>CP070744.1:5597320-5666013 GCA_020348265.1 Phycisphaerales bacterium | reverse complement strand
TCACGGTCCATCGCGGAAATTCCTTTCTGGATTAATTAGCGGGAATAAATAGTCGGTCGATTTTCGGAGACGGCGCCGGCGTGACGCCGGGCGTCCGACCGTTTCCAGTGGACGCACCAGCGTCACTCTAGCGTCAGTCTGACCGGCATCCCACCGTACTCTCACAGGTATCCCAACGCGGCGCCAGTGGTACGCTTCTTTGAAGACCCTTGATTTCAGGCAAAAACCGCGTTTCTGATAGCGCCAGGCGGGTGCAAAAACGGCAGGTGGTGCCTGTGGAGCAGGAGGTCCCTGGTTCGAGCCCAGGCGTCGGTAGTTTAGATGTGACAAGGGGTTACGACGACTCCACAATAGGCAGAGCGGCTCACAGGACCTCGGTTGAAGAGCTGGGCTGCCTTGAGCACGTGAAACCGGCCGATTCAGTTGTCCCGGTCAAAAGCACACTTGCAAAGAGGTTAACGGATCTGCTAGGTCGGATTCTACTTCCCGACTGTGGGTGCCGTGCGCGTGCTCCGGACTGTACGTGGGTGGGATCCCCTCTCCGCGACTCGAATGTCAGAACTGCAGCACGCTTTGGGTAAGTGTCTGTGCCTGGGTTGACTCGACGTGTAGGGTGAATTACGATTCAGGACCGATCTGGGCCTGTAGCTCAGTAGGTAGAGCACTGCGGTGAAGCCGCAGGTGTCGTTGGTTCAAATCCATCCAGGCCCGATTACAGAAATCATCTTGAGCGGGTGTTAAAATGGAACTGGTCTGCCTAGATGCAAATGCCCTCCGCGACTTGTCAGCGGATCCGATCCAGCTTGAAGGGTATAGTCGGTCAAAGCGAGAGAGCATCAAACTCTGCGAGAAGACACTTGAGTGGCTGGTCGAGCTAGACAAAGTGCGTGTACTGGCCCCCTTTCCCGCGTATCTCGAGTATCTGGACCATATCCGTGAGAACCGGCTTCTAAGAACGCTCATGGACGTCGAAGGCTTAGCTCCCGGTGATGCTTTCTATAATCGGAAGAAGCACCATCATTTATCGGTAGCCGAACTTGAGTCGTCGGTGAGACACGCTGATAATTACCTTCGACACTCAAGTGCGTTCATCGAGTCTCCACGAATGCAGCTAGAGGAACTGTCGCAAAGATTCGACTGGTCTTTGTTTGAACTTCTGCAGCGGCAGAGCGGGCTGTGGATTATGGACTCGTTTGTGTTCGCCGCCGCATCAAGTCTTGGCGTAGATTACTACCTTACCTCCGATTCGGACTTCTCGCAGCAATTCCGCTCACGACTGGGCGGCATCGTCAAGAAAGTACCGATGTTCATTAATCAACGTGAAATGAAGGCGCGGGAGTTTCCTGCGAACAAGGCGCCTTCTGAACTAGTTGCGAAACGCTATCCCTCTAAGATATCCGTCCGTCATGCATTGGTGGAGTCCGTGTTTGAGGAGGAGTATTCTACTGCGTCAGGCAAGTGCCTCGGCGGCATCTTAGAGTTTCGCTTGCAGGCAATCAAGGGATCATCGCGCGGTAGACACCAAACGCTCCTGTGGTATTTTCACAATTCTAGCCAGCTATCAGTTGAAGAAGGAAGCAGGGTGACTGTTATCGGCCAGTACTTTGTCAAGCATCTTCGGGTCAAAGAGATTAGGGTTGGGAAGGAAGCGGTCAGCAGCGTTATTGCCTCCGAGAACACTCCTGAAGTCATGACGTCTCTGAGGGTCGAGTTTGACGAGGCCACACAAGCCGATCCGTGTCTCAAACAAGACCTTCGCAACGCAGATGAAGAGCTTCGGGATAACAGTAGGTCGTTCTCTTCGCTTCGGTGCGACGGTCTTCTGTGCGGCGAGTAATCTGACACAACGAACCCGGCGTAGCTGCACCCCACCACTCGGTGTCATTTAGACAGCTCGACGGGCGTTTCCCGCATCAGTCCCCTTCCGCGATGCCACTGCCTGCCAGTGCTGACACGATGACACTCATCACAGGTGGACAAACCATCTGCAGCACAGATGCAGCATCTCAAGGCGCATAAGCAAGCCGTTCGGCGTCGCTGGGTGCGACCGATCGGCTTGCTGCGAAAGTTTTTTGCGACGTGCTATTGACACTGTGTGTGCGGGCAGTCGCACGGGTCCATGTGGTCCAGATCAGCGGTTCCGGTGTAGGTCGTACCCTGGTCGCCCAGCAGGATCTGCTGAAGGTCCGAGACGTTCAGGATCTGCTGGGGCGGATTACCCTCTCCCGGCAGACCGCCGTGCAGATCGATCCAGGTTACGTGGGCGAAGGGCACGTCCACGTCTTGGGTAAGCAGATACGCCTGTATATCCTTTATGTTGACATACCCGTCCGGAGGGTTGAGCGTGATCCCGTCGGATGAACCACCGGATACATCGCCGTAGTAGTCACCTGCTGCCGGCTTGAGAATGGTGCCGACTTCCAACGGATAGCTGAACAGAATCGCGTCTCTGGTGGCGTAGACCTCATAGGTTGCCACGGGAATGATCTCGCAGTCGCCGACATGCAGCGTGTCGATGTCATCCCAAACTGCAAAGTATGGGTCGGGTCCGATGGTGGCGAACCAGTCGTTGGGGTCGCACGTGTGGGCGGGGTCGCAGTAATGGAAGGGCTCCTGGACCCATCCGACGCTGCTGTCCGCGTGGGGATGTTCGACACACGTTCCCTCATCGGGCAAAGGAATCTGACAATCCTCATCGGTTGCGCAGGCTCGGGCGAGATTCTCACTGCAACGTCTCATCGACGCGAGAACCACTTCCAAAGCGATCTCCTGCGAACCGCTGGTGCTAGGATCGAGCGATATGTGCCGGTTCTTACGAGCCTGGTGCTCCGAATCCGCCGGAAGAGCCGGTGCGTTGAGTGGAAGGGATACGACAAACCCGCTGGTCAGTCCATAGTCGCCCGCGCTGCAAGTTCCCGCAAAGGCTTGTCCGACCGTACCGGCAAGCGTGTAACCTTCAGCCGATGCGTAACTGATGCCTCCACTGGACACGGTGCTCCACCTTATCTCATAGTCCTGCCCCACAGCCGGTGAAACAAGTATGACTACGGTCAAGACCCCCAATGCTCTTGCGAAACCCGTGATCATTGGGCACCTCCGTTTCTCTCGGCTTCGATCCGGGCAGCGAGGTTTTCCAGTGCGCTTAGCCGGTTTCTGAGTTCCGCAATCTCGGCATCCTTCTCTTTGACGATTTCGTGAAGACCTCGGATCGCGGCAAGACTCACACCATCGGCGTCGATGGTGCCAATGGACTTTTGAGAATCACCCAAACCGAAGGCCGCGTAGAGATCCTGAGCCATCGGCCCCATGTGGCGAATCGCCGGATCTTCGGTCTTGTAGTTCCACGTGGTTAGGGGGATGGCGGCTAGCTTGTCGAGGACATCGCGCCCATCCACGGGGGCGAAGTTCTCCTTGGCCTCGCGATCGCTAAGAGATGTCCAGGTTCCCGACCCCGCAGCCAGGTAAGAGCCGGTGGTCATGCCGCTATTGGTGTAGAAGTACACCCCGCCGCTTGCCCGGGCCACCCAGCGATTGTCATTGTCACAGGCAACGTCCGCGTCAGTAGAGTCGCCCCAAACGAAGCAACCGTCGTTGTTGGCTTTAGCCCGACGCCCAGCGGCAAGACTGGTCTCGCCGGCGGCGAGGTTGCGGTCACCTCCGGGTATGGTAGCGTACAGGTCGCTGGTTTCGTTGGAAACGCCGCCGCCAACGGCAGAGTGAGCCGCACCGGCGGTATTCCCTGCGCCGCCGGATACGGTTGCGCACGAGAAAGTAGCGTTATTGTTGAGACCCCCACCGACGGTGGCACACTGACCCAGGACACCAGAGAGATCGGACCCAGCCTGGTTGTGGACGCCTCCACCAATCGTGGCCCAGATACTGGTCACAGTATTTTCGGAGCCGCCGCCAATCGTAGCGAAGTTGAATCCCACGCTATTACGGAACCCGCCGCTAATGGTCCCGTATTCGGCCGGCCAATCTAGTACTCCACCCACCTGATTGCGGGCTCCGCCGCCCACCGTCCCGTAGCTGTCATACACGCGATTGCCGACGCCCTCGGTCACGCAAACACCCGGGGCAAGGCAAAGCCCATTGTTGGGGGTGCATTGGTCAGCCGGAAAGGCCGGACACTGCCAGTCTTCACTGCAAACCGTGACGCCATCGTTGCATAAGCCGCATGGTGCTCCCATGCTGGGACCGGCATCGCAAAGCGCCTCTTCGACTGAATCCGGGTCTGGACCGCCACCGCCTATGGTGACGTAATCCGCTAGTGCCCGGTTGTATTCGCCCCCGCCTACGAAGCTGCTGTATCCGCCGGATTCGTTTTCCACACCACCGCCAACGATTGCGTAGTCGGCGTTGGCATCGTTGGCGAACCCACCTGCGACGGTTGAGGCCTCTCCACTTGCGGTGTTATTTCCTCCGCCACCTACCGTGCTGCCTTCCGCGTTTGTGGCGTTGCCGTCATCGTTGCCCGCTTGGTTCGAGTAGCCGCCTCCGACTGTCCCGAAGTCTTCCGTCACCATATTCACTTGACCGCTCACCCCACCACCACTGATGGTTGCTCCAATCGGGTCGTCACGCGTCTCGTTGTCGGCGTGGCCACCAATCAGGTTAGGTGCTTCTGTTGCCGCGTTCTGCTCACTCCACAAACCAGGCAGGGCCAGGGCGTGCGGGGTGGGAAGAAGCTCTTGCGGCGGGAGGAGTCTGATATTCGGAGTACAGGGCGAAAAGCAGCAAAGGTCGATTCCCAACCAGCGGGCCTGGCCGTTGTATTCCTGTCCGAAGTCCAGGTCGACGCTGAACAGGCCGCCAGCCAGCGTGAGCGTGGCAGGAATCATCGGCCCGAGCTGTTGAACGAACGACGGATCACTCCACAGGGTAAACTCGAATTCGCACGTGCCGGTCACCGGCGTACCGAGCAGGGTCAGTTGCCCCTGATAGGTGAACTCCGTCCCCATGTTGTACGGCTGGGCGCTAGCCGCGGACACGAATGTCGCCAAGCCCACTATGCTTGCCAAGATTGCTGTTCTGCGCTTCATCTCGATTCTCCTCATGGCGGTTGCACCTTTGGAAAACAACTGTTCGCACTACAGACGCAAAGACACCATCCACTGCGCGCACCGGGTGCCACGGCGCAGTCTGCGCGCCGACCGGTACCATCACCGTCGCGCCACATCGGCGCGCACGCGGGTCCCTGCGCTTAACAAACCCCTTTGTACTCGGAGATACACGTACCGTCGGATACAGATCCCGGCAGCCTCTATCCTCCGTCTCGATCGGGTGACCCCTTCGGTTTACTACGCCGGACCGGAAGGGCTCATCAAAATCTAATAGTCAGCGCATGCACAAATGTGACGTACAGAAGGCGTTTTCTCTGGGGGCGCTGTTCAGTTGGCAATGTACTCGGTCAGGTTCATTGCCCGGATCGAAGAAAGGCATGTCGCCTCATTTGCTGCGTCTCCAGCAGCTCGGTCCATCATGCAGGTTATGTGCCGCCGGGGCTAGGCCGCCTCGAGGATCCCAACTTGTGCCCTGATTCCCCGCACGCACCCGCCTATTCACACATCCCCGTATCGGGATTACACGTCTGACCTTCCGGGCAGTCGATGTAACTGCATACGCTGGGTGGTTCACACTCGTCGGCGGCGTTGCAGCACATTATCGTCTCGGAGTCGCAGGTGTAGCCCTCGGGGCAGGAAATGAAATTGCAGGGATCGGGATAGTCAAGACATTCACCCGTCGCCGGATTGCAGATCTGATCTTCCTCACAGGTAATGGCGTCACAGGGGTTTGTGAACTCGGGGAACTCACACGAGAAGGGTGAGCAGGGGGTAAGAACGCAGCGATCACATCCCAACGCTCTAAAATCATCCGACAATGACGCAAGGTCCTCCGTGTAGGCCTCGCCCGCACTCTGGATCAGGTCGATACACCCAGCGAAGGCGTCGAAGTCGAAAGTCTCACAATCAGAGTCGAGGCAAATGCATTCCACCAGGCTGCACATATCCTGATCCATCAACTCAACCAGTTCGCATATTTCGGTGTTCAGGGTCACGCATTCGCCTTCGCACTGAGTCCCATCGCCAGGCAGAGTCGGGTCGGAAGGGTAGGGATCGCAAGCGTCTCCGAATGTGTCGCCGTCCTCATCCTCTTGGCCGGGGTTAGGCTCAAAGCGGCAGTTGTCTCCTCCATCCGGAATGGCATCGCCGTCCGTATCTGCGGTGCAGGTATTGTGTAAGTGGCTTCCCGAGGGGTTGAAGTGCTCGACGCAGGAGATCAGCGTGTCTTCCCTCATTGCCGTCGGATCATGTTCGCCCAACGACAGCTGCTTCGACGCGCCTGCGCTCCCGTCGATGCCGAGAATGAATGTGGTTTGAGGATCAGGATCGCTCGGATCCACAGCATGCACCCAGGGCATGGTGGCGTGGAACTCGATGGGATCCTGTTGCTCTGTCCCCGCATCCAAGACCTTCTCGATGGTGGGGTCATCCACGTTAGTGAAGACGAGTTTGAGCAGGACCGGCAAGAACGTCTCAGCTGTCCCGCCGTTATCGTGCTCCTTTGTTGCGGTCAGTGTGCCCATCGGCGGGGGTGTATCGGAAAGCTCCGCACGGATTGCCCACTCGGTCGGTTCCTGGTCGCAGGTTACGGTGATGGGGTCAGTAGCTCGGAGATTCAGGGATACGATCTGCACATCGACCGTGCCCTGTGCGCCAACCGGATCGGAGGGAAGTATGGGGTCCTCGCTACGATTCACGATAGTGTCCGCCGTGCCGAGTATGTCCTGTCCGATAGGCACGCCGGCAAAGGTGCTCGCACCGTCAAAGGCCTCGCAGCTGTGCCCGTCGAAGTCGAAGAACCCAGCCGGTATCGGATTCGACGAGAAATCCTGCTGAGAATTACCTGCGGTCTCGGTGACCCAGTAATCCCTCTTCTCTGCGGCCAGAACACCCCCTCCGTTATCATTGTCATTCGTGTTCGCCCCTGTGTCCGTATCCCCAGCGCCGGTCTGAGTGCTGCAGCCGACACAGATGAGCACCGCACCAGCTACAAGAATCATCACGAGGTTAAGGTTTCCTTCTAGAACACGCTTGTACATGGGTCTCTTCCTCCCGAAACGACAACGCCTCGAAAAAACTCCCCGTGCGCCCAGTTCAGTTGCGCGAGAAACACAGAACGGATCGTAATGGCGAGGTGCGCGCCGTCAAGATATGGCGCCGGTAACGCGTTTCACTGATTCTGCGACTATGGGTAAGACAAGAGCCGTAGACTTCACCCGCGCGGACGTCCGCGTGGGCTTCAAGCCCGCGGCTCATATCGTCGCGGAACTTACGAAAAACGGTACTGCCAGTCTGCATCGATGATCAAAGGCTGTCGTCCGCGGTAGAACGTGCCGTTTTCGGCATTTACTGGTTTTGCATAGCTTGGCGGTGTACAATAGCGGTGTTGATAAGTGCGGGCCCCCGCGTTCGTACCGGGGAACGCCGATCTGTACCGGTTGACTGCGCATGGGATGGGATCCGGAGTTCAAACCGCAGCTGCGACCTCTTGAGGCGTTTCCGATTCAAGACGGGAACGGCAATCGGGTGGGCCTGCGTGATCCAGGCGGGCTGTCGGATAAAGTCATATCTCTTTCCGGGGCGGCGCTGCACGTTATGACCATGATGGACGGCACCAACACCTGCCGACAGATTCAGGACAAAGCTGCCGTTTCGTTTGGAGCACCCCTGGAGGACAACACGCTGCAGTCCATGATCGAACAGCTCGAACAGGCTCGTTTCATGGATGGTCCCGCTTTCGAGGAGTACTACCAATCGCGGCTGGAGGAATACCGCGGTGCCCGGGTTCGAGAGATGCCTCATGCCTCTGCTTTGGGAATCGTCGACGATTCGGGGGCGATTTTCGAGGAGATGCTTGCCGACGCAGAGCCCACGGCTTTACCCAAGCCCGTAGTGGGCCTGATTGCACCGCATCTTGACTACCCCCGGGGTCGAGCGTGCTATGCAGCGGCCTACTTGACGTTGCGCGCACGCCCTACCCCCGACCGCGTCGTGATATTGGGGGCTAATCATTTCGGGCGATCCACCTCCGTCGTGGCAACAGCGAATGATTTTCAGACCCCGTTGGGTACGACCCGGACGGACCTTTCATTCATCGAAGGGTTGGAGGCATGCTGCGGGCACCTGCGCGAGCATGAACTTGACCACGCTCGCGAGCATTCCATCGAGTTGCAGGTCGCCTGGCTGCAGCATCTCTTCGGGGCGGACTCGTTTGCGGTCGTTCCTTTCCTGTGCCCCGATCCCTGCGGCCCCACGGGCACCGCACCTTGCGACAACAATGGTGTGGATCTGCGCGACTTTGCCGCTGCCCTCGCCGATCTGGTAGCGAAAGACGATCGGGATACGTTGTTGGTAGCTGGTGCTGATCTGAGCCATGTCGGGGCTGCTTTTGGCGATAGTCGGTCGTTGGACGCCGCGTTTCTAGAGGATGTTCGGGCGCATGACTATCGCGCCCTGGCCAATCTGTCAGCGAATGATCCGGATGGCTGGTTGCGTTGCCTGGCTGAGGACAACAATCCCATGCACGTGTGCAGCGCAGGATGTATCTATGTGCTCGTATCCGCAGTACGTGGTGCAACGGGGACGATCTTGCGGTACTATCAGGCCGTGGACCAGTCGTCGCAGACGTGCGTAACGTGTGCGGCTGTCGCATTCGCTTAGCTGGCAAATGGACGAACGTTCGCCCTACCGCAGGATAATGGCGGGTCAAACCGGTGTGTGGGCGGCTCCGCTGCGCGCTGTTCTCCGCGCAGGGGCAATCATCTATGGGGGCGTAGTCTACCTGCGCAACCGCAGGTTTGACCGCCGTGGACCCACCGCGATTCTACCGGTCCCGGTCATCAGCGTTGGGAACATAACAGCCGGCGGTACGGGGAAGACACCTCTGGTCATCGAACTGGTCAACCATTTGGAGCAGATGGGCTATAGCCCGGCCGTCGTGTCTCGCGGGTACGCAGCCTTCGACGAGCAAATCAACGACGAAGAATGTGTCATCCGCGCCGAGTGTCCGGGTGTGGTGTGCGTCTCAGATCCTGATCGCGTGCAGGCGGGGGAGATTGCCCATTCCAAGTACGGCGCGGATGTGATCGTGCTCGATGACGGTTTCCAACATCGTAGATTAAGTCGGACGCTCGACATCGTTGTGGTCGATGCGAGCTGTCCGTTCGGGTACGGGTATCTGCTACCGCGAGGCCTGCTCCGCGAGCCGGTTGCCAATCTCGCCCGCGGGGACGTTGCGGTTGTTACGCGGAGCGATCAAGTATCCTCTGCGGCGATGTCAGCACTGGACAAGAAGCTGCGCAGAATCGCACCCGATGCGGTGCATTTACATTGCAGGCATAGTGTGACGGGCGTTTGTCGGCTTGACGGCACGCCGATTGACGGTGCGCTTGAAGGGAAGCGGGCGGTTCTCTTCGCCGGCATCGGCCGACCGGAGGCTTTTGCCACGACGGTCCGTTCACTCGATGTAGAGGTCGTCGGCGAGCGTTGGTGGCCCGATCATTATCACTACCGTGTGCGTGACATCGATTCCCTGTTGGGGGCGGGGACATTTCCAGCCCATGACGTTCTCCTGACCACGCAGAAGGATGCAGCGAAGATCTCCATGCTCGGCAGGTTTGAACACGCCAACATCCTCGTAGTGAACATCGCAATCGACTTCCTGGGCGACGGTGGTACAATCCTGCGGTCCGTCCTGGCTGATGCGCTTCCCAGGAGTTGACAGCTTATGACCCGAGACTATGAGCCGATAGACCCCACACGGATCAAGACATACAGCCTGCGGAGACGGCGTCACAAATCAAGCGTCTCGCAAGTGTCGACGCTTCCCGGACCCGGTGCGACTGCCGGAGAGCTGTTGGCGTCTTTCCCTGGCTACCTCGGGGCATTGGCCTTTGGGAAAGTGGTCGATGCGATTGTGGCTGCAGTACGGGCTGATCGTCCCGTCGCCGCCGCCTTCGGTGCCCACGTGATCAAAGTCGGGTGCGGGTCCGTCATCATCGATTTTGTCAAACGGGGTATCGTTCGCGCTGTTTCCTGCAACGGCGCATGCGCCATCCACGATGTCGAGATCGCCTTAAACGGGGAAACCAGCGAGGAGGTAGCCGAGACCATTCGAGAGGGAACCTTTGGAATGGTCGCTGAGACCCTGGAGTTCTTCGATCAGGCCGTTGCGCGGGCACGTCGCGACTCCCTGGGGTTGGGCACAGCTATTGGCGAGCTGCTGATCGAACGGAATGCGCCGTTTGTCCAGCACAGTGTGTTTGCAGCAGCGAGAGAGGCATCCATTCCCATCGGCGTACATGTTGCCCTTGGGACGGACACGATTCACGTGTCGCGCGGCATGGACGGAGCGGCCCTGGGTGAAGCGTCGATGCGCGATTTCCGGTTGGTTTGTGACGTCGTTTCCGATCTTGGCGCGGCAGGCGACTCCGATGCAGGAGGCGTGTGGCTGAACATCGGCTCTGCGGTCGTTCTCCCCGAGGTGTTCCTCAAAGCCGTCTCCGTAGCCCGCAACCTGGGGGCCAATCTGGATCGTATGACGACGGCGAACCTGGATATGATCCGTCATTACAGACCTGTGCAGAACGTGGTTTCGCGCCCGGTTGCTCCAGGTCGCGGACACGAGATAATCGGACATCACGAGATAATGCTTCCCCTTTTAAGGCAAGCGGTTGTTGAGAAGCTTGCAGCAACAAGCGGATAGATGAAGTCGGCGGCTGTATTCCTGGATCGAGACGGTACGATCATCGAGGATCGCGAGTACATCGGCAATCCTGACGATGTTTGCCTTCTTCCCGGCGCGACTGGTGCCATTCGTCGCTTTGCCGAAATGGGGCATCTGGTCGTCATCGTCTCCAATCAGTCAGGCGTGGCCCGTGGGTTATTCGATGAAGAAGACTTGCGGAAGGTCCACACCCGCGTCGAGGAGCTTCTCGCAGCAGAAGGCGCCGGCGTGAATGGAGTCTACTATTGCCCATTCCTCGATGGTCCCGACGCGAAGATCGAGAAGTATCGACGAGCCAGTGAGCTGCGCAAACCCAAGCCGGGGATGCTGCTGCAGGCGGCAAGGGAGATGGATATCGACCTTAAGCGATCGTGGATGATCGGAAACTCGCTGAGCGACGTAGAGGCGGGTAAGAGCGCAGGATGCCGTACTATTTTGCTTCGATCCGGCGAGGACGCAGGCGTTGAAGGCATTACTCACACGGTCGGCGCTCTGTCTGAGGCGGCGGATGTGTTGGAGCGAACTGTGCAGGACGAGAACAGCGATAAGCTGGAAAAAACCGACGCCGCCGAGCAGGATGATACACTTCGCGCCCTCGGGAAGATCCATGATCTGCTTGAGCGCACCCACCGGCGAGAACGCCAACATGACTTCTCGATGTTGCGCCTGTTCGGCGCATTGCTTCAAATGTTCGCGATTATTGCCGGCCTGTGGGGCATGATAGCCCTTCTGAATGAACAGAACGCCGAGGCCACCGCCCGCCTGATCTTTGCATGTTTCCTTCAGCTTGCCTCTATCACAGCATTCACGGTCGATCGCCTTCGATAAGAGCGCAGGTTGTTGAACGGGATCACAATCCGCGATCAAGCGAGGTAAGCCTCGACGGCCTTCGACGGGCGCGTCCACATCCCCGAGCGCACACTCCAGGTTACGGAGTGTGTTCCAGGTCTTCCACGGCTCGCCCGAGTGTCCGAAGGGCGCTAGGCACTCGGCCGCTCGCTGCACCCCGAGTGCGATTGAATGTGCGCTCAAAGGCCGGTCAATTCTTCGATGAACTGAAGGAGCTTCTTCAGTGTCGGCAGGTCGCTTCGATCCTTCTGCGGCCAGCACCGGCTAGCCTCCAAACCGCTGGCCAGAGACGCCCCGGGCCGGATTGGCTGATGTACTGCGCCGAGTACGATCTTGCTTCGGTCCTTTTCTAGGGACTTTTCCTCGAAGTTGGCCTTGTGCAACGAGTCAACGAAAGCCTCACCGCCGGTGATCACTTCCCGGTGCGTACGTCTGGCAGCGTGGAGGAGAAGATCGTCCATCTTACCTTTGCGTTTGTTGTCGGGGGCAACCCAGATGCCGACCCGTGGCCTTCCGGGAATGACCACGCCCGGCTCAATGCGCTTCGGAAGCTCTCTAATCCTCTCGTAACGATTCCGAAACGCCTTGACGCGGTTATCTACGCCCACATCGTTCGCATCTACGACAACGCCTACCGCATCAGGGTTGTATTGTCTCACTGCATGAGTCGCCGTGTCCCCCAGCACGTCAACATCATTGCCAAGTGCTAGGATGACGAGCCATCGATCGCCCTTAAACAAGTAAGCTGGTGGGCTCTGATACAGGTACGCGTCGTGTCGATCGCGCTTAAGGACAGGGTATGTCTTCTGGAGGGCTTCCGGGCAAGACTTCGGAATTCCCTTCTGCCTTTCCCACCCACCGCAGACGCAAGCCAAAGCAGCCAGCGCGCTTCGATCGTGAGCACCTTCACAGAGTAACAACGTCCAAGATGTCATACGGTTCGCCGTAGGTCCACGCCGATCTCTTCGCGAAGACGTTTCGCCGTGTCACCATCCAGGTTATCCACCTCAGTCGTTCCCTTGGCCCGCTTCACCTGGAGAACGCGCAGGTCACCGGATCCCGAGCACAGCCCCTTTGTCGCCTCGTACTCGTCCAGGAAGGCATCCAGGGTCTCAAGGCTGTGTGTCGAGACGAACAGCTGCACATTGAGTCGATTGGCCGCGTGTAAACAGAACTTCACGACGTGAGCCTGAGCGCCAACATGCAACGATGTATCGAATTCATCGATGGCCAACACACCGCTCGGGACCTTAACGACAGAGGCAGCTACCGAGATGGCCTTTCCGAATCCGCTACCAAATACTTCAAGGGGGACGTTCCTCCCCAACCTACGGTGTCGAACACAGAGTGCAGCGCGGCCAATGTCGTCCGAGGTGAAGCGCACATCTTCGACATCGGGGTCCAGTACACGGATAAGGTCAACAATTCTCGCGTCCTCACCACTGTCGACGGCTGTCCTTCAAAATCGGCGCAAGTTCCCGGGAATTACCCTGTTCCGCCGGGCTGAGGAATCGTCCCTTGATGTTTGGTCTGTCGTCTGCATGCACCTCCAACTTGTCGCGCCTCACATATACTTGACCGCAGAACGATTCTTGCCCTATTACGGTCTCAACCTGAAAAGCTGAAAGCGCGTCACCTAAAGCTCCCGTACGCTCATACCCACCGGACGGATCTGAGTCCGCCTGGAGAGGTATTTCGTTTCCTTTGCGGGCGATTCGGCTTATGCGGTTATGTCGCTCTTCACCGCACCAGCTGCCGGCGATCTCGCAGGATGGATCCGCTCGTCCGACCGTCCAAACCCAATCAATCTGAGGCCCGATTTCCCCAGGCGTAGAATCTACTATCCGGACGCGCCGAAGCCCGAGCGCCGAGGGCAATAGCATCGGATCCCCGGTGCTGCAGAAGAGGAAGACCGCCTCCAGCAGACTCGTCTTGCCGCTGTTCATAGGCCCGACAATAACATTGACGTGTCCGAGAGAGTCGATGCGCACGCCATCCAACCCACGATAGCCGTCGATTTCCAGTCTCTCGATCATGGCGTCACCATTCCTTCGCGTGTCGCGTTCCGGCGGAACGCCTGCCCTACTTCTCGGCGCAAGCACCAAGTTCCGCCACGTGCGTGCGCATCATAGACTCCGTGGAACACTCCTGCAACGAAGCACGTCGATGTGCCACTCGGACGGCGTCGCCGCCCGTGATCCACAAGTGGGTATTATGGGATACCGCACCCACAGTGGCAAACATCGTTGGGAGGACAACCGGTGGTGGAGCCCGCACGGCGGCTCAGCGCGCGGTCAACGAGCGTATCTGGATGATAGTCCCCTCCGCATGCCCGATCAGCCCGCCAAGCAAGACCGACCGGGAGGGAGTCGGTGTCATTCCCGATTATCAAGGTTCCACTGGACAAGGCGCTGGATGAAGCCTGCAAAGAAGCCCTCAAGAAGGTCGGCGCCGGCGCGTCGCGAAACGAGTAAACGGAAATTATATTACCGTGTGAGCTGACACAATCGCGGCATGTTGTTCGATGTCGTTGTGATTCCGATGTGGCAGTTGCGGTGTCATTATGCTGTCTGTACCGGAGTTCAGACAGGTCTCGTTGCCCGCACTTGTGGCCAGCTTGCCACCTTAACTCGCGCAAGATCTCGTTTTGCGACAACTTGAGATATGACATAGCGTCGACATAAACGACGAGCTTACCGGGAGCGAACAAAGAAACGGCCACGAGATCATTCAGATCCCGTGGCCGTCTGCATACTCACTACCTAAAGCCCACATCATGAGTGGACCTCAGGTCGACCCGTGTGCCACGGTCGTGTCAAACCATGTCCTTAAGGCCTTTAAGCGCAAGAACCTTGACCACGTTGCGCGCAGGTTTGGCCTTGAAGACCATGGGCTCGCCGGTGAACGGATTGACGCCTTTGCGCGCCTTGGTAGCCGGCTTGCGTACAACCTTGATCTTCATCAGACCCGGCACGGTAAAGACGCCCGGCCCCCTCTTGCTGAGATCCTTCTTGATCATGCCCGCAAGGTTGTCGAACATTCCCATAACCTGCTTGCGTGTCAGCTCGTTGGCTTCCGCCAACTCACCGAAGATCTGCGACTTGGTCCGCGTCTTCCCTTTCGCTGCCGCACTGCTCTTGGCCTTCTTCTTCTTCGCCATATGCCGTTCCTTTCAATAGCGTCATTCCATTCCCTGGATGACTCGTGGGGAATCTAAGGTCGTCCCCGGCGGAAATCAAGCTTTTTTACAGGTAAAAATGCCCAAAAGGTAAATCTTCTGCCGGATCCCGGCGAATCCGTCGGACTCCGATCCTGGGGACGAACCGCCGGATCAACGACTTGTGCCGGACATATTGACCTCAAGGTTTGCTACTTCTCGGAGGTACTTAACAGGGGAGGACGCCGCCGCCGTCGCCGTTTCTTGGGCTCACCCGGGTTCCGGACTTCCGGTCGCCGGGGCATGGCGGTCTCGGCCACGGGTATCGCTTCTCCAGCCGTCCGGGCGAACAGATCGGCGTGAACCTCCTTCCAGAGCCCGTCCGCACGGTTGAACACCCCCCCGGATACCATGATATTCATCGTTGGATTGGCACCGATTTCCCGAATCATGTCTATCAGGTGGCGCACGCCGGGGACTCCCGCCGGCTGGGTACCGAACACGAGGAGGATATCCGGGCGTAGCTGGCCCACAAGACTGAGAATTTCGTCGTTAGGGACCCCACCTCCAAGGAAGTAGACGTCCCAGCCCCGTGCTTCGAAGAGATCGGCACACATCTGCGCGCCCAGTTCCTCGGGCTCGTCGTCGGCGCACGCTATCAGGATACGTTTGCCGATGGATTTGCCTCGCTTCAGGTTGCCCTGGAGCTGATCAGCGATCACACGATTAATCCGTGTCGCCATGTGTTCCGAGGCTGCGTTGATCCGGTCGGCCCGGTACAGCTTCTCAACTCTCTCCATCGCAGGCCACAGCAGACTGTGGTACAGACTCGTCGTATCCTTCGTGTGCGCAATCTGTTTGTCGACGAACTCACGACAGGCGATGCGGTTGCCGGCCAACAGCGGGGCCATATACTCCTCGAGTACTGAGAACGAAGCCATCTGGTCGCTCCTTGTACGTGGATTGAACTCCGAGACCCTACGTCGCGGGACGGGCCTCCTGCCCAATCCTAGAGCGTTTCCACGCTTCCAAACCTCGCGTTGAACTTCCAGCCCAACTAGAACATTTCCGTACATTCTCCTCGAATATTGCCTTAATGATCTCCTAATGCTAGTTTCGGAGGATTAGGCAAGTTAGGTAGATTTAGTATCGACCCGGGCGCAGAATTTTCTTGAGGCGCATTGGGAGGTTTTCACGGACGTAAACGGAACGACGATCAGTTGCGTGTGATCGAGTCGCGTTTGGCTGATACCTGTGACGATCTTCAATTCGATGCAAAGCCTCGACCGCTAGCAACATGCGCAACTTCTGCCTGTGGTTGATGCGCATACGCGCTCTCAATCCCTGAAGCCAAATGGATGGGCGATCGCGCCGACGCGCCTGAGACTCACTTCAACCGCAGGTAGGCGCCAAGCCACAAGCGCATCCGACCTCGTTGGCTCGGTCAGTTGGTGCGGGCCCCTCCACTCCAGGTGTCCCGGCACGCCTTCCACCGATACATGTCACACAGGTCTGATCACAGATGCTTTTCGCGATTGAGACACGGAGGTCGCGTCTTGCGTTCAGACAGAATCAACGCAGATGTTACTGTGTCGCTGGATTCCTTTGGCCGGTAGCTTCTTCCTCGACGCGCTGAGAGACGGCTTGCATAAGCTCAGCGTAGCCCATCTGAGCCTTGACGAGGGCCTTGACCAGCTCGCTCCCGACTACCTTGGCATGGAGATCCGCAAGAGCCCGTTTGTCTTCAGGCTCGATGGGCTTTCCGTCCTGTTCGAGCTCGTGGAGCCTCCGCTGCACCTTCTCGTAATCACCCAAAAGCCGCTTGTCGTCGATGCTGTTGTCCAGTGCAGCCCGGGCTTCGGCCATGGACTTGGCTCGGGGGTCGGTTGCGATCCGTTTGCCCAATTTCGTTGCCAGCTCTAGGATTTCGTCCATAGCGTCGTCACTCTCTTCTCAGATGTTGGATGTCACAGCCGCACAGCACGACCACATGCGAGCATTATATGCAATCTGATACGTTTGCCGAGCGCATTTTGAGGTTCGTGGAGAGCGAGGGCTACAAGCCCCGGCAGGTGCAGGAGCTTGCCCGGGCAATGGGCATTGGCGAGCGTGAGCACGGCGATTTTCACGCCGCCTGTAAGGCGCTGATGAAGAGCGGCCGGGTGGTTCTGGGCTCGCAGAACGCTCTGATGCTGCCTTCACCCGTGGGGAAGGTCGTAGGGACCTATCGGGCTAACCCGCGTGGTTTCGGGTTCATCATTCCGGATGCGCCCAACGCACACGGCGATTTGTACGTCCCCGGGAGGAAGACCCTCGGGGCGATTACCGGTGACCGGGTTTGCGCAAAGGTGAAGAAACGGGGCAAGCGCGGCGGAAAGATGCTCTACGAGGGGGAAATCGTCGAGGTCCTCAGCCGAGGCCGGAGCCAATTCGTCGGTGAGCTTCACCACCAGTTCTCGCGCTGGTTCGTCGTACCCGACGGTAACACGCTCCACATGCCGATTGTCGTGTCTGATCCAGGTGCCAAGAAAGCTAAGCCGGGTGATCAGGTTGTTGTGGAGATCATCCAATACCCGGACGGGCGGAAAGAAGCGCGCGGCGTGATCGTCAAAGTCCTGGGCAAGCGGGGGCACCCGGGCGTTGACACCCTTAGCATAATCGAGCAATACGGACTTCCCGGGGAATTTGCCGGAAAAGTCCTCGAAGAAGCGCGGGCATCGGCGGGGTCTTATGAACCGAGGCGGGCGGCAAAGGAGCGCGAGGATCTTCGGCATTTGACAATCGTCACGATCGATCCGGCAGACGCCCGAGATTTCGACGACGCCATTTCGATCTGCAAGAATGCAGACGGGACTACCGAGCTGGGCGTGCACATAGCCGACGTTGCCTCCTTCGTTGTGGAAGGGATGCAGCTGGACTCCGAGGCACGGGAACGCGCCACGAGCGTCTATCTACCCGACAAAGTCATTCCCATGTTGCCCGAGGTCCTGTCGAATGGTGTTTGCTCCCTGCAGGAGCGTCAATTGCGACTGACCAAGAGTGTCTTCATTACCTACGACAAACGCGGGAAAGTCAAGAGAACTCGCTTTGCGAACACGATGATCAAGTCCACCAAGCGGCTTACCTACGATCAGGTGACCAAGATTCTCGGCGGCAAGACCGGCCGAACCAGTGCGAAAGTCGTGGCGCTGCTGAAGGAGATGGAGAAGCTGGCCAAGTTAATCCGGCAACGCCGGCTTGGCGAGGGGATGCTCGTTCTCGATTTGCCCGAGGTGGAGCTCGTCTTCGACGATGACGGCGCAGTCGCCGATGCGGTGCCTGCCGATACGAGTTTCTCACATACTATCATCGAGATGTTCATGGTCGAAGCCAATGAGGCGGTTGCCCGTCTCCTGGTGGATCAAGATGTGCCCAATCTGCGTCGCATACACGATGAGCCGGGGGCGATTGCCGGTGATAACCTGCGCCGCTTCCTTGGTGCGCTGGGGTTGGACTTACCCAAGAAAGTTGATCGCTCTGCGCTGCAGGCTTTGCTCAATCGCGTAGGAAGCAAGGGTGAGGCGTTTGCGGTCAACTTCGCCGTGCTCCGCTCGATGCAGCAGGCGGAATACTCCCCGGCTCTGATCGGCCACTATGCCCTTGCGTCAGAGCATTATTGCCATTTCACCTCGCCGATCCGCCGGTATCCTGATCTTACCGTGCACCGTTTGCTTGATTCGTATATCGCTGGGGTCTTCGATGATCGCGAGAGTATGTGCGAACAAGTGCCCACGGAGGAAGACGCAGCTGCCCTGGGCCGGCACTGCAGTGCCAACGAACGCCGGGCCGAGGCGGCTGAGCGCGAGCTGCGCCTGGTTCTCGTACTTCGTTTCCTCGATAAGCACCTTGGGGAGGAGTTTGGGGGAATAGTCACCGGCGTGGCGAACGTGGGTGTATTCGTACAGCTTGACCGCTTTTTGATCGAGGGCTTGCTGCGTTTCGATAATCTGCTCGACGATTGGTGGGAAGTTGATTCGAGCCGCGGTGCGGTCATTGGGCAGCGCAGCGGTCACCAAATCAGAGTCGGCGACCGTCTGCAGGTAGTCATAAGCAACGTCCACATCCCCACCCGCGAACTGGAACTCGCCTTGGCCGAGCAGCTCAAAACCGGTAAAGGCACGAGCCGTTCACGCGACAAGCGCATCAGGCGCCGGAAGACAGGCCGATCCCCCGTTGCCCGACGTAAGTCCCCTTTGAAACGGCGAACTCCCGGAAGACGCCGCCAGCCACGTCGCCGGTGAGACCCACAACACGAGAGGCGGCCTGCACTCGCGTTCACGGCGACTACAGCGTGGTCGCATGTTGCCGGGCATCGTGTCGGACGATGTCCGCTGTTTCCGGCGTGGCTGCTGCGTTCGGGCGGTCGAGCAGGGTAAGTGTCACGACGCCGGCGCAGGCCAGGACAACTGCTGCGAGCTTTCGGCGGGTGAAGCGTTCTTTGAGCATCCACGCGGCCAGTATGATGGCAAAGATGATGGTAGTCTGGCTCAACACTCCGGCGATGGATGCTTTGGCATACTTGAATCCTGCGATCCAGAAGATCTGAGCCAGATACGCCCCTAGAACCGAGGCAGGCAGGCTTACCTTCCAGTCTGCGGACGGAATGAACACGGACCAATGCTCCTTCCGCGTTGGCGAGGCGGACACAAAGAGCATGAGTACGAACGTGCCCGCGAGCAGACGCAGGATCACGGCCGGAATCAGCGGGAAGTCGTAGAGATCCAAAACCGGCTTGGCGATAACGATAGCCAGGGTCACCAGTGCCATAGACAGAGCACCAAGCAGAATACCCAGTATGAACTGACGGCGGGTCCGATCAGCCCGTGGAGTGTGGCGCGAGGAGATGAGGACTGCTCCTACGATCATCCCCGTTCCCAAGTATGCGGCCAGAGTCAGCTTCTCCGCCAAGATCAGGTACGAAAAGAGTATGATGAAGGGGCTGTAGAGGCAGCTCACTATAGAGATGAATCCCACCCCGATGAGATTCAGGCTGGCAAAGAACGCTGTGTCGGAAAGAGTGATTCCGAGCAGACCGCTTACGACCATAACGGCGACGTCCTGGTAGGGAAGTCGCCGGAAGACCTCCATGCTACCCGGTAAGGCCAACAAAGTAGACGCCAGAAGAACGAGGCCTATGACATTCTTGAACATGTTGAGGGTAAGCGGTGGGATGCGTTCGCCGCTGCGCTTGAACAGTACCAACGAGACGGCCCAGGTCAGAGCCGCCCCTAGGGCACAAAGCTCACCGGCGAGTTCCGTTTCCGTGGCCAGTGGCATGATTGACCCTCCTTCCAGTTGCCTCTTCCACTCAAACACCGCTTAAGAGCATTGGCACACCTGCAAACCCTAGCGCGAGCTCACGGTCTTGCGATTCCGCGTGTAAATGGGCGCTACTTAACCAGTGCTCTGAGGTTCCTCCCCAGCATGGGGGCATAATCCTCCAAACCGACGGTCTCCAGCCTAGCCACGACGGATGGGTTGGCTGGAGCCTCGGTGGATTCGTCATGACGAAGGATTGCGGCCGTCTCATCAGCTGAGAAGGCCAATCCGCTCGATTCCGTCCGCAAGAGGCCGGCATTCTCCGGACATACCTCCTGACAGCGCATGCATCCGATCAAACAATGGTGAGCCGAGGGGACGATGTAATCCGGCCAGGCGCCGGCGGCTTCGCTGTGCAACGTCAGGCAGCGCTCCGTGTGCAGCAAGAAACGGTCTTCTCCTATAGCACCCGTTGGGCATTCGCCTTGGCACGTGCTGCAGGTTCGGCATGTGGGTAATACTTCAACCGTTGAAGATGTGGCTTCGTCCGTCTGTGCCAATTGGGTGTCGGTGACGAACCCCACAAGCTGGATGTAGCTCCCAAAACTCGGCGAGTACGTGATGTTGTTGAGGCCGTACCTCACCAGTCCGAGTCGTGCAGCAACGGCCTTCAGAGGTGCCAGAAGGATTTTGAGTTGATGCTGCCCCTGAAACACACTTGAAGCCAAGTCTCGGTGCACCTCTTTTCGTCTCTTGCTGTAGTCCACATAGGTGGGAGGTACGACGGTCTCCAGAGGACCGCCTTCGAGCGCGAAGGTCACGGTGTGCGCGGGGCGAGGCAGAACTATCACGATCACCGAGTTAGCCTGGTCAATGGGCAAACCCTCCGGGTATCGAAACCAGTTCATCCACTCGCGATCAAACTCCGCGTCAAGCTCTCCTCCCTGTCTGCGGGTGTCGAGCTCGCTCCAAACCTCAGCGACCACGTCAATCGGCCCGCACGCAACCTCCAGGCCTCTCGCCTGAGCCCATGCCCTCAAGTCTTCATCTATCATGTGTTTCTCCGTTCGCATTCAATCTAGGCGGCTGAAGCGGCGGGTCTTTGTCCGCTTTGGGTACAATCGAAGTAATAGTCTAATGTTATTAAGACCGTTACATGCTTGACTGTACCCCAGGAATGTGTAATAGTCAAGAAGATTTTGGGTGGTT
The DNA here is from genome assembly GCA_020348265.1 of Phycisphaerales bacterium. Classification (GTDB taxonomy): domain Bacteria; phylum Planctomycetota; class Phycisphaerae; order UBA1845; family UBA1845. The sequence continues at coordinate 5,644,712 of CP070744.1, read as the reverse complement.
ACAGAAATGGACAACCTGTGGCTGGATCTGTTGAACAGTGACTACCACGACCATCGTGGGCGCGGCCGCTCCGAGGACCGCCTGGAGAACCAGAAGTGGCTGGCAAGCTTCCTCGCCCGCTGGGACCTGCCGCATCGAGAGGTCCAGGCTGAAGACACTCGAAAGGCTTTGCAGGGTTTGCGCTCGCTCTTGTTGCGCATAATGACAAGCCTGCGTGCAGGTGAGCGTCCCCGTGCGAAGGACATAGATGTACTCAACGGACATCTCTCTGCCGCACCTCTGTTTCGTTGCGTCGAGCGGGATGAGGGAGGGTTCAAGGTCAGCCTGCGGGCGGTGGAGTCCGGTCTACCCGCTGCCCTGGCGGAGATAGCAGGCTCGTTTGCTGAGGTTCTTGCCGACGGAGACCCGAACCGAATCAAGCTGTGCGATAACCCGGACTGTCGATGGGTGTTCTACGACCAGAGCAAGAGCCGGACACGCCGCTGGTGCGATGGGGGCTCTTGCGGGAACCTGTTAAAGGTTCGACGCTTTCGAGAGCGCAAAACGCGGCGTGCCGCGGAGCAACCACACTCAAACGATGCTGATAGCGCGGGCGGTGAAGCCTGAGAATATCGAGAGGTAAGCGCTCAGTATACGTCTGCATCGAGCGAACCACGACGCAAGACTCTTTAGCCATCATCACCACTGGAACAGGCGTTCTTGAAGGCGGGTCAGAGGGCCAAAAGCCGAAGCAAGAGTGCTTGAAGGCGTGTTTTTTGCTCTAATCGCCATTTTCATCGTTCCTACTTGCTACCGCGAGCTCAAACAGGTGAAATGACGGCGAAGTCAGCCGAGGCGGGATTTCGCGACGGACCGGTGGGCTTGGAGGGATTGACGGTTAGAGTGGGTGTGGCGTAAGGCGAGGCAATTGGGCGAGTTGCCGGTGAACACGTGCAGCACGGAGCTACGCCGGCAACGGAGTACGAGTTCGAACCTCTAACGAAGGAGGGCTGGGTGATGTCCACTATCCGTGATGTTTTGACCAAGAAGGGCACGCATGTTGCAACAATCAGCCCCGACGCATCGGCTCTGGAGGCGGCCAATGCGATGAACAAGCACCATTGTGGCGCCCTGTGCGTGGTTAAGGATGAAGCCCTTGTTGGTGTGTTCACCGAGCGTGATCTTCTCAACAAGGTTGTCAGCGCCAGACTCGACCCCGCTTCCACCAAGGTCGCGGATGTTATGACCACGTCGGTAATCACTTGCGGACCAAACGGCAGAAACGATGACTGCGTCGCGGTCATGTCCCATAGGCGCGTTCGGCATCTGCCCGTGCTGGAGAACGGCAAGCTCGTGGGCATCGTGTCCACAGGTGACTTGATGGCTCTGCAAGTGGAGGAGAAGCAGGCCTTTATCGAAGACCTCTACGAGTATCTCCACGGCCGCACCTAGCTGCTTGTTGAAGGAGTCGCTTTCGATCGCGCAAGCGCCGCCCCCTGTGGGTGGCGTTTGGGGTTCTGCGCCGCTCACGAGGGGTGGCACTACATTCTTCAATCAGGTAACGCCACTGATGATAGTGCCAGTTGCGTGGCAACGAATCCCGGAGACCTCTCCGGGAGTAGTCAGGCGGTGTAGAGCGTATCATCCGAGGGCAGCCTCGTTCCTTCCATCGTCCTTCAAGACACCTGTGTAACCTCCCAACGGATCCCTCGAACCGGGACAACGAAGAAGCGCAGATCACTGCGTCGGTCTTAATGTTGTCCGGATCACAACAAGCGCCCCCGCCTGTGAGGAACACTTTGAAAGTGTCATCGGTCTCCTGGCAACAGGCGTTCTTCGGCCGGGGCGATCCAACGGCGGAATACGATGTACCGTAGTACTGGGTGCCGTTGGACCCGTAACCCTCGAGCTGGTATGCCAGAGTTTTGTCTAACCGTGTGGATTCAGTTGTGTCTGAGTTCATGGTGGAAGACGTGTGCAGCCCGCCAGGGTAGACCCGGGTTGCCCGTCCGCCCGATAGTCCCGTAGCTTCGACCCGATGGCACCGGGCAATGGAGCACGGGTGCCGAATCTCGCCACAAGCGGCGGTGCTGTACCGACCGGTAATACTCATAGGGTGACCTGCGATGTTCTGGTTTTTGAGTTTGACGACCTTGGCCTTCGGCAACCCGGCAGATAACGCTGATGCGAATGTAGCACGTGCAGTGATTCGGGGAACGGGCATAGGTTATCCACCACCACGCATGAGGTCTCCACAGGACAGACTGATGGCCCGACGAGCAGCCGAAGTACGTGCTGTTCGGGATCTGGCGACCAGGCTGGGATACGGACGGAGGGCAACTGTGCGCGGTCTTCGATACATTTCGTCGAGGTTTCGAGATGACGATTCCTGTGTTGTGGTTGTCGAGTATGTGGGGACGAGTCGCAATCCACATGTGAAGAAACATTCGGCAAGGTGGTCGTCCGGGAGGTCCATTCGTGTTGTGATCCCGTAAGGCGACGTGCGTTTTGTCATCGCGATGTGGCGAGGAGAAGCCGGTAAGCCGCGCAAGTCAAGGAAGGTGCGACTGAGACCGAAGTCTGCGGCAGAGTGTCACGGGCTTAGGGACTGTAGGCCGGGCAACAACCCTGCACGTCCTCCGCGGCAAAGTTCAGGATGATGAAGCTCTCATCGACCGCGTCGACCACTCCATCACCGTTGATGTCGGCATGGAACGCGCCCCGGGTTCCTGCCATCTCGCAAGACGTATCGCCATCGGGAACGTCGTCGCCGTTGCTGTCGTACACCGTGTCGAACTCGTCCTGCCACACCTGCATGTCGGTGTTGTCGATAATGCCATCGCCATTAAGGTCTCCGCCCACAAGCCAGCTGCCACCCATAAGCGGGTCGCCCAGGAAGGACACGACGTATTTATTCCCTTGGATTTCCAGGCTGGTGGCGGATCGCAGGGTATGCAACGGGTCTCGGGCTGTTGCACACCCATACTGCCCGGCTGGGATTTCAAACGTGGTGCGCAGGGCATATCCGGGAAGATCGAAGGGCAGCCCGAAGGAAAGAGTCTTCTCGAGACGGTGTGCCTCCGGGCAGCTTGCGTAGACCTCAAACTCGATACAGCGTTCGAGCGGTCCGGCGTCCATGTTGGGTGATAGTTGGACGTTCACTTCGACGGTGTGTTCTGCGCGCACGTCGACGCTCCAACAGCAGCTGGCTGTTTGCCCACAATCGTCCGTAGCTGTGCACTCGAACTGGGAATGCCCTACAGGAAAGAGCGTACCGCGTTCGTCGGACTCCACCTCATCGATTGTGATCAGGTCGGTTCGGCAGACCCCGCACTGGCAGGTTTCTCCCGCGTCCGTGTCACATTCCTTGTCCTCAACACACGATTCCACACAGACGCCGTCGATACAAGCCTGATTCTGTGCACAGCCCGCGTTATCAACGCAATCGACGCAGAAGCGCTCATGGCATACTTGGCCATCGACCGCGCAGTCGCCATCATCCTCGCAGTCGACATTCTTATTGAAGCTGTGAGTCCGCGTGCACTCGATGTTGGTCTCCCCCCCGCATCCGTCCGCAGCAACGGGAGGTTCTGCAGTCAGAAGTGCGGCCAGTCTCCCCGGGTCTGCGGAGCAAGTTATGTCTTTGGGGCAGTCAATACTTGGTGGACCGTTGCTGACGGTGATGTTCTCGGCGCAGCAGGGGACGAAATCGACCGTGGCGCCTTGGGTATTCGCCAGGCTCGTACCCGGGCTTCCGAATCCGAAGCAGAGGTCGATGGGCTCAACCGGATCTTCGCCCTCTTCCCGACAAGTATCCAACGCCTCGAACGTGATCGTGGCCATCGGAGCGGGACCTTTCGTACCTTCGACATAATCGCATGTTTCGCCGCTGATATTGCACGTCCCGCCGCCGTCCGGATTACAGGCAAAGGGGTCGTCCGGCGTGCACGATTCTCGGGAGTTGGAGCATACTCCACAGTCCTTCGCCTCGGCACATGTCAAACCACTACCACTGCAAGTGCCGTAGGGGTTCACGTGCACCACGTAGACGATCAGACCTCCGATCTCATCAACACTTTCAAAGGCCTGATGGTTGAACGGAGAATCGTATAGTTCCCCGGTCTCCGGATTGATGACCAGACCGGCAGGATCTATCGAGACGAAGCCCAGGATGGAAGGATCATAGTGTATCCAGAACTGGCCGGAGTTGATCGTACTGAGACCCTCCCCGAGCTGTACGTTCACGAGAAACTCTTCGCCGGCTTCGAAGCAGTCCTCGGATGGCAACGTCTCAGTAGGTATTGCCTCTAGGCAGAGGCTTCGAAGCTCACCGCACACACAGAACCCGTCCTCGCAGACGGTCTCGCAGCCGTTGCTCGCATCACAAGGAATGTCGTCGTTGGCACGGCAGTCAGTATCCGTCACGCACATCACCGAGTCGCCGACACACGTGCCTTCGTCGGTGCAAACGTCGTCCAACGTGCAGATTTCCCCATCGTCGCACGTTTCGCTCACATGCGCCGGCTTCTTCAGGCAAGCATCAATGGCGTCATCGCAAACCCCCACATTGCAATGATCGTCCTGTTCGGTGCAATCGCGCGGAGCACCTCCACCACAAGAGCCCCCGGCCGTACACGCTTCATCAACCGTACAGAACATCCCGTCGTTGCACGGCTGGTCCAGGTTGGTCGGTTCTCTAACACAGGCGTCGGCGTCTTCATCGCAGACTCCCAGGTTGCACTGGTTGTCAAGGCCGCTGCAATCCAAAGCGGTACCGCCGTCACAGGCGCCCGCGCTGCACGTCTCGCCCACCGTACAATAAAGGTCGTCGTCGCATGGTTCACCCTCATGGGCGGGCTCGGTGGCGCAAGCGTCAGCGTCCTCGTCGCATAATCCCGCGTTGCATTGATCGTCGAGAGAATGGCACTCAAGTGGTAGCCCACCCGTGCATGCATTATCGATGCAGCGCTCGCCAACCGTGCAATAGAGCGCGTCGTCGCACGAATCGTCAATCATACACGCCTGCGTGACGGCGTCTTTGACGGCGTCGATGAGATCGTTCTGTGCGTCTTGCGAATGGAAAACCACGCCGCCCGTGTCGGAAGCGAGCAGCGCAGCGAGATCAGTAACGCAGTCGGTGGATCCCGCGCCGGTGATAGGAGAGACGACCACGCCGTTATCGTTTGCGACGTTGACCGCGTTAGTTATCGAATCGAGATCGTCGCCGGGGTCGTTGCATCCGTCCGGGAAGCTCCCGTTGCACGGGCCCCCGTCACAAAGCGGGACGATCAGGTGGAACGAACCCTCGGTCCAAGGGAATGCCTCGGCCACGATGGCCGTTGCCGGGCCCCAGGATTCGTTCGACGAAATCCCATCCGGAAACGGGCAGCTCGCTGCATCTCCGGGCACGTCGCTTCCCAACAAGCTGACGACATCATCGTCAAGGCAATCGAACGGACCGCCGGGAGTTTCGTCTATACCTAGAAGCGTTGGGTTCACAGCCACGCCGGCGGCAGCCAGATCGGCAACTACGTTGGCCAGCTCGGCGCAGAGCAGTAAGGCCTCATCACCCATTGACCCGGAAGTGTCCACTACGAAGACAAGGTCGACCGGGGGGCACTGCATCGTGACTTCGCACGCCACACAGTCTGGGATCGGGATATGGAGGCATTGCCGCCGTCCATCAACTGCAACAGCCTGGTCGAGTGTGCAGCCGTCGTTATCGTCACAGCCCCACGCCCGAGCATCCAGGGGCCGTCCTTTAGGCGGCGGGTCATCAAGTCGCGCGTCTGCCTTCTCAGCTGCGTCAGCGCTGACCACTGAGAGGATTCCGATCAAGGCGATCACCGCGCCACCCAAGAGTGAGCGCGAAGTTGCGAAAGTCTTGTGGAATCCTCTTCCCCGGTTCATTCGGCGTAGCCCCTCGAAAAAGGACGTTGCACCATCCGTCCGCGCTCTCCAGCCTTCCAGTAGCCGGGGTTCAGCCCCCAGCCGTTCTCCTGTTACCACCGCCGGCCGCACCGCCCATATCAGCGGGGCGCGCGCGCACAGAACATCGGCCAACGAGATACAAATGCACCCCCGCGCATTCTCCGCAGGAGCGTCGAATCCTTGAGACCACGGCAGCGGATCACCGCGCGAACCCAACACTCAATGAGCACGCCACGTTAAGCCGGTGCCAACCCCCGGGGCATGCGGGAAACTCGTGTTTCCCAAACCTCCCAGACTCCGTCACCCCTTGGCCAACAATAATCCACATTATGTTAGCAGTTAAAGCCTCTCGCTTCAACCTAGTGTAGCCTGGCAACGTTGCCCACGCCTGCCCAAACACCGCTTTATTGGACTGCCTAATCATCCCCTTTCGGGCGCGGACTGCGGAGAACAATGCGTAATCCGCCTCCCGTTTTGTCCGTCTTTGCGAGTGTTTCGCAAACGCGACTGTTTGGCCATGACTTGACCGCCGTTGCGTGACCGAAGCGCATGACTGAGTTAAATAAAGATGTGATAGTATTTTGAATATTATGCTTACTTATGTCCCGATCTCGGCGGGTACGTGCGGGTCTTACACGACCGCCCGGGGTACTAACGTGCCGCGAGCATGATTCCGCAAGCGGCGGCGGAAGTAGCGAGATGCAGTGCAAACGGAATGAACCAACTGTTGGAGCGGAAGGCAATATATGCAGAAGCTAACCCGCCGGGCAGCGAGAGCAGTAGCTCGCGAGGGTGTTTGCCCAGATGGACTGCACAGAAAAGGGCGCCCGAAGTCAATACGGCAGGCAGACTCGCAGCGGGCAACCCTAGCCAGAGTGTGAGGCGACGCAGCCCAGTCGCACCACCGGTCGGCTGAGCCAAGCCGATCCACTGCAGCGTCCGGCGGATTGCCCCGGTCGTGTCGGATGCAGTGGGCGGCGGGTCCGGCCAACGCCCTCCAGGCATGCACGCGCCGAGCAGGAGTCCGTGGAAGAAGAGATGCTCGGTTAACATCACTACGAAGTAGTAGAGCAGAAAAGCCCCCGCGCCGGCACGGTCCAGACGCCGCATGTAATACCCTGCAAAGTCCTCACCGCGAGCCATCCAGACGATGAACGGTAGCGCCAGTATCAGGCCAGCCAAGAGTATCCGCCAGCCGACACGATTCGGTCGGCGGAAGCCGAGATCATGGGGTCGCCCGCGTCGACAAAGGGCGAGCACCAACCAGGGAATCACCGCTGCGGTTACGAGGAAATACAACCCACCACCAAGCTCTGAGGACACAGTGGATGCGCCCAGCGATGACAAGACTGTGGCAATTGCCCTATACACGCACCGGGTGAGCTCTAAGCTCATTTGCTGCAACAGCTCCGGCCAGGAGTCCTGCGGACTGGCCAAAAAAGCGAGACAGTAGACGGTGGACAGGCAGATCGCCAGGGCAACCTGGAAGCCGGTTCGTCTAGAGACGCGGAGTGTAATGATGTCAGCCGACACGTTGAGGCGGATTCCTGTTCAAGAACGTGTGTGTGCAGGCGTGACTCCGGGCTGCGCCCGTGAGAAAACAGACGTCGGTCTTGAATTGACCGTTCCCTGACGGTCGCGGCTCGGAATAAGAGGCCCTCTTCGCACGCACGGTCTAAGAAGTCAATGAGTAGACAACAAACGGAGCGGGAGGGATTCGAACCCTCGGTGCAGTTACCCGCACACCGCATTTCCAGTGCGGTCCCTTAAGCCGCTCGGACACCGCTCCAGGGCACTTCGACCCGGCCGCGAGCGTTTCGGTCGCGATGTAGAGAACCGCTGCCACCGGGTCAGTCAGTGTAGGGTGACCGGCCGCCCGGTCAAGAGGAGTGGTCAATGAACTAAAACCCGCAGTTCTCCCCGACGGCGGAAGCGCATGTGCGCTGTCCACGTGGGCGTAGGTCGGCGTCGAGTTCGGCGTGGTCAATCTGGTATTGAAGATGGAGCGCCCGGCGGTATCGATCCGAGCGCCAATCAGCAGGGGTCAATCCTCCGGCCGATGTCGCGCTGCGCAACTGGCGGATGCCCAGAGGAAGCGTCCACCTGAAGCTGAGGTCGGGGAACGCCTCGGTGAGCTTGGATCCGTCAACGCGGGAGGACTGGTTGTCAAACGCACCCTCTGCGGTTGAGCGCGTGCAGCGAGGCAGGAGTTCGGTGACCGCATCGGCAATGTCGATTACACGGTAATTCTCGTCGTTGCGAGCAACGTTGAAGACTTGGTTGCATACCACTTCATCGGGAGCGGAAAGAATTGCTGCATAGGTGCGGGCGAGATCCTCGACGTGCATCAGAGGTCGCCAAGCGCTGCCTGAGCTGGTCATAATCACGTGTCCGCTGGTCACGCCGCAGACAGCGAAGTTGTTGACCACGGTATCCAGTCGCAGTCGCGGGGAGACTCCGTATACGTTCGCGTTGCGCAGGAATACAGGCACGAAGGAGGCATCGGCAAGGAGTGACAACCGCTTTTCACACCAGAGCTTGGATTGTGCATGCACGGTCAAGGGTTCAACGCGGGACTGTTCGTCAAGCAGGTTACGCCCCCCACGACCGTACACGCTGCACGAGGACGCGAATAGAAACCGCGTCACATTTGCCTGTTTGCAACACTCGGCAAGGTGCATCGTGGCACAGCAGTTGACCTCGTGGATTATCGAGGGATTCAGGTTTTCGCAGGCCATCTCGGGCAGGGATGCCAGATGGACGACCGCGTCGAAGGAGAGCAGGTCCGTGAAGTCGAGATCGCGAATGTCGAGCTCGAAGGCAGGGATGTCCTCTTGTACTCGGCCAAAGTCACACCCCTTGTACAAGTCGGAATCGAGCCCGACAACGTCGAAGTGGGCGTTTTTGAGCACGCTGGTGAGCACCGACCCGACGTATCCGCGATGTCCTGTGACAAGAACCCGCATTGAACCTTACTTCCACTGACACCCAGAGCCTATGACCGACTGCCGACCGAGTCTGAATCGTTTCCCGCCGCCGAATGGGGGTTTTACCAATATCGGTCGCTGGGCCTGGGAAGCTTGACGCAATAGGACGGTGAATCGTTTGCGCCGTCGACTACTCAATCCGCGAGCGGTGCGAGCCTGTGATTTCTTGGCGGTCACCTCTGCGCTACCCCGGAGTCGTCCGGCTGTGCCGGCTTGTGTTAGACATCAAGTACTACGAGGCTTCTGCCGGGGCTGACATGCTCTTGGCCACGAGTTGAGCGCATTATCGGTCTTTGCGGTACGGGCGGGCGTGGGCTGCCTGGTGCAGAATAATGTCAACAATCTGGCATGTACTCTTGCCGAGGTGGTTTCGCCCCTCCTTTGACGGGTTGGACTCGTTCGTGATCCAGCAGTGCCAAAGACAGCGGTGATCCACCCATCCGATCGTCCTCTAAAAGCGCGTGCAAGAAGCCTATCCGAGCTGCCCGTAAGGAAGCGCTCCGGTTTCATCCACTGAGAACCGCTCCCTCATCCCGACGTTTGTCGGGACGGCTCGGTTCGTGGCGACCCTTCTTGGACACACTCTAACCGGTCTCATGCCTCAAGCGGTGCCGACACGGACGATCCTGTGGTCCCATATGCGCCAAGGCCTGGTTGGCAGTGCGTCATACTTCTTCAAACGCCTGGTTACCGGATGCATAGGACGAACGTGTTGTGCGGTACTGGGAGTCGAAGCGCCCTCGGTTATTGCGAAGTTAAGGTAGTCAACGCCTGTATCGATAAGGATGACGGTTGAGAGTCTAGTTTCTGTATGTACGAGCGATAATTCAAGTGGGTCAAACCTGGACACGATTCAAGAAGTTCTGGATGGCCGAGGAGGTTCCGCGCTGGTTCGGGTTCTCGATCGTGCTGGTATACCTGATCGGTCTCGGGGCGGTTGGCTACTATGGCACTGCACAAGTGCGCAAAGACGGCTCCACGGTGGTACAGCTGAGTAGCCGGTATGCAGTCAAGCGTCTGGCTGATTGGCTGGAGACTGCGATTAGCGACGATCCTACTGATCCGGTCGCCCTGCGAGCGTGTGAACTCGAGCTGCGCGATTTCGCCCAGCACGTTCCCACAAAGACTCTTCGCATCGTTGATGGCCGGCGCAACGTTATCGCATCGATTAACGCGACGGAAGTCGGTAGAGTAGCGGCCGACGAGGTGTTCGGCGCGTTATACCCGAAAGCACTCACGGTTACGCCGGTACCTGTGGAAGGGCGTGATGCCCCGGATCAGTTCATCCGCGCTCCTCTTGCCGTCAACGCCTCGGATGCGCCAGCAGAGCTTGCCCCCAGGCCTGATGGCGATGCCGGAGCCGAGACAGCGCCCTTCAATGTAGCGGTCGCCAATGATTCAACACTCTATCTCGAGGCCAGGTTGCCTCCCGAAATCCAGGGTTCATCGGTCTTCGTTCACTACTCGGGTACACTCACTATAGCCCTGGTGGCGATGGGAGTCCTGTTTGGGCTGTACCGCTGCCTGCGCGCGCAACTAAGAAGCGCGTCCCGGATAGCAGATCTTCTCAATGACTACAAGGATCAGATTGAACACGATCTGGGATCGCTGCGTCTGGCGGATACATCCGATGTAGTCATTGCGGCGTGGAATGCACTGATTGATCAGGCCCAGAGCTCGTTCGAGAGCGTCCGTCGCCAGGACGCTGACGCAGAGCTGGCACGCGTCTTGGAACGGTCGTCGGGCGGCGCTTTGGCAAGGGCCGTTAACGCCCTGCCTGACGGGATTATTCACATTTCCGATGAGGGACGTTTCGAGTACACCAACTCCGCCGCCGTCCGTCTGTTCGGCTGGGATTCCGACGAGGCCAAACGAACCAGTTTATCCGAGGCGAAGGCAAGCGGCGTTGGGGTGGAGATACTCGATACCGTCCGAGGGGCGTTTACATCGTCCGGACACTTTGAGGCGTGTTGTGAAGTACTCGGAGTCGGTGAGGATGCAGAGGTGTCGGGCGGTTCATATCGTCTCTGGGTGATCCCTCTCCAGCTCGCCAGTCAGGGAGGGGGTTGTATGGTGGTAGTCCGTGATGTAAGCCAGCAAATGCGCTCGGAGCGCGCCCGCGAAGACTTTGTGACGCAGGTGACCCACGAGCTGCGCACCCCACTCACGAACATCCGCGCCTACGCGGAGACTCTGTCGAGCGGTATGTTCGACGACCCAAACATTATCACTGAGTGCTATAACGTCATAACCAAGGAAACCCGCCGGCTCTCGCGTCTGATCGAGGATATTCTCAGCGTGTCGCAACTGGAGGTTGGGAGCATCGAACTGCAGGTGGACAACGTCGACCTGAAGGCTCTGCTTGGCGAAGGAGTGAGGGATGTGCGCGGCCTCGCGGACGAGAAGGACATAGACATTCAGTTGGCTACTCCCTCCAAGATGGAAGCGATACGCGCCGACCGCGATAAGTTGGCCGTTGTGATCAACAATCTTCTGGGCAACGCGATCAAGTACACACCGTCGGGCGGCAACGTTGTGATCGGCTGTCGCCTTGGCAACGGCGAAGTGGTTCTGACCTTCAAGGATAACGGAATCGGGATCGAGCCGTCGGAGCACTCCCGAGTATTCGAGAAGTTCCAGCGAAGTAATGATCCGGACGTGCAGAACGAAACCGGCACGGGTGTGGGTCTGTTCACCGCGCGTGAGATTGTGCGCAGACACGGCGGGGATATCGAGTTGATCAGCGAAAAGGGCGCCGGCTCGACATTCCTCGTACGACTGCCTCACCGCGAAACCCGGGCAAGCGCACTCACGACGGCAGCGGAGGCGTAGGGTTATGGCGAGGATTCTGTTGGCGGAGGATGAATCACACATTGTGCGGGTGCTTTCGCTGTGGCTCGGCAGGCACGGGCACGACGTACGCGAGGCCGCCGACGGCGCCATCGCCCTTAAGATCATGGATGAGGAACCTATCGACCTGATCATCTGTGATATGAACATGCCCGTGGTGAGCGGTGCACAGCTTGTCCGAGCCGTTCGCGAAGAGAAGGGGCTCAATTTGCCGATTTTCATGGTCACGGCACGCTGCGACCAGACCCAACTGGCTGAGGAAATGAAACAGTACGATGTCCGGATCTACCCAAAACCATTCGTACCGTCTCGCCTGGTAGCGGAGATTGATAAGTTGTTGGGAGCCGCAATTCAATAGTGGACCGAATATGCAGGGCCAATCCGCCATAGTGACGCCGCCGAGCGCGAACCCGTGTACGATTCTACAGCAAGCGTTGGAGGAGATACGCGCCAGTGCGGTCGGGTTTCAGCCGCATACGGACATAAACTCACTGCTTTGGAGCATGTCCGAAGCAGCTGATCGCATCGTCAGCGAACACAACGGTATGGCCGAAGAACTCCTCTGCGTGTACGAACAGCTTGGAGTGATCTTCGAGGTAATTCGGAACCTATCGACGATCCACAATGAATCGGACGTCGTTACGTTGTTTGCCGACAGTCTGCGGAGCAGTTTCAGCGGCTGCGATGTGGCCGTTGCTCACTCTCGCCCCGGACCGATCTGGCAGTTACAGAACAACGAACTTGCCCTGAGTGAGTGGATGGGGTCAGCCATTAGACGCGCGTGCGACGATCGAGCTGTGATGGTCGAGAAGTCGCCCGGGTCCGATACGTGCGACGCTATCGCGGAACTGATGGTCGGCCCGGTCTACGCCGGTGGCGACCTGGTTTGCGCTCTCCTTCTGACCCACCCCAAGAGTGTGCCGGAGTTTCGTGCCAGCGACATGATGCTCCTGGAATCGTTGACCAAGTTCTGCGGTGACTTGATCTGCACACATCGGCTTGCCCGCGAACTCAATGAGATGTCCATGACTTTGGTTCGCTCGCTGGTGAATGCCGTGGACCAGAAGGATGAGTACACCTCGGGACACTCCGTTCGTGTGGGGTACTTTGCCACCCTGTTGGGCAAGAGGTTGAGTCTTCCCACCCCCGATCTACAGATGCTGCAGTGGAGTGCGCTGCTTCATGATACCGGGAAGCTGGGCATCCGTGACGAAGTCCTCAAGAAGCAGGGGAAGCTCACGCAGGAGGAATTCTCACATGTTCAAGAGCATCCTACGCGCAGTCACAAGGTCGTGCAGGAAGTACCGCAGCTGGAAAAAGCCTTGGATGGGGTGCTCTATCACCATGAGCATTACGACGGAACGGGCTATCCCAAAGGTCTTGTGGGTGAAGATATTCCTTTACAGGCCCGCATCATCCAGGTAGCCGACGTGTTTGATGCACTGACCTCGACTCGGTCCTATCGGTCAGCATTCACCTGGCAGCAGGCCCTTGTCATCCTGGAAGAGGAGGCGGGCAAGACTGTCGATCCCGGTCTCCAGGCGGTCTTCGCCGATCTGATCCGTGAGACACTCTCGGACAAGCCCGGTGCCTGGGAGCGACTCATCGAACGGGCCGGTCGCTGTGTTCAGGTGCTCGATGAGGAGGCGATGGGTGAGGACTACTGACCTAATAATGACACTCTTGCTGCCTTGGTTCCCAATCATACTGGGTGTTGGCGTGGGAGGAAGGCTACTGGGGAAGACCCGAGGGTTCGGGCTGGGGATGCTTTGTGCTGTGTTTTGGATGTTCCTCGTACACGCGTCCGTCGGCCCGGTGATTTGGGGAGATCCTTGGACGGTGATGGCGACGTTGGCGGGTCTGGCCGCCATCGTTGCGATGGGGGGCTGGGCGGGACAGTCGCCTGAGAAGGAGGCAGCTGCCGAGTTGGAGCCGGTTGGTGCTGAGAGCCTGCCCAATAGGCAGGCAAACGAAAGGGACGACCACTGCGAGAGGATCTCGACGGCTATTGATCGATTCGAGGAATGGTTGGAGAACCACAGTGCTCACGGCGATCCTTGGCCCGCGTTTGATGAGTTCATCCGAATGACCCTGGGTGACTGTTGCGGGGCCACGCATGTCAAGCCGTATCGCCTGGTGGACGAAGGAGGAGAGCTTAAGCCTCTTGGCGAATCTGATCCGTCCACCGAGGCCAAGCATCTGTCAGCCCGCAAAGGCATTGTCGGGCATGTCGTCACTACAGGACGCTGCTATCTTGCCGGTGATACAACGCAAGGCGAGTTGATCACCCAACTCGCCGAGGAATGGCAGGAGCCCATGGCATGGTGCTTCGCGGTGCGTGAGGGGCCACACAAGATCGGCGTGGTCATCGCCGGACAATTGAACGTTGCGCCGGAGGGGAGCCGCTCGTTGTTGCGGGCGATGGAGCGGCTGATAAGCCGGTTCTGGTGCGCGCTGCGCGAAACGCATCGACGTCGGGCAGCTGCCCATGATGATCCAATCTCCGGGGCGTACATCCGAGAGGCCTTCTTCCGAACTGCTGATCAATCGCTGCGCGAGTCATACCGGCAAGGCGAGCCCGTTGCTCTTGCAGTTGTTGCCTTGGAAAAGCTCCGGGAGATCAATGATTCCGGCCACTGGGAGGTGGCCGACGAACTGGTACGGGAGGTGAGTGGTATTCTTCGCCGGAAGATTCGTGTAGACGATCAGCTGGGTCGATTCGACGGCTCTCGCTTCATGATCCTGCTTCGCCGGGTCGACTCAGAGCTTGCTTCGCTGATTATTGCCCAGATCATGTCGCAACTGACGGAGCTGTGCGCAAACACCAAGCGTTGGGGAGCTTCAGTAGTAGTCCGTTGCGGAGTTGCGGGTAGTGGGACTGCCAGCCCCGACCTTCGCACACTGGTGTCCAAAGCTCTGACGCAGTGCCGCCGGGCACGCATGGGGGATGCTCAGGTTGCCAGTGACCTTCAGGCATCAGGGGAGTTGATTGAGGCTACTCTATGAAGGTTGAGCACCGACAGGTCGGCACGGTGGACGTACTTACCCCTATTGGGGCATTGACTGAGGAGGATTCGGAGAGCTTCTGCGATGCCTTGCTGGACCGCGTGCGTTCCGGCAACCCCCGCGTGGTGATATCCATGCAAGACGTCCCCTATTTGGATAGCATCGCACTGGAGGGGTTGCTGACTGCCGCAGATGAACTAACCGAACGGGCCACGGACTGTAAGCTTGTGGGCGTACCACCCACGTGTCGTGAGATCTTCGAGCTGACCGGCTTGGCTGAGCGGTTTCGTTTCTTCAAGGACGTGCAGGACGCGGTCAAGAGCTACCTGTAAGTCGGAGTCCAGCGGATGCTGGTCAGGAATCAGACCTGTTTCCGGCGGGCGACCGTATGTGTGAGCGTTCACAAAGAGAATCGATGCTGCAGGGGAGAGCGCGATGCGAGCTTGACCATGCAGGTTCGCGGTGTGAGAAGACGTGATGGTTAACTTGACGATCGACGGCGCCGTTCGACTAGGCGAGCAGCTCATTCGAGAAGGGTTGATAACCCCGGAGCAGCTCGCCGAAGCCCTCGCCCAGCAGCAGGCCAAAGGGGGGCGGATCGGCGGAGCGCTTGTCGAAGTCGGGGCGATTACGACTACGACACTCGTGCAAGCGCTGTCCACGCGCCTTGGCATCAAGGGGTGCGTGCTCAGGCACGGACTGATTGATCCCAAAGCGGCGAAGTGCATACCCAAGGAGGAGGCTGAACGCCTGCGGGTTCTGCCCTTATTTCGCGTACGCGACGTATTGACCGTTGCGATGGTCGAGCCCCAATCCCTTCCCGCACACGACCGACTGCACAACCTCACCGGATGCAGTATTCGTCCGGTTCTCGTGCTCGAAGACAACCTCCAGGAATTCCAGCGCAAGTACCTGGAATCCGAGGTAAGCGTTGATTCGTTCCTCGCCTCAATGGAAGAGAGCGAAATACATATCAGCGAAACAGAGGCGATAGACGAAGGACCGGCCACGGACATCGACCAAATGGTCGATGGAAGCCCCGTGGTGAACCTAGTGAATCTGGCGATCCTTAACGCCCTGCGCTCAGGTGCCAGTGACATACACATCGAGCCCGACCGAGACGCCACACATATCCGCTGTCGGATTGACGGGCACTTGCGCGAAATGCTCAAGCCTCCCAAAGGTATGCACGCGGCGATAGTGTCGCGCGTCAAAGTCATCGGGCGGATGGACATTGCGGAGAAGCGACTGCCCCAGGAGGGCAGGGTTCACATTCTGGCCGATGCCCACGAGGTCGACTTGCGGGTTTCGACAATGCCAACCGTGCTAGGGGAAAAAGTGGTTCTGAGGATACTGGACAAGTCACAACTTAGCTTCGAACTGGGAGCACTGGGGATCCGCGGTCAGGATCGCACTGCGGTCGAGCTGATGATCAAGAACCCCTACGGACTGATGCTTGTTACCGGCCCTACGGGAAGCGGCAAAACCACAACACTTTACTCCGCACTGGATTTGCTGCGCAATGAAGCTACAAACATAGTCACTATTGAAGATCCGGTTGAGTATCAACTCCCCCTGATCAACCAAGTTCAGGTCAACGACTCCGTCGGGCTGACTTTCGTGCGCACTCTGCGTTCGCTTCTTCGCCAGGACCCTGATGTCATCATGGTCGGGGAGATCCGCGACCAGGAGACAGCCCGGGTAGCCATTCAGGCAGCCCTTACCGGTCATCTAGTTCTATCGACTCTTCATACCAACGATTGCCCGGGCGCGGTAATGCGCTTGATCGATATGGGTATTGAGCCCTTTCTGCTTTCGGCATCGCTCCTGGGGTTTATCGCTCAGCGACTCGCTCGGAAGATATGCCCGTCGTGCAAGACTTCCTACTATCCTACTGCCGACCTGCTCAAGAGTGTGGGCTGGGAACATCGCACGAATGAACTCTTTCAAAAGGGCGAAGGTTGCCGGCAGTGCAATCAAACAGGATTTCGCGGGCGCAGCGGCATCTACGAAGTGATGGTGATGGATGCGGAACTCAAACGCATGGTGCAGAGCAAGGTGACCGAAGCAGCCATTCGCAGCTACCTCGCCGAATGCGGATGGAGAAGCTTGCGCGACAAAGCCCTTGACCTGGTAGACGGGGGCGAGTCGACCCTGGAGGAGGTCCTGCGCGTAACCAGATCGGAGGCAATACAGGTCGGCGATCCAACCGGTGCAGGAACACAAGTGCCATGATCCTGACGTACGAGGCCGTCGACGCAAAGGGAAAGCGCGCTTCCGACAGCGTCGAAGCCAGCAACCCCCAAGACGCGATTGAGACACTGCGAGGCAGGGGCCTGTTCGTCACACAGATTTCCGAAGCCGGCAAGACCGAGACGAAGAGCCCCCTCGAATCGCCGGCAGTAAAGGGCGGGCGAATTCCATTAAGAACGCTCGTATTGTTCACTCGACAGATGGCCATGCTGCTTCGATCCGGCAGCGGAATCGTACCTTCAATCAAAGCTATCTCCCGTCAAATGGTCAAGCCGGCACACACGGTCGTCTTGAGACAGCTAGTCGGCGACCTCGAAGACGGCGGCACGCTCACCGATGCCCTTCAGAAACATCCCCGAGTGTTCGATCCTGTTTACTATGCGATTGTTGCAGCCGGCGAGGCCAGCGCTGCGTTACCTGAGATGTTCGAGCGACTCTCGGGCATACTGGGCAAGCGCAGGGCCATGCGCAAGAAGATCCTGGGCACACTTGCCTACCCGGCGCTACTTGTCGTGATGTGCACGAGCATCATTATGGTGCTTCTGTTCTTCGTCTTGCCTCGCTTTGCGGATATGTTTAGACAGCTGCACGTCGAAACTCCGGCATCGACGGAAATGCTGTTGGCCGCCGGAGTATTCGTGCGCACGTATTGGCCCGTGTTGGTCGGACTTTTCGGCGCGATCGTCGCCGGTGTCACGTTCATACCTCGTACTGCGGGAGGCAAACAGTGGTTAAGTGACGTCCAGACGCAGATTCCGGTGATTGGCCGACTGCGATCACGTCTCATTCAGGGGCAAGTGCTGCGCACCTTGGGGATGCTCGTGGAGAGCCGGGTGGGAGTCCTCGAGGCCCTGGATCTGACCAGGAGATCGACGAAGAACCGTCGCTTTCAGGCGCTGTTTGATGATCTGCAGGAGGCGGTAACGTCGGGGGGGGAGATGTCCACCGCACTGGAAAGCTCGAAGCTTGTGGAACCCTATATCTGTCAGGCGGTTCGCACAGGTGAAGAAAGCGGTCATCTTGGAGAGGCACTGACCTACTGTGCGGATGTGATCGACGAGACCAACGAGGAACTGGTCAACACGGTCGCCAAGTTGATAGAACCGGTCATTCTGTTGGGCATGGGCCTTGTTGTGGGAGTGGTGGCGATTTCGCTGTTCCTGCCGCTGTTCGATCTGACGTCGGCGATTCATTAGCGAAAGTGCTATAGGATATGGTTTCCGTACTGGGAGTTCGACAAAAGACAACGGCGATAGGGCTCGACATCGGGGAATGCGGGGTGCGCGCCGTACAGCTCTCCCGATCGGGCAACTCTTATCAGACGGCCCGGGCGGTCCGTGCGGAGAGGGATATCGCCGGAGGCTCCCCTGCCGATCGTGAGCAGTGGCTGGAGAGACACGTCAGCAACTGCGTGAGACAAGCGAGTTTCAAAGGTAGGTCTGCATCTGTCGCTGTATGTCAGCCGGACGCGGAGTTCCACGCTCTGGATCTACCCGAGGCGAAGCCCACGGAATTAGGCGAGATCGTACAGAACGAGGTTACCCGGCTCCTTGCCGGACAATATAATCGGGTAGAAACCGCATACTGGAGGCTGCCCCACACCTCGATCGCCGCCCCCAACGCCATCGGCGTGGCCACGCCATACGAAAAAGTCGTGGGGATTGTCTCCCTTTGCCGCAGCGCGGGTCTGACTTGCTCGCGGGTGGATATCGCCGCGACCGCACTGGGTCGTTTCGGGTGCACATTGAACAGCTTTGGCGCGGATGAGGTCTGGGGTGTGCTGGACCTGGGCCACCGCCAGGCTCGCCTCATCCTCTGCCTGGGCGATGTACCCGTGCTTGTACGAACCGTCGGCGCCGGTGGCGCGGAACATACCACGCGGATTGCAGAGGCTCTGGGAACCAGCGTTCAGACTGCCGAGGTGCAGAAACGTGACCACGGTATTGCCCTAGGTGCCCGGGGAATGCGGCAGGGATCAGGCGGAGTACCAGCCTCCGAGCTCGCCTCGGTGCTTCACGGAATCCTGCGCACGGACTTGAACGCACTTGCGTCGGAGATAAAGCGCTCTTACGAATACGTCTTGAGCTGCTATCCGGGAAAACACGCTGCTGATCTGATTCTTGTGGGAAGCGCTGCGACCATGCGCAATCTTTCTGAGCACCTTGGCGAGGTACTGGGCATCCCGGTAGCATGTGCTTCAGCATACCTCCAGGGAAGTTCCTGCAGGCTGCGTTACGCCTCGGGCAAACAGAATCCGCTGGAATCATCTGCACTGGCTATCGGACTGGCGATTGGAGGATAAAGCGGCAATGGCTGCTGTCAATCTCATACCCTGGGACCTCCAACTGGCGATTACCCGACAGCGTCATATTCGTCGTTGGGTGATGTCCTTTGCCATCGCGGCCTCACTGGTCTTGATAGCGTTCGGCCTGGACTGGGTCGAACGTGCCAGAGCAGACAACCTCGCCGCTGAGCACAAGCAACTACAAACTCAGGCGAACACCGTGCACGCCGAACTCAAAGCGGTAACGGCAAAATCAAACCAATTGCTTCTGCAAATCGAGCGTGCTAAAGCATTGCGGGACAAGCGGGCCTGGTCGGGCGTGTTCGCACTTATCGGCTCGTGTATGCCCGACGACTGCTGGTTGATCTCCGTGGCAACCAAGCCGGAGAAGCCCGAGCTGGGAAGTGCAAGGGTTTCGGCACGATCTCGATCAACAAAGGAAAAGGAGCCACAAGGACCCGTGACAATCGACGCTCCGCGAAAGCTCATCATTGAAGGTTACGCCCCGGACGATGCCAAGCCCCTCCAGTTCGTGGACAATCTCAATCTCAGCGGCGCTTTTGCCAGGGTGAACCTGGAGAGCACCCAGGTGGAGCCGGTTCTCGACGGATCGTATTATCGCTTCGAGCTCCTGTGCGAGTGGTAGACATGAGCGACAACCGCAAACTCCCTTTGTTGGCGATCGACTTGACCGGCGGTAGTGCCGTCGCCTGCTGTCTATTAGCTCTGGTCTGGCTCATCACAGTCCGTAGTGATGATGTGTCAGCCGACATCACCCAGTTGAGACAATCAGTTCAAACCGCGAGCCAGGATCTTGCGGCGTTTCGCAGTGCCCGCGACCGCCAACAGGCCATTCTCACCAACCGAGAGGCTCAACTGTCGCAGATGGGGCACCTCCCTGACAGGACCCCAATCGAGCGTTACTTCCAGACACTCTCGGCTCTGGCGTCCCAGCACAACTTGACGGTCCGCCGCAACCAACCCGTGAGTCCGCGCCGCTATCCCGGACTTCTTGAACAACGCTACTCCTACGAACTGAGTGGGGCAATGCCCGACATTACACAGTTCTTCAGGTCCGTCGAGCACACGGATTACTGGGCGGACATCAGCTACTTGAAGGTCGAGAGCGGGCACAGCTCCTGGGGAGGGATCTTTGGCGACCGTATTGCATCCTTGACTATAAGCCTCTTCTCGGCTTTGCCAATAGACCCGGTCCCGGACAACGGATAGGCACAATGCAATCGAAGAAGAAGCGCTTATACTTTACAGTTATGGCAGTCAGCGGCGTCGCTCTGCTTGTCGATCGTTTCTTTCTGCCCGGTGAAATCCCCAAGGCAGCCGGGGCGACGGAAACGGTCGGGACGTTTGTACCGCCAATCACACCGGGTACACGGATGTCTATTCCGGAACTGCCCTTTCCGCGCGATATTCGCTCGATCGCGGAGGATGCTCAGGTCGCCGACTTATTTGCTCCACCTCACCTTGACAGAGCCAAGAATCCCAACGCCGATAACTCCACCCCGCCATCGCTTGGCTCACTGGATCCAAGCCAACTGAGCGGTGAGGTATTCAAGGCAACCCATCGTCTTGAGGGGGTCCTGGTGAATGCAGATCTTAAAATAGCAAACTTGGATGGACAGTGGATACACGTTGGAGGGCTCATCGACGGATGCGCTCTGGTGGACGTTCGCGGAAGAGAAGCACAATTCAAGTGCTACGATGACGACACTGTACTGCACATCGAGGGAGGGTCTTCTGCGCCATAGGGCTAAAGTACTTGCCTGCTCGGGACGATACGACAGCGATGCAAACGGTCTCGCAATCGACCGGACTTTGGGTGGTTGGGCAAACATACGCTAACTTTCACACAGGGAACACACGAATCATGAACGGTAAGAAACTCAGTTTACGAGGTTTCAGTTTGGTCGAATTGGTGATCGTAGTTGTAATTATTGGTGTGATTGCGGCCATTGCGGTGCCGAGAATCAGCCGCGGTGCAAAAGGCGCCGGCGACGCAGCCCTGCGCATGACCCTTACGGGGATTCGCAACGCCATTGACATGTACGCCGCCGAGCACGGGGGGTCGTTTCCCACCGGGGTGGATCAGGCCGCCCTCGAGACCCAACTGACCGGCAAGACCGACTATGACGGCACGCCCAATGCCACCGGAGATTATGGGCCCTATCTGCGCTCCGGTTTTCCCACTCTTCCCGTCTGCGCCCTCAAGGGACAAAGCGACGTGAAGTTCCCACTGACGGCTGCGGGCGATCCCGTGGCGGACGGCACGACGGCGTGGGCCTACAGCACCGACACGGGAAGGTTCATTGCCAACTGCGCAGTTGCCGAAGTGGATGAGAACGGCGACAAGTACAACGAGTACTAAACGCGGCATTCGGCGTCACCACTGACTGATCACACTGTGGGCTTAAGCCTGTGCGTCCCTCGCACCGGCTTAAGCCCGCAGCCTATGTTGCAGCTCGCAAATCCAAGGGGTCCTATAACATCGCACATCACCGCTTGCCCTGCCCGCTGCGCGTATCGTAGACTTCAGGAGTAGTTCTAGCGATTCCGGGAGGAGCGCGCGGAAGATGGGGACAAAGTGCGCAAGTGGTGCTCGATCGAGGCGAAGAGGCTTCAGCCTGGTCGAACTGGTCATTGTCGTAACCATCATCGGGATCATTGCGTCGATCGCAGTCCCAAGGATGACCAGCGCAACGTCCAATGCTGAGGCAAATGCTCTCCAGGCCACTCTGGCCAACGTGCGCAAGGTTATTGACGTCTATTATGCTGAGCACGGCAAATACCCCGGATATACGCCGGGCACCAACACGCCCAGCAACGATAGATTCGTCGATCAACTGCTCCTCTACAGTGATGAGGCAGGGAACACCAACGCAGCACCCACCGCTGTGTTTCGTTATGGGCCCTATCTAAGAAGCCCCTTCCCGAGGAATCCGCGCAACCAGCTTGATACCGTATATGTAAAAGCCACGCCGGGAGATGCCAATCCCGCTGATGGGGCTTTCGGGTGGTCCGCAGTGCTCTCCCACGGATACTTCGGAGTGAGCCTCAGTGATGCGGATCTCGTGGATATTGGCATTGACGATGCGAAAATGAGGGATGCAGTCAAGGGTGAGTCCCTCGATGTGAACTAATCTGGGATCACCCGATAACCATTCCCGAACTTTCTGCCCATAGGGTACTTGTGGCGCCGAGGCATACCCGTTTCGTCAAGATCACTACTAAGCGCTACCGATCAATGTGATGTGTTACCTGGCGGTAAGTGTGCGCACTTAAGGTAAGTGAGGCGAGCAGTGGTAACGGCCGGTCGGCAGTCCAAACCGCATTTGTCCCGTGAATCAAGAGCGTTCACGCTGCTGGAATTGGCAACGGTGCTCGTCATTATCGGAACGCTGACGGCGATCGCCGTGCCGCGCTACGCGAACTTTCTGGCCCGGCAGCAGCTGGACGCGGCCGTCCGGCGGGTCAATGCCGATCTGGCATACGCGCAGCGACGGGCGAAGACGCTGAGCCAATCACAAACCGTTACCTTCGCCGTTGATCTAGACAACTACAAGATTCAGGGTATGCCTGATCCGGATCGATCCAACAAACTGCATAAGGTCGAGCTGGGTAAGGACCCCTACAATGCCGAGATCGTATCCGCGGATCTCGGAGGAGACGCTGAAATCGTGTTTGACGGCTTCGGCGTACCTGACTCGGCAGGCACCATCATCGTGCAGGTCAACAACCGTCAGACCACGATCACAATTGGCCTCGACAGTGGAATGTTGATATCGATACCATTGGAAAAGAAGGGTGTGCTGGTGGAATGAGGCGAATTCCGTGTAGAACCCGAGGGTTCACCCTCGTCGAGCTGCTGGTCAGCGCGTCGGTCACGGTTGTTTTGGTTGGTGGAATCGCTTCGGCCATGCTTCTGGCGGGGCAAGCCCTGCCCGACGGGCAGAGTCCTTCGGAGGTGGTGGTGCAGGCTTTCGATATCGCTGAAGGAACTGCCGGCGAGCTATACTCTGCGGAGTCCTTCACCGTTCGAACAGCCACTGCCGTCGAATTCTCCGTAGCTGACCGCGACAACGATCTGTCTCCGGAAGTGATCCGCTATGAATGGTCGGGCACCGCGGGTGATCCGCTCACGCGGCAATACAACGGGGCGACTGCGGTGGAGGTATTGCCCAATGTGCACGAGTTCAACCTCAACTACGTCATCGGCACTATTAGCGAGACAACGACGGAAACCGGGACGACTCAAGGGGACGAGGTGCTGCTGGCATCTTTCGACGGCTGGGCGGGGGTCACGGCGACGGGGGAGGATCGCTTCCTGACCACGACGAGCTGGGTATCCGAGTATTTTCAAGTCACCGGTGCGCCGGCAGAGGCGACGGAACTCGTCTTCACTAAGGCGCAGGTAATGGTGCGGTCTAATACGATGATAGTACCCATGGTGGGCATGAGTGCAGGCATCCACCGTCCTTTGGTGGCTGGTGGTTACGTGCCGGCTGCCACATCAATCGTGCAGTGTGCCGAGTTCCTTCCGACCATGGGAGCTTCATTTGCCTGGGCGGAAGCGCCCTTTCCGTCCGTTCCGATCACTGATCTGAGCGATCCCGAATACTGCCTGGTTCTAAAAGGAAATGCAGCGGCCGATCCGTTCTGGGCACAGGCCTACTACAACAGTAAAGCACCCACAGACGGCGGGGTGATGACTTGGACGGCTGACGGAGGAGCGAGTTGGGATCCATCGGCCAAGTATAACCAACGAGACCTGCGCTTCTACGTATACGGATCATTCGCGAGCACAGGCACTGTCGAAGTGACCATGGAGCGCTACTTCGTGCGCGCGGTCGCCATAGCACTGCAGGTTGGTGAGGACGCCAAAGCTCGCGTTGAAACAAGCGCACAAATTCTCAACGAACCGGAGGTGGCCAGCCCGTGACTCTGCGAACCGGGGACAAGCTCAGCGTATCTTCACGAAGGTCCGGGACCACCGTCGCGGAAGTGCTGGTCTGTCTCGTGCTGGTGTCCGGGCTGCTCGTCGTCGCGATGGACCTGCTTAGTTCCTCTGCGAAAGGCCAGCAACACATGGCCGACAGAGCGCGGGCTCAAGCGCTTGCTTACGACCTGATGTCGGAGATCATGCGGCAGGCGTATGAGAATCCCGATTCAACACCGGTCTTCGGCCCCGAGTCGGACGAAACCAGCAGCGGTGATCGCAGCTCCTATGACGATGTGGACGATTACGACAACTGGTCGGCCTTGCCGCCTCAGTACAAGGATGGAACGGATATGGCCGACTTCACCGATTGGCGAAGGACGGTTTATGTTGACTGGGTTCTCAATGACAGTCTCAACACGGTACAGGGACTTGACACGGGTGCTGAGCGCATAACGGTCAAGGTCGAAATGGGCGGCGTGAAGCTGGCATCCTTGACAGCAGTCAAAACCGGGGCCAGCAATATCCGTACTCCGGACATTCACGAAGGCCTCCCGTAGGGAGAAGCGATTGTCCTTCCACCAAAGATGGATTGATCCGGGCGGCCTCGGGGTGCCATGGCGGGTGCCATGCCTTCACCTGCCGCAGGCAGGGGTAGTCATGCGTTTAGCGTGTAGCGCCGCCCCTAGTGGGCGGCGCAGTCAAAGTAAGAGCGGCTGGCTCGCCACCCACTAGGGGTGGCGCTACATGACGTGATAAGAGCACTGCCATCCAACGGAATGCATAAGACGAACATGACAAACCGAAGATCACATTCTCGTCGCGGCAGCATGTACATCATGGTGCTGGGTGCGACGATGGCGGTTGCCGTTATCGGTCTGTCTGTTCTTACCGCTTTGAGAATCCAGCGCCGCGGCGCAGAGGGGACCATCGACTTCGCCCAGGCCCGACTCTACGCCCAATCCGCAATCGAGATCGGCATGCTTCGCATCGAAAATGACTCCGATTGGCGTAATACCTACCCCAGCGGCGTCTGGGAGGAGAATAAGCTCATCGGAACGGGGATGTATACCTTGGAGGGCATCGACCCTGACGACGATAACTTGAAAAACAACGAGACCGACTCCGTGGTTCTCACCGGGACCGGCTATAAGGGCGAGGCACGATACAAGCTCAGCGTAACCCTGGTCGCCGAAAGCGCGGCGTTGACCTGCCTCGAGGTTTCTCTGCAAGCCGGCGCGGACGCCGTGTTCGAAGATCCCGCCACGGCCTGGGGCGAGCAGATCATCAGCGCGAACAATGTCATCCAAGCCATCGGTGCCTGCACGATCTACCCTGCGTGTGAATCAGTTAACGGGTTCATGGGTGCCGTCGGCCCAGGGCCGACAACCTCCGGCATCACGCCGCGGGAGATGCCGGACCCGCTGACGGTGTTTGAGTATTACATCGCAAATGGTACGTACATCATCCCGCCCAGCTACAGAATCGACAAGCACCTGCTTAGCCCGGCAAGCAATCCCTTCGGCCCAACAACCAATCCCCAGGGCATCTATGTAGTCGACTGCTTGGGAAACGATCTGACTATCACGAAGTCGCGGATTGTGGGCACGCTGGTCATCCTGAATCCCGGGCCGAATTCGGAGATCAAGCCGAGTGTCCATTGGGAAGCAGCCGTGCCGAACTTTCCCGCGCTCCTAGTGGAAGGCGCGATTCTAATGGATGTAGGCAGCGAGCCGCTGACGGAGTCCTCAACGATCAACTTCAATCCGCCGGGTACACCTTACGAGGGTGTCGAAGACGGTGATCTGGACGACAGCTACCCGGCGATCATCACCGGACTGGTTTACGTGTCGGGCAATCTGCAGACAGCGAACACTTCGGCGATTGAAGGGGTCCTGGTCGTCGGAGGCACGCTGCAAAGCACCGGCACCTTAACTCTGACCTACAGCCAAACGTACCTCACGAATCCCCCTCCGGGATTCGGGAACGTGACCCACATGGTGATCTCACCAGGCACCTGGACACAAGTCGTGGATTGACCTCTCGCGGGATCGAGCATCCTGCGGATGTTCAAAGGTGGGATTGTGCCAACAGAGCAAAAAAAGTGCCCGACGAACGCAGGCGAGAAGGTCCGTCGGGCACGTTTGAAGCCCCTGGTGAGCGTGAAGATGTTTCCCTTGGTAATGGACTAAAGCATCCTAATCGACGCAGGCGCGGTTATTCCGGTTACGGTTATCCACGTCCAATCACGGGCACACGGGAAGCTGGTCATGCCTGCAAGTTGTGTTACCGCTTTCGTCAACTCCCGTGCAGAAATCGGCGGTACAGGGATCACCGTCGTCGCAGTCGATGTCTCTCCGTTCATGGAAGCACAGACCGCCTTCGCATGTATCCCGCAGGCATGGGAAGCCGAGGTCGCAGTCTGCGTCCGTCGAGCAGGTCACCACGTTACACGTCTCCGCCGCACAACCATAAGCTCTGAGCTCGTGGTACGCTACTTCGTCGATGTTCGAGGGAACGCCATCCCACTCGAAGACCCGCACTACCATCAAGGGAATGAACGCCTCTGGGAAGTTCGTGATGGTGTTGTGGTACGATCCATTACCCGACGCGCTAGCCGTAAACGCCAGTGGGTCGGTGAATCCCGGGTCCACCTGAACACCATAGGTTTTTTGGGGCACCAGCCCCGTTGCTTTTACCTGCACCTCGATCGTTGGCGTGGATGAGTCGTGATAGTTCATGACGATCATTCCGTCCGCATCGGGGTTCAGGTCAGTCCCGAGCCCGGCCGCTATAAGCTCTTTACTCTTCACCGCCTTCGCATATGCAAATCCCGCCAACGTGCAGACAAGCACTACACATACGATTCGATTAAACCTTGACATCTTCGCTCCTCCCAAAGGGTACGCTGGTGGCTACATCCGCGGACTACGTATCCGGGACGTGCCGCCGATCTGATCATCGAACCCCGATAATAACAGATTGCGTAACGATATCAAGCGCAAAATATGCGCCGTAAGCGAAAATGTATATTCGAATGAGTGTTTAGTGACACCGGCTTGTCTTTTATAGGACCTAATGCGGCTTTACAAATCCTTACGTTTTGCGATGCCGGAAGCCCCTCGATGAGCATTGCCAGTGACACTCAAAGCGACAAGCCCAACGCTGGCTTGAGCGGCCGACCGGTTAAAGTGAATTCTCAAGCGCAGTAGCTGAATGGGCGGTGTTACTTGCGGCCGGTGATTGTGTTGGCATTCATCCCAGACTTCGTCCGGCTTGCACACGTCTGCCCGGCAAGTGCGCTTGCCCATAAAGTCGACCTGCCCGAACGAATAAGAGAATCCGATTCCCCGGGCGTCGCTGGCATCGATTGACAGTCGACAGCGGCTGCCATCGCCATGGACGGTCAGCTCCAGTCGCTCCGGCTCGCCGTCGACCGCGACAAGCGGTAGCGCGAGCACTATCACGGTGTCAGGCACTTCGTCCGGATGTCGCGCCAGGCAAATACGAAGAACCGATCCATCGCCGCGATCCTCGACGTGGGACGAGATGACCCCCCGCGCGGTCGTGTAGCTGTCCAGAACCGGGAAGTCATCAGCCGAATCGAACTTGTACAATAACAGAGACATATCAGCGGAGCGGCGCGCCCACGCACTCACTTGTTAGCGTCCGATACTCATTCAGACATCCGCGGAGAGTCTACACGATGCCGGTCCACATGCCGAGCCCGAAAACTGCCGACAGAGCAACTACGTTGAGTATTCGCACGGGCGCCGGGAGTCCGATATGTCGGTCGAGCAACGGCGAGCGAGTAACGAGGATTCAGTCATGGGGTGCAATGTTCCGGTCTGCACGATGATTATCGCCGCGCTGCTCAGCTTGATCTCGGCATGCTCCTACGAAGGCAGCCCATCGGTCGACTTATGCGAAGCAGTCGAATGCGCAGAAGGTGAGCAGTGCGTCGACGGCCAGTGTGTGGTGGTCGAGCCCGAGACGGAATGTGTCGGCGACGAGGAGTGTGCCGACGGATGGGTCTGCCAGGAGCGCCTCTGCGTTGCTGCCGATTCAGCCGGAGATGATAACGGAACCTCGCCTGTTGATCCCTGCGACGAAGTCACTTGCGCCGTGGGGGAGACATGCGTCGACGGCGAGTGCATATCGGAGTCGCCCGGCTCGGTGTGCATCTCGGACGCAGACTGCGGCGAAGGCGAGATCTGCCAGGGTTCGGCATGCGTGCCGGGGACCACCTCCCATGCGGATCTGGAGCCGGATAACCCAGGCCTGACGTTCGCGAATCTGATCGTCGGCCAAGTGTACGCGCTGATAGCCCCGGATCCGACCGAATCAGAGGATGCGCCTGAAGATCCCGAGACGGATGCGGAGGCCCGCCCCGCTCCGGAAGATTGCACTTGCGCGTGGTCGGTCGATCCTGCAGGTGCGATTGAGTTTACCTTGGACGAACAGTGTGCAGCTGAGGCAACGGTAGCTCAGGCTGGCAACGCCGTGCTTACCGTTGTCGTAGGCTGTGGTGGCGTCGAGAGTACATACTCTCAGGACGTGGTCGCCGTGGTCGAGACGGTCCCCTGTGAAACGGATGATGATTGCACTGATTTGGAGGTGTGCGCAGAGGGTATCTGCGTTGAGCGTGTCGGTCCGTCCGTCGAGCTGATAACGGATCAATCCCGTTCGCCGTTCATCGTTTCACTGGATCTTCGGCTGGAGGACTCCCAAGGTGAGCCTATTCCGGAGGGAGTAATCCAGGAGCACTTCCGCATTTTCGAAAACGAGCTGGAGATCGATTATGAGGAAACGGCCGTCTACGTGACGCCTGCTCCCGACTTGCCTCATAAGATAATCCTCGTGCTCGACTACACCAAGTCGATGGAATCCGCGGGAGCGATCAGCCCCATGGTAAGTGCCGCCCAGCAATTCGTATCCGCCGACCATTTCACAGCCAACCACTCGATCGGCATTGTCGAGTTCCACGATCGCACCGAGGAGAATTATGGTTTCAGCGTTGCGGTGCCGTTGACGAAAGCCGATGCCGACGGGAAGGATGAGATTCTCTACGGCATACCCGTAAGCGGCGAGCTCGAAGCCGGTCTGTCGCGCATGTGGGATGCGGTGGACAAAGCCATAAGCCTGCTGACAGAGGTTGAGCGCCAGCCCGGGGAGGTCCGATCCATCGTGTTTCTTACCGATGGAAGGGACACAACCAGTACAGCCGACGCTGATGTCGTCAGCCCGGCTGCGGTGGCGGGCGGAATAAGTCTCCTGCCCATCGGGTTCGGGGACGTCGCGGAGGCCGAGTCGGTGCTTCGCTCGCTGGCGGATGATACCGGGGGAGCGTACTTCGCCGCGGCCGACGGTGACGCCCTGGCAGAAGTGTTCGAGCAGATTGCCCTTGATCTGCGCGGGCAGTGGAATCTGAGGTACCTTACTCAGCAGAACTCGGGCACGGCTGATTTGCGCGTAGAATTCACCTGGGATGGTGCAACGGGCACTATCGCACATAGCGTCAACGTTGGTGAGATCGACGGCGATATTCACGAGGGAGTGCTCCAGGTTCTTGACTGCGCTTACGACTCTCAAACCGATCGGACCGAGTTTCTTCTGCGTGCTGACTATATCCCCCGTAATGTAAGCAGGTTCGCTCTCGCATTTGCCCAGACTGGTACGACGTTCTCATTCACTGATTCCGGCGGACTGATCAGCGCAGAAGACGGCTGGGTCATCGTTTCCGGGGCCAATTCGCGTTACGATCTCTTTGGGCCAAGTTCTCTCGAACTGGGTGCGTTCGGGGACATCGGTTTGGCATCCGTCTCCGGGCTAGTAAATCAGCTGCAAGTGGCTCACGATGATGCGACCTTCGATTATCTTGCCCAACCCAAGACCGTTGCCTTCTCCGGTGAATTCTGGCTTTCACCTTTGTTTCTCACCCTCACGGTTGAGCCTCTCGGAGCAGGTAGTATCACGCGCAACCCGGACAAGCTGGCCTACGCTACGGGCGAGTCGGTCACATTGACTGCCGTTGCGGATGACGACTACGTATTCAACCAATGGTCAGGCGGGGCAACGGGCACCGATAGCTCCGTCACGGTAACGATGGATACTGACGTGGCGGTAACCGCCGACTTCTATCCTCCGCGCCAGGTTACTGTGGTAGTGGAACCCGCCGGTGCAGGCAGCGTGACAGTGAGCCCGGACAAGAGCGCTTATGCGCACGGGACAACGGTGACTTTGACCGCTGTACCCGCGGGCACTACCTTCAGCAGATGGAGCGGGGATGCGTCAGGTACCGACCTGAGCACAACCGTTACGATGAACGCCGACAAGACGGTCACCGCGACCTTTGTCACCCCTTAAAGCGTTTTCGTCTTCTGTGTGGCGGGTCAGGAGTCGGGTGCCGTGCCCAAGCGAAGCGCCGGCATGCCATTGGCCTGCTACACAACATCCGAGTCTGCTATAGCCGCCTGTTGAAGAACTCGCTTCCGGTCACCCAAGCCTAGCGCCACTCTTTGTGGGTGGCGTCCTTCGAGGTCTTGCGCACAAGGGGCGGCGCTACAGTCCGTCAACGAACCGTTAGACCCTTTCTACCCCAGGATCAATCGATGAGCTTGCTCGCCAGTGTGTCTCTCTTGACCTGATAGACAGCCGCGTCACCTTGTCGAAACGTCATCGTGAGCAACTCGCCGCTGGGAGGCTGCCACCCCGTTGACAAATCGGCAACGACGTAATCCACTCCGTAACGTCCCAAGATCGCGCGGGCTGATTCGGGATCGACTTGTCCGTAGAAACGTTCGACGTGGGCGCGAATGGGAGTGGTATCGTAGAAGTACCTCCACGTGTCGTCACGTTCCAAAACGATCCGTCGCTGAGTGAGCATACCGGCCGTCGTCCATCCGGTATACCGCGGCTCGAGAATCACGGCGGTGTTGGGTGTGGACGTCTTGATGTGTTGATAGCAGGCATAGAGGTCCTGACTTATCGCATCGTGCCGGACTCTGGTCTGCCACACTGCCCGGGTACGCAGTGCATAGACGTTGGCAACGGCTGCAGCGAGCAACACCACTGATGTGGCGACTGCTACGAACCTTCCGCGCCGGAACATTCGACACGATGTCCGATAGACTATGACGCCTACTAGTGGAAAGAGCAGTGCGCAGGATAACGACCAATTCGCCGCGGATACGTTCCCCGTAAACCACTCGACAACAGGGAAACACACAAAGCCAACAACGATGAAAAGAAGGATCAACAGGGTCAGCTGTGCAGCTGGATCTCTATGCGATCCACCACGTGTGCGCGCACAGCCGAGGATTAGAAAGGCGACTGCGATTAGTCCGACGTGGAATCGATGGATCATGCAGACGGCCAACACAGCCGGCCACTGCAGAGCCGACGGCAGGCGCTCGACAAACAGGCGAACGTGGTCAAGTGCCGTCGTGGGCCAACCCTGGGGCATCTTGATGATGTTATCCCACCACCATACCAGAAACAGCAATGGCCTCATGATGAAGGGCTGGCCGAAGTCAGCCGAGGATAGTTGCCATTGCCGGATACTGGCAAGAACAATCATCGTGCCAATGCAGGCGAGCAACCAGCGGTAGTCTCTCCGTCGGGCAAGTGTGATTATGCTTACCAGGGCAACCGCAGGCGCCACCACCAGGGCGAAGTTCGCCTTATACCAGAGCAGCACCACGGATAGGATCGAGCCAAGTAGGAGTGGAACACGCCAATCTGCAGAATCGATGAGGGACACGTAATATGTTGTCAGAAACACAGTTACCAGCCCGAAGGCCGATGGGTAACTGGAGTGCAGGTAGAACAATAGAGAGTTGGAGAACATCGCCTCTCGTGGATGTCCGGCATACCCGACAACCGCAAGAGTGAACACTACGCCGACCAGCGCCGCCGGTCTGCCGAAACGATGCACCAAGGCCAGATAACAAGCCAGGGAAAGGAAGACATATCGCAGTGGCAGCGCGATGTGGAAATACGCCGTTTCCGCATCGGTTCCCGTCGCCCGACGTACCAGGTCGCACCATACATCGGGGATGTCGTGGTAGGCCCATTTCTTGGCCCCCGCAACAAAAGGCAAGGCCTCTGCAGGAACGCCGCGAGCAAGCTCCCCGATCAGGGCTACGTGGAGCGAATGGTCGCCGTGCGGCATGATGAACGCTTGATCGTCACGGAGTTCAACAACAGACAGTGAGTAGCTCCACAGCATGGCCACTGCAACGGCCAGCCAGAGGATAGGCGTGTCGTGCGCGGTAAACATGCGTGGACCGGTCTTCCGGCGCCGAAGAGCCAGGCGATGCCAACCAAAGGCAACCGGTGTCACCGTTCCGCAAAGAAGCACCAGCGGAAGAAAGGACCATTTAGCATCCATCCAGCACAGGGCATACCATACAAGCGGGGTAATCAGCAGGCCAAGGAGAAACGCCGAGAGTAAGCCCTCGAAGGGTCGCGGCGATGTCAGGCGGAAGAGACCGCACTGCAGCAAGTAACCAGGTGCCAGGCAAAGGAAGTACAATGCCCCCAAGGCTTTGCATGCTGCGATGGGCGCGAGACCAAGATAACCAACCAGAAAGAAACCCAGTGCGGCGATGCATCCGACCAGCGATAGCAGGGCGATCCACCGAGACCCGGGGTACTGGATCTGCTCATTGGTCAGTGTCGTTTCGGACATCGAGCGTTCGGTGGATACCCCTCAGGTAAGCGATGCTGGTTGAGTTCGTGTTCTTCTGACGTTTAGGATCATGCCCTTGAGAATCCGGGCGAACTTGCCCTGCGAACGTGCCCCCACAAGACCACGCATCAACGCAAAGGCCCGTGCAGGCCGGAGAACAAACGAGAGCGTGAAGAAACTGGCAAAGCTCACCAGAATGATTATTCGCAGTGCGAAGCTTGATATACGTGGGTTCCACGACTTCTGCTGCCCCAGGCCCAGGTACCCGAATATCGAATCCAGATAATTGTCGTCAATGGTGATAGCACGCTCCGAGTCGATCGCTCGAAACATCTCCGTGTTGGGTAGAGGCTGCAGCGCGCAGATGGTGATCTCGTGAAAACCGACGAAAGCGCAGCGCAGGATCGTTCGGAATGTCTGCCACATTTGCCGCAGGGTTTCACCGGGGAAGCCGTATATGAACGCCCCCTGCACACGGATGTCGGCGTTGATTGCCTCTTTGGCAGATCCAAACACCCGGTCAATCTTGATCCGTTTCTTGACCTTGCGGAGTATCTCCGGCGAACCGGACTCCAGCGCATAGGTGAACTGTCGACAACCGGAGGCGTGGAGAGCCTCCGCGACTTCGCGATCGAGAGCTTCACTCCGAGTGCCCGAGGGCAATTGCCAGGATATCTTCAGATTGCGCCGCAGAATCTCCTGCGAGAAGGCCAGCACCCAATCCTTGCGAACAATCGCGGTCAGGTCTTCGAAATGGAAGTCGTTGGCCCCGTAGCGGTGCATGTAGCCTTCCATCTCGTCCACGACCTTGACAGGGTCGCGGGCCCGCCAGGACGTACCCCACATTCCGGGAGATCCGCAAAACGTACATTGGAAAGGACACCCGCGTGTCGCCAACATGGGCATGGAGTGACCGTCGGCACTTCCGTGAGGCTGACCGAAGCGAATGTACGCCTCGATGTCAAAGTGCTGCCACGCGGGAAGTGGGATGGCGTCGATGTCTCGAATTCGGCTACGCCGGGGGTTGATGCGCGGGGTGTCTCCGTCACGCAGAGCCAACCCCGCAACATCCGACGGATCGCGCCGGTACGCAATCCGATCACAGAGCTCGAGCAGCGTCTCCTCGCCCTCTCCCAAGACCGCAAAATCTACGGGGGATTGCTCGAAAACCAGCTCCGTCAAGGCGGTGGGGTGTTCACCTCCAAGCACAAGCGGCGTGTGTGGTGCGCGATCCCTTATTTGCCGTACCAACTTACGAAGTGCCGGCCAGGCACAGGAGAACATGACCCCCATGCCGATCACATCGGCATTGGTATCGATGCGTTCGACTATTCTCGAGAAGTCTAGACCGCGGAAGGTCCGCCCGTCGTGTTGGAATGTGTTGTCGAGCCCTTCCCCGATCGCGTCCGCAACCGTAACGCGGTGACCGGCATGCTCGAGGGTAGCCGCCAGATATGCCGTCCCCAGCGGTGGAATCGTGACCGATGACACTAGGTTGGCAGCGGATATGCGCTGCGGAGGATGGATCAGCTGGATGCGCAAGGATTGTGCGGCTGATGCGTCCCCGGTGTCTGCGTGTGTTGACAGACCCACAGGATCGGACGTGCATTCTCCGCGCGAGCCGTCCATGATAGTATCACCTTTCCACCGGCGCGATCTTGTGCGCTGCCCGGAAGACTCCTTTCCAGACGTCTGCCAGAACGCCCCGACTCAGGGCGCGCACCGAGCGCACCACGAAGGTGTTATCGGGCTGTGCCGCCGGTCACTTTCGCCCCATACCACAAGCATCAGACAACAGCCGCGGGCAGAACAAACACCTAGCAGCCTGTTGAAGAAGTCACTCGAGGCCGCCCAACTGTAGCGCCACCCCTTGTGGGTGGCGTCTTTCGAGGCTTCGCGCCTCCCGCGAGGGGCGGCGCTACATTCTTCAACAGGTTGCCAGACATACACAGATCCTGCAGAGCGAAAGGAGCCCGCTCATGATTAAGCGACCTGGGCAAACGGCCGATAAAACGTGCGCGACTGTACGATGATTCCGCGCGCTTACGAGTGGGAATCGTCACTGCGTGATGGGAAGCTGTCGATGAGCGAATTGCACATCGGCGTGGTAACGCCGGTCTATAACGAACAGGAGTGCCTCGGACAGTTTCGCGATCGTCTGTGTGCGGTGCTGAACGACACAGACTGCAGGTATGACGTTTATCTGATCGACGACGGCAGCGACGACGATACTCCCGAGATCATCCGGCAGTTCGCCCAAGAGGACAGGCGCTGGCACGGCGTCTTCCTTGCTCGGAACTTCGGCCACCAGGCAGCCATCACCGCAGGCTTGGAGTGTGCTCGCGGGAAGGTGATCATCGTGATGGACGGTGACCTTCAGGATGAACCGGAATCCATTCCCAAAATGCTCGAACAGTGGCAAAACGGCTATGACACAGTCTACGCCGTGCGCACCAACCGCAAGGAAAGCGTGCTTCACAGACTTGCAT
Source organism: Phycisphaerales bacterium (assembly GCA_020348265.1). GTDB lineage: Bacteria > Planctomycetota > Phycisphaerae > UBA1845 > UBA1845. The sequence goes on along the minus strand of CP070744.1, from coordinate 5,609,290 downwards.
ATTGGACGTTCTACAGGTTGCTCAACGGCATGAGTCCTTACGAGCTGCCTCTCGACGCCGGTGATTTCTGCCTTATGAGCAGGAAGGTAGTGGATACGATCAACGCCCTTCCGGAATCCGGCCGGTTCGTCCGTGGCCTGCGGGCGTGGGTGGGATACCGCCAGATCGGCATCGAGACGGAGCGCAACCCCCGCGCCGCCGGCAAGCCCAAGTATACGGTCGGCAAGCTGTTTCGCCTGGCGACCGATGGCATCATGGATTTCTCATGGGTGCCTCTGCGCGCCGTATCGACGGCCGGGTTGTTGTCAATAGTGGCCGCCTTTGGCTACCTCGCGGTAATCGTTGTCATGAACCTGCTTGGGCGCATCGAGGTGGCCGGTTGGACGACCGTTGTTTTCCTGGTGATCTGGTTCGGTGGTATGATTCTCATGTCGCTAGGCGTCATCGGCGAGTACCTCGGCCGAACCTTCGCCGAGGTCAAGCGCCGGCCTGCGTACGTGGTGGCGCGGACCACGGATGAGCCCACGTCGAACGCCTGTATGCTGGAGGCTCGGACGGTTGCGGCCGACAGGGCAGTCGCCGGCAAGTTTGGGGCAAGAGGCGCCGAACCCGCCGACGCGCGGGTGGCGATATGCGAGGAAGAGGCTGCCAGTCGATAGAGTCCGGGATCGTACATTGGATAAGGGCTACCAGCTAGAAACGTTCCGCCTGGAGAGCGAGCATTGGTGGTACCGTGCCCGGCAGAGAATAATCCTCGATCAGCTTGGACGACGACTCTCCATGGAGAGCCGTCCACGCATCTTGGACATAGGCTGCGGTGCGGGTACGATGCTGCAAGCCATGCGCGAGTTCGGGGAAGTGGTGGGCGTGGATGCGTGTACGGAGGCCGCGGAGGCTGCTGAGGGGCATTCCTCATGCGTCGTACGCGTGGGGCACATTCCCGATGATCTGCCGCATGACCTCGGGCGCTTCAACGCAGTGTGCTTATTCGATGTTATCGAACACCTGGACGACGACATAGGAGCACTACGATCCGTACGCGATCTGCTTGACAGCGATGGGGTTCTCTTTGTGACCGTCCCGGCTCTTCCGCGTCTCTACGGAATTCACGATGAAATCAACGAACATCGTAGGCGCTATACGCGGTCGTCGCTGCTTCATGCTCTCACTGCTGCCGGATTCCCCGGTGCCCATATCTCCTATTTCAACATGTTGCTTAGCCCGCTACTGATCCCCGCGATCTTCTGGCGCAATCTTCGTCGCGCGGGTCACAATTTCGAGGTGCGCAGCAGGCTGGCACCTATCCTCGAGCGAGTGTTCGGGGCAGAGCGGATCCTGATGCGCCACACGCGCTTGCCCTTTGGGCTCTCACTGCTGGCAACGGCCGAGCCTGCTCGCTCCGAGCCCTCAACCATCGCAGTCGGCGATCACTGTAGGAAGCGGACCGTGGCTCAACCAGCATAGGGAACTTCTGAATGTATCCGTATCGTGCTTGTTTACCTTGAAGGAAGATTGTGGCATGATGCCCCCCGGAGCGAAACACAATGGCGAAAACAAGCAGTAAGCGACGTGGAACCGACGCCTCAGCCCCTGTAGCGGCACTTTTGCCCACCGAATCGCTGCGCTGGAGGTGCGATGCCAGCAGTCTTCCTTTCGAGTCCACTTCCAAGCTTGCCCCGACGACCGAGATAGTCGGACAGGATCTTGCCGTCGAGGCGTTGCGCTTCGGCTTGGAGACCGATGCGCCGGGGCAGAACATATTCGTTCGCGGGCTCTCGGGAACCGGGCGGCTTACGCTCGTCCGCAAAATGGTCGAGGAATCCTGTCCAACCCGCCCGGAGGCCAAGGACTGCTGCTATGTACATAATTTCTCGCAGCCCGAGCGACCCCGGCTTATTCAACTTCCCGCGGGAGTCGGTCCCAGGTTCAGGCGCCGCATCGCGAAGCTCGCTGATTTCATTCGCGAGGATCTTGGTGAAGCCCTCTCCTCCGAAGGCATCAAAGCCCAACGGACGGCGCAGGAGCAGGCCGCCAAGAGCGAGATGGACGAGTTCTTCGAGCCCTTCCAGGAGTCCTTGCGATCTGCGGGGCTGACTCTGGTCAGCGTCGAAGCCGGACCCATGATGCAGACTGTGATCTTCCCCCTGGTCGACGGCAAGGCTGTTCCACCGGAGGAGTTCAATCAGCTTCACGCCCAGGGACGGATCACTGACGACGTCTACAAGGCCGCCCGTGAAAACTACGCTGCTTTCGAGGAGGAGCTTGCCGAGCTCAATGAAAAGGCCAACAAGATCCGCCAGGAACACGGAGAAGCCATCTCGACCTTGCTCGAAAACTCCGCCCGCTCCATCCTCGACGCCATGGTCCGAGACATCCAGATGGAGTACGCCCAGCCAAGCGTGCGGACATTCCTCGGCGACCTCGTCGACGATGTAGTGGACAATCACCTGGGGGAAGGCGAAGAAGAGACCGACTTCACCAGCTTCTACGCGGTGAATGTGGTGCTCGAGCACAAGAGTGGCGCTTCCTGCCCGGTAATCATCGAGAATGCGCCGACGTTGCGGAATCTTCTCGGCTCGATCGAGTTCAAGGGTGGTGCGGATACCGCCGACCACATGGGAATCCGTGCCGGTTCGCTCCTGCGCGCCGACGGGGGATACCTCATCCTCGAGGACAAGGACATCCTCGGCGAGCATGATTCCTGGAAGGGACTCATGCGCGTTTTGCGGACCAACCGGCTTGAAATCACCCTTCCCGATTCGACCCTGCCCGGGCTCGTGCCCTCCCTGAAACCCGAGCCTATCGACATCGACGTCAAGGTTGTGATGCTGGGATCGCCTGAAACCTATCTTCTGCTCGATGAGTATGACAGCGACTTTTCCGAACTATTCAAGGTCCTGGCCGATTTCGACGTCGTGCTGCCTCGAGATGAGTCGGGTGTACATCAGTACGCTGCGGTGCTCGCCCGGATTGCCCGCGAAGAGAACCTTAAACATTTTGACCGAACAGCCGTCGCGGCTCTTGCTGAACATGGCGCGCGCATCGCCGCCCGCAAGGGAAAGCTCACCGCCCGTTTTGGTCGGCTTGCAGACGTTGCCCGCGAGGCTGCTTTCATCGCTCACAAGGAGAACCGCGAGACGGTCTGCGAGGCCGACGTGCGCGATGCCGTCAGTCGCCGTAAACGACGGGCTGACTTGCCCGCCCAACATTTTCGCGAGCTTGTCGCCGATGGCACCATACGAGTGGATACGCACGGATCGGTCGTCGGGCAGATCAACGGCTTGGCCGTGCTCCACGCCGGACCGATGATCTACGGATTCCCGACTCGGATTACCGCTACCATCGGGCCGGGAACAGCAGGCGTGATCAACATTGAACGCGAGGCGGCCCTGAGCGGCGCCATTCACACGAAGGGTTTCTACATTCTCGGGGGCCTGCTCCGGCATCTCCTGCGCACCGACCACCCCCTGGCGTTCGATGCATCGGTTGCGTTTGAGCAGAGCTACGGGGGAATCGACGGCGACTCCGCGTCCGGAGCGGAGATATGCTGCCTGCTCAGCGCGTTTACGGAGATCCCCCTCCGCCAGGACATCGCCATGACCGGTGCCATCGATCAGATGGGGCACATCCTCGCCGTCGGGGCCGTGGACGAGAAGATCGAGGGCTTCTTCGACGCCTGTCGAGAGCTGGGCCCGTCCGATACACAGGGAGTGATTGTTCCCAAGGCCAATGCCGGGGATCTGATGCTGAGGATGGATGTGGTCGAGGAGTGTGCGGCGAACCGATTCCAGGTCTACGCGGTCGAGAACGTGCTGCAGGCGTTGGAGATCCTCACCGGAATGCCCGCAGGGACCAGGGACGAGAAAGGCGGCTACGCGGAGGAAACTCTGTTGAACATTGCCGTCGAGCGCGCCCGGGAGTATTGGCTCAAGGCTGCCCATCCTTCCGACAAGCACTGATTCACGTGCAGTCTCATCAATCCGCCCGTCTGGACCGTCTGGCGACGTCGGCGCCGAGTTCGGCGCTGAATCTCGCCAAGTCGGCCGGTCTGAGAACAACCAGAAGCCACACGAGCGGGGGCACCAGAAACGCAGGTGTCGGCGAGGCCAGGATGGAGATGAGGTCAGCCGACAGTTCACCCAGATTCGTGATGTGCTGCGCTACGCTGCTCAGGGTAAAGACCAGTATGCTCCACACTCTGACTGCCACGAACAGGTTGACAAGCAAGAACCCCCACACCAACGCCTTCCATCTGCGCGACCAGGGAATAGGCGTTGCCAGGATCAGAGCGAGAACCTGTGCGATCGGCAAGTAGCCGGTCATACGCGCGTCGAGCTGCGTCGTCTGTGCTGCCGGAGGTTTGAGCGTTTCGACGGCGATCTTCACTTCTGCCGGGTCTCGATCTGCTCCAACCGTTTGAAACTCGATTACCGCCTGGGGCCAAAACGTGGCAAAGAGCACGTTTCCGCTTCCGCAAAAGAGCACAGAATAAGCCCGCGCCGTCCCCGGCCAGGGTATGGCCAGCACGGTGAAAAACAGCGTCAGACGTAGAATGAAGAGGCCGATCTGCTTAGATGTTAACATCGCCGGTCTTCTTAGTCAATCGCAACACCCACCAGACCCAAAAGAGCCACAGGAGAATCGGCAGGAAAATGAATATGGTCTGCCAGACGTCGATGTGCATGGTATCTAGTGCGCTGGGCCAGTAGGCTCCGACGTAGTACAAGCTTACGATTCTTATCACGTTGATTACCAGAAGAAGTACGCTCCCCAGTACGATGGACCCGATCCGCATCAACAGCGATGCCCTCAGTGGGGAGGCGATAACCGCAAACACAAAGAACGCCACTGCCTGCAGTGCGTCACATCCGTTATCAACGCCCAGGGCAAACCGCGATGAGGATACCGACGTGCCGTGAACGCGGGCCTCGGTGCCAAAGAGCCTCAGGACCGCCCCCGTAGCCTCCGCAACAGCCGCCAGATAAGGCTGCAGATGCCCTTCCTTCACAAACGCGACATAGTAAAGGTAGTTGAATGCCCCCAAGAGGACTAGGAGTATTATGACAAAACGCAGGATAGGCCGCTGGCCGATTACGCGCGAGCGCAAAGCACCACCGTTGCTCTTCGGGCCCTTCTGTGAAGGCTTTTTTGTGCGCGTCACGATTACTCCTTCAAAAACGGTCGCCTGGACATTTCAAGCTCACGAGCGAAACATGCGTCGCCCCGGTCAGTGTAGCATCTGGACCGCAGTCCCCCAAGCGGCGCTGTTACTCAGAGCCGCAATCGCGAGAAGCGGATGCTTGACATCGATGCCGGGGCGCGTTCGTGCGCGGCGATTGAGTATATCCGACAACATTCGTTACCGAGAACATACACCCCACCTACAAGGGTCGGAAGGTCTACATGCGCGGATCTCCGACCCGATAAGCACTTTCAACTCGGAGTCACTGGCACGTAACGTGCTCTCGGCGCTCCCAAAGCACCTCCGATCATAGACTGATTGCCTCCTTTGCACCAGTTACGACAACCCGGTCGACCACGAAAACGAGAAACAAGGGCGAGAGATGGATCGACCAGACGCCCGTCATCGGCCGTCAACGACGGGAATCGTCCGATCCACCTCCCGCCCCGTTTCAGAGAGTACATCTGTTGGGGGCCAAGCTGGCTATTGACCCTACGTTGCCACCTTGCGTCGCCTCACGAAGACTATCGTCCCAACCGTCACTCCCAACAGGGCCATGACCACCAGGCCCCACTGAGAGAGGGCGGGAATCTCGTACGGTCCGCACTCGTCCGGTGTGGTGTCCATGATGTCCGGCCAACCATCATCATCCGTGTCGGGTGTCAACGGCATAGCAGGTAAGAACATATGTTTCAGGCGCTGGATATAATCGATAATCGGCCTTAAAGCCTTCTTGATGGGGGCGTAGTCCGCAGTGCAGGGCAGGTCGCAAACGCCCACAAAGAAGTTGCCTGTTGATGCTGAGAAAGATATCTCGGCTGTGCCTCCATCACAGTCGTGGTCCACCGTCCCACCGGTCGTCGCGTAGAGATCGCCCGCAAAGGCTCCGGCACTGTGCGACCAGCAGGTACTTTTGCTGATCAGGTTGTATAAGGTACCTGTGTCCAACACTGCAGTAGGCAACCCCAGGGCTCCCGAGATCTTGGTAAAAGTCAGCTTGGGAATAACCGGCAGAGTCGAGTCAAACCGGCCACCCTCCGCACATCGCTGGTGGATGGTCATGCTCCCTGTCCCCTGGGGAAACGCACTTGAAAGACATACCTCCACATTATACTCGGCTGACCCGCTCGTTCCCCCATCGAAAGTAATCGTGATCGGTCCTTGACTCACCAAGCTCAGAGCCTTGATCTGTATATCCACGGTTGCCTCACCGCCGACGGAAACGTCAGCGGCCTCAAGTCGTTCAACAATGGTGTCGGCCTCCCCGCCACCGGGGACGCTGAAGGGGGCGCCCACCCAGTATATCGTGCCATCAAACGGATCCGATCCGGGACCGAAGAAATCCGCCGGTATGGGAGCGGTGAGGAAATCTTCGTATGACTCGGCATCCATACATGTGGGTACCGGGGTGATGAAGATGTCGGAACCGGCCGGGATGGGATCGGCTGCGGCCGGTGTTGTACAAAGTAGCACCATCAGAACCATCGAGAAGACGATAGCTATACTCTTTTGAGCTTTCATTCTGTTACCTCCGTATACATTTGCTTGTTGATATGAGCTGAATCGGTTAATGCCATCTTGAACCGAACCTAGTCATTAGGTATCTGCCGCTCTTCTTTGATGCGGCCATCATTACAGACAGTTGACCGTTCAGTGGCATGGAGGAGCGCGTGGCTGCGAGGGGTGAAGGGAAAAACGTGAAAAGCAGAAGTGAGTTTGGGGCAACAAGCGAGCCCCATTGCCGGCGCGTGAAGTCCGGTACCGGCGGGAAGCTGCTGGCAGCCGAACGCCGCTCAATACGGATACGAGTGAAGCGTTGACCAAGGCGACGAGGAAGGCGACAAGCACATACCCGAACGAGTTCCCAATCCAGGCAATAGCAGCGCCGTCTCCGCTGATTGCACCCAACAGCCCCCGATCAAGACCGGCCGGAATGAAAGCGAACTCGACCCCCATCCAGCCGAAGCCGAGCACAAATGGGCTGTAGCCGATCCAACGAGTAAGTAGGGAGCCAAGATAAGCGTATACAGCGGGGACAGCAGTCAGCAGTGCTAACGACCCCACAGTTGCAGGTGCGGGCGGCGCACTACCGAGGGTCGAGAATGTCCACAAGCATGACCCCCACAACCCCCCACACAGTAACGCCTTTGACGGGAGGCAGACACGGATTGCCACAAACAACGGCAGAAGGGAAAGCCATCCCAGCCAGGCAAGTTCACTCGACGCGACGGCCGCAGACATCACGTACGCGCTGGCGACCAACGAGATCACCAACGCCGCGTTATAGAAACACTGCGCTACGTGTTTGTTGAGGAGTTGCTTCTTTTCCACCACCGCAGGCACCCCTTTGGTGATAGCACACCGAGCACAACCACACCCGGAACCGACCCTGCGCGACCTCACTCAGGCAGACAGCGCAGCATCAACATATGCCCCCGAGAACCTGATCGAGACTCGAGCAAGCCCTCGGTTGATAACCTCAGTTGTCCGTTCTCAAATGCTCAGTCGTTACACAGACCACAACGTGAAATCCGAGTCCCGGCCACGGATCGCCGTCCCGTCATCGGAAGACTGCAGGCCCACGCGTTACGACGTGTGCAAGCCTGGCTGCCCTGCGATGTCGGCACCCCACCAGCGCTGGCTCAGGGAAGCCGGTCACGCCCCACCTTCCACAAAAAGCAGCACAATTACGACCATGCGACCGATAAACGCAATAACAAAGTACCAAACCTTCAAGTGGGTGTCAAGGAAAAAATGTAGCTGACGTCAATCGAAGATAACATCATTTTTTGTAACGGCTTACATAGCAGCACGGACGGCCGAATTGACGAGCACGGAGTCCGAGCGATTGAGGGCAGTGTTACGCCTGGAGGGCATCCCTGCCGTGTAGCTGTACTTGCTTAGCGCGGTGCAGGGCTACCTCGTCGCCGTCCGACTTGAGGCGCGAGACTGTGCCTGTCGGAGAACGGCCGTGGCCAACCGGCACACCTGTCCACGAGCACAGCCACTAAAGATGATGTCACGGCTGGGCCAGGCGGGAGCCGCAGTATGCACAGAACGGTGTATCCTGTGTATGCTCACAGCACGTCTTCGCAGCGCCACAGTCATCCTGTTGTATGGGTTCGGCACTGGTCTTGAACTGCAGGCCGAAGGAATTCCTCTCATGATCGACGTACCTGACCTCGCACCGACGGGCGACCTTCTGATCCGGCTGAACGATGAACACCAGCTGGATCTCGTCGCCTTCGCTCAGACCCGTAGTGGAAGTGGATACCCTGGCGCCGCCGTCGGAGATGTCTTTTACCACTCCCTCCAACGTCGTGCCGTTGGGAAGCTCTGCAAGACAACTGATCGGAGGCATCGAGACCTCCTCTCGCTCCGTTTCGCGTTGTTCGTTCATAGCTTGGTCCCACCGCCCTGGTTTAGCCGTACACGGATTCCTACATTCTTTTTCGGCCTAAGATCGACCAAGGCTGAGCTGTGCCGCGCCCAGCGCAACTCGAAACACTCACGTAATACCGGAACGGCCGATAACCACGCCTTCTTCAGGTCCGCATGCACCAAAGAAGAAGCCCTCCGCAGCCCGCAAACCTGCACGAACCGCGGAGGGCCGGAGTTCAACCCACCGTCGAAGAGACTACCGAATCACTGTCCTGCGCACTGACACGTCGAACACGTACAGTAGTCACCCTCCTCACAGCAGACCGGATTAAACTGCGGGCACTTTACGCCGCTGCCGGTACAGTTTCCGTTGCCGTCGCACTCATCCGTCTTGGTGCAGAACATTCCGTCGTCACACGATGTACCTTGCGAGACGTTTCCGTAGGAACACTCGTAGTTGGAACACGTATCCGTCGTGCAGTCGTTGTTGTCGTCGCAGTCTTCGTTATCGAAGCAGTCTATACCCACGCCGATCAACGCGGTATCGTCGACATTCACGCCTTGGACGGTGCCGTCGCCTTCGCAAAGGAACGAGTTCTCGCCACCCTTGATGGAGACATTAAAGACACCGCTGGCGCCACCGCTCGGCTGGAAGGTATAGGTTGCCAGGTAGCCCGAGCCGGTCACCTGAACGCTCCCGCTGGCCAGTGAGTTCGACAGAGTCCCCTTGGTCAGGTTTTCAGCGTTGTAGGCTGTCGCCGTACCGAATACGTAATCCTGTCGTTGCGAGTCCACCGAAACGTCCGTAAGCAGAAGCTCTCCGCTCGTCCCGCCCGTAACCTCCAACGCCAACTCAAAGGCACCAAGATCGTCCACCGAATCCACGTATATGTCGACTTCCACCGACTGTTGCGCGTCGATGATGTCGTCGTTGGGCACGAGCGTTAATGTAACATCGTCACCGGCCAGTAACGACTTTCCACACGCGGGTGGGGTACCGTACACGTTGCAGGAAGCCGGTGTTACTTGGCCGTCCGCGAATGTGTACGTCTGCCCCTCCAAACCGAACAAAATGCGTTGGAGATCCGAGACGTTGAGTATCTGATTGGGAATAAACCCGGTAGGCGATGGCACATAGTCGCAGGTTTGGCCAACCGGACAACAGTCCTCCGGATCGTCACACCCACCGACACCAAGAACGCCGCAACATAGCCTGGTGGTATCAACGCTGCACACTTGGGCACTCATCCCGTGAAGATCCACCCAAGTCAAAGGTGCGCTCGGTGTCTGATCTCCTTTGGCAGTCAACAGATACGCCGTGACGTCATTCACGTTGACAATCTGGTTAGGTGGAGTGAAGCCAATGGCTGGAGGAAGCTCGCCCGTGCCGTCTCCAGCCACGTCCCCATAATGCCAAACGCCCGGCTTGAGGATCGTCCCGATCTCCAGCGGATCACTGAAGAGTACGCCATCGCGCGTGGCTCGAACCGCGTACGTGGCAACAGGTATTATCGGACAATCGCCAATATGAACCACCGGCTCGGTCCAGTAACGATACACGGGCGTATCGGACAAGTGGGCAACGCCGTTCGCGTCAGGCTCTGCTACCCACCAGGTCTCGCCGACGTCTGCGTGATTCGCACATGCCCCCACACCTGTGCAGTCACCATCGCCGGTGCAGGACTTACTCGTATCGCCGGTGCAACGCTTCATCTCGACCAGCTCGACTCGGAGGGCTACCTCGGTCTCGGGGTTCTTCGCCGGAACCAGGGAGATATAGCGATTCTTCCGGGTGTCATGTGGCGCGGGTGCCGCTTGAGGGCCGCCACTGCAAACCGTCGCGTTTGCTCCCCAGGTGCCGACCGTTATGTTAGGCCGTTCCGTAGCAAGCACCGCCTGGGTCATACCTGGGTAAAGCCCGGCATCGCAGATGTCGCCGTCGAATTCGCCCACTATTTCAATGTCACCGGTGATTTCACCATCACCATCGCGATCGGCATCAGCGATTATGCGGCCTGTCATATCTCCACCTATGAAGATTGCGGTCCTATCTTCCGTTCCTATATCCGTTCCAGCCAGAATGCTTCCTGACAAGTCTCCACCAATACGCACGGCATATCCATCGTTTGTATTGTCTATGCGCGATCCAGCAGTGATAGTACCAGCCATATTCCCAGCGACCTTTACTACATCGTACAAAGTGCTGCGGAAAAGCTCTTCGCCCACAATGATGTTCCCGATTGAGTCACTCTCCCCGTTTATTGTTATGAAGCCCCGCATGTAGCTCGCAACATTGATCATACCTTCCAGTTCCCCAGCGATCGTCACGGCGGAGTTCTTTGACTCCAAGCATCCGGAATCTAGCTGAGATCCCGAGGGCAGCGTTTCCAGCCAGATGTACCTTGGCGTGCTGCCAAAAGCCAAAGTACTTGGCACACTGCCTCCCGTACCGATTGCCTCAGCCCATGTGAACGATCCCTGCCCAGGGACGTTGCCGCTAATTCGACCTCCTTCACCGTCCGTGTTTGCGCGCGCCGTCAAAGACCCCGTGATGTTGGCAACCAAGTCCAGCGCGATGCTAACGTAGTTGTCAGGGCCTTGCCGTGGAATGTCGACCACGCCGACACTAAACAGAGGTGCGACTGCCGTACCCAGAACAACGTCAATACTATAGGCTCCCGCTCCGGCCCACTCGGCAGTAATGATGTTCAATGCCGCAGGCTCCACGTCTAAGGAACAGGTCCCTCCGCCAACGCAGTCGGTATCGTTGGTGCACGGAGCCCCCGGGTTATCGCCTCCATCGCACTGGCCCCTGCACTGAGCGTCTGGACAGTCCTCAGGACCGTTACAGCGCCTCCCGTAGTTCTCCCCGCCGTCGCACCAACCATCGAAGTAGCGAGCGATTGTCCACTCAGTAACCGTCGCACCGCCCGTTGCCGTCTTCGAAGTGAGTATGACCGCTGGCGGATCCATCGCATACTCCACAATGTAGTCCTGGCCTGCTTCGGGTGCCGGACTCTGATCCCAGGTCACGCGGACACCTCCATCGCCTCCAGTGCCAAGAAGTGGGCATGCCCAACCGTGTCCTACCTCGTCGCAGTCGCCGCAGGAGGGCCAAGCTTCTGGAAAGGTGCACTCGGTCTCTAGGCGCTCCGCTCCAACAAAGGCACACATGATGTCACAACCGTGCGGGGTGCCGTTGAGAAGGTTCAGATCGTCATCGTCAGCATAGAGTAGTTGTATAAGGCTTGCTTCGCTCAAGACGCCGTCTGCGACCTGCAAGAAGTCGGCGAAGAGCTGGTCTACTGCTTGATCGCTGCATGGCCCAACCTTGCAGTCGTCGTCCTGCTCACAAGCAAGGCTGTTATCTAGTGAACATTTCTTATTGCCGGGTAGCCCCTTGCACG
>CP070744.1:5557126-5597220 GCA_020348265.1 Phycisphaerales bacterium | reverse complement strand
CTTGTGGTCCATGACGGTGGCTTGATAACGTTGATAGGCGTTGACGGAGATGCCCCGGTCAGTTGGCAGGTCGGGGGAGATCTCGAAGGGGTCTGCGTCGCCGATGTGTCTAGCGATTTCATTTACGTCGCTGTTGAGCAACCAGACAGCATCCTTGAGTTCAACCTCTCGACGGGCGAGGTAACAAGAACATTCGACCTATCAAACGTGTTGCAGGGCCCGTCGAACGCTGGTCTGGAAGCTCTGACATTTGTTCCGGTTGCAGATCACCCCGAGGGTGGCCTGTTCTATGCTGGACTTCAGTGTGACGGAAAGATCTACGTCTTTGAGCTGCCGATTGTCACTAGCGCTACGGACACCAGCGTCGTGCACGTTAACACCATCACCCCAGTTGCCGGTCGTACTGACATGTCCGGCTTGCATTATAACACGGGTAACGGTGTGCTCTATGCAATCTTCGATAGCTCGAATCGCCTTGTGGCTTTGGACGTTGCGGGAACTTGCCTAGCAGAATGGGATATCCCGGGGAACCAACAGGAGGGGCTTGCAGCATTCGGCTGTTTCTTGTTCGTGGCCGATGATGTCGGACCGGCCGTGTGGAGGTACGTGTTTCCCTTCGCGCAGGAGGATACCGACGACGATGGCGTCGACAATTGTATGGATCTGTGTGACGGGTTCGACGATAAGGTGGACGCCGATGGCGACGACGTACCAGACGACTGTGACAATTGCGAGCTATCCAACCCAGACCAGAATGATTGCCAGCCTAACGGCATCGGTGATACCTGCGATCTAGCTTCTGAAACGAGCAACGACTGTGACTACAACGAGTATCCAGATGAATGCGATATTGCTGACGAACCAAGTAGAGACTCGAACCTTGACGGGGTACTGGATGAATGTCAGCTTGCCGTGCTTCCACCACAGGTCACGAGCGGCGAGGACTCGGCCCGCAAGAACCGCTACATATCAGTAGATCCGAGCAGCAATGGTGCGACCCCCGTTGCCATGCGGGTAACGCTGTCGTCTATGCGGCGGTGTGGCGACTCTCTTGATAAAAGCTGCAGCTCGGACAGTGATTGTGCAATGGCGGCAGGGCTGTGCATCGAACACCCAGACGTTGGCACGATCCTCGGATGGGTTAGCGCACCGAATGCAAATGCGGTCTCAAGAGTCGTGGGCACACCTGTGTTCCGAGTGTGGCCAGAGACAACGCTTCACGTCGGTGATTGCGAGGTCGTACCGGTCGCAACATATCAGGTACAAACTACGCCGGATGGAGCCCTCTTCAGCGGTCCGCTCGAGGTGGGCACGATTCTAAAACCCCACGTCTTGTGGCACTACGGCGACACGGTGGGCATTGGAACAGGCGCCTTGCCGCCCGAGCCCGGATTCACACCACCCGATGGAATCGTCAATATCACAGATGTGTCAGCGTACGTGTTGACCGCAGAGGGCCGTACGAAACCGAATGCACCCACGACTTGGGTTGACCTGCATGGCGTAGGCGACGGTGCTCCGCCGAACTTTATCCTGAACGTGTCCGACCTTCAGCGCATCCTATTCGGCTCCGAAGGACAGCAGTACACCGACACTCCCGGGCAGTTGAATCCAGCGGATTGCCCTTGAGACCTCTTGCGGTGGATGCAAGGCGTTGGGCAGCTTGACTGAAGGCCTCAGGGGATCTGAGCCGGAAGCAGGCGAAATCGTCAGGGTTCTCAACTACCGGTAGTTACTCAGCTTCCATATCCACGACCACGACAGCAAGTTCTCAGCTGCATTCCGTCGTCCATGGAAAAGTGCTGGCATCCGCTGCTTGCGAACATCGCTCCTGGGGCCGGATGCCAACGCCTTTGCCGAAATGTCGATCGGCGCGCTCAAACCCAAATGCGTGGATTTCTTTCTGTACTTCGGCCTTGGCCGTCTCAACCACATTGGTCAGGAATACACTCGTTTTTCAGTGAACATCGCCCTCGCGAGGGGCTCGGGAATCGGACGCTCGCCGCGGTACCAACGGTACCCCCGGACGAACTCGCGTCCGAGATCGGTCCCATCCGCTGCCAGAGATTGCTCGGCGGATTGCAGCGCCATTACTATCGCGTTGCGGCTTGAGCTTTCGTTAGTTGTCGCTACGAAGCGCATCTTCGAGCGCAACCATGTTAGTGCTGCCGCACGCTCTTGTCGCTGGACGAGCTCGCAACGCTTCCGAGCGGCACACGCTGTCGCGGGAATTCCTTGATATCTGCTCCAGGCGGACGATTCGGCATACCCTTGACATTTTGGACCGGCGTCCGCGGACCTTCGGGAAGTGTGATAGGGGAGCCTAGCGAATCTATGGTTGTGACAAAGGCTTCGTAGACGGTACCGAACGCCTGCTGCAGTCCTGCGACGTCGCCCATGTCTACATCGCCATCTGAATCGAAATCGAAGGCGTCGAGGCACGCGTTTGAGCACGCGGGCGAGGCCGGAGACACAGCGGCGTCCGGACCGGTCATACAGTCCACCAAAGCGACGGAATCCCTCAAATCAACGACCCTGTCCGAATTGAAGTCGCCAGCACCAATACGATCACACTCATCGGGGATTCCATTCTCGTTGCAGTCGCCGCTGATCCCGTAGAGGATATCGCACTCGTCGGGGATTCCGTTCTCGTTGCAGTCGCCGCTGATCCCGTAGAAGATGTCGCACTCATCGGGAACCCAGTTTGTGTTACAGTCGGGGCTGCTGCCGCCGAAGAAGTCGAGGTCACATTCGTCGGGAATTACGTTTGCGTTGCAGTCGTTACTGGTCTCGTCGGCGATGTCACATCTGTCGAGGATTAGATTGCCGTTGCAGTCCTGAGCCGTACCATCGTCAAGTTCACAGTAATCCTCGATCCAGTTTTCGTTGCAGTCCGTGACAAGATCACGAGCGCAGACGCCGTTGGCTTGACAGGTCTTTGTCCCTGTGCAGGCATCACCATCATCACAGGCTTCGTTGTTCTCGCATGGGCTTACTGAATAAGTGAACACATCGTTAGTGCATTCGTACACACCAGGCCCGGTTCGATGCTTCCAGGTCAGTGTTGCGGTTAAGTCCTCGATCTCCGCAAGGAGATAGCCGTATTGCTGGTCATGAAGGACTAGCCGCGGTGTCCAGGATCCGTTCTCTCCGTCATAGAGCTCGTCACCGTAAAGATGTGCCCCTGCAGTTCCTGCAATGTACTGGTGCAAGTCGTTGTTCGGATCGCCATCGCCATCATCAAGACGGCAGTGGTCGTAGAAATGATCGTGCCCGCAGAAGTACGCGCGCACGCCCGCAACTGCGATGCTGTTCCAGAACGTATCACGCTCGAGTGGGTAATCATCGAGGGTATCCCAGTGGCTTACCTTGAACGCAGGTTCGTGACCAAGTATGAAGAGGTGCGGGCTGATATTGAGAGCTAGCCGGGCATCAAGCCAAGTTTGGTTGACGCGATGACTCCGGACATACTGGTCAAGGGCAATCACACACACGTGGCTGCGGCAAAAAGAGAAAGTCACGTTTGCCTCAGCCGCTGGTCCATTCGCGGGGAGGGCGTAACCGCCCGAGAAGACAGCATCCCATGCTACCTTGTTTGCGGCATCGTGGTTCCCACGACAGGGATAGACACCGATGCCCGCATCGTAGAGCGGTTGAACAACGTCTCGCCACGTAGTGAGTTGCGACTTAAGAACATCTGGGTCGGATGAGCCATTCACCAAATCACCCGAGAAGAGCAAGAAGTCTACGTCGTTCTCGGCAAGGACTGCATGGACAATCTCCGACAGGATGGTCGTGTTGACTCCGTTGTCAGCTCCGCGCGAATCTCCAGTCACCACGAAACTGACCGTCTGTGCAACTGCAGGAACACCGGCCGCCAACGTTACCAGGCAGGCCAACACGAATGCACTAGCCAGGCGTTGCCTTCTCGCACTCAAGACTATCGAGCGCGTACTTGCGTTCTCCACGGGACATCCCATTCATCGAACCTCAAGTGGCCATTATAACAAGATGAGCCACTCATTTCAAGCCGCAACGGCCTATATCAAGCCGACTGCGACGTGTGCCATCGCCGTATGGGCAATCCAATCGCAGGTGGACTATTGCCTGCTCTGTGATGGCGTCCAGCTCTAGCAGTCCAGCTATGCATCGGGAGAAGGTCATTTGCTGATCTCGCGACCTGGAGTCAGTACACATGAGCTTTCAGATTCCACCGCATCGAGCAGCAGGGCTTCAAGTAGGGATGGCACCGGGAAGCAGCTGTCCCTTCCAAAAACTCCGAACGTGTTGTGTGCAAAGGACTTACAGATTCACGCTCGGTAGGCCGTCGCCAAGCGCTCCAACCCTTGATAGTGGTTCTTGGAGGCTATCAAATGGGCTCGTTTCGCGTCTTGCTGTTTCTCATCCGTTGGGTGTTCCGTGATAGGGCAGAACTTGCCGCAGAGAACCTCGCGTTGCGGCAGCGGCTTACGGTACTGGAGCACAGGTCTAGACGCCCACGGTTGCGGAAGTGTGAGTGGATCTTCTGGGCAATTCTGTCTCGGATCTGGCCGGAGTGGCGCTCGGCGTTTCTCACGTACAGCCAGACACGGCGGTACGGTGGCATCGCCAGGGCTTCAAGTTGTTCTGGCGTTGGAAGTCTCGAACCGGCAAAGTCGGCCGGCCGAAGATCGCACTTGAGATTCGAACGTTGATTCGCCGCATGTCGCGCGAGAATCCAAGCTGGGGCATCCCGCGGGTTCTATCGCCTTTCTCGTGCCTGACCACGCGTCGTAACGGAAGAAACGCCAAGCGCTTGCGCGCGTTCGAGTTTCTTGGACAGTACGGGATTTCTCTTCAGGGCGAAGTGAATGGCGAAGCCAAGACGTCCAGGTAAAAACGGACACGGCCCGCCGGAAGCCGGCAGGCCGTGTCACTTGTTCGACCGGTACGGATTGTACCGAGTTACTGTGGGCTGAATCCCTGCTCGGAATTCTTCGCCAGGCGCGAATCCCAATCCGTTACGGCGGCCCGCTGCAGCGATGCCTGGTGTTTGACCAACCTGGCCAGCCGCTCTCTCGTCTTCTCACGGGCAGCCTCGGCCTCGGCCAAGATGGTCTCGGCGTTGGCCCGCTCGCGGGACGCTTTCACCAGGGCGTCCGCCTTCTCCTTGATACGGTCCGAGTCGACTTCCACGACACGCGTATTGAACAACGAGTTGACAGTGCTGGCACGTGCGGCGGCGATGCGACGCTGGGCGTCCACCTCAGCACTGAACGTGTCAGCCTGTGCCTGGATGGCGACCTGCTCGGCATCGTTAAGCGCGTCCGAGTTGGAGCGGTCAGCCAACGCCACGGCCATGCGACGATCGATCTGCGCCTCATCCATGATCCCTTCCAAGAAGTTCATGTCATGGACGCGCTCGATCTCAGCCTGGGCGAGCGCTCTTTCAAAAGCGTTACGCCCGGCCATTCGCTTGATCTCCATCTCGGTCTGCAATCCAAGACTTTCGGCCTGTGCCAACATTTCGTAGTAATTGGTTTCGGCGATGGTCGTTCCGCTCTCGATCCGGCGATCGAGGTTGGACAGGTCGGCAACAAGCTCCTGCTCTGCTGCGATAATCTGAGCATCGATCTGCTTGGCCAACGCAGTTTTTCCCTTTTCGATGCTGTTCGCCTCGGCGAGAAAGCGATTGGATTCGGCCTCTCCTTGCTCTTCGGTGGAACGCAGCTCTGCCTGGATGGCTTCGATCTCTTCCTGTCCGTTGTCCCTGACCACCTGGGCTTCCTTACGAAACGCCTGGCTACGGGCGGCACCGTCGTCGAGCGTGGCTTTGGCCAGGGCTCGCAGCTCGGATACGTCCGCTAGGGCATTTCTTCGGAACGCCTCGGCCTCTACTATCGCCGAATCGAATACCATCCTTCCGGCCTCCAGGTTCGCCATAACGGAGGCCTTTTCTACCTCCATCGCTGCATCGAGCTCCAACTGCATCGCGTCGGACGCAGCAAGCTGCTCGGTACCGACAGCGATTCCCTGGTCTCTTTCACTTTCGACCGCTGTCTTTCTCTCGTTATAGGTAGCTCCTAGAGAGCTGAACTGCGCGTCGGCCGACGTGCGAGTGTGCAGTACCTTCGCCAAGGAGGACTGGAACTTGGCGATGTCTTCCGGGTTGATGTTCGGAGCGATGGCCATGACTTTTTCGGATACCGGCACGTCCAGATCCATGGATTCGTCGGTCGGAGTGGTCTTGCCGGCAAACCCAACGCCTCCGATGCGCGTCTGGTACTCCAACTCGTTCATGATCTGTTCATGGACCTCTGCGGCCTTTGTTTCCGCCTCGGCAATCGTGGCCTTCATTTGGGCTTCGGAAAGAACCTGCTGATGTTCATTCGTTTCCCGCATGGCATCGGCAGTGTGCTTGGCTACCACTTTGACGAACTCGGCGCGGGCGATCTTCTCATCTCGATCAGCAGTCGAGCGCATCAAGTCCACCTCGGCCATGGAACGCTGGAACCAAGCGTCCAGCTCCTTAGACCTCCTGGTGGCCTCCGATTGACTGTTCTGGATGGTCATGTGTGCGTCGGCCCGCATCCGCTCGACCTCTATGATTCCACGTTCGTAGTTGGTGTCAGCCTCGGTGTACCTTAGCTCGGCCTCAGCCTCGACCTGCTGACGATTCGTCCTTGCCACGGAAACCATGAGATTGAATTCGTGCTCCGCAGCCTGCGTCTCGGTGGCACTGGCACGTGCTTTCAACTCCTCGGCTTTGGCGAAGGCCCGTGCTTGAACGGAGCTGGCGTGAGTCTCCAGCCGGCTGGCTTCGGCATTGAACCTAATGGGAACGGTGGCCAGCTTGCTGGTCAACTCCCCTACCTTTGCGGCAGTCTTTTCAGAGACAGCCAAGGCTTCCTGGCGTAGCTGTGCAATGTTGGCTTCGGCCCGGGTGCGGGTCGCCCGTGCGTTGCTGCGTAGTTGAGAGATGGTGGCAAAGGCTTCTGCTTCAGTGGCGTCGCGAATGACACCGAGTTGCTCGATGCCGGCCATGGCTTCGTCGGACTCCTGCTCGGCCTGACTAATCACCTCCTGCTGAACCGTACGCTGCTCTTTGGCCCACGCATCGGCCAACCGTGCATTCTTTTCGTCGAGGGCTTCAAGCTGGCGCGCGCGCGCTGAAAGCTGCCCTGTGAGTTCCATCCGCTTGGCTTCCTGCTGGCGTCTGGCCTCGTGGATCTCTGCCAGTGATACCTCTTCGTTTGCCGCAGCATTTGTGCGCTTATTCGACAGTTGGGCGCTGCGCCGTCTGAAGGTCGCGTCGCGATCGAGTTCCGTGGCCCGTGCCCCGTTTAAGATTACGTCCACGTCGGTCATTCCGATGCGCGCCTCGCTGATGTACTTCTGCGGCAAGTGGTTCTTTTCGGCTTTGTGTGTGAAGTAGTCCTGTATGCTGCTGGTCTGACCGTATGTCCTGCTCAGGTTGACCGCAGTCGGCTGATCGAACCCATTTCCTTTATCATGGGAATACGGTAGAGTGTGGTCAGGGTCGACGGAGCTATTGGCGAGCGTGTAGCTTTCTCCAGAACTGTCGCTCTGATCGTACGTGTAGCTGCTTTGATCGTGCCGTTCATTCTGCCTATTCGAGAACCATCGCGAAATTGGATTGTTGGCGCACCCCATGAGGAGCGTCAAACCCACCGCGATAAACGCGGTTTGGGGCAGTCTTCGACGTCTAGCATCTCGGTGTTTGTCTAGCCTCATGGGTTGCCGAGGGGCTAAGATGTTCTTACGAGAGTGGGACATGTTTCTTTTCCTTGTTTTCGAGTTCACAATACCGTAACTAATCCACTGGACGAAAGATCCAGACCTCAACGACTTCAGCCGTGCATCTCAAACCCCTCCAGGTGGAGCTTACGATACAGATTCAGGATGTGAGTGTTTTCCATACGGTACTTTTCAGTTTGGATTCCCGTTACGTCTTCAGCCTGATTCAGCCGTTGTCGATGTAATTCCGAGAACGCTTTTTCGTTTATGGGGCTAGGAAGGAAGGCGGCATTCTCAGTCGCCGGAGTGACCGGAACGAACCCAGCTTACCGCGCGAGCAGGCGATGGTCCGGGGTAGCCAGAGTCGTCCACGATACCATGCTCCCTCGTCGTAGCGGTGGTGGCCCGGGAGACCCTTGCCCGGCGCACCCGGTCGAAGATGACCGGCCCGCCCAGCGTCACAAGGGGTGTTCCGTACTAGCTGGGCAGGGTGACCGGGTCTTCACCTGGCCGCTCCGGACACAGGCACGGCGTTCGCGGCTGCCGACAGGGGTCTCCAGCCCTCCCGGTACACAGGGAGTGCGACAGACTCCTTGCTTGGCATACGGGCTTGCAGGCGGTATTCTTGCGGCGGACAGTCAGCTTCCTTCGGTCCGAAAGGGAGGTCGAAGATGCGAACGATGAAATGGATGTTGGTGGTTGGGTTTGTATCGGTTTTACCGCTGGTCGCGGCTGGCGACGGCGAGTATGGCGGTAAGGATGACGCCGAGGGCACTCCGTCTGTTCAAGAATCGCGACGCAACAGTCTAAAGGGTTTGGCCGCGGTATACCTGGTTATCGAGCCCCTGCAAGCGGAGGCCCGCGAGGCCGGTTTGACAACCAGCCAGCTGCGCACGGACGTGGAGCTTCGACTCCGTGCTGCTAAGATCTCCGTTCATACGGAGGAGGAAGGACGTAAGCTGCCCGGTAACCCGTATCTGTACCTGGTTGTCAACTATATCAAGGCTGAGCAAGGCTTCTGTATCTTCGGTGTCCGCCTGGCGTTCATTCAGAACGTATTCCCCCAGAGAGATACCAGCCAACTGCTGCGTGCCTCCACCTGGTCTGTGAGTTTGTCGAGCTACACCACTGGAACCGGAGTGGCTAGGATCCGAGAAAGCGCGCGCGATTTTGCGGACCGCTTCTGCAACGAATACCTGACGGTCAACCATAGGGACGAATTCGGAAAGCCTAAACCGTTCGACTTCGCCTATTCGGGACCGTTGGATGCGTGCAAACGCTGGGGCAAGCGGGAGAACTACATCCAGCAGCTCATTTGGGATTACAGCAACCTAAGGACACATTTCCCGCAAGAAGAGGTCCTTCATGCCGCCAGGCAAGCCTGCAAGGAGCGGGTCGCTACCGAAAGCGAGTTGGCGGACTGCCGGGCTTGCGCGGAGGAAATCATCACCGCACTCTACAAAGACAAGGAAGGCCTGTAACACCCGCCAGCTTTCGACTTTCTCAACGCTAGTGAAGTGCGGGCCGATTCTGATGCAACCGACCGAGGCTAGGCCCCACATGCAAAACTCGGCTGACCGTTGCTTTGAAAATCGGCCAGCCGAGAGTGCTCGCGAACTGAATCAAGGGTCAACGCGGCCCGCCTGCTTGCGGCGGGCCGCGTTGACCGGTCGATTCCTTAGGGCTCAAACCCCTCCTTGGGATTCTTGGATAGGCGAGAATCCCAATCCTTGACCGCAGCCTCCTGTACCGATTCCAGGTGGGAAACCAATCGGGCCATCCGTTCCTTGGTCTTTTCGCGCGCCGCATTGGCCTGGGCCAGGATGGTCTCCGCGTTCGCCCGTTCCCGGGACCCTTTTACAAGGGCCTCCGCTTTCATCTTGATTCGATCGGCGTCCACCTCGACCAAGCGGGTGTTGAAGAGTGATTGGACCATTTGAGCACGCGCCGCAGCGGTGCGTCGCTGGGCATCTATGGCTGCACTCGTGATGTCGGCGTAGGTCCCTACAGCGACCTGCTGGGCATCGAGGACTGTGTCGGCGTTGGCGCGTTTGGCCAGAGTCTCTGCCAGGAAGCGCTCGGCTTCCGCCTCCCCTTTGATGGTGTTCACAAAGTGAAGATCGTGAAGCCTTTCCACATCGGCTTGGGCGACTGCCTTCTCCAGACTGTTGCGGGCTGCCAGGCGTTTGATTTCCATTTCGGCCTGCAATCCGACAGCCTCGGCCTGGGCCAGCATCTCATTGTAATTGGCCTCGGCAATGGCCCTGCCGCTCGCGATTTCGCGCTCAATGCGGGCCAGTTCAGCGACAAGCTCCTGCTCGCCTGCGTCGATCTGGGCGTCGATTTGCTCGGCCAGGGCGGCTTCGCTCTGCTCGATGCTGTTGGCCTCGGCCATCAGTCGACTGGCCTCGGCTTCGCCTTGCTCCTCGGCGGAGCGCAAGGCAACTTGGATGGCATCGACATCATTCTGTCCGTTTTCCATGACCGCTACGGCCTCTTTTTGCAGCGCCCGGGCTTCGGCATCGGCAACATCGAGAGTGGCTTTGGCCTTCGCCCGCAACTCAGCTACATCCGCGAGAGTTTCTCTTCGGAATGTTTCGGCCTCCACGATGGCGCGGTCGTGCGCCGATCTGGCGGCTGCGAGCACTGACGCGATGTTGGCATTTGCCTCAGCCAGTCCGGCGACAGCCTGCAATTGTACGGCATCGGCAGTGGCCAGCTGTTCGTTTCCTACGGCAATTCGCTGGTCTCTTACGGATTCGATGTTGACCTGTTGTTCCTTGAAGCTTGCTTCGAGAGAACTGAACTGCGCGTCGGCCGACATGCGGTCGTGAAGCACCTTCGCCAGAGCGGAGCGTAACGCGGCAATAGTCTCGGGATGAATCGTTTTGGCCACGGCGGCGACTTTGGGGGGCGAAACTGCGTCCAATTCCATGTGCACGTTCGTCACCGCGGTTTTCCCTGAAAGTTCGTTCTTCCCCGCCTTGGTCTGGCGGGCCAACTCTTTCATAAGGTGCTCGTGAATAATTGCGGCCTTCGTTTCCGCCTCGGAAACACTGGCTTTCATTTGGGCTTCGGAGAGCACCCCCTGATGCTCGTTCGTCTCCCGTGCGGCGTCGGCGACGTGTTTGGCTACCGCTTTTACAAACTCGGCGCGGGCGCTCTTCTCGAATCGATCCGTGGCGGAACGCAACCGGTCAATGTCAGCTTTCGAGCGTTTGAACCATGCATTGAGTTCTGCCAACTGCCTGGTGCTTTCAGATTGGGCGCCTTGTAGGGTCATGTGGGCGTCGCCGCGCATCCGCTCTACATCGATAGCCGCCCGCTCGTAAGCGGCCTTGGCCTCGGCGTTCCGCCGTTCCGCCTTGGCTTGGGCCTGCTGACGTTCCGTCTTAGTTATGGAGACCATCAAGTTGAATTTGTGCTCGGCGGACTGCTTTTCCACGGCGGTAGCGCGGGCGTACAACTCAGCCGCTTTGGCACGAGCTTGGTCTTCAATGGAAGCAGCTCTCGACTTGAGTTGAGTGGATTTGGCCTGGAACTGTTTGGGGATCGTGGCGAGTTGAGTGCAAAGCTCGCCCACTCGCGCCGTCGTCTTATCGGTGACGGTCTGGGACTCCTGACGCAATTTGGCTACCGTCGCCGCCGCCCGAGCGCGTGTTGCCTCGGCGTTCTTGCGCGCCTGTGCAATTGAGGCCGCACCTTCTTTTTCAGTCGCCAGACGAACCACCTGGAGCTCTTCGAGATAGGCCCTCGCTTCTTCGCTGTCCTTTTCCGCCTGGCTAATCATATCCTGCTGAATCGTGCGCTGTTCTTTGGCCAGAGCCTCAGCTATTCGACTGTTCTTTTCGACGGTCGCCTTTGCCTGACGTTCTCGCGCCGACAGCTGGGCCACGAGGTCTGTCTGCTTGGCTATCTGCTCCTTCTTAAGCCTGTCGAGTTCGGCCAGTCCGGCTTCTTCCTCAGCCGCTGCATTGACTCGCCTATTCTTGATCCGAGCATTCTCTTTCCTGGCAGTTGCGTCGCGCTTAAGTTCGGATGCGCGTGCACTGGCCAGCTGCGTGTCAACTTCAGTCATCCCGATGCGCGCTTCGCTCAGGTACTTATCGGGAAGCTTGTTCTTCTCGGCCTTTTCCGTGAAATGACGCTGTGCGTTGGCGGTTTGAGCGTAGGTCGTGGAGTAGTCTGCCGCGGCAGTCCGGTTGACGATTTTCTTCTGTGGCTTGTTTGAGCTCGGCGAGTGCCAGTCGGACTTCCTGTACTGTTCGCTTCGAATGCTCGAGTGCTTGGTGGACCTCGATTGGCTAGTGCATCCAACGACCGGTATTAACATCATGGCGGCAAGCGTGGCACGGGGCCATACTCCACGCCTCTTCTGCACAGCAGCCGAAAGTGGGGAGGCATTGTTCAGCATCGTGATTTTCTCCAATTTGTAGGGACGTAATGCGTCTCGCGACAACCCCGGCAGAGTATTTCGTGCTACATATCGTTGCACACAAGAAACTGCTGGGCTCCCAGAAATTCACTCGTAAACCTAACGGTCTGCGACCGGATCAAGCACCTTTTCGGCTGTCATTCGGACGAGAATTAGTAAACCCGGAGGCTTTATAATCACGCACTCTACGGTGAATCTCGCGGTTGATTATCAAATCATCAGGTGGAAACGCCGCGTGTCTAGCATATTTTCGGCGCTCTGTTCGAGATTTCTAGGCGTCCACACTGCTATCGCTCCACAGCGCCTTGGCGTTAACTCATGGCCGTGCCTGCCGTTGATTGGACTAGCTTAGTTACTCGGTTGGATCTTGCTGGATTCCGGATTAAGGGACCTGGTTGCGCAGCAAGAACCTTCGTCCGGTATTCGCGAGGCCTTTCTGGCTGCGTGGGACCGTCGACACCGAGTTCACATTATAGTGCCTGATGATAGTTGATCGGCCGGGCACGTAGACGTCCGGTATCGTTCTGCTGAACAAGATTTGATGAGCGCGTTCCGGCCCATGGTGCCGTCATCGGTGCAATGAGGTATCCCCCGCGGCGTTTGGGGTGGGCCCTGGCGACACCTGTCCCGTGTCGGGAGGATATTCTCCGGCTTGTTACCGCGGCGTCTCGATTTACGGCATTAGGCTGGTGGATTGGATCGGCGTCGCCCTGAGTTCATCCAACGAGCGAGCCAGCGCCATCTGCTTCAGTGTCTCGAGGCTTCCTGCGTGTCGCGCGGGCGGCTCGCCAAGTGTCAGCGTTGCGGTGTGCTGCGAACCGTCGCGATAGTAGACGACATCAAAAGGTAGGTCAACAGGTAATGCCTTACACAAGCGTAGCAAAGTGTCTGCGTCGACGATGCGTTCACCCGCAAGTCGCGTGATCACATCGCGACCCTGCAATCCTGCCCGTACTACCGGGTCGCTTGAATCGTAACGCACATCGGTAATCATCACTCCTCCTGCCGATGGCAGCAGCATTGCGATTGCCGTTTCGCTGTCAACAGTTTCGGCGCGGGCGCTGAACGCTCCATAGCGGATGGTTTCGCCCTTCTCAAGTCGTCTTAGAATGCTCCGTATTCTATGTGACAGCGGAATTACGAAGCCGACGCTTGCCGTTTCGTCGTCCGCCGCGAACCTCGCCGTAGCAATTCCGATGACCTCTCCGTCCAAGTTGAAAACGGCTCCTCCGCTCATACCCGGTATTAGATCGAGCGTGGTTTGGATCATGTTATCATAATTGCGATAGTCGTTCTCGACGCCGAAGCGCCCCGTCAGCGATTTCCCCTTGGCGGAAACCACACCCACCGAAACAGCGGCCTGACCATCCTCGCCGGCAAACCCCAGAGGATTACCAAGCGTGATCACCCATTGACCGGGCTTGACCTGGTTCGCTTCTGCAGGCGGCGGGACCTGAAGATCGGAGACTTCAATCCTCAGAATCACCAGGTCGGAACGAGGGTCCGCGCCGATTACGAAGGCCTCGTGATGCACGCCGTTGGACAAGGTTACGTCGAACCTGTCCGCAACCTCCACGTTGTGGTAATTGGTGACGATCAGGCCGTTGGAGTTCCACACGAAACCACTACCGTGACTGAACACGTAGTACCCGGGGTTGCCGTTCTGGTCGGTTGCTGATTTATAGGTGGTAAGGGCTACGACGCCGGGACGAAGCGTTTCGCCCAGCTTGACGAACGTATCTTGGACATCATGTAGACTCGGACGTTCATTGGGTTTTGCGGATGCGATCGAGGCGTTGAGCGCGACGGCCAGCAAAGCCGATGCCAGCACGATGTGCTGCCTCAGACTTAACTTGGCTAACGTGTGGCCCATCTTTCCCCCCAAGTGTTCCGTGAGACTGAGCGTACCCCTCAACAAGCTATCCCATGATAGGCACCCGGACAGTTGGCATTCAAGCGAGGAAAATGAATAACACGTGTCGCCGGCGCAGGCTCAGTGCAAATGGCTTGTCCGTCCGATACAATTGCAGATCAGGAACGGCGGGGCGCGAGTAAAGTCTGGATAACTCCTGTGTCGCTCACGCGGACTTGGAATAGTCGTGGTTCCCGAAAACCTCGTACGAACGGAAATCAACAGGCGACACGTGAAGCGTGTGAAGCAGACACTTATTGCACCGCAGAAGAGTGCGGCTGCGACGGAGGCCCGCTAATGGCAGGCAACACCTGCCCATCGTTTCGCTCAAACGAGCGGCGTAGCCCACTGCTGCTCACTTCTTAAGGCCTGCGAATGCGCAATGTGCAAGTAGACATGCGGTTGTTCGATGTCTTCGGCCCTCTAGACATCATTTGAGCTCCGCCATGGCAGCACATCGGCCACGCAAGAAACGCTGGTCTAATACACCCCCGCCTTCAGCGGCGCGATCGGCGGTCCTTCAGGATACCAGTCCGGATACTTCAGGTCCGCGCAGCACCCACCGCGCTCGGCCACCCGGTTGACCTCGGGCCTCTCAACCGGTGCGGCCCCTTCGTCCGCCTCATCTTTCTTGGAGAAGCCGATCTGAGGCTCGACGATTCCCCCGGTCTCACGGTTCTTAACTAAATAGAGATTGGCAACGCGTCTGATGTCGTCCGCCGTGATGGCCCGAATCTCCTCGAGACGCGTGTTGGCCTTCTCCGCGCCGCCCTCAAGCGTCTCGCATTCGCCGAACAAGCTAGCCTTCCCGGCCGCGGTGAGCGACTGGGTCACTTCGTCGCGAAGGTACTGATTCTTTGCCTTCTCGAGTTCCCTCTCAGTGACGCCCTCAGTTTTGACACGCTCGATGCGCCCGCGCATAACCTGCAGGACCTTCTGCCTGTCGCCCGTGGGCATGAGCACGGCCCCAGCGGCCAGCAGGCCGTCGTCCTCCTGGGCAAATGCACTGGCCAGAACAACCTGGGCGATCTTCTGATCCTTGACGATATCCTCGTAGAAGGCCAAGGCCCCCTTCGAGACGCTTGCCCTCTAGCGCGAAGCGCAGAAGATCGCTCCGGTGTTGCAGACACTCTAAAATCGATGTTGCCGGGGCCGAGGCGATCACTGAGGGTGATCTGGACAATTTCGGACAAAGGTGAAAATGGTGAACCCACCTGTGCCTCCCAGAAATCCCATCCGGGCGAGAGACTGCGTTTGCGGGCGTTTCCGAGGGCTTCCGTAGTTGACGCTGCCTCGTCCGCAGCTACGCTCGTGCCTGTCTGCAATTATATACGGTAACGGGTTGGGAGCGGTGCATGGGGCCGATACACATGATCTTCGTCTTCTTTCGGTTGCTGTTTCGAAGACAAGCAGAGCTGGCCGTCGAGAACCTCGCCCTCCGGCAGCAGCTCGCCGTCCTGGAGCACAAGTCCAAGCGCCCCCGTTTACGGAAGCGCGACCGCATCTTCTGGGTATGGCTATCTCGGCTCTGGGCTGGTTGGCGTTCCGTGCTAGTGATCGTCCAGCCCGACACGGTGGTCCGATGGCATCGGGATGGCTTCCGTCTGTATTGGCGGTGGAAGTCGAGGGCAGGCAAGGTGGGGCGTCCCAGGATCGAGCCCGAGATTCGCAAGCTGATACGCCGTATGTGTCGCGAGGATCCCTCATGGGGTGCACCGCGGATTCACTCTGAGCTTCGATTGCTCGGCTACGATGTGTCCGAAACGACTGTTGACAAGTACATGATTCGGCATCGCAAGCCGCCACCGCAGACTTGGAGGACGTTCCTGGATAATCACCTGACCGACATCGTCGCCATCGACTTCTTTACTGTTCCGACGGCCACTTTCAAGGTACTCTTCGCCTTCGTCGTTCTTCGTCATCATCGACGACATATCGTCCACTTCAACGTCACCGCGCGTCCGACAGCCGAATGGACGGCTCAGCAGATCATCGAGGCGTTTCCTGACAATACAGCGCCACGGTTCTTGATCCGCGATCGTGACTCCATCCATGGTGAGTTCTTCCGCCAACGTGTCAAGCATATGGGCATCGAGGAAGTTGTGATCGCATACCGCTCGCCTTGGCAGAGCCCTTACGTCAAACGTCTGATCGGATCGATCCGTCGCGAGTGCCTTGATCGTTGCATCATTCTCAACCAGCGTCACCTACGGCGGATCGTCGCCGGTTACCTGGACTACTATCACAAATCTCGGACGCATTTGTCCTTGAGTCGGAACTCGCCTGTTGAACGCGAGGTCGAGCCGCCCGAGCGCGGCAGAGTCCTTGCCGTTCCTCAGGTAAACCCGTCGAATGCCGATAAACAGAATATAGGACCGGGAGGAGCAGTATATGACCTCAGCGATACCTGGCCTCGCCCCCGGGCCGGTCACCACCGCCCGAGTGACGGATGGCACGTACGGATTCGTCAACGCCGCGCTGACTCATCTTGTCGACCGACCAGAGGATGACGACGTCCGTCTCAAGGCCGCCAAGGCGTTCATGCGTCTGGGGATCGGCGTGGCGGCGCGGGAACTGCTTGAAGGGGCCGGGGGAGCGGTTCGGGAGCATCCGGAGTTCGGCCAACTTGTCGAGAGTATCCCGGAGGGATTGGGGCGGCAGGATTGGTGCAGCCTTAAACCTCGCTTTGACAATAACTTGCGCATCCTGGCACCGCGCCGCCAGGATGCGGAGTCGTTCAGAGCGCGCTGGGAGGAGGTTCGTGGCCAGTACGAGCTGTTCATGGATGCCAACGGCGTTTATCAGGTTCGTCACCGCCCCCCGGGCGGGCCGGCGGTGTACCTCCCGTTCTTGGGGAATCACGCCAGGCTGGCAGAGGAGGCGCCGTTGCCGCAGGACATCGAGCAACTCATGCCCGGCCCCTACCTTTTCGTTGGGCTCGATCTGGGCTGGTACTTCGCGCGGGTCTGGGGAAGGACGAAGGACACCTTCCTCGGGTACAGCAGCGCGCTCTACATCGTGGAGCCGGAACCGGCCCTGATGGCGGTGGTGCTGCATCTGCATAACTGGCGGGAGCTGCTGGCCGACGAACGGGTGATGCTCTTCATGGGCAGTGACTGCGGGGCGCGTTTTCGCCGACAC
Organism: Phycisphaerales bacterium; assembly: GCA_020348265.1. Classification (GTDB taxonomy): domain Bacteria; phylum Planctomycetota; class Phycisphaerae; order UBA1845; family UBA1845. The sequence continues at coordinate 5,579,995 of CP070744.1, read as the reverse complement.
CTGGCCAGCGATGAGAACCTGCCGCTGCCGTGTGAGGTGTACGATCTCAGCAAGCACCGGCCGATGCCCGGGGCGGATGTGATCACGGTTATGGACACCATCGCGGGGGAGCGCGAACGGCGTGTGTCCGAAAGGGCGTCGGTGCTTCGCGAACGCTACGAGAAGCGGGATGCCTCCTACTGGGGCAGGCGCTTCGCTAAGGCCTTGGAAGGAAGCGGTCCACCATTGCGGATCCTCGCCCCGGTGAGCACGCACACTTCGTTCCTGCAATACTCGATGCGCGACGCGAAGGAGGCCGTGGAGCGGATGGGACACAAGTTCCGCGTCATCACGGAATCAACCTGCTACAAGAAGGTGGCGGTCGGTACGTATCATGACGAGATTCTTCGCTCCGATCCCGATCTGTTCTTCGTAATCGATCATATTCGTCCCGAGTTCGGGGCGATCGTGCCGGCGAACCTCCCGGTAATGTGCTGGGACCAGGATGCGCTGCCGGGGGTGTTCACGCCGGAGAAGGTGCGGCAGATGTCACCCCTTGACACCGTAGTGGGTCTGCCGAAATACGAATGCCTGGCGCAGTTTGGCTGCGACCCGAGGCAGTTTCTTGTGACGCAGATGCCGACCGGTCCGGGACAGTTCGACGGGTCGGTGCTGACGGAGGAGCAGCTCGACGCCTATCGCTGTGACGTCTCCTACGTGAGCCACGCATCGCAGACGCCGCAGGCCTTCCACGAGAGCGAGCTGGCAATGTACAAGGACGAGGGCGTTCGCCGTCTGCTGAAAGACTTGTATCCTGCGGCGGTTCAGGCGGTGCGCAGCGGTGTGTTGATCAAGGGTACCTTGCAGCGGGCGCTGCTGGCGGAGAGTGAAGCCCGCACGGGGATTACGGTTGTCGATCCGACTGTGCGCAACCGATTGATTCGCTGGTACCTGTGGCGGCTTTGCGATCGGGTGTTCAGACATCAGGCGTTGGAGTGGGTGGCGGAGTGGGCCCGGGCACGGGGTGCGGTCTTGCGGGTTTACGGTAACGGTTGGGACAAGCATCCGACGCTTGCTCCGTTTGCGGCGGGCCCGGCACAGAACGGTAGCGAGCTGCTGTGCATCTATCGGGCGTCGGCGATCAACCTGCAACTGATGCCGGCGGGGTTCCTGCACCAGCGGGCGTTGGACGGGTTGGCGGCCGGCGGTTTCTTCCTTACCCGCGCTTGCGCTGACGACCAGCGCGATCCGCGTTTTCCGGCGCTGTGGGAGAGACTCTGTGAGCGTGACCTCAGTTCCGCTGCCGAAGTCTTGGGGTGCGGCGACGAAGGGCTCATCAGCGAGTTCCGCACTCTCGGACAAGAGAGCGGTCTTGCAGACGAGGCCGGGCTCAACGAGATGTTCATGACTATGCTGGTCAACGCCCAGACTGATCATCCGGACGAGGTGTTCCCGCGTTTCACGGAGCTTGTTTTCAGAGACGAGGCGTCGTTCGCGGCGGCAGCCGATGCATTCCTCGCGGATGCGGACGAGCGTCGGTCATTCGCGGAGCAAATGCGTCGCGTGGTCATCGAGCGTTACTCGTACGAAACCGCGATGCGACGTTTCCTGACGTTTGCACGAGACTACTTTGTTGCCCTCGCACACGACTCCGGGGTCGGCCTTGGAGCGACTGTGCAATAGGCGGTCGAGTTGGGCTAATGGCAACGTGCCGTTATATTCCGTCGGGGAACCTGTGCAGCCCCGGTACACTCGTCCGGACGTAGCGAATAGGCCATCATGATCACCCGTCTGAAGAAACACGTCCAGCGCAGACTGCACGATTTCCTCAAGCGCGCCACAATCTCGGGAACGCAGGCGAGCGCCAAGTACTCTCCCTTGACGAAGATATCGCAGGTGCAGCTATATCTCTACTACCAGAACCTGGTCAAGCGGGGCGGGCCACTTCCACCACTTTCCACGACGGGCTATCGCGTGTTCTCCCAATTCGACGAAGATGGAATGCTATTCTTCCTGTTCGCCGTGCTGGGAGCGAAGACCAAGACATTTGTGGATATCGGGTCCGGCGACGGAATAAACAGCAACTGTGCCAACCTGGCGATCAACTTCGGCTGGCACGGCCTTTTCATAGATGGGAATCCGGAGAACATCGCGCGGGGTTCCAGTATCTATGAGTCACACCTGGACACCTGGCTGTATCCGCCAAAGTTCATCTGTGCGGTCGTCACGCGTGAAAACATCAATGAGCTGATTAGAGCGGCAGATTTCGAAGGAGAGGTGGACCTGCTGTCCGTTGATATCGACGGCAACGATTACTGGGTTTGGGAGGCCCTGGAATGCATACGGCCGAGGGTTGTGATAATTGAAACCCACGTTGAGTTTGGTCATAAGAGTATTGTCGTACCGTACGACGCGAATTACACATATCCGGGAGTTCATCCTGATTATCACGGCGCGTCACCGGTCGCCATGGTCAAACTGGCCCACACGCTGGGTTACCGCCTGGTGGGGGCTAACCGCTTCGGATTCAACACGATTTATGTGCAAGAGGATGAGGGCGCCGATCTCATTCCAGAAGTGTCGATAGAGTCCATTTTATGTCACCCGCGCAATAAGGAATGCTTCAACCGTTTCGAAGCTATCAAGGATATGCCCTACGTTCACGTGTAGCTGCGATACTTCACTGTTGAAACACCCAGGCGTCCCATTGCTGGGTGTCGTTCTGCCACGTCTGGAATATCCGAGAGAATAAGAAGCAGCATTTCAGTGGCCTTTGGGCAGGGTTCATTCCTCGTTCCGCTTGCACAGTATCATGACGCGCGGTTCGGGGTAGGAGGGTAGAACGGTGAACTCGCAAAAGCGTCGCCCGAGCGCTTTGATGAAATTCTCAAGGGTATACCAGCAGAACCTCTCGGACCACCACTCGGAAACGTATCGATCCTCCTTGGGAATGAACTCGACAAGGGCCCAGTTGCCTGAGAACGCTGTGAGCGCCTCCACAATCATCTCGAAGTTGCGGTTTTGCTTGAATACAAGGTGGTGGACCAAGGCGAGAGTCAGGGTCAGATCACATTGCAGGCGTTCCGTCGCCGAAGCGGATCGCTTATCTCCCACGCCGTAGGCTGGCGCTGGAAACGTGAAATCCATCGATAGCGGCAGAACAGAGAGACTCTTGGCTCGCGCGTCCGCGTAGCACCTTGTGATACCGGCGTCGTCAGTATCAAGAGCGACGACCCGGCTTCCCATTGTGGCTGCGAGCTGGGCGTACCAGCCGCGGTTGGCGGCAATGTCCAGCACTGTCCGAGGCAGGAGTTGGCACAGCACACGATGCACGTTGTGTTGCTTGGCCTTCCATGCGTCGCAAGGCGTAAGCGGAGGAACATCGTCCGAGTAATCGGACCACAAGGTGTCCGTGAGGGGAACGGTGACATCGGCTGCGCGTTCGCGAATGTGCCGCCAGACGTTCCCTTCTTGCGCAACCAGTGCCGGAATCCGCAACTCGGGAAAACGCTCCTTGGTTAGGAAGGAGAACTCGGCTTCCCGGACACCGACGACTGCATCGTGCAGCAACCACCGCGCGATGCGGGTCTGCCCCTGGGACATGGCGAGCAGGGGATAGAGCACGAACGGGCAGAAGGAATACAGTTGCGATTTCGTGCCCACGGAGTTCGCGGGGACAACGGACCCCAGGTCGACGTAAACCGGCTTTGAACCATCGAAAAGCACATTCCAGGAATGCGGATCCGCAAGGGTTAGGCCAAGGGGCGCGAGCTCCTGTTGTAGATCACAGATTAGCAGTGTGGCGTCTTTGAGCATCTCACCGCACCATTCGAAGGGATAGGACGGGAAATCGATGGAGCGATGCAGCACGATCAGGTCGTATGGCTCCAGCGTGAGGTTGGTGGGATGCGTATCGATCAGGAGGCCCTTGGCAACGAGATGTTCGATGACTCCTTTTTGCAGCAGGTCGTGGCACAGATCGGCCTTGTGCCCTGCCAAGGCACGATAGAGCCCTCCCCGCCAGGAGAAAAGCCTGGCGTCCGCTTCCCCGTTGGACATGGGATGAAACCTGAGCTCTTGTCTTGGGATCGCTGTCATCCGTAGGCTGCCCTCCGCGCGGGGCGATCCGCTACGGTTTCAGGAGGATGCGACGGGGTCTCGCGCTGGATCCGGCTCCGCGATTCGCTGTCCCGAAGATAAGAGTCGCGGACTATGTATTCGAGCAAAGAGGGGCGCAAGGCAGTACGCAATTGATGACGGCCACGCCCGTACCAGTACCAGGCCGCTGCCCTGCGCTTTGGTGTTTCCTCGCGGTTGAACGCCGCGGACAACACGAACTTACCGGCACGCAGCAGACATGACGCACCGTGCTGAACCATGCGCACGGAGGACGTGTGGCGTTTCGTGCGGCGGCGGATCTTGGAGTAGGAGTCACTGATACCCTGACTGAAGGCGCGCCAGTTGAAGTACTCGCGTTGCATACGCGTGTGCGATATGCGATGCCGGATCGGGGCATGGGGAGTGTAGATGACCTTGTAGCCGACATCGTAGAGCTTCTTGTGCAATCCGGTTTCTCCGTCGCCGCGCCACCAGATGTGTCCCTTGTCGGGCAGTCCGTCGGGATTGAACCCGCCGATCTCATAGAAGGCCGAGAAGCGAACGGCCATGTTGCAGCCGTGCACGCCCTCCGGCCAGTGGAGCTCCCGGTCATCCGGGCCCAAGTCCAGCAGGCTCAGGTAGTACGGCGGCAACTGTGTGACCCAGGTCGGGGGCGTCTTCTCCCAATGGGGCAAAACCTTGCTTCCGACGATGGCCACTGCGGGATCGGCGAACGGCTCGAGGATACGTGCGAGCCAGTGGCGAGGCGCAAATATGTCGTCATCGATATACACGAGGATCCGGCCAGTGGCGGCCATGGCACCTGTGTGTCTGGCATTGTGGAGGCCGGGGCGCGGCTCCTCAACGAACACAATTGAGCGACCATGCGACTTCTCCAAATCACGCACGATCGCACGCGCCTCGCCGGTGGGTCTGTTATCTACGATGACAATCTCATATTCCGAGGGGGAGAATTCCTGGTTGCTAACGGATTCGATGGCGTCTCTCAAGTAGCTTGGACGATCACAGGTTGGGATGATGACGCTGGCGGTTGGGTACTCGCTTCGCACTTTCGATCGGGTGGGATCGATCCGAGTCCAGTAGATGCTGTCCTCCCGGTGGCCATGGTTGACCTGGAGGGGCAGGATGAACTCGCGAACCGCCATTTGAATGCCTTCCGCCCAGCCATAATCGTGAAACACCACTACCCCGTTCTTCCTCACTTTCGGAAGCCATATTTCCAGGTCTTCTGCAACGGCGTCATAGCGGTGGTCTCCGTCGATGAAGAGCAGGTCGATGGGAGCCTGCACCTGTGGGGCCATTTCCGTCGAGCGGCCGCGTAGTGGAACGATGAGGTCTCGCAGTTGCCGGATGTTTGTCAGGAACTCTTCGTATGTATCGCGAGGCCCCTCCGACATTCCGATGTTGGTCCAGGTATCGACGGCATGGACGCGCCCGCCTCCCCGCCGAGCGCCGGCGGCGAGGAACGTCGTGCTCGCGCCGAGGTAGCTGCCGATCTCAACGATGGTCGCACCGTCGTCCAGGCCCCGCGCGAGGTCGAAGAGCAGCAGGCGCTCGCGCCTTGTGAGGTGCGTGAAAATCGAGAAGTCGGCACCGCAGTCGCTAGGGCGCATGGGTCAGGTTGCTCACATTCTAATCCGCTCAGCATGCCCGTTGGCCTTTCGACAAACGGCGATGTTGAGCATCGCCAGTGACGGAAGGAGTCTGGCGAGTGGTCCAAGGGCGTCGTGCAGCCAGCGAGACCTTTCCGCCCACTTGCACACTATGCGGCGATAGATAATCGGAACCGTAAAGGTAATGCCATACCAGCGCCCGACTTGAAACCCGGCTTCCGCAAGAAGGCGCGCATTTTCTGCCAGAGGCCTCTCGCCGACATGGTCCGTCTCTTTGTCCGTCCGGTCCAGGCGACCGGTGAAGAGGAGGGTAAGTCGGCTGTTGAGATGGGCGAGATTCGGAACCGAGATGACGAGCCGTCCCGCCGGTTTGAGAATGCGGTGTATCTCGCGTAGGGCGCGTGGCTGATCGGCGTAGGCAAGGTGTTCGAAGACATCCAGGAGCAGCACGGCATCGAAAGTGGAGTCGGGCTCCAGCGTGTCACGTATGTCTCCACGCCGCACGCAGTCACTCTCGTAATTGAGATCCATCCCTACGATGTTGCGTCCGGCGGCGCGGAACTCCTCCACCAGGACTCCTTCGCCACAGCCGGCATCGAGGATGCGCGCCGTACGCGGAAGAGAATCGACGAACCGTCTGATGAAACGCATCTTCTGGAGATAAGTGGGCGTGTATGACCAGTTCGGGGCAAGCTCGCGGTGGTAGTCGCCACGGCGGGCGTATTCCCAGGATCGATAATGGACCGTGTTCGTGCTCATCCCGGAGTCACCTTTCCGGTGTGAGGGTCGACTGGATACTGCGATCCGGAGAAGTCCGGAAACCGCAAGGAAAGATCGGCAAAGCCGGCGTTCTCGGACTTCAGGAACTCGCAACAGTATGCCACCGTCAACATGCGAAACCAGGTAGTGAAGATCGCGCTGACGTTACTATCAGTGTACATCAGGTCGTGGCCGTACCGGAACGGTTCGTTACACCGGAAGGACGCGCCCCCGTTGGGGTCGAAATTGGACAGCAGCCGGGGCAGCGCCTTCTCAATCATGGGATGCCCGTGGCACACATCTTGTTCCCGGTGATGCGATCGAGGGATTGACAGAGCGCGTAGCGTCGTTCAATCTGGTTCTCCAGTCGCCGCGCGCGCCGCAGCCAGCAACTGACCTCATCCTTCGTCATCATGCCCGTGCCAATGGAAGCAACATTGGAGAAGGCAAACTCGCCCTCTGGGTACCGGCCTTGAAATTTGTCAACGAATCCTTGATTGATTGCCCACTCGTAGATTTCCGTTCCCGGAAGAGGAGCAAGTGTGAAGAATACAACTCGCGCGACTTTGTACTTGCGGGCAAGTTGAAACGACCGCCTCACATCTTCCGGAGTCTCTCCGGGCGTTCCGATTATGAAGAAGAGGGTCACATGGAAGCCAAGTTCGGTAGCGGCCTTGATGGCCGGCTCCATTTCTGCTCGCGTTGCGCCCTTCTTGATGTTGCGCAAAACTCTGTCGCTTCCGCTCTCCACGCCGAACGCAACGGATCTGCAGCCGGCGCGCCGCATTTGATCCAAGACGGTTCGGTCAGCATGGTCCGCGCGCAGGCCGTCACACCTGAAGGACACATTCAGGTCGCGCTCTATGATCTCATCACAGAAGTGCGAGATGCGTGCCCTGTTGACTGCGAAATTGCTGTCGTTGAAACAGAACTTGCGATAGCCCTTCACATACCAATACTCCAGTTCCTCCAACATGCCGAGGGCGCTACGCATACGCCACTTCTTACCCAGCAGCCTCGGTGCTCCGCAGAAGGTGCATCTGTACGGACACCCGCGTGACGAGGTCATCTGTATTGTGTCGTCGTACTGTTTCAGCTTGAAGCCCCGATAGGTCGGAAAGGGAATGCGGTCCAAATCGCGGATAGCCTCTCTTTCTCCTGTAAAGCGAACTTCAGACCGGTCGCGATAAATGGTGCCTTTGATCGTGTGAATCGGGATGTCCTGCAGCATTTGCAGGATCGTCTCTTCGCCCTCCCCGACTACAGCCACGTCGATTGCGGGACATTCTTCGAGGACTCGTTCCTTGTTCGCGGTAACATGGGGACCGCCGACGACTATCCTGGGGTCGGGAAATGCTCGCCTCAGATCGTGCAGCAGCGTGTAGGTGTTCCTGCATTTGAAGCTCGTCATGCTGACGCCGATAAGATGAGGGCGAAATCGGGTGATTTCGCACATCATTTGCTCGACCAGGTCGATGTTCAGGTCTGTGACGGCGTACTCAATTCCAGCGGTCTCAAGGGCTCGGGCGATGTAGCCCAGACCGACAGGCAGTTGCGGACGCACAAGCAGCTTCCCGCCTCTGCAGTCGGGCGCCACAAGCATTACCCTGGCATTGCGAGGCATAGCTGGAGCCCCTTTCAACGCTCGAGGTCTGCACCGCCCTGACAGACGCCGCACAATGTCAGAGGTAACAGTCCTTTCAATGTCATTCGAGGTAACAGTCCTGCAGTGTCTTTCACACGGCGTGGTCCTTCCCATGGCCGGGCCAACTTGTGAAGCAGGTAAGGCCGCAGGCGCCCGCGTCAGCGATTCCGTAGCCGAACGGCGGTCGACGCCGCGCCTCTGCCGCGGCCTGTTGGTTGGGCGACTTCCCCGCACGACACGGGAAACGCATCGCGACCAGACGCACCTGCCCCGTCCTCTGGGTTGCAGAGTAACCTGCCCTCGTTATCGGGCATCCGTGGGCGGCACTTCAGCGATTCTGCCGCCGGAAGGCTGGAGAACATCCGGGAGCCGGCATTGTTCGCTTCCTTGCACGTGTCAGCGTGGGACACGAGGAGCTCCGGCATGGGCGGATGGAACGCGACGCGACGCGTCCGAGAAACCATGCAGAGGGGTCTGGAGGGGAGCCGATATTCCGAAGGGTCGGTGAGGGTTAGCAGCTTGTTGAACAAGTTGCTTGTTGTGATCCAAGTGTAGCGCCACCCCTTGTAGGTGGCGTCTTTCGAGGCTTCACGCCGCCCACGAGGGGCGGCGCTACATTATTCAACAGGCTGTTAGGGGGCCTTCGCGCGGCGCGAGGCGCCCCGTCAGGATGGCTGGCTACCGGACCCGAAGGAACGGATAATCAAGCCGGGATGAGGATAGGGATCGTTCCATCGCTGAAACCGCACGATGGGGGGGTCTATCAGTACAGCCTCACCATGCTCCACGCTCTGGCGGAGGGTCGGGACAAGCGGGACTCCGATGAAATCGTGGTCTTCGCCCACGATGCGGGGCACCCAGCTGTGGCAGAGCTGGAACGACGAGAGGGTTGCTCAGTCAAGCCGTTTCGCCCGCCGTGGAAGGCGGAGAGGTCCGCCGTCTTGCAGACGCCGCGAAATCTCGACGAAGTGCTCCCGCAACGGGACATGAGGCAGTGGTATCACGAATGCGGTATCGAGCTGATGGTGTATCCCAATCCGCACCGGCTCTCCTTCGAGACCGGCATCCCGTACGTGATGGCGATCCACGACCTCCAGCATCGTCTTCAGCCGCAGTTTCCCGAGGTGTCCGCCAACGGTGAGTGGGACCGGCGCGAGTACCTGTTCCGCAACGGGGCGCGCCACGCGACGATTCTGCTGGCGGATTCGGAAGTCGGGACGCAGGATATCCTGGATTGTTACGGATGCGTCGGCGTTACCGCGGACCGGGTGCGAATGCTGCCGTTCTTGCCAGCCGTAACGGAAGCTAGGACCAGTTCCCAGGCGGAACGGCGGACTATACAAGATCGATACGGTTTGCCGGAGAGGTACTTGTTCTATCCTGCGCAGTTCTGGCCACATAAGAACCACATCCTCGTCGTGGAGGCGCTGGGTCGGCTCAAGAAGCATCAAGACCTGCGTATCGCGGTCGTGTTCACGGGCTCGCACGACGGAACGCTTCGAGAGCAGGCTTTTGCGCGGATGATGGCGACGGCCCGGCTGTACGAAATCGAGGAGCGCGTGCACTTTCTGGGACACATACCGGATGAGGAGATAGCGGCTCTGTTCACCGGGGCGACGGCACTGGTCATGCCGACCTTTTTCGGGCCCACGAACATTCCGGTGCTCGAGGCGTGGTCGTGTGGCTGTCCGGTTCTCACGTCGGGCATCCGGGGCATTCGGGAACAGGTGGGGGACGGCGGCGTCTTGGTAGACCCCAACTCGACGGCGGCGATCGCGGATGGGATTCATCGTTTGTGGACGGACGAGGCGTTGCGTGCGTCGCTGATCGAGAGGGGGCGGCGGCGTCTGGCGCTGTACACGCGGGCGGACTACGGGCAACAGCTGGAAGCGATCATGGAGGCCGCCCGGCAACGTGTGGTGGCGGCCAGGGCTGCATTAGCGACCTCGTAATCGTAATCCGGGAGCAGGTCGATTTCACCGATTGAAACCATCCATGCGGGAACCAGAATCGTGGCCATCATCGTCCGGGGCACCATTTGTCCGGAAAAGACGACCTTCGTGACGCCCCCGGAGTTCGCCCAGCAGGTCGGGTTTGTCTGCTATCCGCGGGGGGGGGAGATCCCCCGGCACGTTCATCGTCCGGTCCCCCGCCGGATCGAGGGCACCTCTGAGGTTCTGGTCGTTGGAGAGGGGCGCTGCGCGGTGGACCTGTTCGATAAGGAACGAAACCTGCTGGCGACGCGCGAGCTGGCACCGGGCGATGTGATTATCATCGTGGGGGGTGGACACGGGTTCCGTATGCTGGAGGACACGGTCCTGCTGGAAGTGAAGCAGGGCCCCTACGTGGGCGACGATGAGAAGGAGCACTTCTGAATGATCCCGGTCAACGAACCGTTGCTGGGAGAGCGCGAGCTGCAGTACACTCATGAGTGCATAAGATCCGGGTGGATCTCGTCGACCGGTCGTTTCGTCGAGGAGTTCGAGAATAGCTGGGCCGCCTACTGCGGGAGGCGGCACGGGGTGGCGGTCTGCAATGGGACGGCCGCGTTGCAGTTGGCCGTTGCGGGTCTGGAACTCCAACCCGGTGACGAGGTCATCATGCCCGCGTTCACGATCATATCCTGCGCCACGGCCGTGCTGGCGGTCGGCGCCGTTCCCGTGCTCGTGGACTGCGACCCGCGCACGTGGACGATGGATGTGGACCAAGTCGCGGACCGGATCACACCGCGGACGCGGGCGGTCATGCCCGTGCACATCTACGGGCACCCGGTTGATCTGGATCCGATTCTGGCGCTGGCGCAGGAGCATGATCTCGCGGTAATCGAAGACGCGGCGGAAGCACACGGGGCGGAGTATCTGTGCGGTCGGGCGCGTGGGGACGGCACGTGGCGGCGCTGCGGCGGCTTCGGAACGGCGAGTTGCTTCAGCTTCTACGCGAACAAGATCGTCACCACCGGAGAGGGCGGCATGGTGCTGACGAACGATGCCGCTCTCGCGCGGCGGTACCACGCCCTGCGCAATCTCTGCTTCGGGACCGAATCGCGTTTCCGCCATGAGGGGTTGGGCTTCAACTTCCGAATGACCAACCTGCAGGCGGCGGTCGGAGTGGCGCAGGTGGAGCGCATCGCGGAGACCCTGGAGCGGAAGCGCTGGATGGGGCGGGAGTACACGCGCCGCCTGCGGGACGTCCCGCATCTGCAAGTTCCCGTGGAAGAGCCGTGGGCGCGCAATGTCTACTGGATGTACGGCGTCTTGATCGGATCGGAGGTGGGCGCAAGCGCCGGGCAAGTGGCGGCGGTCATGCGCGAAAAAGGCGTGGACACCCGCCCGTTCTTCCTGGGACTGCACGAGCAGCCGGCGCTTGTCCAGCGCGGGTTGTTCCACGAGGAGCGCTACCCCGTCACAGAACGCCTGTCCCGGCAGGGCTTGTACTTGCCCTCCAGCGCCACTCTGACCGAGGATCAGTCACGCCACGTTGGTGAGGTCCTGCGGGAGGTGGTGTCATGAGTGAGATATTCGGTCGCCTGTCGGCTTCCGCCTACGACGCGCTGTATAACGACAAGGATTACGCCGGCGAGTGCGACCTGATCGAGGCGCTGTGCAAGGAGCACGCCGCCGGAACGGTGCGGAGCGTGCTCGATTTGGGCTGCGGCACGGGGACGCATGCCATCGGTCTGGCGGCACGCGGCTACGACGTGGTTGGCGTGGATCTCTGCGAGCACATGGTGAACATGGCCCGGCGCAAAGCGGACCAGCTCCCCAGCGCGGCGCGTCCGGAGTTCCGGGAAGGGGACGTGCGGAAGCTGCAGCTCGGGCGCACCTTCGATGCCGCACTGATGATGTTCGCGGTCCTGGGATACCAGACCGACAACGCGGCGGTGCTCCAGACCTTGCGGACGGCGCGGGAGCATCTTCGTCCAGGTGGCGTGCTTCTGGGCGACGTGTGGTACGGACCGGCCGTGCTCCGGCAACGCCCAACGCAACGCGTCAAGGCGAGCCCCACGCCGAGCGGCAGGATTCTGCGGTGCAGCGAGGCCGAGCTGGACGTGCGGCAACACACCTGTGCCGTGCAATTCCACTTCTGGGTGTTGGAGGACGGGCGGCTGACCGGCGAGAGCGAGGAGCGGCACGTCATGCGCTACTTCTTCCCGCGGGAGCTGGAGCTGTTTCTGGAGACCGCGGGATTCGCTCTGGTCAGGTTGGGCGCGTTTCCCGAGTTCCATCTTCCGCCGGACGAGTCGACGTGGAACATGCTTTGTGTGGCGCGCGCCCGGTAGCATTCGCCCGAGGTGTGGATCCTGAAAACCCTATCCTTGCGCCAGGCGAAGCTTGAGAAAGGGGGAGACCACATGAGATAGACGGTTGAAACCTTTCGAAGGGATGTGGTTCCTGAAAACCTTATCCTGGCGCAGACAGGCGCGTCGAGCGGCGAGTTGACGGAAGCTGGCGTTGCCAACAACGGCGAGTATCTGCGGAACGGAGGCTTCTTGGCACGAGAGTCGCCCGATTTGAGAAGCACGCGCGCACCTCGGTCTCGAACGGCCAATGCAAACGAACCACTCGGAGAGTTCAGGCCGCGCGGCGATAGCGATGATGCAAACCGCCGACTTGCGGAATCGCGATCACCTTTCCTTCTGATGGATGCTCGACTCGACGTGGCTGTGTCGGTCCACCGATTCTTGCGCGGCCTATGCTCTGCCATAGCAGGGTTCAAACGACAGTTCAGCGATCGAAGGCATCGAACAACGGCATGTCTACTTGCACATTGCGCATTCGCAGGCCATAAGAAGTGAGCAGCAGTGGCTTATGCCGCACGTTTGAGCGAGACAATCGGTAGATGTCGCCTGCCATTATGGAACTTGACTTCGAGTGTGAAGCCATCGCCTGGCTGCCCGGCGACAAGTGTGTGAGGTTCAGCGCAGGACGCTCTGCGAGGCCACCGTTTACGCGGTTCAATGCGCGGTCGTCGATTGGCTGGTCGCAGATGGGAATAGACTTCGTTCGGTGTCTTGCCTTTGAGAGTCGTGTGCGGCCTGTGCTCGTTGTACCAAGCGAAGAACGATGTGAGTTCTCTGCGAAGGTCCACTCGACGCAGTGGAACGAAGATCCTGCGCGTAGCCTCGTCTTTCGTTGTTCTGATGAGGCGTTCGACAACGGCGATACTCCCATGTTGCCCCACGGCTCCGTTACGCGGGCGGATTCCCTTGCGCCGACACCAGCGTTTGAGACCCGCACACCAGAAAACGCCGTCCTCGTCGCAGATCAGATACTTGGGTGTGGCCTTGGTGTGGGCGAGCGTCTTTCCGAGAAAGGTGTGTAAGGATACCGAGTCAGGGAGCTTTGAAAACACAGCGAAAGCCATCGCTCGTCGTGAGTAGTGGTCAATGACCACGGCCGGCCACCAACAGAATGGCCAACACTGCGGTAGTGCGAATGGCAACCATGGTGCCCAGAAGCCGCCCCCTGTGGGCACAGCGGTCATATCAATGTGCCAGACGTGGTTCGGCCTCTTGGCAGTCACCACACGATCACTCGATATGCATCCTTCCGGTGGTGTCGGACGTGGTGGTTCCTTGAGCATCCGTCCCACAGTTGTCGTACCAAGATGCAGGCCCGCGCGGCACAGTGTCTCTGCGATCTTAACCTTGCCGAGAGACGGACACAGGACCTTAAGGCGCTGCACGGCATAACGTACGAACTCGGGGAACTTGTTGACAGGCTCGCGGATTTGTACGAGCGCATCCGGCCCCTGTTCGTCGAGGCGTTTGGTCCAAGAGGTGATAGTGGCCGGTGTCACAAGAAACGCATCGGCCGTCTGCTGAACTGACCAAGCCCGTGCGGCGCGTAGCTCAAGAATGGACATGCGTTCGATCGGTGAATAATGTGGCCGCTTGGACGCAACGATTCGCTTCATGCGTGCATCCTTGACGCGGATCTCCTCTGTCAGTCATGTCAAGTGTTACCTGAGTTGATCGTTTTCGGCCTTCAGCCTGATTCTTGCAGTCTGGGAATTGGCTGCCCAGCTACGGGTGTAGGCCATGGCGTACTGGGCCAACGAGATCACGTGCAACGTTGCCGACCTCGCACACCGGCACCAGCCGTTCGGTAGCGAGATTCTGGATACGTTGTGGTGCTTTGACATATTGCCTCCGAGAATTACTGAAGGCAATCATAACAGCTTGAGTGGCAAGGAGTTATGTGCATCACATGCGGCGCAAGAATCGGTAGACCAACACACCGGCACTGTATTGGCCTAATCGCTGCTGCTAAGCTTTGGCGCCGGTGACGCCGCAAGAGCCTTCATCGCCCGCAATTCAGCCTGCCATTTGGCTGCTTCATCGGGTTTGCCCCAAGCCTCATAGAGCGCGACGATGCGCTTGAGCGCGGCATGCGTTGCGGCAAATTGCTTCCCTCCGCGATCGTGGATTGCGGTGTAGCCCTCCAGTAGCCTCACCTCGGCTTCATCGAAACGCTGCAACTCTACCAGGCAGGCTCCCAGGATACTCTCCGCTTCGGCGACTCGCCATGTTTCTTGTTCCGGCACGTGCAGACGCTTGAAAGTCTCGACGCACTCTCGCAGGAGCGTTTCCGCCTGCCTAGCTTGCCGCTGTTCAATAAGCGCCCACCCTGCCATTTGCCTTGCACTTACCGTACACAGGTGCTCTTCGCCGAACATCGCGACGCTGTCCGCTACAACCCTCTGGATCAGCGACTGGGCGACCTCGACGCTGCCCGACTCAAGCAACGCGCGGACAAGGTCGCATTCTACTCTTAACACCTCCGGGATCTGCCCGGCGCCCAACGAGTCGTAGATCTTAAGCGACTCGTTGAATCGCTTCTCCGCGCCAATCCGGTCACCGGTAGCCTGTAATGCCGTGCCCAACGAGTATGTTGTTCTGGCTACCGCCAGATGGTCATCCCCCAGCAGCTCGCGGAGCAATGTGAGGGCCTCCCCATACATATGCTCTGCCTCGGTGTATTTTCCACGCCTGAGACAGATGTTTGCCAGCTGTGTCAAGCTAAAGGCCACGCGTTCGTGTTGATCACCCAGGCGTAGGCGGTTTGTGTCGAGTGCTTCGCGGAACAGGACTTCCGCCATTGCATAATGCCCTCTTTGTGCCAAAGTCTCTGCAGTGTTGGAGAACTCCTCCGCCAGGCTTGGGGCATGCTCCCCGATCGATTCCCGGAAGACTGCGACGGCCTCAGACGCGACTAGGTCAGCACGGTGGTTTTTGCCTTGCTCAAGCAGATAACTGACCAGGCGTCCTTTTCGCCGACACGTCCAGTTAGCGTCGTCATCCGTCGAGAGCATCCCGATGCACTTGGTCTGGGTTGCGACGGCCTTGTCGTTATCGCCCACTTGGTGGTAGGCCAGCGCGAGCGTGTCGAGGTACTTTGTGTTCCTACTTTTGTCCAACTCCACCGCGCGCATCGACGCCTGCAGAGCCTCGTCGAGATCGCGCATATCCGCTGGAATGCGTGTCAGCATTAGCCAGGCGCAGATGTTCAGCAACGCCGCAGGCGAGCGAGGGTCATTGAATCTTGCAGTTAGCAGGTCAATGACTTCCCTCGCTAAGCGGCGACCTTCCGCGAGTCTGCCCATGCGCATAAGCGCCGTGGCCAAGAGGGCTTTTTGCTCGAGCACTTCATCGGTCATCCCCCCATCACGCTGCTTCACCGCGGCCAGTCGCTGTCGCCTCACGGAGATGGCTTCGTCAAACTTGCCGATACGTTCCAAGAAATCGGCGAACCGGCTCATCAGGATGAGCGTGTAGGTGTGCGTTTCCACTGAAGCAGTCATACAGTCGTCCAGCAGCGACCGGTACAGCTCTTCGGCTGGCTCGAACTTGCCGCGCAGGGCGTACCACCGTGCGAAACTTGCCGCTGTGCCAATAGTCTGCCAGTACAGTTTCCCGCGGCTGCTGCGCAGTCCGGCGAGGGCTTGGCGGTGGAGGTGCTCCTTCTCCTGTTCCGCGGCGCGCCCCTGCAGCGAAAGGGCCAGCGCGTGCATGGTCATGTATGTAAAGGGGTGTGCATCCCCGAGGACGCGACGACACTGTTCGAGGCCGAGTCTGAGCAGCGCCTCGGCTTTGTCGTATTCATAGTGCGATAGATGCCAGCAACCCAAGAGCGGATCAGACAGGACATACAGGCTGTCGTCCGAGTCGAGCGTGCGGTGGGCGATCTCGTGCAGTTCGCGGGCCAGGTTCTGACCTTCAGACAGTTTCCACACGGGATTCCATACCGACTTGTAGGCGAAATAAGAAACCGACCATCTCCACATAGTCGCCAGAGTATCGCGGTGGTCGGAGCCGAGAACGCGTCGTTGTGTCGAGAGTGTCTTGTTAAAAACGACGTCGGCCTCGTCGTAGCTGCCGCGATCAGCGAGCACGGATGCAAGAACGGATGTACAACTCAGCGTCTTGTCGTGCTCGTTACCATAGAGCTGACGCATGCGGTTGCACGCAATGCGAACCAATGTTTCTGCTTCGTGGCTTCGCCCCACCATCAGTCTCAAATCACCAACGGCGAGCATGGAGCGTAAAGTGTCTGGATGGTCTTCACCCAGAATGTTCCGACGAATGTCCAGCGCGCTTAGCAATTGTGGCTCTGCATCCGCATAACGCCCCAATCCCAGCAAGGTCATCCCGATTGTTTCACGGGCGATTGCCTCAAGCTCCGGTTTGTCCACAAAAACCTCGTCTATGCGCTGTGCCGCCTTGCACATCATTTCCGCGACCGATACGTCGCCAACGGCGTCATATCGGAGATTTGCGGA
The DNA here is from genome assembly GCA_020348265.1 of Phycisphaerales bacterium. GTDB lineage: Bacteria > Planctomycetota > Phycisphaerae > UBA1845 > UBA1845. The sequence goes on along the minus strand of CP070744.1, from coordinate 5,563,099 downwards.
TGTTTGCTCCCCGGGTGCGAACGCGGAGAGAAGCTGCATGTGCATCGGATCTACCGAAGCGAGCATTTCACTGAAGAACGCGTTGATTGCTTTGGCGGTCTTTGCCTCGCGGGCCGCCTGTCGCTCCCCTTCCCGGGCACGAATCAACCCGAAGGTTGCCAGCATAGAGCCTGTAAGCAGGGCAGCTGCGACTAGCGAACCCACCAGAATTCCAACCCGATTGCGTCTTACGAACTTGCGCAGTCGATAGCCTGCTCCCGGCCTGCCAGCGTGCACGGGCTCGTTGCGGAGGTATCGCTCGACGTCGGCCGCGAAATCGCCGGCCGTTTGGTAACGACACTCGCGATCCTTCTCCAGCGCTTTAATCGCAATCCAATCCAGATCGCCGCGGACGATTCGCTTGATGGTCTGCGGCTCGACACCGCGACACTTTGCCACTTCTTCAAGCTCATCTCCCAACTCGCTAATCCGGCGTGATGGCGTAGAGGGATCTTGTTCACAGATGATCCGTTGAACCTCTCCGAATGGGAGACCTTGCAGTTTCTTGCCTTCGACAGGAGTCGTGCCCGTAAGCAACTCATATAGAATCACACTGAGCGAATAGAGATCCGTGCGGGTATCCATGTCCAACCCGCTCATTTCCGCTTGTTCAGGGCTCATGTACTGTGGCGTGCCGATGAACTGCAGGAACTCCGTGAAGAGGGTCTTATCGGTGAGAGGCTCGCTCATCGCCTTGGCGACGCCAAAGTCGATGATCTTCGGCACGGCATCACCGTTTTGCAGCGTGACCAACACGTTCGATGGCTTGATGTCCCGGTGGATTACACCTTTCTGATGCGCGTGTTGCAGCGCATAGCAAACTTTGACGAACAGCTCCAGCCGGCCTTCGATCGACAGGCACTGTTTGTCACAATACTCTGTGAGCGGGGCACCCTCCGCAAGCTCCATTACGAAGTATGGCCGTCCCGTATCAGTTGATCCGGCATCGAGCACGGTGGCAATGTTAGGATGATTCATCATCGCCAGTGTCTGCCGTTCAGCCTCGAAGCGGGCAATGACCTGTTTAGTGTCCATTCCCAGCTTGATGACCTTCAAAGCAACATTCCGGTGAATCGGCCGCTCCTGTTGAGCCATGTAGACCGAACCGAACCCCCCTTCACCGAGGAGCCTTAACAGTCTGTAGGGACCAACGTGTCGGCCGATAAGATCGATGTCCAACTCGTCCATTTGGTCGATGGCGTCCAGAGATGCGACGTTGGTCTTTCCGAAGTGAGCAAGCAGGCGGTCAACCTCGCCGCGAAGCACGCGATCGGTCGAACACCGTTCATCGAGAAAGCCTTGCCACTGCTCCGGGCGCAGATCCACTGTCTGCTGGAATAATTCCTCGGCTTCCCGTCGTTGTCCCGTGGCCACCACTTTGCTCCACAGCAGGTCAGTACTCAAAAACCCAGTACGTATTCTGGCACGGAATATGCGCGCCGTTCTCAGGGCCTTTCCGACCGTGTCGTTGTGAAACACCTAGGGGCGCTCTCGAACGTGTCGAAATGGCTAGTTCTCGCTGGTCAATTCGGCTTCGAGCCACGTCCGGATATATCGCCATTCGCGGACGACCGTACCTGCAGATATGTCCAAAGCGGCCGCAGTTTCTGCGACGGTCATCCTCGCGAAATATCGCAGATTTACGATCTTACCTTTCCGCGGATCCTCACATTCCAAACGCTTGATAGCCTCGTCAATGGCCAGGATTTCCTCCGGTAGCGGCTCGACCGCCGGCTCACATTCTCCCGTGGGAACGCGGCGGCGATTCCCTCCCCGCTTCGTGGCCGTCTTACACCGCGCTTGTTCGACGAGGATCTGTCGCATGGCGCGGGCAGCCGCAGCATAGAAGTGCCCTCTACCGTGCCAGCCGGGATCCTCGTCGCCGACCAGGCGCAAATAGGCCTCGTGTACCAGTGCCGTGGGTTGAAGCGTTTGTCCGGATAAACGGCCGCGCAACCGCGCCCGAGCAAGAACGCGCAGCTCGTCGTAAACCAGAGGAAGCAGCTTGTCCGCTGCTTGCGAGTTGCCGTCACTGAGAGACTTGAGTATCGGCACGACGCGTTTCCGTGGTTTCTCAGACACCGGCACCAGTCTCTTTGAAGGGCCCGCGCCACCGGAAGCACACTTGGGGTTGGCGCACCGGCCTCAGTCTATCCTACCGGATTGTCGCGCTCTCCACATCAGTCGTCCGCGTACCGAGGCAGGGTGATGGCGTCATCTCTATGCCTTAGCCCTGCTGCGAAAGTCCGAAACCCCAGCCCGACCACTACGAGGATTGGACTTACAGCATAGCTTGCTTATCGACAGTAAGGGTCAGCGGATACTCAGGGGAATGCAGGTTACTTTGTGCCGAGACCCCCGTGTCTGGGATCCTGGGCCATCGCCGACTGTGATGCTTTGTCTTCCTCTTTAACAGCGTCTGGCTGGCGTCTGCAACTGCAAAGACAATTGTAGCGCGCAACTTTAGGCCCCGATTTCGTACTTCCCCTAGGAGACCTATGTTCGGAAGTCGCCTGCGTGCTCCAGCGGCATTCGAGATACTTGCCTTCTCTGGGCAGGTTGCGTCTCAGGGGGTCTCAAGAAGGAATGGGCAAGGCCATTGATCCGTTGTCAGCGTGCTAACGGACATCGGACGGACAGTGGTGGTGCGCGCGCTTGGACGCAAACGCGGCATGAACGTGTGGATCACAACATTCTGCGCCGCGGTGCGCGGGACAGAGGGTAGACACAACCCGCAGTGGTGACGAGAGGAGAATAGAATGAACGGGAAATCCGCTATTACGCTGGCAGTAGTGACGTTTGTGTGCGCGGTGGGAGGGAGATCCTACGCTCAGCTTACCCCGGAGGATATTGCGGCTCTGAGCGAGCGAGGCAAAGCCGAGGGCTGGACTTTTACGGTAGGTGAGAGTGAGGCTACTAGCCGACCCATGCGCGAGTTGTGTGGTTTGGTCGAGCCTCCGGATTGGCGTTCCAAGGCAGTTTTTGACGACCGCCCTGCGCGGCGCGATCTGCCATCCTCCTACGATTGGCGCGACTTCGGCGCTTGCACCCCGATCCGAGACCAGGCGTCCTGCGGTAGTTGTTGGGCATTCGCCGGCATTGGCGTCGTGGAAAGCACGCTCCTGATCAACGAGAGCCTCAGCACTGATCTGTCGGAACAGTGGCTGGTCAGTTGCACGGGGGCGGGGGACTGCGTCCTCGGTGGTTGGACGACCGAAGTCTACGAGTACGTCAAGTTAAATGGTAAGCAGGACCCTTGCGGAGATAGCGGAGCCGTTCTGGAGGCAGACTTCCCGTATGTAGCCTTGGACTCACCCTGCGGATGTCCCTACTCGCACCCGCATTCCATATTCTCCTGGGCGGCGGTTGGCCCCTTGTCGGGTACGCCGACTGTTGGGCAGATCAAGCAGGCCATCCTTGACTTTGGCCCGGTGTCAACCGGCATTCACGTTAGCGATGCCTTCCGAACCTATGACGACGGAGTATTCAACGCGGATGAGACCGGGGTGATCAATCACGCCATCATTCTGGTGGGCTGGGATGACAGCCTGGGCAAGGACGGCGCGTGGATCCTCCGCAACTCATGGGGCACCACCTGGGGCTTGGATGGCTATATGCTCATCGAGTATGGCTGCTCGGAGGTCGGTTATTCAACCACGTACGTAAACTACAGCCCCCAGGACTGCAACGGCAACACAATCCCAGACCGTTGTGATCTCAGTTGTGAATCCTCAGGTGGTCCCTGCGACGTTCCCGGTTGTGGAACCGCACTGGACTGCAACGACAACCAGATCCCTGACGAGTGCGACATCACTTCGGGCCATAGCACCGACTACAACAGCAACGGTATTCTTGACGGCTGCGAGGGCGACTGCAACGAGAACGGCCTCCCGGATGAATGTGACATCAGTTGCAGCGGAGGCTGCGCAGGAGCACCGGGTTGCGGGCTAATAAGCGACTGCGACAGCTCCGGGGTACCCGACGACTGCAAAACTGACTGCCAGCCCAATGGCGTACCGGATGCCTGCGACATAATCGACGAGACCAGCGACGATTGCCAGCCGGACGACATACCTGATGAATGCCAGATCGAGGACATCGTTACCGTAGAGCAAGGCACTTGCACACTATCGGCCAACAACGGTGAGGCGTGGTGTGACGATTTTGAGACTTACCCCATTGGGTCGATTCAGGGCTACAACGGCTGGATCGGCTTCGGAAATGATCCGAGTCTGGCCGGATACGTGACAGCCGACCGAAACCACGGGCCCGGTGATCTACAGAGCCTTGCTGTCGGAAACGGCAATTTCGAGGACACCCTCCGCCCGCTCACGGGGTACGATCAGAGTGTCTCGGCGTCCTGGACGGTGCGCGCGTGGATATTCGTCCCGTCAGAAAGCACGGGTGACTCATATTTCATACTCAATTCCGATTACAGTGGATCGCCTTCGGGAACCAGGCCCGGGGCTAAAGTGTATGCCGCGCCTGAAGAGGGGTATCTGTACAGCGATTTTACCCCGGCCCGATTGCCCCTTATCACCGGCGAATGGGTCGAGCTGCGTTTCGTGATCAACTTTGAGCAGGATTTGGTGGCTAATTACTACGACGGCAAGTTGCTCGACATGCACGCTTGGACCCAATTGGGGGGCTCGTTGGAGATTGCCGCAGTCCATCCTCTCGCCTACGGCCCGGAGCCGTTCTACGTTGACGACATTTCTCTCCACCCCTCGAGTTGGTTTTCGCGGGATTGTGACGACAACCTGGCCCCCGATGATTGCGACATAGCTGATTGTGTAGATGATCCGGCGTGTGGCGACTGCAATGACAACGGAATCCCGGACGGATGTGAGGTGGAACTGGTGGACTGCAACTCGAATGGAATTCCAGACGACTGCGATCTAACCGATTGCGCAGGCGATCCAGCATGTGCCGACACCAATGGCAATGGCATTCCCGATGCGTGCGACGTGTATCAACCGCTGCTGCCGGCATCGCCACACGATACCCGCAAGCACCGCTACATCTCCATTGATCCCAGCAGCAATGCCGACAACGAGGTTGCATACAAAGTCGAGTTGGTGGAGATGATGCGCTGCACGGGCGATCTGCGCCGAACCTGCTCGGTCGACGCTGACTGCCCCAACGTCTGTGACAACGACCCAGACATTACCTGCTCGAATGATGCTGCGTGCGGTGGTGGAACCTGCGTTATCACGACGCCATGCGTACATCATCCGGATGAAGGTTTGAGTTGGTGGGTGCAAGAGCCTCAGCAAGAACCGCTTGGGTGCAGGCTGTCCGGTGGTTGTACAGACGAAGATTGGTTTGCCAGATTGGACACGACACCGCATTCCCAGAATTGGAACGATTTCGGCGTGGCTGATTCGTCCCTGCTGCACATCAGCGATTGCCAGATTACGCCCGTAGCGACGTATGCGGTGAGCGCCTGTGTGCCTCCAACGGGTGATCTATGCAGTGACCCGTTGATGATCGGGACGATTCTAAGACCTCCACCGGGCAATTACGGCGACGTGGTCGGCCCGGTCGATGCGGTTACGGATGAGTTCGATCCACCGAATCAGATTCTGAGTGTCGGGGACATTTCAGGATACCTGCTTACGAACCTCAACTACGGTCTGCCAGGTGATCCGAAACCGCAGGCACACTGGACATGGGTCGACATGGAAGGCCAAGGTGCGCCCTTCTACCGTCCGCAGGCGATTTTGAACGTCGGCGACCTCAATCAGATTCTGTTCGGCCTGATGGGTCGGCCTTATTCGTGGGCGGGCAACAACGTCGACCCGGGTGATTGTCCGTAGGAGCCCGGATGTTCTCCCCTAAGGGCCGGGATGGACCGTGCTATCCGCAGAGACATTATGGACTTTCATGCGCGAGTTCTCGCCACCATCTCCAGCGAAGACCCAGATTCGAGTC
>CP070744.1:5544018-5557026 GCA_020348265.1 Phycisphaerales bacterium | reverse complement strand
ACCCGGTCGGCTGGGAGGATCCTGACGGCGACGGCTTCTTCGGCTCGTGCGACAACTGCCCCGATGACTACAACCCCGGGCAGGAGGACTGCAACGACGACGGCGAAGGCAACGCCTGTGAGCCTGCTGATGAGCAGGATGATGACGGCGACGGCACCTGCAATGGTGTTGACGGCTGTCCGGACGATCCGAACAAGATCGATCCCGGTCAGTGCGGTTGCGGGAATTCCGACACCGACACCGACTATGACGGCGTAGCCGACTGTCTGGACGAGTGCGACAACAATCCGGTATGGCAGGTAGAGCCGGCCTGTGGTTGTGACAGCACCCCGTACGACAACGAGGACGACGACGGCGATGGTTTCGAGAACTGCTTCGACACCTGCGCCGGCGTTGATGATGCTGTGTTCGGTCCGTGTGACGATGCCATTCCGACCGTATCGGAGTGGGGTCTGCTGATTATGGCCCTGTTGCTGCTGGTGGCTGGCAAGGTCTACTTTGCCCGTCGGCCCGAGCTGGGCTAGTTTGAATTAAGCTGAAAGGCGCGGCCTGCGAACAGGGTCACAATGACCCTGCTCGCGGCCGTGCCTGCACTATTTCGACACTGCGACAAAGTTGGTCGTGGTGTTATGGAATGTTCCGATCCGGCCAATCGGCTGGATCATCAGGCTTGCATCCGCGGCAAACGGGCTTAGCTGGTCAGGGATCCTTGCCAGCTTGTGGGCCTGTGGTACCTGCGGGTGGCTGGTCACGACGGAGTTATGCAATACTACTGCCGCCTGTGGTCGCCTGGCGACCACAGGCGGCATTGTCTGCGCGGAGCAGCTCTTCGCAGGTATAGGAGGCGGCCTGGAACAGGGCTGCAGGATGCATTCGCTTTACATACTCGCCGATATAGGCAATGCTAGACGCTAAGAGCGATAAACACAGTGGGCAAGAAGAGAGATCATCGAAGCGACGAAGGTAGCCAGCCTCGTTCCACAAGCGGGACTGGGGGGCCCTCTCCGTCTGCCAAGCGGGGCGGTGCGGAAGGGAAGGGACGAGGCCGCGGGCGCAGAGGCAAGAGCGGTGGATCGTGGATGCAGACTCACGGCCGGGATTTGCGTTTTCTCTTCTTCTTTGGCCTTATGATGGGCGTCTACTACGTCTCCACTACGACAACCTTCGCCCGAGAGACTTTTTTCCCCTCCTATCTGAGGTTGAATGCTCGCCTGGCCGGTGGGATTCTCGATGTCGTCGGTTACGACATCGCTGTTCGTGATCAGAAGGTCTCAGAGCCGCGCTGGTCCGTTACCGTCGGTCGCGGGTGTGATGCGGTGCAGCCGACGGCATTGTTCGTGGCGGCGGTTCTGGCGTCCCCGGTTCCCTTCCTGCCCAGGATCTGTGCAGCGATGGTAGGCACGATCGCCCTAGCAGTGATAAACCTGCTGCGAATAATCAGCTTGTTGTTAACTGGGATCTACGCTCCGAAGCTGTTCGATGCCATGCACTTGGACGTTTGGCAGGCTCTGTTCATCTTCCTGGCGATACTCTTTTGGGCGCTTTGGGCCGCGCACTACGCGCGGAAGCGCCGGGCGCAAACCCACGATGAATCCCACTAGAGTCATCCTACGTTTCTCTTTCTTTGTCTTGTTGTTCTACACCCTGTTGATGATCCCCTGGCCGGGGCTGCAGAGCGCGTATTCCGGCGCTTTCAGGACGGGCGGGGATGTGTTCTTTCGTCGTTTCTGGGCCTGGTCGGATGGACGGGTTCGGTTCCTGGATCTGCACTCCGAGTTTCTGATGGAGGATTTGAAGTCCGTAACTCTGGTGGATCCTCCACCCGGGTTTCGACTCCCGCCGCCCACTGATGTGATGGACACGCTGATGGTCATGTCCAACCGTGGGGTTCCCGGGCCTTACGGAGTGCTGCGAACAAGCAGCCGACCGGTGGGCTACTGGCCGACCGCCTGGATGCTTGCGTTGATCCTTGCCAAGCCGATGTCATGGTCTCGGCGGGGCTGGGCGCTTCTGTGGGGTCTGCTGCTTGTCCACGTTTTTATCGTTGTTCGACTCTCGCTGACATTGGCAAACAACGGCTTTGGAGCGGCCAAGTCTTATGCATTGTTCGAGATGAGTCCGTTCTGGAAGGACGTTCTCGCCCGCGCCGAAACGGTACTATTGACCGACCCGACGGCGACTTTTGCAATTGCAACTTTCATCTGGCTTCTCGTATCAGTGAAGCGCTCGGAATGGGCTTGGCTAAGGGAGATGCTGCTGCCTGTGCGCGACGATGACTAGGGTGTCGTCTGCTGAGGCCGATTCTCCGGAGTTATAGGGCGTTGCTTTCGGGCGTTGCCAATGGTCGAGACTTCTGAACGTGCTAGACTACGACGTGCCGCTTAAGGTCTCGGGAATCTACACCGATCCTGTACGCCGTAGATGTAGACGCGTCAGGAACGCAACCGCCTGTATTCAAAGCAGGGTCCTTTGAGGTCCTGGCTACAATGGAGTGCACATAGATGGCCAAACGCAAGAGAAGACACGCTCAAACGCCTCAATCCGGCTCGCCGCCGTCGTCAGGGAGCAGATGGAGCCCGGCTCTGCTCCTAGTAGTGGTGCCGCTTGCAGTGTGTGGCGTGGTGGTGTTCTGGCCGGGTCCGACTATCGAAGACAGTGCTTCTACACCTCAGACAGCGGGCGGTTCATCAGCTATCCAGAACGTCTTGGTCATCACCCTGGACACAACACGAGCGGACCGATTGGGCTGCTACGGTTACTCCGCTGCCCAGACTCCCGCACTGGATGCGCTGGCCCAGTCGGGTGTCCGGTTCGATGCGGCGTTCTGCCAGGTTCCCTTGACCTTGCCTTCTCATGGTTCGCTGTTTGCGGGACGGTGGCCTCCTGCGATCAACATCCAAGTCAACGGAGGCGGCGGTCTGGCGGAGGAGTTGCCCACTCTTGCGGAGGTCTTCAGAACGCACGGATATCGAACGGGGGCGTTCATTGCAGCGGTGGTACTCAACTCGTCCTTTGGATTGAATCAGGGGTTCGATGTGTATGATGATAGTATGACGGAGCGGCAAAGCGGCGACAAGCTCATAGTGGCGCAACGCCCCGCGGACGCCGTCTGCGACTCCGCCCTGAGCTGGCTCGATGCAGAGTCTGATAAACCGTTCTTCGCCTGGGTGCATTTCTACGACCCCCATGATCCTTACGAGCCGCCCGTGGAATTCGCGGTGCGATTCGATGACCCTTACGACGGTGAGGTCGCCTTCGTCGATTCACAGATTGACCGCCTGTTGAAATGGCTTGGCGACAAGGGTCTGCGTGATGATACGCTCATCGTTGTGGTTGGAGATCACGGCGAAGGACTCGGCGATCACGGAGAGATGGAGCACGGGTTGCTCCTGTACAACGCGACGATGCGCGTGCCGCTCATCATGGCTGCCCCCGGGGTCATGCCCGAACCGCGGGTGGTGGAAGCGCCCGTGCGCCTCGTAGATGTCTTTCCGACGATTGTTGACCTACTCGGTTGGGTCCCGCCGACGGATCTCGATGGTCGAAGTCTGGCCCACGCATGTCGCACGGGCGAGGTGCCGACGCTGCCGGTCTATGGCGAAACTTGGTACCCACGTGTGACTTTCGGATGGGCCGCACTGCGCTCGCTTGTTGCCGATAATTGGAAGTACATCCAAGCTCCCAAACCCGAACTCTATGACTGGCGGTCGGATCCCGGCGAAGCGAACAATGTGGCCGAACAACATCCCGATACTGTAAAGCGACTTCACGACGACCTGCAGGCTCTGGTCTCGACGATGGATACGGAGAAATACGCACCCGCTGATGTTGAACTCGATGCACAGACGCGCAGGCAGCTTGCCAGTCTGGGTTACCTGGAGTCGGATTCCGTGCCGCAGGAATTCGACGATGGAGTCGACCGGCGAGATCCCAAAGACATGATGGAGGCTGTCGTCGCGTTCAAGCAAGCCAGAGAAATGGTCCGGATAGCAGATCTCAACAGTGCCCTTAACATCCTCGAGCCGCTGGTGAGAGAAAACCCTGACGCACCGACGTTAAAGCCCTGGCTGGCTATCACCTATCTGGGCTTGAGGCGTATGGATGAAGCGATGGACCTCTTTCGCTCAAAGGATACGCTGAGGGTTAAGGGGCAACAGTTGTTGTGCGACGTGGGCAGTCAGCTTCTAGAGCTGAAGAGCTTCGAGGATGCTGCCACATCTTTCGAAAAGGCCCTGGAGCTTGGTGACGAGAAGGCTGAAGCTCACTGTGGATTGGGTATGGCCTTGTTCTCGTTGGGGCAAGGCTCGCAGGCCGAACCTTACCTGCGACGCTGCGTTCAGGAGAACCCGGAGTCGGCCGACTACCTGGCGCACCTGGGCGCCGTGCTCGTGATGTTGAAGCGCCCTGCGGAAGGTGTTCCACTGATCGAGAAGGCGTTTGAGTACGACAGTGCCAATGCCAATGCCCACAAGTATCTGTGGCAGGGGTTGCTCGGCGCCGGCCGGCGGGCAGATGCGCTCGATCGTCTGGAGGTCGCTCAGGCGCTCATGCCAAACGAGTTGTACCTCTCCTTAGCGCTGGCTTGGCTGTATGCGACTACCCCCGGTACCTCACCGGAGAAGATCGACCGTGCCGTTACCCTGGCTGAACAGGGCTGCCAATCCACCTCGAGTCACCCGGGCGCCTTCGACACCTTGGCCGCTGCACGGGCAGCCCAAGGAGACTTTCCCGGTGCGATCGAGGCGGCCCGGCGGGCGATTGAACTGGCGAAAGCGTCAGGTGATATACAGCGGAAAGGGTTCATCGAAGAACGACTGAGACTCTATGAATCGAATCAGCGTTATTTCGATCCGGACCTCGGTGATGGGAATGAGATTGCGGACTGAAGGTGGATACCTTTGGCCCTGCAATGGTGGGGAATGATTAGATGGTCAGACGCACGCGAAAACGTACTTCAAGAGAACAACCGTCGGAGTCCGGCAAACCCGCAGGCTCACGATGGCTGCTGGGTGTAGCCGGGGTCACCATTGTCGTGCTGGTCTGCATAGGCTTGGTCTTTTGGCCGAAGCCTTCAGGTGCGAATCCCGGTTCCCTAAAGGCCGTAAAGAGCGGGGCGGCGGCGGGCTACAACGTCTTGGTGATCACCCTGGACACTACCCGGGCGGATCATTTGGGTTGTTACGGGGCCGAGAATGCCGAAACCCCTTTTCTCGACGGAATTGCTGAGAATGGGATTGTCTATGCTGATGCCGTCACTCCCGTGCCCGTCACTCTCCCCTCACACGCGGCAATGTTCACGGGACTCTACCCCCCCAATAACGGGGTGCGCAACAACGGTACTTTCGATCTCAAACAGGAGTACGTCACACTGGCAGAGGTGCTCAAGCGATCCGGGTACGAGACGGCAGCGTTTATTGCTGCATTTGTGCTCGCCGCCCGAACGGGCATAAACCAAGGGTTTGACACTTTTGACGACGAGGTGGACCCCACCGGGGCTGAGAAAGGCCATGACTTCATCAATGAGCGCAATGCCACCGCCGTAACCGACTCAGCCGTACGCTGGTTTAGGAATCGCAAAGCCACGAAACCGTTCTTCGCGTGGGTCCATTACTTTGACCCCCACCAGCCCTACCTGCCTCCTGAGCCCTACGCGAGCCGCTTTCCGCGCGATCCATACGCAGCGGAGATAGCCTACGCCGACGAACAGGTTGGGCGATTAATGACGACCGTTCGGGAACTGGGGTACGCCGACCGGACGATCTTCCTGGTGTTGGGGGATCACGGTGAAGGACTGGATGAACACGGCGAGAAGACCCACGCCATGCTAGTCTATGACTCCGTTATGCACGTGCCCCTGATCCTCTCATGTCCGGGGATCTTCCAGGGCCCGCATGTTGTCGATGACGTGGTCGTGTCGACCGTCGATGTGTTTCCCACCGTTCTCGACCTTCTCGGTGTGCCCTACATCGGTCCCTGCGACGGGATCAGCCTGCTGGCGGGACTGGACCGTGAACGGGTGGTTTACGTAGAGACCATGGTCCCTTACTTGGATATGAGCTGGGCGGCGCTGTTTGGATTGCGCCGTCACCAAGACAAGTACATCCTTGCCCCGCGACAAGAATACTACGATTTGCGTAATGATCCTAAAGAGCTTACCAACCTGTTTGTAGATCCCCCGGGGCTAGCGGCGACTGCGCGAGACGAGTTGGTCGCCATGTTGGACGAGATGCTCGCGCGATGGCCTGCTCCGGAGGAGGTTGCCGGGTTGGCAAAGGTGCTTGACCCGGAAACGATTGCGCGGCTGGAGTCTCTCGGGTACATCGGAGGCGGAGACACCGATCCAAACGTCGGAAAGCTGGACCCTAAGGACATGATGCCTGCCCTGAACAAGATCCTGACTGCCAAGGCACTCTCCGGTGAAGGTAAGAACGAGGAAGCCCTGGCCTTGCTGAACGAGGTGCTCCCCGAGGTTCCGGAAAGCCGCAAACTTCTTTCTCAGCTGGCCCATGTATACTTGGCGCTGGAACTTGAAGAGGAGGCGGAAGATGTGCTGCGCAGGGCTCTGGTGATTTCACCCGGTCCGAAGAACCTGGCGCTGCTCGCCCAGATACTCATTCCTCGTGGTGAGTATGAAGAGGCTGAAGAGTACATAAAACAGGCCCTTGCCCTCGACCCGAACGCTGGGGCGGCATATATGGCCCGTGGGGACTTGGCCTTGTACCGACAGCAGTTTGATGACGCCCGGAGCCTATATCTCTATGCCGGTAAGGTCGACCCCTACCGCATGGGGGAGACGTCCAAAGGCCGGCTTACGGCGTTGGATCGCATTGAGGAACTGACCAAGGGCCAACGGTGACCCGCGGCAAGTGGAGCTCGTTACGCAAGAGTGAATACCGGGTCTTCCAAAGCGAAGTGATTGGCGGACGGGCCGGTTCTGCCTCAAGGCAGTTGACCGGACGGTCCCACCTGAGGTCCATTCGAGGGCGCGAATCTCAGCGAGAGCCTTGCCGAGTGGTGTTTCTCTCCGGCGGCGTGCAAGGAGAACGTCGCGAAGCGAACGTCCCGCCCAAGGGAAGCCAATTCGCGAACGGCGCCGGCTGCGTTGAGCAGAGGTTTCTCCGCACCTGTCCCCAAGGCGTCGACCGGGATCATCACATCCGTTATGGTCTCGCCGCGAAGGACCCTCAGCTTCACACTCGCCGGGGCGGAGACTCGCGCGATTACCTGGTTCAGGTTCTGCTCCGGCGAGTGCAGATCGAGTAGTCGACCATCGATGCCCAGAATTAGATCGTCAGTCTGCAGGCGCTTCTTTGCGCTGGACTTGTCGGAAACGCCTGAGACAACCACAGCGCCGGACATCTTCGATTCGCCCAATGAAACGCCCAGGCGCGTCTCGATGGGCGTGGATGAGTGAGACGGTGGTGCCCACCATATCGGTGCCAACAGCGAGGGTGATCCGGTCTCATAGTCTTCGATCCAACGATCGAGAACGTCCGCGGCCAGTCCCGCTTGGGCAAGGGCGACGACCGTTCGATCCACTTTGCGGTTGAGCAGCTCTTGCGCGTCTTCCACCGACGCAAGGGTTGGGATGAGTCCGTGTTGTGCGTCGAGAATCCGCTCGAGGTGCTCACGACTCATAGCAAGGATGAGCCAGTCGCGCCAAACCGCCCAGGCTGGATCCAGGCCTGCCATCAGGCGGGCGGATGCAGAGGTTGATGCCTCGGCGTAGGACTGCAGAGACACGTGTTCGATCGTTGTCCCCAAGTGCCTGACCGATGCTATGGTCGGCACTGCCTCACTGTTCACCGGATCACTCGTTGGCAGCAGCTTGAGAATATTGCGCACGATTCGGGTGAAGTCGGCCCCTACGGCGTGTGGATTTGACGATTCCACCATTAGGGCAATCTGCGGCGTCGAGCCCTGTTCGCTAAGATCCTGTCCCCAGATCAGAATGAAGTGAGATCCGAGCCGCGTCTGAGGGTCTGCTGTCGCAGAGGCATGTCTGGCCAACCCCGCCAGAATCGTCAGGTAGCGCCCCCATATTCCTGGAGAGGGACTTTGTGTGGCTACGGCGTATGCGCGCTCAAAGTCAATGGTAATGGCCGTCGCCAGCAACGTAGTCTGCGGCAGACTCATCAATGTGTTGACCGCGTGAGTCTGCAAAGGCACGTCCGGTCGCGGCGTCGCCCGGGATCCGCGGATAGCCAACTCTATTCGACCTTCCCGCTCATAGAGGCCAACGGCCGCCCGCCCAATAGGCGTCTGCAGCGCGGGAGCACCTGCGCCACCGGGCATCTGCGCCGGATGAGTGGAAACATAGGCGATTGCCAGATGTCTGCCCGGCAGATAGCTGGCCAACTCGCGGTAAACGTCCGAACCTTCGAGTGAGTCACCGCCGCGCTGTGACATCAAACGGCGAACTTGGCGCAGCAAGGATTCGCCTCGCCTTTGACGTGTCATTGCGACGACATCTCCTTGTACGCAGACGTTCATTCCGTCGGAGGTACGGAACGATCTCAACGGGTCGCGTCTGATGCGCCCTCTGTTTCGCCTCCTGGGGAACCACTTATTGAGAACCTCGTCGTCGGAAACGCGCACGAACCATACCGCCCCCCCGATTTCGGTCCAGGAGTCGGCGACGATACCCACCTCCGCCTGCATCAACTCGTCGATACCTATCAGGCTGTTACGCCCCACAAGCGCGGTAACAGCAGCGCGGAGGTCGAATGTCCGCGGACCGGCTGCAGGACTTCCTGCCAGTGTCGGCAGGAGCCTCCACGCATGGGCGCGGTGGAGTGCGGAATCCACTTCACTCAAATCGCGGATGGTAATGAACAGATCGGCTGTGGCGGGAACATAACGCTCGAAAGGAGTCGGTCTCGTTGGACCTCCGGCTCTGGGTTGAGCTGATACCACAGCGACAGCAGTGAGACTCAGCAGCACCGCGCCTGCCAAAGGCGCAATCCCAATCGATGCGGCGGACCGGCGCCCTGTCACGTTCGTCGGCTGGAGGTCTTCCCGCGAGAGTCCTTGGGAAGCCGCACCGCGAATGTGCGCGCTGCCCCGGCGAGGTGCCGATCTATGCGAAACGCCGTCATGACAGTGGATTGTCAAAGAAACCGTCTTCCGGGTGTTGTTCTTACGTCAATCAGTCGCAGTGCCGGACAGCCTTCCATGTGCACCCAAGGCGAGCTGAGTCCGTTGCCGCGTAGGATTCCCGTCACAACGCCTGTGCCGAATGCGGCCCAACACGCACAATATAGAAGAATATCGGCAGAAACAGCGCCAGGGGTTGCGGTTCCTGGTCCGTCAGTCGACCGGATCAACCGGGATATCGATCGGATCCGTCTCGTTACCGTCGACCTCGAGAGGTGTATCCGCGCCGGGGAAGTGCTCCTCAGACGCGGAGGCATCCTTGGCCTCCTCCAGAATGTCCAGCCATTGTCCGATGGTCAGGTCCAGTGCCTTATGAAGGGACTCCACACTCTGGCGCTTGGCTTCGCTGTTCTGCTGGGCCTGCTTCATCCACTGCTCCAGAGCGTATTCGGCAGCGGCAGTCTCGTCCGGTGAGTTGACGCCGCTATCCCCTGTTGACTCTTCTCCCGGAACGTAGACGGGCACCTCGCGCGTCTCCTTATGACCCGCCACCTCGTGAGGCTGGGCGCCGTTGCCCCGGTCGAACACGCCCAAGAACGCCAATGCGATTACTGCCGCAGCCGCCAGCGGTCCGGCATAAAACAGCGTGCGCCTCACGCGCAGAGGCCATCGACGTTCGGGTGCCTCCACACAGGCGAGAAGTCGGCCGGAGAAGTCTTCGTCCAGGGTCACCGGTTCGCGATCCGATGCAATGATCTGCCCGCTTACCTCCAGCAGAGCCAGTGCCCGTCTGCAAGCTGGGCAACGCACGCGGTGGGCCGCAAGCTCCGTAGCCAGCGACTTGGAGAGCTCGCCGTCCAAATAGGCGTCAAACAGTTGCCGTGCTTCTTCGCAACGCATTACATGGTCCGATCATTCGCATTGCCGCCGACCGGCACATGCCAGTCGACCGGTTCAATCCCTTATACGCCTGCCTACCCCGACAGGCTGCGGAATTGATGCAAATCTTCTTCGTTCAGTGACTCCAGCATTTCCCGTAGTCGACCTCGCCCTCGGTGTAGGTGGCTTTTTACCGTTGCTACCGGGAATTCCAGCACTCGGGCGATCTCCTGGCAACTCAGCTCGTGCCGATAAAACAACAGCACCGCTGCCCGCTGCGGGATGCTCAACCGATCCACCGCCTCCCAGACCTTCTGCTTGAGCTGCCCGGCCTCTTCCGATTCCAGAGACTGGGAGGCTCCGTTTTCGCCTGCCAGGGAAAGCGCTGACACGTCCAACTCGCCGGTGACATTGCGCTTGCGGCGCAGGCCGTTCAAGCAGACCCGATAACCGATCGTGAACAACCACGTACTGAAACGGTACTTGGTTGAGAACGTGCCTAGCGACGCGAATGCCTTTAGAAACGCCTCCTGGCAGATATCCTCCGCGTCGTGATGATTGCGGGTCATCCGCCAGATGAAAGCAAAGAGCCGATCTTTGTGCAGATCGACCAGCTCGCGCAGAGCAACTCTGTCGCCCTCTCGAGCGCGTGCGATCAACTGTGCTTCTTGTTGGCGGTCGGCACCGCTGGCGTTTTCGTTCAAGGTGCACCTTCCTCCTCAGACCATTATAACCCACGCAGCCGTCTCGGACAGCCGCTTGTTGCCCCAAAGTCCGTCTATAGTAAAATCGTTACAATTCGGCAACGTAATGAGTACTTGCCGCCGAACGCGTAACCTATTGTAAAATAAGCAGTTATGTCAAAGAAGCGCCCAGCCGACGATTCCGCGTGTCGTAACCGAAAGGCGTCTTTTCGTTACGAAATCCTCGAGACGATCGAGTGCGGGATCGTCCTTGTGGGAACGGAGGTCAAGAGTCTTCGCAATCGGGACGCCTCTCTCGACGAGGCCTTCGCCCGGATCGACGGCGACGAGCTGTGGCTGATTGACTTTCACATCGCCCCGTATGCCTTCGGGCCTGTTGCCGGGCACAACCCCAAGCGCCGACGGAAGCTCCTGGTCCACGCCCGCGAGCTTGCCAGACTCAGACCCAAGGTCGAGCAGAAGGGTCAAACCCTTGTCCCTCTACGTGTGTATTTCAACGCACGCGGCATTGCCAAGGTATCCCTCGCACTGGGAAAGGGAAAGAGACTCACCGACAAGAGGCAAAGCATGAAAGCCCGCGAACAGAACCGCGAAATACAACGCGCAATGCAGCGAAAGCGCTGAAGAATCCTGCCTCTACTCTCCCAGCATCCATCATGTTGGGGGATTCCGCGAATCGGAGTGTATTTATGCAGAAGTCCTTGACCGTGGCGTGCAAGGGTCCTATAATGGAACGCTGATACAAGGCGTGGATTTCTTCATTGCTTCGTTCCGCATTCACAGGAGAGAGGCAACGGTGCGGGGACACGCGAGCAGTCTTCAAGTTTGTGTAACGGCGCTCCGGCTTGCTGGGTATAGGGCTCGCGTTTCGCGGGTCTAGGCACTTGCGCAGGTGCTGCACCAGCACGGACTCTGCTCTAAGGGCTTTGGCTCACGTGGACTTACCCCAGTCGCATGATGCGCAGCATGACAGGTGTTGCCCGGACTCTGGTCGAGTGTAAGTTGACGAAAAGCCTCTCCCCGTGCCGAGTGACTAAGTGCGGCGGGGTCGAAGGAAGTAGTCCTCATTCGTGAGGTACGCCTTGTAAGCTTCTCTTGGGTCTACTGGTGTTCCTGCGCTGTGCGCGCGCGGGGTGATACTTACGGGCACATAGCTCGGACGGATTCACTGCAACATAAGTATTGTCCGGGATAAACGTGCAGGCGCACCGCGCGGCGCGTGCGGCGCGGGTTGCCGGCGGCGCATGAGGTGTGCGCGGCTGTTCAGCGATTGACAAGCGTGGACGCAAGGCGTCCAGCACTCGCTGTGTAATCGAGTTCAGGTTCGCACTGCACGTCAGTGTCCAGGGCATACGGGGGAGGTGATGTGGAGATGATGGTCTAGCCAAGCACACCGACAAGGCGGAGTGAGTGTGAGAATAGCTGAGGTGGTATGCGTTGGGCCGGAGTCTCAGCTAGAACCTATGCTGGTTTTGTTCTGAATCGTAGAGATCAGTGAACCGGGATCATCGCGAACGGTGATTCGTGGTGTACAAGAGGAATCCAGAATCGAAGGGAGTATATGCAAATGGCCAGGTATACCAGACGTGTTGTGGACGATCGGATGTATTATCTTCTGTTCGTGTTTGCCTGCGTTTTCGGGGCCCGGAACGCGCAGGCTGATCCGGTTGAATGTCCTAGTGGGGCAGTCCTGCGACAGTTCGACGTCCGAGTGGACGTATCTTATGGGGTATGGAGTGACCAGAATGTCGGTCCCACGAAAGCAGAAGCAGAAGTCTATTTTGAGGATCTATTCGACGACGTCAACGAGTTCTACCGTCGCGATCTTGGGATCGTTGTCAACCCCGAATTCCACTTCCCGGATGAAGGTGAGGAGGTGTGGATATTGGCTGGTGAGAAGTACAATAACTGGGCAACGAATTTAAGCCTTGGTGTTGCCGTGAGGCTGTGGGCATTCACAAGTGATGATTGTGATCCCGAATACGAACAGGCCACTTGCTGTGCCGCCAGATCTGGAGATGTGTGTGAAGCCCATGGGCGCGTGTATGTCGATTGGCCAGGCTCCGGCTTCTTCTATCGCCTCAGCCACGAGCTTGCGCATACGCTAGGAGCACGGGATATGTACCAGGGTCCCCCGGCGCACAGTGATGAGTTCGTCGTGAGCCCGCCGTATACTCTTTTCGGTAATCTTGGTGCGGACCGTTGGCGATTTCACCAGAGAAATCAGGAGTGGATCGCATCAGAAGTGGCCAGCGCGGAATGCGAACCGACTCAGTTCCAATGTGATTCGATTGACGTTGGCGATTACGACGGCGATAGCGACGTCGAT
>CP070744.1:5522374-5543918 GCA_020348265.1 Phycisphaerales bacterium | reverse complement strand
GCTCAACAATTGAAATATTGCCCTGCATGCTTGAATCATATCACGCAAGCAATATGTGTGCAATATCGCCTGTGGAAGCGACATACCCGTCGAGCAGCGATCGAAATCGGCACAACTCGGCGTGTGTACGTTTCGCTGCATCCCGAGCATCTCTCGCCGGCGCGTCAAGCAGTTGGGGCGTAGCGTTGTATGATGGCGT
Organism: Phycisphaerales bacterium; assembly: GCA_020348265.1. GTDB lineage: Bacteria > Planctomycetota > Phycisphaerae > UBA1845 > UBA1845. The sequence continues at coordinate 5,543,719 of CP070744.1, read as the reverse complement.
CGGCGGATTTCATGCCGTCGACGGCGGCGGTGACGATGCCTCCCGCGTATCCGCTGCCCTCTCCTGCGGGGTACAGATTGGCGGTACGACTTGCCTGCCGGGTATCCCTATCGCGCAGAATGCGGACCGGAACGGATGCTCTACTTTCCGGTCCGGCAATAAGCCCTTCCGGTCCGGCGAACCCGGGGAACTTCCGCTCCAACATGGGCAGACCCCGGTCCAGGGCGCGAGCGACGACCTCCGGAAGCACCGTACGTATTTCGGCCCACTGGCCGCCCAGCGGGCAGCTGACGCTGAGGGTGCCATCCGACGGGCGCTCGTGCAGATAGTCTGACGCGCGTTGACAGGGAACCCTGTAAGAGCCGTCCGTCACTTGGAAGGCAAGGTGTTCCCAGCCTCGTTGAAATGCAAGTGCCTCAAGGGGATTCAAGCCCATCGTGGCTGGATCCAGGGTTATGACCAATCCGCTGTTGGCAAAGGAACTCGACCGCCGCGATCGACTGGCCCCGTTGGTGGCTATCAGACCAGGCGACTCAACCGCCGGAAGAATCATGCCGCCGGGACACATGCAGAAGCTGAACATATCGCCACAATCGGAGGCGGCGCCTGAGGCAACGACGTTGTACTCCGCCGGCCCCAACCGTGGGTGCCCGGCCAAAGTGCCATACTGCCACCGGTCGACCATTGCCTGGGGATGCTCAATGCGAACGCCAAGCTGAAAGGGTTTCGGAGTAACCCGCACTCCCCGGTTGATGAGCATCTCAATCGTATCCCGTGCCGAATGGCCGATAGCGAAGATTACCGGACCGCAGAGCATCCAGGACTCCGTGGGCCTTTCGCCTGTCGTGCGAACATGAATGGCTGCGAGGCACTCATCATCCACGCGAATGTCGTCGATGACGCTCTCGAAGTGAATCTCCCCGCCAAGTGACTCGATCTTCCGGCGGATTCTCGTGCAGATGGTGGGCAGTCGATCGCTGCCAATATGCGGCCGGGCGTTGATCAAGATATCAGGGTCCGCCCCGTGCTGATAGAGCGTCTCCAAAACCGCTCGGCACAAAGGATCACCCAGCCGGGTGTAGACCTTTCCGTCGCTGTAGGTACCCGCCCCTCCCTCGCCAAAGAGCAGGTTCGAAGCAGGGTCAAAATCCCGCTCGCGGAAGTAGCGTTTGAGGACGTCGCGATGACGTCGGCGGACTTCTCGACCACGTTCGAATATGATGGGCTTGTAGCCATGCTGGGCTAGACGAAGACCGGCGAACATCCCCGCGGGGCCGAAGCCGACAACGACGGGGCGCTCGCGCAGCTCCTGGATACCATGCTCGAGTTGAGGAATCGGCTCAGGCTCGATCCAGGAAGCGTTCCCTGGTTTGATTCGGCGCAACCTGCTCCGCTCTTTGCGGAGCGGTTCATCGAGGGCGATTTCCAGATGATACGAGAAGCGAATGTCCTCTTTTCGCGCGTCCAGCGATCTCCTGACGATAGCGTAGTTGCGAATCGCGCTGACGGGAACGCGCAGTCGCCGGGCGGCGAGCATGAGCAGCTCATCTTCAGGCTCCTCCAAACCAAGCGGTATGTTGCGCAAGAGTATGGGCATGGAGGTATATCATACGCGGACCAGGAAGTGTTCACTAGCGGCCCGGCTCAGCCAGGCAGGTTGGATCAACGGAGCGGGGGCGGGAGGCCGCCTGGAGTTACACCTCTCTTTGCTCGACGAAAACGCCCACCGCGTGGGCACCTCACGACATAGGCTGTATAATCGAGGCAGATAAGGTCTTCGGTGTGAACACTATGACGATCAACGATAACCAAGCGCTTCGAATCATCGATGCCAACCTGAATCGAGCGCGGGAAGCGCTTCGGGTGATGGAGGAATTCGCTCGCTTCGGGCTTGATGATGCGGGCTTATCAGAGGAAATCAAAGAGACCCGACACGCACTGAAGACCGCGGTACTTGGCTTCCAGGAGGGTAGCCCGGCCGTTGACAAGAGTGAGTCCGCGCGAGCTAAAGCCCGCGGCTCAGATACGCGCGACGCGCCTCGGGATTCAATGATGCCCCACCGAGACATCGTTGGTGACGTCGGGCGCGAGGTGAGCACACCCAGCGAGTATGAGCGTCCTGACGCGCAAAGCGTGGCCCTGGCTGCGGGCAAGAGGCTCAGTGAAGCGCTGCGGGCCATCGAGGAGTACGGCAAGATATTCGACTCCTCGTTCGCGGGTGCGGTCGAAGGGCTCCGCTATCAAGGCTACGAGATCGAGCGACGTCTAGCGCTCACTACAAACGCTCGCGAACGTTTTGGAGGCGTTAGACTGTACGTTCTCCTGACAGAATCGTTGTGCAGTGGCGACTGGTTCGAGACAGCTCAAGCGGTGCTTGCCGGCGGGGCGGATTGTATACAACTGCGCGAGAAGGGACTTCCCGACTTTGAGTTCCTCGACCGGGCGAAACGCCTTGCCGCACTCTGCCGTCAACAGAACGCACTGTTCATCGTGAACGATCGGCTGGACATAGCCTTACTGAGCAACGCTCACGGCGTCCATCTGGGGCAGGACGATCTGACAGTTGCTGACGTTCGGCGGATACTCCCCTCGACTGTGCTCATCGGTGTGAGCACCCACACGCGCGAGCAGATCGTTGCTGCAGCGCGAGCCGCACCGGACTACGTCGCTGTGGGCCCCATGTTCGCCAGCGCAACCAAGCCGCAAGATTACATCGCGGGGCCCGAGGCACTGGCCGTTGCCCGCGAGCAGACTTCGCTGCCCCTTGTCGCCATCGGAGGAATTGCCCCTGAGAACGCCCCGGCTGTCTTGGGGACAGCGCCTTGCTGCCTGTGCGTGTGCGGCAGTGTCATCTCTCAACCTGACCCAGCCGATGCCGTCACGAGACTGCGCGCTGTCATCGATAAGCTTTTACCCAATCAGACAACGACAGGTGGCACCGCCGCCGACTCGGAACGCCACACATAGCGGGTAGTCAACGCCAGGACAGTTCACGCGGTGTACCCGAAATGACACGTCACTGTCAGAGTGGGATCTCCATATCGTTCCGCAGACCCGCAACTAAGCTGGCACTTGACCAAGTTCTATGCATCGCCCGAGGACTTACAGGTTGGCAGCACGGTCATGATACAAGGACGTTTCAGCTGGATTGAATCGCCTTGTTTATCCGGACTACGCGGGAGGATTTTTGCCAACACCGGTCGTCTGGCCGACCGATATCGACAGCAAGGATGCGTGCCGCTTTATTGCACAAGCGAGGTTGAATCGCGGTTAGTCGTTTAATGACAGGCGTTTAGGGCCTGCGTCTTTGACTTTGGGCAGGCGGAGTCCTAGCATTTATTAGGTTATCGGAAGCGTTTCGGTGATGTCCCCAGCCGGTGGGCACCTGTGGATACCGGCGGGATCTAGCGCATTCCTGGAGGGCATCACAGACACGTCTTTTGAGGCTTCTTTATCAGGTCGTCGCCAGGAGAACTGAGGCACGGCACCTGTATTTGGGAGATGCGCACCGATGGCAAGTGCGGAAGAGATTCTTTCGGTCGTTGAGCAGAGCATAAGTGCTGATCGCTTTCGCGAGCAGCACTGGGAAGGCTCGTTCACGGACTACATCGAGCTGGCGAGCAAGAACCCGCGGATCGCTCGTAATGCCTTCCAACGTATCTACGATATGATCATCTTCTTTGGAGAAGAGCGCTATAAGTGGATGCGCGACGAGCTGGTCCGCTACAAGTTCTTCGCAGACCCCTTCGAGAATGGGGCCGACGCCATCTTCGGGCTTGATCGCGCCTTAATGAACCTGGTGGACTGTTTCAAGTCAGCCGCGCATCAGTACGGAACTGAGCGTCGTATTCTGCTGCTCCACGGCCCGGTCGGTTCGTCAAAGAGCACAATCGCCCGGTTGCTCAAAAAAGGGCTCGAGTACTACTCGACCCTGGACGAGGGAGCGCTCTATTCATTCGTGTGGAAGGTCCCGGATGAGAGCGGCAAGGTAGTTACCCACGCCTGCCCCATGCACGAAGAGCCCCTCAAACTCGTCCCCATCGACGCGCGCAAGAAGGTGCTCGCCAAGCTCAACGCCGATTTGGAAGAAGGTTCACAGATCCGGATCGACGGGGCGCTCGACCCGTTTTGCCGGAAGATGTTTGACGACCTTCTCATCCAGTACGATGGAGATTGGCGGCAGGTGATGAACCACATCCACGTCCGGCGGGTGATCCTCAGCGAGAAGGACCGGATCGGCATCGGTACGTTTCAGCCTAAGGATGAGAAGAACCAGGACTCGACCGAACTGACCGGTGACATCAACTACCGCAAGATCGCCGAGTACGGCAGCGACAGCGACCCGCGGGCGTTTAACTTCGACGGCGAGCTCAACATCGCCAACCGCGGGCTCATCGAGTTTATCGAGGTCCTCAAGCTTGACGTGGCGTTCTTGTACGACCTGCTGGGTGCGTCACAGGAGCACGTGATCAAGCCCAAGAAGTTCGCCCAGACGCACATTGATGAGGTGATTCTCGGGCACACCAACGAGCCGGAGTACAAGAAGCTCCAGTCCAATGAACTCATGGAGGCGTTTAGAGATCGGACGATCAGGATCGACGTCCCTTACAACTGCCGTCTGGATGACGAGATTGCCATCTACGAAAAGGACTTCAACAAAGAACGCATTCGGGGAATCCACATCGCGCCGCATACGATCGAGACGGCGGCAATGTGGGCTGTGCTCACCCGGCTCGAGGAGCCTAAGAAGGCCGGTTTGACCATTGTGCAGAAGCTCAAGCTCTATAACGGCAAGAGTATCCCCAACTTCACGGAAGACTCCATCCGCGAACTGCGGGCCGAGGCGCCGCGCGAGGGCATGCAGGGCATAAGCCCGCGATATATCCAAGACAAGCTCTCCAACTCTCTGGTAAGCGATCAGGCGATTCAAGAGCGGTGTATCAACCCGTTTATGGTAATGAACGAGCTGGAATCGGGGCTGTCTCATCACAGCCTTATCACCGACGAGGAACAAAAGGCCCGCTACCGCGAACTTCTGGGTTCGGTGCGCGAGGAATATGAGGATATCCTCAAATCCGAGGTGCAGCGGGCGATCAGCGCGGACGAGGACGCCATCGCGCGACTCTGTTCGAACTACATCGAAAACGTACGAGCGTACACCCAGCACGAGAAAGTGCGCAATAAGTACACGGGCAAGGACGAAGAGCCCGACGAGCGGTTGATGCGCTCGATCGAAGAGAAGATCGATATACCCGAGAGCCGCAAAGACGACTTCCGCCAGGAGATCATGAACTACATCGGGGCGTTGTCGCTCGACGGGAAGAAGTTTGAGTTCCATACCAACGCACGCCTGCACAAGGCCTTGGAACTTAAACTCTTTGAAGACCAGCGCGACACGATCAAGCTCAAGAACGTAGTATCGGGTGTGGTGGATGATGAGACCCAGGCCAAGATTGACGTCGTCAAGCAGCGACTCATTAAATATTTCGGGTATAACGAGACCAGTGCAACGGATGTTCTAAACTACGTCGCCAGCATCTTCGCACGGGGCGACACGAAAACCGAAGAGCAAAGGGGGTAGCGCAGAGTATTCGAACGTCGAAAAGCAGGAACGTCTGAATAAGGGATTGCGAGTTGTCTTCCGGGCTTTGGTATTTCGGCGTTTCGGCGACTTTGATGTTTTGATACGACCATGGTTCTACAGATCAACAACGATCATCAGCGCTTTCGCAAAATCGTGAAAGGAAGGATCCGCGAGGACCTCCGAAAATTCCTCACCCGCGAGGAGCTCCTCGGACGCGAAGGAAAGAAGTACATCAGCATTCCCGTAAGAGGAATAGACCTCCCCCACTTTCGCTACGGCGACAACAACGACGCCGGCGTGGGAAAAGGCGAGGGCAAGCCCGGTGATACCGTTGGAGAAGGCGGCGACCAGGGACCGGGCGGCGAACAGGAAGGCCGGCACATCCTCGAAGTAGAAGTCAGCCTCGAAGAGCTGGCGGAGATACTCGGCGAGGAACTCGAACTCCCCCGCATCCAACCACGGGGCAAGCATCGCATCACCGCAGAGAAGGATCGCTATACCGGGATCAGGCAGTCGGGACCGGAGTCGCTGCGCCACTTCAAGAGAACGTTCAGAAGGGCTCTTCGCCGCCAGATCATGTCCGGTCTGTACAACCCCGATTCCCCCAGGATCATCTTCGAACGCCAGGACAAGATCTATCGCAGTTGGAAAACCGTGCTGAGTCCGCAGTCCAACGCGGTCATCATCTATATGATGGACGTTTCCGGCTCGATGGGCGATGAACAGAAGGAGCTGGTCCGGCTCGAGGCATTCTGGATCGACGCCTGGCTGCGGAAGAACTATCAGGGAATCGAAAGCCGGTACATCGTGCACGACGTCCGCGCCGGGGAGGTGGACCGCGAGACCTTCTTCCGCATCCGTGAGGACGGCGGAACCAGGATTAGCAGTGCTTTTCGATTGGCCCGCGAGCTGATCGACAAGAACTACTCGCCCCTGGACTGGAACATCTATCTGTTCCACTTCTCCGATGGCGACAACAGCAGCGAATCGGACAGTCGGGAATGCTGTACGCTGCTGAAGGAGAACTTGCTCGAGAACCTCAACATGTTCGGCTATTGCCAGGTGGCCAGCGCCTATGGCAGCGGGAACTTCATTAACGTAGTGCACGACCAGCTTTCCGACGCCGAAGCAGTCATAACCAGCCGGGTGAACACGAAAGACGATATCTATGACAGCATAAAGACGTTCTTCTCGCCGGGCAGGTAGATCGGGAACGCATTATGAACGATGTGTAGAGCATCATAGGAGCAATGGGAATCCGTTTCGAGACGCGCAGAAAGCAGTGAAACGCAATGTTCGAACACACGGCCCTACCCAGTGAAATCGCCGAACAGGCTGAAGCCATCGCGGAACATGCCCGTCGAGAGGAACTGGATTTCTATCCCACCGTCTTCGAGATGCTCACCGCTGAGCAGATGTCGCAGGTGGCAGCCTATGGAGGCTTCCCTCAGCGCTATCCTCACTGGCGGTTTGGGATGGAGTATGAGAGGCTCCGGAAACAGCAGCGATACGGCCTGGGGCGCATCTATGAGATGGTCATAAACAACGACCCCTGCTACACCTATCTCCTCAACGACAACATGTCCGTAGACCATAAAACCGTGATCGCCCACGTCTACGCCCACTGCGACTTCTTCAAGAACAACGTGTGGTTTAGCCAAACGAATCGTCGGATGATTGACGAGATGGCCAACCATGCCACGCGAGTCCGGCGCTATATGGAACGCCACGGCGTGGAGCGGGTCGAAACGTTGATCGAGACGTTCCTGGCTCTCGAGAATCTCATCGATCCGCACTCGGTCTTTATGCGCCGCCAGGCCAAGCCCGGCCCGCGCGAGGAATCTGAAGAGACGCCCGGAGTCAGCGTCACGCGCTACCCCGCAAAAAGATACATGGACCGGTACATCAATCCACCCGAGGACATGAGCGCTGAACGAACTTCGCGCGAAGAGGAGACCGAGCAGGCCAAGGTCAAGTTCCCCTCCGAGCCCCAGCGCGACGTACTGCTCTTCCTGCTAAGACACGCTCCCTTGGAGGACTGGGAGGCCGATGTTCTCTCGATCATCCGCGAGGAGGCCTATTACTTCGCCCCCCAGGGACAGACGAAGATTCTAAACGAAGGGTGGGCTAGCTACTGGCATTCCACCATGATGACCAACTACATCCTCGGCGCCGACGAGTTGATCGATTACTGCGAGCACCATGCCGGCACCCTGGCAACCTCGCCCGGGCGACTGAACCCTTATAAGTTGGGCATCGAGCTGCTTCGCGACATCGAACGAAGGTGGAATACCGGTCGCTATGGATTGGAGTACGACGCCTGCGACGATATGGAGGTTCGCAGAAACTGGGGTAAGGACAAGGCCCCTAACGGCCGGATCGTCGGACGAAAATCACCAGGACGAGAGAAGATCTTCCAGGTGCGGGCTCTGTACAACGATGTCACCTTTCTGGACGAGTTTCTTACCCCCGAGTTCGTCGACGAACAGGACCTCTACCACTACCGCCAGGACCCCAACACCGGACGCATGGTCGTGGTTTGTCGTGATTTCGACAAGATCAAACAGCAATTGTTGTTCATGCTCACCAACCACCTCCAGCCCTACATCTACGTGGTAGACGGCAACTACCGCAACCGGGGCGAGCTATATCTTTGTCACCGCCACAACGGAGCAGACCTCGACATCAAGTATGCCGTCGCAACGCTCAAGGAGCTGTTCAGGGTCTGGAAACGCCCGGTTCATGTCAACGCACGGATTGACAACGAACCGATCCTCTTCACCTTCGATGGCGAACAATCCAGCCAGCAACACATAGACGACAAAATCGACGAACCGGCCCATCTGGTGTGAAGATTTCCACCGTAGGGCAGCACGAGTTTGGGCCAATCTTGCGCAACTATCCGCTCTTCTGAACACGGACGGATCCGTTGTGGGTGGCAATGTTGAGTCGACCGCCCCCACTGCCGAGTTTTCCGGTCAAAACGCGGTTGCGCTGCGATGACTCAAGCCTGCCCACCGGCACGTCGTCGAAAATGACCGATCCGTTGTGCTTTTCGCAGTGAAGGTCTGCGGAGATATTATCCCCAACGATGACGCGGGCGTCTCCATTGTGTGTTTGGATCGTGCCCTTGACCACACCGCACCGGCTCAGATCGGCCACCACCTCCCCGTTGTGGGTTATGAGCGTGATGTCGGATCCATCGTAGTCGGCGTTAATCTTGCCGTTATGGGTTTCGACCTGGAGCTTCCCGCTTCGCGAGGTCACATCTATCTGCCCGTTGTGAGTGACGATTCTCGCCTCCCCGGCGACATGGTCGATCTTGACGGGCCCGTTGTGGGTCTCACCATCGAACTTGAGATTGCTGGGGGCGTGGATTTCAAAGCTGACTCGCGCCCGCCAGTGGGGCTGCTTCAGACCAACCCACTTCCAACCAAGCCGCTGAGTACCGTCGGGGTTGCGCTCGTTGTACACTTTGATCGCCCGCAATGCCTCGTCGGCCTCAGCTTGAGTGCGTCCTCCGCCCTTCACCGTAACGACGACGCCTGCCTGATCCGGCGAGGTGAGCTCGTTGTCGAATTTGATCTCCCCATTATGCGTCCTCACTTCCAGCGCCGCTAAACCAGCCGTGTCAAACTGAAGCTCCTGGGTCTGCTCCGTCCAGATTGTCGACCCTCCAGCAGTATCCCCATCCGCCAAGCAAGGAGCCCCACCGAAGCCGCAACCCACGCACGCCAACCACGCCAATCCAGCCAATGTTGCGCTAAGTCTCGATTCCATCGTTTCCATTGCCTCCACCTTGCATGAGTCCCATGCGCACCCGCAAGCCCGTCCAGGCGCGACCACCGCGCCGTCGCTTGCCGCACCGATATGATATTCTCGATATATTCCCAGCTTGCTCGGGGTTATTTCTGTTGAGAATCAGGTTCTTACAGAATCTTACAGTGCCTGGCTTGCCCGCTCCTCCATGTCTGGCGTCTCCCGGCTCTTCGCCCCCACCGTGCCTTCAGGAGCACAAGAGATGGATACACCAACTAATCCGGTCATCATGCCGGCGGCATAAGCGACGACCGGGCGTTACCGGTGCAGTTATGAAAGTCCTGCTACTCGGCTTTGTTGATTCGGATGGACCCGTTATGGGTACTTACGCTGAGCCTGCCGCCGCCATCACCGAGCTTTCCGGTCATACTGCCCCGGGATAATTCGCGCACCATTAGCGGCGCGGTGGCGGTGATTTTTCCGTTGTGTGTTTCGCAACGGAGTTCGGCAGCAGTGCTGTCACCGACAGTGACGCGCACTCCGCCATTATGCGTCTCTATAGTTCCGCTGACCGCGCCGCATTCAACGATGTCAGCTTCGATCCGTCCGTTGTGGGTCAAGAGGGCTATGTTTTGCCCTGCGTAATCGGCGGTTATTCCACCGTTGTGAGTCGCAGCATTGAGTTCTCCGGATCGAGAGGTGATCTCAAGGGCACCGTTGTGGGTTACGACGGTGACATCCCCATCGACGGAGTTGACCGTGATCCTGCCGTTGTGGGTTTCGCCGTCGAAGTCCAGATCACTTGGTGCATGGATTTCAAAAGCGACGCCACCTTGCCAGCCGGGGTGTCTTACGCCACTCCACTTCCATCCCAGCCTCTGCGTGCCGTCGGGGCTGCGCTCGTTGTACACTTTAAGTGCTTGCATCGCTTCTTCAGCCTGCGCATGGGTACATCCGCCGGCTTTTACCTTTGCCACAACGGTCGCCTGATCCTCGGAGTCGAGCTTGTTGTCGAAGCTCACTGACCCGTTGTGGGTCCGCACTATGAGCGCTTCCAATCCTGCAGTGTCGAAGTGAAGCTCCTGGGTCTGTTTCATCCAAAACGTCGGTCCCCAGCAAGCACCCCCGCTGATGCAACCTGAGCTAGCCAACGATGCCAATACAACCAGTGCCGTGATGAGTCTCGATTTCATTTTCTCCGTTGCCTCCACAATACATGAATACGATGCGCACCCGCGAGCCCGTCCAGGCGCGACCACCGCGCGGTCGCTCGCAGCACCGGTATATTCGCAGCTTACCCGGGACTATTTCTACTGATGATTAGACTCTTACAAGACCTCACGGTTAGTCGAGCCTGCACGCTCTTGGATGCCCGATATCTCCCGGCTGTTCACTTCCACCGCGCCTTCAGCAGCACAAGAAAGATGGGCACGCCGACTAGTGCGGTCACCACCCCGATCGGCAAGGTGGCGCTGCCCAGTTGTTGGCCGGTCGCCCACCCGCCAAAGCGCATCGCCAACTGGGAAACCCAATCGCACAGTATCAGAAAAGTGCCACCGATCAAAGCTGAGGCGGGCAATAGAATGCGGCAATCCGAGCCAAACAGTAGGGCCGCACTGTGCGGGACCACCAAACCTACAAAGCCGATGGGACCGCATTGAGCCACCACAGCCGCCACCGCCAGAGTGCATACCAATACACACATGCCCTGAAGCCGGGCGACGCTCACCCCCCGCGCAGTCGCCAGCTCGTCACCCAGGCGATACTGATTAAGAGCGCGTGCGCTGATCATCAGTACCACCCATGCCGGCAGCATAAGCGGCAACAGCATTGCCCCTTCGATCGTGGTGATCGCGTCGAGCGAGCCCATCATCCATCGGACCATCGCAAAAGTCTGCCGCTGATCGGATACGACCGTCACCAGCATCATCATCGCTGAGCAGAACAGGCCCATGGTGACCCCTGCCAACAAGAGCTCGTTGGAAGTAAGCCGCCGCGAGCCTCGCGCAAGCATGAACACCGCCGCTACGACAACGATCGCCCCCGCAAACGCAGCCAGTGCAAGACTTGAAAGACCCCAAATCGCCGCCACCAGCCCCAGCCGGATGGCGATCAGCGCCCCCAGTGATCCGCCGCTGGCGATGCCAAGTGTGTAGGGCGTAGCCAGGGGATTGCGAAAGAGTATCTGAAAGGCCACCCCGCACAGTGCCAGGGTGATCCCCACCTGCATCGCAAGCAGGGTTCGGGGGAATCGCTGGGCGAAGATCAGGCGCGCGGACTCGACGAAGCCGGCCAGTTCCACTTCGGAGACGCTCCCATCCTCATCGATGTCCACCAGCGGGCGACCCGCCAACTCATCCGCCCGAATCTCCATTCCAAGTTGTGCCCGCCAGACATCCCACCAACCGAAAGAAGCCGATGCGGTACCCACCCCGGGACTGATTACTACAAGTACGAAGAGCACAACCACGCACCCGCCAAGCCAAAGAGCGTATCGCCGTGGGTCAAGTCTGATCATCTTCGCCCCCCACTTGGATCATCGGCAGGCACGATCCATCGATAATCGGCCCCACCAAGTGTCGCAAGCTCGACACCATACACCGGGGCCAACACATCGGGTGTAACCACATCGGCGGGTGCACCCATCGAGGCCACCTGCCCTTCATCGAGCAGCAGGACATGTGAACAGAACCGCGCCGCCAAGTTTACGTCGTGGGTCACCACCACGACGGCCAGTCCGTCATACCACGCCCGGTCACGAAGAATACGAAAGATCGCCAGCTGATGTTGTAAATCAAGCGAGGCGGTCGGCTCGTCGAGAAGCATCAGTTCGGGCTGCTGGGTGATAGCAGCAGCAATGTGAACGCGCTGGGTCTCCCCACCCGACAATGTCGCCAACGAACGCTTAACCAGCCCCGATGTCGCGGTTACCTCCATCGCCCGCCTGGCGATTTCACGATCCTCGGGCGATTCAAACAGGCTCAACGAGCGATGCGGAAACCTGCCCATCAGCACCACATCCTGAACAGACATGTCAACGTCGACGGGCACATGCTGAGGAACAAACGCAACTTGTCGGGCACGCTGCCGGATGGACAACTTACCGATTAGGCCCCCGCCAAGCCGCACCTCTCCAACGTGTGGTGGATGCAGCCCCGCCATCAACTTAAGAAGCGTGCTCTTGCCCGCACCGTTGGGGCCGACAACCGCCCAGCATTCGCCCCTTTGCACCGTTACCGCCACCGGACCGAGGAAATCAGGCCTTTCGGGGAATCCGAAACGCACATCTTCAAGGGTCAACATGGCCGGCGGGTCAGGGGGCAATTTCTTCCTCCGGGTGAAGCAGCTTGGACACCTTCTCAATGATCTCGACGTAACGCATCGACGGGATCAGACAGTTTTCATCAGCTACGAAGTGGATCCGTTTCCGGGCCACCGCGAGAACCGAGCCCAGTTTCGACCACTGCGCAAGAATCTGACGTCTCAACGCCTCGGTCAGGTCGACTTCGGGCATCAATTCGATGATCACCTCCGGGCGTTGGGCGATGATGCTCTCCGCGCTCACCTGTGGGTAGGTCATGTCCAGATGCCCGAACACGTTCACCCCGCCCGCAACGTCCAGCATCTGGTCGAGAAAAGTGCCTTTGCCGGTAGTCAAAATGTCGGCCATCTTGTCCGGTTGTCGCGAAATCGTCAGGAGAACTCGAGGCCTGGGCCGATCAGCCACACGGTCCCGGATTGCCGCCAATCGGATTCGGAACTGCTTCAACAGTTCTTGGGCCCGTGGCTGGAGGCTGAGCTTCTCCCCGAGCTCGATGATGCAGGTCTCGATGCCCGGCAGGGTGTCCGTTTGATCCATGTATATGGGCGTCTTGAGACGACGGCAGAGGTTTTCGACGGCATCGCTCCGTCCCCGCAGTACCACCAGATCGGGCCTGAGCGCGACCATCCGCTCAATATCAGGATCGAACAGACCCCCGACACGCGGACGACGCTGCAGCTCCGCTGGATACGTGCAGAACTTGCTCACCCCCACGATCCGCTTGCACGCCCCCAAAGCGCAAATAATCTCCGCAGAGTTCGGGGCAATGGTGATGATCCGTTGGGGCCCGCTACGTTCGGCAAGAACCAGTCCGACTGTTGGGGCGGCCCTCCTCAACAGACTGGTGGGTACCTCGTCCTCTCCGAATGTGGGGTAAAGAGGCAGCACCGAAAGGCTGAGCGCCATCACCGCGCTTAGACACCACCCTTTCCGCAGCGGTGGGCACAAGTTCCTTGTCGAAGCGTAAGAAGACATCAACGAGCATCGTAAGCACACCCGTCAGACGTGCAAACCGACCCCGGATGCTTACGTTCGCACCCCAGGGTAGGTGTGCCACCTCATCACGTCCATTGTAGCCCACTCCCCTGGGCTGGGGCGGAATCGCCAGATTCGCGCGCAAAGACAGCCCTGCCGCGGCATCAACCACCCCGCGCTTTCACATCTGCGGGTGGTGCACCTCAATGCCATTCTCACGCGACGTCATTCTCGCACCCGCAGGCGGGTGTGCAACATGTGTTTGCCACATGCGCGTTACGGGCAAATGCCCGTGTCGATTGGCGAAGCCAGGTTCCATGCCCGGGTGAACTGCCCGGCTCCGTTGAGCAGGTCAATCAGCCTCAGGATGTCTGCCGTGTTGACAACATCTGACTGGTCGATGTCACAACTGTATTCACCAAACGGCGGCGTGCACACGTGATTAAGGCAGCAGTCTATCAGGGAAAGAATGTCCGCGGTGTTGGATACGCCGTCGGCACTCGAGTCCGCCGGAAGCGAGATAAACGTCCCCGTACTCTTCACCCCGCCGAGGGAAGTAAAGGTGACCTTGGTCACCGCACCGGGCGTGATCCGCCGATCGAGCGTCACCGTAAAGGTAGTGTCGCCATTATCGACAACGTCGGCAATATCGTTGGCCGTCGACCCCGCCGCCGTCTCGCAAAGCGACCAGCACTTCCCGCCGCCCGCGTCGGTACCCGCAGGGCCTGAGACCACGATTGTGTCGATTCCCTGCAGGAGTTCGGCGTTATTGATGTCGCGAGGCTGACGCGCATCGGTCATCACGCCGAGCGTCTGAGGGGGATCGATCCAGGTCACGATGCCTTCCGGACAGTCGGCACAAAGACTGCCGCAGAATTCCTCCGCGTCGGAGGCACAGTAATGATCCCACGCAATCGCACAGCAATACATATCCCCGAGACAAACCTCCTCGCAGCACGCGGATTCACTGCAGCCAACGGCTTCGACGGTCGAATTGTCCTCACAGCAATCACTGACCCACCCCGAGCAGAGCGGCGGAAGGCTGCAGGCCGCTCCGGGATCGCCAAGGTCCACGTCCAGACAGAAGGCCTGATCCCAGCCGACCACGTCGGTCGACTCATAGACCGGCGGGTCAACCCCATCCCAGGTCCACAGCGCCCGTTCGTCGCCGGAGACTCCGATCTCCCAGAGCCACAAACACACGTCGGTACTGCCCCCGGGTTCGAGGGTGATAGTGTTGCTGATCTCGAGCCAATAGCACCCGCCTGCGACAACCTCCACGGGCGCGTGCGTCGCGGTGTACTCGTACTCGGTGAAGTAATCGCCGATGAACTTGCCCGTCGCCACCGGGCCCGCTACGGTCAAGGTCGGAGTCAAAGCCGCCTGGGAAAACTCCGCCAGGAGTGCCCCGGGCTGCCCCCCGTTGTCCGCGTAGTAGCGCAATATAAACGTGTCATCGCCGGCGCCCTGGCAGTCGCCCTGGTAGTCAGCATAAGCGCCCCACCAACATGCCTCAGTGATGCTCCCGCTGGCGGAGGGGGTGAAGTTATCTGCAACCGTGGCTACAGTCCGATTGCTCTCGCGCACCACGAATTGGTCGGCTGCCTGACAAGACTGACCAGCCCCGCCGTCGCACGGAAGATCAACGGGCGTGATTGAGAACGAGCCCACGCCGCCTGGAGCCGAAAAGAGGTCTGCCGTCCCCATGCGCACCAGATACTGCTGCTGCGCCTTGGCCTCGAAGGTCACACTTGACTGCCACTGGAAGCCGCAAGCATCGTCGTTACAGGTAACGAGGTTTGAATCGGTGGGTAGACAATCGCAGCCATCATAGACTGCGACCTTGCTGTCAACAGTCGTTAAATCGCACGTCGCCAACTCGACGAGTTCAGTTGTCGGTCCGGCAGTCCAGCAATACCACACGTCCTGCACGATCGTATTGTCACCGAATAGGGCGCAAAGTTCGTGTGTTGGAGACCGTAGCTCCTCGGTTGCGTCAGTGTTGTCGAACGCGTGTGGCCCGAGGCCGGAGATCGGGATTTGATTGGCGCAGTCGTCGTTGGCGGCCGGGACGAAGAGGAAACTGGCTGCAACGTCATCGACAGCTTTGGACAGGACTTCGACGCTGCCATTCCCGCGGGTCTTCTTCGCAGGCAGCTCTGCCGGCGACGCCAATTGGACATGTTCCATGATGCGCGCCCGCTGCCGCGACCGGCTCTTCACGGATTCGCCCCCGTCGGCAAACACCGAAACGGACGCTCCGACAACGCACAACATACCGTACCCAAGGATTCTTCTTGCTTGCATGGTTCAATCCCCTCATCCGCTCCAAAGAGCCTTACTATGACCCACCCCTGCGAAGGTCGTGATTGGGCGCTCCGCCTCTATATACGTGGAGACGCAACCGATGAAGTGTATTCCGCCAACCACTGTCTTTCAATTGACGTCGCGTCTCTTCAGGACCGAAAAGACACGAATCCCGAACCACGTGCGGGATCTAGGTCCGATATCCAACGTGGAAGCGTTAAAGCGGCACCTGCGATAAAGCGCCGACGTCCATGCTACACCTTCATCGGAAGCGATGGCCCCGGATAGCTGTGGGACACACACGGACAACCGCTTGCCCTATGGCAGGGGCGAGCATATCGGGGCGCAGAGGCAGTTCCACACTTGCGCGCAGCACGGGCAAACACGATAACCGCGCGGCTGCGTTCAGTAGCCAACAACCCGCCAGGGGCTTTGGGTATGCTCATGCGTCGGAAGAATCGACGCCACTACGCAAAAGCAGATTGACCGGCCGGCAAGACCGATGTTCGTCACCTCGGTGTCCGGCGCCGAGGTTTGAACTTCGATGATTCCGCATAACCTTCCGGCACGTAGGCCTGGAACGGATCCTGCAATTTCGGGTCTACCACCAGATCGGTAAGGGTCGTCGTTATGACGCCTTCCTCGCCGGATTGATTACGCACTATTCGATCCACGCGCCGAGGCAGATTGTCCTTCGTAGAGAAGAACCACACCGCCTGCCCCTGACCTCCCGAGTAAGTCACGTGGATCTCATAACACTCCTCGTTGCCGATAGTGGTCTTGCCTTTGAGCTCTTGCTTCTCCCCTCTAAGCTCATCCTGGAAAGGCCTGGGATGGCAATACTCGGTCATGGAGATGAAGGCAGCGTCTGCAATGTCCGAGCCACCAACAGCGGGGTTTTCGCCCTTATAGACAACCTGATCAGCTCTATCAATGAGGAAATATTTCTGGCCGTCGGAGCCGGCGACTACATCCAAAGTTGCCGTCGCACCTGCGGGTTGAAACCTGACATCAAAGCGAAACTGCCTCGGTCTGCTAAAGCAATCGCCGCCGATTACCGCGGTACCTGAGCCAGCAGTCACTTGAGGAGCCACCCAACCTGTCGCTTTTACCTCGCCCTTGTAGCTTACGAGCTTTACGGCCTTGGTAGCGGCGTCTGCCTTCTCGAGGATCTCAAGAGCTGGATTCTTCGGTGGTGCCTTGGGTTCCTCCGGCGTTTCCGGTGTCTCTGGCGTTTTCGGGGTTTCCTGAGCAACCGCGGCATTGACCACACACAGACCCATCAGCAAGAATAGCACTTGTTTCATGACAGTTTCTCCCTCTTAGAACCACTGAAGACGCAAAACGGCACACCCGGGGCTCCTGCACGCGCGATACGCTACACCAACGCACTCAGCTTAGCCGGCCTCTGAACCGCTCACAGCAGGTCAGCCATCGCGTTGCGTGCCGCCAGGCGCCAGGTACCTCAAACGGCGTATGGTAACGCCTCACCGCCAGCCAATCCAGGCTGCTACGTTCCAGGGTAGAATCGCGGCGAATCGGCCGAGAATCCCGGCGGAAGGGCGGATTGGAACCCCTCACGGTCGGCGATAGCGACCGACCGCAGCACCCGGGCCTCTGGGCAGCGCCCCGTGGCAGGCGTAGAATAAGGGAATCCTTTGCAGGAGGAGAACAATGCGCCCTGATTGTATTGGCAGCCGTGCAGCCGGCTTTTCGATCACTCTCGTTCTTGCGACCTTCGCGGGCGACGCGCGAGCCGGTGGAGGCCCGCCCGGGATATGGGGGTCTTTCGAGTCACCGTCCGGTGCGTATTCGCTGCGGATAGTACCCGAAGACGAGTATATGCGCGCCGGGGCGCGATACACCTTGTCGGCCAAGGGTGAGGACGTCTGGTCCGCCAGGAGACCCTACACCCTGCAACTCGCTTCCGTTGCCGACAACGGATGGGTCGTAGGGACCGCAAACCGAACGTCAGCCCGCCGGGCGCCTGACACCGGCAAGCGAAAACAGTTTTTCCACGTAGTGATTCTGGATCCCAAAGGCAAGGAAACGCTCAACGAGACCATCGAACGCTATCCGGGGCCTTCGATCCAGATCGGTGTGCCGCAGCTCCGGCCTTCCGCCAGCCAGGTACTCGTCGACACCGAAAACGACCGGGTGATTGTCCGTGGTCAAGACGATCACACGCCCGGCGACCCGCGCTTGGACTTCTTGTGGTTCTATCGTCTCTCGACCGGCGAGTCGATCAAGCAGTACCGTCCCATCACCGGCCGATCCAGCATGTTCGACCACGTTCGTGTGATTCTGGGCATGCAGACCGTGAAGGGCACGCCTCTGATGCTAATCCATTGGCTCATACCGAACGTGGGGGCCCGCTTCACGTTGGTAGCACCAAACGGGGATGAGGTCTGGCGCCTGGATTTGAATGAGGACTATCGCGGTTTGCGGCTCGATCGCAAGCGCGGCCTGGGCGGCTACCTGTCCCAACACCCCGCGCTGCTTAGGACCGATATTCGCGGACAATTCGCTTTGCGGTTCTTCGCTGATGACCAACGCGTGACCTTCGAGGTCCAGAGCGTCGAGGGGGGCAAGTGGGAGGTCCGGGAGGTATCGCGGGGCGAATACACGGAACCGTGAAACGCACATCAGCGTGTCCGATCCGCGCGCCGCTCGATTCGCGGCCCAGGCGGGGATGAATGGCTTTCATGTATCAAGTACAGCTGCGGAGAGCCCGATAGGACATTTATGGGGTAGCCAAACCGCGCGGCGGGGCACGCAGTTGGACTTCGCGGAGATCCCACCAGGCTCCCGCAGCCGGATCGGCTCACCCGGTCCGGTACGAGAACGTGGAACGCCCGGCACCAACCGGAAAGGGCATACCATGAGAGCCAGGACAGCGCACGCCGTTTCACACCGCAGGTTCCGCTGGCGGACGCGGTCACGGAGGGTCAACCTGCTGATCAGTGTCTTTGCCTCTCTAGGCATCGGCTGTCTGTTGGGCCTGTTCTGGCTCAGCCTTGGGGTGTGCAGCGGCAACTGACCTACCCGCCCTCAAGTCCCCCTTCCTGCTTCAGAACGGTGTCCAGCACACGGCGTGCTCCCGCGTGATCAGGCCTATGGTGTATTGTCTCGCGCAGCTCGGCGATCGCGTCCCTTCTATTTCCGACCTCCAAAAGGGCAAGCGCAAGCCGATAACGCGCTTCCGCGTGATCGGCTTTGCGGTGCAGCAACTCTTTGTACTCCTTGATTGACCCCTCGAAGTCCCCGGACTTGGCAAGTGCGTCGGCCAGGCCAAACCGGGCGCTGACGTCCCCGGGACTGCGACGAACCGTTGAGCGGTATTCGCTAATTGCCTCCGTCAGTCTGCCCTGGCTGACCAGCACCGAGCATAGTCTATCGCGCGTGCGTCTCAGACTGGGGTCGTCAATCAAAGCGGCCCGGTACTCCTCGACAGCCTGATCGACTAGACCTTCGCCCATAAGCGCGTTGGCCAGATTGTGGTGTGCTCGCCCAAACGTGGGTTGCAACCGCAGCGTCTCACGGAAGTACTCGACCGCACCATCCAGATCGCCGAGAGTCGAGGATGCGTTTCCAAGTGCGAATAGCACGATGGGATCAGTCGGACTCTGCTGGGCGGCTGTTCGCAGCTCGGTCATACCATCATCGGTCAGACCGGCACGAACCAGCGCCTCACCCAGTTTGGTGCGCGCAAACACGTACAGAGGATCGATGCGCACTGCTTCACGATAGCGCGCGATCGCCTCATCGGTTCTACCCTGTCGGCTCAGGACGGTGCCCAGGTTGCTGTAGGCGCTGGCATACTCGGGATCGATTCTGATCGCTGTCAGGTAGGATTGCTCCGCTGCATCGAGCCGACCCCGCGCTTCCCACGCGATGGCCAGGTTGCTGTGGGCTCGCGGGCTGTCCGGGCGCACCGTGATGACACTATTCCACATGGCGAAGACACTGTGATAGTCGCGGTTTCTGCGAATCGTCGCGTGGCCCAGCACCATGACGGTGATGACCACGAGCGCGCATGACGTCAATCGTCTCCGCAACTCCCCTGTGGACGTGGTATTGAACAGACGCACCACAAGCTGATGCACACCCAGGATCACAAGCGCCACGGCTGCTGCCGAAGGGAGATACATGCGGTGCTCGAAGGCGAGATCCTTAATCGGAATGAAGCTGGAGGTCGGAGCAAGAATCACAAAGAAGCACGCCCCCGCGAAGCCCAGCCGAGGTCTTCTTACCAGCGCCCAGACAGTTCCCGCTAAAAGCATCACGATCAGAGCCGCGGGCAGTGCAACAGCGGCGATCGACCGGGCCACCGGCCAATAGTAATCCAAACAGAGCGGATGAGGCCAAAGTGACAGCTTCAGGTAATGGATAATGACACCCGGTTGACTCAGCAGATACTCCAGGGGCGTGACACCCTTGAACGCAAAGCCGACGTGCCTCCCGATCTGTGGGGTCGTATCCAGCACACCCTGGATTACTCCGCACCAGAGCAGCACCGTCCAACAAGCCCCCAACCCGATGTACAGACCCCACCTCCGCCGCAGGGCTTGGGCCAAGGACCCGGCAAGAAAGGCTCTGTCATAGAGCAGCACGACCAGCGGGGCCGTCACCATCACCGCTTTACTACCCATGCCTAGCGCGCATGACACGACCGCGGCACAATACCACCAAAGCCCTCTAGGAGAATCGTTCCCCCGGATGACGCTATAGAGGGTCAGCAGGTAGAACAGCCCCATCAGCGATTCGCTTCGCTGGATGAGGTATGTAACACTCTGCGTATTGAGAGGATGAAGTACCCAGAGAAGCGCAATTGCCAGGGCAAGCCACGGCGATGCCGAGGCAGGCTTATCGCCTGGTTGACTTCGCCCGAGACTCCGTCGGCAAATGCCGTACAGCGTCAACCCCGCCAGGATGTGCACCGCCAGGTTAAGCGCATGGTAGCCCCGTACGTTTAGCCGACCGAGGGCGTAGTTGATCGCCAGGGTGAGTTCAACTACCGGACGTCTGGTCGAAAGCAGATGCCCGCAAGGCCAAAGGGTACGGATGCCCTCGTTGTTGACGATCCCTTTGTCATCATCGAAGAGAAACACGCCCTCGAAGCTGTTGAAGTAAGCCGCGACGCCCGCAACGACGATAAGCCCGGGGACCCACCGATGCCATCGCGTCCCCTTCCCGCCACTGCGCAGATCGCCTCCCTGCCGCCCCCGGTTGTCCTCAGGGGCCGCTCTGCTCTTCGCTCGCTTGCCTCGCTCTGCTTTTCGGCTACGCATCTTCTCCTTCACTGAATCGGGGACCGACAATTGGCCGTGCCGCCTCTTTCCAGTTCGCGCAGTCGTGACAACACATGTTACCTGCGTCTATGTCAAGCGCGGTGGCG
>CP070744.1:5471720-5522274 GCA_020348265.1 Phycisphaerales bacterium | reverse complement strand
GAGTTGGGTGCCATGCCCAAGCGAAGCGCCGGCATGCAATTCGCCCGCTACACAATATCCGAATCTGCTATAAGGTTCTGCCCTCAGGCCGCCCGCGGCTTGACTGATCGATCGTCCCGCACGAAGACGCTCAGCCTTGTGTTTGTGCCCCTGGACTTACCGACGGACTACGCTGCTAGCTCCGTAGCCTCGCGCCGTCGATCGATGGCATCGGTCACGAACTTGAACACGAGAATTGCGCAGAATGCCGCGATCCCCACACCCGCGTAGGCGAACCAGATGTAGTGCGCATTGGCGAAGACATCCGGCAGAGGCGTGCCGTTGGCAATGGCATCCAGGCGTTGCTGCTGCACAGCCGGATCCAGCGTGGTCGGATCCGGACAGTATGCATCCAGCAAGAATCCCGAGGCTATGAAGCCAAACAACCACGCTATGCATGTCGTCAGGTGTTGATACCCCAAGTAAAGTCCAATCTCGCCGGGCGGTGCCTGCTTGGACGCGTATTCGAGAAACTTGGGCGAAAGGAAGCACTCTGCAACACCCTGCAGGCCGATTCCCAGAATGACCATCAACGTGAGTGGGTGAAGAGACACGTTTCCAAACAGGGTAATAGAGCTACCTGAGGCCTCCTCCACAAAAGGTGTCAGCGCGATGGTCAACGCCGACAGGGGAATAATGAGCAGCCCGATAGCGATGGCATTCTCCGGTTTGAACTTGCGAATCAGATGTGTTATCGGCACCACGAGAACAACAACTACGAAGGGATTGATGTTGGCCAGCCACTCCGGCTTCGCCCCTTCGCCAAGCAATCGAAGCATGTACTTACTCATCGTTGCGTAAAGTTGCCCTTGGATGAACCAGAAACCCGCAACGATCACAATCAGGCACATGAATCGGAAGTGCTTTATGACTTTCTTGAACCCGTCCCAAGATTCCTGCAGGCTCTTGCCCACGCCTTCAGTCTTTACGTTTCGGTAGAATAGTGCGATGCACACGAACGCACAGAACGCCATCGCTGACGCATAGTAGTTGATGTATTCAAGGCCCAGCTCTTGACGCAGCGGGGCGGCGGCGGACTTGCCTATGAAGGACCCGATGTTGACCACACCGTAGAAGATCGAGAACGCGCGCGGCCTATGATCTTCGTCGCTACATTGGGCAACCGTGCCGGATATGACCGGCTTCACGATCGCTCCGCCCAAGATAATTAGGGAAAGCGCTACTATCACGGTACTCTTGAGTTGAAAAGCGCCCAGCAGGGCGTAGCCCACTGTGAGCAAGGCGAAAGCGAGCATCAGCGCCCGGCGAAACCCAATCCGGTCCGCCATTGCACCCATGAAAGTTGGCACCAGGTACAGCACCGAGCCGAAACATCCCGCTACGACTGCCGCTTCCTTGTCCGTGAAGTGCACATCACGCGTCAGGTAAACGACAAGCGCGATGAACATGCCGTAGAACGCCGCCCGTTCAAAGAGCTCTGCCGCGTTCGCAATCCAAAACGTCGGCGGAAAGCGCCAGCCGAGTTTCTTGGGAGTATCTGCTGTGGGTTCGTTCATATTGCCGGTCGTCTCGATGTTCAGAGTGAATTAAAAGGAAGTCCAGGATTCCGGATCGATTGGCCCCGTCGGCCGCTCCTCCTCACGGCAGAATCTCGACCGGATCGCCGATGCGTAACACGTCGAATAGCTCAACCACGTGCTCATCCGACAGCGCGATGCAGCCCGCTGTCCAATCGCGCCCCATCCGCTGTCCATGTATGCCGATGCCACCGCCCAACGCCGTCCCCCAATCCGGACACCGACCATCCGCATGCGCAGCAAGGATGCTGGAAGCTTCGCCGAGGGAGATCAACCCAGCCGATAGCCCGTGCTCGACAGCATTCGCATCGGGATAGTCAATACCTAAGAAACGACCGTAGCGGCTCTCAGCGTTCTTGGTTACCACGCGGAAAGAACCGACCGGCGTGCGCCCATCGCTGCCCCGGACCTTCTGACCATCCGGGACTGATCCAAGATCGATCGCGTAGCTTCGCACCAGTGCATCCCCATCGAGAAGGTGGAGTCGCCGTTGCGACTTCAACACCACCACCCGAGGATTGGCAATGGACAGAGTCGGCTGGCTGAGCACGGCACCGCGACCGGCGACCATCCCCACCGCCCCCGCGACACAGGCGATCAGGACAACTACCACCGCCGCCCCCGCAGCCAATCTGGCCCACCAGGAGCGTGCACATTCGTTTTGACCCGGCTCAGTGATCGTCACAGCTTCCTTACACCCCACGTATCGCAACCGCGCCACCTGACCGCACAACCTTGCCGACTGCTCCGGCCGCCAAATAAGGTGAATATTCACAAAATTCAGTGCACCATCGGCGATTCCCTCACGGAGTCGGCAGCATACAATCGGTACGTGGACGCGCCAACGGACGAACAACTTCTTCAGGAGTATCTGGCCGGCGAGGCCGCCAGCTTCGAGCTGCTGGTACGACGCCACGCCCCCGAACTCCACCAGTTCGCCATGCGGTTCACGGGCAGCTCCGTGACCGCGGAAGATGTCGTACAGGAGACCTTCCTCCAGGTCCATACCGCCGGTAAGAGCTTCGATCCCAAGCGCCGCTTCAAGCCCTGGCTCTTTACTGTGGCTGCCAACAAAGCCCGCGATCAGCTAAGACGCCGAAAACGCCGACGTGAACTGCCCTTTGAGGCCCAGGTGGCTGCTGAAGGCGAGGCCGGGCAGCGTTTCATCGATCTACTGTCCGGAGATGAGGACATCGTTGACGACGAGCTGTTACTCGAGGAGAAACGGCGAGCGGTCAGGAACGCCATCGATAGCATGCCCCCTAAACTGCGCGAGGTTCTGATTCTCGCCTACTACCACCGGTTCCCTTACAAGGAGATTGCGGAGATCGTCGACATCCCCCTGGGGACGGTAAAAAGCCGCCTGCACGGAGCAGTGGCGAGCTTTGCGGAGCGTTACCGGGCGGAAGTTAGGGAGCCTACAAATGGCGAACCATGACCTCCGCCCGAACGTAGGAGAGCACAGAGTCGAATCTTCTGTCTCCAGCATCGAGACAACGCCGGAAATGGAGCGATAAGCGACACAAATGGTTGATGGCGACCGCAGTCCGGATGATCTTCTCCTCGACCTGCACCTGGGCCGAATGGATGAGCAGGATCGAGCCTGGCTCGCATCGGAGCTGTTGCGCGATACCACGCTCCGTGCCAAAAGCGATCGCCTGGGCGCCCTGCTCCGTCCGCTCGATCACTGGACCGTTCCCGCTCCGCCAGCCAACCTGGCCGACAAAGTACTCACGTCAATCCGCAGGACCGAAGAGGATGAGCAGCCTAGCGTGCTTCCGATAACTGAAGAAGCCAGCTACTCGCGGCCCTCATTGGGATCGTTCAGACAGGTCGTCGCTGTAGCCGCCTGCATCATCGCTCTTGTTGGCGTGGTTGGTCCCGGTTTGTCTGAAGTCCGCGCCCGTTCCCATCGCGCCAGATGTGCGAGCAACCTCGGCTCGATCTTCCGTGGAACCACGCTGTACCAGCAGGCTTTTGGCGGTTCCTTGCCTTTTGCCGGCTGCGAGCCCGACGCCGCGTGGCTTCCCGGCAGCGGCACTGACCGACCATACCGATCCAACAGCCGGCACATTTTTCTGATTGCCAAGTTGAACTACGGCCCCCAGCCCAAGGACTTCGTGTGCCCGTCCAACGGCGACGACAGACCCATGCGGGTCGACGGGCTGGCTGACTACGATGACTTCAAGACCGCCCGCAACATAAGCTACGGCTCTTTGAACCTCGCCGGCAGACGTCCCAACCTCCGCCCCCCGATGCCCATCCCCTACATGAGCGATCCCAATCCGCTCTTTGTGAACGCCAGCTTCAACAGCGCCGTCGATCCCAACCGCACCAACACACGCGCCCACAGAGGCAAATGCCAGCGTGTGCTGATCCTCGACGGTTCGGTCATCAGGTTGACGGTTCCGGTCTTCGGCCCCAACCGCGACAACTTCTGGCTGGCGGGCAAGATACGCCGCTACGTCGGCACGGAAACCCCCACCGCGGACAACGACGCCTTCCTGATCCCCGGCTACCCCACCACCGACCCCCTCGTACAACAGAAAACGCGATACTAATCCCTGGCATACCCCACGAATCTTTGTGCAAACCAGATGTGTGCCGCTGCTCTCGAGCAGTGCTTGATGGATGAGCGACCTCGAAAACACTGCTCAAGAGCAGTGGCACGAATCACGACAAATGCTCTTTGATCCACGCCCTGGCAGAGTCGAGAGCGTTGGGCAGACCCGTAGCATCGTTTCCGCCCCCCTGAGCCATGTCGGGCCGACCGCCGCCTTTACCACCCACCTTCGGAGCGATCTCCTTGATCAGATCGCCTGCCCTTAATCCCTTGCCGACGACATCCTTGCTCATACCTGCAATCAGCGTAACCCGATCGTCGGCAACCGTAGCCAGCAGAACAGCCGACGCCTCGGTCTTGTTGCGAATCCAGTCTATCGCACTTCGCAAGGCGTCCGGCCCGGCAGCCGGGACCTCGCCGACGACTGCAGTTACATCAGCGATCGTCTCCGCATTGGCCAGCAGCGATGCGACGCGCTCCATCACCGCACCGCTGGCGTCGGAGGCAGCTTGCTTCTCCTGCTTGCGGGCTACTCTTTGCAGCTCCGCAATGCGCTCCTGCAACTGATGACGCACGACAACGGGGATGACGGCTTCGTTTACCGCACGTTGAAGTTCGGCAACGCTTTCGGCAAACGACGCCTCCTTACCGTTGGTCCGCGCGGCGGACCCTGCGGTTTTGTCCGCTCCCTTACGGTCGCGGCTCGGATCATCGCGGCGGTTCGGATCACTACTGGCAGACAGTTCGTCTACTTGGGCAAGCAGTCTTTGCCCGGTGGCTTCTGCCTGGCGGGCAGCTTCCCCGGTAATACCCACGAGCCGGCGGACGCCCTTGGCGACCGCTTCCTCGCTGATCAGGGCGAAGCATTCAGCCTCGCCTGTGTGATTCAGATGCGTCCCGCCGCAGAACTCGACCGGAAACTGCATCCACTTATCAGCCTTCGGATTGCCCAAGAGGGTGTTCGGATCCCCAGAGTCTTCCTCGCCGATCTCCGCGCCGATCGAAACCACTCTTACCGTATCCGGATATTTCTCTCCGAAAACCGCGCGTAAAGTGTTGATCTCGCGGGCCCTCTTCTCCTCGACGACCTTGGTGAACACCTGCTGATCGGCCTCGATCCGCTCGTTGACCAAAGCCTCGACGCGTGCCAACTGCTCATCCTTGAGCGGCTTGTTATGCGAGAAGTCAAACCGAGTCTTCTCCGGATCGACCAGCGAACCCTTCTGCTGAATATGATCCCCCAACACCTCCCTAAGCGCCCAATTGAGCATGTGGGTTGCGGTGTGGTTCTTCATGGTGGCGGCCCGCTTGGATTCCAGGCGGACCGTGACCTTCTGTCGTGCCGTTATGTACCCCTCAACCACCGCCCCGAGATGGACCACGTAACCCTGCGAACATTCCGTATCCGTGAACCGAAAGGTCCCGGTGGAGGCCTCAATTGTCCCGTGATCCCCAACCTGGCCACCCTGCTCTGCATAAGCGCAAGTCTTGTCCAGGACCATGCCCAACTTGAGCGGCTCCTCAGATTTAGGATTCCACTCGTCGTAGAACCCTTTGTCGTCCACATACCCGTGGACGGTTGCATCGTGCAGAACCGTCTTGTCGTATTTGTACGAGTCGTCGGTTTTCAGCCCGCCCTCTATGAAGAGCGGAACACTGGCGTACGCCTTGCCGCCGGCTCGTGCCTCAACCCGGGCCTCTTCCATCAACCGTTCATACTCACCAATGTCGATGGTCAGGCCGCGCTCCTCAGCCATCAGTTCGGTCAGGTCGATGGGGAAGCCGTACGTGTCATGGAGTTTGAAGGCGTCTTCGCCACTGATCTTCCCGCGGTGATGTTTGGTGGCGTATTCAGCAGCCTCATCGAAGAGCTTGATGCCCCGATCCAGGGTCTTGCCGAAGGATTCTTCCTCGTCGCGGATCAGTTCTGCCACGTGCGCTACGTTCTTTCCACCGTGGGCAGTATGCAGCTCGGGGAAGGCGCCGCCCATGTGCTTTGCCAGCGGTTCGACCAAGTCGCAGATGAACGGCTCGTGCATGTTGAAATACTGCCGCCCATAACGCACTGCCCGGCGAAGGATGCGGCGGAGCACGTAACCCCGGCCTTCGTTGCTGGGCACCGCTCCGTCGGTAAGGGCGAAGGTCAGGCAACGGACGTGATCGGCGACGACGCGGTAGGAGATGTCGATCATGAGTTGATCGGTAGCGGCATTGCCTTTGCTGGTCCGCGCGACGGCCCCTACGTTGTCCGCTCCCTTACGGTCGCGGCTCGGATCGTGGTCGCGGTTCTGAACGCGAGCGGAACTCTGATCAGCACCGTCGGGGAGGGTGCGTTGGTATGCGGGGGCGCCGGTTCGTTTCTGAATCGCGTCAAAGATCGGCGTCCAGACGTCCGTATCGTAATTGCTCTCCTTGCCCTGCAGGACCGCACATATGCGCTCGAACCCCGCACCCGTATCCACATGCTTGGCCGGTAGGGGAGTGAGCTTGCCGTCGCTTCCGCGGTTGAACTGGATGAACACGAGATTCCAGAGCTCGATCACCCGCGGATCGCCCGCGTTAACCAGCGATGTACCCGAAAGGTCCGGCGTAAGGTCGATGTGAATCTCGCTGCAAGGCCCGCAGGGCCCCGTTTCCCCCATCTCCCAGAAGTTGTCCTTCTTGTTCCCGGGATGGACGTGCTCAGGATCGATGTCCGTGACCGTGCGCCACAGCTCAGCCGCCTCGGTATCCGGCTCAAGCCCTTCGCCCGGATCGCCCTCGAAATAGGTGGCATGGAGGCGCCGCTTTTCGATGCCCCAAACCTCGGTAAGCAGCTCCCAGGCCCACTCGATGGCCTCCTTCTTGAAATAATCCCCGAACGACCAGTTCCCCAGCATCTCGAAGAAGGTGTGGTGGTAGGTGTCCTGCCCCACGTCATCGAGGTCGTTATGCTTTCCTCCCGCCCGGATGCACTTCTGCGTATCGGCAGCCCGCGTGTACGGCCTGGACCCCGTTGCCAGGAAGACGTCTTTGAACTGGTTCATCCCCGCGTTGGCGAACATCAACGTTGGATCATCGCGTGGCACGACCGGCGACGAATCCACGATGGTGTGGTCCTTCGACGCGAAGAAGTCGAGGAACCCTTGGCGAATCTGCTTGGAGTCCATTGAAAACCTGTCTTTGATAACGACCGGCAAAGGCCTGTGAGTTTTCGATTATGCCCGGTTCGACAGCCTGGTCCAGCCGGCCCGATCCCGACGCATAATCCTGCACCAGGCTGCACCTGCCGGGCAACACACCCAGACCATACTGTATCGGTAGCCCCCCCATTTGGTCCAGTTCAAGGTATCCTGACGGATGGGTTGGTAGAGCGGGCCTGCCCCGGCGGCAACCCACGACATGAGGATCGCCCATGCACCTGTCTTCGCACGCCTGACAAGGATGGCTGGGGCAATCGTCGCCCGCCTGCCGATGAATCGAAGCAGCTTGACAGGCTGCTCACGACATAATAGCGTCGTGTCTCGGAATCAACCCAGCAAAGAGAAGGAGCTGCTATGCGAAGCAAGAATATTCTGGTTACCGTCGCAATCGGTTTTTCCGTTCTCCTGACGGCCTGCGCGCCGAGGACAACTCTAAAGAACAACCCCACGACTCTCGCCGGACGAGGTGAACCGTCCATTACAGACGAGCAAAGGCCGTCGGCCTGGATCTACATCGACGGGCACGGCGGGAAGTTCACTGAGAAGGAGGGCGTGAACCAGATCCAATGGGTCATCGAGGACCCCGTAAGCTCGACCCCGACCTTCCGCGTCGAGGCCCTGCCCGACCTGCTCGGTACCCCCAAGGACTTCAAGTGTGTCTTGTACACTTACGCCTCGGAGGATGGCTCGAACGTCGGCTACGGCATCGCCGCCAAAGAGGGTACTTTCAAGGTGGGGTACGACTATCCCCTGCTTAACCCCGGTTCGGATTTCGTGGTCCGCATCGCCGGCACTGAGGACATCTTAGATCAAATCGAGCCACTAGCACCGGGCAGCTACATGTTGACCGCCGGTGTCGAGAACGCCGAGATGGGGGTCAAGACGCTCGCGGTCAGCTACTTCACCGTGGGGCAGGCCGAGTAGTCAGCCTGACGCAACTAATAACGCGGGACCCGTGCTTGCGAGGTAGGTGCGTGGAGCGGTCGGCACGAGCGGCAACGCCTGCTACCAGTCGTCTTCGTCCTCTTCCTCGCCCAGGTCTTCATCGTCAACGGCGACAATCTCAATCGCCGGGCCAAACGCGATTAGATATCCCTCCAACATGCGCACGACTTTGTCGCGAATGTCGTTCCATTCCAGATCGGGAATCTCGTCAAGATCGAGGGGCGTGCCAAAGTAGAAATACTCGCCGGGCTCACGAATCAGCTCAACCGGCGGCTCGGGCCAAGCCAGACCCGCCTCCCGGAAACCCTCGCCGACGTGCGCCTGCACCGTGCTCCCTGAGTCCTTGATGATCCGTTCCGCTTCCTCGCCCAGCGATTCGTCATTGGTTAAGAACCCGACCATGACGCGGGGGTCTGCTATGTGGATGGCCACTTCAAGCCAACACTCCGGACCCGCCTCAAAGCGCGTTGCCCGAGTCGAGGCATCCTCAGCATCGTGGCGACCAACCAACCCGTAACGGTCGTCAGCATCGACAGCCCCTTCGACAAAGTTGCGAAATGCTTCGATAATCCCGATGTCGTCTTCGGAAAGCGGCATTACCAAGGTACTCCATTCATTCCTCTGCGATTCGACCTCGTTCCCCGCTTCGGCGGCGCGGGTCGATACGGTTCAACACCACTCGGCGCACCTTCGTAAAGGGCCAGGCAAGAAACCGCTGCACACGGATATACCAGGGCCTGCGGTACGACAACGCCACTTCCTCCAGCGTGAGCTGGTCGGGGCGGGTACGCCGCTGCAGCTTGACTACATGGTATCGGTCGCCTGCCTGAAACCACTGTCGGAGCTTGCGGGCCGGCCAAAGCTCGCCGCCCCACCACGGGGGAAGATACCATGATATCTGGAAGTCGAAAAGATAGGGTCTGCCATCATCTCCCACCAACACGTTTTCACACTTCTCCAAGTCGACGTAAGCCAGACCTTCAGTGTGGATTTGATCAATCTGTCTCCGCAAGCGCGGGAAGAAGTCGTCCGAGACCTGTTCACCCTTTGCCAGGGGATGTCCCTCGATGTACTCGCGCACGATACCCGTGGGTCCCCATCGCCCGATGAACTGCGGTATCCCCTCAATCCCTTGCAGGCGCTGCATGATGGCTTGCTCCCGCCGGGCCAGGATTCTGCCGATCCATCCCAGCGGCACGAGAAGGAAGCTTGCCTGACGCCCCACCTTGAGGATCACCTTCTCGCCCTTGTGTTCGTACATCGCGGTCACGGCGAAGAAATCGTTCTTGAAAGTCCGGCGAAGCACATAGCGCTGACCATTGACGTCGATTTCCTCTGGAAGTGACTTCCTCCCGAGAGCTGTCAAACTGGGGGGGACTTTCCTGCTCAAAACTCAACCTCAATTGTGCCGAAGGACCTGTCGGCACGGGACTGCTCACGCCGTCATCCCACCTGGATCGAAAGAAACGAGACGCATGCCAACCGACTCCGCTTGACCACGCCCATCGGACCCACCGACAATCACGGGGTTCCTTGCGGGCGTTGCGATTGTATCCTGGGCCGGACTACCGTCCAATAACGCCCGGTAACGGTCCGACCCGAATGTACATACGAACGTAAGAATAACTGTGCAACGAATCATAGAATCCACATCCTTCTTCCTGCTGGTTGCCGTGACGGTCCTTCGGCCACTGATTCCGGAAACCTATGACTCTGCGGAAAGTGCCATTACCGCGGCGCTTGACCCTGTACGCGATCCCACGCCGATACGTACCCTGGTCTTTGACATGTTGATCCTCCTGGGGTCGTGCGGCTGGCTGCTGGCACGTGCAATTGGGCCAGTCCGGAGATATCGGCGCACGGGTATCGAGTGGGGCGTTGCCATCATTGCCCTGGCCGCCGCGATCTCTTGCCTGGCGGCAGGCAACAAACGCCTCGCCCTGAACGCAACGCTCGATTGGCTCTGCTGTCCGATTCTTGCCATCGTGCTGGTACAGCTCCTACGCGATACTTTTCGCCGCCGGGTCCTCGTCGCTGCGGTGCTCGCCTCAGCCTGCGTGCAAGTCTCTCAGTGCTTCGACCAGTATTTCGTATCGTTCAACGACACCTGGCAACACTATGAATCAATCAGGGCGGATTTCTGGGCCAGTCAGGGCGTAGAACTCGACTCCGCCAAGGTCGAGCTCTTCGAGAACCGGATCAAAGCAAAAGAGGCATCCGGCTTCCTGCCCCACAGCAACGTCGCCGGATCGTACCTGTTGCTCTGCGGGCTTACCGCTGTCGGAGTGGTTCTGGCGGCCTGCAGGCGGGGTCGGGAGACAGTCGCCTGGTTCCTTGTTACCGCGAGCACTATTGCGACAGCGCTCGTCTTCTTGGCTGTGCCGTTGACCAAGAGCTTAGGCGCGATTGCCTCCGGGATCGCAGGTGTCGTCTTGTGGGTTGGGCTCCGCCTGATCTCACCGTGGATAGCATCACATCGCACCAAGTCCCTCATCGCAGGATGGGGTCTGGCAGCGCTCGGGCTGGGCACCGTAGTGGGGCACGGGTTGTATCACGGATCGTTTCCGCACATGTCCCTGAACTTCCGCTGGTGGTACTGGCAAGCATCATCCGGTTTGATTGCCGACCACGCGATGACCGGAGTGGGGCGGGAGAACTTCGGCAGGCACTTCCTCGAATACAAGCCGATCGACTGCCCGGAGGAAATCGCAAACCCGCACAATCTCTTTGTGCAGGCAGCGGCTGACTGGGGACTGCTCGGGTTGACCGGGATCATCGTCATGATGGTCGGTGCGTCGATCGCTCTTACCCGCGCGGCACCCAGACCATCGGCCGACGAGGAAGCAGATGTCGGCCCGGCTACCCGCAGCAAGATGCTGCCCTGGATGTTGGGACTGGGCCTAGTCGTGACTGCCGGCAGACTCCCGCTTCTTGGAACCGATGATCCCAATTTCCTATATGCCTCGACCGTGATCACGGCCATCGCCTGGTTGATCGGGTTCGCCCTGTTCTCGTGGGACACGCTCGGCAGGTTATCCGCTGAACCCTGCAAAGAGCGACCCCTTGGTATGGCCGTCGCAGTCGGCCTGTTCACTTTCGTGCTCCACGACATGGTCAACTTCGCGATGTTCGTACCGGCAACTGCTACGACAGCCTTTGCGCTTCTAGCTCTCGGCATAGCCGGACGGTCGAGTGCAGAACCGCCCCAGGAGGCGTCACGCCAGTCGAGAGGATGGTTGCCGTTTGCGGTCACGTCAGGCGTCTTCGTATTGGTCGCAGTCTGCGTGACCCGTCCGGCAATTATCGCAAACTGGCAGCTCACCATTGCCCGCAAGACGAGAGTCCCTCTACGCCTCGGTGCGATCGCCGACCAACTTGCCTTTCGTCACTATCAAACAGCGGTCGATGCTGATGTACTGGATCCCACGGCGCCCAGCGATACGGCGCGGTGGCTGATAGCGATTTCGTCGATTCCCGAATTCAACGCAGAGGCTCTGCCCCTTGCTGAGAAGCTGCTTCAGCTGGCAGTCAAGCGTGATCCCTTCAAGGTCGCTCATCCCCGCCTGCTCGTCCGCTTACATCAAGCATGGGCCGAGTCCTCCGGTGATCCTTCTCAATACCTAAAGGCAGTCGCTGCTGCCGAGTCCGTACTTGAGCTGTACCCGGAAGATCCTTCAGGCATCGTGACCCTTGCCGACTGCCAAGCGGCCGCTGGCGAGACAACCAAGAGTGCGGAACTACTGCGTGAAGCAGTGAGCAACTACGAACGAGCCCTATCCCTCGATAATGACAGGTTGGAGTGGGAGACCATTCGCGCGTTCCGCGATCGCGAGGAGGAGGAGATCAGGGAGAAGATCAAGGCTGCAAACCACCTTCGTGCGAGCCTGCGAGGCTGAGTGGGCGGGCTCCCTGCTTCACGGCTCGATTACGTGCCAGCCGTATTTGTCGTTGACGAAGTGCAAGACCGCGTAGTCCCGGCGCATAAGTTCACTGTTCTTCCCGTCGATGCTCAGGATGACCAGCTTGTCCCACTTGATGGGAATGCGGCTCACGTCAATGGAGAACTGCGCAACGTCCTTCGTACGGATGCTCACCTTGTTGCGTTCTTTATCGAATGAGCCCGTCGCCCACGCTCCGGACGCTTCTCCCTTTACCTTCTCGACGACGAGCCACCGATTGGGGTCATCCGTGTCGGTCGAAATCTCCACGCGGGTGGGGACCTCGTTGGCGATGACGGCCTTTTCGCACTTCGCGGATGGTGCTGCCGGGTGTGCGGGTTCCTTGCCGGGAGACGACGGACCCGGCTCGAGGCAGCCGGATAGGAGGATACAAGACCAAACCACCGCGCCGGTGACACACCAATCGGCGAGCCTGGACGGCGGTCCACATACTCGTGGAGAACTAATCAAGGTAACTCATACCTAGTCGACCACTTTGAGCCCATTCCGTGCGCGGATATGTTCAGGATTAAGCCAGTCGGCAATGACCTCCCGTGCCCTCCGGCTTCTGATTTGAAGGGCAAGTTGCTCGCCCATCTCCTCGAATTCCTCAAGGGTCGCGGGTTCCGACTCCGCCCACTCTGCGACCAGGACGGTAGCTCGATCCGGCAGTTCGTAAATGTCCAGTTGATCCGCAGAATCCTCGAGGGCGAACCACTTCTCAACAACGTCATTCGGTACCTGCCCTATGCCAGACCCCGCCCATACCCTGTCACTTTCGGAACGTGAAACTAGAGAGGAATCGAAGAGGCCTCCTCCCTGAACCTCCGGGGAGGCGAAGAGATCCGGCAACTCATCGTCTGCCCGATACGCCTCCTCAAGGCCGCCGTCGACGCTGTACTCACGCAGAGTCTGCGCCCAGGATTGAGCCAGCTCGTACCCTCTAAGCAGTTGGAGGTCCTCAACCACCCTCTCCCGCACTTCGTCCACGGATTCCGAGGCGTGCCCAGGAGTGGCGCTGACGGGGCGGAAGACGTAACGATTACCCTCCGCGTCAGTCAGTGGATAGGGGCAGGTCTGGTACTGGGACAGATAGTCGGTGTAGCTGGCACCCGACTCAAAGGGAACCTGCTCTGCAACCGGCTGGCTGCGAAACGCCAGGGTAGCGAACGGCATCGGCCTAGCGCCGGATCGGCCTGAACCATACGTGGCGAATCCTATACCCTCGACCTCGTGAACGTCAGCCCGGAAAAACTCATCCGTCTTGACCACCGTAACGGCCTCGGGATACGAGATGGTAGGTGGAATCTGCCCGACGATTCTGTCGTAGTAATCCAAAGAGGCCACCTTTTCCGGGGCTGGTTTGTACCCCGTCCTCTCGCGTTGAACCTCTAGCCACTCCTCGGCATCATAATGGCAAAGCCAGATGGCGATCCGCTCGGCAGCCTCTTCGGCATGCTGCCGCCTGACGATATCCATCGCCGCAGCCTTAGCCTCTTCCCAATCCAAGTAGGGCGACTTAGGCTCCTCCTGGGCAGACTGTGGAGGCCCTTCAAGATCTGCCTCGTCGGGCTCCGCATCCTCTTCCGGCGGTCGGCGAAACGCCGGATCGCTCTCGCGGCTCTCGTCGAAATACCGTTTAGCCCGTTTCTCGTGGTTGGCGATGCGGATCTGCTCCGCCAGAACGCCCAGGTCGATCTTGATGTACTGCACGGAAAGTGCCGGCTCAACGTAATAACCGAAGTTCAGACCTCGCTCCGGCTTGGCGTCGCTGAATTTGCTCCAGTGCTCCTGGAGCTCCTCCTCGCTGAACTCTCTCTGCTCATCTGCGAATGCCGCTGCCGGTAGGACCACCACGCGGACTTTCACCTTGCTGAGCCTGTCCCTCGCAGCGACGCGGACTTCGGCCGCTGAAGGAATAGCGGCGCCGGCCACAGCCTGCGCCGCCACCTGAACCGACTTGTACTGGGCGATTGCCTGGTAAATGTGGTTCGGCTTGACGCGCAGTTGCCTGGAAACGCCGTCAATAAGAGCATCAAGGTTCTCGTCCTGAAACCCGGCTTTCACCGCGGGTATGCTCGCCTGTGTCTGGTACTTTTGCACCTCTCGCGTCAACAGAATCCAGTCGACCTTCTCCAGTGGCGTGTGTCCCGGACCCATGGGCTGGGTCCAGTTCATTCCCATCGCGCCTAAGATTCGAGTGATTGCCTCGGCCTCCCGGAAGTGCTCCCCGCCAATGCTGCCGAGGTCGCTCTCAGCCACGGTTCTGCTGACATTGGGCGTGAGCAGGCCTTGCAGCGCTGACCCGCCGACAAAAACTACCATCAACAGAACCATAAAAAACGCGAGCAACATCTTGTTGTACTTGCGAAAGAACTTCAGCATGATTACGTAAATCCTTGTATAACCGAAGGTTAACGGCCTGTAGGTCGCAGTCAGAGACTATAGAGTATTGGCCCGCAAAATCAACCCACAATCCGCGAGTATGCGCAAAATCGGTTTGACAGACCTGCCCGGTCCTGTTAAACCCCCGCCCGCTTACCCGGGGATGGGGATGCTGTCAATCCGTTGGAGAGTTGGCCCCCGCCGGTCGATACTAAGGACCAGCCCCCATATGGGACCGTAGGCCGTTAAGGCAGAGGGTATCCGAACAGTGGCTAAAAAGGAACAACGCTCCAACCGATCGCTGGTAATCGTCGAATCGCCCGCAAAAGCGAAGACGGTCAACCGCTATTTGGGGTCGGGTTTTGAGGTTATGGCCAGTATGGGCCATATCCGCGACCTGCCCCCTAGCGAGCTGGGGATCGACCTGGAGAACGACTTCGAGCCTGCTTACCAGACGCTTGCTGAGAAACGCAGAATCGTAAACGCCCTCAAGAAGGCAGCTGCCAAGGCGGCAACGGTCTATTTGGCAACCGACCTCGACCGAGAAGGCGAGGCGATTGCCTGGCATCTGGTCTCGGCCTTAGACCTGGACATCGAGCAGACCAAACGAGTGGTCTTCAACGAGATCACTAAATCAGCTATCCGGGCCGCCTTTGCTGCGCCACACGGGCTGGACATGGACAAGGTGAACGCCCAGCAGGCCAGACGGTTGCTGGATCGCATCGTCGGGTACCAGCTCAGTCCGTTGCTGCAATCAAAACTGGCCAAAGGGCTGTCGGCAGGCAGGGTCCAATCCGTCACAGTACGTCTCATAGTCGAGCGCGAACGTGAGATTCGCGAATTCCTACCAGAAGAATCTTGGCGCATCTGGGGTTGTTTCGGAACCGAACTTGGCAAGGCGGAGGCGCAAGCTCAGGCTTGGGAGAAGTTCCTCTCGACTGCGAAGAACCCCGAGTCCGGACGCAGTGCAAAGGAACGCAACACCTGGCTGTCGAAACATGCCTGCGTCTACGCTGAGTTGGTGAAGCTCGCCAGCCGAGATTTCGACGCCAAGAACGCCGACGATGCCTGCCGGACCGCCCAGGCGCTCGGTTATGAGATAGAACAAAGAGAGGAGCTTGAATGGGAGGCCTACACCGAGCAAGGGCTCAAGAAGATTACCATTCATGGCCGGCTGAACCCCGTTGATACCCCACCCTTCGCCATAAAGGACATTCAGAAACGCCGCACGACTTCGAGACCGAGTCCGCCGTTTACTACTGCCGCCCTGCAGCAGGCTGCATCGAGTGAGTGCGCTTTTGCCCCGTCGCGCACCATGCGGATTGCCCAACAGCTTTACGAGGGGATCGAACTGGGCAAAGCGGAAGGTCCTGTCGGGCTCATCACCTACATGCGAACGGATTCGACGAATCTGAGCAAGGATTCGATCGCTGCTGCTCGCCAGTTCATTCAAGCTGAGCACGGTGATAAATACCTGCCTCCCAAGCCGAACTACTTCGGAAAGGCCAGAAGAGCCCAGGAAGCGCACGAAGCCATCCGTCCCTCCGACGTAACGCATCGTCCGGAGGACGTCAAACAGTACCTCACCGTAGAACAACACAAGCTGTATAACCTGATCTGGAAGCGGTTCGTGGCCTGCCAGATGAGCCCAGCCCAGTGGGACAGTACGACGATTCTCATTGCAGCGGACACATCACAGGGCGAGGCTGTCTTCCGCACCACCGGGCGCAGGCTCGCGTTCGACGGATATCAGCGCGTAGCTGGAATATCAAACGGCAACGAGTTGACCCTTCCCCCGCTCGACCTTGGCCAACAAGTCTCGGCCTTGCAGATTGATCCGCAACAGCAGTATACCTCCCCACCCCCGCGCTACTCCGAAGCTTCGCTGGTGAAGAAGCTGGAGTCGGAAGGGATCGGCAGACCGAGCACTTATGCGGCAATCATTCAGACTATCCAGGATCGCAACTACGTTGATCTTGCAGACAAGCGTCTGTTTCCCACATCGCGCGGCGAGATGGTGACGGAGAAACTCGTCGAACACTTCCCGCGGGTCATGGATGTGAAGTTCACGTCGTATATGGAGGAGGAGCTGGACAAGATTGAAGAGGCGCATCTGGACTGGGTCCACGTTCTGGGTGAGTTCTACACGCCCTTCAAACAGGCTCTGGACAAGGCCCAGGCGGAAATGCAGCGGGCAAAGGCTGAGCCCAGCGAGTATGACTGTCCTGAGTGCGGCAAGCAGATGGTGTATCGCTTTGGCAAGAACGGGCGGTTCCTTTCCTGTTCCGGGTATCCCGACTGCAAGGTGGCCAGGAACATCGACAGCGAGGGGAAGCCAATTGACGAAACAGTGTCTGACCAGCGCTGTCCCGACTGTGATAAACAGATGATACTGCGGCGGAGTCGTCTCGGGCCCTTCCTGGGATGCACCGGATACCCGGACTGCAACTTCACCATGCCTTGCGATGAAACTGGCGTGCCTCTGAGAAAGGTGAAGGCGGAGGACGTGCACGAAACGTGTGACGTGTGCGGGTCACCTATGGCAGTCAAGTTCTCACGCGGCAAGTCGTTCCTGGGATGCACCGGTTATCCCAAGTGCCGGACGACCAAGCCTATGCCGCCGGGAGTCTACGTAGAGAAGCCCAAGCCCGCCGAGGCCGGCGTGCGTTGTGACAAGTGCGGCCGGGCTATGGTGATTCGCACCGGTCGGCGGGGTCCGTTCCTGAGTTGTTCGGGATTCCCACGCTGTCGCAACGCCCTGGCAATGGACAAGATCGATCATCTGCGCGAGCTGGCAGAGGCCGGCAAGATACCCGATGCGCCACCCGAGAGTGCGAATGGAAACTCCGGCGGGCGCAAGTCCGGCACCGTCCCGCGGGACAAGAAGACCGGCAAGGTCGACATTGCGGCTTTGGGACCGCCACCGGAAGGGTTCGCATGGACCAGGACGGGAAGACCGGTAGTGGAAACGTGGCCCGAGGACGGACACCTGACCTGTCCCGACTGCGGCGGCGACGTAGTTATCAAGACCGGGCGTTTCGGCCCCTATTTCGCCTGCACCAAGTATCCCAAGTGCAGTTTCGCCGCGAACCTCCGCGGTGAAGCTAAGAAACGCGCGGAGATAGAAGTGCCCGGCGCAGCTCGTCCCAAGCCGATCCCGACCGATATCCCCTGCGATGAATGCGACGAGCCTATGGTCATCCGCCAGGGGCGCTCCGGGCAGTTTCTCGGCTGCAGCAAGTATCCCAAATGCAAGTTCAGCAAACCCCTCCCCGAAGGTGCTACAGCCGAGAGCCTGGCCGCAACCGCCAAATAGGTCCGTTCAAGACTCCGGAGCCTCGGACTATCGCACGTTTGTATCCCTTGCATGCCAAAGGCGCTGGGTGGAGAATCCCCAGAGCGTTGTGGCGTGCGCTGGACGGCACAGGCAATTGCTTGGGGCGATGATTCACGGTGCCGCTCCAACCTCTGCGGCTAGCATGTGGATGTCGCCGACGTGTCTTTGAAGACGCACAAGACCGCCGTTGTACTCATTCCACCCGAGGAGCTTTTCGAGCCGATTCAAGTCCTTCGGCGTGAACATGATCGGCACTTCGAGCGCTGGATGCCGCACATCACGTTGGTTTATCCATTCAGGCCTCGCGATGAGTTTGACATGGTCCGTCCGGCTTTGCGGGATGCGTGCAAGAGTATCGCCCCGTTTGAGCTCCGCCTAGCGAGATTCCGAAACTTTCGCCACGGGAAGGGCAGTTTCACGCTGTGGCTGGCACCGGAGCCCACTGATGCAGTCGTGCGTCTGCAGGCGACCCTGGAGTCGGTCTTGCCGGACTGCAACGATGCGTCTCGTCACGCAGCGGGTTTCACGCCGCATCTGAGTGTTGGCCAGATACGCGGGAGTGATAAGATCGGACATGTTCAGGAAGACCTGCAGGCGTCGTGGAAACCACTTGCCTTTCGGGCCGAGAAGATCAGTCTTATCTGGCGAAACGAACGACCGGATGACATCTTTCGGGTAGGCTGCCTGATTGAGTTGGGTCCGTAGCTGAATGGCGCTTGCGGTTTCCGAGCACAGGCCGTGGTTCTCTCAACGAAGTGTCCGACAATCCTGTATCGTGGCAGTGATTACAGAGGAAGAACGGGTGAAACATGAGACTCTATCTTGTCCAACATGGTGATGCGGTTGCGAAAGACGTCGATCCGGATCGCCCCTTGAGCGAGAAGGGCCGGGCCGATGTCGAACGGATCGCCGCTTTTCTGAGCAGAGCCGGCGTCATCGTGTCCGAGCTGCAACACAGCGGCAAGACACGGGCACAGCAGACTGCGGAGCTCCTTGCGAGTGCTATCGGTACCGGGGCATCTTGCAGATCAATAGCCGGCATCGCGCCGCTTGATCCGGTTGCAGATTTTGCCCGCATCGCGCGAGATCTTGCGTCCGACACGATGGTCGTAGGGCATCTTCCCTTTATGGGAAAGCTGGTGTCGTGTTTAGTCCTTGACGACGAGTCAACGCCGTGCGTGGCGTTTCAGCCGGGCACGGTGGTGTGTCTGGAGCGGGCCGACGGGGGTGATTGGTCCGTGGCTTGGATGATCCGCCCGGAGCTTCTTGGCGGTCTCGGAGGGTATTAATGTCTACTCGATTGAATGCTTGCGTTTGCGAGGACGAGGTGAAGGAGCAAGAGGCACATTGCGTGGCGTAATGGTCCGCTCCCTGATCCCGACGCAAGTCGGGACGACTCTGCTCATCAGCGCAGTCGCCTCTTGAAACCGTTATAACACCAAAGGGCACGTTGATTCCGGCTGAATGGCCCGGTCGTTGGTCCTGCCCGTGCCGGCATTTACCCGGTTCGGCTCGGTGATTCCACACGCCGCCCGGGGAAGCCATCGCTAGTGTCGAGGTATTGTCACTGTGGCATCGCCTAAGCGTCTGTGCCGGCGACGTGGACCTCGTCTTCCCAGGAGCGGTGCTCGGGCTGTTCGGGCCTCAGGTCCCTCACGACGTGTTCATAATACTCGCGGAACTGGTGGGGAGTCATGTTGGCCTCGGCGGCAATGGCGGCCAGATCGGTCGGAGACTCGAAGTCGGCCCGCTCCAGCCTGATCATGTAGGCCCGTGCGACGGCGTAAGAGTAGTTGTTCAGGTTGACCGTCCGAATGCGCGTTCTATTCGTCTCAGGGTCGACCATGTCTTCAAAAGGCACCGGAACCAGGTTCCCCGCCTGCAGTGTGACCATGACACCGGGAGGAAGTTCCCTGCTCGAGTCCAGAAGCAGACGCACTCCGCCGTGCCCGAGATCCCGCGTGTATGCCATATCGTGGCTGGTCGGAGGCGCGCAACGCATTTCATATCCCAAGGTGTAGCTTACGAAGGTCAATTTCTCGCCGCGTTCGACGGACCGACGAACCAGTTCCGCTTTTAGAAGCTGGGCCAACGGTACCTCGGACAAGCGCGGATGACCGGCCGCATCGACGGGCACGTCCTTTCCCAGAAGAGCCGACAGCTCCGCCCGGTCCCCCAGCTTATAGGCGACCCCTTCAGCCAAGACGGCGACTCCGTCGCGTTTTCCCATGGCTCGGCGTTTAAACATCGCCCCTTCAATGATGTCGGCAAGGGTCTTAATCGTTGTGGATTCGGGGAACTCCTCGGGGATGATGGTCAAGGTTGCCCCGGCGGACTTTCCTATGCCTAGAGCCAGATGTCCGGCATTACGCCCCATGGTGACGACAACATACCATCGCTGCGTGGTGCGCGAGTCCTCCATGAGATTTCCTACGATGGTCGAACCTATGTGTCGGGCGGTGAAGAAGCCGAAGGTGGACACATCACCGGGAAGCGGAAGGTCGTTGTCGATGGTCTTTGGAACGTGTACCACGCGGATTGCCCCTGCCGATCCTTCCGCCACAAAGCGTGCGCTAAGGGCAGTGTCGTCGCCTCCGATGGAGAGCAGGTGCGTAACGCCGCATGAGGACAGACGTTTGCAGACCCGGTCGACTTTCTCTTGGTCGGGATGGGCCACCGTCGAGGTCTCGAGCTTCGATTGGTCGAGCAGGCTGGCTCGTGCCGTTCGGAGTATCGACCCGCCGTCAAAGTGGATTCGTCCGACGTCCTTGATGGTAAGCTCTGCGGCGTGGCGCGTGCAGTCGAAGTCCTCACCTGCAAGATGGCGAAAGCCGTCATAGAATCCGATGACGGTCAACCCGTTGTTGATGGCCTCGATAGCCGCCGCTCCGATGACGCCGTTGATTCCCGGTGCCGGTCCGCCTCCGACAACAATGCCCATAGTCGCACGTTTCATCTCGATCCATCCGTTAAAGAAGCGATCATGGTCCTAGCATTCCTGCATGACGTTCCCAACAACCTGTTGAAAAAGTCGCTTCCGGTGACCCAGGTGTAGCGCCACCCCTTGTGGATGGCGTTCTTGCAGGCCTTACGCCGCCCACGAAGGGCGGCGCTGCATTCTTCAAAAGGCTGCTAAGGGCCTGCGAGTGTCCGTTTTTATCAGTTCGGCCCTTTGTACGGGCAACATATCCGCTCCCTGTCCAGGAAGACAACCTCCTTATCATCATCGGCACGGCCCAGCGTGTTCGGCTTAGGCGCAAGCGAATTCTCACCACGTTGGCCATTATCGGTCCAAATTGCATTTCAATAAAGGAAGCCGGTGGTGTGTCGCGACAGGCGACACGTGTGCAGATGTTGGCATTCCCTTGGTGTTCGTTCCGGACGACGCGGGTTTTAGTCCGGCGCACCCCGCGTCGATAGACAAGGCAAGGTTGGCCCGTTGAGCTGACTTGTCGTCGCGGAGGGAGTTGGCATCTCAGGCGTGGGCGGCACCGGGGTGCGAGGGTGCTTCTCCGGTCGAGGGAGAATGACAATAAATGGACGTTCGCTACATAAACCCGTTTGTAAGCTCCATCAAGAACACCTTCGAGACGATGTGCATGCTCAGAGTCAGCGTCGGCAAGCCCGAACTCAAGAGTGGAAAGGAGCCGCTTTCCGACGTCTCGGCCGTGATCGGATTCTCCGGCGATGCGGCAGGTTCGGTTGTGCTACATTTTGACTTCGAGGCTGCCTCTAAGATTGCCTCTTCCTTTGCGCAGATCGAGATCACTCCAGATCACGACGATTTCGCTGATGCCCTGGGAGAGCTGGCTAACATGATCGCCGGAGGAGCCAAATCGCAGTTCGAGGGGCTGTCCATCAGCATCTCCCTTCCCAATGTAATTGTAGGGCC
This sequence comes from Phycisphaerales bacterium, assembly GCA_020348265.1. Taxonomy (GTDB): domain Bacteria; phylum Planctomycetota; class Phycisphaerae; order UBA1845; family UBA1845. The sequence continues at coordinate 5,500,455 of CP070744.1, read as the reverse complement.
CGACCACAATGTGTCGGCCTCGAAGAACGCCCCGCGGATAATCATTCCTTGCAATACGAATGCGGGAACATTGCAGGTTGAGATAGGTATGGTCCTGGCAAAAAAGGTAGGCGATTCCGCCAGCAAGGCCGTCGCTGTAGGAGCTAACACGTGAAGATCTTACTTGTAGATGATTCTCGTACTATCCGTAACATCCAGAAGAATGTGCTCAAGCAACTCGGGCACACGGACGTTCTTGAAGCAGAAGACGGCGTGCAGGCGCTGTCGATCTTCAAGGAGCAGGCCCCGGCTCTCATTCTTATAGACTGGAACATGCCGAACATGGACGGCATCACTCTGGTACGCAAGATTCGCGAGATCAACACGAGCGTGCCCTTGATCATGTGCACGACCGAGGCGGAGAAGACCCGCATTCTCGAGGCTGTCAAGGCGGGCGTGAACAACTACATCGTCAAACCATTCACCGTGGAATCGCTCGGAGAGAAGATCGAGCAGACCTTGTCCAAAATGGCCGCTGCCACCTGATCAGACTTTTAATTGTGAAGTCCCATGCGAGCGCCTCCTGCGTTCGGGGGGGCGCTGCCGTGCCATACGCCGAGCAGCTCGTCAACCTCACGAATCGGGCGAACAAAGACCTCTCCGCGCGGGCCTTATCCGTAACCCAGCAATTAGGGGAAAGCTCCTCCTTGTAGCGGAAGTGCGTTTGCCGAGTAGGCTTGGCGGCCGATTGAACGGCTGGATTGCGGGGCTGTTAGGGGGTACAATGCCCATCTTGTCGGGAATGCAGGGTTAGACGGGCAATCGAAATGGAGACTGAAGCAATGAGGCAACTGATGGCAGTAATAGTAAGCTTGTGTCTGATAACCGGCGCAAGCGCTCAGACTGCCCCCAGCAAGGGCGCTCCCCCAGAGGCGGGAGCTGAGGCAGCGAAGGTTGATACGGCGAACAAGGGCGATGCGACGGCTGAGCTGACTGACCCGGGTGAGATACTGCGCCGGGCGGATGAGGCTCTAAAACGCGTCACGCTGGTGAAGTACTACGGCATTTTCAGAGGTATGGGCGGCATGGCCATGCGTTTCCCCTCCGTCCGAGGTACTGTGATACTCGGAGGCGTATCCGGCGATGAACTCGATAAATACCACCTCGACGTACATGTGGTTCCCCCCAGGGGAACGTCCCGGACGAAGGTCTTGATGTCTTCCAACGGGCACGTGCACTATTTCGTGGACGAGAAGACCAAGACGGTGCACGTGGACACCGACCCGGAAGTCTCGGGGGATATGGGCCGGCTGGCAAAGTTTATTGCCCTTCCGCACTTCACCCATGCCAACGCTCTGTGGGATGAGCTGAGGATGGAAAAGGCTACACTCCTTGGCTCTGCGCAAGCTGGAGGCGAGGATTGTTATCACCTTGAACTCCAGAACGCAGAAGGTCCCCTGAGGGCGCGATGGTGGATTTCGAGGAGGGATTTCCTCCCTCGTCGACGGGAGTTGGCGTGGAGACATGAGGAAGAGGGTCCGGCAGGCCTTTTGTGGGATTTCGTGCAACTCGAGGTGGATCCCAAGCTCGAGGAGGATGCTTTTAAGATCGCGATTCCCGAGGGGTACACCAAGACGGACCAACCCGCGAAGTAGCCGGAGATTGATGCGGGTTCGCCTTGCCGGCTTGCGGAGAACGCTTGTACCAGGGCTACGTTGACCGGTATCTCGTCGCGTCTTTTACATGAGACCCGCAGGGGCATTCCGCCTAATCTGTGTAGGCGAAGCGCCGGTTTCTATCGGATCAGGGCAAGGTAGTTGTCCAGAAGCAGGCCGCACAACTTGCCCATCCGTTCTTCGTGCCTGCGACACTCCTGCACGACAGTGTTCTTGTTCTTGCTTACAGACTCTAGCTCGTTTGCGTAGACCTCCGCCCAACGAGCTGCGTTGGCTGCGGTAACCTCCAGGTGAAAATGGAGCGCCACAGCTGTTCCTTTTCTAATAAGTTGATTGTGGCAGGCCTTGCCTTGCACCAGGAGTGAAGCGTCTGGCGGTACGTCGAAGGTATCGCCGTGCCATTGGAAAACAGGGAATCTGAGGGGAAAGCCTCGAAGCAGCGGGTCGTTCGTGCCCGCCTTAGTCAACTCCACATCGTAGCATCCGATTTCCATCACCGGGTTCTTCCGTACACCAGCTCCGAGGAGCCTGGCAAGCAACTGTCCGCCGCAACATATGCCGAAAAACGGCTTGCCGGCATCGAGGATCTGCCGGAGGTATTCCAATTCAAGTCTTAGGAACTCGTGGTCGTCAACAGCGCAAGCTGAGACGGGAGTCCCTCCGACAAAGAAAGCGTCGTAGGCCGCGACGGGGGCGAACGTAACATCCGGGCGATATGCGTGGACTACATCGTGGTCGATTCCCCGCTCGCGCATGAACGTCTGGTAGAGCCCGGCGTCTTCAAGCTCGCAGTTCTGGATTATCAGTACACGCACTAATCACCTCGTTATTAAAGGTCTCTCAGCTGGAAACTCGGGCAATGTCCAACCCGACCTCGCTCTGTTCGGACTACGACTCATCGCTGTCCTCAACTGCTCGGCAAACAGGATCACGGGATACCGGAAGTATAGTATCCTGAACGGTTCTTCGACTTCTTCGCAGATGACTCGCACGGAGCTCACGCCAGTCGTTTTGGTAGAAGCGAGTTATGCGCCAGCTTGTGGAGCAGGTCAAGGCCCGAGACCGGTAGGGGAGCGAGAGCCGGGTATGAGCAGGCGCGGGCTCCCGCCACCTGCCCCTGATGCCTGCGTTTCGTTGGCTGCCTGTCCGGGGCGACCAGGCACTCACCTTGCTCTTTGCCCAGCGGAACAGATGTCCGCGCATGGGAAGATTGATGGTTCTTCCCTTCCGGCGGGATGCACTGCTCGGAGACCCCAGAACCGGCGGTTTTTGGTGCAGATTAGGTTTTCAGAACCCACAAGTGACAACATCTCGACATCATGCCCGTTGCGGAGTCGATAGCGCCGCTTGCTGACATAGGTGATGAGATCCTCCTCACCCCCACTCCCTCAAAGACTGCGGCAACCCGGGCATCTTCGATGACTGTGTTAGGAAGCTGCCCCTCCGGGCCTCTTGCCCACAACGGGCAAGGGGGCAGGATTCGATGCGCAGACTCGGGATTCGTCACTGTCCTGCTTTTAGTCGATCCTTCCTCCGTTCTCCTTGATGAATGTCGACCAGCCGAATGCAGTCGGTTGCGACAAAACCGGTGCCGTCGTAAGTCTCGCCTGTGACCATCACTTCCACGGTATCACGAGGCTCAAAGTCATAGAGCCCGAGTTCCTCGACCACCTGTGGTGTACGGAATCGAACTAGCGCGTCGACGAAACCGTCGGTGAAGTCACTTCCGCATTCACATCCCTCAAGGTCGGAGGGGCTGCCCATGTCGTCGAGAATTACGTTAGGTTCACCCATCCAACCGGGTAAGTGAAGTGCGCCATCGTGCCCGTCCATTCGAGACAGCAGCACAGTTGACATATCAATGTCATTGACGTCGAAATCAGCTGTGCCAAGCAAGGCCATCTTGAGGTATCCTCGGCTGCGCCGGTTTACGAAGTTCGGGCAGCCTCCCGGTTTGACATCGAGTCCGGGGCCTACTCCCGAGTAACAACCAATCTGCTCGTCGCATAGTTCATCGGGCAGGCACGGTTCCTCACCCAATTGGCAGCCAACTGTCGGATCGCACGTTTCGGCGCCATCGCAAAAGAGGCCGTTATCGCAGTAAAGGTCATCCGGGGAGTTGACGCACTCGCCGGATGCGTCACCACACGTATCCACTGTGCAATCGATTCCATCGTCGCATTCCGCATCATCCTTACAGCCGCTATCTTCGACAAACGCAAAGACCCACACTTCGTAGTCGAAGCTCTCCGTGTGGTAGCCGCCGAAGCCGGAGTCACCGTAGCCGGTTATGCCGATGTTGATGACCGTATCCTTAGGCGTGTCCCCCACGTCCAGTGCCGAGTCATAGAGGCTTCCGGGTGGGTCGCTGAACGCGCCCGGCCCGCAGAGGCCATCAGCCGCACCGTTCCCGTCGTTGGTGTTCACCGATACAGATCCTCCAACGATCCAGGCCATCAGGCGGCTGTTCCCCTCGGCTGAGGTGATATCGACATCGACCACCGTCTCAAGGCTGTAGAAGGGAATGACTACCTGCACCCAGTCAACATCACCCGGTTCGATGGAACCGCCGGCCAATTGGAAGCAGTCGGTACCCGGATGGTCGGCACTGGGACCTGCGGGGTCTGATGGGAAATCCGGAGGCTCAAAGAGTACCGGATCCGCAAAGGCCGATAATGGCCACAACAGAAGCATGAGGAGACCAGTAGACAAACGCATGTTCTTTACCCCCCGGAATCGTCGTGACGGCTCGACCGCTCAATTGTGAGTCACGAGACGTTGGGTTGACCGAACGCCACTTGTAGCCGTCATCTATCGGGCTTAATAGCCACAGACAAGAGGCGCTCTCCGCCAGGATGGGAATACGATATCCGCTGGGGAAGTGCAAACAGGACTACCTCGTACCGTCCCGATGAGAGCCTTATCGGCGGTGCTCCGGTTGACTGATTGACTGGTCAGCCTGGCTGAACCACTCAGGTGCACATCCTGTTCTTTGCCCAGCGGAACAAGTGTTCGCGCATGCGCAGGTAGATGGCCTGTCCTTTCTCACGGTTTGCCTTGCTGGGGAAGCCCAAAGACCCCGGCGGGTCGCCTGGGAGCTGTTCCTCCGTTTCATGATTGAGATATGGTTGGAAGGCTGCATCCGATAACTCGAAGTCCACTACTCGTTCCTGGCGAACGAGGTGGGGGAAGAGATAGAGCATCAACGACGTCTCGCACTCGCAGGCGTGGCGACACCCAGTCTGTACTTCGAGCAGATCCTCCAGGGGTACCTCGTAAAGCTCGAACATGCGGACGTTCTCGGCAGCGGCATCCTTCAATGCTGCTATGTGAACAGGATCGCCGTGCGCCGACAACACCAGGAGAGGTCCAAAGCCCTGCGACTCCCACCAGGACACTATCGAACGCAAGGTCTCTTCCAGCGTGGTCTTCGCGATTGTGGTCGTCCCCGCGAATGAACGGTCGCAGGGTAGATTGACTCCATAGTTGATTGTCGGGGCCGTCAGCGCACCCAGCTCGGTGGAAAGCACGTCGGCGAAGTGTTCAACAGTGATCGTATCAGTGTTCAGTGGGAGGTGCTTCCCATGCTGTTCGCAGGTTCCCACCGGGACTATCAGTGCGCTCTGGTCCTGGAGATACTGCTGGGTCTCTTCCCAGGTAAGCTGATCGAGTCGCATATCAGTGCCTCCCGGTCAAACCGCAGGTCAGTCCGCACGGACAGCTCGGGGTGATGAGGACGAACCGTCGGTCTGTCGACTATCCTCGGGAAAGCGATGTTCGTTGTCTTCGCCTACACAATGGGCAGGGCGATTTCGAAGCGGCCCGCGCGCAGGGGGGCGTGGATGCCGCCCGCCAGGATTACCTGGCGAAGGAACAATCCGCCGATGATGCCGCAGATTGCCGCCAGCCACGCTACACCGAGCAGTTCGAGCAGCAACGGCGCAAGTAGGCCCAGAACAGCTACACCCCACCAGAACAGAGGCGCCACCGCGCCGGCGAGTACCAGTTGAGCCGATGCCCGTGACTCGTACACACGGTGTGTCGCCTGCAGGAAGAAGACCAGGACAATGATCTCCAGGACGATCAGCATGATGTCAAACTGGGCCAGCGTATGAAGCGCCGCCGAGTCGGAACCTGCGATCGACCCGATGAGGATCACGGCCATCATTCCGGTCGACAGGGCTGACACGAGGAAGAGCAGGGGCAGCATGGCGGTGCTCCAAAACGCGATGGGCCTCGAAGCTGCCAATAAGACTCCCGTGTAAATCATTGTGCCGAAGGCGAAGACTATCCCAATAGAACTGAGGACGTTCCGGGCACCCGCGGCCTCGGCGAACTGACCGGTGACAACAGCGAAGATGTGGATTGCACCGACGATCATGAAGATGGTGATGATGATCGTTCCGCGTGCGATCCAGGATGTGCTCGGCTTAACGCCGGCTCGCCAGAAGTTCTTCATCGAACCCAGGTCAGCGAGCAGGAACAGGCATCCAATGGCTACGCAGGGAAATCCCAGGCAGATACCGATCTTGGCAATGTCGGCCCATTCCTGGCCTAGGAAACCGGCCACGGCACCTGTGACGTAGGCGCCACCACCGAGTCCGGCAAGGAAAAGGTAAGCGGCTATCAACCAACCCCACTTAGATTGCGCTTTGAGTTCCATGTTCATTTCTACCTTGGCGGCAAGTAGTAACAGGATGGATCAGTTCCGAATTCAGGATTAAGTTGAAAACCGCGTTCTCGTCTAATCAGGATGGAGACCTCGCTCTCGTGATCTTCCAGATTGCCGAAATGGCGAGCCTTCGCCGGGCATGATTCCACGCACGCCGGCTCGCGCCCTTCCTTTACGCGGTCCTGACAATAGTCGCATTTCGTGGCCATTCCGTAGCCGTTCTTCTCTTCCCATGCCCGCTTGGCGTACGACTCATAGGGGTCGAGGTCGCCTTCGGCATCGGGGAAGTAAGTCTTCCATTCGTCGACCGACTGTCTCGCTCCATACGGGCAGGCCATCATGCAGTACTTGCACCCCATGCACAGGTCCTTGTCCACGTGGACGATGCCGTTCTCGTCCTGCGTGGTCGCCCCGGTGGGGCAGACGGTCTTGCATGCGGGTTCGGCACATTGCTGACAGACGAGGGGCACCATTTGCCTCAGGGCGACGGGAAAGGAGCCTGTCTCTGCGGGGACGCACCTGGCCCAGTCGATGCCCTGAGGTGTGTGGTTGGCAGCCTTGCACGCCACCTGGCAGGAATAACAGCCGTAGCATCTTTTCAGATCAATGACAAATCCGTAGCGTGCCACCTCGATTACCTCCCATTAGCCTTGTAGACCTTCACCTTCACACAGGCATCGGAGCCCTGGGTCAGTGAGTCGGTGTGTTTGAGGTCCGGGTTGATCAGGTCGTCGAAGAACTGACCTTTGCCTCTTGATATCGGCGTACCCCTTGCCCAGTGTCCGTGGCAACCGGCTATACCCAGTTGCTCGGGGTGCATACCTTCGACGAGCTTGACCGGACCCTTGATTCTTCTTCCATCGGGGTTCTCGACCCAAATCATATCATGATCCTTGAACCCCTTCTTCTTGCCCGTCTCAGCGTTGAGTTGGATCAGATAGACGAAGGGATCGTTGACCGATACCTCGTCGAGCCAGGGGTTGTTCTGCGTCGAAGACTGCGTATGGAAAGACGGTCGCCAACTAAACGCCCAGAGGTCGAACTCGGGGTTCTTCTCCTCGTGCGACGGGCAGGGGAACCACTCCGCCAGCGGGGTGAAGAAGCGGTAGTCGGCCATGTCCTCGCGTCCGAATGAGGAAAGGAGCTTCTTTAGCTTTTCCCCACTTTCGAGGAAGAACTCGAAGTAGATGGGCACTCTGACGGGCACGAACCATCGCCAGTACATTTCCTCGACCTTGGTGGGCCATTTCTCCAGCCCGGTCTTCTTAAGGGCATCGAGGCCCTTCTCCGGGCCGAGGCGGTCCTTCAGCACCCGGTCTACCACGTCCTGCCACGAGTAGTCACCCTTGGGATCGAGCTTATACTCCGGGGCCATCTCCCCACCGTAGCGGACGGGGATAAGGTTGTTGATTGCATCGTAATACTTGTCCGCAACCCCGAGTCTCTTGGCAAGCTCCAGCATGACTTCGTTGAAGTCGCGCCGTTCGTGAATGGGCTCGACGACAGGCTGGCGAATCTGCCACACCCAGTGATCCATCCCCGTCGGATGACAGAAGGTCGACGGGAAAGTCACGCAGGGGGTGTATCGCTCCAGGAAACAACTGTCAGGTAGAACGATGTCCGCCACCGCCTCGGTGAACTCGTTCTGGAAGATGTTGAATGAGAAAACAAAGTCGAACTTCTTGAGGAAGTTCTCCGTGACGTCCTCGGCGTTGGCCATAGTCATCACCGAGTTGGAGCCGAAGTTGATCAGGATCTCCGGCCCGTAATCGATGTTGAAGTCCTTGAGATACTTCTCCCACTCGGGAGTGCAGATGGTAAACGCGTTATAGACCGAGCAGGGGTACAGGTCTTGGAGATCCAGCCTCTTAGGGGGCGCCGGCTCGCGCAGTGGATAAGGCTTGTGGTCATATACCCATCCCTTTACCACCATGAGTCCGTCCGGACAGGCGTAGGGTACGGTGTCGGGCTTACCCGTGTCAGGATGACCCTGCGATACCGGTGGACCGTGCCCCATAGCCCCGCCGGGTACGTCGGAAGCCCCTATAACCTGATTGAGCAGGTCGATCTCCAGGCAGTTCCAGCCGGAGTTAACGTGCCCTTGACTTCCGCGGAAGAAAATCGCCGCCGAAGGTCTCAGCGGAAGTTCTTTCCCATCGATGGTGATGGTGCTTCCGATCTGGGCATGCTCGACAAACTCGTTGGCTACTCGGCGAAGGGTCGACTCGGGTACGCTGGTGATCCTCTCCACCTTGTCGAGGGGGTATTCCTTCTTGACATGCTCTTTGAGGAGCACAAACGACGGACGGCACTTGGTGCCATCTACGTCGTAGTCACCCTCGAGAGCGTAGTCCTTGATTGACTCGTCATCGAAGGTCTTAGCCTTGCCGTCCTCCGTATCCCAGATCAACGGCTTGTTCGTCTCCGGGTCTCTCTTGTAGTGGCCGTCCGGCTGAATGAGATACGGAGCGTTGGTCTTCAGTTTGAGGTAGTGCGCATCCCACTGCCCGATTTCATTGAGAATGACGTTGAGCATTCCCAACGCGGCGGCCCCGTCCGTTCCAACCCGGCAGGGGACCCACTCGTGAGCCTTTGATGCCTGCGTGGATAGGAAGGGGTCGAAGACGACCGCCTTCATTCCCTTAGCCCGGGCATCGGCAGCCCACTGAGCGCTTTGCAGGGCGGCATGCCCGGCACCGTGACCCTTGGAGCATCCGAAGTAGATCGTGTATTTGTTGTAATTCCAATCGGGGATGATCGACCAGGCCGCGTGCATGATCCCGTTCATGAAGTGGGCACCGTTGCCGCACCACAAGCCGCCTCCGGAGACCCAATAATTCTTGAAGCCCCAGGCACGCATGAACGCGGGAACAGCGAAGCGGATCTCGCTGGTCTGGACCGTGGTGGCCTGGAAATAGCATCCCCGCGGGTCCTTCATGTTCTTGAACTTCTCGACGATGGTATCCATTGCTTCGTCCCAAGAGATCCGCTGCCACTTGGGATCGACCCCGACACCTTTCTCGGGATTGGTGCGCTTGACCGGATGGTTGATGCGGTGCCGGTCATACAGCGTCATAAGCTGGGACGTGCCCTTAGCGCAGATCCTCCCGCTGCCTGCAGGTGTCTCCGGGTTTCCCGCAATGTCGACAATAACACCGTCGACTCGGTGAGCCTTGATCCCGCATTGGGCATAACACCCGCCGCAGGAGGTGTGGATCCAGACGTCTTCTTTGATGTTTGTACGCTGTGCGCTCATCGTCAAATCGCCTCTTGCAGTTACCTGGAATCAGGGAACAACCGCCAGCTCCGCAACATTCCTTGAGTACAGTTTAGCCGTATCGCCGGCTGGGAGCCGGAGCAACGTCAGCGTAACGACTCGGGCCGGTTTGCGAAAGGCCCCGATTCGAAAATTCTCGTAACGTATGCCGGCCCGTCCGCCGTCTACATTTCACAAACTTCGTTAATGTAGATAGTTAGCGTTCTGCGTTAGTGAGATCAGCCTTCATCCGCTGTCGCTTTTGGAGAATTCTGCTCTACGAGTTACCGTGGCAGCGCGATTGAATCATCTGTAGTATCACTACCTTCGTTTGCAGCTGACGGAGATCGGTATGCTGGCAGGGCAAAAGTTCACCAGGTCGGGGTTACTTAAGACCCTCGGTCCGGGCGTCATGTATGCCGGCGCGGCGATCGGTGTATCGCATCTCGTCCAAGCCACGCGTGCCGGCGCCGGCTATGGATTCGAGCTGGTGTGGGCCGTCATCCTCGTTCATCTTTTTAAGTACCCGTTTTTTGAATTCGGGCACCGCTACACCGCTGCCACAGGTGAGAGCCTGCTGGTCGGGTATCGGCGTGTTGGACGCTGGGCCCTTGTGGGCTATCTGGTGGTTGCCCTGGGACTCAGCGTCCCGACTGCCGCCGTTCTTACGATCGTAACAGCCGGGATGGCTGCCCAAATACTCCCGCTGGAGCTTACGCCGATGGGCTGGGGGCTTCTCCTGTTGGCTGGTTGTATCGTCGGACTGGCCTCTGGCGGATACAGGCTCCTGGACAAGGTGATGAAGCTGTTGATGGCGTTCCTGGCCGTCTGCACAGCCGTTGCGCTAGTGGCAGCGGTGTCGCAGGGACGCGTCGGTTCGACGGAGTTTGAGGCCCCCGGTGTATGGGAAGGTGGCGGAATCGTGTTTCTGGTGGCACTAATGGGTTGGATGCCCACGCCGGTGGATGCGTCTTCATGGCCTTCCCTGTGGATGCAGGAGCGCATGAAGCAGACGGGACATCAGCCCACTCTTCACGAGGCGCTATTCGACTTTCACCTGGGATACGTCGGGTCACTGATTACCGCGCTTATGTTTCTGAGCTTGGGCGCTTTGGTGATGTTCGGCACCGGGGAGACGATTGCCGGGCGGGCTGATGATTTCGCCGCCCAGTTCGTGAGTATGTATACCGGTGCCCTTGGCCGATGGAGTCGGCCCGTAGTAGTCGTTGCTGTTTTCATAACCATGCTCAGCACGACGTTGACCGTGCTCGATGGATACCCACGGGTCTTAACCGCAGGGTGTCGTCTAGCCTGGCCTGGAACCGTTGGTTTTCAGAAAGTAGCCTACTGGGTGTTCCTACTGATCATGATCGTCGGCGCCCTGCTGATCTTCCAGTATCTGACCAGCCACATGCGAACCCTGGTAGATTTCGCAGCATCTGTTGCGTTTCTCTCGGCGCCTCTTTTTGCCTATTTGAACTATCGTGTCATTGCTGGTGGTTCGCTACCCAGGGAAGCGATACCGCCCAGGTGGTTACTGGTTTTGAGTTGGGCGGGGCTGGTCTTCTTGGCCGGCTTTTCGATCCTCTACCTCGAGGTGCGTTTCGGTTGGCTGGAGGAGCTGATCGGACGCCTTTAGTCTGCGATTCCCAAAAGTGATTTGGTAGCTGCCAGGTATCGGCGTGCAGCTTCAACGCCTTCCTGATTGGTACTAAAGCGGTGCCCGGTGATTTCGCCAAACGCCTGCACGGCGATTCTGGTTTCGGGCGAATCGCTCTCCAGGGTGCTGGCGACCAACTGTAGTCCGCTGGTGTCCTGGAGTCTGCCCAGGGCGCCCGCTGCCCGCAAGGCGACGCTGGGCACGGGGTCCTCCAGCAGCTTGCGGAGCGGTCCGACAGCCTCGGGAGCCCGCTTGGCCCCGAGGGTTGCGGCGGCCTTTTCGCGAATCTCCGGTTCCACGTCGCGGATAAGTGCTATAAGCGCGTCACTTGCGGCATACGTTCCTATGCATGCCAGGGCGTCTATTGCCCTTAGACGCACTTCCGCAGACCGGGAGGCAGAAAACCTGATCGCGGTGGCCTGGTCTTCTGCGCTGATTCTCTCCGCTGCGGTGATGAGGGTGAGCGTTTCAAGGGCGTCCTTGACCGCTCTTCCGCTCACTTCCGCAGTCGTCTTCTCTGCCGCAGAGTCCGACTCTGCCCTGTTGGACGTACCGTAAACGGAACGACCCAGGGAGTTCTGCAGCTCGGTAAGGGCGGTTACCTCACGGTACTCCGCCACCTGCGATTCTTCGACGCGTTGCACGAACTGCACGCCGACGCGGTACCTGTTTGTGTCATCTTGCCGACACCATGCGACAGTGCCGTGAAGCCAGACGTATCCTCCCTGGGCTTGAATCCTCACGTAGAGGGTCTCGCCTCGGTACATGGGGTGGGAGTTGAGAATACATATCCCTCCGCGGGAGACGTCTTTCGCCGGAGCTACGAAACCTCCGGGAGCTTCGGTAGCGTCGGACAATCTTCCCGCATAAATACACTGAACCGTAGCCTTGCCGTGGCATGCGAAGCGGGGTTGGCGCTGGATGATGTCCGTCGGGGCGGATAAGGTGGGGCGATGTTCGTGCCGCGAGGACAGCTCATCCGGCTCGGTCAACCCCTCACAAGCGTCACCTGCTGCTGCTTTCGACCAGGAGCGCTCGAACAGACTGATCCAGCAGTCCAGCATGTCTTCATCAAACTGTCGTCCGGCTTGGGTGGCTAACGCTCGATTCGCCTCAGCGGGTGTCAAGGGCTGCCGGTATGAGCGGTACCCGATCATCGCGTGAAAGGAGTCCACGATCGATAGCAGCCTGCTTCCGGGAAGCAGGTCGAGCCCGCTCAGGCCCAGAGGATACCCGCGACCGTCGATGCGCTCGTGGTGCTGAAGAACCATCTGCCTGACAGCCAGGGACACCTCCGGGTTGTCTCCGATCAGGCGCACCGACTCGATGGGATGCTGGTGGACTATCTCCAACTCCTCGCGCGTAAGTGGTGTTGTCTTGTTGAGCAGACCGCGGTCGATGGAAAGCATGCCGACATCGTGGAGCATGCCGGCAAAGCTCAGGTCTTTTAGGGTATCCACATCTGACTCGAAAACCTCCGCTCCGAGCATTACCGCCAGAGTCGCCACGATGAACATGTGGCTGGCCGTTGACCGTTCGTGTCCAGCCATCTCCAACAGCGTCGAGGCGATAATCGGGTCATTCAATACGCTGTTGATCATACAGTCGACAACCGCCGACGTTCGTTCGATCTGGAGGGGTTCCGAGGGATTCCCCATAAGATCGCGCGCTACCGAAGTTCCCACGCGGTGGACAACCTTCGCCTTGTCGTCGGGAGAGACGTTAGGGTTCGTGATGATGGCCCCGAGCTTAGCTTCGAGAGTGGCCTCACAACGGGGGTAATCCTTGCTGCTGATGTACAGCCCGTTGACTCCGTGGGCTCTCATGCGTTCGAAGTCAGGCTGGGACAGGCCAACGCCGCTGGCGCGATAGAGCACCGGGCCTTGCCCGGCGGGTCCTGGGAGAAAGACGTCGAAGTCGGCGGCGTCCTCCTCGACAAGCGCACGTACGGCCGCGGCGGGGATGGGCGCGTAGTCAAATGGCTCGGACATAGAACCCCCGTATGGTCTTCAGCTGACTCTCAGGCGAGTCCCGCTACATTCAGTGTCGAATATGTTTGGCCGGCGCGGTAGTGCCATCCGCGCGGGAAGGAAGTATCGCTGTGCAGCAGCACCGGATTTAGGACTGAAGGGGTTATCGGCTCTTCGTGGATCGCGTCGAAACGCGCTCGGGGGGTACTTCCGTGTCTGATCCGATCAGGGTGGCGATGAGCGCGTCGGTTGGCGGAAGCTCCCGTTCGGCGCGTTCTCGGGCCTTGGCTCGAGACTCATCCGTAGGTCGTGCCAGAGCGTAGCTCTGGAAGATCACCACCTTCTCCTGTGCGAGCACTCCCACCACACAGCCGACTCCTGCGAGAATCGGATCGGTCAGACTGGTGATGCGGACGGAGATGAACATCTGTACAAGCTCCAGAGGGATCGATACGCCGATGCCGATCGCGGCAATCGCAACAGCGCGCCTGGCTATATCGAGACGTTGAGCCTTCGCCCAGAAGCCTACAAGCATTGCAGCAAACAACGCATAAGAGACGGACTTCTCCATTACGTCATCTATCATGAGGTCGAACCGGTTGGCGAAGTAGGCGAAAAAAGGGAGAAGATCATTGGAAGCCAGCGCGTGGGTAGCTGCGCCGGTCGTGGTGTCGAAAGTGAGAGGTATTAATCCAACATAGACTATGTATGCGAGCGTGGCTGCGCACCCAAGCTTGGCCAAGGTGCGATGCCGCCTTGCCAGAGCCTCGGGCGACATTCGTCGGACGCGCTGGATGTACCCCGACCGTAGGGCGAGTCCGACGGCGACACCCGCGAACCGGAACATGACATCCGTGACGTCTGAAGGACGTGTGACCAACAGGAATTGAAGGAAGCTGAGGATCACCGCGAGTCCACCGCAGAACCACCAGGCCAGGATGATTGCCGCGAACCGGCCAAACCGATAGTCAATCTGCAGGAGTGAGCGCACGAGCCAAGCCAGAACGGCAAAGGCGGTGAACTCCGCCGCCCAACGCGACCAGCACTTCATCCCCCGCCATTTTGCCTGGGCATACGCCCTGGAGTCTCCCGCGACCATGGCATGGCCGGCGTCCTGATGTGACTCTTCTATCGCCCCGAACGGTACCAACGTCACCGACTTGAGCGATTTTCTGAGCATGTTTCCGTCGAGCGAGAACGAGAAAGGCATAGCCGCTGCGAAGAGCAGTGCGCAAGCGTACGCTTTAACGATCGCCGCCTGGGGACGCAGACGGAACTCCGTTGCGACTGCGCGGGTCAAACGGGGCATGAGGAAACGGCAAGACATCGAAGTAAACGCTCCGACGAGGGCGCCGCAGATGTTGCATACCAGATCGATGATCGAAGAGACTCTCAGTGGGGAGTATGCCTGAAACCACTCCGTGATTCCGCTGAGCGTGCCCGCGAGGATCACTGCCAACACCAACGCCGCCACACTGTTGCGCAGGAAGCGATACAGGCTCCAATGGAGCAACAACCCGATCGGCACGTACAGGAGCAGATTGCTGACGATGTCCGTGATGGCGAACTTCGATGTGGACACCCCGAAGAAATCCGCAGAGTTTACTCCTGCGGACGGGGCACCGAAGTCAAAGGGCACGAACCCGGTCTGCACCACGAACAGCACGGCAAACAGCGTGAGCAATTCTACGTGGTGACGTGCAATGAACCTGGCCGTAGGACTACTCTGCCAACTTGTGGTCATCGCATCGACTCGTGCATGAGCTGCTGCTGAGGCACCTTCTCTGAGCGATACTCAACTGCATTATCGCCCTACACGAAACTGACGCGGAGGCCATTCAACTGGTTGGATTGGCCCCGCGGGCATCCAGCCTTCAGGGGATTCGATCATCGTGGGCTGATCCTGAAGGATCAGTTCCCGCACACAAGAGTGCACGAGGCGTTCAAACTTGTCCCGAACCAGTGCCCTTGAGTCCGTTTCAAAGAGGTCGACCGGCTCGCGCTTATCCTCCGGTGGAGCGATCGATTCTGCATGGGCGTGAACGACGGCTATGGGTTGTACGGCGTTGACGTTGTATACAACGCCGAACATTTCCGATTCGGTCTCGGACAGTTCGTTCATCGCGTAGACGATTGCAATACGTGATTTCAAAGCGCGATTGGCAGCGATGATCTGGGGTGGATCGACTCTTGCCCCTCCCAGATCCCGCTCAGCAATAGGGAACACTTCGCTGATGGCCATCTGATCATCGAATGCGGTGTTCCATGCGAGGAACTCGTTTCGCGGATCGCGAGTCAAACGGCGACGCAAGAAAAACGGCTCTCGCTCGGTCAGCTCGAGCGCCACCCGCGTGACGGCTATCGTTGCGGGAAACAGACCCTGACTGGGTTCGGTCAGCAGAATCCTGTATCCATTGTACAGACCGGGAATCGCCCGAGTCGAGATATCGGCCCACTGCACGCGCGGAGTCGGAGTCCATACCTCAGCCTCTCTCGAGGCGCAACAACCACCACCCAGCACCAACGCACACCCGACGGTTACTCTCAGAGCATTGGTAATATTGGCCACTACGCTGAATCCCTCAATCTGCAGATTCGATGATCCTCACTTGGGTCCGCGTACGGACCGAGGCTTACTGGGAACCTTCTGTCTGCTTTGGATATCGGGTCTGCGCGGTCGCCACTGGTCCAAAAAAAAGCGGCGCTAAAACCGCTGGAAGGCGGGGGACTGCCCATGTGTTATCGGCCGTTTGAGAAGCGTAAACTCCACCGCATCCGAGCCGATAACTCACCTGCAGCTTGAGACTATCCGATGGACTCAGCAGATTGGAGTGGGGGGTTTTTATGCGAGCACATGTTGCAGCAGGTGCGGACGGTTCAGGCGTTACCGCACCGACCCTGGGACGATTGATACGAGACCGCGGCGTCACCCGGAACACAGGGGGCGAATCGCTGGGAAAACGTCTGCGCTGTCTCGCCGGGCATATGCTTGTCGGGCTGCCCGCGTCTACCTGGTTGCTGGTGGACGTCTCCATCCTGCTGGGGTGCATCTACTTCGCGTACATGCTCTATCCCCCCCCCAATCTGCCCACCACTCCGCACGTTGCCATGTGGCAGGCGGGGGTGATCTTCGCGTTTGTGCTCACGGCGTCTGCTCTTGTATTCGGGCTTTATGAGCGGGAGACGCTCATGAGCCGAGCACGCGTAATCACACGACTTACGCTGACGACCGGTGCGGCAACGGTGATGGCCTACGCCATCATCTATGTGCTGATGTATGCCACGGTCAGCCGGCGCCTCTCCGGCGTGACCATGGCGACCTTCCTGGTCTCAGGAGGAGGTCTGAGGCTCTGCGCCTGGTGGGCCATTCGTAAGCTACACCGGGGCCTGCTTGTTGTGGGCTCGCGCTGCCTGTACGAGTCCTTTGAACGTGCTCAAGCCAACGGCGACCTTCACGAGTACAGGCTCGTGGGGTATGCGGCTGCCAACGGCGACAAGGTCGGCGACGCCGACGACAAGATGTTCTTGGGTCCGATCGGCGATCAGGTGTCCGAATTGACCAAGCTGATGGTAACCGACATCGTTGTCGGCGCAGAAGCATCGCGCGATGCCCACGTGATGGACTGGATGGTCCCTTGTCTCCAACGCGGCTGCCGCGTCACCAACGAGGCGATTTTCTATGAAAAGGCCACGGGGCAGATACTCGTCGACGAGATCACGCCCATGTGGTTCCTCTTCGCGGACCTGAAGATCTACTGCGATCGACAGGCGACTCTCAAGCGACTAACCGATCTGATAACCGCTCTTGCGGGCTTTTGCATAACCGCGCCGCTGTGGCCGGTGATCGCCTTGGCGATCAAACTCTGTGACGGCGGCCCGGTGTTCTACTCCCAGGATCGTGTCGGCCAAAACGGACAGGTCTTCCGCTTCTACAAGTTCCGCACAATGAGGCCTGACGCTGAAAACGGAAAGAGCATCTGGGCCTCGCCGGACGATCCTCGGGTGACGCGGGTCGGACGTTTACTGCGGAAGACCCGTCTGGACGAACTGCCTCAGCTGTACAATGTGCTCATCGGGCAGATGTCGATCATCGGTCCTCGCCCCGAACGCCCCGACATTGTGGCCGAGCTGTGCGAAGAACTACCTTACTACGCTGAGAGACACTTGGTGAAGCCGGGGATCACCGGGTGGGCGCAGATCAGCTTCAGGTACGGCTCGTCGATCGAGGACGCCAAGCGAAAGCTGGAGTACGACCTCTACTATCTCAAACACATGTCCCTCGAGCTGGATATCATGATCACGCTGCGCACGATAGGCACGTTCGTCCGCGGTGCCTGTTGAGAGTCCGCCCAACGAGAAGACAGCGCAATATCAGACCAAACCCCCTTTAGCCGCCAGCCAAAGGTGGCGGCTAAGTAACGCGGTGCCACTTCGCCGTCCGTGTTTCGGACGTCCAGGTGTACTCTATACCGGGACCTGCAGGGTGACCGTAGGCTGCCATCGTGTTGTCCCGCTTTACCGGGTTGATCCGCATCGCCCGTCTTTACGGGAATAATAGGTAGTTTCCACAGCGTCCGATCATTATTCGTGCCTTTTGGCGGTTTCTAATTCTATAATCTAGACGACGAGGACAGTTGCATTGATAATCTCCTCAGACCGACCAGAAGGGGATTCATTCAACAACAAGTACCTTTAGGAACACGGTTGTTGTCTTGGTACTGTCTCATGACCGAGATGCATCGATGTTGCTTTTTGTGGATTGATGGACAATGGAACGCACGGTATGAAGTCTTCGCCGCTCGAGGTAAACAGAACGCCGATTCGTCTTGTGGCTGACTCTGCGCGGGTGATAACTCGCTGCTTCCTTCCCGACGGTCCGGGGAGGATCGAGACCGTAGTAGACCGTGTGCTCACTCTGTCGGACCAGGAAGTGTCGAGCCTCTTGGATCCTCTGGTGGAAGACTACGCCCGGCGTCATCGGGACATTGAAGGCGCGTTCAATCGGAACTTTGAGGTCATCGTGCCTCATCTTAACGGTCGGGCGCCGTTGCCTGAGAGTCGGAGAATGCTGATCGGGGCCTACTTCACGATGGAGTATTCGCTCGAATCGGTAGCCCTGTTCAACCCTTCGATGACTCCTCACCCTGATCAAAGCGGGCTCGCACCGGGGGCGACGCGCTTCTTGATGAGCTTGCGAGCGTGCGGAGAGGGACACATTTCGTCAATCGTCTTCCGCTCGGGAGTGATCGACTCCAGCAACGACATCAGCATGGATTCCGCATCTGCGTTTGCGGCTACCGAACAGCCTGTGGATGACAAGCTCTACAATAAGGCCAGGTTCTTCCGCAAGCTAATCGAGATGGGTGCGTATAACCCGTTGGCCGACGGCATCCTTGTTCAACTCGAGGACATGTTCACCATCGAGGAGCTGCAGGATGCCATAGATGGCCTCGATCCGGAACGAGGGTATCGTGAAACGTATCGCGAGCTGAGCCGCAACATGATGTGGCTGGCGCATTCAAACTATCATTTGCGCTTTCCGGATGACTCGGAGCTTTCCGAGCGGGTGATCTTTCCGGTTACGGAGAACGAGAGCCGCGGTATCGAGGATGCCCGCTTCGTGCGCTTTACCGACGATGACGGAAGCGTCAAGTACTATGCCACGTACACGGCGTACAACGGCTTTCGGACCTTGCCCCAGTTCCTGGAGACCGCGGATTTTCTCCACTTCAAGGTCTATGCTCTTAATGGCAAGTGCGTGCAGAACAAGGGGATGGCACTATTCCCCCGGAAGATCGGCGGTTGGAACTACATGATCTCCCGTTTGGATGGGGAGAACATCTATCTGCTGCAGTCGGATAACATTCATTTCTGGAATAAGTCGCGCAAGGTGCGGGCTCCCATGCAACCCTGGGAGTTTATCCAGATTGGCAATTGCGGATCGCCCATAGAAACCGAAGCGGGTTGGCTTCTGCTGACCCACGGAGTGGGCCCCGTGCGTCAATACTGGCTTGGAGCGCTACTGCTCGATTTGGATGATCCGGCTCGTGTCATCGGTCATCTGGAAGAACCGATGTTAGCTCCAACGGAAGAGGAGCGCAACGGATACGTACCTAACGTGGTCTATTCCTGCGGGGCAATGGTGCACCAGGACAGACTGTGCATCCCCTATGCCGCTGCGGATTCTACTACCAGCATAGCCACGGTCTCGCTTCCCGAACTACTGTCACAGCTAACGAAGTCATGAACCGGCCTGCTGTACTCGCATGTGCCACACCCGCCATTGCGTGTGAATAGCGAGATCTCTTCTGCCTCGAACCCGGCTGCTGCACCCGAGTCCGCCTCCCGTGTCCTGAAAACCCACAAAAAACGCCGGATTGTTCTTGCATCGCTGCCTTGGAATCGGTACAGTAGCACGTCATCGGATTCAGGAGGGGCGGCGCCAGCCGTTCGAGGCACATGAGTCTACAGTGTCGGTCACCTGTGTTCCAGCACATTGCTTGCTGCTAACCGTGAGGGAGGACCAGTCTATGTCCAGGTATTCAGTTCTCGCTGCTGCTGTTCTGTGGTCGTTCGGTGCGTATACGGGAGGGCAAGGCTCGGCCGAATCAGGCGCCGGGTGGACCTTTGATACTCGGGCTGTTTGCGGAGACGGAGCCATCGAGACCGGTGAAGAGTGTGACGACGGCAACACGGAGGCCGGTGACGGGTGTTCGTCGAGCTGCACCGTGGAAGTAGGTCACGCTTGTATCGGTGAGCCGAGCGCGTGCGGTCTCGACTGCAACGAGAACGATCTGCCGGATGAATGTGACCTCGATTGCGCCGCGCTGGACAGCGCCTGCGAAGTGGCGGACTGCGGTCTGAGCGAGGACTGCAACTACGACGGCCGTCCGGACGAATGTGGGGTGATCGACGACCCCCCGTGGGATTGCCTCAGCTTTCCGGTGCCGCTCAACAGCAATGCTGCATCCGATTCCGGCGACGATGGGGCCCCCCAGCTTACAACCAATGGGCAGGGCGACTGGCTGGCCGTGTGGCCCTCCAACAACGATCTCGGGGGGACGATTGGAACGGACTACGACCTTCTCGTTGCCCGGAGTACGGATAACGGGGCGAGCTGGACCGAACCGGCGCCGCTTAACACCAACGCCGCCTCCGACCCCGGCACCGCCGACGACTATTTGCCTCAGCTCGCGACGGACGGCCAGGGGCACTGGCTGGCCGTGTGGGTACTCTGGGACTGGCTCGGTGGGCCGTTCGGATACGATTGGGACATTTTCTATTCCGCTAGCACGGACAACGGAGCGAGCTGGACTGATCCGGCGCCGCTCAACAGCAACGCCGCCACCGACCGCGGCTGGGACGAGTCTCCTCACCTCGCAACCGATGGACAAGGTAATTGGCTGTGCGTGTGGGACTCCGAGGACAAGGACGGGGGGGCGCTCGATTGGGACGCGGACATTCTGTTTTCGCGCAGTACGGATAACGGGGCAAGCTGGACCGCCCAGGCGCCGCTGAACAACAACGCCGCGTCTGACGACCTCGCCTGGGACTATGCTCCTAGGCTCACCACCGATGGCCAGGGCACCTGGCTGGCTGTGTGGCGTTACGTGGACGGAAACGGCGAGACGCTCGGAGACGACCACGACATTCTCTTTTCCCTTAGCACGGATATCGGGGCGAGCTGGACCGACCCGGCCCCGCTCAACACCAACGCCGCGTTCGACTCCGGCCACGACTATGTCTCTCAACCAGCGGCCGATGGGCAAGGCAACTGGCTAGTTCTTTGGGACTCGAACGACGATCTCGGCGGGACGATCGGAACCGACTACGACGTTCTCGTTGCTCGGAGTACGGATGACGGGGTGAGCTGGACCGATCCGGCGCCGCTTAACACCAATGCCGCGTCCGACTCCGGCTACGACAATGATCCGCATCTCACGACCGATGGGCAGGGCAATTGGCTGGCCGTGTGGACATCATCTGATGATCTCGGCGGAGTGATCGGCGCGGACCGCGATATTCTCTATGCCGTTAGCAATGACAACGGGGCAAGCTGGACCGCACCAGCGCCGTTCAACACTAACGCCGCGTCCGACTCCGGCTACGACTATGATCCTCATCTCGCGATTGATGGGCAGGGTAACTGGCTGGTTGTGTGGGACTCCGCCGATGATTTCGGCGAGGCGATCGGAACAGACTTTGATATTCTTTTCTCACGACTCCGCACGGTGGATGAGGACTGCAACTGCAACGGGACGCCCGACGCTTGTGACATCGCCTACTGCACCGCCGGCGAGCCAACCTGTGCAGACTGCAACCATAACGGTGTGCCCGATCAGTGTGATCTTGATGATGGAACGAGCCAGGACTGCCAACCGAATGATATTCCTGATGAATGTGAAGAGGACTGCAACGATAACGGTATACCCGATTCGTGTGACCTGATTGAAGGAACGAGCTACGACTGCCAGCCGAATGGCATACCTGATGAATGTGAGGAGGACTGCAACGATAACGATATACCCGATTCGTGTGATCTCGATGAAGGAACGAGCCAGGACTGCCAGCCGAATGACATACCTGATGAATGTGAGATTGACAAGCGCAGCACCGCCCCAGGGGACCCATTCTTCTGCAATCCGGCGGCTGCACCCGGAGGTTTGGACGAGTGCGATCCCGATTGCAATGACACGGGAATCCCCGACGACTGCGAGCTGGCCGGCAACGACTGCAACTCAGATGGCAGGCCGGACGAGTGTGGCGTGGTCGACGCTTGCCTCTTTGACTTCATGACCTTCCCCGCCCCGCTCAACACCAACGCCGCGTCCGATAACGGCAACGAGGGGCTCCCTCAGCTTACGACCGATGGGCAAGGCAATTGGCTGGCCGTGTGGGTTTCCCACGACGATCTCGGCGGGACGATCGGCACGGATGGCGACATTCTCTTTTCCCTCAGCACGAACAACGGGGCGAGTTGGACTGCCCCAGCGCCGCTCAACACCAACGCCGCATCCGACTCCGGCAGAGACGGGTGCCCTCAGGTCACCACCGACGGGCAAGGCCAATGGCTGGCTGTGTGGCCCTCCGCGGACGATCTCGAGGGGACGATTGGAACGGACTACGACATTCTCTTTTCCGCAAGTACGGACAACGGTGCGAACTGGACCCCCCCAGCGCCGCTAAATACCAACGCGGCGTCCGACTCCGGCGGGGAATGGGCTCCACAGCTCACGACCGACCGGCATGGCAACTGGCTGGCTGTGTGGTACTCCTATGACGATCTCGGCGGGACGATCGGAACGGACGAAGACATTCTCTTATCCCGTAGCACGGACAACGGGGCGAACTGGACCGCCCCCGTGCCGCTCAACATCAACGCCGCGGTCGACTCCGGTGAGGACTGGGACCCTCAGCTCACGACCGATGGGCAGGGCAACTGGCTGGCCGTGTGGTACTCTTTGGACGATCTGTTCGAGTCGATCGGACCGGATAGTGACATCCTTTTTTCGCATAGTACAAACAATGGGGCGAGCTGGACCTTCCCGGAGCCGCTCAACAGTCACGCCGCGTCCGACTACGGCATGGACCGGTACCCTCAGCTTACGACCGATGGGCAGGGTAACTGGCTGGCGGTGTGGTGGTCTACGGACGATCTCGGCGGGACGATTGGAACGGACCATGACATTCTCTTTTCCGCCAGCACGGACAACGGGATGAGTTGGACCGACGCGACGCCGCTAAACACCAACGCCGCGTCGGATTCCGGCACCGACCTCGATCCTCAGCTCACGACCGATGGCCAGGGCCACTGGCTGGCCGTGTGGCGATCCTCTGACGATCTCGCCGGGACGGTCGGCGGGGACTGGGACATTCTCTTCTCAGCAAGCACGGACAACGGCGCGAGCTGGACCTCGCCGGAGCCGCTTAACAGCAACGCCGCGTCCGACTGGGGCGACGACAATGACCCTCAGCTGACGACGGATGGGCGGGACAACTGGTTGGCCGCGTGGTCCTCCGAGGACAATCTCGGCGGGACGATCGGACCGGACTCCGACATTCTATTCTCACGAATCCGCTCAGTCGGTGAGGACTGCAACTGCAATGGGCTACCCGATGCCTGTGACATTGCCGACTGCGCCGGAGACCCCTGGTGCGGAGACTGCAACAGCAACGAAGTCCCAGACGAGTGTGACATCGATGAAGGGACCAGTGAAGACTGCCAGCCGAATGGCGTACCTGATGAGTGTGACGTCGATTCCGACGGCGATGGGGTTCCCGACGCCTGTGATCCGTGTCCAAACGACTATTCGGATGATTCCGACGGCGACGGTGTGTGCGACGCGAACGACGAATGCCCACGCGACGCCAACAAGATCGAACCGGGCATCTGTGGCTGCGGTGTCGATGATGACGCTGACAGCGATGGCGATGGCATACCCGACTGCGTTGATACCTGCCCCGGCGCAGACGATGAAGAGTTCGGCCCGTGTGATGCGGGCGCTATTCCCACCGTCTCGGAGTGGGGGTTGCTGGTCTTAGCCCTGCTACTTCTTGTCGCGGGTAAGATCTGCTTTAGCACGCGTACTGCAAAGCACACACGATAATGTGCATAAGTAGTGTACATGTGCGTGGACTTCGATAGCGGTTGCGCCGAAGGATTGGCGGGAATTGCCAGCCTTAAGGCCTAGGATCCAACTTGGTGTTACTCGCACCGCCGCGCCCGGGTCGGGGACCGCTTCGCGTGCCCTGTAAATCCGTAAGAAACGCCGGTTTTTCTCTTGCACTGCCTGCGCGGAATCGGTACCGTGGTAAGTGGCCGGGGGTTCAGAAGGAGCACCCACCTTTCTCGGCACGTGAGGGTAAGAGCGCCGCTCGCTTGTTTTTGCGTACGTGTGACGTGCGGCGCCGGATAATCAACGGTTGCTGATATCTGCTGTGCGTGGGGCATTGCACCAAGTCCCTGGGCGAGAGCAGCCTAGCTAGGGCATCGCCATGTGGCGTGAACGGAAGAATCAAGCCGGCACAGTGCCACGCGTCTTCGGTGGCTTTGCTGAGCCGTCATGGCCTCGCTTCCGGCCTTTCCGCGAATGCTCAGATCCTCTTCCCAGATATGTCTTTTGCCGTCCTTGCAGGGAGAACAACCATGTATTCAGTAAAGCTACTTTTCCGGGTCCTGGCTGTGGTCTCGGTGATCTCCATAGGTGCCGTGACCAACGGGGCTCAGACGAACACAGGTTCCCCTTGGGCGGACACCGCTTCTGAGCAGGCAAGCTCTAAGACGCGTGCCGTGACCTTCTGGCAGGGCGGTACCGGCAATTGGAGTACCGGCAGCAATTGGGATAACGGCGAGCCTACCTCCGCTGATTGGGCGTACATTAACAACGGCGGAACGGCCCAGATCACCAACGCAGGCGAGGCATGTCTGGACCTGATGCTGGGCAGTGCGCCAGGCGAAACCGGGACCGTCGATATGAGCGGCGGCAGTCTCTCGCTTCCCGTGACCCACTGGGAGACCATCGGGGACAGCGGGACGGGCACGTTCCTGCAGAGTGGCGGAATCAACAGCACTCCCGGCGGGCTTCACATCGGCTTGGGGTCCGGCGGCACCGGGGCCTACGAGCTGAGCGGGGCCGGTAGCCTGTCGGCAGACATCGAATCCGTTGGTTTTGACGGAACGGGTACGTTCACCCAGAGCGGAGGGACGAATACGGTGGCCTTCGAGCTCTACCTGGGCTTCAACCCCGGATCCAGCGGCACCTATACCATCTCCGCCGGGGAGTTGGCGACCCATGGGTTTATCGTGGGGGACGGTGGGCACGGGGTGCTCGAGATCACGAATCCCGCCGCTGAAATCAGCGTATCTGATGTGCTGCTTCTTGGTACCGACAGCGCCTTAACGGCTGTGCCCGGAGCGACGATCCACTTGACCGGCGGAGACTTCGTGAATCTCAGCATTGACGAAGTCGCTCTCGCAGGCCTGGCGAACCTGGAACTCGTTTTCGAGGCAGGAGTTGCAGAGTTGGATCCTCTGGAAGTCGCCTGTGAGGACAAAGGCGCGACCATGGCAGGGTACGAGGCCAACTTCGCCCTTGGGAAGCTGACCGTGGGCGGTGTGGATGTCGGCATGGTCCACCTTGATGACAGCGTGGACAACGGAAACCAAGGCGGGGCGGGAGGTATCGCTGAAGCATTGTACGTTGACTCGCTGACCCTAAACGCGGGCTCCGTGCTGAATCTGAGTAGCTTGCACCTTTACTGGCGCACCGAATTCATCGACAACGGCGGCACGATATTGAACGGCGAGGTCATACAGGTCGTTCCGAACACGATTACAGTTTGCTGGGACGGCAGTGGGGACTACACCGCCATCCAAGAGGGCATAGATGCTGCGATTATCGGCGACGAAGTCGTTGTGTGCGATGGAGTCTACACCGGCATCTACAATAAGAATCTCGACTTCGGCGGGAAGGCGATCACCGTCCGCAGCGAGAACGGTCCGGACAATTGCATCATAGATTGCGAGGGCGACGGCCGCGGATTCTACTTTCACACCGGTGAGACCAACACGTCGGTCGTCGACGGCTTTACGATCACCAACGGCTACGCCGGGTCAGGCGGGGGTATCTACTGCGACAGTGACCCCATCATCATTAACTGCACGATCACCGGCAACTTGGCGAATTTCGGCGGTGGCATCAGGTGCGCACATACCAACGGCGCCACCATCGTCAACTGCGTGATCACCGGCAACTGGGCGTATAACGACGGCGGGGCCATTTATTCCTACAACAGCAGCCCCACCATCACCAACTCCCTGATCAGCGACAACTGGGCGGAGTATTATGGCGGCGCTATCCACTGCGAGGAGCAGAGCGGCGCCAGTATCAGCAACTGCACGATCAGCGGAAACTCGGCTAACTACGGGGGCGGAATTTTCTCCCACAGTAGTACCGCGACTCTGAGCAACTCCATCCTCTGGGGCAACCAACCGCAGGAGGTTTACATCCATTCCGGCAACGCCGTTGCCGCGACTTATTCCGATATTCAGG
Source organism: Phycisphaerales bacterium (assembly GCA_020348265.1). Classification (GTDB taxonomy): domain Bacteria; phylum Planctomycetota; class Phycisphaerae; order UBA1845; family UBA1845. Next base: position 5,474,190 of record CP070744.1, on the reverse strand, counting down.
GTGACTGGCCCGGCGATGGCAATATCGACCTCGACCCGTTGTTTGTCGATCCCGATGGTCCGGACGATGACCCCTATACTTGGGAGGATAACGACTACCGCCTTTCACCTTTCTCGCCATGCATCGACGCCGCGGACAACACGGCCGTTCCACCGGACAACGCGGACCTGGACGACGACGGAAACACAAGCGAGGCAACTCCACTTGATCTCGACTTCAACCCGCGGTTTGTGAATGACCCCGCAACGCCCACGACCGGCGTAGGCTCCCCCGAACACCCGGACCCGCGCATTGCGGACATGGGTGCGTACGAGTACCTCGGCGAGCCCGTGGAGCTCGAACCACCCATTCCACCTGCTCCCCCCCACGATACCCGAAAGAACCGCTACATTTCGATTGATGCTACAACCAACTCCTATAACGAGGTTGCCATCCAGGTAGTGCTCTCTTCGATGAAACGGTGCAGCGGCGACCTCCGCCGATCTTGTGCTGGCGATCAGGATTGTCCGGGCGTCTGCGACAACAATATCGACATCGAGTGCCTGGATGATTCGTACTGTGACGGCGGCTCCTGCGTGTCCAGCGGACCATGTGTCGAGCACCCCGATGTCTGCAGCGTAGTGGGTTGGGTGAACTATCCATTTGAGCCGGATTATGGTTGCTCAAACCTTTATGACTGTTACGAATGTGCTGCCACGGGGGCGGACTGCGATCCGGACGGCTTCTACCCGCAGTTTGATTGCAACGGCGGCGCCGATGGCCCCTGCCTCCCTTCCATGTCGTTCGCAAACTTAACTGACGAGCCCGTATACCGGGTTTGGACGGAAGACACACTCCACATTACCGACTGCCAGATCGTCCCAGGTGCAGTCTATGAACTGCGTGCCCAGAGCATCACTGGTGGGCGCAGCGATCCGTTGACCGTTGGGACGATTGCCAAACCCGACGTAAATTACGGCGATTGCCTTGGGCCCGTCGACCCTGTTACGGGGCGCTTCACGCAGCCGGACGGACTGGTCGGCCCGCTGGATCTTGCCGGGTTCGATTTGGCCTTTGCCGGTTATGATCTGGGGTACCATACGACCTGGTTTGACATGTACGGCGTTGGCAGTGAAGATCCGCCCGTATGCGTTCCCGATCAATTGTTAAACGCCCTTGAATTGTCCGTCCTCTTGCCTGCGTTGTTTGGCGAAGCGTACACAGAGTCTTCGTGCCAGTATGACCCTTGCAGCTGTCCATTGGGGACCTGTGCACCTGCTCCTGACTGTGGTTTTGCGTCATGCGGTGACGGAAACTGTGATCCTGATGAGGATACTTGCAGTTGTCCGCAGGATTGTGGACAGCCGGCATCAGAGGAAATTCCGGAGGCCACCTGCACGGATGGGATTGACAACGATTGCGACGGTGACTCCGACTGCGCCGACGGTGATTGCCTCGATTTTCCGTCCTCGTTTGACCCCTACTGCATTCCGAGAGGTCATGTGATCGAATGGGTCCCGATGACAAGTACCAGCGTCTTCGAGGTGGATGGGAACGAGATCATCATCCCCGAAGGCGAAGCACAGGTTACACTCCACCTGAAGGTGTCAGGCTGGGATCCTCCCCAAGAGGGGAACCTGACCGCCGGTGATTTCCACGCCGTCGTCGACGTAGCAGGTTACTCGTCCGGCCTGGGTGCCCCGCTCAAGCCTTTTGGCTATCCCAATATGGCTGAAGAGGGTGGATTCGTTGCCAACAGAGTCTGCTCGCCGACCTTGGATTTCGCCGATGCCGATCTGTTCAGCAATTGCGACTTCCACGAGGACTGCCCACCCTCGCATCCCTGGTGCATCGATCGCGAGGACGTCCTCTTGCGCGGGCAGTTCGGAATGGCCATACGCGGTCAAAGGCCGGAGAGTTTGATGCTCGACTACACTTGGATGAGCTATGTAAACCGTACGGATTGCGCGGTGGACGATGGTGACCCCAAGTACGCCGGCACGCTGATCCTTGACGTCCCCGCCGAGGCAGCGGGAACATATACGATTGGCTTTCTTCCCGGCAAGCAGACCATGTTGTACGACTGTGACCACGTCCCGATTCCCGGTGGAACGCTCGTTCCAGCGCAGATAACCGTTATCCCACCCCCTGAGCCCCCGGATTTGCCCTCCGATTCCGATCATCAGGCCCGCAAGCACCGTTACCTCTCCATTGACCCGAGCACCAATGCGGAAAGCGAGGTTGCCTACAAGATCGAGCTTGTGGAGATGACGCGCTGCGCGGGCGATCTTCGCCGGACATGTTCCGTGGATGCGGACTGCCCGCACGTCTGTGACAACGATGCGGACATCACCTGCACCGGCGATCCGGCCTGCAGTGGCGGCACGTGTGTTCCTACCGCGCCCTGCGTCCACCACCCGGATGAAGAGCTGACCTGGTGGGTGCAAGGACCCGAGCAGGAGTTGCTGGGATGCAGGTTACCCGGCGGGTG
>CP070744.1:5358412-5471620 GCA_020348265.1 Phycisphaerales bacterium | reverse complement strand
CCTCTGTCATGTCTTCCGCGCTTCGGCTTATCGTGCCTCTTGACCCCTGAGATGGTCGTTCTCCTCGTCGGCTCTTCCCCATTCTGATAAGCCGTAAACATGCGAGTCTCAGAACGTTTTCCCTCTTCTTCCTGCGGGACAACCTCCGGCCTTGTCGGCCGTACCGCGACCTCCTCTTTCGCAGCAGGTGACGATGGCTCGTCACCTCCGGAAAAAGCAAGATAGGATCCGGCACCCAGGACGAATGCACCCAGCCCGGCAACCAGTAACTTCTTTTTTGCGTCGCTCATCGTTGCACCTCCAGTTAGGGTCTCCTCCACATAAGCGCGCACGCGCTCTTACTGCCCTTTGCAGGACATTACGCAATCATCCTCAATAATCAGCATGCAGCCGGGCCGGCGTCGGTCGATACGCCCGGCAGAGCGAAGTGCCTCGTCTGCTCTTATACATTTAGACGCCCACGAAGCGCCTTGTGTTCCCTGCACATCTAAAGATTTTCACGGTAGGTCCGCTATCCGATAATCCGCAGCTGGAAACCGGGGCATCGTCGCACCTGAATCTGCGGGCAGCGGTTCACGCGGCATCGTGGAGCGGTCCTTAGAAGCACTTGACATGAACCCCTCTCATGCAGCGGCGGGTCGTGCGTACAGGTGCGCGCAGTAGGTTGCGAAAGCACAAACATCGTGTTGCAGTGACTCCGCCGGCGCGCAGTGTGCAATGGTCGGTCGTACCAACCGGACCCAAGGAGCACCCACACGGTCCGTTGCTCCGTGGGCGTCGGGCGACGCCCCGCATGAAGCTCGCACCGATCTGCCGAGCGGACTGCTGCGACCAAGATCCACCAGGTTCTCTTGTTCGCATTCGTCGCTTTTCCTGTTAGTCACAGGCATGGATCGTGTATGGCCGCTCCAACAGGCTCGCGCAAATCCAGTGGCACTTCGCGCGTACTTCTCATTCAAGTGGCACCGATTGAATTTTCTTGGCCCACGGGTGCTGATCGAAGCGTTGGCACGTCCAAAGACTCAAGCGGAGCGGTACGATGGGGCTCTCCAGGCTGTCGTTTGACCGCGCGGGCAACCGTAGACGGCGTTCCGTGGTATCCGAGTCCCACCGACGCAACGATCGCAACATTTTCTGACAGGTCTTGGCCCACAGAAACGTCGCTGAAAATCCGGCGAAATGAGTGCGAACCGGCTGTTTTTGCCCGGCGTATGGTTTGTATACAGCTGTGGAGCAGGCCTTGACAGGGGCTTCGTTCCCTTGTTAGTTTCTTCGATTCGCTACGAAGGCGCGACGCGTTTCGAACTGATACCGAACGAACTTCCGTCACAATGATAATGTAGGGTTTGTGGCATGATCCGCGTATCCAATCTAACGAAGAGCTACGGCTCGCTGGTGGCCGTCGACAACATCTCCTTTCACGTCGAGCGAGGTGGCGTGGTAGGCTTTCTGGGCCCCAACGGGGCCGGCAAGACCACCACTCTCCGCGTGTTGACGTGTTATCAACCTGCGACCGCGGGTTCGGCGAGCATCAACGGGTTCGACGTGTTCAAGGAGTCGATGGAGGTTCGCCGGTGCGTCGGCTATCTGCCGGAGAACACCCCCCTATACCCCGAGATGCGCGTTCGGGAGTTTCTGCAGTTTCGCGGGAAGCTGCGTGAGCTCACCCCTCGCGAGCGGAACGACGCGGTCGCGCGGGTCGTGGACCGCTGCTGGCTGGGCGAATTTATCGACCGTCCGATCGGGCAACTCTCCAAGGGCATGAAGCAGCGGGTGGGTTTGGCGGATGCGATCATGCACGATCCGGAGGTGCTCATTCTGGACGAGCCCACCATCGGCCTGGATCCCGCCCAGATCCGCGAGACACGGAATCTGATCAAGGAATTGGGAGAGCGGCACACGATTCTGCTCAGCTCGCACATTCTCCACGAGGTGGAGCAGACTTGCACGCGGACGATCATCATCGCCGCCGGCAAGATCGTGGCCAGTGGATCGCCCAGCGAACTGCGCGACGAGCTCACCGCCAAGACGCGCATTATTGCGGAGGTGCGCGGGCCCCAGGAGGAGGTCGAGAAAGGCATCCGTGGGCTTGATGGAGTGAAGGATCTGGAGATTTCTTCGGTGGATGGTTGGGTTCATGCTGCGGTTGAGGCGAAGCCCGATCGCGACATTCGTGAGGACATATTCAGCTTGACCGCAAGCAAAGGTTGGTCGTTGCGGGAGATTCGACGTGAGCTGGCAACCCTGGAGGACTTCTTCGTCCAGGTAACCGCCCGGCAGTCGGACCGCCGCTAGAGATTTTGAATAGACGGAGGCGCTGATGCGTAATATTGCGACAATGGCTCAACGCGAACTCGGCGCGTATTTCCTTTCGCCGATCGCCTATGCCGTGAACGCGATGTTCTTATTCACGGCCGGTTTGGCCTTTTCCCTGGGGACGTTCCGCCCCGGTGGGGAGGCTTCTTTGCGAATGCTCTTTGATTTCTGGATCCTGCTGATTCTGGTTTTCGTCCTGCCCATGCTTACCATGCGCCTGATCAGCGAGGAGCTTCGCAGCGGGACGATCGAGACGCTCTTGACCGCCCCGATTACCGAGACGGAGGTGGTGCTGGGCAAGTTCTTCGGAGCGTTTCTTTTCTATGTGATCCTGCTTGTCACGCTTCTGCTCTATCCGATCATTCTGTCGATCTACGGCGACGTGGATCTGCTGCTGCTGATCTGCAACTACATAGGCCTTCTGCTGGTTGGTGCGTTGTTCGTTTCGGTGGGGCTCTTTTTCAGCACGCTTACCAAGCATCAGATCATTGCGGTGCTGTTCAGCCTGGCCCTGCTTGCCCTTATGACCTTCGCGTTCCACGCGCTTTCGTTGCAGGTCGAGGGTTGGCCTCGAACGGTCATGCAGCAATTGTCCATCCGGGCCCATTTCCACGACTTCGTGCGGGGGATGCTGGATTTCAACCATGTGGTGTTCTTCCTGAGTACGACCGCGTTTTTCCTGTTCGCGGCGGTCAAGCTTTTGGAGGTTAGGCGATGGCGATAGACAAACAACCTTCCGGCCAGGCTTCGAAAGTCTACTCGGCCGGCCGTCGTATGCTAATCGGTGTAAACGTCATCATTGCGATCGTCCTTGCGGGAGCAATAGTGGCGGTGATGCAGGCGTTTGCGTACTCCGCGCACAGGAAAGTGGACATGACCCTGTCGGGCGTGAACAGCCTGAGCGAAGGCACGGAGAACCTGCTGCGCAGCCTGGATAAGAACGTTCGGCTGACATCCCTCTACTTTGAAACCGATCTGGAGGAGCGTGATCAGCAGCGCTATCGCCGGACGGCTGAGGACCTTTTAGGCCTGTACGAGTCGACGAACCGAAGCAAGGTGACGGCCGACTGGATCAACCCCCTCAGCGACCATGACAAGTTCAAGGAGTTCACCAAGCGACTTCGCGAGAGCCCCGCCTCCAAGAAGGCCATTGATACCTATGCGGAGCGCATAAACAAATACACCGACGAACTCGACGCTCGCATGCGTGCGATTGTGGAGCAGGAACTCCAGGCTATCGCCTCGACGACTGAAGTGGCTATGGGAGAGCAGACGACGCCCGAGTCTCTAGCTAGGGTTGAGTTCCTGTTGATGCGCTGGCGCGACGATTTCGGATTGCAGCGTGAGAATGTGGATGCCCTGATGCCGCTGGACAACCCACAATACGCCGCGGTTACGAATATTATCAAGGACCTTTACAGAAACTTCGCAAGCGCGCTGAACAACATCAGCGACTACGGCCAGCAAGCTTTGGCTCAGATCCCCAGCCTTCCCGAGAACCAGGCGAGTTTCCTGCGGGGGGCGAGTGATCGGTATACCTCTATCCTGGCGGACGTCGAGGCGGAGGGGGATCTGCTGGGCGAGCTCGAGCCCATCAAAAGCGACGAGATTCTCAGCGAGCTCGTCCCTACGGGCAACGCCATCGTCGTTGAAACCGATGAAGACGCCCTGGTTGTCGACTTCAGCTCCGTCTGGCCTCCGCTCAACGAGCAGGACGCGGGTCGCCAAGTGAAGTTCGAAGACCGAGCATTCAAAGGCGAAGAGAAGGTGACTGCGGCGATTCTGCGGGTTACACACAAGGAGCAGACCGCGGTGGTGTTTGTTCGCTACGGCGGCCCGCCGCCGTTTATGGGTGGGTTCATGCCCGGACAACCGCCGGCGCCTTATACCACTATGAAAAGGCAGCTCGAAGATGCCAACTTCGTGGTGGAGGAATGGGACCTCAAGAGCAGTGTCACCCCGCCTGAGATCGACCCTGCACCGACCAAGACGATCTATGTAGTCCTCAAACCGACCCCGCCGCCGCGCGGGCAATTCGGGCAGCAGAGTCAGGAGCCGCCCTTCGGGCAACAGCACAAGCGGGTGATTCTGGATGCCATCGGCGATAACGGGCGGGCGATATTCATTGCCGGTTGGACGCCCGGGCCGATCGGACCGATGCCCTCAAGTTATGAGTACAACGAATATCTGAAGGAGACCTGGGGCATCAATGTCGACACGTCGGCGCTTCTGGTGGAAGCCTCGGAGTATGAGCCGGGCAAGTACAATGTGATGCGGCAAGATTTCTTCAACATGGAAGGCCTGGATGTTACGGATCACGATATCGTAAACAGCAGCGCCGCTCGCCAGCTTGTCCTTCCCTGGTGCGCACCGCTCGAGCTATCCGAACCTCTCCCGGAGGGCGTTGAACATGCCAAGCTCGCGTCTCTTCCGGCTAAGGACGGACTCTGGGGAATCAAACAGCTCCACAAGTACCAGGAACAATTCCGGGAGCGGAAGTATTTGACTAAGGAGCCGGAAGACCTTGAAGGTCCGTACGATCTGGCCGTGGCGGCGACCAGGGGTAATGCCAAGATCGTTGTGGTCAGCTCACGAGAGTTTGCGATGGACAGCGCGGCTTTTGCCAAGGAGTTCAGCCTGGGTCCGCAGGGTTTCGTCATCCGTTCGCGCAATCCGGGCAATGTAACGCTGTTTGTGAACTCGCTGCACTGGCTCAATGACAACACCGAATTCATGAACATAGGCCAGCCCATCGATGTGGCTGTGCTCGAAATCGAAAGTAAATCTGACGAGAGGTTTGTTCAGGTTCTGGCTACTTTTATTTGGCCCGCACTGGCGCTTTGCTGCGGTGGCGTGGCCTGGTGGGTACGACGCAGGTAAGGCACGATGAACTTTAGAACAACACTTTGGTTGGCGGTAGTGCTGGTCGGATTGGCCGCTGTCTATCTCTGGCGGCCACCCCCGGAGGACGCAGCTACGACTACGACAAGTCCGCGCCCCACAGATGCTTCTTCGGTCGCCCGCGACGTCATCGACCCCAAGCTCGAGGACATCGTCAAGATCGTCTGCAAGCGGAAGGGCAACGAGGAGTGGGTCTTCGAGAAGGAGTCCGATTCGGATGATACAGGTCCGAGCCAGTGGCGTCTGACATCCCCTGTGGAGATGAAGGTGGTGTCCTGGGAAGTGGACCGGTTCGGAGGTCAACTGGGCAGGCTCCAGTATGAAGTGAGCTACAAGCCCGGTGAGCCCGGGGCGATCACGGCGGCTGATGCCGGGCTCGATCCCCCGGAAGCGGTCATCACCTTGACCGACGCGGAGGGCAGGTCGGTGACCGTCGAGGTGGGCAAGCCGGCGCCGGGCAACAGCAGCTACGTGCGCCTGGCCGAAGGTGATGAAATCCTCGTGGGCACCACTTCTCTGCACAATCTGTTCAAAGACAGCGTGCTTGAGTATCGCGACAAGCAGGTGTGGTCGTTCAAGTCCGCCGATGTCACGCGCGTTGAGGTGATCGACCGCTCGAAAGCGGATGCTCCCGTGGCCTATGCGTTCTCCAAAGATGGCTCGCAGTGGATGATGGAATCTCCCGTAACTGCGAAGGCGACCTCGAAGATAGACGACGTGGTTACAACACTTAGCCGCATGCGCGCCGTGGCATGGCATGATGACAAACCCGAGAGGCTTGCTGCGTACGGGCTTCAGCCTGCTGCGTTTACCGTCCGGGCGACCGTCGAAGAGGAGATCCCCGTCGAGGCAGCCGATGAAGAGCCATCTTCCAACGACGTCGAAGACGCGGCAGCGGCTGAGGATGAAGCTGAAGAGGAAAAGGCTTTTGAAACCAAGCTCACAGTCTACGAGCTGCATCTCTCCGATCGTTCACCCATCGGAGAGGACACCAAAGTCTACATGCGCGTAGGTGACGAGCCTATGGTTGCAAGTGTCATGAAGACGACAGCGGACAAGTTCACCCCGGCCGCTTCAGAATGGCGCGAGATGCGGGTTACCACCGCCAATGTGGCCGGCGCGACACGAGTAGAGCTATCTGCCGCGGGTAGTTCAGCGGCGCTGCTCAAACGCGACGGGCATTGGTGGTTCGCGGATGGTGACCAGCCGGCCGAAGATAAGATTGTCGAGGAACTTCTCGAAGCGGTTGGTGATCTCACTGCGGTTGCCTTCGTAGACGGTAAGGTCGCGGATGAGGCAAAGTTCGGCCTGGATCATCCGCAGGCCGAGATCGCCTTGACGATCCCCGGAGTAGAAGATGTCGAGAGGGTCACGGTCGGCGGATACACCGACGAAAAGACCAAACGCTTGGTATACGTGAGGCGAAACAAGGTCGCCTCGGTAGGCAAGGTTCGAGCATCAGGCGTTGCCCAATTGCTGCGGGGCACTGAGGACTACCGCAATCGTACCATCTTCAATATCCCCGCCTCCCGGATCGAGCGTGTGGCCCTTTCACGAGAAAACCAGTATGCAGACGGACGGCTTGAGCTGGCGATTGACGGTGTTGTGGGCGCCTGGGCGATGACTGAGCCGATCAAGGCCGATGTATCCGGCGATAAGGTGGACAAGCTCGCTGAATCGTTGGGAACTCTGCGGGCTGAGTCTATCGTCGCTGAATCGGGCGAGCCGAGTGCTTTCGGTCTTCATGCGCCTGCGGTGACGGTGACGTTCACCCACAAACCACCGGTGGAGTATCGATTTGAAAAGGCCGAGCGTCCTGCCGAGCCGGACGGTGAGGGCAAGAAGGAGGATACCGAGGAGTCAGGTGTCTCAGAGAAGAATGAGGAGTTAGTTCCTGTCGAGGTGCAGGCGCCGTCGGAATCCTTGACACTCCATGTAACCTCGCACGACGGTCGGTTCTATGCCAAACGTGAAGACCGCCCGACGATCTACGCGGTAAGTCGTGACCTCTTTGACAAACTTCGGGCAGAGTACCACGCTGAGAAGCTGTTCTCGTTTGACGAATCATCGGTGCGAGAGTTCTCCATCCGCTTGGATGAGGACAAGCATACGTTCAAGCGGGCGGACGATCACTGGGTCTACCAGACCGAACCCGATCTGCCGCTGGACCAGAAGAAGGTGAACAACCTCCTGCTTCAGGTAAAAGGTCTTCAGACCAAGCGATACGCGGTCTATGCGGGCGAGGATCGCGCAGCCTTTGGTCTCGCCGGCGGGGCGCGGGAGATCGCGGTCAAGCTCGATGGGGGAAGGGAGCGGAAGCTCCGCGTTGCCAGCCAGGTGTGTCAAAGGTGCCCGGACGGCGGTTTCTATGCTGTGCTGGATGCAGACAGCGGCGTCTTCCTGCTGACTGAGGACGATGTGAGACTGGTCACTGTGTCGCTGGACGATCTCGAAGCAGCTCCCTAGGTGATGCACTGTGGACTGCACAAACACGACCGAGCTGGTGCCGATTGTGCGAGACATCCCACGTTGCGCCGCAATTAATTAATAATGACTTTAGCTAAGCTAAGCATAACACTGCAATTAGTTCACTGCGGGTTGCACTAGTGCTTCTGATTGCCTGTTACGCTGAAAAACAATCCTCGACAGAGGTGTGTTCGATTTTCGCTTGAATCGAATCAAGTATTGCACTACGATCCCGCTGGTCCGAGAGTTGGAGGAACGCCTTGAGTGTTTACAGACGCGCTTGCTAGCGTTTCTACACGGCCTTGGTTCCCTTGTGACACAAAGTTGTCACTGGAAGGTCGGCAAGCGGCACCCACGCGTGGCGATCGTTTCTCTACAAGAGAAACGGATCGATCCGACGCACATTGCCCGGGCGGATGAAGGTGGTGAATTGGCTCTGCCGCCGGGCGTCGATGGAATCCGGACCCGCTTGAACGGATTCGCCGCAGCGAAGTCTGAGAAACGAGAGTCGTGCTGTAGTAAGAGGATCGGTGTAATCGACCTGGGCCACTGTGGCCGTCGCTCTGATCGGTCTGCCGCTCTGTTTGAGCCACGGAGTGGTGCCGACCGTCACTACGCCGAAAGGTGGCCTCTTGTGCTGTGAAAGGCGGCACTCCACCGTTTAGCATCCGCGAAGGACTCAAACAAGGAAGCGTTTCTTGAATAACACTAGTTGCATGGATCACGGGCATTCCGGACAAGGACTCCCATTGGTACACGGAGTGCAAGTAATACTGTAGTGTAGCCCATACAAAGTCGCGCGGGCGTCGAGTTTGGCGGCGCCCACAATCTCTATTCAAGGATGTTAGGAATATGGCCGTACGACATCACATAAAGGTAATGGTTATCGACGACGATCCATCCATCTGCAAGACCGTGGGTCTTCTGTTGGAGGATCATGGGTACAGTCCGCGGACTTTTACTGATCCGGACGAGGCTGTCAAAGTGGCCGAAAAGGAGTCGTTCCAGATCGCCTTGGTCGACCTGCGCATGCCCCAGCTGGATGGCGTTGAAGCCGTCGAGAAGCTCAAAGAGATTGATCCGCGGATGAGCTGCATCGTGATGACAGCCTACCCGGACCTCGACAGCGCCACGGAAACGATGCGCAGAGGCACCTGCGACTACATCGCCAAGCCGTTCAAGCAGGACGAGCTGATCTCTGCGGTGGACCGAGCCTGCCAGAATATGGGCATCATCTACACGGATGAGTCCGAACTCAACAGGCTTATCGGCCAGCGCATTCGCAGCCACAGGCTTGGACAAAACCTGACCCTGCGCCAGTTGTCAGATCGCACGGACCTGACTACGTCGCAGCTGTCACAGGTCGAGCTGGGTAAGAATGCGGCATCGATCTGGGCCTTGGCGCGCATCAGCAACTCGCTCGGGTTGCAGGTTTCCGAATTACTAGCCGGGCTGTAACACCAACTCTTGGCTGCGTTGTTCTCCCGGCACGGTTCGGCGAGGATCTTGCCGCGCTTCAGCCTGATTCTGTCGATATGGACCCTGCCGGGTGAACCGCGCACCGTCTGCAAGCTCCCCGATTTAGCTATCATTCCGGCGCGCACCTCGGACGGGTGGCTACTTGGCCACCTTCTGACGGATGTGATCGGCTCGGACTATGGCGCGCTCTTCGCCGCTTAGCGATTCTCCGTGCAGCTTTTGGAGATGGGCGGGCTGCGCGTGAAGGAAGAGGTCATTTAGAGTTGCGATATCCATGCGGTCGAAGCGGCCCATGTTTATGCCCATACGGATAGGCGATAGCAACACCTGTGTTTCCTCGCTGCTGATGCAGCGGGCGTTGCACAGAATCCCGTAGGCCCGCCAGATTTTGTCATCGAGCTGCTGGGGGTGTTCCTTCTCGAGGGCCTCCCTGGCCGCCCGTTCATAATCGACCACCTTGGGGATGATCTTCCCCCCGAACAGCGAGAGGATCTCGTTCTCCGATTTGCCCAGCGTGGTCTGGTTGGAAACTTGAAAGAAGTCGCCTATCGCCTCAGTACCCTCTCCATACAGTCCGCGAACTGCCAGCCTCATGTCACGGGCGGCGCGTTCGACACGTTCGATCTCTTTGGTCAACCGAAGGGCCGGCAAGTGAAGCATCACCGAGACGCGGATTCCGGTTCCCAGGTTTGTCGGGCAGGCGGTCAGATAACCGTACTGCTGGTCGAACGCAAAGGCCAGACTGCGCCCAAGAGCGTTATCGATTCCATCCACCTCTTCCCAGGCGGCCTCGAGCTGCAAACCGCTTCGCAGGGCTTGGATGCGGAGGTGATCCTCTTCGTTGATCATCAGGGCCCGGGTCTCCTTGGGTGAGACGCTGACGCCTCGACTCCCCTCGGCGGCGGCATGCTGACGACTTATCAGATGACGCTCGACAAGCACCTGTTGATCCGTCTTGTCGATATCCTCCAACTCGAAGAAGAGGTCGTCAGTGCTGTCTTCAAGACTCGATGTCTCCTGCGCTATCGACCGATATACTTCGGTCTGTTCGCCGGCACTGGCGGTGGCTAGGAAGGGATACGCTGCCAGGTTGCGGGCCAGGCGGACGCGCGATGAAATCACCACGTCGGACATTGGCCCGACGGCGCTTAGCCACTCTCCGGTCGTCTGAGAAAGCTGGTCAAGTGTCATGCGGATTCCGTGGGTCCAAGCTCACGAATCTGGTCGCGGAGGCGGGCAGCCAGTTCGTAGTTCTCCTGGTCGACCGCCTCGTCCAGCTCGCGCCTTAACCTGAGAAGTCCAGTTTGCTTGCGGATAGTCTCGTCAGCCGTACTCGGGACCTTCCCGATGTGCTGCGTACCACCTTCATGAGCCCTTTCGATTAACGGCTGCAGCAGCGACCGAAATGCCTCGTAATCATCGGGGCAGCCCAGCTGACCTTTGAGGCGAAACTCTCGGAAGGTCATGCCGCACCGCGGGCACGTGCGATCGTCAACCCCCGCGAGTCCGGACTTATGTTTGATGAACTCCTGGAGGATGGCGTTGGTCGTCTGGTGCTGCTGCTTGATAATCACGCCTTCCTTTTCGGCGCATACTTCACAAAGGTGGCGTTCACGTTTCTCGGGCATAGTGTCGGTTATGTGCACCGTGGCCTTGGATTGATTGCAGTGTTGACAAACGTAGTTCATTGCACATCCACCTCATTCACACCGTCCCGGACGACTTAGAGATTCTAGGGGCATTTCCATGTATCGTCAATTAATCCGCCTGGTCTGCACACGGGTCGGGGTCCGAGGCGTCATACATGGCTGTGCAACCGGGGGCTTCGCTTACCTCCACCATGCTGACGTTTGCGTAGCCGGCCGCCAGAAGCTGGTCGAAGACGTAGCGGGCGACGACTTCAGCTGTGGGATTAACGCCGGCCAATGCCTCGATCTCGGCTAGGTTTGCGTGGTGAAGACTGCCGACAAGGGCGTCCAGACCGGTCTTAGCCTCCGCGAAGTCCAGCACCATTCCAAGATCATCCAGCGAGGTACGGGTGAAGTGAACTCGGACCTTCCAGTCGTGGCCGTGGAGCGGCTCCATCGTCCCGTCCAAGAGCCGCAGACGATGCACCGCTGAGAAACCGGCCTCGACCGCTATAGCGTACATGATGTCGATCCCGCTGTGACTCGTCAGTATCCCACTAGTCGGACGATGTAGTCATAGTACTCGTCTGCAAGCTCCTCGGGAGCACATCCAAAGTACGTCTCGAAGACGACCTCGTTCAGGCTAGTTTGGGGCTTGCCCGCGCTTGCCAAACGCGCGGCGCTTAGTCGTACGGCATAAGAACCGTCGGAAACGTCCTGCAAGAGCCTGTTGAACTGCGCCGCGTATCGGCCGGCGCGTCTGTGGCGAAGGAACGTCACCAGCGACCACGCCTGCGTGTAGTAAACCCGGGTGATACCGCTGTGATCCTGGCTTATGACCTCGCCGGCGTTGGTGTTGACCAACTCGGATAGCGTCATCAATGTGTCCCGCTGAAGCGCCTCGCGTACGGCGGCGATGCGAAACGTGTTGCGCTGCGGTGTAAACACCGGCTCCACACCTGCGCACTCGACGGCCTCGTGATAACAGGCCAACCCTTCGTTGAGCCAGGCGGGTATACGAACATCGAAGCGCGACTCTACGTATTGATGCCAACCCTCGTGGGCCAGCGTCGCCAACGTGGCTCCGCGGTCAACGTAGAACAGGACGGACACGCCCTTTTCCGTAAACCCTCCGGCCCCGATCTTCGAATACAAGGCGCCGCGATGAGGGAACCGACGTTGCGTGAAACTGCTCCACTCGAAGCGGGTCCCGAAGATGTACACGCTTAGCCTGTCGCCCTTTCCAGCCGGTGAAGGAAGCGTTGCCTCGTAGCGCCTGTATACCGCTTCAACGAAGGCCGGCAGACCGAGTTCGAACTCGTCATCGCGGACGGTACTGAAGACGTCAAAATGCTCGGTCGTGATGCGCTTCCCGCTGAAGCTTTCCTGTGTCCACGGCTCGACGACCGAGCGCGTCTTCGTCTGGCTCGTCGTGGCGCATCCCGCCACCCACAGGGTCAGGGGTATGGCTGCGACATACTTGATTATGTCTGCAGAGTCCTGTCCGCGGAACACAGAGTTACTGTCCTTTCCTTCGTCGCTGCGACGAAACACACTTCGCAGAGCATAGGATGTGCCTTTGCTGCGGTCAAACTGATCACGCGGGTTTGGACGGTCCTGCAGCCCAGCAGTATGATCCTCATGTGTAGCGACCGGAGCCATTGTTCCAGACCGATGGCTCGCGATCGACGGTTTCGGGTGACGCAAAAGCGTAGGAGCACGTAGAGTCTATGTCGGACAACGGCAAGGTCGAGAACGTCATAATCATCGGATCCGGACCAGCGGGGTGGACGGCTGCCATCTATGCAGCCCGGGCGAACCTGCGCCCGCTGGTTTTCGCCGGCCGTCCCAAGACCACTCCCAGCACGATTCTGCCCGGCGGTCAACTGATGATGACTACCGAGGTCGAAAACTATCCCGGGTTCCCCGAAGGTGTGACCGGACCGCTCATGATGGCCCGCTTCGAGCAGCAGGCGGTGCGCTTTGCGACGCGCATCGTTACAGACAGCGGGTTTGAGCCGGACGTGGCCAACCCCGACGACGGACACATGTACGCCTACCACGACTGCAAGCGCGTGGACCTGTCGCAGAAACCCTTTGTTGTCGTGGGAGAGGACGATAAGGAGTACCGCGCTCATTCGTTGATAATCGCCACGGGGGCGACGGCGAACTGGATAGGCCTGGAGAATGAGAAACGCCTTGCTCGAAGCGGGGGCGGGGTCAGCGCCTGTGCGGTTTGCGACGGGGCGTTGCCCGTCTTTCGTGACAAGGTGTTGGCCGTGGTCGGTGGAGGAGACTCCGCGGTCGAGGAGGCCACTTATCTGACCAAGTTCGCCTCCAAGGTGTTGATGATCCATCGCCGGGATGAGCTGCGTGCTTCCAAGATCATGGCTCAGCGGGCCATGGATAATCCCAAGATCGACATCCTGTGGAACAAGATCGTCATCGACGTGCTCGGCGATCAGATGATCACGGGCATAAAGCTCAAGGACACCAAGACCGGAGAGGAGTCGAACAGGGAAGTCGGCGGACTGTTCGCCGCGATAGGCCACACGCCTGCAACGGATTTCCTCGAAGGTCAGCTCGAACTCGACGAGAAGAAGTACATCAAGCTCACCGACCCTTACCGCTCCGTAACCAGTGTGGAGGGCGTCTTCGCCGCAGGCGACGTTGTCGACAGCGTATATCGCCAGGCCATCACCGCCGCCGCTATGGGCTGCAAAGCCGCCATAGACGCCGAACGTTGGCTCGCCGAACAAGGGATTGAATAACCGGCCACGAATGAAGCGTTGCGCGCTCCGGTGAGTGCCGCACCTCATGGACCTCGCTTGTGTGCCACGGATGGCTCGTCCACGCGTGTTGGAGGACCGAAGGAATCCGAGCCGCGACCGTCAGGGAGCGGGCAATGCCTGCGTCTGGCAATGTCCAGGCATGGAACAAGGAAGATACCGTTGCCCTAGCAGTTCTTCCCATCGCAATCTACCGTGATTCGTGGTACACTTACGACAAGTCAGATGGTCGCGCAGGTGGTTCGACAATTCGACTGAGGTAATCTGGTGACAGAGAAACAACGTGAATGGATCGGTGACTGGTTGGTGGAAAAGCCGTTGGGTAAAGGTGGGCAAGGTGAGGTATTCCTGGTGCGCTATATGCCGAAGGCACGTTTCGATGGCCTCGTAGATGATTTCTATCGAATCCACAGGGAATGCGCCAAATCTATGAATCCCAATCGCGAGCAAGATAAGAAGACCTTCGTGCACACGCTTTTCGATGCTTTTCAGTTTTTCGGCGACGCACGACTCGGAGCTTTGAAGAGACTTCATCCTCCAGAGCTTGCGAAAAACCCGGACACGGCCAAGGCACGCTTTGCTCAAGAACTGGATGCCGTCATGAAAGTACAACATCCAGCACTTGTGGAAATCCTAGATGTCCACGAAGGGCACGACTGGTTTGTTATGGAGTATCACTCACTCGGGAGTCTCTCGAGCCGTCGAGAGAGATATGTCGGTGATCTTCGAGGCGTGCTGCGCGCGCTTCGACCGGTTGTTGATGGTGTGGCGAAGCTCCACAGTAAGAACCTCATTCACCGGGATATCAAACCTGACAATCTGTTTCTTTCAGATGATCGCCGGATTGTCCTTGGAGATTTTGGGCTCGTCTACGATCTGGCTGGCCAAGGAGAGCGCCAGACTCAGACATACGAGAACGTTGGGTCAAGGGACTGGATGCCCCCGTGGGCGCAAACAACGCGAATCAGCGATATTCGGCCCACCTTTGACGTCTTCACGATTGGGAAGGTCCTCTGGGCGATGGTTAGCGGCAAGCCAGTCATGCGTCTCCATTACTTCCGTGATCCTGAGTTCGATTTGGAGAAGCTGTTTCCGAATGATGATTGGCCACAGGTCGCCAATAGACTTCTGGGCAAGTGTGTTGTCGAACACGAGCAGGATTGTCTGCGCGATGCCTCTGAGCTACTCGAAGGAATTGACAAAGCGCTTGATGAGCTCGGAGATGCCCCGTCAATCGCAGGGAAGCCCAGGAAACGCGTTCGGAAGGCGGATTATTCGGCGATCCGCAACATTCTCGCGGGCGACCGCAATGCAGTTCGTTTGCAGCAGACCTTGGATCAAGAGATGGAAGACCTGTATGACCAGCTCAGTCTCGACGGCTTCCCCGTACACGAGCCAGAACCAACAGACGAAGCCGTGCAGGCGCGCGCAAACAAGTACGATGACCTGACCCGACAGGCCATCGCCTACCTCGTTGACCTCTGCCGTTGGGGGGATCCGACGCAGAACAACCTGATCCTCAAGTCTTTGCGCCGAATTGCGCGTGGCGCTGGCCAGAGAGACAATGAA
Organism: Phycisphaerales bacterium; assembly: GCA_020348265.1. GTDB lineage: Bacteria > Planctomycetota > Phycisphaerae > UBA1845 > UBA1845. The sequence goes on along the minus strand of CP070744.1, from coordinate 5,456,472 downwards.
GATTCGCAAACGGGCTTCTATGAGACATGGTGCTGGCTGCACTACTATCCGGCAATGCGCCTTGTCTACGGCGCTGCTCTTGCAGCATTGAGTGACGACAACTTCGAGCTCCTAACGAGGGTTTTGTTAGATACGACAGTTGTAGCGCGTCAGCAACGAGTTACGATGTTCAATCACATAAGTGACGAAGGCCTCTACGACATAAAGGGCGCGTCCAAGCTCAGTGGTTTGATGAAAGGTGGTTCCGAAGGCGCCCCCGTGAGCGCGCGGCTATTCAGTTCACTGCGCGAAGATCTTGCGGAGTTGATCCGTGATAATGATGAGTATGAACTCCTATTCGATCGCTGGGAGTGCTTGGTCATTCTTTCGTATGTCCTGGACACAGGGTCCGACTTCCGCCCTGCTGTCTGCCGCGCGACGTGGAAACATCTTCGGAACCCGGAGCGATCACCTTTCACTGAGTTCATAAGAGAGGCTACTAGTTATCAGTCTCCGTGGGCTCCATTGACACGCCGGTGGCGAGCAGGTCAACTCAAAGAAGCCTACACCACTTACACAGAGTGGGTTTCAGCCATCTCGAATAAATTGTGGTGACCACAATGTGTGCGGACAGTTTTCTGGGCTACGCCGTCTGCCACGGGTGGCTTACCCACCCGTGTTGAGTGTCAGAAATCCGGCACTGGCGGCCAAGCCGCCAGTGGCACACGAACCATCGTACTCCAGGCGTTGGTCGGGCTCTACCCGACACGAAGCTCGTATTGTGCTCCGGGCGCGCGGATCCTGCCCCAGGCGCAACATTACCCCATTCATGGGGCTTACCCGCGGTAGCGGGCGAATCGCATGCCGGCGCTTCGCTTGGGCATGGCACTCAACTCCCGCCCTGCTAGACGAAACGCGACAATGCTCTGGCCTGAGTCTTCGCGAGGCACAACAAGCACGATGCTTGGTTTGACCACCTTCTCCGCAAACTGGTAGAATGCACTTGTGGAACGGAGCGGAATGCAGAACATGAACAAGTAGCCTGCCCAGTGGGAGTGCCGCGTGGATGCCTGCCTGAAAATCGATGAGGTCGAGGCGCTCGTCGCTGGAGAGCTGTCGGCCGAGAAAAAGGCGCGCTTCGAGGCCCATGTTGCCTCTTGCTCACGTTGCCGCAAAGTCGTCAGCGCTTTTGAGCAAGACAGAGTTTTAGCGCAGAGCATTCAGCAGGCCTACGAGAAGATCACGGTTTCCGACTCGAACACTGCGGTCGGCTTTGGCACTGGCGAGGGACCGAGCATCGCCAATTCCATCGAAGGCTATGAGATCCTCCATGAGATCCATCGCGGCGGGCAGGGCGTGGTGTACAAGGCGGTGCAACTGGCGACCAAACGGACGGTCGCTCTGAAAGTGCTCCTGCATGGGCCGTACGCCTCCGCGAAACAACAGCATCGCTTCGAGCGTGAGATTGACGTCATCGCCAGCCTCCAGCATCCCAACATCGTTACGGTCTACGACAGCGGCCTGTCCAGCGAATCGCCCGGGTCACGAAGCTTGGCCACGTCAAGCGTTGTGGTTCGAAGACGGGTCGACGTAACCGCGAAACAAAAACGCCGTAAGCCGCTTATCAAGAAGGACTTACGGCTCGAACTCCCCGAGTAGGACTCGAACCTACAACCTAGCGGTTAACAGCCGCTCGCTCTACCAATTGAGCTATCGGGGATCATCTACCTAGCGGCAAACTCGGGCAACAACTTAGCTAATCGGGCGGATCAGTCAAGGTGCATCAGGCGGGTTTGTGCGCGCCGCGATTCAGTATAGCAGCCCCGGGCTGGAGTCGCCGCCGGACAAGGTGCCGTTTTCCCACCCGCGACGCACCAGGCCCAGTCCGTAGAGGCAGTGCTCGAAATCCTCGCTAAGGTGGCGAAACAGGGATGAGGGAGGGGCGTCCTCCTCGTCGGCAAGGTCCGAGACAATCGCGTAGGAGCGCTTGCCCTGGGCCACGTAGTCCAGCAGCACATCCTCCGCCTGGCGGGTGGCGTAGCGAAGCTGTTCCGGATAGACCCCCGCCCAAAAGAGGGTGAAGTCGCCGATCTGCCTGTACATCAAGCGGTCGCGCTCCAGCGGGTCGCTGGACAGATCGTCCGCCAACACCAACATCATGGCCGCAATCTGCTTGAGATCCCTGCCCCGGGCATTGCGAACGGCCCTTAGCCGATCGATGTGAGTGAAGTCGACGAGCAACTCAGACAGGTAGCCCGTAAGCGTGGGGTCGCACATCCCCACCTCGGTATAGAAGGCGTGCTCAACCAATCCGGCAAAGAGCCGCCGGAGCGGATGATCCTCCGGAATCGCTTGCACGACACATCACCACCTTACTCACTCAGCAGCGCCTGGGCGCAACCAAGTGCGACAGAACCACGTAAACGGCCGTCCACTAAAATATTAGGATTCAGAAAATGGTGAGGCAAACGGATATCTGAGCGACAGCGGGCGCGCAGCATCCTATAGAGACGCGAGAATACCCTTTATCAACTGCGATTGCAGAGATTATATGACACGCAGATGACAGTCGTGTCGGTGGATGAAGTGCAGCACCTCTGCGCCACGAAAGGAGTTATCGGCAGGTGAGGTGCGACGATGCGCTCGCGGTCCGCTGCAAACCACGGGCCACGTCATAACGGTGTAACGCCACTTCCCGTGGGTAACACCTGGAGAGGTTCTTCACCACCCGCAAGGAGTAGCGCTACAGCATTTCAACGGACTGCCCGTGGTCCGCCGCCTCTTAATCTTTGTCCGGTTTGGTCTTCTCGGTGGGCGTCGTCTTCTCGGGCTCTTTGGCAGGTTTCGACTTCTTCGGCGGAGCTTCCTTCTTCTTGACCTTACTCTCTCCTTGGGTCTTCTTCTTCCGCTCCGCCCGTCTTACCCTCTTCGTCTCCTTCCGCTTGGCCCGGGCTTCTTTCTTGGCAGCTTCATAGCGCTGAATCTGCGTGGTGGTTAAGAGCCCCCTGAGTCGGTCCTGCATCTCACCGAATAGGTCGTAGACCGGTTCGAGGAGCTTCTTGCGCGCCGCCTCCGCCTCCTTTAGCCCCGGAAGATCCTTAGCCTCGATCGCCTTCTTCTGATCTTCCGCGAGTCTGGCGAAGTCATGTTTTCTGGAGTTCTTCAAGTCGGTTGCCTTGCCCTTGAACTCCTTAAGGATGGATCGAGCGGAATCGATCTGGCTCTGATCGAGCTTGTAGTCCTTGATGAACTCTTCGACAAACGTGTCGAACAACGTGGAAATCGGGGGGCCATCGAGGATTTTTGGGGGAATCGGTACTTCTCCAGGCCTGGGTGGAGTTGGGGGGCTCGCCTTCTGGATCGGCCTCCCGATCACGGGATTAGACCCCTGCGTGCCCGGTGCCCAGCGTTCGCCTTTGGCCCAAGCGTCGAATTGGTCGTCCATGTCCTTGAATTGCCTCCTCATCTCTTCGAGGTCAAAGTCGTGCATCTTCTTCTGTTCCTCGGTGAGAATCGGGCGCCAATCGTCCTGGGCCTGTAAGATCGCTTCCTGGGCCAGCTTAGCCAGTGGGCCTGCCGTCCTGCCAAGCTGCTTCAGGGCTTCCTCGTCCGATGGCGGGTTGGCTCCCAATTGAGCGGAGAGCAGATCACGTATCACCGGCCAAACCTCGTCCTCATGCTCCAGCAGGAACTTGCGGACCCGTTCCGTCATCATTTGAGATGTAAACTCGGTTTGGGTTGCGTTGAGGTTGTACCGCCGGGCGATGTTCTGCACCGCCCGCTCCATGATGTTCTCCACCGTGGCAACTGTAGCCGGCACGGTGAACTGAGAAGGGTCCGTCGGCGTCGCATCGTTTTCTTCAGCCTGCGTGGGCGAAGCCCCAATGAGGGCAAGAAATACTACCGTCAAGTAAATCTGGAATAGATGTCTCATAGTAAGTTACCCATACAACTTGAGTGGCGCCCCAAACCTGGTTCGCGCCGGTCTCGGATCCACACTTACAGATTACAGCGTATGACTAGTGTCTGGCAACCGCTGTTTGATCGTTTCTACGCTCGGAGGCATTAAACCTCGTTGGATTATAACTGCGAAGCGCCGCCTGGTTGCGGCGGTGGACCCCCAGTACTCATAGGATTGTGCCGGTGCTATTGGGATAGCGGAGACCCAGCCGACGATCCCGCAAGCCTGCGGCAGGCAATCTGGCTTCTCTTGGCGTGATAACTTGGGATAATTGCAGCTAGTCGTGACGCCCGAAGAGGCGGCGGATCACAGCGATCAGGTTGCCCACGTACGACCGCAGCCTTGCCCGCCACATCCGGCGGTATAGCCGTGCAAGCGTGTCGTTTCCCGGATCTTGCCGGAGTGCCCGGCGGAGCATGGCCCGCGCTTCACGCCACCGACGCAGTTGGATATAGGCCACCGCTGCGTTGTGCATGGCCATGACATAATCCGGTCTGGACTCAAGTGCCTTTACACAGTGTTCTACCCCGGCTTCAAGTCGGCCCGTGTGAAACAGGCATACGGCGATATTGTGATGGGCCAAGGGATGAGCGGCATCGAGGGCCAGCACCCGGCGGAACCAGTCGGCGGCATCGTCCGGTTTATCCATAGCCAACAGGCAGTTGCCCACCAGCATTCTCAGCTCCGGGTTGGTTGTGTCCTTAGCAGCCGCAGCCGCGAGGTACGTCCGTGCCTCGTCGAACCGCCGCAACTGATATAGCGCCTCGCCGGCCTTCAAGTTAAACTCGCCCAACTCCGGCTCATCGTCGGCATCAGAACCGATCGCGTCAAAGCACTCCCAGGCTTGAGCGGGCTGACCCTTTGCCAGGCAGATCTTGCCCAGGGCGAAACGTGCTTTGACATGATCCGGATCCAGCTCGACGATCTGAGCGAACTTCGCAGCTGCAGAGGCAACCTCACCCGCTTCGAGCGTAAGGTCGGCAAGTTCAAAAAGCAGACTGGTATTGCCGGCATCCTCGCGCACCTCACGAAGGAAGTACTCGCGAGCCTTGTCGAGTTCGCCCTGCGCACGATATGCCCGACCGATGCGCCGATTCACGCCGATGTAGTTGGGCTCCAATTCAAGAACGCGCTCCCAACAGTAGATGGCCTGCTCCGCCTGTCCCCGAGCCAGCAGCGATTCCGCAACGTGGAAAAAGCAATGCGGGCAGCACTCATCCAGCTCTTGAGCAAGGTAGAACATTTCCTCGGCGCGATCATGCAGCCCGAGCTTGGCGTAGGCGTGAATGCGGTGGCAATACGCGGGCTCGAAATCGCTGTGCGCCCGGGCAAGTTCGTCGAATACTTCAACCGCGCGGGCGTAGCGTCCCAGCTCGACTAGCGCGCTGCCGTAGGCAAGCGATACATCACGATCGCCCGGCTCCAGCTCCAAAGAGCGCTCGTAAGCATGGACCGCCTCGTCGCAGCGACCCAACTCCTCGAGAAGGTACCCGCGTTGCGCGTGCCAGGTGGCGTTGTTGGGGTTAATGCTCAGGGCGACGTCGAGTTCAGCCAGAGCTTCCACCCAGCGCTGCGACTCGGACAGCTGCTGTGCCCGCTCAACACGTTGTTCCGCATCGAACCAGTCGTTCATATATCTTCAATACCCCAAGCCGCGAGGGCCAATCCCCTCGCCTACTGATTCTAGAAGTGATATCGGACGGGAGCAACCGGCGATCGAGATTCTAATCGACGGGCCATATCACCCGAAAAACGTGCTCTTTCCTGTACCAGTTTCAGGGTTGAACCCTGCACTGTCGATAGATGGCCCCCGAAACGGACCGGCACTGAGCACGCTCGAAGCCGGCTGGACGGCGTTGCGAGTCGGTTGCGGCACAGGGTGTCTGGCGCACGCTGGTTCACTCCCTACCGAGCCCGAACCGCAGGAAGCTGGATCTAATACCGGCGGCGATATGACTACCCTTTCGCGCTTGGGCATCCGCTTGGCGGGCAGAGTGCAACACAAGCTCATCTCTGCCTCAATCCCAGCCACCGGACCAAGGCGTCTTGACAAGAATACACAGGCTTGTTTGGTGGCTGCAATCCGATCGAGTAAAATGGGTCCAGAGGTCACAGCCGACATCGCCAGCGTTCGATGATATCCAGCGCATTGCGGAGGTTTACATCGCTATCGACGTTGTGCTCGATAAGCCCAAGCAGGTGACGCGCGATGGTCACGAAAATCCTGGCCGTTTTATCGCTGATGATGCTGCCTCTAAGCGGAATGCTGTGGCATAGAAGCCACCACCAGCCAAACCAGAAGCGCTACGATGTCACCTTGTATAAGTCGTTGCGCGTGTACTACATTGACGGCGTCTTGAGCATGCGTCTCTTGAGCATGCCGGCCAAATCCAACCTCAAAGGTGAGTTTCATGCACCGCTTCGGCGCAATCCCACTCCGGGAAACCGAAACCTGATGCTCAGTTCGCAAATCCAGGGTCCGTATCGGGTAACCTGGCTGGCGTTCCCGCTGTGGCTCTCGACCGGGGTGCTTGGGTTCATGTGCGTACTTCCCGTTGTACAGGGACCGGTGTTGAGATGGCAGCGACAGCGCAGGGGTCTGTGCATCTACTGCGGGTATAATCTGACCGGCAACCGCAGCGGGAGGTGCCCGGAGTGTGGCGGGCGGATTGTTATGCGAAAGGGAGGAAAACGTGCGTCGCCACGTCTAAAATAGGCGGACGTCCATCTGCATGGATTCCTCGGAGTGCAACTAGATGCGCATTTTGAGCCTGGAGACGTTTCGACTCGGCCTGAGCAATCTACGCCTGCACAAGCTCCGTTCGGTTCTGACCTCCTTGGGGATCATCTTCGGTGTAGCCGCCGTCATTTGCATGCTTTCCATCAGCGAGGGAGCTTCTGCCGACGAAATGCGAATGATCGAGTTGCTGGGCACTCAGAACATCATCGTCAACTCGGTCAAACCTCCGCAGACACAGGCGGCTTCGGGCAATACCGCCCTTGTCGAGTATGGAATCACACATGAAGACGTAGCGATCATCGAAAACACCTTGCCGCATATCGCCCACGTGGTTCCGATGAAGACCGTCTCGTATCGTGTTCGCCACGGAGCGTATCAGGCCACGATGGATGTAGTTGGGACTACCCCCGCATTCTTTGACGTCGTTAATATCAAGGTCTCAACGGGACGAGCGCTGACCGATCAGGATCTGGACACACGGGCCAACGTCTGTGTGATCGGTGAGGACGTGCGCAAGGCCCTGTTTCCATTCAAGGATCCAATCGGGGAGGTGGTGTTGGCGGAGCGCTTTCCCAACGCGGTGCCCACGACGGTTGTGGGAATACTCGAATCGGTCAAGACCGCCGGAGCTCCGGCCCGTGGCGTGGAGGAACGTAACCTCAACCGGGAGGTCCTCCTGCCATTCTCCACCGCCGTGGCCCAGTTCGGCGAGACTACCCGCCGAATGACGGCGGGCGGACGCGAGTTCATCAAGATGCAGTATTCCGGCCTATACGTGAACGTTGACGACATCCAACACGTGATTCTCGCGTCGAAGGACGTGCAGCGCGTTCTCGAGCACGGACACAGGGAGCGAGATTTCGAGGTGAAGGTGCCCTTGGCCCGCCTCGAGCTTGCCCGCAAGAAGAAGCGCAACAACCAACTGACCCTCGGCTTCATCGCCGGCATATCACTGCTGGTCGGAGGAATCGGGATAATGAACATCATGTTGGCCACCGTAACTGAGCGGACCCGGGAAATCGGAATAAGGCGCGCACTCGGGGCGAGGCGGCGCCACATAACGGTACAATTCCTGATAGAGACGGTGTTATTATCCACATGCGGAGGTGTCCTCGGTGTCGGCCTCGGGGTGGTTGGAGCCTACTTCGTCAACACATTCGCCGAGTGGGAGACAATCGTCAGTATCTGGTCGGTTGTTGTCAGCTTCAGTCTCTCTGTATTCGTAGGTATTTTCTTCGGAATGTACCCTGCGATGTCGGCTGCCCGTCTCGATCCGATCGAGGCTTTACGCTATGAGTGACACACAAGGGGCCGGCGCGTTCGATTCCGCCCGAAATGGAACGGGACGCCCCCATTTCCTGTGTTCCAGCGTGCCAGGGGGGCTTGCCATACGCCTTCGGCTGTGCTATACTTAAGGTGCAGTTGGTTTCCCCCGCCAGTCTTAATCTCCCCCGAGTGTGAGGTACGTGACGACGGTTTGACCGCATTGTGTGACGCGCAGCAGCGAAGGTCGTTTTTTTGCGGACATCCGGCGTCCGAAGGCGCTTTGGCCAGCGTACTAGTATTGGAGGCTAATTCGTTGATCGGAAGCCCGAATGCGCCTGGGAAAGAGCGCAGAAGGGAGGGCATAGAGCAATGGCCGTGCAAACGATAAGTATCGCGACGCAGGAACGACCACCCAGCGCGTTGCGGGTGGCAAAGCCACCCAGAGATGCAGTTATCGGGTCGCTTACCGCGGACGAGCAGGTACTTCTGACAAAGCTCTTGACCGAGCCGGCTGACTACATGGACCATCCCGATTTTGCGAAGCGTGGCATAGAGCGCAGGCTTTTTGGCGGCAATGCCAAGGCGGCCAAGCGGATGAGCACGAGGTTTGTCGAGCTCCCCGACCCCGTGACCGATTCCGTCGTTGCCGGCGAGCGGGTACCCGCATTGACCGTCGAACAGGAGCAGCACCTTTTCAAGCGTTTCAATTACGCCCGGCGACAGACCGCCCGGATTCTGGCTTCTTCCGCAGGCAAGCAACTCTCCGGAGCGGCGGCGCGTCGCCTTCTGGCTTGGGGGCGTCGGGTGCTGGCAACACGAAGTGTAATTGTCCGCATCAACATGCCCCTGGTGTTGGCGATGGCCAAGCGTACCAGACTCAGCAGCATCGATTTCAACGAGATGATCAGCGAAGGCAATATGGCACTGCTTCGCAGCGTGGAGAAGTTCGACTGCTCGCGAGGCTTTAAGTTCAGCACTTACTCCTGCCGCGCTATTCTCAAGAGTTTTTCGCGTGTGGCCATGCGGGCCAGCCGCTATCGTGGGAAGTTTCCCACGGAGTTTGACCCTGCAATGGAACGTAGCGATCACGTTGAGAAACAGCGCGTGCAGGTGGAACAGGATTGCGTAGATGAGTTGAAGCAGATTCTGCTTCGGAACCTGGCTTGCTTAAGTGACGTGGAGCGCACGGTTATCAACGAGCGTTTTGCCATTGATCAGTCCCCGGTGGATGCGAACCCCGGTTCGAAAACACTTGAACAAGTCGGCAACATTATTGGTGTAACCAAAGAGCGGGTGCGACAGATTCAAAACAACGCGTTAAGGAAGATCCGCACAGCTTTGGAGGAGAGCTACCTGGCAGCATAGACTTCGGACACAATCGTAGGCGCCGAGTACAAACGACGCAGCGCGCAGGCCGCACGGGAGCTTCTCTCCGAACCCTCGTGCGGCCTAACTTCTTACGGGCCGAAACGAGCCGAGAGTTACCCGTCGCGAGGACTTGACGTGAGAGCTCGGCGTTCTTTACCGCAGGGCGCGTGTCAGCGTGTGCCACGCCAGGTACGGTGTCCGTTCCGGTAAGTCACCTCCGTTACCACTATGTCAATCAGAAGGGGAATGGGCGTGTCATACGTGCAGGTCACAGGGGGCAGCCTTATTGGGGCTTATTCTCTATCGAAGCCAGTTGTGCACCAAGCGACTGGACCTGCCTGGCGCAGGCGTCTCCCTTGCACTGGCGGCTGCACAAGTCTATGAACGCGCGGGCGCTGTCGAGCTGGTCGTCAGCCATCCACAGGCGTCCTGCGAGGCAGAAAGCCCAGGCTTCATCCGGCCTTTGCTGGACGACTGCTCCCAACGCACGGAGCAGACGCTGCCGGGCATCCGCACCTTGATCAGCCAGGGCGCAGAGTTCTTCAGTGCGGGCAAAGGCGATGTCATAGTGCTCCTCAGCCAGTGCAATGAAGGCAAGCGTGGCGAACGCGAGAGGCGATCCATTCGCGGTGCGTGTGAGAATACTCACTTCGCTCTTTGCCTGGGGCAGGTCGTCGATAAGGGCACGGGACCAAGCCAAGAATGAACGCGCCTCGTGCGAATCCGGTATACGGGTCAGGAACTCGATCCAAAGCTGCACCGCTTGATGCGGCACTTGCTGTAGGACGTAGAAATCATGCACCGCGATCACTTCTTCAATGGTCTCCAGGCCCACGGACGCCGCCAGATCGAAAAGGCGCTGAGCCCGGGGTACATCGTCGGCACTATAATAGATCTGGGCTAGATTCAAGGCCGCTCGGGCGTTGTCAGGGTCGAACTCAAGAGCCCGGGCGTAGGACCTTATGGCTTCCGCGGTTTGCCCCAAAGCATGATAGGTGACCCCCAGATTCACCCACGCGCCGGCGTGCTGAGGTGTCCACTCAAGTAAACCGAGGATTCGCCTCTCAGCACTTCGCAGTGCCGGGGGCGTCCCCGCTTCGATATCCAGTTCTGCAAGACCCAGAGTCGCCGGCACTTCGAAGGGATTATTCCGCAGGGCTTGCTCATACAGCGGTGCGGCATCAGGTGATCGACCATGCTTGCGAAGTATCGAAGCCAGGCGGATTATCCAGGGGTTCTTCAAAGGCGCTTTGGCCACAGCCTGTTCGAACAGGGGGATGGCCTCTTCCACCCGCCCCAGCTCATATAGCCCGGAGGCGAGCCAGTAGATGGAGGTCACGTTCTCGGGATCGACCTCAATAGCGCGTCTCAATGACTCTATGCCCCCGTCGACCTTACCCAACTTCACCAGTGATATGCCGATGACTTGATGTGCCACCCCGCGAGCGTTGTTGTCCTCGTGGGCAAATTCCCGCTCAGCCGCTTCGATGGCCTCCTCGAAGCGATCCGCGCGATAATGGGCCCAGGCGACTCGCTCCCACACGTGCGGCGTGGTCGGCGCCAGGGTGGCGATCCGTGTACTCTTCTCGATGGGTGTATCGTAGAACGAGGCCGTGTGCCAACTCACCGCAATCAATGCGATCACCACCGCAGAGACAATGGAAACGGCTGCTACTGCCGTTCGCGACAGGGCCCATCGCCGCGAAGTCGCCTTATAAAGAGCGGCCAAGGCTATCCCCACGACCCAGAGCAGACCGACGATAGGCAGATACATGTACCGGTCGGCTGCCAAAGCGTTCCGCGTCTGCACCAGCAGGACCGTCGAGCCGATGGCAGCAAAGAACCAAGCATAGCCCAGAGCAGCGTTGCGGCTGCGCAGTGCGGACCATCCAATCACAATAACCGCCGCTGCACAGATTCCCAAGGCGCGAAGCGTTCTTGGATCCGACCATTGCACCAGCGCAGGTGTCGGATACCAACTTGCCAGGCCCGTGGGCCAAAGGAAGTGCTCAAAGTACCACGCCAGGGCCAGAAACGCGCGGATTACTGTGGGGCCGTGGAGGTTGGTGTCCGCACCTTCGAACATGCCCGCATCTTTTGTAGCCATGTAGTTCACCACGGCGAAGATGCCAGTGATCACGACACATATGCACCAGAGCGCGGCGTACCTCCAGGTCGGCTTGCGGCGATGGGCCAGCAGGGGAATCATCAGCAACGCGGGAAGGGCGACGCGTATCTTGCTGATGGCGCAGCAAAGGGCGAACAGAACGGTAAGAAACGCCCAGCGGTGCTTACTTCTTCTGAGCCACTGCTCCATAGCCGCCACCGAGGCCAACGCGAAAAGGGTCGACAGCAGCATCATTCTTCCGTTTACCCAGGCTACGACTTCAACCTGCAACGGATGAATCGCGAACAGAAGGGCGGCGATCGTCGCAACAGCATGATTTCCTTGTTCGCCTTCCCGGTATTGCAGCATGCGGATGACCACCCACACCAATACGGCGTTGGCAGCATGAAGGAGAATGTTGGTAAGATGAAAGAACCACGCTCCGCCGCTAAGCCCCTCGTCGAATAGCCCCAGCACGTCGGCAATAGCGAACTCAATCTGAAAGCTCAGCAGCGGGATCGGTTGGTAGAGGTCCCGGTGAACGATTGTGAACAACTCGACCGCGTGGGCCAGTGAAGGGTGGTTCACCAAAACGTGGTTGAGCACCAACCTGTGGTCATCACCCCCCACAAAGGTACCTTTGAGTGTAGGCAGACCCATGATCACAGCAGTGACGGACACCAGCAGAATCGGCCCGACTGACCGACGGAGAGATGATTTCTGGGGTTTTTCGAGCCTGGTCACAACCGCTCCCTTCGTATTTTCACGCGGCGTTGATTGTATCTCACCAGTTGGCTATAAGCCATGTAGCCATCCAGCACAATCGCCGAGCCTCGAGCAAGACTCCCCGTCGCGGATGACACTGAACAGCAAGGGGAAATCGGCGATGCGCGGATAAGACAAGATCGACACGAGAACTTATAGGAGAGAATCATGGCCACCGCCAAAGACGTAGTTCGCCTGCAGCTTGACAACGCCCAGAAACTGATGGAGATGTTCACGGCTGATCTGTCCGATGAGGAGTATTTCAAGCCGGCTGCAGCGGACACCAATCACGCTGCGTGGATCGTGGGGCACATCGCCTGCAGCGAGGACTCCCTCGTATCTCTGATCACCGGGGGAGCCAAGCGTATTCCAGACGGGACTCACGCGCTTTTCGGCGGGGAGTCGACGTGCCTACCGGACGCGTCGAAGTACCCGTCGCGAAAGGAACTCGACGACATGCTCCTCACCGCCTGCGCCCACACGCTCGAAGCCTTGCAGACTTTTGACGAGGGAAAGTGGGAGAATCCGGCGCCCGAAGGGCTTCCCCAGGAGGTCTTCCCCTCGCTGGGGGCCGTGTGGGGACTTTTGGCAACGCACTCCTGGTGGCACATCGGTCAGCTAACCACCTGCCGAAAAGTGCTGGGCAAGAAGCCGCAGTTGACATAGCATTCCGTCACGCCGGGTAGCGTGTTCCGGTTTGATTATCATTTGGAAACCATGTGGGCGGGTTGAGCTCAACTGATCGTATCGTCGGCCGCATTCTCGGTGGTGCGATCGGGGATGCGCTGGGCGGACCGTACAAAAGCTTGGAAGGCCCCGTCCAGATGCAACCCGACCTTCTGACAGTGCTCTACAGCCCCGACTCAACACGAGTGCACGAGCCATCCGTGGCACACCGTGGTGCACATACTATCACGAGGCCGTCAGTTTACGCAGCACCGCGGGGAGAATCCCGCCGTTGCGGTAGTAGTCCACCTCGATGGGTGTGTCCAGCCGGGTCGTCACGGTGAAGGTTCTTGTCGTACCCGTCTGCGGGTCGGTCAGCTTGATCTCCACATCCTGTCCTGGCTTCAAGTCGTCGGAGAGCCCTGCGAAGTCGAAGACCTCCCGGCCGGTGAGGCCCAGAGATTCGTATGTCTCCCCGTTCTTGAACTGCAGGGGGAGCACCCCCATGCCCACCAGGTTGCTGCGGTGGATCCGCTCGAAGCTCTCCGCGATGACGGCGCGAACGCCCAGTAGCAGCGTACCTTTGGCGGCCCAATCGCGCGACGACCCCGTGCCATACTCTTTCCCCGCGAGCACAACCAGCGGGGTGGAGTCGGCCCGGTAACGCTGGGCAGCCTCAAAGATCGACATTTGCTCGGACGTGGGCAGGTGCACGGTCACGCCACCTTCGGTGCCCGGGGCCAGCTTGTTGCGCAAACGAATGTTGGCGAAAGTCCCCCGGGTCATCACCCGGTCGTTGCCGCGTCTTGATCCGTAACTGTTGAAATCCTCGGGCTTCACTCCGTTCTCTGTCAAGTATTGCCCTGCCGGAGAATCGGGCTTGATCGCGCCGGCAGGGGAGATATGGTCCGTCGTAACCGTGTCTCCCAGCATCACCAGCACGCGAGCGCCGCGGATAGAAGCGATGGGGCGTACTTCTTTTGTCAGGCCGTCGAAGAACGGCGGGTTCTGCACATAAGTGCTGGCCGAATCCCAGGCGTAGGTAGCGCCCGCGGCGCCGCTGATCGCGTTCCAGCGTTCGTTGCCCTCGAAGACTTTGCCGTACTGCTGCTCGAACTTGTCGGGAGTTACCGATATGGTGATGGCCTCGTCTATCTCGTCTTGGCTGGGCCAGATGTCTTTAAGGAATACGTCCGCCCCATCGGAACCGACACCGATCGGTTCAGTGGTCAGGTCGAGGTCCACCGTGCCGGCAAGCGCGTAAGCCACCACCAGCGGTGGAGAGGCGAGGTAATTGGCTTTCACCAAGGCATGTATGCGGCCCTCGAAATTCCGGTTACCGCTGAGCACACCCGCGGCAACCAGTTCGCCCTTGGTGATTGCGTCTGCAACCGGTTCGGGCAGCGGGCCGCTGTTGCCGATGCAGGTCGTGCATCCGTATCCAACGGTGTGGAAGCCTAGCTGGTTGAGGTATGGGGTCAACTCAGCAGCATCCAGATAATCAGTGACCACGCGCGATCCGGGAGCCAGGCTGGTCTTTACGTAAGGCTTGACTTTCAAGCCCTTCGCACAGGCTTTCTTGGCAACGAGGCCGGCAGCGAGCATGACCGCTGGGTTGGATGTGTTCGTACAACTGGTAATTGACGCGATCACAACCGCCCCGTGGCCCATCTTCTCGGCGTGCCCGTCGATCTCTACTTCGACGCTGCGCGTAATGGCTTCAGCATCCAAACCCAGACCGCGCGGACCCGCCGGGGCGGTTAGGGCGGAGGCAAAGGTCGATTTCATTCCGCTTAGCGGTACGCGGTCCTGGGGGCGCTTCGGGCCGGAGAGGCACGGTTCAACATCGCCCAGGTCGAGATTAAGAGTATCGGTGAATTCAGGATCGGGCATATTGTTGTTCCTGAACAGCCCTTGCTCCTTCGTGTAGCGCTCCACGATGTCAACCAGCCGTTCGTCGCGGGCTGTCCATCTCAGATAATCGAGTGTTTCAGCATCTACGGGGAAGAACCCCATGGTCGCCCCATATTCGGGCCCCATGTTCGCCACCGTTGTCCGATCGGGCAGGCTTATGTCGCTCAGTCCTTTACCGAAGAATTCAACGAATTTGCCCACAACGCCTTTCTTGCGGAGCATCTCTACGACGGTGAGGACGAGATCGGTAGCGGTTGTGCCTTCGCGGAGTCGGCCGGTTAGCCTAAAGCCGATCACTTCCGGCAGGAGCATATACACGGGTTGCCCCAGCATGACCGCTTCGGCTTCGATCCCGCCAACTCCCCAGGCAACCACGCCCAGACCGTTGATCATCGTGGTGTGGCTGTCCGTTCCGACCAGACTGTCGGGAAATGCCACCGACTTGCCGTCGACCTCACGAGTCGCCACGACCGGGGCTAAATACTCCAGATTGACCTGGTGGACTATCCCGGTTGCCGGGGGCACGACGCGGAAACGGTCGAATGCCTTCTGGCCCCAGCGCAAGAACTGGTACCGTTCCATGTTGCGTTCAAACTCCTTGTCCGCGTTGATCGTCAGTGCGTCGGGGGAGCCGAACGCGTCAACTTGTACGGAGTGATCGATCACCAGGTCTACGGGCACAAGAGGATTGATCCGCTGCGGATCACCGCCCAGCTTGACCACCGCGTCACGCATAGCGGCTAAATCCACTACCGCGGGCACGCCGGTGAAGTCCTGCATCAGGACGCGAGCTGGTTTGAAAGGCACCTCCTGCTGGGCTCCGCTCTTCGGCCTCCAGCCGGCAATGGCCCGCACATCGTCTTCAGTGACGGCAATGCCGTCCGCGTTTCGCAGGGCGCTTTCCAGTAGCACCTTGATGGTGAAGGGCAGGCGGTCGATCCCTGCAAAACCGGCATCAGCTAGTGCCGATAACTTGTAGACCTGCAAGTCACCCTGCGCGGTCGAGATGCTCGACCGAGCACCAAAGGGGTTCATCGTCGTGTTGGCTGGCATTGTCTTTGTCCATTCCTCCAGGGTGCCAAGGGAACAGGTGCGCGCACCAAATTCGGCCACATCACTATACGCCCGCAGGCCAAAACGGTCAAAGCCGAAAGGGTGAAGCTCCCGGCTCGGTGATTCGGTATGACCAGTGATCACCTGGCCAGCTTGGACGCTCCTCCGGGTCGCATCGGCAACAAAAAGACTAGTTGTGTGCCTTTCAGGACATCCAAGGCTTTACCGGCCTTTCCTTTAGGGCGAATAAACCGTATAGTGGTTCTGTTGGGATCAGCGTAATTGGGTGGATGAGTAGTACCCTGCGCGCTGTCAAACCAACGAGCAGGATATGATTGCGAAGGGTACCCCGGGGCGGCAGAGCCTGCTAATCAGGTCAGGATGCCGCTTGCCAGGGTAACTTGCCCCGATTCGATTGGCTACGTGCTTATCAGGCGCGCCCAGTCGAATCGGGGCGGCTCGTTTCATTCCTCAAGACTCAGGCCCACCTTCTCATAGAGGGTCGGACGTCGTCCGCGCCCCTGCACCGCGATACTCAAATAACCCTCAGCGACGAGACAGCCCAGCTCATCCACAATCACGCCGCGCGATGGCATTGAACCGTTCTGTGACGAAGCAAGTGTTGATTCCACGTCCATTCTGGTTAACACAGTGGGGCATTCAGCGATGGCGGCACGGATTCTTGCCCGCGCAGATTCCGGCTGAGATTCGTCGGTGTTCGCTGCGCCAGCTTCTTCGGACATCCATCGGATCGCCTCGACGCGTGCGGCGTGACGCGACTCCAGGTCATCAAGGCGCCCCCGCAGACGTGCGATTTGCGCCTCGATCCGCGCCTTCTCTTCCGCGTATTCCCTGTGGGCTCGCTGCTTAAGTCGCTCAATCTCTGACTCATTCATGACATCATCCTCTCCCAGTTGCCAACCGGCCTTGCTGCCATCTCTATTATACACCAAGGGCCCGATAAGTGCCAAGCATAATCTGAAATAATTGTCAGCCAATTAGAGGGGCTGTGACTTGTGACATCCTGACAACAAAGACACAGGATAAGCCCTGTGGGTGAATCCATTGCCTGCGATGTCCCCGGAACCGGTTTGACAAGAAGGGGAATCGAGAAGAGAACCCAGCGTGACGAAGCCCAGAAAGCGAAACACCCGCCACAAGGACGGGTGATCGAGCCCGGAGATGCTATCTCCGGGGAGGTTAACAAATAATTATACTACAAGAACCGGCTGTTCGCAAGGCTTAACTCGGAAGATTTCACGGTGTCAGATCGCTTGATTGCATATATTGACGGATTCAATCTTTACCGCGGAATGCGTGATTCCAGAATGAACGGCCTGCTGTGGCTCAATCTGTACGCGTTGGCGCAGATTCTGTGTCCGAAAAACGCACACGTAGTGGCGGTCAAGTACGTAACGGCCAGGATTCTCAACCTAACGTATAAGTCACATCCGGATTACGCCGGTGGTGAAGCGAGCCGCAAGAGGCAGTCCGAGTACATCGAGGCCTTAGCTTCCAGGGGCGTCAAGGTGTTTGAAGGCAAGTACAAGCTACGACCCTCTAAGTGCCGTTCGTGCGGCGCCAAATGGACTAAACCGGAAGAGAAGGCGTCGGATGTGCATCTGGCTACCCAGCTCTTGTGCGACGCCTTCCGCGGAGAGTTCGACATCGCGATGATTGTTTCGGGTGATGCCGACGTGACCCCCGCTATTCGAGTGGTTGTCGATGAACTCAAGCTACCTGTGACTGTCGCGTTCCCGCCGAAGCGGGTGCTCAACGAGCTAAAAACTGTTGCTACTTCCTGCAAACACATCAATCGCCACCATCTCGGCAAGAGCCAGCTCCCGGATGAGTTCGAGCACGAGGGGCATGTCTTCAAGCGGCCTGCGAAATGGACAAGCCCAAAAAAGGCCGCGAACATCGGCAAGACCGCAAAATAGGCCAGTTCCCCCGCATACCGGGGGCTTGCGGGGATGGGTTGTCCTGGTACAATTCGTGGTTCGCGTCGGTCGGCGGGTGCGATTGGCTGATCGGGCGAGTCCGGTGAAAGGACTCGATGGTGGCCGAGATCGACAAGGAATTGCTGGCGATTATGGTGTGTCCATTATCCCGCGCACCGCTGGTGCAGGTGGGTGATTGGCTCTATTCGACCGATCGCGAGACACGGCGGAGGTATCCGATCCGCGACGGCATACCGATCATGCTGGTCGATGAAGCGGAAGAGGTGGAAAAGGAAGAGTTCGAACGGGTGATGGCTGATGCTGGCGGGCAACAGGCGTCGGAATCTACAGCCCACGAGGCTGATTCGTAAGGCAACTAAGTCGCACCGGAGATTGTGCGGAGCGTAAGCATGCAGAGAAACGGCAAAGGACAGACAAGAGGCAGGCAGCAACAGCAACAGCGACCCAACACGTCGTATCACACTTCGCGGCGTTTTCCCGACCGGGGCGGCCCGGGGTGGGTTGGTCCACTTGTTGACTACAAGGAAGTCGAACTTCTTCGCAAGTTCCTCACTTCCAGCAGCAAGCTGATGTCGCGCAAGCGTGCCGGTACAAACAGCCAGGAACAACGTGCCTTGAAGATAGCCGTCAAGCGAGCCCGTTTCCTCTCGCTCATTCCTTACACCAGTACCTGATTTTCGCAGGCAATAGTGCGCCGGTAGACGGGCTCAGCATCCCACCGGCGCTACTACATTTCCTCCAGCGTCTTAATGCCCAACAACGACAGACCCAGCTTGAGGGTCCGCGCGGTCAGTTCGCACAGGTGAAGTCGTGACAGGCGGACGTCCTCGGGCGATGCATCGATGACGCGAACACCAAGCTTCTTGTCGTAGAATCGACTGAACGCCTTGGCCAGGGAGTACAGGTAGTCCGTCATGACGTTGGGGCGGAGTTCGCGGCTTAGATCGTCCAACACCTCGGCAAACTGGAGCAGTCTCTTGGCCAGGGCGATCTCAGCCGGGTGCTCTAGGAGAATCTCCTCGCTTCGGGGGAGGTCGTCGAATTCAACCCCGGCCTTTCGACCGATCGACCGGATCCTGGCGTAGGCGTAGAGCATGTACGGTGCGGTATTGCCTTCCAGCGACAACATCGTGCCCAGGTCGAACTTGTAGTCGCTGCTGAGCGAGTGGGACAGATCGAAGTACTTCATAGCCGCCAGACCCACGGTCTCGGCGATCTGAGCGACTTGTGCTTTATCGAATTGCCGATCACGCTCGCCCGGCTGGTCGTCATCCGGCGGAGAAACGACCTCACGAGCCCGCTGCACCGCCTCATCGAGAAGGTCCTTGAGCTTGACCGTACCCCCTTCACGGGTTTTGAAGGGCTTTCCGCTGGCTGCGAGCATATTCCCAAACCCGATATGCAGTAGCGACGCGTCATCTTTCGCCCAGCCCAAAGCCCTTACTGCGGCAAAGAGCATGTCAAAATGCTGCTTTTGCCCGATGCCCACCACATAGAGAATACGAGATGCCCCCAGCTCCTCGACACGATGGAGGATCGTCGCAAGGTCCGAGGTAGCGTAGTTGTACCCGCCGTCCGACTTGCGGACGATCATGGGTAGCGGATCGCCCTCGCGGGTCTTGAACCCCTCCATGAACACGCAAAGAGCCCCGTCGCTGATTCGCACGAGACCCTTATCGCCGGCGGTGGTCATGGATTCGAGTCGGCGGATGACATCCTCCATCCTGTCGGCGTAGAAACTCTCGCCACGGTCCACAAGTTTCACGTCCAACCGATCATAGATCGCATGGCAGTGCCTTAAGGACTCGTCACAGAACGCCCGCCAGATCCGGCGAGTTGTTTCATCACCCTGTTGCAGGGCAACCACCGTCTCGCGCGATTCCGTCTTGAACTCATCGTCGGTGTCGAATCGCGACTTGGCATCCACATAGAACGATTCCAGATCGCTGATGACCAGCTCCTCAGGATGCCGGACAACGTCCGGGTCCACCCGACGGAGGTGGGCGACGAGCATGCCGAACTGCGTCCCCCAGTCCCCAACGTGGTTCTCGCGATGCACGGTGTGGCCTTCGAACTCGAGCACGCGGGCGAGGCAATCACCGATGACCGTGCTGCGCAGGTGGCCCACGTGCATCTCTTTCGCCAGATTCGGACTCGAAATATCGAGCACAATGACCTGTGGATTCGCCGCAGGTGAAATGCCCAGGCGGTCTCCACCGGCTTCACTCGGGGCGGGAATCGACTCCAGGCAACCGGCCAGGTATTCGGGTTTGAGCTTGAAGTTGATGAACCCCGGCCCGGCAATGTCCGGCTTCTCGCACATGTCCTCGATCTCGAGGGCGTCGACGATCGCCGTGGCCACGTCGCGAGGTTTCTTGCCCAGGCGCTTTGCCAGACCCATCGCGCAGTTGGACTGATAGTCGCCGAACTTCTCGTCCTGAGCAGGCCTGACCAGCGGGTCACCTTCAGCGCCAATGCGCCGCGTTGCCTCGCGTACCCGCTGTGCAATCTGGTTACGAATAGAATTCAAACGTCGTTCACTCCCGGTTGTTGCTCGGCCGATCGCCGGGTCGGCACCGCAGCTATGATGCAAGCACATTTCCAGGTACTTTTATAATGGTGTGCGTCCGGTTCGACAATGCGTTCGGCGCGAAGCGCGGTCACGCCGACTCGCTTCGCGACCATTCGATCCGAGGTGCGTCTCCCCACAACAGCTCCAGGTCGTAGTAAGATCGGTATGGTTTGGCGAAGATGTGCACCACGACTTCGACATAGTCGATGATGATCCACGAGGCGTTCTCGACACCGCACAGCCCGAACGGCTTCTCACCCATCTTCCGTCCGTATTCCTGGATGTGATCCGCAACGGCCCGCATTTGCCGGTCGGACGTTCCCGTGCAGATCACGGCAAAATCCATCACCTGACTGATGCCTCGCAAATCGAAGACGGTTACGTCCTCCGACTTATTGTCATGGGTAATGCGGGCAATCTCGATAGCGAATTGGGGAGCACTGGTTTTCGTCACGCTCCCAGTATACCGCATGCGGGGCGGTTTGCCCAGGTGACCGACTCCGGTCCACACCAACTCGGGACCCTGCGCCCGTTACCCCCTGGCCGATGATATCAGACGGTCCCCATTCGATTCGAGCCAAGTCAGCTTTCGCCGGACCATCTGCAGCACGCGGTACCCCGCCCATCGTCCTACCGAGCCGGTTTCCGCAATGGGGTGCACGCACTCGGCAATGAGCGCCTCGGCCATGAGCGAGGGAATCGCCCGGCGCTCCTCCTGGCTCAAAGTCCGCAGGGAGCCGTAGCCGGTGAGGAAAGCATTGAAACGCTTCTCGTCCAACTCGTCAGGCCAGGCAAATGGATCGCCGCTTGCGATGATCGAAAATTGAAGCGCCCCGTTGGCAACGTCAAGGACTTGCCTGGACATCCGAACGGAGTCGAAGTCCAGAACCGCAACGACCTTCCTCTTTTTGAACAGCACGTTTCCCGGATGCCAATCCGAGTGGATGACCCGCTGAGGCCAGGAAGAATGGCCCAGATCGTTGACCGCTTCGGCAACCTGGTCGTATGCGCCAAGCAGAAACTCGACGAGTACGGCCAACTCCGCTTCATTCCCCATAAGACTGTCGTGCGAGCTGAGCCGCGAGCTGATACTGCACAGCCCGGTGCGCACGCCGGCACGATCATGGTAGTCTCCACGAGGAGTCGGCAGCGTTTCGGGTAACGCGAAGTTATCCATCGCTTCGTGAAAGCGCCCCAGAACCACACCCGCGTCATGTGCCTCTTTTACACTGCGCTCGTATGGCTGATCCGCAACGAACTCGAACAGCTCGTAGATGTGATCCCGGATCTGAACCAGAGTCCACGCCCGTTCGCGAGTGTGGATCAACTTGGCTACGGGGACTCCCGCGGCGGCAACATGCTCATGAACCCGGTGGGCAAAGCGGACCCGGTCGGGATGTGCGCGAGCAGCGGCGCGTCTCTTCAAAAGGTACTTACCCCGCCCGGCGACGATTCCCACCTTGGGACTACGCCGCGAACCTTTGGGAAAAACCGTGATCGATTCGATAACCCCGAGATCGTAGTGGCTGAGGACTACCGGCAACTCGGTGGCGTCAAAGCTCTCTCGTTCTCGTGACGACAAAACAGCTCCCCGGATCTGCGGGTAGACAGCATGACACGAATGGATACGATAATACCTTATAGACAGAGCGTGTCAAAGGGTGCGCTCCAAGAGACTGACGCCACTGCAGCGCGACCAAACGATAGCGAGGTACTAGCGATGAACCGCGAGAAGGCCTGGGAAATACTGAACGAATATACGAAGAATCCGGCTCTG
Source organism: Phycisphaerales bacterium (assembly GCA_020348265.1). Taxonomy (GTDB): domain Bacteria; phylum Planctomycetota; class Phycisphaerae; order UBA1845; family UBA1845. Next base: position 5,434,343 of record CP070744.1, on the reverse strand, counting down.
GTCCGTCACGGGCTGTGCGTGGAAGCGGCGATGCGCCATTACGCGAAACTCAATGGTGAAGACGAGGAGCAATGGGGTATGGCTGGGTTGCTCCACGACTACGACTACGAGCGCTGGCCGGAGCCACCCGAGCATACCCGCGAGGGGGCTAAGATACTGCGCGATGCCGGTTGCGATGAGGAAGTCATCGGGGCGATGCTCTCCCACGTACCCTGGAACCTCGAGGACTACCCCCGTGATCGACCCATCCGCAAAACCCTCTACGCCGTCGATGAGCTATGCGGCCTCATACACGCTGCGGCACTCGTAAGACCCGAGCGGCTTGAAGGAATGAAACCCAAGAGCATCGTCAAGAAACTCAAACAAAAGGCCTTCGCAGCAGCAGTGTCACGCGAAGACATCTACGCCGGAGCGGAGCTGATTGAGATGCCGCTGCCCGAGCACATTGGAAACTGCATAACAGCCCTGCAGTCCATAGCGGACGAGCTCGACTTGGCACCGTCAGAGGGTGAGGGCGCTGCCGGATGAGACGGTCGTCCCCCACGTCCAAAGCAGGATTTCGCGCGGAGCTTTAATAGTTTGACAGTAAGTATATGTGGCTGCCATAGTTACACCTCGATGTTCCGTTCAAAAACATGGAGGTGCAATATGAACAGCCACATATGGAGTGTAGTGTATCAGGCAATCCGGCAGGCGGACAGGGGAGTCCCGCGTTTTGGTCGTCGTCCACAGTACAGCGACATCCTGCAAAGGACATGGGCCACCCGGCCAACACCGATGTCGCTGCCGAGACGTGTCAGCCACCGGCCAGCGCAAGCCTGAGCTGAGGCCAATATCACGAACCCGCTGCCCATTCCTCCTCGCAGAGGAGATAGTCGGTGAGGGTCATGCCGATTTCTCGATACGCATTGAGAGCCTGCTTGTTGTCGCGATGCACGTAGAGTCTCAGGCCGCATACGTCATGGCGACCCCGGGCCATGTCGTGGATGTAGTCGTAGAGCTTGCGGAACACACCGCGACGGCGATAAGCAATCTCGACATAGACGCTTTGAATCCACCAGAAGAAACCGTTGTGCCAGTCGCTCCATTCGGTCGTAATCATGGCTTGACCGGCTACGGTGCCCGCGACCTCTGCAACGAAGAACATACACTTGCCAGGATCAGTCAATCCGGCCTTCACGCCGGCGGTGGCGACGTGAGGATCGAGGGTCTTGTTCTCGGTTTCCAGGGCCATTGCCTGGTTGAACGCCGCGATCGTGTCGAGGTCGTCGAAGGTTGCGGATCGAACGGTAATCACCTCTTGAGTCATCGCAGGCGTGCCCCATCGAGGAGTCGCCCGACGCCCTGCAAGCTAACGACAACCGGCGGCGGCATACAGGCGGCATGGGGAAAGCGTAAAGTGGGGTGTTGAGTACGAAGAAGCCAGTTGTTCAGCCGGGCAGTCATTCCCCGATGGTAGTCCGCGGTCAACCGCATCACAACGGCATCCCGGGCTTGCGGATTCGCCGGCGCAGTGCTGCTGTCAATTTGGCACGTCACCGGCCCATCAGCACGCCTTCCTGCCAAGCTGGCAGCCGCCACGGACGTAGCCGGAACGTCAGGAGCGCGCGTAAACCACTGTGAATCAATAACTTACGGCTGGGCCATCTTTATCGCCCCGCTGGTCCGTAGCATGCAGCAGGTCATTTGCTACCGGTGCGCGGAGCCTGACCTTCAGACCGGGCCCGGTGGGTGGAAGAACGGGTATAGATGGTTTTGGCTGACATAAACAGGAGATAGGCAACATGGCGGTCAAGCAGTTGGCCTACGATCAGGAGGCACGACGGTCCCTGTGGACGGGTGTCGAGAAGCTCGCCAGCGCGGTCAAGTCGACGCTCGGTCCTCGTGGCCGCAACGCGGTCCTCGACAAAGGCTGGGGAGGCCCCAACGTCACCAAAGACGGGGTCACCGTAGCTGAGGAGGTCGAGCTAAGCGATAAGTACGAGAACATGGGCGCTCAGCTCGTCAAAGAGGCGGCCAGTAAGACTAGCGAAGTGGCCGGCGACGGAACAACCACCGCCACTATCTTGGCAGAGGCGATCTTCAAGGCCGGTTTGAAGAACGTAGCCGCCGGGGCCGACAACAACTCCCTAAATCGCGGAATCGAAAAAGCGGTGCGGAAGGTGGTCGAGGCATTGAAGGATGCTTCTCGACCGGTGCGGGTGAGTAAGCGCGAGGACATTATAAATGTAGCGGCGATTTCCGCGAACAACGATCAGACCATCGGCAAACTTCTTGCGGATGCCTTTGACAAGGTCGGCAAGGACGGGGTCATCACCGTTGAGGAAGGAAAGACTTCGGACACGGAGATGGAGGTTGTCGAGGGAATGCAGTTCGATCGCGGTTTCCTCTCTCCGCACTTCGTGACCAACCAAGACACGGTCGAATGCGTACTGGAAAAAGCCTTCGTCTTAATCCATGAAGACAAGATCAGCAGTGTACCCAAGCTGGTACCCTTGCTGGAGAAGGTCGCCAAGGCGAAACGCCCTCTGTTGATCATCGCGGAAGATGTCGAGAGCGAAGCCCTCGCGACTCTGGTAGTCAACAAACTGCGCGGCATTCTTGACGTTTGCTGCGTGAAGGCTCCCGGTTACGGTGATCGCCGCAAGGCCATGCTCGAGGATATCGCGGCATTAACCGGTGCGACCGCGATCATGAAGGACCTGGGCATCGATCTCGAGAAGCTCTCTGTCACAGAGCTTGGACAGGCCAAAAAGATCCGCATAGATGCCAACGACACCACTATCGTGGAAGGGGCTGGTGCAACCGAGGCGATCCAGGCCCGTATAACGCAGATTACCTCGGAAATTGAGAACACCACTTCCGACTACGACCGCGAGAAGCTGGAAGAGCGGAGGGCGAAGCTGGTGGGCGGCGTAGCCCTGATAAAGGTCGGCGCCGCTACGGAAACCGAGCTGAAAGAGAAGAAAGCCCGCGTGGAAGACGCGCTTCACGCCACCCGGGCGGCTATCGAAGAGGGAATAGTCGCGGGCGGAGGCGTCGCGCTTATGCGGGCGTCTGCGGCGCTCGATGACCTGAAGCTCAAGGGTGATGAGCGAACCGGCGCGGATGTGGTTCGTGAAGCGCTGATCGAGCCTTTGCGACAGATTGCCTCCAACGCCGGCATGAACCCGGGTGTGGTTCAGCACAAAGTCGAAGCTGAGAGCGGGGCATTCGGTTTCAACGCCGACACGGGCGACTTCACCGATCTGATCAAGGACGGGGTGATCGATCCCACTAAGGTTGTGCGAACCGCGCTGGAGAACGCCAGCAGCGTCGCCCGCATCCTGCTGAGCACGGACGTCTGCATCTCCGAGAAGCCAACGGAGGAAGACGGCGAAGCGGGCCCCCCGGGAATGGGCGATGAAGACTACGACATGATGTAAGCCGGTTCCTTTGAGAAGGCGCCGTTGAAAGCGAGATTAGCTGAAAACAAATGACCTGACCTTCCGGGCTCATCGGCACGCCCGGACAGACAACTACACGGAGAAGCACGAGAATGGCAACTGCAACTGCATCCAAGAAGAAGATCAAGTTCCGTCCCATGGACGACCGAGTTCTTGTTCAGCCCTGCGAGGCGGAGGAAACCACCGTCGGGGGCATCATCCTGCCCGATACCGCCCGGGAGAAACCCCAACGCGGCATCATCGTTGCATCCGGCCCAGGCAAGTTGCTGGACAGCGGCAACAGAGGCGAGATGTCAGTCCGCATCGGAGATGAGGTGTTCTACGGTAAGTACGCGGGCACTGAAATCGATTTCGACACGGACAAGTACGTTGTGCTCCGCGAGAACGACATTCTGGCTATCGTGGATAAGTAATGACCTTATCACGGCGCAACTCTCGGCCGTGTGTGAAACATAAGAGGAGTCGGCTATGGCCAAGCAAATGATGTTCTCCCGGGAAGCTCGCCAGCAGATCCTGACGGGACTTTCCAAACTCGCCAGCGCGGTGAAAGTGACGATGGGGCCGACCGGACGCAACGTGCTTATGCAGAAGTCGTTCGGGGCGCCACGTATTACCAAAGACGGTGTGAGCGTCAGCAAGGAAGTCGAGCTGCCCCAACCGTTCGAGAATATGGGTGCGAAGTTGATCAACCAGGTGGCTTCCAAGACGAGTGACGTGGTGGGTGACGGTACCACCGCCGCTACCGTCCTAGCCGAGGCCATCTTCCGTGAGGGACTAAAGAGCGTAACGGCCGGGGGGAATCCCATGGCCATCAAGCGCGGGATCGACATGGCAGTGTCCGCTGCGGTCGATGCCTTCAAGGATTTGTCCATCAAGGTCCGCTCGAATGACGACCTAGCCAAGGTGGCGACTATATCAGCCAACGGCGACACGGAGATTGGCAAGCTCCTCGCCGCCGCACTCGACGAGGTGGGCACCGACGGCGTTGTGGAAGTCGAAGAAGGAAAGTCGCTGGAGACCGAGAAGGAGGTCGTCGAGGGTATGCAGTTCGACAAGGGCTTCCTCTCTCCATATTTCATGACCGATCCGGGTTCGCTGGAGTGCGTCCTGGAAGATGCCGCGATTCTGATCTACGAGAAGAAGATCTCCAACCTCCGCGACTTCATCCCCATTCTGGAAGCTATCTCCACGGCTGGTAAGCCGTTGTTTATTATCGCCGAAGACGTAGAGGGCGAGGTGCTCGCAGGCCTGGTGGTCAACAAGATCCGCGGCGTGCTGAAGTGCTGTGCGGTGAAGGCACCCGGCTTCGGTGACCGCCGAAAAGCCATGCTCGGTGATATCGCTGCTCTCACCGGGGCGAAGCTGATCAGCGAAGATCTGGGTATCAAGCTCGAAAGCGTTACTCTCAAGGAAATGGGTTCTGCTAAGAAGATTGTCGTGTCGAAGGATGACACCACGATTATTCAGGGAGCCGGCAAAAAGGCGGACATCAAAGCCCGCATCGACCAGATACGAGGACAGATCGAGAAGACCACAAGTGACTACGATCGCGAGAAGCTGCAGGAGCGGCTGGCTAAGCTTACCGGCGGCGTGGCTGTCATCAGGGTCGGAGGCGCAACCGAAGTAGAGGTTAAAGAGAAGAAGGATCTCGTCGACGACGCTTTCAATGCCACCAAGGCGGCAGCTGAGGAGGGAATCGTTCCCGGCGGAGGCGTGACCTTTCTTCGGGCAATACCCGCGGTCACCAAGGCCCGCGATCGGGCTCGCGGTGACGAGAAGATCGGAGTGGATATCGTCTTGCAGGCTCTGCGGGCCCCCACGAGTCAGATCGCCGCCAACAGTGGTGTAGAGGGCGAGGTGATCGTAGAGCAGATACTCGAAAAGAGCGGTGCGTACGGCTACGACGCACGCGCCGGCGAGTTCGTGGACATGATCAAGGCCGGAATCATCGATCCGATGAAGGTCTCCCGTGTTGCTTTGGAGAACGCTGCGAGCGTATCCGGGCTTCTGCTGACCACCGAGGTGCTGGTGACCGAGCTCAAGGATGAGGAGAAGAAGATAGAGCACTCAGTCCGATAGTAACGATGATCGGCAAGGGTTTGTAAGGGCGGACGCTTATGTCCGCCCTTTGCTTGCCATGAAGCGAGGATTGGCGAGGGATGGCTGTGGCAGGTGGCAAACGGGATTTATACGAAGTGCTCGGCGTAGCCCGGGACGCTTCGCCTGAAGAGATAAAGAAGTCCTATCGCCGCAGAGCGCACAAGTTCCACCCGGATCGCAATCAACAAGACCCCGACGCGGAGAGCAAGTTCAAAGAAGCCGCCGAAGCCTACGAAGTCCTCTCCGACCCGGAGAAGCGCCAACGCTACGATCGCTTCGGGCACGATGGCCTCAGTGGTGCGGGCCTGCACGACTTCTCGCACATGCAGGTCGACGACATCTTCTCGATGTTCACCGACATCTTCGGCGGGGGACATCGTGGACGAAGCCGCGGTGCGGATCTGCAGACGGAGGTCGCCTTGACCCTGGCGGAGGTCGCCCGCGGAGCCGAACGATCCATCGAGTTCTCCCGTCGTGATTCCTGCGACACCTGCGGGGGCTCTGGGGCGGCGCCGGGTTCGCAACGCCAGACCTGCGGAACATGCGGGGGCTACGGCAAGGTCGAGCAAGCCAGCGGGTTCGGAGCCCTGTTTGGGCGGATGATAACCGCTTGCCCCAACTGCCAAGGAAGAGGCACGATGGTGGTCACACCGTGCAGTTCCTGTCGCGGCTCGGGCAGAATCATGAAGCACCGGGTTGTGAGCGTGCAGATCCCCGCAGGAATCCACGACGGACAGGCGGTACGAATTCGCGGCGAGGGAGAACCTTCCGAGGACGGGGCGGCGCGGGGCGACTTGCACTGCTACGTGCGGGTGACCCAGCATCCCTTCCTCGAACGCCACAACAATGAGCTGGTATGCAGAATGCCCATCACTTTTACGCAAGCTTCACTAGGCGCGAAAGTGGAGGTGCCGACGCTCACGGGCAAGGCCGAGCTCAAGATCCCCGCGGGCACGCAGCACGGGCAACTGTTTCGTCTTAGAGGCCTGGGCCTGCCTGATATGCGCACCCGTGCCAGGGGTGATGAAATCGTCCAGGTCATGATTGAGATACCCAAGAAGCTGAGCAAGGCACAAGAGAGCTTACTTCGTGATTTCGCGCAGACCGAAGATAAGTCGGTCCTGCCGGAGTCGAAGGGCTTTTTTGACAGACTCATGGATTATCTTTCCGGCGATGCGGACGGCAAACCGTCCGGGTGAATAACTGCAAGACGCCATGAACGATAAGCTGAACAATACGGATACACAGAAGACCCTCGAGGGCGAGGCCCAGTTGGTCGAGACTGAAGACGCCGAGGGGCTCAACGCGAGTGAGGACTCGGGGCAAGCCGCGACTGAGGCACAAACGGAAGAGACGCGAGCCGACGTCGATGAGGATGAAGACGGGGCCGGTGAGGCGGAAGAGCAGCCGGTTGACCCGCTCGAGGAATTGCAGGCGAAGGTCGCTTCATTGGAAGACAGTCTCCTGCGGGCCAAAGCGGACTATCAGAACCTTCAGCGCCGATCGACCCAAGAGCGCAGTGAGGCTGTCGGGTTCGCCAATGCGGAGTTGATGCGCTCGCTCGTGGGTGTGTTGGATGATTTCGAGCGATCTCTCGAAGCAGCTCAGGATTCCGACAACCTGGCTTCGGTGGTCGACGGTGTAAGGCTGGTGTACGACAACTTCCTAAAAGCGCTACGCCTGCACGGCCTCGAATCGATCCAGGCGGCTGGGGAGGCATTCGACCCTCACATACACGAAGCGATGATGCAGCAGCCTTCGGACGATCATCCATCGAATACGGTGTTGCAGGAGGTTGCCAAGGGCTACCGCTTGCGTGATCGCATCCTTCGCCCTGCGAAAGTGATTGTGTCCAAGGCGGTTGAAGATCAGGAAGAAGCACAAGAGGATGCCCCAGCGGATCAGGAAGATGGAAAGAAGAAGAAAAAGAAGAAACGTAAGTAAGGAACTGCCGTAATGCCCACTTACGAATATGAGTGCACCAGGTGCGGGACCATAACCGAAGTCTTTCAGGGGATCACCGAGCCGGTCAGGCGAAAACTGCGCAAGGCCGATGACCCCCAATGCGACTGCAACGCTCAAGTGACACGCCTGATCGGCAGGGGGGCGGGGGTCATCTTCAAAGGGTCCGGCTTCTACGAGACCGACTACCGCAGCGAGAGCTACAAGAAAGGTGCCGAGGCGGATAAGAAGGCAACTACCGACAAGTCCGACGGCAACGGCAAGGCCCCCAAAGCCAAAGACGGCAAAAAGGTCGAATCGTCAAAGAAGAAGGAATCCGTGTCCGCTGACTGAGGGCACGTAGCACGCACCGAAAACACGAGCCGCGGGCTTTGGCCCGCGCGGACCTCCAAGCGTGAGCACAGCCCCTGCACAGTCAGGTGTGATCATTCTCTGTAGCTTGACTCCGAGTCGACCGGTCAGGCGCGCCGCATCCGGCACGAAGAGCGAAAAAGACGCGGCGATTCCGCGCCGATCCGGGAGGAACCGATGCCGACCTACGAGTGTCCAACCTGCAGCAAGAGGGTCATAGTAGCTGAGAAGGAGGATGCACCCTGGCGTCCCTTCTGTTGCCAGCGCTGCAAGCTCGTGGACCTGGGCAGGTGGCTCGACGGGTCGTACACGATAACCGAACCCGCCAGACCCGAGGATCTTGATGAAGCATCCGAAGGCAATGAGTGACAAACGGGCGCACCGCCTCCCACATCGTGCTTGGTCGTGGAGGGAGCACTAAAGGTACACGAACCGAGCCCGCGAGTTTTCAGGCGGGACTTACCGGACCATGCTTCAGGTTGAGAGGCGCTCCGCTTCCGCCATCGCAGGAAGAGACGACACAATGAGTGTCCTGATTGTGCATCAGGCATGGCGTGATGCTTTGGCGCGACGTCTGGACCCACTCCCAGGAGCACCACTTGTCCAGCCTCGGGTTTGGCGATAGCCTTGCCGCACTCTAACATCAAGGTGGCGACAAGCGGGGCCGCCCTTGGATGAATCGACGCAGACTCCCGTTGTGAGAACAGCCGATGAACACGCGCGTTAAGAATACCTTATGGATGGCATTTGGCATGATACCGTTGCTCTTTGCATGCACGGATACAGCGAACGCCGGCGAGACCAAGAAGGTCCGTGAGCGGAGCGAGATTGAACAGAAGCACCTCTGGGCCACGGAGAACATCTTCCCCAACGTCGAGGCCTGGGAAGCGGAGTTCGCTGCTGTCGAGAAGAAGACCGACGAGCTGGCGGCTCTGGAAGGAACACTGGTCAAAGGTCCCGGCGAGTTGCTTCACGCCCTTAAGCTCAGTGATCACGTTGAGCCGCGTCTTTCCAGAGTCTACCTCTACGCCTCGCTGCTTTCCGATCAGGATCTGCGCGCCGGTGAAATGCAGGCTATGAAGGCTCGCGCTCGAACGCTGCTGATGGAGTACAACGAGAGGATGTCGTGGATGGCGCCGGAGCTGACCACCATCCCCACAGAGACCGTCCAATCATGGATGCGCCAGAACAAGGATCTGGCCCTGTACGAGCAGTTCTTTGACGACCTCTTTCGCCAAAAACAATACATTCTCTCCCCTCGGGAAGAAGAGTTGATGGCGATGGCCGGCCAAGTGCGCTCAGCGCCTTCCAGCGCGTACCGTCTCTTGGCCAACGCGGATATTCAGTTCCCCACCATCACCGATGAAGAAGGCAACTCCGTGGAGTTGAGCGATTCGGCATTCTATATCTTCATGCGTTCGACGGATCGCCGAGTACGTAAAGACGCCTACAACGGCATAGTCGGCACGTACAGCAAGTACCGAAATACCGCAGCCGCGCTGCTCAACGGATCCGTCCAAAGCGACATCTTCTCGATGAAAGCCCGAGGGCATGAAAGCTGCCTGGCCGCCGCCCTGCACAACAGCAACATCCCCGTCGGGGTTTACAATACCCTGGTCAACACCGTCAACGAGAATCTCCACCTGCTGCACCGATATCAAGAGATCCGCAAGCGCGCCCTGAAGGCGAATGACGGTATCCACGCGTATGACTTGTTCGCGCCATTGGTGGAAGGACAGGAGTTCGAGTACACCTATGAACAAGCCGTCGACACAATCGTCACAGCCCTTGAACCCCTCGGCAATTCCTATCTGGAGCCCATGAATAAGGGTTTCGCATCCCGGTGGGTGGACGTATTCCCAACGAAAGGTAAGCGCAGCGGAGCGTATTCCAGCGGAACCTATCTGACACAGCCTTACATCCTGTTGAACTTCCACGGCGGGTATGACTCGGTGTCGACCCTAGCGCATGAGATGGGACACTCCATGCATTCCTACTTCTCGCGTGGGACACAGCCCTACGTCTACGCCAGCTACGACACCTTCTGCGCCGAAGTCGCTTCGACATGCAATGAAATCCTCCTGCAGAACTACATTCTAAAGCGGACCAAGGATCCCAAGAAGAAGCTCTATCTGCTCGTCGAGTTCCTCGAGGGAGTGCGCGGTGCGCTCTTCCGCCAGACGATGTTCAGCGAGTTCGAGCAGCGGATTCACGAGATGGCTGAAGCAGGCCAGCCTCTTACCGCCGACAGCCTCGGCCAGACCTACGGAGAGATCATGAAGAAGTATTACGGTCCGGCCTATACCCACGACGACGTAGTCGACAACTACTGGATTCGAATTCCGCACTTCTACAGAGGTTTCTATGTGTACAAATACTCGACTAGCCACTGCGCCGCCTCGAATATCGCCGCTAGAATCTTGAAGGGAACGCCCGGGGCTACCGACGCGTACCTGAAGTTCCTGCACTCAGGAAGCAGTAAGTATCCGGTCGACTTACTCAAGATGGCCGGCGTAGATATGACTACCCCCGAGCCTGTGCGCGACGCGATGGAGCTTTTCGAGCTACTGCTCGATCAGACGGAGGAAGCGCTTGTCCAGATCGGCTCGTAGCGGCATTGCCGCGTGATCTGCAGAAGTACAACAGGCATGGGTGGGTCCTGCTCGCCCATGCCCTCTTTTTGTCGACCGTTGGATTAGCTGTTGAGGCTGGACTCCACGATTCAAGGAACCGGCCTATTCGCACGGGGACGAAATCTCGCCGGTGAACGATTCCTCGAACTCCAGCACATCGCGGAGGTCCACGTGTGCGTCGCCGTCGAAATCATGTACATCCCGGCAGTCGATAGAGGCGGCAATCAGCGGACCGCCCTGGCAATTAAAGAAACTGGCAAAGTCCCCTAGATCAACGTCGCCGTCGTGGTCCGCATCAAATGGTCCGTCGCAGGCGTCGCCGTACGCGTCACCGTCGTCGTTCAGTTGGTTGAGGTTGTAAACCGTTGGACAATTGTCCGTGTCGTCACACGCCCCATCGTTGTCACAATCACCGCCTTCATGGGTGACGAGACCTGTGTCCGGGTCACAAGTGTCGATGCTGCATGGTTGGCCATCGGATATCAACGTCAAGCCACCCTGGGGCCCAAGGTCCGGATCACAGCAGAAGATCGCATCATCGTAGTTGAAGGCGTGGAGGCATCTGCCGCCCGCGCACATGTCGTCGGTACAAAGATTGTCGGCAGCGGGGTCCTGAGCCGGTGTGGGGTCGCCACAGTGCTCGCTGGAAGCGCATTCCGCGCAGGGAACGGCGCAAGTGATGCCCGTTCCATAAGTCCGTGGGGCGGGCATGCTGTCGCACTCCGCCTGGCTGATCCCGCTGAAACACTGAGGATCGTCGGTCCCGATTCCCGAACAGCATCTGCTGCCCAGCACCGTGATCTGAGCCGGTATCTCCGCAAGACCGGGAAGCAGAACACTCTCGCAGTTGTTGAAGACCGTGTAGTTTGGGTCATCTCTGAAGCTGACGTGGTAGGTACCTGTCGCGTCGATGGGAACCTCAAGCAGCAGCGTACCGCCATAGAAGCGAGTCACTCCTCCGTCCGGGTCGACTGCACATTGGGGAGCCGCCGCTGATCTCCATGCGTAATCGAGGGTTTGAGTCACGACCGTCGGCCAGTTGTCGATTCCATCGAAAACATAGTCGGGTCGGTCGATACAACCTGCTGGAAAGGGTGGACAATCTGCGGAGGAGTTGCACATGCTCAACCAGTCGGCGTTCGCCTCGGGGTCGGCAAGATTCGACGTGCAGATTTTGAGTGCTTGAAAGGCACCTTCTTGCGGGTTGTCAGGATAGCCCACCGGTAGAAGGTCCACACCTGCAATGGTACCGGGGTTGCCCGGATGGCCCTCGTAGGCTACATCGGCAGCGAGACCTCCCTCGTAGGTTGTGGCATCGACCGTACCCTCGAACGCCCCGAGCGTAGGGCTGCCATCGACATCGCGATCCCACCCGGAGAGCTCCAGAAACAGGGTAACCGTCACGCCCCCGCTGAAAAGGACGACCTCCGTCGGATCGCAGCCACCCTCGCCGGGAAGACACATCACATCGCCGCTTGCCGATACCGGATTAAAACGGATCTCGTGCCCGGCATCCTGACCGAAGGTGCCAATGGCCAGGAACGCCGGGACCAACATCCCCGCGAGCATGTGTTTGCTGAAAAGGAGTCGGCTTGCCACTTTCCTTACTCCTCAACTCCGCTCCTTCGGAGACTTTCCTACGTTATCCCTGCTTGTTCGCCCTCCGCTGCCGCCTCAAAGCGGTCGACCATACCCGGCAGCGCTGCCGCCTGAGCGTGGCTCTAATCGCACGGCGTAGCAACTTCACCAGTGAACGACATCTGCAGCTCCGCCATATCGTGGACGTCTACATATGTATCACTATTGAAGTCATGAATATCCTGACAGTCGCTGGAGGCGGCGATTACCGGACCGCCAAGGCAATCCGCGAAACTCGAGAAATCGATCAAATCAACGTCGCCGTCATGATCCGCATCAAACGGATCGTCGCAGCGGTCACCATAACCGTCGCCATCGCCGTCTACCTGAAGACGATTACGAACCGTCGGACAGTTGTCCACGTCGTCGCACACGTTGTCGTTATCGCAATCGCCGCCCTCGCGAGTTACGATGCCCGTGTCGGGATCACAGGTGTCGACGGAGCACTCTTCGCCGTCGTCTATAACCGTCAGACCCCCGACGGGGCCCAGGTCCGGATCACAGCAGTAGACCTGGTCGTCGTAGTCCGGTGTGTGCACGCATGTGCCGTCCGTGCACGAATCAACGGTGCACAGGTTGTCTGCACTGGGGTCCTGAGCCGGCGTTGGATCCGCGCATTGATCGCCCGTGAGGCACTCCGGACAAGGTTCGCTGCATGGGGGACCTATCTCATAAAGACGCGGTGCGGGCTCGAGATTACACTCGGCCTCACTGACGCCGAAGAGGCATCCCGTACTGGCGGTGCCTATCCCATAGCAGCATCTGCCCGCGGTAATCGTTATCTGGGCGGGTGTTTTCGTTGTCTCCGGAATGAGTACGCCGGTACAGTCGTTGAGTATCGTGAAGTTCACATCGTCAATAAAGCCAACATTGTACGTGCCTATTGCACATGCAGGCACGGAAACCACGAGCGTGCCGCCGTAGTAGAACGGGTATTCGCCGTCATCCTCTCGGCAGTCCGTTGACGCTGCACCTATCGTGTAGTCTTCCTGCGCGCATGATATGGTCGGCGTGTAGCTTATCCCCGCGAAGACCCAATCCGGACGATCAACGCAACCTGCCGGAAACGGACCACAATCGGCCTCCGCGGTAGCAGGTGTACACGTACTTAGCGGATCGAAGACGTCCGGAAACTGCAGTGTTTCCACGCAGACCTTCAACGCCATGAACGCGCCAGCAGCACAATCCCTTAGATCGGGATCGAGGCTCCACCCATAAGATTCGAGGTCACAGCCAGCGACCGTACCGGGGTTTCCCGGATGACCAGGATAGGCTGCATCGATCGCCAAGCCGCCTTCGTATGTCTCCGCCTCGAGGCCGCCCTGAAATCCTCCGAGTGTGGGGTGGCCATCACCATCGGGATCCCAATTGGCCATTTCCAGGAACAGAGTAACCGTCACGTCACCGCCGGACAGCCTGATCTCCGTCTCGCCGCAGTCGCCTTCACCCGGCAGGCAGACGACATTGTCGCTTGCCGTCTTCGGCAACCAGCGAAAAGTCCCAGCGCCTCCGCTGGCGACAGTCGCGAACGTTCCCAGCAAGAAACCACCGAACGACATGCTGTTTATCAAGCCGAGACTACTCTTCACTTTCCTTCCTCCTGGGTGGTCTAAATCCCCATTACATCCGGTCTTATTGCATGGCGGGATAGGTTGAGCCCCAGTTGCACCACCGCAATGCCTACCCGAGAACACTTGCCATTGACACCTCCAACGCGCCCTGAGCCAACAAACACGTCGAACGGTATCAAGACAGCGCCACCTCCACTAACGCAGATGATGTCGACGGCCCACCTCGCGTGATGTCCGGAAGCGCGATTCTCCTGACCCCGGGTCCGCTCTGGTATCCCGCTCCACTACCTAGTATAGGCAGGAAGGTCTCGTTTTTAACCCAAAAAGTCGGGAAGCGCGGTTCGCCTGCATAGGTCCGGTAATCAAAACACCCGAAGCTTGACATGCCCCAAAGGAGACACGGGAGCCTTCTACGCAAGAACAGAACGTTCTCGGACACAGGGCGCGTCAGAATCGACCGCACACAGCTACGCCTGTGCACGTCAAACGGAGTGATCCAGCCACCCCGCAGCCGGTATGCGCATCAAACTTCAGCCCCAAGGAGTACTGCAGGTCTCAGCTAACATGTTCAGTTGCGGTTGTTCCTAGTACTACAGCGCCACATGGCCCTTCAGGCCATTTGCGCTTGCCCTGGCGGCCCCAAAACGCGGGTTTCTCCGCACGAGACGACCAAGTGGCGCTGTAGTACTAGCTTTCTGTACCCCAGCGACTTGAGATTGCGCAGTGTGCTCGGGTGGAAGTCTACCGTTTCCGGGTGGGTTGCACCGAGCGGTGCCCTGGGTTCCTTCCTATTGCCCAGGTCCCAGCGGATGGACTTCATATCCTCGGAGACGACGAACACGCGATCTTCGCAGTACAGAAGATCGGTGCTGAAGACATGCGCAGGTCTCGTCGTCAAAGCGTGCGGAGTCCGCCGGGCCGCCAGCGGCGCAGCCGGCAACTGACTCACGTCGTGCCTCCGTGACCGCTCCGATTGCTGCCGGCTGGAGCGACCAGTTGCCGGGTGGGAATCGCACCCATTGAAGATCCACGCATGTCCACGGCGTACTGTCTAAACTTGGGCTAGGCTCTCAAGGCAACATCCCATAAACGGTAACGCTATGGGTGAGTGCCGCGTATCTGGACGGCAACAGACACCCCGACCGCGTGGTTGACATCCGGGCGACCTCCCCTCGCAAGCATCGACATTTACATGGGAGGACCGTTCTTTCCGAAATGTAGGCATAGGCGCCGGTACCCCTTTGGTGCTCACGTGCCGACGTCCGAGAAACTAGAAACGGTACGCGCTCGAGCGTCACCGATCGAACCCATGACCGCCGGCAACCGGACCGGCGAAGTGTAAGGCCACGCGTGCTCGTGCACGCCTGTTTAGAAACGGAAAGCGAGCGGGGCGATGAACGCACCCAAACCAGCAGAGCCGGACTCTTCCGGTAAAGCAGACCGGCAAGGATCGTGGAAGCACATAATTCTGACCGGGATGACCCTCGGTCTGTGTCTGGCGTTCTGTGACGTCTGTTTATCCCTGGCCAGTGGCTTCGTCGAGCTGTCCTCGGCCGGCAATCTGGCAACCGCGTTGTCGGTTACGACCGTTGTAAGCATCGCAGGCTACTTGGCCCTCTGGCTGATGGTGGGATTGCCCATGCGCAAGTTTGCGACGCAGGGCATCACCGGTATCCAGGCGCGTATCGGCTTCATCCTGGGTCTCGCTCTGGCGCTCGCCGCCCTGCCTGATCTGGCACAGATGCTCATGTTATCCCCGGCAAAGGTCAAACCGGCTTTGCTGATCGTCTTAACCGGCCTGGTTCCCGTGGGCATGTCCTCTCTTGCCCGGCGATTGTCGTCTGCAGCGCAGGAGCCCTGTGCTCGTTCACCGTTGGGTGTCACAACGTTGATGATCCTGGCTGAGGTGTGCCTCCTCGGGTGGTTGATCGCCTCCGAGAGCGGCTCAGCCGCGCTGTGGATCGTCCTTGCAGTCTGCATCGGCGCCACGGTGTGGGTTTGCACACGACCTGTTGTGGTGAGGCAACAGAACAAGATTCTTGTTGCGTTGTTGATCGTTGTCGTGTCAAGCCCCTTGCTGCACGCCCACTCTTCACCACTCTCTCCACAATCGGCTTCTGCGTCAGTCTCTACTAATGACGGCCCGGTGAGTGGGCGGGGCAAGCACCCCGTCAGACACGTGATCCTCCTGACGGTTGATGCACTGAGATACAACGCGCTCTCGTGCAACGATCCTCAGGCGCAGCCAACACCGAACTTCGATGCCCTGGCCGCCGACGGCGTCGTATTCGACAGCGCTCGCGCCTCGGCTCCGTGGACCCTGACCTCATTTGCGTCCATCATGACCGGAGTCTCTCCGACGGTGCATGAGGCGTTGCGGCCCGAATCGAAGGTCCCTGAAGAGTTCTTCACGCTGGCGGAACGAATGCACGACGCGGGATACTCGACGGCAGCGATCGGGTCGAATCCAGTCCTGCGAGCGCGTACGAGACTCTCCCAGGGCTTCGACGAGTACGAAATATATCCCAAGCCGGACATCTCAATGCTCGGTGGAAAAGTGCTGTCGGCTATTGATTCCCCGGTGCATCGCACGGAAGCATCGACCGAGGACCTCACACGTTTGACCATAAGCTGGCTCGAGCGCAATGCGCACAAGGACTTCTTCCTCTGGCTGCACTATTTTGACCCGCATGCGCCGTACGACCTGCCCGAACATCTATTGCCCGATCCGCCGGACGGGGCCCTGCTGGATCCGAAAGGGAAGTACGGCGAGGCGGTCCGCAGCGGTTGGATGGTTCCCACTTCGGCCGAGCGAAGCTGGTTCAAGAGTCACTATGCCGCCGAGGTGGGCTACGTGGATCAGAACCTGGGTGTCCTGGTGTCCAAGCTGAAGGAGTTCGGCATCTACGACGATGCCCTCATCGTGCTGACCAGCGATCACGGCGAAGAGTTCTGGGAGCACGAGAGCTTCGAGCACGGGCACACCATATACGATGAACTACTTCGTGTACCGCTTATGGTCAAGCTTCCGGCCGTCCAACGACACGCTCGCGTCACAGACAAGGTTACGCTCGAAAGCATTGCCCCAACGATACTGACACTGTGCGCAGTGGATTATGAAAGCACTCAGCTACCCGCTCCGACGCTTCCTGCCCTGTCAACGATCGCGGATTCCAGGATTGCCGACCTACCAATCGTCAGCACGGGTTTGGCGTGTTTCGAAAACCGCACCTCGGTCGTCTTCGACAACTTCAAGTACATCCGCTGGGACGTCAGCAAGCGCGAGGAACTCTTCGACCTCGAATCGGACCCGGGCGAAAGATACTCGGTTTCTTCAGCATACCCGGAGGCCATCACTCGCGGACGGCAGTTGTTTCAAGCCCACATGACTCATTCGGATCTACTGAAGAAGGAGCTTGGTTTGTCCGATGCGGAAACCGCGACGATCGATCCCAAGGGGATGCTGAATCTGAAATCGCTGGGCTATATCAGATAGAACGACCTCAACACCGGCTTCGGTCCGGTAAATCCGAATACCGCACAAGCCAAATATCCACCCCGGTGCAACGAATCTCCTAGCAGCCTGGGAAGCATGCAGCGTGCGAACTTGGCGTATGCGCCGCGAAGATCGAAATCAACGGCAGGGTGGACGGACAATGAGAGGAACAACCGAAGCAACGATACGATCGGAACATACAGCTCCGCGGCCACACGATCGGGCTATTGCCTGCATCGACCTTGATCGCTTCTGTGAGAATTGCGCGTACAACCTGCGTACACTGCCGGTTCATCGCGATGCACACACGGGCATCCCGGTAGTAAGATGCCCGGAATGCGGACAGTTTCAGTCGGCTAATGACGGCGCCACTGCGCTCAAACCCTGGCTCGATCGGGCAACATCGCTGGTGCTGGCCGGTTGGATACTCCTGATCATCTTTGCGTTCTTCATGCTGGGGCTCGGGGAGGGGAGCATTAGCTACGCCACGCTCGACGAGCTCACTTTGCCCGGCGGGTATGAACGCAGGCAGTTGGGCCCGGGGTCCACGAGCTTCACATGGACCGGCAGCTACGGTCCACTGGAAGTCGAAACAGATTACCCGATGTACGGGTTCTTCATCGCCTTGATCGTATCCGTGTCCCTGGCGATGGCGTTCGCGGGCGGCATGGTGGTGGTGGTCGTCTTTCCGCACTGGCCTAGACTCGCCGGAGCAGGACTGTTGTTAGTCATGCCACTTGTAGCTGCAGCGATCGTCGCGGTAGTCTGGTATCACGAGGCACCGCATCTGTTCCGCTGGGGGTTGCCCTATACCGTTGCCCATCTTTGCGCGCAGACAGTGGGCGGACTCGCGGGCGTGGTCTTTGGTCGCCCCTTGGCCCGGCTGGGCGTGAGGGTGTTCCTTCCGCCGAGCGTTAGGCCGCGCCTGGCATACTTGTGGCTCGCGGACAACAAGCCCCTGCCGCACGTGTGCACCGATTCCGGCTCATCGCGCGAGTACATCAACACGCGCGGCAGACTGTAGGCCGTGTTGACGTGCACCCTCTGCCATCGCCGGGTGGATGATCGAGATCGGCGCTTTTCTGGGATTCCTTTCGTCCGTCTTCGAGGATCATTCGTCTAAAGGGATGTATCAGATGGAAGCTAAGCGGCATGAGAAGTCAACATGAATGACCTCACCGACGCTGAGTTAGTGCAGCGGTTCCGCAGAGGTGATAAAGGCGCCTTTTCGCCCCTGGCAAGGCGCTGGGAAGGGAAGGCGTATTCGCTGGCCTATCGTCTGACCCTCGATGCCGCCGAGTCTGACGACATCAAGCAGACGGCCCTGATGCGAGCCTTCAAGGGGCTCGCGGAATTCAACGGGAAGGCTTCTTTCTCGACTTGGTTCCATCGGATTGTGGTGAACCTGTGTCGTGATCGAATGCGCTCGCGTCGGGTCCGCGATAGGGTCCTGGGCGAACAGACAGGTGACATCCGGGGCGAAGGCAGATTCGCACAGTCGGCGTGCCGGGCCGGTGAACGGGCGGAAACGAGCAGTCGGGTCGCGCAGGCTGTGGCCTCGCTCCCAACTGCCGTGCGAGAGGTAGTAGTCATGCGGCACTATCAGGACTTGCCGTTCGCTCGAATCGCCGAGATTCTCGATGCCCCTGTTTCCACGGTGAAGTCGCGAATGGCCCAGGGACTCCGGCTTCTGCAAGAGCAACTTAAGGATGTGGCAGAATGAAGAACGACAACACCAAACAAGTGGATTGTCAGACAGTGCGCGAGGAGTTGCCCACGCTGCTTTACGACGAGCTTGATGGGGAATCTCGACAACTGATCGAGCAGCACGTCGAGGCTTGTCAGCAATGTCGCGATGAACTCGAAGGCTTCCGCCGAACACTCCGCTTGCTCGATTCCTGGTCGGTCGAAGCGCCTGAGACAGCCGAACCGTTCAAGACGCACTCATCGGTGGAAAGCAGGTTGCCCATTCGGCTGCGTCCGGTCCTCGTAGGTGCTGCAGCAGCCGTAATTGTATTCGCCATCCTGGGTTGGGTGGGAACCGACTGGCAATACGCCGACGGACAGCTGGTTGTAACGCTCGGGCGTGGCTCGATGTCGGCATCCTATCTCGGTCAAGATCTGAATACAGCCGTGCCAATGCTCAGAGCGGTGGCAAGAGAGGAAGCGGACATCCGCTGCAACTCTCTTCTGACTGTGATCCAGGAGAATCTGGTCGAGTTCGAGCGGCAGCAGGAAGAACGCCGCCTAGCGTTGGTTGGCGCAGTCGATGTTCGCCGAGACGAAGACTGGCGTCATCAGATGGTGATGTTCCAGGCACTTGCGGGAGGCTTGGAGCGTGAAGTCCGCTATACAAACCGCGCCCTGGATGATCTCTGGACTCACCTCTCACAGGAAAACCCGGCAATCAGTCGGAAGAACGAACTAAACTGAAAGGAATGACAATGATGCGCAAGACTTTATTTGCATTAGTGGCCGTCGCCGTGATCAACGGAACGCTCGCCCACGCCGCCGTTGGCACGGAGAGAGACTCCGAACTGGATTACGCCGCTATGGCCGAAGACATCGAAATCATGCAGCGTATTCTGGGGAAGGCCCTGCAAGACCACTTCAACGCGAAGAAACTGGATTCGGACGAGGCTGCCCTTGAAGCCCTGCCGGTCATCGCGAACGTCATCGGTAAGGTGGAGGGATCGGTCCTCGAATCGTCGGTCATGACCCGCCAGTATGCCCTGGGCATAAATGACTACCTGCGCTACCTGCCGCGTCATCAAATCGCCCTATCGGCCGCCACGTTGCCCTCCAATTTTAACATCGAGGGGTTCTACGTGCCCGGTACCGGAGTAATGTACACGATCAAGTTCTCAACCCAGCTCAAGAAGGAAACTCTAGTGGAGGACGAAGACCGGGAGAGCGAGGATCTCTGGAACGCGGTCAAGACCGAGATCCGTGGCGACCATCCACGAGTAGTGTGGAACATCGGCTCAACGAGCACACGCACCCGCTACGTTCTGGACGAAGATGATCTGGATAGGACCGTAGAGGTCTTGTTGAAGACGGTGGGGGACTATGGATCAAAGATGACCCAGTTAACCTCCAACGAGTCAATATTCCTGGTGGCTAATGTCGAGGGACGGATCCCTAGCAGTTGGATCGTCCCTTACGTCGTTACAGATATCCCGGCCGCTCTTCTCACTTCGCGAGCACACATGGCCAAGTACCACCTCATCATCCGCATACCCGTCGGGGCTATCAGAGACTACGACTCCGGCGCTATTGATCTGACAACCTTGAAGAACAAAAGCGAAGTAACCAGATACGAAGTGAACGCTTCGGACTCCTGCAAACCGTCCGCGGTAGCTGACGCCAAGCACTAGTACGACAGAGCCAAGATCAGAGCCACAGGGGCAAAGCCTGCGGACATTCCAGCTTCGCTGTCTAACGATGTCACCGGGCTTTGCGCCCCGTGCTCTGAATGACTGAACCGCGTCAATTCGTGGTCTTGTTGTACCAGCAGTGGCAAAGGTAGCCCTTTCGTACTAGCAGCGTGTTTCACAAGTTCCACGACGATGTGAGCCGCGGGGCATGAGGCCGGTGGCTCCTCTATCCCCCATAGTCGCAGGACTTGCGAAAGAGATTACCAGCACAGACTGAGACAGTTCCAAGCAAGGAGAAAGGATATGCTTCGATCGTCCATTGTCCTCATACTGGCTTCACTCGCTGCGGCGGCACAAGGTGTAGAGACTACGCAGCAGCACACGCGCACCAAAGATGTCATCTACGGCCGAAAGTACGGCATGGCTCTTACCCTGGATGTGTTCACGCCAAAACGTGGCGCCAACGGATGTGGAGTCATCTTCGTGTCGAGTCTGGGGTGGGGCTCGACGCACGAGTTGGCCGACAACATGCCCGTAGGCGAACTGTTGGAGCATGGCTACACCGTATTTGCCGTTGCCCATGGCAGCAAACCGAAGTTCACCATCCCCGAAGCCATCGAGGACATGCATCGCGCTGTGCGCTTCATCCGATCGCATGCGAAGGACTACAGCATCAAAGGTGATTGCATAGGCGCAACGGGCGTTTCTTCGGGCGGTCATCTTTCGCTTCTTTTGGGCACGTCGGGTCGCGAGGGAGACCCCGCTGCGAAGGACCCGCTCGAGCGCGTCTCCAGTCGCGTACAAGCAGTTGCCTGCTTCTTCCCCCCGACGGATTTCCTCAACTACGGCGTTGTCGGCGAGGATGCCATCGGGCGGGGCATCCTGGAGTACTACCGACCGGCCTTTGACTTCCACAAGCTCAATGCCAGCACGAAGACCTTCGAGCGAATTATCGACGAGAAAAGAATAAGGGAGATCGGTCGCCGGATTTCACCGATCACGCACGTCTCAGAGGACGACGCGCCTACGCTCATCATTCACGGCGACGCCGATATGATGGTGCCGATCCAGCAGTCTGAGACTTTCCTAAAGAAGCTCGAAGACGCGGGCGTCCACGCAAGCCTCGTGGTCAAACCCGGCGCTAGCCACATCTTCAAAGGCTGGAAGGACGACATGCCTACCATCGCCGACTGGTTCGACAAGCATCTTAAGGGACCCGCCGGCACTGACTGACTCGTAGCTACCAGCAATTCGATTGTAGAGTCGTCCCGATAACCGGACGCGCCGAGTCGCCGACCTCAAGAGGTGTTCCCACTCAGCTGGCAAGCCGAGGTGAGTCTGCTATCATGCGACACCGTAGACTAATCGACGGTAGGTCTTTCCGCAGGGATGCTTTATGGATGACTTTACGCAATTGAATGTGGCCAAGTTTCTCGATCAGGTAGCCGATCGGACGCCCACGCCCGGCGGTGGGGGGGTGACCGGTCTTGCCGGCGCAGCTGCCTGCGCGATGGGGCGTATGGTGGCAGCGTATTCGGTGGGTAAAAAGACCGGACCGGAGAAACGCCGGCAGGTCGAGGCGGTGATGGCACATCTCGCAAGGGCTGATCAACTCATGCGGGCTTTGATCACCCGCGACGCCGAAGCCTACAAGACAATGGCGGACGCCGCCAAGGCAAAAGGGGAAGATCCGTCGACCCAATCGGCCTATCAAGACGCGGTCTTGGCCGCAATTGCCGTACCTATGGAGATGGCTGCGATATCCTCCGCCGCGCTGTCCACTATGGCCGAGTTCGCGGGAATCGCAAGCAAGTACCTGATAAGCGACCTGGGCATAGCGGCTGTTCTCGCAGATGCCGCCGCCCGCGCCGCCGCCTACAGTGTGCTAGTCAACGCCCGTGAAATCACCGACGCGTCGGTAAAGGCGAAGGTTCTCAGCGATCTCGGAGCCATGCTGGAACACTGTGCCCAGCACCGTGAGTCGATTGAAGCCACGGTCGCGGACCGCCTAGAGATTGACCCTCCCGCAAGCCGATAATCCCGTTGATGAGTGAAGAGCCGCCCTATCGCGTGGATGTCGAAGGGATCGATGGCGCGGACCGCGATACCGTCACAGGAAGCGAATTGCGCGGGCGCCCCTGGGTCGGCATACGGTTCGACTGTTGTGGCGCGTACGTGCGAGCATATCGCAATCGGGACGGTACGACCTACCGGGCTCGATGTCCGCGGTGCACTCGCGAGGTAACGCTTCGCGTCGGTCCCGAAGGTACCGACGCCCGCTTCTTCATAGCCCATTAGTGCAAACTCCGTATCCGTCTTCCGCGCGAGTGCCATGGCCAAGCTCGCGGAACGCGGGCGCCGCCATGCTGTACAAACACGAAGGTTACCGCCCAAATCGCCAGGTGATTTGGATCGTTTCCAAAGTGCACCGAATCCTATAATTGGCCAGTCGCCCCCACGGCCGATACAATCTTCATACTTGGACCGGCTAAGCCAGGGACTCAGAAGGATCGCCCGCTTTGCTATCGAAGATGATCTTTGCTGACAACCTTTCCACCTGGGCGCTGTTCGTCGAGTTTGCCCTGGCGGCTGCGGTAGTCATCGTAGCGGGTTCAAAACTGACCCGGATGGCGGATCAACTGGCCGACCGACTGAATATCGCCAGCGGGTGGATCGGACTGATCCTGCTAGCTACCGTTACCAGCCTGCCCGAACTGATCACCGGCGGGACCGCCACCGCCATTGGAAACGTCGATCTGGCCCTCGGAGGCATACTGGGAAGTTGTTGCTTCAACATCACTCTCATTTTCCTTCTCAACCTCCTTTGGAGAGGTGGTTCCGTCTTGAGCGGAGTCGGGGCGGGGCACTCGCTTACCAGCTCGTTCGGGCTGCTGCTCATCGGCGAGGCACTGCTTGGCATAGTGCTGCTCGACAAGTTCGCGGCCAGCCGAGAATTCGCCCAGATCGTCGAGTTGTGTTGGGTCGCCCTGATTGCTGTGACCTATCTGGGTTGCATGAAGCTGGTGTATCGTTTTGAACGTGATCAGAGACTTTCCGAGGAGGTCGCAGGCGAGCGTCCGCAAGTTGAATCCGCAGTCTGGGTTAAGCTTGCAGCTCTGGCCACGATCCTGGTGGCTGCCTCATGGTGGTTGGCCCTCATCGGCGACGTGCTCAGCACCCACAAGATAGAAATGATCGGCCGACCGTTGGGTGCGACCTTCGTTGGTGCCTGCTTTCTGGCACTTGCTACCTCCCTTCCCGAGATCGCCACCAGCGTAGCCGCAGTGCGCTTGGGCAATCTGGACCTCGCCTTGGGCAACATCTTCGGGTCGAACATGTTCAACATCTTCGTCGTACCTTTCCTCAAGATAGTCTCCGTATGCGACGGCAGCCCTCTGCTGCTGGCGGAAGGGTCGTTTAGCGGAACTCAGAACCTGATCACCGGGCTATTGGCCATCCTTCTTACAGCCATCGCCTTGGGCGGTCTGGCGTGCAAGAGCAAGCGCATCATCCTCAAGTGGTTCGGGTTCGACTCTATTCTCATCGCTCTCACTTACGCCGGCGGCATGCTTCTGTTGTTGATGGGCGGCGGTCGGTAAGAGCCCGAGGCAACTCGTGCATTATCGGGGAAGCGCTGCGCTGTCAGCACAGGGTGTGAGGTGCCCCACCCTTGCTGCGCAAGGATGGGGCACCCAGCCCTCTGTCAGGAGTTCCACGTCACATCCCTGCGACCCTACATGTACGTGCAGGCCGGTCAGCCAGGGATACCGCTTGAAGCGATCACGCAGTTCGACAGAGTTGTCGCGGAGAGACACACCGAACTTGGAGCCGGGCACGGCTGTACTCGTGGCCTCAATCTCCCCGGCGCCGACTTTGGGGTTGACTCTCGCGCCGATCGATGTCGGCTGCAAACCGTCCTTAACCAGTGTTGCTATGCGATCCAGTTCCTGCAGACTGTCGGCGTTGATGTGGACCCCGCACGTAATAGCCCTGTGTAATTTCTCAACGGTCTTTGCTGGTGAATCGAAGACCATGCGTTGCGGCGCGAAGCCCGCGCGCAAAGCCTGCTCGAGCTCTGCCGCCGTGGCTGCCTCCGCCCCGCAGCCCATTCAGGACGTGCGGCGGAGCAACTCGGTCACCGGGCACGCCTTGATCGCCAAAGCATGCAGTGTCTCCGGTGGAAAGGCTTCGCGAAGGGTGTCGATGCGCTTCCTGAGGAAATCGAGATCGTAGAACAAGGCTAAGTGCGGAGGCACATCAAGCAGACCCTTTTCAATCGCTTTCCGGACCGGGGCTGCGAGTGTGCGAGGCATCGAGTTCTTGCTCCTTGTTCTTAGTGGCTGAAGATTCGATCTCTCGGGATACCGGTGAGATATTCTACCCGGTGAGGGCTATAGTTGAAATCAAGAATACCACGCGTTCTTCGGCTTCGGGGGCAGGTAGTCTCTCCATCGGCAGATCCACATGAACGGGTCACGGGTGATGCGAAGACCTACCACCCGTTCTTGAAGACATCGGGCGGCTTAGGTCAATTGACCACGGTGTTTTTGACTGCTATAATTGTCCGATAACAGGCAGCCATTTGATGGGGGTGAGACACATGACGGTATTGCCGTTCCGGAATCTGGGGTTTGTCTTTGTTCTCGTTCTTGCCTGTTTTCCAACGTCGGCGGGCGCAAGGAACGTCACGGAGATCATCTCTCGTGGTCTTCAGGGGCCGAGCGACCTCGTCGTAGACGACTCCGGCATCGCCTACGTCGCTGGATCCTGGACCAACAACGCTTTCAAGATCACGCCGGACGGGATCATTACCGAGATCATCAACTTCACTGGTGACGGCACGGGGAACACACTTGATCGACCAAGCGCCATAGGCGTGGATGATGAGGGACACGTGTACATCGCCGGAGGATATAGCCACAATGTCTTCAAAATCACACCCAATGGGATCATAATGCAGATCATCGACTCGACAGGCGACGGCCTGGGGAACACGCTTCAGGGTCCGTGGGCCATCGCACTGGACAAATCCGGCAACTCCTATGTCACTGGCGGATATAGCGATAACGCCTTCAAGATCACCCCGGATGGCGTGATCACCCAGATCATCGACTCCAATGGCGACGGCAGGGGAAACATTCTTGACCGCCCGTATGGCATCGCTGTGGACCACGCCGGTAACGTCTATGTCACTGGATCCTTCAGCAACAACGTCTTCAAGATCACGCCGGCTGGCGTGATCACCCAGATAATCGACTCCACTGGCGACACCATGGGGAACACGCTTGACGGGCCGCATGGCATTACCGTAGACGACTCTGGCAACGCCTATGTCACTGGACTGCTTAGCAACAACGCCTTCAGAATTTCGCCCGGAGGGTTCATCACCCAGATCATCGACTCCAAAGGCGACGCCCTGGGAAACAGGCTCGCCCTGCCGTACCGTGTCTTCGCAGACAAGTCGGGCAACACCTACGTCACTGGATACTCGAGCCGCAACGCCTTCAAAATCACGCCCGACGGGATCATCACTGAGATCATCGACTCGACCGGAGACAATATGGGCAACACGCTTGACGGCCCGTTGGGCATCACCGTAGACGACTCGGATAACACTTACGTTACAGGATACAAGAGCGACAACGCCTTCAAGATCACCCCGAATGGGCTAATTACTGAGATCATCAACTACACTGGGGGCGGCGTGGGACACGCGCTGGAACGACCCTATGGCATCGACGTAGACGACTCGGGTAACGTCTACGTTACAGGCTTCTACAGCGACAACGCATTTAAGATCACCCCAGATGGGGTCATCGCCGAGATCATCGACTCGACAGGCGACGGCCTGGGCAGCACGCTTGACGGCCCGTACGGCGTCGCTGTAGACAACTGGGGCAACGCCTACATCGTTGGAGTCTATAGCAACAACGCCTTCAAGATCACGCCGGATGGCGTAATCACCCAGATCATCGACTACAGTGGCGACGGCATGGGAAACGTTCTTGAGCGTCCGTACGGCATCGCTGTGGACCACACCGGTAACGTCTACGTAACTGGAATGCACAGCTACAACGCCTTCAAGATCGCGCAGAACGGGTTGGTCACCCAGATCATCGATTCCACTGGCGACGGCATGGGCAACACACTTGAGGCGTCATGGGCAGTCGCCGTAGACGAATCGGGTAACTCTTACGTCACAGGATGGCATAGCGCCAACGCCTTCAAGATCACGGCGGATGGGGTCATCACAGAGATCATCGACGCGACCGGCGACGGGATGGGGAACATGCTTGACGAACCTCGCGCCATTACCGTGGACCTCTTGGGCAACGTCTACGTCGCAGGACGCTACACGCACAACGCCTTCAAGATCACCTCCAATGGCATCATCACTGAGATCATGGACTCCGCTGGCGACGGGACAGGAAACATGCTTAACCAGCCACGCGGAATCACTGTAGACGACTGGGGCAACGTCTACGTCACGGGACTGAAGAGCGACAACGTCTTCAAGATCACGCCCAATGGGGTCATCACGCAGATCATCAACTCGACTGGAGATGACCTGGGTAACACGCTTGAGGAGCCGCACGGCATCGTCGTAGACGACTCTGCCAATGTCTACGTCACAGGAAGTGCCAGCGCCAACGCCTTCAAAATCGAGCTATGTGACACCTTGGCACAGTATCACCTCTTCGAGGACTGCTTGTCCGGCCCAGGAATTGCTGGTCCGGGCTGCTCCTGCCCCGACGATGACGCCGACGGCGACGTGGACTTGGCCGACTTCGCCCGGTTTCAACTGACCTTCGTGGGGCCTTGACAAGACACAATCCGAACTTATTTCACAGCCCATAAGAACCACGATCGACTGTTGAAGGGCTTGGCGAAGGCCTTGCGGACATCAATCTACAAGCCCCGCGCTGACAATGCTTCTACCGATTCCGATTTGAGAATGCCGATTCGCTGCTGCAGCGTCGCCTGTGATTCGTAGGACCGCGCGGGCTCAAGCCCGCGGCTCAGCAGGCTGTATAACGACAAGTTGAGCCTAGAACCGGTATTGGATGACACACAACAGGAGTACTGCCCTGCCCCTGTCCGCTGAATGCGACTACAATGCCTCCTTGTGCGAAGAACTGCGGCATTGTAGCAGACTCGGATATTGTGTGGCGTCCGGATTGCATGCCGGCGTCCCGGCGCGCCGGGACTTGGGCATGGCACCAAACTCCTGAACCGCTACACAGAAGACGAAAACGCTCTAGGGAGCCAATATGACCGACAAAGAAGGTCTTTCTCAGCAAGCCTACGAGCCTATGCCCGAAGGGCAAAGCTATAAGCCGTACATATCCGCCGGTGCCGACCTGCTTGAATTCACGGGCAAGGCCGTCGTACCCGGGATCGTCTTCGGCATCGTTTTCGGGGCGGCCAACGCCTATTTGGGTCTGCAGGCGGGATTGACCATCTCCACGTCGATTCCCGTGGCGGTTATGACCGTGGCGGCCTTTCGGGCCATGCGGGGTTTCGGCGTGCGGGGAACGCTGCTGGAAGCGAACATGTCCCAGACCATCGGGTCGGCTTCCAGCTCGGTAGCCAGTGGGGTCATCTTCACCCTGCCGGCCCTGTTCATGTGGGGGTTTGACCCCACGCTGCTGCAGATGACCTCACTGGCCATGTTCGGCGGACTCTTGGGCGTGCTCTTCATGGTCCCGCTGCGGACTTTTCTGATCGCCCGCGAGCACGGCAAGCTGCCCTATCCGGAAGGTACCGCCTGCGCGGAGGTTCTGGTTGCCAGCGAGGTCGGCGGGTCCAAGGCCAGAAATGTCTTCTTAGGTCTTGGCGCGGGCATGCTATTCAAGTTCATCTTCGGGTGGCTCAAGCTTTTCCCGACCAACGCGTGGCTTCCCATTCCGTGGCTCCCCAAGGGCCAGGTGGGCTTGAGGATGTCGTCGGCGCTGTTCGGCGTGGGTTACATCCTCGGCCCGAGAATCGGCGCGATCATGGTCGGAGGGGGACTGCTTTCGTCCTTGGTGATCATCCCCGCCATCGCCGTCTGGGGCACAGATCGATCCGAGCCGTTCTACCCCGAGACCGCTCTCACCATCGCCCAAATGAGTACGGGAGACCTATGGCACCGCTACGTGCGGTACATCGGCGCCGGCGCGGTGGCAACCGCGGGATTGCTCACCCTCCTGCGCAGCATCCCTACGATGATCGAGAGCTTCAGCATGGGGGCACGTCAGCTCACCGGACGTTTCGGCGAGGACAGCCTCCCGGCGGAGCGGACACAACGCGACTTGTCAATAAACTTCGTCGCTGGAGGGGTCTTATTGATCGTTTTCCTGATGGCGGCGGTGCCTCATGTTTTCGGGACGATTGAGACCTTGACCGTTCGCATGGTGGCGGCTGTGCTGGTTGTGGTATTTGCATTCTTCTTCGTCACCGTCGCGTCACGGATCGTGGGTCTGGTGGGTGTCACTTCGAATCCCACAAGCGGGATGACAATCGCGTCGTTGTTGGGCACGTCCGCGGTGTTTCTGCTGATGGGTTGGACGGACGCGACTGGCAAGGTTGCGGCGTTGACGGTGGGGTGCGTGGTGGCGATCGCAGCGTCTATTTCCGGAGACACCTCGCAGGACCTCAAGACTGGTTTTCTCCTCGGGGCGACGCCGAAGCGACAACAGATCGGCGAGCTCATCGGCGTGCTGACCAGTGCTACGTTCGTTTGCCTGACGCTGCTTCTGCTGCACCAAGCCTACGGCTTTGGGACCGAAGAGCTGGCCGCACCGCAGGCAACGCTCATGAAACTGGTAATCGACGGCGTGCTCGACGCCAAGCTGCCTTGGACGCTTGTCGGCATCGGCGTGGCCATCGCGATAGCGGCTGAGATCGTGCGGATCCCCTCGTTGCCCTTTGCCGTCGGTGTCTACTTGCCGGTGACCACCATGGTCCCAGTTTTTCTCGGCGGTTTGCTGCGATGGTTCATGGAGCGCGGTCACCACTCCGACGAGATCAAAGCCCAGCGCAGAGAGAGTGGAGTGCTCTTCGGATCGGGCCTGGTGGGCGGTGAAGGCCTCTTTGGTGTAGTCATCGCGGGGGTCGTCTTTTGGAATAGCCTCGGGAGTACGCCTGGGGAGCGCACGCCCCTACCGCTGGAGATTGGCCATACCTGGGCCGGTGAACCCGTCACCCAGATCCTGGGTACCGCCGTCTTCCTACTCCTTGCGCTGTTCTTTGCCCATTGCTGCCGACGCAAGCTGTAGTCAGTGCGGAATCCCCTCGCGGGTCGGAGCTCCTCGCACAGCCCCGCCGACGAAGGCCGAAGACCTCGAAGATCCGCCAAACCGTCCGCACAAGCATGGTCCTGAACGCTTCCTGACAGCAGCGTGTCGGCGGTGTGCTCAGATCTTCCTCAAAACATAGATGACCCAGGGTGGGATTGTTGTTTCGCTGACCCAGAAGTAGGGCTCGTCGGCTCTGCCCAACGGGCGGTATACCTCGACTACTTCCAGGCCTGATTTACCGTAGACCTCGCGATAGTCCTCGTCCGGCCAGACTATGTCGGCAACGGGTCGCTTGTCGTCAAGGGCGGTTACGATGATCTTCACTCGGTCTCCGCACCGTGCCTGGGCGTTCTCGGGAAAGTCCTTCGTGGTAAACGATGCCCATTCGTTCAGGTAGATCTCCGGCGAGGAGACGAGGTTGATAATCCGTCCGCTCTTCCTAAGCAACCTGGCAAGCTCGCTAAGTAATGCGATCTTCTTCTCGGCTGTGGGGATGTTGTCGAAAGTAAACGCCGACAGGGCCGCATCGAAAGTGTCATTGGCGAATTGAGAGAGGTCGCCATCCGGGACAAGACTGTACTTGCCGGAAGGATCCAGCGCCCGGGCCTTTTGGATCATCTCTTCGGCGATGTCGACTCCCACCGCGTCGAATCCCAGTTTGCAGAGCAGACGCGTGGAACGCCCCGTGCCGCAGCCGACGTCCAGAGCTTGGTCTCCCTCCACGTGGCTGGCCAGTATTTCAGGTAGGTCCCTAAAGGCCAGGTAGTACGTGCCGGGAAATTCCAGCTTGGCATAAGCAGCCGCGTAGGCGTCGTCTTCGTAAGAATTCTTGAATACCATGACTACACTAAGATACCATCGCCAACGCGTTATCGAAAGCGCCGAGGAACTCGTTGATCTGCTCTTTCGAAATCACGTAGGGGGGAAAGAGGCGGAAGGCTGCGTTTTGCGGCTGGTAGTTGACAATGAAGCCCGCCTCGAGCAACTGCCGGCCTACCTCCGCGCCCTTTCTTGAGTGATCTTGATCCAGCTCGATACCCAACATCAGTCCTCGGCCGCGGACGTCGACGATGCTTGGGTGGCGCGATTGCAGTTCTTTTAGTCCCGTCAAGAGGTAGTCGCCGAGATCGGCCACGCGCTCGACCAGACCTTCCTCTTGAAGGATCGAAATCACAGTTGCCACTATGCTCCCGGAGAACGCGTCGTTTTGATGCGATTGCACGTGGGTGAGTTTGCCCGCGCAGCGGGTCTCGACCTCTTCCGTGGTCACGACTGCCGCAACCGGCAAGCCGGCACCAACGGCTTTGCCGATGACGAGGATGTCCGGGACTATATCTTCATGCTCAAACCCGAACCACCGCCCGGTTCGCCCCATCCCCGTGGTGACTTCCTCAGCGATGAAAAGGGCGCCCATCTGTGCAGCCAACTCGCGCAGGCGCGCGCCATAACCGACAGGGGGAACGATGACCCCGCCATTCGCCAGGACCGGCTCGAAGATAACTGCCGCCACCTCGTTGCTCTTCTCGTGGACTAGTCCGCGCAGCGCGTCGAGGCAGGGAAAATCACCGCAGGGCCATTGGGCACCAGCCGGGCACTTCCGACAATCAGGGGCGGGAATGCGGAACGCAGTGCCAACACGCGGCAGCCAAGTGACATCACGACCGGCTTCTGAGAGCGACAGCGCGTAAGTCGTAGCCCCATAGTAGCTGCGTTCGATGATAACGATCGCATCGGCACCGGTGGCCGCCCGGGCCATCTTCAGGGCGAGTTCGACCGCCTCGCTCCCGGTGTTAAGGAAAACAGCCCTATCAAGGCTGGAATGAAGGATTTCGGCGAGTTTCGCAGACGCCCGATGGATTTCATCGCTCAAGAACGGTGGACCGGTGTGAATCAGCTTTCCGGCCTGCTCTTCGATAGCGGCGAGCAGACGCGGATGCCCGTGACCGAGCACCGTGCACCAGCATCCGGCGAGGAGGTCCAGATAGGAGTTGCCCCGGTCGTCCCAGACTATGCACCCCTCACCGCGGGTCAGCACGACGTTCTCGAAGGGATTGGTCTGCCATATGTGCATCAGTACGATGTTCCTTTCCGACACTGGACCCGGCGGGGTTCACCTGCCCAAATACGCCTTTGCAGCCCGAAGCATCGGCGCAGTGATAGGTGACAAAGCTTAGCTTCTGCTTACCGCTCTTGCAAGAAGAAGTCAGAGGAGACTCCAAAACCTCAACAACGTTTGAATGGCGTTGGCGAGATATCGAAGGCCAAACTGCAGGAGGACACATACCATGACTATCGCCACGGCCTTTGCCCAACTAAGCCCCAGCAGCTTGCGGCAGAAATGCCAGACAAGCACCAACAACAACACCACCGCCTGACCGCAAACCGCCACCGCGATGAGTTCCATGAGGCTGTATTGCGATATCGCCAAGACGACTACAGTGAAAGCGGCGATGAACGCCCCACAAGTGATAGCCGGGCTGAGCATGACAGCAAAGTCCATATCTCGAAGTGCGCCCAAGCGATGCCTAAATACGTGAGCCAGAAACACCGTGATCAGAAAGATGGAAAGCAGCATCGTTAAGACCTGCAAGGTCGGCGTGAACCAACCCGACGAAGCGGTCGTTCGGGCTGTTCTGCCAATCGTGTTCAAAGCCCGCAGTGGATCGCCGTGTCTCCAAGTCAGCCTGAGAAAGAAAACTAACTTATCAAGAAGGAACGCCGTGATATGCAAGCAGATCAACGCGATGACACATGCCACGACAAACGAGCCGGCGTTTTCGATTGGCCTGTCTTTGCGCTGACTGAGCGTGGAAAAGAATCGGCCAGGGTGGAGCGATGCGTGGAGTATTGTCCTGCTCAGACGCTTGAGTTTGCGGCCGGATTCGGGCCGCTCCCAAGGAAGCAAATGAGTCCGGGCGGCAACATCTTGCACGTAGCCCGGGTCGAAGGGCGTGCCGCACTCCGGGAAGCGAAACTCAGGCAGCCCAACAAGAGCGTACCCGCACTTCGGGCAGCGCGATTCCTCCATCGCTACACCGTCGGATAATTCGGTCATGAAGAGCGCTCTGAAAACCAGAGCTTACGCCGTCGCCACCGTTCAGCAAGTAAGCGCAGCCAAACCCAATAAGAAAAACAGGCACGTCCTCGCTTGGACGCGCCTGTTCGTGTTTCGAATCGCCGGTGTTCTTTTGTGTTCGAGCCGGTCTCAGATTCCCGGACGGATCAACGCACTACCACGGCTCGAAGCCGTCGTCCTTGGAAGAGTCATCCATGATCGCCTGCTCCGCGTCGTATGCTTCCCAGCACTCCATCTCGTTGCGAACGATGGAGAACAAGTCCTGAACGTCGCCGAAGATCTCATCCCAGGTCGAGGTAACATCGTTTATCACCTCTTGGGCGACGTCGAAGTCCTCGCCGGTCTTGGCGGGCGCCTGTGCGGGTTCCTTCCAGGTTTCGCTGACCAGGAACGGTCTCGTCCTTTCGATCTTAGACGGTGGTACCGGTCTCATCACCATAACCGTGGTCATTTCGGGGAGGACAGGCTGTGCATCTGTCTGGATTGGAATAACGCCGTTCATATCGATGGGTTTGTTGACGGCGACAACGGGAACCTCGGGCGGTTCCATCGCGGCAATCGACGTCGGCCTGTCAGTCCGAGTCCCCTTCGCGCGGGCAGGCACGGCAGTTATGTGGATCGGCGGGACCGGCGGCGCAGGGGGATAGAGATCAGGTTCTAGATCGCTTGCGGGGATGAATGAGTAAGGATCGCCCATATCAGTCGCCTGGTTTGCGCGTTTCGCTTCATGTTGCTCGGCGATTGTCTCCTCCCAGCAGTCGATTTCCTCGCGAATGTACATCAGATCCCGTTCGAGCGACTGGAGGGTAACGTCTGGGTGAATGGCGCGGTGCCTGGCCGAGGGTGTGTGGATCTTCGCGGACATTGTGCGCCTGGAGTCGTCAGTTGGCGTGGTCGTCGCCACAAGCGGCTCGGTGCGCGGCGGCTGGGCGCCCGGCTCAGTGGGGAACCGGATCTCGACGCCCGGCGGGACAGTTAGATCGTCAGCCGGCTCCGCGAAAACCATGGTCTGTACGACCGCCGTCCCAGGCGTATCGGTAGGCGTCGCGTCGACACGCGGCTTGTTGTCATCCGCTTCGTTCTCCGCCGGTCGCGTGTCATCTTCCGTCGACTGCGTCTCCACAGGCGATCGGGTCTCCACTCCGGGAGGGGCGGTCAGGTCTTCCGCAGGCTCTTCGGCGATGATCGTCTCGCTCATAACCGGCCTCTCAGAGAGATCTTCGTCGAAGAGGGAAAGTTGTCCGTCAAGGATGGAGAAGAGATCGAATGAAGACTCGAAGACCGGAGCGTCACGGGCTAAGAAATCCGTTTGAAAGACGTCGATCGCGTAAGCGGACGTCTGAGCGGCTACCTGGTCAGCCAGAATCTGAGCCTCGAGGATTTCATCCTCACAAGGCAGGTAGGCCGGATCATCGAACAGGTCGATAAAGTCGAACGTCGTCGCCCAGGTTTCGGCGTCCATGCCCTCGTTGAGATCTTGTCCGATTGTGGGCGTGGATTCCCCTTGGCTGCGCCGTCCGACGGGCCCGGTCGAGCGCGGTTCCTCCAAGTCGGCTTGCGACCGGCCCCGGAGAGCCTCAGATATCCCAACGATTGTCCGCCCTTGCCAGAGGTACTCAGGCCGTCTGTCAGCAAGTATGCCTTCACGCTGTATCAGCTTATACTGTCGAGCGCCATCCTGGCCCCTCGGGATATGTGTATCGCGGAACGCGAACTGCTCAGGGGCAACCGGTTCCGGGTGCTGTGCCAACTGTTCGAGTTGCGCGGATGCCGCCTTGAAGTTTCGATCGAGCGAGAGCGTATGCTTGAATGCGTCCACAGCCTCTTCGTAGCATTTTTGCCCTCGAAGAAGCAGACCCAGGTTGTAGTACGCATCGGCTTCGGGCAACACCTCTTGGAAGCTCATAAGCCCTTCGCCAAAGCGGTCCAGCTTGCACAGGACTATTCCGAGGTTCACGTAAGCGCGGGGGAAATAAGGCCTGAGTTGGATAGCCCGTTGGAGTTCGTACTCTGCATCCGCCCAACGCTCCTGAAGCATGAGCTCAAAGCCGACGTTGTTGGCCAAGACGGGATCATCCGGCCTCAGCTCCGCAGCCCGTTCAAGCGCCGCTGTGGCCTCGTCATGCTTTCCGACCTTACCCAGTAATATTCCCAGGTGGTGATAGGCATCCGCGTAGTCGCGATTCACCAGAACCGCCTTGCGGTACTGCACTATCGCCTTGCCAAGCAGCCCTTGTGCTTCGAACAGCTGCGCCGCAGCGTAGTAAGTTTCGGGGAGGATCTTCGGCGACACGGCCTCACGGGCGTTGGCGATGGCCTTATCCTCGACCCGGTGCCAGCGCGCTCTATCGTTGCGCGACGTGACATAGTCCGACTGCGCGCACCCTGCCATGAAGAGTCCGGCAACTGTCAGCGCCGTTGCTTTTCCATTGCGTAGCATGATTGGCATCACCTCTCACTCAGCCTCTTGATTCGCCACTCCTACGATCAACTCCCCGCACCGCTGAGGAATCCGCTGGAAGACGTCTCCTCTTTAGGTGGCGCAACCAGGTTTTCTTCGTACTCAATCGCCCTATCCGCGGGGCTTCCGCTACCGCCCGAGATCATGGTGGTGGCTTCAACTCGATCCATATCGCACCCTACGGCGGCGAGGTATTCGCGTACGCGCTCCAGGCGCGTCCGGATCAGTTCCTCGTCGGTCAGAGACGTGTCGTATCTGACGGTCCCGCCGTAGGCGTTAAGATAATGAGCCATGCGGTCGAGTCTGGCCGCACCTGCCCCACTGAGCTCACTCGTGTGACTTACGAAATGGAAGTCGACGATTGCCATATCCGCTGCCATCGCGTTGTCCATCATGTACGCGAAGTGGTGTCGCGGATTGGCCCGGGCGACGTCCATGCGCTCGTGCTGGATCTGTGTCGCGGTGAGTTTCTGATTGCAGGCCAAACCGGCCAACGGCAGGATCAGAAGAGAAATCCGAAAATATGACTTCCCTAACATAGGTAGACTCCTTGGTTGCGACTGCGTATCACGGAGCACAGATCGATCGAGCGAACCCCTGTCGCCGCCATATCGATCGCGCGTCTTCCCCTAACTATCGAGCAGTATCGACGCGGACATTCGGAAATTATCGGTCTGGTCGGCGTTCTTCGACGGCAAGAGAATCTGGTGCAGAGGGTCCAATAATGAAGGCCTCGCCAGTACAGCAAACGAGGTATGCGACAAACTGGCAGGTTTTGCCGGACAGGATCGGCCGTGTGCGCAGGGCCGAGCGCGTTACAATGCCCCCATGACGATCGACAGGGATAGCGAATACCTTCACCGGGCGAGGCGACTCCACAGCCGCGCGATACTCATCGACACGCATTGCGACACCCCCCAACGACTGGCCGACGATGAGTGGGAAATCGCCCGACGCCACGAGCACGGGCACGTGGACATCCCCCGCATGCGTGAAGGCGTAGTCGGCGCGATTTTTCTCGCAGCCTTCGCTCGTGATACTGGTAAGCCCGGTGAAGGGGCGCGAGCGGTGCGAACTCAGATCCGACGAATTAAACACGTCGTCGACTCAAATGCCCGAGATCTGGCACTCGCCCGGGATGCCCAAGGCATAAGGCAGGCTCATCGCGAGGGCAGGATCGCTATCCTGATCGCCGTAGAGGGCGGGCACCTCATCGAAGATTCTCTCGAGCTTCTGCGCAAGTATCATGAGGAAGGTGCTATTTACCTGACGCTAACGCATTCGACTCACACCTCGTGGGCGGATTCCTCAGGCGTTGACGAGGATCTGGCCCCGCGATGCGACGGGTTAACTTCCTTCGGTCGCGAGGTCGTTGCGGAGATGAACCGCTTAGGCATGATGGTGGACGTTTCCCACGTGAGCGATAAGACTTTTTGGGACGTGGTGGAGGTTTCCCGAGCCCCAATCGTCGCGACACATTCATCATGCAGATCTGTTTCGCCTCACCGCCGTAACCTCACCGACGAGATGATGCGGGCAATCGCGAAGAGCGGCGGAGTCGTGCAGATCAACTTCTCTCCCAAGTTCATTAACCCCGCCTTCCCCCCGGTGGAGCGGGCCGCCATCGAACAGTACTTCAAAACCGGCCGAATGCCGGAAGGGGCCATGCCCGATTGCGTCACCCCGCTGGAGATTCTGGTCGATCACTTCGACCATGCCTTGCAGGTCACCGGCCCGGAACACGTCGGGATCGGCACGGATTTTGACGGCATCTTCGCGGTGCCTGCCGGGATGGAGGACTGCTCGAAGCTCCCCTACCTTACTGCCGCCCTGCTTCGCCGGGGCCATCCTGAGGCGGACCTGGAGAACGTGCTGGGGGAGAACGTTCTGCGCGTGATGGACGCATGTAAGAGGGTCGCTGACGATCTGCAAGGAATCACTCCGACCGGGTGAACGCCGGCATAATACGCTTCTTTGATACCAGGATTTGTGGTATGCTTATGTGTAAGGGGCTGATGATGCCAAGGGACCCCTCCCATCCCGTTGTCCGTCTGCAGGGCGCATGCCTCAGCGCCGTCTTCGCGGCTCTGACGTGCGGGCAGGGCCCGCCACCGCCGAGCGACGGATCCAGCAAGAACCTCAATCAGGCAATCGCGAATGCGTTTGGGGAGATCGTCGAGTGGGTCAGTGATTCCGATTGGGAGGAGGAGCATCCCTTGATCGAGCAGTCTCTTAAAGACATCTGGGAACGAAACTCGTGGGACGACGAAGCGGACATCTTCGCCAGGGAGCTTGTGCGCGAGGTGTCCGCCATACCGCCGTGGAAGATGGCCCAGCGGATCGAGCTTGCGTGCCAGTTGGTGTCACAACGTTACGACTTCTCTCCTCAACAATCGACCAAGCACAAGGCTGCGGTTGTACGTGAGTTCGGCGGATTCCTGGCCCGGCACGCGGGAACCGTTTTCAACCAGGTAAGCGAGGTTGTGCAGCTACGCATGCAGGGGAAACCTTTCACTTCCGAACAGGTCGCCCGCTGGACACAGGACAGTGAACCGCTCGTAAGCGATGCACGAGCGGTTGTCGATCGCATCCTGGTTGAGATGGAGCCGACCATGGACTCCCAACAACGCGAGATCCTTAAGAAAGATATGAAGGCTTTCGAGAAGCGTTGGCGCGTCCTGCAGAACATGCGAGCCGAATGGGCTCGAGGTGAGTGGGAGCCTGAGCACTGGGGTCTGGGGAGCGATCCGATCCACAGGCGGGTGACGTCCGCGGCGATTCCAGGTGCTCAGCCGAGACGTCGCCAGTCTCTTCCGGCAGACCGGGCGGTCCCATCCGCCGAACCCAGAGCAGAGTTCCTGCCGATCCCAGAGTGGACTGCACACAACCCGACCACCTGGTTTGCGTACGTGCTGGAGATGCAGAAGCGCTACAAGTTGGATGCGGGGCAGATAAGTGCATCCTGGTCGATCCACGCAGAAACCGTTGGGCGGGCGAAAGCTTACATTCTTGCTCATTCGGAGCGCTTGAGTGCGGTACCCGCAACGGAACGCTCCACGCACGAAGCGTACGAGCCGGTCCGTTCCTACTTCGAGGAACTGCGCAACCGCCTTGACGCGGTTCCCACGACGGGCCAGCGGGAGACAGCCTTGCCGTAGCTGTTGATACCGCGAGGGTTTACTGTTCGTTGGCAAGCTTGCACCAGAATGCCGAAGCCTTGATTTCAACTGGGCATTCAAATAGGATTTGCCGATTGAATGATCATGCCGCGCTCGCATTGGTGGCATGAGAGAGGAGGTTGTGCGCGTGCATGGGCGGTGGCTGACATGGTGCTCGATGGCCGCTCCGCAGGCGCTCGCTTTCCTGGGACTGTGCCTGGCCCCTCAGACCGCCAGCGCCCAGATTCCCGGGTCGTATGGCGGAGAAGTGTCCCAAGTCGATGCGTACGGCAATGCCAGTCCGGTCTACTCGGAGCGTCGCAGGATCAGGGCGTTCGCAAACGACGCCCAGAGGCGATCGCTTCGCAGCTTCCAGGAGCAGAGCCGACGTGCTAGCCAGCGGGGCGGGCTTGCCCCTTTCGCCCTGCCGGGGGGGCTGCCCCCTGTGGGCCGACCGCCCCGGTTCCAGTATCCCCATGCCGGAGCAAACGTCTCGGAAGACGTTCGCAGCCTTTACAGGCAATACGGCGGGTTTGAACAGCGGGCAACCGGTGCACAGATGGGGGACGTTGGCAAGGCCTTTACTCGCAGGAATGACCTTATTGAGGCTACCTCATTGAACTCGCCGGTCCACCGGGCGAGGGCAACACATGGTGTTGTAGGTATCGGCCTTGCCGGAGCCGTCAGGGATTCCGCGTTGAGGCAGGCGGACACGCCTCCGGTGGCAGCGGATGCGGTCGGGTTGGATGACTGGCTCAGTCAGACTCTTACCCAGTCGTACTCGCGGGCACGCGCGGAGGGTTGGTCCTGGTTCCGCAAGGGGCGGGAGGAAAACAGCAACTTCCGCCGGGCGGCCCGAGCTTTTGAATCGGCAGTCATCCTGGATCCTCTGGACTTCGAGTCGCGAATCGGGGCGCTGTTCAGTCATTTGTCGTTGGGAGGGTTCCACACCGCAATGGCGCTTCTGGGCGAGCTCACCAGGCGTGATGCGAACCTGTTCGCTCATGCGGTGGACCTGGCTGAACTCTACGGTGATCCGATTTACGCCCGGCAAGTGCGCCTGAGCTGCGAATCCTACGCCCAAGCCGGGGGTGGCAAAGCGTTACCACGGGCGCTGCAGGTCTTCGTAACCTGGTACATCGGTGAGAGGGAGCGGGCGATCGCAGAGGCTGAAACACTGCAGAAAGTGAGCTCCGAGACCGGGTTCGCCGGGTGGGTCGCACAGATGCGTTCCGTTCAGGCGGGGGCACCGGGCAGGGTCCAACCATAGCATTTGATGGCAACCAACGACTCCGACAATCTGCAGAGAGCCCGTCCCGGATTCCTGATCCGCCGTCGGCTCGCCGTGGTGATCGCCGCCCACGCAGTGCTTTTCGCCTTGGCCTTGCTCGCCGCCTTTCTGTTGGCCTACAACTTCCGCTTCTTTGTCAAGCGGCAAGGTGTCTTCTACCCCTGGCTCTACCAGCTTTACCTGCCGCTGGTGCTGATGGCCCTGCCGATCAAGCTGCTCGTATTTCATTGGAGCGGACAGTACAAGGGCTCGTGGCGTTACGTGGGCCTGCGCGACCTGTTCGGGGTGATCAGTTCCGCTCTTGTCGGATCCTTTCTGTTCCTACTAGCGTACTTCGTAATCGAGAATGCCTGGCAGCGGCTCTTCGGCCACACATTGATCGACCGTACGCTGGCAGGTGGATCCGGCCCCGATCTTCGTCAGTCCTCGGTGTTTGCTCTGGACTGGGCGGCTACGATTGTCTTCGTATCAGCTGCCAGGGTCTTCATTCGGTTCTATTATGAAGACATCCAGGCTCCGCGAGTGAGCAACCCCAATCGTGTGTTGATCGTCGGTGCGGGCAACGCGGGAGAAACCGTGCTGCGGGAAATCCAGCGCATGCGCTGGGAGCGTTTTGAATGCGTTGGTTTTCTGGACGACGATGTCGTCCGGCTTCACGGCCGAATCCACAATGTTGAAGTGATCGGGCGAACGGCTCAGATTCGCGAGGTATGCCAGAAGCATGAGGTGCAGGAAGTGTTGATAGCCCTGCCCAACGCTTCCCCCAGGCAAATACGCGAACTGGTCGAGAAGTGTGAGGGTACGGGCGTGCACTTCCGCACGATCCCGGCAGTTTCCGACGTCATCGAGGGGCGCGTGCAGGTCAGTCAGATTCGCGACGTTGACATCGCCGACCTGCTTGGCCGAGAGCCCGTGGAGCTCGACACGGATCGGATCGGCGCGGAGCTGCATAACAAGCGTGTGCTGGTGTCCGGGGCGGGCGGGAGCATCGGTTCGGAGATGTGCCGTCAGGTTGCCTCTTTCAGGCCCCAGCGACTGGTGCTGCTGGAACGTGCGGAAAACGCCCTTTTTGATATCGACCGCGAGCTTCGCCGCCGCTATCCGGAACTGGACGTGGTGCCCTATGTGGCGGATATTGCGGATCGCACGCGCCTCCAGAACATCTTCAACAGGGAAAAGCCGCCTGTAGTCTTCCACGCTGCTGCCCATAAGCATGTTCCCATGATGGAGATCAACCCCGGGGAGGCGATTAAGAACAACATCGGGGGAACCGTAGCCCTTGCCGACACGTGCATGGCGGCGGGGGTTGAGAAGATGGTGTTGATTTCCACGGACAAAGCAGTCAATCCCACGAGCGTGATGGGATGCACGAAACGTGTCGCCGAGATGTACGTGCAGGGCCTGACCGGACGGGATACTACCCAGTTCATCACAGTGCGTTTCGGCAACGTGTTGGGCAGCAGCGGCAGTGTCGTGCCGATCTTCAGAGAACAGATCGCCCGGGGCGGGCCGGTAACAGTCACCCATCCCGATATGATTCGGTACTTCATGACCATTCCCGAAGCTGCGCAGCTCGTTCTGCAAGCCGGCACGATGGGCAAGGGCGGAGAGATCTACGTTCTGCACATGGGTGAACCGGTCAAGATCCTCGACCTTGCCCGCGACATGATCAAGCTAAGCGGGCTGCGACCTGGTATCGACATCGAGATAGCCTTCTCCGGCAAACGTCCCGGAGAGAAGCTCTTTGAAGAACTCTCCAGCGAAGGTGAGCACATAGGCGACACCGCCCACCCCAAGATCGGCATTTGGAAGCACCGCGTTGAGGACTGGGACATGGTCCACAAAGGGATCGATCGCCTCGTGGAAATGGCCGACTCTTCCACGAGCGGTGTACTGCAAGCCGAACTCAAGCGCCTCGTGCCCGAGTACACTACCGGAGCTCCCCCCCGCCTCAGCGCTTCGGACATTCCCATCTCCACACCGACGACAGAAGGCTGACACTTTCCGGTAGACTCTCGGGATATAGCATGCCGGTGCACCGTCACGCTTGACCCTACGGGTGTGCCACTGCTCTTGAGTAGTGCGCAGTGCATGAACACCGAGAAGGGTCAAAAGACACTGCTTGAAAGCAGTAGCACATAACGTTGTATAAACCGCTGCCCGCGGATTGACATGTGGCGATGTACTCGTACTATTTCACAAACATATCCCGCAGCCATTGCATGGTGGTCTGTCGGCCCAGTTGAGCGATGGCATCGGTAAGGGGAATGTCCTTCGGGCATACCTTGACGCAGTTCTGGGCGTTGCCGCAATCGGTAAGGCCGCCATCACCCATGATGGCGTGAAGTCGATCTTCGTTTGCATACTTACCCGTAGGATGGGAGTTATGCATCTTCACCTGACCCAGCGGAGCGGGCCCGATGAAAGCGGAGTCCTGGTGAAACTGCGGACACGCCTCCATACAGCAGCCGCAGGTCATACAGCGTGAGAAGAGGTAGCGGACGGATTGCTCGCCAGCTGCGATCAACGGCGCATGGCGGTGTATGTCCCAAGAGCCGTCCATAGGCACCCAGGCTTTGATCTTGAGCAGGGCGTCGAACATCTTCTGGCGGTCGACCATCAAGTCGCGGATGAGCGGAAACTTTGTCAAAGGCTCGAGGACGATGGGTTGTTCCAGGTCGTCAATCAGAGCGGCACAGGCCTGGCGAGGCACGTCGTTGATGATCATCGAGCAAGCCCCGCATACTTCCTCCATGCAGTTGGAGTCCCACACGACGGGCTCGATCTTCTTCCCATCCACGTTGACGGGATGTTCGCGCAAGTACATCAACGCGGACACCACGTTGTGGTTGGGAGCGTAGTCCATTTTGAACTCCTCCCAATAGGGGGCCCCCGTCGGGCCGTTTTGCCGCTTTATCTTAAAATGGATTACCTTCTTCTCAGCCATCTGCCGTCTCCAATATCTACCGGTAATCTCTGGGCTTCTCGGGTGGAAGCACGGAAATATCCACCGGCTTGTATTCTATCCGGGGGCCGTCGTCTGTGTGTGTGACGATGGTGTGCTTAAGCCATTTCTCGTTGTTGGCCTTCCACTTGGCCTTGTATTCATCGTATTCCGGGTCGCCCTCGAACTTACCTTCGGGGAGCTTGAGCTCAAACTCAGCCTTGTAGTGCGAGCCCCGACACTCATCACGCATCCGCGCACTCTTGGCGATGACCTCCGCGAGCATGATCATGTCCTGCACCTGGCGGGCCCAAGAGAGCGACTGGTTTGCCCAGGAAGCCCGGTCATCGAGCGACACCTTGCGGGCGCGCTGTTTGAGTTCGCCGATCCCATTGAGTGCTTTGTCGATCCCGGCGTTGTCCCTTTCGACAAACACGTGCTCGCGCATCAGGTCCCCCAGCTCGCGATGCAGGGCAAAGGGATTCTCCCGCCCATCCGAGGACATGATGGATTTGTTGCCATCCTCTTGACGCTTGCGCTCGTTCTCCAGTGTGCTCTCCGGCAACTCTTTGCCGCTTTTGCCCATGCCCTTTACACGGGCTACCGCAGCATCACCGGCCACCATCCCGCTGAACGAAGCGCTGAGCAAAGAATTGGCTCCCAGGCGATTCGC
Organism: Phycisphaerales bacterium; assembly: GCA_020348265.1. Taxonomy (GTDB): domain Bacteria; phylum Planctomycetota; class Phycisphaerae; order UBA1845; family UBA1845. The sequence continues at coordinate 5,390,885 of CP070744.1, read as the reverse complement.
CCCGTGATAGGCGAAGTCACATTCGCCGCAGGCATAGAGCCCGGGAATACTCGTCGCGTGGTTCTTGGGCGAGACGCGGGCCATCCCCCCGGTCTGCTCGTCCTTTTCGAAATCAACCCAGATCCCCCCCATCGAGTAATGGGTCGAGGGGAAGATCTTCATTGGCGTTTCGCAGGGGTCTTCCCCGAAGAAAGTCCGGTACATCTCCAGAATGCCCCCCAGCCTGGTCTCGAGAAACTCGCGAGGCTGATGGGTCAGATCGAGGTAGACCAGGTCCTTCCCGCCGATTCCCAGGCCCATGTGCCGCACCGCCCGGCAAATCGCCCGCGATGCAACATCCCGTGGGACGGTGTTCCCGTAGGCTGGATACCACTCTTCGAGGAAGTAGAAACGCTCCTCCTCCGGAATGTCCAGCGGGTCACGCACGTCGCCGGCCTTTTTGGGAACCCAGATTCGCCCGCCCTCGCCCCGGCAGGCTTCGGACATCAAACGGTTCTTGTCGTGTCCGGGCATCCCCGTGGGGTGGAACTGGATGAACTCGGCATTGGCGAACTTGGCGCCTTGTTGGTAGACCCGTGCCGCCGGAGCGCCCGTCGAGTTGCTGGACATGGTCGATCGGCCGTAGATCAAGGCTAGACCGCCCGTGGCGACTATTACCGCGTCGGCTCTGAAGGCGTGGATCTGCATGTTGCCCATATCCATAGCCGTTATGCCCCGGCAAACGCCCTGATCATCGAGCACCAGCGACAGGAAGTCCCAGTTCTCGTGCTTGGTCACTTTTCCGGCGGCCTCGTGGGCACGGACCTGCTCGTCCGCTGCATAAAGGAGCTGCTGACCGGTCGTTCCCCCCGCAAACGCGGTCCGGCGATTCTTGACCCCGCCGAAGAGACGCTGGTCCATGATGCCCTCGGGCGTTCGGCTGAAGGTCACCCCCATGCGATCGAAGGTCCTGATAACCGCGGGGGCCTCCTCGCAGAGGTTCCTGATGGGGGGCTGGTCAGACAGATAGTCGCCGCCCTTAATGGTGTCGACGATGTGCTGCCAGATGGAGTCGTTCTCGCCCTTGACGTCAAGCACCGCGTTTATCCCTCCCTGCGCGCAGCAGGAGTGCGACCTCTTGACTGGAAAGAGCGAGAAGATATCGACGGGGATGCCCTTTTCGGCAATCCGCATCGCAGCCCACAGGCCCCCTAATCCGCCGCCGACTACTATGATCTTTGGTTTCGCTGCCATTCGGAAGTTTCCTGGTAAGGGTCGTCGGTTTGAAGCCCCTCGGGGCGACGACGCCGGGACCACTAATGCCCAGTAGTCTGTGCTCCCGGCTCGACCTTGCCGGTTGCCGTGACCGGCGGATGCTGCAGTGCTGACACATCCATGCTCTTGAACTTGGCCAGTGCCGCCAGACCCATCAATGCCAACACGACACCTATGATGCCGCACACCCAGCCGCTGCGCCTTTGCGACCCAGGTCCGATCGTGACACCCCAGGTAATCAGGAAGGTCCAGATACCGTTGGCAAAGTGGAACACGGCACAGAGTACACCCAGGGCGTATACCGGGCCAACCCACAGGCTCGCCATCGCGTTTACGGCACTTTCGGCAGCGGCGTGGGCGTCGAACTCCGTGCCACCGGGGATGATCCAGTGTACATGCCAAAGGTGGGCCAGGATGAACACGATCGCGATTATCCCCGTCCACCGCTGAACCGCATAGCGGATGTTGTCGAGGTGGGGATACCTCATGATCTCCGGCTTGCCCGTGAGCCAAATCCACGCGCCGACGTAGGCATGGAAGGCGATGGGAAGGAAGATAAAGAGTACCTCCACGGGCTTGAGTATGCCCAGATTCGCAAGCTTGTGAATCTGGTCGACGGCAAACTGAAAGCGGGCCGGGCCGGCGAGTACCGAGGCGTTCACCGACATATGAACGCAAAGAAAAACTCCCACCGGGACGATACCCGAGAGGGAGTGAAGCCGCCTAATCAGGAAATGGTACCGCTCACCCAGTGCATTTGGGTCCACTGCTGCGTCAGCCACTGTTGTCGGTTCCTTTCTGCGGTTTCGAATCCTCTCCTACCGCGCCAAAGGCGGATTCACCGCGATGCAAGACTCGTGCCAACCTACGTGCCGCGATTATAAGCCCTGCCAGCCGTTGTTCAAGCGGGCGTTTGCCCGGCACCGGACCGGGCAAACACCCGGCTGGCGGGCATCCGCCGGAAAATCCGCAGGGCTGCACGGGTTGTGAAATCCTGTTATAATGATGTCGATGATAGTCGATCGGTGGGTCCGCGACGTTGGATATGCCCTATGCCTTATCGAAGCATGAGCCTGGAAGAATTCGCCAAGCATGTCAGCATGGATATGCGCGACGTGCGTCGATTGGCCGATCGCGGGAAGCTCCCGGGCCAAAAGCTGGCCGGGCAGTGGCGCTTCAACCGTGCCCGCGTGACGGAATGGCTCCAACAGGAGATGCACACTCTCGACGAGCCTCGTCTTGTGGCCCTCGAGAAGGCGATGGGTGTCGCCACCGCCGAGGAGCCCAGCCGATCCGACCTACGGCTGACAGATATGATCGGGCTGGAAGGCATCGACTTGTCGCTTCCCGCGAAGACTAAGAACTCCGTCCTGCGCGAGCTGGTCAGGTTGGCCGGGCGTACCGGGCTGGTTTATGACGACGCGGGTCTGCTCGATGCCCTCGAACAGCGTGAGTCACTTTGTTCCACCGCACTGCCCAAGGGCGTCGCGATTCCACACCCCAGACAGCCCATGCCTTACGTCTCGGCTGAGCCGTTTGTCTGCGTCTCCTGCATCCCCAGCGGAATCGGGTTTGGGGCGCCTGACGGAGGGCTCACCCGGCTGTTCTTCCTCGTCTGCTGCCACACTGATCGCTTTCACCTGCGCGTCCTGGCACGCCTGATGCGGATTCTAGACAACGAAACCATAGCCTTGGTTGTTGACGCCCGGGATCCGAAAGAGCTGCTCGAAGTGCTCATCGCCAGAGAAAAGCGCGTCTTGGAGCAGACCAAACCGTAGGTGTCGATCCACGTCCAAAACGTATCGAATTGTCGTGCTCCGTTGTTCATCTGGGATAACCCAGGTACTATAGTAAAATTCAATGTGCGCGCGCTGACCGCGCCGCTCGTTGACGATGCTTGGGCGCCTCGTCCGGCACAGCCTGAGCAAACGTCAGAGGTACACAGGCCTGGAGCAGGTCTGACAACGTGCAGAGGAGGCAACGAATGAACCGACTATTTCGCACACTGTGGATCGTAGTGACGGCCTGTTTCGTCATCGGACCGGCGATCACCGGTGCGTATGCAGCAGACCCCCAACCGGCTGAGAAGATCAAGATCACCAAGCTCGATGATCTGCCCCAGCACACATATCCCATCTCAATCAAGATCAGCGAACTGATCAAATCAAAAGCCAAGATGGCCGAACTCGCCAAGAAGGTCCGGGCAGATGTCGAAAGTGACTTGGCTACATATGAGATCAACGATGCGACTACCTTGAAGAACATGTACGGCAAGTTGCTTACCATCGAACTGATCGAAGATAACGAGAAGGCGGCTGTTGCGCTTGTTGAAAAGATCCGCGAGCTGGAGGACAAGAAGGCCGGAAAGCTCACCACGGGTTTGATGACCTACACCATGTTCGCCGCCCGCCGCGACGTCGGCCCCAACGCCGACTATGCGGCGTATAAGAAGGCGTTTGCCCGGCAATTGGCTGAGCGGGCCGGCAAGCTCCCCTGGGACGTTGTGCAGGACGTCATTCAGGAGACTAAGGGCCGGCTGGAGATTTTCAGCGAGGGACTGCTCATGGGGATGATCGAGGCCCAGCTTCAGCCCAGGGTCGACCAAACTGGTGAGCTTAGCGGCGGACAAGCCTCCGGTGTCCTGGGGATGTACTTCACCATCAACGAACGCCTCCCCCTCAAAGACGAGATCATTGCCGTCTATCAGAAGTTGATCGACGACAACAGAGTGACAAAGCGTGACATCTGGTCGGAACGGGCCGTAACACTTTCCAGCGACCAAGCTCTGACTCCCGTACTCGCGGGCGTGTGGGATTCAGGCACGGACATTGCTCTATTCAAAGACCGCCTCTTCGTAAACCCCAACGAGACGTTCAACGGCAAGGACGATGATGGGAACGGCTACGTCGATGATGTCCACGGAATTGCCTACGATTATCATGCCAGGCGGACTACCGGTGTACTTAAGCCCTTGGGAGAAGCCGCTGCCCGCATGCCTGCTGTAATGAAGCACACAAAAGGGCTATCAGACCTCCAAGCTGCCATCGACAGCCCGGAAGCGACCGCTCTTAAGCAGCATATGTCCAGTCTAGCCCCTGCGGATGTCAAAGGATTCATTGAAGACCTGAGCCTGGCTGGCGGCTATGCGCATGGCACGCACGTTGCCGGGATCATGGCAGAGGGTAATCCGGCCATCCGCCTGCTGATTGGCCGACACAGTTACGACCACCATGTCATCCCCGTCGCACGGACTATCGAATGGGGCAAGCGCGATGCGGCCAAGTGCCGGGATACCGTCGATTACTTCAAGAAAAACGGCGTGCGCGTAGTCAACATGAGCTGGGGAGAGGCCCAGCAGCATGCTGAGGATTCGTATGAAGCCAACGGGATCGGCGAGTCTGCGGAGGAGCGTCGCGAACTGGCCCGCAAGGTCTTCGCTTTACAGAAAGATGGGTTATACCAGGCCATTAATAATGCACCCGATATACTCTTTGTCTGTGCTGCGGGGAACGCCGACAACGATGTCGAGTTCGATGAGTACATCGCCTCATCGTTTGAGCTACCCAATCTACTGGTCGTCGGCGCCGTCGACCAAGCGGGTGAACCAACCGACTTCACCAGCTTCGGCAGAACCGTGCAGGTGTACGGCAACGGGTTTGAAGTGGAGAGCTACGTCCCCGGCGGCGAGAGGATAAAGATGTCCGGGACGTCGATGGCTTCGCCCAATGTGGCCAACCTGGCGGCGAAGTTGATCGCGATGGACCCGACTCTAACGCCGACAAAGGTCATCGAGTTGATCAAGAGCGGTTCCGACAAGAAGGAAGCGGGCGAGAACTCGTTCCTCCTGCTGAATCCCAAAAAGACGGTTGATATGCTCCAGCGCATCATGAAGAAGGGTTAGCCGCCGGGCCGTCGTAACTAAGCCATACCACGCCGCCGTGCTGCGCTGGTCGAGATAGCGTACGTCCGTATCGCCAAGCGCGATCCGGCAGCGGCACGCCGAGTTGCGCCCTGTGTATCCAGCGCGGACTGGGGTCTACACGACTTGGATCCTGCGCAGCACGATTCATTTCAGAGCGAAGGCGTTCCCACGATCTTCACTCCCGCAAACAACCATTCTGCCACAAGTGGAAGTGCATCTTCAGACACTGACGCAGCGTTCATAAGCAGCATCTTGGCAGGGTTCACAAGGCTGCCAACTGCCATTTGCGGGCTGTCAAAGTGACATTGGAGGCAAGCGTGTTCCGATAACGTGCGTGACGTAAGTTGTTGTTACTAAAGGATTTAGCGGTTTTCTCGGGTCGGTCAAGTTAGTGGTACGCCGACTGCACTTTCCTTGGGTGTGAGTCGGTGGCGGCCCAAAGCCAAACGAAGGCTATGGGCGACAAAGCAACCGCAAGACCATGCGGGGGTTTAGCTCGCGGGTCGATTCAGGGAAGCCACCTAAGAAATGACACTAGCAGGGCACAAGCCCGTGATGAGAGAGGAGATGAAACGATGATGATGATTCGCCGAGTCAATGAACCGTTTGCGGGACTTCGCTTTCGCAATGAGATGGATCGTTTGTGGAGCAACTTCTTCGGCCAGCAGGCGAATGGGTGCGAGTGCGCCGGGCGGGGATACCCCAACCTGAACGTCTGGGAGGACGGCGAGGCATACATAGCTGAAGCTGAGGTGCCCGGGATCAAGTTGGAAGACCTGGAGATCTCGGTGGTCGACGACGAACTGACCATCAAGGGAGAGCGCAAGGCCTGCGGCTGTGAGGACGTGACGTATCACCGTCGGGAGCGTGGCGTAGGATCTTTCTCGCGTGTGCTGCATTTGCCCGCAGAGGTTGATCCGGAGAAGGTCGAAGCAACTCTGAGCAACGGCGTGCTGACCATCAAGCTCGCCAAGGCCCAGGCTGTACTGCCGCGTAAGATCGAGGTTACCGCTGGATAGAAAGCGTCACCAGCGCGACACAGGAATAAACAACAATCCTTCGAGAGGAGGCAATGAAAATGACCACATGTGCAATCGATAAACCGGCAAACACCGAAGTCGTCCGTGCAGAGCGGACGCAGAGCGAGCGTTACTATCGTCCCAACGTTGACATCATTGAGAGCACCGAGGAGTTGACCGTACACGCGGATGTTCCGGGCGTCAAGGCTGATGACGTCGGAATCAGCTTTGAAAACGGAACGTTGACCATCCACGGCAAAGTCAACAAGCGGACCCCGGAAAATGTGAATTACGCACTCAACGAGTACGGCGTGGGAGATTTCTACCGTACGTTTCAGGTGAGCGAGAAGATCGATTCAGCGAAGATCAGCGCGGAGTGCGCGGATGGCGTGCTGACCCTGCACCTGCCCAAGGCCGAGGCGGCCAGGCCGCGGAAGATCGACGTGAAAACCGGTTGATCTTGCGGGCTCAATAAGCGGCAAAGCGCCGTGCCCAAACGTATTCCGGTTAAGTTGGCGTAAGAACAAGAACTAACACTCTTTTCCTTTTCATCTACAAAGATGACCTCCGAGACGCCGCCCCAAGTGGGCGGCGTTTTTTGTTTGCTAGACTTGTGATCCGGGCTAGGGTTCTGACTACTCTGAATGAACCGGGGAGACCTGTCACCAATCAGGGCAAGGAGACGATGAGAGGGGCCCATTACCGGTTGTGGAGTGTAGTCAAGACGGTCACCGTCGACGCGGCCACGTCCCCCGAGGCGTGCCCGCCACCTGCGAGAAATATCCACGTGCCGACGACGAATATGTACTGCGACGTTGACCAGGTTTCCCGGTTGCCAAAAGCTACGCCTGTTGAAAGGTAACTAAACCGATGAAGCATCCCGATGCTCTACCGTTTGCTGTTGCTCTCATACTGTTGACAACTGCCGCATACTGCGCCTGCGGTCAGCCACCCGAGGTCGATCTTGAAGGGCACATCGATGAGTTCCTCGGTCGGATATACAAACCCGCAGATCCGGGGGCGGCCGTAATCGTTGTCCGGGAGGGACAGGTCGTCTATCGGCGAGCGTTTGGCATGGCGAATCTGGAAATGGGAGTCCCCCTCGCCGCGGATATGGTATTCGCCATCGGTTCCGCAACCAAACCCTTTACGGCCATGGCTGTCATGATGTTGGCAGAAAACGGCAAACTCTCGTTGGATGACGACATCACCAAACACCTGCCGCGGTTTCCGACGCACGACCAAAAAATCACGATTCGCCACCTTCTGACCCATACCTCCGGTCTCAAGAGACTGCACAGCATAGAGACGTACTGGGAACGAATCCGTGAGGATATAACTGTCGACGAGTTGCTCGGAGTCTTCAAAGATCATCCCTTGGAGTTCTCACCCGGGGAGAAATCCGAGTACTGTAATTCCGGATACTACCTCCTGGGGCGCATAATCGAGAAGACCAGCGGGCAAACATACGAACAGTTTGTGCTGGAGAACATCTTCGACCGCCTGGGGATGGTCAACACCTGTTTTGCCGATAACCGCAAACTCATCCCCCGGCGGGTGAGTGGATATCACAAAGAGGACGGTGAATATGTGAATGCGCCGTTCATGAGTTATACACATCTCTACGCCGCCGGTGCCGTCATGACAAACGTCGAGGACCTCGCCAAGTGGTCCGAGGCACTCCGCAGCGAGACGCTGATCAGCAAGAGCGGTTTGGAGGAGTTATTCACGCCGTTTGTGCTGAACAACGGAAAACCTGCAGAGCGCTGTCCCGGCTGGTTCAGCGCAGAGTTTGGAGAACACAAGGCAGTCTATCACGGGGGCGGTATCTTCGGATTCATAGTCCACACGATTTACATTCCCGCAAAGCAGCTCTACATCGCACTGCTAAGCAATCGGATCGACCGCCGTGCGAATCCGCCTACGCGCGTTGTGGCGGAGCGTGTGATGCATATGGCCCTTAGCGGTTCTGCAGAGAAGATGGAACGTAAGGCGATAAGACTTGCTCCGCAAGAGCTGGACAGGTACACGGGATCGTATAAGAGGAGTGATTCGAGAGGAACACAACACCTTCGCACCATCGTTCGCGATAACGGCCGACTCCTTTTCGACTCCGGCCCTAGTGGTACGTTCGAACTTCTACCGGAATCGAGATCAACGTTCTTCATAGAAGGCAAACAGAGCATATTCACCTTCGAATTCGGCCAATCAGAAGAGGTGGTGAAGATGGTCCTCCACCTGGGTGGCGAAGGTGGACGGAAGATCGTCTTCGAGAAGGAATAACCCGGTACACGAATCCCGCAGTCTTTTCGCAATGAGCTATACCGTCGCTCGCCCCCGTTATGCCAGATGTTCCGTTACTGTATCGCCGGCCAACCTTGATCGACATTCTGCCGGTATTTTGATGACAGATCAGTGGCACTCCGTTGTGCCGCACACCGCACCACGGCGCAATGTACGAAGAGGCTGGAAGCAAATCGTATGCGAATGTGTGGATAACGCCGCAGGAACCGGCTACTCTGCAGGACCGGTCGCGACTACATGTAATGCGGCTGAGAGGACTCGAACCTCCACTGGGTCTCCCCAACTAGATCCTAAGTCTAGCGCGTCTGCCAATTCCGCCACAGCCGCCTTTTGTCTATTAGTCGTATTCTCCGCAAGCGGCGCCTCCGCTCGAACCTGTCAGACAGACTCGCCCAGCAAGCGCGCCGTGTTCAGATAGTAGTCGTAAGCAGCTCGGGTTTCTTGGAGCGTATCACCGGCAAACTTGACGACAAAGGCCCGGGCGACCTCAAACGCCACCACGTTCTCAGCGACTACGCTGGCTGCCGGCACGGCGCAAATATCGCTCCGCTCGTAATCGCAGCGTTCGGGACGTTTGGTCTCAAGGTCCACGCTGCCCAGCCCCTTGCCAAGTGTGCTTATCGGCTTCACGGCCCCGCGCACTACTATGGGCTCACCGTTGGTCATCCCCCCCTCCAGGCCGCCGGCATTGTTGGATCGACGGACGAAGCCGAGATTGTGTGAGTCGCGCGAGTCAGGGTTATAGGCAATCTCATCGTGCACTTCGCTTCCCAGCCTACCCGCTGCCGCAAACCCCATGCCGATCTCGACGCCTTTGAACGCCTGAATCGAACCCACTGCCTGCATCAGTCTACCGTCGAGTCTATCCTGCCACCGCGCACAGCTCCCCAACCCCGGAGGATGACCGTGGACCTGCACCTCGACTACGCCACCTGCCGTGTCTTTGTCACCTTTAGTTCGCTTTATGGCGTCAAGCATCTTCTGGGCCGCTGCTTCATCCGGGCAGTAGACCTCGTTCGCATCGCGCAGAGTGCGTAACTTGGCCGGCGGGGTGTCGGCAGCAACCTTAGCGACTACGTCTCGAATCTGCACGACGTACCCGATCACATCGATGTTGAATTCCCCAAGCAGACACCGGGCAACGCCGCCCGCAGCGACCCTCGCCGCCGTCTCTCGCGCCGAGGCTCGCTCTAGGGTGTTCCGGCAGTCCGTATCAAGATGCTTCAGGCTACCTGCCAGGTCCGCATGGCCGGGTCGCGGACGACGCACGGGAGGGGCTTCGTCGATGCGGTAGTCGCGATTCTCGATTTGAATCGCAACAGGGGAGCCGATGGTAACCCCGCCACGCAGGCCGGAAAGCACGTCGGCACAATCCGCTTCTATTCGCATCCGCCCGCTGCGCCCGTACCCGCCTTGCCGTCGCCGGAGCTCTGCATTGATCAGATCGAAATCAAGGCAAATCCCTGCGGGTATCCCTTCAATAAGGGCCACCAGCGCTCGGCCGTGGGATTCACCGGCGGTTCTGTAGTCGAGAGCAGACATGACAATACTATGCTACGGGACGTGGCCAAATGCAACTGGAGCCTCTCTGAGCTGTGCTTCCATTCGCCCTATCCGGGCCGTCCCGAGGTACATCGGGATGCGGAAGCGGATGAGCACCGTCGTACCATACGTGGCTCCGGTCCATATCAACGATTCCAGTGTAGGATTCATGCCCTGTCGATTGTGTCACGGGGTCGAGCCTGGACGGCACAAGGTTGATCGCCGCTGCTCAAGCGTTAGAATCGCCGTCATGCCTGTAGAACCGCACGAATTCCAGATCTCTACCCACGGAAACAACCAAGTTCTCAACATCACCGACCAGGTTAGCAGCTGCATTTCTTCCGGCAGCATAACAAACGGGACGGCCGCGGTGTTCGTGGTTGGCTCCACCGCGGGCATCACCACGACCGAGTTCGAACCCGGGCTGGTCAATAACGACCTGAAAACCCTGTTCGAGAGGCTTGCTCCGGAAGACGGGCGCTACCTGCATGAGGAGACCTGGCACGACGATAACGGGCACTCTCACGTCCGGGCATCGCTCTTGGGAGCAAGCCTGACCATACCCGTAATCGATGGACGAATGCCCCTGGGCACGTGGCAACAGATCGTCCTGCTTGACTTCGACACGCGAGGACGCACTCGCCACGTAATCGTCCAGGTGATTGGCGAATAGGTTGGCTTTCCCACCGGTCGACTATCTCGGGCTTGGACCTGTCAACGCAGAACACGGGGAAGCGGCATCTATCTGAGACAAAGAACGTAGCGCCCCGCACGGGCGCGCAGGAATCAACCCTTACGAGCGTGCGGCGTAGTAGTATTACCCGGCATCAACGAATGTTGCGTTTCAGACAAAGCGCTTGCGGAATGCACCGACCAGTCCGATTCCCACCATCCCCAATAGGGCTGCTCCGGGAACCGGCACGATAACTTGCTCGCCGGTGATCCACCCGCTGTACTGGTCCTCATCGCCGACCCCGCCCACATGAGCGGCGGTCAGGAATGGGCCGTGCCCGCCAGCCGGTGCGCTGAGGAAACTGAACGAAGATGCCGTCAGCGTCTCTGGCGAGTCGATCGTGTATTCGACTACTTCGCCCGCGGTGAACTCACTGGGATCGCCCCAGTCGAACTGGATGTCGTACAGGCCGTCGCCGTCCGCCTTGAATGCGTTAACGCCCGTACTTATGCTCGCTGCGGGGCCCGTTGACGAGCCCGCGTAGGTGAAATCGAGCAGCGTGGGGTCCAAGAGCGGATCCAGGTTAAAGTCCCAGATCTTCACGTGCTCACCGTCACCGGTCAGCAAGCTCTCAAGCGTCAAAGTCAGGTCACTACCGCCATCATCGAAGGTCGCCCGCAGCCAGGGACCGGTGCCCTCCGGAGGGTAAGCCCCGCTGAACTCGGTATCGAGTTCAAACACGACCATGTCCGCAGCGGCCGTGCCGCCGATGAATAGTGCTACCGTTAAGGCCAACAATCGCCATGTGTTGTTTTTCATAATACGTCCATCCCCTCCCGCGGTACCTTCACAAGCCCCGATATGAAAGGCCGCGATCTTTCAACTTTCAAACGCTGCCCATACATCGCCAACTCGACGGGTACGGCAGACAATGCCACATGCTCTTTCCACACACTCCGTAGCCGGTATTCACTTCTCCAAAACGGCCGTCAAGAACCTGACGACCCTCACCCGAATGTAAGCATCCTATCGCCCCAGCGGTATTATGTCAAGCCAAGATTTCCTAAAAGCCGCATTTCAGGCCAAAAACCCACATAGTCGTTGCCGCAGTTCCAGGCGCAGGCGGACACCCCGATAAGAAGGCTACGGGTGACGCCGAGGGCTCGTTCACCTCGCACCAGCGCCTTGGTTGCGTGGCACCGGCGGCTCGTCCAGCAGCCGCGGAACTTCGACCAGGTCGGACTGTTGGCCTTGCCCGTCATCGGTGGAATGTAGGCTATCGGTCCGTACGCCGGGCGACACCGGTGGCTTGTCCACCAGTGTGGACGATCGACTATCGAGCCCTGTGGCACACCCGCCCTCGCGTGTGCGGACGCCGGAGCCAAGCACGGGTGTGGCACACCCGCCCTCGCGTGTGCGGACGCCGGAGCCAAGCACGGGTGGCGAGCAAGAGTGCCATGGCTAAGTCCCGGCGCGCCGGGACGCCGCCATGCTAAGCGACCTGCGAGCCAGCATGCCGGCGCCTTCGGCTTGGGCATGGCACCCGATTTGAATGGCACACACTGGATTCGCCCCTGGCCGAGGGCGGTTGGGCTACACCTCCGGCACACCGCCGCAGTATTTCTGCAGCATCTCGACGACTGCCTTGACGTTAGGATGGTCATCGTCGAAGTGTTTCCTGAAGATCCTATATGCAAGCTGCCACAGCTCGCAGGCTTTCTCGCGATTACCGTCCGCCAACTCGATGTGGGCTAAGTTGTTGTAGCTTGTCGCCAAACTCGGGTGGTCCGGGTCGAAGTGTTTCTCATCGATCGCAATCGCCTGTTCGATACGCTGACGGCCTCCGGGCAGATCGCCCAGGTCATGGAGAATCCCCGCGAGGTTGGTGTAGCTTATTGCCAGTGTGGGGTGCTTCGGGTCAAGGCGCTTCTCATCTATCGCAATGACCCGTTCCAGGTGATCACGGGCTCCGCTCGAATCTCCGAGGGCCCAGAGAATCAACGCGAGTTTGTGGTAACTCGCCACCAAGGTCTGCTCGTTCAGCGGGAAGTCTTTCTCCCAAATCGCAACGGCTCTTTGCAGACATTTGCGGGCTTCGCTCAAATCACCGAGGTCCCAAAGGACTGTTGCGAGATCGGAGTAACTTGTCGCCAGGGTTGGGTGGTCCGACTCAAAGTGCTTCTGATCGATCGCCAGCGCTTGCTCCATACGCTTGTGTGCCTCGCTTAAGTCGCCGAGGTCCTGAAGGACTGCTGCCAGTTCGGAGTAGCTCGCCGCCAGATCTGGATCGTCCGGATCCAAGCAGTTCTCCATTCTTGCGATCATCCGCTCCAAATGCTCGCGCTTCGACTGGAGCCCGGTTACGTCCACTCGCGCAGCGACGAGGTTGGACCACAGTGGAGGGGCCTGGGGCGGATCTGATTTGGCAAGCGTAACCGAGTTATCAAGGGCACCACCCAGCCATCGCGGACGCTCGTGAAAGAGAGGTTCGGAGGCGGCCAGCGGCACGTTTTTCCAGCTTGCCAAGTTGAGGGCGTTAAGCAGTCCCACGCCGGCACTACTTCTCCCGCGGTCAATAAGGCAGTTGGCAAGCAGAAACAGCCAGGCGTGCTCACCTCGCAGAGTCTTGTACGTACTCGTATCGTAGGATGCCTTGCCACGGGCTTCCGCGAGGTTGACGATACCGCCGAGGAGTCGGTCACGATTCGCTTCGTCTTCGCCGAGTCGTTCGCACAATCTTTGGCGCAGCACGCAGTGCAGGTCGAGGATACTCTCGTCGTCAGCAACGGGACGGAGTAACTCCCTCTTCAGCAGGGCTGAGACGGTCGGCTCTGCCGGGTTATTCTCGTAGCCCACCAGATCGGGAAGCTCCACCTCATCGTCGCGCTCCAGCAGGTAGGTCAGCCAGTGGCGCACGATGGAATCCTCGGGGAGCAGGGCGGCGTACTGAAGGGCCCGCTGCTGCTCGGCGGGGAGGACATCGAAGGTATCATCGAAGATGGCGTCGACACGCTGGTTGTAGCGCTGGGGAAGTATGCCTACCTCGTCTTCCATCGTTCGGACCCCGCCCAGGCCCTTGTTCTCCAATCCGGCAGCGAAATCGGTCCAGGGCAGCTCCGGGTGGATGGACATGTAGACACCCACCACGGTCAACCCCACAGCCAGGCCGTCGAAGAAGTCCACGATGTTGCCCAGAAGCTCCTCGCTTACGGGATCGGCAGCGTCGGGGCGGAACTTGGCCAACAGCTCGATGCCCTGATCGCGGGGTAGCCGCTGGATTGGGTACATATCCACATCGCCGAGTCGATCACTCCGCGTGGTGATGAGCCTGCGGCAGCTCCCGCCGGGCAGGACGCCCGTCCACTCGTCGGAGTTGAACTGGGCGGTATCGCGCACGTTGTCCATTATCAGCAGTGCGGGCGGGCCCCCTTCCAGGCGCATCTTCACCAGAAGGGCGGTTCGCTCCTGGGTTTCGGCATCCTCGATCCATAAGTGGGGGGCCAGGGCGGCTATTGCCGGGGTGAGCACGTCCGCGTCACAGAGGGCGAAGAAGACCCCGCCGGGATAGTCGTCCAGATGGGTCCAGGCATACTCGATGGCCACGGCGGTCTTGCCGCTCCCGCCATAGCCGTGGGCAGCCGTCTCCTGGGTAACGCCCAGCTCGGCCTCCCCGCAGAGCCGCCGGTGGACCTCGTCGAGCTCAGCCCGCCGCCCGGCGAACTTCTTGTTCCGCGGGGGGATGTTCCTCGGGGGAGTAAGGGTAAATGGCCGATCGAGATCGCCGCGCTCGCGCGATTCCCGGGCCAGTCTCCGCAGTATCGCAAGACTCTCACCCGTATCACCTTTGACCTCAGCCACATCCACACGGATTGCATCGATACCTTCGACGAACGCCCGCTGGAGATGCCGCACAGCATCATCGATCGCCTGGGCCGTGAGCATTCCCTTGGCAGCGTACTCAGCAGCCAGGGATGAATGGAGGATTGCGTCCTCTATGTCTGCTTTCGTTGCGCTCTTGAGGGCGGCCCGCTGGTCCGGGGATGCCTTGTGGGCAACGGCAAGGGCAAGGCGCGTCGGGAAGCGCACAATACCCGGAAGGTCATCCTTGAAGTAATCGTATAACGTATCAAGAAGACCGACCAGGATGCCCTTGCGCGTGATGTCGACTTCCGCACCCATTTGTACGTGCCCTCGACGTCCGAGCAATCCTACCAGGAGGATCGATCGCCTGCATCCCCAATATTGACGAATCTTGCCGGTCTATTGGAGCCGCGGTTGTCGACCCCATGCATTCCGCTCCCTGATCCCGATGTGCATCGGGACGGCTCGGAATGAGGGACGACGGCGGCAGTCCTCAAGGGGACCTCACGGGACATCTAATGAGTGGCACAAGTATTCAACGGCCAACAGTCCCGCCCCGATAACGCCGGCATGGTCGCCGCACTTTGCCCCGATGATTTGAACCAGGCCGTGCTTACAGGGTGATTGGTGAATGTTGTACACTCTGATCGCCTCATGGAGAAGGGCCGGCAGTGCTGTTACAACTCCCCCACCAACGGAAATGACAATAACATCGGAATATTCAGCAAGTTGCGTAAACGCCTGGGCCAATGCCTGAGCTGCATTGTGGACAATCGTGCGGGCAGTCTCCTCGTGGTGTTCCCAACCGCTCTGCAGATCGGATAAGTTATCAGAGTACCCTGCATCTGCGCACGCTTTGCGCAGGGCTGGGCCGGAAGCCACAGTCTCCAAACATCCACGCTGACCGCACGGGCAGGTCAATGCGTTGTCACTACGGTCAATGACAAGTTCATCCAGATGGCATGAGCGATTTACGTCCGAGCACCGGAGGCTGTCTTCGATCACCACTCCACAGGCAACCCCGGTCCCCAACCGAAGATGCACAAAACACCGGACCGCGCGCCTAAGCCCGGGCCGGCACTTCCTGTAGGCAGGCTCATCAATGGCACGCGCACTGTACTCACCCCAAGTAGCCGCCTCCGCATCGGTCATCAAACAGACGTGATGCCCTGTTCGCTCTGCGAGTTCGTCGACAATGGGCCTTCGCTCAAAAAACGCCGCATTTACCGACCGGATTAGTATGTGCCGATAACGATCCAGAATTCCCGGCAAGGCCAATCCGATGACCGCAACCTCGTCATGTGGCGGTTCAGTGGTCTCTCTCTGCCGTTTGGCAGGAGTGTTGCAGGCAGTACCTCCAGCAAGGCTCTCTTCAATAACCTCGCCAACAGCTCGGACCATCCAGTCGACAAGCATATTGCCATGCCTGTCGCAGACGCTGGGATGACACCTGACAACCGGCTTTATATCCCCTGTGCCATCGGTGTTGAACGCACCGACACGTGTCTGTGTGCCTCCCACGTCGATGCCGACTGCGATCATTTCGCGCTCCGTGCAGGTCGCTAGGCTTTCAACTTCCCAATTCGACGAATATGGGGAATTACCTTGCGGCGCAGATCCGCCCGCGAGCGACTCTGCCCGTCGCGCATCCGCCGCCCATGTTCATCGAGTCGTTCAAACAGCGAGTTATATGCAAAAGCGGAGAAGTGTCCAGGCCTTTGCCGAGTCCGCTTGATCTGTTCGTTCACCACACCGCTGTCCCGCTTATCGAACATCACCCCCATGACCACCGGAATCCCCGGCCGCATCGCCGACCACATCTCCAACCGGCGAGCGAAGGAGGGCATATCCTTCTCATAGTTCATCGGATAGACCGCATCCAGCAGTCTCAGCTCCAACCACCGGCGGACATCTTGAAAGTACTTGCGCCTGGCCCGATCCGCATCGGCGCCTACCGCCGCGGACAGCCTCACATGTGGATTGACCGAGGCAATCATAGCGCGGATATCAATCACCACCTGGGTGATCTTCTCCGTACGCCACAGATCCCAACGTTGCGGCGACAAATCCGGGGTTTTCCCGGTTTCGCTCTTGAAGAGCGCCAACGTCCGCGGATCGCGAGGATAGTCGGGCACGCGTGCACCGTGCGGATAGGAATCGTTCCATTCATTGGGAAATCGGATGTAGTCTAAGTGCAGACCATCCACCCGGTACTTGCCGACTATCTCCCTCATCACCGAAACGAGGTATTCACGCACTTCCGGATAGCAGGGGTTCAGACTTACATACCATCCGGGAGGCTGTCGCCGGCCTTGTGTGTCGCGCCAGAACCAGTCCGGTCTGGTGTGATACAACTGGCGCCAATTCGTGGGAGGCCTCTCGCCGCGCCATCCGGGGATGACGTTTACCCAGGCATGCAGTTGGAGTCCGCGCCGGTGGGCTTCAGTAATTGCGACGGCCAGCGGATCAAAACCCGGGTCACGCCCACCCAGTTCATCGGCCCAAGGCTCGATCCTCGAAGGATAGAATACCGTACCATTGCCCCGCACCTGGAAAAGAATCGTATTGAAACCAGCCTTGTAACAGTTCTTCATAATCGTGGCGATGTCGCGCGGAGTCTTGTAGTCCCACCTTGTCACCCAAATCGCGCGGATTGTCCGATCAATATGTTTGCCGCGCGCACTCCTCGGGCTGGGGTTGTTACACCCACCAACAAGCAAGGTGAAACTCAATGAGAATAATACGAGAGGCGCCAGGCATCCGACTGCGGAGCGCTGCCTTCCAATCTGTGTATTTGCCACACCCTCCATTGGATGGTCTCCTTACCCATCATCACATCCCTGCATCGCGTATCGACGACCGATCTATGACCTTGGCGACGTGGCCGCCCTGCTCTTCGAGAAGGCACTTTGCCGTTTCACAATCCACACCTTTGGCATTCATTACCAGCGCCGTCTTGACGTGTCCGCCGGCATTGTCGAGCAGTCTGCGCGATTCATCGCGCGACAATCCGCTGACCGTCTGGATGATTCGTGTGCCGCGGTCCACCAGTTTGGCGTTCGCACCCGTATTCACGTCCACCATCAAGTTCTCGTACGTTTTCCCCACCCTCACCATGGCAATGGTCGTCACCATGTTGAGAACCATTTTAGTGGCTGTACCGGCTTTCATGCGTGTGCTGCCGGTGAGCACTTCCGGACCGGTCACTACGCGGATGGAGACGTCTGCCTCGTCGACCACCTGTTCTTTCGGAACACACCCAAGGAACACTGTCTTGGCACCGCGCTGTCGAGACCGCTGCAGAGCCCCATGTACAAAGGGCGTGGTACCTCCCGTGGCAATCCCAAAGACCACGTCTTCGGCACCGACATCGCGCTGGTCTATAGCTGCTGCGCCGTCAAGCGGACTATCCTCCGCCCCCTCGATGCTGCGCGTAAGAGCCTCGTGTCCGCCGGCGATAACACCCTGTACGGTCGATGGAGGGGAAAGGAACGTGGGTGGACACTCCGTAGCATCCAACACCGCAAGCCGACCACTCGTCCCCGCCCCGACATAAACGAGTCCTCCTCCCGCCTGAAAGGCACCCGCCACGAGCTCGATAGCACGACAGATCTCCTCTCGTGCATCCGCCACTGCAGCAGCGATGCCCGCGTCTTCTGCGTTTATCAGATCGAACGCTTCTTCCGTCGACATACGGTCCAGACGTTTGGATTGGGGGTTTCGCTGCTCAGTGGTGAGGTGTCCACGATCATCCATGACTTAGCTTCCGTCGCTTCCGCAAACCCCGGCAGTCGCCTTATCGCAGCGAGCCCGCAGCACAAGGGCCGGCGCTGCCGCTTGGTGCCGCCGCACTGATCCTAGCATCTAGCGGACCTGTGTGCCAGCCCCTCTGTGGTCCCCGGGGGAAGATCGGTTCTCGCCGTGACGACCTTCCAGGGTCAACGAGTACGTTGTGGTGCGGCTTGCGTGGACTCTTGGGGATTGGCTCGATTAGAACCTGATTGGATTTGATGTATTAGATCGGATCGATTCGCGAGAATTCGGGCACGGCTGCCTCGCGATCGCCTGAGGGCACGCGCATCGCCGCGACCGTATCGTCGATGCGTCGCTGCCAGGCTACCCGGTCGCGCTGTACCACTTGGCGCAGAGCCATCACCACCCGAGGATCGAACTGTGTATCTGCACAGGCATCGATCTCGGCCAGGGCCTCCTCGATGCCCCGGTGTTTCCTGTATACCCGGTCGGTCGTAATCGCATCAAAGGCGTTGGCCACCAACAGGATCCGCGCCCCTACGGGTATGAGGGTACCGCGCATGCCCGCGGGGAATCCCGATCCGTCAAAATGCTCCCTTTGATGACGGATGATTTGCACTTCGGTCTCGAGAATACGCAGATGATCGACGATGCGCGTTCCAATTGCCGGTACTTGGTCTACGACCATTCGCTCCAGTCGGGTGAGTGGGGTGCGCTTCATGAGGATCTTGTCGGGTACGCCCACTTTTCCAATGTCGTGCAGGAGGGCTGCGTTCTTGATGGCCTTTACGATTGCCTTGCTGCAGCCCATCTGCTCCGCGATCTCCTTGGCATAAAACGAAGTATTCACCGCATGTCTGGCGGTAAAGGGATCCTTCTCATCCAGGGCCTGCAGTAATGAGGCAACGCTCTGCATGTACACATCCTTGGCCCGGACACTCAGCGCGGTCAAACGTCGCTTCAGCGAAACCACTTCGTCGTCCTGCAGCGTCGCTACCAACTCGGCTCCTTCTTCGACCTCGTTGCTGCAGGCAGCCTGATTGCGCCCACGATGTTTGGCCAGGTAAAGAGCCCGGTCGGCCATGTCCACAAGATCAGCAGCACAGGACACGCGGGGATCGTCGGAATCAGCAATTCCCAACGATGCGGTCAAGGAATGACCGTGCAGTGCTTCGATGCGCAGTGATTCGGCAAGTGTCGCACGGATGCGCTCGGCCACCTGAAGAGCATCAGCTATCGTAGCCTGCGGCAGGATGATTACAAACTCGTCGCCGCCGAATCGGGCTGCCGAATCAACCTCGCGTATGCTCTCGCGAAGAATGAATGCGACCTTCTCCAGCACGGCGTTGCCGACCAGGTGGCCAAACGTGTCGTTGATCGCCTTGAAGAAATCCATGTCCATCATGATCAGCGCGAGTGGGTGTCCGTACCGGCGTGTTCGGCTCATCTCGGATTCCAGCAGCCGGTTGAAGTGGTCGTGATTGTGCAGACCGGTCAAGCCATCGGTAATCGCCGCTCGCCGTAGCTGATCGTGCAGCGAGGACATCCGCATACCCACGCGGACACGTGCCACGAGTTCCTCGTGGTCTATAGGTTTGGCCAGATAGTCGTCGGCACCTGCGTCGACCACCGCCGCGGATAGATCGCACAAGGCACTGGCACTCATCAGCATGATGTAGCACGTCGACCATTCCGGGTTCTTCCGAAGCGACCTGCAGACTTCCACGCCGCTTCGGTCCGGTAGTTCCACGTCGCAGAGGATGACCTTGGGACGGGCGCGAGCCACTGCCTCAAGGCCCTGCATCGCATCGGCAGCTGCGCTTACGGTCAAACCCCTGTTGTCGAGCACGCGCGCGATCAGCCGCTGCTGATCGAGATCGTCCTCCAGAACACAAACATCGATATCTGCTGATGTGGTCAAGCTACTCGCTTCCAGTTTCAGCTCCGTACCAGGCGATTAAGGGCCTGGCGTTGGGTTCGCCCACCCCGTAAGACCGAAATGCTCCCGGACCCGCCGCAGCATGCGCAAACTCATGCTGTGTGTCCGGGGCCTCAATCGATCCTCAAGGAACCTCTCTAGCTCACGTGTATCATCGGAGGCGATATCCGCCCGCTTCATCCCAAATGAAGTAGGCAAGAAAGTGGACAGGAACCAGACACTTCTCGGATGCAAGCCTTGCGCCTGAGAAGACCGTCGTGACCAGGTGGAGAGTTATCGAAGCTCAACGTCCCAATAAACCGCGTCGAGAAACTCTTTCCAGGATGCATACCGCTCGTCGGAAAGCTGTATCGCAACGCTCGGGTTGCGACGAGGCTTGGCTGCCTTCCTGATCAGCTTGAGACTCGCCTGAACAGGCGTTCGTCCGCCTTTTCGGACGTTGCAGCGAACACACGCGCAAACGATGTTCTCCCAGCGGGTAGCCCCGCCCCGCGAGCGCGGGATAACGTGGTCCAGGCTCAGCTCTGACGTGGGGAACTTCTTGCCACAGTACTGACAGGTGTTGTGATCGCGAGCGAAGATATTACGGCGGTTGAACTTAACCTCTCTTTTGGGAACCTTGGAGAAGGTCAAGACCCGGATTATGCGCGGAATCAGCAGGTGGGAACGGACCGTGCGAACCCAGTCGTGCTCGTGTGGCTCGAACTCCCTTTTCAATGCGCTAAGCTGGGCCCAATCCTGAAAATCGTACGAAACGTAGTGCCCGTCTTCGACGTTGACGACTTCCGCAACGGGCTGTTTCCGGGCATCCTGCTTGAAGAGCAGGGCGAACGCGCGGCGCGCACTAACCACGCGCAGCGCAGTATAATGCGCATTCAACAATAGAACGCTGCTGTTCAGTCGCGAATTGGCAACCGTGATAGCTGGGAAGACTACACCTCCTGGCGTTGCTGGTCCGCGCAGCCGCGGACGACCCTACGACATCCGCCCTATGATAGCCTTTTATACCCTCAATTACAAGTGCACAACGTCGCGGGCAACACGATTTCCCAGGCTTGGTAGGCTGAGCTTCTCATCGCTGGCTGGCTCGTCTGCGGTGCCTTCGTCTCCCCTCAAAAACGATTTCAGTCCGACAGTCGGATGTGCATGTGTGGCGTGGATAACCACGCGCAACCCTATCTCGCGAGGTCTTCGTAGCGCCTGCCTCCGCCCGGCCTCTGTGGCTGCCGGCCGGTAAACGTACCTTCAGCGGTCATGCTCGGCACCGGTTCCGTTGCCTCGGCCGGACTCTTCGCCTTCCGGTAAGATTCAGCAATGATTTGCACTGCTTCATCCACGTCATCGGTGATGCTAAACAGCTTGAGATCACGCTTTTGTATGTAATTATGCTCCGTGAGCTGATACTTGGTCATCCAGTCGACCAGGGGCATCCAGAAATCGCTGCCCACAAGAACAACGGGAAACGGTCTTACCTTCTCAGTCTGTATGAGGGTCATGGACTCGAAGAACTCATCCATCGTCCCAAAGCCGCCGGGAAAGCACACGAAGGCAACCGCATACTTCACGAACATGACTTTGCGGCAGAAGAAGTACCTGAAATCCAGCGAGACGGTCTGGTAGGGATTGGCCTCCTGTTCTTCCGGCAAGAAGATGCTCAACCCGACGCTCACACCTCCCGCCTCCGCTGCGCCCTTGTTGGCCGCTTCCATAATTCCCGGCCCCCCGCCTGTGATCACGGCGAAGTCATGCTCCACCAGCGAACGGGCCAGCGCCTCCGCAACTGAATAGTACGGATCGTTAGGGGGACTCTGCGAGGACCCAAACACGGACACGGCCGGTGGGACGCGAGACATCATCTCGAACCCCTCCACGAACTCCGACATTATGCGGAATACTCGCCAGGTCTCTTCAGCCGGGTTTTGGTTCTTTGTGCGAGAGTTTCCCATGTCTGTTTACCTCTCAACGATGCTCAGCGGGCCAGGCGGCACTGCTGGTCCTACCGACAAAAGTGCTGTCACTCTAATCAATGCTCCGGTCCGGCGGGAGAACACACCTGGAAAAACACCCCCGCCGGAAGATCTCCCCGCCCTCGCCCCGGCATACCTCGGCCCAAACGAAGGGAATGTTAAGTCTATCGGCTGGGGCGCCAACCTTGTCGACGGTCGAGGAATAGCCCTAACCTCAGTCCCATTCCCCCGCAGGCTGGTGCGTACCACCCCCAAGGGGAGCACACCAGGAGGAAGCGCCTCGATAAGCAGCGCCCGAGCCTGAAGTCACGGTTGACATCAGCCCGCGAACGAACTTACCATATTGTACGCACGGTGTTAAGCGTCAGGCTCAGTAATGTAGCAGGTGCCGGGTCTTCCGCTGGTGCGAACGTGCTCCTGTCGACGCCGGATGTTTGGGGTCCCAACGAGGAAAGAAACCGAGATGAGGGAATCGGTCACGAGGCTGTCTCACGGGGTCCGGAAGGGCAAAAGACGTTGCGACTCCATCAGGGTGGCGCTGGCCCTCGCAACAGGAATTGCTGCCTCCCTCCACCCTTCAGCCGCCCGTGCCCAGCACATCAAGGCAGAGACCGTCGAGAAGGTGAGAAAGGCCACGGTGATGGTCTTTACCCGGGCGTCGGAGCGAAGCAGAGGGGATACTATTCTGGGCTCGGGGTCGGGTTTCTTCATCAACGGCACGGGACTCGTCATCACCAACAACCACGTCGTCGATCCCACTCACCTGCAAAGCCCCGCACAGAAACAGGAGTTCCACTACAACACCGGCAAGCTCAACTGGACGATCATCACGGATTCCGGGACAGAGGGTGAAGAGAGATCCTGGGACGCTGAAGTCCTCTACCAGAACGAAGCTGCCGATCAGGCCCTGTTGCAGGTGTACACCAAAGATGGCAAGAAGTTGAGACCTGATCACTTCCTCAGACTTCTTCCCGAGTCACGCCTCAAGAAACGCCTGAAAGTCTGGGCACTAGGTTTTCCAGGCGGCGACGGCCAACGTCCCACGGGCAGTGAAGGGCACGCCCCAGTGTCGGAAAACGAGGGCCACGTACTTGCCTTCCCGCGCACACCCGGCGGGCGGATTCGCATGATCTACACCGACGTGGTCGCCCGCCCCGGAAACAGCGGCGGGCCCGTGGTCGATCAGGACGGCTTCTTGGTTGGAACCGTAACCCTCATGCAACCCCCCGAGGGACGGGAAGACACCGGAGGCGCGAAGTACAGCTCGCTTGTTCCGGCCAAGCTCACCGGGCAGATGGTCCGCAACGCGTTCGACCTCGGCAAAATAACCGAGGGAACGGACCTGACCCCGTTCATGGATGTGCTCACCAAGGAGGACGGGCGCATCGTCGTTCCGGAGTTCAAGCGCTTCTTCGATCGCGACGTCCTATTCTATGACAATGGCGACCGGATTTACGGCACGGTTGCCACAGATACCGTGACCTGGGACTCAGCAATTGGTGCGATTGAGGTACCCACATCTGCAATCGCCTACATCATGATGAACAGCGACGGCGCTCACCTGTTCCTCGAGGGCGGTAACCATATACAGGCCCCGAAGGTTGATGGAGGATTCCAGTTCAAGCCGCAAGGGGGCAGCATCAACAAGCAGGCCTTCTCCGACGTAAG
Organism: Phycisphaerales bacterium; assembly: GCA_020348265.1. Lineage (GTDB taxonomy): Bacteria > Planctomycetota > Phycisphaerae > UBA1845 > UBA1845. The sequence goes on along the minus strand of CP070744.1, from coordinate 5,366,983 downwards.
CGTGGTGAGCTTCCGGCAATCCGGTCGCACACTTGAGCCCGTTGCCGGCGAGGTCATCACTGTCGATACCGACGTGTGCCATCTGGTGCTTGCGGACATCCGGGGCAAGCTGGCCGTCAAGAGCAGGGCCGGGACAATCGAGACGGCCCTGGACGAGATTGAGCGCATTGAGACGGGCCCCGGCGAGATGAAAGTCATCCTGTTTACAGATGGACGTCGTCTCACCGGCAAGTTGGAGAAGTCGCAGGTCTCCGCGGCGATCGCCACCACGAATACCGCAATTACTCTCGATTTGGGCAAGACCGATTACGTGACGCTCAATACGGCACCGGCAAGTGGAGGCCGCACCGGCGGCCTTGGCCTGATGGATGTACTCGCGTCGGCCGACAGTGAACTGAAGCGGATCGCAAAAGGACTGCTCTCTGATGATCCCGGCGCAGTGCGCACGGATCTCGATAATTGGCTGATGCCAGCCGAATACAAGAGTCTGCGGGCGGATGAGAAGGAACAGGTGACTCTGTTGAAGGCAGTATCTCATCTGCGCGAAGGAGCTTACTCGGATGCGAGCCGGGCGTTTCGCAAATCTGCGCGCTCAAAAGACGAGAACCTCGCGGTTTTCGCCCGCGCGCATGCGGATGTGCTCAAACGTCTCGAGAACTATCGATACGACGGCAAACCGCTGAGTGATCCCGCCGTCTTCGCAGAAGCCGGCTCGGCGCTTGCCGACGAATCGATCCGGGAGGCGCGCGACTTCCTGAGGGCTGCCCGTCGCCTGGAGGGTAATACCCGTGGTGAGTTTGCCAAAGGCATTAGCCGTGTGAGAAGACTCGAGACGGCTATGCTCTCCGCCGCCATTTTCGCCGGTCCGGAAGCGGACGATGAACTTATTCGAGTGTGGAAGTTCGCAACTCACACTTGCGAAAACGAGATTAGACGGATCGGCAGCGTCCTCGGTAACGCCGATGGCCGCTCCGGAGGCAGTTCCTCAGGCCGAAGTCGTGGGCGAAGGACGCTTTCGGGCGATCGCGATCGACGCGATCTCGAGGAAAAAAGAGACGAGGCGCTGGATACTGCGCGGGAGTATCTTATCAAGATGTTCGATTATGGATTCCGGATCGAGGACCCCGACATCCAGGAGTCCAAAGACAAGGAAGGCGAGTTCGACCGGCCCGAGCGCTGATCGCCCGACGGGGCGACGATCACTCCCCAGCCTCGGGGATGTCGACATACGCGTCACACTCTGCGCACTCCTGCACCGATCCGCGCAATTCATCCGAATACGAATTCAGGTGACCGCACTCTTCGCACTGAACCTGAACCGTCTCTCCGGAGGTGACGGCCGCCTCCTCAGCATGCAACCGGTCATGCTCTTCCAGCAGCTCTTTGGCCCGCTCGGCGATCTCAGCGTCGGCTACGAAGATCTCGATACCTTCCGTGTCCGTCACCCCAAAGGCAATGACGCCCGGATTCTCGTGATCATAAACCGTAGCTTCGATCCCCTGTTCATCCAACCATGCCACGATGATGTCTGCTTCTTCTACCGTGTTGGTGCGCCTTATCATCACCGGCTCATCGGCCATTGGAGTCCTCCTTCTCTGCTGGAGCGATCTCTCTTCAAACATCTACAATCTCAGTTCTTCAAGAGACCCTGCCATCACACACATCGACATGCAACATGGTAATCCGCCAGCTCGGCCACGCGGTTTTTCGTTCACGACCTTGGATATGCTCCCTTGCCCCAAGCAACTCCGTCCACCCTCTTATCGTATTGCGAACCTACCCGAGGATCAATCGGGCGTCGCGCCGGATAGCCGGTAGCATAGGCCTGCCGGGCAGGCACGTCGATAAGCAGCTGCACTTCCTAAAGACCCGGTTAGCGCCCTCTGTCGGACAGGGAGCGGCACCAGATTCCTCGGCGGTGTCGGCATGGAAACCGTCGCCGGCGACCGAACTGATCCGGCCCAATCTGCGCAGCGCGTCTACTGTACGCGATGACATAGAACCGCAAGACCATCCCGATTACCATCTCCATGCAATGATAAACGGTGATCATCGGCCTGCGAGATAATACGTGCCGGAGTCGGATTCTACGCCGCCGCTTGCCAGCCTGGCCATAGACGTTCCCTGCATTTCGTGTGGCTACAACCTCCGCACGCTTTCGGTGTCAGGAGATTGCCCGGAATGCGGCCACACCGTGCGGGAGACCCTGGAGAATCCACTCGTCGCCTGCAGTTCAGAGTCGCTGGTCAGTCTTCGAATCGTTGCTGGTATGCTTATCTATGCCAAGCCCGTACTCCTTGTCAGCCCTCTTCTATTCTTCTTCGGTCCGTGCATCCTCGGAGTAGTCGTCCCCAGTGCGATCGGTGAGTTGGCCCTCTCATGCGGTTTTGCGGCCCTGGCTTGGGAGGCCGCCCCAGTCAAGCCAAGATACCGCCGAGTGGTATTTGTCGCCTCCGTGCTCTTAGTTCTTGTCGCGCTGTCAGTGCCATTGACAGGGGATGCAGTTGTGCCCGTCACGTTGGCAGTTCTGACTACCATAATCATCCTTCCCATGTGGGTCGCGGGCAATGCGCGTCAAGTTGCCGTACATGGCGGTTATCATGAGCTTTCGGTGTTGGCCTTGAGTGTAGTACAACTTGGCTACGTTGCTCTGTCTGTCGCCACAGGGGTTCCATTAGTCAGCCTTCCATTTGTTGAGTTCCTTTGGCCATACACGCCTGCAGGGTTGCTCGAAGCCGTCGCAGACGTGCTTATCGCTGTCAGCATCGGTGTTACTCCGTTTATCTGGATTCTCTGCGTGATCCTGCTGGTGCGCCTGCGGCGCATGCTCAAACGGGTAATCCCGATCGCACAGCAACTGCAAGGGGGGGCGCCGGCCACGGAGACTCACGAGTAGAAGGGTGCCATCCCCGAAACGGACCGTCGTACACGCGCTTGGAAACACGCTTGTCGGAGCTGCCGACTCGGCGATTGTACCCCGGCAGGGGCAAGGGCGCTTAGCCACGGGCGAAGCCCGTGGAACAGGGGCGTCACGAATCCACAAGCCCCGGAGGGGCGACGGATGGTTGTGGCACGGACTTGTCATATCTTTAGCATCTAAACGTTCGCAAGCCGGTGGTCCATAAGCGCCAACCGCTACGCCCAAATTCCACCGCCCCTCCGGGGCTTCGGATCTTCCCGGATACCACGAACCACGGGCTTCGCCCGTGGCTAAGTGCCTTCGCCCCCTTCGGGGGCTTATGCGCAACATCTCACGTCGAGGAGACATGACTTGCGCCCTTGGCGTACATGACAACGCCATTCTCGCATGGATCTCCGCCGGCACCCTCAGAAACTCGCTTGCCAGCAGCAGCGAGATGTGATCGAGCGCACCGAGGGCATTAGTACGAGGAGAGATTCGAGGCCCAGGCAGTTGACCTACTTCGCCTGCTCATCCGCTGTTGTTGTCACCCCGCCGAACCTCCGCTCGCGGGAGGCGAAGTCGCGAATGGCGGCGTTCAACTCTTCCTCGGTGAACTCGGGCCAGGGCTTCTCACAGACGTGCAGCTCCGCATAGCTTATCTGCCAGAGGAGGAAGTTGCTGACTCGGCGCTCACCCGCCGTGCGGATGAGAAGGTCCGGGTCGGGCAATCCTGCAGTGTAGAGTGAACCGGAGATGAGCTGTTCATCAATGTCGCTCGCGTCGATCTTGCCCGCCTGCACATCGCTGACGATCTCGCTGACCGCATCGACGATCTCCTCGCGCGATCCGTAGTTGAGTGCCAGACAGAGTTTCAGGCCGCTGTTCTCCCCGCTCTCAGCCACGGTCTGATCCATCTCCTCGAGCACCTTGTCCGGCAGACCTTCGCGCCGTCCGACATGAACGAACTGTACGTTGTTGTCCATGATCGTGCTGCGCTCGCCGATCAGGTACTTGACGTACAGGTCCATGAGGAAGTCCACCTCGTCCCTGGGCCTTTTCCAGTTCTCCGTGCTGAAGCTGTAGAGCGTGAGGGCTTCGATGCCCAGTCGGGCGCAATGGGTGACGATCGTACGCACGTTCTTGGCACCCTGTTCGTGCCCGCGGATCCGTGGCCATCCCCGCTGCTTCGCCCACCTACCGTTTCCATCCATAATGATTGCGATGTGCTGGGGCATCTGCCCCGCCGCGAGGCCGAGAACTTCCATAGGATCTAGTGGTGGTTCGGGCATGATAAAGACTATACCGCCTGGTTCTCGGTAACGTTGATCAAGTCCTGAATGGGGCCTCGAACAAGCGTCTGGGCCCGGTCGGGTCCGACGCCGGCGATCGACACCGGCGCTCTCACGAGCGACTCAATACGTTGGACGAAGTCCCGCGCCGTTGCCGGAAGATCTTCGAATCGCCTGATCGCCCGCAGATCCTCCTGCCAGCCGGGCACCAGTTCTATCACCGGCTCCACACGCTCGAGCTGTGCAGCGCTGGCCGGCGGTGCGGATATCCTTTCCCCGTCGAGCCGGTAAGCCACACAGATGCCAACCTCGTCAAACCCGCTGAGAGTATCCAGGTGCATAAGGGCGATGTCGGTAACCCCGGATATCCGGGCAGTATAGCGGCAGGCGACCGAGTCAAACCATCCGCAGCGCCGCGGTCGGCCGGTCGTAGTGCCATACTCGTGTCCCGCCTCGCGTATGCGATCACCCCGGGCGTCCTTCAGTTCCGTCACAAACGGTCCGGACCCTACGCGCGTGGTATAGGCCTTGGTCGTGCCGATAAGACGCGTCACCTGTGTCAGCGGTACACCTGCACCTGCCGCCAGACCATGAGGCCCGGTGCTGCTCGAGGTAACAAACGGATAAGTCCCATGATCCACGTCGAGGAGCATGCCGTTGGCGCCTTCGAACAGAATCGCCTTTCCTGAATGGATCACGCCATGAAGATAACTCGTCGTATCGCACACGTAGGCGGCCAAACGGTCCTTCGCAACGGCGATATCTTGAAGCACCGCCTCGGCATCAAGATCGCCGTCCGAGCCGTACAGGGCTGTGAGCATCCCCTTCCGCGCGGCGACAATCTGCCGGACATGATCAGCCAGATCGGAATCACCCACCAGATCGATGAAACGAACCGCGTTGCTCCTTTTCATCTTGTCTGCATAGCAGGGCCCGATCCCCCGGGCGGTAGTGCCGATCCGCGTCGAACCGCTGGCGGCCTGCTCGCTTAGCTGGTCCTCCAGCTTGTGATAGGGCAAAACCAGGTGGGCGCGATCGCTGATCAGGAGCCTTCCCGACACGTCGATCCCGCGTTTGGCCAGCCCGTCGATCTCCTCGATGAGCTGAATAGGGTCCACCACAACGCCCGGACCTATCACGCCGGTGTGCCCGGGGCGCAGAACACCCGTAGGCAACAAATGTAGGGCAAAGGACTCGCTCCCCACGCGCACCGTATGGCCCGCATTCGCGCCGCCGTTGAAACGCACCACAACGTCAAAGGCGGGGCATAGCAGGTCCACGATCTTGCCCTTGCCTTCGTCACCCCACGTCAGGCCAAAAACACAAGCACCCCTTCGAGCCGTCTCAGCCATCACACCGCATCCGAAAATAACGCTAGTTCAAACACGCAGGCAGAAAAAAAGGGCCGCGCAGAGGCCCGTTGGTCCATCACGCCCTTTTTCGCACGCTATCGCCTGCAGCCATGCCTGTCAAACACTCACTGGATGGATGGGCGCGTGAGCAAGCCGTAAACATCTGAATATTTATTGTAAAAGTCCTTCGATTTAATTGACTCGGCTGGTCAGGAAGCGTAAATATCCGCATCGTTAATGTTTCTCGGCCGGTTTGGTCCTATATTCATCTTGATGAAGGAGTGAGGCAATGGAAGGCGTCGACGGTAAGCTGCGCGACTTCTTGGAGATTCCCTATGATCGCCTGGAGGAGATGAATCTGGAGGCCAAGCACCAGCGGCTGGAACGCGTCGATCCGTCGCAGATCGAGGAGGAGCGCCGCAAATACCTCACCGACGAAAAGCGCGTCAAAGCGGTAACCGTCTGTTTCTCCGACCTGGAGGGCCGCCTGCACATGCTCGACTATGACAAGAAGTTCCTCCTCAGATCTACGGACAATCTCACTTTCGACGGCTCGTCGATCCGCGGGTTCACCGGGATCGCCGAGTCCGACCTGAAGCTGATGATCGACTGGCCCGCGTTCTATTGGCTCCCGGCGGACATCTTCGGTCCGGGCAAAGTGATCGTCTTCGGCGAGGTGCGCTCGCAGGACGCATCCCCATACGCCGCCGACTTCCGCTCTCGCCTCAGACGTCACACCGAGGAGATGTACCGCAACGACAGAATGGTCATGAACGTCGCCCCGGAGATCGAGGGGTTTCTTTTCAAGGGCACGGACGCAGAGAGCCACTACTACAAGACCGGGAAGTTCGAATTCATCTCCACCGGCGGTTACTACAACGCGCTGCCGCAGGATCCCCTGAGGCAGTTTATGGACCGGGCCGCGGAAGCACAGCGAGCATTGGGATTGTCCAACGAGAAGGACCATCCCGAAGTAGCCCCCTCGCAGTTCGAGATGAACTTCGCCTTCTCGGACGCGGTGGTAGCTGCGGATCAGGTCCATCTCTACAAACTGATCTGCCGCCAGGTTGCCCGCAACTTGGGGATGACCGTGTCGTTTCTCCCCAAACCCGTCGCGGGGGTCAACGGCAACGGGATGCACTGCAACATCTCCTTGAACCGCGGCGGGAAGAACCTGTTCTTTGACAGCGGGGGTGAGCACAGACTCTCAACGGAAGCCTGGACCTTCGTTGACCGTATCCTCAACAACGCGGTCGATATCTGCCTGGTGCTGAATCCGAGTGTGAACGCCTACCGACGGCTCGACCCCAACTTCGAGGCTCCCAACCAGATAAAGGCATCCGCCACCAACCGCGCCGCCATGATACGAGCCCCGCTGGGCAACGAACGCTCCGCCCGGATCGAGTTTAGATCATGCGCCCCGGATGCCAATCCGTACATGTTGTTTTACACGCTGCTTAGGACAGGACTTGAAGGAGAGTTGCCCGATCCTGCCGACGCAGAAGGAAAGCGTTCGAGAACCAGGTTCCTCCCGGACAATATCCACGACGCCATCAGGTTGGCCAAGACAAGCCGCTTCACCGTGGAAATCCTCGGAGAGGAGTGCCACGGCAAGTACATCGAGCTGAAGCAGACGGCGGCCGATCGCTGCCCCAAGGCTCTAGGAACGCGCGTCAAGCGCAGCGAAGTGATATTCCATCACGAAGTAACCAACCAGTGGTTATGGCGTATGTTCTAAGGGACATGACCGAGGCGCCCAGCGGCCGAGCATCCCCGGAGCGGTGATGTGGGCCGACGACCCAGCCAGTCTACTCATCGCGAGTCAGCGAGATCAGAAACGTATCCGTGCGCGGCTGCCGCTGCGACTTGAGCAAAAGAGATCTGTTGGCTGGAACACCCTCCCATACAAAGACCTTGTACCAAATACGCCCACATTTTATACCCCGGCGTTTCACCTCGCCCCGTGCTCACACAAACAGGGTTTGCAGCCACGTTGGAGAGTACTAAAAGAAGCGGAGGCGGCACGGGTGGACGGCCCACCCGTGCGCGCCTTGGCGTACCAGGAGTTGAGCAAAGCTCCTGGGTCTACTTGGCTTGCGAAAACGAGACTTCTTGCTTCCAAAGACGACAACTGCGCGCAAGGCGCACGGTAAAATCCAAAAGAAAGTGAGAAAAATGGCCCCATCAGTTCTTTTCGGCGTACTGCTGGCGGGACAAGCCCGCACCGGGGGGCAGAACCGCTGGCTCCATCCCGCTCAGGATGCCGCCCCCCTCCGCTCCAGCGCTTCAATCCAACCGTAAGTAGCCTCCGTCGCATTCATCAGACAAAGCAGCTTAGGAAGATGCAGCACCAACACCTCGTGCCGCGATTTCGAATGTGTCGGGCTTCATCTGTGAGCTGGGCAGCAGGGTTGCAGATCCCCCATGAACGGCTATGCTGCGATCACTGATCGGGCGGCCTGCACGTCGGAGTGCCCGGTGGCTTTCCGAGTTCATTTCCTGTGTTGGCAGGCCGAGTGCATTTCATGCGCCGCCCTGGGGTGAGAGAAATGGTAGCGCAGCCGGATGTTGCCCGGCGGGTCGATCCCGTCGGATTCGCGAGACCGCACACGCCTCGTGTCACGTGGACACTGCCGGAACACACTGCCGCTAAACGCCGGACCCCTCAGCTCGCCAGACGATTTCAACCTGGCCGAAAATGCCTTTACGCCTCCGCCACCATCCGACGGCATCTCGGGCCGTCTATCGGCCTTCGGGAAACCGCGGAACAGCATCCGTGTTGCCCTACACACTTGCTCGGAGACCCGTACTTAGCCATTGTCCATGCTGGAAAGGAGAGAACATCATGAGAAGCAACTGGGAAAGCACAATCGATGACGACCGCGCTGGGACGTATGCAGGTCCTGCAAGAAAGAGAAGGAACACGGTTCGTGTACGTGGCTGTCGTGCCGTTATCGCGGGCGCCGGTATCACACTGGGCGTGTACCTGCTGGGTGTGGCACCCCAGTCGGCTTCCGCGTGGTGCGTC
>CP070744.1:5338006-5358312 GCA_020348265.1 Phycisphaerales bacterium | reverse complement strand
CGCCAGGGGTATCAAGATCGAAGAGTTGCCCTCGTGCCGACGGGATAGGCCATGACCAAGTGGCGCTGTAGTACTAGGCACCGTTGCTCATTTCTTATGGTCTGCGAGTGCGCAATGTGTAAGTAGACATACCGTTGTTCGATATCTTCGATCGCTGAGCTGTCGCTTGAGCCCCGCCGTGGCAGAACATTGGCCGCGCAAGAAACGCTGGTCCAACAAAGGGGTCCAAAGTCGCTGAACTAGCGCAGTGGTCCAACACAGCATACACGGCGAAAGGACACGAGTTTTCGGGAACGACGGCGCTATTTGCAGGCGCCCTTGAGGCACCTGTCTGAACAGCACTGGTCATTCGCCGAACATGGCTCGCCTCTGGCCAGGCATGCGCAATCCGAGTCGTCTGCCGGCGTGCATGCAGGCCCGCAACAACCATCCTCGATTCCACAGCTTGCCCATACGTTGTCGCAGTATGCGGCGCACGTTCCGCCATTGTAGCACGTGTCAGTTGTGCAAGTTTCGGCGTCGTCACAATCGCCGTCGACAGAGCAGGTAAGCCCACTGCAGACTCCACTGCAGCACACACCTCCCGCACACGGTGTCTCATCGACAACTGGGATGTTGTCACAGTATGCGGCACAAGTTCCGCCGTCGTTGCAGGTATCCGTGGTGCACTCGTCACCATCCTCGCAATCGCCGTCAACGGAGCAAGCTGCGGGAGCGCAAGAGCCGCCGCAACAGATACCGCCGGCGCACAACGTCTGATCTGCAACGGGTGTGTTTTGGCACGCGCCGCACACGCAGTCGTCGGTGGTACACTCATTCGCGTCATCACAATCGCTTGGAAGTATACACCCGCAGTCAACGGAGCAGTTCACGTCGTTTTCTGCGCCTTCGCACACGCCATCACCGCAACATTGACCCTCGGCGGGTACGGTCGTGCAAGTGTTGCCACCGCCGGTACATAGCGGATCACTGCAGGTCACACCATACTGCGCTGTACCGTCACCACAGCAGTACCGTCCGCTGGGCTTTCCGCCGAGCACGCCGTTGCAGTCATCTGCACAGCTTACACAGTCTTCACCATCAGCCGTTTCGCAGACATTGTTGCCGCAGACCGCACCGCTACTGCCAATGCAGTCGGAGGGGCAAGTATGACAGTCCTCGCCCTGTTCACACGTCAAGTTCTCGTTGCACGCCGTGCAGACATCGTAAGTCTCGTCGCACGGGAGCGTGGGGCAGGGATCCGAACCACCCTGGCAGAAACCGGCCGCACATATCTCTTCACCATTACAGAACGCACCGTCATCACAATCCAGGTCGGTGTCACATTGATAGCATAAGTCGCTAAACTCATCGCAGTACAGTCCGGGGCACGGGTCGGGCCCCGGACCACACTGTCCCCATGCATCGCAGATCTCGATTCCGTTACAGAATGCGGAATCACCGCACTCGACATCCGAGACGCATGCGCAAGGAGGACAAGGGCCGCCACAATCGATTCGATCCTCGCCCTGATTCTTGACAAAATCGCTACAGGTCGATTCGCCTCCAAGGCCAATGATCCGGATGTCGTCTATGTTCCAGCCGCAATATCCGCTTCCGAGACCGGATTCCAGGTCCCAACGCAAATAGACGGTCGGCTGATTGTCGGCAACATCCGAAATGTTGTACTCACAGAGGACCCATTCATCATCCGTGTGGGGATACAGGCCGTTGTCCCACAGTCTTGTCCAGTTGACGCCGTCGTTGCTCACCTCAACCGCGGCTATATCATACTGGAATCCGGCGCCAATGCCCAACCAGCGCCAGAACATCACTCTCGTATCCCAAACATCCGTACAATCGATCGGTAGGGTGGTCAGGGCGCCGCTGTCGCCATTCGCGTAGTCGCCATAGAGGTTGAAGCCGTAGACATTGACACCTGTATACCCACTGGTGGGATCCGGGCTGCCACCTTCCACCCCACCCTCTCCGGTCGGCTGACCCCAGGCCCACAGATCTTCGGTCGTCCATCCGGGATCCGTATCCAAGGTCCACTCATGTGCCAGAGTGAGCTCGCCGACGGAGAGGCTGACGTCGCGCGTCGTATCGCCGAGGTGGTCCGTGGTATTTACGAACGTGAGCGTATCGGTGTACTTACCGTACGGGAAGTTGTTCACCGAGGGGTCGAGCGTGAGGGTAACATCGGCCGTTGCCGATGGCGGGATCGTCCCCGTTGCGTTGGATAGGGACGACCAGGGTGCGCTCTTGGTCACTGAATAGTCGATTGCGTAACCGCTCAGGTTGCTGAGCGTGAACACTTTGCTCATAGGAGTGATCGGACCGCCGATGGGGCCGCTCGGCTCGAAGTCCGAGTCCGGACTGACGCTCAGCCCGACGTCCAAGGGTGGACAATCCATATTGTGTGCGCCGAACCCAAGGCAAATCTCACTCCAGTGCGGCGTGCCGTTGCCGATATTGGCGTCATCGTCATCAAGCGTCAGGAAGTCAATCGTGATCTGAGGTGTAATCAACTCCCCAATATGCAACAGGATCGAGTTCACAGTAAGATTAGACAGGATATCGAGATAAGTATCGGGATTAGTGATCGCCAGCTCATTTCGTATATCCCAGATACACCCAGACAATAACTGCCCGCAGAAGTGAATCTCATCCTCACACGGATACTGGAGTGTGTTCACTGCAGTACGTATTGGAGTGTTGCAGTCACCGTTATAGCCATACCCCAGCCCGGGGTCATCCAGAATCAACATGCCTAAGCAGTCGCCCATCCCCTCGCCATATTGACCCTGGCCGCTGATCTCGGAACACGTAACAGCGTGATGTCCGTACTCGTGATGGACGACCGTGGACCACGCCATGTTCGGGTGACCACCGCCCGACGGGCAGAAGTTGATCGACACGAAGTTGTAATAGGCGTTCCCCGGGCAAGCCGGGTGCAGGACGTTCACGTTGACCGGGAAGAACCGCTGCGTAGAGATCGTCGGGTAGTCTGGATTGTATGTCAGGATAAAGTCACGGACAACGTTAGCCTGAATGTACGCGTTGGCCTGTGACCGCGTATACTCGTTGTCGTTTGCCGCGTTGTGCAGAAAGTCGGCTGGGCCGGGCGGCGTTACAGTCTGCGTCAGGAAATCAGGCTCTCCGGTCCTGTCGGTCACCAGGAAATATTCGCCGATGACCGGTGACTCGACGGTGACGGGTGCCACGCCCAGGTGGGGGATCACGAAGTCACCGTAGGCATCTGCGCAAGCTGCCCCACTACCTGGAATCGATGCCCTCGCATAGGGCATCGGCGTGGGGGCTTCCGCCGTACAGAAGTCCGGCTTGGGACCTTCGCTTGCCAGCGCGCTGGCATTGCCGAAAACATCCTCGTAGATGATCATGTCTTCCTTCAAGAGGATCTCTCCGGTAGTAGCGTCAGCGACATAGCGGTACTTCTCATGGTTTCCACCCTGCGGTGATCCTTTCTCGCCAATGAAGGTCACAGCGACCAATGGGGCAGCGACTTCGTCGCCGATACCTGCCCAGATCACCGTTTCCTGCTCGGAGAAAGACTCCATTCCGGTAACCGTATGCTCCGCCGCATCGAACATAAGCGAGACTGGTTCGGGAACAAACACGCCCAAATCTCGAGCGCTGGACACTGCCAGGACGACCGGGAAGCCCGGCTCGTTACGAACCAGGAGGCTCAAGTTCGATCGGAATACCGGTATCCCTTCCCTTTCTTGCGCATAGGTGAACAGGGTGAACTTGTAGGTGCCGGTGTTGCGGTCGAACATGAGCAGCTGCTCGGCAACACTCCCCTTGCCACGTCCTATAATCCTAAGCTCGTCAGCCGCCACGCCAAACACGCGGGCGTGACCAAGGCGGAACTGTTCCGCCGATGCCTTGGGCGAGGTTCCCGTGGACAGCGCCTGACCATACACCCGCGTTACTCGTGGTCCGACTTCATAGAAGCTTGCTCTCGGCGCGCTCGCCTGAAGAGCATGCATGGCTTCCCGTGTGAGCGCTTTCTCACCGGCCTGCCCGGTGGTAGCTGAGGACCCTGCCGCGACTGCCAAAACATAACAACACAATGAGTTTCGTTTCATCACTTCTCTCACTCCCAAAATGAAGTATCCTCCGTGGCACCGAACCAGCACCTGGATCTCTTCACCTGCGAAACGCAGGATCCTAGTTACAGTGCCAGTGTATTCAGTCCGCACATATTCCTATTTCGTTGCGTTGGGTAACCGGACCGTTCATTGCCAAAGGCCACAAACCAGCCCGTGCTCGACACAACCATACTAAAGTAATGCGCATTCGGTGGCCAAACTCCTGAGCGCTGTTTTGTGTTCTTGCGTCACTTCTCCATACCGAGGCGAGAGCGTATACGGTTGAGGCAGGGGAGCGTTGACGCGTGGCTGTTAGTGCTCCGCTCACCCTCGGGTCCCTCGGCAGAGTCGGCTTCCTATTGTGCGCCAGCGTAGGCGGCCTCAACGGCGTCCAGCCTGACCCGCCACTGGTCCCCGGGGTCGACCTGGCTCCAGGTCTTATAGAGTTCTACAAGAGGGCGGAGAGAACGAAGGGTCAACGAGTGGGCTTCGCCTCTCGTATCGCGCATGCCTGCGTATGCTTCCAGCAGGAGAGCCTCGGCTTCTTCGTGACGGCCCTGACTCATGAGGCAGCGACCCAGGCTGATCTGGATTTGAGCGAGATAACGAATCATGTGCTCGGGCAGATTGCGCTTGCGGGAGAGTTCGAGACACTCACGTAACACCGGCTCTGCCTGGTGCAGACGACCGTGCTTTAACAGGAGCTTCCCCATAGTGTGCATGGTGGCGATGGTGAGCGGATGCATCCCGCCGTAGAGGGTGCGGGCCGCTTCCACCACTTCCTCCGTGTGGCGCATCGCCTCGTCATAGCGTCCCATGGCGGTCAGGGCGTTGGCTAAGTTGCGCTTCACATTGAGCCCCAACGGCGTGTTCTCGATTCCGAGGTTTCGATAGATTTCCAGCGCTCCACGGTGTGCCTCGGTGGCCGCCTCCGCTTGGCCGCACGCCTTTAAGGCCATACCCTGTGACATCAGCGCGTCTGCCAGCCTGCGGTGATCGTCACCCAGCAGTCTCCGGCATAGCGGAACCGCCTCTTTGAACACCTCGACGCTTTCCTCGCATTTGCCCGCGAACTGATATACCTGTCCCAGGGTCACGAGCGTGTGAGCAACCTCGTCATGTTCATTGCCGAATAGCGTGCGATAACGCTCGAGCGCCTCGATGAGTAGTGCCGTAGCCATGGCATAATGACCTGCGTCGACCAAGGAGTAACCGGCCTCGAAGAGCTGAGCCGGCAGTCTGGGGTCGTCCTCCCCCAGTGCCTTGCGTAGTGCCTCTGCTCCCTCGAATACGAGCCGATTCGCAGCCTCAATATCGCCCTTGTGCAACATATATCGCACCAGGTTCGCCACGTATCGCGGATCGCGGGAAGCCTCTGGGGAAAGCAGCTCAAGAGACTTCATCTGAGTCTCCCGGGCACGGTCGTGGTCACCGGCCCGATCATACGCAAGTGCTACTGTATCGAGGATGTGGGGAGCATTGGCCCCGTTCAATTCGACTGCCCTCTCAGCTAGAAGCAGTGCCGCCGCCGTGTCGCGCATGTCGGCGGGCTCGCAACTGAGCAAGACTCTCGCGTAATCGCTGAGCGCAGATGGGTCGTCGGGGTGCTCTTTCACGATGCCTTTCAACGCATCGAGCAGAGTCTGGGCAACCACACGGGCATCGTCGATTCTGCCAACGAATGTAAGGACTTCCGCGCGATCCAACATGGCCTGGCGCCATCGTGCGTCTCGCCGGCCGTACGTCTCTTCGAGCCTGGCGCAGTGCTCACCGCGCAGCTCCGCAACCGTATCCATCTTCCCCGTGTCAACGAGTCGCTTGGCAAGGGTATCCATGGTTTCCAGTGTGCGGGGGTCCGCAGGGCCATAGGCCTCGGTGCAATCGGTGAGGAGCATGTGGTACAGTTCCTCGGCCTCGTCATAGGCACCCTTGTACCAGAGCCAACTTCCGAAGTCGCGTGTGACGGAAAGGGTATGGGTGTGCAAACGTCCCCGGGTTGTACGAAGGCCGGCTAGCGCCTCCCGATAGAGTCGCTCGATTCCCTCTTGCGAATCGGCCCCGTGCAGCGACCGGGCGAGGCCGTGCATTGTCGTGTACGTGAAAGGGTGCTCATCACCGAGGATGCGGCGGCACTGTTCAAGGCCCGCGCGGAACGCCACCTCGGCTGAGCGGTACCGGAACTCCTCAAGATAGCACCAGCCCATGAGCGGTTTGGAGAGAATGTTGAGGCTGTCCTCCGCGGGCAGTGTGCGCTGGGCTGTATCAAACACCTCTCTAGCTAGCGTCTGGGCCTCGACGAGCCTACCCTGCGACAGAAGTGAGGCCGACCACTTCCAAATTGTTGCCAGTGCGTCGCGATGCGTCGACCACAGGACCCGACGCTGCAACTCGAGCGTTCTCTCAAAAAGGCCATCCGAGTCTTCATACTCCCCTTGATCGGAGAGCACTGCCGCGAGAATCGACGCACAGTTCAGAGTTTTGGCGTCATCATCCCCGTACAGCCGCCGCATGCCGACGTACGCGGAGCGTACCAGCGGCTCAGCCTCCGCACCCCGTCCGGTCTCGAGCAGAAGATCACCAAGCGCAAGCGCCGATCGCAGGGTCATGGGATGGTCTTCCCCGAGCAAGCGCCGCCGCACGTCAAAAGCCGTCGATAATTGGGCTCTGGCGTGGTCGCACAATCCGAGCCCCCGCAGGGTCATGCCGATCGTCTCACGAGCGGTCGCCTCCAGCTCGGGCCTGCCGGAGAACGCCTCTTCCACCTTGGCACTTGCCAGGCGGATGATTTCGGCTGTTAAGATATCGCGACCTACAGCGCCGGGACTCGCCGGTGGGGACTGGTCCGTGGTAGCGAACGCAGATTGCTGGCGGAGTTGCATGGGGTCGGCGGCGGCGAGCACGTCCTGCAGGAAGGCATTGACGGCCTCGGCACGGGCAGCTGCTTCGTTTGCCGCATCTCTCTCCGTTCGTGCCCGAACGAAGCCGACCGCTGCAAACGTGGAACCCAGAACCAGAGCGGCAGTAACCAGAGTGCCCGCCAATACGCCGATTCGATGACGCCGGACGAATTTCCGGAGCCTGTAGCTCGTGCACGGGGCGCCGGCCGCCACAGGCTGGTTGTTCAAATGGGCTTCAATGTCCGCGACCATGGCAGCGGCGGATTCGTACCGTCGCGTTCGGTCCTTTTCCATTGCCTTCATAACAACCCAGTCCAGGTCGCCGCGTATCAGTCGCCCCAGAGTTTGCGGATCGGCGCGGCGGAACCGAGCAATTTCCGTCAACTCAACTCCGAGTGTGCTGAGACGGTGCGAGGGGGTCGGGGGATCTTCTTCGCGGATGATGCGCCTGACTTCGTCGACTGAGGCTCCGCGCAGATCCGTTGACCGGAACGGCGTTGTTCCTGTCAGCAGTTCGTATAGCAATACGCCGAGCGAGTAGACATCGCTGCGCGTGTCCACGTCAAGCCCGCTTATGGTTGCCTGTTCGGGGCTCATGTATTCCGGTGTGCCGACTAACTGAAGGGACTCCGTAAGCAGTGTTGCATCGGTCAAGCGACCGGACGTTGCCTTGGCTACGCCGAAATCGATTACCTTTGGTATGGCTATGCCATCGTGCTGCGTGATCAGCACGTTCGACGGCTTGATATCCCTATGCAAGATGCCTTTTTGATGGGCATGCTGAACCGCGCGTCCTACCTGAGCGAACAACTCCACGCGTTGTCGCGTCGCAAGTCTGTTCTGGTCGCAGTACTCTGTTATCTGAACGCCTCTAACAAGTTCCATCACGAAATACGGTCGTCCTGTCTTGGTGGCGCCGGCATCAAGAACCCGGGCAATGTTGGGATGCTCCATCATTGCCAGAGCCTGTCGTTCGGCCTCAAAGCGTGCGATGACCTGCTTCGTGTCCATCCCTAGCTTGATGATCTTCAGAGCGACCTGACGGCGAACCGGTGCCTGCTGCTCAGCCATGTATACCGAGCCAAACCCGCCCTCCCCAATCAATCTTTGGAGTCTGTAAACACCAACGCATCCACCAATGTTCTCGTGATCAGCCTCATCCGTTGCCGCCAGTTCCGGTAACAGCGGAATCGGTCCGCGATCGTAGTGGGCCAGAAGCGACTCAACCTCTGCACGTATCAACGGATCCTCACAACAGTGCCTACTTAGGTAGACTTGCCGCTGATCCGCCGGCAAGTCTATCACCTTGTGAAAGAGTTGTTCGCTTTGGCAACGACGTGCGTCATCCATCCTCGGACTCCGCGTTTGCGGCCAGTTCACGGTGGAGCCATGCCCTTATGTACCGCCAGTCGCGTTCAATAGTCCCGACGGAGACGTTCAGCGCCTCTGCGGTCTCTACTGTCGTCATCCTGGCAAAGTAGCGGAGGTTGACGATTTGAGCCTTGCGAGGATCATCTCTCTCCAGGCGCACTAAGGCCTCGTCCACGGAAAGCACGGTCTCGGGACACGGCTGGATCGCCGGTTCCGTGTGCTCACTGGCCACACGTCGTCGGTCACCGCCGCGCTTCTGGGCCGTCTTGCGGCGAGCGTTCTCCACGAGCACTTGTCGCATGGCTCGAGCCGTAGCAGCGAAGAAGTGCCCGCGGTCGTCCCACCGCGCATCCTTGCAGCCTACAACGCGCAGATACGCCTCGTGTACCAGTGCCGTCGGCTGCAACGTCTGACCAGGGGACTCCCGGTTCAGTCGTACGCGTGCCAGTGCCCGCAGCTCGTCGTAGACCAGTGGCAGCAAGTCTTCCGCTGCTGCTGGGTCCCCGTCGGCAGCCGCGTGCAGCAACGCCTGTGTATCAAGCTTGCAGTGACGGACGGGCATGACACTTCCCCCGGTGAGCGCCACGTGAGCTTCGGCGGCGACCAAACGTATCGTCTAACGGTCGCGCACAACACCATAAATTATACGGAATTAACCGACCCGGTGGAACCCCTCGTGCAGCTCCCCAACAGGTAGTGTTGCCTTGTTGGTGGCGCAAGCCCATTGGTAGCCTAGCGAAGGGCGCGTTTTGGATCACCCACTGCCATCAAGCGGGCGTCGCCCCGCCACTTAGCTCTTTTCCACACCTGCTTTGGCAACGAGAGCTGTTCCCAGGGATGGGTAGCCGCACGCAGTCATGGGCGCTACATCTTTTTACATTCCACGTGCTGCCTCTGCTGCACGGTGTCTTAGCGAGGTGTACTAGTATGACAGCGCTACAAGCTGCAATCGCGACCCAGAAACGCGGATCGGCTCATTGCGGCAACCGCGTTCTCGATAGCGCCAGCAGGGGCTGGAAACGAATCTAGCGCTGTCATACTAGTCCACCGATTCTTGCGGCGTATGTGCCGAGCGGTAACTCCTTTGTTTTCAAGCTGTTATGATTGTCTTCAGCAATATCTGGAGGCAATATGCCAAAACGCTACAACGTACCCAGAATCCCGCTACCGAACGGGCGGCGACGACGCATAAGGTTGACAGTTCTTCACCTGATTTCGCCAGGCCAGTACGCCATGGCCTACACCCGCAGCTGGGCAGCCAATTCCCAGATCGCGCGAATCACGCTGAAGGCCGAGAACGATCAACTCAGGCAACACTTGACATGGCTGACAGAGGAGATCCGCGTCAAGGATGCACGCATGAAGCGACTCGCTACGTCCAGGCGGCCACATTATTCACCCATCGAACGAATGTCCTTTCTTGAGCTACACGCCGCACGAGCTTGGTCCGTTCAGCAGACAGCCGATGCGTTTCTTGTGACACCGGCTACTATCGCCTATTGGATGAAGCGCCTTGACAACGAGGGACCTGCCGCGCTCGTGCGGATCCGCGAGCCTGTCAACAAGTTCTCCGAATTCGTACGTTCTTTCCCATGCGGCCTGACTCGCTCTCCGTACACACGTTTCTCGGAAAGACGCTTGCCCGTAACGAGGCGACGCCCAGGCATCTCGTCTGCGACAAGGACAGGGTTTTTTGGTGCGAGGGCTTCAAACGCTGGTGCCGGCGCAAGGGAATCCGTCCGCGCTACGGAGCCGTGGGGCAACATGGGAGCATTGCCGTTGTCGAACGCTTCAACAGAACCATGAAAGACGAGGCCACACGTAGGATCTTCGTTCCACTGCGCCAAGCCGACCTTCGCAGGGAACTGACTTCGTTCTTCGCCTGGTACAACGAGCACAGGCCGCACACGACTCTCGAAGGTAAGACACCGAATGAAGTATACTTCCGCCAGCGCCCAGCCAGTCGGCGACCGCGCATTGAGCCCCGCGAACAGTGGCCTCGTAGAGCGTCGTGTGCCCGGCCGCGCACACTCGTCGCCGGGCAGCCGGGCGATGACTTTACGCTCGAAGTCCACTTCCATGATGGTAGGCGACACCTGCCAATCGTCTCGCTCAAACGCGCGGCCTAGGCACCGTTGCTCATCTCTTATGGTCTGCGAGTGCGCAATGTGTAAGTAGATTTACCGTTGTTCGATATCTTCGATCGCTGAGCTGTCGCTTGAGCCCCGCCGTGGCAGAACATTGGCCGCGCAAGGAATGGTGGTCCAACACAGCCACGGAAAGTCTGCTCCCTCGGAAGGCCAAAGGCTTGCGTAAGTGCCTGTACAACAAGGGTTTATGCTCGCGCTCAAGCGGCGCAAAGATCGCTGGACCAACACAGCACGTGCGATCCAATTTTTGGACACTACTAGGTCGCAGCTTCTGCAACTGCATCCTCACGCGGCGAGGGTGACGGGGCACTAGCGCGCCGCCCTCATCCTGGCGCGCCTGAACACAATTGTTGCGGCAGCCAGCCCCAACAGGGCCATGACGGCAAGACCCCATTCAGAGACAGCGGGTACTGGAAGTCTGGTCAAATCGCAAATGTCCCCGACGCACTGGCTGTTGCGACAGACGAAGGTTCCGTCTCCTGCTGCGCAGGCCTGCCTGGAGGTAACTGCGCACGAGGCATCTTCGTAACAACATGCACCGGTCTCCACGCACTCGGTATCGTTCCCGGCGTGGGTGCCGCCTGCGTCCGTGCAACATTGAGACGTTGTGATAACGCATGGTGAACCGGGGATATTGTTGCAGGCACCAAGCGAGTCGCAGTTGCCGAAGCTATGGAAGTTCCCGCCTTCATCGTCGCAGCAGTCCTCCGTCATCTCCACACATACTCCGTCTAGGCAACAGGCGCCTTGTACACCGCAACTCAGATCCCCGCCCCAGGTACCGCCGGCGTTTTCACAATCCATTTGAGCGGCGAGCTTGCAATCTGCGCCGGGAGAACAACACGAGCCGGTCGCACTTCCGTCGCAAGGGGTGCTCAGATCGCAGCAGAGGGCGCCATCGTGAAATGCCCCACCAGCCGAAGTGCAATCGGATTGCGAGACGCCATCCTCGCAGATGTTCGCGCGACCACCCGCTACGGGTCTGCAGCAGCTGGTGAATCTTCCCCTAATAAAGACGTTGGTGTCGATTCTGCGATCATTACTGTCTGCGATAACCAGTTTGACTCGGTACCCGGCACCACCGTTAGGTTTCAGAAAGACGGCCCGGGATGTGAGTACATGGCTCAGACCATCCATTTCCGTCTCGTGGTTGGGAGGAGCGCAGGGAAATGCACCTTCAGAGGGGATATCGGTACAGTCATTGTTGTAGTATAGCTCGGGGTGCACGGCATTTGCTGAACCGTAGGGATTGCCGTTGTTCACGGAATTGACGCATATTGGCAATCGCCGCAGGACCCACGCATATTGCCGCGGGTTTCCGTTTGGGACCCACGCCGGTGAGCGTGGCTGGGAGAGGTCCGTGACGAATATCCCGAATCCGTCGTTCATCCCCCAGAAGACCCACTCGTTGTACTCGTCAGAGGTGAACACGTATTTGAACACGAGAGTACTGTTAGAGGTTACGTTGATATCGAACTCCAGAGCCGCCGCATCAAGCGTGTTGGCTTTGAGCAACGCACTCAGGTCATTATCGCCGCGTGTTCTATTGACGGTTTCAATTGCGTCGACGGTATTGGTGTCGGGCCTCAGATCGCCCTGCGCCTTGAAGATGTCCCCCGTGCTCAGAATGACACCATCCGGAATCCCGATGGGCCCGTCCGGATCCGGTCCCTCCACGGTACCACCATTGGTGAATACACCTCCGGCGATAGGAACCGAGTACGGACCCGTAGTTCTGTTGTTGAACTTGGCGCTTCCAGAGACTACTCCCGCGGGCAGGCGAGTTGCGTCGCCGAAGAGCGCGCGGACCATATACTCCGGGGTTATCTCGGCGTCGTTCAAATCCCGGGTGTCAATCACTCCGTCACCGGGGGCATATTGTGGCGTAATCTGGTCCGCCGCACGGGGAATGACGCGCGGACTTTCTGCCGCCTCCGCCGACACCGCTGCGATTCCACCGCCTTGTACGACCGTCAACGAAACCAGCGCCCACCTTCGTGTAACGTCAAATGCCTGTCTCATTGTTCCTCATCTCCTTTCGTCGCCATCTGTGACTTGACCTAAGTCTGCGAATGTGGAGACGTATCGCACGGGCGACGGGGCACCTGCCCCGATTCATGGTCGTCGCTCGCAGGGCGTAGCGATGCGGACCCACGATCGTCTCCCTCTGGATTCAGTGACAGGATCAACCTGCCGTATATGTCGCCCGCGCAGGAAAGGCCAACCGCCGTAGTAGGCGGCCTCAACGGGCGGCCGCAAGGGAATTCTCGATGTCACCCTCGCGACAGACTCTCAACATTCATGGGCGGTCACAGTGCGGCATCACGGCTGCACGCAACAGATTGCCGATGTATCCGAGGAATGGGGCACGTCTACACGACAGGACTTCCGTTCCACCCCCCGATGCCTGCAGCCGAATTCCAGCGTGCGATGCCTAACTTGTTATTCGCCGTTGCCCGCGTTTTCGCAACCAACGTACCCGTGAAACAGTGACTACAATGTGCTGTTCGACGTCAGGTTGGGCACACCCCGGCAAGATGCAAAACACTTCGGCGACTGCACTCACGCCCGCGGGGTCACAGCAACCATCCATGCCTCTCTTTCCCGTCAACGCGAGCCGATGACTCGCAAATATGTCCTGACGATGCGCGGGAGGCGCCTACCGCCTGGTGACCAGCGTATGGTAGCTTCCGCCCGATCTCAATGCAACACAAAAACCGTGTGCATACCCGGGATTAATCCATCCCGCCATTCACCTGGTTGGTTAGGACCGGAGACACGCATTAGGCGCCCGCGAGTGCAGAACGCGGACTTTGGGATGTTCTGTTTCAATGCCGTATGACATATTGGGAAACCTGTGCAGGTTGTTCCGGCTATTGAAGTGTCGGTGAGTGGGATTACTCGACGGTACCGGGCTGCGGGCTGTCCGAACATAGCACCTTTCAGATGCTTTCCGACTCACAAGGGTAGTGCGCAAACACAGGCGCGTCAGGTATATAGGAGCGCCATCGGACATATTTTCCCTTGCGAATTGAGGGTTCGTGTTATAATGTCCTGTACGTTGCGCTATATACCCGAGGGCCAGCAGCGGCTTGCTAGTAGCTCTGCGGGCACGCCGCGGGGCAGTATGTTGTTAATGCGCAGTGGCATGTCGAATTGGTGTTATTACAGCACATGTTGTACAGGATCGTCCAACGGTCGGACGGTCGAACGGAGGAATGAGCTATGAATGTAGGGACAAGTCTTCGCCTACGTCGTCCTCTCTCACAAAGGGGTCTTTGGGGTCTCCTAGTCATTATTGTCGCTTTTTCGTTCTCAGGGGCGGTCTATGCCGACAAGGCGTTTTCGAGCGCCGAGGATTCGAAACTCGCAGGTACCCGTGCTGGGTCAAGAACAAGGTCCGACCCGGCCCCGCCGGGCTTGCCGTCGGATACCGAACACCAAGCTCCCAAGAACCGCTACATTTCAATCGACCCCAGCACCAATGGGCCGACACCTGTAGCCCTGGAGGTTTCGCTTTCTTCTATGATGCGCTGCAGCGATGACCTGTCGCTCGCGTGCGAGTCGGATGGAGACTGCAGCGGCACTTGTATCGAGCATCCGGATACCGGTCTTACCTGGTGGGTTGGTGAACCCTTCCAGGAGCCCAGAGGATGCCTTCCACCTCCGTGTGGTGCGGACGATTCGATCGCCAGAATGGTGCACCAGCCGGTATTTCGCGTGTGGACGGAGGAGACGCTTCATGTGGGTGACTGCGAAATGGTGCCGGTCGCCACGTACGGAATTCGAGCCACGCCGGATGGAGAAACGTTCAGTGCTCCACTGTCGGTGGCTACCATAGGGAAGCCGGGTCTGGCCCACTACGGTGACGTCGTCGGTATGAGTACGGGCCATCTGCCACCGCTGCCGGGCTTTACTCCTCCGAATGGTATCGTGAACGTGTCGGATGTCTCAGCGTACTTGCTGACGGTCGACGGTCCGTTTTCGCCGAGCGCGCACGTCACCTGGATCGACCTGCACGGCCCGGGGTTGGGATCACCGCCGCAGTACGTCCTGAACGCTTCGGATCTGACTCGCATTTACTTCGGTATGCAGGGCGAAACGTATACGCAACAGCCAAACCAGTTAGATCCGGGACAATGCCCCACCGATGAACCTGCGGTCTGCGGAAACGGCCTCCTGGAACCCGTAGGGGGCGAGCAGTGCGACGACGGGAACAGGGCACCGGGCGATTGCTGCGGCCCGTTCTGTCAGTTCGAGATGTCCTGTAGGCACCGGATCGAGTGGCTGCCGGTACACAGCACGGCTTCATTCGCGATCGACGGAAACGAGATCACCGTTGCGCCCGGCGGGGCGACGGTGACGCTACACCTTATGATATCCGGCTGGGATCCTGACCAGGACGGCGATCCTTTGCTCGGCTCGTTCCAGGCAACGGTTGACTCATCGGGATATGCAAGCGGAAGCGGCAGCGCTCTTGTTCCCGTTGGGTTCGGGACCGCAGACCCGTGGGACGGTGCCTTCCAAGCCCTGAAGATCTGCTGTTCTAACTTGGCTGATCCGATAGGTACAGCTGATTGGCTGAGCAATTGCACGTCCGACCCTGGCGTGTGCCCGCCCCTCCCAGCTGGGTGTATTGACCGCCCGGATTACATTTACGATGGCATATCATACATGCCGCTGATGTCATACGCTACCGATGACTACTCGTGGGGTGCCATATCAACTGATTGTGCGGAGGACCCTGACGGAGGAACTACCAAGCTCTACGGTGGCACATTGCTGCTCGAGGTTCCACCAGGTGCTGCGGGAACTTACACCATCGGATTTGACACCGACCTGGATGCGAATTCTCTGACGGATTGTTTGGGTGATCCGCTCAACGGGGTCGGACTTGTTCCGGCTGAGATCACAATAGGAGGGGATTTCGAAGAACCGTGCTGCCTACCGGACGACAGCTGCGTGGCAGATATGGACCCGGTGCTCTGTGAAGCCGTCGGCGGAACGGTGGTCTGTGCCTGCCTGGGCGATAGTCAGCCCAATGGAACGGACGACGCGTGTGAGTGCCCGGCAACCGTTCCTGATAAGGTGCTGGCGGAGGACAGCCTGAGCACATCGTGCCTCGGCGACGGAGATTGCACGAACTTGGCAACCTGTTCGGACAGTGCCTGCTATGTACCTAAGAACCGGTACATCTCCATCTCCCCGGGGAATGCCGGGCGCTGCATGGCGATTAGGGTCGAGCTGACCGGTAGCCTTTACTTCCCCGAGTGTGCGGGGGAGCAGTGGTGGGTCGGGCCGCCGGATCCCGCTTCGGGGATCGCCCGGCTGCAAACTGAACCGGAGTACCGCGACTGGAGTGCCGATCCGCCGGTGATCCATGTTGGAGACATACAGATCATTCCTGCTGCTGCCTATGAGGTCCGGGCAATCAAGCAGAACTGCGACACTGCGTCCGAGCTGAACTACTCGCTGCCCCTCGCCATCGCGACGGTTCCCAAACCGAGCAACGGTTTCTGGGCCGACGTCGCGGGACTCGGCACACCTGAGGAAGGTTTCATTCCCCCGGATGGTATTGTCGACATAGTAGACGTTCGAGCGTACGTGTTCTGGTTCCACGATGACCCTGTAGCCCCACCTCTGATCTGGCTCGATCTTGCCCGCAGTGTCCCCAGCGGTACCATTGACGGACGTGACCAACTGGCGGTGTTGGAGGCGAGGGACGGGGGCATCTACCCCGGTCAAGGACCCTGCTCTTCCAAGAGCACCATGTCGTCAGACGCCCACACTCACAGCGACGCGGATGCCACGCTTCATGTGGCGGCTGACGCGGGGCGCGAGAGCGATGGCGACGACCGGCTGCCGTCTCCCGAATTGGAGTGCAGGGTGGTGGAGCTGGGAGATAACACAACCGGCCCAGAGCTTCCCCAATATCCTGGCACGGACCTCTACCGAGCTCTCCCCAGCGCTACGGTCGTTCTCGAGGTCTTCCTCTCTACTGAAGTAACCGCTCTGGAGTCTTATCAAACCGTGATCGGGACTGAACGCACGGTCGGCGACACCGGTACCATCGATGTCATATGCGGCGAGCCCGTTCATATGTGCCCGACGATTGATGAGGAAGATGGCGTGGAGATCTGTGAAGGGCACGAAACCGATGGAGGCGAAGTCGACTTCGTCTATCACGGCGTGCCGTCCGACAGTATCGAGGGTGGAACCCCCTGCCCACCCAGGCTCGCTACCCGAACTGTTTACAGCGGCTGGGACGTGCCACCTGTGCCTCCCGGTCCGCCCGGGTACCTGGCGAGTTACGCGTTGGAAGTGAGCGAGGATACCGGCAACACCATCTTCGAGGTCGGGCTTGTGCCCGACGAGGAAAGCCAGGATCCCAAGGAGAACAGCGGAACCTACCTCCTCAGGGAGCCTGATTCTTCTTTCAACCCCTCGGGTTCATACACCGTCGACGTACCTTGCGCCAAGATTTGGGTCGTGCAGGACTGCAACAGCAATTCGATTCCCGACGATTGTGAGGTCGGCGGGGACGTTTGCGACGAGGCGGGAGTGTGTGATCCAGGCGATTGCGGCATAAGTCCAAACTGCAACGCCGATGCGGGTGACCTTACCCCGGACGAGTGCGAGGGCGATTCGGATGGCGACGGTGTCATAGACGGCTGCGATAAGTGCCCGGGATTCGATGACACGGATGATGACGACGGGGATACCGCGCCGGATGCGTGTGACCTCTGCCCAGGAGAGAACGACAGGCTGGACGCAGACGCCGACGGCGTACCCGATGGATGTGATATTTGTCCGGGCTATGATGACAACACGGACACCGACGCGGACGGCGCGCCTAACGGCTGTGATATATGCGAAGGACACGACGACAACACGGATACGGACGAGGATGGTGCCCCGGACGGATGCGACCTCTGCATTGGATTTGACGATAATCTGGACTGCAACAACAATGCAACAGCCGACGGTTGCGATATTCGCGAAGCCGACGGTGGGTTGTGCACAGGTGCAGAGTGCTCTTTGGACTGCAACGGCAACGGCTTTCCGGATGAGTGCGATATTTGGGGTACGGTGGACGGTCCTACCTTCTGCGGTCCTCAGTGTGAACAGTGCTCTCCACAACTTCTGGGCACGCCATGCGAGAGCGCGTGCGTGAGCGCCGGGATTCCCGACAGCTGTTCATACGGCATGGAACTCGACAGACCGCAGGCGGAAAACAGTCTCAGCGCATGTTGCACGACCGACGAACATTGCCTCAAAGCCGCATGCTCGAGGTGCGAGGACGGCCCCGATGCATATAACCGCTGCACCTCGGATACTGACTGTCGAGACAGCGTGTGTGAAGAGATCTGCACAGGGACCACTGCGCAGTGCCTCGACGGGGGCTGCTATGTACCCAAGAACCGCTACGTCTCCATGGTCCCGCACACCGGTACGCAGGTCGCCGCCATCGAAGTCCGGCTTACGGAAATGTGGCGTTGCGGCACTATCACTGACCGCACGTGTGTTACGGATGACGATTGCCTGGAAACCAGCTGCGTAAACCGGGCCGATCCGGACGACCCGGGCATGATCTGGTGGGTGGGGGATCCCTATGATGCTGGCTGCTTCGACGACGAGGGGAATCCTACCGGGCGTCCATGTCTCGGCGAGTACGTCGCACGATTGGTGGATACCCCGGTTTATCGTGTTTGGCCGGATAAGGTGGTCAACATAGCGGACTGCGAAACCATCCCTGTTGCCAAGTATTCGATTCGGTCGATTCCGCAGGGGGGAGAGTTCTCTCCGTCGCTCTACCTTGACACGATTGCGAAGCCGGGGGTCAATCACTTCGGCGACACTGTGGACAGAGGTACCGGTAGGCTCCCGCCTTGGTGCGGTTTCTCGCCTCCCCAGGGCGTGGTAAACATCTCAGACATCCACGCGCTCCTGCTGACTGTTGAAGGTGCGATCACACCGAACGCGCCCGTAACGTGGATCGACATGGTAGGTACCACGGACATCGCGCCGGACTTCTTGCTGAACATCTCGGATCTTCAGATGTTGCTCAAGGGGAACGAAGGCTATACATGGCTCGAGGCCCATGGCCAGGCGTTACTCCCGGAAGATTGTCCATAACCGCACGGGGTGCGCTAGTTCAGCGACTTTGGACCTCTGTTTTCAGGTGGGCAAGCGCTCCCAGATGCGCCGAATGCGCGAAGCATTCAGAGATCGAGGCTCGTTGTGCCGATCCAAGGGAGGGTCGTCAAGCTGCGCGGGTGGTCTCCGCAGACCCAGAGTGCACTGTCTGCCGTTTGATACCGGATTGACGGACCGGACGCATCAGAGACACATGGCTGAGGCCAACGCTTCGGACACCGGTTGAGGAATGCGCTTGATCAGCGCAGCATGACGCCGAAGCGGGGTTATCGACAGGGCACCGGTGCGCGGATCGGGTGATTCTCCGGCCACGCTTGGAGTCCGGTGGCCAGGCAGGTAGAATCGTGGTCGTGGACACCGAGTTGATCAGGCGATTTCAGGGCGGAGCCCGTGGACGCAGATTTGCTACAGCGCATTCGACGGATATACGCGGCGGTCGCAGCCACTGAAAAGACCGACCCAAAGAAGCTCCGGGCGACGGTCATCAAGACCGACGAGTTCATGGCCATGTTGCAGGACTTCCGCAGTGGCCTGAGTGACGAAGAACTGAGCGACCACGCCCACTCGGTGATTCACAATATCGCCAATCTGCGCGACCACCTGCGAAGATGGGCAGCACACAACGGCAAAGACAAGGACATGGTGGACGACACCCTACGGCAATCCCCCGAGTTGCAGATCATCATCGACCTGTCGAACAACGACAAACACGGATATCCACCACGCGATCGTGGGCAATCGGGCAGGTACCCGAAACTCGTCGAGATTACTCGCGTCATGCAACTGGCTACAAGGGCTGAAGCCGGGGCCACAAGCGCCATGACGCTCGGCTCTGATGACACACCTCGGTTTCTCCGTGATGGTACCGCGAAAGCTGTCGTAACAGGCGATACCGTGGACAAGAACGACAATCGTATCAGTGATCTCCATGAGATCGCAACCAAGGCGGTTGAGGCTTGGGAGCGGCTGCTGAGCAAATTCGGCGTCACGACTGGCACAGATGCCACCTGACAACACCTAGGACATGACATGGACTCGTGCATATTGCCCAAGCGTTATGCGGACAGGAAAACACAGTCCAGCATGTTATACGGATCAGTCTAATTCTCCGTAGGCGGGCGAGCGAGAACCGGGAATGGACCGCGAAAACGTTGCTCTTGAGGAACTGAAGCTGCTTCAAGCGATCATCGCGCGCCAGGATCAAATGCGTTTCCGGATCAAGACCTGGGCCACGACGATCTTCAGTGCCCTGTCGCTCGCATTGTTCACTGAGAAGATTGAGCTGTCCACTTCGAGCTTCCTGCTGGCAGCGTTGCTGGTCTCCGGCCTGTTCTGGGCTCTCGATGCGATCTACCGGACCTCAGAGGAACGCGCGATTCGCCGGGCTAAAGTCGTTGAGGAGTGCATAGAGAGTGCTGGACCCTACAAGGGCCCCAAGATAGCAGCCTCCCTGTCCACGACGGGCAGCTGGCGAGAGTTCATGGGGGCACTTCAGCGAGCCCGCGTCTTCGCACTTTATGTAATTCTGATCCTCCTGGCAGTCGCCATATCTGTGATTGAAGCATTCCAGAGTTAAAGAGGTGCAGAATTCCAAGAGCACCAGAGGACCAGCTAGTCCCAAAATGAGTGAGCGTGGG
>CP070744.1:5310315-5337906 GCA_020348265.1 Phycisphaerales bacterium | reverse complement strand
CGGGTTCACGGAATGTTTACAGATTTGTAGCTTATTCTGAGCCGATCCGGCCCTGAAGTGCTGGAGTGCCGGCAAGGAAGCGCCCTTCTTTGCTTACAGGCCGCTTTCTTGAACGAGCACGTCGTACAGACGCCTGACAAGATCAGCGGCGCGTGATCGTGGCGAGGTGCGCAGCCACACCGTTCCCGTTTGTCCGACACGAAGCGTCTCGGGTACTTCCTCCAATCCTATTTCGACTCTATAGTAGCTGTCGAGGACCTCAAGCCGTCCGAGGTAATCCGGGGCCACCGCTATGTCACCTCTTGCGATGGAGGCAAGGGCCCGGTGTGCGAGGTATGTCGTGCGAACCGGGTCGACATCCGTTACTGTACCTCTAATGCGCCCAGCATTTGCATGTGAGACAAAGAAGATCGGCGTGCCTGGAGAGACTTCCGATACCATGTCGTGTTTGGCATAACCCACAACTTCCGGTGGCCGTCGGTCGAGGATTCTGCCCAGCACTTGATTGGTGCTCACGGCGGTGCCGTTCGTGATGCATTCGTCCAAGTCGACAACCACGCCGTCGATCTCCGCCGTTGTGCGGTTGCGCTGGATTGCCTTCTCGATACTAGCCAACCCGGCGGTGGCCCGGGCCAACTCCTCAGTCTTCTGTGGCAGTAAGGCACGCTGCTCCTTGTTCGCCTTGACCGCGGCAAGTTCCAGTCCGGCGCGCTTTACCTCCAACTCGGCAAGTGCGGCCTGGCTTTCAAGCACCGGCGAGCTGATCGCTGCCAGTTCCTCGCCTTTCGCAACGACACAGCCTCGCGTGATTCTCAACTCTTGAAGAAACCCGTTATCCGGCATGTAGATGGTCTGGCTGGCTACGGGGATTGTGATACCCGGTAGAGAGCAGCGGCGGGGCATTGGAAGAGCCAGCCAAAGCGTGGCCAGAATGAACATCAACGTCACCAACGCCATTCGCCAATTCCGTCCGGATGCGCGCTTCATCTTCAGAAGATCGGCAATCTCCAAGAACAAGGGCTTGGCTATGAATGAATACAAAGTAACCGCGAACAGCAAGCACCCAATGGCTCTGGTAACAAGGTGATAGAACATAAGGGCGATGCCGGAGAAGAGAAACAGTCGGTAGGTCCAGGAAAACGCCGCATAGACAAGCATGATAAACATCCGTCTCAACGGCGCATCGGCTTCCGGGCTCGGAACATCCAGGGCCAGGATGTGTCTTCTAAACGCCCAACGGGCCAGCGTGAAGGATCTGCTTTGTAGATTGTCAATCCCCAGAAGATCGCTGAGCACATAGTATCCGTCAAAACGCATAGCCGGGTTCAGGTTCACCAAGAGAGTTGACAACAGTGCAGTGGAGGACAAGACAAAGCAAACACTCTTGACCACTCCCGGTGGACTGACAGCCCATATGAGAAGTGCAATCCCCGCGATGATCAACTCGGCGATAACACCTGCAAGACTTATGAGAAGCCTCTTATGCCTGTTTTGGAGGCGCCAACTGTCAGTGACGTCCGTATATGCGACGGGAAAGAGTAGGATCAGAGCCACTCCCATCACTGGGACTCGAACTCCCATGGCTTTGGCGACGTATGCATGACTCAGCTCATGGATTGTCTTGGTCACGACAACGGCGCCGACAAAACACGCTGCGCCGTAGAGGTTAAAGAAGTGCGGAAACGTCGACCAATATGCATCCAGTCTTTGTGATAGGAGTATAATGCCAACCAGTGACACAAGCAGATACGCCGAGAGTGCCGCGGGGTGAGCCAGACGGCCGGCGATCCGGACCGTTCTTGCGAGGAACTCATCAGAGCGAAACAACGGAAGGCGCATGTAGAGCGTCCGCTTCAACAGCGTGTCCACCGACACGCGTCTTGAGTGAGCGAGCGGTCCGTCCGCTTGGCGGGCATCGGCTACGCATGAGTCTGTAGTCAAGCCCTTAGCCGTCGCGTCGGCGCAGATCGCCGCTACTTCTTTCGCGGAGACTCTGATTGTGGTGT
This sequence comes from Phycisphaerales bacterium, assembly GCA_020348265.1. Classification (GTDB taxonomy): domain Bacteria; phylum Planctomycetota; class Phycisphaerae; order UBA1845; family UBA1845. The sequence goes on along the minus strand of CP070744.1, from coordinate 5,335,900 downwards.
ACTTGATGAGTTGGGCCAACACGCGCTCAACGCTGGTTGGGACGCTGAGCAACTTGAGGATCTGAGCCTGCACCCAGGTGGTCTTGTCGAAAGTGCCTTGCAGGGGATCATGAATCACGTAGGTTGGTGCACCACGACAGTCGTCGGGTCCGCGGATGAGCTCAACATCAGGTCGAAGAGCTGGAAGGACTACAGTTTGCGAGTTCGATACACCCATCGGCGACTAAACCCCCAAGTAACCGCGCACTGCGGAAAGCGGACGCCGCAAGAGCCAATATCCCAGCGATGCTTTTTCGCCATACAGGACTGCCGTCCCCTGGAGCCCCAGTTTCAGATCGAGTTGCCTGTCCAGCCATTCGGCTTGGGCTCGGAAGGAAGGCGTACCGCCCTTGTTCGACTCACTGTGATTGGCCACGTAGCGCAGTTGTGCCGAGCGACTGGTGCGCGGATCGGACGCAAGCACCACACTTATTGGTCGCTCCTTGTTGAACTCTATGTTGTCACTGACCGGCAGCCAGATGCGCAGTTTTGTCCGGCGCGGATCGGCAATCATCATGAGTCGCTGTCCGATTTGGACGGGGCGTCCCCGCCATTCGTGGGGGTCATCCAACATGGGTGTGCCTGCCGCCGGGGCTACGACTTCCAGCTTGTCAACGCGGTACGCCGCCACCCGCAACCTGATCTTCTCCTGTTCGAGTCGGTTTTCGAGCAGTGCTATCGCCGATCGAGCAGTGGGGTCGTCGAACGCCTGCACGCGTGATCTTTGCAGCTCCGATTCGATGATGCGCACCTGTTCCTTGGCGACATTCATCTCCTCAAGAGCGATGCGCTTGTCATACACTGCGACTATTTCACCGGCGTCAACCCACCGACCCGGACGTGCGAGTACTTCATCGATGACTCCATTGAGCGGCGCAGCGACAGCAACGGGATCTTCGGGAATCACTTCGCATGGGGCGACAATCCGCAGAGGCAGCCTCACGAAACACAAAGCGAGCACGAATATGACCAGCAGCAGCGCACCAATCAATCGCTTCCGCGAGTTCGTTAGAGCGCGCCGGGGACCTCGCTTGCAGAAAACACCGCGCCAGGCTATTGCATATGCAAGTGCCAGAGGCTCCAGCTGAGCACGGTCTGCATCTGTAAAACGCCCCTTGTTCCAGCGCTCCAGCCATATTCCAGCGACCGTGCGATCGTCAACCTTGATGGGCAGCCAAGTTACCGAGAGCCCGTTGGTCTTCGTGCTGAGTCCCGCCCAAGTGCTTCTGTGTCTCTCAAAGGAGTTGCCACTCAGAACGGCCGCGGCGGAGCGATGGGGGATTGCGCTGACAAGAGCACGCCACTCATCCACCAGCGGGGACTGTTTGTCCACATTCATGTTGCCTGATACGCCGAGAAGTCTTGGTGACGTGCCTGTCAGGTTCCAAAGCGCTGCCCGGTCGTATCGGCAATAGATGATCGATCGGTTTAGAATGCGAAAGACAAGCTGTTTCGCGTTGGTGCTCAGCCCGGCTTCCATAGTCAACTGCTGGAGCTTGGCTAATGTGCCAAACGCTTCGGCGGATACATGGGAAGTTGTTTCCTGGGCGAGCACGTCAGGGTCCCCTGACTTGCGTAAGACTGAGCGTGCCGTTCATTCCCGCACGCAGTTTCCCATCGGCATTGTCGACCTCGGCATGGACTTCAAAGGTCACGCTGGCCGGATCCAGTGCCGCTGCTACGTGAGATATCTTTACCTGTACGATGTCGGATGTCTCAGTCACGTGAAGGTCCAGTTCTTGGCCTAACCGTACCGCCTTGAACGCCGACGAAGGTAGAAGGAACTTAGCCAACAGAACGCGGTCATCTATTACCTCGATGACCGGCGTCCCATGTTGGACGAGTTCGTGTTCGTTGACCAGAACTCTGGCGACTCGACCGGCCCAGGGAACGATAATCGAGCAGGCCTCGAGTTGACGCGCTGCGATCTCGAGCTTGCCGGCTGCTATTTCCATCTCGCGCTGCGCGTCAGCCAGCTCCTTTGAAGCTGTTGATCCAACCAGTTCACAGTTCGTCTGGGCGATCACCGCGTCGCGTTTCGCGTTTTCCAGGTCGACAAGAGATGCATTGCTGTCCGCGTAAAGACGCTGAGTAGCAGTCAGATTAGCGTTTGCCGCCGCGAGCACCGCTTCCGAGTGACGTTGCCGTGTTCTGCTCTTGGCCAACTCGTTGACTCGGGTGAGATTCACCTTGGCCGAGGTGAGCATGGCCTCGGCGATTCTCCTGTTGGCCCGAAAAGTGGCATCATCGAGTTCGAGGAGCACTTCACTCGCGTTAAACCGCTCGCCGAGTTCCTTATTGATTGCGGTGACACGGCCGGATATCTCCGCTGAGAGTGTGGCCTGCCTGTGCGGCGTAAGGATAGCTGCGATGCGGTCTTCCCCGGGTCTGGTGGAGGTGCTCGCCGAGGCCTGTCCGACCCGATCCGGGGGATCGGCAGACGGCACCCCAACTGCCGTCGCGGTCAGTAACAAGCGCACTGCACTGAGAATCGGTGTGTGCTTCATCGGGTCAGCGCTCCGCTATTCGATGTACAGTAACGCATGCGTTTCCCGTCGCAGCGTCTGGTCGTTCAATCATCGGGCGAGTCCAGCCAGCAAGCCACGGTCTCGACGGGTCCCTCCAAGTGGCTGGCAATCTCTTCATGCAACGACTCCGCTGTGTGAATGGACCTTTCTCGGCCAATCGTATTCAATAGGCGCGCCATCGAGGTCATAAGATTGACCCGGGCGGACAGATGCTTGGCACGCAGCTTGAGGTGCTTCATTCTCTGGTCGAGAACCTCTCCGCCGTGCGATTTGCCCTCTGTGACCTGGCTTTGGACGGCCTCAAGAAGCTGACCGCGCTTCAGAGAGATCGTCTCACTGAACTCATACTGCTCATGTGCGTCGGCGTAGTCGATCAGCGAAAGATGCAGCTGGGTCAAGATTGCCACCGCGATGGCAGTGCGCCGCTTGGTGATCAGCTCGGTCTGGAGTTTCATCGCTCCGTGGTGGGCAAGCTGCTGCGGGATACTCAGCAGATCCCACGACGCCCGAATCCCCAAGGTGTTCCAATGATCGAAAACCAGGAAACGATTGCTGTTGTAGTCGAAGCGCAGGAACATCGCCGGGCTCGGGAACATCCGGGCAAGTGCTATTCGAGCCTCATCACGGGAAATTGCCTCCTCGGAGTCCTTTTCATACAACTCCGGCCTGCTCTGCAGCGCCTCCTGCTCCAGCGCTTCGGCATCGAAATCAAGCTCGTCAACAGGTTGGTCAAGATCGACCTCAGCTAGCGTAAACGAGGTCCCGGGCACAAGGCCGATCAGTTTGCCCAGCTCGGTCTTGGCTTTTAGGAACTCGCGCTTATAGCGACGCAGCTCGTCTTGCCGCTCCAGCAGCGAGGTCTCACGTTTGAGCGCGTCAAGTTCGGAGATGGTCTTATCCGCAATCTGCCCGCGCATACTCGCGAGCTTGGCGGAGACCTCCGTGTTGATCTTCTCGGCATCCCCCGCTGATTCGCGAGCAGCAACCGCCCTCCAATACGCCTGGGTCACCTGCAGCACCAGGTTCTGTCGGACGCGCCGCTCCCTCTGCGCCACGATGAAGACTCGGTTATTCTGCTGTCGTGCGCGCAAGTATGAGATGCCGAAGTCCAGCAGATTCCATGTGGCGGAGACGTCGAAGGTACGAGTGCGTTTCTCCGAGGAGAAAGATGGTTCCAGACTCTCTTTGCCGGTCTCGAGACTCTGTGAACTCGAAGCATCGTATCGCGAGCGCTCGCCGTACTCGGTACCTGCCATCAAAGACGGCAGCATTTTGAGTGTCGATTGCGTAGCCAGCTCGTGCTGATACCTGCTCTCCGCGGCGGCGATCCACACTTCGATGTTGTGACGGTCCGCAAGCTCGAGGGCTTTATCGAGCGTAAGCGGGTGACTTATAACCGGCGCGCTTGCCTGATAGGCCTTCAAATCCAGCGCCGCGTTCATGATCCGCGCGTGCCGCGAGCCCGCCTGCAGACCACAACTCGACGCAAACGCCACTGACACCGATGCAGCGATGAGGCAACGTCGGCGCACTGGGGAGACCGGGCCCCTCGCCAAGGTCATTCTTGCTCTTTGTTCACTGCGTCCCATACGTGCTCCGGTTGGACCGATAGCTTCGGCGCGCAAATCCGCTATCGACTGCTGCGCAGTCTATGTCCGATATCGGCACTCTATTCGTCGGAATGAATCTCGGGCCGGGCGAGTCGGCAAATGTTATAGTGAATACAAGGCGGGATTCTCCGGCCGGTCTCTTCACGCTCAGTTTCATGCTCGCACACCCTGAGGGATGACTGTCGGTGTGCGTAGTCAGGCGACGGAAGCGACCAGGTGCGGAAGGTTCAAACTTGAAGGTGGCCCGATAACCTCCCCGCCCTGCTGTTAGAATGGAACCGGTAGACCAGGAACATCGCGATCCTACGGCGTCCCCGGCACGGACATACGTGCCCTGCAGGCTGATGCGCCTGGAGGAGCGGATCGTCTTGGACGGCGTGGGGTTTGCTGACGCTGATTCGGACTCACGGGACTCGCCCGGTGACGCCGCCCAATCCAGCGATACTTACTCGCTGGAGCCGAAGGAGACCCATCAGAGCCCGTCGTCGCGAGATGATGCAGCCCGAGGTGAACCGGGCACAGCTAACCCGCTTGGCGTGGACACATCGCAGGATTCCGACAGCGTCACCCGTCTGGCTAGGGATGCCATCGAAAAGGCCGTCAGACATTCCGCAGTATCCCACGAGGGTCTGACGACGTTGCAGAGTCTGCTGGACGGGTTGGGCGAGGCGGCGACCGACGCACTCCACGATACTGTCGACGCCGTGGCCCACTTCTTCGACGTGTTATCAGACGCTTTTCGGGACACGTTAGATGCGGGCTTGGCGGCGATCTTGGGGGGGAATGTGGATGCGTCTTCGGATGTGCAGGCACTGGATGTTTCCGACTCCGGCGAGTCACACGCTGCGGTCACCGATGGCGGCGAAAGCGAAGCTGATGAAACGAACAACTCCGGGCCTGCCGTCGTGCTCGTCTCGTCATCGGTGGATGATGCTCAGCAACTTGCCGCCGCAACGAATGACGACGTCTTGACCGCCCAGTTCGATGCCCAGCACACGACCGCCGAATCGTTGCTCGAGCAGGTACGTGACTTACTCAGCGGCCAACAGGCCCACTCTATCGCCCTGGCGACGAACGGCCTGGGAGACGGACACTTCGAGCTTACCGGCGGCACCTCCGTAGACCTCGACACGCTGCAGGACGCGGAGATGCAGGCCTTTTGGAGAGGGCTTGCGGACATGCTTGAGCCCGGCGGGCGCATAGACCTGCTGGCATGCGAAGCGGCGGAGGGAACGCAAGGGCAGGAGTTGCTCACGGCACTTGAAGACCTGACCGGCGTCAACTTCGCCGCATCAGTCGACAAGACCGGCAGCGACGCCCTGGGTGGTGATTGGGTCCTCGAATCCGGCCACGTCGATCTCGCTACGGTCTACTTCGATCCCAACGACTTGTCGAGTTACACCGGGGTACTCGGCGACAACATGCCGACGATCACCGACACCGATCCGGGTAACACCGCCGTAGGCGGCGATTCCGCGGTAGTAGTCGACGCTGGCATAACCGTCGATGACGGCGACGGTGGAACAGATACCCTGCAGGGCGCGGTGGTAAGAATCAGCAGCGGATTCCAGTCGGCAGAAGACGACCTGTCGTTCAACTCGGGGCTGGCTACCGGGTTTGGAATCTCAGGCTCTTACGACAGTGATACCGGAGAGCTCGTCTTCTCGGGTACTGCCACCGCGGCAGAATACCAGCAGGTGCTTCGCACGGTTACCTACGAGAACAGCAGTGGTACGCCCGACACAAACCCGCGTACTTTGTTGTTCGTTATAGGTGATGACTATGACGGATATGCGTACAGCGCAGCGACGGGACACTATTACCAAACGGTCGATTCACCGGTCAACTGGGCGGCGGCTGATGCAGCAGCCGATGCCAGCACGCTCGGCGGTTTGCAGGGATATCTCGCCACAATCACTTCCACCGCGGAGAACACGACCATCACAGGTCTGGTGGCGCCCGGCCAGACTCCCTGGGTAGGGGCGAATGACGCAACGACTGAGGGAGAATGGTACTGGGTCAGTGGCCCCGAAACCGGAACTCAGTTCTGGCAAGGTGATGATACCGGTGCCCCGGTCGGAGGGATGCACGACAACTGGGACGCCGGTCAGCCAAGCGACACGGGAAACAGCGACTACATGAGCATAACTCAAACGGGAGTGTGGCGGGATCAGCTCGGCACATCGGCGCAGCGATATGTCATTGAGTACGGAGGCCTGGGAACCGACACCCAAGGCCAGCTGGCCGCAAGCGTAGTGGTCAATGTGGCGGCCCCGGGGGCGAATCAGGCGCCCGTTTTGGACAATAGTGGCGACATGAACCTGACGGCCATCAGCGAGGACAATACCAGCAACGCAGGTAACACAGTCGCCAGCATCATCAGCTCAGCCGGGGGGGATCGCATTACGGATGCGGACGGCGGAGCGCGGGAAGGCATCGCCATAACCGCAATCGACAACACCAACGGCACCTGGCAATACTCCGCTGACAGCGGGACCAACTGGACCAACATCGGCGCGGTTGCCGACAACAACGCCTTGCTTCTGCGCGACACGGACCTGGTCCGCTTTCAACCTGCTTCCAACTACAATGGGACAGTTGCGGGTGGGATCACCTTCCGGGCCTGGGACAGGACTTCCGGATCGGCAGGTGTTTACGTCGATGCCTCCACCAACGGCGGAACGACCGCCTTCAGCACTGCAACGGAGACGGCGTCTTTGGTCGTGGGCAGCGTCAATGACAACCCGAATGTCAACAGCTTGCTCGTCGATCAGATCGCTTTGGAGAACACCGCCTTCACGTATCAGTTCGGCTCGAGCACGTTCTTTGACCCCGACAGCGGGGACACACTTACTTACAGCGCCACCCTTTCCGATGGGAGCGCCTTGCCGTCATGGCTCACCTTCACCGCAGCAACGCGCACCTTCAGCGGCACGCCGGCGGATGCTGATGTCGGCACGCTCAACATCAAAGTTACCGCGAGCGATGGTAACGGAGGTGCCGCATCGGACACCTTCGCGCTCACGGTCGGCAACGTGAATGATGCTCCGACAGTGGCCAATGCCCTGGTCGATCAAACCGCTACGGAGGACGGACCGTTTTCGTACCAGTTCGCGTCGGACACCTTCAACGACCCCGACTTAAGCGACACGCTGACCTACACCGCGACCCTTTCCGACGACAGTGCTCTTCCCGATTGGCTCAGCTTCGACGCGGGTACACGGACCTTCAGCGGCACACCGACGAACGACGACGTCGGTTCCGTGAGCGTGAAAGTAACCGCGGAGGATGGCAGCGGAGAGACAGTCTCGGATACGTTCGACATTACCGTCGAGAATGCCAATGACGCCCCAACGGTAGACAGCGCTCTTATCGATCAGGATGCGACGGAAGGTACACCCTTCAGCTATCAGTTTGTCTCCGACACTTTCGCGGATGCTGACGCGGGCGACACCCTGACCTTCGCCGCTACACTCGAAGACGGCGGAGCACTGCCCGATTGGGTGACCTTTGATGCAAGCACACGAACCTTCAGCGGTACACCGGAAGATGCTGATACGGGTGTGATCACGGTGAAAGTCACCGCGGATGACGGCAACGACGGGTCCGTATCGGCGACGTTCACCATCACCGTAGTCGGCGTAAACGTTGCCCCAACGCTCACAGGTCTGCTGGTGGATCAAAGCGTGGTAGAGGGAAATCCTCTCACCTATCAGTTGGGGGAAGATGTCTTTACCGATGGCGACACCAACGACACTCTCAGCTACAGCGCTACCCTGGCCGATGGCAGTGCCCTTTCCGATTGGCTCAGCTTTGACTCGGGTACGCGGACCTTCAGCGGCACGCCGACAAACGCCGACGTGGGCGGGTTGACGGTGAAGGTTACCGCGGATGACGGGAACGGCGGAAGCGCGACGGGCACTTTTGTCATAAACGTGGCAAGCGTGAACAATGTACCCATGCTGGTCAATCCGCTGGTTGACCAGGGCGCGACGGAGGGTTCGCCGTTCACGTACCAGTTCGCCGCAGATGCTTTCACTGACGCTGACCAAGCCGACGTGCTCAGCTATACTGCGACACTCGGAAACGGCAGCGCCCTTCCTTCCTGGCTTAGTCTCAACGCCGCCACGCGTACCTTCAGCGGAACTCCTACTGAAGAGAACGTTGGCTCTTTGCAGATCGTGGTAACCGCCAGTGATGGTCACGGCGGCACGGTTTCGGATGTCTTCATCGTCACCGTCGCCCCGGTCGAAGACGAATCCGTGGAGGTGGCCCCGAAGGCTCCCCCCGAGCAGACACCCACCGATAGGTCGGCTTCCACGCCGGGCGCTGACACCGCTGCCGATAGCGGAACATCCACGCCGGATGCAGGAGGCACCGGTGTTGATGCCGGCGGGTTCGCCGATGCAGCAGACTCCGGGGGAGCGGAAGCCGGCGATGCGACCAGCACAACTGACGCAGCCGACGCGGCTGAGGGGGGCGACTCTGCCGACGCAGGTGAGGTCGCGGATGCCGGTGACGCAAACAGCACGGCTGATGCAGCTGATGGAGGTGGAGAAGCATCCTCCTCTACGGCGAGTGCCGACGGTGCGGCGCGATCGGATGCCGGAGGAGCAGCCGGATCAAACAGGAGCAGCGTTGGGGAGTCGACAAGCAACGTGCAGTACCACAAGCGGGACGATGATGCCGGCTACGAAGCCGGTCAATGGACCTCGCAGATCAACAGCGTAGCCTACAACGAGGATCTACTCAGCGACGAAAGCCAGCCCGAGGAGTTTCGCGAGGCCTGGGGGACGATTCTCAGCGCCTATACTTCAAGCAGTGAAGAAGTAGGTACCTATCTGCAGACCGCTTTTCGCGCGGTCACCGAGTCCGCGGTTGTGTATCAAGCAGCGGAGCAATCCCTCAGCATGATGAGCCGTGAGCTGGCCCTGGCAACGGAAGTGGGAATCGATATTGATTCCGATGCCCTTATGACTTCCGTGGGTGACGCCCGTGATGAGGTAAAAGCTGCGAGTAAGCAGTTGGAGGACGTAATCCTCGCGGCAGCGGAGGTGGGCAAAGACGCTGAACTCGACAAGGTGCTCGAAGACGTGATCAGTGCCGCTCTGGAGCGTTTGATGATGGCAAACGAGGCGCTGTTCGTCGAAACCCAGGTACTTGCCGCCGCCTCCACCGTGCTTCAAAGCGCGCGAACGGAGGGAGAGAAAGCCGTCGATCAGATGAAGATGGCCTCTGCGGTGTCGAAGGCAAAACTCGACGCTCATGAGGTGGTTGTGGAGATGCGTAAAGCCTGGGATCGCGTTGCTCAGGACGTATTCTCCGCCTTCGTGGAACGAATGGCGGCAGAGAAGACCGACAACGCCGAAGGACCCAAGCCCGGTTAAGCTAACGTAACCTCAGCAGAGTACACCCAGGGATGTGTTAGAGGGTTTTCGTCTCTTGTGTAGCGGGTCAGGAGTTGGGTGCCATGCCCAAGCGAAGCGCCGGCATGCAATTCGCCCCCCCCAACAATATCCGAGTCTGCCAAAGACTACCCGCAACCACCGTACGTGGTACCGCGCGTCTACTGCGGTCAATCTAATGTTCGGTGACACTTCCTGTGATGAGTGCCTTCGAGTGAAGGGTGTCGTGCCCAAGCCCGACGAAGTCGGGCGCCGGCATGCTGACGCGGCAAGAACATGGCGGCGTCCCGGCGCGCCGGGACTTGGCCGTGCCACCCATCAGGTTACGTGTAATGAAGCACTAGCTCGGATCAATCCTCCGTCTGCTTCTCGGATTGAGGGGGAGCCGTGTCCTCACGCAGCGGTACAAGTGCCAGGCGAAGACCCAGGAAGGGGTACTCGTTCTTGTCGTAAACGTAGCTGCGGTAGGCGGAACGGCAATGCTCTGCTGTGTTGAGAACGCTCCCGCCTCTAACGACCGGTGTCTGGCCTTCGACACTGGAAACCGGATCCTCGGTGGGCGATTCCAGGTAGAATCCCGGAGAGTACTGATCGGCGCACATCTCGCCCACATTGCCGTGCATATCATGCAGCCCGAAGGCATTGGTGACCTTCCCGCCCACCGGCTGCACCTTGCGGTTCCCGTTGGATAGGAACCACCCGGCGGCATCGAGCGATTCTCCACCGTCGCCGGTGTGATAAGATGTGCTGGTGCCGGCCCGACAGGCGTACTCCCACTCCGCTTCGGTGGGGAGTCGGAATTCATACCCCGGCGGGGCGAACTTACTCATCGAGGGGAGCAACTCAAGGATCACGCGTTCCACAGAGATCCCTGTAACGGGGAGAAGTGGATCCGGCGTCTGATCCGCATCCGGCGTCGCGGGCTTCCCCGTTATCGCCTGCCAGAGCCCTTCGGTTAGCTCGAACTTGCTAAGGTAGAAAGGCTGCGTGTGGCTGACTCGGTGGAGATGTTCGTCGGCAGCCCGGCTCTCTTCCTTGGGCGGGCTTCCCATAACGAATTCACCTTCGGGGATTAGCACCATCTCCAGGGCAACATCGTCCGCGACGGCAAGAGCAAGTTCGACGGGCATGGCGATGTTCGTCGCTGCGTCCTCCTGCGCTTGGCGGGCTTTCGCAGCATCAAAGACCCACCAGGAGTTGTCCATGAGCATTCCCGTCTTGGCCAACTCGTCGCGTGTCTGTGTGGCCACCAACTCGGAAGCGCGGGCCTGGGCCCATGCACGTTTTTCTTCCTCCTGGGCCTTGACCAAATCGGCGTAGGCTTGTTCGAGGTCGGTCAAGGCCTTGACCGCGCGAGCCTCCTCCTCTTGCGCCTTGGTCTTTGCCGACTCGGCCAGTATGCGCTGTTCAGCCTCCGCTTGTTTCGCGGTGATGGCCGCTTCCTTGGCTACGATCGCTTCTTCCTTGGCTATGACCGCCTGCTGCTTGGCTCGGTGAATCCAAATGGAAGCCACGGTGAGTATTATTATGATCGCAGCCACCAGAGAGACGGCTGTCCTGCGCAGAATCCTGAGCCTGCGTCTGGCTGCCAGTCGCCTTTGCTGAGCGGCCTCAATCTCGGGCAGTAACTCCCGGTGGGCGTCCTGCTGGGTATCCAACAGGGATGCGGCCAGGTCGTAGTCACCCTTTTCGAAGGCGCAACGCCCATAATGCAACTGGCTTTCGACAAGGGCGGCCTGCGCTTCGCGATTGCCGTCCCAGAGCTTTAGCGCCCCACGGAAGCCGAACAGCGCCTGGGCGAAGGTCTCGTAGTCTTTTGTCTCCTGAGCCTTATGTGAGTCCTCCATAGCTCTTTGGCACAGGTTGATGCTTTCCGCGTTTGACTGGTACTCGAGCAGCGCCAGTTTGAACTCCCTCACCGACGAATAGCGATCGGCGGGTGCGGTCCGCATCGCCTTAAGAGCGATCTCGACAAGAGGGCTATCATGTTCCGCAGGTTGGATGACGTTGTCCCGCGCGTTCTGGAGAACGTCGAGAACACGTATACCCTCATGAGGGGGGCTGCCGGTGACGATCTCGTATAGAATCGCACCGAGCAGGTATACGTCGCTGTGAGTGCCGACCGGTTCCTCATCACCGGTGACCATCTCCGGAGCCATGTAGGACGGCGTACCCCCAGCGGCTTGCGACTTTGTCACGTCGACGAGTACACCGGCGCTATCGACCGGCGCTCCCAGCCCCCAGTCCATGACCTGTACTTCGCCGAATTCTCCCAGCATGACGTTGTCGGGCTTGAGATCGCGATGAACAACCTGCCTGGAGTGGGCAAAGCTCGCTGCATCACACACCGCAAGCAAGATGTCGAGGTTCTGCGAAAGCGGTTTGTCGTCGATCGCCTCGCTCCAAGGCGTGCCCCTGACCATCTTCATGGTATAGAAGGGCTTACCGTCAGGCGTCGTGTTCAGATCGTGAATCGGAACGATGTTGGGATGGTCAAGCCTGCCGGTGATGCGAGCCTCGGAAACGAACTTCTGTTTGGCGTTGGCGTCCTTTCCCACCCCAGCCTTGGCCATCTTCACGGCGATGTTGCGATCGATCGACTTCTGTACCGCCTTATAGACGATTCCAACTCCACCTTCTCCAAGCACATCGAGCAGATCGTAGCCTTCAGTGGATAGGTCAGGTGCTTCGGCGCTTTCCTCGTGCAAGTCCGGGATACACAGGCCCGCGTCAGTGGGATTCTTCAGGGTATGGCCCGGGGACAAGTCTGCGAGGACATCTCCCCAGAACTGTTCGACTGAACGCTTCCCCTTGGGCGCGCCCGTTGCGCCGGCATCACGCTCAGGCATGGCGGCGGAACCGGTGTCCGTGAGGCTGCCGGGATCAACTGTGTCCCCGTCCCAGGTTTCGTCGCTGTCACGACCGGCAGGATTCAGCGTCGCATCAGGGTCGATTGTCCCGATGTCATCCGGGTTGGCAATGGTTTCCTCGCCGACGTCCGGGCTTGATGAACACGTTTGGACCGAATGCTCCTCACACGGGTTGAACTTGGCATTTTCGTCTGCGCGTTGGCTCGTTTCACTTTGCGCGCCATTCGCCGCTTGATTCGGAAGTCCTGCTGGAAGCGGATCAGTTGCCGTTAAGCCTTCAGTGGAGCCTTCGGGCAACCCGTAGTTATCGGTATCTTCGCTCGACGTCATACAAGAATACCGGACCGAAATCGCGCCTCGTTACGCGGAACACCGCCATAGTCTCATTGCTATGCCGGCACTGGCCGATCTACCTACGTCATGCTTGCGCTTTGGTCTATCGACGCCGCGGTGCTTGAGACTGAATGAACACCTCTGTTTCGAGAAGGAACACGCGGAGTGTAGTCTGCTGCTATGAGGGATGAGTCATGACAGATCAGCGTTCGGTAGCCGCAGAGGATGGTCCGTCCCCGGCACCTGCGGGCTCGAAGTCAGCCGATGATGCTAAGAGCCAAGCGGACACCAAGCCACACATCAGGATCTTCGGACCGGACATGGAACTTGCGGAGGTCGAACTGAGCAAGCGTGCAACCAGCATCGGGCGCTCGAAGAACGCCGATATTACACTCCCCAACCGCAGCGTTTCGCGAGTTCACGCCACCGTGGCCTGTGAGGAAGGTAGATATATTCTGGCGGATGCTGGATCGACTTGCGGTACGACTGTCAACGGCCAACCTGCACAATACCACGTGCTGCAACACGGGGACACGATTGAGATCGCCACCTATGTCCTGGAGTTTCGCACCGAGCGGGCCCGGGCGGGTGCAGACGAGGCGGCTGAACGAGCCAAGACGCTTCTGCGTGGCGAGTATCGTCCCCTTCCATCGACTGTTAAGCTCAAATACCGAACGCTGGATTTCTCTCGGCAGGCCGCTTTCGGACCGGGAAACACCATGAAGATCGGAGCGGGGGGACTGCTACTTCCAGCAGCCACTCCCCCCAGCAACGGCGTGTCCCTGGAACTCGATCTGGTTACGGATGAACGAGGAGCCAAGCGAGTCCTTGGCGAGCTCGTTGGAGTCATCGAAGAGCAAGGAACGCAGTGGATGTGCGTCAAGCTGCACCCGTTGTCGAAGAGGCAGCTGGAAGTGATCGTTGCCGGTGCTAGACCGGGAGATTGGATCGACGTAGATTTGTCGGGTAATTAGGAGTGAGGAACACCTTATGACGCAAGAGGCAGAAAGCGCAACGGCCGGCGTGCAAGCTGATGCGACCAACGAAACCACAACTGTGGCCCAGGATACAAGTGCGCCACCGCGCGCGCCTTATCTTGACGTTTTCGGTGCCGACATAGGAATCTTCGAGGTTCCGCTTCGTCAGCAAGCTGTAACGATCGGCCGCTCTCCGGATGCGGACATAACCCTGCCGAATCGCAGCGTCTCACGCGTCCATGCCCGGATTGCGTGGAGGGACGGGGAGTATACAGTCGAGGACGCCGAATCCACCTCCGGTACGACCGTCAACGAGAAGCGTATAGACACCCATACATTAGGACATGGGGATACCATTCAGATCGCCATGTACACGCTGCAGTTCCGCACACACCATACACCGGCAGGGGCGGAAGAGGCGGCAGCACAAGCCAAGAAACTCCTGCGCGGCGATTACTGCACCCTTCCATCGACTATGCGTCTCAGATTTCGAGCGCTTAAGCTCAGGCAGTCGTCGGTCTTCGAATCGGGCGATACCCTGCAGGTTGGGCAAGGGGGCCTGTTGATTCCTACAGCCACGCCGCCGATAGACGGGTCATGCCTGGAGCTGGAGCTGTCGATCACCAAGCGGATGATCAGGAAACTGCTGGGCGAGCTGATGGGTGTCGTCGAGGAAGATGGCACGCAATGGATGTGTGTTAAGCTCCACACCATGCCCAAAAAGCAACTCGAAGCGTTTGCAGCTGACGCAGAAGCAGGGCAGTGGATCGATGTGACCCCAAGCTGACGCTGCAGGCTTCTTTCGCGCGTCAGGCCTACTGGATAGGTTCGTACCACAGGGCAAGGGGACACGATCTGCAGTCGCTGTGCTCGCAGCACCTGCACTTCTGTACTAAGAGCGTGTTTAAGAAGCCTTTTCCGAACCGCGCCCGTAACAACAAATTGCATGAACGGAGGCGTATTGCGTGGGTAGTACTTGGCCCTCAGACTTACCTTGTAGGTAGTTCGTTTAACGATCCAGGATGGATCAAGGAGGTAAGCCATGGAAGGCCAAGTGTGGTGCAGGGTGGAGGAATTGTTGCAGTTGGTCAAGGGAAGGCCGAAGCGTTGTCGTTACAGCGACAGAGAGGTGTTGCGTGTGATACTGTGGGCGGTTCTTCACGATCGTCCGATGAATTGGGCTTGCGAGCCGCTTCACTGGCCCACGACCCTACGTCCGGCGCTGCTGCCGACCGCGAGCACGATTTCACGCCGTTGGAACCGGCGCGAGTTGCGGGGACAGGCCGAGGCGTTACATCAGGAGAGCCTTCGCAGGCTTGGCGGTGTAGGCCGCTACGCTGCGATCGGGGGTCGTCCGCTGGTCGTGGGAGGGTGCAGCAAGGATCCCGACGCGCGATGCGGTCGCTCCGCAGGAGGGATGGGGAAAGGCTACAAGATGCATGCGATGGTGGATAAACGACACGTCATTCTCAGCTGTGCCATTCGTCCGTTGAACGTAGCGGAACCTACTGTCGCACAAGTGCTTTTGTCCAACGCGCCCGCAGCCGTGACTCGCATCATTGGGGATGGCCTTTACGATAGTATGCAATTACACCGGGTTGCTGGAGCTACAGGACGAAGGTTGTATACTCCGGTGCGGCAGAATCGCGTAGGGCGTCGGCAACAGTCTCGTCGGCTACGGTTGCTACGCTTATCGCAACATCCCGTAGGCGCTCGTCTCTTGAAATCTCGCGATGAGATCGAGCGAACCTTCGGCCAGGCGAGTACACTCTCATTTGGATTCAAGGGTCTACCCGCGTGGTCGAGACGAATGCAGCGTGTATTCCGATGGATGTGGGGCAAGAATCTGCTCTACAACGTGTGGCTTATGAACAAGAATACCGCGGCTTGATGCAATTTGTTGGTGAGGAAGCGGACCGATTTCATCCGCTGAGAAGCCCTCCCTCACGGTCGTGGCTTGGTTCGTGGCGACCGTTCTTGGACATGCTCTAGGAGGGAAGAAGCCGGCGGAATGCTAGTCAACGCTCTGTGGTGCTTGTGTAAGGTTACAGAGAGGTTGATGAGTCGCATCACCCTTCCTGATAAACAAGGCGATTGACGCGATCAGCTCTTGCCGGTCGACGGGTTTACTGACGAAGTGGTCACATCCTGCATCAATACACTTCTCTCGTGCCCCTTCCATGGCATGGGCTGTAAGGGCAATGATGGGTGACGAGTAGCCTTTGCTTCTGAGTTGCAGCGTCGCGTTGTAGCCGTCCAGAACCGGCATCTGCATGTCCATCAGGATCACATCGAACGGCTTGCCTCTATCGCGCGCATCAAGAGCCGCGTCGACTGCCTGCTGGCCGTCGCCAACTACGGTCAGTTCGGTGCCTTCTTTCTGCAGGATGAAGGTGATGAGTCGTTGGTTGTCCGGCCCGTCCTCTGCCAGGAGTATCTGTGTACCTTTCAGAGGAAGTTGCTCCTTGGGAGCAGAAGGCTTGTCGTGGTCCCGGGGGGTCTTGCCGGCTGTCGGAACACGTTCCGTCAGACTCACTCCCTCGAGCGATCCGGTGGCAACGGTAGCGCGAAAGCGCGTTCCCAGGCCCTCTCGTGTTTCAACGACGATTATGTCACCGCCGAGCGACTCCGCGAAGTGTTTGCTGATTGTCAGTCCGAGACCTGTGCCTCCGAACCTGCGCGTCATAGACGTGTCACTTTGCGTGAAGGGGCGGAACAGCTCTGCGATTTGAGCCTCACTCATTCCGATGCCTGTGTCAACCACGTCGAATTGCATGAAGGGCTCAGCTGCATTCGCTACCAGGCGCACCACGAGGCGTACCCCACCGACCTCGGTGAATTTGATGGCGTTGCCGATCAGATTAATAAGGATTTGACGCAGACGCGTGGAGTCAGTCCGAATCGTCTCCGGGATTGCCCCGACATACTCCGTGTTGAATGACAGTCCCCGCGTTTCGGCGGGTATTTGCATTGCCGCGGTGACTTCAGTCACAATCTTGCCGGGAGAACACGCAAGAATTTCGACTTGCATGCGTCCCGCCTCTATCTTGGAAAGATCGAGTACGTCGTTGATGACAGCCATCAAGTGCTCGCCGTTACGTCGAATCGTCTCGGCCGCTTCGATTCTCTCGGGTGGGGCGTCATCGAGGTTGCCGTGTTCCAGCAGAATGTCGGTGAATCCCAGAATGGCCGTCATGGGCGTGCGAATCTCGTGACTCATATTGGCCAGAAAATCGCTCTTGGCCCGATTGGCCGCCTCAGCTTTATGCATGGCCGCTTCGAGTTCCGTGGAAATACGTTTCTCGCGGTCCAACGCTTCGATTAGCTTGGCATTCGTCTGATGCAGTTGTTCCTCGACGTCCCTACGACGAGCAATATCGAAGTGTAGTTGGGCGTTGGCTTCCGCCAGCTCCAAGGTGCGCTGAGCCACCAACTCATCCAGCAGATCACGGTGTTCCCGCAATTCCTCCTCGGCCTGCTTACGTTCAGTGATATCCCTGGAAACACCGGCGACATGTGACGCCCGGTCCTGCTCACCTAATGTGGTGGAGGCCACGCGAGTAAGGATCCACAACCAGTTCCCGGACTTGCACCGTAAGCGATGCTCAATCTCAATCGCCGGGGCACTGCGGTTCTCACGCAGCGTCTCCAGGGCTTGTTTGAGTCCACCGAGATCATCCGCATGAGTCAGCTGCTCCAGTATCCCGATGTGAGGCTCGATGTCTGCTTTGTCGTACCCGAGCATTCCGAGCCACCGCGGGGCAAGGTAGAGCTCGCCTGTAGATATGTTCCACTCCCAGTAGGCGTCGTTGCTGGCGCAGAGAACGAGACCCAGGCGCTCTTGTGCGTCGTTAAGAGCTTCCTGCAATCTCGCACAATTCACCAATGATGCAGAAGCTCGTGGCGAATTCTCCATAGTGGATCGTCTTCTAGATGGATCCTCAAGACGTCAACGTGCGGCAGCGTCCACATCCTGACCTGCCGAGCAAATGATCACGAGACATACGGCTGACTTTGCGGGTGGGGATGCGACCCGTCGTCGAGTGCGTCAGGTGGAAATCACGTCCACCCAGTCGCCCGGATCGCCCGCATCGAGTATCGACTGATAGGCATCTCGCGATACACTGTGAAGCTTCACACAAAGCCAGTGTGTGGCTTCCTCCTCTATCACTCCAACGACTTCCCCTAGATAGCTCTTATTCTTTCCATCTGACCACGACAAATGCACTTCTATGCACACACAGTCACGCGGCGTTTTCTTGGCCGGAAGGAGTATCCCACTTTGACCTATCCGTAATGTGTCGCCCGATCGAAAGATCTCCCCCGGAGGAGTCTCGAGAACGCGAAACCGCGGCCTCATACCCGAGGGTAACATAGTGAATTCGCTCTGAAGCAACCGCTTAGCTCGCTTTGTTACCGTCGCTGCCCCAGGCAACCCGTGATGTTGCCGAAACTGCAAAACGTAAGGTCCGATCTGAGCGCTGTCGCCGTGGTTCAGGGTCGACTTCCCTATACGTTTACGGTTTACCGTGATACCCCCAGCGGAACCGAGGTCTTGGAGAACATACTGCCCATCGCCTGGAATGAGTCTGGCGTGGGCGCGGGACACGCGAGGGTCCGGCAGCCGGACATCTGCTTGCTCCGCCCGGCCAATGGTAAGAGAGGTATCGGACAGTTCGTACTCCACGACCCCGATATCCGGCCCGAAGACCTTCAGATAGGGCTGCACCGTCTTCTGCTCTACGTCGTCTGCGCAGCACGCAGGTTCTTCCTCCGCTGTCTGTGTTGAGAATGTTTCGCGCTCGGGAACCATAGCTCGACGGGTTACCTGTGAATCCTACTCACCTCTACTGCGTTGAAGCATCGGTAGAACCGGAATAGCCGGCACTCTACCCGCAGGCAGCGTGCTTGCCGTCACCGAGCAACACCCCGTTCGATAGTAGATCGGTCGTTCCCACGACGTAGAATAACGTGGCGTGCTCAAGTTTAGGCGCATGGTCCGGTATAGGGATCGGCTCTGTGGCAATCCGATCTACCGTCCGGTGTGCTCCTGCCAAGCACTTGGACCGTCGGCAACCACGTCCCATAACATCCTGGATGTCATTACCGAGTCACGTTCTTACCAGCAGGCTGTGGCACCGTTTTTCGGACCAACTCCGTGTCATGGGCAACGTCGTGCGTATCGGCGATGTGAGTTGCGCTAATGGGGCAATCTCCTCCCAGAGGCCGGTAAACCTGCTCGTAGGAATTTGGGAGGCGTCATCCGTCGATAACAACGTTGGGTCTGCTGAGAAAGGCTACCTGAATTACTGTTCGAGTCGTCGGGCATTATAGGCGGCGTATGTTTCATACCTTCTACAGGTCCATACGGAACATTCTTGAAACGGACTGCACAATGCGCACGGTCAAAGTGATTGTTCTTACAGTGGTCGCGAGCACGGGTTTGTGGGTAGCAGGTTGCGGAGCGATTCCATTCTTCGACTGGGGTACCGACACCTCCAGCGACTATCTGGGTATCGCAGTGGCCGAGTTCGGCGATACGAATACTATTCCCATCCAACGCGATGTCCTCGGGACTGAGTCGACGGCGGTATCGCTGCCGGAAGATCTGCTCGAAAGCGTACCGGAGGAGACCGCGATGTCGGTACGTGGGAGCGATGTCGAAGTCTCGGTGGATGAGGTGGACGATGTCATCTCGCCGGCAGCGGTGAGTTCCGAACGGCACGCGGTGGTCATGTTTGGAATAGCACTGGCTGAAACCGATGCCTGTGCGTCGGAGATCCGCATCGGACCCTTTGGATTGACCATAGTGGATGGTGAGGTCAAGGTCACGAATGAATCCGTCACTCTGACCGCGGAAGCCCGGGAAGTAGTGCGCGCGGGCAATTTCGAGATGTGTGCCCAGACTCTTGCGGACTTCGACGGCGTACTCTCGCTTAAGAAGTTCTCTATCGAGTTCGGGCGTCTCAAGACCAGCGAAGAATCGGTGGAACTGTGCCACATTCCCCCGGGTAATCCGGACAATCGCCATACCATCACGGTAGGAGTACCTGCCGTCGACGCACATCTGGCCCACGGTGACTACCAGGGGGAGTGCAGGGATGTTATTGAGGATCTTGATCTGTCGTCGGTCTGCGCGAACGAACCGGACGAGCAGCGTCGGTGGAGGGTGCGCAACCCCAACGACTTTGACGTGGGCTTCAACTGGGAAGTGTACCAGAGCGATAAGTCGGGCACGCTTACCGCCCCCGAGGGAGACTCATACTTCTTCACCGACACCCGCGGCGGCGAAAACACCGTCATTATGACCTGGCGAAACGCAAGCGGCGAGGAGCAGAGCGACATCTCGGCATCCACAGGTGCTCAATGTCCGCCGGACGCCGATGATGACGGCGTCACCGATGACTCCGACCTTTGTCCGGATACTCCCGTAGACGAAACCGCCGACGCTGACGGATGTTCCTGCTCCCAAAGAGACACCGACGTCGACGGCGTGGATGACTGCGACGACGCCTGTCCGGACACCACTGACGGAACCACCGTGGACGAGACCGGCTGCGAGGCCGTGGAACTGGATGAAGACGGTGACGGCGTGTCCGACGCCGGCGATGATTGCCCCAACACGCCCGCGGGCGAAGAAGCGAACGCGTCCGGGTGCTCATGCTCGCAGCGAGACAGCGACGCAGACGGAGTGAATGACTGCACAGACCTCTGTGCGAATACAGCCCTGGGAGAAGAGGTCGGTTCAAATGGATGCCCGATCAACGAACTTGACGGTGATGACGACGGCGTTCCCGACGAATCAGACAGCTGTCTGAACACCCCTGCGGGTGAGACGGTCGATTCCGACGGCTGCAGCTGCACTCAGTTGGATGAAGATGCCGACGGAGTCAGCAATTGTGACGATCTCTGTCCCGGTACGCCGGTGGGTGTGGCGGTTGACGTGAACGGATGTGAGGTAACCTTGGCTGATGCTGGAGAAGACGTGACTCTTGACGAGGTGGGCTGTGTAACGCTGCACGGCTCGGCCAGCGGGGGGACGCCGCCCTATATTTACTCTTGGTCTGCGTCGGGTTGGGAGGGGTCGATGGAACAGGATCCAACGGTTGTTCCCTCAGAGACTACGGTCTACACACTGACCGTCACCGATTGGTCGGTTCCTCCGGAAGTGGTCACCGATACGGTGACCATCACTATCAACGCACATGATGACCTTCAGTTCAGCGCGGTCAATCTCGGCTCACTGAGCAGCAACCCCAGTTACCCGTCAGCCCTCAACGACGCCGGGCAAGTGGTAGGCTACTACTACAGCGATACCTGGGAGAAACGCGCCTTTCTGTACAACGCTGGTGCGTTGACGGATCTTGGTACTCTCGGTGGCACCGAGGCGTACGCCCGCGACATAAACAATCTCAGTCAAGTAGTCGGACAATCCAACGACGCCGATGGTAACATCCGAGCCTTCCGGTGGGATGCCGGCAATGGCATGCGTGATCTGGGTACTCTCGGGGGGGACACCGCTATTGCCTACGGCATCAATGATGACGCACAGATAGTGGGACAGGCACAAACGGATTCGGCCACGCACGCCTTTATCTACGCCAACGACACCATGAGCGACCTGGGCACTACTGAGTACTTCCAAAGCGGCGCCTTTGAGGTAAGCGATTCGGGCATGGCAGTCGGCACGTACCTGGCCTGGGGATACGATCAGCAGGCGTTTATCAGTGACAACGGCACCTTCATCGATCTGGGTTCACCGCTGTTGAGCGGAAGCCGGGCGGTGGCTATCAACGGCGAGGGGCTGGTCACGGGATTCTCATGGGGGCTCGGGGAGTACAAGTCCTTCCTCTACGCCTGCGGGACTACCATCGATCTGGGAGCAATTGACGGATTCCCCAAGACCTACGCATGGGATATGAACGATTCGGGGCAGATCGTGGGATACGCGAGCACATCCGACGGCACGCTCTCTCATGCGTTTCTCTACACCGGTGGAAACCTCTACGATCTCAACGATCTGCTGGAGACGGAACATAGCTGGGAATACCTGACTGTCGCATTCGCCATTAATAACGTCGGACAGATTGCAGGGTATGGGCGAATCGACGGCCAATACCGCGCTTTCGTATTGACTCCCGGCTCATGACGGCAATTCGCAGGGTGCTCGTCCCTGCCGCAAGGTGAGAGGCCGGCTACCGAGCACGGAATACCACGGTATAGTTGCGAGCGCCGTTGGGTGCACTGGCGAAGGTGATGCTCTGTCTGCCTGATGTGGCGTCTACCGTATAACCCGAACTCATGACTGCGCCGTCTTCAATGACGTATGCAACGTCACCGGCCGCATCTATCACGCCGGTAAGACCGAACTTGTCACCCACCCCAATCGACACCTGATCGGCTCCTGCATCGGCACCGGTGAACGCGAAAAGATCTATCCCCGTTACGGTTGCGAAGGGGACGAGCCCCGTGTTGGTGCTGGACGTTCCAACTGAGGCGGCGATGCTGATGACCTCCGAAGAACTCAGCCCGCGGGCATCAAGCCCGCTCACCCGTGCGGTTCCCCCGGTGATGCTGTTGTCCGCATCATTGATGGTAATAACCACGTTGCGCGGATAGACGGGGTTGGTCAGACCGGCGACGATCTGCTGTCCGGGATCCGGGAATAAGCACAATGCGGTCAACGCAGTTCCCGCAAGAACACTGTTGGTGTTCGTTGCGGTCGGCGCAAGAAAGACGTTTTGAAGAGCCAGAGTGCCAACCTCAACTGGGACGCTGTCGGTGAAGGTCCGGCTCGATGCATCGGTTATGGTACAAGAAATGCGATAGGTTCCTTCCACTCCGGTTCCGGTGGGCGCCGTCCAGGTGTTCGTGGTATCGTCCGCGACTGCGCTCTGAGTGGCAGCGCCCCAGGTGCCCGATGCCGCTCCTCCTTCGTTGACAGCACTCCAGGCGTAGCTGAAGTTGGCAATACCCCCGGTTCGATTCCCCGTAAGGTTGACCTGCTCACCGGGTGCCACCGAGCGCTTGTCCGCAGTAATGTCCAGCGAGAAGACATCCTGGGAGGTAACGATGATTGATATCGAATCAGTGTAGACCTGTCCGCTGTTTCCGGTAACTCCGCAAGTGATTGTGTAGTTGCCCTCTGCGACAACCGACCAGCCGTTGGTCACGTCGCCGGACTCCCCGGACTGTGTTGCCGCTCCCGGTCCACTAGGCCCGATGGTGAACGTCCCGCCGCTCAACCCTGCGCTTGTTTTGGCTGACCAAGTGTAGTCGTAGTCCGCCTCACCACCGAATACATCGGCAGTGAGTGTGATCATGGTCAAAGGAGCCACATAGACGGAGTTGGAGGAGAGATTGAGTGACAACGGCGACTGCACTACAACCTGCAGGGAATCAGTGAAGCTATCACCGATGGAATCCGTGACAGTTAGGTCGATACGGTAAGTGCCCAGCGTTCCAGCCGCTGCTGCCGGTGCCGTCCAGGTGTTGGTGGTGTCGCCAGCTACACCGCTTTGGCTGGCGGCTCCGAGAGTCCCAGCGGCCCCTCCGGCTTCATCAGTAGCCGTATAAGAGTAGTCGAAGGGGGATACTCCGCCGGTCTGGTTGGCAAAGAGGTTGATCAGCTTGCCTGGAGCAACCAGGACATCATCTGCCACAATGTCCAGCGTCAGAGTATCGTCCGCTCCAACCGCGACATGAACGCTGTCGCTTACCGTCGAGCCCAGGGCATCTGTCGAGACGCATGTGATCGTATACGTGTCCGCCACACCCACGGCTGCTGATGGTGCCGTCCAGGTGTTGACTGCATCGTCATTCTCACCAGCCTGCGTGGCTGAACCGATGCCCGTAGAGCCGGTCGCGAAGGTCCCTGCTGCGGCTCCGGTTGAGTCTTCGGCAGCCCAGACATAGGAGTACGTCAACTCGCCGCCCGATCGATCGGCAGTGAGGGTCGTTGATCCACCCGGAGCTATCGCGCTGTCGTCAGCAGTAAGGTTCAGCAGGAAGGGATCATCGACGACGACATGCACGGTATCTGTGAAAGCAACGCCTCCCGACTCGAGGGCGGTGACGGTTATGCGATAAGTGCCCAGTGTTCCGGCGCCCGCATTGGGAGCTGTCCAAACGTTGGTCGTGTCGTCTGCTACGACCAGCTGTGCTGTTCCGACGCCCAGAGAACCGTTAGTGAAGGTGCCGGCTAGTGCATCGCTCTCGTTTGTGCTACTGAACGTATAGGTGAAGTTCGCGCTCCCTCCAGTCCGGTCTGCAGTCAGGTTCACGGATTGTCCCGGGCCTACATGGGTCGAGGACGCGGAAAGGTTCAACAAGAACGCGTCGGATACGGCGATCATCACGCTGTCGGTGAAACTGCGGCCTGTTGAATCCGTTGCCGTCACTGTTATGCGATACGTTCCCAGCGCACCCGGACCGGCTGCCGGAGCAACCCACGTGTTGGAGGCATCGTCGGCGGCGACCTGCAGAGCGGCTCCGGGTCCGGTTGCCCCGGTGCCGAAGCTGCCGGCTGCAGCGCCCGAGTCATCTACGCAGCTCCATGCAAGGGAGAAGTTGGCGCTGCCCCCGCTGCGATCAGCCACCAGGTTCACAGTTCCGGCGGGCGAGACATTCGTGGCATCGCCGGTGAGATCCAAAGTGAATACATCCGAGACGCTAAGCTGCACGCTGTCCGTGAAGGTATCGCCTGCTGCATCGGTCACCGTGCAGACCGCCCGATAGGTTCCCTGGACAGTGCTTCCGGTGAACGTCACTGTGGCGGCGTTTGTCGAATCCAGCCGAGTGTTCTCCGTGGTGCCGCTGGGGTCGGTCACATTCCAGGAGTAGCTGATTGGATCGACCCCGCCTGTGGTCGTAGCAGTGAGTGTTGACGTTCCGCCCGCCGGGGCTACGGTTTGCCGACTTGTGGAGACGTCGACGGATAACCCGACAGTGCCAACCACGTCTTCGACGACTATCTCTACGGAATCGACGAAAACAACACCTGTCGCGTCTGTGGTGGTGAGGGTGAGGCGATAAGTTCCTGTCGCCGTCGAGCTGGTGAACACTGGCGCCGACGACGTGGTACTGGTAAGCCGTGAGGGTGCAGCAACACCATTGGCGTCGAGGACCGCCCAATTGTAGCTGTACGGTGCCAATCCGCCGTTGACGGTGGTGATGACCTGCGCTTGGCCGCTCACTCCCCCTCCGCTGACGAGCAGCTGTTTATCCACGGTCACGTCGACGTTGAGTGGCTGCCCGACGCTGATCCCTACCGAGTCTACGGCTACGTCGCCGATCGAATCGGTTACCGTACAAAGGACGGTATACAACCCTATTGTCGACGAGCTGGTGAAGGTAGGATCCTCGCGCGTGACGCTGTCCAACCGGCCCGGTGCCGACGCTCCCGAGGGACCCAATACCGACCAGGTGTAATTGTACGGTGGTTTCCCTCCGTAAGCCTGCACGTATAGATCGGCTTCTCCGTGCAGGGCGCCTCCCCCCGCTCCCAAGGAGGTCTTGTCCGCGGTCACCACGACTCCCAGCGTTCCACCGACCGTCAGCACGATGGAAGCCGTCGAAGACAACCCATCGGTATCCGTGGCGGTGCAGCGAACGATATACGGACCCGGTGCCGGGCCCGCAGACAGGACCGCTTCGAACTCATCCACCTCAACCAGCAAGTCGGTGCGATCCGCGCCGTGCGGGCCGGTCACTTGCCAATCAAGAACCACAGGCGGACTCCCCCCACGAACGTCGACACTGAGGGTTGCTTGGCCGTCCCCCCCTCCGTCGATCGGAAGAGCCAGGCGATCGGTATCAATGTCG
>CP070744.1:5288983-5310215 GCA_020348265.1 Phycisphaerales bacterium | reverse complement strand
TCCTTGGCCTGGCGGAAACAGTGCTCGATCGGAAAACGTGAAAAGGCCACGTGCAAGACCCATGCAAGCTTTTCAAGGTTCGAACCCGCCGCCACATTCGCCACAAAGTACTTCACCTCGGCGTGATCCAACGCGTTGCGGGCGATGATCAGCGTACCGGCCACCGGCGCCGGAGGCGATGGTGTTCGGGGCTCTGGCGACGGGCTGCGCTACGCTGTGCAAGGCTCCGCTCCGCCCGCCGCCGATCTTGAATCCGGAGCTTGTTGGACTAACATAGGAAGTGGTATCATTGCAGGGGGCAGGTCAGTCTCGCAAGTCGCCCGGCGCCGAACCTCATACGCTAGTCGCCGGACAGCCAGGCGACGTCTTTCCGCTCGAAGTCAACTTCCATGATGGTAGGCGACACCTGCCAATCGTTTTGCTCACACGCGCGGCGTAGGTAACTACTGTTCACCTCTCACGGCCACGGTATGGGCGATGTGCGAGCAGACACGCCGTTGTTCGATGTCTTCGATTCCTAAACCGTCGTTTGAGCCCCGCCATGGCAGAACATCCACCACGCAAGAATCGGTGGACCAACACACCGGGCGGACATGCGTGGGATCACATATCCCGCGAAGGCTATTCCTTTCTCGTAATCTCGACCCATGACGAGAGCTCATACTGAAAGTCCTTATCTTCCCTTCTTCCAACGGCTGTAGCCTGTCCGCTCAGTGTATTGCCGCGCTGTACGACCACCAGTCTGACGTGCTGCGGAAACCGGCTATTATCCTCGGTCGGGATTTTCCCGGCGAAGGTGCCGAAGAGAACACTGTAATCGAGACTACTGAGAGTGAAAGAAGTCTCCTCCTGTCCCTGCAACTTGACACGGATGCCTTTGTCTCTTTCGATCGTCATTTCAATGCCGATGTCTCTATCGTAGGCGGCGATCTTTCCCCTCCAGACTCCCTCAAGTTTGCGTGGGATACGTGTCCCTCCCAAATATTACGTCCGGCTGTTGCGCTGCGGCAACCGGCATAATTATCGGAATCCACGAAACGGAACGCGGCGCGCGGGCGAGCCGACTACACCGTTAACGTGCTTCGATTTAGGAACACGCGGTGTCTTCTTAGTGTCTTCCACAGTGCGAATTCCCCGAAGCGCCAGCGCAGCGCCAATAGAGCGCCAACGTCAGGCATCGGAAGATCCCCGATTCCGACCGAAAAACGTTGTTTTCGATAGCGCCAGCGAGGATAAATCACGAGACGTAATGCTCGACACGCAGGAGGTCACAGGTTCAAGTCCTGTATCGCCCAGTTCCCTAGGTATCGCCATCGCAAAGACTTACAACTCTGGTTGAGCCGTCCAATCAGATCGAACAGGAGGTTCGCTCAGGACAGGGACAGTTTGCGCGCCGGCGGCCCGCTGGGCTTCCGAGCAATTCGAGGGCATCGACTTCGGCGATCGCCGCCTTTCAAAAGAGTCGTTACCATAACCGCTGCCATGGCGGATTCCCCAGATCGTTCGTTGCCGAAGCAATGTGAAGACTGGGGCGATCTGAAGGCTGCCTATCGCTTTCTGAACAATCCCAAGGTAACGCCTGAGCAGATTCAACAGGCCCATCGCCAGCGGGTGCGTCAGCGATGTCAAGCGTCCCCAATGGTTTTGGCGGTTCAAGATACCACCGAACTGGACTTCACCCGCCATCGTACGGTGGAAGGGCTGGGTCCGATCGGCAATGGTGGTGGTCAGGGATTGCTGCAGCATTCCACCCGGGGGGTCACCCCCGAGGGTGATTTGGTGGGCGTGCTCCATCAGATATGGCGAACGCGCGTTCCCGTTCCGGATGGTGAAACGCGTCGCCAGCGTCTGGGGCGTCGTCGCGAATCGGACTTTTGGCCGGAGTCGGTGCGGGCGATCGGATCGCTGGGGTGGGATACGCGGGTGGTTCACGTCACGGATCGCGGCGGAGACCTGTTCGAGATGATGTTCGCCTGTGGTGAGCAGGATAACGCCGGTTTTCTGATTCGTGCTCAGCATAATCGCTGGGTTGACGCGGGCGCGGACAAGTTGTGGTCGTCCATGGGCAAACCGGCGCCGGTGGGCTATCGCGATGTGCCGGTGCCAGCTCGCAAGGGTGAGCCCGAACGGATTGCGCACCTGTCGATCCGTCATGCCCGGGTTTCGCTGAACGCTCCTTGCCGAGACCCGCGTTCCACGGAACCCATAACGGTGTGGGCGGTGTATTCCCTCGAGGAGGACCCGCCCGTCGGGGTCGAACCGATCGAATGGATGTTGCTTACCAGCGAACCGATCGAGACGCTCGAAGATGCCTGCGAGCGGGTGGACTGGTACTGCCTGCGTTGGCTGATCGAGGAGTGACACAGAGTAGAAAAGACGGGCTGCCGGCTGGAGGCTTCCCAGCTGAAAACGGCAGAGGCGATCGAGCGGTAGGCGGCATTGGTGGCGATCACCGCCATACGCCTGTTGCAGTTGCGCGATCTTGCCCAGATTGCAGTGGGAGACCGGGCAGAGGAGCCCGCGTCGCCCGCCAATCAGCCGCCAGTCCTGCAGAGCTTGGTTCCACGCACCTGGCTGCTGATCGTTGCTCGCCTGGCCAAGCGCGATGCCGAGACGCTGACGCCCCGCCAGTTCTGGCTGACCATTGCTAAGCGGGGAGGGTTCATAGGGCGCAAGAGCGACGGTCAGCCCGGGTGGATGACGATCTGGCGAGGATGGTATGACGTCATGATGATGGTTCAAGGTGCTGGACTCCTCGGCGCCGCCCGGCAGCCAGGAAGTTATGGGTAAGGCTCAGGGCTTCAGCCTGCGGCTCAGATAATCGCGAAACTTGTGTAACACGCTACTAGTCCCGCGGGCAGGAGCATCATCGCAAACAGAGCGACCCCGGCGGCTAAGCCGGTTCGCGACGTTGGCTGATGTCTTACGCGTCTTTTCATAGTTGCGTTATTATAGCAGATTCGGATATTGTGTAGCGGGCGAATTGCATGCCGGCGCTTCGCTTGGGCATGGCACCCAACTCCTGAACCGCTAGACAATAACAGAAATTGCTCTAATCCCCTCCCCGTCGCGACCTTATGGCGAAGCGGCGCCGATAATTGTAGACCCGTTCCACGAGTTGATCTTCACGCGCTTCGCAAGAGTAAGCCCGTCGCTGGTGGACCCGGACTTGACCACGACCATGCCACCCTCCGGCACTTCTGCGATTCCCTCGATCAATCTGCTATAGGGTGTGTCGAAGAGGCCATCCTCCGTACCCGACCAGTCGAAGTCAACCCAGTACCGTGTCGTGCGAAAACCGGCAATTAAGAAACGCGAGTTGTTTATCGTGGCGGCGTTGTGAGCCTCGCCGGGGCTGCCGATGTGAACGCCCGTCGCGGCACCGTCATGCATCCAGTATGGGTTCGAAAACTGCCCAAAACGCTGCCAGTTATTCTCGGCGTCGTCGTAGGCCATGATCGTACTCCAACCCCGCGTGTTTCCGGTCAAGTGGTAGCCATATGAATAGGAATAGAGGCCTTCGTTACTGGCGTTGTCCCGGTCGTGAGCACAGCCCTGGTTGTGGCCGACCTCGTGTACCAGCGACCAGTTGTCGCCAGCACATTCACGGCTGACCACGCTGAACGCCAGAACTTCGAAATCCGGTGAGAGTTCCTGCATTATCGGAGCCATCCCGCAAGTTCCATTGCCAAGAACGTCGGGATCAGTGTCTTCGACAATCATACTGACGAAGTCGGCACCGATGCGATCGCGCAACTCGTGGATGTAGTCGAAATAGCCATCATCCGGAACGCCAAGTCGAAGAAGATGGTCGACGTAACCATCCCAGCCAGTGACCTCGTCGTATGCGACTTCCTCCATGTGTGCGAGTCGCAGGCGGGAGACGACACTGCTGAGGTCATAAGCATCGTTGGCCACGTCGATGGCAAGTTGAATCTCGGCGCGGATCGCAGCGGTCCCGCCGGCGGCTTCCCGCGTGACGCTGCTGTAGAGGACCAGGATGTCATGTACTCCACCGTCGTCGGCTGAGCGACTTGCGTCTGAGTCCGAACCGGGGGCAGCCCGCGAGGACTCGTCCCCAGGATTGGGGCTTATCCTGTCATGGAGATGCTGAGTGCTCTGAGGCGTTACGCCACACGATGGAAACGCAGCCGGGTCGATTTGCCGGACCACATGGGTCCCGTTCCCCAGGTAACGCATGTTGTATGTGCCATCCTGCCCGGCGCGGACGATCCCGACCGTCACGTTGTCATGAACCACCAAATTGAAACGCCCATGCTCGATACCGTCGAGTGGCCCGGCGAGCGAATAGCCATTGGGATGAGTGGAAACGCGCTCGACCATTGCCCTAAAGTTGGCATCGTCGAACAGATTGAGCGTGAGAAGCCCTCCCCCGGCGTCGCGCACTTCATTGAGCTTGGCGAGGTCCACAACCGCGATACGGCTACGAATGTCCGTCTGTCCGGATAGTGTTGCCACACTCGGCATTGGGGAGGCGCTGGTGAGAACACACCCGACGTCGAGCTGTGAAGATTCGTCACTCGCCCCGACTAGAGCAGTCATAAGTAGCGGTGCAAGCCACGCCACCGCCCACGAAATGCGCAGACTTTTTGCTGTATGCAACTTAACTATCGTACTGTTGCCGTCAACATTCATTAGTCAGCACTATCGCTTCCCACCTCTTGGCAAATTACCAACCTATCACCGCCGAACCGAGCGGGGCATGTAATTCCACACGTTGGCCAATCGTACCAGCCCAGTGCGTGCTCCCACCCTTGATGCGCATACGAGCTCTATAGGGAGTGTTCGCCAGGCCGGCGCCCATCGCGTTGTAGGGATTATCGAAGTTCCCTGCCCCGGGCGACTGATGATTGAAATCAACCCAGGTCCCGTCAACGCAGCGCGTCGGCCAGGCGATCCCACCGGCGTTGATCACATCGTCCAGGGCGATTCGGACCAGCGTTGCCCAGCTTCTTTCACAATCACCCTGTGCACAGTCAGCGTCCCCCATACACGTCGTACCGTCTGCACAATAACCGCTGTCTCCATCCATCTCTCGTTTGTTGAACAGTACGACATAGTTGATGCCATCGCCTCTTTGTCTGGTAAGGGCGCGAGAGCCGGCGGGCATGGATCCGCTGTGGCCGCCCGGGTAGTACTCGAGAAACCGGAGCAACGTCTCCGTGTCCGCGATCAGGCCGCCCTGAGCGACCCGCGCTTCGTGGTCCCATCCACCATACGGCCAGAAGACATAAGGCCCGTTGGGGTCGAAAACGTTCGGCTTCCAAGTGCGATTGTCGTACCAGGGCTCGCGGGAGTTCTGCTCGTCTTTGAAGGGCTTTCCCACCTCGAGGCTTCTCCCCGTCTCGCCGGGAATTGGACCGAAGACGTGCTGCCGGACAAAGTCGATGTAATCCATCCCGCTTTCCTGCTCGATAATGAGGCCAAGCATCATGTATCCGGCATTGGAATACTGTCTCCCATCGTAGCAATCTTGAGGGTTATTCGGGCTGACGCAGTCCGGGGTACCGGGGGCAACTTGCATCTCCATACCCATGATATAGCGGGCAGTGCGGATACGACCCGGAGGGCTGGCAGTCCCCATTGCTGAGGCTATTTCAATTTCCATATAGGTTGGATCGTCGTCAGGATCCCATCCGGACTGGTGATCGAGCAGGTTCTGGATGGTTATGTCTTTAAGACGTTGATCACCAAGTTCCGGGAACGGTGCATAGTTCAAAAGTCCCGGTGGCGATTGCCCGTGCTCCGTGAGGTCGAAGACGTAGTCCCCCAGGCTGATCACGCCGGCGTCTTCCAGCTTGTGGATCGCCGCCTAGGTGATCGGCTTCCCGCAGCTTGCTATACGCATCATGGCGTCTTCGGGCAGCACTCCTCCCCCGTGGTAGTTCTCCATGTAGCCGAAACCACGTTCATAGACGATGCAGCCATCTTTCATGATTCCGAGCAAACCGGCGCCGATGTCCCGCTCGGCCATGAAGTCCTGCATGGTCCGGTCGAAAACCGCCAACTCCGGGACGGGCATCCCACTCATCGGCAGGTCACCGGCGTTGACGGCAATCGGCAAGATGAAGCCGACACAGGCGGCAACGGTTAAGCATGTCTTGTTTGCGGAAGGACTCATTCTAGACACTCGTCATTCACTCGTGGGAGATGGTTACATCGTATCCCTTAAGCGTGAAAGGCCGGTCAACCACAAGTGATCCTCCGGCAAAGGTATCATCCCGCCCGGCTTTGAATATAAGCGTTGCCCCGTCAGGTGCGTTGGCAGCCGCGTCCGCTAGATTGTGGTACGGCGTGCCAGGCGAACCATCACTACTGGCGGCATCACTTCCCACAAAACCAACGACACTCTTCGGGGCTATCCGGGTCACGTGCTTCTGGTCGGCCCAATAGTCGAGATTGATATCATCGAGGGAGTACCAGCCATTCGAAGAGCCACCCCAACCCAGGTTCATCATGAATATGCGGTCCGGGTCGGTAGACTTGTCGTATCCGTACACTACCCAGGCATGTCCGTCCCCGTCCGAGTTCTCCCCGCGGATCTCAAAAGGCCTCAGCCACTGGATTTCGGTGGTCATCGAAAGAACGTTGAGGTACGCAAAGATGGCGTCTGGGTCATAGCGAAAGTAAGTCGGCAAGACATGCGCTACTTCCGAGGTCTGCGCGAGCGACAGGTAACGCCCCCAGTTCATACGAACGGCTACGCCGGCGTGGAAGCAGAGATTCGCAACCTCGGCGTCGCCGCCACCCACCCCGTCAGCATCCGTATGCTTATCCTCCATGAGGTGCCAGTCATACGTGGCAGTGCTGAAATCGGCCTCAACAATCTGAAACACTATTGCGGCCCTGGACCACAACGCGGCCAGGGCGGAGAGATATGCGGGGTCGTTGGATATCTTGGTCGCCTTCTTGTAGATGGAATAGTCCCAGTTTCCGCCCATTCTCAGCACTGGGGGGTTGAAGGCATCAGTCCAGTCAAGACGCCCCGCCCACGTAGCCGAGCTGATACCGGGATCGTCTTGAAGTGTCGCGGATTCCCACTCCTCAAAAACATAACGATACCAGGTGTGTCCGCGGGAACCGGTGCCGCTGTACGGCCACTTCCAGTAGTACATAATCTGGGCCATTGCCGTCGCCACGCAGCCGACTTTGCTTCGCCCGTCGTTCGGAGGCGGCTCGTATGGGGGACCGGGCAAACCCGGACACTGGTCATTGTAGGGCGAACCCTGTCCCCACCGCGGGGTAAACGGGATGACCATCATGTCCGGCTCAGCTCGCTCACCTGCGTCACCGCGGCGTTGGGGCACCTGACGGGCAGCAAGGTCATCCCAGAATAGAGCACGGTCCAATAGTGCGTCTTGCTGTGTCTCCAGACCCGGGTCGCCTTTCGCCAGTGACTTGCGAAGGCCCGCGAGGCGTATGTCGATTTCCCACAGAATGTACTCATAGCTCGGGTTGTCGGGATCGTAGACTCCCTCGGGGCTGTAGAAGTAAACCGGGAGAACCAGATCGTCTGCTCCGGACAGGCAGAAACCCTCGCCTTCAAGATGAACGATGTAGGCGACCGTTTCACCGTCAACCACGTGGGGCTCCATCCACTCTACGGTGGCATCGGCCCTTGCATCCGTGATGACTCCCTGCAACCAGGTTTCCACAGCCGCGGCGACCTCCTTCTCGGTCCTCGGCTCGGCACTTAGCGGCTCC
The DNA here is from genome assembly GCA_020348265.1 of Phycisphaerales bacterium. GTDB lineage: Bacteria > Planctomycetota > Phycisphaerae > UBA1845 > UBA1845. Next base: position 5,302,490 of record CP070744.1, on the reverse strand, counting down.
GCGATTAGGAGTAGACACAGCACAGCGCCCGTCCAACACGGGGGTGCACTTTGGAGCACTCTTATGAGCATTCCCATGATTGCTCTCCTTTGATTGCTTTCGTTACTGGAGGCTGACCAGGACGAGTACCAAGCCCTTGCCCTCGGACAGTGAGGTCATCGCCTTGCCGATCATTGCCCCTTGGGCCTTGGTGCGATCAGTGACCTTCATGGCATGACCGGGCACGCTAGAAGTCGTCAGCAGATCGCCGGGCTTGATCGCACCGTTGGATGCGTCGCATCGGGTCCACACTCGACCTGTCAACGCAATGGGATGCTGTCCGTCGGCCATCGAGCCCTTCTGGCCCATGAGCATACCCGGCTTGACCCCGCCCGCGCCACTGACCACGCCTGCAACGGTGTAGTCGTAGGGCTTGTTGGCCACGACGAGCTTGCCGGGGTTGTCCGCGTCGATGGCTACGACCATGCCGGGCTCGACCTCCGCATCGTCGGAGGCTACGTCGAACTGTTCGGACAGATCGGCCCCGCCGGTAATCTCCAGCACGGATACCTTGGTCCAGCCGTCGTGGTCTACGCTGAAGACTCTCCTCCCATAATATTCATCGTAGGCAACGATGTACTCGCCGTCGGGGTTGTCCCTCGCCAGCCAGAGTACCTCGCCGGTGCCTTCGGCCCGTACGTGCGCAGTCGCCCAGTTACTCACACCTCTTATATACGCCGCTATGCCTTCGACCGGCTGCGTGTTATGCACTTGAAGGGTCGCGTCGTTGGTACGCGCGCCAGCACTTTCGGCGTACAGGGCGGTACCGTCTGAACTCGTGTTGGTAAAATGGCCGCCAAAGCCACTGGTGCTGTTGGATACGCCGCGCACGCCATAGTTCGCACCGCTCGAACCCACAGTGCCGTATACACCGGTACCAGCCGAGCTGGCGTCAACATGGCCATACACACCAACTCCGTTAGCAGTAGCGCTGGTGCCCTCGACGCCTGTTGTGGCACCGCTGCCGTAGACTCCTGCGCCATCATTGACGCAACTTCCCATGACTCCGAAGGAAAGGCCGGCCGCATCCGAACCCCTTCCGTATATGGCTGCACCGATGGCATTTGCAGTTTCGGCCTGGACTCCGTACAGACCACTGGCAACCAGCCCGAGGTCTGCGGTTGCAAAAGATGTGTCACCGATAGTCACGCTGCCCTCGAGCCGCGTGTCGCCCACGACGTGTAGATCGTCCTCCGGAATGGCGGTACCGATGCCGACATTGCCGGCAGTGTAGTAAATCATACTACCGAAGTTGGACCAGAGGCTGTCTCCGCCACCGCCGGCCGCTGCGCTGGTCTGAAGAGTACCATCCGGGAACATGATGCCATCGGTACCTGGGGTCCCGCCGACGTGCAGCTTGGCGGCCGGGCTTTCCGTGCCGATCCCGACATTGCCGCCGTTTGTCCCTGTGTCCACAAAAACCCCGCCCGAGCTTGTTGGTCCGATTGCGATTGGGTAATTGTGGCCATAAGTATAGAGGTCCAACTCATCGTTTGGGGAACTCCACTGCATCCACCCTACATTTGTAGAGTGATCGCCTATCGCTAGGAACGGACTTCCGCCATTCTCGTACATACGAAGGTTGGCATTGGTGCCAGCCAAATGCAGCTTCCCCTGCGGCGAACTGGTTCCGATGCCGACCGCGCCGGCGGTATAGAAGATACTGCTGCCGGATTGCGACCAGAGGCTGTCTCCGCCCCCGCCAACGGCCGCAGTGGTCTGAAGCGTGCCGTCCGGGAACATAAGTCCGTCGGCGCCCGGCGTTCCGCCGATGTGCAGTTTGGCGCCCGGGGAGGACGTGCCAATGCCTAGTTTGCCTTCGACCTCTACGTTTTCGCTGAAATAGCCCTTTCCTAGGAAGTAGCCGCCATAGCCGCCGGCAAGAAACGCCTCACCGACAACTCCCGCGAACTCATGCCCCAAGTGACCGCGGGTACCTTCACCCTGACACTCGCCGGTTATCGCATAGGACCTGGGGTCAATCACGTGGAGCATGGATGTCGGGGAGCTAGTTCCGATGCCGACGTCGCCGGCGGTATAGTAGATGTCGCTGCCGGACTCCGACCAGAGGCTGCCCCCCCCGCCGAGGGCTGCGGTGGTCTGAAGCGTGCCGTCCGGGAACATGAGTCCGTCGGCACCCGCGGTTCCGCCGATGTGCAGTGCCGCACCGGGCGCATTTGTGTTGATGCCCACGCCACCCATGGCTTTGATCAGAAACTGGTTCTTGTTGGTGGAAGCGAAGAAGCCCGGTGATTGCGTGGTGCTGTCGGACCAGACGAATGCCCCCGTATGATCGGCCTTAGCCCGCTGGCCGGCGGCCAAGGAGAACAGGCCCGCGGCCTCATTATACACTCCGCCTGGTACGGTAGCACTATTACCCTTAACAGTGTTGTGTTCACCTCCGCCAACGGCGCTGAAGTCGCCCAAGGCGGCGTTCTTGTAACCGCCTGCCACCGTAGCGTGGTTTCCCCCTGCGGTGCTCTTCGACCCCCCAGAGACAACACTGTTACTGTCCAAGGCGTTGTTGAGATAGCCGCCCCCGACGGCGCTATCGCTGCCTGAGGCCGTGTTGCTGCGTCCGCCGCTTACAGTGCTTTGAAGCCCCGAGGCCGTGTTGCCGTAGCCCCCGGCAACCGTCGCGTATGACGCATCGATTGTGGTTCCGGCGGCATCACCCGCCTGGTTGTCGTTTCCACCGCCAACAGTTCCCCCCCTGTCCGTGACGCGGTTTGTCAGACCAGCCGAGCCACCACCGCCAATCGTCGCCCCGGTAACATCGGTGGTGACCGTATTGCCGTTGTATCCCCCGATCAGGTTCGGACTGGTGACGTTCTGCTGGGTCAACAAACCCGGCAGAGCCAGCGCATAGGGCGCCGGCCCAACGGGCTGACGCCCTGCCAAAGGTGTAAGCGCCCCACCCGACGGAAAGGCCACCTGGATCTCCAGCCATCGCGCTGACCCGTCGAACACGTCCGGGCCGAAGTCCACCTCAGTAGTAAACAACCCGTTGGTCAGCGTAACGCCATTGGACGCCACTGTGGCAAGCTGGGCGCCTCCGCTCTCCGCATTCCAAAGAGCGAACTGAAAGTCGGCCGCCCCTGTAACCGGCACGCCGTCCTGCTTGAGCTGCCCCTGGTAGATGAATGCCGTGCCAAGCTCCGCTGCTACCCCGAAGTGTGCCAACGCCAGGGCACATACCGCGATTCCTACAATCATTCTTGTCAGTCGCATTGTCTTCCTCCCAATGACACCTTTATGTCATTTACTACTGTTCTCTTCGTTGGACGGCGTTTTGCCCGAAAATCAAACCCACTGTCGGGCAGAGCCCGACCTACATTCCGCTTGTGTGGTATCAAGGCTTCCGCATCGCGCTCCGCAAGCCGACCAATGCTAGAAACCGCTGAACATTCGCTGAAACTCTGCTACATCCTCCAAATCGACGTCCTCGTCCCCGTCATGGTCGAAGCAGGCGCAGGAGGGAACGGTGAGTGTGCTGCCGGGCCCGGATGCACAGGCGTTAAGCTCAACGTAGTCGAGGAGGTTTATTCCACCGTCCTCGTTGCTGTCGCCTGGGGACTGCCCGAACCAGAAGCCACCGGCAAGAGTGAGATCACCGCCTGCGAGCACGCCGGCGTCCGGCTGGCCGATAGTCCCGGACAACTCGAATCCGCCTCCGACGCTGAGCATCTCGCCGCCCCCATCGATCGTAAACCGATTGATCTCAAAGGTAGACTCCTCAGCGAGACTAGTGCTGCCGGTAAACGCGGCGGCGATGAGCATGCCGCTGCCTGCCACTAGGATCGCGAACAGGCTCACCGCCGCTTGTCTCCTCTCTCCGAATCGCATACGCCACCTCCTCAGGTGTATTGTCTTCTCCAGGTTGTCGCCTGCCCGACGTCCGGTAACAACAACCGGACCTGGACCCAGAGATTGCCGTCTACCGCAGATAGCACCGGCCGGGCGCAATATGGACGCTGCGCCCGGTAAGTTCAGGTTTTCTTGCGGTATTTCCCTCGGCCCTTGGCAGCTATGCTCTGTGCCACAAGACACTATAATAGGAACGCGACTTAGAATCAATGGGCGGGCCGCACATATCCACCTCAGCGCTCCGGGATCGCGCATGCCTGCCTCGATAGTTGGTGGCCCCAGAGCAATGAGTTCAGAGACTACACAACCTTCTCTGCTGTCGCGGGTACGCAATCCGGCTGACGATTCCGCATGGTTGGAGTTCGACGCCAAGTACCGCAAACTGATCCTGTGCTATTGCCGCGCGCGCGGCTTGCAGACCGCGGATGCGGAGGACATCCGCCAGATTGCGATGACAAACCTGGCCAAAGCTCTGCGGTCGTTTGAGTATAAGCCCGCGCGTGGTCGTTTTCGGGGCTATCTCGGGCAAGTGGTCCGAAGTGCAATTTCCCGCCATTTCAAGCGTCCAGATGCCCAGGCCCGCGCGCTAGATACCAATGTGCTGGCGACCGTCGAGGCTGACGACGCCGGACAAACGGATGAGGTGTGGGAGCGCGAATGGGTCCGGCATCACTACCGTCTGGCCATGCAGGCCGTTCGCGCCGCGTTCGATCCAAAGAGCGTGCAAATTTTCGATCGGCTTTTAGCCGGGGACGGTGTGAGCCGGTTGGCCTCTGATTTTCAGATGACGACTCAGGCCGTGCACAAAATCAAACAGCGGATCCGCGACCGGCTGAAGGAACTGATCGCGGATCAGATCGGACAGGAGGAGGATGACAGTGGTGCCCCCATCGCACCATAACGCACTGCAGGTCGATGACGTACCCGACTCGTTCGGTCTCAGCGGTGAGTCCGACGAGTGGATGGACCGCCTGCGCGAGGCGGAAGCACCGGCAACGCTTGGCTGCATCGGCCCCTACGAACTGATCGAGGAAGTCAGCCGTGGCGGACAGGGTATCGTCTATCGAGCGCGTCAACCGGGCACGAAACGCGAGATCGTGGTGAAGCGTTTGCTGGCGGGGTCCTTCGCCACACCGGCCATGCTCAGGCGATTCGAGCATGAGGTCGAGCTAGCGGCCTCGCTTAGCCATCCGAACATCGTCACGGTGTTCGGCATCGAGATCATTGACGGTCAGCCACTGTTGGCTATGGAATGGATAGACGGTGTGCCCATCAATGAATGGGCGGCAAGGGGAGAGTCCGGTCGCCGATCACCCAAGCAGATCGCATCGATGATGCATGATGTGTGTGACGCGGTCCGGCACGCACACCAGCATGGCGTGATTCACCGCGATCTTAAGCCCACAAACATCTTCGTGGATCAGAGCGGCGTTCCTCGTGTGCTCGACTTCGGACTCGCTCGGCCCATCGGAACTGAAGGCGAGTCAGGGCGAACAGTCACGCTGACCGAGCAATTCGTCGGTACGCCGGCTTACGCCTCGCCTGAGCATCTGCGCAGCGGGACCACTGCCATCGATGTCAGGGCTGATGTGTATTCGCTGGGACTGGTCTTGTACAACGCTCTGACAGGCACCCTTCCGTACGACGTCAGCGGCGACCTGCCGGATGTTTTTCACCGCATCGAGCATGCCGAGCCGATCCGGCCCTCGACCGTCACGCCCCACCTCGATCGGGAGATCGAAGCCATCGTACTAAAGGCCATAGCAAAGGAGAAAGAGCGGCGTTATCAGTCTGCGGCTGACTTTGCTGCAGATCTCGGGTGCTACCTGCGTCACGAGCCGATCTCAGCCCGCCCGCCCAACGCGGTAGATCAAATACGCAAGTTTGCCGTCCGCAATAAAGCTCTGGTCGGCACGGGAATGGCTGTCGCACTGACTCTTGTGCTGGGAATCGCCGGGACGAGCGTGGGATTGGTCAGGGCCAGATCAGCCGAAGCTGACGCCCGGCGAGAAGCTCAAAACGCCACCGCAGTCAACGAGTTTCTGCAGGAAATGCTTGCTTCAGCCGACCCCGGACGGGACGGGCGTAATGTCAAGGTTGCGGAAGTACTCGACGCAGCCGCCAAGAAAGTGGAACGGTCTTTTCGCGATCAACCTGAAGTCAAGGCCTCTCTTCAGCGGACCATTGGCTCGACATATATGGCCCTGGGGCTCTACGAGGATGCGGATTCGCACCTGGAGGGGGCCTGGAGTCTCCACCTCCGCCTGTTGGGTGACGAGCATCGCGAGACGCTTCGATCCAAGGCTTCAGTCGCGGAACTCGTAGGCAGTCAAGGCCAGCCAAAAGAAGCCGAGGCCATCGCCCGCGAGGTTTTCGAAACCTCCCGCCGCGTTCTCGGTGAGCGGGATCTGGATACTATCGTCTCGAGGAATCATCTGGCCTGGAGGCTGCGCGATCTGGGGAGACAGGAGGAGGCGGAGGCAATCCTTCAAGAGACGCTGGCCATATGTCGCGAGGAGCTCGGTGACGATCACCTGGAAACCGTGGGAACGATGCAGTCGCTGGGCGCAGTCCTCGACCAGCAAGGCAGGTGGGACGAGTCGATAGAGCTGCTTCGGCAAGCCCTTGAGGCTGTGCGGCGCGTCAACGGCGAAGACGACGTTTCGTATCTTACAACGATGAGCAGCCTGGGTTCCGCGCTGCGACACAGGGGCAATTACGACGAGGCCGAGTCACTTCTGCGCCAAGTATATGAAGGTCGCACAAGGCTCCTCGGACCGGAGCACCGCAACGCGCTGCGAACCGCCAACAGCCTGGCATTGCTGTGCTACAAGAGAGGCAAGTTTGGCGAAGCCGAAGTCCTTCATCGCCAGACGCTTGCGGCCAGGCAAACGGTCCTCGGCGAAGACCACCCCAACACACTGACGTCCATGAACAACCTTGCCCAGACTTTGAGGAAACAGGATAAACTTCTCGAGGCGGAAGCACTTTATCGTCGAGCCCTGGAAGGACGCGCACGCGTGCACGGCCCGTTTCATGTTCGAACCCTAAACTCCACGTCCGGCTTGAGCAACGTTCTTACCGAACTCGGACGATGGGAGGAGGCTGAACGGCTGCAGTTGGAGTTGCTGGAAACCGCCCTTCGAGAGCTTGGAGAACGACACTGGCTAAGCGCAGGCACCATGGATGCGTTGGCCCGGAACCTCAAGCACCAGAAAAGATGGACGGAATCGGAAGCGCTGTATGTGCAAGCCCTCGATCTGCGTCGCCGCATCTATGGAGCTGAACATCCCAGCACCATCCTCACACTGGGGAATCTTGCCGAACTGCTGCAAGATGCTGGAAGACCGGAGGAAGCCGAGGAGCTCTTTTTGGAGGTGTTGACTCTCCAGCGCCGCGCACTGCGTCCCGGACACCCCCAGCTCGCCCGCACGCTTAGCAGTCTCGCCCTGCTACTTCGAGGCAGAGGAGACTGTGAACGAGCCGAACCCCTGCTGCGCGAGGTGCTGGAAATTGGAAGAACGGAGCACGGCGACCAACATTGGCGCAGCGCACATGCCCGCACTCGGCTCGGCGATTGCCTCACGTGCATGCAGCGCTACGAAGAGGCAGAAGAAATGCTGCTGGAAGGCTTTGAGCAACTCAAGACCACGCTTGGTGACGACGACGAAAGGACGGCATCAGCGGCTCAACTGCTCGTCACCCTTTACGAACAGATGGGAGATCTCCAAAAGGCGGCCGACATCCGCGCAGGTCTTGCAGCATCGCCCCCGGCCCCGAAAAGCTCGACTGACTAACGACAAGCGAAGGACGTTCGCACAGTAGGCCGCCTCACACCCCCTCCGAGTAAACTAACAGCTTGTTGAAGAAGTCGCCTGTGGTCATTCAAGTGTAGCGCCACCCCTTGTAGGTGGCGTCCTGCGATGTTTTGCGCCGCCCACGAGGGGCGGCGCTACATTCTTCAACAGGCTCCTAAGGTTCCATTCTCTCTGAAGCTCCACTCGCCGCCTCTGCTGCCCCAACGATGCGAACGTCGCATAAAGCGCGCGGTCTCTTGCGCTTTTTTTGGGAAAAGTGAGACATTTTTTCGACCCCACACTTCGCGCAAGGACACCCGCCAACTTCGCGCCTATGCATTCGGAAGGGGGCTCAGCAGGTAGCTGAGAGGGCTCAGTGGCCCTTATAGGCTCCATTTCCACAAGCTCAAAGGAGGCAAACTCATGCGCAGCACCAGGTACCTGTACATAGCAGCGGCGATTCTGTTGGCAGTGGCAAGCAGCAGCTCGGCAACCCTGCCCGACGACGTATCAGTCGAATACAAGATCCACAAGACTCCTACGGACCCGGACAGCGATGTGCTCTTCGTGGTAACCCTATACCTCAGCGCCGACGATGAGCTGACCGAGGAGATCGGCTGGGCAGTCACCCAGATCGACGTCAAACAGATCGGCTACGACGGTGCCAAGGATCACACCTGGACCGAGTACAACCCCGACGTCGACACCCCCGACGGACTCTGGTGGGTGGAACATGCCGACAAGGCCAACCCCGTCCTTGCGGAGTTTCTGGTCCCACCGTTGATCGAGGGGACGGGAAGCGCCGCGGACAAGGGCCGCTACGCCCTGACTTATTCATGGGAGGGAGACGTATACACCGAACCACCGGGCGGGGGACCCTATGAACCTACTGCGGCTGCAACCTATCGATTCGTCGAGGATGAGGAGGAGGTTGGCAGCGGTGAAGAAGAGCCGGTGGAGCCCGATGGCGTGTTCGAGTGAAACCGCCAGTGCTACTCGTTTGCCACGGCGCCTCGCTGGGCTAGGATACGTTCATTCGTTTCGAGGGCCTGGACGAGAGTATCAACGTCCCACAGTCGATCCGCCGCGCCTTCCATTTGCTGGACGGCCTCCAGACGATCCGTAGCCTTGCGCAGCCACTTGGCAGCTTGCTGATCACCCTCCCTCGTCCGTTTGGTGATGTGGAGTACGGCAAGCTTGTTCTCAGACCTGGCGAGCTCGATGACGTAGCCAATGCTGTCCGGTTCCGCCTCGGCAAGAATCTGATACGTAGCATAGGCCTCGGAGTAAAAACCCTCCGCCTGGTCGAACCGCTTCAGCTTGCGAGCACACTTCCCCTGCAGGGAGACTATGTACGCAAGCTGAGCCTGCAGATACCTGCTGCTCGGGTGGTCTTCGAGCGAGGGGCGACATACGGCCACCGCCTCGTCGAAGGCCGCCAGAGCGTCCTCATAGGCTTCACGCGAGAGAGCTAAACGCCCCTTCAGGACGTGACTCATGCTGAGCTGCCACAACCACTGCGGTTCCTCGGGATTCGCCTCTACCATCGAATGGGCGATCTCGATCGCCGACGTGCAATGTTCCTCAGCCTCATCCGGTCGGCCGGTCTCGAGGTACAGCTCGCCGAGCTGTCGATGAGCTTCGAACACCTGTCTCTCAACCAGTGTATCCGACGTGTCGATCGTCTCGTTTAGCTCGAGGACACTCTCAAAGTAGCCAATGCCCTTGTCCAGCCGTCCCGCGTCCCGTGCAACTCCAGCGCGTTCCAGTAACGCAGACATCTCCAGGCCGGTCATTGCTATCCGCCCGATCCGCTCTGCCCGTCGCCACTGCACCGTGATGCCAACAAACCCCGCAGCCAGCAGCAACACGAACGCAACGACCACCCCAACCTGCACGCGGTAGTGCTTTAACGCCTTGCGGGTCTGATACCACCGGTCACCGGCCTTTGCAGCCACCGCCTCCCCGGCCAGGTAGTGCTTCAGGTCTTTGGCGAACTCCGCCGCCGACTGGTATCTGTCCTCCGGGTGTTTCTCGATCGCCTTGAGAATCACCCGCTCCAGATCATCGTCAATGCGACTATAGGGGATCTCCTCCGGGCCGGCGGACCGCGCGAGAACGACGTTGGACGGCTCCGCGGTCGCGGCTACGATGTTCCCCAGCACGATCTCGCGGTCGCCCTCTACCGGGTAGGGGAAGCCTCTGGTCAGAAGCTGAAAGAGGATCACTCCCAGCGCGTACACGTCCGAGCGAACGTCCACGTCGTCGGTCAAGCCTCGGGCCTGCTCGGGCGAAAGATATGGAACGGTCCCCACGACCCGCCCCATGGCCGACGAGTCGATGTCCGCCGTTCCCCCCCACAGGTCCTTGGCCAGGCCGAAGTCCAGCACGCACGGATTATCCTCGGGATCGACCAGGATGTTCGATGGTTTCAGGTCACGGTGGATCACCCCGCGCTGATGGGCGAAGTGAACAGCCTCACAGACCTTCACGAACAACTCGACCACCTTGCGCACCGGCGATCCGTACACGTCCACGTAGTCGTAGATGCCCAACCCGTTGATGTACTCCATGACCACATAGGGCAGCCGCCCCATCGCACCTGTGCCGAAGATCGTGGCGATATTGGGATGCTTCAGACGGGCGGCCAGCTCGACTTCGCGAGCGAAACGCTCCCGGTGATGTTCGGCGACCTCCCGATCATGGCGGGGCATCTTGATAGCAACCATGCGGTCGGCTCTTTTGTCCAGAGCCCGGTAGACCACCCCCTGCCCGCCATCCTCCAGCCGCTCCTGCACGTCGTAATCGGGCAGCTCGCCCCGGATGAACTCCAGCTCGGGATCGGGTTTAATCGTCGCGTCTTGCATCACGCCGTTCTGCGCGGCGGAGTTCCCTCATCTGCCTGCCTCCACGCCGCCTCTTGTCGGAGAAGAACCGGTCCGGATGCCCCAGGCAATCTCGAATGCTGGTCAGTGCCCGATGCAGCAACCCATTAACCGCTTGGGGAGTGCGTCGCGTCTTCCGGGCAATATCCCCGTAGGTGTCTGCGTTCAGATAATACAGCTCGACCGCCTCGCGCTGGCTCTTAGGGAGGCTGCGAACCGCATGGGCAAGGCTGAGCACCGCCTCGTACCCTGCCGCTTCGCTGCTCGGCGTGCGGCAGGGCGCCTGTGCGGCATATATGACAGCCTCGATCGAGCTGCGATCCTGCCAGGCCACCACCCGACCACCGCCCCGTTTTACAGCCAATGCCCGACGGGTCGCGTCGATGATCAAATGCCCCACTATTCGCCTTGTCCAACTCAGAAAGGATGCGTCCTTCTCCGGGCGTTTTTGAGGTGCGACGGCCTGGGTTGCCAGCCAGAGGCCCTGCAGGATGTCGTCCGGGGACATTTCCGCCTGCAGACGTGCGGGGATGCGTTCTTCAATGTGCAGGCGCAGTGCGCGTTCGTGCTTACGCAGCATTTCGACCAGTACGACGTCATCCAGCAAGGTAATACCTCCCCGCTCCTCACCTGGTTCGCCTGATCCGTGTCTGTGACTAGAGCGATTTCTGTTATTGTCTAGCGGTTCAGGAGTTGGGTGCCATGCCCAAGCGAAGCGCCGGCATGCAATTCACCCGCTACACAATATCCGAATCTGCTATATTATACCACGCCGCCCCTGAAAAACGAACCCTTGTCAACAGCACGGCGATTACTATAGACTGTCTGAGGCGTACCAGGAGTAGCTCCTCCGGGATTCAGGTGGGATTTCAGGGTGGCGGGGAGAGGCTCGTGTGTTGCCAACCCCCATCTGTGGGTATCGCAGCAAGCGTGTTCCGAGCCGCACCCGTGAGGAAGCGGAACCTATGCCGGTGCTTTGTTCGCGTTCGGTCCGGCAAACCGCAGAGCCAAATGCGCCCCTGCACCAGCTACTCTGCCGCTGCGTCGCCCGCACCATCTTCCCCTCTTCGTTTGTAGTAGCGTTTGAAGCCTCTGATCAGCTTCTCGAACTGCTCGTCGAAAGCCTCCGTTTCCCAGGCTGCGAAGTTCAGGATGTTCTTGTCCGGGAGGTGGCCCCAGTCCGGGTCTTCTTCGCACTTTGCCTTCCAGGAATCATCCAGTGCCACCGGGCAGAGGATGTCACGGCGTTCCTTCTTCTCTCTCCGCCGGGCGGCCTTCAGCTCGTGTGTCACCCAATCGCTCTTGACTGAGTCCTTGGATAGCACCAGCAGGACGATGTCGTTCAGTCGGATCGCGCCCATGACCTGCTCTTTGATCGGCCCTGCGACGGCCTCGTGCCGATCCAACCAGACCGGTGCACCTTCTTTCTGGAGTCGTTCGTAAACCTCGTCGACGAATGCCGAATCCTCGTGTGCATACGAAATGAATACCCCGCCGAGAAAGATTGCCCCAGTCGTTCGCAGATCGAAGATCTTGCATAGCAGACGCTCGATCTCTGCCGCGGTCAGTGTCGGGTCGTACATCCGAGCCTCGAGCACCTGCCACGGCAGAAACCCGCACCCCTGCAGAAACTTATCCGGTATCCGCCCTTTCGACTTCGCCAGAGTATCCACGCTCACCCGACTCGACAGTCCATGATCAACCTCTTCCAAGCCACTCGCTCGTGAAAGGTCCACGTCCGCAACAATGGTCAAAGCGAACTGCGCTTCGGCAAACGTAGCACCGAAGAGGAGGGCGTTGCTGAGGTCGGTACGCGCGAGGTTCGCATCGCGGAGGTTGGTACCACAGAGTATGGCATTGCTGAGGTCGGCATTGAGGAGGCTGGCAAGACGGAAGTCGGCACCACTGACGTCGGCGCCGCCGAGCTTGGCATTGCCAAGGTTGGCACGGCGGAGGTCCGCATGGCGGAAGTCGGCACCGATGAGGTCAGGCAACTTCTCATTCTCTTCAGACCTACGGAGATTCCACTCCGCGATGCCCTCCTTACCACCGCGCAGGAGCTTAAGTGCTTCGTCTCGGTCCATGCTGGGGATTATACCCCGTCTCGAGTCGGCGGGCACCCTCCTCTGCGGGCACTCGCTTCATCCTTCTGCCTTCAACCTTCATCTTTTGCACCGTCACCCAACTCGGCTGGAAACACTAGCTGTGCTGGCGGTGTCTCGCCGGGCGGCGAGTACTGCCCCTGAGGTCTTGCCCCTGGTCGTGGGTGGGTCAGTCTGTCTGTGCGTTGTGTGATGCAGGCAGGGAGTCGGCGCGGGCCCTGCCCCGCGCACGCCAACCTCTGGCCACAGGCGGGCGTTTTTTTTAGCCCTTTGGGTCTCTTCGCTGCACCGGTGGATCATTCATAGGCGGTTATATAGTCGTTCCTGAAAAAGACACCTATGCGGTAGTCGGACGGGTGATTTGGAGGAGTTGACACGCTCGCGCTAGTCTTCTGATCCAGCGGATTAGCGCATAAACAAACTGCCCGGCCTCCCGCCGGAGCAGCCCCAGCAGTTTTCGCAGGTTGGCCCCGACGGCGGCCAACACGGCGATGATCGCTTCGTAAACGATGCAGACGAACGCAACGATGTTTGTACAAGTTCATTGGCGAGCGGACTTCGCACATTAATCCTGCCGATCGATCTGGACGACTCGTTCCGATTCAGTTGCGACCCATAGGCTCCGCACGGGACAAGAGTCCCCGCAGGACAAGCGAGTATCGAGTCCACTCGGTCTCCGTCGCCAGGCACCTCCGCGCCCACAGTCATGAGCCTGCGTTCCATCCCACTAAGTGCCAACCCTAGTACTACAGCGCCACTTGGTCGTCTCGGGCGGAGAAACCCGCGTTTTGGGGCCGCCAGGGCAAGCGCAAATGGC
>CP070744.1:5228866-5288883 GCA_020348265.1 Phycisphaerales bacterium | reverse complement strand
CACCCTCCACGAAAAAGCTGCTGCCCTTATTCCAAGCCTTGGAAGCAGCCGCATAATGTGCAAAACTCTAGGCTAGGGTACGACCAGCTCAAGTGTATGCATTTTGGGGCCGTCGTTCATCTCGCGCAGCTCCAGGCGAACTTTCGAACCCGTAAGTTTGGCACCTTGGGCGAATCGGTATTCCACGGTCTGCGTTCCCCCAGGCTGCAGGCTGGATAACGGGCGATACTGGCGTTCCCAGCCGGGGACATTGGCGATGCCCCGGAAATGCAATGTCTCCCCCGAGCGGTTGGTTACGACGTGTCGAAGCACGAGATTGCGACCTTCGATAGTCGCCATCCCGCGTACATCGACATCCTTGAGCCCAAGTTCCACCGGCAGGGGAACCTCAAGATAGAGGGAATCCTCCGGCAAAGTCATCTTGGCTATAATGGGCCGAACACCTGCGGGTTCGTTGTGAGAATAGTGGACTTCCACGCGGAGTAACGCGCTGCGCTGAGGCATCAGGCGGAAACCTTGCATCCGGGGTGTCACTTCCCAGGACTCGGGAACCTCCAGAGTCAGAACTCCGGAAATGGGCCTGGGGCGAGGGTTTGTGATCTCCAGGGTGTGCTTAACGAGTTCGGTTCCACTCTCTATCCAGTTCGGAGTCACCGACATCGCTGTCCGCAAATCGATCAGACTGCGATCAACGTTGTCGACGAGCACAGGCGTAGCTGAGAGATGTACGATCTGGCGGCCATGCTCATCTCGCTCAAGAGGAGTCGGATTGCCCCACAAGTCTATCTGGCGGTCTGCGCTTCCCAGTTGGATCGCATGGTCGCTGCCACCAGGCGGTGCTGCACGGTCCCACATTGCCAGGACCGTCGAATCTCCGTCATGGAACGCCAGACATCGCACGCCGGCAGCAACATAGATGCTCTGCCCGGGAACCGCATCGGAAACCACATCAGCGATTGTCCGCAATACAATATACTCCTCGACGGGCTCGGTGACCTTCCCCTGCGCGGTCTCTCGCACCTGCCAAGTCTGGGGAACGAACACGACGCGGGCGCGAGCGTGCCGCGCGGATATTATCCGCTGTGCCCAGTCAGCCAAGCGTGGCAGCCGACTAAACTGCCCCCCTGCTGCAGGTTCAATGAAAGTACAAAGATGCTCATATCCCAGATCGCCGAATCTGCCCACCTGTGAGCCGATCCATTCCGGGACTATCTCAGACCTGATCGCCAACGAAATCTGTTGCACGGGTAACCGCCCAGCAGGCGGTTCCACGTTCGTCGATGCGGGGATCGTGAGCAGCGGAGCAGTGATGAATCGGTGCATTGCCTCGTCAAGCTGCTTGGCCGCGCGGACCAGTGTCTCGTCATCTTCATTCGGTATGACGCCGTCACGTCCGATTTGCCACCAACGGAAAATACTGGCGTGAGGAGCCACCACCGCCGCTAAGTGCTCTTGCCAAGCGCTCGGGGTGCCCGAGAGCAATGTCACAAGAGACCGCGGGTACGGACCGTCCGCCAGAACGATCTCGCTGGGCGGGCCGAATAGAACACCCGTTAGAGCGAATCCATCTTTGGCCAAAACCTGCAACAGCCGCTCCCGGACGCGTCGCTCAATGACGGTCTGTGGTTCTTGGGGCAGGCCGGTCCACACTGGCAGCTTCACTGACCGAACAACCTGATTGCGAAGCAGGGCCAACTCGTTGGCTGGTTCGCTCCGCGACTGAGGGTCTACAACCACACCAAAGGGACGGGCATTCGCTTGAGTCTCCCGATAGAGCGGAGCAAGTCGCACAAAGGTGACTCGGCGCGTGGAGATCAACTGCGCAGAGGCAAACACGTCAAGCTCTGCGTGGTAAAGCCCGGGACCCAAGTGCCCAAGGGGGAATGTGGCGGGAATGACCGGTCCTCTGGTTACAGCGGACACTTGATGCGTCTCAACCAGCAGGCCATCCGCATCAGTGATCGACAACCGTCCCTCGATTCCGGCTTCCTCGTCGTCGGCGAGGATGACATTCAATTCTTGCGTCGAACTCGGCGCCAGAACGTTGCCCGGCTCGGAGGTTGTCAGTTCAGCACGAGGCAACGCGTATATGGTGATATCATCGAACCATGCCCCTCCATGCACATCCTTCCTGGGTATGTGCCGGCGCTCCGGCCTAGCCGTGTTCCAAGTGGTCTCCTGCAACACCCAGGTATTGAGTCCCAGGGTGCGTGCCTCCGGTGGTGCCGCCGGAAGAAACAGCTCCACGTGTATCCATTCATCGGGTTCGTCCGGACCGCCGACGTAACGCGAGCGAGCAAGCGAACCCGCCAGAGGCTGACCAAAGCGATCGAGAAAGTGAGCGCTTAGACAAGCCCGGGCGTACCGCAGACGGTGGGGTCGGATGTATCCCTCGATGCGATACTCGCTGTTCGTCCGAACTGCGGTGTCCGGGCCCGAGTAGTGATACACCACGCTACGTCCCGAGCTGGCCAGGTAGAACGAGGGGGGGGCGGCTCGACCGGTGTCGAACTTGAAGGCACCCTGGGCATACCTTGGAAACCCTCCCGGCCTGATCGGAGTCCAATACTTGGGAAGATCCTCGAGATTCCCCGCCTGGCGCTCGTCAAAGTCGAACCGGTGAACGATGCGGGTCGAAGCCGGCTGGCCTTTGGCGGTGGATGTACCCGTCAAACCGGGGAGGTTGCCCGTCCCCAACAGTACTCCGATAAGAATGTATGGCAGCCTGCACAAAGCGCGCATTATCCGTATGGTTGCAGACCCTTGTGTCACGCACTCTATCCGTAGAAGTCATCGGAGATCATTCACCGACACGTTAGCCGCTTTTTGAGCTGACACTACGGTCACGCCTGACGACAGGCGCGACAGGCGACAAGCCGCACCCTCAGGGCGCGGCGGACCGCCTTGAGTTTCCGCTGCAGAGCGTAACTGAGCGGGTTTGCGGCCTGATCATAGCCCGTCTAACATGCGCGGATTATGAGATCGCTATTCGACACCCGTCGGCATTTGACCGATTTTGACTCGACTCGAACCGGCAACATTCTTACCGACGTTTTGGTTATAGGATGTGGGGTGGCGGGTGCCCGGGCTGCGATCGAAGCAGCCCGGTACGGACAGGTCACGCTGCTCACGAAGAAGAGTTTTGTGGAGTCTGCGACTCAATGGGCGCAGGGCGGTATTGCGGCGGCCATGGCGCCGGAGGACTCGCCGGAACTGCATTTCGACGACACCGTGCAAGTGGGGTGCGGACTGGGTAACCACAAGGCAATAGAATTCCTGGTCACCGACGCCCCAAAGCGCATCAAAGAACTTATCGATTGGGGTCTCGGGCCCGACCGAGACCAGGGGAAGCTGGCCCTGACCAGGGAAGGCGGCCATTCCCTCAGCCGAATCATTCACGCTCAAGGTGATCGAACCGGCGAAGCACTTGTCAGGACCCTGGAGACACGTGCAGCCAATTCGGAGAACATCCGCGTCTTTGAGGACTGCTTCGTAATCGACCTGATCACGCTTGAGGGCACCTGCGTCGGAGTCATCACCTACCACGACAAGTACGGACATCAGCTCGTCTGGGCTAAGCAGACCATTCTCGCAACCGGGGGATGTGGCCAGCTCTGGCGTGAGACGACCAACCCGGCCGTATCTACGGGCGACGGTTTGGCCGCAGCCTTCCGCGCTGGAGCGACCCTGCGCGACATGGAGATGATGCAATTCCATCCGACAACCCTTTACGTCGCAGGGGCGGGACGAGCGTTAATCTCTGAGGCCGTCCGCGGAGAAGGCGGACACCTCGTGGATCGCAACGGCAACCGTTTCATGAAGGACTACCACCCGGACGGCGAGCTTGCCCCGCGTGATATCGTCAGCCGGGCGGTTCACAATCATCTTCTCGAGACGCAAACCAGCCACGTGTACCTGGACGTCCGCCACATAAAGGGGTTTCAAACGCGCTTCCCCCAGGTTGCCGAGTTGTGCGCCGATTTCGAGATCGACGTTACGCGTGATCTGATTCCCGTCAGACCCAGTGCACACTACCTCATCGGTGGTGTCGAAGTGACCTTCGAGGGTCTCAGCAAAGTCGAAGGCCTGTTCTGCTGCGGAGAAGCCGCCTCCACCGGAGTGCACGGAGCGAACCGTATGGCCAGCAACTCGCTCATGGAAGGTCTGGTCTTCGGCAAGTTGGCGGGCGAGACTGCCGGCAAACGCGCCGCGGAAATGCCGAATACACCGACCATCCGACACTTGACCAACCGGATCCCGCCATCGGGACGAACACCTCTGGACTTGACCGACATACGCAATTCCTTGCGCAGCGTGATGTGGCGCAACACCGGGATTGTCAGGCACAAGGACCGGCTTATCGAAACGTGCGACATCCTCGATTTCTGGGCACACTATACCCTGGATAAGATCTTCAACGAGACTTCGGGATGGGAAGTGCAGAACATGCTCACTGTCGCCAGGGTTGTAGCGATGAGCGCACTCGAGCGAACTGAGTCGATAGGGGTCCATTACCGCAGCGACGCCGAGGACAAGCCCGCAGATCCGACGTATCATGTCGTGATAACTCGCAGCAACAAAGGCACGACCACAAGCCGACGCGAAGTGCAGCGCGCATGACAGGTCGGCATCGGTCGATCTCGCAAGTCCTGGCTGCAAACGCTACCTGACAGAAGGTGCTTGCTCTATTAGGATGCGCCATCTGCCTCAGGCCGAGCATGAGTGATGTTGTTGTTCTGTCGCGGCACCATTAAGATCATTCTGTTCGTGTTCGGGTATCCGCACATCGATTTGCGGTGCAAGATCAGACGTATCGGCGAGGCGGGGTCTTTGATTGATTCCCTCTGCGCCCCGTATGAAGAAAAGGAGCAATCCATGAAGAAATCAACGATCGTATGCGCTGTAAGCGCTTGGGTTGTGGGGACTTCTGCGGCAGCCCTGCAAGGAGCCGAGGAGTATAAGGTAGATGCGGTGCACTCGTCGGTGATCTTCCGTGTGAAGCACCTGGAGCTGAGCTACACCTACGGCCGGTTCAACGAAATCACCGGGAGTTTCAGTTTTGGCAACCGGAGCCTGGCAATCGAAGTCGACGCCGCCAGCGTTGACACAAACAGTACTGATCGTGACAAGCACCTTCTCGGGGCTGACTTCTTTGACACGAAGAAGTACTCCACCATCAAGTTCACCGCTGCCGAGTTCAAGGATATTGGTAGCGGGAAGTACGAAGTCTCCGGTAACTTGACGCTTCTCGGAGTCACTAAACCGCTTATGGTGCAGCTCGAGCGCATCGGATCGGGCAAGGACCGCCAAGGCAACGCCCGCACCGGCTTCGAGACTACATTCACCATCAAGCGAAGCGAGTTCGGCATGACTTACGGTCTGGGAGGCATCGGCGATGAGGTGCGCTTGACCGTCAGTATCGAGGGAGTAGCCAAGTAACATGACAATCAAAGAGGGTACACATGCGGCGGGATCCCGTTCCATTAGCAGGCTACGCGGTCATCCCTTCGGCCTCGCGCGAACACCAGTATGGCCGGCACGATGGCGAGCAGTGTCATGCATACCACTCCCCACCCAGATAGCGCCGGAAACTCAGGTACGCCACAGGGTTCAATCTCAGCGATGAAGGCTCCGCGACCGTGAGTGAATGCCACCAACGTGTCTTGGTTCTTGAAGTCAAGGGTCTCGACGATTGTGTGGGCCAGACCGGTGTTCACCGGTGTCCATGACGCCCCTTCATCATCACTTGCGAAGACACCCAGTTCGGTGGCTACGTACAGTTGTCGCGTGTCGCACGGCCGCACCGCGATCCAGTGGGCGGGAATGTCCGGTATGGTATCCGGCTCAGTTCCGTTGATAGGTACCCAATCTTCTCTTCCGTGCGGTTTTCTCAGGACATGGGGGATGCCGTAGGTGGAGTAGGTGCAAAAGGCGAGATCAGGATCGTTCGGATCCACCGCGATGCTGCTGATCCATCCTCCGTTGTATAGGCCGTCGGTGTAGAGCATCCAATCAGGTGAGGAATCGAGGCCGTTCGAAGTTCGAGCGATATAGCCGTTCTCGTATCCTATGTAGACCACTTGGCTGTCTGACGGTGCGATGGCGATAGCGGAGATACGACCCGCTGCAGCGAAGTTCGGCCCCGCAGGCTCCCAAAGCACGGCGCCGTCAGTCGTTCGCCAAGGTCTTCCGCCGCCTGTCCACAGGACATCAGGGTTGGATTGGTCCATCACGAACGGCGTAATGAACAGACCGTCCGTGTCGGTGATTCCGTCCACGGCTAATTCGGAAGTCTCCCCCCCATCGTTGGACACACGTATCTGCGGGAATCCTTGGATTTCGATGAACAAGCGCTGGCTGTTCGTAGGATCGATGGCCACGTACCCGCCGTCGCCGCCGTAGATCATTGCCCAGCCGTCGGGTGTATCTACGGCAAGAGCCTGACTCGTGCCGTTATCCTGCGAGCCTGCTACGAACATGTCCGTCTCAACGGCGCTGTCTCCATGATAGTATTGGGTTACGCCGTATCCGTGGTTGCAGCTCTGCCAAGCGATGTCGGGAGGTGGGCCCGGGTCCGGGGCAATAGCACACTCGTCTTGTGTTGTGGCTGCCCGAGCGTTGACAGTCTTGAAGATGCCACCATCGTTTCCTACGTACATGGTCTGGTTGGTCGTGCCGTCGTACTCGGGATGGAAGGTGACTGCGTGGTTGTCCGGGTGAATGTACGTGGGAGGGACCGGGTCATCGAGATAGAAGAACCAGTAGCCCGCCAAGCCGAATGTCTGTGCACCGTCGTCCGAGCGATAGAGGTCGATCCCGCCCACCCAAACGACATCCGGGTCAAGCGGGTCCACTGCTATGATATTGTCGTACCAGCCCTGCGAGTAGATCACGGGGTGTTCGTAGCATCCGGTGGCGATCGCCACGTAGCTCAATAACCATTCGCTGAAGCGGTGATCGAAGTTGAGCGAGGAGTACCAAGAATCGCCGCCGTCGTCGGACCGAAAGACGCTATACAGCTTACCCCAGGATCCACTGTGGTTCTGAGCCATGAGAATGTACATGCGATCGTTATCACTTGGGGCGATGGCAAGTGTCATTCGACCCTGCTCTGGCGCCGTTTCGAACTCCGTCCAGGTGTCCCCACCGTCTTCGCTGCGGTATAGGCCGTCTCGCTCAGCACTGCCGAACGCCGCGAGCAGCACATCGGGAAAAGTATCTGCGCGAACCGCCAAGTCGGTACAACCGACAGAACACCCGTTTGTGGCCGGAATGCCAATCGGCGAGGATAACGCCCAAGGATTCCGCAAAACTACGGACCAAGTCTGCCCAGCGTCAAGACTTCGCCAGACACCGAACATCGTGGCGGCGTAGATACGGTTGGAGTCGTTGGGGCTGATCACAATCTTGTTGACGAAGTAAAAGGAACCCTCAGGCACGCCCTGGACTGTTGAGGTCAGCAGATCCCAAGTTGCGCCTGCATCGACCGACTTGAAGATTCCAAGACCACGGTGCTTTACCCAGCTACCGAACACTCCCTCGCCCGTACCTGCGTAGAGAATGCTCGGGTTGGTGGGGTGCATAGCGATAGTCGAGACGGCCAGGTTGGGGAGAAAATCATCGGTGACCTGCCAGCTGGCACCGGCGTTCGTACTCTTCCAGATTCCCCCGGTCACTCCCGCTGCAAACATGGTGTCGGGGTTGGCAGGATCGATCACGATCGCTCTGGTCCGCCCGCCGATATTCCCCGGTCCCAGAGAATTCCACTCGGTAATGCCTCCCGAACGTGGACCTCGGTTCTGCTGCTCGGCCAGAGCTTTCTCCCGGGCCTTGAGCAGGGTGAGTTCGGCGTAGAGATCTTCCACCGGCAGATCCGTTTCACCGCGCGGGCGGCGCTGCTGCATGAAGAACTCTTGGGCTTTAGCGGGTTGGTCAAAGCGGGGATGCTGTTTCCGCACCAGCTTGTCGCGTTTTTCTGCTAATGCTTTTGTGATGGTCCGGCGTTGAGATGGTGTCCAATATTGCGGTGGGCTCACGCTTTGCGATTCGACCCAAGTCGAATTCGAGCCTTCGATCAGGGGGTGGTTCCGGTCATCGCCACCGAGCAGCGGCAAAGTAAGCGCTAGTGCGATCAGGGATAAATAGCGTTTCATCTCGTGCCCTCCCATCCTGTCGCGTGTCGGCGGCTACCGTCGACGGCGCTCGCTCGAGCATCTCGGGATATCCACGCACGAGCTTGGCAAGCGCGATCGGCTGAGACGGTAATCCCGGGGCAACCACTATACACATTCCCGTCGAGTTTCGGAACCTAAATGTGGGCACCGAAACGGCAATATGTCCCCTTGTGGGGGAGTCGGTCACTTAGCGTGCTCGCCGCCGAGTAGATTGTCAGGCTCAGCCAATCCTACCTGTAGAACCGGCGGATTGCCTGGCCGATTCGACTCACATCGGCGCGGGAAAGATGGGGATAGTTTGGCAGTCGCAGAATTCGGGCTTGAACATCACAGGCCACCGGGCAATCCACCGCGCAGTCGCTGTAGATGTCGAGGTCGGCGCAGTTGGAATACTCACTTGTCTCGGTGTCGATTCCCCGGCAGAAGAGGTAGCTGGAAAGCTCTGCGGCCCGCTTGGCCAGGATGCCGTAGTACAGGCCGTTTGACCGCCCTAAATGGTCGTGCCGGAGGAGCTCGATGGACTCAATCCCGGCCAGTTCCTCATCCAGCCAAGGCACGACTTCCTTTCTCCTGGCGATGAGGCGTTCAGCTTTGGCGAGTTGTCTGCGCCCGAGCATTGCCTGGAAGGGATGCATCCGGGCGACGCGCTGCGGGGTGAAGCCTGTAACGCTGTGCGGCGTCTCGGTCATTATTTTCTTCTGTATATCCGGTTTGAGCCACCTCATCGCTCTAAGCACCGGCCAGGCGGCGAAGCTGAAAACCAGCGGCCTGGTGCCCAGGTCCATGATTGTGCCCATCAACGCCCGCTTGAGACCGGCCGGCTTTGGCCTAAGGGCGTGGATTGTAGACAAGTCGCGTCTGATTCGACGAGCGAGCTCATCGTCATCGGTGGCGATCATGCCCCCACCGAACGTAGTAACCAGTTTGAGAACACTGAAGCTGAATATGGCTGCCCGCCCGAACGTACCCACAAACTTGCTCTCGTACTGCGACCCCAGAGCGTGGGCACAATCTTCGAGAACCACGAGGTTATGGCGGCCCGCCAGGTCGAGCAGTGGATTCATGTCCACCGGATGGCCATACATGTGCGTGGCCAGGATCACCTTCGTCTTGGGCGTAATCCGGCGCTCTACATCGGCGATGTCGATGTTCAGGTCTTCCTTCGATACATCACAGAAGCGTGGAACCAGACCTCTTTGTCGGAACTGCTCTATCACCGCGAACAGATTGAACGCGGGTATGATCGCCTCGTCGCCCGGCTCGAAGTCGAAGTGACTGAGGATCAGATGCAGACCCAAACGTCCCGACGACACGGCTATCGCATGTTTGCAGCCGACATACTCAGCGAACTCCCGTTCGAACTTCGCGAACACGTCGGCGCGCTCGCGCGGCTCCAACAGGCCCGTGAGTATCCGGATATAGTCGGACAGGGAGGTCTCTATGCGGTGTCTCGGTATGGACGTCAGGTGCATGGCTCTACCCTCCGAAATACCCCCATTCCCAGGCGAAGGAGCTTGCGCAGTGCAAACAGATTCCTTAGGCCCGCGACTCTCTTCAGTATCGACGAAGGGCGCAGGTAAAAAGAGCGTACAGCCTCTAACCTGAGCTGTTCAACCTGCTCCGGCGTAAGATGCTTGTGCTTTATGTTGCTAGTAGCGAATCCATAATCGCTCTTGTCCGTGCGGAGAAACCCCTCTCTCCGCGCCCGTTGAAAGTAAGGCGTGCCCGGCAAGGCGTTTACCACATTGAAGGAAACGTAGTTCGGATTGAGGTGTTTGGCGAAACGGATTGTATCGCGAACGTCTTCGTCGGTATCGTCCTCGAAGGCAAGCATGACAAAAGCCGTTGTCTCGATTCCCAACCGGCGGCATTCGTCGAATACGCGCTTGATCCGCTCTTTGGATACCCTCTTGCCTATGCGCTGCCGCACGGACTCCCGCGGATGCTCGACGCCGAGTTCGACCCCATAGCATCCGGCCCGTTTCATCAGAACGAGCAGGTCCGGGGTAAGAACGTCGATCCGTGTTGTGCACAACCACCGAAACCTCAAGCGGTTTTTGACCATTGCAGTGAGCAGATCTTCGGCGATGACCTTTTTGAGTCCGAAGGTAAGGTCCTTGAAGTAGAATTCGCGAAACCCAAGCCGGTCTACCTCGATAAGCTCTTCGATGACGTCGTCAACGTCGCGGGTCAACATCTTGTGATGGAGTTGATTGTCTACGCAGAACTCGCACGTAAACGGGCAGCCGAACGACATCTGCACGCAGGTCACCGGCCCATTTCTGCTTTGAGGAAAGTAGTACCGACGATCCTTGAAGATAGCATGCTCAGGACGGGGCATGCGGTGACAGTTTCCGTGCGAGGCGGTCACATCGGGAACGATCGGGCCGTCAAGACCTTGCACCGCCACATTGAAGGATTTAGCGACGCCGCCGGCATCGGGTCGTATGAGGTCGCTGAAGTTGTGCTCTGCGGGATTGAGGATCATTCCATCCAGCCAGGGGTTTGCCTGCATAATCCGCTCGACGCTTCCGCTGTCGAGCTGCAGAATGATCGTGCTTACGACGTATACGGGGACGCCGCCTAGAGCATCCTTGAGCTTCCTCAACTCAACAAGTTCTGCGTCGACATTGGCGCTCGAAACCAGCGAAACCAAACCCGCCAGTTCCGTATCCTGCAGCCTGCGTGTTAGAGAGGGCCAGGAGAGATCATCCAGCTGAGCATCGACGAAAACCGGATCGAAGCCCGCCTCACGAACCGCACCGGACAGCAGTATCAGGTCGATGCTGGGGAACGGAGCAGCCTGGGCGTTGCCCTTCTCGCGCAGCGACCCTCGCCGACAACGTGCGACTGTCGCCGGAGGATCCAGGAGTAGAAATCTTCGTCGGCTGCCCATTCAGGTATCCGCTGTCGTAGCCTCAGGGCCGTCCCTCGTGGGCGGCGCGAAGCCTCGAAAGACGCCACCCGAGGGGTGGCGCTACACTCTTCAACATGTTCCTAGATATCGGTCGTGGGGTTTGGCCGGATTAGCCTGTGGCGTCCGTCCCCGCTGCATAGAAACAGACCCGTGTATTGTCTGATGGTATCCGGCCTGCCATCGCTGATGTGCAGTTCCGCTTGAGTAACAGACCCGCCCTGATAGTATTGGGAAGACTGGTCATTATCGGAGGAAGTCGTGTCACGGTTTCAAGCCGGCCGAAAGCTCAACCCCGTCCTTCCGGGTTTGTTCGCCCTGGCAGGATGGCATCCGGCTCTGTCGGTTGCATGGGGGCAGACTCGCGACCTGGGCGATGACCTTGGCCGGCTTAACGTCAGACACAGCACGGAACACTATCGCCTCGCGGGCACGGTATCCGACGTCCAGCTCGCTGAATTCGGTCGATGCCTGGAGTACATATATACCGAATACGCAAAGGGGTTCGGAAAGCTGCTCGACAAACCGAGTGATGATACTGCATCAGCAGAGGACAAGCGCTTTGACGTGGTGATTCTCGCGAAGCAGAAGGAATACGAGGAGTTTCGACAGGCCTATTTTGGCGTTTACAGCGAGCATACCTCCGGGCTGTATATACCTCGGGCACAGCTTCTGCTAATCAGTGCTGCAGGTCCTTTGGATGAGACTTATGAAGTCATCTTCCACGAAGCGTTCCATCAGTTCGTCGATCGCTTCATCCCGGCGATGCCCACCTGGGTAAATGAGGGGCTGGCCACGTATTACGGCACCGCGCGACCGACAAAGGGAGGCTTGGTCTTCGATCGGCCCAGACGCGGCTTCTTTCGGATCGTACGAGATGCCACCTCGGCCAAGAAGCTGATTCCGTTTGAAGAACTGTTGAGCTACGATCGCGCGTCGTTCTATCAGCGCGATCCGATCGAGGGAGTCAGCTTTGATCGACGGATCCTCTCATACGCCCAGTCGTATACACTTTGCGCATATCTGTTAAGCGATTCAGGAGGCCGCAAGCATCTGCAGAAATATCTCCGAGCGCTCGCACAGGCGAGGAACACAGCCACTGCTCGACAGGCAACGCTGGAGAGTTTCCCGGCAAAACTCCTTGAGTCATTGGTCCCCGGCTGGCTGGAGTTCGTCAACCGGAACTGACCGGGCCTGGGTCACCATTCTGCATGACCGTTGGGAGGGCTTTCAGATAGTCAGCGGCCCGGCGGACGGCCTCGATATTGTCGGTGCCGCTGCACTCGATGAGCAGCGGACCGGTGTAGTCGATTCTTTCAAGTTCTTCGAGGAGTAGCGGTATGTCGGCGTCGCCCGAACCCAGAGCGGCGGGTTTGCCATACTCAACACCGGGCCTTTCGGAGCGGGTCGCATCCTTCATGTGCACGTTTTCGACCCTGTCGGCCAGAATCGATAGAGCCCGAACAGGCTCATCCGCACCGAAAGCGAGGAAGTTCGCCGGATCGAAGTTGACACCAATATTCGATCGGTTCACGGAATCAAGGAACCCGAGCAACACCTCAGCAGACTCGCGACCGGTTTCCAATAGCAAATGCATCCCGTTTAGTTCGGCTAGGGCGTCAGTTACTTCGGCAACGCGTTCGACTAGCTTCGCGTATACAGATGAGCCGCGATCGGCCGGGATGGTACCCGCATGTACGGCCAAGGACCGGCATCCAATGGCTTCAGTAATCTCGGCGGCGCGGACGGTTATTGCCAGGCGGTCGGCATAGTGTTCGTCGGAGGTGAATCCACCCGTTTCCGCAATTCGCCCGATCGATGAATAGTCTTCGCGTTCAAAGGCTACGAAGGAACCAATGAGCCTGACTCCGACTTTTTTGGCAGTTTCGACGATGACCTGGGGATCGGCTCGCTCGACAACCTCTTCGGTAAAGAACCCGATCTGGGCGACATGCAGGTCCAGACTTCCGCTGGTTAGCTCGATGCCGCGGATCACGTCAAACCGGTCAATAGACCAAGTGCAGACGCCGATATCCCGATTATTCATTTGGTATCCCTTCTCTATCGAGTGCTTCATCGGTGGTTCCCTCGCGGCGGCGTAGTTGGCCGCAGGCAGCGTCGATGTCCAGTCCGCGGCTGGGCCGCAGATGGGCATTGATGCCCGCGCTGCGCAACGTGTTCAAGAACCTCTGGGCGACATCGCGGGAAGTCCGTCGATGGGGCAAGCCCTCAACCGGGTTGTAGGAGATCAAGTTGACGTTGCTGCGCATCTGCTTGGCGACCTCGGCCAGTTGTCTGGCGTGCTGGTCGCCATCGTTAACCTCGCCTAGTAGCACGTACTCGAGAGTTACCTCGCGTCCGGTACGTTCGAAGTAGTATCGGCAAGCCTCAATCAGTGAGTCTATCGTAGCGCGCTTCGCCCACGGGATAATCTCGCGACGAAGTCCGTCCGTGGGTGCGTGCAGCGACAGCGCCAGCGTGATCTGCATACCCTCATCGGCCAGATTGCGCATATGTTTGGGCAAGCCGACCGTGGAGACGGTTATCTTCCGCGCGCCGATGGCCATGCCCCATTCCGCGTTGATGATGCACAAGGCCCTTACGGTGGCGTCGTAGTTGGCCAGCGGCTCGCCCAGGCCCATGAAAACAACATTTGAAAGGTGTTCCGCGTCGTCGCACAGTTGGCGGACACGCATGGCCTGTTCGACGATCTCTGACGCGCTGAGTTGACGCTTGAGGCCGCCCATGCCACTTGCGCAGAACGTGCATTTGACGGGACATCCGACCTGACTGGAGATGCACGCAGTGCGGCGCGGGCCCTCGGGAATCAGCACGCATTCACTTGTGGCACCGTTGGGCCACTTCAACAGCAGCTTGGTTGTGCCGTCTTGGGACTCTTGCTTTCCTATGATCCGGGAGCGGTAGAGTGGGACATCATCCGCGAGGCGTTTGCGCAGAGCCTTGGGGAGGTTGGTCATGTCTTCATAGTCAGGGGCGCTTAAGCGATAGACCCATTCCATGACCTGCGACGCTCGATAGGCAGGCTGCCCCCAGGACTCGAAAAGTCCGCGCAAGTCCTCCAACCTCAGACCGAAAAGGCTTGATGAGTCGAAAGCGCTGCCCGATTTATCAGCGTGTTCATTCACGGAAGACCATTGTAGAGACCGATTCTCGCTGGGAATCGGGCGAAAATCCCCGCAGAACGTGCGGCGAGCATTACACGATCTGTTCGACCCGTTCTTCGATGCTGACGCCACGGCCGGCAAGTTCCGCGATCATTTGTTCGAAGAGTCCGCTCTTCCTGGCAAGTAATTCCGGTGGAAATACGCCGGATTCGTCAAACTGCCTCGAAGCGATCATTCGGGCCATGATCACGTTGGGGAAGCCCGTCGTACGCGCCATAGATGAAACATCGTTGACACTATCATACTCGTCATAGAGGTCGTAGGTGTAGCGTACCCTTCGGTTGTCCTTCGATCCCTCGATAATTACGCGGAGAATGGTGTACTCTTCCTCGCCCAGCTCGCGCGTCCACTTGGGAAAGAGCAGCTTTGAGGTGACATCCAACGGCCGCACTTTCGTTCCTCGTATGTCGATCTCTTCTTTGTCAAAGAAGCCCGTTTCGCGGAGTACGCGCATCAGCTCACAGTGACCGGGATAGCGCAGGGTCTTCTCCTTCATGTCGGGTATGTCGACGGTTTTCAGTAGACTGCGCAGGCCGTCGGTGTTGAAGGCTTCGAGAGTCCCTGCCCGCGGAAAGTCGAGCAGCTCCGGTTCTGAAAGTGCAGACTTGATCACGATCGATCCGTTCTCCACAAGCCGGGCGGGGCGGGTGTATTCCTCAATCACGTCCGACGGTGCAAACGGAGCCTTGTAATGATAGGGCCAGTGCCGAACCTTGGGGAGCCCCCCGACATAAATGACCGCCCGGTCGGTCCGATCGAGCACGCCGTGAACATATCCGATAAACAGGTTGGACAAGCCGGGTGACACTCCACAGTCAACGACGGCTGTAACATCATGCTTCTTGGCCAGCTCGTCGAGCTCCATCGCATCATCGGACATGAAGGTGATGTCGCAGTAGGGTTTGCCCGCTTCGATAACAGTGCGCAGTGTCTGAAAGCCGATGCGACTGGGCAAGCCCCCCACGACGATGTCGCAGTCCGCGATTAGCCCTCGTATATGATCCGGGTCGCTCAAATCCGCCTGAATCGTCTTAATGCCTGTGTTCGCACCGAGCTTGTGGAGGTTTTCGGTGTCGATGTCTGCAGCCGTCACCTCGAACACCGCATCTGCTGCCAGATCGCGGGCCATCGTAGCCCCTACAAGCCCGCAGCCTAGAACAACCGCATTCGTCGTCATGCCTATGGTTCCGTCGGCCCCTTATATACAGGATGGTGACCCATCCGGCTCGTACTTACGGGCGGATTGTATGAACAGTACGAGCGCTACCAGGATAATTCCGCCCCCGATCAACGTCTCGAAGGGTACTATCTCACCAACGGCAAGGTATGTCCACACCGGTACGAGTACGGGTTCAAGCATGGTTATCAAAGAAGCCTGGTAGGCACGCACCCGGGCCAGCCCCAAACTGTACAGGTAGTACGGGATTCCAAACTGCACCACTCCCATGATTATGAGCAGTACGAGTGCCTTTCCCGAGACGAAAAGCCCACCCATTACGACGGCAAAAGGCAGAATCAGCACGGCTGATCCGAGGTTGTTCAATACCGTCACAGCTGCAGGGTCCGAATCGCGCATGCGCCTGATCATCAACGTGAGCAGTCCGAAGAAGAGCCCTGCGCACAAGGCATTCAGCAGGCCGAACAAATCCGTGGTCGCGTTCCCCAGGAAGATGACCAGGACCCCCAGTATCGCCAAGGCGAGTAGACCGACCTCCTTGCGTCGGGCTCGTTCATTGAGTACCAGCGGCGACAGGCCGAAAATCCAAAACGTCGACGTATACTGCAGGACGATAGCGTTGGCTGCTTCCGTCTTGGTGTTAGCGACCACGAAGCACACGGTCATCACGGCAAAGAAGATCACGCACCACAGCGCTGCTGGCCTCAGCGGTATGCGCAAGCCGCCTCCGCATGAGCCGCGAAGCGTGTGCAGTCTCCCAACAGCGAAGGGAAGCACACACAGCCCGGCAAACAGCGAACGGTAAAAGGCAATGACCACTCCGCGCGGGCCTTGGCCGCCTTCGTAGACCAACTTGATAAGAGCTCCATTAAGGCTCCACATCGCGGCGGCAGCCAGCAGCAGGGCTACACCGGCATAGTATGACCTGCCGGCCGCTTGTGGTCTCTTATGGTCTGGTTCACTCATCAGTTACCTGGTTTTCCTCTACCCGGGCTGCCCGGCTTCGGCAAAGGCAATCATACAGCGAAGCTGAAGTACGCCATTATAGCAGATTCGGAATTTGTGTAGCGGGCGAATTGCATGCCGGCGCTTCGCTTGGGCATGGCACCCAACTCCTGACCCGCTACATAAAAGACGAAAACGCTCTAGACCATCAACCCAGACTTATCGAGCTCAGCGGTCCGGCACGAATGCTCATTGTGACGAGGCCACGGCCTGCCCGCAACTTTCCTGCGTCTGATCGCAAAACACGTGCGGAAGCGGAGAACCGGCATTGTTCCGCCCACGTCGATCTGTTGACGCCACTCGGTCTCTGCTAGTATGAAGGTATTGAATTGAGTCGACCTTCGGGCATCCGCGCGGACCAAGGCCCGTGGGACGCGATTCTCCCCTTAGCCGGGACATTCCGGCAACTGCGACCAGACCAGAGTTGGTGCAGCGATGATCTATGACATTACACCGGCAGTATCCCCGGCGCTGAAAGTTTGGCCCGGAGATACGCCGCCAACGCGCGAGGTGGTTTCTGACCTCAAGAGCGGGGCCACGACGACATCGTCCACCCTGCATTCAAGCGTGCATCTGGGCGCTCACGCGGACAGCCCAAGCCACTATGGGCGAAATGCCCCGAACATAGACGAACAGCCGATTGACCTGTATCTCGGCCGATGTCAGGTTATCCACGTTGATGTGCCACCCGCGACAGGCGTTGACCCGGGAATGCTCGGTGCAGAGATCGAAGCCCCCCGCGTGCTTATAGGTACGGGCACGTTTCCCGATCCGAACGTGTTCAACGAGGACTTTGCCGCGCTATCTGAGGAGCTAATCGAGCACTTTGCGAGACTCGGGGTGGTGCTTGTGGGTATCGACACACCCAGCGTCGATTTATTCACCTGCGAGGATCTGCCAACACACAAAGCCTGTCTCGAACACAATGTGGCAATCCTCGAAGGGCTCGTGCTCGCCGACGTTCCCGACGGATTATACGAACTGATCGCCCTTCCCCTGAAGCTGGTCGGCTTCGACGCCAGTCCGGTTCGGGCGATCCTGCGCGACCTTTCTTGTTGATCGAAATCGCAGGCTACCACAGACCCAGTATCTTCCACCAGCAGCCGCCTATTCCCAGCCAGATCGCCACGTTGACCACGCTCACCACGGCGCCCAGCTTCCACCAGTCGGGAAGCTGCACGAATCCTGCGCCGAACAGCACCGGGGCCGGGCCCGTGCTGTAGTGCGTCATGCTGCTGAACAGATTGCTAAAGAAGCCCAGCACAAGTGCAGCCAATACCGGCGGCGTGCCAACCGCAACAGCCACCGCAAGAAAGGCTGCGTACATCGAGCTGACGTGGGCGGTGTTGCTGGCGAAAAAGTAGTGGCTGTAGAAGTAGATGAGACTAAGAGCCAAAAACGCCGGGATCCAACCGACGTCCGTGAACAACCCCCCAACCGTTTCGCTGAACCAGGCAATCAACCCCAGCTTGCTGAGAAAGGAGGCCATCATCACCAACGCGGAGAGCCAGATAAACGTGTTCCATGCCGCCTTCTCGCGCAATACGTCCTCCCAGGTAAGCACACTGGTGATCAGGAGTATGCAGAGTCCAAACATAGCTGCCACCGTGCTGTGCACGTGCAATGTCCGACCGAAGATCCACAATATCAGGAGCAAGACGAACGTTCCCAACATGAACCACTCACTGCGCTTCATCGGGCCCATCTCGGCGAGCTTACTCTTGGCCATCTGAGAGGCTTGGGGAGTCTCCGTGATCTGGGGCGGATACAGCTTGTACAGAACAAAGGGGACGACAAGCAGGCTGAGAAGCCCGGGCACCGAAGCGGCCACAGCCCAGCGCGCCCAGGTGATCTCGATTCCCTGATCGCCGGCCATTTGCGCTGCAAGCGGGTTAGCAGCCATCGCCGTCAGAAACATTGCGCTTGTGATCAGGTTTCCGTGGAAGGCGCACTGAATCAGAAACGCACCCACCTTTCGAGAGGTTCCGTCTTCCGATCGACTGTCGAAGGCATGGGCTACCGACCTGACAATGGGAAAGACGACAGCACCCGCCCGAGCGGTATTGCTGGGAATGGCCGGAGCGAGAACGAAGTCGGTGGCGGCCATGCTGTATCCCAGGCCAAGAGTCCTTCGACCCAACAGACCTACAAAACAGTAGGCGATCCGCGCCCCCAGGCCCGTCTTGATGAACCCCCGGGCGATGAAGAACGCCATCAACACTAACCAGATAACGCGGTTGCTGAAACCGCTCAGGGCGTCGTTGACCGTAAGAGTACCGGTCAACATGGTGGCAGCCACGCCGAACAACGCCACCGCCCCCATGGGCATGGGCTCGAGGACAATCCCCACGATTGTGGCGACAAAGATGGCTAACAGGTGCCACGCTTCGACCGCAACACCCTGCGGAGCGGGAATGAGCCAGATCACAACCGCAACTAGAAGTGTGGCGCTGAATCGTAAGGCGACGGACCAGCGAGACCGTTGAGTTGGCTCAGATGCGTGGGGCATCGTTTCTGTCCTCCGCCGTCCTCAACCGCAACGGGCATATCACCCGCTGAAGACTGTGATGCGGGTCGGCATGAGCGTGGGCCTACACGACGCCCTGTTGCCTAAGCGCCTCGATCTTGTCAGTGGAGTATCCCAACACTTCGCCCAATATCTCATCCGTATGCTCGCCCAGCACCGGAGGATGACGACGTATGCTCGCCGGAGTATCCGAGTACTTGACGGGTACTCCTCCAACCCGAAGCATGCCGATCGTTGGGTGCGGAACCTCGGCCACCATGCCGCGGTGGAGGATCTGGGGATCATTGAAGAGGCTTTGCATATTGTTGACCGGGCCGGCGGGTATCGCCGCCTCGACAAAGAGCTTCATCCACTCATCGCAGGTTTTCTGACTGATGACTTTTGCCACGAGAGGCAAGATTGCTTCGCGGTTTTCCACACGTTTAGGATTGGATTCGAAGCGCGGCTCCGCGATCCACTCTTCTTTGCCGACTACCTTGCAGAACGCTACCCACAGCTTCTGGTTTGCCACCGCAATAGCAATGGGTCGATCCTTAGCCGGGAAGACCTGATATGGGATTATCGATTCATGGGCCGTGCCCCAGCGTTTGGCTTCCTGGCCGGCGACGAGGTAGTTGCTGGCGATGTTTGCTAATGCCGAGGCCTGACAATCCAGCAGGCTGCAGTCAATGTATTGGCCCTTGCCTGAGCGGCCTCGATGAATAAGGGCAGCCATGATCGCCCCGGATGCATAAACGCCGGTTAGCACGTCGGTGATTGCTACGCCGACCTTGCATGGTTCCCCGCCCTTTGGCCCGGTGATATACATGAGTCCACCGACTGCAGAGAGAACCATGTCGTACCCCGGTCTGTCCCTATAGGGGCCGTCCTGTCCGTATGCGGTGATGGAACAGTAAACCAGGCGTGGGTTGATGTGATGCAATCTATCGTAGTCGAGGCCGAAGTCGGCCATCAGCCCCGGGGTAAAATTTTCCACCAACACGTCGGACGTCTTGGCAAACTCCTTGACCAGTTCCACGCCGCGCTCACTCTTGAGATCGATAGTGATCGAGCGCTTGTTGCGGTTGCAGCAGATGTAGTAGGCGCTCTCTCCGCCGGAGAACGGCGGTCCCCAGGTGCGGGTGTCGTCACCGACGCCGGGTCGCTCGACTTTGATCACCTCTGCGCCGAGGTCGCCAAGCAGCATAGTGCAGTAGGGACCGGCCAAGATCCTGGAAAGATCAAGAATACGAATCCCGCTCAAGGGCAGGTCGGCCTGAGATTCATCGGGCATTCAGTCTTACTCCTCGATAATGCCTTGGGGTGGCCATTGGAGAAGGAAACGCGACCCTCGGTTTCAACTTACCGATGCACGCTTACTTCAACTCACCCTCGCGCATCTCCCCTTTCTTGAAACCCTCGTCGAAAGCCTTTAGATTCAGTTCCACCGTTTTGGGCGGCACACTCTCGGATATCGCCTGGCGCAACGCCTCCGGCGAAACCACCCCCGTAAGCGCACTCATGTACCCAAGCATGATCACGTTGGCTACCACGTCATGCCCAAAGGACTTATGGGCAATATCTGTAGCGGAGATCCCAAAGGTGTACGTGCTATCGTTGCCCGCGTCATCGGCAGACGTATTAAGTGTCACTAAGTCGCTGTCGTAGATTAACGATCCGCCGTCGCTGATGTCCGGCAAGTATTTGTCTAGAGCAGGCTGGGACATGGCAATGAACACATCGAGCCCGGAGGGTGCAAGCTCGAGAATCTCCGTCTTGGAGACGATCACGTCACTCTTACATGCCCCGCCGCGCGATTCACTCCCGTAGGATTGCGTTTGCAGGGCATTGAGGCCGGCCAAAGTCCCTGCTCGGCCGAGGACATACCCCGCCATCACTATCCCTTGGCCGCCGAATCCTGCGAATCGAATGTTCATTGCAGTGCGCAACCGATCATTCCGATCTTCATGCCCCGGTGCCGGTGCGTTGCTCCTCGATAATCTTCCTCAGACTCTCGGTGAACTCGACGCGCTCGCGCCTAGCCAATCTCCCCACCACAATCTTTCCTTCCAGTTCCTCCTCGCTCATTGTCTTGGACTTTCTGACGCTAACGGAGTTCTCCTTGAAGTACTCCATGAAGGCGACACCGTCGCGAAGTCCGACACGCCGACCGTAGGCCACCGGGCACTGTGAGACAATCTCTATAAAGGCGAATCCTTTCGTCTGAAGCGCCTCTTCCATGGACGCAATCAACTTGCGAATGTGATACGTCGTCCACCGGGCAACGTAGTTGGCACCTGCCGCTGCCACCAGTTCCGCGATTTTCAGCGGATACTCGGCGTTTGTGTATGGAGTAGTGGAGGTCACCACGCCAAACGGTGTCGTTGGAGAAACCTGCCCCCCAGTCATTCCGTAGATGTAGTTGTTCACCAGATAGACTGTCAGCCCCACGTTCCTACGAGCCGCATGGATCAGGTGATTCCCCCCGATGCCTGCAAGATCACCGTCCCCCGCGATCACCACTACATTACTGTCGGGCCTGATGACTTTCACGCCGGTCGCAAAGGCGATGGCCCGACCGTGCGTCGTGTGTAAGGTATCACCCTTGAAGTACGGGCTCGGAATCCAGGAAGAACATCCGATACCTGTAACAGAGATGATCCCCCGTGGGTCGATCCGCAGGGTGTCGATGGCGTTGACGAAAGCATTAAGCACCTGTCCACACCCACAACCCGGGCAATGCGTCGTGGGTAAAATCTCCTCACGCAGGTACTTAAGTAGATGGTGCTCCATAGTATTCTCGGGTTCTGCTGTCTGCCTTCGCGTCGACAGCGCAAACGCATCAACTTCTGCTATTCTCGATGATGGCCTGGTAGACTTCCTCCACTGAATGAGCTACGCCTCCAATTTTTGAAACTCTAACCACCGGCACACTGACAAAACGCTCTATCTCACGGGCAAGTTGCCCCAGATTCATCTCGGGCACCAGAATCTTCCGCACACGCTTGCCGATCTGGGTCAACCTCTCACCGCAGAAAGGCCAAATCGATATCGGCCTGAAGTATCCAACTTTGACTCCCTCGTTACGTGCTCGGACAACGGCCCCAAGTGCCGGTCTTGAATCTGCGCCGAAGCTGACCACGACTGTCTCGGCATCATCCATGAAACGCTCCTCCACGCGGATGATGTTGTCTCTGTTTTTGTCGATCTTGGCACAGCATCGGGTAATGAGCCGTTCGTGCACATCCTGAGACACGACGTCGCGCATCCCGTTCTCTTTATGCGTCGAGCCGGTGATGTGCACGGCATTGCCCTCGCCGTAGGCCCGCATCGGCTCAACCAGACCCGCTTCGTCTGCAGCGTCGAAGCCGCCACGCGGAAATAGATCAAGATCAGCCGGATCGGGGAAAACCAGCTTCTCCCTTAAGTGTCCGATCTCACCGTCGGCCAGCAGAACCACGGGATGTCGGTAGCGCTCGGACAGGTTGAAGCACTCGATCATGACGTCGAGGCACTCCTGCACGGAGTTGGGAGCAAAGGCAATCATCTCGTGATCGCCGTGCGTTCCCCAACGAGCCTGAAGCACATCCGCCTGAGCGGGCTTGGTGGCCTGACCGGTCGACGGCCCACTTCGCTGAACATCAACCACCACGCAGGGAGTCTCGGTCATGATGGCATAGCCGATGTTCTCCTGCATCAAGGAGAAACCCGGGCCCGATGTAGCGGTCATGGACTTAGCCCCTGCCCGGGAAGCACCGATCACCGCGGCGATACTGCCTATCTCGTCCTCGAACTGCACATAGTATCCGTCGACGTTAGGAAGCTCGCGGGCCATGGTCTCGGCGACTTCGGAAGCAGGCGTTATGGGATATCCGCCGAAGAAAGTGCATCCCGCAAAAAGCGCGCCGTAGGCAATCGCCTCGTCTCCCAAGGCAAACTGCACCTTGCCGGCAAGCGTGCTGAGATACCCTGTGGCTCTATCCGTCTGCACTTTCAGCATCCTCAACGATAAAAATGGCAAAGTCGGGACAATACAGCTCGCATTGCTTACAGCTTGTGCATTCCGCCTGGTCAACGACTTTCGGAGCATAGAAACCGCGGCTATTGACTTCCTTGGAAACCTCCAGGGCCTTACCCGGGCAGAAGTGAATACAGATGCTGCAGCCCTTGCAGTATCGCTCATCGATGATGATCACGGGCAGTGGCTCCAAGGAGCGAAAGTACTCACAGTTCGCAGCTGATCAGAAACATTATCCATATTTCCATGCGCGAGAGCAAGAGTGTCGTCAGAAAAGGTCATCCAACTCGTCATCCCCTCCGCCGGGCAGCTCGCCATACTTGCTCAGATGCTGTTGAATCAACTCGCTCTCACGTTTGGTATACATCCGATCCTCTTCCCACATGAAAAAGCTCGCCTCGACTCCGGAATCGATCTTCTCCATCAGGCCGGATCGGATATCCCCCATCCCTTTGATCATCGTGGCTTTCTTCTCGGCATCGGCCAGTATGAACACCCCGTCAACCGGCGGAATCTGCTCGACGGTACCCCGATCGAAGGGTAACCACTTTTCCGGCGGTAGAGGTGGTTGGGCGATCGCCAGGCGCAAGTCACATTGCAGACAGCGCTTGGCCTCCGCTGTGGCCTCCTCCATCCTGTAAGTGCCCTCGATCTTCCTGAAGTCGGTGCAACGCTGTTCAGGTGCGGCACAGGGGATCCGCCGTCCAACTTACGCATCCTCGGAAGCTGCACCCTGCGCGCTCGACTCGTCGGCCGAATCCATGTCGACCATCCCGTTATCCGCAGGATAGCGCCAACCCGGCAACTCAGTATCCAGGCAGGCGTAGTCCATCTTGGGAGCCCGGGCACCACGATCCAACAGGGCCAACAACCCCGTGCTGATAAACGGATTCTTCTTGGGGTTGAAGATCTCCCCCGTCTCCTTGGCAAGAGCTTCGTCGTCGGTACCCCGCGAAAGCTGGTGCTTGAACAGCGCCCTTGAATAGGGGGCATCCTTGGCCATCAAACGTGCCCGCTCGTAGCCTCTACGAAGAGCCTCCAACTCCTCGTCGAAGACACCATTGCTCAAGCCGACCTGATAAGCCCGGTCAGCGGTCATCCCCTGATCGAATACTTCGAAGATGACCGAATCCCCCAATCCAAGCCGAAGCAACTCGCCCGCAGCTCCGAACCCACCGAGAATTGCGTAGTCCAGCTCGGGTTGGTTGTAGGTGTTCTTGGGTTGCCAGGTTGTCTTGCGGTCCAGGGTATCGAATATGAATCCTTCTGCCCGCACGTCATAGCGAAGATCGAGGAAGTAGTTGAACTCCGCTCCGCCTCCCCACTTTTCACCAAAAACGCCTACCGTCGCAACGGGGCTCTCCTGAATAAGGCGAAACAGGCTCATTCCCCGGCGGGTAAACGCAGCAGCCTCCGCCTCACCGAGCGGAACATACCCCTTCTCACGTTCGAACCAACCGCGATTGAATTCGCGGGCATCCGCCCCCAGCATTCGCATTCCGCTGCCCGCTGCGCTGAAGAGCACCCCTCCGCAGCGTCCTTCGCGATGAAGCATCAACACGCGGTTGTAAGCATGGGCAAGCTGGTCCAGAGCAGCGCGGTTCCAAACGTTGCCCCGCAACGGATTATTGAACACGATGCTGCATACGCGGTCTCGCGACGAGGGCTCTACGAACTTCATATCCAGATAGCAGCCCTTGTATTCACCCGTATCAAGATCCAGCTGTGCCACCGGAGTGCGGAAGAACTTGCCGTATCCGAGCAGTCGCTTGAAGTTCCGTTTCTTCATCTCGTGCAGCAGACAGGGGATGCCTTTGCGCGGCCCCACCTCCCCATCGACATCAAGCATCGCAACGGTATGGGGGTCGTCCGCATTCTCGTCGCGGGCCCGGCGGGCGAGTTCGAGCACGCCGTCGATTGTCAAGTGAGAGATCAAGGCATCGAGCACCTCGACCAAACCCACTTTGAATCGAAGGCCGGCACGCGTCGAGACGTTGATCTGTCCCGGCGTGGCCAACCGATCCTGGATCAAATCCAGGGCATAGAGACAAATGGGAAGAGCGTAACGCCGAAACGCCCGCCCACCCGCATCATCACTACAGGCAACATAAACAAGCGATTCCGCGCTCTTAATCTTACCAGCACGCCGATCTCGTTCGGCCGCTTCATAGTACGACCAGAATTCCTTGCGTGAGATCTCCCCTATGGGAACGTACTTGGAGGTAGACGGATCCAGCACACCTTCCAGTTTGGGTCGGCGGCCGTCGCTCCAGGCATAGAACCCATTCCGTGACGGAGAGTTGACACCGATCCGTCCCTCCTTCTCCAACCTCGCGATCCAATCGGGATAGTGTTTCCCATCGCGGTTGTAGATGCCACGCAATCGGTCAGTCTTGGGAAGGGCTTTCCCCATGTGGCGCGAAGACTCGGTGTAGGGCATGTGCCCGGTCTGATCGAGGACGGTGAACGGGTTGGCCGTAAACAGCTCCCACAACCCGCCAAGCTCGACGATATCCTGACCGGTCCTGATATCCCAAGAAACGACCGCCCCCATTGCCTGGAATACGGGGTCGGTGATGTAACCATGGTGGTCGACCGGCAGGGCGATGACGGTCTTCTCCAGAATCTGATCGGCAAAGACCACGCCAAAATTGAACGTTTCAGTCGACGCATACTTTCCCTGCATAACGTCGATCAGACGATTGGCTTCAAAGGGAAAATATCCGTGGACCGTGAGGAACTTCTCACGGAACGCCTCGGACTTGAATAATACTGCCAACTCTGCGGTGGTGTGTGATGACGTGTTGGAGAATACCGCGGCGATTCGCTCGGGATCCACCGTGTTCTCTATGGTCTCGAAGATCTTCGCCTTAATCTCGCTGCGCTCAGTGGCCACCTCCCAGATTATGTCCGCACCCTTCAGGTCGTCGTAGCTCTGTGTGTACTTGGTTCGAGCGGTAAGGGCCTTTGCATCCTCCTCGCGAATCTGCATGCCTTTGATCTGTCGGCCCCACAGAGATGACAACATGCCCTCGGCGCGCTTCAGCGCCTCCGGCTGTACATCCAGGAGTATTACTTCGCAGTCCGTCTTCTGCAACAGGTCGATGGCGATTCCCTGCCCCATCGTACCTGCCCCGATGACCGCAACTGAGCGGACTGCGTTGACTCGGCTCACGGCTGGTTCGATCGACTTGTCACCAAAGGAAAACGCTCGTTTCATATTACTTCACCCTCGTATCGCGAATGATGACAGCAGCACCTTGACCGCCGCCTATGCATGCCGACGCACACCCGTAGCGCACTCCACGCCGCTCCATTTCGTAGATCAGATCGACAAGCAGGCGTAAGCCTGTTGCCGCCAGCGGATGCCCAATGGCGACGGCACCACCATTGACATTGGTAATGTCTCGATCCAGCTTCAGCTCTTTCTCGACACCGAGATACTGTGCCGCGAAAGCTTCGTTTATTTCCCAAAGCCCTATGTCATCTTGCTTGAGACCCGTTTGGGCAAGAGCCTTCTCGATGGCGGCCACCGGGCCCCGACCCATCACGCGTGGCTCAACACCGGCAACCCCGTAGCCAACGATCTCCCAATACGCAGGGAGTCCTTCCTTCTCGGCGGTATCGCGGTCCACGACGATCGCAGCCCCGCCGCCGTCGCTGATCTCGCTGGCATTCCCCGGAGACACGAGTCCATGGGGCGTAAACCCCGGAAGTTTGGCCAGCGCCTCAAAAGAAGTGTCCCGCACACATTCATCGCGGGCCAAGTGTATCGGCCTGCCAGTCAGGTCCGTCGCATCGAGGGCAAACATCCCGCGGACAGCATCCCCGCCGTTGAGATGGTTATCGCGGTACGCGGCCCGGGCACGACGGTGCGACGTCTCAGCAAGCTCATCACATTCCTGCCGAGTGACCTCCATCTGATGACCATACTCATCGGCGGTAATCATCATCGCCGTCTCGGCAAGATCGTGGTTCAAGCCGGCCAGCATGGTATCCTCCAGACTGCCCCCCTCAACGAACTCCCAGAAAGCCGCCCCGGAACGCCGCGGCGAGCGGACGATCCGCGGGCATCGTGACATCGTCTCAGCACCAACGCAGAGCACCGCGTTCGCGTCATCCACCAAATCCGGCAAGGCAATCTGTTGAAAAGCGTTGATTACCGTCTGAAACCCGGACCCACAAATCCGCTGCACCAGCAGAGCCGGAGCCTCCGTGTTCAGGTGGCACCGCAGACTCACGTTCCGTGGAAAGTAGATATCCTGGCAGCCCGGTGCCGTAAACTGATACACGTTGGCACCGATGGTGGCGTCGATCTTCTCGCGTGCCAAACCGCTTCTTCTGATAGCCTCCTCAGCCGCCAGAACACCAAGGTCTTCCGGGGCGAAATTGCTGAGCGTACCGCACTTGACCCCCACTGGTGTGCGCGCCGCCCCCGCAATAACCACACTTGGAATGTCGCTACGCTTCACTTGCCACCGTCCTTTGTGTCTGTTGTTGCACCTCAATAACGTCCGCTGACGGCTGGAGTGCAAACAACTCGTTGATTTTTTCCTTGAAGTTCTTCAATACCGACTTGCGCACCAACTTTCCTGAGGATGTCAACTCGCCGTTATCCAACGTAGGATCATGGTCAGCCAGTATCGCCCTCTTGACCCGCTGGTACCTGATCTCCACAAGGGGGTTAATGCGTCCCAGCTCAGACGCAAACAGCTCGATCACGGCAGGGTGGGTCAGCAGCTTATTCGACGGGACTCCCTTGCCGACCGCCCACGAGCTCAACTCGCTGAGATTCGGATAGATCAATGCCCCCACGTAGTCCATCCCGCTCCCGACCACGACCACCCCATTAATAAAGGACGACTCGTTAACCAAGACCGATTCGACGCGTTGCGGCTGGACCTTTTCCCCGGTAGTAAGCTTGAAGGTGCCGTCTTTTCGGCCGAATACACGCAGCCCGTCCTTGGTGAACTCACCCAGATCTCCCGTGCGCAGCCACCCATCTTGTGAGATCACGTGCGAAGTATTCTCTTCGTCGTCCAGGTAACCCTCCATGACATTGGGCCCCTTTACCAGGATTTCCTGTTCGCTGTCTATGCGAACCGAGACTCCAGGTAGGGGAATACCCACATACCCGCTCTTCCAGGTGCCGTCTTTGGTCGTTGCTGTGACGCAAGGAGAGGTTTCCGTAAGGCCCCAAGCTTCGAGTACGGGAATCCCCTGTTTACGATAGGCCGCTTCAACATGCGCGGGTAATGCCGCACCTGCCGTCAATACAAAGCGCAACCGATCGCCGAAGATCG
Source organism: Phycisphaerales bacterium (assembly GCA_020348265.1). Taxonomy (GTDB): domain Bacteria; phylum Planctomycetota; class Phycisphaerae; order UBA1845; family UBA1845. The sequence continues at coordinate 5,260,601 of CP070744.1, read as the reverse complement.
CCTTCTCTGTCTCCGGGTCCTGCTCACATTCTTTAATAAGCAGATCATGCACGCGCGGCACGCTGAAGAAAATCGTCGGCCTGAAAGCCTTCCAGTTCTCTATAAGTCCCTTGATATCCTTGCCCCGGGAGTCGTCCAAACAGAGTTCTGCCCCGTTGTAGAGGCTCATGAAACGTTCAAACAAACCTCCGAAGCTATGGTGCCAGGGCAACCAGTTCATGTAGACATCGTTCTCACCGACATCCCACATAAGCGACATGGCTTTTTGTTGGGAAATCAGTTGCTGGTGGCCCAGCAGCACACCTTTCGGCGCTCCCGTTGTGCCCGAGGTATACATGATCAGGCACAGACTGGTCGGCTCAACCGCTTCGATTCTGGCCTGCAATTCAGGCTCATCAGCACCTCCGTCAGATAAGAGCATAGCGAAGTCCAACGCACCCCAGCGCTGCGAGGCCTTGTTGAAATCCATGCAGTAATAGCGTTCGATCCAGGGATGCTTGTCACGCTCGATCTTCTCAAGCTGGTGAACGCCGGAGACAACCACAAACCGAGGCTTGGCGTGGCCCAACACGTATGCGACTTGCGGGGTTGCATAACCGGCGAATACAGGAACCGTGATCGCCCCGATCGACATCGCCGCCGTCTCAAACATATACATCTCGGCCCGATTCTCCGAAATCATCCCTATGCGGTCACCCTTGTGCACACCTTGTTCGATCAAGTGACGGGCTATCTGGAACGTGCGCCGGGCAAACTCCTTCCAGCTGATCGCATAGTCCTTCCTGTCACCGCGATAACGCAGATAGACCTTGTCGCCCCATCGCTCAGCACGCTCCTTGAGCAAGACCCCGAAGGAAGGCTCATAGTCTCCCAAGGGCACCGGATGGGTGTGTTCCTCTCCAATCTTCTTGATGCCGATTTGCTCGTCAAGGCCCAGTGCCGTGGTCTGGGAATATGCCAGACATGTGTCATTCAACAGTTCCTTGGTCAGCTTGAAACGCTCCTCCGGCGTGGTGTGTTCGTAGTCGGTCGTCGTGGGGTCTATCCCCACACGATAGCGCACGAGAGTAGACGCCGCGAAGTAGACCAAGTTGGCGGCAAGTTCCTTGATGTGTGAACAGCCCACTTGCCCTCCGACGCGATGAGCGAGTTTGTTCAGTACACCTCGCTCGATGCGCAGTCCCACCAGGCGATCCGCGATCTGCTCCAGCTCCCGGCACACGGGGAAAGGGACGCGGACCAATTCGAGTCTGCTGCGCGTAATCTGCTCATCTGGAAGATAGAGCGTCAGTTCCAGCTTGATCAGATGCTCACTATCAAGCATTGTGCCGATCAGCAACATCTCGTCAGAGCCGTCCTCGTACAACTCGATATTGAAATTGCGCTGCCCGGTCAGGTTCATTTTGCTAGCCCTCAATCTGCCCGATCCACCCGGACCCGATTTCTCTCGGCGGCGGATAGCTTTGGCCATCGATTCTTGCACACGACGTTTGAGTGACTGAAATAGCTCCTCTTCTTCTTTCAACCCCGCATTGGCTGCATAGCGACACAGAGGCGTCAGTATCCACTCCTCATTGGAGAAAAGCCTCACCCCACAGAGGCCTCCGCCAAGCGCATCGCGGAAGGTCTTTAGCGAACTGGTGACGTGCCCGGCATGGGCCAGGATCGTTGCCCGGTGACCGGCCCAAATGTCGTCATAAGTGGCTTCGGGAGGATAGGCACCAACGGCTTGCCCGACGTCGAAAACGGCGCGGGTGATATCGTGCACGAAATCGGCCTTGCCCGGATCCTTGCACAAATCACCCATGCGCAAATCGATCAACTCCCCGTCGGCCGTGACCGTGTGGATCAGCCCGCCCACGTTGAGCACGATCGAGATCATGGCTTTGTCGAACTCGATCCGCGTGCCAGGCACGCCGCGCGGGTGGGTGAACGGGTAGTCATGACTGGTGAGGATTGCCTCGATGCGTTCGCGCTCCGCATCTCCACCACCAGCAAAGACCACAGCGCCCTTCCGTTCCAGCACATAGATGGTCTGTGCTCCGCTGCCCCGCCGTCCACCTGCCTGGAGCGACACACCACGGACGACACGGTCAACCAAGGCATCTCTCAAATCGTCCGTAATGCCCGGAAGACGCTCCATCAGGATGGACTCCTGCAGTTGCTCCGTGTACGTGTCTATGGTCAGCTCGGAGAGGATCCCGTTGGGCAGAACCAACAAAATCGGGACTTCCCTGCAAATATCCTCTTTCGTTCGAAGACGCCCACGTTCACACATGCTCTCGAGAAAACGCGTCATCTCTGCGGTGAACAGGCCCAACTGGTCTGGGTTGCAGCAGACCATCAGCAGCTCCGGCAATCGCTCCAGAGCATCAGCCTCCAGGAGATTGGCGTAGATGCGATCGCGCAGCGGGATTGTCCGAGGCCTGCCGTGGTCGTCGAGAGTCAGCGCACCGAGATCCTTGAGCGGTTGGGTAATCCCATCACCCCCGCGACCGACAAAGCACTCGGCGCTGGCATGCACGAAGAACGCGACGCCTAAGGCCCCGGGGGGATGAACACCAAGTTCGCCCTCACGCAGCATTACTGGAGATACTCCTCGATTGCGGTTTGCACACCATCACGGAACCACAATGGATCGTAGTGATGAACCTTCCTTCATAACCTCAAAGGCCTTGTCGATCTCGTCGAGGCTGAATCGATGCGTCACAAGGCGTTTGAGGTCGATCTTGCCCTGCTCAACCATCCGGATCAGCGGTACGTAATCCACCGGACGACAGCCCAACGATCCTACGATCTCAAGCTCCTTGAACATTATTTTGCCAGCGACAACGGACATCTTCTCATGTGTGTACCCAACAACGCACAGTCGACCGCCGATCCGAACGCACTCGAACGCTTCTTCGATGGTCTTCGGGTTACCAATGACTTCCATGGCTATGTCAGCTCCGCCACCGGTCATCTTCTTGACCGCCTTGGAGACCCGCTCGACTGTCGACGCGTTTATTACCTGGGCAGCCCCGAACTCCTTGGCCCATTCCAGCTTGCGTTCGTTGATGTCCACTGCGATCACGTAACCGCCGGCTGCTGAAGCCAGCTGGATAGCATTGATTCCCACTCCGCCACATCCGAAGATAACCACCGTATCACCGGGTCGGACTTGCGCACGGTTCTTCACTGCGTGATACGGCGTGGAAACCGCGTCTGCAATGATCGACGCTTCTTCCAGAGGAATCGACTCGGGAAGATCAAGCACGTCCTTCGCTGTGACAGCCACATATTCCGCGTAAGCACCGTCAAAGTGGTTGCCCAGCATCTTCATATCGCTGCAGACATTCTCATGGCCTTGCCGGCACGCCGTGCAGATCCCGCAAGTCAACACGGCCGGGATCAAGACCCGCTGCCCCTTCTTCACATTAGTCACACTTGAGCCGGCGTCCTCCACAATCCCGGATGCCTCGTGCCCAAGCACCATGGGCGGCTTCTTGTAAGTGGGAACGCCGTGCTCGATATAGTGCAGATCTGTGTGGCAGGCACCACATGCCGCCACTTTGACCAGAATCTGATCATCGTTTATTGCAGGAACGGGAATGTCCTCGATCTTCATTCCCTTGTCGCTACCGTGGAATACCGCTGCTTTCATCATTCAGTCCTTTCGCCGTTGCAGACTGTCGATTCCGGATTGAAGCTCGTCACCTCACGCCACCTCGGTTTGTCACTCAACTTCGTTTCGCCAATCCGAAATCCGCAATTTACTCGTTTTTCCAACGCGGTTCACGCTTTTCCATGAATGCTGCAATACCCTCATGCGCGTCGGAGAGTTTCATCAAATCGTCCGTGTACAGCTGTTCGACGCGCTCCAACTGTGCCAGAACTTGCTCGCGAACGACCATCGAAGTAGCCCGCTTTGCCATGCGGACAACCGGGCAGGACAGCTTCTTCAACTCCGCCAGATAGCCGTCCACACGATCTTCAAACTCTTCCGCTGGGAACACTTGGTTTACCAGGCCTATCCGGTATGCTTCGGCAGCATCGATGGTCACCCCGGTCGTGTTGAGCTCGATGGCTTTCTTTATTCCAACCTGATGGGCAAGCACGCAGGCCGCCACAGGGGGAAGTACTCCCACCTGAACTTCCGGCTGGCCGAACTTCGCCCGATCAGATGCCAGAACGATGTCGCAGAATGTTGCCAGCTCGCAACCTCCGCCCAGAGCTGCCCGCCCAACCGCGGCAATCGTCAGAACATCCGTCGATGCCAGCTTACGGAAGATCCCATGAAACTGACGGATCATCTCATCCATCTTGTCACCAGTGTGATCGGCCACATCGACACCGGCACAGAATGCCTTGTGCTTCGCCTTAAACACCAGCGCAGCAAGATTGGAGTCCGCCAGCAGAGTCGCCAGCAGGTCGTTGCACTCCGTCATCATCGGAATATGCAGGACGTTTAGCGGCGGTCGGTTCAGCGTGATCGTCGCTATCCCGTCAGCCTCTACCAGCTCGAAGAATCCATAGTCAGCCATTGTCGCTATTGCTCCCGCTTGATGATCATGGCCATGCTCACACCGCCCCCCCCGCAGATGGACGCGATGCCCAGCTCTCCGCCGGTGCGCTTGAGCGCGTGATAGAGCGTGACCACGATCCTCGCACCGCTGATACCCGTCGGATGGCCCAGGGCGATCGCCCCGCCGTGAACGTTGACCTTGGCCCGATCCCACTTCAAGACCTGTTCATTGGCCAAAACTTGCACGGCAAAAGCCTCGTTAACCTCGATCAGGTCCATCTGATCCAGAGTCATCCCCGCCCGTTCCAGCGCTGCGGGAATCGCCACCCCGGGACCTTCACCCATCGTGCCCGGCTCGACGGCTACGTTAGAGTAGGCCACCAGAGAAAACAGTGGGGCAGCGCCTATGGCCTTGGCGTGCTCGCGTGAAGTCAGAACAAGTCCCGTCGCCCCGTCGGACATCCCGCATGCGTTGGCTGCCGTAACCGTGCCGTCCTTGCGGAAAACCGGCTTTAGCTTGGCCATCTTCTCCAGCGTTGTATCCGCACGGATCGTCTCATCCTTGTCGAAGACGGTGGGAGGCTCTTTGCGCTTCCCCGGCACCTCGACGGGCACGATCTCTTCATCGAACCAGCCGTTAGCTTGGGCTTGAGCAGCCTTTTGATGACTCTCGACCGCAAACTGGTCCTGAGCCTCGCGGGGAATCTTGTACTTATCTACCAGGTTCTCCGCGGTTGCCCCCATGCCCACGCCGCACAGTGGGTCGATGCTGTCGGCCCAACCGTCCAGCAGGGTGCGATCCCCCATCTTGAAGCCGTCCCAGCGGCAGTCCTTGAGCAAATACGGAATCGTGCTCATGCTATCCATCCCGCCGACCAGTGCCGTCTTGTAGTCACCCGTTCGTATCGCCAGCGATGCCATAGCCATACAGCGCATCCCCGACGGGCAGGCCATGTTAATAGTCTGCACCGGCACATTGCTGGGTACCCCGCCGCGAACCGAAGCAGTTCGCGCCGGATTCGGCCCGTTGCCCGCTTGACGACAACTCCCGAAGATCACGTCATCAATGCCGTCGCCCGCAACGCCGGCCCGCTCCACGGCCGCCTTGATGGCAACAGCACCAATATCGTAAGCTGCCATACCTTTCAGCGTTCCACCAAACCGCCCCATGGGCGTCCGCACCGCACTTATTGCTACTATGTCGTTGAGTTCCACGGCTTTCTCCGTAGGGTGGGAACCGCCCACCAACAACCTCTAAATGAACGCTGCTCACCGAGCAGCGGAACCCGCCTCGGTCTGCGGGTCTATATATACTGTCCGCCGTCGACGCGGATTACTTCGCCGGTTATATGCTTTGCGGCGTCGCTGCACATGAACGCCACCACTGTCGCCACTTCTTCTGGCTGGCCCATCCGTCCCAGCACGATCTCCGCCAGAGCAGCCTCCTTAACGTTTTCGGGAGCGTCCTTCATCATGTCCGTCTCGATCAGTCCCGGAGCCACGGCATTTACATTAACGTTGGCTCGTCCCAGCTCACGGGCCAGCGCCTTGGTAAAACCGATGATCCCCGCCTTCGATGCCGAGTAGTTCGTCTGCCCAAACTTGCCGCGAAGACCGTTGATCGAGGTAACGTTGACGATCTTGCCCGACTTCTGCTCACGGAAGCCCGCTACAACCGCATGGACGTAGTTGAAGTAGCCTTTCAGGTTGATGTCGATCACCTGATCCCACTGCTCCTCGCTCATCTTCCAGATGACACTGTCCCGGTTGATTCCGGCGTTGTTGACCAGGATGTCCAGCCCGCCGAAGGTCTCCTTGACCTCAGCTACCATGCGCTCGGCATCGGCAAAACTGGCTACATCCGCCTTCACCGCTAGGCCCTTACGGCCCATAGCCTCGATATCCGCCACAACCTGCTTCGCTTCGGTATCGTGCTTTCGATAGTTGATGGCTACATTGGCCCCTTGCCTGGCCAACTCCTTCGCAATCGCCGTCCCGATTCCCAGACTGCCGCCCGTTACAATGGCGTTCTTGCCTTTAAGCATCATGATTGTTCAACCCAACTGAAGACCTGTAGCGCCACCCCTTGTGGGTAGCGAAAACCGCCGCATGGCGCCACCCACAAGGGGTGGCGCTACACCATCATAATAGTCCACGCTTCTCAACGTACCTCTAACCCAACTCCGCCCCGCACTTTCCGCAGAACTCAAAGAACGAAGGGATGCCCTTAGCCTCGCACTTCGGACACGCCTTGGCATACGGTCCCCACAGGAATTCGCTCGATCCATTCGGATCGGCAGCCCGCTCACGCATGCCCACGAAGTCTACTTTTCGCTTCTCAACAAACGCGGTCATACCCTCGTAGGGCTCTAGGCTTGTATAATGAGTCGAAAGCCAATCACGGGCGTGCCCCGCCGTGCCATGCCAGGAAAGCTCCTTCCAGAAGTTGACCTGTGCCTTCGTATACCGCGTGCACTCGAAGAACTTATTGACCACCTGCTTGCAGAGATCAGCGGTGACCTCATCAAGCAGCGTAAAATCGATGGAATAGCCGTCTTTGCCCTTCTGGGCCTTGCTGATCTCTGCCGCACTTACACGGTTCTCGAAAGGATTCTCCCAGGGATCCGTGTTCCAATCCGCCAGGAACGTCCGGTCACCGGTCAGCTTGGTAACGTAGTTGCCGTCAGGACTTTTCACGGTAGGAACGACAATATTCACAAGGCCTATCGCCAACGACGTGTACGCTGGATACCGCTGGTTGAGGAAAAGGATTCCACGCGCCTTGCGATCGCCAACGTGCATGGGCAGCCACTGTGTAGACCCGCCGCAAGCGACGGACCCCACTCCCGTTCCAACCTGGGCGATGAACGTATGCTCGCCCATCACACCCAAATCGCAGGCAAGCTGACTCTCGTTGCCCCCGCCCACCGCCATCCCGTTGAGCCGGGCAATGACCGGTTTAGCACAGTTGAGCATCGATTCGATGTATCCCTTGAAGCAACACATGTACTTCCAGTAGTCGCGGGGCTTCTGCGTATAGCTTTCCTGATACTCCTTGACGTCGCCGCCCGTGCAGAACGCCCGGTCGCCCGTGCCCGTGTAGACGACGACGGCGACGCTATCGTCCCACGAAGCATCCTCGAACGCCGTCGCCAACTCCTGCAGACAGGGCGTGCTATAGGCGTTGTAGTTGTGCGGCCGGTTTATGGTGATCCGGGCGACCCGGTCGCCCTTCTCGTATTTAACCTCTTTGAAATCAAAAGACTCGGCTTTTCGCGGGGGAAACAAACTCATGACAGGCTCCTCCGATCACAGCAAGACGACTTAGACTCGCACGCCTCAACGCACGGCCCACTCACCAAGAATCCGAACGTACGTTCGATCGACAAAGCGCCGCCGCGCATATTCTCCCCTCCACCGCCAGCGCCTGTACTCACTGCAACGCGAGCCGAATTATCGCGATTTCCAGTACTAAGTCAACCACTTTATCGGGGTTTTTTCTTGACAGACACGGGCTCGTGGGGCATATTGTGTCTGATAACGTGTCCGCTTGATGCAGGGCCTTCCCAAGATGGTATCACGAAGTTCAGAACGACCGTTCGAATCAGAGAGAGGGGGGGCTGCCACCAACCGAACCTCCGAACCGCGCGGAACTTACGATGATCGCCAAAACCACGTGCTTAAGGAGGCAACGGACCTGATAGCACGGGTTGGGTACGAGAAGGCTACCATGCGCGAAGTGGCCCGGGCCGCCGGGGTAAGCTTGGCAGGACTGTATCACTATTTCGAGAGCAAAGAGAAGATCCTCTTCCTGATCCGGTTTCGCACGTTCAATTCGCTAATCAACGGGCTTCAAGAGAAAGTCCACGGCGTGTCAGATCCGGTCGAGCAGCTGCGGATCATGGTACGGGCTCACGTCGACTACTTTGCAGCCAACATGGCCGCGCTCAAGGTTTGCTCCCACGAGTTCTACGCCTTGAGTGGAGATGCATACGACGAAACGCGCGAGTTGAGGCGACAGTATTACGAACTCACCCGCGCAATTGTCGATCGAGTCTTCGATTCTCACGATTCAGGGCGCACAACGGATCGGCATGTGGCCACAATGTGCCTTTTCGGCACCTTGAACTGGTTGTACAGCTGGTACGCACCGAAGCGCGGTTCCTCCCCGGCGACCGTCGCGAACCAGATCGTATCTCAGTTTCTGCACGGGGTCTTGGGAATGAACGGGGAGGAACGCCCCACGCGGACTGACGAGTGACCCGGAACGAGCCGCAAGCTTCGGCTTGCGCGGATGCACCGAGTACGCAAGAACCTCAGAATCCGTCAGCTGGCAAATTGATTCAGTGAACCGTCTTCACTGAATCATCGTGCAACTATACAGGAGCCCAGGCGTGTACGTCCCTGACATCAAACTGCATAACGCCACTACGCTTGAAGAGGCAGGTGGCACGCTGGCGAGGTACGCACCGAGCGTTCGCCTTCTGGCAGGCGGTACCGATCTGCTGGTCGATCTCAAGACCGGTAGAGCCACCTACGATCACCTGGTTTCGATCAACCGTATCGAGACGTTGAGGGGCCTTGACGAGAACGCTAATGAGCTGCGCATCGGTGCGCTTACCACGGTTACGCAACTCGGCTCCGCGCCGGTAGTCCGAGAGCGTTTCTCTCCACTCCTCGATGCTACCAGCAAGATGGCCGCCCCTCAGATCCGCAACGTCGCTACGGTTGGCGGAAACATCGCAGCTGCGGTTCCCTGTGCGGACCTCCCGCCAATCTTGACGGCTATGAACGCGTCGGTGGCCCTATGGCTGTCGGGTGACGAGCGAACAGTACCTTTGCACGACTTCTTCACCGGGCCGCGTGAGACAATCTTGCGCGATGGAGAGCTGCTGACTGCCGCACTTGTTCCCAAACCGCCGCCTGGCTTCGGGGCAACTTATGCTCGCTTCGGCATGCGTGAGGGTAACACGATCGCTGTTGCCGCTGTCGCTGCGAGCTTACTGCTCGACTCCGCCGGCACCGTGCAAGACGCCCGCATCATCCTCGGAGCCGTGGCACCTATCCCAAAAATGGTCAAAGAAGCCGGGGATGCTCTGATAGGACAGAAAGCCGACGACGACTCCTTTGGTGCTGCTGCGGACATCGCCATGAAAGCTGCTGAGCCAATCTCTGACGTCCGCGGATCAGCTGACTTCCGCCGCGAACTCGTAGCCGTGCTCACCAAACGAGCTCTAACCACCGCCCGCGACCGGGCAAAGGAGACGCTGTGATGGCTATACCCCTTACGCTATCGGTCAACGGCGAAGCCTATACCGTCGCGGCGGAGCCGGCCGACACGCTGCTTGACGTACTGCGTGATAAGCTGCGACTCACCGGCACCAAGAAGGGCTGCAACGTCGGCGACTGCGGTGCATGCACGATACTCGTCGACGGCGAGGCTATGAATAGCTGCCTGCTGCTTGCCTCGGAGATGCAGGGCAAGTCCATAACCACCATCGAAGGCTTGGCCAAAGACGGCAAGCTCACGCCAGTACAGAAGGCCTTTGTGGAAGAAGGCGGCATCCAATGCGGCTTCTGCACGCCGGGCATGGTGATGTCCGCAACGGCCCTGCTCAATACAAACCCCGACCCGTCCGACGATGAGATCAAAGAAGCTCTGTCCGGAAACATGTGTCGGTGCACCGGATACACCGGCATACTCCGCTCGGTCAAACGATACAAGCGCCACTCGGGAGAGTGCACCTGCAAACAAGAAGAGCCGGCGAGCAAGGACGCGGGAAAGCCGAAGTATGACAGCGTAGGGGTCTCCATACCCCGCGTTGACGCCGCAGACAAAGTTACCGGAAGGGCAACCTATACAGCAGACGTCTCCCTGCCGAACATGCTCTACGGCAAGATCCTCGGCTCGCCAATCGCCCATGGACGAGTCAAACGGATCGATACCTCCAAAGCTGAGGCACTGCCGGGCGTGGTATTGGTAATCACCGGCGCCGACGTAACCGACACGATGTACGGCGTTTCCCCCGCCCGCTACGACGAACATGTTTTAGCTAAGGAGAAAGTCCGCCACGTGGGCGACGAGGTGGCTGCCGTCGCTGCGATCGATGAGAAAACCGCCGAGAAGGCCCTGACGCTAATCGAAGTGGAATACGAGGAGCTTCCCGCGGTGTTTGACCCCATGACCGCCATCGCCGACGGCGCACCTCAACTGCACGACCAATACAAAAACAACGTTAACACTCACGTGGACCACACCTTCGGAGACATCGAAAAGGGATTCGCCGAGTCACACCACGTACGCGAGGAAACTTTCACCGGAAACAACGTCTACCAGTCCCCCATGGAGCCGCATGCATCCGTCGCAACGTGGGATAATGACGGCACGCTCGTTCTATACAGCTCGACCCAGGTACCGCATTACGTGCAGTACATGATGGCCCACGTGCTGCACATCCCTCTGGGCAAGGTTCGCGTAATTCGCCCCACCGTCGGCGGTGGATTCGGCGGAAAGGCCGCAACCAGCCCGCTGGATCTTTGTGCTGCGATCCTCAGTCAGAAGACGGGCCGACCGGTGAAGATGATCTACTCACGGGAGGAGATGTTCCACTACGGCCGCGGGCGACACAAGCAACACATGAAGTTCAAACTGGGCGTCGATCGCGATGGCAAGATCAAGGCGTTCAAGAGTGAAATCCACCTCGACGGTGGAGCGTATTCATCGTTTGGCGTAGCGACGGCTTACTACGCAGGTAGTGTCGTACCAACGCTCTACCACTTCCCGGCCTACAAGTTCGACGGCTACCGCATGATGACCAACAAGCCGGCCTGCGGCGCCATGCGCGGGCACGGCGTACCCCAGCCGCGCTTCGCCTTTGAATGTCTGTTAAATATGGTGGCCGACGATCTGGGCATCGACCCCATCGAGATCCGCCGCCGAAACGCCATGACCCCCAATACCCTTACGGTCAACGAGATGGACGTGGGAAGTTGCGAGTTCCGGGCCACCCTCGATGCCACCTGCAACAAGAGCAGTTGGAACGAGAAATACGGCGAGCTCCCTCCGGGCAAGGGTATTGGCGTGGGCTCCGGTGGATTCGTCTCCGGCGCGGGTTATTGCATATATCGTGGTCAGGTTCAGCTCTCTCACGAGAAGCCCCGCGAGCACTTCCAGAAAAGGTCGATCTTTCCCCACGCCAACGCCATCGTGAAGATCAGCGAAGACGGAATGGCTGCGGTTCTGTTGATCGGTGCAGCGGAGATCGGTCAGGGTAGCGATACCGTATTGACCCAGATGTGCGCCGAGTCGCTGGGAATCCCTGTTTCACGAATGCGAATCCGCAGCGAAGACAGCGACATTTCACCGCTTGACTTGGGAGCGTATTCATCCCGCGTCACCTTGATGGCCGGCCACGCAGTATCGCGAGCAGCGGTCGACGTCGTAGACAAGATGAAACCCTACGCCGCCAAGCTGTTAGACTGCCAGGAAGAGGACGTCGAAGCCCGCAATGGCAAAATGTTCATAAATCCGAAGCGCGACAATCCGAGCCGCGACCGTAAGGGAGCGGACAATTGCTGTTCAGACAGTGCGGAAGCTGCCAGGTGTAAAGGAGCGGCCCACGACAATCCGAACCGCAACCGTAAGGGAGCGGACACAACCATCGACGACTCGCGCACAATCCCCTGGGAAGAAGTAGCCCGCCAATATTTCAACGACAACGGCCCCCTGGTAGGCACGGGCTGCTACAAACCCCCTGACGGACTGGGCGGAGACTACAAAGGCTCGACCGTCGGCACGAGCCCGGCCTATTCCTTCGGCACGTCGGTATGCGAACTCTCGGTCGACTTGGAAACCGGCAAGGTCAAAGTCGAGCGCTTCACCGACTACCACGATTGCGGCACTCCCATAAACCCCCAGGCGGTCCACGGCCAGGTGGAAGGCGCCATCGTCATGGGTGCCAGCGAGACCATCATGGAGGACGTCCAGTTCGACGAGAAGGGCCAAATCCTAAACCCCAACCTCCACGGCTATTTGCAGATGACCATCAAAGACGCCCCGGAGATCTTCAGCGGGATAGTTGACTCCTACGAACCCCGCGGCCCATTCGGGGCAAAGGAAATAGGCGAAGGTAGCACCCTCCCCGTACTAGGTGCAGTAGCCCACGCCATAGCCAACGCCACCGGCGTATGGATCAAGGATCTACCCATCACGCCGGAGAAGATCCTAAAGGGACTAAAGTGTGTACCAGGGCCCGGGACCATGCACGAGAGATAGCGACACGGACGCGCTGAAACCAACCTGGGTGTTCGCGATTCGCATCCTGCTCACAACAGGCCAAGGCGTGCAACATGATCAAGATATGCCCTGAGCTTATCTGCATGATAGATGCACCCTGTTGCGCCCATTCCCTGGACGAATTCAAGTAGCTCGTGATCTTCACTTGCGCCGGGGCTCGAACCCGAGACGTAGTCCTCCCAGTCCGTTTGGTTAACAGTCCATAGAAGCTCGGCGGCTCTGGGCCACAAATCGCCCAGAATGATAAGAATGACCATGTACTCGAAAGTCTCTGGGTCGACTGTATCTTCAATGCGGCAGCAACGCCTGATCAGACCTTTCATGTAACGTGGGTTACGGAGTATCGAGGCAGCACTAATGGCACTCCAGAGGACGCGTTCATGAGAGCGTATCGTTTGACACTCGGGCTCTTTCAGTAAGTCTCTGATATATGCTAAGACAGCATCTCCCGACGTGGGTTCCTCGCTGTATGCTTCGCGCGCACGAGGCTGCGGAATCGCGAAAGACTCCGGAAGCATCTTCTCCAGCCACCGGGGGCCATCGTGGACACTACCTCTGGAGGTCTCCTTGGTGTATCCCTCGAGTATCCTGTGATCGACCGCAAGAAGAAACGTGCAGGATGGACATTCTCTTACCGCTTGGATTGTCTCGATAGCTCGCTGAGCAACTTCGGGGCGACAGCGGTCGAGATTATCCACTGCTACCACGACACGTCTAATAGCGCCTGCTGTCACGCGCGCAACTAGTTTCTCAAACCAAGTACGCAAGGCGTCGTTAGGACTTTCCGGCATAGTTCCGTCTGAGTCTCTCAACCCGTCGAGGGTTATCTTAACTTCTTTGAGTGTTCGACTGTGGAGCCTCTCCACCAATTTTTCTGCGCCTAAGAAAGCCAAACGCCTAGCCACGTGCGGGAGCGTCTTTTTGGCTATTTTGTCATCCCGGGCCAACTTATACAGTAATGGGAGTAAGACCACACCATCCGGTTGGCCGAGAGCATCAAAGGATATCCACTTGAACGTCTCATCCAGCTTACCATGCACCAAGTTTAAAAGACCTGATTTGCCGCTGCCCCACGAACCGAAAATACCGATCATGTCCGCATAGTCAGGGGGGAACATTTGGATATGTTTCGCAATGCGTTCTGCGAGTTCATTGTGACCGAGTCGATCTTGCTCAGGATGCTCTATTGGGCGATCCACAAGGGTCATGTTCCACCTCACTTCACTGAATTCGAATCACGATCCGTGTTCACCTGTGGTTCGCACTGCGTGTGCTTGAGGTCGCAGACTACACAGCGCTGAAAAGGACAATACCGGACTTGCAGTCCGACGGCAACTCTCCGATAAAGCTTCCCTTTGCGATCGGCCAAGTGGAGCTATAATTGGCCTCATCGGTGGCCCGTGGATTACGTACCCAGTAGCGGACCCCAAACCAGGATGGTGTGGGATCGCAACGTGGGTGCGTGGCCGGGACAGAATCGAGCGTTGCGTGTACACGCGCCAACGTCGCCATCCCTCGATGATGTAGTCAGCCAGCGAGTCCCGAGATACCTCGGAACTCATGACAGCTGCGCCACGTCAGAGCCGCATGCCACCGCTCTTCTCGCGGTTACGAGACGAACCGAACTGATGTCAGCGGCGTTCTTTATTCTCTTGGGAATCGTCTTTTCTGCGTTTGGAATCATCGACTTGGTCGAATACGGAGAAACCGATGCGAGCCTGTTCATCGGGGGGATCGCGCTCGCCTACGGAATCTTCGGTTTTTGGCGAGCCCGCCGAATGCCGCTACCCAGCGTTTACCCGCCGGGGCATTGCCGGAAGTGCGGTTACGACATGACGGGAAACCTATCGGGTAACTGTCCCGAATGCGGTGCCCCAGGGCATGCGCCGTAATGTGCCGCGCGCTTCCTCTGCGCAGGTTCCTAGTGGAGGCCTTCACATAAAGACTTCGACCTCCGAGCCTGCGTTGCCGCCCTGCGCGGAGTCAGGTTTCCTACGAGTGAGTTTGCATGTCTAACCCACACTATCTCTTGACCGTATTCACAAGCGTGCGGATATACAAGGGTCACCAGGCGTGTGCCTGGCGCTCTGATCGTACGCTCCAAACGTAGCGCAGCGCCGCCCATAACTAACCCGCATCGTGCCGCAATCTGCCACACGTATGTCACCATATGACGCCCTCCTCTGCGTTATCGGGAGGACTCGTTCGATCGGGCTACGGTCGCCCGTCCGGTAAACGGGGAATCTCCGAGAAAACTACGTTGACCGTGGAAACTCTCGGCCCACCAGGGATACGATTCTCTGTCAGCAGTGCGCTTTTCATGTACTGCCGGAGGGTTATCTACTACACGCTCGCCGCGCCGCTGGTCCATGTGATGAGTGGTGGGGGGAAGAAGCAATACAAGGGGTAGGGAAAGATGAACATCACCAGGACGTTGTTGTCAATCGGGGTCGTGGGACTGTTAGCTGTGTCCGCAAACGCGGATTTCACGCAGGTTACCGACAGCGGCAGCGAAGCGACGGTCAGAGAGATCTTTGACCACTACTTCGGCGTGGCCACCAGCGGCCCAATGACCGGCACGTTGGACGCCGCCCACGAGTGGTACACCTTCGACACCGGCGGTGGGGCGACGCGAGTGAACGATTTCGGCGCGGGGTACAGCTCTCCCATCGATCTTCTGACTCCCAACCTGAGCACCGACAACGACATGATCTGGACGGACGGGATCGCAACCTTCGAGGTTCAGGCCAGGTTTGCGGGCTACGACCAGAGCTTCGGAATCGACACGGACCTGACCAACTCGGTCGTCGACCATAACGAGGTCTTCTCGGTCACAGGAAGCGGCTACACGGATACCGGGCTCTCGGGAGGCGCCTCCGGGCTGCACCTCTCCGGAGAGTGGGCCTGGACGCGGGCCGGCAGCGATGCGGGACCGTGGTCGTCCAACGCCCCGGACAACACCGACAGCCTCGACCATGTGGTCACTTACCTGCTCGATCCAGCCGACGGCAAGACGAACGAAACCGTCTGGTGGGTCTTCTTCGAGGATCTGAACAACCTCGGCGATCACGACTACAACGACCTGGCAGTCGAAATCCGCGCCCAACCGATTCCCGTTCCCGGTGCTGCCATCCTAGGCCTGGTCGGACTGGGCATGGTCGGGGCAGTCAGGGGACGCTTCAGCTAGGTCGTCACGGCTGCCCGGCTTCCGAACGCGAGACGGCAAACGCTACAGTACCATCCCAACGAGAGGTACGCCCACATCGGGCACAGCCGTGCGTTGTGCAGAACCGCACACATACACACGAGCAAAGAGGCCGGTCCCACACACAACCTGTTAATCCGGATCGCTTTCCTCCACACGCACGGCATATTGGGTTAGCATACGCATCAATGAGTCAGACGCAGCGAATCCTGGAGACGGTTGTCAGCGAGCTTGACGCTGGGCGGGTAGCAGCCTTGTGTGCGGTGGTGGCAACACGCGGCTCCACGCCGCGCGAGCCCGGGGCAATGCTCTGCGTGGATCAGGCCGGGCAGATTACCGGAACCGTGGGCGGCGGATGCACCGAAGCCGAGATACGTCGGCGGGCATTGGAGTTGCTCAGCGCGGAATCCAAAACAGACCCGGCGGGCGGAGCCCGCCCTGCTGGAACGCTTTTCACCTTCGATCTGGACAACGACTTCGGCACTGATGACGGGTTGATCTGCGGCGGGCACATGGATGTGGCTGTCAGCGTCATACCCACGCCCCAGGAGCTAACGCCGATTCGCGAGGCAGCTGCAGACCTTCGGGTGGGTAAGGCGGCGACCCTGCCGATCCGAGTGCAAAGCTCGACGGGACCCGTGGAATACCGAGTCAGACTGGAGGAGCCTCCAAGGCTCGTGATTGCCGGCGGTGGGCACATCGGACGGGTGCTGGCTGAGATGATGCTGCCCCTCGGATTTCACGTTACGGTCATCGATGATCGTAGTGACTTTGCGAATCCTGAGCGCTTCCCTCCGCCGATCAAGCCCGTCACAGGCGATATCGCCAAGACGCTCTCCGATTGGCCGATCGACACGAATACCTACGTCGTAATCGTCACCCGCGGCCACAAACACGATGAAGAAGCTCTCGGCGCGGTTCTCGATTCGCCGGCAAAGTACCTGGGCATGATCGGAAGCCGCCGGAAGATCAAGGTCATCTACGACGACTTGAAACACGCCGGGGCGACACAGGCACAGCTCGACCGCGTGCATTCGCCTATCGGTCTGGACATCGGCGCGGTCACTCCCGAGGAGATCGGCATAAGCATCGCCGCCGAGCTTATCTCCGTCCGCCGGGCTGATCACTGCAACATCGTCGAGGGACCGATTGCGGTAACTGGGTAACGCGCAATCGCATCCTCCCGGTGTTTTCTGCTTCGCTGTGAACGAGCTCGTCCTCCCATAGACTTTGCGATGGGCCATCGTATCACTTGTTCCCACCCGCAACTGTAAAGGAACGGAAACTCCGCCGCCCAACGTCCGCTTCCTCACGGTCGCGGCTCGGATCGACTACATCCACCGAAGACGCAAAACACACCGGGCAGGATGCTAGCGGAGCCGCCCGTTGTGAGTATCATATCTCCAGAGGGATTAGCCGGTCCGCACGGCGGACCCTACAGGGAGTTGACCATGGCTGAAGCTAAGAAGACCGAGATCAAGAAGATCGCAGCCGCCAAGACCATGCGAAAGCTGATGGCTGATCATTTCTACGAACTGGATCGCGCCGCAAAGGACGGACATCCCAAGGTGGCCTGGTGTACGAGCGTCGGCCCGGCCGAGCTCCTCCGCGCGATGGGATTCGTGGTCTATTTCCCGGAGAACCACGGAGCCATGCTCGGGGCAACGCGGATGGCCAACGAGACTATCCCCGCTGCCAACGCCATAGGCTACTCGCCGGAAATATGCTCATACCTGACCAGTGACGTCGGGGCGTTTCTGCAAGGGCGTACGCCGCTGACCGACGCTTACGAAGGAATTGAATCAATCCCCAAGCCTGACGTGCTGGTATACAACACCAACCAGTGTCGCGACGTTCAGGATTGGATGGCCTGGTTCGGGAATCACTGGTCCAAGCCGGTGATCGGAATCGAGTGTTATCGCAACGTGGGCGATGTAACCGAGGTACACGTCGACGGTATCGCCGGGCAAATCGAAGCGTTGGTTCCCACATTGGAGAAGGTCAGCGGCGAGAAGTTCGACATTGATCGGCTTCGTGACGCTGTCCGCCTTTCACGGCAGTGCTCCGACCTTTGGAAGAAAGTATTGGAAACCGCAGCAACGAAGCCCGCACCGTTGACCTTCTTCGACAGCACAATCCACATGGCTCCTGCGGTGGTTATGCGCGGCACACAACTGGCAATCGACTATTACAACGAATTGCTGCCCGAGCTTAAGCAGCGTATCACTGACGGAGTAGCCGCCGTCGAGGGTGAGCAGTTGCGGCTCTTTTGGGAGGGCATGCCCATCTGGGGTCGTCTGCGAGATCTGGCCACGCTTTTCCTCGAATTGAAGGCATGTGTGGTGGCCAGCACCTACGCGAACTCGTGGATCTTCACCACTCTTGATCCCGGCGATCCGTTCAGGTCGATGGCCAGGGCATATACGGAGCTGTTCATTGTTCGTTCCGACCCCGCCAAGGAAACGTACCTGCAGGAAATGATAGAGAAGTTCAGCGTCGACGGTATCATCTTCCACGATTCCAAGACCTGCCCGAACAACACGAACTGTCGGCACGGGATGCCCCAGCGCTTGCAGGAGCGGCTCGGTGCAGCGTCGATCACCATAGCCGGAGATCTGAACGATCTGCGCTGCTATTCGGATGAACAGGCTAAGACCCAGATCGAAGCGTTTGTCGAGCAGCTCACAGGTCGTGCGAAGCAGCATGCATGACGCAAGCCTTGTGCAGGAGCGCGTGAAAGAAGACGGGTAGCAACAATGGCCAAGCACTACACACTCGGATTGGACGTGGGGGCGTCGGCCACCAAAGCGGTGTTGCTCGACGGCGATGTGGACGTTGCCAGGTCGCTGCGCAAATCCGGAGCCAACTTCGCCGCTGCCGCCCAGGCATGTCGTGAAGAAGTCGTAGAAACCGTCGGAATCAGCGTCGATGAGATCGGTCGAACCGTCTCCACGGGCTACGGCCGGCGCAGCGTCGACTTCGCCGACAATACCGTGACGGAAATCACCTGCCACGCCCGCGGCTGCTATGCGAGCTTCCCTCATGCCATCACCATCGTCGACATAGGCGGGCAAGACAACAAGGTCATCGTTATCGAAGACAGCGGCGATCGCAAGAACTTCAAGATGAACCGCAAGTGCGCCGCGGGGACGGGGGCATTCTTGGAGGAGATCGCCAACTCCCTGGACACACCGCTGAGTTCATTAAATGAGCTTGCCGCTCAGGCGACGGGCGACGTCGAGTTGGGCTCCTTCTGCACCGTCTTTGCCAAGACTGAACTATTGAAGTTGATCGCCGCCGGCACCCCCCTTCCCGAGATTGTTAAAGCCGCCTTCCGCTCGGTGGGCAGACGCATCCTGGAGATGGACCCGCTTCAGGGCGACGTAGTAATGACCGGCGGAGTGGTGGCCCACAATCCCATCGTTGTCGAGCTGGCCGCCGAGGCTCTTGGTCGAGTAATCCAGGTCCCCGACCACCCTCAGCACACCGGCGCCCTCGGTGCAGCGATCATAGCCACCGAGAAGTAATACATTCCCTACTACTGCACCGGTGCTACACCGCCCCGAGGGACGTGAAACAGCTCCTCGACGTGCCAACAATACCTTACGTCGAAACTTGTCACTGCTTCCCCGCGCCGCATGAGCCTTGATAAGATGCTGTTTTCAGATTTCACGTACTAAGGAGAACCATTATGGCCAGAGCAGCATTCGTTGCGTTGTTACCGATCGCGCTGTTTGCAGCGGGCACACAGGATGTTTCCGAAGCAGACGCGAAAGCAATCAAAGAGACGGCACTTGACTACGGAATGGGCTGGTATGAGGGCGACGGCGAGCGGATGGAGCGGGCTCTACACCCCGACCTGGCAAAGCGAGCCCTCTTCCCCGATCCGCGCGCCCCCGGCAAGGGGAAGCTCGACAATATCAGCGCGATGGGGCTTGTCCAAGCCACGCGAAAAGGATATGGCAAGGCAACACCCGAAGACCAACGTCGAACCGATGTCACCATCCTGGACGTCTTCGGGAATACCGCCAGCGTAAAGATGCGCATGCACGACTGGGTCGATTACATGCACATGGTCAAAAGCGGAGGCCGCTGGAAGATAGTAAACGTGCTTTGGGAGATGTCACCCGAAGCCAAAAAGAAATACGGCATCCCTGAAGAACTTTGAACCACGGCAGCGGATTCCTGTCCACAGGAGCGCCGTACGAAGGTCGGACCTTGGCAGACAGATGGCAACTGCCAAGTCGACGTGCGCTGGGCGAGCGCCTGCCCAAGTCGGTAAGGTGGGCTGTCAGGGCTTAATCCCGATGCCTGCCAATCCAGCGCATAAGTAGTTCGACCGACGGCCACCATTCTTCCAAGACTGCTCGGCCTACGGGGTGCTCATCGTCGGCATCGTCTGGATAGACCGGCCTCCCTCGGTGCGCCACCTCATTCCGGGTTCGAAACAACAAGACTATATGTTGATAAGCGTCTTTCTCGACCTGCCTGAAGCTCTCTCCAAGCGTCTCTTTCGTAGCGACGTCAATCAGTTTACTAACTGGCCATCTTTCTCGCCGATTCTGCCTGGAACCCTTGGAAGCGCCAGGCGCAGTTACCGTTTTCTTGAACAATGCCTGTTTGACGGCTATCTCGCACGCGATTGCCATCTCCAGTATTGCTCTTGGTATGTTTCCGTTGACGATGGAAGTCTGCGCATCGGCCAAGAACTCCTGGTACGTTTCCACGACAACGTCGTCTTGCAGAGCGTGCTGCAGTAGTGCATCCTCATCTGCGGTGAAGTCCTTCTGGCCAAGTAGTCGAGGCCCTCTCGCAGAGATGACCATTGCCAACGCCTCATCCATCCCAGAAGTCAGTTCCGCGTAATCTTCCCCAATCCACTGTGGATTCTGGAATTGGCTGTCGTGCACGAGAAACTCGCGGACGTTCGGGATCCACAACACATACTTGCAGAACCGGGCCAGCCGATTGACCGCTTTGACTGCCGCTATACGGTACTCTTCTTGGCGCTGCCCGAACCACGGAGCTCGCTTCCTAAAATCTCGACCTCCCTGGGCGCTGATGAGAATGCCCGGAGGACAAGAGTCCTCATCTCGCGAAACTGAGACTTTGACCTGGGTTATGGCACGCGTGTCAAACGTATCACCCGGGCACGACATTCGAAGGCCGTCATCGGGGATTAGAACAATCTCAACATCGAATCCATCTATCGCAGCGCGATACTGAAGTGCGTCACTTTCCGCTCGATACAAGCGGATCCAACTCGCAAGTTCGATCTGGAATGTTGCCGTTAGTTTGTACAAGAGACTTAGCCTTGTTTGGCACTCCCAAAGAGGTCTCACAACGATTATATGGTCTGTGCTTCAGAGTATCCCGCGCTCGAAAGGCAGTCAAATCCGATTCAAAGTGCGTCAAGCGGATCATCTTCGATGGAGACGGGCCGGTGAGACACAACGGCGCGACGGATGGTCGCCGTTTGGACGTTGACATTGAACAGGGTACGGGGCCGCCGTGCGGACCGAATCGCCGTTGGACGCGAGGATGGTGCACACGGCGCACCCTAGATCTGAGCACGGGGCGCAAAGCCCGGTGACCCTTGAGTGTCCGCGGGCTTTGCGCCCACGGCTCAGATCACACCGGCACGGTCACCTGCATCTTCTCCTCGACCTCCGCTACCAATAGCCTGGTTTTCACCGCGACATCCGGCGTGACCGAGAAGCTGTCGATCCCGCACTTGACCAGAAATTCGGCGAAGTCGGGGAAATCGGATGGCCCTTGTCCGCACAACCCGATCTTCTTGCCCATGCTCTTGCAGGTCTCGATGACATCAGCAATGAGCTTGGTGACGGCACCGTTTCTCTCATCGTAAAGGTGCGAAACGAGGGCCGAGTCTCTGTCCAATCCCAAAGTGGTCTGCGTCAGATCGTTGGAACCGATCGAGAAACCCTCGAAGAAGGGAAGAAAATCCTTGGCCAGGATCACGTTGGACGGAATCTCACACATCATGTAGACGCCGGCCTTGACACCCTCATCTTCAATGATCCGTCGAACCTTCTCAGCCTCTTGCGGCGTCCGCACAAAAGGAACCATCACGTTGGTATTGTCCAGCCCGTACCTTTCGATCACCCTCTTGACCGCAACGCACTCGAGCTTGAAGGCCTCGCGATAGCGCTCATCGTAATACCGTGACGCCCCGCGCCACCCGATCATGGGGTTCTCTTCTTTGGGCTCAAACCCAGCTCCCCCTATAAGGTTAGCGTACTCGTTCGTCTTGAAGTCGGAGAAGCGGAAGATCACGGGCTTGGGATAAAAGGCCCCAGCGATGCGGCTCATCCCCGACGCCAGCTTGTCCACAAACACTTCCTCCTGACCAAGCTTCATCAGATAGAGGGGATGCTGTCCGATGTGCGACGCAATGATAAACTCCAACCGGGCAAGACCCACGCCATCCTGCGGAAGTCGGGCGGATGCCAAAGCTTTCTCCGGCGAGCCCACGTTGAGCATGACCTGCGTGCGCGTCCTGGGTATATTGTCGAGGTTGATTTCCTCAACGTCGTACTTGGGATAGCCCGAAAAGACCGTGCCGTGATCCCCCTCCACACAGCTTACGGTAACTTCGGCACCTTTGGCGATGGCCTTGGTTCCGGTCTCGGTTCCCACTACGCAGGTAATGCCCATCTCGCGGGCGACGATGGCCGCATGACAGGTTCGACCGCCCTGATCAGTAACGATAGCGGAGGCCCTCTTCATGATCGGCTCCCAGTCCGGATTGGTCATCTCCGTAACCAGAACCTGCCCTTCTTCGAATTCATCCATCTGACTGACGTCTTTTAGAACGGTGGCCACCCCGTGTCCGACTTTCATGCCCACTGGGCGTCCCTTGGCCAGAACTTCGCGTTCTTCCTGCTCATCCACGAAGAAGTAGCGCTTGTAGGAAATCTTTCGCGAGTGGATGGTCTCCGGGCGGGCCTGGAGGATGAACAGCTCCTTGGACTCCCCATCCTGAGCCCACTCAATGTCCATGAACACACGCCGGCCGTGCTTCTTGGCATAGTGTTCCTCAATAGCCAACCCCTGTGCGGCCAAGCTCGCATAGTGTTCGTCTGCAAGGAACTGAAGGGGATTCTGGATAACCCTCAGCGAGTGCCGCAGAACGTATATCTCATCAGGCTTGACCTCGCCTTGGACGATGGCCTCACCAAGCCCCTTGTGCGGTGTGATCAGGATCAGGTTCTCGTTACCCGTCTCCGTATCGATGGTGAACATCACCCCGCTAACGCCGTGCCAGTCAGCCCGCACCATCTCCTGCACGCCAACGGATAAGGACACTTGATCCTCGGGGAAACCCATCTCGTGACGATACGACATGGCCCGCCCGGTGTAGAGCGAGGAGAAGCACCTCCTTACCTTGTTGAGCAGATCGGGCAAGCTGGAAACATTGAGGAACGTATCCTGCTGTCCGGCGAAACTCGCCTCGGGAAGATCCTCAGCGGTCGCCGATGAGCGAACCGCGACATTCCGCTCTCGCTCCAATCCATTGAACGCATCCTCGATTAGCTGCTCGAAGCTCTTGTCGAACGGCTCATGCTCAATGAGTTCACGGATCTCGCGGGACACCTCCTCAAGAAGTGTAACATTGCTGTATCCATCAGCCTCGAGTCTGGCAAGATGCGCGTTTACCTGCTTCTTCAAGGGCTCCATGAACACCTTGAAGGCATTAGTTGTAATGGCGAATCCGTTCGGCACCTGGATTCCATCCAGCTTCATCAATTCGCCCAACGAGGCGTTCTTCCCCCCCACCAAGCTGATATCATCCAGTCCGACGTCCTTAAGCCAGCGAACCAACCCACCTTCTTCAACCGACATTTCCGACTCCTTACATTCGTTGTGCTAGGGTTCCGCGACACCTCACATGACGGGTGCCTTAGGGCGAAGGGTGCCATGCCCAAGCCCGACAAAGTCGGGCGCCGGCATGCTGACGCGGCAAATATATGGTGGCGCTTCGCTTGGCCATGCCACCCGGCCGACATCCTTCAGTCAGCGCACCAACCCACCCTGTTCGACCGACAGCTCCGACTCCTTACATTCTGCGTTCTGAACCGCTGAGGCAACTCCCGGTTGCCTCAGCGCACGCAAACACGACATGTCAACACAAAAACGCATTACGAGGCCATGCCCGAACAGATTATCGCCCAAAACCGGGGTGGTTTTTAGGACGCCTACCAATCCCCGTCAATACGCTGATTCAAGATTATAGAGGTGGGTCGCGATTAGCGTTTAAACCACGTTCTGCCACTGTCCGAAGCCTCACCCTGAGAGGCGTAGAGGCCTCATTGGGCGTCACGAGGACTTCCATCGAGATTGTCGCTGGCGCAAGCTTGCCGCAATGCGCGTGCGAGGAGCGGTTTCGCGAGGCCGCGTTGCGGGGCTCACAGCAGGTTTTTCACATCTAGCGGCCTTGCTCCGTCTGCTGGGCGTGCTCTGCCAACTGTAATGTTGGCTCCGTTTCCGTTATTGTGGGTCACGCTATTGGCTTCCTCGGTTACGTTGGACATTGTCGGAGTTCAGGCCATGGGACTTGACGCACTGTTTTCACCCCGCGCCGTGGCGGTGATCGGGGCCTCCAACCGCGAACTGACCATCGGATACCGCATCATCGAGAATCTGCTCGATTTCGGATACACCGGGCCCGTCTATCCGGTTAATCCCAAGGGCGGCGAAATCCGCGGGTTGACGGCTTATCCGTCGATCCTTGAAACACCCGATCCGGTCGACGTCGCCCATATCGTCATCAAGAACACCTACGTACCAGCATGTATCGAGGATTGCGCCAAGAAGGGAGTCAAGGCCGTCATCGTCAATACAGCCGGTTTTCGCGAGATCGGCGAAGAGGGCATAGCCCTCGAGGAACAGCTCGTCTCGATCGCCAAGAGCACCGGCATCCGCGTGTTCGGCCCGAACTGCCAGGGGATCATCAATACCGATCCTGCGGTCAGAGCCTACTGCAACTTCACCTTCACCAGGCCGGCCCCTGGGGGTATCTCAATCGTCGCCCAGAGTGGCGGCGTCGGCGAAGTCATCCATCAGCGCATTACCGAACTGGGTGTGGGCGTGCGTCAGTACGCCAGCAACGGCAACGCATGCGATGTCTCCATCCCCGAGATAATCGAGCACTTCGGGCAAGACGAACAAACTAAGGTCGTCGTCGTGCACATCGAGAGCCTGTCCGACCCGAAAGCGTTCCTGGACACCGCTGGGGACATCGCTCGACACAAGCCGGTTCTGGCCATGAAGGTCGGACGAACCGCTGAAGGAGCCAAGGCGGTCTCGTCCCACACCGGTGGATTGATGAAACAGGATACGGCAATCGAGCACATCTTCGAGAAGGCAGGTATCGTATCGTTCCGCAATATCGAGGGACTCTGCCAGTCGGCTATCGGATTTGCCTCTCAGCCGGTTCCTGCGGGCAATCGCGTGGGGATGATCGCCAACACGGGCGGCCCGGCAATAATCGCGACGGACGAGCTGATCGAAGGCGGAATGGTCATGCCCTCCCTATCCGAGAAGACGGCATCAGTCCTGCGCGAGAGACTCTACCCCGAAGCGTCGATCAACAACCCCATCGACGTTCTTGCTACTGCAGGTCCGGAGCACTTTGCCGCCGCAATGAATGCCCTAAGGGATGACGATGCCATCGACGCGATCTTCCTCAACTTCGTGACTCCTTTCTTCGTGGATACTCTGGGCGTGGCCCGCGAGATCGCCAGGGCTAACAGTCAGTCGCGAAAGCCAATCGTTGCGACCGTAATGACTGAGAAGAAAGGCTGGGCGGAAACGCTCAAGCTCATTCGCCAAAGCGGAGTGCCCACCTATGACATGCCCGAGACTGGTGCAAGAGTCCTGGCGTCAATGGGGAGATATGCCGCCCTCTCGAAACGCCCGATCGAACCGCCGGTGTCTTTCTCTGATGTAGACTCAGCACGGGCTCGGTCAATCATCAGGAGCGCTGTTGACGCAGGCAAAAGCCTCCTATCCGCTGATGACGGCTACAGCCTGTTGAGCTGCTATGGCGTTGACCTCGCACCCTACAAAGTCACCGCCGATGTCGAGGAGTGCATCGCATCCGCTGACGAGATTGGATATCCCGTAGTGCTCAAAGTCGAGTCCGAGTCGGTCGTACACAAGACCGATAGCGGGGGTGTGGTGTTGAACATCCCCGATCCTGACTCACTGCGCACCCACGCGAAACAGATGGCCGCGCAGTTCGCCAAAGTATCCCCGAAGTTCCTCGTGCAAAGACAACTGCGTGAAGGTCAAGACGTAATCGTCGGAGCCCAGGCGGTTGCCGGGCTAGGCCATATCCTCATGTTCGGTCTGGGTGGCATATTCGTTGAGGTACTCAAGGATGTGAGCTTCAAGATCACACCGGTAACCAGCCGTGAGGCTCGAGAGATGGTCGAGTCCCTGCGGGCAGCCAAGTTGCTAAGCGGTGTGCGCGGCCAAGCCGGCGTGGATCTGGCAGCGCTGGTGGAGATTATCCAACGAGTTTCGCAGATGCTCACGGAGAACACCGCGATCCGTGAGCTGGATCTCAATCCGGTCTTCGCCTTCGAGCGCGGTGCGACTGCAGCTGATGTCCGCGTGTTGCTTTGAGCTTGAGATCCAATGACCAGGCCGGCCTCCAACCCGCAGGTATGGGGCATCATCCCGGCAGCCGGGTTGAGTCGGCGAATGGGCCGCACCAAGCAATCGCTCGAATTCCGGGGGAAGACCTTCACGGCTGCCGTCACACGCACATTGTTGGATGCGGGCACAGCCGGTGTCGTAGTCGTAACTCGTACGCTACTTAAAGATGAATTGCAGCTGCCGTGTGATCCCCGGGTTCAAATTGTCTTCAACGACGATGCCACTAGCGAGATGATCGACTCCATTCGCATCGGCATCACCGCCCTGGGTTGCTTCGAGCCCCACGACCGGGATGGCGTGCTGGTCGTCCCCGCGGACATGCCCGCGTTGCGGGTGGAGAGTTGCGTAGCCTGCATCGACTCCTACCTGGCCAACGCTCAACCCATCGTGGTGGCAACGCACAAAGGCAAACGCGGACACCCGATCATCTTCCCATTGGCCTTGCGCCGAGAGCTCGACCGCCTGTCCGACGGCCTGCGCATGCTGCCGAACATACACAAAGACCAGCTAGTCCTCGTCGAAGTCGAAGATCCCGGGGCGGAGCTGGACATCGACACAACCGAGGACCTGGGAAAGCTGTAGCGCAAACCGCTGCTTATAATAACCAGCGCAGATACTCGTGTTCGTGCGTTCAGGAGACGGTCGGTGCTGCGCGGCGAGAGGGACAAACGGTCCCTCCGGCTATCCAGAGAGGGGGGATGGGCGGAACCTGGCGTTCAAGGCCAAGTATCCCCGCCAGAGTATCCGTCCTCCCCTGGGGTAGGCTTAGCGCGGCGGTAGAATCGGGCCCTCGGAAGCAGCAAATGGAGAATCTCGCTTGGTGGGGAAACGGAGGGGCAGAGTAAGCCGTCTTCGCTTGAACCGGGCCACCCGCCCTTATAGGATCGCGGCTTAGGAACTGGCAAATGGGAATTCCCGGATTGATGATCCGAACGCTTGTTCACGATAACCAGCAAAGAAAAGATAGGATGGGATTATTCTGGGATTTGATTAAGCAGAGCCAGATTAGCGATCAGCGGAAGATAGCCGGTAATCTCAGTACCCGTGTGCGCCGGCTTGAAGGCGAGTTGCGGCGTACCCAACGGACGTTTCACGATCTTGTGGTGCTGCTCGAAAAACGCTTCGGCGAGGACATCGACGCAGACGGCAAGATCGGATAACGGCACCATACCACCTGAGATGTCGGTGCGCTGGTGGTGGGATCAGGGCGCAGGGAGGGTGCGAGAGTTTCGGAAGCGGGCGGGACTGACGCTGCCCGATTTGGCGAAACGGTGTTCATCTGATGACCGTTCGCCCGGTTAATCGCCCCTCAGATCATCCATCAGACGCTCGAACTCCGGGTGTTCCACGAGAAGGTCCTTACCCGCGTCGATCAGCTCCTTCACATCATGCGGAGGGAGGAACAAACTGGTAATCAGTGATAAGAAAACCAGGCGTTTCTTACTATCTTCGACTTGGCGGAAGTTGAGATCGATGACGTAGGTTTCAACTGCGGCTTCGCCGGGCATCGGAGGGACGGCCGCATCGGGACATGTTTTGCCGAGGGTCTCGCGACATTCCTCGTACGCCTGCTGTGTCCTGGCCCGCTCTTCCAGAAAGGAATACTTGGCGATGCCCGTCAGAGTATCGCTGTGTCTGTACATGCTCGTGGTGCCGGTCCTCTCAAAAACTTTCAACAGACCCGGTGCTGAGACCTTGCTTTCGAGGTCCTCCGGTGGGTCGGTGCCAGCATCGACGACGATCACAACAAACTTCTTGATTTTCCCAGCCGCCATCCTCCGGTGAATTGCCCCGTGGCGATAAGACTCGATGACGTAGGTAAGCCCCAGATTGTCGGCGAGGCCTCCGTCAAGCAGATAGAGATACTTGTGGCGTTCCGCGTCAATATCGAATGGATGGACCGTAATATCGTCCTCCGCGGGACGCAGACTTTCCGCCCAGCGGTATTGCCGCGCGATTCGCCGATCCTCCGGCGCGGTCAGAACATCCTGCACGGCGTCCGCCATCGCCTTGCCGGGGTAGTACTTCAGCCTCAACGGGCTAAGCAGCACAGGAAACGCCGACGAGGCTGCCACCGCCCAGCCCACCGGCAGCTCGGTCATATCCGATCCTAGCAGGTCAAAATCATCCTGCGTGAAAGTGAACCGTTGGCGCCGGGACAGATCGGTGGCGTTGATCGCAACAAAGGGTCTGCGCCCAGCCTCAAGGAGAGTCTTATAAGTGCTTTCTTCGAAGATTTCCTCGTCGTAGTAGAAAGCGGCCACATCCGTGCGGTCCAGCAGAACCGAAGACACCCGTAGACAGTTCTTGGGTTTGAAGAGGTTGAGAAAAAGATCCCACTGCACGTTGTTCTTGAGGAAGCGCTTCTCGAACTTGCCGTCGAATAGGCGGTCGCCCCACAGGGCGTAACCCATCGCGGTGAATGAACCTCCCGAAACCGCGGAGATCAGATCAACTTCATCGAGCAGATTGCGCCGCTTTCCGTCATCCGAGGGAGCGGTTATGTCGGTGTTTCCAAGCCCCTGCAGCACGCCGTAGGCAAACGCAGCCGCCCGCGTTCCTCCTCCGGAGAAAGTCAGGCAGATGAACAGATCATCCATGTTGCACTCACCCGTGGACAACGCGTCGAACCGGTAGCCGACCGTAGGATCATACTTCAGCAGCTTGTCGTTTGGACATGACGGTTTCAGACATCCGGCTGCCCCGATCGGTACAAACACCACCGCCATAACGAGCTTGCCGGTCAGTTTTGCTGTTCTCATACAGATCTCCCGTGTACTTGCCGACGAACCACCAGTCTCATGTCGTCGATGCGGAGTCGTCATCAGGGTCACGGGTCATGGTCGCGGAGTCTGGCAGCTCCAACACATGTCGAGACCGTCCGGGTTCTCCTCCATGCACCCGGGACATTGCCAAAAGTCCTTAAGCTCCGATGCCGTCGGTGTCTTTGTATGGTCTTCGCTGGACGCAGATGCTCGCGCACACATCAAGTGAAGGAAATCAAAGAAGAACTCACTCGCAATCGATACCGATGGGTAATGTGTTGCCAAAGCGGTACTATGCTCTTGTACCATGTGAGGCACGTACTCCTCACTGAGAATCAAGCCTATCAATTCGACAGGAACACCTTGAAGCATCCAGGGTTCGACGGTGAACCAATCGCCTCTCGGCTTTAAGGCCTGGGCGTCGAATGGCTCCGAACATCGTGGGCACGCATGTTGCAGCGCACCTGTGAGTGGATGCCCGCATTGCCCGCACGCCAAACCAAGATCGGGAAAGGGAGTCTCCCGCCCCGTAAGACGAGGATCCCGCAGCCGGCTTGCGGTTGAGATCACCGAACTGATATTGAACTCCGTACCGCACTCCGGACATCGATGGGAAGGAAGCCCGTTGAGCAGGTACTCACACCTCGGGCATCTCAAGTTCCAGTCTGGTATCGGCAGCTGACTCAGGTCGATCTCCACGTCGGGTATGATACCACCGTCAAACGCGGCCGTCTCCATTTGGCATCTTACAGTGACGGACACAATGCTCACATGCAGACGCCGTTGCAGCCTCGCGAAGAAGCAGCAAACGGGGCGGAAGAAGTCTTGAGTTCAACGTCGGCCCGAGTAGAGTGCTTGGCTAGCCCGCGAGTGTCTCGCGGGGAACGAATCAAATGGGAAACGTCGGATAATGAAGGCAGGTCATCGACCTGCCCTACTCACTATGTCGACAGGTACTCGAGGCATCTCGGCGAGCGGCACGGCGCTCGAAGAGGTACTTGGGGGATAAGACAATGTTGCTGCTGATTACCTACGCTGCGACCGCGCTTGGAGTGTCGTTTCTGTGCTCGATGCTGGAGGCGTCACTGCTGAGCGTACCGGCGAGCCACGTGACGATGCTGGTGGAGCGCGGCTCCCGGTTCGGGCGGCGGTTGCAGGACATGAAATCCCATGTGGATCGCCCGCTATCAGCGATCCTCACGCTTAACACCATCGCCCACACTGTCGGCGCGATCGGTGTTGGGGCGGAGGCCGCCACACTGTTCGGCCACGCCTCGGTTGGGATCACGTGTGCGGTCATGACGGTGCTGATCCTGATTCTCAGCGAGATCATCCCCAAGACGCTGGGAGCGGTTTACGCCAAGTCGCTGGCCCACTTCACGGCCATCACCACGCACCTGATGATGCTGATCACTTTTCCAGTCGTCGCCGTGCTGCAATCGATGAATCGGTTGCTGGGTGCCCAAGACCGGAAGGAGACCATGAGCCGGGGCGAGTTTATTGCCGCTACCCATCTCGGGCGCCAGGGCGGATCGCTCGACGCAAGGGAGTATCAGACTGTCCACAATCTGATGTCGCTCCGTACGATCAAGGTGTGCGAGATTTTGACCCCGCGAACGATGGTTGCGGCCTTGCCCGAGGACCAGACCGTCGATGAGGTAATGGAAGACGAGCGTCCGTTGCGGTACGCTCGGATCCCGGTATATCGAGAGTCGGTCGACGAGGTAACCGGTTACATCACGCGTTTTGAGTTGACCGAGGCGTATCGCTCAGGTCAGGGAAACACCACTCTGTCCGAGTTCGCCCGACCGATCAAGGCGGTGCCCGAACAGGCCTCGGTAGCCGCCGCGCTGGAACTCATGTTGCGTAATCGCGAGCACATCCTGCTGGTGGTCGACGAATACGGCGGCTTGGATGGAATCGTAACGTTAGAGGACACCATCGAGACTCTATTGGGCATGGAGATCGTCGACGAAGCCGACGCTACCGCCGACCTGCAGGCTCTGGCCCGCCGGCTTGCTCAGCGCAGGAGGGGGCAGGAACGTCCGCACACAAAACCTCCTGATCAGAACGCCTAAGCGGCGCAGGTGTGATCAACAACTGGTTATCCGGGCAGGGCAGGCTATAAGGAGGCTATTGGCCTGCTGAAGTCCTCTTAGAGTCTGGCACAATGATTCAACGATCTGAATGCTGAGACTGAGGCTCTGGAGCACTTGGGGCATCTGCAACACAACCACATGGGCGTGCATCGCTAATGGCGTCTGTGACTACCTGCGGTT
>CP070744.1:5206607-5228766 GCA_020348265.1 Phycisphaerales bacterium | reverse complement strand
TTCCTCCCGGTGTGAGTGTCGGAATGGATGGCGGGGGAGGCACGGTGGACGCCGGTCCCAAGGTAAGTATCAGCGTATCACCCTTGTCCGGGGACTCGCCTGTTACCGTCAATTTCAGCGGTAATGCGATAAGCAGCTTGCCCATCGACGAGAACAAGACCAAATGGGATTTCGACATCAATGACCTTACAACGATTAACGTGAACTCCCGAACCGCGCAGTACACCTATGTCGTCGATGCGGGTGAGACAAAGGAGTTCATTGCGCGACTCACAATGGTCGATACCGCGGGTAATATCGGTTCCGCCCAGATTGGCATAACGGTCAAAGGACCGGCTTCCGACAGTATCACATCGGGCGGCGGCGACCAGGGAATCCGTATTATTATCGGCGTTCCGGGAACGGTGGGTTCAGATGTCGATGAAGGAACCTCTCCGTTTCAGGTTGAATTGAGCCTCGACACGTCGGAGCTGAGCGGTTCGTTGCAAGCGGTGCGCTGGGATCTGGGTGACGGGACAAGCGCCTCGAGCCTCTTCGTGACGCACACCTATGTAAACGAAACGGAGGAGGCTTTCAGGCTTCCAATCACCGCCACTATCACGACACTATCGTCCGGCGGAATCACAGGTACGATAGTCGCCTCACGGCGTATCACCGTGCTGCCGGGCTCGGCGGTGACGGAGCCCCCGGATGTCACCCTGGATGGAACCGTCCCGGCAGGCGCCGGCGGGTCTGCCATGCCGTGCGGAGCTGTTGGCCTCCTGCCTTTGGCGGTAATGATGGCATCGATGATGTGGCTTAGGCGAGAGCGCTTCTGAGCGTCTGGTCGGACGTTGGACGTCACCTGAACCGGTTCGCAATCTCACGCTTTCGGCACGGGGTGGTTCCCTGACTACATCCAGCGTATGCCGGGCAACAAAGCACAGGGGAGGTTTTGTGCGCTGATCATAGCGGCCCCTCATCAAGGCCCCCGCGGCGGAATTCGAATACTGCATCCTTGAAGCATACCAGTTGAACTCCCGACGGGGGGCGTATACCATACTTGTTGGTTGCAGAACCAAGGTGACTCAAGGTCAGGGACGGTAAAGACCCGAGAGAATAGTCCCTGAGCACGCCAAGGTGTGCAAATGGGTGGGTCTCCGCGCAAGTGCGGGAAAGGACGTTCAGTGGATGTTGCCTAAGTCGAGTCAGCGCGTCGCCGAGGTCATCAAGATCGCGAATCAAATCGCGCGGGATTACGAGCAGGAATACGTGGGAACCGAACACGTTCTTCTGGCAATCCAGCGTGAAGGAACGGGAGTCGGAGCTAAAGTGCTCGCCAAGCACGGTGCGACCACTGCCAAACTCCAAGGTGAAGTGGAGAAACTGGTCAAGAGGCAGCTCGAAGAGACATGGGTATTCGGTCGTCTGCCCGGGACGCCGCATTTCAAGAACGTCGTGGCTACCGCAATAGAGCAGTGTCAAAGTCTTGGCGCTCCGCAGGTTTGCACGGAACACCTCCTGCTTGCCTTGAGCAAGGAACGCGGCAGCGTTGCCCAAAAGGCGCTCAACGCTCTGGGCCTCTCCTTTGACGTCATACGCGAAGACATACTGGAACTCGCATCTGAGACACCCTAAGGAAGGAGTTGTGCGATGACCTGCAGCGAACCTGTCGCAGGGACGGCGGCGAAAGACAGACCGACGGTGATCGCCGGTGTGATCGCTGTTGCTCTGTTGGTCATCGTGGTGATCTTCGCAGCGTCATCCTCGGTGAGCGAAGCAAGTCGACGGATTCGCTGCCAGACCACCATGAAGCAGATTGCCGCCGCGATCGCGACGTACTCAGCCGGCGCCGGGGCCGCAAAGGGTACTCTGATCGACACCCTTGTCCAACATGGGCTCCTTGCCAAAGACCAAGTCGTCTGTCCGTCTTCCGGACTTGCCCGCCCCAATTATGTGTACATACCGCCAAGCGCCCGGCCCAGGCAGGCCGCCGGCGCAGACAACACCGCCGTCGTCCTCTTCGAGCCCAAGGCGAATCACGCGGACAGGGGCGGCAACGTGATCTTTGCCGACGGACACGCTTCCTTCCTAAACGGTGCGGACTACGACGAGATCCTGCGGACGGTGGAATCCCTTCCACAAGTGAAGATTGGCGATTGATGGCCTCGTGGAAGCGTCGTAGGGCACGCCTGTACCAGGGCCACGCGCCGAGTTGCGCCCCCCCGTTCCCCAGAGATGCCGCCAAAGCGTTTTCGTCTTTCGTGTACCAGGTAAGGAGTTGGGTGCCGTGCCCAAGCGAAGCGCCGGCATGCGATTCGCCCGCTACACAATATCCGATTCTGCTATAAGGTATCAGTCTTCGTGTGCTGGCGCGTCGGTTTCAGCCTCCCCGTGTTGCGGTTTGCTCATCGCGTCACGGATGGCCAGATGCCTGACAATCAAAGTCATCTCGTGCCGTAACCGCCGAAGACGCGCATAGACCATAAGGAAGCCGACCAACATGAGCACAACAGCGCAGTAGAGCACCAGGTTGGCACCGCGACCGATCCCCAGTTTGCGGGCAACCACAGTGGTGAATTCCGGTCGGGCAATTGCGATTCCCGCAACAAGCCAGGTCAGCGCCCAGGCAAATCCCTCTCGACGGGAGATGGCCCCTCTTATTGCCGCAGCAACCGTGGCAATCAAGACTACTGCCAGGAAGATCAACGCGACGATCTGGAAAGGACTCATCTCATCATCCTCCCTGAAAGGTAGTGAATCAGGATCTTCAGCGCCCCTCGCGCCGATTGCCCTTTTGCCCTGGAGTATTCGGTATAGCGGATTTGAACGGGTACCTCGCAGAAGGGAAGCCCGGACTGACGGATCAAGTCGATCATCTCGCTGGCGTGAGCCATCCGGTCCTGCGTCAAGTTGATCTTCTCAGCCGCCTCGCGAGAGAAAGCCCGCAAACCGTTATGCACATCAGTGAGCTTGACGCGGCTTACTATCCGCGTGAACAGAACCGCAAGCCGCAGGAGGGCCCGCCTCCCCGCTGTTATATCAACCGCTTCGCCCGTGAACCGTGAACCCAGGGCAATGTGACATTCTCCTTGATGGACAGGCTCAAGCAATCTCCGGATGTCCTCTGCCCTGTGTTGTCCATCGGCGTCGAACGTTACTACAAACCGTGCACCGCGAAGAAGGGCGTATTCCATTCCGGTTTGCAGGGCTGCGCCCTGCCCACGGTTGATCATATGACGCAGTGCCACAGCACCGGCGCGTCTGGCAGCCTGCAGCGTGTTATCCGACGAACCATCGTCGACGACAACCACGTTGGGGAAGGACGCCGCGACTTCACGGACCACTGCTTCTATGGACCTTTCTTCGTTGTACGCAGGAATGACTACGAAGGTGCCGCCGACGATATCGAGGGTGAGGGTGGAAACATCCGATAGCACATCGTCGTCCATGTCGAATACCTGGAAGCGCGAGGAACACACGCCCGGTGGACAGAATCCTTGATAGTATGGTAAGGGCTTGCGCAAACCGATTCCATACGCCGCCGAGAGGATTCGGCTTGTGGAACCTGCGTCTGCGTTGCTATGGAGGTTTTGCCCGATGGAAAGCTGCATGTAGCAACTTTCTAGGTACTCGGACAACAGAACATTACGGAGTCACATGGGTTGCGGGTACACCGCCCACACAGGCTCGCTCAAGCGAGCACGCTACCGCCTCGAGAAGTATGCCTGTGAGCGACCGATTACGCCGCTGGTGCGATGCTCTTCTTCTTCTTTTTCTTCTTGCTGTCGCCTTTGCCGCGTCGCTTCTTGTCCACCTTCTTCCTCTTCTTGACTTCGCGCGTCTTACGCTCGACGGTCTTTTTGGTTGTGTCGGCCGCTTTGCGTACTCTTCTCTTATTGTCCTTCTTGTCGTCGGTCTTAGCCGCGCGTCGCTTCTTCTTCTCGCCCGTTGTCTTTACGGCGGTGTCTCTCTTGGGCCCAGTGTCGCGCATAGCAACGAACCAATACGAACCCATGCCCAGGAGGAGGGCTACAACGACACCTAGGATGATTTTCTGTTTCTTTTCCTTATCCACGACCACGACCTCCTCGGGCAAGAACCACGTTTGCTAAAGCTTCTCGTGTTTGTATGGAGTATCCTCAATGGGCGACCCAACGTCAACCCACGCTGGATTGCCACCATACTAAGACCTTCGGTTGCCGTGCCTATACAATATGACGCGCAGACACCGTATCTGGTTCCAATCAAGGCGAAAATACACGTCTGCAAAAATCACGCCTAACAAAGTAACGCACGACTGCATTGCGCCGACCTGGCTGTCTACACGGATCGCGCTGCTGAAGGGTTAGGGTTGATGCTGGGAGGCTGGGGCGCGTGCAATCGGCATCTCTCAACGACTTGCGCGTGAGTCCGCGCGCCAACTAAGGAGAGGCCGGAATGTGACGTGTATCTCAGCATGCGCGAGTGAGGATTTCACACGGACGCAGCATGCATGGCCTATACTCCTGCCGAAAGGTCTTGTATGCGCACCGGCGTTTGAGGCTGTTGATTAGGCTTGCGGATATGATAACCTTGGACTCCCCGATGTGGTGATTCTCCGGGGCGTGGCACGCCAAGTGCTCGTTTGTCTGGTTAAATGCCAACAGGAGGTTCGTCCCGCGATGAAGATCGGTTTCAGCTCACTTGTCTGCCCGGAATGGGATCTGGAGCAAGTTATTGCCACTGCCGCCTCGTCGGGTTTCGACGGGGTCGAGCTTCATGGGGTGGGAGGAGAAACGCCTCCACCCGCTGCGAGCGGATTGGCGCGCGATCCTGAGGAAGCGCGTCGGAAGCTTGTAGACAGCAAAGTCGAGCTGATCTGTCTTAGCAGTCCAGCTAGCCTGACCTCACACAGCCGCAGCGAGGTGGCCGCTACGGGCGCGGCAATAGCCGAGGTCGTCGAGTTGGCCAGCGAGCTGAGTTGTCCGTTTGTGCGCATCGGCGCGGGTGATGTGGATCGGTGGGACTACGATCGGGCAGCCCTTTCTCGCGTTGCATATGCCCTGCGAGATCTTGCCCCGCTAGCATCGGAGAAGGATGTTACGCTCCTCGTGGAGAACGGCGGTGACTTCCCCGGTAGCGGGGACGTCTGGTTCGCGGTCGACGGAGCCGATCACCCCGCGGTAAAGGCGTGTTGGAATCAGCGCAACGCAATGATCATCGGCGAGAGACCCACGCGGTCTCTTCATCGGCTTGGCAGCAAAATCGGACTGGTTCACCTCTGCGATGCCCGATTTGATCGGCAAGGAGAGTTGTATGAATACACCCCGCTTGGGCAAGGCGACGGCGACATAGCCCGTCAAGTAGACCTGCTGAAAGGCTTAACTTACGGCGGCTACCTCGTCTACGAGTGGCCGAAGGCATGGGCTCGGGCGCTGCCAGGGCCGGAGACCGCTTTGGCCGATGCTGCCAAGTTCATGCGCGAGTGTATTGAAGCCGAACAGACCGTCCTGACAGCGTACAAAGGTGATAAGAACCCGCCAAGGATCGTATCGCGCTGTCCCGTGACCAGCGAACCGTGATGGACAAACTGCAGTTGATCGGACGCATCCCGGCTGCACATCCTAACCGCGCTCGATGGATGTCATACTCGTGGAGTAGATAGCGCGATGGTCTGGGCAAGCGCACCGCGGTGGGTCGCAGGGTCCTGCTGGTGGTTACTTCCCCTGCTGGCGACCCTATCTTTGGCCAGCTTGGTATGCCTGTGGTCGTCTCTGCGAGCATTGGCATGGGTGGGCTTCATCTTGTTTCTTTCAGCAGCGGGGGTATCGCTGGCAGGAAGCGTTGCGTCTGGTGCACCTGACGCGATCAGGCTGTTGGCCCGCTCCTGCGCTATGACCTCTCTTGTCTTCTCGATCGGGGGTGCAGCGTGCAGACAAGGGCGTGCAGGCAATCGAGCAGTGGTTCCGCCCTCTGTCACTGACCGTGCATATCTGGCGGCGTTGGTGGTCGGGTCGGTGGCGTTCACTGTGCAGTTGATAATCCTCGGCATCCGCACGGTCTATGTGCTTGTGGATCTCATCCAGGCAGTGCCGGTCGAAGGTGCGTGGGACTACGGGTTCGGTCCGGAAGGACTCTGGACCTTGGGATTCCTTTGCGCTTCATGCGCCGTTGCACTCATAGCCACTATGGAACGGCAGCTCTATACCTGCCAGTTCCTCATCATTGTCATGATTGCGACTTGGGCGAGCGCGCTGCTTCCGGTGTTCCACATGACCTCGCCAGGCGGACTTCGCGGTGCTGGGATGGTGCTCGCTCTGGCCTTAAGTCTGGCTGTCACCCTCATCTTGGCGGCTTGGGCCCAGAGGTGGGAGGCACGACCTGGTCTGCGAGCTACTCCCAGCAATGGAGAGCAAGTGAGCGTCGCGGATCAACCTTGGCCGGGGTTTCGCCTGAGCTTTACCGTAGTCGGAGTGGTCGTCCTGTTATTAGCGTGCTACCGATTGGCGGTGCCTGTTGACTTCAGCTCGCATGGTTTTCGAGTTGTTGCTTTGTCTCTGGCGGCCTCAACCGCATTGGCATCGTGGGCAGGATTCACCTTTCTCTCACGCAGCTTCAATCGGGGATTGGCTGACGTCAGCTTCGGGCTAACGTCTTTGACTGCATGTGGCATTGCGGTTGCGGTATTGCCTTCATATCCCACTCCTCTGGCGGAGCGCTACCCTGTGATTTTCAACGCACTGCTTGTGGGATTGGCGGCGTCGATGGGCTTGTGCACCTGGCTGGCGACGCGCACGGCTGCGAAGCCGGCGCAGAACTCACCGGGTACGCTTGAAGATAGGCTTGCACTCCGCGCCAGGCGGGGGGCCTTTTTGTCCGGTGTTCTCGCGGTTGCGGTTGGGTGCATAATGGCTCTTTGGCCTCAATTGCCCACAATTGCTGTCTTGGATGTGACGATCGGTCGTGTCACGGCAGGATTCGG
This sequence comes from Phycisphaerales bacterium, assembly GCA_020348265.1. Taxonomy (GTDB): domain Bacteria; phylum Planctomycetota; class Phycisphaerae; order UBA1845; family UBA1845. The sequence goes on along the minus strand of CP070744.1, from coordinate 5,221,823 downwards.
GGGCAATCTGTTTCTGCTGCTCGTAGCGCTTTGGTCAGCGCGGCGCATGCGGGCGGGGCCATTCAATGTCCTTACTCTGCTGGCTGCCGCATCGGCGGCGGGGTTCATGCTAATGCGCATGCTTTCATACAGTCCGCGGTTTGGATAATCTGTATGGATTGTCACGGAGTCGGCACGAGATTCAGGCGTATCGAACGGTTATCAGGTATCATACCGGAACTTCGACTACGCAGATTGAGAAGCACAGACCCTGCTGCCTGGTAGGTGGTGGCCAGCAGCAGTAAGTGGAGGTTCTCGCCCATGCGTGCAGTGGTGCAAAGAGTCAGCGAAGCTTCCGTGACCGTAGACGGGGCTGTCCGCGGTGCGGTGGAGCAGGGTCTTCTCGTATATCTCGGAGTGGACCGCGACGACGGAGAGGCGGACGTGGCGTACATGGTTGACAAAGTGAGGCACCTGCGCGTCTTCCCCGACGAAGCATACCGGATGAACCTCGACGTTGCCCAGGTGAACGGCAAGGCCCTTGTGGTCAGCGCGTTTACCGTCCAAGGCGATGCTCGTCGAGGAAGGAGGCCGTCGTTCGAATCGGCTGCCGATGCCGGACGAGGCCTGGTGGTCTACGAGATGTTCTGCGATTCACTGAGCCGGCAGGGCGTACCCGTCGAACGGGGTGAGTTTGGAGCGATGATGGATGTGCGATCCGTAAACGCCGGTCCGGTGTGCATCCTGCTTGAATCCCGCCGGGCGTTTTGACCAACCGAGGTCTCAGTCCAGTCTGCCTTGCGGATCGCGAAAGATGGAGTTGCACGGCACCCCAATCGCGTGCACACTAGTTGATCATGGACAACTCCAAACCGGTTGCGAACGACGTGGGCGATCTGTTTCGGAAAGCCCGACACTACGACCGCTCAATCAACTGGCCCGCCCGCATTGCCCGCGAAATACCTGTGTTGATGGATGTACTCGGCCCTCCGGGAAAGGGTGGGATCGTTGACGCCGGTTGCGGCGTTGGACGCCAGGCCTGTGAGATGAGTCGACGCGGGTACCGCGTAGTAGGCGTAGACCTCTCCGCGGAGATGCTCCAAGTGGCCCGCGGTAACGCGGAAGATGGTTCGCTGAGCGTCGAGTTCCTCAACGAATCGTACGCCGCCATGCACCAGGCGATAGGCGGTGGATTCGACGGGCTCTATTGTCTGGGGAATTCACTTGCGGCTGCCGGCACGAGAGATGGCGTTGTCGAGGCTGTTGAGCAATTCAGCAGATGCGTGCGCACGGGCGGCCGATTATTCGTACAAGTCCTTAACTCCGAGCCCATCAGATCAGACCTTCCCACAATCCGTGGACCCAGAGTTGCCACCGTAGACGGCACCGAATACGTCTCCGTACGGCACTTCAAGTTCCTCGATGGTCTTGTGCAGGTGACCAACATCACCCTCTGGCAGGACGACGGCTGGCATCAGCGTTCACACATCGGTCAACTATATCCGGTCAGTCTCGACGAACTACGCACGTTCTTCGAACAAGCGAACTTACGCATCGACAACGTGTGGGGCAATTACGACCGCGAGCCCTACGATACCATCCAGTCTGACGACCTGGTTCTTACCGCCACGCGAGTATGAGCGCTGCGATACTTTCCTATACGATGTGCCAAGCCGCCGCGACGATCGTCAGAATCAGCAGCGCAGCAGCAACGATATCGCTACGTCCCACAGTGACCTCGCGCATATAGGTGCGCTTGGGGTGCAGACCGAAGGCCCGGCCCTCCATCGACAGTGACAAGGTGTGCGCGGTTCGCAGGGCGGACACCAGCAGCGGCAGGCACAGATGCCTGAGCGTCAACCACCACTTGCGCGGAAAACCGGCGTCATGTGCAACACCGCGCACCAGCTGGGCCTGGTATATGTGATGGGCTTCAACGCGGAAAATCGGCACCAGCCGCAGCGCCGTAACCAGAGCGAACCCCCAGCGATAAGGCAGTCCGAGAGCAATCAGTGCGCATGCCAGCAGAACCGGTTCGGTAGTCGTCACGAACAGGGCACTCACGAGGATGACGGCCAGCAACCGACCCGCCGCCCGGATTCCCGAAGTGATTCCCTCGATAGTCACCGGTCCGAACAGGGGTTGCCCCTGCGGTACAGACAGAGCGTGAGCCGCCAGGATTACGACCCCCAGGGATATCCAGACCTTCAGACCCGGGATTCGCCAGGGCGGTATTCTGTAGAACCACAACAAGAGGGCAGCAAGAGCGGCGGCCGTCATCGGCAGAGCAGTTGAGTCGAATAGGAACACTGCAACCGTGACCCATACCAACCAAGCCAGCTTGACCACCGGATGCAGTCTATGAAGCAAGGTCTGACCAGCTTGATACTTCATTTACCGTCTTTCGTGTTGCAGCGCAGCATGAGCTACACCCCAGATTGTCCGTGCCTTAGTTACTGCAAGCGAGCAGTTTCCGTTTTTGGCATTTCAGGCACGTAAGCGTCATGGCCCAGCGCAGCCAGTTGGGCAAATGCCTCGAGCACGGGTGCATCAACAACGACTCGCCCGTCCGCAACGAACCATACGCGGCTGCAGGCTCTAAGCACGACACGCGAGTCGTGAGTCACCATCAAACATGCCCCACGGTTGGGCGATGCGGGTTGCCCGGCTCCGCGCTCATCGGTTGGCGGGCTCAGCACGGCGTGAATAGCTTCGAGCAAGAACCCGATGTTCTCCCAATCCTGCCCGGCGAAGGGCTCGTCAAGCAGGAGCAGGCGTGGACGGTGCAGCACGGCGGATATCAGGTTTAACCGACGTTTCTGCCCCCAGCTCAATCGGTAGGGATGATCGTCCTTTCGGTCTGCCAGCCCCGCCTCTTCCAGCAATCGCCCCGCCTCCGTCCGTGTGCTTGGCTTACCGGTCTTCAGATTCCACGTTGCGAAGAGGGCTTCATCCCACACGGTCTCAGCTACCAGCTGATGATCCGCGTTCTGGAAGACCGCGCCCACATGCTCAGCCAGCCGCGAAACGCTGTTGGGAGACACTTCACGGTTGCACACGCGGATCAGCCCGCAGGTCGGCTTTATCAAGCCCAGCAGACAGTTGAGCAACGTGGATTTTCCTCCGCCGTTGGGTCCCAGGATTCCGACGACCTCCCCCACCCGCACCTGCAGCGAAACATCTTCAAGGATTCCGTGACCGTCGAGCCGCACAGCAGTATGTGACATGTTTATGACAGTATTGCTCGATGGTACGCGTAGTTGCGGGGTGTCCTCGTGTGCGACCGGTTCAAACGACGGAACGGTCAACCAACCGGGGCGATGCTCTTTAACGGACTCCGCCGGCAAATCCGCCGTTACACGTCCCTTTTCTATGCAGATCAAACGTGGCTTGAGGGGCAGCAGATGAGAAAGTTTATGCTCGACAATGATCACGGTCAGCCTGCTTTTCTGGCACATATCTGCCAGATTCTCGAACAGGTCGCGCGACGTTTGTGGATCCAGGCTGGCAGTGGGCTCGTCGAGGACAATCGCCGCCGGTTTGCCGGCTATGATCGAGGCGATTGCCACGCGCTGCTTCTCCCCACCAGAGAGAGTGAACAGGTCTCGCCCCGCCAGGTGGCCTATCGACAGCAGTGCAACGGCATCGTCGCTGCGCCGTCGGATCTCCTCTCGCTCGAGGCAGTGATTCTCCATGCCGAAGGCGATTTCATCATCCACCGTCAAGGTAGCGAAATGTGTATCCGGGTTCTGCTGCACCAGCGCGATGGTCTGGGCGACTTCGTGCAGGGGTGTAGAGGCAACGTCATGTTCCGCGACGTGTACGCTTCCGCGGGCCTCGCCTGCCTGTCGACCCATCAGCAGACCACACATGGCCATCACCAACGTAGTCTTTCCCGACCCGCTGGGTCCGGCGATGGTCGCAAACTCACCGCGCTCGATACTCAGCGAGACGTCCTCAAGAGCCCAGGATTGGGCGCCAAGGAACCGCCAGCTGAACCGGTCAAAATGGATCATTATGGTGGTGTTGCGTCTTCGGCGGCGACGTGCGAAGCACCCTTCATCGAAGCGTGCGAGGTCTCAGGTTGGAGCGGCTTTAAGCGCATGGCACCGGTTACCAGCACGGCACCTACGCCAAGCGCTCCAACGCCCAGCCAGATGCGCCGACGCCAGGGAGTCCGTGCTTGGTCCAGCTGTGCCCCGATCACCCCGGCCAGAAGGAGTGCTTTCATCAAAGACCATCCCAACGCTCCGGCCAGCAGCATTCCACTGATGAAAGCTACGCCCGCGAGTATCGCCAGTCCGGTTGAGGCGACACCCTGACCGGGGAGCGAGCCGGCAATCTTGAGCACCAATACGTTGGTAGATGCCCCCACGCCTCCGGCAAGAAGGAATGTGGCCAGGCGATGTCGTCCACCCAACAATATCCATACCGTATCGACACCGAGCCCGGCCATGGCACCATACGCCAGGACCAGCAAACCGTGCGGGTTGCCGGAGAGCAGTTCGACGGCTCCCTGCAACAGGCCCGTGACCGTGGCGGCACCGGGTTTACGGACGAGTCCGACGGCCAACACCGGCCAGAGAACGTGAATTCCTCCGAGAAACTGCATACCCCCCGGCAGGGCGACCAGGGCATGTACTGCCGCCCGTACCAGACTGACCGCGCTTCCCGACACCCCTCCAAGGGCACCCAAGGCAGCCATGATCAGTAGCTCGTGCAGCGAGAAGAAATGGCCGCGGGTTCCGCTCATCCGGTTGGTCAGGAATCTCCGGCAGGTTCAACGGTGATACGTTGGAGGTTCTTTATCCAAAAGTCGCCAGGCATGTGCGGTGGGGTCAGCTGCAGCGGACAATCACGATCAACCTCCGCCAACCAGCGGCCCTTCTCATCCTGCAGGGCGATGATCGCCGCACGCAGATCCTCCAACGGGCAGTGCTTCTTGTAGCCGTCCGCTGCTTCTAGCGCAACAGTCATTTCCCCGGGTTTGATCTCAGCAGCGGCAAGCAAGTCACCCAACGGCGGACCCGCGCAGGTAACTTTCTTGTCCGGCCCGTGAGTCTGCAACATCGTCACGTCATCGAGCCGGGTCATATCCATCTGCACAAGTTGCTCATAAGTGAAAGTCGAGGGCCTGTTCAAACCGGAGCCTGTAAGCTCAATTGCCCAGTTCACCCGGGGTACCTCCCTTGCATGTTGTCGATCCGCCCGCGCGCGTTGTGTTTTGCCTGCGGCATCCCCGGCACAGGCGCAAAAAGCCACAGTACTTGCGCAGACTGCAGCCTGGGCTATCCGTATCCCAATGCTCATGGACTCGACTCCTCCCGGCGAGCGGTTACAGCTCGCCGTACAATGCCTGCAACTCGGCGAAGTCCGCCGAATCTACATCCCCATCGTAGTCCAAATCCATCATGAGGCAATGTCTAAGAGGCAGGGATAGGGGCGCTTCCATCCACGCCGGTGGGTAGCAGCCGCGCTCGGAGTCTTCGCATCGCGGACCGGTGAGACACTCGTTAAAACGAGGAAAGTCGGACAGATCCACAAAGCCGCTCATATCACCGTCACCGCAGATACCCAAATCACCCGTGGTCCGTGTGATCAGTTGATAGTAATCCCAGCCGTTCATCAAGTAAGTGTACTGCTCGAAGAGGCCGATCACGGCACAGAAGTGTTGCCCGACCTTGACGAACTCATGATAGCCCGATGCCTGAACATCCTCGTTCATGTAATCGGCCGCCCAACAGTCGTTTCCGTCGACATCCTGTAGGTTGTAGTTGTCGACCGCCTTGCCCAGGTCTTTACGGGTTACGGTCACATCGCGGATCAGCAAAACCGTCGCCTCAAGAAACTCCGCGCCGTGATTCTCCACGTACCACTCATCGTAGGGATGCTCGATCGGGGCGGGGATATCCGCCACGGAGACCGGCAGGGGGAGCGGAAGATCGTGTCCGCTGCTTATCTTCAGGAAACCGGGTGAGTTCTCGGTGTACCATTGTAGCATGGTGTTGCCGCGAAACTCTTCAACTTCCATGCTGTAAAGCTCTATCCAATCACCCAACATCACCTGATCGAAGAGATCGCCAACCGTCCAGTCTTTAACCTGAATAGCCCTCCAACCATCTGCGTACGTAGGGTCATAGAGAATAACCCGCGGCCGCCAGCCCGCGAACTTGCCGACGACTATTCCCCCCGCGCAGTCCACGACCTGATCCGCGTATGCCGATGCATCGCCGTCCGTCGTGTTGAAGTTGAGCTCATGGATGGTAAGCAGATCGTCCGCTGCGCCTGCACAGCTACAACATACTGCCAGGGAAGCCAAAAACGCAAACATATCAGAACCCCGAATCTACTACTGCGCTCGCGTCGGACCGCGTGTACACCTGCGCCACGCCTCTATCAGCGTCGCATCCGCCGTGCTCCCGAATTACGCATCCACAATCACGCTGCGCGATCGACGCCTGCAGGCCAAGATGATCCCCCCCGTCAGCACCCATAATGTCGCGGGTTCGGGTACGATGTCTGCGGCAAAGCGCGTGTTCAGCTGATAGTAGTCCCAATCTGGATCACCGGTGTACTGCTCCACTACCCCGGTGATACTCGTCAGCTGAATTCCTGTGACGATCCGTGGATCGTAAGGTCCGCCCGCCTCGATGTTCATGTAATCAGTTCCCCAGGCGGTGTGGCTTCCCTGGAGCAGTTCATAATTGTCGTCTGCCTTTCCGAGGTCCTTTTGTCCGACGGTTACGTTTTCCAACGTGACTATCATGCTTTCGTACGGCTCGGTGACCGCGTGGTTGGCCGGGTTTATCAAGTCGGTCACCGTCAGGGTCGTAGGCGCGGGCACGGCGTTGCCGCTGCTTACAACGCTAAACGACACGTCCGGTGCAAAGCTGCGTCTATATTGAAGAAAAGTCGTTCCTCTGAACTCGTCGATGTAGATGTCCTGGAAACTGACCCAGTCCCCGACGCTGACGCTGCCGGCAAGCTCGCCACCCTCACCGTCCTTGACGACAATCGCTCCCCAAGTGGGATGCGCTGGATCACGCAAGTAGATACGGTCGTTGAACCCCGACCAGATGTGTGTCACAACACCGCCGGTCACATCCTGGATCTGCCCGTTGTAAATACTGGCGTCACCATCCGATGTGTTGAATTGAATGTCATGGATCGCCAATTCGATCGCGTAGCCGAAGTTCGGCAGACAGCACGCCAGCAACACAGCCGCAACGATGTAACCCATTTGCTTCTTCATCAACTTCCTCCTGGAAACAGGATCGCTCCCCCCTCCCTGAGCGATCCATCCAATATTGTCTCTATCCCCTATTAGTATTCGTCATCAGGGTCATCTCGACGAGGTGGAGGTGGGTACGGATACCAGTTCGGGTCGCTCCGCGGGGGAACCTCCTGTTCGGGATTCCAGTGCGGATCCCAAACACTCTCTTTCCACTCCGTGTGTCCGTCAGCAAACAGTATGTTGCCACCCAGCGCGTCCTTCCCATGACGATGCCGGGCGGAAAACGACTTCGGATAACTACCGCAGTATTTCCCCGCACCACGATAGAGTTTCTTGGCGTCAAAGCCTTTGCGCGGGTCCAACAACTGGTCGAAGAGGACGTAAACGCGTTGCGGACAGGCGATCCGGGCGGTGCTGAGGAACGAAGGCATGGGGTAATCGGTTCCCCCCAACGGAGGCCAGGCGTTCCGGTCCAACTCCAGGCAGGAGTTCATTGCGTAGCTGAAGTAGCCCTCTCGCTTGGGGCGGTATGAGTAGTTCTGCCCGTCAATAATACCCCCGTCAGGACACTGATAGAAGGTCGATTCCTTCGGATAGTCGTAGCGTGGATGATCTCTCCAGGGTGTCAGATTGATCATCGGTGGAAGCAGATCCACCCATCCGTGCCAGTCAGCCACATCCTCAGGCGATATGTGGCGGTCGTCGAGTGCTCGCGGACCGCGATCCAATCCGTCGCAGTGAGGCCAAACACTGCTGTTCTCCCCGGCATAGCACGTAAACGCAACCGCCCATTGTTTCAGCCGAGAAGCACAGACAACCTGTTTGGCCTGGGCGCGAGCGGATTTCAGTGACGGGGAAAGCACGGCCATCATGAGCGCTACTACCGATACGACGACGAGCAACTCGATGAGCGTGAAGCCGGTACGCCTAGCCGGAAGACTCTCTTGAACGCGATGTGCTTCGACAGGCATATCGACACTCAAAAAAAACACTCCCAGCAGCAACGCGCCAAATAGCGTGCGGGGGCGCCAAACACTGGCGTGAAGTGTACCATGCTACGCTAACCAAGCAAGGGTATCCGGGCCATTCGGGAACCCAATGTGCAAAACGAGCGATCAAGCGTGGATGTAATTATCGCTACAGCTGCAAAAGGGGAGGGCAAGACCAGCTTTCTCTGCAGCTACATTGCCCAGGCGCGTGAAAGCGGACGGTCTGTTGGGGGGATTGCCTCACCTGCCGTATGGAATAGTGACAAGCGAGTTGGATACGATCTTCTCGATTTTCGCACAGGCAGACGTTGCGAGCTGGCCCGTATTGTGAGGGATGGCTCTTGCGCGGCCGCCGCGGGGATGTATTTCTTTGTCGAGCAGGCCGTTGCGGCAGGTAACGCCGCCATAGTCGCCGCGGTCAACCACGGTGTCGACGTGATAGCCATCGACGAGATTGGACCGCTGGAGTTTGCCGGAAGAGGGTGGGCGCCGGCGCTTGAGGCGGCCCTGCGGGACTGCAGCCGGAATCAAGAACTCATACTAGCGGTACGCCCGTCGCTTGTGGATCAGCTCTCGTCTCGCTTTGTCTCGCCATGTTGGTCAAGTGTGCGTAGAGTGACACCACCTTGGCCTACCTTGCCGCTGGAGTGATACTCTCGGTGTCTCCAGGGAGTGAGAGATACTGAGGTTCGGGGCATCTTCGTGCCGCGGTCTCAAAACTTGGCCGGCTTCCTCTCCCCCGGGAGAAGAATCTGAGGTTGTTGTATGTGCGGATCACGCTGCGATCTATCGTGGACATTGGAGCCGGGCTACGGTGTGCGTGACTATGGGATAGGATGTTCAGCACACGCGCGGCAACTGTGCCTTACGTCGCATCGTGCGTAACTGCTAGAATACGAGGGTCAAGACGAGACAGGATCGTAACAAGCACTTGCTTGTCCTGGATATGCTGGAGAAGTCAGCGCGGCCGAGTGCTGTCTTCCACCTCCCGGACACCCGCTCCCTTTGCGATACGAGTGAGACGCCACCATTGCGACTCACTTCCGCGCGAGAATCTCTCCCGGCCGGTCGGCCGATGTCGGGCCACTCATGTATACTAAGCCGCCGCCAAGCCAAAAAAAGCAGAGTAGCTCGCCAACCTCCTAGAAGATGGACGAGCTACTCAAAGTCGAAGTAGATTGCGGTTAACTGTGACTCGCCGGTGTCACGTCGTTGGAAAAGCCACGAAGTACATCCAAACGCCCATGAACGCCGCGCTCGCCGCTAGTACGAAATTCCAAATCCATGCCATCGTCTTTACTCCCAGAAACAACACTTCCACACGCGGTAGCGCTTTCGGAGCCAGCACGACCGCACCAAGAGTGTTCTTATGCGGTTTACGTCGCAAGCTGTCAAGGAAGGTCGTCCGAAAAAAAGGGCAGCACCCAATTGGCAGGCCTGCGCAGAGCGACGGACTGGCCACGAAGGAGCGTAATCCATCCGGCCAGAGTAAACCGTCAATGCAAAAAATGTGCGCCGTGCGGAAGATAGCCACGTAAGGAGAGTGAAACTGAGTGGTGCGTTCGGGCGAAACGAGGCGATGAGGATTCAGTGAGAGGCGCCCACCCATGACTCTCGTCTGGGCCGGATCGTGGCCCACCGCTTGCGTCACCGCCGATTCTTTCAGAACGAGTAGCGAATCAGTCGGAGGGATGTTCGGCGCAAAGAGGCACAGTCCAGGCTGTGATTCTGCGGGCGGGGAACGCCGGCGCACTGCGGAGCGCTCGGCCGCCAAGTCGCCGCCCGTATGGAGGCGCATAAAAAGCGCGGAGAGAAAACAAGAGTTTCCTCTCCGCGCTTTGACATCCAATCCACTACAGCGGCGATGCGAAGGGCGCCGTCACAGTCAGGTTGACCGGCTGTACCCTTGGACCCTGGCAGCCGACCCGTGGGGCAAACCGGTACGACCTATGAAACGTGCACCCATGCCGTCGCAGGCACGCCCAAGCACTTGTTTAGAGACTAAGCCGATTCACGACTCTGCAGCAGCAACAGGCTCCCGCCCGTTCGATACTTTCTTCTACCCACCGAGCGACAACGCGTACATGAGTCCCGCGCCGAAGTTGGGGTTGTCATCGGTGTGGTCCAGGCCGACTTGCATGGACATGCCCACCTTGTGCATCTCCGACATCGTCCATTCCCAGCCGAACTCGAAGATGTCCATGTCGCCCCTGCCTTTGAACTCGCTGGCCTTGTGCAGGTAGTCGGCGACCCAGCGAACCGCGCCGTCGGCACACAACGGGCCGTCGGCACCGAGAACGATGCCCCACTGGAAATCGCGCGGATCCAGCAAGCCGTCGTCATCATCCAGTCCGCCCCAGTCAGCACGCATCCAGTCCGCGCCTACGGACTCCTGGTTATCGCCGTCAATGGCCAGCCCATAGACGTTGATATGTGAGCGAATGCCGCTGTCATACTCATTGGTCATGATCAGGCGGAGTTCACCGTCAACACCACTCGACTCGCAGCCGGTGGGGAGGCGCACGGCGGCTGACAGTGCGATATTGGGCATGCGGAGGCATCCGGCTTCTGCGCATTTGTTGCCTTGTTTGTGGAGCCGCCACAACATGCCTAGCGTTGTGTCGTAGTTGCCATCTTCGAATGGCCCCATGTCGCCGCTATCGCCCAGCCAGGCGTCCCAGGCGAGGGATAGTTCGAAGTTTTCGGCCACGCCCCACACGAAGGCCGTCTCCATTACGTAGTCATCGTCGGAGTCGCCGAGATTCGCATGCCCCGACTCCGTGACCCAGTCAAACCCAAACCTTAGATCAAACTGTCCGGTGTCGAGTGGCGTCGCGTCCTCCATGTACCAGAGTTGGCTGAGGAGGTCTTCATCGACTTCTGCGGGCTGAGCGACGACAGTTGCCGCCATAAAAAGCGTACAGATTACAAAAACCTTGGTCTTCATAACGGTCTACTCCTTTTGAAAAGCAATTCCCTTACCAGAGAGAACTATCGGTTAGACTGATACCGCGCAACCAGTCCGCCTGTATTCCACGGTCAGGAACGGCTGAGGTCAAGGAAGAATCTTGTACGTCTACAAATCGCCCGGTACGATTATGAGTGAGAACAGGATGTGACAACACGCTACCTGTTTGGTAGCGGTGGGCAGCGAGGCACGACAGCTGTAAAACTGGGAAATTTGGGGAATGTGCGTCGCGAATTTTTGGCGCACCATGATAACCTGATGAGGAAAGCCGCGTCGGGCCTCGGCGGGCGAGTGAACGGCGCTGGCGAGGAAGATAAGGCGTGCGATGTCTACACAAGATTCGACACCTGTGGCGAAGCGGACGGTTGTGCACGGGTGAGCGACGTGTACCGCCCTTAGCCACCCCGACCTAGGGAGAATTCCCACCCGCAGGCAAAGCCGCTGCCTTTAGTGTCATCAGGTGGGCACTGCAGGCAGCGGGTACGGATGCGCGGGTCGACGCTTTGCGCGAACTCGGTGTATTCAACGAGGCCGACGGGCTTGCAGGGGAACTCGGGCAGGCCTTTTCGACGCCGCGCGGCGTGGACCCTGCAATCGAGCATCTTGAAGACAAGCCTGTTATCGTCGGGGCGTTCGATCGATTGCGGATTGACCGTGGAGTAGAGGTGGTAGCGCAGGGCCTTTTGTCAGGGCGTCGAGTCCACCGTTTTCAGGGATCTCGAAGGCCTTGACGATCCGCTTGGCCTCGGCCTGCGAGAACAGTCCGACCGCGCGGGTGTCGAGCTCGATGGCGGCTTCAAACCCGTACTTCTCTTCAGCGGCCAGGAACCAACACCCATCGTGGGCCAGCCAGTTCTTCGCATGAACGTCGATAAGCTTGAGCAGCTCTTCGCGTGACAGATCTTCAAGGTGCTCCATCGTTCCTTTCTCTCCTGTTGGCAGGAATCAGCGATGCGCACTCTATTGTCAACCGTTTCTACTTCCCAGGGCACTCTCGCCGGAAGAACTCATAGCCTGGACAGTTGACATAGTCCATAACATGCCGTCGTGGTCACAGTCCGCGGCGTCGATCAGCCGCGAAAGAGCCTATCGGAGATAAGGTTGTGTCGAACCATGTGCCCAAGTGCGCGGCGTACGCTGCTCCAGCTCTGATCCTGTTCCTGTGCGTTGCATGCCCGTTTTCCGGTCCCGGTACGATTGGCGGACCCTGCCGGGAGGATTCCGATTGCGATGACGAACTGTCCTGCAATAGCCTCGAAACCTGTGAGGAACAGATTTGCCGGGCGGGCACGCCTCCTTGTGGAACATCCGATGACGACTGTGCACTCTGCGATGAAGATGATGACTGGTGTGTCGCGGAGTGCGCCGCCGACGCCGACTGTGACGACGGCGATGAATGCACGACGGATTCCTGCGACGGATGTTCGTGCGGGCACTCGGCTGTCGACTGTGATGACGGCCTGTTCTGCACCGGCACTGAGACTTGCGACTCGCAGGAGGGCTGCCTTTCCGGCGATTCTCCGTGCGTGGCAGACCTGATGCGCGACGAAAAGACGGGCAAGTGCGTGATCTGCCTGGAGACAGCGGATTGTGACGACGCGGATCTCTGCACGGAGGACGAGTGCGAGGATAACGTATGCGTTAACACTGACGTGCAATGCCCGCAAGATGAGGTCTGCGTTGACGGAGTGTGTCGAGAGTTCTGCACCAGCGATGCTGTCTGCGATGACGGAGACGCATGCACCGACGACTATTGTGACTCCGATCAGTTCTGCTTCCACGAACCGTACGACTGTGATGACGGAGACCTCTGTACGGATGACGAGTGTGTGGACGGATACTGCATCTCTACGGAAACCGATTGTGACGACGGCCTATTCTGCACAGGGGTGGAAACCTGCGATCCTGCGGTTGGCTGCGTATCGTCCGGCGATCCCTGTCCTGCTCCACCTCCGTTTGATCCGTGTGCGTACTGTTGCATCCACGGGTGCGATGAGCAATCCGATGAATGCCTCGTTGGCAGCGGTCACGGATGGGCATACCTCACGATCGATACGGACGACTTAGTGTGCGGAGCCCGTGATGTTGTTTTTGATGCCTCGCTGTTTGAAACGGCCGACGGAACACTTGTCAACACGCTGAACGACGAAGACTCGATCGACGGCGGTGAGGGTACGGATACGTTGGACGTTCAGTTCACCGGTACCGGGCCCCTTACGATAACGCCCGCCCTGCTTGCCGGTGTTGAGATCATCGAGCTTGAAAACACGGTTGAGTACCCCATGACGCTAGATTTGGTGAACGCAGAGGCCGTACACACCGTCAGTAACAAGAACACGGCTGTGGACGGTGGTGATCTGTTCGTAACCAATGTGTTGGTCGCTCCGACCGACTTCGGCTGGGCTGATGGGACGGAACGATTTACCGTCGACGTGGCCGGTGTGGCTCTAAGCGGAACTAGTGACTCTGCCACGCTGACGGTCAGCGGTGTCGTGGATGTCGACGACGAGACCGTTATCACTGTGCAGCCGGAAGACGTCGGCAGCGGCTACGAGACGATCACTATCGTCAGCCCGGGTGATGTGCCCAATCGAGTGCGGCGAGTAACCGGCGGCAACGGAACGTCGCTTGCCACGGTCAATTTTTCCGGCTCGGCACTTTTCACCCTGGAGGCCGAGCTTGATGAGACGGTCACGACCATCGATGCCGGCGAAACCACCGGCGACGTAGCGATACCCATCCACGTTTCCCCTGGACCTATCACATGTATCGGAGGAAGTGGCGACGATACTTTCGACTTCTCGGCGTCCGCGGGCAGGTATGGCACTGCGGATACCATCGGGTGGGGGCTACGGTACGGACGTTCTGGCGCTAGACGATAGTGATGCCGACGTGACAATCACGCAGACCAACGTCTCCAACATCGAGACCATCTACGTCGACACCGCGCCGGGCACCGGTAATCCGATAGATGTGTCATATTTCGGTGCCTCCAACTTCAGGATGAAGAATGCCTCGGAAGCGACGACGATCACCGTGGCGAACGAGGGCACGTTTGAGATAGAGAACGGCGCTGCCTCGACAGCCGACATTACGATCTTGTGTGCGACGGCCGGCACCTCGGATACCTTATCACTCATTGTCGGTGACGACCTCGGGAATAACTTGGCTCTTACCGGTTGGGAAGACGTCACAATCTCGACCGAAGCGGAGGCGATCACAATCGGGGGAACGGTCACTCAGACACACTCAGCTTCAGTGGAGAAGCTCACGATTTTGGGCGAAGAGGATCTGACCATTACCGGCGCGGTAAGGGTTGACTGGGTCGACGCCAGTGGGTTCGCAGGGGCACTAGTGCTAACCTCCGGGATGGTTATGCAGGCGTGGGTCAAGGGTGGTCCGGGTGAGGACAAGTTGAGAGGAAGCGCCGATGCCGACATTCTTCAAGGCGGTGGAGGTGACGACACACTTCGCGGCGATGGCGGGGGTGACAAGTTCCAGTTCGAAGCAACCGCAGCGGAGAACGGGCACGACGCCATCGAAGACTTCACCACAGCGGATACTCTGGATTTCGAACCTGGCTATGGTCCTGGGATGAACACCTTGAAAGGCACGTCGGCAGACGACTCCACCGGAGATCAGACACCTACCTCCGGGGATATCTGGATTCTCGTCGACGCAGATGGTAGCACAGACACTGCCGGTGAGGTTGCTGATCTCTTCGGCGGAGGCGGCCGGCCTTTTGCGGTTGGTGTGGCAGACATGGAACTCGTCCTTATCATCCAGGATACCCAGACGGATGGCTCGTCGATTATCTGGTACATCGAGAATGACGCCTCCGCCACCGTTACAGCCGAAGAATGCGCCACGGTAGCCACCTTGGCGGGTTTCCACGGAACGATCACCGACGAGAACATCAAGAACTGAGAGTCGCTGGCTGGAATCTGCCACTGCGAAATTGGCCATTCCCGTTCCTGCTATTGACGGGGGCTCGCTCATAGATGCCCCCCAAGAACGGATCCAGGGTGTATGTTAGTATCATGCGG
>CP070744.1:5185211-5206507 GCA_020348265.1 Phycisphaerales bacterium | reverse complement strand
TAGCGCAATCCCTTAATACCGAACTGAATGCGCTGAAGATCGGATACGTTGAGGATGTAGTTGGGTGGGCACCCGTCGCCGAGACCGTGCAGGTCGACCCACGTCCGATCCGCGCTGGGGGTGCTGGGGCCGTAAGCCGTTAGCAGATACGCTGTGATGTCGTTCACGTTGGCGATGCCGTTGGGTGGGGTGAATCCGGGCAAGGGAGGAAGATCGCCCGTGCCAACGCCTGCGGTATCTCCAAAATGGTGTGGGCCGGGCTTGGTGATAGTCCCGATCAAGAGCGAGTCGCTGTACACCACGGTGTCCGGAGTCGCCCGAATTTCATAAGTTGCCACGGGGATGATCTGGCAAGCGCTAATGTGAACATATTCTTCCGGCCAGGCGCGATACACCGGCGTCGACACGACAGTGGCGCAGTCGTTCACGTCGGGTTCGCTCATCCATCCAAGGTGGCTGTTTACCTGGGGATGTTCCGCACAAGTGCCCGCCGGTGGGTCGACGCAATCATCATCGCTGCTGCAGGTTCTGCCGTCGTCGCCACTGCAGCGCATCATAGACGCCAGAGTTACCTCAATCGCGACCGTCTCGCGGTTATTGGGCACGATGGAGATGTAGCGATTCTTGCGTGCATCGTGAGGCGCGGGGGCAAGTAGAGGTGTGTCGACCTCGCATTCGTCGGGAATGCCGTTACCGTTGGCATCGCTGCTCGTTCCCGTGAGAATGTCCTCTTCGTCGGGGATCCCGTTCTCGTTGCAGTCCAGGATATTCTCGCCGGGCACATGCATGACGATGCAATGAATCGCCCCTGAATAGCCAATAATACCCGAGCAGTTTACAGGTATAATCTGGTGATGGGGGAAGGCCATCTCAAACATGGCAAGCGCCGCCGCATCCTGGCCCAAGAACGATCCGCCGTACTGGGCGAGAAAGACCAAATCATTGAAGATCACCGAGTTCGTGTAGGTGTAGTGAATGCCATCTGACTGCCACCCAGGTGTCCGGTAGATCGTATATCCTCGGGAGGCAAGTTCCGTCACGGCATTCTCGGTGATTGTATACGGCTGGCCTGTGCTGCTCGAGTACTGCCCGATTATCACCGTGTCGTCCTGGACCGGCAGCATCCACATGTCGATGTGTTTTGTCCCGTCGAAGCTGAAAGGGAAGCCCGGGAAGATGGTCAGGTCTACGTTCAAGTAGTCTCGATAATAATCCTTGACCTCCTGGGCGGTCAGGAGGGTGTTCTCGCTGAGAATCAGATCGCTCATGAAGGCATCGCCGGTGGAGAACAGGTGGAAGTTGCCCCCGCCGTGCGTGAGCGGAATGTCGTACTCGGGCAAGCCCCATAGCCCGGCGAGATGATCGGGAAAGAGGTTGTCATTTGGGCGCACGCGATTGTATGTATGGTCCACGATCGCCTCTTCCGCATCCTCCAGGATGAACCGCGGGCCGTAGTCACGTATCCAAACGCTGTCGGAGTCGTAAACGATGAACTCAACCTGATCCATATCCGCGCCCGCTGAGGTTAACGTAGCGGTGGCACTTGCCTGAAGGGAAGTACTCCACACCAGGATGTAGACAATAGCATCGGGATCGGCCGTGGTGATCGGCACGGTCATGGCCGTGATTTCTGAGTTAAACGAGCCCCACCTAACCAACAGACCGCGGTTGTGGTCATATTCAGAGGGAGTGGCGACCAACCCGGTAGGCGGAGTGAGCCGGAGCGAATCCGGGGTGGGAAGCGGGGCCAGGCGCTCGGCAGGCGTCATATACCTCGGCAGGGGGTTGGGGTCCTCATCGACGATGCGATCCAGAACCTCCTGCGGAACGACTTTCGCCCGTTGGCCGAAGCACAAGGGGGCCATCGTCAAGGCCAGTATAACGCAGAGCAGCTGTCGCATCTTCCGATCCTCCTTCAAACAACGCAGCACGAATCGGCCATTGTAGCAGAACGAGATACTGAACCCAAGGCCAAAGTGGTGTTCATCTTCCGGCCTCCCGGCGCCGTGGGCTGCTGTCTTGTATGAGAACGCATTATGGAGTATGCCTATCATCTAGCGCAGCATTGATCGTCTGTGTGACAGACGAGGACGACGAAAGCGACGCGGGCGAGTCTGTGGAGCAGAGCATGTCAGAAGAGAAGTTGCACACGGTCTATCTGGTCTCCGACGGGACCTGCAGAACGTGTGAGCAGGTGATCAAGGCGACCTTGGTTCAGTTTGAAGAGGACGTGCACATCGTACGAAAGGCCAAGGTCCGAAGGCCGAAGACCGTCTGGGATCTGGTGAAAAGGGCGGCCGATGACGGAGCGCTGGTTTTCTACACCCTGGTGGTTGATCAGGCCCGCGATGCCATGCAGGAGGCGGCCAGGCACTATATGGTTCCCGTGGTAGATCTTCTAGGGCCTGTGCTGGTGAGCTTGTACGACCTCTTCCAGCTTACCCGTCGCCCCAAGCCCGGGATTCTGTATAAATCGAATCAGGAATACTACGATCGCATCGACGCTGTGGAGTACACCATACATCACGACGACGGCGTGGGCATACGCGAGTTGGGCGACGCGGACGTCATCCTCGTGGGGG
This sequence comes from Phycisphaerales bacterium, assembly GCA_020348265.1. Taxonomy (GTDB): domain Bacteria; phylum Planctomycetota; class Phycisphaerae; order UBA1845; family UBA1845. The sequence continues at coordinate 5,203,925 of CP070744.1, read as the reverse complement.
TCTCGCGGGCGTCGAAGAGCACGACATGCTTCTACCTCGCCTACCGCGGTATTCGGGCGGCCAACGTTCCACTGTTTCCCGACAGCCCACCTCCGCCGGAGCTGCTGAAGGTCGATCAGCGGCGGGTCATCGGCATGATGGTCAACCCGCACCGTCTGCGCGTCGTGCGCGAAGCTCGCCTGAGAAGCTGGGGAGCGGATGTACATGACGAGTACGCCGACCGGGGGAACATCGCCCGCGAGCTGCGGGCGGTGAACGAACTCATCGCGAAGTACGGCTGGCGCTCGGTGGATGTGTCCTACAAGGCCGTCGAGGAGATTGCCAGCGAAGTGCTCTTACGGCTGCAGGAGTCGAAGACCAAGGTGGGGGGGCACGGGGACAAGATCAGCGACAGTTGACTGTCCGCTTCACGTTTACCTTATAGCCAACCGGGACTCGGCGTAGATCATGCGTGGGACTTCCGCGTCGTTTAGAAAGAGCGTTCCCCCTTCGTAGTGATTGGAGTCGAGCAGGTTACGTGCTCCGATGGCAACGGACGCTCTATCGGCCATAAACTCATACTCAGCAGGAACATCGAGACGGAAGTAAGAATCGATGGAACGAGGTACAAACGGGTTTTCCGGGTTGGGCGACTTGACCTCGTCGACATAGTACAAGTGGCCGGAAAGGTGAAGATCGTCGTTAACGCTGTAGCGCGCTGCAATCATAAACTTGTTGTGCGGAGAGGAGAGTAGTTCCTTCTCATGGAAGGGAGCCGACGATCGCCAGTTCAGGTCCTGATACGTGTAGTGCCATAATAACGTCAGGTCGTCGGTAACGCTGTAGGTGGTGTCCAGTTCGATGCCGCATAGCGACGCCTCGGCACGGTTGTCGATGTCAAAACGCAGCAATCCCGGCGGTCCCAGCCTTGGGGAGATGGTGGTAACATCTCTGAATTCGTGTCAGAACATGTTCAAATTGACGTCCAAGCGCTCGAAGAGCCTCTTGCGGTATCCGAACTCATAGGCAAAGAGGACCTCGGCCTCTGGATCACGGTGCCTGGTCGTGTGTGCCAAGCCGTTCAACAGAGGCATGTCGAAGAAGCGAAGGCCCGCGGGATGCATCTGAAACGCCCGTGATACTGCCCCGTACGCCGTGGAACCATCGTCCATCTCGTAGGATAGGGCGGCACGGGCACTAGGCTGAAAACCGCCATAGAACTCGTAGTCAATGCGCCCGCCTGCATTGAGAGTCCACTTGGGGGCGAAGCACCACTCGTCTTGCAGATACACCCCGATGTTCCCCGTACTGACGAAGTCCTTTGACAGGAGGAAGGGATCGGAATTCGTTGTGTCCAGCAACTCGATGCGTCCGTCGATTCCCCAGGCGAGCCTGTGCTGCGGATTAGGCTTGAAGATGTGGCCGAACTGTACGGCAAACTGCTGGTAACGGAAATCCATCATCGGGATACCGGGTGATGCGTGGAAGTCGTTGACGTAACCCGTTAGCTCATATGTACTACTTTCCGATTCGCGATGGACCCATTTACTCAGCAGGAACGAAGCCTGTGTTCCGGAATTTCGCCGCCGGCCTATCCCCGCGGTTGGCGGTGGAGGATAGGCGCCGTCCACGACGGCACTTCCCGCGGAGAACGTGAACGTGCTTTCGGCGTCGCTTTCATAGATGCCATGCAAAGAAACCCGCCCGGTCTTATAGTCGTCCTCCAGACTGCGCAGGATTGATCCGCCCTTGCTGAAACCGTCGCTGGCTTCGTATTCTCCAGAGATTCGGAGTCTCAGTTTATCCTTAGTGAATGCATAGCCGAGGTGTTTCTTGAACGTTCCTCTGGAACCACCGCCGGCGGTTACAGTCAATCCAAGCTGGTCCGTCGGGTCCTTCGTGATGATGTTGATCACTCCGTGGACGGCATTGGCTCCCCAGGTGACCCCCCCGGGTCCGTGGATGACTTCGATACGGTCGATGTCCTCGACCTGGAAGGGCCAGCTTCCCCATAGTGTTCCCCCGAAGACGGAGTCATAAATCTGCCGTCCGTCAACCAGAACGAGTAGTCTGTTGGACAGGAAGGCATGATCGCCGCGTGTCGAGATGCCGTAAACGCCGCTTGACAAGTCCGCAATATCTATCCCCGGTGCAAGCCGAAGTGCGTCCGGTACCGATCTGGCACCCGATCGGCGGATGTCTTCAGAGGTGATGACTCTGATTGCGTAGGGTACGGTCGTGATTTTCTGTTCACGTCTCGAGGCAGTCACGACCACCGGAATTTCAAGTTCGAGCAGTTCGAGGTCGTCGAGGTCGTCGATGATTGTCGGTTCGTCGGGTGACGTACTTCCGGGTTGCTGCGCACGACCGGCATTTCCGGCAGTGTCTCAAGGGCAAGGGTGGTAGCCTTCCTGCCACCGGTTGCTGCGATCGTCGGCCCGAACTCAATGAGTGTACGAACGGCGCGCTCGCGACCCGGGCTCTCTCCGTCGGCAGGCAGTTCAATCAGGATGCTAGTGATCCCGGCGCCTGCGAGTGATGCTTGCAGGGCGGACGCGGCTGGCCGCTGAATACTCTGCGCACTGTAGAAAACGGCCACTCGCTGGAGAGCTTGGTCGGCAGGGGCAGCCGATAGCGCCGGCACCAATAGCGCGGACCACGCGATGGTCAGAAGCGGTGTCGCCGTTGGCCGGCTGCGATAGACGCGAGATACCATTGAGTTACCGATGCCCAGTGTCGAACACATTCCGAAACCTGGTCGGGTCCGAGCCTGCGATCCTCCCACACAGTCCGGTGCACGCATGAAGCGACGGGTCGCATGTCGATCCGCCCGACGTGTGCACCGGTCTTGACAGCCCACGCCGCGCACATGGAGATCGCATCTGGTTTTATAGGGGTTATCGGTTAGAGAGGCGCGTTGCGTTCGATCGCGTGCTGCAGGAGCGCCTTGCTCGCGCACCATGCTCGGTGTCCCTGTGCAAACTCGTTTTTATCGAACCTCGGCCGATGTCTTGGAGGGCTACTTTGACGCGGGATAACGCGCGTTGAGTTGCATGAATACCGATTTATTCACTGGATGCGGAGAATCATCCGTGCCCGCGAAGTACCCGTCGATCTACCTCAAGCCTCATCGTTGAGGAAGCAGTCGATGTGTACCTTCCCGGCGCGGATGCGGTTCGGGAGCTTGGCGCACCAGGGAGCATGTGTTTGGGTCTAAAAGCCAGGGCAATCACGTTCTGTATTCTGATCGTGCTCGGCGCGGTTGGCACGATCAGCGCAGTGCTGATCCGTCAGAATTACGCTGACTCGATTCGGCGGGTGACTCAGCACGCGGTAAGTCAGGCAAGATCGATGAGTCTCAGCGCCGCTCCTGCGGTGATGCTCGATGATAAAGAAGAAATCCGCCGTATTTTGCACGCCGCCGCAAGTGACGACGCGTTGATGCTCGCCTGCATGAGGGGAGGGACACAAGACAAGCCCCTTCGGGTCGAGTATGAGGCGCTTGAAGACTTCAGCAGTGAGCTGGAGCCCCCAGAGGATGCTCCAAACCCGATGGGCGGGCCGTTCAAACGCGGCGATGTGCGAGTAGAGCACTCCCGGGATGAACTTGTTGTTGTGGTGCCCGTCTGGTCTGATGTTACTGAAATAGACCTCAGCCTCGCCGAAGAAGCCGAGGTGCGCCCTCCTCAAGCAGTAGACGGGGCCGACGCAATCGGGTTCGTATGCTTGATCTACAGTTTCAAGCAGGTAGACGCGGAACTTACCATTCGAGTCCTTTCCAGTGTAGGCATAGCCTGCGTGGTCATCGCGATCGGGATAGGCCTTACCATCGTGATGATGCGCAAGCTCCTGCGCCCTGTCCAGGACCTTGTTACGACAACCAGCATCATCGCGGAGGGGAACCTCGCCGAGCGGACGTCCTCTCACGCTGTGGGCGAGATCGGAGTGCTTGCCCGGTCCTTCAATAACATGGCCGATCGCCTGCAGGAGAGCTACGCCTCGATTGAACGCAAGGTTGAGGAACGCACTGCGGAGCTGGAAGCGCGACGCAGAGAGCTGCAAGTAGAGGTAGCGGAAAGGAGGCGCGCCGAAGAGGAACTCCTCAGCGAAAAGCAGTTTTCCGACACGACGATCGACAGCACACCCGGGGTGTTCTATCTCTTCGATGACCAGGGCAAGTTTCTCCGCTGGAACAATGAGCTCGAACGAACCTCCGGGTATACCGCCGACGAGCTAGCCGGGATGCACCCCCTCCAATTCATCTCCGATGCTGACAAAGACAGGGTACAGAAAGCGATAGCGGAGGTGTTCACTAGTGGAGAATCGTCAGTAGAGGCCGGTTGGATGTCCAAGGATGGCCGTGTGGATCAGCGATACTTCACCGGGAAACGGATAACGCGGGACGGGAAGCACTATCTGGTCGGCGTGGGCATCGACATTACCGATCGAAGGGTGGCGGAGGAGGCTCTTCGCAGTAGCGAACGCCGCCTGCGCCATCAGAACATCTGTCTTGTGGATCTGGCGAGGGACGACGAGATCCACTCCGGTGATCTGGCCGCCGCCCTGAGGCGGATAACCAAGGTCGCTGCCCAGACTGTTCACGTCGAGCGGGCCAGCGTCTGGCTGTTTAACGAGATCCGCTCGGGTATGCGCTGTTGGGATCTCTACGAACGAACTTCCGATCGACACTCCGAAGGCGTCGAGCTCATGATGGCGGACTATCCCGCGTACTTCCAGGCCTTGCAGGAAGGTCGGGCTATCGCGGCACATGACGCCCACACCGATCCGAGAACCAAGGAGTTTTCCTCGGGCTATCTGACTCCTGTGGGCATTACTTCGATGTTGGACGCGCCCATTCGGGCAAGTGGACGGATAGCGGGTGCAGTGTGTTTTGAACACGTCGGCGAACCTCGTGTTTGGGCACCGGACGAGGAGAACTTCGCAGGGTCGATTGCCGACCTTGTCACCCTGGCAATGGATGCTGCGGAGCGCAACCAGGCCGAGCTGGAGATAGAGCGCCTCAGTCATCAAAACCAGATGATCCTTGACTCGGCCGGTGAAGGAATCTACGGACTGGGCCTGGACGGGAGGACCACTTTCGTAAACCCTGCGGGGGCCAGGATGCTCGGATGGACAGTGGATGAGCTTGCCGGTCAACTTCAGCATGACATCTTGCACCACTCTAAAGCTGATGGAACACCTTACCCTCGTGAGGAGTGTCCGATCTACGCTGCACTCAAGGATGGTGGAGTGCACCATATGGACAGCGACGTCTTCTGGCGGAAAGACGGTACATCCTTCCCTGTTGAGTACGTCAGCACTCCAATCCACGAGAGTGGGAAGCTGACCGGTGCGGTTGTTGTGTTCCGTGACATCACGGAACGTAAACAGGTGCAGGAGGAGACGGAGTGGGCGCGTCTTGCCGCTGAAGCGGCCAACCGGGCCAAGAGCGAGTTCTTAGCCAACATGAGTCACGAGATCCGCACCCCGATGAACGGGATCATGGGAATGACCGAGCTTGTGCTGGGGACGGACCTTACTGATGAACAACGCGAATACCTCGGCACGGTGAGCGACTGCTCCAACTCGCTGCTCACCTTGCTCAATGACATCCTCGACTTCTCCAAGATAGAAGCGGGCAAGCTGAGACTCGAATCGATCGACTTTGACACCGTTCCCAATGTGGAGAATGTCGCAGGGCTCCTGGCCCACCGGGCGACCGAGAAGAACCTTGAACTGATCTGCACCATTAGTCCGGAGGTTCCGCCTCGCCTGCGCGGTGATCCAGCCCGTCTGCGCCAGGTTCTTGTAAACCTGGTGGGCAACGCGATTAAGTTCACCGAGCAAGGCGAAGTAGTGATGTCTGTTGAGGTGGAGAGCCGCAGAGACGAGAACGTTACCCTGCTCTTCTCAGTGTGCGATACCGGTGTGGGCATACCAGCAGATCGGCTGGACAGAATATTCCGTAGCTTCACTCAGGCGGATGGTACGATTACGAGAAAATACGGGGGGACCGGGCTGGGGTTGAGCGTTTCCAAACAGATCATCGAACTGATGGAGGGTGATATCTGGGTCGACAGTGAAGTAGATCAGGGCAGCACTTTCAGCTTCCGGGTGACCCTCGAACTGACCGGGGATGCCGGCGGTGCACGCGAGACGCAAGACGCGCACACGTCAGCGGCGCGTCGCGTTCTGCGCGACAGGCGCATCCTCGTTGTTGACGACAACGCCACGAACCGCCGAATACTCTGCCAGATGCTCGAACCCTGGGGTTGCTCCTCCGAGTCGGCGGTGGGTGGTACCGACGCTCTTACCATGTTGCGCCTGGCCAATGCCGAGGAGAATCCGTTCGATTTGGTGATCCTGGATGTACAGATGCCTGAGACAGATGGCTTCCAAGTCGGCGCCGCAATAAGGGCTGATTCCTCCTGCGGTGATCCGCTAATCGTGTTCCTCAGTTCTCTGGGCAACGGGGGCGCCGAGGAGGGCGAAGGCGCAGTGGCGAACACCGTGCACTTGACCAAACCGATCAGGCAAGCGGTCCTTCTCGATGCTCTTATCGGCGCACTCACAGGTATCCAGAAATCCCAAGAGTGTGGTGCTGCTCCGACAGGTCCGGTCGTGGAAAGGAGACGGCATCGTGCCCGCATCCTCCTGGTCGAGGACAATCCCATCAATCGTACCGTCGTGATCAGAATCCTCGAAAAGTGCAATCATGATGTCACAACGGCGGAAGATGGGCTAAGGGCGCTTGCCTTGCTGGAACAACAATCCTTCGATCTGGTTCTTATGGACGTGCAAATGCCGCAAATGGACGGTTTGGAGGCAACCAGACGCATCCGTGCGGACAGTCGGTTCTGTGGCTTGCCCATCGTGGCGATGACCGCCCACGCCATGAAGGGCGATCGCGATCGCTGCCTCGACATGGGAATGGATGATTACCTGACCAAACCGGTCAGCGCGTTAGAGTTGGAGAGGATGATCGAGAAATGGGCGGCGGATTCCAGGAAACCGGCGAAGGTGGTGGAGTCAAACGCTCTTGAAAGCGATTTCCGTGGTGACGGCGAATCAGTCCCCGAGACCCCGGTCGATATACAGAAAGCGCTGGATCAGCTGGGGGGGGATCGCGAACTGTTCGACGAAGTCTTCGCCGCGTTTCTGGACAACATGCCCAAGATCCTGGCCGAGCTTCAGTCGGCCGTAAACGCCGGGGATGCGTGGCAGGTACAGTTTGCCGCCCACAGCCTGAAAGGGTCGGCGTCAAACGTCTGCGCGGAACCGACACGGCAGGCCGCCCAACAGATCGAGCATATGGGCCAGCAGAGTAAGTGTGAGGAGGCGCGACCGCTCCTCGGAGAACTGCAGGATCATCTCGTGTACCTGCAGGAGTTCGCCGCGTCGTTGAAGCACGGGTAAGTAGCGACAATGAACAGTGCGTCCCGAATCCTGGTTGTCGATGACGACCTTGCCAACCGTTTGGTGCTCACCAGGCCGTTGGAGAAGGCCGGGCACCAGGTTCTTGTCGCCGAAGATGGCTTCGAAGCAGTCGAAATTGCCGCCCAGCAACGTCCCGATTTGATACTCCTGGACATGCTCATGCCGGGGCGCAGCGGTGTGGAAGTCTGCAGGATTCTAAAGTCCCAGGAAGATACCGCCGGCATCCCTGTAATCTTCGTGACGGCCAGTTCAGACGCAGATCAGGTTATCGAGGCATTTGCGGCCGGCGGATGTGACTATCTCACCAAGCCGTTCAGAGCTGACGAGATGGTCGCCCGCGTTTCCACCCACCTGCGTCTGCGGGAGGCGGAAGGTCAATTGCGCGAGCGCAACAAGGAACTGGAGGGTCTGGCCCGCGAGCTTGCCATTCAGAGCAGGACCGATTCGCTCACGGCGCTTGCAAATCGCAGAACGTGGGAAGAAGCTGCCGAGCTGGAACACGCACGATTCTCCCGAGGCGGGAACCCCTACAGCCTGGTTATGATTGATGTTGATTTCTTCAAAGCCTTCAACGATTCGCAAGGTCATCAGGCCGGTGATGAATGTCTGCGCCGAATCGCTGAATCCATGACGGCGACTTGCAGAAACGTGGACAGCGTTGGGCGCTACGGCGGAGAGGAGTTTATAGTCCTCGCCCCCGACACTCCGGGTGCATCCGCAGTCAAGCTCGCTGAGCGTATTCGTAAGGCCGTCTGGTCCCTGGCTATTCCGCATCCGGCCAGTGACGCAGCCGGAAGGGTGACTGTCAGCGCCGGGGTTACGACATGCTGTTCCGATTCGTTGGAGCGCACCCTCAAGCGAGCCGATGATGCCCTCTACATTGCCAAGAAGGCCGGTCGCAACATGGTGTACCATGATGATGGAGTCCGGCCAGAAGCCGGTGAGGTGACCGAACGCATTGGCGGCGCAGCGCCGGAGGCTTCGTCAACGGATTACGCGGGCAAAAGCGTGTGTGTGCTCGTAGTCGATGATGAGAGTACTAACAGAGTACTTTGCAGGCGGTCTCTGGAGAGAGCGGGCTACCAGGTCAGTGAGGCAGTTGACGGCCAGGACGCCCTTACCGCTGCACAGGAGAATCCTCCCGACGTCATCGTCCTGGACGTGATGATGCCCAACATGGACGGCTTGGAATGTGCCCGAAAACTCAGAGGCTCCCCCGACACTTGCGACATACCGATTATCATGCTCAGCGCCCTTACCGACAGCAAGGACGTTCTTCAAGGACTCGAGGCGGGGGCTGACGAGTACGTCGCGAAACCTATCAGGATCACGGAACTTATGCTCCGAGTCCGATCGATGGCACGCATTTATCGCGAGCGAGCGGATCTGCTCAGGAGTTATGAAGTTCGCGCGGAGCACACGCGAGTATTGACGCGCCTGGTCGAGTTCTGTCGCGCGGTGGGTTCGAGCCGAAGCGTCGATCAGGTCCTCCGGCACACCATAGCCGCAGTGACCAACGTAACCCATTGCCGAAGAGCTTCAGTAATGGTCCCTCGGGATGAGGACCGGCAATTGCGTGTGGCCAAGTCAACCGGAATAGACCCGGAATTGGCGGAAACCATCAGCGTGCCGATCGGGGAGCCCATAGCTGGAAAGGTTTTTTCATCAGGCAGGCACATTCAGGTCAACAGCGAGGCGGAGCTTGTTGCCTGTCAATGCGCGTATGACGCTCGCTTCTTCACCAGTGCGCCGCTCATCTCCGTGCCCCTGGGCGTGGCGGGTCATGTGGTTGGTGTGCTCAACGCTAATGAGCGACCGGGTCGACGATCCTTTAGACCGTATGAGACTGAGTACGTTGAGCTGATAGCCAAGGTCACCGCGACGGCACTACACGAAATCTACAACCGCGAGGCCCAAATACGAGCCTCCGATTCAATAATGCATGCTCTGGCACAGCTTGCCGAACATCGTGATAACGACACGGGTAAGCACCTCGATCGCGTTACTCGCTACTGCTCTATACTCGCCGAGGAACTTCAGAAGAACCCTGACTATCGCCAACGCATCAACGACGCCTTCATGCATGATCTGGTTCGCTCGGTTCCGCTGCATGATATAGGCAAGGTGGCTGTTCCAGACCACATATTACTGCATCCGGGGAAACTGGATGCTCAGCAGATGGAGGTCATGCGGACGCACGCTTCCGTCGGAGCCAGGACGCTTCGGACACTTATCGAGCGTTCGCCCGGAGTAAGTTTCCTGGAAATGGCTGCCGAGATTGCCCACTACCACCATGAGTGGTGCGACGGCTCGGGGTATCCGCTTGGACTAAAGGGTAACGCGATACCGTTGGCTGCTCAACTCACGGCGATTGGCGACGTCTACGATGCGCTGACCACAAAACGCGTCTACAAGGACCCGGTCAGCCACGACAAGGCAGTATCCATCATCACGGAAGCGTCGGGTACTCAGTTTGCCCCCGCCATTGTGGACGCCTTCCTCACACGCGAGAGGGACTTTGCTGAGTTGGCCCGAAACCTTGCCGATCACGCGCCGCTTGAAACCTCGGCTGAACCGGCGTCAGTTGGATAACGCCGGTTCTCGAATGAGCCCCACCAGTATCTCTTTCGCCCGCTTTATCTGCGGATCGGCCCCGGCGCAGTAGCGTATATCGCGATCGACCCAATAATCCGGCTGCGTGGGTTTGCCCTCCAACGCAGTTCGGTGTGCGGGCAACATGAGCAGCCCGTCCGGGCCGATGCGACGAACCGAGCCTACCGAAGTCACTTCACCCGGTGTACTCGTTCCCACGAGGGTAGCCACGCCGGCCTGCTTGACCGCGTCAACGACTACTTCCTTCGCGCTCCGTGTTCCGTCTGCCGTCAATATGACGGCGGGCTTGACCCAGTGTCCAAGTCCTTCCCCGGTCGTTCCACTATCGCCAAAAAAGAAATTCATCGCGTTGTCGGAGCTGCCCCCGAAACCGTCGCGGTAGTCCAGGAGCAAACCATCAACGCCGCTCTGCATTGTGAGGAGTCTATGGTACTCCCTGCCCCAACCGAGCAACGACCAACCATGCAAATAAGCAAACCTCAACCCCGCGTGTTCAACCGTTCCCACGCTTTGCCGGATGGCTCGCTGAAAGGCTTTGTGGAGCGTTTCCTTGACCGGTGTGACGCGGATGTTCAGAGTAAGCCCCGGTTTCCTCCGAAGTCTGAGAGTCACCGGGGTTTCCTCCTTGCCGCGGAAGGATGCTACCGGGTGGAAGGGCAGACCGTCAACCGTGAGAAGCTCATCGCCCACGCGGATGTCCAGTGACGAAGCCGGCGAGCCCTCCAGAACGCCGTTCACGAACCAGGAGTCGCCGATTCTACGGGGAAAGATGCCGATGTGCGCAACCTTGGTTTCCGGGCCCCCCGAGCCGAAGTACGATTGAAGGTGCCAGTAGGGCCAGTCATCGTCGGTGTAGTAGTGGAAGTGGGAGATTCCCGCATCCTTCAATAATGCGTTAACGGCATCGGCAAACTCGCTGTGTGATTCGGCGCGTTCGATGTTGGATCGATGAGTTGACAGCAGCGTGCGCCAACGTTCGCTCCCAACCAAGTTCGGTACGTTCGACTGATCCACTAAGTCGGCGATCCGATCCAGGCGCGCCTGAAGATCCCCAGGAGTACTCCGCCAGCCAAAACGCGATATGGAGTGCGGATGGACGCGCGCATCGGCGAAGACGGGTGTTCCGAGTAACACGGTGAACAGAATGAGGCGAACCCACCAGCCCCCGCGGACTCCGGTGTCGTTTCTTCCGGATCCTGCCAAGTCCGGAGCCCTCTTAACGGCGTCCGTTCCCCAGCAAAACGGGAAACGCATTAACTTACTCATGTTTCCTCTCCACGGCGGTTGACACCCTGGATGCCAATCCCTGTTTGGGTGAACTGACCCGCGCGAGACGCGTAACTCGCCGGTCCTGCGCCAGCGCCGTTCCCCTCAGCTATCGACTCTACGGATACGACGAATTCATGTCATCGGCCGTGCCGAGTAATCCTGTAATAAGATGTCAGTCCGCGGACGCGCACCCCGTGGGATTTGAGGTCATCGGACATTCAGGTTGACCGGCCCGTTCCACCCGCTGACTAGTGTCGCTTGAACCAATTCAACCGCACCCTCGGCGCAGCATTGGCACCGATGAACACCAGGGCCGGCGATTTGATCCGGGTTCGACTTGCTTCCGCCGCCAAGGTGTCAACGCTTCCCTCGATAACATGTTGGCTGGCCTCGGTGGCGTCTTCGACGATCGTCGCCGGCGTCTGTCCGCTCAATCCGCACGCCTGTAGGTCCTCACTGACTCGCTGGAGATGTTCCTCGGCGATGTAAAGGACGAGAGTCCCACTGCCGGCCATTGTTGCCAGACTCGCTGCTGGAATCCTGGAACCGTGGTGGTTTGCGCCGGCGGCGAGGCAGAGTGCGCCAGCAACGCCGTGACCGGTAAGGGGTATCCCGGTGTATGCAGCGGCGGCCAGTGCCGACGTAAGACCGGGGACGATTTCGATAGCGAATCCCGCTTCCACCAACGCCTCCGCAACTGAATCAGCCCGCTCAAACACCAGCGGATCACCGGCTGTTAGATAAACGATCCTTCGACCAGCCTCGACATGTGGACGAATCATCTTTACGATGTCGGCAGTCGGAATTTCGCACGGGACAAGGACCCTCTCCACGCCCGGCGCGAGCAGGTCCCAGATTGCCCAGGGTTGGTCTCCGAAGTCGTAGAACGCTGCCTCGGCCTGGCGCATGCGAACAGCGGCTTTGATCGTGATCAGACCTGGATCCCCCGGACCCAGGCCTACCACGCTTATCGTCCGGTCCGGAAGTGGTTCTGTTCTTCCAACAAACGCGCTGAGTACCTTGTCCATCATGAGCCTCGTTCAATGCTGCTCCCTGCCGAAGATGCGGCGTATCTCGTTGTTGACCCGGAACGGGGGCGTGCGAATGACCCTTTAGCGATCAGCGCCGGCGCGGTGCACTGTGTTTGAATGGGTTGCGGAGGATTCGTTCGTCGTGCACCATCCAGTTGAGAAACTGCTCGAAGCTCTTCAAAAAGCGATGCGATGCGCTCGTGTCAAAACGCTTGTCTTCCGAGCGTCTTGTAGCCAGATATCGTTCGACCTTGGCACGGCGGACGTCCTCAATACTGGTCGCCTCGATGCCCTTGAGGATTGAACGAACGTGCAACTCGATGACCTGAATCTGCCGAGGGGAGTACTTGCGGTCGAGAAGCCACTTCTGGTAGTCCTGGAGGTGTTCACTCAGGTCCATCGACGCCGACCCCGTCTGCGAATCGACGATATCCATGCGGATCAGACGCTTCTTCCAGCCGTTGGGAAGGTCTGCCAGCCACTTGCGCAGCTTCTTATCGGGACGTTTCCGAGCCGTACGGCACGCCATCAGATCGTAGAGCATGCGGGCCATCCGATCGGTCGCCTCTCGGTCATGGAACGCGGCAAATCGCTGCTTCTCACCCTGAGTATTGTGCAGCTCTATGTACCAGCGGACGGATTCCTTAATCGTGCCATCCGCCTGACGTATTCTCCGCTTAAACACACGCATGATGCTTCTATCCTATTGAGGTTTTTTGCCGCGTAAAGCCCCCCAAACTCAAACCCGAACGGTAACCCGAGTCGTTACAGGACCGTGTTTTCTCACCAATCCATCGAATTCGGCTACGGGCTGCGCAAGCTCCCTGCTATGCTGTTGAGTTGGGGTGTGGGTTGGAGGTGAGAGGATGCTCAGGTTTGTGGTCCTGATATACTTGGTGCAGAGCGTGATCTCCGGCGCGGTAAATGCGCAGACCGTGCTCTATGTCGACACCCACGCACCCGGCTCAATCCAAGATGGTTCGAGTTGGACCCAAGCGTTCACCGATCTCCAGTCGGCTCTTGCCCTTGCCGCCGCGGGTGCAACCCTGCACGTTGCAGACGGGACCTACGTGCCCGACCCGGGCGGATTGGCCAATCCGCGCCTCGCCACGTTCCGAGTTATCGACGGCGTGTCCATTTATGGGGGCTTCGCCGGGTTTGGAGCACCGGAACCAGACAAGCGCAACATCCTAATAAATAAGACGATCCTGAGCGGTGACCTCCAAGGAGATGACGTTGCTGACGATTTCCCGGACGGAACGAGCGTCGCCAACAACGTCTATCATGTTGTGACCGCCAATGGGACGAGTGTGGCGACGCTGCTCGACGGGCTGACGATCACGGCTGGCAAAGCTGATGCTGGCCAAGATGACGATGATTGCGGCGGCGGACTCCTGAACGTCGGGGGGAATCTGCGCGTGGTCGACTGCGTCTTTTCTCACAACTCTGCGGCTTCGTGCGGCGGAGGAATGTACACCAGTGCCGGGAGCCCGGTGCTCACCGGATGTCTCTTCAGGAGCAATTCCGCCAGCCGCGGTGGGGCGGTGCACAACAACCATGAAAGCCCGACTTTCAGCCGATGTTCGTTTCTGGCCAACATCGCCACTGGAGCAGGGGGTGGAGGAGTCTACAACTCGGGTGGAGGCCCGGAATTCTCGGACTGTTTTTTTCTGGATAACGTCGCCGCTGCCACAAGTCTTCTGGAAGGTGGGGGGGCGATTCGCAGCTCGTTTGGCAGTACGACACTAGAGAACTGCGTATTACGCGGCAACTCCGGCGGGGCCGGAGGGGCGTTGTTCAGCGAGTCCTTCAGCCGACTGACCGTTGCCAACTGTCTGTTCAGCCAAAACCTGGGCTTGCTTGTCGGGGGAGCGATTTACTGTCGGCAAAACGTCACTCTGGGAGTATCCACCTCCACCTTTGCAGATAACGCGGCGTCGGACGGGCGTTCGTTGGCCTTCGACTCGCAGGACCAGAAATACCCGAGTACCGCTGACCTCACAGACTGCATTCTGTGGGACGGAGAAAACGGAATCTGGGACAACGACGGATCGATGGTCACGATAGCTTTCAGTGATATTCGCGGAGGTTGGCCGGACGGCAAGAACATAGACGATGATCCGCTCTTCGTGGCTGGGCCGAACGGAGACTACTATCTTGCCCATTCCTCGGCGGGACAGCTCTACGATAGCCCCTGTTTTGACGTCGGGAGCGGCATGGCTGACAACCTCGGGTTTGGCCAGATGACGACGCGAAGCGACGAGCACACCGACACCGGAACCATCGATATGGGATATCACTATCCGATAACTGGCCAAGCGTTCACACCAGGCGACTTCGACCGCGATGGAGCCGTGACCCTCTCCGACTATGCACAGTTTCAGAGGTGTTTTACTGGGGAGGCCGACTTGAATGCACTGCCAGCCTGTCGGGCGTTCGACATGGAGCCGGACGGCAGTGTTACCCTCATCGATTTCAGCACCTTTCAGCGTTCACTTATCGGTCGCTAGCTCAGCCCACCCTGGTGTGGGACGCCAGGGGCGAGATGGCTGTCGTCCAGGCCCATCAGTTGGGGCCTGGTCCGAACGCGCACCAGGATCGCGTAACAAAGTTCTTCAGCGAGACCGAGCACGTTCGTTCTCGGTCGACATTCAGTCGAGAATTCGATATTGGCCTCTGCACGATTTCGTTTTCAGCGAAAGTGGAATCCAAAAGGCTGGAAGTTCTTGGCTCATTCGATTATAGTAGTTGCTTGTTTTGGTGGGGTATGGCCGGGGCATTATGCGCTTCCAGCTGCCCTTGTGCTAAGTCGGTGTTTGAAGGCTGTTGTCTTCGAGGTTTATCGGTGCTGGAGTGCCCCTGACTTGTTGTTGCCAACTGACAGTGAGGGCGCTACGAATGTATATAGATTCTCGGCGCGCGTGCGCGCGACGGCACGCACGGAGTGCCGGAAGAGCATTGGCTGTGAAGTGGGTGGCCGGGCAGTTGCGCTGGTGACTGGCCTGTCCTTCCTCTGAACGGGCCACGGTTGGAGGATGAGGAACGGACTAAGGGTGTGAACACCCTTGAAAGAAGCCGAGCAGCCTGTTGAACAAGTTGCTTGTTGTGATCCAAGTGTAGTGCCACCCCTTGTGGGTGGCGTCTTTCGAGGCTTCACGCCGCCCACGAGGGGCGGCGCTACATTATTCAACAGGCTTCTAGGCGGGCTGGCGAGTGTCTTCAGTGCCAGCGACAACACGGAAGGGGAGAGCTCACATCTACCTGCCGTAGGAGGTGGAGCAGCAGGCAGGATGCCGCGAGCGGCCCCTGTGGGGAAGGGAGACAATTACCGTGTTTCAAACGTTGGCAAGACTGATATGTGCCGGCGCCGTTGCACGCGAGGTGCAGATGGGGGTGGTGCGTCCAAGCCAATCTGCAGAGGCGCGGCCGTCCAAGACAGATCACGCCGCGGCACTCTCCGTTTCGACCTTCCGTGAAGTTATTAGCCGGGTGCACAGCAGAATCGCGCTGATCGAGACCCCGTGCGGGGTGACTAGCGTTGCTGGAACGGTCCCGTGGACGGTTTGCGGGCGCACATCGGAAACGCGCGTTTCGACAAGAGGAGTCAAGCTATGGCTGGCCTGATCCAGTCGGAAACGGTACGGTGCGGAGCGGTGCAGGCTAAGGCCCGGGCTCCGCTGACCGCGGAAGCAAGGCACAGCAGCCGAACCGGGGCTTTCAGATCGTACCGTCCCTCCCGTTTACGAACGAGCGGAATGCCCGACCTCGTCGACGCGAGCGTGCATCGGCTACAAGGTGGGAGGTTCTTCGCAAGAGCAGTCGCCGCTTTGGCGATGTGCCTGCTCCTGTCCGGTAGCGCTGCCGCACAAGTTGCCCGGGTGGGCAGCTGGACGACCGGCCTGACGCACACGGTCGGAGCGGGCAGCGATCGCCTACTCGTGTTCGTTGTCGCGTATTCTGATTCATCCGACGTCGGGGTAAGCACGGTCACCTACAGTGGGCAGAGCCTGACTCGGATTGACGGTGTAGTAGCTGGAACAAGCACATATACCCGGGTCGAGCTGTGGTATCTTGACGAGTCCGGAATTCAGAACGCGGTGGCTAACGTCTTCGCTGTAACCTACGGGGGTACGGCTCCGACCGACGTACACTACGCCGCCGCCACTTTCGAAGGCGTCGACCAGACCACGCCCATCGCGGATAACGCCACCAACTACAGCGACACCGGGTCGCCCAATCCAATCGAGGCAAGCGTTAGTGTTGTCAGTGGAGACATGGCGATATCAGCCGTAGTCGCCGGAAATACCGGGTCTTTCACCTGGGGGAATGGCTGGACCGAAGGAACGGATCAAAGTGGGACTGCCAGCACGAGTTCCTCAGCTGATAATGCCGCGACCGCGTCCGCGACGGACACGGCAAGCGCGACCCATACCGGTCCCAGCCAGCAGGCGATCGTCGCGGCTGCTCTCGGGCGTGCGTCCTGTAGCACCAATCCGGACTGTGATGACAGCAATCCCTGTACGGATGACGTGTGCAATGCCGGAACTTGCGAGTATACCAACAACACCGATCCGTGCGACGATGGGGAATACTGCACGACGGGGGAAGCCTGTTCAGCGGGCTCGTGCGGCGGTGGATCGGCGAGGGACTGCTCCGCCTACGACGATCAGTGCAACACCGGTGTATGTAACGAGACTCTCGACACCTGCGAAGCTCAAGCGGCTAACGAAGGCCTAGGTTGCGACGACGGTGATCCCTGCACTGAGACCGACATCTGCACGGCTGGAGTCTGTGCGGGGACGTTTATTGTCGGCTGCGAGAACTGCGACTTCGATACCGACTGTGATGACGCCGACGACTGCACGGACAACGTGTGCAGTCTCGGGGTGTGTACGTATCCCGATAGTATTGCGGGGACTGCATGCGGTGATCCGACGGACACGGACTGCGACGATCCGGACACTTGCGACGGCAGCGGCACTTGTCTGCCCAACTTCGAGCCTGGCACAACCGAGTGTCGTGCCTCGGTCGGTGTGTGTGATACTGCGGAGTTCTGCACCGGCTCGAGTGCCGATTGCCCCGCAGATTTGAAGAGCACCGCGGAATGCCGCACCGCTGCAGACGTCTGTGACGTTGCTGAATCCTGTGATGGGGTCAACGATGACTGTCCAGCCGACGCGTTTGAGCCTGCCACGACGGAATGCCGTGCCTCTGCCGGTGCCTGTGATGCTGCCGAACTCTGCACCGGTTCCGGTGCGGCTTGCCCTGTTGACGCCAAGAGCACAGCAGAGTGCCGCCCAGCGGCGGACGTCTGTGACGTTGCCGAGTACTGCGACGGTATAGGCGACGACTGTCCTATCGACGGCTTTGAACCCGCCAGTACCGAGTGCCGCGCATCTGCAGGTGTATGCGACACTGCCGAATTCTGCACGGGTTCGGGAGCGGCATGTCCTGCTGACTCTAAGAGCACCGCGGAGTGCCGCGCAGCCGCAGATGTCTGTGACCTTGCTGAATCCTGTGATGGTGTAGGCGATGACTGTCCAGTGGATGGTTTCGAACCGGCCAGTACGGAGTGCCGCGCATCTGCAGGTACATGCGATGTTGCCGAGCTCTGTACCGGAACGGGGGCGGCCTGCCCGGTGGATACGAAGAGCACCGCGGAGTGCCGCGCTGCTGCAGACATCTGTGACGTTGCCGAATCCTGTGATGGTGTGGGCGATGACTGTCCCGTGGATGCCTTTGAGCCCGCCAGTACCGAGTGCCGCGCATCTGCAGGTGTATGCGACACTGCCGAATTCTGCACCGGTTCGGGTGCGGCCTGCCCTGCTGACTCTAAGAGCACCGCGGAGTGTCGCGCCGTTGCGGACGTCTGTGACGTTGCTGAATCATGTGATGGGGTAAGCGACCACTGTCCTGTGGACGGTTTTGAACCCGGCACTACCGAGTGCCGTGCCTCAGCCGGTGTATGCGACGTTGCCGAGCTCTGCACCGGAACGGGGGCAGCCTGCCCGGTAGATACGAAGAGCACCGCGGAATGCCGCGCAGCTGCTGACATCTGCGACGTTGCTGAATCCTGCGACGGGGTAAGCGACGACTGCCCAGTGGACGCTTTTGAACCCGCAAGTACGGAGTGCCGGGCCTCTGTGGGCGCGTGTGACCTTGCCGATTTTTGCACCGGGACGGGTGCGGCTTGTCCTGTTGATGCCAAGAGTACCGCGGAGTGCCGCGCCGCTGCGGACATCTGTGACGTAGTCGAGTTCTGTGACGGGATAGCCGACGACTGTCCAACCGACGGTTTTGAACCCGCCAGTACGGAGTGCCGGGCCTCTGTGGGCGCGTGTGACCTTGCCGATTTTTGCACCGGGACGGGTGCGGCTTGTCCTGT
>CP070744.1:5174638-5185111 GCA_020348265.1 Phycisphaerales bacterium | reverse complement strand
CTATTTCTTCCGGAACTGTGGCCAGATTGTCCCGCAGGTAATCGAAGGCGATTTCAGAGTTGGTGCCGTACGTCACGTCACATTCGTATGCCGCGCGGCGGTTCCTGAGCTCCTCGCCTTCATCGTCACCCATTTCCTCGAGTATCACACCGACAGTAAGGCCCAGGAATCGGTAAAGCGGACCCATCCAATCGGCATCTCGCTGGGCCAGGTAGTCGTTGACAGTGACCACATGCACACCCTTCCCAGCGAGAGAGTTGAGGTAGACGGGCAGCGTCGCAACCAGCGTCTTGCCTTCTCCCGTCTTCATCTCCGCGATGAGTCCGTCGTGCAGGGCCAACCCTCCAAGGAGTTGGACTTCAAAGTGGCGTAATCCGAGTGTGCGTCGTGCCGCCTCACGCACCACCGCGAACGCTTCGCTGAGGAGCGTCTCTAGGCTAGCCCCTCCACGAGCGAGCTCGCGCAGGCTTTGGCTGCGCCCCTGCAAATCCTCGTCCGAAAGAGCGCGAAGCGAGGATTCGAAAGCGTCTGTCTCACGCTGAATGCGTGCTGCCCGACGCGTGCGCTTCCGACCAAAGACCGATTTTAGGAGACTCATCAGCGAGGCCGGTTCGCCCGCCTCCGGAGACCCGGCTCTCCTTTATCTTCGGCAATTCGTGCAACGGAGCGACAGCCCTCAGCAGCGACCGCCTAGTTGGCGGCTTACGGAGGTTCGTTCTTCGAGATAGACCTCCGTTTAAGACAGAATATGCGATCACAGCTGTTGCGTCCATCAGCAGGATCCGCTCCAGTCGGCTAGTAGGGAATAACCGGCTGTTGGCAAGACCGCGCTGGCCCTCTGCTGTAAGGAGGCGAGCCACGATCCACGGCCCTGCGCGGTACAACTGCCTCACCTCCCGTCGTTGGAGCGCTTCAGAGCCGAGGGTCGCTACGTCACCGTTTTGACAGGTCTTCCATCCCCCCCGGGCTGACCGAACCGCGAGGCGGGCCACGGGCAAGATTGATCAGCGATTGTGGCCTACCCTCGATCTGGCGCGTGCCCTCAGGCCGATCTTCTGGGAACATAATCTGAATCTCCTTGATGACTCGTTGACCGGCGTTCGGATTCTGTTTGACAGTCGATGCAGCGCGTCGCTTCCGGCTTAACTTGTAGGCGGGCCGACGGGATCAAGATTCCGCAATCCACGCAGATTCCGTACGTCCCGTCTTTGATCCGGCGTAACGCCTCAAGGGCCTCTACTGCACGCGAATGCCCTTGGCCAGATATGACATAGACCACTTCTTCAGCAGCCAGCTCACGCAGCATCTTCTGGCGGTGCTTCACCCGTGATGTCGTCTCGCGTCGTCCCGTCATCGATACCTCCGTTTCCCGTGATGTAGTTGGTCGCACGCGGTGGCCAACTACGGAGACCTACTGGCCGTCGTCTCGCTCGCCAATAGCACCCGAAAGGCATGCGTAGTGGGCTGGCGGCCTCGTTGGAGGAATGCTCCTTTGGTACCTTCGCTCTCTGCTTCACGAATCGCACATCAGGTGCCAACCACAGCTAGATCAGCGATACGTCATAAGCCTCTGGAAGATAGAACTTTACGGAACAGGGCCAGCTTTTCCGAACAGGTCACTGCCAGCCAACTGTTGGCCGTCTTGGCCACAGACTGGCCAATGTGGTAGTGCAGAAACCAGCCGGTGGTTTAAGCATCCAACTCAACAGATGTGGTAGTGCGGATCCCGTGTGCGGCCATCTTCTTCCGGAGCGTCGTGCGGCTGATCCCGAGCAGCCTCGCAGCGGGTGCGAGCTGGCCGACGCAGCGCCCAAGGGCAACACGGATGATTTCGCGTTCAATCATTGAAGTCGCAGCCTCATGCAGTTTGCCGCCCAGAGACGGTTGCGAGGCAAGTTTCTCTGCGACGGCTCGCGCTTCCTCCGCAGGCGAGTCAGTCACCAGCTGCTGCGCTCCGGCGTCTTCGCCCGACCTAACCATGCCACCCTTCCGAATATGCTCAGGAAGGAACTCAAGCCGAAAAACGGTGCCCCGTGCGACCACCAATGCCGCTTTTATCGCGTTCTCCAACTCGCGCACGTTTCCAGGCCAAGGATACTTGAGCAAGACGGGGTGTACGTCAGGCGAGAACGACCGAATGTCCGCATTAAGGCTTCTATTGTATCGCCGCACGAACTGGTGCGCGAGGATTAGCGCATCGATCTCACGCTCCCGCAAAGGTGGGACATCGATACTGGCTACCTTCAGCCTGAAGTACAGATCCTGCCGGAACCTCTCCTCAGCGATGAGCACCTCGAGGGGCTGGTGCGTCGCACCGATGATCCTCACATCGCTCGTGATGAGCTCGGTCCCACCCAGTCGCTGGAACGAGTTGTCCTGCAGCACGCGCAACAACTTGGCTTGTGTGGCAAGAGGTATGTCCCCGATCTCATCCAGGAAGAGCGTTCCGCCGTCGCACTGCTCGAACTTGCCGACACGCCGCAGGGTTGCTCCGGTGAACGCGCCCTTCTCGTGCCCGAACAGTTCACTCTCAATCAGGGTCTCCGGAATGGCCGCACAATTAACGGCCAGGAACGGTTGATCTTTGCGCGGGCTATGATGCAGGATGGCCCGAGCAATCAGTTCCTTGCCTGTACCGCTCTCGCCGGTGATGAGCACGTTCACGTCTCGCGGGGCGATACGCCCGATCAGCTTGTAGACCTCTCTCATCGCGGGCGATTGCCCGATGATGCGTTCGACCGCAACGTCATCATCCGGCTCTTCATAGACCGCCGGCACGTGGATGTCACGGCTGACGCGAAGCGCCTCTCGAATGTGCTGCGCCAGGATCTTCGTCTCGATTGGTGTAACCAGGTAGTCAAGAGCGCCTCGCTTGATGGCCTCGATAGCGTGCTCACTGTCGGTTGGCTCAGTATACAACAGGACGCAGGCCCGCGGGTGCTGGTCTCGCACAGCCTCGAAGGTGGCATAATCGCATAGAATCAGATCGGGAAACGTGGCAGCAAGTTCCTCCGTAGCGTCCTTCAGCGTACTGAGATGCGTCAGGATCGCTTCAGTTTCCCGGCACGCATCACGTACTTTCTTCGCAATACTCCGGTCTTCCGTAATCAGCAAGACAGTGTCGGCCATCTCACGCAGCCCTCGCAGTTTCCTGTTGTCATCCGAGATTCATCCGTATCGCACTCCCCGGGTCAGTCTGTCGGGACGGCGGATTCGTCGGGGCCGGATTCCCTGCGTACCGGTCCAGTGTCCATTTCTATGCCGATACGTTCCATGACCGCACGGGCCATCTCCTCAGCTGCGGATGTCTCGTCAACCGTAATCGAATCGGCGCCTACTTCCATTAGGCCTGCCCGCTTGCTGACGACCCTGGTTCTGGCTGCGATGAAAATGTCCGGTGCTCTCCGCCGGGCCACCGCGCAGGTGCGCAGGACGGCTTCCTCGTCCGGAATGGTCAGGACAAGTGCGTCAGCGTCACCAATTCCAGCGGACTCAAGCACTTCGAGGTTGCCGACGTCTCCAAAGATGGCCGTTCCTCCTCGACGAGATTGTTCCTGCACGGTGGCCGGGTTGAGTTCGACGACCGTGTAGTTGATGCCCGCGTGTTCGAGCTTCTCCGCAATAAGGTGCCCGATCGGACCATACCCGGCAATGATCACGTGTCTCGTAGCGATCGCTGATTGTGGAGTCGCTTGAGGCGGATCCTGGATAAGTACTGACTCGATCCACGGGGCAGTGCCGATCTTGGTTGCGACGCGGGCGAGACGACCTCCGAGTTCGACCAGCGCCGGCGTCAGGATCAACGATATCACAACGATCGCGATCGTGGTTGCGGTGGTGGCATTGTCGATTATTCCCTTGTCATGTGCTGCGCCGAGAACAATCAGGCTGAACTCGCCAGCCTGGGCGAGTGAGAACCCAACCGCAATGGCGATGCTCGCGGTGGTACCCAGCCCCCAGCAGGTGGCCGAGATCACCGTCGCCTTGAGAGCCATCATAGCTGCTCCGCCCACGATGATGACCCACCACCACTCGACAACGACACTGGGATCGAGCTTCATTCCGAGGGTGGTGAAGAACACGGCGATGAACACGTCCCGCAGCGGACCGATCTGGCCACTTAGCTGATGCCTAAACGGTGTTCCTGCGAGCACGAAACCAGCCAGGAAGGCACCCATCTCCAAGCTGAACCCCACGGCTTGGGCGGCAATGGCCGCCAGCAGTGCTGCAGCTACGCCGACGATAGTCATCACTTCCAACGATCGCCCCTTGAACGATTCGCGCAGAACTCGCGGTAGTATGAGCCGGCCGACGATGATAAGTGCAGCAGCAGTACCGACGCGGACGACAGCGTCTAAGGCGAATCGTAGCCAGCCTCCCCGGGCATCCAGTGAATTGACCTGACCGAGCGGCGTACCACTGACGGCGCCGGCCCATTCGGCCAGGGCAGGCAGAGCCGCCAACATTCCCAAGACGATCATGTCCTGAATCACCAGGATCGAGAGGGCCAACCGGCCGCGGGTGCGGCGAAGCTCCCGCCGATCTGCGATGATTCGTAGCACAACCGCAGTCGATGAGAGTGCCAACGCCATGCAAACCGCCAGCGCCGCGGCAGGAGCCAGGCCAAACCAGATTGCGACCGGCCACCCAACAACAACTGAGAGCGAACAGGATCCGAAGCCGGCCACGATCATGCGCGCCAGCCGGTGCCTGAGGACGGAAACGTGAAGTTCGAGCCCGATCCCAAACAGGAGCAGGATGATCGCCAAGTGTGAAATCGGGCCAAGGCTCTCCGGCGAAGGAACCAACCCCAGAGCACGTGGCCCCACGACGGCCCCCGCGATCAGGTAAGCGGGAATCGCAGCCAGTCGTACTGGCTGCATGACCACTGCGACTACGGCAGCGCTCACCAGAATCACGACTAGGTCCGTGATGATAGCCCAGTCGGCATTTGAGGCGGCAGCCAATACGCTGGGAATCATGAGCCGACTTAACCTCCAGTCAGTCAAACAGCTCGTCTCGGGCTGCGCTAGCGATTGCGACGACCGCCGGGTGTTTCACTTTCCTCTCCACAGAGATTGCGTAAAACCGCTCCCGGACGGATTCCAGCCGGCCGACAACCCGGACTCCGTGTTGTTGCCGAACCTCCTTCTCGATCACGGTCGGAGAGGCGAACAAACCCTCACCGGATTGCCCGAACACCTTAAGCAAGGCACTATCATCAAACTCGCCGACAACCACCGGGCGTATTCCCTCCGAGTCGAACCACTGTTCAAGCGATTGCCGTAATGCCGTCGTGCTCGCGGGCAAGAGGAACGGTGCCCCGTCAAGTGATGCCGGAAAACGTCGACGATGCGAATCGGCCAGTTCCTTTGTGCCGAAGATCGAGACGGCGCACTCGCCCAGCAGGTGGCTGAACAGCCGCACCTGAACACCGGGACCGACAGGACTGTCAGACAAGATCAGATCCAATTCGTTGATTGCCAGCTTTGCCAACAGGTCGGACTGTGTGCTCTCCTGGCAAATCAACCGAACCGTTTCTGATAATCTAAGAGCAGGTTTGAGCAACACATGGGCGACGAGTTTGGGCATCACGTCCGCAACACCGACGCGGAAGCGCAGGGGGCTGCCGGTCGGTCGGCCCTTCAACGTGTCCATCAGGTCGCGGCCGAGCGAGAAAATCTCGTCAGCGTACCTATAGACGACTTGGCCTGTCTCGGTCAAAGCGAGGTTTCGCCCGACACGCTTGAACAGCTTCTCGCCGAGTGATTTTTCGAGCACCCGGAGCTGAGCGGAGATGGTCGGTTGAGCCAAGTCCAGCTTCTTGCACGCTGCCGCGATTGTTCCCTCTTTCGCCACGACCCAAAAGTACAGCAGGTGGTGATAGTTCAGCCATTCCATTCCTCAAGAATACATCGAACAATCCTATGTGTCAACGCTATATTTTCTATATATCTATCGTTCCGTTTGCGTCGTATATATCCATGAGCGGCGGCAGGTCAAGCCCTGGGCCGCTCTCGGCCGCAGAGGTGAGCAGCTCAGATAAGAGTGAGACTGGATAAGGAAGATAACAGCGGTCCGTGCCCTCCTACCACCTGCTACGCTGCGAAGCTAGCGTACGGCACCGTGGCGGTTTGTGCGGAAGATGCCAAGGGCTTGCCGAACAGGAGTGTCGACCATGGAGCGATATGAACGTATCTTAGTCTGCATTGATCGGTCGGTCTACGACGTACCCCTGCTCACGTATGCTGGAGGCAGGTCTCGCGCTGCCGTTTCAAAGGAGGTTCACTTCCTTCACGTCTTGGACGATACGGAACACACTTCCCACGACACGGCGGAGACCTCGCCGCCTTCAATCGACTTGAGCCGTGAGGGCCTGCAGGCTCTCGTGGCGGAGCACTTCAATGGACACGGGCAGGAGCATCTTCTGTGTGAGCTGATTCATGGGTCACCGTTGATCGAGATCCTGCGGTATGCGCACGAGAAGAATGTCGACCTCATCATGCTGGGGCGGCACTGCGGTCGCAGGGTGGAAACAGACGACGATGCCCTCCTTGCGCGGCGCATCACGCGGAGGGCGACCTGCTCCGTGCTCGTGTTGCCAGAGGAATATCAACTCCAGGCGGATGCTATCGCGGTACCGATTCGGGATTCAGAGTGCTCCGCGACCGCACTTGAGGTTGCCTGTGGTATTGCAGCAACAACCGGTGCTACCGTGACGGCCTTGAACGTCTTCCATGTGACCTGTGGTTATTCGCGCGTCGGCGCGACGCTTGAGGAGCATCAAGCGCTGCTCGAAGCCGCCGCCACTCGCGAGTGTGCCAGGCTCGTTAAGAGGACGGACACACATGGCGTGAACGTGGAGTGCAAGTGCGCGCCGGATCTTCACGGAAAGCCGGTGCGGGTCATTCTGGAGGCGTTGGGGAGCGGACAAGGCCGAGCGGTTGTGATTGGCGCGCGTGGCCGAACCGGTGCGGCCGGCGTTTTACTCGGTACTGTCACCGAGCAACTGATCCGCAAGAGCCCCTCACCGGTATTGGCTGTTAAGAAGAAAGGCGAGTGCCTCGGCGTGCTGCGCGCCTTGCTGGTCATCGCCGGACCAGAAGACTAGGCGGCTTGCCCTTGCCGGGCACATGGGCCAAGCAGCCCTGGGTCGGCTGGAGGACAGCGAGATGAACCCAATCTGGATGAGTGTCATCGTTAGCACGGTGCTGCGGCGTCAGCCTCCAAGAGATGCGCCCCCTCCGACCCAGTGCAAGCGATGGCTGCGGAATCGGTCGGTGGGGAGTCGCTTGCGATCGGCCTGGCTCTTTCTTACGGATACCGCTAAGCGAGTTCGCGGGAGGGCGTAGTGCCTCGGGCGACCCGCGTCATCGCCGGGATGGGGGGCGTTCTTTGCTAACCGGCATGCCGATTGGCACGACTGCTGAAAGGATCATGCAGGATTCGCCGTGCTCGGTCGTCGCCGCCAAGCTGGAAGGTTGAAGATATGACGTCAGTTGAGCACGCAGAATGCGCGAGTGTCGTGGGAGAACCACTTGGAGAGTCTCGTGCCGGTAAGCGGGAAGCCGCGTCGAGTCCTGCCTGGCACACGATTGACTCTGCACAGACTCGCCAAGCTCTCTCTGCCGCGGAGACCGGGCTTACCTCTGCAGAGGCCGAAGCTCGCCTGAAGAGCCATGGCCCGAACCGACTGCCGGAACAGCCCGCGCCGACATTGTGGGAGATTTCCCTGCGCCAATTCCGCAGTCCGCTCATCTATATTCTGGGCATCGCAGCTGTGGTTTCCATCGCGATTGGCGACTTAAAGGATGCCGGTATCATCGCCGCAGTCCTGGTTCTCAATGCACTTATCGGTGGCTACCAGGAATGGCGTGCGGAGAGAAGCAGCCGGGCGCTTCAGAAATTCCTGAAGATCCGCGCTTCCGTTGTGCGAGACGGAGAAGTACGCGAGATCGACGCCGAGCAGGTTGTGCCGGGCGATCTGGTATGGGTCGAATCCGGGAACCGTGTGCCGGCGGACCTGCGCCTGGTATCTACGCACGGTCTGGAAGTGGACGAATCGCTCCTAACTGGCGAGTCAACCGCGGTCTTCAAGGATCCCGCCTGGAGTGGAGGCGCATCGACGCCCCTTGCCGATCGCCGGAACATGGCCTACGCCGGATCGGTCGTGGGTCGTGGTCGCGGCAAGGGTCTGGTCGTCGCGACCGGTGCGGCAACAAGCGTTGGGCAACTTGCCCAAGACGTGCTAAGCACTTCCGGCGGTAAGCCGCCGCTCGTGGAGCGTATGGAACGGTTCAGCCGCGCAGTAGCGGTCGCAGTCCTAGTCGCGGCGTTCCTGGTCGCCTTGGTGGGCATCTTTGCCCATGGGCATACCGTCACCCAGATGTTCATGTTCGGCGTCGCGCTGGCGGTCTCGGCCATACCCGAGGGATTGCCGATCGCGATGACAGTGGCGTTGGCTATCGGCACCAGCCGGATGGCTCGCCGCGGCGTGATCGTCCGCCGACTCGCGGCGGTGGAAGGCCTCGGCAGTTGCACGTTGATCGGCAGCGACAAGACTGGAACGCTGACGTGCAATGAGCTGACTGTTCGCGAAGTCTGCCTGCCGAACGGTGACATACTCGAAGTCACCGGCCAGGGGTTTGTACCGGAGGGACAGCTCCTTTCCCGGGGCGAGCCGATTGAGCCGGGCAGCCACCTCGACGAGCTAGCTCGGGTTGCCGTCCTCTGCAATGAAGCAGATCTACACCGTAACGAGGGGACCTGGGTGTGGCACGGTGACCCCACGGACGTTGCGCTGTTGTCCATGGCCCACAAGCTCGGGTGGAGTCGCCAGGGCACGTTGGGCACTCACCCACAAGTCAACGAAATCCCGTTTGAACCCGAGCATCAGTTCGCCGCGTCGTATTACGGAGTAAACGGAAGGTATCAGGTCTTGGTGAAGGGTGCGCCGGAGCGCATCTTGGCCATGTGTAATGATCAGCATAGCCCAGTCACGCGCCAGAAGTGGCAAGGCATGGCCGAGTCCATGGCCCGGCGAGGATATCGCGTTCTTGGGCTTGCCCAAGGTGAAGCCCCCGATTCCGTGGGTTCATCCCAGGCACCATCCGAGCCGTCAGGACTCTCGTTCTTGGGTTTTGTCGGCATGATCGACCCTCTCCGACCCGGGGTTCGCGAGGCGGTTGCAGCGTGCCACGATGCAGGCGTGTCGGTCGCGATGATTACCGGCGACCACCCGGTGACCGCGCTGGCAATCGCCCGCGACCTCGGCCTGGCCACGGAGCCTGGACAGGTCGTCACGGGGCCCGAGCTCGTAGGGAAATCTGCGGAGGATCTGCGAGAAACCGTCGAGCGCGGCCGTGTATTCGCTCGAGTTACCCCTCGTCAGAAGCTCGAATTGGTTGACGCGGCGCGCCACGCGGGACACTATGTGGCCGTAACTGGGGACGGCGTGAATGACGCTCCGGCGCTGCGCGCCGCCAACATCGGAGTGGCCATGGGCAATTCGGGCACCGATGTTGCACGCGAGGCCGCCGAACTGGTCATCAGCGATGACAATTTTGCCACCGTTGTTGCCGGCGTCGAAGAGGGACGCGTCGCCTACGACAACGTTCGCAAGGTGATCTACCTCCTGATTTCCACCGGGGCCGCGGAAGTGGTCTTAGTGGCCCTGGCCGTCGCAACCGGGATGCCGCTTCCGCTACTCCCCGTGCAACTCCTGTGGCTCAATCTCGTAACCAACGGAATCCAGGATGTTGCCCTGGCGTTTGAGCCGAGTGAGGGGGGCGTACTGCGTCGCAAGCCACGACCGCCCCGGGAGCCCATTTTCAATCGGCTCATGATCGAACGCACGATCATCGGTGCGGTTGTGATGGGTCTCGTTGCATTTGGCGTCTTTGGGTGGCTGCTCTCGGCCGGCTGGAGCGAGGCGTCAGCACGTAACGGGATTCTCCTGCTCATGGTCCTGTTTGAAATTGTCCATATTGGCAACTGCCGATCAGAAACGAAATCCGCCTTCTGGCTGTCTCCGCTCCGGAACCCGATTCTGATCGCCGGCTCCGCGCTCGCGATGCTGGTTCACGTAGCGATGATGTACCTGCCCGTGGGCCGTACGCTGCTCGAGGTGGAGCCCGTTAAGCCGGCCGTCTGGTTGGTTTTGCTGGGCTGTGCGTTAACCGTCATCGTCGCGATCGAGATCCACAAACTGGTTTGGAGGTTCCAACACCGTTGAGGATCCACGTGTCAGGCCGGCCCCGCCCTCCCTACCGCGCAGCGGTTTAGTACCTCCTAAACCCACGTCCTCTGGGCGTGGACTGGAAGAGGTTCGACCGTTCCGTTGTATAGAAATCGCGCGTAGGTTCTCCCTCCTGGAAGGCCCCGTGGGGCGGGAAGGAGAACCAGATGCACGACTGGCAAAGCTTGTCCCACGTGCGGTGGGAGTGCAAGTATCACGTGGTGGTGATACCGAAG
>CP070744.1:5147108-5174538 GCA_020348265.1 Phycisphaerales bacterium | reverse complement strand
ACGACCAAGTGGCGCTGTAGTATTAAGTTACCCGCACGTTTGCGGAGCACGCAACGACCGATAACACGTGTGCATCATGAGGAGACACACCCTTGACAGAGGAGGACGGTTACCCCAACGCTTCCCCCGGAGAGAGCGGCAGTATAGCAGCAGGTGTACCAATGCCAGGCTCTTGACCCACTTCGGTGAGACGAGCTGTACCCGGCTTGGATCCTCACTCGCTCGTCAACTCTGGCACGACTTCCCGCAGGTCACCTGCATGGCACACAGGCCAGGTCGCAGTAGATGTCGGAATCTGGGTGCGTCCTCCCCTCTCATCGCGGTGATGCAACATATTCGGAACTTCCTTAAGATGCTCCCGCTCGGCAGCGGTCGTTCGGCAGCGCGTCTTTCCGCGGCGTCGACGGGTGGGCATTGCCGTAGCGGACCGGAGTAGACATACTCTTGGGAGGTTTGGCGGAGTATGATGCCACTGTGAGAGCCGTCCCGAGGGCGGTCGCCCGATGGGCATGCACTCTTCGGCGCCGCCGGTCTTGCCTTGGCCTTTGGGATTGCCACCGAAGCATTGAACATCCGGAACGCTGTCATGGGTTTGTGAGGCGCTGCTAGAAATGCAAACAACCGGAATATTCCTTTAGTTCTGTGGCGGTAAGCATGAATCGAAGAAGTCTGTATCTTTCTCCGTTTGTCTGTACCAACCGGGTCAATATGTGTGGAGTACTCTCCCTAGTCGTCGTTATGTTGTCGGCGAACACAATAGTCAGCAGCGCGGGTGAGAGTGTCGGCGTGCCGCCCGAAGAGGCTGTTAGCCAGCCGCGGCGGTTTGCGGCGGGAGTGCAGATTGACTGGCAAAGACGCGCGGTGGAGGTCGATGCCAGTGTGGTTCTTCGCGAAGGGCCGCTTGAGCTGTTGGCCTGTAGTCCACACACTCGCGAACACGAGAGCATCCTCGCGGTGCGGGCCCGGCCTTTGCACATCTACCAGGCTATGGGGCTGATCGGATTGGAGCCGGGCTCGCCGGTTCGCTATGACCCGAAGCACCAGCGCGTCCATCCCGCTACCGGGCAGCCGCTGGCCCTTAGGATTCGCTTCCCGGGCGACGGCCGCCAACAGGTAATCCCTGCCGAGCAGTGGCTCTACGACATAAAACGGAAGCAAACGCCGACATTGCTGGACTGGGTATTCGCCGGCTCGCACACGCGGGACGATGGCAGATTCACAGCAGATCTCGAGGGAACCGTCGCATGTGTTGTGGACTTCAGCACGGCGCTTATCGCCTTGAGGGCATCGCACAGCGCGGATAACGACCTGCTATGGCTTGCCGCCAACACCGAGGCGATCCCTCCGATTGGCACGAAGTGCACGTTGTTGATAAGTGCCGCGCCAGGCCAAACGAGGGGAATCGTCTTGGATTTGGCTGTGGACGGTTCCCTGCGGCAAGGCGACAAGGCCATTCCCGCCACCGACGTGCTCCGGATGCTGCATCGCGAGGAACCCGGGACAGCAGCGGTGCGTGTAGTGTTGCGGGCAGGCGCCAACATATCGAATAAGGGCGTCGAGACGGCTGTAGCATCGCTCGTGGCTGCCGGTGTTAACCGGAGCCTGATTGAGATTCAGAGGGAACGCTAGCCTTATGCTGACCTATGCCACAACAACGGTATGCGGGCTCTTGAAGCGACTTCTAGAGTTGTACAGCATGGCGGCGTCCGCGTTCCGCGGGCTTGGCCACGGCACCCCGCTAGGCCCAGATGTGGCACGCCGCGGGGCTCCGCGGTCCGGGCGCTGGACTATACCGAGGTTGTTCCGGTCACGTGTGAGGCGGTTGTGGTAAACCGGATCGACGGCAATAATACCCACCTGAA
Organism: Phycisphaerales bacterium; assembly: GCA_020348265.1. Taxonomy (GTDB): domain Bacteria; phylum Planctomycetota; class Phycisphaerae; order UBA1845; family UBA1845. The sequence continues at coordinate 5,172,676 of CP070744.1, read as the reverse complement.
TGGATACCACCGAGTTAAACCATACTGAAAGAGCAGAATGTGAGGCTACGGGCGATGCGGCGGCGATCCTGTCGTGTGGCCGGGCAGTGATCGAGGCGGAAGCAGCAGCCGTCAAGGATGCGGCAGACCGACTGGGCGATGCGTTCGTCGACGCTGTGAGGACAATCCTAACCTGCACCGGACGCGTATGCGTGACCGGCGTCGGGAAGGCGGGTCTGATCGGGGGCAAGATCCAGGCCACACTCGCCAGCACGGGGACTCCTTCATACGGACTACATCCGGTCGAGGCGTTGCACGGCGACCTGGGAATGGTCCACGCCGACGATGTGGTCCTATCGCTTAGCAAGAGTGGCGGCTCGGAGTTGGTGCAGCTTCTTCCCCGGCTCAAGGCTCTGGGCTGCAAGGTCATAATACTGACGGCCAAGCCGGACTCCCCGGCTGCAAAGCATGCGGACTTCGTTTTGGACATTGGCTCGACCCCAGAAGCTTGCCCGCTTGGCCTTGCCCCGAGTTCCTCGACGGCCGCCATGCTCGCCGTCGGTGACGCTCTGGCGTTGACAGTGATGGAACTCAAGGAAATCCAACCCGAGCAATATGCCAGCTATCATCCGGGCGGAGCGCTGGGTCGGTTTCTGATGAAGACCGGGGAAATCATGCGCCAAGGTGAGGATTGCCCCTGTGTGCGTGAGTCGGCAACCATCGCCGCCTGCTATGAGGTAATCCTGGCCGCTCCCAAACGGGCCGGCGCCGCCGCCGTCGTCGACGAGGTAGGCAAGTTGGTGGGCATCATCACCCACGGGGATTTCTTCCGCCTGTTCACCAGTGAGGAACACCCCGCAGATCAGTTGGTCGCGGATGTGATGACTCGTAATCCCAAGTGCCTGGGGCTAAGCGCCCGAGTCGTAGAGGCCCTTGATTTGATGCGTAAACATGCGATCGACGAGCTTCCGATCGTGGACGCTGATGGGCGGGTGGCGGGTCTGATCGATATTCAGGACATGATCGCCCGAGGTTTCTCCGTTTTCGACACTCCATAGGCAAAGCCTCCACAAATGCGGCTAAGCATCATCATCCCGGTGTACAACGAAGCAGCGACGCTCGAGGAGCTACTGAGACGCGTCATGGCTGTCGACGTGGGTATGGAACGCCAGATCATCATCATCGACGATGCCTCCAGCGACGGCACCCGCAACCTCTACCCGTCGCTCAAGGAGCGCTGGTCCACCGAGGACATGGTCGTCAAGCTGATGGATGTGAATAAGGGCAAAGGAGCCGCCTTGCGTGAAGGGTTCCGACTTGCCACCGGCGATGTGGTTCTGATCCAGGACGGCGACCTGGAGTACAACCCTGAGGACTACAACCGTTTGCTAAACCCCATCATTGACGACATTGCCGACGTGGTCTATGGGTCGCGTTTCCGTGGCGGGGCTGCTCACCGCGTAGACCGCTTCTGGCACATGGTGGGCAATCGCTTCGTCACACTCATGTCTAACATGTTCACCGACTTGAACCTCACCGATATGGAAACCTGCTATAAGGTTTTCCGCCGAGAGGTCATTGAAGGCCTGACCTTCCGCTGCAATCGCTTCGACTTTGAACCTGAATTCACCGCGAAGATCTCCCGACCAAGTCGGCAGGGCAAGCATTGGCGGGTCTACGAGGTGGGCATTAGCTATGCGGGCCGAAGCCACGACGAAGGCAAGAAGATCAGCGTGTTCGACGGCTTCCCCGCCCTCTGGGCAATCATCAAATACCGTCTTTTTGACTAGTGCTGCTCGCGCCGGGCGATTGACGCGTCACATTGGCAAGGAATAATCAGTCTATGCCTAGCGAATCAAGTGGCGATTCTGCCGGTGAGCAACGTGCAAGCCTTCAGCCTGATGATGTGTTCCTTATTCAGAGCATGCTCGGCGGAGATGCTGCTGCGTTCAACAAACTGATGGAACGCTACGATCGACTTGTGCGGTACACGATCTTCGGCCAGGCAAAGGACCGCTGCGTTAGGGATCCTGACTGGCTCGAGTCGGTTGCCTCCAATACTTGGACCGGCTTTGTCCGCTCGCTCCGCCGGAGCGGCAGCCAGCGCCCCGATTCCGTTGCCGCGTACTTAACTCGGATCGCGCGAAATCAGACAGTCAGTGCCCTGCGCACGCTGGGCCGCCAGGCCGAAGTTCTCAGCCTGGACCGCGAGGAATCCTCTCCTCAGATTGAAGCACAAGTTGAAGAACCTTCCGAAGCTGCCTCCCGCCTGGAGATGCTGGAGGCGCTGCGCAGCTGCCTTTCGGACCTTGACGGCAAAGATCAGGTGATGGCTGGGCAGCTTCAGGCGATTACCGAACGCAGGTGGCGGGACGCCGCAGAGGCCTTGGGAACGAGTGAATCGACGCTGCGTTCGCGCTGGCGGAAGGTTCTTGGACGTTTGGAGGGCTGTCTGCGGCGAAAAACCGGGCAAAGTTTCGCGCCGCCGGGAGGCAAGAGCGACTAATGAAGTGTACTGGACGTGCGAGTTGATGCGCGGATGTTGGCATGACGGATAAAGACAGACAGCTTGACGCAATTGAAGATGCCCTGCTGGAGCTGAAGTCTGTTGAGCGGGCGGGCGTTTTCGAGCGCACACGCGTCGATGCCCAAGATGCTCTTCGTGCCGAGCCGGTCAAGCACGCCACGCGACTACGACGTCAGGTTGTCCGGTGGGTCCCGATTGCCGCTGCCATCGGAATGATCGCCACGGTCTGGACGACCATGTTCGACACGTCGACTCGGTCGAGTCTCCCCTCTCCCTCATCGACTTCGGTTGTAAGCACTGCCGGTAATGGTGAATGCCACCACGGCAGCTTCGTCGGTTGTTTTACCGGTCCCGAGAGTGTTATCGTCGCGAGCTGTCTTGATCACGACTACGATGCCGACGGCGACGTTGATCTCGTGGATTTCGGTGCCTATCAGTTGGAGTGCAAGAAGCACAACTAATCGCGTAATCGCTGTCGATCAGAGTAATCGGCGGCGCTTTTGATAAATCGGGCGGCTGCCGGTCCGGGACCGGCGCCGCCCGATCCTTTTCTTGGTGATTCTCAGCACCCGGCGTGGTGTGTCATTGCTTTCACGCATGCCGATTGGGTTCTTGTGGGGTTCGCGCACTGCTCAAGAGCAGTGGCACACTCCCGTCACTTTGCGGTATCGGACACGGTTCTCCGGTCATATCCGTGCCGAAGGACCGGATTCATTCTCTATCCTCGAAGGCGTTTCTCGATCGCTGGGGCAGGTCCGAGGACCGGAGAGTCGGGCGGTCCGGTCGGCATCGGGGGTAGTGGCGGTTCTGCGTGTCGTCCAAAGGCCAGGACAATCAAAAACAGTAGTACCGCCCCTCCGCCGAGCCCGTAGTGCAAGGGCTGGGCGTACACGCTGCACATCACATCTCCGAGGCCTATGGCCACGATTGCGCCGACGATCGCGTAAGGAAGCTGCGTCCAAACGTGTTCCTCATGGCGACAGCCTGAGGCCACGGATGACAAGACGGTCGTGTCACTGATCGGCGAGCAATGATCGCCGAAGATGGCTCCCGCTAACACGCTTCCCACACCGGCATAGAAGAGCGGTAGGGCCTGCTCAGGTGCGATGCTGGCGGCCAATCCGGCCATGATCGTGACCGCAACGGGGCAGAGGATACCCATCGTACCCCAGGAGGTACCAGTGGCGAACGAGACAACCGCCGCACAAACGAAGATGGCCAGGGGCATCCACTCGACAGGGAAGTTGGCCGCTTTCAGCTTGGCGGTAACGACGCTGCCCAGGGCGAGATCCTGCTCGACGGCGGAAAGCGCCCAGGCAAGTACGAGAATCACGATAGCGGGGAACATGCGGGCCATTCCCTTGAGTCCGGCGTCGGCCGCAGCTTGAACTGAGCACGCCCGCGAAATCACAGTCAGGATCATTGCCAGGATCGCAGCCAGTATGGCACCGTATAGAATCGAGATGTAGCTATCGGCGGCATTGATGATCTCGAAAGCCTTTTGCCACGCGGGGATATCCCGAGCCATGATGTCCGAGCCACCACCTGCGCTGTAGCCGGTGATGATGAGAATCGCGATCGTGGCTCCCACCAGAACTAGAACGGGGAGAAGCCCAAGCCACCAGCGAGGCGCGGGCTCGTCTTCAGCCTTGTCCAACGTCGCCGTTTTGTCGGGCGCGTCGTCCTCCTTGGCACCAAGGGCGCGCCCTTCGGACCTTTTCATCGGGCCGAAGTCGCGGCCGGTCAGGGCGATGAAGAATACGAGTATCAACGCGAAGATGGGATAGAAGCGGTAGGGAATGCTGGCGATAAAGGTCTGCATGCCGCCCATAACGCTGCCCTGATCGTTAAGCAGAAAGGCGGGAGCGCCGCTTTCTGCAACTTCATCGAGCCCAACCTGGATAAAGCCGATTTCCGCACCAACCCATGTGCCTATGATGGCTATGGACGCCACCGGTGCTGCGGTCGAGTCGACAATGTAGGCGAGCTTGGCCCGGGACATTTTCAGACGATCGAAGACCGAGCGCATGGTGGGCCCGACGATCATCGTATTGGCGTAGTCGTCGAAGAAGACGACGAGCCCGGCCAGCCACGCGGTCAATGCCCCGCGGCGAGGGGATTCGGTATCCCCAGCAACGACTTTCACCATGCCCGCTGTTCCGCCGTTACGGCTCAACACCCCGACCATAAAGCCGATGGCCATCGTGAATATGATGATCTTCAATCGTGCATTGTCTTCTTCAGGCGCTTGGTCGATGGCCCCGATGACGTACTTCTCAGCCGCCAGCCTGAACCCGCCGACTAGCGGATTTTGGGATGCGAACGCATCGCCCGCAGGCAGACAGGGGATCATCATGTATGCACCGACGATAATGCCGACAACAAGGGCGGGTACGACCTGTCTGGTGAGAATAGCAAGGATGATGGCCAGGATCGCGGGAAGCAATACCCAATAGTCGTAGCTCTTGGGGTCTTTCGGTTCCCCGGGTTGTGGTGGAGCAGGCTGTGCGGACTTCGGAATGGGTGCTTCTGCTTGACTCGGCGCCTGATCGCTCTGCGTCTCCGTCTGTTCTGCCGGCTTGGCGGAGTCCGCGGCCGGTTCCGTGCTTTGCGTGGCGTTGTCCACCTGGGCCACGGCAGGCGAGACGGCAGTCAAGCACAATCCCACAAAAAAGACTACTCCGGCTGCGGCAGCCCATCTGGTCCAACCCGATCGTGAGAAATGGTTTGCGTTCACGCTCGACTCCTAGTACGCGCAATCACCTCTGGGGGGCACGTTCGCCCCGTGGCCAGCGGCGCGCATCCGTAGGGTAATTCGGCCATCCACTGTGTGTATTCTTCTTATAGGATTGATGTCGTCGCTTGGTGGCGAGAATCTTGACTTTTTGGCCGGACAATACCCGCGCGCCGGGCTGATATGTGCCTGCATGGCGCCCGAGCCGGCAGAGACCACAGGTTCCGACATCCGTGTCCTACGACGCCTGGTGCTGGGCTGCTGCCGCTTTTCAGCTCGTAATGCCCAGATCAGCCTTGGTAAACAACGAATTGAAGGTGAAGCCTGCACCTTCGATGTTCTCACGGGCACCCTCTTGGCGATCGACGACTGCTACGATGCGCTCGACTTTGGCCCCTATTTCGCTGATGAGCTTGGCCGCTTCCAGGACCTGCCCCCCAGTCGTGGCGATATCCTCGACCAGAAGTACGCTGTCACCGTCGGATATCTTGCCCTCGTAAGGCTTGCTTGTGCCGTAGTCTTTCTTGGCGTTGCGGATGATCACAAACGGTTTACCCGAGGCCATGGATGCTGACGCTGCGAGGGCCACGCCGCCGAGTTCAGCCCCGGCGATCAAGGTAGTCGTGTTCTGGGCGAATCCGGCGAACATCTTGCCGAGTGCCTCGAGGATGTCGGGCTGGGTCTCGAAGAGGTACTTGTCAAGGTAGTACTTGCTCTTGCGACCGGACCTGAGCGTAAAATCGCCTTCGAGATAGGCGGCTTCACGAACGCGCTGTGCGAGTTCAGTTCTTTCCATGATTGCTGAGGCCTCCTTCTTTTGCCGTAGTGTGGTTCATTGTTGTCCTAAACAGATAGCTCGCTTCCTTTTGATAGCGCACCGCGGTAGCGTCGCCGCACGGGTGTCACGAATTCCTTCAAGAACTCATCCACCTGCTGCGGTGCCCTGCCTACGAATCGCTTGGGGTTTGTCACCTCGCGAAGATCAACGTCTGCAAAGGCCTCGTCGTTACGGAGGCGTTCAAGTAGGTCGTTGTTTCGCCCTTCCATTTTCACGCGGAAAGCAGCGGCGTGGGAGTGCCTGCGAACGCGCTCGTGCAATTCCTGTCGGTCCCCGCCAGCGGACGCTGCCGCCATCAGGATGTTCTCCGAAGCCATGAAGGGCAGTTCGGCGTCGAGCCGGGCGGCAATCACCTTGGGATAGACCACCAAGCCGCGAGACACATTAGTCACCAGCTTGAGCATGGCATCCGTTGCCAGGAAGGCCTCGCTCACGCTTATGCGTTTGTTGGCCGAGTCGTCCAGAGTTCGTTCAAACCACTGCTCAGCCGCGGTCTGAAGCGGAGATTGCACCAGGGAGAGCACGAACCTCGCCAAACCGGTCGCTCGCTCGCAGCGCATGGGGTTCCGTTTGTAGGCCATCGAGCTGGAGCCGATCTGGCTCTTCTCGAAGGGCTCTTCCACCTCTTTCAGGTTGGCCAGCAGGCGCATATCGTTGGCGAACTTGTGCGCGCTGGCGGCGATCCCGCCCAGAGTGCAAACGACCTGGGCGTCTACTTTGCGTGAGTAGGTCTGGCCGGTGATCGGCTCGACCTGAATAAAGTCGAGCTGTTTGGCAACGTCCTGCTCGAGCTTCTTGACCGCGGTATGGTCGCCGTCGAACAAGGCCAGGAAGCTCGCCTGCGTGCCGGTCGTGCCTTTCACGCCGCGGAAGCGCAACGAGTCTATGCGTTGTTCGATCTCGTCGAGATCACGAATGAAGTCGTAGCACCAAAGAGCCGCACGCTTGCCCACCGTGGTCACCTGAGCAGGTTGGTAGTGGGTCAGGCCCAGCGTCGGGAGGGCGCGATTCTTCTTGGCAAACGCAGCAAGGGCATCGATAACATTTGCCAGCCAATCGGCAATCATACGCAGGGCATCGCGCATGATGATCAGGTCGGCGTTGTCGACCACGTACATGCTGGCTGCACCAAGATGGAGTATGCCCCGGGCCTCGGGGGCGACGTCACCCCAGGCGTGCACGTGAGCCATCACGTCGTGGCGGAAGCGCTTCTCGTAACGGGCAGCTACGGGAAAACGAATATCCTCGATCGTGCGCTTTAGGGCAGCTATCTGCCGCCAGGTGATCTTCAATCCCGCACGGCGCTGGGCCTGGGCGAGCGCAAGCCAGAGGCGCCGCCAGGTAAGAATGCGATGGCGGGCACCGAAAAGCCTGCACATCTCCTGCGAGGCATATCGAGCAACCAGCGGCGATTCATACTCATCGTGACCAGGCATAGGTTCCGCAACTTCCTTACGATCTGAAACGGGGCTGACAGCAAGCCCACATGCGGATATTCTAGCGATTCATGGCTGTTGGGCTAGCGCCAAGCGTGGTGGCATACGCTGATGGCCCGCAGTAGCCGCGGAGACCCTGGTTAGCAGCCTGTTGAAGAAGTTGCCTGCGGTCACCCAAATGTAGCGCCACCCCCTTGTGGGTGGTGTTCTTCGAGGTCTTGCACCACCCAGGAGGGTCATGCGCCGCCCACGAGGAACGACGCTACATTGTTCAAGGGGCTCCAAGGCGCGCCGAAAGATCGTCTGTGAAATTGGCTTACATCGAATCGTCCGCCCCACGGCGTAGGCTGAGAAGTCGGGCGGTTCGAGGCCTGTACCACCCATTCACCTCCCGGCCGCGCTGGGGCTGGCAGCAGGCTCGGCCTTAAAAGGCGCTATATCCCGGCACCCTGATGCCGCGCCCAGACACAGTTTGCGCTGCCCAATTTTGAACGGGTTCCAGGGGGCAGATGTACCTGTTTGACGTCCGGGAAGAGCCGCTTTCCGCGAGGCTACTCCCCCGGATTCACTAGTCGCCCCATGAAGAGGATACTGCCGGTGTGCTTGTCGCGGATAAGGAAGAGGAACGGGTGGTCGGCGACGAAGGTGACGCCTAGCGAACTTCTCTTCATCTTGACCGCCGTGGCTGCCGCGGCTTCAGTGCCTTCTTCGTTCACGTCTACGTATGCCTGGTGAATCACCATCGCGATGAACAGGTCGCGGCGCCCGGTCATCCCCGAGAAGTCGGCCCTCCTACCGCTGAACGCGTCGGCCATCCCCATCGCTTCGAGCGTTTTGCTCAGTTCGACCCGGAAGTCGAGCTTTAAGCGTGGGAGGCTGACTCGCACATCCTGCTGACGCAGCGATCCCAGCCATCGCCGGACATTCTCCACGCTTAGCGAGTCCTCGACAGCCGCCAGCCCGCCGACCTGCTTGGGCAACAGAATGACCATCGACAGGCGGTCGCCCTCGTAAGGCAGTTCGAGCACATCGAGATGGTCATGGGAGGCAAATGGGAACTGTCCGCTCTGGGACATCATGGGCACAACGATCTGATCGCTGTTGCTGATCCGAAACGGAGCTTCGCGGGTGAGTTTCCGGTCGAACCGGCTCGCCCAGTCGCCCTTGAAGTAGATTGCGTTGGTCAGCACCAGAACGTCTTGTGGATCCAGGTTACCCTTTTGAAGCAGTTCCTTGATGATCTGCTGGGTCTGCTGGGCCACCCACTTGTTGATCGTCTGTCGGGCCTGCTCCGGGTCTCGTACGAAGTCGACCTCGCGGAACCCCGCTCCGTAATGCGTCTGATTAAGAGCGAGGAATTCGTCAAGGAAACCGTACCTCTGCTGTCCCCACAAGGCGTTGGCCAGGTGGAGGGTACAATGCGAACCGTCGCCGGCGGCTTTGATTGATGATTCCAGCTCCGCCAAGACCGGGTGCAGCCGTTGCTGATCCAGCGGATAGTGTAGCACCTGGGCCATCTGCGTCGCCGTGTTGCCCCGGGCGCCGGCGTATGTCATAGCAAGGGCAGTGGAGATGCTATAGGGAGATAGAAACAGGTTGCCGTCTTCGGAGCCGAGCCTGGCGTAAAGATCAAGGGCGAACTCCGTATTCCCCGCCACGACGGCTTGCTGATCATTTTTCATCGACTCCGCCAGGGCAAGGTTGGCACAGGTCCACAGTGAGCCGGCACAGACGACCGCGATCAAGGCCGTACGATTCAACTGCCTTTGTACACGTTTCATTGGTGATTCTCCAGTTATTGAGACCGCCTTAACCGGACAAGCCGCGCCTCCGCCATGCAACAGCGGGAATGGTATGCGACCGTGTTGTGACTGCACCGTTGTTTTACCACCTGCTTGGACGCCCGAGACAACGTACGGTTCCGACGATTTCGAGAGGCATGCTGGGGCACGAATGTGCATGACTTCGCCCGTGGAGCGATTGCGCTGTCGCGTGTTATGGTCTGCTGCCGGATGCTCGCGATCGGCGCCACCGTAAATGGGGATGACGTTACGCTTTGGGGGAGCGGAGACGACTTGTTCGACAGCGTGCTAGCAATCGCACGGCTGATGAGTAGCCGCATCGGAAACGCGTTTGGACGCCGCTTAGATACCCAGTGTGATAACCAGCTTGCCGTCTTTGACGGTCAGTTCCTTGAGAATCAGGCTGGCGGTGAGTTGCTTCAGGTCCGTCCGCTCAAGTGTATATACAGGCGTACGGTTGATTCTGTCTTGGGCCAACTCTGATGCGAGCATGTTAATGCGCTCGACGTACTCGACGGGGATTCCCTGTACGACTAACTCGTCGAGCGTGGGACTGTCCAAGTAGAAGGAATAGTCGTCGGGGTTGTAGCGAAGCCCGGCGGTTACGGCTGCGGTTCCGCCGAGCTGCTTGGCCTCGCCGGCGATGCGGAAGTTGACCTCGGCCTTTAGCCCGAAAGATATGCGGTCGGAACCCTCGATGAGCGCCACATTGGGCTCGGAGAATGTAAGCTCGATGACAAGGAAGTGACGCTTCTGCATGGGGAAGGTTGCGTCGAGGTTTTCCCGAATCTGTTGCTCGGTTAGCTGGATGACGTACGTGCGGCCTTTCAAGAAGTATACAGCGGCCAGCACGAGGATTGCCAAGAATGCGGCTCCGATTGGGGCAATCCGGCGTGGGGAACGGTCTTGTGAGCCGCGTGTTGGCTGCTCGTCGCCGCCGTTCGCTTCGTTGGCGTTCGCAATGTCTGCACTGCTCTCGGACATGACCAAATAATCGTACAGCGTGTTTCGGCAAGTGCAACCTATGCGGCTCTGGCGGTTGTCTACTCCTTTCTGTAGAATCAACCTGTAATGCTGGAAGAACACTTGGCATGTCCACAGTGCGGGTATGACCTGCATGGTATTCCGGAGATTCGATGTCCGGAATGTGGGTTCAAGTACGATGCCGCTGCACTGCGCTCGATGGCCGTCTCGGCGGAGTGGACACGATTGGCCGCTGCCCGTGAGCTCATTGTCCGGGCGGCGATGGCGGCCGCTCTGACACTGCCGGCAGCCTGCGATCGAGTGGGTATTTCAAGCTTGGGCCACTTATACGTATTAGCTCTTGTATATGGTGCTGTCTTTCTGGTGTGGATGGTACTCACTGCCTCCTAGTCATAGCTTGGTCTCCGTCCCGACTCTCCTCATGTTGTACCTGGCCATCGCCGTGGCGGTGGGTCTGGTTCTACGCCTTTTCCCCGGCCTTGCTCTGTTGGGCGGTGCCTTACTTCTGGCATGGGCATGGTACATCCGGCTTCGCTATTGGGCGGTTTTACCGCCGGCAGAGAATGGCAGAAGTGTGGAGTTCCGGCGATCAGTCGACCGCCACCGCTTTGCGGGTACGTCTCTGCTTGTTATTGCGTCTCTTTTCTTGCTCCTCGCGTTGGCATTATGAGCGGATTTAACACGATGATCGCTCGTCGGATGCCGACATGCAGTCCGGTTGGCGGTCCCAAACGAGGGTGATACTCAGGCTGCCGAGAATGCACCGTGTGGGTGGTTATCCGGTGCCGATATGCCTCTGCCCTAGGCGCGGGCTCGCGGAACGATCGCCCAAGTGGATAACAGGGTCGGGGCAGGATACGGCGTTTTCTTACGAACGCCGGCGGCTGAAGGGCGTAGAGTAGGTGGTCGGGCGCGGCTTGTTTAGAGGCGAGCCCGCCAGTTGGCCGATAAGCCGGTAGACCGTTTGAGCGTTTATCATGGACCTACATTCCATACTAGTGGGCATCTTGGCCTTGGTGGCGATCTTCTTTCTCGCCAAGCGGGGCGGGGGGTGAGGTCCGCGCAGCTCCTGCTAGGCGGTGCCTGGCCAGATTGCTCGTTTCGCGAATCTTGCACAGTACCGTGCGGCTCGTACGGAGCAAGCCTGCACTCCTTTCTCCGTAGTAGCCTACACTTTCGATCAATCTGCAGATTTGTGTAGCGCGTTTCGCGTTTGTGCAGCATGGCGGCGCCCGCGTTTCACGGGCTTGGCCATGGCACTCGCGCGGAGCGAACACCCTTGCAGGTCGAAACGCTGTGGCGGGATGTACTTCACGCGCTGGGGCGCCGTTCTAGGATGGTGTGCAGCGTAGAGATGAGGACTTCGGCGTCATAGGGTTTGGCGATGAATGCCTTGGCGCCGTGCTCTACGGCTGCCCGGCGATCGGTAGCGCTGTCACGCCCGCTGAGGTATACCACGGGGATATCCTTGGCCCGTTCGGAGAACTGAAAACACTGGTGAAGTTCGATTCCGGAGTAGGAGGGCATGTCGATGTCGAGGACAATCAGATCAGGGCGCTCGCGCAGAGCAACCTTTGACGCGTCATGGGCATTGTTGGCAGTGTGCACCTCGAAACCGGCGGCGAGCAGGCGCACGGACAGCGCGAGCGTCAGACTCTTGTCATTGTCGACAATCAACACCTTGGGCACTCAGGGCCTCCTGGGTCTACAAGCAGCTACGGACGCTGCCTTGTTGTTGGCGCCGCCGGCAGTCCGTTGAAGGACTCTAGTGCTCCACGACACCTCGCATAGCGGGTGCCTTAGGGTGAGAAGTGCCATGCCCAAACCCGACTAAGTCAGGCGCCGGCATGCTGACGCGGCAATTACATGGCGGCACTTCGCTTGGCCATGCCACCCATCAGATTACGCGTAATGAAGCACTGGAGTCGTCCCTCACGGGCAGCGAGAACGCCCGTATGACGCCACGCACGAGTAGTGGCGCTACACCGTACAATCATCACCCTTATTGAAATCATCCGGCGTGAGTGTCCCCCTCCTCCGGACAGGAACGGTCAGTTGAACCGTCCCATTTTACCATACGATACTTTCGACCCCGGTGCGCGGATTCGGTTGATCAGCATGCATATAGGACTCCGCCAGGTCTGATCAGTTATCCCTAGTTGTTTCATCACTATGCCGATATCGCGATGAGGGTTTCTCGACGCAGTGGTGCACCTTCATCGGGCTACTGGAGCAATGGAGGTTCTCGGACGTACGATGGTGATTCGCGGGCGCTACGCACAGGCGACGTTTGCGCCCGCACAAGAGGAGTCGGCGTCAGTGCGAGCACGGAGTTGGTGAGCAGGGGTACGGGCGGCGATGAAATGTGGACCCGTTAGGGGTAGTGCGGAATCTGCTGTCCACCGGTTGTCCGAGCAACCGGGTTCTGAGCTCGGGTTGGGGCAGGTCCGTGCGGCTGCCTAAGAGGTATGTGAATGATCGAGCAAATCAACGTGTTATCCGTCGATGACGACCCAGCCGATTCCGAGATCCTCCGGCGGTTACTCGAACAGATCCCCTGCTGTGAGTTGCACTTCGTACACGTTGCCGGTTTGGAGGAGGCGAAAGAGGCATTGTCCGAGCTGGCCGTGGATGTCATCTTCCTTGACTACGTCTTATCGCCCACGACCGGACTCGAGATTCTGAGCGTATTGCGTTCTTCGGGTGAACGTCGCCCGATTATTGTCTTAACGGGTTATGGTGATGAACTGATCGCGACCCAATTGATTCAGGCCGGGGCGGATGACTATCTAGTCAAAGGGACGGTTAACCCGGACGTGTTGCGGCGGGCCATCGATAACGCTACGGCACAATGCAATCGTCGCAAACTCGAGGAAGAACACGAGCGGCTGCTGGTAGAGCTTCAGGCTAAGAACAAGACCCTGGAGAAAAACAACCGCCGCCTGGCGGAGTTGTACGAAACCGCCCATGAGTTGATTGACAATGTCTCACACGAGTTCAGAACGCCACTGACAGTGGTCAAGGAATTCACCTCCATAATCTACGATGGTCTGGCCGGGCCCACAACTGGTGAGCAGAACAGGTACCTGGGAACCGTGCTCAACCGCGTCGACGACCTGGCCATAATGATTGATGACATGTTGGACATCAACAGATTGGAGACGGGCATGCTCGACGTTTCCCGTACAGAGGTTGAGATCAGCGACATTCTGGATCGAGCACGACGAGTCATTGAGCGCAAGGCAGCAGCCGGCAACCTTACCCTTGATATGGATATCGATGAGGTTCTACCGATTCTCTACTGCGACGCTGGCGAGATCGGGCGTGTGCTAATCAACCTTGTCACAAACGCCACAAAAGGCTCTAGGGAGGGCGGCAGAATCAGTGTCTGGGCGCGGTCGGAGCCCGAGCAGTCCCAGGTACGATTCGGTGTAACCGACGACGGAGTGGGACTCGATCCAGACGCATTAGCCGCCATCCAGAAGAGCTTCAGACACGTCGGGGGTGGTGTGGGCGCGGACACCAAGGAAATCGGACTGGGACTCAGCATCGTCAAGGAACTCGTTCTGCTCAACTTCGGCGATGTAGGCGTGCGGAGTGAGTCCAGCGAGGGGAGCACGTTCTTCTTTACGGTACCGGCGGCAGAGCCTCTGAGGCTGATTGACCGTTACCTCGAGAAGTCCGAGAGCTTCCGCAACGACTCGTCTTTCATCTCGCTGATCGAAGTTCGCATGAGCGAGCCTGTCGACGACAATCGGATCAGTGATCTGGGACATTTCCTTCGGCACCAGATCAGGCGCAGCGATTTGCTGTTTAGGACTCAGCCGGGCGATTGGCTGCTGGTCGCCGCCAGCAGCCAGGGAGACATGGGTCGTTTGATCCGGCGCATCGAGCAGTCCAGGTTTGAAGCCAATGAAAGCAGATCAGGCAATCCGGTTCCCGACACGACCCTGAAGATCCGCGGCACGTGGACTATTCGCGGCGAGACCGACGGCTTCATGAAGGCCTTCCGGGAGGCTCTTCAGCCGGTGGAACTCGCTCCCGTTTGACCGAACGCGTTTCTAATTGACGCTGGAACGAAGACCTTCGAACTGTCAGGAGCCGGCATCGCGCGTCTGCGCTTTGGCTGGTCGCTCGTGGAGGTACGCACAGTCCTCCAAACGGTTTTGGCCATCGGCGTAGACGGCGTACTTCGCCCCCGACCAGATGGCGGCGGCGCCGAAGCGGCCGTCCTTCGCCAAAGCGTAGAACTTCACGTCGAAGTTGACCCTGCCGTCCTCACGTCTTAGGCGCGATTCGGTGGTTGCAGCGGTGATTCTCTTCAGGGCGTGCAGACAGGCGTCGACAGGAGCCATGTCGTGGCGCATAGCCTCGACTATGGTATGGCTGCCGCAGACTTTGATGACGGCTTCGCCACGCCCGGTGCTCCCTGCCGCTCCGACTTCGTTGTCGACGTAGAGCCCCGCTCCGATGATGGGTGAGTCACCGACTCGCCCGGGGATCTTGAAACTGAGCCCACTCGTTGTGGTCACGCCGCTCATGTTGCCGGCAGGATCGAGTGCGCAGCAGTTGATCGTACCGTAGGAAAACGGCAGATCGACAGGGGCTCGAGTTTGAGTGTCGTTTTTCGCAGGATCAGGCGGTGGAATCCAGTCATCGCAGTCGCTGTGTCTCTCCTTCCACTTGAGCCATGCCCGGCGAGCGCCGTCAGTGAGCAGGTTGACTTCCTCGAATCCGTGGGCGCGGGCGAAGCGCAGTGCACCTTCGCCAACCAAAAGCACGTGATCCGTGCGCTGCATCACCAACCTGGCAACCTGTGACGGCGTCTTGATGTTTCTAAGGGCGGCTACGGCTCCTGCGCCGAAGCTTGGCCCGTGCATCACGCAGGAATCCAGCTCCACGATGCCGTCTTCGTTGGGAAGCCCGCCGTAGCCCACGCTCATATCTTCGGGGTCTTCCTCGACGATGTTGACGCCGGCGATGACGGCATCAAGTGTGTCCGCCCCTTCGAGGATCATCGTGGCGGCCCTCTGAGTTGCGCGAAGACCGTTGGCGCTGGATATAACCACGGGCAAGGCCCCTTTACCTGCACCACCGGGAACCTGGGCAGCTAACTCGGGTGTTACCGCTGCAGCAGTGGCGGCCACTGCTGCCGACTGCAGAAACTCGCGTCGTGACAGATCACTCATGGGTTGCTCCTTTTCGGGTACAACCTCGTTTGACTTAAGGTAGCACCGCCGGCGCATCCTCAAGCCTCAACATGCGCTTTTTCTGTTTGACCCCCTGTGGGGTGGAGAATCCACCTAGCGAGCCATCCGAGCGAAGCACGCGATGGCAGGGAATCACGAGCGGCAGAGGGTTGTTCGCCATAGCCCCACCTACGGCCCGAACCGCGCCGGGGTTGCCCACCGCCCGCGCGAGATCAGCGTATGAGGCAGTCTTGCCGCAGGGGATCCGCCGACACTGCTTGAGCACCGACTGCCTGAACGTCGGTAGATCGCTGATGTCCAGGTCAACAGTGAACTTGACGGATTTGCCCGCGAAGTAGTCGGTAACTTGCTTGCGGAAGCGCGGGAGCAGGTTGGATGTCTCCACAGCGTCGGGCCAGCGCTGTTTGATTGCTCGCTTTATGGCCGTCCGTGAGGCCGGGAGAAACGTAGCAACGAGCCGCCCGTCGCGCACGACATATCCAAACGCCCCCCACTCGGTGTCTATGATAGCGTATTGCACGAATGTCACCGTTCGTCTAGCGAGACTCTTCAACGAGCAACTCAACCTAACCTATTCCAGACTCGTGGACGGAGCAAGCGATACCTGCGATGCTTTGCGAGACGGTTCCCTCTGGTGGGCCTCCGGTGAGACTGTGATGAGGATACCCCTACCGGCGAGTTCGTCGTCGTGGCTGCCGGCTCTTCCACCTCGCGTCCGCCCTATTGCATCGAGACGCCTCGGGTGTATATCGCTGACGACTCCATGTAGACGCCCGTGCTACGCTGCCCTGTGAACTCACGAGCACCCACCGGTCCGGAGAGGGACAAAGGTAAACCCAAAGTTCAACCTTTTTGCTTCGCGGGCGCGACCGTCATGGTCATCCTGCGGCCTTCCATGTTGGGTGTCCGTTCGACTTTTACGGTCTCGCCCAGTTGGTCGAGTATTCCCTGGAAGATCTCGGCGGCGAAATCTCGATTGAATCGCTCCCGTCCACGAAAGAGCATGGTGAACTGGACCTTGTTGCCGTCGGCGAGGAACCCCATTGCCCGTTTGAGTTTGATGTCTCGATCGTGGGGGTCGGTCTTGGGTCGCAGGCGGATTTCCTTCAAGACTATGACGTGGCCGCCGGCACCCGCCTTTTGCCGCTTCTTACGGTCGTATTTGAACTTGCCATAGTCCATTATGCGGCAGACGGGCGGTTTCTCGGTGGGTGATACCTCGACGAGGTCCAACCCGGCATCTCGCGCAAGCGATAGAGCCTGGTCGGTGGATATTACGCCGAGCTGAGTCTGATTCTGGTCAATCACACGAACCGGCGAGATCCGAATCTGATCATTGAGCCGAAGTGCCTTAGCGATGATGTTCAACCTTTCAAAAAAGCGGGGTTGGCGGACCTACCGGCGACAAGCGGCTTCCTCGATCCACTCCGTCCGGCCTCCCCAATTCACTCTCACACACCTACGCAGGTGTCTCCCTTACTCACGATCTCCTGCTGGCAGGCGCCGATAAACGCCCCCACGGTCATATTGCCTATGGTCCGACCATCTCGGTCGTTGACGTTCAGAAGGTTATCTTGAGCCTCTTTTTCGCCCACGACAAGAATGTAGTTTATCTTGGCAGTGCGCAGGCGATGCTTCTTGGGCCCGATCTTTTCACTGCTGAGATCGAGCTCGACTCTCAGGCCTGCATTTTTCAGAGTATCGTAGATTTGCCGGCCGTACGCCTCGCTCTTTTCGCTGATGGTTGCAACGGCCACCTGGACCGGAGACAACCACATCGGGAACGCGCCGGCGAAGTGCTCGATGAGAATCCCCACAAACCTCTCCATGCTGCCGAAAGGAGCCCGGTGAATCATGATGGGCACGTGGGGGGCGTTGTCCGGCCCGATGTAGCTGAGTCCGAACCGCTCGGGCAGGTTGTAGTCGACCTGGACGGTGCCAAGCTGCCAACTTCGCCCGATACAGTCTTTCACAATGAAGTCGATTTTAGGACCGTAGAAGGCGGCTTCCCCCTTCTCTTCCGAGAAGTTCATCCCACTCTCGACGGCGGCCTGGTGTATGGCCGCCTCGGCCTTCGCCCAGTTCTCCGGCGAGCCCACGTATTTGTCGCTGGCCAGGTCGCGCAGGCCGATCCGGACGCGGTAGTCGTAGAGGTTCAGAACTTCCAGAACCTGCCGCGAAAGCTTCACCGTGGTCAAGACTTCGTGGGCAAGTTGATCGGGTGTGCAGAACAGGTGAGCGTCGTCCTGTGTGAACCCTCGGACGCGGATCATCCCGCTGAGTTCCCCGCTCTGTTCCCAGCGGTAGACCATCCCGAATTCGGCAATGCGCATGGGCAGATCGCGATAGCTGCGTGGATGGGCCATGTATACGCCGATGTGGTGAGGACAGTTCATGGGGCGTAGTAGATAACCCTGCTCAGAGGCCAAAGCTGCGTAAAGTCGCTCGATGGTATCGGGAAGCGGTGCATCGTCTCTGAGCCCTTCGATCGCTCCCCAAGCCTGCCGCATTGCACTGATCATTGCTTGAACGGCAACCTCGCCTCTCTTGCGTTCGGAACCCCGGTCTGCTTCCACACGCTGGGCAAGCTGGAGGGCACTTTGGATCGCTTTCCCGCGATCCGACTCGAACATGGCCGGATATTGTGAATCCTCGTAGTAGGGATAGTGTCCGCTTGTTCTATAGAGCCCGAGCTGGCCTATCTGCGGGGTGCAGACGAGCTCGTACCCGAGCTTGATCATCTCGTCGGTCAGGTAGTTCTGAAGCTGCGTACGGACGGTCATTCCCTTGGGCAGCCACAGCGCCAGGCCCGCACCGACCTGTTCACTCATGACGAAAAGCCCAAGATCCCGGCCGATCACCCGATGGTCGCGTTTCTTGGCCTCCTCCAGTTGCGTAAGGTACGCGTCAAGCGAGTCCTTCTTAAAGAACGCCGTGCCGTACACGCGCTGCAGCGGAGTATCGTTCACGTCGCCACGGTAGTGAGATCGGCTCACCTGGCGAATCTTGAAGGCTTTGATCACCGCGGTTGAGGGCACATGAGGCCCGATGCAGAGATCTTCGAAATTGCTACCGACATTCTCGCCGGTAACGTAGAAGCTTAGCTTATCACCCTCGGCTCGTTCGGCATTGTCGATCTTGTAGCGGTTTCCCTCATCGCGGAGCTTGACCATCGCTTCTTCGCGCGGAGCCTCGTGGCGGCAGAAGGGGCGCTTTTCCTGGACGATGCGCTTCATCTCCGCTTCGATTCGGGGAAAGTCCTCCGGAGTAATCGATTGGGACAATTCGATGTCGTAGTAGAAGCCGTTCTCCACCGGCGGGCCGTATACTAGTTTAGCTTCTGGAAAGAGCTTGCAGATGGCCTCGGCTGCGACGTGCGCGGCGCTGTGGCGCAGCACGTATAGACTGTCGGGATCCTCATCAGAAGCAGTAAGGATGGCCAGCTCGCAGTCTCCGGGAAGAGGCTTTTGGAGATCGACAATCTCGGTCCGGTCATCCTTGGTCATCTTTCCGGCGATGGCGGCTCGGGCCAGTCCCGACCCGATCGACGAAGCTACATCTAACGCTGTGGCGCCGTCGGCTACCTCTATCTCGTTGCCGTCTGGCAGTTGAACTTTCAGAAGGAGCCTCCGAATAATCTGCGGTTGCCCGTGGGGCAGGCAACGCAAAAAGAAAAAGCGGACCAAAGCTCCCCGACGCACGTATGCCGCCTGCCAAGGTCAGTCGAACCTAAGCACGAAACCGAGGCTAACATGTCGTGTACGTCATCAGGACTTTGAACCGCTTACCTGCCCAGCATTCAAGATTTTGCCGCGGAGACCGAGCACGCGAACTGCATGTCGGTCACAGCTCTAATTCAATATATCACATCGGCGGCGGGGGTCAAGAATTTAGTTTAGATTCCCAGCCGCTTACAGCTGCGAGGCACCTATCCTACCGCCACGCAACGCAGTAGGAAAAGCCGCGCCGACCACAAACTGCGGCGCTAAGTTGTTCCCAATCCGAACAAATGTTGAAAGATCGCCGTTATCACCGCAACGATCAATGATGCCAGCTGCGTGAGGAAGTCCGGCGACATCAAGTATCCATCGATATCCAGCATTGAAATACACGCCTTAATAGAGAATCATCGATCCACACGCTACACGGGGCAACTAGTTGCCACCCGGCGTGCCGTTCGGGCTGGGATTATATCCTCTTCGCAATCTCTGCCAACCTCTCCACGGGCTGATGGGCGGCTATGTCTGCCGCGGCCTTCACAATTGGCCATGTCGGTTGCCGGGCTTGAAGTGTACCCGGTCCGGTCTTTAAGCAGAAGGCCAGCCATGACAGTCCATGCCGACTCGGCGGTCTATCGCATGTTCTCCGGCTGCTCTTGCGGTTGGAGGAACCAGCGGGCATGTCTGTTATGCCCGTCCTTGCATATTACTGGGCGCTGCATAGGATCGATTGATGCTGCGGTTCGGGTAGTCTAGACGACGGTGACGGCAAGCGTGGACTCGGGAACGTGACTGCAGGCCCGCACCTGCGACTCTGACGAGAAGATGACCCTCTTAAACCAGGATGTTTGAAATGAGAGACTCTTATCCTTCGCCGGTAGTTGTCATTGTGGCGGCGAGCGCTCTTACGGGTGTTGTGGGGTGCGTCACGATTGATCCCCCCGATCCGATTAGTACCGACGTCCGCTACGTGGCCTTCGGGGACTCGACAACCGCGGGGCCGTCCGACCGCGATTACCCGGATATTCTCCGCGAGAAACTCGGGGTATCGACAACGGCTTTCGCAAACGAAGGCCACGGTGGGGAAACCAGCGAGGAGGGCCTGGAGCGACTTACCGCCCTGATCCAGCGCGACGCCTACCCAAACGCTGATGTACTGCTTTACTGGGAGGGTGGTAACGACATCAACGACTTCATCGCCGGTCACGATCCCCTGCTACTCAGCTCGCCGGAAGACGACGACTACCCGCTTACGGATGAGTTGACCGCCGAGTTGGAGCAGATCCAGGCTAACATAGAGGCCGCCATCGAAGCCGGGCGGAACGCAGGAATGCGGGTCTATGCTGCTACGTACTATCTCATCCCCGAGGAATTCGACACATGTGAGGCTCTGCTTCTGGATATCATTCTTCCCGGTCAAGCCAGTAACGCCAACGGGTACGTTCGGCTTCTCAACGAGCGTATTCGCAGCGCGGTTCTCAACACGTGGGCCAACCTTATTGACGTCGAGACACTGGATGAAACCCTCCGCGGCGATTCGGACAACTACGAGAACTGCAACCACCTCAGCGCTGAGGGCAATGAGATCGTAGCTGACCTGTTCGCCCAATACGTGCCCTGAGCCAAGCGATACAAGCGCGACATACCGCCGGGCGTGTCTATGTGAATTCGCTATTCTGGATTCGACATTCTGTCCAGCACCGCCGTTGCCCATGTCGATGGATCGACATACCAGTACAGATCGTCGCCCACGGTTAGATACTGTTGGCCGCGCTCGGTGTCTTCGAGTATGTAGTAGAAGCCGATACGGGAGTGTTCCAGGAGGTCGAAGCCGTTGAGACACTTGCCGGGTATGAATGCCTCTAGCGAGTAACCCGACTTGGTGACGCGCGACGCCACCTCAATTCGCTCGACGGGAATCGGTGGGGCATCCTCGCGGGCACGTTTGATGGGATTTACACCCGCGACAGGTCTTTTTCTACCCGGACCTCCTCCAGTTGGCAGGAAGTAGAACTGCTGGCAGAAGCGAGTGGCCCGTTTGACGGTTCGGGCATCGCGCATGTCCGTGCATATGCGGAGGTTGTCACCGGTCCAGAACTTCTTCGGATCACAGCGCAGTGGCTTGTGCCGACCCGTTACCCTACAGGCAATCGCTATGCCCGTTTCATTCCAGCAAGCCCACACATCTGCAAAGTCGCTCTTACCATCCAATTCGCTGAGTCTTGGAAGCAGCTCCGCATCGGTCCAGCTGGTCAGTTTGCCGTCGAGCTTGGGCATATCGCGCCGGTAGCGGAGTTGAAACTCGAAGCTGAACAGAAACCTGTTGGGGATCAAAGCGTTCATGCTGGTTGTAGACTCTCCTCCGTGCTGCTTTCCCGGCACCGTCGCCAGGCATCGGCGAGTTGCTTGGTATCGCATTGCCCCAAGGAGTGAATCCAAAAGGTCACCCGATCGCAGCCTGTCGCGGGCTTGATTTCGCAGTCCTCCCCCAGTCGATCGACCTGTGTAGGCGTCAAGCTGCCGCTGGGGGCGCGCAACTCGATGCGCAGGGCGCGACCTATGTTGGTAACGATCTTTCCGGCGGCATGTTTCTCTCCGGGAACAGCAAAGAGCCCCGCGGTCTTGCTGTTCCAGGAGAAGCTAAGATCCGGCTGAATCGACTTGAGTCGACCCACCATGGCCATTAGCAGCGCGGGTCTCCATCGAACCACATGTCGAGGATGGATCGACTTTTGCGACAGATGCCACTGCTGACCGAGTTTCTTCCACGGTCGGCTACTGTCGGGGTCGGCTTCGACAACGTCGAGCTGATCAAAGTACGCATTGGCTGCTGCCTTTAGAAAAGTGCGGTAAGTCGTCTTGTTCACGTCTTTGAAATCGCGCAGGAACAGGCGGATATCCTGCCAGCCGTTGGGCATGGGCCGGACGCGGACTCGGCTCCATTGTCCATAGATGGGCAGGTCCGGGCGATCATCGAGGTCTTTGATCCCGAGCTTCCTGCGTAGGTCTGAAGCAGTGAACTTACCCAGGCCGACCCGCAATGCGACGTGAAGCAGGTCTTTGTTGCCGGTGAGGATATGGCAGCACCAAGGCTTGTTGCCCGGGGCCTTCAGCTCGATCCTGCTGGCGTGATTCCAATCCGTGGGGGCGAATTGGCCAAGGGACTCCATCATCTTGATGAGCCAGAGGAGCAACTCCGGATCCCATTCGACGGGTGCGCCCTTGTGGTCGAGGTGATTGACCGTGTGCCAAGCTCTGCCGTTGCGTTCCCAAGGCATCTCCACACCTGCCCCGACGTCGACAGGTTTGGCCAAATCCTTCTCGAGGCGTTGTTGCCGGCGTGGATCGTGGACGAGTCGTTCCTCCATCGTTCCGGCTTTCAGAACAGGTTTCAGGGCTTTGCCTGTTTGAGATTGTCGCGAGCCGGCGATGCGCTCCGGGGTTCCTTCAGCAACGATGATACCGCCTTCGTCGCCGGCCTGCGGGCCCAGATCAATGACCCAATCCGCGGTCTTGATCACATCGAGGTTGTGCTCGATGCAAATGCAGGTGTTGCCCAGGTCGACGAGGCGTTGCAGCACAGCCAGCAGCTTCTTCAGGTCGTCGAAATGCAGGCCGGTAGTAGGCTCATCGAGAATGTAGAGGGTCTTGCCAGTCGAGGGTCGGCCCAGCTCCGCGGCCAGCTTGACCCGCTGGGCCTCTCCGGCAGAGAGCGTTGGGGCAGACTGTCCGAGCTGCAGGTACCCAAGCCCGACATCGTCCAGGGTCTGGAGCATCCGCCTCACCTTGGGAATGCTCTCGAAGAGTTCCAGTGCTTCGGATACGCGCATGTCCAGCACGTCGGCGATGCTCTTGTCGCGGTATTGAACGTCGAGCGTTTCCTCCACGTAGCGTTGCCCCTTGCAGTTCTCACATTCGATCCACACATCGGGCAGAAAGTGCATCTCGATGCAGCGTTGCCCCATTCCCAGGCAGGCCTCACAGCGTCCGCCGGGGCGATTGAAGCTGAACCGGTTCATCGAGTAGCCGCGGATCTTGCTCAAAGGTAGCTTGGCGAAGAGTTCGCGGACGGCGTCAAACACGCCCGTATATGTAGCCGGGTTGCTGGTGGGGCTGTTGCCGATGGGCGACTGATCAGCGTTGATCACCTTGTCGACATGCTCGATGCCCGTAATACGCTGGTGTCCACCGGCCACCAATCTTGCCCGGTGGATTCTGACAGCAAGCGCCTTGTAGAGCACCTCGGAAACGAGTGAGCTCTTGCCGCTTCCTGACACGCCGGTGACACACGTGAATCTTCCCAGGGGAAGAGCAACGTCGATTTCCTTCAGATTGTTTTCACGGGCGCCGTGGATGATCAGCCAGTTAATGTCGTTACTTTGTGACTCTCTTTGTCTACCTTCAACAACCCCGTCCAGGTCGTCATCGACTTGAAGATCGGTTCGCGGACTTGCGCTCGGCATGGTCCGACGATTCGAGGGAACGGGAATCGATTGCTTGTTCGAGAGATACCGCCCGGTCAGTGACGCTCGCCTTGTTCGCAGGCGTTTCGGCGAAGCAGCAGCGGTGATCTCGCCGCCGAAAGCCCCCGCTCCCGGTCCGAAATCGAGGACGTGGTCCGCCGAGTCTATGACTTCCCGATCGTGCTCAACGAGCATAAGCGTATTGCCCAAGTCGCGAAGCCGCTTAAGTGCCCGAATCAGACGATTGTTGTCGCGGGGGTGGAGTCCGATTGTAGGTTCATCCAGCACATAGAGTACGCCGGTGAGTCCCGTGCCGATCTGCGATGCCAACTGTATTCGCTGGGATTCCCCCCCCGACAGCGTAGATGCCGTCCTGTGTAATGACAGATAGTCGACACCAACATCGACTAAAAAGCGCAGGCGGGAGACTACCTCCTTGAGCAGTTCCCCGGCGATCTTGCGCTGGCGCGAGGAGAGCGTGAGATTGTCGAACCATTTCAGGGTCTTACCTAGAGGCCAGAGGCAGACTTCGTGGAGGGTGGCATCGGATACTCTCACCGCAGCGGCGTCGATGCGCAAGCGTCCTCCGGTGCACGCTTCACAAGGTACGTCGGTTACCAGCTCTTCGAGGCGTTTGCGATACTGCCAACTTGATCGTGTTGCCCGGTTGATTGCGGGGAAGAATCCGTGCCACTTGAAGCGCACCCCCGCCAAGCCGTTGCGGTTCGTTCCGGACTTCTTCCGCGCTGTGCCCTTCACTTCGATCCAGTCGTCTCCGCAGCCGTGCAAAAAGGCGAGCTGTTGGGTTTCGGTGAGTCCATTCCAGGGCATGCTTGGATCGAATCCAATGTGATCTGCAAGTGCCGAGGCGATGGCAAAGAGCTTTGCCCCTGGTCCAAGCTCGCCCCAACCGGCGATAGCGCCGTCGGTGATCGATCGAGTGGGGTGGATGACTATGGCAGTCGGGCTGGCACCCTGCTGGATTCCCAACCCCTCACACGCATCGCACCATCCCAGACGACTGTTGAACGAGAAGTTATGTGGAGACAGTTCTTCGTAGCTTTGCCCACAGGTGTCGCATGAGTGGTGCTGAGAGAAGCGGTAGTTGTTACCTCGAGCGGCTGGCGAGTCGTCCGGCGCGAATGCTTCCGCTCCCTTACGGTCACGGCTCGGAATGGCGCTTCCTCGTTTCGACTTTTCGACGTCTTGATGTTCGTCCGGTCCTGTCTTTTCCGAGCCGCGCCCGTGAGGAAGCGGACCATCCGTCCGGCGTGAATACGTCCGCTCCCTCACGGTCGCGGTTCGGAATGGTGCGTCGACGTTCGCGTCTCTCGCTGCCTTTTCGATAATCTGCGCGATCATCACCCCATCGCCGACCGACAGTGCCTGTTCGATGCTGTCGGATATTCTCGAGGCCTGGGATCTGCGGATGACTATGCGATCTACGACAAGTTCCACCTGATGACGCCGTCGTCGATCGATGTTGATCGGCTCGTCCAGGGAATGAATGACCCCGTCAACGCGAACGCGGGCGTAACCGTTGGCCTTCTCGCGCTTGAACATGTGGTCATATGATTCCTGTCCGGTTGGCTCAATAGGGGCAAGGAGAATGACTTTCCTGCCTTCGCCCAGGCCAAGCACTTTCTCGACGATCTCGTCGCTGGACTGCGTGCCTATGGGGACCTTGCACTTGGGGCAATATGGCTGCCCGATCCTGCTCCAGAGAATGCGCATGTAGTCGTAGATCTCGGTTACCGTGCCCACCGTGGAGCGGGGCGACTTGCTGGAGGTTTTCTGCTCGATGCTGATCGCCGGGGAGAGGCCGTGTACGTGATCGACCTTGGGCGGCTGCAGGCGAGACAGGAACTGCCGGGCG
>CP070744.1:5131139-5147008 GCA_020348265.1 Phycisphaerales bacterium | reverse complement strand
TCCACGGCCTCGCTTCTCGGGATCATCTGGGAGCGCCAACGAGACAGCTGTACCGGTGCGCGGGAAGTGAAGTACCTCTAAGCACGGATGTCGCCCTGCTATCGGTTCGTAATGTTCCACGAAGTTGCGATACTTTCGGAGCTTGTCCGAGATTGTGCCAGCTGGTTCAACTGTGCGCGAGACTTCATCGCGCACTCCTCCATACCCGGGAAGTTCTTCAATAAGTTTGTTCCAGGTGTCTGGGATCTTATCCGTTCCTGCGAACCTCTCCCACACAGGTCGTTTCAGTGCGTCGATTAGCCGGATGGTGAACCCGAAGAATGCATCGATCTCGCACGCCACGTCTTCCACGCTCAAGATCAAATCTCCAACACGGTTCGGATAGTCGTCCTCCCGAGTAGCCCTCCGGGCATGCCAAGCATAGAGCACAGCGATCTTCCGAATTCGATACGCCAGAGACCGGATGAAGTACATGAAATTGCGGGCCAGAATGAAGTTGGGGCCATCAGATCCAAGAATCTGTGAGATGCACACCGGCTGCTGTTCCATCTCATCCAGATCGAACCCAGGTGGGAGGACAAACGACGCAATATGGTTGGCGTGGTTCGTCGTCCAAATGGCTACCGGTCGGAGGCCAGTCTCACGCGCAAGACGCCTCGGGCCACAAGGTGTATCGGGATCCGTTCGCTGGACAAGTGCCCACCCGCCATCGCAATCTCGCACGAATTCGAATCCATACTCGAATACAACGCGCGTAGCTCTGGTCGTGCCGATCGGCACGTTCGCGCTCGCAAGGAGCTCCTCTATCACACAATCCCGTTCCCAGGATGTCACGTTACACTTGGTTTCTGGTGCAACGCGCTCTGTGCTCTCTACGGTATCGGGGTCGCTCATAACCGCTTCCCTTCCGCCATTCGGCGGGCGGAGCCCGCCCTACGTTTGGTGTTGCGTTTTTGCTTGCCGTTCGGTGACGCCTCCGTCTTTGCCTTTGGCCGGCTGTTTGCCTTGTTGTTTGCTCGGAGTTTGGTGACCGGGCGGCGGTTTTGGGGTACTTCTATCTCTTCGTCGCCGCGGAGGTAGCGGCCTGTTATGGATCGCTTGGAGGCGGCTATCTTTTCTATGCTACCTCGGGCAACTATCTTCCCCCCGCGGACGCCTGGGCCGGGGCCGAAGTCCACTATCTCGTCCGCCACCCGCATGGTCTGCTCGTCGTGTTCCACCACGATCACGGTGTTGCCCAGATCGCGAAGTCGGCAAAGGGAGTCGAGCAGGCGCTGATTGTCGCGGGCGTGCAGGCCTATGCTGGGCTCATCGAGGATGTAGAGCACACCCACCAGCCCGGCACCGATCTGACTGGCCAGGCGAATCCGCTGGGATTCCCCGCCCGCCAGCGTGGGGGCGGTGCGGTCGAGGGTCAGGTAGTCCAGCCCCACGTCGCTGAGAAACCTCAGCCGCCCGCGGATCTCCTTGATCACGTCCTCGGCGATCAATTGCTCGGTGGGAGTCAGCTTGAGCTTCTCAAAGAACTCACCTGCCTGGCGGATGGAGAGGGCGCAGACGTCGTTGAGGTTGGCCCCACCGATGCGGACGGCCGTCGCCTGGGCATTTAGTCTGCCGCCGTGGCAATCAGGACATTGCTGCTTGCGCATGTACTTCTCGTAATAGGCCCGCACGAAGTTGGACTTGGCCTTGCGGTGCTTATCACGCAGGTTGGCAATCACCCCCTCGAACTTCCCCCCGTGCCGCCACACCCCGCCCGACCAGCGCCATTCATAGGTCACGTGCGCGTCACCTAGTCCGAAGAGCAGGGCATCCTTCGCTTTCTTGGGCAGCTTGTACCAGGGCGCATTGATGTCGAAGCCGACGTGTTTGGCCACTCCGCGGAATATGTGCCGACGCCACCGACCGATTCGCGTACGCATGGGCTCGACCGCCAGCTTGAAAAACGATTTACGCGGGTTGGGGATGAGCAGGTCGGGATCGAAGTCGAATGTGGTTCCCATTCCGTCGCAGGTTAAACACATTCCCGTAGGTGAGTTGAAGCTGAACAGTTGAGGCGAGGGCGGCTCGAAGCTGATTCCGCATTGCGTGCACGCGTAGTGTGATGATAGCAGCAGGTCGGCGTCTTTGGACACGGAAGATTGCTTTCGGTTCGAAGCCCTCTTTGCCTTCGAGCGTCCGCGCGGGCTTAAGCCCGCAGCTCCGTTGGAGGAGACCGTTTGCACTATCAACGTACCCTCGCCGAGCTTCAAGGCACTCTCGACCGCTTCAGCCAGGCGCGGGCGAGCGGTTGGCGAGATGCTGAGCCGGTCAACAACTACTTCGATGTTATGGCGGATCTGCCGGGTCAGACTGGGGGCATCGGAAAGAGCCACGACCTCGCCATCGACGCGGGCACGGGCGTACCCCTGCTTCATGAGGTCCTCAAACAGGTCGCGGTATTCACCCTTTTGGCCGCGGACCACCGGGGCAAGAACCAGCACCTTCGCCCCCTCGGGTAGCTCGAGGATTCGAGCGATGATCTTTTCGCGGGTCTGGGCGCTGATGGGCCTGCTGCACTGTGTGCAATGCTGCCTGCCCACTCGGGCGAAGAGCACCCGCAGATAATCCTGAATCTGCGTAATCGTGCCCACGGTGCTCCGCGGGTTCCAGCCGCTTGTTTTCTGCTGAATACAGATGGCTGGGCTCAGGCCGGTGATATGGTCAACGTCGGGCTTGGCCAGCTGACCCAAGAATTGCCGGGCATAGGAACTGAGCGATTCGAGATAGCGCCTTTGCCCCTCTGCAAAGAGTGTGTCAAACGCAAAGCTGCTCTTCCCGCTACCGGAGATTCCCGTAAAGCAGATGAGTCTTCCGCGCGGGAGGGTCAACGAGACGTCTTGCAGATTGTGCTCGCGAGCACCTTTGACTGTAATCTTCGCGGGTTCCATGCGCGTTTGATATTACCATATTGCTGCCGCTGCAGGATGCGCTGCCCAACGTGTGGCAAGCCCCGTAAACCTCGCCGACGACACCCCAATCAGTCCCCCGCAGGCTTGGCATCCTGGGATCGGGTACCATAGAAGCTTCCCAGCGAGCGCGTGCTGGGCGTGAATCCCACCCGCAACACCCGCCAAAGCCCGGTATCCTGAATCAGGCCGACAACGAGCACCACGCGGGCGCCCGGTTCGCCACCCGGCTCATCCAGCTCCAGTAGAATCTGACACTCGAGCACACCCTCTTTGCCATTGCCGGCCGGGTTGGGCCCCGTTCGGACAAACCGTGGCTTGGCTTCTTCCCACTCCGTCTCGAGATCATCCACGTAATGAGAAACCGTGGGTGTCCACTGATGCACCATCTGATGTATGAACTCATCCCGACCAATGCTCGTCGGGTTGCTGTCCGCGATCACGTTTGCTGCACAAACGTCGAATTGGACGTCCAGCGCCGCCTCGCGGGCTGCGTCATCGGGTGCGAGGAAGTCGTCGCGCAACGCCCTTAGCAAAACGAACGCGGTCTGCTCAGGAGAAGCCTCTTCATCGAGCGTTATTCCGTAATGCGTCACGGGGCCTACCGTGGTGCTACGGATCTTCTTGCCGCTCAGGCGGACGTTGCGCTCACATCCCAGAGAGACCGTAAGGGCAGCCAAAGTCAAGGCTGCCGCAATCCACGACCGATTGCCACGTTTGATAGCCATGATTCACTGAGTCTACCCGTTCAGAAGGAAGATGGGAAGTAACGTGGAATCTTGTCCCGGCGTCTCTTGCCTGATACAATCGGGCGGACGAATAAGGAGAATCACAGGGTGGCGGACTTCAATACGAATTTATGGGCGCCTTGGCGGATGGAGTATATCCGTTCGCTTGAAGACGAGCTCGACGATGACGGATGCTTCCTTTGCAGGTATTGGGAGCAGCCCGAGCGTGATCGGGAAAACCGCGTTGTGCGGCGTACATCGACGGCATTGGTGGTGATGAACCGGTTTCCCTACACCACCGGCCATTTGCTGATCGCACAGGGCAAGCACGAGGGCGACTTCGGTGATCTGACCGACGATGAGCTGGGGGAGCTGAACCAGCTCATCCGCGACAGCGTGGCCCTTCTGCGCCGGACCGTTGAGGCTCAGGGATTCAACGTCGGCTATAACCTGGGCAAATGTGCCGGTGCGGGCTTGCCCGATCACCTGCACGCCCATGTCGTCCCTCGCTGGCTGGGGGATACCAATGTGATGTCGGTTGTCGGCGACTGCCGCGTGATTCCCGAGTCACTCGACGCGTTATATGCGGAGCTGCTGAAGAACTTGTAACAGCAAAACGCAGGAACCCGCGGACAAGGCCGAAAAAGACCTGCAGGTCAGTCTGCTGTGGGGCATTTCAGCATGGTCGATCGTGTGGAGGAACATCTCGCTGCGTATGCCATACGATCCGCCGACGCGGGCGTTCGTGTGCACAACGAACCCGACGACCCGCTGCGAAGTCCTCTCGAACTAGACAGACACCGGATTATCGAAAGCACTTCCTTCCGGCGGCTGGAAGGCAAAACCCAAGTATTCACCGCGGCTTATCACGACCACTTCCGGACCCGCCTGACCCACACGCTGGAGGCCGCCCAGATTGCCCGATGCCTGGCGGTTAGCTTACGGGCCAACGAAACCCTGGCTGAGACGATCACGCTCGCTCACGATTTGGGGCATCCGCCCTTCGGCCACGCAGGCGAGAAGGCCCTCGGCGAGCTGATGGCCTCACACGGCGGATTCGACCACAACGTCCATACGCTTCGTGTGGTCGGCTATCTGGAGCACCCCTTCCCCGCTTTTCGGGGGTTGAATCTGACCGCGGAGACACGTGCGGGGTTGTCAGCCCATGCCACGCCGTTCGATGTTCCATCAACGCCGCTGGCGAGCCCGGGTCCTTCTGCGCCGTCGGTCGAGGCCCAGATCGCCTCGATCGCCGATCGCATTGCCTACAACTGCCACGATCTGGAAGACGCCATCGGTGCTGAGTTCATTGGCTTGGATGAACTCGCGGAGGTAACGCTCTGGCGGGAAGCGTTCGAGAAGGCTGTAGATGGGGAGATGACGAGTCACATTCCCGCCGTTCGGCGGGTTGTGCTTGATGCCCTGCTCAACGATCTGATGACCGACGCGATAAGCACTTCACGGGCCTTGCTTACGAAGGTTGGTTCATCGGACGAGGCAAAGGCAAGCAGTAGGCCGTTGATTACGTTTTCGGACACGGGCAACGCTAACCTTGTCGAACTGGAATCGTTCATCGCCACGAATGTCTATCAGCATGGCGAAGTAGTCGAAATGGACACCCGCGGCAGGGAGATGGTTACAGCTCTGTTTGAGTTCTATCGAGGCAAGCCCGTTGCCTTGCCCGATCGCTTTGTTAAGCGCATCGCCGACCAGGGTGCCCACCGCGTGATCTGCGATTACATAGCCGGCATGACCGACCGCTTCTGCCGGCGGGAGTATGAGAAGTGTGGGGGCGTATAGGTTCCCTTGCCAACGATTCGGATGACGGAATCTTAGATGGTATGCGCGGGAAGCGTTTCTCTTTCCGAGCCGCGACCGTGAGGGAGCGGTTGGTACGTTTCCAAGGGCCGCTTCCTCACAGGCGCGGTTCGGAGCCGCCGTCGCTCGCATATGTGCTTGGCAGCACGGACGGGTAGGCAACGATGACAGACACGAACATTCCGCATAGCGCGACCAGCTCCGTCCCATGTGAAGACGTGCCCATCCCACCGCGTTTCTGGTGGCTTAAGCGCATTAGCCTGGCCTTCGGAATCCTGCTGGTGGGTCTTATCGCTGTGCGAGTCTTCTGGGGCTATGAGGCCCACCGCCGACTGCAAGCGGAGATCGACAAGTACGTTGCAGCCGGCGAGCCCATCTATCCGGAAGACTTCGACCAAGAGCCCGTCCCCGACGACCAAAACGCCGTCAAGTTCTACGATGATGCCGCAGCTGCGCTGGCGATTGCGAATGAGGAAAGACAGTCTCTTTCGCCGTTTCCGGACGAATTCCTAGAGACTCTAGGGCGCATACGCCAGGTTTCACAGCTAGTGGAATCCAACGCATCGTCCCTCGCAATCGCCCGAGCTGCGCGCGGCAAGTCAGCCGTGGACTGGGGTCTCCGCATACGCAGCCCGGTTACGTCCCTTCTCTTGCCGCGGATTTCCACATACCGGCAACTGTCGACGCTCTTGTGTATTGCGGGTGCCTACAGCTTTGAGACAGGAGACAATCACGAGGCGATAGAGAGATTGCGCGATGCTTTGGCTCTTAGCGACACCTTGAAGCGTCATCCATCCGCGGTTGGCCACTTTGTCTCCGCAAGGATGGATCAATTCATCGTCCTGACCGCAGAGTACGTTCTGCCGAACCTGCAAATTGGCGAGAACCATGCCCCCACCAACAGGATGGCCACACCCTCGCAGATGCGCGCCCTGGTCGCCGAGCTGCGAAACGAAAAGCCGCTACGGGAAGGGTTCACCCACGCTATGTTCTCCCAGAGGATGTGGCTGCTGGATGAAGTGCGTCTGTTGCAGGCTGGCAGCTCTACGCTCCTCCAGTCTGGGTTTGGCAGTAACCACCCCTTTATGTGGATATACAGGAGCGGCCCACTGGGCGTCTTCGGTCCGTTGGTGGAACTTGATGGTGTCTTCTTGCTCCGCCACGTGAGCGCGTGCGCGCATGCTGCGCGCGAGGAGACGCTGGGTGATGCTATCGCGACTCTGCCTCTTCTGGCGGACTTGGGCGCCACAGGAGAAACGATAATTCATCCTCTCTCCAACAAGTATGTTACACCGGTAGAGAACTTCCTCGAAATACACTATCGAGCACGGTCCATGCGACGGGTGGGGGCTGTGGCGCTAGCGATCAGGCTGTATGAAGTCAACCACGGACAGCGCCCGGCGACGCTTGCCGACCTAGTTCCCGATTATCTCACGGATCTCCCGCTGGATCCTCTGGGAAACGGAGAGAATAATCTTGGCTACCAACCGGATGCCGATCCGCCGGTGCTCTATTGCGTTGACCCGAATCCGGCTGATGACACCGATGTGAGCGGAGGCTATCGCAGCGAAGGAACGGTGCTGTTTTTCCTGAACGGCGATCGCCCACACCCTTGACGGCAAACTGATACCTCCTTCAAGAGAAACTGCTCACAACAATCCAGAGAAACGGAACCGCGGTCGGCACTAGAATGAACACGAATACGAACAGGACGAGCCAGAGCGCCCACATGCCGACGCCGGCCTTGAGTCTCCACGGCCAACCGCGCCCCAGGGCCCGCCGACCAATATCGATGAGCAACGAAGGCCAACCTATAAAGAAAAGGGCCGCCATAATCATGAGCAGTAGTGCTGCTGGGATTCCCAATAGCTCATTTGGGAAGAACAATACGCAGACTTCCACTAATAGCAGCAGCATCGTAGTAGGGGCAAGCCAACCACCGCCATAATAGCTTAAGGCGACAGCGCGGTTCTGGAGGTTGACTGCAACCCCGCGCGGATGGAAGAAGTAGCTCGGTACCCCGGTGGCGGCGATGACATAGAGAATGACCAGAAAGTGAAGCAACACCATCGGCCAAATCGCCCTGTAGGCTTCATCGAGGAACTTGTCGTGGAATGGCCTGGTTGGCTCGACGATGTAGAGCAAGATAGCCCCCAGCAGTACCGGTAGGTAAACGTGTAGAACCGTCACCCAGCGAAAGCTCTGCGAATCGGGATAGCTGACCGGCCGCCCGATCTCCAAGGCAAGACGCTTGGGCTGCATCATCACCATCCAGATTGTCTTCCAGTATGCGCGGAAGCGGCCGATCTGTCTGCGATGGACCCAGGGAATCAGCGAGACACCCGAACGGACGTCCTCCAACGAGTAGCCGCATTCCGGGCAGCGATCGCCGGTCAAACCGCGGAGGTTGTACGAGCACTTCGGACAATAGAGATCGTCGCGAATCGCCGGCCATACGACGTCCTCTGCGCCAGATGTATCCGCACCGGCGCCCATTACGTCAGCGTTTGCACCTTCTTCTTCAGACATCTCTCTTCGCTGGCGATCGCTGGAAACGAAATCCGCGCGGGCTCAAGCCCGCGGCTCGGTACATGATAGCACGAGTTGCCCTACGAATCGCGGATTTCGTGGAAGTTCAGCTCGTCGGTCTTGGTGTCAAGGGTGGCGACCGTCTTGTGCTTGGCGCGGTGGAGGGCGCCGGGGTTGATTATGCGCTTGCCGTTTATCGACTCGTCGCGCTGTTCGTGAGTGTGGCCGTGGAGGATGTAATCGACGTTCAGCGTCCGGGGCGACAGTTTGAAGCCTCGTTCGTGGCCGTGGAATACGGCGAAACGCTTGCCGTCGAGTTCAACTATCGTCGGCTTCTCGACCGGTGCGGGGATGCCGATCGCCTTAAGGTAGCCTGGAGAATAGTCGGAGGGCAGGTCCATGTTCCCCCATACGAAGGTGCAGGGCCGGCCGACGATCTCATCGAGTACTTCAGGCCTGCCCACGTCACCGCAGTGAATCACGTACCCCACGCCCAGCTCGTCGAAAAGGGCCATCGCCTTGCGGACGGCCAGGTGTTGACCGTGGCTATCGGATATAATGCCTATCAGCACGCTTTAGCTCCTGCCCAATCCGTCGCACCAAATGCCATCGCCCGGGGTGACAATGCTGTTTTACCCCTGGCAATGCGTTGAAGAACTGTAGCGCCATCCCTTGTGGGCGGCGAAAACGCGCCTGTGGCGCCACCCACAAGGGGTGGCGCTACATTGTTGTGGTGAAGCACGCGTTCTTCAACGGACTGTCAAACAGCCA
Source organism: Phycisphaerales bacterium (assembly GCA_020348265.1). Classification (GTDB taxonomy): domain Bacteria; phylum Planctomycetota; class Phycisphaerae; order UBA1845; family UBA1845. The sequence continues at coordinate 5,138,214 of CP070744.1, read as the reverse complement.
TCGTGCCTCTAATCGAACGTCCGTACCATTCCCCGAATCCGTGTAGCCCCCTCGCGATTGGCCAACATGGCGGCGCCCGCTTCTCCCGGGCTTGGCCATGGCACCGCGCCGGGCACGTCCAGGGCAGTCAGCCGGGTTTAGCTATGGCTCTTGCCCGAGCTTAGCCGCTGCACCCGCCAGGTTTTGCCACCCGGGTGGTACGCCAGCGCGAAGCCCCCGCAAGCTCGTCAGGGCTCTTGCTCGCCATCCGTTTCTTCTGGCGGTGGCCTGTAGCCCCAATACAACCGGGGATGGTCCCAGATCATATCACCATAGCGATGATCCCGATCGGTGACAAGGTTGTCCGTACTGCAGTTTCCCACGCTGCCGTCGAGAAAGAGGATTGTAGAGTAATCTCCGTGGAAACGTCCCAGAGGCGCTCCATCCCACCATCGTTGATACATCGTGGCTATGTGGCGCTGGGATCCGCAAGGCGAGTTCTCGCTTATGTCGAACATAAAGATGGTGGTGGCAGGTTGTTTGAACAGTCTGGCCGGCAACGGCAGGCTGCCATTATCGGGTGAGCCGTAGTAGTACCCGTCATAAAAGCCGGGTGCGTCCTTGCTCCCCTCGAGCTTGGAAGTCAGCCCATCGAGAACCTGGTTCATACCGTAATGAAACTGGTTCTTTCCGCTACCGCTCTTGTACGAAGGAGTCAGGGTTTTCGAGGGGCATATCCACACGTGGAGGTTGGGGAACTCTTCAATTGACTTGCCCACCCCTTCGACATCCTTGTAGGCCGGGGCGTCGAGATAAGGAGGCAACTCGTTATACCAGGTATTGGGCTTGTAGATTCCATCCTGGATGTAGGTTCCTTCCGTCGGAAGATAGTCGTAATGATCGTCGCGATAGAACTGGACGGTCATACCCCAACTGCGCAGATGATTATTGCATTGCACACGGCGGGCATACTCGCGGGCTTCGTTCAAAGATGGGATCAACATCGCAAAGAGCAGCATGACCACGCTAATCACGACGAGCACTTCGAGATAAGTGATGGCCCGGCAAACGGGAGACACCCTTCTTCTGCGCGGCGAAAAGTCTCTCTGCGCCATAGTCCGTATCCTTGTGGGTACGTCCTACCCAGAATGTTGTCACCTATGATTTCCAGATCTGTTTGGCTCGGTACGGGATCATTGTAGTGGAGCGCGCATGCCAATGGAAGAGGGGGCTGAATAGAAATTTTTTATGAAATTCGCCGGGTGGTCCCTATTAATCCTGTGCGAAACGCGGGCTACACCACAATGGTGTAGCGTTCCCCCTCGCGGACGACGTCTGAAGAGGGTTTTCGCCGCCCACGAGGGGCGGTTCTACAGTTTTTCAACGGACTGCTACGTCAGCGGCACGAGGCAAACGTCTTGAATGCTACGGCGGCACAGGGCAGAAACTTGAACGGTCGCCCAGGGGCGATCCGGCTGTCCCGGTTTGAAACAGATCAGTCGGTCGCGAAGCTCGTTGGTTACTGCCATGAGGTCCGGGGCGACCTCAACCCGGCGGAGTGTCTGGCCGCCAGCCTCATACTCACACGTGAAGGAGTCGCCCAATACGCAGGCCCGCAGGCGTGGCGAGGTATCCGCGAAGATTATCCTTGGTATTCCGCCCGTATGGACTACCCAAAGAGACTCAGCCGCCCGGTGATATCCAGAATACAGACATTCCGGCTCGGTCTCACGGTTCGCCGTCCAAAGCAGGATGTCGCCGTCGCTATTGCCCGCATACACACCATATGATGTGGCACACAGTGCGGTTACGGCAGATGAACTGCCTGTGTACACGTGACTCGGCATTTCTGCCGTGTCGTCGGCCGGCCAGCCGATGACTCTATCATCAACAGAGCAGTATAGATTCGCCTCGAAGAACTGAACGTGCCGAACCGATGCCGCCCGCCCGGTCATTGACTGGAAACGGTAACGCACAGCCTCCGGGTCCCCCATATTCCACTCGCACAAGCCCAGTTCCGAATGTGAAGCGAATACGCGATCACCGACCCCCACAGCAGCATTGAACCCATACTTGACAGCGGGAGGATAAGGAACGGAGAGTGTGATATCGGGGCTTGTACCGTCAATCGGCAGGCGATACACGCCTGTGGCCGCCCCAAGGAGCAGGGCTGGTCGTCCATCAGCTCCGGTTGTCACCTGTATTGAGCGCACTCCCCCAATCGGTCCGTCGATGGTCACGCGACGCGCCGGCCCATCCAGGCTTTGCGGATCGAAGAAGAGCAGTTCATCTCCTGCTGCTACGACAATCCAACGCGTATGGTCACCTGGCGTCTCAGTGGCGAAGAGAGCAGTGTACAGCTCGCCGCGCTGCTGCTCGGGGAATGTACGGATCAACTCGGGCAGCTCGACCTCGGGCGACGATTGAGCCAGTTCTCCAAGACGACCCAGGAGTGACGTCAGGTGTTCGGCATGGTCGGATTGGGCACGTTCCAGCGCCGTTTGAAGCTGTCTGTTGGCTGAGTGCTCCCGGCGGTGACGCAGTGCCTCCTCTTCACTCTGCTGGATCTGGCGCAGCGTCTTAGAGTCCACCTGTACCGTGGGAGTGCCCTCAAGTCTAAGGCCGGCTTCGAAACATGCCCCTTTGATGGCCTCACTTAACGCTGCCGATAGAACTGCACTTTGGTCTGCGTTGACGAGTTCGTTCGCGTCGTGTTCTTTTGCCAGAGTCATCAGAGCCGAGCGGACTGCAGGTTTAAGATGGTTGGTGATGGCGGCGTTCTGCGCGACGCGGTGACTTCCTAGAATCGTCTTTATAAACGATAACATCTCGCCACGATCTGCGATTAGTCCCACCTGCAGGTGGACATCAGCCCGGCAGGAGAACCGGTCGCGGGTTATGAGACCCTCTTCCTCGAAGTCAAGGTCAATCGGAGACATGCGGGCGAACAGGACATCATCAGCGTCTTGACCTTCGACGGTGCCCCCTTCCGCTACGACGGTATGATCGCCCGTGCTCCGCGTGACCATAGCGGCCCACCTTGCGGGGAGATCCAAGGTTCGCTTCAGCATCCCGAAGACCTCCGAGGCGCTTACGCGTAAGGCCACGTTATTCGATTGGGCAAAAAACCGGGTTGGATCGAACTTCGTGGCCATTGTCGTCGTACATCTTCTTTTCGCGCGGCGCTAGGGAACACGTCGTATGTGTCTTCTTCCACCGCTCGGCGGGCAAAGCCCGCCCTACGTTCTCGTCCGCACGGCGGACCCTACGCTTCGTCGCCTACCCCCTGGGCGAACTTCTCGTAACGGATCAAATCCGATGGATGGACGGACGGCGGCGTCTGCTCGAGCACCGTTGTTATGTCGTCCATCGAGATCGCACGAGCCACCTTGCCACCAATCGCCTCCATGAACGGTCTTTGTGCGGCCTGTTGGGCGATGTTCTTTATGTCCGCACCGCTGTAGCCTTCGAGCCGATCACACAGTACGTTCAAATCGACGTCATCGGCCAGTGGGCGATTGCCGAGGTTTATCTCCAACAGCTTGTATCTGGCCAGTGCGTCGGGCAGGCCGACATATATCTTCGCATCCAGCCGCCCGGGGCGGAGCACGGCATCATCCAGCATCCAGGGCTTGTTCGTGGCTCCTACAAACAACAGCGCCCGCCCGGCCCGGCGATCAAAACCTTCCAGCTCCTGCAGTATCTGAGGCACGACCCGCTGCATCACCGCCGACGTATCGCCCTTGCGTTTGGGAACGAGGGCCTCGGTCTCGTCCAGGAAGATGACCGAAGTATCCTCCGCCTTAGCCGCCTCGAAGAGCTTGCGGATGTTCTGCTCCGCCTCGCCCACCCATTTGCTGAGCATCTGAGCCGGACTCACCACGAAGAAGGTCGCGGCGATTTCGTGGGCGATGGCCTGGGCGATCATGGTCTTGCCCGTCCCCGGCGGACCGTAGAGCAGGACCCCGCCGCCCGTTCCTATGCCGTAGCGCTGGGCCAGCTCCGGATGGGAAAACGGATAGATCATCTTCAGGCGGATGTCTTCCTTTACGTCCTCCAAACCGGCGATGTCGTCAAAGCCGATGGTCGGCTTTTCCTTGACGATCCAATCGGACGCGTCCGCCCCGGAATCGTCTTCCTTCTCACGCTGCCTCTGTCTGGCCTTTTTCGGCGACTTATGCAGCTGGTCGCAGTCCTTGGCCAAGTCGACCAGCTCCGCAGCAAGCTCCTCCTGCTGCCGCCTGGCCTCCGGCGACTTGGTCTTCTGGGCCAGCTCTACCATACATTCGGCCGCATCGACCAAATATGCCTTAGCCGCCAGATATTCGCCTCGTTTATAGGCCGCGATTCCCTTGCCTTTGAGCCGATCAAATGTCGCAAATGAGACAGTCATGCTTGTATGAACAATCCACGCGTTGAGGTCATCACCCCAAAAATCCTTTTCAAACTTGACGAAGCTGCTACAGTAGCGCATACTGTAGCAGCAGGCAAGCGTGGGATCGTCCAGGTCGTCCTCGCGGACGGCAGCCCGATACGGGTGGGATCCTGGACCCCAGGGCCTGCTATTTTTATGTGTACACCTCGTTGATCCATTCCAACCCTGCCTGCGTCTGCTCAAGCACGTGCGCATCTTGCGGCCAGAATTTCAATCCGTTCCCGAGATACCGACCGCGGTGCTGATAGACGACCGGTTTCAGTATTCTAGCGTAACGTGGCTCTGTGAACCCGAATGGGTACGCCTCAACCCCTTTGTAGAAGCTTGAAGCAACTGCATCGGCGATTTGCAGACCCATGCGCTCTCCGTGAGGGTACGCCTTCACCTGATCCGGTTTGATGACATCCCACTCGATCCGTACGTCCAAAAAACCAGTTCGCTTCTCCAGATAGTCTAGATACTCTCTAATATCCGCGTACGACATTCCTGCACGATTGGAGAAGACAACCTTGGCGGAGCCATCTCCAGAATCCTTCGGCAACCGGTTATCGCGACAGCACCATGACACTCGCTCAAGGAGATAACGCGTAGCGTACTTGTACAACACATACCTGGCCTGGAACGTCTCGGGCTCTTGAAGCGAGGGCTTGTGCACTAGCACAGACACAACGCGCACTCGCGCCTCCGCTATACGAGCGACAAACGGTACTCTGTGTTCATGCTTCAGGTTGCGAAAGTGGAGCGGGATTCGCTGCTCCTTTCCTAATGTGTTCCGGACCTCATCAACGAGTCGAACTGTCTCCAGATCGGCGCTCGCTCGCGTGATCACAGCCGAAAGGACAAACCACCGAGAGCTACCCTGTCCGGAGGATTCAGCGAAGGCAAACCCTTCATCACCGGATTCATCGATGTAGACCACAAAGCTCTCGGCCATACTCACCTCTTCAACAACTGGACGTGCACAGCACGCTCAGGCACGACGGGCTATGCCCGCCTGGCTAGCTCGACTGGACGAAGACACAGATAGCCACTACGAGTTGGAGAAGTGTCACGCCAAAAATGGCTACTGTGCACCAAAGCAAACGAGAGTTGAGCAAATTGGTTGCTTTGTGTGCTTGGATTAGCGCGTCGCGAAGTCGCCGCATCATCTCCACATTGGCGCCTTGCCCCGAGAGCCCTGCATTTGCTCTCTCGGCCAATTGTATATCCGTCATGTCGTGGAATTCTTCGGTCATGTCATTACCTTCAACGTTGTTCGGGCCTTGTCTTGATGTACTGCCCACCTTTCGCAGATGTAGGGCGGGGTCGGCCCGCCGCGATCAATCAGCATTGCGAACGGGTGCTCGGTAGAGTTCAATGGCGGTACCATAACCCCTCGTCCGCAAGCTCTGGCCCCTACGATGTTTGATGTGAAGGTCGTTTATCTCCTTCCCTTGTCCTCGGACACTGCCCACACGATAGAGATCACCCAGCCAATGAACAACCAGCCTGTAAGAAAGTTTAGAAGCGTAATCGCCCATTTGTTCGTCCGGTTCTTCCTATGGGCAATCAAAGTGGGAAGCCAATACAGCAGCGTTAGGCAAGCCCAAACCAAGGCCAGTGTCATGCTACCGAAGAGTGCCTCAGCCCAGCGCGAGGGCTCCGAAATCAACCCCACCAACACGACAAGTATTAAACCTAAGGCTGGCAGCGCCTGGAGGCAAACCCAAACCCCAAATACCAACCCCCACGAGTCTGCTTGACTACTTCGCCGTCGTTGCTTGCATGCCTGAGCGCGTTTCCACAAGGCATCAGGATCCACATCTTCCCGTGATTCGTAATTGGCATCCGGGAGCGACGTATCCGGGCCAAGTTCTTCTTGAATCCCCTTCCGAACCTCCTCATCAGAAAGTGTCATCGCCTAATCCCTCGCTACAGATCCGCTTCGTCGTCTCCTTTGGTCGCCGTACGTGCGCCAGCAAGAGTAGGGTGGCCATCACAAACCCTACTTCTGTTTTTCCCCTTGCTGCTTGAGGCTGTCGAGCTCGGCGCGGAGGCTGGCTAGTTTGTCCATTTCCTGCTGATGGGCAGCTTCAGCTTCAGCCTCTATCAGCCTATCGACTTCCTCGTCGGTAATAACATCCTCGCTGACGGTTGTCTCCGCGTCATGGGCGGCTACGTCCTCGATTGTGTCGAGGAACATAGCCATGCGCTCCTCCATGGTCTGCGATTGAACCATAGCCTTCTCCCAATCCGCCTGGGTCTTGACCAGATCGGTCTCGCCGAAGAGCTTGCCGATCTCCGCAGCCATCAGGCCCATGCTTTGGGCGAAGTCGGCTGATGCTTCGGCCTGCCTCTTTATGAGCAAAGCGTTTTTGACCGCGAGCAGTTGTCTTTCGAGCATCTTGCGGATCATGGCGGTCTTCTTGAGCGAGTTGCGGATGAAAGCATATTGACTCACATCGCCGATCTTCTTGGCACGCTGGGCGTTTTTGATGAATTCATCCTGAAACTTGCCCTGCTCGCGGATGGACTTCTCGATCCGCCTGATCCCCTGTCGGATCTTGATGTCCCGCTCGATGCGTCGTTCTTCAGCCGATTTGAATAGTGCCATTGTTGTTGGCCTTCGCCTATCAGGGGTCAGTGAGTCCGGCAGGCATAGCCCGCTCTACCTTCCAGAAG
>CP070744.1:5111601-5131039 GCA_020348265.1 Phycisphaerales bacterium | reverse complement strand
CCCAGCCGTTCTCCGGACCGACCTCAACGGGTGGACCGTCGGGGGGATCCAGGATATCGAAGCACGCAGCAAGGTTTGACCTCCCACCATAGCAGCCCCAGCCTTGTCTGGTCCCACATCCGCCCGCTTTGACCGCCGTGAACTCTTCTGGGTGAGCGGGATACGTCACGATCGTCATGGTCCCCAGGGGGGTATCAGCGGTGAGGTGACGCTCCTTTGTGCGCCAGTCAACGGAAGGTCTGCCTTGTGTGTTTATGTATGGACTCAAGTGTTCGTTCACAATGTGCCCCGTGAAGATCACCTCTTGCTGTCCACGGCCCCCAAAGCTAATAGTCGCCTCCGCGGTCACGTTGTCATACCTGTGCAGCCCCCTACGAGAAACAGATGTTGACAAATCGCATGGGTCGGTGAGGTCGAGGCACGTGTTGGTGATCTCGTCGCACGTCCGGTTGATGAGCTCGCAGGCATGGACAGCGGCCTCTTCACAAACGCCCCCACGCGTTAGATTGCAGGTCTCTGCCCCATTGCAGTACCGCCCGTCCTGGCAGTCGTCATTCGAGGAACAGGAGGCCGCCGCTCTACGACCACCGTCGGTACCCTTACGAACGTCGCCTTCGATCCCAGGTTTAGCCGCTCCGCTAACTTGGCTCATGCCCCCCGCCTCGGCAGTGTTGTGGTTGAACAGCTTCGTCCCCGATCCGATATCCCACCAGTCTTCCACACCCCGCCTCGAGATATCGGCCTCGAAGCCAAGAACAGCCAGTGCCATGACTCCGACACTTAAGTACATGACCGCTTTCATTGTTGCACCTCCGTCAGTTGCTTTGCATGCCCGACCCGTGATGTGAGACAACGTGGACCGATACATGCGGCTTGAAATGTGTCATCCGTAACGAAATTCCCGCGAGTGAGCTCCTTTCCTTCGCGCGACTGGATAATGGTAGTGTTGTGGACCCGCATTGCCACGCGGAATGTTGCACCGGTTCCGACGAGGTTACCGACATGCGCCGTTTCGCCGACGGTTACCGCGCCCCGCCACAAAGGGGGCGTTCCTGCCGCGATGTCGAAGACCAATCGGCAGAACACGAGTTGTGCCCTCCTCCCGAAAGATCGCTTGACAACTCATGAACGTGATGACGAACCCGGGCCGCCGTAACATACTCCGGCAGAAACGCACGCCCCCCGAAGCTCAATTTGAATCTCAAGACAGGGCAGTGCCACCGGGCAAGGGCATGCCGCAACGGGCACCTCCGCCTACACGCGGTACTCTGCTATCAAGTAGACATGCGCCAACAATGGGGCATCATATGAGCGCCCCATGAAACGCTCCGATATTACTCTTCTAGCGACATCAGTGCAAGAAGGAAACCAACATTCGGTGCGAGAATAGGAAGTTAGGTGACTGGAATGCACATCAAAGCAACTAGGGCGCACGACGTGGGAACAATTGGTGTCAGATTTGCGCGCATGAGGTGATTCGACCGGTCAGCTTGGCCTGTAAAGCCGTCCACTATTCACATAAGTGCTGCGTCCAAGGGGACTTGTGAACAGCACGAGGAGTCACAACTGCGCTCTACAAAGCGACAACATCCGGACGTACACTCAGCGGTGCGATTCCTCGACATCCTCGTTTCGTTGCGTACGCTGGGGATGTGTTCACCCCTTATTCTGAGCAAGGATAAGATTTTCTCACTCGGGTGGGACGGGGACGTCCTCTCCGTGAAACTGGGCCCGCGGTCGTCGAGGCCGCCGAGGGCGGAAGCGGACGAAGATGGTCGACTTAAGATCATCATAACGACCGAAGGCAAGTTCCTCAGTGCGACTCACGGTCGCATCAGCGACGACCGAAAGAAGCTCGTCATCTCCGAGGCAGAGGCTGATGCAGTGGAGAACGGCCAGTGGGGCTTTTCGATTGCAGATTTGGCGGCGCCGCTTTGATGCTTCCGCGCAAGGACACGAACCACGCCGCGCGTGCCGAGGCAGGTCTTCACCGAAGCCGCGGCAATTCAGCGCTTACGGCGTTTCGCCGGTGCACTTAACGTTACGCTGTGCGGCACCGTGTCGGACGCCAGTTGGGCAAGGTTCACGGCGGTCAGACACTGTTCGAGCAGGTTGTGGACTTTTCGCATCGGTTTGCTTATTGGGCAGGTAGGAGCTGCTACGCAGTCCCGCTTGGCCTTTTTGGGCTGCGGTCCTGCGCAGGCGGTCAACCTGAACGATCCCTCGATGGCAGTAACGACCTGGGCAAGTGAGATTCGATACGGGGGCCGGCTCAGGCGATAGCCTCCCTTGGGACCTTGAATAGAAACGGCCAAGCCTTCGTTCGCAAGCCTGGTAAGGATTTTCTGGAGGACCGGGCCGGGGATGCGCAGCCGCTCAGAGATATCGCGAGTATTCACAACAGAAGGGTGATGCTTGGCCAGGTCCGCCATTGCGATTAGCGCATAATCGGTTTTGCGAGTGATGGACAGCATAGTCTACTCCGTATAAACGCCCATACCTCCGATGGAGGCAAACGTTCGTGTCGCCGGGACCCACGCAGCACGCAACCTACCGCGACCTACGGTCAACTCATCTCACCGGGTCCACCGTTCATGCCGAATCAACCTGATTCTAACGTAGACTTGCACGGAAACAAGACCGAGGCGGTCGGATAACCCGTGTTGCGACCGGACTGATCGGTAGCAGCGAGTATGGCCCGTGGGGCGCAACGGTACTAACCTTCTCAGTGGAGCATCTCGTAAGTGCTTATTACAGAAGCAATTACGGCCTTTGATAGGAGGCCGCTGTCCTCCGATCTCCCTGGTGTCGGCAATCGTCGGCCTCGCGGTGGGTCGCACGACCATCCGACGGCGTCGCGTGAGGGCACTTGTTTTGCGAGTTTTCCGACACTCTTGGACATACGTATGCCACTGTGCTGCAAGCATTTACGCCGAACCCTCTGCCCGTTTCTCGGTACACCCGGTAGGACCGAATGACAGGATCGCTAGGCATTCCCTCCATCGGCGGCGCCTGCCAGAAAAGGACAAGCGCGTCTCCCGAGACCGTCGGGGATACCGTCAGCCCGACCGGCGGGGGAACGGGAACGAAGGGAATGCCGGCCTCGTTGTTTTCCTCGCTCATCTCGGCAATGGTGTCATTGGGGTCAACGAAAACGCTGGACTCATGCGGGTCGCGTCCGCGCTGCTCTCTACTCTGAAGTTCATTGAGTGCCCCCCATGGCCTATGTGATCACAACCGCCATGGAGGGCACTTTACGTGCCAGCAGGTGTCAAAAAGAATCTGCACCCCCGGCTCGGTGCCCACGGCTTGGGAGTAGCCTCCCGAGGGGTCAGCTTGTCGCCGCCCACCGCCCATAGTAAACCTTGGCGCCGATCAGCAGCAGCAACGCCAGGACAGCCAGACCCCAGACGGATGTCGTCGGGATCGGCGGGGGCCCCGCAGTAACCTCAAAGGACACGCTCGCGTAGCCAACGTTCCCAGCCAGGTCAACCGCTGTGATCGAGAGTTCATAGCTCCCCGGCACCCTTGGTATGCTTCCGGCCGTCAGGGGCTCACCATTGAGCAACAGGTACTTGACACGCGGGTGACCGTCCCCGTCCTGCACGGAATAAACAAGCGGAATCGGATCGCCTTCCTCCGAGTAGCTGGACGGTGTTGGCGACGTTATGGTTATCATCGGAGGGGTGTTGTCCACCGTCACCGTGATCGTATCCACCGGCCCTTGTGGCGGGAAAGGCGGGTAAGACAGCGTCCAGCTAAGGCTGATGTCATACTCCCCATCTGCTAGACCCACCGTGTCCCATATCAGCGGGAAGTCGGGATACTGTATGGTTAGCACCCCGGGCAACTCCACCTGGAAGACTTCCATCCAATCGGCCTGGTTGGTCCAACCCATGACGTCGACGGTGACCTGTCCGCGTACCCGACTATCTTCTCGCGGTGATGTAATCGCGATGGCGCCCCAGCCGTACAAATCCGGATCGTCCGGCCAGCACGGCCACTCCGCTATGGCCTCGCCTCGTGCGAGGACAGCGAGCGCCGCCAGCTCCTCCTCCGTGTCGGCCTCGGCCGCCGCTACTACGTCTTCTGGGTCGGTGGCAAGCGCTCTAGCCAGCAACTCGTCGATCTCGCTCTGCTCCAAGCCCATCTGCGCAAAGATTGCCAGGGCATCGTCGGGAAACTGTCCGCTAGCGGCCAGATCATCTAGGTAGGCCTGCACCACAGCCACAGTGACGGGAGCGTTAGCTTTGAGCCACCTGCGGAGCGCATTCATCGAGTGCGCGACCTTCTCGGAATCCTCTGCCAGGTAAACGCTGAATCGAAGGGCATCCAGAGAGTGAGTGCTCAACCACCCGAAGTCCTGGTCCAGAGCAGCGCCCATCATCTTGGGAATCGTGGCGTAAAGGGCTTCTTGCGAGGCCGATGCGGACAGTGCATCGTGCATTGCGACGCACGTCTTCTCGTAGGCTTCCACATCTCCTTGAGTCATGGGCCCGGGGTCCACAATGGGCACCGTTGCGTGCACTTCGCCCCCATACGCGAAGTCCGGTTCCCAAGGATCCAGCGCCTTCCTGCAACAATCCTTCGCCCGCCGCCTAGCGGCCGGCGCAAAATGGGCAAGGATTATCGAGATTTCGGCCCATTCGGCGAGCTGATGCATGTCGTACGCTTCCGTGTAATCGCGCTGCTTCCACAGAGGGACTGACAGGGTTCGGTCGACCGAATCCGTCAACGTGAACTCATACCCGTGCGTATCCTCGAAATCAGCCGTTACTGTGAAGGAGTACTTCTTCGGAGTAAGGTCGAGATCGAGGGGGTCCTTAAGACAGTCAGTCGGACACCAACCCCAGTGGATGGGAACCACGAGGTTGCTATAGCGACTTTCATCCGCCGCAAAATCAGTGTACTCATCCCAGTCGTCGGCGTTTGGCAACTGGGTGTGCACCTCGTCGAGGATGACGTCTGCGTTGGTGATACGAACATAGAGGACGGCGCGGGCATTGTGGTTGATCTCATCCCCGGTCACCCACTGCATCACCGCGGACAAGATGGTCAACGTCGGCTTGTCACTGATGACCAGCTTTTTGCTGTATTCCACTTCACTCGATGTTGACCCGTTAGTACAAGTGGCGGAAAGATAAATGACATGCGTTCCAACGGAGAAATCGCTCGGCTTCTTGGTGGGATTCTGGGTCGTCGCAAAGCCTCCGTCGATGCTCGATCGCCATTGCCACGACTGGATGTTGTGTGGCGGCTCGCTGCTGTCAGTGGCGCTCCCCGTAAAAGAAATGGTCGTAGTCGAATCGCCTTTGTGGAATCTGAGCTTGCCGTCGCCATCGGTAGGCGTTATCGAGTTAATCGTCGCAGTGACAATATCCGCCACCTTCACTTCCACGACCATCGTATCGTTGTCAATGAGCGCGCTATCATCCACTTTTAAGTTAAGAGTGTAGGTCCCTTGTGTGTTGAACGTTGCGGTGGTAGACAAGGCGCTGGCATCACCGAATGTCACCGTCCCGGGGCCCGAGACCTTCGACCACGTCGTCGTTACCGCAGCAGGAGGATCGGGCAAATCGTCGTCCCAATAAGAACCGTTCAGGTTTACCGCAACGGTGGCGCCAATGAGTTCAGCCTGCTGGTCGCCCCCCGCGTTCGCCACTGGCGTTTGGTTTACGGGTGGTGGGGCGGGCCCAGGCGCGAGGGTGACACCCGTCTGATTGTAAGAGTCGCCGACATGGGGATACCACAGGGCATTGTCGGTCCCGTCGGTCACGGCATAACCGGGCTTACGCTCTACCCGTACTCGCAGCAGCCCCGTGCTGCCCGTGAGGATGGAAGCCGGAACAGAGAAGGACACGGCCGCGGGATATCCGTAACCGTGGCTGTACTTCCTATTGGTACCAGGGAGTTTCAAGGGGGGAGGCGGGGTGGGGTTAGGGATAGGGTTGGTACCCGGCAGCAAGTTCTGTAGCCACACGTCGTAAGATAGCTGAACAAGCGTGACGGGATTAGTCACGTATACTTTGACCTCAGTGCTGTATCCTGAACCGCCGTTGACCTTGTGCGTCACGTACAGATTCATATCCACCGTGAAGGGGTCGCCCAAGGTCGCCGCGCTGAGGCCGGCAAAATCCCACTCCATATAGGTCCCGTCGCCGGGCCTCATCCACCAGCCATCGCAGGAGAGTGAGCCGGTTATCTCACCGCACCAGGCACTGCTGGTCATTAGAAGTGGGCACAAGTACGCTGCCACGGCAGCGCACTTCGAGAATAAGTGTGATTTGGTTGTCTGCATGATTGAGCCCTTCGTAAAGGTCCTCGCTTCTCTCCTTATATAGTGAAGCGACATGGACATAGATTTGGCTTAGTACAGTCGTGTGTCACAGCTGCAAAGCGGTAGCTCCAATCGACTGCTGCTTGGCGGCGCGCGGGGTCGCAAGAGTGCAATGGCGAGCAGTAAACGGCACAGCGAGCGCGAAAGGGGCAAAGGATTGGTGAGCGTCCCCGCGCCCCGCATACCGATAAGGTGGGCGCTCCGGGGGGGGGCCTGGGGCACGACAGATCCCACCTCCATCCGCCCTACCGCACGCACGACGGTGATCACCAGGGAGATGCTTACTTCCCCGTCTCTGACGCACCGACGAACGTCGACGCTCGATCCTTTTCCGGTCGTGGCCAACACCGCGTCCCCTCCGCAGGGCCAAGACGATAGGTTGCCACTCCGCGCTCCGAACGTTCAGTAGGACTCCACCGTAACGGTTCCCTTTGTCACACCGCATTACAGGCGCGCTGCGATAGCCGCCCGTCCTACTCGTCCGCGCCTTCCAGCAAAGGACACCGTGTCTCCTTTTGACGCACGGAGATTCCCCTGCTCACAGGGCCACTGTGGTATCTGTCCTCGATGCCGGCGTAGAGCTCCCAGACCCAGAATACCACCACGACTCCTTGGCGTAACACTGGGTCCTTGCCGACACGGGCCCTTGCCAATCGTAATCCCCATTCGCCCTGGAAACGAAGCCGGCAAGAGCAAGAAGAATGCTCCCGGCGAACACTCCGGCGAAACCCGAATGCCTGCCTGACCCAAACGCTGCTGTTGACATGATCCTCTCCTGAATGTTTGGTGCCCTTTGAAGAAAGAAGTGCTTCCCGGAAATACGTGGACGAATGAAGAACGCGAAGCCCTCGCCATTCGACGCAGATTCCGGAACAGTTGTTGTATCGAACGTTGTGTGTAGGACGGGAGTGAGGTCGCGTTGTGACAGCAAACTGGCACTTAACCGTTGGCGAGACCAGTTTGTAAGTAAGCTGTTTTGCCGTGCACCAAGATCCGCGCCTATGACGCAAACCCACATAAACCATGACGTGGTCCCCGACTCCGTGCCCGGATACTTTACTCGCGAAATGCGCAGCGGCACCGACCTGTCCGATTCCGCCACAATTCTCCCGAGAGAGAGAGATGGTACGTCGCCCACGGCACAACGCAAGGAAGAAACTCACCGAAATGTTACGGTGCGTGCAGGTATCTTCTGGCACCTTGCCCTGCATGTCCGGTTGACCGGCTAGGTCACGGAGGGATGAAACCAGACCAGCCCAAGTTTAACGTGTCCTACTGATTTTCACGTGTTCCCCGGAGGGCAGCGGCCCTGGTGCGGTCGCGAAGGCAGGTTGCCTCGGCCAGGGGCGGCCCGCTCTTGCTATGCATCGGGGACTTCGAAGCGGTATCCTACGTCTCGGATTGTCTGAATGAATGTGGGTCTGGCAGGATCCGGTTCGATCTTGCCGCGCAGGGTGTTGATGCAGCGGTCGACAGAGCGTGAGGTGACCAGTACATCCGAGCCCCAGACGGAATCCATGATGTCATCGCGAGTGAGGGCTCGACCGATCCTGCTTAGGAAAAAGTGCAGCAGGTTGAACTCTTTGGGTGTAAGGGCAATCTCCGCCCCGCCGCGGAACAGCTTGTGTGAGACCAGGTTCAACTCGCAATCGCCAAATCTATGAACCTCGGGCTCTTTTTCGCGCCGCCTGCGCATGAAGGCATTCGCCCGGGCAAGGAGTTCTTTAATGCTGAAGGGCTTGGTGACATAATCGTCGGCTCCCAGATTGAGACCCATTACGATGTCTTCCTCCTGCCCCTTGGCGGTCAGCATGATGATGGGCATGTCCAGCTTTGTCTGGCGGACCTGCCGGCAGATCTCGAAGCCGTTGACCTTGGGCAGCATGATGTCGAGAACGATCAGGTCCGGACTTGTGCCAAGGGCCTGATTGAGACCGTCTTCACCGTCAGCGGCGGTGCGCACACGATAGCCCTTGAGCTCGAAGTTGTCCTTCAAACCGCGGAGCATAGTGGAGTCGTCTTCAACAATAAGAACAGTTTCTCCGGCCATCTATCCGGTCGCCCTCTGAAGCTTTGCCGCCTCCTCCGAACCGGCTGCAGGCAAGCGCACGGTGAACTTGCTTCCCTCACCTGGCTGGCTTTCTACTGCAACCTCCCCGCCGTGGGAGGTAACCACGAACTGCACGATATCCAAACCCAGCCCGCAGCCCTCGGTCTTGCGCGAAAGCCTCTGATCCACTCGATAAAACCGATCAAACACTCTGCGGGCGGCGCGGCGGGATAGGCCAATCCCGTGGTCTTCCACGTCGAAACAAACTGCACCGGCATCTTCATATGCCCGCACGATGACGTGCCTGTCATTGTCTGAGTACTTATAGGCGTTGTCGAGGAGATTGAGAAGCACACCGACGATGGCATCCGCGTCAGCATAGAGTGCCGGCAGGTCTGACGGTACCTGTGTCTCCACGCGGAAGCCAGCTGATTCGAACTTCTCCCGTGTAGCATCGATAGCGGCAGCGACGACGTCACTTGGAGCAACCTCCCTGAAATCAAAGGAACGCTTGTTGCGTTCCATACGCGAGAAGGAAAGGAAATTGTCGATCAGGCGGCTTAGCCGGATGTTCTCCTTAGCGATCAGCTCCAGGTATTCGCGGGTGATATGCTTGTCTTCGTATTGCCCATCCAGGAGCGTGTCCACGAGTACACGCATGGATGACAACGGCGTCTTCAACTCATGCGTAACGGTAGCGACGAGGTCGTTCTTAAGCCGGGTGAGTCGCATCTGCCGCCCGATGTAGTGGGCAAGGAGTCCGGCCAGTCCGAAGATCAATAGAATAACCAGCCCTCCTGACCAAACGTACGCGGCAACCTGCTCGTCAGCCGCAGAATCGAACCGCGACGGATCAGTCGGATGCAGGCCTAATTGCCAATTGGGGAGAGCGTCGCCGGCTGGTAGAGTAGCAAACGGGGTGCCCTCCGAAGGCTTTGCCCCCGGTACAAGCAGTGCGATCCTGGCGTCATCCTGCGAGAACCTAGCAGCGATTGCCTCCTCCAGGTCTGCAAGCAGATGAGCTTGGCGGAAGAGGCCAACGATCGTCCCCCTCCGCGATCTAAACCGCCACACGTCCGGCAGCCCGCTTGGTTGCACGGACGAAGTCGCTATGGTTGATGGGTCGGTTTCTAGATATCGGGCGGCAAGAAGCTCCGCCTCGTAGGTTACAAACTCGGCTGCATCGGGGACGAGGAGCTTGAGCTGCCCCATGAGGAACCGCCGCTGGGCCGAGGGCAGAGCTTCATCGCCGTAATCCGTCAGCCGTGCGCGAAGGGCGTCGGCAACTGGTTCAAAAACAGGATGCGTCTGATCAGCCAGCAACTGCAGGGCGAGCAGTTGAGCACTCGGAACAATCAAGCGCCCTCGCGGGTCAACTGCATCTGCATGCTTGGGTTGAAGCAGATCTTCCGTAAGCACCTTGACCGCCGCATCCTTTTGATCAGCCTTGAGCAGGCAGCGGACTTGAGCCTGAAGTCCCCGGGCAGCCGAGTTCGCATCCTCATTCTCTTGTGCTATGTCGCGGTACAGCCCTGCAGCTACGGAGGGATCCTTCTGCGCGTATTCGACGTTCCGGGCTCGACGCCACGAGGCAGGCTCCGTCTCTGCAAACACGGGCGCAGTGACGGCTGGGGAAGGGTAGGATGGTCGCCCCGCAGAATCGTAGCAGACCACACTGTCTGCCAAACCCTTCCTCACGTAGCCAGCAAAAACTGCGGCGCAGTTCATCCTATCGCCATATTCATCGAACGCCGCGCCTCGCTGCTCCCAGAATCTCGCAATCTCCCCTTGGGCATCGACCAGCCTGCTTTGGTAGAGTGTCTCAAACTGATCGCGCACGGCCAGCCGCTCGTTGCGCACCGTCCGGCTCATAAACCACAAGAGGCAGACCGTGGGCAAAAGCACCGCAACAAGCAGCAATAAGAACACAGGCCACAACACCTGGCTGTGACCTGCGCTTGCTTTCCGACGGAATACCATGGACGGCATCAATCCGCTTGATAGCTTTCGACAATGTTGTCGAAGACGTCGCGATAATCGTCAAACAGTTCTGCGGATGTCTTGAAGACAAATGTCGCAACCGCCTTCCCGACCTGCGCACCGACAAGGTATATCCGGTACTCCACCATCCGCTCTTCGGCGTCGCGATAGTCTCCGACAAAACTCACGGCCGGAATACCGGAAATCTCCCCCTCAGTCCACCCCTCCTTGCGCAGCTTGTAGTCCTTCAGGAAAGTCTTGACTCCTCCTATCTGATCGCGGGCGATTTCAGCTAACGGAGCATAGTCGATTGGAGCTGGTTTTTTCAGGACTTCGAGGATGGCCTGATGTACTTCCGATTCGGGGTCCAGCAGCGATACACGCCTGACGTTATCATTCCCCGGAGAGTCGTGCTCGAAGAAGAACCACCCCGCAGGCGCGGCCATGGAGAAGCCGAAGTCCTCGTTTCGATAGGCCACGTTCTCGCCCGGTTGGCGATGGGCGATTTCACCGAGCTCACCCACGACGCCGCCGGCTTCGAACTTCACCATGTACCTGCTTGGGTCGGTGGAAAACCAGAAAATCTGGCTTGCAGGGTGGGGCGGGGCGTCAACCGTGAACTCAACTTTGAAGCACTCAAACGTCCCTGCGGGAACAGTCACGTTCTCTTTGGCGGTAACCGCGAGCTGCGGGTGAATCACCTGCTGAGTTACAAGGGTGAAAAGCTTCAGCGATGTCTTGTACCCGACCTGAAGGGGCAGGCGTCGCGTCAGATACATGAACTGATCGTTCTCGTAAACCACGTCATCGACCTTCACGCTATTAACCGATTCGTTTCCATCGCGTCTGGCAGTCACATCCACACGCCCCGGTCTGACAACGCCTTCGTAATCCCCCAAGACTGAACTCTTGCGCTCGGATATGCGGAGAGCAAAACTGTCTGCGTCTACGATCATCGTTGTGAGACCCTGCCCGGATGGCACGTACCTTCGTATCCGGAAGCGCCATGCATCTTCACCATCGAACTCCGTGGAATCCGCCGTCCAGACGAACATGCCGACACGCAGACCGGTGCTAAGCTTGATAATGATTGGCAGGGTCTCGCCGTCCAACCAGGGGACGGGGCCGAGGGCGAATCCCTCAGAACCACGGCCCAGTTGTTCGCGAGCTTGGGCAACGAGCTCCTTCTGATCAGGGAAGTCCTTGATCAGTTTTTGGAACGCCTCTTCTGCCTTGTCATCCTGTCCGTTCTTGAGATGACAGATGCCCAGGCGAAGCTGCGCCTGCGCCACGTACGTGCGATTGGCGTTGGCATCAGCGACAATCTTCTGATAGATTTCGATGGCACCCTCCAAGTCACCGACGGTCTCTTCCGTGTAGAGGCCTTTCTCGAGTAGTTCCGCAGGCGCTTGAGCCCACGCGGCGACGCTGATCGCCGGTACAACCGCCAAGATCCACGCGATGAGTTTCTTGCTGCACATGTTCAGTCCTCCTTCGTGTATGGTAACCAATCCAACAACAACCATCGACTGAACTCTACCTCACGCATATTACGGTTGTGTTACGGCGATGTCCTTTGTTTGTCCTTTTCGGTCGCCGTCCGCTTTGTCTCGTTTTTGGCTATGACTACTCGATGTAGCCAGTCTGATATCGCCTCAAGAAAACCTGGGACGAATTCCTTCTCCATTCCGGCGTACTCGCTCATGCTTCCGGTTCGGGATTTAAGGAACAGGTGGTTGGCTGCGGGTAGAACGATAGTCGTGAGATCATCGTTCCCGGCGCGGGCGAGTGTCTCCTCCAGAGCCGACTTATTCTGCGCGGCGTCGACCTGGACGTCCAGCTCTCCAAAGAGGGCCAGCACGGGAACGGAGACTCTTGCCCAGTCCTTGGCATTGTCGCGGCGTAGGATGAACTGATATCTGGGATGCTGAAAGGTGCTAACAGTTCCCGCCGCTTTCCTCTGGGCAAAACTCTCAAGGTCGCCCAGCAGTGCCTTTCTGTCCTCGGGCAGGGCGTGCAAGTGATTAAGAGCAGTCTCGTACACAGCATCCCTGAGCTCTTCCCACTTTTGGGCCACGACCAGATCAAGCATCCGGCGTTGCTGGCGCATGACGGCAGCCACCTGCTCCACGTTCATACCTCGCGCTTGAGCCTGACGCTTTGCCTGGCGAAGCAAGACGCTGTATCCATCAACCGCAACCCCCGCCATGGAGATAACGAACGCAACACGAGACTCGTTGCCCGCAACTATCGCGGCAATCATGCTCCCTTCGCTGTGTCCAAGCAGGCCGACCGACTCGACGTCAATGTCCTGTCTTGAAGTGAGGTAGAGAAACGCGGCCTGCGCATCCTTGATGAAATCCGACTCTTCCGCCTTGATGTACTCGCCGGTGGATTGTCCCACCCCACGGTCATCGTAGCGTAAGACGGCAAACCCGTTTCGGGCTAGATGCGCAGCGATGATCGCAAACGACCGATAGCCGGGAACAGCCTTCATGGCCCCGTCTCGATCCTGCCGTCCGCTGCCGCTGATCAAGACAACAGCGGGGTGTGGCCCGCCACTTAGAGGCAGGGTCAGTGTTCCGGCAAGAGTGACATCGCCATTGTTGAACGTGACGTCTTCTGAGCCTGTTGCGGTATCTGATTGCCCGCGAGGCGAGACGACGCCGACCGCAGGTACCACTGCTAAGATCCACACCGTGAGTGTCTTGGCACACATGTTAATCCCTCTATCATGAATGGCAGCCAATCCAACCAACGCTATCGACTGGATTTTACCTCATATATGTTACGGTTGCGTTACGGCCATGTCCTTTCTGTGTCTTTTTCGGCCTGAGCCGCGCCTGTTTCCCACCGGACGGGCCTTTGACCTTGGTGCGTCAGCTGTGGGCGGATTCCACAGCATTCTTTGCTGTTTTCGCGTTTCAGCAGTATAATTGGATGCAGTGTTTGAGCGTCGATGAGATCTCAATCGCCCGGCGAATCCAGGTGCCTCACAACACTCAGAGTCGGTCGTCGCTCGGATTCGGACGGACTTGGACTCGCGGCTTAGCAGTCTGTTGAGCAGCGCGAGCTGTACGACAGTGGTGTAGCGCCGCCCCTCGTGGGTGGCGAAAAACCTCTTGGAACGCCACCCATAAGGGGTGGCGCTACAGTTGTCTAACGGAGTCTTGGATAGAGTTTGCTGCAAGCCCCGCTTTCGCACGCTCGACTTGTTTGAATTCGTTGAAAGATGTTATTCCAACCGCCGTTGCCAACCGAATACGCATCTCTGACTGATGACGAGATGTGCGCCGCGATCACGGAGCGGAAGCAGACGCTCGGGTCTCGCGCTGTGATCTTGGGCCATCATTATCAGAAGCACGACGTGATACAGTTCGCCGACTTCACCGGCGACAGTCTGAAGCTTGCCCAAATCGGCGCTAAGCAACACGGGGTGGAGTACATCGTTTTCTGCGGCGTGCACTTCATGGCGGAATCCGCGGATATCCTTACCGACGACGACGTCAAAGTCATACTTCCGGACCAATCAGCCGGCTGCAGCATGGCGGATATGGCGGATATCGATCAAGTCGAGGAGGCCTGGGAGTTCATAGTCTACCGATGCGGGGTTGCACCGATCCCCATCACTTACGTGAACTCCAGTGCGGCTATCAAGGCGTTCTGCGGGGCAAACGGCGGGGCATGCTGCACGAGCAGTAACGCACGGGCGATCTTGGAGTGGGCCTTTCGGCGCGGCGACAAGGTCCTCTTTTTGCCCGATCAGCACCTTGGTCGCAACACCGCATACGCGATGGGCATCCCGCTCGAAGCCATGACGGTATATGACCCGGCGCTGCCGACCGGAGGACTGACACGCGAACAAGTCCGGAATTTCAGGGTCTTTCTCTGGAAAGGACATTGCAGCGTACACCAGTTGTTCACCACCCAGCAGTGTGACGAGATCCGCCGGAACGATCCGGACTGCAAGATCCTCGTACATCCGGAATGCTCGTGGGAGGTGGTGCAGAAGGCTGATCTTGCGGGAAGCACCGAGTTCATCATCAAGACGGTAAGAGAAGCCCCAGCTGGCTCGAAGTGGGCGATCGGCACGGAGACCCATCTTGTCGACCGGCTTCTGCGCACCTATCCGGAGAAGTCGGTTCGCCTGTTGGCGGGGATACAGTGTCTCTGCACGACCATGTATCGCATCGACCTAAGACACCTGCTTTGGACGCTTGATGAGCTAGTGGCCGGGCGAATCGTCAACCAAATCAAGGTCGATCCGGACACCAGCGGGTTGGCGGTTGTCGCGCTTGAGCGCATGTTGGCCAACGTGACAGCGACTCCCGTGGCCATCAAGTAGTCACGAGCGCAGGGTCGGACAGCCAAGTTCGCCGACAACCTCAAGTCACACTGGCCCCGGTGGAAAGCGGCTGTGGGACAACTCAAAGCAAGATCGTTCCCGGACCTACGCAATCGTGGCGATCGAAATGTCGATGATATATCCGGAGTCTAGAACGTTTTCGTCTTTTGTGTAGCGGGTCAGGAGTCGGGTGCCATGCCCAAGTGAAACGCTGGCATGCGATTCGCCCGATACACAACATCCGAATCTGCTATAAGTTACGTACGTCCGATTCGCACAGAACATGATCGAAGCCCTGACAAGCTGTGACATACCTGTCTTTAAGACTGCTGCGGTCGCGGAGGCACCGCCGCGGGTGACCGACGCGGCTCGGAAGTGGTCGACGTTTCCCGGCGGCGTGGTCGACGGAGGTGAGATCGTTGTTTTCGCGATCAAGCCATCCATGTGGCGGCCGGTGTTTGACTCAGCGCCTTGGCTGGTGGTGACATGCCTGCTCGCCACAGTGCTCGCGGAGATTCGCGCGCCTCTCCCCGGGCTATCCGTTGCTGCGACCGCGCAGGTCGTCATGTTGGTCGGGCTCATCCGGCTGGGTGTCGCGGTGGTGCGTTGGGTTCCCAGCTGGTACGTCCTCACTAACCGCCGGGTGATCGATATCCAAGGGGTACGCTCGCCGCGCATCTGGGCATGCCCACTGGTGGAGGTCCGCAATACTTATTTGAGCCACACCTCCGCCGAGACTATGGCCCTTTTGGGAAGTATCACCTTCATAACCGACCATCCCGACTCCCCCCCGCACATTTGGCGATCCATAGCCAGTGCTGACGAGGTGCACGCCAAGATCCGCCGGGCGATCGAGAACGCAATTGATCGCTATAGCATCTCAGCATAGGACTCGGTCCACACAAACCCACATGTTGATTGTCTGCGCGTGACATTTGTGCGCCACCGCCGCAGAACGGTTGTCGACGGGTGGCTGGTTAACGGTACATCGGCGCGGGTCGCACAAGTCGTCGAACGATCCGGCGGTCGTGTAGAGAATTGTGGGCCTATGACGTCTCTACCCGGTCGGCTTGATCTGGAATAGGGTCTGCCCGAAGCTTACTTCGGAGGCGTCTTCAGCAAAGATCTTCACGATCTCTCCCCTCTCGGGCAGATCCAGGCCTCCGTAGGTGATCTGGTGGAAGCATTTCATGATTTCCACAAGACCTAACATGCTGCCTGTTGTCACCGCAGAGCCGACATCCACATAGGGCGGCGCATCGGGAGACGGACGCCGATAGAAAATGCCGTCGGAGGGCGCATCTATCGAAATCAGACCCGCGTCTTCGGTGTCGCCGGATGCGTCGGCACCGGTCGCCTTGCCGCTTGCCCCTCCCGCACCTGCTTCGAGTACCCTGGGATCAAGACGAGCGATGGATTCGCCGTAGGCTACCGGCGTGTAGCTGTTGGGGATGAAGACCTCGGTCACGCGTCCGTGCACGTCGCGGGGCAGGCGCAGCAAGTAGCGCTCATTCAAGATCTTCATGCTGATGACCTGGTCGAATGGGTTTAGGAAGAGCCCGTCCTTGGGAGCCCCGTCGGCCATCCCCACAACCGGTGAGGTTACCAGCAGCGTTTCGGGGTCCTTCTCATCGTTTCGCACTTTGGCAATGAGTGTTTTCTCAGCCATGTTGCCTTTCGCTTCCCGTTTAGCCCGAGAAATCGGTCAGGACGTTGAGGTCATGCATCGACCAGATTCGCGGGTTCTTGATCCGGCGATACCCGTAACCCTGATAACACATCTCCACCAACGTCATCAGATAGTCGCGTAGTTCGTGCACGGGGACGATTTCATCCGTATCCATCTGCCGGGCGGCTTTGTAGGGATTCATATCCGCCTCGATCCGGTCTTCGACCGCCTTCATCCCCGCTTCGACTTCCGCCCGTTCCTTGGGATCTTTGGTGAGGATGTTGAAGTTATCATCCAGCTTGGTGCGAAACGCCCCGATGGAAAGCGTCCGGCCCTCCATCACCGCAAGTCTAGTTATTGGCGTTGATATTTGCACGATAGGCTCATAGGGCAGGCCGGTCTCGGCGTAATAACCCGCACCGGATGCTTTGCGCAGCAGCACGGTAATCATGGGGACGGTATTCGTAGAATTCGTATATAGCAGGTTGGAGCCGAATCCCAACAGACCGTGCTTCTCCGCCTCGAGGCCGATATCGAAGCCTGAGATATCCTGCAGCCAAAGGATGGGGATACCGTCCGAGTTGCAGGAGCGGGAGAACTGCGAGATTTTGGCGATACCCTCGCGATAGAGCAAGCCGCCCGCGCGAGTCCGGTCCTTTAACTCCGGGTGCGGGGTGAGCTGCTGGTTATTCGCGATGATTCCCACGTACAACCCGTTGATGCGGGCAACACCGGTCACCATTTCTTCACCGCTGTGGGGCATTAGCTCCCAAAACAGGGAGTTGTCCACCAACCGCGCGATTATCTGGCGAATGTCGTACACGACGCGATGGTCGGCGGGAAGAAGCCCCAGGAGTTCCCGTGGAGAGAAGCGTGGATCAGCCGGGGAGAAGTTGTGACGATAGTATGTCACGGCGCTGTCCGGCAGTTTCTCCACCTCCTGGCGAATTCGTCTGATCATGGTCTGGTCGTCGGGCACCCGCTCGTCCGCACAGTTGGAGAGGTGCACATGGACATTCGCCCCCCCGATCGACAAGGAGGTGATGTTTTGCGCCTTACCGCCCTTAACCAAAGCAGCTCCGGCGATGACCATGTAGGCCTGCTCGGTCATGAAGAGCTTGTCGGAGATAATGGGCATGTATCCGCCACCGGCGATGCAGTCGCCCAAGACTCCGGCGATCTGGGGCACCCCGGAAGCAGACAGTAGAGAGTTCATCTTGAAGATGTAACCGGCGCCCACTCTGCCCGGGAAGGTGTTGGATTGTTCCGGCAAGTTCAAGCCCGAGCAGTCGACCAGGTAGATGACCGGGACTCTGAGCCGCAGTCCGACTTCTTGGGCCCGCTCGATCTTCTCCGGCGTAAGCGGCCACCAGGAGCCCGACGCGACGGTGTTGTCGTTGGCGATCACTACGGTAAGTCGGCCGTGAACTCGAACGAATGCTGTGATTACGCCGGCCGAAGGTGACGTCCGCGGCGGATCGCCGAAGGTAAGCCCGTAGTTTACGAAAGTATTAATGGGAAAGACCGTCGCGCCGGGATCTTTGAGGATATCGATGCGCTCCCAGGTGGTAAGCTTGCCTTTGGCGTGCACGCGTTCGACATACTTAGGCCCCCATCCGGCGCGGACTTCGTCTCTGCGCTGGGAGACGACTTCATTCAGTTCCTCCATGCGCTTGATGTTCGTCGCATAAGCTTTTTCGTCGATTGCCTCCTCAACGGGAGTACCGATTGGATGGAGGATTACTTTTGCCATGAACGTTGACCTCTCAAAAGGATGAAGGGGGAAGGATGAAGGATGAAAAGAAGAGCGGCAGAGTGATTCCAGCGGACTTGCGTATGATAGTATTCATCCTTCATTCTTCATCCTCTATCCTTACCTTCTCGTTCCTTTCTCTTGGCATTCTTTATGCATGTCGTGAGTACTGCAATCAGCTCACTCGCTTCTTGCATAATTTCCTTCATCCGTTCCTCGCCGAAGACTTCGGACTCGACTGTCAGCTCCATCCAGTAGAGTGCTTCTTCAAGCTCCTGAAGGCCTCCGGCAAGCTTACTAACAAACTCCGCGGTCGATCGGCTTCGCATACCTTCACGATAATGCGCTCCTACCGACGTACCACTACGGAGCAACTGTTTTCCGATAACCTGTGCAACCGTATCCTTGGGCAATGAGGAGTAAAGTCGGACAACCCGGATTGCGAACTGTCGCGTCCGCGTCTTCAGGTCAACAAGCTCACGCTCCCCATCTTCATTCATCCTCTATACTTCACCCTTCCTCCTTCTTCCTTCCGCCTTCATCCTTCCGCGAGCAGTCTCGCTATGAATCCCGTGTCATAATTTCCGGCCGCAAAATCCGGGTCCCGCATTATCTGCAAATGTACCGGGATAGTGGTCTTGACCCCGCCCACATGGAAGGACTCCAGGGCCTTTATCATGCCGTTACGAGCTGCGTCGCGGTCCGGACCCCAAACGATGAGTTTGGCGATAAGGGAATCGTAATAAACCGGAATCCGGTAGCCCGGCTGAACGTGTGAATCCACCCGAACCTTCACCCCGGCGATCTCTTGCGGCGGGGCAAACTCGGTGACTTCCCCGGGTGAAGGTTTGAAATCGTCGAAGGGGTCCTCAGCGTTAATGCGGCACTCTATCGAATGCCCGTTCATCTCGATTTCGTGTTGATCGAATGAGAGGGCTTCGTTGGCGGCAACATGCAACTGCTCGGTGACCAGATCGCGCCCGGTTACCTGCTCGGTAACCGGATGCTCCACTTGCAGCCGGGCGTTGACCTCCATGAAGTAGATATGCCCGTTGGAATCCCGGAAAAACTCGACCGTGCCGGCGTTGCGATAGCCGATCCTTCGCATGGCCACACGGAGCTTTTCTCCCAGGTCTTTACGAGTCTCGGGGTCCATCACCGGGGAGGGAGATTCCTCGACCAGCTTCTGGTGTCGCCTTTGGGCCGAGCATTCTCGCTCTCCCAGATAGACGACGCCGCCGAACGCATCGGCCATAATCTGAAACTCGATGTGGCGGCCGTCGATGATGTACTTCTCCATGTAG
>CP070744.1:5082694-5111501 GCA_020348265.1 Phycisphaerales bacterium | reverse complement strand
TCGCACCCCCCTTCGACGGCATTCCTGAACCGTTGATAGAAATCCAGATATAGCCTTTTCAGGAAGGGCTTACGCTGGATGATCCGCGCCCGACACAGCGTTGTCGCGGGATCATCAGGATCGCCAAGGAGTCTGGCCTCGGGGAGCTGCAGCCAATCCGCCAGCCGGGCAGCGGCGGCACCGGCCAACGAACGAGAGACTCCGCCAGGGGTGCGGCTTGCGCCCAAGCCGGATACCCGGGGTGGACTCGTCGCCGTATCCACTTTCGGCGATTGGCGTGTTTGGCCTACTAGAGTCGTTTGCACGAATCAGTTATCGGCACTTCGGGAATCTGGCCCGAAGTCCAGCCTCCACCGGACCGGCCGAACCGTCCAGGTTCCCTCCCGTTCCCGGCTCCTGTGCACAAGACCCACAGTTACCGGGCTAACGAAACTCCGCGCCGGCAGGCACCGATAACCTCTTATGACGTGCAGCCCTTGAGGTGTGCGCCGCAGGTTCGGTCGCGTCGTGGAGACACCGTTTCGGAGGCCGGCGGAGGACTGCAGCATCCGATCGCGTTGGACCGAAGACGGCCCTTGGCCTTATGTGTCAATCAAGTGAGAACAGATCATGCGCATTGAGGAGTATACCCCGGAGCTTCAGAAAGCTGAAGTCTTCAAGGTCCTCGAAACACTCCAAGACAACTGGCTCACGGAAGGCAAGAAGACTCAAGAGCTCGAGGCCACCCTGGCGGAATACTTCAACTGCGAGCGCGTGGTGATGCTACCCAACGGGACGCTCGCCCTGTTTGCGGCGCTTAAGGTTCTGGGCATCGGCCCGGGGGACGAAGTACTCGTGCCCGATTTCACGTTCTTCGGAAGCGCCTCGGCAGTGATCCTAACCGGGGCCAAGCCCGTATTCGTCGACGTGGACGAGTACGATTTCAACATCAGTGTCGAGTCGGCAGAAGGAAGTATCTCCTCACGCACCAAGGCGGTTATGCCCGTCCACGTTTATGGACAGTCGTGCGACATGTTGTCGGTGGCGAAGCTGGCCCAACGCTACGGTCTGCTGATTGTTGAGGATGCCGCCCAGGGGATGGGTGTGACGTTCGACGACAGACACGTGGGAACGTTCGGGGATATCGGGTGTATTTCCTTCTTTGCCGACAAAACTATCACCACCGGCGAAGGCGGCGCCCTAATCCTCAACGATGCAGAGCTGGCAAAGGAATGCATCTACTTCAAGAACCAGGGTCGCCTCAATCGCGGCAAGTTCGTTCACGAACGCGTGGGGTATAACTTTCGCATTACCGATCTACAGGCGGCTATCGGCGTAGGTCAGCTTGCCCGTCTCGGCGAAGTAATCAAGCGCAAACAAGTGATCCGCTCTGCTTACTACCGGCGGCTGCGTGAATGTCCGGGCGTGAAGATCCCGATTGACAACGGATTCGGGAACGTCGTGCCCTTTAGAGCCAACATCCTGGTGGACGATCCGGAGGGGCTGAGTGCATATTTGCGCGAACGTGATATCGCCACGCGCCGCTTCTTCTATCCGCTGCATCTGCAGCCTTCCTTGACTCCCGAGAACTGCGTCGTTCGATCGAAGCCGATCATTTCCATCCGCCTGTTTGAAAGTGGGCTGATGCTCCCCAGCGGACTGAATCTAACCGAGCACCAGATAAGTCGCGTTTGCCGAACGATCGAGGAATTCCAGACCACAGTCCACGACACCGTCGCCGCGGCGACCGAACGCCGGGAGGTATATGACGAATCTACGTCATAGGGTGCGCCGGACAACCCCGGCAACTGATACCCTAGGGGCAAGACCGTCGCCGAATAGCGCGCGACAGACTTAGTGCTGACAGTCATGCCGATCCTTGAGACAACTGCACCTCCCACGCAGCAAAGCCCGATACAGGCAGGCACTGTTTCCCCGACGCAACGTCCGGGAACGGACGCGGCATCCCGCGCGAGCTCCTTCACCCCGCGGTACAGATGTTTCTACGATCAGCGCAAGGAAGAGTATATTCGGTTTGCGGTTCCCGAGGGTGAATCGGTCTTGGTGATCGGCTGTGGTGAGGGCGACCTGCTGTCGGTCTTGGAACCTCGTCGCGGGGTGGGAATCGACGACTCGCCTGAAGTCGTTACCAGAGCCCGCAGTCGCTTCCCGGAGTATAACTACTTCACCACCATCGAGGAGGCGAGTGAGCTTGGTGAGACCTACGAGTTCGTGGTTATTAATGGTGCAACCGAGCAGACGGAAGACGTCTTCACACTACTGTTGAAAACGGCCCGACTATGCACGCCGACGTCGCGACTGGTCATCGTACAGCAAAGCCATTTGTGGCAGGCTGCATCCCGAGCCTGGGATTGGCTGGCAGCCAAGCCCGAGGCCCGACGAAATCGATTGAGCGTTGCTGATGTGTGTACGATCCTCGAAGGAGCAGGCTTCGAAGCCACGGACGTGCGCAGGAAACTGTTTTGCCCGTTGCGGCTTTTGGGGATTGGCCCGTTGATCAACGCCTTTGCCGGTGTGTTTCCTCTCCTCGATCGCCTTTGCAGTACTGAGATCATAATCGCTCGCAAGATCATACGCGATGCCAACCCCGCCGCTAAGTCCGCCAGCATTGTGCTTACGACCCGCAACGAGCACGGCAATATCGAGCCAGTGGTTCAGGCGATTCCGAAGTTGGGCGCTAGCACGGAGATCATTTTCGTCGAGGGGCACTCGACGGATGGAACTCGCGCGGAAATCGAACGGGTGATACAGACTTATCCGGAAAAGAACATCCGCCTGCTCGTTCAGGACGGAGCCGGTCCCGGCGACGCCATCTATAAAGGTTTCTGCGAAGCCACAGGTGACGTGATCGTATTGCTGGAAGCCGATCAGACATCCCTCCCGGAGGATGTGCTAAAGGCCTTCGAGATGATCGCTGCCGGGCGGGCGGAATACGTAAACGGGAGTCGTTTCATCTACCCGCGTGAAGCCGGTTCGATGCCCGGGCTCAACATCGTCGGCAACCAGTTGTTCGCCCTTTGGTTCAGTTGGTTTCTCAGGCTGCGGACTACCGACGTCCTGTGCGGGATCAAGGGGATCGATCGCAGGCAGTTCTCCCGCCTGCGCAG
Organism: Phycisphaerales bacterium; assembly: GCA_020348265.1. Classification (GTDB taxonomy): domain Bacteria; phylum Planctomycetota; class Phycisphaerae; order UBA1845; family UBA1845. The sequence goes on along the minus strand of CP070744.1, from coordinate 5,108,394 downwards.
AGAATGGGGTTTCTTGAACGTGTTTGACCCCTTCGGTGACTTCGAGCTGATCTTCGGCGCTTCACGCCTGGGTCTGAAGATCGCGGAGGTGCCCACACGCTACAACTGCCGTCAGTACGGTGAGACGAAGACCAGACTTTTTGCACACGGGATGATGCTACTCCGTATAGCCGCCCGGGCAGTCAGGGTATTCAAATGCCGTTAGTTGACTATCACGATCAGTTTGCCAGAGCGTACGATACGTTCTACGCGGACCAGGACGTAGCAGAAGAAGTCCGCCAAGCTACCGGTCTATTGGAGATCAACGGCAAACTCGGCCGGCGACCCAGGGTCCTGGATTTCGGATGTGGCACAGGCTCCCACGTCATCGCCTTCGCCGAGCAGGGCATAGACGCTGTGGGATTCGATACTTCACCGGCGATGATCGCCCAGGCACGCGCTAAACCCCTGCCGCCCGGACCGGCGAAGGTGCGTTTCGAAGCGGGTGTCTTTACCAGTTGGTGCGGGCAGGACCCCAATGAGCATTTCGATGGAACGGTAAGCTTCGCCAACATACTGAACTGCATGGAGTCCCCCGAGGCGATGCTTGCCCACCTGCACTCCATTCGGCAGAAGCTTGCAATTGGGGCAAAGGCGTTCATAGAAGTATGGAATGGGGCCGCAGTCTTTGTTGACGACCCTCGCCCCGAGATCATACGCTCCCAGGACCGTAACAACCCGGCACGAGAGGTCATACGCATCACGCGCCCTGAAGTCGATCGCATCAACCAGCGATGTATCCTGCACTACCACGTGCTTACCGTAGATCGCAGTACGGGCAGCTCGGAGGAGTTCGACTCGACGCATCGTCTACAGTTCCTAACGCCGGTGCAGTATCGCCACCTGTTCGAGTTGGCTGGATTGGCGGTTGTCAGCGAGTTCCCCAAAGATCACCCCCATGCTTCCATTACCGAGCGCGATTGGCACATAGCCTACTTGCTTTGCCGGCAAGAGTGAAAACATAGTACTCGCAACATTGAAACGGCTCCGAAGGGGCGCGGACGTTTTGCTCGGTGCGTCCGTGCTGTCTCCTGGGAGTCGGCACGTCAAAAAACCCGACAAGACGTGTCGCGATTATCAAGAAGCGATAATGCCGACGCCCAAGCGATAGGTCGGCACCGTTAGCGGGTGTCTTGACAAACTGAATCGCCTCATCCCTCCGTAACACGGCCAACAACTTCCGACAGCAGAGCCCCTTAGCAACTTGTTCAACAAGCTGCTAACGGAGTGGGTTTGAGGCACAGCGGCGCGCGCATCCTGCCTATCCCTTGGCAAGCAGAGTCCGGACGAGGGTATTGAGCGAAGGTGCAGGTCTCTCCACGGTCTGAAGGTCGGGTGAGCCAGTGGGATCGGCGCGGGCGATTGCGCTGACACCGATGAGACGGAGGGCAACGATCCATGGGCAGATCAACGAAGAGTCAACGAGGAAGGGGGCGGCATTCCGAGGCGCAGTCACGCTCTGCTGGTCGCCAACTGCGCCGGCGCAACGGCTCCAAGGTAACGAGCCCTCGACCTTCCATCGGCAGTGATGCTGCACAACGGATGGCGCAAGGTTGGGTGCGTGGGATGGCTTCACGCTTTCGTAGCAAGCTGCCGATCTTGCGGTTTGTGGGTCTGTTCGCGCTGTTTATGGGTTTGGCGTATGCGTGTGAGATCACCCCGCCTATTCGCGAGAACGTATTTCCCGGCTACCTGCGGCACAACGCACGGGTACTCCTTTCGTTAGGAGTGGATACGTGTGTCACGGAGCGCACGAGATCATGGTTGATGTCTCCCGACACTTTGCTTCACTTCTGCAAAGACACTCCACCGGCAGATGAAGTGCATCGCCGGTGATCTACCTTCTGACGCGCTCACTTCGGAAAGGCTCAGAGCACGCCACACCAAAACATGCAGCTGGATCTCAGCCTGCGCCCCACCGTGTCAAGTTGATGTTTGGCCTAACCGATCCCCAGACTGTGCCCAAGTAGACGTGCCCGAAACACGGGGAATTCCGATCGGTCGAACTCAACTTACTATATCGAATCGCGCTTCAGGTGTAAAGACACAATCTGTGGGAAAAGCATACGCTAGAATTCCGGAAGACCCTCAGAACAGGCGCCCGACTGTCCGCAAATCGACGCCAGCGGATCCATTCAGGTAAGCTGGCAGGATAGGTAATTTCATCGGCAGGAGTCTGGCGAGGCTTCTCTAAGGTCCATCAAATGGGTGCGTCTTGCGCAGGGCATTCGGTTCAGCGGGCGGCGGTGTGCGCGTTAACTGGTGCGCGGGTGAATGCCGACATCGCGGCTTGCGGTGTGCCCGGAGACTTCGCCGTCCGAGATCGACCAGGGAGTTCGAGGACTAAAACTGGGGACCCATTGTCGAGGATTCCCTTGGAGAGCTACGCTAGTATTGTGGCCGTCAGCAAAACACCGCGAAGACATCGACGGATCTGGTCGAGCGCAATCTCCGGCTTGGTGTGGAAAGTTGCGTCGTCGGGAACTTGAGCGGCCCGGCGGCGCGGGAGATCGTCAGCCCAGTCTTCGGGCAGGTACACATCGCTGTTGAGCCGCGCGTGCCTGAGCCTATCCACTACCACCACCATAGCAGGCCAGGGACAGTCTTCAGGGGGGTTTTCATCGAGCCGTTGTATCTCTTCACTACTTCCATCAATGCGCGAGTGAATTCTATGTGGTTGAATTGGTGGGGGAGCATAACGATGTACTTCTGGCCCGCCTCGACGCGTTTTACCGGGCCGGGAAGCACCATACGCTCGCCGGTGTGTCCTACGATGAACATGCCGTATTCATCGAGCAGGTTAGTGATTTCCGCTATAATGCCGGGAGCGTCATCGGTAACGATGTCGAAGCCGTAGAGGTCATCCTGAAAGCCCTCGGGCACCGTCGGTTGGCTCATGGGCTGAAACACCACCCCGCATCCGGTGGCCTTCTTGAGCGTATCCTTCTCATGATCCATCCGTTCGATGTCGTTGGGATCAGCGGTGATGCTCATGAACACTACCGCCTTTTCACCGAACTTGTCCGCGATGTCCTTGTCGATATTCCCCCCGCGATCGGAAACGTACTTGGCGCCGAGGCTCAAGAGACCGGGCATGTCCTGCCCAATAAGCCACAACGCCGCATGTTGAATGATGGAATTGTCAGACGGCATCACGTTCTCCCAGGTTCGTTGGCCCATATCCTCGCCGTTCAGAGCGGCATGCAATTGTATGCCGCTTGCACGAATGCTATCAAGCATTTGAGCATGCTAAGACAGGCATATTTGGGTTCCGTCTCGCAAGTGGACGGGGAAGGGCTCTTCGCCTCACAGCGGCTCGGACCCGATTGCGGAACGTTCCTCGTTTTCTAATATGCCTGCTCCGGTAACTCTGGTACACTGGTCAGCTGGACAAGGCGAGTTTGCATGAACCAATTGGGAGACTGGCGAGATGCGCGAGATCCGACCCTATCGTACTGCCGCCGGGCTGCGCAAGGCTCTGGACAACGGAGGCAGGTTCTACAACCTCTGGTCGACTGCCGGTGACGATATTGTTACCAAGGCGGAGTTAGCGGAAGCCGCAGGAGCATTGACCGCGGGCTCGACGGCATTCCTCTTTTTGGAGATGGCCCAGCAGGATCTTCCCGTCCCTGTGCAGAAGGCGGCGATTGCGATGCTCGAACCGGCCCTTCGCAAGGAGTATCAGCGCAAGCGACCGGGCACGCTCTCCCCGTCCCTGGTTGAGCCCGAGGGCAAGGCCGGCAGGTCGGTCATCGTAACGGGATACCCTCGGCTCCTCATGGGTAAGATGGAATTCGATGGTTGCATCATGGTTCCGATTATGATCGGCAGCGTCTCGACGGTGACAATGGTTTCCATCTTCGACCGCTATGACGTGTACGAGGTGTCCGACGATAGCCGCCTGGGCGGCCCAAAAGCCATCGTAGCCGTCCCGCATGGCAGCAAGTTCCAGCGCAGCGAGCGAGTCCGCTTCGGGGGTGTGCTCAAGGAACTGAAGTACAAGGACAAGAGGAGCAAGCAGAACCGGTTTTACCTGGAAGCCGTTTTCTATACGCGTCTGCCCAATGAATAGCTGAGCTTGCCTGGAAGCGATGGCCGGCAGGGGTGGGCACGGTCGGGCATGTCCTCACGGTGCCGGGCGTTACACCATGAACTTCGCCGCGACCATTGCCAACAATCCCGTCGTGTTGACTGAGGGATCAGTCATCGAGCGTTTGCGTCGGAATCCCGCGGTCGAGCTGGACCCGCACGTGGAAAACACGGGGCTGATCTATGACGCTGCGGGACGGGCGACACTTACGGAAATCTACCAACAGTACATTGACATCTCAAGAGCGTTCAACCTGCCTATGATTACACTCGCTCCCACGTGGCGGGCCAATCCGGAGCGGCTCCGCGTCGCCGGACTGGGAAAATGCGCCAAAGTCAATGCCGACTGCGTTGATCTCATCCGCGTCATCTGCGAAAGCTACGGCTCTTGCGCAGAGGGGATCATCATCGGTGGGCTAATGGGCTGTAAGGGAGACGCTTATAGACCCGATGAAGCCTTGTCGGAACGGGAAGCAGCCTCGTTTCATCAAGTCCAGGTCAGTGCCCTTTGTGATTCCGGTGTGGATTTCGTCCTTGCCGCCACTCTACCTGGATCTTCTGAAGCGATTGGCATCGCCCGAGCGATCAGCACATGTTGTGTACCGTATATCCTGAGCTTTGTTCTCAACTCGGATGGCACACTGCTTGACGGCACCCCGCTGAGCGAGATCGTATCAACGATCGACTCGGAGGTTGCTTCGACACCGCTGGGGTACATGGTCAATTGCGTTCATCCAAGCGTGTTCGCCCACGCTTTGGATGTGGCAACCAGTCGATCGGCTGGACTTCAGCAGCGCATCATCGGTCTGCAGGCTAACACTTCCACAAAGAGCCCGCATGAACTGGGTGGTCTTCAGAGCATTGACCGGGCTGAAGAACCCGAGGCATTCGCCGATGCAATGGTAAGCGTTCACCGGCGATTCGGCACCAAGATACTCGGGGGATGCTGCGGGACGGACGACCGCCACATCCGCTGCATCGCCGAACGGCTGGTGGAGACGTGGTAACCCGTGTTTGCGAGGGTCCAGCGTCCATTCCGCCTTCACGCTATGTGCTTGTCTGCGCTGAACCGGATGCGATCCGTCGCCTCGGACGCATTTAGCGGACTCAGCAGCTTCTTCACCTCGCCACCGGACGAGGTATAATTGCTGTAAGCGCATTTAGCATCCTCAATTCAAGTAAAGGAGCATCACATGTACGCTGCAATGATCTTCCCGGGAAGCGGTCCTCTCGTGATTCTCACCAGCCACCAGGGGTTAGAGGATCCTGCTTTGCTCGAACGCCTGGCTGGCAAAGGAATCAGCAAGTTCATCGCCTTTCCCGTTCCGATCGAGGTGGCCAAGGCCAAGTATGGGATTCATTTCGACATCGTCTGTCACTCACTGAACGAGACAGATGATCTGCGGGTCTTGGATTTCGACGGCAGGCGGGCGATGGACCTCTTGCCCTTCGACGTGCTGGGCGACCCGGTCTTCCACGAGGGCAGCGCAAGCCACGGACCTGCGCCGGGAGATTAGCCCGTTGGGCCCGTCATAACCTCGCGACGTCCGCCACACAGACCGGATCGTGGTATCCACCGCGTGGATGTACACTGGGATATCTTGAGAATCCCCGCAAAGTCGGGACCTCGGTCGATTCGGGATTGACATTGGCGGTGGTCTCGGCGACGGTGATGGCGAATCGTTGCCAAGGCTGCATCGACATCGGGCGGATCTTCGATGACCCTGCCTGGTCGACGGTGCGTCGGGGAGCAGACTTGTCGTTGCGTATTGTCGGTTGTTGCCGACTGAATATGTCGTGTCATCCGAAGAGCTCAAACCCGTCACGCGCGTGCTTCAGGCTGCTGCCCACGGTGATGTCGAGGCAGCAAGTCATCTTCTCCCTCAGGTCTACGAAGAGCTGCGCAAATCAGCCCGGGCCAGGCTGAAGAAGGTTCCCGCTGGAAATACGCTGCAGGCTACGGCACTTGTGCACGAAGCCTATCTGCGTGTGGTTGGAGAAGCCGACCCGGGTTGGGACAATCGGGGCCACTTCTTCGCGGCCGCCGCCCAGGCCATGCGCGACATTCTTGTGGAGCAGGCCCGCCGCAAGGCATCAATCAAGCACGGTGGTGACAGGCGGCGGGTTAGCGAGAGTCCCGTAGACCCGGCGGTCGATCCGCCATCCGAGGAGCTTCTCGCGGTGGATGAGGCCCTCAGACTCCTGGAACAGCATGACCCGCGCAAGGGCCGGATCGCCAACCTGCGTTTTTTCGCCCGGATGACGACGGCGGAGACGGCCGCAGCATTGGGCATCTCCGTGGGCACGGTGGGGCGGGAATGGCGATATATTCGGACGTGGCTGGAATGCCAGTTGCGGGCGGATGAATCGCCTCAGAAGTGACTTCAGCGCTATAGCAGCCATCCGTTATAGAATGTAGAGAGTACCGACGCTTGCCAGGCTTGCGCGCGATTTTGGCTGCTGGATTCGGATTGACCTACGATGAGGCTTATCGATCATCGATCCGCTCAGGCCTCCGGCGATGTGGTTGGCCGGTCTGGGTGAACGAGGGATAAAATTGTATATGCGCAACGTCGGCATGGATAACGCGCGTCGAAGTGAAGCGGAGCAGTTGTTCCAGCGGGTGGCAGATGTACCTCGGCAGGAGCGGACGCTCCTCCTGAACGAGCACTGCCGGACTGATCCATCTCTCCGCCGTGATGTCGAGCTCTTGCTCGACCGCTATGACAATCCCACCGTCCCTGTGCTGCGTGCAGTGGATCTTGCGGATGAGGTCGGTCTTACGGATGCGAGGGAGCATATCGGACCCTATAAGCTAATGGAGCTGATCGGAGAGGGCGGATTCGCTTCGGTTTACATGGCCCAGCAGCAAGAGCCCGTTCGCCGGAGGGTTGCCCTGAAGATCATCAAACTGGGCATGGACACCAGGCAAGTCGTTGCCCGTTTCGAGGCTGAGCGGCAAGCGTTGGCGATGATGGAACATTCCAACATAGCTAAGGTGTTTGACGGGGGGGCGACGGAGACGGGTCGTCCGTATTTCGTTATGGAACTCGTCCGAGGCGTTCCGATTACGGAATACTGCGATGAGAATCGGCTTACGACGCGAGAGCGGCTTGAGCTGTTCAGCCAGGTGTGCCGGGCGGTCCAGCACGCTCACCTTAAGGGCGTGATTCACCGAGATATCAAGCCGTCCAATGTCCTGGTTACATTCCACGATGGCGTGCCCATTCCAAAGATCATCGACTTTGGCATTGCCAAGGCCATGGACGAACCACTTACCGATAAGACGCTTTTTACAGGTTTTCGCCAGTTCGTGGGCACGCCTGAGTATGTCAGTCCGGAGCAGACGGAGATAAGCGGGGGGGACATCGACACGCGTAGCGATATCTACTCGCTCGGTGTTCTCTTGTATGAGCTGCTTACCGGTACGACCCCGTTTAGCTCAAAGACTTTTCGTAACGCGACCTATGCCGAGATGCTCCGCACTATTCGCGAAGAGCCTCCGATCACGCCGTCGCGCCGTCTCAGCACGCTTAGCGCTGACGTGCAAGCAGTGGCGAGTGCCCGGCGGACTGAGCTCCGCACTCTCAGCAAGCTCGTTCGGGGAGATCTAGACTGGATCGTTATAAAGGCATTGGAGAAGGATCGAGCGCGTCGATACGAGACGGCTGCCGCCCTGGCTGCTGATATTAAGCATCATCTCGCCGCCGAGCCGTTGCTAGCCGGCCCGCCGAGTGCGTCATATCGATTCCGCAAGACAGTAGCCCGTCACAAGGCTGTTTTCGGGTTTGTGACGGCCCTTTTCTTGCTGATCACTTGTTTCGGGATCTTGATGGGATTCCTCTATGCTGATGCTGACCGGCTGCGGCTGCAGGCGGAGAGCCAGCGCAGCGTTGCGGAGCTGAATCTCCAACGAGCCCGTGATGCTGAGGAGCGAGCGGAGGCGGAAGCGGGCTTCATGCACGAACTTCTGGCGTCGGTTGACCCCAACAGGGCACAGAGGCGCGAGATCAGTGTGCGCTACCTCCTGGACGAGGCCGCTAGAAGAATAGAAGAGGGATGGCTTGAAGAACATCCTGATGTGCAAAGTGCTCTGCGGTTGACACTGGGCAACACCTACTATTCTCTGGGTCTGTACACCGTCGCGGAAGCTCACCTGCGGGCGGCCGAGGAAGCCTACACGGGTGCGTTCGGTGATGAACATGCCGATACGCTCCGGGCACGTTGTGCGCTGGGGCGTTTGTTTAACTCTCAGGGAAAACCGGTAGAGGCAAGTGCGCTTCTCTCCGCTACAGCGCGCGCCCAAGGCCGTGTCCTTGGGGAACATCATCCGGACACGCTGCAATCATTAGACGCACTCGCGAGGACAACGTGGTATCCGGGAAAATACGAGAGATGGGAGAGCATCCTGCGGGAGACGCTTCAGGCTCAGCGTCGTGTGCTTGGCGATGAAGATATCGGCACGCTGACACTGATGATCAGCTACGGGGGCGTGCTGAATGGGATGAAGAGACACGCGGAGGCAGAAACGCTTCTGCGCGAAGCCTTGGAGAATGCACGTCGGCTTTTCGGTGAGGAACACACGGAAACGGCAAGAGCGGCATACCACCTTGGCTTCGCACTGGAAAAGCAAGGGAAATATGAAGAAGCGGAGACTCTGTTTCTCAGCAGTCTCGATACGGATCGCCGTTTCCTTGGTGTGGCACACCCCACGACTCACTCTCGGCTGCTGGGCCTCCTGCGGGTGCTGCGTTTTCAGGGTAAGTTGCAGGAGATTCGATCGTTCGTCATCGATGAGATTGCGTTGCTGAAGAGCGCCGCCCATGAGCCGAAAGCGGGTCCGCTCGTGGTCAACAGCTATGCGTGGTTTCTTCTGACCTGCGAGCCCGCAGACCTGCGTGATGCGAAGGCCGCGCTAGCAGCGGCGAGACGCGCGGTAGAGCTCAGCCGGAGTGAGAACGCCAGCATTCTGGATACCCTGGCTCTCGCTTATCAGATGACAGGTGACATCGACCAGGCAATTGCGACACAAGAGTTGGCGGTCACACGGGCGTCCTTGACGGGGGAGTTCTCCGGACCGTATATGCCGAGAAAACTTGCCGAGTACTTCTGCGAGAAGGGGGATTTCCTTGGCGCCGCCCGCGTATACCGTGACTTTGTTGCCCAACGTTTGAGCGCAGAGGAAATCACGGATGTCGAGTTTGCCGAGTCACTTCTTCTTTGGGCCCGGGAGTACATCGATAGAGGGCAGCATGGAGCGGCGGAGCTTCTCTTGCGTACTTGCTTGGCGGTTCAGGAGGATGCTCTGCCGGAGGCTCATCTGTTGGCGGCGAAAGCGAAAAGCTCTCTGGGGAAAGCGATGATGAGCCAACAGAGGTTGGACAGCGCTGAGTCACTTCTTCTCGACGCCTACGCCTTAATGGCCGTTGATCCGGAGGCGGACGAGCGCGAGGTTCGCTTGACGCTCGAGGGGATCACCGATCTGTATGAAACCTGGGGTAAGCCACTTGAGGCGTCCGAGTGGCGAGCCAAGTTGATAGAGAATGAGGCACGGTGACGCCGCCGCAAAGGGATCAGCAAGTTCATCGCCTTTCCCGTTCCGATCGCGGTGGCCAAGGCCAAGTACGGGATTCACTTCGACATCGTCTGCCGATAGCTCAACGAAACGGACGATCTGCGGGTCTTGGATTTCGACGGCAGGCGGGCGATGAATCTGTTGCTCTTCAACGTGCTGGGCAAACCTGTCTTCGAAGAGGGTAGTGCAAGTCACGGACCCGCGCCGCGAGATTAGAGCAATTTCTGTTATTGTCTAGCGGTTCAGGAGTTGGGTGCCATGCCCAGGTGAAGCGCCGGCATGCAATTCGCCCGCTACACAATATCCGAATCTGCTATAGCCCTTTGGCCTCGGCATAATCTCGCATCGCCCGCCACGCGGACCAGATCGTGGCATCCACCGTGGTGACCGAACAGGCAAAACTGTGAGGTGGGGAACTGCGCAGATGATCCAGCGGAGTATCCCGTGCGTTCCCGCAAAGTCGGGGGCCTCCGTCGAGCCGAAACTGACATTGGCGATGGTTTCGACCTGCAAGGCCAGTCTTTCTAATCCCTGGCGTGCAGGCCTTGTTTTGCGTCGTCAAAGGCGGGGTTTTCGGTTGGCGGCAGGGCGTGTTATACTGCGCGGGCTATAAGAGAGACAATGTGTCGCGTTGCCTGCTTTGCCTTTGTCAACAGTGGGTGGCGCAGATCGTTGCCAGGCATGGGTCCGTAATATGTGCACGCAGGAAACACCTTTTCATCGCATCCTGATTGCTGACGATCAGCAGGATGTGCTTAAAGCTCTGCGCCTGTTGCTCAAGCCGGAGGGTTTCGAGGTTGTCGAAGCGGCGTCGCCCGCGGGGATCATCGCGGAGCTCGATCTGCGCGAGTTCGACGTTCTGTTGATGGATCTGAACTACGCCAGAGATACGACCTCGGGAAGGGAGGGGCTTGACCTGCTGCCCCGCGTGCGCGAGCTGGACGGCACACTGCCCGTGGTGGTGATGACGGCCTACGGCAGCGTGCAGGTGGCGGTCGAGGCTATGCGAAACGGCGCTCGCGATTTCGTGGAGAAGCCTTGGGATAACGAGCGCCTGCTCTCGATACTGCGCACACAGGTCGAGCTGGTCGGTGCTTTGCGCAAGGGACGACGGCTGGAGGAGGAGAACCGTCTGCTCCGCGAACAGGCGGGAGTGACCCTGATTGCCGAGTCCAAGGCCATGCAGCCCATCCTGCGTCTGATAGCCAACGTGGGGAGCTCGGATGCCAACGTCCTGATCACCGGCGAGAACGGCACGGGGAAAAGCCTCGTAGCCCGGGCGGTTCATGCTACCTCCAGGCGTGCCGACAAGCCGATGATCACCGTCAACGTTCCGGCTCTTAGCGAGAGCATCTTCGAGAGCGAGCTGTTCGGGCACGTAAAAGGCGCTTTTACCGACGCAAAGACCGATCGGGTTGGGCGCTTTGAAATGGCTTCGAAGGGGACGCTCTTTTTGGACGAGATCGCCAACGTGCCCCCCAACCTCCAGCCGAAGCTGCTGCGCGTGCTGGAAACGGGGGAGTACGAACGTGTGGGGTCATCCAAGACGCAGACGGCGGACGTTCGAGTGGTGTCGGCAACAAATGCGGACGTCTATGAGGAGGTCCGGGCGGGTCGGCTCCGACAGGACCTCTTGTACCGCCTGAATACCGTGGAGATTGCCTTGCCTTCTCTTCGCGACCGCCGCGATGACATCCCCCTTTTAGGGATGCACTTTCTTCGTAGACATTCTCAGCGATATCGCCCGGCGATAAGCCGGTTCGACACCTCCGCTGTCGAGGCACTTATGGAATACGCCTGGCCTGGGAATGTCCGCGAGCTGGACCATGTGGTAGAGCGTGCAGTGCTAATGGCACAAGACGATGTGATTCGGGTTGAGGATCTTGCCTTGCGCCCTGCGGGCGAGTCTGCAGGTCGCCTCGAAGGAATGACCCTCGACGAGGTGGAGGCGGTGCTCATCAAGAAGGCCCTGGCTCGCTCCGACGGAAACGTGAAGGAGGCTGCCAAGGCGTTGGGCTTGAGTCGCAGTGGCCTCTACCGCCGGTTAGCCAAACATGGGTTGGCTCAGAGTGAGTGAGACGACGCCAGATCATAACACTCCTTCTGCGACGGTTGCTCCGTCTCGCACGCCGATAAGGCATCACCGCCTGCTCCACGATCGCCGGGTGTTCATTCTGGCAATAATGAGCGGTCTGTTCGGCGCAGTCGCAGCCTTGATTCTGCTTTGGACCCGAGACTTCACGCCAAAGACGCAGTGGACTTTGACGTTGCTGATTGTCGGAGGCTGGTTCGGTTTTGCCCTTGCTGTTCGCGAAAACGTCGTGTATCCACTACGGACTATCTCGAACATGCTTGCGTCACTTCGCGAGGGAGACTTCTCGTTGAGAGCGCGGGATGCCCACCTTGATGATGCTCTCGGAGAAGTGCTCCGGGAAGTGAACGCACTTGGTGACACGCTTCGCGCCCAGCGACTCGGCGCACTGGAAGCAACGGCATTATTGCGCAAGGTTATGGCCGAGATCGATGTGGCTATCTTCGCGTTTGACGCAGATCAGCGTCTGCAATTGGTGAACCAGCGCGGTGAACGACTCCTGGCCCAACCGTCCGAACGGCTGCTCTCCCGCGGTGCTTCTGAACTGGGACTCGACGGGTGTCTGGCAGGGGAGAGTCCGCGGATTATTGACATGAGCTTCCCCGGCGGAGTCGGTCGCTGGGAAGTCCGGCGGACCGTTTTCCGCGAACGGGGTCTGCCTCACCAATTGCTGGTCATGTCCGATGTCACCCAGGCATTGCGCAGCGAGGAGCGTCAGGCCTGGCAGCGATTGATCCAGGTTCTACGTCACGAGATCAACAACTCTCTAGCGCCTATCGACTCACTATCAGGCACTCTGGCCGCTTTGCTGACACGCGACCCGCGGCCTGGAGACTGGGAAGCGGACTTGCGAGAGGGGCTGGAGGTGATCGGCGAGCGATCAAAGGCGCTAAACAGGTTTATGACCGCTTATACCCGGCTGACCAAGCTACCCAAGCCTCGCGTAACAGAGGTGAGCGTTGGCGTCTGGGTGCGACGTGTGGTGGGTTTGGAGACACGTCAACATGTTGTCATCGTGCCCGGCCCGGAAGTATCGATACAGGCAGACGGCGATCAGCTGGATCAACTTCTAATAAACCTGGTTCGCAACGCTGTTGACGCCGTCCTCGAAACCGGTGGTAACGTTCGGATCGGATGGACGCAAACCGATGACCGCGTACCCCGGCTTGAGCTGTGGATCGAGGACGACGGGCCGGGTCTGTCCAACGTCGACAATCTGTTTGTTCCCTTCTTCACCACCAAGCCCGACGGATCGGGAATCGGGTTGGCCCTGAGCCGCCAGATCGCGGAAGCACACGGGGGTCGTATTACCCTCGAAAACCGGGAGAACGACGCCGGGTGCAGGGCGCTGCTTCACCTGCCAATCAGGGACGGGTAAGGTATCACGTGGTGAATGAAACCGCCCCACGAACAGGGTGGAGTGAAGTAATCGAATAGGAGGTTTTCACAGATGTTGACCTTCAACCAACTGCCGTTTCGACTTGCCGTCTGCCGCCTTGACCCCACAGAAGAAGTGCCGAGCTGGGCGACTGGTGGCGAATTCCTCTCAATCACCCGTACGGTAAGCGAGCTTTCCATCGTGTGTCCGGAGTCGCAGGTTCCTCTCGACTGTCAGGCGGAAAGAGACTGGTGTTGTCTGAGGATCGAGGGTCCCTTGCCACTGGATGCCGTTGGCATCTTGTTCTCGATCTCGGCCCTGCTCGCGGCAGAGGGAATCAGCATCTTTGTCGTATCGACCTACGACACTGACTACATTCTCGTTCATGAACCAGACGTAAGTCGAGCAATCGCAGCATTACAGGGGAATGGTCACCGTGTCAGGATTCACGGGGCAACCGGTAGTGATGGGCGTCGTGCGGGGGAGGGATGATGGACAGCGGAGGGTTGCGAATTGCCGTGGTCGGCGTTGGTGCGGTGGGCGGCTACTTCGGGGGTCGACTATTGCAGGCAGGGGAATCCGTTTCGTTTGTCGCACGGGGGAAGACTCTGCGTGCGCTACGCGCCAACGGACTTCGTCTGGAAAGTCCCCAAGGTAACGCTGTCTTGTCCAACCTCGAGGCAACGGATTCGCCGGTGGAGATCGGGGCCGTTGACGTTGTGATTGTGGCGGTGAAAGCGTGGCAGGTCCCTGGCATTGCGGAATCCATACATCCCCTGGTTGGCCGAGATACCGTGATTCTCCCGCTTCAGAATGGTGTCGAAGCTGCGGATCAATTGGCTGCCGTCTGCGGGAAGGAGCGGGTGCTGGGTGGAATATGCAGGATCGTCGCCGCTGCTGATGGCGAGGGACACGTCAAGCACGTTGGAGTCGAGCCTTTCATCGCCTTGGGTGAGTTGGACAATCATCGGAGCAGCCGCACAGCGAGACTGGTGGAGACGTTACGCCGCGCCGGGATCGCCGCTGATAACCCGGCGGACATCCAAGCATCGATCTGGAAGAAGTTCCTGTTCATAGCACCGGTGAGCGGCGTGGCCGCTGTGGCCCGTGCGCCTCTTGGAGTCATTCGGGCAATACCGGAAACACGAAGCCTCGTTGAGCAGGCGATGGGGGAAGTCTCGGATTTGGCAAGGAGTAAGAGGATAAGTCTTTCTGCTCACTCGATGCGCAAGACGCTGGAATTCCTGGACACTATGCCGGCTGAGTCAACTTGTTCGATGCAGCGTGACATCATGGGAGGGCGACCTTCCGAGCTTGATGCGATTAACGGCGCAGTGGTCCGACTCGGGCGTGTGCTGGGCATTGACACTCCGGTCAATCAATTCATTCATGCCAGCCTGCTTCCTACGGAGGTGAAGGCTAGAGAGGTGGAGTCCGCGCGCTAGACCGTCGACACAAGTTACACGACTGCCTGAGCCGCGGACCGAAGCCCACGACTCGTCGTTGCGTGTGTCCAATCCGCCGCTGTTTCGCGCCACCTGTGACCAGCCGTGCGTGTTCGGTTATGGGATTGGAAATCCCGGATGCGGACGCGGTGCGGGTATCTCGATGCGACATTCGCGCGATGGAATCGCCGTTTCCGGCTTGTGTCGAGGGTTTTGCACGGAAGTGTGTGCTCTGTGCGGAACGGCACGCTGCTTGCGGAATACCAATCAGGAAGCGGAGGCGACTCATGGATATTCAACGCAAAAACGTAGCACGTCGGCGGAACATTCGCCGGGGGATTCTGGCGTTTGTCGGCGTTGTTGCCGCCGCATTTATCACCCTGGGACTGTCGCGTCTCGAGCCTGCAGCCCCGACCGTAGAGCGCGCGACGGTCTGGCTCGACACGGTCGAGCGTGGCCCGATGCTTCGTGAGGTTCGCGGCACGGGCAGCTTGGTGCCGGAGGTCATCTGGTGGATTCCCGCTACGACTGCGGGACGCGTCGAGCGGATTCTAGTTCTGCCCGGCACGACGGTCGAGCCGGATACGGTCTTGCTAGAGTTGAGCAACCCTGAGCTGGAGTTGGACGTAGTCGACGCGGAGTGGAGGCTCAAGTCCGCACAAGCTGAGTTGGCGTCGCTGGAAGTGGGTCTGAGGAATGAGTTGCTCCAGTTGCAGGCTTCAGTGGCACGGGTTGAGGCGGACTACCATGAGGCACGTCTTCGACAAGAAGTGGATAAGGAGCTGTTCGAGGACGGCCTGATCTCTGAACGGAACCTGAGACTCTCTCAGGTGAGGGTGGAAGAGTTGGCCAAGCTGAATGGCATCGAGCAGAAACGTCTCGATATCATGGAGGCATCGCAAGAAGCTCGACTGGCGGCGCAGCAGGCCAGGATTGAGCAGGCAAGGGCGTTGCATGAGCTTAAGGGCAGGCAGTTGGCCTTGCTGATGGTGCGGGCAGGAACCGGTGGGGTGCTCGAGCAGATGCCTGTCGAGGTCGGTCAGCAGGTGCTGGCCGGCACCATACTCGCGAAAGTAACCGACGTGCACACGCTCAAAGCGGTGGTAAAGATCCCGGAGACGCAGGCGCGGGATGTCAGGCCGGGACTGAAGGCATCGATCGACACGCGCAACGGTGTTGTGTCGGGAGTTGTGGCCCGCATCGACCCGGCGGTTCAGGAAGGTACCGTATCGGTTGATGTTGCTCTTCAGGGTGATCTGCCCGAGGGGGCGCGACCGGATCTTACCGTGGTAGGCACTATCGAAATAGAGCGACTGGATGACGTTCTTCACGTGGGGCGTCCGGTGTTTGGGCAGGCACACAGCACGGTGGGGCTGTTCAAGCTGATCGGAGAAGATGACGCCGCTGCTGTTCGTGTTCAGGTGAAACTGGGCCGCAGTTCGGTTGACACGATAGAGATTGTCGAAGGCCTGAAAGTTGGCGATCAGGTGGTCCTGTCGGATATGTCTCGTTGGGATGAGTTCGACCGGGTTCGTTTGAAATAGAGTGGTTACCGGTTTAAGGCAATACACCTTCGGGTAACAGCGGAGAATGTAGCGGTTAGACGGACGGAAGCGGATTCACCGTCAAGGTCATACCCTAAGTGAGCAGCGACATGAATGAAACCGTTAAGACGAAAAGCGAGCATCAAGCCGAATCGCAGAGGATTCAAGGTGAAGGAAGGTCGAACGATTCGTTGCTTCGGCTCGAAGGCGTCAGCAAGGTGTTCTATACAGATGAAGTCGAGACGCATGCCCTGAGTGATGTTCACCTCGAGGTGATGAAGGGCGAGTATCTTTCGATTGCCGGTCCGTCGGGGTGTGGGAAGTCTACCTTGCTTTCCATCCTGGGTCTGTTGGACTCACCTACGGACGGCCTCTATACGTTGAGCGATCAGTCGGTGGCCAACCTCTCCGCAGCGGATCGGGCGCGCATCCGCAATCGGCAGGTCGGTTTCATCTTTCAAAGCTTCAACCTGATCGGTGATCTGGATGTGTACGAGAATGCAGAGCTTCCACTGACATATCGCGGGGGTATGTCCGGTGGAGAGCGAAAGAAGAGGACTCAAGAAGCTTTGGAGAAAGTCGGAATGGCCCACAGGATGAAGCACTACCCGGCACAGCTCTCCGGTGGTCAGCAGCAGCGAGTGGCAGTGGCCCGGGCGCTGGTGGGCAGTCCGGCGATCCTCTTGGCGGATGAGCCCACCGGTAACCTGGACTCGCGCAACGGTGAGGCGGTCATGGAGCTTCTTCGTGATCTTCATCGCAATGGAGCGACCATCTGCATGGTCACCCACGACGAGCGCTACGCCCGCCACGCGGATCGCACCATCCACCTCTTCGACGGCCGGATCGTCGACGAAACGACGGAGGCGGTTTGAAGGTGACGGCAATCTACGATATTCGTGAGCCCCGTTCGGATGTTCTTCACGCAACGAGATTCCACGACGTGCGTAACACATTGCTGAGTTCGTGGGTCATGGGAACGAATGAAGGAGCATCTCGATGAAACACAAGCGAGTTAGGTCCTGTGCAGTAATCTGTAGCGTATCGCTACTGGCGTGCATAATAAATGTAGCGCTGGGTCAGGATCCTGCTGCACAGGAGGTCAATGGCACGCTCAGCGAAATCGATGGGGTGAGGGTTCTGCGAGTCTGGGGCTCTCCACAAGAACGCGGGTTCGCCCACGGTTACCTTGTTGGGGAAGACTTTACCCAGCTCATTAACGGCTTCATTGAGAGCGGCAAGTTCATGGATGTCGATGGGTATGAGAACGACCTTCTGCTACGACTGAAGCTGATGAAGGTGCCGCATAAGTACGAAGTGGAATTACGGGGGCTATTATCCGGTATGGAGGCAAGGGCCGGCGGTCCCGTGACGGTGCCCATACTCGGGCGTTCTCTGCAATATAAGGATGTGGTAGCGGCAAACTGTATGGGCGATCTGTTGCGTATGGGGTGTTCATCCTTCGCTGCTTGGGGTTCGATGACAGCGGATGGGCATACACTCACCGGGCGCAACATGGACTGGCCTAGTTGCCCAGCGCTTGAGGGGAACCAAGTAGTCATCGTTCGCACTCCTAGTGCAGGAGGTAAGGAACTAGGCTGGGTATCGGTGTTTTGGCCGGGACTTATTGGCTGCACCACGGGCATGAACAGCGAGGGCGTTACCGTTGGGATGCACGATTCCAATCACCCTGATGCACCAATGATACGAACACGCGATTGCATACCTTCCACATTACTTTATCGCGCGGCGATCGAGTCCGCGCAGGCACGAACGGCAACCGGGGACATTTCCCGTGTCCTGGGGGAGTACCATACTTACCACGGGTACAACATGATGGTTAGCTGGCCATATGAGGGGAGTGGTGCCGCGGCGGTTGTGTTTGAGCATGATGCGGATCGTAATAGAGATGGGGGAATGACGATTCGTAAACCGGGCACATCCAATGCCTTTGTAGTGTGCACCAACCATTTCCGAAAGCGCTATGAGCCATTACAGGGAATACGTTTTTCCAGACTACGCAGCGGATTGGGAAGGCTTGCAGGGGCACAAGGCAGCAGGCACCTGACAACCAAGCGGGCGTGGAACATGCTTGGGAGTGTGCCCATCGAAGGAATCGTAACTCATCATAGCGTGATCTTCGAGCCTAACACGCAGCTGATGCGCGTGGCGTTTGCGCAGAACGGACAAAACGCTCCGCATTGTGACAAGGTGATTCTGGATGTGACCAAGCTCTTGGCGGGAGACTATCCGGGTGGGAAGAAGTGATGACAAGTAGGTGCCCGTAGGAGAATGAGATGAATTCCCTGGCAGGCGACATTCGCTATGCTGTTCGCACCCTGCTTAAGAAACCGGCATTCACAGCGATAATCGTGTTGACTCTTGCATTGGGTATCGGAGCAAACACGGCGGTATTCAGCGTTGTGAACGCCATATTGTTCACGCCCCCGGACGTTAAGGATCCAGATAGTCTGGTGCGCCTGTGGGCCACTGAGAAGAGCGCTGCAACACGAGGATATCGATGTGTCAGCGCCATCGATTGTGCAGACTGGCGTGTGCAGACTGATGTATTCGATGAGATTGCGCTCTTCCAGGAGGACAAGTACAACTTGACGGGAGATCAAGAGGCGGAGGTTGTATCGGTAATCCGTGCGACGGCGAACCTCTTGCCCATGCTGGGATTTGGGGTGCGTCTCGGGCGGTTACATGCTGTACACGATGACGCCGTTGGCGCTCCTCCCGTCGTTCTGCTAACAGAGAGCTTATGGAAACGTCGCTTTGCGGCTGATGCGGACATCGTCGGAAAGACGGTTATTCTGGACGGGCATTCCATCGAAGTCGTTGGTGTGCTGTCACCTGAGGCGGACCGCACGTGGGTGTGGGAGGAGGTTGATGTGTGGGCACCTCTACCCATCGACCCAGCGGACGTGGATCGTACTTCCCGTGCATACAAGTCGTTTGCCCGACTGAGCGAAGGGGTCAGCGTGCAGGAGGCGCAGGCCGAAATGGATGGAATCGCCGCTCGTCTCGAAGCAGCATATCCTGACAGTAACGCCGATACAGGCGTGTGGGTGCAGCCTCTTGCGGATAATCTGGTTGGCGGCGATGACCGACTCGCCTTACGAGCCCTGTTGGCAGCGGTTGGGTTCGTTCTGCTGATTGCATGTGCGAACGTTGCAAACCTTCTTTTGGCGAAGTCCGGAGCCCGTGGAAGGGAATTGACCATCCGAGCTTCTGTAGGCGCGAGCCGAGGACGCATCATACGGCAGCTCTTGACGGAAAGCGTGATATTGGCATTAGCTGGTGGTGCGTGTGGGGTGCTCTTGGGAACGTGGGGTGTTACCTTTCTGGCCCACGCGCTTTCCGGGAGGGTGCCAAATACGGATGGAATGAGCATCAACCTCCCCGTGCTGCTGTACACGCTGGCACTTACCTTATTGGCGGCGCTGATCTTTGGTCTGGTTCCGGCGTGGTACGCTACCAAGTTGAACCTCGGTCAGACCCTCAACGCGAGCTCGGGAAGGCTGACCACGGGCGCGTCTCGGCGCAGGCTGCAGAGCGGACTGGTCATCGGACAAATCTCAATCGCAATGCTGCTGGTCATTTGCACTGGCCTTATGACCAGAACCCTGTTGGCCCTGCGTTCGGTCGACCTGGGTTACGACCCGCAGAAGCTTCTTACTATGCGCATTGACCTGGCGGAGCACCGCTACGGCGAGCCCTCTCAGCAGGTGGACTACTTTCGCAGCGCTCTTGCTGCGATCGAATTGCTTCCGGGGGTCAATAATGTCGGCGCGGTCAACAACCTACCTCTTGGCGGAGTCAAAAGCCGTTGCGGAATTACTCTTGAAGGGGACGGACCGGGGGAACCCGGCTCTCGTGATCTAACCGGTTATGTGGTCACGGCGGGCGACTACTTCGAGACGATGAGAATTCCACTCCTTAGCGGTCGACTTTTCTCCGACCATGACGGTCCCGATTCCACGGTAGTGCTGGTCAACGAACATATGGCCCGCCAGTTCTGGCCCAACCAGAATGCACTCGGCAGGCGTTTGAGGATCGGATGGAACAATCCAGATGGTCCGTGGCTCACGGTCGTCGGCGTTGTTGGGAGCGTTCGACATGAACAGCTTGACGGTTTGCCGGAGTCACAGATGTTCTTGCGTCATCAGCAGTCGTCCGAGGCCAGCATGACTGTGCTTGCGCGAACCGCAGGTGACCCCGTAGCTCTAGTTGGTGCGGTGCGCAACGCTCTTGCCCAGCTAGACCGCGATCAGCCCGTCCACAAAGTATGTCCCATGACTGACTACATCGATGCGCATGCTTTCGACACAAGCATGCTGGCCACGCTGCTTGGGGCATTGTCGACCATCTCGCTTTCTCTGGCATGTGTCGGACTGTACGGAGTGATCTCTTATGCCGTTGCACGGCGTACGCAGGAGATCGGACTACGCATGGCGCTGGGCGCCGAGCACAGCGATATTCTCTGGTTGGTTCTGCGAAGCTGCCTGGGGCTCTGTCTGCTCGGTGTCTTCGCCGGACTGGTGCTCTCTGTTCTTGCAGCGGGCCCGCTTGAGTCGCTGCTCTATGAAGTGAGCCCGGCTGACCCGATGACGTTCAGTGCCGTCAGCGCGCTGCTGATAGCCGCGGCCATGCTCGCCGGGTACTTACCCGCACGACGGGCCGCGAAAGTCGATCCGATGGTGGCGCTGAGATGCGAATAGAGAGGTTGCTCATGAGTACATTCATTCAAGATCTTCGCTTTGCCCTTCGCATGCTGGCAAAGAGTCCCGGGTTCACCGCGGCTGTTGTGTTAACTCTTGCTCTCGGCATTGGGGCGAACACTGCCGTGTTCAGCGTCGTCAACGGATTAGTGTTTCGGCCGCTTGCGTATCCCGAACCGGATAGACTGGTCCACCTGTTTACGGCGAACCCTCAGCTGATGGCGGAGAACCCCACAGAAGGTTGGGATCGGATCAACATCTCTGGCAGTGACTTCTATGATTGGCGAAGTCAGAGTAAGTCTTTCATCGATATGGGTATCTGCCGGTACACGAGCTATAACCTCACTGGCGGTGACCGACCGGAGCGAGTGATTGCAGCGAGTGCTTCGGCGGCTCTGCTTCCGGTGCTGAGATATGACGCAAAGATCGGCCGCATATTCGGCCCAGAGGAGGATCGACCGGGCAACGAACAGGTCGCGCTGCTTGCCGACAGTTTCTGGCAACGACGGTTCGGCGGTGATCCGAGCATCATTGGTCGTACGATCATGCTTGACGGCAGCCCCTTTGAAGTACTGGGTGTGCTCCCGGCGGAAATGGAAAGGGCATGGGGGCGATTTGACGCCTGGAATCATTTTGATATCTGGACTCCATTTGCCTTTGCCCCCGACTATCACGTACGAACTTGGCGTTCATTCAAGGCGATTGGCCGGCTGAAGCCCGGTGTCACCATTGCCGAAGCCCAAGCTGAGATGGAAGTCATTGCAGCCGGACTTGCGAAAGCGTATCCGGAGTCAAACAAGGGGTACACCATTAACGTTACGCCGATCCTTGAAGTTGTCATCGGGGGCGAGACGAAACGGGCTATGTTCGCGCTTATGGCGGCGGTCGGGTTTGTCTTGCTGATTGCGTGTGTGAACGTGGTAAACCTGCTACTCGCTAGGGCAAACGCGAGATCGAAGGAGTTCGCCGTTCGAGCCGCACTTGGCGCGAACAGGCGTCGCATGGTTCGGCAGATGCTTACTGAATGCACGGTGCTTTCCCTGATCGGCGCGGCGTTAGGTACGCTTCTGGCGCTTTGGGGAGTGGAGATATTGGTTGCGGTCCTTCCCGATACCGTTCCGCGAAAACATGAAATCACTGTTAACCGGGAGGTGCTCCTGTTCACGCTGGGGCTGTCTCTTGTCGCGGTCGTGTTGTTCGGTCTTGCGCCATCCCTCAAGGGCTCGCGCGTCAATCACAACGAGATACTCAAAGCTGGGACGCGATTAGGACCCGTGAAGAAAGCGAGGCGACTCAAACACGATTCTATCCTAGTCGGTCAAGTCGCAATGGCGTTTGCTCTTTTGATTTCTGCGGGGTTAATGCTCAGGAGTTTCTTGCACATGCGGGCGGCTGATCCGGGTTTCAATCCACAGCAACTTCTCACCATGCGAACGAAACTGGCAGGAGACCAGTATTGGGATCTTAAGCCGCGAATGGCGTTCATTCAACAAGCTGTTCATAGGATTCGCGCCGTGCCCGGCGTGACCCAGGCCGCCGCTGTATCCACTCTTCCTTGCGATAGACTGGACAGTTGGAACTACATGACAATCGAGGAGTACACGGAACCGCACGCACGCCAAGGGTTGTTCCTGGGACATGTCGTTGTAACGCCCGCGTTCTTCGAGACCATGCAAATCCCCCTTGTCGCCGGCCGCGACTTCACGGACTTGGACAACAGGGAAAGCCCCGGTGTTGCCATTGTCAACGAAGCTCTGGCGCAGAGGTTCTGGCCCGGCGAGGACGCAATCGGGAAGCGTCTGAAGTATGGGGCTCGCGATTCGGATGCCCCGTGGTCCACGGTCGTTGGTGTCGTAGATGATGTGAAGCAGAGAGGACTTCGAGAGGCTACGCGCTTTGAGGTCTATCGCCCGTATGCACAGAGGTCACCTTTGACAATGTCGTTTGCGGTGCGCACCGTCATAGATCCCCTTGCTGCGACGTCGGCTGTTCAGAGCGCGGTCTGGGGTGTTGATCCTGGCCTGCCGGTGTACCGCGTGCGCTCAATGGAAGACATTGTCTTCGATGAGATTGGCGTGTGGGGCGTCGTTGCCGGGCTTTTGGCTGTGTTCGCGGCGGTTGCTCTAGTGCTTTCCGCAGTCGGGTTATACGGCCTCACGTCGTACAGTGTCAACCGGCGAACGCACGAAATCGGCATACGCATTGCCCTTGGAGCGCAGTCAGAGACTGTCCTGCGAATGGTAATCACTCGGTCCATGATCTTGGTCCTCGCGGGCATTTGCGCTGGTGTTGCACTGGCACTACTGCTCGGAAGCGCCCTCCAATCGCTGATGTACGCCGTCTCGCCTACAGACCCGATCACCTTCGTGGCAGTCGCGTTGTTGATGATCGTGATAGCGCTGCTTGCTAATTACATCCCCGCGCGGCGGGCGACTCAGGTCGATCCGATGGTCGCGCTGAGATGTGAATAGGAAACGTTCAATGGATACTCTCATTCAAGACCTTCGTTTTGCGATCCGCATGTTATTCAAGAATCCGGGCTTTACTGCGATCGCACTGATTACGCTTGCTCTCGGCATCGGCGCCAACACGGCGATTTTCACCGTCCTGAACGCCGTCGTCCTCCGACCGCTGCCGTTTCCTGAATCAGACCGACTTGTGATGATCTGGGAGTCTGCGGAGGACAACGGTATGCCACAAGCACCAGTTGCTTATGCGTACTCCGAGGACTGGCGGCAGCAGAACGACGTTTTCGAAGGAATCGCGGCCATCAATCCGCACTATTTCACGCTGACGGGCGTGGATCAGCCCGAGGGAATCCGAGGGGCACGCGTGTCCGCCGAGTTCTTCCCTTTGCTGGGCGTGCAGGCTGCCGTCGGTCGCACGTTCTTGCCCGACGATGATCGCGTTGGCGCGCAGGAGACGCTCGTCCTCAGTGATGGCCTTTGGCGTCGTCGTTTCGGCGCGAGTCTCGATGTCATCGGGCGAACCCTGACTCTCAGCGGGACCGAGCACGTCGTCGTCGGCGTTCTGCCACCTAACTTTGATTTCCCCGATATGGTTTCCGGAGCCGAAGTTTGGACCCCCGCGACGGCCGAGCGACCTGTATTCCTTTCAAGCCGCGGCGGGCATCGCTTCCTGACCATCGCCAGGCTCAAACCCGGAGTGACACACGAGCAAGCGCTGGCCGACATGAAAGGCGTTGCCGCCGGGCTCGCAGAAGCCTATCCGGAGTCGAATACCGGCTGGGGAGTGTGGATCGTGTCCTTGCACGAGCGGGTGGTGGGAAAGGTGCGTCCATTGCTGCTTATGCTTCTGGGCGCCGTCGTGCTCGTGCTGCTTATCGCTTGCGCGAACGTTGGCAGCATGCTGCTCGCCAGGAGTGAAGGTCGCGACAGGGAGTTCGCCGTTCGTGGCGCGCTGGGTGCCGGTCGCTCGCGTCTCGTTCGACAACTACTCACCGAAAGCGTGCTCCTGGGTCTGCTGGGGGGGATTTTCGGGCTGCTCCTGGCCGCGTGGGGTATCGATGCGTTGTCGAGTCTGATGCCGCGGGGACTCCCTCGTTCGGACGACATCGGCGTGGATTGGCGAGTCCTGGCCTTCGCCCTAGGTCTCACCCTGTGCACCAGCCTCGTCTTCGGTTTGCTCCCAGCCATGTTCGCGAGTCCGTCCAACTTGCCGGAGTCGCTTAAACAGGGCCGCCGGGCGACACCTGCCGGGCGGCAGCGCTGCCGCTTGCAGGGGGCGATTGTTGTGTCACAGATGGCTCTGGCCCTGGTACTGCTGGTCGGCGCAGGATTGCTGATGCGTAGTCTCCATCGCCTCAACAGCGTGGACCTCGGCTTTGATCCAGGCAACATCTTGACGTTTCGGCTTTCGCTGCTGCCAAGGATGGAACTCAGTGGCGCCCAGCGGAGTGAGCTGTACGGGCAGTTGTTGGAGCGGGTCGAAGCGCTGCCCGGTGTACGCTCGGCTTGCGCCAACCTGGGTCTGCCACTCACGGACTTTGGCAGCGAATGGACCTTCAGGATCCCGAGTCGCCCCGAGCCCACGGGGGCCCGGGACTGGGTGGCCCAAGTGGGCACGATCAACGCGGAGTACTTCGCCGCGCTGGGGATCCCGCTTCTCAGAGGTCGTCCCTTTACGGAGCAAGACACGCGAGGCCGTCCTGGCGTGATGATCATCAATGATGCGATGGCGCAGCGCTTCTGGCCTCACAGCAATCCTCTGGGCCAGCGACTCGAGTTTCCTAACAAGGTTGACGACAAAGATCCAGATTCCTACGAGATCGTCGGCGTCGTCGCGGACAGTCGCGACGCGATTCTAGACGAGCCGCAACCGTACCTGTACGTTCCTTTTCGACAGCAGACATTTAACACGATGGCCTTCGGCCTTCGAACCGCGGGCGATCCTGCCAGCCTAATCAGCGCCGTTCGCGGCGAAGTGGCAGCGGTTACCAAGCAGGCAGCCCCGACAAGCTTCCGCTCGCTAGAACAGTACATGGGCGAGTCGATGGCCCAGAGCCGGTTCGCGACGGTCCTGCTCAGTCTATACGCTGCTGTCGCAGTGGCGCTCGCCGCCGTCGGCGTCTACGGCGTGCTCTCACACTCAGTCGCTCAGCGTACACACGAAATCGGCGTTCGGATGGCTATGGGCGCACAGCGAGCCGACGTGCTTCGATCGGTGCTCCTGCGAGGCCTGGCACTGACCGGTGCTGGTCTTGGCGTCGGCCTTCTGCTCGCCGTCGCCTCCACGAGAGTGCTGTCCGCCATGCTGTATGAGATCAGCGCAACCGACCCCGCTACATTTGTCAG
>CP070744.1:5057658-5082594 GCA_020348265.1 Phycisphaerales bacterium | reverse complement strand
ACCCTGGGGGGGCGGTACACAACCCGCAGATGGTCTGCGATACAATTGTGGAGGCAGTAGTCTAATGGCCCAGTCAGCCACGTGCAAGAATCCGGTTGAACAGTATTTGCGCAAGGACCGCATGCCGCACATCTGGTGCCCCGGCTGCGGCATAGGCACCACGGTGAATTGCTTCTCGCGGGCAATAGAACAATGCGGGATCGATCCGGACAAGCTCGCCATCGTCTCGGGGATTGGGTGCACCGGTAGGGTGGCCGGCTATATGGATTTGGACTCCTTTCACACGACCCACGGAAGAGCGATTCCTTTCGCCACCGGCCTGAAGCTGGCCAATCCCGAGCTCAAGGTGGTGGTCTACAGCGGAGACGGAGACCTCATTGCCATCGGCGGGAACCATTTCATGCATGCCGCCCGGCGCAACGTGGATATCACCGTCTTTTGTGTAAACAACTTCAACTACGCCATGACCGGCGGCCAAGTGGCACCTACGACGCCGGTCGACGCAGTGGGCACTACGGCTCCTCACGGGACCTGCGAGCGCCCCTTCAACCTCCCCTTCCTGGCCGAGTCGTGTGGTGCGGTCTACGTAGCCCGCTGGACGAGTTACCACGTTCGCCAGGTTGCAAAGTCGATGGCCGAGGCCATGAACAAAAAGGGGTTCGGTTTCGTGGAAGTCATCGCTCCCTGTCCAACACTGTACGAACGCCGCAACCGGTTGGGTTCGGGGCTGGACCGCATGAAATGGTTCAAGGAAAACAGCATCATAGATAGCAGCATGGACACTCGCTACGTCGATATAGGTTTCCAGCAGAAGATTGTCTGTGGCGAGTTTGTCGACGTCGACCACCCGTCCTACCTGGAGATGACCGAGGCCAAGATGGCCAACGTTTACGGCCAACAGCGCTGGGAGGAAATGTTGCGCGAGCAACGCAAACCCATCGGAAGTTGGGGCGAAAAGGAGTGAGCGGTTGAGCAGCGTGGAAATCAAAATCGGCGGCCTCGGAGGGCAAGGTGTCATTCTGGCGGGGATGATCATCGGCCGAGGAGCATCGCTCTTCGGGGGCAAGTATTCCAGCTTGACGCAGAGCTTCGGCCCGGAGGCACGGGGTAGTGCATGTAGCGCCCAAGTCGTCGTCTCCGATGAACCGGTGGAGTACCCTTACGTTACCAACCCGGACATCCTGGTGGTCATGTCCCAGGAAGCCTGCAACAGCTTTCTCCCCGACGTATCGCCTACGGGGACGCTGATTCTCGAAGAGGAGCTGGTGACGCCTCAGAATGTCAACCCCACGATTACGCAGTACGGCATTCCCTCGACGCGACTCGCGGAGGAGCTGAAACGACGTATGGTTGCGAATATCGTAATGGTCGGTTTCTTCGCCGCGGTGACCGACATTGTGGATGTCGAGGCCTTTCGCTCGTCGGTGAAAGGTTCCGTTCCCAAGGGCACCGAGTCACTGAATCTCTCCGCCTTTGAGCGCGGCTACTCCTATGGCGTCGAGATGTTGCTCAAGAAGAGCCGCAAACCTGCAAAGGCATCCTGACCCGGACAACCTGCCGGGCCAGCAAGCCCGGATCCCCGCGAAACGATCTAGCGGAAGGCACGCAGCATGACGCTGTTACTCCTGAGCATCTCACGCGAGAGAGACATTCATTGGAACGCCCGGGAGGTTTAATTCCAGGGTGGGATGCGAATCCTCTCGGTTGGATCGAGCAGGCTGATCGGATAGAATGCCTGCTTGAGGCTCGAACGCCGGAATACGGTGGTTTGCCTGCCTTTGAGTGGAGCCGTATGCGATGCCTGAACAAGGAAAGCCACGAGGGCGCTTGTCAAGATCACTGGCTCTCGCGTCTTTGATCGGGACTCTTACTCTGCTAGAGCATTTCCCGTTAATGTGTTCCGGTATATCCGCATCCGGCGAAGAACCCCTTGCAGTCGTTGGGTGTGACCGACCGCATGCCGGCGCCTACGGCCCTCACCAGTTGCCCGTGGGTGCGGGCGGCCGTCGAACGAAGGTGCTGCTTGACCTTCGACCACATGGACTCGATCGGGTTGAAGTCCGGCGAGTAGGGAGGAAGGTAGCGAACTGTGGCACCGGCCGCCTCGATCGCCTCTTGCACCCCCAGCGTTTTGTGGCATGAGAGGTTGTCCATGACCACCACGTCGTCCGGCTGCAAGGTGGCCACCAGCATTCGTTCGACATAGCCTCGAAACACGACTGAATCCATGGCCCCCTCGATGACCAAGGGAGCTTCGAAGCGATCCCAGCGCAACGCTCCCAACATCGTGGTGGTGCACCAGTGTCCTGCAGGGGCGTGTTCAATCACACGCTCGCCGCGCGGCGCTCGACCGTACAAGCGAGTCATGTTGGTTCTCGCGCCGGCTTCGTCGAGAAAAACCAGACGGGACGGATGCACGTCAGCGATGGCCCGCTTCCAACGCCGTCGCTGATCAGCTATGTCCTGTCGCTTTTGCTCCGCCGCGACGAGCGATTTTTTTTGAGCGTCACACGCAACGCTCGAATCGCCCGATCCAACGCCGAAATGCTGATCTTGACGCCCAGCGACTGTTGTAGTTCCTTCAACGTCGCGTCTGGCCGTTTCCGGATCAGACGACCTAGCCGGTCCATCTGACGGTCGTTCAACGCCGGCTTGCGGCCCGGATTCTGCGGCAGCGGTGCGATCGAGCCCGTCTGCCGCCGCTGCTGCAACAGCTTGCGAATCCAACGATCGCTAACGCCGAATCGTTCCGCGATCTGCTCACGCGTACCCTCACGGGCATCGCACGCCGCCACCACTCTTTCCCGTAAATCCATCGAATACGGCTTCATGCCTTGGTCCTCCCGCCATCCTGGCAGAAGAATCATCGGCAAAACCGGCACGTAAAAACGAGAAATGCTCTAGCTGCGCTGGCTGGATGCCCAACGTCAACGATCGATCACTGTTCCTTTCTCGACTGCGATGATGATGATCGATGTACGATCGATAGCTGCTACCGGGCGGATGAGGAATGGATGTGCTGGCACGCGCCAGTCGAATGCGACAGTGGGCAGGAGTGCAATCCCGAAACGGGTGAGTGTGTCTCTATAGAGCCCTAGACGATATACTCACGGCAAGTCCTCCTGAGGCTTTTGCCTCCTCAGCCCTCACTCAGCCGGCCGATTCTCGGCAGAGGTAGTACGACGGATCTAATCGAAACGAGTAACGGGTCCCGTAAGCGCGCCTTCTGACTGCACTTGAGCCACTTCGGCACGGGTTTGCTGACCACGATTGTGCTGTGATGACAGGAGCGCGTGCCGGTCAATCGGCTGACCCGGTTTCGTAAACCACACCGGCGTATCGCGGATGGGACTTGAAGCCAAATTGGGAGAGCCAACTCGCGCGGATGAACTCTGCCGAAACGATGGCAACTTCCTCGGCGGTCTGCCGGCGGAGGAACTCGTGCACCAGGAGTTCTCCGATTCCTCTTCCCCGGCAGCGGGGCAGCACAGCAATCTTCTCCAGCAGAGCATGGCTCGGGGTGCGGCGTATGTATCCCACACCCCCAACTACGTAGCCCATCGAATCCACCGCGACAAGGAGTTTCTCTTGTTTGAGATATCCACCGCGCAGCCCGCCGACATAGAAGATACGGTGCAGCTTGTCCACCTCGCGGGGATCGGACACGGGTCTTACGCGGAGTTCCGCGCCTGTACGATCTGCATGAGTCGTAACAAGCTCCGCACGACCCGGTCCTGCTTCCGACGTGGTAACAAGTTCGGCCTTCTCATCCAGCTCGAGATGCGGGTAGGCGGCGCGGGTCAGGAAGTACTGCTGATCGTGCGATGGCAGCTTGTCCTTCAGTTCTTGATAGAGTCGCCCAAGCACGTCCTTTATGTCATCTCCAGCCCGGAGGCGCTCGATGGCATGCTCAATGCTTCTGCGCCCCTCATCCGGGCTGTGTTGGAGCACCGTGTCAGCGTAAAGCCATAACCTGCTTCCGGGGAAACGTCGTTCTACATCGTCGACGTGATAGTTGTTCTGAAGTTCGCGCAGCTGAGCCGCCTTCGCGTGTGTACGCGCGTCCTGAACCTGTTTCGACCAGGCATGATAGCGGGCTATGGCGAAGAAGAGGCCCTTGGGCATGTAACCCGATTCCTCGGTCTCCTTGAGCCATTCCTTCATGCCCCGGCACAGTGCTTTCATTTCTTCTGTTGGCGCATCCATGCATTCCACTTCGTCTGTGGCACCGCGGAGGAACTCGCCGCCCTTTCGTGTTCCCAACGCCTCCAGCGCTGCCGCGAAGAGCAGATCGTCGCGCGTTTCCGGTGCCAGGGCAGGGAAGTGGAATCTCACCCGGTCAAGGAAGCCATGCTTGAGACCGAGGATCATGTCGCTCCTACTCTCGAAGGGGCGCCAACCTGCCATCGAAAACACTCGCGTGCGCTCGTCGAAGTCGTTCAACTGCACGCTGATGAAGCGGGCGATGGAACCCGTAAGCATCCACCGCCCCTCTGTGCGCCTGTAGAACTCGAAAGCTGCAGTCAATGTCGACCAGCACAGGTGCCGCCACGACTCGTTAAGTCTCTGTCTGACCGTCCGGTCGGGGTGTTCGTGCATGTGCCGGGCCGTGCCTTCCACCGATTCCGCCGATATATAACTTACGGTTGCGAGCCCGTATTCCGGCCAGTATCCCCCGAGTTGCGGTGTCAGGCGCGTTTCACCTTCGGCTCCCGCCGCCAGGCACATCAAGCGAATATCGGTCAGGAAAGTGTCTATCTCGGCGGTACCCCTGAGGTGCAGCATGAAGTCATATCTTTCGCCGCTGCGAAGACGGACTCCCACCTGGTACACACTCCTCCCGAACCTTGTTCCGGTCAAGCTGATCCAGATGCTGCCCGGGGACAGGTCGGCAAGATCAATCTCACGATTGTGGTGAAGGAGGAAGACGGCCTCACGGATGAGGTTCGTACGGCAAAGGGCGCCGCTCAGCCTGCTAAGCTCGTCCGGATTGATGCCCTCCTCGAATCGCAACGTGTCGCTCCAATCGTACTGGAGGTTGGACGCCGGGTCCACGGCATGCATCCGCCTGTTACCCAAGCGCCGGCGGAACGCGAGAGTCAGCTCCTCGACTACCTCTCCCGCTGCGTCGTGTATGAAGTCGGATACCGGTGCGAGCATCCAGGCCATTAACTCGCGGCGAACAGGCAGATAGTAGCTCTCCTGAGCGTCAGCGATCTTTCCCAGAGAGCGAATCAGGTCCACGGCAAACTCGACACCCGGGGGTATCTCAGCGCTGGTGGCTTGTGCCCGACCGATCGGCCCGCGATAGGTCGTCCCAGCCACGCGCTGGCGGAGTGAGGAGAATGCATCGCAGAGCAACTGCCAACGCCGCTGTGAGAAATCCAGTTCCGCCATACGCTCGCATGCCTCGTCGCTCAGGAAGCCGAGCGAGGATTCGCAATACGCTTCTGCCGTCTGATCGAATGACTCGACCGGTTCGTGTTCAAACAGGGCTGCGAACGCGCGTCCTCTCACTGCGGGATCATGGTGCCTTGACGCGCTCCTGAGGTGCGCCTCGGCCAGCTCCTGATAGCGCACCCACCCCGCCCCGAGTACCCGTGTGAGGTAATCCACAGACTGCAGGGCCACATCCGGCGAACCGCCGAAAAGGCATACAGCTGCGGCATGTACTGTCAAAAGGCTCGCCGTACCGCTGCGCGCGGACTCAAGTCGCTCCACATGTTCGTGGAGATCCATAGTTGCGGGGCCCACCCAGACCATCTTGCTTTGCGGCACCCTGTCAGCCGTAGGAAGCGACCAAAGCAGAATGCTGTCCCCGCTCATTCGCGTCAGCTCGGCGTTTCCGACCCAAAGCTTTGGAAAGCGGAACCAGTCATCGAGCTCAATAACCGAGCCGACACCTTCGTAGCAGCAGTTGCCTATCCACACTCGGTCATCGCCTGCCGAATCGCGACGAATGGTCAGCTTGTCATCGGTGGCAAGGAATAAGACGCCGTCAGGTTCGGCTTGCGTACCGGCTTCCGTGGCACCGAGGTGCTGGAGAAAAGTCACCGGAATCTTGACCACCAGGCCGTCCAGGGTGCGATTGATCGTCGAGGACGCGTACATCGGTTCGATCACATCGCGGAAGTTCTCCTCTACGGCGGCTCTGCGAAAAGACCCCTTCTGTGTCAGCTCGCCTTTCTCCAGGGAGAAATCACGGTCTATCAGCGTGAAATTGACCACGCGCTCAAAGGGGGCAAGGAACCGGTTGCAGGGGATTACCAGTCCTCGGAAGTACTCCAGCATGGCGGCCTCGGACATGCTGCCAAACTCGATTTCCGTGTACTCCGTATTCGGGCGGATCAAGAGAGTGACGTAATCCCGTCCGTCACCAACGGCAAACACCCTGGACACCTCCGGAAAATCGGCAAAGAGGGCCTCCACACGCTGCGGCGCAATCGTGCGCCCGCTTGCGTTCTTGTAGATGTCCTTCTTGCGGTCCACGTGCCTGATAAACCCGGCACTATCCACGCTGACGATGTCACCGGTGCAGAACCAGCCGTCCTGAAAAGCGGCTGCGTTGTCTTCCGGGTCGGTATACCCGTCGCTGACGTACGGTCCGCGCAGTTTCAGCTCGTCGTCCTCGCCGAACTCCAGCTCAATCGCGGGCAGAGCCTTGCCAATGGAGTCTTCAACGTACTTGCCGGGTGGTGTCATGGTTATGCCACCCGTCGCCTCGGTCATTCCATAGCCGCTCAGCAAATCGATGTTGTGATGCTGGAAGAAACGGAAGATCGCCGGGTCCAGACGGCCGGCCGCACTCAATCCCCAACGCAACTGCCCACCGGTCAAGTCCCTCAAGGCCTGCTCGACTGCAGCGGGGTTGTCCGGAGGTTCGTCCGTGGTCATGACCCTGCGATAAAGGTCGACCCATTTCTTGGGCACGGAGATCATCGCCGTGGGATGGAAACGGCGCATGTTTTGAATCAGCGTCTCCGTAGAGGCGCTTTCTGCGAAGACGTATGTCGCAGCCAGGTGAACCGCAGCGAGCATTTCGAGGTATCGCCCGAACGTATGATAGAGCGGAAGAAAGCAGAGGAAGACCTCATTCTCGTCGATGTGGGGAAGGGCGGCGGCCCGCGCATAGCGTTTGCTCACCAAGTTGAGCTGAGAGAACTTGATGCCCTTGGGCACGCCTGTGGTGCCGGACGTGTACATCGTAGTCGCAGTGTCGGATGATCGAACCTGCCCAAGCCGTTCTTCCAACACGGCGCCGGAAACCTCGCGGGCGCGCTCGCACAACTCGTGAAAGGACATCACCTTGTCACTGCGGACGGTCGGAAGGGCATCCAGGGTGATGATCCACTCCAGCGAGGGAAAGGCGTCGCGGACAGCCATACCTTTCTGCAACTGCTCCGAGCCGGACACGACAAGTACGCGTGCCTGTGACTCAGCCAGTATATGCTGGAGCTGTGATTCGACTGCGTTAGCCGGGACCAGCGTGTTGAAGATCCCGGTCGTCAAACAAGCCAGGTCTACCAGCGCACCCTCGATTCGATTGGGTGTGTAGATGGCGACGCGCGGAGCGTC
Organism: Phycisphaerales bacterium; assembly: GCA_020348265.1. GTDB lineage: Bacteria > Planctomycetota > Phycisphaerae > UBA1845 > UBA1845. The sequence continues at coordinate 5,075,019 of CP070744.1, read as the reverse complement.
GCCCATGACCGCGAGGAGACTGCGGGCAATCTGCTGCGTCAGCTCGGATACACGTTCAAAGGAATACTCGCTTACCTGATCACCTTTGGGCACAGTGAACAAGGTCTTTTGCGGATTCTGTGCCGCCCGCTGCCTGAACATGCGCCCCACAGTGAAATCCGTGCGGTCGATCAGTCGCACGATGCGGTCAATCCACTCACCACCCGGCGTTCCCGACTCAGCCGGGTACGCCGCCAGGCGCACGGACTTGTGCCTGGCAAGGTCGATGAACTCATGGGCGATCGGGTTAAGCAGCTCCTCGGAGGAGTCCCCCTCGACCACGTGCAACAGAGCATCGGCTGCTCGCGTGAGTCCGGACAGGTCAACGGGGTCGATACAGGCTTGTCGGGCGGCGGCCAAGAGTAGACGGGCGCTGTGGGTTCGGGCGTCATCCGATTGCGCAGACTCAAGATCGCGTGCTACTTCCCTAAGACCAGGCGATCCCGCCGCTGTCGAAGTTCTGACGTCTGAGCTGCTCATAATTGCGGATTCTCTCGCCAGTCCGATCGAACGGCAAGTGCTAGCCGTCCGAAGGTCTATAGATGCGACTTTGGAGCGTTTGCTCCCGGGTGGTTGTGCACCCACTGTCGAATCCTGTGCTCGATACCTTCGACTACCGTGTCGAGCACTGCTGCAACCGGTTCGCTGAGCTCCAGTCCCCGCTGGAAATCACAACCGAAAACGACGCAAATCCAGACGTCCCGGGGCAGTTGGCCCAGTGCATCAGCCAGTTTGAGTCCGCTGCACACTCCCAGCCCGTGGGTGCCGCCTTGTTTCCTTTCGAAAAGGGCACTTGAGTTGTCAAAGTAGTCCAGCCATTCGAACGCGCCCGCTGGATGGTCTCGATCTGCAGGGGCGGCGTCAACCAGGACGAGAAGCTCCACGTCACTACCGGCTTCCGCAGCCAAATCGCTGCCCGGCGTCTCCGTGCGGGTGACGATAGTGTCGGGAATGTGCCGATTGGCGAGTCGATCTGCGAGGACAAGACCAACCTGATCGTCGCCCATAGACCATCGGCCGCATCCAACGATTCGCACAGCCCCGGGCACGATGACTACACCCATTCAATATCGAGGAAGTGGGTAGCACAGGAGATGCACGGATCATAAGCCCGCACAAGCATCTCCAGACGAAGAGTGATCTCTTCCTTGCTCATGCCGGAGTCGAGCAACCCGGGCATCATGGCCCGCATGTCGGCCTCGATGTTCGCGAGGTTTTGGCCAGTGGGGATTATCAGGTTGGAGCCCACGATTATGCCATTCTCGTCAAGCTCGTACTCATGGAACAGTATCCCGCGGGGCACGTCGGTTGACCCTACTCCTTTTCCGAACCGTGTGGGCTCGACCAGCGGCTCCTCCGTCAGTCTCCGGGTGAGCAGGGTATCGATCAGTTCGATCGAGTTCTCAACTACGTGCACGGATTCTACTATTTGCGCCGTGTTGTTATGGAACGGGTTGTGGCAGACCGGTTTGAGCCCGAGTGCCCCTGCAGCGTCCTTCGCACTCGGATGCAGTTGATCATAGTTGTTATTGAAGCGAGCAAGCGCTCCGACCATATAACTCGGCGACTTTGCCGAGCGACAGTGTTTGGCAGCGGAGTGCTCCACCACGGTTTCGATCACGCGCTCGCGATATTCGGAGACATTCGTCGGATTGCGGTCGAGAGTGGACACGATCTGCCCGTCGTAGAAGGCATACTCTCCGTTGCCGACGGTCTTGAGTGACACGAACTCCGTCTCGCGCGTGAAGTCCGGGATCTTCAGGGTGCGATATGTGTTTGCCGTCTCCTGCAGATCCGCCCGCGCTTCCTTCAGGCGTCGCTTGAGGGCGAGCAATTCCTCCGCTCGGGGGACGTGGGTCAGCCCACCCGGATGCACGGCTATTGGATGGATATGCCGGCCTCCGACGATAGCGCAGATGTCGTTGGCCAGCTTCTTCATCCTCAACGCCCGCTTGACTACATCCGGATGCGTGGAAGCGAGCGGGATCACCGACCCTACGCCAAGGAAGTCCGGCACCGCCAGGAAATACACGTGAAGAACGTGGCTCTGAAGCTCCTCCCCGTTAAGAAGCAGCTTGCGCAGCATCGTAGACTGCTCGCTGATCTCGATGCTGGTGGCAGCTTCGATGGCCTGCACCGACGCGCAGGTGTGTCCTACGCTGCAGATTCCACAAATGCGGCAGGTGATGTGCGGTGCTTCATACCAGCGGCGACCACGCAGAAAGGCCTCGAAGAACCGCGGACTCTCCACAATTTGAAGCTCGACCCGGCTGATCTCGCCGCTCTCGACCTTGACGAGGATGTTTCCGTGTCCCTCGACGCGAGTCACATGCTGCACGTCAATTGTGACGTTCTTCACGAGGAGGCTCCCTTCGTTGCCCGGCTAAACAGACTTGTACAGCGTCTGGTCACGGCAATGTCTTTTCCTGGTATGCTCCGAACATGCGCAAGTCCGCCAACACATCCTGAAGGTCAACGTCGTACTGCTCACGCAGGTTTATACCTGCCGCCTTGAGCGCCTCGTCATGAACGACCCCGCGGCACCCCTCGCATTTCGCACCGTACGAAGGACAGATGGCATTGCAGCCCGCCCGCGTCACCGGTCCCAGGCACATGATGCCCTTTTCGTACAGGCACAGCGTGCCATTCCTCTTGCATTCCACACAGACCGGATCTTCCGGCAGGTGCCAGGTTCGCCCGGTCAGAACGACCTTGACGAACTCGAGGAACTCCTCCTTGACCATGGGACATCCGGGGAGCTGATAGTCAACGTCAACCACGCCGGAGAGCGGCTGGGCGGGGATCGTCGGGAACCGGGCGGCCTGGTCACCGTACACGTACTTGCGATAATCAGACTCATCCTGGTAGTTCTTCAGCGTGTTCAAACCACCGTGAGTCGCACACGCACCGATCGCCACCAACACCTTGGAGCACTCTCGAAAGTGTTCGATCTCCTTCATATCCTCCGGCGTGGAGACCGCGCCGTCGACAAAACCGATATCGATGTCCCAGCTTCGTTCCGTCATTCCTTCGCGAAAATTGACGATCTCGACGGCACCGAGGATATCGAGGAGGCAGTCCTCCAGCTCGAGGATGGCAAGCGAACATCCTTCACAACTGGTAAGGCTGAAGATCGCGATTCTGGGCTTCATTCAATCGCCTCCCGGAGTGCCTTGAGTTCACCGTAACGGAACACCGGACCCTCGAGGCAGACGTACACGTTATTCGCCTGACAGTGACCGCACTTACCCACGCCGCACTTCATGCGACGTTCGAGAGAACAGAAGATGTTTCTTTGATGGATTCGTCGGGCGAGCACTTCCAGCACGACGAACTTGAACATGACCGGCGGGCCCACGATCACCACCTGTGTTTCCCCCGGCTCGAGCCTGGGTACCTCGCTGAACAGGGTTGTCACCACTCCGCTGCGGCCCCGCCACTGTTCATCGGGACGGTCCACGGTCATGTGGAAGTTGACATCATCTCTCTCTCGCCAAAGCGTTAGATCATTGCGGAACAGAAGCTCGCCTGGCGACCTGGCTCCGTAGAGAAGGTGAAACTGCCCAAAGCGCGCCCGCTCGTCGAGAATATACTGGATCAGCGAGCGCACCGGTGCCAACCCCAGACCGCCCGCGACGATCAAGATGTCCTTGCCGTGCAGCTCGTGTACGTCAAACCCGTTACCCAGCGGTCCGCGAACGCCGATCGTATCTCCCTCGCGAAGCCGGTGGATATGTTCAGTAACCTCGCCTACACGACGCACACACAGTTCGAAAGTGTTCGGCCGAGTCGGAGAAGAGCAGATCGAGATGGGGCATTCGCCGATTCCCAATAGTGCAAGTTGCACAAACTGTCCCGGCAGATGGCCGAGCGGGTGCCCGCTGGCGAGCTGCAAGGCGTAAACGTTCTCCAGGTCCGTCAGCTTCTCCACGGAAACCACTTCAGCAGGCTCAGGTTCGTAAAGGCTTTTCGCCTTGTCCGTGGGCTGTCGTCCAAGCACCGCCATGATCAAACCTCCTCAGCGAGTTGGTTGTAGATCTCCACAGAACTGATCTTGGCCGTACAGGCACGATCACACCGGGCACAGCCCACGCATCCGGCTACGCCTTCACGTTCTTTTACCCATTTCGCTTTACGATAAATCCGATGACGCAAGCGGGCCGCCGCCTTCGCCCGAAAGTTGTGATCGCCGGCCACCACGGCAAAGCTGCGAAGCTGGCAGCCGTCCCACTCTCGCTGACGCGTGCCCGATGTCAGGGTCATTTCCAGTCGGTCGTAAGTATTGAAGCAATAGCATGTCGGGCAGCTCAGGTTGCAGCTCCCACACGAGTAACAGCGCCGTGCCGTTGCCTCCCAGAGAAGTGAGTCATAGCTGCGCTCTAGGAGTTCGGGCAGGGCATCCACGTCATACGGAATACTCTGCGGGAATGCCCGCGCCTTGTCAGAAATGTACCGTTCAGAGGCGCGCTCATCATCGACCGTCGGGGGATCTCCCGCGTGCGAGTACAGGACGAACTCCCGACCTGCGTCCGTTCCGAAGACCACGCCGTATCGCACATCATCAGACACGCCGTTGGGAGGAAGAGGTGAGCACATGATGTCGGCACCCTCGCGAGCCTCGTTGGCCTTCATATCGCGGCAAAAGACTCCGGATGTACAAGGGGTCGGGCAGTCGATTCCGACAATGAAGGTCTGTCGCCGACGAGAAAGATAGTGCTCGTCGATGTTCGTGTTGGAGAAGACTCGGTCCAAGAGACGAATGGCGTTGATATCGCAAGGATGCACACCCACAAGCGCCAAGGGGCTTTCGTCGTAGACCGGGCTCGTTTGGAATCCGTCCGGCCCCGTCTGGAATTCGAACAGCGTCTGGTCAGCGGGAAACAGCGCAGCTTTTGGGCTGTACACACAGTACTTGAAATCGAGATCAAGCTTATCTGCGCGATCGACGGGCCCATAGAAGTGACGATCCGATCGCCTTACCGGACCAACAATCCGGCGGGACAGAGCGAGTTCATCGACTAACGCTAGGAGCTGACTTTGAGATACCACACGGTCCAGCATCGATGTTTGCTCCAGGGGATTGCCAGGGGCCGCCCGCAAAGACTGCACCGCTGCAGGCACGCAAGCCGAGGCACATCTGACTCCCACGTTCTTACATTACTGAGGTTTTGTCCTGACAAGCCTGCGACGCCCGTGCACTTACTCGAGTGGCCCGCGCTCCACTTCCTGTGTCTCATCGGTAGGCGAGGGGGGTATGCGCAACTTCGTTGTCCGAGTCCCCCGTACCGTCGGTCGCGGCGCGTCACACTTAGGGAATCGGAGTGTGAACTCAGACCCTTTACCAACAACCGAGTGCACATCAATATGCCCGTGCGCCTGTTCAACAATCTCACGTACTATCGCCAGACCCAGCCCTGAGCCCGGAATCCCTGCTGCTAGCGCCAAGTCGCCGCGCCGGAACGGGTCGAAGAGGTCGTCCTCCGCACCTTTTGCAATTCCCATTCCATTGTCCTGCACCGAGACAGATAACGTTAGCTCGTTTGCGGATGTTCGCACCGTTACGAGGCCCCCCTGGGGTGTATACTTGATGGCGTTGTCTATCAGATTCGCAACGCAATCCTCCAGGTCGCGCTGCTCGATGGCGGCACAGTCCCCCCCGGAAATCGTGGATTCAACACGCAACTCGATATCTTTGGCTTGAGCTTGAGCCATGAACTGCTCCGCCACCTTGGCAACGCATTCATCGATACTCGTGCTGGCGTGCTGGTGCTTTGAAGGCGGTGCTTCTTGAACGCGCGCCAGCGTCAACAGCTCAGTGACCTGCGCGATGGCCTGCCGGCAGCGGGCTATAATACGGTCCACTACGTTCTGCAAGCCGTCGGCACTCACGACGCCGTCGCGCACCAATCCGGCCAACGTCTCGATTCCTGCCAACGGTCCTTTGAGCTGGTGGGCGGCTGTGAGCATGAATCGCGAGCGGCGAGCCTGAAGGTCCTTGATAGCCGTTTGGCTGCGCATCAGATTGGTGTTCGCCTCCTGCAACTCGCGCTCCTGGGCATCAAGGCGATATGAGATGTGGTATGTGAAGTAAAGCGTGCCCACGACTCCTGCGGCCAGTACACCGATCCCACACAGCACGTAGGTCCAGTCCGTGTGTAATAGTGAGTCCTGGGTGGACGCGAGAAACGGATAATGCGGTTGAATCAGGCCCACGCACTCTCCAACGCCCAGAGCACTGTAAAGCACCAGCGCCCAGCACCCCTGGACCGCTGCGTTGAACGGCGTCAGCAGAAGCACGGAGATCATCAGGTGGAAGAGGTAGAAGACCGACATTGGATTCTCGATCCCGCCCGAGTACCGGAGGATCACGGTCAGCAGAAGTAGATCTACCGTCATTTGTGCGTTGGCGAACAGCGTGACGTTCCGTATCGCCGATGGTGAAATGGCGTTCTCGTCCGGTTCGTTCCTGAGCACGGCAGAGCCGATGGCCGTCCAGACTATGTTCACCAGCGCGAGCGCGACAATGCATAGCAGCAGCTGCCAGGGCCTGTTAAACCCAGGGTCCTGAACCGCTTCAACCGCAAGAAACAAGATAGTCGCCAAGGTGATAAGCCAGCGGACGCGGATGAACCAGTGGTGGCGCACCATCGCCCAAAGAACGCTGATGCGCAGCGTCCCGTAGGGGAAGAGGCGGGGACTCGGGCTCACATTGTCTTGCATAGCTGCCGTGGTTGGCCAGTAACCCGGTGGGTTATCAACGCTTTGCGAGAGCTTCCTGGACCGCTTCGAGCACAATTTCGAGTCTGAGCGGTTTGTCGAGGAATCTTTCCGCCGGGACGTAGTCGCTTCCCAGCTCTTTGGCGTAGTCCATGCCCATGGTCTGGCCGATTGCTGAGATCATGATGATCGGGATCTTCCCGATCGCCTCATCCTTCTTCAGCTCGTATGCAAGATGGAATCCCTCCGTTGGAGAGGCGAGCATTATGTCCAGAAGGATCAAGTCAGGAGGTTCGGCGCGTATCGCTGCGGTACCTTCCGGTCCGGTAGAACAGCAGGTCAACCGGTAACCTGCCGGTTCCAGCATGAGCGTCAGTGCTTCGCGCACGTCAGGATCATCGTCGATGATTACGATATGTTCGCCCGCCATTGCCCAGATCTCCCGGGAGGAGGATCAACAAGTTGTCGAATGCCGTCACCGTTTCGGCACACTGCTCCCACATCTTAAGCGCACGCCAAACCTGTGGCGAGCAGAATACCGTATAGGCACGGTACGTGCTACTTCTTTGTACCAGCTTGCAAACCCCGTGCCCAGCGGACTTTTGAGACGTTCCCCAAGGTGATCTAGCGCCAAGGGCGGCCTAGAGCATTTTCGTCTTTTGTGTAGCGGGTCAGGAGCTGAGTGCCATACCTAAGCGAAACGCCGGCATGCGATCCGCCCGCTACACAATATCCGAATCTGCTATAGCGATCAGGCGTGGCTGTGGATGCGGGTTGTAGTGTATGACTGGAAGGCCGTGACGCGGGTTCCCGAGGTTCTTGTCGTCAAGCCCGCCGATACCTTTGGAGGGAAAGGTTCCATTACCGTAGAGACCCGTCACAGCAAGGAACGCAAGGAACTGCTTGTGAGAATGTCCGACACCGGTTGCGGCATCCCCGAAGAAATACGTGAGTCAATCTTCGATCCCTTCTTTACCACCAAGGATCCCGGAAAGGGCACCGGGCTGGGTTTGGCCGTCTCCTGGAAGATAGTCCAAGCACACGGCGGCCGAACCGAAGTCGAAAGCGAAGTGGGCAGGGGCACGGCATTCACCATCTACCTACCCTTCGAGCCCAAAGACGCTACGACGCAAGCATGACCTCCTCGCGGCAGTCGGGGGCCGCTAAACCGATGCATCAAGTCGTGGGCGCAAAGCCCACGGACACTCCAACGTCACCACTACCCATGTCACCGGTGCTTGCGCCCGCGCCGCTGAACTTGCGTACGAGAGGCGGCTCCGAGCAGATACAGCAGCCACTTCAGCTAATACCCGTTTACTGACAATCATGGGGATCGACGTTGTTGCCTGCCCAGGAAAACGGCTTTCCCATGAGACCGAACAAAACCTGATTGAGATCGCCGACGTTCAAGATCGCTTGCGGGCGATAGAACGGCGCCCCTTCGCCTTCCATATCAACCCAGGTCCAGTGAGCCTGGGGCTTAGGAGCGCCCGCCAGACCGTAGTTCTGGTTGGTAAGCAAGTAACCCGACACGTCTGTAACGTTCAGAATCTGATTCGGCTCGGTAAACTCGATAGTCACCGGATCGACGATGCCCACCACATCGCCATAGTGGCGGGGTGGCGGCCTTACAATGGTCCCAATGATAAGCGGATCGCTGCAGACTTCACCCGTCGGTGGTGCACATGCACTAACCGCATAGGTAGCTACGGGCGTAATCTGACAACCGCTTATGTGTAGCAGCGACGAATCCGCCGCGCCGAAGTCATTCCACGTCTGGAAATGCGGTGTGGTACCCAATCTAGCAAACCAGTCCTCATCTGTACAACCGCCGGCGAGTCTGCATCCCAAGGGCTCTTGCTGAGGACCTTGCACCCACCAGCTTAGACCGGTATCCGGATGGTGGACGCAGGGTGCGGTGGGGACACAAGTGCCGCCAGCACATGAAGCATCGCCGGTGCAGGTGATGTCCGCACAGACTCCACCCGGCAGGGCGTTGCCGCAATCGGTACCGCATACGTTGGGGCAGTCAGCGTCGCTCGAGCAGGAACGACGCAAATCACCCGCGCAACGGTTCATCTCGACAAGATCTACTCTAAGTGCGATCTCACTGTCTCCGTTGACGCTCGGGTCGATGGAGATGTACCGATTCTTGAGAGCCTGGTGCACTGGATCGGACGGAAAACCCGGCGGGTTGAGGGCGCACGCATCGTTCTCTTCGTCGCAGGCGTTCTCCGGACAAGGAGGACTTCCTACTTGGCAGCCGTCCACAGGATCACATGTTTCCGCTCCGTCGCAGTAGAGTCCGTTGTCGCAGAACGCGTCATCCGGAGTGTGATCACATGCATCCGTATTATCGTTGCAGGTATCAATCGTACAGTCAATGTCGTCGTTGCAGTCGACCGGAGCGCCAGGCTGACAGCCCAGCGCCGGATCGCAGGTTTCCGCTCCATCGCAGTAGAGTTCATTGTCGCAGAACGCGTCATCCGGAGTGTGATCACATGCATCCGTAGTATCGTTGCACGTATCAACCGTGCAGTCGATGTCGTCGTTGCAGTTTACCGGAGCGCCAGGCTGACAGCCCAGCGCCGGATCACAGGTCTCCGTTCCGTCACAGTAGAGTTGGTTGTCACAGAATGCGTCGTCCGGCGTGTGGTCGCATGCATCGGAGGTTTCGTTGCAGGTATCAACCGTACAGTCGATGTTGTCGCTGCATTCCACCGGGGTGCCGGCTTGGCAGGTATTCGTTCCTAAGTCGCACGTTTCGGCGCCGTTGCAGTACTCACCGTCGTCGCAGTCGGCGTCGAGAGAGCATTGAGCCAACGTAATCGTAACTGTTTCCATCACCTCGGGCGGGCACTTGTTGTTATCGTTCCAAAGGTCGTACAGTTCCTGCCCCTTGGAGTTGGTGGCATTCTCGTCACGGAGGAACTCGATGAATTCCTTGCTCGTGCTTTGATAATAAAGCGTTACCTCGGCCGATATGGCCCCTGGTGGGATCTGGTAAAGAGTATCATCCCAATACTGGCCATCGGCGTAACTGTGCGCCACTGGCGAACCGCCGAAATCGGCATACGCCGCATTGGTGAAGCCGCGTGGCGGAATCCGGTTGTCCTTGAAGATCTTATTATTAAGCACAAAGTGGAATGACGGCCCAGGATCTACGCCTACAAGCGGCGCAGTGATTTCATCCAGGCCGGGCTCGACGTCGTAGATCTTGGCTTCAGCGTCGTGACCCAGGTCGCCGGTGCTCGGATCATACGCACCGGACTCGGAGACCAGCGCCATTCCCGCATCATAGAACCTGACATTGATCCACATCCGCCGACCTTCCGGGTAACCCGTGGGGAGCTTGTGGCCGGTATTGTTGGTGATTGTCACCTTCAAGTGCGTATCTTCCTGGGCGAGGGCCAAGTCTGCGGCGTTCTGGAGCATATAGCGGGTCCGGTCGATTCCATCCTGTAACGCAGCTTCATCTACCTCTCCGGGGTACAAGGCGCCCAACAACCCCGGCAACCACGTGCTGCTGCCCGTTATATCGTGCAGAGGTAGATCTTCCCGGATCGGGGGCGTGCCGAAGTTGCATCCCTGGCCAGTCACGTCGCGCATGTGGCAGTCCTGGCACGTGGAGACATAATCGAGGTTGCCGCCGAACTGCGGTGCATAGACGCCGTCAGGTGTGTTGTATTCACTGTAGAACCACTCGCTGTAGGTTCGTTCGACAGGTGCGATTGTGTGCGCTGAGAAGTCGGTTGCAGGAGCGTCGAAAGCATTAGGAATGTAATTCCCGCTTCCATCCTTTTCGAACGCTGGATTGCTCACGTCGTGACATGTCCCACACAAAGCGGCTTCCCGGTGGAAGGGCGATACAAGAACGGGATGCCCCGAAGCGGCATTGAGGAAGGGCCCTCGCCGGGCCCCGGTGGGATCGATAGTGGCCATGCCGTTGCCGAAATCGCTGGCGGGAAAACTCAGATCAGCGAGGATTCCCGCGTCCTCCATTGGGTTCTCGGCTGGATCGTAGATGGGGTCGACCAGGCGGTGACAGAAATCGCAGGAGACACCGCTTTCGTCTTCGGGGAGCATCTGGCTGCCGTCGGTGGGTACCGATCGCCCCTGCAGCCAACCCCTAGGAAGGTGGCAGCGCAAGCACAAGTCGCCGGAATCCGGCGCATCCTGATTGGCGATGACCATATTGGCCATAAAGAGTACGTCACGTGATGCCTGAGACATCATACTACCCTTCCAGATGTAGTAAGGCTCCACGTTGTTGTCGTAGTTGCCGTGGCAGACAGCACACGCCTCGGGGGGATTCAGGATGCCTGCCTCAAACGGTTGGCTTCCCGGAAGGTCAAAATCCCGCAGCGTAGTCGGGGCTAGACCACCAGGCGGGGAGTAGATCGTAAACGCATTGTCGCTGTCATCCTCACCTTCGTTGAAGGCGTTGTCCGTGGCGACAACCTTGAGGATGGCTGACGTCGTCGGACGATTCGCCGCGTACCATATATGCTCACCCGTGTTCGCAAGCCCCTTTGCGATCGGGCGGAACGTCACACCGCCGTCATCGGATAGGTACAAGTCAATGGCGGCAATCCCGCTTGCATCGATCGCTCCCCATCTAACGGTGACAGCGTTGTTGGCCTCGAAGGACTCTCCGCTATTCGGCTCCATGACTATCACTTGTGGTGGTGTCACATCATCACCCGTGCTTGGCACCAAGTGGTCTTGTATTTCCAGGACATCCACACTGGTCACATTCTGTACGTTCGCGGGAGTGAGCCCGGGAAAGGTCGGTGTGTTGGCGAAGGTGGTTACGTCGGTGACCTCGATCAATGTGCTGAAGCCGTCACCATCGGAGTCTTCGTTCTCGATGGACTGCACGGCCTGCCGTCTTCCGTTCGGGTTGCTGGGGAAGTCCGGGAGGGCCAACTCGAGCCGAGCTCCGTACGGGTTGCGCGGCCCGCCACCGCCGAACTCATAGTGGCAGACGCCACAGTGCCCTTCAAAGCTTGGAACAGTTTCTATAACCGTGCCAACCGCGTCTGGATAAACCGTAAAAAACGCGTCGCGGATGTTGTTGCGGGCAAGTGCTTCGGTGTCACTGAACGCCACCCCCAATGCCAACACAATCGATCCAGTAGTAACGAATCCGGTGCCACCATGAAACCTCGCACACATTTGCCTCCTCCTTTCCCAAGGATGACATTATCGCATGCGGTCAGCGTGACGTCACAATTTGTGTCATCTACGCGTCCCTTGAAGTCCTGAGCCAGTTATTGACACACGCCCTGTTATCGTCGTCGGTCCGGCGGGCGGCTTGCGCTGCTGGCCTAGGGTCGGATCCCCAAACAGGTAACGGCGCGCAACCGAACGTTCCGCGGCTCGGTGGCCTGGTCTGCCACTTCTTCCGTCTTGAAATACTCGCACTTGTCATGTTGATGTCTTGCGCTTACTCCGTTTGGCTGCGTACTTCTTAACCTTTGGCCTGGGCGGTTTGGCTCTACTACTCTCTCTAGCTCTCCCAGCACCTGTCCGCGGTCTGGCTTTCTTGCGAAGACACTCGCGGCACGTTCCTCTGAAGAAGACGTGTGATTCCAAGATCTTGAGGCCTTTAAGACGCACATCCGGTGGAACAGGCGCGCTGGGCAGGTGGTTCTCCAGATCGACTATCTTGTTGCACGACAAGCAAGCTAAATGATGATGTGGATGGGTACCGGTATCGAAGACAGCCGGTGCCCCAGGCTGATATATCTTGTTGACGACACCGAGCTGGACAAGAGTGTCAAGAACACGGTACACCGTAGTCCGTGACAAACCGGGTATCCTGCGCTGGACGTCACCGCGTATCTCGTCTGCGGTGGGGTGGTCCTTCCCCTCCAACAGAGCCTCCAGCACGGTACGCCGCTGGATGGTCAACGATAGGCCGCGATCACGGCATAACCGCTCGAAATCCAGCAAACGCTTACGATTGCGCAACAGCCCGGGCTCCATAGGGAATAGTATTAGACCACATTCGTAACTGAGTTGCAATAGAATTCTTCGCCGCTTTGCAGGCGAGTTCGTTTTTGTGGCGCACTTACCTCGCCACATAACCGGATTCGGGCTCATCCTGAGCAGCACTCACGTGTCGGAACATTAGCCGTATCTGTACGCGAGATCTGGACAGGCATGCCAGTGATAGGCGAGCTTGACAGGGTAACCTGCAGGCCTCGGGGAAGTTCTGCTCTGCGAATGCACGCAAGTTATATCGCGGAGCTGAAAGCCTTCACTCGCGAGTTTGCAGCTGAGCCCGGGAGGTCATCGACCTGCCGTGACCATCGGAACAAGGGAATTCGGTCCGCACGGCGTACCCTACACCTGCTGCGAACATCCCGCCCGCTCCGAAAGTTCAGCTCGTCGGTGCCTGGGTCTTACGTGCTACTACAATCATGAACAGGGCAAAGTGACGCAGCAGGGTGAGTTCCAGGAGGCGGTTTAGCCAATCAAGTGAGGCGAAGGGGAGGAGTACGATCTTTGTGGTGTACTCGACGACGAATCCGGATTTCTCCAGCATCTTCACCAAACGTTTCAAGGGAATAAACCGCGGTGCTCCATCGTCGAAGAACATTCGTTTTAGGCCCAGCCTCCGCAGTAACGTCCGGGTCCGCTCGATGATCGTAGCAGCAGGATTCGTTGTGGAGATGAGCAGCTTGCCACCCGTGCGAAGTACGCGATGCGCTTCTGCCAAGAAACGCTCGGGATGATCGAGGTAGTAGATCATCTCGGAGCTGATCGCCGTATCGACCGACTCGGCGGTGAGGGGAATCGCTTCGGCATCCAGGCAAAGACTGGCACATCCCAGTCGGTTTTTAGCTATCCGGCACATGTTGGGTGAGATATCCGAGTGGATAACCTTACTCTGGCCGACAAGTCCGGCTGTCACCGCTCCCGTGCCTCCTCCGAATTCCATGCATCTTCCGTTCGACGTTGGAGCCAGGGCATCTGCCCGGCGCTTCATCGCATAAAGGTTGCTACACTGGTCGTAGCTCTCCGCAGCATCGTCGAAGATGCGCGCAATGACATCGTTATCGGGCTTGGCCATCTCATTTGTGCTATCGGCAGGTTCTGCGCGTCTTATAACCTATTAGAGAACCGCGCCGATCTCCGCTTCTCACTCTCACTTCGAGGGCATAAAGCACCCGTGATTGCACCCTTTATCGGCCGGTCAAGGCCAACGAGGGCGACGGTCGATACACCCTCCTGAGCGAAAGCGAATGCAGATTGTCCGTATTGCAGCCGGCAGAGGATTCGCGCTTTTGTCAAAGGCGAGAGACAATGCAAGTGAATGATGTCGACAGTGTGGTCGCCTTGAAGCAGGCCATGACCCGGCAGGACATAGACATCGCGGTACTCACAAAGGTACGCGAGGTCACCGAGAAGCAAGGGCAAGCTGTGCTGTCCCTGCTCGATGCCGTCGTCGAGCAGATGGGGGACATCTTCGAGGTGTCAGCCGACCCGCACCACATCGATATCAAGGTTTAGCAGCCTGTTGAAGAATGTAGCGCCGCCCCTTGTGGGCGACGCAAAGCCTCGAAAGACGTCGCCCACGAGGGGTGGCGCTACACTTGGGTGACCGGAAACAACGTCTTCAACAGACGGCAAGACTCGGAACGCCTTCAGTAACGAGCGTGCCGGCGTTCCCGTTCGGGCTCGGTGTGCAACTGCTGCGCGAGTGAACCAACGCCTTCGTCCACAGTCACGCTCAGTATGAAGAACACGGCACCTTAGCTGATGCCCCCTATGTACTGATTCCTTTGACCGCTGACGAAAGCGCCTCCCGGCTGGGTGCGAATTCCATAGCCGTGTCGTAATGCACCTTCTCCGTGTCAATCAACTCGAACAAAGACTGGGTAAAGGAGCGCATGCCATCCTGCTTGGATTTGGAGATGATCGAGGGAATGTCGTCGTCTTCCTTACGGAGGATCTTGTCCTTTACCACCGAGTTGTTGAGCAGTACCTCCGTGGCCGGAAAGCGGGTGTTCTCGTCTATGCCGGGCACGAGCCTTTGACAGAAGATGGCCTTGAGGCTGCCGGCCAGAAGCGAACGGATGAAATTGTGTTGCGTATTGGGGAAGAACTCCAAAATGCGCGAGAAGGTCTGCTGGGCATCGGCGACGTGAAGCGTTCCCAACACCAAGTGCCCCGTCTCCGCCGCCTGCAATGCCGCCTCCATTGTCACCTTGTCTCGCAGCTCGCCAATCAGAATGCAGTTGGGATCCTGGCGGACCACAAACCTCAATGCCTCGACATAGTCGGGTACATCGATGCCTATTTCTCGCTGAGAGATGATCGATTTCTTCGGCGTAAACACGTACTCGACCGGATCCTCGATGGTCACGATGTGGGCGCTGCGCGTCTCGTTGATATGTTCGATAAGGGCAGCCAGAGTACTGCTCTTCCCACATCCGGTTACCCCGCTGATCAACACCAGACCCTCGAAGTGCTTGGAGATCGTCTCGCGATAAATGGGAGGCAGAGAAAGATCCTCGAAAGTCGGGATCTTGCTCTGCACGCGGCGGATCGCAGCGTGAAGTTCGCCCATTGCCCGGAAGGTGTTAACGCGGTAGCGGTCTCCCGTCGCGCCGCGAGCTGAAAAGTCCAGGTCGTTGCCGGCATGGAACTCCTCACGCCGCGCCTCCGGAATGAGGTCGATCAGCATGGCCTCTAGGTACTTACTGTCGGAAATCGTAGGCATGTGTACCTTGCGGAGTTGCCCGGCAATACGATAGTACGGCGCATTCCCGACTTTCAGATGCAGATCTGAAGCTCCGAGCTGCCCCATGCTCGCCAGCAGGTTCTGCATCGTCTCTTTTGGCGGGGCTGTCTGATCCGTCATTTGCATGCTCCTTCTCGGCGATATCCGGCAAGATTTGTGGCAAGCCTAGCGCAGTAAGGCCACCAGGCCTATTAAAGCCGCGAGAAAAGCCAAGACAACCGCCACACCGGCAAACACCGTAAGCCGCCGGGCCTGCTCTTGGAGAAGTTGGGCTAACTCCTTCTCCTGCGAGGCCTTGTCCACGTGGATTTGCCTCAAGGTCGACGTCGATGCGTTGGCAGCTTCGGCAAGCTCCGAGAAACCCTTACGAAGCTCATCCAGCGTTGTCGTTTCACTATCACTCGCTTCCCGCAGGACGTCCAGTTGACGCCCCATCGATACCATGGTCTCGCGTTGGGCATCGGCGATGTGGGGCAGCTGGGAAAGGGCCGCCTCGATTCGTTTGGCGCTTTCGATGTCTCCTTCCAGCAGCCCGCTCATTTTCGAAAGCAGATCGACCTGGGCTTTTGCCGCCTCGGGTATATCTGCCAGACCCTGGGCCAGGCGATCAAGCGTGGGGGCCATATGTTCAGCCCTTCGGTCCTGGAGCTCAAGGTGTTCTCTTATCGACGCAACAAGGTCGATGATTCTGGTGTAGGCCTCCTCCATTCGGTCGGTGTCCGAATCGCGCGGCGTAATCGCGGAGGGCGAGGCACTGTCGGTAGGCCGCTGCTCGCACGGCGCACCCCCGCCGCGCTTGTCTGTGGTCTCCAGTGCTGAGCGCCGGTCCGCGATTGCCTCTCCGTCGCCCTCGATCGTGTCTCCTGCGCTGTTGAAGAAACGGCGCAATCGCGACCAGAATGTTGTTGTATCCACGTTGGCAGACTCCCGTTGCGGTGCGAGCCCGAAAGAGCCGCTACTCCATGTTCTCTCGCGAGTGTCCAGGAACGGTGGTCCACCATCCCTGACGAACCCTTGTCTGCGCCATTGTAGTCAAGGAGGACAGTCGGGGCAATCTACTACTCCGCCGGGCCGGGTGGACCGGGGCCGGATGCTATTCGCAGAGTGTTCTTCGCGGTGTGGTGTGGACATTCGCCCGGGTTGAAGCCCGCGGCTCAGATAGTCGCGAGACGCGTGTGACACGGTGCTAGGGGCAATGCTGGTAGGATGGTCCCTGCTTCCTGCCGTCTTATCCGCCCTTCTGCAGGACCACGGTCTGAAACATCGCCAGGTAGCGGGTAAACGGTGAGACGGCGGCCTCCACTGCCTTGACAAGAGGATACGTGAATGACGGAACAAGCTGCCGCACGCTCAATCCCCCGCTCACGAGATAACGCAGCGGAGTATGAAGTTCGAGCTTAACGATATTGTAAGAGGGAAACTCCAGCTCGAATCGCTCTCTGTCACGGGTGAATACAATCCACGGAAGCGCGATGTTGGCTGCAGAAACTGGTCGATCCTGTTGAGGGAAGCTCCAGTCACCTTGCGGGTCAAAAGGTTCATCTATGAGATTGCGGTAGATGAATCGCGCCCAGGCGGTGTTGGCTGGCTCGATCATGGCCACCCTTCCACCGACCTTCAGACAGCGCTGCATTTCGCCAAGAAACTCGCGAGCGTCGGGGATGTGGTGCAGCACGTCGACCATGAAGAAGGCATCAACCGTACCATCCCCGAAGGGCATCTTCAGCGCCGAGAAACACCGGTCTACGTTCGGCAGGTCGAGTATGTCCGAGGTGATGACGCCCGGAATAGCCTCTTTGAGAAACCCGCCGCCGCTGCCGATTTCCACAAGTGTCTTCCCCTCGCACCCC
>CP070744.1:4982956-5057558 GCA_020348265.1 Phycisphaerales bacterium | reverse complement strand
CCCAGCGTGAGGAACGGAGCGCACGTTACACTTGCCGGCGGAACAGCGCTCGACCTCGAGGACTATCTGCCCGAGGTTTAGCTCGGGAACGACGAGGGCTTTTACTCTGCCGGCGAGTTCACGGATGTGTTGCTCGGGGAAAGGCCACACCACCGTCAAGCGCAAGTGTCCCACCTTTACTCCCTTTGCACGGGCCTGGCGAATTGCCGGCCTGCTCACGCGGGAGCTTATACCGTAGGTGATAACCACGATGTCGGCATCCTCAACGCCGTCCTCGCTGTACAGGGAGATCTCGTCGACGTTATTCCTGATCTTGTCTACGAGGCGATTGACCAACGCCTCCTGGCAACCGGCATCCATGACCGGATAGCCCTTTTCATTGTGAGTCAGGCCGGTGATGTGGAAACGATACCCTCGCCCAGCCCTGGCGAACTCTGGAACTAGATCTTCGCCCGTTCTATAGGGTTCGTACTCCCCCGGGGGCAACTTGGTGTACCGGCGGGGAGTCACTTCGATCTGGTCGCGGGGTGGGATCACTACCTTTTCGGTAAGATGCCCCACACTCTCGTCCATCATGAACATCACAGGCACGCGGTACTTCTCGGAGAGATTGAAGGCGTGGATGATCAGGTCAAAGCAATCCTGCGGACTGGTGGGTGAAAGGGCGATGATCTCGTAGTCGCCATGCGATCCCCAGCGGGCCTGCATCATATCAGCCTGAGCGGGCAAGGTTGGGAGTCCGGTCGACGGTCCGCCCCGCTGGACATTGACGAACACACAAGGCACCTCGGTCATAGCTGCAAATCCGATGTGCTCCATCATCAAGGAGATGCCCGGACCCGAACTCACCGTCATGGCTTTCGCCCCGCCCCAGACGGCGCCTTGAATGGCAATGGATGAAGCAATCTCATCCTCCATCTGGATAAAAGTCCCACCGGTGCTCGGGAACCTGGCCGCCAGCCGCTCGACGATCTCCGTCGACGGTGTAATCGGATAACCGGCCACGAAGTTGCAGCCCGCGGCGATTGCTCCTTCGGCTACAGCTTGGTCGCCATCCAAGTAGAAGGCGCCGGTGAGAGGTCTGCCGTTAGTAATAGACACTCGACTTCACTCCTTCGTCGAATCCGGCTTGGAAACGCGCTGTGCGTGAATCGCAAAATCCGGGCAGAACATTCCACAGAGGTCACAAGCCGTGCACTTCCCGTCCGGATCGACTTCAGGGTAATGGTGGCCCTTGGCGTTGAACTTGGAGGACATGATCAACACGTGCATCGGGCAGAACTCGACACAGTAGCAGCAGCCCTTACAGCGCTCCGTGTCAATGGACACAACGCCTTGGGTTCTCTTTCGAGGTTTGGCCGCCTGTTCACCAGGGTCGGTGGACTCTTCGGAGCCTTCGTTCATGGCTGGAACTCTCAATTCTGGCAAACTTATCCGAATCTGTAACCGGTTGACGGCACTATCTGTCACTTGCGTCTTTGGCGGAGCCTTTCGTATCTACAGATGGCGGGGCGTAACTCCACAGGTCCTTCGATCCTAACAGCACGCGAATGAGCACATCTCGGATTAGCAGCACAGGGTCGCTGAATCCTCCCAATCGGTTACACTATGCCCCTGCTCCGGGAACTCGAAAGGACGGAATCATCGTATCGGAGATCCAGTCCTCCAGTGATCGACCCAGATCGGCGACGTCGTTAATCAAAATGGCAAGGTTGTGCTTGTTGCCGTGCTGGTCCTTGACCGCCTCGCGCACAACCGCCTCCTTTCCAAAGCCCATGGCTTCGAACGTCTTCAGCATGGCCTGATCATCTTCGATGACGTTGGCCTGCAGCTTCTCGAGTCCACGTTCCTCCGCCAGCCCTACGAGCTCCCTAGCCAACAGCGTGCCAAGGCCGACATCGCGGTGCGATCCGGCGACCACCAGGCGAATCAGCCCAACGTGCTGCGCCCAGCCATGGGGCCTGTTATGCAGTGTGGCGTCTGCCACGATTGTCTCGCCGTCCTCTGCCACGATGGGAACGACGCGCTCGCAATCGATGTTTTCGGTCCACTTTCGAATCAAAGCGGGATCAGCAACGTTGTCTCTTAGGAAAAGCCTGTCCGCCTCCTCTAGATCCTGGAAGAACGCGTAGAGCTTCTCAAAATCTCCGTTGGCAAGCAGGCGCAGTGTGACGTTCCGGCCGTCCTTTAGTTTCACAACCTTTGGGTACCCTTGCATTCGATCACTCCCTCTGCGCCCTGCAAGTACTCTCAACCGAAAGGCTCGAATACCCGCAGGCGGATCCGCTTCAGTTCGCGCCGGATGTATCGCCGACGGCACATTAACGGGAGCAGTTCTCGTGCCAAAGGCTCTGTTTGTCAATACCGTGGCGTCATCCTCCAGTTTGGCGCACGCAGTCGATTACCGTGCCGTCGACCCATTTGACGGCTGCGACGATCTTCTCACCCAGCTTCGGCGCCGCGGGTGGTCCGCCGCAGAGGGCTTCCACCTCGGCCTTGATGTCCTGGATAGGACGGATGGGAAGATCCGAACCCTTTGCCGCCTCCAGGAGATCCGTCCGCCACGGGTTTATGGCGATTCCACGTTCGGTCACGACTACATCGACGAGTTCACCCGGTCCGCAGAGGGTGGTCACGCGATCCACGATAACAGGGATGCGGTCGCGGACCGACGGAATCGGGAGAATGACGCACTTGCCCGCGAGGCAGTTCTGCCACCCGCCGATGCCGTGCAGGAGTCTCCCGTCCGAATGTGTCACTACGTTGGCATTGAAATCTACATCTACCTCTGTTGCGCCCAGGACTGTAGCGTCGAGCATCGATGCAAAACACCCTTTGCCGTGGAAGTTGTAGCTGGTGAACGGGCTGGTGTCCTGATGGCCGGGGTTGTCGCGCATCGAGCGGACGCCGTCCAAATCGAATG
Source organism: Phycisphaerales bacterium (assembly GCA_020348265.1). Lineage (GTDB taxonomy): Bacteria > Planctomycetota > Phycisphaerae > UBA1845 > UBA1845. Next base: position 5,054,635 of record CP070744.1, on the reverse strand, counting down.
TCTGCCCGTCGAGAATGTAGTCGGTCAAGCCTTCCTCCAACATCTCCACCAGATACTTGGTGCTGCCCCCGCGAATGAACCGGGCCTTGACCCCGGCTTTCTTCATCATCTCCCGCAGAAAGATGGCAAATCCCAGAGCGGTACCACCCGCGCCTGCCTGAAAAGAGAAGCCGTCACGCATGATCCCCGCGTCACGGACGAACTTCGCTGCCATCTCCGCAATGAGCAGACGATCCGGACTCTTGGTCAACTGCGTGGTACCCGAGACGATCTTCGACGGATCACCGATGGAATCCATCGCCACAACCTGATCCACGTTGTTGCCCTGAATCTGCCAGGGCAGGCAGGGGAAATCGACCAGGTTGTCCGTAACCACTATCACGTGATCGGCATAGATCGAATCTACCAGGGCGAAGCCCAGCAGCCCGCAGGCGCTCGGACCGGTTACACCGTTCGCGTTCCCAAATGGATCAGCCGTTGGTGCCGCGATCACTGCGACGTCGATGTGCACTTCTCCGTCCTGCACCGCCTGCCATCGGCCGCCGTGCGAACGCAACACGCCCATCCCTCGCATCTTGCCGCGCGAGCAATAGTCGCCCAGCGACCCATTCATGCTTCCCTCAATGTGGTGCACCACGCCGTTGTCAAGATGGTCCACAATCGGGGCATTACAAGGAAACGATGCGCTTGGAAACCACATCAAGTCCTTCACTCCCATCGCCGCAGCGGCATCGAAGATCGCGTTGCCAACCATGTCCCCATTGCGGAAGTGGTGGTGCGTCGAGATGGTCATGCCGTCGCGCAGGCCGGCGTTAACAAGTGCTGTCTTCAAACCGGTAACGACCTTATTGCCATCGGCTGGATAGTCTGCGCAGGAGCGCACCGGCGGTGCGGTCTTGTTGCCGGTAGGCTTGTACTTCCTGACGCCTTGGAAAGGCGTTGCGGGTTTACCGTTGACCTCGGCCGGTACGAGTCGCCCGGCCGCGTTCTCCAACAGTTCGATTCCCATATCGAGTACTTTCGTCGACATCTCTGGATAATCCTGGAAAAACTCTAGCTCCGCGGCATCCCCATCGCCTCAGCCAGCCGCACGACTCGCTGGGCACGCTTGACCACCGGAGGGTCGATCATCTTGCTACCGAGCGATACAACGCCCAAGCCCCTTCGCTGCGCTTCTTCAAAGGCTTCCACGATTCGCCTCGCCTTGGCTAGTTCCTCATCCGCAGGAGCAAAGGCTTCGTGGATGACGGCGATCTGTCTGGGGTGGATGCAGCCCATGCCGTCGAATCCGAGGCTTTTCGATTCCAGGACATTTCGGCGCAGGCCTTCGGTGTCTGCAACGTCGGAGAAAACGCTGTCGATCGGTTGCACCCCGGCGGCGCGGGCGGCGTTAACCACTTGCGACCGAGCCCAGAAACTCTCCCACGCTTCCTTCGTACGTGCCGTTCCGATATCGGCTGTGTAGTCTTCCAGACCGATGGTAAGCGCTACTACTCTGTCGGTGGCTGATGCAATTTCAAACGCACGAAGGGCTCCGAGGGCGCTCTCCACAATCGGCATTAAGTATACGCGAGTGTTTATCCGGCGTTCGTGGAGAATCTCCCGCGTGCGTGCATCGACCACCCTGACCTGCTCCGCGCTTTCCACTTTGGGGATCAACAGCAGGTGCACGTTGTGTGGCACGATGAAGTCCAAGTCCTCCAAGCCTCGATCACCCTGGTTGATCCGCACCATGCGCTCCGCACCTTTGAAGTCAATGGTGCGAAGAGCATTACGCACGATCAGCCTGGCCTCGTCCTTCTGGGGCGGAGCTACGCTATCCTCCAGATCCAGGATGATTCCATCCGGCTGATGAACTCCCGCGTTGATCGCAAACTTGGGTTCGTTGCCCGGCAAGTATAAACGAGACCGACGGAAGCGATCCCGCTGCGTTGCGTAATCCGTACCCGGACCACACTCCACCAGGTATCCATCACCAACGTCGAATCCGAGCCGGCGTACAGCTGCCTCGACCCGGGCGGTAATGACAAACGGCAAAGCGCCGGCGTCCTCGATCTCCACCCTGGCGTGGGTTACACCCAGCGCGGCCAGCTCGTCGCGGACGAGCTGCCTGGTCGATTCCCCGTACATAGACTCGACCTTTGTTGTAAGCGCAAGGTCGATCCCCCCGGAGTCGGCAAGAGTAATCTCGACCCAGCAGTCGGAGCGGACGTCCTCACCGCGCCGACTTGCTTCGGCGATTTGGCTGGTTGTTGTAGTCGTCATATTCTTCGGATACCTTGGTTTGTGGTTCTTACTCCTCAGAACCTCTCCCTACGGGTGATAGCCTTACTTGTCCGCAATGGTATGCGCCATCAACTTCCCCACATCGTCCAGCTGCTCCAGGGAGAGAATCGTGTCTTTGAGGTCCTTTCGACGTGATTCACTCATCACCGGTTCAGCCAGGGAGTCGAACTTGACAGTAAGCTCCACCTCGGTCATGGGGTCGCGCGGATCGCCCTTGGGCACGTCGACCGCGTGGGAGAACTTCTGTCCATCCACCGTGGTGATGGTCACGCGTGTGCACTGCTTGACCGGAAAAGCTCGCTCAAACTCCTCATTGGCCACGACCTTGACTTTGGCCATCTGTGCACGTAGACGCTCATCCCAAAGTTTCTTCTCGGTGAATTCGCGGGGGGTGACACGACCTTCAGCCACTGCTGCAGCGATACTGTAGGGCAGGCTGTGGTCTGCAGACTCCTTACTCTGCGGGTCATACTTGGCAGGATCGCTGAGAATGTCCGCCGCCCGAGCAATGCTCTCGACCAAAACCTCCTTGATGTCCTCTGCTTTGAGGCTGTGCTCGTGGAGCAGATGCAGAGTGGCGGAGAGTGGCGAATGCATCAACGCCTCCACGGGGAAGGACTTCATTCCGCAGTCCGTAATCATGAAGCGCTTGCCCAGCGTGTCGGTGATCCAGGAGTAGTCCCAGGAATCCCCCAAGCAGTGCTCCATGCCTTCCTTGCCGTCGATTACTCCTTCTGGCCCCGTGTAACCCTTCTGAGCGAGCAGGGCAGCTTCGACACCGTCCCGCGTAGCCATAGGACTCACCGTGTTCTTCATCATGGTGAGCTTGCCCGCAACCGCGCAACCAAGCGTGAAGCAATGACAGCTGGCGATCCCGATGGCATGCTGCATCTGCTGCCAATCAAGCCCCAGGATGCGGCTGGCAACGATGGGCGAGGCATAACCCATAAGCGTTGCGTGATGCCAACCGCGCTCGCGGATCCCCGGCTCAGCTATGTGGCAAAGTCGCATGGCGACCTCATAGGCCAGGACCGTTGCGAGGATAAGGTCTTTACCACTCTTGTGATCACGCTGAGCAAGCGCCAAAGGAGCGGAAAGCAAGTCGCTGGGATGGGCTGGATCTTGCTTCCAATAGATGTCATTATAATCCATCGCCCGGATCATAAGAGCGTTGAGCATTGCAGCTGCAACGACATTCATTTGGTCGCCGGCTCCGATGACCGTGCAATCCCCCGGCTGCCCAAGGTCTCGGTAGTAGCCAAGAAAGGTCCGCACGTCTTCAGTCTGGTAGCCCCCTAGAGCGCATCCGATAGAATCGAAGAGAAAGCGCTTGGCTGCATCGATGGCGTCTGCGCTAAGGTCTTCGTACTGCAGATCACACGCCCAACGGGAAAGTCGTTCGGTCAAGGTACCCATGTCGTCCCCCTATTTCTTACCCAGTCCACACGCGATATCGAAGTTGATGAAATCCGCGTGGTGGAAGATTATTGACTCAGTAGTTCGCTGCACATGGTCCCCCTCCTTCGAGTGGGTGGCGACGATATGCATCACCTCATCGGGTAAGCCGTGCTTCCAGCACATTCCTACTCCACTAAACGGGTGTCGCAGGTGATCACCCCGCTGCCCCTTTACGATCTTGCCGTCTTGCTTGGCGTACTCGATGGGCTTGCCCACATCGGCGAGCAACGCCCCGGCGAGCAAGTGGTCGTGATGGATGGGCATCCGATTACCCCAGATTTCGCGCAGCACCTTCTCAACAACAAGGCACATGCGGGCGCATGAGCGAACGTGCTCGATGAACTTCATCTCGATCTCGCCGGCAAGCAGCGTAAACGGTATCTCAAGTAGTTCCTTGGGCTGCCAGCCGCCCGTTCTGATAGAGTCCTCCCAAACGTCTATGACCTTCTCGCGGAGCGCCGCATCGGAGAGTTCCTTGAGTTCGGGAAACAATTCGATAATCTCGTTACGCATTCCTGATATTCCTTCTACCTACAACTGTGCAATCTGCTCACGGATCAGTGCCTCAAACCCACCCTTGGTAATCAGCTCCTGGGCCACTTCGCCCAGAGGAGCGAAAGCATAGTCCTTTCCGTTGGCCGTGATTCGCGCGTGCGTGAAGTCAACAATCACGCGTGTCCCGGTACGGATGCTCAGCGCATCGGCGCCGGTGTGCGCGGCCTTAAGATCCTCAATCAGCTCGGGGCACTCGATAACGACGTACCCATTGTTGAACGCGTTCCGCTTGTAGGTCTGCGAGTAGGAACCGGCGATCACCATCTGCAGACCGCGGAACTTCAGGGCGGTCGCAGCCTGTTCTCGTGAAGAGCCCGATCCGAAGTTGTAGCCGCCGGCCAGAATGTCACCATCCCGGGCCAACCGCTGGAACTGCGGATCGTAGTTGAGCATGGCCTTGCTGCCCATCTCTTGCGGTGCGAGCCCATCCTGATAGGTGAACTCCTTCCCGTAGATTCCGTCGGTGTTCATGTTGTCCTTGGGGACAAAGAGCAGCTCGCCCTCGATGGTGGCTGGGAAGCCGCCGACCAGCTTGACTTCCCTCGCCCCCTCCGCGGGACGTGCTGAAGTACGAACCGAGCTGCCGCGCTGCAGAGCTTCCCGAAGCGTCCCTGCATTTGGCGAATCCGCGCCGCGAGGCGGAGCGGTGATGTAACCCGCAACAGCCGAAGCAGCAACGACCGCCGGATTGGCCAGATAAACCTGCGAACTGGGTGCCCCCATACGCCCCTTGAAGTTCCGATTGGTCGCGGAGATGCCGACTTCATTCTCTTTGAGCACACCATCTCCAAGACCGATACACGGGCCGCAACCCGGAGGCAAAGCAGTGGCATCTGCCTGCAAAAGCGTGTCCCAATAGCCCAGGCGGGCGGCCTCGGACTGAACCTCGCTTGATGCAGCGGCCACGTATAGAGTAACCCCGTCTGCGACCTTCTTGTCTTTGAGCACCTCGGCGGCGCTGGCGAAATCCTCCAACCTGCCGTTGACGCAACTCAGCAGATAGGCCTTGTGGATTTTGACCCGCTTCTCTTCGATTTCGGGAAGGGGGGTGATTGTCTTTACCTCGTTGGGACCGGCAACAAAGGGCGTAACGGCGGATAAGTCCAATTCAAGGTCCTTCTCGTAAACGGCATCCGCGTCGGCGACCGGACAATCCTCGACCGCTCTCACGACGAGTTCGGGAGTGAGTGTCGGCGCAGTATCGCCCCGCTTACGCATTATCTCAGCCCGGAAAAGCAGGAATTCCTTTGTTACCTCATCGCATGGAAACACGCCCGCAAGCGCCCCCCACTCCGTGGTCATGTTGGCAATTGCCAAACGCTCGTCGATTCGCAGGCTAGCTACGCCGGCACCCGTGAACTCCAGGCAGCAGTTGAGCACCTCGTCCTTATTGAACACACCGATGAGTGCGATGATAACGTCCTTGCCGGTAACGCCGGGGGCGAGTTTGCCACTGAGTTGCACGCGGACTACCGGGGGAACCTGCCACCACGTCCGTCCCGTCGCCCAGATTGCAGCCGCGTCGGTTCGTACCACAGGTGTTCCCAGCGCACCGAGCCCGCCATACAGGTTAGAATGCGAGTCGGAGGCGACCACGAACGTGCCCGGAAGGACGAACCCTTCTTCGACCATCACCTGATGCCCGATTCCCCGCCCGGCCGGGAAAAAGGCGACGCCCTGCTCCTTAGCAAACGTCTTGATCTTGGCGTACTTGGCCAGATTCCCTTCACTCTCGTTTTGTATGTCGTGGTCTAGGGTGAAGACGGGCTGCTTTGAATCCGCCACACGCGACGCCCCCATGCTTTCGAACTTAGGTATGACGGCCGCGGTGTTATCGTGCGTCATGACATGTGCGGGCCTTACGGACAGAAAGTCCCCTGCACGCACGGTCTGCCCGTCGGCAAGCCCTACGGCGTACCGCTGAGCGATCTTCTCCACGAGATTCTGTGACAATTGCGTACTCCGGCTACAGTCTCTCGATGATCGCGTCGGTCATTTGGGTGGTGTTGGCTGCACCCTGCTCGAGGACTTCCTGCCGGCCGGGCAAGCGAAGCATGTCGTAGGTGCGGGTCTTTCCCTCCGCAACGACGGCACCCACGGCTGCCCGGATTCGATCAGACTTATCCTTCTCGCCGATGTGATCCAGCATCATGCAGGCCGACAGAATCATTGCTATTGGGTTGACGATTGACGGATCGAATGTCTCGTATTTCGGCGCCGACCCGTGTGTCGGCTCAAAGACGGCTACCTCCGGGCCTATGTTGGCGCTGCACGCAAACCCGAGGCCGCCCACCAGCCCGGCGAACCCGTCCGAGACGATGTCCCCGAACATGTTCCCGCATACCAGCACGCCGTAGTCTTCGGGGTTCTTGGTCAGCCACATCATCTGGGCATCAATGTTCGTCTCCCAAAGGGCGATCTCTGGATACTCCTTGGCGACCGCCTGGGCCTCAGCCCGCAGCATTCCGGAGGTCTCGCGGATCACATTGGGCTTCTCACACACCGTAACGGAGCGGTACCCGAACTTCTTCGCGTAGGCGAAAGCCTCCCGCGTTACTCTTTGGCAGGCCCTTCGGGTGAAGATGCGCGTAGATACGGCAAGGTCCTTGCCCGGGGTATCCTTGAACCGCGCCATCCTGGCATGAGATTCGAGGGCCGTACGCACGTTGGGTGGCGGATCAGTCCACTCGACCCCGGCATAGAGTCCCTCGGTGTTCTGGCGGAAGATGACCGCATCCACCGGCGGCTCGGCGAAACCATCGCCGTCGCGGCGGATGAAGTTCAGCGGGTTACCCTTGAACGACCGGCAAGGTCGAATGCAGATGTCCAGATCAAAGTGCTGACGCAATCCCACGATTGGGCTACTGTAAACGTAGCCTTTGTCCTTTAGCTCAGGCGACAACTCGGCGGCGGCCTGATCCTTCGGCTTGGAGGTGATTGCTCCGAACAAGCCCAACTTGTACTCAGCCAGCAGGTCGATGGTTCGCTGGTGAAGGGCGTTTCCGTCCCTGATCCAGAACTCCCAGCCGATATCTGCATGGACATACTCGGCCTCGAACCCAACGGCATCCAGCACCCGAATAGCGCTGGGCAGGACTACCTTACCGATCCCGTCTCCGGGCATCGCTACAATCTTCCGTTTGGACACTGATAAAACTCCAAGAGATTTACGCTACAGACCTCGACTCAGGGTCCGAGTCCGTAGCTGTGCATAACTGCTTCGAAGCATCCTTCCACCCGGCGCTTGTATTTGGCCGACCGGTACGATCCCGCCGCTTGTCGCCGCGCACCGCAACCCGTGTGTCGTCCTCAAGAGCGCCCTGCAAACAGCGTACCATCGCTGGTCGGAGACCCGGCGCGGTCGGGCAGAGGAATGTACGTATGACACTCGCCAAAGGCAAACGCCCGTGTACCACCGCCGCGCTCGCGAATCGATCGGCCTGGAGTGGTGTCGGATTGACCCGCAACCTTGGACACTCGACGGACAAGTCGTGGCCGGGTGACTGCCGGCGGCTTCGGCCCATGTGGGGGCGGGATGCCCTCACACCCCTCCCCTCCGGCGATCAGGCACCACAGATCCGATACTGCAGACGACGTGGGTCTGTGCCGCGGGGCTGCGTCACCCACCCCAATGCGATCGAATGCACGATGGGGCGTCAACTGCTTCGGTGCGTGCAAGTGAGGCGGATTGCATGTTCTTTGATTGTGTGCCTAGGTGCGGACTTTCCTCTTACGCTTCATCATCCCAATCACACCCCAGAGGGCGCCAACTATCGCGCCAATAAGGGCCCCTCTAAGAACACTGTGCCACCTGGGGGGTGGGGTAGGATTGGCCTGTGCGACGGCAATGCTATACGCTTTTTCCGGATCGAAACGGAACGAGTCGATGATCGCACTCCGCACCTCGGCGTAGCGATCCCAATCAGAACGAAGAGAGTAGAACGCGACCTGAACGACGGAGTCGCGCCCGAAGTGACCGGCAATAAGACCACGAACTGGCCCAAACCCCTTAGCATCCATGTTCAGATGCCAGAGATATCGGCGACGGACAACGTCGAGTTCCGGGCGTTCGGCATCCAAGTCGACCAAAAGCTGGCGTGCATGGGAGGAGAGGGCGTCTTCGGTAAGCTCGTCGACATCCAGTCCGGTCATCAACTGCACATGCCTGGGAAACTCGTCCTCGTTAATCTGTCGGTGCAGACCATAGTCGGCATACATAACCGGTTGTACGAGAACATATGGGTACTCAAGCCAGTGCCCGGCGGAGGCAAGCTGGAACCCTGCATCATGGATGATCTTCTGCTCAACATCCTGGTTCAGCAGAAAAGCGGACATCATTTCCATCGCGTCTTTGGGGATCTCAACCCATCCGGGCGGTACCTCGAGATGGTAGCCGTAAGCCGTGCTGTGGTACGCCTCAGGGGCGTCGTCAGGCCCCTCGACGGTCGGGGCCAGGACTACGGCAATCATAATGATCGAAGATGAAAGACCTATGGTCATGATTCCGGCGGGTTGTCTTGGAGCCTACGGTTCCCATTCATAGAGCATCAAGACGCTATCCTACCCCGGGGGCGTGGGTGCTTCAAGCATGCACCGGCAAGCGAGAGATACTATTCGCTGACAAGCGCAGGAAGAGGTTGTCTAAACGGCTGGCCTTCTACGGACAGTCTGCCGGATTGAACTGATCCGATGCATCGGTGTACTCCTGGCCTTCCAAGCCAAAGAGGATCCGCTGCAGGTCAGAGACATTCAGAATGTAGTTCGGCACGGCGCCAGCGCTTAACCCATGCAGATCCACCCAGGTGGGGTGCACACTGGGACTGGTATCTCCATCCACGGTCAGGAGGTAAGCTGTCACATCGTTGACATTGACTATCTGGTTTGGCGCCGTATAGCCCATAGCGGGCAGTAACTCACCGGTGCCCACGCCTACCGTATCGCCGTAATACCAGACGGTGGGTTTGATGATTGTCCCCACTTCAAGCGGGAGGGTCAGCACGACACCGTCAGGTGAAGCCCGCAGTTCGTAGGTGGCAACCGGTACGATCTCGCAGCCGGTCAGATGCACCGTCTCCTCGTTCCACGTGCGGATTGCCGGTGTGTCCACCACTCTCGCGACGAAATCTACACCGTCGCAAGGATTCCCGTTGGGGCTGCCGTCTTCATTCTGGCAACTCGGATCGATCGGCTCACCGACCCAACCCAGCGCACCGGTAGCGCCGGGTCCCTCGGCCAACTCCACCTGAAACGCAACGGCATCTTCGTTACTCGGGTCGAACGAGATGTAGCGGTTTTTCCTTGTATCGTGCGGTGCGGGCGCTGCCAGGGGACCTTCATAGGGGCAGGGTCCGAAGGTGGGCCGTTCACCGGGACCTGTCCAAGCCTCGGCAAACTGCCGCCAATCGATGCAGTCGATGTCACCATCACCGTCAAAGTCCAGCGCCTCACAACCCGCTGCAAGCTGCACACCCGGTCCCGTGTAGCATCCTTCAAGAACGGCAAAGTCATCCATGTCTATAGCGAGATTCCCATCAGTATCACCCACCATGATCGAGAACTGCTCGTAAGGCACGCTATTACGTAGAATCCAAGGCATTGGATCGAACTGGACGTCAGTCACCGCGCCATTAACGGGAACGGTAAACCGCTGGGAGCGCGCGTCGTTCCACACCGTGAGGGTCTGCGGACTTCCGTCGATCGTTGCGACGACATCCACGGGCATGGTGAACACCGGATAGGCGATGTTCTGGACTTGCTCGATCTGCAAGTGAAGGCAATTCTGCCCGTACACGTCTACGCTCTGCCAGCCATACCTGTACGTAGGAGCCCCGGCGTTGTAGACCCATTGGTCGAAGAACCAGTGAAGATCCTGTCCGTAGGTACTCGACACGACAGCGATGAACTCCTCGGTAGTAGCTGCATCGTATTCATACGCCGCCCGGTAGTTGGCGATGATGTCGAAGAAAGTCGCATCACCCACCAAGTGGCGGAGCATGTGCAGCACCCAGGCGGCCTTGTTATACGTGTAATCGTGATTCCATATACGCCATTCAGTCAAGTCTTCCGGATATATGTACACCGTGTTACCGGCGCCGGCGCCGAAAGGTCTATTATCCTGCATGCTGGCGATGTACGCTTCCACGTCCTGCGTCCCATATTTGAACTCAAACCAAAGTGCCTCGCCAAGAACCGCGAACCCTTCGTTTAGCCAAGTGTCACTCCAGGTCTCGCAGGTGATCATGTTGCCCCACCAGCTGTGGGCCAGCTCATGGGCGTTAAGCCACTCCTGCCATCCCCAGGCGCCCCCCTGGCCGGTCATGGTCTGGTGCTCCATTCCGCCATACCACGGCGCCTCGTAGATCCCGTATTTCTCGTCTACGAAAGGGTATTCTCCCCAGAGACTGGAGAAAACGGGGAGCATGTCGAGGTTAAGATTCCAAACAGCACGATGCGCCGCCGTATTGTCTACAGCCCAGATGTAGAAATCGACCGGCATCGATCCCCTTGAATAGTCGTACGTATCGTGCCACGACTCGTATTCACTTACCGCGAAGCAGAGATGATATGTGGTCATAGGGTTGATCGTTGCCCAAGTGTAGCGTACGCGATTGTCAAGCAGCGGCTCGGTACTCTGCAATACGCCGTTGGAAGGAACAAAAAAGTTGTCCGCCACAGTTATGGAAAACTCCGTCAGGGCCTTGTCGGAATTGTCCCCCAGCGCTTCGTAGTCCCCATCCTTGCAGGGCCACCATGTGAACGCGCCGTAAGCCGCGCTCATCGTGGCAATAACCGGAATGCCCGCCTGGGTGGTTATGAACACGTACCCACCGTAGGGTGTATCCGTCGCGTATGTCCCGCTGTACTCGATCGTGAGGGTGAATTCTTCATCGACTCCGTAGGTTCGATCCAGCGTCGCCACTCGTGTGGTCGCACTCGTGATGGTAACCACGATGGGTGTCGTGTCGTTGACATAAGCAGCGCTAACGGCGTACACGTCGTGGAGCCTGAACGTGAACTCCGTAAGATCCGGCACCAGACTGCGTATGGTAATACGGTTGCTGCCCGCAATGGAGAAAGTCTCTGCACCCGTATCGATGTCGCTGATCTCGATGTCGAGGTCGTAGTGCAGGACGTCGGTCTCGTTCATGGCCTCGCGCAACGCCATCGCAACCTCGCCAGTCGTATCAGCCTCCTTGGCCGCCTGCTCCGCCCGGAATCGCTGCAGCATGGCCCGGGCGTGCCCGCACATAGGCCGTTGTTCCTTGCCTCCTGCGCCCGTCGGCGGATGAGCGATCGCGGCAGAAGTGATCGCAAAGATTGTCACACACGCAGTGGCACAATCCAGGAATGCACGCTTAGCAAAACGGGATGAGCTGTTGAACGACATTTCTCGATACCCCCATTCTCCATAGACAAGACTCAGACCTACGTGGCGCAAACCCGGTCTTAATCTTATCCGCTGACGCCTTAGTGGCCCCTCAGTCGTTCGCGCGCCTTCTCCGTAGAAAACGCGCGTACCGGTACATCAATGCGAGAATTGTACCGAATCGAGCTAACGAAACCTAACATTATCTCCCAGAGCCTGACAGATTCTTACGGAATAACCTAGCCACGTCGGGTCCCCAACTGCGCCCCGATTGCCACGGAAGCGTTTAGGGATCACAGAGACCCACCAGCCCGACAGCGGCGCGGCTGCATTATCGGACGTTCTTCTCTCTTCCCGAACATCGGGCGGCTGGCTGTCCGGCGGTTGAATCGTGCGAATGTCGATCACGCCAGTCGGAGGGGAAGCGCTATGCCCTTCGATCCGAGACTGCTTGTGGATGCGATTGACGCATGGCCTCGGCAATCTTGAGTCGTTGTAGGCCGGAAGCCCGATCCCTCAGGAACGTCAGTATAGCGACATAAGAGTGGCACTTCACACACTCTGTACCTGCACGGCCACGCATCATGGATCTGCAGCGATTGGGACTGCAAGCTCGGACCGAGCAAGAAGGGCCCTCACCGAGAGGGTGACTTCGACGAGTATAGCACACAACAAGTGGCCTCCCGTGAGTGACAAGCAGCCGTTCGGATAGGTTGACAAGCCTGCCCGATAAAGCTCTTCTGTTGTGCCGTTACTGTGCGACTCTACGCTTCGGAGAAGGCTATGGCTCGAGCGATCGTCACATACGCGCGCGGTTGGCATGCGTTGGCCATCACACGGAGTCTCGGACGCCGGGGAATCGAGGTGTACTGCGGGGAAGAAGCTCCCTTCGCCCCTTGCTTCTTCTCGCGATACTGCACGGGCGACTTTCAATACCCCTCGGTATCCGACCAACCCGCGGCTTTTCTTGATGCTCTCGAGCAGAAGGTCGGGGAGCTGAAGCTCACTGCGGACGAACCCTACGTTCTTATCCCCGTGCACAAAGAGACGTGGCTGATCGCCCAGCATCGACAGCGATTCGAGCCGCATGTCAGACTGGCGCTTACCACACACGAGAACATGGTCCGCACGCATGATAAGGGTAAGCTGGCGTCCTTGGCTGCAGAGTTGGGAATCCCGACTCCGCCTACGCGACAGTTCACCAGCACCGACGAACTGTATCGGGCAGTCCCGGAACTGGGTTTTCCAGCGTTTCTCAAAGTGCGTGAAGGTGCCGCCGGTGTGGGGCTCAAGAGAGTAAGCTCACCAGAAGAGCTGACTTCATCTTTCAAGGACTTCGTCACCGGCTTCGGCCTCGAACCGTCGGAATACCCGATCGTGCAGCAGTTCGTCGAGGGGGAGGACTACTGCACGACCATGCTCTACGACCACGGCAGATATGTTGCGGGGATGACATATCGCAACGTGCGTTCCTTTCCGAGAGATACGGGCGCAGGAGCCTTGCGCGAGACCGTACAACTTCCTGAGGCGGAACGGGCCGCACGAAGACTGCTCGATCATCTCGCATGGCACGGAATAGCTGAGCTGGATTTCCGCGGCGCCCCGGATGGTCCCGTGTTTTTGATTGAACTGAATCCCCGGTTTTTCGGGGGGTTGTCCCAGGCCATTGCCGCCAACGTCGATTATCCACATCTGTTGTTCCGTATTGCCTGCGGAGAACAAATCGACGCAGTACCCGAGGTGGACTATGACAAGCGGACGGAGACGCCCATCACCGGGCTGGTGGCGACGTTGCAGGAAATCGCCCACGACAAAGAGCGCCTGCGTCGCTTCGAAAAGGTGTACCGCGAACTCAAGGTTGTTGGCCGATCAGACCTGCAGAGCATACGGCTCAGGCCCTTCTGGGACGCTCTGAAACAGGCCGCCGACCCCAAGGATTTGAGTGCGTACCTGAAAGGTATGTTCGAGAAGCACCAGGACACGATCAGCGACGTTATTCAGGCTGACGATCCCAAGCCCGCCCTGGGCGTACTTTATCCGATCGCGCTGGCCCTCAAACACGGCAAGCTGTCGATGGGCGTGCTCACCTCCGAGGAAGATCTGGAGACGGAAAGACCACGCCGGCGCTTGCGGGACATGCTTCGCCGACCTACCTGGGGAGTTCTTCTGCTTACCTCACTCCTGTTCGCAACGTCGATCTTTCTGATAAACTGGGAACCAACCAGCAACAATCTTGGATGGTTGCTCGCCTGGCCCTCGAGGCTGGCGTCGCGTCTTTTTGGTGATGCCGAGGACCTCGGCACGATTGCCGGGGCAATTGCCCATGCAGGCTATCACGCGCTTAACTTCCTGTTCCTGTATTTCTGTGCGGTGCTGGCGCTGCGACAGCGGCGCGGCGACAGGCAGGATTAGCTAGTTTCATTCCCTGTAGGCGTTTGCCTCGTGGACAAGCGCCCGAAACACCGCCAGGGCACTGGAGTCCTCCAGAGACAGGATCTCCGGGTGCCATTGAATGCCGATCACGAATCGCCGATCCGTCCGCTCCAATGCCTCGATCGTTCCGTCCGGGGATCGGGCAACCGCGCGAAGTCCTTCGCCGAGTTGATCCACCGCCTGCTCATGCATTGAGTTTACGCTGTGCTCACCTGCCCCCACGATTCGCGCCAAGAGCGAGTCGTCCATAATGGTCACGTCGTGCGCGCTGAGACTGTCCCATGTCACTCCGTGAATATCATGCAGGAATGGGTCGTTGCGCAGCCCACGGAGCGTGCCGCCGTGGGCGACATTCAGTATCTGAATTCCGCGGCAGATTCCCAAGATGGGCATGCGTCGTTCGATGGCTCCTTGGATCAGGGCCATCTCCAGCTCATCTCGCTCACGATCCACGAACCGCGAACTGCTCGGATCCGCACCGGACAACGCCGGATCGACATCACCGCCGCCTGATAGAATCAACGCATGAACGTCGTCCAAGACGTCTTTGGCTGAATGCATGTCCGGACGGATCGACCGGACTCGTGCGTCCACTCGGGAAAGCGCGGTTTCATAGGTCTTGCTGGTAAACCCAAGCCGACTGTGCCAAGCGGTGTCAAGCGACAGTCCAATGATCGGCGCATCACCCGGCACGACCCCCCACTGCCAGACGCGAAAACCGATGGCACCGGCCGAGCAGAGCAATAGTACGGCGATAATCACGCGCAGGATCGTTTTCTCGCGGCTTCGCTTGAGACGGCGTTCCGGTGGCACGGGGAGTTTCCTTCCGAATTCCAATATCTTCCGCAGGCAACAGCTCCGCTTGCCTGTTGGATTCTCGGTTGGCCGTTGCCGCTGGTCAATCCTGGGTCGGCTGTCCCAGCACTCTCCATCCAGTATGATTTATACGCACGTGCGGAGGAACGTAGAAGCTGCTTGCACAAAGGTGAACAGATGGATTGGATTCCGATCGCAGGATGGGTTTGTTTTGCCGTTGTCTCCCTGACGGCGGTGGCATTCGTGATCACCTCTCTGCGGGAAAGGAGATGGCGACCCGCGGGCGTGGCTTTCACTCTGTTTTGCCCTGCGCTTGCGCTATCCGCTGCCGCCCTTTTGGTGGACTTTCCAGCCAAGCCTTGGATCATTCTTGCTGTCGTCCTGGCGGTGTTTATCGGCGTCGTGGTGGTTCTTGTGCCAACCGGTCCGATTCCTCGACTACAGATTCCCGGTGATCCGCAACGAATTGACGAGCGGGACGCCATCTTCCACCGCTTTTACCGCCTCAAGCCCGGCTCGCCCGAGTTCGACGAGTACTATCGGGAACATCCGGACAAGACGGCTTTCGATGAAAAGGTCCGTTCGCAGGCGCCCCTGGGGTATCCCGGCTCGCGAACATATCACAGTACTACCTCTCCCTTCCAGAGTGCCGCGTCGGATGTGTTGGACCGAATCACGCGTGAGGTCGATTGGACTCCTGAGCCGGTCGAGGGCGCTCCGGTGGAACTCACAGCTGCGGAGTCCACGCGTCGAATCAAGGGTTTTGCCCACTACCTCGGGGCAAAGATGGTGGGCACCACGAAGCTGAACCCGGCCCACGTATACAGTCACATTGGGCGCTCGCCGGGGGAATGGGGAGAGCCGATTGAGCTGGACCATACTCACGCGGTCGCGATCGGTGTTGAGATGAGCTTTGACATGGTGCGCCACGCTCCGGACAGCACGACGATCACGGAGACGGCATTCAAGTACTTTGAAGCAGCCAAGATCGCAATGATCATAGCCCGGTATATCAACCTTCTGGGCTACGAAGCTCGGGCACATGTCGACGGGAATTACCGGGTGCTCTGTGTTCCCGTTGCGGTTGACGCGGGTCTAGGCGAACTGGGCCGACTCGGCGTGCTGATGACCCCACGGTTCGGCCCTCGGGTGCGCCTCTCCGTTGTCACCACGAACCTGCCTCTCGTCCAGGACGAACCCGTCGCGATCGGCGTGCAGCACTTCTGCGAGTTCTGCAAGAAATGCGCTACTTGTTGTCCGTCAGGGGCGGTGGATTCAGGTGACAAAGCGGTTCACAACGGTGTCGAGAAGTGGCAGACGCATCAGGAACGCTGCTACCGATTCTGGCGCGTGCAGGGCACGGACTGTGCCCTCTGTATGCGAGTGTGCCCGTATGCGCACCCCACCACTTCTCTTCATAACATGGTACGCCGGACACTGCCGCGTAGCGCGATTGCGCGGCGCCTCGCGCTGCTGGCGGATGATCTCTTCTACGGACGGCGGCCCACGGGCCCTTCAGCGCTCCCCGAATGGCATGCGAAGGGATAGTGGGGCGTCCCACATTTCGCAACGTACCCCTGTTGACAGCTCTCCACTGGAATCGGCATCAAACGTGGAGGCGGCAGACTGCCTGAGCCCCCTCGTTTCTGTGCGAATGCTCCCGGAAGGGATTCTACTTACGTCTGCTGGTACCGCTCACGTCCATGACCTTGAACAGGCCGCTCCCGTCCCACTCCGTCCAGGACCATTCAATGGTGTTGTCGTCCACGAACTTTGTGGTCCCCTTGCCCTTGGTTTTTCCCCAGGGGCCTCGGCTCGTTGCCTTCGTATACCAGGTGCGCGATTCCTCACAGTACTTGGAGGTTCCCCGGCCAACGCTGCCGTGGCTGTCGAACCAGTAGTTGCGGTACTTCCTGCTCTTGGGATCGTAGGTCCACATGCCCATGCCGGACATCTTTCCCAGTTCCCCCATATCAAACTCGGACTCTTCCACGAGGTATCGCTTATCAGCTTTCCAACTCATCGTGCCGACGCCGGTACCCGTAAGAACCTCGTCTAGACCCGACATGTTCATTTCCGCCTCAGTCTCCCACGTGCCTACGAACATCTCAAGCTTGTCGATCTCGACAGGTCGCTCGGGGGTCATGTTCTTGATATCTTCGATGGTGAACTTGGGCATGCACCCTGTTAGCAACAAGCAGCTACACGTTAGACCGATTGTTCGCAGAGAGCTTCGCTTAATCATTTGCCTCATCTCCTAATGCGCTTACGTTGGTTTGACGTTGACCCGGCGCGGCATGTTAATCGAGTCGCCCACACCCGCAAGACTAAGGTAGCCTCAATACGGAAGCGACTGTGCTGCTATCGCGCCTGACTAAGGGGCGCCTGTCTCGGGTACGTGCCGTCTCCCGGACCCTTCACACGCCCTGGAGGATCTTATGGACTGCTCCGCCGTCGGGCAAAGCTGCTCCGGCCGACTTCATGCCGGCCTTCGGTGCCACGTCAACCACGCTACTGCCATAAGCCCGCCGAGGAGGTTGAAGACCAAGTCGAGCATCGTGTTCTCGTATCCCCCCACACCCGTCTCGGGCACGGTAACAACGGCCACAAACTCGATAATCTCGTTGAGCGCTCCGACGCCTGATCCCATCAGCACGATCAGTAGCGCCAGCGTGCGCCAGCGCTCAACATCGGTCTTCACGTACGGGCGGAGAAGATGGTGACAGATCAGTGTTGCGACTCCAAACCCGAACATGTGCACGGCATGGTCGTAGCGGAGGATCTCGTAACTGGGGATGATTGGAATCAACTGCAGCGAGTAAAGCACGGTGCCGCGGACGTGCAGATTCCCCCCGGCCATGTGCAGCAGACCCCAGAGGCTCAGTCCCCACAGAATCGTCGGATCGAACTTCAACGTCTGCTGTTTGATGACAACCAGCGCCACGAGTAACACGATCACTCCGGCGTAAAGGACGAACTCGTGATTGCTCCCGCCGAGCGCCACCGCGGTGAAGATGCCGACGTAGATCAGATTAAAAACGAGGATCGGCAACTCGCGTTTCGTCAGAAGCATGTTTCGATGATGAACTCCTGTTGTGTGTACCGCAAGCTTGCCCATCAGGCGTTCGGACTGAGCAACAGGCGTAGATTCGTGACATGACGTTCGTTCCGGGTGCGCACCACCTGCCAGCGGCAGCAGAAATGGAATAAATGCACTGAGGCGGGCAGGATTCCCCCCCCCCCCCACACAGTTGCACTACGTGGCATTCCGCGTGGTGCGGTGTTGCCATCGAAAGAGCCGCTCCCTGCGCCACAGGCTTCACGCGTAGCTGAAAACGGTGTATAATTTCCGGCAGTCAGGTTCGGTGGCGTCCGGGCTTGACGCGTCACGATGTTGCCCGGCTACTGCGTTCGCGTTGCTGTCAGGGCGGGAGGCGTACTATGATCGAGACGACCCAGTTCTGCGTTGGCCTGGACAACAGGCCGGGAATGCTCGCCAAGCTCTGCGGGACTCTCACCAAGGCTAAGATCAACATCGAGGCTCTGTGCGTCTCCGACGACGACGAGTGCTGCTGGGTGAACCTCGTAACCTCCGATGGTCAAGCTGCCGAACACGCCCTGGGTGAGGCCGGCTACCGCTTCCTTTCAGAGCAAGTGTTGAAGGTGCGGATTGGGAATGAGCCTGGGGACCTGGAGTGCGTCGCCTCGAAACTCGCCGAGGCCAATGTCAATATCAACTTCGTCTACGGAGCGGGGGTTCCAGGTTCGCCCTCCATGTTGGTACTCAGCGTCGATGACATCGAGCGGGCAGTGGCTGCACTGCGAGGCTCGCAACGTTGCGAAGCGCTCGCGACGTAGAACGACTTCACACAGTATTCGTATATGTTTTGAAGTGTACGCTCTTGTGCACGGATATCCGGCTCCTTCGGAAATAACCCCGTCCGCGCATCACGAGCTTCTCTTGCGTGATCTGCGGGGCGCGGTCGCCCGACCCGGGCGGTAGCCTTTTCCTGCAGGTTTCCGGCGTGGTTCACGTCGTTTAACCCTGATGGTCCTGCGTTTCGATGGCTCGCGATGCAGCTTAAGCGCCGCTGCAGGCGGTTTGGCAGGTATCAGACAGTTGCCGCCACTACCTATCAGATCCTCTCTGCCCGCCTGCACAAGCGCTTTTCGAACGAGAAAGTAGTTCTCGGGTTTGAAGAACTGCAGGAGTGCGCGCTGTAGCCTGCGATCGCGCAAGAACTTCGCCACGTAGACCGGCTTCTTTGTCATCGGATCCAGACCGGTGTGGTACATACACGCGGCAATGTCCATCGGAGTGGGGATGAAATCCTGTACCTGCTCGGGCCTGTATCCCCGCTGTCTCAGGAAGATCGCCAGTTCGATTGCCGCGCTCAGATCGCAACCAGGATGCGAAGCGATGAAGTAGGGAACAAGGTACTGCTCCTTGCCAGCTTCGTTTGACCTTTTGTCAAACTCTCCGGCGAATGCCTCGAAGCTCTCCAGCGGGGGACGTTTCATCAAAGACAGCGTCTTGTTGTCAGCGTGCTCGGGGGCGACTTTCAGATGGCCGCCGACATGGTGGGCAACTAGCTCCTCAATGTACTCGGGCGAGAGTCCGGCCAGATCCATCCTCACACCGCTGGCGATGAGCACCTTGCGGATCCCATCTTGCGCGCGAGCTTCCTTCATAAGTTCGACGAGCGGGCCATGATCCGTGCCGAGCAACGAACACACCTTAGGGTGTATGCATGAAAGTCTCCTGCACACTGCCTCTATTTCGGGTTTGAGGCAGCGCATTTCGTACATGTTTGCTGTGGGACCACCCAGGTCAGACACAATCCCTTTGAATTCTTCTTCTCGCGTCAAGCCCGCCACCTCGCGAACGACGGACCCTCTACTGCGCGATTGGACTATTCGTCCCTGGTGTGTGGTGATCGAGCAATACACGCAACCACCCAAGCAACCCCGCATAATGGTGATGGAATCCTTGATGACTTCGTGGGCGGGAATGCATTCCGTGTAACTGGGGTGGGGTTTGCGCGTGAAGGGAAGACTATAGAAGAAGTCCATTGCATCCTGAGACTCAGGTAACCTTGGAGGGTTGCACACCACGACCTGTCGATCGTGCCATTGTACTAACGTCCGGGCGTTGTATGGGTTTGTTTCCATGTGGGTCAGACGCGTCGCTTCAGCAAATGCGAACCTGTCTGCTCTTATCTGCTCGTATGAAGGCAGCACGGCGACACGATCACCCTTGGGAGGTGTCTCCTTCGTCCCCATTGCGAAGGCAACACCGCGCATATCTCGCAGGTCGCGGACCGTCTCGCCACGATCAAGGCGGCGAGCTATCTCCACGATTGCAGACTCGCCCATGCCGAAGACGACCAGGTCCGCCTTCGAATCGAACAGGATGGATCGTCTGACCGTATCGCTCCAATAGTCATAGTGGGCCAAGCGGCGCAGGCTCGCTTCGACGCCACCGGCGATGATCGGCACACCGCTGTATGCTTCGCGGGCACGTTGGCAATAGACGATGGTGGCCCGATCCGGACGAAGCCCGATCCGTCCGCCGGGTGAGTAGGCATCGTCGTTGCGCACCTTGCGGCTGGCGGTGTAGTGGTTGAGCATCGCGTCCATGTTGCCGGCGCTGATGGCGAAGCAGAGTCTCGGTCGAGAGAAGGCCTTGAACGAATCGCAGCTGTGCCAGTTAGGCTGAGCGATGATCCCAACGCGGAAGCCGGCGGCTTCCAGCACGCGGGCCAAAATGGCGGTTGCGAAGCTGGGATGGTCGACATAGGCGTCACCCGTGACGAAGACCACGTCAAGCTCATCCCATCCTCGCTTTTGTGCCTCGTCGAGGGTCATGGGCAGCGGTCCAGCGGGCCCGTGTGGTCTTTGGATCGAGCTGATGTAGTCTGAAGGATTGAATGCACCTGGGGTGAAGCTGGTCATCACTAATCTGCTCTCGAGTCCAATCCGTCCGTGACTGACCAGTGACACTACCGTCGTGCACTCTCGCAGAACACTCGCGGGAAGGCTCCTTGAACCAATCTCCCTGGCGGCCGGGGTTGCGAAACCGACGCCGATGGGCAGAGTATACAGCCATCGTACCGCAGCGGACAATAGCTAAGGACGCACTCCGCTTCCGGGCGGCTCGATTTCTTGATAGGGCCTCTCCTGCTTGTAGAGATCAAGTCGCAGGCGCATGTGCTCCAGCAGACGGTCGTCGCGGCGTTGAGATGCCAAGTCGATTGCGGCTTGCTCTGTCGCGACGGCCTGATCGAACCGACCTGCTGCAGCGTAGGCAGCCGCCAGAGTGTCAAGAATCGGGCCGTTGCGACGCCCGGTCATATCGGCAGCACGCTCGGCCATTCGGATTGCCTCCGTCTCGTCGTGGATGGATGCGTCCGGGTTTACGGCCATAATCCACGCAGCCTTGGCCAAAGGTGCCGGCCAATCAGGTTTAATGCGCGCCGCCTCACGAAACTGCTGAAGCGCCTCGGAAAACAGCCCCAATCCCGCCTGGGCCAATCCGAGCATGTAATGCGCCCTTGCCAGGCCGGGGTTGATCTCGACCGCCTGGCGAAAATGTGCCGAAGCCTCTTCCAGTTTACCTTGCCTGAACAAGGCAGTGCCCAAGTTGTAGTGAGCATTGGATGACTTGGGCGTGTCCTTAACCGCCTGGCGATATTGCCTGACCGCCTCATCCAGATTGCCCTGCTTTAGCAGCATGTTTCCCAGATTGACGCGGGCGTCGACATAATCGGGTTTGTTCCGAAGTGTCTCACGATAGTGCTTTGTCGCCTCGGTGAACTTGCGTTGTGCGGCCAACGCGTTGCCCAAGTTGTAATGAGAGTGGGCGACGTTTAGCGCGAATCGCGGCTCGACCTGAAGGGCCTGTTGATGATGGTCTATCGCCTCGTCGAGCTTGCCCTGTCTTTCGAGTATGTTGCCGAGGTTGTTGTGCGCAAGCCACACGTCGGGGTTCTTGCTGAGCGTATCACGCCAGAGCGTTTCCGCATCCAGATAGACGCGTCCCTGACGCCAGGTCAATGCACCGAGTGTCACCAACGCAACAATCGCCACCGCAGGTGCTAAGCGCGTTCCCCAAGTCCCGAGTCCATCCAGGGCGCGATAGCCGGCGACTACCACTAGTGCTATGACACCGACGCCTGCCAGGTACTGGAAGTGATCGGCAACGAAGGAATAGCGCATGGGATATATGTCGAAGAAGCCTAGAGCTGGCACCAGAGTCCCGCCGAAAAGCAACACGGCCGCCAATGGACCGCGACCGATGCGGCGTCGACACAGCCAGAGCACAATCACAACGATGACGGCCATGACCGGATAGACGTGCTGCCACCAGATTGTCGCATCGATTCCCCATCGCGGATAGACGAATATCAACGGGTGTGGCCAGACAAGCTTGCCTGTGTAGAAGAACAGGGCCCGTCCGGCAATCAGGCAGCGTTCGACAGGCGATAAGCTCCACTCTTCTCCGATGGCACCGACCTCGTGCCTCTCCATCCAGACGGTCAACAGACCCAGGGCTATTCCCAGAATGAAAAAGGGCGCCAACTGAAGCGCGTCCGCCCAACGGATGCCCTTGCGATGCCACCAGAGAACCACCAGCAACGCCGCCGGAAGCGTGCAGGTCACCGTTTTGCTGAGCAGCGCGCAGAGGAACAACACCAATGCCGCCACATAGAGCCAGCGCCTCTTCCCCTTTGGCACTGCTGTCTCCTGTGGCGAGAGTGCGAAGCGCAGGAAGGCCAACGCCGCACCGAAGTAGAAAACGCCCGACAGAACGTTCTTGCGTTCGGTGATCCATGCAACCGATTCTACGTGCACGGGATGCAAAGCAAAGACGGCAGCTACCACCCACGCGGCTGGTACACTAAGGAATCTCGACACCCGCCAAAGCAGCACAGCGCCGAGCGCGTGCAAGAGTATGTTGACCACGTGATAGCCGGTAGGGTTCAATCCCCAAAGCCTGTACTCAAGCCAATAGGTCGTGTGGACCAGGGGGTAGTACTGAAGGGTAGCGCCGAGTTCAAACCAAATCCGGCTCAACCCGCTGACCGAGCGCAGAGTCTGGTTCTCCTGGACATAGGAATCGTCATCCCAGATGAACCCGCAGGACACGACCGGCAGGTAGGCCACTGCGGTTATGACTACCAACAACAAAACCGGCGCCCAGATCGAACCGGCAAGCCGTGCTGCAGTTGGCTGGGCGGGATCGTTGGCCATTGAGCGTGCCTTTGCGTTACTGGACCTTGTCTGTCGCACTTGATCTCACGTTTACCGTACCTGGATACCCCTGGCGAATCAACGCGGCTGGATGGAATGAGTCGCGGCCTAAGCCGTTGCACGGTCATTCCCGACATCCTGACAATGGATCGTCAGACGAACCCACCCAGCCAACTGCCGGTCGGGGTGGTGGCAGGTCGCCCAGACGGTTAAAAACGCCGTTCCGAGGCCTCAGATAATCACCGGACGGGTTATTACATCCGGTTTTTCGACTGCCTCTTTGCAGGGCGGTTTTGGTCGATTATGAAAAGAGCCTGGAATTCAAATAGGCGCCGGTAATCCCGCGTCTTATATTCAAGGTGGTGCGATTGCCTCGAGGTGGTCATCGGTGACCACCCAGCGGCAGTCCGGAGGTTAAGTCATGGTTGATCCGGCTCTGACACTCATGGATATGACGAGCGTGTTCTCGCTAGTGGCGACAGCCTATTGGGTCTTCTTGATCCTCGGCGGAGGCCTGCTGCTGATCTCCTGTGTCGGGGGAGGCGACGCCGATGCTGACGTCGGCGCCGACTTCGGTGGGGACATCTCCGTGGATGCCGACGTTGGGACGGACATCGACGTGGACACCGACATGTCCACGGAGGTGGACGGCGGACACGCCGGGGCGACATCCCTGGCCAACTGGTTCTCCATGCAGTTCGTAGTCTTCTTCATGGCCATTTTCGGGGTCATCGGTGTCACCCTCACGCATCTGACCGGGGTAGGCCCCGCACCGACCCTGGGCATCGCGGCGATAGGTGGACTCTTCGCCGGTCAAGGCGCCCATCAGGTCTTGCGTAAGCTCCGTCGCTCGTCGGGCAATAGCACACCGCAACTGGCGGATTACATCAACAAGCTCGGGCGCGTCACGATCGACGTAGCCCACAACGGTAAGGGTGAAGTTGCCGTTCGTGTCGGACGGACCGAACGGTTTGTTCCAGCCGTCTCGAAACGCGAGGACTCGAAGTTCCGGCGTGGAGATGAGGTGGCTGTTGTGGACTACGCAGGTGGCATCGCCACAGTAGTCTCCCGCGAGGAATTCGAGTTCCTCACAAACCAAGATTAGAGGAGGCAGATTGTGAACACAGCTATTCTCGCAGCAAGTTCGCAGGCTTCGGTCGGGATCATAATCGGTATCGCCGCACTGTTTGCCGTGGTTGCACTGATCGTGATCATCGCCAATCTGATGATCGTGGGAAACCCCAGCGAGATGCTGATCATCAGCGGTAAGAGGCAGCGCGACGGACAGGGATACCGCACGCTGATCGGCGGGCGAACTCTGGTGATTCCCATCATTGAGAAAGTATCCCGGCTTAGCCTGCGGAATATGCAGGTGGCCTTGGAGGTCAAGGCCCAGGCGGGTGGGGGCACGATGATGCCGGTCATCGTAACCGGTGTGGCTAACGTGAAGGTGTCGTCCGACCCCACCGAGCGTGCCAACGCGATTGAACGTTTCCTGGACCAACCCGCGCAGGAACTCCAACGGGTGGCGCGTGAAACGCTCGAAGGCGGCCTGCGCGCGGTCATCGGCAAGATGATCCCCGAAGACATCGTCGAAGATCGCGACAAGTTCGTTCAGACGGTCATGCAGGAGGTCACTGACGACTTCCGCAAGCTGGGCCTGATCATAGATAGCGTCAACATCCAGAACGTCCACGATGAGCAGGAATACTTGGAGTCGATCGCCCGGAAAGCGACCGCGGAGGTCTTGGCGGCTGCCCGCAAATCAGAGGCGGAACGGGCAGCGGAAGCATCCATCAAAGAGGCCGAGGCTTCTGCCTCCGCACGGAAGGCTCAGGCAGAACGTGACGCTGAGGCGAAGACAGCCGAGGCCGTCTCTCATCGCAAAGCGGAGGAAGCCCGCTTGGTTGCGGAAAAATCCATCGCTGAAGCCGAGAACGCCCTGCGCATCCGCAAGGCGGAGTTAGCCCGCGAAGCCGCCTTCAAGGAGGCCGAACAACAAGAAGCTGCTGCCAAGGCCGAGGAGGCTCGCCTGCAGGCAACGGAGGTTCAGGCCGCTCTTGCCGAGCGCGACGTAGCCCGGGCCAAGGCCGAGGGTGATGCCGCTTCTGTGATGGAGGAGGGCAAGGCCCGTGCGGCCGCCGTCGAATGCATCGGCCAGGCAATCCAGAAGCACCCCGACGCACTGAAGGTCATGCTCGTTGAGCTTATGCCCAGCGTGGTCGAACAAGTCGCCAAGAGCGTCAACAACATCTCACTCGGCGAAGTGACGGTCATTGACAGCGGCGACGGAAAAGCCATCAGCGGGGCCGCCATGAGCCGGGCACGAACGCTCAGCGATTCGCTCGCCACCTTGGAGACGATCCTCGGCGTCGATTTCCGCGACCTTACGAAAACCATTGCGGGCAACATCACAAAAGCCAACGGTCATGATCCTGGCACTCGGCAGACCGACACGGCCGTGTCATCAGCGTAGTACGAAGAATCACGGACGAATGTACCATGTGACGAGCACCGTGTTTCACAAGTTCTACGACGACGTTAGCCGCAGGCTTGAGCCCACACGGACATCCGCGTAGGTTAAGGCCTGCGGCTGATCTCTCATCGACAGCCGCTGGAGTCGCGAGACATAGTACTGGAGCAGACTCGGATTCCGTGTAGCGATTGTAGCGCCGTCCCTTGTGGGCGGCGTCCTTGCGATTCCCTCGTCACCCACAAAGAGTGACACTACACGACAGACGAGAATACCCTATGGCAGGTTCGGATGTTTTGTAGCTGGCCTACTGCATGCCGGCGCTTCGCTTGGGTATGGCACCCAACTCCTGACCCGCTACACAACAGACGAAGACGCTCTAATCCTGGAAATAGGCTTGAAAGGCAGCGTAGTCCTCAAGGTCGACATCGGCATCGCAGTCGAAGTCGAACTTGCGGACACAGGGATTATCATTGGGTGCATCCTCCCCGGTGAAGCATAGCTGGAGCTGGGCAAAGTCGAACAGGTTGACGGTGCCGCTGCTGTCGAAGTCGCCGAGATTCAACGGATCACCGGTAACAGCGTAATGATAGCCCATATCCACGGTGCCCGTGTCGACGGCTTCATCGCCCCGTGTTGTAACGGTATCAAACCCCAACGTTGCGGCATCGTCACTTCCGGCGTCCACGCACGGGCTATCATCAAGCTGGCCCGCGACTGTCTGACTCAGGTAATAGCACCCCAGCGGGCCGGGAACGAAAAGTGGATCGTCTCCGTGGTTGCCCGCGCCGCCGAGAGTTCCGGTCCACCCCTGAACGCAAGAGTGGCCGATTGTAAGCGTACCGACGTCGACTTTGACCTGAGCCGCCTCACCGGTGCCCGTCTTGTCGCTATTGCCCCAGAGAATACAGTTCTCTATCGTCGGGGAGGCGTTGTAGCTGAGCACACCGCCGACAAAGGCTGCATGGTTGTCGGTTATCGTACAGTTGCTCAACGTCAAACTGCTTAACTCGTTGTATACGGCTGCCCCATCGAAGGCCTCGTTCTCGCTAAAGAAACAGTTGATCAGGTGGGTGTCGGAGGAATCCGTGTTGTATACTCCCGCACCGCGATTCTCCGCGGAATTCCCCGTGAAAGTGCAGTCGGTCACAACCGGAGCGCTGGCATAGTTGCGTATGGCAGCGCCGAAAGGCGCCAAGTTATTGAGGAAACGGCATCCGGTAATCTCAGGATTGCTTCCTTTCCTGTTGTAAAGCGCCCCACCGGCAAAAACCGCGGTATTGTCGATGAACGCGCAGTTGGTTATGACCGGACTGGAGGCGTCATTGAGCATTCCCCCCCCGAGGTTAGCCGGCAGGAACCCATTCGCGTTTGCGCCGGTGACGGTCAGCCCGTCTAGAACCGTGGTATCGCCAAGATCCTGGGCGTTGATTATGCGATAGGTATTCTCGCTGTTGTCACCCCTCAAATGGTCGTCACCGTTAAGGTCGCCGCTGAGGATTGTCTCATGTAGTTTCAAATCGCGCTCATCGGGATCCGGCGCGCCGCATCCGGCATACCCTCCGCGGATGGCTACGCCGTCGATGAGATCGAAACTCTGCTCTCTCGGAGACTGCCACTGACAGAGTCCTGCCACACAGGTGTCCGAAGCGTCGCCGCAATCGTCATCTATGACGCACGTCGACTTATCCGCCAGGTAGACCCCGTCCGCCATCCGAATCTCGTCAGAGGCGGTCGCCACAGCCAGGGCATCCTGGAGGTACTTGAAAGCCGTGCACCAACTTGCTCCGTCGTACGACGGGCTGGTGGCATCGGCATCGACATAGAATACTGTCTGTGCCTGCGCGGCGCTCGTGGCAACGCCAAACAGGACAATCGCACATACATATAATCTGAACATAGATTCCCCCTCCCCGGCTTATCCTAGCCCGTCAGATCGAAGAAGTCCGCCGAAGGACTCAACATCCTCCGCAATTATCCTCTCGAATAGGACCTTGGGCCTCAGCCGTCACAAAAGCGAAGCGCAGTCCCATACTCCGCGGGATTCGAGTGACGGCGTCTCCAGTCCACCTCATGTACCGCAGACCGATGGCGAAGTCCAATATCCCGAGATCATACAGCGGCAAGCGGATTATTGGCCAGGCTTGCCGGTTTCGAGACATCCCGGAGCCCCTCGTCCGGGAATCCTCCGTGTCCACTTCAGGTCAGACACTCTGCATCGCTGCGACGATGTTACTGCGTGAGGCGCGGTAAGCCGGAAGGATGCCCGCAATAAGACAGGTGGCCACGGTAAGGGCAATCCCAAATGAAACCGTCCCGATGGGGATTATGAACTCGGGGAAGAAACCGATAAGCGCGCCGCTGACACGATTATCCGAATAGGCTTCGTGTATTCCCAACGCTACACCCATGACGCTGCCCAGAAGTCCCAGTGCGACCGACTCGACAAGCACCATTCTGACGATCTGCGATTTGAGGGCACCGACCGCCCGCAACACTGCTATCTGCCGGGCGCGCGTTTGTATGCTCACCATCATCAAGTTTCCTATCCCGATCGCCGCGACGGCAAACGCCATCGCCGGAAGCCATGTCAATACTCCGAACGCGGAACGCAAGCTTCGGTCGACCATCTGCTTGAGTCGCCGAAGTGAGCCGGTTATCGCTTCCGGTCGATCGAGGGTGCCGGCGATCTTCATCAGCAACAAGCGCTCGCGGAGCAGGTCCCAACCTTGCTGAGGCGAGAGCCGGTTACGCCGCCAGGTGACGGACCAGATCGCCCGGGCGAAGCGACGGAGTGTCCCCTTACTCTCGGGCGAGGCGGGCACATCATCGCTGAGCGCAAGCCACGACTCCAACTCCGGACCGATATCGGCAAGCAGCCCGCTTTCAAGAGGCAGGTGCTCCTGCCAATCCAACACGGCGCGGGCGACCGCCCGTTCGTCGGCTACGTCCGGCAGCGTATCGAGATTGAAGCCGGGTGGAGGTGTAACGTCGGGTATATCCAGGTTGCAGAGCAGGAACGAAACCACGTCAAGATCGAACTTGTCTCGCAGATCGTTGTGTGTCCCAACGACGACACTTGCCGCAGCCAGCTGCATGTAACTGCTGGCCTGGAACGCGGTGACCGCCAGATCGAGAGCGGGCGACTGCAATACTCCGGCAATCTCAAAGTCTGCAGAGCGGCCGTTGGCTTCGATGGTTACGCGATCGCCCACATGCAGATCTTTGTTGCGCGAAGTCTGCACGGGAATCAGGGCATACCCGCCGCTCTGGAGTTTATTCACCACATCTTCCCGCGACCCTTCGATGAAGGAAACCTTCGTCATGGAAAGCAGCTCTTGCGGATCGGCGGCGACGAACACGGATCTGGTCAGCGCATTGAAGAACCTTTGGAGAATGGAATCCGTGGCTGACCGCGGTTCGACGTCCGGGGTGACGATCTCGCAGTCGACATCGACGAGCGTCGTTGTCTCGGCTACACCCGGCAGCTCCCGCACGCGCTGAATTGCGTCCGCGGGTACGTAATCACGCGACCAGACGAACGCCTCGGGAAGTCTGCCGGGGAAGTCCCAGACGGCATAGATGGCCTCGGAGCCGATGCCGAAGTAGACGATCAGCGACAATCCGACCATCAGCACCCAACATACGCCCGTGGCGCGCCATGGGCTGCGCACGAATTGCTCATCCGCCAGCTTCCCGTGCAGGCGAAACAGTGGGGCGACAATCCAGGCAATCGGCGGCCCAGCCAAAACTACAACAGCCGGGACGAGGAGAATGTAGCCTATGTACAAAGAACTCACACCAACGCTGGTAAAGAGCGAGTCAAGCCACTTACTCTGATCCGGTGCGCCAACGATCAACTCATGTACAACCAGCAGTGGCACTGCTATGGCGCCCGCTATTAACGCGTAGATTCGACGCGGAGGGGTCGCATCGCTTCGCAGAGCAGCCAGAGGGGAGATGCGGCAAACGTGCACCACAAGGGCCGAGGTTGTTATCAGCGTGGTGATGAACCCACTTGCGACCGCCAAAACCAGGCCCCAGAAACTCAGATAAGCTTGCCCCGAGTGACCGACCCATTGAGGAGCTGTCAACGCACCGGCTGCGCCGAGCACGAGTCCAAGTACGGTTCCAAGCAGTCCCAGCGGCGCCAATTCCAGAAAAAGCAAAACTGCAAGCTGCGTTCGTGTGAGACCCACGCAGCGCATGATCCCAAGCTGGGCATGTCGCTTAACCAGGCTGGTGCTCATCGTTGTCAGGATGATGAAGAATGATGTGAGAAGGGCCACAACCGCGGCCAAGACCAGGAGAAAACGGGTGATTCGATCCGCCTCGTCCAGCAATTTCTGAGTAGCAGCCGACGATTCCACGCGATACCGATGCGGTTGGTCGGTCTCGGCGATGAGCTGTTCGACGGCGCTCTGAGCAGCCGCGATTGCCTCGACGGATGGATCGTGGAGGACAATATCAATCGCGGATGCGGTTCCGGGCTCGTCGGTCAGTTCCCACATATCCGCGAGTGCTACGTAGACTCCCGGGGGTTTGAAGCCTGTGGAAAACTCGTTGGTGAAGATCCCTACCACCTCGAGTTTGACCTGCGGCCCGCCGGAGTGAGACGTAAGAACGATCGAGCTTCCCAGCTTCGTGTCGTTGAATTGCGCGGCTTGCTTGTCGATAACGGCCACACCCCGCTCATCGGGTTCAATGCTGCGGCCTTCAAGGTTCGGGATAGAGTAAAAGCAATGTTGGGTCTTAGGGTCAACGCCTATCGCGTCAACGGGCAGCCAGCGTGTGGGGGTTAGATTGTCGGATTGCTCGGGGCAGATGATCCGGGCGTGGCGTCTCAATCGCGTTGTCACATGACGAACGTTCTCAACCTTCGCCACCCTGTCAGCAAACGATGCCTGCAAGCTACCCCAATGGGCGCCAGGCGGGTGGATGCTGAGGTGGGCGCGCCCCAGCCAGCGATCTACGACTTCGTCGACTACCGCACGGCGGGCAGTCTCGTAGAAGCTGGTGATGGCGACGACAATAAAGACACCGAGTGCCACCGAAATGACCGAGGCGCTGGTGCGGCCCGGACTAGCCGACCAATTCCGTATAGCGAGCTGCCACAAACGACGCATGTCCTTCTCCGCCCGGTTCAATCTCGCCGACGATCAGCCCATCCTTGAGCATCACTACACGATCGGCATAGGTCGCTCCTGTAGGCTCGTGCGTAACGGCAATGATGGTCCGGCTCTCATCGCGCCTCAGCCGGATTAGTAGTTCCCAGAGCGATTCGGCGTGTTGAGTGTCCAAGTTGCCGGTCGGCTCATCCGCAAGGACTACCGCGGGATCATTCATAAGAGCCCGTGCGATCGCGACACGTTGCTGCTCACCGCCGGAGAGGGCATCGGGTCGATGGCCGGCGCGATGCTCCAGGTTCACCAGGCGAAGGAGTTGGCGGCCCTTCTTGTCCGCGAGGGATCCATCCGTGCCATCGATCAAAGCGGGCAGCGTGACGTTCTCCAATGCAGTCAGGGTGGGCAACAGGTTGTAGGCTTGAAACACCACGCCCAGCCGACGACGCCTGAACAGCGTGCGCTGACGATCGCTCATTCGGCTTATATCCTGATCCTCAACTACTACTGAACCCGTCGTCGGCTTATCGAGTCCGGCAACGAGATGCAGCAGAGTGCTCTTGCCCGAGCCGCTGGCACCCATTATGGCGACGAACTCGCCCTGCTGAATACGAAGTGAGACTCCTGCCAAAGCCCGCACCGGCTCGCCACCGGCATCGTACGTCTTACCCAGGTTTGCCACTTCCAGCGTCAGACACATGAACGTCATTCTAGGCTGAACGTTACTCTTCAGCTATGGATCGCCGGGCTGTGCATTTGTGCCGTTACAACATTTGACCGAGAGCAGGTGATCGGAGAGTGATCTGACATTACCGTGCGTTGCGCCAAAGGAGAAGGACGCCACGCCAGGTACCGCAATGTCACTGTCCTACCCGATGCCTCCGCTGGACAAGCGCCCGGATCCTAGATGCGTGTACTTATCTGTGTTACCGAGATACTGAAAGACCTCGTGTGTAACAGGCCTTGTCGCAGGGTCCTCGACGGACAGTCAACCCGCCGGCCATGTCAGAGCAGACCGCAAAGGCGTCTTGCCATCCGCGTGGCGGCGAACTCTTGATGTTATGAGCGATTTGAGGCAAGCTCGGAGCATTAGGGATGCTCCACTTGCCAGCCTGTTGAGATTACTATCCGGGTGGTGTCGAACAAACACTGCCGAGGCAAATGCTCCCGATGAAGCAGCCGAAAACGCCAACTGTTGAAGACAGATGCACCGGTCCGAACCGTCGCGTTCGTACGCTCTTGCTCGCGCTGGTTGTGGTCGTAGTCGGTATCGGCGCGTACTCGACGAGCTTCAACGGGACGTTCATGTTCGATGAGATAGGCCGCATAGTCAACAACGACCAGATCCACGGAATGTGGCCCTTGTCAAGAATGCTGCCCGGGCGACGTCCGGTGGTGACATTCACCTTGGCGCTCAACCATGCCATCAGCGGTCTGGATATCTGGAGCTATCACCTGCTCAACCTCGTCGTTCATCTCCTTGCGGGTTTGACGCTCTATGGAATCGTACGGCGAGCGCTCGTCGTGCCCAAGTATGCAAGGCGTTTCAGGGATTCCGCGCCCTGGATCGCCTCGTGTGTGGCATTGATCTGGACCGTGCACCCTCTGCAGACTCAGAGCGTCACGTATATCATTCAGCGCGGCGAATCGCTGATGGGCCTGTTCTATCTGCTGACACTCTACTGCACGATTCGCGCGTCCGATTCGCACGTGCGGACATTGTGGTATATAGCCGCCATCGCTTCGTGCGCCTTGGGTATGGGATCCAAGGAGGTCATGGTAACCGCTCCGTTCCTTGCGGTTCTGTTTGACGTACTTATTGTCGCTCCGTCGGTGCGTGTTGCCTTGCGAGAACGCTGGCCTCTCTACACCGGCCTGGCAGCCACATGGCTTCTGCTGATACCTTTGGGAATCCTGCACGGAGTCTTGGACTCGACCTCGAGTGCGGACAACGTAGGTTTCGGCTTCAAGGGGATTACGCCCTTGGAGTATGCTCTCACTCAGCCAGGCGTGGTACTCCATTACCTGAGACTCGCACTCTGGCCAAGCGGACTCTGCCTGGATTACGGGTGGCCGGTAGCGAAGGAGCTTGCTGCCATCATACCCTCCTTGCTCGCGGTCGGCGCACTGTTCGCAGGTACTCTCTGGTGTGTACATAGAAAGCCTTGGCTGGGTTTCTTGGGGGCGTGGTTCTTCGTCATTCTGGCGCCCACTTCCAGCATCGTACCGATCAAGGATCCAGCCTTTGAGCATCGCATGTACTTGCCCCTCGCCGCGGTGGTCATACTCGTGGTGTTCGCCGGGCACCACATTCTAAGAGCCCTTCTGACCCGCTTGGGCTCGACACCTCGAGCTAGGTACTGGACAGCAGCGGGCTTGATGGTCGTTGTAACAGCCGGGCTGGGCTATGCGACAGCACAACGGAACAAGGTCTATCACAGTCGTTTGAGCATGTGGAGTGATGTCGTTGCGAAGAGGCCTGACCACGCGCGGGGGCACTGCAACCTGGGCGTCGCCCTGTTGGATGATGGCCAAGTTGCGAAAGCCATCGAATCATGTCGCCGGTCGGTAACGCTCGATCCGACCTTTGCGAGCGGGCACTACCGTCTGGCCAAAGCCCTGAAAAGGAACGGCCGGATCGATGAGGCAATCCAGGCGTTCCTAAGAGCCATCGAAATCGACGCGGGCTTCGCGGACGCACGCTTCGACCTGGGCAACACGTTCTACGAGAACGGCATGTTCGATGAAGCCATCCGTGAGTACCAGGCTGCCGTGAAAATCGATCCCGGTTACACCAATGCACAGGTTAACCTGGGCAATGTGCTGGGCAGGGTTGGCCGAACCAGCGAGGCTGTCGCAGCCTATCGCGAGGCGCTCCGGACAGAGCGGACTTCCCTTGAAGGCCGGTACAACCTTGCGGTCACGCTGGCGCGTCAAGGTGCTTTCGATGACGCGGCCGGCCAACTGCGAACCCTGCTCCGGTTTCATCCCAGCTACGCCCCGGGCCACGCGACCCTGGGCGGCGTACTGCTCAGGCGAGGCCGGCTCGAAGCCGCTGCCGACGCCCTGAGACAGGCACTTCGGCTTGACCCGCGGAACGTCGGTGCGCACTTCAACCTCGGTGCAGCCCTGGAAGGTCTGGGCCGGTTCAGGGAAGCAGCCCAGGAATTCCAGATCGTTCTGCAACTCCAACCAGACAGCGCAGATGCGCAACGTGCCCTTGAGGCGGTCCAGGCCCGGTTGGTCCGGCAAGGATCCCCCAACAGTAATTGAACAACCGAGCATCATTGAGCCCACCCGCCGGAGATCCTACCGTTCGGAAGCCGCGGGTCTGATAAAACGTGCGCCCTTTCATGTATGCGGCGACGAACTCGACGGCATTTGATGCGGATCGCGCCGGCTTCTGTCGGTCCGCGAATCCCGGCATTTGGGAGATCGCCCGACTCATCATACACTTTGCGGAAATGACCCAGGATACTGTCAGCCTTGTGATACCCGGACGCGACTGCGCGTCCACAATCGGTGAATGCCTCGATGCAGTTGTGCCTCTGGTGGGGGCAACACCGCTGAAAGAGATCATCTTCGTCGATGATGGTTCGACCGATGCTACCGCGGAAATAGTCAAGAGATACGATGTGCAGTACGTTGTTGGCACCGGCAAAGGGGCAGGTGCCGCCCGCAACATCGGCTGGCAGCGCGCACGGAATCCCCTGGTCTGGTTCATTGACTCTGATTGTGTGGCTGAGCCGGATGCCCTAACGCTACTCCTGCCCCATCTTGACGACCGGAAGGTAGGGGCCGTTGGGGGCAGCTACGGCAACATGGCATCAGATTCCCTCCTGGCATGTTTGATCCATGAGGAGATAGTCGAAAGACACATGTCCATGCCCTCCCGGGTCGACGTTCTGGCAACCTTCAACGTGCTCTATCGCCGATCGATCCTCCAGGAGTTGAACGGTTTTGACGAACGGTTCCTCAAGGGACAGGACGCGGAGTTGTCCTGGCGAGTGCTCGAGGCTGGATACGAGCTGGGTTTCGAGTTGAACTCGCGAGTGAAGCACTTTCATCCTGTAGCGCTGCGAAGCTATCTGCGTACGCAACGGCAGCAGGGTCACTGGCGGGTCTGGCTTCATCTCACGCATCGTGGACACAGCCGCGGCGACTCGTACAGCAAGTTCACCGATCACATTCAGCCACCCGTGGCACTGCTCACGCTGGCCACTTTAGCCTTGGCCTCCTTTGAAGAAACCCAGTGGATCCCGGTAGGCTGCATCTTGGTGCTCGGATGTGCGCAGATACCGATGACCTGGCGCCTGCTCAAACGCAAGCGTCAGCTCCGTTACAAGGCATTCGCTGCGATGAGTTTCCTCCGCGCGTTTTGGCGTGGCGCGGGTATGCTGGGGGGCGTTTGCGCAGCTCTTTGGAGTCGTTTCACCGGTCAATCGTGGAGACGCGATGCACAGTAGATCAACCACTCCCGGTTTCCCTGCCCCTGTGCGGCTAAGCAGCAGTACGTGTAGCGGCTACACGCCGTAGATCGCAGAGAACTTCTCGGTGGCGTAGTCCACAAACGGCGCGATGGATAACGGTTTACCCGTGACGACTTCGACTAGTTCATTCGCTCGGTAGCGCCGGCCGTGTTGGTGGATGTTGGCCCGGAGCCAGTCAAGCAACGGAGTGTGATCATTCCCGGCGATTCTCTCGAACAGATCAGGGATATCCTCTTTGGCCTTCGCAAAGAACTGCGCGGCGTAAAGGTTGCCCAGCGCGTAAGTCGGGAAATAACCGAAGATGCCCATAGACCAGTGGATATCCTGCAGGCAGCCCTCGCGATCGTTGGGTGGCGTGACCCCCAACAACTCCTGCATCTTATCGTTCCAAGCTGCGGGGATATCCACAACGGCAAGCTCACCCGTGAACAGCGCACGTTCGATCTCGAACCGGAGGATGATGTGCATGTTATAGGTAAGCTCATCAGCCTCGACGCGGATGAACGACGGCCTTACTGCGTTGATCGCACCGTAGAACTCGTCGAGCGACACATCGCCCAGCGCCTCGGGAAACATGGCTTTGACCTGTTCCCAGTGACACTGCCAAAACGGCCGGCTTCGACCGACAAGGTTTTCCCACATCCTCGACTGCGATTCGTGTATCCCCAATGAAACGTATTGCCCCATCGGCGTGAAGAGGTGTTCAGCAGGCAGACCCTGCTCGTACAGTGCGTGGCCGGTCTCATGGAGCGTCCCGAAAAGGGCACCTGAGAGGAAGTTTTCCATATACCGTGTGGTAATGCGGATATCACTTGGGCCGCCGATTGTTGTACAGAATGGGTGCACCGTAACGTCTATGCGACCCGACTTGTAGTCAAAGCCGAGCGACTCGCTCATTCGTCGTGACAGAACCTCCTGCTGAGCCCGTGGAAAGTGACGCGTGAGAATGGATCGGTCGGGTTTGGTCGTTGAACTACCGAGCCTCTCCAGAAGTGCGACGGTAGCGCTGCGCAGGTTCGAGAAGACGTTCTCAATCTCTGCAGCCTCTGCCCCCGGCTCGAATTCATCCATCAGTGCATCGTATGCTTCCGTCTCGTACCCAATGTGTTCTGCGACCTGCTTCTTCAGATCGAGCAGCTTCTCGAGGTGCGGGGCGAACTTCCCGAAATCAGATTCCTCGCGTGCTTTCGCCCATGCTTCTTTGGTCAGCGCACTGGTGTAAGCGATCTCCTTCACCAGCTCTGTCGGCACCTTCGACGCCCGCTCAAATGCTCGCCGTGTCTCGCGCATATTCGTCTCTACGACAAAGTCGCCTTCCACGGTTTGAACATCACCGAGCAGCGTGCCGGTTTCGTCGGCAACTAGTTTCTCGTGCGCCATCCCCGCGATCAGAGCTGACAGCTCCGCCCGTGCGTTCGCACCGCCCGAGGGCATGTAGACCTGCTGATCCCAATCCAGGAGTTGTTCGACACACGACAATCGACCAATATCCTTGACCCGCTCCATGAGCTTTGTATATGCGTCCGTCATTCCCTTATCCTTGTCCTTGTTGAGTGTGCCGTCGTGGTCTGACAGCCTGTTGAATAATGTAGCGCCGCCCCTCGTGGACGACGTGAAGCCTCGAAAGACGCCACCCACAAGGGGTGGCGCTACACTTGGATCACAACAAGCAACTTGTTCAACAAGCTGCTAAATGGCACGGCGTCTTCTTCGCAGATGAGAGGCAGCCGATCAGAAACGTACCGGCTCTTCATACCGGCCGTATACATCCACCAGGCACTGAGTGATCTCGCCGACCGTCGCATAAGCCTCCACTGCATTGATAATCGCAGGCATTACGTTGCGCCCCGCTTTGGCTTCATCCAATACGGTCGCCAATGCGTTGCCCACTCTCGCGCTATCCCGTTCGGATCGTGCCTTATTCAATCGGGCAATCTGCTCCGCGCAATCCTCCTCCTTGAATCGATGAAACTCGACAGCCTGCTGCTCTTCCTCGATTCGATAGCAGTTGACACCCACCTTGCGCGTTTCACCGCTTTGAAGTTTCCGCAGGTTCTCGAATGCCTGCTTGGAGACGGTGTTCTGTATATGTCCCTCAGCGATGGCCTTTACGATACCTCCTTGTGCATCAACCTCCTTCATAAGAGCGCGGATCTTCTCCTCCATTTGGTTGGTCAACGTCTCGATGTAGTATGATCCAGCCAGGGGATCCACGGTGTCACACAATCCCATCTCTTCGACGAGAATCTGCATTGTTCTTAGCGCTACACGGGCGGCCTTCTCCGAGGGAATGGTGTATGCTTCGTCGTAGCAGCACAGCGCCATCGTCTGTGTGCCCGACAAAGCACTGACCAGCGCATAATAAGCCGTTCGGATTATGTTATTCTCGGGCTGCTCGATAGTCAGGCCGCCGCCGCCGCCGCCCGCAATCATTCGTAACCACATCGACTTGGGATTCTGCGTTCCATAGTCCGTCTTGAGGATCTTGGCCCACAGTCGCCTGCCTGCGCGAAACTTGGCCACCTGTTCGAATATATTCCCATGAATGTCGAAGTTGAATGAGAGGCGCGAGGCAAACTCGTCAATCTCCATTCCTCTTTCAAGCACGTGGTCAATGTATGCTTTGGCAATGCAGAATGCATAAGCCATCTCTTGGATCGGATTGGCCCCTGATTCGCGAATATGGTAACCACAAACGCTGACCGGGCTGTACAGAGGAGCATTCTCCGCACAGTAGAGGATGGTGTCACCGACAAGTTTGATTGAAGGTTCCACCGGGAAGACCCATGTTCCCCGGCCAACGAATTCCTTGAGAATATCGTTCTGGGCGGTCCCGCGCAGCTTGCTTATGTCATACCCGCGCTTCTTGGCCATGGCGAAGTACATGGCAATCAGAGTAACCGCGGCCCCGTTAATCGTCAGAGACACGGTTATCTTATCGAGATCGATGCCGTCGAATGCAATCTCGAAATCCTTGAGCGTATCAACAGCCATGCCCACTCGGCCCACCTCACCCTGGGCGGCAGGGTCATCCGAATCCAACCCACTCTGGGTCGGTAGATCGAAAGCCACATTCAGACCCGTCTGCCCATTGGCTATGAGATAGCGAAAACGCTCGTTAGTTTCCTCCGGTTTGCCGAAACCCGCATACTGGCGCATGGTCCAGGGGCGTTTCCGATACATTTCTTTATGAATTCCGCGTGTGAAGGGGAATTCCCCTGGAGAGCCGATGCTATTCCATCCCCCGGATTCCTCAACATCCTCGGGCGAATAGACCGGCTTGATTTCAAGCCCGGACTCGTTGAACACGGGTCTAACTTCAGACCTCTCTTCCCATTTCATGATATTCTCTCGTTGATGAAGTCGATGATTTCCTGAAGAGACGATCCAACTGCGAAGACGCCATCGACTCCAATCCGCCTGAGTTCATCGTGATCCTGGAGTGGAATGTTGCCACCTACGATCCATAGCAAAGGAGGCACCTCGTGTTTATCCAGCAGGTTCTTTATCTGTTGGCAGATGGGAATGTGTGAGCCGGATAGTATAGACAGGCCAAGTACATCCACCTTCTCTTCGCGTGCCCGCAGAACTATTTCCTCGGGGGACTTTTTCAGTCCGGTATAGACAACTTCGAAGCCGGCATCCATCAAGGTGCGGGCGACGGCCTTAGCCCCTACGTCATGCCCATCTAATCCGGGTTTTGCAACAAGTACCCGCACCCTCTTTTCTCGCGACATCACCTTGCCTCCTTGTTTGCACACCCCGGACGCACTGTAAGGGCTCACGCAGTCATATCCCTGGCGATCAGAAGTTTGAGAATCTCGCTGGTCCCACCACCATAGAGCGTGAAACGGATATCCCGAAAGTGTCGCTGAGCTGCGAATTCCGTGGCATAGCCGTACGACCCCAGGATGCGCGTGGCCTTGTCGCAGATGTCCACGGCGCATTCGGTGGCAAAGAGCTTGGCCATTGCCGCTTCACGCGTACAAGGTCTCTCATTCTCGTTCAACCAAGCAGCATAATGTACGAGGTGGATGGCGGCCTCCAGAGCAGTGCCCATCTCGGCCAGCTTGAGTTGTATAGCCTGGAAACGGTTAATCAACTTGCCAAACTGCTTCCTTTCCGCCGCATATTGAATGGCCTCCTCAAGTGCCCCACGACCACAGCCTATAGCCAGCGCTCCAGTTATCGTGCGGATCTCATTGAGAATCCTGCGCAGGCTCTTCTCACCTTCGCCTTCCTCACCCAAACGGTAATCAGTGGGTACGAAGCAGTTGTCGAAGAATACCTCTGAAGTAGGCAACGCCCAACATCCAATCTTCTCAATCGCCCTGCCTATTGCGAGACCGGGAAAGTCACGCTCAACCAGAAATACGGTTAGCTGGCTTTGCTCGCCGGTCCGGGCAAACACGGTAAAAAAATCCGCCACAGGAGCTCCGGTAATCCACGTCTTCTGTCCATTCAGGCGATAGCCTCCATCGATTATCTCTGCGGACGTGGAAATTGACGACAGATCACTACCCGCGTCAGGTTCGGTGATACAGATCGCTCCGATTTTCTCGCCTTGGATCGCAGGAACCAGCAGACGTCGGTGAATGTCCTCATTACCGTATCGATGGAGGAAATCCGTGGCCATCAGAGACTGCATCGTCGCCGCGGCTGCGAGCGACATCGAACCCCGTGCGACCTCACTTATGGCTATACAGCTTGCGGTAAACCCGAGATCCGAACCACCGAGTAATTCGGGATAGCGCAAACCGAACAGCCCCAGTTTGCCCAGTTCAGTAAATAAATCGCGGGGAAACTCGTGGGCCTCGTCAATCTGGGCAGCAGCAGGTTTGATCCTTTCGTCACACACTCGTACAAAAGTGTCCCGCACCATTCGCTGCTCTTCGGACAACTCGAAGTTCATTTACCTATCCTCACCTGGACAGCAACCCAAAGTGCCTCTGGCTACGTACTAACCTCCTCCGTTCCTAAGTAAACTCGTTGCAGCCTGGTCGATCTCAAGTATCTGACGATCCACAGCTACACCATATACATCCCGCGCAGCTTCCACCGAGATTACCTCGTTGCGCACCTCCTCAAAGACCTCATTCTTGCGGCGCTTATGCGGATCGCCATACCCGCCGCCACCGCCGGCTACCTGATGATAAACGGTTCCTTTGGGTACGCCGGTGAGCAGATCCAGAGGCAATGGTGTGTGCTCCCTCCCATCCGGATAGCGCACCGAAATCGAGTTAAGGCTGCCCTTGCCGCCGCCGAGAAGTCCAAACGCCGGTTCAACGTCGCCGTCGCCGAAGATCACAAGCTGAGTATTATCTGAGCCTATTTCGAAGATCGTCTCGACGCCCAGACCACCACGCCACTGTCCCGCACCGGCTGAGTCGCATAGGTACTCATGCTTCACCAAGACATGCGGGGTCTGTTGCTCGAACATCTCATAGTCTTGATCGAGCAAACCCCCGGATGCGTCGATCATGCCGATGTGATCGTACCCATCCACGCCGTTCAAGGCCCCCGACCCGCCTTTGAGTCCCATAAAGCAAATGTCCACGTACTTGTCGTCTTTCCGCGGATCGACTCCGGTCGTCAACGAACAGAGCAAGTGATTCCAACCTGCCGTCACTCGATCGGGAACCACAGGAGCCAGAGCCCTGGCGATCGCATCCGCATTGGGTGGGCACAGATGATTCCCATACGTTGTAGCAGCCGGAAATGCCGCATTCAGAATCGTCCCCTCAGGAATAATAATCTCGATCGGCTCCACCATTCCCTGATTATGGGGGATGTCAGGGTTAACCATCTGAAGGAATGTCAGTATGGTGGCCGACGCGCTCGACGTATACGTGCCGTTTACGAAAGCATTCGACTGGGCATCGGTACCCGTGTAGTCAAACTTAATGTGCCTGTCTTCAACTGTGATCTTCACACGGATTTGATAATGCCTGTCCTGATTGCGCCCGTCAAAGTAAATCGTTGACTCCCCACGGTATTCACCGTTAGGGATCGTTCCGATCTCAGCCTCCATCATACGCCGAGTCGCCTCGAAGAGTGCTTTCTTGTGCGTCTCGAAGCACTCCAGTCCATACTTCTCGAGCAGGCGCAGGATGCACCTTTCCCCCACCACACATGAACCCATCTGCGCCCGCAGGTCGTGCTGCACAATGTCGAAGCGGATATTGGCGAAGATCAGATCCCATACATCCTTGCGCAACTCGCCTCTCTCACATACTTTCACCGGTGGAATGCGCAGCGCCTCCTGCCACACTTCCGTAGCATTGGGGTTGTAACCACCGGCAACCGCACCACCGATGTCCGCCTGGTGTCCCTTGCAGGCCGACCATGCCACCACCCTGTCATCGAGGAAGATCGGCTTGTACACGGCGACGTCGTTGTTTTGATTGCCCATGCTGAAAACGTCGTTATGGAAGATTACGTCGCCTGGGTAGATCTTATCCCCAAAGTAATCGACAATATACTTGCATACCGGCCCGAGAGAAAACGACAGTATAGGAAGGTTTTCCGTCTGCTCGAGTATATTCCCCTCTGCGTCGTAAATACCGGTAACAAAATCCTTTGCCTCGCAGAGAATAGGTGAGCGTGTGGTCTTCTGAAGCGAAATACTCATCTCATCCGTGGTGGACTTGAAGGAACGTGCATATACGGACAACAAGATCGGATCAACTTCGCTCATACCTTCATCTCCTGCAACGTCACGGGAAGACGATCCTCCTGCCCTTTTCGATATGTCACGAAACTGCCATAACAGTCGCAGAGACAGTCGTAAGATGAACTGATGAACAGGGTCGTATTGACCTGTTCGATTATGGCGGGGCCAGGGATGTTGTGTCCGCAGCGCGTCCGGTGTCCGTCATACACGGCGACATCCTGCAAGGTCCGCTCTTCCGGAACGTAGACGGCGCGGCGGCCCTTCAACGCATCTTCAGGATCCGCTCCAACGCACGCCTCCTCAGCAAAGGTAGGCTTCTCTGTGTCCCCGACAGCCCGCAGGCGAACGTTAATCAGTTCGACGGGAGCCTTCTCCTCTTCCAGAGAGTAGCCATACATCTTCAAATGTTCGGCGTGAAACGCCTCGGAAATGCTCGTCGCATCCGCCCTACGAACCGTCTCTAATGCCACGGGGAAGGAAACCTCATGGTACTGCTTCAGATACCTACAATCCAAGTTCAGTACGAACCGTCGCCTTTCCTCGGGAATATTCTCCTGCCTGAGAAGCTCAGCGCCCTCCTGCATCATCTCGCTAATCACCGCGTTGAGCTGTGCCCACTCAATATGCTCGAAGACAGAGACAAAGGAGCGGACGAAGTCGTGCTGAAGGTCACTCATCAACATCCCGGCAGCACAGAAGATAGAAGATTCCCGAGGCACAATGAACATGGGGATTTCCAACTCGTGGCAGATCATACATGAATGCAACGGTCCAGCGCCACCCGCAGCCACCAATGGAAACTCCCTGGGATCGAAGCCGCGCTTGACGGTAATCTGTCGAACACCCTGGGCCATATTCGTATTGATCACGCGATACATACCTGCCGCCGCCTCTTCGACGGACATGTTCAGTGGTCGTGCGATATGTCCCTCGATTGCGCCGGCAGCAGCATCCTTATTTAGCCTGATCTTACCACCCGCAAAAAAGTCGGCGTCAAGATAACCCAGAATAAGATCCGCGTCCGTACACGTCGGCAGCGTTCCTCCCTTTCCATAACATACCGGTCCGGGATCCGCTCCTGCGCTTTGTGGTCCAAGGCGCAACAACCCTCCTTCGTCGATCCATCCTATACTACCCCCGCCTGCCCCAATGGTCACAATATCCAACATGGGGAGCGCAATTCGGTAACGGTTGATCTCGCCGTCGGTGACCACGATAGGTTTACCGTCGCGCACCAGAGCCGCATCAAAGCTTGTACCGCCCATATCCACAGTTATACAGTCTTCATATCCATGCAGGCGGACATACCCAAGCCCGGCGCCCGGTCCAGCAGCCGGGCCGGAGAGCAACGTACGTGCTGGACTATCCCTGGCCACGCCAGGAGCCATCACGCCCCCATTGGACTGCATAAGTAACAGTATCCCTCCGAATTCAATCTCCTTGAGACGAAACCGCAGACGATCAAGGTAAGAGCTGAGCTTGGGACCCACATAAGAATTAAGCACTGTTGAGCTGACCCGATCATAGAAGCGTATTGAGGGAAGGAAATCCGAGGATACCGTCAAGTACGCACCAGGCAGCTCCGTGCGGACAAGCTCGGCCGCCTCTTTCTCCTGTTGCGGATTCGCGAAGGAATTCATGAAGCAGATGGCGACAGCCTCAATGCCTTCCCTCTTAAACACGCGAATTGCCTCAAGGGCACCCTCAACGTCAAGCGCTCGCAGGGTCTCACCGCAGTAGTTCAATCGCCCCTTGATCGGCCGGCGCAGATAGCGCGGCACAAGAGGAGGCACGTTTGTATAGCGGTTATTGTATTGCTCCTCGCGTATCCCCCGACGCATCTGCAGAACATCACGCACACCCTCCGTGGTCAAAAGACCTGTCCGGGCACCGCCGTGCGTCAACACTGCATTCGTCGTAACGGTCGTCCCGTGGACAATTGTGTCGATCGAAGTAGCAAGCTCACCGAGCTTAAGATCAAAGCTCGCGGCGATCTCGGTAAGGCCGTTGATCAGACCGATAGAAGGATCGGCGGGTGTGGAAAGCACCTTAAAGATCTGCGGATCTTTGTCATCTCGAAGGACAAGAAAGTCCGTGAAGGTACCGCCAACGTCGATGCCGATTCTAATCGTCATGATCCGCTTGCCTCCACCGCAGCGTTTCCTACTTCCCTTGCCCATTCAACGCCGGCAAAGAACGCAGCAGTATTGATCTGTTTAAGTTTCGACGGCATGGTCTTGAGCGTCGTGGTCCAAAACTCATCTGCTGTACATGGCAGCGCTTCAGACCCCAACAGACACCCCAACATAACCATGTTGAGCGCCTTGGGCGATCCAGCGTCGAAGGCACGCTGCATTGCATCAAATGAGAATACTCGCTGCGCGACCTTCTTCAGGCAGTCTATGAGATCCTTCACTGCTGGATAGCCGGCCCCCGCCCTCGTTAGCGCCAACTGCTGCCCGACGACAAACGGAACTACCGCGCACGTGTTCATGTATACTGTGGTGTTCTTCGACATCAACGAAAGGGCACGTGCCGTCTCAACCGGCTCAAAACCCAACACGCAGTCGGCTTGACCAGCTCCAATGACCGGGCTGATCCCGGTGTCGATCAACACGGACGACTGCACACTTCCTCCCCGCTGAGCCATACCGTGCAACTGGCCGCTCACCACATCATGCCCGCGCCGTACAAACACGCCACATAACACGCGGGCGGCCGTCAACGCTCCCTGACCACCGGTGCCAGCAATCAAAATGCGCCAGCCCTTCGCGTCAGACTCACACTTTGGTGAACTCATTCAAATCTTCTCAACCGCAATCGGCTCAACGGCATCATGTTTACACACATTGGCACAAAGGCCGCAGCCAACACAAAGCTCGTCATCTATCATATAGTG
Organism: Phycisphaerales bacterium; assembly: GCA_020348265.1. Lineage (GTDB taxonomy): Bacteria > Planctomycetota > Phycisphaerae > UBA1845 > UBA1845. The sequence goes on along the minus strand of CP070744.1, from coordinate 5,009,810 downwards.
ACCGCCACTCACCAGGATCCCGGGACAACCCAGCAATCGCACGCACAATGAGCAGCCGTTGCACTTGTCCACATTGATTCTCAGAGGCACGCGTTCTTGGTGATGACCTAATCGTCTTTCATTAACCATGCAGGGTGAATGGCAAACGAGTACGTTCACACCTTCTGCGCTCTTGGCTTGCTTGAGCGCTTCGGTCATAGCCGCTTCGTCGTAGGGGTCTACAGAATAGATATCCTGGACACCGAGGCCGCGCACTACGCCCTCAATGGAAAAGCGCATCTTGGATATGCCGGACACCGACGGACCGTGTCGCCCAGCGGAGCCACGATCCCCTCGATTGCTCGTCAGACTCGGCTGAAACCCTGTCATTGCCGTTATGAAATTATCCAATATGATAACCGTTACGTCATCGCGAGCCTGCAGTGCATTGGCAAGGGCAGGCAGCCCGCTATGGAAGAACGTCGAATCACCCAGGCACGCCACCGTCCGCTTTCCCGTCATTCGAGCGATTCCGGATGCCTGTGTGATGGAAGCTCCCATACACAACAGGACGTCACAGACATTGAGCGGTTCGCCGTATCCAAGCGTATAGCAGCCAATGTCATTACAGTATGTTGTGTTTTTCCCGAATACCTTCCTTACAAGATAGTAAGCAGCACGGTGCGGACACCCAGGGCAGAGCACCGGCGGGCGCGGAGGAAGTTCCGGAAGCTCGGGGACATCCACGGACAGTGAAGAACGTGATGTCATCCCCAGATACTGTCGAACAGCATCTTCGACCAGATCAGGGGAATACTCGAACTCCATGGGAAAATGTCCCGTGCGCTTGCCGAACAGAGGAACTTGCTGTGCAGCACGACTTGCCGCCTCGGCGACCCAATCCTCCATATATGGGGTGAGCTCCTCGACAAGAAGAACAGAGTCAACAGCACCTAGGAAATCACGGAGTATCGACTCGGGAATCGGATATGCCCCAATCTGCTGAAGAGTAACCTGATCCCATAGTCCCAAGTCATCGAGAATCTGAGAGGCGTAAGCATAACTGACGCCACTGGCCATGATACCGTGGCGCCCCTCACCTCTTCGAGGGTAGAAATCAGACTCCCGCAACAAGGTCGATGCCAGCTCAAACCTCTCGGTCAGCTCTTTGCGCATGCGTCGAGCATTGATCGGGATAGGCACGTAACGGGATGGATCCTTGTCGAAGTGTATCTCATTGCGCCCGCCGGGTAGCTTGCCCAGCGTGACCATTCCGCTGCTATGACAAACGCGCGTAGTCGGGCGTATGATAACCGGCAGACGCGTTTGTTCAGAGAATGCAAACGCATAGCGGGTCGTGCGCAGGGCGTCGTCCGGGGTGCCTGGATCAAACACCGGATAGTAAAGAAACTTGCAGAAGTGACGCTGATCCTGCTCGTTGGGGCTGGTGATGGCTGAGGGGTCGCCTGCCGACACGATAACCATACCTCCTTCCACGCCGACATAGGGCATGGTGGAGATGGGGTCGTTAGCGTAGTTCAGACCCAGGTGCTTCATGCTGCACATGGAGCGCGCCCCGGTCAGACAAGCGGCAAAGGCCACCTCGACGGCTATTTTCTCGTTGACGGAGTACTCGAACTTGACCCCGGCTTCCTCGGCGATGCGGGCAAACGTGTCGCCGACCTCCGAGGAAGGTGTACCCGGATAGCAGGAAAAGAACTGGACACCTGCCTCAAGCGCCCCGCGGGCAATCGCCACATTTCCCAATAGACATAAACGGGTGCCGGGGCTGTCCTGCAGGATCTCATGGGTCGGGGCAGCACTCACGAACGTCGCCTCCTCGCGCATCCCGTTCCGGCGACCCAAGTGTAGCGCCACCCCCTGTGGGCGGCGAGAACCGCCGCACGGCGCCACCCACAAGGGGTGGCGCTACGTTCCTCAACAAGCTACAGAGCACGAAAAATGCCGAATCATCTTCCCGGAGAACCCCTCAGGGTCAGCATTCGTGATGATCCACGGCACGCGGTATCGTACGTCAGCAAGTCGACCTTTGAAACACCCTGCGGAGTATCCGGCTGCTGCCTCCCATCCCTTCCAATCAACATCAGACTGCTTGACCACGAATGCTCAAGGTTAAGTGCAGATTGACTCGCAAGGGAAGTCACAGAACGAGTCTGGTCAGGTTGCGGAGATGCGGAGCTTGCGGCGTGTTCGGGTCTGCATTATTAAAGTCGGCTTGGCTGCGTGGGTACGGTCGCATGAGGTTTGAACGGCCCTGAAGTCGAGATGTTCGACAAGCGGGCCGCATAGATTGGCTCCGGGTTGATCTATCATCGCCCCAAAACAATCGAGGAGGCACTGTCGCTGATCGGGCGATCTGCCTGGCCCGTTTCGCCCCTCGCGGGTGGGACGGACCTGCTTCCACGTTGGTCGGCGGGTGTGCAGGACCGACCCGCGTCCATCGTTGATTTGAAGCACATCGAAGACCTCAAGGGCGTATCGCGCGCAAATGGCGATATCCGCATCGGGGCGTGTACGTCGATGAGCGAGATTGAGGCGGACCCTCTGATCCGGGCCGCCGCACCGATCTTGGCAGAGGCTGTGGGGCGCGTCGCCTGCCCGCAGATTCGGAATCGGGCTAGCATTGGCGGAAACCTGTGTAACGCCTCACCGGCGGCAGACAGCGCGATCCCCCTCCTACTGCTCGACGCGGAAGTGGAGGTTGCCACGCATACTGATAGCGGTGCGACCATCCGTACCGTACCCATTGAAGAGTTCTTCAAAGGCCCCGGCGCCACGGTTGTCGCACCGGGAGAAATCGTGACTCATCTGCGCTTCAAACCGGTGCCTCAAGGCGCGTTCTCCGCTTGGGACAAGTTCGGCACGCGCCCTGCGATGGAGATTGCCGTCGCATCTGTTGGCGTGGCGGTTGAGTTGGGGGGCGGCGTGATTTCGCGGGCTCGCGTGGGATACGGCTCCGTCGCACCTGTTCCCTTGCGTGGAAAAGCCGCGGAAGCAGAGTTGCTTGGCATGGCGCTCTCACCGGAAGTCATCAACAGATGTGAGAACGCCGCTCGTGAGGAGATCAAGCCAATCACGGATGTGCGAGCTTCTCAAGCGTACCGCCGCGATGTCGTAGCGGCGATGTTGAGGAGGATATTGCAGCGTGCCGCAAGTTCTTGATCGAATCCAGATTGGCATGGTCGTCAACGGCGAGTCCGTCACCATTATGGCTCCCTCGACGGCCACCTTGCTGGACGTCCTCCGCAACGGGCTCGAGCTCACCGGCACTAAGTACGGCTGTGGCGAGGGCGAATGTGGGGCGTGTTCCGTGCTGCTCGATGGTAGGGTGGTCAACTCATGCCTGGTGTTGGCTGTCGAATGTGAAGGATCAAAAGTCCTGACCATCGAAGGGTTGGAAAGCAACGGACAGCTCCACCCGATCCAGAAGGCGTTCGTGGATTACGGTGCGGTACAATGCGGCTTTTGCACGCCGGGCATGATCATGGCTGCCTATGCGTTGCTGGAGTCAAACCCCGCTCCAACGGAGGACGAAGTCAAACGCGGCCTGGAGGGCAATCTCTGCCGTTGTACGGGCTATCAGAAGATCATCGAGGCCATCCTGTCGCTGGCCGTAAGAGGTGCTGACGATGTTTGAGGCCGCGAGCGTAGCAACCCCGAAACGAAGGACCAAGAAAGATACTCTCATCGGACGGCGAATCCCCAAGCTCGACGCCCCTGAGAAAGCCACAGGGCTCGCCCGTTACATCGAAGATCTCAACTTCCCGCGCATGCTCTATGGGAAGATCCTCTTTGCCGATCGACCTCATGCCCGCATCGTCAGTATCGATACGTCCGCTGCCAGGGCCATGCGAGGAGTCCGGGCGGTAATCACCGCTGCGGACATCAACCTCGTACCTTTCGGATACGGGCAAGACAACACCGCCCTCAAAGCGGACAAGGTAACGTGCATCCGCGACGAGGTGGCGGCGGTGGCGGCTGACACACCCGAGATAGCGGCGGAGGCCGTCAAACGCATTCGAGTGACCTACGAAGATCTGCCGGTGGTTGCATCGCCTGAAGAGGCCGTTGCCGATGGCGCTCCGATCATCCATGAAAAAATCGCGGATAACACGCCCTTCCGCTACGACTACTCGCATGGAGACATAGAAGCAGGAGTCGGAGATTCCCACATCATCGTCGAGGATACCTACACGCTCCAACGCCAGGCCCACTGTTGCCTGGGTACATCAGGAATCATCGCCAGCTTCGATGCCGACGGGAGATTGACTCTACACTCTCTGACCCAGGTCCCTTTTCTGTACAAGAACGATTTGGCGCGCATCGTAGGGGTAGCCCCGGAGAAAATCCGGATCATCCAACCACCAATCGGCGGGGGCTTCGGTAGCAAACTGGACATCCATCCCTTTGAGCCCATTTGTATATTTCTGGCCATGAAGACGTCACGGCCCGTGAAGCTCGTCTTCACCCGCGAAGAGGAGTTCCTGGCCACACCGACGCGCCAGAATGCTGTTATATACATGCGAAGCGGTGCCCGGAAAGACGGCACGTTTACCTTCCGTGATGTGCGCATGACCCTGGACAACGGTGGGCGCACTTCCTGGGGGGCAACCACTCCCTGGATCATGATGCGCAGCTTCTCCTCGCTCTATCGCGTGCCTCATGTCCGCCAACACGCGGACATAATCTACACAAACAACATTTACGCGTGCGCGTTTAGGGGCTACGGAAATCCGCAGGCTACCTTCGCCCTCGAGTCTCAGATCGATCAATTGGCGGATGAGCTGGGAATGGATCCCCTCGACGTTCGACTCATAAACGCCCAAAAGCCTGGTGAAACCACCGGGCAAGGGATGGTGCTGCGCACTTGCGGGCTTAAGGAATGCCTCGAAACATCGGCCGCCAACGCCGGCTGGGAGACCAAACGTAGAGAAGCCGAAGCATCGAGAAATCAACAAACCGAAACGCCAAACCGAGCCGCGACCGTGAGGGAGCGGACAAAGGAACAAGCGGGCATCGCCTGTTCTCATTGTCGAAGCATGGTGCGAGGTGTGGGCATGGCTTCCTTCTTCCACGTCGGGGGCGGAGCCAAGATATACCGCTCTGACGGGTGCGGCACGATTCTGAAGCTCGACGACTTCGGCGCGGTGACGGTTCTTACCGGGTCATCCGAGATCGGCCAGGGCTCCGAGACGGTCCTCGCCCAGATTGTCGCCGAGGGGTTAGGCCTCCCAATGAAGAACATCCGCGTAATTAACAATGACACGGAGCTGACCCCGTGGGACGTGGGTGTACATGCCAGCAGAACTACGTTTATAGCAGGCAACTCCGTTCTAAGAGCTGCGCGCGAGGCAAGACGTAAACTCCTCGCAGCAGCTGCGGCCCGCTTGAAACGTGAACCTGATCAGCTTGACCTTTCCGAGGGAAAGGTAGTTGATGGCGCCACCGGCGAAGCTCTCGAATCGATAGGCAAGATCATTCGTGGCCTGCACTTCGGCAGCAAGAACGAGCTGATCATGACCACGGATTTCTACGAGCCGCCGAGTACGGCGCCCGATGAGGACCAAATGGGCGACATCTCCGCCTGCTACGCTTTCGGAACCCATGTCGCCGAGGTGGAGGTCGACCTCGACACCGGTGTAGTCAAGGTGATCAAGGTGTGCGCGACCCATGATGTAGGCAGGGTGATCAACCGCCTCGGACTCGAAGGTCAGATCGAGGGTGGCATTGTGCAGGGTCTTGGATACTGCCTGTCCGAAGAGGTCAAGGTGTCCGAGGGACGAGTGCTCAATCCCTCTTTCACCGACTACAAGCTAATGACCACGTGGGATGTGCCCGAGATGGAGCTCTCCTTCGTCGAGACGAATGATCCCGCAGGCCCATACGGAGCAAAGGGGGTCGGCGAGTCGCCCCTGATCCCCGTGGCGGCAGCGGTAGCCAACGCAGTGTACAACGCCGCTGGCGTACGCATCAGAGAGTTGCCTCTCACCCCGGAGAAGGTATTGGCGCACCTGAAAGCGGCCAGCCGGCCGGCCGAATGAGAACGCCTGCTCCTCGCAATCGGGTGATAATCTGTTAACGGAGCCCAAGTCATCGAAAAGCTAACCGTACTTTCCCTCGAGCAGGCACTTTCCCTTTGTCACGCAACCCAGCGTTTCGTACAACTGGGCTGGCGAGTGATTCGTATCGAAGCGACGCCCTCCGGCGATCGGCTTCCGGGCGATCCCAACCGTTATGTAGGCAAAGAGGGCGAACGTCCCGACTTGCATGCCTACTTCGTTGGGCCAAACGTGGGCAAGGAAACCATCAGCCTGAACCTCAAAAACGAGGCCGGCCGGGAAACGCTCAAGCGGCTGATCACTGAGTTGCCGGTGGATGTGTTCGCCAGCAACACGCTCCCCAAACGCTACAAGGAGCTGGGAATCGATTACGAAACACTCAGCTCACTCAACCCCGGGTTGATCTGGGCAGGACTGTCCGCGATGGGGCCGGATTATCCCGACGCTCCAGGTTACGACCCCGCAATCCAGGCCATGACGGGCTTTATGGAGGTCACCGGCGATCCCAAGGGCCCACCCACGCTTTGCGGCGTGCCCTTCGTTGACCTGAAGGCCGGCGACGAAGTCTATGCGAATGTGTGTCTTGCCCTGGCGAAGAAGACACAAACGGGGGAAGGCTCGCGAATCGATGTTTCCATGGCCCAAGCAGCCGCCTCCTGGCTGGTGACCACCATTCCGCTGCTCGACCTCGGATATACACAAGAAGAGGTGAGGCGAAGCGGAAACGAGCACCGCGAGTTCATCCCCGTAAACGTCTATCCGTCCGCGGACGGCTACGTCTATCTTGCGATTGGCAACGACGGACAATGGGCTCGCTTGACGTCAATGGAAGAGTTCAGCGCGCTGGTATCACCTACGCGCGACACCAACGAGGGACGCCGTAAAGAGAGAGAAGCGATTCACGTGGAGATAGGCTCGATCACGAACCGATTCAGCACCGCTGAGCTTGTTGAGCTGTTTTCGAGCAAAGGGCTCGTTGCCGCTCCGATTCACACGATTCCACAGGTTGTGGAATTCCCGCCGATTAAAGAACGGCTTTTGAGAACGGAAACCCCCTCCGGACAGACTGTGCGTCTTCCGCCGCCAGCCGTTGAGCAGGCGTACCTGACCGCCCGCAAGCGCACGCTTCCCTTTGCCCCGACCTATGGGCGCGATACCGATCGTGTGCTGGAAGATGCAGGGTTCTCACAGCGTGAGATTGGGGAACTCAGACGCGCAGGCGTCATTGCGTAAGCGAGACAACAAGATCTGCTCCGCGATCGCAAGGAAATGTAAATCTTCTTGTAGCTCCCGCCGTAATTCGCTATATTAGCGGACTATACCGCTCCCTCGGGATGCGCTGTGTGGGCTGCGTTGTTGCCGGCACTTCATTCGCGCACCAGCTATGGCTGTGCATCGGCAAGCGCGGTTGGTGTGTTTCAACGCCAAAGTACGGGGGCGGTCTGTACTGCGTGCGTCATGCTTCTTCTATCGAGAACGCAAGGTTGAATGGAGGGTGGCTGGGCCAGGTTTTCATATCGGCCAATGCTCGGCTCGGCCACGGCTATAGGTCTACATTTTTGGAGTGAACAGATCATGAGACGGGTGCTTCAACAAAAAAGATGTACCTGGCTGCCAGCTATGGTCGCCGTGTTGGCCTTGGGTACCGGTGTGGACTGGTCAGCAGGAGGCTCCGATACCGGGACCATAAACCTGCAGGTTGACGAAGCATATTATGACACTCCGCTCCCCGATATGTCGGTTCCTAGCGCTGTGGAATCGGCAGATGCCATGTCGATGGACGGTCCGCGAGCCAAAGCGGGCTTGGTCAGCGTGCTGGTTTACATGGAACCGATGTTCACGCGCAACGCGGTCGAGCGTGCAGATGTCCGGAGCTTCGCCGCGCTAAACAAAGGAAAAGTGCATTACGAGTACGGGGACACCATGCCCAACGTACTCAACCTGCGGGATATTCCGGAAGATCAGGTTGACGCACTGAGGAACATGCCAGGTGTAGTGAAAGTCGAGAAGGATGAATATCATCCCAACGTCCTCAAACTCCACGACAGCATTCCCTTGATTCGCGGCCTGCAGAGTCAGATAACTGGAGCGGGCTTGTCCGCGGACGGAGCCGGCGTGCGCATCTGCGTCGTCGACACCGGGATCGACTCGGATCACGTGATGTACTCTGATCGAATCGATACGTCGAAAGGGTACGACTTCTATAACGATGACAACAACCCTGAAGACGACAACGGCCACGGATCACACTGTTCCGGCATTGCCCTCGGTGGAACCGGAATAAGCTGGGACCCCTGCGGCACAGGATCGATGCCATTCCAGGGTGTGGCTCCGGAAGCGACACTGATCGGGTGCAAGGTCCTGAACTTTGCCGGCGGCGGTTATGACAGCGACATCATCGCGGGTATTGACTACTGCGCAGACCAGTCGGCATCCGGTGCACAGGCTGACGTTATCAGCATGAGTATTGGCACCGGGAACTACAGCGGGCCGTGTACACACAGCTGGGCTGTCGCGGCGAATAATGCCGTAGCTAACGGCGTCGTGGCTGTGGCCGCCTCCGGCAATGAGAACTACAGCAACGCTATGGGTTCGCCGGCCTGCGGTGTCGATGTCATCGCCGTGGGAATGACCTGGAAGAACGACTATCCGACTTGCGAAGACCCCACCACAAACTGGAACTGGGGAATCTGCACCGACTATGCCCCTCAGACGGACGATGTCGGCTGCTTCAGCAACGAGAGTGACTATCTCGACGTGACCGCCCCGGGTGCGAACATCTGGTCCGCGAGCACGGCTGCTGGTGGTGCCTCGATCACGGGTATGAGCGGCACAAGCATGTCCTGCCCCACCGTAGCCGGTCTCGTCGCCTTGGTCTTGGACGTGGATCCGACGCTTACACCCGCTGAGGTACGCCAGATCATCCGCGACGGGGCCATCGACATGGGCCCGGCCGGGTTCGACCGCGCCTACGGGTATGGTCGCATCGACGTGATCAACACGTTGAACTTGCTCGCTCCCTGCACCGGCGATCCCGATTGCGACGACGGCCTCTTCTGCAATGGTGCGGAGACTTGCGTGTCGCAATCCTGTCAGGCGGGCAGCGATCCTTGTCCGGGGCAGTCCTGTGACGAAGTGAACGACCAATGCGTCGAGGCCCCAACGGTTCAGTATGAATGGACCATGAACACGAATCCGGGGTGGTCGGTCGAGGGGCTCTGGGCATGGGGGCAGCCGACCGGCGGTGGCGGACAGTATGGCGGGCCTGATCCGACCAGTGGATACACCGGCACGAACGTGTACGGCTATAACCTCAGCGGAGACTATGAAAACAGCCTTCCCGAGACACATTTGACCACGACCGCAATTGACTGCACCGATCTGGTGGAAGTGAGTGTGACCTTTCAGCGCTGGCTCGGCGTCGAGGTCAACACCTACGACCATGCTTATTTCAGGGTGAGCAACAACGGTAGCACTTGGACGACGGTATGGCAGAACAGCGCCCAGGTGGCTGACACCGCCTGGACCCTCCAGGAGTTCGACATCTCCGCGATTGCGGACAATCAACCCACCGTCTACCTCCGATGGACCATGGGTACGACTGACACTTCCTGGCAGTTCTGCGGCTGGAATATTGATGACGTGCAGATCTGGGGCCGTAACACTGGCACCGCGACTTGCAGCGACGGGATTCAGAACCAGGGAGAGGATCGCATCGACTGTGGCGGACCCTGCCCCGCGTGCGAGTGCACCAACGATGCCGCCTGCTCAGATGGGGCCTACTGCAACGGCGTGGAAACCTGCGATGCGTACGGTGACTGCCAAAGCGGCACGGCTGTCGACTGCAACGACGCCGTAGGATGCACGGATGACTCCTGCAACGAGGGCACCGATTCCTGCGACAACATCGCCATCGATGCCAACTGCGATAACGGCCTCTACTGCGATGGCGCGGAAACATGCCATGCTACGTTGGATTGCCAGTCGGGAACGAGCGTCAACTGCAACGACGGCGTGGGATGCACGGACGACTCCTGCAATGAAGGCACGGACTCGTGTGACAACGTCGCCAACGATGCCAACTGCGATAATGGTCTCTACTGCGACGGCGCGGAGACTTGCCATGCCACGTTGGATTGCCAGTCCGGCACGGCTGTTGACTGCAATGACGGTGTGGGCTGCACGGATGACTCCTGCAACGAAGGTACGGACTCGTGTGATAACCTCACTAACGATGCCAACTGTGACAATGGTCTGTATTGCGATGGTGCAGAATGGTGCCATGCGACCTCCGACTGCCAAGCCGGAACCACCGTCGACTGCAATGATGGCGTGGGTTGCACCAACGACTCGTGCAACGAAGGCACGGATTCTTGCGACAACATCGCCGACGACGGCAACTGCGATAATGGCCTGTTCTGCGATGGGACGGAGACCTGTCACGCCACGCTGGATTGCCGGGCGGGCAGCGATCCATGTCCGGGTCAACTTTGTGACGAGGGCGGCGATTTCTGCTACGACTGTGGAGGCGATCCCGATTGCGATGACGGCGTGTATTGCAATGGCGCAGAGACATGCGTGGGCGGGACCTGCCAGGCTGGCACGGCTGTAGACTGCAATGACGGCGTTGGCTGCACGGACGATTCCTGCAATGAAGGCACGGATTCGTGTGACAATATCGCCAACAACGCCAACTGCGATAACGGCCTGTACTGCGATGGAGCCGAGACCTGCCACACAACGTTGGATTGCCAGTCCGGCTCGGCCGTCGACTGTAATGACGCCGTGGGGTGCACGGACGATTCCTGCAACGAGGGCACGGACTCGTGCGACAACATCGCCAACGATGCCAATTGCGACAACGGCCTTTACTGCGACGGTACAGAGATTTGCCATGCCACGCTCGATTGCCGGTCCGGAACGGCCATCGATTGCAGCGACGGCGTGGGGTGCACGGACGATTCCTGCAACGAAGGAACGGACTCGTGTGACAACGTAGCCAACGACACCAACTGCCCGGACGACGGGCTGTTCTGCAACGGCACGGAAAGTTGTGATCCCGTTTCGGACTGCGTATCAAGCGGTGATCCCTGCGCCCCGCAGTACTGCAACGAGACTACAGACCAGTGCGAGGCCGCAGAGTGCGCCGTACCCGCAGATTGCGACGATAGCAGTGATTGCACGGTCGACGACTGCATAGACGGCGTCTGCTACAACGATTGCTCGACTGAAGTATCAACGTTCCCCTACACCGAAGGATTCGAGAGTGGCTGGGGTGATTGGGGCAATGTCGGCGGCGATGACATGGATTGGACCCGCGACAGTGGCGGGACTCCATCGAGCAGCACAGGGCCATCGGCCGCTCATGGTGGGACCTGGTACGTTTACACGGAGGCTTCCAGCCCCAACTATCCCAGTAAAACGGCAATCCTCGAAGGCCCGTGCTTCGACTTCACCGGAGCTAGTGACGCGGACCTGACCTTCTGGTACCACATGTACGGAACCGCCATGGGTACGCTCAACCTTGAGGTATCCGAGGACTGCGTCACCTGGGATACGGTGTGGAGTCTATCCGGGAATCAGGGTAACTCCTGGTATCAGGCCAGCGTCGATCTGTCGGCATATGCGCTCCAGAAGGTCAAGATGCGCTGGCGGGGTGTAACGGGCAGCAGCTATACCAGTGATATGACCATTGACGATCTCTCGCTGACCATCACGCCGGCGGTTACCTGCGGCGGCGATCCTGAGTGCGACGATGGCCTCTTCTGCAACGGAGCGGAGACCTGCGCCGGCGGATTCTGCCAGCCGGGCACGTATCCCTGCCCGATGCAGGGCTGCGATGAGGCGAGCGATGTCTGTATACCCTGCACCGAAAACGGGCAGTGCGATGACGGAAACGACTGCACGGTCGACACTTGCGTCAGCGGTGTCTGCTACAACGATTGCGCCACCCAAATCTCCTCCTTCCCGTATTCGGAAGGATACGAAAGCGGATGGGGAGATTGGGTCAACGTCGGCGGTGATGCAATGGACTGGACGCGAAACACCGGTTCGACTTCATCAAGCAGCACGGGGCCGTCCGGGGCTCACGGCGGTACGTACTACGTGTACACCGAAGCGTCCAGCCCGAACTATCCCAACGTGACCGGCATCATCGAGGGACCGTGCTTCGACTTCACCGGAGCCAGTGCCGCGGAGATGACCTTCTGGTACCACATGTACGGTGCAGCTATGGGCACTCTGTATGTGGAGGTGTCCGAGGACTGCGTTGACTGGGCGGAAGTGTGGAGCCTGTCCGGAAACCAGGGCGATACCTGGTACCAGGCCGCCGTGGATCTGAGCGCCTATGACGGCACGCTGATCAAGATACGCTTCCGGGGTGTCACCGGTACCAGCTATACCAGCGACATCTGCGTCGATGACGTTGCCATGACCGCATCGGCCGGGCCGGAATGCGGCGTCCCGGCTGATTGTGATGACGGGCTGTACTGCAACGGTGTCGAAGACTGCGTGAGCGGCAGCTGCGTCGATGGAACCGCCGTTGATTGCGGCGACGGCGTTGCCTGCACGGACGATTCCTGCAATGAAGGCACGGATTCCTGCGACAATGTGCCCGATAATGCCAACTGTGACAATGGAGCGTACTGCGACGGCGCCGAGACCTGCGATGAGGTGCTCGGCTGCCAGGCCGGTACAACCGTTGACTGCAACGACGGCGTCGGATGCACGGATGACTCGTGCAACGAAGGCACCGACTCGTGCGATAACGTGCCCAATGACGCATACTGCGATAACGGCGCGTTCTGTGATGGTGCGGAGGTCTGCAACGCCACCCTGGACTGCCAGGGCGGTAGCGATCCGTGTCCGGGCCAGTACTGCGACGAGGGCGGCGACAGCTGCTATGACTGTGAGACGAATCCCGAGTGCGACGACGGGCTCTTCTGCAACGGAGCGGAGACTTGCGTCGGTGGCTTCTGCCAGGCGGGCAGCGATCCCTGTCCGGGACAGGGCTGCGATGAAGTGAACGACGAGTGTCTCACCGGACCTGTTGCCCAGATGGAAGGTGGCACGGTAAGCGTGGGCGCTAGCTACGTGACGGTAAACCTGACCAACACGTACGTCAATCCGGTTGTGGTTTGCTCGGCGGAGTACGCCAACAACACCACGCCAGTGGTAACTCGCATCAGCAGCGTGACGTCCACGAGCTTTGACATCCGCCTGCAGAATCCGTCAGGTGGTGCAGTCGCGGCCGAGGATGTCAGCTGTTTGGTGGTCGAAGAAGGCGCCTGGACGATCGATGGTGTCGACATCGAGGCCCAGACTTATCTCTCGACCGTCACGGACGAGAACAACAGCTGGGTGGGTGAGACCCAGACGTACGGCAACACCTACACCAACCCTGTTGTGATCGGCCAGGTGATGAGTGAGAACGATCCGCTCTGGTCTGTCTTCTGGTGTCAGGGCACTTTCCGGACCAATCCGCCGTCGGCTAGCGCATTGAAGACGGGTAAGGAGGTAGCCGAGGACACGAACACGACACGGGCCGATGAGACGGTGGGCTTCATCGTCTTCGAGGCCGGTCACGGCACGATAGGCGGAGTTGCCTTCGAGGCTCTGGTAGGTGCGGATACCGTGCGTGGCATCACCAACGGTCCACCGTTCACCTACACGTTCAACACAGCGTTTGCTTCGGTACCGACGATGGCGGTAACCACTCTGGCCGGTGTCGACGGCGGAAACGGTGGTTGGTCCTACACCTACGGTGCAAACCCGACCACAGCAACAACGCTGGATGTCGTGATCGATGAGGACCAAATCGGCGACATCGAGCGCAACCACACAACCGAGCAGGTGGGTTATGTGGTGTTCGAGACGGCGTTTGTCTATCCGTAGAACGTCGGGAAGCACACAACTAGCGCAATAGCGCGGGCCGGCAGGACGATCATTCGACCTGCCGGCCCTTTTTCTGCGCACGGAAGAAAATCCGTATCACCGTCACGGCGCTGCCAAGCAAACACATGCCACCGGCGTATCCGCCCGTTCCTACCCCCTGTACTCGCAGCGAGCTGCGTGGGTTTCATACACGTTGACCTGCGCAAGCACGTGTAGTTGGGGTTTCAGGCGGATCCAGATCCATCGGGCGAGGTTCTCAACCGTGGGATTCTCGAGGCCCTCAATATCGTTGAGCATGCGGTGATCGAGTCTAGCAAGGAGCGGGGCAAATGCGTGTTTGATGTCCGCAAAATCGATCAACCAGCCGGACTGCGGGTCGATCTCCCCTTCGCAGACGATTTCAACCGTGAAACTGTGCCCGTGAATTCCCCGGCACTTGTGATCCGGCGGAGCGTGGGGAAGCCGGTGTCCTGCCTCGAACGTAAACTTGCGAGCCAGGCGTACGCGATTCCCGGCCTGGGGCATAGTCGGAGGCGTTTCGTCTCGATCGCTCAGTGGATGAGGGGATTCCGTGGACATACGCAATTCAGCGGGGCGGCTTGACTGTGCTGCCACCGTAGCGTGGTCAATGGACTGGACATCAGTAGCTAACGGGGACTACTCAGCCTCCTCTATAGCCAGCAGCTCGATTTCAAAGAGGAGGGTAGCGCCGCCTCGAATCCTGCCCTTCACGCCTTCACTTCCGTAGCCAAGCTCCGGGGGGATAACCATAAAACGCTTTCCACCCTCCTTCATCGACAGGACCCCCTCCCGAACGCCTGGCAGCATTCGGCTGACAGGGTTTGACCTTGGCTCACTCTGCCACGAATCGGCGATCTCCGTGCCGTCAGAATACGTCGCCCGGTAGTGAAATCTCACCGCATCTTCAGGCAACGGCATGGGCCCGATTCCGACGCGCATATCCACATACTGAAGCCCGGACTCGGTTGTCGTCAGCTTCCCATACTCTGCTTCTACCTCTTCTATTTTCTGGCGAAAAGCCCTCTCTCTGGCTTCTTCAGCCTCTCGGAGCAAGCGTTGTGCTTCAGCCTCAGCCGCGTCTATCACCGCTCGGAGATCACGCGGATTGTACGCGGTCATCATCCTGGCGCTCCTGATCACCACGGCATCAACCGGCACGACGGGCAGTTGTCCACCAGCGTAGTTCGTATGAGGCCCCAGAGGCGTCCCGCCTATCCGATCCACCGTCTCCATGCCTTCGACGACCTTCCCAAAAACCGTGTATCCCGGACTGTCGCCCTGCCATTGGTCGAGGCTCGGATTGTCGCTGACATTCAAGAAGAACTCTGACTGGATGGGCACAGTCCGGCCCGGCGCGTGGACCATAGCGATGGCGCCTCGCGTGTTTCTCAGGCCGTTGTCGGGGTCCCGCCGGATTCCCTCTCGCAGTTTCTGAGTCTTCTTCTCCAGATCCGGCGTATAACCACCGCCTTGAACCAGCGAGTCCTGCAGGACGCGATGGAAGACCGTTCCATCGTAGAACCCGTCCTCGACATACTCGACGAAATTCAGTACGGCGCGGGGAGCCTGCTCGCCGTCCAGCTCAAGAGTGATCTTGCCGAGATTCGTGTCAAACTGCACCAGGGGCTGCAAAGAGCGCGACTGAGTTGTCTGACAACCTGTGACCAAAAGAGGCAGGACGACACACGTCGCCCAAAGCATTCGTTGTCCGTTCATGGCAGCTGAGTCTCAATACCCACGATAAATGAAAGCATGCCCGGCTCCGCAGCCGGGTTACTGTCGTCTAAGCGTAGCACTTTCCCGGATACATGCAACGAGGCGACCGGGATGACCGAATGTGAGAACCCAATCCGGGTTCACTTTCGCTTGTTCACCTGAGCCGCCCAACGCTGGATACCCGCGATTGAACTCAGGAGAACCCGAGGACGGTGTCGGCCGGCCCGATGTCGTCCGGCCGCCGACTACCTGTTGTTGAAGGACTCGTCCGTATACTCCTCAAGCGATCATTGCTGATCCAGGATCCGATTCCATTCCGCCAACTGTGATTTGTGCGTCTCGAATAGCCCCGAAGAATCTCCAACAATGGTGACGGTCTTCATCAAGTCATTCGACGCAATGGCATCGACGGTGTCCTGCCCGCTTACGACCTTGCCGAACACGGAGTGTTTGCCGTCCAGATGAGGCGTGGGTATATGGGTGATGAAGAACTGGCTGCCGTTGGTGCCCGGCCCTGCATTGGCCATGGACAATGTCCCGGCGGAATCGTGCCGGAGTCCCGGATTGAACTCATCCTGGAATCTATATCCGGGCCCGCCTCGTCCTGTGCCCGTCGGATCTCCGCCCTGGATCATGAAGTCCTCGATGACCCTGTGGAACTTCAGTTCGTTTTAGTAGCCCCTTTGAGAGAGGTTGACGAAGTTCATCACCGTCAGGGGTGCCTCCTCGGGAAACAGCTTGAGCTTGATTTCACCCTTGTCGGTGGCGATGACCGCCATCAAGTCTTCCTGACCCGTTGCGTCTTCAGCCATTGTCTTCTCCGTCAGTAATCATGTTCCTCGGATCATCGCTCGGGATGATGAGGTTATGCGGTACCATTCTTGCACATGCCGGCAGGAGGAGGCATCGAATCGCCCCGCCTGCTGTACTACTCAATCGCAAGCAACTCAACATCGAACACAAGCGTGGAATTGGGTGGGATGCTGGCGCCCGCCCCGCGCTCGCCATAACCGAGTTCCGACGGAATGATCATTGTTCGCTTGCCGCCGACCTTCATCGTGCCGACGCCCTCAGTCCAGCCCTTTATAACGTTATTCAAAGGGAATGAAGCTGGCTGTCCACGATCGTGCGAGCTGTCGAACTTCGAACCATTAGTCAGCCATCCGGTATAATGTACCGTGACCCGGTCCGTCGGTTCGGGTGAATCTCCCTGACCAACGACGATATCGTAGTTGATCAGCCCGGACGCAGTTTTGATGCCTTTGGCCTTGGCCTCGTCCACCTTCTTGGCGAATTCAGCGTTTCCCGCCGCTGCCGCCTTCTCTGCGGCGACCTTCGACGCTTCAACCTTCGCCTCAATCCTGGCGCGGTCGAATTCATCAAGCAGTACCATGGATTTGATGATCACCGGTTCGACGGGCACAACGGACTGACGACCGCCGCCGTACTTGGCGTTCGTACCGACAGCGGTGTTGCGGATCTTGTCCACAGTCTCCAGACCCTCGACAACCTTGCCAAAGACGGCATACCCGGCGCCATCACGCGGCTGATCCAAACCGGCGTTATCAACGACGTTGATAAAGAACTGAGCGGTGGCTGAGTCCGGTTGACGCCCCAGCCGGGCCATTGAAATCGTACCGCGCTCGTTCTTCAGCCCGTTCTCCCACTCGTTCTTGATGGGGGCGCGCAGCCCCTCGGTCTTCTTGTCCATCTCGGGAGTGAAGCCCCCCCCCTGGATCATGAAGTTGCTCATCACCCGATGGAAGATGGTTCCATTATAGAACCCGTCTTCGGCGTACTGCACGAAGTTCAGCACGGTTATCGGCGCCTTCTCTGCATCGAGCTGTATGACGATGTCACCGAGCGTCGTCGCCATCTTGATACGCGGATTCGCCGCAGAGGCATCCGCCATGAGTGTCGCCGCCGGTGCCAGAACCAGCACAGTCAGTAGGACTCTTTGCATCATTTACCCTTTCCTTCCGTAGCAGCGGATTCGTTCTCCTCAGGTTCAATGGAGATAAGTTTAACTTCGTAGACCATAGTGGCGTTCTGCGGAACAACACCCTTGAGCCCCACCGGGCCGTATGCCAGATCCGCAGGAACGATCATCTTGCGCTTCCCGCCGACTCTCATAGTCAGCATCCCCTCACGCCACCCAGGTACGGTGTCAAGAAGTCTGAAGACCGAAGGCTGGTCCTTGACGTACGAGTTCGCAATCTCCGTACCATCCAGCAGTCTGGTGACGAAGTGCGCCGTAACCGTATCTTTTATGCCAGGTGACGGCCCCCCGCCGCGCAGAACATCCACGTACATCAGGCCGGATTCGGTTACGATCAGCTTCTGATTGGCTTCCGCTTCAAGCTCCGCGATTACAGGTTGTAGTTCCTTGATCGTCTCGGTCTTGACCCGCTCTCTTTCATCCTGGAGTTCCGCTATTCTCTTGTGGGCGATAGCCTCGAGTGTCTTACGGTCAAAATCGAGCAGGACCTTGACTGATTTGATGACGATGGGTTCGGCCGGCACCGTGGAGGCGGTTCCACCATACTTGCCATCCGTGGTAGTCTTTGCGTCACGGATCCTCTTCACGGCGTCAAACCCGTCCACGACCTTGCCAAACACGGCGTAACCTGCACCGTCCGGGCGCGGCAGAGCCATGTCGTAATTGTCCTCAACGTGGATGAGGAACTGCGAGGTCGCCGAATTGGGGAACTTGAGCTTTCGCGAATACGCTATATTCCATTTCTCATGCGTTAGACCATTGTTCCATTCGTTGGGGATACCCGGTCGCAAGCCCTTGATCTTCTTGTCCAGATTGGGCAGGTATCCCCCAGCCTGAATGTACTTGTCGGGGATTACGCGATGGAAGATCGTTCCATTGTAGTAGCCGTCCTCCGCGTACCAGATGAAATTCATTACGGATGTGGGCGCCTTCTCGCCGTTAAGCTCGAGAACGAAGTCCCCGAGTGTCGTCTCGACCTTCACCAAGGGAAGCAGGCCGGCGTTCTTCTCTGCCGCGCCGCCGGCATCTTTGGTGTCGTCTGCCAATGTTGTGACACTGACAGCCAATGTGCTCGCCATAATCATAAGAAAACGGGTCATTTCTGTTTTTCTCCACGCTTCGGATACACGCAACAATACAAGCTACCGACTCGACTCGTTCCCAGCGGTCACCAGGCCGGCATGGAACCGCACTCAGGGTTTACTCCTTGCTTACAACGCATCTCAGTCTTCCACCTTCAGTAACTCCACCTCGTAGATTACCGTTGCATTCGGTGGAACCCTCTGTGGTTCACCTTTCCTCGTGGGGCTTCCCTTTTCGCCGAAGGCCAGATCCGGGGGGATCTCCAGGCGTCGCTGGCCGCCCACTTTCATCGAGCTGATGCCTTCGATCCACCCCTCGAGTCCGGTCTTCTTCAGCTTCATTCGCAGTGGACTGCCACGTTGAACGGAACTGTCAAACAGGGTCTCGTCGGTCAGCCAGCCCGAGTAATGGAACGTAACCATCGACGTCCGCAGCGGCGTAGCCCCGTCGCCGACTTTGATGTCCCAGTACTTAAGACCGGAGGGAAGCACTACCTCTTTGAGGTTCTTAACCGATGTCTGCTTCGGAGGGGGCAGCGGGTTACTTACATCGAAAAGGTCGACCTCGAAGAACAGCGTGCTCTTCGGCGGAACGAAAGGCTCGTGTCCAGCCTCGCCGTACCCGAGTTCGTACGGGATTTCGAGCCGCCGCTTTCCTCCGACCTTCATTGTACTTATGCCTTCTCCCAACCCCTTGATGACTTTGTCGAGGGCAAAGCTCTCGGGCCTGCCCTTCTTCACCGTGCTGTAGAAGAGCTTTCCATCCGGAAGCCAACCCGAGAAATGCGCCGTAACGATGGAATTGGGCTTGGGAAGCGCGCCGTCGCCTACCTTGATGTCCCAGATCGTAAGGCCCGAGGGCCTGCTGATCGGGTTTAGGCCTTCCGTACTGGTCTGGACCGGTTCTGGAATCGGATTCTTGACGCGAAGCACCTCGATCTCGTAGATCAGTGTCGCTCCGTCGGGCACGCCCGGAGGGCCCTTCCCCGCGGGGTAGCCAGCCTCCGGAGGAACCTCGATGCGTCTTCTTCCTCCGGCTTTGATTCCCATCATGCCGTCGATGAAACCGGGTGCGTTCCGGGCGAGTGGGAACGTGTGGGGACGTTGCCTTTCATGCGTGTTGTCAAACAGCTTGCCGCCCTTGATCCAGCCTGAATAATGTGCCGTGATGGTCGCGTCCCGCTCGGGAGACTCGCCGTCACCGATTTTGATGTCCCAGTACCTGACGCCGGATTCGGTGGTCATCTCCTTTAAGCCATCGATCGGAGTAGGCACCGGATCAGGTTTCTCGGGATCTGGAGGTTTCTGCGTCACCTCGGTTGGCTGGGCCTTCTCAGAGGGCTGCGCACCGGAAGTCTGCACTATTGCAGCGTCTTTGGGCGCGGGCTCGGTGGCCGCTGATTCCTCACGCTCATCGCCTGCCGAAGCCTTCGGAGGTGGCTGCTCGCCGGCGTCCTTGTTGGGCGGGGCTGCGCCACCACTCAGACACACTGCGACGGAAAGGGCAATCCATGTCTTCAGACTCATGTACAACACGATGTTCGTCCTCGCTCTTGTTCCTGTACCCCAAAAGGACCAATCACCAATTCGTACCCTCCGCATTCTCCACCATGAGGAATGTTCCTGCAACGATTCTCACAGGCGTTACGCTGCTGAAACCTAGCGGTCCCTTTACGAAACGCTGTCCAAAACGTCGATATGGCCATACGATGAGGCGTTTTTCGTGACGCCAGCCCGGTTTCGCAACGGGTCTCTTCGCCGATCGAGAGCAAAGGACAGCCTGTTATCCATGATTTCAGCCTCGCACGAAACCCGCACTCCACCCGAAAGTCTATTGGGTAACCGCAACTTTGTTCTTCTGTGGTGCGCGTACGCGGTCAGCGCGATGGGCGACCATCTCTCGGAAATGGCGATTCTCAAGACTCAGGATGCCCTCAGCGCCGACGTCGATATCACTCCTCTCAGCGCCCGGATGACGTTTACCTTTTTCGTGCCCTTCTTCCTCCTCGCCCCATTGGCGGGTGTATTGGCGGATCGGCTTCCACGACGCGCACTCATGGTCGCCGCCGACGTTGCCCGGTGCGTCATAATGTTCTGCTTCGTGGTGCTGATCGGGTGGATGCAGGACTGGGGAACCTGGGGGCCCGTCCTCCCGTTGCTGTTCGTCGGGCTGTTCGCGGCAGTATTCTCGCCTGCCCGGTCGGCTTTGCTGCCGACTTTGATCAGACCCGGGCAACTCGTTCGGGCAAACGGAATGATCAGCGGGCTGGGAATCATCGCGACAATGGCTGCAGCAAAGATCGGGGGCTACCTCGCCGATCACTACGCCCCTGTGATTGCATTCCGTATCGATGCAGGAACGTTCCTGCTGTCCGCGGTGCTGCTCATGGTCTTGATCCCGCCGCCCCAACTTGCCCCAGCTTCGAGTCGTCGGACGACACCTTCCACCCTCGGAGAGCTGCGTGCGGGCTTTCGTTATGCCCGCAGCCACAAACACGTGCTTGAGCTAATTGCCGTAGCCTCGTTGGTGTGGTTCTGCGGTCCGCTAGTCAACAGTGTGATTCCTGCCATCGTCCGGGACGTCTACCACGGCAGCTATGGGGCGATGAGCAACTATCGGGCATTCCTCGGCCTGGGTTTCATCCTAGGTGCGATCATAATCGCCGTCTTGGGCGACGCTCTGCGCAGCGAGATTGCCATGACCTGGGGCCTATTCGGCATCGCCGGCGGGATCGCTGTCTTCGCATCATCGGTCTTTCTAGGGTTCGAACCCACGACGCTGGCGTGGATCGGAGCCGTCGGCGTGGTTCTGGCAGGCATGTTTGCGGTAGCCGTAATGGCCAGTTTCAATTCGCTGCTTCAACGGACCGTTGCCGACCGTTTCCGCGGACGTGTATTCGGAGTCAAGGACGTCTGCTGCACGGGAGCACTCTTGCTGGCCACAGGTGCGCTGGGTGTACCGGCTTGGAGTCAGGTCGACCGGTGGGCCGGGTATATCCTGCTCGTTGTTGCCGGCGTGACTTTCGGCGCGGGGCTTGTGACGCTCTTTGTGCGACTTCATCGCGGTGCCCACGGCACGGGGTTGACCGCGGCTGAGAATCTCAACGAGTTCCTGGCCAAGTTCTGGTGGCGTCTCAAGCTCGTAGGCAGGCCGACGGTCCCGCGGAAGGGCGCCGTCATTCTCACCGCCAACCACACTTGTTCAGCCGATCCGCTATTCCTAAGTGCGGCTGTTTCCTATAGACCCATTTCGTTCATGGTTGCGGTGGAGTTCACCAACTGGCCCATCGTCCGGTTCTTCCTGCGTATGGTCGAGTGTATACCGGTCAAGCGTGACGGGCGGGATACCGCCGCCACAAAACACGCCATTCGCCACCTCAGAAGCGGCAAAGCCCTGGGTATCTTCATCGAAGGGAGGATTGTGCCTCCGGGGGAGACGGTTGAACCCAAAGACGGCGTGGCCATGCTGGCTCTGAAGACCGGCGCGGAAGTCATTCCGGCGCACATCAGTGGAGTGGTATACCATGACAGCATTGTACGTGGTCTTCTCGCCCGGCACCGCGCCCGAGTACATTTTGGCCGGCCGGTCGATTTGAGTGAATTCCGCAAAGCGGATCATGCCCGCGATGCCGTTCGAGAGGCGACGAGGAAGATCCACGCGGCTATTCTGGCACTGGCTCCATCGCATAATGGAGAGAATGCAGACGGTGTCGCGGAAGCTGTCTAAGGTGTGCTAGACTTGCAGGGTCTCGTCAAGCGAAGGACAGTCCTCTCTCAGCAGTGCGTACACTTCATGGTCCCGATATTCACCGCGGACGAAGCCGAATCTCTTGAACGTGCCCTCCAATCGGTACCCGCACTTCTCCAGCACACGTTGTGAGGCCACGTTGCCTTTGACCATCTTGGCGTGCAAGCGGGCAATGGGTTTCAACTCGAACAGGTAAGCTGAGAATATGCGCAGCGCTTCGGTGATGTATCCCTGCCCGCGATCATCCTGTCGGAGGATACCGTAGCCAATCTCATACCCCGCTTCGTGCATGAACGCCTCGAAGAAGACGATGCTCCCGAGCATTCGCCCGTTCTTGTCGGTGATGAGCATCATGCCCTTGTTATCCTGCCACCAGCCGTGCTCGTTGAATTCCTTGCGGAAAACGGCAGGAACGAGGAACTTCGTGCTTATGAATTCACCCTTTTGTGAATAGTCGTTCGCACGGGTAAGCAACTCCTCGAGGTCGTCTTCAGTAAGCAACCTCAGAATGATGTTCTTGCCTTCGAGCATGATCGATTTCCATGAAAGCGTTTAGGCTCACCGAGGACGCGCCTTGACCCGATGCCCCGGGGAAAATGGCACGCAGCGTTATCCCTCCGTTTGTGCATTCAAGAAATCCTGCAACATCACTTGGGCGGCGACGGAGTCCAGCCGAGCCTTCTTCTTCTTGCGCGTGAGTTCTGCCGGAAGCAAAAGCTCCACAGCGGACCGCGATGACAGCCGCTCATCGTGGTAGTGGATGGGCAGGCTGGTCACTTGCGAGAGCTCGTCGCCGAAGGCCATCGTGACTTTGGCCTGTCCGCCTTCGATTCCATCCATATTCAAGGGCAACCCTACTACCAGCGCATCTACCTCATACTCCGCGAGAAACTGAGCCACCGCGTCGACGTGCTGCCGCAGACCACCCGTGACTTCGATCGTCGATAACGGGGATGCGATGCCTGTATTCGGGTCGCTGATTGCCAGGCCGATGCGTTTGCTGCCGTAGTCTATGCCGAGATAGCGGGTCATGAGTTTCGAGTTTACACACTTGCCAGGGACCCAGCAGCGGTGGGCTACAGATACTGCTCACCGTACTTTTGACGGACTTCTTCCACAAGCGCTTTCAGATCGTCCGTGCGATCACGCCGGCAGACTAACGTGGCATCAGGCGACCGCACAACGACGAGATCGTCCACACCCATCGTGGCAATCAAATGATCGTCTTCAGACACAACAATACTGGTTCGCGAATCACGGTGTGTTACCCTCGGACAGGTGGAGACGTTTCCGTCCGCGTCGGCCTGAATCACCGACGCCATCGCCGGCCACGAGCCCACGTCAATCCAGTCGCAGGCCATCTCTACGACCAACACATGTTTGGCGTGCTCCATTACCGCATAATCGATGCTGATCTTGGTAAGCTCTGGATAGATGCTGGTCAGTTTTTGATCCCGCTTACCGGTGTCCCATGCGTCGGCTATCTCACAAATGGGGCCATAACACTGCGGGAGGTTCTTCTCCAACTCACTGAGGATAGCGGAAGCTCGCCAGGCAAACATGCCACTGTTCCAGTAGTATTGCCCGCTCGAGACGTAATTCTTGGCTGTATCAACGTCCGGCTTTTCGGCGAACTTCTCGACTCTGAACACGCCATCCGAGACGCGCTCACCGCGTTGCACATAACCGAAGTTGGTGTCCGGGCCGGTGGGGGTGATGCCCATCGTCACCAGGGCGTGAGCGCGTTCCTCGGCCATCGCGAACGCCCTGTCCACCGCACCGGTGAACTTCTCGATGGGGGTGATGATATGGTCGGCGGTGAACACACCGATGACCGCTTCGGGGTCCTTGCGCTGCAGGACGGCTGCAGGTAGGGCGACAGCGGCGGCAGTGTCCCGCCCGACCGGCTCGCCAATCAGGTTCTCAGCAGGCAGCTCGGGCAGATCATCCGCAATCATCGCCAGGTGAGCAGCGTTGGTAATGATGTAAATCTGCTTGGGGTCAAGAAGTGCCGCGATCCTCTCGAATGACTGGCGCAGCAGACTTTTCCCGTCGAAGAGCCGCAGCAGTTGTTTAGGGCGATTCCTCCTACTGAGCGGCCAGAGCCGAACGCCCGCCCCGCCCGCCATGATCACTCCATATCGCATTATCCCTACTCCCACACTCCGTTAGCGTCATCCGACTTCGTCATAATCCACACGCTCCAGCTTGGCAAACTCCAACACCCAGGAGCGCTTCGACCCGTCCTTGAACTCGACGTCCACATGCGTTCGCTTCTTTCCGCGATGCATGGCCAGAACGCGCCCCAAGCCGTGGATCGGATGCCGGACTAAAGTCCCCACTTCCCATTCAGCGATATCATGGGGTAGTTCTCCACGGACTTCCGGAGAGCGGCGTTTGGGCTTCTTGGGAGCATCATCGCTCCATTCTACTTGATCGGCTGGCAGTTCGTCGAGAAAACGGCTGCGCACAGTCCGTTCGGTGATGCCACGCTGCATCCGGTAGCGCACTCGTGAGAGGGTCACTCGTTTCTTCGCCCGGGTGATCCCTACAAACAGCAGCCGACGCTCCTCTTCCTCGTCCGTCTCCTCGTCGTATCGGCTAAAGGGCAGCAATCCGTCCTCCAGGCCCACGATGTACACAACGGAGAACTCCAACCCCTTGGCAGCATGGAGGGTCATCAGCGTGACCATCGCAGCCTCGGGGTCCAAGCCATCAATGTCGCTGATCAAGGCGGTCTGTTCGAGCCAATCGACGATGGTCGCTTCCGGCTGTTCCTGGTGGAAAGCTGTGGCTGCGCTGACGAGCTCGTCGAGATTGGCAGCCGGAGACGCGTCCGCTTCAGACGTACTTCTGTACTGTGCCCGTAATCCGCTGTGACTTATCACGTGCTCGAGCGCCTTCGACACGGGCTGATCAATGACGGTCTTCAGCTTGTCCAGCAACTGGCGGAAATCACGGACTTTCCCGGAGGAACGCCCCACCCCGGCAAGCTCTTCATCACTAAAAAGCACGTCGAACACCCGCCGACCGGTCGAATGAGCCTTGTTGACCAAGCGGCTGATCGTAGTGGCTCCGATACCGCGAGGCGGCGCATTAATGATCCGCAGCAGCGACACCTCATCGGCTGGGTTGACCAGCACACGGAGGTAGGCGAGGACGTCCTTGATCTCCTTGCGGTTGTAGAACTCCACTCCGCCGGCGATCTGGTAACGAATGCCCTCTCTTATGAACGCTTCCTCAAGCCCGCGGCTCAGCGCGTTGACCCGGTAGAAGACCGCGATTTCATCCGGACTGGTCTTTCTGCTGATCTCCTGGGTAACCGCCCGTGCGATCAACGAAGCTTCGTCATTACCTTCTTCGCATTCGACGACGCGCACCGGCGGACCTTCGTCGTTCTCGGTCCAGAGAGTCTTTTCCTTGCGTTGGGTATTGCCGGCGATCAGTGCATCCGCTGCCGCCAGGATGCGTTTGGTCGATCGGTAGTTCTGTTCCAGGCGGACGACCTTCGCGCCGGGGTAGTCGTGCTCGAAGGTAAGGATGTTCTCGATATTCGCCCCGCGCCAGCCGTAGATCGACTGGTCGGGATCACCCGTCGCGCAGAGGTTCTCACGCTCCCTGGTCAGGAGTCGCGCTATCGTATACTGCGCCGCGTTGGTGTCCTGGTACTCGTCTATGAGAACATATCGGTATCGATCTTCGAGCTTATCGCGCAGCTCGTCGTCTTCCTGCAGTACCAGGGCAACACGCATCAACAGATCGTCGAAATCAAGGCCGTCCATCCCGGTGAGAAGTTCTTCGTAGGATGCGTAGATCCGCGCCAGGGTGGCATGTCGCCAGTCCGTCTCCTGCGATGCGAACGTCGCAGCGGTTAGCATGTCGTTCTTGGCCCGGCTGATCTCCGCGTCCACCATTGCAGGCTGCCAACGGTCGGCTGCCAGATCGCACGCTTCAATGGCCTTTTTGATCACTTTGCGGCGGTCGTCACGGTCGAAGATAGTGAAGCCGCGGGGTACGCCAAAGCGGTCGTGATACACTCGGAGGAGTCGGGCGCACAAGGCGTGGAACGTGCAGACGGTCATGCCCTCGGCAGCGCCGAGCATCTGCATGCGTTCGCGCATTTCCGCAGCAGCCTTGTTGGTGAAGGTTATCGCCAGGATGTGGTGGGCATCGGTGACCGTGCGGGCCAGATGTGCTGCCCGGTTGGTTACCACGCGGGTCTTGCCGCTCCCCGGTCCTGCGAGGATAAGCAGCGGCCCGTCGGTGTGCAGTACCGCTTCGCGCTGTGGCTCGCTCAGGCCGGTGGAAACCCCATCGACTGTCGCCTCCGTGCTGT
>CP070744.1:4960970-4982856 GCA_020348265.1 Phycisphaerales bacterium | reverse complement strand
TTGGATCGACGGGTTCTATTGGGCGGAGCACGCTCGATGTGCTCGCTTCGATGCCTCACGCATTCGAAGTGGTCGGTCTTGCGGCAGGTTCGCAGGCGGACGTCTTGGCGGAGCAGGCAAGCCGCTTTCACCCACAAGCCGTCGCCATCGCTCAGAGCGATCTCGGTTCAGATCTGGACGCTTCGATTGCCGCGGCTTCAACGGAGGTACTCTGTGGCACCGATTCCCTGGTCAGGTTGGTGGATCATGTGGACTGTGACTGTGTTGTCTCAGCCGTCGTTGGAGCGGACGGGCTGCTCGCCACGCTCCGGGCGGTCGAGCAGGGCAGGCGAGTGGCACTTGCCAACAAAGAGGCCCTGGTGATCGCCGGTTCACTGCTCATGCCCCTGGCTCGAAAGACCGGGGCGACCATCATCCCCGTAGACAGCGAGCATTCCGCCATATTCCAGGCTCTGCAAGCGGGGCGTCCGCGCGAGATGCGGCGTATTTATCTGACAGCTTCCGGCGGGCCGTTCCGTACCTTCAGCGTCGAGGCGATGAAGACGATCACGGTTGAAGACGCCCTTAATCACCCGACGTGGGATATGGGGCCCAAGATCACCATCGACTCCGCCACCATGATGAACAAGGCCCTCGAAGTCGTGGAAGCCCGCTGGCTCTTCGATTCGGACCCTGATCAGATCGAAGTGGTTATACATCCCGAGTCGGTCATACACTCAGTAGTGGAATTCTGCGACGGGTCGCTGATCGCCCAGCTGGGAACACCCGATATGCGTACGCCCATACAATACGCTTTGACCTACCCGGATCGTTGGCCATGTCCATCCGAGAGATTGGATTTCGCCAAGCTGCGGCAACTTAGCCTCGAACCGCCTGATCTGGAGCGATTTCCGGCTCTGCAGTTGGGTTATGAGGCAGCCAAGCGAGGTGGAACCGCGGGTGCGGTGCTCAATGCTGCCAACGAAGCGGCAGTACACCTTTTCCGCGAAGGTACGATCCAGTATGGTGAGATAGCCCGCCAGGTCGAGCGGGCGTTAGTTCAACATGATTTCATTGCGTCGCCCACGCTCGATGATCTGCTTACTGCTGATCGGTGGGCGCGACGAGAGGTTACTCGATGTGTAGCTTGCTAGCGCAGTTTACTCCGCCGGAGTTGTTGGTTGTCGCTCAGTCGTGGCTCACCGGCCTTTGGGGCGGAGCTTGGCCATACATTGTCATGGTGATCGGCTTCTCCGTGATCATCTTCGTTCACGAACTCGGTCACTTCGCGGTTGCCAAATGGGCCGGCGTGCGCGTGGAGCAATTCGCCATAGGCTTCGGGCGGGAAATCGCCGGGTTCACCAAAGGCGAAACGCGCTACTCATTCAATATTCTGCCCTTCGGCGGGTTCGTGAAGATGCTCGGGCAGGAGGACTTCGAGGACAAGAGCAAAGAACTGATCTTCAAGGATGATCCACGTTCGTTCATTAACAAGCCTATAGGCCACCGGATGGCCATCGTATCCGCCGGCGTGGTGATGAACGTGCTCTTCGCCTGCTTTCTGTTCGTTATCGTGTTCATGGTTGGGATGGACGCGGATACAACGCGCATCGGCCGGGTCGAACCGGACAGCCCCGCCCACAAGGCGGGCCTGCGCCCCGGGGATAACATCCGCTTCATCAACGACGAGAAGATACTCGAGTTCAACGACGTATCCATGTCGATCTTGCTGGCCCCGCCGCACCGAGCGATCAAGTTTGTCGTCGAGCGCGACGGCAAGCTCTTGGACCCCATTCATCTAACGCCGGACTATCGTCGTCCGGAGGCGACGCGAACGCCGCGGAAGCAGATGATTGGGATTGCCCAGGGAGTGACGCCCGAAATCGTCGTCGTAGGCCCGGAGATTGATACGACCCAGCCTGATCAGCCTCATCCCGGTGACGTGCTCGTAGAGGTCGACGGCATCAAAGTAACCAATGAAAACGCCAACAACATCCAGGAGATGCTCGTCTATAACAAGGGAGACATCTTTGTCGACCGTAAGGATCCCGGCGACCCTGATGCATCTGCCAAGCGCGTGCGCATCGAAATCCCCCCCCAGTTTGCCCTTTATCCATCCGAAGCCGACGACCCCGATACAACCAGCGTATTGGGGCTGACTCCTCTAATCCGATTCGGTTATGTCGATCCCGACGGTCGGGGCAACTTGGCCGGCTTGCAGGCAGGTGACACCGTGCTTAGTTGGGACGACATCCCCCTACCCAGCAAGGCGGATATCGCCCGCTCCATCAGCTACAACGCGGAGAAGGACATCGCGTTTACGGTGCGCAGGACCGACGGCACCATTTATAAGGACTTCGTACGCCCCAAACGCAACCGATTGGGACGGGCGACAATCCAAGCCATCTGCAGGCCGATCGACGAAGAATCTCAGACTGAGGAAGGGCCCAAGGCTCAGTTCACCGAGGTCCGCCGCTTCGGCGCCGGAAGGTCTGCCGGTATTGAACCCGGTGATGCCGTACTGAGGTTTGACGGTGTTGATAATCCCACAGCCCGAGACATCCGCAAGGTCATCGCCAAGAGTGCGGATAAGCGTCTCCCCATCAGACTGAGGAAGGGCGACGGCCGGGTGGTGAGTGCCATTGTTACTCCGCAGGTACCGGGGTCGATTGACGCCAGCTATAACCTGGTAGCGGACAACGTCCTGCGGGTCGGGAAGATCGTGGAAACGATCAACGGGCTGCCGTCGCCCGCTGCAAAGGCCGACATACCCCCGGGGGTCGAGATCGTCCGAGTAAACGACGAGCCGGTTTCCAACTGGCGCCAGTTGATCTCCCATTTTCAACGGAATGCGGGGTCGGAGGTCAAAATCGCCTTCCAGGGCGGGGACAAAGTTGTCTACGCCGTCCAGTTCGAGGTGCCCCACTCTCTGCGTACGACTCTGGGCATCGGACCGGAGGCTCAAATCCTCTCCGTTGACGGACGGAAGACCGTCGAGGCTACCACAAACAGGGGAGTCGAGGAGGTGCATATCGGCTACCATGAGGGAACTCGCGCGATTCTAACAGAGTTGATAGGACGTACGAGCGTACCCGTGGAGTATCGCCCCAACCCGCTGTCAGAGCCCGTCACCGCGCAAATCGACGTGAGCGCTGATATGGTCGATCCTTGGCTGGGCCGCGTTGTCTTTGCCCCCAACGTTATACTCGCCCCTGAAAGGAAGATCCTCAAAGGCGACAACATCGTTGATGCGCTGGGGATAGGCCTGCACAAGACCTGGTACTTCATCCTGACCGTCTACCAGACCATGAATCGCATGATCTTCTCGCGCAGTATCGGGGTAGAGAGCATCTCCGGCCCGCTGGGGATCGTCTCGATAGGCGGCAGGATCGCCCGCATGGGGTTTGTCAGTTTCCTCTTCTTCATGGCTATCATCTCTGCCAACCTGGCGGTGATCAACTTCCTTCCTCTACCGATTGTCGACGGCGGCCTGATGGTCTTTCTTCTTATAGAGAAGATCAAAGGAAGCCCAATCAGCATCCGAGTTCAGGTAGCCACCCAGATCATAGGTCTGTTCCTCATCATCGGCGCCTTCATCTTCGTCACCTATAACGACGCCCTGCGTTTGTGGGGGTGATTGGGAAGGCAGAAGGTAGAAGGATGAAGATTTTTGATCCACGAATGATCACCGACAGCCGTACCCCTGATCCAAACCGCGACCGTCAGACAACGTTTTGGCTGATACCGTTAACAGCCCGTTGAAAAACTGTAGCGCTACCCCTTGCGGGTGGCGAAAACCTTCGTTAGTCGTCACCCACGAGGGGGGACGCTACACCATTATAGCACCATCCGCGTTTTTCAACGGACTGTTAACCATGCGCTCTCTCGCGCACCTGCAGAGGCGCCGGACTGGGCAACATCTGCCCGGGGTACATATCCTTGTCAGTTGACTTCCTGTTCCTTGACCGTAAAGGCTACAGATCCTTGTTCGCCAATACCGTCTTGCACTGTACCTTTGAGGTAGATACCCCTGAAGTCCGCATCGACGGCCTGGAAGTCGAAATGACAGGTGCCCGCACGTACCCACGCGGGGATTCGAATCTTACGTGACCACACATTGTCACCGGCCTCCTGATCCCCATCCCGACCATCGTCATTCAGGAAGCAGTATAAATTGTCATATATCGGGGGACACCATACTCAATCCGCAACGCTCGCGGAGTCACGCGAGTGCCATATGAATGTCATCGCACATCGCGCATTCCGCTTCTCGTCGGGCGGAGTCCGACCCACATCGGCAGCGTCATCCGATTACCTCCTTCTTCGTAAGGAGAAAACCAACACCAAGACAGCATAGTAATGCAACGAGTCCAACGAAATAGTGGATCTTCGCATAAATCGCGTGTGTTCCTCCGAGCAACCTCCGTAACCTCGTCCGGTCTTCTCTCCCCCGCTTGTCAAGACCGACCGTCTCCCTGTAGTCGCCATCGAATGCCGATACCCAGTCCTTCTGGCTCTTAACAAATAAGCCATGACCGATGTTGATTACTCCGATCAGTAGCAGCCCGATCCAAATCGCATGATCACGGTACATCGCAACGCTGTCGAATTCGGCGACTCCAAGCATCAAAGCAAGCGCCCCTCCGTTCACCATGTAGATCAGGCGACTGTAACGAAGCGTATGATCTAACGTCTGTTCAAGCCGCATCCGGTAGTAGTCTATTTGCGCCTTCTTGTCCCCGTCCGTCGCCGCAGCAGCGTTCACTGTCGCGGCAGTATTCGCCACCCCCTCTCCATCGCCCAGTATCTCAGACATGATCATCTCCATTCTCTTAAGACACACCGATTCAGCTACATTCTACACGACTCGCCAACGCCGCCATACCACTGGTGAGTGCTCATCCGACGAGAAGGAAAACGGCACTCTCCCACCCCTGCTCCGCACGTGCTTTCTCCCTCCAAAGGTTGGCTACACCCTGTCCTATGCCACGGTTCCAGTCGAATCGGCACGTGTCGCTTCGCTCCACGCTGCCCTACGTAGTGAATCCAGGCCAGTGCACCGACACACCCGAATCTTCGGGTTGTCGTAGCTTTCAACGTCGGGACCGCACGCGCTGGTCAGAGCCCGTTGCGCCGGCGGTGGGACCGGTCCGCAGGCTGGCGCCAGCGGCTCTGATCCGACAAGGAACTCGCAAGGCAGGTAGGGCAGGTCAAGGAACGAAACCTGCCGCAGAGGCAGCGCTTGTGCGACTGCCTGATCGGGACAGGGGAGGTGTCTTCTGGGACCGCATCGGCTTGGCCCTATAATCATTGCCAGGATGGAGGAATCCAGCCTAGACTGGGGTGGGGATTTCGGTTCTCCTGTACAGAGTACGAACATGTACTGTAGACTCTCTGTTGAGGTTTGTACTCGAACAGGGCACGGACAACAGTCCGTTGAAAAGCACGCGCTTTGCCGAAACGACGTAGCGCCACCCCTCGTCGGTGGTGTGTGCGGGCGTTCTCGCCGCCCACGAGAGGCGGCGCTACTGCGCTTCAACGCAGGGTTCTATGACGGCTCCCGCAGAAAGCGCGGGAGCATAATGACGCTGCAACCATGAAAACGGGATGGATGACGGAATGAAGGGCTTGCGCGATCGAGAGCGTGACGTGCGTGCGCGTCGGCTTGCACTACTGCTGGCGATTGCCTCAGTCGTGGGCGTCTGTGTTACCAGCGCCAAGCTCTTTGCTGCCGAAATCGTTCGCTTCCCGGATAAGGACGGGACCTTGCTTGACGGCGGAGTCTACGGAGCGTTCGACGGCGCAGCCGACGATTGGGATTGGACCTTCAACGAGTCCGGATACGAGGGGACGATCTCCCGGACGGTCACCGGGCCAAACGAGGGCCTCGAACATCGCGTATTCTGGGAATACAACCTCGCGGGAGTGACATCGGACAGGCCGGTTTACGCCACGCTCACCTTCACCCTGCGCGGCGTCTCCGCCTTCCCCTTTCCCGACTCCGAGGTTCACGTTTACGCTTATCCGGCAGACTCCTGGGAGACACCGGCGGATTACTCCATGGGACCGGCTGTTTTGCAGGACGCCGTTACCGTCCTGCCGAATCTGCCCCCCAGGGAGTATGCTCTGGATGTCAGCGCCGTGCTTAATGAAACACTTTTTGGCGGCGACACGAGGATCGCATTCCGCTTTCAGATCAACCCCGACACAACCTCAATGACGGCTCAAACGTTTATCGACGCCCTCGACGCCGAGAGCGAGACCAAGCCCTACCTGACCATCGACGACTCGGTTCCGGGTGACGCGGACGACGATGGTGACGTGGATCTGGAGGATTTCGCCGTGTTTGCGTCGTGCATGGAAGGACCCGGAAGCGATGTAGAACCTGCCTGCGAGTTTGCGGATCTTGATCCCAACGGCGATGTAGACCTTCGCGACTTGCGCGTGTTTCAGTGCCGTTTCACCGGATCACGCTAATGCCTGATTACACGCAATCTGATGGGTGGCATGGCCAAGCCAAGCGCCGCCATGCGTGCGCCGCATCAGCATGCCGGCGCCCGACTTCGTCGGGCTTGGGCATGGCACCCTTCACCTTAAGACGCTGCTTCTCCGGATCGCGCTAGCCGAACTCGCATGCTCGACCATCCCTTGAAGCGTGCCCAAGCTGGTCCGCCCGCACATGAACGTATCGCTCCGGCATGCGTAGCGCTTCCCCCCTACCACCAACGCAACCCTGACGCTCTGCAGACTCGGAGTTATCGGCTACTGTCGTCCGGCCTGATCTTGGACGCCGCGCCAACCCATCTGCAAGACTCACCGGAGAATTCCAGCAAGAACAGAATCGCGCAGGACTTAAGGGAAATCGCCTGGCAAGTCGATCCTTGACGTACACAGTCGTAGTACATGTGTTTGGAAGGATCAGAGCGTGTCCGGCATCAGTTCAACGTTGAGTGTCGCGAAATGCAGGAGCATCGCTACCCTAGGATAAAAGGAAGTCGCCGCTATGTGTCAATCGTTGTTCGCTACCGTTCTTCCACTCGTCTTCCTGTCATCATTCACTGAGGGAGATTCCGATGCGCCGATGTTCGTGGTGGACTCGTCGAAACACTTGCTGACCGTTGACGTGACAACGGGCGAGGTCAGCCTAGTTGGCAACATGGGGGTTCAGCTTACGGACGTAGCCTTTGGCCACAACGGCCGATTGTTCGGTGTCAACGCCCGGTTCTTGTACGAAATCGATCCCTCCAACGGCGACACTACGTTTATCGGAAACCACGGATACGGTGAATCGGGAAGCAGCATCGGGATCGACGCCCTTACTTTCGGCGATGACGGCATTCTATACGGCGCCGGGGATGACGTATTGATATCCATCGACCCAGCTACGGGAGCCGGCACCACGGTTGGAACGCTGTCCGGACACCGTTCGTCGGGTGACTTGGCCGCAGATGCTTCGGGTCGCCTGCTTCTCACAACGGATCTCGGTTATTTGGTGGAAGCACACCGAGACGGCTCGGGCGCGACGCTGATCGGCAGCATCCCCAACGTCGACGTCTACGCGTTTGCGGGGAATGGTGATGGGGAGCTGTTCGGAATCCGCTCGACGGGTGGGATCGTAAGCATCAACGGTTCCACCGGCTACGGCAGCGAGGTAGGCAGCCTGCAGGCGGACTTCCCCCTCGGAGCGATCTGGGGCGGCAGCTTCTACGATCAGTACCTGCCGGAGCCGGCAACGCTCATGCTTGCTGCGTTCGGTGCAGTATTCTGCCTGCGTCGAGGCCGCCGCGCATCCGCGCATCGATGACCGGTCGGCAGGGCTGGAGGATCGAAGCACACCTGACTGAGTGACGGAGAGACAACACACCCTCTTCTCAGTAATTCGTGTCGACGTGGTTTCTTCCGTGACATCGCAGGGTGCAGCGACCGGTATGCGTTCCCAGATCTTCAAACTGCATCCGGCCGGACTGGGTCTCAGGAAAGACCACGGTCATGTCGAAGTTGATGAGATGGGTGTGATCCGACGAGTAAGGGTCGGCGCCGTTGACACCGTGGGGATCATGACAAACCGAGCACGGGGCACTGCTCGCCCCGCGAAGGTGCTGCAGATGATGCGAGAAGCTTTGGTTACCGATAATGCTTGAACGCAAATGGCACTTGTAGCATAGCGCATACTCGTATTCCGACTCGTGAGTGTCGTCCAGAACGGTGTAATTGCGCTCGAGCAGAAAGTTGAAGTTCGATCCGTGGGGTCCGTCCGGCCCGGCGCCGCCGGCACGCGGACCTGCGTCGTTATTGTGGCAATCCGTGCAACGCATCAAAGAACCGGGGGCGATCTCCGGCACTAAGCTGACTGTGTCTGAATTCGGTGAGGGGGCGGCCACGGGATGGAAGCTCTCATTGATGGGACTGAATCTCAGCCTGTGGTTGCTCGTGTGAACCTGACGGACGATCTGCTGCGAAACCGGCACGGGGTTGTCACCGTGGCAGCGGAAGCAGATTTCGTACTCGTAGTCGGCTTCGTCGATCGGCGTTCCGCCTATCGTCACGCCACGCACGGATGTCATCGTCGCCCCGATGGGGATATAGGAGCTGACCGGCCCCTGGGCCTGCACCGCGTGTGGATTGTGACAGTCTTCGCATTCGACATGCGCTTCACCTCCCACGGGCAACTCGACCGGATCGTGCACCTGCGTGTAACGCCGTGGATCATGGGCCCAGAACTTCTGGATCTCAACCAACATGTTCGTAAGGGCAATCTGACCGTCATGACAATCCAGACAGTTGTCTTCCTCGCTCTCGAAAAGCAAGAGCCTCTCGCGTCCACCGGCGGTATGCGGTCGATGACAGCTTCGACAGGCGTTCTCCTCGACCGTCGTATAAGGCCAGTCGACCGTTGTCGATCCGGAAACGACGGCGCCTGAAGTCTGATGCGAGCAGGGCATCCACCCGTCCATCGTATGACAGGCCGTGCATAGCGCTCCGTAGACATTTGACACAACCAGAAAATCGCCGTTGACATTGCTGTGCGGGTCATGGCAGGCCGTACATTGCAGTTGGTTCTGCGCGTCCAGCGTAATCTCCGGCGGAAGCGACTGGGGAATAACAAGCTGCTGGTCCACAGCAGCCAGTCCAGCCGTGTAATAGAAACTCACCGGGTGGTCGTCCGAGAGGTCGGTATCCAGGTTTGTCAGTCCGACGGGCAGGTAATCACTTCCCACCATCAGTATGCGGTCGGCCCGGCTCAGCACGCTTCCCAACGCGATGGTCCCATCATGACAGCTCAGGCACAGCTTGCTGGAGCCGGTCGGCTGCCCTGCATTGGCGTCCAGCGTGGAGGATTGGTAAATCTGGTAGCTAGTGATGGACGATTCGCGATTCCACAATGGTCGCTGGCCGCTGGTCTTATGGGGAGCGTGGCAGAAGACGCACACTTGTTGTTCGGACACAGCCCGGATTTCCCCGGATCCGCCGGCGGAGAGGTTGTGCACCGTATCGGAAATCCACTGCTGCCCGCTTGTTCCCTGTGTCAGGCAAGCTATCCCAAGGAGTCCAAGATAAAAGATTCTCGAATAACGCTGCGTTCTCATTGCCATCCCATTCTGCGGCCCGTGATCAGCGTCTCGCCTGGCAGCCCCACACTTAGTACAAGTGTGGCTTTTTAGAAACGCCGCCTGACCTGCACAAAGAGCGCTGAAGCTTCGCTCTTGGCGAAATCATCATTGTATCGGCCATACTCGTATGTTACACGAACCTCCGTCTTCCGAACAAACAGATCAAGCGAAAGATCCAAGTCGATCCCGTCATCGTCACCGCTGAGCGAGTCCTTCTCGTTGCGGTACTGCACAGCCCCCTCGAAGTTCAGGTTCCTTGAAATCGCGTGCCTGTAACGCCCCTCAATCGTGAAGAACCTGCTGGTTCTCTTGTTCGGGCTGCCGTATCTCGTATCCACCCAGCGAGCCCGGATCGTCCCGGTTCCGCCGGAATCGAAACGTCGATTGAAGTCCAGGCCCAAGCGAGTCGAGTCAAACGGTGTGAGGGTCGAATACTGTATCTCATGCTCACCGGTGAGTGTCAACAGTCCGCGGCGGAACTCCAATCCGAAAAGATGGGCGCTGATTTCCTCCGGCGTGATTCCGGAATTCTCCTCGGGCGACAGTCGTTGATGCTGCCAGCGCAATCGGTAGTACGGCGACAGGCCGAAGTCGAACCTTTGCCGAAGACTGAGGGTCTGACCGATAGTCGTCAGAGTGTACGTTCCGCCTATCTCCACGAGGTAGTCGATAAGAACCACCTGGCCGTCGATTATCCGCCCCGTTGGTACACGGAATATCTCGATGCGGTCGCCTATGGTGAATACCCTGTAGTCGCTACCTTCGCGATAGACCGTAACTCGGCTCTCATCTCTTATTACGATGGACCCCGGATCCACCCTTGGACCGGTAAGTATCACGGGATTGGGCTCGTTGAAGATGTGCTCTTGATCCAGCCTTTCCGCAGCCAGGTTTGCCCCTGCTCGGTCCTCAGTGTTGACGTGGAACGAGTAATCACCGAGCAGAATCCCCCAGGGGTTGCTTCTTCGGTAGTTGAACGTCGCCTGCACACCCAGACGGTCAATCTCCACACCCGAGTCAAAATCTTGCGTAAGGGCAAACCCCGTAACCTGCGACACCAGGTTTTCATACAGACGGTGCTCCAGCGATGCGGAAACGGAGTAGGATCGCTCTCCGATACTCTCGGGGCCGGAAAGGTCGCTGCGGACTCGGTCTATGGCTTCGAACTTGTACCAGGTGCGAAAACGATCGGTATGCTGGAGCCTGAGATTCTCCCGCCAGCGCAGCCGCTCCAGCTCGAGGAACCCGCGCTGGCTGCGGTAGTTCAGGTCGGATTCGAGCGAGTTTCCCTCGCGGCGACCGAATTCCCAGCGGTGCTTGAGGGTTACCTCGTCGGAGTCGTAGTCTCGCTCCTGGGGCTCCTCGTCC
The DNA here is from genome assembly GCA_020348265.1 of Phycisphaerales bacterium. Lineage (GTDB taxonomy): Bacteria > Planctomycetota > Phycisphaerae > UBA1845 > UBA1845. The sequence continues at coordinate 4,971,898 of CP070744.1, read as the reverse complement.
ACCGTCTCACGCTTGTAATCCAGCGACAGGACGCTCTTCCGGGTGAACCGATAATCGGTCTGGAAGATGAGGTCGGTGTTCGTGCGACGGTGTTTCTCCTCCAGGTCCCCGAGGGGATCCAACCTTACATCGGTGTAGTTGAACTGGAGACTCGTGGGCCACTTGTCATCAACATACCGCCAGAGCATTCCGTAGTCGGTTGTTGTGGTTTCCAGGCTGGTTCTAAACGCTCTGGGTTCCAGAGCCTGGTCACGCCGAGCGCGGACGAACCCGCGAATGCGCCTCCATTTCAGGATCTCACCCTCCAGGTTGAATTCCTGCACCGTTCCTTCGTTGCTTACGGTCTCTCGTTTCCCGCCGTACACGTTCTCGGCATTATGCTGGATCAGGCCGAACAGACCACCGAGAGTGAAGTCAAAAAGCCCGGGATGGTAGAGGTAGCCCTCTGTTTCCAGAGCCAGGTTTTCCTCAAAGACGGTCTCGCTGAAGCCGGTACGATCATCTCCGGTTTTGGGCTCGAGGTCGTGTTGGCGATGCCGGGTTACGAACTCAAGGTACCCTGTCGGGCGGGCTAGTCGCACTCTCGGGAAGAGTCGTCTGGTCTGGGCTTGGCTCCGACAGCCAAGCAAGAGGAGCGGAACCGCGCACAAACAGAGAGAAAGGCCGACCACGCACCGAGCGGCGCGCGCGGGACAGTGACCGGTAGGTTCCACCCGGTCCGGCGCCGCACTCGCCTGTCCGCAGAGTTGGCTCACGGCTCGCTTCGTTTCAGGAAAGACATATCGTCCCCGCCGTGAGGATTATGACAGTCATTGCAGGGTCGCTCACCATTCGGATCACGGCACACTTCGGTACCAAGATCGTCGATCCGATGGCATCTCAGGCAGAGAGATTTGGCGTCCGTGTACAACATTGCCGGGTGCTCGGAGCCATGTGGATGGTGACAAAAAACGCACTCGTTAACCGCTACAGGGCCGTGAAGATACTGTAAGTCATCTCCGAAGCCCCGGTGACATACATGGCAAAGTCCCTCTCGAGCCGACCGGATCAGTTTTCCGCTGCTGATGTCGTGGCACTCGCTGCACCGCCTTTGCGCATAGGGAAGGTGATTGTAGAGCTTCCGAGAACGCGCCGTGCGCCAGCGGCGTTTAGCCTCCGCCAGTTCCTTCTGTGATGTAGGCGCAGATACCTCCTCCGCGACTTGCACGGCTCCGGGCTCGGGAACGCCGGTAAAGAAGAAGGTCAGAATACGATATCGCGTGTTTGCAGTGCAGGACAATACCAGGACAGACAGCGCTGTCAGAAGCACAGGAGCGATGCAGGCGCGCCGGGCTGTTGAAGCCGTGCACCACGGTAGGGAACACAACTCGGCCTTTTGCCTCGGCCCGTGCGTCGTATCGGGCTCAGGACCAAGACCGGGTCTCATACCTTTCAATCCTGCCCTTTTTCTTCCAAGACCGGTGGTGGGAGTTCTTGCTCGGCCTCGCTGTCGGCTTTCCCTTCCGTACCGGGGTCTTGGCTGCCACCGATAGGTGCGATGCCAAGACCTTGGGAGTCCGGCAGGGAGGCGATCTGCGATCCTTCCAGCTTGAAGCCCTCGGGGAAGGATCCGAACGCGTATACGCTAATCAGATGCTGCCCGTACTGGCTGGCCACAATCAGCAAGTACTCGGTATTGAACTTCTCGTGAATGTACTTCTGAAAGTATGGGATCGATGTCTTGTCCACAGCGAGTGTCGAGGGCAGGACCAGCGCCCCAGGCACGTTGCCGGGGCCGCCGAAGTGCATCAAGATTTCCCCATCGCTGTTGAACATCTGCACAATCTCGGTTGCCCCGTCAGCTATATATATGATGCCGTCAGGTCCCGTGCGCACCCCGCGCAAACGCCCAAATCGCCCCAAACGATACCCCGGCGCCCCGCGGACCCATACCGGCTCGCCATGCCGGGTCAGTTTCTGAATGCGATAGTTCTGTGTGTCGCTGACGTATACGTATCCGTCGGGCCCGACAGTCAGGCTCCCTGGAATTCTGAATTGCCCTGGTTCGGTGCCCAGTTCACCAAAGGTTCGCAGGACCTCACCGGTAGTCCGATTCATAACAACGACCTGGGGCGTATCGTCGTTGTCCAGAACGTACAGCTCGTTTTCGTGGACCGCGACATCAACAGGGTGGCAGGGGGCAGGCACGTCGAGCACCGTTACGTAGGCGTCGTCCGGCCCGTAGACCACAATCTGTTTCCGAACGGGGTCGGCAACAAACTTATATCCCAGCGGGTCGATGACGATGTTGATCGGCTTGCGAAGCCGTCCCGGGCCTCGTGTTCCAAAAGTGGAATAGGAGTTATTCTTGAAATCCAGCTTGGCCAGGCACAGGTCCTTGGTGTCGCAAACATAGATTACCCCGTCGCGGGCAGCCACGCCGTAAGGCTTCTGGATCTGCTCATCCGCGGTGGTATTCTCGCCCAGCAGGAAATCATCAAGCATGTTGGTGGGTAGTTCGACCTCTTCGGAACCGCTTGCCCAGGTCAGGAATTGAACTCGTGGCTTATGCGGTGGAGGGGGGAACAATAGCAAAGGCTGCTGGGACTTGGCGGGGGCGCTGCAGCCGGTGACCAGCCCGCCCAAGGCCAACCCTACAATGCCGAATACGTGTCCGAGTCTGGGTTTATGCATGGCTGAGTCTCGCACGGAGTATGCTATCGCTCCACGACGGCGGCGGCAATAAGGGGCCGCGCTAACTGTCCGGTGGGTCGCCACTCAGAAGGAATGTCGCAAAAAACACCGAGCGCACACCCCATGAAGAAGTGTGCGCTCGTGAATTCAACTCTAATAGGTCGTCGCCGACAAGTGGCGCTACAACCTCTATTTGTTGTGGCACTCGAGGCAAATCAGACTCTCGCCCAATTCTCGGCGGAGGAATTTGCCTAACGAGTCGTTGTGCGGTTCATGGCACGAGGAGCATTCCACGCGCTCGGGGCCCGCACCACCGATCTGCACCAATTGCACGCCGGCAAAACCCGCTGGATCGTTGTAGCCGGGGTTGCCGGTCGGATACGTGATTCCAATCGGGTGATCGTTCGACAGATCGGCGGATACTCCGTCGCCGATGTCAGCGCTGCCCGTGCCGACCGCCCCCATCAAGATTGTCCCGGTGGTTGTCCCGCCGTAGTTGTCGAGGGCCGTTACCCCGTCATGGCAGCCCAAGCACATCTTGCTTGTTCCCTCCGGCTGTCCCGGAGTGGTGCCTCCCATCGTCGTGTACATCGTGAAGGTATGGTTGGGCGCATCGTGATTCCACAGAACCGAGTTGATGTTGTCACCCGTGTACTCGGGAGGGTACGCATGGTGCGGTACGTGACAGGGAAGACAGATCTGCCCCATGCTCTCCATACCTGGAACGTTCGTCAGATTATGAGCCGAATTCGTGATGTTTGAATTGAGCGGATCGATCTGACCAAACGCCGTTGTGGTCAGTAAGCCTGCAAACACCACACACAACAACCGCAACGAAATACGCATGTCACTTTCCTCCTACTTTAAGATTAGGAACCGGGATCCGAGGGAACCTCTTTCCTCACCCGCCGTCATTCGCCGGCACAGCTCTTTGCCGCTGTGGCAACGGTCCGTGAGAACCAGGACGAATCGTCAAGATCCCCATCCAGGCACATTACCTAGGAAATGTCACTATATAAGGGCGCGACACTATATGCAAGCCATTTTCTCGTACGAGGGAATAAATTTGCCATATTCGAGAAGGGCGGTGTCCATTAAGCAGAATAGAGTCGAGCGGGTGGAACAGACGCAGCGCCCGCATTAGAGTCGTTTTGTATTGGCAGGCACGTTTTCGCCAGATTATTCCCAAGATGCCTAGACTTCCAGTCTCCCCCTTGCTGCCAGGATTCAGGAGTCCGCAAAAACCTCTTCGAGGGCGTTACGGTAGCACTGGACCGCCTCGTGTAACTCACCGCGCCGCTCGTGCAGGCGCCCTAGCTGATAGAGGATTGGTCCTTTGGTCGGGGAGACCTTCAGGGCATCGCGCAGGTATTGTTCTGCTGCCTGGTCGTTCCCCCGACTGAGCTCTAGACGAGCGAGGGACAGTTTCACTTTAGGCGACTTGAACTGACGGTCGGAAAGCGGATCGAGGTATTGCGCTGCTTCGGCGATCCGCCCAAGGTTGAGCAGGCACGTGCCCATCAAGACAGGTGCCGCTGCGGTATCCTTCTCGCCGATGAGCTTTTCGAGAATCGGCATGGCCTGCTCGAACTTGCCCTGATCCACCAGACGCTGCGCCAGCCCCAGGCGCCGAGTCCAGGAATCTTGGCCATGTGCTGCGGTCTCATCTGTTTGTGACAGCTTCCGCTCATGTTCTGCCTGGCTGATTCTCCCCAGCATTAAACCGATATGAAGGCGGAGTCGACGGTCGTAACTGATCGGCGTGTGAGGGATGACAAACCGAAGTACGCCGGCCTCGTCGATCAGCACTGTCGTCGGTGCGACGAATACTCCGAAATCCCCGTACATCTTTCGTTCGGGATCCACGCCAATCGGGTAAGTGATGTTAAACTCGGCTGCGATTCGTCCGAAACAATCCCCCGCATCCTGCTTGGTCGACACAGCCAATACGGACAAACCTGAACCCGTATTCGCAGTGAGGATTTCCTGCGCCACCTTAAGGGCTCGTAGGGACTTCTCATGGTCCGGTCTGGCAAACACCACGAGCAAGACTTTGCCCTGATATGTCTTGCTTTCGATGACAGCGCCGTCCAGGGTGTGCACTGAAAACGCGGGAACGGGATCACCGATCCCGATGTTATTAAGCCCCTTCGTCGGCGTGGCCACCTGCGGGCGAGGAACGGTTGTGGCAACCGCGACCAGAGAGAACACTTGTAGAATTGACATCGCCTTGTTGAACTCCACACTCAAAGGATAGCAGCCGGGGCGTTTCCACTATCAACTACTTTTTGGGGATGTTGATTACAGCCTTCCCTCGATCATAGCTATAGCGCCGGTGACATCCCGGCAGGCACGTGCCACCCGTTTCAGTCACTTCAAAGTTGACGGGAACGTCCCAGGCACCGAACGGTACCGTCTCGGCGACGTGGCGGGGCCGCTTGCTGGCATGGACGTTGTGACAGGCGCGGCAGGTGCGCCCCTTCGGCTTACGGTTCACGTGCAGGTAGTGCATGTTCCAGTCACCGTTACGGAATTTGGTCAGGGTGGTTGTCCGCTCATCCTGTACCAGCTCCGGTTCGTGGCACCGAAAACAAAGAGCGTATCTTTTCTTATCGAAGGACTCATAAAAGCCGGGAGGAAACTCCTCGATCAACATGCGAAAGACCTCTCCTCCGTGTACCCCGTGGCAACCCGTGCAACTCTTCTGCGCGATGGGACCGTGGTGGTGCGGGTTTTCCTGGAGTACGTCGGCTATGCTTATGAGCTTGGCCTGGTCGGAGTCCAACTCCTTATCGTGACACGACAGGCAAAGGTCCATAGGTTCCTTCAGCAGATTGTGTTCAACACTGGAGCAGTGCGCTTGGTGGCAATCCACACATGACTTGCCTTGGGTCAAGGCATCATGTTTAACCAGTGAATCCTCAGCATGCTCTTGGATGTCGTCGTGACAATCGACACACAGCTGGGGCACGTAATCCTTCAGCATCATGTTGTTCTTGGCCCCATGGGGGTTATGACAGCCGGTGCATTCCTCCTCGACAGGTGAGTGCTTGTAGGTCTTCTCCGTCATCCGCGCACCCATCTCTGTGTGACACCTCGTGCACACACCTGGACCTTCAGTAGGCAGCAGCATCGCGTGATCCGTGCCGTGGGGGTTGTGGCACATCGTACACGCTCCAACTGCACAGGGGCCGTGCAGAAAGTCGAGGTCCTCTCTCATGTCGTCGTGGCAGTCTATACAGACCGCCGCAATCGTTTCTTCTTTGAGCAGCGCCTTCGTCTGGCTCGCGTGCGGATCGTGGCAAGATGTGCATTCTCCATCCTCAGCGGGAGAATGCATTACCTCTCCTTCATGTTCCTCGTGGCAATCGAAGCAGAGGGCCGCTCCGCTCAGCGGAAACTTGAACTCGTGCTTCTCCTCGTTTGTAAGCTCGTGGCAGGCATCGCAGGTCTGTTCGCCGACCGGGTCATGTACAACCGGGCGCTTGTGCCGCTTATCATGACACCCCGCATCCGTGCAGCCACCCTCGTAGCCCACCGGCGGTCGGGTCTGGCTCACAATGCCTACGGAGACAAGTCCCGCGCCCCAAAGAACCATCGCAATCAGCGCTCTCATTTTCGATTCTGCCTCCGCTACAACTCGCTTTGTCAGCCCCCTTGTCGCTGAGCGTGTCAGCGCAGGTCGCACCTGCCCGAAGTCTCGCGCCGATAATATTATCCTATCCTAACATTTGTGGCAAGATCGCAGCGCGCACGGTTTCGCGCCCAACGGACCACTCTCTGCCGCATATGCTGCACAAAGAGATGTGACAATGAATTATGCCGGATCTAAATCAACTCTACGTGCACCTAAGTGTGATCCACAAACTGGGAATAGGTTCTCAGATCATCAAGAGGAAGTTTGGCAACGCAAGCAGGTTGTGCTAACATGGCACAGATTGCAGGGGTAAGCTGGATGGGATGTTCTCGTATTTGGGAGGCGCGATTTCGCACCATAGAGATTCGTTCTCGAATCTGGTAGGCGGATCTCAGAAGTGCATCTCCGGCGCGTGGTCCGGCTTACCCTTGAGGGAAAGGCAATCTGTTCAGGAGTACTGTCCATGACGTGTCACATCGTGATGGTTGTCGGCGTCCTGTCCCTGGGGCAATTCGATCCACTTACGCATGTTGACTCTTTGAGCGAACAGCTACGAAGTCCGGCGCGACTTGATATAAGCGCGGCCGGCACGACTTACGTTGCGGATACGTTTCACAACCACATTGCGCGCTACGATTCCGCGGGCGTACTGCTGGGCACGTGGTCGGTGCCTGAGGGCCCCGTCGGCGTGGGAGTTCATCCGAGCAACGGCAACTACTACGTGTCACTGCGCGATGAGGGAAAGGTGGGAATCTACGTCTATGACGATGTGGGGGAGACCTTCAGCCGGACGGGTTTCTTGGGCGAGGGCGCCCCGACGGTCACGTTCGTCCGACCGACAGATATCGACATAGCCCCGACATCCGGACGGATCTTCGTGGTCGATCCGCAAGGTGACCGGTGGTACATCTTCAATAGCAATGGCACCCTTCGCGCAACAGGTGGTGAACGTGGTGAGCTTAACGGGCAATTCAAGTATCCCAGTGCGATCGCTGTTGATGAGGCAAACGGTCGCATGTTGGTTGCCGATCATGACAACTTCCGCGTGCAGATCTTCACGCTGGTTGACGACGGCGAGTTCACCTATGCCACCTTTGAGCGGAAGTTCGGGTATCGCCTGAAGTATCTCCCCGGCGGCGCGATTGAGGGCTGGATGCCTCGGCCTTTGGACCTAGCGGTGGATAGCAGTGGCCGAATTTACGTTTCGGATGCAGTCATGGGCACGGTGCGACTTTTTGACAGCGTCGGCGATGACCTCGGCAAAGTCATCGACTACGGACTCACACCGGGCGCGCTGAGGACTCCCTGTGGACTTGGTATCAGCACAGACGGCCTTCGTCTATTCGTCGCCAGCACGGGCTCGTCAAGCGTCGAGGTTTTCGACACACCCCCGCCGAGTGCCGGCCGGGAGGTTGACAGTGTGATCCCGGACGGCGGCCGACCGAAAGGCACCAACGACTGTGCGTACGACGTGGCACGACGCACCAAAGCATCCGCGAGCGGTAAGAGGCGCTGGGCAGACATGCGGGTCCCGTCTGAGGCAACGGCAGACCAGGTGCTCGCCTTGGGTTCACCACCCGCAGGCCTTCGTGACTTGACCAGCTACGATGGTCCACACATGGTCGAAGGACGGGTGATTTGCGGTCGATGTCATGGTATTCCGGATCTGCCCGGCGGCAACGTGTCACTTATCGAGGGACAAGTCAACATGTGCGTGTCCTGCCACTTCGGGGCGGGTCAGGCAATGGACGTTCCGCTTCACTGGTCGGACCTTGCTGATCCTTACGGGACAAACCCAGACGCCGACGACGGGCAAGGTAGATCGCATGCCTGGGGAGTCTTGGCGATCAACGCTTCTGCTGACTCGGTTGGTCCGGTTGCAGACAGTGTGATGGAGAGGATGTTGACCGACGAGGGCAATATCAAATGTGCGACTTGCCACGATCAACACAGCAGCGACTCGGGCGCGCCTTACCTGCGAATGCCCAATAATCGGGACCAGACATGCAAAGTGTGTCATGCCCCACGAAACGAAGGTCTCGGTCAGCGGGGCACGCACCCGGTAGGGTTCGACTACCCGGGCGGCACAGGAGAATTCCCTGCCGATGGAGACGTGGCACCGTTCTTTATTAAGGCCGGCAATGTCGAGTGTATGACCTGCCACGCGCCCCACGCAGCGGACTCCGGTGGTGCCAACGACGGCGAAGGTGATGGAATACTACTCCGCAGTGCAAACGACGAATCCTTCTGTCAGACCTGCCACACTGAACACAGCATACATGAACCCAGCGGGCCCTGGCAGCCTACCTGCTACGATTGCCATGATTTTCACGATCCGGATAACGAAAACCTGGCCCTCGTGGGCGCCCAAGTCATTAGTACTCCGATGACCTTCCAGGACGACGACATCAGCGACGACGGGTTGAGTGACTTCATTCACAGCAACCACGCAATGCCCAGTTACGATGGCATATGCGAAGTGTGCCATACGGATACGAGCCACCACCGCAATACGTCCGACGGCGACCATACGCACTTTGTCGACCAGCTTTGTACGGCCTGCCACCGGCACAGTGCCGGGTTCATGCCCACAGGCGGGGCGTGCGATGCTTGTCACGGTTATCCCCCCGACGGGGCTGCCTTCCCCAATACAGCCGGGGCCCATGTCAAGCACATGAGCGACCCGAGCGGTCCGAACATACCTGATTGCTTCGTCTGTCATGCTGTTCTCACGGGCGGGACCCATATGAACGGTTCCGCTACCTTCGTCTCCGGAACCGATATAAGCGGAAACGGCGCAATTGAGCTGGACGAGACGGATGTTTGTGACTCTTGCCACAGCCCGGGCGGCCCGTTTGACGGCGTTGCGGAGGGGATTGTGAACTGGGCCAGTGGCACCGGCGTCAGCTGCGAAGGATGCCACGACACCGGCACATCAGTGATCAACGGAGTCACTGCAGCTCCGGTGGCAGGTGATGGCACCACGTGGGGGTATTATACTTCCGGGCATGGTCGCCACGACATCGTAGCTTGTCTTGACTGCCATGATACCGCCGCGACCCACTTCGACGGTATGGAACGCACTTATCAAGCATCTGCGGACAATTACCAAGCGGGCTTTCGGCTCAAGAGTGTAGGCGGATTCCCCCCACTGGAGATTCCGCAAGTCCAGCCGGCTTCTCCGGAGCCGTATAACGACCCCCCGCTTTGGGAGTTGTGCCTCTCCTGCCACGACAGGTATGCCTTGCTGGGAGGTCCGACCGCGCCTGCCGGACCCTATTATTCCGCCGAGTTTGGAACGAATTTCCGCAGCGATGCAAGTGTAATCATCCCGGATGGGGCGAACACCGATATCGCGGAGTACTCGACAAGCGATGCAGTCGACGTAAACTCGCACTACGGGCATATCCAAGGCCCCCCGCAGTCTTATGACTCGGATCACGATGGGCTTATAGACTCCTACAGCTCATGCGTCTCTTGCCACAATGTTCACGGCAGCACGTCGCCGGTAATGATGCGCGATGGCAAGTTGATCGGAGCGGAGCCGGCGCTGAACTTCAGTTACGTTCGTTATGATCGCCACGATTCGCAAGGCGGCTGCACTGATGCAATTATCATGACCTCCGCGGGAGGTGTACCGCTGATGGAGAGCCACGGGGGAGTGATGAGGTCAAACTCCGGCCCGGGGGACAACGGCGTCTGCAACTACTGCCACGCAGGCGGAGCTATAGCGGATGATCCCGAGTATGCAGTCAACTGCTTCGGCCCGGATGCGGTCGATTACTACCGCGAGCCTCTCGAAGTCGGCTGCACGCTTTGCCACGGTCAACCTCCAGACGGAACCGCCTTCCCCAACACCGCTGGCGCCCATGTGGCCCACATCACCGAGCCGAGTGGTCCACAGATCAACAACTGCTTCTACTGCCACGCCGCACTGGTGGAGGGGAGACACCTGAATGATCTGGCCAGCTTCGCCACGGGCACGGACATCAACGGTAATAGCAACATAGAGTTGGACGAGACCGATGTCTGCAACGCGTGCCATACCCCGTAGAGGCCTTCTGCCCGCATGGCGGAGGAACGGATAACCGGGCGATCTCCACGACGGTCATCTGCAAAGGCTGCCACGATAGCGGCACTTCTATAATTCAGGGAGTAAGCGCGCCGGCAGTCGCAGGTGACGATGCTACCTGGGGCTTCTACATTTCAGGGCACGGTCGACACAACGCCGTGTCGTGTGAAGACTGTCACGACACAGCCGCCGCACACTTCGACGGCGAGGCCAGGACTTTTTCCTTCGACAGCGCTCAGTATGGCCCAACTCAATCAGGCGTGGATTATGCCGCGGCATATCGGTTGAACTATGTCGGGGGTGAAGTCCCGCTGATGATCCCGGCGAACTATAACATCACGTTCAGCTACGATGCGTCAGTAATGAGCGACACGGCGTTTCGGCTGTGCTTCGAGTGCCACGACTCGACCGTGACGTTCGATGACACACCAGGTGATGGTATCGCCAGCAACTTCAAGGCCAGTCTGCCTAATACTACAGCGCCACATGGCCCTTCAGGCCATTTGCGCTTGCCCTGGCGGCCCCAAAACGCGGGTTTCTCCGCCC
>CP070744.1:4931556-4960870 GCA_020348265.1 Phycisphaerales bacterium | reverse complement strand
CGACATGAGCTGATGCGGATGACTGATCGCCTGGAATACGTCTCCAACTGGCGCGATGTAGCGTTCAGCACGCCTCATGCGGTGATGATGGCCACCCAGTCGATTGTAGAGCTGTTTGTGGGGCGTGGGGAACCTCAGCATGCTGCTCAGATCCTCACCAAGCTCCTGGAGAGTATCGAACAGCTGGGCAGTCGAACAGCCATCCGTTTCGCACTGAAGGACGTCTACATGGCTGTGGACGATGTTGAGCAGGCAGCCCGGCAGATGACCCTGGTGATACAGGAGAATTCTCGGGCACTTCAGGAGGCTTCGCACTAGTATGACAGCGCTACCTTCGCCACTGCTGATGCAACAAGACCACGAATCGACGCGGTTCAGTCATTCAGGGCACCGGGCGCAAAGCCCGGTGACAACGTAAGGCGATAAGGTCGGAATGTCCGCAGGCTTCGCGCCTGCGGCTTCGATCTTGGCGCTATCATACTAGCACTTCGTCACGCATCGAGCTGCGGTTAGATGTTCATGCGGCGGCGTGTGCCGCTGTTGTTCAGAAGCGCTGGTTGGATCCTTGGGATGGCCATGCGCCGCTCAAGAACGGTGGCGCACCCGCAGACTATGGCACAACGGTGCACTAATTCGCGAGAAGCTTCTCCATGGACTCGATGAGTCGCTCCATGCGGAACGGCTTGTTGAGATAACCGTCCACGCCCAGGCTCTCGGCCCACACTTGGTGGCGCTTGCCTTCGTTCCCTGTGATCATGATGACCAGGGGGCGCTGGCCACGCTTCTTGCTGGCGCCTTTGAGCTTCTCGAGCACCAGAAACCCGCTACGCTTGGGAAGCATAGCGTCCAAAACGACCAGGTCGGGATCGAATGCCTCGGCTGCGTCGATCGCAGCGTTGCCGTCCATGGCCGTCTCGATCGTTGCCCCGGTCTCACGTACAACGGTAGCAAGAGCCGTCACCATATCCGGGTCGTCTTCCACGATCAGAATGTTCTTTCCTTCGAGAGTCTTCACCACCCTTTGGCCTCCAGAAATCAGTCGGTTTGGCGCACCTCAACGGGAGAACAGAAGAGTATATTCCTATCGGCCAACTCGATCAAGTAGTCAAGTTGCAGCGCGTGGCCTGGGATATTGTCGTTTCTTACCCGTTTCCCCGGTTTGTCCGGATGGGTAGTTCTCCGTTACGCTCCAGCAACGCGCGCTGTGAAATGTTCGCTCCCGCACGGCTTTACGTGGACGGGGCAAGTGAATACACTCCACAGCCCGATAAGGAATACGCCTGCGCTCGCTGCGCGGGTCAAAGGACTGCCATGGCCAAGGATTGGCTGATTGCCCAACCGTCGTCTTCCTGTAAAGCAGCAGCGCGCCGCTGGGGCGTGCCATCGATTGTCTCGCAACTGCTCATAAACCGGGGTGTTTCTCCGGATGAGGCTTCCCAGGCCTTTCTCTCCCCGCAGCTGAAAGACCTTCACGCGCCTGAATTGCTTCCTGGTGCTGAACAGGCGGCAGCACTGATCGCCGAAGCAGTACGAGCTAAAGCCAGGATTGTCATTTATGGCGATTACGATGTGGATGGAACGACTGGGCTGGCGATTCTTTGGCACGTGCTTGATCGTGCCGGGGCGAATGTCGGGTTCTACGTTCCCCATCGTGTCGAAGAGGGGTTCGGTCTTAACCTCGAAGCAGCCAAGCAACTGATTGCCGAGGGGGCTGAGTTGATCATTTCCGTGGACTGCGGGATAACCGCGACCGACGTCGTGTCGGTGATACGCGAGGCCGGGGTCAAGGTCGTCATAACCGATCACCATGCCCCCCACGCGACTGTCCCGTCGGCCAATGTCATCGTGCACCCGACCGTTGGAGGAGTCTACCCCAACCCCGATCTTTGCGGGGCGGGGGTGGCGTTCAAACTCGGCTGGGCCCTGGCCCAGCAACTCAGCGGCGCGGAACGAGTAAGCGGGGATTATCGCGAACTTCTAGTCGAGCTGCTTCCTCTGGCGGCGTTGGGCACAATTGCGGATGTAGTGTCCCTGCGCGGTGAGAACCGCATAATTGCAGCGCATGGTCTTCGTCTATTAGCGCAATCCACCCTGCCGGGCGTACGAGCCCTGGTCGAGTCGGCAGGACTCAACGGCGGCGACATCAATGGCTACGACGTAGGGTTCAAGCTCGCTCCGCGGATCAACGCTGCCGGCCGGATGGGACATGCCAGGCTTGCGGTCGAGCTGTTTACCAGGGCTGCACCTGATCGCGCCCGTGAGATCGCCCTATATCTGGAGGAGCACAATCGCTCTCGCAGGTCTGCGGAACATAAGATTCTCAAAGAGGCCTGCTCGATAATCGAGCGAGATAACCTCGCCGGCGATGCGCGGCGGGCTCTGGTGCTGGCCCGCGAGGGATGGCATCCCGGGGTCATCGGCATCGTAGCGGCCCGCCTGGTTGATCGCTATCACAGACCAACGGTGCTGATCGCGCTATCCAACGGCGAAGGGCAGGGGTCGGCCCGCAGTATCAAGCACTTCCCGCTTGCCGACGCATTGGGCGAGTGCAGTGAATACCTGATCTCTCATGGCGGTCACACGATGGCTGCCGGGCTGCGCATCGCCCCTTACTGCGTACAACCGTTCAGCGACGCCTTCGTGCAGAAAGCAAACAACCGTCTCACTAAGCACGACCTGACGCCGAAGCTGCACCTGGATGCTGAAACATCCCTCAACGCGCTTACGCTTTCGACCACGGAGGAGATTCTCAAGCTCGGTCCGTTCGGTATGGGCAACCCCAGACCCAGGCTCGCGACCGATTGGATCGAACTTGCCACGGAGCCACGCTGCGTGGGGAAGTCGCAGAACCACCTGCAGGCGTCGTTTGTGCAAGACCGCATGCGCATCAAGGCAATCGGGTTCGGGTTGGGTAGTCAAATCGAAGACTTGAAACAGCATCGGCGCTGCCGGGTTGCCTTTGAGCCTATTATTAACGAGTTTAGAGGCCGGCGCACCGTAGAAATGCAGATGCTCGATATCAAGTTTCCCAAATAGGAGGATGCGATTTTCAACCCCGATTTGAGGCGAGCTCGGGCATCGTAGCGGCTAACCCGAACATCATGGGAATGCTCGGTATATTATCCGGCGGGTACATCCGCCTGCCCTTGTCCTCACGCATGTTCTCGAAGAACTTCACCGCGTTGGTATAGGGGTATTCGTGAAACTGCTCGATTTTCAGTCCAGCGTTCAGAAGAGAGTTGAGTATCGCTCCTATATGCCATTGAAATTCGTAGACGACGTGGGGGTTCTTGAAGTCGACAAGACCTTGCTGGAATCCCGAAGGCGCTAACGCCGGTCCTGTCGCCGCCACATAGTCGCCCACGCCTTCGTCCCACTTGAGCGGCTTGCCCTCGAAGAAGTACGGATAGGTCAGTTCGACGCGTTCGTTGAACATCATAGACACCGGATGAAAGTCTACGATTACGAATCGTCCACCCGGAGTCAGAATAGCGGCGAGGCTGGCAGCCCAGCGGTCTAAGTCGGAAAGCCAGCAGATAGAGCCATAGGAGCAGAACACTATGTCGAACTGTTCAGCGCGGTCACGAGCCGCATCCAACCAGTCATACACATCCGCTCTGTGAAAGTCGGCTTGAATACCCGACTCGGCTGACAACTTCTTGGCAAACGCTATGGCTTCGTCACTTATATCTACACCGGTGGCAAGCGCCCCGAGTTGCGCAAGACTCAGCGTGTCCTGGCCGGCGTTGCATTGCAGGTGCACCAGACGTTTGCCGGAGATATCACCCAGCAACCCGATTTCCTCGGGAAACAACGTGCTTCCCCCACGGTGTAAGAAGCCGGCTTGATCCACCTTGTGAGTGTTGTGTGCTGCAGTGGCTGCGTTCCATGATTCTCGGTTGGCTTCGTGAAGTTCCTTGCGCATCGCTGGTTCGTCCAATCATCTAACTTGCAGTTTCCTACACATCAACTACGCGAGGGACCTCCTGCGCGGACTCTCGAAGCACCATCCTATCCATACGAGGTTCCCCTTACGAGCCTCTTCACGCACCTTGGGGCGAGGAGCGCTGGGATCGAGGCTCAGCTGGCGTTAGCGGAAGACTCGTCTCGTCAGACGCTTCAGGGCCAGCCGGGTCGGGGATTATCAGGCGTTTCGCTAATAGCGACGGAATCGTGCAAACTCGCCCATATCGGTGTGCGTATGATAGAGGGCGGCCGCCCGGTATTCGATGAACCATACATCGGATGACGCCAAAACAGTTCGGCGCGGGTCCGGAAGGAATGCTCCGTTCGGGAATGTGACACTAGAGCAGGTGAGGTGAGCAACGTTATGAACGACGCGTGGAAGCTGAGGTTGGCTAGAATCTGGCGGGACTGGGCCAAGCCCTTGCTCGTGATTTTGATCGTGTTTGGCTCGTTTCGTTCCGCGGTTGCGGATTGGAACCCCGTCCCTACCGGTTCGATGAAACCCACCATCGTCGAGGGGGATCGTATCTTTGTGAACAAACTGGCGTACGGCTTGCGGATCCCCTTTACCTTCTGGACGGTGATGGAATGGCAAAGCCCGCAGCGCGGGGATGTCGTGGTGTTCATGTCACCCGACGAAGACGTGCGTACGGTAAAGCGAATTGTGGGCTTGCCCGGCGACAGGATCCAGATCGTCAACAACGTTGTTTTCATCAACGGCAAGCGGGCTGATTATGAACCACTCGCGGCCGACATCGCCGAAGCGATTCCTGCGGATAAGCGAAATGCTTACAGATTCGCGCAAGAGCAAATCGACGGGCAGTCGCATCCGGTGATGATAACACCCAAGTTGGGGTTTCGCCGCACGTATGGGCCTATCAACGTGCCGGACGGCCACTACTTCATGATGGGAGACAACCGGGACCTGAGTCGTGACTCGCGCTGGTTCGGGTGCGTGCCCCGCGAGCGAATAGTGGGCAAGGCGACAGCCATTGTACTATCGTTGGATTACGACAACTACTACCTGCCCAGATGGGATCGGTTCTTCCACGGTCTTCCCTGACCCGGCCACAGACTATCCGAGGTCCAACGCCACGATGGTCTTTACGTCGCGGGCGAATAGCCTCTTTCCTGCGATGGTCGGCGGCGTCCACGAGGGCGTCTCCAGGACCTTCACCTTCGAGTGGATTGTCAGATCGTCGGGAGTCGCGGTCGCAAGTGCCAGCGTTCCGAATTCATCCAGAACAATAACACGCCCGTCCGTGTAAACGAGATGTGCGTGGCCGAACCCGCGTTTCCGCCAGGCGATCTTCCCGGTCTTGGCATGCACCGCTGCGAGAAGGTAGTTGCCTATGTCGCCGCTCGATCCGTAAACATAGTCTCCGATGCGCACCCAGCCTGCGTAGAGGACGCGGATCTTTCGGGTGGACCAGACTTCTTCCACAACGGTCTTGCTGCCGAGCTCTGTAAACTTGATACCGCGAGAGCCGGCTTCCAGGGTGGAGATGAACAACGTGTCGTCGACCAGGACCGGGCCGGAGATGTTGTGTTCCCACTGATTTCGAATCGGATATTCCCATTTGAGCTGACCGGTGTCGGGATCCGCGCCGATGGCTTCGGTGCCCATAAACGCCACCAACTGGTCCTCCCCGTTGATGTGCATGATCGCTGGTGTTGCATAGCTGTTGGCGTAGTCCAGGGCCTCGAAGACGATTTTTCCGTCGTCCTTGTTCAAGGCGACTATGCTCCGGCCCTCTTCTCCCACTGCGGTGATGATCGTGTTCTTATACTCGATGGGGCTGGCTGAGTATCCGAAGCGGTGGGGGTGTCTGTCACGGGGTTCGGTCCAGAGTTTCCGCGACCATATCACCTTACCCGTGCGGGCATCAAGACAGTGCATGACGCCGGCTACTCCGATGGTGTAGAGTCGCCCCCCGGTCAGTAAAGGCGTAGCGTTGGGTCCGTCGCCGTACTCACCATGGTGCGTTGACACGGGCGACGATTCATACGCTTGTTCCCAAAGCGTCGCACCACTCGCGGCGTCCAGGCTTATCACGTGCTCTTCGTCGCCCCTGCGGTACATAGTATAAAGCCGACCGTCGTCAGCTAAGATGCTGGAATATCCCTTGCCCAGCTCTCGGGACCAAAGCCTCGGCGGCCCCTGGGCAGGCCATTCCTTCGCCAGCCCGGTGCTGTCTGCGGTGAAGCCCTGTCCAGGTCCGCCATACTCCGTCCATTGGGCCTGTGCCGCCGCGGTGATAAACACACTGGCAAAGAACGCAGCCACCCATGAAAACCCACAAATCGTAAGCGACACTCGGTTTCTGTCGGAAAATCTCACCGGAGCTTTCTCCTCTCCGTTTGCGACACCATGTTCCCTGCCATTGTCGTCCGTGAACGACCCGTTACCTCGCAAACGCAAGCCACCATTTCCGTGACCGATCAGCCCAGATCCAGGGCCATGATCTTATGCTGGTCGCGGAGGTAGAGTGTCTTTCCTACAATCGTTGGTGGAGTCCAGGATGGCCTCTCCAACGGTTTGAACTTCGAATGAACCGTAAGATCATCGGGAGTTGCCGTTGCCAGACCCAGATTCCCGTCCTCATCCAGAATGATGAGGTACCCGTCGGCATAGACGACGTGCGATCGACCGAAACCACGCTTGCGCCAAACGATTTTACCCGTGGGTATGTTTACACAGGCTAGGAAGAAGCCTCCCTGCTTGCCCGTGCACGCATATACGTAGTCGCCGATGCGAACCGCGCTGGAAAAGAAAATCTGTATCTTCTCGGTGGTCCAGATCTCTTCCACGTCGGTTTTGTCGGCGTTTCCAGCCAGCTTCAGTCCGCGCGATCCTACGAGGAGCGACGAGACGAATAGAGTATTGTCGTCTCCCAGCACCGGCGCCGTAATGTTCTGCTTCCACCTGTTCTCAATCGGGTAGCGCCATTTGAGCTCACCGTTATTGGGATCAGTGCCGATGGCTTCGCTGCCCATAAAGACGACTAATTGGTCCTTCCCGTGGATCTTGAGGACCTTGGGTGTGGAATAGCTGTTGTCGAAGCTGAGGTTCTTCCACGCAATGCTTCCGTCACTCTTGTTGAACGCGACAATACTCCGCTCCGGTCCCCCGACGAGCGTAATCACCGTGTCTTTGTACTCGATTGGACTCGACGAGTAGCCGAAGAGCTCGTGATTGGCGCCGAAATCACTCCACAGATTGCGCGACCATAGCTCCTTTCCGTTGCCGGCGTCGAGGCAATGCATGACCCCGGCAATCCCGATCGCATAGAGCCTGGCATCTGCGAGCAACGGCGTGGAATTAGGCCCGTTACCGTAGTCAGAATTATGCCCCTCTGCCGGCGAGGATTCGTACCCATATTCCCAGAGCGTGCTGCCCGTGGCGGCGTCGAGACAGATTGCTCGTTCTTCGTTTCCGACGCGATACATTGTGTATAGTCTGCCGTCATCAGCGAGGATGCTGGAGTGCCCTTCGCCCAGCGTCCGGGACCAAAGCTTCGGCGGTCCCTGGGCAGGCCATTCCTTCGCCAGTCCGGTACTTTCAGCTGTGAAGCTCTGTCCAGGCCCGCCGTACTGCGTCCACTGGGCTTGCGCTTCGGCGGTGATGATTGCGCTCGCCAAGAGTAACACCGCCAAAATGTTGACTCCACCCACTACAAAAGAGCCTCGTCGACGATCGAATTGCATCATGGGAATGCCTCTCCATTCTGGCTTCTAGCGGTGTCGAGCTTCATATCACCGTTCGCAGGACCACACCGCCTGGAGCTTATACGACAATAGCAGCGCAGTTTAGCAAGGCCAACGATCATAGCAGCCTGCACTTGTAAGATGTTGTCGCTGAGCGCGCTGCGTGTGGCAGAGTCTTGCCAAAGTCGATGAAGCAAAGTAATATCGATCCCAGTAACAAGGGCGAAACTTAGCCGGTCTGAGGCACCTTTTGCGCCGGGCCCACAGTTTGAGAGCCGGGATGTGCGCAGGGCAACACATGGTATCGTGCACTCATTCCTGTCTTCGAGCAGGCACACCAGCGGGCCTGCTGTGCTAAAGCGCCGTACACGATCGTCTAGTCAATCGGACGGTAATAGGAGGTGATGCACGGAGTAAGAAATCTATGAAGAACGATGATGCGAATGCAATCCAAGCTGTTATCGAGGAGGCGTATGTCCAGGGAATCCATGAGATGCAGGATGCTGATCTCGCCAGGCGTGGTTTCCACGAATCCTTCCAAATGCACGTGCTGAAGGATGGCCACGTCATGCAGGTAAAGCTGGCGGACTGGCTCGATCGCGTTGAGGAGCTGAAGACCGAGAACCCCGAGCTGTGGCGGGAGACAACTACCTTGGCGTACGATTTGGTCGATGTGGCCGGGGAGGCTGCGGTTGCGAAATTCAAGGTCTACAAGGGGAGGACCTTCTTCTCCACCGATTATATGCTGTTGTACAGGTTTCCCGAAGGTTGGAGGATCGTCGCCAAAGTATTCACGTTGGAGGAATGAGAGTCACCCCTGTCATACGCCTGCCGGTGCGGAGCGATGCGCAAGCAGCACCATGGCCACGAACCGCATGCCCGGGAACGGACATGCCTGAGCGACGAGCAAGAGGGACGAAGTCCGTGAGGAGATTACCTTGCCCTTTCCAGTCGAACCCGCGGCAGGCTAGTTCCAGTGCGTTGCACGGGTAGCAGACTAGCGCTTGTCTGGTAATGTGCGATGTGGTGAGTAGCCTAGTTGGTGTCAACGCATCTGTTGTGCAATCGAACATAGTCTTGGTCTATGTCCAGCGTCCCGGGCGCCAACCCGCAAATGCGACGTTTCCGTTGCCGACGGGGCCCTCGGGTTGGGCCTAACCTGTCCAACGTGCAAAGCCGAGGAGATAAGGCATGGTTAACGACTTCAACCGGGACGTCGAACGGCTGGTTCAGCGAGTGACCACTCAGACGTATCAAGCGATCGAGGCGGATGTGGCGGCTAAGCGCATTGCCTGGTTTGACCGCGTGCACGCTGAACGTCAAGGCGGAACGCCGGTAACGCCTCGGCAGGCCTACGAATTGCTCCTGCTGGAGTACTTGGGACTGTCGGAAGATGAGGTGCCGGTTATGTTGGAGACGGATAGGAAGATCGTGTGGCGCTCCTACAACCCTTGCCCAACACTAGAAGCCTGCATACGACTCGGACTTGACACGAGAGAAGTCTGTCGTGCGGTGTATGAAAGATCAACGCAGGCGTTGTTGTCGCGGCTTGATCCACAGCTACGTTTCGTCCGAAGCTATGATGAGATCCGGCCTCACGCCGACTACTGCGAGGAAGCGATTGTGTGGGTGGATTTTGACCAGATGATGCGTTGCGCAGTTGCGGAGGCGCGACAGTCGATATCCGAGGGCAATAAAGGCTACGGCGCAGTTGTTGTGCGTGGAGACCACGTGCTCGCTGAGGGGCATGATACGGCAATCACAGATGGAGACCCAAGTCTGCACGCTGAGTTCAATGCCATTCGGCGGGCTGTTCGGACCAGCCGTGACGACAGTCTCTATGGGGCTGTCTTGTTCTCGACGTGTGAGCCATGCCCTATGTGCTCTTCTTTAGCCGTGTGGGCCAATGTCACGTCGATCGTATATGGTGCCTCCATAGAAGAAACGGCCCGAGCCGGACGGAAGCGGATCAGAATTGGCGCGAACGAAGTCGCCGATCGATCGCCGGGAGTCATTGAAGTCGTTGGCGGCGTCCTTCCGGACGAATGCTGCAGCTTGTACATCTGAACCCCCGTCTCTTACGCCAGAACCGACTATTATGTGGCGATTACCCACTCTCTTGCTCCTTGGCATTGTGGATCGTGACTCGCGAACCGCTCAACCCAAATCCAGGGCCATGATGTGCTTGCAGTCACGGACAAAGAGCGTCTTTCCCACAATGGTCGGAGGAGTCCGAGACGGTGCCTCGAGTAGCTTCACTCGCGACTGGACGGTGAGTTCTTCGGGACTCGGCGTAGCGAGTGTCAGTATGCCGTCTTCATCCAGGACGATGAAACGACCGTCCGCGTAAACGAGATGGGACTGGCCAAATCCCCGCTTTCGCCAGGCAATCTTGCCGGTTTTGGCATGCACACCGGCGAACAGGAAGTTGCCGATCTGGCCGGCGCAACCGTATAAATGATCGTCGATGCAGACCCAACCCCCATAGGTGACACGAATCTTCGGCGTAGACCACACCTCTTCGACAACCGTCTTTTGGCCTCTCCTTTTTAGCTTCAGCCCGCGCGAACCTGCGTCCAGCGTGGCGACGAACAACATGTCATCTCCTACGAACACAGGCGCGGAGATATTCTCTTCGTAATGGTTGGCGATCGGATACTCCCAGCTGAACGCGCCCGTGCGAGGGTCGGCTCCTATGACTCCGACGGTGGTGAACGCGATTAGCTGATCTTCTCCATGGATCTTGACAATTGTTGGAGTGGCGTAGCTGTTAGGATAGTCCAGAGACTGGTAAACGACTCTTCCGTCTCCCTTATTCAAGGCCACTATGCTGCGGTTCCGTTCCCCGACCGCGGTGATGATCGTATCCTTATACTCGATGGGGCTCGACGAATAGCCGAATTTATGCGGGTGCCTTTCCCGAGCCTCCTTCCAGAGGGCCCGCGACCAGATCACCTTCCCGGTGGCGGCGTCGAAGCAGTGCATCAGGCCGGTTATACTGATTGTGTAGAGCCGCCCACCGGTAAGGAGCGGCGTAGCGTTGGGCCCGTTGCCCCACCCAAACTCATGCTGTGGCCAGGGCCAAGAGTCATACCCATACTCCCAAAGAGTTTTGCCGGTAGCAGCGTCGAGACTGATCACGCGTTCCGTACGCTCGACGCGGTACATGGTGTAGAGGCGACCATCGTCGGCGAGTATACTGGAATACCCCTCGCCCAGCCCGCGGCTCCACAGCTTCGGCGGCCCATCTACAGGCCACTCCTTGGCGAGCTCCCCGCTATCAGCTTTGAATGACTGTCCGGGGCCGCCGAACTGTGTCCACTGGGCCTGCGTTTCTTCGGCGACGAATACGCTCACCAGGAACGCCGCCACCGGAATCGTGAGTTCACCCGCTGCAATAGAACCTGCTCGACGATTGAGTAGCATCATGGAAATACCTTTCGGTCTCGCCTCGCGCGGAGTCGAGTTTAGTAGCGTCGTCTGTAGTGCCTGCCTATATGACAGTAGCAGCGCAGGTTAGCAAAGCCAACGACCGTAATCGCCTGCGCCTGTAAGATGTTGTCGTCGAACGAACCTAACCCTGGAGTGCGGAGCGACCATCCAGGCGAGGACTTTCCACTGCCATCTACGTGCCAAGATGGCTCAAGCGACCGCCGCCACGAGAGCTGGCGCTCCAGGTAATGCCTTACCATTATGCGTGTGGCCACATCGCCTCAGGTCAAGTAGACGCCTCTGTTGCTCGGGCGATTGGTCGGTACAATCTGAGTCGCATGGATATGGTCGTTGCGGACAAGTTGGTGAAGGTATTTCCCACGCCTGACGGCTCGGAGAAGCGGGCGGTCGACGGGCTGAGCTTTCGCGTGGGGCAGGGACAGATATACGGCCTGTTAGGACCCAATGGAGCGGGTAAGACGACCACGCTTCGCATGCTCAGCGGATTGATGTCCCCAACCAACGGGGCGGCGTCGGTGGGGGGGCACGACGTCGCCCAAAGCCCCACGGAGGTCAAACGCATACTCGGGTTTCTCACCTCTAACACCGGTTTGTATCAAAGGCTCACCGCCCGGGAGTTGCTCAACTATTACGCCCAGCTTCATGGTATGGACCCTTTACGTGCGGACGATCGGGCTACCGAGTTGATCTGCTGGCTCCACATTGCCGACTTTGCCGACCTGCGCTGTGGCGCTCTATCCACCGGGCAAAAACAGCGGGTGAACATCGCCCGAGCCCTGGTGGCGGACCCGCCGGTGCTCATAATGGACGAACCCACCCTGGGCCTGGACGTGCTTAGCAACCGTATAATCCTGGAGTACATCAAGCGCGAACGCGACGGGGGGAAGACCATCATCCTCTCCACTCACTATCTCGACGAAGCTGAGGATATGTGCGATCAGATCGGCCTGCTCCACGACGGGCATCTGGTGGCTGAGGGTGATCTTCAGAGCCTGCGAGCCAGCAGCGGTGAGCACAGGCTAAGCAGCATCTTCCTCAGACTGATCCACGCTCATGACACGGTGGAGGCGATTATCTCGTGAGCTTTCACCGGCGCATTCGCACCATTTACTGGAAAGAGCTCGTGGACATCATGCGCGATCGTCGAACATTGATCGCCATGATTCTCGTACCCATCGTGCTTTATCCGCTGCTGATGTTGGGGTCGATACAAGCGGTGAGCTATCAGGCTGAATCGCTCGGCGACGAGTCCATAAGAGTCGGTGTGCTGGGGGCGGATGCAGAGCAGCGTGCCAGACAGGTGAACGTGCTGACGGAGCTTCTTCATCTCGAAGCAGCTGCACTGCTGCGCGACAGGGAAACATCCGAGGATCAGCTGATTGAAGCTCTCGCGGAGGATGAGCTGCCCGTGCCGCTACTCGATCGCATCGAAGAACCCCTGGGGTTCGGCACGCGCGAAGAGCTTCAAAGCAGAATCGGCGATCGAACGATCCACGTAGGCATCGTCTTCAAAAAAGACGCGCTGGATTGGGAGTATGATACCCAGAACGATGTTGAGGTTCTGGGTGACATGGAGGAGGTCCACAGTGCCGTGGCCGTCGACCGGGTCAACCTGATGATCAGCCGTGCAGCCAGACTGATGGTCGACAAGCGAAAAGAACGGACCAAGCTGCCGGAGCAGTTTGATAAACCCTTCAACGTAAAGATAACGGATCTGTCAGTCCCATCATCGATCCTTGGGCAGATTCTCCCGCTAATCCTCGTATTGATGACCATTACCGGGGCGATCTATCCAGCCATCGATTTAACCGCCGGCGAGCGAGAGCGGGGCACTCTTGAATCGCTGATGGCCTCACCCGTGCCCGTGCTCGATCTGATTGTCGGGAAATTCCTGGTGGTAACGACGGTCGCAATCATGGGGGCGGCGCTCAACCTGGCTAGTGTCAGCGCCACGGTCTACTTCGGCGGTTTTGACAAAGTGATCGCCGGCGCCGGCGGCGGTATTCCCCTTGCCACCATGGGTTTCATTCTTCTGTGCCTGATCCCCTTTGCCGTGCTCATGTCCGCCATAATGATCGCGGTGTGCAGCTACGCGCGGACCTTCAAGGAAGCCCAGAACTACGTTACGCCGGTGATCCTCGCCGTACTTATACCCGGGGGGATTGCCGCTTTGCCCACCACGCGCCTGGAGGGCATAATGCTGGTGATGCCCGTGGGAAACATGGTGCTGCTTGCTCGGGAGCTGCTGCTGGGTGCGCTTGTGCCCTGGATGCAGGTCGTAATGGTAGTGCTTTCCACTACGCTGTATGCCGGGGCGGCGGTCGCGGTGGCGGCGAACACATTCGGCAAGGAATCCGTAGTCTTTGCCGATGCAGGCTCCTGGAAAACCGTGTTCTCCCGCGCTCTGATCAAGCCGTCGACCACACCTTCGATCTCGATGGGGCTGATCGTGGTGGCACTGCTGTTTCCCACGTGGTTCTTTGTTCAGTCGGCACTGTCACCCAGGGAAGACGAAAGCGCCGCGGGTATTCTGTTTGCGGCGGGCTGGTCGATGCCGATACTCTTCGTCCTGTTGCCCATCGCTGTGCTTTGGTACTGGAAGGTTGACATAATTCAAACGCTCGCGCTTCGCCTTCCTCCCCTCCGATACATGCTGGCGGCGATACTGATCGGCGTGTCCGCATGGGTACCGGCCCATGAACTAAATGTCCTGCAGGAGCGCGTGTTCGGAGTGCCGCAGGCCGTGATGGAAAGCGCCAAAATCATTGAACAAGCGCTCGCCGGATTGCCCGCCGCAGGGGTACTTCTGTTGATTGCCGTCATTCCAGCGATATGCGAAGAGTCGCTCTTTCGCGGCTTTCTCCTGTGCAGCATGAGAGGAGCGACCGGAAAGTGGACCGCAATAATCGTCTCCGCAGCGGTCTTTGGGGTGTTTCATTTCTTTCTGTTCAAGTTCGCGGTGACGACTGCGTTGGGGATCGTGTTGGGATACATCTGCTGGCAGTCGCGATCGATCATCCCGGTGATGCTCGCGCATTGCCTGCACAACGGGCTCGGGGCCATGACCGCGAGAAACCAGGCTTGGCAGGCGTGGTTGGGATTGAATGTGGAGGACCCTTGGGCTCATCTGCCTCCACAGGTGCTGATTGGCGGTGGCATCGTCTTTGTGCTGGGCCTGGCCGTTGCTTCGAGAAACCCGCGACTCGGTTCCGGGTTTGCTTTGCGGCACGCCACCGAGGAATGACAAGAACGCGGCAAGTGCGCAGTATGCCGGACCCTCCGTGCAGCTCATCCTGACTGTTCGGGGTCGAGGTTTGGCGGTTCACCGTTGGTCTGTGAGTCGGTCGTTGGATCCGCGACCTCCGCGGGCACAGAGGCCAGGGCCAGCTCCTCGAGGGTTACCTGGCTGAGGAATTCCTTGAGGCGCTCGTGCAGCTTGTTGATTGAGGCGCGGACGTCGCACGACATTATGCGGTCACAGCCCCTGTCGATCTCCTCCAGTTCCTCAGCGCAACAGCGTGTCAGGCTTATCGGTCCCTCAACAGCTTCGATGAGTTCAGCGAGGGAAATGTCACTCGGAAGCCTGGCGAGCTTATATCCTCCGCCGACGCCCCGTACCGATTCGACAAGTCCACGGTGGGTCAGGCGGTTGAGCGTATTGGTGAGCGCCCGCTGCGGTACGTTTAGCCGCTCCGCAAGATCGCGAGCACTGGCCGTCTTCAAGCCCTTCTTGGCCAAATCGACCAGCGCGGCAAGGGCGTAATCAGTCTTTCTCGTCAGAGAGAGCATCAAGTACCAGCACGCTCCGCGTCAGTTCCCAAGCGGCGACCGGCGCATATTCCCACGATACCGCTGCTATTATTACCTTTTACTGCATAACGGGATCGGTTTCCAGCACGCCCCGTAGTTTTGTCAAGGCGGACTTCTGGATCTGACGGACCCGCTCCTTACTCAAGCCTATCGCTTCGCCGACCTCGCCCAGCGTGAGGCCCAGTCTGCCATCCAGCGGAAAACGCCAACCGATGACCGCCGCTTCCCGATGGGTCAGGCCGCACAGGTTGCCCTTGAGAACCCGATGAAGCCTGTCATCCCTCAACTCGTTCTGGGAGTCGGACTTCTCCAGGGGCTCTTGCCAGTCCTCATGCTCGACCGGGAAACGAAGTCGATAGGTATTGGTCTTGCGGGCCAACTGGATCAACGACCGCACGATCGCGTTGCACGCATAGGTACTTAAGCGAAAACCGCGCCACGGGTCGAATCCTTCGACTGCCCGCACAAGAGCGTACATCGCCTCGCTCCGCAAATCGTCGTAATCCAAGCCACGCAGCCTGAATTCCGCAAGCATCGTATATACCAGGCCGAGATTGCGCTCGACCAGTTCATCGCGAACAAGCTTCCATCTTCGCGCCCAGGTCATCCGCTCAGCGGGTGAAATCCTCTTGGAGTTCGGCTGGCGGGCTGCCTGGTATGCACAAACGTGGAGCGCCTCGAAAAGGGCAACCTCGCTCACTTCGCCCGCAGCATCGTCACCTTGCACTAGCAGATCTGCCACCTCTACCGCCTCACCCTTCGCCTTTCTACCGCGCACCTTGGGACTCGAGGCACATTTAAGAGTGAGTGGGTCGATCTGAAAGTCGCATGCATTGGCCTCTATTTTTGTCGCTACCATGACCGCACCTTCCATTCTTCTCAGACGTTGAATGCCGGACCACGCTGTCCGTCGCATCAAACTGATACATATATATCACCATTTTAGGGGTATTTCAAGCCAAAAATATCACCAAATTTGTGGGATTTTGTCCATTTGCGGATTTTCTTGTGCTGAAAACGAGACATAACCACTCTCTTTTAAATTCGCGCGTGAAAATATAACGTGAGCAGTGAACAGGTGGTTGGCGTTGGACGCGCATGCCCTAGGCCGCTGCCGCGCAGTCAGTGCCGTCAGGGCCGCCGGTAGTCACCCGGCATCGCACTTTTGTGACACTATATTGGCATTTCCCCTAGGGGCGCTGAACGCAATCGATGCAGGAGCGTCCGTAGTTGTGCCAACCTACTGACGGTCAAGGGTCTGAAAAGGTGACCTGGAAGGCAGCCAAATCCACAAGATCAAAATCGCCGTCGAAGTCGAAATCCGCGATGGAGCAGCATCGATCATACAGCGTGGTTGGACATAGAGCGCTCGCACACGGACCGGTAAGGCAATCGGCTAGTCCGACATAGTCGGTCAGGTCGACTACTCCGTCACCGTCGAAGTCTCCTTCATCGCACTCGTCCGGGTGGTTGTTATCGTTGCAGTCAACCGACAGCGCGGGATAGAGGTAGAGATCGTCGAAGTAATAGCCCGACGAAAACGGACTCCACAGATCGATCGCTCCGATGTTGTCCATCCCCCCCCCCAAGCTCCATTTCTGCTTGCCCAGCAGAACATCATTGTAGTAAATCGAGACCACGTCTCTCTCGAAGTTGATCGCCAGGCGTATCTCCGCCCACTCATCAAAAACTAGCGGAAGGGCTGCAAAAGTGTCGGTGTTGCGGATCATGTTAACGTCTGTGTCCATCTCCAGGGCTAATGCGTAGGTGTTGCCTGCAGCACCGTCGTAATCGGCCATGATGATGAACCACCCGTTTCCGTAGGTCGATGAGGAGACGAAGACTCGTGTGCCCAGCATCCAATACGGCGACTTGCTCCCATCGTATCCATCAAAGACGTGTACGGTGTCGTGATAAACGATCTCCAGACTCTTCGAGCCTCCCGGGGTGTGATTCCGCTCCGTGGAGACGCTGCCGGCATAGAATGGATCGCCCGATCCCGGTCCCCAACCCTGCCAGCCGCCCATTCCCTGGATCGAACCTGTGGGATAAGACTCGAAGCTCTCGCACCAGGGCAGACCGTTCGCAGCCGTGTTCGAGCATAGGAATGACCCGGACGGAGCTACAACGTCGGTAATCTGGCATTCGTCGGGAATGCCGTCCACCTGACAATCGGAGCTCACTTCATCAGCAATATCGCACTCATCGGGCATGGCGTTCGCGTTGCAGTCCGAGCTCGTGCCATCCCAGATGTCCTGCTGGTCGAGGATACTGTTATCGTTGCAGTCCGTGGCGGGCATCGGTCTGATGTTGCGCTGCAGGTCCTCTGCCATCGGGTCGCATCCCGACCATTCACAGTACAGCCCGTCGATGGCGTACCAGTGCGTTTGTGATCCTCCCCAGCCGTAGTTCATGTGAACCTGGTTCATTCCCGTAGTATCCCGCCAACCGTCGCACACGATGGCGTGAAGGGTGATGGTATACAGCATCGGACGATGGGCGTTAACCTCCGCCTGGATGAGGTCAAACCACTGGTCGGCAGAGTAGTTGGACCGACGCAAAAACTCAATGTCCGCTGCGTACCGAAAGTGCCGAGGGAGGATTATCTGTGCTATGTCGGTGCCGGCACCCGAAGCGCAGACGCCGTACTCCATCTCGAAGGCAACGCCGACTTCATGACACAACTCCGCGAGAGCAGCTTCCTGGGCGGGATAACATCCACCTTCGCAGTGGTCGGCCATGTTGGCCCAATCGAAAGCGTCGGAGAAGTCCGCACTGAGAATGCTACTCGGGCTGGAACCACCGCAGCTCCAATCCCCCTCCCAGTAATATGAATGATCGCCCACTCCGGTGGGGGGCCACGCGTGGTAATTGATCAACTGAGCCACTGCGGTGGCTGTGCATCCTACGACCGCGCGACCCCCGTCACCCAACGGGCAGTCGTCGTTATAAGGATCGGCTTGATGCCAACGAGTAGTCAACAGCGGTCCAACTCCTGCCAGTGGCGCAAACGCCCCCCGATCAAGGTTGGCCTTGAAAATCTCACGATCGGCAGCATAGCGATCCCACTCCCGCCGATTCGCCGGGTCAAAAAGCACTTCACCCGCGCGCGGCTGAGCAGCGTCAAGACTCCCGTATCTTCTGAGGAAAACGTCGACGCGGTGCTGCAGTACTTCGCGCAAAAGTCGGGGAAAGCCCTCCGATTCCCCCGCGTCCAGTCGGCCCTTTTCGGAGTATGCCTTGATCGGGGGAAGCTCTTTTAGGGCGGGCACGACCACGAAACCGTCCGGGGCTATGGTGAAGCATCGCCCCAGAGTGATGCCGTCCACAACAATATCCTGCGCGTCCACGATCTTGGGTTCTGCCTCGCCGGCCCATCCTCCCGTTTCGTGAACGATGTATTCCAGCCAACTCCGGCAGACAGTCTCCATCTCTTGGGGCGTGGCCAGCTCCGCATGCGCAACCTGCACGAAGGACATGATGAGAACGAGTACCCCAACAGCTGCAAGATAGTTATTACCGCGCATTCTGTGTGCCCCCTATTGTTCAACTTGTCCGTTCGGTTTGACTATTTGTCGGTTGCCCGTGCGGTTAGGTCCGTACCCGCCGCACGTACCCCGCAGCCACCTCCGTCAACTGCCTAGCTGTGATTCCATGCCCCTCGAAGTCGCCCTCGGACGACACTCATATGATGAGGCCGCCGACTGCGCTGAACCTCCGGGAACAGATGTTAGATGATTTCAGGTGCTGGTGCAAATGTAAGAACTGGTGAGGTCATTCCCATTCTGCGACGAACTCGTCGGTAGATCACGGGACATAGTTCACCGGGAAGCGGCATGTCCGAGTAGCTGGGATTCTCTTTGACTTTGCTGCCTGCGATATGCCCTAGATGATCACGGGGATGAAACGGTAGCGCACCTTCTTGGTGTACTGTCGATACTCTTCATCTTCGCTCAGCAGCTTCTCTTCTTCACGAATGCGCAGGAACTGAAGGGTATAGAGCAAGGTATAGACGCCCAGATTATAAAGCGACCACATCGACAGAAGGAACCCCACGTGGCTTATGAAATATCCCAGGTAGATCGGATGTCTGACCAACCGATAGGGCCCGGTGGTCACCACCCCGCGGTTGGCCGGCATCAAGGCGAAGCTGCGCCCCAGGTAAAGCTTGGCGAGGATCTGCAGCAGGATGCCCGACATCTGGATGATGGCCGTAAGTACGACAGGGGCGAGCCGTATGCCATCCGACAGACTGATTACGATGAAATAGAAACTAGCCGCAATCGTAATTGTCGCGGTGTAGGGAGATCGCTTGACGCTCTTGGGAAACCGGGCGGTGATGATCAGCAGCACCGCCAGCGACTCAGCGATAAGAAGCAGCGTCACCGTCAGACTGAAGGCATCCAGAAATACGTTAAACGCCCTGAATACGAAATAGGAGTAGAAGGTCACGCAGAGTACCCTGGCGAATATATCAACCGTCTCCGGGCGGAACCGGCTGGGTGACGAGTTGTGGGCGAGCGGTAGCGTCATGATAAGGTCCCCGGTTCCTCTTTGCGGAGGCGGCCTATGCGGCGGCGCGATCCAATCTCCAGCTAGTATGCTAGGTTTTCGTCACTCTCCCGCGGCCACTTGAAGGTCGCACCGGACGGAGGCGCCGATGCCCGGTAATCACCGCCTCAAAGGCGGTTGAATCCTTTGCCCCATGGCGGCGGCCTTTTGCCCCTCGACAAAGGCGAGAAAACGGGACACCCGGCGCCTGGCCGGGTTGTTTGTGTTATTGGACGCACGCCATCCACTTTCCGAGCTCCAACCATGAGGAACGGGCATATCCTGACAGAATAGTGGCATTTGCGGTTAGGCGCTCTCTCATCCCCACGAACGTCGGGATGGCTCGGAACAAGCTTTCTGCCGTTTCCCAGCGCCGTCGAAGGAACGGGGAACGGAGACAGCGTTCGGCACCTGCTACAATGTCAAGAAATTGACACTGCTCTATAGCAGCGGCCCACAGTACACGGCGGTGCTGATGCGATGACATTCCCGGACGGACAAGACAATCGCCACGCACCACCCTCAACGGCGTATTGATGAAGAGGTCGTCGAGGTGTCTAGTACCGAGCGCGGAGCCGGGAGTGCCTCCAAACGCGCCAGCCCTCGGGCGCGGCTCCCCCCGAGTCCGCTGGTCCGGGATCTCGTCGGAATTACTGGAGGGGATGATCGAGCTTACTCCGCGGGCATCGACGGCGGTAGGCGCGTTCGCCCCTGCAACGCTAAATCGACGGCGGTATTGACGAATTCGCGCGCGTTAATAAGTTCCTTATGAGAACGCCGGAAGCGGACGAGGGACTCGGAAGCCGGCGCATCAGGTCGGGGCTACCGGAGACCCGCGACCGGAATACAGCAAGGTTACACCCTAGACTGAAGGACGGTGCATAATGGATCTGTCTACGAGCTATCTCGGATTGGAGTTGAAGAATCCCCTGGTCGCGGCGGCATCACCCTTGAGCCGAGAAGTGGGTTCGGCGCGCGAGCTGGAAGACGCGGGTGTTTCCGCACTGGTGATGTACTCGCTGTTTCAAGAGCAGATTGAACACGAGGCGGCTGAGCACGATCACTACATGGATTTTGGCACGGACAGCTTCGCTGAGGCGCTCTCTTATGTCCCTTCTCGAGCGGGTTTTAGGCGCGAGCCGGATCAATACATCGAACACCTCGCAGAGCTGAAGAAGGCCCTTGATATTCCGGTGATCGCGAGCTTGAACGGCACGAGTACCGGTGGCTGGGTAGAACATGCCAAGAACCTGGAAAACGCCGGTGCCGATGCGCTCGAGTTGAATACGTACTATATTGCAGCGAATCCGAACACGACCAGCCAGGAGATCGAGAAACGATACTTGGATGTCATCGCAGCGGTAACAAAGACCGTCAAGATTCCGGTGGCGGTCAAAATCAGCCCGTTTATCACGGCGTTGGCGAACGTGGCTAAGAGAATGGAGGAGGCAGGTGCCGATGGGTTGGTGCTTTTCAACCGTTTCTACCAGCCGGATATCGATTTGGAGAGCCTCGAGGTCTCTGTGGACCTGGAGTTGAGCGCAGGGCACGAAATGCGGCTACCGCTGCGTTGGATCGCCATACTCGACCCAGTCGTGAAATGCAGCCTGGCGGCGAGCTCGGGCGTCTACACCTCCCATGACGTACTCAAGCTCACGATGGCCGGCGCCGACGTGACTATGCTATGCGCCGCGATTCTCCGCAGCGGTGCGTATGTCGTGTCGGACATCCTCAAAGGCGTAAACACCTGGATGGAAAGACACGAGTACAAAAGCGTTAAGCAGATGCGGGGCAGCATGAATCAGGCGTCGTGCCCAAACCCGGCCGCCTTTGAACGAGGTAACTACATGCGGGCGCTAAATTCGTACGCCCCGCAATTTTGACCTGTTTTGCACAGCGAGCCGCGAGACGTATTACCAGGTATTTCAGGTGGCGCTCACGAGACAGCCGCTGCGGCAGGCCACAACCATGCGACGGTCAATCCCGTCAGGATCCCGTAGGCGAGGTCGTCGAGGAAACCGGTGAGTACGAACCGCGCCGGTCTTCCAAAGAAGATAGCGTCGGGGATCGACCCGGCACAATATGCGATAACCGCCACCGCACCCGCCACCTGAAAGACCGAGATGAAGGGCGCTCCAAGCTCTCGGGCGTGCGAGGTGATGTAGGCTACAAACACGCTCACCACCAGATAGAGCAGGAAGGCCAAGAGCAAGTTGCGACCGAAGCTGGGCCTGGCGGGCAGAATGTTGATGCTCCCCCACGGTCCGGCTTGGTAACGGGCCTTGAACTCCGCCGAGTTCATATCTTCTCCTGATCCGCAACAAGGCCACATATATGTGCCGGGAGCGAGGTTCAACGCCCGTAGATGATCTGTCAGGGCCTTTTCGTCGGGAAGAGGCTTCACGTCCTTCTTGTGATGAGGCAGGACCATCCACGCGATAGAGCTGGCCACGAATACGACCGACGCAGAGGCGAGTATGGGCAGCCAGAACTGTACGAGTATCTCCTTCTTTGATCTCCTTCAGGACAAATACTTGCGAGTGTCGGGCCTGCAGAAGAGCAGACCTGCGACGCCCAGGATTGTAGTCCTGCGAGAATCAGAGGACCACGTTTTCGCCCGGCCTCAATGTTTTTGCCGCAGGCGCGAAGGTGTTACAGACGAAGGTGACGTTGGGTCTGCGCGCGGCATCCTTGACCGACCTGCTCGCCGTGATCCGCTATCCGTGCATCGGCACCGGGCGTCGCCAAGTGAAGTGGACCTTACCGGCCACCAACAGCAACAAGGCCATGATCACCAGGCCCCATTCGGAAACTGCCGGGATCGTCGGCTCCTCACCTTCGCCAGGTGCTGCCAAGAACCCACCGTCCACCTCGTAGGGCCCGCCCGACATGAAGCAGGCGTCGTGCTGCCCGATGGTGCCGCTCACGTCGTATATGCCGCCCGAACTGACCACTCCGCTGGGCTTGACGGTGTGCCAATCCACGTCGTACTGCTGACCCGCGGCGACGCCGACCCACACCAGGGAGTAGACCCACAATGCGATGATGATACGTAAATGTCGCATTGTCGCATTCCTTTCATTCATAGGGTCCACGTTATCCCTGCTTACCGCGCGGATCTGATGGCGGAGACTGCCAGCGGTCAGACAGACTCTCCGCCTGCGCCTGCTCGAGCCAGTCGTCGGCCGCAGCGGGTGGGGTGTTCCTGTATTCCCCCGCAGGTTCGTCCGCTGCGATCCGCCCACCTTTGCCCTGCTCTGCCACATCTTTGCGGATGCCGGTTACCTGCCACGAGATTTTCATCCCCGGCTTACCTCCCGCGATCTTGAAGCTGTTCCCGGCGATCTCCTCGGCGACATACACAGGCGCAAAGCCACCGATGCAGGTAAGCTGATAACGGAAGTCCCCGTTCAGGGCCTCGAAGTAACCGGGGAGTTGGACCCTCGCCTCGCCGTTGGTGTCGAGCATGACGTTGCCATTGTAGACATTCATCGTATCCGGAGATGCTACAAGCGAGTGGGAGAGCTGCTGACTGTTGGGTTCGAGGGGGTCGCCAATCCTGAACGACAAGGGCGGATTGAGGAAGCTGCCCATAAGATGAAGATCGCCGGTGATCTTGACATCGCCGGCGAAATAGCCCGCCCAGTTCTCTGTTCCGCCGCTTGCGGATCCATGTACGCCGTAGTTGATCCCTGCACCATCCGAGCCGAGTGCTTCTCCCTTGACACCATAGTTGGTTCCTATTCCAGAAGCGTAACCCATCGCTCCGTGGTTGACGCCTGGACCAGTCGCCGCCCCGCTCGTGCCATATTTGGTGTTCGGGCCGGACGCCAAAGCCCCTACGCCGATTTTCGTAGATGCGTCGTTCCCCACCGCATAACCGTTCACCCCAACATTAGTTCCTTCCCCGCCATCCACCTTGGCATAGACTCCGTCGCTCCGACCTTCCCCGGTAGCGGTGACCTCAAAATAGCCTGCCACCGGATGATGGTCTAAGGCATTTACGTGCAGTCTGTGATTGGGAGCGGGATGCGCCCCGATGCCAACCCCACCGGTGTTAGTCGTTTGCTCGTAACGCTCGTCGTTCGGAAGGAGCGTGATGTCACCGTCCCGGTTCTGCTCGATGTATAGCTTATTTGTATAGCTCTTGACGAGGGGGTCCGGGTCCCGATCGATGTGGTCTATCAAGTACAGAGGGCTGTGTGGGACGTGTGGTTTTTTTGGATCTCTGGAAAGAACAACGAAGCGCCAATCGTACTGCTTCTCCATTACTGACACATCCGGATCTTCCTGGAGAGTATTTTGGACCCAGTTTTTGAAAGCCAGCACCGAGTGATCAACCCATTCTCTGGTCTCGATCACCACGCTCCCTTCATCAGGGCTTTGTTCTTCCGAGATATGCAGCGTACCGAGGAGTTCGAGGTCTACGGGCTCCTCTGGAACGTGCGGACCGGTCAGTCCAATAGAGACCTTTCCGTCGACAGCCAATCTGGAGGTTTGCCCCGAATCGTTGTACCCGATTCCGACCGTGCCCATGGTTACAAGTTCGTGTTCGGGGCTGTGAGTACCGATGCCGACTTTTCCATTCACCGCCAGCTTGGCGGTCTGTGCCAGATTGTCGTAGCCGATTCCCACATTACCACCGCTGACCACGAGTTTCTGCGCCGGGGTAGATCCACCGATACCGACGTTGCCGCTTGCATCGATAATGAACGGACTGGGGTCATTGCCCATACCGTCGTCATCACCGTCGTCGACTCTGAACGCGTCCGCCTCTTCTTCTTGCCGAACGTGGAGTTTGGCCGTAGGTGAGATCGGTGTTCCAATGCCAACGTTCCCCGGAACCGCTGAGACCATATCCGGGTAGACGATGGTCCAGTCACTATCGCTAACACCTTCAGCAGCCGTCAGCGATACCCAAGATCCTTCTTTGTATCCTTCAAAATCGCTGCCCGTCCATTGAATGGTTCCCGTGTCATTGCTCCAGGCTGATCCCAGCCGAATGGCCCCGGCCACATCGAGCTGCTCTTTCGGTTCGTTCGTTCCGATACCCACACCACCGGAGGCCCGGATCAAGAACTGGTTGTCCGCGGTCGAGGCGAACTCGTCGGCCTCTCCGTCGGCCTCCCCGTCGGCCCACACAAACGTTCCCCGCCCGTTGGCCTTGGCCCAGTACCCGGCAGCAAAGCTGAGCGGACCGGCGGCGGTGTTGTGCTGCCCCCCAGGCACCGTGGCGCGAGCGCCGCTGGCGGTGTTCGAGTAACCGCCGCCGACGGTGGCCCCGGCTACGATGGCCTTGTTGCTTGAACCCCCACCGACGGTGGCGGACTCGCCGTACGCCTCGTTCATCCAACCGCCAGCGATGGTGCTGTGGTGGCTAGTGCTCGTGTCGGTGGGGAGGGCCTTGTTCGAGGAGCCACCGCCAATGGTGGAGTGGCGGGCGGCGGCGATGTTGTGGTGGCCGCCGCTAACGGTCGAGGACTCTCCACCGGCCACGTTCTCCCAGCCACCTCCGACGGTGGCATAGCGGCTGTCGACGGCGCTGCCCAAATCGTCGCCCGCCTGATTATACCAGCCGCCGGCTACCGTGCCGTAGCTGTCGCTCACCATATTGTGGCCGCCCTCGTATCCGCCTCCACCGATGGTGGCGCCCCCCACGAGATCGCCGACGATGTTGCCGTGGTACCCGCCGATGAGGTTAGGGGCGGGGTGCCAGTCGGACCATTCCGTCCACAGACCGGGCAAGGCCAGGGCATATGGCGTGGGGGTCAGCTCCTGCATGGGACTCAGTGTGGTGAATGCCCCCGTGCTGTTGCCCGGCCGCACGCCCAACTCGAGGTGGAGGGCCTGACCCCTGAACTTGGTGGTGCCCGTACCGTAATCGAAATCGAGCTCCACGGTAAACAGTCCGTTGCTAACCTGCACATCTTCCTTGGTAACGACGCCCAGGCCAACCGCTGCATCCACATCGTATAGGGTGAATCGAAAGTCATACGTCCCGGTTGCTGGGCTACCCAGAACCTTCAGGCGCCCCTGGTAGGTGAACGCCGTCCCCATGGGGCTGGCCCGAACCGCTGACGCCAAACCCAAAGCCAGCATCGCTGCACAAACTGAGATTCCCAACGTGCTCTTGTTCATTTCGCCTCTCCTTCAGAAGAATTGTCCACGAGATTCCAGAGATGACCTGCGCGTGACGCAACGCCTCACATTCCTTGTTCCTGTCGACGACCTTCCTTTCTGTCGCTTGTCTGTGTCACCCTTCTTAGGGTGCCAGAAGTCGCTTGCGCCCCGCAAACTTCCGGCCACAGCCAACCGAGATTTGCCGTTTATAAAGCCTTGGCCACCCTCGAGGGCTCTTTTTCAGGGACGACTTGCTGAAGACGCACCTGGTTGTCTTTGGAGTACCGGCACGACAGCCGCGTTCACCTTCAGAGGGCGACATGAATCTTGTCCCGGGCGAAATGCGTCGTGAGACCCGCGGTCCGCTGGGTACAGACCGACAGCTTACTCCTCATCCGACACCTGAGAATCAGCGCCGGTTTGGATCACCAAGTCCGCGTAGATGGGCGCTTTCTCAGAGTCGCCAGTTGTCTCGTACAGACGAACCAGTCGCGCAGCAGCCAGGCGCGCATCCAGGTCACCATACTTCAGACGGTAAAGCTGCATACACTTTTCGAGAACGTCCCGGAGAAGTTGAGTGACGCCGCCCGTTTGGGTCACGTCGAACCTGGACTCCTCAGAATGGGCCTTGATCGGAGGCAGTTCCTTGAGCACCGAGGCGAGGATAAACCCGCCCGGATCGATCGAGAAGCAATGGGCCAGCACGGTGTGACCATCCTCCGCGAGTAGCTGCTGGACGTCC
This sequence comes from Phycisphaerales bacterium, assembly GCA_020348265.1. Classification (GTDB taxonomy): domain Bacteria; phylum Planctomycetota; class Phycisphaerae; order UBA1845; family UBA1845. The sequence goes on along the minus strand of CP070744.1, from coordinate 4,934,520 downwards.
CGAATCTTCGGCTCAGTAACCCGACCACCCCCCCTCATAGACGAAGTACGATAGCTGGTTCCGGCAAACCCGCTCCATCTCCTGCGGCGTCGCTACTTCCGCCCGCGCGAACGGAACAACGCTCGCGACGAACGCAAGAACCAGAACAACGGTCAGAGCGGTCGTGGTACGCATCTCGATCACCTCCAGGAAATAGAATCACAGACCCTTACGCGTCGGACATCGCGCCGAGTTGGCGAAGCTTCCGTCATGCACATGACAAGCAGCCTAATGGGGTAGGCCTGTATCAGAGAGGCAGGTCATCGAACAGACGCGCTGTGGCCCAAAAAGATCGGCGGTAAAGCGCTTCGACCCCGAATGAGGCAAAAGGCATGGGCTTCCTCCCGCACCGCCCGATAAACTGCGAGTGGCATCGTACTCGGCGCCGCATCTAAACGCAAGAAAAAAACCGTGACTTTTAGACCTTCTTTCTGCGGGGTGGGGTGGGATGATGTTAAAGTGGACAATTTACACCGTGATCCTGGCGCTGGCATGCACTTAGCGGCGTAAGCAGGGAGAGCGAGGATGCTCGACGCGATCAGCCAGGCGGCGCTGCGCAACGCACCCTCTGAAACCCTCGGTCGCCTCGGTGCAGCAGGCCAACTCACCGATCATCCGATTCTCGAGGATCACCGTCGGTGTGTATAGCGGAGCGCTTGTTGGCTGCTACCTTATCAGGATCGCCCTTTGCCTCGTACACGCCACCCAATCGCTTGGCAGTTGGGCTGGCATGATCGTGCTGCTTACCCAACACGCTGGAGATGATGCCGTGTGCCCGGACAAGAAACGGCTCCGCTTCGGTACGCCGGATGACTCGAAACACCGGAGGCAGTGGACCTGAGTCGATATGGAGGTCCACGGCATGCGGTTCCATCGCCCACGGCGCTGACCCGGCAACGAACCCGCAAGTACGGGTGTGTCACAACATAAGGCTTATGCTACGGACAAACGTCTGAACAGGCTGCAATATCCCGGAACTTCGTACCTTCAACGGCTTGCACAACGGTGAACGTATCCAGGACGTTAAGAACCTGTTGCGGCAGACATGGATCTATGCCGGCCTGATCGTCGGTAACGATTGTGCTATAGTCATAGAAGCCCTGAATCGCCAGGATTACCATGTGGATGTCGCTGACGCTCAGGTAAGTGTCGTTGTTGGTGTCACCCCAGCGCCACATAGTCACCGACGCCGGTTCGGGGTCATCCGCCGGGTCCGCCATGCACTCTGCCTGGACGTTATACCCGATAGGCAAAGCCGTCTGCGTGGGGATGTCAAAGTCGCTCGGGCGTATGTCCGAGCCGTAAACATAGACTGCGCCGGATACGCACTCCTCATTGAGAATGCACGTCTCACCTTCGCCGTGGCAGTTCTGAAGTAAGTAGTCGCAGACCGATCCGTAAAGCGAACAGTAACCCCGCCTGCAGTCATCGTCACCGTTATCCTCACAGGGCACGGCGGACTTGCTGCAGCGCATCACTCCTGCGGTCCACTCGGCCGGTGTCAGCTCGGTAGCGAGTCCCGGATCATCGACCAGGACAGCCAAGGTACCGTCGGGCAAGCCGTCGTTATTGACGTCGAAAGACTTGAGTGGCGCGGGCTCGCAAAGGTCGCCCGAGATCACGCAGGACTCAATCCGGACGCAGACGCCTTCGTCGCAGTTGTTCAAGGCAACCGAACATTCCCGCCCATCGCTGCACTCGCCAAAATCGCAGTCTTCGTCTGCGAGGCACGGTAACGTGGTAATGCTGCACCCGTTGCAGTCGGCATCAGTTCGGCAGGCATCACCGTCCCCGCCGCATTCAAGCACTCCGACATACTTGTCGAGGCAGGGGAGCTCATCCGAGGTCACGCGTAGCTTCACGGGAACATCCGACTCCAGCGGTTTGGGTCTAATCGCCAGATAGCGCGGCCCGCCGGACCGCAAATCCGCTGTCTCGCACGGACAAGGCTCACCTTCGGTGCAGGTTGGGCAAGGCGCTCCGACATGTACGCATCCGAGCTCGGAATCGCATATCTCCTCACCGTTGCAGTACAGACCATCGTCCGGGCAGAGGCTGTCATCCGGGGTGTTCCGACAAATGCCTGCGGGGGCTCCAAAGCAAACATCGAGTGTGCAGGGGACGAAGTCATTACAGTCCGCATCTGCCACGCATCCCGGACAAGGATCGATCGGCGTACCCGCACAGTTTCCCGCCCCATCGCATACATCGTTCTCCGTGCACGGATCCCCGTCGCTGCAGTTGGTTCCTTGCGGGAACGGGTCGTGGGTGACCGCACCGGTGAACGGATCGCAAACGTCATCCGTGCAGGGGTTGCTGTCGTTGATCGTGGTGAGGTCACTCGTCAGCGGATCGCAACAGTAGAAGTCCGGGTTGTAGTTCGGCGGGTTGCTGCAGGTATCGTCGGTTTCATTACACGAATCGGTGGTGCACTCGCTGCCGTCATCGCAGGGAAACTCGCCGGGCAGGCAGCAGTCGGGTTCACCAGGTGTGCATGAGGGCGTCGAGCAATATTCCTCACCGTTGCAGAAGTCTCCGTCAGCGCATAAGTCGTCGGTGCAGCTCGCCCCGGTTGAGATGGTCAGATCGGACAATTCCCCGGTAACGACGTCGGCACTAACACTGATGACCCGTGTAAACGTCGAATTCTCCACGCCCTCGAAACAGTCCTGAAAAGTGATGTCCGTGTCGCCGGTCCCTGCGATGACGATGAACTTGAACCGGGCGACCCAAAGATCCTGTGTCGATGAGACTTCCGCCAGGGCAACAGCCAGGGGAACCTGGGTCGTGTACAGGGCATCGCCATCAGCGGTGGAGACGTTCAAGTGGTTCGGGTCAAAAGCCCCGGCGGGGAAGTATGCCGAGCCCCAATCGTATTGGCCCGGTGTGCAGCTGGCGGCGCACGGAGGCATCGTCGGGCTGCCC
>CP070744.1:4886807-4931456 GCA_020348265.1 Phycisphaerales bacterium | reverse complement strand
CACACGTCGCCCTGACGCCGCGGGGCCGCCTAGTAGCAGATGCGGTCATTGCAGAACTCGTGAGCGCTGCACCGCAGGATCTCAGCGCTGCCCTGAGCGATGATCCGCGACTTCCAGGAAGGTGATCCTTAAGAGCCTGTTGAAGAATGTAGCGCTGCCCCTTGCGGGCGGCGCAAGGCCTCGAAAGACGCGACCCACATGAGGTAGCGCCACAGTTTGGATGACCGGAAGCGCCTTCTTTAACAGGTTGCTAACGGGATTCGGTGAGTGTAGCCGCTACACAATGGGCGTTCCCAAAGCGGTCGACCCGGAGTGTGGAAACATAGGTAATCTCTCGACTTGCCAGCGCGGTGTCATCCTAATTCCGCCGCAAACGAACCCAAATTCTCCGTTTTCACTGCATTCCACAGGAAGATGCCGTCAAAGTGTGCTGCAGTCGGCACAAACGCACGTCCGAGAGTTGACCGGAAGCGTAGTCGCGGCGATAATATAGAAGCTAGGTAAGGTTTGCCCTTGGCAGGATGCAGGGAGGCTGACGGGAAAATCGACTGCGCGTAGCGAGATGCGCCGAGCGATACGGCGACGGGACCTGGAGAAGCCGGCAACCCGCTTATGAGGGGTGACTGCTGAAACACACACCATGAAGCGAGCGCGTGCAAAGTTTTATAACAGCGACATGGCTGACTTGGCACACCAGCTCACGATTTCTCCACGTCGACTTCGCGTCGAGCAGATTCGCGCCATCGAGGGGCTTCTGCAGATAATCGAGCCGAGTCGCGCCTACCCCTTCGAGTTTGTCTGCTACGGGATAACCAAATACCGCAAGCGCGGGGCGTGCGCCGCAAGCGCCTCGATTCCTGGAACAGCGTTGATTAGCGACTTGGTGGTCACTGCCGAGTTGATCAGTCGGAAGGCCAGCCTCAATGTCGATGAACTGGGTGAACCTCACAGAACACACCAGGAATTGGCTGAGGACCTCCAGGTCAGCACCAAGACCATTCGAAGGTGGCGAAATCGCGGACTGATGGGTCTGCGCGTCGTGTTCGAAGACGGCGTCAACAGGCTGGTCTTCTGCAAGCGGACCATCGCCAGGTTCGTTTTGCAGAACAAGAGCCTGGTTAACAAGGGCGCGTCTTTCAGACAGTTGACTTCTGCGGAGCGATCCCAGATTGTCGAGCGGGCTCGAGAGCTTGTTGAAGAGCGCCCGCTGAAACTACATGCCGTGGCCAAGCTGATCGCCGAAGAGAGCGGTCGGGCGATCGAGACCGTGCGCTACACGCTTCGCCGATACGACGAATCCGAAGGCAACGAGGCGATCTTCAACCGCGATGGCAAGAGTGCCCTCTGCGAACGACACTTGTCTATTTGGCGATGTCACCAGGCCGGTGAGACATCGGCTTCGATAGCAAGGGCTTTCGACTGCAGCACAGAGGACGTCGACGCCGTCCTTTGCAGAGTCGAGCTGATCAAGTACAAGGAACAGCCGCCGGAGTTCGTTCATAACGAGTTGTTCGATGCCCCTATGGCGGATGCGTTGATTCTCGACGTGGAAGAACCTCCCGCCGCCGGACGATCAGCTCCGAGAATCCCCAAGGACTTGCCGGCCTACCTGCGTTCGCTCTACCTGACTCCGCTTTTCACTCGCGAGCAGGAGCAAGACCTTTTCAGGCGATACAACTATCTGAAGTACAAGGCCGCCGGACTTCTTGATGCGCTTGAACCGGACGACGTTACTCCTGATCAGCTTGGGCCGTTCCGTGCCTTGTTGGCCCAGGTTGATTCCTTGAAGAAGCGGATCATCCAGGCGAATCTACGACTCGTAGTCAGTATTGCCAAGAAGCACGTTGGCTGGTCTCCCAACTTCTTCGAGGTGGTCAGTGATGGGAACATCTCGCTGATGCGTGCGGTCGAGAAGTTCGACTATGCGCGGGGTAACAAGTTCAGCACGTACGCAACCTGGGCAATTATGAAGAACTACGCTCGGTCGATCCCCGAGTCCCACTACCACTTCACCCGCTACGTAACAGGCCTGGATCAGGTTCTGGACGCGACTCCCGACCATCGCAAAGAACCGGTTTCCGCCAGCGATCGCCAACGGGTACGGGCATTGATCGAGGAGAGCATCGAACAACTCTCCGAACGTGAACGCGAGATCGTAACGCATCATTTCGGTCTTGCCCAACCGGAAGAGACCCTCACCCTTGAGCAACTGGGCAATCGCCTCGGTGTAACCAAAGAGCGTGTGCGCCAGATTGAGCAGCGGGCGCTGGGCCGCCTGCGCGAGTTGCTCGCCCCGTCCCTTGTCGACGCACTTGCAGGCTAGGGCAGACTCCTCTGCGCGGCATGGCTGCGCTTCCCCGTCCGTTTGGTTTAACGATCTGCGCTTCCGTGCTCACAACTGCGCTGCAAAACGTCCAGCACGACGGACAACGGTTCGACGCCTCGCAACACCACGATGCTCGGCGAATCCCGGTCGTTACGGACAGGACGTATTCACCGGCGTTGGACTGAGGAACCAGGACGTATAAACACCGGCACCGTTTAGCAGATCAACGAGACGCAGAATATCCGCCGTGTTGAACACGCCGCTGTGGTCTATGTCCTGGCTGTGGAGCCCGTGAGGTGGAGACTCCACTTCGTTGAGCATGTCGACCAGGAACAGTATGTCAACCGTGTTGGCCACTCCGTCGTCGTTTGCATTTGCCGGGTGTGATACATACTCAACGTAGCTCCCGTCTGCGTAGCTGATCGTGGTCGCTGCGCCTGCGTTGATTGGTCGGTCGAGTCTCAAGGCGTAGATTCCGGGTGAGACTTCCCCCACGTCTGCAATCGCGTTGGGTCCGTACATAGGGTCGGCCGCCGTCTCACAAAAGGTGAAACAGTTGGGTGTGGCACCGCTCGCGCCTATGATGAGGATAATCTCCTCACCCTCCCCTCCGATTCCGTTAAGGGCAGCGAGTGATTGATCTCCCGGTGGATGAGGTTGGCGGGCGTCCACCGTCCCCGCAGGTGGGTACGCATCGTAAATGCTGCCGCCCGGGCTGCAGACGAGCTCGTCGCAGGTGCTGTCCGTTCCACCCCAGACTCCCACCGCAATGCACTCCTCCTCCGAGCGGCCGTCCAGGCAACCGCACCCAATACAGCACGCCCCCGTGGGCTGCGGGCAGTCGGCAGTCGAGCAGAGCGTGTTGACACCCTGGAAAGACCCCCCGGCGGCTTCGCAGGCGCCAGCCGTAACCTCGTCACAAGTGCCATCGGAGTGGCAACAGGCGCCGGGATTGCATGGCAGATCGAAACAATCGGTCGTGTCCCCGACGTACGTGCCCCCGAAACCGCTGCACTGTGACGCGGTGACTTCGGGAATACACGCCTCATCGATGCAGCAGGCGCCCGTTTGTTCCGGGCAGGTGACATTGGCACAAATCGTCTCGCGGCCCATAAAGAGCCCCGAACAGGACGTTGGCTCGACATCATCCGTACACTCCCCGGTAGACTCACAGCAGGCACCAGGCCGGGGCGCACACCGATAAGTCGCCCGGATCGCCCAGTCTCCGCTGGGTTGACATACTAACGGGGATAAATCTCCAAACGTGTTGAGACCGTCACAGGCGTTCCCACAGGGAATCGCCTTGAGCCAGTTACCGGTGAAGCTCGCGACACCACTGAAGTCCACCACGGGAAAGGCGTTTTGCCCCGGATCGGGTGGGTTCAAGAAATCGCATGGGTCTTCCGGTGGAAGGTTGTGTTTATCAATCCGAAAACCCACGCTGAACATGTTGGCTTCGCTATCGTTGTAGATAACAAGTTGTTCGGGCTCACCCGGGTCAATGGCAATCTTGATGTTTAACCCTTCTATACCCATGGGCATGCGGGCGTGCTGGATTTCTATGTCGTCTGAGGAGAAAGAGTATTTCAGGATACCGGTATCCGGCGGACCGTCCCAGATGAGGAATGAATAGTGTGTTTCCGTTGGCACGCCGGCTATTTGACCGAGAACCGCCTCAACTGATTCGATGACAATGGGAAACTCGGTTGGATCTCTTACATACGACGCAATGGCAACTTCGTTATCCACGAACCCCGCCTGCATCCAAAATGTATCACCGGTGAAATCTGCATCACTGTGCCCGATGGTCAAGCCGGTGAGACACCCATCGTCCGCTACGTCGACCGCGATCCTGGGGGTAAACGTGTCGATCTTCCCTTCAACGGGTTGTCCCAGCACACTTGAGAGCGGTATTGGCGTAAGCTCGAGGGAAAGCGCGGGGCGGACGTGAGTCTTCTCAACAACTGACAAGCGGCTGGCGTCCGGTAAATTGGCTGTGTCTGAATCCTTGTCCCTGCCCGTACCCGCCAATAAGCGAGGGGCAACAAGGGCGATACAGAACACCAGCGGCAAAACCGTGCGACCGCCGCTTCTAAGCGCGGACGAACCGCGCAGCAAGTCTACGGAAAGATGATGAAACATTCTCGTTCTCCCTGCCTCTGCGGGCAAGTCCTCAGGGCGCGGAGTAAGACCCCTGCAGGCGTCAACCGTTACCCCGCACAGTATTTTACCCGCTTATCGGGTTGATTTCAAACGCTGAATGCCATCTCCCCGATGACCTCCCCCAAGAGATCTTTCAGTGTGACAACGCCGAGCATCTGGCCGCCACGATCTGTAACAACGGCCATCTCTCGGTTGTCTCTCTGCATCTCGGATATGACGGACGCGACGGCATCATGCGGACTTACGGTCATAGCGGGTTGAAGTCGATCGCCCACCGCGGCCCAATCATCGGCCTGAAGAAGATCATCGACTACCGCCAGACCGATAACGTGTCGGTGATGAGAACCGTGCACGGGGAGTCGGGCGTGGGGGGTCTTGCGGGCGATACGGGTCAGCTCCCGCCGATCTGCCAAAGCTGCGATAGCCAGGACACGGTTTCGCGGGACCATCGCCTGGTGCACGGGCGTATCGGAGAGCTGACACACCCGGTCGATCAGCTCGGACTGCTCCCGTCCGGCATGGTCGCCCGCAAGTGCATCCTGCAGCAGTATGGCCACGCGGTGTTTCGGTGCCAGCGATCCGAGACTCTGCGAGTGGCGGTTTCCTTCGAGCCTGCCGGCTGCCGCTGCCAGATTACCGAAAAACCAGACCGCGCCGGTGATGCGCAGCACGCCGTTGGCCAATCTCAAGAACCAGCTTCCCTGCATCATTAATGCATCGGGGTAGAGTCGAAACATGTTCTTGGGGACCACTTCCCCGAAAACGAAGACTATCGGGGTGAGAAATGCAACGGTATAAAGCTCGGTATCGATCTGCGAAAGGCCCAGCAATTCTTCAAACATGAACGCACAGGCCACCGTCGTGATGTAGTTCATCAGATTCGTGCCCAGCAGCGTAACACTGAGCGCGCCGGGTTCGTCTTTCAGGATGCCTTCCAGGCGAAGCGCGCGTACATCGGAGCGTTGCGCAGCCAGGTGTAGACGAAGACGGCTGATGCAGTAGATTCCCGTCTCTGCGCCGGAGAAGAAGGCACTAAGGGCCAACCCGGCGAGCATGACGAGAATGATCAAGGTCCAGGTCATGACGTCTGCTCCTCGTTGGATTCAGAGTCGACGTCTCTGCGGAGTATGATCCATTCTATCCGGCGCTTATCCATTCGATCGACTGTCAGGGTGAGGTTGCCGATTCGAACCGAATCTCCTACCGACGGCATCCGTCCCAGGGTAGCCAGAATAAGTCCGCCGACGGTGTCAATGTGCCGTTCTATACGAGGTAGGGCGAAGCGTTCAGCCAGAAGTCTGGCACTGAGGTTGCCGGAGACCCCATAGGTGTTCTCGTCTATGCGCTGAGTCTCAGGATTTATCGAGGATTCGTCAACGCGCATCCCGCCGAGAATATACTTGATTACATGTTCGATAGAGACAAAACCAGCCGTGCCGCCGAACTCATCGACCACCACGGCAAGCTGTACCCCTTCGTGTCGAAAGTGTCGTAACAACTGCACGAGATTGGCCTGCTGGGGAATGAAGCGAAGTGGCTTGACGAGCCTGGTAATCGGCGCCGCGGGAGTCAGGTGCAGATCGCGGGCATTGACCACACCGCGAATATCATCCAGATCCTCGCGATAAACGAGGATTCGGCGTTTTGCTCCCCCTTGCATTTGCTGCAAGAGTGCCCGGCGTGAGCTTCCGATAGGCGCCGCAACGATGTCAACCCGCGGAGTCATGATCTCCCGCACGCTGACCTTGCCGGTGGCGACAATCGCCTGGAGCATCTCATGCTCCCTCGAATCGATGACCCCGTCGCGAGCGGAGTGTTCAACGAGCTTCGATAGCTCTTCCGGAGTGATCTTGTGTGCCTGCAGTGAGGCCGGCGTGATGAGCCTTAGAATGGGAACGACCAGAAGTGAACGCAAGACCCAGCTTACGGGGGCCAGGATGAACTTCAATACGCTGATAAGCGCTGCTGCCGCCGGTGCAACCCGAACCGCATTCGAGAGTGCCAGGGTCTTGGGGACGATTTCGCCGAAGATGATTACTGCGATCAGCACGGCCACTCCGCCGACCGCCGCCAGTGCTGGATCTGTCTCGCGAAGATCCCTCAGCACGATGAAAGAGGCGGCAAAGAGGGCAACGTTGACCGCAGTGTTGGCGATAAGCACCGTCATCAGAACACTGCGGGAGTCGAGCATGAGCCGATAGACCCGTCTGCGCAGCGCGTGCGGCGTGTGCTGGAATTCCTGGAGAGTGCGGCGATTCACCCCGAACAACGCCGTTTCCGAGGCGGAGACGAGGCCCGAACAACACAACAGAAGCACAAGCCAGAACCATACTATCATCGTGGGTGTATTCTATCGCGCAGGATCGATTCCTGGGACCGTGCTGTCCATGAACCAATGATAACCCCGCCGGCAGTCTGCTGAAGATATCGCCTTAGGCCATCCAAATGCAGCGCTACCCGTTGTGGGTGGCATCTTTCGAGGCTTTGCCTCGCCCGCGAGGGGCGGCGCTACATCCTTCAACAGACCGCTAGGGCTCGCTATCGCGCCGGGCGATCTTCTCCAACGAGACCCCGATTAGTGCCGCCGTGTCCTCGTCCTCGACTTTCCGGGCGGCGAGCAGACCCTCGTCCAGGACGAGCTTGGCGTCGAGGAATCGCCCGTCCCGACGGTGCGCCTCGCCCAGATGGTAATAGGCCAACAGCATGTCAGGATTGAGCCTGATCGCCCGGCTCAACTCAGCGACAGCCGACGAGTATTCTTCCAGGCACACGTAGATCCATCCGAGGGTATCCAGTGTTGCGGGATTGTCGGCGATGGCGACCGAGCGCTGCGCATAAGGAAGCGCAACTGCGCACTTCCCCAGGCTGTCGGAAAGCACGTATGCAAGGTTGTTCAAAACGACCCAATCTTCGCTTTGGTACTTTAGAGCCTCCTCATAGCTGGATCGGGCAAGCTCTGGTTTGTCCATAAGTTGATACAGCTCGGCCTGTTCGGCCAGCAGGTCGGCTCTCTCCCAATCAGTTGGTGCGCTCTTCAAAAGACCTTCGAGTGTTGCGATTGCCTCGTCCGTGCGATCCAACATCCGGTAAAGCCTAGCGAGGATCCGGTCGTTCGCCCTCGCCAGTCCGCTGCTGGGCGGATTCTCCGTAAACCAGCGCATTACCTCGGATGCGGCGAGCGGCGCCGAGCGCAGTTCCGCGGTAACAGCCCGGATTGCTCCCGTGGATTCCGCCAAAGCCGAAGCCATCGCGCGGCGGAAGTTCTCCACAGCCTGTGCTTTCTTCCCCGCGGCAATGAGCAGACGCGCGTAACGGGCGATCAGCACCGGCGTTCGCCGGTCGGGTGATGCGTGCTCTTCGTAGTAGACGATACCCTCCTTGGCCCGATCCATCCTCAAGTACGCGTCGAGCACCGGCCCTAGGCTGTCTGCGGAGTATTCGTCTATCTTGGCACCTTGCTGAAAGTCGGCCAACGCCTTTGTGGCATCGCCCAGACCGAGCGAGACGCGCCCCCGCAGGAAGTACCAGCGCGAATCAGGGTTGTCGTCCGACTGGTTGATCTGCGCAGTCAATCGCCTGTCGGCATCCTCGAAACGTCGTTCAATGATATACGCTCTTACCAACTCCCCAAGTGCCTCGTCCGACTCAGGCAGGTCCTGGGAGAGCGACTCGAGTTCGTTAATCCACGCCTCGCGCCGGCCCGCGAGACGAAGCAGTCTGGCCAGTAGAATCCTCGGTCCTAACTGGTTCGTCGATACCGGGGTAAGCCGCTTGAGCGCCTCGAGGTCTTCTATCGCCGCCGCGGTGCGTCCTTGGGAGAAGTAATGTTGAGCACGTTGGGCAAGTGCATAGCCGTTGTCAGGCTTCCGTTCCAGGTACATGGAAAGGGCCGCGACGGCATCATCGACGTTACCGCGCCGGCTGTGCACTTCGCCGGCCAGCAAGTGTCCCTCCGGATCATCCGGGTAGTCGGTCGTGAACTCTTCAATATAGCGCTGTGCCGCATCCAGATCGTTGACACTTCGGTCAAGCAGGCACGTGATGCGCGTTACTTGAACCTGCTTGCGCTGCAGGGTGTCCTCTGTGTCGACTAGATCGAGCGCGCGATCGAACCACTCGGTCGCTTCTGCCGGCTGCCCTGCCGTACGCATGTAGAACTCACCGATGCTGTAGGCAATCTCGAAAGTCGGAGCTATGTCAGCAGCGGCGAGCAAAGTCGTCTTCACCAGATCATAGTCGCCCTGACTTAGGTAATGGGCTGCGACGAGAATCTGAGCGTTGGCCTGCTCTTCCTTACTGCCCGCCTGATCGGCATACTCTGTGATGAGTTCGAGTGACTTGTCCGGTCGATTCGTACGGCGGTAGTACTTGGCCGCTGCCGAGACGGTATTACGCCGCACTGCGCTGTCGGTATCCTTAGCAGCGAGGGCCAACAGGCGTTCCCAGTACTCGTCGCCCTTGGGAAGATCGCCGACCTTTTCGCACAGGGCTGCAAGTCGAAACAGATTACCGCGGTTGGAGGGTTCGTCGTTTAGCAGTGTCTCTCGTCGCGCGATGGCTGCTTGTGGATCGGCCTCTTCCTGGCGTTCGAGCAGTTCCCCCTTCACCCAGGGATCAGTCGGTATCAAACGCCGACAGATGGCCATTTCCTTCTCGTACGTCTCCGTATCCCCCAGGGCCTTTGAAAGACCTGCAAGACCCCGATGGGCGGCAGCCTCGCTGGGGTTCACGCGGATGGCCTGCTCGTAGTAGAGCCGGGCTTCGCTCGTGCGATCCATCCTGTGCAGGCACTGTCCCAGATAGGTGAGCGAGCGAGCGTCGGTCGACTGCGTTGCCACTGCCTCCCGAAACGCCGATATTGCCAGATCCAGCTCCTCTCGATGAACGTGGTACATCCCCAAAAAGGACTTCCCTCCGGCTCCATCGACGTTGTACTTCTCCGCCGAGTCACGAATCTCCTCGAGCGCCGCATCATCCTCCAGCTCTGAAGCAAGCCGCAGCTTGGTGTCCAGTAAAGCGCGATGCTGTATCGCCGTAGCGTTCTGTGCCAACTCCGTGTCCTTGTCGATCAGATGTTGTTCCGCCTCGTTGATGGCCTCGAGCGCCTCAGCCGCGTTGTTGTTACGCATGTGATGATCCGCCAGGTCCCACGCCCGCTGATAGGCGTCCGGCTCATTCATGATGATATCCAGGATCGCCCGGTTGCGCTGCTGATCGGACAACTCCGGCTGAGTCAAGACCAACATCTTCTTGAAGAAAGTGTTATCCGGCTTGATCGCCACAGCACGTTCCACAATCGCGCGTGCCTCTGCCGTACGGCTGAGGCTCAGCAGATCATTGACTGTGGCACTCACCAGTCGAACATCCGCGGGATCTTGCTCCAGCGCGCGGCGCCGTGCTTGGACGGCACCTTCTATGTCACCCGCCAGGAATCGCTCTTGCGCATTTAACTGGGCCAACAGGGTGGGAGAGTCGATAAGCGTCCCTGCCCGCTCGTGTTGACCTCGCCGCGTGTAGACTGCAGCTTTGAGACGCCGGGCGTCGCTGTTGTCCGGTTCGCGCAGAAGCACCTGATCGATCACCCTCATGGCGTGATCCAGCTCATTAGTGAGGACAAGAGCTTCAGCGTATAGGACGGCAAACGCGGTTTGCCGAGGCCCCGTCGCGTCATCCCACATCTCTTCCAACACGGTCTTTGCTGCACCCGGTTCAGCAAGCTCCAGGTGCAACCGGGCGAGAATCAGTTTGTTCTCCCGGTTAATCAGGTTTCGGGCACGGTAAGCATCATCAGCTTGGCGAAAATCATCAAGGGCGGCACGCTCATTCCCGCGGGCGAGCTTCAGTCGACCCGACTGACTCAGCACGTCCGGATGGTTGGGGAACTCCGCGTCGGCATCGGCAAGATACTCTTCCGCCCGGCTGAGTGCCTCATCCCGCTCCGTCGTGTCGCCCTCCAGCGAGACCTCCACCGCTTGGGCTATGTAGGACTGAGCGGCGAGGATCATTAGCCTAAAGGCACTGACCTTGTCGTAGACGGCTCTTACACCCTTCCGGGAGAACCCTTCCTTCAGACGCTGTTCACACGCGCTTATGACATCCACGTGCCGGCGGTTCATCCTGTAGAGATTGGCCAGTTGAATGTAAGCGTCAAACGCGAACGGGGCAGTTTCAGCGCATTCTTGGGCCAACGCGACGGCTTCCTCAAACAATGCGTCCGTACCCTCGTCATCAGGATTGTCACGCAGTCGCTGCCCCCACAATTGTGACAAAAACACGGAATAATCCAACTTCACTTCTCTAAGAGCCTCAGGATCATCCCTCGCCAGTTCAATGCTCTCCTCCAAGTATCTACGCGCCTCGGCAAGGGAGTCCTCCAGACTCCCGCGGGGCTGACGGGTGGTGAGGTACTTGGCGTAGGCCACGCGGGCTTTCGAGGCGTCCGCCCCGGGTGAGGCAAACCGCTCGGTGAGCTCGCGGAGAATAGCCTCTCCTTCGTCTTCGCGGCCCTGTCCGAGAAGAGAAGCGGCCAGATCCACAGCGTAGTTCACCGTGTCCGGTGCCAACTCGACGGCTATCTCGAGATCGGCGACGCCGCTGTCAAGATTGGCCTCGTTCTGCGATGTCAGATTGATCAATGCCAACCCATTGGCATTACGGGCGAAGGCCTCGTCCACTGTCGTTCTTTCCGCATCACAGCTCAAGAATGCCTCTGCGGCTTCGTGCACCGGTGACCAGCGCTCCAACCCGCCATAGAGCTTGGCCAGTTCCAGCAGAAGACCCAGGTACTTCTCGTGCGCCTGGACCAGGTCCGGATCGTTTACCAGGGCGTGTTGCCAGACAGCCAACGCCTGAGCCACTTCTCCAGCCTCGAGCTGCACCTCACCCTGCAGAACCAGATAGGCTGGATCCCCACTGTTTTCCCAAGCCTTGTTGTAGAACAAGGCCGCCTGCCCCCAGTCTTCCGCTCCTTCGGCGCGCTGAGCCATCGCCTCGAAGTGTTTCGGATCGCCTTGCTGCAGTTGACGAAGCATCAACACGGAGAGCACGATGACGACGACGAACCCGAAGATCGTCAGCGCCGCGACCAAGTTCTTATTCAGTCTTTTGCGAGCCATGCTATCTCTGTCCTTACACCCCTTGTTGCCAACAACCTGTTGAAGAAGTCGCTCCCGGACACCCAAGTGTAGCACCGCCTGTGGGTGGCGTCTTCCGAGGCCTTGTGCCGCCCACAAGAGGCGGCGCTACATTCTTCAACAGGCTCCTACGCAGGCCGTGGCGGGGAGCGTTGGCATAACGCTCGCGCACTGATCATCAACCCGCATCCGCAGCCTCTCGTGCCCGAGCTTCAGCAGCTTCAAAATCGGGCCAGTGGTCCTCCATCAAAACTGGAAGGACCCGGTCAAATATCTTCGCAGCGCCCTCGACGCTTTCTGTTCTTGTAGCCTTGGGAAAGCTGATCTCCACCTTGCTGAAGTACGCATAGGTGTTTCGCGGGTTGTTGATGCTCACACGTACTCCGTTGCGGGTTGCCGTAAACCGGCCGTTACAGTGGAAGGTATAAACAACCGTGCGTTTACGCCGATCGAAAACCGCCGTCTGGACGAACGTACATACGCGCACAGGCACTGATGCGAACGTCGGCTTCAGCGACGCCACCTCGACTGTAAGATTCTCGTGTCCCTGAGCGGGTTCATACCCGCTACCCAGATAGCATACATCCGGCGTGTGCGGCACCAGATCCCGCCCACCGGAGTAGTAGGTGACAAAGAGCGAGACCAGACGCAGTGGATCATCATTCGACAAGCTGGTGTCCTCCAGCAGCCAGGACACATAACGGTCCGTGCCCAGAGCGTCGACCACCTCGGGGGTGAGAATCGTGCGATCCACCACACGATAAGGACTCAGCGCATCAACTCGCAGTGCGCTCAACGGCGCGCGCAGCGCTATGGGCAACTTGGCCTGTTTGAACTTGAGCGACCTGGCGAACGGTCCAGCCAGCAGGGCTGAAGCTCCCAGGAGCACAACAGCCAGAACGAACGGTGGGGTGAAAAGTCCGGTAAACAGACTGTCGCGACGGCCGGCGGACATGCATAAACTCATATATTACAGTATGTTACACCATTATCACCCGGAGCCGAGCCACGCTGCGGAAGTATAGATGGGCGTCTCATACCCGTCAATCGGCACGGTTGCCGCCCGGAGTTGACTCGCTTCTGATCGAGCACCCGGCGAAGCAGCCGATTCCGTGCAGGCCGTCTGCGTTCCAACCGATATACGAAGAAGGGACGACTGCGCCCATGATCCACAAGCGTATGCCGATCCCATGCGAGACTTCTTATGCAGACTCCGCAATCGGATGTTAAGACGCGCGAGAGAAAATGTGTGATCCTGGGCTGTGGAGGCCACGGACGCGTCGTGCTCGACTGTCTGGTGAACGCGGGCAAGGTCAGCGTCGTCGGATTCGTTGACTCCAATCGCAAATTCACCGGACGGCGAATCGACGGCGTCGAGGTCCTGGGACATCCGGAGGATCTGCCCGACATCAAACGCAAGTTGGGCGTTGACGTCGCAATCGTCGCCATCGGCGACAACGGCGTGAGGCGGGCATTTGCCGACCGCCTCGATGTGCTTGGCTTCGAACTCATAAACGCGATCCACCCGTCGGCTAACCTGGCCCGCAACGTCACGCTCGGCGCAAACATCCTCATAGCAGCAGGTGCCTTGGTATCGGCACATTGCCAGATCGGTGATTCCGTCATCCTCAACACCGGGTGTATTGTGGACCACGAGTCTCTGATCGGGACGGCCACGCATATTTGCCCCGGTGCTCGCCTCGCCGGACGGGTGACCGTCGAATCCGGCGCGTTTGTGGGTATCGGTGCAACCATCATCCAGAGTGTACGCGTAGGCTATGAGGCCATTGTCGGCGCAGGAGCGGTAGTCACTGACGACGTACCTCCCATGTCCACCGTCGTCGGTGTACCCGCGCGGGAGATCAAGCAGCCGCAAACATCCCGCGATGCCTGGCTGCTACCCGAACTGACCCGAGCAGCGCAGATCGCCAACCTCACACCGGAAAAGACCCCAACGGCCAAGATGCCCGTCTGATCAGGTTTGACCTCTTGTCCGGGGAATGAGCACCTGGACAAAAACGGCGTCGTTGTCCCTGTCTACTCGCCCGTGAAGATGTTGGGCATGTTGTGGAAACCGCTCAGGACACAAACCACTTCGATTCCATCTTGCACCGCACGATAGAAGACGACGTAATTGCCGACTGGCAGGCTTCTATAGCAGATTCGGATATTGTGTAGCGGGCGAATTGCATGCCGGCGCTTCGCTTGGGCATGGCACCCAACTCCTGAACCGCTAGACAATAACAGAAATTGCTCTAAGTTACTCGGCGAGTTCAACTCGAGTACGGCTCATGCCAAGCTGTGCGGCCAGCTTTCGAAACTTGCTCACAAGCTCATCTATAAAGCGATCGGCAGTAGTGACGTTGTCCATAGCGGTGCAGAACATCTACGCGAAGAGTGGCACCTATGAGCTCAAGCGTGACGCCGCACTATGGTGCAACCGTCAGTGTCCGCTTCTCGATCGCCATAACCGGGGGCTTACCCTGGAATACGGGATCGTCATCGTCGCGGTCAGCCAGGACCGGCGGGGGGAAGACCCAGACCGTTCGGATTTGCTCCTCCGGATCGATGAAGGTGCTTTGAAAGTGGAAAGCGCCTTTGAATCCGTCGTCGATCTCCTCGAGCAACACCTCGCGGTCGAGTGTCAGATAGGCTTCGGTCGAGTCTGCGTTCAACCGTCGATCCGTAACCTGGAAGATCTCGCCGTTAAGCTCGTCAATAAGCCAGGTATCCTCCGGGAACAAGTCCACAACGAAGTCACCGACTCTGGCGTCTTTGCTGTTGACTTCAATGACGGTGGGTATCCCGGTGGGTTGATTGGCGGGGTCCGCACTGGAGGCGAGCGCGTCAGGGAAGTAAACCTGCACCCGCCACGGTGAAGGAAGCAGCACGTCTTGTTCGCGAGGCAACGCGGCAACCAGCACCGGCGCCAAACGACCGGGATCGCCGACAGCGGGCGTGGCGGCGGGGTCGGGGTCCTGCCGGGTGTAGCGAAACGTCGGCTGGGTGCGCCGCAGTGTCACGTAGTACATGTCAAACTCGCGAGGCTGGTCCACCGCGCCGAGGAGCGTCTGCTCGCGAAGCTTGTGAAACACCGCCCACGCATATCGCCGCGAATCAAGGTTATCGATCCAAGCGGTCCTCGCATCCTTATCTTCCCTGTCGATGATCTCCCATTCAGGCATGGGGGGGTAGACCCTCTGCTCGATCCAGATCTGGCTGGGGAAGAACAGGGATCCGCAGTACGTAGAGCCCGTGCTGCAATACAACCCCACAACGAAGGGCAGGCCGTACTCTTCGCCCAGCCTCTCCAGCCGCCACGGCGCCGTTTCGGCATTCCACGGGTCGACGGCGTTGCGATCGGGCGCAAAGCCGGAGACCAGACCCGTCGGACGCAGCATATCGGGGATACTATCCACCACGATGTTCTCGGTATGCAGGGCGTGAACACGCGTGTCGCTATTGAGGCGAATGTTGGTGGTGCCCGGATCGAGCATCAGATCGCCCGCAAAGCTGGTAGCATCGGAAGTGGAGCTGCTAACCCGCGTGAGCATTTGAACCGTGGCATGCGCCGCGTCAGTCACCGCTACCTGTACGGTGTACTCGGTAAGCTTCTTGCCCCGGCTCCACGCGACGGGAAACATGGTGGCGATCATTATCAGCCCCAGACCCAAGATCACCACCGCGATCATCATCTCGATAAGCGAGAAAGCATCGCGCCGTCGCCTGGCCGTGCCGGCAAGACGCGTGGACTCCTTCAGCTGCGTATCCCGTCCAGGGCTTGGCAATGGGCTTGTGGAAATCACGGCTGAACCTCCCCGGTGGGACCTTTGATCACCGCGCCGGTAAGGCGGTTTACATAATAGGGCTGACCCTGGAGAAGAAGATACTCCCGCTTCTGCTTGTCGGTGTCGAAGTTGTTGAACCGGGCATCGTCGTAGGCAATGAGCCCGTCAACCGAGGCAAAGTTAACCGCTATCGGATCGTCCAAGTCTTCAGGGTCGACTATCAGGAAGGGAACGGCCTGCGGCGGCACATGCCCGGTCGAATCGATATCGGCCGGCGCACCGGAACGCTTGTAGTACTGCGTGACGTTTGCCTTGTCCTCATCCAAGTCGTAGCCGACTGCGAGTCCGGTTATATCTCCAAGCGTGTCCTGATCCACATCATCATCGCGAATCAGTACGTCCCGCCAGATCAAGAGCGTGCCGTCGCTGGAGTAGACCATAGTGAAGAAGTTGCGATGGCGCTGGGCCTGGTCTTCATCGTCGGGCAGCTCCTCGAAAAAGTTGTTTGCCAACTCGACCTCATCGAATTCTTCAAAGTCGAGATCGCTGCTGTCTACGACATAGCGCGGCACTACGCGCATGGGCTCGGGCAAGCTCTGCTGACGATCGGATGTCACCACAAAGACGTTGCCCCAGGCGACCTGGCACGATGTGAAGCAGCGAGCCCGCGCGTTACCAAGGAGATTCTGACAAGGCTCCTGGCAAGCCAACTCTCCCTCGCTGTCGCGCTTGATGGACTGTATCCGCTGCGTGCCCTTGGAATCTATGAAGAAGAACAGACCGCTTTCGACCCCGTCGTCGCGCAGCGATCTGGCCCGCGTGGTCATCAGCAGACCCTGGATCAGGTTCTCCGCCTCGGCAACCTTGCGCTCCTCCCATATCTTGTGAGCCGACGGGAGCACCATTGTCAGGGCAATCAACACGATGGTGATGACCACCAGCATCTCGACAAGGGTGAACCCACCTAGCGTCCATCGCCAACGCAAGCGCTCAGCCCTGAAGCCGCATGTGGGTATGTCGTTGGACGTCATAGCCGCCCCCTCGTCATGGAGCACCTGCAGCGAGCTTCTCACTCAACTCGGGATCCGCGTATATGTTGTCCTCGTTGTAGGGGTTGTTGATACGCTGATCCACTTCCTCACCGGCCCAGTCGCCAAGCAGGGATGCGGAGGGATCTGCGTCGAGAACATCCTTTCTGAGCTGCTCCTTCCCATCGGCACCGTAGGACATTATGACCGGCTGTCCGCGGTTGAGCCTGATTATCTCGGTTGAAGTCTGGTTCCACCCCGAGTGGTTCAGAGAAGCTGTGCTGGGGCTCCCCGGCTTCGGGTTATAGTCACGCTGGGCGAAGTAGGTGATGGGCACGCCCCAGGCATCCGTAATGTAACGGATCTGCTCATCCTCTCCCGGGGTCCACTTCTGGTCGCCGTCAAAATCAACGAACTGCACCGGCTTTCCCGATGCCCCAACGGCACCCTCAGACCAGTTCGATTCGGGGAGCTTGTTCAGCATCATCCTTGCCGACGGACAGTGCATCTCGATAGCCACAATCATAGCCGCCAGGTCGCGATGCTCCTGCTCGGGAGTCTCATTGCCAACGGTATAGAACCGCATGGGGGTGTATCTCACGCTGACCAGAGGAGACGGAATAACCGAGACTTTCCCAACGGCCAGCGACCTGTTGGCGGGAGGAGCCTTGCTCAGGGGAAGACCTGCCGCGGTGAACACTTCCAGCTCGTCCGGCGGATACTCACCGTATCTGTCTTTATACCTGATCGACCCCGAACCGGTGGATTGTTTCGCTGAGACTATGGTGGGTTTGTCCGTCTGCTGGCGTTTGAACTCTTCGAGGGCGTCGCGCACCACAACCAGGACCGACTCGGTGGCGGTGGCTTTGGCCTTGCTCGTTAGTGCCGAGCCCCCTACCAGGATCGAGCTGAGCAGGATGATGATAACCACGAAGACCACCAACATCTCGACCAACGTAAAGGCGCGGGCCGGCGGCGACTCTCCCTGCAGCTCTGTCTGTCGCCCGTATCGCATCTACTCGGTCTCTCTGGTCCAGTTCGTCGCGTCATCTACCGTGCCATAGATGCCGTCCGAACCCGCCGTGATAAGCAGGTACGTATCCTTGCGCACCGGTTCGTTACGCGCCTTGATCGAGGGATCGCGAATGAACTTCACGAAGGTGTTGTCGTACTCGGTGTCGGCATCAACGTCCGTAGTAGCGTCGGGAGGAGCTATCCAGCGCAGTTTGTGGTAAGCCCCGTCGATCATACCCCCACCGAAGTCGATCCCATCGAACCCGGTCAGGAGTCCTCCCTCCGACCCGGTGATGAGCCCGTTGTCCTCCTGCCAGTAGATCCCGGAATCCTCCGCGCTGCTGGTCATACGTTTGCCTGCCGGGCTGGCCTTGAAATAGAGGATCGGTCGGTTCCACGGATCGACAAACAGGGGCAGATCCGCCGTCTCCGTATCCGACGGCGAATCGCTCCAGTTGTAGATCACACCCTTGTCTTCCACGAGCTCGCGGAGCGTGCGAACGTGCTTCTCCTTCATGGCATCGCTCACGTACCCTCCACCTCCGTAACGAGGTCTCTTCTCAGATCCGTCTTCCTCGTCCAGTTCGTACGCCCCACCTGCACCGGCGTGGGTGTCGTTGCTCCAATAGCCGTCTCGGTCAAAATCCCTAAAGCCCGGCGTTCCCAGAAGATCCGCGCCCAGCATGGCGAACAGCAGCAGGTGCGCGCCGGAAACGACGGTGTCATCACTTTCGCCACCCCTCTTGCTCAGTGGATTGGCGATCTTGACGTGATCGTCGGTCTTGTTGCTCGCGTCGGAAGCCGAGGGCGGGAACCCAGCCCCCAGAGCATCCTCAGTCTTAAAGGACTGGAGACCCCGCTCGAGTGCCGCCAGCTCCGATCCGACCTGCACGTTCTTGGCCCGGTCGCGAACCATGGACATAGCCGGAAGCAGCGCCCCGACAAGCAAAGCGATGATTGCGATCACCACTAACAGCTCTACAAGGGTAAACGCCCCGTGAATCCTTCTTCTTGTATGCAAACTCATGGCATAAGTCCTTCGCTTGCTCCCGTCATACCGGAACTACTCGACATCCAGGGAGAAGTTCGTAATGTCGTCGTTCGTGCCGAAACGCCCGTCGACGCCGGCGCTGATCAAAAGGTAGGTGTCGGGGTTGACCACCTTCAGCGGGGCGGTCGGTGGTATTGGCTCTTCAGCCAACAAAAGCGATTGATACTGCTTGCGATCAACCAGAAAGCGGGCGAACGTCTCGCGATTCTCCTCCAAGACTATGTTGGTCGCAGACAGATCGGCACCTGACTCCGCAATGGCGTGCGCGCCTTCCCCAAAGTCCCAGCCGATGCCATCATCTTCGGCACTCCTACCGGTAAAGGGGAGGTTATCCTGATGAAAATAGGTGGGCGGTCCTGTTTTCTGCGGTCCGCCCTCGTACTCGTTCTTCTCGTCGCGTTCGTCACCCACAATGTTGCTCGTACGCCCGTTGGCTTGGGCCGCATAATACAGAACCGGCTGATCCCACGAGTCGACGATGACGGGGAGGTGCTTTATCTCCTCCCAGTCCTCTTTGAAGATCTCCGAGTTTCGCACTCCCGGTATCCGGTCCGTGCGCAGGGTCTTTGTTCCGCCCGGATCTATGTAAAAGGGCATTCGATCCAGGAAGGTCCCGGGCCCCAGCGGATCAGGTTCATACCACTTCCAGGGCTCCTTGCGAATATCCCCCTTTTTCGGTATGGACTGTCGCTTGACGTAACCAAGACGATCGACCCCAATAAGCATCGCCGGAAGCCAGTGCGCACCGGTTACTACGGGCTTCTCCTCGAGGAAGGGAAACTCACCTTCATGCGGCTTGAAGTCGACCCCCGGTATCGGAGGATGGGCGAAAGAAGGCGGGTAGCCGTGCGTACGCGGAAAGCTGCTCTCGTGATCGTTCTTGAACGTGCTTAGGCCGACGTCAAGAGCATGAAACAACGAAACAGTGGCGGACTTCTTCGCCGCATCGCGGGCCCGGTTCATCGCTGGAATCAGCAGCCCGATCAACAGCGAGATGATGAACATAACGGTCAGCAGTTCGATCAGCGTAAACCCCGTCCTCCGGGTGCGCGGCTTGGTTCGCGGATCATATCGGCGGTAATAGGCTTGCCCAAGACTCATAATCGTCTCATTTCCTTGCCGGTTTCCAGATTAAAAGCAGCGCCCCGTCAAGCGACGAGGCGACTTCCCTTACTCCCATCTCATTTCCTGGCAAACGCCGCTCAGCGCGATCGGCCACTCTGCCGGTGTCGCCACCGATCCGGCCGCTCCTTCCGGACAATCCCCTCCCCCTTTAGTCCCGGACAAATGCCCTGACGCCACCCCTCAGGCAAAGCTACTTCCCTGCGTCCGTGGGCACAGCTCGGTGAACCACCCGCACAACGCCATGCATGCGCGGTCAGGTTACCGACTGCATCAGCGAAACAAGCGGCATAAACAGCGCGAGAACAATAAAACCGACAATCGAGCCCAGACAGATAACCATAACAGGCTCGACCAGGGCCACTACACCGCCCACCGCAACGTCCACCTCTTCATCGTAGTTGTCCGCGATCTTCAGGAGCATCTTATCCAGCTCACCAGTCTCCTCGCCCACGTCGATCATGTTCACCACCAGGGCATCGCACACGCGGGCGCTTCGTAGCGGACCTGCAAAACTCTCCCCCTCGCGGATGGAATCATGGACCTTGTCCAAGGCGTTGGCGTAGATCGCGTTGCCCGAAGTTTCCCTGGTGATGTTAATCGCTTCGAGGATAGGCACACCGGCGGCGATCAGTGTCCCCAGCGTTCGCGTAAACCGCGCAATGGCCGTCTTTTGGATCAACACCCCCAACCCGGGAATCTTCAGGGAGATGAAGTCAACAACGTGCGCCCCCCCCTTCGAAGATCGTATTAACTTGAAAAGGAAAAGGGCGGCAAAGGGACCAAGTAGCACAACCGCCCAGCCGGGAGGCATCCCCTTGAGGAACCAGTCGGACACGCCCAGCAGAACTAATGTTACAGACGGAAGCGTCGTGTCGAAGTCGTTAAAGATCTCTCTAAACTTCGGAATGACAATGATCATAAGACCGGTCACGATCGTCACCGCGAATCCCACGACGGCCGCCGGATAGATCATCGCGCTTACGATCTTGGCCTTGAGCTTCTGGCCCTTCTCCTTGAACTCCGCCAAGCGGATGAGAATAGTGTCCAAGACACCTCCGGCCTCACCTGCGGCCACCATATTCACATAAAGCCGGTCAAAAGCCTTAGGGTGTTTGGCAAACGCTTCTGAAAGCGTGGCTCCACCTTCGATGTCGTCGGCGACGGCACGAAGGATGTTCTTCATCGTACCCGGCCTTTGCTGGTCCTCGAGGATGTTCAAGCTCCGCAGAATCGGTAGACCCGCGTCCTGCAGCGTGGCCAGCTGGCGTGTGAACTGCGTCTGCACGGCCGGCTTGATTCGGCCTGTACCGCCTCTGCGTTTGGACTTCTTGGCACCTTCCCCTTTCGCCTTTGCGCCGCCTTTCTCGCGGATGCGCGTGGGGAAGTAGCCTAGATTGCGGATCTTACCCAGGGCGTCTTCGGTCGAGACTGCATCGATCTCGTCCTTGACCTCCTGCCCCGCCTG
The DNA here is from genome assembly GCA_020348265.1 of Phycisphaerales bacterium. Classification (GTDB taxonomy): domain Bacteria; phylum Planctomycetota; class Phycisphaerae; order UBA1845; family UBA1845. The sequence goes on along the minus strand of CP070744.1, from coordinate 4,910,363 downwards.
ATTCATTGCTTCGTATGCAAAGATCGCCATGCCAGTAGCCTCTTAAAGGTTTAGGCGTCACTACGCTGTCGGTTATGCGACTCGCCGGGCTGCGCGTGGTGGCGTGCGGAACGATATTGAAATACGCCGCCTTTCCCAGCGGCTGCGAAGCCGACTCGCTCTTACTCTTCCATAATGGTTTCCTTGACCACCTCATCCAGCGTTGTCACGCCGTCATAGATCGCCAAGAGCCCACTCTCACGCAAGGTCCTCATGCCACCCTTGATCGCGTGCCGGCGCAAGACCGCGGTCGATGCCTTGTCCATGATCATCTCACGCAACTGGTCATCCATGACCATGGTCTCATAAATCCCGACTCGTCCGCGGTAGCCAGTGTTGTTACAGTAGTCGCAACCTGCTCCGTAATAGAACACCTGATCGCCGACATCCTCCGGCTTCAAGTCCAAGCCCATCAACTGCTCCTCGGTCGGCTTGTGCTCAGTCTTGCAGTTCGTGCAAACCCGCCGAACCAGTCGCTGAGCGACAACAGCTTCAAGCGTGGCCGTAATCAAGAACGGCTCCAGCCCGAGGTCGACGAGGCGCGCAATCGCGGAGGGGGCGTCGTTCGTATGCAGCGTCGTGAATACCAGGTGTCCGGTCAACGAGGCCTGCACACTGATCTGCGCGGTTTCGAGGTCGCGAATCTCACCTACGAGGATGATATCCGGGTCTTGCCTCAAGAAGCTACGCAGCGCCCGTGCGAAGGTCATTCCCACCGCTGTGCGAATCTGAACCTGAACCATTCCATCCACATCATACTCGACCGGGTCCTCAGCGGTCAGGATCTTCACGTCTATTGTGTTCAGTTCTGCAAGTGCCGCATAAAGTGTGGTCGTCTTGCCGCATCCGGTGGGGCCCGTGTTGATGATGATGCCGTTGGGCTTCTTGATAAGCTGGTAGAATGTGCGCAGGTCGTCTTCGCGCATCCCTATCTTGTCGATGCTCAACTGAACGTTGGCCCGGTCGAGAACACGAAGGACCACGCTCTCCCCGAACATCGTCGGCAAAACGGCTACGCGCAGGTCAATTGGATTACCGCGAACCAATAGCTCGATTCGACCGTCCTGGGGCATACGTCGCTCGGCGATGTCCAGATTGGCCATGACCTTGATTCGCGACGAGATGGCCATTGCGATGTAGCGCGGTGGAGGAACCATCTCGTAGAGCACACCGTCGATGCGGTAGCGCATCTTGAACTCGTCCTCGAAAGGTTCGAAGTGGATGTCGCTGGCCTTATCCTTGATCGCCTGAAGCAGAACCAGGTTTAGGAGCTTCTTGACCGGGTTGAGTTCAGCCATCTCTCGCAGGTCGGCAAGGTCGATACTGTCGCCACGATCCTGAAACCTGGCCAGGTCTTCGTCGTCGCTGAGTTCGTCAATCAGCCCGGTGATCGACTCCTGCTCCCCTTCGGGGTAGTAGCGCTCCAGGGCCTTTTGAAGATCGGTTGTGGTACACAGAACCGGCTTGATCTCGTACCCCAACAGCGTTTTTAAGTCATCCGTGGCCACGAAGTTGTCCGGATTGTCCAGGGCCAGGGTCATCAGGTTATTCGGCGCGTCAAACTCCAGAGGCAAAACCCGGTAGGTGTTGGCCATCTGCGCCGTCATGAGGGAGATCGCCTCTAGACCCACGTCGATCTTTCCAAGATCGATGGGCTCCATTCCGGTCTGGGCGGCGCGGGCGAGATTCAAATCCTCTTCGCTGATGTATCCCAGCTCGACAAAGATCTGTCCGATGGGCCCGCGCCGTTCCTTCTGGATCTCGAGCGCTTCCTCGACCTGGCCGCGCCGGAGTTTCCCCATCTTTATGAGAATGCGTCCGAGCTGCCGGCCCCGAAGCTGGTCAACCGAGGGCATCTTTCGTGGACGAGCCGCCTTCGTCGCCGCCTTTGATTCTCCACCTTGGTCTGTTGATGAAGATTCCGTCATGACGTTCGCAGTTCCGGACCTCGCCTATCATCATCGCCACCCAGTTTACCGGCGTCGGCACCACGGCTATGGGTGTCGATCTTATCCTGCATCACTCCGGCGTTGTTGGACGCGTCCACAACCTCTTCGGAGGAGACAAGACCCTTCAAATACAGTTCCCACAGGTGCTCATCGAGAAGCTGCATGCCGTACTTCTTCCCTGTCTGGATCGCGGAGTCAATCCGGTACACCTTGTTTTCACGAATCAGGTTGGCAACCGCAGGAGTGGTCACCATGAACTCATAGGCTGCAACCCGCCCCCTCGGTATCTTGGGAAGAAGCACCTGCGACAGCGTGGCGATCAAATTGGTGGATAGCTGAACGCGAATCTGCTCCTGCTGGTTCGGAGGAAAAGTATCCGTGATTCGTGTAATCGTTCCCATGCACCCGGTAGTGTGCAGGGTGGCGAAGACCAAGTGCCCGGTTTCAGCCGCACGCACCGCCGCCTCGATCGTCTCCAGGTCGCGGAGCTCACCCACCAGAATCACATCCGGGTCCTGCCTCAGTGCACGTCGGCAGGCCTCCGCAAAACTGGGAACGTCGACCCCGACGCTGCGCTGATTCAGAAGAGCTTTCTTGTGACTGTGATAATATTCGATGGGGTCTTCGATGGTTATCACATGGCGGTCCAGGTTCGTGTTTATGTAGTCGAGCATCGTCGCCAACGTTGTGGTCTTGCCGCACCCCGTCGGACCCGTTACCAGGAACAGGCCTCTGGGGCGGCGACAGAGTGCCCGGCAGATCGTCGGCATACCGATCTCTTCAAACGTCATCATCTTCGAAGGAATCAGACGCAGAACCATGGCCACGTTGCCCTTCTGCATGAAGACCGCAACGCGAAAACGACCCGCATCACCGAAAGTAAACCCGTAGTCCGTCCCGCCCTCTTCTTGAAGCTCCTGCTGGTTGCGCTCCGGGGTGATGGCCTTCATCAAGGCCACGGTGTCTTCCGGTCCGAGCGTCTTTGTTTCCAGAGACCTCAGACTCCCGTCCAAACGAATGACCGGAGGCCGCCCCACGGTGAGATGCAAGTCAGACGCTCCCTGCTTGATCACCGTTTCCAGCAAGCGGTCTATCTGCAACATTGGCATTTCTGTTGTTCCTCTGCCCGCGTACTACCGACGCTTACGACAGATACTCCTGATGGCCAAGGGTCCGGTGTTCCGTCACATGTCGGACCCCAGAGAGTCCAGGCTACGCCGCCAGACCCTCCGCTTGCGTAATGCGCAACAGATCCTCAGGCGTCGTCGTTCCGTTTAGAATCTTCAGTTTGCCGTCCTCGAGCAGCGAGCGCATTCCTGCCGCTTTGGCGGCAGCGCGCAGCTTGGCCGTTGGAGCCTTCGCGAACGCCAGATCTCGAAGCTCCGAGTTCATCAACACCATCTCGAAAATCCCCAGACGCCCGCGATAGCCGGTCTTGTTACAGCGATCACATCCCGCGCCCTTCCAGATGGTTTTCCCCTCCAGCTCCTCTTCGGTGAACCCCAGCAACTTGAGCGTGTTCGGATCGGGGTTCTCATCCACCATCTTGCATGAAGAGCAAATGACTCGGATCAACCGCTGGGCCATGATCGCCTGAATCGAGCTGGCAACCAGGAACGGTTTGATGCCCATATCGATCAAACGGGTTATCGCTGAGGGGGCGTCATTCGTGTGCAGTGTGCTGAACACCAGGTGGCCGGTAAGAGCAGCCTGAATGGCAACGTCCCCTACCTCCTTATCACGTATCTCACCAACCAGAATGATGTTCGGCGCTTGTCGCAGCATGGCCCTTAGGATCCGCGCGAACGACAAGCCTATCTCTTCCTTTACCTGACACTGGTTCATGCCTGTAAAATTGTACTCAACCGGGTCCTCAGCGGTGATGATTTTCTTATCCGGCTTGTTGAGCTCCTGCAGGGCGGAGTACAGCGTGGTCGTCTTGCCGGATCCAGTGGGGCCTGTGACCAGGAAAATCCCGTTGGGACGTTGGATGATCTTCTGGAACTTCTCGTGGTCGTCCTGGGCAAACCCCAAAGCCTGAATGCCCACGTTGGCCGACTCCGGGCGGAGAATTCGCAGCACGATGCTCTCGCCGTGATATGCCGGCAGCGCGCTGACTCTGAAGTCGATCTGGCTCCCGCCGACCCTCATCTTGATTCGGCCGTCTTGTGGGATCCGCCGTTCGGCAATGTCGATGCCGGCCATGATCTTGAAACGCGTAATCACCGCACCCTGCATCGACTTGGGGATGTCGTCGCGGACAGCGCAGACTCCGTCGACCCGATACCTGACGCGCACGCGGTCGGCCATCGGTTCTATATGGATATCGCTCGCCCGACCGTGACAGGCTTCCGTGATGATCAGGTGCACCAGGCGGATGATCGGAGCGTCGGCATCGTCACCCTCCCGCTCCTCCAACACATCCTTAAGCTCTTCCGGCGACTCCTGGTCGATACTGGCCATCGTCTGCGATAGCGCGTCCGCATCCGTGCTAACGAACTTCTCAATGAACCGCTTGACTTTGGCGGGTGCAGCCAACGAGGGAACAATCTCGCGATTGAGCCGGAAGCGCAGCAGATCCAGGGTCTCAAGATCAAGTGGGTCCGTAATAGCTATCTTGAGTTTCCCACTCTCCTCGGCCAGGGGTAGAACCAGGTATTCCTCGGACAGCTTCGTGGGGATGAGATTCAGCACGCTTCTGTCGACCTGGTGTCTATCGAGGTCGACATATTCCAGCCCAAATTGAGCTGCCAGGGCCTCCACGACGGCATCCTCGTCGCACAGCTCCATCTCCACAAGCGCTTCCCCGATGCGCTTTCCGTGTTCCATGCCGTGTTTAAGGGCGTCTTCGAGGCCTTGTTGGTCAATGACACCGTTTTCAAGGAGTATCTCGCCGACTTTCTTTCTTGTTCTGGCCATCTCTCGTCCGGTTAATCTCTATTGCAGAGTATAGAATCCTCCCCCAGGCTGTCCCTCGAAGCCGAAAGGCACCAGCTCTGACAGCCGGGGACGCAAAAACTCCGCTGATTCTAGTGAGGATAGTAGATCAGTTCAACCACGCCGAACGCTCGGAATGGCAATCGGTTGTCCATGCCGCCTCTTACAGGAACGTACTCCCAAGCCTAAGCCACGTTTGGACCAGCCACCGGCGCAGAGCGGCTACACGCGGCGAAGCTCGTACTCCTCCGAGCGAGCCAGGGTCATGCGAAGCTGTTCATGCCTGCCCTTACGCCCCATCGCCCAGATGTGAAACACCAGCGAAGGACCATCCTCGTGCCACGCGCGCTTGCGGGTCTGAAGGTGTGCCTGGCCAAACAGCTCATCGATGCGTTTCAGGGCGTCATCAGTGTTGGGTGTGGCGATGTGGTATTGCTGAACGTCGCGCCAGCCTCCTATCCACTTCTCGACCACGTCGAAGGCAAGCAGGGCCACGAGTATGGCCGCGGTGCCCCATCCAGCCAGAGAAAACATCCCGAAGCCCGTCGCCATGCCAATCGCTGCCACCGCCCAGATGGTGGCCGCCGTGGTCAAGCCAACGACGTTGTAGCGCTCCCGCAGAATCGACCCGGCTCCCAGAAACCCGATTCCGGTGACTATTTGGGCAGCTATTCGGGTGCTGTTGAAATCCGGGCCGCCGATGACTTGCGACGCAATCGTGAACACGCATGCTCCGATGGAAATGAGCACTATCGTTCTAAAGCCGGCTGGCTTATCGCGAAACTCACGTTCGAGTCCGATAAATCCGCCAAGTATCACGGCAGCCAGCAATCGAATTGCGTATTCAGTGTCAGGCAGCGCTGCCTGCGCCAGGGAGTTCATCGTTGCCGTAAACATGCCGGGTCGCTCCGCACGCCACACGTCGCGCCTTATGCGCATGCGATCATCCGCTTATCCGCACCTCGAACGGGGGGCTCGCCCGCCCGTCGTCATAAGCGTTCGCAGATGCTCTTGCCCTGCAGGAACAGCTGCAGGTAGTCTCGCCCGCCCGCCTTTGAATCCGTACCGGACATGTTGAATCCACCGAACGGCTGAACGTCGACGAGTGCACCGGTGCATTTGCGGTTGAAATACAGGTTCCCGACGTGGAACTCATGGCGGGCGCGTTCCAGCCTCATTCGGTCTTGCGAGTATAGAGCGCCTGTAAGGCCGTACTCCGTCCCGTTGGCGATCTCCAGCCCTTCATCGAAGTCCTTACAAGGAATCACCGCAAGGACCGGGCCGAAGATCTCCTCCTGGGCGATGCACGCATTGGGCTTCACGTCCGCAATGATGGTCGGCGGGATGAAATAGCCTTTGTCCGGGACCTTTCCATCCGCGAGCACCGTGCGCCCCTCACCCTTGCCGGTCTTGATATAGCCGTTGATCTTGTCATAGGCCGGTTGGTCGATCACCGCTCCCATGTTCAGATTGTCATCCCCGACGGTGTCGCCGACGGTCAGCTCGCGGGACCGGGCAACCACTTGATCAAGCAAGTCCTTGTAGATGTCGTTGTGCACGATCAACCGGCTGCATGCCGAGCACTTCTGCCCTTGGAATCCAAATGCTGCGGCAACCGCGCCCTCAGCGGCCGCGTCGACATCCGCGGTCTCATCCACAACGATGCAGTCCTTGCCGCCCATTTCCAGGACGGTCCGTTTGAGCCAGATCTGCCCTTCCTGGACCTTGGCCGCCTTCTCGAAGATCCCCGTACCCACCTCACGCGATCCGGTAAACGAGATAAATCTAGTGAGCGGATGGCAGACCATTTGGTCGCCAACGCTGCTGCCCGGTCCTGGGACGAAGTTCAAGGCATACTTGGGCAGACCGGCCTCATGCAGGACTTCCAGAAGCTTGGCCGCCATCACCGGCGATGTGCTCGCGGGCTTGAGGCAGACCGTGTTTCCGGTCACCAATGCCGCGGTGGTCATTCCAGCGCAGATTGCCAGGGGGAAGTTCCAAGGGGGAATCACCAAGCCCACGCCAAGGGGCATATAGCGAAGCTCGTTTTCCTCACCCGTAAAGGGCGTGACCGGATGCGGCCCGGCAAGACGCATCATCTCCCGCCCGTAGAAGTCCAGGAAGTCGATCGACTCGCACACGTCGGCGTAACCCTCGATCCAGGCCTTGCTCGTCTCGTAGCACATCCACGCGGTAAGCTCATAGAGGCGGCGGCGCATGATGGCCGCACCTTTGATCAGTATCCGGGCGCGGGCATCGGGGTCGACCCGGCTCCAAATCTTGAAGTTCTGGTGGGCGGTGCGAACAGCCTTGTCCGCCAGGTCGGCGTTGGCCTTGGCAAATACGCCGACGACCCGATCCGGATCAGCGGGGGAGACCGACTTGAACGTCTCGCCAGAGGTAAACGGTTCGCCGTCGATCCACAGGGAATACTCTCGTCCCAGCTCGCTCTTGACCTGCTTCAAGGCGGCCAACATCTTCGCCCGAGGTTCGGGTTGGCTGAAATCGACGTACGGTTCGGGAGAATATGGCGGTAACATAAGGCTTTTCCTCGTAAAGTCTGAACACTCTGGCCGCGCCGGCACACAACGCTCAGCGGGCGGTGCGGATTGCCCACACCGTTTCTGCACCCGGTTTGTACCCGAAGCCCGCACGCTTGACCAGCGAGAATCGACCATGCACAAACACGTGTGGGGCGGTCTGTGCCCCAGCCGCCCTCGGCTGGGAGCGTGTGCCATGGCCAAGCGAAGCACCGCCATGATGTACGCCGGCTGACCAATGGGAGGTATCCGGGCAGACTCTCAGCTTCTCACACAAGGCTGCTGTTGTGACGCACCTGAACTTGTAGGTTTATCACCGGTTGGGAGCGGTGGGCGTCAACCTGCGGACTGGTTGCGGCGTCAGTGCGGCTGGTTCTGACCAGCACGAGAACCCACGGGCACTGCTCAAGAGCAGTGGCACGCGGTGCGAGAAGTGGCACCCCGCTCGGCGCGCGGCGGCTCGACCCAATCGCGCTTAGATTTGACACTGTTGCCAGGTATGCGTTATCGGATGTATACGCGCCTACAGCTGCGGCGAAGGGTAAAAGCGTTGACGCCTCCTGGACCGACACCTGTATCGCCGCATAATTAGGGCGGTCGATGCCGACGCGCACGGTTATGCACTCTCGGTTCGGCCGGTAATCAGGCGTTGTGAGGATTGTCATAAAGGGATTTGCAGTTGCATTGTAACTACTCGAATCGACGACAGGCCTTTTCTCTCGCGGAAGTGATCGTCGCGATGGGAATCCTTGCGCTGATGATGACCTTGGCCGGCGAGGTTATGAACATGACCGTCGAGGCCACCGGGCGGGCGCGGGCGCTTACCGACGTCAACCAGGCCCTGCGCATCTTCGAGCGGACCCTCCGGGATGACCTGGCTTCCCTTGACCGGGAAGGCTCGGTCATGGTCATCCAGGGCAACCGGATAAACGCCTACTGGACGCGGGAGGGTGCTGAGGCTGACGTCAATAATGATGCCAGCAATGGGTATCCCCACGACGTCGACCCGTTGCGTGAGGATCCGGAGGACCCCGGCGTGCTGGAACTTCCCCGGGCGGACATGCTGATGTTCTTCACCACCAGCAAGGAAGTATCCAACTACGTTCGTTATCAATCGGCCGGGGCCGGCTCGGGACAGCCGGTCAAGTCGAATCTGCAGCAGGTGGTGTACGGTCATGCGGACTTCGGCGAGTTCGTCGAACCCCGGGTCCCACCGCCGATCTATGTGTTTCAGCCGGAAGTGTCAGCGTTTCCGGAGTTTCCCGACATTTCATCTCTTCCGCAGCAGCGCTGGGCGCAAGATTGGCATCTGGCCCGACGGAGCGTCGTGCTCACGTCGGTCGAGTCGCCACCCGGCGTGGGCAGTCCGTTTTTGTGGCTGGACTGGCAGGACCTGCTTATTGACTCAGCGGATATGTTGAAGGAAGACCCCCCGGACGCTCTTCTGGGCGATACCGATATTCTGACCGGTAATCACGATGTGGTGGCCGAGTTCTCCTACGAGGACGCGGTGCTGCGTCGTACGACTGCGATTACAGGCCTCTGTCTTCTTCCGGAGATATTCCCGGCTGTGGGCGATGTGGACTCCGATTACCCCGTAGTCCCGCGGAGTCGTTTGGACCTCACCCCTCCGCCGCTTTACTCCGACAGGTTGGGGCATTACTTCCTGCCCAACTGTGCGTCGTTCAAGATCGAATGGTGCTTGGATCCGGATAGCGAGTTTGTAGGCAACAGGCTAAATGGGGAGAAACGCGTCTTCTGGATCGATCCGGGGGCAGATGATCCGCTGGTCGCTTTCAAGGAAGTGATTGCCTTGGAGCAGAGCAAGAACCTGACCCGGTATCAGAACATAAGCGAGTTGCTGGGCAAGGATGCGGATGACAAAGACGTTGATGAGGCGGCTACAGGACATTGGGGGGCAAAGCCATACACCCTGGAACAGCGCTTTGCCAGCAGTGACACCAGCCTCTTTCCGCCCAATTGCGGTTACGGTGATCCAGCCCGTCCGAACCTGGCGATCTTTGCCGCCACTGCCCCGGATACCGACGGGAATACCATCCGCGAAGACATCTTCCCGGCTGCCCTGCGGATTACCTTGGATATGTTCGACGATGGACGTCGTTTGGATAGGCCGATTCGGCACGTGATTGTCGTGCCGGTGGGAGGTTGAAGAAGCGTGTAGACCCGAGGCGGGGGATTCCCTACAGAACACCTGCTGCGAGTTTGAAAGAGGTTGTGGATTGAAACGCATGGTAAGTCTTGCGGATAATTCGACGGGCGTGCGGCGCACGAAGAGGTGGGTCGACGGCCGCCGAGGATCGGTCTTGATCCTGGTCATGACCATCCTTGGGGTGCTGTTCGTCACCGGTGTGGCGTTCATGGCCACGATGAACTTCGATGCGGAGATGATCGGAGCGGAGAAGCAGATGAGCCGGTCCGGCCCCAGCATCGCGAGCGTCATCGATGATACCCTGCCTCTTTTTCAGGATACGTTTATACCGACTCCCGGATCGCTGCCGACCGGACAACTGATCGGATCGACGCCCTATTCGTTTGCGGAGCTGCCCGGGGTGCACAATCTGTTTGCCCCCATCGAGCCCTACGAGCGAACCAATAAGGATTATTACTACCGCTGGTTCACCGACATCGTTGCTCTGCGTCAGACTCCGTTTGTGGGGACGGCCTATAAGGCGCAGGCGGACGAGCCTTTCGTGGCCACCGCCAACGAGACCCCCGTGTGGCGTGTGGGCGTTCCTGATCCTTTGACGGACTTAGTCCCCATAGATGCCGACGGTGACGGGATAGTAGACGGCCTCCAGGTCGAGCTGATGAGCGATGGTCCCGTCGGTGCTAATCAAGTTTTGGTCGAGGGTGCTCAGCTTGACGAGCTCCGCCGGGCGCTTAACCCGCCGAGTAGTCCTCGCGGGCCGGTGTTCCTCGGTCTTCGCGTGATTGCCCACGGGGGGATGGTCGATCTGGGTCACTCCCACGAATCGCTTATTAGAGGAGTTCTAGGGGTCAACCCGGCCTATGAGTCGGAGTTGGACGATCTGGACCTGCAGGGCGGGCTTCCGCAGTTGGTCAAGGGTTTCGACGGTTACGATCCGGCAGTGGAAGAGCCGTCGCTTAGGCGTCGAAGTCTCGTTCCTCCGCGGGTTATCCCTACTTCGGACGTCCAGGGCAACCTGCTGGACGAGGATGACGTGGCTCGCGGCGGAGGGGACTTCGCCAAGATGCTTTTCCCCGAGGGGGAAGATCTGGAGAACCACAGCTACTGGCCCTATTCGCCGGACGAGCGTGATGAGGCGGGCTTGAACGTCCCCTGGGCTCTGCGGATGAACTCTTACGCAGGGCGGGAATACGACCTGCGACATCTGGTAACCACGATCAGCCACGACGACCTGCTTATGCGGGATACGTATGTGGAGTCGGTAGTGCCGGACGGTGCGGGCGGATTCGAGGTCAAGTACACCAACGTGCTGCAACTCATGGAAGATGCGAATGTGCGGGCGTTTGACATATATGACCCGAACTGGCGCGACTATGATCCTCCTTATACCTGCGACGATTGGCTTGCAGTGGGCGCGCTACCCTTTGAGTACGTGCGCTATCCCCACGATCTCGACGACTCACCTGACTGGTGCGAGAGACTTGCGGCTGATCCGAACTTGGGCAATCTCAATCCGCTAAAAGGCAAGCTGCGTCTTAGCCTCCCCTGGCTCGATGACGCGGTGGACCCTGTCGATGGCGTAATCACTCCGCTGCAGCGTGTGCGTATCATTCAGGATGCGTTTACCATGTTGCTGCTCAACGCCCGGGGAACGGACTGGGGGGCGTACCAAACTTATCCAGGGACCAATCTGGTGACGTGGGTACCGAACTACAATGCGATCTCCCGGACGGCAGCTTCACTCACCGCGAACCTGATTGACTTCATGGATGCGGATGATGATCCCACCAGGGTCGAGCTGAGGCAGGCCGATCCGACGAACTCAAGCATGTTCGGGAGGAGCTTCCCTGCACCTAGTTACGTCTACGGCCTGGAGCGCCAGCCGTTTGTTACGGAGGTGATTGCTCAGTCTTCGGCTGATATTGATCCGGATCTGCCGGGCGATGTCGAGGATGGGATTCCGTATGGTGCCTATACTTTCGGCGTCGAACTTCTCAACCCAAGCAATGAGGATATCTTGCTCGGGGGGCGCTTCTCCCTGGTGACGGATTTCGGGGTGTATCCGCTTCCGGGGACGCTTCCGTCCAAGGCCTTCGTGGGTTTCTATGGCAGTAACAGTACAACGGTCATAATCGACACCAATAATTCTGCGAAGTCTCTCAACCTGATTGACGTTGGATTGATGTTCGACAACGCATCTACCATTTCGCTCGTGCGCGAGCATACATATTCGGGTGATTTGGTGCCTACCAGAGTCGTTGTGGACGAGTTTGATTTGTCTGATTCTTCGAACATATACCCAACTGACAGCACAGCGGTCGGAACCTGGGACGATACGCTTGTGTTTCGCTCTTGCGAACGCGTTGTAGACAATTGGCGAGCGCCCATCCCGATCGATTTCTCTGATCCGTTCGCGTATCCGGCGACCGGGGAGGCGTCATTTGGGCTGCAGTTTGGGAATCGAACGAGTTCGACGGCATCCATACCCGGGGTGGAAGTCCAGTTTGCCGACGTGGGTGTACTCAAAGATGCCTTCCCGACCAGCGGTTCCATGTTGTTGCTGATGCGCCACGCGAACGGCAACTTGGACACCGGTGGTGTGCCGTTCACTACTTATCTCAATGACGAAGTGGATGCAAACAAGGACCTGGCCTTGGACAATGGGCGGATGCCGGTGTTCGATGATAACGGGTACTTCAGGCACCACGTGGATCCGGCGCAGGATCCCAGAGGCGGGTCTATTGTATCCTGGCCACAGAACGAGCCGGGTGAGGTCATACATCTGCCCTGGGGGCAGATGGTGTTTGATTACTTCACGGCCTTGCCGCTGGCCAGCGAAGGGCCCTTCGCCGATGACGGCGATCCGAACATTCCGCGGGTCGATCTTGACGGGCTGCGGGTGCACGGGCGGATCAACATCAACGCCGCCCCGGCGAGTGTCCTGGCAGGGTTACCGTTGTTGCAGATGGACCGGATGCCCGCACCGTTCAGGGGTACTCTCGAGAACGTCCTCGACCCCGACAATCCCAACGACCAGTACAACGACGATGAGTACATCCCCTTGGGTCCGGATCTGGCTGATGCAATTGTCGCGTATCGCGAAGCTCGCGAGATCGCAGCTTCCGGTAATTACGACGATCCGCCAGTGACGATACCAGGACAGGACACTCCTGGACGCGGGTGGCAGAAGACCAAGCCGACCGCACGCCGGGGTATGGGGTTCATGAGCGTCGGCGAACTGGCTAACATTCACCACAACTACGCCGCAGAGAATTACCGGATCGACCGCGGGATAGTTGGGGACGGGCAGGGCGAGTTGCAGAAGAACGAAGGCGATTACATCAAAGCCATCGCACCGTTGGTGGCCCTTGGTGATTGGGTCACGGTTCGCTCGCAGGTGTTTACGATCTACGGGGTACTTCGCGGGGATGTCGACCCGGACGTGCCCGACATCGATCCGCCACCGACTCCGGACGAGAAAGCGGCGTTCCAGGCTGCTGATGTGGACTCGCGGGCGATTCGGTTCCAGGAGACCGTCGACCGCCTGCCGACCTTCTTGGGTGAAAAAGCCCCGAATCGGATCGGGAAGCGGACGGTCGCGAAGTATAGCGACTTCCATAACGATTAGCGTGGGTGCTACTGCTCCGAGCCGCGACCGTGAGGGAGCGGACGTTGGATGTCGAAGCCGGGGCGCATATGCGTGCGGTGGTTCGACCTGGACTCGTTGTGGGTGTTGCGGGTGAGTGTCCGCGGATTTTGCGCCCGCGGCTCTGACGGGGCGACTTTCACGGCTGCGACAATGTGTGGTCGTTGTGATACATCGGGGTTTGCACAGGCTATAGGACCATACCGGGCGGCTGCGGTCTCTAAACAGCGTTGAAAGTGGTGTTAGCGGACACAAGAAATGGGTGTGGGCGTTGGTATCGCGCCGCAAAGGGGGTATAATCGTCGGGAACCCTTGGAGGGGTATTGTGGGGATATTGAAAGCCCGCTGCCGTGGAGTCTGTACGTACTCTGACAGCGCAGAGCCGGGCCCCAACCCTTTCGTTTCCATGGTTTGGAGATGATGGAATGCGCAGTATTCAATTGACGTTGAGTGTGGTCGCCCTGGCTGTTTCTCTGACGGCGGCAGGGCCGGTTAACGCCGCGGTTTACGAACCGGTGTGTGAAGCGTTGCTGTTTCCCGACTTTGCCGACGGGGCGCAGTTCGGCGTGCCGGGTATCACGCCCGACGCGTGCGAATCAGAGGGTGAGTGCATCTGCATCGCCGATTGGGACGACACCTTCTCGCAGGCCCGCAAGTACCGGGGCAACGTCTATCGGATGCACTACGAGTCTACCCTGACCGAGTTTCGGATGGGGTTGGAGTTCCTCGGCAACGCCAATCTGTATTTCTCCGTCCACAAGCTGGATCGAGAGACGAACGAGTACGTGGCGATCTGGATCGGTCCCGCGGTGCGCGCCGTGGGCGACGGTACGCCGCAGTTCTACACCTCCGAGCGCATCGAAATCGACGGGGGGGAGTTGATCAAGCTGGAGGCCAACGAGACGTATGCCCTTGGCGTGGCCTGGGGCGAGGAGACGATCACCTTTGCCCGCGAGGACAAGGATCACTTTCAGTACGAGTTTCGCGATTTTGTGGTAGTGGGCCACGTGACCGCCGACGTGACGGAGGACTTTCCGCCTGTCGCGGACGAGCTGTTCGTCTTTTTGACATCCACCCACGCTTTTTCCGCTGAGATCTGTCTCGAGCCGGTCGTGGGTGCGTGCTGCTGGGTGGACGACTCCGGAGGTACTCCGGTGGGTGTCTGCAGTGACGTTTTGGAGAGCGAATGCCTGGGCGAGGAACCCTACTCCCGCCTCGAAGGGGGCTACTTCCACGGCGAGCGCACGACCTGTGCCGAAGTAGTGTGCAATTTCGGTGCTTGCTGCCTGGCCTGCGGCGACTGTAAGGGACCGTACACGCCGGAGGCATGTGACGTCGAGCCTAAAAGCATGGCCCACTGGCCGGGGGCTGACTGCCTCGATCCTCAAGAGCCGGATGCGCTTTGCCCGGAGATTACCGGTGCGTGCTGTGACGGCGATGTGTGCCAGGAGCTTTGTATCGAGGATTGTGATGCAATTGGCGGCGTGTACCAGGGCGACGGGACCGGCTGCGATCCGAACATCTGCGTAGGAGCGTGTTGCCACGATGACCAATGCGATGATTTGACTGACTCGGTCTGCTTCAGGTTCTTCGGCAAGCACGTGGTGCCTGGAACCACCTGCTTCACGTCCGAGCCGGGATGCGGCGGGGCTTGCTGCTCCGACTTTGGCTGTGCGAGTGGTTTCACTCGCGCGGAGTGTACGGAAGAACAAGGCGTCCCGGGTGCGGTCTATCTGGGCGACGGCGTAGCGTGCTCGGGCGATTGCCCGGATCCCGCGGAAGTGGTGAGCTGTTGCCTGCCCGACGGATCATGCATCACCACGACCCCGGCTTTCTGTGATGAACCTTGGGTCCAAGGAAAAGCCGGCGCGTTGGGATCCAGCTGTGCGAGTACTACTTGCACGGTGGGGGCGTGCTGTTATGGCGATGCAGACTGCGAGGAGATAACGGCGTGGTCCTGCGTGAAGCGCGGTGGCATTCCGGAAGCTCCCGGCACCACGTGCGATCCACTTCCTTGTACTGCCTCCGTCCTAGGTGCCTGCTGTCTGCCGGACGGCGTTTGCGAGGACCTGGGCGAGGAGCAGTGTTCCGATAGGGAAGGCGTCTATCAAGGGGATGCCACCACTTGCGGTGCGGACACATGTGCGCTCTATGGGGCGTGTTGCCTGCCCAGTGGGGAGTGCCTGGAGAACATCATCGAGGCCGATTGCATCGATCTTGGAGGTACCGCTCATCACGATCCCGGGGCCACGCTGTGTGTAGATGTTGAGTGCCCGGACAACCGCGGTGCATGTTGCACGAAGACGGGTACGTGCCAGTTCATTCTCGAAGATGATTGCCTCGATCTTGCTGGTGGTGCGACGTTCGTTGGCGGGGGATGTTTCGGGTTGAACACCTGCCCGGCCGGTGCCTGCTGCCTGGAGACCGCGGACGGTTACAGTTGTGCCATTCGCTACGTCGACGAGTCTGATCCAGACCCTCTCAACCACGTCAACAAATGCACTGAGGACGGCGGGTTCTACCAGGGCTTTGGCACGACCTGCGATCTGGGTCGGTGCGATCTCGGTGCGTGTTGCGAGCCTGATGGCGATATCTACTCGTGTAACGACGAGTTCCCCATAGGCGACTGCCCCTATACAAGCGAGTTTGCCGGCGTGGGCACAACCTGTGAGGAAGGAGCCTGCGAGGTAGGCGTCTGCTGCGGGATCGACGGCAGGTGTACGGGGGGCAAACTCGAGATCGAGTGCGGCGCAAGCGACGAGTTCATTCCGGGTGTGGTGTGTGCAGACAATATGTGTCCCGCGGCCTGGGCGTGCTGCGAGGCGGACGGCGACTGTTCATCGTTGACCGAGGCGGCGTGCACTGAGGTGATGACCTGCAGCTCGAACGGCGCGCAGTGCGGCGAGGACGACCCCTGCGTTTTCGGATATTGCCTGCAGGCGGTTTCCCACGTGGGGCTCACGTGCGATGATGACCTGGATATGTGCATACGTGGTGCGTGCTGCTCGCAGGATGGCACCTGCGTGGACGGTGATGCGGGCGTATTGCCCTCGGAGTGCACCGACCCCAATGATGTATTCGTTGCGGAAGAGACCTGCGGCAGCTGGTGCGAGGAGCGCAACGCCTGTTGTCGAGACGGAAAGTGCACGATCGAGTCGGAGACCGACTGCGCGGTTGACGGGGGAGTCTACTTTGCCGATCTGGCCGAATGTACCGCCGGGCTTTGTACGCTGGGTGCGTGTTGTCATCTTGCCGGTTGCGATGACGATCAAGTGGCGAGTCAATGTACGCAAGATTATGACGATTTCTATCCCGGGTCTTCATGTGCCACGCTCCAGCTGCAAGGCATCTGCGTGGCCCGCGGTGCTTGCTGTGACCCGGACGAAGAGTGTCGGCTTATCTCGGAGGCCGAATGCGTCAACAGCTTTGACGGCTATTACGGAGGAGACGCGGTCCTTTGTCTGGATACTCCTGACGCGTGCGTTCCTGGGGCATGCTGCATGGGCGATGAGACCTGCACCGAACTTCCCTCTCAGGCGTGTGAGTATCGCGGCGGTGCGTTTCTGGGCGCGGGCGAACTCTGCGGAGACCTTTCCTACGCCTGTGAGACCGCAGGGACCCCGTGCGCTACTGATTTGGAGTGCGGTGGGGTCTGCAGCACGAGCGAAGTGGAGTGCTTTGCCGATTCGGAGTGCGACGTCGGGATCTGCGACGATGGGAACCCCTGCAGTGTGAGTCTGCAGAGCTGCGCCGGCCGGTGCAACGACGGAACCGCCTGCGATGTGGACCTCAACGATTGCGACGATGGGTCGACTTGTACTCCCCACCAGACTTGCGTGCGTGACGAGACTTGTGACCCTGTGGATCGGTGCCTGCCCGAGGTTTGCACGCGAGGTGCGTGCTGCAAGTTGGACGGCACCTGTGTAGACGATTCAGCAGCATCGCAGTGCACCGAGTTCGACCTGTTCTATCCCGATGAAACGTGCGCCGCTCTTGATCCTCCGTGTATGGCACGAGGTGCTTGCTGTAATGGCGGACAGTGTTCGATCGAGACCAGCGCCGACTGCACAGCCGGCGGGGGCACTTGGGATGGTGCGGGCACGACCTGCACGGATGACCTCTGTGTAGCCGGGGCGTGTTGTCAGTTCGGTGGAACCTGCGCAGATCTCACTCGCCAACGCTGCGAAATCGGTGCGGGGATCTACCAGGGTGCGGGCGTGGACTGCGCTGCAGTTGACTGCGCCCGGGGTTCTTGTTGCCAGGCCGACGCAACGTGCTTCGATGATACCGTTGTGTCGGAGTGCGTCGGTGATCTTGCTGAGTTCCGAGTGGGTGAGACGTGTGCGTCTCTTGCCTGCGAGGGCAAGGGTGCCTGCTGTGTGGCCGGGTCACCTTGCGAGACGATGACCGAATCGGCTTGTCTTGCTGCGGGTGGTGCCTACCAGGGCCACGAGGTTCTGTGCGACCCCGATCCGTGTCCGCCGTGGGGCTCATGCTGTCAAGCGGACGGAACCTGCGTGGATTACACTTATGCGTCGGAGTGTACTGCTGACCTGGACGTATTCCGCGTGGGCGAGACCTGTACCTCCGTTGCGTGTGAAGGGCGGGGTGCCTGTTGTGTACCCGGTTCACCTTGTGCGGTTCTGAGCGAATCGGATTGTCTTACTGCGGGTGGTGCTTACCAGGGCAATACAATCCTGTGCGATCCCGATCCATGTCCGGCTGGATGTCCCAACGGACCTTTAACTTGGGTCAACCCGGCGGACGGCGTTGTGGACGCCCGCCAGCCGCGGGACATCAGCGACGGGACGGTGCTACAGGGCATCGATGCCTTTGAGGTCCAGGCTCCGATCGGGGCCGATTCAACCTGTTGGTCGGTCTGCGAGACCCTGGCAGAGGGAACAGCCAATGAGATCGCATCGGTGGTCGATGACGGGGCCGGCAACTACACGATCACGCTCAATCGCCGGATCACGCCGGGGGCGGTGACAAAGGTCACTTACACGCCGGTCAGCGATCCGGTGAGCGCGGGGACGTTCGTTTCTCTGCCGGCCGACTCGAATGGCGACGGCGTTTCGAATACGAGCGACATCCTGTCGCTCATCGACTGCTGCCTCAACGCGGTCTGTACACCGACACACGGGTTATACAGCTGCGACATCGACCAGTCCGAGATCGTCAATACTGCGGATATTCTAAGACTCATCGACCTGCTCAATGGAGCCGGTCAATTCGTCAAGCCCTGGAATCTCGAGTCGGAGTATGACGGGGGTGAGTGTCCGTAAGACATAGGGCCGAGTTCTTGAACGCCATGCGCGATGCTTGACTAGTCGGCTTGCACTTTTGCTGCAATTTTGCCGATCAATACGGCAAGGTTCCGAGTGTCCGCGCCGGCCTTTGCCGGTTGCGGGTGTGGGCTAATCCGAACCATAATGGGGCGAACTCCGGACGACGGTCCGATGCCCTCGCGCAGCGGGTCGTTCGGTCTCCGCAAGAAAGGTTGACTCCATGTACCATCGTGCAGTGCTTGTTTTGGTTGTGCTTGTAGGTGTGTTGCTTGCTCAGGCTTCGGCCGACGTTGTAGTCACATTGGAGCCGAAGGACGCCGACGCAAACCCTGTTACTACTGCGGTGGATGCCGGTACTACGGTGTTCGTGGACATTCTGCTGGCGGCGGATGAGGCAGACACCCCGCTTGCGGACGTGCGTCTCTTGCGGTTCGACTTCACCGAAACGAGCTCGACGCTTTCGTTGGGCGAGTTCGCTTGGACCTTCGATTCACTGGAGAACGACGGGCTCTACTTGTTGGACGAAGTACGAGAAGAGCTCCTCTTCTCAGCCGCCTACATCTCTACTACTGCCGTTGAAGGAGCCGTCGTCGCTCTCGGTGGGACGGCGGTGCGTGTGGCTACTCTGGAGGTGACGGTTAACGGGACGGGTACCTTGGATGGGATTGGGCCTGTCGAGCCCGCCGCTGGACGTGGTGCGTTCTTTACTGCGGGATTCGAGACTCCGGTCAACTTTTCGCTGGCGGAAAACAACTTGTCCGGTGGGGCGTTGACCATACGTGCAACCGGTACCACCCTGCCGGACGCGGACGGCGACGGAGTACCCGACGTCGAGGATGCCTTTCCCAGCGATCCCAACGAGTCTGTGGATACGGATGGCGATGAAGTGGGGGACAATTCCGACGCGTTCCCTGAGGATCCTACAGAGGATACGGATACCGATGGGGATGGCACGGGGAACCACGCGGACCTTGATGATGACAATGACGGGGTGGCGGATGTGGACGACCCGGCTCCGCTCGAGCCTGGAGACGGAGGGGATGACGACAATACAAACCAAGGCCCGGCCGTGACGGGAGGGATCTGCGGCCTGGGTATGGTGGGCGCGTCGTTGGCCATCCTTTGCGGATTAACCGGTATGCGACGTCGCAGATTCGGCCTCCAGCGCTGAGGCCGTGTACAGCTTCCGAACGCCTGGCTATCTGTCATCCGCAGCGTTCCCTTCGGTTCATCGGGGGGACGACGGGATAAGTGTTGGTTTCGCGGTGGACTGCATTTGGCAGACACGCTATACTGGGTCAGTTGCGGTGTATCGCAAGCGGGCCGCGCGCGCTTACCATTTACGTGTGTCGATTTCCCCGCTTAGCCAGCGTCGAGTAATGCACTTGTGAGCAACAAACGGGCCGACGAAGCAAGGCAAGCATCCGTAGCCCCACGATTGGACAGCAAATGTCAGCAGCGGTGTGCTGTCCGTGCCGGTGCGGGCTGGTGGCTTGCAGCGGATGATGTCCCGAGTGAACCGACCGTCGGTCTGTCTTGAGCATGTTGAAAGCGGTCTGCTGCTGTTGAGTAACGTCTGGGCAGGTTAGGGTTTCGCCGCCGGCAGGTGCAATACGCCGGACCGCCAATAACGGGAGATTCCGATGGATCGGCGCGTACAGTTTTCCATTTTCCTGGCGAACAAGCCGGGTGTGCTTTCTCAGATATTCAGAGAATTGGCCAAGGCCAAGGTCAATGTGGTCAGCATCGCCATGATGGATTCGATTGAGCATGGCGTGCTGCGCATGATCGTCGAGGAGCCGGATGCGGCCCGACCGATCCTTCTGAATCTGAACATCCCGGTGAAGGAGACGGACGTCCTGGCTGTTCCCCTGGCGAACAGACCCGGTGCGGTCGCTGACGTGTGCGAGCGTCTCTCCGCCGGTCACGTCGACATCGGATACATGTACTGCACCGCCGGGCCAAGAGGCGGGAAGACGATCGTGGTTATGAAGGTACCGGACATCAACAAAGCGATCAGACTTCTCGACGGCCGCCGGGATAAACGCCGGGATATGAAGGTTAAACTCCGCCGCCCCACCAGGGCTGTGCGATGACACCCGATCTCGCTTGAGCTTGCGGGTGTGCCACTGCTCTCGCGCAGTGCAAAAACACGCAATGAATCCAGTCGGTACTGCTTGAAAACAGCGGCACACGCCAAGAGGTTGGCAGATCCTCTGCGCGGCGGGCATAAGCGTATCGGGCGAAACGCATTGAACGGCCGTCACACGAATCTGGTCATCAGTTCGTCGGTGATACGATCGACGTTCTCTGCGGTTACACCAAGTTGGCGGCATGCGCTCTCAGCGGCTTCCCTTGCGCGAGGGATCTGCATATCACTGATGCCGCAGAACATCCCCAGCCTGCGCCCTACCTGGTAGAGACGCTGCTCATCCGGCTCCATTTGCAGGAATGCACGCATCATCCCCGTCATGCGTGGTTTATCGTCGGGGAGCGTTCCCTCCAGGTCGCCGAAGAGGTTCAAGACATGGTCGCTCTTGATGACGCTGGTGATACTGTCCAGGCTTTCGATCAGGGTCAGGATTTCTTTGGCCATCGCCACATCGTTGCACTTGTCAAAGCGTCCGGCCTGGTATTCCGCAAACAGCGGTGCGTTGGGTGGTAGAGCCAGACTTCTTAGCCGGATGAAATGGGGATTCATCCGGTTTAGCGCATCGGCGCTCTCCAGGGCGTGCGTCTTCGAGAGTTCCGTTCCTCCAAGTCCGGGCATGACGTACTCTGAGAGCTCCATTCCCGCGGCCTTCACTTTGAGCCCCGCCTCTATGTGCTTCTCCTTTGTGACGCCTTTCGAGACTCTCTTGAGTACTTGATCAGATCCGGATTCGAGCCCCACGTGGATTCTGTCGAGACCAGCCCGGGCAATGGCTTTCAAGTCGGCCTCCCTCCGGGATGCGATTGTACGCGCCCGCGAATACGAAGTGACACGCTCAACTGAAGGGAAGCATCCTCTCAAATGCGTGAGGACCTCGATGAGCTGGGTGGGTATGGTCACCAGGGCATCTGCGTCCTGAAGGAAAACGGATTTCATCCTGCCGGCAAATACCCAGTGATAGGCGACCTCGAAGGCCGCCAACTCTTCTCGTGGAATTGCGCCGGCTATGCGGTCAAGATCCGCCGGAACTGACCGCGCAGAGTCGGCGAACTCCCGTTTCAGAGTATTCACGTGCTTGTGGACTGAATCGATATCTTGGAGTACGTGCGACGCGGGGCGCAGGGAGAACTCCGTCTGCTTGTAAACCGGACAGAAGGAACAGCGATTCCAGGGACAGTTTCTACTTACGCGAATGAGCAGACTGCGTGCTTCACTTGGCGGGCGAATGGGCCCCTGCTCGAAGCCGCGGTAGGATTGTGTTGCCTCCGTCGGCGGAGTCATTCGCAAGTGTCCTTAGGGAAACCGTAGCACAAATGCCGACAGCGCCGGGTTAAGCCAATCGCGGTGAGCGCTTCGGCAGGAACTTATATACCACGTAGAGATAGAGCACCCCCCCGACAAACAGTGCGATGCTTACGGACTGCGCGATAGTGAGGCCAAACGTGTCGTGTGGATTATCGTTTCGTATCGTTTCGATCAGAAATCTACCGAGCGGGTAAAGCACAAAGAAAAGTCCGATGACAATGCCGTGTCGCTTACGCAGGTGGAACAGGATCGAAAGGAAGCCGGCAAGGATCATGGCGTTGATGGCTGAGTAAAGCTGTGTGGGGTGAACGTAGGGTGACACACACTCGGCAGCCATTTGCTGCAGCTCGGACACGGATGTATTGCGTGCGCGGTCGTGGCGCGAAGGGAACTTCTGAGCCCATTTCAGTTCATCCAGGTGATGCTGTTTGGCCAGCCGATCACGGCGGGCTTTGGCCGCTTTCAGGGCTTCAGTCAGCTCCGTTGCCCGCTGCCCCTTGGGGTCCTCGGCGTTCGCCTCGGCCAATGCCTTTTGAAGCTCCTCGGCTTGCCGACGTGGTCCTTCGCGCCGTTCGACGGACAGTGAGAGTGTCCCGGGCCAGAGCAAGTACGATCGTGCCCCACGAGATTGTACGAGCTCGGCGGGCACCGTAACCTCGCGGTTCTCCCACGCATGCTGATGGGCAGGGCTCCCGTAAGGGAACTGGACTGCCCAGGAGTACTGCGGTTCCGCGGTGGGCAGGACATCACACGGGCCACCAAAGCAGCACCCGTTGAAGAAGCAGCCGATTCGTCCAAACGCCAGCCCCCACATAAGCCCCGGCGCGAGAATATCCAGATATAGGCGAACGGACTTCTTCTTGACCACCACAAGGTAAAACACAATAGCGAGTAGCGCCCCAAGAACCCCTCCCAGAAACTCCAGCCCACCTTGCCGGATGTCAATCGCCGCCAGCAAGGGGTTCCTGACGTCTGCGAACTGTGTCTTCCAGTAGTGCACAACGTAGAAAACGCGGGCCCCGCCTACGCCGAAGACCAGGGCCAGGAAAGACAAATCGAGCACGCAGTCCGGATCCGCTTTGACACGTTCCGCGCGGCGCATGGCCAGCCAAACGGCGCTAAGAAACCCTACCATCAGACAGAAGCCGTATGTCTTAACGGTTATCCCGAATACAGGCAGTGTAAAGAGTTCCGGATGCATTCTTGACCGCGCTAGCCGATCGCTGATAGCGACCAGCGGACCATCCCTGGCCGATCCTCAGTTCCTCAAACCCAGTGTATCCTAACTACCTTCCGGTGGCACGTCCACAGAGATGTTGTCAATCAGGCGGCACGAGCCGATTCGCACTGCGAGGCACATGCGCGCGGGCCGATCGATGGTTTTCATCGCTTCCAGGGTCTCGGCGTCCACGATCTCGACGTATTCGATCTGGGCGGGACCAGCCTCGTGTATCTCCGTTCTGGCCGCCTCGACCAACCGGGCAACGTCCCTCTCACC
Organism: Phycisphaerales bacterium; assembly: GCA_020348265.1. Classification (GTDB taxonomy): domain Bacteria; phylum Planctomycetota; class Phycisphaerae; order UBA1845; family UBA1845. The sequence goes on along the minus strand of CP070744.1, from coordinate 4,886,839 downwards.
CCTGGCCGCCTCTTCGGCTGCTGCGAACAACG
>CP070744.1:4870435-4886707 GCA_020348265.1 Phycisphaerales bacterium | reverse complement strand
CCGTGCGCGTCATACTGCCTCCCCACACTCCGGACACACGCCTGATTCATTGCCCGTCAAATCATAACCGCAGTTCAAGCACAATCCCTTCCTCCGTCGTCGCCAGCGCCGTAGCGGACCTCGGATGCAGGCGATTGTGGGGTAGATCCCCGTCAAGAGCGCAACCCAAAACAGGGGTACAAAGACGCCTGAGAGCCGAGACGAGAAGCCTCCGGTCTGCGTTATCATAGGCCACCATATCGATACATGGGTTAGCCCAGCAGTTGATGCCCGTGAGAAATACCAACCCTTCACGGTCCAGGGCATACCCCAGTACGCGAATAATACGCCCCGATGTATCCCGGTATCGTTGCCTTGATTCTGGTAGACAAGAGTCCACGGGAGGGCGACAGCCCATAGCAGTAGTGTCCCCACCGCCAGTACGGTCAACACCACGATGATGGTCTTGCGGATCATTCTCTAGCCTTTGATGACGGCGTCGTCAGTGCGGGGCGAGGTCTTTTCGCAGTACTCGGATAAGAATCTCGGTGCAGTCGTCCACGGTCTTGGGGTTCACGTCCTGGAAGATCCGCCAGTGCGAGTTCTGTAGAAAGACGTAGGCCACGCGGTTGTCCGCGTCGACAATGTAGCAGTGAACGCCGCCAAAGGCTCGCCTGCCACCCAGGTATTCCGGCAACAGTGCATACGCGGTGTCGACGGGATGCTCCGACACGTAATCCGCAAATGCAACTGCACTTTCGCGCAGCATCCTGGCCTGGTTCCGATGCCATGGTCCTGTAAGAGGTACCAAGTCGCCGGAGACCGTAACGGTAGCCAATCCCTCGTCCTGCAGGAATGCAGCTACCCGCGCCGCCGCCCCATGATCGTAAGAGTCATCCCTCCCTCGTCGCACAAAGGCAGGAAAAACCGTCATCGTAGTGTCACCGACGGCCTGCATTAAGGCTGCTTTGGCCTTCCGGTCCACCCGCGCGGCACAACCGTGCAACGCACTTCCCATCAGGGCGATCACAACGCACGCTCCCGTCTTAGTTAACAGGCGTCTACTCATGACTTGCCTCCTTCGAGCCGACATCTCCCTGATGCTGCACATCAATTGACACTGTTAAACGCGTTCAAGTCTATGATGACGATCATCGCCACACCCACCTCCTTGGCGGCTCAGCCCCGTTAGGGGCGGCGGCCACTAGCCACGCGGCGTGAGCCCGTGGAAAAGTCTCGATCCGTCGGGGCTGAAGGACAGACTTCGGCACGCAAGCAATTCGTAGCCGCGAATGTCATCACGCAAGTAGCCCGTTCCCCACCCTTGCTACGCAAGGATGGGGCATCCCCCAAATCGCCGTCAACCGACGAAGTCGATCTCGCCGACGGGCGGTACCATGCCGATCTCTGCACCACGGCTAAGGAGTTCGCGGATTGCCCGACGGCCTACCTCGCCGTAGTCGATGGTCCATTTGTTCACGTACATGCCTACGAACTCGTCTGCCAGCTCCTTGCCCATATCCCGGGCGTAGTTGAGGGCGTAGTCGACCGCTTCGCTGCGGTGGGCCAGGCTGTATTCGATGCTACGCTTGAGGATGCCGGCGACTTCGATCATGGGCTCGCTGCCCAGGTCGCGACGGATGCAGTTGCCACCCAGCGGCAGAGGCAGATCGGTGGTGCTCTGCCACCATTCGCCAAGGTCGACGATTTTGTTGAGTTTGTGTTGTTGATACGTGAGTTGCCCTTCGTGGATGATGAGGCCGGCATCAGCCTTGCCCTGCGCGACGCTTTCGAGGATCTCGTCGAACATCACCACGTTATGTTTGAACGTCTCTTTGCCCAGCAAGAGGTTCAGGGCCAGAAAGGCCGTGGTCATTTCGCCGGGTACGGCGATTGTCAAACCGCGGAGATCCTCCACGGCCATCGGCTCGCGGGCAACGACCATCGGCCCGTAGCCATCGCCCATGCTCCCCCCGCAACTGGTGAGTGCGTACTTGTCCGCAACGTATGGGTACGCATGGATACTGATCGCGGTGATGTCGAGTTCGCCGCGGAGGGCTCGATCGTTGAGGGTTTGAATGTCCTGCAGGACATGTTTGAACGCCCACCTGCCCGAATCGAGCTTCCCTCGGGCAAGCCCGTAGAACATGAATGCGTCGTCGGGATCCGGGCTGTGGCCCAGGGTGAGTTCCTTCGTCGTACCGGCATTGGCGGGCATCTTGGAGCGCCTCCTTAGAGTTACAAAACAGTGACTCTACCGCCCAAGCGGCAGGGGGCCAATTACAATCGGGCACCTCGATTGGAACAAGCAGGCACGCTGGACGTCAATGCTATTGGTCAGGACTTGATTGGGGATGAAGGCGGAACGCCAGGTGTGCCACTGCTCTTGAGCAGTGCCTTTCAGGTCCATTCGCTTTCCAGCACGCACTGCTCAAGAGCAGTGGCACACGTCGAACCGGTAGGCGGACGGCGGGGAAATATAACAATCGCTCGAGTTGCCCGACACAGTCGGTGATGAACGTTGTGTTTGAGGTTGTCAATGATGTGTCGCAGCATTTTATCGGGAGACGCTTTACTCCGGCGCGGTCGGCCTTGTTTAAGCCCCTGCCTGCCGATAGAATGGATGTCAGACCATGGTGGTTACGCGCCATGAGTTGTGGATGATATGAGTGTGCTTAGACGACGAGCCATAATCTGCAACCTCACAGCAGCTTGCCTGGTGAGTATGTCTGCGGGTTGCTTTTCCCCGGCGGGCCAGGCGGCTGACACCGATACGGGCGAGCCCGAGGCTGCGCTCTGTGCCATGACCGAGGATGCGGAGACGCTCGAGGATCAGGCCCTCCAACTGGTGAATATCGAGCGGACTGTCTCTGAAGAGGGTCTGGCTCCGGTCACGCTCGATCCCACTCTGTCCAAGATTGCCGCCGACTATGCCTGTCTGATGATCGAGGATGGTTTCTTCGGACATGAAGATCCGATAACCGGTCACGGCCCCGGCGAACGAGCCGTGGCGGGCAAATACTCCTATTACTCGGTAGGCGAGAATTTGGCACGAGGTCCGACCACGGCGGCAGAGGTCGTGCAGCTTTGGATGGAGAGCCCGGCCCACCGTGCCATCATCTTGGATCCGAAGTGGACGGAGGTGGGTATCGCGGTTCGCATAGACTGCGACGAAGGGTTCTACTGGGTCCAGGAGTTCGGCGACCCCGCCCCTTACTGACCGCTAAGCTGTAACACTCATGAGTGACGTCACCCCGTCCGCCCATCAGCTTTTCGCACGCAAACGCAGGCAAAATCACGAAGGAATCCGCGTCGTCGTTACAGGCCAGGTCGGCCTGGACAAAAGGCCCTTCCTCGAATCAGTCGTGAAGCTCGCTGGTGACGGCGGCCATGATGTCGCACTCTTCAACGTTGGCGAGCGAATGTATGCCGAGGCGCCCGATATCTCCTCCGGTCGCATTCTCGATCTATCCCGTAGACGTCTCACCACGCTCAGACGAAGCGTATTCAAAGACATCCTCCAGGCAGCGGCCACCGGGCAGAACATCATAGTAAACACGCACGCTACGTTCCGTTGGAAGCACGGCCTGTTTCTCGCCTACGATCACACCCAGATGGTGGAGCTGGATGCGGATCTATACGTTACTCTGGTTGACAACGTCGATGCGGTGCACGAGCGCCTGCAACGCGATCACGACGTGAAGCACACCCTCAAGGACATACTCGTCTGGCGCGAGGAGGAGATCGTGGTCACCGAGGCGATGGCTGAGGCGGTGGCCGGGTACGGTCACGCCTATGTCATGTCGCAGAGCAACCCTGCGGTAGCCGCGCAGTCACTCTTTCGGCTGATGTTTGAGCCGGGGCGCAAACGCGTATACCCGTCCTACCCGATGACTCACGTACTTGACCAATCCGAGATCCTCGCGGAGATCGGGAGGTTCCGCGATGCCATTGCTGAGCACTTCATCACCTTTGACCCCGCTGACATGGATGAGAAGCAGCTGCTTTCCGAGGCGGGAGAAGCCACCAAGCGCGGTGAAGATAGCGTGACACTGCGGGTCCACGGACGCGACATAACCCTTGGTGTAACTGAGATCACCCAGGTGGCACGCGATATCGACGGGCAGATCTACGCCAGGGATTTCAAGCTCATCGACCAATCGGACATGATCGTCAGCTACATCCCCGCCTTGCCCACGGGCAAGCCTGCACTGTCCTCGGGCGTGGAGCGTGAATTGCAGCACGCGTTTGAAGGCACCAAGGAAGTCTACGTTGTCTGGCGGCCGGACTGTGAACCGTCGCCTTTCGTCACCGAGACCGCAACAGCGATCTTCCGCTCGGTGGATGATCTTCTGGCGCACTGTCAGCAGCATGGCTGCGTCGGTGATGTACAACTGCCTCTGACCGGACAATAAGGCATCCACAGATCATGCCGATTTGCGTGCTTCGCGACCGAGTCTAAGGGCGAGCCCGACACTCCGTGGCCAAGAAATCACTTCGCATGGTGCGGCCAAACGCTCCTGCCAAAACTGTAGATAGGCCCGGGCGGTCTTCTCCCAGCTAAGGGTCCGGGCGTGCTGGAACGCGCGTTCGACGAACTCTTTGCGATCCTGGGGATGATCGATGTAGTGGGCCGTGTAGGCGGCAAGTTCCCCGCCGTCCGAAGCGGCGATCAGGTAGGGGCTGAACCGCTCCCCGGTTATGTAGTCGCGTTTGAGTGGATCGGGATACGCTGCGAGCACCAGCCGCCGACGGGCCATCGCCTCCTGCATGGCCATCCGCCCATCGATGAAGGCGAAGCACGATTCGACAATGTGCTTTTGGGCGCCGAGCGATTTTCCATGAAATTCGACGGGCAGACGATTCCGGGCCACTTCCTCGCGAAGCTCGGGCATGAGAGTCCCGTCACCGTAAACATGGAGCTTCACCGACTTCTTGTGATCACGCTTCAGTCGGTGGATGGCATCCACGTAGATGCGGATTCCGCTGTCAGCTTCGAGGCGTCCGATGAAGCAGGCTGACGTCGGCTCGGGTTCGGGAATTGGCTCGAGGTCGTCCGCTTCGGGATATAGACCTTGATCAGGGCAGAGATCCGGCTTGACCCCCAGCCACTTTTCTATGAATTCGCCATCGTGGATGAACCCGGACGCGAGTTGCAGGGAACGTCTCGCCCGGAGCTTCTCAAGCTCCGGTACGGGGAAGCGATAGGACATTCCGTGGCGTGTCAGAAAGACCTTGTGCCGGTTGTTGAGAAACCCCAGCATACGCCAGTAGTACTCGAGTATGTGCGTGTTGCTTACGTGGATCACATCCGCCCGGTTGAACAGGGACCACATTCGCCACAGCGCCCACCGGCACCGAAGCGGCGAACGTAGGGCGGGAAAGCGATGAACATTGATTCCTTCGTAGACTTCGCGCTGGGGCAGGTTCTCCATGTACGCCCCGGTTACGACATCAACCTCGTGCCCCATGTCCAGGAGCGCACGCCCAAGTTGATGGATATACTTCTCCACTCCGCCCACGCAGGGCCAGTATCGATGAACAAAGAAGAGGATTCTCATCGCAGGGCCACCTCCGTGTCAGTAGGTGCCTCGTTGCCTGAGATCAGTTCTGACTCCGCATGGACAGGATAATCGTGCTCGACGTGAATCCGGGATTGGCCACGCCACGCGAAAAGCAACAGCACAACGCCCGCCCAAGCATCCAGAACCGACCTTCGGTTCCACCAGTCCGGCTTTCGTTTGAGCAACATCGGTCCCCAGTAATCACCGATCGACTGCCAGAACCCCAGAGCGTGTATCACTGCACGAGCGAACCCAGCCCGGTGCGCCCGGTTGACAAGCTCGTCCTTGGTGTATGGCAGTTCCATGCCGTAGGGCCACCATCCGCGGTGCTGAAGATAGAACTTCCAAACGCGGTAGGGGATGCACCAGGCGTTGGGGGCGCTGATGATGGCCAGTCCGCCCGGTTTGAGCACGTCGTGGTGGGCGCGGATGACCTGCGTTCGTTGATCGTCCTGGAAGTGTTCGATCACACCTAGAGACATAGCCACGTCGAACCGGTCGCGCCAGGGTTCCAGCGACCCGGTAATGTCACCAATGTCGAAGCGGGCATTCAATCCGAGTCGATCGAAACGCCACTTGGCCTCGTTCAGTGCCGACTCACTACGATCCAGCAGGGTCGCTTCGGCACCTTCCTTGACTAAAAGGGCGGAAAGATCCCCTCGCCCGCTGCCCAGCTCGACAGTCCGCAGGCCCTTGATCGAACCGAAAGTCGATTTGAGCCGATCGAGGACGAGTTGGAATCGCGGACCGCGCGATTCGCGTGCCAGCAAGGCGTCGTCCTTCTCTGCAGAGGGGCGGTGTTTCCAGAATCGATCCCAGACCCCGCGCTGCCCGGTGTCAGGCAAGCCAGTCGAAGGCTCGTCAATCGACAGCATCCTGTTCAATATCGAATCCTCGAAACCGGGTGCGATGTGCGAATCACCTGATCAGCTCCATCCCTTGCTCGGGCGTTGAGACTTCATTCGACTGGGCTCCCGGCCAGGGGAGCATGCAGCGGGCCCCCGCACGGGTGGCGTCGATCAAGCCGCGCGTACCGGGCGTGTATCTCAGACTCTCCGCGAAATAGCGGAATGCCTGGCGGTTTTGCCCCATGCGCTGCATGTCGAAACCGAGTTGTCGGCATGTCTGCGACAGATTCTCCCGGATCGTCCTGCTCGCCATTGGACTCACCTGCCCGAAGCAGCGGTACATTTCTTTTAGGAGATTGTGTAAGCGAAGATGGTTACGGTGCCCGCTGCGCCGAGTGATACTCCCTTCCACGAAATGGTGCAGGCAAAGCGGCTCGTCCACAAAACCTGCCCGACAGGCGCGCGAAACCTTGAGATAGAAAAGCCACTCCTCGCCATATGAGGGGACCTCTCGGAAACGAATCGCATTCCCCAATACCTCACGGCGTATCATCCCCACGATGGTGGCTACGAAATAGCCGCGAATAAGAACGTCAAAGAGGCTTGCCGTGCAGACACACAGGCCGGGCTCCACTTCGGCACAGGGAACCTCCCGGGCCAGGGTGGAGACAGTATCGAAGGCACTTTTGTGGCGCACCCCATCGAGGTCGACATAGGAATAATCACTGTAGACCAGCCCCAGATCCTTTCTCTGATCGAAAAGGGCCAGTTGACGCTCGAGCTTATTAGGCAAGTATTCGTCATCGGAATCCAGAAACGCAATGAAGTGACCGCGAGCCACTTCGATTCCGTGGTTGCGCGCCGCAGCACAACCGGCGTGCTCCTGGCGGATGTAGATGAAGCGGTCTTTGAGCCTTTTTCCGTATCGGTCGGCGACTGCCTGGGTGTTGTCCGTAGACCCGTCGTCAACCAGCACGATTTGCCAATCGGGGAAGGTTTGCCCGACAACCGAATCGAGCGCCCGCGGCAACAGAGCTTCTCGGTTATAGGTGGGGATGATCACAGATACGACCGCTTGCCTCATGGAGCGCACACCTCCATATGTCCATGCCAAGGCCGTCCGACGGTCGCGTGAGCGACCGACAATTCGTCAAAAACGGACGCCAACCGGCCGGTCAGATCAACGCGGTTGAAGGGAGCGAGTCGATCATGCGGACACCCGGCCATTTCCTTTCCGGATTGCCAGACAAGGAACATCGTCCCAAGTGCCTCGGCAATGGTGTCGGGTTCGAACGTCACTGCCAGACCGGCACCGGTATCGCGCACGATCCGTTCACACTCGCCTCCCTCGGGTCCAACGACGAGGATCGGGCGACCCGACGCCAGGTATTCGAACAGCTTCGCAGGGATTACCGAGTCCGCATTAGGTCCGTCGGGCACCCCCAACAGAAGCGCGTCGGCTGAGCACATCTCACCTACTGCTCTGGAATGCGAGGCATAACCGGTGAACTCGCACCGCGCTTGTGTGGCGTGAGCGTCATCATGCAAATGTCCCCCAACGTGCCCGACTGCGCGGAGGATGAAGCGGTCGCGCTGAGCACCCAGCCCTTTGACGAATCGAGCCAGCCCTTCAAACAACGCCTCACTTGTACGCCAGCGGTCGAATCGGCCCACGTGGGCCAGCACGAACGTCTCTTTCTTCAGGGGCGTATGCTTGACGGCAAAATCGTTTGGGTCGTACCCATTGGTGATGGTCGAGAACTTGTCCTGCTGTGATGGGACATGAGCAGCGAGGATCGCCGTCTGTCGCTCGGTGACGCCGATCACGGCGTCCGCGGTTTCCAGAATCTCCTTCTCGAGATCATGATGCGCCTGTCGACGTTTTCCAGACTCTTCATGGTATCTGTAGTCATCCGTCCACAGGTCACGAAAATCAGCGACCCAAGGAAGACCCGTCTTGCGTCTCAGGGTTAGACCCAGCAGATGATTCGATGCTGGACTGAACGTGGAGTAGATCACATCGATACGTTTCTTCTCTATGAGTCGACACAACGGGTCCACGCTCGCGCGGGCCCACGATGCATGATCATCGGGCAGTGAGGAACTCCGACGCGTATTCCTCAGTCGCCTGTCAAAGGCGTCAACGAGCCGCGAGCTGAACCCTTGGTTGGCGTTGTGTCCGTACTGCACACGTCGCCTCGTGCAGCCGCCGTACCTGGGGCGCCACCTGTGGATCTCAACGGTTTCCGGGAGTCCGTCCAGAAGAGTGGAGTCGTGCGGCAAGTCGCCGATGTGCTCCGTTGCCCATACGGTCGGCATCCACCCGAAGTCAGGGAGGTATTTGGCAAACTTAACGGAGCGTTGCACGCCGGGGCCTCCGGTCGGAGGAAAGACGGCGGCCACCAGTAATACTCGGCGACCTTCATCTCCGGTGTTCGCGAAATCGAGTCCGTAGTCCAAGATATCTCTTCCCAACAGGCGCAACGCAACCGCGGAGTGCGGACATCGAGCGCACAGATACTGTATTAGTTATCGGCTCTTGAGGGGGGCGACTTGGGATGTGGGTGTGTAGCGGTCAGTCTACTACGGTTTCAGACGCAAACCGTGGCGCAGACGCGTTCATACGCATCTTCCAGCTTGTCAAGACAGTCCTCCCACTCGTACTCGCGGGCGACCATCTCCCGTCCCGCCTGGGCCATCGCCTCGCGGCGGGGCAGGTCTGAAAGCAGTTCAACCACCCCACGGGCGAGTGCTTCCGGATCATCCGGAGGTACCAGAAGCCCGGTCTCACCATCGCGAACGGTTTCCGTCAGCCCTCCCACTCGGCTGGCAACCACCGGAACCTCCACAGCGGAAGACTCCAGCGCCGCCACGCAGAAAGCCTCGCAGAGTGACGGCATTACGTTTAGCGTCCACCGGCCGATCACGCCCGGCAACTGTTCATGCGGAATGCGCTCCATCCAGACGATTGCATCTGTCACTCCCTCCTTTCGTGCCATTTCCTGGCACTGCTGCAGCTGTGGACCGTCACCAACCATTTCGAACCGGGTTTCAGGGAGGGCGCTTAGAACCAATGGAATCGCCTTCATCCAAACCGTTGGACCGTAAACCGACTTGAAGCCCTTCAGGAAACCCACGATAGTCCGGTCATCTGAGCCGCGTGTTGTGGGTCGAAAGAGCTCGAGATCAACCCCAAGGGGAACGGACGTGATTGCATCAACAGATAACCCTGCGTAAGAGGCAACACTGTCTACAAACGCCTTTCCATATACCAGGACCATATCAGCTGTTTGCAGCAGTGTGCGACGCATCTGAACCAGCTCGGCAGGGTATTCATCAAGATCCGGTGGTTTGACAATGTCCGACCCCCACGGCGAGACGACAAGTCTCCCAGCCTCGATGATCTGCAGCGTCAAACTCCAGTCATGAAGGAAGTTGAGATGTACAACGTCATGGGCCTCCATGATCCACCGCAGGTATGCCCTGAGGCGGCGATTCCAGCCTACAGGGTGTCGCCAGCCGAACGAGGGTACCGCGAAACGCTCAACCGACACGCCGGGGATATCCCCGGGCTTGTGTGACACAACACGGACACTATGGTCCCGGCGTGCCAATCCTGTGGCTATGCGACGTATGTGGACGCTACCCGCGTCACCGAGAAGGCAGATCCGCACAGCTCAGCACCTTGCTGGAGGTTGCGTAGGACGGGCTCGCAGCCTCGGAAACACCGAAGCTCCATTCGTGATCCACGCAGAATATACCTGTGGCCCGTCCCTCGTCGTCGATCACCAGGGGGAAGCGGAACGGCGTATCCAGCTCCGCTGTCCCGCGGTCTGCATCCCATATCCGCACGTTCCAGAAATACTGTCCGCTGCACACCGGAATATCATCCATCGCGAGCGTGACGGTGTGCTCTCCGATCGTGCCGTTCAGCGTAACGCCATCACGTCCGGAGTTGACGCTGAGCAGGTTCTCGCTGGAAGAGGACCGCATGTTGAGCTCGACCACCAAGCGTTCGATAGGCCTGTGTAGTCTGAATCGCGACTCGGCACGCAGAGGCTCCACGGCTCGCGCCCACACCACTTCTTCGCCGGCTTCGTTGAGAATTCGCAAGCCAAGCAGTTCGACTGCGTCGTTTTCACCGACATCGCCGGCTTGCACGTCTCCCGGCCGGCTCACATATGCCCTGGACATAGCCGAGAAGTAGTGACCCACAGCTTCGCGCGAAGTGCCGTCGAAAACGCAACGGCCCTCCGAAAGAACAATCGCTCGCGGGCAGATCGACTGCATCTGGTCAAGGTTGTGGGTCACGAAGATGAGCGTTGTTCCACCCTCGACCAGCTCACGCATCCGCTGGGCACAGCGCAGGCGAAATACCGCATCGCCGACGGAGAGAACTTCATCAACCAGGAGAATATCTGGATCGACGTGGGCTGCGATGCTAAAGCCCAACCGCGCGTACATCCCCGAGCTGTAGCGTTTCACGGGCATGTCCAGAAACCGTTCGAGCCCGGCAAAGGCGACGATGGCGTCAAGCTTTGAGCGAATCTCCGCCCGGCTCATGCCTAGAATAGCGCCGTTGAGAAAGATGTTCTCCCGCCCGGTCAGATCGCCGTGAAAGCCCGCCCCGATTTCTATGAGCGCGGCCAGTCGACCTCTAACCTCGACGCTGCCCTTATCCGCTCGGAGAATCCCCGCAAGCAGCTTGAGCACGGTGCTCTTGCCCGCACCGTTTGGACCTATGATGCCCAGCGGCTTGTCGCCCGTTACCTCGAAATCGACGTCATCAACCGCCCAGAACGTCGAAGCACGGGCGCATCCGTTATGTCGACCGACAAGTCGGTTCAACCCGTAACTGAACAAATCGCGAAGGGAATCGTGGGTCTCACCGAGACGGAATCGTTTGGAGACATGCGAAAAGCGCACAAGAGAGTTACTCATCAGATGCACTCCGCGAACTTGTAGGATGCCCTACGAAAACAGATCCACCCGCCTATCAGGGCCGCCACAGCAAACGTCGTCGCATAGGCGAATCCCCCGGTGTCGGGCAGGCGGCCGTGAATCACGCAGTCGCGATAAGCGCCGATCAAAGGCACGAGCGGGTTCAGCGATATCAACCGTGCAAGGATGGATCCGTCCTGCGGAACGGGAATAACTACCGCGGAAACGAACATCAGCAGTTGAACCGCCACACTGAAGATCTGCCGAACGTCGCGATAGAACAGATTCCCCATGGCCAAAAACATGCCCAGCCCAACGGTCAAGGCTACCTGGACAAGCACAACGGCCGGCAGGAACAGAAGGGTGGCGTGCGCAGCGAAAGCCCATTCACCGGCAAGGTCGAAATAGAACATCAACGCGATCAGCACAACCGCGGCGATGCAGAAGTCCACGAAGCTGCTCGCTACAGAGGAAAGCGGGAACACCTCACGCGGGAAATATACTTTCGTTACCAGATTCCGGTTGGCCACCAGTGAATTGACGCAACCCGCCAGGCTCGTGCTGAAGAACACCCAGGGAACGAGCCCCGTGTAGGCATAGAGTGCGTAGGGCATCTGTATTTTGAGCACGCTGGATGTATCGATGGCCCGCGTGAAGACGAAGGTGAATACCAGCATCATGGACAGCGGGAGCACAACCGCCCAGGCAATGCCCAACATTGACTGCTTGTAGCGCACACGGATATCCCGCCAGGTGAGGCTCAGCAGCAACTGGCGATATCCGATCAAGTCCGACCAGATTGTCGGTACAGTCAACGCGCGCACAGATTCACCCGCTCCCGAAAAGTCTGTAGACATACACAGCTGTTTATCGGTCGCTGGGAGATGCGGCTTTGCTTGCGCCCGCGTGGGGGGCGGTTGGGTACGGCTCAGGTCGGATACCTATCGAGTTGCGGCGTCGTCGAGGCGCGCAGGACCTTGGATCTGGAGAAACGGGGGACAGTCTCGCCCCAGTATCAGAAACCCATGGAGCCTGTGGAGAGGTTGAACGCGCCGAATACGACGTCCACAACGAGGCGCTGAAACATCAGACCCAACAGCGTGGCGGTGCTTTCGCCAAAATCGACGGTGCAGCCGCCGGCCTGGAGCAATGCCCCGGCGCCGAGGAAGGGTGCTATTCTCTTCAGAATCAGATCGGTCTTCTTCATAACAAACCGGCTCCTCTCGGTTTCGGTATTCTGCCAAGTCTCGACAGCGAGTCGTCGGACTGTCCGCCATCGCGAAGTCGTGGGCCCTCGACACGCCAACCGTGCCGTGGGCACAACCCAACGCCTGCTCTACTGCGCCATATCCTCCGAGCCGGTTCCAGGCTGCACCAGGACAAGTTCGCTGGCCAGGTAAATCGGGAGTGGGTCCACGCTGCCGGAGAGCAGGTGCGTCTTCGACGCCCGGACACCCACATATCGGCCTAGGAAAGACTCCACGTCGATCGTTGACTCGTACGGGATCTCTACATATCCGATCGTCCGTACTCCGGGCTCTTGCGCGTCGATCAGCCTGTACCGTCGCGGATCGCTCCCCGGTGGGTAAAGGGCACTTTCACGCAGCTCGCCTTCAGCATCCAAACCGCTGGGTCGAAGCGGAGACATTTTCGGCAAGGTCATTCGCTTGGCGAGGTACTCCCGCCGCTTGGATTCCGTTTGTTCCCCGAGGTTGCGTATCTTCCGTACCGAATCCGCCAGCTCGCTCATCCGCTCGATTTGCTGGATGCGGAGTCGGGCGTAACGCTGGGCGATCTCATCCTCGCTTTGCTCGGAGATTCTCTTGTAGCCTTTGAGATAATCATCAAAACGCCGCTCGAGGAGAGGTTTGGCTGCTTCCTCCCGTGTGGCCACATCGAGCTTCTCCAACTCTTGCCGCTCTTCCGTTAAGGGCAGATCCACGAAGGGGGAGTCGGGGGTCTCTGAGGCCTCAGCCACCTTCTCCGTTGCAGCGGCATCCGGCCCTGTGGACTCCGCAACTACAGATGTCGCTGGCTCCGAAGGTTGCTCAATCGCGGGATCAGCGGTCTGCTGTTGCCTGGTGAGTTCGTCCGGCACGGGTTCCACAAACTTCTCGTTAATCCACAGCGTTGCGCCCGTGGGGGGAACGATTCGCAGAAACCCGTCGGGTTCCTGCCCGACAATGGTTACCTCCGCACCCTTCTTCAACATGGTCTGGACCGTGTACTTGTTGTTGTTGAGCATCGACCCGGCCCGCACACGGACGTTATTCCCGTTAACCACTCCGCTCTTGTTGTCCACTGTGTCGACATACTCACCGGAGATCAGGCTGTACGCCTGGTCGGGAGGAAGAATCTCCCACCACTCGCCCCGCTGCCCCAGCAACTTGACACGATCCCCAGCGCCGAGCTTGCAGATCGTGTAGTGGTTCATGCTTGGGCCGCTGCGCACATAGACATCGTTGGCCGTAACCTCGCCCTCTCCGATTACGGCCCGCTGCTGTGCATGGGCGATCGGAACCGCCAGTATTACCACCAACGCGATTGTCCAGCCAAACCTTCTACCTACAGTCCGTACGTGCCTATTCCACGACATGGTGGCTATCCTTTGCCAATTGGTTTCAAGCATCCCCTCGTGTAATTCGCCTGTTCGGAGATTATCGACGGCACCCTTGTGTGTCAACGCAGGTTGAGAGCAGCTACCGCGATGTACGGTGTCTGGTATACTCCCCATCCGCCTATGAAAAGCAGCCCGTTGCCCTGCGCGAGAGTCGTAGTCGAACCTGTCGAGACGGAGGCCTCCGTCGAGGCCGCCGTTGTGAGTTTTTCAAAAACCACAGCACCGGCGATCCTCGAAAGCTCACTCTCCACAACACCTTACAGCCGATTCACCATCCTGACATGTGATCCCGTGGACGAGTTCGTTTACGGTCGGTGGAACTCTGTGTGTCCGTTCCGAAGCCTGGATGCGCGTGTCGCGACCTACCCAACCGCCGTGAATCCCGACGCCGCTTTGCCGTTTGTGGGGGGTTGGATTGGCTTCCTCACGTATGAAGTGGGTCTGCACATCGAGCGCATCGAATGCACAACACGCGGCGAGCGGGGGCTTCCGCTTGTTTGTTTTCGCCTTTACGACTTTGCGGCAATTCATGACCATGCTGAGGGCCGCTGGTACGCCCTGGCAGTGGACTGGCCGGCGGAAATCGCGCGACGTCGACCCCCAGTATCCGCAAGGCTCGCTTCCGTCCGGACGATCCTGGAACAGGCCTCGGCGTTGTCTTCGGAGGCGGCCCCGCCTGGATGGACATGCTCGACGCCCGAGCCGAATATGTCTCGCCGGGCATACTCGGCAAAGATCGAGAAAGCCAAACGCTACATCGAAGCCGGGGACATCTATCAGGTGAATCTCACCCAGCGATGGACCGCCACTACTGACGCTACGCCACTTGAGCTGTATCGCCGGCTTCGGCGTATAAGCCCTTCCTCACACGCAGCTCTGCTTCCTTGGGGGGAGTTTGCGGTCATCTCGTCATCGCCTGAGCTTTTCCTTGAACTCAGAGGCAGGCACGTGGTGACGCGACCCATCAAGGGCACGCGTCCGCGCGGTGACGATCCTCGGTCGGACAACGCCAATCGCGAAGAACTTGCTCAGAGCGAAAAGGAGCGCGCGGAACTGACCATGATTGTCGACCTGCTGAGGAACGACCTCGGCCGCGTATGCTCGTTTGGTAGCGTCAGGGTCACCGAGCCCGGCATGATCGAACAGCACCCCAACGTGTTCCACCGGGTGGCGACGATCGAGGGAGATCTCGAGCCCGGTCGAACCTGGCTGGAACTGCTGTGGGCGTCTTTCCCCGGCGGCTCCATTACCGGAGCGCCCAAGATTCGCGCGATGCAGATAATAGACGAGTTGGAGCCTACTCAACGCGGCGTGTACTGTGGGTCAATTGGCATCATTGGCTTGGACGGGTCACTGTCGTTGAACATCGCCATTCGCACCATGTTTCAGTTGGGTGATCGCGTACATGTGTATGCTGGAGGTGCGATCGTTGCCGACAGCACCGCTGACCAGGAATACGACGAGACAATTGCCAAGGCTGCGGGAATGATGCGTACCCTGGGATGCGTTTCTTTGGACGCTGCGGCGGACCGCGAGGAAGTTGTCGTAACATGAAACCGGTTGTCTACTTCAACGGAACGTTCGTACCGACTGACGAAGCGAAAGTAAGTGTGCTTGATGGCGGGTGGTTGCACGGTGCAGGTCTGTTCGAAACCATGCGCGCGGAGAACGGGCGTGTCTTTCGAGCCGAGTCGCACATGGCCCGGCTGATAAAGTCCGCGTCGGAACTGCTCAGACCGGTCAGTCGCGAGGACTTGCCTTCCCGCGTTGACCTGCTCGAGCTACTTCAACGCAATGAGCTCGCCACCGCCCGTGTTCGCTTGACCGTGTCCGCAGGTTCGATGCAAGCGGCAGCCGAGGATGATCCTCCACTCACCGTATGTGCGACGGCGTCACCGTTATCTCCGCCATCCACTCAGTTGTACGAAACTGGTGTACCCGTGGTGATCTGTGGTTTCCGCCAATCACCCAGCGATCCGCTTGCGGGCCACAAGACCACCGCATATCTCGGGAGATTGCTGGGGCTGCGACATGCCCAACGCGGCCGCTGCTACGAAGCTCTGTGGTTCACAACAGCCAATCGGCTGGCGGAGGGATCGATCAGCAACGTTTTTCTCGTCAAAGAGCGAGTCTTAAAGACGCCTCCCCTGGACACGCCCGTCTTACCGGGTATTGCCCGCGGAGTAGTGCTCGATCTGGCTCGCGATGCCGGGATCGAGGCTCAGGAGTGTCCCCTTACGATCGACGATCTTCTCGATGCCGATGAGGTCATTCTTACCAATGCCATCATGCAGGTCATGCCCGTCGCCCGTGTCGAGAA
>CP070744.1:4836090-4870335 GCA_020348265.1 Phycisphaerales bacterium | reverse complement strand
ACGCTCTCCCAGCTGAGCTACGCCCCCTGACTTAACACCCCGGACACAGTACCGCGTAATCGGGCCCCGTCAAGATTCACAGGCACCGGCAGCGAGGTTTTCTGGTCACCTCACACGCCGCTTCGCGCAATCAGCCCTGTCTGAGCCGTCTCGATGTGCACCAGGGCTACGAATGTGTTTGAGAAGTGCGGTGCCTCCCCCCGTGGCCAAGGATGAAAGCAGAAGGATGAAGGATGAACAGAATCGTATCGCCGGCCTTCATCCTTCTTCCTTCAACCTTCACCCTTACTACGGGGCGATTGGCGCCGCTGAGGCGGTCTACAGCTTCTCTTCCACCTCGGCGCGGCGGCTGATCTTGATGGCGACGTTGTCCTTGTGACGACCGATCTTGCCGGCGAACTTGTTCTCCCCTTCCACCTGAAGGATGACCTCACTGTTAACCGGTTTGGCTGTCTGAATGATGTCACCCGGTTGGAGTGTCAGCAGGTCGCGCACGGTGACGGTCGTCTCCGCGAGATACCCTGTGACGTTGACGCGGGTAGCCCCCAACCCGCGGGCGATGGCTTCCGACTGATCCTCGGCAGCGGCACGACGCTGATAGGCCAGCCAGCCTTGTGTCACCAGCTTGTCCATCACCGGCTCGATCACCGCGAAGGGGATGCACAGACTCATCGTGCCTGCACGCCCGCCCATCTTTATCTCAAACCCCAGCACGACGACAATCTCGTTCGGAGCCACTATCTGCACCAGGTGGGGATTGCTCTCCACCTCGGAGATCTCGAACTTGACCTCGACCATGCCGCCCCAGGATTCGGTCAGGGCGGCCAGCGCCCGGGTGGTGATCCGCCCGACCAGACGCTGTTCGATCATAGTCAGAGGACGCTGGGGGATGAACAGCTCCCGGTTGGACCCGCCCAAGAGCCGATCGATGATCGGATATATGATTAACGGACTGATCTCGAGGCATATTTGCCCCTCCAACGGCTCAGCCGTCAGCAGATTGAAGTTCGTTGGGTTGGGCAGCGAGTAGATGAACTCGCTGTAGGTGAGCTGCTCGGTAGTCGCGACGCGGATCTCAACGATAGTCCTGAGAAAGCTGGACAAGCCCGCACCGAAGTTGCGGGCGAAAGCCTCGTGGATCCCCTCCAGGGCCCGCATCTGCTCCTTGCTGACCCGCTCCGGGCGCTTGAAATCGTACGAGTGGGTCTCCCTGGCTGCTCTGGTGGCCCGGCCGCCGACACCTTCGCCTGCGGTCTCGACCCCGCCCCTTTCGACGGCGGCGAGTAGGGCATCGACCTCGCTCTGATCAAGTACGTCCGCCAATGTTCTGATCCCGCACAGTCCGCGCGCACCCAGCCGCGCACTCTCTACTTATCGGGGTCTGGCTGAAACAAACTTGAAGCCACTGAATACGCCGAAAGACGCCTCGCAACCCTGAAATCGCACTTCCCTGCGCCTATCCCGGGCTTGCGGCGAGAAGGCCGCCCCACAAAGGGTGCCCGCCCGGTATCTGGGGTCGCGAGCCGGTAGCGGCGCACGACCCCCCCCCTCGGGGTGCCTGGGCGCGCCACGGATCGACGTGAGACGCCGAGGATTGCACAGACTGTCAGTAAGACCCGCTTGCGGCGGAGGATTGGGTTCTGTACGATTGTTTCCGCAACGGGGATGTCTGAGGACCCCGCGGCGCACTTCAAGTTTTGGGTAGGAAACTAGAGGCGACAAATCGGGGGCAGAGTGTGAGCACAACAAAGCGGACCTTCAAAGACGTTTTCCGCGGCATGCCGGTTCTTGTCACCGGCCACACCGGGTTTAAGGGTTCTTGGTTGAGCATCTGGTTGCGGGAGTTAGGTGCCAATGTAATCGGCTTTAGCCTCGTCGCCCCCCCGACCACGCCGAGCAACTACGAAGTGTCGAACTTGTCAGAACGCGTCACTGATATTCAGGGCGACATCCGAGATCTTGCAGCCTTGCATAATGCGATCGAAACACATAAACCACGGGTCGTCTTCCATTTGGCTGCTCAGGCAATAGTGCTCGAGAGTCATCGCCAGCCAAAAGAAACCTTCGACGCTAACGTCGGCGGAACAGTCAATGTCCTCGAAGCTGTACGAACAACGAAGAGTGACAGCACAAGAGCAGTGGTTTGCATCACCAGTGACAAGTGCTACGAAAACCAGAAGTGGGTTTGGGGATATCGTGAAAACGACGCACTTGGGGGAGAAGACCCTTATAGTGCCAGCAAGGGCATGGCTGAATTGTCAATCTCATCATACCGGCAGTCGTTCTTTCCGATTGATAAGCTCTCCGAACACGGGGTTGCCCTCGCCTCAGCTAGAGCCGGCAACGTGATAGGCGGCGGTGATTGGGGCGATGATCGCCTGGTTCCCGACTGCATGCGTGCCCTGTTGAACGGAGAGGAGATACTGCTGCGAAACCCAGGGTCAATCCGACCTTGGCAACACGTCCTGGAGCCCCTCAGTGGGTATCTCTGTCTCGCGACAAAGCTTCTGGGGGAGCGCGGCGAGTCTTTTGCTGAACCGTGGAACTTCGGACCGGGAGAGCTCGTCGGTGTCACTACCGAGAGCGTCGTGCAGAAGGCCATTGAGGTGTGGGGTACGGGTTCGTATAGTGGTAGCATGTCAAGGTCCGAGGCCGACCCATCCAAACGTAAGATTGAGATGGCCGTCCTCAGGCTTACATCTGACAAGGCCGCGAGCCGTCTGAACTGGCATTCCGTCTATGATTGGCAAGAGGCGATTGGCGAGACCGTTGAGTGGTTCAAGGCATATCAGGAGCGGACGCGTAAGTCGCCGCCGGGCGACATGTACGACATATGTGTGCGTCAGATTGAGCGCTATACTGCCCGCGCGCGTGAGGCGAACGTGGGATGGGCCTAAGTGCTCAACGGGCCACATCTTGACCTGATAACCTGCGAGCAGGTGGCAATGGCGTAAGCGTTCCGCGTAGTGTGGGCATGTGTGGCGCGGTTGGGTGAGTGGCCTGATGGTCGGGGAATGTCGGCGTGAACCTGCACCGTCCCGGCCTCTCCTGTACTGATAATCAGCCCAGGCGCTCAAGGCGCTCAAAGAAGTCGGGGAAGGTCTTGCTGCAGCAGTCTGGGTTATTGATGACCAAGCCGGGACACCTCAGGCCCGCCAGTGCGAAGCTCATGGCCATGCGGTGATCATTATATGTGTCGATCTCCGCCGCCCTGATTCGCTCGGGCGGTTCAATCCGAATGGAGTCTTCTTTCTCCTCGATATCTGCGCCCAGTTTGCCCAGCTCCCGCGCCAGCGCCGCCAAGCGGTCCGTCTCCTTGAGCCGCAGGCTGGCAACGTTGCGAATAATCGTCGGCCCGTCGGCAAAGAGCGCAAGCACCGCGAGTGTCTGAACGGTATCAGGCATGTCGTTCAGGTCCACGTCCACGCCGCGAAGCGGTTCCGCTGGATCGGGTCGCTCCACCGTCAAACCGGCGTCGCTAGGGCCCACCTGACAACCCATACGCTCCAACACGTCAACGAATCGGGCGTCACCCTGAATGCTGTCCACCTTGAGCCCGCTGACCGTCACACGTCCGCCCGCGACAGCCGGGGCAGCCAGGAAATACGCTGCGTTGGAAGCGTCAGGCTCGATAGTTACTGTGCTCCCGCGATAACGCTGCGGAGCCTCGACGATGAACTTTGCCCCCTTGGCTTGATATTGCTCGATGACGCAGACTCCGAACATGTCCATCACAGCCGTGGTCATCCTCAGGTAGCTGGCGGAGGTCACCTCGCCGGTTACATCGATGAGTAGATCACGGGCCGCGTACGGAGCAGCCAGCAGAAGGGCGCTTACCATCTGGCTCGATCGTGGCGATCTGAATGCCACGTGTCCGCCGGAGAGTCCGGTGGCGTGTACGGCGATCGGCGGGTACCCATCCGTTCCCAGGTATTCAATCCCGGTGCCTAGAGTCTGCAGAACCTCGGCAAGCTCGCCGATGGGCCTCTCCCGCATCCGCTCGATTCCGTCCAGAAGGAATCGCCCGTGGCCCAAGGCTGCTAGGGCTGTGCAGAACCGCATGGTCGTGCCCGAGTTGCCGCAGAAGAGCTCGCCCTCGCAGGCTGGGAGATGCCCCCGGCAGCCGGTGACCTCCGTTACGCTGTCGCCTTCATCCACAGTGATGGCGAAGCCCAGGGTGCGCAAAGCGTCTATCATCAGCCGGGTGTCGTCGGCCAGAAGGACGTTGCTGAGCAGGCTGTCCCCATCCGCCAACGCCGCGGCGATCAGCGCCCGATTGGTGACGCTCTTTGATCCGGGCACGGTAACCACCGCGTCGAGTGGGCCGGAAACAGGCGTGCACGCGTACGAGGACATACTGTCACGATAGCTCGGCGTTTGCGCACGAGCAACGGAGTGTGCTGGGCCGTCGAAAGCGCGTGGAGCGTTCTCGACAGGCAACCGCGGTTTCCGCCGTGGCAAGGAGATCCGTTGTTCGCCAGCCCACAAAGACTCTGAGCGCCACCTGAGCTTGATGTTCAGTCGCTGGACGTCGGATTGACAAGTCTCAGCGGTCGTGTTAGCATTCCGGGTTGGCGCGTAGTTCCGCAAGGTTTTGTAATAGAAGAGGTTACAGACGCCCCGCGCTTCTCAGTTCAGGTGGCTAGGGAACTCTGTGGAATCGCTGCAGCTCTCGGATATGCGCCAACGGTCTGGTTCTGGGATGAGATCCTGGATTTCAGCAGGGCGACACGCGCGCAGCATCGGCTGTCACCGCCCTTGGGTCGCCCGGGGGAGGCAACGGGCACCCGGCTTGGTGCGTCGCTGAATGGATTCGATCGGATAATCGGAATGGAGTGACGATGAGAACACCGCTAATTGCAGGCAACTGGAAGATGCACAAGACCCTCGCGGAGGCTCGCGCGTTGGTGGGCGGCATTCGTGCGGGGGTTGAGGGAGTATCCGCGGTCGATGTCCTGGTCTGCCCGCCGTTTCAGCTCCTTCTTCCGATGGCCAAGGAGGTCGCGGGTACACGCATCATGCTCGGGGCCCAGAACGTGCATGAGGAGCCCAAGGGTGCGTTTACCGGCGAGGTATCCGTCCCCATGCTTGCCGATGTCGGTTGCACGCACGTCATAGTCGGCCACAGCGAACGCCGGCACGTCTTCGGAGAGGACGGACAACGGCTCGCCCGCAAGGTCCGGGCGGTCGTGGACGCGGGGCTGACCGCGGTCTACTGCGTAGGCGAGACGCTCGACGAGCGTGAAGCGGGGCGTACTCATCAGGTCGTCGAAGATCAGCTCAGCGACGCGATCAGTGCCGAGATACCTGCCAACAAGCTTGTGGTGGCCTATGAGCCCGTCTGGGCGATTGGAACGGGAAAGACGGCTACTCCCGGCCAGGCGCAGGATGTTCACGCGTTTATTCGCCCGAAACTGGCGGACGTTTACGGTCGCGATACGACCGATGCGCTACGCATCCTTTACGGTGGAAGTGTAAAACCTGGCAATGCGGCCGACTTGGCTGCCCAGCCGGATGTGGACGGAGCCCTCGTGGGCGGGGCGTGTTTGGTGGCCGGTGATTTTCTGGCTATTATATCCGCCGCCGCATCGGTGGGCGCTGCCACTTGAAAGCCGGGTGTTGGCACGTCGGCTCGATGGGCATGACGGTATTGGCTTGTCGGACTGAGATTGGTGTCCGGTCCTGTGGCGAGTCTTGAGACGGAGATGAGAATGCTTGCTCAAATGTCGTGGGGGCAGTGGTTTGGTGCCATGCTGCTGATCGTGGTCTGCTGCTTCCTCATGCTTGTGATTTTACTCCAACGTGGGCGCGGCGGTGGACTGGCCGGCGCCTTCGGAGGGGCTGGTGGAAGTACGGCGTTCGGGGCGAAGACGGGCGATGTCTTTACCTGGATCACCGTGGTGGTGGCTGCGATATTCGTGATACTCTCAGTGCTTTCAAACTTCTGGTTTGATGAATCCGCGCCGAGGCGCACCACGCGCTCGGCCCCTGCGCCGACGGAAATGCCGGCCACAGCGCCTTCCGGTGAGCCCGTTCCCCTGACGCCTCCACCGACGACGGAGACCATCCCGGCTGTACCTGTCGAGGTCGGTACGGGTGAGAGCGATGAATTCAACCTGCCCGCCGCGCCTGGAACGGACGACGGTGTTGCCGGGACCGAAGGAGACCAAGCCGAAGGCGCCCAGCAGCCGGACACCGACGCAGGTGGTCTTCCGGCTGACGCAAATACTACTGACGATGCAGCGGAGGGTGTCGAGGAAAACTCCAGCCCATGATCGTATCCATGACGGGGTATGGTGCTGCCGAACACGTCGAGGACGGCGTGTCCTATGCACTGGAAATCCGCAGCGTCAATCACCGCTACCTCAAGACCGCGCTTAAGCTCCCGGACGCGATGCAGTTTGCGGAGAGCGCGATTGACAAGGTCATTCGCGAGCGCATTGCCCGCGGTAGTGTGACCTGCACGCTGCGCACTCGCCGAGAGGCGGACTCCGCCGACTGCTCCGTAAACGTTCAGGTGCTTCAAGGATATGTCGATCAGCTTTCCCAGGTACGCCTTCCTGGGAACGTGCAGGCTACGATCGATCTTGCGGCACTGGCTGAGCTGCCCGGGGTATGTGAGCAAGAGGAAGCGGATGACGACCTTCGCCGGCATCAGCTCGAGATCGTTGAGGACTTGACGGGCCGGGCGGTTGACGGGCTCGTGGCCATGCGACACGAAGAGGGCAAAGTCCTCTACGACGCACTGATGGAATGCTGTAACGACATCCGCGAACAGCTGGATATCGTCACCCAGCGAGCACCTGCGGTGGTGGGTGAATACCGCGACCGGCTCCAAACCCGCGTGAACACCCTGATGGAGAGCAGCAGTATTGAACTGGCGGCTGAAGGACTTATGCGCGAGGTGGCCCTGTTTGCGGAAAGATCCGACATCAGCGAGGAGATCACCCGATTGTGCTCGCACCTCGGGCAGTTCGTCGAGCTCTGTGAGCCCGGTGAGCGCGTCGGTCGAACGCTGGACTTCATTGCGCAGGAACTCCTCCGCGAAGCCAACACCATCGCGTCCAAGAGCAATGATGCAACCATCGCGCGGAGTGTCGTGGAGATAAAAGGGCAAGTCGATCGCATCAAGGAACAGGTGCAGAATGTCGAGTAGCCCGGATGGGGGCCCGACAACGCCGCGCGGGAAGGTCATAGTGATAAGTGGACCTTCCGGGGCGGGAAAAACGTCGATCTGCAATGCTCTTTTGGCGCAGTTGACCGATGCGGTTTGGAGCGTTTCGACCACTACTAGGCCGATGAGGCCGGGTGACGTGGAAGGCGTCACCTACGATTTCGTTACTGAGGAGGAGTTCGTCGCCCAGGAACAGGCCGGCGAGTTTATCGAAAGCGCCGAGTATGTCGGAAACAGGTACGGAACGCCTCGTCGAAGGGTCGAGGAGGTTCTCAGCCGGGGTAAGAGCATCGTGCTGGAAATCGACGTGCAAGGTGGAATGCAGATAGCCGAGCGAATGCCCGAGTCCATTCGCATTTTCGTTCTTCCACCCGGTACGAACGTCTTGCGCGGGCGACTCGAAGGAAGGAAGACCGAGGCCCAGGATCAGTTGACTAAGAGGCTCGCCCGGGCGGACGGCGAGATCGCCCTTGCCCGCCAAAGCGGCTGCTATACACATTTTGTTGTTAACGATGTCCTTGATGACACGGTCCAAGAGGTGAGACGAATCATCGAAGGAAAGGCCGGAAAAACATGATTGAAGTCTTTAAAAACGACGTACTCTCCGCGAAGTGCGGGGGGAATTTCAAGTTGGCTGCTCTGATCCAGAAGCGCTGGTTGCAGCTCATGCAAGGGGCAAGACCAATGGTCGAATCCAGGGGCTTGACCGAGCTCGAGGTCATCGTCCAGGAAATCCTCGAAGGGAAGATCGAGATGCATTTCCCCGAGGAAGAGCCTGAAGAAGAAGATGAAGGCTAAGGACGAAACATCGTCCCAGGCAGATCTGGCCGGATATGAGATCCTCATCGCAGTGTGCGGGGGGATCGCTGCCTATAAGGTCTGTCAGGTCGTGTCCCACTTGGCCCAACGCGGTTGCGGCGTGACGGTGGCCATGACCAAGGCAGCGCGGAAGTTCGTGGGCCCGGTCACTTTTCAGGCCCTGACCGGGCGGAAAGTCCTCACAAGCCTGTGGTCCTCTGCGGATCCCGGCGACGTGCAGCACATCCGCCGCACGGAAGAGGCCGACGCCGTACTCATCGCCCCGGCCACCGCGAATATCATCGGCAAGATGGCTGGAGGCATTGCCGATGACTTGGTGTCAACCCTTGTCATCAGCGCTGCTTCTCCGATTGTCCTGGCCCCGGCAATGAACGAGCGCATGTGGGCGAGCCCGGCGGTGGCCGAGAACATCGCCAAACTGAAGGAGCGTGGATGTCTGGTTGTCGGTCCAAACGAAGGCTGGTTGGCCTGCCGCGGAGTAGGCCCCGGGAGAATGTCCGAACCGGACGAAATCATCGAAGCTCTCGTCCATCTGATCGGATCCGGCCAGCCGAAACGCTCTGTCGATACCTCATAGTCGCTTGTACGGAGTAACGTGGTCGCAGTGTTTCCTGCAATTCGCTATTCGAAATTCGCTATTCTGAATCCCCCATCATGCGTATTCTCATCACAGCCGGTCCGACGCGCGAGTTCTTTGACTCGGTACGCTTCATATCCAACCCATCAAGCGGAAAGATGGGCTACGCGATTGCCGCACAGGCAGCCGATCGCGGGCACGAGGTCATCCTTGTCTCCGGGCCGGTGGGTTTGCAGGAGCCGCCGGGCGTGCATCTCGTTCGGGTGGTCAGTGCCGAGGAGATGTTCAAAGCATGTGTTGCTGAGTTTGACACGTGCCAATGTGCCGTCATGACGGCGGCCGTTTGCGACTATCGCCCCGTCACCCGCCTCGAACACAAACTCAAAAAGCAGAATAAGCCCCGCACCATCCAACTCGAACCGACCGAAGACATCCTCGCCAATCTCGGCCGGGTAAAAGGCAGCCGGGTGGTGATCGGTTTCGCTATGGAAGATCACGACCACCACGCCCATGCCGAGGAAAAACTGCGCCGCAAACATTGCGACGCGATAGTGCTCAACGGCATGTCCAATGTCGCCTCGGACGACGCCACCGTGGAGATCCTCCGCGCCGGGGGGACCTGGTCCGCACCCAGTACGGGGTCCAAGCCACAGATCGCCTCGGTGATCGTCGACCTTGTCGAAGAGCTGGTCAGCTTCTGCCCGTGAACCGCCCAGCCATCTTCCTTATTCCCTAGAGCAATTTCTGTTATTGTCTAGCGGTTCAGGAGTTGGGTGCCATGCCTAAGCGAAGCGCCGGCATGCAATTCGCCCGCTACACAATATCCGAATCTGCTATAGCTGAGCGGCTGAAACAACGATTCGGCTTCCCGGTCTATTCTCCGTGTACGCCTCACGGGTTGCCTGGCCATTTAACAACTGCAATAAAAAACACGTAGATTGGTCAAAATGGCGAAGCGGGGCGAGTTGATTCGTGTAACTCTGTCTTTTCCGCAGCTTGTGAGTTTGTGTAAAGGCATCTCGGGAAAGGCCCGCGGCGTTGTCTTGGCAGGGGCAGTTTGCTCCAGAATCTGTGGTTTCAGCGTCCGGCGCTCGCTTTTTGACCTGCGACGCGCATCGTGTGGCCGGCTCGCAGGCGCAAAATCCGCGCTTGGGCACGTAAATTACTTATCGACAATAGGTTATCTGGCGATGGCCTATTAGGAAGCTAAGCGAAGTGGCTGGGTCGATGCGTTCTGCCTTGTGTGCAGCGTGCGGCCGGTTCAGTAAATGTTCAAGAAGAAACGTTATGAGGACCGATGAGCAGTGAACGATCAAGCGCGCGATGGCGCCGCGCTAATAGTTGTATGCGGCATGCGTTGCGCAAGGTTCCGGTAGGCGAAATCTTTGGAATTGGCTGTTGACTTGTTAATGCCAACTCCTACAATTCGCCCGCTGTAATCATCGGGTTGTGTGCTCAGGTCGTTGGCGCACTAGGGTGCGGAATCGACGGCGCAGGTGGAGGCTTTCGTTTCGGCGGTGGCGCGTAACTGAAACGAAGGATGCCCCCAAGTCAGGCGCGTCAGTGGATTCGAAACCAACGGCGACTGGTCGTAGATAGGCGACGCTTTGGGCAAAGCCAATATAGTTTTCTGCTTCTTGCGGACGCATGTGGTGCCTGTCCCGTGTCTTGCCCCGGGTGTGCGAGACATCAGGGCAAGTACCACATTCGATTAATATAAGGAGTGAGTGGTACGCGTTAGTTTGTTTGAAGACCATGTGGTAGTGCTACGGAACACACCACAGTCCCTGAAATTCTGGAGGTCAAGGATAATGCAAGGAATGAAAAGAATGGAAAACGAGAAATTTCTCGCCTGGGTGCGTGGTGTGGCCGGCCTCTGCTGTGTCCTCGCCGCGCTGGTACTGGTAACTGGATGTCCACCGCCGGGACCGACGGGTCCCTGCGCCGACTTCGATCCCGACGACGGCGATCCGTGCACGGTAGACACTTGTGATGAAGTGGAAGGTGTGGCCACCGCGGTCAACACGCCGGTGGAATGTGAAGAGGGTTTTATTTGCGATGCGGAGACTGGTGAGTGTGTCGAGGACCTGTGCATTGATGTCGAGTGCGATGATGAAGATGCATGCACCACCGACGAGTGCGATCAGGCCACCGGCGATTGCGTGTACACGCCGATTGAGTGCGAAGAGGGCGAAGAGTGTGTCGACGGTGTGTGTGTCGTGATTGACCTGTGTGCCGATGTCGTGTGCGATGATGAGGATCTCTGCACCACCGACGCCTGCGATGAGGCCACCGGCGAGTGCGTCTATACCGACGTCGAGTGCGACGAGGGTTATGAGTGCGTCGAGGGCGACTGCCTTCTCCCCTGCACCACTGACGTCAACTGCGATGACAGTGATGTATGCACCGACGAAGCCTGTGTTGATGATTATTGCGAGTACACCGATGTCGTTTGCGACGACGAGGATCTTTGCACGGATGATACCTGCGATCCGGAGACCGGTTGCGTCTACACCGATGTGGTCTGCGGGGATGACGAGTTTTGTGATGCGGCGACAGGTCTGTGCTCGACCGGGGTCCCCTGCGAGACCGATGCCGACTGTGCGGACGACGGCCTGTTCTGCACCGGTGTCGAGAGCTGCGACCTCGATAACCTGGTTTGCGTCTCCAGCGGCGATCCTTGCACGGGCGAGGACACGTGCAATGAAGACCTGAATCAGTGCGACAGTAAGCCCGGTGAAACGCTTGACTTCACTCTGGGTGTGGACGACCTGAGCGGTACCGGCGGCATCGACACCTTCTCCGCCCCGCTGCTGTTCAACGCTCCCACGGGAACAAGCGTGCCCTCACTGCAGACCGGTGACGCCGCCAATGGTGGCGACGCAGCAGATTCACTCAACGCCCAGTTCAACTTTGCGGCGGTTACGACTGTTTCCCCGACGCTGACGGCGATCGAGGTCCTGAACATCACTGACTTCGGTACGGCTGCGACCACGCTGGCCGGCACCGGCCTCACCGGAGTTACGGACATCAACATTGCCAGCAGCACGAACACAAACGTGTTCACCGTCAATGCCCTCGCGAACGCCGTGAATGTCGGGCTGACCCAGCAGGCCATTGGCGCAACATTTGGATTCGCGACGGCCGCCACCAGTGGCGCCGCCGATTCGATAACCGCGTCGTTCAACGGCCTGACCGCCGGCACGCTGACGTTGACCACCGGCACGACCAACGGTTTTGAGACGTTAAACATCGCGTCCAATACCGCGGCCAGTGTGGTTGCCGACATCGTCATGAACGGCACGACGCTGACCTCCGTCGGTGTCTCCGGTGATGCGGACTTTACGCAGACCGCAACCCTCGACGCGAACGTGACGACGGTGAACTGCAGCACGGCGACGGGCGACGTCATCCTGACGCAGACCAATGCTGGTGTCTTCACCTACACGGGCGGCGCCGGCGATGATACCATCATCCTTGGGGCTACCTACGGCACGACAGATACCCTCGACGGTGGTGCGAATGACGACACGCTGGGTGGTACGACGGCGGTGCTCGGGGGCACAACCGTGGCCCAGAGCAACGTTACGAACTTCGAGAAGCTTCGCGTTTCGGATGCCCATACCACGGCCCTGAACGTCTCGCACTTCGGGTCGATCAACGAGGTGATTCTGGACCTTGGCTCGAATGCGGGCACGATCACCAACGCGGCAACCGGATTCGCGGTTACTAGCGGAACAAGAGCGGGTGCTGCGAACGTCGGTGCCGGTACGTTGGGCGTGACCATTGCGGGTAGTGGTGTAAGCGATACGCTGACCTGCACCCTCAACGACGCGGAGCAGGCCGGTGTGGTTACTTTCACCGGTGCTGAAACGGTCAACTTGGTGTCGAACCTTGACCTGGACGGGTCGGCCGCCGATTCGGGTACGGCTGGGCAGAACACTTTCTCGGCCGCGCTCATTCTCGCTGTTACGGCGTCCAACGAAAAGGTAGTCATTACTGGTACCGAGCAGATGAACCTGACGGGCGCCGTTACGGCGGACCAGATCGATGCCAGTGGTTTCACGGAGCCGCTTATCATGGGCGCGGCTTGCACCACCAGCGGTGTGATCGTCACTGGTGGGAGCGGGGCAGACACGCTGTTCGGCTCGTCGGGTGCCGATATTGTCAGTGGCGGTGCCGGCAATGACACCCTCAATCCGCTGGCCGGAAACGACATCGTCACCGGTGGTGCGGGTGTAGACACGTTCCGCCAGAGTGCCGCTGCGCTCCTCGGCGTCGATCGTCAGACGATTACGGACTTCGATGATACGGTCACGACCGGTGACGTGTTCAACTTCAACTCCGGTATTGCGACGCTGACGGGAACGGATAACTTCGCAACGGCCTCGTCAATCCAGACTCACTCGACCGCCGGTGCGTTGACCCACACAGCTGCTGCTGAGGTTGTTCTGGTAACGTCCGCGACGGTAACCGACTTCACGTCTGCCAACTCGCTGAACGGTACGAACCTGATCACGGCTATCGGCGGCGCGATCACCGGCGCAGTTGTTGGTGCGAACGATCTTCTGTTCTGCGTGGCGGATACAAATGGTAATGTCGGGGTCTACTACGGGGACTCGGCGGATAACGCCATCATCGCGGCAGAGATCACGCTGATTGCGGTTCTGCAAGGATCGGATGTTGCTGTTGGTAACATGGTCTTTGGTAACTTCAGCAACGGGGCCTAGTTTGCGGGTGCTGAGGGACTGCAGCAACGTGAGGTTTGCTGTGGTAGAGCACGCGTAACAAAATTTAGGTTCTAACACGGAGCCCGGCTCGCTAGCAGCGGACCGGGCTCCTTTTTGCGCGCGTCAGACCACCAGGCGGAAACCCGGTGACATGTGAGGCGATGAGGTTGGAATGTCCGTGGGCTTCGCGCAAAGGGCTCTGATCCACGCGTGCGAAGTCGTGTTTATAATTGAGAGGCGGGCAGGGTGATGTCCAGGAGCTTCAGGGTGTCGCGCTCGACGATGCCGCGGAGCTGCTCGCGCGGGATCATTGGGAGGTTCGTGCCGTGCACAAGATGGTGTATCCCGTAAAGCTCTTCGATGCACTGTGCAGCCGACGCGTTGGGAAACCCACTGCCGAACAGCAGCTTGTTCATCACCCCGAACTGATGGGCGGTCAGCAGGGCCTGATACGCCTGCCAGGGCTCGTTGAGTAGCCAGCTCGTCTCCGCGAAGACGTTCTCGTGTTTTCCCAGCAAAAGGGCCGTCTCATTCACCCAGGGGAAGCCCATGTGGGCGATGATAATCTTTAGCGCAGGGAACTCCCGGGCCACTTCGTCGAGGAGAATGGGCTGGGCATACTCGAGCTTGACCGCAGTGCAAATGTGCACCCCGGTGTGGAAGATCATAGGCAGGCCCAGCTCAGCAGCCTGGGCATAGACGACCATCGCCTGGCTGCTTGCGGGGTGGAAATCCTGTGCCGCAGGTGCGACGGCCAGTCCCCGCATGGAGAGTTCGTGGCACGCCCGGCGAGCCTCCTCGCAAGCCTCTTTCGGTTGGCTGGGGTCGATCCCCGCAAAGCCGATGAGACGGTCGGGGTGTTCACCTACATAGGCGGCTACATGGTCGTTGGGGATTCGCGCCTGAAGGTATTTGCTTGCGAAGCCCAGGACTATGGTGGCGCCGGCGGGTTCTGTTGCGGACCAATGCGCACCGGTGTCGGCCCCGGCAGGCACAGGCTGTTCTTCTGCCCGCGGAGTGGTGTGATAGTCCGTGGGCACGCACCGCCCCAGTTGGCCGGCGTTCTCCCAAGTGTGTGTGTAACAGTCTATGATCATTGAGGTTACGTCACCGGATTCGTTGTGCGCTACGTCCAGCGGACAAGCAAATCTTACCCGTGCATCAGGCGTGAGGTCAAGGCGGCAAAGAACGTCGCCACGACGAGGGCTCACACAGGCTATTGCGTCGGTGCGATTACGCCTTCCATCGGCGAGGAGGCGGAGGCGTATCTTTTCCGAGGGATTCTGCCGGCACGGTATGCGTCTCGACCGGCTTGAACCGCGTGGGCCATTGCCCGGGCCATCAGGATGGGGTCTCGAGCACCGGCGATTCCCGTATTCAACAGCACCCCGTCCGCTCCCAGTTCCATCGCGATGGTGACGTCCGAGGCTGTGCCTACGCCCGCATCGACGATCACCGGATAGCCCGGGTCGTCTTCCTTGAGGTACTCGATGCACAAGGAGATGTTTCCCGGGTTGAGTATGCCCTGCCCGCACCCGATGGGCGAGCCCAGGGGCATGACGCTCGTCGCCCCTGCGTCTTTGAGCCGCCGGGCGAGAATGGGATCGTCGTTGGTATAGGCGAGGACCTCGAACCCGGCTTCGACCAGTTCCTCCGTGGCCTGCAGCGTTCCGATCGGCTCAGGCAAGAGCGTCTTCTTATCGGCAAGCACCTCGATTTTCACCCACTTCGCCCCGGGGTTGCCCAGTCCTTCGAGCAGCTCGCGGCTTAGCTTGGCCGATCGAATGGCGTCCTTCGCGTTGAAGCACCCCGCAGTGTTGGGCAGGACGGTAATGCGCTTGAGATTGATGTGGTCGAGGATACTGTCGGCCTTCTTACCCCCCTCGGGCATCAGGACATCGCGACGGACAGCGACGGTCACCACCTCGCATTCGGAGGCGTCCAGGGCCCCTTCCATCAGCTCGAAGTCGGCGTATTTGCCTGTCCCCACGAACAGCCGTGACTTGAACTCGAACGAACCTACTCGATACCTGTCTTCGGACACTATCCACCTCCCACGAAAGTCACAACTTCGATGCGGTCACCGTCCTGAATCCGCTTGTTGGAAAAGGTCTTTCTCGGAACGATGTCCTCGTTGATCTCGACGGCCACACGAATGGGCTCGAGCTTCAAACGAGCCAGGAGGTCGGCCACCGTCGCCCCTTCGTCGATTTCGTCCGGTTTGCCGTTCAGAGTGACTCGCATCGTTCCTCCGTGTGTAGCCTTACTGTCGCTTCTTGTCGCTGGAGGCGGATTATAGATCACCGAGTCGTCCAGTCCAATGTGTGGCGGCTCCGGGATGCTTAAGGTATCAATCGCACCGATGGCCATGCGACGCCGTAGGCTGTATCCTGAAGATGGTCAAATGCGCGGTTTTGACCGACCGTGGCGCGATCATTCCGGCCACGTAGATGGTGTCGTGTTTGTGCGCGCGGTGTGAGTCAAGCAGTGCCGCACGGAGAGATGCGGCGAGCACTTGCTGCCGGGGACGGATGTCAATTGGGACGCCGAAAGAGGAAAAGGACGAAAGACCCCGTTGCCAAGTCTGGGGCCGGGGTGTCCGGGGCCGGCTTCACGGCCGATACCCACCGCGCGTGCATTGTCCTCGTCTTACTTGCTTTGCTACTCAAGAGCCTGATCTTCGCCCCCATCTCCTTGTGGCCGGTGTCGTTCTTCTGTCTAGTGCCCTGGCTGGTCATGATCGGTCGCGCCGGTCATGCCCCCCGCGTCTACTTCTACAGCTACCTTTTTGCCCTGGCTTTCTTCCTCATAAACATGCGTTGGCTCTACCCGGCCACCGGATTGGGGTACGTT
The DNA here is from genome assembly GCA_020348265.1 of Phycisphaerales bacterium. Classification (GTDB taxonomy): domain Bacteria; phylum Planctomycetota; class Phycisphaerae; order UBA1845; family UBA1845. Next base: position 4,854,182 of record CP070744.1, on the reverse strand, counting down.
GCCCTTTCGATTTACCTCGCTGTTTACTTCCCGCTTATGGCGTGTGCGCTGCGGCACGCGGTACGCCGACGGCGCTGGCCCCTGGCTATGGTTCTGCCGTTCGTTTGGGTCGGCAACGAGATGCTCCGCGCGGTGGTCATCTCGGGCTTCCCCTGGTTCTATCTTTCGCACAGCTTTTTCAAGTTCCTGACCTTCATTCAGGTGAGCGATCTTGTAGGGGCTTACGGCGTAAGCTTCGTAGCAGCCTCGGTGAACGGAGCGATTGCGGACTGGATCTTCATGTCAAGCGCATCGCGTGACACGTCGTCGGTTTCGCTCACTCGCCGCAGGGCGCGGTTTGGAGTCGGCTTTGCCGCGGGGCTTGTTGCGCTGACGCTGATCTATGGTCAAGTTCAGTTGCATCGTGGTACCTTAACCGAGGGACCCAAGGTAGCGGTGTGTCAAGGTGATTTCCTCAGTGCTGTGTATCTCGACGATGTGCCTGAGGACGAGCACGTTTCGGAACCCGACAAGATGCGCGCGTATCTGTCGATGATGGCAGCAGCGGCGAAAGAGAAACCCGATCTGTATCTGCTGCCCGAATCGCCCTGGATGATGTTTCTCAACCCGGAGTCGCGCGATCTGGACCTTCTTTCGAGGGAGAGCTATCGCAGACTGCAGGTACACGCCACGGATCATAATGCCCAAGTGGTGACGGGAAGCGCATCCAGGGTGCGAGCGCCGTACGACCTGTTAACCACGGTGCGCTCGTACAACTCGGCGACGGTGTTTCACCCCGACGCAGGCGAGCCCGGACGGTATGACAAGATTCACCTGGTGTATTTTGGCGAGGTTGTGCCTTTTCGCTTCGGCCAAATGCACTTCCTGTATCTTTGGCTGAACTCGATCATGCCCTTCAGCGGTCCGGATGGCGGCTACGAGTATTCCCTGTTTCGCGGCGACGGGTTTCACCAGTTTGCGATAGAACCGGCGTCGCAGCCGGGCAAAGAGTACCGCTACGGGATTCCAATCTGCTATGAAGACGTCATGCCCTACGTGAGTCGCGAGTTTGCCAGTGGGGGCTCGCCGTCAAAGCGCGTGGATTTCCTCTTGAATATAAGCAACGACGGCTGGTTTGGGCGCGGGATCCAACAGCCCCAGCATTTGGCCGTCTGCGTCTTTCGTGCAGTGGAGAATCGGGTTGGAATCGCCCGAGCAGTCAACACGGGTGTCAGCGGGTTCATCCAGCCGACGGGGCGCATCCACGGCTTGCATTTAACTCGTGTTGATTCGCCCACACCCTGGCCCGGCAACAGTGGCTTTTCAGTAGCAAATGTGGGCGTGGATTCGCGCTATACGTTCTATTCGCGCTTTGGTGATTGGTTTGGGTGGATGTGCGCGCTGATATGGTTGGTGATCTTCATTGACTATTGGATTCTCCGCGCGCGCACGCTGCGTGACGAATAACCGCGAAGGACTCGTGTCTATGAACCGCGTTCGCTGTTGGCCTGTGGGGATGACGATAATCGGAATATTTGGGGGCTGCGTGCAGCCAGTAGCGACGGGCACACGAGTCTCTTATCCTCAGCTCAACTCCCGGGCGGTTCAACGTATCAAGACGGCGATTGGAAGTGACCCTAATCCCGCCGTTCGTGTCGAAGCGGTGGAAGCCCTCGAGTCGCTCGGTGACGAAGAAGCCGGACCTTGGATTCGATCAGCGCTGCTCGATGTCCATCCTGCTGTTCGTTTTGCCGCCTGTGTGGCTGTCGGAAAGACAGGCGACGCAAAGGCGGAATCAGCGGTGCACGAGCGGCTGGGCGACGAGAACGGGAGCGTGAGGGTAGCGGCTCTGTTCGCCTTGCATCGTCTGGGGCACACGGAGAAGACCGGATGGATGCCGACATACCTGCTCGAACACGACGATCCGACGGTGCGGCGCAATGCGGCGCTGGTTATGGGGTTTATGGGCGATCCCGGCGTGATCAAGATGTTGGCCCGGGCGATGAGAGACAGCGATGCGGGTGTGCGGAATCATGCCCTCGAGGCGATGGCCAGACTGGGGAATCGAGAGGCCAGGCAGGAACTTGCCTTTATGACCAGCGCGGGAATAGGCGCGGAGGAGGTCTTTGCCATTCAAGCGCTCGCCCAAACGCGCGAGGCTGCATATATGGATACTTTTCGCTATAAGCTTGCGAATGCTCCGCATATGGAGACGAGGCTCGCCGCCGCCCACGGACTTGGACTCCTCGGTTCCGACGAGGGTCTGGATGTCGCGCTAAGGGCGTTGGCGACTCACCGGGCTGTGATCGACGATCCCAACGACCCGCCCGACAAACAGGCGCTTCGCATTCGGCAACTCGCCGCGGGGGCGCTGGGGGCCATCGGTCGAGCGGAGGCATTGCCTCAGCTTTCGGAGATGATGGACAGATCGGAAGATCCGCGACTGCAAGTGTCCGCAGCCAAGGCCGTCGTGAAGATTCTGGGGACAAACCGGAAGCATGGAAGTCCGTTCTTAGAGACCCGAAGTGTGCGGAAAAGGTAGTATGCAATGCGCTGGGTGACTTTTATGGTGTGTGCTGCCGGGATGTTGACACTTCAGTCGACGATCGCGCCGCGTGTCGAGCTGATCGGATGCCGGCCGGATTGGCTGCTCGTACTCGTGGTATATCTGGCCATGTTCGTCAGGCCCGTGGACGCGGTTGCAGGGGCGTGGATACTCGGGGCATGCGCGGATTTGATGACAATAGAACGGCCCGGACTGCTGGCACTTTCATACATGATGGCGGCTCTATGTGTTGCAGCCAGTCGTGAATACTTCTTTCGCTACCGCACCGCCACGCAGGTCGTGGTAACCGCCATTACGTGTCTGTTCGTACATGCCGGCTGGTGGATCTACCATAATGTGCTGTACGGCGCGACAAGTTCGCTTCTTGGGAGTCTGACGGTGGAGGTCATCGGCACATCACTGTACACCGCAGTATGGGGGCTCGTCTGGTTCAAGATCCTGACGCGAATATCGGGTGCCCTGGGTGTCGGCCGACCGAGGTACACGTATTCGGGACTGCATCGCCTGGAAGAAGCTCGTGTTTGAACGACGCCTGAAGGTGTTTCTGTATGTGCTGGGCGCTGCAGTGCTGGTTATTGTGGGTCGACTGGTGGAGCTGCAAATCGTCCGCGGTGAGTTCTACCGCGCCGCTGCCGACCGAACCCTGGTTCTCAAACCCAAACAGCTTCCATTTGTCCGGGGGAGTATTCTCGATCGCACCGGCGAAGTGCTCGTCAGCGATGAGCCTGGTTGGGACATAAAGGTCGATTACGCCATCATAGAAGCGGATGCCGGCGACGGTCCGCAGGCGGTGGAACAAGCCGTAAAGCGCTGGAGGCGGCGCTACGCCGGTGTCGGTGCAGACACCGATCGCCGGCAGGCTCTTCGTGCCGACATCGCGTCGATGTGGGCTACCATCGCAACACAGTTCTCCGAGCATGTTCCTTATGACGCGGATGCGGGGCGGACCTCGATTGAGGGACTGCGGAAGCGCGCCCGCGAAATCTACGAGCGCGTGCAGCGGATTCGCGAAGCCGTCGCCGAACGGCGTGGGTTTGACGCCCTCGTCCTGGAGGAGACCATTCCGCACGCGATCGTCACAGGGCTCGATGCCCAGGCTCGAATAAACGCGCGTGACCTTCTGCGTGATTATCCCTGGGTGCACGTGGAACCGGGTGCAAAGCGCACCTTTCACGGCGATGCTGAACCGTTTGCTCATCTTCTCGGTCGACTGGGGCGAGTGGATGCAGATGTCGTGGCCAATGATCCCAACGCCGACAATCCCTTTGCCAAGTATCAGGCCGACGAGCTATCGGGCATTAGCGGTATCGAGTATGCAGCGGAGGGTCTTCTACGCGGGCGGCGCGGGCAAATCACCCTGGACAAGCAGGGACACGTGGTCGAGTCGGCCATCGATGCCGAAGACGGCCGCGACGTAACGCTGACGATCCATGCCGACCTCCAGTATCGGCTATACCGCCGGCTAGGTCAGACCGTCAATGGCGTTCCGGAATCCTCCGGCGGGGCAATCGTCGTTCTTGATATTCCCACTCGCGAGGTACTCGCCCTGGTGTCCTACCCGTCGTATGACCCAGGCCGGTTCGATCAGTTGTATGCCCTGCTCCGTGACGACGTTGATCATCTTCCTTTGTGCTTTCGAGCGGTGGCTAATCGCTATGCCCCGGGCTCGACGGTCAAGCCCTTGGTGTGCCTCGCCGGTTTGATGAACGGGGTGATAACGCTCGACTCACGCGAGGAGTGCACCGGCTATCTGTTCGACAATCAGCAACCTCCGAGGTGTTGGGCGATTCACGGGACGGATCAGCGCATGGCCCACGGGTACGTCAACGTAATCGAAGCCCTCACCGGCAGCTGTAACATCTTCATGTATAGGCTGGGTGAGAGACTTGGCGTTGACGGGCTGTGTAGTGCGTTTGACATGTTCGGACTGGGGCGTAGGACCGGCACGGACCTGCCCGAGGAGGTCGCGGGGATCAACCCCACCCCAGGCTGGCTCCTGCGGCACAAGAACACGCCGGTTACGCCGGGACATGCCCGCAACTTCGCAATAGGCCAGGGAGAACTGTCTGCTACGCCTCTACAAGTGGCAAACCTCATGGCCACCTACGCCAGCGGTCGTTTCCGCTTCGTCACGCTTATCCGCCGAGATACGCCTGCGCCGCAATGGACGATCCCCCTCTCGCCCGAACATCTAAGCGCGATCAAAGAGGGTATCTACGGCGTGGTGAACGACCCGACCGGCACCGCGTACAAATACGCCCGCTTTGAAAATGACCACTATGTGATCTGCGGCAAGACCGGCAGTGCCACCGCCTATCCTTGGCCTACGTCCTATCGGATTCCGTACACGGATACTATTGGCGCAGAAGCAGTTGCCGTAGTACGCGTCGGCGCTAAAACGTGGGCCACTGACCGTTTTTCCGCTGAGCATCCCGAGGCGACGTTTGACCCCGCAGCCGTTCAGGTGGCTACCAGGTGGCCGACTCATCCGCCACCGGAAGGTGAGAACTTCTCCCATGCCTGGTTTGGTGGGTATCTTCAGGCAGTGGATGGAAGCGGTCTGCCGGATCGCACACGTGAACCGCAAATCGCCTTTGCGGTTCTCGTTGAGTTCGGCGGGAGCGGCGGGCGAACGAGCGGCCCGCTGGCGAGGGCCGTGGCGAGCGAGTTGCTGGAAGTGTTCGGATCGGAGCTGGACGTCAACATGCCCGCTTTGATGGATGAGTATCCTTGAAACGCGCGACGTTTGATCTAACCGTTCCGGGCTGGGCAATACTCATTGCGGTGGCCATCCTCTTTGTGATGGGGGTCGCCTCTGTCTACGTGACTGATACGCATTACACGGCTGGACACGATGGTCCGAAGAACGCGATGAAGCAATGCGTCTTCGCCCTTGTGGGGCTGGTTGTTGCAGTGGGTGTTCTCAAGGTTGGATACCAGCGCATCTCCGAGCATGCCTACGCGATCTTTGCGATTGCACTTCTGGCGCTTATCCCCTTGCTTGCAGCCAAACTCCTTAACTCCAGCTTCGGTGGGCTGACCAGCCCGAGAAACGGGGCCTATCGCTGGATACGCCTGCCCGGTTTTCAGTTTCAGCCCTCGGAGTTCATGAAGGTTGCCTATCTGCTGGCACTTGCCTGGTATCTGCGTTATCGCGGCAACTACCGTCGCTTTCGTGGATTGCTGCTGCCATTCGTAGTATCCGCTGTGCCTTTGACGCTGATATTGTTAGAGCCGGATTTGGGGACGGTGCTTCTTCTTCTGCCCGTGCTATTTGCCATGCTCTTTATGGTCGGTGCGAAGCTCAAACATCTGGGAATCGTGATACTAATCGCCGTTGCGGCTACACCGTTTGCATGGCGCAGACTCAAACCCTATCAGCGTATGCGCGTAACCGCCGTCCTGCTTCAGTCCGACACATTGAGAGACGCGGTCATCAACAAGCCCGAGGCGTTCAAAGCTCTGGCCAGGAAGCGCGACGCCGTGGAGTGGGCGGCAAGCTCCGGGTATCAGCTCGTGCACTCCAAGAACGCCGTGGGCAGCGGGAAACTGCTGGGGTGTGGGTGGGGAAAGGGAGTGTACACGACCCACAGCCTGCTCCCCGACCGGCACAATGATTTCGTATTCTCGATCATCGCCCACCAGTGGGGGTTCGCCGGGTGCATTCTCGTACTCTTGTGCTTCACCGCGATCGTAATCGCCGGCGTCCGTATCGCCTCAGTTACCACCGAGCCTTTTGGCCGACTCTTGGCTGTCGGTGTCGTAGCACTCGTGGCTACGCAGGTTATCATCAACACGGGAATGGCCGTGGGGCTAATGCCTATCACGGGCATGACCCTTCCCTTCGTGTCCTACGGGGGCAGCAGCCTGCTGACCAATTTCGTGGCTATTGCCCTGCTCGTGAGTGTCTCTCAGCACCGACCTTTCCTGCTGGCCTCCAAGCCCTTCGAGTTCTCCCGAGAGCACACCGAGAAGGTGCATCTGGCCGAACGGGCTCACACGCCACCCGCGGAGGACGATCCTGACGACCGATCGTGCCCAACGACGCTGTCAGTTTCACCAGCGTCATCACCGAGCTAAAGAAGAAACCGGTATGTTCGGCAGGTGCTTCGAGAGCGAGATGCTGTCACTTCTCAGATTCTCTTCTTCCCTTTGCCAAGGCGAGAGGATCGGTGAAGCGGAGGCGGTGGAGCGTGTCTACCCCCGATTTCTGTGTGTGGACTGAGCGGGGGCTAAGGGCTTGATCGACCCTTTCGACGCTCCAACCGCCGAGGACGGTCGGGGAGTTGCGGCCGCCAATCAGCTTAGGTGCGATGAAGACCATCGCCTCGTCCACCAGTTCCGCTTCCAACAGCGCGGTGAGCACCGTCGGGCCGCCTTCAACCAGCAAGTTGGTGACGTCTCGCCGAGCCAATCCCGCGAGGCACTCCTCGAGGGCGAGGTGCCCGCGGTGCCTCCGACAGGCGATGATTTCGATTCCCTTGCGAGCCAGGCGCTTGGCCTTGGGCGTGGAAGCCTGCTTGGCGGTAGTCACTACCAGTGTTCGTATCTCATCAGCAGTGTTGACAAGACGACACTTTTCCGAGATCCGCAGTCGCCCGTCGAGTACCACACGTGCCGCACGTCGTTTGAGGGGTACGTCGCGGGCAGTGAGCAGCGGGTCGTCTGCTTTCACTGTCTGTGATCCGACGAGGATCGCATCCACCCGGGCGCGAAGCCTGTGAACGCGACGACGGGACTCTTCACAGGAGATCCATTTCGATTGCCCGGTGCGCGTTGCCAGCTTGCCGTCAAGACTTTGAGCCCATTTGGCGATCACGAAAGGCCGGGACGACTTCGTGTACGTAATGAACGGCGCAAGCACCTCCGCTGATTCTCGATCCATGAGTCCAACGTCGACGGCGACCCCCGCGGCGTAGAGTTGTCGGATGCCTCGGCCATGCACGGCTGGATTAGGATCGCGCAGGGCCACCACGACCCGCTTTACCCCGGCTTCAATAAGCGCCTCAGTGCAAGGTGGGGTCCTACCCTGATGACAGCAAGGCTCGAGCGAGACATATACTGTAGCCCCACGGGGCTTGTGCGGGCACTGGCGCAAGGCCTGCACCTCGGCATGTGGACCCCCGAACCGCCGATGATACCCCTCGGCGATGATTCGACCCGCACGTACAATGACGCACCCTACCATCGGGTTCGGCTCTACTCGCCCCTCTCCCTTTCGGGAAAGCGCGATAGCCCGCTTCATCATACGCGTGTCAAGATCGTCCGCAGTGTTCGCACAGGAATGCTCAGGGCGATGCGAGCGCAAAGCGTCCAACTCCCAGCGTGTCTACGGTTCTTCCTCATGAGGTCGGCGGCCCGACCACGACGTGCACAGCAGGGCTCCGACGCCACAGACCAGCGCAGCATCGGCGATGTTGAATATCCACGGCCAAACGTCGCGCCCGCCCAGCTTTGGCACCCATGTGGGGAACTTGGGCACGAACCTGATGAAATCACGAACCACTCCCTGTTGCCAGACGGTTACTTCCGATCTGTTGAAGACCTGAGCCGTTGCCCTGTCGGGTTCACGCCAGCGTCCGATTCGAATTAGGCGGCTCTTAGCACCATCATCCCCTTCGTCGTCTTCGATGATTTCGCCGATGACCATGCGTTCCTCGCCGGAGGGAGTCTTGTACGTCACGATGTCAGCCTTCATCAGTGCCCGGTCGTAGAGGTTTCCCAGTGCACCGGCCAGTACAAGTCCCAGGGCCATGTGTAAGACGATCTGTCGGCGGCTGGAGGATACGAATAAGTAGATCACAAAACCCAAGGCGAACAGGGAAGCCACCATGAACAGGCTCACCTGGCCGGACAGCGAGCCGAACACCGCACCGGCGTTCAACGAGCGACGAAGCTCAATGACGCCGGACAAAAGCGGCTTGGCCCTATCATCAGGAAGGTTCTCGAACACCCATCTCTTCGACCAGAGGTCCAACCAGAGCGACCCGCCCGCGACAAGCCAAAGGCGCAAATGGGAAAACACATGGGTCAGCGCGGCGTCGCTCCCGGAATCGGCCGCGTCCGTCTTCCTGGCGGTGGAAGTAGGCATGGTGAGCTATCCGCTCAGAGAGCACGTCCCTCTTCACGGGCGCGAGCATATTCTATGCAGTATTTGGCCCAGGGTTTGGCCCGAAGCCGGGAGACGCTGATTCTGCGATGCGTCGCCAGGCAAACGCCATAGGTTCCGTCCTCGATTCGCTTAAGCGCCTCATCGATCTCACGCATGCGCTCGTGTTCGTTTGCTATGAGCCCGAAAGTGAACTCCTTCTCCCAGTTGTCGCTGCCCACGTCAGCCATGTGGATCGGCATCGTAGTGTGCTCATTGGGCCCCTGCGAGTTTCGGTCTATCATTTCACGCGCCAAGTGTGACACATCCCCAGCGAGCTCGGCCCGCTTTTCCAGAAGTAACCGTTTGAACTCCTCAAGTTGTTTGGGTGTGAGGCGCGTTTTGGGAGTCGGTTGCTCCTGACCGGGGAACGGGATCACCGACAGGGTCGATGACGATTCGTGTGACGCAGTATCGGTCTTCTCTGCGGTAACTCGCGCGCGTCCCGCCTTCGTCGCGACCTTGGTATTGGTCTTCTCTCGAACTGCAGCCGTTCTCGCTGCCCTTTTCACCTTTTTGCTTGAAGCAGACTTAGCAGCCCGTTTTGCAGCTTTCGGCGCCGGAGTCGAACTTCCTTTAGACGCGGCGGCTTTGGCCTTGCGCGGCTTCGCAGCTGACTTCGCCGTCTTCGCAGCCACTGAAGCTTTCTTTCTGCCAGCGACCTTGGAAGTCTTACGTTTACGTGCGGTCTTCTTGTCCACTCTTTTTGCCACGGTGCGCGTCCGTCCTAAGGGGAATCCCTGGTACTGCCCGTTCCCTGTAAAATAAAGCGAAACAGTAAATAGAACGGAGGAGTATAGGCGGTATGGGAGGCAGTGTCAAGCGCCCGAGAAGTTCTCAGGGCGACGGAAGAGGACCTCAATCAGGGTTTGACCGCGAACTATACCGGGTAGTTGGAAGATAAGGGCGCCTTCGCGATCCCGCGCCACTTCATCGAACACCAGGTGGTTGACGTAGACCCAAGCTTCTTGCCGCGGGGTGGAGACGATCCGGAAGACAGGGGAGAACCGCGGCTTATCTTGGCCATCGATGGTGAATCGAACGCGCCCGTGGTCCGGAACGATTGTGTAGCAGCCTGTAGAAGGGTCGATTTCGTTGTCCGACATCGCGGCGCCTTTGCCGGTGCCAAGAGACCCCAGTTCCAGATCCACCGAAGCTGGAGTGGCGTAATCGACTGCCCGATCATGTGCTTCCTCATCGGTAACATTCCTGGAATCCGCCACGAACAGGTGACTTCGCCAACTCGCCACGTCCTCGTCGACCGGAGGCACAACTGCGATAAAGGATGCCCGTCGCCGGTCAGGTTCTAGTTCCTCAATCAGCTCCAGGTCTGCCTTCTCGATCCACGGCACATACATGAGCAGCGCGTCGGCGTGGGCGTTCCGAGCTAGTGCGTAGGTCGCCCCTGCTGTCGCGGAGTGTGACGCAGGATCGGGAGAGACGCGGGTCGACACTTCACCCTCTACTCCTGTGGCCACGGCGACGGCCAGTCCGAGCTGCGAGGCGGTCCAAGCCGCCGTATTCGCTGTGCACTCCGCTGCAGCGTAAATCTGGCCTGTGGGGTAGATTGTGTATACCCAGCGGCGAAACGGTCGATCATCCGCGGGTGCGTCTGGTTCGTTAACGAAGCGCCATTCACACTTCACAACAGCCCGCACGGGATTCATTTCGAGGATTTGGGACTTGGCTATGACTTGGTCACCAAGTCCGCCGAGGTCCGGAGACATTTCGCCGGTTGAATCGAGGACAACCGGACTTGGCCCCAGCGTTGTGCCTTGCACGATGTTGCGCATGCGGTATGGATCGGCGGCTAGATTGTGCCAACGGACGATCTGGCCGTTGGCAAAGGTCAGCTCGAATCGCCCACCTGCACCGATGTTCCACCGGCGCCCGACTCGCTGGATGTAGAGCTCCCCGGTACGGTTCTGCGAATCGCCGAAGAGGTCTTCCCGGCTTCCGGTCAGGATGATGTCGTCGAGGATGAGGCGGACCGGGTTCCTTACGTTTTGCACGGAGAGTCTTAGATCCTGGACATCGTCCAGGGGAATGCGTTCGCCCACATCGGCGAGATCCAGTCGCACGACGTTCCATCCACGCTGGAGGCGAAGTGGTGTTACGATGGCCAATCGCCTGTCTACCGGGCCGGCAGCAATGCTCAGCTCAACGGTGAGATCAGGTTGCGGTGCCTTGATACTCATTAACAGCAGATCGAAGTCCCGCCAGTCTCGCTTCAGATACCAGTTGGTTGCCGTGTCGTTGTTGATCACGACGGTGTCATGCTCGGAGCCGGCGGTGAAGCGGGCGCAGCTGGGACCGGTCTGCCGTCGCCCACGCCGTCCCCCCAACACACACTTGGCCTTCCCAGACACGCTGATCAGGCTGAAGATTTCCATGTGCTTGGGGTCTTCGAAGTCGGCGATGACGGCGAAGCGACCGCCCTGCAATTCCGGATAGGCAGCCATCAGCCGGTCGAACTGCACAGACTCCGACCCGCGCCGTTCGACGAGGGTTCTGCAGCCCGCGATTACGGAAACCGTACCGCTGACGGCGAGCAGATGCAGGAAAACTCTGAGGATTGCTGGCTTAGCGCTCATGACAGCAGGAAAGGCTACCGGGGTGTGGTCAACCATGCAACGGGTATGCGAGCGAGGCTGCATTCCCACAAGCAGGCTCGATGCCTGAGCCGATACATCCGATATGGCTCCAACCACCGTTCCAGCGGTCTTCAGATTCTTGGGCGACACGCCCAATGTGGCTGCGGATACCGCGCTGGAAGCAGCGCTGCCCGATATGGAGCCGGAAGCCCAGCGGGAAGCCCTGGGACTCCTCGTCAGACGCAATCACCTTCCCACCCTGGCTTCACTCGTCGGTCGATTCGAAGAGTACGCTGGGCCACTCCAGGTCATGATGATCGAACGCGCGGGCGACCTTCTAGCAGGCATGCGACTGGCAGTGGTTTCGCCCGTTTTCGAGCACCGAAGGAGTACCATCGCCCTAATCGAGCGAGGCAGGTGTGCTTCAGCTGTTTACTTGTTGGCCGATGCCCTGCGCCGGGAATGTCGATCCACGCAAGAGCTGGCAACTGTCGCACTTGGACGGATGACGTCGAACTTGCTGGAGTGCCTCGACGCCGGTCCGGATATCGATCAACGCCGCGAGCTGAACGCCTTGGGCGACAGATTGGGCGAGGCACTTTCCCAGGCCATCTGGACGTGGGAGCTGCACTGCCAGGCGCCGGCGCTCGAGGCAGCCTTGCGGCTGACCGGTCGCACGATCGGTGCCATTCGCAGGAAGCTTCAGCAGCGGCATACCGAGATCCATCGGGCAATCAACGGGTTGGTTGAACGGGCTCGCGATCCGCGGCTGGCGGGCTTCACCTTGCGGGCGTTGGCGATTCCCCGCCTACAGTCGGCAGCCGGTCGAGCAATAGGAGAAGCGACTGACGGAGTCTTTCAGCGTGCGGTTGTGCAGAACAGCTGGCTGTTGATCGACGAAGAGGTGCGGCTTGGCTGCCGATGCATCAAAACGAGCTGCTGGCTTCATGAGGCCGCCGACCAGATCCTCAAGCTGGACGACCACGAGATTGCAGCGGCTTTGCGCCTGGTTAGCGCCACCGGCGGTACACAAGAGGGCAAGATCAGGCTATATCGCGATTTCATCGGTGTGGAGTCAGAGGAAATCCGACGAGCTGTAGTCTGGAAGCTCGTGGAAGACGAATGCGAAGCCGCTACGCGGTTGCTGGCGACGATGGCGGGTCGTTACCGCGGGGACATTGGCAGGATTGCCGAAGACGAACTTGAGCGTCGTCAGCCTACAGGCGAGGTTCACCAGCGGAGGCAGCCCGTCCGCACTCACGATTCGCAGGCATGGGCGAGGGCGTTTAAAGCCTACTGGGGCCAGTTCGATCGCTTGAGCCCGACGGAACTGGTAACAGCCTCCGCGGCTATGCGGGAGATTGCAGCCTGCGTTCTTGCGCCTCTAAGGAAGAAGTTGTCCAGTAGTTATCCGTTCGAGCGCGCTCGAGCGCTGCGCGCTGCGCAGATTTTGGGTCTGACGGAGCAGCTGGAAGTACTCGTCCACCGTCTTGCCTACGACCCCGATCCTACGGTCCGGAGTCTGGCGGTAAGCATGTTGGTCGAGCTGCCTGACTTGCAATATCAACGCGTGCTTCACCTGGCTATCGAAGACGCAGATGAGCGTGTCCAGGCAAATGCGGTAGAAGCGTTGGATGCGCTTGATCAGGATGAGTGGATTGCCGGCGTGAAAGCAAAGTTGACTTCACCCAACGGTCGGGTTCGTGCAAATGCCGTGAAGTCTCTTTTGCCTCGCGACGTGCCCGAAGCGGGGGAAACACTGATCGACATGCTTGAAGGCCCGTCTCGTGGGCAGAAGATCAGCGGATTGTGGGTAGTGGAGCAGTTGATGTTGCGTAGTATGCGTGGCCGGGTGACCAGAATCAGTCGAGAGGACTCCGACGGACGAGTAAGACACCGGGCTAAGCGAGTGCTCAAGGTGTTAAGTGGTTCTCGAGAAGTGCTGTCTAGCCCGCGCCGAAGCAGTCGACCGGACACAGACCTTGCGCATGCTCTGCAGACACAATAATGACGGGCTTATTACTCCAGACCGGCAAGCTCTCACCCATCCAAGAGGCGGTGAGGAATCAGTTCCAGGAGGGCGGATCGCCTGTGACCGCCCTTTTCATCGTTGTGGGCATGGTTGCCGTCATCATACTGGCATATTGGCTTACCAAGGCGTTCCGTTTGGGCGAAGCTCCCACCGTCCAACGCCGTGATCCGATGCAGTTGTACCAGGAGTTGTCCAGGAAGTTGAGCCTCTCGGAGACACAGCTCTTGATTCTCGATAGTGTCGTTGAGGACCTGCGGTTGGAAGAGCCGGCAAGGCTACTGATGAGTGCGGCGATGTTTGACCGCTGCATCGATCAGTGGCGGGAACATCGCAGTCGGTCGGCTGACAAAACGGGTGGCATCCCCTCCCGGCAGGCCATTTCCAAGCTTCGTATAGCACTGTTTCTCAAGACGAGTTGATGAGCTGTTGCGAAGATCAACACCCGCACCGGTTGGCTCTATCGGTGGAACGGCAGCACTTATGGACCACGATGATCCGTGGCTCGGGTGAGTTGGCCCAGTTGCACGTCTTGGACGGCGGACGCCGTTCACACGACATTCTCTGATTGCGTTTGCCTGCAGGAGGAATGGGCGTACCCATTAGGTTTGCGCGCCGGCGGTAGGATCGCGTGAATCTACAATTTCGGCGCGAAGAGTCAGCGCACCTTGGTTAAAGGTCGTCCAGCTCGTCTCTTAGCCAATCGCCGAAGCTGATGTCGTCATCTTGCTCACTCGAGTAGTTGGCAGCAGCATCCAGCCCAGCCATGAGCGCGCCCAAATCCATCGAGCAGCCCGAGCCAATAACGACGCCGGCGGCGCAAACCCCGGCGACTGTCCTGATCACGCTGTTAAGAGCGGGCTTCTTCGTCATCTCCAGCTCCTTGTTAAGATTGCGTCTGTGACATCTTCTAATCCGTTTCTTATCGGGCATTGAGGCGGAAATGCTCCACGGAAAGGAAGCCTATTTTGCCTATTCTTGCACGAATACCGTCAATGTTGGGTGTTTGGGTTGTTTTGCGACTATCAGCACTGCTAGCAGGCTACTCTTGACTCCCTGGTGCGGTGCCTGTACTCTCCGCCGTCGGCCTTGGGTATGTACTGGGCTGTAGCAAGCTCGTAGCCCTTGGGGCGAGTCTGGTGCCCGTTTTAGGGCGCATGGACTGGTGGGCGTTCCACTTCGCGGCGGGACGTTCAAGCCTCGGCTATGAGACCGCTGCCGCGACCATTCCATGATTCCAATGGCCGAAAGGCGATTGACGGCGGCTTGTCCTAGCGGGTTCTCTTGCCGGTGTGCGAGTGTGATACCGGTGATACCCGGTGGTGTAATCGGTAGCACACCAGGTTTTGGTCCTGGTAGTTCAGGTTCGAGTCCTGGCCGGGTAGTGACGACCCGCCCTTGGCGGCATGACTTTTGACGGATCGCTGCATGTGCCGCGCGATCCTGTGTAGGGAGCGGATGGTCCACTCTTGAGTGAGACGGCTGCAATAATACTGTCGGCGGGTAAGAGCACGCGTATGAAGAGCGACCTGCCGAAGGTCCTTCACGATGTATGCGGTTGGCCCATGCTGCGGCACGTACTCACGGCGTGTCGCCTGGCCGGCGTCGACCGTTTACTGGTTGTTGTCGGTCACGGCAAGAAGCGGGTAATGGACGCCTTCAGCGCCGACTTTGACGTGACGTGGGTTGAGCAGGCTATGCAGAAGGGTACGGGACATGCAGTCCTGTGCTGTCGTGAGAAGCTGGAAGGCTTCTCGGGAAACGTATTGGTTATCGCCGGCGATATGCCCCTGGTTCGGCGGGTGACTCTCGCCAATCTGATGGAGACTCGGGCGCATCGCGGGGATGCTCTGACGCTTGCGACGGCTAAGATTGACGACCCCACGGGGTACGGTCGAATCGTGCGGGATGCGGACGGTCAGTTGGAGACGATTGTGGAGCAGCGCGATTGCACCGACGAGCAACGTGCCATCCGTGAGGTGAATCCGAGTTACTATTGTTTTGACTCACAGCATCTGTTTGAAGCCCTTGACCAGGTCAAGGTGAATCCGAAGAGCGGCGAGTGCTATCTCACGGACGTGGTCGATGTTCTGCGAGCGTCGGGCAAGGGTGTTTCGGCGGTCGTCTCGGTGGACCCCGAGGAGGCTATTGGGGTGAATTCTCGTCTGGACCTGGCGGCGGTGACTAGGGTTGCCCAGGACCGAATTCAGCTTACGTTGATGGAGGAAGGCGTGACGATTGTGGATCCGGACAACACGTGGATAGAGGCGGATGTATCGATTGGAAGAGAGACCACGATTCGTCCTTTTACGGTGATTGGCGTTGGTGCGACGATAGGGGAAGGATGCTGTCTCGGGCCCCATGCGGTCATTGCGACAGGTGAGACCGTCCCGGACGGGGCGGTGGTTGGGCCGATGGCGTGCGCAGGGGCGAGTGCTTCTTGAGTACAGGACTTGAGGCTGGTGCAAGTATGGACGCAAATGACATCGTAATCTTCGGCGGCACGGCGAGTACGAAACTTACCAAGAAGGTCTGCGATTATCTCGGCCTTATTCCCGGATATGCCGGTGTTAGCCGCTTTCCCGATGGAGAGACCCTGGCGAAGATCGAAGAGGACGTCCGTGGACGGGATTGTTTTGTCGTTCAGTCCACCTGTCCGCCGGTCAACGAGAACCTTATGGAGCTGTTGATTCTGATCGACTCTCTTCGCCGGGCAAGTGCCAAGCGTATCACGGCGGTCATTCCGTATTATGGTTATGCCCGCCAGGACCGCAAGGCGGAGGGGCGAACCCCAATTACGGCCAAGTTGGTCGCCAACATGATCACGACCGCGGGGGCCCATCGCGTCTTGACCATGAACCTGCACGCGGACCAGATTCAGGGCTTTTTCGATATACCGGTTGATCACCTGACCGCGGCGCCGGTGTTGGCCAGACATTTCACCGGGCGGAGAGTACCAAACGCCGTTTTGGTGTCCCCGGACGTGGGCAACGTCAAGTTCGGGGGAGATTTTGCGTCGCGTACGGGATGGGAGCTTGCCGTCGTGCACAAGAGGCGACTTACAGGTGACTCAACCGTGGCAGTGAACATCATCGGCGACGTGACGGGTAAGAACGTGATGATGTTCGATGACATGATCACTACAGCGGGGACGGTGTGCGAGGCGGCCAAGCTCGTCCGCGAGCGCGGCGCCGAAGGGGTGTACGTGGGCGCGACGCACGGCGTGTTTGCGGGACCGGCGGTTGAGCGCCTCACCGCTGCTGAAATGACCGAGATTGCGGTGACGGATACGATTCCGATACCCGCGCAGGCGGCGGAGAAACTCAAGAACCTGACGATTCTCACGGTTGCCGATCTGATCGGCGAGGCCATTCGACGAATACACGAACACGAGTCGGTTAGCGCGCTATTCCGACCTACAGCGTTTGGAGACGAGCAAAACCATGGAAAGCATGGCGGTTAAAGCGGAGCCTCGGGCGGAGACGGGGACACGGGCAAGCGGAAAACTGCGCGCGGCGGGGCGCATGCCGGGGATCATCTACGGACATGGTGAGCCCCCCGACAGCATTTCGCTGCATGCGCACGATGTAGAGGTAGCCTTGGCTCACGGCGTGCGCGTGCTGGAGGTTGATCTGCGCGGTGCGAGCCAGCAGTACCTTATTAAGGACGTTCAGTACGATCACCTGGACGCAGCGCCCATCCACATTGATCTTACTCGCGTGGATCTGGATGAGCGCGTAACGGTGCGCATAGGCATCGAGCTCAAGGGAGTGCCCAAGGGGGTCTCGGAGGGGGGCGTGTTGGACCAACTGATGGCCGACATTGAAGTCGATTGCCTGGTGACGGAGATTCCCGACACGCTACATCCTGTGGTTACGCATTTGGGTGTAGGTGAGTCATTGCTGGTCCAGGATCTGGAACTGCCTCCGGGTGTCACGGCCCATGCGGATGCCGATGCTGGGGTCGCGATGGTGCGTGCCCTCGCGGTGGCGGAAGAGCCCGAAATGCCTGAAGAGGTACCCGAGGAAACCGAAGAGCCCGAGCGCATCGGGCGCGTGCGCAAGGAAGAAGGAGAGTCGGAGTCTTAGTGGATCGAGGCCGTGAAGCTGATCGTCGGTCTGGGTAATCCGGGCACGAAATACACCGGCACGCGGCACAACGTGGGTTTTGACGTTGTGGACTTATTGGCGTCGCGGTGGGGAATCAGTCTTGCGGCTGAGAAGTTCCGCGGTTGGTTCGGGAAAGGTGAGATCAAGAACGAGCCGGTGGTGTTGCTGAAGCCGACGACGTTCATGAATCGCAGCGGATCGGCGGTGCTCGCTGCCGGGCGGTTCTATAAGCTGGAGTTGGAGGACTTGTTGGTGGTGGCGGACGATCTGGCGCTTCCCACCAGTCGGCTCCGGATGAGGCCTTGGGGCTCGGCAGGGAGCCACAAGGGTTTGCAGGACGTGATTGATCGGGTTGGGACGGACCGGTGGTGTCGGCTGCGAATCGGCATCGGAGCCGCGGTCGGGGATCCATCGGCGTATGTGCTCGGCCGATTCGACGAGTGCGAGGAAGCATTGATTAAGGGTGCGCTGGAAGGTGCTGCTGATGCGGCGGAATGTTGGATTGAACACGGGGTGGATTTGACCATGACCCGGTTCAACGGCGATCCGCAGCGAGAGCCGCGGGATGACGTGGGCTGACGTGCCCCGGGCGGGCTGATTAGCGTAGGAGATAACAGACGTTGAACCAATACGAAGCGATGTTCCTCTTCGATCCCACATTCGGGAG
>CP070744.1:4790993-4835990 GCA_020348265.1 Phycisphaerales bacterium | reverse complement strand
GTTACGTGATGTGCTCGGACATAAAGAGCGGGAATCACCCAGCCGCCCCGAGCGGCACAAGCGAAGTAATCTGCGCATGTTGACACGGGCGCATTCTACTCAGCTAATGTACCCTGCATGTCGGTGTGAGTGGACCGAGTCGATACGCCTTCGTGCAAACTGGAGAGCAACCGTGAAGCAGGAACCGCATGTGCAGCAAAGGGATGGCGAATGGCGACGTGGTCTTCTCGTGGTCATTCTTATCCTCCTGATAGTCGAGTTTCCTTCAGTCGCCGGGGTGGTCTACATCTTTCAGCGGTTCCTCCCCGGTGTTCCGACGATTCACATGCTTCTTGCCCTATTCATCGGCTTCGGCTTACTCAGCGCAGCCGTGCTGTTCATCTGGTGGCGACACACACGGCGACCTCCGCCGGGGTACTGCCGAAAGTGTTCTTATGACCTGACCGGAAACACGTCCGGCGTATGCCCGGAGTGTGGCACACGTATCACAGCGTCTACCGAAGACGGGGTTTGAACAGCGCCGAGTGGAATCCGGGAGGCTATAATCTGAGTATGTTGCGGATCGTACTTAGTTTCGTCGCCTTGTGTGCGATGTTCTCCATGTTCCCGGCAGGAGGAAGACACGCCAGACGCCAAGACGGCAAGAGCTCACACCGTCGCGTTATCTGCGGAGGACACAGCACCCTTGCCATCGCAGCCTTCTCCGCGGGTCAGGGAGCTTCTCAAAGTCATTGAGAAACTCGAACCGCTCCACACCGAATTAGGCGAGCCCGTCAAGGGTGACTGGCTTGACCAACATTACGAACCCGGGCAAACCTTCGCGGAGTACCTAGACTCAAACCCGACAACCCCGCGGGCCCCGCGTCGTGTTATCTATATTCAGCCGATCGGAGCATTCTCGAAGCCCCAAGACGCAATAATCAAGGCGACTGCCGGTGCACTTCAGGCGTACTTCCAGCTGCCGGTCAAGGTCGGCAATACCCTGCCGGAATCGGTTGTCCCCTCATCCGCCCGGCGTCGTCACGCGACTCTTGGCCTGGAGCAGATTCTGACCGGCTACGTGTGCGACAATCTGCTGCTGCCGGCGTTGCCCGATGATACCGCCGCACTAATCGGGCTGGCCGCGACCGATCTATGGCCCGGGGACGGGTGGAACTTCGTCTTCGGTCAGGCATCGACCGAGGACCGCGTTGGTGTCTGGTCGATCCATCGCTACGGCGACCCCGCAGCAAGCGACGCCGCCTTCCGCAAGTGCCTGCTCCGCACCATCAAAACAGCCACCCACGAAATCGGGCACATGTTCTCGATGCTCCACTGCACGGCCTATGAGTGCAACATGGGCGGGAGCAACAGCCTGGAGGAGTCCGACCGGGCTCCGCTGGCCCTGTGCTCTCAATGCATCGCCAAGCTATGCTGGGCGATCGGGTGCGATCCCGTCGCCCGCTACAAACAGCTTGCGGCGTTTTGCAGGAAGCACGACCTCGACGCGGAGCGAGCGACGTACGCACGTCTGGCGGGTGCTTTGTTCGATCGATGACGGCGCATCAAGCATTTGTCCGCTTTGGGAGCGCCCAGTGCGCCCGCCCGCGAGGCACACGTACTTTTGCTCGCCTGTCCTGATCAGCCACCCCCGTCTTACCAGCGCCCGGAGACGTTCACATCTCCCGACCAAGACCGCATGTCTGATCCGGTCGCGTTTCGGAAGTGTTCTTCATCTGATGCGCAACGTTTCCGCACGTGGATCCGCCAGCCTGGCAAGACCTCGCGCCGACCCGGTGCATGGCTGGTTTGACCCCGTGCGGATGCGTCACAGGTTGGCAACATATCGTAGCCTGCACAACGCCGGCAAACCTCGGGTTCTCGTAAGACAGGGGAATATGGATTCTTTACATAACCTTGATCAAGATATTGCCGTCGCTGCCTGGACATCGCCGGCAAGTTGCCCTATAATCGGCGTTATGCAGTGTGGATTGCACCGCGCCTCGGCGATAGCCCTGAAGGCGTTTGGTGTGTGTTATGGGGCTTTACTGACGCTCATTAACTGGAGGGCTCGTCGGGCGACGATTCGCTCGAGCCGGGGTTCTTGGGGGTGATCTGAACGATCTGAGGCCAAGAAGGGGCTTTTTTTGGGACGGTTCCTTGATGGGCCTCAGTCTTTTCAAGGGACTCGCTATCCAGAGAATTGTGTCGACGGGGTCGCTCCCGGCGCGGTAGAATTCGCTGTGGGCGACGTTGTTGAATCTATTGAACTCGTCGGGGTAAACTGGTACGATTACTGCCGCAGTGGCTGCTTAGTTGCTGCCTAAGTGGACGGCATACTGAAGAAGGGGACTAAGGGATGAAAAACGTGTTTAGGTATTTTGGGCTGATAGGTTGTGCCGTGGGCCTGCTGTCAGCGACGACATGGGCATCAGCGCCGACGTTCTCACTGAAGTTGGCCGGCCTCAACGGACAGATCTTCCGAGACATCGAGTGCGTGGATAGCGGCGATTGCCCGGCGGGAAGCGAGTGCGTCCTGACCGAGGTCACTTTCCCGGGATTCTTCGAGGATCGATGTAGCCCGATCAGCGTGATCCCCGAGGGGATGATCGAGCCCGGCGATACGATCACCATCGAGGCTTTCATAATAGGCTGGGACGCGGATCCGGAGAGCGGTTTCTGCAACGGTGAAACTCACGAAGTCTGCAACGTGAAATTCCCCGACTGCACGCGAGACCATTGCCGGTTGACCGGCGGGTATTGCAATGACAATAACGACTGCACCGAAGGCGATATCTGTATTCCCGACGATTGCCTGGCGACGCCGCTTCTCGGGTCGTCGCAGTGGATCATGGATGCCGCCTCCTTCTCCAGCACTACGATCCCCGCTGCCAGACCGTTCAACATTGCTGAGCTCGGGTGCGGTCAGGATTCAGATTGTTGGCATGGTGCGTTGACCCCGGCGCAGTGCACCTGCGCCAACGCCACGTGCTTACTCGGTGGCTACTGTACCGCGGAGGCCTCGATATACCTCGATCTGGTAAGGTTCGACTATCTCTTCGCCGGTCAGCTGCACCAGTACCTCGTGACCGGAGGAACTCCCGGCATTCCCAACATAACCTACCTGGGCGCATTGCTCGGCACCGGCCTGCGCGACAGGGGGCATTGTGACGGCGGATCCAACGCGAACTCGCTCTGCTTCTTTGAGTCCGACTGCGACTCGGAAGTCTGCAAACGGACCGAGAAGTACCTGGGTTCCCTGTGGCTGGAGATACCTCTGACCGCCGGGGGCACGTACGTCCTCGATTTCGTGAGAGGTTTGAACTACACCTACGCCACTGACGAGCGTGCGATCTTCCTGCCCGAGCCGGATTATGAGCCGCTGACCATCGAACTTTGCGACCCATGTGTAGACTTTGACGTCGAGGCAGAGTGCCCCGCACCGCCCAACGTCTGCCAAGTCTATGCGTGTTTCCCCGATAACTGCGTAGCCGAGTGTGTTCGTTCGCCGAGAACATGCGAGAACGCGTGTGACCGCTGCGTTGTTATGGAGGGCGGCTGCGTTCCCTTCGGTGCTTGCTGCCTGGAAGATGGCACTTGTGTGAAGAAGAGCGCGGCTCAGTGCAGCGCTGCGGGTGGTAATTACAAGGGCAATTGCACGATCTGCGCGCCAGACACCTGCAAGGCCTACGGCGCTTGCTGCATACCGCGCGAAGGGGAGGAGCCCCCTTGGGCCTGTACAGAAGCGTTTGAGGAAGACTGTCTCGGCACGTTCAAGGGCGATGGAACGGTCTGCGGCGACGGTAGCATCTGTGAAGTGACAGAGTGCCCGACTGGCACGATGACGTTCTCAGATCCGCTGGACGGCACGACCGATGCGCGTCAGCCTCGCGACATCAACAATGCCGCCGCCCTGCAAGGCATCGACACGATCATGGCGAGCGGACCGGTAGGTGCGGCTGATCTGATTTGTTGGGAGCTCTGCGAGACCCTGGTTGAAGGTGCTGCCAACGATATCGCAAGTGTGACCGAGGGTACACCGGGCAACTACACGATCACGCTGAATCGGCGGATCACTCCGGGTGCGGTGACCAAGGTCACCTACCTGCCGGTAAGCGGCGCTGTGAGTGTGGGTACGTTTATATCGCTGCCAGCGGACTCGACCGCCGACGGCGTGTCGAACACCGCGGACATCCTGGGCTTGATCGACTGCTGCCTGAACCAGGTCTGCACGCCGGCGTGGGGTGTCTACAGTTGCGACATCGACAACTCTGCCGTGGTCAATACCGCGGACATCCTGAGGCTCATCGACTTGCTCAACGGGGCCGGTCAGTTCGTGCAGCCTTGGAACCTGGCCTCGCCGTATGATGGTGGTGAGTGTCCGTAGCAGTCTAGGCCGGGCCGAAGGGTCGGTCTGACAAACTTGCAGTTAAACCCACCCCCGCGGCGGCCCGCCCGTCGCGGGGGTCTTTTGCGCGCCGATTTAGGAGAGATTTCCCCGCCCGGGGCCTCGTTGAGGGCGAGACACCGACTGTCAGGAAATGTCCTGTAAGCTTCTGGCCTGTAATAACTTGTTACAGGTCGGGGCTCGCGATTGAGCAACCAGCACGTAGCCGATAGAATGTATGCTCCCGCGCTGGAGCGTCGGGCCGGTTTTATTCGGAATTTAGGTTTTTGCGGCATTCAGATCGCGTCAGCAGAAGAAGGAACGCCAAATGTCAAACGCACGTATTTCGCGCGGGATAACCGCGTGGGCACTCACATTGACCGCCTGTGCAGTGACCCCCGCCCTGGCCGGTGGGAGCTTCCAGCTTACTTCCGCCATCCCGGAGGATGTATTTCTCTGTGTGGCCAGCAAACACAACCCGGAACGCGATTTCCTCTGTGAGTATTGGGACGAGGTTTTCGAGGCTCTAAAGGCTTCCGGCGTCGGGTCGGATCTGATGGGACTGATCAGTTCTCAGTTGGGCCAAGAACAACAGGCCGAAGTGGACAGGGTCAAGGATCTGGTCTCGCGCTTGATCGATGGCGTTGATTGGGACGGTCTCGGTGACGGGGAGATGGTCTATGCCCAGCGTATGGGCAAGCCCATGAAGACCAGCAGCGGAATAACATTGGGACCTCCCGGTATGGCCTGGGTTGTTCGCGGAACTGAGGGAAGCGCATCACGGAACTTCGACGGGTTGGTCACGATTCTCACCACACTGGCGACGGAGATCAACAGCGCGGCCGAGGGCGAATACGTCGCGGTCGATAAATTGCCGCGGATGGGTGCGACGGTCGCCAATATGAAACTCGTGGGCATGCCCAAAGACGCGCCCGCAATTAACCTAGCGGTGGCTCTGCGCGAGGATGTGATCGTCGTCAGCATGGGGGCTGAAATGCTCGAGGACGTTCTGGGGCTAATGGCAGGTACGAGTGCCAAACGGGCGATTTCCCAGAATCCGCGCTTCAAAGAGGCCTTTACGAAGCTCCCCGCACCGGAAGACGAGATGAGCTTCTTCGACGTGCAAGCCATGCTGGGCAGTTTTCAGGCCTTTGCGGAGGTCGCCTTCGTTGCCGAGGCAAACAAGGCAGAGAAGAAGTCCCGCGGTGCAGTCTTGAATAAGTCCTTGAGCGACGAGGCTAAGAGTCTGAACAGCCAGGCGATCAAAGCCTACATGAACAAAGACTACGCCAAGGCCCTCGAGCTAATCCAGAAAGCCTACGAATATAGTCCCGATAGCCCACTGGTGCAGTACAATCTGGCGTGTTTTCACTCTCTCTTGGGGCACAAGGAAGAGGCTATTGGGTGGTTGGAAAAGGCAGTCGACGCGGGGTTTAATTCTCCCAAGCAGATCACCAAGGACCCGGATCTGGAAAGCCTGCGCGATGATCCCCGCTACAAGGCGGCGTTGGCCAAAGCCGTCGAAGGGGAGAAGACCTGTTGCGAAGGAAAGAAGGGCGGTAAGCTCGAAATGTGGAAGCATCTGGTTGACCGGCTGATGGATGTCCCCGGCATGGTCGATTATGTGGCGGCGGTCGTGCGAACGGACGGGTATTCCTCGCGCGAGGACACGCTGACCGTCTTGGTGCCAGGCGCATCGGACAAACCCTTCTATCCGGTCTTTGGCCGGCGCGAAGCGGTGAAATCGTACGACACGTTTCTGCCTAAAGAGACGGTCTCGTTCTCAGTGAACAGCGGTATTGACCTCAAAGCCTTGTATAAATTCATCGAAGATACCATCCGCGCCGCCGGACCGGACGGCGAGGGACTTCTCATGCAATGGGAGGGCATCCAGCAGGCGATGGGCTTCAACGTTCACAGCGACTTGCTCGCCTGGCTCGACGGCGAGATCGTCACGGCCGCCATGGAACTTCCGTTTGGCGAGGCCAAAGTCCTCATGGTGAAGGTTGCTGACGAGGCCGTTGCCCACGAGAAAATCTCCGCCGCCCTGAATTACCTCTCGACTAGTATCCAACAGATGGCCCAGACTCAACAGAACCCGATGTTGGCGATGTTGCAGATCCGAGTTCAGCCTGCGACGCACGAGAAGTTGACGGGTTTCTCCAACGTGACCGTGGGTATGTCTCCCCAGCCGATGGTAGTGGGCGTCACCAAGGGATACATAATGGCCGGCACGTCCGCTGATGCCGTCGCGTTGTGCATCAATACTGCTGAAGGCAGCCATCCCAACGTCAAGAAGAACTCGCGGCTAATGAGCGAAGCGGGCTTCCCCGACGGAGCATTCAGGTCCGTCACATTCACCGACCAGCGAAAGCTCGGTAAGGAAATCTCCGAGATTCTCGGTGTGATCGGGATGGCGGGGGGTATGGCTACGATGGCCATCCCCGACCCGGAGGTTCAGCAGATCCTGACCAAGGTGCTGGGCATGATCATGAAGCTCGGACCGGTGGCGAACAAGATCGATTTCTACAAGTCGACGGCAAAGTCTGAGACCTTTGACGGCAAAGCGTGGCATGCCCGAAGCGTGACGAATTACCAATCACCGTCAGAGCGGGCAGCCACTCGCAAACCGGCCGAGGGAAGGACGCCGGCGGAAGGAACAGCTCCAGGCAAGCCTGCCCAACCCGGCGGACATTGACCTTGCGAAGGACACTGCGGGTTTTTCTGAGCGCGGCCGCCGACTTGGGGCCGGTTGTGTCTGACTGAGTGTCTGTGGGCCATCGCTGATGCAGCCCGGCTCAGCAAGCCGCTTGACGGGAGCGGACGAGGCGCAGATCAAGAGCTGTCTCGGGACGGCGGTGGACGCATCTGCCTTCGGACGACCCAGTACAGAGCGGCGGCAGTCATTCCTACGGCGGCGCTGCCGCCCCAGAGATGGTCTCCGCCAAAGCGCTCCAGCACCATTCCGCCCAGGGGAACGCCGATCATAAGTGCCACGGAGAAGCACATGGAGAATACGCCCATGTAGCGGGCCCGCAGGTGTACGGGGGCAAGATCGCTGACGATTGCAGAGGTGAGTGGTGCGTTTATCATCTCGCCACAGGTCCAGATGACGACCGTCAGTGTGAAGTGCCAGGGGGTAACAGCTACGCCTATCAGCCCAAACCCGATGGTGGTTATGACCGCCGACAGGACTACCATCAAGCCCCGGTCGAACCGTGCCGCGAGCGATGTTGTGGGTAGCTGCAAAAAGGCGATCATCAGCCCGTTCACGGCGATTATCCGTCCGTACGTATCCGCACCCATGCCCCGCGCTTGCAGATGTAATGGGAAGGTAGACAAGGCCTGCATTATCACGACTGCTACGCAGAACGTGCCCAGGCAGAAAATCATAAATACGCGGTCACGGAGAATGTGCACGATGGCTTCGGCAAGTGGTGTCGAGGCGGTGTCATTTTTCGTGTTGCCCTGTCCGGCAGGTTTCAAGGCGCTGTTCCCCGATGTTCCCAGGCGTGGTGGAAGCGTCTCGCGAATGGTGGCGAAGATTATCACCGCATAGATCATTGCGGTAAGTGCATCACCCAAAAAAAGCCACTGGAAGGAATACTGTGCCAACCAGCCGCCGATCGCAGCCGCTGCGCTGAATCCCAAGTTGATCGACACGTACATAAGGCTGAATGCGTGGGCCCTGTGGTCTGAAGAGACCAGATCGGCAATCATCGCCGATGCCGCAGGACGATACATCTCCGCCACCACGGCGAAGCAAACCAATGCCAGTGTGATCATCCAAGGTGAGCTCAAGGATCCGAAGATCAGCAGAATCGCAGCACCCCCACAGAGGCTGATCAGCATGACTGCTCGCCGCCCTATCAAATCGGCCAAGTGTCCTCCCGCAAGGAACGCAACGATCGACCCGAACCCATACGCGCCCATAGCCCTGGTCGCGAACCCGGTACTTAGGCCCAGTTCCTTCTGCAGGTAGAGCGTCAAGAACGGAACCAAAAACGTTCCCGCGCGGTTGATGAACGCGCCGACGCAGAGTACATGGATGGCCCGGGGAAGATTGAGATACTGCTTAATCATGCCCACCACTCGCTGTATTCCTTGCACAGAGGCTTTGGACCTCCCGCTGGGAAGTGTATTCTAACGGCGCCAGCAATCCACCGCGACATTCCGAGCGATTGGATATCAGTCAGCAGTCAGACCCACGGTCTGTTGTCCCCGTCGACCTGTGTTTTCCCGCTGTCAAAGCAGACCACACAATGTGTGAACCTAGGGTTTTTTCCCGATGCGCGAGACGGCAACACCAACCTGGAGCGGTCTGACAATTGCAGCACGCGTTAGTTGGTTGGTGACGAGCTTGATTCACTCTTTCTCATAATGTAATTCTTCCGGTCGCCACACGTGGTTGAAGATTAGCTGCCGCCGGCGTGACACTGATTCATTCTGGGTTGTTTTTGTTTTTTTGAGATTTACCGTCGCCTTCACACGTGTTGTTGCCTATGCTAATAGACGGTGGGGCGGGAGCACGCTACAGAGGGAGCCCGAGCAAACCGGCAATTCCCCATGCCCTTTGCCTCGGGCTCTAGGAGAGAATCGCTCTTGGCACGGGGTTGGAGTCGCCAAGTGTGTGAGCAGCACGCGGGTCTGCGTTCCGCGGGTTGTGTGATCATCCGTGGTGTACGGCTCGCACGCTGGACTCCCCGACGTGTTGGGCGCTGGTTGGCTCCGCCGGTTCGCTTCAGCGCACGGGCGGCATTCGTTGCTGGTTACTTGTTGGACATCGCAACCGTAAGAGCGGTCGCGCAACCGCGACGGTCTGTTTGCCGTAACTGTCGTGTTCTGTCCAACATCGGGTCTCAGGCGTGAGTAAGAGGTCGGATGGGCCTACTGCGGCTTTAGTCCAAAGGTGTTTCAGTCGGAGGGGGATAGGCATCCCACCTCAATCGGGTCTACCTGCCAGGGCGCGCCAGGAGTCCTTCACCGGATTACCACGCAAGTCCTTCTGATTAGATTCGTCTGGTGTGGGGTGTATCCAGGGGGCATTGCCGGGCTGAGACGGATTGTAAAAGCGAACCACGCCGACGATCCGCTCGAACGACCGGTAATGCCCCCCTTGAATTCATAATCTCCGTATCGGGTGCGGACGACCTCAATCCCGGACAGTTTTCGACAGTTCGGAGGGTCATTCTGCTGAAAACTGCTGTTCGATACCCTATAATAGTGGTGAAACCGTGCCGGTAGGTTATCGGCACGTGGCAACAACGCGTGCCAGTCCAAAGCACGGCGAGTCCTTTCCGAGTATCGGATCGGGGAAGGAAAGGTGTTGTCCTTGCAGGGCGGTTGGCACATAGCGCTAGGTGTGGTGGCTTGGGCTGCGCAGACCAATCGCAAAGAGGTAAAGAGATCGAGAGACGGGCTGGCACGTAGCTGAGATTGCGACGGCCTTGCAGACACTCGTCTGCCAGGGACGTGTAAGCGACCTGAGTCGAAGGTGCAAGGTTGCCGCTTCAGCCTGTGAAGATCTGAATACAGGGCGCGACCAAGCTCAGCGGAGTCTGAAATCGGTCGGGGTCGAGGGCACTCCGGATCCTGTTGCGGAGCAACTTCATGAATCGTCCATCGGATAAAGCCATCGGGTTTGATCGGCTGGCTCTTGTCTGTTGCGTAATAGTCGTCGTCACGGGTGGTCTTGTCGAAGCGCGAGCGGAGCAGGCTACAGGCATGGTCATACACCGGTCGGGGGCGACGGGCTTGGCTACGTTCATCACAGCTTCCGGGGAGACCCCGATACCGGTGAAGCTCCCCAGCGGGCGAACCGCGGCACAACCCGCGGATTTCTTCCTTGAGCACGGCCACCTGTTCGGCATCGAGGATCCTCAACGAGAGTTGGTGGAGACGAAACGGTCTGTGGGACGGTTGGGGCAGGCGCATACGACCTATCAGCAGGTTTACGCTGGTGTCCCGGTGTTCTCTGCCGTGCTGAAAGTGCATCAGAACGCTGCGGGGGAATTCCTTGCTGCAAACGGTCATTTTCATCCGATTCCGGACCGGCTGAACACGGTTCCCAGGCTGTCTGCCGCCGCTGCTGCGTCCTTAGCGCACGCGAGAATCGCCAGCGCCTACGCTTATCAGGATCAAAACGAATTGGTCATAGTCGATCCCGGCTGGTACGGCGATCCGCACAGAGGTGCACGTCTGGCATACCACGTGATTCTGTCGGATCCCACGGTGCCCTTGCGCGAGGCGTTCTTCGTCGATGCCCATTCTGGGGAGGTGCTTGACCAGTGGACTATGATCGACACGGCTCTGTATCGGGAAGTCTGGACCGCGCAGAACCAGAACATACTGCCTGGGACGATCTTGCTGCGTACGGAGGGTGATGCTCCCTCGTCGACCGCACAGGTCAACAGGGCGTACGACTATACGGGTGACTGGTACGATTTCTTCCATCGTGGGTTCGGCCGCGATGGCATTGACGGGATGGGCTGGACCATCGTCTCCACGGTCAATTACCGTTCGCTTGATCCCGAGATAGATGAGTGGTGTCCCAACGCCATGTGGAACGGCCAGCAGGCGGCGTACTGTACGTACACGGAATATGACGATGTCGTCGGGCATGAATTAGGTCACGCGTTGACCGATGCCACCGCCAATCTCATCTACCAGAACCAATCGGGGCAGCTCAACGAGCATTTTTCCGATGTCTGGGGTGAGATGATCGACCTATTCAACGGCAACGTGTCCGAACCGGGTGACCCGTCTGGCCCGGACTGGCCTGTGCCCAGCACCTATGTCGGACCGGGGTTCGACACGCCGAACAACCGGCGCACACCGGGGACATGCAGCTACTTTCAATACGGCTATCCCGACGGGATGCGTTGGCTCCTGTCGGAAGACTCCATCCACCCGCAAGGCTTCAACGGCGCTATCCGGGACATGTGGGAGCCAACCTGTACTTTCCAGCCTGACTATGCGTATCACGTACTCATGACCTGCGGAGGACCGGATGGAGCTGACAACGGCGGTGTGCACAACTGCAACGGCACCCCCAACCATGCGTTTGCGATGGTCGTGGACGGCAAATCGTTCCGCGGGTATGACATAACCGGAATCGGGGCGATCAAGGCGGCGGCGGTTTGGTATCGTGCCCTTACAACGTATCTCGTGCCTGCCTCGGACTTCGAAATCGCGTATTTGGCCTTTACTAAGGCTGCAGATGACCTGATTGGGACTACTCCCCTCGATCCGCGAACGGGTCTCCCGTCGGATAGCGAGTTCACCGAGTTCGACGCCGAGCAGGTGGACAAGGCCCTGCGGGCGGTAATGATGAACATGGACGGACTCTGCGGCTCGATAGAGGATGTACTTGACGGAGTTGCGCCCGATGAGTGTTCGCCGCGACAGAACATCTTCAGCGATGACTTCGAGGGCGCTACGGGTGACTGGACGATTCAGAGCAGTCCGCCGGGGACCTCCTTCGAGTGGACGCTGCGGGGAGACCTGCCTATGGGACGGGAAGGCACCGCGTGGCATGTTTCCGACCCGCGGTACTGTCAACCTACCGACCCGGTGGCACTCTACTCGCTGATAAGCCCCGAGATCCTCATTCCCGAGGGGATTGGCGAACTTAACGAGCCCAAGCTCGCTTTTACGCACTTCATCGGCACGCAACTCGCCACCGACGGGGGCAATGTCAAGATCAGCGTCAACGGGGGGGATTGGGAGCTGATTCCAACACATGCCTTCGAGTACAACTGGTACAACTCCATCATCGGGACCTCCAGATACGTTAATCCATTACAGGGAGAAGACGGCTGGACCGGCATCGGCACGGTGTGGGGTACGTCGGTGGTCGATCTTAGCGCTTTCGTGAGCGGGTCGGACACCATCCGCATAAGCTTCGAGTTTGGCAAGGATTGCGGCGGGTACGAAGGCTGGTACATCGACGACTTCAGGGTCTATTTCTGCGCTTGCGACGGGGCCACCTTCTGCGATGACGGTGTATTCTGCACCGGGGCGGAGAGCTGCGCAGACGGATTCTGCCGACCCGGCAAGGATCCCTGTGCGGGAGGTTACTGCGACGAGGGCAACGAACTCTGCGTGGCTACCTTCTTCTGGGACGACTTCGACAACGGCAACATACGTGGGTGGGAACTGGGCAGCGCGGATGACACCGCGTCGCAAGGTCAGTGGGAGATCGGTGATCCGGTGGGGACCTATACATCCTCGGCCGGTCCGTCTCAACCCGAGGACCCCTTTGCCGGACCGGGTTGCGCCTTCACCGGACAGAATGCCGGCGGCTCCTTCGGTATCGGGGATGTCGACGGAGGAGTGACATATCTGGTTTCTCCGACGATCGATCTGAGTGGCAGGTCTAACGCCGAGCTGCGCTTCGCCCGCTGGTTCTTCCAGCGAGAGTTCGACGGCGATGACGACTTCTACAAGGCGGAAGCATCGGACGACAACGGTAGCACGTGGGTACTTCTGGAGATGATCGGACCGGATCAACGGGCCAACCAGTGGACCAAGGTCTCGTTTCAGCTGGAGGATTTCATTGAACTGACCGACTCGGTCAAGTTGCGCTTTGCGGCCCAGGACGATGCTCCCCCCAGTGATACGGTTGAGGCAGCTATCGATGAGCTGATAATCACCGCGGACGATCTGTGTCTGCCGCTCGACGGTGATGCCAATGGTAATTGTGCCGTTGACCTGCTCGACCACGCCCAGTTGATCAACTGCCTCACCGGCCCGGAGGGTGGTCCGTATCTGCTTGAGTGCACACCCTTCAACTTCGATGCGGACGAAGACATCGACCTGAGCGACATGGCTGCGTTCCAACTGGCCTTTGAAGGCACCTAAACTGCCGTCCATAGTCCGGCATCTCCGTACCGAGCCGCGACCGTCAGGGAGCGGAATTTGGAATCGATGCCGACGCGTGTTTGAGCATGGAGGTTCGGTCGTCGGTTTGCTGTCGACACCGCGGTGCTACTGGAAGCATGACGAACTACTTAAGGCTGCTCAAAGCGCTCCTATCGACCCCGAATAGCGTTTGGTAGAGGTTCAGATCACTCCGCGGGGTTCACCCCCGCCGGCATGTGCAATTAAACTGCACAATTTGCTTGATTATAGGCCCATGACGGTCCTAAAATCATTGCGTCGCGGATGCGGCAAGCGGGGTGCGTCCATACACTGAGGCAAATGTGGGGTATGCACGCAGGTGCGATGTTGTCGGCTCGGTCGGCACTCGCTCTGACCACTCGAACCGGGGGTAGGCGCGGCGCGACTCGGTGGGTCAATCCACTCGGGAGGCGTGACATGTCGAACGGAACGCTCCGGGCATGTGTGGTCGCGGTGATGTTTGCAGTGGGTTCGGTCCGGGCGGTCGACGAGCAGGATAGGGCAGTGATCTCACCGGGGGCATCGACCGAACAGCAGCCCGCGCGGACCATCCTGGCTGACGATATCTCGTCGGACAGACTCCGCCCGCTGCCTGCTGATGCGCGGGTGATCACGCATTACGCAGCCCATCCGGGTAAGCAAGAGGTCGAGTCGTCTACGGTGGGGACCCCGGATGACAAGCTTGTCTACAGCAACACGAACGGCGCGCATGTCTACTCTCCCGGGCGGTTCTACCGCATCGCCGACGACCTTTACACAAACCTCACCGGCTTCTGCCAGCTGAGCGGCTTCAGCCTGAGGGTTAACGGCGGCGTTGAGGACGGCGGTGGGACCTTCGACGTGACCATTCGACTCCAGAAGGCGTGCCCCAACACTGTGCCCTACAACGCACCGGGCATCCCGGGGACGGAGTTTACCTTTGCCGCTCTCGACGATGACATGAGCGTACTCCACGACCTTATTATCGACTTTGACGATCCAAACAGCGGAGTATGCGCCGACGGCAAGGCATGCAGGATTTCGATACAGGATTGTGCGGATGGTTCCGCGTGCTATCCCTTCGGCTGGTCCGACTTCGGTGTTTGTGACGACAATACGTATTGCCGAAGAAGCGAACAGAACTGTGCTGAAGGTTCAGAGTGCGTTGCTACCGACAAGCCGGTCATCCCGCCCACAGTCTGGGTACGCGTCGAACTCTCCACCAACCGGGCGGGCTGGGTGGTCGGGGCACCGCCGAATGTCGGCTTCTCCACCGACCAATACAGTCATGTAATCACCGGCTGCAACACCTGGTTCGGGGGTTATCCCGCAAAGGCGCACGCGAGTTTCTTTGCCGAACTGTGGACACCTGCGGACTGTTCGACACAGTATGTTGCATACCAGGCGAAAGGCGACCGGCGAGCTCCGCCTCTCGACTTGCCTCCCGGGACTGAGTTTTTCCGCTTCCTGGACGACATCGAACTCTCCGTTTGCGAATGCGAGCTCAGCACAATCGAAATCGCGACCAAAGGCCGGAACGGTCCGTACGAAATGGACTTCGACTTGCGGGAGTTCCCCACGGTCGACCCGGTTCCCGGGACCGATATCACATGGGAGTGCAGCGATTCTGCGCGATGCGGACAAGGCAACCTCAGGATTGCCAGGCTAGCGTTCGGTCCGTACCTGTTCATCGATCGCGACTTCTTTATTAGCTGGAAGGCCAACAAGCCGCGTACGGGTGTCTTGAATGCCGGTGAGAATCAAGTCGGCTACAGCAGCCCGCGTTTCTGGGGTACTTATGGATCATGGGATGGCGACGAGCTCCCGGACGGCACGCCCGCAATCTTCGACATTGCCATCTATTGCCGTGGCGAAACACCCTTGGGGGCGTGCTGTCCAGACCAACCGGACGTTCCCGGCGAGGAGGTCCCCCTTTGCCTGTCGGAAGTGCCGGCAATGGAGTGCGTGGGCGGGCGCTGGCTCCGCGATGCCACCTGTCCCTCGTCGAATTACGATCCCGAAGATCCGTGGGCACAGCGCGGCGAGCCACCCTGCGGGACACAAGCCTGCTGCCTGCCCGATCATACCTGCGCTCATTTAACCCACGATGAGTGCGAAGCGATTGGCGATGACACCGGGTATTCCACTACCTGGTTTCCACGTGACTTCTGCGAGGGCGAGGCGCAAGAATGCCCGGCGATCTGCCCTTCTGCAGACGGAGCCGTCGAATGGTACGACCCACCACCCGGGGTGGTCGACGCCCGGCAACCCCGGGTAATCGACTCGGCACATTCACTGCAGGGTATCGACACTTTCTCAGTCGGCGCTCCTCCGGGAGCGGAACCCGAGTGTTGGACCCTGTGTGAAACGCAGCAAGAGTATTGGTACAGATTCAACAAGGTCGATCACGTTGTCGACCATGGCGACGGTGAATATGCGATTGTGCTCGATCGGCGGATCACACCCGGGGGCGTTACGAAGATCACCTATACTGACAACAATGGAATCAAACATACGGGCAAGTTCACTTCGCTACCTGCGGATGTGAGCGCTGACGGCATATCCAATACAGATGACATCTTGTCTTTGATCGACTGCTGCCTCAACGAGGTATGCACACCGGCCTGGGGAATCTATAGCTGCGACATCGATCACTCGGGGGTGGTCAACACTGCGGACATCCTGCGCACCATCGATCTACTGAACGGAGCGGGCTCGTTCAGGAGTTGGAACCTGGCAACACCACACGACGACGGCGAATGCCCGGATTAGACCGGTAGCAAAACGTACGCAGCCCTGTGTTTGCCCAGCATGGCGGCGCCCGCGTTCCGCGGGCTGGGGCATGGCATCTGGCGACAGATTGGCAGTCACGCAGCACTCGTTCCACACCGCAGCGGTCCGCTCCCTCACGGTCGCGGCTCCGTACAGAAGCGCTGTTTCCTCTGGAAACAGATGCAAGAAGCGCTCTATAGCAGATTCGGATACTGTGCAGCCGGTGAATTGCATGTCGGCGTCCCGGCGCGCCGGGACTTAGGCATGGCACCCAACTCCTGACCCGCTACACAGAATACGAAGACATTCTAGTAGAACAGCGTCAGGAAGAGGTTCAGCTCGGAGTGTTTTCCCTCGAACATGCCTATGCATGAGGTCGAGAACTTGATGCTGATGTCCTCGTTCTTGTCCAGCCAGTCGTTGATCTGGTTGGTCATGAAACCCAGAGCAGCATCAGTCAGCTTGCAGTGGAAGGTCCTGCACCGTGATGCCGTTTCGCCCTTGGGGTTAAGGGGCCTCCCGAACCGGGACTCATCCCAGACGCCGGCATCGCCGAGTCCCGTGGCGGTCGTGGCCTGAATGCGGCTCTCGGTCATGTCAACCAAGGGCTCGCCGCGGTCGGGGACGTCGTTGAACTCGATGGGCTCGAACACGTCTGCACCACCGCCAGCGCCGCCACCGTCGTCGCCGGAACTCTCCCGGTCTTTGAGGCAATGTGGGCAGTAAAGCTTGCTTCCCTCGTACTTTGCGATACCGGAGTCAATGTGATCCTGATAGACACTGGCCCCGCAACCCGAACAGTCAAATACTTCTTCCTCTGCCATCGAACATGCTCCTGAGCCAAGACTTTGGCTTGAGTTTACAGGCAAGGGACGGATGGCGTCAAATGCACACCGCCCCCCTGCGTTGCTCCGCGAATCGCCCTCTATCGCGTTTGCGCGTTGTCACGGGTCAATCCGCAGGTAGCGGTTCGCGATGTTTCGTGTGCCACTCCCTTCAGGCAGTGCCGAGAGGGTCTGGCAACGTTCATGCACTGCTCAAGAGCAGTGGCACACCCGTGAACTCAAGCGTGAAGGTGCACAAGGCGCCACCTTTTAAGGCTCTCTTGAACTTCGGCGTCGCAACACGATCTGCACGCGTGAGACCTGCGCGGACCTCTGCGCGGGCTGGACCTCGCGGCTCAGATAGCCGCGAGACTCGGTCAACACGCCGCTAGAAGATGCCACCCGCGAGAATCAGGAAAAGACCGATGAGGATCGCATTGATTAACGTATTTAGCGCAAACGACTCGATTTCCATCCTTGTCCATCTCCCTTAGTCTTGCTTTCTCGTATCCATCCCGTACCTCTAGGAGGCTTTGGTGCGCTGCTCCTGGGGCACTAGTCCACTTCTTGCCGTGTTCTCGGTTATACAGCGCGCGTCCATGAAGTGAAGCATGTAATCCGGCGAGCCGGCTTTCACGCCCGTACCACTCAACTTGAACCCGCCAAAGGGCTGCACGTCGACCTGTGATCCAGTAACCCTTCGGTTTATATAAAGGTTGCCCACGGCAAAATCTCTCCGAGCCATGTCTATATGTGCCGGACTCCGCGAGAAGACTCCGCCGGTCAACGCGTAACACGTGTTGTTGGCGATGTCGATAGCCTCGTTGAAATCAGCTGCCCGCAGCACCGCCAAGACCGGGCCGAAAATTTCATGCTGGGCGATCTGGGCATCAGGCTTGACGTCGGCAAAGATGATCGGCGGGATGAAGAATCCGCTGCCGCATGACTCGGGAAGCGAAGCTTCCACCAGGACCCGCCCTTCGGATCGTCCTATGTCGATGTAGTCTTGGATTCTCCGGCGGGCATCTGCGTCAATCACCGGTCCTACCATGGTGGACGGCTGATCCGCCGGGCCGATGGGAACGCTTTCGACCGCTTCACGAAGCCTATTGGTCAACGCCTCGTACACACCTTCGAGGACAATAAGACGGCTGCAACTGCTGCACTTCTGACCGGCAAAGACAAATGCGGACTCGACGATGGCCTGTACTGCTCCGTCAAGATCGGCGTCGTCGTCAACGATTATTGGGTTCTTCCCCCCCATTTCGACGATCATCTTCTTGATGAAGGATTGGCCCGGCCTGACTATCGCACCGGATTGGATGACCTCCGTGCCCACCTCGCGCGAACCGGTAAAGGCCACCAGGTTGACATCACCATGCTCAACGAGGTGCTGGCCGACGGTGGCACCGACACCGGACACGAAGTTGACCACGCCGGCAGGGATGCCCACATCCCGGAGGACCTCGACAAGCTTATAGCCTAGAACCGACGCCTGTCCGGCCGGTTTCATCACCACCGTGTTGCCGCCCGCCAGAGCGGCTGTGGTCATGCCCGTGAGAATCGCCAGCGGGAAGGCATAAGGGGCGATCACTCCGCAGACTCCCTTCGGCGAGTATGTGAGCATGTTGTCCTCACCGGGAATGTTGCGCAGTCGAGGTTGCGATTCAATCTGTTCGATCTGCTCGGCGTAGTACCTGCAATGATCGATGGCTTCGGTGATATCAGCGTCTGCCTCTCGCCAGGGTTTCCCGACCTCGAGGATCATCGTAGCCGCCAGCTCGAACCGCCGCATTTCCAGGCGATCCGCCGTCCGGCGCAGCAATCTGGCCCGTTCAGCGGCGGCTGTATCACGCCACAGGGCAAACGCGCTGCGAGCGCAAGCCACCGCCCGATCCACGTCGTCTGTTGTTGCTTTGGCTACCTTACCGACGACCTCGTTGGGCCGAGAAGGGTTGAGACTATCGAAGGATTCATCCGCCGACACCGTCTCTCCGCCTATAATCAGCGGATAGGACTTACCCAATTCCCCGCGAATGTACTCCAAGGCACCGATCATCCTCTGCCGGTTCTCATCCACGGCGAAGTTCGTGTTGGACGCATTGGTGAACGTAGACATAACCTCCTCACCGTTGGTGTTTTGGTAATGGCGCGCCGGGAGCGGTGCGCTGGGCGGCCTTGCCACAGCCGGATCAGCTAAGAGCCGGTCATGGCTTCCGCGTTCCGAGAAACTCTGCTTCAAGAATCCATCATTCGACGTGTTTTCCAGCAAGCGGCGAATCAGGTAACCCATCCCGGGCATGAGGTCGCCGTAAGGACAGTAGATACGCACGCATTGGCCCATCTGCACCAGCGCGGTCTTTAGCGGATCGCCCATGCCATAGAGCATCTGCAGCTCATAGTCGCTGGGTGTCAGACCCAGCTCCTCCGCGGTCGCCAGGATGACGGCCAGGGAGCGCACATTGTGGCTGGCAAATGCCGGCCTGATCAGTTGCGTGTTTTCCAGCATGTCCCGAGTCATGCGCTCATAGCAAGCGTCGGATTCCCACTTCCGCATCCACACCGGCGGCTTCTTGTAGGCCCGTACAGCCGCTGCCGTTTCCGCATCCCAGTAAGCGCCTTTCACCAGCCGGATGGCGAAACGATGGCCGCGCTGCCGGCCCCAGGTCAACAGCTCGTCGAGGTCACGCTGGCCATCAGTAAGATAGGCCTGCACCACGATGCCCACGTCGGTCCAGTCGCGGAATTCGTCCTCCATAAGCAGGTCTTTGAACAGCTTCAATGTAATCGCGCGGTGCTTGGTGGACTCCATATCGATATTGACAAACGCGCCGGCGTCTCGTGCCCGGCGCAGGAGCGGCCTGAGGCGCCCGCTGACCGCGTCGATGGCCCGCTGGGGATCGATAGCATCAAAGTGCGGGTCCAACCCGGTCAGTTTTATGGAGAGGTTCACCGGAGGCATGGGACCGAAAGAGTCTTCATCGATAAGGGAAATCTTGGACCAACTCTTCGCCTCCGCAGTAAGCTCGTCTATCAGTCCGTAATACACATTGGCGTAGCGATCGGCCTGGGCGTGGCTCGTTGTCGATTCGCCGAGTACGTCGATCGTAAATGCCATACTTTTGTCACGAAGGCGCTTGATCGTCTTGATGGCGCTGGGAGCGTCGTAGCCGGTGATGAATCGACCGGCCATCTGGGTAGCGCCGAACCTGGCCCCCCATCCGATGATGTCCTCGCGGAGCTTCCGGAAAGGCCCGGGTCCTACGGCCGCATGGAAGATCTGTGGCAGATCGACAGCTTCCGGGCTCAAGTACTCGGCCACGTGGCGAGCGATCTCGGCGTGGGTACCCAGCGATGGCAGACAATCGACGAAGGAAAACGCCCGTGTCTTGAGACGCTCATCCGTCTCGACCACGTGGGTCATCTGCTCCAACCACCAGGCCTTCTCCAGAAAGATGGGCCTGGCCGTGTCCGCTCGTTCGAAGATCTTGTGCCCGATTCGCCGGACCCGCTGATTGAACTCTTCGCTGTGCGTGGTTTCTTGCCCGGTCTTGGAGTAAGTCGCTGTCATAAGCTCGTATTCACATCCTTCAACGCGACCAGCTTCCGTGCCGACAGGAACACCAATCGGCAGGCACGAACCTCTCGACGCCAGATTCGCGACATCGCTCGGGCGTATAGCTCCATCTGCGGGCGGTAGCGCTCGGCCCGCTCGCCAACCTGATCCGCCCCAACGGCGTCGGTCTTGAAATCGATTATCTCGATTCCCTCTTCAACCGGTAGGATACCGTCGACCACTCCCCGGACCAATATGTCATCACCAGACGAAGCCCCAATGGAGCGATCCAGGTACGTCGTCGATTCAGTGGCGATGTACTGAAACTCCCGGCGATACCCGTCTCCCGCCTTCCTGATAGCACCGGCAAGGGGTGTCGACACGAACCACTCGATCGAGGCTCGGTCGACAATCTCAACCTCCTCGGCGGTGAGTATGCCTGCACCGGCCAACCTCTGCAATTCCGATGCCACTCCCGGCGAATCCACTGCCTGGCCGAAATCGAGGTGTTGGAGCACTCTGTGCGTGACGATCCCTCGGTTTACAGCCGCATCGGGCCGGATATCGGCCTTGCCAAGCTGCGGAGTCTCCGACATCCCGACGAGCCGCGAACCGCCGGGTCGCTGATCGGGATCCATGGTGTAGTCGTAAGTCCCTTTGAACTCACTGGCGGCCATCACCGCCCGAACGGATGCCGACGACAGCGTCGGGTACACGTAGTCCAGCCGCTCGATCACGCGTCCCACTTCGGGATCGTCCGGGGCGAGCGGTTCCTCGGGTGGGAGAGGGTCACATTTTGCTACGGCTCGGCGCGCGGCGTTCTCGCCGACGTCAGCGCGATGGCTCAGACTCCATCCCGCCATTTCCTCCACCGAGTGCAAACGCACGTCGAACAACGGATGATCCGGCGCCCCGCCACCCACACCGCTGACCGCTCCAGGCTGTGCCGCGGATACGGCGGGGATCAGCCAATCAAGCGGCGCGGCAGCGGACGTGATGCTCAACAGTGATGCCGGGCGAGTCCCAGTATTGTCGGTGCACGACGTAAAGCAGGATCGGACATTGCGCTTCGAGCCAACGAGGACCAGCTTGTCCCTGGCTCGGGTCATAGCCACGTACAGAATCCGAAGCTCCTCCTCGCGGGTGCAGCGTTCGACTTCGGCTGCCACCAGGTTGTGAGCGACTGACGAATACTCGAGCATTCGTTCGGTGTCGACTACGCGCAGCCCGATTCTCGAAGTACGTTCGAAGATCATCCGCCCGCTCCGATCGCCGAGATTGAACTGCGCACCAAGCCCCGCGACGAAGACAACCGGAAACTCGAGTCCCTTGCTCTGATGAATGCTCATGATGCGGACGACATCTTCAGACTCTCCGATTGCCGGGGCTGCGGCGATCTCGCGACTCTCCTCTTCGAGCGATTGCACGAAACGCAGGAAGCGATGAAGCCCCTGGGTGCGGAAGGAGGCGAACTTCCGGGCCAGCTCGTGCAGCTTCAACAGGTTGGCCCGGCGCTGACTTCCGTTGGGGAGCCCACACACATAGGCCATGAATCCATGCTGCTCGCACAGCTTCCACAATACGTCGGCCAGCGGCCGAGAGCGCGCTTCAATCCGCAGGCGGTTGAGTCGGCCCAGGATGGTGGTCAGTCGCTCACGGATCGTGTCGTTGCCACCATTCTCGGAGTAGTTGCGTACCACGGTGTGGAATGGGACGTCCCGATCGAGGCAGCGGATTTCAATCAGCTCGTCTTCCGAGAGTCGCTCGCCCATGATCCCACTGCGCAGCACCGCGGCAAGCGGAATATCCTGCTGTGCATTGTCCAGGACTTCCACCGCTGCCAAGACATCGCGAACCTC
Organism: Phycisphaerales bacterium; assembly: GCA_020348265.1. GTDB lineage: Bacteria > Planctomycetota > Phycisphaerae > UBA1845 > UBA1845. Next base: position 4,813,733 of record CP070744.1, on the reverse strand, counting down.
GCGGGCACCGAGCAGTGATCCTCCGACGTTGGCATAGGCGGGAACACCCATTGACTTAAGCATTGCCGCCATACGCTCGGCGTTGATCTTGCTCGCCCGAAGCAGAATGGCCATGTCGTGACAGCGCAGGGGCTCACCCTGCAAGGTCACCTTGTCCTCATCCAACCACTGGCGAATCCGCGTGCCGATGAGAAACGCCTCCCGTTCTATAGGAGCCCACCGGACGGGGTTTTCGAGGTCCGCGACCCCCCGCTCAACAGCGTCATCATCCGCAACACCTGATGGGAATGCCCGTTCGAGCAAGTGGAATTCGACAGGTTGATGCGTGCCGTTGTGGTCGTCTTCGCGGCCCGGCTCGAGCATCGCTTCCGCACCGTAGACAACGCTGCCAATACCCGGGCGCATCAACTGCTGGAACACCACGTTGACTGCTTCGAGGATTTCTCGACGGCTGCGGAAGTTGTGCTGAAGTGAAACGGCCGAATTGTCACCGGTCGAAAGCAGAGAATTCCGCAGTCGCTCGGCGAATACCGCGGGCTCCGCCAGGCGAAATCGATAGATGCTCTGTTTGACGTCACCAACAACAAACAGGTTATCCTCTTGGTCGGGATCGGACTCGCGACTGACCAGTCGAATGATCGCTTCCTGAATGGGGTTGATATCCTGAAACTCATCGACGAGCACATAGGTGAATTTCCTGTGCAGCGTGCGAGCTGTGTCCGACGGCAGTTCGCAATCATCCTTCGAGTGCAGTACCCCCAGCGCCAAACGCTCAAAGTCCGCGAAATCGAGCACGCCCATGCGTCGCTTCCTGCCCGTGTATGCCTCGCGAAACGCGATCACCAGATCAACGACGGTTGATATGTATGGCGCCGTCCGGGCGAGCCCAGCTAGCAGATCTTCGGTGGAGAAAAGGGCAAAGCGCCCCTTGAGCCGTTTCGCGAACAAGTTCTTCTTGACCTGGCTGAGCTGCTCTCGCGCACGGTCATACGCTTGACGTACCAGAGGCTCGGCATCCCTGGCCAATCGCGGGCCCGTCTTCCTGCTAAACTCATGGCCCGCGATTTCCCGGCGCACGGCTTCGTAGCGATCGATAATGTGGTCAATTGCGTCGTCGACAGCAGCATCCTCAATACCGCCCGATGCATCTTGGAGATTCTCGATCCAGGTGTTTAGCTGATCGCCGTAGGCGCGAATCTGCCCAGCGTGGAAGTGGGCAACCGGATCAGATGCTTCGAGCATCGCTGCGAGCTTGTCACAGTGATCGGCCTGCACGCGCAGTTCCGGTGCAAGCTCTTGGGCAAGTCGGGTCACGCATTCTTCCGGATGAACCCCCACGCACTCCACCGCATCATTTAGCCAGGCATCCGGGTCAGGCAGCGAATTGGTGAAGTCAAACAGGTTGAGAATAAGCGCCGTGACGTCGCGATCACTTCCCAAACCATAGTCGTCGACCAACTTTGTGAAGGCCTCGCCGAGACCTTTGACCGAATGGGAGTCTTCGAACCGGGCGTCTTCCTTCTCCGGGGGGGCATCCGCTTTACCCAATGGATCACCGGGGCACGCGGCAGATGCATATAGGTCGGCGCACAGTTCGTCGAGCACGTCGTGCTTGAGCAACGCCGCCTCGTCTTCGTCAAGTACGGAGGCTGTTGGGTCAATCCCGACTTCGTTGAACCAGCGACGTATTATCCAGAGGCAGAAGGAGTGGATAGTGCAGATCTGAGCAGCGTCCACCAAGGCAAGTTGTTGGCCGAGTCGCTCGTCCTGCGGTCGCTCCTTCGCCTTTCGCCGGATTACGTTGACAATGCGCTCGCGCATCTCGGAAGCAGCTGCATCCGTGAAGGTAAGTACAAGCAGATTGTCGACGTCGCAGCGCCGTTGCGACGGCGCATCACATACCAGATAGGCGACGCGCTCGGCTAGGACGGCCGTTTTTCCGGACCCTGCCGCCGCGGACACGATGACGCTGCGCCCGACAGTCTCAACAGCCCGTTGCTGCGGTTGTGTCAACAAGAGCGTAGCCATGAGGCGGGCGATTATAGCCCCATGACCACTGACGTACACGCCAGTCCGCCCCTGCGTCCCAGAATCCCTCCACGCACAACAAACTGAGTTTTTCCTCAAGTCACCCGCCGCACGACCACGCGGTCGTATCGTACATTCACTCCTGGAGGGGAACGAAGCACAGCTGATCGCGGGGTCTCGTCGAAGTAGGCGGCCAATTGTGGCAGAACCTGTTCGGCTTCGACCGGACCCTCGCGATTGGTCTGACCCAGGGGGGGTCGCCTGCAACCCGCGGGTTGGGGGGGGAAACGATTCCACAACTCAGTTTTGAGGGGGGAAAGCTGTGTTCGTTCGGAAAGTGAAGCAGGCGCGCATAGCGCGTCAGGTGATATTTCTAAGCGCAATCGTCCTAAGCGGATGTGGGGCATTAGTCGGGCTCCCTGACGATAATCGACCCCGTACGACACTCAGCCTGGCTGCACTCGGTGAAGGTGATGAAAGCACCTTCTACGAGTCAAACTCGAATGACATGCTCGAGTCAGCAGAGTACGTTCCGGTGGGATCGGAACAGCAGGTCATTCGCGGGCACATCACCAGCCGCAGCGACGTGGACGTGTATGATCTGGGCCCAGTGGTGATCGGCGATCGCATCGTGGTCGACATGACCACCGATGACACGCTCGACGGGGTCATCGTGCTCTTCGACGAAGACGGCACAGCCCTTCTGGTCAACGACCACAGAAATGTGTACTTGGGCGAAACGCAGCCCTTTGTGGACGTGGTCATGCGTCGTGAGGCGGAGTCGTGCTACGTGGCTGTTTCCCCGACTCCCGGTTACGGCTCATACGGGGACTACGGCCTGGTGGCCTTTAAGCAGGCGGGCGCGCCCGTACCAACATCCCGGCCGGATGTCGTTTTGCTGGTCTTCGACGGAGGAACAAACGTGCGCGTAGGCGGTCGCGCACCGATCGACGTGCCTCCCTTTGATGCTGCGGGAATCGACGCCTCCTTTTCGGGTCGGACCGACGAGATAATCGATCAGGTGGTCGCGGGGATTCGCGAGGACTATATCGGGTTTGACATCACCATACTCTCCACCAGCGAGGACGATGCCTACGATGGAACCATGTCGCGTCTGTTCTTCGGAACGTATGACGCTGCACTACTCGGCGTCGCTGAGGGGATTGATGAGTTCAACGCAACGTCGTCTCAAGAGGCGATCGTCTTTACGGATACTTTTGCGGCGTTTGCATCGTTGGCTCCGTCGGTGACGGAGATGAGCAACGCAATCGCCAACGTTGCCAGCCACGAAGTGGGACACCTCCTGGGTCTGGTGCATACTAGAGACGCTCTTGGCGTCATGGACGTAACCGCCAGCTTAAACGATCTTCTGCGCAATCAGGATTTCCGCAGATCGCCGCTCTACGCCGACGTCTTCCCCATCGGACATCAGGACGCCATACAGACCCTGCTCGACACTCTTGGTGGAGATGGCTTCGTGGCACGCCTCAAGCAATATGCCAAGGACAGCGATCCCGCACGGTTTAGAACCGCGCCCAGCGGGCCCTCCGCACGCGAGCAGCTCCGCCTTAGCTCCTGCGGTCTGCATGAACACTGATGTCGGCTGCAGGCCGGCCCATAAGCCCGACTCTGCAAATGAGCTGGCGGCAATAAGTGTTGCCCGGACAGGACCGCCACCGATAGGATGGTAGTAACGATCTGCTCGTTTGGGAAAAGTGCTGGAGGTCAGCACTTCGGGCGTGCGTCGACACGAGTGAAACGGTAGGTAGGGATGGCGGTTGCACTGACTCGGAATGTCCGTAATGGAAGCAAGGGCGTATGTGCACTGTTACTGATCAGACTGGCTGGCTGCGGTATCGCCCCGGTTCCGGTGACGAGCGGGGAACCAAATGACACCTTTGATGATGCGACTGCGATTTTGCTCGATGCAGCGGGGTCTGCCAAAGTGCGGGGGACTGTCGACGTTTACATGGATCTCGACGTATATCTGCTGGGTGCCTTGTCAGCTGGTGATCGAATCATAGTCGATGCTGACACGACCGACTCGGAGCTGGATGTTTCCGTGGCAATCTTCGACGGCGAACAGCGCGTGGTGATGAATAGCGACGATCGCGGTGGGTCGCCGGATAGATACCTCGATTCGTATATCGACTGGATCGTACGGCACTCGAGCGACAACTACTATCTCGTTGTGACTCACTCCGCCTTTGCGGGGAGCGGACAATACACGGGTAGTTATACGATCGACGTCGAGGCATCGGGGGGCTCCGAGGTCCCGCCGCCGACTGCTCAGTTGCTCGTGCTTGATTTTGATGGAGGAACGGTGAACTCGTCCGGGCTTGAAACCGTCACTGTCGTACCCTTCGATGCCGGGGCAATCGACCAGGTCTATCGTGGTCAAACAGAAGGCATGAAAGAAGCTATCCGGGACACCGTCGCCCAGAACTTCGAACGATTCGACGTTACTGTTCAGACGAGTGACGATCCGGCGCCGCCGAGCAACGTTCTTTTTTCGACGGTGTTCTTCGGCGGGTTCGACCGCAACGCCTTCGGTCAAGCGGAGTCGGTGGACAACTATAACGAGGACTATTGTGACGACGCGATCATCTACACGGAGTCCTTCGGCCTGAGCGTATTCACGTTTACGCCGACTGTCTCCGAGATGGGCATAGCCATCGGCAACGTTGCAGCACACGAGGCGGGTCACCTGCTCGGATTGAACCATGTGGACGACGACCGAGCGTTGATGGACGATCAGTCAGCAGCGGACGTCTTCATCACCGACCAGGAGTTTATGGAAGCTCCGCTTTCGGATGATATCATGCCGATCGGGACGCACGACGCGGTGCTGCTTCTTACCGAGACTGTGGGGTACATCGAGTAGGTATATTCGGGGAAATTGACACGCCAGCAAGAATGGGGTGATAGGGGTACTACGGAGGGAACAGTCTGTCGGTTTGATGTTGTGGCGACGGTCATCTTGTTCGCCGTCGCCATCTGACAGGCTTGAACGGGGTATTCAGTCGCACTAAGCGAGCCTTGGGGGTAAGGTTCCTTAGCTGTTAAGTTGGGGGGATTGAAGATGTCGCCATACTATGCGCACTGTCCACATTGCGACTTTCCAGTCGTAGTGCGGGGGATGGACAGCGAAATTCCACGTCACTGTCGTCAGTGTAAAGAGGTTTACGTCCCGGTAAACACGTGCCACGTGCACGAGGAGCCGGCCGAAGAAGAAGCGCCGCCCAAGCGGACTCGCCGACTGCTTGCCCTGCGCTCACTCCTTCAACATCACTCCGGAACGGGCGCGGCACGCAAGTCGGGATAGGCCGATAGACTCACGCCTACGCTCGGCAAAAGCAAGAGAGTTCCGGCACCTGCTGACAGGTTCGATAGCCGAGTACTGCCTTCGTGCCGTCGGGCGGACGGCCGTAGCTGTCGTTCCTGATTACTCTGCCGGCTGCATCACACCAATCACTATCCCCTCCGGGTCCGCAAACATCGCGAAGTGTCCGACCCCGGGGATGGGCGTCTTGGGGACAATGATGCTCCCGCCAAGCTCGGTTACCTTGGCAACCAGGGCATCGAGGTGGTCAACACTGAAATAGAGATTGGCGCATACCATCGGGGCCTCGGGAGGTTTCGGAAAGACCCCGCCGGTGGGTTCGGCTCCGGTATTGATCAACGTGTAACCCGGCATGGATTGGTCATCGAACTGCCAGTCGAATACCTTCCCGTAGAAATCCTTGCATTTCTCCGGGTCATTCGTCATCAACTCGAAGTGGCACAGGGGATTGGGCATAGGAATCTCCTCTCATGGCTAAACGCGCTTATCGAACGATAACTTGACGATATCGCAATCGATCAAAGTGGTCAAGCTGCAGCTGACCGCCTGACAACTGGTCCAGTCGAGCTAATCACGGTCCGGTCGTTCATCTGAGCCCTCTTCCACCTTCGAATCTGCCGGCTGCAGCCACACCTTCGACCTACCGGTGTGGAAAGGCTTGTTGGCCCAGCTGATCGGTGTGACTCGGGATGGTGTCTGCAAGAAACGCACCACAGATGGGGTAGGTTCATCCACGGGCTCAAAGAAGAAATGCTCGTCAGACGACGATAGGCTTGCCGTCTGGGGCCGCTTATGAACAAGTACAACTTCTGCGCGAGAGAAGTCGAGTGGCGGGCAACAGTACGGTGCAGGTTCGGCCGAGGTAGCAAGCTTCATGACCGAGCGCCCCTCGGGAGAATCCTCCATGGTCTGAGCAAGGTAGGACGCGAGCATCATCCGAGAGCCCTTGTCAGTCGTGTCAAGCTGAAAGTTCCGAAGATAGAGCCCGCCACAGTACGCAGTCCATATCAGCACCAGCAATGGCGCGACCCGGTTGACCAGCATTCTGTACTTCGCAGGACGGTACGTAAGCAGACACGACGCGCCGATCGCCAGGGCGGTGTTGGTGAACACACCGAAGCGCCCGTATTCCGCCGGTTTACCCGCCCCGATCAGAACAAACTGCAGGAAGAACACCACAGCAGCGGTAGCCAGCGGAACCATAGGGATGTTCCTGCGCGCCGCACCGACAACCAGAGCAAACACACCCAACAAGACAAGCGGTAGGGTAGCGCCTTCGACGGTCAGCTCGATGACACGCGCCAGTCCTTCAGCGATGCGGGAAACCTCGTACATGGCCAGCGAGTTGCCGAAGTTGCTCTTGAGAACCTCGCGGTTGATTAGCGCATTGATGACAATATATGGGTTCGTGACCAGATACACGCCGCAGGCAAGGGCGACCCCAACCCCCGTGTACCTCGCAGCCCTCAACGTGCTTTCGGCGTGATGTTTCCAGTTGACTAAAGCCACCAGCGGAATAAGCACGAATATCGGCCAGGATGAGAGCACCATCCCGAATGCCGCTCCGCAACAGATACACATCAGCCACCAATCGCGAGCGCTCTGACTGATCGGAGCACCGTCATGGGAAGGCCTTGAAGACAGATGGCGCATCGCGAATAACACGGCCAACAACATGAGCACCGCACCAGGCAGATGCGGCTTGCCTTCGTGGGCCATGCATACTGCGACGGGCGTGAGTGTAAAGAACAGTGCGGCCCACAGCCCGGCGCGAGTACCAGCCAAACGTCGCCCTATCGCAAACACTACAGCTACACCAACCAGGCCCCAAGCTGCAGCGTATGCCCGGGCGACTACATAGAACTTGCCGAACTCATCGGGATTATCCAGGTAGAAGACGACGTCACTTCGAACATCGATCAATCCTACTATTCCGCAGACTTTGATCAGCCCGCCTACCGGATAGATGAACAATCCGCCGTACTGGTAAAGCCTGGGGTCCAAGTCGAGCTCGCCCGGATGCATACCCGCCAAAGCCATCATGGTGATCATCTCATCCGGCTGATAAGTGTAGAGTCGGTAGCGAAGATAAATCTTTGCCACATCCTCCTCTCTGGCAGTCAGGGGGATCGGCTCGCCGGATGATTTGTCCAGCGGGTCGAGGTCGACGTCCGCTCCGCGGATGGCCGAAAACTTCTCTGCCGCACCGGCAAGACGATAGATCCTCTCACCCGGCCAGGGCTCGCTGCCGAGGTTAAACAGATATTTGTCGATGCTGCGGCTGGGGAGCCCCCATGTGCTCCCTATCGCTGACAGGCCTACAAAAAGCAGGAATATCGCGCAAAGCAAGATGAACTCGGCGCGTTTCAGGCGCGGTTGCTGTTGGCTCATTACCTGGCTGCTGCTATCGACGGACATAGACCACCCTGCTGCCGCTAGTCTCGTTTCAACTTCTTGTCAGCTTTGCGGCGGTACATTCGATACCTTCGCGGCAGCTTCCAACCACATTCCGGGCACCTGCCCGAAACCTTGCCTGTAAGGTTGTACTCGCGTTGGGCACATTCGTCGAAGTCCGGAAGCTCACGGCGAGGCCCAACGAACCGAAAGCCACATTTGACGCACTTGCGCCTGAGAGCTAGCCCTTCCCAGAAGTGGTGAACAACTACAATCTGCGCCGCTAGCAAAACCGTATTGAAGACGGTGACGCCGATGTTCCTCAGGCTCATGACAACGTGGTTGTGTTCGGAGGAATGACAATTCGGGCACTTCATCGCTGCATACCCCTGTGCCTGCCACGGTGGCGACGGCCCATTTCGCGGTGCGGGCGTCAATCGGCATTGGCGAACAGCGGCGCTGGGGCAAAGCGCTCATCGGTCATGCCGCTGTTTAGCGCCTTGAGCGTACCCCGCACCGTCCGGTGGCCGATCTCGTCCGCCCACTCCAGCGGACCCTTGGGAAACTTCATCCCCTTGGCCATCGCCAAGTCTATGTCACCCGGACGGGCTACATCCTCGTCATAGATGCGTCCCGCTTCGTTGATAACCGTACCGAGTATCCTGCAGAAGATATACTGTTCCGTGCTGCCTGCTGTTGCTGCGCCGGCTTTGACGGAGAAGTTCAGCATCGCATCGGAAAGCAACGGAGACAGCTCAAAACTCTTGCGATCCACGGGTAAGGCCGGCACAGGTGCCTCATACTCGTAGCTGTAGAATCCGCGGCCCGAGGATCGCCCGGAATACCCCATTGCGACGAGCCGCTTCTGGCTTGCGTGTGGTGCAAGCCCGGCAGGTCTGCCCATCCGTTCCCAGATTGAAGTTCCCACCGCCAGGCTTATGTCCAAGCCCTCCTCGTCCAACAGTCTAAACGGGCCTGTCTCAAACTTGCCGTGCGTACACATCACCGCGTCGATCTCATTGATCGCGCCCACGCCTTCGTCAAGCAGTCGCAGGGCCTCCAAGATGAATGCTTGTGACAATCGGTTGACAATAAATCCGGGCGCGTCCTGAACCACTACGGGGGTCATACCCCAACCCCGAGCTACCCTCACCGCGGAATCCACGCGCGATTTGTCGCTCCGCTTACCCGCTACTACTTCCACAAGCTCGACACCCGTGGACGGATGTGGAAAGTGCATCCCCACAACGCGAGACGGATCACCCAGTCTCGCGGCAATGTCCGTCACCGAAAGCAACGCAACCGTTGTAGCCAGCAAAACCGGAGTGGGGGTGGACGCGTCCAAATCGGCAAGCACCTGCCGCTTCACGGGAAGGTCTTCCTGAACCGCTTCGACAGCGACTTCGACGTCGGCCGTCTCTTTTATCTCATGAATGTCGCATATGTGGATGTTCTCACGGGCATTCTCATAGCGGTCGCGGTCGATCCAGCCGGTCTCCAGCAGGTGGACAAGTCCCCTGGCAATCTCCGGGGCAGCTTGCCTGAGTCGTTCCTCGTCGACATCGGCAATACACACCTTCCACCCGTGGCTCGCTGCGACCTGGGCAAGGCTCAGCCCGAGTTTGCCGACTCCGACTACCGCTATCTTTCTCATGAAAGCACTTTCACAAGTCTCCAGGCGGTGGGTTCTACTACGAGGCCTTCCAAGAATCCACACGCATGGAGCTCTAGGGACCGCGACCGCCGGTACCTGCCATGCGCTTGCCTGGGAGGGAGATGTTATGGAGTGTGCCTTGACGACGTACTCCAGGAGACCGGCTGGAAAAAAAACGGTCGTCCTGGGCCATATTCGCCTTCGAATTCGTTTGCACTGGCCAGTGCAAGGTGTATAATGCGATTCTGCCCTGAAATTAGGGACTACAGGGGCGTTTATTTCGTCTACTTGGGCGGGATGCGTAGCAGGGAAGGAGCGGCCGCATTGACGGTTTCAACTTGGAGGCCGCGTTGAGGTCTATGGGTTCCCCGTTACACTACCAGCAAAGGTAAACTAAATACAGACGTAGCAGAACCAGCGGGTTTCGGCTCTCCGCCACAGTCCTCTCTCCGGCCCGAACAGGAGAGCCGCCGCTGGTTGTGTGAATTTTCTGTTCGATAGGCGAGATCAGCGGTAAATAAGGTTCTTCCACCATCCTCCTCTCTCCGGCCCGAACACGGAAGAGCGCCGCTGATCTCGTCTTTTTCATTTCGGAAGGATCCGGAAGACACCTTACAAAACAATTCCACCCCATGCAGGATCGGTGTATTTGAATACAATCCTGCGCAGTAAGAACTGCGTCTTCGGTGCTGTAGGAACGCCCACATGAAGGTCGCCCTCGCTCAAATCAACCCGACTATCGGAGACTTTGACGGGAATGCTGCGCGAATCATCGGGCAGATAGAGGACTCTAAGGCTGCAGGGGCTCACCTTGTTGTCTTCCCCGAACTTGCAGTGTTTGGCTATCCACCAAAGGATATGCTCCTTCGCCAAGACCTCATCCGCGCAAACGTGGCTGCAGCTGAACGAATAGCCTCTCACTGCAACAACATCGCGGCAATTGTGGGTTTTGTGCGTCCCGACCCCAGCGGCAGGGGCAAGGGGATCTTCAACACCGCGGGTTTCTGCAAAAAAGGGCGGATTTCAGACTGCTATGCGAAGATGCTCCTTCCCACGTACGGCGTATTCGATGAATCACGCCATTTCAGTCCGGGGCAGTCCATTCAAACTGTGACTGTCCAAGCCGCCGAAGAGCGCGTCCGTGTCGGGCTCACCATCTGTGAAGATCTCTGGAACGACAGTCAGTTCGAGGGTCGCCGTGTGTATGGTCTGGACCCAGTCGCCCTCAATGTCGAAGCCGGCATACAACTTCTTACAAACATTTCCGCCTCTCCGTTTGAGGCTGAAAAGCAACGACATCGCGAGGCGCTTTTTGCGAAGCAGATGCGCGAACACGGCGTGCCTTTGGTGCACGTAAACCAGGTGGGCGGACAGGATGATCTCATCTTCGATGGGGCGAGCGTGGTCGTGGATGGGAGCGGACGTGTTGAAGCCCGGGCTAAGTCGTTTTGTGAAGATCTCCTGATCGTTGATCTCGATGTTCCCGGCAGCGGCCGAATCGAAGCCTATCCCGAGCGAATCGCCGGCATTCGGGAGGCGCTGGTTCTGGGAATCCGGGACTACGTGCGCCGGTGCGGATTTCAGAGGGTCGTCCTCGGTTTGTCGGGGGGTATCGACTCGGCTGTGACCGCAGCGCTTGCCGTCGAGGCGATCGGCAAAGAATGTGTGCACGGCGTGGCCATGCCGTCCCGGTTCAGCAGCGTGCACAGTGTGAATGATGCCAAAGAACTGGCACAGAACCTTGGGATCAGTCTGGCGATCATACCAATCGAAGGTGCCCATCAAGCGATGGAGGATGCCGTGCGCCCGCACTTCGGCGACTCACCCGCCGGGATCGCGGAGGAGAACATCCAGGCTCGTATTCGTGGGAACATCCTGATGTCGTTGTCCAACAAGTTCGGCTGGCTGCTCCTGACCACCGGCAACAAGAGTGAGTTGGCAGTGGGTTACTGCACCTTGTACGGGGATATGTGCGGCGGGCTGGCGGTCCTCAGCGACGTGCCCAAAACGGTCGTTTATGAGTTGGCCCGACATATCAACTCGTCAGCCGACAGCCCGTGCATTCCCGCCAGCACCATCGAGAAGGAACCGTCTGCTGAACTGCGTGAGGACCAGCGCGACGTCGATTCACTTCCCCCCTACGACATTCTCGACGCCATTCTCCTGCGCTACGTTGAACAGGACATGACCGCAGGGGAGATTGTCGATGCAGGGTTTGACCGCGCCACGGTAGAGCGCGTAGCCCGCATGGTCGACCACAACGAATACAAGCGAAAACAGACACCGGTGGGGCTGAAGGTCACTACGCGCGCGTTCGGCACGGGGAGGCGCATGCCCATCGCCGCTCGTTACTAGCGACCCGTTGAAGAACTGTAGGGCCGCCACTTGGGAGCATCGAGAGAACCCTTCAGACGTCAGCCGCAAGCGTCGATGCGACACCGATGTCGCGTAGTCCGCACTGTTCGACGGACTGCCGGCCGGTTCTGCGTGCAGATTCCCTGCAAAGAGAACCAAGACCTCGTTCGTTGCAGGCACGTGCGCATTGTACATACCTGCTGCTATGACGTATCATAGTCATAACCGAACACGGCAATCCCAATCGTCGTTGACGAGGCTTGCTGTTGTCATATACTCACCGAGCATGGCTGCCATGATGGGTCGAGTTACACTTTGTTGCCTGCTTGTCCTGGCCTTTTGTCTGATGAACTGGGGATGTTCATTTTTGGTGCACTGGTCGTCTGGGGACCGCTCGTCCAGCTCACCCCATGAAGCCCATCCTGTTTCGGATGCCGGGTCGCCAGGCTCGTCGTTTCCCCAGCGCGGTGGCACCACCGATTACCCGTCGCCGGTAATAGAGATCGCCTTCGACCTGCTGCGCACCGAGCTGCCCATGGGGTCTGTCAGACACTCCCAGAAGATCTGGAACCACGTTGATGAGCTGCGGGTTGATCCCGGACTCTCAGGCAGGCTCGCGCGCAACGGCTTGCGCATGGGGGCGGCGTCGGCCGATGCATGGCCCGCGATTCGTGCCATTCTCGCCGCGTGTGATACCAAGGCGCAACAAGACCAGTTATTCGCACAGGGCGGCTTGCCCGTGGTTATCGAGCTCGGTTCGATTGACAGTAGCGAATCGGTCTTTTCTTACGGACCGGACAACAGGCTCATCGGCAAAACCTTCCCGGCAGGAAGCAAGCTCATGATCGTGGATTACGCGATTCACACTGTACTGGGGGGGTATACCGACTTCAAGATCACCTTCGAGGTGCGGCATGATCGGGGGGTAATGACCTGGGAACGAAGAGGTGGGATCATCCGGCAGGTACCTGCCTATGATCGGCACGTATATGCAGATTTGAGCGCGGCCTTGCCGATCAATCAAGATGAGTTTCTCGTCGTCGGCCCGAGCAACGAGGCCGACAAAGAGTACCTGGTGGGAAACAGGTTCTTTATGAAACAACAAGGTGACGTTCAATCCGAGACGTTGCTGTTCGTCACTCCCGTTCCGTATCAGACCCAGCAGGTGCCACAGCGCACACGATAGATCATGGCTGCGAACGAGAAACCTCAGACCGCTACTGACGCGTACTATCGTCAGCTGTGTGAGCACTTGGGCGTGGCAGTGATTGCCACCGATCGCGATCTGGATATTCGCGCGTGGAACGCATCTGCCGCCCGTATGTTCGGTGCCGCCGCTGATCGGATGATCGGCACACCCATCGTCTCTATGTTCCCACAGGAACGCCGCGAGGAAGCCCGCCGAATGTTCACAGGGGTAATAGCCAGTGGAGAGACCTTTGACTTCGAGTTTCAATCTCACGACAAGCAGGGGAAAGGGCAAAACCTGATCGGGACCATAGCTCCGGTTGTTTCGGCATCCGGGGCTCGCACCGGGGCATCGGTCGCAATTCGCGACATCACCCGATGGATCGCGCTGAAGGATGAACTCAGTGAGACCCGCAAACTGGCATCGCTTGGCGAGCTGGCTGGAGCCATCGCTCATCATTTCAATAACATTCTCGGGGGGGTCATGACCAGCGTCGACTATGCCAATGCGACCGGTGATCCAATCATCCTCAGACGTGTCACCCAGCAGATCGGAGGGGCGCTGCAGCGGGCGGCCAATCTTATCGGCGGACTCCTCGCTTTTGCCGAGGGCGATCAGCGCGCCGAGGACCTGGCTGATTTTACCGAAGTGATCAACGACGTCACGCACGACATCGAAGGCATGATCGAGGGTGGATCCATCGAACTTGTCGTCAACTTGCCGGAGATGCCCGTACTTCCAACGGCTCGCGCGCAGGTGACAACAGCATTACACAACATCGCCCAAAACGCGGTGGAAGCCATGCCTGACGGAGGCACGTTGACCGTTGACGTATCACTCGCCGACGAAGCGATCGTGACGCGTGTCTGCGATAGCGGGTGCGGCCTCGATGAACATGCGAGACTGCGCGTTTTCGAGCCGTTTTGGAGTACCAAGGGGGAACTGTCATCGGAAAGCGGCGAGGGCACGGGGCTGGGACTGGCGATTGCCCACGGGCTCGTCCAGATGATAGGCGGGGCAATCACTGTCACATCCGAGTTGGGTAAGGGCTCGTGCTTCACGGTCACCTTGCCGCGCCCGCAGAACTGAGTCCCTTTGCAGATGCTATGACGGTTGAGGATTGCCTTCCACCCGGGATGCCCGGCACCAACTCGCCGACGCAGAGAACGACCATTTACGGACGGATCGAGGCGGCGGGCAGGGAGATCGATCGGCTGGGTCACCGGCTCTGCGACTTGTCCGATTAGGAGAACCAGATCGTCGAGTAGCAAACCAGCTGCGACGCTCTAGCTCTATGTTATAGCAGATTCGGATATTGTGTAGCGGGCGAATTGCATGCCGGCGCTTCGCTTGGGCATGGCACCCAACTCCTGAACCGCTAGACAATAACAGAAATTGCTCTAACGTCTTCAACTTACGCGCACACACGAACAGGCGTGTTTGAAGGATGCGGTGGGGAGTTGGCCGAAACGGCCATTTCAGCGTACCCCGGCAAAGAAACACTCAAGATCGGCTGCCGATTCCGACAATGTTTGGTGAGGTCAACGGCAGCTCTCGGCACAGGCTATGTGTGTCCACGGGATCGTAGTCTCACGCCGCGTGCGAGGTGGGGGAGATCCTCGCTCCGCGGAGGGCGGGCGCAAGCGCACCGCCCGGGGGTTCCGACCCACTTTGGAGCAGGCAGGTCGGTTAGTCAGCCGTGTGACTCTCGATACCGGTATCGTGCCGCTCGTGGGCAACCTGGGCATCGCCGGTAAGTGCCTCGCCGTGCGCTTTACCTGTCGTCTGACAGGCCGTGATGGTGACAGTAGAAACGGCCAACGCTACCAAGAGAACAATTCGCAAAGCTATTCGGTTCAACATCTCATGACTCCGCATTGTCACTACTTTTCAGAATCGGACCAATAGACACTGTTGCCATGCACGATCCTTCGCTATGGAGGAACCAAGCGTGTTATACGGAGTACGTTAGAAGCAAACCACAAACAAGTCAACTGCGTTGCTTGTCTATAGCATGCTTCCCCGTGGCGATCTGCCAAGAGCGTAGATCTTATCGGGGCCGCGCAAAAGATTTAGGGGCCTATATCATAGGCCGCAGACCGGTCGATCTGTTGCGCAACCCGGAACACTCTATGGGCGATGCCGCGCAAGGCTAGCCTCCGCAGGACGCGCGGTTCTGCGGAGGCGTCTTGCACATCTCAAGATGAAACTACGCTCCCGGTTATCACTCCTCGGCGGCAGCGAAGTTTATCAGGTCACCGGGGGCCGGGACGATGGCTTCCCACATATCGGTCGTGTACCCCTTAACGAATGCCTGCGTTCCGGCAACGAAGTTGTACCGAAGGTCCGTCCAGCCACATGAGGCAAACACGGTTCCACCCACTGCTACGACTGCGGTCAGCATCGCCGCTTTCATCCTGCGCGCCAAAGACGTATTCGACATAGTACGATCTCCTTGGTGAAGCTGGTTCCTAAAACGTGACTCGAAACCTCAAACCGGCGACGATGGCGTCACGGTCGTCCTGGTCGCCGCCCGGATTGGTGACAAACTGAAGGTCGGGTGTGAAGACACACCACGGGGTCAGTTGATACGCATAGTAGAGTTCATAGACAGTTTCACGGTCAGCACCGTCGTGAACCTCGTCCCCATATTGATCCGAGAGAATGGCCTGGGCTACGCCCAACCCGAGCACGTCCTTATCGCGCCCTTCAAAAACCCCGCGGTATTGCCCACCAATTGACCAGAAGTGTTCGATTCTGTTGACATCATCGTGGGCGTAACCATACCGCGCGAACATCGATAAGCCTTGCTTGTCCTTCGGTTCGGCGTTCTCCTTCCAGACCAACTGGTCACACCCGAAGTAGAACCCAACGTCACCCGAGCGCGATCGCGGGGCAAGCAGTCCACCAAGATCGTTGCGGTATTCCGCCTTTGGATGTGGTCGATACCAGGCGCCAAGATGGTAGTGTCCGAGCAGCTTACCGTTGGCTGAATCAAACCTAGGAGCCAGGCCCACCTCCAAGAAACCCCGTACCCGGTCTTCGCCATGAAAGCCTGTGTCGAATCCTGTACGTCGCGCCCGTGCTTCCGGATCGACAATTGCCGCGCGAACCCAAAGCCAATCGGTGGGCCAGGTATTGGCGTAGATACCCAACCCATGTTTGTGGGGAATCGTGGGGTCCGCCACCAGAGCAGCGTTCATGAACTGGATGTCTTCGCTTCCCGCAATCTTATTACGGTCGAACAGGTCCTTCTTGGTGTCGATGCGCCCCACGCGGAACTCTATACGATCGTCGCTTAAGCGCTGCCTGTACCACCACTTGTCAACGTAGACCGGCTCCTCCGTACCTGCATCTCCGTTGGTCTTGAACAATCCACCGATCTTCTCTTTGTCGAAGTCGCTGGCTTCGCCACCCCAAGTTCCTTTGGCGGGACGGATGAAGAAGCTTCCTCCTGGGATCAGGCCCATTTTGTCGAAGTCAAGTACGACGCTCAGCTCGTAGCTTCCTGCAAAGTCATTGCCGTTCTTCGTCTCCAGCCCCCCGCGCATGTTGACCATATACTGCTGGTTGTAGACCAAGCTGATCTTTATACCACTGTCCTCCAATGAAGTTCGTGCCCCGCCCCAGTCGCCGGTCAACTTCTTAGTCTTCCAGAGATCGTACGGTTCGGCCTGCGGAGCTGTTGCCGCCGGCTGGGCACTTTGTGGAGCTTTATCGTCAGCTTGTAAACGTGTGTCGGCCGCAAAGGTCAACGCGACCAAAGTCAGACCAGCTAGCAACCATCTTGAGCGTAGAGGGGTCTGTATCATCTGGTGTCTCCCATCGGATCCCTGAAAACCAGCACATCCAGCGGCTCCGTTGCCGCCCCGTGCGCGTTCGGGCATCCGCATGTCAGAACAAAGTCAACCTGGTGCGGCCAACCACGAGTACGCGTCAGAATCAACGGCCGGGTTATCGGACACACCATATCGCTAACACATCGTCTCCGCTCAACGGTTCTCTTGAACAAAACTGACTCGTGGCGGGACAGAACACGCTCCCGAAGATTTGCACACACAAGGCATTTGTTGAAGTGCAAATGGGGCGATGCGGGCAAACAGTACTGAATCGGCTGGTCGGATGCGCCTTTGCTCAAGCTACTTCGGGTTAGGTACGTTGAATGCGAGATGTCCTATGGGCAAAGGTATCCGTGTGCGGACATTATCCTCGCCCTTTACGGTGGCAAACAGCAGCCCCACGAGGTCGTAGCGGCCTTCGGTGAGCCCTCTGATATTGAGGAAACCCTTATCGACTCCACCGGGCTCCAATGTGTTTTCCGTGGGATCGCCCGACGGGAGGAAGAGCTGGAAGCGCGTTACCTTCCCATCTCGGCAGAGGACGAAGTTGCCGCTCTCAGCCATATCCCAGGGCCTCAGACCAGCCAACTTCAGCGGCACGGTCCCGTTGTTGTAGATCTTCAGGACCAACGTGCCACCGGTACCTTCGCGGTTGACGAGCATCTGGGCACTCATCATCAATCTGGGCCGTTTGGCGGCATCTGACGCCTGCTGACCCCGAACCGTCGCAGATAGCGCTATGGCGCCTGCAATTATCGCAAGCGTGCCCACGCATGCACACCGATAGGTGGGATTACCCGTTCTCATTGTTGTGCTCCCTGAAACTCGGCCGTCATGTTTGCAGCCGCGCGGAGTGCGATGATACTCGCGTCGCGTCACCTAACCGCGTCGATGGATTCTCGCTCATGAACTAACTCGGACGATTCAGAATCCAACGCCGTGAAAAGACTACCACCTCTCGACGCTCAAGAAAACTCACAAACTCTGACGTCGGGGGAAAGAACCCCCTTGACGTACGCGTGCGCAAGCGGTAGAGGATACGGTACGGCCCGTTGTTCTCGGCGGACCTTTGACAAGTGAATAGGTCGCGATTGCCGGTGTCCGCTTCGACGCGGACTTGAGGGAAGGTGGTGCGAATCCACCGTGGACCCGCCGCTGTGATCGGGGACGAACGCCATACTGAGGCCATTCGCCAGGCAGGCACATTGCACGACCTGCTGACCGGCGGAGAAGGCGTGGCAAGTAGAATGATCCGTAAGCCAGAAAACCTGCCGGTAATCGCTGTTTCATTACGAGGCGCCCTCGGATGCTGGGGTGTGTCGATCGGTAAAGGCCCCTGTGCTGGTCCAAAAGCATGGGCGATGGTCTCTCAGACGGTCAAGCGGCAACGATTCCAATCCCGGCACTCCGCATTCGCGGTGCGTCGGGATTTCTTTTTTTGCCTGTTGCGGGTTACGCGAGTTTAGCTCGGAACAGGGGAAGGAGTCGTTGTATGTATCGAGCGTCAGTTTGTCCAGAAAGAGCAGTACAGTTCCATTTGGTGTTCCTGGCAACAGCCGTCGGGGTCTTGTTTGTGCCGGGTCGGCTGTGTGCCGATGTGTTTGGAGATTACTCGTTGACCGATTCGTACGAATCGCCTCAACCTGAGAGCGTTTTCGATCATCTCCCGGACGGGCGCGCAGTGTTCCTGCACTATGCGGACGTCTACCTGGAATCCGCGGTTCAATCTCGCTCGTTTACTCTGCTGGGAACGCTTCCTGATGCCGACATGCCCCCGCTGTACAGCGCAGCTTTCATCCGGGTCTCGCCGGACGGTGGCAAGATCGCCGTGGGCAACAACGGCGGTTCAGATTGGCAGACGTACGAGGTGGGGGTGTTTGACTTCCCCTCGCTGGGCGGGAACTGGTACTCCCTCGACCACTGGGATGCGGAGTGGTACGACAACACGCTGCTTATGATAACCGCGGGCGGCTATCCTTTGCCTAGCTGGGTATTGACGCTCAATGTGACAAGCGGCGCTACGACCACGGTGATCGGCAACATAGACGGCGCTTCGGCGGGAATCACGTTTGACACATCCGGCAACCTCTACACGGGAAACGGCTGGACGTACGGCGGTTCCAGCGGAACGGGCTGGGTGAAAGCGTTCGAGCACGAGCTGTGGACCGCGGCTTTGGACCAGCAGCAGCCTCTGGACTTCGAAGCTCGGGGGGTGCTGGTGGTCGACATCCTTTCGGCCCTATCACTCGGTTTTGACGTGGAAGGCAACCTGTACATTGGCGGCGGCGACGCAGCCGGCGGTGATAGCGAGGTAGACTTTGTAGCCCTGATAAGTGCTGACGCCGTTGGCGAGGCCCTTGCCGGTGGCGGACCGGCCAACCCCGATGATCCAAGTGAGGTGCGTCGCTTCGACCCCGACGCGACCCAGTCCGACAACTTCTACACAGTAGGGTATAGCTCCGTCACATCAGAACTACATCTGACCGACACGGATGATGGTACGGTCTTCGTCTACAGTCCCACCCCGCATCCAGTCCCTGCCGTATCGGAGTGGGGACTGCTGGCCATGACATTGGTTTGTCTGACGAGCGGGACTCTGATGTTGCGCCGAGGCCGAAGCGTGCCGGCAGACTGTGACTTGGTGCTTTCAGCAGAACCATCTGCCTCGGGCTGCCCGCAGAGAGGTGAGGCAAGATGACGCGCACAACACACTATCCACTTATCGTGCTGTTGGTGGTCGGCGCGGCTGCTTCCTCATCCGTTGCAGACAGTCCGTTCGCCACGTCGGTCGTGGAATTCGCCCCCGCTCCCGGTCAGCATGTAAACCTGGCGACGTTCAGCGATCCGGACAAAGCCCTGGGGCCTCCGGTCGGTTGGGGCACGTTCGACGGGGCACAGACTTCGGTTGTTTCTCTGGGTGGATTCGGCGGGTCAATCACTCTCGCGTTTGACCACGTCGTCGAGGATGACGCTCTCAATCCGTTCGGCATGGATGCGATCGCGTTTGGGAACGCGTTTTGGGCAAGCGCTGACGCCGAACGTCATTGGGCCGAGTGTGCCACAATCGAGATAGCCCTGGACGCCGACCACAGCGGACGGATCGAGGCTTACGAGGGTTGGTTCCTCATCCCTGGATCGCACATTACCGATCCAATCGCACAATTCACCTCGCGGGTCTGGGACGACGATCCAGCTACGGAAGACATCCCCCCCGACGATTTGTCATGGGTGCCCCCCGGGCGGTCAGGCACTTGGACCACACGTGCCTGGGAACTCCCCCCGGAGTTGTTCGCTTATGAGATCATCGATAATCCCTCGACTCAACCGGATATCGAAGGCATCTACGGATATGCGGAGTATACGCCGACTTTGATACTGGGTGATTGGAATGCAGACAACGTTGTTGATGACCCTCTCGTGACACCGGAGGAGTTCTATACCGCTCCGGACGATCCACTGACGGTCGGGATTACGCCCGGGTCAGGGGGCGGTGACGCTTTCGACATAGCATGGGCTGTTCATCCCATTACCAAGACCCCGGCCGGTCTGCCGGGTTTCGACTTCATTCGGATCAGGAATCCGATCGACGTGGTATTACCTCTCTGGGAAGAGAAATCGCCGGATATCGACGCGGTGGCGGATGTCACGCCCGATCCGTTCGGTGATTGCGATAATGACGGAGATATTGACCTGGCAGACCACGCTTGCTTTCAAGACTGCTTGGGCTGCGAGGGTGAGCTGGACGAATCATGTGAGCGCGTCGATCGCGAACCTGACAGCGCAATTGACGTCGCAGATCACGCAGCAATGGCCCGGCGCATGACCGGTCCTCTTTGAGCGTAGTGTCATGAGACCCGCGCGCCACCGACGACGCATACTGGATGTGGCTGGTACGGCCCACCCCGTTCACGCCAAGAGTAACCGCGGAGGGTTGATCGAGGCGATGACGTCGGTTCCCCACCCAGCGCTTCGCGACGGGTGGGGGACGGGCGGGTACTCAGCGTTTACCGTTATGGAATTGCTCGTCACCATCGCGATCATCGCCTTGCTGGCCGCGATGTTGCTTCCCAGCATTTCCGCAGCGCGAGAGCAGGCAAAGGCAATGACCTGCCGGTCCAATATCGCCCAAATCACAATTGCCAATACCTACTACTCCGACGAAAACGAGGGGATGTACTGCCCGGGTGCGTCTGTTTTCATCGAGAATCTACACCGCTGGCATGGTACGCGAGAGAGTCCCAATGAACCGTTCAATCCCATAGAAGGACCGCTCGTAACCTATCTAGGTCCCGACGGCGCGATTCGGCAGTGTCCGACGTTTGCCGCAAACGAAATCGGTGCCGAGGGCGACGGCTTCGAGCGGGGCAACGGGGGTTATGGCTACAACAACGCGTTCATCGGCGTGCAGTTGGCAAGAGGTCGCAAGGGTGGATGGGTAGTGAACAACGACCAAGCCGGCGCGTGGAAAAGCCGCGTCAAACGGCCGGCTGAGACGGTAATGTTTACCGACAGCGCCTTTGCGGGAAGCCGACTCATTGAGTACAGCTTCGCCGAGCCGCGATTCCACCCCGCATATTCCGAGTATAGAATGGATCCGTCTATCCACTTCCGACACGGAGGACTGGCCAATGTGGGCTGGTGCGACGGCCACGCCGATTCCCATCACCGAACCTTCACTTGGGCGAGTGGCTTCTACAAGCGCAACCCCGATCGCTTGCACATCGGTTGGTTCGGGAAGACCGACGACAACAGCCTCTTCGATTTGAAGTAACGCAGTGCTACATCGATCCGGCGGCGAATCTGCCCTGGCGGGGCAGGTCGCTCGAATCGCGGGGTTTGTCACTCTTGGATACGGACGATCCCACGCGGAGGAACGCAGGCGTATCGCTTCGTCCGCCGCGCTGGTAGTCACGTAGGATCATTTTCGAAGTTTCCTCGATCGGCTGCCCCGCTTCCTCGGTGAGATAGCGATACATGAGCTCAGTCAATCTGGTCAGGGCAATCCCGTGGCAGCGTCCCACCTGGGTGAATATCCAGTCACTGAAAGCCAGGAAGCTCCGGAAAGGCGATTCATTTGTCCAGATCATCGGTAGAGTGTCTATGAAATTCCCACTGTTGCCCACCAGGTCCCAGTAGCGGGCGAACCGGCGCAACCTTTGCATCGTCGGAAAATCGATGTCCCGATTCTGCATGATCTCATAAGGCGCGTGCGGGCTGTACTTCGTCTCGAAGGTCCCATCGTGCCGGGCGATCGGAGCACCGCGCAGGCGCTTGAGAATACCCGCCTGTATCTCCTGGGGGTGCAGTGCTATAAGGCGATCGAACCCATCGCCAAGACTCTCCACCGTCTCACCGGGAAGACCCACGATCAGATCAGCGTGAATGTGTACGCCGGTGTGCTCCCGGAGGAAGCGGAGGTTCTCCTCGACTCTGACATTGTCCTGCCGTCGGCCTATGCGGGTCGCCACCTCCGAATTGAACGTCTGGACGCCGATCTCCAGTTGCAACGCCCCGGCTGGAAACCCGCCAATCAACCCGCGAAGTCCTTCCGGGAATCTATCCGCAATCATCTCGAAATGCAGGAACATGCCTGGACGGTGACGCTCCAGGAAGAATCTCAAGACAGCACACGCGGAATCGACATTGAGATTGAACGTGCGGTCAACGAACTTGAACCGCAGAGCGCCACGATGGAGCAACTCCTGCATTGCCGCCAAAAACCGGTCGAGCGGAACCGTGCGCAGTGGAACATCGAGCGAGGAAAGACAGAACTCGCAACCAAAGGGACAGCCGCGCGATGCTTCAACATACAAGACCCGATGCGCGAGGTCCTCCGGGGTATAAAGGTCGTACGGGAGCTCCAGTTCATCAAAAACGGGTGGCGGGGCCTCAATGATGCTAGCAGCCGGCCTTTCACCAGACAGTATCCTGCTGCACA
>CP070744.1:4761445-4790893 GCA_020348265.1 Phycisphaerales bacterium | reverse complement strand
TCAACACCAGTATATCGCGGCTTGAAGGCCTTTTCCTATGCCCAAGGCCACCCACGCTCACTTATTTTGGGACTAGCATTATTATTAGGTCGCTTCGCTGAGAATGTGGGTGATCCCCTCCTGCACGGTCTTGTACGGCTTGGCCTCATTACATGCCGCGCATGGTCGGGCCGATTCCGACCGCTCTGCAGCTGCTGTTATCAGCCGGTGAAGGACTGTTGAAACTGTGCTGAGTCGGCTAGGTCGACATCGTCATCGCGGTCGACGTCGAAGCACCGGCATTCTCCTGTCACCGGTCCGCCTTCAGGGCCGGAAAGCGAAAGGCAGTACTCAAGATCGCTGTAGTCCCAGAGGCTGACACCGCCGTCGCTGTTGCAGTCGCCGGCATCCAGGGAGAACCAGAATCCGCCGGTCAATATGGATTCGTCGCCTTCCATGACCTTGGCATCGGGTTGTCCGATGGTTCCGGACAGCTCGAAGTCGCCTCCGGTGCTCTCGGTGGTTCCCCCACCGTCGATGGTCCATCGGCTGATTTCGAACTCATCAGCCAGTGTTGCACCCGCACCCACTACTATCAGGGAGCTTAGCATCCACAGGAAGGCGTGTGTGCTGCGATTCATCTCTTGTTTCCGTTCTGACTATCAGCCAGCTTGCCCACTATTGCTTCAAGAGCTTCAATCCGCGACTGCAGAGCATGTATTTCGGCGTCCTTCTCCTCGCGCAGCTCGCGGAGGGCTTCGATGACTAAGGCCTCCATGCCGCTGATGGTCAAGTATTTGTACCCGTCCTCGTCCTCGTCGACCCATTCAGGGAACACCTTCTCCACTTCCTGAGCTATCATGCCTATCTGCGGCCCCGGCATTCCGAGTTTGAATCCCGGGTTCTTGTACTCGAAGGTTACGCCGCGAAGCTTCAGGAGTTGGGGCAGGGTTTCTCTGAGCTTTTCGATGTTCTTCTTGAGACGCGCATCGGAGTAGACTGACCATGACCCTCCACCTGGCTTGGCGGCACTGCCGTTGACGGCAAGTCTAAACGTCGACGTGTTTGCCGTACCGATCCCTACCCCACCGGACGCGCGGATGAGGAACTGATCGTTCTTCATTGACGAGAAGTCGCTCTCCGTCGTATCGGCCCAGACAAACGTGCCATCGTGGATGGATTTGGCCCGGTAGCCCGCCGCAAGACTGTGTTCGCCGGCGGCTTCGTTGTACCGGCCACCCGGTACCGTTGCCCCTAACGCACCGGCTTCGTTTTCCTCTCCGCCCCCAACGGTACTGCAATACGCTGATGATGTGTTTGTGAAGCCCCCCGCCACAGTGGCTCCTTCGTCATCAATCGTTGAACCGTCCGCGTCACCGGCTTGGTTGTTCCATCCGCCGCCGATCGTGCCGAAGTCGTCACCGACGGTGTTTGCCATATACGACGGGCCGCTGTTTCGCTTACCGCCGCCTCCACTGACGGTAGCGCCGGAGACGCCGGCGCTCGCCGCATTGGTGTAATAACCACCGATGAGGTTAGGCCCGTAGATTCTCGGCTGAAGTAACATCCCCCGAACGTTATTGACGCGCAAAGATAGCGAGGCGTTATCCGTCGTGCCCAGGAAGTGCGAGGTTGTTGTTCCGGAATTGCCGGCCAAACTCCACGCAGCGCCTCCGCTGCCAGCTGCTGCTGTCGTCTGCGTCGTTCCATCGGGAAACCTAATCCCTCCGTTTGTTGACTCTATCGTCCCCGCGACGGTAAGCTTGGAGGAAGAGGCGGCGGTGCCGATGCCGACGCTCCCGTTGATGTAAGTTGTCTTCGTACCTTCCCGACTTCGAAGGTAGAATTGTGGCGAGTTGTTCTCGTCTTCGACATAGATGGGGTAAATGTCCGCGCCGGTATCGTTGTCATATTCATTGATGAGAAGCTTGACTGACTGACCGGCATTGACCCCCACATTGAACGCGCCGGCAAGTACAAGCTGTTTCTTGTATTCTTCGACTGCGCTTGTCGTTGTACCACCTTGGTAATCGCCGAGTGCCAGTTCGCCGGCTGGGCTGGCAGTTCCAATCCCCACGTTGCCTGCAGTGTAGTGGATTCCGCTGCTGTTTGACTGCCATATTGATCCGGCACCACCAGCTGTAGTCTGAACAGTCCCATCAGGGAACTTGAAGCCACCGGATGTCGACTCGACCACGCCGGCCACGCTCAGTTGCTCACCCGGACTGCTAGTACCGATGCCGACCCGATCCTGCATCATATTCACAAACAGCGTGTCGCCGTCTGCAGGAAACTTGACAACATTGTTGCCGTAATCCCAACTCTGGAGGTTGAGATGGCCGCTTTCGCCATCGCCAAAGAGCCAGAGTTCGGTGCCCTCGCTCCGGTGTGAGAACGTGAATTCCGCGGGTCTATCCAGCCCAAGATCCTCAGGCTTCTTGATCCGAATATTGCTATCGTTACCGTAGTCTCCTTCGACGGTCAAACCACCGCGAACGTGAAGCTTGCTCTCCGGCGCGTTCGTTCCCATACCGACGCCGCCCGATGCGCGGATAAGAAACTGGTTCTCTCCGGTGGATGGAAAAGTGTTGAGTGTATCGGGTGCGTTGGTGGCATCCGCCCAGACGAATGTGCCGGCATGAGCAGCCTCAGCGCGATGTCCGGCAGCGAGACTATAATCGCCAGCGGCCCAGTTACCCAATCCGCCGGGCACAGTGGCAGCATTGCCGCTTGCCACGTTGCCCATCCCCAGCCAGCCGTCTCCGACGGGGACGCTCCCACCCCCGCACACGACGGCACCCGCTCCGAGTGCATGGCTAGCCCACCCGCCTCCGGCAAATGCGTGTTGCCCCTCGGCTCGTACTCTTTCTCCCCCGCACGCAGTGGCGAAGTCGCCTTCAACCAAGTTGTCAAACCCGCCGCCGACGGTGGAATACACGGAGCCGGCAGTGTTGTTGCTGCCTCCGCACACAGTCGCTACTCGCCCGGAAGCCGTGTTTTGCAGCCCACCACCAACCGTTGCCCACTCTGACTGCGCGCAGTTTCCCTTGCCGCCTCCGATCGTGGCATCGGTCGAATTGTCCGTTTGGCCGTCGAAATCACCGACCCAGTTACGCCGACCGCCGCCTACGGTGCCGAAGTCGTCAGTTACCGTGTTGAAGTCCGGATATTCTGGATTGTCGGTGGGATCGCCGCCACCGCTAATCGTGCCACCTACTACACCGGATTGGACGAAGTTGCCCTTCCAACCGCCCATCAGATTCGGGCTTGTTTCATTCGTCTGCGACCAGAAGCCAGGAAGTGCGAGGGCGTAAGGAGTCGGCGTGATCTCCTGCCTTGGGCGCAGTTCTGTGAATCCGGGCTCGGGTTCCGTGCCATCCCAGGCAGGACTCCGCACCTCGATCTGCAGCCAGCGACTCTCCCCGCTGAATGCCCAAGTACCGAAGTCAAGTTCAACGGAGAACAGTCCGTTGCTTGCCGGAATCCCTGCAAAGGAATGCGCAGGGGGAAACGAACTGCCACCGCTTTCGGCATCCCACAATGTGAAGCGCATGTCCGCAGAGTCATTAACGGGCGCGCCACGACGCGTCAGCTGCCCTTGATAAGTAAACGCGGTACCGACGGGCACCTGTGCAAACACGCCGCCACAAGCCGTCGCCAAGGCGACTATAGCGCCCGCGACTACGAACTGTCTTACCATCGTGGTATCTCCTTGTTTCAACTTTGGTGACATACGGTCTTCCTCACGAAGGAAACGAATACACCAATATATCCAAACACACCCTTGAGACGGAGCGCCACTCAACAGATGCTTATCACCGGTCTATCAGTCTGTCTACACAAGCCCCGCGGCAATAAGAAAGGAAGCTATCAGGCCAAGCGCAGTTGAGGCTAAGTACTTGGCCCCTCTTCCACTCCGCTGTACGTGGCGCTCCGATTCGTTTGCATAGGTTATCAGAACTCCTGGTCAGAAACCAGAACATATGTCCGTTGAGGTTAAGGAATAAGGACCGGTCTATTATCGGGCTTTCCTCGATTACCGAGCCTCTTCGGCAGTCGGTTCGGGTTAGGTTTTCACACGCTATCGCTTAGTCACAACCGAACATTGATGTGCTCTGAGAATAGCCGCCCTGTGAACATCGGGGTGAGAGTCGGCCGAAACACCACGGACAGTGTCAGGAGTCACGCCTCGTCACTGGCACAGTCCGCTTGCTGGTAGTTGGCTAGTACTACAGCGCCACTTGGTCGTCTCGGGCGGAGAAACCCGTGTTTTGGGGCCGCCAGGGCAAGCGCAAATGGCCTGAAGGGCCATGTGGCGCTGTAGTACTAGGAACTCGTCGATGTCGTCTAGAGGCCAGGAGGTAATCCCGGTCAGGACATCTCGGAGGCAAGTGAAGGGATCGATCTCGGGGCGTCAGCAAGTTGTCACAAGGCTGCTGCGAATAGCTGCGGTACGACCACCCTTGTCGGTGCCGGAGAAGGGTCGGTTCTTGCTTCCGAGCACTACCGACCGAATCGCGTCCTCGGCTGCTCTGCTGGAGAACCCGTTGACCGGTAGTCTCTTTCAGGCAGGGGCGCCCCGCCATTCGCAGGCATGACGCAACTCAACTACTTGGCGGTTAAGACATAGTCCCCTTTGCGGCGTCCGCCGCGCGTGGTCCAACCCTCGTTGAGTTCGAGAGTCCATCCGTCGCCCGAAAGTGGTCGAGCGTTGGGATCCTGGGGAGATGGAACAATGATCTTTCCCCAACTCTTACCCAAGAGTGCGCCGCCTGTAACCGTTAGTATTCCCCACACATCCACAACTTTCATCGTCGGGTACACGGTGCCGAGGTCATCCAACGGCTGAAGGTTATTCGGATTGAATCCCAAAGCTCCTTGGCGAAATGGGATGGTAAGCGCCGGGCCTTCGACAAAGCGCCGGCGATACATCGCAAGCCGAGCCTGGCGGGCTTTGTCCCGTTCGGTCTCGACGCTGATCAGGGAAGTGGAGTCGTAGCGCTCTGCACGTTGCAGGGTGGCACCGGCCAAATCGCGCGACAGGGAGATGGACATGGCTGCCCTGAGCAACTCTCCCAGGTCGTCCTGCACGCTCAAGCCTTCGCGCCAATTCGGCTTCGTAGCGTCCAGCAGAACCCCGTACGCCGGTCCCGAGGCATACGCAAAGGAGCGCACGAAGGTCTCCCTCTTCTCCGCCTCCTTAAGGTTCTTGGCCGCTCGGCTGGCTGCAGCCGACTCCGCCGCGAGCCGTATGCCGGTGTATTCCGCCAAACCCTCGTGCATCTCCAGGGCACGCTCCAGCCCGGCAGATTCGGGAAACAAGAACCTGCGGTATGCGCGAAACGTCAGGGCGTCTTCGGTTGCCCGCTTGCGGTCCTGTTGGGAATGGAGTAATGCCTCCTTCAGTGCGCGCCACTCCAGTTGCAGCCAGATGCGCCCCTCCCGCGTGTCGAGATGATCGTTAGCGGGGTCGCTCCCCGGAAACCCCAGCTGATCCTGAATGCGATGCCAGGATTCGTGGGCCATCAGACGCTGCCGCTCCATTGCATCCGCCGGCAGCGGCCACATCACCATGGTCCAAGTGACACCCGCCCACTTAGTGGCAGCATTGGCTATCATCTCCTTCGGTGGGAGTGTGCCCACGAATACGGGGCCTACCTGTTTGAGGAACCCGCGCTGGTCCGCCTGATTGGCCACGACAGCGCGCGTAGCCCGATCCACGAAGAACATTGGCCCATACAGCGGCGTTCCCCACATCCTGCCGCCGTCGCACTCGGACAGCACCCGGGCTTCGTCGAAGTACTGCTCTGCCAGCTCCAGGTCAATGGGTGATTGGGCTTGCAGAACCGACGTCAACGCCACGATGAACAAGATGGGCAACGCCGGTATTCGCCTGTCAGCCATAAAACGCTCCTCCCCGACTGGTCAAGGACCCGAGGATCAAAGAAAGACCTAGTGCACCGTCACCCCTCAATCTGCGAGTAGCGGTACGTTAACCTAAATGCGCATAGCCCCGGTCCTCCTTCCTGTCGAGCGATCATCCTCTTTCGCCACTGTCGGCGACACCCAAATCAAGAGCCATGATGTGCTTGCGATCGCGCACGTACAGCGCGGTCCCCACGAGAGCCGGGGCACTCAGCGAGTACCGATCTGTCACGTTACACTGCGAATGAACCGTCAGTCCTTTCGGTGTCGTCGTTGCCAACGTCAACCGTCCGTCCACATCAAGCATAATGAGCTTTCCGTCTCCGTACACACAAGAGGCGACGCTGGACATTCGCTTCTTCCAGACGCGTTTCCCCGTCTTCGCTTCGATGGCCATCATCTTTGCCGCCGCCTGATCCTCGAATGACCCGCTGACTCCGTAGATATAGTCACCCACGGCTACCGGGGTGTGCATGGGGAAACGAGTCTTGCGAGTCATCCACAGCTCCCGCGCTTCCGTACGACCATCTCGGCGAGACAACTGCAGGGTGCGACACCTGGCGGGGCTTCAGGTTACCACTATATCTCCGTCGAGCCAGAGAGGTGTCATATCGTGCCCGTGGCGCTCCACCTCGTAGTGCCACAAGAGCTGCCCGTTATCCGGCGCGACCGCCACAATCCCCTCGTTCAAGTAGAGAACTATCTGATCTTCGCCACGGAAGTTGAGTAATAGCGGGGAAGAATGGTCAACTATAAAGTCTTGGCTACTCCACACAATCTCACCACTGCGTTGATCAAATGCCATCAATGTACGTGCCTGCCCGACGCTCCTCGCCTCGCCTGCCTCGAGTATGGTTTCTTGACCATGCCCGACTAACTCACGTCGCGGCCGGTCCACAACAGCGATGAGAAGCTCCTTATAAGCAAGGGGGCTCGACCCATAGCCATAGCGAAACACCCGCGCACCCAGCTCATCAACAAGATCACGACGCCAGAGGATCTTGCCTGTCTGCTTGTCGAAACAATGGATGACGGATTGAGTGCCGATTGTAAAGATGCGATTGCCAGAGATCAGAGGCGTGGAATTAGGACCCCGGCCAATCTCGGCGTCCTTGCTGGGATCATAAGGAGAGGGGTTGCGCTGTTCCCAAACTGTTCGGCCAGTAAGGACATCCAGCGCTACGCTGGCCTGCTCACTTCCCGCGCGGTACATAGTGTAAAGCAGACCCCCATCGACGACAATGGAGGAGTACCCGTCGCCCAGTTCGCGCTTCCACAGTTTCCTCGGACCACCTTCCGGCCATTTGTCTGCCAGCCCCGTCGCTTCAACAGTGAAGTCGCGATTGGATCCACCCCATTGCTGCCATTGCGCCTTCGTCTCATCGAAGAGTGCTACGAATGCGATTGTTGCCAGCCACGAGACACAATACCAATCCGTCAACTTCGTTCCGTACTTCATTCGTCGCTTGCTCCTGCAGGAGAATCGTCTTCGTACTCTACCGCCAGCAACCGTCAACTCCCGTTTTTGCCTGTCATACTAATTCTAGTTATTGAGTGCCGATTCAATCCAAGGGAAAGAGCATATCGATTGGATCATGTCAGGTTGGCCGGCAAGCTTGTTCCAGGCTTCTCCTCCGGCTTGGAAGAGGGCGTCGT
Source organism: Phycisphaerales bacterium (assembly GCA_020348265.1). GTDB lineage: Bacteria > Planctomycetota > Phycisphaerae > UBA1845 > UBA1845. Next base: position 4,783,333 of record CP070744.1, on the reverse strand, counting down.
GATCGCGGTAGCGACGGTTGCTCAGGTAGTGCCGACGCAAGTAGCGCCAGATCAGTTCCACCGGGTTTAGCTCGGGAGAATACGGCGGTAGAGGCAGCAGAGTGATGTTTCCGGGCACCTTCAGACCTTTGGAGGTGTGCCAGCCAGCCTGATCCCAGATCAGCATCACCTGCACTTCGGAGTCGACTTGCTTACTGAGGTCCTTTAGCTGGATGTTCATGGTATCCGTGTTGGCCGTAGGCATCAGCCAGCCGTTGGAGGCCCCGGTGGCAGGACATACCGCCCCAAACAGGTAGATCCACTGGTATTGAGTCTGACGAACGGCTCGTGGACAGCTTCCCCGATCGGCCCACACTCGCGTCAGTGTTCCTTGCTGGCCGAAACGTGCTTCGTCTTGGATCCAGACCTCGACTCTCTTGTCGGGATGTTCCGCCTGGACCTCTTGGAGGCGTTTCGCGAAGTTTTTTTAAAAGCTGCTTGGGCCTTCTCATCTGCCTGTTCATGCTTCGGACGTGGAACCAAACTCGAAAACTCAAGGCGATGCAGCAGAAAATAGACGCCCGGCAGAGAGTACTCCGCCTCAAATTCTTCTTGAAGGATGCGCCGCACATCCACCCCGCGCAACACGCAAACCTGATCTTCAAGGCGAGCACCCTTACGAATACGCTCCTTGAACTTCTCCACTTGGGCAGGTGCCAAATGTGGCGGTTGCCCCGGACGCGGCCGGTCTCGCAGTCCGGCAACGCCTTCGGCGTTGTAACGGTGCACCCAGTTTCGAAGCTGACGCTCGCTCATGCCCAGGGCGCTTGATGCTTCCGGCACGGTGTGCCCCAAGCGCAGGTACCGAATGGCTATGATCCTCCCACGTACCCGAGCATCCCTCTCTCGTTTCGCTAACTTCGTCAATTCCGCCGCGGTGAGCGACTCGTCGACTTGCAGTGGCAACCTCATCACGGTCCTCCTTTGACCATTGTGGCCATAAGGAGAACATCGGCAAACGGCAGTAATTAACTAGAAGTATTATCAGCTATCAAACGCCTCTGCCGAACGGTCAAGGACCCGAGGATCAAAAAAAGACCTAGTGCACCGTCACCCCTCAATCTGCGAGTAGCAGTTCACCCTCGCAGATTCAAGCGCGACGATGCACTAGGCCTGTCCTGACATCAAAGAGACCGCGCCGGGAAACGCCGGGTTTAGAGATCTTCGCCATCGTGCGAGTCGGCCAGCTTCTTCAGGGTCTCGGCTTGTTCGCGCAAGCTCCGGGCTTTTTCCTCGAGAACTTGGGCCTGTTCTTGTAGCGATTTCGCCCGCGACTCCTTCGCCAAGACCTTTGCTTCTACTTCGGCGTCGCGTACATCGCTTGTGGAGTCGGCGATCTGTGCGGCAAGCTGCTTGGTGAATCCTTCAAGAGTCGTCCTGAGGTCCTCACGCCCCTCTCTTACTTTCCGCACCTTCTTCTCCCTTTTCTTGCACACGTGCTTGCCCTTCTTACATCCGCTTTTGGCCTTCTTGGCTTTCTTGCACTCGCGTTTTGCCTCTTTGGCTCTCTTGACTTCGCGCTTGACCTTCCTGGCTTCGCGCTTCACTTTCTCCTTGTGCGGTTTCGCCATGTCATCCGAATGATGACCGAGAACTGTGACCTCGGTTGAATGGTGAGCATCGCCATGATCGTGTGCAGCCTCTCTTTCAGCGCCGGGGGCGATCATATTGACGAACGCACGGAAGATCGTCTGCTCAAGCGTCGTACCGTGAACCTCGATGCTGTCATCTTGTGGACTAACCAGGGTCGGGACGTCCGGCCGGACCATCAGCGCAGCCAAACCCTCGAGCTTTCCTGCCGGCAAGTAGTGCGTACGTTCTTCTTGCTCCGGGTTGAGCATGTTGACAAACAGTTCAAATACAAAGTGATCGTCCTCGGTTCCGTGGATCTCAATCGCCCCATCCGCAGGACTCATCAGGATCGGCACATCCGATCTGGCCATCAGATCGGACAAGGCCTCGAGCTTACCCTCAGGGAGCTCATACGCCCGGATGATGATCCCCTCGCCGTAAGCATCACTCAGCCTGTATGGCGGTGCTGGAGCTGCCGGTGTCCGAGGAGTGGCCGGCGTTCTTGGCGTGCGCGGCGTCCTTGGAGTCCGCGGTGCGCGCATGGCGTCGCGATGGGCGTCCTTGTGAACACCGCCTTGCAGTCCGTGGATATGCTCGGCGAGTTGGCCCAGGGCGGCTTCAAGATGCGAGAGCCTCGCCTCCAAGTCCGACTTATGGCCCTCGCCTGGATGTTTGCCGTGATGTTTCACTTTTTGAGAAGGAGGGTGCCCTACTTGTTTATGTTGCCCGCAGTCGGCTTTTTTGACGTGATGCGCCTTGTCACAATTGCAGTCCTTCTTATTGGGACACGACCAAGCAGGCGTTGCCGCCCAACCGACTATCGCGAGAACGACCGTCAAACCGAGCCCTGATACGGATAGTCTTGGCATTATGTTTCCTTTCATGATCATCGTAAGTCTCCGTGCAAAACGGCTGGATCGCCCTGATAAGGCACCAATACCCCCGCTGGGCATGGTCCGATCCACTCCGCAAGTTAACTGATTGGCCTTCAGCAACGCCTCGGCGTATGCGCGCCTTCCTCGCGGCATCAACAACGTAACCCAGGCATCACAACAGAACTCCGCCTCCGTGCGCAGCCGGTGACGGACCCACCACACCAACGGGTGCCACCAATACAGACCCCCGATAAACGTCTCCACCAAATGAGCCCAATGATCCCGTCGTTTCAGATGAGCTAGCTCGTGACAGATGACAGCCTCACGACCGGCGGGATCGAGCTGCGCCCACAATCCGGATGGCAGAATCAGGCGCGGCTGGAGACCGCACCAGATCATAGGCGAGACACTGTCATCTACCACTAAGGTGTCCGGCACCCTGCGCAGTCCCAAATTCTTGGCGATCAATCGAACCGAATTACACAGCGACGGCGAGGCCGGGCGCGCTGCGCGGATGCGTCGATGAAACCGCAAAGCTTGAAAGAGCTTAGCTGCGAATAGCAGCAGGATACCTCCCAGCCACAGGCTGAAGGGAATCGGCGGCAGACTGCCCAGGGCGTCACGAATGGCAGCCAGACCCGCCACCCATGAACGTAGATACCCGGTTCCGCTCTCGACTGCTCGATCGAGTATCTGCGACTCTACGGGCGATGCTGTCGAACCCGCCGCGCCCGAAGAGGCCCTTTCAGCAGTACCGAGTTCGTGACCAGCGCGACCCGAGGGCATCACAGACTCGGTTGCCTCAACGGAACCCGAGATTTCTGCAAGAGGCGTAGCTCTTGTCGGCGACACTGGAGCGCGAGCCAACGACTCCGGCGCGTGCGGACTTGTAGGTGTGTAGTACGTTGTACCCGCCGACTGTTCGGCAACGACGTAGCCTTCGTCTACCCAGTAGGGTTCCGCGAGATCCCGAATGTCGATTACCTCGGGCGAGGTGCCCGCATCTTCTTCCTCCAGGACCGCTATCGCGGATGTGACTGCTGCGGGAGGTTTAGGCAGGAGTGGGAGTACCACCAACAAAAGAAGCACGGTTAGCCACATACAATGGCGAGTTGCGGGGCGACACCGGCTCGGTCGCGCGAAGATCGTGACCAGCAAGACCAGCGGCACTGTAGCGAAGCCCTGTCGCCACATCGCGTCAGCTAGATGTAAAGCCCAGTCGAACAATCCTTCTCTCCACCTGTTGCCAAACAGCTACCGGCGCGTATCGAGTTCGTCTATAAGTGCTTGAAGCTCGCGGACTTCCTCAGGAGTCAGCTTCTCCGTGCGCACCAGCTGAAGAACGAGCGGCCCCGCAGCCCCGTCGTACAGCTGCGACAAGAGTACCTTGCGGCGATACCGGGTGACCCGATCGCGGGAGACCTTGGCACGATACACGAAAGCCAACCCCGACTTGTCACTGGCGGCATAGCGCTTCTGCTCCAAGCGTGTGAGCAGCGTTTGTACGGTTGTGTAAGCCACTTGCCGTCCGTTGTCGTGCAGGTGAGTCATGACATCGCGCACCGTGACAGGACCTTCATCCCAGAGCACCTTGAGCACTTCCAGTTCAGCACCACCGAGATCGTATTGTCGCGAAGTCATTGATTATTCCCTGTCGACTGACAACCTACTACGTTTGTCGGAGGAAGCCTACTACATCTGTCGGAGGGCGTCAAGAGAAACTCTACTTGCATACAACTTCGTACGCTTCGTCGGCGGTCGTAGCAGTCATGGTACAAGGTCTCCGGATGCCGGGCTGAGGCGAGCCACAGCGACAACCAGCTAAACAAGCGGTCAGACTTGGCAGAAAGTAAAAAAGGCGTGCGGCACCCCGTTTTAGTACTTGGCGCGGTCAAAGGGTGCCGCAGCGAGTGGAAGCTTGTCTCTGTTACTTTAGCGCGCGTGGTCGTTCAACGCCAATCGACGCGCATTCACCTATACTATATATCGACAGAGTAGACGTTGTCAAGATGGTACGGGCAAGATTCTCGCTCGTCTTCTAAGTTACTCCAGCCACGATCCTTACGGTCAATTGCATATAGACGAAGAAACCAACTTTCTTTTGCAGCTCGTTGAAGCCCTTCTGACGTAACCATGGACGGTATTAAACTCTTATTTAAGGCCAGCGGCGCCTCCAAACGCGGGCCGGCGACACGTCAGCCCTTCTCTATCGGGAGCCAATGGGACGGGATGCAGGACCAAGAAGAACACACGAGTCTACTGCCGGATGATGCCCTGACCGGCGGGTGCAAAAAGTAACCAAGTGTCATAGAGAACGGACGAACGATTCCCCGAATCCGTTATCGGACGCGACTACGGAGACCCTGCGATGTCCTCATCGCCCAGACCCGGAGCAGCCCGCGCTGACTGGCGGAGCCCACGTCCTCCTTGCCGAATTGTATCTCCCGCAACCGAGCCGACCTTACGATATCGTTTTGGAGAGTCAATCCACGTCGGATTGGGTCCGGTAATCGGAGAGACCGAATGAACCCATTAAAAATCGGAAACGTCGTGAAGGTGGCCAGCGGGCAGGTTGATGTCGTACTTACAGCACCGGACCTCAACCTTCTTCACGAAGACCGAACCTATCGCGTCGGGCAGTTGGGATCCTACGTGACAATTCCAATGGATGAGTGCACGCTAGTCGGGTTTGTGACGGGGGTAGGGCGCCAGGAAGTTGCCGTCGTCGACGTCGAACCACAGCTCATCATGCACATTCAGTTGCTGGGCGAGATCAGGGCCGGTCGCTTCGCCCGTGGCGTGAATGAATACCCGATTGTGGGGGACGACGTGTGGGTCGCTGTCACCGGGGACTTCGAGAAGATCTTCGGAACGTTTGATCAGCTGCTGAGCGGGTCAAAACACCCGGAGAGTTTCTCGCTGGGCCGGTTTGCCCTGAACCCGGAATTCGAGGTCAAGGTCCTGGGCACGGAGATGTTCGCCAAGCATATCGCCATTCTCGGCAACAGCGGCAGCGGGAAGAGCTGCACGACAGGGAAGATTCTGCAAGAGGTTGCAGATTTCAATCACGCACAGGCGGTCGTGTTCGACATGCATGGTGAGTATCGATCAGCATTCTCCGACGAAGAAGGGCAGATGAACGCCAATGTCACTTACCTGGGGGTTGACGACCTCGTCCTGCCCTATTGGCTGTTAAAATACGATGAGATCGAAGCGCTTTTCGTCGACCGGTCCAATCCCCTGCACATTAGCACGCAGGTATCGTTTCTGCGTACGGCGCTTCTGGAGTTCAAACAGGACGCAGCCAAGCAACTCGGCATGACGAAGACGCTGACCCTGGATACTCCGATCTTCTTCTCCCTGGCGAAACTCAAAACTTACGCTGAAAACCTCAACGAAGCCCGCTTCGTCGTCAACGACGATCACTTGGCCTTTAGCCAGCTCGCCATGCGCGGTTTGCCCCCGGACGAGCAGCATAAGCTGATGCGCGATCAGAGGTGCCAGTTCAACCGGGGAAACCCGGAAGGTGAGACGGAGCATCCCCTCTACTTTGGAAAGCTACTCGGCTTAATAGACCAGCTCGATACCCTCTACCAGGATCGCAGGTATGAGTTTCTGCTCAAACCGATTGAACACGGGATCAAATCAAAGTTCTTCCGCGATCACCTGCAATCCCCTGACGGAGAAGGTCGAAGCTCCAGTTTAATGAATCACCTGATTAAACTGCTGACCGGACGGGTCGAACCCCGGGCCAATCTGACCCTCATCGATCTCTCGGGTATTCCGTTCGAGATAGTGGACATCTCCGTTGCGGTTCTAACCAGGCTGCTGTTCGACCTGAACTTCTGGACACCTGCACATCAGCGACATCCCATGTTGCTGGTCTTTGAAGAGGCCCACAACTACATCCCCCGCGAAGGGCAGGGCAAGCATTTCGCAAAGACGGCCGTCGAGCGTGTCGCCAAGGAGGGCCGAAAGTACGGCGTCAGCGCCATGCTCGTCTCACAGCGTCCGTCCGAGCTTTCTGAGACGGTCCTGGCTCAGTGCAATAGCTTCGTGGCCATGCGCCTCAGCAACCCGGAGGATCAGGAATACGTATCGAAAGTGGTCAGCGACCACTTCTCCGGCCTGATCCAGATGCTGCCGATTCTCCGGCCCGGGGAGGCGTTTGTAATCGGGGACAGTGTGATTATGCCCATGCGTACGCTTGTGGACATGCCCTCCCCGTCTCCTCTCAGCGGCAACGTCGATTTCTTTAAGCTATGGACGACCTCAATACCGAACTACGATATTGACGAGATCATCGATCACTGGCGGCGTCAAGATCGCGCGCACCTCGACGGCGAAGAAGCTGCTCCGGAGCCTGCGCCGGAGCCTCCCAAGCCCGAACCTGTAGAACCCAAACCCGCTAAGCCGCAGAATCAGCCGCTACCGAAACCGGCCATCGCCACAACCGGAAAGCAATCTCGCTGGTTGGTGCAGCGGGGCAATTGATCTGGGGATGAAATCGGGCGTACAATAAAACTGTGATGACCTTGGTTGGTGGCGGGATGTGCGGGCCACCAATCGATCGGGCTGTGAATCAGGTGGAGCGGGCGAAGGCGATCGCCTGCATGTTGTTGGTGCGCGTAAGCGATACACATGTGCAGGAGGAAAGTCCGAACTGGATAGGGCACGGTGGTTGGTAACGCCAACCCGGCGCGAGCCGCGGGAAAGTGCCACAGAAAAGACACCGCCTGCGAATGGCTGGAACACGCAAGATTCGAAACGTCGAGACGAACCGTTTTGATGCTTCGATGTTGCGGCGACTTCGTAGGTAAGGGTGAAATGGTGCGGTAAGAGCGCACCGCGCGGTCGGTGACGACCGCGGCAGGGTAAACCCCACCGCCAGCAAGCCCAAGTAAGCAGCGAGAGGCGGCCCGCCTCGCGAATCCCCGAAAGGGGATTCTTAAACTGCGGGTAGGGTGCTCGAGCCGGCGGGCGACCGTCGGCCTAGATAAATGATCGCCCAATCGCATTATGCGATGGACAGAATTCGGCTTATCCGCCCGCTCCACCTGATTCTTCGTACACCGGTTTCGCCCCACCCGCCGGAGTTCTGCCGTTTCCTGCCGCCTCCCCCGGCTCGTGGAAGTTCGTGCCGTACACCTGTTTGACCACATCGGCAAAGCGCTCAGGTAGCGGGCCCGTCGGTGGCGAATCGGACTCAGCCGGCACTCCCTTGCGGCTGTCGTCGCTGGTGCGTGTCTGTGCACGCCGGGCTTCAGCGAGGATCTTGGCGAGGGCGACCAGGTCCTTGGTGGGGAGCTCGTCCTCGGACAAGGCCAGCCGTTCGTAGACCAGGCCCACCAGCATAAGATAGGCTCGCCGATCCCACAGATCCGTGTTGCAGTCAGCCAACGGCCCGAAAGTGGCATCGAGGATCGAGGCCACCGATGCCTGACGCGTTCGGTAGCGTCGCAACTCATCTGCGGCAGCAGGCGTGCCTTCTGTTAGCTCAGGAACGCATTTCGCCCTGCGCGGAGATGCGCGCCCATTGCTTAATTTCTGCATGTAGTTTCGCAGTCGCCGTTTGGAGACTGCAAAGCGCGTCTCGATCTCAAACTGAGCGTCGAGTTCCTCCGCCAGATCGGAGGAGACTCTCGGAGCCGACCGAACAGCAGACGCAATCTCGTCGATCAGCGTGGATGGGAGGATGCGCTCGACAGGCGTCCGCGAGTTACGCCTCCGCGCGTGTGAAGTCTTGGACGGGCCGTCCGTCCGCGGAGGTGATTTTGAAGCCTTTTCGGCGACGGAGACTCCCATCACTCCTCCAGAGCCGGGTCCTTGATGCACCGATCGGCGAGTTCCATACCGGAAGTAGTCAAGCGGAACCATCGGTTTCGCCAGGGCGTTAGACCGTTGTCGTTCTCAACATCCGCGATCACGCGGCTGATGTACCCTTTTTCGACTAGGTAATGCAGATCGCGCTTGAGATGGTCAAACTCGATTGTGGGAAATAGGACTATCAGGCTGCGCACGAGTTGTTTGGCCTGCAGTGCCGCGGGGTAGACGACCTTCAACGCTACGAGAATCTCGTTGCGAATGCGCTTAATCAGCCGTGTGTCGCGTCCGTTCGCCATTAGTCAACGCCCTCGTTGCCGTCCATAGGCCTGATGCACCTGAAGGGTCCGACTGGGGAGGATCCGGACGGCGCGGCGACGCCCCTGCGCGTTTCGTCACCGGTCCTGGGTTGCGCGTATGCACTCGCTTCGATCCGCACCGTCGCATCTCTCAGTTGTTCCAGTATGTGCCGGGCATGCATACACTCTCGCAGCCACTCCTCCTTGGTCGTGTAGTCGCGTTCGAACTCACGCAAGGTCTCGCGGAGGCTTCCGGTCGACGCCTCGACCACGTCAACGCGGCGAATGAACTCCTCATGCCAGGACACTTGATGCTCACGTAGTGAGCGAAGATAGAAGACAATGACGGTCAAAGGTGCTGCGACAAGCGGAGTCAGAACGCCCAGGAAAGCGGCCAGCGTTTCAAGCGAACTCGCAAACATGCGTTCTCTTCCCTCGCCGTCTGTCGTAACCGACCTAGCCGGTCGCTCTCGCGATCCGCATAGGCTGGACGAGTACCAAACCCTCGGGCATCCGTGCATAGAACGTCGCTCGCGCACGCTGGTCCACCGCTTTCATAACGTGCGCAGGCGCGAGCCGAGCCGGTTCGTGGTTCCGGTAACCTCCGCCATTATCCGCCACTGGCAAGGACTTGGATTGACGAGTTCCCCCAGAGCCCCTAAACTAGGCTAAGGTTTACTGTTATTATCCTTGCGCCGATCAGCAGCGCTTATGAGACATGTCATGTCGTATGCCAAGAGGGGATTGCAGAGCGACATTCTGCACATCAGGCCTGAATCGCCCCAGCGCGGTCCTGCTGGCGCATCGGTGCAGGCTGTCGAGGCGATGCTGGAGTCGCTCCTCGGAGAGGTCGACATGGCGACGGACGTCTACCGCGGTCTGGCACTTCTGGGAATGTCGGAAACGTGCACGAACTCCGGAAAGCTCCCGACACGGGCCGTCTTGGTGTGCGTGAATGATCTTGGCCCACCCGAGCTGGAGTTCTTCTCCGTTGTGGCTCGCGTACGACCCGACCTTCCCGTGTATGTCTATGGCGAGGAGCACTTTGGGTCGAAGATCAGCAGGGCAATTGAGCTCGGCGCCTCCGGGGTAGCCAACGAAGGGGTGATCCGTTCCGCCATAGCCGCCGCGGTGCCTTCACTCGACAAACCACCCCAGAAGGTGGTTGAGCCTCAGGACCCGCCGCCGGTGGAATCCACAATGATTCGCCGGGAACCTGAGTCTGCTTCTGCTCCTGTCGAGACGAGCTTGGTGGAAGACCAACCGGAGACGCCGCCAACTCCGTCCGTTGTCGAAGAGGCTGTGGATGCCGGACCTTCTGAAGAATCGGCGTCACCTGAGGAGCCGTCGCCCGACACCGTTCCGGTTCCGTGGCTCCGGCGGTCGAACGGTCCGAAGCGCATCGCCCCAGGGCGCACCCCGCCACCGACTGAAACGTCTGCGAATGAGCCGGTGGATGAGGATATCCAAGACGGCTCGCTCGACGAGCCCCTCCTGACTAGCGCAGAGCTACAAGCACTTATTGGTGATGACATTGCCGCCATCGCCCCCGAAGAACGTTTCGACGATGATTTAGAGGATGATCAGAACGGAGAGGGAAAGTCGTGATCAGCCGAACGGGAATATCGGATGATCCGCTCGAGCGCCAGCGCCTGGTGATAGTGGCTGACCGCCTCGGCGAGCGCCCGATGATCGACGATCTTCGCCAGCGCTACCCCAACTGGAGCGTTTCCGCCTGCGAGACATATCTGTTGGCGATAGCCGATCTTTTGCGGCGATCTGCAAGGGTGGTGCTGGCCTGTATCGACCCAACCCTCCATCAGCTTGACAGTGCCGTTGCGGGTCTTCGAATGGCGGCTGGCCCCGATACTAAGCTGGTCCTTTGCTGCACACCAACGTCTGAGCCGATCGCCCGACGCGTGGCCGATTACGGGGCCGACGATTACGTGATTTATCCACTCGACGCCGACGAACTCGATGCTGCCCTCGGCTACAGTCGAGTCGGGATGCAGCGTAGTGGAATGCTTCCTCTCGTTCCCGGGGCCAGCATGGAAGAGCTGAATATGCTGGGTGTCGCTCTATCCAGCATGGACGGCAAGCCCATCGAGCTGATCGAGAAGTTCGCCGAGCTGATCCGCGAGGCTCTGTCAGCACGCGGGGCCACCGTGGTGGTGCAAGGAGCGGTAGCCACTTCGGGTGATGCGTTCACCAAACCGGTGCTTAGCGCTTCCCTTTCGAGCGAAGGCAACGTCATCGGACAGCTGACCGTGGCGGAAAAGTCAGAGGGTCCTTATACCCCTGCAGACGTGGACAAGTTGTCGCACTATGCGGGAATCGTCAGCCACGTTCTCCGCGCCGCGTCGAGGCACAGGCAGTGGCGGGAGCTGGCGGTTACAGACGAGTGCAGCGGGATGCCCAATCGTCGATACCTTCTCAACCGGCTTGACGACGTGCTCGTCCGGGCAAAGGAGGACCATTTCCCGGTCACGCTTCTGCTCTTCGACGTCGACGACTTCAAGAGCTATAACGACACCTTCGGGCATGACGCTGGCGACGAGATCATCCGCGTCATCGGCGAGCTGTTCCGCAGGAACTGCCGGGAGCAGGACGTCGTCGCCCGCTACGGCGGGGACGAGTTCGCCGTAATATTCTGGGATACGGAGGGTCCGCGAGCTGCCGGTTCGACCCATCCGGGTTGTGCACTCGACGTTCTCGAGCGTTTCAAGGAAGCCCTCCAGTCGTACAAGTTCGACACCCTGGATGCCTCACAGCAGGCCAAAATCACCGTCAGCGGCGGGCTGGCCACCTACCCCTGGGACGCCTCTGACCGCCAAGCCCTTCTCAAACGCGCCGACGAAGCCCTGCTGGCCGCCAAACGCGCCGGCAAGAACCGGATATTCACCATCGGTTAGAGGCAAGGATACCTGTGGTGCCCGATTGCCGGGTAAGATGATTCACCTGTCTTTGCCATATACATGACATAGCGCCAGCACTTAAGCATACTCGATCAAACACCCGCGCTTGGGAGATGCTCGCGAGTGGAAGCGTCGCCCGTTCTTCTGCGTAACGGTCGGCCCCTACGGTCGCGGCTCTGCTTTACGCATCTGCCAACAACGTCGAAAATGCAACCGCGCGTTGGCGCAGATCATCGCTGCGTCGCATCCGGAATGACGGGCTAAACGTGGAGCCGGCTTGCAGAGAACCGTCGCGGGGGATTCAGAACTGCCGGTTGACGATGAACTCAGCCAGGGCGGTGAGCGACGCTCGAGCGTCGCTGTGCGGCAGAAGTCCCAGGTTGTGAATGGCATCCGCGACATGCTTCTTCGCGCAACTGACGGCGTAGTTGATACTGTCGGTTTCTCCCAGCCAGGCGCGAAGGCGCTCACCGTCGACCGATGCCGCACGCCCCACCACCTTACGCAATGCAGCAGCGGTCGTGTCCGAGGCGTTCCGTAGACAGTGTATGGTTGGGAGAGTAGCCTTGCCCATTAGCAGGTCCAGTCCGAGCGTCTTGCCCACGCTCCCACGGTCCCCGACGATATCCAGAACATCATCAATGATTTGAAAGGCGATGCCGGCGGACATTCCGTAAGAGCGCATTGCTTCAACGACGGTCCGATCAGCCCCCGCTTGGTGTGCGCCCAGTTCACAGGCCACCGCGGTCAGTACCCCGGTCTTGCGGCCGACGATATCCAAGTAGATGTGTTCGGGAAGGTCCGCATTCCCGCGATGTTGGCTCTGGAGCAGCTCGCCTTGGCAGACGATATTGGTGGTCGCCCCGATCCGCCTGGAGGCGTGTTGGCTTTGCAGGCTGCTGCACAAGTGGAAGGCGTGACTGATGAGGTAGTCACCCAACAGGACGGCGGCGACATTCCCCGCGATGGCGTTTGGGGGCGGCTGGCCCCTTCGCTCATCCGCCTCGTCGAGCACGTCGTCGTGCACGAGAGTGGCCATGTGCACCATCTCGACCACGGCTGCCAGCGTGCGATGGGCGTCGGTGAGCTTGCCTATGGCTCGGGCGGTCAGCAGAGTCAGCGCAGGTCGGAGCATCTTGCCGCGATAAGACCGGACACCGTCGCACAATTCGTTGACGAAACCGAAATCGCTGCGGAGCTCCTCGTCGAAAAGGCGCTCGACAACTGTCAGGTCTTCGCTGATAGGAAGATAGAGATCAGTCAATAGGAGCGTGGTACCGGCCATAGCATAGCACCCACGAACTTGGATCGAAACCGACGGGCTGCCCATCTGCTAGAGGCGCACCAGTTCCGGAACAACCGCATATCCGGGATTCTAGCGGCCGATAGAATCTTCACCAAACGGTTTCAAATGTTTTGAAAGCGTGGTTATCGGGTTCTGGCGACCGGTTTGCGACACCATTATGTCGCCTTTGTGGGAAACCGATAGTCATGGCATGGAGGTATGCCCCGGTTCTCCCATAGTCGCGACGCTTACGCGCGATGCAGGCCGAAGTCCCTGGAAGCGGCTGCTCGACTGGGTCGCTGAGTCCCGCTCGCACCGCGTGATCTGTATCGTATGCGGCATTTTGTTGCTGAACGCCTTTGACCTGGTGCTGACCATGGTCTCACACCAACAAGGCGTGCTGCACGAACAGAATCCTGTCGCCAGGCAGATGCTGCGCAGCGGACCGTCGACGATCGTCCTGTATAAGATCGGGTTGGTCTTTATCGGATGTTACCCCCTCCTCAAGTTCCGCAGGGCGCGCATAACGGAGTTGGCCTCCCTGGTGATCATGCTCGCCTACGTCATTCTCGCTGTTCGCTGGTCCACCTACTACGAGCTCTATTGCGCCATATTCCCAAGTGACACAAACGTGTCAGATGTGGCATTGACCATCGGGGCAGTGCATCACTAGCAATGCGCCACGGCGACCGGTTCTGGGCATCCGCGATGTAAGTCATCCGTCTTGGCTCGCGCACAGTCCAACGAAGTGCTTCCGCCCGGGCGCATATTCACACCTATTCGCGGGCAAGAACAGGAACGATGCAGTCATCACATCATGTATCAGAGAACAAACACGCAACCCACCTTGAAGCCTTGAATCGTGCTGGTGCAGTGGATCACTCGGACCTTGACCGTCTCGTAGGGTGCCGCCTCCTCCGACACGCCGTCCGGGGTGACGGTGAGTTCCTGTCCTTCAAGGAGAGGCTGGCGACTGGTGAGCCCGATGCCCTGAGACGAAGCGTTCATGATCTTGGCCGAGATGGGGCTCGACCCGGGTGAGTCAGCCTGCTGCACCTTCGCAAGTCGAATCCAGACGTGGCGCGGTTCGCGGCGCTTATTGGGCATGGAGTCGGTGGGTTCGCAGTCAAGGGCCTCGCGCACCCAATTGGGCAGCTCTGTACGGCTCTTCGGAGTGGTACTCATTTCTTTACTCCAGGGCAACGTCAACACTGCGTCTGTGAACGGAGTTCCACGCGGGGCGGGAATCCTCGTGTTCATTCGGTCCTGGGAGTCTTTTTCATTAGGTGTCGCGGCCGTTTGGTGCAAACAATTGTGGGGAATGGATGCCAGGGTCGGGCACTGCCGCTTCATAGGAGAATTATCGGTCCAAGGATGGCAGGCAGTTACGCTGCGCAGCGAATAGGCAACCGTGTGCACGATGGTCCTGTCAGTGCCGAACCGTGCTCGACCGATTCATGTTTCCAATGCTCGTGGGGATCAATCCGCTGGTGGAGGTAGCTTGTCGAAGCGCCAAAGGCCGGCCGCAGAGGCGGCCTCGTATGCCTTTACTAGTTCTTCTGCATCCAGCGGGTGGTTGATCTCTGCGTAGCGAATGGCTCCTGCGTTCGGACCGGTTTCGACGGTCGTTCCGACTTCGTGATCGCGGTGGTACTGTGCCATGATATTGACGAAGGTGTCGGGCGACACGCTATCGGCAAGCCACTCGAAGATCCGCCGGCTGTCTTCTGCGAATCCCGGCATGACCAGATGGCGGACGAGAAGCCCTCGGCAGGCAATGCCGTCTGTGGTGAATCGCAGATCTCCCACTTGGCGATGCATCTCCAAGATCGCCTCGCGAGCCCGTTGAGGATAGTCCTTGGCTTTCAGCAGACGTTTGGACGCCTCGCTGGAGAAGAACTTGAAATCGGGCATGTAGATGTCCACAAGCCCCTCCATGAGCTTTAGTGACGAGACGGCGTCATACGCGCTTGTGTTGTAGACGACGGGGAGCGTGAGCCCCCGGTCGATGGCAAGGGCGAGAGCTTCGACAACCTGGGGGACCACGTGCTCGGGCGTGACCAAGTTTATGTTGTGACAGCCTTTCTTCTGCAGCGAGAGCATCAAGCATGCTATGTCCGCGGGTCTCATTTCGCGTCCTGAAGGTCTTTGGGAGATGTCCCAGTTCTGGCAGAACACGCAACGGAGGTTGCACATGGAGAAGAAGATCGTGCCCGACCCGCGCCAACCGCGCAGACAATCCTCCTCGCCGAGATGGGCAAAGGCCGACGACACCCGGGCGTGGCGGCCTGTTTTGCATACTCGCGTTTCGCCGGCCAGTCGATCGACCTTGCAGTTGCGCGGGCACGCGCAGCAGGATCGCAGCTCCTCGCGTGCCGTTGCCACCCGCTCAGGCATCGACCGGCGAACCTCAGGATCGAGATATGCCGGCCTGGGGGAGACAACCAAAAAGCGGTCATCGGGCTGGGGCATGGTTTCCGTAGTATAGCGTTAGTTTTACGGCCGTCACGCAAAGGGTCTCACCGATGGGAATCGTGCCCGCGTCTTTGGAGCCGATGATTCATCTTCTGAGGATTCCAGCGCTCCACACAGAGCTGCGGAGGTCCTCGCCCCCTTTTGTCCTGTGAGCCCGTGGTGGAAATGCATCTGCGTGGCCGGGGTTCGGATTTTCGCACGAAATGCAGGCGAAACGGCAAGACAAACCCGCCAGCTTGATGATTACGGCGCGGAGGCTATGCTGTGCGATAGGTGGTGCCTTGTTGAATGGAGATATGAACATGATGCGTGCGATACAGTGTGCGGTCGTTGTGGGATTGGTCTTTCTAGCGGGGTGTGACATCCTGGCGTTGAATATGGTCCACGTCTCACTGGTGAATAGCTCTGACTACGACGTTGAGGTAGAGCTATATATCAGCGACCAGCAGGAGCTGCCTGAGGTGCTTCTGACCGAGCTGGGCGACGAGCTGCAGTACACTATTTCCGCCGGCCAGACGGTCAGTTTCTCGCGGGATTGTGACGAGCTGCAGGCGATCATGATCGAGGACGCAGACTTGCAGGTAATCGGGGGGATAGGCCCGGAGGCCAGCACCGGCGTCCTGCGCGACGGTGATGATTTCAACTGCGGCAGCTTCATCACCTTCACCTTCGACCACTCCGATGAGATTCTCGACTTCGATATAACCGTCCGTACGATACCGTAAGCGAGGCATGCGATTGCTTAGCGGGCGTTGGATTCCCAAGAGGGTTTTAGCGTTTCCACGCCACCCAGCCGACGTAGAGAAGGCTGTAGATCACTATTCCCGCGCTGCACGCGATGCTGAGTAGATTTACCATCGTCCATCCTGGGGGCAAGCCCCGGAACTCTGCGCACAAGCCGGCGCTCAGAGCTAGGGGGAAGATGTAAACATAAAGTGGTCCGACGCAGCGAAGGAACACGGGATGCGTCTCACTCTCACTGC
Source organism: Phycisphaerales bacterium (assembly GCA_020348265.1). Lineage (GTDB taxonomy): Bacteria > Planctomycetota > Phycisphaerae > UBA1845 > UBA1845. The sequence goes on along the minus strand of CP070744.1, from coordinate 4,767,067 downwards.
CCCCGGCAGCGTTTTCTTGCCCGCCAACCGAGACACCCTTCCGGCTGAAGTACGGGGCCACGTGTTTCCCGGGTTCTACTTCCGCGGCTCTTGGCTCGGATCGCAGAACATGTGGTTCCAAAACGCCCCGGACGTCACTACCCTCGCCCACACGATACGAAAATCAGAATTACCGGAAGCGGAAAGATAATGTTGCCCGGTAAACTGGCAGTAAATGAACAACACTGCATGAAAGACGTCACGCAAGCGGCATGAAAAGGTTAATACCATTGCGCAGTGCGGACCGGTGCAAGAGGTGTTTGGGTGACGGTTTCCAATCGTTGGTGTGCACGGCGCACGCTACGTCAGCTACGCCCACCGGTGCGCATGGCGCACCCTACTACTGCTTGCGGCGGCGGATTTGGGCGGCTACGCCGAGGTGGTCGGATATCCGATCGGACCAGACGCGGTAATCGGCAAATTCGAGATCTGAGGAAATCAGAATCCAGTCCAGTCGCGTGCGTGGGTGGTGTGAACGAAAAGTGGCCAGCTCGCCCGACTCGGGCTTGTATGCCTGCAAATCCAGGCGCGATGCGATCAAGCGCAATGCGTCGTCCGGTTGATCCCATCTGCTGTTGAAGTCTCCCATGAGGACAACGGAGCGTTCTCGTTTGCCGTGGTTCAGCTTCCAGCCGTCTTGGTGCAAGTATTCTTCCACAATGCCCACGATCTGCTCACCCTGCTTGCGGCGGATGTCTGCCGAGAGTGAATCGAGGTGGATGGAGGCAACGAGTAGAGGGTCGCGATCGAACTCGATTTGGGCAACTGTGAACCCCTTGGCGTGATACCAGTTGGCGGCGAACGCATAGGAAGCCGTCGACTCCAGCTGCCGCTGAGCCATAAGGGCGGTGCCGTATCCGAGCTCGACGTTGAGAAGATCCGCGTCCAGATGAATGCCGTGATAGTGAAAGGGAAACGGCACCGAACCGGCGAGATAGGCTACGTGATCGAAGTACCCACTCCAGAACGACGGGACATCAGCCTCCTGGACGGCCAGTAGGTGAGGATCTTCCCGTTTGATTACCTCCGCAACCGCGTCCAGGTGTGCTACGACCTCTTCCTTGGTCAGGCCGAACTGGCTGCTCTTAATACCTCTGCCGTGGGCCAGGTTCAACGTCGCCACGCGAAGGGTCGTGGTGGGAGCGTTGCAGCCTGTCGAAGCTGCTGCTACTGACCAGAGAAACAGGACTGCAGCAATTCCCAATCGGTTCATTCGGTGTGCATGAGCCTGCGGACGGCCTTGCCGGCTTGTTCCAGCAGCGAGGTCGCGCCGGCGTCGCGCGTGCTGCGGAGCTTGGGCGTGCCTTCCTTGTGTTCGGCAAGCCACTCCTTGGCGAATTGCCCGTTGCGGACTTCCTCGAGAATGCGTTTCATCTCCGCGCGGGTCTCGTCGGTGACTATCCGCGGACCGCGGGTCATGCCACCGTACTCGGCCGTGTTGGAGATGCGTTTGCACATGGCGCTGAGCCCCTCCGCGTAGACGATGTCTACGATCTGCTTGAGCTCGTGCACGCATTCGAGATAAGCGAAGGCGGGTTCATAGCCCGCGTCGACCAGGGTTTCAAAGGCAGCCGTCATCAACTCTTCCACTCCACCGCACAGCACGACCTGCTCTCCGAAAAGATCGGTATCGGTTTCAGTCTCGAATGTAGTCTCAATTGCACCGGCACGTGTTGCCCCCAGGCATGCCGCCCAAGCCAGAGCAATTCGTTTGGCGTTACCAGTATTGTCTTTGTGTACGGCGATCAGGGCGGGCAGACCTTTGCCTTCCACATAGGTCGATCTGACCAACGATCCGGGGCCCTTGGGTGCAACCATTACCACGTCGACACCGTCGGGTGGGGTGATCAGTCCGAAGCGTATATTGAAGCCATGAACGAACCCGAGCGCTTGTCCGGAGCGAAGTCCAGCTGCTATCTCCCGCTTGTAGACCTCCGCGGCTGTCTCATCAGGCAGGGCAATTATCACAAGATCGCCCTTGGGAACCGCATCAGGTATGGGAATCGGGCGGAATCCATCCGCTTTCGCCTGGTCGAAGCTCTTGCCGGGACGCTGCCCGATCGTGACTCTGGTTCCCGAATCGCGGAGATTTAGAGCGTGGGCACGGCCTTGGTTGCCATAGCCCAAAAGAGCTACGGTGGTATTGCGAAGCAGGGGGAGGTTGGTGTCCTTCTCTCGATATACGGTCGGTGCCATGGTACTTTGCTCCGTGTTGATAGAGCGACCTTTGGACAGATCGTGATTCGCAGCCTCGCCGGACCTTAATTCAGCATCCGTCGTTGCCATCGCCTTTTCCCCGATCATAATACCCCCAGGCGAATGTCGCCAGACGGTTGAACTCGGACTTTGGCATGAAATCGGAAATCGACAGCTTCCACGAGCGTATCGACGCGGCCCTGGACAGCGGGGACGACGTCCGCCTGGGCGAGGAGCTGCAGAGCGCTCGTGCTGCTGACATAGCTGAGTCTTTTGAGCTTCTCGGCGATGAGGAGAGGTCGCGGATCCTCTTTGCGCTCCCCCCCCATACGGCAGCAGAGGTCGTGGTCATGCTCGACGAGGCTGTCCGGGGTGACGTGGTCGAGGATCTCGACACGGAATCACTCACGGAGCTCGTCTCCGAGCTGACTCCGGACGACGCAGCCGACTTCCTCGGTGAGCTCAGCGAGGAGGAGGTCGGGGAAATTCTCGATCACATGCCGGACGAAGAGTCCGACAAGATCGAGGAGCTCTTGGAGTACGACGAGGAGACGGCCGGCGGAATCATGACCCCGGACGTCGTGGCCGTTTCCGCCACCGCCACTGTCGCGGATGCGACACGCTTTGTTCGTGATGCCAGCCAGGAAGAAGACCTCAACGAGATCTACATAGTCGACGAGGATCAAAAACCGGTGGGAACGGTTCCGCTTCGGCGGTTGGTAACCAATCCGCCTGAGACGAAGCTCGCCGGCATCTGTGATCGTGATCCTGTAGTGGTGTTTGTGGGTGACGATCAGGAGACCGTCATCCAGATCATCCGCAAGTATGATGCGATGGAAGCGGTGGTCGTCGATGCGAATGGCCGTCTGCTGGGGCGGATTACCCACGACGACCTGCTTGACGTTGCTGAGGAGGAGGCGGCAGAGGACCTGCTGAGAATGGCGGGAACGGACCCCGATGAGCTGGAGACCAGCTCGATTTTGCAGGCGGTGCGAATCCGGCTTACGTGGCTCTTGCCCTGTATGCTGGGGATGCTGCTGACCGCGAGTGTTCTGAGAATCAGCGAACCCGAATTCGATGTGGCCTTGTTTGCGGCCTTGGCGATATTCGTGCCCATGATCGGGGCTATGGGGGGCAACAGCGGAATCCAGATCAGCACGGTCATCGTTCGCGGTTTCGCAACGGGTGAACTCGCCTCGACGAAATTGTTGCGAGCGTTCGCGCGTGAAGGGCGAATCGCACTGTTGATGGCCCCGGTATGCGGATTGGCGGCCTGGGGAATCGTGTCGGCGTTTTTCCCCATCTTCGAGTCGTTCCAATCGGCCTCTGTAGTGTTCGGTGATCACAGCAGGGTGGCTTTGGCGGTGGGTACGGCCATGACCTCGGCAATACTGGTGGCTGCCTTTCTGGGCATTGCGTTGCCCTTCTCCTTTCGCCGCTTGGGGGTGGATCCGGCGATTGCTTCCGGGCCGCTCGTAACCACCATGAATGATGTGGTGTCGGTGACGATCTATATGATACTTGCGATGGCGATCGCCCAATAGAAAACGGGCTCGGGCCTTTGACGAGAGGAGAAGAAGTGTATCAAACACTTTCGACGCGACGGATCGCAGCGATCATCTTTGCATTGATCGTGACCACGACGATTGCTATGGGTTGCGGTGCTCCCGGCTTTCTAATCACCTTGACAACCACCAAACGCAACCTTGTCGAGACGGAGTTGAGGCGCGACTCGCTCTTCGCGGTGGATAAGATCGCCATGATTGATGTGACCGGTGTGATCCTCAACATGCCCGAGATGCAGCTGCTCGGAGAAGGTGAACATCCCGTGAGCATGTTGCTCGAGCAGTTGGACAAGGCCCGCCGGGATCGGGCCGTCAAGGCCGTCATCCTCCGTATCAACTCCCCCGGCGGGGCTGTGGTGGCCAGCAAGTTGATGCATGACGAAATCAAACACTTCAAAGAGAGCGGCAAGCCGGTAGTCGCGGTTATGATGGATGTGGCCGCCAGCGGAGGGTACTACATCGCCTGTGCCTGCGACGAAATCGTGGCCCAGTCTTCGACGATCACGGGCAGCATCGGTGTGGTCATGCAGATGTTTGATCTTAGCGGCACGATGGATTTGATCGGCGTCCGTAGCGACGCAATCCTCTCCGGGGTCCATAAAGATAGCGGATCACTGTTCCGCGAGATGCGCCCGGAGGAACGCGAGCTGTTTCAGGCGATCGTGAACGAAATGTACGAGCGCTTCGTCGAGGTGGTTATGGAAGGACGCCCCGAGCTTGACGAAGCCGAGGTTCGATCGCTTGCCGATGGGCGGGTCTATACCGGGACTCAGGCGCTTGAGGTCGGCCTTGTCGATCGGGTGGCCACGCTCCGTGAAACCGTTGACGCGGTCAAGGAGCGCATCGGTTCAACACGGATACGCCTGGTGGCGTATAAGCGGCCGCTCGGATACAGGCCCAATTATTACGCAAAGGCGCCCGATGTATCCAATCGCGAGGTGAATCTTATCAACGTGGATCTGCCCGCGTGGCTTGATAGAACCACGCCCCGGTTCATGTATCTCTGGCATCCGGGTATGTGATCAGTCGGCCATAACAGGCACAGGCCTGGGAGTGCCCAGATAATCGACCGGTGAGTTCGTACCCACACCGACGGGCAAGGGCATGCGCGCCATAGAGCGCAGAATCTGTCGAGCGATCTGCACGAAGTAACCCAGCGGGTGGTGACCTTCCGTCAACTCGGCGACGCGAAGCGATTCGAGAAACTCGGCTGGACCGTCGAAATCAGGCATCACCTGATAGCACGGGGCGATACTACTGGCGATGTGGCAATCGCTTCCCACATACGCCGGCAGGTTGAACTGGTCAGCCAAGTCATGTGCTCGCTGCTCCGGTATACGCCGCAGGTTCTGGGCGTTGTTTACCTCGACGGCATCGACGACGTCGGCCAGCTCCCACGCTAGCTTACCTACCCCGCAGCCGAACATCTTGACAAACGGATGAGGCAGAAAAACGAGCCCGCCCTGCGCTCGGATGGCCCGTACAGTTTCGTGTGCGGACATGTCCGGGGGGATGCGTTCCTTGAGGAACAAACCGATCAGATGTCCGTCACGCGTGGTAATCTCTTCGCCGACGATCACCTTGGCGTCGGTCATGGACCGCAGCCTGAGTGCTCCCTCGATGGTGTCGTGGTCCGTAACCGCCAGACAGCCGAACCTTTCGGACTCGGCAAAGCGGGCTAGCGTCTGCAAAGAGATATTGCTGTCGTACGAATAGTCGGTGTGTGTATGGATTAATGTCTTGATTCGGTTCATGGATAGCCCCCCAAGCTTCCGAAGGACTCTAGCGCTGTCGGCGTCGGCAATCAAGAGGCCGCCCGGGG
>CP070744.1:4749218-4761345 GCA_020348265.1 Phycisphaerales bacterium | reverse complement strand
TCCCCACCGGGGGCAAGCACATCGATCTCAGGACCGTAATTGCTGTATGAAGCCAGCTCGTCGAGGTACGAACTCGCCCCAATGCCGATAACAGTTGGAAGGGTGCTAAGATCACGCCCGGCCTCAACCTCCACTCCGGGACCTTCGTTATTGATCCCGTTTCCTGAGGCAAAGACGATTACCATTCCCCGCGGCGGGTAGTTGGTCGTTCCATCGCCCTCCGGACCATCTCGGTCACGTCCCTCCCTGAATGCCGCTTCAATCGCATCTTCCATAATAGCCGGAGTGAGAACACTGAAATCGTATCCCCAACTATTAATGTGCACGTCCACTTCCTGCTGGAGTGCGAATGTGTATACCAGCGCCGCCGCCGCGTCCGACAAGAAGATGTCTCCCAATCCGCGCGAGGCGGTGAACCGTGACTTATACGCAACGCCACGTCCACCAATCGTGTTGCCGGCAGCCACCGCCAGCCCCATCACCGCCGTACCGTGGTAATCGCCCTGCGCCTTCGGGCGCGGATCGTCATACCCTGGTGAAGTCGACTGCAGGCTGGGATCCTGTCCTTCTCCGATGTAATTCTCTCGAAGGTCCTCGTGGTCCACGTCGCAGGCGTCGTCGAACATGCCCATGAGGATGTCCTGCCCGTCCGCCTGCAGCCAGGCGTTGAGGGCATCGATGTCTGCGTTGGCCTTGCCACCCCCCTGCCCCGTGTTGTTCAGATGCCACTGGTAGTTGAAGTACGGATCCTGTGGGGTGATTTGACGCTTGTGAGTCGGGACGCGGAAGTTGGGTTCCGCCCACTCGGTCCTTAAATCGTCCGCCAGCAACTCAGCGCGAAGTACCTCATCCTCGCCATCATGGACGGACCTTACAACGAACACGCGTTGCAGTCCTTCCACTGGTTGCACGATTTCCAACCCGTGGTCCGTCCAAAGTTGCTCGACTTCAGCCGGCGTGAGTCGAGTCTTAAGTTTGACGTTAATCGTCCCGGTTGAGAGCAGCGGCGCATCAGAACCTTCGAATCGATATACCGAGCGTACCTCCGTAATCGCCGGGTCTAACGCCACCCGACTTCTTCGCTGGGTCGTGGTTTTGGCGACGCGCACGAGTTTGACACGCGATTCATGCGAGCCACGCACGTCCGTCACCACACCTACTCCTTCAGCGGCGAGACGGCGCGCGGAAGCCGGAACTTCTTCAACGCTCTTATACGTAGCGGCGAACTCGGAATCCGACCGAATTACGCGGACTTTCTCCCCTGCACGCGTGACGACATAACGGTCTTCCTCCCCTGCGGATGACGTGTTCGCAAGCGTAATTGAAGCAAGGGTGGCTAGCAGGGTACGCCCAAAAGTGCTACGCCCAACAAACAGATCCTTCGAACGACCAGTCAAGGCTTGACCTTTCATCTTGAGCAACACACGGACAGCCCGATTACAGTCGTCGAGCATACCGGTTCCAGGGACTTTCCCCAGGCAACCATATTGTTGGGAATGGTAAATTGCCTGTCAAGCATTCCGGCTCCGCAAGACAATCCACCGCGACCGGCTAGGCGGGGCTATGAGCGTGACGCTCCCAGCACACTTTTCCAGGCGTCGTAGGTGCGCAAATCGAACATCACCCAACGGACGATCCGGGGCAACTCGTAGTTGACCAACTCAGCCCGGACCGTCTCCAGGGCCACACGAGCCGCTTCAGACAGCGGGTATCCGTACACACCGCAGCTGATCGCCGGAAACGCAAGCGTCTCACAACCGTGCTGGTGGGCCAGTCTCAGCGATTCCCGGTGGCAAGAGGCCAGCAGATCGGCCTCGCCCTGTCCGCCTCCGTGCCAAACGGGCCCCACCGTGTGAATAATGTACTTGGCCGGCAGCTGATACCCTTTCGTTATTTTGGCCTGTCCCGTGGGGCATCCGCCCAACCCCCGGCATTCCGCGAGAAGCTCGGGACCGGCAGCGCAGTGGATAGCTCCGTCAACTCCGCCGCCGCCCAGCAGGCTTTCATTAGCCGCGTTGACGATGGCGTCGACCCGCTCTTGCGTTATATCCCCGCGAACAATCTCGATTCTCTCTTGCATGGATGCCTCACCTGCCGTTCCGCTTCAGTCTACTCCGTCGCCCGTCTAGGTCGGATCAACGCCGTGGCATCGATCAAACCGCAAGTCCGGTGTTCAAGATAACCCAGAATCAACTCGGCTGGTACATCCCGATGCCGCTGCATGTGACACTGCTCAAAGATCCTGCGCTGCGGAGGGCCTATAAGAACGTACTCCAGACGTCTTAATAACGGAATGGGATTCCCCGGTTCGCAATGTAATCGGTTGTCCCGGATCAACTCTCCTGGATCCTGCATTCCGGCGGCATTTCTCGGCAACAAGTCGAGGACCGCCAGCCAGTCCTCGCGCGACCAGTCGGGCACATCCGGTTCGGGAAACGCGTGCCGGCGCTCCAACTTGAGCACAACGGTGGCTGACCAGCCGTTCTGGAGCCGAAGCGTAGAGAAGTACTTGCCGTTGCGTCGAAGCCGACGGTCTCGCCCGCGGGCCAGGCGGCTGGCGTGTCGCGTGCATTCGCGCGCAATTGCAGTCGCCCAATTCCGTCTGACCAAGCAGCCCGGCGGCCGAAGGTCCACTGAAGGGCGGGCCGCCAAATACGTGCGTAGAAAGCGCATTCTCTGTGTTCGGCAGGGGTACCGTTGGAAGTAGTGTTCGAGTTGTGCGAGGCTGCGGACTGCTCGGCGCTTGGGAATCGGTCCGTTCGAGAGGCGTGCTCCCTTGACGTCCACGAAGGCCGCCTTGGGCTCTCCGCCTGAATCTGTACGAACCAGTACGTTGTTTGGGTGTCCGTCCGGATGTACAAATCCTCGCTCATGTGCTGCGGCAAACAGCGAGGCTATCGCGTCGCGGATGGCGGTTATAGCGTGAACCGACACTCCTCGCCCGACGGGTCGGCTTTCCAGTAGACTGGACTTCCCCGGCCAGGCATCACCCAGGCTAACGGCGCCCAGCACACCCTCCGATAAGAAGACGCTTCGGCGTGGGCTCCCTGCGGATAGTCCGACTGCAAGCGGGCGAATCGCCGGAACACCTCGCCGAAGTGCCTCTGAGGCTGCCCGCCACTCACACCACGCAGGATTGCCACCTATTAGGTGCCGCACCCGGTCCCACGCGCCACCGGTTTCGTGGACCTTTGCAAACACCGCGCGCTTCCCCACGCGCACTTTCCAAGTGGCTCGGCGATGGCCGGACTTGATGCACTCCGCTCTTGCGTCCTGCTCAAGCGCAAGCCAGTCGGGTGCTTCGCGATCCAGCAGACGATCGTCCCAACCTTGCTCAACCCACCAGACCGTATCTCCGCGGCGCAGGCGCAGGTTGCGCACCGGCGAACCGGGTTCACGGGCATGGTCACCGGCCGCAGATCTAGCCTGAAATGTCTTGGTCCCATTCAATGCAGCAGACCCTGCTCGAACACACATCCAGTCGCGGACAATTAGATCGACCCCGCCCGACCATCACGACGCTAAGAGTCTCGAACGAGGATAATACCGCGCTTATCGGCTGGGGACCACGGGCCCGATCGCCGCACCCGCGCTGGGACGCCCTCGTCAAAAATTGTACACGCTGCGGGCATACCGAGCAGAATCCGGTAGAATAACAAACATGGTAGATGATCGTCTGAAGAAATTGGGAGCTGTGCGTTGAATACGTGTGTGGGCACACCATACCGCTTTGCCGGACTGTCCGCCCTTGCAGCGGTCATCGTTGGTTGCCACGGCACGCTCATTGATCGCACGGACCGCGACGTCTATGACCTGTTATCCCAGCGACAGCAGGCTGCGCTGGGCGAGACGTCCAATGTCGACATTGGGAACGAAAGAGGCAACGTTTCCGGCGCAAGTGAGATGTACAGCTTCACGCCACACGTGATTACGCCCGAGATTCCCGACGAGTTTCGCTCATCGCGTGAGACAGCGGTCTCTGAGGCAGCGAACTCCGAGGAGGAGGGGGATGTCGGCGACCGACCTTTTGCCCCGGAGGCGGTTCTCTCGCCCAGCATTTTCGCAGACGCCGACCTTCGTGATGTTCGCGTGTTCAGCCTCCATGATGCACTTATGTACGCTACACAACACGCGCGAGCGCTTCAGGATGCAAAAGAAGAACTGTACCTGGCTGCACTGGATCTGACCCTTGAGCGACATCTTTGGACACCCCAGTTCGTTGCATCGATGAAGGCCCAGGGGGATTTCGCCGATGCTGGGGGGTTGCACGATTATGATAGAGCACTGACCGCCACGAGCGATTTCAGCGTTTCACAGCGCTTGCCGTACGGCGGTGAAATCAGCGCCCAGATAGTCAGCGCCTTGGTGCGTGACCTTGAAGACCACGTAACTTCCGGTGAGTCAGGGGATTTGATTCTCAAGGCCGACATCCCGCTCTTGCGCGGCGCAGGCCGATCCGCCTATGAAACGCGATACTCCGCCGAACGCGAGCTGATCTACGCAGTCCGCCTTTACGAGAGATTCAGGCGATCCTTTCTGGTGGACGTGGCCGGGCGACTCTTCACCCTCCAGCAAAGCAAGGCGGCCATCGACAACACGTATACGGCTTACCGCAGTCGGATCAGAGACTGGGAGAAGGCCGACTTCATCAATCGTGTCGGTCAGAGCCGAGACGTCTTCGAGGCTCCGCGAGCCAAGGCCAGCCTGCGTCAGGCGGAAGCGGCGCTTGTCAGCACCAAAGAGCGTTATGCTACGGCCTTGGACCGCTTTAAGATCTTCATCGGGATGCCCGTGAGTGAGTTGCTCGATGTGGTTGATCAGCATGCTGATGAGGCCAGCCGGCGTCTGGATGACCTCCTTCCTGTTGTCCAAGTCTCCACAGCGGTTGAGACAGCCCTTCGTTCTAGGCTCGATCTGCTCAACAGCGTTGACCTCCTGGACGACAGCAGGAGAGGGGTGCTCGTCGCCCGCAACCGTATTCTGCCCGACCTCGACGTTACTGCCGGTTTCAACTTCGACTCAGATCCGGAACGCCTCAACTCGGCAAGCTACAACCCGGAGCGGGCTTCCTGGCACGGTGGACTCGAGTTGAGTCTTGACGATCGCAAGAGCGAGCGTAACGCCTACCGGGCTGCGCTTATAGGACTTCGCCGGGCGCAGCGCAACCATCAGGAGCTAATCGATAACGTGCGCGCGGATGTCCGTCGGGCTCTGCGCAGGATTACCGAAAAAGACAACCTGCGCAGAATCCAGAGCCTCAACGTAGAGGAGAACGAGTTGAGACTGGAGGCCGCCCGTGCTCAGTTTGACCTAGGCAAGAGGACCAACCAGGACGTAGTCGACGCGGAGAACGATCTGTTAGCGGCACGTAATGAGTATGCCACCGCGGTGGCAGAATACCGCAACGCGATTCTGCAGTTCAGGTTGGATACGGGTACGCTGCGCGTCACCGCTGACGGACGCTGGGACGAGTCAGGCGCCGGTGCACTGTCCGGACAAGAATAGGCGGTTTTTCCTTGATCGATGCGCTCTGTGGCGATATGATTCAAACAACTTAAGGATGTCATTGCTATGACGCAGACCACGTCGTCCCCAGTACCTTCCACTACCCTCAAAGCGAGGCGGATGGTCGTTCCCGAAGCGCGCACGACCGATCGCAGCACAAAGAAGTCTGTTTTATTCGCCTTGGGCGTCATAGCGACGATGCTCGTCGTTGTCGGGGCAGCGTGGTTTAGCTGGGGCTGGGCGCGTACTACCCAAGAAGTCGCCGGAGCGGACAAGTTCACCGTCGTTCCGCAGTCGTTCAATGTTGTCCTCAAAGAGAAGGGTGAGTTGAAAGCGGCCAACTCTACGGATATCAAGTGCGAGGTGGAGGGGCGCTCAACCATCATCAGCCTCATCGAAGAAGGAACCGCAGTGCAGGAGGGTGATCTGCTTGTCGAACTCGCCAGCGACCAGATTGAGGACCGCATCCAGGAAGAGGAGCTCAAGGAAGCCAACGCGGTAATGGCCTACGAAGCAGCCAAAACCGAGCTGGAGATCCAACGCGACAAGAACGCGAGCGACATCCGCAAAGGCGAGCTCGAAATCGAGTTAAAGAGCCTCGAACTGGAGAAGTATCAGAAGGGCGAATGGGCTCAGAAGCTAAAGGACGCGGAGATAGCCATCGAGGAGGCTCAAATAGGCCTCGAACGACGTGAAGAGGATTATGCCGCCGCAAAAGAGCTACTCGGAAGGGGCTTCATCACTCAAACGGAGTACGAAGAAGACGAATTCAAATGGCAGAAAGCCAAATGGGAGCTTGAGAAGGCCCGGCAGGCGATGACGGTCCTGAAAGACTACACCCACGTCGCCGACCTCCGCCGGCGTCAATCGGACTTGGACGAAGCCACCAAGGAATTCCAGCGCATCAAGAAGAACGCTGAAGCCGAGGAGGATAAGAAGGCCCGCGTGCTGGAGGGGAAAGAGAAGGAGCTTGAACTCACGCGAAGTCAATTGGCCAAACTTCGCGTGCAGAAAGAGAAGTGCCGCATTCTGGCGCCGACGCCCGGGTTTGTCGTCTACTACAGCGAACACTGGCGCTGGGGAAGCGATAACCAGATCAAGGAAGGAGCCGAGGTTCACGAGCGTCAGATTCTGATGCAGCTGCCTGACACTTCCGAGATGATCGCAGCAGTCAGAGTCCATGAAGCCAAGACAGATAAGCTGCAACTGGGGCAATCCGCCACGGTGACCATAGAGGGAATGCCCGGGAGGCAATTCACTGGAGAGGTAACCAAGATTGCCGTCGTAGCCGACACCCAGAACCGCTGGCTCAATCCCGATTTGAAGGAATACGAAACGGAGATCACTCTTGACGCGACTGATGTCCCGCTTAAGCCGGGTGGCACGGCACACGTCGAGATACTCGTGGAGTCGATCGAGAACAGCCTGGCCGTACCTGTGCAGACGATATTCGCAAAAGCCGGTCACCGGTATGTGTTCTTCGAGCAACATGACGAGATCAGCTACAAGGAGGTCCAGCTTGGGGCCGTCGGGACGGTCTGGGCTGAAATCGCCGACGGACTCCAGGGTGGGGACCGGATCTTGCGGCTGTTCTCCGACGAGCATAAGCAGTTGATTCCCGATGCTCCGCGCGGAAAACGCAAGCCTCCCGACGCCAGGGGAGCTATCGCGCCTGGCGACAGAGGGAGCAAGACTCCGACACCGGACAGCGCACCCGGACGGCGCACCACTCGACGCACCCCCACAAACCAATGATCCAGGACGGCGGGAACACCGTAGTGGACCGGCCTCAGACCATAGCGGCGCTTCATGATCTGACCAAGACGTACGGCTCTCCCGGTGGTAGCGTCCGCGTCGAGGCGCTTCGCAACGTCAGCATCGATTTCCGCGAGGGGGAATCGGTTGCCATCTGTGGGCAAAGCGGATCGGGCAAGAGCACGCTTATGAACCTGCTCGGATGCCTCGATCGGCCGACCTCCGGGCGCTATCTGCTGGGAGGTGTGGACGTAGCAACCCTGGACGATGACGCGCGAGCAGACATCCGCAGCCGCTGCGTCGGTTTCGTCTTCCAGAGCTTCAATCTCATTCCCGAGTTGACCGTCCTGGATAACCTCGAGGTACCATTGCTGTACCAGGGAGTCCCGGCACAAAGGCGGACCGCTCGCGCCCTGGAGCTGATCGAGAGAGTCGACCTGACAGACCGGGCTCACCACCGCCCGAGCGAGCTCTCCGGCGGCCAACAACAGCGGGCCGCCATTGCCCGTGCTCTGGTAAACGATCCGCTTATCATCCTTGCCGATGAACCTACCGGGAACCTGGATACAGCAACAGGCGAAATGATCCTCGGGGTTTTCGATGAGCTGCATCGCGAAGGCAGGACCGTGATAATGGTCACTCACGAGTCCGAGATTGCCAAGCGCTGCGATCGGGTAATCACCCTCCGGGACGGCCAGGTGTTGGATGACATCCGCAACCACCACGACAGACCTCCCGTTCTGCGGTAACGAGCTATTCACGGCCGCGTCCGACCTCGAGCCCTGAACGTCCTATAACTTCACAAATTCCCATCAATCCCGCGATTCTGCAGAAAAGCGATGTAAATATGGACAAACTAGAGAAATGAGGTAAACTTCCATAGAGTAAACCAGGTCGTTATGCCGAGACTACTAAGGCTTGCCAAACGGAGTTGGCGTTACTGCAGGAATGACGAGCCTCTCTCGGAGGGCGGCACAAGGAGCTTTGCTTTTTGTAGCGCGGTCGATGGTCAGACGAAACCCCACTTGGAGTGTCAGAATGCCCAGACGGAAACTTACGATTGATCAAATGTGGAAGAAGTACTTGGCCAATCGCTCGGTGGATCTGCGAAACGAGATTGTGATTCACTACAGTCACCTGGTGCACACGCATGCTGCCAGGCTGTCGCGGAAGCTTCCCGCGCAAGTTTCCTATGATGAAATATGCAGCGCGGCCTTTGACGGTCTCATCGAGGCTGTCGAGGCCTACGACCCGGAGCGGAAAGCCAAATTCGAGACGTTCTGTCAGCAGCGGATTTCCGGAGCGGTGATGGACTGGCTGCGGAGCCTGGACCCACAGAGCAGAACGGTGCGCACATTCGAGAAGAAGCGGATGATGGTCAAGGAAGCCCTGGGTACCGACATGGAGCATGCCCCCAGCAGGAATGACCTGGCTGGAAAGCTGGATATGACCGTCGACAGATACGAGTATCTATCGCGTCTTTCGCAGCTGGGTAAGGAGGTCCACTTCAGCGCCATGGAACCGTCCGACGATCACCGCCATCAGGGAGCTTCGCATACCTGGGATGTCCGGGACGCACGCTGTGAGGACCCGGTGGTCAAGGTATCGCGGGAGATCCTGGCCGAGCATTTGACCAAGGGTCTAGCCCAGGAGGAACGCCTCGTCCTGGTGCTCTACTACTTCGAGGGGATGACCATGGCGGAGATCGGGGCGGTTCTGAATCTGTCCGAATCGCGCGTGAGCCAGATACATAAGGAAATCCTGCAGCGTCTGCGTCACCGTTTCAGCGGCTCGCTCTGCGAGGAACTTGTAGCCTGACGGGGGCGCACACGTTGAATGAGGCTCACCTGCCTGCGTGTCACCTGCGAGACCAGCGCGCGCCGCTCGACACTTGGTGCACCATCCCGCGTGCGTCTGCGTGTGTGCCACTACTCTCAAGCAGTGTTTGACCACCGTTACGAGCCCCAAGCACTGCTCAATAGTAGCGGCACGCGGGGCGAAGCGCGAAACCTGCCGGGTGGGGCGTGACGCCTGCGTGAATCCGCCCGTCACCCAAGTGTCATTTGTCCTTCAGCGACTTCTGTTCGATGCGCAGGAAGTAGACGTCCTGCTCCCTGTTGAAAGTCGCTGCAAAGGCCACGCTGACACCTTCGTCATCTGAAACCGCACTCATCCCGGAACCGATACTGTTCTTCTGAGGCCAACCTACATAGCTGTTGAACGGAGGTGTCACCGGGATGTTCTTCGACCAGGTTATCCCGCCATCCGTCGAGTAGGCGTAGAAAAGCCTTGATACACTGTCTTTTTTTACGCTGCGTGTGTCGTTCCATAGGGCATCGATTCGACCGTTCGGCGCTACGGACATGGTCCCGAACCACTGCCACGCTCCGCTATCCTTGGCGTCGTCATTGACACGGACGGCAGGCGACCAGGTGTGACCACCGTCGGTGCTGCGGGCGAACTTGACCTCGAGTGGGTCGGGAGTGGTTGGTGCGACCGAACCGAGTATATACATCTCCGGTCCCGCTGGATTGGCGGCCAGTTGGAGCCGCCCCAGGGACCCGCCGGGATTGGGCCCGGCATTCTTCGTCGGCTTGCCAACAAGATCGACGCTGCCGATCCGAACAAACGAGGAGGGCTTGAACTCCGCACCGCGGGGCATTCTCAACACGCCGATACGTCCTTTGATCATCCCGGCTACAAGAACGGCCCCGTCACGTGCAAGAGCTATGGTTGGGACGTCCACATCCACGGGCAAGCGAAGGGGCTCGATAGCGCCCACCTTGTCCTGCGTAGAGCGAATGATGTGGTTATCGCACAGGTAGTAGCAGCGCCCGCGCAGTGCCGGTATTGTGGCGCCGGTTACGATCGAATAGCACTCTCGATCAGCGGACCATTCCGGGCCTTTCCACGACTTGCCACCGTCTGAGGATCTGAATAGCTCCGTTGAGGACCTGCTGCTTTGGCTTAAGTAGTAGAACGTGCCATTGCTGTCGGCTTGAAGGTTCGGGTGGCTGCGGAATGCACCGGACTGCAATATGCCGCCCGGTTTCCAGGAAGCGCCTCCGTCCAAGCTGTATGCCCATCCCGCTTGCCGGAAGTTCGAACGAACGCTGCCAAAGTGTTGCCAGCCTATAACGAGATTCTTGGGGTCCTTCGGGTTTACCGCAAGCGAGGGGCTGTTCGCCGCGTCACCCTGCAGGTTAGCGCCTAAGCCGTCAACGTTGACCTGAACGCTGCGAAACGGGCCACGCGATACGCTGGATGCGCTGGTCTTCGCCGGGTCATCCGAGGATTGACCAAGCACTGTTAGTATTAGGGCGGATAGTACTGTTGTCACACGACACCTCCAGGTTGAATCTCAATAGCGGTTGATTCCAACAAGCTCTCGCTTCGAGCCCCAGTCTAACGCACCTGCAGCTCATCCGCCACAGGTTCCCCGCATTCGGGGCAGACGCCTGATTCGTTGCCGGTCAGATCGTATCCGCACTCTATACAAACAGGCATGCCACGGGCCACGAGCTCCAGGCGTATGTTGCGGGATATCTTCTCTCGTGCGGACAGAAACAATAGACCACCAGCCGCGCCGCACGCAAGTGCACTCGCCGTACCCGCCAGATAGCCAGGCAAGGCCCCCCAGCGAGAACACGCGCTCTGCACTACTCGTGCAACTAGAACGCCACAGAGTACCACCGCGACAAACGCCAGGTAGTAGCCTGCGCCGTAGGTAACACGCTTGGACGCCTTCTTCAACACGTCCTTCCGGTCTGAGTCGGACTCAATCCGTAGGAGTTCAGGAAACCAGCTCGTATGCCAGGGTCTAAGCCCCATAGAACCCTCGTTATCGGCCGTGATACTTCAGCGGTGCGGACACCGTAGGTTCACGGATCATGGGCCGTCAATCGCGGTGCCACATTCCGAACATACACCGCTGACATTGCCGGTTAGATCATACCCGCATTTGATGCACGATCCTTTCCGTCGACGTCGCCAGCAGCGGATCGGGCCGCGATAGAACGCCACGGCGGGATAGGCTCCGAGAAGCAGACACAGACCCCAAAGCGGCAGTTCCATGAAAACCATCGAGGAACTCAGGTAGTCAACGCTGGTGCCATCCGCCAAGCGGTGCTTGTAGGGTCGTCCCATCGTATATGTTCGGATTCCGGCGGGCCAGGGACCCCTGTAGAAATACCAGCGCGACCTCCCAAGAGCCTCCGGGTGATAGCGATACCAGGTGAGATGCACGCTCTGTTCACGTACCCTTATCCAAACACTGTTGATCGACTCTTCGCGCGGCAAGATGAGCTCCCACACGACTCCACGCAGTCTGCTTTCACCGGCAAGGCCAATCGTTTGCAGGACTGCTAGCGGGAAGACGCAGTTGGCAGCCCAGGCGGTGCCTGCCGTGAGCGCCCCCAGCGTCAACACCACGATGATGATCTTGCGGATCATGGGTCGTCAATCTCGGTGCCAGGCTCCGAACATACGCCGGATACACTGCCCGTCAGATTATAGCCGCATGTTTGGCATACGCCCGGGTCGACCAGCTTTGGCACGTGTTGTGCGATTACTGCGAGCAATAGAGCCACGATCGGCCCCATACGCACGGTGCAACACCCGGTAAGCTGTGGACTGTACACAGCGAGATACCGCGGGTGGCCTATCCTTTGCGGTGCGAAGGTCGTAGACCTCGATCCATCGGGGGTAGGGGGCTGATCTCGGTGCGCAGACAATTCGCGGACGTTATCTAATACGGAAGTAATCCGTCCTCCACCCATTGCTTCGCAATGGTACATGTTTAGCGTCCTGCGATCGATATCTTTTCCAGTGGCTTTGTATTTGCGCACTCTGGTTCCATAGCGCATAC
>CP070744.1:4724875-4749118 GCA_020348265.1 Phycisphaerales bacterium | reverse complement strand
GAGCGTCTGAGCGATTCCCAGAGTAAGACGATCCGCTGCGATCAGAGAAAACCAAACGGCCAGGTAGCCCGCAAAGAAAGCGGCAAGAAAGGCGAAAACGAATCCCGTTCTGCGCGAGCCGACGCGCTGGGGACGGATGCCGCGAGCCCGTCGCATGGACTCACGGCGAAGCTGCACGAGCAGGATCGGAGCCAAGCCCACCCCGCCAAACACCATACGGATGAGAGTGGCGGCTTGAGGTGCCAGATGCTGGTCATCGGGAAGCCAACCGTGACCCATTCCCTGCTTGCTCAGCAGCATCCCTCCAGCCTGCCCGGCCGCCGCGACAAACGCAAGGATGATCCCGCGCAGACGCCGAGACGCACAATAGGGCGATGTCATAGACGGCTTTTCCAGGACAACCCATCCTACTCCAACCACGATCAAGAGGACTCCTACCCAGGCCACACCCCCCAGAGTTTCGCCCAGCGCCACCCAGCCGAATAGGACCGCCAGCAAAGGGGCACCGGCCAAGATGAGCATACTAAGTCTTGGGCCGATGTCGACGAAAGCAATAAAGATGGCCAAGTCGCCGATCACCAATCCGACAATTCCGGACAGGGCTAGAAATACCACCTGTCCAGCGCTAGCCGGCGGGATCCACAGCCCCGTTGCCAGACGGTGTGTAATCGCCAAAAGCACGATCGCAACGGCCAAACGAACCGCGTTGACCATTACCGTGCCCAGGCGCCGCGCAGCCCCGACGAACCACAGGGCAGTTCCTGCGTATAGGGCGGAAGTCGTTATCCCCGCCACGGGGCCAACATAGATGTCGAAACTGTCAGACATTCCGGGGCTATTCCGGGAGCTAGGTCAGACTTCGATAGGGGCCACATCGCCCCTCCTCACACTCTACCAGGACTCTGCGATCATCATCACGAAGGGTCTTAGACCGCCAACTCCACATATTCTCAGCTGCTTCATCCGGCAATTGCCGTCAATGCTGCGACAAGACGCTCGATCTCCTCCACGGTGTTGTAGTGGCACAGACTGACGCGAACGACACCTCCCGAGTCCGCCACACCCAACCACTCGATCACGCGCGACGCGTACATATGACCTTGATTGACACCAAGACCCTGCTCGCCGAGAGCGCGGGCCACCTCCTCCACCGCGCGCCCGTCCAGCGTTATCGCTGCGGTCGGCGTACGCACGTCGAACTGTCGAGGATCGACAATCCCATACACGTGAACGCCCTTGATGTCCCGCAATCATCGTTGAATCCCTGCAATAATGGGCAATCCTTGCCCAGGGATTTCCTGCGACCAGTGGGCGCGCCCTTCGGTCCCATTGAAACGCGCCGATGCGCAACGCTACGTCTCCTCTATCGATTCACGAAGCGCCGCCCGGGCCAGTAGTCGCGTGGAATCCAGCGTCGGCAGAGGACAGTCATCCGCTCGCACCAGCAGGGGAATCTCAGTGCAACCCAGGACGACCGCGTCACATCCTCGATCCTTTAGCTTCGCGATTACCTCATTGAAATACACCCGTGCGACCTCAGAAAACTCTCCCTTAACCAACTCTTTTAGGATGATCCGGTTGATCTTCTCACGATCCGTTTCATCTGGGATATGATGCGCAATCCCAACTCGCCCCAATCGCTTACGATAGACGGAGCTGGTCATAAGATACTTCGTCCCCGTTATGCCGAGGCTCCTGTTCCCGCGACGCTGAGCCTCCTGCACAACTTCCTCGGCAATGTGAATCCACGGAATGGGCGACCGGGCCCGTATCATATCGAGTGCCCGGTGGATGGTATTGTCCGGACAGATCGCAAAGGCCGCTCCTGCCTGCGCGACCGTTCGTACCGAGGATAGCATAAGCTCAGCGACCTTCGTCCAGTCATCGACGTAGACCGCCTCCAAATATTCCGACGCCGAATGCGTGTGCATCGTCACTTCGGGGTGGCGGTGCTCCCCCAGGAGCTTTCCCGCCTCCTGACAGATCGTGCGGTAGCAAAGAGATGCGCCCTCGGCTCCGCACGCCACGATTCCGATATGTTGCACCACGCGCAAGTCCTTCCAAAAGAGTAGCCGGCGACCTCATCCGTCGTTGCCGTCAGGAAGTCATTGCCGGCGCTACTGAGCGTGCAAACTCCTTGTTCGCGGAATGAGACAGCATCTTCACTGTCCATAGCATCGCGAGGACTGTAGGCGTTGCCGCAACACCCCGTGGAGCCGCTCGCGCAACGATCCCTTGGCCAAGAGGAACAACGCACGTGCGACCGTGTTTGGAAAACTCATCTGTATTCTCCTGTCGAAACACGGGCAGCCGCCGTACTGCTCGATACGCCTCGTTCGCCCGAGTCGCTGCATCTAGCCACTGCCCTCGGCCGGGAACAGCTCGTCGAGCGCCGTCTTCGTCTTCTCTGTCACTTTGACTGACAGGGCTGCGAGATTCTCCTCGAGCTGCTCTATTCGCGTGCACCCGAGAATCACACTGGACACACGCGACTCGGCCGCAACCCACGCAAGGGCCAGTTGCGTCCGAGAGTAACCCGATTCCTCCGCAACTGATTTGAATCGTCGCACGCGCTCGATACGCTCCTCGCTGTAAATCCATTCCCGTATCCAGCCAACCCTCCCCAGTCGAGACTCACCGGGGACTCCTTCGTCATACTTACCCGTGAGCAGACCGGACATGAGCGGGCTCCAGATGGTCAACCCCATGCCAAGCTCCGTTGTCGCCGGCAGCACGTCGCCTTCGAACTTGGCTCGCGCCAGCAGATTGTATTGCGGCTGCTCGACCTGGGGGCAATAGAGTCCCTGGCGACCACACAGCTCGTGCACATCTCGAAGTTGCGTTCCCGTCCACTTGCTAGTGCCCCAGTAAAGGACCTTCCCTTGATGCACGAGATCGTCCATCGCTCGGGCGCTTTCTTCAAGCGGCGTGTCCTCGTCGAACTTGTGGCAAAAGTAAATATCGACGTAATCAGTGCCAATACGTCTAAGGCTCTTTTCGATCGATTCCATGATATGCTTGCGTGACAGACCTTTGTCATTCACGTCATCACTCATTGGAAAGTACACCTTCGACGAGATGACCAATTCATTCCGCGGGAATTCATTTAGCACATCCCCCATGGTCCGCTCCGCCTCCCCACCCGCGTAGGCATCTGCGATATCAAAGAAGTTGATACCTGCGTCGAAGGCAGCGCAGAGGATCGCCCGCGTCGTGTCGGGATCCGTCACGCTATCACCGAACGTGGTCCAGCCCCCCATGCCGAATACGCTGACCTTTGTCCCGCATCGTCCAAGCGATCGATATTCCATGCCTTTTCCCGTCATTCTCACTCTTACCCTAGTCATCTTGCCACAACATGCTCGCTATTCCCCATACGCCATCAACACAGACTAGCTGCACAAGATTTACACCCTTCCTTCGGGGTTCAGTAGCATTCTTGCTGATCCGTGCCTCATACCGACTGCAGACTTGAGCCATATCGCCGTGTACTCCAATGCTATAACTAGACCCATGCTCATAGAAATCCTGTTCTTGCAGGAATGGGTCCATTCGCGCTATATAGGAATCCACCGAATCCGTCACTGTGATGTGGCGCTGTGCATGTGCGCCAAGAGCCGTTAAGTGTGCATCATGGATGAACAGCTGACGGAACTTAGCCCAATCGCGCGCATCATCACGTCTCCCAGACAGGATTCGGTAAAAGGTGTCCAGCAGACTCCGAATGTCTTCTTCGGAATTGCTCATTCTTCGTCCCTACATCCATTTATCCGGTGCGATAGGTCAGCCTTCGTGCCACATTCGCGGCAAACACCCGCATGCCGGGCTTCTCCATTTACCTGAACCTAGGTCGTCATCGCTCCGCATGAGGCCACTCGATCCAACCCGGGACATCGCGGATTACGCCGTAAATCCTCCTGTTCGGCTGCTCAAGCGCACCTATTCACCCGTGCCTACGCCGGAACAACAAACCTCGCCCGCTTCCGCGCCCCCCTTGCCCTGCACATCGCCGAATCCAATCGCCCGGCGGATCGCGATGTCTCGGCGTTTCGCGTCGCTCGGCACACGTAGTCGACTCCGACCTAGCTGGTCGGATCGCTGTTGTACGGTGACGCCTCGAACGGATTGGTGCCTCCAGACTCCGCCAAGCCGAGCCCCGAACGCACGCTGTCGAACGTACCCACTTCCATCACCCGTCCAGCCCTTCCACTTTCATTAACATCTCATCTCCGCACGCATTACCGTCACGGCCTGCCCAAGCAGGTCGACGCGATCCCCGCGTACGCGCACCTTCACTGTACCGCTGCGTTTCGACACCTGCTGCCCCACAAGTTCGGTTATGCCAAAACGCTCAGCCCAATATGGCCCGAGGCTGCAGTGAGCCCCACCGGTTACGGGATCCTCATCGATTCCCACGCCCGGCGCGAAGAACCGCGAGACGAAGTCGTACGCCTGCGAGTCACCTCGCGCAGTTACGATACACACGTTGGACTCGGAGTCGCGCATCCGAGATATGTTCGGCTGGAGCTCTCGAACCGTCTTCTCTGAGTCAAGCTCCACCAGATACGCGGGGAACTGATTCCGCAGCACCGCCAGAGGCTGGGCGCCGAGTGTGTCGGCAAGCCCGTCCGGCACCTCGGACGTCTCCAGAGGAAGTGCGGGAAAGTCCATCCGAATCCACTCCCCTTCCCGGCTGGTAGTCAGCAATCCGCTTTCCGGATGGAACGTGATTGATTCATTCTCAGAAACAACTGCCTCGCTCCATAGTATATGCGCGCTGGCCAGCGTTGCGTGCCCACACAGCGGGACTTCTACCGTCGGCGTAAACCACCGGATCGAGAAGTCATTTCCCTCACGGCGAACCAGAAACGCTGTCTCTGCCAGGTTCATCTCCGATGCGACAGCCTGCATCCATTCAACCTCCGCCACCTCGGGGAGCAGGCATACGCCGGCAGGGTTTCCACGGAAAGGCTCTCTTGTGAACGAATCCACTTGCCAGATTGTGATATTGCCCATTGCAGAACCTCCTCCATATATTAGCCGGTAGCGCACTATCCGTTCCTACTCCGTCCCCGACCCACGAGCCGGTTTGGCGTTTGACCTCTTCGGCATGTCTCCGAGGCGGATATACTTCACGTGAGCTAGCGCTACCTTTTGTCGACTAGTGTCGAAGAGATCAACCGCGACCGGGCACAGAGTGCGCCCGAGCTTAATCACACGAGCATCCGCCGTGACATCAGTAAAGCACGGCCCCAGAAAACATATGCTCATGTCTGTTGTAGTCAGAA
Organism: Phycisphaerales bacterium; assembly: GCA_020348265.1. Lineage (GTDB taxonomy): Bacteria > Planctomycetota > Phycisphaerae > UBA1845 > UBA1845. The sequence goes on along the minus strand of CP070744.1, from coordinate 4,743,830 downwards.
TCTGCCCCGGCCTGCAAAGCGTCAGAATCGCGAAGCACGCGATGCTGTCCGCGATCGTCAGCAGAATGCCCCCGTGAAAGGACTCGAATATGCCGTCGAAACGCGTATCACGCGGCACGGTGGCCATGCACCGACCCTCGCCAAGCTCGTCGATCTGAATACCCAGTGCATCGACGATAGGAATACGCTTGATGCGATCCAGAATCTCACCGCCGTGCTCACATTCGAGTACGGTCCCGCGCTCTTTTTGACGAAACTCAGGCGATTTCACGATCACTGCCTCCGTGGAACACATTTACGCTCTGCGTGCGTCGGGATGCCACGAGCCCCAAGCTGACCGAGTGCGTATTCCATAAAACGTCCCCGGATACACTGGCTGCGCTAGTGAGGAGCCACGATGAGACTGCCCACCCAGGTGGAACACACATAGCGCATCGTGGTGATCATCCCCACGCTCTCCCCATCGATTTCACGTGTTCAGTCAGATCCATTCCGGCTCTGCCACGGTCCGCTCACTTCGCGTGGTCCCGGTGTTGAGCGTTGAGTTCGGCTCGAACATAAGGACGTGTACCTCGCCCATTCCCACGGGTAGATGCTCAATACCATGAGGGACAACGATGAACTCGCCCTCGTTGAGCTCGATGTCGCCCTCGCGCAGCTTCAGCTGCATCCGGCCCTTAACGACTAGAAACAGTTCATCCTCGGATTCATGATGGTGCCAGACAAAGGGACCCTCAAACTTGACAATCCTCACGTGGAAATCGTTGACTGCCGCCACGATCCTCGGACTCCAGTGTTCCAGGATAAGCTCAAACTTCTTCGCCAGGCTTATTTTCTCGATCACGTTGCTCTCCTCTGTAAACTGACATGCTCCGCATACGCCCACACCGCACATATCAAGCGCCCGGTCGCCCTGCAGTGCATGCCATCCAAGCGGGCGGGCTAAGGCTGAGTCTTTCGAGATACCGTCAGGCGCTTCCATCTGCCCTGACAACACCCGCAACGCTGGGACATTCTCATTTTTGTCACAGATCGCCCCTGTGTCAACATCACTTTTGTCACTGTGACAATATGATCAGGTCGGGATGGTGTCTTAGTGAATTGCTCGGCAAAACGCAATGTGACGGACCGGCATGCTACATTCGCGTGCAGCGGCACGGACGGCCGTCGGCGAGAATCTTCGCTATCACTTCGAGCCCCTCACGGAGTTGAACTCTGCTCTCGGCCCCGCCGAGGGAAATGCGCACGGCTTCTGGAGGCTGGCACCCCGGAACAGTAAATGAGGACGCCGGGGCGACGGCTACGCAGCGTCGTCTCGCTTCGTTCGCGAATTCCCCAGCTTTCCATTCCTCAGGCAGGTCGAGCAGAATGTTGTACGCTGTCGGATAGCTGCGATAGGAGTGGTCTCCCAGAACTTCACGTGCGATGGTTTGTCGAGCCTCCGCTTCAGCCCGCTTGCGGTCGGCGGTGTCACGCGCGCTCCCGTCCTCGACCCACATCGTTGCGATTTCGAGGGTCAGCGGAGATATCAACACCAGTGATGCAACCACGGCATCTTTCAGTTTCTCCCTTGCGAAAGGCGGTGCCGCAACATAGGCCACGCGGAGGCCTGGCGCTACAGCTTTTGACAGCCCGGTAATGAAGAAGCCGCGCTCCGGCAGGATTTCTGAGATAGGCGGTCCTGCGTCGGGCGCCAGGTGCCGGTGCACCTCGTCTTCAAGCACCAAGAGGTCATACTCTCGGGCAACTTCGGCAAGCCCCCGGCGGCGGTCAGCCGTCAAGATCGCCGACGTTGGGTTATGAACGGTCGGCATGCAGTAGAGAGCCCGTCCCGTACGGTGTCGGCACGCCCTGCGCAGGGCGTCCGGCTTCATACCCACTTCATCCGTTTCGATTCCTTGCACACGCAGACGCAGCAGTTCGGCAACCTCGAAGAGAGCCGGACAAGTTAGCTCATCAGCAAACACCAAGTCACCGGGCTCTGCGTATGAGGCCAGAATCACCATAAGGGCGTGTTGCGCACCGGCAGTTATAACCACCGCGTCTGGATCCACTTCGAGGCCGGATTCCCGAACCCAAACCGCGCCCGCACCTAAGTGCCGTGGATTTTCGTGTGACGCCTGGTAGTGGAGAAGTCGTGTGACTCCTCTCTGTCGCGACAGCCTCGCAAAGGCTTGAGCCAAGTCGGGATCTTCACCGTGGATTGGCAGATTCGTACCTAGGTCGACCACTTCGGTTCCGCCGCCGTGACGCAGCCGTGAATCAGGTCGTTCAGCTGTTGGGTCTCGGACGACTGTACCGCGCCCGGAACTGCCACGGATTACGCCGCGACGCGATGCCTCTATATATCCTCTTGTGACCGTCCCGATTGATACGTTCAAGTCTCGAGCTAGCTCGCGTTGGGGAGGAAGGTGGTCCCCAGGTCGTAACTGGCCAGCGGTGACGTCCGCCACGATTGCCTTGGCAATCGCCAGATAAATTGGATCACTAGTCGCGCTTACATCCGGAAGCCACTTTGTCATAGTGACAAAGTATACAACATGAATCGACTTGTGTCAAGACGTTTTTGGCGCTAGAGTTGCAGACGTAGGCCCTGGATAGTTGCCTGGCGATCGTTTGCGGGCGGGCGGAGCGGACCTCTCAAGCTAATGCCCTGCGGCAGGACAAAGCTGGTAGCGAAACTGACGAAACGAGCAACTGGCGTCTTAAGGAGGAAGAAATATGCTTTCCGATGGTCTCAAAGAACGCAACGCCCTTCACCAGCACTTCCGATCACTGATGCCGAAGTTGGCGGACAACTTCGATGATCTGCTGACGTTCACCTTCGCGGATGGCGCGCTGTCCGCTCGGGTGAAAGAGCTCATTGCCCTCGGTATCTCCGTGACCGTTCGGTGCGAACCGTGCATGAATTACCACATTGCAAAGGCTCGCGAGAACGGTGCTTCTGATGCCGAGTTGTTGGAGACGATGAACGTCGGGTTCGAAATGGGCGTCGGCGCGCTGATTCCCCCCCTTCGCAACATTTTGAAGAAGTGTTTCCCGGCCAGCTGCGAGGAAGCGTGACCTTACACAGAAGCGGTGAGCAGAGAAAGCGTGGGGATACAACCCCGAACCCGTGACCTTCACACGCGCCTGCACAAGATTGCAGCGAGCGCGGAGTTTGCCGTGGTGAGGAAAACCCTCTGCCAACGTGTCGACCGCCTTTAGGAGGGGCTTTTGAGGAGGAGTGACGATGAAGTCCGGACCGACAGACCTGTACGCGAGCGACCCTCACGCGTATCTTGCGAAGATCACCGCCTTGGTTGGCCAGAGGGATCGCCTGGAAGTACTGTCCGAGACCGCCGACGTGCTCGCCGAGATCGCTGGCAGGCACTCCGTTGAGCAAATGCGATCCAGACCCTTCGAGGGGAAATGGACACCCAACGAGGTTGTCGGACACCTGGGCGATACTGAGTGGGTGTTCGGCTATCGCATCAGATCAATCCTGTGTGAGGAGAACCCCAAACTGCGCGCCATGAACCAAGAGCTGTGGGTGACGGGTCAGAGGCACAACAATCGAGATCCGGACGATCTGATCGAGACTTTTGGTCACCTGCGAAGAGTTAACTTGTCTCTGTGGCGGCGAATATCACCCGCCGATCTGCGACGTGTCGGGACGCACAACGAGCGGGGGGCGCAGTCGCTGGACAAGATTCTCCTTATGCAAGCTGGCCACGATCTGTCTCATCTTGACCAGCTCACACGCTACCTGGTCGCTGTGACCAGCAAGGGGTGAGCCTGTGGAGACACCTGCATCTTCACGGTTGGAAATGGTCTGTCCGAACCCCGACCCCGCGCGGGAGTCCGGACGATGGGAGCCTGTGACGGAAGAACTACAAGTAGCAAAGTCAAGCACACGCTTCCGCCTGAATGGAATCGTTGAGTGTAGTGTGCGGAAATGACGTTGATTGATGGATCACCATCTGTAGTGGATTTATCCTCGACCGGGTGTGCGGACGGCCATGTCGACCGTCAACGCGTATTACGGATCCGGACCGGGGTGACTTTCGGACTGGGAGCATGCTTGTGGTGGGGGCTCCAACCGGTCTACTTCAAGGTTGTCGCGTCCGTGCCGACTCTGGAAGTTCTTGCCCACCGGGTCGTCTGGTCATGGGTATTGCTGACGCTTCTGCTGTGCCTGCCCGGACGGGGACGATCGGTGATTCAGGCGCTCCGACACGGCCGGACACTCGGCACACTTGTCGCCACGACATGTTTGATTGCGTCGAGTTGGTACTTCTTCATCTGGGCTGTCACACACGGTCATGTTCTCCAGGCGAGTCTGGGATATTTCATCAGCCCGCTCATCAACGTGTTGCTTGGGCGCGTGTTCTTGGGTGAACGTTTGCGAAGATGGCAGTTGACCAGTGTCCTCCTGGCGGCGGGGGGGGTGGGGTACCTCACCATCCATCATGGCCAGGTACCAACCCTTGCGCTAGTGCTTGCTCTGTCCTTCAGCCTGTACGCTATGCTCCGCAAGAGCACGAATGTGGATGCGCGCGCCGGGCTGACAATAGAGACAACGATGCTCCTGCCGTTCGCTCTGCTTTACCTGGCGCATCTATCGGCGGAGGGCGAGTTAGTTTTCGCTTCGACTTCGAGATCACTGGATGCGTTGCTCGCACTTGCCGGAGTGATCACTGCAGTACCGCTCCTTCTGTTTGTCAGCGCTGCTCGGAGACTGCGACTCACGACGGTCGGGTTTCTCAATTACATTGTACCGTCGATGCACTTCCTCTTGGCTGTAATCGCCTTCGATGAAGCGTTCACGCAAGTGCATATGATCAGCTTCGGGTGCATTTGGACTGCGCTGGCGGTCTATTCGCTCACTTCCAGGAGGAACTTCTAATGTTACGCACGACAATCCACTTGATAGCCCTGTGGATGCTCTCGACAGGTATCTGCGTACACGCAGGATCTACGTTGGCGGACCATCCGTTCAATGCTCGCGACCTGCTCTCATTACGGCAGATAGGTGAGCCACAGGTTTCACCCGACGGCAAGAGCGTTGTCTTCGTCGTAGGCACGGTGGACTTTCAGGAAAATCGTAGGCGAACGGATCTCTGGGTAACCGGTACGGACGGGCTTGGCCTACGTCGATTGACCACTCACCCTGCGAATGACTTCAATCCACGCTGGGCGCCGGACGGACGGGGAATTTGGTTTCTCTCCGGCCGAACCGGCGTGGATCAAGTGTGGAGGATTCCCGTCGACGGAGGCGAGGCCGAACAAATCGTCGACGAGCCTATCGACGTATCCTCTCTTGTTCTTTCACGGGATGGACAGCACATCGCCTATTCTATGGAGGTCTTCCCCGACTCCGGTGGTGTGGAAGAAACGGTGGCACGTGTCGAGGCGACCGCCGAGAGCTCGGCATCCGGCCGCATATACGAACGGCTGTTCATTCGGCATTGGAACGAATGGAAGGACGGGCGGCGCTCACACATCTTCGTTAAGCCAGCGGAGGGGGGGGCACCGGTCGACGTGATGCGCAACATGGACGCCGATTGTCCCTCCAAGCCCTTCGCTGGCCCAGAGGAGTATACCTTCACACCTGACGGCCGCTCCGTTGTATTCACCGCGCGGGATGCCGGCCGCAATGAGGCCTGGTCGATCGACTTCGATCTTTACGTCGCACCGATTGACGGTTCGGTTAAGCCCCGCTGCATAACTGAACAGAGCGACGGTTGGGATACGCTGCCCGTCTTTTCTCCCGACGGTAAGACCCTGGCTCACCTGACAACAGAAACGTCGGGGTACGAAGCTGATCGTTTTCAAATCGCCCTGATCTCCTGGCCTGACGGGGACACGCGCATTGTCGCGAAGGACTGGGACCGTTCGCCACGTACGCTTTCCTGGGCACTGGACAGCCGCACCATCTACACCACCGTGGACAACATTGGGCAGCGGTCTCTCTTTGCCATGGATACGGTAACCGGCCGGGTACGCACGCTCGTGCGAGAGGGCCACGTCGAATGGCCGCAGGTCCTGAACAACGGTATCGTCTTCGCACTGAGCGACCTGCGCACGCCTGCTGAGCTCCATATTCTTGGACTAAACGGCGCACACTCGCACCGGCTTACGGCTTTCAATGACAAGCGCCTGGCCGGAATGAGCTTTGGCGATCCGGAACAGTTCTCCTTTGACGGCTGGAATGGGGAGCGAGTATACGGCTACTTGGTGAGGCCCGTAGATTTCGATTCGTCCAAGTCGTATCCGGCGCTGATGTTGATCCACGGCGGCCCGCAGGCGTCGTGGGGCAATGTGTTTCGATATCGATGGAATCCGCAGATCTTTGCCGCTGCCGGCTATGCCGTCGTGATGATTGACTACCACGGATCAACGGGTTACGGGGAAGCGTTCACTGATTCCATCCAAGGCGACTGGGCCGGTAAGCCCGTTGAAGACCTTCGAAACGGTCTAGCTTCGGTTTTGGAGCGTTATTCCTGGATAGACGTCGAGCGTGTGTCTGCCGTTGGATGGTCGTTTGGTGGTTACCTTGTCAACTGGATCGCAGGGCAATGGCCGGATCGCTTTCGATGCCTTGTCAACCATGCCGGCGGTTTCGACATGCGAATGTTCTATTTCGATACCGACGAACTATGGTTCCCCGAATGGGATTTCGGCGGGACACCGTGGGATAATCCCCAGTGTTTCACGAGGCAAAGCCCCAGCGCCCACGTCGACAAATGGAATACACCGATGTTGGTCAGCCACGGTGCGAGAGACTATCGTGTTAGCGAGACCCACGCGTTCAGCACGTTTACTGCACTGCAACGCCGCGGGATCCCGAGTAAGCTGCTCTATTTCCCGGACGAGGCTCACATTATACGCAGGCCGGCGAATGTCATTCTCCATTATGAAACCGTGCTGGATTGGCTGGACAAATGGAGCAGCGAATGACTATGACCAGTGAACGAAATCTACGGCCTTCTCGAGGTGTCGTCTGATGAGCATCGAGTCCGCATTAATAATGGCGGTCGCGCTCGCGGCTCTTGCCGCCTCGCCCGGCCCCGCAGTTCTGGCGATCGTGGGAGCGGCGATGTCCGGTGGGTTTCGATCAACCAGCCCACTGATCATGGGCATAGTCTTAGGCGACATTCTGTTTCTCGTTTCTGCGATCGTAGGCCTGTGGTATGTGGCCGAATCATTGGGCGCATTCTTCGTGATCGTGAAGATCGCCGGCGGTAGTTACTTGATCTGGGTCGGTGTGAGACTGTTGATCGCGCCCGGTGCAGACGCGACTCTTCCCAAGCAAGTAGGCGCGACGACTACCATTCGGAGCATTGCATCGGGACTCGGAATCACGCTTGCGAATCCTAAGGCTATTCTGTTCTACTTGGGTTTCCTGCCAACGTTCATCGATCTTTCGGCGATGACTTTCTTCGACGCGTTGGTGGCTGTTATGGCAGTTTCTTTCGTAATCAGCAGCGTGCTGGCGGCCTATGCGTATGCAGGTGCCCAGGCCCGCCGAATGCTCGGAGGAGGGCGTAATGCCCGAAACCTGCGTCGTGTGTCGGGTGTCGTCATGGTCGGGGCGGGGACTGCCGTGATCGCACGGGCGTAGACGGCGTTGTGCTTCGTAGTTGCTGCCTCACGCCCGATTTGCCGGGATCAGGCACAAACTGGAGAGTATTCGGACAGCGTATCTAGATACGATACTGGCGCACGGACTCGCTATATGCGAATTGGCGGTGAATAGGAAATGGATCGCAAGGAGCTTGATAGACACATACGGGATTCAGCGCAGATTTGGGGGGTGGATTTCGTTGGAGTTGCTGACCTTACGCCCATCCACGATGCAGTTGTGAGGCAATGGGGGCCGGTGATTGCTGAGTATCCGCGAGCGGTGTCGCTCGGGATCGCATTGCTAAATCCTATTGTAGATCAGTTGCCACGGCAAGCCGAGCGTGCAGCAGCCATGACATATCGGCATCATGTCTATGATGTCACCGACCGGCGTCTTGACCTTATTGCTTCACGACTGAGCAGCATGTTACAGAACGAGGGTTGGAGCGCGATGCCCATTCCAGCGTCACAGGAGGTGGACGAGGAGCACATCTGCGGTGTCTTTTCTCATAAGGTCGCCGCACGCTTGGCGGGAATCGGATGGATCGGCAAGAACGCGCTGTTGATCACTAACGAGGTGGGTCCAAGAGTACGCTTGGCGACAATACTGACTGATGCCCCGATGGAGACATCCGGAAAGCTGAGAAGGGACCGGTGCGGCACGTGTACAAAGTGTATCGAGATCTGCCCGGTCAACGCATTTACAGGGAGGTCCTTTCGTGCCGATGAACCGCGGGACGCGCGCTTCGATGCTAGAATGTGCGACCGGCACGTCGAGAAAAGGAGGAAAGAAGTCGGGGTGGCCGTATGCGGTCTGTGCCTCTATGTCTGTCCTCACGCAAAACGGGAACAACAGGAACACAAGACCATATGACGGGGTTCTGGAAATCCCTGTGGCTCGAACTGCTGCATTTGCAGACGGCAGCCGAACGAAAGACTGACGATTCAGTTGGAGTCGAGGTTTACACTGCGCGACACCCGGCAAGCGGCTTAGCGCACCTCTGGCGGACGATCCAGAGGCGTGTTGTCCGCACAGGAAACCGAAGATCCGCATGCTGTGTGGATCAGTCTGATGTTATTGGTGCTCAAGAGGTGAGATATAGACATCCACTCTGTCAAGATTTAGGGGGTTGACTGATGGATTTTGGGATTGCGGGAAAGACAGCCCTCTTGCTGTCGAGCACACGAGGACTTGGATTCGGTTGCGCTGCTGCATTGGTTGCCGAAGGAGTGCGTGTCGTCATAAACGGTCGCAATAAGGAACGAGGAATCGACGCAATATCAAGATTGGGGGGAAAGGCACATTTCGTGCAGGCTGATGTGAGCCAGCCAGCAGAGCGCGCCCGACTTTTTGAGGAAGCGCGAGCCCACCTCGGGACAATATCGATACTCGTAACCAACGTCGATGGGCCGCCGCCAGGGACATTCGTGAGTAAGAGCAACGAGGACTGGCGAGCAGCCTTCGAGCTGATCATGCTTTCCGCGTTGGACATGGTCCAGCGGTGTCTCCCCGAGATGACTGAGCATAGGTACGGGCGTATTGTCAACATCAGCTCGATTTCTGCGAAAGAGATCACCACCGGCACTCCGCTATCCAATGGCATAAAGCCCGGGCTGTTGGGTGCACTTGGAACACTCGCCCGTGAGGTGGGGGCAACGGGAGTTACGGTAAACAGCATTTTGCCGGGGCCATTCGATACGGACCTAATGCGGCGATTCGCGCCGCATACTACCGGGCGTGAAGATCTCTCGCCGGAGGAGGCCGTGCAGCTTCAAACCGAAAGAGGACCAATGAAGCGGTTGGGTACTATCGAGGAATTCGGTGCGTTGTGTGCCTTCTTGTGTTCACGCCAGGCCGCCTACATCACTGGTCAAAGCATCGTCATTGATGGAGGTCATGTGCCTGCGCTGCTGTGAAACGTGATGATGTTATGCGGGGAGCCAGGTCGCCGGTTCCCGGAGGACGCCGGCACGGATTCCGTAGGTAGGAAATACTGCTTCAAATGATCTGATTTGGAGCACGGAGACCAGCAATGAAACCGAGTGAAAGACTGGCAGAGTTAGTACTACAGCGCCACTTGGTCATGGCCTATCCCGTCGGCACGAGGGCAACTCTTCGATCTTGATACCCCTGGCGGCGAACACTGCGAGCGTCGTCTTGCGATGACTCTCCCGCGCCAATCGGTTTCTCCGCTGGTGATACGCGATCCGGTCCGACGCCTGCTGGTATAGAATCGACCGTGCCCGTTTGGGTAAGCACAACGCCACCACGCAGACTGAGGCGGCGTCGCGAACCTGCTCCACGGTGAGTTCCTCGTGCTCGGGTGTTTTTTTCTTTGAGCGCCTGACGCATCCGCGAGCAAAACAGATGGCTCAGTTGGGTGACATTCATATGGCGGTGAATCGATCGCCCAACTCCACTGGTTGCTTGCTGGAGTGGGAGTTGAGACGTTCGGGGATAAAGGGGGAAGTGGCCAGTGCTTTCGATATAGCCTTGGGTGACGATCCTGAGAAAGGTCGAGTTCTTCCGGTACATTATCCGTTGTCGTATGAGAAGTTGAAGGAGTACGAGTTCGACCCGAATGCGGAGATGTATTACGCCATGGAAATCGCGGCTGACTTGGAGAATGGCGGCTATGTCATCTATCACTCAAAACCGGCCACGGATTATCACTTGGAACCGGCCAGTACATTGGTCGCCGGTGGGCTCCATTTCTTGTCCCAAGCCCCCTCAAGCACCGGGTGCAGGGCACTTGGGACAAGAAATGGAGCTGTTTGGGGTGGTACACTCATTTCGATAATCACTAGCCGGTTTTCAAGTGATCGGTGAGAGCGAGAGTAACCCGAGTTGGCCAAGTCTACGTGATCGCTGAGGCGTAGACGTCACTTGGTTGCTGAAGCGCCAAGACGAGAGTGCGGGAAGCGGTCTCGCCGGGCTGCCGTGCGCAGCAACAAAACCGCAACATGGACAGCGGAGTGTTGCACGGGGTGTGTCCCATCTTCTGCAGCCTGAGGACCGGCGCTCTAAGCGATTCCGAGGTCCTCCATGGTCACAGCTTGTCCGAAGAACGCCGCAGGGCCGACGGAAACAGCGGACATTGGACTTGGGGCCGGGCTCGAGCCCGCAGGCCGGCTATCGGTCGGGTGTCCAACGCCGCGAAACGTCGCTAAACTCAGCGCTGGCCAGTACTTACGTAACATCGGCAAGCTGCATCGTGTTGAGGTTGTCTGGACAAGGCGTGGACAAGCAGTAGACAGGAACGGACACCACGTCACCACCGGCCACTCGTGTCGCCGGTGGAATCAGCCGGGCGAGATATACCATTCACGCTGTCCGGCGGCGTCCGCGAAGTTGCCGATCTTCGAGTGATGAACCGCCCGGGATCCCGCTCCTACGAGAATCCCACGACGATAGCCACCGCAATGAGCACCACGACGACCGTCACACCCAGACCGACCAACAAACGCATGCCGCGGTGCTGCACGTCGGTCTTCACATTCGCACTCTTCCGCAGTTCGAAGCGCACGAACTCGACGGGGCCACCACGGATGTCGAACGCTGCGACTCGCATATAGCGCGAGTCGTAAGCCCACTTGCTGTATACCCACAGGATATCGCCGTCTCTTTTCGCATACAACTGATTTGGTTGGATGCGGGCGAGTCACAGGGCCGGTGCTGCGAACAAACGGACATAAGAGCAGAGATTGTCTGCTTCGAATGTGGAGATAGACACCCTGATAGTGCGCGAACCGGCTGTCAGCGAAGAAGATGAGTGGTTTGCCGCGTGTATGTCACGGCGTAAACGACCATGCAAACGGTTGGCGGATCAACCGGCGAACGGAACGGCGGGCGATGCGCGGTCGAGCATGGACCGGTTTGACATCCGAGCGTTGCTTCGGAGGGTCTGAGTTTGAAGAAGATCGTAGAAGGATTGCCCCAGCGTGGTACGCCTACTTACGCGGCCCAGTCCACTCGCTGGACGCACCAAGTGGTTGGGAGAATTCTTAACCGGATTCCTTGACGCTGTCGGCGCGACGCGTTCCGAAAAGCGCAAGATAATTGGTGGGGATGAGATTAGGGACCAACACCGGCTCCTGCGACCCTAGCGCACCCCGCCGGTCGAAAACAGCCTAGGACTTACGTGCGGAGCTGCTATGAAGCTACGCGGGTTAGCGAACGTGGTGACGTCGCGCTAGCACTGAAGCCACCACAAGTCTGTTTGAATTGCGGAACCAAGCGAACACATCGACCAGTGCTTAAGATGCATCGCGAATGAAGGAGTTGACTTAACCGACCCGCTGTGTATGCTACCCAAACGCATCGAGGTTCTGTATGACAGCTTTGGAGTAGGTAAGCAGTGTCTTCCTGTCTTACGCCGACGGATTTCGAGGATTACAGCACCGGTAATGTTGATAACACTACGAGTGTCCGTATGCGCGCTCACCTTGATGCTTGTGCGACGTGCCGGGCCGCTTATGCGAAGTACCGCCGAGATCACGTAACCTCTACTTCCACCGGCAGGCGGGACGTGCCCTCAAGAGAAGCAATCGACGTGACACAGAGCGTAACGCCACTTGTGGGGGGATCAGAGGATACGTCACCCGCAGGAAAGATGGCTAAGCACTTCCCACAAATCGAAGGGTATCGGATCTTCGGTGTCCTCGGCCAGGGAGGAATGGGCATCGTCTATCGAGCGGTGCAAACAAAGCTCAAGCGCACTGTAGCCCTCAAGGTGCTCCCCGCGATAGTGGGCACGGCAAGTCCTTCGGCGGTCTCGCGCTTTCGGCGCGAGGCCACAGCCGCCGCCAAGCTGCACCATACGCATATCGTTCCCATCTACGATTTCGGTGAATCGCAGGATGCCTACTACTATGCGATGGAGTTGGTCTCCGGCCAGCCACTCAACAAGTTGATTCTGCAGTTCACCGAGCAAGATGTCGCATCCTCTTCACCAACTCGTCTGGTGGACATTCTCCGTGCGGCACTCATTGCTCCCCCTCAACCCGATGCGGAGGCTGAATCCACCGGTGATACGACGGATAGTTCGTTCACTGGAATAGGCTCGTCATCTACCGGCAAGGGGCGACCTTATTATCAGCAGGTTGCCCGATGGATGGCTGATGCCGCAGACGCCCTGCACTACGCCCACGGCCAGAGGATTGTTCATCGCGACATCAAACCTGCGAATCTGATCCTGGCAGCCGACGGACGCGTTATGATTGCCGACTTCGGCCTAGCTAAGGATGCGGAGGGCGATTCGGTTACCTTGACCGGCTCGTTATTGGGCACGCTTCGCTACATAAGCCCGGAACAGGCCATGGCCAAACGTGTGCGTGTAGACCACCGTACGGATATCTACTCTCTTGGGGCGACGATGTACGAGTTGCTTTGCCTCAAGCCCGCCTTTCCCGGCACGGATGACAAGGAAGTACTGGGTGCGATCATAGCTCGTGATCCGATTTCGCCTCGCAAAATCGCCCACACGGTACCTTCTGAACTGGAGACCATCTGTCTCAAGACTTTGGAGAAGTCACCGGACGCACGTTACGACACCGCCCGAGCGATGGCGGAGGACTTGCGCCGCTACCTGCACGATCTGCCCATTGCTGCCAAGAGACCTGGACTGTTCCGTCGAACCATCAAGTTCGTTAGACGCCATAGAACGGTGGTGATTACGATTGCGGCGCTGATCCTTCTCGCTGCCAGCGCGCTGATGCAGATCCGCCTGGCCGAAGCGGAACGCGAAACGCGGACGGCGAAAATCGAATCTCTGAGCGACAGCGCCACGGCGTTCGTTAAACTCGGGAAGTGGGCATCCGCGGAGGAGGAGCTACGCAAGGCTCTTGAGCTTGATCGAGACAATATCGGGGTCCTACTCACCTTCGTTTGGATGAAGCTCGAGCACTTCAAAAAAGAACCGCAACTGGGAGTGCACGGAGCTCTCGAAGAAGTCGACAGATACTGCCAGCGGGCGCTGGAGCTCGCTCCCGATAGCTCTACGGCGCTGAACTACTACGGGGTCCTGCTCAAGAAAATGAAACGGTATGAGGAGGCCATTGCGGTCAACGACAAGCTCATCGAACTCGAACCGGAGAACTACTTCGCGTGGTCCAATCAGGGCGCGTTTCAAGCCCTTACCGGCAATCTGGACGCCGCTCAGCGCTGTCTGCGCAAGGGCGTCGATCTAGGCGGGGCTGTCGAGGACGAGTGGCACGGTGCCGCATGGCGGAACTTGGCCGCACTTCAACTTCATCTGCAAGAGCCCGAAGCAGCCGAAAGCCTGTCTGTGGCAATCAAAGCGAATCGAATGGACGTTGCGGCCTGGATTTTGAAGGCCCGCTTGGGTCTGCTCCTTCATGGGCATGTCGATTGGGATGCCGCGCTCGAGGATGCCAAGTATGCCGACAGGCTGGCCGGCGAGAGTAATGCTCGGGCGAAACGTATGCGGGGCTTGGCTCACTTGTGCAAAGGTGAATTCGACCAAGCCGCTGAGCATGCCGACCTTGCACTCAAGCTCGGTGACATTCCCGCACTGAACCACCTTGTCACAGCAGTGGCACTTGCTCGCAAAGGCAACCCCATCATCGCCCGTGATCATCTCGCCGCCGCCTTGAGCACCTGGCCTAGTGAGCTCAAGGAGAAAGAGTTCCTGGCAACGTTTGATGAAGGCATCCTGTGGTTCGAGTCAGCTTCTGAGCTGAAACAACTTCGCGATGAGGCGGAGGAACTCCTCCAGCCAACCACGGCGGAAGACTAGGCCATCGTTTCTAGAACGAGCGCCTCACGGGTCGATTTGCAGTCGAGATCGGTCGTACCACCCAGTTTTTGCTTGAAACCTCGCTGTGAGTAAGCTACACTGGCTGAATTGTTGGGGCGGCGGAGGGGTGGCTTCCAACGGAACCTCTCCGAGCCGTCGGCGGTACCAGGACCGCGCCTTTGCCCCGACCGAGTTTGCGTTCTGCGAGACAGTCGTCACTGGGGTGTCCCGCCCCATAGAGTCGAAGACAGGAGCCACAAGTCATGAAGCTGTCGACCAACGCGCTGATCGTTTTTGTGTTTGGAGTGTGCATAAGCGCCGCTTTGGAATCCGCGCTTGCGGGGCCCAAGGCTCGACCTGTTCGCGTTGCCTCTGCTCAGAGTGGAGGTGCAGAAACCCCTCCGAATTCTCAACTCGCTCGCGGTACGGGAGCATGTTGCTACGGCGCCGCATGCAGCGTGGAACTCGACACCACTTGCGCTTTCGGGGGAGGATACTATCTCGGGGACGGAACGGATTGTTCGGCGTCGCCCTGCGATGCGGGGGCCTGCTGTATTTTGGACATCACCACCGTCATATGCGACGACGCTGCCGGTACGATGGATGAAAGTACTTGTACGGTTGAGTTCGAGGGTACGTATATCGGTGGGGCATTGTGCGACAGTACCGCTGATCCGTGCCCCGCATGCCAATTCTACGACAGCGATCACTGTCAGGCCGATGCCGATTCATTCATCTTCACCAGCGATCGAAACAGTGGCTTACGGCGGGCGGACGATTTCGAGGCTGTCGGCACCTTGATCAATCGCGTTTGTTGGCGGTTCGGGTATTACCCCGCGCCGGGACAACCGGAGTGCGCGGATAATCCACCTGATGGCGCTTTCGAGATTCGCTTTTACGAGAACTCGTCCGGGGTACCGGGCTTGGAGCTGGCAAACTCCCCCGGAAGCGTGATTCCTGACCGCAGGAAGCGGAAAGCGGGCACGCGCATATGGGACTATTCCGCCCCAATAAGCCCTTCGATAACCGTTTCAACCGGATCATGCTACTGGATAGAGATCACTGCTGACGGGACCGCCAATTGCGTCACCGGCTGGGCGGGCAGCGACGATGGGAACAGCTTCAGCATGTGGGATGGGGACGGCGAATACACTATCGAAGATATTCAACCGGACGACATGGCGTTCTGCATCGACACGGAGATCATACCCGGCAGCGAACCGGGCATTGACGGCGGCTGTGGCAGAGTTGATGTGGCCTGCTGTCTTCCTGGAGGAGACTGCGACGACCTGGGCGTTTACGGCGAGTGCTTCGACGCATACGGCGTCCACTTCTTCGGCGAGGCATGTGGGAGTATCACCTGCCCGGACCCAGGGAACGACGATTGCGCTGAAGCGGCGGTCATCTGCGAAGACCTCGATATAGACGGCGATGTGGGGGCGTGCGACAACGCCGACGGAATCGAAGGACCGGCGTGCAGCGTAAGTGTCCCGGACTGCTATGACCTGAGCAGCTGCAACGCGTGGAACTACGACGCCTATCGTTGCACGGTAGATACCGACAACAGGTTGACCAACACGGATGGCCCGGACACCATCGGGACTGATTGCCAGCCCTCGGGGAACAATGCCTTCCAGGCAGACGTCTGGTACCACGTCGTCGCCCCGTGCAAGGGTGACATGGTGGTGAACATGTGCAACGCGGAGTCGAGCTATGACGCTTTGATGGGCATCTTCGGCGATCACACCGAGACGTGCATATGCCCATCGGATAATGACGCCAATCTGGCATGCAGCGACGACTTCTGCGGCGGCCCTGCCGTAGCGTCAGCTGCAGAGGTAGCCGTTGAACGGGACGCGTGTTACACCATACGCGTCGGGGGTTGGTCATACGACGGCACCGCGCTCGATGCTGCGCAGGGTGAAAGCGAGCTGGACATCGGGTTCTTCTGTGATTTCACACATCTCTACGTAGATGCGGATGTAATCGGTGGTGCGAATGACGGAACAAGTTGGCCCAACGCCTTTGCCAGTCTTCAAGACGCCCTGAGCGAAGCCAGCTTACTGGGCTCTATCACGGATATTTGGGTTGCAGAAGGTACCTATCATCCGGACGAAGGGGTCGGGATTGGCTCGGGTGACCGGAACGCTTCCTTTCAGCTTCTCGACGGCGTGGCGATCTACGGAGGATTTGTCGGCAACGAGACCCAGTTTGGCCAGCGCAACGTCACGGATAATGTGACCATCCTCAGCGGGGATCTGGATGACAATGACGCAGACCCAACGAGCGACTGCTGCACTGCTCACGGCACGCCGGGTTGCGATGATGTCGCGTGCGAAACCGCCGTCTGTGCAGCGGATGCTTTCTGCTGTATCGAACCGTGGGACGCGACTTGCGCCGATCTGGCAACCACTACCTACTGCGTTGCCCTATGCGCACCCGGTGACAACAGCGAGAATAGCTATCATGTGGTGAACGGCAGCGGCACGGACACGACGGCTGCACTTGACGGTTTCACCATCAGCGGTGGTAACGCCGACCTATTGGGCTTTGTCGGTGGTGGCGTGTACAACGACTCCGGCAGCCCGACACTCTCCAACTGCATTTTTGCCAACAACAAAGCAGATGTTGAAGGCGGTGGGATCTGGAACAACGGCGGCAGTCCGATCATCACCGACTGCACCTTCACCTCGAACTCGGCGACTGTGGGCGGCGCGGCAGTCAATACCGGAGCGGGTTGCGCGCCGACTTACAGTGGCTGCATCTTCAGCTCGAACACGGCAACCAGCCATTCCGGGGCCATGCACAACGCCCCGGGTAGCACGCCTGAAGTCATCGACTGCCGGTTCAGCCGGAACTCGGCTCCAGGGACAGGGGCTGTTTGGAGCGACTCGTCCGATGCGGTCTTTGTCGATTGTACCTTTGTCGACAATGTATCGACGGGCGCCGGTCCGGGCGCGTTGGATGTTACCACAGGTGAGGTTGAGGTAGTCAACTGCACCTTCTTAGGGAATGAGGCGGAGAGCTACGGGGGAGCTCTCGGTGCTCGTATCGGAGCCACTGTCAACGTTACTAACTGCGTATTCAGTGGCAACACCGCCGTGAACGAGAGTGGGGGTGCCATTGTCGCATCGGATTTAGGTACCAACCTGACCGTGACGAATTCGACTTTCAGCTTAAACGACGCGGGTAATCTGGGCGGCGGAATTCGCGTCGACACCGATGCCGGCGCCGCGGTGAAGAACAGCATATTCTGGCGGAACAGCGACATTGGTGGAATGGATGAGTCAGCCCAGATCGATTCATCCGGCGGTTCCGCCGCGGTAGATTACAGCATTGTGCAGGACGGCTGGACCGGTGGCGGAGGCACGGGGAATTCAAGCGGTGACCCGCGTTTCGTGGACGCCGACGGTATCGACGACATCGCCGGCACGGAAGACGATAACGTCCGGCTATCACCGGGCTCGCCTGGCCTCGATGCCGGTTTCAACGACGCCCTCCCAGCGGATACCGAGGACATCGATGATGACGGCAATGTCGGCGAATTGACTCCAATCGACCTGGCTGGCTATCCGCGATTCAAAGACGATCCCTTTACCGATCCGGATCCCGGTGATGCGGGCACCTCCGGGCTCCCTGTGGTTGATATGGGGGCATACGAGTACACCCCGCCTCTGCTTGTGGATATTGACGCTGTCGATGGGAATCAGGACGGATCGAGTTGGGAGAATGCGTTCCTCGATCCTGCGGAGGCCCTTGCGGTTGCCCGTGATTCCGCAGGCGCCGTCACCGAAATCTGGGTAGCAGCCGGCGAATACCCTCCCACCGGGGGCGACCGCACGGCGAGTGTTGAGCTCGTCGACGGCGTCGGTGTGTACGGTGGCTTTGCGGGGACGGAGATCTTCCGTGAGGACCGAAACGTCAAGGACAACCAGACGATTCTCAGCGGCGATCGCAATGGCGATGATGCGTCAGTTGCATGTGGCAATGATTCACCGGACTGCGATAGCTTTGGAGGACGCTGTGTTGAGGACTTCTGCATCATCGCAGACAACAACGGCGACAACGTCTACCACGTGGTAACGGCCAGCGGTGTCGGGCCGACCACGGTTCTCGACGGCTTTACCGTAACCGCCGGGAATGCCAACGGGTCCTTTGAGGACAGCACCGATCGCGGCGGCGGGATGCACAGCAACGCCGGCAGCCCGACGGTGACCCACTGCACGTTCAGGGGTAACTCAGCCACGTTCGGCGGCGGGATGCACAACAAGAACGACAGCAGCCCCACACTGATCGGCTGCACGTTCAGCGGTAACTCGGGTACGGACGCGGGCGGCGGGATGATCAATGTCGGCAGCCACCCGACGCTGACCAACTGTACATTCAGCTGGAACTCGGCCACGAATTTCGGAGGCGGGATGTACAGCGTCAACAGCAGCACCCCGACGCTGATCGACTGCACCTTCAGCAGGAACTTGGCCACCGGCGACGCTGCCGGCGGAGGGATGTCCAGCAGATTCAGCAGCCACCCCACGCTGACCAACTGCACCTTCACCGGGAACCTAGCTGACCGGGGCGGTGGGATGCAC
>CP070744.1:4669351-4724775 GCA_020348265.1 Phycisphaerales bacterium | reverse complement strand
TCAGCACTATTGAGGGTTAGTTCTCGTTGTAGTGCATAGGGCTGTAGAAGTCGGCCTGTATGCGCATACGCTCGAGCTCAGCGCCCTCCAGGATCCGCGAACCTCTCTGCGGATCGTCACCCCAGCCGATCTTCCCATCGAATCCTTGCAGGAAGGTTCCCATACCGCCTAACTCCACACTCGAAAGGAACAGGTTGGGTGCCGCTGTGTGAATGGTAAGGGTACCTTCAAGCATGCCGCCCACCGCCAACTTACCTCCAAGAGTCTGCGCGGATTGAGCTCTGATGGCCTCTTCGCCACCGAGTGCCTCAACCATTCTCTGCAAGATTGTCGCGACGGTGAGATTGTCCTCCGGCGCGCGAAACGGGATAGAAGCGCTCTTGCCGGCATGGTTTGATTCAGGCACCGCCCGTCGCAGAGATTTCACTTGCGTCTTGTCGGGGGTTGCATGCCCGGTGGTAACGGGTGCATCTTCAGTTGCAGCCGCACCACGCTCGGCAACTGCCGTCGTTGTTGAACTCCTTTGCTTGTCGACGCTCGCAAGCCTCGCGGCCTCGCGCAGGCCCGTCTCGAGTATAGGATCCTTTCCCGCACTGTAGGGCCCCGGCTCCTCGACAACGACATGCGGCTCTACGCCCACAAATTCCAGAACGTCGGAGTAACGAGGCAGAACGAATGACGGGAACATCAAGTAGGTCTCATAGCCTACGTCATGCATCGTAGCGGGTATGACAGCTCCGGAGGTAGTCTCGCCGACGAGAAGCCCGATGTCACGCTCACGTATCTCGTATGCAATTACATCTTTAGCGCTTCGTGAGAGCCTGTTAGTAAGCGCCACAACGGGCTTGTCCCAGTTTGAACTAGTGCCTTCCAGGATGTCGAGTATTCTCGACACCATAAAGGCATTGCCTCCGCGACCTCGCAGGTCAAAAACGAATGCGTCACATTCTGCAAACTCCGCGTCCAGCTTTTCCCTGAGCAGGGTGTCGACACCGGTCATGTGGATTAACCAAAGATGTAGATAGCCGATCCTCTTTCCGCCACTTTCAATGATACGTGCGCTGGACTCTGCGGCCTTGAACGAGGAATAGAGCCGGCAGGGCACTTTGATGTCGCGGTATTCGCCGGGTCGGCGTTCCACGTGTAGGCGGATAACGTCGCCCGCTTCTCCAAGGCAAAGCCTCAACGGTGGATCAGGCAGATACGCGTCATCCGTTCGCCAATCGAGGCGCGGGCTGTTGTCGGGCAGTATACCGTCAATCAGGACTATGCGGTCGCCGCGCAGTAGACCTGCCTTGTCCCCCGGACCGCCCTCGAGAATATCGTGGGCGTAGTGCTTGCCATCATGCTCGATGACGGAGAATCCGAATGTCGGGGCGTCCCGATTCATCAGTTCGTCGATCATATGTTCGTGGGATCTCTTCGAGAGCAGACAGGTATGCGAGGAAGGAATGTTCGAGAGGAACTCATGGACGATTTGACGTTGCTCACCCGGCGCTGTCACAGCTTGCGCTCGCGTTCGATATCGCTCGACAATCCCCGGCATTACGTTCTCGCGAAACTCGACGTCGTAATAACGCTCTTCAAGAGCAGCAACTACGTTATCGAACAGGCTGCCTTGGGGTTCATCTGCGTGTGCAGCCATAGCAGCACAGAAGGCCAAACCGCAGTACGTTATCCAGGCGTGTTTCATCTCTTCTCTTCTCCTCTTCGTCTGGTCACTTGAGTGATCTTGCCTCCGCGGCAATGCTCAAGCGCGTCTGTCCCTAGGACTGACGAAGACGGAGTCATACGCGCTCACAATCTCGCTCCAATCCGTGAATCGCCCGCACGCGGCTTCACTCGGCGCAAGCGGATTCACCGCAGATGTTCTTTACATCTTCGATCGCAGACGGCGCGTTTTCGTCATCGCACAATGCCAGTTGCCAGTATTCGACATCGTGCCACTTATCGAACTTCCATCCAACGCGGGCCAATGTTCCGACAAGGGTAAAACCGAATGCCTTATGCAGCCGCACGCTGGGCTGGTTTGGAACGGCAATCACCGCAATCAGCGTTCGATATCCTTGATCTTTCAGCGCTGGGATCAGCCGACTATACAATGCTGTTCCAACGCGTTTGCCGAAGTGCTTGGGATCAACGTATACCGAGACCTCGGCCGTAAACGCACACGCTCACCTGCCTTTGTGTGGGGTTGCCACCGCAAACCCGATGATCTCACTACCCTTCTCGCTGACAAACCAGGCGTATTTCCGGTGCGTGTCATCCCAGAGTGAAGCCCAGACTTCGAGTGTCTGCGGTTCGGTTCTGAAGTTAGCGGCGGTATGCAGGATGGCCCAGTTGGAGATCGCGAGGATCCTGGGGAGATCTTCGCGATTGGACAGTCGCACGGCCATGTCGTCCGCTTTGGTTACGTTGTTGGTCTCACAAGATTGCATACTCATCGTGCTTCACCTTCGTTGTTCTCTTGATCATATTCTCGGCACCATACTGCGTTACGACCGTGTTACCTCTGCCGGAGGAAGATCGCCAATGTGCGTTGCGGTTCTGATTTCAACCGACCCTATTTAACGCCTGAAAGGCTTCTGCCTGGGCACAAGCGCTGCGTTCCCGCTCTTTGAACGCTTCCAACAAATGGGACATCGCGGTGATAACCGCCTCACGGCTTCCGGAAGGTATCTCTTTCAGAACGGCTTCGTGCTGCTTTATCAAATCCGTTCGAATCTTGCCGACCAGCGAATGACCCTTTCGTGCGATTTTTACCCGACAGACCCGGCGATCCTCGGCATCCGTAACCCGCGTGGCCAGTTTGTTGGCTACGAGATAGTCAACAACACGGGTCATGCTGCTGATCTCGAGATGCAGGTGCGCGGCCAGTTCGCTCATGGTCATCGGTCCTTGCATCTCAAGAGCGTCAAGCGTGTAGCACTGCGAAACGGAGATTCCGTGGCAACAGATCCCCTCCCGATCCCGGAACTGATACCCCCGGGCCAATTCCGCAAGAAAGTGATAGAGTCGCTCGGCCTGCTTGTGTAAGGAATCCACCATAGTTGATCTCCACAATACTTGTACGATACAAATATATTCGGCTTTCCCCCGGTTGTCAATTCCTTCCGACAGAATCAGACAGCGCGTTACCCCCTCGAAACAAACGAGCCGTCTATGGAAGGCCGGCCTAAGATTGCCTCGGTTTGGGACACACCCCGGCGGCGAGTCGGCGTTTACGTCGGCGTGGTCGAAATCGACCAGCCTCAGGCTCAGGTTGTTGTGACAGGGCAATACACTGGGAGGGCTCGCGCGAGCCGGGCGTGAACTCGGGCGAGGAATACGAGGCCACGGTCAGCGTAAACAGTGGCGACCTTGCACGTTCCGTTCGGATCGGGACAATACGGCAACTTGGCGATGTCGACCAAACCGCCGAATCAAAGCGCGGAGATCGTCCATTTCAGAGACGATCGGGATTCTGTGCGTGGGGCGATAGGTCTCTAAACACGGTAGACAAATCCTGTTGACTGCAAGGAGGAAGACAATGGCTGAGAGCACATACAAGGTCATCGAATTGGTCGGGACGAGCGATGAATCCTGGGAGAAGGCTGCCAAGCACGCTGTCGAAACGGCCGGCAAGAGTCTGAAGGACCTCCGCGTTGCGGAAGTCAACAAGCTGGATATGAAAGTAGAGGACGGAAAGGTCGTCGCTTTTCGAACACGGGTGAGCCTCTCGTTCAAGTACGAGTCTTGACGGCTTAAAGGAAGTGTAGAAGTACATTCGTGACCGGAAGTCGCGGGATCCGAATCCCGGCGATTCTGGCTGCTGCGCGATCTGAGAACGGAACAGGTCATTGTTCAGCGGCCGCCTTCTGTTGAGCTGTCGGAATGGATTCCAAGCGGCGGGAGAGTTCCGCGAACATCCCGTCGATGGGCCCGTACAGCCTGATCAAAGCCTCTTTGATCTCAGCCAGTTCTTCATCCGTACCCGTGTTATTCTTGATGCGCTGTTCCAGCTTGGCGATTTCTTCACGATGTCGATCGCGGTGGGCTCGGGCTCGCGCTTTCAGTTCACCCAGACAGGATAGCGCCGCGGTACGCTGCCCTTCATTCAGGCCGTAGGTCCGGATGAACTCCTCCACGTGCTTGTCCCAGGCGTCAAGCTCAGCGGCTATCTGGTCGGTTTCGGTCCGCGAAGCCTCTGTTTGCGGGTGCTGTCTCTGCCGCTCGAGCTGTTGTTGCTGCCGATGCTCTCTGCGGGACTGGTGTTTGGCCTCTGAGCGTTGGTGCAGCTCCTCGACGTCGAAATCCCCGGATTGCCATTGCTGGAGCTTGCGGCGGGCTACCTGCAGTTCAACGCCGATCCTCAGCACCTCCCGCTCAAACTGGGCCTTCTGTACGGGGTTGAGCGCTTTTCGGAAGTCATCCATTCCCCGCGTCAGTTGCTCGCTGGTCTTGTCGAAGATCGGCACAGCCCGCTCAGCCCAGGCCTGGACGTCCTCCTTTTTGGGTGGATCGACGTCCATACGCATTTCGAGAAGCTCGTTCATCAGCGGCTGGATTGTCGAGCGGTTATCCTCCAGGAACCGGCTCCAGCGCTCGGCAACGGTCCGGCGAATCTGATCACGCTGCTCATCGCTAAGCTCGTAATCCGCCATAAAGGCGTCCGCCCAACGGTAGAGCATAGAGTTCATCAGCTTGGGCGAGGGCCAGAGTCCCTCCGGAAGCGGTTCGGGCTGGGGCTTGGCGGCACCAACCTCGGGGACGTCGTCCGCGAAGACGAAGTCAGTTGGCGCGAGAATCGCTACGATAGCAAGCAAAGCAAGCAGTTTCGTTGGCATAGCAGACTCAAACTCGTCCGTCGAAAACCCACCGATCGATAACCAGTCACAGCCTAAAGGCTTTTATGGCCGATAATGACCCCGTGTCAATCCGCTGCAGCTGTGCCCTGGGCGAGTGACAGGCGGATCGGGAGCGTCTAGTGAACGCAGAACGTATTGTCTCCATAGTCGTGCCCACCTTCAACCGCTTCGAGCAGCTCAGACGCTGTATCGACAAAATCAGGCAAAACGTTACGCTCCCCAGCGAGATCATCGTCGTCGATGGAGGCTCCACCGACGGGACCCGCGAGTGGCTGGCCGGACAGAATGATCTCCACGTAATCCTCGAACTCCAGCGCGCAGGGGCGGTCAAGGCGTTCAACAAGGGGTTCAAAGCCGCCACCGGTTATTACGTCATGTGGCTCAACGACGACGCGTTTCCTCTTCCGGGGAGCGTTCAAGCAGCCGTCGCGATGATCGAGAGACCCGATCTTGGCGACGTGGGCATGGTGGCCTTCTACCACAACTTCCGCGCGGAGCGGAATATACTCGACCGCGTTGAGCACGACGGCGAATCCTATGAACTTTGCAACATCCGCGGATATACCTACGCCAATTTCGGTCTGCTCCGCCGCGACCTGCTTGAGCGGATCGGCTTTGCCGACGAGCGGTTCTACTTCTTCGGCTTCGACCCCGATCTGTCGCTCAAAGTCCAACTCAATGAAGGGCTCAAGGTCATGGGATGCCGCCGGGCATTGATCCACCACGACGAACACCACGACGACCGCAAGCTCGACGACCTCGCCGCTGGCGAAGAAGACAACGCCAAGCTCTTCGCCAAATGGAACCTCCCCGAAAAGAACACCTACTCCGACCCCGGTCCGGTATACCGCCAAATGCTAACCGACCGCGGCCTGCTTTGACCGGGCGCCGCGGGCGCTCATACCAACGACAAATGTCCGGAAAGACCTTGGGCGGCGCCGACCGCACGTAGTCTGTTCTCAGCCGGTCAACCATGTTATCGGGCTTGTCACTAAAGGACCGGTACAAGTTCACTTTGTGCTTTGCCCGGGCGCGGTGTCTCGGTATACCGGCGCTTGAGCGAACGTGGTGGTCTTGCCTGCGCGAGCACGGTGACTGGGTCCGACAGACCCGGCGATGCCGTGCGTCTGCCCGGTGCGGTAGGCGTGTAGGCTTGTGTGCCCGTCGACCAACGACCTGAGGGATCCGCACGATGGATGGGCGAAGGAAACCACAACACCTCGATTTCAGTCTGTTTGGCACTTAACGCCCCGGCCATGACCACAGCCCTGCCGGGTTTCGCCGAGCATCAGACCCGATCGACGTGCACACAGTCAAGAGACGTACGCAGCGGAGAGACATCGACCGCTACAACTTCGGATTCTCATACGATAAGGGAGGAACACCGATGAACCACGAGAGGCATCTCGGCGTCCAACGGATTATTGCTCTTGTACTGCTGGCCCTGCCGGCGACACTGTGGGGCCAGGCACCGTTGGGGTCCGAGTTCAGCTATAAAGGCCAGCTCAAGCTGGGCGGGGTGCCACTCAACGACACGGCCGACTTGGAGTTTGCCCTGTTCGACGCCCTCGAAGGCGGGAGCCAAATCGGGGAAACCTGGGCTGTCGACGCTGTGGACGTGGTTAACGGCCTATTCACCGTCGAGTTGGACTTCGGTGCCGTCGCCTTCGACGGTAACGCCCTCTGGCTGGAAGTCGCCGTGCGTGCCCCAGCCGGTAGCGGGGACTTCATCACACTCATACCCAGACAGCCGCTGACCGCAACGCCTTACGCCCTGCAGACACGCGGACTGTTCGTGGATGAAGCCGGCAACATTGGCGTCGGGAGCAGCTCACCTGACACCGCACTTGTGACCAGCACGTCGGAAGACTTCGGGGGAATCACCATCCAAACCGAAGACAACGCCCTTAGCCAGGGACTCCGCTTTGTCAACTCGGGCGGCTCCTACACCTGGTCCATCATGCGCGAGGACGCGGGAGGTGCCGACGCGGATCTGGTCTTCAGCGGCGGACCCTTTAAACCGACCCCGCAGAGCTTCCCGAATGAATGCGCATTGCTGATAATGGCAAGGTGGGCATCGGAACGGTGGATCCCCAAGTGAACCTACACGTCATGGGAGGAAGCGACGTGACTCTAACCGGCGGGGGTTATCCGGGCATCGGCTCGCCGACAGGGGGGAATCTCTGGATGGACAACAATGAGATCACGGCCCGGAACAACGGTGCCACCTCGACGCTTTACCTCAACAACAGCGGAGGAGACGTCGTACTCTGCACAAGCTCGGGCAACGTCGGCATCGGAAGTACCTCACCCGACGCCGCCCTTATGACCAGCACCTCAGAGGACTTCGACGGCATCACCATCCAAACCGAAGATAACCTACTTAGCCAGGGTCTCCGCTTCCGCAACTCGGGAAGTGCATATACCTGGACCGTCATGCGTGAAGATGCAGGTAGTGGCGAAGCGGCCCTGGTTTTCAGCGGCGGGCCCGCTGGGGGCTCAATCCCCGACCTGCCCGAGCGTATGCGCATCGCCAAGAGCGGTAACGTCGGCATCGGAACGGCCGCTCCGGGATTCATGCTGCGTGTCAATGGGTCGGCCGGGAAGCCCGGCGGGGGCTCCTGGTCTTCCGCCTCGGACGCTCGTTTAAAGACCAACGTCCGGGATCTCGAAGGCTCCCTCGACAAGGTCACCGCCCTTCGCGGGGTGACCTTCGAGTACAAAGAACCCGAGACCATTAACGAGTTGTCCGGCGAGCAGGCGGGCATGATCGCCCAGGAAGTCGAGCAGGTTTTCCCCCAGTGGGTAGACGTGGGCAGTGACGGATACCAGCGTCTCACTTTCCGCGGGTTCGAGGCTCATACCGTCGAGGCCCTCCGCGAGCTGCGTGAGGAAAAGGACGCCGAAATCGCCGCCCTGCAGGACAGGATCGCCAAGCTCGAGAGCATCATCGCCAAGCTCGGTCAACAAGATGCAGCCGACAGCCGGCGCTAAGACCCACGATGATGAGAGTCAAAGGCAGTGGCGCTTCGAAGCCATACAGCTGTGCAATGGGAGAAGTAAACCCTGGGCAATAAGCAAAGAACAGTAAACGTCACGGCTATCTTCGTGCTTGCCGACGGGTGGCCCGGATGACCTTGTGTGGCATGGGCAAGCGCGGCTTGGCCGTGGCGTTTCGGCGCAACACACGGGCAAGCAAGTTTGCCACCCATCCGTAGGTGTGCAGGTGGGTCAGACGGGTGACCGTCTATCGCCTGCATACCAGCGTGCACTGGACCATTCCCAATCCTCGAGACAGTCGGCAAGACCTCGTCGCACGGGGTTGTTATGGATGTACTCGACAGCAGCGTCACGCGGGCAAGAATGTCGGTCAGGCGGTCGACGGTCGTCCGGCCTGCCATCTCGTTCACTCCGGGGCATGTTCGATGAGCACGATTCCCTCCGGGAATAAACATTATTAAGCGGTGGTTATTCGGACCGCTCGGGGGCGAGGTGGACTCGTACGTCGTTCTCCGAGTTGAACTTAGGGCATAAACGCAGTCACAGGGCACTTCGTGCGGACCATTCGTACTCCAGCCTCGCGCAAGGCGGGTTGCGGCCACGCTGGCGAAAAGGATAATAGTGCGATTGCCTGATCCCGAACGGTACAGCCGGGTACATTCGGTTTGCAGTCTGCCCCGATTCGGAAAGGCAATTGACGGCCCTCACCGTCGGTACCAAGCGGGCTTTGGCCTGGCGACGCCGTCTCGGCCCAAGACGACTAGCCTGGACTCACGACAACTGTACCTCGTGGAGCAAGCTGTGACCCTCGACGTTCAATCACCACCCCAGCTGGTCGAACAATTGAATCAGCTCCGACCTCACGACCACCTGTGCCTGATCTATGAAACGCAGGAGCAGCAATTTGCCGCGGCGATCCCTTTCATCAGCGCCGGGCTGAGTAGCTCGCAGAAGTGCATTTACATCGCCGACGACAACACTTGCGATATCGTCCTCGGAGCTCTGCAAGATTACGGAATCGATGTCCCTGCAGCACTTCACTCGGGATCACTCCAAGTTGTCAGCAAGCAAGACTCATACCTCAAGCAGGGTGGGTTCGATCCCGATTGGATGATCAACTTTCTCGGAGAGGGCTGTGATGATGCGAAGGCTCACGACTTTTCAGGTCTGAGGGTTACCGGCGAGATGACTTGGGCACTCGGCGGAGACCAGGGCACTGACAGACTGATTGAGTACGAAGCGAAGCTCAATGATTTCCTGCCTGCTAACGATGTGCTGGCTATCTGTCAGTACAATCTCCGCCGTTTTTCTCCTGAGTTGATACTCCAGGTGATTCGCACCCACCCTCTCGTTGTTTTTGGAAGCCGGGTCTGCCGCAATGCCTACTACGTTCCGCCAGCCGAGTGTTTGGGGCCGGCAAGCGCGCGAGACGAGGTGACCCGGCTGCTCCACAACATCACGGAACATGAACGGCTGACTCAGGAGTTACGTTCCTCAGAAACCAGGTATCGTGCTCTGGTAGAGCAGATTCCCGCTATCACGTACATTGCGGGCATGGACAGATCGAGCACGAAGTTCTTCGTGAGTCCACAAGTGGAGGAGTTACTCGGACACTCGCCAACCGATTTCCAGGCCGATCCGGACTTGTGGTGCCAAAGGCTACATCCCGATGATCGAGAGCGTGTGCTTCGCGAAGTACAACACGCCCACGCCGCGAATGGGCGACTCTCCACTGAGTATCGCATGATCACCAGCAACGGAGGCGAAGTGTGGTTTCGCGACGACGCAGTGGTTATTTGTGACGATTCGGATCGCCCACTTGTGCTTCAAGGCGTCATGTTCGACATCACCGAGCGCAAACGGGTAGAAAATGCGTTGCGTGAGAGCGACGAGAAGTTTCGGGAAATGGCTGACAACATCCGTGAAGGCTTTTGGCTTACGGATCCCAAATCCGCCAAGATTCTCTATCTGAGTCCGGGCTTCTGCGCCATTTGGGGTCGCTCTCTCAAGGAACTCAGCGAGAGACCCGACTCTTGGATACAGTCCGTGCACGCGGATGACCGAGAGGCGGTACTTGCTTCCTTTGAGGAGCAAGCTAAGGGGGCGGCGACGTGCACGGAGTTTCGAGTTACCCGACCCGACGGGTCGTGCCGATGGATCGAAAACCGCGCATTCCCCGTCAGAGACAAACACGGGGACATCTACCGCATGGCAGGGGTAGCGGAAGACATCACTGTTCGCAAGCAGGCGGAGCAGGCACTGCAGGAGACCAGCCGGAGGCTGTCGAGGGCCCAGCACGTTGCCAGAATGGGCTTTTTGGACTGGAATCTGAAAACGAATGAGATGTACTGGTCGGATCAGATCTACGATCTCTTCGGCATCGCCAAGCAGGGGCACCAAGTAAGCCTCGACCTGACTTTGGGGCTCGCGCATCCCGATGACCTGGAGTTCGTGGAGAAGAATCTGGACCTGGCCATCAAGGGAGTAAGGCCATACGACATTGATCACCGTATGATACGTAGTGACGGCGAGGTCATCTGGGTGCATGCCCAAGCTGAATTAACTCGAGAGGCCGACGGAAAGCCCGGGAGTCTTCTCGGCACCGTGGTCGACATCACCGATCGCAAACGGGCGGAGGAGGCCCTGCGCAAAGAACGCGACTTTGCCGACGGCCTCATCGAAACGGCCCAGACTATTATTATGGTGTTGGATACAGAAGGACGGATCGTCCGCTTCAATCCTTTTATGGAACAAGTGTCAGGATACCGCCTGGAAGAGGTCAAAGGCAAATGCTGGTTCTCGACTTTCGTACCTTCCGAGGATCACGAGTCCATCAGAGCTGTCTTCAAGGAGGCAATCAATGACGTTCAGACGCGTGGCAACATAAACCCCATCCTCACCAAGGATGGACGTCAGATCCTAGTGGAATGGTATGACAAGACCCTAAAAGATTCTCAGGGCAACATCGTCGGTTTGCTTTCCGTGGGGCAGGACATCACCGAACGGACGCGTGCCGAGGAGAAACTGCGCGCGAGTGAGGAGAAGCACAGGAGACTTATCGAACATCTTCCACAGAAAATATTCCACAAGAACGCGAACGGTGTATATGTTTCATGCAACGACAACTATGCACAGGATTTGGGAATCGCTGCCGACGAGATCAGGGGCAAGACCGACTTCGATTTCTATCCCAAAGACCTCGCCGAAAAATACCGGGTGGATGACCGACGAATCATGGAGTCCGGCCGGAAAGAGGAGATCGAGGAAGCCTACGTAGAGCATGGCAGAGAATTAGTCGTTCAGACAGTCAAGACCCCACTAACCGATGACAACGGCGACGTGACCGGGGTCCTGGGGATCTTCTGGGACATTACCGAGCGAAAACGCGCGGAGACGGAGTTGGCCGAATACCGCGATCGCCTGGAAGAGCTTGTAGACGAGCGGAGTAAAGAGTTGGAGGAATCACGAGCCCAGTTGCACCGTGCGCAGCGCTTGGCGTCTATTGGAACGCTTGCTGCAGGGATTGCTCACGAGATCAACAACCCGCTCGGTGTGATACTGCTGAGCGCCCAACGAGCTCTCGAAAAAGGCGATGACCCGAAGGCTGTGGAGACCTCGCTGCACAGGATAAAGGACGACGTTCAACGGTGCGCACGTATCGTCAGAAGTGTACTTCAGTTCTCGCGAGACCAATCGTCCGACAAGTGGCCAGTCGATCTAAACCAGTGCGTTCGACACTCGGAAGAGCTAACGCGTGAGTACGCCAGCCGCAACGGTGTCCGGGTACAGTTCGAGTGTGCGGGTGACCTTCCCGTAGTGGTTGCGAGCACGACCGAACTTGAGCAGGCATTCGTCAACCTGCTTCACAATGCCATAGAGGCGAGCAGCGACGGACAGACCGTAACGTTACAAACAGAGCGCAGTCCCACAGGGGTGCGGTTTTCAGTTGCAGATCAAGGAAGGGGCATGACCGCCGAAGAGCAGGAGCATGCCTTCGACCCGTTCTTCACGACACGACAGGAGAGAGGGGGCACCGGTCTCGGCCTCAGCATAGTCCACGGGCTGATCACCGATCAAGGTGGAACCATCGAGATTGACAGTCATCCCGGCAAGGGGACGAGAGTCACTATCGAACTGCCGGTAGAAGCTTCCAACAGCAGCGAGGAGTGAGTAGTGGCGAGGGTACTTGTTGTTGATGATGAACCGATGTACCGGGAGAATCTTCAAGAGGTGATTGCTGAAGAAGGACACGATGTACAGGTTGCCGACAACGGCCACAAAGCTATTGAGATTGCGGGACGCTTTTGCCCCGACGTACTGATCGTCGATTGGATGCTCCGCAACGATATCTGCGGCCTGGAGGTATCGAAGTTTCTCCGCGAGTCCAATCCCCATCTGATCACGATTATCATCACCGGGTACCCGACGCAGGATTTGCGAACGCAGGCCGAGGAAGCCAAGGTCTTCGCCTTCCTGGAGAAGCCGTTTGAGCTGGGTGACATCCGTGATGCCGTACGCAAAGCCACACAGGTCGGAACCGGAAAGGAATAGGAATAATGCCCTCAGTCTTGGTCGTTGACGATGAGACAGGCTACCGGGATATGCTTGCCGAGCACCTCGAATCCCGTGGATACGAAGTGCAAACCGCAGCCAGCGGTCGCGCAGCCATCGACCTTGGAGTCCTTTATCAGCCCGACGTACTGGTTGCCGACTGGATGTTGAAGAATCACATCCACGGTCTGCATGTATCCGACGTGCTTCGAGTCGCAAATCCGGAGATGCAGACCGTTCTGATGACCGGATTCCCATCAAGTGACCTGAAATGGGAGGCGCGACAGAGGGAGGTATTCAGTTTCATAGAGAAACCCTTCGAGCCTGAAGAGCTGGAGCACTCGGTGCAGGAGGCTGCAAATGCGGAGGCGCCTGTGGCGCGGAAGGCCGAAATAGCTATCCTTGAGGTCGACGCGGAAGGGGTGGTGCACTACACGAATCCGACGGCGAGGCAGGTTTTTGGGCAATCCTCCACAGGAAGCGGCGGTGCGACTCTCGCGGACATCCTCCATTTGGATGAGGCACTCGAGTTGGATGAAGCGGTAGATTACTGGATCATGGTCAAGACATCCTCGGATGATGCCAACGTCTGGCAGCTTCGCGCACAGAAACTGCGGGGGGACAATCGCCGCATGGTGGTCTTACGTCGCCAAGGGAAACAGACCCACGTAAGCAACGCGGTGGTCGAGATGCTGCTAGGCTACCGCGAATCAGGCAGCACTGCATGGCCGTTTGAAGGGCGGATTCTCGCGGTGGATGGTACGGCCATGCTTCGCAAGGCGTTTGTCAATCAGATCGAGCACGTCGGTGGTGGGTGTTATGCGGCGGCGACTCCGCCCGAGGCGCTGCGGCTGCTGAACAGCGACGACGGCATTAAGTACGTTCTGCACGAATTCGAAATCGACGACTTCGACACGCCCGAATCCATCAACAGCATCCAGGCGGCACGCCCCGATGTGATGATCGTTGGCACAAGCGATGAACCGCGCAGAAAGCACTTCGCAGTCTTGAACGTCGATCGGTTCGTCAAGAAACCCTGGACGGTCAAGGAGCTCATTGAAGCGATTATGGGTAGATTCGGAGACTGCACCGAGTGTGGGCTGCTCCTTCCACTACGGCGACCCGGACCCGACGAACAGGGGCGCAGCTGGGAGTGTGCTGTCTGCGGATCGTTGTACAACGCCGTGCTGGACGACACCTTTCCCGAACACCTCCACCGAAACGCCCGTCGACGCCGGGAACCGTCATCTTAACGAGGTTCCGACATCCGCCCAACCCGATAATCCCCAGATGCTACTCTGCCCAGCGCTCGCCGTTGCGATGATCGAGAAACCACGTCGCGAGCGCGTCTGCGACCGTGCGTGTCCCGGCAATGGTGAAGTGGCAGTCGTCGATGTAGAGGGACTCATTGCCGTTTAGATGCGATAGATCAATGCATGGGACACCAATCTCGTTGCAGACACTCACGAGCGCCTGGTTGAAGAGTTCCATGCCGATACGGAGCTTGTTTATCGAAAGGGACTTCTCCCCCTTCATCCATCCAAACCAGAGACGGGACTTAACTTCGGGAGGCAAGTCGTCGCGCCACACATATGGTTGGGTGGCGAAGACCAGGCGTACACTAAGCTTATCGGCAAGCTCCGCCATTGCGCGGATGCGCTGTTTATAGTCCCGCAAGGCCTCGGTCAGATCCGGCAGTGTGTCTACGAGTTCCATTGACCGACGCCGCTGGCGACGAAGCGTATACACGTCGCCGGTCACGTCGTTGATTGCGAGGTTGGGCCACGGAGCCAGTTTACGTGCCACGACCCGCATTCCGTCAATCACGCGTGAGCGCCTCCATATCGGCTGGGCAACGTCATCCCACTCTCGTCGTAGCGGGGCCAGAAACGACTGGAAGTCGTTTACACCAATGAGCGACACGATGCAGTCAACCTCCTTGGCCAGGCTGGACTCACGAATGAAGTGGATATGCTCGCGAGTTGTGTAGCCGG
Organism: Phycisphaerales bacterium; assembly: GCA_020348265.1. Classification (GTDB taxonomy): domain Bacteria; phylum Planctomycetota; class Phycisphaerae; order UBA1845; family UBA1845. The sequence continues at coordinate 4,710,383 of CP070744.1, read as the reverse complement.
CGTAACCCACTCCGCCGACCCACACAGGCTGCATACCTTCCTCGGCGTTAAGACGATTCATGATGAGTCGGAACCAGGTGTCTTCATCATCCATGTAGTTGCATTCGGTGGTGCTGCCTCCGACGCACAGGATGCGATATGCATCGGCCCGCGGTGGGAACTCCGGTCCACGCACGCCCCGCGAATTCGTCGTGTAGCGCACTTCTCTGCGAAGCCCGGGCATCAGGGCTGGATCGGGTCTGACAATCACCTGGAGGTTTTGTCCTCGAGTGTGGAAATCGATCGCGTCTTCGAAGAAGGCGCCGACCACGAGTTCGGCAACTAGCCAGGCCATTACCAGCGTGCATGTGCAAAGCATCAGCTTGGACGCCTTGGCGCCAACCCAAGCGCGCACCTTGCGAATGAGCAAGCCGACGCAAAAGAGCAACAGCACCAACGACGCCGCGCAGAGAATTGCGAGATCAAGACGCGACTGCGGCACCCATCCGAGCACGAGGGCAGTTACACCATCGAGCACGAACAGGGCGGGGATGATCAGGATGGCGCAGAAGCCCAGGGCAAAGCGGCTTGGGGGCAACGACGATTCCATCAGTGCTTCCCGTCCTTTCAGCAAGGCCGGCGGTTGGAGCTGGCCGCTTGCCGGATACAATGAGATCGCAGCACGTACGGAGTATGTTGGTGGGAAACCGGCGAGATTTCAAACGGAATGAGCGCTTTTCGCCCCGCCTCGCGCGTCAGGCAAGAACACGGAGTAATTCCACAGGCCTGATTTACCGAGGTCTCGACGTATCTTGTGTATGTTGGGAACAGGCCCTCTAGCGGCGACGCCTTGTGCGACGCAGACTCAGCAACGAGGCTCCAGTGCCCAGCAACACGAGCGTAGCAGGTTCGGGAACAACGAGGATTCCCGCACCGGTTACCGGGCCGAACGGAAACGGACCGTTGAAGACTGTATCCATCGTGGTTGACGCGGTTACTGTGCCGTCGGCTCCATTCTTGAGAGTCAGGGCTACCGCAGAGTCGGTGAACGGTATCGCGGCCAGAGGGCTGATGCCGTAGCTCAGAATCGCGAGATCGGGATCCTTAACCACTGATAGGCTCAGGTAATCATCCGCCGCACCGAACAGCAGGAGCGAAACGGAAGATCCCGCCGGGAAATCCGCCAAGTTCAAGACGGCAGTAGTCGTGACATCCATTGACGGATCAACGCCGAACCAGGTGGCGATATAGTCGCCCCCGTGCATCTGGAGCGCCGTGCCGGCTTCCGGTCCTGGGGTGCCGCTGAGGACCGCCCACGGAGGGCTGTCGAGGAGGCCGGTGTCGAAATCGTCAACGAACAACGGACTACCATTAACGACGGAAACAGCATCGAGTTCAACCGTAGTGGCAAACGCCGTCGTTCCAGGACAAAGGGCACATGTCGCGAGCGCAAGTGCCAATAGAACTCTCATACCTACGTTCCTTTTGAAACTGAGGTGTACTTCTTTCAATCTTCCCCGGCCCGATTTTCGCGCGTGCGTTCAGCTTGCTCGCAGACGGGCGTTCTTCTTCAATTGACCCTTCGGCGGCGCCGGGACGCTGCTAAGCAAAGCGAACCGAGCAGCAGGGCTACTGAACTCGGCTCCGGCACCACCGCAAGCGAGGCGCCGTCGCCGAAATCGACAGTTACAGGTCCTGCCTGTTGAAGTAAGAATCCGCTGTTGATGCCCAGGATGACCGAAAAATCGGCCGCCTCGGCGCCGAAAGTGACATTGCCTTCAGAAGTGGCGAGCAGTTCAATGGCCAGAAGCTCGTACGGAGTGCCGATGCCGCGGTTCTTGTCCGCGAGAAACCCGCCGTCGCCGCCGTACACGTCGCGCAGACCGTCCGGACCGATCGCACCCGGGTTACTGAACCCCGCGTCAGGACTGCCGTACTGCACCACGGAGTTCATCCCGGCGACGCCCGCAGCGTCACCAAGGACATTCAGCGCATAGGCCCAGATGCCGTTGTTGGCTACGCCGTTGGATACTTCAGCAAAAAGGTGCAGCGTGGTTGTCTGACCGACCAACAGCTCGGTGTCGTCTACACTCATCGACACCTCAACCGTGGCCGCCGAGGCCGCGGGCACCAAAACGAGCGTCAGACAAACTAAGATCGTTCTATTGGCGAGTGCACGCATCTCAGCCCTCCGTAGATTCTTCCTCACAAAGCCCGAATGCAGAGAGGCTCTTGGCCCAAGGCCGCCAATCTGTACCCGGTAACGATTTTGGCCTAGAAGCCCAACAAAGTCAACCAATTATTCCGTACCATCTGAAGGTCTAAGAAGTTGACTAAACCGTCCGAATTCATGTCCGCGTTCGGGTCAAACCCGTCACCTCCCGCGAATGTCAACCACGCGTTTCTCACTTTCTGTAGGTCCAGGAAGTTGACCACGCGGTCGCCTGTACCGTCACCGGCCAAGCGGAATAACCGATGCTCGGCGATGTGCCCAAAGCGGTACACACCGTCCGGAGTCCCGTCACCGTCGGTCAACTCAGTTCCGATAACGGTTGTTATCATCGTGGTGTCCAGCCAGACCTCGTAATTGCCGTCGGCCAGGAGAGTAGTACTGCTTCCGCCTAGCCCGTCCACGGTCAAGTCGAGGGTGAGCACATTTCCGGCCGCATCCCAGCCGTAGTGCGTGGTTCCCAGCGGAATCTGAGTGTGTCCGCCGCCGTCGTTCCGATACCAGAGGCTGACGGCATTGACGACCTCTGCGCTGCTTATCAGGTCCTCCATGTTGGTTGCGGCGGTAAAGGCGACCCTAGCCATTACGACGTTGGAACGCTGGAGTTGTGCGTCGTTTACGATGAAGCCTACGACGTCCAGCGTGTCGACCGTCGAGACCGTGGTCATCGCGTCGGGCATCGGTGGAAGTTCCTCTGCGTTGCCCACGTTGTCCGTGGCGATGCTGTAGAACGCGTAGAAGTGTCCGGGCTGGCCTATAAAGATCGCCGACTGCTCCGTAGTTTCCGTAATCAGCGGTACGTATGGGCCGCCGTCCATCGACGCGAAGATTGCGAAGCTGCCCAACCCCGAGCCACCGGGCGCATCCTGACCGGTCCAGACAAGCTCAATCTCCGAAGGTGACACGCTTTCGAGTTGGTTGATCTGGCTGGTCGGCGGATCGACGTCAAGTGTGTTCGTCACCACATTCGTCTCAATAGGCGGTTGGGTGTCGAACACAATGGTTGCCGCGTTGCTGATAACCGTACCCGTCGGGACGTCCGGCTTGGGTTCGATAGTGTACTTGACCGAGCCCTCGCCACTACCGTTTTCGTCATTGGGCGGCAAGAAGCCGGCGTAGGGGTCTGCAGGAACCTCGCCGGTCATCGGGTCCAGACTGCGCAGGATCCAGAACGCCTCATTGGTGGCGGCGTTTACCCCGGCGCTGATCTCAAGAAGAACGCCGGACTCTTCCGTCAGATCCAGTAGACCCTGGAAGGACATGGTGTTGCCCGGTACCTCCACAATGCGCTCGCCGAACTGAATATTGCCGACGCGGAAGCGGCCAATCCGCAGCGACGAATCGAGCTTGTCGGTGATGGTGACGACAGCGGCGTTGGCGCCGGCCTCAGCGATATTCTCGAAGAATACTTCATACGGAATCGGTTCTCTTACCCCGACGAAGCCGGCCTCGCCGTATCCTTCGGGGCCATGCTTCTCGTTGGGATCGGTTGGGTTGACCCCGTCACCGTCGTCGTCATCCCCGGACGACTTACGTGACTCCATCCTGAGAACCAGGAGCCCGTCTCTCTCTTCGTCGCGATCGCGGGCGTAAATCCCGCAGCAAGAACAGAGGTCACACGGATCGGGCCACAGATGTTCAATGACCGTATTGTCCTGGAGTATGTGTTCGCCGATGCCCGCGATGATGTCGGCGTCGATGGTCAACTCCTCCCCGCCCGGTATGGTAGTAGCGAAATTGGCTACAAAAGCGGCCATGCCCGGTAGCGCCGCCATCTTCGCCTTAAGTTGGGAGACACCTGCGTCGGCCGGCGGGCCGGCACCGTCGTAGAACGGCGTCCACAGCCCGAACTCCGCCATTGCGCCTAGGAAAGCTGCATACCACGCATCCTCATCAGGTGCGATCAACAGAAGATTCTGTACTACGGGGACCAACTCCGGCGGCCAGTCGTTCACGTCCGTCAACACGAGCCTGTCGCGCAGGGCATCTGCGGTTAACAGAGAACGCAAATACCATTGTTCGTGCAGATGGTAGGGCATGTGCGAGGCGAAGAGACCCAGTGGGCCGCTGGGCGTATCCCGTCCGACTTCGACGGTGAAGAAGTAATCTCGCGTCGAATCAGCCCATACCCCGGTAACGAAGACCGGGTACCACCTGCGGCCGTCCTTGACGAAATCTCCCTCCAGTTCGCCCAGGTCGTAGGTTTCACCAGCGACCTGAACCGAGCCAGGCTCGGTTGTCGTGATGCGATGGCTGCCGTGGTCGTTCAGAGAGAACAAGACCACCGCGTGGGGCATATCCGTATTGGAGAAGTTGCGCACGCGCACCTGGAACGAGCCGGCTGATCCGATACGCACGGCGTCCGGGCCGATGATCTCCGTGGCCGTGAACAGATACGACATCGGCTCCACGGTGACCGCATTGATAAGAATGGTCTGAGGTCCTGCCGGATCAGTTATGAGCACGTGGTAAAGTCCGTACTCGGCTGCGGACAGGTTGAAGCCCGCGTGCATGGTCTGACCGTCGGGAACTTCTACCACGGATGCGTTGATCACCGAGTCGTTCGGGCCGAACATGGTCACATAGGATCCTTCTCTGAAGCGGGACCCATACAATCTGAGTGTTACCCACTCGCCGTTACCTACATGCGTGGGCTCCACAATGTCGAGATTAAACGGTACCGTTTCAGCGAGGAGGGTCATCTCCACCCCGTCGGGTACGAACGTACCTGAGGTAGCCCGTGCGAGGATGTAGTAAGTAGCATCCTCGGTGGTGGGTATGATGACGATCTGATCGGGGTCGCTCGGTGCCTGCGAGACAATGTCAAACTGCCCGATTGTCGGGACGTGATCCTTGCGTATGTACAGCTGCGTCCAAGCCGTCGGGCTGCTATGGTCGAGGGAGATGCGCACGGTTTCGCCGGCAGGTGTGCTTAGAGCGAAGTACAGATCCGCACCTTCCGGAAGCAGTCCGTCGAAGGGTACCTCCAATGTGAGCGGAATCGTCGAGACGTGCAGGGTACCTGCAGAGACGCCGACGTTGTTAGTCACGTCGCTTTCGGGGATTTGGTTAAACACGTCGCTGCGGACGATGACGTAGTACTCTCCCGGGTTGATCGCGGGGATGGGGGCCTGTCCCGAACCCGGAGTCGAATCATCAGGAAGAAGCCCGACCGCCGGATGTTGAAACCGCCCCACGAACACATCGTCGATATCCCAAACCTCGTCTTCCGAGAGGAACACGGAGTCCGACCAGTATCCCGCGATGTTCGCATCGCTTACGTTGGTCAGCTCCCAGGTAAACGACCACGGCTCACCAAGTATGGCCGTCCCTTCTCCTGAGACACTGGTAACCGCCAGATCAGACACCGGGGGCAACACCACTTCTATTGTGCTGTCGGAAACGAGGGTATTATCGGCAGTAACGCCATTCTCGAAGACTCGGTTGTCGCGGTTGGCCACTACAAAGACATAGTACGGACCGGAGGTCCCCAGTGGAATCTGGAAACTGGTTGACCTGAGCCGCTGTTCGCCGCTGCCTAAAACCTCGGTGTGCGGATAATCACCCAGGAAGGGGTCACTACTAGTGTTCAGGAACCTGTCTCGCGAAAGGAAGACTCCATCCACCCAGTAGCTGCTACTCGTGACGCCCTCTCCGCCGTTGGCGACCGTCCAGGATATGGTTGTGTTCTGTCCGGCGGTGGCCTCGCTGAGAATCTCGACGTTGGTCACGACCAGATTCGCGGGCGGGGCGGGTTCAACATCTATCCCCCCGGTGTCGGCGCCTGCAGCGAGCGAGTTGTCGTGGTCTTGCCCGCTCTCATCGACCACGTTGGTGCTGTCGGTCATTACCAGAATGAACAGGCTGCCGCTGGCCTCGTGGGGGATGAAGTACTCTTGATCCATCACACGGCTTTCTCCGGCTGCCAGTGCCGCATAGTGATCGGCTGTACCGAGCAACTCGTCAGTAGTCTCCAGCGTGGTATTGTTGGACAGGTACACGGAATCGCGCCACCAGGCTGCACCGGTCGGAGCGTCGCCGGTGTTCTTGACCGTCCATATGACGCGGGTGTTCTCTCCTCCGTTAATAGTATCCGGGGTGCTGACCTCCGTAACCGTCAGGTTGGCCGATACGGGAGGCGCGCCGTCAATCTCGATAGTGATCGAACCCGAAGCGATGTTGTTGTTATCCGAGACTTCGAACACACCGTTTGCTGCGTCGGTGTGCACGAGTATTCGTCGCGGACCGGCCTTCCCTAACGGGAGGGTGATGGTGCGCGAACCCACATATGTGGTGTCAGGAGCCAGTGCGCCGTTGTGGCCGATCGTGCCAAGAGGTACGTCATCGGGACTTATGCTCTCATCTACGGAAAGGTACAGCGCGTCGTGCCATGACGAAGCCCGGGTCGCTGCCTGCGAGATATTCTTCACCGTCCAAGAGACGGGGATCGGCTGACCGTCATCAGCCGTTGCAGGTACACTCACGTTGGTCACGGTGAGATCGGCGATAAAGGTCTCGCTGGCTGGGTTCACGTCGAACTTGACCGCATCGACGTTGTTGTTCTCACCGGGTGCCTGCTCGTATACGTCGTTGGTGTTGTCAGCCACGAACAGCAGGTAGTAAGAACCCGCAGCTACACTCGGCACGGTCACCGACGTCGCGCCTTGATAGCTTAGACCTGGTTCGAGCTCGCCTGCCCGATCGGCGCTTCCGAGGAATTGATCCGATCCGCTCAAGAACTCGTCGTGCGAGAAATAGACCCCGTCGGTCCATTCCAGAACAGGAGTGACCGCCAGCCCGGTGTTGATCACCTCCCAGGACAGTTCCAGAGGTTCACCCGGGGTACCGGAAGAAGGCACGGACTTGTCCGCAAACATTTCCAGATCAGTCGGTGTCAGCATTACGTCAAACGGATCCGAGATCTGTATGTTGTTATCGTTTGCATCGAACTCGAACAGCTCGTCTTCCGCGTCGACCAAGACAATCGCATAGTACTGACCCGCCTCGAAAGAAGGCGGTAGTACGCCACTTACCGATGCAAAGTAGTCCGGAATACCCAGAACGCCGGGGGCGACGTACTGAGTCGAATGCCCTGACGTACCCAAGAGCACATCGGTCGCGGGATCTAGAACGTCGTCCGCAGACAGATACACATTGTCGTCCCAGGCTGCGGCTACGGGAGGCTCCGCCCCGACGTTGGAAACCGAGTAGGAGACACTCACGGGGTGCCCCGGCATTCCTACAGTCGACACGGTCGCATCTGCAGGATCAAGGTCGGGTGTCGGGCTCAGAATAATGTTCACCTGCGACGTACTCGAGAGTATGTTGTTGCCTTCGAACCCTGCCTCCGAGACAACGTCGCTCGTATCGACTCTGACCTTGACGAAAAACGAGCCGTACAGCTGAGGATCGATCTGTCTGGTCACAGACAGTGCGTCGTCAACCTCGCCCTGGGCCAAGGGGTCCCCGACGCGCTGAAGTTGGCCGAGCAAGATATCGTCGGCCACCGTGGGAAGCTGGTTGGTGGACAGATATACGGAGTCGACCCACCTGCCCGTATCCGTGACGGCGGTACCAGCGTTCGTGTCACCCCAGGCAACCGTGAAGTTCTCTCCCGAGAAGGTCGTAGAAGTGAAGAAGAGAGACGTCACCTGTAAGTCGGGTTGCGGTCCCAGAACAATGTCGAACGCGTCGCTACGGGAGATATTGTTGATGTTGCTTGACTCCGGCACACTTCCCGCAATCCGGTGACAACCCGGTCGGTCGGCAATTACGTAAATGAAGTAGGGCCCCGACTGGTCGTCCGGTAGGTTTATCTCAACCGACTGGCTGTACGAGCCGCCCGGTTCGAGATAGCTGGGATTATTGGCGTAGTATCGCCTCCCCAGCTCGTTACAGATCTGTTGATCGCCGCCCGGCCCGCCGAACTCGAGGTCCGGGGTCGCCGAGACGAAGATCTGATCCCGCCATTGCGTCGCCGCGGTTGCTGCTGTGCCTGCGTTGGTCACTATCCAGGAGACAAGCGTGGTCTGGCCGGAGAGCACGCCGTCAGACGGCGGGGTGATGCTGGTGACCACCAGGTCCGCTATCGGAATGGCTTCGACAGTGAAGGAAGCATCGTCGATAGCGGTGTTATTGGAATCGTCGCCCGACTCCATGACATTGTTGCTGTGATCAGTTTTAATCACGAACCAGTATTCACCGACGTCACGCCTTATGGTTACAGGCTCGATCCGCTCGTAGGATTCACCAGGCCCGAGCGACCCGGGGAAGGTGAAGTCCACAAGACTGCCATCACTGCCGATCTGATCATCGGTAGAGATCCAGATCCTATCGAGCCAGGATCCCACCGCGGTTCCCTCGCCGACGTTTCTTACGACCCAACGAATTTCGATCTCGTCTCCGTAAACCACCATGGCCGGTGCCTCGATCTCAACGAGGACGAGGTCGGGCATGAGTGGCAGATGGAGAGTAATCGGATAGGGAGCGCTTACGTTGTTAGTCTCGTCCGACTCGTACTGATCGGCACCTCCGTCCGCAACAACGAAGACATAGTAATCACCTTCGTCGAGGCCCTGGTCTAACGGGAAGGTGACGTCGGCGGCCTGGAGATACCCCTGGCCGCCCGGCAGTGGAGGTGGCGGAGCCTGTTCAATCAGCACCGGCAGATCGCCACCGTCAAACACTTCGTCAACAGACAGGTAAACCACATCGCGCCATGCGGATGTCGCCGCCCCGCCACCGGTATTGCGCACTACCCAGCTAAACTCGGTCGGTTCGCCAAGCACCGCGTCGCTAGGCGGCGTGGCCGATTCCACCACTAGATCCGAGAAGAGCAGTGTGATGTCGGCAGATGCACTGGCGACCAGACCGGCTGAGTCAGTGACGTTCAGGTAGATCATTTCCCCATGCTGGGAGACGCCGGGCAGGAGGGTCTCATAGCTCACGGTGGCGTCTACCGTAGAGGCAAAGCCATCTCCGATCTCACTTGCCGAGTTGGCAGGAGCGTGGTCCCACTCTACGGCGAGCGCTTCGCCGACACCCAGTGGCAAGTCGATGTCATCGACCAACCCGTCCAACTGGATGACCTCGCCGGGGCCAATCGGTCCGTAGGGCCCACCTGCGTCTGCCGTAGGTGCGGTGCTGTTGTAGCGGATAGTGCCAATATCAACGCTGCTAAGTCTGTCAATATCCCAGACCTCAAGTCCGACGGCTACATCGGTAGCGATGGCCAGGCCCTTATCGAGGGCGGCTGCGAAGTCGATTATCTCCTCCGCATTGACCCGGTCGACGTCGTCATCAATACCGTCGTTACCCAGATCCCACTGCAGCGAATCGATGTCGTCGAAGGTCCCGGTTACACCATCAGGATCGCTGCTGCCGGTTGCATCGAGGGTGACCGTGTCCGTAACTGTGTCGAACAGATACGGGCCGCCCGCCACCGCCAGCGGAGGTTGGAGCTCCACCTGGGTGAATCCGGAATATACTACGCAGCACTGACTGTAGTTGTAGAAGCCGACCTTCCCTGCACCTAGAGGAGACTCGTCTGTGATAGTACCCGTGTTCCAGAGCTCGTCACCGTTATCCGAGCGACGTATGATTACACGGATATTGCCGTTGTCCTGGTATGTCAGGAAGAAGTCGTATTCTACGCCGTGCTGCCAGCCGTCCGCGTTGTCTCCCGCTTGACTGACTAGATGGATAATCTGTTCACCATCTTGATCCTGATCGGCGTCCCAGAGGTCCGGACTCGTGCCGATGATCTTGAGCACCTTGAATCCGGCCTCGCCGGTGGTCTGGTTTCGACCCTTCCAGGAGAAGAGGTAGAAGCCTTCTCCGGCGGCGACCCCGCCGAGACCCTTGAACCCGAACACGAAACCGATGTAGTCGTCGTCACCGGCACCGCTCTCCACCATGAAGCTGCCCTGGAACTGCGAGCCTGCCAGGTCGAAGTCGCTGACGAAGAACGTCGGCTCTCCGTTGATCCTCTGCCGCACGCTCAGACCGTCCTCCGCCACGATCCAATCGCCGGCGCTACCGCTCCCATAATCCACCTCCGACCACGAGCACAGACTGACGACATCGGGCGTGTGCAGGTAGAAGCTCGCGTCGTCGATAGCTCCGTTGTTGCCTTCGCCTGAACCCTCTTCCACATCGTTGTCCAGGTCGGTAAACACACCGATCCAGTGTTCTTCTAGGGCATCGCCAGGCAGAGTAACCGTCTCTGTTCGCGTGTAGCTCTCTCCGATGGCGAGAGTGGCCGTGTGTTCAAATGTACCCAGCGCCCGATCACCGCCGATCTGGGCATCATCAGACAAGCGAATCTGGTCCGTCCAGGTTCCGGTGACTTCGCTCGATCCGTTGTTCGTTACTGTCCAGCTGACTTCAAATGGCAGTCCCTGCCCGCCGGCGCAGGGGACGTCTATATCCGTAACCTCCAGATCAGGGGCGGCGGCAACCGTAATCGTGATAGAGTCATCATCGTCGCGGCTCATGCTGTCCTCGGCAAGGACTGTTATTACATGTTGGCCGACTGAGAGTGCGTCATACACCAAGGTCTCGCCGGTTCCCAGGTCCCCGTCAACGTCTGACGACCAGGTATAGGTAAACGGTGCATCACCGTTCGTCGGCACAGCGGTGAATGTGATTGGCTCTCCGAGGAAGAACGTAGCGCCATCGGCTGGGGCAACGATGTCCACGCGGAAACCGATTCCACCCTGGATGGTAGCCGATATACCCGGTGTGTCCGGATTTCCCGAGTGCCAGGCAACGGTGTAAAGGATTCTTCCGTTGGGCTGCAGGCCATACGGCGTCTGTCCCGGCGAGGAGTCATCCCACAGTTCAGTGCCCATATCGTTCGGCGTATTCATCAATGGACTGCCGACGTCGACCGGGATCTTCTGCAGGCTGAATTCCCCGACGAACGGGTCCAGGCCAATCTGACTGTTGATACTGTTGATGCCGGAGTGGTAGGGGGTGTGATCAGTGCCGAGTAAGATACCTCCGCCCCGGATGCGCATGTTCTCGTAGTAGTTTTCGGTGAGTTTCTGCCCCTCCGTCTCCCAACGCCCGCTCCAGTACGAAGAGATCATGCGCCCGTCGCATATGATTACCCGTGAGGGGTCGGCGTTGAACCAGTCGGCAATCGCTTGCCAATCCGTCGTGTAGTTGTCGCTGCTGGAGGATAGGTCAAAGACCCAGATCTGCTCGAAGGTGTATTCCGCAAGCACAGCCGCCACGTCCCCGACACTTGCCAGGTTAACGTACGTCGCCTCCGCACCCGCATTTAGTAGTGTTGTGTGGATGCTCTGGCCATCAGCATTGTAGGATCCGGTGACGTTCACCATCAGTACCCGCTGCGGCTCATCCAATCGACCCTCAACATAGAAGTTGTCGATAGTGAAAACGATGCCGTCGTTGGCCCCGCCTGCCGTGCCGGGCGCGGAGTCGAACTCGATCGAGTAGATCGGAACTCCACCGGTCATCGATGTGTCGATCTGGAAGATTATCTGGCTTGCCGGTGCTGTCTGGCCGATGAGCGTGCCGGACTGATCGAAGGCATACAATGTCTTCGGCGTGGTGTCATCGTCCGTGTCATCGAACCGGACCAGCTCGACTCCCCGGCTGAAGGACGCCACGATCCCGCTCGTATGATAGTTGTTGTCACCGTCGAACGTATTGTATGCTCCAAGGACAAGGTCACCTGTTCCGGCTTTCGCGTTGCCGTAGCCGATGTCGTTGATGTGTACTCCGTCGGCGTTTCCACCCGGTGAGCCGTCGGATTCATCGTCGGTGAAGGTGACCTGCAGCCCGCAAACGCCGTCAAAGACGAGGTCGCCTTGGGCGTTGCCCCGGCTGTCGACTCCACTGTTGAAATCCAGTTCGACAAGTGATGTTGTGGTCTCGCACTCGTCGGGCAGGTCATTGCTGTTGCAGTCCGTGCTCGTTCCATGTGCGACGTCGCACTCGTCCGGAAGAGCATTGCTGTTGCAGTCTTCACTGGTCCCAGCGGCAATATCGCAGTCGTCCGGAATGCTGTTCCCGTTGCAGTCGTTCAGGTCCCGTGCCGAACGTCCGTGAAGCTGGATAGCGTCGATCTCCTCCCAGGTATTGAGATCGTGATTTGTGTCTACATAGACTTTCACACCTTTGACGGCGAAGCCGGTCAGCGGCCAATCTACCCGGAAATTGACCGGCGATCCGGGCGGGCTGGGGTCGACTCCGGTCCACACCGTGTGCAGGACGTCGTCCTGATCGAGTACGTCGACCTGATAGACAAACCCGTTGCCCCAGGTCTCGCGGATGGTCGCTCCATCGGCAAAGACGAGCTGGTCATAACCGAGGGTGAGGTATTCCAGGGTTTCGTTCCTGGCGCTCGCCGCCCAGGACGTGGAAATATCCCCATAGCCAAACGTATTTGGCTCTCCGAGAGCCTGGGCTGCAGACCAGCCTCCGGTGCTGTACTGCGAGCTGTAGTCAATCACGCTGCTGGCCCACTGATCGACAACCGTGCCGATCTCACACTCATCGGGAATGTCATTGGTGTTACAGTCTTCGCTTATCCCGTCGGCCAGGTCGCAGTCATCGGGGATGCTGTTGCTGTTGCAGTCGTTGGTGTCGGTGATGACCTCATCCTGCTCGTCGATCACTCCGTCGCGGTTCAAGTCGGGAATCACCCAAACGTTATCGAAGGTCTGCGCGGAGTAATCGTACAAGCCTACGCGACCGCTTGATAAGACAGCGTATGTTAGCGTCGTAGCAGGTGTCGGGCTTCCGTTGGCAAATGCGCTGTAAGTGTCACCGATCGCCTCGACGCGAACATGCACGTCGCTACCGGGTGTAAACACTCCGCTCGCCGGGTTCAGAATGCCGCTGAACGAACCGTTCACGAATGTGTGCCAGTAAAGCTGATCGTTCTTCATAACCAGGAGGACGGCGTTGTTGCCTGTGGCGTCGCTGCGCAACCAAACACCGCCGTCATTCACAGCGTTGATTTCGACCTCTATAGCGAAGTTCGTTAGCTCAAACGGTAGTGAGGAGAAGGTCGGTGGAAGGTTGCTGGGATATTGTGTGGCATACACCCCGCTGGTTTCCACCCACGACCCTCGCTCATTGCCCCAAAGCGCTGACGGTCCGCCTTCGAAGTCATCAAAGAAGGGCAAACCTTGGCCTCCAAGCTCGCATTCGTCGGGAATGCCGTTCTCGTTGCAGTCCGGACTCTGGCCCACAACCGCCGTCACACCAGCCAGGAACACACGTTGGAAGTTGTCGCCTCCGTTGTCGCTCAGACGGATCGTCTGCAGAATCTCATCGCGGAAGTCGACGGGAAGTACGATCTGTTGCTTGTCCAGGCGGTGCGCACCAACGGTTACTACGTTGATCGTCGTTGTACCATTGATGATGTTCGTCCACGTATACTGATTGAAATCTCGAATATCTTCATTCCCGATCAGGTCCTTGCGGTAGTAGGCGCCGTCGGCTCCGAAGAACTCCAACCACGCATACGCAGTGGGGCCGGGTTGCCCCCAAGAACTGTTGATGATGGTGTGGACTTCCTGCACACCCAGGCGGTTCACATCTATATCGATCGGACGTGGATTATCACCTGCCGCTCCGGCGCTGTGCCAGTAGTTGTTCGGCACATCGGGGATGTTGAAGGGCACGCCACCAAGCGTCACTTCGCCGGCTGGGTATCCGCCATCGAGGTCCTGTAGACGCGCGTTATGTAAAGCGGAGAAGTCGATCGGATCGAAGCGGGCCTGTGAACCCGACACGATATCGCATTCATCCGGAATATCGTTGTTGTTGCAGTCCTCGCTGGTGCCGGCGGCGATGTCGCAGTCGTCCAGGATGGTGTTCTCGTTGCAGTCAAAGCCCGTTCCTGAAGCTAGCTCGCATTCGTCGGGCAACATGTTTCCGTTGCAGTCCTGGCTGGTTCCGGCGTCGATGTCGCACTCGTCCGGAATACTGTTTTCGTTGCAGTCCGCACTGACTGCACCGGCAATCACACGGATCTCATTCAAACCGCCGCCTGCTCCGTGATAACTATCAACCTGGAACTGCACGTACCTGCCGATCACGGTTTGAATATCGAAGTTGTCGAAAAGTATCGGTCCGGGATACGGCGTTCCCAGCGTGTTAGTGAGCTGATCATCGACGACCGCTTGACCGAAGTCGATGCCGTCCAGCGAAACGAATATACTGAATTCATTCGTTGCCCGGTCGTGGAAATTCCTATTGTGGGTATTCTGCAATTCGAACCTCTGGATTGCGAATACATCGCCGAGATCAACCGTAAACGATTCCAAGACTGAGTTGCGCGTGAGCCAGAATGACCAATCGCACGCCGAGCCGGTATCGTCGAGACGTCCGTCGGTCACGCGATCGGGAGGAAACGTATCGCACCCCACGTCATAGAACCCCGTCGCGGTTACCGACTTGCCCAAGGCCACGTTGAACGGGGTCGTCCCGAGAATATCGCATGCATCGGGAATCAGGTTTGCATTGCAGTCCTCCTCGAGGCCCTCCGCGATGTCACAGTCGTCGGGGATGATGTTCTCGTTGCAGTCATTGCCATCAAGCTGGCATTCATCGGGAACGAGATCCTCGTTGCAGTCAGGTCCAACGCCGATCGGAGGAACCTCGCATTCATCGGGGATTCCCGTTTCGTTGCAGTCGGCGCTGGTGCCGGCGGCAAGATCGCAATGGTCCGGGAGGCTGTTGCTGTTGCAGTCGGCGGCACCGCCTTCGAACACGATGTCGAGGCGTACGCGTTGACCCGCGACCATCACCAATTCGATGGGATCACCCGTCGGTACATAGAACATCCACGAGTCCATACTCGTAGGTGCAGATGTAAACTCAACGAGCAGGGTCCACACGCCGTTAAACCCGGTCAGAGCCAGCCCATCGGTGCAGCATGGACTCCAGGTGTGAACCGCCGTGAAGAGCGAGTCTCCCGCTGCACCGGTGTATGTGTCACCGTTGGCGGTGGAGTCATCAACCACGGTGATTGCGGCCCCATCGGGATCACCGGAAAGCGAATAGCTTGTGTTGGCGACACCGCCGTTGCTGTTGCCGGGCTTATCGTGAACCACGAACAGCGACAGGCCGTCAGTCGCGTCAACCAAAAAGAGGTGCGAACGCTCCAGCACCAGTGCCGGCTCGGTGCCGTTGAAGGACGCAGCGTCACCAAGGTCGTAGCGATAGTACCCGTCGGATGACAGCGTGGTGTCAAAAGGATCGACCAGCCCGAGTACGTTGTCGTCAAAATCCCCGGCTCCCGGTGCTGTCTCCTGTGACAGGCGGATGCGGGCTATTTGCGTTATCTCGCATTCGTCGGGAATGCCGTTGCCGTCACAGTCGGTGCTGGTCGCGTCGACAATATCGCAATCATCGGGTATGCCGTTGGTGTTGCAGTCCTCGCTAAAGCCCTCGTCGATATCGCATTCATCTGGAATATCGTTTTCGTTGCAGTCCCCACTCGTGCCGGAGATGATGTCACAGACATCAAGCTCGCCGTTGTGATTGCAGTCGTTCTCGACCGTACACGATCCGCAGGCGTGGCCTTCGACCGCGTCCACGCAGTCGCTGTCCCACTCTCCGCTGCAGCAATAGTCGTCGATCGCACAAACGCAGGCTTGAATGGTCGAATCGTTGCACCCCACACCGTGGCCCGTTTCGCAGCAGTTGTGGCCAAGGGGCTCGCCAATCTCGCACTCGTCGGGAATACCGTTCTCGTCGCAATCCGTCGCCAGTCCGGAGGCGATGTCGCATTCATCGGGGATGCCGTTCTGCGTACAATCCTGGCTGGTTCCCGCATCGATGTCGATTTCGTCGGCGATGCCGTTGTCGTTGCAATCGCGAATGACCGGTGTATTGAAACAGATGTTGTCGATCGCGGATGTGTCGGTTCCCTGACCGAGGGTAATCTCGATTCGATGAATGAACGGTGCCGATATCTCGCCCAACTCCTGAGTGGCGCCACCGGCGTTGTAGGTTCCTGCGAATACAATCTCCTCAAAGTCGTCGAATGCCGTGATCGTGGCCCCGGTCGCTTCGGCGTCTATGATAAAGCACGAGAAGTAATCCGTACCGGCGGGGATGTCCGTCCCAGGTTCCACGAACTCGAGGACGACAACACCTTCTTGCGCTGGGGTATCTTCCGGGTCGGCAAACACGCGATCGCCGGAAACGGGCACAAACTCTCCCGGAAATGCATCGGTGATCTGCAGTCCGCCGCTGAAAACCTGGAAAAGAACGCCGAGATCGCGGTACTGGTCGGTCACGACCGTGCCGGCAGCGTACTCCTCAAACTCGATCTTCCGGTCGCAGGCTATTTCCGTCAGATACATGAATTCCTGCGGGAGAATTTCAACGCCCATCAGCGCCGTGTCCCATGAGAACTCCAGCCCGCTGTAGCCGGAAGCGTTTGCCGAGAAGAGAAGCGTGATGGGGTATAAACCTTCGCCTTCGAAGTTGGCGTCGAACCACCAGTACCCGAATCCGTGGTCTCCGGTCTCGCCAAAGAAGGTGGTCCCAACGGTGAGGTGGTATCCGTCATCGCTGCCCACGCCGAATCTGACGTCGATCTCCGGTGTAACCGGATCAAGGTCCAGATCGGACGTGACCCGCAACAGGCCCGTGATCCGCAAGATAAAGTTGCTTGCGGGCAGACCGGCAACTTCGTCGGGGGGAACGGTGGTGTCTGCGAAGAAAAGGGTAAAGTCCTGCCCGACGTTGACCGTCGCACCCGGGTGCGGAAAGTCGACCACCGGGCTCAGCGTTGTCCCGTCCGGGGTGCGATCGACGAGGTCCGTAGGCCGTGGCGGAGGCCCACCCCCGATGAGGTTAAACACTTCGATGAACACGCCGTCGCCGGGGGTTGACGGTATAACCGTAGCAGTTGCCTCAAAAAGGGATATGACGCAAGGTGCACCGAGACATTCGCACTCATCGGGGATGCCATTGCCATTAGTGTCCAGACTGGTCCCATCAATGATGTCCTGATCGTCCGGAACTCCATTATTGTTGCAGTCGGCAATGTCCAACGCGGGCTCGCGGTCAGACTTTGCTATAAGGCTTTCGCGAGCACTTCTGACGTATTCGCTGGACGCGCGCAGCTCATCCTTAGTCGACGGAGTCGTTTCAGCAGGATTGCCGTCGGTAGCGTCGGACTCGTCGGCAAGCAGGGTGACGGAAGAAATACCGGCAACGCCAACAGTCGGGAAAGACCTATCGAACGCTGCTGCGCTCGATGTAGCCAGGAGACCAGCCAACAGGCCTAGGATAATACCACAAGACAACGGTGATTCTGGCTTTCGAGTAAACATGCTTGGACCTCTAACAATTAACAAACCTGGACAGCGTAAGAATTGCCTGAAGGGGCGGTGCTTGCCCGCAACGCGCGAATAGCATACCGCTTCCATCCGTTTCCACCTCCACCTTTACCGAGGCCGGGCTGTCGGGACGACCGTGCTTCTCGCGACAGCGAGCCCGGTCAACCACACCCGGGCCCCAGCAGACCTCGGAGAGCATCTTCTCCCCAAACGACAACGTCGGATGGCCTGGTCGGCAAGAAGCGGCGGGACTACTTCTCTGGCGCGCACACCCTCACACCGTCAACAAGCCACCACCACAGCCCGAGGCAGCCGGCATTCCCCGCGCTGAAGACGTGGACCTATCACCGGCCAAGCCCCAAACCTGTCTCCCCGGCCATTCCGTGCCGTGTTTCCTTCCGGACAAGGTAAATAGGTTAACAAAATCACCCGCTCCAGGTCAAGCTAGGTTGACACATCTGACCTTATTCGAAGGCACTGCAGGCCAGTGTCAGTGGAAAAGATTCCTGGCCCGTTTAACCGGCGTCGGCGGGTCGGACCTGGGCGTAGACGTCGACCGACTCGCGCGGTCGTCACGCGCCGCAGCCTTGTACCGTCCGGCGGCGTCTCAGACTTCGCCGATGTGTTGCGAGATGGAGAAAACCGCAGCCACCTGCCGGCAGATCTGGTCAGACGGAGCACTACGTGACGATTTGCGACTGTCGCCTCGGGCAGATTCCGAGATCCGACTCGTCGGTCGGTGGATGTCTTATGGACTATCTCGTCGTATTGGTGTCGGAGTTGGTTATCCTGACCCGCGTGTTCAAGTCGTATGGGAAGTGCAGTGCGCTTGGCACCAGCTTGTTGATGTACTGCTCCACAAACTCGCCGATCTCGGCGATTACGGTTCTAGGCACGTAGACCACGTCGTAAGGTCGCAGATATACGTCTGCGACCTCACCGTGCATTACATCACGAAGATCCAGTGCGTAGACCGACGCGGCGTCGCCTTCAAGCTGACGGATGAGCAAAACCTGTTGTACGTTGGCCGTCGAGTCTGCTCCGCCCCGACTGAACACGGCTTGCAGGCAGGTCAGCGGACCGGTCAACTCGATCGATCCGGGGTTGCGCACTTCCCCGCCCACATACACACGTTGCGCGGCAAACTCTCGGACTATTACGGCGGCATGAGGGTTGCGGATCCACTCTTGATACGCCTCGTTGATAGCCCGTCCGAGGGCGGCAGGGGTGAGTCCGCCGGCGCGTACTTCACCGATCAGTTGCAGCGACACGAACCCGTCCGGGCGGATCACCAGTGATTCGTTCAGGTCCGACTTATAGGGGAACTTCACCTCGATGCGATCGCCCGGGGCAAGCAAATAAGGAGAATCCGTTTCGGCTGCATCAGGCGGCGGGGCCGGCATCACATGGTTGTGTCTTGCGCTGGCACAGCCCCACAGGCTTGCGGAAGCCACAACGCTAAGTGCATATATGATGCTAAGAAACCACCTCATCATGTCGGTTGATCTCAAGTGGCCGCCGTTGCTTTCCAACGCCAGCGCGAGACCGGCGTGGCCGGGGGCTCGATGATGCAGCGGATCCGCCGCCGGCAGCTCGCCGGTCAACAGCTAGCCTCAATGCATTCATCGACTCGCTCCGTGAAATGATCCCAGGAAAATCGTCGTGAGTGTGATCTGCCTGCCGTACCCATCCTCCGAGCCAGGTCTTCATCGGCGGCAAGCTCCGCCATTCTCCGGGCGAAGGCCTCAGGTTCGGGGTCTTCACAGAACCCTTGGACGCCGTGCTCAACCGATTCCCGCGGGCCGCCGCGGTTGCAGACAACCACGGGCTTGCCGAAGGCCATGCCCTCCAGCGGGACGATGCCCCAATCTTCGTTGAACGCCGTGAACAGGACACCATAGGCGTTCGAGTATATCTCGGTGAGTTCGGCATCGGAGGGGTGAATGCAGAACTCGATGTTTGAGTCCCTTCCGGCGAGTTCTTGCAGCCGGGCGAGATACGCTTTGCTCTTGTGGTCCACGATGCCGGTGATGATCAGGCGAAAGCGCTCGAACTCAGGTTTCATGCTGCGAAACCGTTGAAATGCGGAGATTCCCAGCTCGATGTTCTTCGTCCACATTATACGGCCCGGCAGCAGGAAGTAGTCCCCGAGCTTGTCGCTGGGTTCCGGAGGATCCACGCCCAGACCTACGTAGGCCACCTCTAGCCGAGACTCCGGGGCCAATCCACCACGCAGCACCCTCCCCTTCACCTCTTCGCTTATACAGATCACCCGGGCATACCGTCGCCATACCCTTCGATCGACCCACCGGAACAGGCGTGCGGCGATCGAAACCGCAAGACGCCTTCCTAACCCCTTCCCATCCATGTACCGTTCACGGTAGTGCTGGTCGAATGCGATTCGAAGCGGAGTCAGGCAAATGCACAACACGGGTCGGTTTGCGTTGCGAAACACGACGCAGTCGCCGAGTCCTTCACAGACGACCAACAACGCATCGAACTGTTCCATGGGAAGACGTTGAGTAAGAATCTTCAACCCTGCCCGTGCTGCAGCGCCGACCGACCTCTTCACACTTACGGAGGAGAGCACACGCATGTCGCGTTGGGCGAACTCAGGGAAGGTGTTCTGCGCTTCGAACCGATTGGTGAAGATGGTCCAGCTATGACGGCTGCGACCGGTGACTTCGAGGATAGTCCGCTCCGCACCGCTGGTTAGATAGACCCACGGATAGTACAGGGCTATTTTCACGTGTCCTTACGCTACCCCGCACCCTCTTTGTCTGATGACACCGGCATGAAGTCCCTGTACCACTTGATGGTCTCTTCGAGTCCCCCGTCCATGCCGTAAGTCGGAGACCACCCCAGACGTTCGCGTGCCTTCTGGGCTGTCATGTATTGCTCGCGGATCTCGCTGCTGACCACGTTTTCGATTATCGGTTCGAGGTCGGTACGGGCCATCATCTTCAATACCTTCTCGACGACCTCCAGTACCGTCAGACGAACCTCCAGGCTGAAATTGAACGCCTCGCCGATCAATGATCGGTCAGCAGACATCTTCTCGGCCAGCAGAAGATACCCCTCGACGGCATCCTTGACGTACAGAAAATCCCGGACGAACTTGCCATCGCTGCGTATGCGAAAGCGCTCGCCGCGCATCGTTGCCAGGACGACTCCGGGAACGGTTCGGCTGAAGTTCAGATCGCCTCCGCCAAAAAGATTCCCGCATCGCGTCACGCAAAGCGGCAGGTCATACGTCCGGGCATACATTCCACAAATAAGATCAGCGCAGCTCTTGGACACATCGTACGGGTAGCTTCCCTGCAAGGGATGGGTTTCCCGATAGGGCAGCTCGGTGGAGGCGCCGTAAGCTTTGTCGGATGAGGCTACCACGATCTGCTTCACGTCGGAGTGGCGGGCGGCCTCCAGAAGATTCCACGTGCCCTCAACGTTGGCCTCGAGCGTGCCCACCGGATCGTTCTTGGCCACCAGAACCAGTGTCTGCGCACCTAAGTGGAGGACCGTGTCGATCTCATATTCGCACAGCGTCCGGCGCAGAAGGGCGGGATCGGCGAGCGTTCCATGAACGGCGCTTACTACGCCAAGGCGACCCTCGCGCACCAGCATGCTCCTGGGCTCGTCGTCACGGACTAAAACGGTGATCTGCGCACCCCGCGCGCCTAGCTCTTTGACCATCCAGCCGCCGAGAAACCCAGTCGCGCCCGTGACAAGCACTGATCTGCCCGTCCAGAACTTGTTGTCTGCCATCGTCGTTACCAACCGCCTCCGCTTATAGCTTCAAAGAACACAGCGGCATCAGGTGCCGTTTGCTCAGTCCGGGACTCGCCGACCGATCAGACACGCCGCAGGGAATTAGCTGTCATCTTCCGCCACCGGAGTGCCTCCTCCGATCCTGCCTTTCGGGTGCGAACTGCGCAACTGTTCGAGATCCCACTCGACCATCTCTGTGACCAGCTCTTCAAACGTGCGCTGCGGTGTCCAGCCGAGCTTAGCCTGCGCTTTGGCAGCATTCCCCTGAAGAACGTGTACCTCCGCTGGCCGAAAGAACAACTCGTCTACCTTGACATAGCCTTCGTAGTCGAGGCCGGCGACTTTGAAGGCCAATTCGCAGAACTTGCGGACCGAATGGGTCCTGCCCGTTGCGACAACGTAGTCGTCGGGCTTCTCCTGCTGGAGCATGAGCCACATGGCCCGCACGTAGTCGGCGGCATGTCCCCAGTCACGCTTCGCATCCAGGTTGCCCAGATGAACTTCATGGTCCAAGCCTTCAACTATCCTCGCGATGTGGTTCGTGACCTTTCTGGTGACGAACTCGTAGCCCCGCCGCGGACTCTCGTGGTTATAGAGGATGCCTGATGTGGCATGCAGGCCATACGCTTCGCGATAGTTGCGCGTTAGCTCGAACCCGGCAACCTTGGAGATTCCGTAGGCGGACCGCGGATGGAAGGGCGTGGATTCGTCCTGGGGCACTTCCACCGAGGCTCCGTACATCTCGCTTGTGCCGGCGAAGTAAAACCGGCATTGCGGACATGCCTCCTTCAACGCCGAGAGGACGTAGTGCGTACCGTTGATGTTTATGTTCAGCGTTGAAAACTCATCCTCGAACGAGTAGCCCACGTAGCTCTGGGCGGCCAGGTGGTAGCACTCGTGCGGTTGGACCTGACGGACGACCTTGAAGATGCTCGGATAGCTCTCCAGTGAAGCCGCGTGCAGCTTGAGGTCGGGGAGCAGATGCTCGATGCGGCAAAGGCGGTGCGACGGTGCCTCCATAGCAACCCGGCGGACGATCCCGTGCACCTCATAGTCCTTCTCCAGCAGCAACTCCGCCAGATAGGATCCGTCTTGGCCGGTGATACCGGTAATCAGTGCCTTCCGCTTCAATGGAAATCTCTGCGAGCCGCAAACGTATTGATGCCGGCGCGGCAGCGACCCAAACCGCGACAACTCAACCATCTTCTCATCCTAACAGAACCGGGCGACGCGTGGAAATCAGGCCTCCGGAACACCAATCGGGCGGATCGTAAGGTGTTGGCGCCTGTTGATGTGTTCCCGGAATGACGCCCGGGCACTCGCTCTGACTGAGAACGTCTGAGCGAGGTAGGGGGACCGGCTTGCCTTGACGCCATATCGACCATGCTCGTGCAGCTCGATCCAGCTTGTCGCTGGCGTACGAGGGTCCAGGGTGGTTGTACTATATTCGGACGAGCGTCCAGAGGTTCCGTCGGGTCCGTACCGAAACAAACGTCCGGAAACGGGGTCAATCCGTCGCGCCAGCTCATCGGGCTTCGTGGTTGGATACGCCGCCGGGGCTGTGTACATGGCGAGCACCAGCGACTTTCCGACCAAGTGTCAACCCGGCTCGGAGCCGGAGCGTACTGGGAAAACGGTGAGCACACAGGTGGCCTTTTCTCAGGTAAATACCTTGCTTGTGGCGCGGTATCCGGATAGCATATCCGGTTGAGCTGATAAGCTGGTGTGTCGAGCATGGGTGAACAGTCCGTGCGCGGGGTTCGTTAGCTTTGACGGAGGATTCGCTCGGACTCCGGTTGTCACCGGGATTGATCTTAGCATCCCTGGTGTGAGAGCGGTGGAGTCGGTGACTCATTTGTCGCGGTGGTGGAGATGGGCCGCACCATCGGACTATTCATATTATCGGATGAGGATTAGTGGGGACAGAAGGGAACAGATATTCGCATGGAATGCGCCGGGCTAAGCCCGGCCGGTCGATGCGGGATCGGGCTAGTGCTGTTGGCGCGGCCGAACCCCGCACAGCGGCGTCGCATCATCCTCGGATCGCTGAACGAGCGGTTGGAGCGGATGAATACCCGCTCAGCGGTGTCCACAGTACGCGGATGCCGAGGGCGGCCATCCTGGCAGGTGGTCCGGGTACGACCCTGCTACCCATCGCGAACCTGCTCCCCAAACTCGCTTTTCCTGTCGCCAATGAGCCTTTGATCAAACACCTGACTCGTTTCCTGCTGGCCAACGGCGTCACAGATGTCGCGGTGGTCGGCAACAGCCATCTTGACGATCCTCTGATGCAGGAGAGGCTGCAGCATCTTGCTGAGGCAGGTACACGACTGCAGTTCTTCACTGATCCTGGACCGCGTGGAACGGCCGGTTCTTTGCATCAGCTCCAGGAGTTCAGCGGCGCGACTCCGCTTCTGGTCATTGAAGGTGGGGTGTTCGCCGCAGGCTTGGATCTGCGCGACCTGTTTGAGGTCCACCGCGAACGCCGGGCGGGCCTCACAATGCTGGTAGGTCCCCAGCGCCCCTGCGAACCATATGCTGAACATCTTCGCGTAGGCGGAGACGATCGTATTCACGAGTTACGGACTGTTTTTCACTACCCGCGGAGTGAGTCTGGAGTGCGCAGCAGGGGGATCTACATCCTAGATCCGCAAGCCCTCAGCCTCGTGCCGGCGCAAGGCTACATGGACCTCAAGGAACAACTCGTTCCCTTACTCAATGAGCACGGAATCCCAGTCTGTGCCTCACGTGCCGGTGGGTACGTGCGCCCAATCGGGGACATAGGCGACTACTTCGCCGTGAACAAAGAGCTGCTGAGTGCATCTGAGCTTCCGCGCAATGGGAACTTCGGACGTCAGATCGCCGAGGACGTATGGGCCGGTCCGGGGGCCGAGGTTGCGCCTAACGCCGATATCGTGGGGCCGGTCATACTGGGACCGAACAGTCGAGTGGGCAGTGGGGCCCGGATCGTCGGACCCACCACGATAGGCGAAGGGGTCCGTATAGGGCGCAACGCTGTCGTGCGCGAGAGCATCCTCTGGCCACAAAGTCGTGTGTCAGATGAGGCTCAGGTCGTGGGCAGCCTAGTGGGACAGGGCTGCGAGATTCCGGGCGATCGACATTTTGACAACGTGGTGGTGGTTGATTCGACGGAACATGCCCAAGAGCTGAGCTTTCTGTCGCGGCTCACGGATGTCGGCCACGGGACATTGTTTTGTCAGTGTGGGAAGATCACCCCGACCACAAGGCGCTCTGTGCGCAATAGTGTCTTTGCGGGCCTCAAACGGACATTGGATGTCGTTGGTGCATTCATTGCCATTGTCCTGACCGCCCCATTGTTCTTGATCGTCGCGCTGGCAATAAAGCTGGACTCCGGCGGAAGCGTGTTCTTCCGACAGCGGCGCTGCGGCTACCGCGGTCGCACTTTCTCCATGTACAAGTTCCGCACCATGCGCCCCGATGCCGAGCAACAGCAGGAGGAGTTGGCCAAGCGCAAGGATGTTGACGGACCGACGTTCAAGATCTTCGGTGATCCCCGCGTCACACGGGTAGGTCGCCTGCTAAGACGGAGTAGCCTCGACGAGTTGCCGCAACTGATAAACGTGCTCAAAGGTGATATGAGCCTCGTCGGCCCCCGCCCGCTCGTTCGGGGCGAGATGCGCTGTGCGCCGAGCTGGCGCGATATCCGCCTGCAGGTCAAGCCGGGGATCACAGGCCTGTGGCAGGTCAGTGCACGTGGCACAACGTCGTTCGAGTACTGGGTTCGGTATGACACGAACTACGTCAAGCATCAGTCGATGCTGCTAGACTTGAAGATCCTGCTCCTGACCCTTGTCGTTGTCCTCCGCGGAAACGGCGCCGAATGACCGTACCGCGCCCGCTGTCCCGGATTGCCTCTATTATTGGAGCATCAGACGCCTTGGTAAGCCAGGCAGAGTCGGCTGTTCCGCACGCTGGGCATTCAGTGTCTCTCCTTTCGGTCCGATCACGCATGCCATAGAGTCTGCTCGCAACACCACGGATAGTGACCTTTAGGTCGGTCTATGTTAAAAACACATGTTGATTTCGCTGGAAGGCTGTGTGTAGCGTAATCGATGCGCAGTATAGAGCCGGAGTATGCGCAGCCCAGGGTTGAGCGAGTTTGGCCTGTTTTTGAGTACGTTTAATAGCGGGCGCACAGCTTTTAGCGCCCGATAGATATGGAGGAACACAAGGTGCAGGTTGTGATACTCTGTGGTGGAAAGGGGACGCGGGCGTACCCGTATACTGAGTACCTGCCCAAGCCCATGCTGCCGGTGGCGGGTCAGCCGATTCTGCTTCACGTGATGCGGATCTATGCGGCACAGGGTATTAAGGACTTCATCCTATCGTTGGGGCACGGCAAGGAGACCATTATTGACTATTTCCACGGCAAGAAGCTTGACTGGAACGTCGAACTTGTTGACACGGGCGTAGAGACGGAGACGGGCGGGCGCATCGAGAAGTGCAAGCACCTGTTGGATGACACCTTTATGGCAACCTATGCTGACGGGTTGTCCGATCTCCGTCTCGATAAGCTCACCGAGTTTCACCACAGCCACGACGGTTTGGCCACCGTTACGTGTGTCCCCCTGGTATCTCAGTACGGAACGGTGGACCTTGACGAGACGAAACGTATCACCGGGTTTCACGAGAAACCGGTTCTTCGCGAGCACTGGATAAACGCCGGTTTCTTTGTATTCGATAAGAAGGTCTTCACCCATTGGACGGGGGCAAACCTCGAGAGAGAGGTGTTTCCGGTGCTGTCACAAGAGGGTCTGCTCTATGCGTACCAGTATGACGGTTTCTTCAAGTCGATGGACACCTACAAAGATCAGCAGGAACTCGAACAGCTATACAGTGAGCACGGGAACGGCTGAGCACGCGATGGAGTTGCCGATCGATTCGCCAGAGTGGAACGCTCGCTGTAGCCCTCGATCAATGTCGGTCGGCGACGCGAACGGTTCGCGGGAGATTGGCGTCGAGGTGTTCGGATAGACTTGGCAGAGGGTGCCGCAATGGCGCAGGTCGTACTCGAGACATCCTTACGCGACTTGGTCCAAGCTGTCTTTAGGCGCAAGTGGAGCATTGCCGTTGTCGTCTTGGTGACGATGGCATCGGCGCTGGTCTACCTGGAGCTGATCCGAGAACCCAAGCACATTGTCTCCGCAAAGCTCCTGGTCAAGCTGGGGCAGGAGCAGGCGCCACCCCCCACGATGCTGGGCGAGACGCCTATGATCGTGTCGCAGCGTTTTCAGGAGATGAACTCCGAGATCGAGATCCTTGTCAGCAACGATCTGCTTGCCGAGGTGGTCGATGAACTGGGTTTGGACCAGCCTGCACTGCCCGATCCAGTTCCGGAGAAGCTGTTTCCCCGGATTCGATACGAGGTGAAGAACCGCGTGCGGGAGGTGAAGGCGTGGGTGAGGGAGACGTTGATTACCCTTGGTCTGCGCGAGCGCCTCAGCCCGCGTGAACACGCCATCGCTACACTCAGAAGAAGGCTGGCGGTTACATCCGATAACGACTCCAATGTGATCGTGGTCCATCTGCTCGCGGTTCAGCGGCGCGGCTCGGGCGAGGTATTGAATTACATTCTCGATAAGTACCTGCAGTCCCGCCAGAGGATCTACCAGGATTCAGGAACGGTCGCCTTCTTTGAGGAACAGGCCCGGACGAGCCTGGCCCGGTTAAAGGAGGTGGAGAGCAGGTTGGAAGCATTCGAGACCGCGTCGGACATCCGCTTGCTGGAACATCAAAAGGCGGTGCTGCTGGATCAGATCGCGGATGCCGAGAGTTCTCTTGCTCAAGCCCGACTCGAGCTGCAGCTGGCGGATTCGAAGGTGACCCGTCTCGAAGACGTGCTCAACTCGGACGCGCTCGAATTCTCCATACTGGGGGAGTTCGAGAGGAGTTCTTTTCCCGATTCTCTTCTGGACGAGCTCGTCACCCTCCGCAGGCAACGTGAGAAGCTGCGGCTCACGGAGCTCGACGACGGGTTGTTGATCCGGAACAACGATGCTCAGTTTCAGGTGATCTTGGCGACCCTGGCTTCGCACTTGCAGTCGGTTCTGCGAGAGAAGCAGGAGATCCACGATACTCGCGCAGCAACGCTGGCCGAACACCGCGAGGCGTTGGCGGGTCTGCACGCGGACGAGATGGAATGGCGGGCCATGCGACGTGAGGCCAAGTTGTTGGAGGATCGTTACCTGTTCAATCAGAAGAAGCGAGATGAGGCCTCTACGATTACGGCGATGGAGTTGTCCAAGCTGGGCAATGTGGTAGTGATCGAGCGAGCTATGGACCCGCTGGAGCAGGCGGGTACGCGAAAGCTCACGCTGTTGGGGATATCGTTCGTTGTGGCGTTTCTTGCGGCGTTTAGCTGGGTTGCAGTGGTCGAGTTCTTTGATCACCGCGTATACAACGCCGAACAGCTCGAGGAACACCTTGGCGCTCCCGTGGCTGCGGTTATTCCGATCGAGAGACGCGCGGCGATGATGTGGAGGCGGTAGGGGAGTATGTGCGTCGGGCGGAGAAGGCAATAGTCCATGCGTACTGAGACGACGGAAAACTACCGGCGGGCGGCGATGCGTCTGGCCGACATCGCTCGTGACGGCGGCGCGCGGGCAGCATTGCTCACGAGCCCGTCACGCGGCCAGGGTACAACGACGACGGTGCTCAATCTGGCTCGCCAATTGCACGAGTGTTTCGGCCTCAAGACGCTGGTCGTCGAGTTGAATCGGGCGACACCGTCGCTGGCGAGGAGGTTTAAGCTGGACCCGGCCAAGTCCATTGAGGCGATAGCGCGGGGTAAGCTGTCGGTGGGTGAGGCTATCCAGGAAGGAGCGGCCGGGATTGGAATGATTGTTGCAGGGACCCAAGGGAACGCAGGAGAACATGCGGTCAGCCAAGGTGCGCTGCAGATGATCCTGGACGATGCGGCAGATGACTTCGGTTTCATGCTGGTCGATGCTCCACCGATTCTGTCGCACGCGGACGCGCTTTTGGCCAGCAAGGTGGTTCCAACGCTCATTCTGGTGGTGCAGGCCGGCAGGAGCTCCTGGGAGGCCCTCGACAGGATCCGGCGTGATTTGGAGAGCCGGGATGTCGCGATCTTCGCCTCCATTCTGAACAAGCATAAGAGGTTCATCCCGGGCTGGATCTACAGATCCATCGCGCGGTAAGGGGTACACCCTGCTACCGTTTGCCAGGGATTCAGCCCTCCGCAAGATACTGACGTTGCTATGACTCGCGCAGCCGACAAGAACGAAGATGTTGATAGGAAGCCTGCGGCCCTTTCGATTGAAGGTGTCTCCAAGGTATATCGCCGCCTTTCGTTGTGGCCTGGCAGATGGACCGTTGGAGGAGCGGTACAGGCGTATGCCCTTGACGATGTCAGCTTCCGCGCGGGACAAGGGGAGACAATCGGTCTTCTCGGGCCAAACGGTGCGGGCAAGACCACCCTCTTGAAGATCATTGCCACGTTGCTCTACCCCACCGAGGGGCGGGTGTTGATCCACGGTCAGGACATCCGCGAGAGACCGGTCGAGACCCGAGGTCTGATTGGGTTGGTCACCTGTGATGAGCGGAGCTTCTACTGGCGTTTGACCGGCCGGCAGAACCTGATGTTCTTCGCGATGCTCTACGGTCTGACGCGAAAGCAGGCGACACGGACTATCGAAGAGTTGCTGGAAGTGCTCGGGCTCACCGATGCTGCCGACGATCGGTTTGACGGCTACTCCTCAGGCATGAAGCAGAAGCTTGCGATCGCGCGCGGGCTGCTCAGCGAGCCCGAGCTAGTGCTCTACGATGAGCCCACGCGCAGCCTGGACCCCGTCAGCACCAAGAGCATTCGCCAATGGATATTAGAAAAAAGGATTCGCTCGCATCATCAGACGCATGTAATAGCGACGAACCAGTTGAGCGAGGCGGAGCAGTTGTGTGATCGAGTCTTGATCATCAACTCGGGGAGGTTGATCGCCCACGGTTCGATCCAGGAAATCTGTGACCGTTGGAGCAGGCGCGAATATGAACTGCACCGGGTGACCTATCGCGGCGCGGGGTCGAATGATCCATTGAAGCCGGCGCCTGAGGTCGGTCTGCTTGCGGTGGAGACAGAGGAGGTCGACGATTCGGGTACGACGGTTCAGTTGCGGGTTCATCACGACAGCGGCGCATTGTCCTATGCCCTGAATCGGATTTTTGCCGCAGGGGGCGAGATCGTGCGTTGCGAGCTGGTGGAGACCCCATTCGACGAGGTCTTCTGTTCACTCGTGCTTGGCGATCGGGATCCTGACAACGGGGGGGAACGTACATGAGACTCGCGTGGGCCTTCTTCAAACGCGATGCTATGGTGGAGATGAGCTATCGCACGTCGTTTACCGTGCAAGTGCTGGGGATATTCCTGTTCCTGGCGGTTTTCTACTACATTGGAAAAACATTCGCGGGTCAGAGCATTCCAGCGTTGGACAAGTATGGCGGCAGTTACCTGGCGTTTCTGCTCATCGGTGTGGCCCTGACCGACTGTGTCGGCGTGAGTCTCACCACGTTTGCCAAGCAGATTCGCGAGGGTCAGCTGACCGGAGCGCTCGAAGCCACGCTGATGTCACCGGTCAGCTTGCCTGTGATTCTGGTCTACTCTTCTTTGTGGGCATACTTCTTCAGTGCGATTCGTTTTGTCATGTATTTGGCTCTGGGAGTTACGTTCTACAAAGTAAGCGTTGGGGAAGCCAATGTGCCCTCAGCCGTTGCGATATTCCTTCTGACCGTGCTCTGCTTTGCCGGAATCGGTATGATGTGGGCGGGAGTGGTCATGATCATCAAGCGCGGAGAGCGGATAATCTCCCTTGGCGGCTCCGTTGTGGTGTTGGTGAGCGGCGTTCTGTTTCCCGTATCCGTTCTTCCCGGTTGGGTGCGAGTGCTGGGTGAACTCGTCCCCCTCACGCACGCCTTGGATGGAATGCGGCTGGCGCTATTGCAGGGGTACGGGTTCCAGGACTTGGGAATGGTGTTTCTGAAACTGACGGTTTTTGCGGCCGTGCTCCTTCCTGCGGGAATGGGTTTGTTTAACGCTGCCGTGCGCATCGCCAAGCGAACGGGTTCGCTGGTGGAGTATTGAGCCGGGCTGGGGAGATCGGGTGGACGGCGGCGGGCAGTTCAGGCCGGCGCTTGAGTGTTGAGAATACTGAATGACTAAGACCACTGACACAATACCGAGACTTCTGCTTTTGGGAGTGTCCGTGTGCCTGGTGTGGGCGACGGCGGATTGTGCGCGGGGTACCGCTCGAGAAGAAGGCGACGCAGGCGGCGTCACTCTGCTGGTCAACGGTGGTTTTGAGGCAGACGGCCGCGAAGTACCCACCGGATGGAACCTGGATAGTGCGGTGGCGGGAAAGGGCGCGCTTTCGCTCGAGAAATCCAAGGGACGCGAT
Organism: Phycisphaerales bacterium; assembly: GCA_020348265.1. Classification (GTDB taxonomy): domain Bacteria; phylum Planctomycetota; class Phycisphaerae; order UBA1845; family UBA1845. The sequence continues at coordinate 4,679,619 of CP070744.1, read as the reverse complement.
GGTGGATCGGCGTTGAGACTCGCTCCCAATTCAAGGAACCTCCCCGGACCCAAACCGTTCGCGCTGGGGCAGGTGATTGAATCGGATTCAGTACGAGGCAAGAAGGTTCGTGTCTCTGCCTGGTTAGGTGCGGAAGGTGGTGCGACTGCCGTCGTGGGGATGTATCTGCTGAAGAAAGACGGCGGCATGCTGGGCGGTTTCCAGCTGCGACAGCCCACCAACGCCGGTGCCCTCGTGTTGCAGAAGGACGTCATAGAAGTCCCGTCGGGTCGAGACGTAGGATCCTTTATAGTGTTTCTTGCTGCAGAGGGTACCAGCGGTGCGGCTTACTTCGATGACATAAATATGGCAGTCGATCAACCAGGAGGGGCTGTGGAAACCGCGGGCAAACGTGACTCACCTCACGAGGCGAAAGTAATAGTGTACGCGGGTCGGAAGATCCGTGAAATCCCGCGAACACTGTTCGGCACCAACGTAGAGTGGATCAACGACGGAAACTCGATTTGGGATTCAAAGCGAGGTCGCATTGACCCCGAGGTAGTGCGACTTGCCAGGGAATTGAAGGTTTCACGGATCCGCTTCGGTTCGGACTCCTACCACTGGCGCGACGGCGTTGGACCACAGGATGCTCGCCCCACGACGCCCCATTGGGGCACCGGCGGAGACGCCCGATCACGTCATAGCTTTGGCACTGATGAAGCCCTGTCGTTTGCAGAGCAGATTGGCGCTAGCCTGCATATCCTTGCCAACGTCGGTACGGGAACGCCGCAAGAGGCAGCCGACTGGGTCCGGTACGTAAACGCTCAAGACGGGCCCGAACAGCAGCATGTCGAGTTCTGGGAGATCGGCAACGAACTGTACATGAAGGATGATCTTTCCGGGGGATCGATGGCCCCGAAAGCCTATGCGGAGCGTTTCCTGGCCTTTGCACAGGCCATGAAGAAGGTGGATCCATCCATAAAGCTGGCGGCGATCGGGGGGGAGAATTACGGGCGATACGCCTTCGTTCAGTACCCGGATTGGAATCAGACCGTTTTGAAGTTGGCCGGCGATCAGATCGACTATCTAGCCGTGCACAACGCTTACGCGCCGCTGGTGATCGACGGTGGAGCAGTGGAGCCCAGGCGGGTCTACCAGGCCATGCTTGCCGCTCCGGTGTTGATCCGCCGCAACCTCGAGACTTTGGCGAGCCAGATTGATTCCTTCAGCGGAAAGAACGCCTCGCGCATCAAGATCGCAGTGACGGAGTGGGGGCCGTTCTTCCATGTCGATTTGAAAAGCCCATTCGTCGATCACGTCAAGACACTGGGGTCGGGGCTGCTGACGGCTGGGATTATGAAGGTCCTGATCGAATCGCCCTGCGTGGAGGTGGCCAATTTCTTCAAGCTGACCGAAGCGAGCTTCATGGGTTGGATCGGTCGTCGTGGCGATGTGTGCTTGCCTACCGCGCCATACTACGCCTTGATGATGTATACACGGCACTTCGGGGATGTGTTGGTCGAGTCGCACACGGAGTCACCCACGTACGATGCTCCTGGGGTCGGCTTGGTCGCCGCGGTTGATGATGTTCCCTACCTCGACGTTGTTGCGGGCATAAGCGCGGACGGTGAGACGCTCTACGCGCTGGCAATCAACAAGCACTTTGATCAGCCCATAACGGCAAGGATCTCGATCGAGGGATTCCGACCTCGGAGTAGTGCCCAAGCCTGGACGCTGCGCGGCAGCGGGCCCGACGCGAATACCGGAACGGATCTTCCCAAGCTCCCCACCGGATGGGCGTGGGGAAAGCAGACCGAGGTGGAGCCCTATCGGCGTTTTCATAGTGGCGGTCCCGGTGAGGTGACGTTATCCTCCGCATCCTTCGATGGCGCGGCCGAGGTCTTTACTTATACATTCCCTGCGTTCTCGGTGACATCGATCGAGTTGCGCAAGGCGAAGTAGGGCGTGTGGAACAGGTGGATTTATCTGAGAGTGTCTGGAAACGACAATCATGGCGAGTAAGAGTCTGAGGTTTGCCGGTCTGGAGCTGGTTGTCAGATTGAACAAGAGCGCGCTCAGCATGACCGGCGCGATATCCGGTCGGTTGATCGCGGCCCTTTACGAGCGTCTGCGGTCTTGGGTACGTCACGGGCGGACGACGGAGCAACTGCTCGAAGAGGTGGAGATTCCCGAAGACGCTTCTCCGGAGAAGAAGGCGCTGCTGGAGCGAGTTAAGAGTACGGGTTGGTACCACTCGATCGATCTGGGCAATTCGGCGGTCACGCCTGGGGCCTTTGATCACCGGCATGTACTCCACAAGTATGCTTTGCCTGAGCGTATGGACGGGTTGCGTGTGCTCGATGTGGCCACTTTTGACGGATTTTGGGCTTTTGAGTTCGAAAGACGCGGAGCCGGCGAGGTTGTCGCGCTGGATCTGGAGCGTTTCGGGGATATCGATCTTCCCCCGAAGGTAAGGGCGAAGATGTCCTCCGAAGCACTGGCGGAGGCGATCGGCAAGGGTTTTGCGATTGCCCGTGACGTACTTGGGTCGAAGGTACGCCGCGAGGTCCTCTCCGTTTACGATCTTTCACCGGAGCGACTTGGCAAGTTCGACGTTGTGCATTCCGGTGACCTTCTCCTGCACCTGATGAACCCCATGAAGGCGTTGCAGAACATCTGCAGCGTGACCGAGAAGTACGCCCTTATCTCCGACTACTACCACGCCGACCTCGATCGAATGGACTCCGAGTGCGTCATGCAGTACATGGGTGGGCACACCGACTGTGTGTGGTGGAAGGCCAGTTTGAGCGCTTTGCAGCAGATGATTCTGGATGCGGGGTTTGAACGCATCGAGTTGCTCAGCAAGTTCCTCTTCGGGTTCCGCGGGGATAGATACACCATGAACCATGCGGTGATCAAGGCGTTCCCACCCCCAAAAATCAACAGTCAGTCGACGTCGTGAATGAGCCGATTACGATCGCGGATCGCGCCTTGGGGAGGACACTCTCCCTGGTTGCAGCCGGAGTGATTGGCGTTGTGGCCTGCACGCTGGCCGTGAAGCTTGGCGATCTGACAACCAAGAAGCTCATCGCGGTCGGGCTTGCTGCCCTGGTGGTCACAATTGCCGGAGTAACGCGGCAGCCTCGGCGGGTGTTTCTCTTCACCTGGATCGTCGCACTGACCTACAACCGTCAGTATCTCTCCTTCGAGGCCGTACTGGGAGATCACGGTTCTCAAGGGCTCTACTGGATACCGGCTGATCTGATCTTCGCCGTCCTGCTTGTGCTTTGGGTGGGTGAGGTGGTTGTCACCAAGCGTATTCGCCGGGTCAACGTCAGTTCATTGCCTTGGTGGCTGCTGCCTTTTGTTGTCGCATGCGCACTGTCGACGCTGGCTGCGGATCGGGTCTCCTGGAGTGCTTTCGAGTACGTGCGCATCTTGAAGTTCGCGTTCATCGTTTTGTATGTCCGCTATACGTTCGGGCGTGTGGAGTGGTGGATCTGCGTGGCGGCTTTGGGCCTTGCCGTCTTGATGCAGGCCGGCCTGGGAATCCTGCAGGTTACGCTCAATGTAGGCGCAGGGCTTCGATCCCTGCTTGGTGGAATGGAAGTCGACGAGGCGGTAACGCTGCAGCTTATGGGCCGCCGGCAGCACCGTGCAGCTGGCACGATGGCCCACCCAAACTTCCTGGGTCCATACTTGCTGCTGCTCGTTCCGATGTTCATCGCCTTGTGGATGACACTGCGACATCGGCTGATGCGTAGCATCTGCTTGGGTGTTGCCCTCGTGGGGTTGGCTGGCGTGGCCTGTACACTATCGCGATTGCCTTGGGCTGTGGCGGCACTCGAGGTAGTGGCTATCATGGCAGTGCTGACCTGGCGAGGGTTGATCGGGGCACGTCGAGCACTTGGACTTGTCATGTTGGGTGGTCTTATCTTGTTGGTGGTCGCCATGCCGTTTGCCCCTGCCTTGCAGGAGCGTGTGCACGGTGATCTGAAGGAGGCATATGGCTTCCGCGGTCGATATAACCGCGCGGCTCTGCAAATGTGGTCTCAGAGCCCGCTTCTGGGGATCGGATTGAACAACTTCCGCCTGCATCTCGATCGGTATGCTCCGGATTTGGAGGCCATTCAGGCGAAGGGCGATGACACCGCCAAGCAGTTCGGGTTGCGTTCCACCGCTCCGGTGCACAACTTCTACCTCTTGATACTGTGTGAGAGCGGGGTCGTGGGGTTGGGTGCGTTTCTGGTACTGGTCGTCGGTGCCGTTTGCACAGGTCTGCGCGCCGCGTGGCGGACCGACGGCGCCTGGGCCGCCGCCTGCTGTGGCCTGTTGGTGGGAATCGTAGGCCAATTGCTTCAGCAAACGATGGATTTTTCCTTATGGATAGATCCCGCGTGGTACACGTTCGCCCTGATGATTGCGCTAGCGGGAACTGCCCCGGCTCTTGCACGCGAGCCCGCAGGCTCGACCGTTGATGCGGAGGCAATGATTCCCATCCCGGCAGCGGTCGGGCTGTCCGAGGACTCAAATAGGTTTGATTGATCTGGTTGTATGAACAGGCGTTTCCCAAACAGGCTGGTGGAACTTGCCGAGCGACGGTCCGCGCTGATCGCAGGTACATGCATCGCGATCGTGCTGCTTGCCGGCATAGCCTACTCGGTTCTGCTGGGCGACAAACTGCGCTATCCGGATGAGAGCGCCTACTGCACACTCTCCGACCACCTTCTCTCCGAACACGTTTACAGCTTCGATGGCGAGCATGCCACGGCTTTTATGCCCCCGGGATACCCCTTTGTACTTGCTGGGTTGCGAGTTCTCGGGGGTGACATTACCGCCTTCCGTATCGTCAACTTCTTCCTGTTGGGCGCTTGCATGTGCCTGATGTATCGCATTCTGGCGGAGCACTCCGCGCAGCTAAGTGCGCTGCTGGGCGTAGCGCTTGTGATGGCGTATCCCGTGTTGTTCTATACTGCGGGAACGCTTTACGCCCAGACGCTGGTATCCTGCTTGCTCTTGATCGTCGTCTACCTATCCTTGCGGCCCAGGCCTTCGTGGTTTCTTGCGATCGGTCGAGGAGCGCTGATGGGCTTGATGGTTCTAACCGTGCCCGTTTACATTATCGTCTTGGCCGCTGTTGCTGGCTGGCACGGTTTGAACTTCAAGAGTCGTGGCAGCCTGAAGCTGGCAGTCAGTCTTGCGATTGCAGCTGTCATGGTCGGTTCCTGGTCGATTCGAAACTTCGCTGCCTTCCACGCGTTCGTCCCCGTGTCGACGAATGCGGGCATGAATCTTCTGCGGGGCAACTCTGAGCACACCACGCCCAACACCGGGGTCAACGTTCCCATCGATGAGTACCTGCGTGAGGCCGAAGGATTGAGCGAGGTCGAACAGGACAACTTCTTCCGCGGCAGGGCGTGGAGGTTTGTACGCGAGAACAAAGGAAATGCATTGCGATTGTACTGCCTGAAGTTTCTCAACTACTTCAACTACACCAACAAGCTCTATGCGGCGTCTGAGGCAAGCAGCCTCAAGGATATGATCATGCTGGTGACCTATGGCCCGCTCCTGCTGCTTCTTATGGTTCGTTTGGCGCTGTTCAAGAAAGTGCGCATACAGTCGTGGGAATGGCTGCTTCTGTCGACGTATGTCTTGAGCGGTTTGGCCTATGCGGCGTTCTTCACCCGTATCCGGTTCAGGGTCCCGTTCGATCTAATGTTGATCTGCCTGGTGGCCGCTTTTGTTGGCGCGTTAGCGCACAAGCGCTGGGGCAAGGGGTCCTCGGCGGTAGAAGGTCGCTGATCCTCGCAGTATACTGCGATGCGAGCGTTATGACTGACGAACGAACAGACATGGACGGCCGGCAGATGGGGGCAAACGCGACCAAGCCGGATGAACTTCGGCTGCGCGTGGCAATCATCGTGCCTACGTTCAACCGCTGCAAGTTGCTGGAGGAGATCCTGCAAACGCTTCTCACACAGGAATATCCTTCCGACAGCTATGAGATTCTCGTGGTGGACGACGGAGGCGAGGACGATACGTCCGAGATGGTCGCCCGATTGGCAAAGGATGCGAAATGCAGACTCCGCTATATGCGCATCCCCGGGGGTGGGCCTGCAGCTGCGCGGAACCGGGGACTCGCTGAAGTGGATGCCGAGGCTGTGGCCCTGATCGACAGCGACGTAAAACTGGACCCGCAGTGGCTAAGGCAAACGGCAGCGGTACTGGCGTCCAACGATAACGTCGGGGTCGTGAGTGGGAAGCTCGTGTACGCCGCGCGATCCGACTACCTGAATTCGTTTGGCGGAGCACTTGGGAAAATCGGCTTGGCATGGGATCAGCACGAGGGAAAAGAGCAAGCCCAGATTACGGAGGCTGCCGAATGTCTCTGGGTATCTACGGCTGCTGCACTGGCTCGGCGATCCCTCCTCGATCGGATCGGTGGCTTCGATGAGACGCTCTTCTACGCATTTGAAGACACCGACTTGGGTTGGCAGGCGAACCTTTACGGGTACAGGGTCCTCTGCATTCCGGAAGCTGTCGCCCACCATTGCGTTAACGAAAAAGTCGCCCGGAGTGACTCGCGGATAGTGACCCATTACTGCAAGAACCGTCTGCGCTTGATGCTCAAGAACTATGGTATGGGCAGGTTAATCAAGTACCTTCCCCTTTATTTCGCGTACGTACTTGTGGATCTCCTTGTGCGCGGCCCTCGTGTGGCGAAACTGCGAGCAATACTGTGGAACGTGAAGATGTTGCCGGACACATTGCGCCAGCGAAGGCGCGTTCAACGCGATCGCGTGCCTTCCGACCGGGAGCTCGCTCATTTGTTCAGCAAACGCTTCTTCCCCCCTACGCCGCTTGGTGGTCTACGTCGTCGACCGACTGACGATCAATCACCGGAGGCGCTACGCGCACCAGCAGGCTCAGACGACCGGATCTAAGGGCTATACATGTCCAGCACACCGCCAACCGACCCGACGTCTTCCACAGAGCACGCCTGTGATCGGGATACCCTCTCGACTCAGCGGAAACTGCGCATCGCCCTGGCCAATCCGTACCGATGGCCGTACGTGCGACGAGGCTCCGAGCGTGTGCTCCACGATCTCTCCACGTACTTATCCGAATGTGACCACGAGATCACCGTAATTGCCAGCGTACCCGCACGTGCTGAGACTGACACTGCCAACGACGGCATGCATCATGTGTACTTCCAACAAAGACTGATCAACGGAGGATTGGGCCGGTATCTCAATTCCGCCCATGTTTTCTCCTGGCAGTGTCTTCGCGAACTGCGACATCGCACATTTGATACCATGCATTGCCTTTCCTACTATGACGGTTTCGCAGCGGCGCGGCGAAAGGCCGCCACGGGGCAGCCGTTCGTTTACCAGGTTGTAGGAATCCCCACTCGACGATACTTCCGGGCGGTACCCCTTGACCGCATCATGTTTCACCAAACTCTCAAGCGAGCAGACAAGGTGTTGGCATGCAGTCGCCACGCAGCAGATTGTCTGGCGAGCGAGTTCGGCAGAGTCGCGGAGGTACTCCCACCACCGATTGATACGGGACACTTTCGGCCACAGCCGCGCGAGCCCGGTCCACCCAAGATTCTGATGGTGGGTTGTGTCGACGAGCCGCGGAAGGGGGCCAAGCTTCTTTTGCAGGCATTCTTCCGCGTCAAACAGACTGTGCCCGACGCAATCCTGCAGTTCTCCGGACAGGCCAGCGAACGCACCGTACGCGAAGTAACTGCATTGATTCCTGAGCATCTCCGCAGGTCGGTTGAGATACTAGGTGTTGGCAAACTCGAGGACCTGCCTGGCGTGTATTCAAATGCGTCGCTGACCGTGCTGCCTTCAGTATGGGAGGCGTTTGGCATGGTATTGGTGGAGTCATTAGCCTGCGGCACGCCTGTTGTGGGCACTAATCACGGGGGTATTCCCGGCATAATCACCGACCCCGCGATCGGTGCCTGCTTCGAGCCGGGAAGCACCGCCAGAGAAGCTGACAATGTCGACGGACTCACCCAGGCTCTGCTTAACGTGCTTGAGCTGTCCCGCGATTCAAGCACCGCCGACAACTGCAGACACCATGCTGAGCAGTTCTCCTGGAAGACACTAGGCCCGCGCTACGAACAGGCTCACTTTGACATCGTGAAAACCTGACATGGAAGAACCTGTTGCCAACATCGAATCTGACGAGCCGTTTATCACCGTGGTTATCCCCACGCGCAATCGGGAGGACTTGCTTGGAGACCTCCTCGATTCGCTGGCAGATCAGACTCATCCCACGGAGCGTATGGAGCTGATAGTCGTAGACAACTCCAGCGAGGATGATACCGCCGATGTGGTCCAGGCCTTTTCCGATAGCGTTCCGTTCGAAGTTCGCTACTTCGTAACCGACTACAAGACGCCGGCCGGGTCGCGCAACTTCGGAACTGAGCATGCCAAAGGTGGAATAGTCGCCTTTATAGATAGCGACTGTGTAGCCACGCCTCAGTGGCTCGCCCAACTGGAAGCCGGTTTCAGCGATGAGTCAATAGGCCTTGTCCAAGGGCGTACCGCGCCCAACCCCACACAAGAGCGCCACCTGTTCGAAAAGACTATCAGCATTACCGAGGAAGGGGCGGTATACGAGACCTGCAACATCGCTTACCGTAAACACCTGGTCGAGGAAGTAGGGGGATTCTCCGATGAATACGAACCCTTCTGGCCATTCGGTGGGGAGGACATGGATCTCGCCTGGAAGGTGAAACGTGCCGGCCACGCATCGGTATTTGTAGACGAGGCGGTCGTATACCACCACGTCTTCAAGATCTCCGCCTGGCAATGGCTCATCGGGCCCCGCTCCGCGGTCATCTGGCCTCTGCTCGTGCGAAAGTTCCCGGAAATCCGCGCCCACCTCTTCGGGCGATACTTCCTCTTTCCCATTACGGCGTTCTTCGATCTGCTGGTGCTCGGGGTTGTGCTCGCTCTCTGCCTGCACCCCTGGTTCGCATGGCTGGCGCTTCCCTATGTGGTGATAAGGTACTCTGATACCGATCGGTCGAAGAACCCGTTCTTTCGGCTCCTCAGGATTGTGGTATGTCTGCCCCGGGCGGTTGTGTTGATGCTGACTCTGTTATACGCCTCGATCCGCTTCCGCTGTATTGTTCTGTGATGTGAGTGACGGTGCCCACACCCATGAAGGTCTTGATCACCCATGAACGTTTCGCACCCGACTTCGCCGGCGGTGGTGAGTATGTCGTCCTTCAGACCGCCCGCCATCTCCAACGTGCCGGCGTCGACGTTCGCGTCTTGACCACAGGAGACCCTTCCATAACCGACTATGAAGGGATCAAGACTCACCGCCTGCCCATCCACCCCTATCGATTCAACCTCGCCGCTTCTCAAGTGGCCGACTTCGCCGCCGATGTGGATCTGATTCAGACCTTCAACTACCACGCCTGCCTGCCCTCTCTGCGTGGGGGGCGGGAGACGGGCAAGCCCGTGGTGTGCATGATCCTGGGTCTGTTCCGCGAGGCTTGGAAGGAGATGCGCGGCCCGATCGTCGGGCGGATGTTCATGGCCCAGGAGCAGTTCCTCCTCACCCGCGAGTACGACCGTTTGATCTTCCTCAGCGAGTTCTCCCGCCGGATGGCCGTCAAGCAAGCCCCGCTAAACTCGCCCACGTCGATAATCAGCCCCGCAATCGAGCTGCAGAACTACGCCCCTGCAGACCCCAAGGAAGACGTAGTCCTCTTCGTAGGCAAGGTGGACGTGCGCAAAGGCATCGACGATTTCCTTGCAGTGGCGACTGCACTTCCCCAGGTCCGCTTCCGCATCTTCGGCTGGCCGGGGAATGGCCTTACCCTCAAGTCTAGCGCTCCTGACAACGTGGAATGGGTCGAAGCGGAGCGGGGCCCCAAACTGTGGGCGGAGTTCTCCCGTGCCCGGATCTTCTTCTTCCCCTCTAGGGCGGAGACCTTCGGCATAGTCCTGCTCGAAGCAATGGCCTCCGGCTGCGCCATCATCTCAACAATCCCCTTGGGATACGAAGGCATCCAAGTCCAACCCGGCGACCGCGAATCAATGATCGACGCCGTCAGCCGCCTATGGCAAAACCCCACCGAAACCGCCCAAATGGGCAAATCCAACATCCAACGCTCACGCCCCTACACCTGGGAAAGCTATATCCGCTCGCTCCTGGATACCTATGAGCAGATCCTCGCCCGCGGATCATCCACGTAGCAGCCGATGGCGCGAAGGATGAGGGACGGATATGTGTGACACGGGTGGCTTGCCCAC
>CP070744.1:4632684-4669251 GCA_020348265.1 Phycisphaerales bacterium | reverse complement strand
GTTGCACGGTTGCAGTTGACAACCGCTTGGCCGCCACCGATGGTCCGTCAATGGTGGGCACCAACTGCTTCGCGTCCGGCGAGAACAGTCTGCAGGCGGACGTCTGGTATGAGGTGACCGCACCGTGCGATGGTGATATACGCATCACCGGATGCAACTCCGTAAGTACTTATGACGCGATGGTGGAGATCACGGGTAACCACACTGAGACTCCGATCTGTTACTCGGAGGATGAAAGGCTGGAGTGCAACGACGATGGTTGCGGCGGTCTCTTCTCTACGACCTCCTCGCTATGGTTGCCCGGCGGGGACTTGGGCGATGGTGTGACTGCGGGTGCTGTCTACCAGATCCGCGTAGGCGGCTGGTCAAACGCCGGCAACATTACCGATGCTGCGATGGGTACGTTCGACATGGAGATCGGGTTTACGTGTGAAGAATATGGTCCACCCCCGCCTCCGTGTCTGCCTGATGAGTTCATCCATCAACAGCGGAAGCACCGGTTCCTGACGATCGACCCGTCCTGCTTTGGAAATGAGGAGGTGGCTATTAGAGTTGAGCTGACCGAGCTGTGGCGTTGCGAGAACGATCTGCGCCGGTCGTGCCGCGAGAATACACCGACGGATTGTCCGGGTGTTTGCGATAACGATCCGGACATTACCTGCGTAACCGACGCACAGTGTCCGGGCAGCTTCTGCGTGCCCGGTGGAGAAAGCACTACTTGTGCGGAGCATCCATCCGTAGGCGTGGTGAAGTGGGTCGAGGAACCGCGTAACGAGCCTTCCGGCTGCAGAGTGAAGATGTGTGAGAACAACACTTCCGTAAGGTGTACGGACTCTGATGACTGCGCCAGCGGGGAATGCGTGTGTCTCGATACCGACTGGTTCGCCAATCTCGGTGTCATTCCCGACGGTACGGTTACCGAGGGCGTAGGTGCGCTGCGTGCCTGGAATGATTTCGGTGTAAGCGATTCTTCGGTGCTGCATATCACCGACTGCGAGATCATTCCGTGCGCGACGTACGCAGTGAGTTTCTGTTTGCCTCCTACCTACGATACTTGCAGCGCTCCGCTGGAGATCGGCACGATCCTGCTGGCTCCGCCGACCAACTACGGTGACGTGGTCGGACCGGTGGATCCGGTAACGGTTGAGTTCGATCCGCCGAACCAGATTGGCTCGGTCGGTGACATCTCCGGTTACCTGCTGACCAATCAGAACTACGGTCTGCCGGGCGACCCCAACCCGCAGGCGCACTGGACGTGGGTCGACTTGGAGGGCGAAGGTGCTCCTCTGTATCGTCCGCAAGCGATCCTGAGTGTTGGTGACCTGTCGCAGATTCTGTTCGGTCTGGAAGGCCGGCCGTATTCGTGGGCCGGTAAGAACGTTGATCCGGACGATTGCCCGCCAGGGTAATACGATGTAATCCTCAGGGTGGGGTGGGTGTTTTTGCCCACCCCACCCGTATGTTCAATTCGATTGATGCCGAAGCACACGTGCGCGACGCGATCGGCACTCCGCAGATGCGCATCGACGTCGGCCCGACAGTGACCATGCAGCCGCGCGACAGGCTCCTGATAGCGAGGGACGGTTTGTTCGACAACGCCCGCGTGCCCGAAATCGCTGAGACAATCCGCAGGGGACCGTTGGAGTCCGCCGTGGTGAATCTGGTTGACTCCTGTCACCGCAGAATGACCGAACCATGCGCCGGCGAGCCGTCTAAACCTGATGACCTGTCGTTCATCCTGTACGGGCGTCAAGGTCAGTCTGCCCCGCAAGCAAGAGGCGCACCGTGAACTTACACCCCCCGTCCGTGAGGTTCGCCACCGTAACGTCGCCACCGTGAAGGTGGGTCACTCCAGGTCTCGGGATTAGAACATTTTTAACCTGGTTTCACCGGAAGTTCAGGGGTGGCGTGAATACTTCGAATTGTCACCGGGCAGGTTAAAACGGTTCTCCCGCACTTTTGGTGACGGTTTGGTGAGAGGATAAGCGGCCGGGCCGCAGTCGGTTCGGGCGGTGCGTGGCCGGGCAGGTGGAATGGGCTCCGTAGGGATCCAGGGAGGGATCCCAGATTAGCGGAACGGAGTCCGCTCAGATGATCAATCCACATCTACCGCAGCCGGCCGGCCTGCGCAGTCGCAAGATCATCATCGACCCCGACATGGTGACGATCGTGGTCGAGACGATGGCGCCGACGGGGCGTTGTCCGCTCTGCAGCCAGCCGCCCAGGCGAATCCACAGCCGGTATATCCGCACGCTGGCTGGAGATCGAAGTGGAGTTCCCCTCAGGAGAGGGAGACTGGACAACACTCACTCCGCGCCAGCCGCTGACGGCCATGCCCTACGCGCTGTACGCCCTCAGTGGCCCCGGCGGTGGGGGCAACTGGGCTATCAGCGAGAATGACATCTACAACACCAACAGCGGTGACGTTGGCGTAGGCACGACCAGTTCTGGTTATCCTCTCCATGTTGAGAGCGACGGGACGCGTACCGTGCATGTTCGGAACGCCGCCGCCCGTGGCAACGCCTTGTATGCCTCGTCCAATGGCACCGCGGTGTACGCCTCTGGAGGGAGCTGCGATCTGGACGCCTATACCGATTCCCCAGGCGGTAACGCAATCTATGCGTTCAACGAGGCCGAATTGAGCAACGCCTACGCCATATACGGCGAGAATATCAGCCCCGACGGCATCGCCATCTACGGGCAGACATCCAACAGCGCCGACTATGCCGGCGGCGTCGGAGCCTACGGACTCGCCCGCAATAACGGCATGTACAGCACCGGCATCGGCGTGTACGGTCGCTCCGAGAGCGATCATCCCGGCATCGGCGTCTACGGTGAAACCACGAACACCGGTACCACGCACGGCGTCCGTGGTGTGTTGGCGCACGGAACCGGCGTGCGTGGTGAACAGGGCGTCTCCGGCAACCATGGCAGCCTCGGTACGTCGACCGCCGGCGTGCACGGCCGAACGACTCAAGAGGATCACTACGCGGTCTGGGGGCAGGCGAACGAGAATGGGTTTGCCGGCTACTTCACCGGCGGGCGCAACTACTTCGAGGGCAGCGTCGGCATCGGTACGTCAACCCCGCAGACCAACCTGGACGTTGTGGGCACGGTACGAGCAACCGGCATCCAGCTAACAGCCTCGCCCGCAGCCGGATACGTGCTAGCTACCGACGCAGACGGAACGGGCAGCTGGCAGCCGGATGGGCTGACTCTGCCTTATGAAGGTTCTGACTCCATCTTCGCGGCGCCGGCCTTCAAGATCGAAAACACCGGCGGAGGGCAAGCCGTATACGGCAAGAGCAGCACAAGCATGGGCTTTGCCCATGGAGTGTACGGTGAAGCTCACGGAAGCGCCAGCCAAAACGTGTGCTACGGCGTGTATGGCAGAAGCGATGGCGCCGGATATATCTGTGGCGTATATGGGTACGGGGAGGCCTCAATACCCATGAGCACCGCCTATGGCGTGGTCGGCAAGTGTAGGTCGTTATCCGCCGCGGCCGGCAGCTACGCCGTATACGCCGAGAACGAAGGAACCAGCGGTTACGCGGGATACTTCAAGGGCCCCGATCCGACCGATATCGACGACGCCCAACACGCCATAGCCGGTGCTGAAGAGACAGGCGAAGCGAACACCGGAGGTAGCCTCGTATTCCGAGGCCACGGAGGACCGGGCGACTCCGCTCGTGCCTGGGCAACCATACGCGGAATGAAGGAGAGCGGCGTGGCAGGTAGCAAGGCATCCTACCTGGCCTTTGCCACCCGGTCGGATGAGGTTGACCTCACCGAACGGATGCGGATTACCAGCAGCGGATACGTAGGCGTGGGGAGAAGTAACCCAGCAGGATTTCGTCTTGCCGTCAATGGTAGAGCGGCCAAGCCGGGCGGAGGAGCATGGTCGGTCTACTCCGACGCTCGACTTAAGGAGGACATCGCGCCGCTGACCGGGACTCTGACAAGACTGCTTGCACTTCGCGGGGTTATGTTCAAATACAAGAATCCGAACCACAAGCTGGGGTTGCTCGGAAGACAGGTGGGGTTGATTGCCCAGCAGGTTGAGGAAGTTTTCCCTGAATGGGTTGACGAGGATGTAGACGGCTACAAGTACGTCACAGTTCGCGGATTCGAGGCATTGGCTGTGGAGGCACTGCGCGAACTCCGTGAGGAGAAGGATGCCGAGATCGAGGCACTTCGGTCCGAGAGTGCTGCGTTGCGGGTTCGGGTTGCAGCGCTCGAAGCGACAGTGGCCAAGCTGGACAATAGCATGAACTAAGAAGCTCTGTTGTCCCCTGAGTGCAACCGTCTTGACACCGAAGGTGACGACGATGTCTTAGACCGAGTTACGGTAACTTGGCTATCGCCTCTCAAAAGGGATAGTCCCCGCGGCGAGGATGGAGCCAGCGTCGCGGACTGGCTATAGATGGTGGCGCTGCTTAACCCGGTTTCTTCTGTGCCCCGAAACGCACTGATTCGGTAATAGAAGGTGGTAGACGCACTCAGGCCAGTGTCAACATAATAGGCGTTGAGTTCACCGCTGACGGTATCCAGAGGACTGTAAGTGATGCCATCGGTGCTTCTGTGGACATAGTACCCGTCGGCGCCGTTGACCGGGACCCAGTTTACGCCGATTCTCATACTCGTAAGAGCCTTGGCGAAGACTTTTTGAGGAGCGCCAAAAGGTGGACCACCGCGTTGCCCATAAGCTTCTGTACTCGCAAATGATATGGTAGCCGCAAGGAATATTATCGGAACCAGCGCCCTGGTCATAGCTCTGCCTTTCCCATAATCCGACAGCCTCGCTATTCACATTTCAAGTCGTTATCGTACCTAGACAGGCCCCCAGGGTCAAGTGAACACGGCTTCTCTCGCTGCGCCGCCGCGGCGGTGCCAACGCCCGTGAAATCACCGTGGACCTTGTCGCCGTCAGAGTTCAACCATGTGTCGCTGAGAACTGCCACGTCTCCTTTTGCCAGAGCGTCGGAATCGAGCTTGCGCACGCGGTACCGTTGACGTGCACCATCGTACCGGAGTTCCTCGGCGTAGGTTTGCAGTACCGACGACGGTGACTTATGCACCACTGAAGTTGGTTGTGATGTCGAGATGGGTTGCCTTCGCAATCCGGTCGACTGCGACGACGTCGGGCCGCGGACACACTTGCACAACGGAACATACGTCGCGGCGTTGCCGAACTTGGGGGGCTTTTTTGATTCCAACGACATCCTTCCACAGCCACCCAGGATGCCCTACGTTCGCGACAAGGCCGTCGATCTCTTCCGTACGAAGAATCGCCTGAAGGGCTGGTCGACAGCAGACTTTCAGCTTGCCGGAGTTCCAGACTACTGATGTTGCATGGCTGCCTGTGCTCGGAAAACGCTGGGTCTCTCCGGCCAATTGACCATCGGGGTTGCCTTGTTCTGGTCGCTCGGTCGCTCTCCACGCGACAGGAGCAGCCTGGCGCGGTATACAGTCGCGAATGACACGCAGCTATCAGTCTGTTTGTCTCGCAACCCTGCTCGTTGCGGCACTCGTGCTGCGAATCGGATACTGTGTCGTCGTATCGGGCCTGGGAGAATCCCCCAGCAGCTATCGCGAGTACGTCATCGCGGGCCAGCGCCTGCTGACTCACGGTACGCTTGTCAGCCCGTTTGTCCCCGATGAGAGTACCTCTGAGCCGTCTTCCTTGTTGCCACCCGCGTATGCCACTCTTGTCGCTGGGGTCTACGGCGTTTTGGGTGTCGAGACTCCAACGGCTACGGCTGCTCTGAAGATTGTCAACGCGCTCGCTTCGACTCTTGTCGTCTTGTTTGCTTTCCTGATTGCACGTCGCATGTTCAACGGCTGGATTGCGTGGCTGGCAGCCCACGTGACGGCAGTCAATCCCATGATGATCGGGTTTACCGACTACATTTGGGATACGAGTCTGTTTACGCTGGGTGTCGTGCTTACCGTCTGGGTCGCCCTGCGTCTTTCCGAGCGCTCCTTTGGCTGTGCGGTATGGACCGGCTATGGGCTTTTTCTCGGCGGACTGGCTTTGCTCAATCCGGCTCTTACGATCGTTTATCCGTTTCTGGTCCTCTGGCCATTGCATCGTGCCAAATGCTGGCACTTGCGACACGTTGTTCGGCCGGTCGCTGCCAGTGTCTTGGGCTGGCTGGTTGCGATAACGCCCTGGACCGTGCGAAACTACGTCCACTTCCATGAGTTGAGCTACATCCGCGGGGGGTTCGGGCTGGAACTCTGGTTGGGTGTCTGCCCGGAGGCCGACGCGCATGGGTCTGCAGTGTACAGGACGCAGTTTCCCCTTAAGAACCCTGACGTGCAGAACCGGGTCGCTGAAATCGGGGAGCGAGCATTCATCGCAGAGAGTGGGAACCGGGCAAGAGAAGCGATCGCAGCCGATCCGGTCCGCTACCTCAAGTTGACCAGCATTCGCTTCGTTGATTATTGGCTGGGGACGACGTTCAGCCATTCCGGCACCGACTTGAGCGGCTGGCCCCGATCGAGGGCTCGGGCGGCGGTCCTGCTCTTCATGTCAGCCGAGGTTCTGCTGTCAGTCTTGTGCGTCTGCGCGGTGCGGCGAATGCATGCCGATGTGCGCTGGCTAGCGGCAATCGTGCTGGTGTTCTGCATCGTCTATTGTCTGACGCACGTGCAGGTGCGCTTCCGTGCCCCCACCGAACCGTTGATCGCCGTGATACTGGCCGGCGCCGTCGGAGGCTTATTCAGGAACCGGAAACGCTACGATCCACGCAAGGCGGCGTAGAATGCGATCACACACCGACACGGGAGTTGCGCGTGGGCGACACACGTTTGCGGACCGCCGATACGCTCGCCTCCGCTCAAGCCCGTCGGGCGTCGTGCAGAATGCGGCCGTTCTCAGGCACGGTGTTTCCATACATGGTGAATCCTGGCACAAAACGTGCTACAATCGCAACGCGATGATGAGAGGGAGTTAAGTTGGTACGACACTAGCGGAGTTGATCTGATGTTCGCGAGCGGTTCGGAGGCACTTCAATTTATTTCCAAAAACAACGTTGCTATGGTGGACCTGAAGATTGTCACCATCTCGGGCCGTTGGCTGCACGTTACCATTCCCGCCCGCGGTTTCGGAGCGAAGCATTTCGAGGAGGGTGTGGGATACGATGGCTCGTCGGGGGCGGGGTTTGCCTCGATCGAAAGCGGGGATGTGGCGGCAATGCCTCAACCTTCCACCGCGTTCATCGATCCATTCTGGGAGCAGGATACGATCAGCTTCCTCTGCGATACTGTCGCAGCCGACACGAAGAAACCCTTCCATAGTGATCCGCGCACCATTGCCAAACGGGCGGTGGACTATATGCGGCATTCCGGTGTTGCCCACGATGCCATGATGGGGCCCGAGTTCGAGTTTCACGTCTTCGATCGGGTTGAGGTGATCAACGAGCCCTTTGACACCGGTGTAAGCATACGCTCGTCGGAGGTACATCCGGATGGGATCGCGGTGAGTATGCCCGCAAAGCAGGGATACATGAGCGCCCCCCCGACTGAGATGCTTCATGATCTTCGCTCGGAAGTGGTTACTATACTGGAAGCAATGAATGTGCCCGTCCGCTATCACCATCATGAAGTGGGGGCGCCGGGACAATGTGAGATTGAGGTAGCCCTGGGTGATCTGGTTGAAGCGGCTGATCGGGCGATGTTGATTAAGTACGTCGTCAAGAACGTCGCCCGTCGCCGAGGTAAGCTGGCGACCTTCATGCCCAAGCCGGTCTTCTCCGAGGCGGGTAATGGAATGCACGTGCATCAACACCTGGTCAAAGAGGGCAGGAATCTCTTCTTCGATGAGGAGAAAGCGAACTATGCAAACCTCAGTGACTTGGCGCTGCACTATACCGGCGGGCTGCTTCAGCATGGTCGAGCCCTTACAGGCCTGACTAACCCGTCTACGAATTCCTTCAAGCGTCTGGTGGAGGGTTATGAGGCGCCGGTCAATCTGTTCTTCTCCTTGGGCAACCGTTCAGCGGCAGTTCGCGTGCCTGCATATGCCGTACGCCCTGAAGAGAAGCGAATCGAGTACCGCCCGGGCGACTTCACCTGCAACACCTACCTCGCACTGGCAGCCATGTTGATGGCAGGGCTGGACGGGATCGCAACGGAGGCGTATTCAAAGCCTCACAGCTTCGGCCCGTTCGACGTGGACATCACCCAGCAAGACGAAGCCTTTAAGAAGAAGATCACTCCCATTCCCCACTCACTTCCTCATGCCCTCTCCGCGCTGCGAGAGGATCATGAGTTCCTGATAAAGAGCGAAGTGTTCAGCGAGTCATTCATCAATGGGTGGATAGCCGGGAAGCGAGCTGGAGATGTTATTCCCGTGGCCTCCCGCCCGCACCCCTACGAGTATCAGCTTTACCTGGACACCTAGTCTGTCCGGGTCCCAGGGCCAATCCAGCCTGTTCCCCTCCGCGCGGGCGGGTCGGTAGAGACCCCATCCTTGCCGCGCTGCTTCTACGTTTCCAAAAGCGCGGGCGAGCCCCGCATGCCCGTCGTCAACGACTTCAAGCGTGCCGATTGTGCGGACCTCGACGAGACGAATCCACGCATCGCAGACGTAGCAGTGCTCGCGATCGAGACGGAGGTTGCCGGTCGACGCGTCCAAACACATCGCGCCGTCTCGATCTCGTCCACGCAGCGGTCACGTCGGCGGGACGAAGCATTGGACACATTCATCCAGCCGCAAGCCGCTTCCCCAGGTCCTTCCGGCGCCCACGCTCTATCCGGCTCCTACTGACGCGTCGCTCCCTCACGGTCGCGGTTCTGATCAGAACTGCTCAGACTAGCGTTGCCGCGGAGGATTTGGGGTCGAAGGCGTTGCGCAGGCCGTCTCCCATGAAGTTTAGTGCTAACAGGGTGACTATCAGTAAGCCGCAGGGGAATGCCAAGAGCCACCAGAAGCCCACGAAGGTGTTTACCGCTTCTACACCATCGGCGGCCAGTCTGCCCAGTGAGGGCACGGGTTGCTGTATGCCTACCCCGAGGAAGCTTAGGAATGACTCCTGGAGGATCGCCTGGGGCACTACGAGCGTAGCGTAGACTGCAATGGGGCCGATGAGGTTCGGCAGAAGGTGGCGGCGGAGTATGTACCAGGGTCCGGCTCCGGATGCCCGGGCGGCCTCTACGAAGGGTTGCTGACGAAGTGAGAGCACCTGCCCGCGAATTACCCGAGCCATAGTCAGCCAACTCACTCCACCGATCGCAACGAAGAGGATCACCACATCCGCATACTTTGACCGTCCGCCGAAGAGCGCCGTCAATGGGCCGGTCAGGGCAATCTTAAGGAGAATGACCATTAATATGTAGGGTAGGCCGTAGAGAATATCCACGATGCGCATCAACACCATATCGACGCGGCCTCCGAAAAGCGCCGCCACCGATCCGACTGCAGTCCCTATCACGACTGCCATCATTGCGGCGGCAAGCCCAACCGCCAGACTCACCAGAAACGCGGGCAAAAGGCGATAGAGCAGACTGCGCCCCAGATCATCGTGCCCCAGCCATGACGAGACGCCGTGTGCCGATGCCACAATCCCATCTGTTACTTCTGTCTCAGACGCACTTGTATATTGACTCAGGGGGATCACCGGCTCGATCGATGGTGCGTGTCTTACCGCAGCCTGCAACTCTTGAACGTTGTACCACTCCACTGAAAGCGGCAACGTAGAAACACTAAGAATCAGCAAAACAACCAACACCAGCCCGCTGCAGAAAGCAAGTGGATGGCGTCGCAGAGCCCGTCGCAGTGCCCAGCGGAAAGTCTGCTCGCAATTGCCGCTCAGCTCAGGCACTAGACAGCCTCCGCAATCCGTGGATCGATCCACATATATAGCACGTCGATCAGAAGGTTCATAAACACCAGGAGCGTCGCGAACACCAGCACTGTGCTCATGATGAGTCCCGCGTCGAGGTTCAAGGCGGCGTTTACGAAGTGTTGTCCGATGCCGGGCACACCGAAGACCTTCTCTACCACGAAAGAACCGGTCATCGCCTGTGCAGTTGCCGGCCCAAGAAAGCTAAGCACCGGGAGAAATGCCACCTTCAAGGCATGATTCCAGACGACGTTGCGTGGACTCACGCCCTTGGCAAGGGCGGTACGGATGAAGTCGCTGCTAAGCACATCGAGCATTCCCATTCGTGTAAGGCGGGCGATATAGGCAATGAAGGGCAGCGAGAGTGTAATTGCAGGCAAAGGAAGATGGGCGAGGGTTCCCCAGCCGCCTACGGGAGCGATCTTGAGATACACGGCAAAGACGATAAGCAGAAACGTGCCCGCCACGAAGGTTGGAACGGATATCCCCGCAAGAACCAGAGCTGAGACAGTCATGTCCACCCAACCGCCCCGTCTGACAGCGCTTATGACACCCAGTGGAACCCCTACTAGCACTGCAAGGACAATCGCCATAAGACCGATCAACACAGAGACAGGCAGTGAGTCGGCAATTATCTGGTTGCAGGTCCAGTCGTTGTAAGTGAATGCCGGCCCGAAATCCAGATGGACCGCCCCATCAATAAACTCCCAGAAGTATAGCCAGTTGTTATCCATGCTATATCTAACGCGGAGGGCCTGCTCCGCTTCGGGAGGCATATTCCGCTCGGACTGCTGAAAGGGGTTGCCCGGTATGGAAATCACCATGACGAATGTGAGTGTGTACACGCACGCAATGGTGAGAATGCCAAGCAACAGTCTGCGGACAATATGTGCAATCATCGCTCGATCGTTATGTACTGAAACGGGAATCGCAGCCGGGCGTTTGGATAAAGCCCCTTCACATTGGGCTTGATTGCGATCGGCAAGGCATAGTGCAATATCGGGAGGATGGGCAGATCCTCTTCCACCACGAGACGCTCCGCTTGCTGTAAAATCTCGGCACGGCGCCGGGGCTCAGGAGTATCTCTGGCCTGGGCGATCAACTCGTCGTAGCGGGGACTGCTGTAACCACTATCGTTGTTTCCGTTGCCGGTCACTAGACAGTCGAGAAAGGTCCTTGCGTCATAGTAGTCTGCATACCAATTGCCCCGGGCGATCATATAGCGGTGTTGGGCTTTGTCCTCGGCGAAGGTCTTACTCTCCTTGCAGCGGAGCTCGACTCTCACGCCGAGTTCTTCCTCCCACATACGTGCCGCCGCTTGGCAGATCCGCTCATCGGCAGGCAGATACAGAAGTTGGATTGCGGGCAATCCCTCTCCGTCTACAAATCCGGCATCGGCAAGAAGGCGACGTGCGTGGTCTGCATTCCGGTGCAATCCTTCCGGCGAATCATAGCCTGCAATGACACCGGAAGGTACGAAGGTATTCGCGACCCGATCGCCTCGCTTCAGCACGTTGTCGACGATTGCTTCTCTATCCACCGCGAGGCTGAACGCCTTGCGCACACGCGGATCGACAAACGGATTGGGCCGCCCCGCCACCATCTCGGAAACGCAATTGAAGTTAAAGAAGTAGGTCGCCAACACGTCGCACAGATAAAAATCCGGACGCTGACCACTGCGTGAGAGGTGGGCAATCTCGTGATCGTAGGGCACATCCATGCTCGGCAGGAAATCGACGTCTTCCGCCTCGTAAGCCATTATCGCTGCGCTGATGTGATCGTAGACCACCATGTCAATCGTACGACACTGGATACTCTGCGCCCTGCGATAGTGTGGGTTAACCGTCATCCTCAACCGGCGCTTGAAGGCCCAATCCGAAACGCGATAGGGTCCGTTGGTCACCAAACCACCGTAACCGTCGCGACGGTAGTCCGGCTTGGTCCACTGTGGGTCATAGACGACCAGACCTTGAGCAGTAATAGGTGCACCGCGGTAGCGCTCCTGGAGCAGTTCGATACTCTTATGACAGGGAAAGAAGGTCGGAAAAGCGGTAAGATCCAGGAAGTAGGGACACGGTCGTGTCAGTGTAACCACCAGCGTACGAACGTCTACGGCACTGATTCCAATCGCATTAAAGCGTTCATCGAGCTCTGCGACGTGCTCAGCAAAGAACCGATCGTACAGTCGACTCCAGTCCGCATCGCTTCTGTTCGCTCGCGCTGTCAGTGCTTCCAAGTCCTGCGCCTTGGGGTCACTTGCAGAGGGGATCTCAGGAAGACCGGCTTCCGTGCGGATCAGATCATACCCCGGATGGGCAGCCAGCCCCTTGGCCTGTGCCGCGTCTATACTCCATCCATCGCGCAGTCGCGACAAGGCCGTCAATGCAGTCACGGCTTCAAGCCGCCATTTCACGTAGTCGGCTGCACCGGCTATGTGGTCTGTGAACATGAACGTGTAGTCGGCAGCGGTGCCTGGTTCCAGAGCCCGTCGCCAACCGCGTACGAAGTCGCTCGCGGTTACCTGTGAACCATCGGACCAGCGCGCGTCCGGGCGGATCGTGAACGCGTACTCAAAACCGTCATCAGAAACCTGCGGGGGAAAAAGGGCAGCCCCCTCAACGGGTTCCGTTGTTCGCGGGTGTGCAGAGGTGAGTCCTTCCCAGATGTTGATGGCGACGCGAAAATCGGGAGTCCAGCTCATCCGGGCCGGATCAAGCGTGTGAATGCCCGATGGGTTGACATAGCGGAAGTCAGCCGGTGCCTCGTCCTCTATCAGCGCATAAGCCGAAATGAGGAAGGCTAAAACAGCGGCGCAGAAAATCGGCACGCTACGAACCATGCCGCAAACCGCGCACTCGTTCGCGTGCCGCGTTGGTGCGGCTCGGGGCGTTTCCCTCACGCATCAGCGTCCTCCACACTTGTCTGTACATAGTCCGAGAGTGCTCCGGACGCAGCCCGATCGGCCTTCTTGAAAGGCAGAACAACCTTCGCGGTGGGCCGTCTGATCCGCGCTACGGCGCACCGATGGGGACGTTCCAGGGTGCGGTATTAAGGGCACCGGCGCTTTGCGTTGCGGGGTTTCCGACCCAACGATACGCCTGCTGCAAGACCGCATCGCGTCGGGCGTATCCCCCGTCTCTCAGCTCATCTCTGATAGTGCCCCCGCGGCCTGTTCCAACCAGGGTGTCCAGGCAGGCTTCCCCCCCGTCCAACCTGCGTTCAACAGCATCAGCCTCATCCGTGCCAAGATCGGTTGCGTTGTACCGCTCGGCATCCGCGCGTAGGAAAACAGCCAAACGGACGGTCAGTGCGGTCTTCTGCTCGGCACTCAATGAGTCAATGACACCTCGCGAGCGGAAGAAGTCAAAGGCATCGAGCTCGGCCCGGTCAACAAAGACAGCCGTGCCACGGCGATACTCGATCCTTTTGTCAAACAGGGTGATGTACGCCTCGAACACCGCTGAGATCTGATTCCTGTGGGCAAGTGCGGCGTAAATATGGGCCAGCACAACCGAACTGGTCTCAGCCAAACCGGCTTCGCGCAACGCCGCAATCGTCTGTCCCAGCTTGTTGTTGTCCTGAGCGATGGCGGTCTTCTGAGCGGCCAAGCCACGAGCGCAAAGAAAACGTGCGCCTTGGTCCTTCGACTTCAAACCTGCCAAAAGCCCCGCGTGGGTTTCTGCGGGGTCCAGATCGACAAGAACACGGGCCAAGGCGCGCGCGGCCGTGCCATCGAGTGTAGCATCCCCAAAGTGGGTCAACGCGCCCCGAGTCATCTGTCTGGCCAGCTCGGCGCGGAATTGCGCGCTGTTGCGCGTATCTTGATTGCATTCTGTGAGGCGGGTCCGGAAGCGAACTTCCGCTGCGAGGGGATCTTCCTCTACTTTACCTTTGAGTTCGTCGATCTCGCCCTCAATCCACTGCAAGATACGTGCCTGGTCTAGGCTTTCAATGGAGGATCTTCCGCGAATCGCATCGATCACTGCGTCGTCCGATGTTGCCGACTGCGCGAGGGCCGGCGGGACTACGAACCCGCCAACGGCGAGGATGACTAGTATAATACAAAGGTTCAAGCTCTTCAGCATGTGTCCCCCCAACCCAGCATCGTCGCCATCTTTGCCCGACGGAACGATACGGGAGTCAAAACACAACGTTAACATGGCGGCCGCCACCCAGGTGGGCGGCTTCGTCGGCAGGCTACCGCGCCCGTGCTTCTCAAGCATTCCACACCATGGAGGCTAACGACAGATCGGTCGATATGTCAAGACCGTAGTCCCGAGCGAGACTGAGCCGACTGACCGATTCTGCGCCGCTCGGCCGGTCCCGCACCCCGATTCAGGCTCGACGACGCCACGCGTAAGGTCACCCTGTAACTGCCGTGCGCTGCACCTCAGAAGCAGAACCAGCAGTCATCGTAGTACCAGTCCTCACAGAACAGGTCGCCGAGGAGTCCATCGCACCGGTCATCGTCGCGATAGAAGTCGAACGTGCCTGACAGTGGATCGCACGTCGCGGAAGTCACAAACGGCATGCCCGCCATCGCCACTACGATTGCTAGTACTCGCGTCCTTCTCCAAGTCATGGTGTTACCTCCTGACCAAGTCGCCGGTTATTGCGTTGCGTGACTAATACAGTATACCTCTCGTAACAAGATAGTTGACAAGATGAAATTAAAAAAGTTGGAAGAAATCTGCATAATGTTAATATTGCACTCGCCACGAGGTAGCCCCACTTCGCGTGATTGTGCAGTTTTTGCATTGTCAGAGAATATCGGCGGCCATTGGCGTAGAGCTTCGTGATGAAGATTGGTGAATTTGCCTGGGCGCCTGCTCGATCCTCCGCCGGTCTGAGCCCAGCGAAGCCTGAGGAACAGCATGGCAGCTGCCCGACTTGTCGTCAGCCTCAGCGAAGGATCATCCCCAGCCAGCCAAGGACCGGTCCATTGCCGCTCTGCGTTGTGCGTGTAGGATTGGCCAAGTTGGTGTAGAGGGGGCGACCTTGCCTTTACGGACTGGATGAACCGTATGGACGCGGTGATCTGCGGAATCGATCCGGCGCTGGGAACCACGGGATACGCGATCCTGCGCTATCGGGACGGTGGACCGGTCCTCGTCGACGCGGGCGTTTGCCGGACTGATGAAAATATCTTCCTGCCCCGGAGGCTCTTCGCTATCGAGCAGGACATTACATCCATCTTTGAGGAACATGAACCGAGCGTGGTTGCCGTCGAAGAGCTCTATTCACATTACAAACACCCTCGAACGGCGATCTTGATGGGACACGCCCGCGGAGTGATATTGGTGACGGCGGGGCGCTTGGGCATCGACGTGCGAAGCTACGCCGCAACGCGAGTCAAGCGATACCTCACCGGCAACGGCCGAGCAACGAAAGCCCAGATGCAGCGGGCAATACAACATACACTTGGTTTGGCGGAACCTGCCGAACCGCCCGACGTTGCCGACGCCCTGGCGATTGCGATGTGCTGTGCTGCGGATATGAAAACGTCCAGCCACGCGGAGATCGCCGGATGATCGTGCGCCTCACCGGGACACTCATAGAGATCGCGGAAGACTCTGTTGTTGTTGAGCGGGACGGATTGGCTCGTGAAGTGCTCATCCCACCCTTTGCCGTTGGGGAACTTGCGGCCTGTCGCGGACAGACCGTAGCGCTGCACACCGTGGAGTTCTACGAAGGTAATCAGGCATCGGGCCAACTGGTCCCCAGGCTTCTGGGCTTTCTTCGCGTGGAAGACCGGCTTTTCTTCTCGCGGTTCATCAACGTCAAAGGCATCGGACCGCGCAAGGCACTCAAAGCTCTGGCTGTACCCGTGCGACAGATCGCTTCGTGGATCGAGGCCGGTGATACGAAAGCACTGTCGCGCTTGCCGGGCATCGGCGCGCGGGCCGCTCAGCTCGTAGTCGCGTCACTAAAGGGCAAAATGGATGATCTGGCCCTACCGTCAGCCTCGACCACCGCGGTGGACGAAGCGGTGCAGCTTTCGCAGGCTCAACGCGACGCACTCGAGATACTCATAACCTGGGGCGACTCGCGCTTCGACGCACAGCGTTGGCTCCACCGCGCCATGCAGTTGCACCCTGAGTTGGAGTCGGCGGACGACTGGGTGCGCACAGCTTATAAGGTTAAGACCGGCGTGGAGGGCTAGCGGGCGAATTCGGGCGCATTCGATTAGGTGAAAGAGACGCTTATGGCACGAGATCGCATACTGTCCGCCCGGGAAAGACCCGGTGATGAGTCGACCGACGCTGCTCTGCGCCCCCAGACCGTCGATGAAATGGTCGGGCAGCGGGCGGTACTCGATAAGCTGGGTATTGCAATGGAGGCGGCCAAGAAACGCGGCGAGCCTCTCGAGCACATTCTGCTCGATGGACCACCCGGGCTGGGGAAGACCACACTGGCCAACGTCATCGCCAGAGAGATGACCGGCAAGGCAGCCCGGATCACATCCGGCCCGTCGATTCCCAAGCAGGCGGATTTGATGGCCTTGCTCACGAATCTCGAGACCGGAGACATCCTGTTTGTTGACGAGATTCACCGCCTCCCCACCGTTGTCGAAGAGTTCCTCTATCCGGCTATGGAGGATTTTCGGGTCGATTTCACCATCGAGGGGGGCTTGAGCGGGCGGGTAGTCAACTTCGCGCTCAGGCGTTTCACATTGATCGGAGCTACTACACGGGCGGGTATGCTCAGCGGCGCCCTCCGCGACCGCTTCGGGCATCGTTACCATCTCGATTTCTATGGGAAGGATGACCTTACGACCATTCTGCATCGTTCGGCGGCTAAACTGGACCTCAGGTCCGAGCAGGAAGCTCTCGA
Organism: Phycisphaerales bacterium; assembly: GCA_020348265.1. Classification (GTDB taxonomy): domain Bacteria; phylum Planctomycetota; class Phycisphaerae; order UBA1845; family UBA1845. The sequence goes on along the minus strand of CP070744.1, from coordinate 4,652,569 downwards.
GGAGATCTCTGCGCGGAGCCGAGGTACACCCAGAGTTGCCAACCGGCTGCTGAAGCGCGTCCGCGACTACGCCCAGGTGAGAGGGGACGGGGTCTTGACCTTTGCGGTCGTGCGCGAAGCACTCGAAGTACAACAGGTTGACGCATTGGGGCTGGATGAGCTGGACCGCGCCTTCCTGACGGCTTTGATCAAGGTATATGGCGGCGGCCCCGCGGGGATCGAAGCTCTTGCAGCCACCATGGGGCAGGAGCGTGACACGCTGGAGGACATGGTCGAGCCCTACCTGCTGCAGATCGGGTTTGTAATTCGCACCCGTCAAGGAAGGCAGGCTACCCGTGATGCGTACGCGCACATGAATCTCCCGTTCGATGAGCCTTCCACCGTTGCGTCGCCGGATGAACCCATGCTGTTCTGAGGGGGAGCGTTTTACTCAATACTCTTCGAGACCACGTTGGAGCTCGGATAAGTTGTGGTCACTGCATCGGATAGGCGCCTATGATATGGTGTCGGGCTGAACACGGCGTCGCTTTGGAGCGGCGAAACATGGAAGAAGTCACTGGCGGATCTACTCCAGCCGAGGCCAAAATGTAATGCAGGTCAAAGTAGCAAGTTCTCGTGGTTTTTGCTTCGGCGTCAATGACGCCATCAAGATCGCAAATGAAGCCGTCGAGAAACGCGGCAAGGGGCAGGTCGTCTCCCTGGGGCCGGTTATTCACAACAGGCAGGTCGTCAGCCAACTCGAAGAGGCCGGCCTGGATCAATCGGATGATCTCGAGACGATCGAACCAGCGAAGACAATCCTCATCCGTTCCCACGGGGCTTTCCCAGGTGTGTTTGCGGAGGCCAAGAGAAGGGGACACGAGATAATCGACGCGACCTGCGTGCTGGTGAAGCACGCTCAGGACGTGGTAAAGCAGTTGCACGAGGAGGGGTACCACGTGGTGATGATCGGCGATCGAGACCATCCCGAGGTGCGTGGAGTGATCGGATACGCCCCGAAAGTGACCGTTATCGACGAGAACACGGATCTTGCAAAGGCGCTTCCCCACAGGGGTCGGCTGGGCATCGTCGCTCAAACGACCCATTCGCCCGAGCACGTAGCCGACATGATAGCGCGAATACTCAGACGCCCCTACATCGAAGCCAAAATCGTCAACACATCGTGTCTTGAGGTAAAACGCAGACAGGACGCCGCCGTTGCACTTTGTGAGGAGGTGGAGGTCATGTTCGTTCTGGGCGGACTGCACTCGGCTAACACGAGGCAGATGGCTCAACTGTGCGAAGGGCGGGGCTGTCCTACGTTCCACATCGAGACCTGGGAGCAGTTTTCCCCGGATATGGTGAACGGTAAGCAGATCGCCGGTGTGGCCGCAGGTGCCTCTACACCGGAATCCGTTATCAAGGAGTTCGTCCGCAACCTCGAGGCGATATGACGTTATGGCGCTCGCTGCGTGGAGTTCTTCGGGGTCAATACGCCTTCCTGAACTGATGCACTTGCCCTTCCAAAACGTTATCATGTTGTGCGCTGCAGACTGTGGACGGACGGAGCGATTGACTCGTATAGGATGAATGCACGTTGTTGAACCCGGTGGTGGTGACAGTCTGGTGGCTTGGCTTCTTCTCAGCCATCGGGTTGTGCGTGGGCAGCTTTCTCAACGTGGTGATATTTCGCTTGCCGCGGAATCGATCCTTACGTGCGCCGCTCTGGTCGGCTTGCCCTTATTGTGAGCACCAGATCCGCTGGTACGACAACCTTCCAATCGCGAGCTTCATTCTACTCAGTGGTAAGTGTCGTGACTGCCGCGCACCGATTCCCACGCGTTACCTTGTGGTCGAGGCATCAATGGCACTTGTGGTCCTGATGCTGCTCGACGCGTTCGTAATAGGCAACGTCCGATCGGGGATGAGCTTGAGCCGGTTTGGCTTAAGTGATTGTCTGGCCTACGACTGGCCCATGCTGGTGGCGCACATCGTTCTTTTTGCGTGTCTCTTTTCGATGTCGGCGATCGATCTGGAACACTACTGGGTGGACGTGCGTTTCACGAACCTGGCTACGGGAGTGGGCCTGGTCCTGCATACACTTTGGACACCCGGGCACAGCATGGATTGGTGCCGGCCGTTCGACACAACGGCGGTGATGGCACTTCTTGCACTTGCAGGACTGGCTATCACGTGGATCGTGCTCATCTGCCAGCCCCGCGTCGACCCTGAAGATATGCCTGAGCCGATGGAAGAACAGTTCCAGGCTTCACCCCAATCCACAGATGAACCACCGTTCCCTCCTCTCAAGAAGCCTGCGCGGGGCCCGGGTTGGGTCGCGGTTGTTCTTCTGGCCGGCTTGTTCCTGTGGTTGATGGTAGCTGCGTCACAAACCGAGCCCCGCGGTCACAGCGTCCGGGCCTTGATTCCTCTGGCGTTCTTCTTCTACCTGATCGTTCGTGAGGGCAGCGTCGCCCGCCAATCCGACCAAGAGATCGTAGAGGCGATCGAGGAGGAGCGCTTCGGCGCTCGCAAGATGGTTCTCGCCGAGCTTGTTCTTCTACTCCCCGCCTTGTTTCTCGGGGTCGTAGGCTTCTACCTGATGCGCGTCGATGGCAACCTGCCCGAGCAGATCAGCGACGCCCTGCATTGGCACGTACGGATCGGGAACGTATCCATGTTGCGTCATTGGTCCCCCATGTATGGTTTTGCGACAGCGGCCAGCGGATACGTTATAGCCGGCGCCTTGGGATGGGCGGTTCGAATCGTTTTCACCCTCATCTTTGGCCGAGAGGCGTTTGGGGCTGGTGACATTCATTTGATGGCGGCAGCAGGGTGCGTTGCCGGATGGCCGGTTGTGGTACTGGCGTTTTTCCTCACGTGCGGCCTGGCGGTTCTGGGTTGGCTCATCTCCTCGCCTTTCAAGCGGTCCCGGGCTGTTCCCCTGGGCCCGTGGCTATCGCTATCCTGTCTAATAGTGGCTGTCTTCTACGACGCGATCCTCAGATTCCCAATCGTTGCCCGAGCGGTCGACGCATCGCGGATGTTGTTTCTTAGGAACTCACAGCTCTTTGGCGGGTGATTCCCTTGCGCCGTCCTTGCACGGTTGAGTCCCCAGCCGTATGCTCCCCATTGACATACTTGCGATCCCGTGAAGCACGACGCGCTGCGGACAAGGCGTGGTGCCGCTGTGTGGCACTTTCCAGTCGAAACGCTGGACAAGTGTCCTGAGGCTGCGCCGCTGCACCGCCGCGGGATACGAAGGATTGTTCTTGGGGAATGGAAAGTGGCATAGCCATCGGTTCGACAAGGAGAAGAACATGTCCAAACACTCGATCTTGAGAGTCACAACCGTGCTGGGCGTTATCCTGCTAGTTTCGGGTTGCACCAACGGAATGCGGGAACGCATCACCATACTGGAAGAAGCAAACAGCAACTTGACCGAACAGCTCAACTACAATCGAAGCGAATTGGACGACGCCTACGCGCAGCGAGACGAGTTGAGCAATCAGGTTGCTCAGGCAAACCGCGAGGCGGAGGCGCTGCGGGCGCAGCTGGAGAGTCAGCCGGAGCCGCAGGTGCAGGCACCGGGTTGGACCGCGGTTCCCGGAGGGGCGATGATCGCGATCGAGGGAAGTGTGCTCTTCGCCCCCGGTCGGGCTGTCCTGCGAAAGGAATCGCGCAAGACGCTGGCGGAGATTATCAGCGCCGTTCAAGGGGAGTATACCGGGAAGGACGTTCTAGTGTTCGGCCACACCGACAATCAACCGATCAGAAAGAGCGGGTGGACGGACAACTGGCAATTGAGCACGGAGCGATCGTTGGCCGTGGTGCGTTATCTGCAAAGCCAGGGGATTTCTCCCGAGCGCCTGGCGGCTTGTGGTTGTGGTGAGTATCGACCGCTGGTGGACAACTCGTCGCAGGCAAATCAGGCGAGAAACCGGCGCGTGGAGATCTTTGCCATTGACCCACAGTAGGCTTCGCAACTCGCAAAGTTTGAGTATCGCACTGATGTAGTATCAGCGCATGAAAAGGGTCGTGTCATGTCGCGGAGAAGTCCTCTGCGGGTCGTTCTTGTCGTGTTCGGCGCAATATATATCGCCACGGGGTGCAAACCGACAGAGCCGGTGCCGGATGATCAGTCACGTGACGGCGGCCAACCTGAGGAGGTGGTATCCGGTGACCAGACGAAGGATGGGGACAGCACATCCGAGAAAACCGAGCCAACTAATGAAGGAGATACGTCCATGACACCGACGATTCAAACCGACGCGTTTTCAAACAACGAGCCCATCCCCGCCCGCTATACGGGCGACGGCCAAGACATCTCTCCAGCCCTTTCTTTCTCGAACGTACCGGAAGGTGCTGCAGAGCTCGCCCTGATTATGGATGACCCCGACGCGCCCACGCCTTCACCCTGGGTGCACTGGGTGATCTATAAGATCCCCGTTTCTGCGACCGGGCTTGAGGAGGGGGTTGCCACCTCCGCAGCGCCACCACAGGTTTCAGGTGCGTTGCAGGGCACCAACTCCTGGGGGAGGCTGGGTTATGGCGGACCCGCGCCGCCGGCGGGCAGCGGAGCGCACCACTACTACTTCAAACTCTACGCCCTCGATACGACCCTGAGCGTGGCTTCGGGGCTCGAAAAGGATGCGCTCCTGGCCGCGATGGAAGGCCACGTAATCGCACAGGCTGAGTTGGTGGGAACGTATCAGCGCTAGGTCTGCTCAATCGCCGTCGGCAGGACCTGGAGGTGTGCGCAGGTCAACCTTCCATGTGCCGGGTATGCGCGTGCCGATGAGTTCAGCCGCCACGTTCAGCCAGGTTGAGCACCTGTCCAACACCGCCGAGTCACTGGTCGCGATCACGCCCGCGCTATCGACCAACATCCGGTCGGGGCTGCCAACCAGCTCGATGTTCCAAGTTGCTCGTGATGTCGCGCGGGCGGTGCGGTCCTCGAGAACGCCGGCCATCAGCGTCTTGAGGCGTGCGCTATTGGATACCGGCCTATCCAGATACCAGTCGACTCGCGGGAAGTCGAGCGCATCCAGGTAGTCAATTATCATATCCAAAGCGGGCACCGTTTCCTCGACCTTGCGATACGTTCCGTGGACGCTGGCCAAATCACGATAGCACCCGTCGCGACCTACCAGCACCAGCCCGCCCGACAGGGCGCTCTCCACAGTTATCAGCAAGTTGTATCCGTCGATGCCGATGGAGGTCCCTCGACACTGATCGGGCGTGACCTTTGCAACGCTTCGCCGTTTGAGGGACTGATCCGAGCAGGCTGATCGCATGATCGCCAGTCTCTGGCGGGAGGTGAGGTTATAGCGATCGCCAACCAGTTTCAGGGCCGACCCCTCCGCGTAGCCCCGCGTGAGGAGCCAGGAGTATTCAACAACGGATGTGCGCAGGGGGGCCACCTGATCCTCCGCGAAGAGAACCTCATCGGCAGGATGCTTCCCACGATGTTTTCGCCTGTCCGGCATGGCGGTCTTCTCAACGAGCGTTACTTAGGGGCTCCTTCGATATCGATACGGCGTATGGTAGCACGCACCAGGTGTGTCCGACACACTACCGGTCCGCGTCAGGTCCGTAAGAAGTCGCTATTGCCCGCCCAGCACCTGAACTCGGGTCTCCCAAAGCTTGCGTTGGGGGTGATCGGCCGGAATCGCCGCAAGGACTTGGCGATAGGTGGCCAAGGCTCCGAAGAGATCACCCCTGAGCGCCAGCAGTTCGGCCCACAGCACATTGACGTAAGCATCCTCCGAGGACAGCGATTGAACGTGCGTGAGAAGCCGCTCAGCTTCGAGTAAATCGTCGCCTTCCTGCCGCTCCATGAGTATGGCGGCGAGTTCGACGTGCAGGCCGATGTTCTGCGGCGCGAGTGTCAGACATGTGCGATAGCGCTCTATCGCCTCATCACTTCTGCCTGCGTACAGAAGTGTGACCGCGTACTGCTGCTGCCACGCGGCATCCTCGGCAAAGCGTGATTCGGTCGCTACCTGTCGCGTAAGGACTTCTTCATGTCGTGCCAAGGCGAGAAGCTGTTGCAGGTAGGCCAGTTCGGCATCGACATCTTCGGGTCGTTCATCAGCGGCCTGCCTGAGTCTTGCCAAGTCGGAATCAGCCGAGGCGCTTAGCTTCTCGCTGACGGCGCTGAGGGTTGTTTGTACTTCCGGATGCCCGGGGAACTGCATCTCCGCGACCTGCCAATGGTGCAAGGAACGCCGGTAATCACCCTGCAAACCGTACGCCTTGCCCAGAGCCCGGTGCGCCACGGTGAAGCCCGGATCGATCTGGGTTGCCCGGGTGAGAAGTGCGATCCCCCGTTCAACTTGGCCCGAAGTGGCCAGGAAGTTCCCGTACATCACCAGCGTGGCAGCACTGTCGGGGTGGTCTCGATAAGCAGCAGCTGCGAGGGAGGCGTTGTCTTTCCATTCCGAATTGCGGACCCAGCATCGAGCGAACATCACCGCAAGGACCAGAGCCAACACGGCCATCCCGATACGTCTGCGCATCAAAGGCCCAACTGCAGCGGCCAGTAGAATGGCAACCAAGACGGAGGGTAGATACCAGATACGCTCGGCAAAGAAAACCTGAATAAGCTTGAACGCGTTCGAGGCCGGTGCGTAACATAGGATCAGGGCAATTGCACAAGCAGCGATAGAATGATTTCCACGTCGCCAGGCTGTAACGGAGGCAGCAACGATAGCACCTGCGACGACCAGGCCGACAATCACGTCGATCTCCCACACGCTGGTGGCCAACCTGACGGCATTTACCGAATAGTCGGGGCACAAGATCGTGGGCCAGACGGTCTTTTGCCAGTACATCCCCCAAGCCTGAATCGTCCCGAGAATATGTTGCCAGGCTGGCGCCCCGACAAGCACATTGATCGTCTTGGATAATGCCGGTTGCTGATAGAATCGACCGCCCAGGGCGTTATAACGCAACGCAGAGTACACCACGGCGGGAATGACCAGGTAAGCCAGGCGTACAACGGTGTGCCACGAAAGCCACGTCTTGCCCTGATTCTCGCTTCGCCTCGACAGCCACCACAGCCCATCGAACAGGGGGATCAGTCCGAGCACGGCAATTCCGTTTTCCTTCGCCCCCATCGCACAGAAGACTGCAACAGCCGCCAAGCTGCACCATCCGACGACCTCGCGCGTAGCGCGGGCAAGGATTACCCGCCGATGGGCCAGCAGGGCAACAAGCACGCCCAGTGCGACAATGAGATCTGTTCGCCCCACGATGTCGTTGACCACCTCGCTGTGTATGGGAAGAACGGCAAAAAGCAGACCTGCAATCGCGGCGACTCTCGGCTCTGAAAGGAGCTTCCTGCTGAAGCGGACCACAAGCAGGCAGATCGCGCCATGAAGCAAAGCATTGACAAGATGCTGCGGCCAGGACGCCGCTCCGCCAATCGTGCGCACCAGTCGATACGACGCCAACGCAACCGGGCGGTAAAGGAGGTCGCGATTCGCAGTTAATCCCTCTTCCTGATGCCAATGATCGAAGGTCCACAGATCGAGCCAGTGTCCCGGCTCATGGACCAACGGGTTTCGTTCGACAATCTCGATGGAATCGTAGACGTACCCATTTGAAAGTGTGTTGACAAAACACAGGAACGCGACGCCAGCAACAAACCACTCACCACGATGAGCACGGCGAACAGGTCGATCACCCGGCAGGCGATCCTCATCCGTCATCAATGTCGCATCCGCGTCTTCCGCCTGCACAGCTGATCACCGTTGTCTGGACTGCCGTTGGCCACACGTCCGATGCAGCCCATTCAGGGCTACGACGCCAGTTGACCCTAAACGACCCGCGGCTGTCAAGTGATTGTGCGGCCGTTCGACGAAAGCGCACTCGCTGTTGTCGCCAAGTTGGCGAAAATAACTTGGGAGAAGCCTCCCTTTGCAACCGGCACCCATCACGGTGTGGTGACGCCTCTCTGCAAACGGGAGAAGTCGTCCAGGTCTACGTCTCCGTCTTCATCTTTGCGGAGGCGGCATGTTCGAGAAATGGTGATCGACCGGGCGCGAGGCATCGTCGACCGAGAAACCTCCAAGCTTCCGGGCCATCTTCAGGGACCGACTCTGCAAACAATGTAGGCTATGCAGCACGGACTACACCGTCTAGGGAATCATGATTTCTTCTACGTGGCACTCTGCTCCTTCGCCGCACCAATACGTGCAGTATTCAACCGTGTAGGCTCCGGGAGCGAGATCAACGACGGTCGTCTCCACGTTGAAGCAACAGATGCAGTCGCAGGGTATAGGTGTCGTTCCCCGCTCGCACAAACTGAGCACGTTTCCATCGATCGACAGCGTAGCCGCGAGGTCCTCTACGCAGCAGTCGTGTACAGTGTTCTCGTGCACGATATGCAGTCTGCCATCCTCGGCGGCGAAGTAAAACGCCTCGTCTTCACACGGGTAAGGCACATTGCCCTTGGAGTCCACCCTGGTGCCTCGCAGGCATCCGCTGTGCGAACTGTTCTCGATTCGTGGCTGCGTGAGCCCATCGCCCGTGAGACGGTTCTGGAACCCGGCTAAGTCCGCAAGGTCTATGTCTCCGTCTTCATCCATGTCTACAAGAATGCAGCAAACATCGGCGTATAGCGGCGGATCGCACTGACCGACCTGATACAGGTCGGGGGGCCGGTGATGCAATCCGCAAAGCCTGCATAGTCCATCACGTTTACGAAACCATCGCCGTCTACGTCACCGGTCCCGGCTTCGCAGGCATCGGCCACGCCGTTGCAGTTGCAGTCCTCGCCAACCGAACGGAATCGCGAGAAGAAGATGCCGGGATCCTCCCCACTTGCACCGTCGGGGTCTTCCCAGGAGTCCCATATCGCAAGCCAATTGCCCCGCCCATCAGTTGTAAGATGAACGAGATGATTGTCGTTGCTATCTGACGCAGCATTCCTGTTGAGTGCCGTCGGATAAGTCCAGCTTATCCCGTTGTCCGTGCTAACGGAGAAAAGGATGTCATCATCCGTTCCGATCGTTCCGCCGAGATGGTCGTAGGAGTCCCACATTGCCGACCAGGTGCCTTGTCTATCCGTCGTTACCTGCGGCGAGTAGTCGTTGCCCCAGTCGGAAGCGGCATTAGCATTAAGCGCGGCGGGCGTAGTCCAGGTAATGCCATCGTCATCGCTGACAGAAAAGAGAATGTCGCGGTCAGTTCCTACTGCTCCGTCAAGATCTTCGGAAGATTCCCACACCGCTACCCAGTTGCCCTGGCCATCCGTAGCGAGTGCAGGAACGTAGTCGATGCCGGAGTCGTACGAGGCATTGGCGTTGAGTGCAGCGGGCGAAGTGATGAAGCCCCGCAGACATTCATCTACCACGCCGCACTCGTCGGGCCGGGCGTCATAGTTGCAGTCCTCGCTCAACCCGCAGTCCGGCACGTTGCAGGCGTTGTCCAAAGCAGCACAGTCTAGGTCGCATTCGTCCGGCAGGTCGTTCTCGTTGCAGTCAAGACCACAAAAGCTCGGCTCGCCGATGCAGGCGTAGCCCCTCATCACGGTACAGCTCGACGAGCAGCCGTCGCCAGCGTGCGTGTTGCCGTCATCACACTCTTCGCCGGATTCGGTGGTTCCGTTTCCGCACACCGCCCGAGCATCAAGAGCCGCACCACCGTCGAACTCGGCCGAGTCCTGCCCCTCCGCATGCACACCAAACGACCAGACAGCAACAACAACAATCGAGTACCTGGACATAGACGGGTCCTCCTTCGTAGACACCAACAGTCGTCTCTATTGGGGTAGTCCCGTCTGGGAGCCCAAATCTTACGCGCTAAACCACTTTTTCTCTGGGCTTTCGTACGCGCACTCCGCTGACAATCACAGACCTAAAGGGCTGCTGGATTGACGGCGTACAGGAATCGGTTACCGTACATGCTACCAGGAGAATGAGGCCTTCAGTCGACGGCAAGATCTCACGCACCCCACCCAGGAAACCCACGGATTCGAGGCACTATCACCCAGGGCGGTCTTGGCCTTGGAAGATCTGAATGACGGCACTTCGCTACGAATCATTCGCAAGTTCGTTCCCGCGGGCGCGACTCCGACACCAAGCTGCTCAACGCCCTGTACCGATGGCGTGAACATGGATGCGAAGATCTTCCCATCGGGGTGCTGTGGGGCTACGCTTGCTCAGAGCGTTCTCAGTGTGTCGATCCGCGCTGCCGTCATGCCTATAGACCAGAAATCCGCACGGGTGATACGTAGGCTAATGAAAGCACGCTGGCGTCATGCCGGCGAGTCGACTGACACGTGCTTGACCCCAAGTTGCGCGTGGAAAAAAGGCAGCCGGCCTACGCGCATTTTTTGGTTAGCCGGAGGGAATGGCTAAGCAAACGCGCAGGCCGGCAAGAGTGCACAATTACATCCGTTATATTATACACTATTTGTCAACCCTTTGCATCAGTTCTTACTGGAAAACGGCGCCACATTATCGGCACTACAGATGCCGAGTCGGCACGAAACCGACTCCTTTCGAAACATACTACCGAGTTTCCGCCGCCTTCCGATCCCGACAGACAGCCCTTGCCTTCGCAAGACCATCACTCGCAGACCCGCAGCACCTTCGGGTGAAGACCTGCCTTGCCTGCGTGCTTCGTGTCACCCGACGAAGCTCACCTGCAGAGTGGCCGGATTTGCCGGATCGACATCCCCGTCTCACTCGACGTCCGGGCAAGCGTGCCCTTTCCCCGCCGCAGCCCCCGAACCAGCGAGGTATTCGATGAATATCCCGAAGCGCGAAAGCGTCAGCTGCTTAGCACACGCGCACACGTCATCGACGGCGTCACAGACAAGCCCAACTTCCGGGCACGGATAGCCGCCCGCGGCACGTCGGCCACCCACGCACAATTCGATGCCGGTGCAGAACAGCCCGTCATCACGGTGGATACGCCCGGGCGTATGCCCACAACAGCGCAGATGCGACGGCAAGAGCAGCCCTGTGCTGAGAATCGAATTCGATAGTCGCCCGGCGGGAAACGGGATTCAGGTACTCCAAGAACACGGTTTTGGCGAAAGTAAGGCGGGTTTTGAGCGAGCACTCTTGAACCGTAAGATTCTGCGACCCAATCGAGAACCGGTTCTAGCCGGTACTCATTTCATTCAAAACACTTGTACCTGCGGAGCGCGATCAGGTCCCCCGCGCTACGTCGATGGCCGCCTCCCACAACGCCGACTGGTGCGCATACCCTCTCTGCAGTGTGGGCCATTGCTGGTCTTTCTCGTATCTAGACGCGCAAAAAGTGGTGGGCAAGCTTGACTCCCATGTGTGGCCGTATGAGCTGGGAGTGGTTTCCCCTGTAGGTTTGGTGAGAGTCCGGGAAATGCGGATACGAATCGAGTTCACAGGGTCTCGTATATGCGTCGAGCCCGATCGAGCGGAAGTCCACATTGGTGACGCAGTCGCCTGGACTATCATCAACTCGGCTACCTCGACTCCGCTCGCGATTTGGGAAGTCGTGTTCCCTAATACTACAGCGCCACATGGCCCTTCAGGCCATTTGCGCTTGCCCTGGCGGCCCCAAAACGCGGGTTTATCCGCCCGAGACGACCAAGTGGCGTTGTAGTATTAAGTTCCTGCGTTCATATCGAAGCGACGCAAAAGGGCACCGCCCCTACCTGTTGGGTGTAATCGATGCTCAGTTGGAGACCACGGTATACAAGAACGCTATGGGATCCCACAAGGCCAACGAGGGATTGGCCGTCTTCACTATCCAGGACCACGGATTCTTGGACTCGCTCGCATTGTATGTAAGTTACTATTTGGTGCGATACACACTGAGCTTCGTCGCACCGAATATAAAGAACCACAAAGCGACTCTTGCGTGTTTCTTCGACCGCAAGGAGTTCAAACCGGACATTGTCCACTCTGCGAGGAGTGGCGAAGTCTGTCCGAAATGCATGGGACAGCTGCGGGAGAGCTTGAATGCCGGGATGTTCGAGGCAATCAACAAGCTCGTCGCGTGTATGAGGGAGTACGCGAACAGCATCGAGACACCCGGTTCCTCGTCCAGCGCGACGGGCAGGACCGTTATCTCCCAGGCGTCACCCGATTCCACCCATGAACCGCTTGAGCCAGGCGATGGAGATCCTCCTCCAGGTAATAGAGCCAAAGGACCCGAAACTGCAGGTAGATTAGACGGGTTGATGCGAGTTCTTGACAAGTCGGTTCAAGCCGTTCCAGCAAACCGCTATCGTACGCTTAATGCAGAGGGGCCTAACGCCCGCGGAGGCGAATGGTTTGTCGTCCGCCCGAATCCTCTAATGATTCCAGGACTAGAGTTGATAATGTTTGTGGTGACCGGCTTCACTTTCCTCTTTATCTCGGACGTACTCGCGTCATGACGAGCCGGACATCTCGAATCAACAGGGAATAATCTGATCAAACACCTTTACGGGCGGAATCCTGCGTAGCACGCCGGGCCGGGGATGTCCCGCGCGCCCGTTCCAGCTTCGGCCAACACGGCGATACGGACTGGTCTGAAATAGACAGTTGACATTGCGGCTCGCAAGCCGATGAATGTCCAGTAAGGACGCATTCGGTGGGTTGAATCGATCCACGGACGGAGTGAACTGTGATGGAACACACACGACACAAGAAATGGGCAGCGTTGCTGGCTGCTGGCCTGCTTTTCGGTAATTTCGGCACATGCTTGCCCGAGGACTATCTGGCTCTGAGTGTCAGGAGCATTTCCGTAACCATTGCGGACAGCATCCTGGCAGCGGCCATCAGCCCGATATTGGATGCAATAAACCCCGACGACGCTGACGCAGACAACGAGGATACGGAAGAATAGCCGCCCTCCTGCCCGAGTGGTGACATCCGCATCAGGAGTCGGAACGACTCACCGCGGGAATCAGTCGAAGAATGGCGTAACCACGAGATTCTCGGCGATCTGGTGAAGCCTCTAAGCCATACGCCGTTGAGCCCAGCGGCGGAACTCCGCCTCGCTTCCCTGCCACGAACGTCGTGTGTTGTGGATCTCATGCGCGGTTTTCGACACCGCAGCTCCAATCGATACGGGTCCCCCCCGCGGGCTAACGTAGAAGACAATCTTGTCTGGGGGTACCGTAACCATGCGAAGGGCTCACTGGATCCGCAAGGACATTGCCGACCTGATTTAATCGGCATCCGCAGCTACACCCGCCGCCTAGGAATATACGATTCCTGCATTACGTTTGTCTGCTGCCGATATGTCTCGACGCGCAGAAGTGATCTCGGACCAAGCCCGGACGCGTACCGCCGGCTGTGCTTGACCCTGGATGGGAACTCCGCTGATATCGGGCCTTTCCGGCGAGTGCCTACTGCCTGACACTGCCCAACCCGCGGCAGGAGAGATAGCAGGCCCCGGTGCAGCGAACGGACGAACTGCCCGGTTGCGTTTATGGGATGATCAGGCTGGCATGACGCGTGCGAGAGAACTGTCGACCGGAAATCCATGTGCTGCCTATAACGACGTCAGGCCGTGAGAAAACCAGTGTCAGACAGCGACAGCTAGTGTCCGCCGCAGTGTTTCATTCCCCGCGCTGTGATGGGGTGGTGGTCGTGAGACGGAGACTCTCGAACGCGCCTGTCGAGGGCATCACGAATACAGCGTTCAATTGTGCGCTCACAACCGGCCCGAGCCGGCGCGCTTGAACCGCGCTCCCCCACACACGCAACCCATAGCATGCCGAAGAGCGCGCACTTATGGGCTCGAGCTGTTTCTTCAATATTCATTGCAGGCGTTCGACGCGTGAGGACCGTACATTACACCTCCGTCCCCGTGGGCTAAAGTCACTGTTTCAATATGGCACAGGATCGCAAATCGCCGGCACGCTCTGCGGTTCAGCAATGAGTTCTCGGCCAGTGTCTCGACGCGTTTCAGTTCTGGTGTCCTTGAATCGAACGCAAACTTGATCTTCGCTGTCGCTCCGGCTATTATAGGGACCCAATGTGTGGGATTGGTGTGCGCGGAAAGGTCCTCTCGTGGTCATCATACAGCCTGGTGGTCACGCGTTGAGCGCACTAACTACCGAGGGTGATCAGTGTGTCGGCGCCTGGGCCGGGCTCGGCAGACTCGGAAGGGGATGGATCCCACGTTTACACGTGCTGACGTAAGGAGATGGCATCATAATGTATTTGCATTATCGCAAAGGCTTCGGTTGTAACAGACGCTCTTTCATTACGATCGTCTCGCTGACAGCAATTGCGGCGGTGGCGTGTATCACAACTCCAGGCGTCGGTGCACCCGCGCAGGCAGCCGTCGACGTGCAGCTGCTTGACGCTACACCGGAGCACGTCGTGCTCACCTATCAGATCAACGATTACTCTGCAGATGCGGTCATGATTAACGGGAAGAAGTACACCGAGATCAAGCTCGGCAAGGAAAGCCCGATGAAGATCGCCGGAGCGCCGGCGCTTCCCAACGTTTGCCGGAGTATCGTGATCCCGGATGACGCTGAGATGCAGGTCAACGTGCTGTCATCGAAGTACATAGAATTGACCGGCGTTTCGGTGGCACCTTCCAAGGGGTACATTCTGCGTACGGTCAATCCGAAGGATGTTCCCTACACGTTCGGTGATGTGTACAAGACCGACGCGATGTTCCCCGGTGAACTGGCTACACTGCGCGAGCCCTACATCATGCGTGACGTGCGCGGTGTCGTTGTAGTCATCAGTCCCTTCCAGTACAACCCGGTGACAGGCACACTGCGCGTCTACACCAACATCACCGTAGAGGTTGTTCCTGCAGGCGTGGGAATGGTTAACGTTTTCAGTCGCCCTGCCTCAAAGAGCGCCACTGTCGATGTGTTTCGCCAGATTTACTCACGGCATTTCGTCAACTATGGAAGAGGCCTTCGCTACACTCCGCTGAGCGAAAGCGGCGACATGCTTATCATCGCCCACGACGACTGGATTCCCAACGTGCAACCTCTGGCTGACCACAAGAACGCGCGGGGAATCGATACAACAATCGTTGGAGTCTCGAGCATCGGCAACAGCAACGCGGTAATCAAGAACTACATTCAGGCGGCCTACGATGCCGGCGACCTGGCGTTCGTGCTGCTCGTCGGGGACTACACCCAGGTTGACACGCCGTTTGCCAGCGGTGGAGCATCCGACCCATCCTACGCACTGCTAGCGGGAAGCGACCACTATCCGGATATCCTGGTTGGGCGTTTTTCGGCCGAGACCGCCGCTCAAGTCGATACGCAAGTGCAGCGCACGATCGAGTATGAGAACATGCCCGCAACGGCACAGGACTGGTTCAAGAAGGCCACTGGTGTAGCATCTAACGAAGGTCCGGGAGATGACGGTGAGTATGACTATCAACACCTCAACAACATCCGCACAGACTTACTTGGCTATGGCTACACAACCGTTGACCAGATCTATGCCCCCAGCGGCACCGCCACCCAGATCACGCAAGCCCTGAATGCCGGACGAGGTTTCGTCAACTACACCGGACACGGAGGGACTACCTACTGGGTCACAACCGGTTTCTCCAACACACACGTCAACGCGCTGGAAAACGACAACATGCTTCCATTTATCTTTGACGTTGCCTGCGTGAATGGAGATTTCGACGGCCCGACATGCTTCGCCGAGGCTTGGATGCGGGCTACAAACGGCGGTGAGCCCACCGGTGCTATCGCCATCTACGCGTCCTCAATCAACCAATCGTGGGATCCACCCATGTGTGCCCAGGATGCGGCTACCGATCTCTTTGTGGCCGAGGCATATTCGACTTACGGCGCTCTTTGCTTTGCCGCCTCCTGCCAGATGATGGATGAGTACCCACCTGGACATCCGGAAGGCGCCGGCATTGAAATGTTCGACACCTGGCATCTCTTCGGTGATCCGTCTTTGACTGTCGTCTACAGCTGCACGGACATGGGAGAGATCGAATTCTGCGGTACGAAATACGGTTGCGAGAGCCAGGTCAACATCTCAATCAACGACTGCGGACTCAACGTGGATAACGGAACCGTCGAGTCGGTAGAAGTGACGATCCACTCCGATTCAGAGCCGGACGGTGAGAGCGTGACCTTGTACGAGACTGGTCCCGGAACGGCGACATTCGAAGGGTCGATAGTGCTCAGCGAATCCGACTCAGCTGGTGTGCTGTTGGTTGCTAATGGCGATGTCGTTACCGGCACCTATATCGACGCGGACGATGGCCAGGGAGGCACAGGCGTTGTGGTGACAACCGACGTGGCGGTCGATTGCCAACCTCCGCAGATCTCCAACGTCCGCGCCGTTGAGGTTGGGACCCGCACCGCCACCGTGACGTTCGACTCCGACGAACCGTCGAACGGCAGAGTGTACTACGGAGAAAGCTGCGGAGAACTCACCAACCAGGCCATGACTACCGCTTTCAGCCTCACGCCGCAGGTTAACCTCATCGGTCTTCAGAGCGAGACAACATACTTATATACGGTCGAGGCAAAGGACGAAGCAGGCAACAGCGCGACTGACGACAACGGGGGCTCCTGCTACTCTTTTGTCACTCCCCCGGTACCGGACTACTTCACCGAGAGTTTCAGCGACCTGGACAACGATCTGGACAACCTGTCCTTTAAGTTCGTTCCCAACGGCACGTTTGAGTTCTACTCGGCTTGCGTAGAGCCGATCAGTGAGCTCCCCACAGATCCGGCTGGAGGGATCCCGCTGAGCATGACCGATGACGGAGTCTCGATGTTGAGCCCGAGCGGCGGTGAGGTTTCGCTATACGGCACGGCATACTCTTCATTCTACGTCGCCAGCAACGGATTTATCACGTTCACCGAATCAGATGACGACTATAGTGAGACGCTGACGGAGCACTTCAACCTGCCGCGCATCTCGGCTCTGTTTGACGACCTGAATCCGGAACAGGGCGGGCAGATCAGCTGGAAGGAACTTGCCGACCGTGTGGTGGTCACTTGGGACGCGGTGACTGAATTCAACGGCGGCAACATAAACACTTTCCAGGTCGAGATGTCTTTCGACGGGCAAATCCAAATCAACTATCTCACGATAGATATGGAGGATGGACTCGCCGGCCTCTCGAAGGGCGAAGGGTTCTCGTCCGATTTCGTCGAGACGGACCTCTCGAACCTAGGCGGGTGTGAGCTGCGCCCGCCGGCTTTTGCACCTGCTCCGCACAACGCCCGAAAGAACCGCTACATCTCGGTGGTTCCCAACAACCCAGGAATGGAAGTCGCCTTCCAGGTCGAGGTTGCCTCGATGAGGCGGTGTTCGGACAACCTGGCAAGATCTTGCAGCATCGATGCCGACTGCACTGCTCCCGATGCGGGTCAGTGCGTCGAGCATCCCTCTGTCGGCCACACAGGGTGGATCAGCGAACCTTTCGATCCAAGCTGCCAGAGTGAGCCGGGAGACACACCCGTGGGTGCGTGCGCAGGTACCGACTATCTTGCCCGGGTTGTCAACTCCCCCGTGCTCCGATTTTGGCCGGAACCTCTGCTCCAGGTTAATGACTGCGAGATCGTGCCCGTGGCGTCCTTTGCTCTACGAGCGACCATCGATGCGATTGAGTTCAGCGATGCACTGGTGGTCGGCACGATCACCAAGCCCGGCCCGCAACACTACGGGGATACGGTCGGTGAGAACCTCGGAAATGAGTTCACGGCGCCCCAGGGTGTGGTGAACGTCACCGACGTGCAGGGCTTCCTCGCCGCATCAGAAGGCTGGCCGGGAGCGCCGCACCCGTCGTGGGTCGACTTGCACGGCCTGGGGGAGGGGTGCGTGCCGAACTTTATCCTCAACATCTCCGATCTTCAGCTGATCCTGTTCGGCCTGGAGGGAGAATGTTACACGGATTCGCCGCAGAACAAGATCCCGTCCGGCTGCCCGTAGTGACGGCAGCATAAGAGGCTCGCGAGAAAAGACCGCACCGCCCAGTGCCGGCTGACGCATGCATGGGTTCCGTGCACGTAGCGGGTGAAGGGCATGCCGATGGATGGTCCAACCTCCGCCGCGGGCCGAGCGTGTGCGACTGGGCGAATGGACTACTCCGGTTCAGTTGCCCGTCGTGATACGAAGCCCGATTGCGGTCCTGCGTCCCGACCCTGCGTCTGCAGTAACCGATGCCGCTACAGTATCCCGGCTGGTTGCATCCCTCGTGGGTGTGCAACGTGATATGACGGTTTCGCGCGGATCGCAGCGAGCCAACAGAGGAAGTGGATGTCCGCGCACAGCCCCGATCGCAGCAGCCGTCGCCGCTGCACCGAGTCCCCCCAAGCAGCGTCCTATCCAATGCTCGATCACGATTGTGTTCTCTTCTTCGATCCCGGCTGATGAACGGATGCCCTCCAGGTCTTCACCGTCCGCGCCGGCTCCCCCACGTGTAACGTCAATGTCGGACAGCGTTGCCAATGGTGTTACGCCGCGCGAGCCGGCGTGGTCACTGCGCTCCAGCACAAACCAGCACGCCCCCTCGCTGAGGCACACGTCCGGCTCGTGAAGGCCACAGGCCAGTTCCTCCGAGAATTGCTCCACTCCGCCTGCGTAAACCAGGTCAGCTTCACCACCTGCAAGGATCCCCTGGGCTTCGATGATCGCCCGCAGGCTGGATGCGGCGCCGCACGCGATGGTACTGTTCGGGCCCCGGATCGCATACGCTCGGGCGAGTGCCCCCGCCAGGTAGTTCCCGACCGTCTGTGGAAAGTGAATCGGACTGACGAAGCGAGGAGTCTGCTCCCTCACCTCGCCGGCAAAGTCCATCATCCCCAGTTGACCTGCAAGCGCACAACCGAGGACCATGCCCACTCGTTCAGGCGGCACCGATTCTGCTGATAGGACCGCACCTCTGCGAGCATACTCAAGCGCGACACCGGCCATCCACGCACCGCGATCACGCTTAAGTTCAGGCGACAGGTTGAATTCGGCATCACGCAGTGTTTCCGGCACGACCGCAAAACCATCATCGCCAGGCGATATTGACTCCCGGTCAGTATAGGCGCTGAGCACGTCGTCGATCGTGCCCGCAATGATCGGAGTCACCCAACCGCAACCCGTGATGACAGTCGACTCATTTTCACTCTTTGTCATATACCCAGCTTCCCATCACGCTTGCCTCTGCTCCAAACCGTTGATCGCGGGACGTTCACGACACCTCGACGGTTTGCTTCGCTTGTGTTGTTCAACCCGTTCAACTGTACACACTTGATCCGGCTCAAAATGCGCCCAAGCTGTATCGGCGATAGGGCGTCTTGTGTGGCCACCCGGATTCGATCGCCAAACACTGCTTTGGCGCTGGCGTCCGGTTCATTGTGCGATTATCCTTCAGGCCTTATGGCGAGTGGATATCGGAAACCACATCTTACGGAGGTAATCCAATGAACACCAGGCGGTCAATGTTGGCAATTGTGACGGTAGTGGCGGCTGGGATGCTGGTGGGCTGCGCGGCATCGAATGTGGACTTCGCCAGTGTTAAGCGCCCTGATCGTGCGTCCGAGCTCGACGCTTATGAGGCGTTTGTAGGTTCCTGGACCTGGGAGGCGGAGACGATCGTCCCCGAGGATTCCACCACCAAATGGTCGGGAACAGCGGAGTGGGAATGGGCGTTGGACAAGCGCTGTCTCAAGGGCAAGATCTTCTCCAAAAGCGAACACGCAGAGTTTTCCGCCAAGGGCATCTGGAGCTGGCATCCGACGCGTAAGAAGTACATGTGGTGGATGTTCAACGACTGGGGATTCCCGCAAGAGGGAACCGCGACCTATTGCCCCATTTCCAAATCCTGGCGTATGGATTACAAGAGCGTCGGCCTTGACGGAAGCGCCAGCACCGGGCGCTACGAGATGAAGGTGGTCGATAGCGACACACTTGTTTGGTGTTTGTTCGTGTGGTGTGGGGTGGTTTTGGTGTTGTTTGTGGTTGTGTTG
>CP070744.1:4575352-4632584 GCA_020348265.1 Phycisphaerales bacterium | reverse complement strand
GACGGCTACAGAGTAGCCGACCTCGTCACCCGGCGCGCCGGCAGAGGGTAGAAGCTTAGCCGTTTCGGACGACTGGGCCAGGGCCGGTGTTAAGCCCCCGGTGCCGTCCAGGGCGGCCATGCCGACCGCAACAACAAGTGTCAAGATGTGAACTGGATTGGACATGGCAAGTGCCTCCCTTCAAAAGCAGAATGAAAATACTTCCCGTCTGCTATCCCATCCGCAGACCGAGCACAGTGCTACCACGATGATTCCGGAAAGGTGGCGTGATCTCCCGGTCAACTCTGACGTCCCCCTGGCTAAGGTCGCTATTCAGAGTGGTGATCTTATGCTGCACACGCCGGTCATTCGTCCCCAATGGCCAGGAGATGCGCATTCACCTAATAGCCTGTCCGAGTAATACGGTTTTCGTTACTCGGACGGGCTCCTAACCCGCTACCCTTGACTGGCTCCGGTGTGTATGATTTCCCAGTTGTCAGATCTTGCGCCGCGACTGTACCGACACAAGCCGGTCAAGTCAAGCGAAAAGGGTCTTTTTGGCGCCGTGATTCGTGCCTACCTGGCCGGTCCGACGTGCCAATCTTGCTCCAGTCGCCTCCGGGACAGGGTTGCTCACGGTTACCGCGCAGCATTAGCCTCTGCCCGACTAACCTGCCTGATACGTCAGTAAGCTTGACTGTAACCTCGACCGGAGTGTCCGGATCTACCGTGTGCAATCCTATATAGTTGATGGTTCCAGACTTGGTGGCCAGTGTGTCGAGCAGGGGATCTCCGTCAAAGCCGTCACAGACTCTCATAATGTAGTCAACATTGTGTGCCGCCGTCCAAAACACTCACCGTCAAATGTCACTGGTTGCCTGCGCACAAGTGTTGTATACAGGATCACGCACAAGATGGCACTGCCTGCAAGCTGCCAGTGGCACACACGCGATGAGTGACAGTCTGCAGGCATAGCATCGCTGCGATTAGAAGGTCCCTCAAAGGCGCTCCCGCGATTCGGAGGGTGCTCCCCTACCCGCACCCTATTGCTGCCTTCTGGTCTTGGTGATGCTTTTGTAGATACACGCAAGCCATCGATCGGCCGTAATGACGCCGTCTCCCCAGGACTTCCACTCGACTGGCACACCGATGCGCTTGATGTCCGACCAAGACTTCCCAGCTTTGAGACCCTCCTGTACAACGCCCGTTGTCTCGACGAGCATGCGGTGGTAAGATCTGAGATCATCTATTGTCGAGAGCGGCCCATGACCCGGGATAACCTTCACATCCGCAGGAAGCATCGTGATCATCTGCTCGACGTTTCTGGTCATTCCCAGAACGTCCCCACCGTGATGGAGGTCCACGAAGGGGAAGATCCCCATGAACACGAGGTCGCCCATGTGGACAACATTCGACCGTTTGAACAGGACGACACTGTCGCAGTCCGTGTGACCATTCGGCAGATGGATCATTCTAATCTCTTCACCGTTGAAGAACATCGACACGGAATCTTCGAAGGTAATGACAGGTAGACCCTCTTTTGGCAAGGGGGCGATGATCTCACCTAGGAGTGTCTGCTCGGTGGCTAGGCGCGCGCGCACTCCGGAATGTGCAACGATCGTCGCCTCGCGGCCGAATTCCACGTTTCCTCCCGTATGGTTGCCATGCCAATGTGTGTTGAGCACAAACTTGATGTTACCTGGGGCCAGAGCCTTCACTACAGCTCGAATCCGATCAGCCAGCGGCGCAAACTGATTGTCAACAAGGAGGGCTCCATCTTCACCCATGGAGACGCCGATGTTACCGCCTCTGCCCTCGATCATGCGGATCATATATACGGTGCCTGCCGCGTGAGTGGTCGTAAGTTCCACACCGGAGAAGTCTGGTTGAGCAGACGCAAACTGGGACGGCAGAAGCGCGACTAAGGTTCCCACCTGTAACATACGACTAGTCATAGTTTTGTCACCATTTCTTGAAGTGTCTGTATCTCACTTTCGCGCGCACCGCGCCAATATACGGTTGCGTAACATCCAGGCGAACGATCGCACGGATGGGACTGGCTGCAAGATGCCAGTGGCACACGCTCGTTACATCACGTGCAGGGACTTGGTCTTCAGGCCGATTAAACCGGCCAGGAGCATCATCCAACTGATCATCCCGAAGGCCCCGCACATGCCGTTACCGCAATTCGCTTCGCCTGTGTCAATAGTCGTAGGATCCGACTCGACGCTACAGCCTGTTTCATCCACTTCAGCGAAGTCGAGCGTGTCGGGGCACTCATCGAGGTCGTCGCTCACACCGTCGTTGTCGGTATCGACTAACTGGGGCGCCTCCGGATCGCGTTGAGATGGTGAACATCCTTCGTCGTCGGCATCGTCGCGTTCGCCGGTCGGCGTGGCCGGACATTCGTCCAAACCGTTGGCAACGCCATCGTCGTCATCGTCAAGCTGCGAATCGGAGCACCCGGTGGCGTCGACCGATTCGCCGGCAAGCGTGCCGGGACAGATATCCACATTGTTAAAACGGCCGTCTCCGTCATCGTCAAGCTGTGATGCCGCACACCCCCCACCGTTGACCGAATCGCCCTCGGGCGTTTCGGGGCATAGATCGTCACAGTTGTCGACTCCATCTGCATCGGAATCCCGCCGGCTGCACGAACACCCGTTTCTGTCGACGGTGCTTTTCTCGTCGGCGGGCGTGTTCGCGCAACGGTCGTTGCAGTTGTCGACGCCGTCGTCATCGTCGTCGAGCTGCGCACAGGAACATCCGTCTGCATCGACCACATGGCCGCGAGCTGTTTCCGGACAAAGGTCCAGATCGTCTGCGACTCTGTCGCTGTCGCTGTCGTTGCACCCCAGGATATCCTGGTGTACGCATGTGCCGCTGGGGCAGCTGTCCGCGGTGCACTCATCCCCGTCGTCGCAGTCCGCCTCGCTGGAACACTCGTCACACCTGTCGTTGGTTTCGTTACACAGGTCACCAGTGCTACACGGAGCGGTTCCCCCGGCGCACGACCCGTTGTCACACGTTTCCGATCCATTGCAGTATTCACCGTCGTCGCAATCGTCGTCGGTCTGGCATGAACAAGCGTCAGTAGCCTCATCGCAGAATGGCGTTGTACCTGCGCAGGGAAGCGAACCCACCTGGCAATCCCCGTTGACGCAGGTTTCCACTCCGTTGCAGAACAGGCCGTCATCGCATGCGGCATCGCTTGGGCACGCCACACACACATCCGATGCTTCGTCACATATTCGCCCCGGGCAAGGATCACTCCCTGCTGTGCACGCGCCGTTGTGACAGATCTCGGCACCGTCGCAGAATACGTCGTTACTACAGTCTCGGTAATCCAGGCACTCGACACAACGATCGAAGACCTCGTCACACACGTTAAGGGGTTGCTCTGTGCAAGGGGCATTTCCCAGTATGCACTCGCCATCCACGCATACGCCCGTACCGGTGCAGTACTGATCGTCATCATCGCACGCACCAGTGACGCTTGTATTGACGCAAAGCTGATCGCAGGTGTCCTCCGTACACGGATTCCCGTCATTACACTCACTGTCGCGGTAGCAGCATTCGTCAGGGATTCCGTCGTCGTCCAAGTCGCTTAGCAGCCCGTCGGCGATGTCGCACTCATCGGGAACATCGTTGCCGTTGCAGTCTCCGCTGGTGCGATCGTCGATGTCGCAGTAGTCGTACAGTCCGTTGCCGTTGCAGTCAGGCCCGGTGCTCGAAACGTCTCGGCAATCACGCAAGCTCCACACGAATAGCCCCTTATCCATGTCGCTGCCGATGATCGTCCCGCTGGCAAAATAGGGGTAGACACCCCAAAGCGCATCCTGCCCCGGTGTGTCATTCGGCGAATAGGTATCGAAGAAGGCAATCTCTGTGGGGGAAAGCGGATCTCGAGCATCGAACACTCTCAAGCCGCTGCGATAATTGGCTTCGAAAATCAAGTCATCGCGGGTGTAGACGTGGTGATCGCTTGCACTGTTGCCATTAGTGAACGTTGCCACCTGCACCGGGTTGGACAGATCGGAGACATCTACCATGCGCGTAGTCGTGGTTCGGAGCGGGTCCATGCCTTCGTCTAGCTCGTCTGCGACGTAAAGGTAGTGTCTATCCGGGGATAGCCGGCCTTGCTGACAGAGCACCGCTGGATGCGAAAGAATCGGAGATGCCGCAAGGTTAATGGACCCCAGGACGGCGATATCGCTCTTATCGGTAACATCGAGAATCTCTATTCCGGGTTTGCCTCCGTTGGGCGTGTCACTGGCGAAGCAAAAGGCGATCTGCTTTCCGGCGTAGGGACCGGGTGTGTCATAGGTAACAACCTGGGCGTCATGTACATAGCGCTCGTTCCAAGAGCCCACGAATTCAGGCGTTGACGGATCGGAAAGATCATAGATTCGCAGGCCGTAGATCGCGCCGTCCCCTCCTCCGCAACGGTATAGAAAGCCGCTTTCTTCGTCTATGGCCAGATTATGCGTTGCAGTACTGCTACCGTCGGGTGTGACGATCGTATGTATGAAAGTGACAAGTCCCCCGTCAATGCTACCAAGGTAGAACACGTGAATACCACCGCTAACGCGGCCCCCAACTTCGGCGACCGAGTATGCAAAATCACCGTAGACTTTGACGTCTTTCGATGCACTGGTATCGCCGAAGCGCATGGCGACGACTTGCGGGTCGGTTGGTTGGGTAACTTCAACAAACCCGATTCCGTGGTACAGGCCTATGATGGCGTACTCCCGTCCGGAGGAAGACGTATATCCCCAGCAGTCACTGGCCGACACGGTATCCGACTCGAAGTCTTCGAGCGGCACACGGCTCAGCAGATCGATCGCTTGGGCGTCGTAGTCTCCCGCCGGCGTGCCCCCTAGCTTTGTAGCCAAGGCTTTGATGCAGAAGTTGGCCGTCCGGCTCCAGGGCGGATCATCATAGTCGTACAGGTCCAGCCAAGTTGAGGCAATGCGATAGTAGCTTTCGCCCGGGTTGGACGTGGAAGCCACGACGGTCGCCTGAAGCCTGTCTGCGAGCCCATCCTTGCCTAAGCGCGGATCCAAGGGAATCGGCAGGATTTGAGGGTCGTCCGGGTGTGTGCTTTTCGCTGAGGCTTGGCGGAGGTCGGCACCAGCGGCCTGCCCACCCAACAGCACGGGTATTTCCGACGTGCGATCGTATGCGCAACCGCCATGCGAGAACGCAACATAAACGTAGAAGTCGTCGCCGCTGAAGAGCTCCACCGGCGTGTCCAGATCCACCGTGTGGAAGCCTATATAGTCGATGTTTCCAGAGGCTGTGCCCAGGGTGTCGAACAGCTGACCTTGTTGAAAGCGGTCATAGACTCGCACAATGAAGTCGACATCGTCAGCCGCCGTGTAGAAACTGACCGCTTCCAACAATTCGTCGTCCGTGGCGGTGAAGGCGTTGAACGCCTCGGTACACGGTGTCAGCGTATCGCGCCAGCCGTGGTAATCGTGGTAGTAGATATGATCATACTTCAGCGGCTCCACATTCTGGAAAGAGACGGCGCCCATCTCGGGGTGTTGGCAACAATGCTTGTCATAGTAAGAGATCCAGAAATATCCGTCCTCTCCCCAGTCGGTGTCCCAACTGTTCTTGATGAGCCACGCACCGGGCTGAGGAGCTTGTGTTACCTTGTTGTCATCCCATCCCACGATGGCCACTGCGTGATTGGGATCGTACACGCTGTGGGGCGGCTGGTAGTGTACGTTGTTATAGATGAACAGGGGAGCGGAGAACAGGCAGGTACCCATGACCCCTTCGCTCATGACTTTGCTCTTGATCGTGTCGATGTTGTGGAGGGTCGAGCCGGCGACAAACCACTCTATGTCCCGAGCGTAATAGTGATGGTAACTCCGGTCGTTACGAAGTGGGGGAAAGTCGAAGGACTGCCCATCGATATCGCGCACGGCACCCTCCCCGCGGCTGACGTACGCGGCTGCCACACGGTAGTCACCGCCTTGATGCACGACCAACCCCGCACCTGTGGGCGGAACCGCGTCATCGTTGTTGTGCTCATTGAAGCCGCACCACCAATCGAGGTGGTACTCGGCGAGGTTCGGTTCACCACTCTCGCCGGCATTCGTCCAGGCACCGGTCATCAACAAATTGCCTTCGAGGGCCGCCATGGTGCCGTGTGTCCAACAGGTGCCCCCTTGTTGGCTTTTCACTGCGGTTACGTAGTCGATCCCAGCAACATCGCGTAGGTCGAACGAGCTGGGTAAGTCGGCCGACGACATATACGGTGTGCCCCCGCGCACGGGTGTTCTGCCCGTCCTTTGGCCATCTGTCGCGGCGGATAGCTGCGCTTCTGCGGGTATCGTTGCAGTTGCCGAAGCCAGGAATGCGACGATCCCGGCGCGAGCGGCGAACATCGAGTGTGACCGGTAAACCGGTCGCGTGGCAGTAGACATTGGGCGCACCTCCACCGTGTCGTCTGTCGGTTCTGGGCTGTTGATCGAAAGCCTCGTGCCTCGCTGTACGACCGTGCCATTATACACAGCCGCGCGGCCATAACCAAGCCATCTGTCTGGTTTTCCGTTGTCGCTTGCCTCGCGAGCCTCTGCGAGGGTGGTGCAGACAACTTCTGACACTTCCCTGGCAATCGCAGAGTTCAGCGTGGCGGCAATTGGTGCGCGGGCTTGATCCTCCGAGGGTTGTCCGCGCGGCCGGTTGAGCGTGGGATCCCGTCTGCCTCGCGGCCGGCCGCCCCTTACCGATGCTCACGGACAATTCGCGGGATTTAGCTGATCCGGGGCGTCGACATATTGCTGTCCTTCGAGTCCGAAGAGAATTCGCTGAAGGTCGGAAACGTTGAGCAGGTAATTCGGCGCAGCCCCGGCATCTAAACCGTGCAGATCGACCCAGGTCGTATGTGCGCTGGGCGAACTGTCGCCGTCAGCCGTGAGCAAATACGCTGTCACATCATTGACATTGAGGATCTGGTTCGGCGGGGTGAAACCGGGCTCAGGCGGTAAAGCACCCGTACCCACACCTACGGTATCGCCGTAATACCAGGGCGGAGCGGCGAGTATCGTGCCAATCTCCAGGGGGTTGGTGTAAAGCACCTCATCCGCGGTCGCCCGAATCGAGAAGGTCGAGACGGGCCCGATCTCGCAGTCGCCGACGTGCAGCACCGCCGGCCAGGCGTCGCTGTAATACGGACCGGCCACCACGCGTGATACGTCGTTTCCATCCGGCGGGCCGATCCACCGGACCATTCCCGTCGAGTCAGGGAAGTACAGACTCTCGGTCAGCTCAATCTGAAAGGCGACAACCTCGGTGTTGTTGGGCTCGATGGAGATGTAGCGGTTCTTCCGTGTGTCATGCGGCGGGGCAGGGATTCGCGGGCTCGTTACCGGGCAATCGTCGAGTGCGGGGCACTCTCCGTCGCCTGTCCAGGCCATTACGAACTCATACCAATCGACGCAGTCGATGTCATCGTCGAAGTCGAAGTCGCCCGGCTCGCAGCCTTCGGCGACAGGTCCATTGTCAGGTCCGGTGAAGCAATCCGCGAATGCCAGATAGTCGTCATAATCGACCACTCCCCCACCGTCGAAATCGCCGTCGCCTCCCAAGGGATTGATGTTGTAGTAAAGGTAGTTGCCGTAGGTTGCCCCCCAGTTGGTAATGGCCATCTCGGGCTTCAGCGAATACGCATAATCCACTGATACAGTGCTAACCGCCTCCGGTCCGACGCTGACCCATCCATGCACCAGATCGAACGTGAGCTCGTCGGGTTCGAGGGGAACGCCGTCCACGCTGACCGAGTTGATCCATTGGATAGGCTGACGCGACAGCTGGAACAAGTGCCTCCCGGGGGTCAAAGACACGTCGAAAAGCTCTTCTTGCTGACGAAGACCGTCGTTGTTAACGTCCCCAAAAAGAATCGACTCCACAACCGGGCCGCTGCCCGCAGTCCAGTCGGGGGTTGCGGGCAGGAGTCCAGCGCTGTTTAGGAAGTACCTCGGCCTGACCCACCAACCTCCGCCCGTCAGGTCGAGATCTCCGTCCGCGTCTATGTCAGCCAAGGCAACGGCTGATGCATAGCCTACAAAGAACGACCATGTTGGGCTTGTGGTGAAGAAGCCCCCGCTGAGCCCGTCGTAGCGCTGGAAGTTGCCGCTGCCTGCCGCCAGTTGGTTGTTGTCCGCGGTGAACAGCTCGATCCACCCGTCGTCGTCCATGTCGCCGTAGGTTCCGAAAAGGACCGACTGGCCCGGATTGTCCGTCGTGTTCCAGGAGGAAGCAGTATCAAGCGTCCCAGCGTTGTTGACGTACACGTGCGTGTAGGTTCCCTCCCCCCCACCGACAAGATCAAGCCAGCCGTCAGCGTTGGCGTCACAGAAGAAGATCTCCGTATAGTCCCAGGTGTCGTCCGAGACCCAAGACGGGATGGTTTCGAGCATTCCACCGACGTTCATGTACACGTAGTTGTGCCAGTTGTGGTATGGCGGGTCGTATCCCCAGCCCGTGCCCACCGCCAGGTCGGGCCGCCCGTCGCCGTTTACGTCGCCAAATGCGACGTGGAAGCCAGCCAGCTCGTAGGCGGATTCCCAATCCGGCAGATTCGAAAACGTGCCCGCATTGTTGAGGTAGAGCCTGGCGGTGGAGGTGCCGACATCGGCCATGGTCAAACCCACGGCCACATCAAGCCAGCCGTCGCCGTTGACGTCGGCGATGCTGAGGTGCCCGTTGTACTCGTTGTCGCTGGAGGTCCAGTTTGGCGTCGAGCGGTACGTTCCGTCGCCGTTATTATAGTAGACGGCCATGTTCTCCCGCTCGATGTCGTTGCCGTTGGCGACGACAAAATCCAGCCAGCCGTCCTGATCCACGTCGATCAAGGCCCCACCGGTGCTGTAAGGCAACGGGCTTTCAGCGGATACCCAGTCGGGGTAGCTGTTGTAGATGACCTGTGCTTCGAGCCCGCTGCAAAATGCCATCATAATGACAGCACCCATCAGCCAAGCGGGACGATGCGACAGGTTCTGCTTTGACGTAGCACGTTGCGGTGTCTTCCGGAATGACATTGGCCCCACCTCCTGCGAAAGAACGATCGTGACGATAGCGTATTCCCCGAGCCGCCATCATAACAGATCCCGCAGCCAGTTTCCAGTGCTTTTCGCACCCTTATGCGAGGTGAATCAGCCTTCAAAGCTGGGTTTTCCATGCAATGGTGCAGTGGAACAGGTAAAGTGGTACATTGTCGGAGTACAGGCGGGTGACGCCAGCCGTTCGCCGCACATGAACCTGGGCAGTGTCACTCGCCCATGCCCGTGCAGTTGACCTGCTGCTGTCAATGAGTGAGGACCAGGGCATGTCCAGGTACGCAGTTGTCTTTGTCGCTCTCCTGTTGTCGCATTGCGTGCACGCGAAGAGGCAAGTCCTGCCTGCGTCAGGTGACGGGTTGACCTTGGATGCTCGGACCGTGTGCGGCGACGAGATCATCGACCCCGGCGAAGAGAGTGATGACGGCAACACGGATGGCGGCGACGGCTGCTCGTCGGGCTGTTGCGTGGAAGCAAGCCACGCGTGCACCGGCCAGCCGAGCGCCTGCGGCCTGAGCGAGGATTGCAACTCCGACCGGTTTGATAAGTGCGGCTGGAAAGTACCGTCGGCGTTGTTGTAGTGAACCACCATTCGCTCGCCGGCCATGTCGTTTCCATTTCAAACGACGCAAACGAGCCACCCGTCATGGGCGACATCGATCGACGCCCCGCTGGTGCTGTACCCGGTGTCAGTGGACGACCAATCGGGCAGGATATTGCATAGAGGTTGCCCATTAATCCCGCCGACTTGTGCCAACATGGAGACAGTGATCATTAGCGAGGATAGTCTTTGCGCCAACTTACAGTCCGAGCCGCAGTTATGCGGCGTGTTCTTGATCACTAGTAACTGCATCTTCTCCGAAGGAACTAGCGGATCGACACAGATATTCCTCATAGTCCTGATAACAGATCTGCTGGCTTTTTTTTCAGCGGATTCGGCAGCCCTTTGCGGTATACATGTTAAGAGAGCAACATGCAAAATTGAACTTCACCCTTGACACGCGTAGCTTGTGTGCTGGTAGAGTGAAGATTGCCAACCATGGGGAACGGCCGCGGTGTGCTCCCAGCCCCCGCTGGTCGAGCCACCACCTAGTGAGAGTTTTCTTCTTAAGCGATAAGCAGCCACCCTGAAGGTTGAGTAACTCATTTGACCCAGTCGCGATCCCTCCGGCGGTGACGCGAGCGCCGCCGGTCGCACTGAGTCCGTGCAGGAGGAGGCATTGGGCAATGGCGTTGCGGGAGATGAGTCGTGTGCTTACGGCTCTTTTTTCTTTGTAGTCGCCATTTCCATTTGCTATAATTGCTTTCTCAGCTAATCGTAGAATTCGGCAGAGGCATGGAGTGACAATTCAGAGGCCGCACCATGCATGGTCTTGGAGGGCAAATCATGTTCAGGATAGTGGGCATTGCGCTGGTTGGGCTTATGGTTGCGGGAATGGTGTATGCGGACGAGCGTACAGACCTTGGAGCGGGGGGTAAGAACCTGGGGCGTAGCAAGCATCTCTCAAACGGACCTCCCGACATCGATGCTATGCGGGCAGGGTGCGGTAAGGGTAGAGCACTCACACGGCACTTCTTGGGCGAAAAGCGAAAATCCTCAAGCGACTGGATAGCTGGGCTGGCAGTGCAGGTAGATGGTACGGGCACCGCCGAAAGCCTTGAGCATACCGATGTGCTGCACTACCAGTTGGACATCGAAATCTCCGACATCGACACCGTGTCTGAGACCTGCCTGATCACGGGCAGCAACCGCATGACCATCCGCAGCCTATCGCCTTACCTGACACACTTCACTTTCCGTCTGCAGGATCACTACACGATCACCGACGCTTTACTCAACGATTTAACTCCGGCAACACTTGCTACACAGAGTCTAACGACGCGCGTGGTTACGCTTGATCGACCGTATGGAATCGGGGAGGAGTTCACCCTCACGATTGAGTATACCGGGATACCCGACCCCCCGCCTTATGATGCGATCGTCGTGCGCGAGGAAGATGGCGTGCCTCTGGTGGCAACATCCAACCAGCCCTGGTGGGCCTACACCTGGTGGCCGGCCAAGGACGGTGACATCGAACAACCCGGGGACCTTTCCGATAAGGCTACGATGGATTTCTCAATTACCGTTCCCGACAACTTCGACGTACCCTCCAATGGTTTGCTTCAGAGTGTCGACATTCCGGGTGACGGGCGGGCACGCTATAACTGGTCGAGCAGCTACCCGAATACTGCGTACGGCGTGGCACTTGCTGTGTCTGAGTATAACCGCTGGACGGAGTACTACGTTCATGACACCGGATCTATGCCCGTCGAGTTCTACATTTTTGAGGCGTATGACAACCAAACCAACCGAGATGCATGGAGTGAAGTCGTTGACATGATCGGCGTGTTTTCCGACCTTTTCGGCGAGTACCCGTTCATCGATGAGAAATATGGCATCTTTGAATCGTCGTCATGGTTTGGCGCAACTGAGTATCAGACGATGACCAGCCAGGGAGGTGGGGACTGGGCCTTTAACGATTGGCTTACCGCCCACGAGTTGGCCCACAGTTGGTGGGGAAACTTGGTTACCTGCAAGACCTGGAGCGACATCTGGCTTAACGAGGGGCCCGCTAAGCATAGTGAGTGTCTGTGGGAGGAGTTCAAGACCGGTACGCCCGACCAATCTGCGTATCTGAGCTGCATGCTCGACCGCAAACCGACCGGCGCCGGGGCCGGAGCTTCGGTCTACGTCCCGAGGGACGAGCTGTTTGACTGGCGCATCTTCAGCTATGACTACACCTATCTTAAGGGTGCTTGGGTTATGCATCAGCTTCGTGGGGTGGTGGGCGACACGGTGTTTTTCGACATCCTGTCCAACTGGCGCGCGGCTTACGCATTCTCCGCCGCCACCACCGCGGACTTTGCAGCCATCGCCTCCACAGCCTACGGCAGCAACCTGCGCTGGTTCTTTGATCAATGGGTCTATAACGCTGGGGCGCCCGCTTATGCGTACACTTGGGAAACGGAGAACGTCGGCGGTCAGGACTATCTGCACGTGTGGATAGGGCAAGTTCAAAACCCGCCCAATCCCGAGGTTTTTGTGATGCCTGTCGATCTCGTGGTTACGATCGGTGGGAGCCCCGAGACACTCACGGTTTGGAACGACGCGCGCGTCCAGGCCTATAGCGTCGCGGTTAGCGGCCCGGTTACGGACCTTCAGTTTGACCCTAACGAGTGGATTTTGCGTACGTTTGCGGTGGAGGGAGACTGCAATCACAACAGCATTCGGGATGCATGCGATGTCGACTGCGATGCGGGAGGTTGCTCTCCCCCACCGCATTGTGGTGGCAGCCAGGACTGCAACGAAAACCGTATCCCTGACGAGTGTGAACCGGACGAGGATTGCAACCTCAACAGCATACCGGACATATGTGACATCTTTACCGGAACCAGCGACGACTGCAATGGTAATGCCGTCCCCGATAGTTGTGAGACGGACGAGGATTGTAATTCCAACGGGATGCAGGATATCTGCGACATTTTCGACGGAACCAGCAATGACTGCAACACCAACGACGTCCCCGACGAATGCGAATCGCTTGAGGATTGCAACAGTAATGCTACTCAAGATATCTGCGATATTGCTTTTCGTACGAGTATCGATTGTAACGCTAACAACACCCCCGACGAATGTGAAGTTGGGGCAGATTGCAACGAAAACACGATTCCGGACGAGTGCGACATCGCAGACTACACAAGCCCCGACTGTAATGGTAATGCCATTCCCGACGAATGTGATCTAGCCAACGGCCTGCCGGATAACAACGGCGATGGCATTCCCGATGAGTGTGAGCCGCTGCCGCCGGCGCTTCCGCCTGCGCCGCATGATGCCCCCAAGAACCGCTATATTTCGGTTGATCTGACGCCCAATGGGAATACCATATTTGCCTACAAGGTGGAGATTGTGGAGATGAAACGCTGCCTGGGCGATTATCGCCGGGCATGTTCGGTCGATGCGCACTGCCCCAACGTGTGCAACAACAATGAGGATATCACTTGCCTGAGCGACGCTGCTTGCGAGGGTGGAACATGCGTGCCCACAGTTCCCTGCCTCCACCATTTTTCTGAAGGCTCCAGCTGGTGGCTACAGGACCCGCAACGGGAACCGCTGGGATGCAGGCCGCCGGGCGCGTGTACGGATGAGGACTGGTTTGCCCGCTTGGATGCCACGCCGCATTTCAGAGCTTGGGACGAGTTTGGCGACGTTGACTCGACAGTGTTGCATATCAGTGGTTGCGCGATTACGCCTGTTGCTACGTATGCGGTCAGCGCCTGCGCGACGCCTACCGGAGATGTTTGCGGAGAACCGCTGATAATCGGAACGATCTCCAAACCGGACAGGAACTACGGCGATGTTGTGGGTGTTGTTGATCCGGCGACAAACGAGTTCACGCCACCTAACGGCATTGTCAACGTTACGGATGTTTCGGGCTATTTGCTTACCAATGCGAATTGGGCGGATGCCTCCGGCTTGCCGAAACCACAGGCACACTGGACATGGTTCGATCTGCATGGCGAAGGTCCTCCGAATTATCGCCCGCAGGGAATCCTCAGTGTCGGAGACCTGTCGGAGATTCTCTTTGGAATTGAAGGCGACCCCTTCGCCGCATCGGGCGGGAACGTCGATCCCTCGGGCTGCCCCTAGCTTGTTGAAGAAACGTAGCCGGGCCACCCCCGACGAGGGGTTGACGCGAATGGGGTGGTTCGCGCGTTCGGGGCGTAGTTCTTTAAACGACTGCGGGAAGGTGTAGGGAAACAGCGCATGAGCAAAGAAGGCTGGATTTGTGCCACGGTACCGCGAGCCTGCCTTCAGAGTCGGGCCGCGGACTCCACCCCCGTGAGGCGTTCACAGTGTTGACACCTGAGCGATTCACGCTATCATCTCCGAACCATGAAGAGCGTGAAGATGGCTAAGATGTGTGCCTTGGTGTGGGGTCTGGCGGCGGCGGTCGTGTGGGCTGCGCCGGAAGCGACCGTTGCACCGGCTACGTGGGAGCTGGACTTTACTTTCCATGACCCTCAACGGATTTCGCTGCAGCTTCCCGGTGACGATCACACCACGACCTTCTGGTACATGCTCTACGAGGTGACCAACAACACCGGGCGAGAGGTCGAGTTATATCCTTCCTTCCGCTTGATGACGGACACGATGCGAATCGTCGAGGGTGGCGAGAACATCAGCCCTTCGGTTTACGATGCCATCCGGGCCAAGCATGAGAAGGAGTATCCCTTCTTCATCGCGCCGTGGAAGCTGACCGGTCCGGTCCTGCAGGGCAAGGAGAACTCAAGGGCGTCGGCCGTCGTATTCCGGATGTTTGACATAGAGGCCGCCCGGTTCACGGTCTTCGTGGCCGGCCTTTCGGGTGATGTCGTTCGCATTTTGAATCCGAGCGCGAGCCCGGATATGCCCCCTACTGCGGAGAACCCGCCCTACTTTGTTTTGAGGCGAACGCTGGCGATTCATTATGATCTACCAGGCGACCCTCGGACGCGCATCCTGGCGACCCCGATTCGCCGGGAACGCGAGTGGGTAATGCGATAGAGTTTTTGAAGACGCGTCGCCGATATACGGCTACCGCCGACAAGACGGCGACTTAGGAGCAAGAAGTTATGGCACATAAGAAAGGTCAAGGTGCTTCCCGGAACGGGCGGGACAGCAACCCCAGCTATCTCGGGGTCAAGCGTTTCGCGGGCCAGGAGGTCCGGATCGGCACTATCCTCGTTCGCCAATGTGGGACGACTCATCTGCCCGGACGCAACGTCGGCCACGGCCGGGACCACACCCTGTTCGCTCTAAAGGACGGGTACGTCCGGTTTCGCGGCAGGAAGGTTGATGTCGTTGCCGAACGCCCCTAGCGGGCCGGCAAGATCTTTTAGACTCTGCCAAGAGGGTGGTCTTCGAGCCATCCTCTTTTTTTTGCCCGGTTTGAGCCCATGATCGTTGACGAGGCGGACATCTACATCCGTGCCGGCAAAGGCGGCGACGGGTGCCTCAGCTTCCGTCGCGAGAAGTTCATTCCCAAGGGCGGCCCCGACGGCGGCGATGGCGGTCGCGGAGGCAACGTCTACGCGGTAGCGAGCCCCAACGTCGAGACCCTGCTCGATTTCGCTGGTAGGCACCATTGGATTGCGGAGAACGGTCAGCCCGGCCAGGGAAAGAACAAGACCGGCCGAGGCGGGGAAGATCTTACTCTCGAACTCCCGCCAGGCACGCTCATCTACGACCGCGACTCGGATATTCTCATCAAAGATCTGTCAACGATCGGCAAACCGGTCTGCATTGCCCAGGGAGGAAGAGGCGGGCGGGGGAACGCCAGGTTCGCCAGGCCCGACCACCAGACGCCCAGGGAGTTTGAACCGGGCGCAGCGGGCCGGGAGCGCTGGCTTCACCTCGAGCTCAAGCTGATCGCCGACGTCGGGATCGTCGGGTTGCCCAACGCTGGGAAAAGCACCTTGCTTTCGCGCCTGTCTTCAGCCCGGCCCAAGATTGCCGACTATCCCTTCACCACTTTGCAGCCTTGCCTGGGGATCGTAGAACTCTCACAGCATCGACGCTTCGTGATGGCGGATATTCCGGGGCTCATCGAAGGTGCTCATGAGGGTGCCGGCTTGGGCGATGCCTTTCTAAAGCACATTGAACGGACCCGCGCGATCCTGCACGTGGTCGATGTAGGCTCAGAATACGGCGACGTACAGCCGGAACAGGCCTACCGTACGATTCGCACCGAGCTGGAGAAATACAGCACCCATCTAGCCGGAAAGCAGGAACTGGTGGCAGCCAACAAGGTCGATTTGACCGGCGGGGAGGAGGCCGCCAGCCAACTGGAAACCGCAATCGGCCGCGGAGTATTGCCTATCAGCGCAGTCACGGGTAAAGGTGTTGGGCGTATGGTTGAGAGGCTCGCGGCCCTTGTGACTCAGGTCAAGAGCGAGCCCGTGGGGACGGATGAGCTACCTTTGCCACCGCATCGGAGACAGGATTGATATCGAAGCTCCGCCAATTCGATGCCAAAGCGCCTGCCGTGGTCATCGATATCGGTAACACTTCGGTCAATATTGCCACCTGGCATGCTGATCAGGTGAAGACCCCCCTATCCGCAGGCACCGCCGACCAGCCTGAGATCCAGGCCGCACTTGCTGCACATTACGATGCTATGCCCAAAGGACACACACCGGCAACGGTGATCGCCTCGGTTGTGCCGGACACGACGAAGCGCATAGGCGAGTACGTTCAGACCACACTCGATCGCGACGTACTTGTGATCGGTGATGCGATTCCTCTTCCCATGGACGTTGCCGTTACCGATAAGCAAGCGATTGGAGTAGACCGGGTGTGTGCTGCCTTCGCGGCGTATGACAAGCTGCAGGCGGCTTGTACGGTTGTCGACTTCGGTACGGCCGTCACGGTTGACCTGGTGGACGATGAGGGAATCCTCCTTGGCGGAGCGATTCTGGCAGGTTTGAAGATGCAGTTGCGGGCACTTAACGAGCAGACCGCCGTCCTTCCGTCCGATGTTGCTCCAGCCTTCCCTGACCTCCCCTACGGGCGTGATACCGTCGAAGCCATGCAAACTGGTGCTTGCCGAGGGCTCGCCGGCGCGGTCCGGGGTCTTGTCGAAGCCTACGCCTCCTACTTGAATCGCTGGCCGCAAGTGGTGGCTACCGGTGGGGACTTGGCCCTGATGGCCCCATACTGCGACTATCTCGATACACAGGTCAATCATTTGACTCTGCGAGGGATAGGACGTGCCTACTCCCAACATCTGGCCGCTCACGGGGCATGAGACCTACGAATCGCAACCAGGCGCATGTTCTCACCCCTCCCGGAACCGGCGCTATTGCCTTGATCCGTGTGAAAGGCCCGGACGCACTCTCCCTTGTCAGTGAGGCCTTTCGGCCCGGGAAAGGCAGCGACCTATCACGCGCGGATGGGAGCCGATTGCGCTACGGTCGATTCGTCGATGGAGGCGAGGTCATCGACGATGTGGTTGTGAGTCTGGCCGCTGCCGACGGCGCGGAAATCGATATCGCAAGCCACGGCGGAGTGCGCGTAATCGAGCGCGTGTTGTTAGTCCTGGAAAGGAGAGGTGTTCACATTGTCAATCCTACCCTCCCCTACCCATCGGTATGGCCCACGGAGAACCTGATCGCGCGTGAGGCAATCGCGGCGATGAGCCGAGCGAAGACGGTCCGGGCCGTTCGATTCCTGGCGTGGCAACGCGAATACCTCGCGGCCAACCTGCGTAGAATCGAAGCGCTGATCCGCTCTGATCGGGCACAGGCAGCCCGACAGCTTGAAGCACTGATCGTCGGTTACGACTATGCAAGAATACTCATTGACGGGGCGCGGGTGGCGCTGATTGGGCCCGCGAATAGCGGCAAATCGACCTTGTTCAACCGGTTGCTGGGCAGAACCGCGGCCATTGTATCGTCTCGGACCGGCACGACGCGCGATTGGGTGACCGGCTCCTTAGATGTCGAGGGAATCCCTCTGGAGTTGATTGACACCGCTGGATGCAACGCCCAGCCCGATGAATCGGAGCGACCCGGCATCGAGGCCGGTATCCGCGCCACCGGGGACGCCGATCTCCGTCTGCTGCTGCTCGATGGTTCCGAACCGCTGCCCTGCGGTTCCGGAGACGTCCCGATGTGGTGGCAGGAGTCTGATCCAGCCGCCATCGTGGCGACCAAGTTGGACAAAGGTGCAGTATGGCCTGATACGTCATGGTTGGCCCCGGGGAAAGCATCACAACCACACCTTGTAAGGGTCTCCGCCGAAAGCGGAGAAGGCTGCGAGGGATTGGTTGAACATATTCTCGGACTATTGGGTGTACGCGGAAGAGCCGATAACATACCGTGCCTGTTTACGCTTCGTCAGTCTGAGGCGGCAGCTTCAGTGCGGGCCACCCTCGATCGGGGCGGACAGGTAGCCGAGAATTGTATTGAGGAGCGCCTGATTTCAGAATGAGTCTGTGATTTCTTGCCGTATGCAGAATGTCTTATTCGAATGCGGCGGCAATACGACGGACTCCAGTGCTTTGGCCTCTTCGCGCGGATACGGATTCAGGACTTTTTGGGTTCTTGGTTGATATTGGCTGTTTTCTGGCCTAAAGTTCTTGTCAGGGATTGCAGATCTGGAGGATTGGTCTGCGGCTTAAAAGTGCTGCGTCGTCACAGCGGGATTGTGCATGTCCACAGCCGATGACACCCAAATCGCGCGGCTGGTTGTTGAGCGCAAGCTCTGCTCTACCAACGAAGTTGAACTTGTTCTGGCAGAACAGAAGACTCTCTCCAAGAACGGAAAACCAGTTGCTTTGCCCGAGTTGCTTATCAGGCACGGGTACTTGACCCACACTCAGATTAACAGGCTCGCCAAGACGCTGGACGAGGATTCGATGTATCGTCCCGCCCAGCAGATACCCGGTTTTCAGATCCTCAGCAAACTCGGTCAAGGGGCTATGGCGGTCGTATTCAAGGCCAAGCAGCTGAGTCTCGACCGCATCGTAGCGATAAAGGTCCTGCCCAAACGACTCAGCGAGAACCCTGAGTTCGTTGAACGCTTCTACCGGGAGGGGCGTGCCGCCGCGCGGCTGAACCATCAACACATCATTCAGGCTTTCGACGTCGGGGAGGCGGGTGGCTACCACTACTTCGTGATGGAGTACATCGACGGTAAAACCATCTACGATCTAATCGCCGACGGAAAGTGCGTGGAAGAGCAAGAGGCAATACGCATCATTCTCCAGACTGCCGATGCCCTCTGGCACGCGCACGAACACGGGCTCATTCACCGCGACGTCAAACCGAAGAACATCATGCTGACCCAGGACGAGTCGGTGAAGCTTGCAGATATGGGTCTTGCCCGAGAGGTGGGAGATTACGCGACGGCCAACGCCGAAGCAGGTCGTGCCTATGGGACCCCCTACTACATCTGCCCGGAGCAGATTCGTGGCGAGGTCAACATTGACTTTCGGGCGGACATCTATGCCCTCGGGGCCACCTTCTACCACATGGTTACGGGGCGGGTCCCGTTTGACGGGACAACCCCGTCAGCAGTAATGCACAAGCATCTTAAAGAACCCTTGGTTCCTCCGGACCACATAAACCGCTCATTATCCGCCGGCATCGGCGAGATAATCGAAGTGATGATGGCCAAGGAACCCGACGATCGCTACCCCTCCATGAAGATCGTCATGGAGGATCTAGATTCTGTCGCCAAGGGCATGCCCCCCTTCCAAGCTCGTGAGAAATACGATCATCGCCTCCTCGAATCGCTGGCGACTCGCGGTGAGGTGATCAAGGAGACGACCGACGAGGGATTGTCGGTTGACGTTACAGGTCTAGTTTCCACCCAGTGGCTTGTGGCCATAAGTGTGCTGCTGGCCCTATCGGTGCTCTGCAACTTGCTTCTTATCTTCCTGCCTTAGCCGCAGTCGCCGCCGGACTTGGGCAGGTTGCGCGGCGGATCGATGTTCTCCAGGCGCACGTGCGAGTACCCAACAACTCGTCCGCTCCAGTTGTCATCGGTGCCAAGATCACCTCCGACAGGCTCCAGTTCGGGGTTGGTGATGGTGATACAGTCTTTGAAGGTCTGGTTTGCCAGCATGACATTGTTGACGTCGTACGTGACCGGGTACGGCTCGAGCAGACCCTCTGGGCCGGTATCTACCCCCGCTTCGTGCCACCATACCTCCACGATTGGGCACTCAACGTAGTAGCCATGAGCTTCGGTTATGTAAAGAACCAAGCGGTTCTTCGGAGTAGACCGGTCCACCTCGATCCGCACATCGAAGACGGGCGGTTCTTCCGGCTCCTTCCCTGGGGGCGGGCGAAATTGCCGGCAATGGAGAATCGGACCCGTTGGAACCCCAGGTTGTGCCGGTTCAGATAGGAATCCCACAACCCATGCGCATGCTAGAACAACGACAAAGATTACTCCAACAACCGGGAACACCCATCGGGATGTGTGCCCTGGTCTCGGCCCCTCACCTGAAGGCTTCGGTTCATCCATACCCATAACAGACCCTGCGCAGCCTGCCGATGTCGGCGGCTTCCGATGCCAGGTTGCGGTCTAGCTGCACTCGCGGCCGACCATAGGCCTGGGTCGGGGTGGATCCGGGTCTGCCGTCCGAACGTGATGGTAATCCGTGATGCGTCCGCTCCAATTCTCAGCCGAACCCATGTCTCCGCCGATCGGCTCGAGCTCCGGGTTGGTGATGGTAATGCAGTCCTTATAGGTTTTGTTGGCCTCGATGTAGTTGTTGATCCTCCACTCGATTGGATACGGCTCGGGCAGACCGTCAGTATCCGGATCTTCACCTACCTCATGCCACCAGAACTCTAGCACAGGAGATTCAACGTAGTAGCCATGCGTCTCCTGGATGTAAAACACCAAGCGGTTCTTGGCGGTGGATCTGTCCACTTCAAACGATACGTCGAAGCTGGGGGGTCCTTCGGGTTCCTCGCCAGGGGGATCCTCCAGCTGAACCAGAAGCACGAGCTCGCCCGGGTCCGGGCGCTCGCCAACCAATTGTGGTTCGAATTTAGGCTGGGCGGGCGGCGCCGCGCGTCTCATCGCCCACAGGCCTGCCAGCGCGACCACGATGAGGAGGAGAATGACTACACGGATCCATCCACCCGAACCTGGTGCTTCTTGTTTAGCCGTTGTCTGTTGTTCCTCGTCCATTGGAAGCTCATCCTTGTCTTTGAGTTGCCTTAGCCGATGCAAACGGACTCCCGTCTTCCTCCCCTGCAGCAGCACGACTTGCGTAGTCCCGACGATGTCGCCGCGCGCCTACTGCCCGCAAGAGTCTATCGTTCATACGGCCTGCAGCAAGACCGGTTCCCGGACACGGGCGCAGGACGTACAAGATCAAACGACCCCCCGCGGTGTTGATGGACCTCTCCGTTCCGGAGGCAGGCTGACTGCATCCTGCTCGTAGCAGGAGAAAAAGCCTCCGAAGATGTACCCGCGTTGGCAGACTGTGACATCTTTGCCGCGAACTTGGTGATCCGTTGACGGGTGCACCCGCGTAGAATACGCTACCGCCCTGTGGAGTTGCGGTCACGGCAGGGCCGGCTACATGGTTATGCGTTACCTCGGGCGCGCCGAAATGGAACATAATGTGTCCATACCCCGCTGGGTAGGGATCGCCGTCGTGGTTGTGGGGCTGTCCCTGTTTGGTGCGTGTGCAAGCCGGCGCGGTGCGGACGGCGTACCCAGATTGGTGCCTGCGTCGCGCCCCTACGTATCGGATATACCGGTGCCGGCGGGTTTCAAGCTGGTCGATCGATCCAGCGAGGACTGGTCGGCAGGGTCGCTGAGGTACTTGCGGCATCGATACGTGGGACGGGCCGATAAGCACGCTGCCAGGGAGTTCTATCGTGATCAGATGCCCCTGGTACGCTGGACTGGGCTCAGCGACGGGAACGTGCATGGCCGATACACCATGCAGTTCGAGCGCGACGGAGAATCGTGTAGCATTGTGATTTCCGAAGGCGGCGTGGGAATCGCAGCGCGCGTGACTGTTGACGTCTTAATAACGCCGAAAGGAAAATAAGCGCGACGAAGGATCGCGAAGAAGATCTGAGGATTGCGGAACGGGAGATGAATGCATCTTGTGGGGGTGTGGCCCGCGGAGACGATGTCTTGTCGGCGGCAATCCAGGAAGGCAGACGATGAAAGCAACTCGACGGCACGAACTGAAGGAGAACGACCTCTCCCATATGATTGAGGTTGCCCGGACCTACATGACGGACCACGGGACGAAGGTCGGACTGCTCGTTCTACTGGTACTTGCCGTTATAGTCGTTGTCAGCATCTCGGTACGAACAAAGGCAGCCAACACTGAGCGTACGTGGCTACGGCGGACGCAGTTGAGTTTCGATACTCCCGAGGATGGGAAGGCCTCGATCGACAAACTGCGTGCCATGTTGGTGGATGCTCCTGACGAGAGCTTCGTGTTTTCCAGTCTTATGGAGCAGGGGTCGCAGGCTCTTCGTCTGGCACAAGAGGTCGAGATTCCACCCGATCCTGAGCTGAACGACAGAGCCCGAGAGGCTTTCGAGTCTCTTCTCGCGCGTTTTCCGGACAATCCCATAGCGTTCGGCCTGGCCCACACCGGTCTTGCGACGGTTGAGGAGAACGACTTCGCATTGGATTCTCGTTCAGCTCACAAGGCCCGCGCGGCTGAGCATCTGCAGGCCGTTGTCGACCACCCGGCTCTGAACAGTCTGCCGTTCCATCTGCTGGCCTCCACTCGACTGGAGAAGCTTGAAGATATCTTCACGGTTGTACGTTTCGCCGACCCTGAGGTGCCTGAGGACGAAGAGGAGCCCGAAGACGCAGTGCCCGTGGATGAGGCTGATCCAGTCGATGAGGCAGTACCTGCCGAATGAAGTGACGAATCTGAGGATACACCGTAGGCTCGAGTCTGTCGGAATCGGCGTAACCAGGGAAGCTGCGGGGCGCGGCCTACTCGGCGTCTCGCCTGCGGTCTCCTATTCGTGTGGCTTCTTGCTGTTTGTCGCGGCGTCGTTGGCAAGTGGATGCCAAAGCGCTGTTCCTCGCGTTGAACTCTGGGTCGTTGGCGATCTGCTTAGGGTGGAGCACCCGCCCCAGGTGGGTAGGCGACCGGATGAACAGCAGTGGCTTTCCAACCGTGTGGAGTTGGCGGGTGCGCTCAACGAAACGCTGGGGTGTCTCTTCGCGCTCCGCGTCTTAGGTGCCCCTGTGCCCCAACCGGAATTCAGTGTTTTCCCATTGGAGTCCAGCGTAGGTCGGATCGCCGCATCGGCAATCACGCTGTTTCGCGCCCATCCGGTGACTATCAGTGATTGGCCCGGGTGGCATATTCGTTCCATCCTGCCCGACAGGCGTGATCCCGAGCCGTTGGATGTCCTCGTGCCCGTTCGCGCTCCACGAGGCGGGCTGCCGGCAACGCTTCAGCCGGGCCATACGTACTACTTCTGGGCCGACATATCGATCCCCAAAGCGACGACAGCCGGGACTTATATGACGAATATCGAGATTGTGTCGGGTGACGGCGCTGCCGGCTCGATCGATATAGAGCTGACCGTTTGGCCTTTCGTACTCCCCGACCAGGACAGGATACCTCTGATCGCCGAGTTGGATCATCGCCGGCTGTTTAGCCATCACGTCCATGCGCGCGGTGGCCCGCTTCGGATGCGCTTGGACGATTGGCGGGAGAATCCGCGGCGACAAGACCTGGACGCCCTGCTGTCATCGACGTTGCGTCTTCTGCACGAGCATCGTCTGAATCCTGTACTGCCGGAGCTGGCACCGATTGTCAAAGTGACGGCCAGCAACAGCATCAGCGTTGACTGGGGACAGTACGATGCGGTTGCCGAGCCGTGCCTTAACGGGCAGGCTTTCTTCTCTCGTATCCCTGTACCTCTTTGGCCCTTTCCCATTCAGGGTATCTCAGGGCTTGCTTCAGCCGGCCGCGATGATCCCTCTCCTGTGCAAACCCAGCTACTGGGGGAGTATATCCGAAACTGCGCCGAGCACTTTGCCGAGAAGGGCTGGCTGGATCGAAGCTATGCTATTGTCCCGGATGCGGGCATTCCCGGCCTGCGGGCGGTCGAGGCGACAAGACGCTTTGCCGCCCTCGTCCACGGAGCGAGCAGCCGGTCTCGAATAACCTCTCGTCTGTTTCCGCAAGATATGAGTGCTTTTGGCTGGGTGGATTATCCGTTTGTGCGATTCGCGGATGCCGTGGATGTTTGGATGCCCCCAGCGCAGTTCTTTGATGTGAGGACGATGGCCGCTGAGCGCGCGGCCGGGCGCCGTA
The DNA here is from genome assembly GCA_020348265.1 of Phycisphaerales bacterium. Lineage (GTDB taxonomy): Bacteria > Planctomycetota > Phycisphaerae > UBA1845 > UBA1845. The sequence goes on along the minus strand of CP070744.1, from coordinate 4,608,676 downwards.
CGTGGGTTGCTGTTGACCGCCCTCCTTTCAGTGGTTCCGTGAGCGTGTATGCGCCTCCGTCGCACGTCCGTGCGGTGGGTTGGCACTCGGAGGAACTTCAGGTAGAGGCGACCTTCATTGGGCGTGTCAACGCTTGGCCCGATCCGGAAGCGAATCCGAGCCCAGAGGACTGCGTACGCTGGGATGCGGAGGTGCTGCTCTATCCTGGCGGGCCTTTTGGGTTAAACGAACCCGTTTCATCAGTTCGCCTGAAGCATCTGCGTCGAAGCATGCAGGACGGCGCGTATCGTGGATTGCTTGCGGATCACGGTCTTGGCGATGTTGCCGACGTGCTGCGGCAGTCAATCATGCCTCATGTCGGGAGCAGGGTCTACCGGACGCACTTCGCCGATGGAAGACCGGCGGGTTGGCCCGAAGATATGACAACCTACGAAATCGCTCGGCGGATAATGGCTGCGGAGCTGACCAGCAGAGCCTACGAGGATCCGGCCAAGAGCGATTCAGAGGACTTCGCCGGGAGCGCAGCGTGGCGACGCTTCATGGTCGAAACCCGCGGACTTTATGCGGCGGTCGATGGGACGCGGGTCCGCTTGATTGGGACCCGAGCAAGGCCCATGCTGGAGGTGGAGTGCGCGTTGACGATCATGAACACGACTCGCACGCCGATTGGAGGAGAACTCCGCTTCGCAGACCTCCCAGCGGAGTGGGAAGCGGCGGGTGCGCTGAGCCTGGCGCCCATCCCCCCGGGCGGGTCGCGCCGCGTCAAGCTTGTGGCTTCGGCTCCGGTCATGCCCACCGGGCCCGACGGGTTTCTAATCTTACCGGTTGAACTATCAACTGACGACGGCCTGATCAGAGAAGTCAGTGCCCGTGTGTCCTACGTCACCGCCCTTCCCGCTCCGGAAGGGATCGAGATCGACGGTGATCTTTCCGACTGGTCGCTGGGGACTACTAATGTGGCCTCGGGTTTCGTGTTGATAAGTGAGGTCGAACCCGAGCGACTCCCAGCAGGGCAGGTGAAGCCAAGTGAGCCAACCATAGGTTTTGTAGTCCGAGATGACCGGAACTTATACATAGCCATTAACTGTCGATCAACTTCTCCGATTGGCACATCAAGCTCGCGCCGGAACCGAGTGCGGTATGATGACATGATCCCCGTTGGCGAGGAACTTATCGAAGTCCTGATCGACCCATTGAATGCCGGGACGCGCTCGCCTACGGACTTGTTTCACATCGTACTCAAGCAAACCGGTGCCGATATGACTGAAAAGGGCATCAGCTTCGACCCGCCTTGCGGCCTGCGCGAGCATTGGCCGGTCGACATAAGCGTGGCTACGCGCGTCTTGTCGGGGCGGTGGACGGCAGAGCTGCGGATTCCACTGGAGACATTCGGCCCGGGCGAAGTGAACCACGCCGTCTGGGGCTTCAACATCACGCGTTTCGATCAAACGAACGAGGAGTTTAGCACATGGTCGGGAGCGAGACGAAACGCTTATGATCCGCTTTCGTTGGGCAATCTGCTCCTGCCGTGACGATATCCGACCATACCGGACCGGCATTAGATTGATTCTGCATCCGGGAAGGCTATTATCTATTGACGTGCTGCATAGCACGAAAGCACGCACTCCAAAGATGTGAGTTATCGGAGCAAACGCATGCTGCAAACGTCTCGACCCCCTCGATGCGAGCAGCGCGCGTTTACTTTGATAGAGCTGCTCGTAGTCATTTCCATCATTGCCATGTTGATTTCGATCCTGCTTCCCTCGTTGGGGCAGGCCCGTGAACAGGCAAAGGGGGTACACTGTCTGGCACGGCTCAAAGACATCGGAACGGCTTTGGCGGCCTACGAGAACGTTCACAGTGGCGTGCTTCCGCCGGCGCGCTGGTTTCCGGCAGAAGCCGAGCTCGACCGCACCGAACTTGGCGCGGCGACCGTCTCTGTCGTGGAATGGGGGTGGATGGAAGCGCTTTTCGGCTATGTCTACAAAGAGGAGATCCTCCTGCCGGTAAGCTATCCCGTGCAGCGAAACATTCAGCACGATCGCTGGGAGGAATACTTCCATTGTGAATCAGTACCGGGAAGCGATGTCAACAGCGGCCACTACCGTGTATACCTCCCCGCTTGGAGCGCAGGGAGCTACGTCCTCGAGGCAGACGGCGTATACGGCGATGCGACTCGGGCCAATCCGGACTGGTCTACGCATCGGGACAGGCTGAAACCCAAGCTGCCCATTATCGGCGATGCCAACGACTTATCGGAGCGCGGTGACGGGCTGGGGAACGACGATTGCAGTTACATCGACGCCGGGGAGGCGGACTATGCGGGCTCCGACGGGCGCAGTAACGGCAACCGGTTCGCCGACCGGCACTATGGCGGGACGAACTATCTGTTTCAGGACCTCCATGCGCGATGGAGTGCGCAGCTACGGGGCGAACTGGCTAGAGATTATGATCTAAATGGAATAACGGACATCGACGTAGGATGGTAGTGCCTCTATAGTACGACGTTTTTGAGGAACCCAGCTAAGCCTCCCATGAACATCACAGAAATTCTGACCAAAGAGTCCGTATGCGTCCCGCTCAAGGCAACGGAGAAGACATCCGCCATACTGGAGCTTGTTGACCGCCTTCACGCCAACAACATGTTGCAGGATCGCGACGACGTGCTCAGGGCGGTGATGGTTCGCGAAGAGACGCGCTCCACGGGCATCGGCTTGGGACTGGCCGTCCCGCACGGGAAATCTGCAGGGTGCAGAAATCTGGTCATGTCCGTGGGCAAGCCCGCCGCTCCGATTGACTTTGGGAGCCCGGACGGTCGACCCTGCTCCTTCATCGTGCTTTTGGCAAGTCCGCTGGACAAGACCGGACCGCATATTCAGGCGCTGGCCAGCATATCCAGGATGTGGAAGGCTGAAGACTTCCGCATCGCGGTGATGAAGTCCGAAACCGCCGACGATCTATACGCGGCCATAGAAAGACAAGGGTGATCTGAGGCTCCTCCGCGCGCCGGGCTCATCCCAGTTGAACCGGTGATACGGCTACAGCAACTCACGCAGATGCCGCTTGAGTAACTTGCCCGTCGGACCTTTGGGGAGGTCCTCACGGATTTCGATACGTTTCGGCACCTTGAAGCCGGCCAGCGATCGCTTTGCGAAGTTGCGAAGCTCCTGTTCCGTTACGGTGGAGCCTCGTGCGGGGATGACAAACGCGACAGGCACCTCGCCGCGAAGTTCATCAGGCATGCCGATCACTCCCACCTGGACAACCTCCGGGTGTGATTCGAGAACGCTCTCGATTTCGCGGGGGGAGACGTTTTCGCCGCCTATGATAAGCATTTCCTTGACCCGCCCGGTGATCTTGAGGAAGCCGGCGTCGTCGACGGAGCCGACATCACCCGTTCTGAACCACCCTTCCCGGTCAAGAACTTGCCGCGTCTCTTGGGGCTTTCGATAGTAGCCCTTCATGACGCCGGGGCCGCGGACAAGGATCTCACCCTGCTCTCCGGTTGGTGCTTCTCCCCCACTGGAAGTAGAGATGCGTAACTCGACGTTTCTTATGGGTTTCCCCACCGTCCCATCGCGGTGTGACGCTACGGTGCATGTGGAGACGATCGGGGAGGTCTCAGTCAGGCCGTACCCCTCTCTGAGTGTCACTCCGAAACGTTCTTTGAACCCCTTGCGAACACCGTCGGGCAGAGGCTCTCCTCCGCTCATTGCCAGATAGACCGATCTGAGCGATTTGCTCTTGGCGGACTTCGTCCGCAGCACCGCCGCGTACATGCTCGGAATGGCCAGAATCACCGTAACACGCTTTTCTGCCACGGTCTTGACGAATGCGACCGGCGAGAAGCGCGGAATGGCGTATACCGGAGCCCCGAGCACGATCGGCACAAGGACATTAGCGGTAAGGCCAAACACGTGAAATGGAGGCAGTGTGTTTAGAAACCTCTGTCGGTGATCTATACCCGCAGTGGCGATTACATCAACACAGTTACTGTGAAGATTGCGATATGACAGCTCTACACCCTTGGGTTCAGCCGACGTGCCCGAGGTATAGAGGATGGCGGCGGTCTGGTTCTCTTGGACTTGCGGTGCGCAGGGCAAGGGGCGAATCATCCTGAAAAGAATCCTACTCTTTAGGGGCAAATCCTCGAGAAAAACAGCACGCGCCGGCAGCTGGTTCGCAAGATCGGCGAAGTGTCGGGTCGTCACGATCATATCTAGCTGGGCGTCCTCCACGATATGGGCAAGTGCGCCCGCTCCGAGGAGGAAATTCAGCGGGATGGCGACCTTCGACAGCCACAATGTGCCCATGAACGCCGCAGGAAAGGTGGCCGACGCAGGGAGCATTATTCCCACACGCTCGCATCGAGTTTCGCGCCTCACAACGTCGCGAATAACTGCCGCGAATACCGTAAGCTGCCCGTATGTGAGTTCGCGCGTTCCGTCGGCTACGGCCAGAGTTCTTGGGCTGCGGCTGTACGTATCCAGCAGTGCGTTTACCAACATGGGGCGTCTTCTCCTGGAACGCTCAGGAAACGTCAGAAGCGTAGAGTCCGCGTTGCCGGCTGTCCAACGATACGGCTATGAGGCTGTCAACCCCCCCCGGAGAGATCTGGGGCGCCTCGCGCTGACACACTGCACACCCGTAGTAACTTCGCGTCTCACACCCACCGATATACCTCACGACGGAAAGTACCCGTACGTCCGGTAAGTGAGCAACAAATGCCAGATTCCACAGTGATTGACGCTAAACCTGCGGCGCCCAAGCCAGATCATGAACAATTACTGAACTTAATCGCACGGTACTTTGCTGCTGCCCGTGAGGTGCGGCGAGGTATCTGCCTGCTTCAAGCCGGCGATTTCGAGAAAGCTGCTGAGGTTTTCGCCGCTGCCAGCCATCTCGGCTCCGTGGATAAGTCGTTGCCGGCCTATCTGGCAGCATGTCTTGTAGGGCAAGGCCGGGGTGTGGCTGCGGCTGATCATCTTGGTGCTTCGGCCAAGGATGTGCCGGATTCGTTGGCCGCAGAGATTAGACACGCTATGGTGTTGTGGGTGTCGGGCAGACGCGACGAGGCTGTTACCACGTTGCGAGAGAGCATCCGCGAGAACCCGGAATGCGCCGAGCTTCATTTCCAACTTGGCACTTTGCTTAGTGCTTTGGAGTTATATGAGGAGGCGGAACTTCGCTTTACCCAGTCGCTTAACATCGACCGCAGCCACACCGAGGCGTTTGTCAGCCTGGCGATGTGCTGCGGCATCCGTGGTGCTCCTGCCGAGGCGGTCGGACATCTGCAGAAAGCACAGGCTTGTCGTCCCCATGATGCGCGAATCGGTCTGCTTCTTGCTCAAGCAGCTGCGGCGATGCATCAGAAGGGCCAAACGCAGCGTGTGCGTGCGGCTATGCCCGAGGACAATCCCCTCGAAGATGCCAGCGGGATCGACGAACTCTCACAGGTTATCGAGAGAGAGCCGGAGTTTGTGGATGCATTCCTCGCACTGCCTGCGGGTGAGGTCGATGATCTGGTTTTCTCCGTCCTTCTTAAGACACTGCGGAAGGCTCTGGAGCGCCAGCCGGAGCTTGCGGAGTTGCATTACCATTGCGGTCGAGTGCTCAGTCGTCTGGGACGCCACACGGACGCGATTAACGCGAACGAACGTGCGGTTGCCATCAACCCGAGATTCACGCACGCTCTCATCGAGCTGGCGGAGCTGTACTCCAGTACGGATCGCAATGCCGACGCCGTGACACGCCTGGAAGAGGCCATAGAAGCCGGAGCCAAGTACGCCGACGTTTTCTGCCTGTTGGGCAACTCCTATCGTGCTGTTGGAAAACTGGAAAAAGCCCGCAGTGCCTATCGCCATGCTCTGCTAATCAATGACGGATATAAAGCGGCCAGAGAGGCACTGGCATCATTGCCCGCTTGACCCGTCGGGGAACCGATGTCGTACCTTCTGGAAATTTTGGGCCGGGGGCTCGTCGGGGATATCGCTGCGGCATTCGAGGACTTGTTCCTCGCAAACGGCGGATGCGGCATACTTGATGAGAACTCGATCACTGAGGACGACCCAGCTTCTCCGAGGGAATGTCGTTGTCTGGCGATTCGCCTGCTGCAGGAGCGGCAGTACGGTCGATCCCGAGAGGTGTTCGACAGAGTCCTGTTGATCACCCCCCACGACCGTATAAGCAGGATCGGCCTGGCCTGCGCCCTGGATGGATTGGGACTTACCCATGCCGCCGTAGAACAGCTCCAGGAGGCTCTGCACAGCCATCCGGATGACGCAACGAGTTTCTTTGCCTTGGCCTTTTGTCAAGAGAAGCTGGGTGACACGGATGACGCCATCGGCTCGTACGAGTCGGCGTTGGAGATCGAGCCGCGACTGCGCAACGCCCATGAGCGTTTAGCTGCCATCTATCTCAAGCTCGACAACGTGGAGATGGCTATAAAACACTATGAACATCTCTGCTGGTGTCAGCCGGAGGACACTGTCGTTTCTTTGACGCTTGCAAGCCTCTATGTTCGGGCCGAACGGTTCACGGACGCCATACAGCGCTTTGAGTATGCCCTGGCGATGGACCCGGACAACTGGGAGGCGCAGGATGACTTCATCTCCGCGTGCGTGGAGGCGGGCAGGCTTGACGACGCTATCGGCGTCCTGCGCGAGCTTATTGAGAAGCGGCCTGAGGTTGCCGACCAGCACGTGCGTTTGGGCGATCTGCTGCGCAAGACGGGTGACGATGCCGGTGCGTTGGCAGCCTATGACCGGGCCGTCGAGTTGCAGCCAGACTACCTCGAAGCTACTCTCAAGGTTGGAACCGCCCACTTGAGGCGCGCGGACTACATAGAAGCCGCCCGCTACTTTAGCCGGGCGGCTGAGATAAACGATCGTCTGCTTGGCGCCTATGTAGGGCTGGGCGTTGCTCAGCAAGCACTAGGAAAGACGGAAGATGCCCTGGCAAGTTTCGAGATGGCAGCGAATATCGAGCCGAACAGTACGTTGATGTTCAGCGAGACGGCCCGGCTGCAGCTTGTGGTCTCAGCAGCGGAGCAAACCAAGAAGTATGCTTCGCCTCAGGCTATCGCCCGATCGCCTCAAGGTCCGCCTGTTGAAGAGATCGGGTCGCTGCTGGACAGGCAGATTGCCAATCTCCGCGGTGCACTTTGGCAGCATCCCGGGCATGCGGACTGGCACTATCGCCTGGGCCTGCTTCTGCGCTATAAAGGTGATCTCGACGGAGCGATCGGGGCGTTCATGGAAGCCGTCAAAATCAACCCCAACTACGTGGCAGCTCTTACGAAGCTGGGCCTGGCCTTGCGCGAGAAAGGCGACACAGCCGGGGCAATTGATGCATTTCGCCGGACGTTGACAGTCGACCCCGAGGCTGTGGACCTTCACTACCAGCTCGGTTTGATCTTCTCCGATCAAGGCGAGTTCGGAGCTGCCCTCGATGAGTTTGACCAGGCGCACCAGCATTCCCCCCACAAGGTAGAATACCTCGCCAACCTGGCCCTTTCGCTGCAGGACATGGGTCTATTCGATCGCGCCCACGCAGCCTGGCGGAGTCTGTGTGATGCTGCCGAGCACAGCGAGGAAGGCCGACAACTTTTGCAGGAAGTATCCCAATCCCAGCCCCCCCGCGACGGCGATACGTGATTGCTGCCAGCAGTCTGTCCGCCGCCGCTTGTCGAAATGCCAATCAGAGCCGTGGGCGCAAAGCCCACGGACAACAGGCCGTGTGTCACTGCCGGCTATCTGTCAGTAGTAGGTCGGGCTATGCCCGACGGAAGGTCATCCGCTTTGCCGATGTCGGGCCGAGCCCGACCTGCCGTCTGGCGTTCGCCCACCTCGGCGCTTCGCTAATGAGATGGAGCATCGTGACATTGATCTTCGAGAGCATTCTTGCTTGGCAATAGTAGAGGAACCGAGAATCGTATTCTGTGTACTGCAGATGTTCTTTCTTTGCCCTCTACTTGCGTTCCGATCCCAATTGTTGCTAGAAAAACGCCAACACCAGCTTTCGCAGAACCCTCTCCTTCCGTTTCAACACCGACATCGTACTCGACCATGTTGACAATCCCTCTACCTGGCTTGAATGGCCCCGGGAATTGATCATTCGAAAACTTGTGAAGACCCGATGGCGATATTTCCGCATTTGTTTCCTTCACATTGTCTTGAGCAGACCGAACACCGTTCACGATCTCGGTCAGGGTCTCTGCGATGAAATGTGATAGCCTCATCGTGGAATCCTCTCTCAACCGACAGAATCACCTCTAAGTGTAGCAGACGAGCGTGCAACACTCACGCACTGCTATCGCTATCCTGGTCGTCCGCAAGACGCGTTTGAGCCTCTGCGCGATCCCGAAGGTCACTTGCCGTACGGAACAGTCCCTTAAACGCAACCCCCGACTCACGATCTCCGTCCAACTTCCCAACATCTACCTCGTAGTTACAGCACTTGAGCAGGCGTTCGTTGATGAAGCTCTTCTTGCCTCGTGAATCCTGAAAGTCGAAGTAGGCCGCGAGGACGCGAATCCCGTGCTTGTTCAAAGCCCTTACGAGGGGGACAAAGTCGCCGTCGCCTGTCACAAGGACCGCGATGTCGATCTTGCCATCTAGCCCAACCTGAAGTGCATCCACCGCAAGGGCAACATCCGTCCCCTTCTCCCGTCGCTGTTGCGAAACCGGCAGGTACTTCGGATCTACGCCAGCGTGCATGAGGTCGTGGTAGAGCCGCCTATCAAAGCGAAGTTGTTCGTCCGTCGCGTCTTTCCCGGGAAACATACCTTGGTGCCAAGCAGCGTAGACGACTTTGTAGCTGGAGAAGCCCTGCTCCTTCTTGGCAATGAACGTCTCAAAGAACGTGTGAAGGGGTTGGAAGCTGAGCCAACCGAGGTTCCGATCGTGGTAAAAGTACGACTGTGCGTAGGCAAAATACGAACCGTCGTAAAAGACCCCGATTCTGCAGATTGAACCTTGTGCTTTCATTTGTGTCCTCTTGAAGTGTGACGATCGCACCTACTGTGCCATTCGGCGATCACTTTTGTTACTACCTCTCACTGTCCCTTGGCGGCCTCTGTCTTGGACTTACCTCCTCCTCAACAGAAGGTGCAGACTCCGTGAAACGCCTTAAGTCTCGCGAGAACATATGTACAGTTTCTGGATCCAGACCGAGTTCTTCCAAGGGGAACGGCATGTGCAACGTAGCCTCCATGGCGCGTTGGAACTTTTTCACCGCGCTCCTGCCCTCACCAGAAGGGCTACTCTTCGTCGCCCTATATGCCTCGATCGCTAACTCGTATACCCACGGCAAGGCCTCGCGGAACATGCTTCCCGAGATGACGAGCCCGATTGGGTCATCGGGCGCTGATCCCATCATGTGCGACAGTTCACGAAGCATCATAGGATGGAATCGCGCTGTACGCCGGGAAAATGGCGATCTTCCAGGGTGTGCGGAGACAACTTCTTCGAGTTCTCGGAAGCGCGAGTCAAGCCCACGAACTCCGGTGACCAATTCCTCGAGAATCTCATGCTGGGGGCGGCCATGCTTTTCGGTTGGGGCTTTCTCGGGAATGTCTGTCAAGTGTTTTTCAAACTCCGGCCAGAGTGCTTCGAAGAGTTGATTGGCGCGGTCTTCTGGAATCCCCTCGTCTGCTGCCTGGTTGACGGAGAGAACGACCTCGCCGAGTCCGCTTCGTTCGACTTTCTTGGCCTGGAACTGCGCAAGGGGACCAGTGATATCGCTGAATTCAAGGCTGAACAACAGAGGAATGACCCTGCTACCCTGCATCGACTTGCCAAGCGCACCTGCCTCAAACAGTACCCACGGAGCCCCGACGTTCTCCGGAGTTACACAGATGATGCCGAAGTTGGAGGCATCTAGTTCCTTTGCGACCTCCTGCGCCCACCTTTCTCCAGCGGCGACGTCTGCTTCGGACAGCCAAGGCTCCACGTAGTGAAGTACAAGGGGAAGCCAGTTGCGCAGTCCCTGCGCGAGTGCTTGGCTGCGTTCACCGCTCCAGCTGATGAAGACTTTCATTGTGGTCTCCTTGCGTCATGGCGCTGCTTGTCTGCAATCTAACGCCCATATATCTGGTTTTCAGATACGTGCGTTTCCTGCTATTGCTCCCAGATAATGCTCCCACAGCATACCGGCGTACGAAGGGGCCCGTCAACGGGAGTGGGGCAGATTTCCGGCGGGCGAGCCCCCCCCTACCTGGGTCATGCGTGCTTCGGGAGGTTCGCGGGATCGGTGGGTGGGGCCCGCCCTGCGTTTCTTCAACAAACAAGCGCTGGCGGGCCAGCCAGTGGCACACTCTGTCAGACGGAGTTCATTGGCGTTGGAGTGATGATGGGTTCGGCGGTGTCTTTGCGCTCAGCTACGTCACCTAGTTCAAACAGGCCGAGCTTACCGCGTTGCATTTCACTGGTGCGGATTAGCCTGCCATCGAAGACCGGATCTTCGATGGGTACGTCCCAGAAGTTCTCTTTGAAGCCGTCTATCCATTCCAGTCTGGTGTAATCGCGCTGACCTATGCTTCGTCTTAGCACTATGTAGAAGAACGCGTGGATATTGTCCTTCAACTGGCTGATGTTGCGAATGCGCTTGAGACGCCGGGCGATCATGATCGGTCGATTGTAAAAGACGCGGTGGGCCCGGCTGTATGCTTCGGCGATCTGCTCGGGGCTCACCGTGGGCAGAGTCATGATTGCCCGGCTGAGTTCATACTCGCCCCAATCCTCGGTGTTTAGGAGGCCATTGGTTTTCGCCCACTTGAACATCTCCGTGCCGGGATAGGGTGTGGTGATGTTGAAGATGGCCAAGTCAGGATCGAGCCTGAGGGCATACGCGATAGTACGCTGCATGGACTCGACGGTCTCGCCGGGGTTGCCGAGCATGAAGGTTGCCCGCACTTCGAGCCCGGCGTTTTGAGCAGTTCGAACCGCCCAGCGCGTCCGCTCCCGATCGACGGGTTTGCGGATGTTCTTTAGGATTTCATCGTCGCCGCTCTCGACGCCGAACATGATCTGATGGCATCCTCCCCGCTTGAGCGCCTTGGCCATCTCCTCACTGAAGGAATCCGTCCGGGCGAACGCGGTCCAGCTTATGCCCAGCTTTCGCTTCTCCATTAGCTCGCAGAAACGCAGCACGTTCTTTTTGAAGATTGTGAAAGTGTCGTCGTAGAACTGAATCTCGCGAATGCCGTACGTTTGTCTTAGGTATGCGAGTTCATCGACGACCTGATCGGCAGTTCGGGTTCTGAGCGTTGTCTCCGCACTGTTGCAGAAGGTGCACTTGCCCGGGCAGCCGCGGGTCATGAGCATGTTGATCGCGGGCAGCCGACGATACGCACCAATGGTGGGAAAGTACTTCTTCATCGGTACGAGGTCATACGCGGGCATGGGCAGCGAATCGAGATCCTTGATCACTTCAGCAGCGGGATTATGCACTGCCCGGTTACCCCGCCGAAAGCTGATGCCGCGAATCTGCTCGAAAGGTTCGCCCGCGACGATCTTCTCGAAGGTAAGCTCTCCGTCGCCCCGGACGGCGGCATCGATAGCGCTGTTTCTGAGGCACTCGGCTGGCATTGCCTCAGCGTGGACACCACCTACGACTACCACGCAGTTGGGATGAACCTCTTTGACGACTCGGGCGATACGATTGGCCGCTATGGCCGTCGAGGTCATCACGCTGATGCCGACATGGCGCGGCTCGCAGGTCTGCAACTCGACTCGAAAGCGGTCAATGCTCCAGCGCTCGATGTGCAGATCGATTATGCGGACACTGTGCCCTTTTCGTTGGAGGTATGCTGCAATGCTCAACAACCCCAGCGGCGGCATGGCCCCTTTGATCCCATGCCAGACATTCTGGTCCTTACTGACCCACGGGGGATTGATAAGAAGGATGTCATCGAGACCCAGCTGGTCCTTGGCGAGCTTGTCCATCAATCACCGCTTGTTTATCGGAAGTACCGGCCGCAAGACGAAGGGCGGCCCACACCATAGCGGTTTATCGGAAAGCCCGGCGAGCCGATACAGTTAGGTCCGCGCCCCCTGATGACCCTCCGTCCGCTGGGTGTCGCTGATCGTGGCTTATCGGCGCCGGCGGGACAAGTTGACACATCCGAACGCTTGAGTAGACGGCGGCCGATCTGCTATTCTGGCATTGCCAGCCCACACGGTATGTGGATTGCAAAGCAAGGGCTGAGAATAAAGACTCCACGCTTGCACTTGCGAGCTGGAGCCGATTGACGAGCGGCAGCACCGGCCGATCGTCAAGGGGGAAAACGGCCTTGGGACGCAGGGAGGTTGAACGCGTAGACGCACGGAGGCGTACCTGCCAGGGGAAATCCAGCAACTTGTTATGGAGTTATGCGCGGCAAACCGGGATCGGCCCGATCCTTGGATGCTAGCGCGCGGGCCGCGCAACATACAAGGAATTCGAGAGCGTGCCCCAAACTGATGCGCCAATGTACGATGGATTCAGGATAGGCTGCACATCATTCGGCGTGGGGGGAATAGGCGAGCCGCTTACGGTCTACTTGGCGGGAGAGTTCTCGTTCTGGTTTGCCTTGACAGCAGGTGCCTCGCTGGGGACGCAGGACCATCTATCCCAAGTCGCCAAGACCCCGGCTGCGCCAACGAGAACGGCCAGTATGGACAAGATCACGCGGCGCTCCTGCAGTTTGACCTGGCGCTCTGCAGCAGCGGCTGATCGTTCGGCGGGTGTCGGCCCGGTTTGTGGCGAAGGTGGACTGGGTGTGGCTGCCGGAGTCTGGTCTGTACCCATCGTAGCGGCAGGTTCGGGGTCGGGTTCAACGACGGGTTCGTCTTGCAGCTTGGTCTGCTTCTTCAGACGTTTGACCTCAGCCTTTGCCGCCTTTTTGGCCTTCTTGTCCTCATCCTTATCGTTGGAGGCGCCCATATCTCCACTCTGGGGTCTAAGACTACGGTTCTGTAAGTACGTTAACCGTCGTTGTTACAGATTGCTTTCCGCTGGTCACTTTCACATTGTATACACCAGCGGGTACGAAGCGAGTCTGGCCCAGCCCGGAGGAATCAGGATCACGAATACGATCATATTTCTCCATCTGTAAGTCCCAAACGACCCGGTTCAACCCCGGCTTGTTTGTCCCGGTGATTTCGCGAATTTTCGTGTCGTTTGCATCCGTGATGGCTATCTTGACGTCCTCTCCGGTGTACTCGCGAATCCAATACGTTATACGTGCCCCCATGGGCGGGTTCTTTGCGACGAACATCCGATCACTCCACAATCCGCCGTAAGGCAAGTATAGCCGAGGCTTGGCGGGCCGCACGTCGAATACACGCAAGTCGGATTGGATAACCTCGGGGGTCAACTGCCCCAGGCATGACGCGTCATCGAGTACGTAAATCGACCGCCCGTGTGTACCGGCGACAAGGTCAAGCTCGCGGGGATGCTGGGCTATGTCGTGCACAGGCACGGTGGGCAGGGAATCGCCGTTGAGCTTAACCCAGTGTCGGCCTCGATCAATGCTCACGTAAAGCGCGCTTTCAGTACCGACGTAGAGCACACTTGGGTTGGTTCGGTCTTCGCGCACCACACGGATCGATCGCCCCGGAGGCAGGTCGCCTACGATCGATTGCCAGGTTCTGCCTGCGTCGATGGTCATAATCAGGTGTGGGCCATAATCGTTGCTGCGATGACCATCGATGGACACGTAGCATGTATCACGATCATGTCGCGAGGTTTCAATCTTCGAGATGTACAGGCCTCCAACCTCGACCGGGGTTACTTCCTTCCAGCTCTTCCCATCGTTTGTTGTGACATGTATATGTCCGTCGTCCGTACCGGCCCAGAGCATTCCCGTAGCAAGCGAAGATTCGGCAAGCGAGGTGATGGTTCCGTAGTTTTCCGCGGTCGATCCGGCCGCCATGATCTTGTCGATTTCCTGCCCGGAAAGATCCTCGCTGATCCGGTGCCAACGGTCGCCGCGCTCGGTCAGCTTGAATACGCAGTTGCCGCCGAAGTACAACGTCGTCGGTTCGTGCACTGAAACCAGAAACGGTGCATTCCAATTGAATCGGAACCTGGGCTGCCCTTCTTTCGGTGAAGGGTTGATCTTCTTGCGTCGGCCGGTATCGAGATGAACCCGCCCTATCGATCCGCCCTGCAGCTCGGCATAGACGATGTTCGGATCGAGTGGGTCAAAGGCGAAGTGAAAACCGTCGCCGTTGTACACGAAGGACCAGTCGCTATTCGTAATCCCTCCGTCGGCCGTCCCCATGTCACCTGCTACCGACCTGCGCAGCGTGCCGCTTGGTCCCATCCAGGTGCCGTTGTCCTGCAAACCGCCCCCTATGCGGTAGGGATCTGACATGTCCAGGGCAATATTGTAGAACTGCCCAACGGCAAGATGGTTGAGAAAGTCCCAGGCTTGCCCGCGGTCGTTGGAGATGTATATCCCTCCGTCGGTTCCTATGAGTAGATGATCCCGGTCGTCAGGATCGATTACCAGCGCCTGCATGTCCACGTGAGGCTTGCGGGCACCTCCCGCGCGAAAGCTCCTGCCACCGTCATCGGAAACATACAGGTTCCAGCCCAACAGATATATCCGCTGGTCGTCGGTTGGATCGATGCGTATTCGGGAGAAGTAGAACGGTCGGGGGTTGAGGTGCGTCATTCTCTCCCAGGTGTCGCCGCTGTCTTCGGACCTGAACACCCCACCTGCTCGGCTGCGGTTATCCCATGGGCTTACCCCCGCCCCACCTTCATCGGATTCTATAACCGCATAGACCATGCGCGGGTCCTTCGCGTATATGTCCAGGCCGATGCGACCGGTCTGGGCGGGTAGTCCGTTGGTCAGCTTGGTCCAAGTCGCCCCGGCGTCGCTTGAACGATAGATTCCTCCTTCGGGGCCGCCGCTTTGAAAGCTGTAGGCAGCCCTGCGGCGCATGTACATGGCAGCGAAAACCGTATCGGGTTGATGTGGATCGATTATGACATCACAAGCACCGGTATCCTCGTCAATTTGGAGTACGGCCTGCCACGTCTTCCCGCCGTCGGTTGTCTTGTATACGCCGCGCTGCTCGTTCGGTCCCCACAAATGGCCAAGAGCCGCAACATAGCAGATATCCGGATCGCGCGGATCGACACCCAAGGAGGGTATGTCGTGCGAATCAGTCAAGCCAAGATGTGTGAACGTACTCCCGCCGTCTGTGGAGCGATAGACACCGTTTCCCCATGAAGAGCTGTTTCGGCCATTGCCTTCTCCGGTGCCCACCCAGATGATCTTGGCCTTGCCTTTGTCGGCGAGGGGGGTCGTTGCGGGCTTCTCGGCGTCGGCTGGTGCTTCGTCTTTCCAGCCAGCCCAATCCAGTGGGGCATCCACTACTGCAACCGACCCGATCGAGGACGTAGCTTCCTTGTCGAACACCGGACTGAACGTCGTGCCCCCGTTGGTCGTCTTGAACAACCCCCCCGTTGCGAACCCGACGAAAAAGGTCCGCGGGTTCTGAGGAGCGAGAGCAATAGCCGCAACGCGCCCGCCCATGTTGGCCGGTCCAATACTCCGCCAGGTTAGCCCTTCGAGGTCGCCGGCTTCGAGCATGCGTTCGGGAGCACCCGTCCCGCCGTCAGTATAGTCCGGTTTGACACCAGTACCTCCACGGTCATGACGGGGTTCCGTGGCGGGGGTGACAAGCGGTCGCGATTCCGCCGACACTTGCTTCGGCTCGCTCCTGCCCAGCAGCGCGCAACCCGTTGACACCGTCAACGTGACTGATATTATTAGCACTATCCGGTGCCACTTACACCCGTTTTTCATTTAGTCGCCTCGTCTAACTGAGATATCCGGGCTTTATGCTAATGGACTTGGGCAAGCGTGCAACCAACGCGTGTGTCGCAAAATGTCGACTGCCTGGGACGATCCAAGTGTTCGCTAGACAGGGCCTGTCCGAGCGTTCTTGACCAGATGGCACGACGATGCGCAGGCATGCGGGCGTGGTCGCCGATCGCTGCTGCCGGTGTTATTGCTCGCAGCAAAGTTGAATCGGGGAGTCAGTGCCCGTATCATCCTTCTTGTGTTCGGTCGGGGACACGCAATCTTGAAATCTCGGATGATACCGGACCACGCAGATCGGCATGGTGTCTCTGTGTGGTACCCGCCTGTTCTTGAGGATGCGGCAGTATGAATGAAGAACACGAATCCAGGGCTGCGGACAACGTTACGGATGGCCGTCCACGATGGTGGCGCATTCTCGGGCTGCAGCGACGCGACCGCAGATGGTGGCCGATCGGGCTGACCCTATGGGGCTGGGTGTGCGTCGTGTCGCTTGTGATTGTCGTGGGGGGTGTAGGCTTCG
Organism: Phycisphaerales bacterium; assembly: GCA_020348265.1. Classification (GTDB taxonomy): domain Bacteria; phylum Planctomycetota; class Phycisphaerae; order UBA1845; family UBA1845. Next base: position 4,592,333 of record CP070744.1, on the reverse strand, counting down.
GCGAATACTCGATGCAGCCGGACTTCTGCCGCTCATGCCACATCATGGAGCCCTACTATCAGGCTTGGCACAGCTCTACCCACCGCAATGTTCCCTGTCAAGACTGCCACTTTGAGCCGGGCTGGCGCAATACCCTCAAAGGCAAGTATCAGGCCTCGGCGCAAGTCGCGAAGTACGTGACGCGGACCTACGGCACAAAACCTCACGCCGAGATCCACGACGCCAGTTGCCTTCGAATGGGGTGCCACGAGCAACGCCTTCTCGAAGGTAAAGAAGTCTGGATGGTGACGGCCACTGATGGGGAGCCCCTCGAACTTGCGTTCGACCACAAACCCCACCTGGGTAAGTTGCGACGCGGCAAGCAGCTCAGATGTGTCAGTTGCCATTCGCAGATCGTCCAGGGTGAGCATCTGACCGTAACCACCGACACTTGTTTTATCTGCCACTTCAAGGGCCTCCAGCACGGTCGCGACAACGAGGTGCTGGCCGGTTGTCGCTCCTGCCATGACGCTCCCAAACAAGAGATCGAGATGGAGCTTGGCCTCTTTGACCACGAGGATTATATCACTCGCGGCGTTGCCTGCGAGAACTGCCATAGCGACTCGATCCGTGGTGACGGCGATGTGCCCCAGCAGGTCTGCGGCTCCTGTCACAACAAGGAGGAGCACCTGGAGCGTTACCAGGAGACGGAGTTCCTGCATCACCATCATATGACCGAGCACAAAGTGGAGTGTACGCAGTGCCACATTCAGATTGTTCATCAACTCGGGGCGGCGTCTGAAGCACAACCGGGTTCCTGTGCAACATGCCACGGTGGAACGCATGGCGGACCGGCGGCACTCTACTATGGGTTCGGTGGACGCGGCGTGCCGAAGATGCCGAGTCCGATGTCACGAGCCGAGGTCGACTGCATCGCCTGTCATAGACATGCCCAGCTTCCAGCACCTGTCGCCCTGGTCGTGGGCCAGACCTTCACGGCGGTGAGTGATAGCTGCGTATACTGTCACGGAACGAAGTATGAGGGCTCGTTGGAGGAGTGGCGGGAGAAGGTGGCTCTTTCCCAGACCCAATCCGACGAAGTCTGCACGCAAGCCGCACTTGCGATCATGGATGCCGACCTCTCACGAGAGGCACGCGTACGTGCGGAAATACTGCTGGCCGATGCTGATCACAACATACGACTGGTCAAACTCGGGCACGGCGTGCACAATGTCAACTATGCGACGGCCCTGCTCAATGCCGCTACAGAATTCTGTCGTGAGGCCGAGGGCTTGCTGCCATCGGTACGCGAGCTCCAACCGGAATAGCACTGCTTTCAAGATCGACGATGCGGGCGAGTCGGTAAGCCCGTGTGTCCTAGGCAGACCAGAGAGAGCTCTTGGATGATATTGCGGATGCCGCGTCAACAGTGTGGTATCGAATACCGTACGGTCTTCCTGACGGCAACTGCGTGTGCACTCTTCCTGACTACCTCCATCAGGTGCAAGTGTGAGAAGGAGCAGCCGCCGTCCGCCGAGCAGCCGGATGCACCCGCCCTACTCCCGACGGAGATGCCGGCGGCGCTTGAAGGGCCTATCGAACCGAGCGACTGCATGGCTTCCGAATGTCACGCGAAGATGCTGCAGGTTTCCTACCGACACCAACCCCTGCAAGCCAACGCGTGTGATGTCTGCCACCAACCGGAACAGCCCGATCACAAGTTCCCATTGAAGCGGACCGGGCGTGAGATGTGTGAGTTTTGTCACCCGGTTGCGGGACACAAGCAGCGCCTGCATAAGGTTATAGCCGATGAGGGTTGCCTGCCGTGTCACAATCCTCACGGCTCAGATACGAAGTTCCTCTTGACTGGGGCGTCGGCTGAATTCGTCTGTCAGCGATGTCACAAGATCCCCCGCCAAGCGCACAAGCACCATCCGTTCGCGACCGGGCAGTGTACGGTGTGTCATCAGCCGCATGAGAGTGATAATCGATTTTTGCTTTTCGGTGGCGAAGGAAACGACCACTGCTTCGTATGTCATACGGCCATACAGACGGAGCTTGCGGCTGCCGGTGTGCCACACAAAGCCATTGAGAAGGACGGTTGTGTCGGTTGCCATGATCCCCATTCATCGGATTACCCGGCAGTGCTTGTTGCTGCGGGCAACGAGCTCTGTTTCAAGTGCCATGCGGAGATCGGCTCGCTCCTGGCGGAGACCAAATGGTTGCATGGCGCCGTATCTACGGGCGATAAGTGTGCAAACTGCCACGACCCCCACGCTGGGAACCGCGCAGTTCTATTGCGGGGCGAGCTGCGGCTGCTCTGCCTAGGCTGCCACAGCAATGAGCTGGAGGCGCAGGACGGGCGGAAGATTCCGGATATGCGTCCGGCGCTGTTAGAGAGTCGCTTCCTGCACGGCCCGGTCCGCATGGGCAACTGCAACGCGTGTCACCACATGCACGCGTCCAATTACGTGGCCCTGCTTCGCAAGCACTTTCCGCCGGAGTTTTATGAGGATTTCGATCTGGCAAGTTATGCGCTTTGCTTCGAGTGCCACAACTCCGCTCTGGTGCTGGCTAAAGAGGGGACAGCGCTCACCGGTTTTCGCAACGGTCAGCGCAACCTCCACCATGTACACATCAACCGTGCGGAGAAAGGGCGAACTTGCCGGACCTGTCACGAGATGCATGGCAGCAACCAGCTTGGGCACACCGCCTCGACGGTTCCGTTCGAAGGTGGTAGCTGGCAGATGCCGATCAACTTCGAACCGATTGAGGGCGGAGGCCGCTGCAGCCCCGGGTGTCACGACACCGCGGAGTATCGCCGCTAAACAGTCCAGCGCCAGCCTTCAGTGTGCTTACCTCGGGGGCTTACTCATCTGAACTTCGTCGGCCTGCGCGACGTTGTTTCGTCGACGACGTGAGGAGATCGGTGAACGAACGTCATCATCCCTTGATTCTACCCGGGTAGGTCGGGCTCGGCCCGACATCGCTGGAGTGAATGACGTTCTGTCGGGCAAAGCCCGACCTCGCGCTGCCCAGCTGATCGGGATTCGAATGGAACGCGGCGAAAGAGAGTCTCAGTGCCCTTGCTCGCCAGAATGCCGGCTCTCACAGCTTCTGCTGGACGCTTTGGACCTTCTGTTCGATGGTCTGAGGTCTGTCCGTCCGAGTGCCCAGCTTTATTGTGGTGGAAATTCGCGGGGCACCCATCTGGTGGACAGCCTCGTGGCAGCGTTTGACTGCTGCGAATACCTCGTCCCACTCCCCTTCCACGTTCGTGCCATAGGCGTGCAGACGTGGTGTGAGCCCCGCTTCGGTCAGGACGCGTTCGCATTCGGCGATGTACTTCGAGACCGACACGCCAACTCCGATGGGCACAACACAAAGATCGATTATTACGTTCATGAGACTTTGCCTCACTGGAACCAGTGGTCCGCACCGCGAACCCTACAGGACTGCTCCACAGTCCAGGTAGCCGGGTAAAGTAGAGTCTTCTTTGTGGACCATCATGTGTCGACTCAATGACACCTCTGGTCCGCACCGCGGACCCTACGGGATTCTCACAGCGGATTATACGTGTAGGTGCGCCACGCACCACCGGCCAGCTTGGGCGCCCTGGCTTAGGGCGAAGCTTGCAGGGCTTGATGAATCGTTTGGGCGGCTGAGCGTTGCGCTTCGAGTTGTTCCGGAGCGTAGGGACTCCACACCGCACCAGAGTCCGCAAGCGACGACAGGAGCTTGTAGCCGCACACCCGTTCTCTGAGGTCGCCCGATTCCAGCCCGGCTAGCGATTGCCAGTTGACATAGCCCTGGCGCCCCCCACGGGCCTGCATCGCGGCGCCCGGGCGCAGAAACGTCTGCCGGGGCTGGAACGGAAGGTTCACAGGATTGGGCAGGCTCATCCAGTCGTCCATCGCAAACACCAGGCCGAGTTGTTTGTCGAAGTTGCTTCCCATTCGCGCTCTGACAGCCTCCGGTGCGGCATTCAGGACGCTGTCGAACAGGATGCTCCCAAGCTGGTTCTGATCAGCATTAATCAGGCTGTCGCTCGAGCAAAGTCGCACGAGTGTTGGACCCTCGGCAATGCTGGATGCCCGCGGCTCCGCGCTGAACACGATGGCATAGGCGCTTACAGGTCCGAGGAAGTATTCTACGAATACGGTGGGGACTATCACGTCGCGTTTGCCGGAGAGCTGACGGTTTTTACCCAGGTCGGTCTGCAGCTTCGTGGTGAGAGCAAGCAGGTCCCCGGTTGCGGGCGTCGCTGATTTCTTGATGTTCCACATCTCCTGCAGAAGGTCGAATGCCGCCGCTTGATCGAGCTGTACGGACGCACCGTCTACGCCGCTTGCAGGCGGCACGTCAAACCGCTGAGCGAGGGCGGCATCGAGGTTCCGGCGGGCGTCCAGAGTCGAGAGACGTTCGCTCAGAGCTTCCGTAGTGGGTAGCGTCGACACATAGTGGGAGAGCAGCTCACCAGTGTTCGACCAGGATCGTGCGATCTTTCCAGTAGAGTCTACGCTAGAGCGCACCGTACAAGTGGCGGGTGCCGTAGACGGGGCGATCGCCACACGAAGAGTGTCGAGTCCCCCCGCCGAAATAGACGCCGGGAAACGCTCGGAATCCTCGGCAAGTCCCCAACTACCATTGAAGCTCATACTCAGTGCTGTTGGACCCTCCGACGTAGCGCTAACATCCGGATCGCCCGAGACCGACTGCATGCGCGGGCCGATGGCCGGTAGGCTGCGCCAGAAGGGAAGAACTTCGCGGGTGAATCTATCGCGCACGTCGGCGTCGAGCGTGGCACCGCCCGCAAGTGCGGCCATTTCATTGAGGGGGAAACCGGCAAGGAAGAAGGGGTTTCCACTTGTCAAAGACGTATACTCCTCAACCAACGGCCAATAGGCGGGACGCTCGATTTGTTCGAGCAGTTGTACAGCCAGTTCGGCGGGATCGTCGTCCGCCCAATTCAGCCTCGAACTGTCGACCGCGATGGGCAATTGAAGGGCGATATCATCCGCCGCAGTCTCTGCCGATTCCACCCACGGCACCGTAACCGCAATCGTCCACGTAGAGGTGTCTGGTATGGCCACCTCAAAGAATCGCCCTTGCGAGCCCCGTGCGATCCAGTGATCGGAATCGAGGGCTTCTCCCAACTCGCGCAGCAAATCACGATACCAGATGATCTTGCGGGCCTTTTGCTCCCACACCGGCCCCAGGGCAAAGGTGAGGCTCTCCGGTTCCCACTCTACGAAGAAGGTCCGCGGCTGCATGTCGGGCAGGCCTATGGCAACGTCGACCTCGTCGGTACGAAGCCCGTCCAACAGAACAGCGGGATCCGGAGTCGTCGGCTCCGACGGTGGCAATCCCGACGCCAGACGCTGCGAAAGCTCGTCAATCCGCGCCTGCAGACTAGCCGTCTGTCGTTGACGCAGAACTTGCTCGAGCTGCTGGGTGAGGCTTTCCACAACATCGCTTGCGGGATCACCAACGGAGATTGCTCCTCCCGCAGCTCTGAGTGGCAGAAGAAGATCGGCGATGTGCACTTCATCCGTCGAGCCGAGATCGTAGGCGACCCTGGCACTAACCTCTTCCGCGCTCCATTCATTGTCGGCAAGTGCCCACTCCGGAGGCCTATCTACGACCAGCCTTAGCTTGCGTCCGTCAATCAACCCGGCAGGTTGATCGGTCAACGCTTCGGGCAGAAGCTCAAGGAGGGGTCGCGATCCACTGACTGACAGTATGTTGTCCACATCGGCGACGGCGTTTTCGATCTCACCGTGCTGATCAGCCGAGAGAATCCAGTTGCCTTCCGTATCCCTGCTTTCCAGCTCGACTATTCGAGATGGGTTGTTCAACCCCGGCAATCGATAGGAGATAGCAGGTTCGTCTGCAGTTCCGATGTTTGTGCCCCGAACCAGTCGGGCCACAAACGGCTCCAGATGCGTAGATGTCGCGAGCACCTCGCGCACCGTGGCAATCGCCTGATCCAATGAAGGCGTTGGGACGGGTGGCCTGTCCTCGACTACCGACCGCAGGTGGGATTCTTCAGCGAGAACGTCTGCCGGCCAATGAGCCGCTACGATCGTCGGCCTGCGTCCCAGGGCGCTGACGGCTTCGTTCCATGCTTCGCGCTGGACAGCATCTCTCAGCTCGTTCAGCCAGGCGGTTGCCAAGGCGGCGTCAGCTTGCGTTTGAAGTGCTTCGCGTACCTGTTGGGCAAGTTGGTGTTCCTGGTGTCTGACCTGGCTGGGCCAATTCGCGAGTTCGGGTTTATCAGCAAGGGCGCTTTGGGCGGCATCCCAGTCCTCACGGGCGGCGGCCCCGCTCACTTCCTCGATCCACACAGTTGCCTGTCTGCAGTCGGCGATGCCCTCAACCAACTCCTGCTCTTCCTCCAGCCGACACGTCAGATCAGGTCTCTGCGCGTGGATGTCTTCGGCCGTATCGCATTCAGCCGAATCGACCGCCTCTTGCACTCGTTCAATCCATGCTCGGACACCTTCGCAATCGTCCTCGCGCACCACGGGAGGCGTCCGGCCTGGTGAGGAGTCGCCACCTGGAGCCGGTGTACGATTGCCGTTGCCTCCCATCAACACATACCCTGCTCCGGCAAGTATGGTCACCGCAGCAGCGCCGATCGTCGCAGCAGCGGCAACGCCGCGCTTGCGAACACCTTCCGGCGGTGAAGCCGCAAGAATTCCATCCAGGGCCTCGCTCCATTCCTTCGAAGGTACGTAGGTGAACTTCTCGACATGCCAATCGGCGATCAACGTGGCAGGCGCGAAACCTCTGCGCTTGAGTTCGAAGCGTATTTCATCCTCGGGGTCCTTGATCCTCCTGGGAAGCGCAGTCAGCCTTGTTTTCGGTTTTGACTGCTTCACGCTCGCTGTGAGTTCTTCGCGCAGGGTGTTACGAGCGTCGTTCTGGGCCGCAACTACAAGCTGTCTGAGCACGAGTTCGGCAGGCTGCAAATCGGCTTCGGCAGACACATGTCCTACCTGCGGACTTCTGATCGAAATGGTGTGCAGGGATTGTGTCTGAGCGTTCTCTCCGGGTCGGATTGTCAGATGCCCCTTGAGTTTGAGCGAATCGGGCACTACATCGAGGTCGTCCGGGGGCAGCGCAACGATCTCCAATGCTAGGAGTGACCGGTAACGCCGAAGTTCCGGCGACCGTTCGAGCAATCCCCCACCGGAGACCTTCCTGGCGGCTTTGGTGGCTATGTCAACAGCATGCTGGGCGACTTTCGCCTGATCGCTGTAACGCCAGTGCAACGTTGCCGGATCCCACGCGATTTCGGTTTGTAGCTTTGCCTCACCTATGTCCGGACCACACAGAGAGACTACCGCCGGGACATTCTCGGACAGCCGGTCGACGACGGCGTCGATCGTCGCTTCTGGAAACATCCCCTTTCGCAACGATGCCGCCAGATCGTCAACTCGTGTTTCCTGGAGTTTGGCCACAACTGTGGACAGGTGAGAGACCAGCGCGGTTTGCAGGTTCGAGTCGTCATCGAGAATGCGGGGGTCTCCATTCTCTATGGTAAACTCAAACGCGTGTTCGAAGTCACTCCCGGCGACCTGTGAAACGTCGTTTGGAAAAGAGAGCGAGAGGCTTGCCGTTCCACCGCTGGGTTTCTTGGGGTTGACGAACTCGATGTTGCTAACGTTTGGCTCAGCGCAATCGGGAGCAAGCGCCGCGCCGAGGTGTTCGCTGATCACTGCGCGCAAAAACTCGCGTCCCTCTCGCACCACACGCTGAGACAGTTCGGTGCGGAGCTGTTGGCGACTTCTCTCCAGCTCCTGCGTGCACGTAACCCGGAGCTTTTCGGCTTGATCCGGAACGTCCTCCGGCCAATTGTCGATGCGGGGCGGCGATCCCAGAATATCGAGCGCGTCTTGCCACTCGCCCTTGCCGGCGGCGTCCCGCACACGCTGCAGCCAATCCTGACCTTGCCTCCGCTCCGCCTCGATGCGACGCCGCTCCAGCTCAAGCGCTTCAAGCTGTTTCTCGATCTCGCCGCGATATTTTGGCTCTTCCGCGAGGACTTCTTCCGGCCAGTAATCGAGTTTGGGCCTACGGGCCAGTACGTCGGCGGCTTCATTCCAGGCCTCGCGCTGAACAGCCTCTCGCAACTTGCCGAGCCAATCGAAGGCTTGCGTTCGATCCGCCTGCTCCTGGCGATACTGCCGCACGCGCAGAGAATGCCTCTCCTCCTCCTGGAGAATCTCATCAGGCCAGTAGGTCAACTCCGGTCTGCTTGCCAGGGCACTCTCGGCGCCGTCCCAATCCTCGGACTCCACCGCGCCCCGCAGTACCTCGCTCCATGCAAGTGCGGACCGCCGGTCTGCGTCTATCTGCTCTTGCCGCCGCTCCTCTTCAAGATGTTCGTCGAGGCGGCTTTTTACCTCGCCGACCTTGGTCTCGACGTCTTCCGGCCAATGGGTGATGTCGGGACGGTCATCCAGCGAAGTGGCCAGGAACTCCCACTCTTTCTCGGCGAGGGCGGACTCCAGATCGTCCATCCACGCGCGTGCCTTGCCATAATCCTCCTGCCGCTCTCGCTCAAGCCGCTCGGCTTCTTCCCGTTGCCTGGCGGCTATGCGCTCGAGTTCAGCAGTGATCTTACCGAGCCACGTGCCCGCAGCCGTGTGAAGACGTTCGGCTTCACTCTGGATGGTCGCTGGGAGAGCCTTGTCGTTGCGTGTCTGGTCCATCTTTGCCAGCAGGCTATCCAGCTCTGACTTCGCCTTTTGCGGATCAGTTCCGTCCAGTCTCTGCAGCCTCGCATCGATATCCGCCAGGGTCCTCTGGGCATAGAGATTGTGTTCGAGCGCAGCTCCTGCCTGCTCAGCTTCTTTGCGCAATTCGGCAGGCATGCCACGGATTGCCAGCAGCTCGTCCAGGGGGTGTTTTGCTGAAGGCCAGTCGTCACCATCGAGCAATTCCAGGATCTTCGGCAGCAGGACCCGGGCGTTTGCCTCAGCCAGGAAGCTTCTTGCCCGTTGGCGAATCTCCTCCGTGGCAATCTCGCTCCGGGCGATTGCATCAACCGCCTGAGTCTCTTCCGCCCACGCGACGTCGCCCGGCGCCGTTTTCTCGACCCGTTCGATGATCTCGTCCAGTTGCCGCAAGAGCATATCCGCAGCGTCGGGAGGCTTTACGAACTCCCCGAGCCGCTCGGATAGCTGTTTGGCTGAAGGCCTCTCCTGCGGCAGGCGGGCCAGCATTTCCCCCACCAGATCGCACCAGAGCCGCACCCCCGGGTTTGTAGATTCTCGCAAGTCTTTGCGGCGGGCGCCGTTGTAAATGGCGGCGGCCATGAACTCCGACGTCGCCACCATCCGATGCGCTTCCGGGTCCGCGTGGAGATAAGGATGCTGGTGCTCAGCCGCCAGGTGAAGCACGAACGCAGCGGCGATAACGTCCGATCCGGCCTCAAAAGTGTCCAGCTGCATCGTGCCGTACTTGTGAGGGTCGACGAAGGCGCAGAGACGGTCATCGCGCTCGAACTCGTCCGGCGAGAGTACCTGCCAGATACCTGTGCCCTGTACCTCCGTCGGCAGCTCCGGGTTGGCTCCTACGGCAAGATTTAGGTAGGTGTCGACGCCCAATACTGCACAAACGGCCTGGGCAAAGCCGAAATCCGACACTTTCAACAGGCCGTCTGCGGACGTCAGGATCACACCCGGACACACTCCCCCGTGTACCGCCGAGAGTCCCCCACCACCCCCGTGTGCTGTTTCCAGCGTGTTGAACAGCGCGGACGCGAGTTCCAGAAGCGCTTTCTCGTCAGCTCCCTCCGTCTCAGGATCGAAAAGCTCGGGAATCGTGAAGGCTGCCGATGCCGGTTCGTGCTCGATGTAGTAAGCCTGGTCCGTCTGCTGCAACGCCCCGGTGAATTGCAGTACGTGCGGCGATCGGGTCGCCAGTTCCCGCTGAGCCTCAACCGCCTTGGCGAGATGCTCGTTCAATAACGAGGCGGTGCTGTCGCTCAGATCGGCGGGCTTTATTATGATACGGCGGTGCGGCTCAGCCATGCAGGTTAACTCTTTGTGTATCAAGCATCGTGTCGCCGATTACTGAGTCGCTACTTCCCGGTACTCCAGCCGGGCTACCGGGGCAGGCGCGACCTGCCGGGCAGAGTCGACATAATGACGCGCGCGGCGTATATTATCTACACACTTGGTGATCGTAGCGATACCATGCCACTGTTTCCAAAGCGTGGGCTCGTTTGGTTTGTCGGCATTCTGCGGCCCAGGCCGATCCAGAGATGGTGACGTACGCGTATGAGCACTAGCGAAAAACAGCGTGATCCGGAGGGTGCCCAGTCTCACGAATTCACCCAGCTTTTCCAGAACCTTGGCGAGGCGCTGCAGAAAGTCCGTGAATCCGAGCGATATCGCCTTTTAGGGTCGTTTATCTCTGAGTTGGCTGACCGAAGTCGCACAGCGTCCGGACTGGACGGATCGACTGGACAGATCGAGGCGCTAAGCAAGCAAGTCCAGGCACTGGGACAGGATAAGGCTGTCCTTGAAGACAACCTCCGCACCACCCAGGCGGACCTGGATCACGCCCAGAAGAGCGTGGCTGCAGAAGAAAGCCGTGCTTCACAACATCAATCCGTCATAGAAGAGCAGCGGACCAGGCTCAAAGACGCGCACGCCGAGATTGAGCAACTCCAAGCCGAACTTGTCTCCAAGAACGCCCAACTGCACGAGGCGACGGTTTTGGCTGAGGACCTGCAACTCAAGGCTCAGCGTGCTGACCTTGCGGTGGGCGATGACTCTCGAACGGAGCAGCTTGAGGAAGCCAGGCGCGAGCTGACCTCGCAACTGGAACAAATCAAGGGACAGTTGGAACAGTTACGGGCTGACAAGGATGCTGAGATCGAGCGATTGAAGGAGGAATTGGCCCAAGCACAATCGAGCGCGTCGGGAGGAGCGGACGCCCTTCTGGCTGATCTGTGGAAGCGTCTGGCATCGGCCAAGCCTCCGCTGGTAGAAGGGGCTGGGCAACCCAACAAGCAGTGCGCTGAACGACTTGTGGATGCCTTCATCGAGCTGGTCAGTTTCGTTGATAACTTTGACAAGAGCGTTCGACCGTTTCTGAATCGTTACTGCAAATACAATGCTTCGATCAGGGTACCCTGGGAAGCGTTCGCTAAGGGCGAGGATGTCATAGAGTTTGCCAAGGGCACGGTAGCAGCCAAAGGCGGGAAGCCGGTCGGTCCTCTGAGATTTAGGCTAAGGCTGTTACATTCTTGGACGTATGCCGCTATGGTAGGAAGCGACGCGGCGATGGAATCGATTGAGAGTGAGCTGCGCACGCACATGCTCGGGCCGGTTGGCGCCGAGTCAAACCCTAACTGCACCCTGAGAGAGTATCTTCGGAATGGCGGAGACGAGAAGTTTCTGCAACATATTCGGGAACTGCGCAGCAAGAGATTGGCTGAAACGTATGGACGCGGTTAGTTGAGTCAAAGAGGAGGACTGAAAATATGAACGGGTCTCAACGCGAGCGGGTAACAAGGCGTTCTGTTTCGTTGCGTATCTGCATTCTGGGCATTGTTTCGGCAACATCTACGATGCCGTTGATCGGGTGCGCCGCCCGCACCTTGACCATAACTCAAGAAGACTTCATTAACACGCGCGTGCACATCAACCGTGCTCCGGAGCAGCGCACCGGCGAGCCCCTCGAAGTCAACATCGTATGCGTGTACCCCTCGGATCTCGACAAACTCAACGATGTGAACGCCCGGCTATCTCCGCAGCGAGATATCACATCGGACGTGTGGTACGCGTACCGCCCGGAGATCGGGAAGGTCGGCGTTGGGGCCAGGTTTGACCTGCCCAGCAGCCAAATCTACCTCCTGACCGATGAGAAGGAAGTATACGGCCAAAGGGTTGGAGGTCGGTTGTGTGGTGCGAAACAGGATGGCAAGTCTGAGATCAAGGTTGCGGGTATCAAGTTCCGTGAGGCGGGCAGATTCAAGGTGGCCGGCTCATTATTCAACGAGCGCGCGGTGATTTACGTTTTTCCGAAGTTCATTGGCCCTGACGGGAAAGTGGTTCCCGTGGCCCCGGCGAAGTTTCATCCACCCGGAACCTACCGACGAGACCTCTATGTGAAGATCGGAGTGAAGGGGCGCGGCACCAGTGAAGACCAGTATATCGAGCGCACGTCAAAGCCTGAATAGGGCGTACATTGGCCGGCGCATACCGACTGCCAGAAAATGAACCGGGACGTTGAGAGCTTGGCATTGGATGCTATGACAAACAACGGAGAACGAGCCGGATGAGCTTCTGGACTGAAATCCACTGGTCGGAAGGGATGTTCCTGCGACCGCACCATCTTCAGGCGTCCCAGCGTTGGATGGAGACGGTGGTGCGGACGGGTTTTGATGCGGTGCGCCCGTTTGGATGGGGCTTCGTAGACCTCAGCATAGCCTCTGAACCGCTTGAGAACTTCACTCTTCGGCTTGACGGCTGCAATCTTCGCCTCAAGGACGGTACATGGGTGCGCGTGCCCGAGAACACTCAACTTGCACCCCTCAACTTCGAGAACGCGTTGAGCAACGCGGGTGGGACGCTACGTATCTTCCTGGGTGTGCCCGAGATGCAGGCCGTCCGGGCCAATGCTGTTTCTCTTGAGAATCCCGAGACTGTTGAAGGTTCACCGCGCTATGAGCCTCACCCGGTCATGCAGCGTGATGAGAACACAGGCGGGAATCCGCAAATGGTCTATGTCCGGCGGATGCGCGGGAGGCTTTTCACAGAAGGCGAGGGCACGACCGGTTATGAGACAGTACCGCTTTGTGCGGTGCGTAAGACGGACAAGCCCGGTGCGGTTCCCGAGCTGGAGGTAACCGGCGCGGGCCCGCTCCTTTCGATCCAGGCCGACGTAGCCTTAAGTGGGATGGTGACATCGCTAGCGGATCAGGTCGAGGCCAAGGGCGAAGTGCTTGCCAGAGAAGCGCGTGAACATCAAATGATGTTCACCGACGGAGTTGCCTCCAATACTGAGCACTTACTGAAGCTCAATGCCCTGAACGAGCTGCGCGCCCATCTTGCGGCGCTTCTGCAGTGTCCCGTACTACACCCCTATGACGTCTTCATCGCCTTCTCCCGGCTCGTCGGAGCCCTCTCCGTATACCACGACGATCTTGTTCCCCAGGGGATACCAGCCTATGACCACGATCGCCCCGGCGTATCTTTGGACACGCTTCGGCGGCGAATCATCATCTTGCTCGAGGCGGTCCGGGCACTCAACTACGTCTCGCGACCGTTCGCTCGCAAGAAGGATCGGGCCAACCGTGATGGCCTGGAAGTCGAGCTCGATCGCCAGTGGATCGATGACAATCTGGAGATGTACGTCGCCTTCCAAAGTGAAGAAATGGATATCAACGAGCTGGAACGATACATCTACAACAAACTGAATCTGAAGCTGGCCTCGCCGACGCGCGCTCCGCGAATCGCCAGCATTGCCGTTAGGGGCCTGCGGCTTCAAATCAAGTCGGTCCCTTCGGGAACGCTTCCGCGCAGACCCGGGCTTCACTACTTCAAGATTGACAAGACCATTGGTCAGGATCGCACGGATTACTGGCGGGAGTGCGAGCAGGAGCGCGGGATTCGGATGGGGATACCGGAGGGTCAGCTTGCGGCGATTGAGAAGTACAAGCCGACACTCTATGTTCCGTTGAGGAGTCGCTCATGACAGAAACGTCGGAAGGCCCTTCGCTTCGCCTGACGGAGGCATGTTGGCCTGTATTCGAGTTCATGACCAACTTCACCAGGCAGATAAAGTACGGGTCGGTTCCGGCACCGGACCAGGTGCGTTTTGAGGCCCTGTCCGCGCTGCGCGACGCTACCGATCTGGCTCGCAACGATCCGGTTACGGAGCGCCTCTGGGAAGATCGCGTCAAGGCCATGATGGTCTACGCTCTCGACTACAAGATGCTCAACACGGACTGGGAGGGGCGAAGCTACTGGTTCGACAACCCCTTCGAGACGGACATGGATGTGCTCAATCATGCGGAGACTCTCGGTGGCGAAGAGTTCTTCCGCGATTGCGACGAGATTCAGCGGGAGTACGAACTGGCCGAGCGCCGTGACCGACGCGACAAGTACGAACTCGCCGAACTTCTCAGCCTGTATTTCACCTGTCTGAGGCTGGGCTTTCAGGGACAGTTCCACGATCGCCCGCAGGAATTGGCGGACTACACCCGGCGGCTCTTCTCGCGGCTACCGGCTTATGCGTCGACCCGCGACCGGCATCAGATGTTTCCGCAGGCGTACAAGCACAATGAGGAAGTAAAGGTCAACTACAACCTGGGTATGAGCTTGACGGTCGTTTTGTTGACTTTTGCATTGATAATAGGTTCATGGCTGGCAGCTTCGCGGCTTGCCTGGCGAAGTGCGGTCAAGGACATAAGTGATACGGCGGCGGCCTGGGTCGACGGTGTGCCGACGAAGAGTGCAGATGCGACGGATGATTGATTACGGACAAGAGACATCCACCGCGATGGGCTGACGCTGTCCGTTACGAATAAGAGAAACGACCCATGAAGAAGCTAGTTGCGATGTTCAAGGCCCTCCCCAAGGAGGTCCGGATGATGCTGGCGCTAGCCGGCTTGGCGTCGCCCATTGGTGCGATCTACTTCCTCCAGCGGTTTTTCAAGTTGTCAGTCTTTCAGCTGATCCTGATTGTCGCCGGCATCGTTGTAGTAATCTGCATTCTCGCCTTTCTGATTTCTTTGGTTTTCGGAAGAGGCAAGAAGAAACGCTCCAAGAAGATGGAGTCCGAACTTACCAGCGGTGAGGGACAAGGTCCGCTCGGGGTCGACGTGCGGGCCCAGATCAAGGCAAACAACGACAAGTTCTTCACTGCCGTCCGAGAGATGAAGCGGAATTTCCAGACCAGCGTATACGACCTTCCCTGGTATGTCGTCATTGGCGATTCGGGGTGCGGTAAGACTCGCCTGATTAACAACGGCGGGCTGACCTTTGCCGCTGGTCGACCCGAGGGCTACCAGCTGGGAACTCTGAACTACAATTGGTGGTTCACCGAAGACGCGGTGTTCGTCGACATGGCCGGGCGGCTCTGTAATCCGCAGGAGGATGCCGACCATCGCGAGTGGCAGGGTTTTCTGGATACTATCGGGCGAGGTCGAAAGGGGTTCCCCATCAACGGCGTGGTGCTGTGCATCTCTGCTGATCACCTGCTCCAGGATTCACCGGAGAAACATGAAGCTGATGCAAACACCGCCCTGGAACGCCTGCGTGACCTGCAGAGCAAGCTGGGTGTGACTTTCGCCACGTACCTGGTGATCACGAAGTGTGACAAAATCTTGGGGTTCATGCAGTTGTTCGATACGGCCGAGCGCGATATCACAATAAAGCATCAGATCTTCGGCTGGTCAAAGCCCGGAGCATTCAACGAGCTTTATGATCCGGAGCAGTTTGATGAGCAGTTCGGCGAGCTTTATGCCCGCCTAAATGAGCTGCGTACGCGGCGGCTTCATGACGACGAGCAGGAGGTTGACCTCGGCTTGGCCTACAGCTTTCCCGAGGAGTTCCGCACCCTCCGCGATCCCATCCAGACCTACCTTCGGATATTGTTTCCTCCGATCAAGAATCCTCGAGGCATCAAGAACCTGATATTCCGAGGAGTCTATTTCACGTCTTCCACGCAGGAAGGCGAGATAATCCTGAAACACCTGCGCGAACGGCTCGGCCCTGAGGCGGCTGATCAGTTTCCCACTTTGGACACGCTGTATCCCGAGAAAAAGCCGCTGTTCGTCAAGCAGCTTTTCTTTCGAAAGATGTTTCCCGAGCACGGTCTGGTGTTCCGCAACGAGAAGGACGTGGTGAAGAACCGCAAGCTCGGAAGACTCTTGAAGGTCGGGAGTACCGTGTTGGCGATCATCCTGGTTACGTTTGTGGTATGGGGATCGATCAGGCTCAACAAACTCACCGTAACGCCGCGCACCAATGCCGCAGAGGCCGCCGGAAAGGCGGCTGAGCCCAAAGCGGCGCTGAGTTGGGGAACGAAGCTCGCTTCAGACGTGCGCAGCTTCAACGAGAACCGCTTTATCCTTACGCTCCTGTCCACGGGGATAGGTGCGAGCGGGCCGATTGACCATCTAACCACGATTCGGATGAGGCTCTTCGAAGAAAGCGTGATGCGGCAGACGTTTGCCGACGTGGACAATGCCCTGCGCTTAGGCCTCGACTCTCTCGTGCGGGCCCGCCTGCCTGTGGATGAGGCGGCTGAAAGGTACCTGAGCGCCCTACTTCAGTATGTTACCTGGTTCGGATGTAGGGAGTCCGAGACGTTGCCGGACCAGTTGGACTACGCCGGATTCAAGACACTGAGCCGTGTTGTCGTAGATCCCGAATCAGTCGTGGTATCTCGTGGCGATGATTTCCTGACTGAAGCCAATGATTATTTCACGGCGGCGCACGCGCGTAAGGACTGGAGGAATCCGGCGAGACTCCTGGGGGCTGGGCGCGAGCCACTCGACACGATCTACGCCGCGCTGGGGCATGTACATAAGTACATGAGTGAGCGTTATGCGACTTTGCAGGGGGATTCCCCCGATGGCACGATCGCGGCGTGGATGCACATCCAAGAGCAGTGCGTGCTAATCGATGACGCCTACGCCCGGATGCTCGGCACTGATGCCCGATCCCTCGCAACGACCGAGGACGTCCGCGATTATGCGGCGCGTTTCACCGCTGATTTCGATCGCCTCGATACCGCTATGGCGGGAATCAAGTGGAAGGAGGGCACCAGTGAGCTATTCGAGAAGATCGATCCGATCAGAGACGCGATCCTCGCCCAACGCCAGCGCTGGATCGACTACGACCGGGAGCTGATCAGCGCGTTAGTGTCGTGCGGCTCACGAACTCAAGATGAAGCTGCAGAACTGCTTCCGTCCCTGCAGACCGGCAGTGAATTGCATCGGATGGTCGGCCTGGATGAGGTACTGTGGGAC
>CP070744.1:4569998-4575252 GCA_020348265.1 Phycisphaerales bacterium | reverse complement strand
CACCCTCCACGAAAAAGCTGCTGCCCTTATTCCAAGCCTTGGAAGCAGCCGCATAATGTGCAAAACTCTAGGCTAGCAGGAGGGACGAGGCGGAGGTTGCAGCAGGGTTCGATCAGGTAAGCAAGGATCTCGTGGAGGGAGTACGCATGTCGTGTCCTTATTACTCGGTGACAACATCGCGATTAGTGATCGCAATATTGACGATCTGTCTCTTGGGGATGCCGCAGATCTCGGCCAACGCCCAGGAAGACGGATCGGTCGCGAGTGACGAGAATCTCAAAACACAGAGGCCGTCCGGTGCAGCATCCCGCGATGTGGAGACGTATGATCTGTGGACTGCGAAGTATCTGACCGGAGATTGGGGAGGGATACGCAGCAGTCTGGAAGAGCAGGGCATTTCGATCATACTCAACAGTCATACCCAGTTTATGGTTAACACTCGCGGCGGGCTGGAGACCAAGAATGGCAACGACTTCGCAGCCAGCTATAACCTGGAGCTTGTATTTGACCTTCAGAAAATGGGGTTGGTCTCGGGGGCTGAGTTTGTCTTTGAGTCCAAGGGGACATCCGGCGGGGAGATAAGCGACTTCGACAAAGAGAAGGTCGGTGGGTTGTTCAAGACTAACGCCGACGCGAAAGAAGAAGAGCCGATCTTCGTGGACAAGTGGTGGTGGCATCAAAAACTCCTAAATGACCGTATCGAATTGCGCGTGGGAAGAATCGAAACAGAGAAAGACCTGTTCGATGTCAACAGTGTGGCAGGCCACGAAGACAAGCAGTTCCTGAACAAGGCCCTCGTAGCGAACCCGACGATTCCGCACAAACTCGGCATGGGGGCCTACCTTAAGTTCCGACCAACTGACTGGCTGTATGTACAGGCGGCGGTAATGGATCCCGAGGCTCGAGATCGACGCACCGGCTTTGACACCGCTTTCCACGGAACTGACCGCGTGCAGTTCTTCTGGGAATTGGGTGTAACACCAGAGTTCGGTTCAGCGAAAGGCAAGCTGGGGGGACGTTACCTCGTGGGTTCGTGGTATAACCCCGGCCCCAAGGAGGTGTTCTTCGATACTCTTGATGGAAGGCGCGCGAGACGATACCGCAATGATGACGTCGGCTTCTACTTCGGGTTTGAGCAACTCGTATGGAAGGAGAATCGCGATCCGGAGGACACGCAGGGTCTGACGATCTTCGGCAGGTACGGTTATGCCCATGACGACACCGACATGATCGAACACTTCTGGTCAGCGGGTGGTCAGTATGCGGGCCTGCTCCCGTCGCGAGAGGATGACGTAATTGGTTTCGGAGTGGCGCAAGCGATTCTGTCGGAGCAGTATCACAAGGAGATCGACCCGGCGGCGGATCGCGAGACGGTCTACGAACTGTACTACGCCTGGCACGCGACGCCCTGGTGCATCATCTCACCGGACCTGCAGTATGTAGCCAACCCCGGCGGCGACAAGGACGATCGGGATGCGGTCGTGGCGGGTGTCCGACTGCGAGTCTCATTCTGATCGATCCACGGCATTGTAGTCCCTGGGTCTGTGCCTGAGTTGGCCAGTTACTTCTTCGTTGTCACTTCTTATGGTGTGTTCCGCTACTATGAAGTTTGTCGCCATGACCACGGCCAGCAAGGCTGACCTCATCCGCAAGATCCTCGAATGCTGCAAACTCCGGCACAACCTGCCCGCTCCGCGTAACCAGATCTTTCTTCAGTGTTCTGGTTTCGCTGCGCAAACAAGTGAGAAGACAACCCGTCTTTCTAAAGGAACAAGCCTTTCCACACAATGTTCATCAAGAAAGTCAGCCATCTTTTGAAGTGTTCCACCGCCAAAGTCGCCAAAGCTCAGAATACCGTGCGCGGCGAAAGTAGTCTCGAAAGGCCCGCTGGGAATCAGTTGTTTGAGTTCATCAAACGTGAAATAGTGCCATTCATTCCTGCCTGCTGCGCCTAGTTTTCTGAGTATCAAGTTGATGGGCTTTAGTACTACAGCGCCACTTGGTCGTCTCGGGCGGAGAAACCCGCGTTTTGGGGCCGCCAGGGCAAGCGCAAATGGCCTAAAGGGCCATGTGGCGCTGTAGTATTAGAGAGCGGGCTTTATCAATTATCAAAAGATGTTCGTTGGGGTTCAGGATCGACAGGCAATTGCTGACTGCCCTACGGAACTCGGTCTGATCGTGGTGGCGGTTGACTCCCCCAAGAACATCCTTTAGCATAGCCGCAACGCGCGCTAGCCCCTCGCGGACCCCGGCACGAGGCAGAAGTTGACCCTGACGCTCCAGGCGATCGAGCCGGGCCAACTCCGCGCGTTCTTCGCGGTAACGCTCCAAGGCATGGCGACTGGCTCCCTGAAGAAGCTCGTCATCCTCGCGGGCTAGTTTTTGGGCGTTATCTGCCAGGAAGTCATGAAGGGCCTTCACTACGGCCGAGGCGTCACACCGCGGGTCACATCAGATGCGCGCAGAGAATCCCCGTGAAACGACGCAAGTCGTTTTCTTAAGTCGTACGGGAGTAGCGGGTGACCGCTGGGTTATGGCCTCGTGGCCTCACCCACAGGTCCTGGTGTCGCGGTTGCGACAGATGAAATGATGACGCGGCGCAGCGTGCGATGCCGCGCAAGTCATTTGTTCTCGGAAGGTTGCGCGGGTGCAGCGAATTTTCTCTGCCTGTCGCGTCGCTGCGACGCGACAGTGCGTTGAACCGACTGACTGTTCTCGGCGTTGACTACTGCCCGGACACCACCGGAACGCTTCACGGGGCGGTCATGACGAAAGAAACCTGCTGGACAAACTCCAAGAAGGACGATACGAGAGTCATCGCGAGCCTCCATGCTGCTTCGGTCCGCCACCCGCCTCCGTGCGTCTGGCTCATAATGCCTATAGACCGAATCGTGTGGATGGCTCGTCTTTGTTTAACTCGGGCTCAACGGAAGCCCGCCATAAAGTGCGAAACTCGAACTTAGGGCTGCTAGGAAAACTGATCGAACGTCGAAACAGTGGTGCATATGAGCTTCGTGATGAAGTTCTGCGCACGGCTGGTGCGTAGCTATGGTCTCCTGTGATTCATGGCAGCAGGCCGCCGCAGGATTAGCCGCCAATTCCACGACAGTCTGGCCCGCCCCGCGACCTCTTGCCCCGCGCGCACCAGCCCACAGCGCGGGGTTTGGCAGATCTCGACGTTTTGGACCAGCGCCCGTGGATCCGCGCGTGGGCTGCTGATCGGACAACGTCAGAGTCGCGTGCTCCGATAATTGTGACCTTCGCGCCACCGAAGGCACCGGACGGAGTTTTCAGGAGGCACAGGTACTCTATTGACCCAGGTGGGTCCCATTTCCGCGCGGATTACCAGCTTAGGTACAGGATTGGCAGGTTGGAGCGGGAAAATGTGCGTGAGTTGCGGCGACGGAGGCCGTTTTGCCTTGAATCTAGCAGGCCGCTCGGATAGGATGCCGCTTGGAGTCTGATATCTGGAAAATATCGGACTTGCGTGTCGCAGTCACATTGTGCTGAAGGGATGGCACAAGCGGCGCCGCGTTTGATGCAGTGTCGTCCCACTACATTGGATGACGGGAGCAGGAGACTACCGGTGCCTGTCTCGGCAATCAGCGCGAGGAACGAGCGTCGACATCTGTTTGGGCAGGTGCCAAAGCAGGGGTTGGGGTACACCCTAGTGCAGCCTGATCACGTGCGCGAGCTTACGGTTCTTCTGCGACGTTTTCCGGTAGCTTCTTGTTCAACCACTTCTGCGGGCGGCGAGCGCCCGGATCATCACTTGCCTGAGGTTACACATAACGGCCGGAGACCGCGATGCCCCCGACGAGGCACGCGGCACGGTTTTCTTGTTCAGTATCGAAGTTCGGGACTTGCACCGGACTCACGGAGTTTCGCACACATCGGAGGAGTATGATGTCAAGGCCACAGATCAAGACTTCAGGGTCGAAGGCACAGTGTTCCAATCTGTTTAAGTTACTAAGTGGCGTGCTGCGCGCCGTTACCATGGCCGCCGTCATCGGCCTCATGGCGGCTGGCCCCGCGCAAGCCAACGACGTGACCCGCGGCAAGAAGCACCGGGTGCCGTTCGCCCAGGGTACGGGCGTGGAATTTGGCACGACGCCGGTGCGCGCCGATTTCCTCGGCTCGGAATCAGATGGGACTGGTTCGCCCACGGCTGGCCGGGCTACACGCTCCGAGCTCAAGTGGCAGCAGCTTCCGGATCTGGGTCCGACGAGCATGGTCGTGTTCGCGCAATCGCCCCATGCCGCAGGTACCGACGTCGTCGCGGCTAATGACTTCCTCTGCACCGTGACAGGGCCGATAACGGAGATCCACGTATGGGGTGGATGGTATCAAGATTGGCTTCCCGCCGACCTGACTTTCGTTCTGAGCATCCACGACAACGTTTCCGGCGGAGACGGCGGTCCAGGTGACCTCCTGTGGTTGCGCGAGTTCTCCTCCGGTGAGTTCACTGTACAACCGTATGCGGATGTTCCTGAAGGTTTTTATGACCCTTCGGGCGACTATTATGAGGTCTTTACAGACACCATCTGCTGGGAGTACATCTTCTACGTTCCTCCGGGCGAGCAATTCACGCAGGAAGGCACGGCGGGCGACCCGGTCACTTACTGGCTTGATGTTCAAGCCCTCCCGCTTGACGAGGCATATTTCGGCTGGAAGACGACCACGCTGGGCAACCAGTGGGGTTCCCTCAGCTTCTGGGCGGAGGGTTCTGAGCCGACGGCCGGCCCGTGGGCGCCCCTGTTCTATCCGGTGGGCCACGATTGGATGTTCGCGCCGCTAGACCTGGCCTTTGCGATCTATGGCGTAGAGGACGTATGCGAGCCGGATGCAACCGGAACGGCCTGCAAACAGGCGGGGTGCCCGGCTGCGGGAGAGGACTGTACGGCCAAGTGCATGAACTACGATCCGGACACTGGGGAAACGACGGTGATCACGTGCGAGTGTGATGTGTCGACCGATTGCCATGCCGAGGCTGCTCCGGCTCCGCCCAATCCGTGTGTGCAACCCGATAACGGAACGGGCACGGTAACGCTCCCGCCGGTCGGTTGCGACTACCTTGGCCCGGACGAGGTTCACCAGATCATCGACGGGCTTCCCCCCGGAACCACGATCGAGTTGGACCCGATCCACATGGATTTCATCTGTACCCCCCAAGCCGCTGTCCAGTGCTCGCTGGCGTTGCCTCCGGGCGAGTGCGAGGTCCTGGGCGGTACTCTGGGCGGTCACGGTGACTGCT
>CP070744.1:4565031-4569898 GCA_020348265.1 Phycisphaerales bacterium | reverse complement strand
CACCTGCCACCAACGCGGCCAAGACCTCGTCGAATTCCTTCGTCCAACCCTCACCATCGCACGCTAAACACGTACGTCGGATCAACCACCTGACCTCGCACCGACCCAGATTCGGCCAATCACCTCGCGTCGATTTCGCAATGAATGCTATTGACCTGTCAATTGGTGCAAGCATCCGCGCGCTTTCTCAGCGTCGTCATTTGCAACGCAAAGAAGCCGCAGGTAAGCGTGTGTGAGTCTCGACCGGCATCACATCTGCAGCCCAAGCTGGGAGCATCACTCCGGGATTCGTCGCCGTGTCACGTACGAGTGAACTCGAAACCGGGCCACCGGACGGAGAGACAGCCTTACCAGCTAGTGCAAGTGCCACTGCACAGCCTGGCCTACAAGATGAAATGAGAATCCTGGAATTAGGTGGTGTACTTCCGCAGAAACGGGTGTACACTTCCAGCGAACTGATTGACGAACCAGGCAAATGAGCGGAATTTGCCTTGCAAGCCCGCGTCGTACTGCCTAGATCGCCCTTCTATCTTTTTGGCCGGGACTGCGGTCACTTTCAACGGTGATCCTGAAAGTAAAGCGGAGGATCACGCTAGCCATCGACAGGAGAAAAACGATGGGGAACAAGCTGTATGTAGGAAACCTGAGCTATGACGTCAGTAGCTCCGATCTGGAACAACTGTTCTCACAGCACGGAACGGTGGAGAGTGCGCAGGTCATCGAAGACCGCTCGACGGGGCAGAGCAAAGGCTTTGGGTTCGTCGAAATGAGTACTGCCGAGGAAGCACAGGGGGCAATCAGCGCACTTGACGGGCAGGATCACAGCGGCCGAACCCTGAAGGTGAACGAGGCCAAGCCACGCGAGTCACGCGGTGGAGGCGGCGGAGGCCGTGGAGGCCGTGGCGGTTACGGCGGCGGTCGCGGCGGCGGTGGCGGCCGCGGATACGGCAGAGATCGTTAGGGGATTCTTTGCAGCGCAACTGGGCGGGAGGGCTTCCGCAAAGTGGCCCTCCCTCCTTCGCACCTTTCGACACAGGCAAAACGCGAGCACCGATCAGAATACGGAGCGGATGCGCTCACGTTGGCGGATACATATTCACGTCGGCACGCTCTTCGCAGAACGTGTGACGGTCCACTCGCGTTCCACTCTGCAGGTTGTACTGACAGTGCGCCCATGTTACCGGGGACGACAGTCACAGGACCGACTTGAGGACACCCAAAGCAACCCCGCCGCGAAGCTTGGCCCAGCAGCGTCTGAAGCTCCTCCAATCCAGCAAGCACGTCATTAAGCCGGGATACCTCGCGTCACGAAAGAACCCTGAGAACGACGGCTTCGCCGCAGGCGACCGCACCTGAAACATTCGACGACTTAGTGCTCCTGTGCGCGGGCCTCCACAGGCGCCCGCGCTGTTGTTTTCGCTAGCCGAATCGGATCGGGTGGGTCGATAATGTGATTGGAAACTGAGCCGTTCACGCTGACTATGTCTGTTGTGCTAAGCTCCCGTCTCGGCGGGTGCGCAGAGTGTAATGTTCCCCAGCCAAGAGTACTTGGCACCTTGTGGAATCGGAGGTAGAACCGATGCAGAAGGTCAAGACAAAGGGTCTTAGCCTGAGCGGGAAAGCCCGTCGCCGACACAAAGCTGGGCGGGCAGCTCGTCTATTCGACCAGCAGCTCATCCTGGACTATTTCGACCCGAACGATGCCTCCTCGCAGAGACCGGCGGTCGATCGCTCAATCCCCGTCATGCATCATCGCGACTCTCATACTGCTGCCGGTGCGCCGTTCCAGCCTGTCGCCAAGGGCGCTGATGCCCAGGTGGACCGGCGGGCCGACGCGAATGAGACCGACAACGAGGAGGCCATCTGTTTCGTCCGTGCCGGTAAGACCACAATAGGAGGTACACCGGCCGTTCGCTCAGCACATTCGACCCAGAATTACGAGCCCGAGGCAAAGACTGCTACTGACCCCCTTTCCACAAACTGGACTAGCTGGCGGGCCAGACCTCCCAAACGCGGCACATCCTCGACCCGAGGATTCACCCTCGGTGGCTTTCTCTATGGCTGCGCGATGGGCGCCGCCGCCGCTGGATTGATGCTGGTCGTTCTTCAGGCCGCGATCGGGTAGGCCCGGCTGCGCTCGGGAGAATCCTCGGATGATTCTCCCCCCAGGCCCTGAGAACAACCCTCGTCTCAGAGATTCTTGAGGCGAAGTTCCTTGTCGTACGTTTGCAGGGCTTCGACGAGTTGATCGAGATCGCCCTGAATGATCTTGTCCAGTGAGTAAAGATCCAGCCCGATTCGGTGGTCGGTTACTCGATTCTGGGGAAAGTTGTAGGTCCGCACGCGCTGGGAGCGATCGCCGCTGCCTATCATCTTCTTCCGTGTGCTGTCCCGTTCCGCGGTGGTAGCCTGTTGGTGATGGTCGAAGAGTCGGGTAAGCATGATTCGCCGGGCTTTGGCCCGGTTTTTGTGCTGACTCTTCTCGTCACGCATCGAGACGGTTATTCCCGTGTCTTTGTGGACCAGCCGAATCGCGGACGATACCTTGTTGACGTTTTGTCCCCCGGGCCCACCCGCCCGGGATACGTACTCCTCGACGTCGGCTTCCCAATCGATGTCTATGTTGATTTCCTCCGGCTCGGCAAGAACGGCAACGGTGGCGGCGGAGGTGTGGATTCTTCCCTGGGCTTCCGTCTCCGGGACTCTCTGTACGCGATGTCCTCCTCCTTCATATCCCAGCAGGCGGTAAACGTCGGCGCCTTTGATGTTCATCACGCACTCTTTGAGTCCTCCGAGATCCGATCCACTCTGATCGAGCACCTCGATGGAAAGCCCCTTACGATCGCAAAACTTGACGTACATGTCGTAGAGATCACGGGCGAACAATGCAGCCTCATTGCCTCCGGTACCGGCGCGGATCTCGAGTATGACGGATGTTATGGCTGCGTCGTCGTCACTGACAATTAAGGCCTTGAGTGATTCGAGCATGTCGTCATGCCGAGACTGCAGTGAGCCCGTCTCAAGCTCGGCCAACTCGCGCAGATCGGCATCCTGCGAGCGATCCTGCGCAATCCCCCGGGCGTCCTCGAGCTCCTCGCGGACTTTGCGGAAATCTAGGTAGGGCACGACCAACCTGCGCAAGCGGCCGAGTTCCTTAGTCACGGAGAGGATCCGGCCGGCATCCGTAGCCACTTCCGGATCGCCAAGCTGCTCGTTGAGCTCGTCACAGCGATCAGAAACCTCCTGCAACTTGGCGAGCAGTCGTTCATTCACGTCCTGCGACATAGGTTCGTCACCTCACCGTCTTGCCGGAGCTGATGCCCCGCAGAGATGGACAGCCTCGCGTGCCTGGGAAGAGGATGGATCGTGCAAGCGCAGCACTCCCGGGACACAAAAAACCACGCGGATGACCTCAATCGAGGCATTCCCGCGTGGTTGTCGGAGTCTGATTGCGTAGCTAAATCGCTGCCCGGGGTTTGGCCTTCTTCTTCTTGTCCTTTGCCACGAAGTAATCGCCACCAAACTTCTTCGTGAAGCGGTCAACCCGCCCCAAGGCGTCGACCATCTTTTGGGTACCAGTGAAAAACGGATGGCACGACGAGCAGATCTCGACCTTTATCTCGGGCACGGTGCTGCGTGTTTCCCAACTCGCACCACAACCGCACTTGACCGTGCAGTCGACGTATTTCGGATGGATGTCTTTTTTCATTGTTGTTCCGCCTTATCGCAATCGGCCTACAATCAGCCGAGCCATGTATATTACCCCCCCTATCGACGATTTCAACCCCCACCAGCCAGGACCCCATAATGCGGATCACGCGGTTGAGCTCGCTTCTCCATCCGCTTCCCAAATCCCAGCTCGACCAGCTGTCCTCAGGCCGATGTCGTACCGCATTCGAGCGCTTCGGTCATATGCCGCCATGCGAATCGTCTACCCTTCGCTCCGTCAGGGCACCAGTTCCCGAACAAGTGTAAACGCTTCGGCATGCTGGAATCCCATCGCGTGCCCCCTGCTTACACTCAGTGCTCTAAGGGCCTCGATGGAGCGCTGACACGGCGCTTCCATCAACTGGGACGCATACAACCGGCACGCTTCGATCTTCTTGTCGATCTGCCCGGAAATGTCCACGAACACGTTGGGCACGAACGGCGGTGTGATCGGAGCGGCATACCAATCGGTTTCGGAGACGGTTTCATAGGCCAGGATTCGCCTCGGATAGTGGTCTCCGATGGGTCGGCTGCAGACCATCGCTGCCTGAAAGATGAGCTGATGATCGCGATGAACGTCACCCACGTGGGGTATGTAGAGTACCTGCGGTTTGACTCCGCTAAACACACCACCGAGCGCTGCGTTGACGTCCGAAGTGGGGATGGTGTCGAGCCGGGCGGCCGGTAAGTCAAGGAAATGCGAACCGGTCAAACCCAAGAACGCGTGCACTTGCCGTGCTTCCGCCTGGACGCGTTCAACCTGCTCTTTGCCAAAGCGTGACTCCTCCCCACGTGTGCAGATTACCACGTACACCCGGTCTCCCCGGGAAAGGTGCTTGAGAATCGCTCCCCCGACCCCCAGCACCTCGTCATCGGAATGCGGGGCAATCACCAAAACGGTGCTCATGGTTCGTCATCCTTATGAGTCGGGCGCAGCTGCGAAACGTCGGCCCTTAGCCAGCACTGACTCATCGGCACCCGCAAGCTCTTGCGAATAGAGGGTCTCCGTGAGCCACATAGCCCCATCGCCTGTACGAACCAACGTACCACGAACGTCGTCCGCGCGGAGAATTAGCCCGGGGGCACAATCGAATAGGCTGGATTCCAGGTCGCTCTCACCCGCGGGTTGCCCTCGCCATATGGTCACTTTTGTGCCCTC
>CP070744.1:4543569-4564931 GCA_020348265.1 Phycisphaerales bacterium | reverse complement strand
ATCGCAATCGACGCCGTCGCCCGAGCCGCAGAGCCCGTCCGTGCAGTACTCGTTGGCCGTGCAGGCGTTCAGGTCATCACAGGTGGTGCCGTTGGGCTCGTGGTTCGGATCGCACGACCCCGCGCCGTCGCAAATATCGGGATCGGTGCAGTCGGTGTCGGTATCGTCGCCGCAGGGGGTACCTGCAGGCTGGAAATTGCTGTCACAGACACCTTGCCCGTCGCATGCGTCGGCCCCGTCGCACTCCGGATCGATCGCGATGGGGTCTCCGCACGGCGTACCCGCCGGTGCATGGTTGTCCACGCAGGCGCCCGAGGCGTCGCAAGTATCCTGAGCATCACATTCACCGCCGGGGGGGTCGCCGCACGGCTGACCGGTCAGCGGAACGTAATCGACCGAACCGTCCGCCGGATCGCAGATGTCATTGGTACACTCGTTCCCATCGTCTATCACGGTTAGACCTGCGGGTGGGCCGACCGCCGGATCGCAGCAGTAGGTTGCGTCATCGTAGTTCGGTATGTTGGAGCAAACCTGCGATATACAGGCGTCGTCGGTGCATTCGTTGCCGTCGTCGCAATCTTCGTCGGAACCACAGGCAATCGATATCTGCGCGGGTACCCGCGTCATCGTCGACATGAAGATGCCGACGCAGTTAGTCATCAGGGTATAGTCAGGACTCTCGTCAAAACCGACCGTGTAGGTGCCCCGAGCCCCAACGGGGACTTCTATAATCAGCGTTCCGCCGTAGAACTTGGTGACCCCGCCGTCCGGGTCGGTCGCGCAATTGACCGTTGCCGCACCCATAGTATAGGCTAAAGTCGTGGTCGTAACCGTCGGAACGAAGTCAACACCTGCAAAAACGAAATCGGGGCGGTCAACGCACCCAGCCGGGAACGGACCACAATCCTCTGTGGCTGTACTGGATGTACAGGTGCTAAGCGGGTCGAAGACATCCGGGAACTGAAGCGTTTCCACACACACCTGCAGAGCCTGGAAGATGCCGTCCGAGGGGCTGATCGGCCAGCCGTACGGGTTCAGATCCACGCCGGGGTTCGGCGGGCTGGCGTTAGCGCCGAGGTAATGGCTCGGATCGATAGCAGCCTGATATGAACCCAGTGTCTCGCCGATCTGATCCGGATCCCAGCCGGAGAGCTTCATGTGCAAAGTAACAAGCTGCCCCCCTCCCGCAAGAACGATCTCATTCCCGATAATGGTGTGATCGCCGCTCGCATGAACCGGCTCCCACTCAATTACCTGCGCACCAGCGGTTAAGCTCAACAATCCCGTAAAAAGACAGGCAGCACTCAACTGCAAAGGCATCGCTCTCATGATACATCCTCCGTCTCAATGGGTCTGAAACCCCGTAAGCCGAGGGGAATCCGACTCGCGGCAGACCGTCCGGCACCACCAAATGTAACCCATAAGACGCGCCCCCTCGCCGCGGCCTGCAATGCGTTGGCGGTCAGTACCGCGCGCGGTTCACGACACGCGATCAATCGCTGAATACCGCAATCACCCGGCCCGACGGGCCACTGCAGGCAAGTAGTACTCCTACGCCACACAAACACACCGCGCAGCAAAAGCGGCGCTGATCCTCCGTTTAGAGCGATAACATTGTACTCCATGCCCGACTCTGCTGCAAGAATATTCCAGCGTGCGATTCCGGGCGGGAACATACCAGACACCGCCCGTGGAGACACAGAGGGGGCCGGGGAGGAATGAGAACCCTAACGGCAAAGGTAGCGGCGGCGAGATCCGCCGCTCATAGCACCCGCATCGACCCAATTTCCGGACAGGTTCACAGCAGCTGGATCTCCTGCAACGGTCTGCTGCAGCGCGCCGAACAGGGTGGGCGAGGCCGCGGACAGGTGCATTGGGTTTTTCGCATCAGGACAGGCACGCAGGTGCCCGCGACGAGACCACATCCAGTGCACGCTGTTTCGTTCCTGCTCGACTTGCAGCACCGCCAGCCTTTGATGCTGACAGGTGGATCGTGCGTCGACGTTCACTAGCGAATCCCAGACTACCCCCGCCACCGTCTGGACGTGTGAAACGCCGCCGCTGCACCCGTTGTGTACTTACTCGTTGATGATAGCGATCTGTCCCGGTGTGAGAGCGACAAGCAGGAGGACCGCGCCTTGTTCATTGGTCAACAGCGTATACTGAACGCACGAGTCAAAAGCTACGGTAAGCGTACCACACTCCACCGGCGCGAATAGATCGATACCGCGCCACCTGTCGCGAACAAACAGGCGATAGTCCGCCAGCCAATCGTCGGCTTGGAGCCCGGCGCAGATCAGCCCGGCCACCGTGTGTCAGCCGAGCCCTTCCGGTGTTGACATCGACCTTCACGCGTTGGCAACCACTACTTGCACTTCCCGTTCCCAAGGCACCTGAGGGAACAGCACTCGGTGTTCTCCGTGCACGATGCACCGCGTGGCAGGCACTCACAGTCGCTATCATCCTCCGCAGTGCAGTTGGGGGGACAGCAACCGTCCGAAGGCCCGCAGGCCACCCACGCGCTGTCGCAGTATGCCACGCAGGTGTCGCCGTTGTAGCAGGTGTCCGTGGTGCACGAGTCGCTGTCGTCGCAGTCGACATTGTCGGAACAAACCGGCGCATCACAGGTTCCGTCGCAGCAGACCCCACCGCTGCAGGGCGTGCTGTCCGCCGACGGCGGATTATAGCAGGCTCCCTCCGCGCACAGGTCATCCGTGCAATCATCGGTGTCTTGGCAGTCTATTGGAGTACGGTCCACCTGGCCGTTGGCTGGATTGCACGTATCGACTGTACACAAGTCTCCATCGTCGATCAGCTGAACACCACCCGTATTCGGGTTGCAGCAGAATATTCCTTCATCGAAGTTAATGACGTTCGAGCAGGTGGCATCCAGGTTGCACGAATCGTCCGTGCACAAATCGAAGTCGTTGCAGTGGGCCTGTGCAATACACGGCGGACACTCTGTCGGGCAAAAAGTGTCCGGGTAATCCGTGCCTTCGTTCGCCCAGAGATGCGCGGCGACGTCAGTAATATTGATCATCTGGTTGGGAGGACACGCCCCCACCCCGTCACCGCTGCCTATAAGATCAACGTGGGGCATGGGGTGTTCCGAAAAATCAAACCTCTCGTTCGCAAACAAAAGCTGCTGCAGGTCGGTCACATTGACATAGATGTCGTTGTTAACATCCCCCCAACGCCAAGTGGTCACCGTCGTGGATTCCGAGAAGCTCGGAGCTGATGGGAGACCACAGTCGGCGTACACGGTGTACCTTGTACCCGGCACAACGTACATACCGGTTACATACACCAATCCGAAATTACCCCACTCCGTCGGAGAGAGCCAGGCCGCTTCGGCAGGATCGTTAACCAACTCGGTAAAATAATCGTCGGTAACACCGTCGTAGTTCAGGTCAAACGGCTGAGGAGGACCGGCGTAACGGGTGATGCCCTGAGGACATGAAGGCTCCAGAACGATCGCCTGGGGAGCAGCCGAATTCCACGGTTTCAGCATGACGGCAATGTATCGGCCTCCGGCGGCCAGAGCATCGGGACCTTCGCACATGCAGGTATCGTTCTCCTCGTCACAATTCGCTCCTGGATCTCCACCGCAGGGGTTACCTTCGCTTACACAACCCGTGTCGGCAATACACATCTCCGAGCCGTTGCAGAACAGCCCGTCTTGAGGGCACAGACTATCGTTAGGATCATTCTCGCAAATGTCGTTGAAGTCATTGCAGGAGTCGTCCGTACAATCGATGCCGTCGTCGCAGTTTGGTACCGAACCCGACTCAACCACACAATCCTGCTGGGGGTCACAGATTTCAACACCATCGCACCATTGACCGTTGTTGCAGTGGGCGTCATTGGCCGTATTCACGCAAATGTCGCTGACTTCATTGCACGAATCGTCCGTGCACTCAACTTGGTCGTCGCAGTCCGGAACCGAACCCGCCTGAACCACACAATCCAGATCGACGTCACAGATTTCAACGCCATCGCACCACTGACCGTTGTTGCACAACCCGTCGTTTGGAATCTGGTCACAGGTATCCGTGTCTTCGTCACAGGTACCATCGGTACAGCCGATATCGTCATTGCAGGCGAAGGCCCCATCCCCGCATTCCCCGCTGGTGCAGTATTCGTCGATGGTACAAAAAAGCCCGTCGTCACAGGGGATGCCGTTGGTAGCGTAGTTGGGATCGCAGGCACCCTCCCCGTCGCAGGAATCAGGATTGTCACAATCAGTCTGCCCCAAGCTTCCGCAGGGAACGCCCTCTAACTCATAGTTGTCCGAGCAGGTTCCGCCGCCATCGCAGGTATCCGGATTGTCGCACTCGTTGTCCGTATTGTCACCGCAAGCAAGGCCGGATGGTTCGTAGTTGTCCTGGCATTCTCCCGCACCATTGCAGGTATCGGGGTTGTCGCAATCCGTGTCGGCCGGATCACCGCATGTTGTTCCTGTCGCCTCGAAGTTGTCGAGGCAGAATCCGTCGCTGTCACAAGTGTTCGGGTTGTCGCAGTCCGTGTTGGTATCATCACCGCAGGGCGCGCCCGCAGCCCGCGGGGGGTGTAGGCAAACGCCGGACTCACACTCGTCCCAGGTGCACTCGTCGCCGTCATCGGTACAGGTAAACCCATCGGGCCGGATGTTGGGATCGCACAGGCCGCTCCCATCACACGTGTCCGCGTTGTCGCAGTCGGACGAGCTGGGATCTCCGCAGGTCACACCCGGGGGTTCGTAGTTGGAATCGCAGGCACCCTCCCCGTCGCAGGAATCAGGATTATCACACTGGGTCTGATCTGAGCTTCCGCAAGAAACTCCCTCCGCCGTATGGTTGGCATCGCAATTCCCCGCTCCATCACACGCGTCCGGGGCGTCGCAGTCCGGATCGGTGGGATTCGGGTTACCACACGGGGCATGCACAGGAGCGTAGATGTCCTCGCAGGCACCCGTAGAGTCGCAGGTGTTCTGGGCATCGCATTCACCGATAGGAGGCCCCCCGCACGGCTCACCCGTCCGGGGAACATGGGATACGGAACCATCTAGCGGATCGCAGATGTCCTCGGTGCACTCTTCACCATCGTCGATCAACGTCAGACCCGCCGGAGGGCCCACTGACGGATCGCAACAGTGTGTAGCGTCATTGTAATTGAGCGTGTTGGAACAGGTCTGATCGGGCTCACACACGTCGTTGGTACAGGCGTTGTTGTCGCTGCAATCGGAGTTTGTGGCGCATGCAACGGTGATCGTCGCCGGAATACGCGTCATCGAATCCATGAAAACTCCGATACAGTTAGTCATAAGCGTATAGTCGGGGCTCTCATTGAAACCAACCGTATAGGTACCCATAGCGTCAGCGGGTACCTCCAGAATCAGCGTACCTCCGTAGAACTTGGTTATGCCCCCATCGGGATCGGTCGCGCAGTTCACCGTCGCCGCTCCCATGGCGTAGGCCAATGTCGGAGTGGTGATAGTCGGAACGAAGTCCACACCGGCGAAAACAAAGTCGGGACGATCAACACACCCCGCCGGAAACGGGCCGCAGTCCTCCACCGAAGTGCCGGTCGTGCAAATACTCAACGGATCGAAGATGTCCGGGAATTGGAGGGTTTCCACACACACCTTAAGAGCCTGAAAGATGCCCTGAGAGGGATCTATAGGCCAGCCGTACGGGTTCAGATCCACGCCGGGATTCGGGGGATCGGCGTTGGCCCCAAGATAGTGGCTAGGATCGATAGCAGCCTGATATGAACCCAGGGTAACGCCCAGCGAATCCGGGTCCCAGCCGGAGACCTTCAGGTGCAAGGTGACATTCTGCCCCGCACCCGCAAGAACGATTTCATTCCCGATAATGGTGTGATCGCCGCTCGCGTCAACCGGCTCCCATTCAATTACCTGCGCGCCAGCGACCATGCTGAACGACCCCACAATGACACACGTCAACGAGCATTTTTGTATGGCGTTCATGACTGATACTTCCTCCCTTAGGTCCTGTTCACGCAGGCGCCGCATGTCCGACTTCTACTTGCACCCACTCCGGCCACCAAATCCACACTCTCGTCCTCGCAACTGCCGAACACCCACGCTTCGGCGGACTCGTGACGTAGTTGGCCCGGTAAATCGAAAGCGCGGTGATCTCGGATGCCCGGATCAGCCAAGGCATCGGAGGTGATTACTGCTTCTCCAGATCGGCCCAGGAAAGCTGGAGCCCAAATCAAAAGCATCCGTGCTAAGCCCTCCGAATCAGGGGCACGCCGGCCGCCCCAAAAACGGCGCAGCGCCAACTGCTTGGTCTATATTGGGCGGCATGTCCAGCCGCCACACGTCCATCTCACCCGGCCCGGTGGACGGGACCTGCCCTCTCGCCCCCGCCACAACGCGAACAATCCGCCGCCACGGGCAAACGGTCTCGCTACCGAGGTCGACTCAAGCAAGCATCATGCCTCAAACCTCTGCCAATTGCAATGCTTATAGGTCCAAGCAAGCGCGAGGGAACTCTGAAGCGAAAGATCACTCCTGAGTTGGATACCCCAGCAGTACGAATGCGCCAGCGGGACTGTATCTGCCGACTCACCGGTTGAGTGTCTGGGAGCGTTCAGCAGCGCAGAAGAAACTCCCGCCTCGAGAGTCGCAGCGCTCTTCTCGAGGCGGGAGCAAATGCCCTCGTCGCAAGCGACGAAAGTCAGAGGTTATTAGCTAACTGCCCTGCGACGGTTGAAGAACACCTTGCCGAAGGTCAGGAGCAGTAGTGCCAGAACAACCAAGCCCCAAGTCGAAACCGTGGGGATGGCATCGTCACAAGGTCCAAACTCGGCGTCATCTACTCCGGCGCAAGTATCAAAACAGTTGACGAAGCCGTCGCCGTCGTCGTCCTCGTTGTCGTACTCGGTGCTGTCGCATCCACATGCCGGCTCGGTGCACCACAGGTCATTCATCGGACACTCGTCGACGCAATCCGGGCAACCGTCATTGTCTGTGTCGGTGTCCGGAATCCCGCATCCGCAAATACCCGGAGCGATCTTGAACGGATCTTCCGGGCATCCATCGCATCCGTCGGGCGTGCCGTCGCCATCCGCGTCCTGGTTGTCGTCGTACCCTTCGCAGATGTCGCAGTCGTCGGGCACTCCATCACCGTCAGCATCGAGTGAATCGTCATAGCCCTCGCAGGCATCGCAACCGTCGGGCACTTCATCGCCATCGGCGTCGCTGAGGTCGTCGTGCCCTTCGCAGATGTCGCAGATGTTGGGCACGGTGTCGCCGTCGTCGTCATCCCAATCACCGCGAGGATCACCGACTTTGGCACTGATGCTGACGGTATAATCCTCGGTCTCGCCGTAGCTGAAGTTGCCGCACGGCTGGGTCGACGAATCGCTTCCGCTTTCGCGAACCACAACACGCATCCGTGTATCACCAATGATCGCGCCGGACGGTACGGTGACCAGGCCGGTAACCAACTCGGGGTTGCCCGATGATGTTCCGCCGGAGTTCAACACCTCCTCGCCGGCATCATCGAAGTCGAAGTCCCCGTTCCAGTCGATGTAGGCCTTGGTGTACTTGCTATAGTACGAACCACCATCGCAGTCGCCGACCCACACATCCAGCGTGTATGAGGAGTCGACTGTCAGAGAAGCCGACATCCCGGTGAAGTCGGAATAGGTCGCACAGACACCAGCGGTATTGTTGGTCAGATCGCTGATGGACACCTCTTCGGCGATCGAATCGGCCGTGTAGTTCGCACCGGACTCGCAGTACTCAGGGCCGGGACAGACGTACGTGCTGCAGTCCTCACCCTCGAACCATTCGCCGCCGAGCCCGGCACACTCGGTGTCAAAGTTGGTGGCCACGCAGTCGCCCAAGACACAGCAAGCGCCCGTCGGCACGGTGCACTCGGTGATGGTCAGGTCAAAGTCCGGAATGGTCTGCGGAGACGGATACGTGGAGATCATTATGTAGTACATACCCGGATCCAGGAACACGCAGTCCAGACCGTGCGGGCTGGCACTGCTGGTCGTGCTGGTGTCGATACAGTCGGAGTCCGCCGGACAAAGCTCATCCAGCGAGATACCCGTCCACGTGGTCGTCTTGGGATCAAGAGTGATCTCAACAGCTACGCCCGCGGTAACATCGAGTTCGTACAGGATATCGTCACCGCCGTCGTACGACCCGAGGCAGGTATCGTCATAGTCATCACCGCGTCCGACCGTGGTTTGCCCGATGTCGCTGTAGGGCAACTCAGCCGGAAGTGTTACGGCGATGGGCAGTGCACAGGTGTCGCCGGGCACCGGCTGCGGGCAGTCGTTCGGCGTGCAGGTCGTGCCGTCGCCGCTGTAGGTGCCGCCAGCAGTTGCACAGTCACCGCCGGTCACCTCGACGCAGCTGCCGTCATCAAAACAGCAGGCACCGGTACCAGCCGTACAATCCAGCGTGAACAAGCCATCGCCACCACCTTCGTACGAACCGGTATCGCCGATCTGGAAGAAGTACGTCGTCCCATTCACCGCGGAGAAGCTGAGGGAGTCGGGGTCACCCGTGCCGCCGGAATCGTCACAGTACAGCTCGGTAACGCAATCGTCCGCCCGTACGGCAATGATCGAATCGTACCCGCTTTCGATCGTCGCGGTAGCGAAGCAGTCCATTGGTGCGGTCCACTGCCACCAGACATCATTCTGCATCAGTCCTGTGCTCGTCGGGTAGTACTTGTCGCAAGTACCGTCCGGGCCGTCCGGAGTGGATTCGTCATTGTTGTGGGCGCTGGCAAAGGGCAGGCTCGTGATCAGGATGGCCTTGTCGCAGTCCTCGCCGATGGGCTGCGGGCAGAGATTCGGGTCGCAGCCCGTGCCCTCACCTTGGAATATGCCGTCCTGACCTTGGCAGGTGCTGACATTCACATCCGCCACGCAGCTGCCGTCCCCGAGACAGCAGGCACCGAGCGGAAGCGTGCAGGGCGTGCCCGACACCGTAAGGGTGTAATCATTGTTGCTGTCGCAGGGGAGATCATAGAAATCGTCGGGCATGATGATCGCCACGTAATCCCCGGCAGGAACACAACCGGAAGTCACAATGATATCGTCGCACTCGGCGCCGAACCCAACTGGGGAGATGTACCCGGTGAAGTAGGCACAGTCGGCAGAGCCGATCATGGTCGTCTGCATGAAACCGGCGACAACCCCGACATCACCGAACTCGCCCGTGACCGTCAGAGTGAGATCCAGATTCTCCCCGGTGGTAAACCTGTACCAGTCGATATCGCGGGTTCCCGCATCACCCCAGGCCGTGCCGCAGATGACATCGTCAAGGTTGATGTCTTCGAACATGGCCGGATCTTCGTTGCATCCGCCGTTGGTGTCAGCGCCGCAGGCCTCCGCCTCGGCAATCCCACCCACCGGGCACTCGACCTCGCAGACCGTACAAGTCTCGACGGTGAGATCGAAGGTCGGGATGCACTGCGGGCTCGGGTAGGTGTCGATCATAATGTAGTAGGTGCCCTCAGCCAGCTCCATGCAGCTGCTGGTGTGAAGGGCCGCACTGCTCGACGTGCTGCTCCAGATGCAGGTGTCATCCGGCGGGCAGGAGTCGTCCAGCAGGATTCCCGTCCAGGTGGTTACGTCCGGATCCATGGTGATCTTGACACCGGCACCGCCGGGGGGAATGGTCAACTCATAAATAATGTCATCGCCACCGTCATAGGAGCCGAGGCAGGTGGTATCATAGGCCTCGCCCAGACCACAGTTGGTGTTCGTATCCGTGAACGGCAGAGGTCCTACAGCTAACGGGTTACCGCAATCGCCACCGGGCTGCGGGCAATCAGTGGTCGCACACAGCGTGCCGTCTCCCTGATAGGTGCCGCCGACGCAACCGGTATCCCCGGCAACGTCCGCACAGCTACCATCAGGATAGCAGCAGGCACCGACGCACGGATTAACCGGCGCGCAGGTCGAGCCGTCACCCTTGTATACGCCGCCCGCGGTTGCACAGTCCGTGGGGGACAGAACCGTGCAAGTCATCCCGTCGCAGCAGGCGCCGAACTGCGGAGCCTGTTCGACCACAACGGTGTAATCCTCGGTCTCGCCGTACGATCCAAAATCACACGGCCCCGCACAACTGTAGTACTTCTCGGTGATACGCATTGTGGTCTCACCGAGTTCCGCACCGACGGGCACAGTGATGGCTGCGCTGACCGTGGTGCTGGCCCCGCTGCCGATGTCGTACTCTTCACCCGCATCGAACGTCCAACTCTGGTCCCAATCGATCCAGGCACGCACACATTCGGTGTACGAACCGGAATCGAAGGTCACGAACAGCGTGTGAGTCGAGCCGCGGGCCACGGTCGTGGAGAGCGCCGTGTAATCCCCGTAGGAATCGGTGGCACACTCGTCACCCGTGGTGTTGTTGATGGTGTTGAAGGTGACATTGGTGATCCAGTCGTCCGGACCCGGACAATCCGACCACCCGGTCGGGCAGTAGAACGGATCGATCGTCTCGCAGGTGAGCGTGCCGACGTACTCGGTGTCGTCGGCGCAGGGGAAGTCCACGAAATCGCCTGCACCGGCGAAGACGATGTAGGTGCCGGGCATGACGTCCGCA
Organism: Phycisphaerales bacterium; assembly: GCA_020348265.1. Classification (GTDB taxonomy): domain Bacteria; phylum Planctomycetota; class Phycisphaerae; order UBA1845; family UBA1845. Next base: position 4,554,346 of record CP070744.1, on the reverse strand, counting down.
GTCACGATGGCCTTGTCACAATCGCTGTAGCCATCGGCCAAGACAACCAGATCGTAAACGTCGCAGTCACCCACCGGGTCCTGGAGGATGAGCGCGTTTGCCGGGGTCTCCGATTCCACCGTCCAGGTCAGACGGGTGAAATCGGCAACGGTGATCTCATACCAGTCGAGATCGCGGAGAGCCGTATCCGACCACAGTGAACCGCAGAACGTCTCGCCGCAGGAGATTGCGGTAAACGCCGGTGGGTAGTCATTGCATCCGCCGTTTGTGTCTTCGCCACAGGCCTCGGGCTCGTCAAGAGCCCCGCCCGGACACTGCAGGACGCAAGGACAGGGGTTGGGGTCGCAAGTGGTATCGTGACCCTGATACTCCTCGTCGGGGTCGGTGCACTCGCCCGGAGTAACCACCTGGCAGTCGCCCGTCGCCATATTGCAGCAGGCACCGGTGATTTGTCCGCAAAGAGGATCCACATCCGCACAAAGCGTCTCGGAGGTGAACCGCGACTCTGCGGGGCAGTCGGTCATCAGCACGCAGTCCTCGTCGATGCTGGTGAAATCATCACAGCAGCACCCGTAAGGAGGCTCGCCCATGTAGCCGGTGACACAAAAGGCAACGTCGTAATCGACGCCCTGGAAGTAGATGCTTCCAACTTCCCAGCCCAGGCCGTAATCGACGTAGATCCCCGCGGTGCCGTTAGGCGCCGCCGTCGTCCACCAACCCTTGTCGTATTGGCCGGTGCCGGAAGGGATGCTCTGAACCGGTCGCATCCCGATCCAGTAAGTCCCCGCGGTGAGGGGGATATCGAAACCTTGGATAGTGTAGAGCCACACGGGATCGCCGAACATCACGTCGCCGGTGTCGACCCGGGTGGCGGGCATGCTCAGGATCTCGACCACTGTGGCGCCGGGGGCTCCCCCGGCATCAGCGACGATGATGAAGTCCGCCAGCTGGCCGGTCCAATTGAAGGTAGTGGGCTCGTTGCCCCACCAGTGGAAGTCCGTGATGTTTACGTTCGTGGTGAAAGTGACGTCGTCGACTATCCAGCGGTCGACCACGCCGTCGAGACTTCTCTCCGCCCAGAGGGCGTTCACATAGTCGTACGTACCGTTGTCATAGATCGCGTCATCGCACTCGGCGCGTGGGACACCGATGCCCGGTTGAGCGGGTCCGCGCTGGACGATCTCCACAGGTCGCGGCGCTTTGGCATCAGAAAGCACGGTGACGGTCTCTGCCTGCGCCATCTGAGAATCATCCTGAACGGCCTGCGCCTTAGGAGGTGTCGGCTGGCCGAAGAGCCACTCCTTCTCGGAAACAACCGAGGCCTGAGCACCGTCACCATCCAGGGTGACAATGACCCACGCGTCCAACTGCTCGGGGAGCAACAGGTCCAGCGTAGCGTAGCCTTTGGCTCCGTACTGGATTTCGAGCAGCAGCTTTCCATTCGCGCACTTAGCGAGCCAAGTGCCTGAGCCGGTGACAACAGCCCTGTCCGCGGCGTCCAGATCGCCCGTAGAGCTATAGAGCACTGATGCTCCGGGCACCGGATTCCCATTGACATCCTTCACCGCAATGTGTGCGGCGACGCCACCGTAAGCCCAAACCGTCGTGGCGCATACAACAATCCCTAAGCATGCAAGCAGCGCTGTGCTCGCCTTCGCCCGACTCTTCATGGTCCTTTCCTTTCCCAAAGCAAAGTACCGCGCGGAATTACTCCGCCTCGCCTTTTCCCGAACAGAGTGCTTCTTTCCCGAACCGATGTCGCGTTTGCCGATCGGTACCAGACAATGTGCAAAGTGCTCGTGTCATGTCACTTTCAGTCGCAGCCAACAATGGAAGCGCGGCTACCTGTACTAAACACGCGAGTATCGAAGAGAACGCTAAAGATGAAGAGATGGGGTTGAAACCTCTCCCCCCTAACTCTTCGCCTGGTGTTAAGCTACGCCGCGAGGTCGACGCAACGCCTGTTTGCCCGTTCCTCTCCCTAATTACGCCCATGCACCGCGGCCCCACCGCCGCCAACGCGCGGAGCAGATTTGCAGCATTGTGGCCCTTTTGTCCTTGCAACGCAAGCAAGAAACACGATAATAAGGGACTAAGAAGAGCAGCTTCGGAGCCGGAATGCGTTCGCCGGGAAAGGTGTACAGACATTGAATTAGTGCTTTTGCTCTGGGCTGCCGGGCAGACGACGGTTGTAGACCGACGTGGGGGCGGTTCCGTTACAACCGGGGAAAGGTATAACGAAGGGGCGAAGCAACGTTATTCGGAAGTAGCGTTCTATCCGTTGCCTAACGTGTCACGGATTGACACAGCAGGAGCTTAGCGCGATCTCCCGCTTGAATCCGGCTTCTATCCCTAAAGGTGCGCCCAGGGGCCGTGTGCCTCGGAGTATTTGACGCTCGGCTAGGACCTGGGCTGGGAAAGGTATGGCGTCAAGCTCACCATCGGGTGCGTCTCAGCGCCCGCAAGACGATCGAGTCTTGTTGTTTAAGGAGAAGACAATGCGTGCGTCCAGACCGTTCGCTCAGACGATCCTATCCGCCTCACTGATGATCCTGTTGTGTGCCGGAGGTGTTGCGCTGGGAGACTCGCACATCACAGTGGCGCAGGATGGCAGCGTGGCACTAGAGCGGGGCTCGGCAGCGAATCCACCCGTGGTGCATGTCGGGGGTTACGATCAGGGCGGCGTTGATTTGATGGTGGGTTTCGATGCGCTGAACTTGACGCCTCGAACCACCAAAGGCGGCGAGTTTGTTGATGTCGGCTGGCCCGATGCCTCCAGAGCAGGCGCGATAGGAGCGCCAGCTATTCCCGTCGTTCGCAGACTGATCAAGGTGCCGGCGGGGGTTACCGTCAGTGTATCGACGATGGAGTCCGTACCCGTGATTGTAGATGGCGCTACGGCGGGCGTTTCCCTGCGGGTTATGCCGGTACAGCCACCTATTCCGAAGCTCCCCGGGGCTATGGAAGCAGCGGAGTTCATGTTTGATACCGCCGCTTATGCTGGCGACACGGTTGTTCCTGCCGAACGCGCTACCGTCGAGGAACTGGGCATCGCCCGTGGAGAGCGTGTGTTCTTACTGGAAGTTCGACCTGTCGGCTACAGCCCGGCCGCGAAGACGTTGACAATCTGGCGAGAGATCGAGGTCGCGATCGACTTTATAGGAGAACGAGGGGTCGCCAGCGAGGTTTCGCCGCTAGCTGGTCTTAACCGAATAGTTCTGAATCCGGACACGGGCGACACATCCGCTCCGCGCACTCCGAGCAGCTACGTCATAGTAGTTGCCAGCGCCTACGAATCGGGCATTGCATCGTTTGCCGCGGCTAAGACAGCTCAAGGTTACGACGTCACAACCTTCACTATCGCGGCGGGTTCGAGTACCACTCTGATAAAGAGCTACATACAGGCCCTTTGGGACGGTGGGTCGCCACCGGATTATATCCTCCTGGTAGGCGACACGGACACTATTCCAAACTGGACGGGCGGTGGTGAAGGATCCCCGGCTACCGACTTGCCTTATGCTTGCATGGACGGCTCCAGCGATTGGTATCCGGACATTCCACTGGGTCGCTTCTCCGTGCGTTCTCCGGCGCAACTGCAGGCCGTGGTTGACAAGACGCTGTATTACCAGAACGGCCCCCTTGCTGATCCGGACTATCTCAAGCGTGCGGTCTTTATGGCTGGTAATGACAACTACAACATCACCGAGGGGACGCACAACTACGTGATCTCCACCCACATGGACCCCAACGACTACATCTCAGACAAGATCTATGAAGTGACCTATGGGGGGACGACGGCGGATGTTAGCGCCGCGTTCAACGACGGTCGTTTCTTCGGCATCTTCAGCGGTCACGGAGGTACGTACGTCTGGGATGACGGTCCCTACTTCACGCAAACCAACGTCAATGCTCTCACCAACTCCAACATGTATCCGTACGTATACAGCTTCGCGTGCATAACCGGTACCTATACGGTTAACGAATGCTTCACTGAGACCTGGCACCGTGCAGCCAATAAGGGCTCAATCGCCATCTACGGATCATCGGTCAACAGCTACTGGACCGAGGACGACATCTTGGAGAAGCGGCTGTTTGATACGATCTTCGATGCGGATGACGATGTCCCCGCGGAGGTCGGCCCGGTGCAGATCGAGACTCTGCTCCGCTATGTGCAGGAGATGGGGTCCGGATCGACCACCCGACGGTACTTCGAGATGTACAACCTCCTAGGTGATCCGAGTACGCGCTTCCCCGGAGCCTGCTCCGACGCGGGCTCGCTTACCATGGATCGGGTTAAGTATGCTTGCGAGGGCTCGGCAAACCTCGTGGTGAGCGATTGCGCCCTTAACACCGATAACGGTACCATTGATACGGTGCTCATCGACATCGATTCAGATTCGGAGACGGGTGTCGAACAAGTAATGCTCATCGAGACGGATGCTTCGTCTGCGGAGTTTGCCGGTTCGATAGACATTAGCACTCTTGATAGTCCGGGTGTTCTTCTTATCGCTGACGGGGACACAATTACGGCTACCTACATCGACGCCGACGACGGGGCGGGAGGCACGGATGTTGTCGTAGCGGTGGACGCGACGGTCGATTGTCTGCCCCCGGAGATTTCGGGCGTCCAGGCGATGAACGTCGAAGCACGCACGGCGACGATCGCAATCGAGGTGAACGAACCGACCAAGGGCGACGTTTACTTTGGTGAAAGCTGCGCTTCTCTCACCGGGCATGCCGCATCCAGCATTTACAGCGCAAATCCCGAAGTGGGCATCCTGGGTCTCGAACAGAACACCACTTATTTCTATTCGGTAGAGGTCGAGGACGAGGCCGGAAATACCGCATCATGTGACAACGAGGGCTATTGCTACAGCTTCACCACTCCGGCGCTTCCCAAACTTTATACGGAGGAGTTCGTAAGCGCCGGGGACAATGATCTGGGCGATATGACCGTGACCTTCACTCCGGTGGGGACGAACAACTTCTATTCGGCGTGTGTCGAGCCGTTAAGCGAGCTTCCCATAGACCCGGCCGGTGGCACAATCCTGTCCCTCAGTGACGACGACTTTGAACAGGTTACTCCCGCCGGCGGAGCCGTGCCCTTCTATGGCACGGATTACACGTCGTTCTACGTAGGCAGCAATGGGTATATCACTTTTAATGAAGGGGACCAGGACTACACCGAATCGTTGACTGACCATTTCCGCCTCCCACGGATTTCCGCGTTGTTTGACGACCTTGACCCCAGTCAGGCCGGCGAGGTGAGTTTCAAGGAGCTCCCCGACCGCATGGTTGTCACGTGGCTTGCGGTCACCGAGCGGAACTACGGCAATGACAACACCTTCCAGATTGAAATGTTCTTCGACGGTAGATTGCAGGTAAGCTACCTCAACGTCGACGTGCTGGACGGTCTGGCGGGTCTTTCCAAGGGTGAAGGGTACACGGCGGACTACTTCGAGATGGACCTCACCGACTTGGGCGCCTGTGGGGTTCAGGCACCGACCATGCCCGATGCCCCTTCCGACGTGAAGAAGAACCGCTATCTCGCCATCGTTCCCAACAACATCGGGGCAAGCGCTGCATTGCAGGTCGAGCTTACCTCGATGAAGCGCTGCAGCTTGAACACCGGGCGCACCTGTGGGACTGACGCGGACTGCGGCGATCCCGAGCCGGACGACGGGCTGTGCGTTGAGCATCCAGCCGTCGGGTTTGTCGGGTGGGTGAGTGAACCGTTCGATCCCTCCTGTCAGACGGGCCCCGGTGCTCCTGAAGAGGGTCCCTGTGCCCGCGTCGACAACGTAGCGAGGGTCGTGGACACACCGGTGTATCGGGCGTGGCCCGAAGGCCTTGTTTTCATTGGCGATTGCGAGATTCTCCCGGTGGCCACCTTCGCCATGCGTGCCACCATTGACGGCGTGGTGTTCTCCGATCCACTTGAGGTGGGCACGATTTCACGACCCAGTCCCCAGCATTTCGGCGACACGGTTGGGGAGAACATCGGTGAAGGCTATACGCCGCCTCAGGGTGTGGTGAACGTCTCGGACGTCCAGGCTTACCTCGTATGCGCGGCCGGTCTGCCCGGAGCGCCGCACTTGACCCAGGTGGACCTGCACGGCCTGGGTGAGGGGTGCATTCCCAACTACATCCTGAACGTGTCGGACCTGCAGTTCATCCTCTTCGGCCTGGAAGGACGCTGCTTCGACGAGTCGCCGCAATACCGTGATCCGTCGGACTGCCCGTAGAGCCAGTGGACACGTGCCCCATTCATCCCGATCTTGTTGGGATGGGTGGGGGACGGATGCCGTCTCACGATAGGGACCCCGCGCAAACCCTTCCACGCAGGGGCTTGACTGCGCGCGTCTCCGGGTTGCATCCCCTCCCGATCTCCGCCACAATTCGACACGACGAATCCTTGGTGATTTCAGTTCGCGGTGATCGATGGACTGGATAGGCGAATCTTGGCGACGATTCATCGCGTGGGCGGATCAGCTTGGCTCACGTGAGGCAGCCATTCTAGGCGCCTTGTCACTGGCCGTACTTGCGCCACTTATCAAGTACGTCGCTACACCCCTCATCCGGGGCGTGTTATCAAAGCTGCGCAAGCTCCTCTATCCGGTATTCTCCGGCGCGGTATTCTTCGACCGCGTCTGGGCCCTGCCTCGGTACCTCAAGAGCGTGAAAGCCACAGTCGGGCGTCTGCGCAACCCCTGGCTCGCGGAAGGTCAGGAGCTGAAGGAAATCTTCGTCCCCGTATCTACCACTTCCGACACCTTCGCCAAGGACCGCACCGACTTGAGCGAGGTCTTCAGGCGGGTCTCCAGGGTCGTAATCGTGGGCGAGCCGGGCTCGGGGAAGTCCACAGGTCTGCGGGCAATCGCCATGGACTGCATTCACCGGAAGCATCTTCCCCGGCGTCGAGAGCAATACATCCCCGTGTTCATTTCCCTGCGCCGGTTCTCTCGCTCAAAGTGCACTCTGGACGAGTTCATCCTCAAGACCTTCGAGGACAACGACTTTCCGAGGCCGGCGCGTCTCGTGAAGAAGCTCCGTCGGGCAGGGCGCTTGGTGTTTCTGCTGGACGGCCTTGACGAGGTCGATCTGGGCGAACCGCGCACGCGAATCCTGGAGGACATTCGCGGAATGCTCAGAGCGGAGAATCGCCAGGCGGGCTGCAGGGTCTACATTACTTCGCGTCCGAGTGGATATGATGGCGAGCTCCGCGATCAGGTCGAGGAAGAGATGCGAATGGCGGACTTCACCCCCGCGCAGATTCGCAAGTACGTGAACAACTGGGATTTCCTGCCCCCAAAATCCCACGACCACCTCTTGCGCGAGATCATGACCAGGCGGCCCATTCTGGAAATTTGCCGCAATCCGCTGATGCTGACGATTGTCACCTCGCTCTACCGTGAGACTCAGTACGAGCTGCCCGATTCGCGCGAGGAGTTCTACAAGATCTGTATCGAGGCCCTTTTGCGGAAATGGGATGCGGCGAAAAACCAGGACGATCGCAACCGGTTTCCGGCAGCGCTCAAGGAAGCGTTCCTCCGGCAGCTTGCATTCAAGGTTCTACAGGTCGGGTTCCGCGAGATAAGCGAGGCGTGGCTGCTTGAGCGGGTGGAAGCGTTCCTCGCCACGCGCAAGAAGGCCGAGGTCGAAGCAGGATCAAACGCCTTCATGCAGGAAGTCATAAGCAGCGGTTTGCTCACGAAGTTGCCGACCGGCGAGGTTCTGTTTGCCCACAAGACCTTTGCTGAGAGTCTCGCCGCTGCCTTCCTGCGGAACAAGCCGGAGGATCTTGCCGGGTTGTGGGTGGAGAATCCCGAGATCTGGCTCGAGGTTTGCTCGCTTTATGTCGCAGACCCGCGCACCCAGATCGATGACATTGGGGTTCTGTTAGGTGCGGCACGTGAGCGCGAGAACTGGGCGGGATTCTGCACCCTGGCGGGCGAAGCCCACACCTGTCCGGACGCGCAGCGAGCGTGGATCCTAGGGGAGTTGCTTGAGCGGCGCGGTCTATGGAAATCGCTCAATCGCCGCAGTCTGGCAGCCCTGGCGCGGCTGCCTGCCGACGTCGAGGAACTCCTCACTCGGATGGTCCAGGAAGGAACTCCGACGGTTCGGCGAACTGCCATTCAGGCGCTAGGGTACGTCCGGGCTTCGTGGGCTGTTGCCCTTGTGGTGGACGCCTTAACTGGTACCAACACTCGCACGGCAGCGGTCGAGGTGCTCGGAGGTCTGGGTGAAGAGGCCCTGCCGATAATCGGGCACCTCATTGAAGAGCAGCCCGATAACGAAGCCTTGGTGCGAGCATGTGTAGAGGCTGCTGCGCAAGTTGGAACACCCGCAGCTCTCGAACGAATCGTCCCACTGATCTGGAGTGAGAATGAGACCATTGCCGGTGTGGCCACGAATGCTGTGGGCGCGCAGCTAAGGAATAACGATATCCGTTCTACTTTTGATGCCGGGAGTCTGACATTGCCCGAGCAGACTCCAAACGCCCGCGTGACGGAGTTGGCGCCGTGGGCTGTACCGTGGGTCGAAGAGAACCTGCCTATAGTCAAAGCCCACTACTGTTGCATGATCGACGTGGTCGGTCGTTCGCTGGATCCCGATCGCTATCCATCCGTCGATATCTGGCTCGGTTCCTGGGAGACCGTGTTCGACGAGTTCCCGGTTGACATATTGATCGCGGTGGTCTTGGACACGGAATCGCCTCACTCTTCGGCCTATCGAGGGCGCATGCAAATGAGACTCCCGTTTGAAGAATCCGTGCAAGATAGCCCCAAGTTGGGCACCGTCATACGAACAACTGAGAAACGCTCGAAAGAAAAGAACAAGGTGTTGTGGTCGAAGGCGTTTGGACCAGTGAAGGATAACCTCGAGATCTCGGACGAACTCTCTGTCCTCGGCGTGTTCGCGAGCGCGCTGTTGATCGTGAACATCCCGCTACTTGCGGCCGTGGCCACCGGGACCTTGTCCGCCTGGTGGCTGTCCCTGCTGGTTGGTTTTCCGGTGATGGGCGCCTACTTTGCTTGGGACGAAGGCGACATCGGCGTCTTCTTTTTCTTTCCGCTGATCTTGTTCGCAGTAGTACCACGCGCACTCCTGGAATATGAGGACTGGGATGACGTGGACACGTGGGTAGGCGCAGGTGTTCTTACCGGACCAGCGCTTCTTGGTGCAGCAATCGGGATATCACAACTCGGCACACACTGGGCGCTCTGTCTCCTCCCACTTCTGATTCTGTTTCTTGTCGATACTGACGAATTCTCAATAGTCTTCTGGCGGCGGGATAACCCGCTCCAATCGCTCCGACTGGAGTTGCTAGGGCGCCAGGAAGGCTGATCTGACGTTCGTGCCCAGCCGACGTGGCTGGGCTACGTTGTGTTCTGCCTTCTGAACGACTCTCTTGTGGCATACCCGTGTAGCATGCGGCTCAGGCGGCGATTAAGGGCAATCCGCCGGGCTTATTTGGTCCGTTGAGTCGGTGTATAGCTGACCCTCCAGGCCGAAGAGGATGCGCTGGAGGTCGGCTACGTTGAGAATGTAGTTGGGCACGCAGCCCGGCTCCAGGCCGTGGAGGTCTACCCAGGTTACGTGAGCGCTGGGTGTATCATCGCCTTTGGCGGTCAGCAAGTATGCTGTCACGTCGTTGACATTGAGAATCTGGTTGGGCGGGGTGAAGCCCGGCAGGGGCGGTAGATCACCCGTACCCACGCCCGCGGTGTCGCCGTAGAACCAGGGAGGGGCATCGAGGATCGTGCCCACCTCAAACGGGTTGGTGAAGGCAGTCCCGTCCGACGTAGCCCGCATTTCATACGTGCAGCAGGGAGCGATCTCGCAGTCGCCGACGTGGAGCACTGCCGGCCAGGTGTCGGTGAAGTAAGCCGCGTCTACCACCCGCGAGACGTCGTTCCCATCGGGCTGACCAAGCCACATCGATATACCGGCCGCCTCGGGGAAATCCCGGCATTCCTTCACGTCGATACGAAAAGCCACCGGGCCGGACTCTGCGTTATTGGTGTCGAAGGAGATATAGCGGTTCTTGCGGGCGTCATGGGGGTAGGGCGCGGTCGCGGGTCTTTGAGCGGGGCACTGGGCCAGCGGCGGCGGGTCGCCGGGGTCGGTCCAGGCCAGTACGAACGCGTACCAATCGGTGCAGTCCACATCACCGTCATCGTCGAAATCGCCCGCGTCGCAGTCGGGCAGCATCCCCCCGCCGTCGCCCGTAAAGCAGGCAGCAAAGGCCGCGTGGTCGGGCAGGTTGATCTCCCGGTCGCCGTCGAAGTCACCGGGCAGGTAGATTATCGGGTCTATGTAGTCGATCAGCGTGCGCACGGTCACCTCGGTCGCCAGCTCGGCATTGGGCAGGCTGATCGTGTCGCCGACGTGTATATGACCGGAAGCAACGACCCACACAGGGTCCGCGGGGTCCGGGTGCAGGTCGTGATACCAGACGGCGTGGTAGCCAATGAAGTTGCATAGGAACCTGCTGGCATCGACGTCCGTGTAGAACGGAACAAGTGCGGGAACCTCCGCAGCGACGGCGTCGACGATGGCCTGCAAGGGAAGCGTCGACCAACGATCCGTCAACGGTGTCTCGCCTCCGATGGGCATGTCTATCGTGGGCTGTAAAGGCTCGAGGTAGTCCGGCAGCCACAGGTTGTTCGGCTCGATTGCCCACATGCGGTCTCCCCCCTCGACCCGCCAGACATCAGCTTCGCTCGTCGCACCGAATGTGATGATTGCTACCGGTTCTATCTCGGCGACC
>CP070744.1:4518413-4543469 GCA_020348265.1 Phycisphaerales bacterium | reverse complement strand
GTGAAGTTCTACAACCGTCGCGGGATCGCCGAGCAGTGGATCAAGGAGGGCAAGTACGCCCTGAAGTGGACGCGGTTATCGTGCCGGAACTCCAGGGACAACCAGACGCGGCTTCAACTCTTCGCCCTGGCGTACAACCTGGGGAACTTCCTGCGGCGGTTAGCGTTGCCGAGGTCTGTGAAGCACTGGTCGCTGACCACGCTACGGGAGAAGCTAATCAAGATCGGAGCCAAAGTGGTGACGCACTCGGGGTACCTAATCTTCCAGATGGCCGAGGCGGCGGTCCCGCGTGAGTTGTTCGCGGCGATTCTCGATCGCATCCAGAGGTTCGGGGTGCCACCGCCCTTGGTACAGCGCGGGTGACACCGTTGAGCGAAGCACACGTCGGCGATTCGAGTGGGCACGCGGTTGGCGCTGCGCAGAAACGCCCACGGGGCGTCTTCGCCGAGGTGCCAGGGGCGGGATGGGTGCGTTGCAGCGGGGAAACGGGCGTGGTTTGCGGGACGGAGGCCGTTTTACGTTGAATCGAACAGGCCGTTCGGATAGGATGGCCGCTTGGAGTCTGGTATCTGGCAAAAGTCGGTGGAGGGATCTTAGACTACTGGGGATGCCCTTCGGTGGTTGGCGCGAGAGCCATCGAAGAAGTTCGCTTCTGAATGACGAGGGGGAAGAGGTGAGAGAGAGGCGCGTCACAGTCCGTAACACGGAGCATGACAATGAAGGCTAGAGTGATAAGTCTGGACGGTTTGAAGATGAACGCCGTCGAAACCGACGCAAACGGCGTCATTGGCGTTGACACTATCTTCAAGTTTAGGCAGACGGGTGAGTACGTGTCTGCTGAATACGCTGGAGGCAAGATTCGGCAGGGCTATTTGGTTGGCTTAGCTTCGGATACCAAACTCGTGTTTAGCTTTTGTCAACTAGAGTCAGACGGCACGCTCAACAGCGGCAAATCAACATGTAATCTGGAAATCGGAAATACCGGTCTTGTTCGGATAATTGAGAACTTTGAGTGGGCATCACGTCAAGGCGGCGGGAAGAACGTCATACAAGAGCTGCGGTCCCATCGCCACTAGCAAGGCTCTGCATCCCTACAACACCATCCGACCTACCGGCTCATACCGCGTATGAGAGGTTGAAGTCATGAGTGTAGACACACCTACGTTGCGAGCCTGCTTCTGCGGATGCTTGATGCTGGTTCTAGCACACTGTTGGCTCAGAGCGCGCGGTGATAGGCCGGATGGATGGGAGGATTGTGGCCCGTGCATCGGAAGAGCCCGCACTGCACGAACTGGAGTGTACCGGCTCAAAGGTTACGCCACCGGCAGCATTGAGATCGACAAGGGCGACTGGACATGCGTCGCTGCGGTCGATCCGCTCCACACGCTCCGTTCAGAGGGTGAGATTAAGTGCAAAGGAAACACCTGTAAGGCTGTCTTCAAGGGTGATCCCCAACTCGGCCTCAACGGGCTCGTCAGCGGTAACCTGGATCTCTTCAAGGGTAATCAAGGGTCGGCTAATCGGATTGATTTCATCGACTTCTGCTTTTTCATAGTCTCGATCAAACGCAGTGGGGTTGAGTCTGCCAACACGGATTGTAACAAGGCAACCACGTCACACGGTGACATCAATGGCGACGGCGCGGTGGATTTTATCGACTATCGCACAATGGAATCGAAGTTCCTGGCCTCGAGTAACGCCGTTTGCTGCGCGCAATGGGGGTGTAGTTTTCGGATCGCAATCTCGGTCAAGGAGCTGCACAAATGGGGCCTTTCCGACCTTGCTGTGGCTGATTTGAACGGCGACGGGATGGTAGACGCTGACGACATGATACTCTATCAGGAGAACCCAAAGGTGCAGGAAGAAGCTCTGAGGCGCAAGGCGCCAAAGGTCTCCACCACCGATTAGAGCGTTGCCTGATACTATGTAGCGCCACTCCTTGTGGGTGGCGGATAGCGGTTCACGCTGTGTCGTGTGCCGTTGTTTTCAAGCAGCGACGATGGGGCCCGGCGATGTTCACGCACTGCTCAAGCGCAGTAGCAAGCTCGCAAATTCAAATGGTGCACCGGATGGCGCCACCCACGAGGGGTGGCGCTACGCGGCTGTGGCGAATCGTGCGTTTCTCGAGGGACTGCCCGCGCAGTATCAGGCATCCTCTACGAAGATGACCTTTACGACATCCGTGAGTATCCTGGCCTTATGCTTGTGCTCTTCGCCCGGCGGCAGGAAGACCCCGTCGCCGGCCTCGTACGTCAGCACCTGCCCTCCGACGGTTATCTCCATGCTGCCGGAAAGGACGTATCCCACGTGGCCCTTCGTGCACCAATGAGGCTCCATCTCGCGTGAGTACTCTACCAGGCGGAGCTTAGTGCCGTTCAGTTGGCACGACTTATCGCGTATCGCCGGCGCAGGCGTTTCCCACGGGATCGCATCGAAATCAACTTTGTATTGCACGATGTTGCACTCCTTGCTGTGAATATGTGCTCTCGGAATAGCCCTCGGATAAGCATAGCAGCATGTACGGTAAGTCAACCGGCGGCGCCGCGCCGCGCGAGGCACCCCATTGAGGAGCGGGGCTTTACGAGGTACTGGGCGATACAGGACTCGAACCTGTGACCTTTCGGGTGTGATCCGAACGCTCTAGCCAACTGAGCTAATCGCCCTGAGGAGTGGAACCTATACCCAAAAGCGGCCCCCCCCGCAAGCTGGCAAACTCGCCGCGTTGACGCACCGAACGCCATTCAACCGCAGAGTGTGTGGAAGACCGAGCCGGCGGCATCGCGGCCTAACCGCGAATGACCTTGACTCGGCGCGGCCAGGCAAAGATACCCGCATCGGCAAGCCGGACTCCACCACAGGCGGTCGTGGATTGCCTTCTTTCCGAAGCAGAAGCGCTATTGTCCCAGCGATACAGACCAGCCAGGGGGTTCGCCCCCTACGGCCGCGGTTCTGATTGGCCAACCAGATCCCGCCCAACCGGTCCCGGACCGAGGCGCATGGCCCTGAATCGCACAGGTTGCAGAACGCCCCCAATCGTGTATCTTACGCTCCGGAGCGGATTGGCTGCATGGAGGCACCTGCTATGCGCAAGAATCGACACGGACCGGCTCTGTTCGAGGTGCTGACTAGCGAGAAGGAGGACGGTACAGAGAAGCTCGAAGTGCCGTCCTGGTGGTCGTCCGGAGGGCGCCGGCTTCAAAATGGTACTCCGGCTAAGGACAAAGCAGACCGCTGGAGCAGTCGCTCGGAGCCTGCAGTTGAGGTCGATCCGGAAGCGCTGCCGTTTGTGGAGTTCGTTGGCGGGCGCCTTCGTGTGTCGTTTACGAGCATCACTGCGGCGGTCGCCGTCTTCATCCTGATGGTCGCCTTGGTATTGGCCTACGAGATCGGCGGTCGGTCGGGTGAGCAGCGAGGCATCCGCAAGGGATACGAGGCCGGGCGGGCGTCGTATGCCGCCGACGCGATGAGCGAAATCGAGCTGGCCCGAAGCAAGCCGCCGGCGACGCATCTGGTGGCCAGCTTGCTGGAGAACCCGGCCGCAGCTTCCGAATCGGAAGTGCCGGTTTCGGCTGGGAGTTCGACTGAAGACACGCGGTCCACGTGGATCCGCGATTATACGTACATAGTGGCTCAGGAGTTTGCAGCTGAGAGTGCCGAGGATGCAAAGTCGGCACAGCAGTTTCTGGCGCAACAGGGCATACCGACGGCTATCGTACGGTTGTCCAGCGGTGCCGTTCAGCTGATAACGACGCAAGGATTCAACCACAAGGACCCGCCCCAGAGGCAATTGGCTGAAACACTGCTGGAAAAAGAGCACGACGCCGGCGCCAAGTATTTCGCCGCGGGAGGCGGGTATCGGCTCAAAGGCTATTTCAGAACGTTGAAGGGCCAAAGTTGGAAGTGAGGTGTTGCAGGTATGTCATTGGATAAGTCGCTCAAATCAAAAAACACGCTTCAGCGCCACCGCAACGTGCTTACCCGTGCGGAGCGAATCGCGGTGTTGAAAGATACCGGGCGGTGGGAGGAGGAGTCCACACCCATAGGCCTGCCCAAGGTCGCCCACCGCAAGGCTGCCGTGGGCAAAAAGGACAAAGCCAAGAAGAAGGAAGCTGAGACCGCTGAGGCTGAAGCCGAAGCAACTGAAAAGAAGGAGTAGTCTCATCCGGATCGCGCGGCTCCCTTTGCTGGGCTTCACCTTAAAACGCAGTGACCCGATCAGACACCACGACGATGGATGTGTCCGCGGCGTTTTTTGATCCGTTCAACGTGAGAGGAGTCATTATGGCTGGTCAGCAGTTCGTCGCGGCGAAGGTCAAGACCATAGGCTCATCGGGAATCCGCCGCGTTTTCGACCTCGGGGCAAACCTCAAGGATCCGATCGATCTTTCCATCGGGCAGCCGGATTTCCAGGTGCCCTCCAACATCCAGGAGGCAATGTGTGAGGCCATCCGAGCAGGGCACAACGGATACACGGTTACGCGCGGTATTGGCGAACTCAGAACACGGATCGCCGAGAGTCTCAAAGAGGAATTCGATTGGGAGCCGGACCTGTTCGTAACCTGCGGCGTGTCCGGCGGCCTCATTCTGGCACTGGCAGCCTGCCTGAATCCCGGCGACGAAGTCCTCATTGGTGACCCATACTTTGTCTCTTATCGACACCTTGTCCGGCTCGCCGGGGGGGTGCCTGTCCTCGTTGACCTATACGACGACTTCCAGCTTCATCCCGAACGATTCGCCGAAGCCATTACGGATAAGACGAAGATGCTGATGGTCTGCTCGCCGGGCAATCCGACCGGCGCGGTCTATCGCGACGAAGATGTTCGAGCCGTTAGTGAGCTGGCCCGCAAGCACGATTTGCTTATTGTCAGCGACGAGATCTATTGCACGCTCTGCTACGACGATCCCAGCCCGAGCCCGGTGCGCTTTGCTCCTGAGCGGACCTTGCTGCTCCGCGGGTACGGAAAGTCCTACGCCATGACCGGGCTCCGCATCGGCTATGCGGCCGGCCCGACTGACGTCATCGCGGTGATGGCCACCCTCCAGCAGTACACCTTCGTTTGTGCTCCGCACCCCATTCAATATGGTGCGCTTGAAGCGATGGGTACGGACGTTTCACAGCACGTGTCGGATTATCGCCAAAAACGCGACCTAGTGTGTTCCGAACTCGATGGCGCGTTGGAGTTTGTGAGACCGTCCGGAGGGCTTTACGTCTTTCCTAGAGCACCCAAAGGATACGCCTCCGCGACGGAGTTCGTCGAGCAGGCAATCGCCCGCAACGTTCTGATCATACCGGGGGAAGTTTTCAGCCGGCGCGACACGCACTTCCGTTTGAGCTACGCAGCCCCCGACAGCAAGATCAAAGCCGGGTGCGAGATCATCCGGTCACTCGTTCGCTGACCACGCGCGAACACAAACTGCGCGCAACATCACCTCTGCACGCAACGCCACGGACTTGAGGTCACGCCTGAGCGTGGAGCCTTCTGTTATCCAGTGGTAGTATCGGTGCCGAAAATGGCGGCGAAAATCAACTGAAGAATCAGTGGCAGGATCCCGCTCAGCAAAGAGCTGATAATCGATGAGAGAAACGTCACTTTCATGTCTCCATACGGAAGAACGATCGCATCCGATCCGGTACACAGGCCAAGCCAGCCGGACCTTGGGGCTAAACGTACCCGCGCCAGGTATCCTTGCGCCCAGACATTGCAGCGCATGAAAATACCCGCCGAGGCGGGTACCTTCAAACAAAAAAATGCGGCAATCACCTACTCTCGCCTTGCGACTACCATCGGCCGTACAGGCTTAACTACCGTGTTCGGAATGGTAACGGGTGTATCCCTGCACGTATCGTCACCGCGCCGCGAATCCTACTGGGTTCTCCCCGCACGTCAAGGTGTCAACAAGACATTTTTGTAGGCTGGTCCGGAGCCCGGAACACCTGCTCGAAACCGGTACCCGCTCGGAAGAGCTCAACCAGTGTCGACGTGCATGTCCCGGAACGCGACAGGTTTCCAGGTCACTCGCTGGAGCCAGTGTGGCTGACAGAAATCAACTTGAATTCGATGGGCTCTGGTTGGCCGGCCAGCTCGATGTTCGGCGGGAGCTGAAACTGTGGCGTCCAGGCCTTGAAGACATTCAGTTCGGCAAGGTCGGCCTCTTTTAGGTGGATGAAACCGTACGCTCGCGTTTCGCCGCGGACCAGGCTGGCCACGTCTTCGGACGGCCCGCTTACTCGGATGGTCTGGGTGACCAGGGTCAAAGGGGTGGAATCCCGGCCCACGGCGACATAGGCCTTGTCAAGATTGGCGAAGCTGACCACCGGTTTGATAGGAACGGTGGGGATTTCCGCCGTCGTTCGATCCGCCCGCACCGTCGCGGTCACGTCGACAGTGTCCGGATTAAGAACCGCGTCCGGGCCGAACTGAGCCGTGTTGAGCGCTACCTGGATCGTAGTGCTCTTGCCCGGTGGTTTGCTTCTGAGGAGACGTTCGACGTCTGTGGCGATATCGATCTGGGGTCTCTGTCCCGACTGCGTTAACGCGCTGAGGGTGCTCTCCCGCAAACGCACGTTGGTGACAGTCCGCTTCAATTGAGGTTCGTCATCGTAAGATAGGGTGAGTCTGCGCAGAACGATATCCACGTCTGCGTCAACCATGCGATCGACAATCACGGGCAGAGACGCAGGCTGTATCGCAACCACGCTGAGCTTCCTCAGCTCGTGGAACTGCTCGGACGTCGCCCCCTCGATCATGTCCTTGTCCAATGAGATTGTCGAAGATCCGCTGGGGAGATCGGGGATGCGCAGACGTATGACGTAGGGTTCGTCACGCGCCTGGACAACCTCCGCGTTCCGCCTCGGACCGGTTAGCTGGACCTCAAAGAATTGTGATCGCGCTGCCGGATCGATCTCAATGAGCATGTTCGTGTCCGCGGCAGGCATGACCTCGAAGGCGACAGGCACCGTCACCTCTTGATTGACCAGACTGTCTGCACCGACCCAGATTAAGATGGTGAGAACGACAGTCATGCCCAGCAGCTTCATCTGCTCCACCGTCCCACGCTCCTTCGTCTGAAACAGCTCATGCCGCCCCTTTGGCAGTCTGCTGCCTCTTGGTCTGCTCGACGCTTAGTTCCTTGAGCAATTCACCGCGCAACGCCTCCGGGGTAAACGCCCGTCGAAGACGACCGCGGTTCGCCACTGAAATCGTCCCCGTCTCTTCGCTGACGACGATCACGATCGCGTCGACTTCCTGGCTCATGCCGATTGCCGCCCGGTGTCGACTGCCCAGGGACCGGTCCACGTCGCCGGACTCCGTGAGCGGGAACTGGCATCCTGCGGCCAGCACACGCCCCTGGTGGATGACGATTCCCAAGTCATGGAGAGGGGTGCCGGGCCAGAAGATCGTCTCCAGAAGTTCGGTCGAGGCGACCGCATCCAAGCGCACGCCGGTTTCCGTCATCGGCTCCGTCTCCGGACTCCTGGCGACGGCGATCAGTGCCCCAATCTTCTTCTTGGACAACCGCTCGACGGCTGAGACAATCGGGTCGATAGCCTGCTGGGAACTCCTCATCCAGCGCTGCAGCCATCCGCCTTCACCGAGTCTTAGCAGAAACCGCCGCAGCTCGGTCTGAAACGCAACCAGGGATACCAGAAAGACCCCCAGGATGAAGTAGGGGTAGAGCACCTTGATTCGTTCCGATTCGAGCTTCTCAGCGATCAACCAGACCAGCGCGAAGCTGACCGCGAGGATGGTCAGAACCGCCCGCACCAGACGGGCCCCGCGCGTACCTTGAAAGAAACGCAGGATGATGTAAACAACGCTGCCGATGAGGAGCAACTCTACCAAGGCCACCCACGGACGATCGGCGACCCGCTCAAAAAAAGACTGCACCCCCTGCCAGAGTTCGATCTGCGCCTCGATCTGTCCGCGGTCTACCAGCCGTTCCAACCCGTAGACATCCGAAGAAGGATTAATGAATGTCAGCGACTACAAGGAGAAGTATAGAAGGGCGGCACAACGGATGCAAACACGCAGGCCGACGGACGCATCACTTCGACCTCTGACAGGGCCCCGGGGGCCGGCAACTTGGAGACCGGTACTGTGTTTCGCAAATCCCGCGACTATCGGTGGAAAGGAGCAGCGGGCCTGAAGCCCGCGCGGAGGTCCGCGGAAGGGTGTCAGGCCCAGGCCCGACGAAGTCGGGCGCCGGCATGCGGACGGGGCAAATACATGGCTGAGCTTCGCTTGGCCACGGCACCCATCAGATTATGCGTAATAGAATATTAGGCTGTCGGGTTGGATGAACTCTTAATGCCGGGCTCGACGATCTGCAGCAAGCTGTCGACCTCGTCGGCCAACCGCTGGATCGGCGGGTCGGCTGTCCGCGAACCATTCACCCCACGTTCATGCTGTGACTTGCCAGCCCAGCCGGCGCTGCCGCTCCGCGCGAAGGTGCGCAAGTCCGAAAGGCTTTCGCGAGCGTTGCTCAGCACCTTCTGAAACTGCTGCTGATCAGCTCCAGCGGTGTGGCCCTGTGGCGGGAAACTCTCGGCCTGCTCGACCGGCATCGAGGCTTCCTTGATGGGGACACCGGACGCTACGTGTCCGATCTCCTCCCTCATCACCCGACTGGCGAGGTGACTGAGCTTGTCCGCCAGGCGTTTGGCTCGCTCGGTCTGGGTGATGAGGCTGTGGCACGTCTGCTGAGCATCACGTTCAAGCTGACGGGTTTTCGCTCCGGCTTGCTTCAGGCCGTCGAAGACTCGTCGAACCTCGCCCACAACGATCTTCGCCTTTGCGGCCAGTTTTCGCATATCACCTTCACGCCGGGCGACTTCCTCCATATCCGCAGCACGCTCATCCGCGAGAGAGTCGACCCGCTTGAAAAGGGGGCGGAGCTGCGCGGACATAGTCTTTAACCCGGAAAACGACCCCGGTGCATCAACCACTCGCTTCTCAATCATGGCAAGCCGCTTGTCCAACTCCGCCATTCTTGATCGGACGTCGCGTGCCATGAGCACCATTTCGTCGCGCAAAACGCAATACGCGTGTTGATCGATCGAGTAATCTGTTGGTGGGGACGCAGGGAAAGTATGGCTTGCGGAGCTTGCTCCGTGAGACACCTGCTGATGTGCGAAAGGGACGCCGAAGGCCTGCGCCTGGAATGGATCGTAGGTCGCAGGCTGTGGAGATTGAGCTTCAACTGCCTCTGGGCGAGCATGTGTCGCGTGCCGCGAAGCAGGCTGATATCCTTCCCCTCGCGTCTCGCCGAACGCCATCATTTGCCGGATAACCGACTCGACCAGTTGGGAGTCTACCAGGGATTGATCTGCCGAGTAGCCACTGAGCATGGCGTTGTCACACAAGGTATTGATGATCCTGGGCAGCCCCCGCGAATGTTCGTATATGCGCTCAATGGCGTCGGAATCGAAGATATCCAGCCTGGTGGCCCCGGCTACGGACAGTCGGTGGTGGATGTACGCCTCCGTCTCCTCGCGAGACAGTGCGGGAAGGTGGAAGCTGCGAAAGATGCGCTGGCGCAGCTGACGCAGAGCCGGCGAGGCAAACATCCGCTGCAATTCGGGCTGGCCTACGATCGCGACCTGCAGAAGCTTTGCGTCGTCCGCCTCCAGATTCCCGATCATGCGGACCTGCTCAAATGCATCGATGGGCAGCGTCTGGGCTTCGTCAAGCACGAGTACCACGGGTATATCCTGGCCGAACTTGGCCAACAGGAAATCGTGGAACATGCGTACGAGATGGGTATGGCTCGAATCGGGCTCGACGGGCAGCTCGAACTCGGTGCAAATCGATTCGAGCAGGTCACCCCCCGTCCCCAACGCGTGGTTTATCGTAGCAAAGGCGATGCGCGAGCCAAAATGCCGCAACATCATCCGAGAAACCAGGGTCTTGCCTGCACCGACTTCTCCCGTGAGGAGGACGAAACCCTTGCGTTCCTGCACCGCATAAATCAGGGATGCCCGGGCCTCCTCGTTGTCTCGCGTGGCGTAGAAGAAGCGCGGATCCGGGGTGTTATTGAACGGAAGTTCGCGGAGTCCGAAGAAACTCGCGTACATGTACCTCTCGCTGCGCAGTCAAAGGCTCCGGTTTTGAAGCATATCGGTCCTGCCATGACATATCGGTCCCCCGCACGCCGCCCTTGAGGGGGGTTCCGGCGATGTTTCCGGACGCAGGTGATTTCGATGGGCCTTTATAGCCCTTTACCACCGTTCGAGCCCCCGGGGCATTCCGGTAATAGAGGTTCAGACCGCCTGTGGGAAACCCGATAAATCCGCAGCAATGCCGTTTGTTCGAAATCGACTGCACCCGGCTGGCCGGGCGGGGTGAGCCTTTATAGGCCCATCGGCTCGTGGAGGACTTGAATGATCTCGTGCCCAAGGCGCCACCTGCATAGCGCAGCGCTCTTGCTGGCGTGTGCGGGGTGCGCGCCGAAAAACGCCGATATGCTTCACTTCCTTCGAGAGCACAGACATCAGGTATCGGCAATCGAATACCGGGTGGGCATCCCCGACGTGGTCATGATCAGTGCTCCGCGGATTCTCGAAATCGACGGCGAATCGCAGAGGATTCAACCCGACGGAAAGATCAACCTTCGTCTGCTCGGCGAAGTCAAGGTGGTCGACATGACCGCCAAGGAGATCTCGGCCAAACTCGAAGTGCTCCTCAGCCGGTTCTATGTCGATCCCAAAGTGAGCGTCCGCGTGGGGTATGCAAGCAAGAAGTACTATGTGTGCGGGCAGACGCGTTCAGGAGCGCGGGCATACACGGGGCGTGATACCTTGCTTGACGCCGTGGTTAACTCGGGAGTCGACTACACCTCGTGGACCTCTCGGGTCAAGGTGATTCGACCGTCGCACGGAGAAACTCCCGTTCGCACGCTGGTCATCGACGTGGACGAGATGATCAAGAACGGAGATTGGTCGCAGAATATCCTGCTTGAACCGGACGACATAGTCTACGTTCCCCCCACGCCCCTGGCCTGGCTCGGACAACGCATTCGTGAAGTACTTGATCCGTTCGGGCCGATCGTGCGGGCCTATTCAACACCTGCTTACCTCCTCAACATGGAGGAGGTCTATGAGCGGGATGCCGACGGACGCTACAAGGCGACGGGGGCGGGTTATGGCGGCTACTGACGGGCATACTCCGAAAGACCAAGGCCTGGCGGACCTTGCGCGGACAACAGGATAGCATCATATGGGTAGAATCGCCGAAGCACTGAAACGCGCCGAACGCGAGCGACGTATCACGGCGGGGGACGCACGCGAGGAACCCTTTCCGACCGCCGTTGCCCCATCGGGTTACCCTGAGACAATCGAAGCGCCTGTTCTTCCGCAGCTCGAGGAAATCAACCACGAGCCCGTGGCTGTCGTGGAGGGTTTGTCCGAAGCGCTCGTGCCCTACTTCGATCGATCGTCCCTTGTGACCGAGCAGTATCGCTCGCTGCGGACACGGCTCTTGAGCCAAAACCCCAATTACGAGCACCGCACTATAGCTATAACCAGCGCGGTCCCCAAAGAGGGCAAGAGCGTCACCACGCTGAATCTCGGGGCTACGCTGGCTGAAATCCGTCATCTGAGAGTGCTTGTGGTTGACGGAGACTTCAGGCGCGGCTCCTTAGGAAACATGCTTAATCAGGACAACCGGCCGGGGCTCGCAGAGGTATTGACCGGGGAGGCTACCTACTCTGAGTCGATCCACGATACTCCGATTCCCAATCTGAAGTTCGTGCCCGCCGGTGACACTGACAACCGTTCCGCCGCCGAGTTGTGGACCTCTGCCAGCACGAGAACGGTGTTTCAACGTATGCAAAACGATTTCCATTACACTTTAGTGGACACGCCTCCCGCAACCACCGTCACCGACGTAGGCATAATCGGGCAACTATGCACCGGCGTGGTTCTTGTAGTACGCCTGCATCGGACCGATGAGTTCGTCGCCAAGCGTGCGGTTCGTCTGCTCCAGGTCAACAACGTTCCTTTGATGGGTTGCGTACTCGTCGGACGCGATGCCCCGGCAGGCCGGTACGGATACGGATACGGGTATAGCTACAGCTACTACAACTACTACGGCTACTACAACTACTACAACAAGCAGTCGGATGAGGACTAGTCCTCCAGCTTCGCACCAGGTGACGCGCGGCCAGCCCCGCATTTACCGTGCTACACCGGGTGGACTCCTTTGCAGACCGGGGAGAGAACAGTGATTAACGGGCGGGTCATCGTGTGCATCGCGAGTTCGTGGGACTACGATCCTACGAGCAAACATCACATCATGAAGATCCTCTCGCGCCACAACGACATCGTCTGGATCAACTACCACGGCACCCGCCGCCCACAGATGACCAGAACCGACCTTCGCGCCAGCCTCTCCGCCCTCAAGCGAATCGTGCAGGGTGTTGACCGCGTGAGTCCGTCGATCGTGCAAATGACCCCGCTGGTCATTCCCGGCGCCGGCAATCAGCTGATGCGCAGCCTGCACGAACGAATGCTCGTGGGGCAAATCCGCCGGGCGGTGCGTGCTATCGACCCTGCGGGTAAGAAACCCTTGCAGGTCTGGTCGTTCGCCCCGGACGTGCCCTCTTTGGTACAATCCCTCGGCGAGGAGTGCTTCGTTTACTACTGCGTCGATGAGCACAGCCAGTTTGACGGTGTCGACGCCGACCGGATCAGACGCGCCGAAGCAGAGCTGGTCAAACGGGCTGATCTTGTCATCACCTCATCGAAGACGCTAATGGAGGCCAAGCAAGCGGTAAGGCCTGACGCGGTGTTGATGCGTCACGGGGTAGACTTCGAACGTTTCTCGGCTGCCTGGCGCGAACAGTTGCCTTGCCCCTCGGACTTGCAGACGATTCCCCGCCCGATCTTCGGATTCTTCGGGGTCGTGCACACTTGGATCGACGTCCGCCTGATCGCTGCCGTGGCCAGGCTCAGACCCCAATACTCATTCGTAATCATAGGCGAATGCCTGGTCGACGTTTCCGAACTTCACCGGCTCGAGAATGTACACGTGCTGGGACGCCGTCCAAACAGCGAGCTGCCTTCATATTGCGCAGCCTTCGAAGCCGGGCTAATGCCTTTTCAGCGAACGGAACTGACCCGTAGCGTTAATCCCATCAAGATGCTCGAGTATCTCGCCGCCGGTTTGCCGGTCGTCTCTACCTCGCTTCCCGAGGCTCGGCGTTTCAACGGGTCGATCTCTATCGCCGACCAACCGGGCAGTTTCGCCGCTGCATGTGACGACATACTGTCGTCAAACCACTCCGGTCGCCGAAGCGAGATAAGTAGTGCGGTCGAGAGTGAATCCTGGCTATCGAAGGTAGAACGCCTTTCAACGATTATTGAGGACCGTATCCGGGCCAATGAATCACCGTGTACTATTAGTGAATCCGCCGGCCGATGTTGTGCGGGAGTGCTATGACACTCCGGACTATCCCGCCATCGGGATCGGATACATCGCCGGTTACCTGAAGTCCAACGGCATCGATGTCGGTGTAATCGACGGGAAACTGGCCCGCAAAACGGTAGACCAGACCGTAAGAGACATCATTGACGCCAACCCACGCGTGCTGGGCATAAGCGCCATGACCCACATGGTGGTGACCGCTTCGCGAATCGCTCAGGCGGTGCGGGCAGCCTGCCCCCAGACGGTCATAGTGCTCGGCGGATTCCACGGGACGTTCTTACCCGAGCGAACACTCCGCGAGTTCCCCGACTTCGACTATGTCGTCGTGGGTGAAGGCGAAATAGCATTCCTCGATCTGGTGTGGGCCGTCTTCGCAGACCAAGATCCGGCAAACATCCAAGGGGTGGCCAGTCGTATTCCAAGTGCCGATGGGTCGACACCTCAAATCCGCCTCAACGGACGAGGAGAAACTCCGGATGATCTGGACAAACTGGGAATGCCCGCGTGGGAGCTGTTTCCCCCGGCCAAGATGTATCCGATTATGACCCAACGCGGCTGCCCCTTCGCCTGCAATTTCTGCAGCCGACCCTACGGGCGCAAGGTCCGCCGACGCTCACCTCGACACGTCGTTGCGGAGCTGGCCAGAAGCGTCGAACAGTTCCATTGCAGACGCGTCGATTTCTACGACGAAACATTCACGGTTCGCCATGATTACGTTAACGATGTATGCAAGGCAATTGTCGACAAAGGGCTTCATAACAAGTTGACTTTGTGGGGTTACGTTCACGCCAACACCATCGACCTAGCGACGGCACGGAACATGAAGGCGGCCGGGTTCGATGAGGTTGGCTTCGGTGTGGAGAGTGGTAACCCGCAGATCATGAAGGAGATGAAAAAGGGCGTGAAGCGAGAGGATGTTCTGCGCGCTGCGAGAATTCTCCGCCAGGCCGACTTGAGGTTCGCAGCCTACTTCATCATCGGGCATCCTCACGAGACCCTACACACCGTGCGCGATACGATCGATCTTGCCACCCGACTCAACCCCGACTCCGTCGCCTTCGGAATCATGACCCCCTACCCCGGTTCGCAGGTCTGGGAGATGGCCACCCGAGGCGAGGGCGGCTACAAAATGCTCAGCATGGATTGGAACGACTTCAACAAACAAATAGGCTCCGCGCTTGAACTGGTTGATCTGTCTCGAAGGCAGATCGAATGGCTTCAGCTCAAGGCTTACATCACTGTCTACCTGCGTAACCTCAGGTTCCGTGAACTCTTCGAAGCTGTCCGGGTGAATCACAAACGCATCGCCTTTATTCTTCGCAAGCTGATAAAGCCCTCGCGGAAGACGGCATCGGCGTCTTGGCTCGAGGGCACGGGCAGACAGTCGGTCGCTGCGACCTGAACCATCGAACCTAATGAACCAAGCTGCCTGCGGACATTTCCGACCCGGCCCCATCATGCCTGCAGAGAGCTGTTGCAGGTTTGCATGTCGTCGGCTAGACTGGCACCGTTGTCTGCAGCTTGATGAGAAGTCTCAAGAAGGATTCGCCCGATGAAACGTTTTGGTGTCATTCTCATCGCACTTGCGCTGGCGACCTCTGCCGGTTGTGGGATCAACGTCACAACCGATTATCCGGATCGCCTTGTTCTCACCGATGATGCCGGCCAGCTGGTAACACTCGACGATCTGATCGAAATTGCCAACGATTCTTATCTGGACGAAGATGAAAAGCGTGAGGCCTTTCGCGAACTGGGAATCGAAGACGAAGAGCTCATCGATGCCCTGCTGGATCTGTAGCGCCCGCACATTACCGCAGCTCCGTACGCAACATCGCCACTAACGCAACATGCCTGGATTCCGTGTTCGTTAGACCCACCGGACGCCGTGCGGCAAACAAGTACAAACAGACAACTCACTTGACAAACCACCTGCAGCGTCTAGCATGATTGGTGAAGGTTTGCTGAGTTGTAGCAGACAAACCCCGACTCGGCGCCCGCGTAGACATCCAAGTATTGCTTGTCTTGCGAAGCCCGTTTTGTAGCGTTTGAGGATGTTGGTCTGGGTGGACACCCGACCTTGGCTGGTATGTTTACAGGTATCATCGAATCAACCGGTACGATTCGCGACACCCGCGCGGTGGCGGGCGGACTGCGCCTGCGCATTGACGTCGGGCCCATGGCTGGAGAATGTGCGCTTGGTGCGAGCGTGGCAGTAGACGGCGTGTGTTTGACCGTTGCCCAGAGTACGGATACGTCACTCGCCTTTGATGTCATCACCGAGACACTTGGCAGGAGCACGCTCGACACGAAGCACGCTGGTGACCGGGTCAATATCGAAAGAGCTCTGCGGGCTACGGATCGGCTCGATGGACACTTCGTGCAGGGACACATCGATGGTACGGCTGTTGTTCAGCGCGTCCAATCGTCATCGCGAGAGTGGGTCGCGTGGTTTAAGCCCGAAGATCAACTTGCACCGTTTATCATCCCCAAAGGCTCAGTGGCCATTGACGGCGCTTCGCTCACCATCGCGGAGGTTAACGGACCTGCGTTTTCGGTGGCCCTGATCCCGACGACACTGGAGCGGACAACGCTGGCATCGTTGAAGGCAGGTGACCGCGTCAATATCGAAACGGATGTCATAACCCGCACGATCATCCACCATCTTTCACGGATGTCCGATTCCGGCGGCCTGACGATCGAATCGCTCAAAGAAGCGGGGTTTGCATGATGGCTGAGGCGTTCGACAATACTACGATTCCACCCGAGAAGCCGGCCAAACCCCTCATCGGCATCACTATGGGCGACCCGGCGGGCATCGGCCCGGAAGTCGTGGTGAAAGCTCTTGCCGACCCCGACATTCGTGCCCTGGGCCGCTTCATCATCTATGGCCTGGATGACGTGCTCGATCGTGCTGCCGGACGGGCGGGCATTCCCCCCTTCTGGTTTCGCATTCCCCTTGCGGAGGTTGCTCGCATTGACAGCGGCGTAGTCGTTGCCGACTTCGAGGAGTTTGGCATTTATCCCTGGTCGATCGGCCAGGCCTCAAAGGAAGGTGGCCGGGCGTCGCTCCGTCTTGTGGACGAAGCTATTGAAGCTGCACGAAGCTCACTGATCGACGCGATTGTCACCGGGCCTATCAACAAAGTCAGTTGGCAGTTGGCCGGCTGTAAGTTCCCCGGCCACACCGAGAAGCTCGCCGATGCATTCCGTACCACGCGGTACAACATGGCTTTTGTCGGTGGCGGCGTCAGGGTAGTTCTGGCCAGCACCCACCTGGGACTCCTCGAACTGAGAAACCACTTCAACCTCGGCTTGGTCTTTCAGCCCATCGAGCTGCTCGATCGCGCATTAAAGGATTGGTTTGGAATAGAGTATCCCCGTATTGCTGTGGCCGGTCTCAATCCTCACGCGGGTGAGGACAGCCAGTTCGGCGACGAAGAGAAGCGCGTGATCGAGCCGGCAATGCAGATGGCCCGCAATCACGGGATAGACGTAGACGGCCCCTTCCCACCGGACACGCTTTTCATTCCCCGCCGCCGATGTCGCTACGACGGCTTCGTGGCCATGTATCACGACCAGGGCTTGATACCCGTAAAGATGCTGGCCTTCGACACCGCGGTGAACATAACCCTTGGTTTACCCATCGTGCGCACCAGCGTAGACCACGGCACCGCATTCGACATAGCCGACACCAACGCCGCCGACCCCGGCAGCATGAAAGAGGCCATCCGCCTCGCCTGCCAAGTGGCCAAACACGCCAAGCCGACTCCAGCCCCACCCCCCAGCGCCGCCATCCCCGAGGTGTAGACACCAGCACTGATTGAAACTAGGCGCCCGTGGTATGCGCCATTACTATTCTACCGCTGGCCAAACCAGCCACAGACGGTATGATTCCCGGTAGGCTAGCCTCCGACGCCAACTCGTGGTAAGGTTACGGTAAGAAGGTAGCGGAATGGCTCCACATGCGACAACCGAAGGTGAACGGTCCGAGACAATGCCTGGGGGCAGGCTGCATTCTGTTGATGAGCTTGTGTGCCACCTTCCGCCCGAGTTGCGGTTGCTCGATAATCCACAGACGGCCATCCCTCGCATAGCCAAGGACAAGAAACTAACCAGCGAACTCGAATTAGCGGTGCAGCGCCTGCCAACCAGGCATACATTGCGTCTGGAGGACGCGCGCTCACTCGGATCGCTAAAGTGTGAGAGTGTCCACTTGGTTGTGACGTCGCCGCCCTACTGGACATTGAAGAAGTACAACGATACGGAGGGGCAACTCGGGAATCTCGCTGACTACGAAGTGTTTGTGAAGGAACTCAGTAGAGTATGGAAACAGTGTTTTAACGCGTTGGTGCCCGGGGGCCGGGTCATCTGTGTAGTTGGTGACGTGTGTCTGTCGCGGCGAAAGAACAACGGACGCCATACTGTTGTCCCGCTGCACGCATCCATCCAGGAGGAGTGTCGCCGGATCGGGTATGATAACCTCGCCCCTATAATCTGGTACAAAATCGCAAACGCAGCCTACGAAGTGGAAAACGGCTCCAGCTTCCTCGGAAAACCGTACGAACCAAATGCGGTGATAAAAAACGACATCGAGTTCATTCTGATGCAGCGGAAGCCCGGCGGGTACCGAAAGCCTTCGGTGGCGGCGCGCGTACTCAGTGTTATTCCCGAACAGATGCACCGGGAGTGGTTCCAGCAAATCTGGAGCAGTATCACCGGAGTCTCCACTCGCGAGCATCCCGCGCCATACCCGCTTGAGCTTGCGGAACGGCTCGTTCGGATGTTCAGTTTTGTTGGTGACACGGTTCTTGATCCTTTTGCAGGGACGGGGACCACCAACCTTGCCGCTGCCAAGTGGGGGCGAAACAGCGTTGGTTTCGAGATCGATCCAGAATACTTCAGTATTGCCGAGAAACGTATGCAGGAGCACACCGCGGATCTATTCGGTACTACGACAGTGAACAGCGTGCGCCAGAGTGAGCTTGCGTACTCGACAGGCCAGCCCTCTTCCCTACAATGGCGTCATGTCCTTCAAGGCGGATAAGCTCGTAGAGAAGGGCCTGAGACACTTCGGTCATATCTGTGCCCTGATTGGATTCATTGTCCTGTTGCGTGCGGCGGTCCGAGGCCCGGTATCGTACGAGGTCAAAGTCTGCGCGCACGAATGTGACGGGGACACCCCTGAAATGTATCTTGTTCGACGCAGCTGGTGGGGGTTCGCGAGCGATGAATACCCGCTCCGTCACAGATATGAAGATGGAAGCGTTGAATGGGAATACAAGCAGGATGGCCAATGGAAATCTCTTCTCTTCCATGAAGCTGGTTATCAAATCGACATCGGTGACTACGGCAGTTCCGACCGGGGCTACGAATACTAGTGCCGTCTCCAATACGGTTCTGTGACTTCCTCCGTTCTGCATGCTGATTGCGGTAGTTTGCGTATCGTCGCAGTGCGTCGGCCAGCCTTTCAGGCTGGAGGATGTGAGGGCAGCGCTACCACCGGATTAGATCTCAAGCCCCGCGGCTCGAACCGCCGTAAGGGGATGCCGACGGCCAACGCCGATTCGACTACGTCAACGACACCGGGTCGACATCAATGATTGTCGATTTCAATTTCGTGCGAAGCGTGTTTTTGCTTTCGAGTTGGCTTAGCAGACAGCGCATGGTCGAGGCGTTGGGCGTGCGTACAAGAAGATCATGGCGATATCGACCCCGTAATCTCGACAAAGCGCAGGGGTTGGGGCCAAGCACGTCGGACGCTTCCAGCGACAGTGATTCGATCGCGGCGCGAATACGCTCAGCCAGACTCGCCGCCTCTTGCCGCACTGCCTCCTCGCGCTCACCAGCCAATACAACCCGGGCTAATCGGCGAAACGGGGGCAAGCCCACGCGCTGTCGTGTGGCGATTTCCTCAGCAGCGAACGACTCGTAATCGTATTTCAGTGCATGATTAAGCGCCGGTATGTCCGCGGTTGTGGTCTGCACGACGACCTTGCCTGCCGCGTCCGCTCGCCCGGCCCTGCCCGCAACTTGGGTGATAAGCTGAAACAGCCGTTCGTGAGCCCGGAAGTCACTGGCAAACCCACCCAAGTCCGCGTTGACCACCCCCACGAAGGAGACGAATGGAAAATCGAGCCCCTTGGCGATCATCTGCGTACCAACAAGCACGTCGGTTTTTCGGGCTTCAAAGTCGTCCACGATCCGTTGATACTCACTACGGTGCTTCATCGTATCACTGTCGACCCGCTCGATCCGCGTGCCGGGGAAGCGCTTTGCCAGCACGTCTTCGACACGTTGCGTACCCAGTCCGACATGGGCAAGGGCGTGCCCGCACCCTGCATTCTGGCAGACCGTCGGCGTAGGTATCCGCGATCGACAGTAGTGACAGATCGATTGACCGGTCGAGGAATGGGCAACCAGACCGACGTTACAGTTGGGACATTCCACGCGCGTTTCGCAGGCCGGACAGTAAAGGCAGCGGGAGAAGCCCCGACGATTCATCAGGATAAGGGCTTGCTCCCCGCGTTCCAACGTCTCTCCCAGCAGGCGTTCCATCGGCCGTGACAGGATTACGTCACGTTTAAGCTCCGCGCACTCATCACGCATATCAATCACGTGAACATCAGGCATGGGCAGCGATCTTACCCGGCTGGGAATCGTGATCCGTTCGTAGTCGCTGCGGTGGGC
Source organism: Phycisphaerales bacterium (assembly GCA_020348265.1). Classification (GTDB taxonomy): domain Bacteria; phylum Planctomycetota; class Phycisphaerae; order UBA1845; family UBA1845. Next base: position 4,523,358 of record CP070744.1, on the reverse strand, counting down.
GCTGTTGTACCAGGTCTCCACTGCTGGGGTGGCTGAGCCCAACACCACCGGAATCCCCAGCTGCTTGGCACGCATGATAGCCACGTCGCGAACGTGAAACCGCGGAGCCTGGAGGTTCTTGTAGCTGGTCTCCTGCTCCTCATCGACGCAGATAAGACCCAGGTCCGGGCAAGGTGCGAATACCGCACTGCGCGTGCCGATGACGACTTTCTTCTCCCCCCGGGCTACCTGCTGCCAGATGATCGAACGCTGCACGTCCGAAAGCCCGCTATGACTGACGGCAACGTCGGCGAAGCGCGCCGCAAGTCGTTGAACCATTTGCGTGGTGAGGACTATCTCCGGCACGAGCAGGATCGCCTGTCGACCTGATTCAACCACACGGCGGATCGCATGAACGTACACCTCCGTCTTTCCCGATCCGCTGACCCCGAAAAGCAGCGTGACGGAGAAACCTCCCTCGTCGAGCCGGGTGTTGATCTTCCCCAACGCGGCGCTCTGCTCATCGTTGAGTTCAAACGTCGGCTCAAGTAGCTCAGCAGCGAGGCTCTCATCTGTGGGCAACTCTTTCCGCTTGACGATCTCGATCCATCCCTCCTTGGCCGCCGCACGCAAAACAGCCGAGGACGCGCCCGCCTCCTTCAACAGTTGATCAACCGCCATCGGATCGCTTCGCTCGGCAAGCGCGTCGATCAACACCTGGCGTTTTGCGGATACCCGCTTCCCCGAGGCTCGGACCTCTTCCACGCTCACCAGCAAACGGGCATAGCGCACAGTCTTTAACCCGCGTTGCCGGCGGACCGCTTCGGGTGTAATCGCCTTGAGCGTCTGTCCCAACGGACAGGCGTAGTGGACGGCGATCTCGCGGGCGAGCTGAATCAGGTCAGGAGAAACGAAGCTGATCGCATCAACAACGTGGTCGATTGCCCGAAGGGTGGAATCCCATGTCCGCCGGTCCAACCCCACCACAAAGCCCATCACTAACTTGCCACGTCGCCCAAGTGGAACCATCACTCGCTGACCCGCGCTGATTGATCCCTCCATCGCAGGCTCGATAAGAAAGGAGTACGTCCGATGCGTGGGGATCAAAGGGGCGACTTCAGCCACCATCGCCTGGCGTCGCTCGCCTTCCTCCGTCCAGAGGTAACCCGTCGCCTGGTTGGTTTTCTTGTGCTTCATTTCGTGGCCGCAGTATTGCTGAATTCCGCTACGAGTGCACCATCGTGCCGGAGTCTACCTGGTAATGCCCGAGACAGGCGCTCCCAACGTGCGCAGCTCAGCGCAAGCCGGCGCACAACATCCGGCCTCAGCCGACACGATACGCCAGCCTCTTGATTATGACGCCACGATGATGGATTGGCCAAAAAAGGGCCGGGTATTTGCCCCATCAGGGACATTGTAGACGTGGTGGGCGGTCGGCATTACCATCCCCCCGCACCGGGCGGAGCCCGCGCCACGGGGTGCCAAGGCTTCTGTAACCAAGAGCAAATGCGCGTTTTCAGTGCTGTGAGGATCCGTACAATCGGAGACTCTCCTGATTCGATGATGAAAGACAATGGCGGTAAAGAGTGTGGCTGAAGGATTCAAATGCTCGCGATGCGGCCGACCAGACGACCAAATGACCAGTCCACCGATCAAAGGAAAGCTCGGCGAGAAAGTGCTTGCGCATAGCTGCAACTCTTGCTGGCAGGAGTGGGTTCTGATCGGGACGAAGGTCGTCAACGAGCTTGGCTTGGCCTTGAGTACACCCGCAGGACGAGATGCTTACGACCAGCACCTGACCCAGTTCCTGCAGCTGGATGCTGTCTAGGCACTCCCCAGCGGTGGCTTCGATGCCCGGCTACAGGCGATGGGAACCTCCCAGACCACGCGCGGCACCTCTGTGCCGTCCACCGTGCTGGCGGGAGCAGGCCCTCGCAGCCCGGCGATTCGGGTGCACGGTCGCCTCAATGTGCTGTCCGGCGGGCAATTGTGAAGCTGTATCGTCCACGGCTGAGCAGCATACTGGACGTCACTGGACTCGTTTAGGCGGCTGGTCGACACAAACATTGGAATTCGAGACGGTTAATCCGGTTTGGGAGTGGAATCGGCCGGTTCGGAGCGCTATACTTGTGCGGATGTAATGAAGTATGGCTGATGGCGCTGCAAAAGGTGCCGCAGTTTATTATCATCCGGTGAGGGGAGCGCATCTCACCGTTTGAGGAGCTGTCCTTTGCCCGAACATGAGAGGACAATCAGGGGCATACCCGCTGTGTCGGCGCAAGCCCCCCGAGTACGTCTGGTGGTGAAAGGGGGACTGGGAACGGGAACCGAGATTGACTGTCACAGGGTGGTCACTCTGCTGGGTTCACGCAAGGGGTGCAAGGTCAGGTTGCAGCATCCGCGCATCTCAGCGGTTCACTTGGCCGTGGTGAACACGGGCGCGGATGTGTTCGCGGTCGACCTGGTCACCAGGACCGGCACGCTTCTCAACGAACTCAAGATGGAACATGAGTCCGTTTCCGACGGTGACATGCTGGCGATCGGTCCTTGGACTTTCCGCATTGACATCGAAAGCCAAGTGAACAATGGGAACAGCGATATCCATGTGCACGGCCTGGAGCCTGCGCCGCATATCGCCGCCCTTGAGCATCTTTCGACCAATCAGGTTCTCAGACCCACACGCAACGTTTGTGTAATCGGACGCCGCAGCGGATGTGACATCACCATTTCCGACCGCCGCGTCTCCCGCGCACACGCCCTGCTGCTGCTGAACTACTTCGGCAATCCAGCGGTTGTCGATCTGCTCAGCCAGAATCAGGTGCTGGTCAACGACGCACGAGTGAACTTCGCCGTGCTAACGGATAATGACATAATCACCATTGGTGAAACCAGGTTCCGAGCAAGACTCCGTGGATCAACCATCAGCGAAAGCTCAACTAGGAACCGGAAACCGATCGAGAAGAAAGCAGTGGTCACCCCCGAGCAACCCCTCTTAGACCAGATCGACATCGCGGAGGTGGAGGGATCTCAGCGCTGGAAGGTGGCTGAGAACGTCGAACGCATTCCCCGCAAGAAGTAACTCCGCACATCATGTTTGGCCTTGCCCGGTCTTGCGAGACAAGCTACGGTTACCGATCTGCCTGGTCACCCGCGGGCCTTGGCTAAGAGCAAGTTACGCACCAGATCGACCATCGCTTTGCGGTCGATGGGCTTGGAGAGATAGTCGTCCGTGCCGCACTCCGCCGCACGCTCGATATCCCCCGTCTCGTTCAGAGCGGTCACCATCACAACGAGGATGTCGCGGGTCTTTGGATCGCCCTTGATCCGCTTGCAGACCTCGAACCCCGACATCTTGGGCATCATAATGTCCAACAGTACAAGATCAGGCTTATCCTGAGTGATGATCTCCATCGCCTCCAGGCCGTTCGCAACCGAAACCACCCGCACCTCGGGCAAGTCCTCCATGTAGACTTCGAGCAGCTCACGGTTTTGGGGGTTGTCCTCGACGATCAGTACCGTTTGCTGCTCATTACCGTTTGACATCACATCATCCTTAACCAGTTGAGGCGAAGGTACGCCGGGGTCCATTCTCGCTGAGGAGCGGACCTGGGTGCCCCATCCCGCCGCACGTGGGGTGGGGAACGGATACCCCTGCGATGCGACTCATCCACTATCCGTAGCGATTTCCGATGCGCAGAGCCCTGCAAGGGTTGCCCACTCTCACACTATCGGACGGATTGTACCTCGGACCGCCAGCCGGGTCACGAGATCGTCATGGATCGGCGAGAGCGACGACGCAGCACCGCAAGACCACCAATCGCCAGCAGCGTGAGGGTGGCAGGTTCCGGAATGACCTCCAGGGTGAGTATCCCGCCCGATACCTGGTCTGGAGGGCGAAACCAGAACACGTCGGGATGGCCGAAGTTGAAGCGCCCGCCCCAATTATCCGGGTCTCCGGCACCCTCAGGGTCAGGTGTCGCCGCGTCGATGAGGTACGTTCCAGGTGCTGCAGGAACCCTCACACTCACAAAGCCCAGATGCATCGAACCGCCCGCCGACAGCGTCGCCTGGACGGCAGGATTCGGGATCGCGGAGGCGTAGGCCGTGCTCGGATAGGGCATCGCCGGCAAAGTGACATAGAACCCGCCGTCCATAGGCAAATCGAAGGCAAACGCAGAGTCGAACATCAAGGCATCGTCGCTTTGCGAGAAGTCCAGAAAGGCCCCACGGAGATAACACTTATCCACCGGCGGGCTGAAGAAACTGGTCAGACCGGTATCGAAAACGTTGAAGTCTACGGTCAACGTCTCGCCGCCCATGTAAGGCCCGGGAACATCCGCGCTCAACTCGAGATCCAACAAGGCCGCTTGGGTAGGTGAAAGAAACACCAACACCGCAATCAAAAAGAGCCTTCGTGCAAACATGATCCCAACCTCCGTTCGCAGAGACACCCGATCCCCATAATTCATTATCCGTTCGCTACCTTCGACGGCGCACGACGGCAATCCCACCGAGAGCGAGAAGCGACAGAGTCCCCGGCTCGGGAATGCCCAAATCCAGAATACCTCCAGAGATCTCTCCGGTAGTAGAGTGGAGCATCGTCGGGTGTTCGAAATCGAAATCGAAGCGAGCTCCTTCGTTTGGGCTCCTCGCCCCGTAGTTCACCACATCCAAAATGCAGCCACCCCACGGAGACGACGGGACCGTCAGTCCAATTGACCCCAAATGCACCGAACCGCCCGCCGGCAGCGTGAGCATGAAGCCCGGCATCGGGTCAGTCCCTGTGTAGGTAAGCGAGGGTAGCGGCAGCTCGGGGAACTTCACATAGGGCAGGCAATAAAAGCAGGCAAAGGAGAATCGCGGATCTAGCGACAGGGCGGGGTCACTCTGCGTGAAGTCCAGAGCCACCCGGCGAAGATCGATCTCGCCCACGCCGGTGTCCATGAGGTTCACGTCAACTGTTAGC
>CP070744.1:4514690-4518313 GCA_020348265.1 Phycisphaerales bacterium | reverse complement strand
AGGTTGCCGGTCCTTGACTCGCCGCTGCGAGCGAAGCTCGCAATCGCTCCGCGATTCTTGCATGAAGCGCAAAGCGGCGTGTCAAGGATCTTGTCCTCGCTGCCGAAGGTCTCGCTGACCAGCACTTCGTCGCCGACGTCGTTGAGGTCGCCGTCCGAGTTGGCGTCAAGGCCGATCTTGAGGTTGTCGAACTTCGGGTAGAGGCCGCCCAGAGCCACGCCCCCGTAGTAATTCGGACTGTAGGCACACGTACTGATCTTGTCATCCCCGTCGTACCACGCCGTGAGTAAGCAGCCCCAGGCTCCGAAGCTCATAGTCAGGGGCGGGGCGGGGGTGAAGCTGGCTGTGGTCACGAGTGTAACCTGTCCGTTGACCACATGTTCTAGAGCGACCAAGCGTCGCGGTTCCCTTGTCGGTGATCTTGAAGCGCTCGCCGTTGTTCGCATCGGTGTAGCGTAGCCAGACGTAGGCGTAGGAATCCTGGGGGTCTATGTCCACGGTGACCAAGTAACCCCAATCGGCAAAGCCCGAATCCTTTACACGGCGCTGTGGGCGAAGCCCGCTTGTCGCTTTGCGACAGTGCGTCGGCACATCATGCCGCCCGGGCGGCGAGTCAAGGACGGACGCGGCGTTGGGCCCGGCCCGAGCCGTGCCGTACAGTGCATAATGCCATTAGTCTGGCACTCACGCGACTCTGTGGGCGTTGCGCTTTAGGTATGGTGTCCCCCGATTATTGCTTTCCGTGGCACACCCACACTCCGGGCATACCCCCGACTCGTTCCCTGTCAGATTATACCCACACGAAACGCACAATCCCTTGCGTCGCCGTTGCCAGCGGCGCAGTCGGCCGCGGATCAAGGCGATACCGGGGTAGGTGGCGAAGAGCGTGAAAGGCATCCACAACGGTATCACGGCCATAGCTAGACCCGTTGGCCGCCAACGACTCTCAAGACGGAAGCCAAGAAACTGTAACTGCAGTTGTGGGAGACGTACCATCTCCCACGAGGGATATTGCGTGAGCATGACTTCACCGTTGCTGACATACGCGGTGCACAGGACCTCCAGCATCTCCCGCCGAGCCCAGAAAATCACATTCCACCCTTCTGTCGCGGGGAGCCCGATTATCGTCCAGAAAGAATTGTCACAAACGTCCCAGCCATTCACGTATCCGATGCCCCAAAGGAAAGCAGCCCCGACCGTCCCAAGCAACAACACCACGATGATAATCTTGCGAATCATGGCTTAGCCTTTGCTGACAGCGTCATCAGTAGGGGACGAGGTCCTTTCGTAGGACGCGGATCAGAATCTCGGCGCAGTCGTCTACGGTCTTGGAGTTCACATCCTGGAAGATCCGCCAGTGCGAGCTCTGTAGAAAGACGTACGCCACGCGGTTGTCCGTGTCGACAATGTAGCCGTGGATGCCGCCAAAGGCTCGCCTGCCACCCAGGTATTCGGGCAGCAGCGCATACGCGGTGTCGACGGGATGCTCAGACACGTAATTCGCAAACGCAACTGCACTTTCGCGCAGCATCCTGGCCTGGTTCCGATGCCATGGTCCTGCAAGAGGTATCAAGTCGTCGGAGATCGTAACGGTAGCCAATCCCTCGTCCTGCAGGAACGCACCTATCCGCGCCGCCGCGCCATGATCGCAAGAGTCCTCCCGCCCTCGTCGCACAAAGGCGGCAAAAACCGTCATCGTAGTGTCACCAATGGCCTGCATTAAGGCTGCTTTGGCCCTGAGGTCCTGTCCCTAACAGAAATTCGATCCGGGAACATGATACCATCTCGTTGGTTCCCGCACCAGGCTGTTACAGGCTGAGTGTTGAGGACCCTCAAGCGCAGCTCGAACCTATTCGTCGGCTTGCTCAGTTTCATCGCACACGGTGCTCAAGAGAGCTTGGCCCGATGACTCGACTACTACCTGTTCTACCAAGTACGATCCCCGGACCCATTTCCCAGTGATCGCAAAGGTCTCCTCGCTGTATGGTTGGTTCAGTAGACTTTCATTCACTCCGGTGACACGCGTGGCGTCGACGAACCCCCTCACTTGGTAGGGCAGGGCCGGAGACGAGATCCTATGCAATCTGCTATAATGGCGAAACACGTCGATACCGGTTGGATAGAAAGTGAGTACGCGAAATCGAGCGCCTTCGTTGAGTGTCGCAAGGTAGAGGCCCCTCTTGGGGACCCGCTCGAAGTCTTGTGGCCCGTCATGGAAACGGCAGCTCTGGATGCGAGTCTTTGCCTCTTCGAGCGTGATCGACTTAGGTCCAACCATCGCCTTCAGCGAATCGAAGTGCCACCGTGCGATTCTATCGCCAGCGATCTCAAGAACCGAGTTGATTGCTGATGCCGAGGTCCTATAGGTGTCCGTTGTGGAATACTCCGCAAATAGCAGGTACTTGCCGGGACCAGCCAGCGGGTCCTGTTCCCGGACCCTCAGTCGGCAGTCTCCCTTCTTGCCGCCATCAGGGATGAACGGAGATCGATACCAAGTTTCATGCCATCTGACAGGGTAGCACACGTCCCACGAACCTTCGGGGCGCTCTTCCTGATCGTCGCATAGTCCTATAGGTTCAAGAATGCTCACGACTCCAATGACGCTTGATATAACGACAAGCTCATCCAAGTCGTATAATACGGGATTGTTCTTGGCCGCGAGCACAGTGGAACCGGGAAGGATTGCCACGATGAGGGTAGGCCACGTTATACTATAGATTCTCATAGTCACACTCCTCAACGTCATCTCTTGTAGTTCATGCACATCATCCAGTAATGACAGAGCTAAGGAGACTGGCAGCAAAGGGAGCCCTCCAGGTGACACCAATACGGTATGTTATAAGCTAGAATGTTGTACTGTTGTAACGAAGCATCGAAGCAATCAGGATGGGCTGGGCTGTCTGTACAGTGCGCCGATTTCCAGACAGCCAAGCACCCGAACTCGGCGTGAAACGCGTCGCATTCGCGGCGTGCTTGTATACAGGGCTTTGACCCTGCTGTAGATGGACACGCGTTCGTGCTTGGGAATTTTCCAAACGGCGTCGGAGTACCCCCGACATTGCAGGCACCAGGGCACTCTGCCTCCCAATCCTCGAAGTGTTTTAACTCGTGCATGCACCTGCAACCCATCACCGGGTCGTCTGAGGAACCACCGCATTCGTCAGGGTCATCGTCGTTCACGCAAGCCAAATAACCGCCGGACCCATCACACACAAGACACCCACCAACGGGCGTCTCACAACTTCCGCCTGGAAGGAATAGGTCGTTGCAGGTTCCTAAACCCATAGGATCACTGTTTCTTAAGGGGGAGCCACGTAGGTAGGAATACAATGTCATTCCATCCCGGTACTGCCGGGCGCCGCCCAAGTGTGGGTCGCCCGCAGGCCCATCCCAAAGGCCAATCGGATCGCGCTGCGCGAAGCGTCCTAGATCTTGTAGATACTGCCGCGCCCGGTTTTGGTAGCTCCCGATTTCGGGTTCAAAGAGCAGGCCTTTGTGTCCGAAGGGTTGGTCCACCCCGCTGGCGATTCGGCCGGGATGGCGGGCCAGGCCTTGGGGGAGGTCGTCGAAGAGATCCAGGTCGTCGTCGTCCACGTCGTCATCAAAATCCAAGTCAAGCAACC
>CP070744.1:4500570-4514590 GCA_020348265.1 Phycisphaerales bacterium | reverse complement strand
GCACCGCATCCGCAGAAATCGATGCTGGCCGTAGCGGCTGAACATGCCGTCCCTATCTACACCTCGTCACCGGGGGATTCATCGATCGGCATGAACTTGATCATGCCGCACATGTTCGACAAACCCGTCAACATCAATCCGATGTTGGATGTGATCGAGACGGCCGCGATCGTCCGAGACGCGGATTCCAACGGCGTTGTAGAGGTGGGCGGGGGCTCGCCTAAGAACTTCTATATGCAGACCCAGCCAACACTGCATCAGATCCTGCTTGATAAGTCTAAAGGTGGGCACGACTACTTCCTTCAACTGACCACGGATTCCCCCCACTGGGGCGGGTTGTCCGGCGCGACTCCCTCGGAAGCGCGCAGTTGGGGGAAGGTCAAGGATGCCCACCGCAACAACGTGGTAGTGTATTCTTGCGCGTCGATCACGTTCCCGCTGATCGCGCAGTACGTACTAACCAGGGCCAAACCGCGACAACACCGTCGCCTTTATCCTCGGATTGCCGAAATGGTCGAGGTAATGCGCGACGTGGCGGCCAATAACCCGGAGCTCCGTTCCCAGCATCCGGAGTACTTCGGTGGCAAGTAGGCTCGCCCGAATCCGCAACGCAACACTATGAGCACGATTCCCAACAACTTCCTCGGGCTTGAACCTGAGTTCAGCGCCTACGCGGACGCCAGGTTTGCCATCTTGCCGGTGCCCTATGATTGTGCGTCCTCGTTCCAGGCCGGTTCCCGAAACGGTCCGGGAGCGATTATTTCAGCCTCGCAGCACGTCGAATTGTTTGACGAAGAAGTGGGGACCGAGAGCCACAGCGTGGGAATCGCTACGCTCGATCCGGTGGAACCCAATCGTGCGGGTCCCGCTGCCATGCATGAGAATCTCTTCGAGATTGCTTCCCGGATCGTGCGTGACGGAAAATTCCTCTTCGCGCTGGGTGGTGACCACAGCATCACCTCCGCGTTGGTCCGCGCGGTAATGGCCAAGAATGATGCTCTCTCTGTCTTGCAGATTGACGCTCACTGCGATTTGCGGGAGAGCTTTGAGGGTACGCCCTACTCACACGCGAGTGTGATGCGGCGTGTATTCGACCTCGGAGCATCCATCGTCCCTGTGGGTGTGCGTACCCTCGATGCTGATGAGCATGCCTTCTTGCAGCACACTACGATCCAGCCGATAACCGCCCACTCATGTCATTATGACAACGATTGGACCGACCGGGCCATAAACGCGCTGGGGGATACCGTTTACGTTACTATTGACATTGACGGTTTCGATCCGGCTTATGCTCCGGGCACGGGTACGCCCGAACCCGGCGGACTGGACTGGTATCAAGTCACGGGCCTTTTGCGCCGCGTCGCGCGGGAGAAGAAGGTCGTATCTGCCGACATCGTCGAGGTTATGCCCATACCCGGCCAAGTGGTCACAGAGTTCCTTGCTGCCAAACTCGCCTATAAACTGATCGGATACGTACAAGCGCAGGCGTAGCGGCACGCTGGCCAGGCTACGTGCGTTATACCAGATTGGGATATTGTGTAGCGGGCGAATTACATGTCGGCGCGTCGCTTGGACTGGCACCCAACCCCTGACCCTACTATACAAAGGACGATAACGCTCTATCCCGTGACGAACTGCGTTTCACAGAGATTGCGGTAGAGTGTGCAGCGGTTGAAGAGTTCTTCGTGGGTACCGGTGTCAATGATCCGGCCTGCATCCATGACGACAATCCGGTTGGCGAATTGAATGGTGCTTAAACGGTGCGCGATGATCAGCGTAGTCCGTCCTTTGGAGAATTCCTTCAGAGCATTCTGGATCTTCTGCTCTGACTCCGTATCGATCTGGCTTGTGGCCTCATCGAAGATCAGAATGGGGGCATCGCGGAAGATGGCGCGGGCGATGGCCAGTCGTTGGCGCTGCCCGCCGGAGAGTGTCGTACCTCGCTCGCCTAAAGAGCCGGCATAACCTCCGGATATGCTCCTGATGAATTCGTCGGCTGAGGCCCGCCGCGCCGCATCTACAACCGCTGATTCATCGGTCGAGGGTACTCCGTAGGCGATGTTCTCCACCGGCGTGCCCGCAAAAACAACGGCCTCTTGGCTCACCAGACCGATTTGGGTTCGCAGATTCTTGAGGTCTACCCGCCGGACGTCCAGTCCATCATAGAGAATCTCGCCTGCATCCGGCGTGAAGAGCCGCGGCAGCATACTCGTCAAGGTAGTCTTGCCACACCCGTTAGGGCCTACAAGCGCAATAGTCTCTCCTTGCCTGATGGAGAGGCTCACATTCTGGATGGCGGGCTGCGCAGCACCTGGATAAGTGAACGAGACATTGACGTACTCGATGCTTTCCCGCAGCGGTTCCACTTCGATCGGGGATTTCGTGTAATCCTTTTCCACCGGTTGGTCGATTACCTGGAAGATGCGTTCTGCTCCGGCGGTGGAACGTTGCACCCGGACGTAAACATCAGAGAGTTTGCGAAGCGGATCGAAGAGCATCGACACGGTTACGCCCAAGGCGGCGAACTTGGATACGGACAAGTCATGATTCAGAACCCGACCGGCCAGCCACACGGTTACGCAGCTTCCGGCAACGATGGCTATAACTTCCATCATGGGAGTGACGAAAGCCCGCAACTTCGCGAGCTTGAGCTGCTGGGCGAACATGCGCAGATCCACCTGCCAGAGTCTCTCGCGCTCGTAATCTTCGGCGGTGTAGGCCTTGACTACACGGAGGTTCTGCAGGCTGGTGGTCAGCGCGTCGATCATCATTCCATAGGCTTGGAGGAGCTTGCGATTGGCGTTCTTAACGCTTCGCCCTACCGCCAGAAATATCAGCACCGCCAGCGGTGCGACGACAAGCAGCGTCAGGGTGATTCGCCAATCAAGAGTAAAAGCCAAAACGAGAATGAACGCCGCCCGCAGCGGCTCGCGGATGAACTTACCGAACAGTGTCAGCATCCCTCGCTGGATCTCCTGCACGTCCTGTACAAACCGCGTAACGACATCGGCTGTCGGCTGGCCGGCAAAAAAGGACATCGGCAAGTGCAGTGTCCGTTCGTACAGCCTGGCCCGCAAGGACATCATAGCCCGGAGAATCGCCTTGGAGATGAGGACTTCACCGAGATAACGGAAGACGTTGGCGAAAAGCACGATCACGATCAACCCGGCCAGAATCCAACCCAGGGTCCTGAGTTTCTCTTGATCCGCGTCAGCCGGCATCAGCGATCCCGCCCAGCGCAGCAAACGCATATTGAAGTCGAGTTCAGAGAGGTCTATCAACACCGTCTCTTCCGCGCCCGACGGGTTATTCAGACGCGGACTAGCATTTACGGGATACGAATCTGTAGGCTCTTCGTATGCCAACTCGTGCAGGAACTCCAAAGCCGCTCGGCCGTCCTTGTCTGAAAGCGTTTCGAAGAGACATTCTTTATTGGGACATAGACTGCCTGGAGCGTTTGCTTTGACGATCTTCAGTGACGTCGTCTGGCGGTTTGTTACCGGGGCGAACTCGATACCCAGTCGCTGTCCGGCGACGGTGCGGTCGACCCATCCACGCAGGCCTTCCTCTTCGAGGAGGATTTTGAACACCGGAAACGCCCCGCCGATGCTGATCGTATGCAGGCTTGCGAAGACGATTGTCGAAATGAGCCCGGCGAGGAGGGTCCCGCGGTATGGCCACGCAAGGGCCAGTATCCGTCTCATCTCTCTCGCGCGAAACTCTCCACCGCCGGAGGGGCGGTCGTTCGCATCAACGGAGATAAGCGTCGGATCCATAAGCAAGTCCTAGCGTCAACTCTGATATAACTCCACGTAACGCTGAGCCAGCACAGACCAATCGTACAGGGATTCCGCGACGTCACGCGCCTTCTGGGTCGCAGATATTCGCTCATCTTCCGCAAGAGTCATCGCTGAGCGAAGCCCCTGTTTGAGTTGCGTCCGGTTCGGTTCGCATGTCCGCACCACCTTAGCCAGCCCTTCCGGCACGACCCGGTTTGATGAAACGACGGTGACTCCTGTCGCCACTGCCTGCATAATCGACACCGGACAGCGAATGTGCAAGCTCGGGCTGGCAAGGATGGTTGACTTACCCAACCAGGCACGCTGTGTGGCGACGTCTGGAGCATTGACAAACCTCACACGTTCGGTACCGCCCTTGCGCCGGACCGCTGCCTCGAGCATTCTGCGCCAATCACCGGTCTCCATGCCCGCGATCACGATGCTCCAATCATCCAACTCAAACGCAAGCTCGCCGAACGTTTTGAGCAGCGGGACGAGGCCCTCGATGGGATGGATTGGCCCCAGAAACAGCAAGATTCGACCTTCAGGCACGTCGGCCAAATCGGGGAGTCGATCATCCGTCGACCTGTACGACGGAAAATCCAATCCGTAGGGAAGCAAGACTGCACTCTTGTTTGGTCTGCGATCTCGAAAGTCTTTGTGTTCGAACTCGTTCAGGGCCACCACGGCCAAAGCTCCCCGGATGAGCGAGTTCTCACCAAGCAAGCCGCGGAGCTGATCTCGCCAGCCTTTCTTGCGGTGCGTCCCTTCACTCATGCCTCCCTGGGGTGAGATCACATACGGCTTTCCGCCCTTGCGGGCGATCTTCGCCACGGAGCGAAAAGAGTCCCCTCCCCATCCATGCAGGTGCAGAAGATCCACTTGTGCGACGGCCTGAGTCGCGTCGGCGACGTCGTGACAACGACAATTCACATCCCCGGCCTGTGGAGTGCTTCCGTCAGCCGTCAGAACCGCCGATTGCACGCCATTCTGATCCAGCGCACGAAACAGTCCCGGCAGCGTTATGGCCACCGATCCCGCCTCGGGAATCAACGATTCCGCAACGTGAAGCACGCACATACTCATAGCGGGAGGGATTCTAGGCGAGACGCCACAACCTTGAAAGCAGACATGTTTCAAACACGCGGCTTGTTGGCATAACGGGCCTATCAAGTGTCATCTGTGTAGCCGTCCAGCTTGTGACTTTTGCGGCGTTTCGCCCTGCGGGTATAATCGGCAGCTCGCCCAGACAACAGCCGATACTGCTGTTTCCAGGAGTCAATCGATAAGCCACATTGCTTCAGATACGCTATTAGAAGCCTGGCGTGGTCCGAGCGTGTTACTGAGTCGTATCCAAGCAGGCTTGCCGCTAAGCGGTAAAGCGGCTGCCAGCGTTTCCGGCGTGTCCACGCCCTACGCCGCCGCAACCCCTCAAGATCGATTACGCGTGCTCGCACAGGCTCTTTGGGATCGTCCCAGCCGCTTATGAGAATGTTGGATGCTTTCATGTCGCGATGGTGCAGCTTGTGTTGCTCCATCTTCTGAAACAAGCCAGCAGTAGCTTCTATGAGTGCGTCCTTCGCCCTCCGAACGTTCTGCGCTTCCATCCCGGGCAGGAGGGCCAGCGCGATGTGATCCAGATCAACGAGCCCCGGCACGAAGGCAGTGATAAACCACGCCTCCGGCGAAGGTGCGCGGCGCTCAAGTAGCGCCAGCGGCAGAGCGGTCGAGATACCGGCTTGAAGGAGCGTAACGGTGCGGTTCAAGCTCACGCGTGCCCGTGACTGCCGCCACATCACCGAAGCACGCTGGCGAAAGCCCACGACTCGGCTTCGTTTGCACACTGCATCGACTGATTGACGCAGGCCTGCGTCGCTTCCACTTGAGTCGCTGCAATCCCTCGCTTCCCAGGCAAAACGGACGCGGACAATCTCCGCGGTTGCCGAATATTTGAGAACCTCATAAGCGTCCATCGCACTTGGCTCTGCAATGAGGCTATCAAGCAGAAGCTTCCACTGATCCGCAGTCGGGAGGACACTTGGAATGTCGGGTCCCTCGGCGATGCCGTCGGTCTTGACGAGCACCTGAGCGGTCCATCCCTGTGCAAGGCGCACGGGAACCAAAGAGAGCTGCACACCCGTACCAACCGAGCCCGCTTTTGCCGTCATCGTAGTGCTCGACCTATTCACCGAAGAAGATAGTCTCTCCGTCGAGGATCATTGCGACTCGACACGCTCCTGCCAAGCTGCATCGATCTCAGCCAATTCAGTCTCCACTGCTTCCAGTTCCTCTTGCAGTTCCGCCAGGATTTCGGGGTCTCTATAGACGGACGAATCCGCGAAACGCTCATGCAGGGCAGCCAACTTGGTCTCGTGTTCTATGACCATGCTCTCCAGCTCGTCGATGGAAAGGCGGTCGTACGGTGACGGGCCTGGTTTCTTGGCCTCATCCCGGGCGACCTGCTTCTTTTTGCGTTCGTGCGCGGCCCGTACCTTGCCTTTAGCTGAGGCCTTGTCTTCCTCGACCTGCTGAATGTAGTAGGAATAGTTGCCCTCATAGATGGCATGGCCCTCGCGCCGAAGGACCAGGAGCCTGTCCACAATGCGATCCAGGAAGTAGCGGTCGTGGCTCACCACGATTATCGTGCCGCCAAAATCCGAAAGAGTGTCCTCCAACACTTCTCGCGAGGGAATGTCCAGGTGGTTTGTCGGCTCGTCGAGCACGAGCAACTGTGGCTGCCTCAGAATAAGCTTGGCAAGCCGGACTCGCGACTGCTCGCCTCCGGAGAGCATACCCAGGGTCTTGAACACATCGTCCCCGGTGAAGAGATACAAGGCCAGGTGCGAGCGTGCATCCTGTTCGCTGAAATCCGTGCGTACGTCACGTATCTCGTCAACGATGGTCCGATTGGGATCGAACTGGGTGTGCTCCTGTGAGTAGTAACCCACGGTGAGCCTCGGCCTCAACGAAAGACCACCTCCGAGTGCATCCACCTGCCCAAGGATGATATTCAGGAGCGTCGTCTTCCCCGTTCCGTTAGGGCCGGTGATCCCAAACCGACCGCCGGCAGGGACTTGAAAAGTAAGATCCTCGAAGAGGACATTGTCGTCGTATGCCATACTGAGCTCGTCGCAGCGGAGTACGACTCCGTCACCCGATTCAACCCGATCGAACTTGATCCTGGCCGTCCGGGTGGAACGGTCCTTCTCGGTGACGAACTCACCCGCCTCGAGCCGCCGCTGAAGACGAGTCCTTCGCCCGCGGGCTTCCTTGCCACGCTGGCTGTAAATGTGTTTCTCTATGAACTGCTGCTCTTTTTTGATGAACTCGCTGTCCTTCTCATACTGCCGTTGTTGCGTAAGCAGGCGAAGCTCCTTCACCTTGGCGTAGTTGGTGTAATTGCCCGGATAGCTCGTGACCCGGGCGTGCTCTATCTCCACGATTCGATCGCAAAGGCGATCCAGCAGATAGCGATCATGCGAGACAATCACCGCTCCACCATGATGGGCAGCTAAGTACTTCTCCAGCCAGCGAACAGCATCGATATCGAGGTGGTTGGTGGGCTCATCGAGCAGCAGGAATGTTCGATTCTGCAACAGAAGTTTCGCCAGAGCCGCGCGACACTTTTGACCTCCGGACATAACAGACAGGGGCGTGAGATAGTCCGACGGGGCAAAGCCCAGCCCCCCGAGGATCTCGTTCATTCTTGCCTCGAACTTGTGCCCACCGGCAGTGATAAACTCCGCGTTGAGACGCTCGTATCGTTGCATGAGCCCGGCCAGCTCAGGACCCTCGGCCTTCTCCGCCATCTCCGCCGAGATCGAGTGCATCTTCTCTTCCAGGGCCAGGAGCTCAGCGAAAACGCTTCCGACCTCATCGTGCAGCGTGCGATCGAGGGAGATGTCAGGTTCCTGTCGGAGAAACCCAATCTCCAGACCCCGGGCGCGAGTTATCGTGCCCTTGTCGGGCGGCAGCTCGCCCGTGATTAACCTGAATAGGGTGGTCTTGCCCGCGCCGTTGGCTCCGATCAAACCGACGGTCTCTCGAGGCTGAAGTTCGAGAGAAATGTCCGCCACGACGACCTGCGTGCCGAACTGCCTGCTGACGCCCTGGATCGCTACCGCTGCCATGACGCTATCATAAGAAGAAGTGTGGATTACCGCCAAAACGCGGTGTCGACTGGCAGGATCAGGGAGGATCAGCTCGTCCGGGTCATTTGACGCATCTGCGCAGAGTGGTAGACTTCACGGCGCGGCAGCCCGGGTGGCGGAATTGGCAGACGCGCAAGCTTGAGGTGCTTGTGTCCAACTATCGGACGTGCTGGTTCAAATCCAGTCCCGGGCAATACTCCACTGGCCGGCCGATGGCTCGGGGTGTATCCCAAGGGGTCCTGTTGCAGCACGGAGGTCCTCCAGGTGATGGGTCACACGGCACTTGTCACAGGCCTGCACGTTTTGAGGAACCGTATGTCCGTGGCCGATGACGCTGTTGACAGTCGTTCGTAACCTTGTATGGGTATGGCTGTCTCGCATTCCGGGCAGACCATGGCACTGCGCGGATTCGGCCAGGCAGATCCAACGTGGACCCGACAACTGGCGAAACTCGTTCCTCCCTCGAACCATTCAGACGGGAGTACGCGCCGACCGTTGCATCGTGGATGAGCAGTGATCAGGAGCTCCGCTGGCTGTCACCCTGTACACCCCCGCCGCTTACGAGCGACAAAGTCCTGGCGTGGCATAAGCCGGGCAACTCGCCGTTCCTGTTTATGCAGGGGGGTGATGCTACCCCCGCCGGGTATGGGGAGCTCAATCGGATGCGGCGTGACCCGGACCATCACTGGCTGGGACACGTAGTCATCCGACCGGGGTTACGCGGGCGGGGGCTGGGCAACCGCCTGGTGGGATCTCTCGTCCAGCACGCGTTCGGACAGCTTTCGGCGAAGCGCATCTCACTGATTGTATTCCCAGACAACCGCCCGGCGATCGAGTGTTACACTGCCCAAGGCTTTGCACTGGTCGGTGATGAGTTTCATCGTTTCGTGGATGGAGGTCCCAAAGAACACATGCTACGGTTCGAAATCCGTGCGTCAGGATCGACCGAGTATGGGACAGCTGGCGAAAACCGCGCGGCATCCGGCAAATCTCGCCCGATTTAGAGTGTCCCGCGAAATCAACTGGCCGGGTGACTTGTTCGATTTGTATACGCGCGCATTCGAGGGCAACTATGAGTTCGTGGTTGAGCTGCTTGTACTGTTGCCCGGCTCCACCGCGATGGCCGCAAACACCCCATCCAGCAATCCATCCAAGATATCTCTCACGCCGGTTTCGACCGAAGGAAGCGCCGCATCTCGGAATTCCCGGCCGGCTTCGCAACCCGGTTGAGCAGCAAACACTAACGCAAACACGAGAGCTGCGAGCACTCGCAGTGGGTATGAGGCAGTACGTTGAACCATCACCATTCTCCTACCACCCGCCTCGGAAACGGAGCGGGCATTGTGCGACCCATCGGTGGAAGTTCGTCTGAAGTGCGTATCGGTGACAGAGCGGCAAGAAGTTGAATCACCCTGGTGATGGCATGGGGTGTAGGCGTCTGCTCCCAATCACAAGGCGCAAGACCTGCGTCTTTTCCTGCAGATCCCGCTACGAGGTTGCCATCAACGAAGCGACCGCCCCGAATGACAGGCGGACGGCCGCCAGGATAAGCAGAGCACAGAAGGCCATCTTGATCACTTTGACAGGAAGCCTGTGCGTGAGTCTGCTGCCTAACAGGCTCCCGAGGATTGACGTGGGAATAAGCACTGCAGCCAGCATGAACGGCTTTGTGCTGTTGGCGTGTTCGGTAACATAGGCGTAGTTCTTCACCGCGGCACCGACCAGGCTGGTGGCGATGATGATCGTAGCTGAGTTTGCGATTGCGGTTCGTATGGGAATACCCAGGAAGCGACGCTGCAGAGGGACGGCCAAGAGCCCGCCTCCGATGCCCAGTAGCCCCGCTATCAACCCCACGGGCGCGGCGATCGCGGCGGATCTACCCCAGCCGATCACGACGGGCGGGCTCTTCTTGCAGCCGGGAAGATCTGCACGTGCATCGCGTCCATGAGTAAGCCTGTACAGGTCAAAGCCGCCGGCGAAGAACAAAAACAAGCCGAACGCGCCGCGCAGGTACGCTTCGCCCGTACCCGCGAACAGGGAAAGCTCACTGATCCCCACACCGAGTAGGACAGTCATAATGGCCAGTGGGATTATGCGCAACACCGTCGATCGTTCGATGACCTTGGCACGATGATGCTGATAAACGGCGGGGATCACTACGAAGAAGTTGACCATCATTGCCGCCGACTGATATAGGTGCTGATCGGGACCGAGCAGCTCGGTCATCGCTGGGATCATGACGATGCTGCCCCCCACACCCAGCATCCCCCCGGTCAGGCCCGCGAACAAGCCGATGATGACGAGTATCAAAATCTCTATCAGATCGATCAATTAACGTTTCACCAGATGATCAGTAGATCAACATGGCATCGCCGTAGCTGTAGAAGCGATACCGTTTCTCAACAGCGTGGCGATACGCCCCACGGGTTTGGCCGATTCCAGCCCTGGCCATCACCAAGGCCAGCAGGGTCGTCCGCGGCAAATGGAAATTCGTCATCATTGCATCGACAACGCGGAATTCATACGGCGGATAGATGAACATCTCTGTTGTGCCCGTCCGCGCTTGAACCAGTCTTGACCCTGCGGAATCAATCGCTGCGGATTCCAGTACGCGCACGCTGGTCGTGCCCACGGCCACGACTCGCCCGCCACGCTTGCGACACGCCTGCACGGCATCAGCCACTCCAGGGAGCAGCTCATACCACTCCGAGTGCATCTTATGGTCTGCCAGTCGCTGCGTAGCAATCGGTTTAAACGTGCCCATCCCCACGTGTAGCGTGACTGTGGCGATTTTGATCCCATTTGCATGCAGAGCATCAATCAGCGGCGTGGTCAGGTGCAATCCAGCAGTCGGGGCGGCTACCGCCCCGGGCTGCCTGGCGTATACCGTCTGATATCGCCTGCGGTCCTCTGTATCTCTTTCGGGATCTCGCGTATCCCGGCGGATGTAAGGTGGAAGCGGTGTCTGGCCAATGCGACTCAGGACTTGCTCCGCGCCTCCCGGCGCGGTGACGCGCGCTACCCAATGCCCCTCGCCAAGCGATTCGAGTAGTTCGAGCTCTACGGATGCGGCCTGGTCATCACCCGCAACGAGGGCCTCGCCCACGCGCAAACGCCTCGATCCTTGAAGCATCACCCGCCATCTACCCGGCTCCTCTTCGGAAAGGAAGAGCCCCGGAATCACTCCCCCCGTTCTTCGTCGAGCAACGAACTTGGCCGGCAGGACTTTGGTGTCGTTGAGAATAAGCAGATCGCCCGCGCGCAGCACTGCCGGTAGATCGGTGATCTTCGCATCGCTGAGGCGGCCGGTTTGCCGTTCGACAAGCAGGAGTCGGGCGTCCTCGCGGTGCGGTGCGGGCTCTTGGGCGATCAGCTCCTCAGGTAGATGATAATCGAGATCCGATACCGCGAATGAGTCTGCCTGATCGTGTCTTGGCTCATTCTCGCTCATACGTGCGCCCGGTATGGCCCGGATTGATGTCGTGGTCAAGTCTGCAAAGCCGATTGCTCGCATCGTCACGTCGATGGAGCATTATACAAATACAATTGGGCACCTGCCTTTGTGAGAGCGGGGTATGCTCCTGACACGCTTGTGGCGCGGTGCAATGGCCCGCTTCCTGACAGGCGCGGTCCTGATCAGCCACGCCGTTGGGCCTTGAAACCCATGTTACGTGGTCATTCCCCCCCGCCCGTGCTACGATTTCACGAATGAAGAGCAGGACCGGCTTGAGAGCTTGGCTGGAACACATCGCCCTCCGCGTGGTCTTTATGATCATGCAGGCCTTCCCCATCGACTGGAACCTGCGTACGGCCCGTTTGCTGGCCCGGATCTGGCCCTGGATCATGCCCCGCCATCGCCAAAGGGCGATCACTAACTTGGCCGCCTCCTACGGCAAGACTCTTACACCGGCTCAGATCGAGCTGATCGCCGACCGTTGCCTTGAAAGCGTCACCATGTTTGCTGTCGAGGCTATCTGCCTGCCTCGCTTGATCAACCGATTCACCTGGCCCAGATACATAAAACCGGTGAACTTTCAAGAAACGCTCGACCTGCTTATGGGTGGCAAGGGTCTTATTCTAGTCACCGGGCACTACGGCTCCTTCGAACTCGTAGGGCACCTTCTGGCAAACTTGGGATTCAATATGACGGCGGTGATGCGGCCTTTGGACAATGCGTACATAAACGACTTTCTAGTCAACGCCAGGCGGACTCACGGCCTCACTCTCCTGGACAAGAAAGGCGCGACCGCCGATGCGGAGAGGATCCTGACAAACGGAGGCACACTCGGCTTTATCGGAGACCAAGACGCGGGGAGAAAGGGCCTATTCGTAGACTTTTTCGGTCGCCCCGCCTCGACATATAAATCAATCGGACTACTGGCGATGACAGCACAGTGTCCCATTGTGGTAGGTTATGCCCGCCGCCAGGGGAAGGTAGCTCAATACGAAGTCGGTGTTCAGCGAGTCATCCATCCACACGAGTGGGAAACGCAGGAGGATCCGCTTCGCTGGATCACTGAGGCGTACTCACGCGCAATCGAAGCGTTCGTCCGCGACGAGCCGGAGCAATACCTGTGGATTCACCGGCGATGGAAGTCTGAACCAGGACGCAAGCGCAAGCCGAAACGGGCGCCGAGCGACTCTATGGTCGCTGGACGCACCGGCGCTATCCAATCCGAGCCGCGACCGTAAGGGAGCGGATTCTTGATGCCGCTTTTCAGCTCGTTAGTGCGGCTTGTCAGGCGGCTAGCTTCTCAGGAACCCTGATTATTTGCTACTATTCTGAACCGCGTTGCGGTAGAATCACAGCTGATTGGTTGATCGTGAAGCTCTGGGCACTTCGGTCCGGAGGAGGGACCTGTGTACGAGTCGTTCCGCCCTATGAGATTACTGTATGTTGCGGCATTCGCTCTCTTGCCCGTCATTGGACCTGCGTTCGGGCAAACCATTATCTACGTTGACCAAAACGCCGGCGGGCCAACGCATGACGGTTCGACCTGGTGCACGGCATACCTCAACCTTCAGGATGCCCTCGACGGTGCGACTGCAGGTTACGAGATTCGCGCGGCCGGTGGGGTGTACAAGCCGGATCGAGGTACGGGCGACCGAACCATGAGCTTTCAACTCGTACCCGACGTTCAGGTATATGGGGGCTATGCGGGCTGCGGAGCACCCGACCCCGACGCCCGCGACACCGTTGAGTATGAGACGATTCTCAGTGGGGACCTAGCCGGGAATGACTTAGAGGTCGATTCGATAAGTGATCTGCTCAGCATCGAACCGACCAGGGCGGATAACAGTTACCATGTCTTCTAGCACCCTGCGGGCCTCACTTTGACCGAGACAGCGATCATTGACGGCTTTACCGTCAGCGGCGGCCACGCCGACGGCGACGGGGGCGGGATGTACAACTGTGAAAACCACCCTAGAACCGTTAATTGCATCCTTAAGGAGAACTCAGCCTCCTGGTACGGCGGCGGGATGTTCAACTGGGACAGCAAGCCAACACTAATCGGGTGTGAATTCCGCACAAACCTGGCAGAGAAGAACGGCGGCGGGATGCACAACTACTACAGCAGCCCAACGCTCTCAGGCTGCACCTTTAGCGGGAACTGGGCATATTGGTGGAGTGGGTCCGGTATCGGGGGCGGCATGACCGTAGATGATAACCTGGATTCCCTGCCTGTTGTGACGGAGCAGTGCACCTTCCGCGACAACTACGCAGAAATGGCAGGGGGCGGGCTGGCGGTTGTTGTTGGCGGATGTACTTTGACAGACTGCTACTTTGAGGGAAACGACGCTCACACGGGAAACGGCGGTGGCGTGTCCCTGGGGGCGGGAACCCCGCAAACGTTCACAAGCTGCATCTTCAGTGGGAATAGTGCAATCCAGGGAGGAGCAATAAAAGTCACGTCACTTGCATCAGAATGGGCCAACTGTGCTTTCAACGGGAACTCGGCCAACAGCGGAGGGGCTGCGGCAATCAACAGCGGCACATTAACGAACTGCACGCTTAGTACTACAGCGCCACTTGGTCGTCTCGGGCGGAGAAACCCGCGTTTTGGGGCCGCCAGGGCAAGCGCAAATGGC
>CP070744.1:4473001-4500470 GCA_020348265.1 Phycisphaerales bacterium | reverse complement strand
GCCTACACGTTTTCCGATGGCCCCTACGGCACGTTCGACCAGGGCGGGAACGTGTGGGAGTGGAACGAGGCGATTCTGTACGGTGAGCTTCGCGGTGTGAGCGGCGGGTCGTTCGGCATCTCCGGCGTCGGCAACTACCTCCACGCCTCGTATCACTGCACCCACATGAACCCGACGTTTGAGGCCGGCAACTTCGGGTTCCGTGTTGCCGAGATTCCTGAGCCAGCCACAGGGGTGGTCATGGACGTCAAGCCAGGTTCCTGCCCGAATCCGGTGAACCCGCGCAGCAGGGGTGTCGTTCCCATGGCCATTGTCGGAGGTGACGCGTTCGACGTCACGCAGATTGACGTTGGTACGTTGTCGCTCAGACGCGCCGACGGCGTTGGGGGAAGTGTGGCGCCGCTTTTAGGGCCGCCCGGACCGGGAATCGCCATTGGCGATGCTGCCGCGCCATCCTTCGACGACCCTTGCGATTGTCACGGTCTCGGAGGTGATGGCATTGACGATCTTCTGCTCAAGTTCTCCACGGCCGACCTGGCGGGAGCGTTTCAACTCGGCGGATTGCCAAGCGGCGCGTCCATCATGTTGACCCTGAGCGGTTCGCTACTGGACGGAGGGACGTTCGAGGCCTCTGATTGCGTGGTCATCACGGGCAGGTCCGCACGTACAAAAGAGCGCGGTGCGCGCAAACGAGAGCAGGTGCTACAGCGTCCGTGAGACGCAGGCGTGGAATGAGCGCGTCGGGAGTGGCAGGTCGAGCTATCGGACGAACCTCGTGCGGGGTGGGACCGATAACGGTGCGATAAACGGGGAGTCTCCACTACTAACCCAACTCGAAGCCCGCGGCAACCGACATGCCTAACAGTCCGTTGGAGAACGCGTGTTTCGCCAGAGCAGTGTAGCGCCACCCCTTGTGTTTGGCGCATGCAGGCGTTCTCGCCGCCCACGAGGGACGGCGCTACAGTTCTTCAACGGACTGCTAGGCTAGCGTGTCAACAGAAGTGACGCGATTGAGACTCGTCATCGAGGTGCTGAGCATGTTTGAGTGACTACTTATCGGGCAGGTCTGACGGCTGCCTGTTGTGAGGTTCCTTCATGAATTCTGAGCCGACACCAACGTCCGACAGTAGCTGTGACGGAATCCTTCGTCTGGCTGAGCACGCCCGGACACAGGGGAGTCCGGACTCCTACAGTGGAAAGCGCCGTTGTGTGCGATATAAGGCCGGCATGCGCCTCGACTTGACAGTCGATCCGGACGACCCTGCGCTTACCCAATCCGCAATCATGCACGATGCCTGTACGAGTGGTTGCTCGTTCTGGTCCAAGCGGCAAATCACGCAGAGAACACGGGTGTTCATCAGGGATTTCGCGGGGGGCGAGGACTCGAACTGGCTACCTGCGTTGGTTCAACACTGCACCGTCGGAATACGCGGCTACTTGATCGGGGTGGCATTCGACGAACCTGCCCCGGCAGAACCAGTGGCGTGCGAGGCCGCAGCCTGTAACAGCGCCACCACCGTAGGCAGTACACCAGACGCGGGCAGCAAAACGACCGTACATACGCCAATCGCCGAGGAACCCCCCCCTTCTCCCAACGAGAACGCGATCTGCGAAGATGAGGAGTCAACTTCTCATCAGTTGCACAAACCCAGAAAGCGTCTGCGAGATCGGCTTAACCCATGGAGTAAAAGCCGGTAGAAACTTCCTCTCGGGGAGAGTCTCCGCACTAGCGACCGGTTGCGGCGTGTCGTTAGGATCAGATTGGCTGGCTTCGCTCGAAACCGGCTGAGCCAGGGAAAGGGAATGGCAAGCGATGCCGGGCTTTTCTGACCACCTACGCACCTCGGGGGTCAGGCGGTATCTGTGCGGAACCAACTCGCAAACGTGCGAGGTGTGGTTCGACTTCTCGCCGACCGCGGGATGCCTATCCGGTTTGGATTGCTGCCGTCGTCCGGTTCCAGCGTGTGCCGGCCATCTCGACGTGTGAGAGCCCCCGCATAGGAACCTTCTGCTGTGACTGACCTACACCCTTTTCTTGCGAAGTCCGTTACGTGCGACTCTACAACTTGGAAGCCCGGATCATCGCGACAATATCCGCTCCGACCGCTTCCGGCAGCTCTTCCCGACGCTTCACGACCAGCGCCAAGTCGGGCGATTTCTCAAGCAAAAGCGCCAAGCAGAGCACCGTGTTTTCTTCTTCGTAGGTGTTTGCAGGGTCATCGATTACACGGGCGGTCAAACGGTCAGTAAACCGTCATACGGAGCAATCCTCGCACCGCCGGTTCGAATCCCGCCCTCTCCGTTAGCAACGTCGCTGCATGAGAGCGTCTATTCGAGGCTCGCTGCGCCTCCGTCGACCTACGCCCCTCCGTTTCTCTCTTGCACATGCCGTCCCGATTTGGTACAATCAGCCCAACCCGGAGGGGGCGGCTACAGAGGGAGAAACGGCAATGGGCGTGAGCAGATCCACTTGTGGTTCCCGTCGCATCGGCGCTCTGGCACTTCTGGCATGTCTGGTGCTCACTACCGAAGTCATGGCCCAGAAGATGTACTGGTGTAACGCAGGTCGTGACGAGATTCTACGGGCCAACCTGGACGGGTCGGATGTGGAGGACTTGGTCACAACAGGGTTGTCCGTTCCCTCCAGCATCGCCGTGCACACCTCTGCGGGGAAGATGTACTGGACTGATATCGGAACCGACAAGATTCAGCGAGCCAACGTGGACGGAAGCGACGTCGAGGACCTTATCTCCACCGGACTGTCCCACCCGCGGGGCCTAACTCTCGATCTGAACACAGCGAAAATGTACTGGAATGATGCTCGCGCAGATATGATGCGACGTGCCAATATGGACGGTTCAGGTGTCGAGAATCTTTGGCCAACGTCGGCACTATACATCGCCCTTGATGCCGAATCAGGGAAGCTCTATTGGACGGATCCTGTTACCGACGTAATCCGCCGGGCAAACATCGATGGGTCCAACATGGAAGAGTTGGTTATCTCCTCGGCTGCCCCGTGGGGGCTTGCACTTGACCTGCCCGGCGGGAAAATGTATTGGACCGATCCCGCACTCGATATGGTTCGCCGTGCCAATCTCGACGGCACCAACATCGAAGATCTCGTCACCAGCGGGCTGACTTTTCCGTCGGGGCTGGCACTCGATTTGTACGCGGGGAAGATGTATTGGACGGATAACCATGCCGGTGAGATCAAGCGGGCCAACCTGGATGGTTCCGGTGTGGAGATGCTGCTCGACTATGGGATTAGTCTCCCTCATGGAATCGCTCTAGGGTTGCCACCGCTAGTGCCTCCGGACTGCAACGACAACGGAGTCCCGGATGAAGAGGACATCACTTCAGGCACCAGTGACGACTGCGACCAGGATGGAATCCCGGATGAGTGCCAGGCCGACTGCAACGGCAACGGTGTCCCCGACAGTTGTGATATTCTCGATGGAACGAGCGAGGACTGTTCCGGCAACCATACTCCCGATGAATGCGAGCCGGACTGCAATGGCAACGGAAGCGCAGATAGCTGTGACCTGTATTATGGCACCAGCGAAGACTGCAACGGCAACTGGATTCCGGACGAATGTGATATCGCCCAAGGCACGAGTAACGATTGCAACGCGAATGCGATCCCGGATGAGTGCGATTTGGGCGGGGGTGCGAGTGAAGACTGCGACGGCAATGGCGTTCCCGATGAATGCCAGGATACCTCCGCAGACTGCAACGACAACGGTGTCTGGGATGTGTGCGACGTATTCTACGAAACCAGCCCCGACTGCAACGAGAACGGCTATCCTGACGAATGTGATATCGCGGACGGGCTCAGTTCAGACTGCACGGACAACGGCATCCCGGACGAGTGCGAACCGGACTGCAACGGTAACGGTGTTGCAGATGTCTGCGATCTGGCCGACGGGAGCAGTGTTGACTGTAACGGCAACGGTATTCCCGATGATTGCATCGACCTGGAAATCGACTGCAACGGAAACCTCGTTCCCGATTCATGTGACATCGCCGAAGGCACCAGTGAAGACTGCAATGATAACGGTATCCCCGATGATTGCATCGATCTGGAAGTCGACTGCAATGGAAACCTCGTTCCCGACTCGTGCGACTTGGCTGACGGCACCAGTGTTGACTGTAACGGCAACGATATTCCTGATGAGTGCATCGAACTCGAGATCGACTGCAACGATAACCTCGTGCCTGATTCGTGCGACATAGCTGACGGGACCAGCGCTGACTGCAACACCAATGGCATTCCTGATGAGTGCATCGAGAGCGAGATCGATTGCAACGGCAATCTCGTGCCTGATGCCTGCGACCTTGCCGACGGAACCAGCGTCGACTGCAACTTGAATGACATTCCCGATAAGTGCGACGTAGCTGAAGGTTTCTCGGTAGACGTCAACAGCAATGACATCCCCGATGAATGCGACCACCCCGTAGCCATTGCGTGGCAAGTGGCTAGCGTCAGTGGCGGTATGTACGAAATTCTCGATACGGATGGGGACGGGATCTATGGCGAGCTAGTATTCGTGAGCACGCTCCCAGCTGAAGGCGTGGACGTGGCCCTGGAGTTCTATCTTATGGAGTGGGGGCCATACCTGCTGAACGGGTACTACGTCACGCTTTCGTCGGACACGTTCTCGAACGGAATCGGGGCGGACTTGTTCTTGCTCTGCAACTGGCCGGACGATCCGGTATTCATTGACGAGGATCATCCGGACTTCGTGATGCCGTACCTGCCATTAGTGCTGTGTGATCCTTGGCCCTGCACAGCCTGCTGGCCCTGGCCCCATTGGAGTTCGGTATCCTGGCATCACGACTTCGAAGTGGCCGATTCCGGTGAGCCGGGATACGGCGGCACTATGGTCGTGCACGTTCCTCCGGATGCGGCCGGAACATACACTATCACTTTCTCGACGGTATATATAAGCGTCGATAACCCGGACGGCAGCTATCATGGGAGGCTTCTTCCAGTCGAACGGAAGCCGTCAGTTACTATCATGACCGACTGCAACAACAACGGCATCCCGGACTATCAGGACCTCATCAACGGCACCGGCGAAGACTGCAACAATAATGGGGTACTCGACGAATGCGACCTCGTTGGCGGTATGAGCGCGGACTGTAACACAAACGGCCGACCTGATGAGTGCGACGTTGTTGAAGGCCTAAGCGCGGATTGTCAGAGCAACGGCGTGCCTGATGAATGTGAACCGGATTCCGACGGCGATAGCGTCATCGACGACTGCGATGGATGTCCTGACGACCCCGAAAAGCTCGAATCGGGTCAGTGCGGATGCGGGAACCCCGAAACCGGCGACACCGACGGTGACGGCACGGCGGATTGCGTCGACGGCTGTGTCAACGATCCCGGCAAGACCGCCCCAGGCGAGTGCGGGTGCGGCGTTCCCGAAACCGGCGACTCCGACGGCGATGGCATCGCGGACTGCATCGACCAATGCCCCGGCGTGGACGATGCCGTCTTCGGGGCTGATTGCACAGATGCCATCCCCGCCGTGTCCGAATGGGGTATGGTTGTGCTGACGCTGCTCGTGCTAACCGTGGGGAAGCTGGTGTTCGGTCGACAGCACCCACCGCCTGAGTTGAGGAATCAAGTCGCCTCAGACGCGCTGAGAAGCCCATAGCTGCCCCAGAGTCGCTTGAACGCGGCGCGACGAATTGATTGCCTATCAGGGCGTGACAGCGCCGGTTTCGCGTGTCGGGAGACGGGGGTCATCTCGATGGGGATCTGTTCAATCGGGGGTTGCGGTGCGGTTCAGTTTGCCGCTGCGGGCTGTTTACATATTCGTACAATCGAAGTAAGGCCTGCGCGATATACTGGCCTGCGCGTTTCGCACACGAAACGCCAAGACTCACGGACCAAGTGCTGATCTCCGGGCAAGTGTTGAGTCAACGGGGAGAATGATCATGTCAGGGCTTAAGTACCAGTTGTCGCAAGCGGTGCGTCGCAAATGCATCGCTCTAGTGACATTGTGCCTGCTCGGGAACTTTTCCGCGGCTGGCACACAAGGCCAACCTGTAAACGATAAGATCGAGGTTCACCGATCACAGGCGACAGGCCATGCTACGTTCGTGGCTGCAGCGGATCGAGGAATCATACCCGTTGCCCTGTCTTCCGGTCAGAAAGAACCGCGACCGATCGACTTCCTTCGCGAGCACGGGCGACTGTTCGGGGTTACAGACCCGGAGGGTCAGTTGGTTGAAGTGAAGACCCATGCCGATACGCTGGGCTTTACCCACACTACCTACAAGCAGGTGCATGCAGGCGTGCCGGTGTTCTCGGGAGTGCTTAAGGTCCACCAAAACAGCCGGGGTGGGGTCGTGGCTGCCAATGGCCGTTTCTATCAGATTCCACAGCTTCTGGACTTGACTCCTAGCATCACGGGCAATGAAGCGCTCGAACTCGCTTGCACCACCTTATCCGCCGGCGATCTCGAAGTGGAAGGGCCAGCGTTGACGATTGTAGATCCGGGTTGGTACGGCGATCCATCAACCGGACCGCGGCTGGCATACCACTTCATCCTGACCGATCGTGCGGTTCCCCTTAGCGAGGCGTTTTTCGTAGACGCCCACCTGGGGGAGATCCTGGATCGCTGGTCCGTGCTGCAGACCACGAGGAATCGTGAAGTCTATGATGCCTATGGCAGTTCCACGCTTCCGGGCGTTCTCGTGCGGGCCGAAGGTGACCCACCCGTGGCATCGCCCGAGGACGTCAACCGGGCTTATGACTATCTGGGCGACGTGTACGATTACTATGATCGTGCCTTCGGTCGTGACGGCATTGACGATTTGGGCATGCCCATGTCGGTTACGGCCAACTACTCCAGCATAGACTACTGCCCAAATGCCTGGTGGGATATAATCCTTCAGCGAATGGTATTCTGCGACGGCGCGGTGGCGGACGACGTGGTCGCCCATGAGGTGACGCACGGCATCACCCAGCACACCGCCAGGTTGATCTACCAGAATCAGCCCGGGCAGCTCAACGAATCGTTCTCCGATGTGTTCGGTGAGCTGGTGGACCTGTTCAACGGCGATGCGGCGTTTGTGGGACCGTCTGCCGGACCACCGTATTGGCCGATGCACGACACCGGACCAGGCACGGACACACCCAACACCCCGCGCACGGGTTGCAGTTCGCCACCCAATTATCCCGACGGTGTGCGCTGGATGGTGAGCGAGGACGCTCTTGCATTCGGCGGGGCCATCCGCGATATGTGGGATCCCACCTGCGAGGGGGACCCGGACCGGGGCTACAGTTTGCTGCAGAAGTGCCTCCCTTGGGACAACGGAGGGGTGCACAGCGGATCCGGAATCCCCAACCACGCCTTCGCCATGCTGGTCGACGGCAAGATGTTCAACGGCTACACGATCAACGGCATCGGTCCGATCAAAGCCGGTGCAGTCTGGTACCGGGCGTTGACGGTTTATCTGACGCCGGCATCGGACTTCGAGGACGCATACCACTGCTTCAACCAGGCGGCGCAGGACCTGATCGGGACCTACCCTAACGACCCGCGGACCGGCTTGCCAAGTGGTAACGTCTTCACGGTTGCCGATGCGCTAGAGGTCGACACGGCCCTTGTGGCAACGGAGATGAACACCTCCGGTCGCTGCGGGGCCGTTGTGGGGGAATACGATTCGGAGGGCCCCGAGGGGTGCCCGCTGCAATCCGTATTCTATGAGGAGGATTTCGATGGCGGCCCCGGCGGCTGGACTGCCATCAGCACGGCACCACCGGTGGGGGAGGGATGGGCACTAACCGACAACCTTCCGAACTTGCGCGCGGGGGTGGCCTGGTACCATAAGGACGTTCGCACCGGGACGCCCACCGACGCTGCCGAGTCACAGCTCTACAGCCCGGTTATTACGGTTCCGGAGAATGCGGACCGGCCGGTTCTCTCGTTCATGCAGCACGTATTGACCTACCCGCGCGGACAGGGCGGCAACGTTCACGTAAGCGTGAACGGCGAGGCCTGGGTGCGCATTCCCACTTGCCTTTACACACACAATGCCCCGCACTGGATCTCCTTCGACGGGCTGCTGTGCGTATTCAACGAACCGATCTTCTCTGGGACCAGCGAGGTGTGGTTTACGTCGGTCGCCGACCTTAGCACGTTTGCCAGCGGTGGCGACACCATGCAGTTGATGTTCGAATTCGGAGATCGGTTCTACTCCGCAATGGGAGGGTGGTACATTGACGACGTCAGACTGCATGCGTGCGCATGCGGCGACGACTCCGACTGCGATAACGGTGTCTTCTGTGACGGTGTCGGAACGTGTATCGATGGCTACTGCGAGACTCCCGATCCGTGCCCCGGAGAAGTGTGCGACGAAACTTCGGAATCATGCCTCCCCACAACGTTCTTTGAAGACTTTGAGAACGGCAACCTCCAGGGATGGGACCTGCGTGCACCAGGCAGCACGGCCACCGAAGGCGATTGGCTGATCGGTGACCCCAACGGAATGTTCTACGTGTGGCACCCCATGCAGGCGATGGCGGCTGCTGACGGCTGTGGTTGCGCCTTCACGGGGGTGAATCCCAGCCAGTATTACAACGGGGACGTCGACGAGGGCGTGGTGTATCTCGTGTCACCTGCGATCGACCTGAGTGGTCAGAGCAATGCCCTGTTGTCCTACGACTGGTGGTGGAGTGTGCAGGATGCCACGCGGGAGTTGAATGCCGCCTTTACCGTGGACGCTTCGCCGGATGATGGAAACACCTGGTACCCCATCAGTGTCGTGACTGACGAACCCCGCGACGGCATCTGGCAAACCAGCAGCTTCCGACTCGAGACGGTGATTCCCCTAAGCGACCGTGTGCGCATTCGGTTCGGCGCGGAGGAGGATACCACCGACATGTCCGACGTCGTTGAGGCGGGCGTGGACAATGTGACCGTGACTCTGGTGGATACCTGCGTGGCCGACACAGGAGATGCAGACTGTAACGCCAACGGCCGCAAAGACTGGTGCGACCTGCAGGATGAGGTCAGCTCAGACTGTAATGAGAACAACATCCCTGACGAGTGCGACATTGCCGACGGCGCCAGTGCAGACTGCCAGACAAATGATATCCCCGACGAATGTGAGATCACCCCCGTTGTTCAGACGATCGAGTTCCCCTTGGATGTGGACCCGGGCTGGAGCAGAGAGGGTCTATGGGCATGGGGTTGGCCGAGAGGTCACGGCGATTCGGCCGGCGGGTTTGATCCATACTATGGACACACGGGCGACAACGCCTACGGCTACAATCTGGAAGGACACTACGAAAACGACCTTCCTGAGCGCCATCTGACCACTACACCTATCGACTGCTCGAGGATGCAAAACGTGCACCTCTCCTTCTGGCGGTGGCTTTGGGTGGAGGAGCCCACCTATGATCACGCCTCCGTGCGTGTCAGCAGCGACGGCATTGGGTGGACGACTATTTGGGAGAACACCGGGCAAGTCGGCGATTGGCCGTGGCTGTACCAGCAGTACGACATCTCCGCGCAGGCTGACGCGCAACCGACGGTTCATATCCGCTGGACCATGGGACCTACCGATGACAACTACCAGTTCTGCGGCTGGAACATCGACGACGTAGTAGTCTTCGGCGACAGGACCGACGGCGCGGAAGGCGACTGCAACGCCAATGAAGTTCCCGACGACTGCGATATCGCCGACGGGTACAGCTGGGACTGTCAACCAAACGGAATTCCCGATGAGTGTGAGCTCGATTCAGACGGCGACGGGGCCATCGACGAGTGCGACGAGTGCCCGACCGATCCGAACAAGGTTGAGCCGAGTATATGCGGATGTCACATCTCTGACACTGATGATTCCGACGGAGACGGCGTCCCCGACTGTGTTGACCAATGCCCGGGACTCGACGACGCCATCTTCGCCCCGGACTGCCAAGACGCTGTTCCCGCGCTGTCCGAATGGGGTATCCTGGTTACAGCTCTGCTCCTGCTAACCGCCGGGAAGATCGCGTTCACCCGACGGCGCCAACCAGGAGCCGCGTGAGCACGGCATAGATGCGATTGTGCTGGCTGCTATTCTACGCGCGTTACGGGGGGACGATACCGAAGAGAGCCTCGGCTTCTGCCAACAATCTGCGAGCGAAGGGAGCCTGGTGGACCCCGAATGATGCGTCAGCGTTTACTAAGTCGTAGTCGAACTTGGCGATCCAGTATTGCTCCAACTCTCCCGAGCTGAGCGTGGCGGGATCGAGATACAGCGGATCGCTCTCATCGAAATAGCGGGCGATGGTCGCCAGACGAGGTTCGATCTCCGACTGCACACTGGCAATGCGCCCCTCGGCCTCTTCCAAGGTGTGACAGACCGTGCAGGCGCGGGTGTTGGACTCGAAGGTATGCCCGCTGTTGGCAGGTTGGTCCGGCTCAACGTACGGTTCGCGATACACGTGGCAAAAGACGCACTCGCCACGCAGGGCTGTGAAAGGTGTCGAGTATAGTCCGTCCAACGATGTCCCATCCAAGGCGAATCCGCCGGTAGCGTGCATGAACTCGTAGTGTGGTCGGTCGGGCTCTACGCCGGGCATGGCGTCGCCCATAGTGTGACACTGCCCGCACAGGGATTCCGGCTGCAGGCGAAGCTGACTGACGTTGATCCCTCCGTGCGGATCGTGGCACGCAACACACTCCAGACTGTACTTCACCTCCAACGTCGAAGGCTTGTCGTCTTCAGGAGCAAGCCGATAATCCGTCGAGTGGCATTGCAGGCATGACTGGTCATAGTCATCATCCCACCAAATATCCGCAAGGGCCTGCGAGTGCTTGGACGTGGACCATTGCTCGTAATGCGGGTGGTAATAATCGCCGCACAGGCCGTGGCATGATACGTGGCACTGCCCGCACATCGCTGAGTCCAAATCCACGCTAATGCCAACGTTCTCGGAATCGGCGGCATGGTGGCTGCCGGGCCCGTGGCAGACCTCGCATTGCACGTTGATCAGGTCGGGAGTCGTATCAGGCGCAACGAATCCCCCCGCACTGCCGTATCCGGTTGTGTGGCAGGGGTAACACGTCGGATTGTCTTCTTCCTCATCGTCGATCAGCGTCTGAAACGCCGTCGCGTGGCGGGTGTCGGCCCAATCGTAATGGTTGGCTTCGTGGCACTCCACACATCCAGCTGTTCCGATGTAAGTCGGCCGACTTGCCAGCAGACCAGTGTAGTTGACCGCGAACAGGGAGAAATCGACAAGATCCACGCGACCATCTTCGTTCACGTCTGCACGGGCGAAGTGCTGTGCCTCACAGCGGGGGTCGATCTCGCCTATCGGTCCCGTGAAACATCTCCCGAAGAGCGCATAATCTTCCGGATCCACATCCCCGTCGTTGTCTACGTCACCCGGGCCGGGCTCAGCCTCGGTGATCGTGAATGCGAATTGATAGCCCGTCAGTCCGTCACTGGTCCTGTATGTAGGCAACTCCAACGTCAACTGATCTTCTAATGGAAGCTCCCAGACGGTTCCCTCCGCTGGAGCACCGCTTACACCCCCCGGCACGCTCAGCAGCTCCAGAAGGTACCGTCGATCTGCGGGAGGTACCGCGCTGGTAGATGCCTGAAACGTCACAGGCATCGTTTCAGGGTAATAGAGAACCGTTGCCCAGACGCAGATAGGCGCCCATGTCTTGCACTCGTTACGGTCGAGAGGTGTGCGCAGATCATCGTCGTAGAAACCGGTCGCACCGAGCCACTCCGGCGTGGCAAACACGTGATGTACGCCGGCGTAACCATCGCTGCTGTAGGGAGCCTCAAAGTCAATGAAGGTGTCGTACCCGTCGGTGGCGTCCGACCGGACGCCTAGTCTACCGGCGCTTCACCCACACATGGTGTCGAAGGCAAACCGGAACTCATAATAGTCCTCCGCCGAGGCCCGGCCTGCCGTTGCCAGGCTGATCGTAGCGAGGGCAGAAGCAATCAAGAGTCCACGTTTCACGCCACTTTTCCTCCGCCCGGTCGCTGGGCACACCCCTAACTGACGAGGACCAATGACGATCCGCGGGCCCCGCGCCGCCTGGGCAGGGCCTGTCGCGTCTACTGGCCGCTCGTCATAGACACAAGTCTTCACGGCGACCTGCACCATCATTGACCACCTTAGCATAGGAGTTTACCCCATTCAGATACCCCGCTTCAACGTTTTTGCTCACGCCGCAGGTCTGCCGATCGACAGTGCGAGCAACGGTGTTGTGCCTTTCCGATAATTCTATCTCGCGTGCGGTAAGGCCTCAAACTCGCTCAAGAGTCTGAGCTATCGGAAGTTGCGGTATATAGGCCCAGAGCTGAGACCAGGGTGCGTTCGTAAACGCCACACATCCACGAAAGTACGTTCTCACTGGTTTGGCTGCGAAGGTAGCCCGAGAGCAGACGGACGCTATCGCATACATGCTGGGGCACGACCACAGCCCCGATTAGGAGCTTTAGGGCAGGCGGACTAGCTTCACTGACAGCGAACATGCTCAGCCTGCGACAGGGAGCGCAGTCGGGAAGCGCAACAGGTGGTGGAGAGGATGGCGTCGACCGCTGCCGCCTCTTTACTGAACAAGCGGCGAAAGATCGCCGGGCCGCCAGTGTGGCCGTCTCGATGGTGCCCGGGCGAATGGCGGTGGTTGTCCACCGCTAGAGGACCTGCGGCTGCGGCATAGGAATGGGCGTTTGGTCTTCCTCCTGGTCCAGCCACTGCTGGGCAACTTCCAGCGCTTGGTCTGCCGAGTCGATAAAGACGCGTACGATCTGAGGTCGGCGCAGGTTGGAGCCTGTGGCTCCTTTCCACTGATAGTCGCAGGGTTTGCGAGACACACTACCAAACAGCTGCACAGCAGACCGTCACGTCTCCACAACACTTCTCATTTTGGCCCGGTAAGTGTAAGATACCTGCGCTCAGAACCGATACTGATATCCCCTCCAAGGACACGCTCTGCACACCCACCTTCCGGTCGTCCTCTAAAGACAATGCGACGTGGCTAGAGCGTTTTCGTATTTTGTGTAGCGGGTTAGGACTTGGGTGCCATGCCCAGGCAAAGCGCCGGCACGCGATTCGTCCGCCACACAATATCCGAATCTGCTCTAAGAGCGGGTTTAAGAGGCCTTTTCCGAACGGCGCCCGTAAGGAAGCGGCCCAGTTTCATCCACTGAAAACCGCTCCCTCATCCCGACGTTCGTCGGGACGGCTCGGTCCGTGGCGACTTTTCTCAGACACGCTCTAGGTACACGCGTCGCATCGTCGAGAAGCTCAGTGTAAAGACGGTTGTCGGTTTCTGTCGCCTAGGATCCGTTCGACGCGGCAGCTTCTGTGACCTCGGTCAGCTCATCCGTGGTCAGGACCTTGTCGATGTCGAGGAGAATCTTCACGTCGTCCCCGACCTTGCCCATGCCCACGATGAAGGTTGTATCGACCGAGGCGCCCATTTGTGGGGGCGGATCGATGTGGTCGGCGGCGATGTCCAGCACCTCCGAGACCGTATCCACGATAATCCCCACCTCTTTGCCTACATCTACCACTATAACGCAGGTCTGCTCGGTGTGTTCGATCTCGTTGAGATTGAACTTCAGGCGAAGATCGACCACGGGGATAACCTTGCCGCGAAGGTTGATGACCCCCTTCATGTACACGGGCATCTTGGGCACGGCAGTGATGTCCATCACTCCGATGATCTCACGGACCTTGAGGATCTCTACCCCATACTCCTCGTCGGCCAGTTTGAAAGTCAGGTGCTTGCCTTCCTCTTGAATGATTGTTCCGTCCGCGAGCATGGCGGAGGTCTTTTGTCCGTCGAGTAGTGTTGTTGCCATTTCGTTTTTGCCTTTCTGTCAGCCGGCGGTTTGTCGTGCCTCCCGCCCCCCGCGCCGGCGCTGGTCTTGTCTTGGTGATCACGTTGGCGAAGCGAACGCCGGCATGGGCGCCGGCGTCCACCTGCCAACTGGTCGCTGGGTGTCTCTTAGAAATCCTTCATCTTCTTCTCGTCGAGCGACATAAACTCGTTTGAGGGCTGTGCTGGGTGGCTTACCTTCGCACTTACCGGTTCAGGCTCCTTCTGCTGATGAGCGACCTCGACATTGAGGCGTCTTTTAATGCTGGTGTTGCCTGACGGATTGGTGGAAGACGTTCTCTCGCTGCTGGCTCCACCCACCAGCGCCGACAGCTCCTGCACCATACTCTTGACCGCAGTGGCCTGGGCGGCCAGCTCTTCTGCGGCTGATGCGGACTCTTCGGCTCCGGAGGCGTTTTGCTGGGTTACCTTGTCCATCTGGGAAACCGCGGTGTTGACCTGGTCCACGCCCTGGGCCTGTTCGTCGCTGGCCTTGCTGATTCCGTCAACCAGATCGGTTACCTTGGTAACGTCGCCGACAATCGCCCCGAGGGCTTTGCCGACTTCGCCGGCAACATCGGTGCCCTCCTTGGCCTTGTTGACCGAATCCTCGATCAGGCCGGTGGTCTCCCTGGCTGCTTGAGCAGCGCGCTGGGCCAGGTTGCGCACTTCATCCGCGACCACGGCGAATCCTTTACCGTGCTCACCAGCGCGGGCAGCTTCCACCGCTGCGTTCAAGGCCAACAGGTTGGTCTGGAAGGCGATCTCCTCGATCACCTTGATGATCTTGCTGATCTGCCCGGAAGAGTCGTTGATCGCAGTCATTGCCTCGTTAAGACGATGTATGGTCGTGTCGCCGTTACGAGCCGCGTCGCGGGCCTGGCCGCTGAGGTTGTTCGCTTCCTTGGCGTTTTCGGCGTTGGTGCGGGTCATCGCAGCCATCTCTTCGAGAGCACTGGATGTCTCCTCCAGCGAAGAAGCCTGCTCACTGGCGCCTTCAGCCAGTTGCTGGGAAGCGGAGGAAACCTGTTTGGCGGCATCATCCACCTGATCGGCGCCTTCATTTAATCCGCTGACGATGCGTGTGAGCACCTTGATGATGCTCCGGGCGATGAAGAGGGCCAGGAAGATCCCTACGACAATCGCGATAACCCCAACGACACCCACGGCTGTGCGTGTCCTGCTTGCCTTGGTTTGTATGCCCGTATTCTGAGCCGCAGCAGCCGTGTGGGTCGATTCCGCGATTTGGCCTAAGAGCATCCGAACCTCTTGCAGCGCCGGCTTGGTCTTGGAGGCAAAAACGGCATTGGCCTGCTTCATACCCGTCAAATCGGTGACAGCCTTGTGCTGGAGAGCTTTCAACGCCGCCTGTGTTTCCGCCGGGGCGGGCAGCGTCTCGCTCTCAAAGACGCGATGGGCGTGCCGACCGGCTTCTATTATCTCCTCCTCCAACGCGATCACCTCGCCGAAACACCGGGCCACTTGCTCCAACGCCGGTTCTGTTGCCGTTTCGTATATCCTTACTTTGGCCTCATGATCCGCCGCATCGGTTATCTTTATGGCGGACTCGTGCAGCTCCTCATGGTGCTCGACGACGCGCTTCATCGCGGCATCGAATTCGGGCCAAGTCGTGCGGAAGTGTTTGCACTGGTCACCATTGAGCCACTTGCCGAAAGCGCATTTTGTCGAATCGGTCTGAACCTCCAGCTTCTCATTTGCCAGCAACGCACCGGACACAGCAGCCGCCCATTTACGATGGTCAGGCGTGAGCCGCCTGAGCGACGAGCTCGGGAGGGACGCCGCACGTGCTACCGGAGGCGGAATTCCTGCCGTGCGTCATTTTGGCCAGTTTGAACGTCAGGTGCTTGCCTTCCTCCTAATGGATGGTCCCCTCTGACAACGGAGCTCTTCGGTCCGTCGAGTAGTGTCGTTGTCATTTCGTTCTCACCTTTCTGTCGACCAACACGCGGTCAGGCGGGCCACGCCTCGCCGGGCGGAGAATCCCCGGCGCATCGGCGTAGCAGACTCGGACGGTCCGGGCTGGACTTGCTCCGGGGATCTGGTAGACTTCCACGGTTTGTGGGTACTATCAGACGCGTTTGCTTGGTGGAGTCTCGCAGGAAAGAGCAAGCGGAGTCGTGTGTGCCCGGCGGGTACGTGCCCGTTGAGCCTGGCCTGCGAAGGTCAGGTGTTGCATAGGTCT
Organism: Phycisphaerales bacterium; assembly: GCA_020348265.1. Lineage (GTDB taxonomy): Bacteria > Planctomycetota > Phycisphaerae > UBA1845 > UBA1845. The sequence continues at coordinate 4,484,411 of CP070744.1, read as the reverse complement.
TGATAATCGAGGATTCTTTTTAGGGCATTTAAGGAACAGGCAGCAAGGGTCTCCCGCCCAAACCGTTAACTTGATGCTCAAAGCCCAGCGAGGGAATAAATGCCCAGACCAACAAAAGCTTTTCGTCGGATGAAGGTCAATGCCGCCATCGCGTATAAGCGGGGTGACAAGAAGGAAGCCCACACTCTGTGGGAGAAGGCCGCTGCCGGTGTGAAGGAACACCGCGAGAAAAAACGGAACAAGAACAAGCCTGCGGAAGAGGCGGCCCCAACCGGTGAATCCACCGAATCCGCCGAGTAACCTCACCTTATAGCCCACAGGAAAAGTACTTCTGCGCTACGGGATCTCTGCGTAGACGGCACGGTAGGCTGCGTACGTCTTCTCGATGTGCCAATCCTGCTCGACGACTTCAGCGGCGCGGCGGGCAAGACTACTTGCCAGTGCCCGGTCATCCAACAGCCGGCGGATCGCGCAGGATAACGCCTCAACGTCACCGTAAGGCACCAGCAGGCCGTTCTCTTCATGCTGAATGAGGTCCCGGCAGCCGGGCACGTCGGTGGTCACAACCGCGCATTGAGCGGCCATCGCCTCCAACAGCGCGTTGGGGAGTCCCTCCGTACGTGACGGGAAAACGAAGACATTTGCGCTCTTGAGCAGGGCGGGCACGTCATCGCGCGGACCCAGGAGATGGATTCGATCCGAAAGGTCAAGTGCGCCGATCAGGTGAGTGAGCCGCGCGTGTAAGGGCCCCGTACCCGCCAGCAGAAGATGAGAACTCGTGTTTGCCGCAATTGGTTGGAACGACTCCACAAGCAACTCCAGACCCTTGACCACGTCGAGGCGTCCGACCCAGAGCACAATCGGAGCGTCATCGGGCTGACCGAGCGCCGTCTTGTCGATCGGCTTCGCCTCGCGAAGCGGACCCGGATCGATTCCCCCGCGTACCAGTCGCAGTCTGTCACGGGAAATCCGGGCGTGAGTCGCGAGATGGTCGACCACCGAGGGCGAGTTTCCGATGGTGAAGCGACATCCTCGATGCGTCCAGCGATCTACTAGAAGGTGCCAGCGGCGCTCCACCTCCACGGTCTGGATTTCGCAGACCACACGGTCGGGAGGGAAGTTGATCCTCCGGGCGGCTTGACGGGCGGCTACATTGGCGTGGAACAGGAGGGCGTGGACGACGTCTGGGGTGGAGCTGCTTATTATCTTGGCCAACCGGCCTATGACTCGGAAATCCCAACCTCTCCGCCCCCCGCACGTGTGCACCTCGAATTCGTCGTCCATCATCATCTGTGCAACCGGTCCGAGCGGCTTTAGAGACACGACCATCGGGGCGAATCCCTGGTCGCGCATCCACCGAGCCAGGCGAAAAAGATGCAGGGGTACCCCACCCAAATCGAGGTCGGTTATTACGTAGAGTATGCGTTTTGCAGCCACGGTCAGTGCGCTACCACTTCCCTTCGGGTATGCGACTGTTCGCTCGCGAAAGTCGGCTTATACGCCTGCCAGGCCCGCATACGTCTGGCTGTCAGCGCTTGAGCTATAGCGCCCTCGATAAGGGTCACATCCGCGACCTCCTGCCAGGTCGGCTTTCGCACCACGCGCACATTTCCCTGGTCGAAGACCAGCCACCCCCACCGCCTGGGCAGCTCGCCGCTGCGGATCAGTCGCGGGGGCGTAAGCAGATAATGCAGATTAGCGTGTGGACGCAGTAGGCAACTGTCGAACTTCCCCAGCGCGGGACTGGCGTGGCGGGCCCGGCGCGGCCGACCTGCTCGATAGCGCTCACCTCGCTCCTTAAGGGCAAAGGCGAACTGGTGTTGCCGGCCTTGATCACGAATGAAATCCGCCCGCATGGCCTTGCACTCGACAAACACCGCGTGACTCCGGTCGACGGTGGGTTCACGCTGGAAGGTTACGCGGCGGGGGTTGTGCCGCCTCCACCGTCCCAACGCCGCTACATCGACGATTCCCACTCCCGGCACCCTCACTTCCTCGGAGATGGCAGCGTACCCCGCATCCCACAGCCAACGGCAGGCTGCACGCTTCAGCTTGCGATGTAGATCACTTTCACCCATAGGATCGGTGCGGGGGGCGAGATCGTCTCGACAGTCACCGCAGCGTGTGAGACCCCTCAGAAGTCCATGCGCGAGAATCTCCACATGGCCAAGATAAGCAGCACCACCTCGAACAGAAGCGACGAGCCAATCGTATAAACCGGATTCAACGCCATACGGGCAGCCTCTATTCTCGCCGCCAACTCATAATTGGCGCGGTCCTCCTCCGCCGGCTCGGGCAAGAACTCATCGACCGGGGCAGCACCGCTCCATTTCTTGGCGATATGCGTCATGTCTTGAGTCTTGGGCACGATCCATCGCGCAAGATGTACACTCCTGTACACCGACCTTTGCTCCTGCCACTCCGTGTACTTGAAAGTGACCAAATCATCGAGCGTCTGCACACCCGTAAAGGAGATCCACACAACGAGGGTCAGGAGAATCGCAGCGACGGTACTTCTGAATACCACGGCCACCGACACGGATACGCAATACAGGTAACTGAAGAGAAGCACTACCAGCGGAATCGCGAGCAAGTACCCAGGTAACCACGTTCCCCAGCGAACACCGGCTACCAGAAAGGTAAGTAGCACAAAGACGGTCGCCTGAAACAGTACAAAAGCCAGGCCGCCCAAGTATCTCCCGAGAAAAAGCTCCCACCGGGCAATCGGCTTCGAGACCACGACATCAATCGCCCCGCGCTCCATCCAACTCGGGAACAAGCCTGCAGTTGCAATGATGGCGAGCGTAACACCAATCCAACCCAGCACCGTGTCCATGATGCCGTCAACCACGATTCCGGCGATCAAGTCCGTCTTGAGCCCCGTGACGTCGGTGAAGTAACTGGTTTCATGCTCCCACATGCCGAAGAGGAAAGTCACCTTGCCAGGCTCGAAGCCGACGCAGAGCATCGCCCCTGCGACCATGATCGAAATCACCAGCATCAGCCAGAAGATCTTCCGATCACGCGATTCGCGAAAGCTGTCAACAAGAAGAGCCCAGTACTGCATCCTTCGTAGCTTTCCTCAGCTTCTTAGCCCTGGCGTTGCTCGAAACCCGCGACCGGCCTCGCCGGGGGGATCCTCTGGTCACCCATCGCCTCTACCAGAATGTCTTCAAGCGTGAAATGGTGAGGCTCCACCGCCTGAACCAAGATCCCCTCACCACGCACCAGGTCGATCACCGCGTTCAACTTATCCGTGTCGTCGCCGGTCAGTTTGACCGCACAACCGTCTACTAAAGCACCCATCGCTTCGAGCTTATTCTTAATCGCCGTGGCATCGGATTGAAGCGTGATCCGATAGTCCAGGGTGTGTTCGGTAAGTTCGCTCAGCGTTCCCTGCCTAGCGACCAGACCGTTGACCAGGATCGCGACCCGGTCACATACCATTTCCAGCTCGCTAAGCAGATGCGAATTCAGAAAGATGGTAGTGCCTCTATTCCTCAGTTCCAAGAGCAGTTCGCGGACGTCGCGCCGTCCGACCGGATCGAGCCCGTCGGTAGGCTCGTCCAGAATGACAAGCTCCGGATCGTTCATCAACGCCTGGGCGATGCCCAGACGCTGCAGCATACCCTTGGAGTACTTGTCGATGCGCACGTTTGCCCATTGCGTCAGCCACATCCTATCCAGCAGACGCTTTGCGTTTTCTTTGCGGCGGGCGCGAGGCACCTTAGCCAGTGCGGCGTAGTAATCCAGTAATTGAAACCCCGTAAGATACGGTGGAAAGCAGTGGTCCTCCGGAAGGTACCCTGTCGTGCGGAGCTTTCCGCGATGGCCCAAAGGCCTGCCCAGGATTGTCCCCAAGGCATGCGTAGGCTTCACCACCGTCATCATGATCTTGACCAGCGTGGTCTTGCCCGCACCATTGGGACCAAGCAATCCGAAGATCTCCCCCCGGCCCACCTGGATGTTCACGCCTCGAAGGGCTTCGATCGACCGCCCGTAGGTCTTGCGCACGTCGATCAGGTCGACCCCCCAGTTGGTCATCTCGGTTATGCCGACCATAGCGCTCCTCGGGACGCAACCAGCTCCTCCGCAATCCCAGCGGCGGTCGCATCGGGTGCAAAGTCGATCCACTGGGCGTTGCGAAAACGCTTGAACCAGGTTCGCTGCGCCTTGGCAAGTTGCCTGGTGTTGATTTTGATCATTTCCACAGCATCCGCAAGAGACCCCCGCCCCTGCAGATGGTTGATAATTTCAGCATAACCGAGGGCCTTACGGGCGGTGGCACTCAGTGGTTTGGGCTCCGCCAGCAGCGATTTCACCTCGTCGACAAGCCCGGCATCGATCATCCTTCGTACCCGCTCGTTGGTGCGGTTGTTCTGATCTTCGCGCTCGCGGCGCACCCCGATGAAGACGCAATCATATTTGGTTCGGTCCCGGTCCCACTGCGTCTGAAGCTCACTGATGGTGCGGCCGGTGATTTCGAACACTTCCAGGGCTCGCACGATCCGTCGTATGTCGTTGGGGTGTATCCGGACCGCTGCAACAGGATCAACACGTCTAAGCCGCTCAAACAGGCTCGCCTTTCCGTGCTGGGCAGCCTGCGCGTTCAGGCGGGCCCGAATCTCCTTGTTGGCCGAGGGTCCCTCGAACAGACCCTCGGTAAGCCCCTTGATGTAGAGCGGCGTTCCTCCCACCACAAGGATCAGCTTGCCGCGCAGGTGAATGTCGGCTATGGCCTTCTCACATAGAGCGACATACTGGGCAACCGAGAAGTTCTCGGAGGGCTCGACCATGTCGATGAGGTGATGCGGAATCTGCGCCCTGATCTCCTTTGACGGCTTGGCCGTTCCGATGTCCATCCGCCGATAGACTTTCATTGAATCGATGCTGATGATCTCGCTGCCGGTACGTTGGGCGAGCTCTCGGCCAAGAGACCCCTTCCCCGATCCCGTGCACCCGATGATGAAAATCAGCTTAGGAGACATAAGGTACTAAGGATGGAGGCAGAGGGAGGAAGGCGACAATGTGACGCACCCGAGTCTCGTCATCCTTCTACCTTCCGCCTTCATCCTTGTCACAGTAGTGTTTGATCTCAGACACGAACCGTTTGCCGAACCGGCTCAGTTTCGCATCCCCAACGCCGTGTACGCGGCGAAACACCTCAAGCGTAGTCGGCCTCTCACGGGCCATATCGCGCAGGGTGGCGTCACTGAAGATAACAAACGCGGGCGCGCCTCGTTCGCGGGCCAGCTCCAGTCTGACCCCGCGAAGGTGCTCGAATAGACTGCGGTCGACGCCCTCCCAGGATTCGATGGCCGCCCGCGTTTTGGCAACCGGTTTGGCCTTTGGCTTGAAGAGCTTCACCTGGCGATTTCCTCGCATCACTTCCCACGAGGAATCATTGAGGCCCAACACCGGGCGGTCGTCGGCACTTCGTTCAAGCAAACCCAAGTCGATAAGCTGATAGACCAAATTCGTCACCGTCTTGCGGGGCATATCGCTTAGAAGACCGTATGTACTGAGTCCGTCATGGCTGTGGCGGCGAATTTGTTCCGTATTCGCCCCCGTGACGACATCGACGGCGTGCCCCACGCCGAAGCCGAAGTCGGAGCCCCGGTTAATCCGCGCCACGCATGAGATGATCTTCTGGGCGGTGACCGTCGCATCTTCGACACCCTCCACCTCGTCCAGGCAAACGTCACACGCCGCACAGTTGTCCGTAAGATAGGTTTGCCCGAAGTACTCCGCCAAAGCTCGATGTCGGCACTGCACCCGCGTGCAGAACAACCTCATCTGCTCGAGCAGATGCATAGCAGCCTTAAGCAACTCCTCCGGATCGGCGCTCTCCTCCGTGCTTCGTCTTACGAGCGATTCCCAGCGCATCACATCCGCTGCGGAATACAGCAGGACACACTCCGCTTCGAGCCCGTCGCGCCCTGCCCGCCCGGTCTCCTGCTGATAATGTTCTACTGACTTGGGCATGGTGGCATGAACGACGCAACGGACGTTGCTGCGGTCGATCCCCATGCCGAAGGCCACCGTGGCCGCCACCACATCCAGCGACTCTTCGGCAAAAGCATCCTGCGTGCGTCTGCGCTGCTCAGTATCCAAACCGGCGTGATAGGGCTCGGCTACTATGCCTGCCTCCCGCAAGGCTTGAGCCATGGATTCGGTGTCTTTGCGGCTAAGGCAGTAGACAATCACCCCTTCCCTCTCGTGACGTCGGATTACGTCAGCCACCTGGCCGTGGACGTCTACCCGCGGAATTACACGATAGACCAAGTTAGAACGATCGAAATCCCCAACCAGCATCTCCGGATCATTCAGGTCGAGCTGCTCGGCGATATCCCCGCGAACGCGTTCGGTCGCCGTTGCGGTATAGGCGTGAACGCTCGCGCTGGGAAAGCGCTCCTTAAGCGTCGCCAACCGGCGATACTCGGGTCGAAAGTCGTGCCCCCAATGACTTATGCAGTGAGCTTCGTCGATGGCAAAAGCACGGACATCGACCTGCTGAATGATGTTCATAAAACCCGGCGTCAAAATCCGCTCGGGCGAGACGAAGACAAGCCTGTATTTCCCGGCCAGGATCCCGCGCCCCGCCTCGTCCCGTTCAGCCGAGGTCATGCCGGTATGCAACGCGACCGCGGGATATCCGCAAGCCTGCAAACCATCCACCTGATCCTTCATCAAGGATATCAACGGCGATACCACGACATCCGTGCGTTCCGCAAGGACGGGCGGGACCTGGTAGCAAAGCGACTTCCCACCACCGGTAGGCAACACGACCACGGAATCCTGGTGGCTGAGCACCGCCCTTATGGCCTCTTCCTGAAGCGGTCGAAAACGGTCAAAACCCCAATATTGCTCCACGAAGCTGAGCATTCGATCCCGGGAGACACTCTGTCCTATGCGTACAGTCTCCATTTGTGAAAGTGTAGCCGCAACAAGTGGCCGCCTACAAGCCCGACGCCGGATTCGGAGAGAGGATGTATCCTGCATACTGCGGGAAAGTGGCGATTGCCCGGAGAAACCAATCTGAGTGCCGCCCGATTGGGGTCATGCCACCATTGCGAATCGTGGAAGAGCCTCGTCACTCACAGACTACGCGGGTGACTTCCGGGATCTGGTCTTTGAGGTTTCGCTCGATGCCCAGCCGCAAGGTCACCGCGCTCGAAGGGCACCCGATACACGCGCCGTGCAGGCGTACGGTCACCACACCGTCCGTGCCGACATCGACGAGTTCGATGTCTCCGCCGTCACTTTGGGCCAGCGACCTGAGCCGATCGAGCACTGCGCTGACTCGCTCAATGAGGGATCTCTTCGCGCTAGAACGCAACGTGCAGCACCTCCCCATCATAGGGTACGCCATCGAACTCAGGTCGGCAACGTTGCGAACTCGCGGGCTCGCATGTACAAGTCGATATCAAGGTTGCCCATCGGTGCGGGTGGGTAGTAACTGCGGCCAGTGTTCCGCGACACCTCGCATAGTGGGTGCCTCAGGGTGACCGGTGCCATGCCCAAGCCCGGCGAAGTCGGGCGCAGGCATGCTGAAGCGGCAAATACATGGCGGCGCTTCACTTGGCCATGCCACCCATCAGATTACGTGCAGTGAAGCACCAGAGTGCATCCGACTGGGATCTGACAGGTTTAATTATGGGTGTCTTTATTCCTCGTGGGAGTCTGATCGTGCCATCCGTAGCACCATCTCGCTGTTTGTGCGTGCTGCTGGTGGCGTGCTGCGCGCCCTTGTGGGCTCAGACAAGCGACACGCCGACTGAGGAACAAAAAGTACACCTGGAGCAGCTTCAACACTGCCGGGACGGCATTATCGACGCACACGCTCGCCCGGAGGACAGACGGCGTTGGATCGACATCCTCTTATCATACGAAACCCCCGAATCCAAGGCACTAGTAGTCGAGCTCATCGGGTTCTCTGCTGACCCCGACGCCCAGGAGTCCTTATGCGAAGGCATCGAGCGGCACGCGCGACTTCATCCGGATCGACTCGATGACAGCTTCGTGGAACCGCTGATCGAGCTTCTCGGCTCGGAGGCGGAGAAGCTGCGCGCAGCGGCTGCGCGTGCCCTGACCGACTTCCCCTCGGCGGATGTGCCCACCAAACTCGGCGCCTTGGCCGTCCGGGCCGATGCTCCCATGGCCAAGAGACTGGCGGCCATCGATGCCCTTGTCACAAAGGTGGACAAACGCAGCGTCATCCGCGAGCTGATGACTCTGCTCGAAGCCGGCGTACCGGAGATTACCGAACGCGTAGTAGCAGCATTGGGGCCCGTCTCTCGTGAGACGTTCGGGGCGGATGTCCAGCGCTGGCATGCTTGGTGGGCGGAGAAGTCCCGGCTCAGCGAGGAAGCCTGGCTCGCAGATCAACTCAATCTCTGCCGAGAGCGCGTGCAGACGCTCCAGCGTGAAGCGGAAGCGTACCGCGGAAGGACCGAACGCCATAGCGCCGCACTTGCTGCCAGAACAGGCGAGTTTCAGCGCGGGGTCTTTCGCACTCTGAGTCCGGAACAGCAAGCCGCGAAGCTGGCTGAGTGGCTTGTTGACCCGCTCAAGGAAGTCAAGCTTGTCGCCCTGGAGCTGATCACCGCCCGAATGGCCGATGAGGGCCGGCGACCACGGGGAAAAGTGCTTGCCTCACTCATGCGGCTTCTGACGGACGAATCGCCGGCTATTCGTCGAGAAGTCCTGGAGATCGCTCAGAACCTCAAGAATGAAGCCACCGTAGTGGAGGCTATTTTGGCCCGGGTGCCAACCGAAAAGGACCCTTCCTTGCGACAGGCCATCTTCAGGGCACTGGGAAAGCTCCAGAGCCCTGGGGCTGTCTCGAGTTTGGTTCTCGAGATCGCCAACCCGGAAAGTCCGCCCGAATGTGTACGAGAAGCCGCCAACGCACTGGGTTCTATCGCCGCTGAAGCAAAGGATAACGGGAGCCTCAAAGAGGCCGTCGTGGCTCTGCAAAGCAGATACAAGCTTGCGCCCGCCGAGAATCCTGACCTGCGGGCGGCTTTGCTGGGGGCGATGGCCGGTGTCGCAGATCCCTCTTTTGCCCCCGAGTTCCTTGAAGCAGTCGAAGCTGACGGAGCCCAAATGATCCGTCCGGCCATCCGGGGCCTGCAGGTAATCGGAGAGCAGTCCAAGCTGCCTCGGTTGAGAACGCTGACTGCCCACGATGACCCTCTAGTGCGTCTGGCAGCCATTGAAGCAGTCGGACAACTGGGAGGTGAGGACGCCGACATCGAAAGTGTGCTGACGCGGCTCAACCCCACAATCGAGCCGAACGAAATGGCCCGAAGCGCCGCCTGGTCCGCGTATGTCGAGTTCCTCGCCAAAAGGCCGGTCTCCGTGCGGCTCGACTATGCCAAGCGCCTGCGTGATATGCCCGATCTTGAAGTCCAATACCTGCAGGGAGTGCTGGCCGATGTGTCCACCGCCAACGGGCACAGCCCGGATGCAGACCTTATTCACGATCGTATAGCCACGGCACTCGAATCCCAAGGCAAGTACGCAGACGCGGTCCCACATCTGCGGCAGCTGTATGAAGCACAACTGGCAAGTGGTAGTAACGCTGCTGCGGAGACCGGTCAGCGCTGGCTGCGCGCGGCCCTGCGGGCACCCGCACAGGCCGATGTGGGAGTGGTAGTGACCGAGTTGCTCAGCGGAGCAAAGGGAGACGACGCTAGACGGTCGATTGTCGAAATCGTCCAGACCCACCTCGAATCTTCGGAGGTCATTGCCGACAACGAGCATTCGCGCACACTCCTAGTCCAACTGCGCTCGATACAATCCCTCGCCACCGACACTTCGTGGAGTGAGCTGCTTCAACGCACCGAAGACACACTAAGTTCGGATAGCGCAGAGGCTACGTCGACTCCGACACCGTAGAGCGATCCGACGGCACAGATTAGGCTCGGAGCAGGATTAAGCGGTAGTGGGTCGTTTTACCATCCCTTGAGCGCTTGTGTACGCCCTTCGATTGTATCCCGAGAGCGGGCGGAATACAGCGCAATCTAGCTGGCGCCATCAGGCGGCCAAAAGCTCTGATTGTGGAATGGAGGCCGCCCCAGCATCTCTTACGGTTTGGGCGTATGCGACCCGTCGACCTACAGTGTTCGGTCCTTCGCCGAAAGCGGTGAGCAGAAGCGCTGCTATAGAGATACTCCGTACCTCGCTACTTTCATCGTGCGAGGTGCATTCTATGAGCAGCCCATCCCACCCAAACTTAGTTACGAGGGCCATGACGCCCTTGATTTGGTAGCCGATCACGCGGCTGTCTTTGGCTGATCGATACAGCGTTAGGAGATCGTCGACGCGATCCGCGACAACCGCCTCATCGGCGATCTTATGCACAATGCAATCCCCGTGCGGGTTATACCAAGGTTCCTCCTGAAATCCTGGTTCACCGGACACGACATCGTTTAAGAAGTGCGGTTCCATATCAATGCCTCGTAACGGTTCTGCCAATCCCTTGGACTCATCGGATCATCTTCAGCGGTTTGTTCAGCCCTGGCCTCGAAAACGGGCAGTGGGTCAGTTTACGGGCAGTGTAGCGGGTACCGCTGGGCTGCCAATGTATGTCGATAGCGGGCGGAATGTTAGTGGATATTGCCGAGAGCGAATGAGGCCACACTCATGGAGCCGGAGCCGTTGCGGGCGATTGGAAGGACGTTGGCGCCACATCCTGTAGCTTTTGGATTGGCAGAACTACAACTTTCGGAATGCTACGAACAAGATGGAAGATGCCAGCAATCGGGACTAGCCAAATGAGCCAACCCGCCGCATTGATAAAAAGGGCATCACGAACCAACGTATTCATTCTATCGCGAATAACGTGAACCTCTTCGATTGGACATGAATCCAGTATCTTGACCCGGGCATCAACCCATTCCCGCAGCTCGGGATCTTCGCGGAATCTCTGCTCTGCTTTCACAATAAGGGATACACTAAGGGCGGGTACTAATTCAATGGCCGTATTTATGTTCTCGTGAAGCATCCGGAATACACCAGAACCGATCTCGGAATCTCGCGATTGGAGCGCCCGGAGTGAATCGCGTATCGCAAACAGTTTGTATCGAACGCGAAGGCGCAGTGAGGGCGCCATGATTCCGTCACATACAAAATGCCAGAGGGCGAGAACAATCAACACCAAAATAAGTATTGCTGTTATCATGTCTTTTCACTCGATTCTAGCGGACTACCGTGTACTAACTCCTGCAACCTGTTCCGTTCTTGAGCAATCCGATCTACCTCATCCGTCATAAGCTTACGTTGCCATCGAGCGTGAGTTCTCCACGCTATTGCGAACACCATCGCCACCAGCCATCCTAGCAAGCTTAGATCGACAAGACGATCAATAATCTCAAACGCAAGCCTCGCGACTTCTTCGCTCGGC
>CP070744.1:4449262-4472901 GCA_020348265.1 Phycisphaerales bacterium | reverse complement strand
AAAACGGTCGCAAAGATGAGGACAAATGGACGCAAGCCAACGCAGGTGAGCGCAGGCAAAACCCCTCTGGCGCAATCTAAACGCGGGTACGTATCGTTTAAGCGTCAGAAATGTGGCACTCGCCGGGATTAGAAATCCGATGCTCCGTCCGACTGAGCTACCGGCGCTCGGGGGTGTAGTATATACACCCAAGCGGCCCATGCCATCACCGCGTTGATGAATCGGTCATTGTTATCGGCAAGCGTGACTTATCTCAACCGCGTTCATCAATGCCGGCACGGCTCTCCCGCTCCTCGCCGCCTATCACCGCATAACGCCGGCCCGGCTAGACCGTCGTATCCAGGGGGAAGTGGTTCCCAGTTAATCCGCCACGAACGCGGCGCCTGCGGCGCGGGGACATCCTGCTGTCAACCCCGGGTGGCTTCGGTTGGAGTTGGGCGGGCATACAATGTACGATCCGGGCGGATTGTCCTTCGACGCGTCGAGAGGGGCGGCAACGCAGAAGAGAAGAACGGAACGACGAGAGACGGATGAGCGAAGGTAGCAGGATTGCCCGGTTCCTTGACAGATGGCTGACCCATCGCCGTCTACCCTTGCTGTTGGCAGTACTGGCTGCCGCTCTTACGCTGCCGTCATTGTGGGGCGGCTGGGTGGTCGACGATCACCATCATCGGCTTTGGATGGGCGATTATCCGGACTTCCCCTCGCCATCGGACTCGCCCTGGGATCTCTTTGTCTTCGCTAACGGCGACCCTGCCCGTACGCGCGAAATGATGGACCTGGGCGTTTGGCCCTGGTGGACGCTTCCCGAGATCAGAGCAGCCTTCTTTCGCCCGGTGACGGTTCTGACTCACCGGCTCGACTATACGCTCTGGCCCCAACTTCCGTCGTTGATGCACGCTCAAAGCGTGCTTTGGTTTGCCGGTCTCGTGGCAGCCGTGACGCTGCTCTATAGGCGTTTCTTAGGGCTCACCCTGGTGGCCGGTGTGGCGGCATTGTTCTACGCGATCGATGACGCCCGCGGTATGCCCGTCGGATTCCTAGCCAACCGCAACGCAGTGATCGCTGCGTTCTTTGGTATGCTCTGCATCCTCGCTCACGATCGCTGGCGAAGGGAGGGTTGGCGGGCAGGAGGTCTTATCGCTCCAGTCCTTCTCCTCGTGAGCTTACTCTCCGCGGAGGGCGGCATCGGAACGATCGCCTATCTGTTCGCACATGCCGTGTTCCTGGATCGGGCAAGTTGGCGGAGACGACTTGCCGTCTTGCTGCCGTACGCGGTGGTCGTTGTAGGTTGGCGGCTCGCCTGGACTCAACTGGGTTATGGTGTTTGGGGCCTCGGGCTATACGTCGATCCGCTGGCGGAGCCGCTACTCTACCTTCGAGGCCTGCTCGACCGCATACCAGTATTGCTCCTAGGGCAGTTTCTACTCCCGCCTGCCGAGGTCTATCTGTTCTGTTTGGACTTCAAGGTTGTCACGTTCTATCCACTCATCGCGGGCGCAGTCGTGCTGGCAATCGGGTTCGTGATGATTCCGCGTTTGCCCTGGGACGCGACGACCCGTTTCTGGTGCCTTGGAATGGCACTGTCGCTCTTGCCGATCTGTGCAACGTTCCCTGCAGACCGGATGCTTTTTTTCGTAGGTCTAGGAGCATTTGCTCTCGTTGGACAGTTCTTCGAGGCAGTCTTCAGCACAACGAAGCCGGCAACCGTGCCTGGCGGACAGATGTCCAAACGACGCATGACCAAAGCGCTAGGGTGTGCCTTAGTGGCGGTTCATGGCTTGCTCGCTCCGATCGTACTGTCTGTCCGGACGGCAATACCAATAGGTCCGCACAGTCTGCTCGAAAGCCTGCGGGTCAATGCCCCGATGGATCATTCCGTTGAAGAGCAGAGTGTCGTGGTGGTAGCGGCTCCGATGCCGTTTTACGCCTCGTGGCTCCCGGAACAACGCACATTGGCTGGGTTGCCTGTCCCGGCGCACACACGCGTCCTGGCACCGAGCAATCCCCCGCCGGTGGAAGTCCGGCGGTTGGATAAGTACACGTTGGCTGTGCGGCCCGGACGTGGATTCATGGCCATGATAGGCGACCAACTTCCCCGGGCTCCACATCTCCCCATGGCGATTGGTGAGCGCGTCGAGCTGACGGGCATGACCGCTGAGGTGATCTCGTTGACCGAAGACAACCGACCATTCGAGGTCAAATTCACGTTCTCCGTACCCCTGGAGGATGAATCCCTGCGCTGGTTCACTTGGGGAAAGCGCGGCTTTGTCCCGTTCGCGCCCCCACCCGTGGGAGATAAGATAATCCTGCCGGTCGGGACCCCGTCTCCCTGACGAATCTGGTGACAGCGGATGGCGTTCGATTACGCTGCCAGCAATACCAGCACGGATCACACCGGTGAGAGAATCGGCCTCCCTACCTGCACGGATAGCCGGCGCACACTTCAGGACGCTCTCGTACGCTCCGAAAGAAGATATGTAGGACTACTGTGTCCTGGCTCTGAGGATTGGGTATGCCATCTGCCTCCACTATGGCTCGCAGCGTTTACGATCACGGTTGCCGGGTGCTTCACCCGGTGATTGACTCCTTTGTGCCGGTTACCTACACAGGCATAGAGTGCCGTGAACGCATCAGAAGACTTGACCCCACCGGAGCGCGCAGCGAGTCGAGGTCAAACCACCATACGGATGCGCGGATCATCGAACTGGGGGCAAAGCTGGGCGTCGACGAGGCCACCGTAGAGCGATACCTGACCGAGGCGCGATCCGTCCGCCTGGCCGACGTCTCCCCCAACGAAGCTGCTCATCTGGCATCGCCGATGTGCCACGAGGATCGCTACACCACTTACGTCATAACCCGCATCGCCCGCCCTGAACTCGCCATCGAGACGGGCATCGCTCATGGTATATCCTCAGCATACGTCCTTGCAGCCATGGAGGCCGGCAACCGCGGCAGGCTGATCAGCATTGAACTCGATCATGATCCCCACATTGGTGGGCACGTACCGGCTGGGCTCCGATCCCGATGGAACACTTGCTGGGGCAACAGCCTGCAGCTGCTTCCCGATCTGGTCGCCTTGCAGGGGCCGCTTGACCTCTTCCTCCACGACAGCGATCACAACTACCGTCACGTGTGGCGGGAGTTCGAGATCGTCTGGCCGCATATACGCCCCGGCAGTTTGCTCTGCGCCCACGACGTTCTGCACAACAACGCTTTCCCCCGCTTCGTGCGGAAACACCGCGCGAGCATCGACGCCTGGGCAAGTAGCATCAATTTCGGTGTGATACGAAAGTCGGGCGGAGAATCACACCATGCAGATCGTTGAAGCCCTCGATGACGCCCGGGTGAGGGACGATAGCGGCCAGCCAACCTATACCCTCAAACGTGGCCAGCGCTATCTGCTGTATGATTGCGAAGCTCAAAGGGGTTCTCAGGCCGGGGCTTTGAGAATCATCGGCCCCGTGCATCAATCCATACCCCCTTATCGAGGCGAACACCTCGATGATCAACGGCTTGTTCTACCGTTCATTGGGCGCAGCGGCGATGCCGTGGTAACCGCATCGTGTGTATCCAGCCTGAAGAACAAGTATCCCTCGGCAAGCGTGACGATTGCATGTATTCCCGCTGCCCGTGACGTCTTCACGCTCACGCCCAGTATGGGCAGACTCGTCGCATATCCCATTCAGGCAAGGCGTCTTGACCGCTTCGATTACTGCCTCTCGTTCGAGGAGATCGAAACCCTCGCCGATGGACCGCGTCGAAGCGGCGCCGATGTGTTCAGTGCCGTTCTGCACACGCCTCGTCCTCAACGTCCTCCAACCGTCGTGATACCGGATGCAATACAACGGAAATGGGAACTTCCTGCACCCGACAACCCACGGGTGGCGCTTCACGCGGCCCGGGCTGACAACCTGCGATCTTATCCGCCGGACTTGCTGCGCGGCCTGGTAGATCGGTTCATCGATCAGGGGTTTGAGGTGTTCTTGATCGGAGCGGATGCAGATCGCATCGTCTCACCGTTGCTATCACACGCATGTGTGCACGACTTGTTGGGGCGGACCCCCACTCCGACCGACCTAGCCGCTGTCTTGTCGCAAATGCACACAGCGGTGGCCACCGATTCGTTTCCCATGCATTTGGCAGGCGCATTGGGCATTTACACGGTCGCGATCTTCACCGCGACGGACGCGATATTAGGGTCTGACTATCCCTCGGTGACGGCCCTGCAATCGAACTCGTCGTGCAGCCCGTGCCTGGTAGCTGACGGCGCCTGTCCACTCGGTCACGGCGGCTGCATCGCCCATCGCGATCCGTCTCTGGCACCACAAAGCATCGTCCAGCGCATTTGCTCGGTGATTGAGACGCAGATGTCGGCCTGACTCTTTAAGACCACACAGGCCACTGTGCGATACCGTCGAAGATCAAGACCTTCAGCCCTGCAAGTGTCAAAGCGACCCGATAGGCAATCAGGAAGTTGCGCTCCGACACGCCGACAAGCAACCTCTTGCCCATCAGCGTGCCGGGGATAACCATGCAGATCATAAGCAAGGCGAGTCCGCTCAGCCGGGGAACGTCAAGATCGCGCACCAGCAGGAATGCGGGGATCTTCAGAAGGTGCGTTATAAGCTGACAGACTGCCTTGGTGGCGATCAGTCTCTCCTTGGCAAAACCCTGGTGGGCGAAGACCGGCGCGATGAGCGGTCCGACCGCGCCTACGGTCAGAGCCGCTGTTCCTGCCAACAGACCTATTCCCGGGAAGTCCACCCATCTCGAAGTAGTAGCAGCGGAGGTCTTGGGCTTGGGCAGATACGTGACCGCGAGAATGAAGGCGCCGATTAAGGTCTTGAGATACGGCTCACTCTGCTCCGGCTCGCCTAACGCCCACAAAAGAAGCATGCCCAGGATACTCCCAGGCACAACACCGGATACGAATCGAGCGACGGTCCTGCGATCCACATTGCGAACGAACGCCATTACCCGCGTGCCGTTGCTGGCGATTTGCACCGCAGCATGCGTGGGAATCGCATCGGCGTGGGACATGAAACACAACATCACTGCCAACAGCATGACCCCGCCGGCCATTCCTAGAATGGCGGAGATGATCGACGTAATCAGTGCCGCGGCAGCCAGGATCAGGGCGGTCATGTCAGAAAAGTTCTCCTCAGTGAGCACCTAGACCGCATCGGATGCGTCCGCATTGGCCGCGGGGTCAAGCACGTGCCAAGAGACCTGTGCATCACCACTGGTGACCGCGGCGACGTGATCAGCATGGTAGAAATGCTCGACGACCCATTCGCGATTCTCGTACTCCAGCGTGAGATGTCGTGCATCCGGAATATCTTCAAGCCTGCAGGTATTAAGCCCCGCAATGCCAATGCCGGTTGCCTTGAGTATTGCCTCTTTGGCAGTCCACAGGCGAAAAAAGGACCGCCAGGATCGACCACCGAGAAGTCCCCATTCAGCGGCGCAGGCAATCTCGTCGAACATGGCCTCGCGGCGGGGGATAACGTGTTCGATGTCGATCCCCACCGGCTGATCGGCGACGACGGCGGCTGCCCAGTGACGTTTATGTGACACAGACCAATACCACCCTTGCTGAGGCAAAGGCACCTCGTCTGTGTCTTTCTCCCAGCCTTCTTCGGGAGCCCCACAACAACCTGCGCAGTAACGAAGGGCCAAGCGGGCACACACCCGTTGTCGCTCGACCTGCTGAGGGGTGCGCAGGGGCACATCGCACGGTACAGGCACAAGCACGGGTTGAAGAATCATGGCTTCCCGGTGGGCCACAGGCCGGCGAGAGAATGCTTGACCACGACGCTGTCGAAGTAGTTCGTGCTCATACCGCAGTCGACTACGATCCCTTGGGCGTTAATGCCGGACGACCGCTCGCTTAGCAGAAACGCAGCCGTGTTTGCCACTTCCTCGGTGGCAAGAGCACGCTTGCGCAAAGTAACGTGCTCGGCAAACATGTAGTGGTCTATGTAGCCTGGTATTCCCGCAGAAGCGCTGGTCTTGAGCAGCCCCGCGCAGACTGCGTTGAAACGCACCTGTGAAAACGCGCTGAATGACTTGGCCAGAAACGCAATTGATGAATCAAGAGCTGCCTTTGCCGGAGCCATGTAACCATAGCTCTCAACCGCCATCCGCGTTGTCGAGATGGAGATGGTGACCACGCTGGCCCGTGCATCGAGCAGGTCCTTCAGGGCATTGGCAACGGCAATTAGCGAATAGCAGCTGATCGACACGCATTGCAGGAAATTCCCCCGCTCGACCTCGTGAAACTGCCCCGAGAAGGACTCGTAGTTCGCGAATGCCAGGGAGTGGACGATGCCGTGGATCTTGGGGTGCTTCACGCGAAGCGCGTCCGCCAGAGCGGCAATCTGGTCATCGCGCTCGACATCGCAGATATGTACCTCGCTGCCAGGGAACAGTTTGTTGACGCTTTCGCGACATTCCTCGTTTAGCACACTGTAGACGACGGTAGCCCCTTCTCCCTCCAGAATGCGGGCAACGTGATAGGCGACGCTGCGCTTGTTCGCAACCCCGAACACCACGAAAGTCTTGTCTTTGAAATCAAGAAAACCCACGCCGTCTATTCCTTGTCCTTCGCCAGCATGCATGCAAAGGATACACGAAGAGCTAGCTTGCCGTCGACGGTGATCCGCCCGGTAAGAAAATAGGCTCCATCAAGTTCTTCATCAAGCGTCGCCTCGACATCGAGCATTTGACCGGGACTGACCATTTGCCTGAAGCGGGCATCCTGAATCCGCGTAACAACCGGCACGCCGTCGGTTGCTGCATCCGCACCGATGCGGCGTGCAATCAGCAAAGCGCCGGCCTGGAAGCAACACTCACACAACAGCACGCCGGGCATCACCGGCCGACCCGGATAGTGCCCGCGGAAGAAATCAGCATCGGTATCAGCCAGCTTTCGGGTGAGGATCCGCTTATCGGAAACCTCCACGATTTTGTCGACAAACAGAAATGGAGGCCGGTGGGGAATCGATTCCAGAATCGCAGCGTCGGTCATTGTGCGACACCCTCCCGCAGGTCCATCTGTGCGAAGTTGAAGCTCTCTACCTCGTTGGCGACAATCACGCCGTAGTTAATCGCCCCCAGCCAGCCGGACATGATTATGCCTACCGACCCGGTGTGGAACAGCCCCTGCACCTGTTTAGGCAGATCCATGCTGACTTGCAGTCCTTCGAACTTCGTGCCGAAAGTCGCCCCCAAGGCATGTTGCGTGTAACGATTGAAGGTCCTTGGCGTGGCCGCCTCCACATGATCCAGCTTGAGGCGTATGTCCGGTATGTACTTCTCGAGCGCGCCGATCGTCATCTCAATGAGATGCTGCTTGTCCTGCTGGTACTGTTCATCCGAAAGACCGGCCCAATCATCCCAGTTCGCGTTGGTTGATGAGACAATCGCGTAACGATCGGAACCCGGCCTGGTATCGGGGTAATACACCGAGAACGTTCGACTGGTAACATTCTTTGCGCACAGACGGGTCGAGTCGAACTCCGGATCAACCGAGGTGAACAGCAAATCCCCGATGTAATCGATCTGCTCGCCCTTGCGGAGTCCCATGTAAACCTGACAGCTGCTGTTGTTGAGCCTAACAGCTCCCGCTTCTTCGACGAAATCCCCGCTAAAGTGCTCACGCCCAACCATCTTGTTGATTGTCGCAAGGAGATTGGCGTTCGAGACAACAGCCTTACAGGAGATCCTCCTGCCGTTAGCCGCCACACCAGTTACACGCCCATCCTCGACAACAATGCGCTCCGTGGGAACCCGCGTACGGATGTCCACGCCATTGGCCAGCAGTTCCTGTTTCATCAGTCCAATGAGCTTATCTGTTCCGCCCTGGAAGATGTAAACACCCTTGCTCATGAAATTCGAAAAGACGATTCCGTAGCTGATAGCCGGATCATCCAGTGTCGACCCGTTGGCATATGCTATTGGTTCCATAAGCAGGCGAACCACATCACTCCGCCCGGGAAAGAATTTGGCGAACAGCTCGCGCGTTGTCATGGTCTGATCGTCGTAGAAATCCATGCCCCGCGCGGTGTTGAAGAACTCCTCAACCGTCTCACGTTTGACCGCGAACTTCTTGACCAGAATGTTCGTGAAATCGGTCCGGTCGAACGTTGTATCCAACTTGAACTGCGGGTTGTCGAACCTGATACCCTTCAGCTGAACGATGGAATCGGCGATTTCCTTCGTCCAGTACTTCCGGCAACTCTTGATCATCCCCATCGGAAAACCGTGCAGCGAGACGTCGAAGATGTGCCCGCCCCTTCGCCGAAACCAGGTGGCCAATCCACCCAGTTTGTAATGCTGCTCCAGGAGCAAAACCGATCGGCCACACTTTGCGAGGTAATTGGCCGCGGTAAGTCCGCCCAGACCGGAGCCCACTACGACCACGTCATAGTAATCCCTCGCGCCTTCAAGCCGATCACGTGCCACCTGGCTGCCCTAATCCTTGGAGAGTACCTGTAAGTTCGCGATGCTAATCCCGCTTAGCATCGCCCCGATAATACCCAGAAAACCCTGGTCCGTCCCGCAGATATATAGATTCTCGATCGGCGTTCGCCCATCGCGCCGCTTACGCGGCGATCCATATACTGCTCCGTTAATGTGTCCAGTATAGTCGCGAATCGTGCGGGGGGTAAACATGTCCGTACAGACCACGCGGTCGCAAAAACCCGGCACGTAGACGTTCGCCCGGGTCACAAACTCATCCAGGTAACCTTGCTTCGCAGCCCGGTAGGCAACTTCATCCATGCCTAGCCACTTTTCGCAGTTGGCCATCCAGGTTAGACGGAGAATCCCCTCCTCCATATCCTCGTGGCTGACGTAGTTGCTGGGACAGCAGACCACGCCGCTGCGCAGGTCGACCAACTCCGCGGGCTGAGAGTACGCAAAGGTGTCCGCATCGTTGAAAAAGACAATGGTGGCCTCGTGTCCGAGGTCTTGGGGCAGCGTGTCCATCACACCGATCGTCTCCACGAACGACATACGCCCCGGTTCATCCTCGGGAACGGCGGCTCCGACCCCGCCGCAGAGTCGCATAGTCTCGATATAGCCGGCTGACGACAACACCACATCGGTAGTTAGCTGCTCACCCGATTCGAGCACCAGGCCGGTTACACGATCGTTGTCCACGTCGATACCTTCGACCCCGGCGTTCATCTTGAGCTCACCGCCGCAACCGCAGAACTTTTCGATTAGCGCCCTTATGATCGCCCTTACCCCATCGCGCGGCCGGGCGAGACCTTCGAAAAACAGGCTCTTGAAAATGGTGACGAACTGCGTGAAATCCATGTCGTGCTCTTGGGCGCTACCGTAGTACATCACCGGGCACAGCAGCATCTCTATTAGTCCTTGCTCACCGAGAGCATCACGCAGGATCGGCCGTGCAGGTTTGTACGCTTGATCCAGCCGCGTATCGTCATACGCCTCGATCTTCGCCAAGAGTCGCCGGAACTTGTCCTCCTCTCCGGGAAACTCTCTTGCGACCTCGCTTGTCAATACTTCGATATCGTTGGTAAACCGAAGTGTCCTGCCGGGGAAGCGTATTTCCGAATAGCCCTGCGGACAAAGGGCGAAATCATCACGCTGAAACCGCAGCTGTCGAAGTAGCTTGGCCAGCGGAGCCGGGCGCTTCTCCGGTGACGCGTAGTTGGTAACCGCATGTAGTCCGACGTCGAAGTGTCGCCCCCCCAGGCTGTAGTACGAGTTGAGTCCCCCGGGGGCGGAATGCTTCTCTACAATGCAGACATGCTTGTCGAAGTAGGCAAGCCGAATACCTGCGGCAAACCCCGACATTCCTGCGCCGATGATAACAACGTCATAATGCATAGGCGCCTGAAGGGCATCGCGCTTGCGGTGGATGCCCGTGGGATCAACTCTATACGCTGATTTGACGGTGCCCCCGCACCCGGCATCGTCAAGTGGATACGACTGACTGCAGCTTGGGAGTGAGATAGGAAATACAGCTATCCAGCGTGGCAAGCATAGGATAATCCTCCTTGGGCACCTCGATTTGGTACCGCTTGCGCAGCTCCATAACTATGTCGAGAAAATCCATCGAGTCCATATCCAACTGATCGCGAAGACGAACGTCGCTTTTGAGATTAGACAAGTCCGCGTCGGGAGCGACCATCTCGATAATGCCAACTATGATATCCTTAACCTGCTGCTTTATCATGCCGTTCTCGTAACCTCAGACCTTGGTTAAGTTCTGCACCGCTGCCGACCGCTAACCGTCGTATCGTCTGACAACAACAGCGGAATTAATCCCCAACATCCCAAACGAATTGTTCAGGATATAATCGACTTTTCCGATCTCTACGGGCTCGTTCGCAACAAGATTGCGGACGGCACACTTCGGATCAACTTCGCTCAGGTTGATCGTTGCATGTGCCATACCATCGTCAAAAGCGCCCAGGTTACCGGCCAACTCCAAAGCACCGGCCGCCCCCATGGCATGCCCGATGAAGCTCTTCGTATTGTTTATATACGTGCTCGGGTTTTTTTCAAACACCCGCCGCAACGCCTCGGCCTCCTGCTCGTCTCCCAACTGCGTCGCCGTCGCATGGGTACTGACGATGTCAACGTCCTCAGGTCCAATCCCCGCCCGACGTATCGCCGTGTTCATACACTCCGTCAGTCGCCCGGGTTCGGGGACCACGGGATCACTCGCATCCGAGTTCATCGCGTATCCGACGATCTCCGCAAGAATCGGTGCCCCGCGCTTGACCGCGTCGCCAAGCCGCTCCACTACGTACAGACATCCACCCTCGCTTACCACTATACCGGTGCGTGCCTTGTCGAACGGTCGACACGCCTTCGTCGGGTCGTCGTGCCAAGCCAGCGCCTCCTGAGCAGCGAAGCTCGCGAATATCCCAAACGAGCCCGTCGCCTCGGAAACTCCACCCGCTATGGCGAGATCAACCTCGCCCAGACGGAGCATCTGCACGCCCTGGATCAGACCGGCATTACCCGCCGCACACGCGGCACCGATCGTATAGTGCGGGCCGCTCACACCCAGGTTGATCGTCACCTCCCCAGCAGGGTTATTCGCCACTGTTCGCGGGTTATGGTGGTGCGACCAGTACTTAGTGTCATAATCGTATCGGCGAATTACGTCAATCTCATTCTCGGTTTCAACCGTCCCATGCTCGGTAATCCCGATGAAAACGCCCACCAGCGAGCGATCCGTCTTCTCCAGATCGATCCCCGCGTGGCTAAGAGCCTCGCCAGCACAGTAAATCGCAGTTGAACCAGCCCGCGTACCTCTGCGCCGCTCTTTTCTGGTCTGGTGTTTCTGTTCGTCAAAGTGACATTCGCCGGCAAGTACCTTGCCCATGAAACGTGTTTCAATGACACTCACACCGGAGACGCCGGCCAGCAGATTGGTGCGAAGCGTTTCAGGCGTATCACCAATCGGAGACGTAAGGCCAACGCCAGTAATGACCACTCGCTCTGTATCCGACATAAACTCTGTGCCCTAGTAAGACACCATCTATTCGATCACCGCTTTAAGCAGTCTGCCGTGGCCGCGATAGGATGTTAGCACGTTCTGCGGAAATTGAAACGCCCGCACGCTGAACTGGCGGGCAACAGGGTATGAGAGCAGGCTTAGGACCACAGCAGCGCAAACCCTGTGCGCGCAACGCGTCGGCGGCATTGGCGAGTCATCTCCTAACCGTGGTCACATCGGCCGTTTAGACGGCCTGGCTCTCGCGCAGCCAATCGAGTAACCTCACCAGTCCTTCCGACGTGGATACACGAGCCTTGTAGCCGAAGTCTGCCTTCGCAGCAGCGATGTTAAAATAGTGATGTTTGGCAAGTTGGAAGGCAACGAATCGCGTCATCCGCGGCTCCGCTTTGATTCGGAGGGCTTTATGCACCCCTTCGAGCACCGCGCCAACAGCGAAAGCGACACTGCACGAAATCGATTTCGGTATTGACGGGATTCCAAGCGCAGCCAGGATACTGTTGATCCAAGGCCAGAGCTCAACCGGATCATCCTGGCTGATGAAGTACGCCGAACCGGCGGCTGTAGCGCCGGGTTCCAAGGCATCCGCCGCCAGCAGATGGGCCTCGGCTGCATTGTCAACATAAGTGATGTCGACGAGGTTTCGCCCGTCGCCGACCTGGGCAAGCTGCCCCCGGCGAGCACGTTCGACCACCCGGGGTATCAAGTGCGGGTCACCCGGTCCCCAGACCAGATGGGGCCTAAGGGTAACGGTCAACAGCTCCGGATCGTTGGCAGCGAGGATCAGTCGCTCAGCCGCTGCTTTTGTCTCCGGATATGCAGCGAGATATCTGGCTGGATAGGGATGCGACTCATCAACTCCGCACAGGTCCTCTTTGCCAAAAACAACGCTCGGTGAACTGGTATAGACAAGCCTGGGCACCGCGTTGGCCCGGCACGCCTCGATTACGTTTCGCGTTCCATCAACGTTAATTCCCCAGAAGGCCCGTTTGTCGCCCCAAATCCCCGTCAAGGCGCCGACATGGAATACGACATCCATGCCCTGACATGCTCGACGTATTGCGTCGGCATCGCGGAGGTCAGCCTGGATCTGGCGGAGTTGGGCTTTTTCGTGGTGTGGATACACCCGGCGACCGAGGACGACAACTTCGTCGCCCCGTTCATGAAGCATCTGGGTGATGCGCGTACCAAGGAACCCGCCGCCGCCGGTTACCAGCGCTTTCATCGAAGCCGCCTCCGCGCCCACTCAGCCAGCGCCTCGCGATTGATCTTTACATTGTGGCGGATATCCACCGGCAACGATGGATGGAACAGGACCGTCTCTATTGCGCTAGTAAGTCCGTTAGCCCGTCCAAGGTCCAGCAGCTCTTCGCGAAACGATGGGACCCGTTGCGCGCCGGGAAAACTGGCTACCTCCGGCTCGACTATAATCACAGGCACCTGTCTGGCGCGTGGGCCTGTGCCAACGAGGGCAGATCTTGCGACCTCTGGATGCTCGTTGAAAACCGCCTCACAGCGAACGCTGAAAAGAGTACCGGATTCAGTGACCACCCGGTGGGCCTTCCTACCGCAGAACCAAATCCGACCATCGCCATCACGGTAGCCGAGGTCGCCCATCCGATGCCAGATGCGGCCACCATCATGAATCTTCGCCAGCGCGGTTGCATCCGGCAGGCCATAGTATTCCTTGGTCACCATCGGCCCGGAAACGACGATCTCCCCCACCTCCCCGTCAGGTACAACAAGATCAGCGGACCACTCGGCGATAGGCTCGTCGGTGATGCGAATGAAACGCATGTCCACATCGGGCAGTGGCTTGCCAACACACGTCCCTGCCCCGCGACGAGTCAACTCGCTAATTGCACCGGTGATCTCTCTTCCGGGAATCGACGCGACGGGTAGCGACTCGGTCGCCCCATACGGCGTGTGCACGTCCGCAGCCGAATCAAGCACCTGATGAAGGTCCTCGATCACTTTCCACGGTACCGGCGCCCCGGCGATCAACACGCGGCGCAACGTGGGAAGCTTGATATCTCGCTCGACACAGTAATGTCCGACACGCTTCCACAGCGCCGGCGAGCCGAAGGTATTCGTAACCTGATGATCGTGGATGGCCTCGACGATCTTCGCCGGATCGACATGGGCGGGCCGCGTGGGGTCCATATCGGGAATTACGCAGCTCATCCCCAGCGCCGGGGCGAACAACGCAAACAGTGGGAATGTGGGCAGGTCGATCTCCCCCGGCTCAATCCCGTAGTGCTTCTGAATCATCCGCACCTGGGCGTCGAACATCCCGTGCTCGTAGACCACGCCTTTGGCAGGCCCGGTGCTTCCAGAAGTGAAGAGAATAGCCGCAGTCTCGTCGGCTGCGGTGGCGACGGCATCAAAGTCCGGGCTTGCCTCGTCTCGAAGCCTGGCCAAGGTCGGGCCACCCCAAAACCAGCGCCACCCGACGGTCACCACGTGCTGAACGGTCTTGAACGGACCGGGGCGAAGCACCCGCATCGCATGAGCCAGAGGTATTCCGATGAACGCCTGCGGATCGACCTGACGGATGCATTCGAGCATGCGACCTACACCCATGCCCGGGTCGATCATCACCGGCACAGCACCCATTTTGAACAGGGCGAAGATGAGCTCGATGAACTCAAAGCCGGGGCGAACCATAACTAGCACGCGCATGCCTCGTTCGATGCCCGCGCTTGAAATCCCGTTTGCACAACGATTTGAGCGCGCTTCGAGTTCCGCAAAGGTCATCGATGCATAGATCGCCTTCCCGGCCCGATTCCGCGACCTAGTGATATACAAAGCCGGCCTGTCGGGAGCCTCATCGGCCATTCGGGGCAGGTATGACGCGATGTTGAACGTCTCGGGCATGGTCACTTAAGAGTAATTCATCCTGGAAAACATCGCGTAGCGCCCATTCCGAGCCGTCCCGACACTGGTCGGGATAAGGAAGCGGCCGTCGGTCCTGCGATGGGCGTCCCGCCTCCTCCGGAGGTGGGGGATGCGATGATCGAAGTCATCGTCGCGCGCGCCCGTCATCGTCCTGGGTGTCCATCATCGTCTCCCCTATCCCGGCGCGCCGGGATGGGCCGCCAGTCCGCGCACCAGCCGGGGCGAGGCGACTATACTCCGTCGCCTGTCGAGTGTCGACGGGTCCGGCCGATGATCAGAACGTGATGGACTTGATCGCAAACCTTTTGGCCTTACTATCAGCGTGCTGATGATGGAACGGAAAGAAATCTCTCGACGGCGTGGTACCATCCTCCACGGGTGGTCTGTAGCCACTCTGGCATGGATCGCCCTCGCAGGCGCGAGCATCTCGCCTGCGCACGCTCAATCCACCGTCGCCCAGGAGATCCGATCCGCCCTATCCGCCCTCCCCCATCCGCAAACGGTGCTCGGGGCCTGCGTGATCGACATGTCCAGCGGCTCCGTCATTTTCGAGCAAGATGCCGACAAGCCGCTTGTCCCCGCCAGCAACCAGAAGGTCTTTACAATGGCAACGGCGCTCGCGGTACTGGGGCCGGAGTTCGAGTTCACCACAACGCTAGCCACCGACGGCCTGAACCTCTTCCTCGTCGGTGACGGCGACCCCGCCTTGGGAGATGAGAAGCTGTGCAGTGCTCGGGGCGAGTCGATCACCGCAGTGTTTGAAGAATGGGCCGATCGTTTGGTACAAGGCGGCACCCAATCGATCCCCGGCGATCTGGTAATCGACGAGTCCATCTTCGGCGATGTGCGGACTCACCCAACCTGGGAAGAGCGCGACCTGGACAACTGGTATGCCGCCCCGGTCGGCGGGCTAAACTTCAACAACAACTGCGTGGACATTACCATCCACCCCGCCACCGCGCACGGTGCCCCGGTTCTCGTCACGGTTGAGCCTCCCAACTCGCTGGCCGAGTTCATCAACAAGTGCGAGACCCGCGCACCCGCCAAGCCCGTGCTCCGCCATCAGCACGATACATTCCAGTACCTGCTCTCCGGCACGTGCAACAAGAAGTGGTCTTTCGGCTCCGTCTCATTTCCCAAGCCGGGACTGTTGACTGCTGACGCACTGCGGAGTGTGCTTGCAAACCGCGGCATCAACCTTGCCGGCATCATCAGGCGTGACCGCGTGCGGCTACCCGATGGAGCCCTGCCCGCGAATCTCACCATCATCGGCCAGCATCACACCCCGCTCGCCGACGTGCTGAACCGTGCGGGCAAGAACAGTCAGAATATGTTCGCCGAGTGCCTCATCAAGCGGACTGGATACGCCTGGGCTGTGCAGCAAGGTGCGACCGATCCTGCGGGCAGTTGGGAGTTGGGCAGCGAGGCAGTCTTATACACCCTACGAAGTGCGGGCATCGATGTCACCGAACTGACCATTGCAGACGGCTCGGGACTGAGTCGCTACAACTGGTGCACTGCCCGCCAACTCACCGAAGTGTTGGCCTGGATCGCCCGAAAGCCGGGTGGGCGCTTGTTCTTCGACAGCCTCTCCATTGCCGGCGTGGACGGCTCTTTGAAAAAGCGTCTCAAGGACATGCCCGGGAAGGTCCGCGGCAAGACCGGCACCATGCGGAACATCCGCACCCTAAGCGGCTACGCCGATCGCGACGGCGGAGGCCGCTACGCATTCGCCATGATGTTCAACGGCTACAAAGGCCCCAGCACCCCCTACAAAGAAATCCAAGACCGAATCTGTCGGGCACTTGTACGCGGCAGCCGTTGACCGGCAAGGGGGCATCCTCCCTGCTATGCCACGCAGCAGCGGAGTCAGTTGACGACCTATTCTTTCCTTTCACCCGGCATTTGCGTTCCACTACGTTGGCGCAGCGTCTGCGGTACTTAGAATTGGCTCAACGGAGCCCGCAGACGAGTACACTTATTGGCCAACGCGATTAAGGACGGATCGCACCCGAACAAAGCGGGCCCAAATGCCCAAGGAGAGTCTCTATGGAACCTGCTGAAGCATCGATAAGAGAGTTTCTAACACGTGCTCGGCTCAACACTTATCTCGCGCCAGAGGCTTCCATGATCCGCGTCAAGTGCTTCAGCGTCTTCGCCTACAGCGAAGATGCCGACGGCCCGTTTTACACGGACATGTACTACGCCTCGGATGACGATCGGACCCTACGTGGTGTCGAAACCGTGCTGTCCAACGAAATGCAGGTTCACCTTCGCATTAGCTACACCGGTGGATTCGAAGCCGTGGTCGGTTTACCGCTCTCTGCGAAGGACATCTTCAACAGGATCCTACTACCGTGTCGAACGGCCGCTCTTGCGGACCGCCGCTTATTCCACGAAGGAGTCCTCCAAGGATTCCCGTATAGGTATGAATGGCAGCAGTCGGCCAACACCGAATGTGAGACTATCTCGATCAGCACGGGTGGGTCCTGGAGCGTAGTACATAAGATCACCTTTGTCGAAGAAACACCGCTGGGGGCCAGCGGCGATGGGGATGCGTTTCATGCAAAGCAATGATCGGCTGGCGTGGACGGCTCGCTGAAAAAGCGTCTCAAGGACATGCCCGGCAAGGTCCGCGGCAAGACGGGCACCATGCGGAGCATCCGCACCCTAAGCGGCTACGCCGACCGCAACGGCGGAGGCCGCTACGCATTCGCCATCATGTTCAACGGCTACAAAGGCCCCAGCACCCCCTACAAAGAAATCCAAGATCGAATCTGCCGAATGCTGGTACGCGGTGGGCAGTGACCGCTAGGCGTGAATCCGGCAATACACCAACCCCGAGGGCGAGATTACCTTGCGAAGCCTTGCGGCGAGGCCCTGCATCGCGGGTATGGTAACCGCGGGGGGCGGTGCGGACAACCAGGAAAGGAGGAAGGCGGCAGGTCGCTTAGACGATGACGGTGTCTATGATCTTCTCCGCGTCCGGTTGCCAGTTCTGTGCACGAGTCTGCATCTCGGCGGGTCCCTGTTTCCCAACCATCTCGACGACTTTCTTCACCTCCATTTTCCAGTCGTTGCGGTTCTTGGGTGGAAAAGAACTGATAGCGAAGCAGAGGAGTTCACCACTTGCCGCGATCTGATTCTCGTGCTTCTTGCAGTGGTAGAGTAATGCGGCACGCATGAGGGGTGTTATGTCCGGGTCGCCTGCACTGATGCGCTTCTGGGCGGCGCTGCTCTCATATGCGCCGGTGACGAGCCGTCCGATGTACTCGAAATCGAACCGTCGAGCGTTGTACTCGTTCTGGAGGCGGAGTTCGCGACGCTGAAGCGTGAGCTCGTGCCTCTGTAATAAGAGAGCTGTGATGAAGAAGAAAGTGCCCGCCAAGCCCGCCGCGCCGCCGAGATGACCGCCCCAAAAGTCCCCAAGGATTCCCGGGTGTTCCCAGCCCGGTGCGCCCCAGGATAACCATGAGTCCAAGATGATGAGTAGAATGACCGCAGCGAGCATGATGAACCCCGCCCAGAGGCTTATCTTGGCGTCGCGGGGCCAGCGGCGATCTTCGGGCTCCCGTTGGTCGTTGTCGGGTCCGCTGAGATTGTCGGTCATCGATCGCGCTCCATTCCAGATGTCGCCCCCGAGGGGGACGGATACGCGTATTCTACCTGCGAGGGCGGTTCAGGGAAGGGAGCTTGGAGACCCTGGGCTTTGGAGGTATCATGGCCTGCACGGGTGGGGAATAGAATGCTTGCGTGATGACATCGATGTCGACCAGCTGATTGCGTGTACAGTTCCATCGTGGGCCCCGCTTCCGGCGCACTCCTCGAGACATGCCCAGAACTTGGCCAATCACTGCCGTGCGAATACCGTGCCTACCCAACAAGGGGCCAAACCTCGATAGTCGCGCGCTTCAGTCCACCACTTGAGGAATCGCTGGGAAACGCGGCTTTCGATTGACTCAAGTAAGTCGTTTGGGTAGGATGACGGCTTGCCGCGTGCAAATCGGGAAATGATTGCCTAAGTCGAGGAGTTCAACATCATGAATCGCATCTTTGCCAATTCGTTTCTGGTGTTATTGGGAGGGTGCGTCCAGATTACGGTGCCACCGTCCGACTCCGACGCTGGCCGTAGTACGACAAACCCATCGCCTCTAACACCCGGGATTTACTTTGGAACCGAAGTCTGTGAGGTCGAAGCCAGGGCAAACGGTGGGACCGCCACAACAACGGAAGAGTTTGATCTCACACTGATAATCGGCGAATCCGGAATACCCGTTCGAAATGGGGAAGAAGAGTATGAAGGGCGAACGGACGTAGCTGTGAGGGCCGGCATCGAGTTCTTGATGACAGTCACCGACGTCACCGTAATGGCGGACGGCGTGAGTGTGCTTGCGTTGGGAGGCGCAACGTCCTCCGATGCCACCGCCGACTTTCGGGAATTGGACGTGTATACGCCGGTGAACAACGGTGATATCTTGGTGACGTCCGATCTTTCTATTGGCGGTTCTTCCGGTAGCCAAAGCGTCAGTTCGACTGGTACTTGTAGGGGCGTGTACTCTCGGTAACCGCAGGGCAGGCGGGTGCCTCATCCCTGCTCGGCAGGGGGGCGGACCATACGTGATTATCCCGCGGTCTGTCAGATGTCGTGTCTGTACCGCACCCTTCGCACAGACGAAGGATGGGGTGTCCGCTTCCTGACGGGCGCGGTTCGGAAAGAACGATGGAAACGCGTCGATCTGATTCAGCCTGAAGGGCTGAACTATGATAGCCGTGGGCAAGTCCCGGTGTGCCGGGACGCCGCCCACGGTAACGCCAACACCGATCCCAATCGACCCTGTATGGGTCGCAGAAACACGCCGTCACACGTGCTGCTGAGAATGTATGACCCTTTCAGGGTCAGCAGGTTGACACTCGGCACCATCCGGGGGCGACGTCCCCCGGCTATGATAGAGCAGGCCTTCAGCCTGCACGACACAGGAGAATGCGAGAGAACTCGCCCGCCGTTCCTCCTTCATCCTTCTATCTTCTGCCTTGCGGCACAGGGTATACGAGATGTGCCGCTTCCTCACGGGCGCGGTTCGGAAAAACAGCGCGGCTCGGTAAGACAGCGCGGTCCGCACGGTGAACCCTACACTCTTGTCCGCTTCCTGACGGACGCGGTTCGGAAACAACACTGCGGACCCGGTGTTGCCAAAGCCATCCCGCGTTGCCGTGAGACATGGCGGCGCTGCGCTTGGCCATGGCACCCTTCCGGAGAGCAGGACCACGGGCGCGGCTCGGAAAAACAGCGCGGACCGCACGGCAGACTCTACAATCTTGTCCGCTTCCTGACGGCTCGGAAGAAACAACTTCGACCCGGCGTTGCCAAAGCAATTCCGGGTTGCGTAGGACATGGCGGCGCTGCGCTTGGCCATGGCACCCTTCCGGAGAGCAGGACCACGGGCGCGGCTCGGAAAAACAGCGCGGTCCGCACGGCGGTTCCTCCTTCATCCTTCTACCTTCTTCCTTCTACCTTCATCCTTCTACCTTCATCCTTCTCCCTTCTTCCTTCTCCCTTCATGATCTCCTTCAGCGACGGGCATTCCTCTCTCAGCAAAGAGAACACTTCGCAGTCGTGGTGTTTGCCGCGGAGGAAGAAGGCCTTGCGTAAGGTGCCCTCGTGCTGATAGCCGGCTTTGCGGGCTACCTTCTGCGAAGGGATGTTGTCGCCTGCGGTGAGCAGATAGAGGCGTTCGATGGGTTTCAGCTCGAAGAGATACGCAGAGAAGAGAGGCAGGGCTTCGCTTATGATCCCCCGGCCACGGTTCTCGCGCCGCAGGACGAAGTAGCCGATCTCGTAGCCTTCCTGGTACTGGGCACCCTTGAAGAAGAAGATGCAGCCGAGGATCAGTCCCTCCTTGTCGGTAATGAGCATGCGACCCTGGTGCTCATCCCACCAGCCGTTCTCCTGGAACTCCTTGCGCGATTGTGACAAAGAACGCAGCGAGATCGGGTAGTACTCCCCGCGATGAGAGGCATCGTTATAGAGCCTCACAAATTCTTCGAGATCCTCCTCTTTGAGCAGCCTCAGGACAACATTCTTTCCTTCGAGCATCACGATTCTCCAATTAGCCTCTGCAATTTTCTTCGCGCCTGCCGGGACGGTCAAGTCGTTTTGGCGATTGGGGGGAGGGGAGGAGGGTGCAAAAGAAGGGTGAATAGCTGGCGCCGGGAATCCCGGCGTTGCCGGGCCCGCCCCATATCTTGAACACCGGGGGCGGCCGTGTTCGGGAAAGGGCTCCTTTCGTGGGAAAGGACGACCGCTCCCGGCGGGGACCATTATACACACCGGGGCTGTGCTCTGCAGGCAAGGCTGGTAGAAGCTGACACGTTCTTACACATCTATAACCTACTCGCACCGAGGAGGACCGACAAACCACGATTAACAGTGTCCTACGGCCCGGCGTTGCCAAAGTAATTTCGGCGCCGTCGGGTGGTCTGAACAGCAGACCCTACGAGCTTGCGATCATTGATGAGGACGGAAATAATGTCCGCCGCAGGATCGTGGCGAAGACGATACAGACGACGATGGCAACCACACGGGCGGCGGGCCGAGTTCGCCCTACCTCGTTACGGGAGTAGTCATAAGGTCCGCGGGCGCGGACCCTACAAATATTACGAAAGGAAGATCGATGTCAGCTTGCGGAAAGCCAGAGGATCAAATCGCAGCACTTAAAGAAACTCTCGAAGCAGTGAAAAAAAGCGCGGATGCCCCACCGCTTATGGCTGCGATTCTGGTGCTTGCGATGAAGGTAGACGGGATTGAGCGGCAGCTCGACCAGATTCGACAGGCGCTGGCAGCGCGACCGCTGTCGTAGGACCCCGCCGCGCCCAGGGACCCCGGTAGCCGACATGCTCGCGCGGCGCTGCGCGGCGCGAGAACATGGCACTCTTCACGAACGCCGGCATAGGACAAGGATGAAGTATGAAGGCAGAAGAAGACACCGCCTGCAACTTCCTCCTTCAAAGTTGTGGATCCTTCATCCTTCTGCCTTGGCGATGCCGTCAGCCAGCGACTGAAAACTCGGCTCGGGGGACTCGAGCCAGGGTTCCATACCCAGCTCGCGAATCGCGGCGGATGTTGAGGGGCCGATCGACGCAAGAGGTAGATCGGTCGGGCCGATCGCGTTGACCGCTGACGGACTGGCGACTGCGACGACATCGACCCGGTCAAACACAGTACGGTCAAACGGGCGGGGTTGCGTGGTGTAGAGGATGGGGCTGATGATCTCTACGCTTGCCCACGGCTCGGGAGCTTTCACGAGTGCCGATCGGGGGTAGCAGACCTTCCCAGTTTTAACCTTCTCGCGGAGTTCCGCAAACAAGCTCTTGCCATCGCCCTTCGAACTGACCAACTCGACACGGAAACCTAAAGCCTCAGCGACTTTGCGGGATGGGTCGGCTACAACAGCGACACGAGGAATGCGGGACGGCTCGACGGAAACCGCCTCGATGGCATAAGCGCTGGT
Source organism: Phycisphaerales bacterium (assembly GCA_020348265.1). Lineage (GTDB taxonomy): Bacteria > Planctomycetota > Phycisphaerae > UBA1845 > UBA1845. The sequence continues at coordinate 4,450,989 of CP070744.1, read as the reverse complement.
CAAAACGAGCCAATCATCGGCACCGAGCTTGCTGATTTCATCCGCAACATCGCTGACCACGCAGCGTTCAATCACCGGCTCGAGCACGACGTCCAAACCGGCGTTGCGTAGAGCGGTGGAAAGTGGGCCGTCAGCTCCCTCCTCGCGTGTGACCCAAACCCTCACGAAACCTCCTCGAGTTCGCTCTTGAGCCGCTCGGCAAGCTTCCTGCCGATTTCGACGGGGTCCGGGCCGGTTTCTACGCCTTCAACCAAGTGAACCCCATCTTCGCTGAACAGTTGGGCATGGAGCGAAACGTTGGGACCGTCGACCTCGGCCAGTGCACCGACCGGAACATGGCAGCCCGCTTCGATGGTAGCCAAGAAACTCCGCTCCGCTTCGACCCGGCGTCTCGATTCTTCATGGTTAATGGCAGCGACTACCTCGGCCGCTTCGGTATTCGCCCGCGTCTGAATGGCCAACGCACCTTGAGCCGGCGAGGGGACAAAGCGATCCGTCGGAAGATCGGTCACATAGGGATGCTCAATCCCGAGTCGAGTAAGACCCGCAGCAGCAAGCACCACGCCGTCCAGATTCTCACGCTGCAACTTGGCGACACGCGTCGGGAGGTTCCCTCGGATGGGAACGATTTCGATCACACCCAGCCGCCGAAGTTGTGCACTTCGCCGCGGGCTGCTGGTTGCAATCTTGAAATTCGCGGGGACGTTGTCCAAGTCGAACCGGCTCCGGGTCAAGAGTACATCCTGAACTGCTACGCGCTTAGGTACGGCGGCCACAATAAGACCTGCCGTCACCGCAGTCTGTAGGTCTTTGTAGCTGTGTACGGCAAAGTCGACCCGCTCTTCGATAAGGGCGTCTTCGAGGGCCTTGACGAAGCCACCCACGGGCCAATCGGCACTGAAGAGCTGGTCCTTGGCCGTATCGCCGTGAGTCTTGATGATGGTTTCGTCGATCTGCAGCCCGGGATGGGCTTCGCGCAGCCTGTCGCACACCCACCGAGTCTGCCAAAGGGCAAGATCGCTGCCCCGCGTACCCACGCGCAGTTGCGTCATGGCTTGATGCTCCTGAAGGACTCGCCGGCAGCGTCAACGATCACGTCAATCGCACTGTCATCGTGAGCCGCGGAGACAAACATCGCTTCGTAGCCCGACGGTGGCAGCCAGACGCCGCGATCGAGCATCGCCCGGAAGAACTTCGCGTAAAGCTCGTGATCGCACGCCTGCGCGTCGGTGAAGTTGTTTACCTTGCGATCGAACAAGGCCATCCCGAACATGCCCCCTTGGACCCCGGTCTGAATGGCAACGCCCGCGTCGGCGGCCACGCCGCGGATGCCCTCCGTCAGGCGTTTCGCCTTCGCCTCCAGGGCCTCGTAAAACCCGGCTTCTCCACAGATACGCAACGTCGCGATACCTGCAGCCATCCCCAAGGGATTACCGCTGAGCGTACCGGCCTGATACATCGGCCCCAGCGGGCTGACCCGCTCCATAATGGATCGCGTCCCGCCATACGCAGCCACGGGCATCCCCCCACCAACAACTTTACCCAGACAGGTCAGATCGGGCTTAACGCCGCAGACATTTTGATATCCGCCCCAGGCGGTGCGGAACCCGGTCATTACTTCATCAAAGAGAAGCAGGCTGCCGTGCTTGTTGCAGACAGCGCGGAGACCGGCCAGGAATCCCTCAACCGGTTTGACGAAGCCCATGTTGCCTGCGATGGGTTCCACC
>CP070744.1:4444666-4449162 GCA_020348265.1 Phycisphaerales bacterium | reverse complement strand
CCCGTAGGTAACCGAGCAAGGGTAGGGTCTGCCTCGCGGGGCAGCTCTGACTTCGAGCCAACCACCCGGAACAAGAGGCGCGTTCATGCTGGCGGACATGTATTACAGAATCGATCCTATCGTAAGTTTTAAGATATATAACGTTGTAGTCGTGTTGGTCATAATTGTGATGGTGACCTGTCGCTCACAAAGACTGAGCGCATTGTGGTTTGTCTTGCCCCTGTTGGTCATGGCCGACTCGAGTGTGCCGTGGCTCAACGGACTGCTTTACTGGTGCGTCCTGGAGCCTAACATGCCGACGCGGAGCGCTCTTTTCGCAACGGATCTGATCTGCAATATTGTGGTGTCCAGCATTCTCACCGGGTCCTGTATTGTTCTCTACAGACAGTGCGGGAAGAGGCCGTCGTGAAGCCTGCCGTGTGATGCGCAGGCACATGAACCGGGTAGGGGGTGCGTCGCGGAACACGGTTGTCTCACGAAGAGATTTGGTCCGCACGGCGGACCCTACAGCTATAAGAGCACGCGTCAGCACGGACAATCGGCAAGTCTTCTGCGTCGACGAGCCCAACACGCTATCATCGTGTCCCCCAGGTCCAAGGACATGGGCCACCCGACTCGGTCCGCACGGCGGACCCTACAATTCTACGCGTTCATGTCCGACCAGCGTTTGGCAAGTCTTCCGTAGATAGCCAAGGCGATGGCGGCGAGGATTCCGATGCTGGCAAAGGGAAGCCAAGTGTTGTATTGAGGATCGTAGTGATCCCAGAGGATCTTGGTCGCGGTGGGGCCGTCAACGCCGAGTACCTCCTGGAGCGTGGCGAAGGCCTCGGTCCGCGCCACGCCCGCTGCCGCCTCTAATGTCTCGACTGAGCCATCCCAGGCTTTTCCCTCTCCGAACGAAGTCTTCTCCATCATGTACTTCAGGGCCAGCGTCGCCTTCTCCCCCACTCGCCCGTACAGAATCCCAGCAAGGTAGTTGCCAAACCCGCCACCGATTCCGATGGGGATGTTGACGTAACCCAGATACAGCCCCTTCTTGCCCGGCGGAGCGATCAGAGCAAGGTACTCGTTCTTCTTGGGCCCGGTGAGCATCTCGCCCAACGAGAAGCAGAAGATTCCCAGGAGTAGAATCCACCCGTTTGATGTCAGACCAGCCACCAGAACACCTGCTGTCGCCCCCAACATCCCGAAGAACATTGCCTCGAGCGTACGCATTTTCCGCACCGCCCATGACACGGGCACGATGAGCAGCACGATGAGCAGCGCGTTGAGCGAGATCAGGATCTGCTGAGGCACGCGAAGCTGCCCGTCGGGGCCGATCTCCTTCCATGAGTCAAAAGGCATGTGCGCCGCAACCATCGAACTGTCTATCCAGTCCTCGATGAAATTGGGCTGAAGATCCCAGAGCTGATACATCATCGCCCAGAAGCACGACATGATCAGCAGCCAGGTGACCAAGCGGGGTTCGAAGATGTTCCTGATCGTCCTGTCTAGTACCTGCAGGGGGCTCTCAGTCTTGGACGCTCCCGAGTGCACGTCGGGAAGTTTGATCAACATCAGCAAGTTCAAGGAGGTAAACGCCGCGCAGCACAGGAATAGGTTACGCCAATCCGTTGTGCTGTGGTTAACCAGAACCAAGGCCGAGACAATGTGCCCGATATATGAGCCGACGTTGACGATCCAATAGAAGACGCCCCATCCCAGCGACGAGTTTTCCTTAGTCAGTTGGTGTCCAAGTGTTGCCTGAAGACCGGGTTTGAAGAACGCCGTGCCGAAAGCAAGAACCAGTACGCCACCGAAGAAGCCCCAGTAGCTGTGCAGAAAGGCCATCATGACGTAGCCGGTCATGTTGACGATGACCGAGAAAGCGATGGTCTTTCGATAGCCGTACCGGTCGGCAAGCCCACCGGTCACCATGGGGAACAAGGACTGGAAGATGAACCACCACAGAAAGATCCACCCCTTGTGCTCAGCGGTGAGGTGCAAACCTCCGGGTTCGTCGGCCTGCATGATGTAGATGGGAGCTACGGGTCGGAGCGTGTAGTAGGCCAGACGCTCCCACATCTCAACGGCGTTGCACATCCAGTAGGTGCTGTTGAACCCCTTCTTCGGGCAGGCTTCGGCCGAAGACATTGAGTCGTTTGTCTGATCAGACGTCATGATCGTTCCTAGTACTCTCTTGCGGATAGCGCCGGCTCGTTGGCGGGCCTGTTCCCCTTAGCCGGCACTCGTCTGGCAGGAATCCAGCTCTGCCGAAGGCGGGCCAAGTCCTTGTGAGATTGTCGCGATCAGGGGTTATCCCGCAAGAAGAGTGGGTGTATAGGCCCCCGACCGCCTGTTCCCATCCAGGGAATAAAGCTCAGCGGGATGACCTCCACTCCTGCAGGCGACGCATGATGTCTGATGCGCGCTCGCGAATGGCTGCGAAGTCGCGGGCAGCCATGTCAGCGGGGTCGAATAGTGAGCGGACAAAACCAACCCCCGCGCATCCCGCGTCTAGGAACTCGGCGAAGTTCTCCGGAGTCACGCCGGCCGTCGGAAAGATGCGCAAGTGAGGAAGAGGTCCAAGTACCGAGCGAATGAACTCGACACCCCCTGCCGGCGCGGGGAAGAGCTTCACGAAGTCAGCCCCCCAGCGGTGGGCGCTTTCCATCTCCGTCGGCGTATACGTACCCGGTATGCTGGGAACGTCGAGCAGAGCCGCCTCCGCTATGACCTCCCGGTCGACGGTGGGTGATACGAGGAACTCAGCACCCGCGGCTACTGCGTCTCGGGCCATCGTCGGCGTCATAACTGTTCCCCCCCCGACGGTGACTCCCTCGCGCTGGGCAAACTCTTCGATCAACTCGAGCGCACCCGGCGTCGTCATGGTAAACTCGATGAGTCGCAAGCCTCCGTCGACCGCCGCTGTCATGGCTTGCTGCGCCAGCTTCTGATCATCGGTGCGGATGATAGCGCTAACCCGCTCACGCTCGATAGTTGCGATAATCCGCGCTCTTCGACCCTCAGCCATTCCATGATCCTCTCAACGCCAGAACCAAGCGTCAAATGTACCTGATCCGGGGCATCAGGCCACCGACAAACTGACACGATTTGTGACATAAACGAAACAACCAGACACTACCTCGTGCGTATAATAGGTTGACAACCAAAAGACAAAGCCTCCATCCCCCTCCGAGTCAGGATCGAGGCGCTGGCGGTCCCATCCCGCCGGCGCTCGATCCTGGTTTTTTGGGAGTCACGTCTGTGCGACAATCCCCTCCAGGCACATAGTCATTCGGTTGCTTAGATGACGCCGTTCCCCCAAGTTAACTCGGCCTGCCTGGGCTGTGCCTTGGTAGGGCGTGGCGTACATACCGGGAGAGCTCTCATTGCGTCATGGCGTCGTGGCCATCGAAGGGCTCATCATCGTCGATACCGAACAAATCCAGCCACTCTCTGGCTTCGTCATCCGTTACCTCGTGGGGCTTCTCAGATGGGGTCGGCCCCGACCGCTGTGGTTCGTTATCGGACGGAAAGAGCTCGCAAACAAAGCCAACAGCGTCCGTGGATTGACACTTGCGCAACCTCGCCTCACGTTGGATCGCAGTGTCCCCGGTGACAACTCGAACTTCGACCGGCAGTGGCGCCTGCTGGATGATCCCCACAATGACGTCGTCGGCGGTTCTCGGCGCGCTGAAGCGCACGTTTATCCGGCTGGACGACATCTGTTTCGATAGCCCTCCCGTTGGCGGCGCACCATCAAAGACCAGCGTAACGTCATCGTTTCCCTGCCGCGCCCAGCGCTCCACGACCCTGACCATAGTCTCACGCCCCACACTGGGAATCGGGGCGTGGGCGCGCATGGCGTAAAGTAAGTTGTTTCCGTCGATGACCACGTGCACGGGCATAGCAGGCAGTATCACGCATTATGTATCGGCCCGCTACCAACGCCGCGGCTTCGCCGGCCATTAAGATAACCACGCCTCTCACGTGGGGAGACGCGGAGCGGGACACACGGGCCGAGCACTCCGCTACTTGCCCAGGGCCGCCGATAACATCGTCACCGTCGACGCCGACGAAGTGCGAGCAGGCGGCCACGACCCGCCCGCGTGAAGCAGAGTAGGTGACGTAGATCAGCCCAGCCGACGATTGCGACGTTGGCAGAATCGGGCTATTGTTAACAGCGATCAGGGGCCGTAGCTCAGTTGGGAGAGCGTCTGGTTTGCAACCAGAAGGTCGACGGTTCGAGTCCGTTCGGCTCCAATAGTAACACCAGGACGGTGTCCGAGACTTCGCCGGAGGAAGACATGTCTTGACGAGAGTCCTCACCCTTGTGCTTCCCAGACCTTTCCTCGATCGTCCGGTCGCAGGCCACTCGTGGAATCCAGACGCCGCTGACAAGGCCCGGTGTGGTGGAATTCGCGCATGTCACGTACCCGGTCAGGGCCCGGTTTCGGGAACTTGCCCGATAATCTATGCGGTCTCACCTCCTTACGCTGTTTCTTGGCTTTCAC
>CP070744.1:4368776-4444566 GCA_020348265.1 Phycisphaerales bacterium | reverse complement strand
CCGCACCGTCGCAGTGGTCGATGGTGCACAGATCGCTGTCCGCCTGGCAAGGCGTGCTGTACGGTGCATCGGTTAACTCATCACACAGTCCGGTTGTGGGATTGCAGACCTCGCCGCCTTCGCATGGTGGGACGGCATCCTGGCAGGTTACGTTGTCATGAGTCACGCATGCGCCGTTTCCGTCGCAGTGTTCGACGGTGCATAAGTCGCCGTCGGTATCGCAGGGCGTGCTCAATGCTGCGTCAGTCTGGGGATCGCATGCACCGGTGGCGGGATTGCATATTTCCCCACCCTCGCACGGGGGAACCGGGTCCTGGCAAGTCACATCGCCCACGTAGACGCACTGTCCGCTGCCGTTACAGAGATCGATGGTACAGAGGTCTCCGTCAAGTTCACACGCCGTCTCCATGCCCGGATCGGGAAGTGCATCGCAGACGCCCGTGGTCGGGTTGCAGACCTCGCCCGCTTCACAAGGTGGCATAGGATCTTGGCAGGTGACGTCGCTGAGCCATACGCACGCGCCGTTCCCATCACAATGGTCGTTGGTACAAAGATCGCCGTCGGCCTCACACGACGTAGTCACATCCGCATCGGGCAATGGGTCACACGCACCGGTGCTCGGATTGCAGACTTCACCGCCTTCGCAGGGTGGAACCGGATCTGCACAATCTACGTTGTCGTATGTGACGCAAGCGCCTGCTCCGTCACAATGGTCGATGGTGCACAGATCGCCATCGGCTTCGCACGTGGTGCTCAAGGGTGCGGATGTGTAAACACAAGTATCGTTCAGCTCGTCACATGTATCCGTGGTGCAAGGGTCACCATCGTCGCAGACGCCATTGACGCAGAAGGGAATCAGAACATCCGCACCTTGAATAGAAATATCGCCACCGGATAGCGGGTGGCCATCCATGCCGACTACGGTCATGTGATAAGGACCGCCGGAGATGGAAGACGCCCCGAGTCCGTCCCCGTAGCCTATGCCAGCACCCGCACCGTTGTCCGGACCGACCGCGACATGGCCGCCAAACTCAATAAGGATATTGGTGCTCGGATTAGCCGGATCCGAGGGCGTCGACGTCCAGCTCAGGGCATACTCTGCATCTGCATCTGCGCCGGTGGTGAACCCGAGGAATGCCAGAGAGGCGTTTGTTATGGGCTCGTCGCCATACATCTTGATGACACGGTTGCCCAGGACAAGTTCATACGCGGTGATACTGGCATCAATGTCGTCACCGGCGAGGAATCCCATGGCATCGGGGATGTCAACCAGAACGGGGGTTTCAGCTCGCAGACTGCTACACATAGCGGTGCTTGCTTGAGGCCCAATGGCCGGCCCGCACGCCTGCACAAGAAGGTTTGCCAAGAGCCCCTCTCCCGGGGCGATGGCATCCGCCGCCGCCAACGCCTGATCCCACGAGGTTAGGTAGTCGTACGCATGGATATACCCCTTCGTGGCCTTGTGCTTGAGATGCAAGACGTGGTCATAAGAAACAGGGTTGGGGGGATCTTCTATGGGTGCAACACCCACGAGGATAAGCCGGAAGGGAACGGACATTCCCTCGTAGTAACGCGAGTTGTTACTGTTGAGGATGCCGGAGATCCAGCTTGCGTCCCCCAGCGTCGGATTCTCGTTGGCATCTTCACGCCAGTCCACGCCCGTACCCGTAGGCTCAAGGATATACTGCCCCCACGCGGCGTCAGGGGCGATCAGTAAAACAACTGCAAGGACCGCGAGAATACCATGTCCAATCGACAATCCACGGGTGCGCCCACTCCAGATCACCGAGACGAGCCTCATCATGATCCTGACCCTTCCTTATTCATCTAGCGCCGCATCGATCTTCACCGATCCCTCTTCGGTGAATGTCGTGCGCCAGCCCAACGCTAGCGTTGGGCTGAACACGCACAGTGTCACAGACCCGGTCCAAGACGTTGGTCGCGTGCTGAGCCCATCCTTGGCGATCCTGCCGCGTTTACCCATCACTGCAAGCAAGCAGCATGCGCTAAACCACGCTTACACCTGCATGGGACCCGTCCGAGTCCTGTAGCTCATATCAAGCGGGAAGATTGAACGTTGTAGACCTCAAGCACCTAACCTGCGTCTGGACCGCGCTAAACGTGACGAAGCGCTCCCGACCATGGACGCAGTCTGGTGAATCTATACTCGAGCCTGTTGCGTTCTCCCCGCACTCCAGCTGCTCGGTTGGATCACCCGAGCCGCCTATTATCTAGCGCCAACGTCACCCATTCTCACACATACAGCCGTGCATGGGTCGCGCACATGGCACTAAGTTCGATCACATGCACTCGACATCGAGAACAATCCGTGCGCCCACCGATCCAAGCCTCGACGACGGATTCACGAGAAGGCAGATCACCTATTCTCCCGCCTTCAAATCGAACCACTTTATCGAACCTATGGTAATGAAACGGCGTGCGCTTGCCAAGAAAAAAGTGGAAAAAGAAACCTAGCGGATGTACGTATTACCCCGCCTCTCCGCCTTGTGAACAGACCAGGCATCCCAGAGGAGTATCTTAACAGCGGAATATTCAGAATATTTTGCCTATTTTGACAGAGTGCCCTCAAAATAAACGAAAAACTGATTAAAGTCAGCTATAGCGCAGATTGACTCAAGTGGATTCACTCACCGTAACAGACTTGAAGAACCACGATTCGCGCACGTCCGCAACGCGCGCCGCGGCGATGCTGCAGCGTCACGATACAAGTAGCCCACTCGCCTAGGTGGACGTCCGTCTACGGGTTACCGGAAACCTCCTTTTTCATCACAGTCTGCTGCTGGTGAGCCGGCATCTGACGACGGTAACGGAAGTAGAGCTTGGCTCCGACCAGCAGCAACAGTGTCATCACGACCAGACCCCACTCCGAGACAGTGGGAATAGGCGTAGTGGTGCACTCCGGACACCATTCCTCGTCATCAAGCCTGGGGCAGACATCGCAGAGGTCGTCAACGTCATCCCCGTCTGCGTCACCGCCGCACGCGGTACCAGCACCCGTGGGCGTGCCGCCGTACTCCAGCTCGCAACAGAAAGTGTCCACGGTCAGACACTCGGCGAGGCAGGTGTCGGCGTCGGGAATGCAGCATCCTTCGAGTACGCCACACTGTTCGTCTGGTATTGGGGTTCCGCCTATGCGTTCGCAGCAAAGCGCGTCAATCTGGAGGCAACTGCCGTCGCCAAGGCAGCAAGCCGCATATCCAAGGCAACTCGTCCCCGGCCCCATGGGCGTTCCGCCCTGGTCGACGCAGCACAGTGGATCGAGTCGTGTGCAAGTATGATCTGAGAAACAGCAGGCCTCGGGTGCCGTGCAGACAGTCCCCGGCCCCTGCAGAGTGTCACCATTGGCGGTGCAGCATGTCACATCGGCCATGTAACACGCCCCGGCATCGTCACAACAGGCTTCCATACCACCGCATTGCGATCCGGGACCCCGCACCGCGCCCCCGAGGTCATCGCAACACAGGGGATCGAGCATCATACAAGTATCATCCGGGAAGCAGCAGGCCTCGGGCGCCGTACAGACCGTACCTGCACCTTGCGGAGTCTCGCCGTTGGCCAGGCAGCACATTGCATCGGCCATGTAGCACACCCCGGCGGCATCGCAGCACGCTTCCATGCCGAGGCAGACTGAACCGGGCCCCTGCGATACGCCGCCAAGGTCATCGCAGCAGAGCGGATCCAGCACCTGACAGGTGTCATCCGGCAAGCAGCATGCCTCGGGCGCCGTGCAGACCGTACCCGCGCCCTGGGGGGTTCCACCGAGGTCATCGCAGCATAGCGGGTCTGCCATGGTGCACGTGCCATCATCCAAGCAACAAGCCTCAGGCTGCGTGCACACGGTCCCGGGACCCTGTGGAGTATCACCGTTGGCAAGGCAGCAAGCGGCATCGGCCATATAACAGACTCCAACAGCGCCACAGCACGCTTCGAAGCCGAGGCAAACCGATCCTGCCCCTTGTGCTATACCCCCGAGGTCATCGCAACATAGGGGATCGACCATCGCGCAGGTATCGTCGGGGAAGCAGCAGGCCTCGGGCTGGGTGCAGACTGTACCGGCGCCCTGTGGCGTCCCACCGATCTCATCGCAACACATCGGATCGACCATGGTGCAGGTACCGTCATCGAAACAGCAGGCCTCGAGCTGCGTACAAAACGAGCCAGGCCCCTCGGGAGTGTCGCCGTTGGCGATGCAACAGGTAGTGTCGGCCATATAGCATACACCGTCCGCATCGCAGCAGGCCTCGATGCCGCCACATGCCGTACCCGGACCCATCGGTGTTCCATCCATATCAGCACAGCACAGCGGGTCAAGCGCCGCACAAGAGACGACTGATGACCTGTCATCGAAGAAGCAGCAGGCTTCGGGAACCGTGCAGACCGAGCCGGGGCCTAGCGGGGTGTCACCATTGGCAATACAGCAGGTTGCGTCAGCCATATAGCAGGCGCCGGCGGCGTCGCAGCACGCTTGCATGCCTGTGCATTGCGTTCCGGGCCCCTGGGCCACCCCACCTAGATCGTCGCAACACAAGGGATCCACCATCGCGCACGTGTCATCGGGGAAGCAGCATGCTTCGGGCTCCGTGCAGACCGTCCCGGGCCCCTGGGGTTCGCCGCCCTGGACTACGCAACACAGCGGATCGAGCATATCGCAGGCGCCATCGGGGAAGCAGCACGCCTCTGGAGTGATACACGCGGTTCCCGCCCCAATGAAAGTCCCAGGGCAGCTTGAGGCCAGAACGTCCTCAATGCATGTTCCATCGCTCAGACAACATGCGCCGCACAGACCATTGTCGATATTCTCACACGCTCTGTCGACATTGCATGTATCATCCGTGCATTCGTCGTTGTCGTCGCAGTCTTCGTCGAAATCACACTGGACGGCCATGATCTCCACGACAAGGTCGTTGAAGTCACGGTCCGAGCCGCCGCCGTACGGGCCGTTCAAGTCCTCCCAGAACACAAGCCATACATTTACTGCAGCCGGGACGCTTGGATCCCCGGTGACGTGATAGGTAACCATATGGTCGAGGCCGTCCGTGTTGGAGAACTCATCGGAATAGTGAGGCGTGACCAAGGAGCCCCCATCAGAATCGTCGACCCGAGCCCACTCCCAGGTGGCCCCGGCAGCGAAGGAAACCGTCCCGCTTCCGGTCACGCCGAAGCCGGTACCGGAAACGTCGAAAAGCTTCGCATAGACACCGAGCTCCTTGTAGCCGAACTCCTGCGAATTGCCTGCGTATCTTGCCTGGGCTGACGTATGGGCGATCCCGTCGGTCCAGACATCATCGTCTCCGTCGCCGGACGCTCCGTGCAACAGATCAAGCAAGTCAACGAAGCCGTCATCATCGACACGGGTCACGGTGATAGTACCGTCGGAATACGCGGTATTCAGTCCGTTGGGGAGAGGTACTCCCACGGCGCTGAAAGTGCTGCCGTAGACCCCGTCCAGGATGGCCACATGTCCCGGCTCCCCGGAGGGATGAATATCCGTGTAGGTCGCCTGTGCCGGCACGGCGAGCAAGGCCGCGAACACGGCAACAGATACCATAAGACACCCACCAAAACGCGTGTAAACGTTGAATTCCAGACCCCTCGTTGTCATCGGTTGTCCCCTTCCCTCAACTTGTCCCGGAACGGTTTGACCGGACTGGCTCCGCTCCGCGTTACTGTCAAAAATAACCTGCGCAAGGCGCAACCCACATCTTGGTCCCTGAGCAGCGCTCAGACGACTCGCATATCAGGAGAAAGCAGTTGATTTGTGACTCTTGCGCGTTCTCCCCACACTCGCGTCACCCAGTCAGATCAGTGAGGCACTCAAGACCTTCTAGTACCTCTTAACACCTAATCTGATGGGTGTCATGGCCAAGTCCCGGCGCGCCGGGACGCTGCCATGTATTTGCCGCGTCAGCATGCCCGCGCCCGACTTCGTCGGACTTGGGCATGGCACCCTTCACCCGAAGGTACCCATCATTCGAGGTGTAACGGAGCACCAGTGTCACCATAGCATCGCTCCGGGATACCTGCCTGAACGCCACTTATGCACGCAACACCGACTTGTCGGCGCTCGCCAACGGCGTATCGATTTGGCATACCGCACGAGGCAGAAAGTGCGCCACGTCCGAGGGGGAAGCCAAACTGCCCATACTCCACCCCTACGCTGGGCTACGTAATCGCACTTATGCTATCTCGACTTCCCGGCCAATGCAAGCGAAAATTCTAAAAATAGAGAAAGGCGACCCCTCGCCTTAGCCGGAAATAAAGTAGCACATCATGCGATGTGCCGCCAATCACTTGGTGCCACGTTAGGGCATCGGTTCTCGGACTCTCCTCGCTCTGTCTTCCGGATAGCATACCCGGATGCTCGCATCGATAACCAACATACCGAGGCGGCCGGCGAATGGGGAAGCCAGCTTGCGCGCAGAGCTCAAACACGTCAAGCGACTGTTATGAAGCGACTGACGACTGCATCATCCTAGAAACGCAATGTACTTGACTTGCCGGGTCGGTCCGGTTACAAGGCCCAATTCCCTGCCGGCTGGCTCGTTCTCAAACCGCCGAGGAATGGGTAACCCGAGGGTGCGGCAGCGCGGGGTATTGCGCCGTCAATTGTAGCAGCCCCCCGGAGTTCGATGCTGTCGGCACGATTGAAGATCGTGAACCGAGACTCCGTTAGCCTGCAACGGTGGGAGGCTTCAAACACGTTGGATGACGAGGTACTGTCGACCCTCATAGACGTCAGGCTTCAGCACCTCAAAGGCTTATATGATGAGTGACGTTCACGAACCCCACGAGCCGACGGGCATCCCAGCGGCTGATACGACCCACAACGAACCGCTAGCCGACGATCTACCAGCTTCTTCGGAGCCTGCGCCTGATCCCGGGAATATGGACGACATCGACCGGGAAGTCGCGGCTGCTATGGACTCGATGTCCCCGGAGGATCGTGCAGAGCTCAGTGGGGAGGTTGTAGTACCCCAGTCGATCGAAGTCGTCTCCGACGAGATGATGGAACCAGGAGCGGAGCTGATCGGCACGGTTGCGGGTGTCTCGGATGACGAGATTTTCCTGGAGTTCGGGGTCAAATCGCAGGGTGTTATGCCCCGGTCGCAGTTCGGCAAAAAGGAGCCGGTCGACGTGGGTCGGCGAGTCGACGTTGTGGTCGAACGTTTCGATCCTGAAGCGAACATGTTGTTCGTGAACCGCAAGGGCGCAATCATGCGCGCCACTTGGACCAACCTTTCTGAAGGGATGCTTGTCGAAGGCAGAGTCACCGGTCTGATCAAGGGCGGACTCGAGATAGACCTGAAGGGAATACGAGCGTTTATGCCTGCTTCCCAGGTTGATACTTCACCGATGAAGGACATCTCGCTTCTGCTGAACCAGCCTATCCGTGCCGAAGTCATGGAGCTCGATCGGCGTGCCAAGAACGTGCTGCTCAGTCGTCGTAGACTCATGGAACGCGAGCAGGCCGAGGCCCGGGAGAAACTCGAGGCGGAGCTAGCCGTCGGTCAGGTCAGAAAAGGCCGCGTAAGCACCATCATGGAATACGGGGCGTTCGTTGATTTGGGTGGAATCGACGGCCTGGTGCATATTCGTGACCTGAGCTGGGGTACGGTAGATAAAGTAAGCGATGTTTTGAGTCCGGGACAAGAAGTCGAGGTTCAAGTACTGCGAATCGATACCGAACGGAACCGAATCTCGCTGGGCATCAAACATTGTCAGCCCGACCCGTGGGCGGATGCGGAGCAGAGGTTCCCAGTGGGGACTGAAATCAAGACGCGTATCATTCGCTTGGCGAATTTCGGGGCTTTTGCCGAGCTCGAGCCCGGCGTGGAGGGGCTGATTCCCGTCAGCGAGATGAGCTGGAAACGTGTTAACCTGCCCTCTGACGCCGTCTCCGTGGGCGACGTCGTGGACGCTCTGGTTATTCGCCTGGAGCGTGAAAAGCATCGGATAGCGCTGAGTATCAAGCAGGCCCAGCCCGACCCGTGGGAAGCTGTTTTGGAGTCCTTCGCGCCGCAATCACTGGCCACGGGGAAGGTCACCCGTCTGACCGACTTCGGCGCCTTTGTCGAGCTCGTACCGGGTGTGGAAGGTCTGATCCACATCTCTGAGTTGGCTGACGGGCGAGTCAAGTCCTGCAGCGACGTGGTTTCGGTCGGGGCAGAGGTCGAGACGAGAGTGCTCGGCGTCGACAAGGAGAACCGCCGGATTTCGCTGTCGATAAAGGCGGTAAATGCGCCTACCGAGCCGGACGTGGCTCCGGCACCAAGGGACGATGAGAAACCCCGCAAGTCGAAGAAACGCAAGAAACCGCTTCGCGGCGGGCTTTCGAGCCACTTTGACTGGTAGAGTCCCACCGATTCACTGCTGAAAATGAGATTCGGACTGATCGACAGGATTATCGAGCTGACCCGCGGCGAGCGCGTCGTAGCGGTCAAGGCCGTATCCCTTGCGGAAGAGTACCTTGCGGATCATTTTCCCACCTTCCCGGTTCTTCCCGGTGTACTGATGCTCGAAGCGCTGACGGAGGCCGCCGCTTGGCTGGTCCGCGATTCCCAGGATTTCGCCTCCAATGTGATCTTGCTTCGCGAAGCGAGGAACGTAACATACAAGAGCTTCGTTAAGCCGGGTAACCTGCTGACGCTTGAGGTCGATTGTCGCCGACTCGAGAAGGACGAAAGCGAGTTTGCCGGTTGCGGGTTCTGCAATCAAGAGGAAGTGGTAAAGGCTCGTTTCAGCCTGACCCATTTCGCAGTGAGTATGGACGCAGGATCGCTCGTTGCGGGCGGACCCGACCCGGCAAGTGGCGGGCGAGCGATGTTTGAGCGTCTGCGAAGTTGAGTCGTAGGCGCGTGAGCGGGCAGGCGGTGGAAGCCGCGATTTGCAGGACAGGGATCCAACACCCCACTAGGGAGGTTCAACAGCAGCATGGCTCCAAGCCAAGATGAGGTTTTCGAAAAGGTCCAAGACTTGCTAAGCGACGCGCTCGGCGTCGACACGGAAGAGGTCTCACCGGAGGCGACCCTGCAGGGTGATCTGGGTGCGGAGAGCATCGACTTTCTCGACATCGTCTTTCGGCTTGAGAAAGCATTCTCGATCAAGATCCCCAAAGGCGAGCTCTTCCCCGACGACATAATGAACAACCCTGAGTATGTCAATGGTGATCAAATGACGCCCGTGGGTCTGGAGATGCTGAAGCAGGCGATGCCCCATGCGGACTTCTCCGAATTCGAGAGTGACCCGAGCATGTCTCGGGTTCCTGAGCTCTTTACGGTCAAGACCATTGTGAACTACGTTGAAAGCAAACTGGCCGCTGCGTAGCAAAGTGCAACGCGGCCCCGCGATACTGGGTCGAGATCGACATGCGATGGATTTGGATTGACACCTTCGTCGATTTCGAGTCAGGGAAGCGTGCCTCCGCCGTAAAGAACATCTCCCTCGCGGAAGAGTACCTGCACGACCATTTTCCGGGTTATCCGGTCTTTCCGCCTCCTCTGATGATTGAAGGAATGGCCCAGACTGCGGGTATCCTGGCTGGTGAAGCCCGCGGGTTTGCGGAGAACGTCATCCTTGCGAAGATCCGCCTGGCGAAGTTCGAGGATTATGCCCGCCCGGGTGATCAGCTTCGTTATGACGCCGTTCTCGACTCCATCGATGAACGTGCTGCCGTCAGCAGCGGAACGGTATTCCTAAACGGTGTGCAGATCGGCCGGGTCGATCTCATTTTTTCGCACGTGCGAGGGGACAACACGCTGGGCCTGCCCGACTACAACTTCGTCTTTACGGAGCAGTTCACGAATCTCCTGGCGTCGTTTCGCGACCAGATAACGAGTGGGAGCACCACAGCAGATGAAGGATGAACGACGTGTCGTTGTAACAGGCTTGGGTGTCGCGACCCCGATAGGAATCGGGATCGAGGCGTTCTGGGACGCCTTGATCAGTAAGCAATGCGGCATCCGTCGCATCGAGAGCTTCGACCCCTCGGGCTTCCCCACCCAGATCGGAGGCGAGCTGCCCCTTTTCAAGCTGGCGGACTTTATCCCCAAGTCCTATCGAAAGAGCGCCAAGGTAATGGCCCGGGACATTACGATCGCGCTAGCCTGCGCTTACCACGCGGTCACAGACGCGGGATTGAGAACCAAGTGCATCATCGAGCGCGGGGAGACATCCGAACCACCCAACATTGACAGCACGCGGTTGGGGGCGAACATCGGCGCGGGTCTTATCTGCGCCGATTTGCAGGAGCTGGCTTCGGCGCTTAGCAGCGCCACCGATGACGACGACTCGTTCAGCCTCAAGCATTGGGGCTCCGAGGGCATGGGCAATCTCACCCCGCTATGGCTCCTCAAATTCCTGCCCAACATGCTTGCCTGCCACGTGACCATCGTGCATGACGCCCAGGCACCATCGAACACGATCACCTGCGCGGAAGCTTCCAGCCACCTGGCCATCGGCGAGGCCTATCGCACCATCGCCCGCGGCGGCGCGGACGCATGCATCTGCGGCGGAGCAGAGAGCAAAATAAACCCCATGAGCCTAGCCAGGCAGCAACTCTGGGAGCGTCTGAACATTGAGGACAACGAGACGCCGGACAGAGCCTGCCGACCGTTTGCAGAGGGGCGGTGCGGCAGCGTCGTTTCTGAAGGGGGTGGGCTGGTGATACTCGAGGCTCTCGACCATGCCCTTGCCCGCAAGGCGAAGATCTACGCGGAAGTAGTCGGTTTTGGGGCGGGAGGCAACGCGAGCAGCTGGTCCAAGCCCGATCCTGAGGGCAAGGCACTGGCCTTGGCTATGCGCAAGGCACTTGCTGACGCGGACACCAGCGCGGAAGAGATTCAATTGGCCGCGCCATTGGGGACGGGCCTTGTCGACTACGACGCTGCGGAGTTGGCTGCTTGGAACAACGTCTTCGGTAATCACAGCGACGAGATGCACGCCCTGACCACCCGCGGAACGATCGGCAACAACGGCGCGGGTGCCGGTGGAATCGACTTTGCCGCCGCCGTTCAGTCCATCTATCAGAAAACCGTACCGCCGTCGGTGAACACCGATCACCCGGATCCGCAGTGTCGGATGGGGTTTGTCCACAATGACCCGGTCGATGCCAACATCCATCAAGGGTTAACCGTCGGTTACGCGCTGGCTGGAGTGCAGTGTGCCGCTATCGTGATCAGAGAGTTCGAGGAGTAGCCCGGTGGAGCGTCGTGTTGTCATTACAGGTTTGGGGTGGGTCACGCCGCTGGGCGACTCGATCGAAGCGGTGTGGAAGAGGCTTCTTGCCAGCGAGTGCGGCATCAAGAAAACCGAGATTTTCGACGCGAACACCTTCCCGTCGACGTTCTCAGCCGAGGTTCCGGCATCTCTTTTGAAGACCATCCAGCAGATTAACGGCGCGGCCCATGCCGGCGCCAGCAGGAACACGCATTTCGCCTTAGCGGCCGCCAGAGCCGCCTGGCAGCATGCCGGGCTGGACACGGCGTTGGCCCTTGACCCGACGGGCGTGGGAATCTACCTGGGAGGCGGAGAAGGCCCGCTTGATTTCCATCCCTTTGCCACTGCTGCGGTGACCGGCTGCCGGGATGATCACGGCAACCTTACTTCACTCGATACGGCGCGTTGGGCCAATGCGGCGCTTAAACTGCTAAATGCGACTAACGAAGTCGAGCAGGAGCCGAATCTTGCGGGCGGGCATTTAGCAGTCGAATTCAATGCCCAAGGCCCCAGCATCAATACTTTGACCGCGTGCGCCGCCAGCACCCAGGCTATTGGTGAAGCGACGCATCTGATCCGCTACGGTGACGCCAATGTCATGATCACCGGCGGGACGCACAGCATGATCCACCCGCTGGGCGTCACGGGATTCAGTCGCTTAACCGCACTGTCGACGCGGAACGACGACATTCTAACGGCGTCCCGGCCTTTCGATCGGACTCGCGATGGGTTTGTGCTGGGCGAAGGCGCGGGCATCGTCATTCTGGAGGAGCTCGTCCACGCCCGCGAGCGGGGGGCGCCGATTCTGGCTGAGATTACCGGGTTCGGCTCGACTGCTGACGCCTTCCGTATTACGGACATCCATGAGGAGGGTCGCGGTGCCATCGCTGCTATGAAAGGTGCTTTGGATAGCGCGGGGCTGGGCTGCGAAGACGTCGATTACATCTCTTCTCATGGAACCGGCACGGAGGAGAACGACAAGATCGAGACACTCGCCATCCGCACGCTCTTCGATGACCACGCAAAAAGCGTCGCCATCAGCAGCATTAAGAGTATGCTGGGACATCTTATTGCCGCTGCCGGCGCGGTGGAGCTGATAACCTGCGTGCTGGCCATCCGTGATCAGATCGTCCCCCCTACAATCAACTATCAGACACCCGACCCCAACTGCGATCTGGATTATGTCCCCAACAAGTCACGCCCGATGAAGGTGAAGACGACCCTGTCGAACAGCTTCGGCTTCGGCGGCCAGAATAACGCCTTGGTCGTGCAGGCGTTTGAAGAATAGCGCCGCAACAAGCTTACAACATCTTACACTCTCGCTCCGGCTGAAATGGCTACTCCGCCACAGCGTTGGGCTATAATCGGCAACGCTTGCACGGGTGGCGAAGCGTGGCGATCCACTCGAAGGGGCATACTGGAACGGGGGAACACTAGACATGCTACTTGCCAGGAATTCCACTCTAATGCGCTGCAATTGCCCCGTGTTGTTTGCTGCATTCTTGCTGGGGATGCTCGCGCCACCTGAGGCCATCGCGCAATGGACGCAGTTCGGCGGCCCCAATCAGGCCTTCAAGGCGGACAGCAAGAACCTGGCAAGAGTATGGCCAGCGGAAGGACCCCGGAAGTTGTGGAGCCGCGAACTCGGCGATGGCTATTCGTCCATTCTCGCCGACGGCGGCCGGCTCTACACCATGTACCGGGGCAACGACAAGGAGATCGTCGTCAGTCTGGATGCAGCGACGGGCAAGACGCTCTGGGAGTATGCCTACGACTCGCTGCCTTGCGAAAGGAACATAGAGCAGTTTGGCCGGGGACCCAGGGCCACGCCGCTGCTCACCGGTGGCCGGCTCTGCACGATCGGCATAGCCGGCGTGATGCACTGCCTGGATGCCGACACGGGATCGGTACTCTGGTCACATGATTTTGTGCGCGAATTCGGTGGATTCGGTCTGAAAGTGTGCGAATGCGGATACTCTTCGAGCCCCATCGAGTATAAGGACACGGTCATTGCGTTGGTCGGAGGCAAGGATCAGGCCATCATCGCTTTCAGTAAGATGGACGGAACCGTCGTGTGGAGGAGCCTGGATTTCGAAATCAACTACTCGACACCGAAGATTATGAAGATCCACGGCGAGGACCAAGTGGTTGCCCTCCTGACCACGCACGTAGTCGGTGTCGAGGCCAACACCGGCAAGCTCAGATGGCAGTTCCCCTGCGTGAATGAGTGGAGAGAGAACGCTACAATGCCCGTGCTGGTCGACGCCAATACCGTGCTCATCTCCGGGCCGGCGGCCGGATCGCGGTGTCTCAAGATCACCAAGAGCAGCGGCGGTTACGATGTCGAAGAGGCGTGGTCCACCAGGAAGCTCCAGATCTATCATGGCAACTCCGTTCAACTGGGCGACCACATCTACGCGTCGGGCGGTGTTATGGGGCCACACTTGATCACTGCGTTGAACGTCAGGACGGGAAAGACCGCGTGGCGCAAGCGCGGGTTCGGAAGCGTCAACCTCGTGTATGCCAACGGGCGGTTCATTATCCTCGATGAGGACGGAAGCTTGTCGCTTGCGACGGCAAACCCTGATGATCTCACGGTACATTCCCAGGTTGCACTCTTGGAGAAAGCGGCCTGGACCGCACCTACCCTCGTGGGAACAACCCTGTTCGTGCGTGATCGAAGCAGCATCATGGCGCTGGACCTGAGCCGATAACGGATCCAAGGTGGCGGTCATCGCAAACCATCGACGGGAGCTACATCGGACGAGGACACCGGGGTGACGGCCTTCGGATGCCCTAAGACCGGGATACGACTGCGGCTTGAAGTCTGATAACCGGGAAATGTCGGATAAATGGAGTAAGAAGCATGAGACTTGGGAGTCAAATGATCCAGTGCCGTTCGTCCCTGGCATTCCTCGTCGTATGCGTGGTTGTCTTGGGCGGCTACTTGCCGGTGACGCGAGCCTTCGGTCAGTGGCGACAGTGGGGTGGGCCGAACCGCGACTTCGCGGTCGACACCTCGGGCCTGGCCGACTCCTGGCCGGACGGCGGTCCCAAGAAGCTATGGTACCGCACCCTCGGGACGGGATACTCGTCGATCGTGGTCGACAACGGTGTGCTCTACACGATGTACCGGACGGGCAGGAAGGACGTCCATGAGTACACCATTGCGTTGGACGCCGCAACAGGCAAGACCATCTGGCAGAAGCGGAATCGGGCGGCGATTCCGCCCGAGACGCCGGATCACGGCAAGGAATACACAGGTCCAAACGCGACGCCGCTGATCGTCGGCGATCGGCTTTACACGATCGGCCGAAACGCAACGATGCACTGCTTCAAGAAGACCGATGGGGCCGTTCTGTGGAAACACGAGCTTCACAAGGACTTCGGTGCCCAGCTCGAGCCCTGCGGATACTCGTGCAGCCCTCTCGCCTACGGCGATACGATCATCGTTCCGCTCGGGAGGGGCGCGGGGGACACGAGTGAAGGGAACTCGCTGATCGCGTTCGACCGTGAGACCGGCAGCGTATCATGGCGAAGCCAAACCTTCAGGCTCGATCATTCATCTCCGATTCTGATCACTCTCGGGGGACAGGATCAATATGTCCTGTGCACGAAGGACGGTGCGTTCGGGATCGATCCACGAAACGGGGCGCTTCTCTGGCATCATGCCATTCCGGAGGAGACGGACGAGTTCATCGGGCTGTACGCAAACCCCGTCTGGAACGGTGCCGACGCTCTGCAGTTCTCGACGATCAACGCGAATTACGGGATCAGGCTGACGCGGGCCGACGGCAAGACGAACGTGGAGCGGGCGTGGTACACTCGCAAAGTACCCATGGGTATGGGGACGCCGGCCCTGATTGACGGCATGGTCGTCGGGGCGAAGCGCACATGGGACGGAGCTCAGAATGTTCTCGCGGCCATCGACATTCGAACGGGCAAGCGCGTGTGGGTGAAGCGCGCCTTGCCGGGAGCAATCTTGGTCGGTGACGCCGAGAAGCTGGTCTTCCTGAATCTCGACGGACAGCTCGGCTTGCTGACGGCGACGCGGGAGGGTTTGACGACTCACGCGCAGTGCCAGGTTACGGAGAGATGGTCCTGGACTGCGCCGACACTGGTCGGCACGACGCTGTATGTGCGCGATGAGAAGCACATCATGGCCCTGGACTTGAGCCGATAACCGACCCACAGCGACGGCGATGGTAATCCGTCGGAACGGCGTATCAATGGGATAAGAAAGCCGGCTGAGTGCCTCTGAACGTTCGTAAGTTGGGGATAGAGCATTCGGGAGCCAACTGATGAGACTACTGAAGGTCTGCAAACGGCTGCGCTTTTCGCACGTGTTGATCCTGATTCCAGCGACGGCATTAGTAGGCGTGTGGGCGTTCATGCTGGTAGCACCTTCGCTGCCCGTATCGATGCTCGCCTCACCGACAGGATCACCCTCGAAGGCGCCGCCGCCGCCTGAGCCGCGCGAACTGACGGGAGCGGAGCGCATGGAGATGGATTGGCTGGAAGCTTACCACCAACGGGACTTCCCCCGAGCCATCGAACTAGGGCTCAGACTGAACGAACTTGCCCCCGAGAACACCTCGTACGCGTACAACCTGGCGTGCACCTATTCCCTTAATGCAGAGCCCGACAAGGCGGCCCAGTGCCTTGCCCGAGCCGCCGACAACGGCTTCTCGCTTCTCAAGTTGTTGCAGACCGATCCGGATCTGGAGAGCATGCGCTCCCATGTCGGGTACCAGGCGGCGCTGGCCGTCGTCAAGGAGACCCGGGCCGCGGAACTCGCCGATCTGGGGGAGCGTTTCGAAGAACAGCCCATGCACGTGGTGCTTCCGCCGGACCATAAGGAGGATCAACCAGCGCCATTGATCGTCGCGCTGCACGGAAAGGCCAGTCACCCGTACACGATAGCGGACCAGTGGGTGAATGTTGCGGCTGAGATGGGAGCGATTCTGATTGCTCCTCAGGCAGTCTATCGGTTTCCCGGCTCGTCCGGCTTCACCTGGATGGGGGCAGACACCCTCGACAGCCTGTGCGATGATGCGGAGCATCTGGTGCGGCTGACCTTTGAGTTTGCAGTAAAGGAATACAATATCGACAGAGAACACGTCGTCCTGACCGGCTTTTCCGAGGGAGGCTTCGTCTCTCAAGGCGTTGGACCACGAACCCCCTACATTTTCACCGGTGTGATTCCGATGGGCTCCACATACATTCGCGGGCATGACGCCCCGCCGAAGGCGATCGGCGATCGACCGCCACGATTCTTCTTCATGACCGGGGAGCACGATGGTACCGTTGACGAGATACCGGTGGCTGCTGAAGACTATAAGGCAGCCGGCTACGAGACGGGGCTGCGCATATACCCGGACGTCGCCCACAGTTTCCCCAACAACCGGGACGAAGAGCTGCGCAAGGCGCTTGAGTTTGTGCTACAACGCTAGTTTCTAGTCAGGCAAGATGTCCGCTTCCTCATCCCGATACATATCGGGACGGTTCGAAGAGCATCGCGGGTTTGTCAGTCGGCGGCGCGGCGGAGGGCACCGGCTATGGGGTTTGACCCGCCGGGGTCTGCGGGGTTTGATCGCTTCTTGGCTGACTTCCCTTTGGTAGAGCGGGATTTGAATACGGTTGCGTTCAGGGCGACCACCTCCTTGGGTTTCCACAGGCGCGGTCGGCGGGTTTGCAGATCGGCCAGTCGACCGCCGTCGGCAACGTGCTTGAGCAGCTCGGCCACCCTTCTGCCCACGTCCGCGGTATCGACGCGCTCGTCCACGAAACCGCGATGCAGCAGCCAGGTTCCGTGCTGGAAGTCTTTGGCGACCTTGCGACCCTGGAACTGCTCCACCACGCGTTTGCCGGAGAAGCCTATATTGGCGGAACCTTGTACCACGATCATGTATTCGCCGCGGAGGCCATAACTAATGGCAGTCCCGCCAAGCGTTGGATCGCAGATGATCGAAATATGCGGTACAGCGTCCTCTTCCAACAGGTTAAGGGCGTGCTGAACCTTGGGGATGTTGCGGTGCATCGAGGGCGTCCCTTCCTGCATCCGTGCCCCACCGCCCATCGCAACGGAGATCAGGGGTGTTTTCGTTTCCAGTGCCTTGTTTGCGGCATGGCGAAACTTCTCGCCGATTTCATCGCATAAGCTGCTTCCTGCCAGGCCGAAGTTGTTTATCGCCACGACAGCTTCGTGTCCGCCGATCTTGGCCGTCCCGGTGATCAAGCCGGAGTGCAGGCCCGTGCTCTTGATCCCGCGCTCGAGGGCCTCCTCGTATTCGGGGAAGTGCAGCTGGTCAACCGAGCAGTACGAGATCGTCTCCTCGAACTCCCGGAAGGTGTCTTCATCCGTAAGCCTGCGGATCCAGTCCACCGGATGGAGCCGCTGATAAGGGCTTTCTCCGCCGTTGGGATGTAGAGCTTCGGCCCCATCCTTGTCCCCATAGCGACGTTCCAGCAGAAACTCGTGAATCTGCTTCCACTGCGTCTCGCTCAAGGTGGAGGCATCGTACTCGAGCGTCTCACTGACGTAGTCCCGGTCAGCGTGCTGGGCGGCGTAGATCATCCGGGCAACCTTGCGGCGGGCTGTCTTTTGGGCTTCGGCTTCGGCTTCAGTGGTCGGCCGGCCATTCCTTCCGGCATGATCGGCCATATACTTCGCCAGTACGTCCTTCAGCTCTGCGCAGGCCTGATCCTGCTGGGCAGCTTGTTTAGCCAGCTCCGCGACATCGCGTTTTTCGCCCGAGTCGCCCCACTTACCCATAGCGAAGAACTTCTCGCGGCGGACGCGTTCGGCCTCTTCCCCATGCAGGTTCAAGAGCTGGGCGATATTGCGCGCCACGGCATCCTTGGCGTTGTCCAGCAGCTCCTTGGGATAGCGATGGCCGGGGCGCAGGCCCTCTTCGACAACCTCGTCCACGGTTCCCTGCTTCAGGGCGTCATCTGAGGTGAGGCAAAGACCTCTGGCTGCTTTACGAATCGACTCGGGGCTGCGATTGCGGAAGAGAATCGACGCGCACCCCCCCGGGCTGATGACCATGTAGGTGGCGTACTGGTTCATGATCGTCCGGTTGGTGGGCGTAATGGCGATTGCCCCACCGCTGGCGCCTAAGCTGATGATGTACGCCAGGTTGGGTGTCTTGAGCGAGGTAGTCTTGTGGATTACATCGTTTATCGCGAATGCCTGCCCTTCCTCCTCGGAGTATTCCGACGGGTCGGCGCCGGGCGTGTCCACGAACACCACCACCGGCCAACCGCGTTGCTCTGCCAGATCCATGGCATAGACCGCTTTGCGATAGCCGTCGGGATAACCCATGCCCTGGTTCCAGCGTTGATAGTCGTCGGCGGGCAAGGTAAGCAGATCCTCCCGCCGCGAGGAAGGCCCGGTCTGCTGGCCCACAATGATTACGTCTACAGCCTTGCCGTCGATCTCAATCTTGCCTTCGCCGGCGACGACCAGATGATCTCCGCGCACGGCGGGGTCCTGATAGACACGCACGTTATGGAAGATATGGCGGATGTAGTCGAGCGCCTTGGGGCGAAGGGGATTCCCCGAGATCAAGAACGTATCGTTGGGGCCCAGGTTGGGATACACCTCCCGCTCGCAGGCCTCCAGCCGTGCCAACGTCTCGGCATAGGCTGGGTGGTTCTTGGGCAGCGTCGCCAGTTGCTCCTCGAGAGCACAAATCTCCGCCTCAAATGGTAGTATGAAGGACACTCAGCTTATCTCGACTTTTGCCTGCTCGTGATCTATGAATACACTCAACCCGCTCTTCCGGAATACTGTCTCACGACCAGCACAGCGCCGCCGGACCCGATAGCATACCACAAGGCTGGTAGTCGACGCTAGTGAAGCCAGCCAAACTTTACGCGCAAATGGGCGGGAGGGCCGATAACGGCGAGCAGCATCGCGTTCGGCAAGGAGGGAAGAACGCATCGACCGGCCTAAGCGCCCCGTCACCCCAATATCGAAGCCGCATCAACAACGTCCACGCGACCAGGAGCGAGGTTGGGTACCCCGTCGGCGGAGATTGACGACACCAGGGCGAGGGGCCGGGGTTGCACAAACGTGATCGCAAGCTTGTAGATGTCTTGCCAGTTGGATTCGTAGTCACGCGCATCGAGGTACGTGTTCTTTGTGCGTTGCGGCTTACTCTACGCGGGTGTTACCCGGCTGATTGACCGAGGGTTATGGCTTTGTTGTCCGCTTCGTCTTTGTTCTTCATGGAGTACCCGCCGTCCTGGCGGCGATGATTCACGTTGAGCTTCTTGAGATAGAGTTCGTGCACGTCCTCGGCGCTTAGCCCAACGCATTGAGCCATGCTGATCCAGAAGAAGAGCAGGTCGATTACTTCGACGCGGGCGTTCTGCAAGTCGTGGACGGCAAAGCGTTTGCCCCGCTGGGCTTCGCTGCACCAGTGCTTCCAGAAGGTGCAGTCGCGGAGCTCCCCCAACTCGTTGCCCGCAGCCATGATGTAGTCGTTGAGCCACTTGCCCGCAGCTTCCGCGTCGAAGTTGTCCCGCAGGGATTTGGTGTCGTAACCGATTCGCTTGTTCAGGACAGCCTGCTGTTCAAACAGGCCGACCAACATACCTTCAGGCATCACCGACTCCTTTCCATGCGGGTCCTTGTGGACTTTCCGCTCCTCCTTAGGCGATACTTTAGTGGAACAGACCGCTGCTGACCACCACGACGGAAAAGACTGTCGCTCGGTCAGCGCCCGCAGCATTTCTTGTACTTTCGGCCGCTTCCACACGGGCATGAGTCGTTGCGGCCAACGACGAGCGCCTCGCGGCGAATCGGCATCGTCGGCCAATCGTCCGGACTGTAGGCTGCGTTTGCTCTCGCTTTGGCCATGCGACTTCTGATGCGCCGAAACAAGCCTCCCACACTGTCATGCGATTCGGGGAGAAAGACGTCGCAGAGATCGTTGATTCCCTCTTCACTGGCTAGATCGAACTCACGCAGTTCTACCACGCTGGGTTCGTTTCCTCTCTTCTCCAACTCGGCAGGGTCCATCGTGGGCAGAAGGTTGATCTCCCCCTGAGATTCGGCATGGGCCTCGAGCAAAGACTCAATCGCCCCGCGTACAAGATTCCGTCGAAGCTTTTTGTCTACTTGCTGCGCGTCGCGGGCGTGCTTTAGGACGGCGTGAAAGCAGGGCACGGCATCCAGAGGCCGGCCCTCCTCGACGAAAAGTTGTCCCAGCATGCTGTGTGCTTCGATGTCTTTGCGATCCAGTTCGAGCGCGCGATTGTAGGCCTTCTTCGCGAGTTTGCTCTGCCCGCAATGGGAATAGAAATTCCCCAAGCGGACCCACAGGAATGCTCGCTCCGGCTCGTGGTCGATCAGTTGCTTTAGGTGAACCTCGGTCTCCGTTGCGTAACGGAAGGTATAGCCATCGAATGTCGCAGCGCTCCCGTAAACGAGAGGCACATCCTCCTTCCCGGAGAGGGCAAGGATTGTGAGTCCGGTGACGCGCATGAGTGTGTCAACTGGAAGTTCCCACGGCCCGCCGGCGTCACATTTTCGGCATCTGAAGTACCCGGTGAATCCTACGCCTTCCGCGATGGTGTCTTGTTCTGGCGACTCGGCGACGGTTGGGTCTAATGTCACCGTGCCGACATTGTATCTCCCGGACGCGCCGCAGGCACCGCAGATCAGCGACAAGGGCCTTCCTACGCGGGGCGCATCGCCGACGCTGCAATGCTGCTGTGATGAAACGCTGCGGGGCGGCGTGGAGCGAGGTGGTTTCGTCTTCCGTGACATACGAAGCCCTCCATGTTCTTAGCCATGTAATCCAGACACCGACTATACCATACCGGCCATCCACTTCTACCCTGAACCTGACGTTTTGCCTGGCTTCCCATGCTCCCATTGGGCTTTGTGCCTGTGAGATTCTCCCGGGAGTGGCATAAAGGGTCGCCGTACGTTGACTCTAGACAGTATTGCTCCTATTCTGAGCGCATGCCCTCAACTTTCAAGGTCAAGCCGACACACGAACGCGACATGGTGGGTTCCCTTCACCTGACATGTGGCTAGTTAAACTGAAGCAGTGTATGGAAGATCGAAACACGCCTGCCTACGGAGGGACGATCGTGATTTGAACGGTATGTGTGATTCAGACCATCCACGATTTCAACGCTACTGAATCGCTCAAGTTCCGGCATATTGTAACGACTCGGGTCTGTCTCTAGTGCGGATCTGATTCTGCCGACCCATTGTTGAGGTGTTCCGGCTTGCACGTACCCCAGCATACCTGCTTGATCGTCGTCTCGTGCGTACGCGCCAGAAAGGAAACACCCCATTCCGTCCTGCCCCAGGTATTCCCCAACCGGATGGTCCTTACCCAGCCGTTTGGCCTCGAAGGAGAATCGGGTTCGGGCTCGGGATACCGAGGAGTCAACGCGTAAGTCGACCCTCCGCCTCCGCTTCCCTTTTCTGGCCTGGTCGTGAACGCGTGGGTCTTCGTGGACGGAGAGGAACCTCATCCAGTCCTCGGATGGACAGTCGAGAACACCGTCGATGGCCTCAACGAGGAATCCAGTTATCGTCTCCTCCTGCTCGGCGCAACAGTCAGCCGGTGTTAAGCGATCGTAGCCCAGCTTGAGCAACTCGTGCACTTGCCTGCGGAACACCCGACGGTAAGCGTCTGCGTTGCCCGATTCGCTTCTTGAATACGCCGGGATAGTGGTTATCAAGAATCGCCCCCCGGCCCCGCAAGCGTTTCGGCAATGATCTCGGCTGCATCACACATCGCCTGGCTCTCCGTCCAATGGAACCGTTGCATTGGCTTGAACAGGTACGTGCGAGTTCCTTCATAGAGGCGCAGATTCCGATCAAAGTAGACCCATTGACTGACTTCCTGCCGAAGACGCTGGCGAGTTTTCCTAAGTTGCCTCACGCCCTCGTTGTCCGCGTGTTCAACGATGATCTTACGGGCGACGTTGGCGTCTCTCGTGAGGTTCACACAAATCATCGCCGAGAGCTCATCATGGATGACTCTCACCGAGTGGCTCTTTAACAACTCTCTACCGATGAAGGCATTAAGCTCGCTCCTGAGACGTTTCGCATAGGCCCGCATTTCCTTGACCTCTGGAGGACGCACTGCAGGCTTCCCGGTCTTGCCATCATTCAGCTCAAGACGTACGTGTGCAAAATCATCGACCAGGGCCTGCTCCCGATCATCGAGCTTGAGAGCTTCTTTCGTAAGCGTGTTAAGCTCCCGAATGAGATTCTCTCGTTCTGCGGCGACATCGTCAGCACCAGAATAGGAGAGTCGCATCTGATCGTCTGCCTTATCTGCCAGTCGCCTGATGGGCAGATCCACGATGCGGGAATGGAGATTGCACCAATCTCGCGAAAAAGCTGCGGACAACTGGTCGAACGGAATGGGCAGCGCCTTCATCGCATCAAGTACGGCACGATCACGACCGATGCCAAACTCGGGCGATGTGAAGAACTGATGGTAGAACACGAAGTCAGAATTCAGGAAGAGTGACAATGCCTTGAGGAATGCCGCATCGGAGTTTGCGCCGCCGATGGCAATCTGGCGACCAACAGGGATGAAATACTGATCGGAGTATATCACAAAGGCTCGCGATGCACTCACGACGACATGTGGCGGCCGACAGACCAAGAGCCCCTTCTCTCCTCCACGCACACGACGGTAGTGCTTACGGTTCGGCGTCAGTGCGTTTGTTGGGAGATTGAAGATGTCGCGTAAACCTGAAAGGCGGCGCGTGTCCAGGTAGTCCTTCCCAACCACTTCGTCACAGTAAGCTGTTCTCTCATCGCCACGGCGAACGAGTCCTTCCCGTAACTGTGGCCCTTCCGATACAGTCAAAGTTCCGTCCTTATCTAACTCACCGAGCGACGGAAACCGTTTCGCAGTCTTGACGAGAAGTCGCAAATCGAGATGCGAACCCCACAGAGCCGTCTTCCAAGGCAAAGCATCGCCGTGCACGACAGCGTGCGTTGCGATGCCGTGGATTTCGCTTGCGTTTACCACGAGGCTCCAGGACTGACCACGAGGACTCTCTCGAACCTGTAATGTAGGTTCTTGATTGGCGAGCATCGGTGAGTACGTTGGGATGGACTCCTCGTGTTCCTCGCGTTGAAGACCGACCAGCCGCGGACTGAAGAAAAACGAGGCGGCAGGAGCCGACGAACGTCCCCGGAACAGGACGTGCCTGAGGTTTGCGAAGTTGACTACTGCAAGCACATCGATCTTTGCGAAGAATGCCTTGCGGAAGGCGCGCGTCTTTGAAAACAGGGTCATCGCAGGCAACAGAAGACCCACTTTGCCATCAGACCCAAGGAACTCTGTAACTCGCCAAGCGAAGGCCTGCGCAATCTGGTTGTCGGCGACAGGGGTGGCATCCTTGTTCACACCCATCCAGTTCCAAGCGGCCCGGTCAAGTACGCTAAGCTTGCGAGGACTCAGCGTGCTCCAAGGGGGATTGCCCACAATCCAGTTGAAATCCCGTTTCTTTGGGTTCTGCAGTGTCTTTGAGTCCAACGCCCATGGCGTTTCATCGTCGAAGAAATCGGCGCAGAAGATATTCCGGCCGCGCAACGAGGGCAGCTTACGACGTTCGTCGCCGTTCAAATCAGGCGGATCAATGTAGTCAAGCAGCGTCAGCGTGAGGCTCAACTCCGTAACACTGCAAGCATCCGCATCACGATCAACGCCGAATATGTGATCCTCCAGTAGCTTGCGTAGCTCGTGCAGTGCGTAGCGTCTGTTCGTGCCCGCCGGGAGTTCCTTCTCGATTAGTCGCCTGTAGCATTGAACCAAAAAGGCGCCGGACCCGCAGGATGGATCGAGAATCCTCATGCCTTTTTTCAAAGGCAGCCGCTCCTCCATCTCAGCCAGCATGAGGTTGACGACGGGAAGGGGTGTGTAATAGGCACCGGCTTCACGTCCCCGACTGATCTTCTTTGAACCGTCCTTGACAGGTTTGGCGTCAGTGTCGGGGGCATGCAGGAATTGCTCGTAGATAACAGAGAGCGTTTCGATGGGGATGTACTTGAAGTTGTACCTTGCGAAGTCGAAATGGAGCTGGCGACCACCACCATCGAGGACTTCATCTCCCGCGAAAACGCTCGCGACCCATTCTATGTGTTCCTGGCTCGGGGCACCTGGGGCGCGAAAGTCGATCGGGAATACCGCACCGTTGAGCCAGTCGTCAAGGCGGCGGATGAGCCGTTCGAGCTTGGCCCGCTTTGCGCAACGACCGAAGACCTCTCCCTCGGCGATGTTCCATTTGTCAAACCAGGCTTCGAGGATGCCGCGATCTTTGAGGTAGTGGAGGTAGACATACTTGCCAATCAGGGCGTGAGAAGCCTCGCGCCTCAAGCCCCCGTCGCCTTGGAGCCACTTGTCGAGACGCTGCAGGTTATCGAGCAGCTCCCACTCGACCCGCGTTTTGGCGGTGACTTCCGACCCCCACTCTTTCCATACTCTGCCGCTGTCGATCGCCTCGGCGCAGAAGCCGTGGATGATCTTTTCGATGTCGTTGAACGCCTCGAGGAGCAACAATCCTCGTTTCGAGTCATTGCTGCTCTCCTGGCACCGAAAGCCGGAGTACAGCCTGACCTCTTCGCGTGTGTAAACGAGAACAAACGGAACAACATCCTGATTCCAAACGAGCCGGTGGATTTCATCGGTGTCGCTTGGCGAGGCCGCCCGGCAGACGTAGACCACCGGCACTATCGGCTGTGCACTACCAGCCCGTGGTTCGCGAAGCGCGTAGACGCCTTGAAGCCCACACGGCTTGTCCTTCGCGCGTCGGAAGATGTGCCCGTAGTCTGGCGCTCGCGCTAAGTTCTTCCCGCGCAAGAAGTTGGGAGACTCATCGTATCCCAGTTTCTTGAGAAGTCCTTTACCTTGCATCGCCGCCCCGCACCTCCAGTGACCTGCCGCCACGTCGAACCTGAGGGTACCAGAATCCCAAGAGCAAGGCCAGAGGAATCCCTCCGGCGGGCGCTAACACGGGCACGCCAACGCTGCAGACGACAAGCATGAGGGGGTAGAGATATCCTATGGCGACGACAGCCAGGATCCTGCAGGCACGCAGCCGCGGTCGGTCACACGCCTCGCGTTCCAGGCCTTCAGGGCGCTGCGGTCAATCCTGCGAAGGGGTTTCGTCCTTCACCCGATAGGCCATTACCGTGTTGGCCTCGAATGTCGGAAGGACAAGCAAGTTCTTCCCTTTTATGAACTCGAAATCGGCGATGTTGCGTCGTGCCTCGACGGCGTTGAGGATCTCTACCACGTCGCCGGTTGGGGAGATACGGAACACTTTTCCCATCCACAGGGATGCCAGATAGTTGCCCGCGCTGTCGCCCCTTATTCCGTCTATTATGCCCGCGCCCAGGGAGGCGATGTGTCTGACGCGGCCGGTGTCGAGGTCAACCGCATCGAAGAACGATTCTCCGTTGTTGCCCAGTACCAAACCGCTTCCATCGAAGAATATGCCGTTGCCTCTAAACACGTCGTCGCGCTTCAGCCAGGTTTCGCATTTGCCATCGATGCATCGGAAGATGTCGTTCGCTTTGCGCGATCTGCTGGTATCGGTTACATACAGGTAGCCCTTCGAGTCAACCGTAACGTCATTCAAGAATGTTGCCCGGGGTATGGGAATCCGCCTGCGTATCGTGCCGGCATCCAGGTCGATCTCAGCCAAACTGCGGTTTCGGACTTCGACGACAAACAGAGCGCCGTTGTGAATGACCATACCAAGTGGGCCGCCAAGACCCGTGACCCATTCGAGCTGTTCCACCTCCCCGTCAGTGCGCACCTTGGAGAGAAACCCGGACTCTCTATTCATCCCTGCAAAGCGGTCGTAGTTGGAGACATAGAGTACATCCCGCTTGGGATCGTAGAGTACGGATTCGGGAGTTTTGAACACGGGCTCAGTTTCCCACAGTTTCGTGGTGAGTTCGTGTTGGATGGCGGGACGGTGGAGCCTTCGCTCGCTCTTGCACATAAATCCCCAGCCTCCGAATCCGTCCGTTACCAGAAAGAAGAGCTCGTTTAGACCTTTCTCCAACGTCAGATGTACATCGTCATGGAATCCGATGGTTCCCAGGAAAGACTCATCCCGACTGTGGTAGGCACTTCTACCCGTAAACACACGTTTTCCATTGAAGAAGATGGTGATGTTGTCGCTGTATCCGAAGGAGAACTTCATATCGCGTTTTCGATCTGATTGGAAGATGGTTCTTGCCAGGACCGTTGCGGGTTCACCGGGCTGGCGTGTGACAAGTCGGGAGAGGTTGACCAGTCCGTTTGCCTCCGGCTCGGCTTTCCGCCATCCGGCGTTGAAGATGGTCAGAAACTGGGGGTAGGCATCCTGCGCAATCTCGCCCGCAGGGAAGGGACTCGATATTTCCCAATCGGTAATAGTGTGGGGCGGCATGGTAATCGGGGCGGGCTCGGGAAACTCGAGTGAGTCATCCAGACGATAGGAGAAGTTGGAGAAGTAGGCCGCCCAGTCCTTCCCCCCATGTACACCGATCGAGCCTTTGCTGCGCCCATGCTTGAGGTCGCTGATTACCAGTGCGGGATCGGTGGCATTGTCGAGATAGACGCGAGCCTGCGTCCCCTTGATCTCCATCTTGAGATGCATCCACCGATTCAAAGGAAGGTTTGCCCGGGCGGTGACACCTTCACCGTTGTACAGTTGCCAACACGTTTCGCCGTTAAACACGGGGGCGTACTGGAGCGCGTCGGGGAATTGGTAAGTAACATGAGGTCGGATATAGAACTGTTCGAATTCTCTCTCGGACTGCATCCGGAAGATTATCCCGGGATAGCAGCGAGTCCCGTCGACGGCCATGTCGACTTCGATCACGCCGTTCTCGAACTCGACGTCGTCGAGATAGGCTGTACCACGAAACGAGTTGCGCCCGAGATGTTCGACAGTCTCGGCATTCTTCAGCACCCAACGTGGAGATTCGAAATCAACGATATCGGCGTAAGTGCCTCGAGCAGACAGCGCGGACAGAACACATGCAAAGGGAACGGTGACGGTCTTGACGTTCAGAAACAGCAATCTGGTCATCTCAAGCCTCCGTTGCAGGGCACTTGCGGGTACGATTACCCGCTTCGCGCTTCAGTGTACCGCCTTGGTGGCTGGCAGGGAGGCGACGTGGACAAGATTCGACAAAGCTGACAAGTATGCACGGCTCTTGAGAGATGAGCGGACCATCCAGCAATTCGACTACTGACTGGTGGGCGACAGGAAGAGTCAGCCGTCGGGCCAGCTTGGCTACGACGTGCTCACGTGCGATCTGAGCCAATCGGCCAGCTGGGAGATCGATGAAGCATCTTTTTTGCTGACGGTCAGCACGCCCTTCTCTTTGTCCAGGGCATGGATGGCACGCAGGGCACGCTCCCGGTCAAAATCCGTCAGCGCGATCAGGTCTACTTTGGTGATGACCACCTGATCCGCGACCTTGAACAGAAACGGGTACTTGGCGGGCTTGTCGTCACCCTCAGTCACGCTGAGTACGGCGACGCGCAGGTGTTCGCCCAAGTCGAAGTTTGCCGGGCATATCGGGTTGCCAACGTTCTCGATGAGGAGCAGGTCGATCTCGGCAAGGGGCAGGCGGGCGAGTGCTTCCTGAACGAGAGTTGCGGTCAAATGGCAGCCGCCTTCGGTCAGGAGTTGAATTACGGGAACATCCAACGCAGCAATCCGTGCAGCATCCTTGGTTGTGGCCAGGTCGCCCTCGAGAACCGCCACCGCGAAATCCGATCGCAGCTGGGGGATAAGATGCTCCAACAACGTTGTCTTTCCGCATCCCGCGCCACCCATGATGTTGACGGCGGTTATGCCCCGCTCATCCAGCAGACTGCGATTCTCCTGGGCGGCGCGATCATTGTTCTGGAAAATGCTTCTGCGCAGGACCTCAATGCTCATCGGGCACCTCCAACTCCATTGATGTCAACTCCAGCTCATCCCCACCGCCAAGATCAACGTCCGTTGAAGCGCACGCGGGACATTCGAACTGCCAACCGTTCAAGTCCACTTCGTGGGCACACTCGCGACAGCGCAAGTGCATTCCCACGTGGACAACCTCCAGAGTTGCGTCCTTCGCCAACGTCGATTGCCGGGCAAGCTCAAACGCCTGGCGGAGCAGGTTTCGATCCACCTGCCGCAGGCACCCGATCCGGCAATGGATGCGCTTAATGCCTACGGCCTGATGTTGCTGAGCCTGGTCGACAGCTACTTCCAGAAGTGAACTGACTATGGAAAGCTCGTGCATGGCGCAAGACTATCTCAGCTATACGGCGCATGTCGCGCCAAGAAGCCACCTCTTGGCTTCTTCGATGCTGTCGAACTCTCCGGTCGCCAAGCCTCGATTTGCCTCGACGGTGGACGTAAACTTCACATCATTCTTCGATTTGACATCCGTGGGCAATACGTGGGCAAGCCGCACATTCGGAGCCGTCTGCGAAACCGACTCGCCAAAGGTAAAGCACGATAGGGTGGAGGCACGGCTAGTGTTCAACTCACGCAGATCGATGAGGGCTTTTGAACACCCGTTCTCCCGGCACAGCCGCCAGGCTTCATCGCGAGCGCGGTGGTGATCATCTCTCGAGGCTGCGCCTGATACTTGTACGATGACGATCCGATCAGTCTCATCGAAGTCGACGTTATATGGCATGGGCTCATCCTCCTGTCGATGGAGCGGTGCTAAGTCGACGTTGCCCTCTCCTGGACCACGTTCGCAGGCCGGATGTCCATCGTAATGAGGTCAACAACCGGTTTCAACATACTCGATCGTGAAGACGCTTTCGTTCCATCGCCTTACATGGCAGCGATCGCCGTCAGCAGATCCTCGGCAACTCCTCGCCGTATGGACGCTGGACAACGCGACGTCCACCGCTTTCGGTAACCAGTTCGACCAACGGCAGGTCGCAAGCAACGATCCGGCCGATAATCGCACCATCCCTACCACGGGTGTGCCTGGTCATCAGTCCAAGGCACATGTCGGCTTGATCCTGGGGCACAACCGCGACCACCTTCCCCTCGTTCGCAACGGTGAGCAGGTCGAACCCCAGAACTTCGGCCGCTGCTCGGACTATCGGGTCGCGAGGCAGCTCGCTCTCATCCACTTCCACGCCCAGGCCGGATTGTTCACAGATGTCGACCAGCACGGCTGCGAGTCCACCGCGGGTAGCGTCGCGCATGAAGTGGATATCGACGCCCGCGTCGATCAGCTCGTGGATCAGTCCGTTTAAGGGAGCTGCGTCGGAGCGGATGTCCGTGTCGAACTCCAATCCGCTCCGCACGGACATGACCGCCATTCCGTGGTCACCTATCGTCCCGTTGACTAGAATGGCGTCGCCTACTTCCACGCGGTCCAGGCCGATGTTAATCCGGTCATCCAGAGAGCCTACACCGCTGGTATTGATGAAGATCCCGCTTCCGCCGGAATGCTCGATGACCTTGGTGTCACCGGTGACGATTCGCACATCGGCCTCGTGTGCCGCTTTGGCCACCGAAGAAAGAATTTGATCCAGACGGGCCAGCTCGAATCCCTCTTCCACTATCAATCCGAGGCTAAGGCCCAGCGGACGAGCACCCATGACAGCCAGGTCGTTTACCGTACCGCACACCGCCAGTCGCCCGATATCCCCGCCGGGAAACTGGAGCGGATCGACAACATAGGAATCCGTGGTGATGACGACCCGTGACGTTTCAGCAGGGAGAACGGCCCCGTCGGTAAGTTGGTTGAGTGTCGTGTTCCCAAAAGCGGAGATGATATGCTCGCTGATCAACTTGTTCATCAGCTCGCCTCCGCCCCCGTGGGCCCGGACGATGCAGGTCTCGCTCTGTTGCCGGACACCGACTCTTGTCACTTCTTGACCTCCGTTCCTGTTGCCCGCGTTGCTTGCGAGGGCCGATTGTACTTGAACCACGCGCTGCAGGTGCCTTCGCTGCTGACCATGCACGGGCCGATCGGCGTGGTCGGCGCACACGTTGTACCAAATAGGTGACACTCATTGGGGTTGACCTTGCCTTGGATCACCTCGCCGCACCTGCACTGTGGATGATCGAGGTCCTCTCCAAGCTCGATGGCGAATCGCACCAGAGCGTCAAAATGCCTGTAGGCAGGAGCAAGATCCAACCCGCTCTGAGGGATTACACCCAGCGCCCGCCAGGGCACGTTCGACACCGCGAATACCTTTTTCATCAGTCGCTGGGCGACCTCGTTGCCTTGCGGGGTGACTGCCGTTTCGTACGCGTTTTCCACACGGGCATCGGCATCGGCGATCTGGCGAAGCAGCATTGCCAGGCCTGCGAGGATTCCCCGCGGCTCGAAACCCGCAACGACACAGGGGATGTGATGGTCTTCGACAATCGGGCGATAGGCATCCGATCCGATGATCACACTGACATGCCCCGGACACAAGAAGCCGTCGACAGGCACCTCACCATCCGCCAACAGCGCCAACATCGCCGGAATGACCAGCTTGTGAGCTGTCAGCATGGTGAGGTTCTGAATCGCCAGGTCTTCCGCCTCGAGAATCACAGCCGCAGATGCCGGCGCGGTGGTCTCGAACCCAACGGAAATAAACACAACTTGCTTGGTCGGATTCTCCCGGGCCAGGCGAACGGCGGCCCGCGCCGAGTTGACCACCCGAACGTCAGCCCCCACGCCGCGTTGCCTCTCCAAGTTCCCGAGACGGCCCGGAACGCGAACCATGTCACCGTACGTCGCCACAATCACGTCTTCAAGACTACTTAACTCGATGGATGCGTCGATGTGCCGCTGGGCGGTGACACACACCGGACATCCGGGTCCACTGATGAGTCGCACATTGTCGGGCAGAAGCGCACGCAGACCGTTGCGGAAGATCGAGACCGTATGCGTGCCGCATACCTCCATAATCTGCACGGAGCGCGCGATTGAGCGCGCCAGGGTGCGTATATCAGAGACGGACTTCTCGGTTTGTTCATCCATCGGAGGTCTCGGCGTTGTCACTCTCATCCGCTGGATCAGGGTTCTTCATTTGATCGAGATACGACCAGGTCTCCTTAGCGGCCGCTTCATCGATCTTGGCGATTGCGAAACCCGCGTGCACGAGCACCCAATCGCCCACTCCGGCCTCCGGAGTAAGAACGGTGGACACATCCATGCGATTGCCTTGAAAGTCGACCAGGGCGCCGCTTTCGCTTTCCTCGACTATCTTTCCGGGAACAGCCAGGCACATTCGTCAAGTTCCTTGTGTATTACCTATCCTGCGGGACGCCATCGCCGATCCGATCCGCGCCTGCCCCAGTGACAGACCGGCGTCTCCCGGAGAAACACGTTGATGCATATATACTTCCAGGCCTCGAGTCGTCAAACGTCCAGACAAACCGTCGCGCAACAGAGCATTAAAGAAACAACCGCCGGAAAGGACTACCCTGCTAACGCCCGTCTTGGTAGCGACTGCACAAGCGGCGGATTCCAGCATTTCAACAACAGTCTTATGGAATCGACCGGCTATAATAGCAGCATCTACACCCGCACACCTCTCATTGATGATCTCCCTGATCATGTTGCGCCAGTCGATACGAGCGGGATCTTGCCGAGCGAGCACCTCAAAGCTGTATGCCTCCGCATCACGCACGGTTTGAGCAGCGGCCTGGAGCTCCTGGCCTGCCTGACCTTCGTAACTGTTGAGATTGCACACTCCCGCCAGGAAGGCCACTGCGTCAAAGAGCCTTCCCAGGCTTGATGTATCTGTGGTATTCAATCCGGCCCCAAGCTGCTGGGCGACTAATCCAAGCTCCCCGGAGTCTACTGACTCGAACACTGCAGGTGCAGTCGACAGACAATCCTGACCGAGTGTCTCCCGGGTCAGCGACAGCGCAGGTCGCCAGGTATCGCGTGCAGCGGCATCACCGCCGGGCAAGGGGAAGTAGTCGAAATGGGCCATCCGCCTGAACGAGTCGTCATCGCATAGTAGCACTTCACCGCCCCATATCGCGCCGTCAGTACCGAATCCGGTCCCGTCGCACACGACACCCACGACCGGAAGATCCGCATGGGCGTCGACGGCGCAGCTGACTGCGTGAGCATGGTGGTGCTGCACGGACACTTTCGGCTGAGTCTGACGTTGAGCGTGGATGGTTGAAAGATAGCCCGGATGAAGATCGTGGACAATCACGCAGGAGTCGTCCTCGATAGTCTCCTGCAGCGACGCAACTGTCTTCAGAAAGCTCCGATAAGCTTCCGGTTGCGACAGATCTCCGTGCGGGCCGTATATCAGCGCCTCGCTGCCTATCCCGGTGCAGACCGTGTTTTTCAGGTCGGCTCCGAATGCCAATACGCCGTCCGACAACGGCACGGAAACTGAGACACGGGCAGTTTCGGGGGCTGCTGCTTCGTTCTGACTGAGCGGGGTAGACAACGCTCAAATGCTCCTTCAAGGGTCCTTCCTTGTTTATAGCGGGCATCGAGGCCGATCCACAACAAAACCCAAGAACATCTGACGATTATCGGGCGTCTGGCCTGGTTAAAGCAGAGCCCATGTGGGGCGACCGAGGTCTCGGCAGGACCGACCGCACTCCGCGAGGCGCGTTGGTAATGGGCGGGCTAATCCCGCACCGCAGAGTCCCCGGGGTGACCAGTCTGTCGGGAACCTGCTACATGGGTTGCGACCCTGCATATAGGAGGCCCTTCCAGCTCTGCGCGCACCATGGAATCACCATCGCGGAGTATCACACCCTTGCCCTGTGTCAGGAGAATCGCGTACCCCGGGAGGCTTATCGGGCTTGACCGTGACTCGGACGTAAAGCTGGACGTTTGACCGTCCAGCAGCAGACCGGAGCGATCAGCCCGTCGTGCAGTCGTTGAAGATTCACTACCTTTGCGCGTTCGTCCGTTTACGGACGACACGTGCCGTCAACCTTTGCCAGGCGAACGCCGATCTAAATGGAGGCGGGCGATACCAGGGCAACGTGTTGCCTGAGTCGGCTTGGTAGGGCACGTGGAGGTCCCGGTTTGTGCGCAGGGAGATGGGTCACTCTAAGCCAAAGTTGCCTACTTTGAAGGAAGCTGCCGAGACTTCAAGTCGACGACGCAAGAGTGAATTGTGGTGGATGTCTGTGCGGCGTGTGCTCTTGTGGGACTGGACCTGAGCCACAGCCCCACGGCCAAGAGACGGATCTGCAAGTGCTAAGGATGCCACAGGTCCTATATTACTGCCATGATCGTGTCATAGCCCAGACGATCCTGGCATGTGGATGGCTTTCGGGCATTTACGATCAAGGAGATGGTCATGCAAGTACTCAGCAGTGCGATCGAGCAGATGAGGGAAGTTGTCGCCAATATGCCCGGCGAAGAGGTGCGCAACCTCGAGGAATCGATGCATCGACTTACAGCTGAACAAATAGACTTCGTTCGCACTACGCTCGAAAACGCACTTATCGCCGAGATCCTTTCCTTTGAGCAGTACCAGGAGATGGAGGACTTCTTCGAACAGTGGTGGACGCACAAGCTTCCCACGAAGTTGGCCGTCATATCTTACGTGACGGACTTATCCGATTCGAAGAGCTGGCCGGGGGATCCGCTACCCACCTGGCAGGCTCCCACGGCTTTCGCAGGATCGAACGCAACTGCGACCTTGGCGTAACAGGCATGCATAAAGCGGCGGTGGTCGCCCTGACGTAACTCATGGCGACCGCCGGGTAGGTCTGACGCTTGCCAGTAGCGCCGTCAACCGCACAGAAACCCTACGGCCAAGCCCTCGAGAAGGGCGTGGGGTGATAGCCACCCGCCGGGCGCCCCATTCTTGCGCAGCACGGGTGGGGAGGTGGGGAATGGATTACCTGCGTGATATCATTCGCACCCTCGAATCGCTTGCCCGCCAAGGTCTGTTCCCCGCCTCGCCTGCGGCGGGATGGGCACCCTCCACCGGCGACTACTATGGTGCGACTCGCTTGGCCTGCAGCCGATAGGGCTTCACATCCACAAGCTCGATGAGCGCCTCGAATTCTCCCCCGACCAGATATTCAGCCAACTCCTCAGCGGTCATCTCCGCCTTGATCCGGTACGTGGCGATTCCTTTCGTCAAGGTGTAGTTGACGTTCTTTATCTTACTCGGGTGGATGTCTTTGAGTTTCTTCTTCAGCTCGATTGCCTCAGCCACTGAGAGGCCTTCGACTTCCAGGACAATCTCACCGCCGGCTGTAATCTGCGTAGCCCATCGCTTCATCACATTCTGATAGCATCTCTCCACGAGATCGTGCCCGGCGTTCTCCAGGGCCTTCTTTCCCGCCTGCGGGGAGACGGAATGCACGCCCCGCGCACCCCCGCGCCAATTGGCCAGCGACTCACTGGCCAGAAGCTGCGCGGTATCCGTGTAGAACATCTTGATCACCGCATCGCCGTTGTACATGGCCGTCGGCTCTCCCGCGAGCTCCTTGATGCCTGCGGAGTTGGCCTGCGCGGTACCGGTAATGAAGATCTGTGCCCCGAAGTCCTTCGCCAGAGCTTGGACCTTGGGGATATTCACCTCGGACTCGGCATCAGCCGATTCCTTCTCCATCACGACTCTGACGTGCTCGCCGGCCAGGACGTTGAATCCTACTTCCAAGAGTCGGTGCTCGATCTGCGGTTCCAGGATGCTGCTGTCCTGCACGACACCGTCGATTCGTTCGAGGATGTAGACCGCCACCGCGGGGCGCCCCACCTGGTCGAGCACGTTCTGAAGAGCCCCCCATTCCGAAGCGATGGCGCTTTTGCTGACTCTCGCGCGGATCTTGCAGAACTTCACGCCTCCTGCTGCATCGCCTTGCTCGATGATTCGGTAATCCGTGACGATGCCGTCCGAACGGGCGTAGATCATATCCCGAATCAGCTCGTAGTTTTCGACGTTGCTGTGCGAGCTTATCTCGCTGCGGCCGGCTTGTTCGAGCGCCTTGCGCAGGGCGTCGCTGCAGGCCCCATCTTGGCTGATGCTTTCCCCAACGGCTGTAACGTCCTGGACGTCATCACGCCCCGAGGTTGCCCCCGTCAGGCACACGACCATTACTAGGCCAAGACATCCTCGCCAACGGTGGGTAAACATTACGATTCTCCTTGATTACTCAATTGCACTCGGTTCGCCACACTGAAATCCTTGGGCATCCCGCCGAACCCCTGGAGCTTGACCGAGATCGAACGCGCCGGCCCGCAGGTCCGATTGCGATTGTGACCAACCGCTTCCACCGGTCAAGGTCCGATCATGGCACACCGCCCGTATCGTTCCTCTCACCCGATTAGATGTCCGTTATGCTCCCTTGGTTAGTGCCGCCACCTGGTTCAGAAGCGGCTCGCTCTGGCCGAGACACTAACCGGGGTGTACCCTTCGATGGCAGCGTCCTAAACCGGGGGTCGGCGTCAGGGCATGAGCAACCAAGGTCCATTCTTCGCCTTATGGGTGTGCGGCGTAGCGCTTGCGCTGACTATGGCTTTCGGCTGCGGCAACACTTTTCCCGACTACTCGGCTCAACTTTTTGCCGTTCCATTGGCTATCGAGGATGAGCCGATCGGGTCGGCGGTTGTGGATACCGGGGGCGGGTATGAGATCATGCTGAGCGACAGCTTCGGCCTGGATGTTGTCGACTCGGCCGAGGTAGTTGCGTTTGGGGGGAGGAGACTCGTCGACGTCACCGAGGGTTTCACCTATACGGCAGGAGGCGTGGACACATCGACACATGCTGCCATCGTCGGTGACTCGATTACCAACCACAATGCAATTGGGTTTCACTTCTTCCGCAAGACGGGGATTGTCCTGGGAATCGACTTCGCCGACCCCACCGTCGTCTTTCTTTCCCGTGCACCTTCCGAGGGCATAACCGTGGACTTCGATCCACTCCCCGCGCATCTGGCGACCTTCGACACTTCGTTCATCGAGGTCGAGATCCTGGAGAATGGTCGCTCGCACGCAATCCTGGCGTTGCTTGACACCGGAGCGAGTGCGACGATGTTGCGGCGCAGCTTCGTAAGTTCGCCCATCAGCCGACTGCTTGATCGCATTCCGATTAACGTGACCCACCGCAAGCTGGGTTCGGTCTCTATCGACGCTGCACTCTTTGAAGACGCTCATTTGCCCGACATGATTCTCGGTACCGATATCATGAAAGTATGGGGCGAAAGCTGGTATTTTTCCTACGAATCCCGCGCCGGATCCGTCACGGTCATTCGCGATGATGATTCGTCCGATGCGTCGGAAGTACCGCATCTGTAGTACAATCCAAACGCTGTCCACCTGTTTGTGTACAATCCCGCGTACCGACATGACAATAGTCTGGAAGACGGTCCGTCCACCCCGTTGGCGCCGGGACAAGTTCGACTACACTCCGGACCGTTGCTGGGAAGTGATCACTTGATGCAGAACCTGCGAATAAGGATTCTTCTCGATGAGTGTTCGTCATCTTGATTCGTTGTTCAAACCCACCTCCGTGGCGGTCGTAGGGGCGTCAAACAACCCGGAGAGCGTTGGCGGAACGGTGATGCGCAACCTGCTGAAGTCGGGATTCACCGGCCCGATTATGCCCGTCAATCCCAAGTATGAGGCGGTCTGCGGGGTCCTAACCTACCCGGAGGTGTCCAGTCTACCGGTGACTCCGGATATGGCGGTGGTGTGTACCAGTCCGGCGACGGTACCCGGTTTGATCCATCAACTTGGCGAGAGAGGCACACGGGGGGCGGTAGTCATTACCGCGGGGCTGTCTGAGCACATGCGCCGCGACGGGCAGACGGTTCAGGAAGCCATGCTTGCCGCAGCAAAGCCGCACCTGCTGCGCATCCTCGGGCCGAACTGCGTTGGACTGCTGATCCCAGGCGTTGGTCTGAATGCCAGCTTCGCTCACGCCCCGATCGAGCCCGGTCCGTTGGCCTTTGTGTCTCAGTCCGGCGCCTTCTGCACGGCTACGCTCGATTGGGCCCGAGCCAAGGGAATCGGATTCTCGCATTTCATCTCCCTGGGCAACTGCGCGGACGTCGACTTCGGTGACGTACTCGACTATCTGGGCAGCGCCCCGGAGACCACCGCCATATTGTCGTATATGGAGTCGCTCGGAGCGGATGAGGCCCGCAAGTTCATGTCCGCTGCCCGCTCGGCGGCTCGCAACAAGCCGGTCCTGATGATCAAGGCGGGACGTTTCGCGGAGGGCGCTCGGGCGGCCGCTTCTCACACTTGCGCACTGGCTGGCGCGGATAACGTCTACGATGCAGCTCTGCGTCGCGCAGGCATACTGCGCGTCTTCGATCTGGATGAGCTGTTCGACGCAGTCGAGACGCTGGCCCGTTCCCGACCGCTTACCGGAGAGACGGTGGCGATTCTGACCAACGGCGGCGGACCAGGTGTCATTGCAGCCGACGCTCTGACCATGCGCGGCGGCAAACTGGCCATACTCTCAGATGAAACCATGCGCAAGCTCAATGACTTTCTGCCCGGTACCTGGTCGCGTGGAAACCCGGTGGACATGATCGGCGACGCCGGGCCGGAGGTGTACGTCAAGGCCCTTCATATTCTCGTCGAGGATCCGGGTGTTGACGCTATCCTGGTCATAAACGCCCCCAGCGCGCTGGCCCCACCGGAGGATTCAGCTCGGGCGATTGTCGACGTCGTCCGAGAAGCCCACCTGCCCATCCTCACCAGTTGGCTGGGTGGAGAGTTTGCAGATCGGGCTAGGCTGATCTTCGCCCATGCCGACATCCCCACCTACGACACGCCGGAGAAAGCCGTGCGGGCCTTGATGCACATGGTCAGCTACGAGCGAAACCAGGATATTCTCACCCAGGTGCCCCCGTCGGCACCCACCGATTTCACCCCCCGGGTAAGCGAAGCCAAAGCGGTGATCGAAAAGACGCTGAAACAGGGGCGTGAGTTGCTCACCGAGGCCGAGGCCAAGGAAGTATTGGCAGCCTACGGAATACCCGTGGTCGAAACGCGGGTCGCCTCCACCCCGGACGAGGCGGCTGAGTTGGCTGAGGAAATAGGCCCCCCGGTGGCCCTGAAGATCCTGTCGCCCGAGATCTCGCACAAGTCTGATGTGGGCGGCGTAGCCCTGGGGTTAGGCACTGCCGAGGAGGTTCGCTGGGTAGCTGAAGCCATGCTCGCCCGAATGTCCAGGACCGCACCGGACGCACAGCTCACCGGTTTTACAGTGCAGAAGATGGCCAGTCGTCCTCAGGCACACGAGCTGATCGTGGGCATGAGCACCGATTCTATTTTTGGACCGATCATCCTGTTCGGGCGCGGGGGCACTGCGGTCGAGGTCATCGCCGATCG
Organism: Phycisphaerales bacterium; assembly: GCA_020348265.1. Classification (GTDB taxonomy): domain Bacteria; phylum Planctomycetota; class Phycisphaerae; order UBA1845; family UBA1845. The sequence goes on along the minus strand of CP070744.1, from coordinate 4,406,029 downwards.
AGCAGTGGCCTTGCCGCCGCTGAACATGAACTTGGCCCGGCATCTAATATCCAAAACACAAGTGGCCAAGCTCCTCGAAGGGTATCGAGGTCGCCCACCGGCGGATTTCGATGCCATCTGCCTGACGCTTATCCAGCTTTCGCAACTGATCGTCGATTGCCCCGAAGTTGCCGAGTTGGACATCAACCCGTTGTTTGCGGACAACCGCGGCGTGCTCGCGCTGGACGCTCGCGTCCGTGTGACGGCCACCGGTGCGCCCGGCAAGCAGATGGCCATTAGACCTTATCCGCGGGGACTGGAGGAGACCATCACTCTCCCGTCCGGCCGTGAGGTCTTCGTCCGCCCCATCCGCCCGGAAGATCAACCCGCGCACGACGAGTTCCTCCACAGCCTGTCGCCCGAGGATCTTCGTTTCCGGCTCCTGGGCGTCACGAGGGATATTCCGCCCTCCGAGATGGCCCGGCTGGTTCAGATCGACTATGACCGCGAGATGGCCCTTATCGCCACCGCGGAGCAGGACGGAGGCAAAAAGGAGACGCTTGCTGTGGTTCGGGCGATCTTCGATCCGGCAAACACGCGGGCGGACTTTGCCGTGATGGTCCGATCGGGGCTGCGGAGAACCGGGCTTGGAACCACGCTCATGAACAAAATCATTGCCTATTGCCGGACTCGGGGAACGCCGGAGATTGTCGGGCAGGTGCTTGCCGATAATGAGGCAATGCTGAACCTGACCCGCCGGCTCGGATTCGACATCAAGCCGCTGCCGGATACCGGCCGATGTGAGGTCACGCTCAAGCTGAGATAAACCGGATTCCGGTATTCGCCTTGTGGTTGCGCTTCCATCTGGCGGTACCCACACCGTTCCCGTCGTGTGCGGCGAGGCTGTTCCTCGTGCCAGGCGGGATTGTACCCGGGTGTAAACCAGGACGCTGTAGTGTGTGTAAGCGGACCCGGGTATAATCCGTCCAGCTCGAGTAGCGCGGTGGGATGGACGCAATCGATTCCACCACCGATGCAGAAAGGATCCTGTTTCCCAGGCGAGAGGATAGTGCGTGGAAAAGGCGACTGTTGGCATCATCGGAGGAACGGGGCTCAGCGATGTCTTGATAAAGGAAGCTGGTGGCAAGACCGTTGCGGTGGAGACTCCCTTCGGTCCGCCGAGCAGCAATCCTATTGTGGCAAACTGGGAAGGTGTCGATGTCGCGTTCCTGTCACGCCACGGCCCTGAGCACATGATCAACCCTTCTGCCGTTCCCTACCGCGCGAATATATGGGCACTGAAGACTCTGGGCGTTTCCGCGATAATCGCCAGCGGAGCGACTGGAAGCCTGCGCGAGGACATCGAGCCGGGACATCTGGTCTTGTGCGACCAGGTGATTGACAAGACCTGCCGGCGGGAAAGCACGTTCTTCAACGAAGGGTTGGTCGTTCACGTGGAGTTTGGCGAGCCGTTTTGTCGGCACCTGCGCCGGCTTCTCGCTGGTGCGGGCGAGCGCGTCGATGTGCCCGTCCATCACGCGGGGACCTACGTCTGCATGGAGGGGCCCCAGTTCTCCACCCGTGCCGAGTCGCACATGCATCGCCAGTGGGGCGGCGACCTGGTGGGTATGACTTGTATGCCGGAGGCGAAGCTGGCCCGTGAAGCGGAGATGTGCTATGCCCTCGTAGCCCTTCCCACGGATTATGACTGCTGGCGGCCCGCCGACCCCTCGCGCAGTGAGGATGTTCTTCTTAAGGAGATACTTGGCAACCTGAGACGCGCGACGGATAACGCCATTTCTCTGATTCACGAAGCTTTGAAGCTTATGGATAATCAAAGGCGTTCCTGCCGATGTCACGAAGCATTGAAGCTTGCGATCTGGTCGGACAAGGCTCAGATTGACGCTGAAGTTAGACGCCGACTCGATCTATTGATCGGTCGTTACGTCGATTGAGCCCCCAATGCCGTACGGCAACAGCAAGACTGATCGGAGATGCCCAATGCAACACCTGCGGGCCCTCGTCGCTGCCATTGCACCGGCATTCATCTGTCTCGGGTCGTCCGGCGTGCGTGGTGAGGAAGACGAGGTCTTGCGCTTAGGGGACATCAGGGACACCGCATCCGGCGCCGAGGTATCCAACATATACCTCAACGACAGTCTGGAAGCGTCCGATGCTATCGCCAAAGCGGGTAAGCTTGCCGATGCCGGCCGCTGGACCGAAGCGGCTGAACTGTTGCGGCAGACTCTCGAATCTGCCGGTGACGGGCTGGTGCGTGTGTCGAAAGGACGCTATGTGGGCATTCGCGCTTACATAAACGACATCATCTGCACCTGGCCCCAAGAAGGGCTAGACGCTTACCGTGCGCGTCACGAACGCGATACGATATCCGCGCTCGAAGCTTCGTCGGGCTCGCGCGATCTTCAGCACCTTCTCAACCTCTTCGATCAGCACTTCTGTACGGCTGCAGCGGCGAGGTTTGCGGACACGATCGCCCAGTTGGCGATCGAGGCCGGCGATCTGACGCTGGCCCGGCGTGTTTATCAACGAGTCCTGGTCCACCATCCGGATGGGAAGCAGTATGACTCCCGTTACCGGGCGATGCTGGTAGTCCTGTCGATCATGCTTGGGGACTCTCAAGTTGATCTCACCTCGATCGACGCGGACACGACCATCCGCTTCCAAGGCAGCGACCGTCCGGTTCAGCAGGTGGTAGCGGAACTGCGGGACTCGTTTGCCGGATTGCATCAGGAGATTCCCCCCGAGGAATGGCCCGTCTTCGGCGGTGGGCCGGAGCGTAATCGTACCGGCGAATCCACCGTAGACGAACTTGGGCTCTTGTGGCGAAGTGACGTGTTCAAGCCGGCGGGCACCGCGGTTGAGGAAGACGATTTCGTTGAAGACGATGATGTCGGAGCAGGACCGGACGACGGACGTGCCCTGTCTATCCAGCCCGTGGTAAGCGGTGATTTGGTATTTGTGCAACGTTGTCGCGAGATCATCGCCCTGCACCTTAATTCCGGCGTGGTTGCCTGGCGGTTCCGAGCGGACGATGCCCCCGAAGCCGGATACAACGAGTTGGCTTCTCAGCCTTCGCGCTGGGATTCCGTGACCATCCACGACAATCGCGTCTATGCCGCGCTTCCGGGGGACATCATCCCTTACTACGGCTATGAATCCGCCCAGAGCGCCCCTGAACTGGTATGCCTGGGCGCCGCAACGGGCACACCAGAATGGCGAAGTGACAATGCGGCACTGGCGAAGCAGCCCTCGGAGCTGAGCTTCGATTCATCACCAGTGATCGCCCACGGTCGTCTGTACGTTGTGGGCAGGAGGCGACGATCCTTCGGCTTCGAGGACTGCTATCTCTATTGTCTAAGTGCGGTCAACGGGCGCATGATCTTCCGATCTCATCTTGGAAGTGCGTCGACGGGCACATTCGGGACCCGCCAGCCCACGCTGACAATGGTCACTCTGGAGGGTGATACCGCGTATGTCTGCAGCAACTTGGGATCAATTGCGGCAGTGTCGGCTCATACCGGAGCGGTGCGCTGGTTGCGCCTTTACGATCGCAAAGGCAGGGAGTCTCACACGCCCGATTGGCATTCCGCCGAACTGGCACCTTGGGCTTTCAATCCAATACTCTTTGACTCGGGACGGCTGATCTGTCTGCCTGTCGCAGCTTCCAGCGTTCTGATGCTTGCAGCAGATGACGGGCGACTTATACGGTCTATCCCGTGTAGTGAACTGGGAAGCGTCGAGACGCTCCTTGGCGTCAAGAGCGACATTCTCTGCACAGCCGGTGAGGAAGTCTCTTGCTACGATCTATCCAAAGGTGAGCGGAAGTGGTCCGCACCATTGCCGACGGGGGCGTCGCTGCATGGCAGGGGACTGTGGGTCGGCGGCCGCGTGGTCATCCCCACCCGTTCAGGCCTGGTAGGCTACGACGTCGCCGACGGAACACGAAGCGAGGCAACATGGGGTGCGTCCGGCACCGGGGGAAACCTGTTGGCTTTGCCCGATCAGTTGCTTGTTGCCGGGGGAGATTCAATCACGGCGTACGTGCACAAAGCCGAATTGTGGAACGCTCTGCGCTCGCGCATGGCGGCGTATCCCTCCGATCCGCTTCCCGCCCTGGAACTTGCCGAGGTGGCGTTTCGGGGTGCCGAGTTTGACGAGGCCTTCAAGGTGCTCGATGAGGCCGTACGGCGAGCCGGGGGGTTTCTCGAGGCGATCGAACCATCGCTGAAGCGCCGTTTCTTCGACGACATATTGATGTTCGTCGATGTGCTGTCCGGTCGTTCGTTGCTCGACGAGAGTCGCCTGGAGACGCTGTTCAACCTGGTGTCGCAGTGCCCGCCCGATACAGCGGCTCATTTGCGATACCGTCTCGAGTTTGCAGGACTTTACGAGCAGGCCGGGCAGCCCGCAAAGGCCCTGTCTCTCTACCATCAGGTTCTGCGCGATCGCAGTCTTCGCGAACTGGCCCTTATACGCCGCGGTGACAGCTCGGATCTGCGCGGTGTCAATCCCGAGGACAAAATAGCCGAGCTCATTCAAAGGAACGGCAAGTCAATCTATGCGGCGTACGAGGCTCAGGCTCAGCGCCGGCTCGAGATGGGGCAGGACTTGGGTGATGTCGATGTGTTGTCACAAGTTGTCGAGACGTTCCCGAACAGCGACGCCGCTCCCCGGGCCCTGATCGCACACGGCGAGCTTCTGGTGAAAGCAGGCAACCCCGGTGAAGCGGCAGGGTTGTTTTCCCGGGCATATCACCGGTTTCCAAGACACGTCAATCGCCCGGAGCTTATCCGCAAGATCGCCGACGCCTTTGAGCAGGCCGGGAGAGCCGAGAACGCCTATCGGTGGCTCACAAAGGCCGCTCGCGAACATCCTGGCGTAACCACCGATTACAAAGGCAAATCGATAAGCTTCCTCGAGTATCGCAAGAGGCTCATCGGTTTGTGCGCGAAGGTAGAGCCCGCCAGGCCGCAGCTTGCCTTGCCCTTGGAAAAACAATACGACCGCAAGTTCGATGGTCCTGTTGCGCTTTTAGCCCCACGGTTTGCCGACCATCCCGCTTGCCGCTGGCGTCGGTACTTCGTCTCCACCGATCAAACCGTAAGAGCATTTCACGCCGCGACGAACGCCGAAGCGTGGCCCGAACCTTTCCACGTTCGCGGCGATGCGGAACTGTTGATAGCAACCGACGAATCAGCCATCTTCGCCACCTTGTACGAGGTTTTTGCGGTGGACGTCTCCACCGGCACCCTTCGCTGGTCGCATAGTGACTACCCGGAGAATGTCGACGACGGCCTGGCGGATTGGGAGAACGGCGAAAGATACCGGACGCATGCCTTGCAGGGGAATCGTCTTGTGAGCGTGCGTGACAACGGAGAGATGAGTTGCGTGGCTGTTGACTCCGGAGAGATGATGTGGTCCGAGACTCATCGACCCACCCCCATCGGCCCCGTGGAAATCGGTGACATGTGGATTGCTTATCACGTCACCCAGGATGGGAAGGCTGTGATCGTGAGGGTGGATGCCCTTACCGGAGAATGGATCAGTGCAACGGCAACGGAGGAAAACCGTCCGACTGTCGGGTTATACATCTCGCTGGATGGGCAGGTAATTCTTGTGACAACGCAATCTTTGGCTGCCTACGATCCAGAAACGGGTGTGCAGCGGTGGCGCGTGCTTATGGCTGGCCACCCCCGCCCCGGGTCACTCGCGTTGGATATCGACGCATTGTATCTGTCCGACGACGGCCAACGACTGAGAAAGATAAGCCTCGAGGATGGGCACACCGTATGGCAAACCGAAAGGCTGGCACGCCGGGGAGCGGATGGATTCACGGTGCATCGCCAGGCCGGAAGCGTGATTATCAGTACGGCGTCTATGGTATCGGCAGTAGACGAAGTGACCGGCCTCACCCTTTGGCGTGGGACGACACCCGATCAGGTGAGTTTTGCCGGACGAATGCTCACGCAAGCCTACGTTGTGGCGGTCGACGTCCCCGACGAGTTCGAAGATGCGCAGGCCGTTGCCTATTTCTATGATCATCGGAATGCCAGTGGCGTGATACCGCGGGTGGGAGGAGCGTGCACGTTCGGGGGGCTCTCCGATGTGCGCGCGATCCTGGTTTGCGATGGTGCATTGCTCGTTCAAGATGGGATGAGCATAATCGGATGGACGCATTAGTATGACAGCGCTACCTTTGCCACTGCTGGTGCAACAAGGCCACGAATCGACGCGGTTCACTCATTAAGAGCACTGGGCGCAAAGCCCGGTGACATCGTGAGGGGGTGAAGCTGGAATGTCCGCAGGCTTTACGCCTGCGGCTCCTTTCCACTGATAGTCGCGGGATTTTCGAAACACAGTACTATAGCAGATTCGGATATTGTGTAGCGGGCGAATTGCATGCCGGCGCTTCGCTTGGGCACGGCACCCAACTTCTGAACCGCTAGACAATAACAGAAATTGCTCTAACGGATTGGCATGCTGGCCAGCACGTGGGTTTCTCGGTACAACTGATGCCGCGCGTCACCGGCGGTACGTGCGCGACTATCGTTGCAGCTTGGACTTCGTGGGTTTGCCTGCGATTCACTCGGCACCGGTGTGGGATGGTGAGGTTGTTAGAATGAGAACCGCCTTTTTTGATTGCTTCAGCGGAGCTGCTGGTGACATGATCGTGGCGGCGCTGCTGGATGCCGGCGCTGACGCTGTAGCACTGCGCGCCGAGCTTGCCTCGCTCTCTGTCGAGGGCTATTCACTTTCGATCGACAAGATAAGCAAACAGGGATTCGCTGCGACCAGGTTTCTGGTCGATCTTGAGACCCAGGCAGGACAGCCTCATCGCGGCCTGACGGATGTGACCGAGATCATCAACGCATCGAAGCTGCGTGCCTCCGTCAAAAAGGATGCCATGCGAGTCTTTGAGCGCCTGGGCAAAGCAGAGGCGGCGGTGCACGGTGTGTCCGTCGACGAGATCCACTTTCACGAAGTCGGTGCGATCGATGCGATTGTGGACGTTGTTGGAGCACTGACCGCCTTGGATCTCTTGGGAGTTGAACGAGTCGTCTGCTCACCAATACCGCCCGGTTCCGGCACTGTGGATTGCGCACACGGGACTCTCCCCGTGCCCGCGCCTGCAACGGCGGAACTTCTCAAAGGTGTGCCCATTGCCTCTACCGACGAGAAGGGTGAGCTTTGCACACCGACGGGTGCAGCCCTGCTTACCACGTTGGCCGATGAGTTCGGACAACTTCCCGAGATGACCATCCGTGCGGTCGGCTACGGGGCAGGAACACGCGAAGGACAGACCTGCCCGAACCTGCTCCGCGTCATACTCGGGGAGACGGCTGGCGGGGGTGACACCGATCAAGTCGCAGTACTGGAAGCCAACCTCGATGACGTGTCCCCGGAAGTGGTCGGGTATTGTCTGCAGCGCTTGCTCAGTGAGGGTGCACTTGATGCCTACGCCGTGCCGATACACATGAAGAAATCGCGGACTGGTGTCGTATTGACCGTGCTGTGCGATAGTACGGGCGTGGATGCGATGGAACGCATCATCTTCGCTGAGACGACGACCTTCGGCATCAGGCGACACGTGGTCCAGCGGGCCAAGTTGCGGCGCAGGCACGTGACCGTCGACACGGCTTTCGGTGAGATCCGCATGAAAGTCGGCCAGAGGGATGGCGCAGATACGGTCGCTCCGGAGTACGAAGACTGCGCGGCGGCAGCCGACAAACATAAGGCGCCCTTGCGGACCGTGATGGCGGCAGCTGTAGAGGCGTGGACGGCAACACGAACCGGATGAGTTCGACGATTGAGGCCGGCCCGCGACTTGTCGCTATGCCTCGGACCTAGCAGAAACCTATTGACAGGTGTGACATGGAGGTCGCCCGTACATTCAGCAAGCCAATGATCGCATCAGCGTTGCAGATCGCAGATGGCAACAGTGTCGGCGCCGGACAGTTGGTTTTGTTGGCTGGCGCACTGATCTGCTTGACTCTGGTTATGCGATCCACCTTCCGGCGCGTGCGCAGTTCGCGCCGCCAGCCTCGTTCGACAGCCAGGCAAATGTATGCCGATTTGCAGAGTGAGAGCGAGGCAAAGCGCGACCTCCAACAGACCATGCTCGAATTGGACCAGTTGGCCAGGCAGATTCAAGGCCGGATCGACACGAGGTTTGCCAAGCTGGAAGCGGTAATCCGAGACGCCGACGAGCGGATTGACAAGCTGTCGCGCCTGGTCAACATGGCCAACGGACGGTCTACTCTGGATGTGACCGTGGGCGATAATGCTCCCGCCTCACGTTGCCCCGAACCCAATGGCCGCCATGCCGCCATCTACCGACTCGCCGATGACGGGCTCGAGCCGGTGCAGATAGCCGATAAGGTCGGAAAGACCACCGGTGAGATTGAACTGATCCTCGCCTTGCGCAAGACGAGAGACCACGCCAAACAGAGTCCGACTCACGCTGCATCACCACCAGGCAAGGAGTAGCCATTCAGCCATCGCGCCGTGTGACGCCTTGCCGGTATACGACTGCTCCATAGCCCGCGGAAAATATGAAGAACCAAGCTTTACTTATGTACCTATAACATCGCCAGCTGCTGCCTTTTCAGGCAACTTCGAGGCAAATCCGCCCTATCAATTGCAAAGAATCGTATCCGGCTTGTTGTTGTTGCATTTGCGCGCCTATCATTGATGTCGCGCGTTCGAGGCTGGGTCGGCCTTGCGCCACGCGTGGGAAAGGTAAGACATGGGACTTGCGGTGACGTTTGTGAGCGGTCCGAGGCGCTCGGGAAAGAGCGCCGTCATCCGCACGATGATAGACCGGATCTGGGAACACGAACCTCACTACATTCGGCTCGCGCGGACCGGCGGCGGAAAGCGCCCGCCCGAGACCAACGGCAAACCTCCCCGCAATTGCGGCGTGGCGACGGCCAGCTGGCTTGAGTACGACGAGCAGCACATATTCGAGGTCCTCCCCGAAGCTCTCACCGCCATACACGGGCGAGATCGCTTTGGCTCGGTTGTAGTCGAAGCCGATGCAGATCCTGTAGTACGATGCGCATATCCCTACGACGGGCGCATATTCGTAATGCCTGTGCCGGCCCGGCTAACGCAGATATTCCGCGATCCCCAACGGGCAGCCATCGAGCTTCAAAGGGTACTCGACGATACCGCAGCGTTTGCCTCCGAGATATTCGGACTTTTCAGCGGGGGCGGGCCGGAGGATGTTGATCCCCCCGAGGAGCGTCCCGACCTCACCGACTCGCAGGCACGAGCCTTCCTCTACTCACCGCTGGGGGACGAGTTGGCCACTCGTATTCAACTTCAGCCGCCATACCACGGCTTGGTTGAAAGCGATCTTGTGATCATCAATGCCGGTGTAGGTCGCCGCAGCAGGGAAACCAGCGAATGCGTCCACCGTATTGAGCACCTGATCGAGCGCACCAGTGGTGTCGCGGGGCGAAAGACGCGCCTGCTGCTGTGTGATCCGTGCGATCCGAACGCGAGAGGCTTCAAACGGCTGATCAAGGCCCTCGAGCCGATGTGCGAGGGCGGAAAGTAGCCCCATGCCTCCCTCCTGGCCGCAATACCGAGGGCGCAAACGCCAAACCGCCATGTTCCTTATCGCTTGCCTATCGACTATACGCCTCATAGATTGACGCCGGTTGTCTGCTGAAAAGGAGATGAGGTTCCCTTGGCGATACTCGCGGGTATTGATGAGGCAGGGTACGGGCCAATACTGGGCCCACTCGTTGTTTCCAGCGTAGCTTTTCGAGTTCCTGATGCCAGCGTCGGTGCGTGTCTGTGGAAGGCACTGGCGCGAAGCTCCACGCCGAAAGTGTCACGCGGAGCACGCCGCCTGGCGATTGCCGACAGCAAGAAACTATACTCACGGGGGAAGCTTGGGCCTCTGGAGCGGGCTGCACTGGTCATGCTTGCTGTCCGCGGGCACCGCCCGGGGAACATGCCGGAATTGCTTGATCTATTGGCCCCGGGTGGTTCCCAGATAAGGCGAGAGTATCCGTGGTACTGCGACGAAGGTCTGAGTCTCCCATTGAGCAACGATGTCGGGGATGTTGCAACGAGGGCGAATGCGGTCAGACTTGACTGTGCCGAAAACGACATTGAGCTCACAGCCGTACGATGCGAACTGCTGCTTGCGGCGGAATACAACCAGCTTGTGAAACGCACACGAAACAAGGCTGTCGTGCTGCTGGGGCTCGCCCTTCGTCTGGTATACGGGATTCTCCGTCGTTCAAAGGGACAGCGCGTTCGCCTGTGCGTTGACCGGCTGGGGGGTCGGCAGCACTATCGAGAAAGCCTCTCAACAGCTTTCCCTCAGTATGAACTGCAGATTGTCGAGGAGTCGCCCGCGCGCAGTGCGTATCGGCTCACGCACTCCTCGCAGGTGTGTGAAATCGAGTTCGTGACCAACGGTGAGACACACCATCTCCCAGTTGCGCTGGCGAGTGTATACAGCAAATATGTCCGCGAGCTTCACATGCACCTATTCAACCGCTATTGGAGTCGCAAGCAGGGGGGACTCAAGCCTACCGCAGGATACTACACCGATGCCAAGCGTTGGCTTAAGGATGCGTCACGGATGCTCGATAGGCTTAACATTGACCGTAGCATGCTCGTTCGCGAGCGGTAGCCACCGAGTGGCGGATGCGCCAGCAATAGCACAGCCCTGAAACACGGCGTGTACGATTGACACTCAACGTCCCCGGCGGTACCGTATCTACAGCGTGGAGTACCGGAGTAGAAGCAGTGTCGATCGAAGCCTGGTCTGATAACATCCTAGTCATAGACCTGCAGGATGATCCGTCGTTCACGGATGATCTCAACGCCCTGCACGAGCAACTGGAATCGAAGAACGACGTTGATGTAGTCCTCAATTTCTCCGGAATTTCCTATCTTAACTCCTCGAACATCGCAAAGCTCCTCAAACTTCGCAAGAGGGTCCTGACCAGTCACCGGCGACTGGTGTTGTGTCAGATTAGCACCACGGTTTGGGGACTGTTCCTAGTCACCGGACTGGACAAGGTATTCGAGTTTGCTGACACGGTGGCCACGGCTCTGGCCACTCTTCAGATAGGTGTCGACACGGAACCGACGGCAGAATCTTCGGGTCCGACATCCAACTAAGCCAGCCTCAGTCTCTACCGTCGCCTCTAACCGGGTAGGCGCTCCATTGCTCTGATAGCTTCCGCTCTGGTCTGACGATGCTGATCGAGGTAGATGGCATGTTCCCACGCCCTGCGAGCTTCGCGGAATCGGCCTGTTAGCGTAAGGAGCTGGGCATGTTGTCGGTGCACTTCGAGGTCTTCGTCGCTTATGGATAGTGCCACGGACAACAGATCGCGGGCGTCGGCAAACCTGCTTTCATCAATCGCCTCCTCAGCGCCGGTGCAGAGAATGCGCAGCCGCTGCTGAGCAGCCGGCCCGAACGCGGTCGCAGCAAGCATAAACCCGTACCACTGGGCCAACGCCCACAAAATCACCGCAGCCAGTCCCGATGCCACCGACACGGCGGATGGGGCTGTCGCCGGAAAGAACAATGCGCCGCACAGGCCTATCTGTGAGAAGATAGTGACCAGCAGGGCAACGACCAGGCCAATCCATTCACGCCGCAGAAGCACCAACCCCGCGCCGGGCGCCATGAGGTTGATTATCAGGGCAGCGGTGTGGCGCTCCAGGTGGTTTCTTACGCGTATCATTTTCAAGCGTGTACCCTGTACCGTTGAGTGAATACCAAGCCATTCGACGTTGCCTGCGGAGTATACGCGCGACAACATCAACCCGCCAGCAGAGGTGCGCTCTTGCGTATGCCGGACTTAGCTCGATAATGCTGGTATGATCCGGTCCACGATTGCCGATCTCGTCTGGCTGAGCATTGCGTGTGTGCTTGCTGGCGGGTGTGCGTCACCCCAGCCGTCAGCAGTTAGCTTCGGCGTGGCACACTTACAGGGTGCAAGCCTCCAGGCAGTGTTCGAGGCGGCAGAACTTGCTCTGGCGGACCTGGGCTATCAGATCGAGCAACGGGACGAAGAAGCGGACGTGCTCACTGAGAAACCGATCACCGCGGTTCAGGCAGACCAGGGGAGCGGTCGTCCGACCCGGTTGAGTACTGCCGGTGAAACCAGACGGATTGCGGAGTTGAAGCTCAGACAGGCGAACTCAGGAGTCTCCGTCTACTGCCGGGTCGTAGTGCAGGAGCAGACCACCCAAGCCCATCGACTGCACGCCCAGAGCAGCAGCGCCGATGACGTGCCCACGGAAACGGCCATCGAGCGCGACGCCGCGACCACCGCCCGACAGAACACGGTATGGCGCACCATCCGCCCCCACAAACCCGCCCAGCGCCAAATACTATCCCTTATCACTGAGCGGATCGGCGGAGACACACCGTAGAGAGCGCCGGGCGACTGAGCGTTGAGCTAGTTCGGGTACTGAAGGGGATTATTGGGGTGATGGCCCTGGTCATGCTCGGCTTTGCCATCGTTTCGGTAGCTCTCGTCGAGAGCGGTTTCCACACCACCGATGACAAGTCCGGGTCAATCATGTTGGTGCTTCTAGGTGTGTTGGTTGTGTTGGAAACACTGGCCTATTTCCTCATTCGACGATCCATGATTGGCGAGCTACGGCAGACGTTGCAGGAGGATACTGGCGAGATGGATCGTACGGCCAAGCTTGCCGGTGGTTTCAATTCGCTCACTCTCCTGGGCGCGCCAATGCCCGAAGGTGTGGGGCTCTACAGCGTATTGGTCTACTTGATGTCAGGTAGTGTGGTTGGGTTGGCCGCTGCGGGTGTCGCGCTTCTGCTGGTGTTGATGCATTGGCCCACGGAGAACAAGGCCCGAAGCTTCGTCGAAAGCGTAACAGGTCAACGTATCTGACGTGCGATCATCCGCTGGAAGTCAGCCTCCGGGCTCCGTCTCGGGCCGAAAGTGAAGCGCGGATCTTCAAGTCCGTGTGCAACGCCCTACTCATCCATCATCGCAGCAACTTCGCCGATCATCTCGGATAGTGTCGGGTGCGGATGCACGGTGGATGCGATGTCATGGGCGACGGCTCCCATCTCCATTGCCAAGGCCCCTTCGGCAATCATCTCCCCAACGTGGGGTCCGGTCAGTCCCATGCCGATCAGCCGCTGGGTCGACTTGTCGAAGATCATCTTCATCACCCCGTCCGTGCGACCCAGGGCAACGGCTCGCCCCGACGCCCCTAAGGGCATCTTCTTGACCACGAAATCGAGGCCTTGCTCTTTGGCTTCGATCTGGGTCAGACCCGCCCAGGCGATCTCGGGGTCGGTGAAGACGACCGCGGGTATGGCCCGCGGCTCGAAAGCTGCATCCTTCCCCGCGAGAGAGTCAGCGATGACGTTGCCCTCATGCAGCGCTTTGTGGGCAAGCATGGGATTGCCAATCACGTCCCCGATGGCGTAGATGTTCGGGGCAGCCGTGCGGAACTGCGAATCGACCTTAATGAACCCTCGCTCGTCAGCCTCGATGCCGGCCTTGTCAAGATCCAGCTCGCGCGAGTTGGGCACCCGCCCTACCGACACCAGAACCTTGTCGAATGTACTCGACTGCGGCGGCTTCTTCCCCTCGAAGGTCAACTCGATGCCACCGTCGACCTCTTTCATCCCCGTCACCTGCGTTTCCAGGCAGATCTCCTCGAAGTCCTCTTCGAGCCTCCTGGCGAGCGGTCTTACCAGGTCGCGGTCTGCGCCGGGCAGGATTCCAGGCAGCATCTCGACCACTGTGACCTTGGAGCCCAGACCGGCGTAGACTTGCCCGAGCTCGAGGCCGATGTACCCACCGCCGATTACGAGAAGTGTTCCGGGTATATCCGCAAGATCGAGGGCTGTTCTGGAGGTAAGCACGCGGGGCGATTCGATCTGGATGCCGCGAAGCACGATAGACTTTGACCCGGTGGCGATGACGGCTCGTTTGAACTCAATGCGCGAGGCGTCACCTCCTTCAACGGCGACGGAAGTCGCGTTCGCGAACTTGGCCGTTCCCGTAATGCGTGTTACTCGATGTTTCTTGGCCAGCGAATCCAAACCACCGGCCAGCTTCGAGATGACCTCCTGTTTCCACCCGCGGATTGCTTCTATATCCAGCTTGGGCGGGGCAAACTCGATTCCCATGGCCTTGCTACGCTTGGCTGCGTGGATTGTCTCTACCAACGAGAGATAGGTCTTCGAGGGTATGCAGCCGCGGTGGAGGCACACTCCGCCGAGCGAGGGCATGCTTTCGACCACCGTCGTTTGAATACCGTTGGAGGCAGCGCGAAAAGCAGCGTGGTATCCGCCGGGGCCGCCGCCGATGATGAGAAGGTCGGTTTCATGGGTTGATCCGCTCTCGGCCATGAGATTCAATCCTGCTTAGGGGGTTCTGGTCAATCCGGTTATAGCGCGGAGACTGCGGTTAGCTGCTGCAATCCTCCGGGCAGTCTGTGTCTGTATTGAACGGTACGGATGTTATTCCTGCAACCCCCAAGGGCTCTCAATATCCCGCGACCCTGGGGCAGTCGCCTCAGGATGAACCTTCCTCCACGAGCAAGGTCCTAATACACACGCCGGCCGGGTGAATGTACGTAAAGATACGCCCTGGACCAACCGAGAAACCGATGTAGCCCGTCGCCCCACGTCCGCGCTCGGGAATACCGGGAACATGGCGGATCCATGAAGTGGTGCAATCAGGCGAGATCGGTTGCCGGTAGTCGAGGTTCGCCTGATGGTCAGCGGTCTCATGCAGAAGGCTGAAGGCGCATTCGCGCGGCAAGACGGAACGGCCGGCACTTGGGTGGACGCGAGAACACCCGACAAGGCGATACTGCGGGGAACGCCCCTCGGAAGACTACTGAGATCGGCCGGGTTTGGAGGTTGCCAACGTGTCTGTGATGATCGACGATCGGGTTACCAGCGGAAAAACGAGATTGGTTGGGCGCGATGTCATTCACAGGTGGGAAGGCAACCCCATCATCACCTTGGAGGACATACCTTTTAGCTGCAACACGGTATTCAACGCTGCCGCAGTGAAATGCCAAGGGCACTACATCCTTCTCATCCGAGTCGAGGATAAACGAGGTCGATCGATCTTCGCGCTGGCGCGCAGCGAGGATGGCTATCGCTTTGTAGTCAACCCGGACCCCTGCATGGTCCCTTCGACTGAAGAGCCATTCGCCACCTACGAGGCCTGCGGTATCGAAGACCCCCGCATAACTGAGACGGACGGCACATACTACGTGATGTACACGGCGTACAGCCGCTACGGTCCGCGACTGGCTTTGGCCAAGACGGATGACTTCCAGACCTACGAACGGATCGCCCTGATCTCCGAACCAGTGAACAAGGATGGAGCTCTGTTTCCCAGGAAGATAAACGGACGCTACGTGCGCTTTGACCGCCCCAACGTGGGTTCGACCGGCAACATCTGGGTTTCCTACTCGGATGACTTGATCAACTGGGGCGGCTCCGAAGTGGTAATGAGCACACGTACCGACCACTGGGATCGCTCGCGGATCGGCGCCTCGGCCCCGCCTATCGAGACCGAACAGGGATGGCTGGAGATATATCACGGTGTCAAGGAAGCAGCTGCCGGACCCATCTATCGGCTGGGCGTGGTCATGCTGGATCTGGAGAATCCCGCACATGTTCTCGGGCGGGCCGCCATCCCCATTCTCACCCCGCGGGAGTATTACGAACGCGTGGGCGATATCGGCAACGTGGTTTTCTCCTGTGGGGCCATCTACGAGGAGCAGACCCGACAGGTGAAGATGTACTACGGCGCTGCCGACACCTGCATTTGCGTGGGGACGGCCAAGCTCGACGCATTGATCGAGCGGTGCTTCGAAGAGGAGGACGCCTTATGAACGGACCGGAACATCAACAGGATCGGCGGTCGGAAACACGGCAGTCTACACCGACCGAGCGGCTGGCATGGGCACGTGAGAATGACAAGCAGACGTCGACGGGATGGGTAAGTAATATTGCCACGCGCAGCGTTGCGTTCGTGACACCCACGCGGTCCCTTCCCAGCCCCGGTGAGGCGATCGAGCTGACCTTCGGATCGTCGGGTCCCTCTCCGCAGCATCGCGAGTTTCGCGTAGTCCGGGCGGCACCCTACGACGAGTTTTTCTCGGTTGTAGGGTGCGAGAGTGCGGAGTCGCAGGAGCAGCTGCAGCTCGACTAGCACAACCGTAGAACTTGTCGACGCATCGACGTTGTGTTCTGCGAGATCGCACAGGAAACATCTCCCCGACTCAACAGAGCGTGCAGTGTTGCAGCTGCATCATCATGCCCTGCGAAGTGGCTTGAATCTGCAGGTTGTCCAGTGTACGGTTACGCTACAATGTTTAGTCCTATAATAATGCTATTCTAGGCGATCGTAGTGCGTTTCGCCGCAGAGAGGCACGCGTTAAGGCGCAATGGAAAGAGTCTACTTCCTAGCGGCGCCGAACTTTACACATTCTTTCCGTGTATATATTCTATAGAATATAACGTTTGACGGAGGTGTTGGCAGACGGTTTCCGCTGCGTGGCGTTTGGACGTCCTTCGTGTGGGGCGAGAACGACTGTCCGAAGCAGAGGACCGCGGTTGTGGCTAGTTGGACTTAGAGGGAGAGTGCCTTCGCCTTGATTCGACGACGCGCGGTTGTGAGTGAGATGCTGCAATATGAGACCGGAGACTTCAGGTGAGACCGTCATCCTCGGGAGCCACGGGTGTGTCATTGGCAGCTTGTACAGATGCGCTGCCCGACAACAACAGGCGGCCTCATCAGTACTCGGACGGATCCTGCGCACGCCCGACAAAGGGAACATGCATGGCTGCGCATCGGATGAAGGGCGACGGCTGTCGTGAAGGCGATCAATACCGATGACGAGAAGGGCTCAACGGAGATGACAAGATGATAATCAGAAACGACCGAATGACTGTACGACCTCAGTCACTCGTGGGTGTGGCGGTACTTGCCGTCGTCGCCTTGGGTAGCAGTACTTGGGCGCAAACCAAAGGCTACCCCGGCATAACCAAAGTAGAGTGGCCCGACACCCTTGCCGGCCGGTGGACGAAGGAGTTTCTGGAAGCCTACCACGCCAAGGATGAGGGGGCACTGAAGCGTTTCGTCAATACGCACTATTCCGACACCTACGATGATCGTGAGCAGATGCTCGCTGATTGGCGCATGCAAAAAAGCGCGGTTTCTGAGTTCAGGATTCACGCAGTGAGTACCAATGGCGAGTACGCCGTCACGGTTACTGCCGAAGCCGTGCTCCCCGGCGGGAAAGTCTTCGGGTGGGCAAGCATCGAGATCGAGCTCTCGCCGAACCCGCCACATGACCCGATCATTATTAAATTCGGCCCCGGCACAGCGCCGGACGCCAAAGACAAGGCTGGAGAACGCCGGACCTACGACGATTGGAAGACTCTGCAGGAGCTGCTGGAGAGAGTCCAGCAGGATTCGGGCGCACCGGGTTTGGCGGTTGCGGTCATGCGCGATGGAAAGATGATCGACAAAGCTGTGGTAGGTGTGCGCCGCATCGACCGACCAGGTCGTATCCGGATGAGAGATCGATTCCACCTGGGCTCGGTGGCCAAGCCCTTCACAGCAACCATGATCGGAAAGCTCGTGGAGGATGGCGTGCTGCGATGGGATACCACTCTGGGCGAGGCCTTACCCGGTGTTCCGATGAGTTCGGAGTACCAAGGCGTAACACTTGAGCAACTACTGCAACATCGCGGCGGTATCCCGACGATGCCGACGAGCGGGGAGTTTGCCGGTGGGTATCCCCACAAGCCGGACCAGACGCCAGCCGAAGCGCGTGCCATGCTCGTGCGTGAAATATTCACCGAAGCGCCCGTCAAGTTGGGTCAATACAGCTACTCCAACGCGGGGTACACGGTGGCCGGGTACATGGCCGAGCGTGTGACAGGACGATCCTGGGAGGAACTGATGCGTACACTGGTCTTCAAGCCGCTCAAGCTACGATCAGCCGGTTTTGCGTGGCCGGCAACCAAGGCTCGTCCCAAACAACCCTATGGCCACAGCGGCATGCCTCCGAATTTCAGCGTCCAGGAAATCGGTGAAGATGTGCTGGGGGACGACGACTACCTCAGCCCGGCCGGCAGTATTCACTGTTCAATCGAGGATCTGGCGCGCTTCGCGGACTTCCACTTGCAGGGACTTCATGGTCGGAGCGGCGCGCTCAAGGCCGAGACCGTGCGTCGCCTTCACACGCCGCCTAAGGATGGCATCTACGCATGCGGTTGGGGTGTCAGAAAGACTGAAACCGGAGAAACTCGGCACGGACATTCCGGGACGGCTATGACGTTTTACGCGATGATCGAGACGTACCCGGACAGTAACCTGGTCATTGTGGCGGCTACGAACTGCGGACCTTCCGTGGCCCCGTTTCTCAACGAGATGGAGGAAGCCATCTATCGACGGATGACCCGGGAGGACTAAGGTTGCTGTCTCGTGTGAAGTCAGTCGCTACACTAGGAAGTAGGACAGCCGGATGATGACCAGCGGGCGATCGTCCACCGGACGAAGAGTCGCGCAGTGGAACCGGCTTTTTGCCCAGATGTCAAGAGCTTCGAGGAGGGTAAGTTGACAGTCAAATGTCGGCGCTCGCTATGAACAAGACAGACTCGCGGCAACGAAGCGAAGGAGAGGCATCTATCCCTCTCAAACGGAGCTCGCTCCGAGGTCAGGTCCGGTCGGCAATTATCGATCTCGTATTCAACGGCGGGTTGCCGGCGGGAAAGCGCATAAACGAGACGGAGCTTGCCCGTCGACTGGGTGTCAGCCAGACGCCGGTACGTGAAGCCTTATTGAGTCTGGAGGGGCAGAGCTTTCTTGCGGCGGAGACTGGCAAGGGATTCCGTGTGCGCGCCCTCGATCCTTGCGAAGTGCGCCAGATCTACCCTGTGCATGCGGAACTTGAGTCGTTTGCCCTCGGATTGGCTGGACTCCCCGATACCAACGTGCTTGCGGAGCTGAAATCCCTGAACGAGGAGTTCGCAAGGGCCGAGTCGGAACCTGAGCAGGCCATCGATCTTGACACCCTTCTGCATCGCAAGCTGCTCGAAGGATGCGGGAATGCGTACCTTCTGGATTTGATTGCCCAGCTACGCCGCTCGGCCAACCGGTATGCACACGCCTACATGCGACAGCCGGGGCAGGTGATGCTCTCGTTCGAGCAACATAACGAGATCCTTGCCGCTCTCGAAGTACGTAACCTGAAACGGGCGGTGCGGCTGCTGCGTAAGAACGACCTAGGGGGGGTGGAGCAGCTGGTGAGATGGCTGAGCCACAATAAATCCGAGGTAGAGGGGGACTATACCGAAGGCGGCACTACCGGCACCAGGCGGCAGAAGACATGACCCCGACCTCTAATACCTCCGTGAAGACACACCATGAAGGACATCACCCTCAGGCTGATCTGACGCCGTAGCGCCGCAGACCCCTTCCTGCCACGAACCGGGGTCGCACCGTTCCGATTGTCGCTCTGACAGCCGACGTCCTGGAGGGTGATCGTGAGAATTGCATCCAGGTCAGCTACGACACTAAAGTGGCCAGGCCGATCAATCGGTAAGAACTCGTTGAGAAGACCAATGCTCTGGCAATCGCCACACCGGTAAGCTAGTCGCCATCTTCTCTCTCGCACCAATACCTTCATTCCGTCAGTCCATAGTGTTTGCCGCACTATTGACTTTGATGGCCTGGAGAGCGAGTTGGTATGCGGTTTCCTTGGCTTTGTCGGCCGGCACCTCGACGTGGGGTATGACTCCTACACCCTCCCAGTTCGTTTTGGTGATGGGATTGACCGCCCGCCCGTGTGGTACTTTCAGGATGAAATACTTGTTAAGAGTTAGAAACCTCACCGGGTGGGCGCCACCACCGGTGGTCTCGCCCACTATGGTTGCTCGCTTAAGGTGCTTGAGGTCGTAAGTGAACTCCTCCGCCGCGGAGAACGTGTACGCACTGGTCAACACATAGACCGGCTTGTCCTGACCGTAGTGCTTGCCTGGGACCTCCTCGTCGCTGTAAGTGTCTATGACTATACCCGCGCCACGGCTTTCGAAAGTGTTGAGATGGACGGGTTTGTCGAACAGGTAACCGCACAGGAAAGTGATCATGTTACCATCGCCGCCGCCGTTCTCGGTCACGTCGAAGATCAAGGCATCGGTATTGGCCACAAAAGCCATCGCTGCAGCCGCTGTGGGTCGAGCGTCCGGGCTGCCCTCGAACTGGTTGAACTTGATATAGCCCACGTTGTCGGGAAGTATCTCCGTCTTGACAAACCCATAGTTGTCTTCCGGTTTTGGTGCCCGGTCGCCCGGCCTATCCATCTGCTCGCCGCGTCTGGTCATGGGGATCCGAGGGATGACTCGCAGGTGTTTGTCGTGGGAGACGGCTCGGAGGTCGTCAGTAAGACGCTGGGCAAAGGGGTAGGAGTATTCAACAGCGTCATAATCGCCCTTGGCCAGCCGGCCGCGTATGTCCTCGGTCATGGCTTTAGCGACGTCCTCAAAGATATAGCCGCTCAGCAACTCGTCGGCTATCCGCTCCACCAAACGCTTACGGCGATCGTTATCCAGGAGCTTGTTGCTGGCCTTGCTGGACTTCGGACTCACCGGACCCTCTATGCGAATTCGCACGATACCGTGGGGAGGTTCCTCTTCGAGCTCCAAAGCAAGGTGAACCCACCGCTCAGCCCGTTCAGTCTCCACCACAATCAGAATATCGTACTCGCCGCTGCTCAGTACGTTTCGCACCTTGAGCTCACCCCAGTCAGCGTAATGATTGCGCCATCGTGTGACACGCTCTTGAAGAGGCCTTCGCCTTGCCGCGGATTCAGCACGGTGCTCGATTTCGAACTTGCGCAAGGCTGCTTCATCGCCGGTGTTAAGCGCAGCAATCAGGGCCGACGCACGCTTCCCCGCCAATGTGTCGGGAATCTCAAGTTCGCCGGCCAAGGTAGCAACAGCACTTGCTACGCAGACCAGCAGCGCGCGCAGGACTACGGTCGGTCGATTCATTGGCTTCTCCTCGAAGTCTTTCGCTGGACAGCCTGTTCCACTTAATAGCTTAGACGCACAGGGGAGACTCATCCGGGCAAATAGCAGCCGGGCGGTCTGCCATGCGCACAACTTCTTACATGGTAACTCTTCACCCATGTGCAATGATCTCTCACTCTTTCGCTGGAAAACGTGAAGATAGGTAGACTTGCGCGCAGGGCCCTGCGCTGGTATGCTAAGCGTTTGCAGCAAGAGGGGGCCAAAATGCTGTGTTGGGCAAAACCCGTCCGACAGTGCTATCAGTCTGCTGACGACGTCGCATCTGCAAGCCAGGGGAACTCGGGCTCGACTCTTATGCCCAGGTCCTTGGCTTCCAGCTTTGCGTGCAAGTCAAGAACCTCGTGTCTGCTTAGAGATTCAGCCACTGCAGCGCCGGAGTCAATCAGTGATCGGGCTTCCTTGATGTTGAGGGCCATCAGTGCCGCAACGGTTGCGATGACCTTCTTCCGCTCTTGGCCGCGAGACTCGACCCATACGTCGTATTGCGTCGAATCGAAGGCCGGATCGTTCGGGTTTGTGGCTGCGACCCCCCAATCGCACGCCGGACACTTCCACCCGCAGGTCAATCCCTCCTCGAAGTAGTCTGCCTGTGCGGAACACTGCGGGCACAACCCGTCATCCAGCGAGTAGGAATCGTACGACATATGAATCAGCTCCCGACAACAACGCGTCTTCAAAGCTTTCTGTCAGGATTATCGGCTGGAAACACCGCCTTCAACAAGAAAGGAAACGGAAGGTTTGCGTCGTGGACGTGGTTCCGACTACTTTCGAGGTCGCCGTCACGATGATGGTCCTGCAATCCACGGTTTCTCAATCTTGGCCCCACACTCCGGGCACACGCCCGATACGTTGCCGGTTAGGTCGTAACCGCATTTTGCACAATAACCCTCAGAGAATCCTCGTTGTCGCCACCAGAGGTATGTAGTTGGGATAGTGATAGCCACCAGCAACCACCAGAGCGGGATTGTAATGATAGACACCTCGCTGAACTGCCCACTCCACCACATTGGCCCAACACGCTCAACGCTCCAACCTTGCGGTGGATTTGGCGGAAAGCGCTGAAAATCACCGTAATCGTAAATGGTCAGATTCCCTGTTGCCAGTCTTACGCAGACCCAACCGCGCGGCGTCGCATAACGGTCGTATCGCACTGCCCATCGCAAGCTTACCCCCCACGCAACTCCAATCAGCAGGCACAGCGTCAAGCCAAGCCACTTGACGGGGCGTGGGACCCTTGGCTGTGCGCGGACCCTCATACAGTCTCCCCACACTCCGAACAAACGCCCGATACGTTGCCCGTCAAGTTATACCCGCACCCCAGACACAACCCCTTCCGCCGCCGTCGCCAACGTCGCAGCGGACCGCGGATGTAGGCAATAGTGGGGTAGGCACCGAAGAGCAACAACGGAAACCAAACGGGGGACCAAACGGAGCGTGATACGTACAGCGATTCGTGAAGTCCACACCCTTTCGGTTTGCTACGCGCGGTACCAAAACCCAGGTATTCCACCCGCCCTTCTTTCACCTTTGATCTTGTGAGGCCTTCGGTCCACCAACTACACGAAACGCTGATTCGACGTACGTTAACACTCAATCCAAGCTTGTAGTCATAATGACGAACGTATCTCCCATTCACCCGCACTTGAGTCCACTGCTCGGTTCCGAGGCTGGCGCTTGCCGAGGTTCCGAGATCCGGATTGCGCATTACGAATAGGCGTCCGCCCTCAGATTGCCATGTCGACGGCGCGTTCGGAAACGCCAATATTCCCCAGGCAACAAGGGTCCCCACCGCCAGCAACGCCGACACCACGATGATGGTCTTGCGGATCATGGCTTCTCAACCTCGGTGCCGCATTCGGGGCATGTGCCGGATACGTTCCCCGTCAGGTTGTAGCCGCACTTAGTGCACACGCCGTCAGGTACGCGGCCGGAGCGCGAGATCCAACGATGGACGATTACGAGAGCGCCAAGTACCCCCACAACGAACCACATCGGCAAGCCGATGCAGTATTCCTTTACAGGAGGATCGGGTGGACCGGGGAAGGGCAACGTTACTATGTGGCAGCCGAAACCGTTCGTGTGCCAGTAGGTTGGCGACTGGAAGACTCTGTCCTTGCGAAACTGTCTGGGGCGCGTCTTGCGGCTGTCCTCGAGGTCTGTCATAAGGTCAAACATGATGCTGCGTACGTCGCTGGATGCATACGTGCCACGCTCAGACCAATGATAGACTCCGAAAAACCCGTACCCGTCCCTTATGTCAACCAGCACAAATGTGCGTACTGTAGGCGCCCAGCGGGCTAGCAAGGGCACATAGTAGCTTACCGTAGCGAGCAGAGCAGTTGCCAGACCCACAAACAGCAGAATACTAGCGACCCATCGGGACTTTGTTGTCACTGAGCGTGTCCTCCGGTCATACCGAGGATGATGGTTTTGCGGATCATGGTTCCTTGACCTTAGCGCCACAACGCGGGCAACAGGGAGCAGTGTTTCCGCGCAAGTTGTACCCGCAAGAGCGACAATGCCCCGCGGGATACCGCCGTGCAAGTCTCCAGATCAGGTAGAGGAGTATCGTGGCAAGCACGAGTGCCTCAAAGTCAAAGTTTCCCATGAGTGAATACACGGCGTATTCAGCCTCAAGAACAAGGACGACACCGCGAGGTCCGTCATACTCCTCCGCGGTTGAAGTCCGTTTCTCCACGCGATGCCGCCCTGATCATTATACCACGCTGCCAAGTCGATCAGAAGGAGCGCCCCGTGCGTGCTCCTCAATTAGCCTGTCTGATTGGCACGTTCCTCCTCGTAAGCCAGCCCTCGTATCCCCTGGTACGTGAATCGCTCTTGATAGAGGGGGTTCCGTGCCGATAGGAACATAATTGCACTGGGCGTGTGTGTTGAGTGTTTCGTACAGGGAGGTTTCGGTCATGTCTCGCTATAGTCTTTTCGCATTGATCTGTTGTGTTGGTATCATTGTCTTTGCTGCGACAATCGGGTGTCCCCCGGCTCCGACCGGCGGGGATGGGGATGGAAACGATACCGCGTGCGGCGATCAGGGTGCGGGGTGTGAGGGGGATGGAGACTGCTGTGACGGTCTGACCTGCCAAGACTTTTCCTGTGAGCCGGCGACCGACGGCCCAGACGGCGACGACGATGACGGCGGGGATGGTGGGGACGATGACGGCGACGACGTGGAGCCTCCCGCAGAGGGCCTCCTCGTGGATCACACGTCGGCGACGGCCTACGACGATATCCCCGCCTGGGCTATCGAGGATGCCAAGGCCAACTTCAACATCTTCTACGGGCACACGTCGCACGGCAGCCAACTCGTCACCGGGATGAATATGCTGGATACGGGTGCGGGCACGCTCAGCATAGAGGAAAACGACGGCGTCGATCTGGGGCATGAGGGCGATCTCGGGTGGGTAGATACCACTCGCGACGTGCTCGACCAGGCCGGCAGCGAGATCAACATGGTCATCTGGTCGTGGTGCGCGGGCGTCAGTGACAACACCGAGGCAGGCATCAACGCGTATCTCGAAGCCATGAACGGGCTCGAAGACGAGTATCCCGACATTGTCTTCGTTTACATGACCGGGCACCTCGACGGCTCCGGCCCCGACGGTAACCTCTACGTCCGCAACGATCAGATTCGCGATTACTGCAACGCCAACGACAAGATTCTGTTCGACTTTGCGGATATCGAAAGCTACGACCCCGACGGCAACTACTACCCCGACGGCAGCGACTGGTGCGAGTGGTGCGAGACCTGGTGCGATGAAAACACCTGCCCCGATCTCGATTGTGTCAACGACTCTGACTGTGCCCATTCGGTATGTTTCAACTGCTATCAGAAGGGTAGAGCCTTCTGGTGGATGATGGCCCGGATAGCGGGCTGGAGCGGCTCAGCAGACGACGTTACCCCGCCCGACGACGGCGGCGGTACGGATGACGGCGGTACGACCGACGGCGGAGACTCATCCGCGGAGGGTGGCGTGCCTGCTGAACGCCTGGAACCCGCCGATCTAACCTATCAAGGAGCGTTCAGGCTGCCCGAGGATTTCAACTGGGGTGCCCTTGGAATGTCCTTCTATCCCGGTGGCGACAGCGGGACGGGCTCGCTGTTGGTAACCGGTTTCGAGCTCTTGTCCGACCCGGCTCACCCCGGCGAAACTTGCTGGGATCCGTCGTGGGATTGCTACGCTTCCTATGGCGAGGTATCCATTCCGACCCCGGCTGTAGAGGCCAACTGGGAGGACCTGCCCGGGGCCACGTTAGTGACACCGCTGACGAACTTCGATGGCGGGTTGGCATCCAGCGTCCATCGTGAGTATCTCTTCGTCAGCGATCTCGAGTATGTTCCTCAACAAGGATCGCAGACCGGCGATAAGCTCTATGGCTCGATCAATCTCTGGTATGCCGAGGGAGTCGCCGGTGCGGACACGTTCCCCACGGTTTGGATGGCCAACATGGACGGCTCCGGTGCGCAGGGTATGTTCCATGTGGGACCCGAAGGAACATCGCCCTATCACGGCCGCAAGACGGGTTCCTACCTCTTCACCGCGCCCGAGTGGTATGCGGATGAATACCTCGGCGGACGTACACTGATCACCGGGCGCTCCCGTGGCACACCCGGCGACACCTTCGAGGAAATCAGCATAGACGCCGGCTCGCAGGGGCCTACCTTCTTTGCGTTTCATCCGTGGGAGAGCGATACCTCAACGGGTGATCTGGATGCGTTGCCCGTGCTCTACTATCGCGTATCCTTCCCCGGCTGTGCCGGTCCCAACGTGGGTGATCCCGAAGAGTGCGACTACCCCGACTTCACCATGTGTGATGATTGGACTGGTGGTGCGTTCGTGGACAACGGCACCCAACGGGCGATTATGCTGGTGGGTTACAAGGGGCTCGGCGACAATTGCTATGATGAGCCACCCGTCGAGTGCAGCGACCCGTGCAGCGCGTCCCACGGGTATCATTGCCAGCCCTATGAGCGCCAGGTCATTTTCTACGATGTGCACGAGCTGGGCCACAGTGCCCTTGAAAACCAAGACCCCTGGATCGTAGTGCCTTACGAAGTCTGGAGGCCGGACGAGTTCTATCTCAGCGATAGTCCCTGCTACAACGCCGGGGGCATGACTTTTGACGAGGACAGCGGGCGCATATTCATAGTCGAGCGAGGCCTGGGCGCGGGCGAGGAAAACGCCGTAGTTGTCCACGTATGGTCGTTGTAGACACGTCAAGAGAGGCGGCACGAGCTTGCCCAGGCGACGTACCTGTATTACACCTTCGTCAATCTGCGAGCACTTCGAGACCCACGATGGTCACGTCGTCTTGAGGGTTGAGCGAGCCGGACTCGTCATCGAGTTCGCTCTCGATGTGTTTGAGCATGTCCGTGATGGACAACGAAGATAGGGCAGCGAAGGTGCGGTGGTACGCGGACGTATCGAGCCCGTCACTTTCGGGACCCTGAAAGGCCAGTTCCACGCCGTCGGTGTAAAACAGCAGCTTGTCGCCCGGCTTCAACTTGGTTTCAAAAGTGGGGAACTCCTGCCCCTTGAATATGCCCAGCAAACCGCCCGAGGCCTTCAACTCGTTGGCCACACCGTCCGGTGTTATCAACAGTGGGTAGGGATGCCCACCGCGGGCATAGCGAAGCGTGAGCGTTTGATGATCGATCAGGGCGTAGCAAGCCGTCACGAACTGGCAATTAGGCAGCGATTGATCCGCCAGAGCGTCGTTCAAACCAGCCACCGTTTCCGAGGGACTAAGCACGGTATAGTGATCGCCCTGCACATGCTTGGAGATAATGGCCCGGCGAATGAACATGGTCAGCAGACTGGCGGCCATCCCGTGCCCCACCGCGTCGGCCACGTACACGCCGGTGAAGCGTTCATCGATGCGAAAGATGTCAAAGGTGTCGCCCGAGACCCAGGACGCCGGCCTGAAGACGGTGGCGAACTGAATGTTCCCGATGGGCTTGGCCACTTTAGGCAGAAAATCCCGCTGCAGCCTGCCCGCGAGGCGCATCTCCTGATCGAGTTCACGGAAGTGCTGATCCAGCCGCTTCCCCTGCCTCTCCATGTTGCGAAGTTCCTGCTCCACAAGCCTGAGGTGGCCGTGATACCGCTCGATCATGGCAAACCGGCCGCGAAGCTCGGCAAGAGAGATGTCTCGGCTGACCATGTCGACAAGCGACTTTCCTCCCGGTTTTGTCGCAGTGCCGTTCTCCGTCACCATGACAGCCGCGATGCGCTGAGCGTCGATTATTCGCAGAAGGTCGACAAACGCATTGTCGTGGTTGAGTAAGCCCGAATCCTCGGTCGCTTCGGGGAGGAGGACGGCACTTACGGACCCATCGCGCACCGCGTCCACCGCGGAGGTATAGTCACCTACCGCAACTACATCCCACCCGATGCCCTGGAGCAGATCATCTGATCCATCGGGCAGAGGATGATCCACCGGGTTGACAACCAGCGCGCGCATGACGGACCCCCGCGAAGCAGCTGGCGAGCGCCGGGCGGCAAGGTCGCGGTTATCGGAGCAACCTGTAGATACCGTACACCGGCGCTTCGCTCAGCAGCAAAGAGCTAACCGGTGAGTCGACGTCTTAAGACTTGTCCTTTAGGACCGAAGCGGGAATATCGATGTGGTCGCCCTTACCCACGCCCAGTTCCTTGAGCACCCCGGCGTTGACTTCAATGGCATATCTGTAGGGCTTCTCTGCAGGGTATTTATTGTGCCTTGTATCCATAGGCTCCATCGTATGAGTCCCAACAACGGTGCCGTCGTTGGTGATGTAGGCGATGTCCAGCCGTATCAGCGTGTTTTTCATCCAAAAGCTCTGTCGCGTCGAGTAGTCAAATACGAAAAGCATCCCTCGCTTGGTGCCGTCCGACAGCGGGGCCATATCTTCCCGCTTGATTCGCATGAGCCCTTTGTTCTGCTCGGCAAGGCTGTGTGCGACCCATAACTCGAACCGCTGTCCCTTTATGGTCATCCGTACTTTGGGGAGCGTGTCCAGCCGGTTGGGTTCGGTCCTTGGACACCCGCTCGTAAGAGCACACACTCCAACAGCCGATAAGCCGACAATCACGGTCTTCAGCTTCACGGTTCTGAATCCTCACGATCAATGGAGTCTGGAGCAGTAAGGGACTCCAAGTCGTTCCGCCGGGTCTCGTGCCAGTGGGCGACTATCTTGCGGGTGTGCAGCAGGTCCCGAGCCGCTAGGACCATCAACCACATCACCAGCACCAGCATCACCGTCCAGAACGCGGCGTAGACCCGCGGATGATCGGGAACATCCACGACGTAGACCCCTAAGACGAACATGACGGAGAGGAGAATGCAAATCGCCCCGCCGACCCGCCTCCAAGGGCGATCGCCGATCAGTGCCATCGCCTTGGGATTCTTTGCCGTGGGCGGCTTGCGAAGGTAAAGCCAGCCAAGGGTGATCCCCGCCAGGAAGATAATGGCGGTGAACAGGAATTTCAGATCCGAGAATGCCATTCAAGTCCCCTAGTGACTTCAGTGTCGGGCGACGAGACCCTCACTCCGAGACGAGATATCGTTATGTCTCAACCTAGCGAAGTCTACCTGTTCGATCTCAATTCCGCCAGCTTGCGTTCGACCAGTTCGGCAACAAGTCTCGGATCCGCCTTTCCGCCGGACGTCTGCATTACCTGTCCATGCAAGAATCCGACAGCGGCTTTAGTCTTCTTGGGGTTAGTCAACGCGTCTTCGACCGCCCTGTTGTTGGAAGCGAACACTTCTTCCACCCACCGCACCGTAGTCTCTCTGTCGTGCTCCTGAAGCAGTCCCAGTTCGGTCGCAAGGGCGAGAGGCCTCTCGCGTCGGTCAAGCAACAGTTCTGCGAGTCTGTCGACGGCTGTCTTGTTGATTGTCCCATCCGCGGTTATTCCGGCGAGTTCAGCCATTCGCCCAGCGCCAACACCCAGGTCAGTTACCGCCGAATGGCGATCGTTGGCCAGTCTGAGCCAGACGTTTACAAACTGCTTCGCCACGATCCCAGGCTCACCGCCGGCACGAATCACCTCTTCGAAGAGGTCGGTTGTGGGGCGATGGTTGATGATCGTCGCAGCATCTACTGGGTCGATCCCGTGTTTCGTGACGAATCGCTCTTGCCGGGCGATGGGCAGCTCCGGTAGCGAGGCGCGCAATCGATCGAACAAGGAATCGGGAAGCTCGATCATGGCAAGATCGGGATCGGGAAAGTACCGATAGTCCTGTTCCGCTTCCTTCTGCCGCTGGAATTCCGTGACGCCTTCTTCGTCGTTCCACCCCCGGTTCTCATTTGGGCACCTGCCGAGCTGGTAGCCGTGATCCCGGCGCCAGGCGGCAGTCTGCCGCTGGATTTCATACGCTATTGCGTCTCGGACTGCTCGAAAGCTGTTGAGATTCTTGATCTCAACGATCGGTGTGCGGTATTCCTTTCCATCTTCCGTAACGGCGACGTTGACATTGGGTTCGAAGCGCATCTGTCCTTTCTGCATGTTACCTTCGCTGACGCCCAGGTAGCTTACGAGTCGCTGCAACTCGATGCAGAAGGCGTATGCTTCGTCGGCAGAAGTGATGTCGGGTTCGGTGACGATCTCGAGAAGCGGCGTGCCCGCACGGTTGAGGTCAACGAGTGTGCGGCCGGGTGCGTCGTGAAGGCTCTTGCCGGCATCCTCTTCCAAGTGGGCCCGCCTGATCCTGATTTGCTTCATTTGACCGCCGCTTGCGAGCTCAAAATTTCCCGTGTGCGCCAGAGGCAAGTCATATTGGCTGATTTGGTAGTTCTTGGGCAGATCAGGATAGAAGTAGTTCTTTCGATCCCACTTGCACCGACGAGCGATTGTGCAGTTGAGAGCCAAACCGGTCAGAACCGCCAGTTCAAATGCGCGACAGTTGAGTACGGGAAGCGCTCCGGGGTGGCCCAGGCAAACGGGGCACACGCAAGAGTTGGGCGGCGCGTCCGAGCGGACTGCGCAAGCGCAGAACAGCTTCGCCTCTGTTTTGAGCTGAACATGTATTTCCAGCCCGATGATAGGTTGCGCTTGATCTGGCTCAGTCATCCGTGTCTTGTCTATTCACTGTTTTCGTAATCCGATGCCGGTGATGATACCGCATGGACACGGCAAAGGCGAGATGAGCTGTTGCACAAGGGTGGATCGCCTCTCCGCCCGGCTACGGCTCACCAAAAGTCTTCAGCCTGGATTTGCCAGCTGGAGTCTTCGCGATAGCATGGTACTTACATGTTTCTCGCGTGATTTAAGGGCTTCAGGCCCTGTCGACAGAGGCACCCAATGGGTGACAGGCGAAAACACGCGTTTCGTGTTCACTTTGATGACAGGCTCAAGCTTAGGTTCCACGGAGCGACGATCACGAGCGACGCGGGGTAGCGTGCGTTTCGGCAACTGGATGAAGCATTTGCTTTGACGGAGAACGCTCGTGGGTGAGCGAAACGTCGGTGATTCGAGTCGGAGCCAGGGTGCGTGCTGCGCGAACGCGGATCGAACCCGTTGATCCGGAAACTTCAGCGGCAGGCTTGTCCGCAGCAAGCGAGCGACCAGGTGTGTTTTGCGGAAAGCAAGGCCGTTTTCGCTTGAATCGAGTAGGGTGTTCACATAGGATGACCGTTTGAGCTTCGGTAGATGGGAAATGTCGGCTAAATCTCTCTGCAATAGAAGGCAGTGCGCTTGTGACTCAGGATAGTCGAATTGTTTTCTCCGTAATAGACTCAGCAATGAAGATATCTTCCGGGTAGATACTACACTCATTGAAAGCACAAAAGCAGGAGATAATAACTAGGCGGAGGTAGTATGAACAATGATGTTGATACTGAACAGCATTCCTTATTGAAAAGTATTCTACTTCATTTTATGCCGGCCATTATCTGGTTGATTTGTTACATCCCGCTGGCACGAATATCAAGTCGCACTAATATTCCCACGATGTTTGTTATGTATCTCCTGGTAGCCGTTGTATTAGTTCCTACCGAGCTTGGCTATCTCTACTCTCTTGGCAAGAGGAGGAGTGGAAGATTTACCCTGGAAGGGATTGTGTTTTTCAGAGAAAGCATACCCTGGTGGCAGTATGTTGTGTTTGGACTGATCATTGCTATATGGATTGTCTTAGTGTTCTTTGGGATCGGAGAACAGTTGGCTAAGTTGTTTAAGGCGCATATTTTTTTTTGGGTCCCAGATTGGTTCCTGTTGAATCGAGGTGTCCCAGAACAAAACGGGCCATTTGTCGAGACGACCATGTGGGTGTTTGGACTGATATTTATAGGGCTAATTGGTCCACTCACAGAGGAACTCTATTTTCGCGGTTACTTATTACCAAGACTCTCACGATTCAGAATATGGGCTCCATTGCTAAACGTGGTTCTGTTTTCTGCATACCATTTCTGGCAACCCCACTATTGTGTAGTCACCGTCATCGCAATGTTACCGTTGGTGTATTGTGTCTGGTGGAAGAAAAACATCTATTTGGGAGTAGGTGTTCACTGTTTTCTTAATACACTCGGCTGGTTAATAGAGTTTATTCAAAGACTTGGTTCGTCTCCGAATTAGGAGCAACAATTAAGGGTGTGTTATGATACATGCACGTAAGAGCACCTGAATCTTCGTGAGGATCAACGCAAGTCTGCCGGACCAGCTCGTGCAGTGAGTGTGGCCTTCCGACGGCGTCATATTTCCCCGAGGAACTCCAGACGCTTAAGCAGATCATCCCGATCCGCTGACCAGTCCAGATCGACCAGCCCTCGGATCTTGGCCTTGAGCCGTGTGGCCACCCTGACCGCGAATTCCACCCGTTCCGCTTCGTCACCAAGATGAAACGTAGGATCGGGAAGGGACCAGTGCGCGGTGATCGGACTAGAAGACCAGTTAGGGCAGGTCTCGCTGGCGGCAGCGTCGCAGAGCGTAATGACCACGTCAATCGGTGTCGTGGCGAATACGTCCCAGCTCTTGGAAGTCTGATCGGCCACGGGAACGTTGAGTCGCTCCATGGCTATCTCCGCCAGCGGGTGGACGAACCCCGCGGGTTGCGAACCTGCACTAAGTGCCGCAAACCTGTCGCCACCCAAATGGCGCAGCAACGCCTCGGCCATCTGCGATCGACAGGCATTACCGGTGCACAGGAAAAGTACCGTGGTCTTCTTGGACATTCGGAACCGCGCCTCCCGAACTAAACAACCACGCGATTGTCGCATGGGGACTACGAGAATGCGCAGATCCCCACACTCTGCACTTCCTCTATCGCCGCCGCACGGTGCCCTGACGTACGGAATTGGCCGAACAAACTGCGCCGCAACTTAACACCTGGCGTCCGGGTATCTTACCCCCGGACGCAAGCGCACCTATCCACGCGGTGTTCGCCCACCTACTCGCAAGTGAAGGACGCGTCCTCAGCACACAGGTCATCCCACTCAGTCAGGCAGCAGAAGGGATCGAATTCGCATATCAACTGGCAGCAGACTTCGTCTTCACAACCCGCGGAGCCATTGCCTCCGACTGCAGTGCAGTCGCCCGCACCAGAGCCGCAGGCCGCGGGCGGAGTATCCCGGCACATTACCTCTTCCGCCTTCTCCGCGCACACCGAATCCCATTCCGTATCGCAGCAGAACGGGTCGACCTCGCAAGTCGCAGTGCAACAGGTCTCATCAACACATCCGGGCGTGCCGTTATTCTCGAAACACTCACCCGAGTCGACACCGCACGCGTTCGCTCCGATATCGGGATCGCCTTCACAGTAGATCGACATAGTGCCCGTGCCCTGATCATCCTGATAGCCCCCGACACGGATCATGTAGCTCTCCCCGGTGACAGCGGGGAAGGACACGCGAGAGCGGACTCCAGGACCACAGTCGTCATCGCTGCACGCAATGGACAGTTCCGATGGACAGCCGCAGCCTTGATACACAGCCAGCTTGGTGTCGTAAGAGCTTCCGCAGAGACTGACGATTACGTTGTCCGTGCAGGGCGAGTTGAAGCAATACCAGATATCGGCCCCGAGCTGACTATATCCGCTAAGGGCACACTCCGGGGTAGGCTCCAGCGACCCATCGGTGGTCGCGCCGGTGGTGTCAAACGAGATGGTCCCGCGGCCAACTGACCTGGGCGCGTTGCAGCTGTCGTTTAGCTCCCATGTACAGTTGGCGGCGCAGCCGTCGCCGTCCGTAGTGTTGCCGTCGTCGCATTCCTCTCCATCATCCACAGTTCCGTCGCCGCAGGTCGGGCTGGTACCACCGCCGCCACCGCCTCCTCCACCCGGAGTCGTCGGGCAACCGGTCGCGTCCACGGTTGTACCGCGGGGGGTATTTGCGCACTCATCCAGGTCGTCGGTAACACCGTCACCATCCGTGTCGAGCTCACTGTCGGCACATCCATCCAGATTGACCTCGGCGGCGTCGGCCGGGGTCTCCGGGCAGTCATCCTCCGTGTCGGCGATGCCGTCACCGTCGGCATCCGCACAGCCGTTGGCGTCCACCGTCGTATCAGGCGGGGTGTCCTCGCACTGGTCGATGTCGTCAGGTACGCCATCGTCATCCTCGTCACCTGTGCCGGGCGCACTGATCGGACATCCTTCTTCGTCCACGCTGACGTCCGCGGGCGTCGTGGGGCACTGATCGATCGCGTCGTTCACCCCGTCATCGTCGCTGTCCAGTTGACTATCGGCACAGCCTTCTTCGTCGACCTCCTCACCAGCTGGTGAGTCCGGACAGTCGTCCTCGTCGTTGGCAACGCCATCGTCGTCTGCGTCCGGACAACCGACGGCGTTTACAGCCGTACCGGCGGGCGTGTCATCGCATTGATCCAGATTGTCGGCGACACCATCACCGTCCGTGTCGGGACATCCGACAGCGTTCACGTCTGCGCCGGCCGGAGTGTCGTCACATTCATCGACATCGTCCGCAACGCCATCGTTGTCGGCGTCAGCCGGTGGCTCAACCGCTTCCTCGGTGAAGTTGGCGGTCAACGATGCGACGTCATTGCGGGAGACCGTCAGGGGGTTGGCTTGGGTGTCGGTTACACCGCTTCCGGACCACGCGTCAAACTCCCATCCCTCCTCGGCAACCGCCGTCAGGGTGACATTGTCCCCATCGAACGTCTGCGTAACCGTACCGGAATCCTCCGGTTCGATGGTCACGGGCAGAGGCTGGGGTGGAGGCGGATCGTCCGGCGGCTGGGGTGCGCAGCCGGTCAGGGCGAGAACAAGCGCTGGAACTATGGCAACCAACGCAACTAGCTTGAACCGTTGTGAATTCTGACAGTGCATTCTGTCTCCTCCGAAGCGCAAAAAAGAAACGTCCTCCACCAGCTTAGTCTATACGCTATTCACCCGCAGAGGACTCATCCGCACCAACTGTATGCCCGTTGCAAGGTATTAGGCAAGGCCTTCGTCAAGGATTTGAAACACTTATGGGGCGCTAACCTCGGATTTGGGGCTTGAACCGTCGTGGAAATGGACGTACCGTACCGGGCTTGCGCGACGGCATCGATCTGTCGTGCCAACGTCCGGTAAACCTTGGCAGAGGGTTTTCAAGTGTCCAATCGGTTTCGTGTTGGAATCGGATACGATATTCATCGATTCACTGAGGGCAGACGGCTGATCCTCGGTGGAGTCGATGTGCCGCACTCACGAGGATTGGCCGGTCACAGCGATGCCGATGTTGTCTTGCATGCGGTCACCGACGCGGCGCTTGGGGCGGCGGGGTTACCCGATATTGGGGAGCTTTTTCCGGACACCGATCCAGCGTACAAGGACGCCGACAGTCGCCGGCTTCTGACTGATGCGTTGGAGAGGATTCAGGCCAAGGGATTCGCCCCCGGCAATGTGGACTTGATCATCCATGCCGAGGCTCCCAGGCTGTCGCCCTATAAGCGTGCGATAGCCGAGTCCATTGCCACGTTGATGGGAGTCGCGCCCGATACGATCAGCGTCAAGGCGAAGACCAACGAGGGATTGGGTCCGGTGGGTAGTGCGGAGGCGATCGCCTGCACAGCCGTCGCGTTGCTCGAACAGACGGAGTTGTGACAGGCCGGGTTTGCCCTACGACAAAAGAAGAGACGACTGAAAGCTTTGAGGATAAACACATGGGTTTGGTGGTTTACAACACATTGACGCGGAAGAAGGAGCGGTTTGAACCGGTTACGCCGGGAAAGATCGGCATATACGTATGCGGTCCGACCGTATACAGGCCCAGCCACATAGGCCACGCCGTCGGGCCAATCATCTTTGACGCCATCAAGCGTTATCTGGTCTATTCCGGATATGACGTAACCTGGGTGGTAAACGTCACCGACGTGGACGACAAGCTCATCGTCGAGGCTGATGCACAAAACACCACTACCGAAGAGTTGGCCCAGCGCATCACCAAGGACTATCTCGATGCGATGGCAACTCTTCACGTAGACACCGTTGACATAATGCCCAAGGCGTCCGAACACATGGGCGACATTATCTCACTAATCGAGAGCCTGTGCGAGAAGGATCTTGCCTACGTATCGAACGGCGACGTCTACTTCGACGTCGCCAAAGACGCCGACTATGGCAAGCTCTCTAACCGGCGCCTCGAGGATCAGGAGGGGCAGCGCGACCTGCAAAGCGGTGAGAAGCGCAATGCCGGCGACTTCGCTCTGTGGAAGGCCGCCAAACCCGAGGAGCCCGATGAGGTCAAGTTCAATTCGCCCTGGGGCAAGGGTCGGCCGGGTTGGCATATCGAATGCTCAGCCATGTCCATGCGCTATCTGGGAGAGACGTTCGATATGCACGGCGGAGGGATGGATCTGGTCTTCCCCCACCATGAGAACGAGATCGCCCAGTCGGAGTCAGCCAGCGGGAAACCCTTCGCCAAGTATTGGATGCATAACGGGCTTACCAAGGTTAACACCAAGAAGATCTCCAAGTCGGACGCCAGCCCGGAAATGCAAGCGGCCTTGATGAAGATGACCCTTCACAACCTGCTGGAGGAGTATCCGGGCGAGTTGATCCGCTATTTCGTGCTTAGCACGCAATATCGCCGTCCGATTGAGTACTCCGAAGAAGAGATTGAAAGCAAGCGTAAGGGTCTCGAAACGTTCTACAGGCTTTTCGAGCGCGTCGAGCGAATCTGCGGAACGTCTCCCTACGAAAAGGCCGGCGAGCTGGGTGAGCCGAAAGGCCCGGTCAGCGAAGAAGTCGGTTCAGGCACCCTCGCCGCCACCTTCGACGAACAGATCGCCGCTTTCAAGCGGGCAATGGACGATGATTTCAACACCGCCGGCGCCATCGCCGCCATGTTCGAGATTGCCGCTGCCGTCAACCGCTTCATCGAGCAGGAGAAGCTGGAAACCACCGGAGCCGATGCCGCCAAGAAGGACCTTCTGACCGCCGCGGGCAGGTTGATCACCGTGGCCAGACTCATAGGCCTGTTCATTGACCCGCCGCAGAAGAAGTCGGCAGAGGGTGACGGACTGGCGGACAAGGCCATGCAGGTCCTCATCCACATTCGCCAACACCTGCGCAAGAAGAAGGACTTCGAGACTGCCGACATGATCCGCGACATGCTGAGCGAGGCGAAGATCACACTGGAAGACCGCCCCGATGGCACGATCTGGCGAGCAGAGTAACGCGTCGAGGTATGCGGACACACTAATTGAGGCAAGACAAGCCGTGTCTAATCCGGCTCGGTGCCAGGGCTGCTACCGCCCTTATCGTTGCTCGTACGAAGCCAATCCCACCATGAGCGCACCTGATCGGTGTCGACATCCTCAGCACTCTCTCTTAGCAGGCTGATCAGATCGGGCAAGGTATAGCTTAGGTCGGGCTGCTGGATTATTCCCCATTCCCGCCCCAGTATGTTTACGGTGAGGATGGTTCGCCCGTCGGTCCCGTGCGTGCCGAGTACCTGCAGGTTGCCGCCGTCCACGACCAGCCGGACGCCGAACTGCGTATACTCGACGTGTTGGGGAAGAGCGGCTCCTAAGTCGACGCCCAGCCACTGCTTAGCCGCCTGGGCGATGAGCTCCCGATCGATCAACCCGGGCCCATCCGTTGGCGGCCGGGCCTTGATCTCGACGTCCGCATATCGAAGCTCGTCATCCTCAATAAGCAAAGAACGGATGTCCGCCCGGACCGTTCCGGTGATCTCACCCTGCCCCCACAGCTCGGAAAGCATGCC
>CP070744.1:4363999-4368676 GCA_020348265.1 Phycisphaerales bacterium | reverse complement strand
GGACGGCCAGAACGATCCTGCCAACTACAATGTCGATTATGCGAAGGAGTTCCGCTATGATGGTGCTCGTCAGCGCTATCTGGTGCGCGAGTTTGATCCGGAGGATCTGAACGACAGTCCACGGGTGTTTACGGTGTCGAGCGAGATGTGGTCGGATTACGACGGGAACAAGGTCTACGGTGACTACACGGCTTCGGGAGCTACGGTGACCGAGGAGATGTCCTACGAGCTTGGAATCGGGGAAGTGCACTACCCCACGGGTGTGGGGGCAGCGTTCTATTACCACGCGAATCTGATCGGGAGCACACGGTTTATGACCAGGCCGGGGCCACTCAAGGTCGGTGCAGCGTTGTACACCGCCTTCGGCGAGGTGTTCTCGGGCGCGTCTTATCGTTACGGCTACGCCGGTGCACATGGCTACCAAGCGGACGTCGACTCCGGCTCCCCCGGCGACTTCCCCTTCATGCACGTGGGAGCGAGATACTACGACCCGGTAATCGGGCGGTTTCTGCAGCGCGATCCTATTGGAATTGAAGGTGGGCTGAATGTGTACGAGTACGTGCGGAGCTCGCCGCTTAGGTGGATTGACCCGGTTGGCTTGACAGGTTTCGTTGATGCCGTTGGGACTGGAAGCGCCGTCGGAGGTACTGCTGGCGCAGTCATTGGTGGCGTCGTCGGTTCATCCGGCGGAATCGCCGGGACAGGTTTGGGGGCCGTTGCGGGTGGTGGAGCTGGAAGTGTCGTGGGAGGATTATGCGGGGCTGGGTGGTGGCTTGGAGAGCGGATTGGGGATGCGTTCGTGTACGCGGGCACTTGTGTGCTCCTTAGCGAATCCCCTCTCCACAAGAGACCACGGCGACCCGCAAAAGTTCCCTGCGGACCGCATTACTGATAGGCAGGGCCAGCGGGCGGTCGCCCGCATTTCCTGCTGGGAGTTTGGTGAGTTGCGCATATAGGTGCGTCCGCACTGCCGTCGGACGGAACGACGTCGAGGAATGTAGACGCGCTGAGTAGGCCAGAACACTGGATGTCGGAAGTTGGACGAGCGGTCGTAGCCCCTATGCTGGACGGACATTCCGCGCATAGGCCGTGGTTTGCGGGTCTCAATCTTAGAGGAGGGCTGTGACTGCCGATTTTCGAAGGAGGGCCGATACAATGGAACGTACGAGGCCGGGGTCTTCGAGTGCCTTACAGATCGCGAGACCGGCACACTGTCCACAGTGTGCCTATCGTATCGACTACGTGAAAGACCTCGAACGGTGCCCCGAATGTGGGCTCGCACTCGGGGCCGATTTTGTTGCGTTCGGCGCGAACCGGGTCTACATGTACGCTGATCGTGTAGTACCTTACCTTGCGGGCCTCGGTGCAGCGTGCTGCTGGTGGACCTTTGCCAAGTCCGATGACTTCGTCTGGTCCTCCTTCCTCGGTCTCAGCTCGCTGGCGATGACAGCCTTCGTCATACACCGACTTGTTGGGCTGCTTCGTTTCACCAATCGGACAGAGTTCATGATCGTGAATCAGTCCTGCATTCGGTGGAAAGTCCACGGACGCCCGGATGTCACCGTACACTGGGTCGACGTTAGGCAAATCCGCGTGATCCCGTGGTATGACTGGGTCATACTGATACTGGCGTCTTCTCCTCGTATTCGGTTTGTCCCTGCACGGTTTCGCCCTCAGGGAGTTAGCGTCCTGGAGTTTGGGGGGATTCTCGAACGATATCAGCATCGACCGCCGCCGGCGTTGCGGGAATAGTGGGTTCGGCGACTGGGCGTTTCCTGCAGCGCGACCCGATTGGAATCTACGGAGGGCACAATGTTTACGCTTATGTTAACAACTCGCCTCTTACACGTGTGGACCCATTTGGTCTTTCAGGCGCCGGGAAAGGCCAAGACTTCAGTTGGCTTGATTTTGTCGTCGACAAGGCTATCGAGGTGGCGACCTACATTACGGGAAAAATCACGGGTGCGACGAGCACAGGCGCAACTGGGCCAATTGCGGCGACGACGCAGGCTCTTGGATGTGTGCCGGATCTCACGCGCACAATCATCGCGGTCGACCATCGCGACGACTTAGTAGACTCCGAGGAAGACTTGAATGATGCATTTGACGCCTACGAGGACGAGCATGCTGACCACGTCAAGCCCGGAGGGTAGTTTGCCGGGATAACACGTTCGACGAGCGATCATGGAAGTTCGTGCGGATTGTATGGCGCAAGAATTGATGGCATTACGAGCGGATCCGGCGTTCTTGAGACTGCCGAGTGGTGTCGCGTGGACACCACTCGGTTTAGGACACACGGATATGGAACGCTGCATGTATGTAGAGATAGCGGAGACGACAAGAACAAATGCCTGAGCTAATCGAGTCGAAGAGAAAGGGAAGAGTGAACATTAGTCCAACAACAGTTCTGTTATTGGTAATCTGTGTCTGCCTTGGCTTCGGAGGGCGGCGTGCTCAAACCGACAAGAGCGTCGTTCCTGGCGAAATGCGAGCACAAAGGTTCGTTGTGGTTGATGGTACGGGGAACGAGCGGGCGCAGCTGGGGATTGCGGCAAACGGAGAGCCTCGGCTCATGCTTTGGAATGCGGGGAAGACTTTTGCAGCCTCATTGGCTATGGACCGCTTTGGGCTGCCTCGTCTCACGTTTGAGAACAACGACGGGAAAGCGCTGATAGACCTGGGAATCCACGAGGAGGAGTCTCCGGTGTTTGTTCTGCGCGACTCCCGTGGAAGGCGCCGAGTCGGCATGGTTGTAGGGAAGACTGGGGCCGCAACGATGCGGTTGTACGACGCCCAGAAGAAGGATAGGTGTGCGGTCTCTCTAACAAAGGACGGCGATCCCTCCGTGATTCTGAAGGACGAACACGGAGCGCGGCGAGCTAGACTTATGCTTGATGACACCGGAACGGCGGCCCTCGATTTCATGGATAAGAAAGGCGAAGCGAGAGCCGTATTACAGGTCACCGAAGAAGGGATCGCAGATGCTGTTGTACTAGAACAGAACGGCGATCGAGTGTGGTCAGCCAGGGCACCGTAGCCAGGCAGGGCAGGTCGATGACCTCCATACTCGCCTCGGTTCGACATAACCAACCGAGTGGCCACTGTAGCGAGGCGTGATCCGCCTGGGGCTGTTCTGCTTCAGGCGGATTACACCTACAACGCCAACGGCCTGCCCACGCGGATCGACGAGCATGGTTCCGGGGCGGTAGAGTATAAGACCGAGTTCGAGTACGACGACCGCAACAGGCTCATCCGCGAGTACCGCTATGACGCTGTGTCCTATGTGACCGTATACGACAGAGAGTACGAGTACGATCAGGTGGGCAACCGGACGGAGGCGACGTATAACGATCCCGAGGATCTTTGGATCGACTACGTCTACGACTACGAGGACACGGAGGAGTACGGCAGCCTGAACAATCGCCTGATGTACTACGAGGTTTACGATACCGACCCGGACCCGGACGAGTTGGTATCCACAACCTGGTACTACTACAACGATTGGGGCAACGTCACTCGCGTGGTGACCAACGAGGACGGGACCACGGCTTACTCGGCCACGCGGATGGCCTATGCGGCCAACGGAAGCGCGGTTACGTACGCCATCGGCGAGGATTGGACCTGGGACGGCAATCCCGAGCACGATCCCGCCAACTACAATGTCGATTACGCGAAGGAGTTCCGCTATGATGGTGCCCGTCAGCGCTATCTGGCGCGGGAGCTTGCCCCCAACGAGCTGAACGAACGCTCCACAGTGCAAGAAGGTGACTCTGAACGCAACCAAGCTGTTGGCGGGTGGCCACCCCCGCGGGAAGTACACGGTGCACACGATATCGGCAAGCCGGACGGGGCGGAAGAACGCCTCTGGCAGGTATAAACCGGGTGATGGTAGACTACGTGTCCCTGGTCTGCTCGTCGCAGGCGGGCCCAACGGCGTCTTGAGTAGACCCGCCTCAAGAACCGGCGCGGGCGATCCAGCGGACTGGATGCCAGATGTCGGATACGAACGCGGTCAAGTGGCTTCACGCACAGGGCGTCGATTTCGAGGTACTCACCTACGAGTTCACCGAAATCGGAGCCGACCACGCCGCCCACGCGGTTGGAAGGCCGCTAGAGGCGGTCTGCAAGACGCTGATCGTAGAGGCAACCGGCAAGGCCTACTGGATCGCAATCATTCCCGGTGATCAGCGCTTCGACCTGCGTCTGATGGCTGCTGCGATTCACGCCAAACATGCAGACACGGCCAAGCCGGCCGACGCGGAGCGAATCACGGGCTATCATGTCGGGGGGATCTCCCCTTTCGCCATGCGTCGTCATCTGCCCGCCGTAATCGAAGAGTCGCTTCTTGCTCTTGATCGTATAATCGTTAACGGCGGACGTCGAGGCGTGCTGGTGGAACTGGCTACGGAGGACCTGGTCACTCTGCTTGACGCCCTGCCAGCGAACATATGTAGATAACGCCGTCAACCTGAGGCTGCGCCGCAGGATGGGATCGCTGAAACTGGGCTACCGGGCGGAAAACGCCGCGTAGAAGGTGGAGAAATCGGTCAGGTCAACGTCCTAAATCAGCAATAGATTAATAATATCGGGGGACACCATACGAATGGCACTGCCGTCGATTTTGAGGCTCGTCGGCGCGGACATTCCTCAGGCGCACCCGGAGATTCTTAGCAATCT
>CP070744.1:4352532-4363899 GCA_020348265.1 Phycisphaerales bacterium | reverse complement strand
CCTGAAGGGCCATGTGGCGCTGTAGTATTAGTCAAAACTCGGCCGACACTGGGGAAGCAAGTTTCATACTATTGTACGACACCGGCGACGCTGTGATTAACAACTCGATTCTGCGGAGTGGCGGTAACGAAATACAGTACCCGTTCGGTGCGACTGTCACGGTCAACGACAGCAATGTCGAAGGCGGGTGGCCGGGAGTCGGTAACGTTGACGCGGACCCGCTATTTGTAGATGCCGACGGGGCAGACGATATCCTGGGCACTTTGGATGACAATCTGCGCCTGTCGCCCGGTTCTCCGTGTATCGACGCGGGTGACAATGCCGAGGTCGATGCCTGCGGGACTGATCTGGATGGCAACCCACGTTTCATGGATGACCCCATGACAGCGGATACCGGCTCAGGTAATGCGCCGATAGTGGACATGGGTGCTTACGAGTTTGCCGGGACGGTTCAGGACTGCAACAGCAACGGCATACATGATGCTTGCGAAATCGAGCAGGTG
This sequence comes from Phycisphaerales bacterium, assembly GCA_020348265.1. Classification (GTDB taxonomy): domain Bacteria; phylum Planctomycetota; class Phycisphaerae; order UBA1845; family UBA1845. The sequence continues at coordinate 4,363,396 of CP070744.1, read as the reverse complement.
CCGGAGTCGGACTGCAACGAAAACCTGATCCTCGATGAATGCGAGCCGGGTTACGAAGACTGTAACGACAACGGAGTAGCCGATCTCTGCGATGTCGCGGACGGAAGCAGTTACGACTGCAACGAGGATCTCATTCCCGATTACTGCCAGCGAGTACTTTCCCGGATCGGTAGGCACTTTGGGATGGCTCGGAGAGCCGGACGATAACGAAGTATCCTTCGTGGTGGATACGCCACACTATAGCGATTCCTGGCCCCGCGTGCTCTACGTTGGTGACTGCGAGATCGTGCCCGTGGCCACCTACCAGATATGGGCCACATCCAATGGCGTCGACTTTTTCGACCCGCGGGAGATCGCGACGATCCAGCGCCCGGGGGTTTGGTACTACGGCGATACCGTTGGTGACGGCACGGGCGATCTGCTCCCACTGCCTGGATTCACCCCTCCCAACGGCATCGTCAACGTCACCGACGTGTCAGCATATCTTTTGACTGCCGATGGGCCAGCGTCCCCAAGTACTCTGACTACCTGGGTGGATCTGCACGGCCTCGGTAACGGATGCCCGCCCAACTTTGTGCTCAACGTGTCCGATTTGCAACGCATCCTCTTCGGACTCGAGGGTCAGGAATACGCGGACTCGCCCGATCAACTGGACCCCGCGGATTGCCCGTGACTGCACATACTACACCCGCTTCAACAGGCAAGAGCTGGGGACGGGTTGCAGGTTTATCTGCTTAGACAGGTCCTGGAGTGTGGTTCGACCCGGCTGAATACGTCATAGGCTTTGTTTTCACGGCGACATCGCCCCTCGGTGAACTCGATAATTCCCTTCCAATCCGTGCTGGATTGTGGTAACATCGCAACAGACAGGTTGATCATGAGGATCAAGTGACTTCGGTCAGGAGGAGGGAGCGATGTACGACCCGTTCCGATCTTCGCGACTCGTGCTTCTTGCGGCGTTTGCACTCTTACTAGGCGGCGGACCCGCCTTCGGGCAGACCATCATCCATGTAGACCAGAATGCGAGTGGTTCTTCGCAAACAGGTACGTGTTGGTGCTCGCCCTATCTCGACTTGCAGGATGCCCTGGATGCTGCCACGGCGGGCGATGAAATTCGCGTGGCCGACGGCATCTACACACCCGATCGCGGCACCGACGACCGGACCATGAGCTTTCAGCTCAAGGACAGCGTTGCGGTCTACGGCGGCTATGCAGGCAGCGGTGCTCCGGACCCCGACGCCCGGGACATCGTTGCTTACGAGACGATTCTCAGCGGGGACTTGGCCGGGAACGATGTAGAGGTCAATGCGTTAATCGATCTCCTGCCCACCGAGCCCACCAGGGCGGAGAACAGCTACCATGTTCTCTACCACCCCGAGGGGCTTGGTCTGACCGAGACAGCGATTCTCGACGGCTTCACCATCAGCGGTGGCAACGCCGACGGAGTTGGTTTTCACGCATTCGGCGGAGGGATGTTCAACTACGAGAACCACCCCACGGTGGTCGATTGCCTATTCGAGGGAAACTCAGCCTTTGAGTATGGCGGGGGTATGTTCAACGACGACAACCTGTCTACAATCACGGGCTGCGAGTTTCGTGCCAATCTGGCACATATCGGTGGCGGGATGTTTAGCAACTTCAGCAGCCCGACACTTGCAGGCTGTACTTTCGATGGAAACTGGGCGTACCTCGCAGGAGGTTCCGCTGGTGGAGGCGGATTGGCCATAGATGGGAGCCTCGGCTCTTTGCCCGTGGAGATGACACAGTGCAGTTTCCGCAATAACCACGGCGACCGCAGTGGGGGCGGGTTATTGCTCCTGGGTGGAAGCTGTGCCTTGGACGAATGCCAATTCGAGGGGAACGAAGCCCCCGCGGGAATGGGTGGTGCGGTCAGCCTCGAAGGAGGAGGTCTGTACCCACGAACATTTGTGAAATGCACGTTCAGCGGGAACAGCGCAGTCCACGGAGGCGGTGTAAGCTCCGACACAAACGCCTTCGTGATGCGTAACTGCGCTTTCACTGGAAACTCGGCCGTGAGCGGCGGGGCGTTGCGGATCCTAAGCGGCCCAGGAACTCTGACGAACTGTACGCTCGGCCAGAACGCGGCCGGAAGCGGGGAGGCGGGCGTCAACTTGGAGCGCGATGACGCGGAACTAATAATCACGAACTCGATCCTCTGGAACGATGGTGACGAAATACAGCACCATATCGATGCGACGGTTTCCGTCGAGTACAGCAATGTCGGAAGTGGCTGGCCGGGAGTTGGAAATCTTGACACGGACCCGCTGTTTGTAGATGCCGACGGGGCGGATAATATAGCGGGTACGGAGGATGACGATCTGCGCCTTTCAGCCGGTTCTCCGTGCATCGACGCGGGTGACAATTCCGCCGTAGATATGTGCGACACCGATCTCGACGGCAAGATCCGCGCTATGGATGATCTCGACACGTCGGATAGCGGCTCGGGAACGGCACCGATAGTGGACATGGGGGCCTACGAGTTTGCCGGCCTGGCTGAGGACTGCAACAGCAACGACATACATGACGTCTGCGAAATCCAGCAGGTGCCCACGGCCGACTGTGACGAGAACTCGATCCTCGATGAATGTGAACCGGGATACGCAGACTGTAACGAAAACGGGTTGGCCGACTTCTGCGATATCTCCGGCGGAAGCAGCGATGACTGCAACGCGGATCTCATCCCCGACGATTGCCAATTGGACGACAACGACTGCAACGACGACCTTACTCCCGACGACTGTCAACTTGAAGGCAATGATTGCGACAGCAACGGCACCCCTGATGACTGTCAACCCGATGACGACTGCAACACCAACGGTACAAGAGACATTTGCGAACTCGCTACGCGGGATGGCAGTGACTGTAACGCCAACGAGGTCTTGGACGAGTGTGACATTGCGGTCGGCGATTCGATCGACGCGGACGCTAACGAGATCCCCGACGACTGTGAGGTGCCCACGAACCGTTATATCGCCGTTGTGATCAATGAAGAGCTCGAGCCTCTCGCCTATCGTGTGGACTTGATCGCCAGCGAGTACTTCGCAGAATCGATAGGCACGGTGGGATGGCTCGGCGAGCCGGACGCCAACAACGTATCCCGTGTAGTTGGTTCGGCGTACTACACAGATACCTGGCCACGTGTGCTTTACGTCTCCGACTGCGAGATCGTCCCCGTTGCCACTTATGAGGTATGGGCCACAACCGACGGCGCCGCCTTTTTCAACCCTCGTGAGGTGGCGACAATCCAGCGGCCCGGGGTCTGGTATTACGGAGATACCGTGGGCGAAGGCACGGGCGAGTTACCACCGCGAGCGGGCTTCACCCCACCCAACGGCATCGTCAACGTAACTGACGTGCACGCGTACATTCTCACCGCAGACGGCCCCACGACGCCGAGCGCTTTGGTTCCTTGGGTCGACTTGCACGGACTCGGCTACGGGTGCCCGCCCAACTTCATTCTGAACGTCTCCGACCTGCAGCGCATCCTCTTCGGCCTGGAGGGTCAGGAGTATACGGACACAGCGTATCAGTTGGACCCGGCCGACTGCCCATAGCGGCAGCACTGACGAAGGACACTACTACGACGCTGGTGCAGGTCGAGGATCCAGCGGCGGCAAGGGCTCGGGTGCAACACCTTTCGCACGCCTGTACATCAATAGCCCCTCGATCACCATCCATAACTGGAGCATTGCCGTAGCGATACCCAGTGCCGCAAGCAGGTATCGTCCGCCGGCCAGCCAGCCTTGTGCCCCGAAGATCTGAGCATAGAGCACCCAGGCCGGCACAACAATCAGGAGAATCATCGGGAGAACAATAAACCGCACGGGTCGGTCATGACGGATAAGGTAGAAACATACAACCATGAACGCCAGACCCGCGAGCAGCTGGTTCACCGCTCCGAAAATCGGCCAGAGGATCAGCCCCCCACTCCCCGGTCCGGTCGGACCGGCAATCATCGCGATTACGCCTCCGGTGACAACGGCCACGCTGGTAGCCGCGTAGCGGTTGGTTAACGGAGTGAGTCGCAAAGCCGAGGCGATCTCCGTAATGACATAGCGCTGCAGGCGCGTAGCGGTGTCCAGGGTTGTAGCGGCAAAACATGCCACCAGCACGGCCATTATCCCGATCCCCATGGTAAGGGGCATGCGCACCGCCGTCATTATGTTGGCACCGCCCTCGATGAAGCCGCCGATCTTCTTGGGCAGGGTCATACTCGACCATGATCCTGCCCCGTAGTACTTCGCCCAGGCGACCTCACCGGTCAAACGCGCTCCCGCCGCATCCAGCGTGGGAACATATCGCTGCAAACCGGGGTTGTAGTCATGCACGCCCCACCCCAGCCCTGCGCAGCAAGCCAGGATGACGATCACGGCCAGGCCTCCTTCGAGCAGCATTGCTCCGTACCCGATGGACAGGGCGTCGGTTTCACATCTGATCTGTTTGCTCGAGGTTCCACTGGAGACCAGGCAGTGGAAACCACTTACCGCACCGCATGCAACGGTTACAAAGAGAAACGGAATGATGGGCGGAGCATCAGCAGGCGGATTGTCGTTGAAGGCCGGGGCGACAAATCGCAGACCGTCGCCGACAAACGGCGCGATCAGCAGACCCGCCAACAGGATTCCCAGTGCCAGTAACAGCTTGAAGCTGTTGATGTAGTCTCTCGGCTGCAGCAAGGTCCACACCGGAAGCACGGATGCGATGAAGCAGTAAACCAGCAGCAGTACCGTCCAGATCACAACAGCATTAAAATAAGGACTCGACCCCGCGGCTGCAGCGGCTGTGCCACTGGCGGGTATCTCCCACGCGGTCAGGTCAACGGGAAGATGGTAGGCTCCGATGTAGACCGTGCCGTACATTATCGCCAGGGCTATCAGCGAGGGGATCAGCAAATTACCACCGCGTTTGTACACCCATAAACCTATGGCGACGGCGAGGGGAATCTGCGTCCAAACCGGGAAGACACTGATCGGATACCTGGCAAAGATGACCGCGATGACCAACCCGAAGATTCCGATAACCAACGCGAGGATCATGAACAGGACGCCGAGGAAGATGAACCTCACCCGGCCGTTGATCATCCTCCCCGCAGCCTCTCCGATGGTCTGCCCCCGGCTGCGGATACTTACTACAAGGGCACCGAGATCATGCACTGCCCCGATGAAGACGCTGCCGAAAAGCACCCAGAGCAGCGCAGGCAGCCAACCCCAAAAAACCGCAATGGCCGGACCGATGATCGGCCCCGTGCCCGCAATGCTCGTAAAGTGATGTCCAAACACTACGCTGCGCTTGGTGGGAACATAATCCCTTCCATCGTTGACCTCGACTCCGGGCGTGCGTGCCCCCGCATCAAGCCGAAAGACTCTCCGGCCCAGCCAGCGACCGTACGTTCGATATGCAATCAAATACGCGGCAAGTGTTCCAATTGCCAACAACAGTGTGGTCATAGGTAAACGGCTCCGGATCTCCGCGGCAACTCAGGTATCGAAGACGACACCCTGACACTGTCGCTTCTTGTAGAGCATGATTGCAGGAAAGGCCGTAACGTCAACACGTCGTCCGACTGACTGCCTCTATACCAGTTACCGTGCAAGGTGAACGCATCACGACCGGATATCGCAACACATTCTGCGACACAAAAAATTACACGGTCAGACCGGTTGTATCGCGAATATACTACAAGTATGATTACGATTTACGATCGTACGTGGCTCCATTATGGGCTGCCGCGGCAAGGCAAAGGGTGAACAGTGCCTATTGGCGGAAGCCGCCACGCACCTGCCCGAAAAGAGAAACCCGACTTCAGTACAAGGAGATGTCAGATGCACCGTAGCTTTTCCCGATCTTGTTTTTTGGCCGTTACGCGGGCATGCGCACTTATTGTGACGGTCCTGAGCATCAGCTCGATAGCGCGAGCGGATGAAAAGATCCCCGTGCGCAGCTCCGACGATCTGCCTCGGCATACATACGAGATTGACGGATTGGTTTCGGAGATGCTGCAGTCCGACGAGAAGCTGGTTAAACTGGCCAAGCTGATTGAGGCGGATATCCATGCTGATCTTGAGACTTACGATGTTCAAGATCCAACGACACTCCAAGGCCTATATGGAACCCTCATGAGTGTACGCATGTTGGAGGATCGCCTGGAGGAGGCCCTCCAGTACATACCCAGAATGCGCGAACTCGAGGAGAAAGAGGCCGGTAAGTTGATGATGGGATCGATGCTCACTGCGATGGTGGCCGCTCGCAAGGAGGCCGGCAGCGACGAAACGCGTTTCCGCAAGATCCTCAAGGAGCTCTACCTCAAGAGGCTCCGCTCGCTTCCTTGGGAAATCGTTGGTGATCGAATCGAGGAAGCCAAGGGGAGGACGGAGATGCGGAGCGAGAAGCTCATGATGGGTATGATCAAGGCCAGACTTGACCCTATTGTCGCCCAAACCGGAACGGCCAGTGCCGACATTGCCCGGGGGATCATCGGCATGAAGGTCGCGCTTAAGGTACACATTCCGCTGAAGGATGATCTGCTCGAGGTCTACAGCACGGTCATTGATGAACACCGCGTGGCGAAGAAAGACATTTGGGAGGCCCGCTCGGTCGCACTATCCGCCAAGCAAAATCTCACTCCCGTGACAGTCGCGATTTGGGATACGGGGACGGATACGGCAGTCTTTCCGGGGCAACTATTCGTCAATCCCAACGAGAAACTCGACGGCACGGACACCGACGGCAACGGTTTTGTGGATGATGTACATGGAATCGGGTTCGATCTCGAGTCCGAGCGCACGCCTCACCTGTTGTGTTCGTTGGATGAGCTGACTATCGATGTGGACACTGCCTTTAAGAACGCTAAGGGCTTTTCGGACATGCAGGCTGCTATCGACAGTCCGGAAGCGTCAGCGATCAAGAAGACCTTCGCCACCCTCGAGCAGGATGAGGTTAAAACCTTCATCGAGAACCTCACGCTCTACTCCTATCACATGCACGGCACGCACGTTGCCGGTATTGCTGCCGAAGGTAATCCGTTTGCCCGCATCCTGGTTACGCGTTTGACCGCGGATCACCACCTGATTCCGCAGAAACCGACGTTTGAGTTGGCTCACAAAGGTGCTGCCTCTAACCGTGATGCCGTGGATTACTTCAAGAAACACGGTGTGCGTGTTGTGAACATGAGCTGGAGTGGCAGCCAAGCCGGTATCGAGTCGGCGCTGGAGGCCAACGGCGTTGGAGAAACCGCGGAGGAGCGGGCGGACATCGCCCGCAAGATGTTCAAGATCGGGCGAGACGCGCTGTATACTGCCATAAGCGAGGCGCCCAACATCCTGTTTATCACTTCAGCCGGCAACGACGACAACGATGTCGAGTTCGACGAAATGATCCCCTCCGCATTTGACCTGCCCAACCTGCTGGTTGTAGGTGCGGTAGACCAGGCGGGCGATCCGACGGACTTCACCAGTTTTGGCAGAACCGTGCAGATCTACGCTAACGGGTTTGAGGTCGATAGCTACGTCCCCGGCGGCAAACGGTTTAAGGCATCGGGCACGTCGATGTCCTCACCCAATGCAGCCAACCTGGCGGCCAAGATGTTGGCGGTGAAACCCACGCTGACCCCACCACAGGTGATCGAGTTGATGAAGAAAGGTGCTGACAGCAAGACCGTCGGATCGACCACGTTCCTGCTGACGAACCCGAAGCGAACGCTCGATTTGCTATAGACTTAAGTATCTAGCTAGAACAGAGGCAGCCTCCTGCTTGGCTTTTCCACCGAGCTGTGGGGCTGCGTCTTCTCCTGCCGAGCACCCCAACGCCCCCGAGAGCCGGCACTGCTTTTGTAGCTTACTCAGGGGACTTCCGCGACACGGAACCCGATAAAGTAGTACGCGTGGTTCGGGTACGCGAAGTAGCGGTTCCCGGCGTGCAGGAAGCCGTAGTAGTAGTAGAACGACCCGCCGCGCAGGCCGCGATACGAACCGACTGCAGCAACTGCAGCCTCGTTCCACTCCGAAACATTCCCGTCCTGGTCGAACGTATCGTAGGGGCTGTTGGAGTTCTCGTGGGCGCCAACCTCGGTGCGGTAGTATGGCGTGGTGAAGCCCGCAGAGTCCGGCCAGACGCCGTCGTAGTATGTTGCGTTGTTGCCCGGGTCGGGGTCGATCAGATCGTTGCTCGGAATCGTGTCGCTGTTTGTCGAGTAATCGAAGTAGTTGCCCGTCACGCCGTCATTGTAGTGATGCGCCGCCTTGTACCACTCATCCTCCGACGGAATCACCCACGTGGCGTCCGGTTCACGCACGACGGCCATTAGCGCGGCTTTGTTTATCGCACCGTTGAGGTAGTACGATCCGTCCTCGGTCGTACCCAGGTCCTGGGCGCCCGTTGGCTGTCCGTTGTGCAGCCAGTTCGCGAACCGTGCGGCATCGCCCCAGCCAACGAAGCTCACCGGACGGTCGGGCCAGTCCGGCGCCACCGAATAGGTGTAATTGGGCGACGAGCCGGCGCGTTCGATCTTGCAGCCGTAGCTGTTGCTCCACATGTTCGTGTTGTACAGCCCGTAGGTGTCAGTCGCCGCTACGGCGTTGAGGAATGCCGTGTACTGACCGGCAGTCACCTCGTACTTGCCGATGTTGTACGTGTAGGCCACGCCGCCGTAGCCATCACCCTCCGTGTCATTCGCGTTGCCGGGGTTGCCGACCGGGACGGTGTCGATCACCACGCCGGGAGGCGCTATCGGGGCCGTGAACTCCTGCCGGAACAGGGCGAAGTCATCTAGGTCCGTGTCGCAGTCCTGGTCGACGTCGCCCAAGGGGCGCCCCTCAGCGTCAACCGTCGTACCACGTGGCGTGTTGTCGCAGACGTCAATCGCATCATCCACGCCGTCGTCATCCACGTCATCCGCGCAAGCCGGCACCGCGGCACCCAGCAGGACCAGCCCGACCGCAAAAGCCAATATCGTCGTCAGTCTTCGCACGTTCATCTTCGTATCCTGCTTCTGCAAAGGCGACTTCTTTCACATCGATCCGACAGGGGAACCGGCTTGTTCCTCCGGTGGAACTGGACAAATCCACGTGAATCCGATTATACCGCCACGGGAGGACGAAATCGAGCGCCGATATCGAGGTCGTGATCCACCGCGAGAGCGCAGAGTCCAATATAAGCTCACCAGGCACACTTGTGGGCGGCGCCACGACGCTTACGCAATGTGCTAGGTACCGCTACCCGTGATCGCTCTCACTCAACACGCCATCTACCAGGAACTCCGCCAGGGCTTGGGCAACCACTTCGTGGCCTTTCTTGTTGGGGTGCCAGACGTCTATGGAGACTTCGGGCGAGGGATACTGTCCAAAGCTGGCGTGAAGGTCCAGGAACAGCAGATCGTTCTTTGCACACAGAGACTCGATGTTGTCGTGGAGATTCTGCCATGCGTACGGCACTCCCGGCCTGAACCGGAAGACCGGACATAACGCAACGATGATGGGCACCTCATGCTCACGGCTGATTTGCCCCAGCCGGGCGAAGTTCGCGGCAACCTCGTCTTCGTAGCGACTATGGATATACCGGTAATAGTCATACTGCCAGTCGGCAGGGTCTACGTCGGGCTCCGGCTCGGGCTTGGTACCCACGTTGGCCCAGGCATCGGTCAATATCTCCCAGAGTTCCCAGCTCGGCTTCTGGAAGTAACGGGCAAGGCCACCGTCATCGACGTCCGGATCGTTCAGCACGTAGCTAACCACGATCACATGGGGGTCGAAGGCCAAACCCCGCGTTTCAAGAATACGGATCTCCTGTGACGTTGCGTAACCGTCCACCGCCAGGTTGTAGACGACCGCCGAGTTGCCGGTTGCCCTAAGATGCTCAACCGGTAGCCGTTCCAACACTTGCGGAAACGCCCCGTCCATCGGCTGTCCCCATCCCCAGGCTACCGAATCGCCAACAAGGACAACTCGCACAGTATCACTGGGCGTGCCGGCGGGAAACTCATCGTCGCGGAATCCGGATGAATTAATCACCACCTCAACACCGCTGCGCATCGATCGTGCGCCGGGCGTAAGTTCGTAGATCAGCCCGGGATCAGAAGATCTGCGAACGGTGCGGACAGCCTCACTGAGCTCTGGGTTTCGCACCATCAGTTCCCCGCGCTCTTTATTTAGCAGCGAGGAGCGACGGACGCGCAAACCCAGCTCGGCTATCACAAGCAGAATGAGAATCGTTCCGAGTGGTACAAGTATCTTCAGGGCTAGTCGACGTTTCGGGGCAGGTGCGGGCGGCCGTCCGTCGGACTCTTCCGTTTGTCCTTCAACTCGACCCGGGTGTCCGCGTGCCATCTGCATCTCCGTTGTTGATCAGCCGGTCCACCCGATTAATGGCGATAGACCAGCAAGGGCTACTTACCCACCTTTTAGATCGTATATACCTTTCGTCTTCTGCTGCCACCTCAGATAGCGGCAGTCCGTTGGAGGCGTTAGCGCCCTGTTCTTAGCCACTCAGGTCCTGCAAGGGCAGACATCGCTCGCAGTTCCGCGGGCGGGTTCAACTGAAGCCTGATTGTCTTGTCTAAGGAGGCAGCAAGCCATTTCTTTGCTTCCGTCGGTTCTCCCAATTGCGCCAGCAACTCCCTATCCGTCTTCTCATCTGACTCCGCGGTGCCACAGAATACCTTCAGGGAGCTGCAGACAGCTTCCATCCGGTCGCGAATCGGTAACAGGGAGATATTCCTGCCACACGCGGCGAACCGCTCATCCGGATCGAGCCTCCCGCCAATGGCCTCAAGAACAATCTGAAGATTCGTCACGAATCGCCAGTGGCATGGCATGAGCATGTCGATGGCGATCCCCAACGAGAGTTCGGC
>CP070744.1:4345095-4352432 GCA_020348265.1 Phycisphaerales bacterium | reverse complement strand
GGCGAGGTTTATCGGCCGGGCGTCCCACTACCTGCAGGATGGCGGGCAGCCGTATCATGACCAGGTCGTGCAGTCAGTGCTCCATCCACCTGGGAGTGCACCGGAGTTCCAAGGATGGATGGACGTTCATCTCGCCTTTGAAGCGTGGGCGCATGACAATGGCGATTTCAACCGCGTCAACAATGCGTCTACCTGGTTCAGTTGGAATCCGTACTCCACGGCGAAGAAGGTGTCAAACAGGAATCGCGGCTGGTACGCGGCACTGCTGCCCGTGGTGGACCTCAGCTACGACAGCGGCACGAAGACACTGGACCCGAGTTCTTGGCAAGCTTCTGTCATGAGAGGGGCAGTAAACACCTGCTGGTCCACCATAGGCTCAGGCCTCAAGGGAGTGTACAAATGGAACACGGGTTCGTCTCTGGCGCCGGAGTGGGTCGACACGTATGTCAATCTGATCAACGATTCCGCCACCGGGTACGCGTCGACCTTGCAGCCGCATAATCAGACGCGGCTGCCCCTCGCGACCGTCCAGACCGGGTTCATGTCGCAGTTGATGACGACAGCGGAGTTCAACGCCCACAAGGATGATTGCGATTGGTGGGACAACGGTGATATCAACGTAGTCCTTCAGCATCCCTTCTTGGACGACCCGGTGGACCCGGAGCTTGAAGGCATGATTATCACCGTCGTCAACGCCGTGGAGGATGGTGACGGGGACCCCATCGTGCATCCGGACTACAGTCTCCATTTCCTGGCCTACGATCAGATCTTCCCCGATCCCGGGACGGTGCTCGAAGTCACTGCGGTTGTGGTGAACGAGGGAGGGATTGAGGCTCCTGTGGACACGATTGAGCTGCGAGTCGATGACGAGACTGTCGACACGGTCACGCTCTCAGCGCCAATCCCAAGCCTTACCGCAGTTGCGGTGAGCCTGCATTGGGAGGAGACGTGGGCCGAAGGGGAATACAATCTGAAGGTCGTTATCGACCCCGACGACAGCGTTGATGAGGACGGTTGCGCTCCCGATCCCGATGACGCGTACGTGTGTGTTGTGGAGGACAACGAGGAGGACAACACGTTGGAGCAGACCATCTATGTGGGTGTCCCAGCGGAGCATAACACCACATTGACCAAGCGCTTTGATCCGGCGGTTGGAGGCACCTTTGCCCTGCCGTCCGGCGATTTGGAGGTCGACCTGCTCCCAGGTTACTCCTCGGTCAGTCCCTATATTTCCGGCTCACAGGCGGATGGGGTTGTAACGCCATTTGAGGGGGCCAGGTTTGTCAGTCCCATTTACAGTCTCTCTCCCGCCGGCCGCCCATTCGACCTACCCGCGGGAATCACGCTCAGTTTTGATCCGCCCAGCGAGACAGAATTGGTGGGACTGTATCGTCTCCACGAAGGTGACAGCGTGGAGGATACGTCGTATTGGGTTGAGGAAGAAAGCGCTTGGTTCGATTTCGTCGAAGGGGAGGTCACGTTCAGCACCAACGAGCTGGGTATCTTCGCGGTGCTCGATCTCGGCGATTTTCCTGCCGCATCCGAATGGGGTTTAGTGGTGATAACGCTGCTCATGCTGACGGCCGGGACGTTGCTGTGGTCCGTCTCCCGGAGGTCGCCCGAGTCGTCGTGAGAGTCTCTCCCGCTTCCGGGGTTGATCGGCGCAGGCAGGAGATACCGTACTGATTGCGCTACGCCGCAGAGCCAATCGACGGCATGGCGAACAAGGACCGAAGAACACGTCACCGCGTCGGAAGACGGAAGCTCTGGGACCAGACGTATCACAACACAAGAAGCCATTGATCGGCGCTAGTCAGAGCCTGCCCCGTTATAGCAGATTCGGAATTTGTGTAGCGGGTGAATTGCGTGCCGGCGCTTCGCTTGGGCATGGTACCCAACTCCTGAACCGCTAGACAATAACAGAAATTGCTCTAGCCGGGTATGGATGGCTTTACCGCCATCTCCGTGTAAACTCTGGTTCCAGGCAGGGCGATTGGCAGCCTGTCGATTGCGCAACGGCCGCCTCCCGCAAAGGCAGTGGAACGCTCGAGAGCAGGATGCACGCTCCGCGACATGTACGCAGGTTTTGCGCCTGCGGCTCTGAACAGAACGTGGCCCTGCCATGTTAGTTCGATGGTACAATCGTAGTGAGGAATAACACATGGACGTCATAGACGTTATCAAAGAGAGACGCAGCGTACGCTCTTACGCCGACAAACCCGTGGAACGCGAGAAGATCGACCGACTTCTCGAAGCAGCCCGGCTGGCACCGTCGGCCAGCAATCGGCAGGAGTGGCGCTTCGTCGTTGTCACCGATCAACAGCGCCGCACCCAACTCGCAGAGGCGGCCAACAATCAGAAGTTCGTCGGACAGGCCCCGGTGGTCATTGCCGCCTGCGCGGAAAGCGACGGGCACGTAATGCGCTGCGGTCAACCCTGCTATCCCATTGACGTAGCCATCGCAATAGACCACATGACATTGCAGGCGGTGGCGGAAGGCCTGGGCACCTGCTGGATCGGAGCATTCTACGAAGAACCCGCAAAGAAAATCCTGGGAATCCCCGACGACATCCGCATAGTGGAACTGCTGACCGTAGGCTACCCAGCCGACACCGCCCGCCAACGCAAACGCCTCTCAACAGAAGAAATAGTCCACTGGGAGACGTGGTAGAGTCGGACGCGGTTGGCAGGCAGCACAGTTGACGCGGAGGTTCGGTTGGGGTCTAACGGGGTTGTGTGCGAGCGAGCGGCGCAGCTTGTGCCGCCGGAATAACGTCGGTATGACGCCGACGGCAGGGTGGCCCACCTCCTTGGGAGGTGGTATAGGCGATGATCGGGGCCATCGTCCTGACGACTATCATCGTCTCCCCCATGTCCTGCAGGACATGAGCCACCCGACGCCGCCATCGGGTGTTGATGGTGTAGCACACCCGCCATCAGGTGTGAGAGCGACGGACGAAGAGCGGAGATTGGCCGTGCCGAGAGTTCATCCCGGGCCGCGTGGAGGACAGCCGGAGGACGAACAGCGCTCGTCGCCGGGTACTTGGGAGGGTCGCCTGCGCCTGTGGATCGCCATCAACGGACGCATCGCCCTTGGGCCGGGGAAGATCCGCCTGCTGGAAGCGATCGCGGCGACGAAGTCCCTCTCCGCCGCCGCCAAGCAACTGCGCATGAGCTATCGCCACGCCTGGAAGCACGTCCATCTGATCGAAGAGCGCACGGGGATCACCGTGGTCGAGCCGCAGCGCGGCGGGTCGGGCGGGGGAGGCACCGATCTGACCCCGCAGGGTAGAGCCCTGCTCAAAGCCTACCGCAGCTTCCGCAAGGAAGTCGATGAGCAGATGCGCTCCGCTTGCAGCAAGTACTTTGGGGATTGGTCCACGCCTCAGGTTGATGATGCTGGAGCGCCGGACTCGCCTCCGCCGGGCGCTCAAGATGCGGACGCTCTGGCGGACGCGCCATCATCCTCGGATCCGCCGCCGGGGTGATCAGCACTTTTTGGGTCGTACATGCTAAGACATGATTCTACACGGTGTTGAACCGCATCGTGATGAAGACCGCGTCGTCGATACTATGCCGTCCGCTCCCTCACGGTCGCGGCTCGGAATGCGGTTCTTGTTGCGCGTGCCGGCGTCATGTAGTACTGCCTTCAAGCAGTGTCGGTTGGGCCCTCCGTGGCGTTCAAACACTGCGCCCTGCTCAAGAGCAGTGGCACACGCGTGACACCATCACCCTTCGGTTGTGAGCAGGGTGCGCACGCGAGTCAACATTGCCTCAGGCGGCGGCTGAGCGATTAGATCCGCCGACCAGGTGAACTGCGGGGAAAGTGCGGGGAAATCAGCCGTCAGTCCCTCAGCGGATGAAGCGCGATCCACCGTATCCGGAGCGTTGATCAACAGGTCGGTAACGCGGGAGAGAAGCGCTTCGGTGGCGGGCTTCATCTCTTCGATAGGGAGTCTGACGACCAGGACTATCGCAGCCGGGTTCAGCCAGCACAGGGCGCTGGAGCTTTCGACGGTGATGGGCATCTCTGCTGGATAGCGCTCCAGTGCCGCTCGGAGCCCTTTCGCCAGCCCGTCCCCGCGGTGCCTTAGCCTCTTTACCTCCAAGGCCCCTGCTGCCATGTACAGGGCGGTGTCTTTGCCCGGGCGTTCGAGGCGGCTGGAGCCCTCGAGATAGAAATCCTCTTCCAACACTTCCGCGTCGGAGACGATCTGGGCATCCCAATCGTGTGACGGGCTCACCTTCAGGCAACCCAACCCGGCGATGTATCGCAGCAGATGGAGCACGAACGTGGTTTTCCCGCAGCCGGAATGCGGCCCGACCACCGCGAGGATTCTGCGCTTTTCGCCCAGCAGGCTATCCGTCGGCATCTTCAGTTTCACCCACCACGCGCTGGTAGCCCGTATAGACGTTCATGCGTTTCCCACGGAGGAACCCTACCAAGGTCAGGCCGAATCTACCCGCCCAGCGCACCCCCATAGCCGTCGGGGCGGAGAACGAAGCCAGCAAGGCGATGCCATGGGCGATGGCCTTGGCAACTATCTCCGCGGACAACCTTCCCGAGGAAAGGGCGACCTTATCGGAAAGATCCATGCCTTGGACAAGGGCCATGCCCACCACCTTGTCAAAGGCGTTGTGACGACCGACATCCTCAGCCACCAACAGAACACCGTCCGCGTCGGCGATGCAGCAGGCATGAACCCCTCCGGTCATGCGATAAAGCACGGTACGCTGAGAAAACTCCTTGCCCAATGCGGACAACTGTGACGCTCGTATAGTCATCTTACTGACAATCGGCTGACAATCGGAAAGCCGGGAAGGGTCTCGGGCAGTACCTCCGCCGCCGCACCCCGTCCCGAAGGTCCATCGCCGGTGGATGCTCTCGACGGCGTCCTGATCGAAGGTGCCCTCGCAGCGCACCTGCCCCTTGTCGGCGTCGAAGTGAACCTCGGGAAGCTTGTGGCGATCCCACCATAATCCTTCCGAGATGAGGAATCCCAGGGCCAACGCCTCAACATCTCGGGGCAGGGCCAGCATGGCCAGTACGGGCGAATCGTTGAGCAGAAGCTCGATCCGCTGCTCGCGTACGATGGGATCGGAGAGAACGTTCTTTACGCCGGAGCGTTCGAAGCGATGAATAGGCCAGGCGATGGTCTGCTCTCTCGCCTCCGCTTCCAGCTCGGATTCAGCACCATTCGATACCGCGTTTGTCTGATTCTCTTGACTCGGGTCCACGGTAAAAGCCTCCCGGTTGGGTGTCGGGCACTATAACCGCCCTGGAAAAGAGTGCGACAATCTTGATAACATGATCGGCGCCCACCCGTCGAAGGTTGCCTGTTTTAACAGCAGGGACGGTACTCTGGTGAGTTTGTCAGTTTTCTGACAGAGCATAGACCGCAGCGGTCCGCTCATCGCGAGTCTAGTTCTTTCGGTGCAGTTGCACGTCGTAAGGCGCAGGCACGTCAGTGGCTTGCCGACGGCCGCACGTGCTGAGCAGGCGTAGGCTGGCGCGTTCCAAACAACACGCGATGATTGATCGGTGAAGTAACCCGCCAGCGAAACAGCACCTACATTGGTGGTATTTGTGGATCTGGTCAGTATCTAAACGATGTGCTCACGCAAGCATAACGCAGCGTGTTGGTGCGCTGTTCATCACAAGTTATCTAACAGCGTGTATGGTTGACTGAGTGGACTTGCCCGCTTACGTTAGCCGCGACTGGTGAAGGGTTGGTGTTGCTAGTGCGCCAAGCGCAAGCGAGCGTAACAACGTGGCCAGTGCACTTAGGTCGTGGCTGCTTTACTCTCTAACCATCAAGGACTCCGCGTCCGTGTTACGTCGGCGTCAGTAGTCTCGCACAGCCTTGGCTCGGGGCAAGTGCGAACCAGTGAGTTTCCGTGCGGTCAGGACGTGGGAGCGTCTTTTCTCACAACACTGGTACGCGGTTTGTAAGAACAAACTGATCAGCGTATGTCGATAAGGCGACTGCGACGCCTTCTTCGTTTTCGTTCGGAGACACTCAACGGCAAGACTACAAAAGGAGTTTTAACCAGGCGCGGTATCAAATCGAATGACCATCGATGGTTTTTTTGTGTAATCGTTAGGAGATAGCGATGTTACTATCACGAAGAGAATTCCTTAAGACCTCCGCGGTAACTGCCGGGGTCGCCGTCACCGGGATGGGGTTTGCCCTTGCCCCGGTGAAGGCGCACGCGGTGGAGCTCCGCAAGAATCTCGAGGAGGCCACGAGGACCACAACCATATGCCCATACTGTGCCGTGGGCTGCGGGCTTGTGGTGGACGCCTCGGATGGGGCGGTCATCAACATTGAGGGAGACTCGGAGCACCCGATCAATCAGGGGACGGCGTGCTCGAAGGGGTCTTCGCTCTATCAGATGGCCAATAATGACGACCGGCTCACGACGGTCCGCTATCGGGCGGCAGGCGCAACCGATTGGACGGAGATGAGCTGGGAAGATGCGATCCCCATGATTGCCCAGCGCATCAAGGACACCCGGGACGCGACGTTCGAGACCACCAACGCCAATGATGCGGTGGTAAACCGGACACTGGGGATCGGCTCGTTGGGCAGCGCGGCGTTGGACAACGAGGAATGCTGGCTTTACCAAAAGATGCTTCGCGCCTTGGGCCTGGTGTACATAGAACACCAGGCGCGGAACTGACACTCCGCCACTGTCGCCAGTTTGGCGACTTCGTTCGGTCGGGGTGCCATGACCAACCACTGGATCGACATCGGCAACTGCGA
Source organism: Phycisphaerales bacterium (assembly GCA_020348265.1). Classification (GTDB taxonomy): domain Bacteria; phylum Planctomycetota; class Phycisphaerae; order UBA1845; family UBA1845. The sequence goes on along the minus strand of CP070744.1, from coordinate 4,345,665 downwards.
TGTGATCCTCATCATGGGGTCCAACGCTGCCGAGAATCATCCAATCTCGATGAAGTGGGTCAACAAGGCCCGCGAGAACGGTGCAAAGCTTATCAGCGTCGACCCGCGCTTCACCCGAACCTCTGCGGTGGCGGACATCTACGCACCGATGCGTAGCGGTACGGACATCGCTTTCTTGGGTGGCATGATCAACTACGTCCTGGAGAACGGCCTTATCCACGAGGAGTACGTCCAGGAGTACACCAACGCGAGCTTCCTGCTCGACGAGGGTTTCTCATTCGATGATGGTGTCTTCAGTGGCTACGGCGACGGAAGCTACGACAGGTCCACCTGGGCGTTCCAGACCGGCGACGACGACGTGATCCTCAAGGATAAGACCCTCGAAAATCCCAACTGCGTCTATCAGTTCCTCAAGTCGCACTACTCGCGATATGACACGGCGACGGTCTCTGCTATCACCGGCACGCCCGAGGCGAAGCTCACCGAGGTGTACCAAGCCTATGTGGATGCTTGCTACCAGCCCGGGACCGCGGGCACGATCATGTACGCTATGGGCTGGACGCAGCACAC
>CP070744.1:4335724-4344995 GCA_020348265.1 Phycisphaerales bacterium | reverse complement strand
GTCGGAACATACCCGCCGAATGGTTACGGGCTCCACGACATGGCCGGCAACGTTGTCGAGTGGGTGGCGGATGCTTACGACAAGGACTTCTACAAGACGAGCCCGAGGGAAAACCCACGGAATCCCAGACGGGGAAAGTTCCGTGTGATCCGCGGCGGCGGCTGGCACTCGGGGCCTTCCTGTAATCGCGTTTACTACCGCAACGCCCTGTTCAACGGCTGGCGCGACTTCAACCTCGGGTTCCGTTGCGCCAAAGATGCATCCTAGCATTCGACCGGCGCTTGACTGCCATGACCAAACCCGCGAAACGTCTGTGTGCCATGGCTAAGCCTGCGGAACGCAGGCGCCGCCATGCTTGACAGAATCGAAGCTGGGCCCGCGAATCCGCAGACCTGCCTAGTAGTCAAAAGTCTTGCCGAACAGCTCCGGACCCTTCTTCCACATGTCGGGTGTAGATTCACCCAGCCACATGAACATGTGTATATGCCCCAATGTCTTGAAGCCGGCGTCATAGAAGAAGGAGATAGCATCTTGGTTCCGCGCAGCGGGTTTTACGCCCAAGCAGAGTACCCCAAGTTTCTTTGCCTCTTCGATTGCGTATCCGACCAGAATTTGCCCCACTCTTCTGCCGCGGTGCTCTGATGACACGACCACAGGCTCAACTTCAGCCTCTTCGCCTTGTTGAATCAGCGATGTGAGCCCGACGACATCATCACCGACCACAGCCAGCCAGACCCGCTCGGGTCCGACGCGGTCAAGATGACCGTCGAACTCCATCCCGGGATCATCGCCGCCAATCGACGGGTCGTCGTATATTTCTCTGTGCTGCTGAGTCAATTCAGCCCACAAAGCCCTGCATCGGTCGAGATCAGAGGCTTCGTACCGGCGAATCTCTATGTCGGACATCGGTATCCATCCTAAGAAGTGTCGGCCTGATCCGATATTGCGCGGTCGCCGAGCGTTTACCGTGTAACGGGTATCCGAGATCATTTTATCCAAATGCGCTTCTCGTCCAAGGAGCAATAGGTCGCGCGGCGAGGCAAAGCAGGAGATACATCTCAGGCTGGATGTCTATTGCTCAGTATGCTTGAGGGCCGACGGGTATGTTCTTTGAGAATACACATCTACCCGGCGGTCGGGAATCCCACCCTTGTGCGTCGGGAGGCCCGCGTGGCCAATATTCTCGGACTGTGTGCGCACCTCACACGTGCGATCCGCTTTTCCTTGTACTCGCTTCCGCATGCGCGTTATCATTAGCGTTGTGTTTGGGCAAGGATTTCGGGCTGCGAGGAGGTGCCCAAGATACTACCAGTGTGAATCGACTAATCGGAGGTGCTTGCGATGAGTTATTGCAGAATGCTGTTCGTGTTGGTTTGTGTTGAAGCCATAGCCGTTTCGGCTGCTAACGCCGGTGATAGGGGTGATTCCAGAACCGACAGGGGGAAACGTCCATCCGCGCCGCGGATAGGGGCGTTCGATGACACGCCGCTGTTCGGCGGGAAGATCCGCGGCATGGGCGAATGCGAGCGTAGCTGCTTCCGGTCAGCTAGAGAGGGTTTCGTCCAGTGCGTTAGCGATGGGGAGGCACCCGACGAGTGTGCTTTGCAGGGGTATGATGAGCTGCAGGCCTGTCTCGCCGACGAGTGCGGCCATGTCGTCAGTTGCGAAGACGATTGTCGCACCGAGGCTGAGGCTGTCTATCTGCAATGTCGTGAGGATGGTGGAACGATCGCCGATTGTATTTTGCTTGGGCACAGCGAGTACGGACAATGCCTGGTGAACGAATGCAGCCACGAGCCGACCTGTCAGCAGGAATGCCGGATGGATGCCGAGGCTGCCTACCTGCAGTGCCGGGATGAGGGCGGCTCGGTCTTTGAATGTGCCTTGGAGGCCCGCGGTGTGCTTCGGGACTGTCTGGCCGACAACTGCTACGACGCGCCGAACTGCATACAGCAGTGTCATCAGGATGCCGAGGATGCCTTCAACGAGTGCATTGCGGACGGCGGGAGCATGTGGGAGTGCACGCGCGTTGCCGGCGAGGTTCTGATTACTTGCATGATGGACTGTGAGTGGATCCCGAGCTGTAGGCAGCAATGCTACATCGACACCGCCGAGAGTTTCCGTGCTTGCGTTGCCGATGGAGGCGACATACGCGAGTGTGCGGTTAAGTTGCAGGCCTTCCTGCGCGAGTGCCTCGCCGGGTGTGAGTAACTGCGGAACGACGGCGCTGCAAGCGCGTCGGTTGACAAGATGAGTAGCTAAGCAGGGGCAGGTCGTTGACCTGCCCCTGCTTTTGGCACAGCAAGTCGCAATTGCCCTTTCATGCGCTTACTGCTACCAAGAAGTGTGCCGTCGACGAGGATCGGGGTACTTGGTTCAAATCTCAACGAGACCCATCTTACGGTTTTCCACGGTCACTCGGCCTGTGCCGACGTCGAGACACATGGTTCTGCTGATTTGATCGCCGGTGTGCTCGCCGTCGATGAGTACGCCGTTCTTCCAGAAGATCTTCCGCATCATGACGTAGTTATGCTGGCCAATATTCATGTTTTCGTCGGTTTCGAACAAGCTGGCTCCACCGGCAACCTTTACCAGGGTTCTTCTTTTGATCGCCCCAAGCTCGTAAGCCGAGCGGAAAAGCAGGGGGATGCCCGTATCCGCAAACATGGCGGGGTTGGCTTTGGCTTTTTCCGGTGACAGGCGTGAGTCCGACAGCATGTAATGCAGTAGCCCGCCGACGTGAGCTTGGTGATCCCAGATAGCCACGCCGATGCAACTGCCCAAAGAATATGTCACCAGCTCGGCATTGCTGTCGGCTGACACCTTCATATCGGCAATGTCGACGACCAGCGTCGTTCCCATTCATCCGGACCCATAGTGTAAAGTAGCGATGGCTGCGGATTAGTAAGGTTGCATCGGCTTTGCCGGGACCGCGATTTACATCCGTTCATCAAGTTGGCTGCCGGTGGCCTCGGTGACCATAATATGTGCCTTACGTTGCCGGAGCAGCCCTGCGTTGCCGACCTGCCGGCTTATCGGACCCCTTGGGCATGTGCGCACAGCCGGAGTGACCGTGAGGAGCTCGCGAGGCGTTTGAGCCTCAAGGTGGGGGTACGCGGGACGTCCTTTGTACCAGGATGTTCCATCAGGCACGTCCGGACTCTACACGGGTGCTTGTGATTCGCCTTATGCTTACGTACCATCGAACCTATGCCCAAGACGGTTTATCTGCTGATTGCCTACGATGGAACGGACTTCCACGGCTGGCAGCGCCAACCCGGGTTGCGTACGGTACAGGGCGTGCTCGAAGACTCGATCCAGCGGGTTGTCAGGCATCCCATAGAACTCATTGGTAGCGGAAGAACGGACGCCGGCGTGCACGCCGCTGGGCAGGTGGCAAGCTTCTCGACTTCCAGCTCCGCACCGGGCGATAAGCTACGCCATGCGATAGGCTCTCGACTGTCCGACGATCTGGCGGTTCTTGACTCAAGAGAGGTCCATCCGGATTTTCACGCGACTAAAAGCGCCTTGAGCAAGTTGTACCGCTATCGGATTCACCATGCCAAGACTCGGCCTGTTGCCCATCTTACGCAACGCTATGCCTATCACTGCTGGAAGAACCTCGACCTGGATCGTATGCGGCAAGCCAGCCGGCACTTTATCGGAGAGATGGACTTCTTAGCCATGGCCAGCAGGGGAAAGCCTCGCGAGACGACGGTTCGGACGGTCCTGGGGTGTGACATCGAACGCCACATAGACGAAGTGCGTATCGATGTGCATGGAACCGGGTTTCTCTACAACCAGGTACGCAACATGGTCGGCACGCTCCTCGAAGTTGGGTTGGGGCGATGGGAGCCCGATTACGTGATCGAGATTCTGCAAAGCCGCGATCGCAGCAACGCCGGGCGAACCATGCCCGCGTGCGGCTTGTGCCTGCAGTGGGTGCGCTACCCAGCGGCCTTGTTCGTTGCTCCGCAACGCCGCTCTGACGACAACCTGTCACAGGAGCCGCAAAGTCTGCCCCAGAACCACGACCGCGCATGAAGATCTGCCACCTAATCACGCGTTTGATCATCGGAGGCGCCCAAGAGAACACGGTATTGACCTGCAAAGGCCTGGTGGAGAGGGGACACGAGGTCACGCTCGTCGCCGGGCCGGAAACGGGTCCTGAGGGATCGCTGTGGGATCAGGCGGGAGACGCCGGCTGTGAGATCATCCGCCTCGATTCTCTTTGTCGGGCGGTTCGCCCGCTTCGCGATCGCCAGGCTATGCGCGACCTTAAACACCTCTTCGTTAAGCTCCGTCCTGATGTCGTCCATACGCACAGCAGCAAAGCGGGCATTCTCGGTCGGTTTGCCGCATCCGCTGCCCACGTGCCCACCATCGTACACACGATTCACGGGATGAGTTTCAACCGTACTCAACCGCGAATGACGCGTCTGCTATATTGCACGTTGGAGCGTTGGGCGGGAACGCGAACGACGGCGTTCGTCACTGTCGCGGATGCTATGATTGACCAGGCTGTCGATGCCCGATTGGCGCCTCGCGAACGCTTCACCACCATTCGCTCCGGTATCGATACTGACCGGTTCTGTCCGTGTTCCAAGTCGCGGCTGGAGCTGAGGCAAGCATGGGGCGTGGCGAAAGACGAGATAGTGGTTGGGACAATCGCTCGACTGTTCGATAATAAAGGGTATGAGGAGATTCTCGAGGCGATGCCGCGGGCGGTGGAGCGCAAGCCTCGGCTAAAGTTCGTGTGGATCGGCGACGGACCTCGCCGTGGACAATACGAGAGAGAACTCGAGCGTATGGGTTTGCGCGACCGGGTCAACGTTATAGGTCTGGTCAAACCGGATGAGGTTGCGCGTCTGCTGCGCGGTTTTGACCTTCTGGTACATGCTTCTCGATGGGAAGGATTGCCTCGAGCGGTCGTCCAGGCCTTGTTGTGCGAAGTCCCCGCAATCAGCTTTGATTTGGACGGCGCTCCGGAAGTCGTTGTGTCAAACGTTACCGGCCTGTTGGTTCCAACCGGGAACACATCGGCACTGAGTGAGGCAATCGTGACGCTCTCCAGCGATGCCACGTGCCGGGCTATGCTGGGGAATGAGGGGCGGAAACGCTGTCTTGCGACATTTGGGTGGCACAAAATGGTCGAGGAAATAGAGGAACTATACGAAAGACTGCGCCCTTCCTCCTAATAAGCACGCTGCAAGAAAGTGCAACGTGGATACGTGTTGGAGTTCCGCGGGGCGGAGCGCCCGGCCGATAAGAGTGGTTCGGCGCCGCCGATGCGCGGATGACGCGGCGCGCGTTCCGAAGGCGTGCGCCGGAGGTGATGTGAGATCGGTCGCGTCTTGTTGTGGGTCTGGCACACCACGACAATGTGTTCTCACTTTAGGTGCTGGTGGGCCGACGATTATAGGACGTATCCGACTGTGGACAAAACTTCAGTGATTTTCTTGAATTAATTCTCATCAGGACTGGCATTAGGGGTGGGCAGCAGCTATCATGTCACAATAGTGTAGATCCGGGCATGTTAAGGTATGAGGATCTGCGCAAAGGGCAAAGGCGAAGAGAGAGGGGTCAGACCCCGAAAGGGGTTCACCAGGAGGACGTAAAGATGCAGCGATGCATACTTAATGGGATGTTCGTAGTGGGTTTGGTTGTTCTTTGTGCCAACCCCGTAGCGGCACAGGACGATGCGATCGTTTCGTTCGCGTACAGCGATTTGAATGGTGCCTTCGGGCCGAACGGAATGAGCTGGGTGTTCGAGGCGGCTGACGACTTCGACAGCGACGGCGATGTGACGCGTCTGGTGGATCCGCGTGGGAGTGATGCGCTGTTTGCCGGTACGGGCACGGCAGCCGATGGCGGTTTCGCCGGAGACGCCGCGTTTTCACTGTTTATGCCAATCGAAGTGGTTGGCATGGACTTCGTGACTAACGGCGGCACAATCACTCTAACCGATGTCGACGGCGATTCGTTCAGCGGCACGGTGAGCGGGATCTGGACCAAGACCGAAGTGGTGGCGTCTGCGGCGTTTGCGGGGGCGATTACTAACGTTGAGGTTGCCACGCCCGGTGACGGTATGTTTGAAGGTACGAATGGTGGAATGTTCTCGCTGGACTTCCCGAGCGATCCGCCGTTTGAGGGAAGCCTCATCACACTGGCCTTTGGGAAATGGTTCTTCAACGATTTAGGGCCGCAGACCTTCGAGGATGCCAACGTCAGCGTGGGTGGGGCGATTGTGCCCGAGCCTCTGACGCTTTCCTTGCTGCTCGTAGGCGGTCTCGTCGCGACCCGACGCAAAGGCCGCTAGAGCGTATCGATCACGAAATAAGCCCCTAACTGGGCATCCAACACCCGGCCCACTCATAGCCGGGTGTTTTTGTATCTGCGTGGCGATGTCTCTGGGGTCGCCCGCGTCGGGCGTTTCCCACCGTATTGGCTGCGTGGCAGCCCCAGGCCTGGCCTGAGCCTCGTTACCGGGGTCTGGCAAGGGATGACTGGTCGTCCTCGGAAGGTATTCTGGAATACGCGGTCAGCGCAACGCAGCATCCATACTTTGCCCAGATTGTCGGGAGCAAATGCTCCCCGCGTTCGCCGGGTTTCCCGAGGGCATGTCTCCGGCAGCGATCCTTTCGGGTTAATCCCTAGCCATCCTGCAACGGATGGTGCATAATGTGCAGCGCTGTTGCGGCGCATCACCGTTTTTATCGGTACTCTGTTGGATAGCGAAAATGACTGCCCAGAACGATTGTCCGGTGGCCCTAATCGGCTCGTACGTCCCCCGCAGATGCGGGATCGCCACGTTTACACATCATCTCGCCTCCGCGGTGTCTCAAGCCGTTCACGGTGAACCACTGTCCGAAGATGGCAAGGTGTCTATTGTCGCGATGACCGATCGCGCTGGAGAGTACAGCTACGGCTGCGAAGTCAGAGTGGAGATCAATCAGTATCGGCGGGAGGATTACCGAAACGCCGCGGAGATCCTGAACACCAGCAGAATCGGGGTGGTCTCCCTTCAGCACGAATACGGGTTGTACGCGGGGGAGGCGGGGGCGTACTTGTTCGAGCTGCTGGACCGACTGCGCAAGCCGTTGGTGAGCACCCTGCATACAGTGTTGAGTGAGCCCTCACCTCAGCAGCGTGAGGCGATGCAGTGGATCTGCCGACGGAGCAGCACGGTGGTCGTGATGGCGGAGCGCGCCAAGACCATCCTCAAGGAGGTCTATGACATCCCGCTTGACCGAGTTCGTCTGATCTACCACGGCGTTCCCGATGTGCCGTCCGGTGATACGGAGCCTTTTAAGCAACGACTTGGTCTGGGCGGACGGACGATGATCCTGACGTTCGGATTGCTGGGCCCCGGTAAAGCCATAGAGGTAATGCTCGAGGCATTAGGGCAGGTTGTTCCGGACCATCCGGACGTGGCATACGTAATCCTGGGGGCGACGCATCCCGGGGTCCGGCGGGAGTCTGGTGAGCAGTATCGTCTTTCACTGGAGCGTCAGGCTGCTGAGCTCGGCATTCATAACAACGTACTCTTTCACAACCGATACGTCTCGGATAGTGACCTTCGAGAGTATTTGCAGGCTGCGGATATCTATGCAACGCCTTACCGGGGAAAGGAGCAGATCACATCGGGCACGCTGGCCTACGCTGTGGCTGCGGGCCAGGCGATCATCTCGACCCCGTACTGGCATGCCCAGGAACTCCTCTCCGGCGGGCGTGGTCGGCTGGCCAACTTCGATGACGCAAACGACTTTGCCGACGCCCTGCGGGTTTTGCTGGGAAATCCTGAGGAGCGGGCACGGATGCGCAAGGCGGCATATGACTTTGGCAGAGAGATGATCTGGCCGACAGTAGCCAAACGCTATGCGACCGTATTCGAGGAAGCCAAAGATACTTTCGCATCCATGGCCGGCGAGTTGATCGCCGAGCGGAAGGGACTCCTGCGGGTCTCCTTGCCGGATGTGCATCTCGATCATCTCTTCACCATGTCGGACGACACGGGGATTCTGCAGCATGCGATCTACATGACACCCGACCGCCGCCACGGCTATTGCACCGATGACAACGCCCGGGCACTCATAGTGGCGGCAATGGCGTGGTCTCTGTTTCAAGACGAGCGAGTGCTGCCCAAGCTGATAACCTATCTGTCCTTCTTGCACTTTGCCCACATGCCGGACAGCGGCAGGTTCCGCAATTTCATGTCCTATGATCGTCGATGGCTGGAGAATGACGGCAGCGATGATTGCCAGGGGCGGGCGTTGTGGGCCCTTGGATATCTGATTTCGCACGCTCCAAATGAATCAACCGGGCGGCTGGCCCGGGACCTGTTCCGCGGTGCCGTGGTGGGCGTGTCCTCGTTGGAGTGGCCACGTGCTTGGGCTCTGAGCATCTTAGGATTGCACTACTACCTACGGGCTGAGCCGGATGATGCGGCCGCCCGCGACACGCTTGCGGGATTGGCGGCAAGACTCGAGTCCAGGTTTGCCGAGCATGCTACCGAAGAATGGCCCTGGTTCGAGGACATCGTGACCTATGATAACGCCCGCGTTCCGCAAGCTTTGATCATCGCGGGTGTTGATCTCGGTAAGCAGGAGCTTGTTGACCGGGGAATCCGCGTGTTGGAATGGCTGGTAGACGTTCAAAGCGCGGAGGACGGGCATCTTTCCGTCATCGGGATGGAGGGTTGGTACAAAAAGAGCGGCGAGCGGGCCAAGTACGATCAACAGGCCCTCGAGCCCGCGGCCCTGATCGGTGCATGTAAGGCGGCGTACCGCGCATCCGGCGAACGCAAGTGGCTGACAGAGATGCGGCGTTGTTTCGAGTGGTACATCGGCAAAAACGACAATGGTCAATCGATGGTGGATTTCAGGTCGTTCGGCTGCTACGACGGACTGGAGAAAGACGGTGTCAACGAGAACCAGGGCGCCGAATCGGTGCTTTCCTGGCTGTTGTCACTTCTGATCATGCACGAAATGCAAACCGGCGATGCGCTGGAGATAGGGTAGTCGTAGGGGCCACTCTGAGCCCGGGAATTAATCGAAAACGGGTTCTCGGAAGGCCCTGGTACGCAATCAAAGGTGACACCCCGCGCCGCCGGTTATCGAACGGCCAACCTGCCCACGAGAGAACCCCGTCCCATATCCGGGCATTATGTTGCACTCGATTAGGACCGGTCGCAAGAAGAGCTCTCCCACGGCTGCGCCTTTCGCTGCCAAAAAGTGTCTTTGAAGGTGAGAATACCGGGGCGGCAGGCAGG
>CP070744.1:4315542-4335624 GCA_020348265.1 Phycisphaerales bacterium | reverse complement strand
CAGTGCCCCCCGCCTGCGGTCAGCCCGTGCAGCCCGCCAAATCAGCCATCACCAAAAGTGCGGGAGAACCGTTTTGCCCGCCCGCTGACACCAAGAGGAGAACCGAATCCTGAGGAATAAGCTCAAGGGCAAGCGCATTCGGCTCAGCGACGATGAACGCCGACGTCTCGCAGTTAAGGGCAAGATCCTTGGCCGGAACGTGCTCCGCGAGGTCGCTTCCATTGTTACGCCGGAAACCATTCTTGCTTGGCATCGCAAGCTCTTCGCTCAGAAGTGGGATTACAGCGAGAGGCGCGGCCCTGGGCGACCACGTGTGGCTGAGGAGATAGCCCAGCTGACAGTCCGAATTGCCCAAGAGAATCCGAGCTGGCGCTACACGACGATTATGGGCGCGCTACCCAACGTTGGGCATGTGGTGGCGCGCGAAACGGTTCGCAACATTCTCAAGGAACATGGCATCGGGCCGGCTCCAGAACGCTCCAAGCGAATTCCGTGGTCGACGTTCCTGAAATCGCATTGGGACTGCATTGCCGCGACCGATCTGTTCACTGTAGAAGTTTGGTCATGCGTCGGTCTCATACGATACTACGTACTCTTCTTCATCCGGCTGTGGAATCGAAGCGTGCACATCGCAGGCATTACACCACAGCCTCACGGCGGTTGGATCAAGCAGATTGCTCGGAACGTCACCGACCCGATCGACGGATTCTTGTTGGGCGCGCGCTACTTGATCATGGATCGTGACAAGATCTTCACTAAGGAGTTCCGCAGCTTTTTGAGACAGGAAGGTATCAAAGCCGTGCGTCTGCCACCGCGCTCGCCGAATCTGAATGCTCATGCGGAGCGGTTCGTTCGTACGATCAAGGAAACCTGCCTGAATCGCATGATCTTCTTTGGCGAGGATTCGCTGTTCAGGGCTATCACTGAGTTCACTGCGTACTATCACCATGAGCGCAACCATCAGGGCCTTGAGAATAGGCTTATCGATCCGCAAGAAGAGATCGGCGCCATAGATGGTCCGATCGTATGTCGAGAACGCCTTGGTGGTCTGCTCAACTACTACTATCGGGAAGCTGCATGAGGCGTTTCAACGAACGAAGTATCTTGAGATCTCGGACGAGTGAATACGCAGTGTACATCCAGTTTCGAGAGGAACCAGGCCAGTTTGCGAATCGGCGTGACGCAGAAACCGCGTTTGCTGTGCGTTTGAGTATTTGGATACTACGCCATTGAACCGAAAGCCCCGGTCACGCCAAGCGGTTACCTTCCGCCGGGGTAATCGCCTGCGAGCAGTTTTGTCACATCAAGTGTCACGTGCTTGCACTCCGGTGCATCCTGGACAGAGTTGGCGAAGGCCACGTGCATCAGCCGTTTGTCAGGCTCAAACACGACGCTGTGGTACGTGAAGGTGTCTTTCGGCGAGACACCTCTGAGCATCTTCCGCACCCGATCAGAAGTGACGTGCCGCGTCCTGTTGCTCTCGGCGATCCTCTCAAGCACGCGGCCCAATTGTCCGTATCGCCAACAGTTGATCGGTCCCCTTCGCTCGAGAAGATGGTTCGTGCATATCAGGAATAGTCCACCTTCAACCGCTGTGCGGACGGTCAGACCATCTCCATTTGTCAGATCAGCGTCAAACTCGAGGACCGCAGCTGCCGCGTGACCGCTCGCGAACGGCCTGGTGACCATCATGTTGTTCCCGACGATCGAGATCTCGCCTCGAACCACGCGTGCGGCGTCCTCGAACGCGGTGTCCGCCGAAGCCAACTCCACCACCCTCCGGAACGTCCAGCAGTAAGGCGTAAACCCCGTGGTCACCGATGGCGGGCGACCATCGGCATCGTGCGTCGCCACGGTTACACCCTCGCTGTTCATACCGGTAAGGCATCCGACAAAGGCAGGCCACGTGATCCCTACCCAGCCCTTGGCACCTACCCGAGGCGAAGAGGTGTTGACGCAGACAATCGGAGTCTTGACCATCGAGGCGAGCTCGTGCCAATCCATGTTGCGCCCCGCGATGGTGTGACCATTCTCTGTCATCTCACCCCAGGCTGCGAACGACGAGCATCCCGAGCGGATAAAGTCACTGGTGCAGTTGATGGCTACGATGTCCTCATACGTGAGTGGGCGCTTCAGGAAGTCGATCTTCGCTGGGCCGCCGAGCTTGGCTTCCATGCCCGCGAGAATCCCCTGCATCTCGACTTCGTGGCGCGGATCGATCTTCATCCGCTCCAACTTGGGCAGCATTTGCTTGGTGTAGCGCTCAAGTGTGATGCCCAACGGGCTGTTGGCGAGCAACCCGTCAGCCAGCTCCACGATCGTGTCGGCGAGAAGGTAGCCATGGGCGAACCCGCGCTCCCGAGGTTCACCCCAGACTCGTAGGACACGAATGCCCTCGATCTCACCAAGCGTACCGCTGACGTTGACGGTCGAGGGCTGTGTTGCTTGGGCCGAGCACAGGAAGAACAGAAGAACAAACAGTGCATGGCTTGTCATGCCAGCAAGACGCAATCGACGGTTCATCGCATACCTCCTAGTTAACATATCGACCGGCTAGATCCCGTAGCGTCCATTATGGGCGAGGGCGCCGGAGACTCCCAGATTGGGTAGCCGAGCCACCATCAGTTCATTATCCTAAGGAGGTCTCTCACGGCGTCGTGAACGTCGGGGCTATCTAGCCAATAGTCGGGGAAAAAGCCGAAGCCCTCCCGTGCTGGCAGGATGGTCTTGGTGCGGCCGAAGGTCACACGGATGCCACTATTTGGCATCGTGACGGCAATCCCGGCGTTGCCGTAGGTCACACATCCCCCCGAGTTCTCACCGATGACGACGCCTCCGTGAATCCCGCGCGCCAGGCGAAGGAAGGTCTCGCCCGAGGACAACACCATGGAATTGCTGATCACAATGAGGCGACCCTGATAGGGTTCGACCGGATGCTCGCTCGTCAGTGTTGCCCACGCGGGGTACGGAACTCCCCAGGGCAGAGGACACGACCAGCGCTCCTTGCCGCTTCGTACGCCGACTCTCATGTTGGCCACGGTAAAACCTGGGTACTCCTGAGTCGTGAAGCGCCGGCACCAAGCGTAGGCCTCGCTGTCATCCCCGCCCGTGTTGCCTCGCAGGTCGAGAATTGCGACAGGCGCGAGTCGCATTCTGTCGGCAGCCATGGATATGCCTTTGCACATGCCGCCCGCGCCCAAGGTCGGCCAGGGAGCCCTTGGCGGCTCGGCGAACCAGCAGTCGGAATCGCGGGGACGGTAGATGGAACCGTCCGGTCTGAGCGCGGGGAATCGGGAGCGATGCAAATCCAGTGCAAGGCGTCGGACGGCACCCCCTTTTGTACGGAAACTTGCCTCCAGGCTCTCGCGCGGAGGTGCAGAGGCGCGAAATACCACCCCCAAATCCTTGCTTGGTGTGGCGATGTCGAATTGGCCGAACAAGTAGGTATCCAGCTTTTGATCGACCGGCACAGTCGGGTATAGATAGGGAGTGGCTCTGGCGGCCTGTTCGGACGAGACGATGTCGACGCCGATGAGTTCTGCCCCGAGCAGCGATGCTTCGCTTTCTCCGGTCTTGATTACTACGACACTCTCGCCATCCTTGCGGAGCACGAGGTTTGTAAAGTACGGAACTAGCGGCTCGATGAGCCATAATTCCTCGCCCCCCGGAACTTGGAATGTGAAGTGGTAGTCGCGCACCAACGCGAGGTAATCCAGCACAAGGCCCCCAAAATCTCTGACAATCCAATGCGACCTTGTGCCCAGACTCTTGCCGAACTCAGCCGTGCGCTGAAGCCAACTGCTCCCCTGGCCAATTAGCCTCCATTGCAGGTCATCATAGCCACAATAGCCCATCTCCATGCCTTCGCGCAGGTGCTCGAGATCTTCGAGCATCTCATGCTTCGTGAGCTCGTGAGAGGCTCTCGGAGCCTGCGCTTTGTCTACCACCGTACCGGGCGACCCTTCGGCCTCGCGTTGTGCAGGAGAACCATTCGCGCCTGGCGTGTCATCGGTGCCATTCGAGGCCGCACGAGTCTGAACCTCTTCGGTTACGAGAGCCCGCTCGTAGTGCGCAAGCCTCTTTTTATATCTACTCTTCCGGGTATTGTCCCATTCCAACGGAAGCGTTCGGCGCTGGCAACTCACGGCTTCGGCGATGTGGCCGTTCTTGAAGAGTGCTCGGGCGTGGATGTCGACCATTTGTGCGTCACTCCATTGGCAGTCCTCTACAGCAGTCCGAGAGAACTCCAGCGCAGATCCATCGAAACGCCCTGACCAGTTTGTTTCGGTGAGCAGCCTTTTAGATGAACGGCTTAGCAATGCCGCTCGTAAACGCCGATCCTCATCTGGAATCTCCAGAAGCATCGCTGCCCGGGCGGCCTCAACCAGTTCGGCGCCATCGCCCGATGTCAGCGCTTGCTCGATCCGTTTCTCTGTCTCCCTGAGATACGTCCTGTTGGCACCGTGAACACGACGGGCATGCTCGAGGTTCCACGTGTTGCTCAGAATCTGCACGAGCACATCCTCGAACTCCGCGCAGCGAGAATCGCCCATCCAGGCCACCTGCCCACGGGCGTTGACGATGACGGCATAGGGAACCGAGGATACCCCGATTGCCTCCAGCGTCTTCCGCGTGCTCAGGCCGTCGCTACAGGCAATTCGTATGCCGATCTCGCCGGGATATGAGGCGAGGGCTGCTCGCACACTTGCCGACGACTCATACGTGACCGCGATCCACTCGAATCCCCGATCCGCAAAGCGCAACTGCACTTCCGTTCTCCAGGGCAGATTGAGTAAGCAGGGTGGGCACCAGCTCGCCCAGAACTCGATCAGAAGCGCCTTCTGCCCGAGGATTCGGTGTATGTCGATTGGATCACCCCGGACCCACTCGATTCCGTGCAAGATCGGAGGCGGACCGCCAATGCGCAGCTTTTCGCTCGCGCCCGCCTCGGGGCCGGCGGCAATCAAGCTTGCGAGGATGATGCCGGCCGCACCACGAATCATTGTCTCGTTCATCTGAGTCCTCCTGCATCCAGAAGCACCAAAGCTGACGTTGCGCTATGAGCGTTAGCCTTCCTCTTCCGTGGCGTGCAAACATCGGTGAAGATGTAGAGCCAATCTGGTCCGCGTTCCTGGCCCATCGGTCATTCTTGGGCCGAGGTGGTCGTACTATTCAGGGCTCCTAACAAAACCTCATGTCTGATGAGGCGGTGGTCTGATGAGTTCGCAACAAGTTAGATTCCTTCACCGAACTCCCGACGCAAATACTTTCTGGGACCGCCTGCAGGCCACCCGTCGGTTGAGCCAGTTATTTCAACGGTGAAGTTCCGATTCGGACCAGCCTGCTGCGGCCAGCCCGCGCTCGGCTTCTTCGTTTACCCCTGAGCGAATTTCCTTTACGCTCATCAGTGCCGCGCTCTCAGTGGGAGCGCAAGGTCGTAGTAGTGGACGGCGCCTGGAACGGCGCGTCCCTCTTCGTAATCGAGGGAATCTCCGAAGAGCTCGCTCGTCAGCACTGCGCCATCGCGTCCCGTGACGAGGAACTTGACCGGATGCACGAACACGATGGGGACCTTTCCCTCCTTGGATCGCTCAGCGACGACCCGGTCGTTGTCCTGGCCAAAGCCCCCACCAGCGGGACAGAAGACGAGATCGGCGCCGTTCGCGACCAGTTCCTTCATTGCCGCCGCTTGCCGTCGATCGGAGCAGATCATCATGCCGATCTTCCCGTACGGTGTCGCGAAGGCTGGGAACGATGTGCCAGCAGCATACTTGCTCCTCTCGTCGCCCCACAGGTAGCGTTTGCGATACCTCCCCAGCACTTCGCCGTCGGGCCCAATGAGAATGGCTGAGTTGTAGACTTTCTCACCCTCGCGCTCGGAGATAGCGGCGATAAGGTGGATATCAAGCTCGTCCGCCAGCCTCTGTAACTTGGAACAGTACTCTCCGCCCGGCACCGGCTCGGCCAGGGCGCGGAAGCGGGCCATGCTCAAGCTGGTGTCCCGTATGCTGTAGCCATCCAGGAAGCTCTCCGCCGTGCAGACGATGCGGGCCCCATGGCCCGCCGCTTCGCGAATCAGGCGCTCAGCGTTTTCGTAGTTGGCCGCTCGATCGCCGGCCCTCCACTTGAGGACGACCCCGGCGACCCGCAGCCGGTCGGGCGCACCCGACGCCTTCTCTTCCGTTGCGCACCCGGAAGCCCCGCAGACGCACGCGACCAAGACGACGTGGTCTAGGTATCCCTTCAAGTGAGATAAGCCGAGATTTCCCATTTGTCAGACCTCAAGCCGCTGTCGTACCCACCCAGGCCGCCAGGTTCGGATGATATCCGCGCGGCCCACGCTTGGCGTAACCTATCACGAAGGTCGGCGGCGACTTCCTAATCACATTACGGCCAGCGGCCTGAACAAACTCCCCTGGATCGGAGCACGAAGGACCATCCCCGCGGCTGCGTCGCACGTTCCGTCCATCCGGGAGCGCTTGCCCATCTGAAGGACGGGCGTCCAAAGTCGGTGGCGCAGCGCAGTAGAACTTGATGACCTTCCTCGCCCATGACGGCGTCGCCGGAGATACGATAGCCTCGGCACGGTGCGGAGCATCTGTGGAATCACTCCTCTTCAAACAGTCCAGGTGCGGGCTCATCAGTCTTGGCATAGCCTGGAGGTACTTTCAGCTTAAAGCAGTCCGGGGCCAGTTTTGGATTGACCACCAGATTCTTGACTGTCCTGATGAGCCGGCTGTTGGCCATCTCACCGCGCGTATGCAGATCGACGCGACGACGTGGCAGATAATCCTTTTTCGAGAAATACCAGATCACGTCAGGGGAATCTTCTCTGATGTATATAACGTGTACTTTGTAGCAGTCTTCTCCATGGATTTCTTCGGAGCCGATCAACTCATGGCTTCTGCCGTTAATCTCATCGTCGAACGGCGTCGGATGATGGAATTCGCCTAGCAGGCCCTGCATGACGCCACGTCCGGTCGGCCCCTGAACGCCTACGTACATGTCTTCGTGGGCCGTCTTACTCTGATGGTCAACCAGGAAGAACTTCTCGTTGTCCGTTCCCAACGAGAGCTTTATGGGTATCGGCGATCCGGGCATTGTCAATGTGAAGTCAACGCGATACTTCTCCGGGAAACCGTCCACGTAACCCGTACCGAGGAAGGTCCCCTCGGCCCGTTCTATCTGCGTACGAAACGCGCCGGTCGTTTCGACAACCACGTCATACTGCACGGTCTTCACGCGCCTTGCGGCTGCATCCGCCCTCTTGAGGATTTCGATTGGATCCGTGAGGTCATCAGCCTTGGCACAACTGCCTTGAACAAGGGCAACGACAAACGGCAGACTCCATATCATCCAGTGCGGTCGGTTCATTACGGTTCCTCCTCCTGCTTAGCGTCCCTAAGCAGTGTTAATCAGCGTTTTCACCTTCCCTACGCGATCGAAGGCGCGATATGAGCCCAGGCTCCTCAACGCTCATGGTGGCGGGATCCCGCTGAATATCGGGCACGAAGCTGGGGCGATATGGGATCATCTCTGACGGATCTCGTCGAGGGCCCATGCTACCATCCACCTGACCTCCGGATCTTCGTCCCGCGACGACCTAATAAGTGCATCGACTGCCAATGGATCTCGGATCCGGCCGAGCGATCGGGCCGCCTCGGTCCGAACCGAACCGTCGGCGTCGTCCAATACGGCAATGAGTCCGGGAATGCCCGCGGGGTTATTTATGTCTCCCAGAGCGCGGGCGATGCTCTGCCGCACACGAGAGTCTTCATCCCGTGCAAGTGCGGTGAGCAAGAACGGAACGCGCTGAGCCCTGCCCTTAGACCCAAGGGCACGTGCAGCCTCGTTGCGCACGCGAGTATCCGGGTCCGCCAGAGCGCTTGTAACGACGTCGAGGGCGTCGAAGGTGCCGATTTCCCCCAGTGCCCGTACCGCGGCAGCACGAATGCTCCGGTTGCCGTCGGTGACCAAGGGGGTCAACGCCTCGACGGACTCAGGTTGTCTGATCTCACCGAGCGCCATCACGACCATCTCTCGGGCAAGCGGATCCTCGTCACCAAGAGCCTTGTTTAGCGCCGGCAGCGCGGCTGTGTCCTTAATCTCGCCCAGGGCCCAGGCTGCCATTCCCCGAACCTCCGGGTCCTCGTCGCCGAGGGACATGACGAGGGGGCCAACCGCCTTGGGGGATTCGCGCTCGCCCAGAATCCACGCCGATCGCGCGCGCACTTCAGAGGCGGCCTGTGAAAGACCCGCGATGGCCTGTTCGACTAAGTGGGTTGGACGGTGCACCGAGCGTGGCCCTCCCATACCTGCCCGAACGAGCGGATCGGGCGCAACGACCTGACTGAAAGGGGCAGCCGGATCGTGCTTCAATTGGCGGCCCCGGAGGTGTGCCGCCGCGAGCGGGCCGAGGAGCACAACCGTCAGGGAGAGCACGACGCCGGCGGTCAGCCGAGACAGTGGGTTACGGGAAACCCGGCTGTCCAGTAGTGCCTGCACGCGCCCTTTAAAATCCATGTGGTCGGCCATCGCGCTGACACACCGTGCGGACAGACTGCGCCTGCGCAGGCTGCAGGCAATGGCAAGAAGGTGGCTTGCATATTCTCGGCTCTCTACACGTCTCTGCAAAACGCAGTCGTCGGCGGCACGCTCCCTTTCAATGCCCAACCTGCGATAGGCAATCCAGGTCAGGGGGTTGTACCAGTGGACAGCTCGGGCGAGTAACCCCACGAGGTTCCACACGTAGTCCCAGCGTTTGACGTGGGCGAGCTCATGGAGGAGAACCAGGCGCCGCCGATTCTCCGACCACTGGTCTTGTGTGGCTGGGAGCAGGATCACGGCG
Organism: Phycisphaerales bacterium; assembly: GCA_020348265.1. Taxonomy (GTDB): domain Bacteria; phylum Planctomycetota; class Phycisphaerae; order UBA1845; family UBA1845. The sequence continues at coordinate 4,326,776 of CP070744.1, read as the reverse complement.
CGAAAGATCCCCCAAGTGATAGGAAGTGGCAGTGCCGGGGATGTCACAATCCGGACCTGCCTTGTGACACCCATCTGTCTCTTCAACGATTCGATCAGGTGCGACCGCTCAGACCCCACAGCGAGATTCGCCCGACCGGTGAGTCGCATTAGCCGCCAAGTGTCGACAAGAAGTCTCGTGACGGAGAGGCCTACAATGGCCATCCATGCCACCACCAGCAAGCCAACAGGTGGACCCCATTGTACCGACCTCGAGTCATCGCTGAAAACGGCGGGTATACGCGCTAGGGTCACCGGGCCTCCTGACCCTGTAGAGATGTCCGCCTGGTCGCGGGCAGGGGCAAAGAGCGCCCGCGGTTCGGCCTCGGGCATGTCCGCGTTCCTATCGGCACGCATCGCTCTCTCCTGAATGACCAAGACGTCGATCGACGGGAGACAGTACGAGAGCGCCGGAAGCATAAGTGTGCTCGCCAGTCCCAGCGACCAAACCAGGTGCCGCGCGGAGGCGCTGCGTCGCTGACACAAAGTGGCCAGGACGTATGCGAGAGCAAGAAGCAGAAGGCCCTTAAGAGCGATCTCCACGAAAAACACCGGGGTGAGTACGGGAATCATCGCCTGTCCTCCTTACGGGCCGACCTGATCTGCTTAGCGAGCTGATTCAGCTCTTCGCTGGTGAGTTCAGAAGCCGCCATGTCGATGAACGCGGAGACCGCGAGGGGGGTGGACCCTCGAAAGAAGGTTTCTAGGAGGTGGCGCATGGCCGACCGCTTCGCCCTCTCGATATGCCCTTTCGGACGGTACACGTACCTCCGCCCTTCCCGTCTATGGGTGATGAATCCCTTGTCTTCCAGGATCCCTAGGATCACGCGGACGGAGTTGTAGGACGGGGAATCCTTGATCGCGTCACGAACCTCCCGGACGGTCGCCTCGCCATGGGCGTAGAGGGCCTGCATGATCTGTGTTTCTCTTCCGCTGAGATGTATGTACGGCGTCTTCCGTCCGGGCATGTGTTCGCTCCCTATCGAATCACTGCAAAAATCTTTGCAGATGTCATCAGGTTACTTCTGCACAATCGCCTTGTCAATGTGCATTCGCTGGATATGCACAAATATTTACATTCGGGGCATTGGCCACTTCCAGGCTGATGGCTTCCAGGGTGCCGGGGTGCCCTAAGTCCGATACTCTCGTCTATGCATCCATGGGCAGTCTGGTCTTTGTGTGGCGTGCCGAGGCGCGGGCGCCCTAGATTTCGACCACATTCCAGGTAGACTGGACCACTCCTACACTCACTTGATTTCCTGTGAGCGCAATGTAATCGAGGGTGTCTAACAGCCGTTACCCGGGGAACGCTGTGTTCGGCGGTGCCGCCCGCATTCCGTAGGGCAACGACGGCAAGCCTCTTGAGACGCAGGACAGCCGGTTTCGGTTTTCGAGCCCCGACACTTTTATGCAAAAAAGTTTGCATTGTTGCTCGTTACGGGTTGACCGGTTTCAAGCCGGCGTTATCCTAGTATTGTTATGTAAAGAAATTTGCAAATAAGACGAGCCCGCTGCCTCAAGCGCACAGGGCCAATGCAAGATGCCGACGTCGCACCGAACTTGGGGCGGGGACGAGCCGGCGACTCCGAAAGTGGTATATGGTTTTCAGTTCCCAGGTTTTCCTATTCTATTTCTTGCCCGCCGCGTTACTGGTCTACTACGTTGTCCCGCGCAGAGTTAAGCACGCTGGCCTGACCCTGCTGAGCTACTTCTTCTACGGCTGGTCTAACCCGTATTTCATCGTGCTGATGTTCACGTCGACGGTTGTCGACTACTTCAGCGCCCTCTGCATCGCCACCGGCGGAGTCAACCCCTTCAAGTTGGAAGCCACCACTTTGAATCAGCGCGTGCCGCGCAATCGAAGACAGAAGACGGCCCTGGCCGTATCGATCTGTACCAACCTGGCACTGCTGGGCTTTTTCAAGTATTTCAACTTCGGCGTCGAGAGTTACAACGCGCTCCTAAGAAGTCTCGGGCTTGACGATGTACAGTGGACCACTTTCCTGCGAGTCACGCTCCCGTTGGGAATCAGCTTCTATACGTTCCAATCCATGAGCTACACCGTTGACGTTTATCGCGGCCACGCCAGAGCTGTCCGCCGGTTCGTGGATTTTGCCTGTTACGTCTCGATGTTTCCGCAACTCGTCGCCGGCCCAATCGTGCGGTTTCACGAGATCGCTGATCAACTGATCAGTCGGCGGCACACGCTCGACAAGTTCGGCCGGGGCGTGGCCTTCATCAGCTTGGGGATGGCTAAGAAGATCCTCCTCGCCAATCCCTGCGGCAAGATCGCCGATCTTTGTTTTGGTGCCGAGGCCGTAGGCTTCGTGGACGCCTGGTACGGTGTTTCAGCCTATGCCTTTCAAATCTACTTCGACTTCAGCGGCTACTCCGACATGGCGACCGGGTTAGGCCTAATGCTCGGATTCCGATTTCCCCGCAACTTCGACCGGCCTTATCTGGCGGAATCCGTCACGGAGTTTTGGCGGCGGTGGCACATGTCACTTTCCCGGTGGCTTCGGGATTACCTCTACATACCGATCGGCGGCAACCGACGGGGTGAGTGCCGCACGTATCTGAACCTGGCGCTCGTGATGCTGCTGGGCGGCCTGTGGCACGGCGCGGGGTGGACATTTGTCTGCTGGGGTGGATTTCACGGAGCGTTGCTGATGATTGAGCGTCGGATGGGGAAAATGAGTGTGTACCACAAATTCCCGCGCCCGGTGAGGATTGTCGTGACGTTTGTCTGCGTCCTCATCTCCTGGGTCTTCTTCCGCTCCGCCGATGTCCCGTCCGCCTTTCGATACCTGTTGGGCCTGATAGGATCTGCGGACGTTCCGCCGGGAGTTACCCTGATCGCAGGCGTGATTTATCAGCCCTACTACGTGGTGACGTTTGGACTAGCAGCTTGGGTGGCCTGGGGTTGCCGCGACACTTGGGAGTTCACAGCCAACCTACCGCTCCCCAAGGCCGTTGCGTGTGTCGTGCTGCTGGCCCTGTCCGTTGCAGCAATGACGACTCAGTCCTTCAACCCGTTCATCTATTTTATTTTCTGAGTGGAGCTGAGATGCATGAAGCGCCGAGGACTGGAGACCGAAACCAAGGATGCGAACTCGGACATCATCGAGACTGCAGTCACCCCCTACACGGCTATGCTTCTCGCCACTCTCTTCTTGGCTATGATCCTCGCCGTTCCGGTAGCTCAGCATCTCTATGAAGCCTCCGGTTGGTCCAGTTCTGTGGCGGACCCATCCGCGTCAACGGCGGACAGACCGCGCGAAGACTTGGTCGTCCCGTGGTTTCTAGAGTATGTCCCGACTGCAGCGCAGATTAAGGCGTACGAGACGACGCTTGAAAGCAAGTCCATACTTCGCACTTGGCTTTTGCCGCCGATCCAAGCGTTCCTGTCTGCCCTGGGCAGTGGCAATCAGAATGTCTATCTTGGATCGCAAGGCTGGCTCTTCTTCGCACCCGATGTGCAGTATTTGACGAACCCCGGGTTTCTCGATCGGCGGGGCCAGGTTGCCCATCCCGACGCCCCGAGTCCGATCGCGACGATTCTTGACTTCAAGGAGCAATTGGCTGAGCGGAAGGTCGAGCTGCTGGTCGTTCCGACGCCTGTGAAGCCGATGCTCTATCCGGAGAAGCTCGTCCCCGGCTTCAGTCACGAGCGTTCGCTTCTTCACAATCCATCCTTTGATCACTTCGTTGCAGCGATGCGCCGGGCCGGCGTACACCTCTTAGATCCGGGGTACGTACTCCTAGATGCCAAGAATCGAGGAGTACAGGTGTATCTCGCGAAAGACACGCATTGGACGCCTACTGGCATGGAACTAACGGCTCAGGCTATTGCGAAGATCGTGCGACGGATCGTCCCAGACTGCACGAGCCCCCGGACGCTCTACACGCATCAGGACGTCTCGGTCGAGAGTGCGGGTGACACGGCACGCATGCTTTACCCGCACGACGTCGACGTCCCTCAGGCCATGGAGCGAGTAACCGTAAGGCAGATCGTCGGTACGGAGGGCAAGTTGTGGCCCCCGACACGGGCCAGCGAGATCCTCTTTCTGGGCGACAGTTTTTCGAACATTTACTCACTCGCGGGCATGGGATGGGGAGAAGCCGCCGGGTTAGTGGAGCAACTGAGCTACGAACTCCAGTGTCCTGTCGATTCGATCGTCCTCAACGGGAGTGGGGCTCTCGCCGCTCGACAGCAGTTGAGCCGTGACTTGAAGAGAGGTGTCGATCGACTCTCGGGCAAGAGTCTCGTTGTCTATCAGTTCGCTGTGCGCGAGTTGCTCCACGGTCATTGGAGACGATTCGATCTCGCGACGCCGCAACCGAGGGAGTTGCGCACCATAGTTATGACCGAATCGATGCGAGTAACCGGAACCATCGCGGCCGTTGCGCGGATTCCCCGCCCTGGTTCCGTGCCCTACCCGAACCTCATTGTGGCAATCCACCTGACCAACGTCCAAAGCGACTCGCCCTCAACGGTAGAGGCGGACATCGTCGTTCTTACGTGGGGCATCCGAGAGGGCAAGCTGACCCCCGCAGCCCGCTATCGAGCGGGACAGACCATCAGCCTGAACCTCGTGCCGTGGGATTCGGTCTCTAGACGGTATGACCGTTACAACCGAAGCGAGCTTGAGAGTGAAGCCCTATGGGATCTTGAGGTGTACTGGGCTCCAGCCGGGCGGTAGCGGGTGGTGCTCGTCGAAATGCAAAGGTTTTTACATAATAATACTTGCACGGCTCCGTCGATTTGCCTATCGTGACATACATGAAAACTTTTTTTCATATAGCCTCAGAGCTGGCAAACAGCTCTTCCCGGCAGGTACTTTCGATCGGCCGGCGCTCGTCCGCCTGCGTCCTGAACTTGATCCTGGCCGTGTCGGCACCGCTGTCGGCGGCGGCGTCAGCCTGCGAGGATCCACGCATCATTCTTGCGCCTGACGCGCCAAGCAGAGCATTCCTGGTCGAGTTGGCGACTCTGGTCACACACGCGGAGCAACGGCAACAGCACGTGGTCCGCGGGAAGGACGGTTGGCTCTTCTTTGTCCCAGAGCTGCGTTCGGTATGTGCCGGGCCGTTTTGGGGGGCGGCGGCACCTAAGGTTAGCCGCGCCCCGGACCCTCGATATGCCGATCCGATCGGACCCATTGTGGACTTTGATCGGCAGCTCAAACAAGTGGGCGTTCGGCTCCTCCTCGTGCCCGTACCGGCCAAGACACATGTCTATCCGGACAGGCTCTCCGCCTCGCTGTCCGTGGAATCGTACAAAGATCTGCCGCGATTTGACCTCTGGCATCAGCAGTTCTTCGCGTTGTTGCGCGATTGCAGTGTGGACGTCCTCGACCTGCTTCCGCTTCTTGCAGAACACCGCGAGGACCCCGAAGGCGGTGTGTACTGCAAAACCGACAGCCACTGGTCGCCGAGGGCCTGCGCACTTGTGGCCGATCTCATCGCCGAACATGAGCTAGACCGAGTGAGTTTTGCGAAGAGTGGCTTCGTCACGGAGCAACGACGAATCGAGATCAGCGGAGATCTGGCACGCATGAGCGGCTCGCCAACACCGGCCCGGGAGAAGCTCCTCGTGACGTTCGTCGGCCGGAGGGTTGGCGAGATCCTTCATCCCCTCGAGCCCGATAGGCAGAGCCCGGTTGTACTTATGGGCGATAGTCACGTTCTGGTTTTCCACGATCCAGCCCTGTATACCAGGGGGGCTGGGCTGCCCGATCACCTGGCGCGCCGATTCGGCTTTCCTGTGGATCTCATCGGAGTACGGGGCTCGGGCGTGAACGTCCCGCGTATCACGCTCATGCGACGACGAGACAGTCTGCGCGGCAAGAAACTTATCATTTGGTGCCTGTCGGTTCGAGAGTTCACGGAGAATGAGAGCGGTTGGCGACGGATCCCCGTAGTCCGCCACAATCTGCAAACTGAGTAAGCCCGTCCAATAGTGAAGGAAAGGAGCTGACCCCAAAAGCCATGCGAAAGAACAATGATCGAGCGGCCCAGTGCCTGGGAATCCTTGCGATCTTTCTCTCTTACGAACCTGCACTCCGTGCGGGGCCGCCGCGGTGCCCCGCCCATTTAGACTGGCTTAGGAAGGAGTGTGGCGATGGTGCCCTGGCCCACCATGTCGCAGGGCGCATCTATCTGACCGAGCTATCGACCGGGGAATCCATCTTCATAGCCCATGGAAATCAACCGGAATTCTCACCGGATAGCTCCAAACTGGCATGGATCGATGGTACGACAGCTAAGGGACGCATGCGGCAAGGTGATCCAACCATCCACACCATTGCCGTCGATGTAGATCCGAGCGGGGGTGTTCACTGGTACAATGATGATGAAGTCCTTCTTGTCCTAGATCGGGACGAACGAAAGGCGTGGCACCGTGTCGCCCTCAGCGGAGGAATGGTCGAAGTTCCCGAATTGACCCGGCTGGGTACCGGTGGGTACGAGTGCGATGTACGACTGGGTGAGGATGGCGTGTGGTCGTATGTCGCCAACCAGGCGTGGAAGACCTCCGACGGAGGTGGCGGCACTCTGCCCGGAACCTGCTCGGTTAGCCTCTCCCCCGATGGTAGGAGCGCTACTTCCCTTCATAACCCGCACAAGGAGTGCACGATCACAGCCATTCGACCGAAAGGATACCAAGGAACGTTGTGGTGGAACTACCGCGGGAGCTTCGACAATCAACGGTGGTCATCGAACGACCCCCGGTTCATCGTGTGCGTGGACGAGTATCACCAGGCAATGGTGGTCATGACGTACGACGGCAGCCACTGTACGCGCATGGGTGAATCAACCAGGGTGCGACACGGACTGTATGGAGACTTCACAGTCGGCAACGGCGTGGGTACACCGTGGCCAGACCGATGTGTGAAAAAGAAGTCCGCCCCACCAGGCGGTCAATGGCCTACGCAAGTCCACGGGCTGATCTTCAAATGGGACGATGGCAAGGAGTCAAACACTATTGTGACTGGCGGAGATTCTTTACGTCTCTGTCGCGTCAACCCGCGCGGACAGGCCAAGCTTTCCAGGTTCTTCGCCATGGATGTGACCGGCGGGGCATTCCTCGCCGAGGAGGAGGTTAACGAAGCGCTCCTTGCCCAATGCAAAGCGACAAACCAGCTCACCGTTGAGGCCGTTATCACGCCACATCTTGTTGAGCACGTGGATGGGGCGCGCATCGTCACGTTCTCTACCAATGAGGAGTCGTGGAACTTCTCACTCTGTCAAGACGGTGAGCGGTTGGCTTGGCGGCTGCGCACCGATAGCGGGACGCAAGATCCGAAGACAACTCTGCCTGCACGTCTAACAGTTGGTGCACCTCACCACGTGATTGTGTCGTACCGCCCGGGTAAGCTGCAGTGCTATTTTGATGGTCAACGTGTCCGAACGATAGCCGAGATTGACGGCGCCTTTAACGGTTGGACGGCCCAGCATCTGGTGTTCGGCGACGAGTGGTGTGGTGGCCACGACTGGGCAGGGGAACTTGAAGGCGTCGCCCTATACGCCCGCTTCTTCGAAACCGAAGATGCCCGACAACACTACGATGCCCATTTGGCACGCTTGTCAGAACACCACCCGGTCCCGCAATGGACAGTCACTGCCGTGCTCCGGCGCAAAGAGCCGATTCCAGAACCTACGCTTTACCCACAGACGCTGGTAGCCTACGAGTACCAGTGGCATAGACTACCGGTGGAGTCTTTCGACTCTGAAAAGTTCCTGGTCGCGCACTGGGGGGCGCTGAATGGAACGGTGCAAACTAACGCCCGCGATCTTCGTGTGGGCAGCACGTATCAACTGACCTTGGAGCGCTTCGAAGACCATCCTGAGCTCAGTACGGTCAAGTTTGTAACGAATGCTGAGTCTTTCGAGATGCCGCTATTCTACGATGTCGGCAACCTACCATTGAAAAGTGTGGAAGGGGTTAACCGTATAAACGGTCCTGAGGAGGGCGACCCTGTACGTTCGCGGTGAAAGGCAGATCATGAGGCTTACACTGAGTAAGCCGAGCGGCAGAGGAACAGGATGATCAACCCGCATAAGGACGATCAGAACCGCGCGAAGCCGACTGATATGGCCTTTTGGTGTAATGCACTCGTAATCGCGACCGTGGCATTGGCGACTCTGATCGCTCAGGCACGTGCCCAGTGGCCACAATGGGGTGGACCGAATCCCAACTTCACCGTCGAGACATCCGGGCTGGCCGACAAGTGGCCGGAGGGCGGACCGAAGAAACTGTGGGTTCGCGAACTCGGCGACGGATGGCAGTGGCTCGTCCCATCTAACCTCCAATGGATGCTATCTCCGCAAGGCGCGCGGTATCTCTGGTGGTTGGCCATGGCTGTGCTCGCGCTCATCGTGGTTACGGTGGTTCCCCTTCTGAAGCGAGCACACCTCGCTCGGTTCTTGGCCCTAGGAATGCTTTTGGCCGTTCTGCCGGCGTGCTCGGCCTATCCTGCGGACCGTTTGCTGACCTTCGTCGGTATCGGCGGGATGGGGCTGCTTGCGCAGTTCATTGGGGTCACTGCGCGAGAAAGGGAACGGGCACTCGCGCCGCGGCCGGTGCGGGTAGTAGTGCCGGCAATCTGCGCCGTTCTCCTGGTCATTCACCTTCTCATTGCACCGGCGCATCTGGCACGAACTGCAGGATCTTTGGCGGATACCAGAAGTGCTCTGGACCGCGTCGCTACCAGCCTCCCGTCGGCGCCGAATGCCGGCTTTCAAACCATACTCATCGTGAATTCACCGACGTATGCCTCTTTCGCTTATGGCGTCTTGAGCCGGCTCGCACAAGGCAAGCCTTACCTTAGTCCGACATTTGTGCTCGGGTCCGGTTCTCGTCCCATCGAAATCCACCAGAGCGATGACCGGACTTTGCTGGTCCGCCCGAACGGGGGATTCTTGGCACCGGTGGATAGTCCTCACAGAAGGGCCGAGATGGCTCATATCCTGTTTAACCAGCGTCGTTCCGTTGAGACCCTTGACCGGCTCTATCGTGGTAGCACACCGGCGGCAGTCGGTCAGCGTACTCAACTGCTGTGTGCGACAGTCGAGATTACCGCGACTACCGAGGATGAGCGGCCGGCGGAGGTCGCTTTCCATTTCCGGTCCGCACTTGAAGACCCCCTATTCCGCTGGCGTCAACGGGGCGATGGAAGGTACGTTGCGTTTGAAGTTCCGGCTGTCGGGCAGACGCTGACGTTGCCGCCAGCCATAGTAGGATCGTAGAGGAGGCAACATGACTGACGTATCCACTCGAGTACGTGTGCAACACGGATGGGCGGTGAAAGGAGGCGGGCATAGCCAAGCACGAACAGGACGGACCGAAGATTTGAACATTACCGGAAACGTCCTTCTCTGGAGGCAACGGTCAACAGTCGTCGGGAGTCGGATGTGTTAAGCACCAACGAACAACCTTCAATTCGGTGCGGCCTGCTCAGCGGACCGGCACTGGTCTCCTACCTGGCCCTTGGCAAGCTCCTGCTCCACTTTGCGACCAACGGGCAATATGGGTATCACGGTGACGAGTTCTACTTTATTGCATGTGGCGAGTATCTCGACTGTGGGTACGTTGACCATGCGCCCCTGATTGCCGTGGTAGCCAAACTCAGCCGCCTCCTACTGGGTGATTCTCTGTTTGCTATCAGATTCTTGCCGGCCTTGGCCGGAGCATTCACTGTTGTTCTGGCGGGCAGGCTGACCCGCGAGATGGGTGGAACACGATTCGCCCAGTGTCTCGCAGCGTTAGTGGTCATCATCGCGCCAGTGTACCTCTACGCAGGCAACATGCTATGTATTGCCGCTTTTGAGCCACTGTTCTGGACATCCGCGTCGTATCTTGTGGTGCTGGTCTTGAGGTACAACCGGCCGAGGCTTTGGCTTGCGGTAGGTCTCGTATGCGGGCTGGGGCTGCTCAATAAGCACAGCATGCTCTTGTGGGGCTTTGGGCTTGTGGTGGGGTTGCTGCTCACTTCTGCCCGGCGGCAACTGGGGAGCCGGTGGCTCTGGCTGGGCGGCTTGGTTGCCCTGATCGTGTTTGCACCTAATCTCGCGTGGCAAATTCAACACGACTGGCCAACGCTGAGATTCATCCAACACATAAACGAACATGTCATGAGCCGAATCACGGTGATCGAGTTTGCCCTAGGCCAGCTGTTCTACGAACATCCGATCAGTTTCCCCATCTGGATTTCCGGGCTGGGTAGCTTACTGATCTGCAGACGCCTTAGGACATTTCGCCTGTTCGGCTGGGCCTACTTGGCACTGTTCGTATTGCTGAACCTCATCAAGAGCAAGATCTACTATCTAGCACCGGTTTACCCCGTGCTTTTTGCTGCCGGAGCGGTTACGATCGATGGGTTCATTGCGCAGAAACAGTGGCGCCATGTCCGGCCGATCCTGGCCGGTGCGCTGGTAGTGGGTGGCGTGCTCACTTTGCCGCTCGGTCTTCCGGTGCTGTCTATCAAGCAGTCTCAGCGATATGTGCAAACGCTGACGGGGGGTCTACTGAACAAGATCGATGAAGTCAACAACGAATATTATGCCGTGTGTGGCTGGGGGAACCAAGTTGAAACGGTGGCGCGCGTGTACGCGGCCCTGCCACCGGATGACCAAGCGAAGTGCTCGATCTGGGCGGGCAACTATGCGGAGGCTGGAGCTATCGATTTCTTGGGGCGACGATATGGCCTCCCCGGAGCTATCTCTGGGCACAATAGCTACCATATGTGGGGGCCGGGAGACGCGAGCGGTGAGGTGATGATTGTCTTCGGTGTCTGGGATGGATGGCGGGAGGAGTTCTTCGAAGACGTAACACTGGTGGCTACCATTCGTAGCGAGATGAGCATCCCCTCGGAAGCGAACGTCCCAGTGTACGTCTGCCGCAAGCCAAAGATGCCGATCAGTGAATTCTGGCCGCGTGTGAAGACTTACTAATCTAGGGCGGTCGGCCAGATCCTGGCGCTGCCGCCGAAGCGAAACTGACTCGGCAAATGACGCAACATGGCTGATGCATTCAACACACTGAGTACGTTGCTCGTGTTGGCAGGTATAGGGAGACGTAGATGCACAAGAACATGAACTTGCTGATAACGAATGCCCGACTCATTGATGGTACTGGTGCCCCACCCCTGTTCTGTTTACGGTGTGGATCGTCGTTGGGACGGTGCTGGAAGAGCG
>CP070744.1:4264528-4315442 GCA_020348265.1 Phycisphaerales bacterium | reverse complement strand
AAGATGCCGCCGGGTTTCTGTCAAAAATGTGGCTACAACCTCACTGGCAACGTAAGTGGGGTTTGTCCTGAGTGCGGCACTGAGCTTGAGAGAGGCGATGACGGATGCCTAAGGCAATGACTGCGATCATCGCGTCCCCCACCTCAAGATGAGGCGGGCCACCCATCGCGGTGCGATCCTTACGGATTGCCCTGTGCCCCATGTGCCTTCGAGATGCGCTCCACACCCCACCCTCAGAGAGGATGGGGCACCGGCCTGCGGCTCAGATCGGCGCAGAACTTGCGTAACGCTCTTCTAAGGTTCGGCTCTTGCGGGCTCACCGAAGAGTGATTGCTGGTCGGGGCTGTCTTGGGAGACGCGGACGCGGACGTCGCTTACCTCCTCGATGAACTCGTCCACGGTTTGGTACTTGCGGTGCACGCTCATGAAGCGGACGTAGGCCACCTGGTTCAGGCGTCTAAGGTGGTCGCCCACGTAGAGCCCAATCTGCTCCGTGCTCACCTCGCGATCGTGGTTGGCGAAGAGGCTCTCCTCGACCTGATCGACGATTGTGTTGAGTTGTTCGTCGCTGATGTCGAGTTTGTAGCAGGCCCGGGCCATCCCGTTGAAGATGTTGTCGCGGTTGTAGGGGACGCGCTGGCCGCCGGCCTTTATGACCATCAGGCGGAGCTCCTGCTCGACGCGCTCCTTAGTGGTGAAGCGGCGACCACAGGCTAGGCACTCCCGTCGGCGGCGGATGGCTGACCCGCTTTCCGTAAGGCGTGAATCGATGACCTTGTTCGCACCGTCTTTGCATTGTGGGCAGAGCATGGCTTTGAGTCCGACTGCCTCCCTGCAGCATCGTCCGGCCACGATCGGCCGGATGATCCTTCAATCTAATCGATATTTAGACCTGTTGATAGCGTACCGCCACTAGATATGGGGTGTCAAACGACGTATTGTGGGACAGAAGTGCGACGTATCGTGACGAGGGGCGACGATTCACGGACATCTACAGGACCTCACCACTGTCTGAGCCGGTGCCATCAGATCGAACGGGACTATTTCCCCGCTTGGCGGCTGGACGGAGGGGGCCTCTTTCCCGTATGAACAGCCTATGGCCAGAATGATGCACAAGGAAGTCGACGGGATAAAGGTCGTGGGTTTCTCGCTTGCGGGCGAGGAGAGCGTCGTAGCCCTGCCGGAATACAACGTCTGTTTCGACGTGGGGCGGGCGCCCCGCGAGATTATCTCGATTGACAACGTCTGTTTGACCCACGGACACATGGATCATGCCGCGGGGATCGCCTATTACTTCTCCCAGCGGGGGTTCCTAGGCAACTCACCCGGGCGGCTGATCGTACACCACAGCCTGGCACCGCTGATCGAGGATCTCATGAAGACCTGGGCACGGATCGAGGGGCATCCGTCGGAGATCGAGGTTGTCCCCGTCGAACCCATGCAGGATGTGCCCATCCGCCGGGGATTGATCGTCAGGCCGTTCGCGGTCAACCATGTACGAACCTCGCTGGGGTTCTCGGTGATCGAGATACGCCACAAGCTCAAGGCGGAGTTCCACGGCAAGACCGGCCCGGAGTTGGTGGCCCTCAAGAAGGACGGCGTTGAGATCGAGGAGCGGACGGAGTGTCCCATGGCGACATTCACGGGTGATACGGCATTGGGGAGGTTTCTCCACCACGATTTCGTCAGGCAAAGTCGGGTGTTGATTGTGGAATGCACCTTCTTCGAGTCGGAGCACGAGGTCCGCGCCCGGGCGGGTCGGCACATCCATGCGGAAGATCTTCCGGAGATACTGGCCTGTGTACCTGAAGCGCAGATCCTGCTGGTGCACCTGTCGCGGCGGACTGATTTTCGAACGGCCAAGAAGACGCTCTTGGAGTTGGTTAAGCCCGATGATGTGGAGCGGATCACTTTCCTGATGGAGCGTCCGCCCCGACCTCAGCGAGGAGGAGACGGAGGTTCAGAAAGATCTCGCCGAACGCCGTCAGCTACGAGTCCCGCGGAACCGGGGTAGAACCACTTTGGGTGTACTCTTCATAGGGTGCACGTGACTGTCGCGGGCACCCGCCATCTTTAGGCTGAAGCTAACCGTGTTGACGCCGACCGAGACGGAAGTCTTGACTTCTCTCTGATATGACGTGTAGGCAATGACTCAGGCAACAGCGTTTGAAGGGAATACACTCTACACGCGGCAGTTTTTCCAGATCTTCGCCGCTGTCATTCTCTTCATGACCGGCCACTCGCTGCAGTTTCACTTCGGACAGTACATCGGTTATCTGGGCCACGGCGTGGATACGCTCGGGCAAATCCTGAGCATCTCGATGGTGGGGACTCTGCTCATCCGGCTTCAGCTCGGTCGCTGGATCGATCGCTTTGGCTGTCGGCCCGGGTGGGTTGTTGGGACGTTGCTTTTCACACTTGGTGTCGGCTCGGTTCAATTCGTCGAGCGACTTTGGCTAATAACAATCCTGCGCATGCTCTCGACGATGGCGATGGCGGGGGTAATGACCACTATCGCAGTCTTTGCCGCTCAGATCGCACCGCCTCCCCGCAGGGCTGAGAGTATAGGGACGATAGGCTTGGCTGGGTTTCTAGGGATGATCATCGGCCCGACGCTGGGAGACTGGATCTTCGCGGAGTCAACCGACTCGATTGTTCCTTACCGCGTATTCTTCACCGCGAGCGCCGCGTGCAGCCTGGCCGCATGCGCTGTCATGATATTCGCTTCTCTCCCGGAAAGCTGCGGGCCGGCGAGATCTGCTTCGACGGATACGACGAGTTCCGGTTCCGAACAGGTGTCCATGACCAGAGTGATACTCAAGCATTGGCCGGGGAGCGTACTACTCGTTGGCCTGGTTTTTAGCATGGTCTTCTGCCTGCAGATTGCGTTTTTGGAGCGCCTTGCGGAGGAACGCGGCTTTCACAATGTCAAAGCCTTCTTTCTGACCTATGGGCCGACCGCGATAGTCCTTCGGGTGGTATTCCGCCGCGTGCCCGAGCAGCTCGGGCGTACGCGCACACTTCTCGGCGGGCTGTTACTACTCGCTACGGGACTCTTCTTCCTGGTGGGAATTCGATCCGAGCAGGAGCTGATCCTGCCCGCACTTCTGATGGGCGCGGGACACTGCTTCATATTCCCATCGATGGTGGATTTGTCAGCCGAACGACTGCCCCCGGCGCATCGTGGCATGGGTACGTCACTGATCCTCGGTGCCGGGGATCTTGGCATCCTGATCGGGTTCTTCGGAATGGGCGAGTTGATAGATGCACGTGGCTTTGACGCGACGCTGGCCGCGCTGGGCATCTGCGTTCTGATCGGTGCGGCCGTCTTCGGATGCTTGCGCCGCCAATACCTGTTTCGCCGCAGGCCAACCACCTGAGACCCCGTCCGCTGGATTGCTGGGCCACGGACTGTCGCGACGGCGGCAGGTCGGCTTGAGACCAGCCCGTTGAATAAGTATGAGCGTAGGTTTAGGTTTGCCACTTTCCCTTGTGCGGGCCGTTTCGGGGCTGCGCCGGTCATCTTGCGAAAACGCGAACGCGACCGTCGAGGAAATGCGCATATACTTGTGAAAGTAGTTCATCATCCAGCGTGAAGGGGGAACCAATGCTTCGCAAAGCCGTACGACTGATACCCGGTGTGCTAATCTGCTCCGTCATGGGAATCCCCGCCTCAGCGTGGGGCGAGCAGCCGCGTTCCTACGAAGACCACAAACTCGTTCGCGTGGAGCTGCAGACGCAGGAAGACCTGGACACGCTGGAGAAGACAGGCGCAATCATCCTGAACTGCCATATCGGTGTCGGGCCCTTGGATGTCGTCGTCTCGCCACAGCAGCTCATCGAAGTCAGTCAGATCGGACGAAAAGTCAGCGTCCTCCACGACAACATCCAGGAGCTCATCGATCGCGAGCGCAAACCCCGACTCAGGGCCGACGTCTTTGACGATTTCTTCCTTGACTACCACCCCTACGACGGAGGCGAGGGGAGCATCATCTGGTACATGAGCGAGTTGGTCAGCCGCTACCCCGACCTGGCATCGATGGTCAATGTTGGTCAGACTCTGCTTGGTCGTCCAATATGGGGTCTGCGCATCAACGGCGACGCCATTTCCGACGAGCCCGCGGTTGTATACTTCGGAGGCCAGCACGCCCGCGAGTGGATAACCACAACCGTACCGACATACCTCGCCACACACTTGCTTCAGGCCTACAGCTGGCAACAGACAACCAAGGACCTCGTCGACAATGTCGAGTTCTTCCTGATTCCCGTTTTCAACGTGGATGGGTACGAACGCACGTGGGATTTTGACAGGCTCTGGCGTAAAAACCTACGCCAAAACAGCGACGGTACTCTCGGTGTCGACCTCAACCGTAACTGGGGCACGGGTTGGGGCTTGGACATCGGATCCAGCTCCGATCCCAGCAGTGAGATTTATCGCGGAACCGCGAAGTTCTCCGAACCGGAAACTCAGGCTCTACGCGACTTCTTCATCGACCACCCCAATGTGCGCGCCCAGCTGGATATCCACAGTTACAGCCAGTTGATCCTCTGGCCCTGGGGGTATAAGCCTGATCTACCCCTCCACCAAGATATCTACGAGGAGGTCGGAACTGCAATGCAACAGTTGATCCATGGAGTGCATGGGCAGACCTACACGGCCGGCCCCGGATACACGACTATTTATCCGGTAAGTGGCGGCTCACTAGACTGGACGTACGCAGCTCGGAACATCCTGTCCTACGCTTTCGAATGCCGGCCGCCCGAGGCAAATCCTGCGGGCTTCGTTTTGCCCCCGGATCAGATCATCCCCAACAACCAGGAACTCCTCCCGGCCATACGGCATCTCGCCAACTCGGACTGGGTGAGAGCGCCGATCAGATTCGCGTTTCCAGAGGGGCAACCTCAGGTGATCACGCCCGGGGTAGAAACGACGATCGAAGTCAAACTGGTGGAGCAATTTGAGGATGTTGTTCCCGGTACAGGTCGCATGTACTACCGTTATCACCCCGAGACTGCCTTTATTGAGACGGCGTTGACCTCGATCGGAGGCCAGATATACCAAGCGGTGATGCCCCCTACGAACTGTACGGCTATGCCGGAGTACTACTTCACCGTGCAGGCTAGCGACGGGACAACCATTACCAACCCGCGCACCGCTCCAACGGGAGAGACCTACACATCTACAATGTGTTCCGGAAATGTGACCTTCTTCAGCGAAGATCTCAGCACCGATCCGGGCTGGACCTGCGAGGGCGACTGGGAGTGGGGGCAGCCTACCGGTTGTTGCCCGTACTCCTACTCCTCCCCCGATCCGACGGCTGGTTACACAGGCCTGAACGTATACGGGTACAACCTTGACGGTTGGTACCCGAAAGCCCTTCCCGAGACGAATCTCACCAGTCACGCAATCGATTGTACGGGCCGTTCCGGTGTGCATCTGACGTTCTGGCGATGGCTCGGTGTCAGAGGAGATTTTCTTTACGGTGGTCCGGACGATCAAGCAGCCATCCGGGTGAAGACATCCTCTACGCCCGCCTGGACAACTGTGTGGCACAACAGGGGTGCGGTTTACGATGATGATTGGGAATTCCAGGACATTGATATCTCGACCCCGGCGGACGGCCAGCCCGAGGTTCTTCTACGATGGGTAATGGGAGAGTCGAATTACTACACTTTGTCGCAAGCCTGCGGTTGGAACATCGACGATATCGAACTCTACTCCGCCACTTGTGATGGCATCACCGGGGATTGCAACGCCGACGGTGATGTGGATGAAACGGACTTTGCAGAGTTCTTGCCATGCTATTCCGGCTTTGACGCTCCGCTGGCTCCCCTCTGTGCGATCTTCGACTTTGACGAGGATGGCGACGTCGACTGCATCGACTGGGGTGGATTTTGCCAGGTATGGACCGGCTCAGGCGATCCACCGGAGTTCACCACCTGCGATTGTGCAGCTCCGCTATCCGAACCGGAGGCTGTGCGGAAGAACCGATATATCTCCTTCAATCCAAACAACGCTGACGTCACAGTGGCCCTGCAAGTCGAGATGACTGACGGACCCGGCGATACGGGAATCGTAGGATGGGTCGGTGAGCCTTACGACGGTGGATGTATGACCGACCAGGGAACGCCCACCGGATTGCCCTGCTCCAACGACCTGATCGCCCGGGTGGTAAGCGATCCGGTGTTTCGCACCTGGCCTGAAGGACTGCTGCACGTGAGTGGCTGTGAGATCGTCCCCGTTGCCGGCTACGCCATCCGCGCTACCAGCGACATGGTGGTCTTCAGCGATCCGCTGATGTTGGGCACAATCCACAAGCCGGGGGAGAAGCACCACGGCGACGTCGTCGGGATTGCCACGGACACCGGATTCACCCCCCCGCAGGGTGTGGTCAACGTCACGGATATACAGGCCCATTTGCTGGTCGCAGCCGGCGCACCCAATGCCCCACACAGGACGTGGACGGATGTGCATGGGCTTGGCATCGGGTCCCCGCCGAACTTCATCGCCAACGTCTCCGACTTACAACAGTTGTTGTTTGGCAACGAGGGTAGGACCTATCTCGAGTCGAACCCGGAGAACCGTGTACCGGCAGACTGCCCGTAGTAGTGCTCCATGACACCTCGCATGATGGGTGCCTTCGGATGAAGTGTGCCATGCCCAAGCCCGACGAAGTTGGGCGCCAACATGCTGACGCGGCAAACACATGGCGGCGCTTAGAGCAAGCTCTATTTGCTTGTAGCGTCCGAAGACAGGTTGTCCCCGGCGGACAATAGGGACTAGCCGCTACACTTGATCGTTCGGTGTTATAGCTTGGCCATGCCGCCCAGCCCGGTTAATCCGGAATCGGACACCGCCCGTGTTCGACTGTAACGACGCTGCGGATTCCTCCGCGCACGGTCCAGCTCGATTTCACCAGCATCCATTTGGGTCGACAACAGACTACGAGATCATTGAGAATCACGTTGGTCACGTCCTCGTAGTAGATGCCCTCGGACCGGAAACTCTGCAGATACAACTTGAGGCTCTTCAGTTCTATGCATGCGGCGGCAGCGACGTAGCTGATCGTCATGGTCGCGAAGTCCGGCTGCCCCGTCTTGGGACAAATACTGGTGAACTCTTGCACGACGTGTTCGATGAGATAGTCGCACGTCGGATGAGGGTTCTCAAAGGACTCGAGGACGGAAGGGTCAGCCATTTTTTCCTCTCACGGCATCCGGAGCAACCACCTAAGGCGGAAAGAGCAGGAGCTGTTCGTCGCGTGCAATTCCAGGCTCTTTGTACTGGGGAATAGGTCGTCGGGCCGCCCGGAGATCGCGCGCCCCGGCCACGAAACCCTCCACGTCTTGAAAGTCCCAGACCTCGCGCGGGATCGCCCGCCCGCGCTCATCGCGGACTGCGGCTCCGAATCGATCGGCCACGAATCTGGCGGCGAAGCGATCACACATGGACTCCTTCTGCCGGGTATTGCGCCGGGCTCGCTTGACCAGAAGATGAAACAACTCGTGCATGAAGACGAATAGGACGACCTCGTAGCCATCCTGCAGCTCGATGGTGTAAATGGGTTTGTACCACGCTCGCCCGACGCTGCGCGACCGGGCCAGGTTGGTCCCCATGGCGTAAGGGTAAACAAGATGACGACCGAGGTTTACATAGATGCGCCGATCCGCATAGAAGCAGGTGCCGGAGAAATCCGCCCCGCGACTGTAACGAACGCGCACGGCGATCTTGCGCAGCGCCCAACCGGCAAGCCCCTCCTGGCACAGCGTCAGAAGTTTGTCACTACAAAGGTCCGTCAAGTTGGAGAAATCGAGTTTCACCACAATACCTGTTCAATCGTCGACCACCGCAAGCGCTCACGGGACCGGCAAACGCGCGGACGCCTGCGGACTTTCGCTTCCATCAGACAGTTCTACGATCGATATTCTACGGCCTGGGGTGATATTTGCTATGGACCAATTTGAGCTGTGTCTCGTCAACGTGCGTGTAGACCTGAGTCGTGGTCACATCCGCGTGGCCCAGAAGTTCCTGGAGGATTCGCAGATCCGCCCCGCCCGCCAAAAGATGGGTGGCAAAGCAGTGTCTCAGGGTGTGCGGAGAGAGCGGCGTCTCGATTCCGGCGGCACGGGCGTGCTTGCGCACCACCCGCCACATGTTTGTCCGGTCCAGGGGGCGACCGGTGCGTGAAAGGAACAGCGCCGTACTGTGTCGTCGGCCCAAAAGCCGCGGTCTGAGTTCCTCCAGGTACTCGCCAAGCGCATCGATCGCGAATCGCCCGACCGGGATGATCCGCTCCTTTCGCCCTTTCCCGATGCAGCGCAGGTATCCCAGCCGCAGGTTCACTTGCTTCGTGGAGAGGTCAACAGCTTCGCTGACCCGCATTCCCGTAGCGTAGAGCAGTTCCAGCAGTGCCCGATCACGCAGGTAGAAATCATCCGCCGGGACGGGTGCCGCCAACAGCGCCTGAACCTGCTTATAGTGAAGAGCATTGGGGATGGTCCGCCAGCGCTTGGGCGACTCCAAGAATGAGGCCACATCTCGTCGCAGTATACGCTCGGAGAAGAGATGGCGCAGGAAAACCTTCATCGATGCGAAGTGGCGGGCGATTGAGGAAACCGATAGACCGCGCTGCTGAAGCTGAATCAGATGCCCGTGAATGTCCTCAACGGAAATCTCACTGGGCTCGACGTCCGCCGCCACCAGGTAATCCCAGAATTCCTGCAGATCGCGTTTGTAGGCTGTAACCGTTTCCCCGGCCAGGCCGCATTCTATAAACAAATAATCGAGGAAACGCTTCACGACCGGTGCGGGTCGTTTGGCTTTCTCGGACGGTTTTGTTGCTACGAGCATCCTCACATCCTGTTGCAGATCGGGAACCGCTTTGTGGCAACCCCGAACGAGCGTAACAAGCAAGGGTCAAAGCGCAAACGCTGATCCTCCCGCTACCGACTGGCCATTCTACTAACTTAGGCGCGCAACTCCAAGTGGAATGCCGACCTCGTTCGACGCTCTCGGACTACTGGTACTTGAGATAATATCGGACGCCGACGCCTCTTTGGGTTAGCGCTCTTTTGCGGACCAAGCCGAGGGGCGTTTTGGTCGCGCATTGCGGCGTTCGATCCTGGGTCGCTGCTGCGCTCGGAACGGCACGAGCGCTGCATGCAGGTGCCGAACCGGGCTAAATGACACGGTTCTGTCACCCGGCGGGCCGGGTTCTGCGGGTGTGGCGGGACCAGGCGGGGAGCTCATGAGTTCGTCGCCAAGAACCTGCGTGTCGGGCGGGTTTGTTCGAGGAAGCGATCGGCACAGGGGAGAAGCCCGGAACGGTCCGGACGAGCCACGACGAGGCCGAACAGAGGCACCTCTTACCCGGAATGTACCTTGAAGACCATACAATCGGGTGGAAAATACGCTTCCGAGGTGGTTGCATCCATCCGGATTGTCGGGCATAATCCCCTCCACGGGGCCATGGCGCAGTTGGGAGCGCGTCTGCATGGCATGCAGAAGGTCGCGAGTTCGAGTCTCGCTGGCTCCAGTCTTGTCTGATGAGGGTTTACGTTCCTGGCCTTCATTCTCCAGAGAGGGCTTTGGGCCTGTGTTTGGGCCCATTGGGGCAAAGTCACAGGCGGGTGGTGCGCAGGTTGTATAGGCTCCCTCGTTGGTGCCGGTGCGTCTGATCGATGACCCGACGCGGGACGGCCAGCCTCCCAGTATGATATACTGGGGCGGTTTGTGCTAAGTGCCAACTCTCTCGGAGGCTGCTGTCCGAACGGAGCAGTTGCAGATGAACTGGGTTGAGTCTCTACTGACATCCCTCGGCGGTGCTGGTGCTATCATGGCGGTTGCCGGGTTGTGGCTTCGGAAGTACGTTGACCGGAAGATGGCGTCATCTTTCGACGCAAGGGACCGGGAAGTTCAAGGGCGAGTCGACATAGCCCTTCACCTTCGACGCCAACGTTTGACGGCCCTGGCATAACTATTGCCGCAGATGCAGCTCGTGGTAACGACCCTCAGGAATCGCCTGCGCGCGATCGTCACGGATGGCAACCGGGCCGAGCGACATACGTTGGATAATGAATATGAGCAGCTTCTTGATGTTCTCTACGGATCGCAACTTCTGATTTCCGAGCAGGCGTATGGACTGCTCCATCAGTTCAAGAATGCGATGAAACGGGCTCGTCAAGTTCTGAGTGAAGAGGGCGCAAACAAACCGGATGATAACCGTCCAGCCGTTCTGCGGTCCATCCTAGATTTAGCTGAAGACCTACACGCGAACCTTCAGGCAACTCTTCGGACTGAGTTGAAGAGGCTTGAAGAGATATAGATGTGATCGAACTTGCGAAAATCGTGAAGCGCCAGGGTGGCGCGCGGCTGTTCCGGCAGAATCTTCAGATTGGCTGCGCGAGAGTCCACCCAGCCGGTGGGTCGGACGTCGTGGATTATGTTGACCAACTCCGCCATTGCAGTTGTGGGCAGGTTCGCAGCTTCCAGTAACCTGGTAGCATGGGTATCAGCCAGGAGTTCTCGGTTCAACGCGCAGGCCAGATCGCCGCAGCGCGGTTTGAAGTGGTCTCTTGCGACCATGTGAGCCATCTCGTGGGCCAAAGCAGCGGCCAATAGACCGTCGGAGACGAGCCGGCCGTAAAGACCTCGAGTAACGTAAACCAACCCTCCCGGTAAGGAAAAGGCGTTGACCCCATCTGAATCCAACAGGCGATAACGGTACTTGCTGTGCTGTCCGGGCAGGCGTGCTAGAAACTTCTCACCCACGCGTTCCAGGCGGGCTTCCGCAGTCGCATCGCGGAAGACGCCGCCGTGGCGGGCTTCGAGTGCGGATGCGGCACGGGCACCGGCGAGCGCTTCCGCCTCATGTAGCGCGGGCGGACACGTCCACGACCCTGAATCGGGCGCATGGCATCCGAGCGCACAGGCCATAACGATGGCCGGATAGATCCGCAACAACTTCTTTCCCCCCTTCAGATGGGTGCTTCCGACAAGAGACGACCCTGCTTACGAGGTAAGATATTCCCTGCCTGGCGGCAAACGGGCGCCAAACCTTCAAGAAGCAACGTCCTGAAAAACCTGTAAACCTGCTTACTGAGGGCGTGGGCTCGCAGCGTAGTACTCTTCTTTAAGCTTATGTCTTGAAAGGAGTTACGGGTTGGCGGGGCGTACTTGACTTGCGCTCTCAACCGATCTAACGAGTTGATCGAACGCCACGGCGCCGACGTATGGCCGGATGGTGCCAGGCTGTTTCACACGCCGTCTGATCTCTGCTAAGCTACGACCCGGCGCGTGGGGCTAGCGGTCCCCCGTTCATGAGGCTGATAAACCCACCATCGGGTGGAATGAGGGAACAAGCCGTTCATCCGGCGGGCGGAAGACCGCGTCACGCGGCAATGCTTCCTTGTGATCTGCACCTGGTGCGAATTCGCACGGAGCGTTCCCGGACGGCAGATTGAGTTCGTTGGATTATCCGCTTTGGAATGGAAAGAGAGGACCATGCAGTTCGAAAAGGCGTTCATCCCCTACGGCAGTTATTGGAGCACACCGTTTTGCAGATGGCAGGGCAGCTTGGCTCATTTGCACTCCATCAAGTTTGCTGCGGAAGTAGCAGGCAATGCTCTTGCCGACCGAAAGATTGCCCCAGAAGTGTTTGACGGGCTATTCCTCGGTTGGACGGTTCCGCAGCAGTACGGCTTCTACGGTGCTCCCTGGGTGGCGGGGATGATCGGGGCACCGGGGATCACCGGGCCCTCATTCAGCCAAGCCTGTGCTACATCGGGCAGGGTGATCGCAAGCGCTGCCATGGAAATCGAGCAGGGGACACACAGTGCGATTCTGGCCGTGCTTTGCGATCGCACGAGCAACTCGCCCCACATCTATTACCCAAATCCGCTTGGAATCGGCGGCGTCGGGGATAAGGAAGACTGGGTGTGGGACAACTTCAGCCATGATCCCTTTGCCAAGAATACCATGGTGCAGACGGCGGAGAACGTGGCTAAGAAGGCGGGCATCGATCGGGCTGCGCAGGACGAAGTAGCGTTGTTGCGTTACGAGCAGTACCTGGACGCTCTTAAGGATGACTCAGCATTCCTCAAGCGTTTTATGGTTACGCCGCTGGAGGTCGAGGATTCTTCCGGGCGCAAGGTGATCAACACGGTCGAGGGTGATGAGGGAGTCTTTGCCACGACGGCAGATGGGTTGGCCAAGCTTAAGCCGGCGATGGAAGGGGGCACAGTAACGTTCGGTTCGCAAACGTATCCGGCTGACGGCAATGCTGGGATTATCGTAACAACGAAGGAGAAGGCGGCGGAGATCAGCAGAGATTCTGCTGTCGTCGTTCGGCTGGTTTCTTTCGGCCAGGGCCGGGCTGAGAAGGGCTTTATGCCCATGGCCAATGTGCCTGCCTCGCGGCAAGCCCTCGATCGAGCAGGCATCAGCATTAAGGATATAAAGGCGATCAAGACGCATAACCCGTTTGCGATTAACGACGTCTTTTTCGCAAGGCAAATGGAGGTCGACGTATCAGCCATGAACCGCTTCGGCAGTTCCTTGGTCTGGGGACATCCCCAGGGGCCTACCGGAGCCCGCCTGATAATGGAACTCATCGAGGAACTTGTCCTTAGCGGGGGTGGATATGGACTGTTTACCGGATGCGCAGCCGGTGACACGGCCTTTGCAGTAGTTGTCAAGGTTGATTAGGTTAACACCAAGCTGAAAGGCATCAGCATAAGGAGAACCAGATGCTTCCCGGTCAAAAGAAGTATCCCCACATCTTCTCTCCGGGGAAACTCGGAAAACTCGAGACGAAGAACCGCATCAAGTACGCCTCCACGGAGACTAACTTCAACTACGGAAACGGCTACGTAGCTGACAAAGAAGTGGCCTATATGGAAGCGCAGGCCCGCGGTGGCGCGGGTATCGTCACCACCCAAGGAGCCT
This sequence comes from Phycisphaerales bacterium, assembly GCA_020348265.1. Lineage (GTDB taxonomy): Bacteria > Planctomycetota > Phycisphaerae > UBA1845 > UBA1845. The sequence goes on along the minus strand of CP070744.1, from coordinate 4,302,496 downwards.
ACACGGATGAATCCGGAGAGGGTAAAGGCTACGTAGGCATGATGGCCATCTGGGATGACAAGTTCATTCCCGGTTTGAAGCGTATTGCCGACGTCATTCGCAAGTACGATGCCGTCTCCGTCTTGCAGCTGATGCACTGCGGTCGAGTGGGGGGAATCCACCTCGATTACACGGTGGGCCCTTCGGTCGTCGACCAGCGCCTCCCCAGATTTCGCCCGCCGCGGGAAATGAGCAAGGAGGACATCGAGCGCTGTATCGAGGAGCATGTGCAGGGTGCGCGGCGTTGTGTTGAGGCGGGTTTTGACGCCATCGAGATATCCGGAATCGTAGGCTACCTGCTCTCCAACTTCATCTCCTCATACACCAACAAACGCACCGACGAGTTTGGGGGCGGCCCCAAGGAGCGGGCGGAGTTTCCCCGGCGAATTGTAGCGGGGATTCGCAAGGAAGTGGGGCCTGACTACCCCATCATCATCCGCCTGTGTGGAGAGGAGCTTCTGCTCGATCGAGGGGGCAGCACACCTGAAGAGAGCCTCGAAATCAACCGCATCATCTGCAACGCGGGTGTTGACCTGCTCTCAGTGACAGTTGGATGGCAGGAGTCTGCAGAGTCAGTGATCTCCAGAGATATCCCTCAGGGCAACTGGCTCTACGTGGCCAGCCGCATGAAGGAAAACCTGGGGCTGCCGGTCTCGATGGCCTATCGACTCTTTGAACCCAAGTATCCCGAGGCGGCGCTGGCTGAAGGGGTGATCGATTTCTGGGAAAGCTGCCGGGCGATGATTGCCGACCCCACGCTTCCCAATAAGATTCTCGAAGGCCGCGAGGAGGACATCATCCCCTGCATGGCCTGTAACATCTGCTTGGCGAGGCTCTTTAGAGATGCGGAGCTCACCTGCGGGGTCAGGCCCACGTTGGGGCACGAGAGCGAAGCCGACTGGGGTTTCTACGGATTCAAACCTACGCGTGAGAAGAAGAAGGTCATGATCGTGGGTGCGGGGCTGGCCGGGCTGCAGGCAGGAGTCGTTATCTCGGAAAAAGGGCACGACGTCACCATCTACGAGAAGAAGAGCAGCGTAGGCGGGCAGGCTGCTACTTCGGCCAAGGGGCCGTGGGGCGATGAAGAGTTCATGCGCCTGGTTGACCATTTGAAGATTCGTTGTGAGAAGAACGGGGCGAAGATAGTCACGGGCAAGTCGGTAACACCGGACCTGATCGACAAGGAAGCTCCGGATCGGGTGATCCTCGCAACCGGAGCCCTTCCCGACCGCAACGAGTATCCCGGCGGTGACGGGAAGAACGTGCTGAGCTGCCTCGATGTACTAGATGGCGTTGCGAAACCGGGTAAGCGTGTCGTCGTGGTCGGTTCCAAGGGAGTAGCCATTTCCACGGCCTTGTTCCTGGTGGACAAGGGTGGCTACGAAGTGTCCATGGTAGGCCCGGCGAAGAAGTTCGGCCTTGACGTGAATCCGTCCTACATTTGGCGATACATGAAGAAGCTCAAGGAAGGGGGCGTCAAGCAGTACACCAAGCACAAGATCAAGGAACTCAAGCCGGATGGCGTCCTCGCGGTGGATGCGGAAGGCAACGAAGTTACGATACCTTGTGACACGATTGTGCTTGCGAACATGGCCCCGAACAACGAGCTTAAGTACGATAAGAGTGAAGTCTACACCGTCGGTGACACCATCGTGACCCGAAGGGCGAGTACGGCTATTCACGACGGTTACCGGTTGGGTATGACTTTCTAGACGTCAAAGTACCCGTAGGAAGAGAACCTCGAAAGGTTAGGAGCCTGTTGAAGAATGTAGCGCCGCCCCTCGTGGGCGGCGCAAAACATCACAGGACGCCACCCACAAGGGGTGGCGCTACACTTGAATGACCACAGGCGACTTCTTCAACAAGCTGTTGGAACTGTTTAGGCGCTACCCGGCCAGGGGCGCTTTTCCCGGCACAGAAAGATGTGCCTGCAAGGACTCTTGAATATGTTCCCAATAGTCAACGTGTTTAGATGTGACGGGTGCGGCGTATGCGTCATGCGCTGCCCGAGTCAGATTATGGGCTTGATCAACGGCAAGGCCGCCTATCTGCAGACGCTTTGTGAGGAGTGCGGCATTTGTGCCGAGGTGTGCCCCAAGAGCGCCATCATGTTCGAGTTGCCCAACCGCTACGGTGCTGCTGAGGTGCATGAGGCATACTGCTTCACGCGATAGACGCGGTTCCTGGACGCACGGCGCAGGCGTTCTCCGGCGTTGATGAGCGGTCCTCGAACGCTCAGCCTTGCGGTAACTGCAAGATCCCATCATGGAGAGAGAATAAGAATGGACATTCCTATCGAGAAGCGGTTCAAGGTTCTTTGCGAAATCGTCCGAGCTCAGCATTTTGCCTGGCGCGAGGCCGCCCTGGCGATGTCCCCCGATGTCGACCCGGAAGAGCTGGGCAACAAGATGTGGGAGATCACCGGGGTCCAGACCGCCAAGGCATATCTGAAACGCCTGGACACCAGCAAACCATTGGCCAAGCAGATCGCTGAGTCAATCGTGTGGTCTTCGGTCTGCATGGGAGAAGATGCTGCAGTGGAAGAGGGCCAGGGGGATGAGGCCTTCGTGAAACATGCCGACTGCCCGTGGTATCATTGGCACAAACGCCTGGGCATCCTCAATGAAGATCAGCCCGGGTGCGACAAGTGGTTCTTCACCGCGGTTGACGAGGTCAACAAAGCATTGGGGACCAACATCAAGATCGAAACGAAATGCTCACTTCCCTCAGGCGGGGACAGCTGCCTACGCCGCATATGGGTGGAGTAGGCGGGCGAAGACAGATGCTTACCTAGATAGGTCTGACGGCGCCATTATTCAGGGCGCCAGGTGAGTTCCGATGAGGCTGCCTCGCCGGAACCACCAGCTCTATTCTGTTGCGAGCAGCACGTTTACGGCTTTTGCCAAAACGTTTACCTGGTCGCCTTCTTTTATGCCCAGGTCATCGAGCGAATCGAGGGTCATCACCGAGCACATGGTGGCCGGTGTGGAAACCTCTACCTTCACCTGGCACATGACCGTGCCTTTCTTGATCTCGACCACTTTGGCCGTCAACTGATTCCTGGCACCGTGTTTCATAATGGACCTCCTCGCATAATAAAGTCTACGTTTCGTTTGGGGCCTGCGTTTGCATCACGCTTGCCAGAACAATCGCATCGGTCGGACAAACGGGGCGGCAATCACCGCAGTTGGTGCAGTTCGCCTCCTCCGGTTTTGTGCCAACCGGGCAGACCTGCCGGCAATCACCGCACTCGTTACAGCTCGATGTCTTAGAGTACCGCAGGAGGCCGATCTTGCCCAGCAACTCCAGCACTCCGCCAGTCGGACAGAGGTAGCGACACCACAGGTGCGAAAGAGCAAAGCCAAGGACAATAGCCGCAGTGAAAGCGACAGTTCGCCACAGCCAAAGTGCGCTGGCGTGCTCAAAAGTGAGGGCCACGGAGTTGAAGAAACCTCCGGTTCTAATCGGAATCGCCCAGCGCGGGTTCTGCCATGAGAAGAACGCGACGACACAGAGCAGCAGGACTATATACTTCCCTTTCACGAGAACTCTCTCGACAACGCCACCAATCTTGGCCTTCACACACGAAATCATGCCGAGAAGATCCGTGATGAACCCAGCCGGGCACGCCCACCCGCAGAAGACCCGGCCCATGACAAGGCCTGAGGCAAGGACCGCCACCCAGATCGGAATCCACCACTGCCGCCCCGGACACTGGACAACCGGGCAATTACCGCAGCTCACGTAGGGCACCGCGAAGGGGCAGCGAAAGACCCCGTAGAACGCGAACTCACCCAGCAGGAGCATGAACACGACCTGGGTTACTCGCCTGGCCCAGTGCGGTCTGTTCGTTTCCTTTTCTTGAGTATCACTCATATCTCACGCCGTACTTTTCCGCCAGTCTGCGACCTTCCTCGGATACGGCCGGGATGAAGCCAGCCTTATCGAACAAGGCCTGCCCCTCTGCCGAGAGAATGAAATCCACATAGTCCTGGGCTAACGCTGCGTTCTTCGCCCATTTCATGATGCCGATCACAAATGGGATAGGTTTGCCGGGGACAAAGTCCTCGGGGATGTCAATGACCTCGACTTTGCCCGCAACTTCGGGCAGTCGGCTGATCCGCTGCTCGACTACTGCGGCATCGCCCGCTCCGTTGACAATCTGGGCCACATCGCGCTGAACACAATCACCTTTAAAAACCGCATTCTCCTGCGCGGCCTGGACCACACCTGCCTTTTTCAAGATGACCAGGGAAGCCTTGCCGCCGGGTGGTGAAGCGCCTGGCGAAAGTACGGTGCGTACCCCCGGCTTGTTGAGATCCTGAACCCCGGTGATGCCCGCAGGGTTGCCCTTCGGAGTGATCAGCACGTACTTGGTGAAGCACAGCGGCCGGAAGTGAAGCATCCTACCTTGAGCTTTGAGCTTCTGGGCGAGCTCGAGGACTCGGGGTGCAAACACCTCCGTCTGGGCCCTGCCCAGGAGTGACTTACCGAGGGCAGCGGCGAATGCGCCTATATAGTCGACCGCACACCCGCTGATCTCCTCATAGCGTTCGTTTGCGGGTATGAAGGCCTCAGCTAATCCGCCGCACGACCAGACCCGCAAGCGCTCTCCAGTGAAACTCGCTCCGACCGCACTGGCTGGAGCAGCTAACGATCCGGCCACGGCGATTCCAGACGCTTTGAGAAATCTTCTACGGTTCATGATTGGCTCGCTCTCTTCCGATCTTCCGGCCGCTTGTCCAGGGATGCCTTCCGCATCCGCTCGACACTGTTTGCATCTCTCGAACACCGGAAGATGCTGTGCGCATCTAGCCCGGACTTGTTTCATGTGACACGACGACGGCCTGGCCCTGCCAGCCATAAGACCCCGCGGAATCAGAGGCATCGGATTAAACACAGATGCGCCCAACCCTGCGACCTTTCGGGCGACATCTTCTACGTGGAACACGTTAATCTCTGGGATCACAACCGTGTTGACCTTTACGTGCATGCCGAGAGAGACCGCCGTCCGCAAGCCATCCAACTGACGCTCGATCAAGAGCCGAGCCGCCTCCTCTCCCCCAATCCACCGGCTATCCACGCGGATCTGAGGATGAACCTGTTTGATCACTTCCTTGGCGATACCGTTGATCGTGATAGTCAGATGCTCAACGCCGAGATTGCTCAATCTGTCAATCGAATCACACAGGGCAAGGCCATTCGTACACAGACACAGCCTGGCGCGAGGGTGCTCAGATCGTATCAGAGATATCGTTTCGAAGGTCTCGGGGTTTGCCAGTGGATCCCCCGGCCCGGCGATCCCCACGATCGCATTTTCGCCCCACTCTGCCAGGAATGCCGAGGTCTTAGCCAACCCCTCCCTGGGAGTGAGAATCGCTGAAGTTACACCCGGGCAGATTTCGTGAACCGGAGACGTAGTGACCTTCCGTTCGCAATAGTTGCAGTGGATATTGCAGTCCGGGGCAACGGGCAGATGCAGACGCGGGACGGTCTCGTGCGCTTCATGGCTCATGCAAGGATGAAGCGGCAGGCTGTCAATAACCTTGACAGGGTCCTGTCGGGGTTGGCCTGTGTTGGCGTCGACGAACATAGATCCTCTCTGGCAAAAGAATCCAGCAGACCTCTGCTGGGCCCCCGTTGAAGAAGTCGCCTGCGGTCACCCAAGTGTAGCGCCACCTTTGTGGGTGGCGTCCTTCGAGGTGCTGCGCCGCCCACAAGGGGCGGCGTTCATTCTTCAACAGGCTTCCAGGCACTCTGCCCGACTAGTCGTCGACGTCGAACAGGTTGTCGGCCAAGTCCGTCGCGACGATGTTGAACATACCGTTTAGTGCGGTTGCTAATCCGACTGCGCGTAACACACGATCAGCGACGCAGAAAGCTCGCATACTATGAGCGCGCACAATCATGTCACATCGGGCACACTATTAAGTGACTGCCGCTGGCACTGCAGCAAAACTCATTAGGGCCTGGAAAGACGGTGGAGCGCTTCAGGCGGGGACGAATAGAGGCGCTAACGAACACCCGCCGCCGAATCCATTCGTCAATCCAAGCCGCTGATTGTCGGTGGACGCAGACCTGCGTCCCTGCGGTGTTGCTCAGGAGCGCAACGATCCGCACTTCTTGGCTTCGGGCATCCGTATCACCTCCTTTCACGAAGCAGAGTACTATATGGATTGTCTTATTATCACGGCAGAAGCCCTATGTCAAGCGGGTAGGGAATAAGCGTGGGTGCGTTTGTGGGGCGAAAGGCATCCTGTCCCGTGTGCTGCCAGCCCTCTCCTGGGCGGCCTGGACTCTTGTGCAACATATGTGTAGAATACGCGTGTTATGGAGGCGCAGCAGTTGTACGTTAGAAGACGAACATGACTCGAATCGAAACCCACCCTGGTTCAGGGTGGAATCGCAACTCGAGCCGCGCGCGTTTCGCACGATCATCGTGCCTCCTGATACGTCTGCGCCCGTTTGGGCCAATCTCTACCTTGAGTGAATTAAACAGCGCAACCTGTGGCAAACATGGTGCGCGCTCCGTTCAGGACGGCTCAAGGCGTCCGGTCCAGCGGATCCGTTTAAAGCGGAGTGAATGCAGACAACTCGCTCCAAGGAGTCTCTCACCATGAACGTAAGGAAAGATTTCTTCGCCACCCTTGCCGGCATCATCATTGTTGGCCTGCTGATCGGTGCCTTGGCGGCGACGCTACAGAAGAATGGAAACCCGGCCAACATGGGAGTATGCGTGGCGTGTTTCACGCGCGACATTGCCGGCGCGCTGGGCTTACACCGCGCGGGGATCGTGCAGTATCTGCGTCCGGAGGTCCCTGCCTTTTGCCTGGGGGCGTTTCTGGCTGCGCTGGTGTTCCGCGAGTTTCGCCCGCGGACGGGATCAGCCCCCGCAGTTCGTTTCATTCTGGGTATGTTCGCGATGATCGGAGCGTTAGTGTTTCTCGGTTGTCCGTGGCGGGCACTGCTGCGCCTTGCCGGCGGAGACTGGAACGCGATTCTGGGTCTCGTCGGATTGATCGTGGGCATCACCATCGGTGTGCAGTTCCTCAAAGGAGGCTTTAACCTGGGGCGTTCCTATCCCGCTCGTTCTCTTGCCGGACTGGCTATGCCTTTTGTGATGTTCGTTCTGTTGGTGCTGGCGGCTCTCTATCCACAGTTCGGGGAAGCTGGGAAGGCCGCCCTATTCCGCAGCACAAAAGGTCCGGGAGCGGCTTCTGCACCTGTTGTACTATCGATCCTGGTAGGTCTGGTGGTCGGCTTTTTGGCTCAGCGCACGCGCTTCTGCACAGTGGGCGGTATACGCGATGCCATCCTCATGCGCGACTTCCACCTGCTTAGCGGGGTCATAGCGTTCCTGATCGCGGCGTTCGCGTTGAACCTGATCTACGGGCAGTTCAACGCGGGTTTCACGCTGGGTACTAACGAAGCGGGCGAAGTCATCAAGCAGCCGGCAGCGCACACCAACGCCTGGCTCAACTTCGGCGGGATGGTCTTGGCCGGGTTGTCGTTCACCCTGGCCGGCGGCTGTCCCGGACGCCAGGTGTTCCTATCCGGGGAAGGCGATGGAGATGCAGCCGTGTTCGTCCTGGGAATGCTGACCGGCGCCGCCGTGGCACACAACTTCCTTATGGTGGCTACTCAACCGACCGCCCCGTACATCGTCGTGATCGGTCTGATCGTCGTGGCTGTAATCGGATTGCTGGGCCGGGAGAAACTCTCCCTTGGGAGATGAAGAAATGTCTGAAAAAGTAGATGCACGCGGGCTATCCTGCCCACAACCTGCTATCCTGACCAAGAGCGCCTTGGAGACTACGGACCTGGGTGAGGTAACCGTGCTGGTGGACACCATGACGCAAGTGCAGAACTGTGCACGCACCGCGGAAAACGCGGGCTGGCAGGCTGAATACGAAGAGAAGGAAGGCGCGTTCGAGGTGAGGCTGACCAAGTGACTGAGCACCCGCAACGGAAGGTGATCTACCTCGACAACGCCGCTACGTCGTGGCCCAAGCCGGACTGCGTGTATGAGGCGATGGAGACCTTCATGCGCAAGGTCGGGGCCAGCCCGGGTCGCAGCGGACACCACCTGGCCAACGAAGCCGAGAGAATACGCTTCGATGCCCGTGAGGCGATTGCCGAGCTGCTCGGTCTGTCCGACCCCATGCGCGTCGTCTTTGCCCTCAACGCCACGACAGCTCTTAACATGGTAATGCAGGGGTTGTTACCTGAAGGGTCACATGTAGTGACCACGTCGATGGAGCACAACTCGGTCATGCGGCCTTTGCGGGCATTGGAGCAAAGAGGTGTTGCCGTCAGTATCGTTCCGTGTCAGGCGGACGGAAGCATCAGCGTTAAAGCGATCGGCGAGCACATTAAGCCGGAGACCCGGCTCATCGTGGTGAATCACGCGTCCAACGTCTGCGGCACGGTCTTGCCCATTCGCGAGATCGGCGCACTCGCCCGCCAGCGAGGTGTTACTTTCCTTCTTGATGCAGCTCAGACTGTCGGCTGTTGGCCGATCAACATGGCTGCCGACAACATCGACTTGCTCGCGTTCTCCGGGCACAAGAGCCTATTGGGGCCAACCGGAACCGGCGGACTTGCGTTTAGCGACAACTTCGACATCGCCACGCTTCCCGCAACGGCGTTCGGGGGTACGGGGAGTGGTTCCGAGCAGGAGACGCATCCGGAGTTCCTGCCCGACAAGTATGAGATCGGCACACCTAACATCGCCGGTTTGGCGGGACTGGATGCGGGCGTGCGTTTTGTTCTTCAACGTGGTGTAGAGGAGATTCAGCAGCACGAACGGGACCTTGCCAATCGGCTGATCGACGGATTGCAGAGCATCGCCGGCATGCATACCCTCGGCGTCGCGGGGCCACTCTCGCGGACTGCCGTCGTGTCCTTCACATGTGACGGTCGATCATGCTCGGACATCGCCCATCATCTGGACGAGCGTTTCGCGATCATGTCCCGCCCCGGTCTGCAGTGCGCTCCTCGGGCACACCGTACTATGGGCACCTTTCCGGACGGCACGGTTCGCCTCTCGCCGGGCTTCTCCAGCACAGTCGCCGACATCGAGCAAACATTGGATGCCGTCGCGGATTTGGTTGGAGCAAAAGCTGTTGGCTGACTATGCCGTTATCCTCGTGCACAGTACCAGTCACGCTATCCATGCCGAACGCGTGCTCAAGCGTGCCGATCTGCAGGCCAAACTAGTCCCCACCCCCCGCCACCTGAGCAGCGACTGCGGCACAGCCATACGAATCGCCGCCGCGGATCACGCTGACGCCACGGTGGCACTTGAACAGTCAGGCGTAGACATAGACCGCATCGAAAGGTTGGAGGTGTAGGGATGGGCCTAGCTGACGGATCGCCCTCCTGGGTACATGAGTTGAGGGCCACAAGGCAACCCGAGACCATAGAGAGGAGCGGTTGGGGCTAGCTGGGGAAAGGTGCAACGAGCGGCGAATCACCGAAAGCAACCTCGATGATATCCAGACACGCGAATGTCTTGGGGCGACCTCTCTTTGACTTGTGGAGCACCCCGACCTCAACGAGTTTGAGCAGGTCCTTCCTTGCGGTCTCATTGGAGACCGAACACCTCCTGGCAATATGCGAATTACTTACTACGGGGCTCTCAAAAAGCATTTCGAGGATTTCGCGCATTCGGTTTCCAAGCCCGGCATACTCGTCTATGTACTTTTCTCGTAGGGTCTTAAGCGACTCGCACCGCCACAAGGTAGACAGCGACTGTTCGATGGCACCTTGAAGGCAGAACGCAATCCACTCGCCCCATTCCCCGTTCGTACTTATCCGAAACATGCGTTCGGTGTACTCGCGCCGGTTTCGCTCAAAAAACTCGCTGAGGTAAAGCCAAGGTAGGGTTAGCTTTAGCCACTTGCTGATGCAAAGAGACAGCAACACACGACCGACGCGTCCGTTTCCATCCTGGAATGGATGGATTGCCTCAAACTGATAGTGGACGGCGCAACATCTGCTCAGCGGCTCCTCGCGGCTGGCATCCGAGGCCATATACTCGTCAAGCTGAGTGATACAGCCGTCTATTCGGTCTGGAGGCGGTGGAATGAACAGCCGAGGTCTCGCGCCGACTGCGACGAGTCGATCCCGAAACTCCCCTGGATTCTTGTCCTTCCCGCGTACGCCAGTCATGAGAATCTTGTGCAAATGCTGGATCAAGGACTTGCCTAGCGGCTTTCCATCGGCGATCCAATTGTGCCCCTGGCGCAATGCTTCGTAATGGTTCCAAACCTCCCTACTCTCGTTTTGGCGATGGCTCTGCGAGGGCGCTGCGGTCTCACGCTCATCCTGAGCGACATCAAAGAAAAGAAGGTCCTCTGGCAAGGCGATGGTACCCTCCAGGCGGCTCGATCGATGTGCCTCGCGCTGCTGTAGAGGCCTCAGCAAGAGAAACGGGTCAGAGAGGATTCCCTTGATTTGCTCCAACCGAGCGACGCAATCCCGGGCCGTCCCAATCAGGTGCCACAATTCCGTAGTTGGCTCAAACGACGTGAGCCTATCAGGCACAAAGGCCCAGTTGTTACCGGTCTCGGTCGTGATAGGCTCAAGCTGTCCGGTCTTGAACTCCGTGAAGTTGGTGATATCCATGTCGCCTCCGATCTGTTGTGGGCGTTCGTTTTCTACAACATTCTATAGCTGAATCGTGGATTCGCGAGTTTATTTCCAAGAAATGCGGCAAATTTTTGGCCATGAAGATTCTGTGACAACATTCTCCGCTGGGAAACAAGGAATCGCGCCCGATTTCGGACACGCGAGTGGTTGGTCCGCCGCGATGACAGAGTCCAAAGACGGTCACCAGTTCATGTTGGGACCTCGGCATCACCTGTCGTCTCTGGCTGAGTTGGACCCAGTCGGTCCAGGTGCCGAGGTACGGTATCCAGGGCATGATGGCACATGGCTTGCATCTTCAAAGCTTCTGCAGGCGAGAATCTGCGCGCCGCGGACGCAGTGCGCTGGCCGGGCGGGCGGAGCTTGTGCCTGCGTCGACGCCGGGCATACGATGTAACTGGGCCACCCGAGGAAGCTAGGGACGTAGTGAAGCGTGCGATCATCCGGGTTGGCCGTTGCATGAAAGGGTTACGAACATGAGCGAACTCCTACTGGGTGATGAGGCGGTGGGAATTGCCGCCATCGATGCGGGGATCAGCGGGGCTTTCTCCTATCCGGGTACGCCCGCCACTGAGATACTCGAGTTCATCGCCAAACGCGTGGGCAGTGACGGCAGCGTTTCCGCGCGCTGGTCCGCAAACGAGAAGGTGGCCTACGAGGAAGCCCTGGGGATGTCCTTTGCCGGGAAACGCTCCATCGTCTCCATGAAACACGTGGGCCTCAACGTCGCGGCAGACCCGTTTATTAACTCGGCACTTACGGGAGCTCACGGCGGGTTGGTTGCGGTGGTGGCTGACGACCCCAGCATGCACTCCTCGCAGAACGAGCAGGACAGTCGGTTCTACGGCGACTTTGCCCAGATTCCCGTGTTTGAGCCTTCCAACCAGCAAGAAGCCTACGACATGACCCGCGAGGCGTTCGAGATCTCCGAGAAGTTCGGGCTTCCCATCATGGTGCGCATAGTCACACGGCTCGCCCATAGCCGGGCGAACGTCACCCGCGCCGAGCCCGCAACCGTCTCGGCGGAGGTGAATATCGCGCCGGAGCCGCGCGATTGGACACTGCTGCCGGTCAACGCCCGTCGCCGATTCCGCCGGCTTTTGGACATACAGGGGTCTCTTCGCGAATACTCAGCGGACTCGCCCTACAACAAGTTGATGCTGCGTGGTCCGCGGGGGATTCTGGCGTCAGGTTTGGCCTACAACTACGTGCTGGAGGCGATCGGGGTGGATTCGTCCTACTCGCTGATGAAGGTCGGGGCGTACCCGGTTCCCGTCGAGATGGTTCGAAAGTTGGTCAGTCACTGCGAGTATATCCTCATTGTCGAGGAGGGGTACCCGTTCATCGAGGCGCGGCTTAATGGAATCCTGGGGATTCCAGGTAAGGAAATCCGCGGGAGACAAAGTGGAGATTTACCGGCGGACGGGGAAATGAGCACTGATCTGGTTCGCAAGGCGATGGGTATGCCGGCGACGGAAGCATCCGCTGCGGCAACTGGCCTGCCTGTGCGCCCACCGGCGCTATGCAAAGGGTGTCCGCACTGTGACACTTTTCATGCGATCATCGAAGCAACGAGTGAGGTCAAGGATAGGATCCTGTTTAGCGACATCGGCTGCTACACCTTGGGTGCTTTGCCGCCATACAACGCGGTACACTCCTGCGTTGATATGGGCTCGTCTATCAGCATGGCCCTTGGCGCTGCCAAGGCGGGAGCCCATCCCGTGCTCTGCACCATCGGCGACTCCACATTCACTCACTCGGGTATGACCCCGCTGCTGGGCGCCGTTCGCGAGGATGCCAACATCACCGTGCTGGTTCTGGACAACGCCACGGTGGGTATGACCGGGGGGCAGGAGACTTTTGCCACGGGAGATGATCTTCTCAATCTGATTAGAGGCTTGGGTGTCGACGAGGAGCATCTGATTTCCTTTGAGCCGGTCAAAAGGAACAAGAAGGAGATCGTCGCGATGATGCGTCGAGAGATCAACCATCGCGGACTTTCAGTGCTGATTGCCAAGCGGGCGTGCGTACAAGTCATGCGACAGTCGGTACAGCTGAAGCAAGACAAAGTGGCGACACCGGCTTAGACAAGTTTACGGTGTCCTATCCGCTGTGAGTTAAAGCGAACTTGAGGTCGATTCAATGGAATACAATCTAATTCTTGCGGGCGTGGGTGGTCAGGGGATTTTGACCATCGCCCAGGTTATTTCCCTGATTGCTCTGCGTCGGGGCTGGCATGTGAAGCAAGCCGAAGTCCACGGCATGTCCCAGCGCGGCGGAGCGGTGCAGTCACATCTGCGTTTCTCGCCCAATGAACTCTACAGCGATCTGATTCCTCTGGGCCGGGCGGACATGGTCCTTGCGGTCGAACCTCTCGAAGTACTGCGCTACGTGCAATACCTCAGCGAGAAGGGCTCCATTGTTGCCAGCACAGTGCCCTTCGTGAATATCCCCGATTATCCTCCGGTGGAGCAGGTGCTTGATAAGGTGTGCGAGCGTCCCAACCACATTTTGGTGGATGCGGATCGACTCGCCCGGGCGGCCGGTTCGGCTAGAGCCGCCAATACCATCATGGTCGGTGCGGCTTCAGGACCTTTAGGGTTGACCATGAGTGAGATCGACTCTGCTATAGAGGAGATCTTCGGGCGCAAGGGACAGTCCGTAGTCGAGGTCAATCAGCGGGCTTGTCGATTCGGGCACAATGCCGCCACTGCCTATGGCAACGCCCTTAAGCGCGGCGCATCCGCAACCGAGGTTCGACACTGGATCGACAAGATTCCGCCCGAGCAGCTCGCTGCTGAAGAGGTTCTGGACGAAGCCCCCCTGAAGGTTCTTACGGCTGACCCCGGCGAGCTAACCGGACCTGAAGGCCACGCTGTCAAGCAGACATTGGAGGAGATCTACTTAGAAGGACGCCGGCAGCTCTACGAACACGAGGTCTACAGACTTGTGGAGCTGGTCGGGGCGATCTCTCCGCCCAGGCATTACTTCGTGGAGAACGGCGAGGAGATTACCGCTGCCGCTCTGGAGCCCTTCCCAGGTGACAAGGTAGTGCTCAAGATTGTCTCCCCCGACATCGTGCACAAGAGTGATGTTGGAGGCGTGATGTTCGTGCCCTGCAACGTTGACGCGGTAAACCATGCCATCAAACAGCTCATCGATAAGCAGAGCGAACATTCCTCAGACATCGCCGGGGTGCTCGTGGTCGAGAAAGTCGAGCGCATCGAGTCGGGTTTCGGTCAAGAGCTTTTCGTGGGTATCCGGGAGACGCGGGAGTTCGGCCCGATCATCGCCGCCGGTTTGGGCGGGGTCGATACGGAGTACCTTGCCCACAAGATGAAGCCCGGTGTAGCCGTGGCCAAGGCACTGGTGACGGACACGTCGGCTGACGAATTCTTCGAGCAGTTCAAGAAGACCGCTGCGTATGACGTTCTGTCCGGGCGAATCCGAGGTCGACAGCGCGTGGTTTCCGACGGCGAGCTTCTCCGCTGTTTCAATGCGTTTATCGCCCTGGCCCGACATCTTTGTATAGACCGCGGCGAGGAAGGTCCGGACCTGGAGGAGTTGGAGGTTAACCCCTTTGCTTTCTCCCGGCAGAGGATGATTCCACTTGACGGACGCGGTCGGATGGCCACTGCCACGAAAGAGCCGCCTAGCAGGCCGGTTAGCAAGATCCAGAACCTGCTGGAACCGCGATCGATCGCGGTGATGGGTGTATCCGCAAAGCGGGAGAACTTCGGGCGCATCATTTTGAAGAACGTTCGCGACTGCGGGTTTGCCAAGGAACACGCCTACGTAATCAAAGAAGGTCTAAGCGGGATTGACGGGATTCGCTGCGTGCCGCGAATCGAGGACGTCCCTGAGAAGATCGACTTGCTGGTAGTCGCGACCGGCTCGGGCGATATTCCCGAAGTCATCGACTCGGTGATAGACAGTCGAAAGGTCGCGTCGGTAATCCTGATTCCGGGTGGACTGGGCGAGACCGAAGGCACGCAGGAGTCGATGGCCAAAGTTCGCCAGGCGATCTTCGCCTCGCGGGGGCGGGGTGACGGCGGCCCGATTGTCGTGGGCCCGAATTCACTGGGCATTCGTTCGCGCCCCGGGGACTACGACACGTTCTTCATTCCCGAGAACAAGCTCGATCCGCGCCGCGACGTGTCTCCGCGGCGCGTGGCCCTTATCTCGCAAAGCGGGGCTTTCATCATCAGCCGCATGAGCAATATCGAATACCTCGATCCGATGATTGCGGTGTCGTTGGGGAACCAGATCGATGTTACCGTCTCCGACATGGTGCGTGTCGTGGGGGATCGCGAGGATGTCGACTGCGTCGGCGTATATGTTGAAGGTTTCAACGACCTTGACGGGATGGCTTTTGTTCGCGCGGTGCAAGACGTAAGCAGCAGCGGTAAGACGGTGGTTTTCTACAAGGCCGGTCGGACCGCACCGGGGCGGGCGGCAACCGCCGGGCATACCGCCTCCGTAGCCGGCGACTACGATATTTGCCAAACTGCGGTGGCCAATGCCGGGGCGATTGTGGCTGATACATTCAAGGAGTTTGAACAACTTGTCGAGCTGGCAACGGCGTTTAGTGACAAGGAAGTGACGGGTAGGCGAATCGGGGCGATCAGTAATGCGGGCTATGAGACCGTAGGGATGGCGGATGCGGTTGACGGTGACCGATACCAGCTGGAGATTCCCTCACTTGGCAAGTCGACCGTAAAGCGCATTGCCAAGGACCTGAAAGGTTCCAAGCTCGATGCTCTGGTCAACATTCGCAACCCCCTGGACTTGACGCCAATGGCTAACGTAAAGGCCTATGAAGCGTGTATTCGGGCGATGATAGACGATGACAATATCGATGCCGTCATTGTCGCCTGCGTGCCGTTGACCCCGCAGCTTATTACAACAGCAGATGAACTCGGAAAGGACAGGTCGCTGGCCGACCTAATGCCGGAAGTGCTGCGCGAGTCGAGCAAGCCCGTTGTGGCAGTCATCGATTCCGGTTCGCCGTATGAGGGGTTGGCCCAGGCGATCCGTTCCGGCGGGGTGCCGGTCTTCCGCTCGAGCGACCAGGCGGTTCGCTCACTGGGCCGCTACCTTTGCCACCGGGCGGACAACTCCGCGGACTGCGAGAAGCAGGCAGAGCAGGCGAAAGAGGCGCAAGTGGAAGTCAGCACGGCATAGATGTGCCGGCTTCCGCTCGTGCTTCCTATTGCGCGCCGTCGAGTCCGAAAGGACCACTGACCACCGCAAGACAGTACTTGCTCACCGAAGTATTCTGCAGTCGATACTTAGCGATCAGTTGATGCATCCAGAAGGGCATGTCCTGATCGATCTTGACCTCCAGAATGCTATTGTGCGCCGTTAGTCCCAGGGCAAGCGAGGGCATGGGTTCCAGGAGGTCTCGAGCGCGCCGGGCTGCTAGCCGATCATCCAGGGTGATGCGCACCCCGCAATCCGTACGAGCTTTGAAGGCCTGGCGCCGAAACCCGACATTCACCACGGGCGTCATACAGTAGGTCTGCTTTAGGGTCTCAAAAGCAAGCATAGGAACCGAATCCTCAAGCAGAGACGGGTCCAGCATGGCGCGGCGGGGCAAGAGCGGCAGCATATTTTGATAGTCTTCAACGCCCATAGGCGCGACATGCTTGCCTATGCGTGAACCCCGGCGGTACTTCACCTCGAACTTCACCGTTGAGACGAACCCTTTCTCGTCCGGGTATCCGCGGACGCGCAGTTTGTGACGATGGCCTATGCCGGCCTTCTTGTCGTAGAAGCAGCGCCAATCAGGCGAATCAAGGTAGAGACTGCGAACCGAATAATAACCATCAGGACCCGCGTGGTTGTCCGGATCCACGAATGCGCGCAGGTCGGCGGTCAGCGGGGTGCGCACATGCCTTGGCACGATGTACTTGAACTCGTAGCGCCATCGAGCCGGCAACTCCGCCTTGAGCGGCTTACTGACGGAGGTCGATTGGCGGGCCCAAGATTCCAGGGAGCGCAGACTCTGGATTTCCTGTTCGCGAACGTCCGCTTCTGCCGTTTTCGTCAGTGTCGAGGACAAAACCATTACTCCGCAATTGCTCATCCAAACTAGACCATGCAACTGTGCAATCCGTTCCCTTCACTTGTACAGGAACGATACTCTCAGCGAACTCAATCCTTGACAATTCATCCACTGTGACGGGTGCAGAACCGCCCAGCAAAATACTGTTGTATACCTCTGCAGTACCTCCGCCGAAAATTGGCTTCTTCCGCCATGCTGCCACGGAGGTGTCATTAGCGATCATGGTGCAATTTTCGATCCGAGCGGAGGAAAGATCCTTTACCGCAATGCCCATGTTGTTGGTGAGTAGTAGGTTGTTGATGATCCGCACGTTGGACTGTTCGCCTATGCTGATGCCTTTATCACCGGTGCTTTCGATCCGATTATCCGTGACCATCACGTCCGAACCCGAGAGGTCGAGGGCATCGCCGGCGTTGTTGACGAAATGGCAGCGGTTGACTTGTCCGGTAACGAAGTCAAGGTCGACGGCGTCGCTGACATTGTCTGCGAAGTACGTGTTCCTCAAGCGGATCTTCCCGTTCTTGATATTCAGGGCGTCTTCGGCGGAGCAGTTTGTTATCCGGCAATGCTCGATGATCGAATCCCCGCCGTGAACGGCAATGGCTCCGGTGAAGAGGATTCCGTCTACGCTCGCGCCCGCGCCGCCGCTGGCACGTATGTAGGCGAATGTCGACTCCGCACCCGGTCTTACGACCGCAAAGGCCCCCCAGGGCATGATGGAGGAAGGGAGAATTCTTATGGGTGCGTCCTTGCGCCCTTGTGCTTCGACGGGACCGTGGCAAATGAGTGACACCTCGGCTCCCAGCAACAGTTCTGCACCAGGTTCGATTCGGAGCCTGATGTCCCGTGGAACCACGACCGTCTTGTCGAACCAATGCTGCTTGGCGGCCAGCAAGACTCCGGCATCACCAGCGGAAGGGTCGGCAACGAACTGTGCATTGTCGCGGAGGAACTGCGCGCGACTTGCCATCCTCCGCACCGGCTGGAAGGAATCGGTTTGTTTGTACGAAACCAGATGCAGGTCCAACTCGGTGAGTTTCTGATTGGTCACCGCGTTGACTGCGTCAACTTTGATTGACGGCACACGCGTGGTAGCACGTTCCTCAGGTCCGTTCCAACTGAGCCAGTACCCCACCCGCCGGGTCTTGGGATAGACCACGGCCCGGACGGTTCTCCGCCAGGCCGGTGCCTGATAGCCGGGGAAGTCCTTGGCCACATCACCGGCCGGCAGCACGAGTTCATTCAGGTCCTCAATCGCCGCGACTCCGTCGTTGTCAGCCGTCACTACGCCAATTGAGGCGTCCGTGTCATCAAGCCAGTCATTCTCATTGTCATCACGGATCAGCGTGTAAACACGGTGTGGGACTCCGCCATCGACTTCGATACCTCTTACGTTGATCCCGCTGAGGTTGTTTGCGGCTATGCGCAAGCCGACTGTCTTCGCAGGGCCGTGGTGGACGGTCACTTCGGCTCGGTTGAAGGATAGCGCCCGGCGAATAGCCCGGATGTTTCCCCGCACCATCTCACGAATACTCGCGAGACGAGAAAGCTCATCTCCACGGGCCATCACATCCGCCCAAAACGCAACGTCGAGGTCTTCGTAAGTCTTATCGAAGAGCTGAAGGAGGGAGCCGTCACGCACCAGATCCCAAAGGAGCCGATTTCGCCGGAAGCGGTACTCGGGATCGCTCAACACCTCTGCCCTGAACTTGGATATGTCTATGAAGTGATATATGTCGATGGCTGCCTTGAGGTCCTCCATATCGAACCTGTACAGCGTGGGCAACTGGCGCGGGCCTATGTCCCAGGCAACGCGATAGAAGAGACCTCGCGATCTGTCCCAGTAGAGCTTGCAGTTCTCCTGAAGGAACCCGCTATGATCCGAGCAGAACAGCGTGGTACCGGTGAGGAAGCGAACGTAGTCTTCCATATCCGTGACAGCGACGGCCTTGTCGAAACCCTCCGGCGTGGGATTCCGTTCATAATCCAGCAGCACCTCCAACGCCTGCCAGGCTGAGTTGTCGTCCTTGACCACCTGCGCCTTCCACGAACTGAGTTCGATCCCGGCGCGGGTATTGTCGAAGATGGTCCCATCGGGTCGCTGCAGATGAGCCAGAAACGGCTTGTCGAAATGTTCGACCTGGTAGTACACGCCCTGCAAGGCGCCGTTTATGCGGAGGATGGCGAAGTCGTTGCGCAGGGTCATTACACCGAGCTTTTTGAATACTGCATTGGTGAAGGGCTCGGACAGAGGCTTGGTGTCTTCCAGAACGACAAGGTTGATCTCCCGAATACCGTCAAGGGGCTGATCCCGCTTGAACTTCACCCGCCACGACTTGCGCTCGCCGGCCCAGTGGGTGGCCAGGTCGCCGCGCACGCGCACTTTCACGTCGCGGGACACTCCTTCGTGGACAAACTTGGCCGACACCCACTGCTTGAGATCATCTGAGAGGAATTCGCGGCGTTTGGCCTCTTCGCAAACCTCAAGCACTTCCCGGTACGCCTGCGGTTTGATCTTCAAGTCGTATACCGGCAAGCCGGTTTGATACAGCGCATGCCGCGTACGGAAGGGATTGAGGTGCTTGTCAATCGTGTGCAGGGACGGAGAAATCCCAAAAACCCACTTGGCTGCCCGAGTCGCGCCGGATGAGAGTGTGAGCGCGGCCAGGGCGACGATGACAAGCGACAGACACCCGATGATCATCTCGCCTGGTTGAGGCCAATAGTGGGTCAAACGCGCGTGCCAGCGATTTGTGACTTTCACCGCGCGACCTCCGTAAGGTCAGATAGCAAGCTGGCTCTCGGGACTGATCAGCGACGGATACGACAGACCGGTGATGCTCGAAAGCTTTGCAAGCAGTGTCTCCGGGCCGACCTGGGCGCCGAGGCGAACACGGTAGGTGTACTCGGTCCCCTCTCCTTCGCCGAGATCAGTTGCCCCGTGGAGTTTCCGCCATGTCAATAGCGAGTTAAGCACACGGCGAGATTCCGAGTGATCTTCGCCCCGTTGACGGAAAACCAGGATGTATTCGTTAGGTGTGATTCCCGCCTTGCCGGCGAAGTGGATGCCCACCACGACGGCGCATACGAAGAGTGTTCCCAGGATCGCCAGGAGGTAGGCACCTGACCCGCAACACAGCCCGATACCGATCATCAGGAACAAATAGGACATGTCCCGCGTGTCTTTGATGACCGTGCGGAAGCGGATGATCGATAGCGCCCCGACCAGCCCGAGCGATAGGGCGACGTTGCTGCCGATGGCCATCATGATCATCGAAACGACCACCGGGGTAACAAGCAGGGTTACGAAGAAGGAAAACGAGTAGGCTGGACCGGTGTATAGCTTGCGGTACGCCGTTCCGGCCAGATACGCCAGAGCAAATGCCAGGCAGAGATTCAGAGCGATCTGCCCGAAGGTGAAGTTGATTTGTTGAGGATCAAAGAAAGACGTCATCCTCAAGAAACTCCCAAAGGAATCCGTAAAGTCTCAGTAGCTACGCGCGGTCCGCGTGGTCCTATACCTCACGTGAGTTATCGGAAGCGAAGCCGCGCGGATTAAGGTATCATTGGTCAAGCTGCAAGGTACCTCAGGCCGCTATCGAAGACAGACGTAATGGCACGCACGGGATTAGCACAGGACGAGCGCTTTCAGCGGCATCTCACCGGGCCGCATCACCCCGAAAGGCCCGCGCGCCTGGCGGCGATTTCCAAAGCGTTTGACGAGCGCGGGATAGCGCAGGCCTGCTCCGGAATCGACGTGTCACGGATTGACATGGACCTCGTGCGGAGAATCCACAGCCAAGCCTACCTGGACAGACTTCGCCAAGCCTGTAAGGACGGTCTGTCCTGCATCGACGTACCCGACAGCGAGATTTGCCGGGAGAGCTACGAGATCGCCCAACTGGCTGCGGGTACGGTCATCAATGCCGTTGAGGGCGTAATGGCCGGTGGGGTCGATAACGCTTTCTGTGCCGTTCGCCCGCCGGGGCACCATACCGAGCGCGACCGCTCGATGGGTTTTTGCCTGTTCAACAGCATCGCTATTGCCGCTCAACACGTGATTGACAAGTATGGCCTGGAGCGGGTGCTGATTCTCGATTGGGATGTACACCACGGTAACGGCACTCAGCACAACTTCGAAGAAGACCCTCGCGTGCTCTTTGTAAGCCTGCACGGTCATCCGAGCATCGTGTATCCCGGCACGGGGCACGAATTCGAGCGCGGGCGAGGGGAAGGCGATGGCTACACGATCAATCGTCCCATGCTCCCACCAAGCGGTGACGAAGAGTGGCGAAGGGCTTTTGATGACACAATCCTTCCGGCGATCGATGGGTTCAGACCCCAGTTCGTCCTGATCTCAGCCGGATTTGATGCACACAAGCTGGACCCGCTGGCGCCGCTCGAGCTGGACACCGAAACCTATGGCTGGATGACGGACGAGCTTGTCGCTGTTGCGAAGATCCACGCCGCCGGAAGACTGGTGAGTATCCTCGAAGGCGGCTACCACCTCGACGCCCTGGCGGATTCCGCTTCCCTGCACGTCACACGCCTGCTGGACGCGTAGAGACAACCACCTCAGAGGCACCTTTCCACCGACATGCGGCGTTGTGGTTCGCTCCCTCACGGTCGCGGCTCTGATCAGAAGCGCAGTTGATTCCAGTAATCGTGATTAGAGCGTTTTCTTCTTTTGTGTAGTGGGTCAGGAGTTGGGTGCCATGCCCAAGCCAAACGCCGGCATGCTATTCGCCCGCTACACAGTATCCGAATCTGCTATAACATGCCCGCGTGCGCACAGCAGAGTCACCCTACTCCCACTCTATTGTAGCCGGTGGCTTCGACGATATGTCGTAAACGACGCGGTTTACGCCTGCTACTTCGTTCATAATACGAGTGGCGATGACGCCAAGGAGTTCGTGGTCGACGTGGACCCAATCGGCGGTCATGAAGTCCTTGGTCTCGACGAAGCGTACGGCGATGATGTGCTGACCGGTGTAGCTCCGGTCGTCACCCATCACCCCGACGGTGCTGATAGGCAAAAGCACACCAAAGGCTTGGGCGATCTTGTCGTACCATCCGGCGGAGCGGATCTCCTCGATGATGATGTCGTCCGCGTCGCGGAGGGTCTTCAGCCGCTCGCGTGTCACCGGGCCGATGATGCGGACCGCCAATCCCGGACCAGGGAAGGGATGCCGCCAGACCAGTTCCGCAGGCAATCCCAAATGCTCGCCGACTCGCCTCACCTCGTCTTTGAACAAGTCGCGCAGAGGTTCGACCAACTCGAATCCCAACTCAGCGGGCAGCCCCCCGACGTTGTGATGGAGCTTGATATTGGCGGCTTCGCCTGCGGCACTGTGACCCGACTCGATCACGTCGGGATACAACGTGCCCTGGGCGAGGAACTTAGCGTCCTTGAAGCGCTTTGCCTGAGCTTTGAATACTTCAATGAACTCGTGTCCGATGATTATGCGTTTCTCTTGAGGGTCACTGATGCCTTCGAGCTTGTCCAGGAATCCGTCGGCAGCATGGGCAACTTGCAGATCGATCTTGAAATGCTGACGAAAAGCACTTTCCACCAGCTCGATTTCGCGATTGCGCATCAGCCCGTTGTCCACGAATATACAGGTCAGTCGATCGCCGATCGCCCGGTGGATCAGTGCAGCGGTTACACTGCTGTCCACCCCGCCCGACAAACCGCAGATAACTCGCGCAGAGTCAACAACCTGCTCGCGGATTCCCTCGACCGTTCCTTGAATGACGCTGCTGACCTGCCAATCGCCTGTGCAACCGCAGATGTCGTAGAGGAAGTTCCTCATGATCTGATTGCCGCATGGCGTGTGCGAAACCTCCGGGTGGAATTGGACTCCGTAGAAGGGTCTGGAGCTGTGCCTGACTGCTGCGTAGGGGCAATTGTGCGTCTTAGCAATGGCGATAAAATCTGATGACAGCTTCGTGACAACATCACCGTGGCTCATCCACACCGATGTTTCCTGGGGAACGTGGGCGAGCAGGCTCTCAGCGTCGAGCACTTCAAGGTGGGTTCGCCCGTATTCTCTGGAGTCGGTGCTGCTGCTTTTGCCGCCCATCATCTCGCAGGCCAGCCCCATGCCGTAGCAGATGCCGAGGATGGGCAGCCCCAGATCGAGAATCTCCGCCCGACAGCGCGGAGCCCCTTCACCGTAGACGCTGGCCGGACTTCCCGAGAAGATCAACCCAACCGTATTGAGCTCCTTGAGCTCTTCAACGGTGACATCCGACCTCACGATGATGCTGTGGACATGATGCTCGCGCACCCGGCGAGCTATCAACTGTACGTATTGCCCCCCAAAATCGAGAATGGCGATCGTCGATGAGTCTTTGGCAGTTACCATGTCTGACTACAGTCCTAAGATGTTCGAAGATAACGGCATCCCGAGCCGCAGGCGTCATCCTGTGCGGCGCCGCGAAGGTCGAGCTTCCCGGCTCAAGTGCTTCATTACACGTAACCCGATGGGTGCCATGGCCAAGTCCCGGCGCGCCGGGACGCCGCCATGTATTTGCCCCGTCGCCATGCCGGCGCCCGACTTCGTCGGGCTTGGGCATGGCACCTGTCACCTGAAGGCACCCATCAGGCAAGGTACCGCAGAACACTAGGTTCTTTTGCACCGTCACCTCAGAAGTTTACTCCAAGCAGCTCAAAAAGCACGGCATAGTGTGGCTCGACGCCAAACCACCAGCCCACTCCCGCTCCCGCGACCAGTACGGGCACACCCAAGGCAAAAAAAGCCACCACCCGCCCGCGTGTTCTCCTAGGCGCTGTAAAGCCAAGCCGAACGAGCCAAAACCACCACATCACCACGCCGAAGCCCACCACAACGGCGGCGGCAAGCTCAAACACCTGCCTTGGCGGATACCACGGCCAGGCTGCGATCTTGCCCATGTACGAGATCGGTCGCAAGAGAGTGATGCTCGCTCCCAGGATTATGGGGACGGCCCAGGCGGTACTGTATTGAATCGCCGCCGACATACGCTTCTCACCGCGGTAGGCCGGCTTATGAGCCCGGTTCGCGCCTGCGCGGATCAGTTGCATCAGAAGCCAAAGGGCAAACCACCCCACTGTCATCACTATCGCCGCGGCGACGAACGTCTGGGCCATGTTCCACCACAAATCAACCTGCAGGTCCGGCGGATGACCAAGCGGAAGTGGGCGAGGGGCGGACGCCACGTGCAGCCATCCTTCCCCAACCGGCAACAACGAGCCGAGTTCGATTGCCGGAGAATCCGTTACGAACCGCCAACCCTTGCGCGTTGCATCGAATATCGCGAACGCCCCGGCCAGAAGAACGAGACCTAGACGAGAGAAAAACGCCGAAGCCACTGAACCGCGCATAAGGGCTAGATGGGTTAATCTCACCCATTCTGCGGACCAGACCCATTTGGCCATCTCCCACCAACCTTTTTGGTCGCGGGAATAGGCCTTGGCAAACGGGGTGACGTCGAGTCCGGTTACTTTTTCATCGTCGAATCGATAATCGCACAACGGACAGCGGGGCGGGGGCGCCTTGCCGATTCGCTGGCCGCAAGCCGGACATCTCCGTATTGCTGCGGAGGACGCACGAGACGATGTCAACGGTACTTGCGGCACGGAGCCCTCGGGGAAGCCATTGGCGATATCAGACTTATCGCCGTCCACGCGTCATTATTAGCCGGGCACGCTGAAGCGCACCAGCAAGAGATCGTGTAGACGTGTGTCAAACGTCTGTCGTCAGAGTCGATCGCCGGAAATACGGTTAGACTTTCCATTCTTGTGGCAGATCGACGGCGAAGTCACTCGGCATGCGCCGGGAGAATGCGAACCGCATCATGCTGCATCCCCACAACGCGCCGACTTGCAGCGCCGTCACTTGCCATAATCGCCCACGGTGGAGTCGTGCACGCGCTGATCGGGATCAGCAAGGTGTTCAACAGGAAACGCCCCGATCCATACCCCAGCATCCAGAAGTCTTCACCGGTCCAGTTGAAGTGCCCGTTGTCGCTGCCGATCTCCTCGAAAGGATCTTCAAAGTAGAGCGAACCGTGCGTGACGGCGCTGTCGCCTAAGCCGGCCCGCAGGCCTCTGTATGGCCGGCGCAGAGAACTTGCAGATCGGTCTATCGCCCGAGCCTGTTCGACCGATGGTGTTGCCACAGCCTGGTCCGAGGCCAACTCGTCGTGAAACGGGTCCACCATAAGACTGCATCCACTCGTTACCGTCAGGATCCATCCTGCAGAAGCAACACCGAGCAATGCTCGGCACGCCAAAAGCATCCTACTCATTTCGATACTCCAACGAATAATTGGGGGATTCTTTGGTGATGGTGACATCGTGGGGATGTGACTCGATCAAGCTGGCTGAGCTGATACGATGGAACCTTGCCCGCGTGCGCAGATCCTCGATATTGGCAGTGCCGCAATATCCCATGCCCGAACGCAAGCCCCCAATGAGCTGATATACAAAGTCGGAGAGCGGACCGCGGAAAGGCACGCGCCCCTCGACACCTTCAGGGACCAGCTTGCTTGACGACGTGGCGGCGGATTGGCCGTATCTTTCGGCCGACCCTTTCACCATCGCACCCAGTGAGCCCATCCCACGATACTCCTTGAAACGTCGACCCTGCCAGGTCACGGTTTCACCAGGTGCCTCTTCCAGCCCGGCGAAGAGTGACCCAAGCATGACGGTGTGCGCGCCGGCGGCAATGGCCTTTACGATATCACCCGACTGGCGGATCCCACCGTCGGCTATCACCGGCACGCCCGCATCAGACGCCACGCTGCATACGTCCATTATCGCAGTCAGTTGCGGAACACCAACTCCCGAGACAACCCGCGTGGTGCAGATACTCCCTGGTCCGATCCCGACCTTCAGCGCGTCCACCCCGGCATCGACCAAATCCCGTGCAGCTGCGGACGTGGCAATGTTGCCCGCGACGATCTCTATATCGTGACGCCGCCGAATCTCCTTTACGGTCTCAACGACGTTGTCGGAATGACCGTGCGCTGTATCGACCACGACTACATCGACGTCATCGGCTATAAGACTCTCCACGCGGTTATAGTCATATACTCCGACTGCCGCCCCCACACGCAGTCGGCCGCGTTCGTCCTTGCAGCTTCCGGGGAACTGCCGGCTTCGCTCGATGTCTCGCATCGTTATAAGCCCGGCGAGCCCTCCCCCCTCATCGACCAAAAGCAGTTTCTCCACCTTGGCCCGAACCAGTATTTTGGCAGCGTCTTCGAGACTGGTTCCCGGCGGGCCGGTGACCAGGTTACGCGAGGTCATCACATCGCGGATCGTGCGGTTATCATTCTCCAGGAACTTCATGTCCCTATGAGTGATGATGCCCACAAGACGACCCTCATCTCCCACGATTGGCACGCCGGAGATGTTCTGCAGCGACATCACCGCCTCCGCCTTGGAGACTGGTGCGTCGGGGCCTAACGTTACCGGATCCAGGATCACGCCGCTTTCCGAGCGCTTTACCTGGTGGACTTCGCGACACTGAGCCTCGATGCTGAGGTTCTTGTGGATGATCCCCAAGCCGCCCTCCTGAGCCAGGGCGATAGCGAGGCGCGATTCGGTAACCGTGTCCATGGCCGCCGATACGAGGGGCACGTTCAGGCGGATGTTTCGGGTGATGAGCGTGCTGACGTCGACCTCGTCAGGCAGGAAAGCTGACCTGCTCGGCACAAGCAGCACATCATCGAATGTCAGAGCCTCTTGAATAATTCGTCGTTGAGAGGAATGCGGAAGACCTGAGTTCTTGGCCATTTACTGGGCACCTTTCATTAGAGCACCTGGAGCTATTAATTACGGCGCCGAGGGGCGGTCGTCAAGACGTCAGAAGGAGTTGCAGCGCCAGGGCGCGGAACACTACACGGAACCGCCGCGACAATGTGTCCCCTCATGCGGTGCGGGCATCAACAGCGAGCATGGCGCCCTAAAATGGTCACGAGGTCTCTGAACGCGGTAAAGCACGCTGCTGCCTCCGTCATTGGGGAGATCGTCAATCGCGCCTGTGGGAATATACGCTGGACATGGCCGAATAACGGAGTAATGAAGAGACAGACACACACGGCTAGGCGAGGCACGGGCCATGGTTAAGGTGACAATCTTCAGCGGCCACAACGGCCGGCTGAACTACAACAACAACTTCTATTTCACCTTGTTCGGCAACTGCGAGTTGGTCCGCCCAACACTTGCCAAGCAACTTCTGGCTCAGCGGCAAGTGGAGCGACAAGAAACTGCCGGACCCGAGACCCCACCGCAAAGAGGCGGGGTGGCGTTTCAGGTCAACTACGGCCAGCGTCACAAGACCCCAGGCGTGTTTTTCCTGACCATCTTCGGGAACGTGACCATCAAACTGCCCACGCTCGCGGAGGAGTTCCTCGATCTTCGCGAGACGATACGCAGCGGAATGCTGACTATGAGCGACTGGGAGCGTTCGATGGCCGACATGGGCAGACCGGATGCTGTGATCGGTTCGCTCACCCTGTTCGCGAGTTTCGAAGAGTGTTCCCTGCCTTCTGAAGATGAGGAGGTCGACAGCCTGGCGGTCCATCGCCAGTTGGGCAACGTTTCCGAGAGTGCTGGAAGAGCGCTTCAACTCGGCATCGGACAGCGCGAGGGCGAACGACGAGCAACACTCCGCCAGGCTATCCTTGCCGAGGTGTGACGCCGGCGTCCCGACGCACCGGCACTTGGGCATGGCACTCTACTCCTGACCCGCTACACAAAAAAGACGAAAATGCTCTATTGTCCACACACTGCTCAAGAGCAGTGGCACACCTGCAGAGTCGAGCGTGACGCTGCACTTGGGTCGCCGAAGTCAAGGTCCCCGCACGGATCACCCCGCCGGTATAAATGACACAGTTGAGACACTACCATAAGAAAGCCCGCGACACGTCGCCGCGGGCTTTCGATGTTCTCAGTCGCTTTCGCTGCCGCTTCGCTGCTTCTTGCGCCTAGCTGCCTCTTCGGCCGCGCCGCACGGACCAGCGCATCGCGCCTAGTCCGAGGCAGATGAATGCGAAGATGCTCAGGTTGAAAAGTCCGCAAGGACTCGTACCGCCCGTTGGCGGTGGTTCAGTATCGTCATCGATCGTACAGCCTGTGGCGTCGACGTTGTCCACTTCGTCGGCGGGCGTATTCGGACACTCATCAACATCGTCGAGCACACCGTCTTCATCCGTATCCACCGGCTGAGGTTCGGTGGGTTCTCGCTGGGACGGCGAGCATCCTTCTTCATCCGCCTCATCACGTTCCTCAGCCGTTGTGCCCGGACACTCGTCCAGATCGTTGGATACCCCGTCAGCATCGTCGTCAAGCTGCGAATCGGAGCAGCCAAAGGCATTGACGGTCTCGCCATCGGGAGTGTCCGAACAAGCGTCCACATTGTTGAACGCGCCGTCACCGTCGTCGTCGAGCTGTGATTGAGCACACCCGTCGTCGTCGACCGATTGATCGCTGAGCGTCTCCGGACATGCGTCGGAACAGTTGTACACCTCGTCCCCGTCAGTATCGACTTGGCTGCAGGAGCACCCCGCCACATTGGGCTGCTCGTCGCTGGGTGTGCCGGCGCATTGGTCGCGGCAGTTGTCCACACCGTCGTCGTCCGAATCTAGCTGACTGCACGAACACCCGTTCGAGTTGACCAGTGCTCCACGTGCCGTCCCCGGGCATGAGTCGGAGCCGTTCTTCACTCCGTCGTAGTCGTCGTCGTCGCAGCCCGGGCGTGGGTCGTTCACGCACTCGCCATACGGACACCTGTCAGTTGTGCATTCATCCCCGTCGTCGCAGTCGTCACCCTCAAGGCACTCTACACATTCGTCACCCGATTCGTCGCACTCTTCGCTATCCGTGCAAGGATCGCTTCCGGATAGACATGCTCCACCGCTGCATGTTTCCGCTCCGTTGCAGTAGGCACCATCGCTGCATTCAGCGTCAGTCTGACAGAAGCAGTTATTGGCGCCTTCGTCGCAGTGTGGGGTCGATCCGGTGCATCGGTCAGAACCACTCTGACATTCGCCATTCACGCAGATCTCTTCACCATCGCAGAATTGACCGTTGTCGCAGTGGGCGTGATCGCTGCAGCTAACACATCGTTCTTCGTCCGGATCGCACAATGAGGGACACGGAGGAATTCCGACTTCACAGATCATCCTGAAATCACCGCCCGTTGGTGGTGCAATGTACGCCACACACTGCTCAGGCCCGTCGCACCAATCATCGTTGGAGCATTCCTGGTCTGTGAGACACTGGACACACCTGTCCCCGGCCTCATCACAGTAGATGGGGTTGGTGCCGCAGAAGTCCCCCGCACATTCGACTCCGTCACACGGATCACCCGGCTCTGTGCACAGACCGCTGTCTTCATCGCAGGTCTCCGCGCCGTTGCAGTACTCTCCGTCGTCGCACCTGTCGTCAGCCGGATTACACTTGCACGCTCCGCCGCCGTCCTCCGTACAGATCAGGCCTTCACCGCACGGATCACCGGGACTGATACAAGCACCATCTCCGTTACACGTATCGACACCGTTACAATACAAGCTGTCGTCGCACGGGGTGCCCGCCGACGTAATATTTGTCTCGCACGTCCCTGCCCCGTCGCAGGTGTCGGCTTGGTCGCAGATCGTATCCGTGGTGTCCCCGCACGACGTGCCCTGATCTTCGTAGTTGTCCAGGCACATCCCGGAGGCATCACAGGTGTCCGGCTTATCGCAGTCGGTATTCGTCCCCGTGTCCCCGCAGGGGTTATCCAGCAGGTTGGCGTATGTGCAGGCCTTGTCCGTGCACACAGGCGCGTCGGTGCAATCACAGTCTCTTGTGTCGTCCGGGCAGGCCGGGCAATCCTCGTTAACGAGGCACTGCACGCACTCGTTGACGTCTTCGTCACACACCGTTGCTCCCGGGTCTAAACAGGGGTAGCCGCTCGTTTCGCACTGATTGGTGACGGCACTGCACGTCTCCGCCCCGTTGCAGAATTCACCGTCGTCACACTTGTCGTCAGCCGGATTACAGTTGCACGCTCCGCCGCCTGCTTCTGTGCACATCAAGCCCTCGCCGCATGGATCCCCGGAGCTTTTACAGATGCCGCCACCGTCGCACTCGTCCACGCCGGTGCAGAACTCGAGGTCATCGCACGATGTGCCCTGTTCCGCGAAGTTGGTGTCGCAGGCGCCGACCCCATCACAGGCGTCAGCACCATCGCAGGTAGTGTCGTTGTCGCTGCCACAAGGGACGCCTTCGTACTCAAAGTTATCCAGGCACGTCCCTAGTCCATCGCAAGTGTCAGCATGGTTACACTCGGATTCGGTCGTGTCACCACACCCCATACCGGAATCCTTGTTGGGGTTCGTGCACGAGCCCTCCATACATATGTCGTCGGTGCAGTCGTTTCCGTCGTCGGTGCAAACCGTGCCGTTGCTCTTGGGCGACCATGCCCATGCGTCAAGGGAAGGATTGCATTCCTGGCACTCGTTGGATGGATTGGTCAGGTCTTCGGGCGTGCAGAAGCTGCTCAATACGCAGAATCCGTCGGCGACGACGCGCTCGCACCGGGCCGTATCCATATTGCAGGTGTCCGTCGTGCAGAACAGCGTATCTTCGCAGTCCGCGTCACCGGTGCACTCGCAGGTGTCCAGTACACCGTTCCCGTTACTGTCGTTGTTGTCAGGATCGGAGATAATATCGCATTCGTCGGGATAACCGTTTCCGTCGCAGTCCTCGCCGACGCTGAGTCTGACGGTGTAACCTTTGCCCTTGTTGCTTGAGTACCGGTACGCACCTACGACTAGGTAATCACCGTCTGTAGCCACGGATTGACCGTAACGATCGTTCTGGGCGTCATCACTGCCGTCGAACAGCGCATACTCGACCCAGTCTTGTCCATCATGCCGGTACAGATACGCTGATCCGGAGTTGTAGCTGGCCGGAGCGCCGGCGGGCTCGTCTGTGTATGCTCCTACAATGATATCGCTACCCTTCAGGGCAAGTGATCTCC
Organism: Phycisphaerales bacterium; assembly: GCA_020348265.1. GTDB lineage: Bacteria > Planctomycetota > Phycisphaerae > UBA1845 > UBA1845. The sequence continues at coordinate 4,271,725 of CP070744.1, read as the reverse complement.
CGAAACCGTCGTCCTTTGCCCCGTCGCTGGCAAAGAGTTTGGCCTCCTCGACCCACGCGTCATCTCCAAGGTTGTCAGGCGTCCCCTTGTCATCGCGTCTATAAACGTATACAGCCCCGGTGTCCGCAACGGCGCCGGTGCCCTTATCGGCGACTACTGCCAGGACATCACCGTCGAGGGCGACAGCCGAGCCGAAAGCGTCCAGTTGTTCCAGTTCCCCCGCCGCATCGGGAAGCAGCTTGGGTCCTGCCGTCCAGACGCCGTCCTTGTTGTAGTACATCCAGACCGCGCCACTGTTGCAGCTGGCGATCGGTCCGCAGAAGTTGGGATCATCGTGCAAGGGGGCGCCTACCGCAGCCCAGTTGCCGCTGATGGCAACGGCGTCCCCGAACTCGGAGTTCGCTTGCGATGTGGGGGCGATTCTCTTGGCGGTCTGAACCCATCCGGCGGGGTCACGACGGTAGAAATAGACCGCGCCGGCATGGTCTTGGTCAGTACTGCGCCAGGGTGCGCCGACAACAGCAGCGTCGCCATCGATAGCGACGGCGCCGCCGAAACGATCGCCAGTCTCGCCATCTGTGGCGACCAGTTTGTCTTCTTCGACCCAACTGCCAGCGTCCACACGGAAAACGTACGCGGCACCGGTGGTAGGCGTACCAGGGGTATCGATGGTCCCTTCGTTGGCCTCTTTGGCCCCAACGAGCAGCAAACCCCCGCTTGCCGCTTGGGCGAATCCGAACTGCGCGCCGGAGGTACCTTCTTCCGGTCCGGGCGCGAGCTTCTGTAGCTGAGTCCACTCCAGCTCGTTTCGGTTGTACACGTACACAGCACCGGTGGCGACGGAAGCATCGCTCATCGCGTTGGTTGCGCCAAAGAACGCGTAGTCACCGCTTACGGCTGCGGTCCACCCGAACCTATCGTTGCTTGCACCGTCGTCCGCCATGAGTATGTCAGTCTCGCATTCGGACAATTGCGCCAGCGCCGAAGGTGCCCCTATCAACATCACGATTCCTGCCGCGATCGCCGTCGCGACTGCAAAAAATCTACCTGTCAACGTTCCGTCTCCAATGAGTCGCTAACCGGGTTCAACGCTCCCAAAGCGGCCACGCCCCCGACGTGGCGGACAAAGCATTGTAGGGCCTGGGGCAGTGTCCAGGGTTGTCACCCTCGACAATACGGGTCGCCCACCCCGCAATGCCGAATACGCACGCTACTCTAAAGCCTATCCGGCTGAGCCCTGTAGTCTACCGCGACCGCGACAAAAACACAATGGACAAAGCCAGGCTGAAGAATCAAAGGCCTGAGGCAAGGAATACACCATCCGATAAAGAGGCTAGGCGCTTGGTTCAACGCCGCATCGGGTGCACCTGTCAGTTACCGATGCAGTCACGTCCGAAAACCGGGCAATCAGCGCGTCCGGGGCTTGAAGCTCGTCCGCATAACCGCTCGGTGACGTTTCGGAGCACACACCGCTAATCAACCCAATCGCACCCGCACCACGGCGCACCTTGCCTGGCTGCTCCTGATTCGCGAGACCTCCAGTCGAGTGGTCAACTGAGTGGGATTGAGGAAGTAAACGAGGGCTCCGGCATGCCGTCTCTCTACTGCACTACTCTGCCCGGTGGATGATCGACAATTACGTCCGTCGTTGGTATCAATGAAGGTCGTGAAGGCGGATGTCGAGGACTGCATGCCGAGGAGTCGCCCATGAAGTACGTCCTGGCCCTGATATTCGCGCTGGTGCTCAACGCCGGCGCCAATCTGCTGATGAAGGCGGGCATGAAGCCGGTGCAAGAAGCCGGGGGCGTGCTGCGTGACGGCGTGCTGCCTGCGGTGAAAACCGTGCTCAGCTCAAGCACATTGATGCTCGGGCTGGTCTTCTTTGCCGTCAACGCCGTTTTCTACATGTACGCGTTGCAGAGCAAAGCCTTGAAGATCTGCATCGCCTATCCCGTGATGGTAGGGGGCGGGTACGCGTTGATTGCCGTTGTGGCGCGTTTTCACCCCGCCTTGGCCGAGCGGCTTACGCTGGGACAGGTGCTTGGTGTGCTCATGGTGCTTGCCGGGGTCATCGTGATCGCGGTCAACACGGATTCACCCGCAGTATAATCACTGATCGCCGGCGGCGCAACGGCCTTTGTCACAGCCTCTCGCCTGCTCGACAAACCTCGGTGGTGCACTCCATGTTGGACCGGATTAGCTGATAAATCGCCCTCGTCGCGGTTGACCGATTCAACGTGTAGAAGTGCACTCCTGCTACCTCGTTGTCCAGGAGGTGCAGGCACTGCTGTGTGGCGTGATACATGCCGATGTGGCGGACGGCTTCCGCGTCGTCTTCGACGGCTTCTATTTTCCGCAGCAGGTCCTGGGGTATCGTGGCCCCGCAGACTCCGGTGAAGCGTTTCACCTGTTTGACGCTGAGAATAGGCATTATTCCGGCAATAATGGGCACGGTGACGCCCGCTGCGATGGCCCGTTCCCGGAATGCCAGGAAGACGCGGTTGTCGAAGAAGAGCTGAGTGATCAGGAACTCCGCTCCGGCATCCATCTTGCGTTTGAGGTTGTCCAGGTCTTCCTCGGCCGAGGGCGACTCGGGGTGTGACTCCGGATGGCACGCGGCACCGACGCACATGTCGACTCGGTTGCGGATAAACGCAACGAGTTCGTTGGCGTGGGAGAAGCCGTCTTCCACTGGAACGAAATCGCCTCTTCCATCCGGGGGATCCCCGCGAAGTGCCAGGACGTTTTGGATGTCGTGCTGCTGCAGACTGTCAATGATCGAGCCGAGTTCGGACTCTGTCGCTCCGGCGCAGGTCAGGTGGGCCATACTCTCGATGCCGATGTCCGCCTTGATGCGCTGCACGAGCTCGATTGTCTTGCGTCTGGAGCTCCCACCCGCACCATACGTCACGGAGACGTATGTGGGCGAGAGAGGTTTGAGCGACTCGACGGTCCGATACAGATCCCAAAAACCGATGTCGTCCTTGGGGGGAAAGAACTCGAAGGACAGCGTGGGGGCCTTCTCGTCTATGACGTCGCGAATTCGCATGTAACTTTTATCGACTGGGCGCGGAAGGATTCGAACCTTCGAAGGCGTACGCCAACGGGTTTACAGCCCGTCCCCTTTGGCCACTTGGGTACACGCCCATTGAAACCCGGCCTCGGCGTTAACGTCCCTGCCGGATTATCGTTTTCGACTGCGGCGGTTCTACAGCAACAATTGTGGGTTGACAAGGCGTTGAGCCGGTCATCTCGCGATTCCTCAGGCGTCTCCGGCGACACGCACCAATACCCCACCGCTTTGCCGAACGGTCGGGATGTCCGACGGATGGTACGCACCCGATAAGAACGACGCATCGGCCACCACTTCGGTCGAGACTTCGACCAGACCGATCGCGCCGCCGTTTCTCACTGCTGGGCCGTCAACAACCGCAGACTCAGCCCGTCTGTGCACACTCCGTACCCAACAGCAGCCGGGAGGAGCCGGCCGAGACGCAGCCGGATTACTGATATGCTATTGGGCCGTCGACGCAGGCACCCCCTCAGCTGGTTTGGATCAGGAAATCCAGCAACCCAAACATCACTGATAGAAGTAAGGCTGTAAAGACGATGAACATGTTTGGCATATAGATCAACCTCCAAATAGCGGTAAGTGCCCGGCACCTGGTTTCCGGGGAACCTACTCGTTCTCGCTCAAATCGAAGACGAAGTCGTGAGTAATGGTCTCCCCTTTGACTACATCCACTTCTTTGGCCAGTGTGCCGAACTTCTCATGCCAGGCTTCGATGACGTACTTGCCGGGCGGCATTCCTTTGAGTTCGTACTCACCCTCTTCGCCGGTCACCGAGAAAAACGGGTGATCAAAGACGGCTATGTAGCCTTTCATCCAAGGATGCAGTTCGCATCTGACCTCGAAGGGGGGCTCCGGTTCGAGCTTGACTGTCTTGGTCTCTTGCACACCCTTGGCTAGCTTGAATGTCTGGCCCTTGTTGACTTTAGATTGAAAACTTACAGCGAAATCAGTCAAGCCGTTGCCAACAAGCTCTAGCGGTTGGTTTTTAACCACGCCGACTACGTGCGGGATGAACTGACATCGCTTCTGTGTCAGCGTCACCGGCTGCTGAGGCGTCGGAAACAGTGTAGTCCCGAAGTCGTGCTTGCGGGAAACGGAAACCAGTACGTGGGAGATGGTTGTCGGGGACGTTTCCGTGTTAAGGACGACATCCAAGGTTCCGGTGACCATGGCTCCTACTTTGCAGGCCGGGTCTTTGGAAGTGTCGATGACGAATCTGCGGAATTGCTCCGGCTTGCCTTTGAAGATGACCCGTCCGTTGACTCTGGTGATGTCCCCTGCGAGTGCGGGCGCCGTGTCAGATGCCAGAAACGCACCGCACAGAGCCAACGCCGTTATGCTCTTTGACCAACGCATGACCATCCTCCTGAACCTCAGTTACCCACTTTCTTTCAACGGTTGTAGCGATTTGCGGGGGTGCGTGCAAGTGGGTTGGGCGGACCCTGTGCGCGCAAGAATCTTGCCGCCCCCGGGAGCACGGAGCACCGTAGCGGCAGGTGCCCGCCGACCTCGCCGTCAATTTCGATCGGAACGCTGTCCGGCGATTGGATTTCAATAGTGTGGCACTGACAGTAAACCACGTCCGTGTGCCGGGTGTGACGCTTCAAAAAGATCCTCCAGGCGTGGCCCAGCAACTCAGTTCTGGATGCACAGCCGAGAACGCATAGGTCAAGCAAGCCGTCGTCCAAGGAAGCTTTGGGGAACACCCCGAGTCCGGCCGCGTAGTGCCCTATCAGGCCGATCAGCACGGCGCCACGCCCCTCGAAGACGCAGTCGTTGTCCGCCATCACGCGCAAGGCCGGGAACTTGTGTGCCCAGAAGGTGCGCCAGATTGGCCAGAAGTAATCGCCGTGCGTAATGTGTCCCTGACGTCGGCGTGCCAGCCTCATCACGCACTCGGCGTCAAAGCCGACCCCGGCAACAGCGAGAAAGTACTGGTCATTGGCGATTCCAACGTCGCAATCGAAGACCTGTCCGTTGAGCAGTGTCGCGGCAACTTGCGCCGGGTTGAGCGGCATGCCCAACTCGCGGGCGAAGAGGTTCTCCGTCCCGGTTCCGAGAATAACGATAGGGATGCTCTTTCCGATCAGCCCGTTGATTACTTCACATACCGTACCGTCGCCCCCTGCCACAAGCACCGCGTCAATATCACCCGTAAGCTGTGCAGCGATTTCAGTTGCATGCCCCGCTCCGCTGGTGACGCAGCAGTCGATCGTACCCCCCGCATTCTCCAGGAAGCGTCCGATCTGTTGTACCTCGGGCAGCATGCTTCGGCGACCGGAAACGGGGTTTACTATTGCAGCGATTCTTTTGGACACGATTTGTTACACGAAGAGCGTGCCGCACATTACGACGACTGCTTGACCCCCGATCCGCACGGATCGGGCGGCGTCGTTATCCAGTTTGACCAACGCATAGACGACTCCGGCTCGGCCGCCGGCCTTGCCCTGCGTGCACATTAGTGCGGCTGTTCCTTCATCCGTGGGGGCAAGTCCACGTGAGGCAATATATGCGGCGAGGGGGCCGTGAACGCTGCCTGTAACGGGGTCTTCGTCTATTCCTACTGAAGGGGCAAAGAAACGAGATTGAGCGGTTATCGCGGGGGTCAAGGTACTGACTGTAGACAGGCACAAACCTCGCAGTTCATGTCGGATCTGTAAGTCTCTAAGCGCGGCGAAGTCCGGTCTTGCCTGAGAGAGGGTAAGGAAATCCTTGACGAACACCAAGGCATCCAGATCCTGTGTCCTTGCCGCCGGCAGTGCTGCATCAAAGGCATCGGTGGGCAGGTTAAGCACCGGAGCCCAGTCCGAACCACTCAGAGGGCATTCATTCAACACCGGGGTGGGCATATCCAACCAGATGATCCGGCTTCCGCGGTCGTCCGGCGCCGTCTCGACGAAGACTGTAAGCCTTCCGGAGAGCGTATCGATGCAAGCCGATGGACATGACGAGGAATCATCGCGTTGCACCCGGCCTGCTTCGATCAGCGCGGCTATGCCGCCGATGGTGGCGTGACCGCACATAGTCACCTCTACAGTGGGTGTAAACCAGCGGAAACGCATCGAGCTCCGGTCACTTTCGGGAGGCAGGACGAAAGTGGTTTCGCTGAGGTTGAACTCAGCCGCAATCGACTGCATCTGTTCCTCTGTAAGACCTTCTGCGTCCAACACGATAGCAGCAGCGTTGCCTGCAAAGCGCTCGTTTGTGAAAGCATCCACGATGTAGTAGGGGCGTTCCATCGATCCTCCGCCTTTCTCGATCCAAACGTATGTACATTTGAGCCTGGACCCAACAAAGCGATCGTAACGGCTGGGGCTACGTCGGGCAAACCTGCGACACAGGACCAACGCTGCGTGGAAACCAACCAGTCCTCCAGCGAAGAACATGCCGCCCTCGACTCTATCGCGTCAGTATATGAGCTCTCCGATAACACGTTGAGGCCTATAAGACCGCGCCGCAGGGAAGGCCCTTTCCGAGGCTTGTGCACAGTATTAACGGTCGTGTCGGCGACGTCGGACAACGGAACATCTAAAAGCACAACTAGCCCAACGACCAAGGTAGTTCTACCGAAATAATGTCAAGGGTATCCGAACAGCTTCGGTTGCAGCCAAGGATCCTGGCAGGAGCACAGACTGTGTTCAGTCCGGTAGTCGCCGAGACAACAGGTCTACTCACGCTGGCTCGAAAACAGGGCGAGCGTGACGTCTACGCGGGGAAGCGCAGTTGGGTGCGCTATCAGCTGGGGATGCGAATCGAGGTCTCAACGGATCCTTTGGACGCTGGGCAGACCTGGTCCGCAATTATGCACAACGTCTCCGGCGGTGGAATTGGATTCTGGTCGAAGCGTGACCTGGAAGATGACAGCGTCGTTCACATTCGTGACTACTCCGAGCAAGGCCCACCCGTCTGGCTAGTGGGGCGGGTGACTCACCGTACGGTCGGACTGCGCGGGTATCTGATTGGGCTTGCCTTCGATGACCCCGCCCCCCGCGACGCGCATCTACCCCCCGAGTCGGACATTGTCACTGATGGCTCGGAGAGATCCATGTCTGCGGACGGGGACGGCAAACCCATACGCTCCCTCCAACAGAAGTGTGCCGGTTCAACAGCGCTGGCGTGCACAC
>CP070744.1:4242849-4264428 GCA_020348265.1 Phycisphaerales bacterium | reverse complement strand
TAACGATCTCGAATGCTTACTGTGCATTCGACACCAAGCGGTACCGGTATGTGCACATAGACTGCCCGGGCCACGGCGATTATGTCACCGAGATGATTGCTGGGGCCTACCAGATGAACGCGGCAATCGTGGTTGTCAGTGCAGTCGAGGGCGTGATGCCTCAGACTTGTGAACACTTGCTGCATGCCCGCCATGCGGGGGTGAGAGCTCTAGTCGTGTTTCTTTCTATGATGGACCGCGTTGAAGATAATGAACTCGCGGAACTCGCCGAAATGGAGACCCGCATGCTGCTGGACCGGTGTGGGTACGACGGCGCAGGCGTGCCCGCAATCCGCGGAAGCGCTCGTGACGCATTGGAACACGCAATCGACTCAAAACAGACGCAGTGCATCTCTGATCTCCTTGAGGCACTGGACAAGACGGTGGTGACACCGAAGTGGGACGAGCAAGGTCCATTCTTCATGCCCATCAACCAGTCGTTTGTGCTTCCGGGCCGTGGTACGATCCTGACCGGACGAGTCGATAGTGGGCGAGTGGGCCCGCGAGACTCGCTGGAGCTAGTCGGTGGTGATCACCGTCGGGAAGCTGTTAAAGTGAAAGCCATCGAATGCTTCCGTGAGAGTATTCCGGAAGCCAAGGCTGGACACCTAGTAGGTATCATGGTCCGGGGAGGAAGGCATGAATACGACCGCCGTTTCCGCGTCCTCGCTGGATTGGGGAGTACGGGCCTTCACGATTCTTTCTGGGCCGATATTCAAGTCCTGGAGCCGGAGTTGGGGGGGCGATGGAAGCCTATTCGCAACGGTTACGAGCCTTTCTTCCATTTTCGGACAGCCAGGGTACCTGGTAGGCTATTGATGCCGAAGCGACACCGGAAGGCGCCGCCAGGTGACCGTGTTACGGCGCGTGTCAGACTCTTCCGGCCGGTGGTGGTTCAGCCGGGTTGGGCCTTCTCTGCGCGTGAGGGGCATCGAACGATTCTGTTTGGACACATCAGGGAGCTGATTTGCCGCGAGAGAACACAGGTAGCACTGAGCGGTCTGTGTTGAACAAAAACACCGCGCCCGTAGCTCAACGGCGAAGCGAGGTCGGTCACGTCGGTGGGACGCTCCGGTAATTGTCGGCAGCGATCGTGTGCCGACACAGATCCGGCGGCAACCGTCCCGACCGGCGGGGAAACCTCAAGAGCGTCGGTCTAGGGAACCGAAGGAAGCGGGTTCGACTCCCGCCGGGCGCGTTAGCACAGCGGACGTCACGGACGTTATCTTGAGGAGTGGAATGGTGTAACCTGTCCCGGTGGCCAAGTCTCACGCTTTGCCTTGTTAACGCTCCGTAAAGGTACCTCGTGAGGTTCGGTGGGGGGTGTGATGCAGAAACCGGACAGGCGGTATTGCTGATAACGGCAGTCACCAGGGTTGCCGGCCTGGACTCCTGGCGGACTCTCCGTGGGACTCCTCAAAAGACGTCCAGGTCGTTACCGAAGACTACCCTGCCTTTATAGACTTGCCGAATTTCGTCCAGCAGTTCTTCTTCCGTTGCTCCCCATAGTAGTTGATGGTAGAGGATCAACAGGCCTGGCTTGACTTCGTTGGCAATCCTCCCCAGCTCCGGACCCGAAGTGTGAAAGGCGGGGTGATATTTCTTCTTTTTCGACTTGCGCTTGCTGAGCGCCGCCTCTGAGTAGACTTCGTGGATTAAGACATCGCACCCTTTAGCGTTGTCGATGAGTGCTTGACACCGTGCGGTATCTCCCGAGATCACCACGGTCCTGTCCTTAGCTTCGAAGCGGAACCCAAAGGCATGTTCCCAGGAACCGTGCTTTACCGGAAAGGCCCGGACGGTCACCTCGTCGTTCTTGTAGAAGATCCCCGGTTCTATCTCGTGGACGTTGACTTTCCATCCTTCAGGGTTGCCCTGCTCCAATCCGTTGATACGAAGATCGATATCCTCCTCGTATGCCTTGAGAATATGGTCGGTCATGGCCTGGATGCCGGGCGGGCCGAACACTTCAAGCGGCACATCCCGCCCCAGGACCCAGGGAGTCAGGATCACATCAGGATATCCAACCGTATGATCCGAATGCAGGTGGGTTACGAACAAGTGCTTGAGATCGGTGATCCTCAGGGCGTCCACGCCGGCCTGATATGCCGCCATCGCCCGACGGACGACACCCGGGCCGCAGTCGACGATGTACGGCGTGTCGTTAACCACGATGGCAACCGCGGGGCCGGATCGATCCGGATACGCAATCGGAGTTCCCGTTCCCAGCAGTACGATCTGAGTTCCGCTCTTGTGCGTTTCGGGACCTGCAGGGGCAGGTTCACCGGGATCAGCGTGGGCGCTAGGCGTCCACAAACCCGACAGCAACGTACAGAGCAAGTGATATTTCATGGTCAACTCCCGGCATGTCTCACGTGCTACTAGTTCTTCGAACAATGCGACGACTATTGCCCACCAACCTCCCAACACGCAACAAAGTGGCCTGTGCCTGATTCGCGAAGCTGAGGCACGCCCGTCAGTTCGCCATTGTCCTTTCCGACGCAACGCCTCAGCAGCGACGTGCCGACGCTCGAATCGATGGCAACAGCCTCTCGACCATGCCTGCCCGCCAGCTTCGCTCTCAGTTGACAACGCGGGTGAAACGCACAGCCCGGAGGAAATTGCTCTGGATCGGGGACGGTACCTGGTATGACCTCGAGCCTGCCTGCCGTTTGCCCCAAACGCGGCATGCAACGCATCAACCCCTGGGTATAGGGGTGCAGAGGCTCGGCAAACAGCATATCCGTTGAGGCATGCTCCACGATCCGCCCGGCATACATCACGTAAACATAGTCGGCGATCTCGGCTACGACGCCGAGATCATGGGTAATGATGATGATGCTCATTCCCCTTGACCCCTGCAACTGTCGCAGGAGCTCGAGGATTTGTGACTGAATGGTGACATCAAGGGCTGTTGTGGGCTCATCCGCAATAAGCAGCGCGGGCTCACACGCCAGAGCCATCGCAATCATCGCCCGCTGGAGCATACCTCCGGACATTTGATGGGGATACTCGTCGACTCGCTGCTTCGGTGCGGCTATTCCCACTTCGCCGAGAAGGTCAATCGCAGCTCGCCTGGCCGCCTTGCCCCGAAGAGGTTGATGCAGCTCGATCGCTTCGACAATTTGCTCGCCGACCGTGTAGACCGGATTAAGCGACACGAGCGGATCCTGGAAGATCATGGCAATGCGCCCTCCGCGAACCCGCTGTATGTCCCCACCACTGAGCGTAAGCAAGTCGACCGGCTGTTCGCACTGATAGGTCGGTACTTGGGTCTCTTCGCCACGCCCCAAGATTCCGGCGTCTGTTCTCGCAGAGGATGGGACGTTCGCGGTGGGATAATCGTGGAAGAGGATCTGCCCACCGGTTATCCGTCCCGGGGGCTGGGGGATAAGCCGCAAGATCGAAAGAGCAGTCACGCTTTTCCCGCATCCGCTCTCGCCTACAATCGCCACCGTCTTACCGCACGGCGCAAGCAGCGATACACCGTCTACTGCTCGTAAGACTCCCGCGTCGACTACAAACTCAACGCCCAAGTTTCGGACTTCCAGCAACGGTGTTTGCGCATCTTCTACCATGCCGAGGCCGGTTCTAAGGGCCCAAGAACAGCTCGTCAAACGAGAGCAAAGAGGATTCGCGCGTGTGCCTGAGTCAGCGCATGTCGGGGACCCGTGGAATCGCGTGTACCACCATCTCCCCTGCGGGATAGGCGGTTAGCAACGATAGGAGCGAATCAGGCGTCCGTTCATGTAAATCGAGCCATTGAGCGTAATCCCCGGCGTGGAGAATCACCGGCATGCGGTCGTGAACGGGACGCAACAGCTCGTTGGGCTCGGTGGTGATTACCGTAAAACTGTCCAAGGGATCTCCATCGGGTCTTTCCCAACGTTCCCACAGCCCGGCAAACGCGAAAGGTCGACCGTCATTCAGGCGGATATGGTAGGGCTGTTTGCGCTTGCGGCCCTCGACCTTCTGCCATTCGTAGAAGCCGTCAGCCACAACCAGGCAACGACGATGTCGAAGGGCCGACCGGAACGAGGGTTTAGTTGCCACCGTTTCCGCTCGGGCGTTTATCATCCGTGATCCGATTGCGGGATCCTTGGCCCACGAGGGTATCAAACCCCAGCGAAGCAGTTCGAGACGCCTCTCCCCCGTGCCCTGATCCAACCGGACGACAGGTGACGACTGTGTCGGTGCCACGTTGTCGTTGGGATGTATTCCGGGCGTAGCGGCGAGTCCAAAGCACTCCGCCACTACCTCGCCCGACGCTGTCAGCGTGAAACGCCCACACATGACCCGAATCCTACCTGCCGAAAACAGTACATGCGAGCCGGCAAGGAGTGCCCCTCGAATCGCCCGCCATGAGGCAGCACAGGCTTCCTCGAGAATCCAGTCTCGCCCTCGGGGCCAGCCGTTTGAGCATCGCAACCTCACAGGTTACACTTTCGGCTCGCCTGCAGTCGATACTGAGGCGGGCTCGTCGCAGGGCCTTAAGAGAAAGGTGGTTTGTGGGCGGGGCAGGCAGCGATCTTACGATCCGGAAAATCTCGGCATCAAGTCACGATTACCTCCGGGCAATGCATCTTGTGCTCGATCTCGACTGGGAGCCGCCCGACGAACCCGCGCAGCAGGTCACGGAGATGCTGGCAAGTGCTGATCGCCACGCTTGCCCCGTGGACCTGGTTTACGGAGCCTACCGTGGTACGCAGCTGATCAGTGCAGCGATTGCAGTTGAATCACCAGGCTCGGCTGCGCTGATTCTGGTACCCACGACCGGGGGCGTCGAGGCGGTTACGGAGGCGACCGCTGAAGCCCTGTGCCAAGTTACCGAGGCGGCCTGGAGCCGATCGATACGCCTGCTGCAGATCCTCGTTGACCCGGCGGGAGTATCGGTTTCCACGATTCTGCCCCGCGCCGGGTTTCGCTATCTTACCCGACTTGTGTACTTGACTCGGGGGGATGGCCCACCAAGAGCGATTGTGCGTCCCACTCGCGATCTTATCTGGTTGGACTATGCCCCGGATCGCGAGCCGCTCTTCCATCAGGCGTTAGAGGCGACTTATGCGCAAAGTCTTGATTGTCCGGAGCTTAACGGCGTGAGGAGCACCGCTGAGGTGCTGGCGAGTCATCGAGCCAGCGGCGTATTTGACCCGGCTCTGTGGTGGGTCACACTCCGCGGCGATGCTCCAGCGGGCGTCCTGTTACTTAATCCCATCCCCGGACGGTCCGCGCTGGAACTTGTCTACATGGGCGCATCACACGATGTGCGCGGGACGGGCGTGGGGGATGCACTAATCGACCGGGCAGTAAGGGCGATGAGGGAGATTGGTGCCACTTCCCTGTCACTAGCGGTTGACCACCGCAATTTCCCCGCTAAACAGCTCTATAATCGGTGGGATTTCAGACAATTCATGGATCGAGACGCCTGGATCGCAAACCTCCGTCCTGCAAGAGGTTGAGGCGTTTCCGGCGGCTTGGTCCGACTTATCCACAGAACCCACATGGGGTCGCGCAAAACGGTGGACAAAAAAAACTTTTGCGAGCTAACTCCTTAAATCTTTGGAGCGATCATCGTTTTGAGGCATGTGCATCGATTAATTCTGTTGACCGCCTGTCGGCGGTTTGATATCTTCAGATTTCGTTAGCAAAGGTGGTCGACTTGGCCCGGTGCGGTCGGAGCAGGTCGGTCCGATCCGCGGCGGTGTCGCCTGCGTTCCTGAAGTACGCATTGACGCAAACAAATCGTGGATGAGTGTTTTTTGAGTTCCATATAATAAGGAGCTGCCGGTGAGCGTATGCGCTGAAGATGCTCTGGGAAAAGTGGAATCGCAACTGGCCGAAAAACTTGGCCCGCAGCGATTCAACGTCTGGTTCAAGAATGCGACGCGTTTTGATTTTACCGACAATTACCTTCGTGTTAGTGCGCCCAACCCTTTCATCAGTGATTGGATAGAACGCCATTTTTCCGAAGTCATCACCGAGGCGGCACGCGAGGTAACCGGTAACGACTACACCCTCAGTTTTGCAATAGACCCGGAGCTTGCCCGAGGGCTTGGGAAGAAACAGCCCGACAGGCAAGTCGACTTCATCGCCAACAACCCCGAACGACTTGCCCGGCAGCAGAAGCGCCCGGCTCTCGACACGGCCGGGCCCGCTATTCCGTTGAAGGGTCGTATCGAGGATTTTGTGGTCGGTCCCTCCAACCGTCTCGCCCAGGCGGCGGCGAGCAGCGTGATCGAGCAGCCGGCGGCGGATTTCAATCCACTTTTTATCCACGGCGGGTGCGGCCTGGGGAAAACGCATTTACTCCAAGCCATCTGCAACGGAATCAGCGAGCACCATCCGCAATTGCGCTGGCGATACGTCACCGGCGAGGAGTTCACCAACGACTACGTCTATTCCATAAAGGCCCATGAAGAGAACGTCTTTAGAACGCGCTACCGGGCTCTCGACGTCCTGGTGATCGACGACGTTCACTTCTTCGCCAACAAGCGGGCGACGCAAGAGGAGTTCCTGCATACCTTCAAAGCCATCGATGCTGCCGGGAAGCAGATCGTGCTGGCTTCGGACGCCCCGCCCAAGATGATCGGGCACTTTTCGGAGTCGTTGGTCAGCCGGTTTCTGTCCGGAATGGTCGTACGCATCGACTCCCCCGACGTCGAGGTCCGCGCGGGGGTCCTCCGCCGACGCGCCGAGCGGATGAAGGTGGACATCAGCGACCGGGTCATCATGCACATCGCGGAGAACTTCTGTGCGAACCTGCGCGAGCTGGAGGGAGCCCTGTTGAAGGTCGTCGCCCTTGCCCACTTGACCTCAGAGCCCATCACCCTGGGGCTGGCGGACCGGGCCATCCGCGATCTTATTCGTCAGACCGCCCCGGTGGTGAAGCTGTCCGACATCGAGAGCGTCTCGGCGATTTTCTTTGGGCTTACTCCGGCTGATCTGCATACCTCGCGAAAGTCGCGGACTATTGCCCTGTCTCGCGGGATCGCCATGTATCTTGCCCGCAAGCACACGGACATGAGTTATCCGGAGATCGGCCGGTTCATGGGCAACAAGAACCACTCCACCGTCATTCTGGCTACGCGGCGGATTTCCAACATGCTGCAGGCGAATGCGACCGTTCGGTGGCTAACGCCTTCAGGAGACCGGGAGCAGAATCTCGCAACTCTGGTCACGGATTTGGAGGAGCAGATCGGCTTGGCAGGGGAAGGTAATGCGGTACAAGAGGTGCCCCAGGCCGTCCCCACGCAGACAACCTGCAAACCGGGTGCTGCGAGCCAGCTGACTGTTGCCGCTCTAGCATCGCCTATCATCACGGCTTGATGCAAAGAGCGACGTGCTGAGCGGGCGCCAAGGGACGGCGTCCGCTCATCATGTTTGGGCGGGGCGCCAAGCTCTGAGCGCGAAGGCGGCACGCGAGCGCCTCTCCGAGCCGGTTCCCCTATAAGGCCGCTTTCGCTCACACGCCAGTCGGGGCACACCATCGGCATACGCTATCGAGCGAAACCGATGTTTCCGATCACGGGCCTGTGATCAGAACCCGCTCCAATCCCTGCTTGGCACTTGGCGCATGTCAGGCCCCCGGCGATATAAAGATGATCGAGACGGAGGCTGGGCATCCACCAGAGCGAGGGAATCATCGGCCAAGTGGTTCCTCTTCCCAAACCAGCCGCGTTGTGCGCGTCAACCAGCCTTTGCTTTCTCAAGATCGCGGCCTGTGGGCTACGCTGCGTGAAATTGAAATCTCCCCCCACCGCAACGGGAAGAGGTTCCGTCGATAGCAACTCCGCAAGATCGGCGAACTGCAGCCGATTCTCGATCGTGTATTCCAATCCGGAGGGAGGGAGTAGGTGTACGTTGTAGAACGCTACGGGTCGGTCTGATATGGCGATGACAACCCGCATCTGGGGCACGCTCGCCGATCCCAGCGGCAGGTACATCTCGACGGGACCTTCAAAAGGCCTGTTCGAGTAGATCGCGGTGCCGAAGGAATCCTCTCGCACCTGAAATGCTACATGCGGCAAGTCCTCACCGATGGAAGCTTGGATTGCTTTGTGCCAAACAGGTGTGTACTCCTGAAGCAACAGAATGTCGGGATCTTCCCGTTGAATCTCCTCGATGATTGACCGGGTATTCTCGTTGACCATTAGCAGGTTCACGCTCATCACCTTAACGGTCTCGCCCGCTATGAGCGGCGCTGACCTTGGACGATACTGCCAACACTCCGGTCCAGCAGCAAATAGAGCAACCGGCAGCACGGCCAGAGACAGGCGTCTTGCCCGACCATAAGCTCCAAGAATGGCGATGATTGCCAGTATCATACCGAAGGGAAACAGGAATGTGCGAATCATGAACGCGGTCCAGGCTGTCCAAACATACGCAGTGGACTGGTTGCGAAAGTCCGGCGGCCACAGATAGGCGAAGGCAATCAGGACGTACGCGCCGACAGCGATCACCCATGCCTGACGACGCAGGATTCGCTTGCGTTGATCCCAGGATGGACGCTGCAGGCGCCAGAACGCCGAGGAGGCCTTGGGGGCATCTTCCGAGGGTATGTCGCTTACGGAACTAATCGACCTCTCCTTTAGCCGAGGTACGGCGACCCATTGCTATTCCGCGCCTGACTCCGCACGGTCGATCCAGCCACCGCCGATTACTACGTCGTTATTATAGAAGACGACTGCCTGCCCGGGCGTGATCGCCCGCTGTGGGTTGTCGAAGACCACGCGGACCTGATCGCCGCCGAGAGGATAAACCGTCGCCGGTGCCGCTTTGTGCAGGTAGCGGATCTTCACGTCGGCGTGGAACGGATCACTCGGAGCGGCGACGAGATAGCGCACCTTATCCGCAACCAGGGCGGATCGGAGCAAATCGTCTCCGTCACCAACCGTCACGGTATTGCTCGGGACATCGAGCTGCGTCACGTAGATGGGGCGACCGGCGGCAATACCCAAGCCTCGGCGTTGCCCGATGGTGTAGTGCCCTATGCCCTTGTGTCGGCCCACGACGTCGCCCGCGGTGTTGACCACGTCGCCCTCGACGAAAGCGTCCGGCCGGCGCTGCTTCACCACACGAGCATAGTCTCGATCGGGGGCGAAACAGATCTCCTGGGAATCCGGCTTATCCCTGTTGGGCAGGTCAAAGCGATCCGCCAGCTCACGGACCTCAGTCTTGTTGTATCCGCCGATGGGAAACAACACCCGGTCGAGTACCTTGGGTTCGAGCCCGAAGAGGACATAGGACTGGTCCTTTTCCGGGTCGCGTCCCCGCATCAGGAAATTCCGAGCCGCGGGCTCAAGCCCGCGCGGATCTCCCCCGTCGAGCGGTCCATCCGGCGGACCGATGCGAGCGTAATGTCCGGTAGCGACGTATCCGGCCCCCACGGCGTCGGCATAATCCAGCAACTTCCTGAACTTGAGCCGATCGTTGCACACAATGCAGGGATTGGGCGTTCGGCCACGGACGTACTCATCAGCGAAGTCCTCGATGAGTCGATCGAACTCCGCCTCGAAATTAAGCGAATAGAACGGAATCCCCAGAATGCCCGCTACCAGCCGGGCGTCGCCGGCATCAGCAGCGCTGCAGCAGCCCTGATGGGAACTCGCGGTCGCACACGCCGCCTCGGGCGTCGGTTCTGCAGCTTCAGCCCCAACGCGCATAAACAGCCCCATCACGTCGTAGCCCTGCTCGACAAGCAGGCAAGCTGTCACGCTTGAATCCACCCCCCCGCTCATGGCGACCACTACTTTTCCCCGCTTTTCCGTCATCGCCGCTATTCTAGTGTGTTTATGCGTGGCCGCCAAAAATCACAGGTGCTCAATCAGCTCCAAAGTCGTTATGCTATGGCCATAAGCATGATCGGGACTCACCGGCCACGGACTGCTGAGCGAATCGACCGGGAATACGCGAAGGCGGATTGCCAAGGACCCCGGTCGGGAGGGTGGATTTCTTGTTCCCAACGAACACACAAACCGGCAAACCGGCGGTCGGAGCCGGCGCCAAAGGTGGCGACAACCTAACGCCCGCAATGCGCCAATACGTCGAGCAGAAGAAACGCGTTGGCGACGCCATCCTTCTTTTCCGAATGGGGGATTTCTACGAAACCTTCTACGACGACGCCATCCTCTGCTCGAAGGTTCTGGGCATCGCCCTGACCTCGCGATCGAAGGCCCCTGACCCGATTCCCCTGGCGGGTATCCCCTACCACGCGCTAGACGGCTACTTGAGCAAGCTGGTCGCCGCCGGCTATAAAGTCGCCATCTCCGAGCAGCTCGAAGACCCCAAACAGGCTAAGGGGGTCGTTCGTCGCGATGTGGTCAGAATCGTTACCGCAGGCACGCTGACCGACGAAGCCCTGCTCGACGAACGCGATGACAATATTCTGGCATCTATCTGCCTGCGTAGCGAAGGCGTGGGATTGGCATTCGTCGAGCTGGCCAGCGGGCGATTCGACGTCGTCGATGTTTCCAGAGATGCCCTGCTCGACGAGCTGGTACGCACCCGCCCCGCAGAGCTGCTCATCGACGACGAACACGGGAGTGAATCTCACCGTATCGCGGAACAACTGCATCAGGTTTGCAGCACAGCCATTGCACGAAGACCACTGCACGAATTCTCCGCGTACCAGGCGGAAAGATCGCTCACGCAGCACTTCGGCGTAACCACCCTGGCCGGCTTCGGCTTCGAGAGCATCACTCCGTCCCTATGCGCATCCGGCTGCGTGATACAGTATTTGCAGGAAACGCAGAAGACCACGCTGAACCACATTACGGCAATCAGAAAGAGAGTTTCAAGCGATTATCTGCAGATCGATCACAGCAGCTGGCGCTCCCTGGAGATCGAGCTCACCCTTCGCAGCGGCTCGCGCGAAGGCTCCTTACTACGCGCGATCGACCGCACGATTCACCCTATAGGCAGCCGAAAGCTCGCCCACTGGTTCCGGGCTCCTCTTACCAGTCCTGCAGGAATTCTCACCCGGCAGGATGCGGTCGGGTATTTTGTGGACAACGAGCTAGTTCGCACGCACGTGCGCGGTCGGCTCAAGGCCATGGCCGATGTCGAGAGAATCGCCAGTAGAATCGCACTTGCCCGGGCGACGCCGCGAGACCTCAGCGCACTCGGAAAGACACTGACCTCGCTCCCTGCAGTCGCCAGTGAACTTGCCGAATCGCGCATCGCTTTTGTTGCTGAAGTCACCAGCGATTTCGGAGGCCTGGGCGATATTGCCGATCTTCTGCGATACGCCATTAAGGAGGCACCACCTGCCACCACCCGCGAGGGCGGGTTCATCGCCGACGGGTTCGATGAAGAACTCGACCGACTCCGCGGAGTGGGTCGCGACGGAAAGGATTGGCTTGCGGACTTCCAAAGGCGCGAGGTCGAGCAGACCGGCATCACTTCGCTCAAAGTCGGCTTCAACCGGGTCTTCGGATACTACATCGAGATTCCCAACAGCGGGCGCGAGAAGGTGCCCCCCGAGTACGTCCGCAAACAGACCATCAAGAGTGCAGAGCGGTACATCACCGACGAACTGAAGAAGTACGAGACGGAGGCATTGACCGCCCAGGAGCGGGCATGCGAGCTGGAGGTTCAGCTCTTTGATCGCGTATGCGGAGAGGTCGCCGACAAGATGCGCGAGCTACTCCGCGTCGCCGATGCGATCGGTCGGGTCGATTGCGTCGCCGCCCTGGCGGAGCTGGCCGTCGAACGCCGCTATATCCGTCCTGAAATCGCTGACGAGGTAGGGCTGGAGATTACCGACGGCCGGCACCCCGTGCTCGACCAGACCCTTGGCGACAAGTTCGTACCTAACGACACACTGCAGAGCGGTCCCGATTCCAGACTCTTCATAATCACCGGCCCTAACATGGCCGGGAAGAGCACCTACATAAGACAGGTCGCATTGCTGACCTTGCTGGCTCAGACCGGCTCCTTCGTACCAGCCAAGAGCATGAAGTTCTCCATTGCCGATCGCATCTTCGCCCGCGTCGGCGCATCGGACGAAATCATGCGCGGGCAATCGACCTTCATGGTCGAGATGACCGAAGCTGCCAACATACTGCACAACGCCACCAAGCGATCACTGGTCGTGTTGGACGAGATTGGCCGGGGAACTAGCACCTTCGACGGCCTCTCGCTGGCCTGGGCGATCACTGAATATCTGGCCAACGAGATCAAGTGCCGGACGCTTGTCGCAACTCACTACCACGAGATGACCGAACTGGCCGAACTGCTTCGCGGCGTGCGGAACTACAATGTTGCCGTCCGCGAGCTTCCCGCAGACGAAGCAAGCGAAGGTGGCATCGTCTTCCTGCACCGAATCGTCGAGGGTGGGACGGACAAGAGCTACGGCGTGCACGTAGCCAAGCTGGCCGGAATCCCAACCGGAGTCATCCAGCGCAGCCGGGAGATCCTCGATGAGCTGCAGCGCGGCTTCGAGCGCGAGTCCCGCACCCCCCAACTGACTCGCAAGAAGACCAAAGACGACAAGCAGATGATGCTCTTCCGCGACCCCGGCGAGGAAATGCTTGAAGAGCTAAGCAATATAGACCCCGACCGCATGACCCCACTCGAAGCCCTCGAACACATCAAGAAGTGGAAGGATCGCTACGGGCATAGGCTACAGCGCTAGGGGTCGAGTATTAGGGTCATAGCGGCGAAATCCTCGAAATCCACATCTCCGTCGTAATTGAAGTCGAAGACTTCGCAGCCATCTGCGTACGGCCCGGCGTCGGGTCCGGTCATGCACGCCTTCCACACCCTGAAGTCGTTGAGGTTCACGGACTGACTCCAGTCGTAGTCGCCGATTCCGAATTCATACGCACCCATGTCTACGCGTTCGCAGAGTATACGCGAGTGACCGTCGAGGTCGGTCGGCACTACGTCAGGAACAAAGCCGGGTTTGCCGGCGTCAATGCAGGGAGATCCGGGTGACAGGCGCAGGTCATCATTTTCGGTGCCCAAAATGCCATCCGACCCGTCGGCGTCTCTGAAGAAGGGATCATCATTTATGTTGCCGGGTCCACCCAACGCACCTGTCCAACCTTGGATACAAGAGTAATAAACGGGTGGTGTACCTGCTCCAAAGAGTTGGGCGGACACGCTCATCCCACTTGAGTCCCTGTTTCCCCATAAGATGCAGTTCATCAACTTGGGAAAACCTGTGTAGTAGAAGTCGTGGTGCACGCCGCCCCCGTCGGTACCGGCGACGTTTCCGCTCAACGTGCAATTAGTCAGTGTTGTACGCGATCGTTTGCCATACATTGCGCCCCCCGAGTCCTCAGCCCTGTTGCCGCTGAATGCGCAGTTGACCAGTGTCAAGGTACCGCTGTCGTCGGCGTAGATCGCACCGCCATCGCCGTCAGCGCGGTTGCCAACAAAGACGCAATTGGCTACCGTTGTGGTACTGTCGGAGCCATAGTTGTACATAGCCCCACCGAAATAGCCCACGTTAGCCTCAAAAACCGAGCCCTTTATCATCACGTTGCACTGTGTGTTTTCCATGCAACCGCCAATGTCTGTTGTGTTACCACTAAACGTACAATTGATGAATGTCGCGCTGTTGCTGAAGTTGCATATACCACCGCCGCTGCCTCCGGACGAGTTACCGGAGAAGTCGCAGTTGGTCAGGATCGGATTGCTGTCGGTGTCGTTGTACATTCCGCCCCCGGATCCGCTGACGGGGGCGCTGAAGGCGGTATTCTCACTGAAAGCGCAGCCGGTCAACTTTGGAGCGCTTCCTCCGGAGTTGTACATCCCACCGCCAGAGTGTTCTGCGAAGTTGTCGCGGAATGTGCAGTTAACAAGCGTGGGGCTGCAGTACCCGGTGTTGTACATCCCCGCTCCCCTATCCTGCTGGAATGTTGACTCGTTAGCATTACCGGCAGTTATGGTAACTCCATCGAGGACAGCCGTTGCATCCGTTCCGCTTCCAGTCAGGACGTGGTAGCTATTGTCGCCGTTGTTGAGGAAGCCAGGTCTATCGTCGCCGTTGAGATCGCCACTCAGTATTGTCGGATTTGCGAATGGATCACGTTGGTCAACGGTCTCCTCCCAGCCCGCGAAACCGCCAATCACGCGCACGCCGTTGACCAACTTAAATGTAGCCGCCCGGTCGCCCTGCGGTGGGGCGGGAGTGTACGTGCCGGCCGCAATCCAGATCTCTTCCACAAGACCCGACCCATCCGCAGCAACCGAGAACGCGTCCCGCAGGCTGCGATACGCCGCGCTCCAACTTCTACCGTCGCCTCCTTCAGGCGCACGAGCGTCAACGAACAATCGAAACTGACACTCATCGGGCACACCGTTGCCGTTCACATCCTGCGAAACGCCGTCGGCAATGTCACATTCATCGCCCACTCCGTTGTGGTTGCAGTCCGTTTCGCATTCGTCCGGAATCCCGTTGGGACCGCAATCCACACTGGTTCCATCAGCGATATCACAGCCGTCCGCGATGCCATTGTCGTTGCAGTCCGGTTCACATTCATCGGGAATGTCGTTCGAGTTGCAGTCTTGGCTCATCCCGCCGGCGATGTCGCATATGTCCTGAACACCGTTCTCATTGCAGTCCTCGTCCGGCTGACACTCGTCAGGCACTACATCTCCGTTACAGTCCTCGCTTGTGCCGGAGGCAAGGTCGCACCCGTCGGGGACGGCGTTACCGTTGCAGTCGCGAGAACCTGTGGCGAAAGCGCAGACATCGAGGACACCATCGTCGTTACAGTCGGCCTGAGACTCACATTCGTCGGGAACGCCGTTAAAGTTACAGTCGTAGCTGGTCCCCGACGCAATATCGGCGGCGTCAGGAGTATCGTTATCGTTGCAGTCGCTGATCCACTCCGCGAGGAAGAGCATGCTTGAGAGGAACTCCTCGCAGATTGACGGAAGAATGGAATCGACCAGCTCGAAGGTGAAAGCCCATAGATCAAGCTCGCCGTAAGTGTAGTTAGTCGAGCCGCCGTATACCGGATACGCAACCGACCACACTGTGCCAATCTCGTAGTCACCGCCGCCCGACGCTTCGATCAGATCGTGCACCTCCCAGCCGAGCTCATAGAACGTCCAGTGGTTCATGCACCAATAGGGCGTATGCCCCCAAGGCCATATGATCCAAGGCACGTACCCGTGAACGTCGATGTGCATTCGCACGTTGGGGTGGGCCAGAAAGAAGTCGCGCATGGCTGCCGTTTCCGGCTCTGAGAATGCGTTTGCAGGCCCGCCTGGGCCACCCCAGTTGCGATTCAAGTCAACGTTGTTGGCGTTTTGACGATCATATGCTCTGTAACCATCGGGGTTAGTGATGGGCAGCAGAAACCACTCCACGTTGTCCACCAGGGCTCGTACTCCTGAGTCGGTGGCGTAGTTGGTGAGCAGATGGTTGGCCGTGTAGGCGACCAATGACGCCCCGGCCTGCTCGTCCCCGTGTTGGGCTCCGTGATACATCACTCCTGGCTTGCCCTCGCCGGGTCCGGTGATGCGCAGGGCCCACAGTCTCCGTCCTTCCACTGACCTGCCGATCAGCACGGTATCGGCAAGATCCGGATACGCTGCGACCAGATCATCGATGAACTGCACGTGGGCGTCATAGGTTTGCAGCGAATCGAAGAAACCACCACCGCGTGGGGTGCGATAGAGCTCGTCGATGTGCTGTTGCAGGTCTTCGACCTTGATTTCGTAGGCAAGACCACTCGCGTCAAGGGCGCCCTTTGCTGTCGGGGCGACGCGGACTTCCATCAGGCCGATTCCCGTTACCTCCGACCAAACTTGGAAGTTCCGGCCAAGTTCTTCGAGCTCTTTCAGCTTGGCCAGGTCAGCTTCGTCTTTGACGGTGATCTTGACGACTTGATATCCTTCGTATCCGGTTGGCTGGGCGTCGGCGGGCGCGACCAAGAACGCGGCGAGCAGGATGAAGGCCAAGGCTGCACTGCAGGCCCCGCGTCGATGTAACGAAGTTCTTTTCATCATCGGGTAGACTCCGTGGTGAGCGCGCAGCCGGACGCGCTCCCTGTGCCGGCGCTCTGCTTGACCTCTTCGCACCCTCCTAACATGCCCCGATCTGCTCGGTCGCCCAATTGAAGTCGTGCTAAATTAGTATACCAGGATGGACCTGCCCGATCAAGGGCGCAGGGCAATCAAGTGCCTGGAGACGCCAGATTCCGTGCAAAGGGCAGCGTCGCTCGGTCGCTCCGTCAGTCTCGTACGGTCCGCCGTACGGACCGTATTCTTTAATCGTGTCGGCGGAGGATGGTCCGCATGGCGGACCCTACCAGCCTGGTGGATCGCAGACCGGTTCAGCACTGGCGGGCAAGCCGCCAGTGGCACCCGGCGGACCCTACCAGCTTCTTCTCAAATCGACTCGCCGCAGGATTGCCCGCATGGCGGACCCTACCAGCCTGGTGGATCGCAGACCGGTTCAGCACTGGTGGGCAAGCCGCCAGTGGCACCCGGCGGACCCTACCAGCTTCTTCTCAAATCGACTCGCCGCAGGATTGCCCGCACGGCGGACCCTACCAGCCTGGTGGATCGCAGACCGGTTCAGCACTGGCGGGCAAGCCGCCAGTGGCACCCGGTGTCGCTCCGAGTAGCCCCAGCACCCGTTCCACTCGACCCTGCAGGGGTCGCACAGATATCCACTCGGCTGGGCTGCAGATCCGGGGGCTATCTTGACCTGCCGGGCTGGCCCGCTCCCTTACGGTCAGAGCTCTGATCGGCCCCTCTCCGCCGGGATTGTCACGGATCGCGTCTGTACCGTCGACCTATGCGGGTTCTTGACAGAAAGGCGGGGATATCCAACAATCCCTGTTTGCTGCAGGCATGGGGTCCGGATTGTCCCGTGCCGCGATGAACGGGGGATCGGGTTTGCCAGTGTTGCCGCAGACGAGCGGCCGGCGAACGCAGCCCGCAGAGCCTCGGTGCCGGATAGCGCCGCCGCACTCGAGCGTGGTCCCTCTTATTGTTTCCCGCGTTTAGGCATTGGAGGTCTTTGGCAGATGGCCAGAGCACAGTTTCAAGGCATCGGTGCCATTACTGTTTGGATGATCGTTTTCGTAGCCCTGTGGCTGACGGCGACCGTTTTCCTGGTCATCTTCTACACCGGACACGAAGAGCTCGTCAGCGAAAATCAGCGGCTGGCGACGGCAAACGACAAGCTGATCAGCCAAGCGGAGCAGAGTTCGATCACTCTGATCGGCAATGCCCGCCCGTCAAAGCAAGGCGGCCCGACGGTTGTTGGCATCCTCGAAGGGAACCGAGCCGACACCGCCTTTTTGGCTTCGGGCAACGAGGCGGACGATGCTGCCACGATCCGGGCCAAGCGGGATCAACTGGTGCAGATCATCCAGGATGACGGCTTCGTGCCCGATCCGGATTCATACTTCGATCTGTCGTTCTATGAAGGCATGTCTACGCTTTACGAGGGTTTCAAGGCGGAAAACGCTCTGCGTCGTGCGGCTGAGGACCGGGCTGCGGAACTGGATACCCGGGTGGCATCGCTTATCGAATTGAACGAGACCCAAAAGAGCGACTTTGACGCGCGGGCCAAGGAGTTTGCCGACGATCTGGTCAGGATTCAAGAGGAACGTGACACCTCCATCGCCCAGCGCGACGCCGCAGTCGCTGAGCTTCAGCGCGAGTTTGAGGAGAGGCGTGTGCAGGCTGACGCTGAGCTCACCCGCGAGAGGCAGGACAAGGCTACCCTCGAAGGCAACCTAGCCGAGCTGCGCGACCGTTTCCGGGCTCAGCAGCAGCGTTTCGGCGGGGTGTTGGCCGGCCCGGACGACCTGGCTACCGCCCGTGAACCCGACGGCTATGTACTCACTGCGATACCCGGTGATGAGGTCGTCTACATTGACCTGGGACGAGAGGACAACCTAACGCTCGGCCTGCAGTTCTCCGTCTACTCCTCACGGCTAGGGATACCCGCGGATGGCCAGGCCAAGGCTCAAATCGAGGTGGTGTCGATTAGTCGCTCCTCGGCTGAGTGCAAGATCGTCAGACTGGGTGAGAACGAGTTGGTCCTCGAGGGCGACCTCGTGGCAAATCCGGTCTTTGATCCCAGTCGGCAACTCTCGTTCGTAGTAATCGGCGAATTCGATCTTGACTATGACGGCATGTCGGATCCGACAGGTACCGCGGTGGTCGATGCCATGGTGACGGGTTGGGGAGGAGCGGTTACAACGGATCTCACAGCTCTGACGGACTTCGTCATCCTCGGCGGCGCCCCGGCCAGACCCCGGGCCATTGGTGAGGCGTCCCGCGAGCAAACCGAGCGCTTCGAGGCGACGCAGCGTGCGTGGGAGAACTACCACGCCGCCGTGGCAACTGCTCGAAGCCTTTCCGTCCCGATCATGACTCAGGAGGTATTCCTGAACTTCCTGGGATTCTGACCGGAGACGGTGCATCAGGGCGGCCACTTTCGACCGAGTGGCGTTCTGCCCAAGTCTTTATTTTGCAGACGTTTACGTGTTTGACCGTCCGAGAATGCTGGTGTATACTTGAGTTGTCGCAGGTACCCGGCAAGTTCAAGCCAAGATTGCCTACGGAAGACCGGAGTTGACCACTAACTACATAGGGGAATCGGTTTTGCTGGTGGATTTCGTGCAGGCTCCGGTGATCGTCTAGTTTAGGTGTTGCTCGTCGTTGCATAACTTCGAAGCCAAGAAAAGAGAGATATTGGACCGCGTCGACATCCTCGGTGTGGTCACGGAGCACGTCTCGCTGAAGCACCGGGGCAAGCGTTGGGTGGGCCTGTGCCCATTCCACTCTGAGAAGACCCCCTCCTTCACCGTTACGCCGGACCTGGGACTGTTCAAATGCTTCGGGTGTGGCAAAGGCGGAGACGTCTTCTCGTTCGTTCAATACCGCGAGAATGTTCCTTTTATCGAGGCGATGCAGGTCTTGGCAGACCGCGCGGGGGTCGATCTGGTCCACGCCAAGGGAACGGGCAATGGGGGCCCGACCCGCGCCAGCCTGGCCAGAGTGAACGACTGGGCTCTGCGTTTCTTCCGGGCGAACTTGCTTGATGAGTCGACGGGGCGGTCGGCGCGCGAATACCTTGCATCGCGGCAAGTCTCCGACGAGACTCAGAAGTCATTCAAGCTTGGCTTGGCCCTCGACGGTTACACATCTCTATGCAACGCAGCCAAGCGTGGGGGGATTGACCAGTCGCTTCTTCTTGCGGCGGACTTGGTCCGGCAAAGCGAGGGCGGGCGTGTGTACGACACGTTCCGCAGCCGCCTGATGTTCCCCATTCAGGACCCGACAGGCAGGGTTATCGGGTTCGGCGGGCGCACTCTTACGGACGATCCAGCCAAGTACCTCAACACCAGACAGAACCTCTTGTTCGATAAGGGGCGCAATCTGTACGGAGTCAACCTGGCCCGTGACGCCATCAGCCGTAAAGGTCAGGCTGTTATCGTCGAAGGGTATACGGATTGCACTGCAGCTCATCAGGCGGGGTTCTTAGAAACCGTCGCGACACTGGGGACAGCACTTACCGAATCTCAGGTAGACATGCTCAGGCGATACTGCGACGAAGTCGTCCTTCTGTTCGATTCGGATGACGCCGGGGAGCAGGCGGCTGAGCGCGCTCTCCTGGTTGCCCTGCCGCGTTGCATCAAGGTCCGAATGGCACGCATACCCGAAGGGAAAGACCCCAGCGATTACCTCGCCGGTGCGGGCCGGGAAGCGTTCTCGGACGTGTTGAACCGGGCAATCGGTGCGCTAGAATTCAAGTGGATTCAGACTCGCAGGCGTTTCAGCGGGGATGGATCTGACGCGGGTCGACGCGATGCTGTCTTGGATTTTCTCAAGGTAATCGCCGAGGCCGGCAAGACAAAAGCCCTCGATGCAATCCAACGAGGGCTGATGGTGAATCAGGTCGCGCACCTGCTTCAGATAGACCGGAGGGAGGTCGACCGGCTGCTGACCGGGCTACAAAGGACGTCGTCCGTCGGCAGACCCGAGGAGATCCCGGGAGCGGTAAGCAGGCGGCATTCCCTGCCCACTGAGGAGCAGGCCGCATGGGCGCACCTGTTGGAAGTGGTGCTCAACGAGCCCGGCGTGTTGGAGTCAGTCAACGACATGCCGGATGTGGCCCGGATCGCTTCCCAGCGCGACCGTCGGATCGCCAAGAACGTGATGGAGTTGGCCCAGCAGGTTGGTGAGTTTCGCCTGATCGACGTTCTGGGCCGGTGCAGCGATCCCTCCGATGCCGAGCGCATCGAGGAGTTGGCAAGACGGGGCGCTGCAAAAGGGAATTATGTGACGAATCTCGAGGTGGCGCTCGAACGGATTCGGCGTGCGTCGTCAGACAAGGAGATGGAACTGGGCAAGAAGAAGTATACGGACGCGGAAACTGAACCGGCATCTTCTGATGGTGTTGAGGGGCGGTTCAGAACCTTCGTAAGTGGGGCACGCGAGCACCGGCATTTTATCCCTCGTGGACGACGCCGGGATGCGAACTCAACTGGAGTAGACCGTGATCCTGCGGATGATCTTGCCAAAATGGAGCAGCCATGACCGACGTGATCGAACAACCAGCCGAACTGATTCAAGACGCTGTTGAAGAGCTGGTACAGCGCGGGAAGAAGCGCGGTTTTGTCACCTGGGAGGAAATGAACGAAGTCCTTCCCGATGACGCCATCGACCCCGCCCAGCTCGAACTGGTCATGATGCGTCTCGAGCAGGAGAAGATCGAGACCCTCGACGAGATCGATGCTCGGCGTTACGCAAAAAGGCGTAAACGGAGCACGGGCAAGCGCGACGCGCGCAGGTCCAAAGATGACGAAGATGATGACGCGAAGACGCCCGGCCCGGAAGATCTTAACTTCGAGGTCGGAGTGAAGCGCATCGACGACCCCGTGCGAATGTACCTGACGCAGATGGGGGAAATCCCGCTGTTGGTGCGTTCGGAGGAGATCAGGCTGGCCAAGAAGATCGAACTTACGCGAATGGCTTTCCGTCAGAAGGTGCTGGAGAGCGACTACTGCGCCGGTTTGGCCATCGAGATTCTTCAGCAGGTCTCGCAAGGTCGATTGCCATTCGACCGAACAATGAAGATCTCCACTTCGGAGCATGCGGCTAAGTCGCGCATCAGCGCGCGCATACCGGTCAATCTTGATACCGCCCGCAAGCTCGCCGCGAAGAACGCAGAGGCATGGGAAGAGTTGCATGCGTCGCGCGTACCGGCAGCGAGAAAGAAAGAGCTCCAACGCGCGGTCCGTGAGCGGAGGCGTAAGATATCCAAACTCCTCGAAGAACTATCCCTTCGCACGAGTCGAATCCAGCCGCTAATGAAGAAACTGCGCGGGTTGCACCGCAAGATGCTGGAACTCGAAAAGAGGATCAAATCGCAGAAGAAACGCCGAACCATGCCCGACGAAGACTTCCTCACCATGAAGGAAGAACTGGCCGGTATCGAGTCGCTCTGCCTGGAGAAGTCTGAACCGCTGGGTGAAAGACTCACCAGCATCCATCGCGTGTTCTCGGAGTATGAAGACGCCAAGCGCAAGCTCTCCGGCGGAAATCTGAGACTGGTGG
>CP070744.1:4210149-4242749 GCA_020348265.1 Phycisphaerales bacterium | reverse complement strand
CCATCGTAGCGTACGTCGCGTGCTCCAACCGACTGCTAAGCCCACCCGAGCCGCAAACTCCAGGCCGAACCGAGAAACGCGCCGACTTTCTATGTCGGTGCAGCCGGCCTCTGGAGAGGAAAGAGGATTACATCCCGGATACTCGGGCTGTCCGTCAGCACCATTACCATTCGATCGATGCCCACGCCCAGTCCCCCCGCCGGAGGCATGCCATACTCCAGCGCGGTTATGTAGTCCTCATCCATGACGGCCATGGTCTCGTCACCTTCGCCGGCCACCTTTTGCCGGAAGTTGGCCTCCTGAATCTCCGGGTCATTAAGCTCCGTGTAGGCATTGCCCAGTTCCATCCCTGCTACAAACGCCTCAAACCGCAACGCGATAGATGGATCTTCCGGGTGCCGCCGCGCCAAGGGGCAGATGGCGGCCGGATAATCATACACGAAGGTCGGCTGGATCAAGTTGGGTTCCACCGTCGCCTCGAATACCTCGTTGATGACCACGGCATCGTCCTTGCCGGCGTGGTCGATCTGAAGCTCCCGGGCCTTTTCCCGCGTTGCGCCCGGATCAGCGATAGAGACACCCGCGTATTCTTTAAGCAGGTCGGCATATTTCCTTCGCGGCCAGGGTGGGGTGAAGTCGAGTACCTCACCGTTGAAGACGGTTGTCATCCGCCCGGCGGTAATGCCCGCCTGCGCCTGACGATAGGCTTCTAAGTGATTCTCTTCCATGTAGGCCTTGGCTTCCGCTTCGTCCTTTTCCTTCTCCAGACGGGCGACTTCTCTTTCGATGGCAGTCACGCGCTCCGCTACGCCTTGCTTTGCGGATGCATTAAACGCACCTGATACCATCTGCTCGACCCGCTCCATCATCACCTCGTAGTCGGCGTAGGCTTCATACAGCTCCACCATGGTAAACTCGGGGTTGTGCTTCGTACTTATCCCTTCGTTGCGAAAGTTTCGGCTGATCTCGAAAACTCGCTCGATGCCCCCGACCAAGAGACGCTTAAGGTAGAGCTCCGGACTGATCCGCAGGAACAGGTCGATGTCCAGCGTGTTATGGTGCGTGGTGAAGGGACGGGCGGCCGCGCCTCCATACACGGGCTGAAGGGCCGGCGTCTCCACCTCGGTGTATTCCTCATCGAGTAGGCACTGACGAACGGCCTGGATTATGGCACTGCGTTTCTTGAACACCTCCCGCACCTCGGGATTGGTGAACAGGTCGACATATCGCCGACGATAGCGCAGATCGACGTCGGTCAATCCGTGCCATTTCTCGGGTGGAGGTAACAGCGACTTGGCCAGCAGGGTTACCTTGCCGGCCCAAAGTGTCAGCTCGCCCATCTTTGTGCGCCCGACGACTCCGTCGGCCCCGATGATGTCGCCAAGATCAAGCTTCTTGAGCATCGGCCACTGGTCGGCGAGATCAGCCTTGTTGAAGCCAAGCTGCAGAATTCCCGTTCCGTCTCGAATGGTCATGAACGCCAGCTTGCCCATCATGCGCAGGAGCATGATTCGGCCGGCTACGCGTCCGGTTAGCTCACTTCGCTCGCCCGAAGCGATATTAAGCAGCTCCGCCCGAGCGCGGATCTCCGCGGCAGCCGTTACATCCGCAAACCGCCCCCCGTACGGATCAATGCCCAACTCAACGAGTGCGTTTCGCTTGTTGATCCGCTGCGTCCTGTAGTGATCGTCTTCACCCATAATGCAATTGTGCCTCGGGCCGGCCACGCGCCAAGCCGCGCCAGCGAGGCCGATCGTAGCAGGCAGCTGCACTCCCGGCAAACCAATACGCAACAGACTCGCCATGTGCACCGCGCCGGAGGTACTGGAGACTTACTGGAAGTCGGGAGAGAACGCTCCGGCGATGCACCGGTGGGTGGCATGACCTTGCGCAGCATGGCCATGTGAGTCCATCTCCCCAATGTGCATGCCTACGCCTTCGGCGAAGGCATGCCACCCGCCGTATGAATCGCTACCCCCCGTGGTAAATGCGGATGAATTCGCTGGCCTTGTTGGCTTGCAGGTTGAACGCACCGAGGGCTTCACTGGCCGCTGTACGGATGGTCAAGTCGGGATCGTCAGCCGCAATGCCCAGCAGCGTATCCAACTGTCCTTCCGTCAGCAGGTTGCCGTTGTTCTTGGCTGATTCTGCGAGCGAGTCGAAAGCGGCGAGTCGCAGGGATTCGGTGTTGTTTGTATTAAGGGCCATAACCGCGACCGCCTGTTGTGCGGACGGAGTTCGCGCCAAGGCCAAGACGGATGTGGCCTTTGTCTGCAGTTCTTCGCTTGTTGATGCCTGTGCGGCAATCAATGCAGGCTCAGCTACGCCCACGTCGTATACCGTTCGCCCATCGACGGCAATGCGCCGCAGAGTATCGACAGTCTCCAGCGCGAGCGAAAGCGCCAGATCTTCACTGACTCTTGCCTGGCCGGTTTCTGCCTGGGTCCGCTGCAGGGCGGCTTCGAGATCGGCCGGGGCTGCAGAAGCGGCAGCCAGCATGACGAAGCGGTTGGTTGCCGCGGCATTTTCCGATACGAGCGACTGCCCTGACTTGACCAGAACTACTACCGGAGTCTTGGCATACATGAACTCGGATCGGAACTGGAGAAGTGCTGTAGTCAACTCGGGCTCCTGGATGTCACTGGCGATGAAGAGTGCTGTCAGCGTCTGGAACTCCGCACGTGCTCGCTCGAGTGCTCGGTAGATACTCTTCTCCCCGATGACCTTCCGTCCGCCGGCACGCAACGCATCCGCCACACGATTGAGATTGGCTTCGTCCGGATCGACCACAAGTATCTGCTCGCTGCCGGTCAGGGTGATAGCCCCAGCCAGTACAGGTGCGACGAACTGCGAATCGGCAAACTGCGATTTAGGCAACGCCGCGCCCAACGCTAGCGCTGCACGAATGCGAACCAGGGCGTCGGGGAATCTTAGAGCTTGTACCAGGGGCTGCTTGATATCCTCCGTGCCCACCAGGGATGTTTCCCCGGCAGTCACGTGAAGCGCCCTAATCGCCCCGAGTGCGACAGCCGTGTCTTGATCACGAACCGCACGGGCCAGCACCGCGTGAGCATACCTCGGGCCCGCTGTTTGGGTGAAGTATAGCGCTCGCGGGAAGACCGCCGGACGAGTTGGGTCGGGATCGCCGGTCTCGCCGGCGTCACCGCTCTCGATATTCATTCCCAGCCGACTCTCACGCCGAATATTCGCAGCAAGCCAAAGGGCAATCGCATCGCCGTGGTCGGCTTGAAGGGCGAGAGCTTCTTCACAGCAGCGCATGGCCATTACCTGGCCGAAGATCCGCTCGGAAACCTCGGTGAGAGCCAACAGCTGCATCCCATCGTCCCAATACCAGACATTGGCGGTATCGAGTCGCGGGTCAGCCTTTACGGAGTCCTCTTCATCATAGTAACGCTGACCGAGCTGATAGAGAAAGTCGGCCGGTTCGCCGGTGAATACTTGGCCCGTAACTGCGCTGATCTGTTCTATCGCGTTCGCGGCTGCCGTCGTCGTTGCCTCCGGCATGTGCGGATCGGCCATCAGGTTCCGCAGAAAAGGAATAGCGTGTGGGTATCCAATTTCTCCCAGGGCGTTGATCAGATGCACGCGAACGTCGTTATTTCGCATGCTCAGAGCAATCGCCAGCGGTGTGACGGCGGGTTTGCCCAACCTGGCCATCGCGTTGATCACATGGGGCCAAAGCTCCGATCTGGCTGGATCGAGAAGGACTTGCACCATCGGCGGGACGGCATGCTCACCCGACTCGATCAAGTGCTTTATGGCGTAGTACTGCTGCTGCGGGTCACCGATCAGATTGGCGATGTTCGCCGCGATCCGGTCGGTGTCTTGTCGTTCGAGTTCTTCACCGCGCTGGATCAGATCAAGCACCTTGGCCGCGTTTTCTCCGATCGATGAGTTCTTGATGATGATCAGGAGAGTGTCGACGCTCTTTTTGTCTCGGCTGGCGACCTGGAGAATCTCCCGAGGATCGACATCGGGGCGGCTCAACAACGCCCGCGCGTAGGTGTCGGCGATTGTGAACCGACCCAAGCGAGCGTAGTGGAGAAAGTCGGTAAACAGAGATTCCGCGGTAGCGCTGTCCGGGATTGTCACCTCAGGGCGCGCCTGATTCTCTCCCGCCGGCTGAGCCCAAACGGTTGCAGCCGAGGCCAACACGATTGCGAGTGTGGCCGATACCAGTCCGCGCCACCTACGACCTCTCGCCGAGAAAAATACACTGGTAAACATCAAGTCCTCCCGCGCTGAAGTACTCTGGGAACAACCTGCCGGGGCAGGACGGACCACGGGGCACAAGCCCAACCCCCAGATCACCCTGGGGCCCATGCCGCCCGACGGACGCAAACCACGCCGTCTCCGAAACCACCACCGCCGAACCATCGGCACGGGCTCTAAGAGCGCGGGGACACCCCCCGCTGCCCGGTGGCCAGCCGAGTTAGTATAGGGAAGGGCCCCGAGAGGTCAATGTGGCGATCGCTGAAGTGCACAGGGGAGTCCCCGGATACGAGTAGGATCACGCCCGGAGAGAGAACCGCAATCAGTCCGGGCGAGAGTGTCCCGGGCGAAAGCTTGGTCCGATGCACGCTCGCGCTCGAGTTGGCAGGTGTGCCACCGCTCTTGAGCAGTGCGTGAATTCCACAAGGACCCATTCGGCGCTGCCGGAAAGCAGAAGCGTGCGCGACGACGCACACCGCTCAATACAGATTGATGCAACAAGATGCACTATCCCCGTAGCTTCCACTTATTATGCAATTCTGACGGTCCGACTTCTCATAAGCTTTCCGTTGTGACAAATTAATCTCCGCTATCACTGCAGGTTTAAGTGCGGCGAACGCGGATGGCTGGCGCAACTGCACCGACACCGCGCAGTTCGCACAATCACGGCCCCGAAAGCCACGCGAGGATCCCGAGGCGTCGCGTTCCCGCAACTCCCTAATTCGAGTGCTTGGGGCTCTGATTAGATGTTTTGCAGGATAGCAACGCTTCCGGCTGCGGTAACGGCCAACAGAATCGTCTGGAAGAGTTCGTTCAGCTCGGCAAAGGTGCAGCCGCCGGCTTGTAGAAGTATCAGCCCGGTCGCCACTGCCTTAATCATGCGGAATCCGCGAGTTTTCTTCATCGATCGTCTCCAAAACGGCACGCAGGGTTTCACACCCGCAACAAGGCCACGCCAACCACATCGCTCGGGCCGGTGAGTCAGTCTAGCGACGCAAGCCTAATGGTCAATCTGTCCATCGAACTGGAGGGATACCTGGGCTCGCGGTAAGCTCGTCGATCAGGATACGGAATATCCGCCCATGACCGAGACTACACGCGCGGTGTCAAACACGATCTGGGCTCGCTATGGAAAGCGAGTGTTCGACGTCATTTTTGCCGGTGCGCTGCTTATTGCACTCTCCCCGCTCTTTCTTCTGACGGTTGTCCTGGTGAAACTCACCAGCGCGGGCCCGGGGTTCTTTTCCCAAGACCGAGCAGGCAAAGACGGCCGAATCTTCCGGGTGCTGAAGTTCCGCACTATGAGCGCCGCGCGCACACCTGATCCCAAGGAGCTGGTCCCCCTCGATCACCCCGACATAACAGCTTTGGGCCGGGTATTGAGACGTCTGAAGATCGACGAGATGCCCCAGCTGCTGCATGTGCTTTCGGGTGATATGTCGTTGATCGGCCCGCGTCCGACCCTGCCCGACCAGGTCGAGGCCTACGACGACTTCCGCCGCCAGCGCCTGTTGGTGCGACCCGGCGTCACAGGCCTGGCCCAGGTCAACGGCAACACCAGCGTACCTTGGGATCAGCGCATTCTCTACGACATTGCCTACGTCAGAAGATGCGGATTGCTCATGGACCTTGGGATTCTGCTGCGGACGGTGCTCGTTCTATTCGCAGGCGAACAGAGAATGACTCGCCCCTTTGAATCAACCACCTACGCCCAGTACGTCACTCCCCCGCCCGGTTACCTGGAAGCGTAGCACCTACGCGAACGGATCATGTACGATGGGTTGCCCGCAGTACATGCACTGGGGGAACCTCGGCGAGATGGTCCGGTTGCATTTCGGGCACGACACCGCAGATTTTCGGACCTTGCCGTCGAGCTTCCCGTCGGAGAGATCGAGGTCGTTTATCCGCTGGACCAGCTCCACGTCGGTTACGCCCAGTTTATCGCGCAAGAGTGACCACATGGCTTCGCATGCAAGCATGGCTCGGTCCAGGCGCTCTTCGAGCTCACGTGCTTTAGCGCGGGCTGTCTTGGCGTCTCCTGATTGGCGAGACTTCGCCAACTCGGCGGTGGCGGGACTCATGTAGCCGCCGGGCATCCCCCAGACAAAACTCATAGCAGAATCCTCCTGCAAAACAGAGGGTATAGGTCGATAGTCCGCAAACGACGCCCGGTGCCATGCACGCCGAAAACGCCATTAGCGTAGGACGCAAGCGCTAGTCCGATTAGAGTGCCTTCGCCGCCGGGCGATCGTATCCTACCACTTTCAAAGGGGCCGTGTCGATTCAAAACCTGACCCCCGTTTGGAATAGGCTTTGACCACGGATGGGCAAATGTGTCTATTGCTACAAAATCAGCTACAAGTGCTTACGGATCCTGTATGTTCTGCCGATTGAAAATCTGCCGCTGCGGTGCTATAAGCCCAAAAAGGGCTTGATAGCTGATATGTCTTCTTCAATAAGGAATACCCCACTACCCCACGGAGCAAGCGCATGATCACACTGACAGAGTCCGCCGCAAAAGAGGTCCAGAACGTAATTGAACAGCAGCGCAAGGCCGCCGAAGAGCAGGGCGCCGAGCTCGGCGATCCTTACCTGCGCGTCGGCGTCCGAGGCGGCGGCTGCGGCGGGATGGGGTACACTCTCGAGCTGGCCCAGGAGATCACCGAGGAAGACGAATCCTGGGAGCACCACGGCGTACGGCTCACTTGCGATTCGCGCAGTCATCTCTACCTCGATGGCACAACGATAGACTTCAAGGACGACGGGCAGAACCAGTGCTTCGTCTTTGAGAACCCCAACGACCAGGGAGGCTGCTGCGGCTGCGACTCCGCCGGCGGCGACGGCGGATGCTAAAGGCGTTTCGCCCTCCACACCTACAAGACGATCAGTGACCCCATTCAAGACAGGGAGTCTCTCCCTCCACTGGTCTACGATTTCAATAGACGTCCCCGAAAGGGAACGACCCTACACTACTCCCGCTGCGCGCCGCTAATCGGGTTCCCGACATGCTGCGCGAAGCCAGCGGGGTCTTCTTCGAGATGGTTGATCCCCCGAGCCGCGCAGGTTACAGTCTCATGTTACTCACGGTCGCTTATTTGCTCGTGGAAACGGCTCAAGGGCAGGTTCCCATCTTATGATCGGACAGAGCGTTTCGCATTATCGCGTCGTTCAGAAGCTCGGCAGCGGCGGTATGGGCGTGGTCTACGAGGCTGAAGACACCAAACTCGGCCGGCGCGTCGCCCTCAAGTTTCTCCCCGAGCAGCTTTCCAAGGATAGCGTGGCGCTCAAGCGTTTTCTTCGTGAGGCTCGAACCGCCTCAGCCCTCAATCACCCGCACATTTGCACCATCCACGAGATTGACGAATACGAGGACGAGCACTTTATCGCTATGGAGCTCCTAACGGGCCAGACACTCAAGCACCGCCTCGCCGGGCATCCCGAGCCCACCGAGCAACTGCTGGAGCTGGGCATTCAAATCGCCGACGCCCTCGACGCCGCCCACACGCAGGGAATCGTCCATCGGGACATCAAACCCGGGAACATCTTTGTCACCGATCGAGCCCAGGCGAAGATCTTGGACTTCGGCCTGGCCAAGCTTGCACCCCAGCACAGCTCGGTGGGCGAGCCGGCCCTTGCCCCGGATGAACCGACTATTACCGCTGAGCACTTGACCAGCCCGGGCGTTGCTATCGGTACGGTGGCCTACATGTCGCCCGAACAGGCCCGCGGAGAAGAGCTTGATGCCCGAACGGACCTCTTTTCCTTTGGTGCGGTGCTCTACGAAATGGCCACGGGGCATATTGCCTTTTCCGGTCGCACAACCGCGCTGATCTTCAACGCCATTCTCAATCAGGCGCCGATCGCACCCGTACGATTTAATCCTAACGTGCCCGCTGAGTTGGAGCGTATCGTTAACACGGCCCTGGAGAAGGACCGTGACTTGCGCTACCAGAGTGCTGCTGAGTTACGCGCAGACTTAAAGCGTCTGAAACGCGATAGCGATTCGCACCGCGCGACCGCCACCGGTGCTGTGGTGGCTGCCGAGACGTCGCAGGCTCCGACCCCCACGGATTCGCTTGAGCTTCAAGCTGGGGGCCGCGATGTTGACACATTTGCGACAGCGACTACCACAGTCCCGCGGAGCCGTTGGCGATGGTTGGGTGCTGCGGTCGTGATGCTCGCCTTGGTTACGGCGTTCTTCTACTTCCGACCAGCGCAGGCATTGACGGAGAGCGATTCCATCCTGCTGGCGGATTTCGTCAACACCACGGGTGAACCGGTCTTCGACGGAGCGCTCAAGCAGGCCCTTGCGGTGCAACTGGAGCAGTCACCATTCTTGAACATCCTTCCCGAGCAGCGCGTGCGGAAGACGTTGCGTTTCATGAACCGTTCGCCTGACGAGCCGGTAACAAAACCCATCGCACGGGAAATTTGTCAGCGCCAGTATGTAAAAGCCATGCTGCTTGGTTCGATCGAGAGCCTGGGCAGCAACTACGTCATTACGCTAAATGCCCAGGACTCCCGCACGGGCGATTCCCTGGCCCGGGAGCAGGTGGAGGCCGCCAGCAAAGAAGAAGTGCTCACGGCGCTGGGCAAGGCAGCATCTCGGCTGCGGAGGAAGCTGGGCGAGTCGCTTAGCTCGCTTGAGAAGTTCGACATCCCGATCATGAAGACGACAACTTCCTCGCTCGAGGCGGTCAAAGCCTACAGTCTAGGGGCAGTGCAGCGGGCGAAAGGGCAGCATGCTGAATCGATCCCTTTCCTCAAGCGGGCCATCGAACTGGATCCCAACTTCGCCATGGCGCATGGCGTGCTGGGAACGGTGTACACTGGTCAGGGCGAGATCGACCTTGCCATTATGCATAAAACGAAGGCGTTTGAGCTGCGCGATCGGGTCAGTGAGCATGAAAAGTTCTACATATCTGCGCATTACTTCGCCACGGTGACCGGTGAGATCCCAAAGGCCATAGAAACCTACAAGCTATGGAAACAGACCTATCCCCGCCACATGACTCCACCGAACAACCTAGCCGGAGTGTACATCGGCCTCGGACAGTACGATAAGGCCGTCAAAGAAGCCCGCGAAGCCCTGGAGCTCCGGGCCGATGTTGGCTATCCATATGAGAACCTCGCATACGCATACCTGGGGTTGAACCGATTCGAAGAGGCCAGAGCCATCTTCGACGAGCAGACAGCGCGGGGACTTGACGATGTGGACACTCACATTGGCCTTTACAGGATTGCCTTTATCCAGGGCGACACGGCGGCCATGCAGCGCCAAGTGGACTGGGCGACCGGCAAGCCGGCAGAAGCCTCGATGCTCATTGTGCGAGGCTCGGCGGCGGCCTTTCACGGTGAGTTACAGGAGGCCAAGGAGCTTGCCAGGCAGGCCTTCCGGCTTGCCATGCGGGGCGACTTGAAGGAGCGAGCTGCACACTGGACCGCCGGGGAGGCGTTGGTCGAGGCGGACGTCGGGAATTTCCCAGAGGCCCGCGAGCGGGCGGAAGCGGCTCTGGGCGTCGCCCGCACCAGAGGCGTGGAAGTCGTCGCGGCGCGGGCCTTAGCCCAGGCCGGTGACATCGTCCAGGCGGAAGCGATTGCCGATGACCTGGCCGAGCGTTATCCAAAAGATACCATGCTGCATGCACATAGGCTCGCCGCTATCCGTGGGGTCATTGAAATCCAGCGGGGCAATCCCGCCGGGGCGATCGAGGCACTTGAGGTGGCCCTCCCTTATGAGCCCGAATACCTGGCGGCCAACTATTTCCGTGGGCAGGCCTATCTGAGCATGGGAGAGGGACCGAAGGCGGCCGTCGAGTTTCAAAAGATCCTCGACCACCGGGGCGTCGCGCCGGTAGGAGTGCTCTGTGCGCTTTCCCACGTCGGGCTGGGCAGGGCCTACGCCCTTTCAGGAGACACGGCAAGAGCCCGCCGTTCCTACCAGGATTTCTTCGCACTGTGGAAGGAAGCCGACCCCGATATCCCCATCCTTCAAGAAGCCCAAGCTGAATATGCCAAGTTGAAGTAGTCGGTGGTCATCCGCTTGGCATGGCTGAAAGGGTCGTGGATGTAAGCGTCAACTCTTCTGATAGACCTCGCCGCCGGATTCTTTGAAGGCTTGGGCCTGTTCCTTCATCCCCGCTTTCAGAGCCTCCGCGTCGTCCAGGCCGTGTTTGATCGCGTAATCGCGGACGCTTTGGGTGATCTTCATCGCGCAGAACTTCGGGCCGCACATCGAACAGAAATGCTCCTGCCTAGCTCCTTCCTCAGGACTCTTCTCCTGGTGATACTGCCGACCCACGTCGGGTGTCAGCGACAGGTTGAACTGATCCTCCCAGCGAAACTCGAAGCGGGCCTTGGACATCGCGTTATCGCGCAGTTGAGCCCCGGGGTGTCCTTTGGCCAGGTCGGCAGCGTGGGCTGCGATCTTGTAGGCGATCACGCCGTCACGAACATCTTCCCGGTCGGGCAAGCCTAAGTGCTCCCGCGGGGTCACATAGCAGAGCATCGCACAGCCGTACCAGCCGATCATGGCCGCTCCGATGGCGCTGGTTATATGGTCATAACCCGGAGCGATGTCAGTTGTCAGCGGCCCGAGAGTATAAAACGGCGCTTCGTGGCACGCCTCGAGCTGTTTGGTCATGTTCTCCCGGATCATGTGCATGGGTATATGGCCGGGACCTTCGATCATCGTCTGCACGTCGTGTTTCCAGGCGATGTCAGTCAGCTCACCGAGGGTCTCCAACTCGGCAAACTGGGCCCGATCGTTGGCGTCGGCAATTGAGCCGGGTCTGAGCCCGTCACCCAGCGAAAAGGCGATGTCGTAGGCCTTCATTATCTCGCAGATGTCCTCGAAATGCGTGTAGAGGAAGTTCTCCTGGTGATGGGCCAGGCACCACTTCGCAAGGATCGACCCGCCTCGCGAGACTATCCCGGCGACACGTTTGGCCGTCAGGGGAACGTATCTCAGCAGCACCCCCGCATGAATGGTGAAGAAATCCACGCCTTGCTCGGCCTGTTCGATGAGCGTGTCGCGGAAGATCTCCCAGGTCAGTTCCTCCGCCTCACCGCCCTCCTTTTCGAGTGCCTGGTAGATGGGCACGGTGCCGATGGGCACTGGCGAGTTGCGGATGATCCACTCGCGTGTCTCGTGAATGTTGTCTCCGGTCGAAAGATCCATCACCGTGTCCGAGCCCCACCTGATAGCCCAGATCATCTTGTCGACTTCCTCATCGATCGACGAGGCCACGGCTGAGTTGCCGATGTTGGCGTTGATCTTCACGAGGAAGTTTCGGCCTATGATCATAGGCTCGAGCTCGGGGTGGTTGATGTTGGCGGGGATCAGAGCTCTACCTCTGGCGATTTCGTCGCGGACGAATTCCGGCGTAATAACGCTGGGAATCGACGCACCGAAGCTCTCGCCCGGGTGCTGTCTATGACCGTCCTTCGCAAAGGCCTCGCGCCGCTGATTCTCGCGGATGGCGACGAATTCCATCTCCGGGGTGACTATTCCCTGGCGAGCGTAGCGCATTTGCGTGACGTTGGCGCCGCTGCGGGCACGGATCGTGGGTCGGCGTGAAGCCTCGGGGAAACGCGCCACCCGTTCTGCTCCCTCGGAGGTGGCACACCCATCATCCTCGGGTTGGACGGTTCGCCCTGCATAGACCTCCGTATCACCTCGGGCTTTGATCCACTCGATGCGGATCGGGTCAAGCCCCCTCTGCAGGTCGATCGCCGCCTCCGGGTCGGTATACGGGCCGGAGGTGTCGTAAAGCGTGACTGCCGGATTGGGTATCTTCTTGCCTTCGCCGTCGCCACCTGCCGTTGCAGCTGTAGGTGTAAGAGTTATTTCCCTCATTGGCACGCGAATGCTCTTGTGCAGAGTACCACTTACGTAGCACTTGCTCGATGCGGGAAACGGGGAGATCGTGTTTGGTTCTTGCTGGGGTTGTCCGGGCATCGTGGATTCCTCCCCACGGGGTATCGGCTGATTGAAACCGCAGGGGGCAGCCGTCAGGCGATACGAGGCAGGCCTCGCTCTTTGGGGCGCCGTCGCTTCCCTACGCAGGTTCCCGGCCGAAGATACGCTTATAAGCCCATCCCGCGGCCCTGATCAGGTTCCAAGGTTATGTTCTCAGCTCGCAACGTGCGAACACACCTAGCGACTAGCGTTTTGTACGGACGCGCACGTGCGCAGTCAATAGGCCTGATGTTTAGGCGGCATCGTTAGACGGGCGATTATCGGGCGCCTCAGGGAAAGTAGACTGAGTTGACTAACTGTTCAAAGCGGGCGTGCGACTGGCCGATGGTACAGCGTGGATCGTGTGCAATTGTCGCACGAGTGTGCATGTCGTGCGTCGGGAAAGTGCACCTCCGACAGGGAAGATGTCATGCGCTCAACTGGAGATCATCTCTAATGAATGCGAAGGTGCTGGAAGCAATCAAGAAGTCTGCGTGCGTGCCCTCTGTTCCCCAAGTGGTGACGCGCTTCCTGGAGATCATGCAGGATCCCCACTTTGCCTACGATGATCTGGTCAAGGTGTTATCAGCCGATGCCGGAACGGTCAGCGAGATTCTCCGGCTGGTTAACTCCGCTCTGTTTGGAGTGAGGCAGAAAATAGTATCACTCCGCCAGGCGCTTACGCTCTTGGGGCCCAAACGCACGCGCTCAATGCTCCTGGGTCGATACCTGGTGGATTCCATGTCGCAAATGGACATAGGGGGGTTGGACATGAGCTACTTCTGGCGTCGTTCTCTAGCGTCGTCGGTAGTCGCCTCCCGTTTTGCCGGCGAGATTCTTCCGCGTCATCGAGACGAGGTCTTCATAGGTGCGCTGCTGGCGGATATCGGGATTCCCATCCTGGCTGAAGCGCTCCCCGAGCGTTACGCTCCGATAGCGGCCAACTATGCACCGCGGGGGATTCCGTTTACGCCGGACGACGAGATTGAAGCGGTTGAAGCTACCCATGCCGAGGTCTCTGCAATGGTCCTGGCGCACTGGACTCTTCCGGACGACGTGACCGGCGCAGTGAACCTGCATCAATCGCAGAGTCCCGGTGAGGGGAGCACGGCTTCGATAGCGCGCCTGTTGCACGCGTCGGACAGTATTGCCAAGCTACTCTGCGAGATTCCTGAGCAGGACGAACTCACGAGCACTTGCACACAGGCAACGCAGTTTGTGGGTGTGGGCACCGATACGCTCATTGCCTTGTTGCCGTCGATAGAAAACGATATCGAAGAGCTGGCGGAGGTGCTGAGAATCGATGTCATCCCCAGCAATGTCTACGCCCTCATCGCCAAGACCATGCAGGACAAGTTGATGACACCTGCTGCGACCGACTGACCGAGGTCGATCCGGTCTCGCACTGTCGGCGCACTATTGATGAACCTTTTTGGCGTTCTGGCTGGATGATCCGAAGCTTCTGCCGCGCAGCCTGAAAGTCTGCACAGGCGCAAAGTCGCCCCACTGCTCACCTGCGGCGATCGACTGTCGCACGCGCGACTCTCTTCACGTCTTTCCCCAACAGTTGCTACATCGTTGTGGTTCTCTCCGCCAGAGGTCTTACCCGCAGAGCAGGGCCCTCGCGACAGTTGGGCATCAATCTAGCGCGCGGCAGCACCGGGCCCGGCAACGCTCGCCCAGGCCGCTGAGGGCTCTATTTGTGGACCCTCAACCATGCTGTCGCAGACCTGGAAACGGGGCAGGTTCAAAAAATTTTGGTCTTATAGCGCACCCACCCCCAAGGACTTATGTCCGGTAAGATCGTGTGGCAGACCCCCTTCAAGCGTTGGTTTGGGGTTATCGGCGACCACGCAGGGTCACCCTATGCGCCCGCTACGGTAAAGGTCCGTATGTATAGTCCGAAAGTACTAAAGGCGGGTTATCGGCGCGACGATTCTTTTGGATGTAACGCATCCGGTAATTTGCCGCTTTTGTGGCTGCCGGAGCGATCCGAGCCCGTGGACCGGGGGGAAAGAAAGGGCCGGATGAGAACGGGGCCTGGATGCTGGGGCATCTGGCAGACCGGTAAAGTTCTAAGACGCAAGAAAGGTTGACGAACGAGCCCGTTGTTGTTGGACCAGTAGGCGACACAGTTCCGCGGAGCGAAAGGCAGGCTCAAAAAGGGCGATAACTCAACGCCGGCGGCAGCACCGCGGCACGTTAGGAGGCACGAACCAGAATGAGTCGGATCAATACCAACGTTCAATCCCTGATCGCT
This sequence comes from Phycisphaerales bacterium, assembly GCA_020348265.1. Taxonomy (GTDB): domain Bacteria; phylum Planctomycetota; class Phycisphaerae; order UBA1845; family UBA1845. The sequence continues at coordinate 4,228,296 of CP070744.1, read as the reverse complement.
CGCCGTGCCCTTGGCATTAATAACATGTCGTTGAACCAATCCCTCGTTAGACTGAGTACCGGTCTGCGCATCAACACGGGCAAAGACGATCCAGCCGGGCTGATCGCGTCGGAGACCCTGCGGGCCAACATCAGGGCTACAACGAGCGCCATCGACAACGCGATCCGAGCCGATACGATTGTTGCGGTCGCTGAGGGTGGGCTTCAGGAGGTTAGCTCCCTGTTGCTCGAATTGGAGGCGCTGGTCGATCAGTCGGCGAATGAGGCAGGACTGACCGCGCAAGAGGTCACCGCGAATCAGCTGCAAATCGACGCGATCCTGCAATCCATAAACCGACTGTCCGAGGCGACGGCGTTCGGTGACAAGAAGCTACTGAACGGAGATCTCGATTTCACGACCTCGGGTGTGAACATCGACGAGCCCAACGGAAACGCCGTCACTCACCTTGAGAAAGTGATGATCAATTCGGCGAAGATTGCCTCCGGCGCTTACCGGCAGGTGAACATCACCAGAAGCGTGGCCTCCGAAGTCGCCGTGCTCAGCGGAATGCTTGGCGGGACCGTTACGACGGACACAACGACGCGTAACGGTACACTGGATGGCACCACGACCATCCAGCTTCGTGGCAGGTACGGTTCTGAGCTGCTAAGTTTTGCGTCCGGAACAGGAACCGACGACATCGTCACGGCCATTAATGACCGCTCCGCTCTGACCGGTGTAGCTGCGTCCGCAAACCAGGGGGCGACAGGTGCGGGTCCGAAGATGCTGTCGATTCACAGCACCACTTACGGGACGGACGCGTTCATCGCGGTCTCTGTGCTCGAGAACAACGGCACTTCCGTAGGGGATGCCATCGGTTTCGCAAGCGGGGCAGCGGACAATCGCGAGACGGGTGTCGACGGGACCTTCGCGGTCAATGGAACTGCGGCCATCGTCAAAGGTCTCGATGTTTCCGTTCGTGCCGGTGATTTGTCACTTGACTTGACACTGTCAACATCGTTTGGAAACGGGACCAGCGTCGACGGCACCGGTGCAGCCACGAGCGCGACCTCTTTCGAGATCACCGGAGGTGGGGCAGTATTCTCCATTTCACCCACGGTTGGCTTGTCCGGGCAGGAGTCGGTGGGGATCGGCGAGGTGTCGACTTCCAAGCTGGGCGATTATGGCAATGGATTCCTCTCGTCTCTGGGGTCGGGGCTCACCAACGACCTCTCCAGTACGAACTTCACTGCCGCGCAACGAATTGTGCGATCGTCGATCAATCAGATAGCCCTTCTACGAGGTAGGCTTGGCGCCTTCCAGAAGGACACTATCGGTTCGACGATAGACTCCCTGCAGGTGGCCCGGGAGAACATTGTCGCTGCCGAAAGTGCAATCCGCGACGCAGATTTTGCCGAGGAGACCGCAGCTCTGACCAGAGCCCAGATACTCGTCAACTCCTCGACGACGGTGCTGCAGATAGCCAACGCTCAGCCGCAGAACGTGCTGGCACTACTCGGCTAGTCAGGCGGATTTGATAAGTTCATCAACAAGGTCGGCCGGTGTTGGAGCCCCAAGTAGGGCTTCGACGCAGGCCGATTGTGTTTATACTCGGCGCAGCAATGGACGCTTACCCTTTCGTAAAACAGCGCTTCGCCTAAAGCCGGCCTCCATCCCCGTCGAAAAGTCGAATAGCGGAACCGCGCGGTTATCGGGCTGACATACGATTGCTCGATCCGCTGAATCCAAAGTGTGCGGGTCGGCTGCTGAGTGAAGGGCAGCAGGCACCGATCTGCCGGTTGCACAGGGCTGTGCAGCCGTGGTGCCGGGCCAACCATCCGGTGCCCACCGGTCACGGAGGACTAGATGAGCCGCATCAACACGAACATCGCAGCGCTGCGACCCGTTGCTTACTTGCAGCGTAACCACGATGACCTGAATCTCAGGCTCGAACGGCTGACCACGGGCCTGCGTATAAACCAAGGCAGTGACGACCCAGCAGGGCTCATTGTCTCCGAGAGACTCCGCTCGGAGATCCGTACCATCCAGCAGGCGATCAGCAACTCCACCCGGGCGAGCAACGTCATTTCCACCGCGGAAGGGGCGATGAACGAGGTCTCCGCGCTCCTCAACGAACTCCAGGGGCTTGTGGTTGCGACGGCAAATGAAGGGGGATTGACCGATGCGGAGGTCCGGGCGAACCAGTTGGCCATTGATTCCATCATCTCCAGCATTGACCGGATCGGGAACACGACGACCTTCGCCGGAGAGAAGCTCCTTGACGGCACCAAAGGGTACATCCTGTCGTCGGTCACACCCACGGAACTGGCTTCCGTTTCCGTGTTTGGGGCGCAGATTCCTTATGGGAGCACGCGCACCGTTACCGTAGAAGTGACCCAATCCGCTCAGGCAGCAGAAGTCTCATTCGTCGGGGGGGCGATAGGTAGCGCGGCGACAACATCGGCTACGACGATCGAGGTAAGAGGAACGCTGGGGAGCAACCTGTTCAGCTTCGTTGCCGGTACTACGCTGGCGGAGATTCGATCGACGGTCAACAACCTCACCACTGCAACCGGCGTGTCAGCGGTAGTCTCCACCCCTGCGCTGGGCACGATTGCCAGCGCCTTGGTCTTGAACAGTACGACGCTAGGTTCCGACGCCTTCGTATCAGTCACACCGCTCACCGGAAACTTCGTGGAGAGTGGAAACAGTCGCACGGAGAGCCGTGCAGTTGGTGTTGATGCAGGCGTGTTGATCGACGGGCAAGCTGCATCTGTCAAGGGACTTCGAGCCGACGTGCGCGCCGGAGGATTGGATGCCCGGGTGTACTTGGCGCAGTCCTTCGGGCAGTCCATATCCTCTGGAACCTTGTCCATAACCGGTGGCGGAGCAATCTTTCAGCTTACCCCCAAGGTGAACATGAACGGACAAGTCGCCGCCGGGATAAACCGGATATCCGCAACCAGTTTGGGCAACTCCGTAGTCGGCCTGCTGCACACGCTGCGTTCCGGTCAGTCCAACGATCTGTACAGCAGGAACTTCGCCACTGCACAGACGATAGTCGATGAGGCAATCGATCAGGTCTCCACTGCCCGCGGTCGCCTAGGCAGCATCCAGAAGGACTTCCTTGCTCCAAACATCAACAGCCAGAGTGTAACTCTGGCGAACGTGACCGCTTCGGAGTCGATCATCCGCGATGCAGACATGGCTGAGGAAGTGACCGCTCTTACGCGGGCCGAGATTCTGGTACAGAGCACCCAAGCAACGCTCCAAATCGCCACCACAGTCCCTCGGCAAGTGCTATCACTACTGGAATAGGCGATTCGGCGCCAGGTGCGAGGGCGACCCCATCAGGCTGATTCTCGTTTGGCCTGGCCCCGGGGTAGAGCCCGCTTTGCTGAGGCGCCGATAACACTCGCAGACTGTGCTGCGCGCTGCCTGTGATGATAGAGCAGGTGTCTCTGGTTGCTTTTATCGAGTGTTGGTGCCATGAGTGGAATAACAAGTGGAATTGGGCTCGCGTCCGGGATCGACACGGCCAGCCTCATCGACCAATTGATGGCGATAGAGGCCAGGCCGCTGGAGAACTTGCAGCAGCGCCTTCAGGTCATTGAAACGCAACGGACCAGTTTCCTGGCAATCTCCGCCCAGCTGCTGGCACTGCAGAATTCGATTCTTCAGTTCGATGAACGTTCATTCTTCAGGCGATTCGAAGCGACGAGCAGCAACGACGCTGTCCTGACAGCTCTTGCGGGCGAGAACGCCGCTCCCGGCGACTATACCCTACGCGTTCATTCACTGGTGGCCAGTCACTCCGTTCTCAGTCGCGGCTTCGCCGATGCCGACACCACGCCCATCGGGCAAGGTACGTTGTCCATCGAAATCGGGAATGGCAGAGTCAACAGAAGTACGGAGCTCGATGCGCTCAACGGAGGAAACGGTGTGCGCAGAGGCACGATTCTCGTTACGGATCGCTCCGGCGCTACCGCGGAAATAGAGCTTTCACGGACACAAACCATAGAGGACGTGCTCGATGCGATCAACATGAGTTCCAAGATCAACGTGCGGGCGCGGGTGACGGGTATACCGTCCGGAGAAGCGACCGGCGATCGAATCATCATCGAAGACCTTACCGTGGAAGCTGAAGTCACAGGCAACCTGATAATCGCGGACAAAGCCGGAGGCTTCACTGCTGCGGATCTCGGCATCGTCGCCGACGTGCAAGCCGGCCGCGTGGACGGCAGGGATTTGGTGAGACTGTCGATGTCGACGCCGCTTGCCCTTCTCAACGATGGCAACGGTGTGGGGCGGCTACCTATGGGCGCACAGGTCGTGGATGACAACGGAACCCTCGACGACACCGGCGACGATATCACCACCAAAGACGACCTTATCTTCGTTAGAAACGGTGACAGGTCAGACTATTTCAGCGTTTCTCTGTCCGAAGTGCTTCGATCGACCACTGATCTGCGTGCGGTCAACAGCGGCCACGGTGTCAGGCTTGGAGTTGTTCGTATCACCGATCGCGAAGGACGATCCGTTGATGTGGATCTGGCCGACGAGAGCAACCCCGTACGAACGATCCGGGACGTGGACGAGAGGATCACCCAAGCGGCTGAAGCTGCAGGGATGTCCATTAGCCTGACCATGGTCAACGCTGGGCTGGTGGTGACAGACGGCTCGGAAGCTAGCGGCGAGGATGTGGGCAACTTCACTATCGAAGACATCTCCGGTTTCGCTGCTGCTGACCTGGGAATCGCAAACAGCGTTGAAGGGAACGGCATCAGCGGACGCGACATCTACCGCATAAGTACCATTGGCGATGTCATAAACGCTATCAACTACGCCCCGGACAACAACGGGTCCGTGCGTGCGGGAATCTCCGCCGATGGCAATGCAATCACCCTCAAGTCGCTGGAAGGCGGGACGACCTTTATAGTAAGCGCGGGTGCGGGGGCCACCGCAGCAGCGGATCTGGGGATCCTGAAGGCGCAGTTTACCGAAGGGCTCGGAGAGTATGAAACTCGCCACCTTATTGCCGGTCTCGATACCGTGCTGCTGACGTCGCTCAACGGCGGGTCGGGGGTTGACCTGGGCCGGATCTCCTTCACCGTCCACAAGATCACCGGGGAGACCGCCGAGTACACCATTGACTTCAGTGGTGATGCCAACCCCCAAACGCTTCAGGATGTCGTCGATCTGATAGATGCCAACACCCCACTTGCCGCCTCGATAAACGCCGCCGGTACGGGCATCGAGCTGCGCGATCAGTCCGGTGACACGGAAGTAATTGTGATAGAGGATGTTAGCGGGACGATGGCAGCCGATCTGGGAATCGCCGGTGTATTCGAAGATGAGATCATCGACGGCACGAATCTGCAACTGCAATACATTTCCCGCCAGACGCTGCTTTCGGATCTCAACTACGGAGCAGGAGTCGATCGAAGCCACTTCAACATCATTGACTCGACCGGAGCGTTGCACGCTGTGGCTTTGGCCTCCCGGAATCCCAAGACCATCGGCGATGTGATCGATGCCATCAACAGCGCCAACCCCGCCGGTCAGGAACGGTTCGAAGCAAGGATAAACGATACCGGCGACGGAATCGTCATAATCGACAAGATGGGCGGAGACTTGCCGCTCACCATTGAGGACGTAGACGGTGGACATTCAGCATCCGACCTCAAGCTTGCCGGAGTGGCACGCGAAGGTGAGGACTTCGTCGACGGATCGTTCGAGATTCAGACAGACATCGGACCGGCCGATACGCTCAATCATATCGTAGAGAAGCTCAAAGATGCCGGCTTGGAGGCGTCCGTGCTTAACGACGGCGGTTCGGTTAATCCCTATAGCTTGACCATAACTTCGGCCCAGTCCGGTCGGCGCGGGGCAATGGTGATCGATTCGCGAGGTTTGGATCTTGGGTTGCGCACACTCTCCGAAGCGCAGGATGCCATCGTGACTATTGGCGATGCCGACTCGCCCAACCCGCTCTTCATCTCCAGCTCGACCAACACGCTGGAAGGCGTGATCAACGGTGTGACTTTGAATCTGGCCTCCGTCGCGGACGAAAGCGTCACCATCTCCGTGACTCAGGACCTAAGCGGCATCACCGAAAGCATCAAGACTTTTGTAGACAAATACAATGACGTGCAGGCTGCCATCGACGATGCCACCAGCTTCAACTCCGAGACCCTGGAGCGCGGCCCGCTGTTGGGTGACAGCACCATAAACCTCATTCGCAACCGACTCCACCGCGTAGTACTCCAGAGGTTCGGGGGAGGAGACGATCGTGTTTCACGTCTTACTTCCATCGGGCTGCGAGCGGTGAGCAACAATCGGCTAGAGTTCGACGCGGATAAATTCCAGGAGACCTACGAAAGCTCGCCGGGACTTGTCGAGGAGTTGTTCGCTGCGGAGGAAACCGGGCTCGGTGCCGTTCTTGAAGAAGCCCTGGACGACTTGACCCGAAGTTTCGACGGGGTACTCGCTGGTAAGGATGACGTGTTAACCCAGCAGCAAGAGCTGATAAACGATCGGATCGATCGAATGAACGAGACTCTGGATGTCAAGCGTGCCCGGCTCGAAGCGCAATTCATTGCCTTGGAAACGGCGATCTCCGCCATGCAAGGACAACAGACCAGTCTCAATACCCTAGCCCAGCTTGCCGGACAGACCACAGCATAATGATAGATGGTAGCGTAAGGCGGAGACTTCCCTCGGATTGCGCTTATATGCCTCGGATTACTCGCCGATATTACCGGCATAATGACTGAAGCCGCCGACAATCCATACCTCCGCGACGCGGTGATGACGGCCACGCCGGAACAGCTTCAACTGATGCTCTATGATGGGGCCATCCGCTACTCCTTGCAGGCCCGTGACGCTCTCAAGGCGGAGAACTTCGAGCGTTCTTACGACCGGCTTACCCGAGCGCAGAAGATCATCTCGGAGATGCAGGCCGGCCTGAATTATGAGATCAATCGCGAACTCTGCGAACGGGTTGCGTCCGTCTATGGCTTTATCTCCCGCAAGCTTGTCGACGCGAACGTCCATCGCGATGTAAGCGCTGTTGAAGATGCACTCAAAGTGCTGCGCATCGAGCGCGAGACCTGGCAAATCCTGGTTGACAAAGTCAACAAGGTCCGCGAGGGTCGGATGAAGAGGGACAAGGTCACCCCCAGCCCCACGGCCGACACGCTCGCACGCGACGACCAAGCTGCCGAAGACGAACAGACCCCAGCCGGATTCTCCGCAGAAGGATGAGCCGGTCCGACCTTGCAGTGCGATTCTCCACCCCATGCTCCCGTCTAAGCCGGCAGACTTGTCGGAATCAACGCGTGCCACTATAGTGCTCAACCCGTGTAAGAGGCGAATGGTTGACACGCAATGTGCTGTCCGGTTGGTCAGTTCGGGAGTCCGGTCAATGAGTAAGCGCATTCAATCTTTGTTTATTCTTTCAGCGATCGTGTGGGCTTGGCCTGTGGCCGGTATTGGCCAGCCTTCGCAGAGTGCCGAAACGCCGCAGCCGAGGGAATCCGAGGCGCCCGTGGAGGCTGACGACACTCTACCGGACATCTCCGTGGAGGAGGCGGTGCGCATTGCAGTGGAAGCGGTAAACGCGTTTGACTTGATGATGGACACGGAATCTGCCTCCGCTGCGTTCCAAAAAGCCACTCGCGCCACCGATGTGCTCCAGCGCCTGGATCCGGTGAATCCGTGGCTCTACTACCTTCGCGGGCGAGTCTACGCAATTGCCGGTCGAGGAAACGAAGCAGTCGAACAGCTCCGTGAGTTCACCCGAACGCGGGCGGGTCGCAACGAATGGCGGGGGCACCGGGCGCTGGCCGATCTCTTCGTTGAACATTATCCCCGGCTTGCCCAGGCGAGCTATGAATCCGCTTACGAGCTCAAGCGGAATGAACCCACCGTACTTATGGGCTTGTCCGAATGCGCATTCGCCGTTGGCGAGATCGACAAGGCCGTCAGATTCGCCACCGACGCCGCCGAGTACGACGGACACAAGAGCGTCCGATATGAGCATCACCTTGCCACAATGCTTGCCGCGAGAAGGGATTGGCCTGGGGCGCAGCGGATGGCTCTGAGGTCTCTGGAAATCGCCCGGGATTCCGTGCAGGTCGGGAAGGACGCGCATTTGGCCTTGGAGGTCGTAGGGGCGCAATACGAGCTGCTGATCGATGTCCTCAAAAAGCGTGTCCAGCAAACCCCGGACGATGCTCGGGCCCATCTCGACCTGGCCAAGTATATCCGTGAGCAATCTGATCATGACGTGCTAATGTCACAACACGAGATACTCAAGATACTCGAAGCCGGCGTTCTCAGCACCGCAGGGCGCACACCGGCCGAACTTGCCGTGCAATACGCGGTTGCCATGGCAAAGGTCGGGCGAACCGAGGAAGCCGTCACCCACTTGGAGAAAATCCTCAGCGCCGAGCCGAACAACGCTGAGGCAAAGGAATGGCTCACCCGACTGCGCTCCGAATAGGGCCGGTCGGCGACGCACCCTTTGCCTTATCAACCATCGGGAAAGAGACTTTGTGATTCGATAAAGAACAAGGAGCGAAATCGATGCCCCCAAAGCTGGCGTCACAGGAAGCGGATTACGAGCCGCTTTGCCCGCATTGCGAAAAGAAGCTCAAGGAAGTCCATTGGCGGCAGCTTGAAGCCATGAATGCCGAATACATGTTCATCTGCCCGAACTGTCGCAAGGTGATCGGCGTGGGCGTTCGCAAAGCCGCCTGGATAAACTAGCGGTGTAAGTCAATAGCTGCCATCCTGACGACGAGCCGCATGCTTCAGCTTGCGCGGACACTCGCATGGGCTTCATGTTCCCGTTCCTTTCGAGCACAAGACCACCCGAAAAAGCGATGATACAAGATTCGCATGGCGGATAGTTCGGACTCGTCTCTTTCTTCTGCCCAGATCTACCACTTTCGGTGCAGGTCCGGTACGCTTGACGCCGGAGTGGGCACGCATGTGTCGGCGGAATAGAGGTGCTCTCGAAGGGATTCTGCTTGGCAGCGACTTGGCTTAACGAGCTCAACGATGCGCAAAGGCGGGCGGTGACGCACGGCTTGGGCCCATTGCTCATCATTGCCGGGGCGGGGACGGGGAAGACCAAAACACTGGCCAGCCGCGTCGCCTATCTGATCGATCAGGGTACGTCTCCCGATCGGATCATGCTGCTCACCTTCACCCGGCGAGCGGCGGCGGAAATGATCAGCCGGGCTCGCCACATCACCGGCCAGGAAACAGCTGGCAAAGTCTGGTCCGGGACGTTCCACTCCGTCGCCAATCGCCTCCTTCGCCTTTACGGTCGGTCGCTCAACCTGCCCCCAGACTTCACCATCATGGATGAGGGCGACGCAGCCGACACCATGAATCTCATCCGTACCGAGCTGAGTCTTGGGAAGGGCAAACGCCGCTTCCCCCGCAAAGCCACTCTGGTCAAGATATATTCCCACACGGTCAATGCCCAAAGGCAATTGGATGAGGTGCTCGACGCACATTTCCCCTGGTGTGCGGAGGATATCGAAGGAATCGCGCTAATCTTCCAACAGTATCTCCAGCGCAAGACACAGAATCACTCGCTAGATTACGACGACCTGCTGCTCTACTGGAAGACACTCACTGCTGTTCCCGGCGCGGGCGAGAAGGTCGCTGACCGCTTCGAGCATATCCTTGTGGACGAGTATCAGGACACGAACTCCATACAGGCCCAGATCCTCCGGGGCATGCGCAAGAAACATGAGAACATCGTGGTTGTCGGCGATGACGCTCAGTCCATTTATGCATTCCGGGCGGCGACCATTCGCAATATCCTCGACTTTCCCGATCAGTTCTCGCCCGCAACCGTGGTGACTTTGGAACAGAATTACAGATCGACTCAGCCCATCCTTGCCGCCTCCAACGCGGTGATGGAACAAGCCAGGGAGCGCTATACCAAGGAACTCTGGTCGAAGCGCCCATCCGAGCAGAAGCCGGTTCTCGTTCATTGTCAGGATGAGAAGAACCAGACTGATGGCGTGTGTCAGTTGATCCTCGATCATCTCGAGGAGGGTGTGGATCTCATGCAGCAGGCGGTTCTGTTCCGGGCCAGTCATCACAGTGCTGAGTTGGAGATCGAACTGGCCAAGCGGAATATCCCCTTCCACAAATTCGGCGGACTGAAGTTCATCGAGGCTGCCCACATTAAGGATATGTTGGCTCTTCTGCGCATCCTCGAAAACCCCTATGACAGGATCAGTTGGTTTAGGGTATTGCAGTTGCTGGAGGGAATCGGCCCCAAGACAGCCCGGCGAATAATGGACTCTGTGGGGATGAACGGCGATGAGGAGTCGTCGACCAATGGGAATGGCCGTGGAGGCGGGCGGGCTGCGTCACCGCTTGCCAGGTTATTGAGTTCCTCCCCGACCGTGCCCGCTGCTGCTCGTGAACAGTTTACCGCGCTGCGGGCCGCGCTTGCTGATTGCAGCGGGCTACCCCTCGACGCCAAAGCCAGCGATGACGACGATGCCAAGCGAACAAGGCCGGCACTGACCGTGCAGATCGAACGCATTGGCGAGTTCTATAAGCCCATTTTCGAGCGAGTGTACGAGAATGCCGCAGTTCGTCTGCGCGACATCGAGCAGTTGGAGCGCATCGCCAGCCGGTACAAGTCGCGCGGTCGGTTCATAACCGACCTGACTCTCGATCCGCCTACGTCCACATCGGATCTGGCAGGAAAACCCTTCCTGGAGGAAGACTACCTCACCCTAAGCACTATCCATTCCGCCAAAGGGTGCGAATGGACCGTGGTGCATGTTCTTCACGCTGCTGACGGGATGATTCCCTCTGATATGGCCCTAAACGACGACGCCGGCGAGGAGGAGGAAAGGCGATTGTTCTATGTAGCAATGACCAGGGCCAAGGACCATCTATACGTGCATTTCCCCCTTCGCTATTACCATCGCCGCTACAGCCTCGGCGATCGCCACAGTTACGCCCAGTTAACGAGGTTCATCCCCGACACCGCCCGCACATTCTTCGAAGAACGCATCGCCAAAGGGGACGAGACGGACGACGCCGAGACCGACCAACCTACCGACGCCCGCGAACTGAAAGACTGGCTAAACCGCCTCTGGCAGAAGTAGCAAGGTGCCCCATCCTCTCCGAGGGTGGGGGACGGATGAGATTACCTCAAGGTGCGCTGGTGTGCCAATCCGTGGAGTCCGCCGTGTGGACCAGCGGTAGGTCGGGCTCAGCCCGACACGGAGGTGATCGCGTTTCCTTTGGTGGGCAAAGCCCGCCCTACGAACTTGTCTTCCGACGTGATCGCATTATGATGATCTGTGAGGTCAAACAGAAATGGGCGTTCTTAATACTACAGCGCCACTTGGTCGTCTCGGGCGGAGAAACCCGCGTTTTGGGGCCGCCAGGGCAAGCGCAAATGGCCTGAAGGGCCATGTGGCGCTGTAGTATTAAGCGATGTCATCTTTGTGGACAAAGTAGAGAGCTGGTCGCAGGGCATATATTTCCGGCGTTCGTGTGCAAAAAGTATGTCTCCGACGTCGACCACGGTGGTGGCTTCCTCGATCTGGAGGGTATGCGCGTAACCAACAGGCAGCTGAAACGAGCTTGGTTTTGCGGGGAATGTGATAACGAGGTCTTGAGCAAAACAGAGAACTACGCCGCGCGTTTCTGCGAGCGTATTGAGGGTGATCCGACCACAGCCCATATTTATGATGAGCATCTCCTGCGGTTTGCTGTCTCTATCTCGTGGCGAGTGGCAAAGGGATGCATGGAAGAGTCGACATCACAACAAGAAAGGGAAATGCTTAAGAAGCCATCTCGCCGATGGAAGGAGTTCTTGCGTGACGAGAGACCCAATATCCTGCCTTACTCGCAGCATCTCTTCGTTGTCTTTGACAACACGGGCGGATTGCACAAGGCGCTAAGAGGCGCACCGTTCTTTGACGAACGCCTCTTATTGTCGCAGGTGGGGCCTTTGTTCCTCGTGGGGCTATTGGACAGAACGCACTTGTCTCTGAAAGACATTGCTGTGTGGGGCCGCAGCGAGATCGATCCAGCAGGTGGGACTTTGAGCGCCATCTCGGAGTGGCGTGTTGGAGAGAACGTCACAGAGGAGTGTGCCTCCTTGTTCGGCCAACACGAGATCGATACGACGCGGCGAATACTGGGTATGAGACGCCGAGGTCGATGAGGTCAACTTCGCAGGGTCCGTCGTGCGGACCGACTCGTAGGCCGGGCTCGCCCCGACGCGATGGCGGTCGTGCTGCCGTTTGGCGGGCGGAGCCCGCCCTACGAACTGCGTCGGCGCACCCGGTAGACCGGGCTGTGCCCGACGCGGTACTGGTTACGATTCCGTTCGGCGGGTGGAGCCTGCCCTACTACCGCAGGGTTTGTTCGGCGTGTTGTTCTACGAATGCGCTGTTGCTGTCGTGTTTGCCCATCTGATCCAAGAGCACCTGCATTGCTCGGACGGGCTCGGCATTACCTAGAGATCTCCTAATACGACAGGAGACTTCCAGTGCTTGGGGAGTTAGGAGTAATTCTTCTTTGCGCGTACCGGAGAGGTTCAAATCAATGGCCGGCCAGAGGCGTTTGTTGGCCATCTCGCGGGAGAGCATGATCTCCATGTTCCCCGTACCCTTGAACTCGTTGAAGATCACCTCGTCCATTCTGCTGCCCGTATCGATCAAGGCCGACGCCACGATGGTGAGCGATCCGCCGTGCTCGATGTTTCTAGCGGCGCCGAAGACGGCCTTGGGCTCGTTAAGCGCGCTGGAGTCCAACCCCCCGGACATGATCCGCCCGCTCCCGCGAATGAAGGTATTGAACGCCCGGCCCAAACGGGTGAGCGAGTCGAGCAGGATGACCACATCGCGACCGGCCTCGACCAGTCGCTTGGCCTTCTCGATCACCAGACGCACAAGTCGAATATGGGACGCTGCATCCTTGTCGTTACTGCTTGCCGCTACCTCGCCGCGCACCTTGCGACGCATGTCGGTTACTTCCTCCGGTCGCTCGTCGACCAGCAGCACGATCAGATGTGCTTTGGGGTAGTTCGTAGCTATTCCGTCCGCCATTTGCTGAAGGAGAATCGTCTTACCGGTCCTTGGCGGAGCACAGATCAAGCCCCGTTGTCCAAAGCCGATCGGGGTCATCAGGTCGATCACGCGCATCGACGGTGATCCGTCGGGGATCTCGAAGCGAAGCTGCCTGTTGGGGTCGATTGGCACCAGGTCCTCGAAGGGCTTGGCTTCGATACGATCATCCGTCGAAAGCCCGTCGATCGACTCCACTTCCGCAAGCTCGAGCTTGGGGCGTCGACCCTGGGAAGCCTTATCCACCACCGTGCCTACGAGCGTCTCCCCGCCGCGGAGGTTCAGTCCTTGGCACAACTTAGGCGGAACGATCGCATCGTTGGGCCGGACGCGATACCCGCTCCCCGGATCGCGGAGGAATCCCCCGGAACGCCCATTCGGCTCGTAAACGCCGGAAACCTGTTCAGACATCGCACTTCCTGTCAGTTGACTGCCGCAACGATTCTACGGCCAGAGTGTTAGTTCTTCTCAAAGGACGTCCTGCCAAGCCCCTAACGATTCACGTAACTCTCTTTGTTTGCAGTAAGTTACGTGCTTTCCCCACGCTGGCAGCAAGTGTCGAATGCGGGCCTTTCGGCGAGCGCCAGACAGGGGCAACCGGCTGGACTACAATCCTATTATAGCACCATTTGCCTGGGCGTGAAGAGGGAATATTCCGCGGGCTTGAATAAGGACCCGTCTTGACATCGATTTGGTGCTGTGCGACCTTCCCCCGCCGGTTTGGCGGTGGCGGGGCGCTTCGCCTGCCGTTGCGGGTACGATCGCGTGTTTGGGATTGTACAGCCGCGTGTAGTGGGTCTTTAAGCGTGGTGGAGAAAGACTCATGGCTTGTGCGGCGTTTTCCCGATAATGGCCCTACATTAATGCCCGTTGGCGCGGGGTGATGTAGGACGGCATCACAAAGGAGCCTTGTTGCCGTTGTGGGCGGTTTGTCAGGCGCGGCCGCACGCAATGTAACTGGCGAATCCTGATAAACGAACTGGAGATAGGGGCGCGAGGCGGACTCGCGCTTATGACTGGGTCAGCGGATAGCTGTGCCGGGGGGTATCCCGGCAAGTCAATTGAAGGAGATTGCGGATATGAAGAAGAACAAGGTCAAAGCGACCTCGTTGGCGTTGCTGGCAGGTGGAGCCGCTTTTGGTGGCTTCGGTTGTCTCAGTAATGATAGCTGGTGGGGCAAGTTGCTCTGGGACGGCGTGATGTACGCCGGCTACGAGTTCGTACTCGATAACGATGCCGTCTTCGATCTGTGGGAAGATGGCGAGCCGACTCCGGCTGCTGAGTAACACAACGCAAGTTCGCTTGCGAGGGTGGCTAGTTCCACCCACGGGTTTTGCGGCCGCTGGGGCTTTCCCCAATCAGCCTTGAGCAAAGTCCGTATAGCTGCAAAAAGACTGAAAGGCGCGGGATCGATTTACATGATCGGTCCCGCGTTTTTGTCTTGTGTACGAGGCGTCGCAGGTTCCGCCCCGGCGGCGACTGGCCCTGAGCAATGCGAGTAGCGCGACTAACGCATCCTTGCACGCGTGCGGGTCCGCCCGATCAAGCGGTGGGTCTGGGCGTTTCGCCGCGCCTGCCTGCACAGGTGCTAGAGGGGTAGCGCGCTTGTGACGATTGGCCTTTCTGGTTTCCCTTCGATGGCGACGCCGGGCACCTTGGGATCGTGAGGGAACGCCAGCTTGAGCCCTTCGTCGAAGCAGCGCCGGTAGACGGCCTCTCTCTCCGCGATCGTCTGCAAAGGTGCCATGTCGTAGGCCATCACCCAATTCAGGGGTAGATGCGCGACCGTTGGAATCACGTCGCCGATGAAGAGCACTCTTTCGCTGCCCGAGCCGAGAATCGGGTGAAGTTGAAAGGGTGTGTGTCCGTGGGATACGAACCACTCCAGGCCCTCGAATGGCGCGTTAGGATGCTCTCCCTCGACAAACTGCAGAATACCGGCTTCAGTTAGTGCTGCAAAATCCTGCCTGATAAACGATGCGCGGTCTTTCGAGTGCGGATCGTTGGCGTGCTCCCAGTGTCCTTTGTGAACCCAGTGTCGCGCCTGCGGATATCGAAGGGTGGTTTGGCCATCCGGCTCATCGTACCAATCCGTCAACCCGCCGTTGTGGTCGAAGTGCAGGTGAGTGATCACCACGTCGGTGACGTCCTCTTCCGAAAGCCCGATCTCTTCCAGGGCCCGCGGGATCGCCTCGCGGTCGTAGCGAATCGCGAAGCGATCGGCCAGCTCGGGTGCCCATTTGGCTCCACAGCCCGTTTCAGTCAGGATGACGCGCCTGCTCTGCCGATCGACGGCGAGCAATGTCCGGGTGGCTAGGGGAATTCTGTTCAGTTCATCGACATCGGTTACGTTTTGCCACAGGGCCTTCGGGACGACGCCGAACATCGCCCCGCCGTCCAGTCGGATGGAACCCGTCACGATTGAGTACAACTCGAACGGTTCTACTTTCATCATAGTAACAGTATTGTACTGCACGCCCCGCGGTCATGCACCTCGATCCGCCGAGTCGGTTGTGCGCATTTGTTGATGTGGGGCCGGCCCAACGCTACAGTCGTGTGCCGGTATCGGGAGTGCGTCGATATGGACGCGATTTCGCGGGTGCGGACACAGGGTATGACGCGTACATCTGCAGCAATGGACTCGCCCGCTGAGGCCCCTCAAGGCGGAGAGTCGAGAATCAGCCTGTGGAAACGGGCCTCGTTTGAATGCACCCACGCCGCCGTTTCGATACTGCTCTACGGCCTGTCTTTGAAGGGCCTGTATCGTTTCGGGCAACTTTTCGGCACGGTGGAGTGGCTGATCAACTACAAGCGGCGGCGACGATTCCACGCCGCCCTGACCCGTGTCTGCTCAGACAAGCCTACCGGAGCACAACGCCGCCGGGAGACGCGCGAGTTCTTCCGGCGCAACCGCTGTGACCGATTGTTCTATCTGATCCTTGATCAAATCCCCCGCGCCAAAGCTGAGACACTATTCTCCATCAGCAACGAAGCGCTGCTTGACCAGGCGGTACAGAGGGGTCGCGGCGTATATGTCGCCTTGTCCCATCACGGTCCGCACCATGTTGCTGCCATGTTGATGTCCCTTCGCGGACACAAGGTCGCCGGCGTGCGCGATCGCCGCGAGGGGGGCATCCGCCGATACGTGCAGGCTCGCTTCGATCGTCTCTACCCGGAGTTCGGGCGAATGCGTGTGCTCTTCTCCGACAGCTATCCGCGGGACATCTATCGCTGCTTTCGTGAAGGCTTTGTGCTGGGCAGCGCGATGGACGTAAGCCGCCTCCGCCGATCCAACCAGAAAGCGGAGGAAGTTACTATCTTCGGCGAGAAGCGGCACTTTCTCTCCGGGCCGCTGCGTGTGGCTGTTCGATGCGGCGCGCCGGTCCTGCAGGCCTTTATCACCCCCGGGGATGCGTTTACCTATCGGCTGGAAATCGTCGAGTCGCTCATCGACCCCGACACGGTGGATGACGAGGACGCCGCCGTCGCCCGGGCCATGCAGACCTACGCTGCCAACGTGGAACGGAATCTCCGGGCGGCACCTGCTCTGATGACGCGCCTGTAGCAGCCTGTTGGAAAATGCGAGCAGCGCTACAATGGTGTAGCCTCACTACTCGTGAGTGACGTCCAGATAAGGTTTCGCCACCCACAGGGGGGGCGCTACAGTCGCTCAACGGATTGTCAGTAGAGGCCCGGCTTGATGAGGTCGAGTCCCCCCCATTTCCAAGGGTGGGGGCTGATGGGAGTGGTGTGAGGTCTTATGCGCGTGTGTCTTACTGGGTGAGGTTTTCATGATCACACGAATGCTCTTCGAAAACCTATGGATGCTCGCAGTCACCTGGGTGGTGGTCCAGTTCATACTCATTGCCAACTGGTCCTGGCGACGCACCAAGTTGACTGCGCGGATTGTCTGGACAGGCTTTGCCGTACTGCCTTTGCTAATCCTCACTTCTTCACTCGTAGTCACGGATCGCGAAGCTATCATCACTATATGCGAAGAAATGGCTGATGCGGTAGAGGCGGGTGACATTCCCGCAATAGCCCGCCACCTTCACGAAAACTGTGAAGCTGACGACCTCGACCGTGACGCGTTTCTCGACCGCGTCGAGCAGACCCTAACCCGCTATCGCCTTTGGGACGTATACCTCCGACGCTTCAATGTGACCTTCTCTACTGACGAAGTCGCGACAGTGGAATTCAGTTCCTCCGCCCGCGTGCGCGCAGCCGACATCCCCTACGAATACTTCATTGCAAGATGGCGCCTGACCTTCCACGGTCATGCTGATTCGTGGTTAGTAACCCGCATTGAACCACTCCCCAACACGCAGACCGGCCTCCCCAACCTCCGCGATCTGCTCCGCTGATGCAGAATGTCGAATCGCTACCCAAATCGTAGGGTCCGCAGTGCGGATCAGATTGTAGCAAGCGTAGATTCCGCTGTGCCGGAGGGTGGCCCACCTCCTCTGGAGGTGGGGGAGGCGATGATCGTGGTCGCAGGTCCAAGCGTATATCATCGTCCGTCTTTGCGCTTCTCCGCTTCTGTGAGGTCGTGTGCGATCTCCTTTAACCAGGCCCGCACACGCTCCAGATCTTCTTGGACGGTTCGTACCATCGAATGAATCATCAGCATGTCAGGCTCGGGGGATCCTAAGTCGTTCGGTTCGCGAAGCTCTCCATTGTCCTCGCACAAAGCTCGAAGAGAGTCGACCAGTGTTCCTATCCGTTCCAGCTCGATACATACCGTGTACAGCAAGCCGGGCCAGGCTTTCTGACATTCGGGCTTGTCGGGGACGGACTCGCTCGGTTCGTCTGCGCTATCGAGGTGTTCCCCGTTGTCGCCATCCGGGTCGCCATCAGGGCCGGAACCCCGAGCGGACGACTTACTCGCCCGTGGGGTGATTCGGGCCATGTCCAACCTTTCATACAGCTCCCGTAGTCGCCCAACCACGACTCGAACGATCTCAGCGGCAGGTGCAACGTGCGAGTCGATTACGTCGCCCCCGAGCGAACTACTGTGGTTGACGCCGTCGTCGAGGATGGT
>CP070744.1:4193851-4210049 GCA_020348265.1 Phycisphaerales bacterium | reverse complement strand
GGTGCAGCAACTACTTTGCCCCTATCCACCTCCAGCCGTTCTATGTCGAGCGATTTGGATACAAGCCGGGCGATTTTCCCGTCTGCGAGGAATTGTCAGCTCGCACGATCGCCTTACCATTCCATCACGAACTCACGGAGGAAGACGTCGAGACGGTGTGTACAGAGTTGCAGAAGCTCCTGTAGCTCCTCATCGGTGCGGCATCACCCCTGGCATCTTGCAGAATGAGAGGCGGCGTGGCCCGGGAAGCCATTCTTATCATAGTCAATCCCACTTCGGGACGTCGCCGGGCTTTGCGTGTGGCCGAACAGGTCGCCGCCTACCTGAAACGCCGTGATCGGGATGCTGCGATCCGCTACACCCGCGCCCGTGGGGATGCAGAACGGCTAGTCCAAGAAGCATGCATATCGCAGGACGATCAACCCGGTTGTGTGGTCGCCTGCGGTGGCGATGGAACCGTTCAAGAAGTGGCCAACGCCTTGGCGCCCTTGCAGGCATCCCCCGACCACGAGGCTCCCGTCATGGGTTTGGCTCCTGCGGGCCGGTGCAATGACTTTGCCAGAGCCCTGGGTATCACAGCTGGTCCGGTAGCGATAGCCAAAACACTTGCCGACGGGGTCCCCTACGCAATCGACTTGGGCAAGGTAAACGAACGGTACTTCTGCACTGTGGCCACGCTCGGTGTCGACGCAGAAGTGACCAGCTACGTGGACGCAATGCGTCTGCCGCTTCGTGGGACACTAGCCTACGTCTACGGCGCGATCCGCGTCATTCGCCGATATCGTGCACACGATGTACACCTCACCGGCGACTTCGGCACGATCGAGCAGAGCATCTTCCTGGCATCAAGCGCGAATACCTCCTCCTATGGGGGGGCGATCCCCATTGCCCCCGGGGCCAGTCCCACCGACGGGAAGCTCAACCTTTGTATCGTGGACCGGGTCTCCAGACTCAGAGCGTTCTTGATGTTGCCTATGGTCATGCTCGGCCGACATAGGAATCAGCCCGACGTACATTTCATCCACACAGAGCAGTTCACCGTCGAAGCCAAAGAGACCCTTGAAATATGGGCGGACGGCGAGCGGATCGGTACCACACCGGCCAAGATCGAAGTCGCACCAGGCGCCCTGCGCGTTCTGCTGCCGCGATCCAACCACGACGTAACGAACCCAGCCTGCGTCACCTCTCGACACTAGCAAGGAGTCTAAGCGGTGATCGCAATCGCTCCACCTTGACCGGCGCAAGCCGCTCGACTGGAGCCCCGGGCGCCTCGGAAAGCCGCACGGAAACCTGACTCCAATCCGCAAGAACGCGCCGGGGAGCGCTCGTATGTTTTGATCGGGTCACTTTGCTTAGCCATATCTGAACCTGCGTTACTACAATTCAATAGTGTGAATATCGACTTTGACGCCTCCCGCGGTGCTCACGACTGAAGCCTGGAGGCTGGATTTTTGGCCAGGAACGAAGCAGGACAAGATCTATGATTAAACGAATGATTACGGCAATCCGGTTGTCTTCTCTGACTGTTCTCGCACTTGCGGGGTGTAATTCGTTGGCTGGGGCGCCCGACATGGGCGACTCCGGTGATACCGATGGACTAGTCTCGGACGTTGCCACTAAGGCGTTGAGTGTGGCGTCAGCCGTTGGTGGCGTAGACGGGTTTGGCGGAACGCTCATGGACGGATACTACGACCATATGCCAGCGCATATGGGGTTCACGGTCCAGAGCGATTTGGCCCCCGCGGACGGCAGCCTGACCGTCCGGCTGCATAACGAGGCAGATGAGCCTTGCGAATTCCACCTGGCGTATTTTGCAGGCCATCTGGGGCTGCAAGAACGCCTGCTGGACGTCGAAGTCGCGGTCGGAGAGCAAGTTACGGTCGATTTACCCTGCTCGGAGATCGTGGGTGCCGGCTCTTTGGATTCACCGGGCGAAGCCGGCTGTCACCTGCAGAGCGGAGAGGCAATATTCAATACGATGGCAGTTCCCGGTTTCTTCGGGCAAGACTTCGCTTGTGACAGTGTCTACGAGGTCTTCCTTACTCCCGACGTGGATGATCTGGACGGTGACGGCGACACCGAGGAGCTCATCATCCTTAGCGACGGCATGCGTTTCCACCTTATGGACGGCGGACCACACGGGCACTTGCACGGCCACGGCCAAGGAATGATGGGAACACACATGTGGTCGTTCTAGAGCAAGCTCTATTTGCTTGTAGCGTCCGAAGACAGGTTGTCCCCGGCGGACAATAGGGACTAGCCGCTACACTTGATCGTTCGGTGCTATAGAAACCACGAGACTGTTGCATCTGATGGTCAATCCGGGCGATTAGGAGTATCACCCTCGATGTAGATGCCATTGGGCTTGCAGACGCCCATTCCACGCCGGCTCGCTAAACAACAGAGCGTTGCCCGCATCAGAATAGCGTACACAGATCCAATACGAAAAGGCACACCATTATCACGACTATTGCGGGGAACAACAGGTACGTCAGGACCTTCGTGTAGATCAACCCCAGAAAGAGCATGAAACCGTACGGACGGATGCGATCGTATAGAGGGCGAAATGTCCGCGGGAAGAGATTCTCCAGCACCCAGGAACCGTCCAGCGGCGGAACCGGAATGAGGTTGAAAAAAGCCAGGAAGATGTTCACTATCAAAGTGAGCTTGAGAATGGTGCACGCAGCACCGAACACTGGAGCCAGAGCGAAACCAGTTGCCGACACCGAATCCGTGAAACTGAACGTCGCGAAGTCCGCGACCTCGACATTCGGGTACGCGAGCGCCACCGTACAGCCAAGAATCAGCAGCAGCGACATCGCAGCAGCCGCCAGCAGCAAGTTTGCCCCTGGCCCAGCCAAAGACACCAGCAGATGCCCGCGCCGCGGATTGCGCAGGGCCTCGGATCTCACCGGCACCGGCCTGGCCCAGCCGAACACTCCCCAGCCCACCATGAGCAGAATCAACGGCAGAAGGACCGTCCCGAACGGATCGATATGTGCCATCGGGTTCAAGGTCACGCGTCCCACTCGGCGGGCCCAATCATCTCCAAGCCACCATGCCGAGATCGCATGGCCGGCCTCATGGACCGTAAGCGATAGCAACACGACAATCAGCCCAGCGGCGATGAGGCCCCAGTTATGCTCTTGTTCGAAGAACGAGCTACCCGCCCCGAGCGTATGAGTCGCCTTGGCTTGTTGAGTCTCGTCGCTGTCCGACAAGACACCGACTTCCCAATCCGGCGGAGCTTGCTCGGCCGATTCCAACGTCATCCAACCCCATGTACCCAACGCTGATGCGAGCAGCCCCACCGTGAGAAAACAGGTGGCCGCCGTGCACACCGCCCGCGAATGACCCCACACCCTTGTTCGCCGAACTCTGAGCCGATGCTGCACCAGGAGTACGACCGTCACCAAGGCAGGGAAGAGGCCCAAAACGGGGATGAACACCAACGCCGACGACACCAAAGCCCATATCGCCAGCGGCGAGACCTGCGGCCAAAGCAGCGGCGTGTCGGCTCTGGCGGGTTCCACGTCATCCGTCTGCTGCGTCTCCCTGGGTCTAAACGACACCGAGAGATAATCTAGCAGAGGTGCCGCCTGCTCAGCTGAAACAGTGAACACAATCCCGAAATCGAACGTCTCAAACCGAATGATGCACCCGCCGGGTTGTGCAGTGATGTATATGTCCTGTGCCCAAGAACTGCTTGGCAGCTCCACCACATCATCGCCGCTTTGCAGGGTTATTCGCTGCTGTGCGAGCTCAACACACCAGTTTCGCCGCGTGCTGTCTTCCCAGTCGAGTTGAATCGGATCACCGCCGCACGCGTTGACCGTCCCGTCCACTCCGACCTGGAATGAGCTCTTTGAGCCCTCCGTCATTTCGTACCTCTTCGCAATCTCAGTGCACGGTTCGGTATTTCTTGGGTTGGGCAACGCCGTCGAACTCGTCGCCCCGGAAGCTGCTGCCTAGATACGTCTTCCGGACGAGCGGATCGCGCACGATATCCCATGGCGCGCCTTCGGCTAGCTTCTTGCCATCGTGGATAATGTAGCTGCGATCAGTGACCCGAAGCGTTTCGCGCACATTGTGGTCGGTAAGCAGAATGGCTATACCCCGGTCGCGTTTAAGGTGCAGAATCTCCTCTTGCAGGTCCTCCACTGCTTTGGGGTCCACCCCGCTGAAGGGTTCATCAAGCATAATCAGCTTAGGATCGCTGATCAAAGCCCGGGCGATCTCGAGCTTTCGCCTCTCCCCACCTGACAGCGTCCTAGCCGGTTGCTTACGCTGCTTAGTCAGGCCAAACTGCTCTATCAACTGCCCCGCCTTCTCGATGCGCTCGGGACGCGCCAGGTCGCGCATGGTTTCCAGAATCGCCAGGAGATTGTCTTCAACAGAGAGCCGCTGAAACACACTGGGCTCTTGGGACAGATAACCCATGCCCAATTGCGCCCTCTTATACATCGCCAAGGACGTTACATTGCGGTCGTCGAAGAGAACCGAGCCTTCGTCGGCGTCGATCATCCCCACCGTCATCCTGAAAGTGGTCGTCTTGCCTGCCCCGTTACGCCCCAACAGCCCCACTATTTCACCGTGTTGCACGTCGAAGCTGAGCTGATCCACAACAGCACGGCCATCGTACCGCTTGACCAACTTCACAACTCTCAGTAGCGGCTCGTCTCTCATAGCCTGGTACACATCTCCAGCCAATGGACTTCGTCTGCCTCACTTCGGGACGATTCGTACGCCATTCGCGTTATGGAGGCAAGCATCTAGGGAAAACACCCCATTTCCCAGCCAAGGATGTTAATAAACCCACGCGAAACAGCTCGGCACGCCTGTTGCTCACGCCTCGTCGGGGGCACAATCACGATGCAAGAACGCGAGCGTAAGAACCTAACTCCCTCTCTTTAAGTAGTTTACAACGCGTAGTATTCTGCGCGATCTTACAGGGCGTTCACCCTACCGAAGCTTCCTGTTCAATAAATACACAAACACTGACACCCTCTCGAAGCCCATCTCGGTGGATTCGGTGTGGATAACGTGACCTGCCGGCGTCAATCTCCACATCAGCACCGCGCCCAAACGAAGCGCAACAACAACAACGAACATAGTTCATCTTATCCAGCGCATGCGCCCAACGTCGGGAATGACCGACCCTTTCACTACGGGGAGCCACTGAAGCCAGGATACACGATTGGGACTCGGCCAATAAACGAAGAACGCCTTGCCAATAAGTTGATCCCGCGGCACAGTCCCCAGCTGCATGTCTTCGCCGCGGGCATCGAGACTCTCCGCAACCGTGTCCCAAAGGCGGGAATCTTTGCTCGCAGCCGTATTGTCCCCAAGCATGAAGTGCTCGTCTTCTCGGAGAAGAATCGGACTGATCGGACTGGCCCATCCGGCGCGCGGAGCCCAGCGCAGGGCCAGACCCCCACCCTGCACGTGATAGTAATACTCGTCACGATCTACAGCCAAATGTGTGATCTCCAACACGCCGTTCGTTGCGTACACCCGCGGCTGGACAGCCGCACGTGATTGGGCTTCTTGCCTAAGCTGGCGTACGTCTGGAGCGTAGTAGCCTTCTTCGCTCGGGTCCGACGATGTTGCGAGGACTTCCTTGCCTCCTATTCGGATACTTGCACGATAGTCAACGTGTTCGACGGATATCTCAACCGGTTTGTTCAAAGCCAATGGCGGCAGCTGCGTCCCGATAGTAATTACATCCTGCTTCTTCCACATGTCAGGCGGGTTGCTGAGCATCACCAGGCCGTCCATCCGGATCATTCCGTCAAAGGGGCGCAGCGTGCTCCCCACACGCACCGTGACCGAACCGGTGTTCGACAGCGGCGTGAGCACGAATCTCACTCGCTGGTCGGCAACCATAGGCGGCTTCGAACGTGGATGGATGTTGTACGCGCAATCAGCTCGGATTTGCTTGCCCCATAGCTCTATATAGTCTTCTCTGCCCGTCCGGTTCTCGTATCGAATCCGCCTGCTCGACGTATCCCAACCTGAAGAATCGCCCAGTATCGCCCGCCAGTGCGGCTGCCCGCTGTCAAGCAACTGCGGAGGATAGTCATGATCGTAAACGGTGAACCACAAGGCCTCCTGAGCCTCCGCAGGCTTCCTCACAATGCGCACTTTCTCATCGAGTTCCTCGCGCACCCTCATCGATACCGGCTCGAGGCGCTCCTCAGTCTGACCCGTGCGCCGGAGGTACTTCCCGCGGCGTCCTTCATCAAGTTCTGCAAGTGTCTCATCCGAAAGCTCGCTAACCGGAGCGGCATAAAGATCGCCGTGGAGAATCATGAGCACTTCGTTGGGCAATCCGACGAGCCGCTTGATGAAGTTCGTCTTGGCGTCAGCCGGATCCTTGAACACCACCACATCCCACCGGGCCGGGCCCAAGAGATCCCCCCCAAAGTCGAACGGCCACTTCAAAACCAGGATGCGGTCGCCCGTTTCGGGATTACGCTGAATATCGTTGATGGTCAGGCGGGTGTTGGGGTGGGAACAGTTCGGACAGACAGCCTTGGCATTCGAGCTTACACTTGTCGAGCGACGGGTGTCCTTCAAATCGCGCAGCCCATAGGCAAACTCCGTCCCACAATCATCACACACGATTGTGCCGTGGGCACCATAGAGTGTAGGGGCCATCGACCCTGTGGGAATCACGAAGGCCTCGACAACGAACGCCCGGAAGACAAAGGCGAGAATCAACGCGATCACAATCGACTCGATGGTCTCCTTGACCCCATCGCCGTGGTGGGCTTCAGCAAGTTGTCCTGAATCACCCGTTGACATCGTTCAGCTTATCGACTTTTCCAAAGTCACCTGGCCTCTTCTCCCACGCCAATGACCCCGTCAACCGCTAGCCTGATTGTCACGCATAATCGCCCCAACCGCAAATCGCCGCCGATATGGGCGACGAAAAGCTACGATTCGTCACATGTTTCGCGGCTCCCGTGGCGGCAAATCACAAGCGTCCCGCACTCCGAACAGATGCCGGATGTGTTTCCGGCAAGGTCGTACCCACATTCAACGCACAACTCGTTTCTAAACCGTCGCCGGGCTTTCGACCAATGCGCACTGTAGTAAGCCAAGTTCGGCAGCCCGGCAAGGAGCGCTGCGGACGTGAGGAGCTTTCAGAGTGAGTGTCCCGCAGAGATAACTCCGCTCTCCCGACATGTGAAATGGGTGCAGTCCCGTTCTAACGCAGGCTGCGCGACCACGTTGCGTCAAGGTAATCCTTGGGTTGGCCGCTCACGGTTGTTGCGGCGCAGCGGAGTGATCCAGTTTCGCCAGGGCTGCGTCGAGTGCCCGCCGCGCGCCGCCGTGATCGGGTTGAAGCTTGAGCACCTCACGATAAGCTGCGACCGCCTCTCGGAATCTGCCCTGCTGGGCGAGTGTGTTGCCCAGGTTGAAATGGGCTGGGGCAAAAGCAGGATTGGCAATCGTCGCTCGACGGAACGCCCGGCTTGCCTCCTGGATGCGATGTTGCGTCGCCCAGGCAACACCCAGATTGTACAACGTGCCATAATGATCAGGCTCGAGCTTAAGCGCCTCCTCGAATGCTTGGACAGCTTCCTCGGGCTTGCCGGCGCGCATGAGTATGCTTCCGAGTCGGGTAAGGAAGTCGGCGTCCTGCGGGGCGGCTGCAATCGCTCGGCGGCAGGCAGCTAATGCCTCCCCCGGTCTGCCCTGCCCGTCCAGGGTGATGGCCAACTCGCCGTGGGCGGGGGCAAAAGAGGGGTCGTAGCGCAGGGCGAGCTGGAAAGCTTCGATCGCCTGGTCAAACGCGCCCTTGGAACGACGACTTAGGCCATAGTCATGCAGGGCAACTGCAAGGTTCTTGCGTACCGTCGCGGATTGGGGCTTGAGCTGCACCGCCCTCTCCAAATGAAGGATTGATTCTTCGAGATTGCGTTTGTGCCAAAGGGCGGTGCCTAGATTGCTGTGAGCGTTAGCACCGTTCGGATCGAGTTGAAGCGACTTGCGCAGAGCATCGACGGCTTCGTCATATCGGCCCAGGCCGATCAACGCATGCCCCAGATTATCATACCCGCGTGCGTTCTGCGGCCGCTCCGCGACCACGTCCTGCCACAAAGTCAGCGCACTGCGGTAGTCCCGATTGCGGAGCACAGTTGCACAAGCCAACACGACTACAAACACTGTCACACCTGCGACACTTATACAACGTTGAAACCCGCCCCCCTTTGCGCCGGCACCGGTACGTTTCTTCTTACTCACTGGCCTGGGAGCACGTTCCAGCAGGGCGTGACCGGCAATCACGAGCAGTACGACGATTCCGGCGAGGGGTAAATAGACTCGGCGCTCCGCGGCGACCTCATTCAGGATTGGGATGAAGCTCGACGTCGGTCCGAGAATCACAAAGAACCAGGCACCAAGGAATCCGATCATCGGCCGATAGGCAAGCGCTGCGATCGTCGCAGCCAGCAATAACAATACCACCGCAGCATAAGGGGCTACCTCGCCGTACTGAAGAGACTCGGGAGAACCGTAATCGATTATCAGAGGATGAGGCCAGAACGTCAGACGCAGGTACTGCACGATCGCCTTACACTGGTTCATGGCGTAGTCGACGACCCCGATCGGCAGTGAGAACCCCACGGTCTTCGAGCGAGGTCCGGGAGCCACAAGAATGCCGAGGATAATCCACGTTGACGCCAACCAGGCATACAGTCCCCAACGCCTGCGCAGCACCTGCTTAAAAGCGACGGGTCTAAACGCCCAATCGTATAGCAGCACCATCAACGGGGCTGTTGCCATCGCCTCCTTTGTGGCCATGCCCAAAGCACATGCGATGACTGCCGCCCCTTGCCACCGGGGGCGGTGATTAGAATTACTCGCCCGGATCGAGCAGTACAGCGTGAGCAAGTAGAACAACCCCATGATCGATTCGCTGCGATGCGTGATGTAGTTGACACACTGGGTCTGCAGGGGATGAACCATCCAAATCAGGGCACATGCAAGACCTACGAAGCGGGCGGATCGACTGAAACGTCCCCCAAGCCGTTCGCACAACAGAGTCCGCCGGACAATGCCGTACAGGGTCATCGCGCAGAGGACATGCACGGCAATATTGAAGACGTGATAGCCGCGGACATCCAGCTCACCTAAGGCATAATTGACCGCCAGAGAGAAGCGTACCAGCGGCCGACCGCATACCGAATGCTGCAGTTCCGATTCGGTTGTCGACCAGAGAGGCCACAAGTGCCGTATGTCCGGATTGCGAACGATGGCCGTGTCGTCGTCGAAGATGAAAGGTCCGGACAGGCTGTTGCTGTACGCCGCGGCGCCCACGATCAACAAGACGATGACCGTAGGATCGAAGGAGCTCCGTTTCGCTTTCATTGTCGCGACGTTACCGAATCCCCCCGCCCGAGTTACATCAACAGCCAGACCCTTTGTTCGTAATCCTAGCGGCGCCACTCCGCGACCGCAACACCGCGCCTAACAGAGAGAATTCGGAAAGGGCAGTTCAGTGTTCCATGATGAGCGCACGGCGAGACGATCCCTCTACCTCCTGGCGTTCGCTACCCCCCCTGCCCCATAAGCGGATCCTCTCATCGGACATCACGTCGCCCAGCTGGCGTTCGTTCGAGATGCCGTTTGGCTGACAATCCAGACTCATACCGTCGTCAAGATCGCACACATCCGGAATGGACGTTTCATGCAGCGACGCGGGAGACGCTCGGCAGGACAGTCGTGGTTTCTCGTCTCGCCTGTTTTCAGTGAAAAGCCAAGTCTGCTGGAGTCACGACGCCTCATTGCCTGCAAACACGAAAACGCACGATCCTTCCTGGGCTTCGCTTGGAGCTGTGAAAGAGTACTCATAGCGCCCCGGCTCGCCTCTGAAGGGAAAGAAGTGGCAGGTGTACTGAGCCCCCTTGCCAAGGTCCGCACACAAGGCAAACTGAACATCGCCCGGCGCATCAATCAACAGCGGGCTCGCCCCAAGCTTACGCAAAGTCACCGGTTTTTCCGACTCGTCAAAAAGCCGGAAGTGCTCCTCATACCATTTTCGCCAGAGGGGCGCGCCCCGCGCGTTTTCACGCGGGGGATCATCGCGGAGGACATGTTGAGGAATCCCAATATGGATCTGAATCGTATCATCCTCAGCGTATCCGAATGCCACCGGAAGCACGTATGACTTGCCGCTCGACCGTAAGAAGTTGAGACCTCCGATCAGTATCCCGGCGCCCAGGACTATTACGCACAAGGTGCCAATGACGTACTTCGTGAGACTCTCCTTTCGACTATGCCGTTCTCCGCGCCGCTCGGTGCGTCATCAGACGCTCAATCGGTGCAACGCCAGCTGGTAACGTCTCTGAACGACTTCACATATACCCTCTTAAGACGCAGTTGTGCAGTGGTCCGCCATGTACGTCAAACCGGTGTCATTGAGCGCTTGCAGACCGGCCAGCCCTGGGCTCTTACCTTCGCCATCACCAGGCCCCCAGGAATGAGTTCAGGCGGGATTCGAACCCCGAGACGCTGCCAAGAATCAGCGTAGACTATGGAAAATGGCTTTGAATCCAAGGTTTGTCCGGGTATAATGCTTTGGTTGCCCTGTGGGCGTCGCGCAGGGAAGAGTCAAATGGAGGGCGTTGGACTCGACGGGGTGAGGCAAGTCAAACACCTCATTCCAACTGAGCGGAGGCAACTCATGCTACAAGGACCGTTTCGTACCATCAGCTTCGGCGTATTAATGCTTGTGAATGTTGGGAACACGGCGCAGGCTGGTCCGGTCGATTACACGAGTCAGCTTCGCTTTCTCGAAGTGTCCGCCTATACTCCGATCGCCGAAAGAGTCTACGCGCCGGACTTTGGCCTTTTTGACGATGAGCTTGCCAAGAGCAGTTCGGGCGCTGACGGCTCTGCCGAGTGCACCGCCGCGCAGTTCTCCGATATATTGCCTCTGGAGATCGTGGCCCGCGGCAGCGCTTATGCGAGCGCAACACGCATTTCGGACGAACATTACTTCATGGCTGGAGGGGTTTCGGGGCATCGTGTCCTCTTTGAAGTAACCGAGCCGCTGGTCTATACATTCAACGGAACGTTTGTCGTGGACGATCCTGATCACGAAGATTCGCACGATGTGACAGGGGCAGCGGCGCGTCTGAACTCCATCCCGGCTACGGAAGGGGACGACCCCATCTTCCAGGTAGTCCTGGACGACGGAGACGTTTCCTTCAGCGCAAGCGGGGAGCTGTTGCCCGGTCACTACGCTTACGATGTCGTTGCGTCGGCGGCGGTGCTCGACCCGCCCGTCGGCTACTACGAATCGGCGGCGTCCTTCGATGCGCACCTTACGCTGCCGGAACCAACGACTGTCTTTATGCTCGGAATCGGCGGCATGCTCCTCATCCGCCGGTCGCGCCGGGCAAGAGCGAGGACATGATAGGTGAGTTTCGGTTGAATCAGGCAGCTCGCCTGCTACGAAACCGGCTTGAGGTCTGATGAATTGGGCATCCCGGTTGAGGGAGATCGATCGTGTGGCCGTTGGCAGATCCTTTTGAGAAGAATCTACGCAAGTGCGCTCAGAGCCGGCATGTTCGGCAGCAGCCCGATCAGGAAGAGTCGGAGTCGACCGTGGACTCGATCGATGCCGACATCGCAGGCTTCTACACGGTCCGACCGGATCGCTTGGGTGAGCTGTGCGCCCTGATTCTGGCCCAGGCCCAGTCTGACGGAGCAACGCGCATCAAACTGCACTACAGCAACAACAAGATGGTCTATACAATCGACGGTACCGACTACGACATGGTTCCCTGCCCGTCGCCGTCCAACGTCGATCTCGTTCGAGCGATCGCGAAGTCGTCACACCTCACTCGAGACAAGCCGGGCAGGATGCACGCGCGCTTTGCCGATCATGAACTGACCTTCACTGTCAGACACGAGCAAGGTCTTGAAGATCCCTATCTCGAGATCACGGGTTTCACCGGCGAGCCGCGAATCCTATCAGAACGTACACGCGCCAAAACCGCGGACGCGCGGCCAGAGCCGGAATGACTGCGATACAAGCGCTCTCAACCCGTCATATCGACCAGCAATCCATCCAGCGGATCAGCAATGACTGGTAAATGCTGAGTTTCAGCGATTGTTGACGACACGAGCGTACTCCATTCCACAAGAATAACCGGAGGAGGAGGGATTCGAACCCCCGAGACGCTTTCGCGCCTAACGGTTTTCAAGACCGTCGCCTTCAGCCGCTCGGCCACTCCTCCAAGACTGCAACACCACAGGACAGCGAGAAGGCAAGGCGCCTCGTATTGCCGTGGTGACAATACTTTGACGCCATTCACTGTCCGGCAGCAGTCGCGGCAAGTCTCTGCGCCTTTGGCGGATCGACCTGCCCTATTTCAACTTCCAAGACACCGGACGCGAGCCAACGTACTTTCACCGCACAACTCCGCTCCCTCATCCCGACACGTGTCGGGATGCCTCGGTCCACAGCGCCGCTTTACGGGCGCGGTTCGGATAACAGATCCGCTTTCTTATCCCGACATGTGTCGGGGCGGATCGGTCTGCCTTCTCGACTCCCGCGCGGTTGCTGGGGTGACGCTACCGAGGACTCGGCTTATCGTCAAGTCCGCCGGGGGGCGCACTCATCAAGTGCTCGAAGAGGCGGGCTTGGCGGCTTGGCTTGGTGCCGGCGGCAGTCTATGCTACACGGGTTTGGGTGAAAGCCCGGTGAATTCCGGCGTAACCGGACGGACTACATAGTCGCGCATTAGTCTGTCATTTGCTTATCTAGTATGGCGCAACGCCGGAGCAGTCGGCGGCATGGTCTCGAATGACGGCATTTGCCGCAGCGGCGGGCCCGCTTGCGGGTTAACTGAAAGTGAGGGCATACGATGCGGCGGAAGTTATTCTACAAACCAGAACGTACAATCCCGGTCATTTTCCTGACACCGCTATGCGTGCTGGTCTACTCCGGTCTGGTTCACGCTCAGGCGGTTGTCGATGCCCATCCGCTGGCATCGAGCGTTGCAGAGAACCTGCCTATGCCCGATGAGGGCGAGTGGGACACGCTCACCGTCTCGCCGGACGGAACAAAGGTCTATTTCGGAGACGCTTGGGCGCGTATCGTGGTAATCGATACGGCTGATGACTCCGTACTCAACACGATCGAGCTTGCTGAAGACGGGTTCATCGGGGGGATAGCCTTCTCACCGGAGGGACGCTTATTCGTTAACACGGAGAACGCATTCTGGGAATTCGACCCGGACACGCATGCCGTCGTCAACCAGAGTGATGTGCCGTGGATCTGGCACGAAGGGATGATGACCTTCTCTCCCAACGGGCAGACCATGTACGTGGCGGGGGAGTGGGATATCCACGTCCTCGACATAGCAGATGGGGCGCTCTCTTTCGTGGATACGACGCCGGGTGATGGGGAGATCAACGGCCTGCTGGCTGCGAATCCGAGCTGGGAACCCAATTTCCACCGCGCCCGCGAGATAGCCATGAGCCCGGATGGGGACAGATTGTACGTGCTCGGTGATGATCCGGCGAGTGACTTTGAGGGAACCGCCTTGCACACCATCGACGGGCTGGCGGGAGGTACGGTTACGGCGCCGCTTACGTTATCTTTGTACGAGATACCTTCTATGTGGGAGGGGGCAGCTGACATTCGCATGGTACTCTCAGAGGATGGGACGCTTCTATTCGACTCTCAGGGAAATACCTGGGACACCACCACTATGACCGTGCTTCGCACTGTCGCTCTGGATGAATGGTCGTTCGGGCCGGCCATGCTATCCCGAGCGCCGAACGGTGCTTTCATGTACTTTGAGGGGTGGGGTGGTACGTACGGCGGCGCGGACGAAACGACTTACGGCGGTGAGCAGATTCTGGTCGCGAGCGGGTCCGACTATCAACTTATTGACTTGGATGACGTGACTCTCAACGGCATGACCGGGATCGAGTTACCCCGCGCGGGTGGTGCGTATAACAACCACGAGATGGCCATCACACCGGATGGAGAGAAGCTGTACATCGCGGCAGGCAGCAGCGGGGCTATCGTCGTCGATCTCGCCGTCGACGAGCAAACCGGGCTGGTCGTTCCTGACAGCGGCGGGGATGACGGAACAATGACCGTGCGTATCGTCGGCGATTTTGAGGAAGGTATGTCGGCTGCGCTGACCCGGGAGGGCCAAGACGATATCGTCGGCACGGATACCACAGTGTCGGCGGAAGGCACATTGGAGACACACTTTGACCTGACCGACCAACCGCTAGGCCTGTATGATGTCGTGGTAACGTCACCGGACAGCACGGTCTTGTCGTTGGCCGACGCCTTCACCATAGAGGAGGCTCATCTTGGCGCCACCGTGGACGTTATGGGATTGTTGTGGCTTAGCCTTTATGATGATGCCAACATTGCCATCACGGCCCAAAACACCGGCAACGTAGAACTCACCGATCTGATCGTCAGCCTCAAACTCACCGAAGATACGCAGTACAAGCTGGATCTGCCCGCAGCGGTGGAGGGGGGTGAGGGCCAAACCGACGAAGAGTACACCACCTCCGACGGAGTGGTCCCGGAGTACGTTTGGATTGCCAAGCTCGCTCCGTATGAGCGCTACACTTTTCGTCTGGACGTGGCCGGTCCGGAAGGCGTCGCCCCGATCTACTGGGACATCGAACTCGAAGCTACGGTCGGGTTCGTTCAAGCCTCCGACGATACGAGCTCTAAAGACGCCACGTGCGAAAGCGCTATCGGGGATCTGTGCACGATTGTCGATGCACTGGTCAAGAACATCAACGCGGAGCTCAAACGCCGAGGCCACGACGTTCCCGAGGGCGAGATGGACGACGTCGTGCGGGAGGTGATCAAGAAGACGGTTAAGGACTTCGGCGTCGCCAAACTGACCGGTATGGCTGCCAAAGCTCTGGGCGAGGCGGCCCTCCGCGCACTCATTCCCGAGGCCATGCCCCTCTGGGACCTCGTATTCGGAGCGATATCCGACATCAAGTCCTGCCTGGATATGCTCAAACGCTTGCTGGGCTTTAGTGAGTTGTACGCCTTCGACCCCAACGATAAGGTATCTGGCACGGGTATCGACGGTTTCATACTGGGCACGGAATCCCTGCAGTATGTGATCCACTTCGAAAACCTGCCGGAAGCGACGGCAGCGGCGCGACATGTGACCATCACCGATCAGCTTGATGATCGTTTGGACTATTCGACCTTCACGGTCGAAGACAGCAGTCACCCGGACGTGCTTACCTGTGAGCTTGATGAGGCGACGGGCCTGGTTACCTTCACTTTCTCGGATATCGAGCTTCCTCCGAACGGCGTCCCTCCGGAGGGGCAGGGATATGTGGCCTTCTCGATCCGCCCGCAGGAGGGGCTGGAATCGGGTACGCAGATCGGCAACGATGCGTCGATCGTGTTCGACATAAACGATCCCATCGAAACACCCGAAGTGGTTCATACTATAGATACAGCTCCTCCGACGTGCTCAGTTGATCCCCTTGAAGAAACGACGGAGCAGGAGACCTTTACTGTCTCGTGGTCGGGTGATGACGCCGGCGTGGGCATCTGGGATTATACGGTCTACGTTTCGGTGGATGATGGCGACTACACCGCGTGGCTTGAAGAAACCGAAGAGACATCGGCAGAGTATACCGGCCAAGTTGATAGCACTTACCGCTTCTACGCCGTCGCCCGGGACCGGTTGGGGAACACATCCAGCATCCCTTCCGAGGCGCAAGCCCGGACGACCGTCGTAGCCGGTGATGACGACACCCCATCCATCCCGCGAGGATGCGGCTCCGGTGGTTGTGGAGCTGCGGGCATGATCACCTGGCCGATGATTATGTGTGGGTTGTACTTTCTGCGGGCAACGAAGAGGCGTTGCGGTTCCACGAGATGACAGCCCAGCTCACCGCAGACATGCGAAATCGAGAATGCTCCCCAAGCAGTCTGTGGATTCTTGCGGCGAGTTGCGCGTTAATCGAGCATGGCGGCGCCCGCGTTCCGCGGGCGGCACCACGGCACCCACGTGTCAGGCGAATTCGGAGTCTACTTTAGAGTCCGCGGGACCATTCTGCTCTAAGCGGTACTTCGCCGGAAAGGGCGGCATCTAGTGTCTTGAGGATGGCATCGCGATCCCGGGGTAGCCGGCCACCGATGGGGACGTAGTTGGAGGCGTGGTTGCAG
>CP070744.1:4121579-4193751 GCA_020348265.1 Phycisphaerales bacterium | reverse complement strand
CCCGATTCGTTCGAGGGGACCCTGCTGGCGGGCCATTATACTTACGATGATGAGGCTGTGCCGGCTACGAGAGTCAACATAGTCGAGGATGGGATACTCAAGAACCTGCTCGCAAGCCGGGCACCGACGAGAAAAACGAAGCAGAGCACAGGACACGGGCGGAGCATGGGACTCGGTGACGCCCGGGCGACGTTCTCATGCATGCACATACTCGACGACAACGCCGTCTCCACGGATGAGCTCAAACAGAAGCTCATCGACGCCGCTCGCGAGGAAGGATTGGAGTACGGTCTGCGCATCGAGGCCATGCGCAGCGGAGGGCCGGGGTCCCTCGGCCCGCCGATTTATGCCTACAAGGTCAGCGTTGAGGATGGCCGGGAGGAACTGGTCCGCGGGCTGGAGTTTCTGCCCGTCAGGCCTCGGGTGTTCAAGCGGATCCTGGCCTCCGGAAGCGACCGCAAGGTGCATAATTCCGTTGTCGCAACGGTCGCGAGCATCGTGGCTCCGGCTGTGCTCTTCGAGGAGCTCGAACTCGACAAATTCAGAGAGGAGTTCGACAAGCTCCCCATCCTGCCTCCACCCGCCGCGCGTGGAGACTGACCGCGACGGTGGTCACATCAGCTCGCTATCGCTATCATTGGATAGTCCGACTATCGTGCAGACGTGGATTACTTGTTCATGGAAGACTCTCTCGACAAGAAACACGAACGACTGAAAAGAACGCTTGATGAACTCGACAGCGTTGCAGTGGCATTCAGCGGCGGAGTAGATTCCGTGCTGCTTTTGAAGGTCGCGATCGACACGCTTGGTGCGGATAAGGTCGTCGCAGTAACCGGGCGCAGCAGCAGTCTGGCAAAAGCGGAGTTGCAGCATGCCCGCGAGTTGGCAAAGTCGCTCGGCGCGGAACACGTCATTCTCGACACCGACGAGTTCGATGACTCCAACTACGTCAGCAACCCGACTGACCGCTGCTATTTCTGTAAGGCAAACCTCTACTCCCACATGCAGCGATTCATCGAGAAACGCGGCTTCAAAGCGATCGTCTGCGGTACGAACGTAGACGACCTGGGTGATTTTCGACCGGGCATACAGGCAGGCCGAGAAGCGGGAGTCCACTCGCCGATCGCCGAGGCAGGTTTGACGAAACAGGATCTTCGGCAGTTATCTCAAGAGCTGGGCCTGCCCAACTTCGACAAACCCGCAAACCCCTGCTTGTCCAGCAGGATTCAGTATGGTGAACGAGTTACGCCGGAGAAACTCGGGATGATCGAAGCGGCGGAGGCCTTCTTGCATGAGATGGGAATCCGCGTGTGTCGCGTCAGGCATCACGGCGCGGTAGCCCGGATCGAGGTACCTGCCGACCTGATACCTCGCCTTGCCGAAGCGGAGCTGTCAGCAAGTATCGATCGCTAC
This sequence comes from Phycisphaerales bacterium, assembly GCA_020348265.1. Lineage (GTDB taxonomy): Bacteria > Planctomycetota > Phycisphaerae > UBA1845 > UBA1845. Next base: position 4,192,338 of record CP070744.1, on the reverse strand, counting down.
TTTCGCTCACTGGGCTACAAGTACGTTTCGCTGGATCTTCGGGGGTTTCGCAGCGGAAGCATGAACGAAGTTATGGACGACGCCAACACCGTTAGTGGGCTTTAGTCCGCGGAACGATGCAGTCGAGCTCTATCGCCACGGCCCCGGCAGTTATGAATGTCAACGAAAAGGCCGACACCGCTGGTACGGCATTTGCCCTGGATATCCGCTCTGGTTGCAGCAGGGGTCACCTATGCAGTGACCGTCTTGGCCGCTTCCCGGTTTGAGCTGACCCCGCTCGACGACGCCTTCATATCGGCCCGCTATGCACTGAATTGGGCCAGCGGCTATGGACTATGCTTCAACCCCCCAGAGCGGGTCGAAGGATACACCAACTTCTTGCTGGTAGCCCTCGAGGCGGCGGCTATCCGCGCAGGTCTCGATCCCCTCGAATTCGCCGTGGCTGTCGGTCGTGCGTCGCTGGCGTGTCTGGCAGGACTAGTCGCCTTATTCTCAGCAAAACGCGTCTTTCGACGGCGACACCTGCTTGCGACTGCTGCGGGAGTGCTGCTTGCTTCAAACCCTGTCTTGGTCTGTTGGGCAAACTCCGCATTGGAGAGCTGCTTGTATGCACTTCTATTACTGCAATCCGCAATGTTATTGCTGAACGCGCGAACGTGGGGCAGAGTTGCGTGTTCTGCGATGCTGTTGGTTCTGGCATCGATGACCAGGCCCGAAGCCGTCGCTCTTGCGCCGGTGATGATCCTGCTTGCCCGCCGCCGATGCCGCCCTACCCGTGCCGCCATAGTATACACGGCTATATTAGGGGTGGGCTTCTTAACCTACTGGGCGCTACGAGGGTTGTATTTCTCAGACCCGTTCCCCAACACCTTCTACGCCAAGCTTGACTACGGGAACATGAGTCTGCTCAAGCGGGGCTTACATTACCTGGCAGATGCCGCCTGCGCGGCACCACTTTTGACTATCCTGGTGCTGATAGCATTGCCGATTATGCGCGGTGCACCAAGATGGGTGAGGGGATTCCTGCTCATCGCGGCAGTGCAGGCCCTGGTCATCGTATACGAAGGCGGCGACCATTTCGCCATGTTCCGCTTCATGGTTCCGGTGTTGCCTTTTGTCAGTCTGGTGGCATTATATCCATGTAGCTATGCCTTGAAGAGGTTTCGAGCCTCACATGTTCTGGCAGGTGCAGCCACTCTCGTTGCTCTCGGGGCAATCGCGTCTTCGAGCCTGATTGTGTGGAAACAGACGGTGCGCCAGGAAGAGCAGAAGGTAACTCATCTAAAGCAGTTTACCTCCGAATGCCGACACGCTCGGGACTGGGCAAGCATCGGCCGACGGCTTCGACAAGATGCCGCTAAGGGCGAGTCGGTATGCACAGTGGCCATCGGTGCACTCGGGTACTACTCGGGTATGACCGTCATCGACCCGCACGGAATCATCGACCGCAGAATCGCCAAGAAGCGCACCCGTCTAGGCACAGGCTACCCCGGACACGAGAAGTATGACGTGGACTATGTCCTATCCCGCCGCCCGGGGTACATACTCCTGGTCCACGTGTTGACCCCGCGACCCGTCGCGGAACGGGCGCTGAATCTGATGGTATGGGGTCAATTCAACCGCGACTTGCTCGACCACCCAAGCCTGCGAGAAGAATACAGGTATGAGGTAATCGAGATCGGAGGAAGATACCTCAACCTGTTTGTCCGCCGCGACCTCCCCCCGATTTCCACAGGCGACAACCAGGAGTCCTCCACGGACGACCCTTGACATGCAATCGTCATTCGCAGCGCCTATTGTTGATAATCCGGCAGCCACTCCACCGGCGTGACATGTTGCAGCCTCTCGATATCCGCCTCGTCCAGATCAAGGGTCTCCTTCCAGTACTCTTCTGCAAAGGTGGAGTGAAAGGTCCCTTTCCCCACCTCGATGGTGGGAATCCGAGGCATCTTCTCCGGGAACCTCAGCCCGATCATCAAAGCGATTTCCGTCTCACGGAGGATTCGCTTACGCAGCGCAGCAAACGCGTCTCGCTTGAACCGCGGCTTGCGCATTACGATCCGCGACCTTTCAGAGAATGCCGATTGGCACGCGTTTCGTCCTTACCCTTGGCCGTAACGGGCGGCAAGTACATGTACCAGAACATCGCCAAAGCAGCAGCAGTACCGACAGCAATGAACTGGATAGGCAACACGCGCAAAAACGGGCTCGATGGGACGTTGACGGGCAAACCGCGGGCAACCGGGCGAACGCTCGCCCAAAGATATCCCACCAGGGCCATGACTCCGATGGCCAGGATCGACCAGAGAGCAGAGCGCACCGGGGCAAATCTATGGGCCGTATAACATGCAACGCAAACCGCCGCCGTTACCGCAAAACACGCCTGTCCATGCTGGATCGAGCGTGAAGACAAGCCAGACGAGAAGAAGCTCATCGCCACAAGCCCTACTCCGACGGCAATAACCGTATGCCTCAAACCGTCATTTGGCGGGGTCTGACCTCCAGGCGAGCAGCCAAAAAGACGACTCCCCGCGAGCGGGACATCGAATCCTGCCGGTGCCGGGGCTTCAACGACGTGCGAATCATACCCGTCTCCGCAGGGACGATTACTCGTCTCGCCGAACCAACGCGCCACCAGGCTCGAAACCGCGAGTGCAACGACTACTACCGCAAACCAGCCGACCGATTCCAGCGCCAGCTTCGCCGCCAGTGCGCGCGTGAAGGCGGAGGACAAATCCGCATGCTCCACAAGCAGATACTCCGCGGTTGCCCCTTTTAGCGATACTGCAGCCATGCCCAGCGCCGCGGCAAAGACTCCCACATCCGCGCGAATCCGGCCGGCAACTATTGTCCCCAGCGCAGCCGCAACACCGGCAAGGGCGGCGGCTTGAATCAGGGTCACAAGGGCGTTGCTACCAGCCAGCACGCTAACCGGACCGAGGGGGTCGACGGGTTCCAAGGCCACCCAGCCGACGGTCAGGAAGATCGCTCCGCCAATCGCCCAAGAAACCCAGGTTGAGATCTTCTGCAGCAAACTGAGAGGGGTACCGTATGCCATTGCGGAGTGCAGAGCTTCGTTCATACGATTGACTCTTCGCGTTGCGATCGTGGTATAGATGCCGGAGCTTCGGCAGGGGCCTCCGGCGTCAGTGCCGTGGACGTCGTATCAATCAACTCGTGTCGCCGCAGTACTTGCTCGATTTCCGTACGGGCCTTGGCGTCGAGCGGGCACAGGGGAAGTCGAAACTCCTCCTCGAGCAGCCCGCAGATCGCCATGGCGGTCTTGATCGGCAGGGGATTAGGTCCATATCGGCCAATACTCTCCGCCAGATCGTACACCTTTCGATGACATCTCTGCGCAGCCGGGCAATTCCCCTCCAACGCCTCTTTGACCAGTGATTTTAGCAGAGACGGACAGAGATTGCCAACCACACTGATCACCCCGACCGCTCCCAGTGCCATCATCGGCCAGGTAAGGGAGTCGTCACCACTCAGGACCGCGACCTCGCATCGGTTAAGCAGGTTGGTGATGTCGTCCACGCTGCCCGTGGCGTGCTTGATCGCAACGACGTTGGGACATGTCTCAACCAGGCGAACCACAACGTCGTTTCCGATATTGATCCCGGTACGTGCCGGTACGTTATACAGCACGATTGGCAGGTCAGCCGCCTCCGCAATTGCCGCAAAGTGACGATACAAACCTTCCGGGGTAGGTCGGTTATAGTACGGAGCCACAACGAGTGCCGCATCTGCTCCGGCGGAAGCGGCGTGCGTCGTCTTCCGCATGGCCTCCGTAGTGTTGTTTGATCCGGTCCCGGCCAAAACCGGACACCGGCCGGCCGAGTGGGCTATGACAGCTTCCATTACTTCGTCGTGTTCGCGAGCGGAAAGCGTAGGAGACTCACCGGTGGTCCCGCAAGGCACCAGCCAATCCGTGCCGCCCACAATCTGTCGATCGACAAGCGCCTCGAGCCGGGCCCAGTCCACCGCACCGCCGCGAAAGGGCGTAACCAGCGCCGTCATTGAACCACGAAGCCCATCGCCTATACGTGAAAGTCGCGTCATCGCTCGATCCTCCATCAATATTCGGGCAAGACAAGCATTACGGAAATCATAACCTGCCGAGGGCTTGAGCACTGCCTGCAAGTACGCCCCATTCTGATCACCCGTCGTCCGCGCGCGAACCTGCCCCGGGTTCAACCGGCAGGGGCATGCAGAGTAATCAACCGCTTCATCTCCCGAACCGCTTCGCGCAATCCTACGAAAATCGCCCGCGATACGATCGAATGGCCGATATTGAACTCGCAAAAACCGGGCAAACTCGCCACCGGTCCGATGTTGCGGTACGTAAGCCCATGCCCGCCGTGCACTTCAAGCCCGATTCTGTGGCCCAGCTCTATCGCGCTTTTCAGCTCGGCAAGAGCTTCATCCCGCCTCTCGGGACTCTTGGCATCTGCATAGGCCCCCGTCCAAAGCTCAACAGCCTGAAACCCGCTGTCGGCAGACGCTTGAAGCTGATCTGCAAGCGGCTCGATAAACGCGCTGACCACAATGCCCGCGCGGTGAAGCCTGGCGACCGCCCGACTGATCCGATCCTGGTGGCGCACAACGTCCAACCCGCCTTCGGTGGTCAACTCCTGACGCTCTTCCGGAACCAGCGTGCACTGCCTGGGACAGAGCCCGATGGCAATGTCCACAATCTCGTCAGCGATGGCCATCTCCATGTTCAGCTTCACCGCCACCGTCTCGTGCAGCAGGCGCGCATCGCGGTCATTGATATGTCTGCGGTCTTCGCGCAGGTGAAAGGTGATGCAGTCCGCCCCCCCAAGCTCCGCCTCTACCGCACCCCACACCGGGTCCGGTTCATCGGTGCCCCGGGCCTGGCGAACTGTTGCTACATGATCGACATTGACTCCCAATCCCGCCATCGCGCAACTCGCTCCTCTGCCGGTTGGCTTCAACGGACATTATACACCACAGAGCGCACCTGTAAACGTCGTGGGGTATATAAACGACGTCCGACCAGTGTTCCGCGACACCTCGCCTGATGGATGCCTCAGGGTGAAGCGTGCCATGCCCAAGCTCGACGAAGTCGGGCGCCGGCATGCTGACGCGGCAATACATGGCGGCGCTTCGCTTGGCCATGCCACCCCCCAATTCACGTGTAATGAAGCACTAGATATTCTCGCCGGCGAAGAAAGCCATGCCCATCCGGTCCGCCATCGGCTGATTGGAGAACACCAGCGGAAGGAGAAACTGGTTGTCCGTGTTGGGCGAGCGAAGGTAGTCCGCCATTTCAATGCGCCAGCGGGAGTCAAATGTGATCAGGGCATCCTGGGAGTGCACGCTGGATAGAGCAGCCTCGGCGACTTCGACCGCGATTCGCGCCGACCACATCGCCGGGTAGATGCCTTCGTTGCTCAAGGCGGATACGAAACCGCCTGCATCGCCGATCAACAAGGTGTGTTTGCCTACGTGGGATTCAAGGTCGAGGGCGATCGAGGCAGGGCTTGCAGCAGCCCGCGCACGAACCGCTTCACCTGCCAGATCCATCGGAAGAACATCCCGAGTGAATGCCGTCTTGCACAGTCCGGCCAGCGCGGGTATCGCGGCCTGTCTATCCTTGGCCCAGTTGATAACCACACCGATACGATCCTTCAGTTCATACAGCAGGCCGAAACTCCCCTGTTTATCGAGTCCGAGCACTACCGTCACGCGGGGTTTTGCGTCTTTCAGAGGCGTCTCGAGCGAAGCATCTACCTGTGCGGTCCACATCATCGCTTCCGCACTAATACGAGGGAAACTCGCACGCTCGATCAAGGCCGACCCTCGCCCGGGAGCCAAGAGAAGCAGCTTGCTTTCCACCTGCCGGCCGTCGCTTAGCTTCACAATCGTCGATGATTCCCTGAGATCAAGATCGTGGGCCGCGCACCCACCCAGTAAGTCAACACCGCAGGCAGTCGCTGCTTCAGCGAGTGCGTTGTCAAGCTTGACGCGGTCTATTAGATATCCCGGACTCTTCTCAAAGCTTGGCGTGGCTTTTTTCGAGAAGTCTGCATTGGAGAAGGTGACACCCGCTATACGTCGGCTAAGCAGCGACCTTGTTGCGACGCCCAGCTCCGAAAGCACCTCCGCCGCACGAGAGTTGAGCCAAGCGAGGTAAGATCCGCCGCGCGGAAAGCTCTCAGAATCCACCAGGGCGACGCGGTACTCCTTTTGTGCCAGCTTGATCGCCGCCGTTGCTCCCGCAGGCCCGGCTCCGATTATCGCCACATCGTGCAAGTCAGCGCTCATATGCGTCATCCGTTTGAGGCAACTACAGGTTTTCGAGTGTCGGCGCTGTGCCAAAACGCTACAGTACACTCAGATCGGGCTTTTGTGCAAGTCTGCAATCTCGCCCCAACCAGTGGGCCGTTTCCGAACGAGTGACTTGAAACGACATACTGCGTCCGCTACAAACCCTCTTATCAAGCGGAACGACCAGGAGGGCAACTTAGAACGAACTAGGGGCGAGGCCCACGGACGGCTCGAATCCAACGGCTGATCAGCGGATGGCAAGCGTCAGACTCCAGGGCGTCACGAAGACATATCCCAACGCAGGCGGTGGTGTGCGCGCAGTCGACAACCTCACCCTCACGGTCAACGACGGGGCTTTGGTCGTGTTGGCCGGCCCGTCGGGCTGTGGAAAGACCACAACCCTGCGGCTGATCGCCGGGCTCGACGAACTCACCTCGGGGGTCATTCGCATTGGGCAGCGCGACGCGGGGTCAGTTCCTCCGAAAGAACGCGATATCGCCATGGTCTTTCAGAACTACGCCCTCTACCCCCACATGACCGTTTTCGACAACATGGCCTTCGGCCTGAGAATGCACCGTGTCCCCAAGCAGGAGATCAGACGCAAGGTTCACGAGGTTGCAGCCCTGCTTGACATCGAGCGCTTGCTGAGCCGCAAGCCCACCGCCTTGTCTGGCGGGGAACGTCAGCGGGTCGCTGTCGGGCGGGCGGCAGTCCGTACGCCGCAGGTGTTCCTCTTCGACGAGCCATTGTCAAACCTCGATGCTGCCCTGCGGGCGCACACGCGCACTGAGCTGAAGGCGCTTCACCGTACGTTGCAGACAACAATCGTCTACGTCACGCACGACCAGGAAGAGGCAATGACCCTCGGTGACAGGATTGCTGTCATGAGAGACGGCGCGCTGCAACAATACGGGCCACCGCTCGAAGTCTATATAAAGCCGGCGAACCGGTTCGTCGCGGGTTTCATCGGTATCCCGTCGATGAACTTCCTCGAGGGAAGCCTTCAACTGGACGGAACAGGAGTCTACTTCTCTGCCGACGCCTATCGGTTAAGACTTCCCGCGAACATCGCGGAAGGCCTCGGTTCGCTGGAAGGGCGCAAAGTCGCTCTCGGCATAAGACCGGAACACGTGGAGGTACTTGCAGCTGATTCACCACACCACCGCGAGGAACCGCGCGTTGACTCAGACAGAATTGCTTGGGTGCGAGATATGTCAGTCGATATCGTTGAGCCGCTTGGCAACTGCATCTCTGTCCACTTGAGGACATCTGCGGGCAGGCTCATCGTCGCACGTGTTCCCCCGACGGTGGGTGTCACGGCAGGCGAACGCTATTCTGTGGCGCTGGACCTATCACATGCCCATATCTTCGAGGCAGAAGACGCCGGCCGACGATTAAGCCGATAGGCGTGCTATCATCCCAAGGGATTCCGGAGGAAGGTTCTTCGGCAGTCATCACAGAGGTCATAACGAAACGCACGGTAGGTCTGATCCTCGATCTCGTCCGGGTCGGCAGCGGCTAGCTGGCTCAGAACCTTCGCCATCTCCAGCTTTGGATCGGCAACCGCTTCCACATCGAGATCAACATGATCGGCAGCCGCGAAAATCTCCATCTTGACGATGTAGCGCTGCCTATCGTTTGCGGCCAGAGACTTCCCACACTTGTCGCACTCGTATCGGATCATTAGCACCTCCGTTGAGTTCACTTCGCTCGCTCGATACTATCCGACTTGGTCACAAGTGTCCCGCGTCAGCCCGGGTTGAACGCGTTGCGGTGGACACCTGCGAAGCGGTGAAACCGAACATGTTGGATCGACTGGACGATACGATCGTCGCACTCTCATCTGCGCCCGGGTACGGAGCAGTAGGCATAATCCGGCTTTCCGGACCGCAGGCAATCTCCATTGTGGCCCGGATGGCACGAACCGCGGGAGCAAACGAACTAGCCGATCAACCCGGGTCGACACGCGTTTTCGGCGACGTGCTTATCGACGAAGAGACAGGCCTTCCCGCGCATTTCTATCTGTTCCGCTCGCCTCACAGCTACACCCGGCAGGATCTTGTGGAGATTCACACAGTGGGTTCTCCGGCGGCACTGGAGGCTGTTCACAGATGCGCGATCGTGCTTGGTGCGCGCGCCGCCCATCCGGGGGAGTTCACCGCTCGGGCGTTTCTCAACGGAGCGATGGATCTGGTTGAGGCAGAAGCCGTCGCCGGTGTTATCCAGGCGCAGACCGACACTCAGCTCCGTGCGGCACGACGGATACGCGAGGGAGCCTTTTCGCGGATGGTGCACGATCTGCGTGCTGAACTGACCGAGCTGCTTGCCCTTGTGGAAGCCGACATCGATTTCTGCGAGGAGCCCATAGACTTCATTGCACCTGAGGCACTTCATAGACGGATCGGGAAAGTCTTGGACTGCTTGCGACAGATCATCGCGAGCTCGACACCGATGGAGCGTCTCGAAGTTCTTCCTCACGTTCTGCTTATCGGTCCTCCCAACGTGGGCAAGAGTTCGCTGATGAACCGCCTGAGCGGAACGAACCGGGCCATCTGCGCCGCCGCTGCTGGGACCACCAGAGACGTTCTCTCCGCCCCGGTGCAGCTGGGCAGCGTCGATGCGATTCTTCTCGATACTGCCGGAATGGATCGTTCCATCGACGAGGTTGCCGCCAAGGCACGTAACATGACAATATCGACGGCTGAGCAAGTCGATCTGCTGTGCGCGGTGTTAGAGGTCACTGCCCCGCTGGATGAACACGTGTTCGATCTGCTGCGTTCTCTTGCTCCGGTGCGAACGGTGCTTGCTGTCAACAAGTGTGATCTTGTTACCTTGACGCAGGCTGCTCGACAGCATCGGCGCTTGCAGGATCAAGGGCTCGGCCCGGTATGCCTGGTCAGCGCATTGAAAGGCACCGGTTTGGATGACCTGCGCACAGCCCTTGCAGAAGGTCTTGCAGGGTCAAGCTCCACAACATCGGGCGAGGTCTTATTCCTGACCGAACGGCAAAGGGAAGCCCTTGACACCGGAGCTGAGACTCTGCAACGGGCTGCTTCGATAAGCGCAAACGCCCACGAGACCATCGACTGTGCCGATATACTGGCATTTGAATTGCGCGAGGCACTGGACGCTCTGGGGACGATTGCGGGTGTTGTCCCTACAGAGGAATTGTTGGCTCACGTCTTCGCTAACTTCTGCATAGGGAAGTAGGGCGTCCAAGCGCCCGAAACCCCGGGCATGCCCAGGAACCCCTTCACGCCGCTTGGAGCAGCAGAGTCTCTTTGCGCCGGAGGAACTCCATTGTTCTGGTTGGCCCTCCAACGCTTGCTCGGATGAACTGTATAAGATCGTGGTGGTCCAATGGGAGCAGCAGGTACTCGTCGCTCGATGCGATTTCGCAGAGGTGCTTCTTGGCGCCACGTGAGAAACCCGACCTGGAAACAACCAAGCCGAAGTGCCCGAGTCTCGACGTAACGAGGTATGCTAGAGTCTGTTGAACATCGCGGACAGTCGCCTGAGTGCGCGTGTTCTTCGTTTCGATTATGATGCTCTTAATGCCGAAACGTCTGCACCAGAGACTCCACAACGGATAGTCAGAAATCGACTCCGTTCGAAGTGGAAGTTCAACATCCCCACGTCCACCGTGTGAGGAGAACTCTTTCCGCATCAATGCGTGGTCCACCACGGACCCGAGTGACCTGCTGACGGCCTCAGCCGCGACATCCCGATAACGATGTCCTTCCCCGACGGGGCACGCTAATACGTCCGCGATGATGTCGTCTTGACAGCGAGGAAGGAATTCCTGCACAATCCACGGGACATCATAGTCCCCGGACTCAATCAGCTTCCGCGCCCGAGCGACCCGATCCCAACGCATTGGCGAACCGCTGGAAGCCATCGCATCTCTCGCCCCCACTCTGCGCCGCCAGTCTGACTACAGCCAAGGAGGAACTGGGGCGGCGCCTGATCGGTTCTATCCCTTTCCTCTAAACCTAGTCCTCGTCTACGACCTCGGGTGGGCGTCGTCGTACGCTTGTTTCAACCTCGGGGTCGTCAGGTGTGTGTACACCTGCGTGGTGGACAGCGACTGGTGCCCCAACAGCTCCTGCACACTTCTGAGATCAGCTCCGTTGTTCAGCATGTGTGTGGCGAAACTGTGCCTGAGCGTGTGTGGGCTGATACTCGGATCGAGCCCGCATTCCTGCAGGTACTTGTCCAGTTTGCGTCTTACGCTGCGCGTGCTCAACCGCTGCCCGTGCTTGTTAACGAATAGCGCCTCCTGGTCGAACCTGGCAGCCCGGGCATCGGCCCGGCGAAGTTCAACGTACTTCTGGATGGCGGCGATTGCCGTTGGTCCGATCGGAGCGGTGCGCTGTTTCTTGCCTTTGCCCCGAACACGGATCGTCTGGTTGGGGAAGTCAACATCCGCGAAGTTCAGATCAACCAGTTCGCTCACGCGCACGCCCGTGGAGAAGAGCACTTCGAGCATGGCTCGATCACGGGCACCCAGCAGAGTATTGGTGTCCGGTGCACCGAGCAGTTGGTTGATCTGCTCGATCTCCAGGTACTTGGGCAGGCGTTTGTCCTGCTTGGGTGTGCGAATCGTCGCAAGCGGGTGCGTCTCCACATAGCCGCGGCGCAGGCAGAACTTATAGAAGCTGCGCAGCGTCGCCAACTTGCGCGCGATCGTTGACTTGGAGTAGGACAGAGTCCCGAGGAATGAGAGGAACGATTTGATCTGTTCCGTCGTCACTTCACGGAGCTTCTGTTGTACGTCCTGTTCGATCGCAACGGCGGTCTCCATTCCACCGGCTCCCACCGGACCGCCCACGCCCCCTCTGGCGGTTCCAAAAGACGCGGAACCTGGTGCCATTCGCTGCCCCGCGCCGGCTTGTCCCGTGCGTCCCCCCAGGAACGCACAGAACTGCGCGAGATCCGCGGAATAGCACTTGGCCGTGTGCGGGGAGAAGTGCCGTTCGAACTTCAGGTAGTTGAGGAACTCGTCAATCAATGAATTCTCTATCATGATCGCTCTTTTTTGCACCGGCGAATTAGACCAATACTACCTGATCATCCCTCGCGAATCAGGCGGGCGGCCCCTGCCCGGATCCTTTCCTGAGTTATGTGGCGATCTGATCGAGCTCCGTCTCCAATCTTCGGCCCATTTGATAACTGAGCACGGCAGCATCGAACCAGTCAAACTGACTTTCTCGGTCCGATGCCATCGATGCAAACGCATCGATTACTTTCGCCTCCTGTCCTGATTGGTATCGGAAAATGAAACGCTCTTCTCCCTTTACCAACGAAAGTTGCCGAATCACGCTCATGGCATCCTTACCTCTCGCGTGTCATATCCGCGAGGTGGGCCTCTTTTCCACTATTCAACAACACTCTAATCGTCGCATGACAACAGAATCGTATATAGTCCTGCTGGCTAACCAGGAACCTGCGCCAGCCGTACGGGCTTACTTTACCCCCCCGGCAGGCGGCAAACTCCTTGACCTCCTCGATGACCGAGTCATGCGATGCGTCGAAGACTCTCTGGCTTTCGGCAAGCAGTCCTCGAGGTCCCTGTCCCGTCGCCGAGGATGCAAGACCGGTTTCTTTTGAAAGAGCGACCGGATCCAGCGCCCCGCTGCCCCGGAAAGGCCTTGACCCGTACAGTTGAGCGGAGATTGCGATGCGAGGCGGATCGTAGGGGTCATATTCAGTCACCGCAAAAACCAGAATCGCATCCGCACCGAGCAAAATCGAAACGTCGCGTGCGTGAGATTGCGACTCGACTCTGTCCACTCCCTGGGCGGCCAACACGCCCAGGACTCGGCTGACCGGGATCACCTTGATTCCGTCAGCCTGACCCAATTCGCTTGCCATCAGATCCGCGAAGCGACTTGGATCAAACTCCGTAGCTCCGCTCTGATTCAGTGCCGGTGCGACCGCGATCGTCATGGGACCGAGCAGGATGTTCGGAACAACTGTCGGCTCAATGCGACGCTTCTCCTGCACGCATCCAGCAAGCAAGCCTGCACTAAACATCAGTCCCGCGAGGATCCATCCCGACAGCGCAACATGCCGCATCGTAGTCATCCTGACTGAGCAGACTCTTCGCAGGCCCCATCACCCACGCTCATCCATGTAGGCACATGCCCCCGATACTCTCCTCAGAGGCCTGGGATACTCGGTTCATCGTCCAAACCGAAGACGCCCTTGCGTCTGAACCTGCGAAACTACAGCTTCCTAAAGCTAAAATCCCTCCCGCACTGCCGCCGGCCTGGCTGCCAACTCGTCGTGAAAGCCCGGTGCCTGCGTCGTCTGTGGTGCACGCTCGGTCAGCGAATCAGGATTCCACGGTTCCGTCCCCTGTCCGGTGGGCATCAGGGACCAGATGTTCTCATGTCCGCTTCGATTTGAAGTGAAGTAGACCCGCCCATCCGCAGAGAACCCCGGTGCGTAATTCAAGGTGTATCCGTCGGTCAGGCGGACCTTCCTGCGCCCGTCGGCGTTCATCACCCACACATCGTAAGTCTTGCTGATACCGGTCTGGTCCGAGATATCGGACGGCCACTCCGTAATACTGGAAAACGCGATGCTCCCCCCGTCCGGGCTCCAGGTAGGAAGAGTCAGTGCGCTGTGACTGTTCGAGGCCATCTCCGTTGGGTACCGGGGCTCGCCATTCACCAACTGCATGGTCCAAATACTGAACCATCTGCTTCCGCGCTCGCGAGCACGCTGGTAGAGAATTTGGGCGCCGTTGGGAGACCACTCGGGGAAGAGACCGTAACCGATAAAGCGACGAGACCCGCCCGCACGGGCGTCAGCAATCCAGAGCTCCCACTGGCCTCCCTGCTCCGGTAGGCTGCAGAAGACCAGTTCGCTGCCATCCGGGGACCAGCTGGGATGGGCTTCCTCAGCCGTGCTTTCGGTCAGACGGGCCGGCTGACCTCCATTCACATCGATTATCCAGACACCCCACTGCCCGCCTCGGTTGCTGGCAAACGCCACTTTGGAGCCATCGGGGCTGAATTCCGGCTGCACATCCGAAGCCGGGTCGCTGGTCAACTGTGTTACCGCCACCCCATCCACCGACTTTATATAGAGATCGGGGTTGAGATTGTGGCGCGTGGAGGAGAAGACCATGCGCCCGCTAGTCGGGTCCAGGTCGACGTCGTTATCGGTACCGACCTCCGAAAAGGTGTGCTGTCTCAGTGAAACGGCGGATCGGGTGAAGTAACCCGCCTCTCGCTCTATTCCCAGGTCTCCGAACATGTTGATCCGGTTAGCCCGGGCAGCGGCGAGGATGGGGTGAGGGCCTTGCCGCTTCGCCTCGGCTTTGGACCACGTAAAACAGGCGCAACCTGGCAGCGGTGCCATCGAACAGACCAGAAGAAAAAGCAGGCGACCTTGGCGTACTGTATATCCTGGGTTTGCTATCATTTCACACGTTGTCCTGAGCTGAGTCTGACAGTGGATCCAAGCCGTCCACGCTGCCGCTCGGTGTAGGCGAACGGGGGTACGTCTCCTCAAGATGTCAGTGTCATCGGCTCAGGCAGTCCGGCGGATCAGTTAGCGTGTTAGCTAAGACTGTCCGATAACCATTGAGCTTATCGACGCACCTGCCGACTCCGCTCCATCGCATACGCCGCGCAGCTTTCGCACCACTAAAACGTAAACTTCGCCGATGAAGCACGCGGATGGAAGGTCTTGGGGGCAGATGCTGTGCCCTCCTCGCCCACGGGTGACGGCGAGAACGCCACGTCGATGCAAGATCGAATGAACCAGGCAAGCGGCGTCACCGGAACCGACCGCACGGGGCTTTGGCTACGCAGGTGCGATAACATTCGGACGGCAGAATCCTCCGTACGTAACAGTGAAAAAACCACGCAGGCAAATCAAACGGCCCTGGCAAACTCACAGTGTCGAATAAATCCCGCATTAGCCCTAACATTCTAGTTCACAATAGTTTAAAAATAAGGCACCTGCCTATCGCCTTTGCGCGTCTTCGGTGCTAGACTGTTCCGCAAGGCAAACGCTGAGCCTCTCGCGTTGCCTTGAGGAAGGGGCTTTCGGGATGGGAACGAAGCTTACCCACAGCCCATGTCGTTTGAGTACAGAGCTGCGCTATGACTGCGCAGCGATCAGGTCACCGATCTTTGGGAGGGGAGAGGGCCGTGATCCGACGTAGTAATGGGGAAGCCTACGAGTGTGTCGTAATCGACCTGAATACACAACGCGACTTTTGCGCAACCCGTGGCGCGTGTCCGGTCGTGAACTTATCGCAGTTGATTCCCGCCTTGCGGAGCATCTTTGCCTGGGCGAAGTGGAACTGTGTGCCGGTGGTCTCGGCAATAGACTCCCACCGTCTTGGCGACGTGAGTCTGGACGGTCGGCCACCACATTGCGTGGATGGAACAACCGGACAAAAGAAGATTGATTTTACAGTCTTCGCGACATGTGCGCGGGTCGAGTTCGACAACACACTCTCCGCCCCGCTCGATATATTTTCTAATCACCAGCAGGTCGTCTTTAGAGAGCGAACGGACGACCTGTTTTCGAACCCGAAAGCAGACAGGTTCCTGACACAACTTCCCGCACAAGAGTTCATAGTCATCGGTAATCCACTCGAGCGATCAGTCAAGGCTGTGGCGCTGGGGTTGCGCTCTCGTGAGAGGAAAGTGACTGTAGTCCCCGATGCTTGTGGATACTGGAGCAAGGGGTCGGCCGAGCTGGCAGTGAGACAAATGATCGCCAAAGGTGCCAACCTCGCTGCCTTGACTGAGCTCATCACGCGAAGGCTCCGCAGACATTGCCGTTATCGTCTCGCGGCAGAAGCGTTGTCGAAACCTAACACGAAGAAACTCGACGGGAAGACATCCGGTATTGGACGTGTTGCGGTACGAGCGGCAAAGCTCAACGGCAACGGTCGCAAAGCGCAGTTCCGCAACGACGGCATTCGAAGATCCAAGACCTAGCCTCTCAGTATCACGCCCCATTCGTGGCAAGGTTTGCAGGGAGGCTTGACCAGGTCTGTCCAACCTGCTACGATCGGTGGTCGGTTCGGATCCTCGCCGCGTTTGTGGAGGTCCGACCCTGTGTCGCTTGGACCTGCCCCAGGCTGTAACGGGCACTCATCATGAGTCAGAATGAATGGTTTGGGCGTCTGATCATTCCGGATACAAGGCGTGAAGCGAACTCGGAAAAGACGAGCCAAGCGTTCACACTTACACCGCCAGGGCCCGGACAAGCGGACCGAGGATGCCGGTAGGAGCAGACTGGTGGGGCGCGTCTTGGTTCTAGCGGCGATTCCGCTTGCGGTACTGGCTGTCGGCGTCGCTTTCTATCTCCAGGTAAATCGGAATACAAGCCCGGATTCCAGCGTGTCGCAGGCGCCTGGCATCGTAATCCCGGATGACCTTGCGGAGATCGATCCGCAGATCCGCACATACATCTCCGAACAGATAGAGTTGGCCCAGGAGGGCCCCTCGGATGCCATGCGCCATGCGACACTTGGCTTGGTCTACGCAGCCAACGCGCTTTGGACGGAATCGAAAGACAGTTTCCGAAACGCCTCGTCGCTTGCCCCGGATAATGTACTGGCTAAGTACCATCTTGCCATTGCCACACTGAAGTGTGGTGACGAAGACGAGGCATTCAAGATGCTGAGGGAGGTGACAGAGGCGCATCCGGACTTCGCTCCAGCCCATCACCGTCTGGGGGTGATGCTCCTCGAAAGTGGCCTGGTCGCGGAGGCTGAAGTCGCCATGCAAAACGCCGTCAGACTGGCACCGGAGAAACCGGAAGGATATGTGGGGATAGCCGACGTCGCGGTCCGTCAGCGCGAGTATGAGCGTGCGGTCCAGGCGGCCACGAAGGCTCTCGAACTTCGCCCGAATGATCGAATGGCGCACTATCTATTGGGGATGTCCTACCGGGCCCTGGGTCAACGTGACGATGCCATGCGCGAGCTGAAGCTGGGCACCGACGCCAAAAGACGTTTCATGGCTGACGAGTGGTCGCGAGTCAAGAACAGGCACAACAAGGGAGTGGCGTTTCAGATCCGGCTTGCCCAGCGCCTGCTGCAACGCGGCAAGGCTCAACAAGCCCGCCAAGTGCTCGACACCGTACTGCACTGGCGTCCTGACAACGTAGAGGCGCTAAACGACATATCCGTTGTACATATGAAGCTCAAAGAACCCGAAGAGGCACTGGTGTTCCTGCAGCAGGCGCTTGGGATAGACGAGGCGAACGCGGCCACAAACATCAATCTGGCGGCCTGTTTTCTGGATCTTGGCCGGCTGGACGACGCCTTTGCGTATGCAAACAAAGCCGTTGAACTGGCGCCCACCGTTTCCCAAGCACACGTGACCAAGGCGAACGTGTTGTTGAGAATGCAGCGCAGAGAAGAAGCTGCCGATGCACTGAAAACGGCATCACAGCTCGATCCGCAGAACGCAGCCGTGGCGATGTCGCTTGCGAGAACATATATAAGTCTGGGTCGGCTCGTCGAGGCACGGCAATATTGCGAAGTGGCCGTGGAGCAGTCCCCCGTCTCCGTCCAAGCCAGATTGACGCTTTGTGAACTATGCCTCCATCTCGGAGACTTGGACTGTGCAGCCACGGTTTTGAGTGAGGCCCGGCGATTGGCGCCCCATAACCAACAGGTCGACGCGATGAGTGAGAGACTCGAGTCCATGATGAACCGATAGGCCGTTGGGCTACAACCGGGAGCGCAAGCGCATTGAAAGCCAGACCGCATCGAGGAGTGCGACGACGCATCATCAGCAGAGTACTGACCTGCTTGGCATCGTTGGCAGTCATTGCCGCGATGCCGGGCGGTTGCCGCAAGTCGAAACCCACCGAGGTTACCGAGTTAGAGAGCGTTGCGGAAGTCTGGTTCGAAGACGTCGCAGTCGAGTCAGGTATAACGTTTGTGCACGTTTCCGGCCACCGAGTACGCCACCTATTTCCCGAGTCCGTGGTCGGCGGTGGAGCGATGTTCGACTACGACAGAGACGGCGATCTCGACGTGTACGTGGTGCAGTGCGGGACTGTCGAGCAGGGTGTAAAGAGCCGAGCTGGGAATAAGCTGTACCGCAACGAGGGAAACGGGACTTTTGTGGACGTAACCACAGAGGCGCGAGTGGGCGACCTGCGTTGCGGGATGGGGTGTACATGCGCAGATTACGATAGTGACGGAGACGTCGACCTCTATGTTTCCAACTACGGGTCTAACGTCCTATACCGCAACGACGGCGACGGCACCTTCTCGGACGTTACAGCTCAAGCTGGTGTGGGTGACCCCTCCTACAGCGCAAGCAGTGGGTTCATCGATTATGATCGCGACGGCCGACTCGATCTGTTTGTGGTCAACTACGTGCACTGGTCGCCGGAAAGGGAAATCGACTGTTTCAATGCGGCGGGCGAGCTGAACTACTGCAAGCCGACGAACTACCAGGCACCTGCGCGTGATACCGTCTATCACAATCTGGGCAACGGCAAGTTCGAGGAGGTCAGCCGATCAGTAGGCATCGGGACGGTGTTCGGAAACGGCCTTGGTCTCGCCTGGGCGGATTTCAACATGGACGGGTGGATGGACGTCTTTGTTGCGAACGATGCGACACCGAACCAGCTTTGGATTAACACGACAAAAGGGGGCTTTGTCGACGAAGCGCTGATCGCCGGGTGCTCTTTGAATGCGCATGGGATGACGGAAGCCGGAATGGGTGTCATCGCATTGGACATCGAGAACGATGGCGATGTGGATCTCTTCATGGGACACCTCCGTGCTGAATCCAACACACTCTACAAGTATCAGGACGGTTGGTTTGAGGACGCCACTTCGGTAGTGGGCCTGGAAGCGCCGAGTTTCGCGTTCACCACGTTCGGCCTGGGTTTCGCCGATTTTGATCACGACGGCTATCTTGACCTTTACACTGCCAATGGAGCCATCATATCCCCCGAGAAACCTTACGACCCGAGTGACTCTTTTGCGGAGCCGAACCTGCTGTATCGCGGTCTGGGCAACGATCGTTTTGAGGAGATCACTCCGCGCGGGGGCACCCGAGAACTTCTTGTTGCGACAAGTCGTGGTGCTTCCTTCGGGGACATGGACAATGACGGTGATATTGACGTTCTGGTAGTCAACAAAGACGCCCGCCCGCACTTGCTGCGTAACGTCGCCGACAAACGCGGAGGATGGATCATGTTCAGCGTGCTGGACAACCACGGCAGCGAGGCGCTCGGCGCGACCGTCCGCGTTGACGTTGGACAGCGCAGGCAATGGCGCCTGGTTCAGGCTACCTACAGTTACTGCTCCAGCAACGATCCAAGGGTCCATTTCGGATTGGGCGACGCTGGGCGTGTGGACGCGGTTTCCGTCCGCTGGCCGGATGGCAAGGAAGAATCGTTTGGGGGATTCGCTGCGAGCGCAGTTCATACCCTGCGCCGCGGCGGAGGCAATAAACGACAAGAGTGATTGTCGCAGGCGTTCATCCGCCCGAGCGACGCGACCATTTCACCCCTTGCATCCGTCATAGGTGGCTCGATAATCCAGACATGAGTCCGGGCAAGACACAGGAAGATGACACGACGGCTGGTGACACGCGCCACTTCATCCTCGGCACAGCGGGTCATATCGATCACGGCAAGACTCTTCTGGTGAAGGCTCTTACCGGTGTGGATACCGACCGTCTGCCGGAGGAGCGTCGTCGAGGGATGACTATCGAGCTGGGCTTTGCCGAACTGATCATCGGCAGCGCGCGGTTCGGCGTGGTTGACGTGCCCGGGCACGAACGTTTCGTACGTATGATGGTAGCCGGTGCCACCGGAATCGATCTGGCCTTGATCGTTGTTGCCGCCGACGACTCGGTTATGCCACAGACCGTCGAGCACATTGAAGTGCTCAAACTGCTGGGCGTGCGCCGTGCCGTGGTGGCCATTACCAAGATCGACCTCGTCGATCCGGATATGGTCGAGCTGGTCACGGAGGACGTTCGCAACCAGCTCGCGGACACACCTTTGCAGGATGCCCCGATCCGACCGGTTTCGTCAACTACGGGTGTGGGGGTCGAAGAACTCGGGAGAACGATCCTTGAAGTGGCAGAAGGGATCGACCCACGCCCCACCAAGAGGCCGTTTCGCGTGGCTATGGACCGGGTGTTTACGGTCAAGGGGCGTGGAACCGTGGTCACCGGGTCAGTATTGCGCGGCGTTGTGGAGAGTGGTGATACGCTCGAGGTGTGGCCGTCGGGCGACACTTGCAGGGTGCGCGGCCTACAGACGCACGGTGTCTCCGGCGAGACGTTGGCTTGCGGGCAGCGGGCGGCGATCAATATCAGCGGGGTGGATCGAGAGCGCATAAGCCGGGGTGCGGAGTTGGCCACGCCCGGATACCTTCAAGCCACACGCATGATGGATGTCGAGCTCGAGTATCTCTCAACTTGCGAGCACCCTTTGAAATCGACGAGCATCGCGCGTCTGGGGATCGGCACGGTTGAGGTACCGGCCCGTGTTGTCCTGTACGAGGCTTCCCATCTAGAACCGGGAGCGTCGACGTTCGCCCAGCTACGCTGTGGAGAGTCGGTAGCGGCCACTTATGGTCAACGGTTCATCCTGCGCGACGAAAGCGCCACGCGCACTATCGGCGGCGGCGTGGTCTTGCGGGCGCAAGCGCGGCGCAGACGTCGCCATGTCGAGACTGAGCTGGAGATTCTGCGCACGATGCACGTGGGAGACGCCATCGACCGTGTCGAGCAGGTGTTGCGTGTGGCGGGGTTCGTCGCACCCACCGATTTGCAGGTCGTCGCGCGGGCGGGCGTCGAGCTGGATGAACTGCCCGGGATCTACGAGCAGCTGAAGGTGGAGAAGCGATGGGTCCTCGTTACGGGAACGGATGTCCACGTGGTACCAGCAGCGATCGAGGATCTCGAGCGTCGTTTGGTGAACTGGCTCGAGCGCTATCACAAGAGCCATCCCGACGCACCGGGAAGGCACAGTGACGCGGTGCTCGGCTGGCTGGGACGATTGGTGAACCCTTCACTGGCCCGTCCCTTATTCGATGAGTTTATAAAGAGGAAGGCAATCAAGACCCTAGGTTCGTTTACCTGCCTACCCGCGTTTGCGCCCGAGTTAACCGGCGCAGATGAGAAACTGATGGCCGCGATGCTCCAGGAGATTCGTAGCGGCATGTTTCAGCCGCCACTGCTTGACGGGTTATCCGTAGCGGCCAAAGCCGACCGCAAGCGCTGGCAACGGCTCGCGACGCTGGCTGTTGCACTGGGCGAGCTGGTGCAGATCGACAGCAACATGTACCTGCACACGGAAACGGAACGTGAACTCCGCGAGCGGGTCGCGGAGCTTATCCGTCAGCGAGGCGGAGTGGCGGTAGCTGACGTTCGCGAGGCTCTTCAGTCCAGCCGCAAGTACGTCGTGCCCTTCATGGAGCACCTCGACCGGGTGGGCTTTACACAACGACGCGGGGACGCGCGGGTCCTTGCTCCGGAGACCGCGCCTTGAGCGATTACCCTAATTATTATCGGGATATCACATGACACCACGGATGAAAGAGTTGCTTCGGTTGCTTCCGTCCGTATCGGCCCTTTTGGAGCACGAGGAGGTTAGCGAATGGGTCAACGGCCTGCCCCGGGCGACGGTGGTGGCGTCGTTGCAGACGGCGCTGGAGAATGCTCGTCACGCCGTCCTTTCCGGCAAGATCACTGAACCCCTTGACGTTCAGGACCTGCTCGCACGGGCTGAGGAGGAACTGGTCGCGCGATCCTTGCCCTCGCTTAGAAGGGTGATAAACGCCACGGGGATCGTGCTGCATACCGGACTGGGTCGGGCTCCGATGTGCGATGCCGCCATCGAAGCGGTGGTCGAAGGCTGCTCGGGATACTGCAACCTCGAGTACGATCTGCACACCGGGCAGCGCGGGCAGCGTGCCTCTCACGTGGTCAAGGAGCTGGTCGCGCTGACCGGGGCGGAGTCTGCTGCAGTAGTGAACAACAACGCCGCCGCCACGCTGCTTATCCTGCGCACTTTCGCCACCGGTCGTGAGGCGATCGTCTCTCGCGGGCAGTTGATCGAGATCGGGGGGAGCTTTCGCCTGCCTGATATCATGCGAGCCAGCGGAGCTACGCTTCGCGAGGTGGGCACCACCAACCGCACGAGGATTTTCGATTATGAACACGCAATAAACGACCGAACCGCGGTTCTGATGCGCGTGCATACCAGCAACTATCGCGTTGTAGGGTTCACCGAGGATGTAGCCATCGATGCGATTGCCGCCCTTGCCCACCGCTTCAGTTTGATTGCGGTGGACGACCTGGGCAGCGGGGCGATGATGGACTTTTCTGCTGAGGGGCTTCCTGACGAGCCTTATGTGAAGCGTTCGCTTGATGCCGGTGCTGATCTGGTCTGTTTCTCGGGCGATAAGCTCTCGGGCGGCCCGCAGTGCGGAATCATCCTGGGGAAGAAGGATCTGATCGAACGCCTGGCCGCGGACCCACTGATGCGCACTTATCGCGTCGACAAGATGACCCTTCTGGCCCTGGAGGCGACACTGCGCTGCTATCGGGACCGGGAGGAAGCTATGGTGAACATCCCGACAATCGCCATGCTCAAGGCATCTTCAGAAGAGCTGGCTGGGCGGGCTCGGGCATTGTGCGAACAGCTCGAAACCGCGCTGCCCGATGAGAAGTTCTTCGTCTGCTCGGACGTGGGCTATGCCGGGGGAGGGTCGATGCCCCAGCGCGAGCTTCAAACCGTCGTGGTGCAGTGGACACCGGGCAACGTCTCGGTCGACGAAATGAGCCGGCTGCTGCGTCAGGCGGACGTATCTGTCGTCGCCCGGGTGCGCAGCGACGCAATCTGTTTCGATGTGCGGACCATCCGCGAAGAGGACTTCGAGAGCCTCATCGCATCGGTTTCCGCCGCCGTCTGGGAAGGTGAACCAGGCGAGTGATCATCCGTCGTCTTCTTCAGACTCGGCACGTTCTCTTGTGGGCAGCGGATACGGCAAGTCAAGCTGCTACGGCACCGGGTTGAAGAACCTTGTCTTTCCGGTGACCGGCTCGGCGGGGTTTGTGCCGTTTAGCATGAGTCCCGCCCAGCGCAGGCGGTCGAAGTCGTAGGCACGCCTGGCCTGCATCAGACAGACGTACAGGTCTGGTTTGAGCTTACCCTTGAAGACCTCGGCATCATCGACCACAACGTGAACCTCTTCTTGCCAGTCGATCATCCCGTCGCCGAACCATACCGTCAGTCCCTCGACATCTCTGGAAGTGACCGTGACTGTCTGTCCGTCTATTCGGCCGTGGAACTCCGCTTGTTGTCCGCGCAGCGCCCGCTCGATAGCACGCTCGCCGTCTTCTCCGGGCTTCATATCGCTGGGCAGCGGGCGACCGGGCCAGCGCTCGCCCCTTAGAACATTCCGTTCGAGCCAGTAGGCCCGCGCCTGGCGGGCATGTTGAAAGACGTGGTCAACCTTCGGTGGATACTGGGTGCGCACCCGGCGAAGAGCAGACATGAGGGCTGCGTGCGGGGGCTCTATGCCGTGATGGCCTTTGTTGGGGAATTCGTAGGAGTCGACGGGCAGCTGAAAGCTTTCAACAGTCTTTATGAGTCTCCGGTTGGATTCAGCGATCCCCGGGGCACCCTCGCCACGCCAGCCGGGTAGAGTGTCCTGCGCTCCCCAGACGTTGAATACATATGTGTTGGCCAGGTTGGGCAGGAAACGATTCGTCTGCGCGCCTATGTACACCGAACCGGCAATGGGGATGAATGCGGCGAATTCGTCAGGGTGCAGAACGGTAAGAGCCCACGTAGCCATTCCGCCTGCGGAATAGCCCGTCGCATAGACGCGGTCGCTGTCGACGCTGACCAGTTTCTTCACCGCGAACAGGACCGCGGGCATGTCATAGGGGTCGAAGTCAGGCGTGTTGCAGTTTGTCGGGGCGGCGATGAGGTACTGCTCGGCCTCGCTGCCCAGTACCCGCTCCATGTAGTTGAGTGCCCATGTGGCGTTGGTCCCGCCGGCATGCAAAGCGTAGATGAGCGGCCATCTCCGCTTGGGGGTGTATCCTTCGGGAATGCGCACAAGGACGTCACGATTAGCCCCGGTCAGTACGGAGACGTTGATCTCCGTCCAACCGGACACTTTCTTGTCAAACAGTCCCGCACGGAGGAGATAGTCGCTGACTTTCGTTCGGTCGTACGCAGGGTTTGATTCGATCTTGCGGACAAGCTCCGCTCGCATCTCGGCGTTGGACGCCTCGAAAAAGGCCTTGACATCATGCAGTATCTGTCGTTCATCCGCCGCTGCCCGACACGACAGGCAAACGACCAACAGCGGATAAACGAGCACACGAAAACCGAGCTTGAAGCGTTTCATAAGTGACAAGATACAAGCACTATCAGGGATCTTCAAGAATGCGGACGGTAACGAGCGTGGCGAACGTGTCGGAAGTTGTCTGCGCCGTCGCTCAGCAGCACGCTGGGAGACTGTAGCGCCACCCCTTGTGGGTGGCGTCCTCGGGGTTCTGCGCCGCCCACGAGGGGCGGCGCTACATTCTTCAACAACCTCTTAGCGAATGCCGTTGTAGTAGACGTTCTGAAACGCTTTGAAGTCAACTAAGTCGACGGTGCCGCCCGTGTCGAAGTCGAAGAGCCGCAGACAGTCGGCATGGCTTGGACCGGTCTCCTGGGTTTGGAAGCACTGTTGCAGACCCACCACGTCCCTCAGATTGATCCGTCCGTCGTCATCCGCATCGCCTACCAGACAGCCATTGCGGCAAAGCGGCGAGGGAAGACACGGCGGCACTCCGCCTTGGCCAAGGCAGAACTGAATTGACACCAGTGGAAATCCCATATCAGAATAACACCAACCGCCGCTCTCGGGGAAACAGCAATCCTGATACTCGGGGCAAACACATTCTACCTGCGGATCCGTCGAAGGGCAGGTATCTTCGCAGTCGCGAAGCCCGTCGCCATCGCTGTCCGGCAGGATATCACACTCGTCCGGCTTGCCGTTGTTGTCGCAGTCGGGGTCGCAGTCTTCCGTGCAGAAGAAGGGACCGCCGGGTGCCGTACTGGTCTCCGCAATCTCGCAAGCATCCGGCAAGTCGTTGGTGTTGCAGTCCTCGTATCTACCCAACGCGATGTCGCATTCGTCAAGGGTGTAGTTCTTGTCGCAATCTGTGGCGGTGGCGTCGGCAAGCTCGCAAATATCCTGCTGTCCGTTCGTATTGCAGTCATCCTGTGCCTCGCAATCGTCCGGAATAGTATTCTCATTGCAGTCTGTGCTCGTTCCGGACGAAATGTCGCACATATCGCGAACCGAATTCTTATTGCAGTCCAAAAACGGCTCGCAGTCATCGGGAATGATGTTCTCGTTGCAGTCTGTGCTACTGCCTTCGGCTATGTCGCAAATATCAAACACGCCGTTAGTGTTACAGTCCTCCCGCGACTCGCACTCATCGGGTATGGCGTTGTCGTTGCAGTCCTCGCTGACTCCCAGGGCAATGTCGCAGGAATCGCGCAGGAAGTTGTAGTTGCAGTCTTCGAAGCCTTCACATTCATCGGGAATGCCGTTGGTATCACAATCGTTGCTCGTGTGCGCCGCGATGTCGCATATGTCGTAGATACCGTTAGTATTACAGTCTTCACGCGGTTCGCATTCATCTGGAATGCGGTTCCAATTGCAGTCGATGCTCGTCTCCGCGGCTATATCGCAGATGTCCTGGATGTCGTTGTCGTTGCAGTCTTCAACCGGATCGCATTCGTCGGGAATACCGTTACCATCACAGTCGTTACTGGTTAGATCGCGCAGATCGCAAACATCGGGGATGTCGTTGTCGTTGCAGTCCGTTTGACAATCATCGGGCACGCCGTTCGTATCGCAGTCCAGGCTCGCACCGCAGGGCTGCGAGCAATCCGGCGCAGAACACGAAAGATCACACGCATCGGAGATAACATTGGAATTGCAGTCAATCAGGCCCAGCGACGGACCCACAGTTGATGCGATGACCTCGTGGGGCGACCCCGGTTTGAACAGGCCGATAGTGACATCAGTCGAGTCCGGCCCGGCATTCAGATCGAAACGGAAGTTGTAGACCGTTCCCCACCGAAGGGCGTTGGCGTTCTCATTGACGTCATAGGTATCGGTCGACCACGTAACGGCGCTATCACTTACAGCCCATGTCCAATCGGTCGGATCATAGGGGTCGCCGCTGTGATAGTCGACATCGTGAAAGCCGATATTGGATATAACGCCGTGGGTAGGAAGCGACACGGAAAACGAGCCGCCGCTCCGATCGGAGTTGAGGTTCTGCAATGCATACTCATAGCGCCAGATGCCTGTACCCAAGTCGATGGCCTTGGCCGCCAGAATGAAAAGCCCCTCATCGGGAACCCGGATATCCGTCTCTACCACGCTGGGGTCGACGTCCTGCCAGGCCCGCACTGCCGGCTGCTCCCATTGTGTCCGCCAAGCCGGGTTGATCCTGATATTGAAGAAGTCCGGCGACTCATACTCCGTATAAACCTCCCGATACGACGCGTTGTTGTCATTCATTCCCGTCAGGGCATCATCCGACAACACATAATGCCCCTGGATGAAATAGCGCGCCCCAACATTGAGGCTTGGGTCAATGTCCGCGTTGTGAATCTGAAGCCGGCGCTCTATCGTCGTACTCGCCGGTGGAGTCGCACCCGTGTACACGTAGTAACCTGTATGCGGGTTGATCATCGAGCGGGGACTCAGATTCCAGTCGACCCCGTTGAGTGAGGCGCTATATGGATCGGAGCACCCCACGCCCAGTTGCGGACCGGGTGGGTCCACGACATCCAGACACGGCCCACAGAAGCTCTCCGACACCGCGTAAAACCCGTGCTTGACCCAGCTGAGTCCGATCTGCTCAAAGCGGTCGTCCTTGAGTCGATAGGCGTTCTGCGAAATAACCGGGTGCTGATTGGTAGTCGATATCCAATTGGCTCGGGCGGTTCCTATGTTGCACGCCGTGGTCCCGATGGAAAACGCCGTGATATCCCCTACGGGATCGTAGCGCCTGATGCCCTGCAGGTCCGCGACGATTACGTCGGCTCCCAGATCGGCCGCAACAGCCTCACTCAACTGGGAGTCATTAAGCACAACGGAGCTCAGCTCGCACGTCTCTGTCGCGTCTGACTCGCTGACTGATGGTTCCATCAGGGCGTCGATTGTTATTGCGCCGATGACTCCTCCTGCTTCGCTGCCCAGTCGCAGCGCTTCCGCCCACGATCGCGCTAAAGATACCTCCCCCACCAACCTCAGTCTGTTCATGCCGGTATCAAACTCCAGCATGACGAAGTCCGAGTAGAAGACGTCCACCGGCTTACCGTCGCCGTTCAGCGAACTCCTGATGACCAGCCGACCGACACCGTCAACCTCTATCCGAAAATTCCCAATGACAATGCGCTCTTTTTCACCGTCTAACGCCATCAGAAGCGCTCCGCGTGTGAAAACAGTCCCGCCGCTAATCTCTCCAACGACGTCGTGTTGACTCTCCACTTGCAGAGTCGATGACGGTTCGATATTGAAGCTCGCACTGCAGTCGTTGGGTTCTCGTTCGGCGGTCCCCTGCGCGGTTAACCGAAGCCCGACTTCCTCCAAAGAGTCACAAGCGAAGTCAAATGTCACTGTGCCACTGCGCACAATGTGGTGCATCCTCACGAGGTCATCGGCATGCGCAGGCTGCGTAGTCAGCCAAGGCCACACCCTCGTCGCCAGGATAAACGCGACGGCAAGCAAGGCGAAATTGCGTTTCAAAGCAGTCATAACCGACGCCTCTAAGAGCGTGTTTAATACTACAGCGCCACTTGGTCGTCTCGGGCGGAGAAACCCGCGTTTTGGGGCCGCCAGGGCAAGCGCAAATGGCCTGAAGGGCCATGTGGCGCTGTAGTATTAAGAAACCTTTTCTGAGTCGCGCCCCTAAGGAAGCGGTCCGGTTTCATCTGTTGAAAACCGTTCCCTCATGCCGACGTTTGTCGGGACGGCTCGGTTCGTAGCAACCCTTCTTAGACACCCTCTAAGATGGGCCGTTGAAGTAAACGTCCTGGAACGTCTTGTAGTCGTCCAGATCGATAACCTCATTCGTTTCGTTGAAGTCCAAGATCCTCATGCACTCTGAGCAGTCGGCTTCAGCGGATTCACATCCAAAGCAGTTCTGCATCCCGGCGAAGTCGCTGAGATTCAAAGTACCGTTGTCGTCGGAATCGCCGATCAGGCAGCCGTCGCGGCACAACGGAGACAAGGGAGGATAGGGGTTACCCTGCAGCTGATAGATGCACTGGACCGGTGGAATAGGAGGCAAGTTAAAATGCGAATAGCACCAACCAATCACTGGATCAGGAAAACAGCAGTCTTCAACAATGCCGTACGCGCATTTCACTCCCGGGTTCGTCGTCGGGCACAGATCGTCACATCCCCACACCAAATCCGAGTCATCATCATAGAACGTATCACACTCATCCGGTATGCCGTCGTCGTCGCAATCCTCGGAACAGTCCTCTACGCAGAAGTAGGGCCCGCCGGGCGCAATGCTTCCCGCGTCGATATCACACTCGTCGGGGATCTTGTTACGGTTGCAGTCATCACTGGTCGTTGCCAGAATATCGCAGTCATCCGGGATCGTATTCTGGTTGCAGTCAGTCTCGCAATCGTCGGGAATCGCGTTGCTGTTGCAGTCCAAGCTGGTGCCCTGCAGGATATCGCACGGGTCGGCAACGTCGTTGTCATTGCAGTCCGGCTGGCACTCATCCGGAATCGAATTGACATCACAATCGATACTGGTCTCGCAAGGCTCCGAACACTCCGGGGCATCGCAGGATAAGTCACATACATCACGAATCCCGTTTGCATTACAGTCAATGATGGACTGCGTGGGCCCGATGGTCTCTACGACCAACTCCGCCGGCGTACCGGGTTTGAACAAGCCGATGGTGATATTCGCCGGGTCCGACCAGGCATTTATGTCAAAGTGGAAGTTATAGACGATACCCCACCTAAGGGCATTGGCGTGCTCCGCTGGGTCGAAAGGCGCCGGAGACCAGGTGATCGAATCTTCAGTCACGACGTAGTTCCAATCCGTCGGGTCATAGGGCTCACCGCTGTGATAGTCCACATCGTGGAACCCGACGTTGGTCACGATCGCCTCGTCGGGAATGGGTACGGAAAACGAACCACCTGCCCGATCGGAGTTGAGGTTCTGCAATGCATACTCGAAACGCCAGAATCCCGTGTGAAGATCCGTTACCTTCGCTGCGAGGATGAAGAGCCCATCACGCGGAACCTGTATGTCATGTTCAGAAACAAGAGGATCTATATCCTGCCAGGCACGAATTGCCGGCTGCCCGCGCTGTGTCAGGTAGCTGTCGTCAATCACGAGTGTGAAGCCGCCTTCGTCGGGCACCGTCGTCGCTAACACCTCACGGTACGAAGCATTGTTGTTGTTGCTACCAGTAGCACAGTCGTCGGGATGTATGTAATGCCCTTGAACAAAGTAGCGGGCTCCTTCGTTCAACTCCGGATCGAGGTCGACGTTTTGGACCTGCAGGCGGCGTTCAAGCGGCGAGGTGGGGTTTGGATCCTCCCAGCCGGGCCAGGGAAAGGGAAAGAGCCCGGTATGGGGGTTGGCCGTTGAACGGGGGCTCATGTTGTCCTGCTGACCGTTGAGGTTGGCGCTGTAGGGATCGGAGCAGTGGGCGCCCAGCTCCTGGCCCTCCTCCACAGGGTCCGTGCACGGCTCACAAAGGCTCTCCGACAGAGCATAGAATCCGTGCTTTGGCCAGCTCATTCCGATCTGCTCGAAACGATCGTCTTTGAGCCGGTAGGCGTTTTGCGCGATCAGAGGATGCTTGTTCGTGTCCGCAAACCAACTGGCCCGAGCGTCCCCCAGGTTGCAGGCATTTGTACCCACCGCAAAGGCAGTTGTTGAACTACCCTCCTCGATGTATCGACGAATCTCGTATAGGTCGGCGACGATCACATCCGACCCGAAGTCGGCCAAGGCCGAGCGCACCGTCTCTTTCCCCTCGCCGTCAAGCAGGCACGAAGATGTCGAGACCTTGGCATCGTCAATGGGTGCCAGCAACACTTCGGCTGTGATGGTTCCCACCACGGCTGAAGCCTTGCGGGGCAAGCCAAGCATCTCCGCCAACGAGCGCGTCAGCGACAGATCACCGATTATGAGTAACTTCCGCGCCGCCGCCTCGAAGTTCAGCATCGCCGATGTGATGTCCAAGACCGCCTCCGGGGCAAAGCGGGAGTCCAGCGTGGTCCAGACGGTCCACACCCCGCTCGATCTCGCCTCGATCGCCAGGTTGCCGATGACCGTGCGAGCTCCGATCGCGCTTGCCAGAAAGGCCCCCCGAGTGCGCAGCAACCCCTCAGCGCTTGCGGCGAGTCCTCCAGCATCCGCAACGACTTGCATCGTGGAGGGTTGTTCGATGCTGAATACGGATGCCGCTCCCTCCTCATCTGCCGTCGCTATATGCCCGTTGGGAACAAAGCGGATCCCAAGCGCATCGAGAACGTCCGCGTCCAAGTCGAACGCAACCGTCCCGCCACGGACTTCGTAGCGCGCTCGCTCGTTATCGGAGCTCACCTCGCTCGATGCGGCGATGCTCGCCGATAACCCGACGGCGATGACTATTGCCGTCAGCAGCTTGGTCAAGTGTCTTTGAGAATAGCTCATTCTTTGCCGCCTCTATCGCGCGACCTCGCGCGCGCTTAAAATGATTGGGCTCCCCCTCCGCCCCTTCCGGGTCACAGCTGGTCGAGTGACGGATGGTGCGATAGAGTTCCGCCCGAATGAGGCGTGCGAGTGCCGACGCGATTACCGGCCCAAACCCCATCCCTAAGCCCCTCGCTTTACTTAACCCGGCGTCTAAGCGTCTTATTCCCAATGATATCTGTTAATCAACATAAGTCAATCTGCGCGTCCGAGCGCATCGACCGATCATGTCGTCCGCGCGATCGGGCGATCTCACCAATGAGTCTCGCCTTGACATTTATAGGACGTGCTCTAATCAGACCGTGCCTTCAGCTTCTCCTTGAAGAAACACTTGCCGGAGATCGGCTGGTTGGGTGAGTTTCGGTCAAGCCGATTGCGCGCACGGCGCGGAGTCATCCCCATTAACTCTTGAGAGATTAGAGCAGTTTCTGTTATTGTCTAGATGTTCAGGAGTTGGGTGCCATGCCCAAGCGAAGCGCCGGCATGCAATTCGCCCGCTACACAATATCCGAATCTGCTATAGTAGCCCCAGACATCTTCGCCTGGAGATTCAGACTGGGGATATGGGAGCCTTCATTCTGTTATTGAAGTCCGGTTTGCCTGGTGGGGATCGGCAGTCTGCAGGTGCCGGCGTTCTAACCTGATAGCGTTGTCTCGGCGTCGGCAAGCTTGTCGGGGAGTTCCGCCTGAATCAGCTCAGCCTGCTCGGGGGTGATACCCAGAGTGTCGAGCATCTCTTCCGTCAAGGCGCTTTCCTGCCCCGTCAGATAGAACCCGATCTTGTGCTGACAACAGATGACGTCGGCCATTTTGATGAGGATGGCCATGTTGCGCAATTCGGCGCTGAGATTTTCCGGATTGTGATGGAATCCAACCGCCGCTCGCAGGTGCCGGGGAAACTTCCACTTTGTAGTGAGCCCGACCCCGAAGGCCTGATGGTCCGCGCCGATTACCTGACGTTCGCATTCGAGGAAGTTCACCCCGCCGCCCGCGCACTGGCTGATGACCTCGGAGAATCCATCCGGAAACGCCTGCCGCTCGACCATAGTGCCGATGTCGTGGATCAATCCGGCGACGAAAACCTCATCGGGCATTACCGGGTGAGGCGATGCCTTGCAGATGTCGTGTGCTGCGACGGCGACGGCGACGCTGTGCCGCCAGAGATCGGAAGCGCTAAACTGTTCGGAGATCCGTCGACCCTTGAAGAGGCGGGCAATCGAAGCTGCTATGGCGATGTTCTTCACCGCGGACAGTCCCAGCAGAATGATGGCCCGGTCGACGCTAGCCACCTGTCCGGGCAAGCCGTAGAACGCGGAGTTGACCACCTTGAGGACCTTAACCGATAGCGCCGGATCGTTCTTGATGATGTCGTGCAGATCGCGGGCCGTACTCTTGGGGTCTTCGACGATCTCGATGATTCGGATGGTCACCTCGGGCAGCGTTGCGATGTCACCAATCGACGCAACTGCCTTGTCCACCAAGGCCTTTGTGTTATCGGGTGCCTGCACCGACATAGGTCTCCCCTATCACGTCCCACCTGGGGCGCCAACGAACTACACCACACCGTCCCGTGTTCTATCGTCAGGGCTTGCGCGGCGAATTAGGTACGTACGTACGGGGGCTAATAGGAAATCGATTTACGCCTGAATCGATCGCCGGTGGGAACACGGGCAAGGATGCCGCAAATACGCTTGCCTGCCTCGCCTCGGCCATAAACCGTCGATCGACCCATAACCGGTCTCTTACGCAGGGCTTCTTCCAGCGCCTTGCGGATTGAGGCATGCGACTCCTCGGCGTGAACGACGGATCTGCCGGCAGGTTGTCGGCCCGCCTGTCGTGGTCCAATATTTACCGTGGCCGTCCCGGCAACGGGCGCCTCGATGATTCCGCTCGACGAGTTGCCCACCAGAACAGCCGAGTCGATCAACAGCCGCAGGTACCGGTCGCGATCCACCGAGCGAATGATCTGCACGGAATCCGCGCCTGTCCGGCACTGATGAGCCTCGATCGCCTGAAGTATGCCACTATGGCCGCGGTCGGTGTTGGGGTAGAGAATCGTCCTTGCCAATCCGGCTTGCTCGACAGTGTGGAGGATGGATTCCATCGTCCGTCGTTCACGATCTGGCCCGCGCCCGCAGGCATGTTGGATTATCAGCGCCCGATTCGAGCGAGACCTCGGTTGCGGAGTTTGCCGGATCAGATCGAAGAGACGATCGAGCCCGGGAGCGCCGACAACATGCACCCTGTCAAGGCTCTCCCCCATGCGGATGATCCGCCTCCGTGCCGCTTGCGTTGCGACAAGATGCACGTGTGCGAGCTTTGTGATTGCGTGCCGCAGGCTGTCATCAAAGTCACCGGGTGCTACATCGCCGCCGTGGATGTGGGCCACCACGCATCCTGTCGTCACACCCGCCAGCGCGCCGGCCATCGCCTCGATGCGATCGCCCAACACAACAATGATGTCGGTACCGGCTTGTACACAGTACCTGGCGATCCCCGCGACCCCCCGGGCGAGCCCGCCGGCTTGGTCGGTAGCGCTGTCATCCCCCTTCTGCATTCTCACACGGGCGTCGATTCGCCAACCGTCACGGGTGACTTCCTCCACCGTCCAGCCGAACTTCTTGAGAAGATGCATGCCGGTCACAACGAGTTGGAGCTCAAGACCACTGCGACCGGCAACGGCTTCCATGACAGATCGCAGGAGTCCGTACTCCGCCCGCGAGCCGGTGACGAAAGCGAGACGACGATCTTCTCGAGGGCGATTCTTCTTCATTGCAGAGCTTCTAGTGACATTAATATGTCATAACAGCTTGCTGCCGCGGTTGTTCCTTCACGTGCCTGGGTGCGGGCTTGCCGCTCCCTGTCACTTGCCGGTCCTTCGCACTGTCTGCCCCGGAGACGGCGGGCGTCCAGCGTGAACATTATCGGCTACTAATCAGGGTACCCTCGACGCGCCGGCAACTACCGTGTTTCTGTGGCGCTTGAACAGTGACCGGTCTTTGGTCACGCCTCACTCACCGCGAATTCCCCGAGAAGGGAATGCCGCACGAGCAGTCGGCGGGCCGAGCCGTACAATCTCGCATCATGAGCCGAGATCTCGGTAGGCGGCTCTCCCCCGCGTGCTCCCGGCGTTGACCATCCTGCGCCTTTCACGTACAATCACAATAATGAGGATTTTTTCTTACCGATGCTTTAAGGAGGAGCTATGGCTGGGCCCGATACACTTGAGTTTGGTGACCAGAATTTTGACGAGGAGGTATTGAGCTCCGACATCCCCGTGCTGGTGGACTTCTGGGCAGAGTGGTGCGGGCCATGCAAGGCATTGGCCCCGATCATCGACGAGTTGGCCACGCATTACGCGGGGAAGGTTAAGGTCGGAAAGATCGATACCGACGCAAACCGCGAGGTCTCGGTACGTTTCTCAATCAGCGCCATTCCGACGGTCATCCTGTTCAAGAAAGGGGAGATCCTCGAAAGATTCGTTGGTTTGAGAAGCAGGCATGATTTCCAGGCAGTCATCGATCGGGTTATTACCCGCGCCTGAGTCATCGTAGATTGCCTCAAGCGCCGATTATCGAGAACATCCTCCCGGACTGGGTGATTGCATGGACCGCCGGGCTGTCCACGTAGCTGCAGGCATCTCCGCGCCTCGGAGATACACCTGCCGGTCTGGGAAGTGATGGGGCGTAACCCGGTTCGACACCAAGGAGCGTGCATCCAAGGATAATGGTTCAGCGTAGCACCAACTTCGAAAACTTCTTCGACGAAGTACCCGAGGAGAACACCCATGCCGGTTGTGGAAGGTGCGGTGCCGGTGAAGCCGAGGATGAAGAACTCGATTCTCAAAACAGTGCCGTCAATACACTGCCCTCAACTGCCGTTCGATTCGGATACATGCGCTACATTGGCGATTTCACCTATTCGCCCGAGATGAGGTTTGCAGGCGGTGCGAAACTGGTCATCCAGACCAAGCGCGGTATCGAGATTGGAGAGCAAGTTCCTCTGACGTGCAGCGGTTGTGACCGATCTGTAAGCCCCGAAGGAAAAGGCCGGTGGGTCGACCAATGCGGGCCGGACTCGTTCATCTTCAATGCCGGACGGATACTCCGCGAGGCGACCGCCGCTGACCTGGCAGAGTACGCCCGCATACAGGCGGGTTGTCTCGAAAAGAAGAGATTCGCACACGAACTTGCCCAGCGACTGGATTTGGCCATCCGCGTGGTCGAGTGCGAATACTTGTTCGGTGGTGAGCGCATCATATTCTTCTTCATCGCCCCGGAACGCGTCGACTATCGTGCGCTGGTCAAGGACTTGGCAAGAGAGTACCGCACGCGCATCGAAATGCGTCAGATTGGGGCACGCGACGAAGCGAGGCTCCTGGGTGACTACGAAACTTGCGGACGCCCGCTCTGCTGCAAGGCCTTTCTTAAGACACTCAAGCCTATCAGCATGCGCATGGCGAAAGTCCAAAAGGCCACCCTGGATCCCAGTCAAGTCTCCGGTCGATGCGGTCGGCTTAAATGCTGCCTTCGCTACGAGCATTCGACGTACGAAGAACTTGACGAGCGGCTTCCCCGATCCGGCGCCCGAATAAGAACAGAACACGGGGACGGAGTAGTGGTCAACCGTCAGATTTTGACCCAGCTGGTACAAATAAGAACTGACGCCTCCGAACTGCTTACTGTGGCGGCCGAGGATATTCTCAAGCCTGGAGAGTCTCGCCGCGAAGTGCCAAAGCCCGCCGGGGCCGATGCACTACTCGAGGACTCAGGCGAAGCCGAGCAGCCGGTCAAGCGTGGATCACGTAGACCCAGGCGATCTCGGAAACCGAAACCCGATGTGACGGATTCACGGGCCCGGGAGAAGGCACCTGGAACGTCGGCTCAGCCGACGGCTGGTACTGACCAAGGCAATCGCAAGGCCGGCGGCGATGGTGATGCGGGTTCCACTCGGCGGAAACGGAGACGCCGACCGCGTCGGCGACGTGCTCCGCGTGACGGGAAGAGCAACGGGGGTCCGGTCGGTCCAGCGGGTAGTCGTTAGGAGTCCGGCAATCGTTGCTGATTGACTGTTTTCATGGTGAGTGATCCGAGCGACGTATTGCGTAGGTTGGTCGAGCATTCCGGCCGGTATGCTGAGCAGGCTTTCCTGTTTGTTCGGGAGGGCCTGAGTTTCGCAGCCGAGCAAACTCACGGGCCTGAAACCGAAGCCCATCAACGCTTGCAGGAGTACCTCGCAGCCCAAAACATGGATTGGCACGATCTGCTTGCCAAGTACCATACGTCGGAGCTCCCACCTGAAGTGATCGAAGCCATCGATATGGCCGGCGGGTGCGAACGACTCAACCGCCACGTAAGCGGTCGCGAACTCTGCTGGGGGCTAAGAGACTACGCCGTGGGAAGATGGGGCATGCTTGCCCGGACCGTCCTGGACTCGTGGAACATCACAAAAACGAGCGATTTCGGGAGGATCGTCTTCGGCTTCATCGAACTGGATATGATGCAGAAACAGGAGGGAGACTGTCTTGCCGACTTCGAGGATGTCTACTCCTTCGACGAAGCCTTCGACAACACAATCCAGATAACGTCGCAGGGGCGACGGAAGAACGGGAAAGATACCTGACCTTTTTGCAGCTCGCCGGTCAATTGGGGGTCGGGGTCTCAGACGTCGCGGAGTTGTCGGCTGGTGCCGGCGTCGAGGCCGCCGGCGGCTGAGGCGCGGGCGGGGCCGGCTCGGGGGTCTGCTCGAGCTTGGGTTGTGCCGGCGTCTGCACGTTCGATTGCACGTCAATGTCACCCTTGACGTCTTTGATTCCCTTCTTGAACTCGACAATGCTCTTGCCTACCGATCTCGCTACGTCGGGCAGCCGCCTTCCAAAGATCAACAAGGCGATAATGGCGATGATGACCAGTTCCGTCGTACCGGGCCACCCCATTGCCAGTGTCATAGAGTTCATGGTTTCCGTCCTGTCGGCTTCACGCCACTGCCAATGACTCAGCCGCGCTGTCACCGCGATAGAATACGGCTCATCTGAGCCGGATGGCGCCACGCCGGATTTCTGCAGTCCAACACATCCGCCTGGTGGCCCAATGAGTCCCTTAGGACGCCGTCGAGCCACTGCGCGTGCCTCACACCCAGCTCGCAAACATGCTCACTGTCTGCCGATTATACACTGGCCCTTAGCACTACGTCAAAGCCATACTCGTATCGGCTTGGGGGAGATGTGCCCCCAGCCGATTTCTTGTCATCCCAGCCGCAGTCTATACAATCGTCAGAGGTGCGCAGCCTGGCGGACGGCTGCGGTTGGCTAGCCGAGCCGAAAGCGGTGGATGCGATGACCCAAAGGCGATTTCTGGTTACAGGGGCTCTGCCCTACTCAAATGGACGTTCCCACGTCGGGCACATTGCCGGGGCATATCTCCCCGCAGATACCTATGCTCGCTACCTACGCGCCACCGGAGCAGACGTTCGCTTTGTCTGTGGGAGCGACGACAACGGCGTGGCAGCACTGAAAACCGCCCGTGAGCAGGATCGCAGCGTCGAGGAGCTGACCTCTCACTACAACCGGTGTTGGGAGAAGGATTTCAAGGGCTTGGGAATAGAGTTCGACATCTGGGGCGGTACCCACCAGCCCGATTATGTCGCAGTTCACGAGGAATTCAGTCAGGACTTCTTCCTGAAGATCTTCGCCAAGGGTCTCTTCACAAAACGGACGACCAAGCAGCTCTACGATACTCAGGCGGATCAGTTTCTGCCCGACCGATTCGTGAAGGGCACCTGTCCTCACTGTGGAAGCAGCGATGCCTTTGGGGATCAATGCGAAGATTGCGGGCGTTCGGTTGACCAGCTCGAGCTCATCAAGCCTGTCAGTATGCTCACCCACTCGACGCCCGAGTTGCGCGAGACGGTGCACTGGTACCTGCGGCTTGATCAGCTCCAAGAGCGGCTGTCGTCCTGGCTTGGCCAGAAGAAGGACACACAGGCCTGCGGTGCCGCTTGGCGTGCGATCGTACTCAATCAATCCCTCGGTCGGATCGAGGCGGAGGGTTTGCCTGAACGGGCCATGACCCGCGACTTGCACTGGGGCGTGCCCGTTCCCCTCGATGATCCGGATGCCAAAGGCAAATCCCTTTACGTCTGGTTTGACGCACCGATCGGATACGTTTCCTTCACCGCGTCAATGTTCAAACAGCGCGGGGATTCGAATGACGAGTATGAACGATGGTGGAAGGATCCCGACTGCAAGATCGTTCACTTCATCGGCGAGGATAACATAGTCTTTCACGCGATCACCTGGCCGGCGATGCTGATGGCCACACACGAAAGTGAGAGCGTTCAGGGCAAGCGCGGCGAGTATCAACTGCCTCACAACGTGGTTTCGAACTCGTTCCTCAACATCAAGTTCCCCGGCAAGGAGGAGGAGAAGATCAGCAAGAGCCGGGGGACGGCCGTATGGATCGAAGACTACCTCAAGACCTTCGACCCCGATCCGCTGCGCTATTACCTGACCGCGATAGCCCCGGAGAACGTGCGAACCACCTTCGACGTCGACGATTTCATCCGCCGAAACAACGGAGAACTGCTCAACGCCTTCGGAAACTTCTTCAACCGCACCATGACTTTCGCCCACAAATACTTCGAGGGTAAGGTGCCCCCGACTGACCGGCGGGATGAAGTGGACAAGAAACAACTCGACAGCTGCTGCGAGGCGGCGGCGCGCACTGCGGAAGAGTTGGAGGGTTGCCATTTCAAGACGGCACTGGCTGAAGTGATGTCCCTCGCCCGGGCGGGAAATGCGTATTTCGACACCACCAAACCGTTTATGACCCGCAAGACGGACATGACTGCCTGCGGCCGGGCGATAAACGTCTGCCTTCAAACCGCGCGCACGTTGACGACGATCGTCGCCCCATTTCTGCCTTTTACAGCCGATAAGTGCGCTGCGATGCTCAAGCTCGATGAGGGCTATCGGACTTGGGCGTCGGCTTGCGACGAACTGCCTGCGGGACATTCTCTGGGAGATCCGGTCATTCTGGTCAGAAAACTCGACCCGAAGGAGCTCTTTGGCGATTAGTTGCGTGGGGCCGGTTGGGTGGAAGCACCTCGACCTTCGACGCTTGGCCTCAGAGGTTCATCAAAGTGTTTACCGTCGATAAGAACCCAACATCACAAACGCTGCACAAGTTCGGATGGGCCATGCTCGCCGGTTTCGGCGTGCTAGGAGTACTTCTCTGGCTATGGCCCTGGATCGGAGAATGGAAACCCTCCGTGCTCGCATGGGCTGCAACAGGTCGACAGATTACGGCGCTTTGCCTTTGCGTGGTGGGCGTCTTACTGTTCCTGCTTTCGCACGCCCCCCTTGGGTTTGCGGGACCCGTGTATGTCGCGTGGATGTCGGTTGTGGTGCCTATTGGCGTCTTCATGTCCACGCTGATGCTGGCCGTGCTTTTTATCTTGCTCTTGCCGGTCTTCTCGCTAATCGTGCGGATGGGAGACCCGCTGCGTAAGAAGCTCACCACGCAAGAATCCTATTGGGAAGACTACAAGCACTACGAACCCACGCTGGAGCGAATGCGAAGACCGTTTTAGGTGGTGATGCCCCGGCGGGTAGTCGATCATGATTGTTCTTGGAATATCCTGTTATTACCACGACGGCGGAGCGGCTTTGGTCCGCGACGGCGAGCTTGTCGCCGCGGCCGAAGAAGAGCGCTTCACCCGGGTCAAGCATGACAGCAGCTTCCCGGCCAACGCGATCGCCTATTGCCTGCGCGAGGCGGGAATCACCATTGATCAGGTGGACCACATCGGTTTTTATGAGAAACCGCTGGTCAAGTTCAATCGCATCCTCGAGAGCATCCTCGCAAGTTGGCCTCTGAGTTTCAAGGCCTGGCTAAAGGCCATACCTCTCTGGCTTGTTCACCGACTTCACATCGCACGTGAGATCCAAGAGAAGCTCGGCGTGGACAAGGAGATCCTCTACTGCCAGCACCACCTCTCCCATGCCGCCAGCGCCTTTTTGGTATCGCCTTTTGAAGAGGCCGCCGTCATCACCGCGGACGGCGTGGGCGAATGGACCACGACAAGCTGGGGCATCGGGCGGGGCAACATCATAGAGATGCACAAAGAGAGCAGATTCCCCCACTCGGTGGGGCTTCTTTTCAGCGCCATCACCGCTTATCTGGGCTTTCGGGTGAACGATGCCGAATGGAAGGTCATGGGGTTGGCACCATACGGCAAGCCCACCTATGTGGGTCAATTCCGTGAGGTAGTGGACATCAAGAACGACGGCAGCATCCGCCTCAATCTGAAGTACTTCGCCCATCCATATTCGACCACTCGCACGATCAACGATCGTTGGACTGCGCTTTTCGGCCAACCCATGCGCCCCAAGGAGACGGAGCTTGGCGATTTCCACCGCGACATCGCCCATTCCGGGCAGAAGATCGTCGAAGAGATAATGCTCAAGACGGCCACACACGTGCACCGTCAGACGGGGATGGACGACGTCTGCATAGCCGGTGGCGTGGGGCTAAACTGCGTAGCCAACTGGCGGATTCTGAAAGAATCGGGGTTCAAGGACATTTTCATCCAGCCGGCCGCCGGCGATTCGGGTGGAGCGCTGGGAACCGCCTTTTACATCTACAATTCGGTGTTGGGCAACAAACAGCGCTATCGCATGGAACACGCCTTTTGGGGACCGTCGTTCAGCGATGAGGAGATCAAGACCGCCCTCGATAGAGCCGAGGCTGATTACGAGCGAATCAACGACGAAGAGGAGCTTCTCGAACGCACCGCCCGGATGATCGCGGATTCCAGGGTGGTAGGATGGTTCCAGGGTCGGCTGGAGTTCGGCCCACGGGCCCTGGGAGCTCGATCGCTCCTGGCTGATCCGCGCCATGACAAAATGAAGGATCTGATCAACGCCAAGGTGAAGTTTCGCGAGGCGTTTCGCCCCTTCGCCCCGGCCGTGCTGAAGGAACGCGCCCACGAGTACTTCGAGATGCCTGCGGGGATGGACGCCCCTTATATGCTGTTGGTGCCCCCGGTTCGGCCCGAGAAACACAGCGTGATCCCCGCGGTTACGCATGAAGACGGTACGGGGCGGGTGCAGACCGTTACCGAACAGCAGCATGGCAGGTATTACCGTGTGATCAAGCGTTTCGGCGAGCTGACCGGCGTGCCCGTGGTGATCAACACCTCGTTCAACGTTCGCGGCGAGCCGATCGTCTGCACACCTCAAGATGCCTACAGAACGTTCGTGAACACGGGCATCGATGCCCTGGTCATCGGCAACTACGTGGTGACCCAGAAGCCCGAGCCCGTTGACTATGAGGCCGGCATGCAGCGCAGCGTAGAGCTGGAAACCGGCTCGCTGGCCGCCCGAACGTAGCCGCGTTCCTTTAGCTGTCTACTCGGGGAGGGTTCAGGGTCTCCATCCGTCGTCGCCGCCTCGCACATAATCACCAAACGCCCCGGACAGTTACTCGCGCCCGCATTGCGCGAGAGACACAGTGACCTGCCTCCGGTTTATGTACCAGTTGTTGTGAGAGTCGCACAGAGCTCCGTAACAAGATACGTGAAATGTTGGAAAAGCTATTATAGGTAATTCGAGAGATTCAACGGCCGCACGGTTGGTAGTATGCGCAGATGCATTGGCGGTAATATAGCTAAACAAGTGCGCGTCGTCCGAGAACTAGCGCAGCAGATGGCGAAACTTATCGGGCAGTATCAAGCAGACGTGTGATTCGGCGTTTCAACCGATACGTTGCTGAATTGTCCGGCACGCGGACTTGCTGCGCCATTCGGCAACTTAACTCCACGGCTTAATCCGGGTTCAATCCGCAGGTGTCACACGTCGGCTTGCCTGCCCAAAGCGCGACCCGACTATTCTTGCACTACTCATCGCTTGGCTACGCTAGTGTGAACGTCTGCGAAACCGGCAGGGGTTGAGTGGTTGCATCTGGTGGAAGCACACATTTCGAGGTTGCGGTCCGGGCCGGTTCGGGCGCCGGAGCGGACTTCGTATCGGGCCTGCCACGACACCAAGGGGAAATGCCAGGTCCGTTGCCGTCGTAACCCAGGGAGACGTTACTTGGTCCAGAATGTTCGATTTTGCTTGAAAAGGGAGCGCCCCGTTGGTAGGATAGCGCGCGGAGCGGCATTGAGACCAAAGCCCACAACACGGAGAGGAGCTGAAGCGATGAACTTTAGGCCGATGAGACTTATCCACGTCGGGCTGACGTTCTGCCTGGGGTCTTTGTCTATGTTGAGTCTGGGTGCTGAGCCGACGTTCAAGATGCGAGCCGATCAGAAGCCGATCGCGGCGCCCGGCGAAGCGCGGCCTGCTTCCGACCTGCCGACGAGCGGTACTGTTGGGAGGCGAGCGGCGGCGCAAGCGCTCCATGCACCAACGATCTTCCAGGCGGGGTCTCGTGCGTGTGGTCCGGACTGCGATTATTGCCATTGCGGTACCAACTTTGAAGAGAACTGCCCGGATGATTGGGCGTATGACTTGGACTGCGACTGCGGATGTCAGTTCTGCGATGACATGTGCCCTGATTGTTCGGGGCAGGGTTGCGACTGCACTGCGGTCTGTGGGAACGGGGTATGCGAGTGTGCCTGCGAGGAAACGACAGCGACCTGTCCGCAAGACTGTATTGCCCCTTGCTATGATCAGGCACCGGTCGCGATCTCCAGTGGTCAGAAGTACGGGGTAAACGGAGAGATGTGCGTGGTCACGTACGTTGGCTGCAACCCCTGCACTGACCAGTGCGACTACTGCATGCTGGGGACCTCCGCCTTCTGCGCTTGTCCGAATGACTGGAATGGGGACGGTGCCTGCGACTGTGGGTGCCAGTTTAATGACATCGACTGCAGCTACCCGCAGCCCTGTGATCCCTGCACCCCCACCCCCGGGCCGGCGGAAATCTGCGCGGAGGTTCTTCCCTCGGATTGTGGTGCGCCTGCCTGCTTCGTTCCGCCGACCTGCACTTCTACTGACCCCATCTGCGCGGTATCAGTTCTTGAACCGCTCACCGGTGAATACGTCTTCTGCCCGACCTATACAGCAGGTGCCTGTGAGGGGGACGTTTGCGTTCGTGTGTGGATGAATACTCCGGATCCGTGTGATCCGGAGCTCTGGTTTCGGTTTGATCAAATAGGCGACCACGAGCCCCCAGTCCCCGACCCGATGTCGTTTTCCGTTCTGCCCCGCCCGATAAGCGACTCTGCCATTGAGATGACTGCGACTGGGGCCACTGACAGCTCGCCGAATGTCCAATACCAATTCGACTTCGTCTCCGGTGGAGTGGGCGGCACCGACAGCGCTTGGCAGACTTCGCGAACCTATGTCGACTCCGGACTCGCGCCGGACACGCGGTACTGCTATACGGTCCGTGCGCGGGATGGA
The DNA here is from genome assembly GCA_020348265.1 of Phycisphaerales bacterium. Lineage (GTDB taxonomy): Bacteria > Planctomycetota > Phycisphaerae > UBA1845 > UBA1845. The sequence goes on along the minus strand of CP070744.1, from coordinate 4,149,867 downwards.
GCGTCTCCGCCCAACGTGACGGCCCCATCCCCTGTGGCGTGCGCATATACACATGCTGCGGTGCCAACCGGGGTGACCTTCGGTGCGGTTGACTGTTCGTCCATGGATATCGATATCGCCGCGGATGATAACCCCGCTCATACGCTATACGCGATTCAATGTGTGTTCACTTCCGACTCAAACTGGAACGGCAAGTTCGTCTCCGGCGAGGGCAGGCCGGTCAGCAGCCCCGATTGGCGCAACCGGGTGCAGTGGGATGCGACACGTGCTGTCGAGATGCAATCAAAGACCAGCTACGCATTCTGGGTGGTGGCACGAAGCCAGGGCGGCAATGTCACTGCTCCCGGACCCGCCGGTTCGCGCAGCACAGGCGGCTGTGGCGACATGGACGAGGACGGCGACGTCGATCTTCGTGACTTGGCCCTTTGGCAACCGTGCTTTGATCCAACGGGAGTCAAGCCCGGATGTGGGGATGGCGACCTTGACGGTGACGGTACGATCAGCCTGCGTGATGTCCCGCGCCTGATCGAGATCCTCAAGGGACCCCAGTAGAGACAGACGAGTGTCATCGTAGATGAGACTCTGCCGAAGGTGAAAGGCCGGGCAAAGGGCAAAGCCTACGCTTCAGGCACCATCGTGGGACCATGACGGAGTCACTCGAGCAATTCAACGGCGCGATTATCGAGGCGTTTGGCCGCATGGCAGCGTTCCCGAGCTCGGCACAGTTGGAGCAGTTGCGCGCGCACTTTCGCGCCGTTGTCGACACTAATGCCAAGTTCAATCTCACACGGATCACCGACCCGGCTGAGGCTGCCGTCAAGCACTACGCGGACTCTTTGGCTTTGCTCATGTGGGTGAAGAAATGCGACATAGAAGTTGAGTCGGTGTTGGACATGGGCACAGGGGCCGGTTTTCCAGCCGTCCCGCTGGCAGTAATGCGACCGGATTGGGTCGTGACGGCGATCGATGCAACGCGCAAGAAGGTCGATTTTGTCGCACGGGTGGCTGCGGAAACGTCTCTGTCGAACCTGCACGCCGTCCACGCCCACTCACGGCATTGGCGTCCCGGGCGGAAGTCTCAGATAGTCCTTGCGAAAGCAGTCGGAAGACTGGATGCATGTCTCGTGCAAGGAGCTCGACACGTCTCCCCTGACGGATGGATCGTCGTGTACAAGACCGCTGCGATGAACGCTGAAGAATTCAGCGAGGCAGCCTCGACGGCGTCCAAGCTGGGACTGCGAATCAGCGAACCGTTTCCATACACGTTGGAGTATGCCGGGGAGGACATCAACCGCATACTACAGGTGTGCCAGCCGGCGCCTTAATCCTCCAACGGCTCGTGGCGTTTCGTTAATCTCCGAACGAGGCCCCTGTTGCTCGACAGGCCTGTATTAGTGGATCGTTGGTGGGCACAAGGCGTTGGAGGTTCGCCACTTCTTCGATGGGTACACTGGTCAGTTGACCGTCTTGCACGGCCACCGTACGGTTGAATTCACCTCTGACGAGCATCTCGACGGCCTTGTGACCGAACTGCGTGGCCAGGACACGATCGCGTGCGGTAGGTGTCCCTCCGCGTTGAACGTGGCCCAGTATCGTGGCCCGGCACTCCAGGCCGGTTCGCTGGGCAATCTGCTCACAGAGGACTTCACTGACCCCGCCGAGGCGAACCGGATCGGGCGATTCGTGCACGATTCGGTCGACGACCACTTCGCCCCCTACCGGCTTTGCCCCCTCGGAAACCGCGATGAGCGTATAAGCCCTGCCTTGCTTGCTCCTCTCCACGCTGCGTGCACAGACCTTGTCGAGATAGTATCCGATCTCGGGGATGAGGATGATGTCGGCCCCACTAGCGGCTCCGGCATGAAGCGTTATCCAACCGGCGTTACGTCCCATCATCTCCACAAGCATGACACGGTGATGGCTGGACGCCGTCGTACGAATTCTGTCGAGCGCCTCCGTGGCCGTGGCCACCGCGGTGTCAAACCCGAAGGTGATCTCCGTACTCACCAAGTCATTGTCAATGGTCTTGGGAATCCCGACAACGGGAATCCCCTGCGCTAGTATCGTGGAGGCTGCCGACATGGTTCCGTCACCGCCGATGCATACGATTGCGTCAAGCCTATGTCGACGTGCGTTCTGGGTGACGCGGTCGGTTACGTCCTCGAAGATGGGGTCGCCTTTACCATCGTGCCCCACGCAGTACCGCACCGGGTCGGCCTTATTGCTTGTTCCGAGAATGGTGCCACCCTTGCCGAGGATGTTGGAAACGTCATCGAAGGACAAAGGGTTGACACGGTCTTCAATCAGCCCCAGGAAGCCATCCTTGATCCCGAAGACTGCAAGATTGTGTTGAGCTATTGCGGTCTTTACGACGGCGCGAATAACTGCGTTGAGTCCGGGGCAATCGCCGCCCCCGGTCAGCACGCCGATCCGACAGGCTTTCCGCTCGTTCTTCATAGGTTAAACTCGACTACTGTTTGCCCATTCCTTAGTGCCGGCATATCGCCAGCGTACCAGACTATTGCCGATAAGTCTTTTCCTTATGCCACCAGCATGGAATCGGTCCACTAACCTGTGCCGTTGATGAGGCAGTAAACGTCAGTGCCAGATACATAGCATGAGCATGGTGCCAATCAGGCGTTTCTATCACACCTGCACCCGTTGAGGCTTCATCAGGCGGATAGCGAGAGTGCTTATCAACGCGATAGTCTAGGGTAACTTCGTATTCTGGATGAGACTGAACAGACCGCATTTAGGGATTCGTTCAATTCTTAACTGAAGGATGCCGTCGTCAGGCGCAAACATTGCGCGACGGACAATCCGCTATCGGACGTCTGCCTTCCATTCGGAAGTAAGCTGTCGCCCGGCGTTGAACAGCCTGGAGTTGACGCCTACAATTCAGCCGACAAGAGGGAATCCTTTCGGTTGCGAGATGGGAGGGACACCTCCTTCGCATAAGTTTCGGAGACGTACGAATGAAAACATTGAAACGAATAGGAAAGACATGTATCGGAGTGTGCATCATCACCGTCCTGGTGTTTAAGGCTGGTTGCATCGGCGATGATTTCCTCGGCTTGGAGGATTATCAGCGCGATCTGCTCTTCGGCGGCTTGGCGACGGCCCTCCTACTGGGGCAGCAAGGCGCAGCTGGCGACAACGTCGATCCCGGCGCAGGGACTCCCGTTCCCGGACCACAAGGCGATCAGGGTCTACCGGGTGCAGACGGTGCAACCGGACCAGAGGGTGAGGCAGGTCTTTCGTGCTGGGACCTCGACGGGGACGGCATCGCAGATCCGGAGGAGGATGCGAACTCTGACGGCGACTTCGACGCACTGGATTGCCAGGGTGAGACGGGTGCCACCGGACCGGCCGGTGAGGATGGCGAAGATGGTCAGCCCGGACTGGCATGTTGGGACCTCGACGGAGACGGCTCCGGCGATGCGAGCGAAGATAAGAACGGGGACGGCAACTACGATACCTTGGATTGTCAGGGTGCGACAGGTCCGTCCGGCGGTTCCGGCGCACAGGGTCCGGTAGGTCCGGCAGGTCCGTCCTACTTCGACATGTTCGTCGAAGACTTCTTCACTACCCGAACGGCGGAGCCCGGTGACCTGACCGTTGACGTTGTCAGGATTGACGAGCCGTTGCTGGGCGCACCTGACCCCAACACCGGCGTTGCCGGGTTGGCTGCCTATCGCATGGCTTTGCCTCAAATGTACGACGCCGGTAATGACGTGACTATGCGTCTGTTCATCCACCGGACCGGACCGGTGGGCAACGATTGCTTTGTGTTTACCGTTAATGCCGCTCGGCTGGTCTCAGGTTATCCTGTCGGACCCTACGGTGAGACACGATGGGTCCGAGTCAATGATCCGACGAAAGACGTGGACCTGAGCGTCATATCCCTGCTTAGAGACCCCGTTGATGACCCTGGTCTGTTTATTGTGATTGACCTGCCGGTCAATTCAGCCGCTGGGTTGGACTACCCGGACGACCTGGACGTTGCCCAGTTCTTGGCTTTCGAGCTGGGGACCTTCTCGCACGACGAAGGGTCCTATCATCTGCTCGGTGTGGAGTTCTTCGAGTCCGCCGAAGGTACAGCTTGGTTGGCAGGTGCGGTGATATTCGACTCCGCCGATGACATCACCTGTGAATGACCCGACTGCAACGTCAATAATGTCCGTGACGATCGGGATATTGAGCGGGGAACAAGCCTGGACTGCAACGAAAACCAGATCCCCGACGAATGCGATGTCGACCCCAGCGATCCGGACGGGAACGGTGAGGTCAACGAGGACTGCAACGAGGATGTGGACCCTGACGAGTGTCAACTTGGTGATAATGACCGCAATGCGGACGATATTCCTGATGACCGTCAGCTCGTGGACAACGACTGCAATCAGGATCTGATTCCGGACGACTGCCAGTTGAACGACAACGACTGCAACGGTAACAACATTCCCGACGACTGCGACGGCGGCTGCGAGTGCGTTTGCCACGAGGATGTCTTCGAGTCGTGTCAATACTCAGGCGAGCCGAAAGCCTCGCTGGGCGCCGGGGAGGACATTCCAGAGTCTGGAGCATTCGTGTATTACGACGACCCGTGGGCCTACCCGACATGCGAATTCGGCTGCATCAACCAGGGTATCACCGAACGTAACGGGGACTCGTGCAGGGTGACCTGCGATCCCGTCACGGGTGCGTTCTTCCCCGTCGGTGAGACAGCCGTTACGTGTATATCCGAGGTTGAAGTGGAACCCGAGGTGTGGGAGCCCGTCGACGAGTGCGGTTTCACGGTTACGGTGTACGACGACTGTCCCGAGCCGGATTAATCAGCCCAGCACATTGAGAATCAGTTTGCCTGGCAACGGCAATTAGAGAATCAGGCCCACCTTCCGGTCGGAAGGTGGGCCCTTCTTATTGACGTATCGATCCGTCTTCTTAACCTGCGCCAGCGACTACGAAGTCACCTCGGCGATCGAGTTTAGCTCGCCGTACTCGTTGGTCTCAGCCACCGGGTTGTGCAAGTCGTGCGACCACCGACCATCGACGACCAGGCGATAGCGATATCGACCGGCGGGAAGTCTGAGCCGGGCCTCGAAGTCACCGTCGGGCAAGCGCAGCATCGGAGTAGTATGCGGCATCCAATCGTTGAAATCGCCAGCCAGCTGGACTTCACTCGCCTCCGGGCTGTAACACCTAAAGACGATCGCCTCGCCTTCCTGTTGAACGCCGTAGATGGCCTCTATCTTGCGGTCAATCTCCTCATGAGACGCGACTTCCTGCGGAAGAGGTGGAGCTGAAAATGCCGGAGGCGACTCGGATACGGGAGGGGGCGGAGGAGGCGTTGTCGGACGACGAACGGGCGGCACGGCAGAACGTGCTGCGGGCTGCACCGGTACCGTCGCAGTCGGTTGTACGGTCACGGCCTGTGTCGTGGGGACAGACGAATGATCGGGCATGGCACTCGGGTTTGCCTGAAAAGCGGGTGCCCGGTTGACCGCAGGAACGGTTGTCCTCTCCTTCTCAGTTGTCAGTATCTCCGGTACGTTCTCCGGCGGGGTCATCGGAGCTGACTTCATCGGCATCTTCCCAGCTACCTGGGACGCATCAGCCGATTTGGCATCGACCAGGGTGGTTGTGGTGGCGAGCAGTCGTTCCGCATCAGCCGCCAACCGCTCAACATGCTTGATAATGTCGGCTGTTGGTGCGCTCTCCACGGTAGAGGACATCACCTCGCGTGCGAGTGCTTGGAAGTCACGTGCTCCCATGCTAGTCGGGGCGAACTCGGTGATGGGCTGCCCGAAGCTTGCTCCTTCCTTGAGCTTGGTGTTGAAGTTCACTATCGTCTCATAGACCAGACCTTTATAGCGCTTGCGCAACTCCGCGAGAACCTCCCGGGCGAGCTTGGTCCGTACGTCGTATTGGTTGGGCAGAATGCGAACCGCCGGCTTGCGACCGTTACGCTCGCAAACCTGCTCGACGGTGGTTAGCTGCTGGGTCAGGCCATGCAGGGAGAAGTAGCCTGTATCCACCGGGATAACGACTTCATCGGCTGCGTTAAGCCCGTTGCGCATCAACAACCCCAGATGCGGCGGGCAGTCGATGACACAATAGTCGTAGCGCCCGGAATTGGCCCGCAGGAGATTGAGCAGGCATACATCCACGTCCTCGCGAACACCCAGTTGGGGCTCGAGTCTGGCCAGATTGGAGCGTGAAGGGGCCAAGTCAAGATTCGGGGCGATTTGCCAGGTGATCTGCGCGAGTTCTATGGGATCGCCTTCTATCTGCTTCATCAGGCAATCCAACGTTGACAGATCGATCTGCTCGTCGGGTACGGCCATACCCAGCGCGCAATGCCCTTGGGGATCGAGATCAACAAGCAAAACTCGGCAGCCCTCACGGGCAATCGATGCCGACAGATTTATGGCAACCGTCGTTTTGCCACAGCCACCTTTCTGATTCGCGATAGTGATGGTGCGCACTGCTAACCCTCACCTGAGCATGAGGGAGGCGGGAAAACCTAGACCAATCCGAGGGACCGCCTCCTGCAACCCGTCGAACGGTTTGACCGGTGGATTCGTTACAGGCAATCATCCATGGTTGCCTGGGTTTACCTCGTAACGCCCACTACGTGCACGCCTTGGTTCACCAAACGATCCTCAGTTCGCGTTATCGGATACCAACACTGGGAAACTTGAGAAGATTATTGGACTATACCCCTTGCCAATACTGACAAGCAGCCTGACCCGCCCTGACAGCACTGGTACAGAATCCCGGCGAACAACTGAAAAACCATAAAGTAAACTGAGAAGTTAAGGCGTGTCGTTCGAGAGAACAGAAGCACGTGGAGCCCAGGGCAACGCTCAGCCGATCGCCCCGGACCCCACTTCGGGAAAATGCCCCTGTCCTATAATAGGCAGCAGATGAGCTTTCTTCTGACAATCTTCATAAAAAAATGTTTTTTCCTTTAAACCGTGTGTCATAAAAGAACATCTCGGCAGACTCCGTTTGGGGGTGCGCCGGGGTTTGGCACATGCCCAGCCTTGACCAGCAGTACCGTACGCTCGCGAGGATGAGCTAAGCACCCGATTCCGTATGTTGCATGGAGGCAAAAACAGCTGAGCGTGGCTCCGAAGAGAGCCCCGCCCAGCTGTTGTGCACAGGTTTGATTCAATAGCGTGGAAAGGGTGAGCGGTACCACCGCTCACCCTTTCCGTTAGAGCGTAGAAGGTTACGGGCAATCAGCCGGATCGAGCTGGTCCGGCGCCTTCGTGAAGGTGTCGCCCGCCAAGCCGAACAGAATACGCTGCAGGTCCGCCACGTTCAGAATGAAGTTCGGCGGGCACCCGGTCATACAGGTCTCACCCGGCGGACAGTCAGGCGTAGCCGTGCATGGTGTGAAACTGAGGCTGCACAATCCGAGCCCGTGCAGATCCACCCAGGTCGGGTGCGTGCCGCCCTTAGGCGGGCCAAACGCAGTGTTCAGATACGCGTTGACATCCGTGACATTGACAACTTGCTGTGGCGCCGTAAACGCAAAGGGCGTAGGCATTCCGGTTCCTGTTCCCACGGTGTCGCCATAGTGCCACACTCCCGGTTTGATGATCGTCTCCACGCTCAAAGGAGTGGAGTACTGCACAAGATCGGTTGCCCGTACCCGGTATGTGGCTACGGGTACGATCTCGCAGTCGCCAATGTGCAGGGGAGTCTCCGGCCACACGCGGACCACAGGGGCGTTGACCAGCCGGGCTACATACTCGCCCGTACATGGATTGCCGTTGGGTGTGCCGTCTTCGAAGAAACAGCTTCCGTCCCAGGGCGCATCCACCCATTTAGTCAGCCCGACATGGGGATGAGTGGTGCACGGGGCGGTCGGTACATTGCACACCCCGGGAGCGCACTGAGCGTCCGTGGTGCACACTTGGGTGGGATCGGTACTGCACACCGTCGGACAATCAGCATCCGCGACACAGGTCGAGCCCAGGTGGCCGGCACAGCGCTGCATACCTGTGAGTGTGACCTCTAACGCCACATTGGCACTGGGGTTGTTGGGGTTGATGGAGATGTAGCGGTTCTTGCGCACGTCGTGCGGTGGAGGGGGTATGTCCGGATCGCCGAGCCCTGGGCCGGATGAGGTCAGGACAAACGCAAGATCCCACCCGCCGCCGTACATCGGATGGCCATCGACCCATGTGCTCCCTTCGGTGGGATCCAGGGGATCGAAGATCCAGTAGGAGGCATCGTTGTAATACGGTTCGCGGGCCTTCCAACCCCAAGGATAGACGATCTCCGAAATCGTACCCGGGCAGCAATCCTGCCCTCCCGTCCAGAGGCAATTCACCGCGGTGACATCCAACGAGTCCACAGTACCGTCACAGTTGACATCACAGGAGTTGGTACACATGCTGCAGTCTCCAGTGGCACACAGTTCGACCCAAAGCTGGTCCATGATGTCAACACCGTTGACGCCGTCCACGTCACCGTTGCAGAGACAATAGTTGCTGTAAAGAGCTGCTATGCTGAGCCAGTAAACTGTAGAGGCCGGCCCCTGATAGAACTCGTCTCCTTCCGGAATAATGAAGTCATATCGGAAGCAGCTGTCAGGCACTGTCATCATACCGTCAGCGAAGTCGCACCCGGCGGTTCGCTCGTTGAGAGCCGCTCGGGGCACAATCCACTCGCGGATCATCGTATCCGGTCGGCTGGGCTCCTCCCCTACAGCCGGCTGGTCCGTCCAGATTCCGATGTGGAACTCCGCAGGTGCGTCCGGCGGAGCGTCCGTCCCGTCCCACCCTTCGGTGTCATGGCCGTAAGAGCCCCACCAGTGGATGTCAGTGACCGGCCGTTCATCGCTGCAGAGCCAATCGTCAGCAGCGATGGGCCCCCACGGTGCATATATCGACTGCGCATCCCAACCCCAGAAACATTCGGGGTGGCTGGACGCGGGGTTGTAAGTCGGCGGCTGGGCCCATTTGAGCGGAGTACACACCACACCCGTGCCGCACAGCTCGGGGAATGGCTGTGGATCGCCACCAAGGGCGACGCAGTCGCTGTGCGTTGTGTCGATGCAGGTCCCATCGACCAGGCAGCAGGCTACATCGGGCTGAGTAGCATCATCACAGGCGTCGTTGGTTCCGTTCTGGTTGTCGTCGCCGGCACAGGTCAGAGCCCCTGTCGGTGACGGGCCGCCGCCCACATCGTCGCAGCAGATTGGATCGACCTCGATGCAGTCATTTGGATACGTCGCATCCAGACAACATACCTCCGGAGTCGTGCAGTGCTCACCAGGTCCTTGCGGAGTATGTCCGTACGCGCTGCAGCAAACTGTTTCCAGTTCGATACAGTCACCGTCACCATCGCAACAACCTTGGAGGCTGCCGATACAATTCGTGTCCGAACCACCTGGGGTGCCGCCCCACGCTAACGGGCTGGCACAGCAGACATTGTCCACATCGGTGCACGACGTGCCATAGCAGCACGCCTGCATCGATCCGCAGGTCGAGCCGTCGCTAAGGTATATGCCCTGTCCGGCGCAGGCGGCCGCGGTCATCACGTCGCAAGTGCCATCTCCGCGACAGCACGCTCCCGTCTCAACCTCCTCCGTGGTCAGCACGAAGGCCATATCCCAAGTCATGCCGGAAAGATCCTCGATGGGGTAGTGTTCGATGCAATCGCTGCCCGGGAAAGGATCGGTAGGCCAGAAGATCCGCACCGCGTCATCGTTGTAATAGTGCTCACGGGTCTTCCAACCCCAGGGGTAGCTCGGCGTACACATGTAAATCGGAGCGATGCTGATCCAGTAGATCGTCGAGGCAGGCCCCTGGTAGAACCATCCCATCCCTACGTCGGGTGGAATGATGAAGTCGTAGCGGAAGCACCCGTCGACGTCTGACATGAAATCGGGATGGAAGTCGCACGCGACAGATCGCTCGTTTAGTTCCGCTATGTTAACCGCCCACTCGTGGAGCATTGTGCCGGGATGACTCCAGGGGTGAGTCATATCAGCCGGCACGTCCGTCCATATCCCGATGTGGAACCCCGTGGGGGCGCACTGAGGGGGATCAATGTCGGACGAACCAATGTACGAGCCCCACCAATGTATGTCCGTGATGGGTTGCTCATCCGTGCAAAGCCAATCATCCGCTATTATGACGTCCCCGGCGTAATGCGATCGCTCGTCCCAACCCCAGAAGCACTCGGGGTGAGGAGAGGCTGGGTTATACGTAGGAGGTTGAGACCATTTCAGATCCCGACAGGTTACGTCGAGGCATGTAGTCCCCGGTCCTTGTGGATCACCACCCAAGGTCACGCAATCAGTGTGGTTGACGAAGACGCAAACGCCGTCAGGCCGGCAGCAGGCCTGGGGCACGTCCGGCACGCCGCCTCCTTCACAGGCGTCGTCTGTGCCGTTCGCCGGGCTGGTGTCGCCCTCGCAGAAGGAACCCGGACCCTGCGCCTCGCCACCGTCGACAACCGCGCAGCACATTGCGTCCGCATCTTTACAGCCATATGGAGGGATGCTTGATTCGCAGCACGCCTCAATCGAGTTCGCACAGCCCGCAGCGGCAACTGGCACGCCGTTCTGATCGAACTCGCAGCAAAGGGCGTCCATCTGGGCGCAGCTTCCATCCGGGAGACAGCAGGGCATCATCCCCTGGCAAGACTGTCCCATGGGGGTTCCTCCCGAGCCCACGCAGGCAATTACATCCATGTTTTGACATGAGCCATCCGGGAAGCAGCACCCGGTGATCTCGCGTCGCGGGTCGTTACCGTGTCCGCCGGATCCGCCGATGACGGTATCCCAGCCCTGCAACCGCAAGTCCATGTGATCGAGGGGGAAGAAGTTCGGGCCTTGCCCGGGATACGGAGATGCGTACGGCGACACGTGCTGCCAACCGTACATGTCCTCGCTGAGTAACTCGTAGGGATCAGTCGGCCTATATTCAAGCGGCATCATCGGGCCGAGCGGGACGAAGTTGATCCGCGGATATATCATGATCGAGATATTATCGTAGACTCCACCCTCAGGGGTCTCATGGTGGATATCCATCTGACCGGTTGACGCAACGTCCGGGTTGAGATCTACGAACACTTCGTAGAAATGTGTTTCCATACCACCCCAAAAGCTCACCGCGATCGGCTCGACACTCACCAACTGCAGCGCGATTATCTCAACGTCCACGGTGGCGTACGACGGGATGGCGGGCAAGACCGCCGTGTTGAGCCGCTCGACGATCGTCGATGAATCCCCAGACGTTCCCGGGTCAATCGGCTCACCGGCGAAATAAATGACGCCGTCAAACGGGTCCGAGCCCGGACCGAAGAAATCAGCCGGTATCGGAGACTGGCTGAAGTCCAGCCAAGTAGGATCGGTGGTCTCCCAGTAGTCCAGCCCGGGTAGGACGTTGTCTGCGTTGGCGGCGCCAACCGCCGCAAAGCCAACGAAGGCCAGCGCCATCAAGGCTAACCTTCCTCCCCTCCATATCCCTTGTGACCTATCAGCAAACCTGTATTGCATGGTAGACATAACGCTTCTCCGCTCTTTCTTACGCTCTTTCGGATCAACCTGCCTGACGTTAATGCTCCTTCCCGATACCGCGCTATGCGAAACTCCTGCCCCACGTTCGGGACAATACGTGGTCAACAACTAGGTAGACATCCTAGGCTATGCGCCTGACACACAACGTTAGCACAGTCGCCTCATCGTCGATTCCGTTGCGCACACGCAGGCGCCAAAGGGTGGAAGCGCGCTCATGTGACCAAAGATACAACCGACTGCGCGCAGCCGAATTCTCCAATGTGCAACTGCTTTGCCGCACGTGCGCAGGTGAATATGACCTCCCTCAGACCCTCCGTTCACACCCTGTGTGCCAGTAGGGAGTTCCAGCTCCGTTTCCGTGAAGACTAGATTCGTTCTTGCCGACACAAATGTCCCGGGCGAGCACCGCCGTCTTCCCAGGTTTCCTTGGCTTCCCAGGCCACGCCGGAACGTCCCCTCGACTGCTGACCCGTTAATCGAAGTCTCAATATACCGCTAAGTTGGGAAAATTACAAGCGGAAATCCAGGGTAAGTGAATTTAGACTTGATAATATTAGCGGGCGAGCGTGCGAGTGAAGGCGCATCGAAAAAGGGGCGCAATAGGCGGCAAGGGCTTGTCATTTTGGGGCGATCGCGGATAATATCGGCATTCATGCGGCCGGCAGATTCAACCCATCTTACGTTGCTCCTGCGTCTCCGCGACCGCTCGGACCAAGTCAGCTGGGACGAGTTCCACGCCCGGTACGGAGAGCTGCTTTATCGGTACGCCCGGGGTCGCGGCGCATCCCACGCCGACGCTGAAGATACGGTACAGGAAGTCGAGATGTATCTCTTCAAGGCCATGGGTGGCTTCGAATACGACGCCCGCAAGGGCCGGTTCCGCAGTTACCTGAGATCTGCCGTAGTACACGCCTTGGGGCGCCGGGCATCGAAACACGCCCGGGAACGGGCCGGCCTTGATCCGGCGCTTCTCGATTTCGCGGCTGCTGAGAAGGAGGCAACCGCAGACCAACAGTGGGAGCGTGAATGGCGGCTTCACCGGCTGCGCTGGGCTCTGCGCTCTGTCGCCGAGGAATTCGAGGAGAAGACCATCAATGCATTTCAGCTTCACGCCCTGGCGGGAATGTCTGCAGACGAAACATCTTCAAGACTTGGGCTCAGTAAGGCAAGCGTTTATCAGGCCAAATCGCGAGTACTGCGGCGGGTAAGAGAGCAGCTTGAAACTCTGGATCCGGATGAAGATGTATGACCGGATTGAAGGCAAGACAAGGGAAGATCTGGTGCAGCGACTACGCGAGCAGACTCACCTGTCAAGGCTCCGCCGGCACGGTCTATACGTATTTTGGTGGGCTGCGCGCCGGTAGAGGGAATGCTCGTGGTTAAGCTAGTTTGTCCTTCATGTCACACACAGAGCGTTGGTACAGCTTCCGGTGACGAGACGCGGTGCGGACTGTGCGGATCGGTAATGTCACTGCAGGGTCCCGAGACACTCCCAGATGCCCGACCCGAGGAAAAGTCACTAGTTTCCGAGCTCCGCGACGCATTTGGACTGGGCACTTACGGACTTAAGCGTCGCGACCGTGAGGGGGACCAGGGAGGTGCGGGCGGAAGTTCGTCAGGCAGGTCAATGGGGGATTCGCCGGAGCTGTCGATTGGCAGTCAACTCGGAGACTTTGAGATCCTCGGTGAGCTGGGCCGGGGGGGAATGGGCATCGTCTACCGGGCACGACAGTCCTCGTTGGACCGCCAAGTGGCTTTGAAGATCTTGCCGGGAGCGGCATGGCGAGGTGTGACGGCGCTTTACCGGTTTCGGCGTGAGGCTCAAGCCGCCGCCCGGCTCAACCACGCCAACGTTGTGCCCATCTACGCCCAAGGCGAGCATGAAGGTAGCTACTACTACGCGATGAAGCTAATCGAAGGTATCAGCCTCGACGCGGTGATCCAAAGTCGACCGGACTTGCTCAGCTCCGGGATTGGCTTGTCCACGAAGGTTGCAGTTCCACCGGCTGCGGATACGTCGGAAACGATGCTGGTCACGCGCTCCGAAACGGAACCAGAGAAACCGTTTGATCAGCAGGAACCGAAACGCGTCCGACGCAGTCTCGAGGACTTCCGTCATATTGCCACGCTCTTAGCCGGCGTGGCCGACGGGCTTGCCCACGCACACGACAACGGCGTGGTTCACCGCGATATCAAACCCCACAACTTGATACTCGGAGAACAGCAGCGCCTTTACATCGGTGATTTCGGCTTGGCCTACTTAACAAGCGAACCGCATCTGACCACCGAGGGGGAGATAATGGGGACTCCATCTTATCTTTCCCCTGAGCAGATCAGCATCAAGTCCGGCGCGGTTGACCACCGCACTGACGTCTACTCGCTGGGTGTCACCTTATATGAGCTGATCACCGGGCGGCGCCCTTTCGAGGGGGAGACACGAGAACAGGTCCTAAGTGCGATCCGCGAGGGTCAGCCGCAACCACCGAGGCAGGTGGATTCGCACATCCCCATCGATCTGGAGACCATCTGTCTACGAACGATCGAGAAAGAAGCGGAAAAGCGCTATCAGACGGCCTCTGCCCTTGCCGACGACCTGCGCCGGTTTGCCGAGGGAAGACCCATTCTCAGTCGCCGAACCAGCCTCGTTGAGAAGGCTGCGAAATGGGTAAAGCGTCACAAGGCCGTCACCACAGCGTGCGTAGCGGTGCTAGTTGCGCTGAGCGTTGCCGCAGCGTGGGCCATTGGTGCGGCGGCGGTGAGGCATCGCGAAGCCAATCGCCTGCTCGACATCGCGTACGACAGACTTGTTCACCTCGATTATCACCAGCCCGAACTGGTGGAAGACAGCATCGAACAGGCAGCCGCGCTTGGAGCAGATAGTGTTCACCTTCGGCTTGTGCGTGCCCTGGCCAACATGGGCAGGTACGATCAACTTGCCGCCATAGCGGATTTGCGGGCCGTACTTGATCGCGAACCGGATAACATTCAGGCACTTTATCTGCTGGCCTGGGCGCAGTGGCGAGAACGGCAATACGGAGAGTCGCGGGACGCATTTGAGCAAGCTGAAGATCTGGGCGGGCCGCAGTCCGCCGAGGGTTGGTTCTTCCGAGGCCTAGCAGTCCACTTCGCCAATGACGAAGAGGCTATCGAATCCTATCGCAACGCCAACGCGCTGCGGGCCGTTAGGAACGATTTCTTCCCTCAGGCGGTTCTGCACTTGGCCAGGGCGCACAATCAGCGGATGTATTCCAGACGGGAAATCGGCGCCCTGGACGAGACGGAGTTGCGTCTTCGCCAGTTGATTGACAACGGGCATTATGGTGCTTACCCGTACTACCTGCGCTCTATTGCCTGCAGGTTGGCGGGGGAGATCTATGAAGGCAGTGCGGGTGTGCGCGACGAGCAGAGTCAGCAGTACTACGACCAAGCCCTTATGTGGGCTCGAGAGGGTCAGCGCGTAGATCCGGAATACGAGCGCACGGTAACCGCCGAGGCCGAATACCTTGAACAGATCGGTCTGCTCGAGGAAGCGCTCGAAACGCGCAGCCGTGCGATCGCAGTTGCCGGTACGAAACTTGAAGAGTGCGAGGGCTACCATTATCGTTGGCGTCTGAACTACTGGCTTGGCCACCTTGACGACGCAATGGGCGATGTGGAATTCCACGGAGAGTGCATACCCGATAGCCCGTTCTACTCGCACGTATACCCCGCTTTGATACTCGCTGAGACCGGAGACAGGCAGGCGGGTCTCGAACTGGCGGGAGCACTCGCCAAAGATTCGCCGAGCGAGCCAATGATGGTGCTGTGGTCAGCCACCTGTCTGCGGTTGCTGGGCGCGCCCGATAAGGCAACGGAGGTTTTGTCTCGACATCATGACGAACTCGACTTCTCGTCCGGCCTTCAGCCTCCTCAGACGGAGGAGTGGATGCGTGCGCTGTACGCGTTCTGCGCAGATCGCGAGGAGTATGGAGCCCTGGAAGGGCTTATTGCTTCGTCGCAAACCCCTTGGCGGCTGCAAGGGGAGGCTGATTTTCACGCTGGGGCGAAAGCGCTCGCTTGTTCACGAAGAGATGAAGCAAGTGCATACTTTTCAAAGACTTATCGGTCTTTTGACGGATCTATGAATTATTCCTTCCATGCGAAGCTCATTTTTGAGAAACTACAGGCTGACCGGGATTGGCCGGATTGGATACCTGCTGCCAACGGTGGTGAGTTAGAGCGTTCGGACGATACCGAAAGTTAGGACGGGGCCATGTAGTGCGCCGACGTAGGGGGCCAGACAGATGACAAGTAACCATAAGAAAGTGACAGGAGTGCGTCGCTGCGCGATAACAGCAACGTTAGGAATCCTGGCTGTGTGCTGTGGTACGGACCGAGCACTTGCAGATCCACCAACTGCTCCGTTGGACCCGCCGTTTTACTCCTTTGATGCGGAGTCGCCGAAGGTCCTATCCGGGTTGGTGCATGCGTATGATATTTTGGAGGTGAACGACCTCGTGCCCAATATTGCTGAGCCCGGCGTTTCTCTTGGCCTGGATCAGCCTGGCGACGACCTCGACGCCCTCTCCAGAGACTACTCGGGGCTTTTGACCGGGCAAGAGTTCTTGCTGTTGTTCTCGGTTGACCGAACAACAGAGGGGGAGGCCCCTCCCGATCCAACTCTGGTGGATCTGCACGTACCCTATAACGCCAAGGACCAGGCTGAAAAGGGGCAGGCTGCGGGCGATCAGTACATGTCCACAGTTGTCTGTACACGGCAGAGCATTTGCGCGCTTCCTCGGCGAGGCCTGACCAACAACAGCACGTTGGTGCGGAATAACTACGATGAAGGAGGCACGGACTTTGCCGCCGATCCTCCGACTTCTGCGGAGGACACGGCCGCTCGCGTCCCGCAGGATAATGTCGACGCCACCTCGGCCCTACCGCAGTCCCCCGACCCGGACCGGGAGGTCTTGGAAGTGTTTTTCTCCGCTTCGGAAGATTCACCCTCGTTGGTGCCGCTTTCCGATATTCATCCACCCAGCGGGGCGAACATCTTCTTCAACCCGCATCCAGCAAATGCCACCAGTGAGACGAGCGTTTTCGCCGCCGCCTCCGCTCTGGGCTTAGGACAGGATGATGACATCGACGCCATGATCGTGTTCAACGGAGACGGCGACATACTGTTCACTCCGGGGGATCAGGTCATGTTCTCTCTCACACCGGGCTCGCCGTCGCTTACGACCTACCTGGGTTCTGGAGTTGACGCGGGTGGCGCGTACGTGTTTATGGTTACTCACGGTGAAGATCCTGTGGTAATCGCCACCGCGGAGGATCTAGGGTTGGGACTGCCCGATGATAACGTCGATGCGCTGGACTACGTGATCTGCCCGGACGCCGAACTATGTGCCCCCGAATTCGGGATTAGAAGCCCGTACTTTCCTGCGGTTGCGGGATGGGGCCTTGCCGTAACGGCTTTGCTGGGACTCGTTGCGGGGACGGCTTTGTTCCGCCGCAAGTCAAAGTGAAACGTGGGTAAGGGTTAATCCGGAGGACACTCCCGACGCCGCGATGAAGACCTCCAAAGTGTATCGAATCGTATCGGCTTGTGTTGGGGTAGGACTTCTCATCGCCTGGGCCGATCCGGCCTTTGCCTCCCCTATGGGGCAGATGGCAGCCATGCATGTATGGCAGGAGAATTATCGTCACTACCTGGACGATATGCTCTACGCCCACGATGGTGATAACCGTGGCCGTTTCGGCGCTGAGCACGACCTGGCCCAAGCCAATATTTTCAGCATCTTTGCCGGCTTCGGTTTGGATGTCGTTCTCGAACCAATGGATTACAACGGCGACACGTACTACAACGTGGTTGCGACAAAGTTGGGCACAGCCTATCCGGATCAGGAGTATATTATCGGTGGGCACTATGACTCGGTGGGCAATCCGGGTGCGGTTGACAATGCCAGTGGTGTAGCACTTGTCCTCGAAGCCGCGCGGATCTTGAGCGAATATGACTCGGAATACACGATACGTTTTGTCGCCTTCGATCTCGAGGAGATCGGCTGGATTGGCAGTTACGCCTACGTCGACACACACACCGATGACAATATCCTGGGGATGATCAGCACTGATATGGTCGCATACAACCCCGAAGAGCCCTGGCTGGTCGACAGGGTCTGCATCTGGGGACGAACCTCCTCGAGCCCCATCATGGACTCTGTCGAGCAAGCGGCTTTAGCCTATGCCCCCGACTTGACCCCGATTCTTGTAGGTCAATTCGACGCCAGTGACCACGTTCCCTTCGAGCAGGCGGGGCTTCAAGCATGCATGTTCAGCCAATGCCAAGCCGGTCCCCACTATCACACACAGCAGGATAGCGTCGATACGCCGGACTATATCGACTACGACTACGCGACCCGGATAACCCGCGCCGTTGTCGGCTTTCTCGTGGATAGCGCCGGCGTTGATGTCACCCTGCCCGACGGCGATTATACCGAAGACGGCGAAGTGGACATGGCGGATTTCGCCGTGTTTAACTCTTGTTTCAGCGGTCCCGATCTCGGGCCGGTACACCCTGATTGCTTGGCGGCCGACTTCGATATCGACGGGGACATCGACTGTGACGATTGGGATGCTCTCCTTGATGTGTGGACAGATCCGGATGATCCGTTGCCTCAGATCGACTTTTGCACGCTTATAGGACCCGGATCCGCTCCCTGGCCACATGACACCCGCAAGAACCGCTACGTCTCGTTTGATCCGGGCGACCATTACGCCGGGGTGGCATTTCAAATCTCCCTGACCGAAAGCGCCTACTTCCCCGATTCGACAGGTTTTCTCGGATGGCTTGGCGAGCCGGATGAGAATAACGTGTCCCCGGTAGTGAGTGAGCCGTTCTTCGGTGATGCCTGGCCTGCGGTATTGCATGTCGGGGATTGCAGGATTGTACCGGTGGCGACGTACGAGATTCGCTCTACGTTGGACGAAGTCCTCTTCACAGAAGCGGTTCACATCGGCACGATCGTTCGGCCCGACCCACATTACTACGGCGATACCGCGGGTGTGGGAACCGGTGAGCTGCCCCCGTTGATGGGATTCACACCGCCCAACCAGATAGTCAACGTCAACGACGTGACGGCATACCTGCTGACCGCGGAAGGCGATAATACTCCCAGCGTCCATGTAACCTGGGTTGACTTGCACGGTCTGGGCGAGGGCACTCCCCCGAACTACGTTCTCAACGTTTCCGATCTGCAGCGAATTCTGTTCGGGCTCGAAGGCCAACAATACGCCGACGCTGCAGATCAATGGGACCCGGCTGACTGCCCCTGATCATCGGTTTGTTTCATTCCTTTAAGAGCAACAAGCCCGCGCAGACGTACATCGCGCTGCGTCGGGACGTCTCGGCTCGAGTGGATGACTGAATCTGGTGTGAACCGGCAGCGGTACAGCGAGGCTCGCCAACGGACGTGCTGACGTACGAAGTGGCTGGGCATGACAGTCCTTATTCAGTCAACCTGGGGCTGCGAGATGGGACCTTGCCGTGGTGATTCTGCCAGGACTCGCGGCACGAACGGTGCTAATCCGCCAGCAGTCGAAGCAACACCCGATTCAGATGTTGTACGAAGGGTACGCCCGACTCTGACGAGTTCACTGGACTAGCTCACACTCTTGCGTGCGGCGTGAAGCGCCTGCCACACGCATGCAGTGCACTCTTGCTTACTGATGTGCGGTGATACTTCGCCCGGCTGCCGGATCGACCGTGTGATTGGCGTTTTCTGGAAGTTTTTCTGATATCTTTGCGAGGCGACTGCGCTTTATATGTTGATGATGACCCCTTGAGGATTGGCAAACAGGAAATGTCTGCTCACCGGTCTTTAAGAAGCTGCGACCGTCTCGTCTTCCATCGCGTTGAAAGTCGCCGACCAAGCAATCCGACAGAAATAGACAGCTGCTTACAGACTTGGACATCTTTTGTCTGTGGGTCTTTTCCAGGCTGCGCATTTAGGTATGTAGGAAGACCATCGCCAACGCAGAGCAATACTCTCAACGGGGAGTAAGCGACCCGCCGTAGTTCTATGTTTAGGAGAAGGAAGATGAAGATGCGCCCAACATATCGATTCGCACTTTTTGCTGTTGCAGTAGGGTGCGTCCTCCGGTCAGGACCTCCTACTATCGCGTCAGTGATGGGGCAGATGGCCGCCGCTGAGGTGTCCGAGGACAACTACTGTTACTACCTGGACGATATGCTCTACACTCACTATGGGGACAACCGCGGGTTCGGGGCGGAGCACGATCTTGCCCAGGCCAATATTTTCAGCCTTCTCACGAGTTTCGGTCTGGATGTCGCATTGGAGCCGGTGGAATACAACGGTAACACGTATTACAACGTCGTCGCCACCCAGCCCGGCACCGTCTACCCCGATCAGGAGTATATTATCGGCGCCCACTATGACTCGGAGGACAATCCCGGAGCTGATGACAACGCCAGCGGCGTGGCACTTACGCTCGAAGCCGCGCGAATCCTGAGCAAGTTTCCATCAGATTACACCATTCGCTACATCGCCTTCGACCGCGAAGAGCAGCACTTCACCGGCAGCTACGAATATGTTGACGCACATAGCGGTGACGATATCCTCGGGATGATCAGCGCCGATATGGTCGCGTACAACTACAGCAACCTTGATAAGGTCGAGATCCGCGGCCGTACCACTACCAACCCGTTCAAGTTTGCCCTTGCAGATGCCATTGCCACTTACGGGCAAGGCTTAGATTGCTGGATGGGCGACGAATTTGACGCCAGCGATCATGTACCCTTCCAAGAGGCCGGCATCGAGGCCTACATGCTCATAGAGCGGAATTTTTTGAGCAACCCGTACTTCCATACGCCAATGGATAGTGTGGATACGCCCGACTACATCGATTATGACTACGCAACACGAATCACCCGCTCCGTTGTGGGCTTTCTAGTTGACCAGGCCGGCGTGACCGTAGACCTTCCAGATGGCGACTACACCGGCGATGGCGAGGTAGATCTGGAGGACTTTGCCACGTTTATTGCTTGTTTCACCGGACCGGATCTCGGTCCTTACGACATCACCTGCCTGCTGGGTGACTTGGATGGTGACTCGGATATCGACTGCGACGACTGGGATTTGCTGTTAGACGTGTGGACGGATCCGATCAATCCCTTGCCGGAGATTCCGTACTGTTTGTTGGTCGGACCCCAGCCGGCCCCTTGGCCGCATGACACCCGCAAGAACCGCTACATTTCGTTTGATCCGGGCGACTACACCTCGGGAGTGGCATTCCAGATCACAATGACGGAAAGTGCATACTTCCCGGATTCCACTGGTGTTCTCGGTTGGCTTGGTGAGCCGGATGAGAATGACGTGTCCGAGGTAGTGAACGACCCATTCTTCGGCAATGCCTGGCCTGCGGTGCTTCACGTCGGAGATTGCAGGATTGTACCGGCGGCGACGTACGAGATTCGCTCAACATTGGACGAGGTGCTTTTCAAAGGCCCGGTGCAAGTCGGCACCACCCTCATACCCGCCCCACATTACTACGGCGACACCGTGGGTGTGGGAACCGGTGAGCTGCCCCCGTTGATGGGATTCACACCGCCGAACCAGATAGTCAACGTCAACGACGTGACGGCATACCTGCTGACCGCGGAGGGTGATACCACTCCCAGCGCACCTGTGACCTGGGTTGATCTACACGGCTTGGGCGAGGGCGCTCCACCGAACTATGTTCTCAACGTCTCCGACCTGCAGCGAATCCTGTTCGGACTCGAAGGTCAGCAATACACCGACTCCCTCGATCAGTTGGATCCGGCCGACTGCCCTTGATCGGTCCGTTTAGATCCCTAACGAGCGTCAAGCCGGCACAGACATGCGTCGCGCTGCGTGTGGACTTTCCGGTTCGAATGAAGGAGCGTTTCTGGTGTGAATCCGCAATGGTACAGGGAGGGTTGCCGTCGGGCGTGTCAACGTACAAAGCGGCAGGACGTGACAGTTCTTTGTCTGTTCAACCGCCTGCTGTAGGTCTTTCGTCATGTGATGACTCACGCTGGCAGGAAGATACATTCGTGTGCTTCAGCTGTTTTTTGCTTGCACGTTCCGGTGACTTTCAGATACAATGAAGCGTAGGCGTTGTTGACAACTGTGTTGACATATGCGCGGTCGTCGCGTTCGGAAAGCCGGGGTGTGGGCGGCGGCCGAAGCCCGCAACCGCGCATTTGTACATTCCTTCCAGCGGGGAGGGCGATATGAAGAATCGTCTGGATATACGTTATCGACTTAGTTGTGCCGTGTTCGTGTCGGCATGCGCGTTGGTGATTGCGCGTCCGGTTATCGCGTCTCCCATGGGGCAAATAGCCGCTGCTGAGGTGTCCGAGGACAGCTATCGTTATTACCTCGACGACATGCTCTACACTCACTATGGAGACGACCGCGGGTTCGGACCGGAGCACGATCTGGCCCAGGCTAATATTGTCAGCATCCTTACGAGCTTCAGCTTGGACGTCGTTCTCGAGCCGGTAGGTTTCAGCGGGGACACGTATTACAACGTCGTCGCCACCCAGCTCGGTACCGTCTACCCTGACCAGGAGTATATCATCGGCGCGCACTATGACTCGATGAACAATCCCGGAGCCGATGACAACGCCAGCGGTGTAGCACTTACCCTCGAAGCCGCGAGAATCCTGAGCAGGTATCCATCGGAGTATACTATCCGTTATATCGCCTTCGATCGCGAGGAACTGTGCGGGTGCGGATCTCATGACTACGTATACGCACACAGTGGTGATTCTATCCTCGGAATGATCTCCGCCGATATGGTCGCGTATAACGCCGCGGGCGCGGATGTATTTGAGATCTACGGCCGCGCAGCTTCCAACCCGATCAAACTCGCCCTTTCTGACGCTGTTGCGACATACGGCTTGGGACTGACGTCGTATGTGGGAGGCATGCTGAATAGCAGCGATCATGTATCATTCGAGGCTGCGGGCATCGAAGCCTGCCTGCTCGTCGAGGAGTGGGGCAACCCGTACTATCACACCCAGATGGACAGTGTGGATACGCCCAGCTACATCGATTATGACTACGCAACACGAATCACTCGCGCCGTCGTCGGGTTTCTTGTTGACCACGCCGGCGTCACCGTGGACATCCCCGATGGCGACTACAACGACGATGGCGAGGTGGATCTGGAGGACTTTGCTGCGTTTATTGCTTTTTTCACCGGACCGGATCTGGGTCCTGTCGACGCCACCTGCCTGCCGGGCGACTTGGATCGTGACTTGAACATCGACTGCGACGACTGGGACTTGCTGCTTGATCTGTGGACGGACCCGATCAATCCCTTGCCGGAGATTCCATTCTGTCTGATGGTCGGACCCCAGCAGGCCTCTACCCCGCATGACGCACGCAAGAACCGCTATATCTCCTTTGACCCGGGTGATTACACAGGCGGAGTGGCGTTTCAGATCGAAATGACCGAAAGCGCGTACTTCCCGGATTCCACGGACATCCTCGGGTGGCGTGGCGAGCCTGATGGAAACGATGTTTCACGCGTGGTAAGCGAGCCGTTTTTTGGCGATGCCTGGCCTGCGGTGCTTCACGTCAGCGACTGTAAGATCGGTCCGGTGGCGACATACGAAATCCGCTCTACGTTGGACGAAGTCCTCTTCACGGAAGCGGTTCAGATCGGCACAATCCTTCGACCCGATCCACATTACTACGGCGACACCGCAGGCGAGGGAACCGGTGAGCTGCCCCCGCTGATGGGATTTACACCGCCGGACCAGATAGTCAACGTCAACGACGTGACGGCATATCTGCTGACCGCAGAAGGCGATGCTACTCCAAGCGCACCTATAACCTGGGTTGACTTGCACGGTTTGGGCGAGGGCACACCCCCGAACTACGTGCTCAACGTCTCCGATCTGCAGCGGATCCTGTTCGGACTCGAAGGTCAGCAATACACCGACTCCCTCGATCAGTTGGATCCGGCCGACTGCCCTTAGGTGGAAACGACGGTTTCTTTCAAGAGCACAGAGCGGTGCAAACGTGCGCTGCGCGTGGATACAGCGAGGCTTGCCCCCGGGTGCGTCGACGTACAAAGCAGCTGGATATGACAGTGTTCGATTACTCGGGCGCCTGCCGCAAGTCTTTCATCGCGCGTTGATTCACGTCATCAACAAGACACTTCCGTGTGCGATATAGGTTTTTTCCTTGCCTGAATCGGTGACTTTCGGATACAATACAAGGAGTTGGCGTTGTCGGCAAGTGTGTCGACATGCGCACAGTCGCCGCATCCGGAGTGCCGGGGTGTGGGCGGCGGCTGAAGACCGCAATGGTGCATTCGTATACTCCCTCCGGCTGAGAGCGCGATATGAGTGGTCGTGTAGAGACACGGTATAGACTTGGGTTGATTGTATTCCCGGCGGCATGCGCGTTTGCGATGGTGAGTCCGGTCGCAGCGTCTCCCATGGGACAGGTAGCCGCCGCCGAGGTGTCCGAGGACAGCTATCGCTATTACCTCGACGACATGCTCTACACTCACTACGGAGACAACCGTGGGTTCGGGCCGGAGCATGATCTTGCCCAGGCCAACATCTTCACCATTTTCGCGAGCTTCGGCCTGGATGTCGCCTTGGAGCCGGTGGACTACAACGGAGGCACGTATTACAACGTCGTGGCAACTCAGACGGGTACGGTCTACCCCGACCAGGAGTACATCATCGGAGCTCATTATGACTCAGTGAACAATCCGGGAGCTGATGATAACGCCAGTGGAGTTGCGCTCGTTCTCGAAGCTGCACGGGTACTGAGCCAGTATCCCTCGGAGCACACCATCCGCTATATCGCCTTCGATCGTGAGGAACAGGGCCTTCACGGGTCTTATGAGTATGTATACGCACATATCGACGATGATATCCTGGGGATGATCTCCGCCGACATGGTCGCCTATAACGACAGGGGCGGAGATACAGTCGAGGTCTTCGGCCAGACCGCTTCCAACCTGCACAAATCCGCTGTTGGCGATGCTATTGGTACGTACGGCCAAGGCCTGAATTACTGGGTAGGGGGCTCATCCGGAGGCAGCGATCACGTACCCTTCGAAGCCGCCGGCTTCGAAGCCTGCCTGCTCATCGAAGAGTGGGGCAATCCGAATTACCACACCCAATCGGACAGTGTAGATACGCCCAACTACATCGACTATGAATTCGCAACGAAGATCACCCGCTCCGTGGTCGGCTTTCTGGTTGACAACGCCGGCGTGACCACAGACCTTCCCGATGGCGATTACAACGACGACGGCGAGGTGGATCTAGCGGACTTTGACACGTTCCTAGCTTGTTTTACCGGGCCGGATCTGGGTCCAATCGACGTCACCTGCCTGCCGGGTGATCTGGATGGTGACGCCGACATCGACTGCGACGACTGGGATCTGCTGCTTGATCTGTGGACCGACCCGATCAACCCGTTGCCCGAGATTACCTACTGCACGCTTGTCGGACCCCAGCCGGCTCCGGCGCCGCACGATGTCCGCAAGAACCGCTATGTGTCCTTTGACCCCGGTGATTACACAAAGGGTGTGGCTTTTCAGATAGAGATGACCGAGAGCGAGTACTTCCCGGATTCCACGGGCATCCTCGGATGGTTGAGTGAGCCTGACGAAAACGACGTGTCGCGTGTGGTGAGCGAGCCGTTTTTCGGCAGCGCTTGGCCTGAAGTGCTTCACGTCGGCGATTGCGAGATCGGTCCGGCGGCGACTTTCGAGATTCGCTCGACCCCCTGTGGCGAGCTCTTTGTTGAGAACCTCCTGGAAGTGGGCACGATCCTAAGGCCTTTCCCGCATTACTATGGAGATACGGTGGGAATGGGTACCGGAGAGCTGCCTCCGCTGCCGGGCTTCACGCCACCCGATCAGATTGTCAACGTTAACGACGTTACCGCGTATCTGTTGACCGCGGAGGGGGACGCTACACCGAGCGTTCATGAGACTTGGGTCGATCTGCACGGATTGGAGGATGGCACCGTGCCCAACTACACCCTCAACGTATCCGACCTGCAACGCATCCTCTTCGGGCTCGAAGGACAGGAGTTCACCGACTCTCCCGACCAACTCGACCCGTTTGATTGTCCATGATCGGACCTTGGCGCCCGGTCCGTTTGCGAGGCGCCTTGCACGCGGAATGCGCGCAACGCATTGGTTTTCAATAGCTTATGCACACGTCGGCGGGGTCGAGCCAAGCGCAGGCAGCACGGTGTACTTCGGGCTGCCGGCCACTTTCATTGTGTTGGCGCCTTGACGTAGCAATTGCAGAAAGGCACAATCCCCCGTTTGCATCCCGCGAGCTGTGGGTTCTTGGAGTTGCGAGTATGAAGAGAAGTCAACGCAGGCGAATCGACGACGCAAACGCCGCCATCGCCAAGGCAGAGAACCGGATCCTCAAGGCTGCTGAGCGGCGGCGGCGCAATGCGCGAATGATCGCGAAGCTAAAGGCGGGTAGTCTCCCGTACACACCGGTAGTTATGAATTGGCTGGTCCGCCAGTTGGCCAAAAGGGCCGGCAAGATCACACAACAGGACGTACAAGCGCTTTTGACCTGATGTAGCAGTGAGTGGATGTAGATGGACTCGACTCCATTGAACGAAACAAGTTAGTAAACGGGATTTGAATCGACCGAAGCAAGAATATATGGCGCGACATCGACGGCCGGCCGGTCAAGCCGGCCGTTTGTGTGCGCGGAGGTTGTGTGGAGCGGTTTCTCATTCCACGCGGCGCGTGGTGCGGCCTATGGATACTCTCGACGACGGAGAATCTGCGCGGGCTCATGCGGGCGGCGCGGTTGGCTATAAAGAGGGCGGATCTATGGCAGATTCGGATACTCTGTAGCGGGTGAGTCGCATGCCGGCGTCCCGGCGCGCCGGGACTTGGGCATGGCACCCAACTCCTGACCCGCTACACAAAAGACAAAAACGCTCTAACAAAGAGCGATGTAAGTAACGAGCGTAAGGAATCCTATGCGGGCCTTGCGCCGGAAATACAAATATATCATGGTCCGATACACTTCTCCCCTCCCTGGGTCGTTTGTGCAACACTAATCCGACCCACGTGCCAATGTGGCATACGCGGTACCGCACATTATAGCCCAACAATTGGCCGAAAGCGAGCAATAATAACGCTTGTAGCAATACTGGGAGGCGGATTCTGCGCTTGAGATAGGGTCGGCAGGGTTTAACGATTATGCGGGCGGTGTCGGCAGCCGACAGCACGGGAGGACTGTATCGCATCGGCGCGTCCGGATTGATACAATGGGTGATCTGGCGGGGGTAGATCGAATGCGTATTGACCGTGCATTGACAATTGGGTTTGTGCTGCTGTTAGGCGTCTCGACGGGGATGGTTCTCGCGGATGAGGCGCTCTATAGCTACGAAGGCGACGTGCTGCTCTACGATCCTTCCGCAGGTTGGACTATCGGTGACCCCTGCGACGGAGGCTGCAACGAGTTCGTTGAGGATGGCCACTTAGTCTTCTTCTGGCCCGAACCGGCGGACTGGGCCAGGTATACCTACCACATTGCCGAGGTCTCGGAAGTGCCGCCCCCCCCCCCGTTCTGGGTTGAATGGAGCTACCGTTCTAACGATGTCTTCGACGGAGTCTTCCCCATGTGCGGCTCGGGCTTCCGAGTAGTCTACGGCAGTAATAGCGACGCGGTGGAGATGTACGGTGACACGGTGATCTCCGCAGATTGGGGAACGATCATCGACGGGCTGGAAATGGATGAGTTCCACACCTATCGCTATGAGACACCGGATGGCGAGAACTATACCATTTCCGTCGATGGGCTGGTGTTTATGGACCGTTTCGACGACGACCCCAACAGCACCCATCTCCTTCGGCTGATGCCGGACGGCGCGTGTGGTATCGATCCTGCGCCCAACATCAAGAACGAGTGGGACTACGTGCGCTTCGGGGGGATCAACTATGGCGAGCAGATGGTCTCCACCGAGCCCCGGCAAGGTTATCTCGATCCGGTACGATATGCTGACCTGACCCGATTCACCGTGACTTTCGACGCGCCCAACTTCGTCTACCTGGACGAGATCAGCGTGGGCGTAACCGGTGGTACGCCTCCCCAGGTTCTGCGCGTTCGCCGTCGAGACAACGACGTGCCCGAGACGGTGGAGATTGTCCTCGACCGCCCCATGCCCACTATGGAGACAACCACTTTCTACTTCGACGACGGCGCGGGTGTCCAAACGGTCGAGTACAGCATGTTCGAGCCCTTCGACGACTGCAACGACAACGACGAACCCGACGAGGATGACATCGCCACCGGCTTCTCCCAGGACTGCAACGACAACGCGATCCCCGACGAATGTGACATAGCGGATGGCGCCTCGCCGGACTGCAACAGCAACGCCGTACCCGACGAGTGCGAGACGGATACCGACGGTGACGGGGTCATCGACGCGTGTGACCCATGCCCGCTGGACTCGCCCGACGATTCCGACGGCGACGGCGTGTGCGACTCCGACGACCAGTGCCCGTATGATCCAGCTAAGATCGTCCCCGGCGACTGTGGATGTGGAACTCCGGATGACGATGCAGACGGCGACGGCGTGGCTGATTGCCTCGATCAATGCCCGGGCGTAGATGACACCGTCTTCGCCCCCGGCTGCGCGGGGCATATCCCCACCGTTTCGGCATGGGGCTTGGTGCTCTTGGCACTGTTGCTACTGATAG
>CP070744.1:4111770-4121479 GCA_020348265.1 Phycisphaerales bacterium | reverse complement strand
GTACGTCTTCCGCTTCGACGGCGACAACTGGGTGCAGGAGGCCAAGCTGCTCCCCGGAGATGCGCCGCCCGGGGACTCGTACTCTCACCCTGGTTTCGGCTATAATGTGGCGATCGACGCGGGGACCATCGCGGTCGCGGCCCAGGGCAAAGACGAGCAGGGGGCCGACTCCGGCTCGGTGTACGTCTTCGTGCGTAACGGAACTGATTGGACCCAGCAGGCCAAGCTGTTGCCCTCTGACGGAGCCACGTGGGAGTACTTTGGGCAGTCCGTTGCGATTCACGGCGACGATATCGTCGCCGGCACCTGGGGTGGGGGGAGCTCGCCGACCCACGCCGGCTCGGCCTACGTCTTCGTACGCAGCGGCACGACCTGGACCCAGCAGGTCAAGCTTGTGGCTCCGGACGCCGCTGCCGAGGACCATTTCGGCAAGTCCGTCGACATTGACGGGGACACGGTCGTGGGCGGAGCCTATGCCGACGACGGGTGGCTCGGCTCAGCGTACGTTTTCGTCCGGAGCGGCTCGAGCTGGAGCCACCAGGCCAAGCTGTTGGCCGGGGACGGCGCCGCAGGTGACAGCTTCGGCTGGTCCGTCGCTATTGAGGCCGACACCATCGTCGTCGGGGCGGATAGCGACGACGATAGCGGCGATAGCTCCGGTTCGGCCTACGTATTCGTTCGGAGCGATTCGAGTTGGAGCGAGGAGGCTAAATTGCTGGCCTCCGACGGCGCCGCGGGAGACTTCTTCGGCCGCTCCGTCGCGCTCGATGACAACACTGCCGTGGTGGGGGCCCCCTACGACGCCGACCACGGGCCCGACTCCGGCTCTGCGTACGTGTATGAGGTGCGTTGCGTCGATGTCCCAGCAATGAGTTGTGAACTGTCGAGCAACACGGCCGCCCCATCAACGAGCGTCACGGTCGACCTGTTCCTGGAAGATGCGGTGGATGTCCGCGGCTACCAAGCCACAATTGCGATCACCCTGACATCGGGAAGTGGAGAAGTTACCGTTCCGTGCCCGAGTGGCGTCGCAGTCGACGAGAATCGCCCCGACTTCATCTTCCCCGAATTTGACTCCGAAAACCTCGAGCCCCATTGTCCGGACTGCGGGATGGTAGTGCCGTTCTGCGAGGAGCAACGGGTCGCGGTCGCTCGGGTAACCGGCAGCGTCGATGTCGGGGACACGCCTGCCTATCTCGCAACATTCGCCCTCGAAGTGTCCCCGGATGCGACGCCGGGCAGCACCTTCGAAATCTCAATCGTCCCGTATCCCGCGTCCATCCTCGGTGCATCGGACAAGGGCCCGATTCTTTTTGAGCCTGAACCGCCCTGCGAGTTGACGATCACGAGCGGCGGACAGGTATGCGGAAACAACGTTCGTGAGGGGAGCGAAGAGTGCGATGGAACGGACGATGACGACTGTCCCGGCTTTTGCCAAGACGATTGCACTTGCCCGGGATTTCCTGCGGTCTCCGAGTGGGGCCTCATCGTCCTATCGCTGCTTATGTTGGTGGGTGGGACGATCGTTTTTAGCCAGCCCGACCCCAAAGCGGTGCCCGTTGGTCACGATCACGCGCAACTGCCCAAACATCCGCGGAAAGGTCTGTCTCTGCGAGCCCTTCTCACGAAAGTGCGAAACCGTGGACCATGGGTTCTTGCGATCATGCTCGCCCTGGCCAATGCCGCGTCAGCCAGCGAGCCTTGCGAGAGTAACGCCGACTGTGACGATGGCGATGTCTGCACGTTTGATCAATGCCTCGACAGCTCATGCTCGAACACACCCACGACCCACGCGGATGTCGCTGGCATCGACGGCTGCGGTCCGGACGGCGTGGTCGATCTGTTCGACACCTCCGCCGTCGCAGACGGCTTCCGGGAGGCGTTCAGCGAGGGTTGCTCGTCCCACAACCTGGATCTTCACAGCACCAGCGGGTGCGAGCTGGACGGAGCAGTCGATCTGTTCGACATCTTGACCGTGCTCGACGCCTTCGCCGGAACACCCAACTGTCCGTGTCCACTCGGAGGTGCATGCTGCGCCCCCCCGGACCAGTGCTTCGTCTCGTCCGAGGTGGGGTGTAACGGTGTCGGGGACACCTTCCTGGGGAACGGAACCACATGCAGTGAGCCGAATCTCTGCGGATTTGAGGCGGGTGTCTTCATCAGTAACGGCGGAGGCGGTGGGGACTGGCTGGACCCCGAAACGTGGGTGAAACTTTGGGGCACCGCCGAGAGCGATGTCCCGGGGGTGTACGAGCACTATGAGGTAGCGGTGATCCAGCCGGGCGATACGGTCACACAATCGTCGCCGTTGCCGAAGACGATGGGGTATTACCTGTTGGAGGAAGGGGCGACACACATCTTCGACCTCGACGCAAACCTCGCAGCGTTGTCGGTCGAGGCGTTCGGCACACTGCTTAGCATTGGTGACGGAGCGCCACCACCTGAGGAGTACGTGTCGCCCGTTCTGATCGTGCGGAATGCACCGGAGGTCCTTGCCGTGGGAGTCACCGTCATCGAGCGGATGTTCGATGATGACTATTGCGACTTGGTTGAGAATGCCCCTCCCCCGTTCGACATCCTCGCGCCGTGCGTGATCCCCACAGCGGGCGCAGCCTTGGAGCCTGAGCGTTTCGATGACACAACAACGCATCGGGCGCTCGCGGATGTGGCGACGGACAACGACAAGTGCAAACTACACGACTTTCTGGTCGAGCAAATGAACATCACAGACGGGATCGACGGCACCGCCACGACCGGTAGGGTGACCAACACCTACAAAGAATGGATAAGGGTGGGAGCCGAAAAGGAAGATGACGCGAATATTCTTGTCTTGGTCAGGTACCTTAGACATTTCCTTGACCCGATCACGGACGCAGGTTTTTGGTGGTATCCCGCGGCGAATGTCTGGGGGACCAACCGCATCGAAAACGATTGGGATTTCAACGCTGCTAGGACTTTCTACTTCAACGCACTGACGTCTGCCCTACCGGCGGATCGGAGCGAGCATATGGCCCACACCTTCCGCGCCGTCGGCCAGGTTATGCATCTGATCCAGGACATGGGCTCGACGGCGCACACACGTGGCGACCCGCACCCCTCCTTCGCCCCGTTCGAAGCCTATACGAGCACACACTTCGGCACGGTGGCGCAAATGAACGGGTTGCCGGGCATCACCACGGTCCCCCCAGCGGCGGATCCGCCGCGGTACGCGCTCGAGGCGCAGTTGCCGGAGTTCCACCTTTTGTCGGACTTCTGGGATACGGATCAATGGCAAGGGGCAGGGTTCGACGGATTCACAGACAAGCCGCCGGGACTCGCGGAGTACACCAATTACAACTTCTTTTCCGGCGACACCGTGTTTAAGACGGACAACTATCCGCACCCGTCAGTGGCGGACACAAACCTCAACGCCCTGTTTCCACCGCCACCTAACGGTCAGAGGCCCGTGGGGAGCGGAGCTTCCGTGCCTACACCCATCGCAGAACCGTGGAGAGCACTAAACAAAACAACGCAGGCGGCGACCGGAATCGATCCCGTGATGCCTCTGGCAGCAGCGCGTGACATCGGGCACAGCGTGATTCGAAGATTCTTCGACTTCGTGCTCGGTCCATTCCTCGGCCCAGGAAAGAACCGGATCGAGGTGAGCATGGTAAACGATACGGTCATGGGAGCCCATGCGGCGCTGATTTTGCCGAAGGTCATCGCGTATTGCACGGACTTTATCAACTACTTCTTCCGCGGGAAAGTGGACATACGGCTGACGTGGAATGAGCCCGCCCAGAACTATGAGCTTCGGATCACGAACCGCTCCGGTGAAGCACTCGGTGCGGGGACTTGGCGACTGTTCCAGGACGACGATACCGGAATGCGCACTGAAATAGCCGCCAACTTCAACTACGCAGGTTCGCTTGCGGAAGGAGCTTCGTTCGACGCCGATTTTGCCGCTACCGGGAGAGAGGGTGGGTACACGCTTGTCTTCCAGGGGACCCGTAACGAGACGAACACCGCGGTCATCGGGCGGCGTTTCGAGATCGGGCGCGTCCACATCACGTGGGAACCCAAGTCCGACCAAGATCTATACATGTGGGGACCTGACGGCTCGCTGATCGCATACTATAGCCCCACGAGCGAATTTGGGGAGCTTGATAACGACAATATCGGCGGGAACGGACCGGAGAATATCACGCTGAAGAAACTGACGCCCGGCCGGTTCCAGTTTATGATCAACTACTATAGGGATTGGTGGAAAGAACGGAGCTGGGACCCTGCCTCGGAAACGTGTGTAGAGAATACCCCACCGCTAAACGAACCGGACGACACCGGCGATACGTGTTACACGCAAACAGACATCATTACCACAGTGAAAACCTACCACAACTCGAACACGCCGGTGCGCACGGTGACGAGGACCCTCACTACGCCGAATTTCGGAGCGAATGTCCCGCTGGCTGGGAGCGCTGAGGGGGCGGTCGGCGGGTCGTGGTTCGTCACGCAGATCGTGACGGTCGACAGCAACGGAGAGGTCACCATCGAGTACGGGTCGTCTGGTCGATCAGGAGGACTCCAACCGCTCCTTCGACCGTCTGCCGGACCCGGATCGCAGGGGTGGATACCGCCGAGGAAGGAGTAGCGCCCTCTGATTGGCCATCGACTGTAGGGGTTCGCCCCGGAAATGGAATTCTTCTTCAACGAACTGGCCGAGGGTACAGGCGGTGTTTACTTCCCTGTCGACTCCGCCGGCGAGGTTGTCGACGCGATCACGGGAAATCAAATGGGAAATAGTGGACAGTCACGTATATGTCATAGTTGTGGCACTCATATGCCGGAGAGGAAGAGTGGCGGCCAGACAGACTGGAGCGATTGGACCGGATCGCCCGGGGGCGGTTTCCCGCCCCGCGACACATGCGCCGTTCCCGCGGATTCGTACGTGCGCGATTGACGCACGCGTTGTGCGCCGGGTGCCCGGGGCAAAATGTGGCCCGTCTCCGGCGGATCTGCAACATGAGGAAGCGTGATATGTCAGCCGACCATGCGCCGTAGTGAAACACACGTGCGCGACGCCTCCAGGCTGTGCTCGATCGCCAGGTGGATGTCGTCACCCGGGTCGATCACCCATTCATCGAACCACACCTCAAGGCCGGCGTCGCGCAGGCGCTCAGCCAGTCGCCGCACACAGTCCTTGTCCTTGGAGTTGTGGCTCAGGAATACGTCGAAAGCGAATTCAGCAGGTTCGTCCATTTGCCATCCTATGTGTGATCTACCCTGGAGAGTATCCGCGCGGAGCGTCTTCTGTAAACGAGAGAGTAGAGGTGACGTTCGTGGGAGAGGGGGGCAAGTAGCCCAGGGTCCGGGAGTCAGAACAGGTGAACCATTGCTTGCGACTTGTCGAGATGGGTGGGGGACGGATGAGGGCAGTGGGGATATTCCGTCGCGCACCCCGATGGATCGGGATCTACGAACATCGCTGAAGCGAAGGACGGGGCATCGGGCCAACACCGCATCACAACTTCCGCATCACGACTTCCACTCCCTCACGGTCGCGGCTCTGCTTGCTGCCGCCCAGGCTAAACCTGCTGCGCCGATGACACCGGCGTCGTAGCCCAGTGTCGCCAGGGCGACATCAGGGATGTCGTCATGCAGTGACCATTTGTGCTGCTGAATAAACTTCTTCACACGTTCCAGCAGGAACGACCCGGCATTGCTCATTCCGCCACCCAGCACAATGCGGGCCGGGTTGTAGGCGTGCTGAATGTTGATACAAGCGATGGCCAGGTAGAGGCACGCCTCGTCCCATATCCGCAGACACACTGCGTCACTCTTACCCGCGCAACGGGCTACATCGGATGCGTCGATGGACAAACCACTCTCGACCTGCCCTGTTAGAGCACAATCCTCGCCGTTCTTAATCGCTGCAACGACTCGACGGGCGACTCCGGCAGCCGAGGCATACTGCTCCAGGCAGCCGCGCTGCCCGCAGGAACACTGCACCCCGTTTGTCTCGACGATCATATGCCCAAGCTCGCCCGCGTTGTCGAAATATCCGTGAAGAAATTGTCCATCAAGGATAACGCCTGCCCCCACGCCGGTGCCCAAAGTGAGCATTACCAGGTTTTCCGTTCCCCGTCCTGCACCAGCCCAGTATTCACCGTACGCAGCAGCGTTACCATCGTTGTCGAGTGAAACGGGTAGGCTCAGCGAATCGGCGAGAAGGTCGCGCAAGGGCACATCCTTCCAACCGGGCAGGTTTGCCGCTTTGATTACGCGCCCGGCACTGATGTTCAAAGGCCCTGGCGTACCCACGCCCACGCCGACGACATTCGAGCGAGTCAAGGTCAGTCCGGAGAGAGTATCTCCTACGACCTGGGCGATGTCAGTCACAACGACATCCGGACCTCGCTCCGCATTCACCGGACGGGCATGCTGGGCGACGATTCGTCCATTTCCGTCGACGGCGGCAACTTTCAAGTTAGTGCCACCCAGATCGATCCCAATTGCGACGGATTGTGCCATCGTTTTGCCCCTGTCAGGCTGCTTCGTTGCCGTCCCGACGGTCACGCGTCCAGCAAACGTGCGCTTGTGGGCACGTGCCGTTCCACTATCAACGCGTGGATTCTACTGTCTATCGTCCGGCGATGCCAAGCGGACAGACTAGAGCGTTTTCGTATTTCGTGTAGCGGGTCAGGAGTCGGGTGCCATGCCCAAGCGAAGCGCCGGCACGCCACTCACCCGCTACACAATACCCGAATCTGCTATAGTGCGAAGTGGGGGGGGGTAGACTTTCTCGCATGAAACGCGACCACAGGGCCCAACTGCCTTCATAGCTTTGCGACGCACAGTCGACCCCTACGGCCCACGGAGTAGCTCGTAGAACTCGGTATAGTCCGCCAGGTCGACGTCGACATCATCGTCGTAATCGAAGGATTCGGTACACACCGACGCAGGCGCCGCGTGGCCAGGATCAGTGCCATCTCCGCTGAAGCAGGTGTGCAGGGAGGCGACATCGCTCAAATCGAAATCGCCATCTGCATCAGCATCACCGATCAGACACCCCGCGCGACACGGAGCTTCGATCAGCTCCGGAATCCCACCTTCAGGCAGACAGCTTCGATAGGGATAGGCGTCGATACACGTGTCTTCACCCTTGCCTGGCCAGCAACATTGTGCCGGTTCCGCCAGATTGCACGCGTATCCCCTAGTCGTTAGGGGGCACAAGTCGCAAAAGTCGATCACGCCGTCGCCATCGTCCTCCACCGCGGGGGAACACTCAGCCGGGACAGCAATGGCGTAACAAGCACGCTCACACTCATCGAGGACGTTGTTCGAATTGCAGTCTCCGCACCAGAACTCACCCGGCCGACAATCGGCAAGATCACACTCGTCGGCTATTCCGTTTCCATCGCAGTCCCACTCGCATTCATCAGGAATCCCGTTGGTGTTGCAATCGTTGCTCGTGCCGCAAGGTGTGCCGCATCCCGGGACAGCGCAGTCGATGTCACATTCATCCGAAACCGCGTTGCCGTTACAGTCGACCAACTGCAACTGCGGACCGACGGTGTCTACCTGGACTTCCGCGTACACTCCCGGTTTGAATAGCACCATAGTCGCCCTCGTCGGTCCGGGTGCCGCATCCGCCTCAAAGTAGAAGCTGTACAGCGTGTCGAAACGCAGAGCATTGGCCAGTTGATTCTGTTCGTGCGACTCTGTCGACCAGGTAATGCACTCCTGGCTGACCGCCGCGCTCCAATCCGTGGTGTCGTAGATCTCCCCGCTGTGATGGTCAACGTCGTGGAAAGCCATGCCGGCAACGTTCGCGCCTTGCGGAATGCGTACGGTGAAAGACCTTCCCGCCCGGTCGCTGTTGAGATTCTGCAGGGCATACGAGTAACCCCACGTCCCGCCGCCCAAATCCATCGCCTTGCCCACCAGTATGAACATACCGTAACCCGGAATGCGCACGTCCGTCTCCACAACCGTCGGGTCCACATCCTGCCAGGCACGCACCTCCGGCTGCTCCCGTTGCGTTGGAATGTCTGAATCAACCTCGAGAGACAACCCTCGGTCATCATCCAGTAGAATCTCACGATAAGACGCGTTGTTGTCGGCATTACCCGCTTCGCTATCGTCGGCGGCCAGATAATGACCTTCGACAAAGTAGCGCGCCGAGACGTTGAGCGCCGGATCAATATCGTCACTGTGAATCTGGATTCTGCGCGCTATCAACGACTCCGGTGGGGGACTTTCCCAGCCAAACCACGGGTAGGGAAAGGAACCGCTGCGCGGATCAACCAGCGATCGCGGACTCATCCTTGGCTGATACCCGTTCATAAACGTGTCTGCAGTGGAGCCAGAACAACCGACCCCCAGTTCCGCACCGTGTGTAAAATCGTCGCACGGACCACACAGACTATCGTTCCCCGCAAAGAACTCGTGAGCCGCTCAACTCATGCCTATCTGCTCAAACCGGTTCTCTCTTAGACGGTAGACACCCTGCAGAATAAGCGGGTGTTCGTTACTCAAGGGAAACCAACTCACTCGCTCGCTACCCACGTTACAGGGGTGTGTTCCCACCGCAAACGCTATGATGTCACCCGACTGGCCGAACCGTCTAACTCGTGGCAGATCACCCACAATGACATCCGGGCCCGTACCCCCGTTACTTGCGCATTCAGGCCCGTCTTGCCAATCGATTGGTCCAACCGCCATACTTCCGCCTGGACCGCCGGCAAAGGCGCATAAAATACCTGTCAAACCCAAGGAGCATCTTGCCTCGGACATTAGTTCCACCTCCCATAGAAATGTCGGTACGCACTAAAATCCCCGGCGCCGCCAATCGCACTGGGAAATCGGGATATTCCCAAGAGAAATCCGACACCCTTGCAGACTTAACGAGACCTGTATACAGGCACAGCGTCTGCTCTTCGACACATTCGCCGCAGTATACCGGTTTCAATCCGCAGGCCCTTCGGTAGAACCGGTGCCCATGTTCGCGACCTGACCCACCCCACCTCGAATGCAACGTAACATATATTATAGGACGTTGCGAATCGGTCACAGTCGGGACGCTCGAATCCTGATACCCGGCCTACAGC
Source organism: Phycisphaerales bacterium (assembly GCA_020348265.1). Taxonomy (GTDB): domain Bacteria; phylum Planctomycetota; class Phycisphaerae; order UBA1845; family UBA1845. The sequence goes on along the minus strand of CP070744.1, from coordinate 4,112,390 downwards.
CCACAATCTGCGTCACACGCGATCCGTTCGAGCTCATCGTCGATCGCCTTCACCGACGACGACGCTCCAAAGCGCGCTTCCAACGACGCCATCAGAGCAGTCATTTCGCCAGTCGACAGGCCCGCATCGCCATCCAAGCGGCGTTTCAGGCAGATAAAAAGATCCCCATCCACCGCATAAAGACATTTGTCGTGGAACTCAGGTGGAATCACCTCCGGATAGGCCAAGCGGTTCGGCAGCAGCGGCTCGCAACCGGCCAGGACAGCCTCGACAACGGCGATTCCGAAGTTCTCTTGGATAGCTGTGCTGACTACGAGTTCGCACTCAGCCAGGGTCGCCAGGTACTCAGCCCGATCGCGGATGAACCCCGTGTGACGAATGTGCGGTTTGAGTCGATCCCAGGATTCTCCGAATACCGGTGGGGCGGTTCTGAACTGTTCCCCAAGAATCACCAGCTCGAACGCGCAGCCGGCTTCATCAAGTTTAAGAAGGACATCAAAGAACGCTTCCGGGTTCTTGTCGTACTCCCAGCGGTGGCACCAGAGGATTGAAAGCGGCTTTCCCGGCCGTTTCACCGCCCTATCGACTACGTTCGCTGCCACCGGCGGCGGAAAGACACT
>CP070744.1:4091348-4111670 GCA_020348265.1 Phycisphaerales bacterium | reverse complement strand
CACTCGGCTGAGCGGGCGTTGGCGGCTCCTGGATCGGCTTCGTTGGTGACGGTTCATCGGCACTACGTGCCTGCTCAGTCGCCTTCGGTTCGTCCGCCTGCTCGAACTCGCGGAGAATGGCCAACTCCTCCTCGCTGGCTAGAGCCTGCTCCATGCCCGATTCGAGACTGCCAACCAGCTCGGCGTCGGCGTTGAGCGATTCGAGCAGCTCCTCAGCATGAACGGCGTTTTCAGTGAGTTCTTCCGTATCGGGCAACTGGGCCATCTGGCCCTGCTGAATAAGCGTCAGGTTATGGATGTCCGTGCTGATGATGTCAATCTGCTTGTTGAGCATCGCCGCGGTGGCGTTGTGCCGGCGGATCTCCTTGCGCATCTGGGCCAACTGAGCAGCCAGCCGGCGGCGGGGGACTTGCGACTTGGCGGCTTTGCCTTCTTCGAGCAGCTCCGCCTCTTTCTTCTCCAGCTTGCCTATGTCTTCGTACATTCGATCACGGCGCTGGGCAAGGGCGGCGCGGCGCTCGGAGAGAATGTTCACCTTCTCCGCCTCGTCACCCTCTTTGGAGAAGAGCTGTTTTATTCGGTCGATGACGTTCAACGATCTTTTCTCCTGAGTTCGAACCGGTGCTCCGCGATACAAGAAGAACTCGCCGGCCTGTGTGCTTAGACGCAGTTCAGGATCGGCCGCAGCAACGCGCTCGAAACCCTCGCGAACCACTTTCTCGGGCAGGTTCGCCTCCCGGGCGATCGACGATACGGACAGCCCGGAGCTGAGCAGGTCCGTACTGTGCTTATCGATGATACCTTGGACGCGCTCTATCTTCTGGTTCGCATCCTCGGGATCGAATATTTCCACAAGCCGCGGATCTACATCGTCATCCCCGGCGTGTGTCCGCCACCCGCCGTGCCCGTCCGGCTCGACCAACACGACGGTAACGCCGGGCATGTCAAACCGGGCTTCGCGGGCCTCAGCGGTGAATCCGCTCGGACTGCATATACCGATAATGTACTGCCCTTTTCCTTCATGGGCCAACTGGTCGATGTGCTCGGTCAGCTCACCCAAGCCGATCGGCGGGGGATCGCCTTGGGCGGACGATGCAAAGTGCTTGAGGGGCGAGAGCACCGACGCGATCGCGACTCCTGTCGGTTTGGACCAGAACAGAAAGTGTCGATCGAAGCCGTGCAGCTCGAAGCGCCGGTTTGCGGGCAGCGACTTGAGGAGTTCGCGATCGTAATTACGACTCTCCGCCATCAAGGCCCGCAACGAATCCTCTTGATCCTTCTTGACCCGTTTCCACCTGGAACCTCTCAGGTGTTTCTCCTTCGCATCCTCCAACCTGGTAGAAACGGCAAAGAGGAAGTCCAATTCAGCTTGTAGTGCCTTGGCAGCGTTGGTGGCCATTGCTGGTTATTCTTGCTCGCCTGAGAACGCTTCTGTCAACGGCGCGCCGCACTGACTGCAAAAGCGCGCCCTACTCCGATACTCGATTCTTCGGCACCGACGGTGTGTACACATCAGTCCCTTTGATCCTGCATCCGCGGGCCTCTCGCGCAACCTCTCGTGCGGGGGACTCAACACCCGGATCATGCAGCGCCCCGCCCCGCCGATCAACCTGCAAACCAGGTACAGGATGCCGAAAAGGAATGCGGCGCACCCGAACACCAGAACAAACACAATGACGAAGACGGCATCAGCGGCCATCGTCGTACCCCCATACCTGTCACGTCAGTACGCGTAAATCAGAGCCGCAGAAGATGCAGAACCGGTCACGCCAGTGGACAAAACCTTGACACGACGGACATCGTGGAACCGCCTCTACCAATTGGTGGCCACACATAATACAGAACTGATCATCGCTGTGGACGGTGCTCTGACATGCCGGGCACTGCGGCGTAGATCCGGGCGCAGCCCAATGGCGTGCTACGCGACGCCGTGGAACAGCCTGAACCCTCAGGGCCGCGAGCATTTCCCCGGCTGATCCGTACCGCCGCTCTCTGCGTGTGTAACTACGTCTGAAAACCTCATCAAGATGCGCGGGCACATCCGCCCTTACCGAACCCGGGGCGTCGTTACCCTGAGGCAGCTCACCGGTAAGCAGCTCGAACAACACAATACCGCATGCATACAAGTCACTTCGTGCATCCAGCTCACCGCCCTCTTTCTGTTCCGGAGACATGTAGGCCAGCGTTCCGGCAATGCTCCGACCACCCTCGGTAATCTCACTGCCGCTCTGCATGATTGACTGCGTGGTGACGCCTCCCACATGCCCCAGGACAAAGACCGTGATCTTCACTGCTTGTTCGGTCATCGATGAGAACATGTCCAAAGGATGCTTCAGGAGGATGTTGGCCGGCTTGACATCGCGGTGGATCATCCCCGCATCATGGGCTGCGGCAAGCGCTTGAAGAACGCCACGCATCACCACAACGGCAGCGTTGATGTCGAAGTCCGGCTTGAGGGCATCGATCGCCGCTCTTAGCGACGGACCCTCGACGTACTCCATTATCAGATACGGGGGATCGGCATAGGGATCAAGATCAATAACTCGTACGACGTTGGGTTGCCTCAGGCCGTGAACTGCGACTCCTTCTCGTTGGAGGTTGCGCACGTACTGCGAATCGGTCGGAATCTTTATTGCCACGACCTCATCGAGAACATGATGTCGCGCACGCCATACCTCGCCGAAACTGCCGGCTCCCAGCGGCGTCTCCAGCACGTAATTGCTTATTCGGTCGCCCTCGCGAACAGTCGACATGCATGCACCATTCCCGGATGCTCACCGCATCACTACATCTCTTCCGCACGGTCAGCCACATACTCGCAGACCTTGAAATTATAGACCCCCGCCGATAGGAATCCAAGCAACAGCACCACCCAGGTAAGTGCGCCGTGCCCCTGGAATGTACCCATCAACCACCACGCTACAATGATGTCGGCAAGAAAATACCCAATCAGCATTGTCGCAGCCGCGGCGTTTGAGTCCTTGGACGTGACCCAAGGCGTTACAAAGAAGGTCGCCCAAGGCAGCACCACCACAAAGCCGATCCACGCCACCACGAATTTGAGCGTTTGCCAAATCATCTCGAGGTGTTCCGGATGTTTCCAGAACCAGATCACGCCACCTGCGCTGGCCACGCAGATCAACGCGGTCACGACCCGAGCTCCAACGTACTTGCCGATTGCCTCGAGCATGGTCCTTGTCCCTCACGTCACAGAGCTTACAGCACTCCCGAGCAACCAGGAGAACCGCGTTTTGCACCACTCTACCGCCGTACGGCGGCGATGGCGATTACAAAGGCGCCACGTTGTTATAATTCGGCTTTAATGGCGGATTATCCCGCGAGATTTGACCCCGCGGAAGGAACGGGAATGGAATCAGTGGTCAGGGTATAGACGAGGTTTGTACCTGCGCCTTTTGCTTCATACATGGCCCGATCCGCGGCGCGGATCAGCGAATCCGTGTCATCGACTCCGGGTGAATGCCGGCTGGCTATACCCATGCTCATGCCCACTGCAAGCTGGGGAAAACGCTCGCTTACTTCGTCTCCGAACTTCTCGATAATACGCCTGCCCACAATGGAAGCCCGTTCAGTCCCGGTCTGGGGAAGCAGCACGATGAACTCATCGCCACCGAAGCGGGCTGCAACGTCAGCTGAGCGGAGTTGGCTCGCGATAGTAGTCGCGGTGAGCACCAGCAACTCGTCTCCCGTCTGATGGCCATACTCGTCGTTGACTTTCTTGAAATCGTCCAGATCGAGCATGATGCACGCCAGTTCGCTGTCATAGCGTTGGGCTTCCGCAAAACTGTGATCGATCATATCGCTGAAATGCCGGCGATTGTAGAGTCCGGTGAGGGGCTCGCGCAGCGCAAGTTCCCGAAGCTGGCGCGTGCGTTCGGTCACGCGCTTCTCTAATTCTACGTTTAGTCGCAGGACACGATCGTGCGCCTGCTGATGCTGATCAGCCATTCGATTAAAAGCAGCCGCCAGTCGGCCTATCTCGTCGCGGCGACACGTCGAACTTCGCACGTTCCAGTCACCCTCGGAGAACTTCTGCATCGCCTCGGTGACCCCTTGTACCGGTGAGAGGATTCTCCTTATCAGCACAAAACCCAACGGAATCGCTACGACAATTACGATGACCCCGATGCCCACGACCAGATCAAGCGTGCTGGACATGGAGCGATGCCACGCGTCCGCGGGCATGCCCGCCTGCAGGTAGCCTACCAAAGCTCGTTGAGGTTGATCAGCCGAGTTCGATGGCGTGTCGCGAAGATCTACCGGATAGCTTATATCCATGCACAGGAACCGCGACTCCTCGGATGAGTGATAGACAGGGGTACCCTGTATGGCGGGCTTCGCCGCAGGATCACACAGGCCTTGTACCCCGCTGGGGCGACTTCCGACCGCTATGAGTTCGCTGCCGTCGGCATCGGCGAAGATGACGTAATCCAGGGGCCCGTCCCGAATCACCTCTTCGGCAAGGGACTTCAGCCTACTCGTGTCACCGTCTGCCAGCGGCATGGCCGAAGCCTTGGCCAGCATCGAGGCTAGTTGGACCATCTTCTCTTGCTGCTCGGTACGGGCCAACCTTGCGCTTGCCTGAAGGAAATAGCCGGATACGCCGGTGGCGACAGAAAGGGTCAGACCGACGACGAGAATAGTGGCCTTGGTCTGCAAGCTGACGGTTGCCTGGCCGAAGCGATCCCGCCATGCCAAGACGTTCTCGGTTTCCGGTCTGTCGGTGCCTGAAACTTGCATAAAAATCCACACGAGGCCATACGCACCGCACGTTATCGGCTGGCGCACGGGTACACCGAGCAGCGATCGAGCGTTCCGATAACGCTCTATCGGTGGACTGGAGTGATGGCTGTAGGTTTGCGTGCAGACTGCTCACGGATGCCGTCTCGTCGAGTACCTGCCAGGCGGGGTGAGATCGAATGGAGAACGGCAACTGAACCGAGGTGATCCAGTGATGCTTTTGGACTAGCTCTGGCTGGTCGAAGCGGGTTGGCCCCCGGCTTCGTCCCGGGCACGCTCTCTGAGTGTGTCCAGCGCCTCACGCACCTCGTTAGCCATTCGCGCGTTGGGGAAACCCTGAACTAATTCAAGACCGGCCGTAAGAGCGTCGTGCCACCGCCTCTCGGTTACGGCGAAACGAAACTGCACTCCTAATTGAAGCAGCTTCTCTTTGAATACGTTGCGGGCGGAGTTCTGCAGCTCAGCGGCCTCGGCCGAGGAAAGATACTGGTCCAGTTCTCTTAGTATGTCTATTGCCAGGTCGGTGTCACTACGCCGGACAGCCTCATCCCAAGCACGCTTGAGCTCTTGCTTGTGCTGCGTCTTCAAGGCTTCCATACGGTCAACCAGGCTTGCCACCTTTTCGTCCCCGGGAAGGGCCTTCATAATCCGATCGATCTCGCTGGCGGCAAGCTCCCAATTATGCTCCTGAAAGTGTGCCTCGATGGCTTCAATCGCTTTGCTCAACTGGGATTCGATCGCCTTTCTTTGGGCTGCGTTCAGCTCGGTCAGCAATTCCTGCGCTTCTTCGGCATAACCGAGGCGTTCTTCGATCTCCTTTATGAGGGCGAGGCCTGCTTCCCACCTGCCTTTACTTACGTCCTCGCGGATCGCTCGGCGCATGATCTCGACTTGATCCCCACGATGGGCCAGCGACTTGGCGGCGTCCGTTATGCGCGTGTTCTCGGAGATAGAGTCAAGGGCGGCAACTTGCTTCTGAATGCTCTCCTTTAGATGACGGAGCTCGTTGAGCTGGCGTGCCGTGGTCCACTCAATCTTCACCACCAACGTCATAAGAGTCATGAGCGTAATCGCCAACAGTAGCATGAATGCACCAGCTACGGCAGCCCAGAGTCGGTCCGGCGAATCGCCGCCCACCAACCCAAACCCAATAAGCGCGCCACCCCCCAGTATCGCAAGCACACACACCAGAACATGAAGCCAGCGGACTTGGGAGAATCGCTCGGGTTCTGTCAGCATCATCTGCTCCGAACAAACGATTTATAGGAAGCGACCCGTGCCAGCCAACTGCATCGGCGTCGTCGGCCGACGGTGATCGCTGCTGGGTTGGTCGGTCACATTACACTGACCACTCCAGCGGGGCGGCCACCACCGCCTGTCAACCCTTCGTCGTTGCGCAGTTCGTCACACCGGCCCAACGCATGCCCGTTCGCTCCGTCGGTGAGGGGCGAATCCAATTCACCAGCATCGTAGTTCACTTGGTCAACGCGTCAACACGCCCCCGCTTGCCCCCAACCCGCACTACGTCGCTCGTGCTACGCGGTCTTCGTGGCCGGTTCGAGAACGGGAGTATCACCCTCCGCGGGACATAGGCCGGCTTCTAGGCGCTCTTTGTGCATTTTCACTTTACGTTGCTCGTACGCCTTTAGGTTTGTGTCCGCGCTTTGCAGAGCACTCACCACCAGGCGAAGAAACACCAACGCGCCCGAAAGGCACACCATACTTTTTAGCAGAATAGACCAGCCGCTCATCCGCCTATCGCCTCCGCACTAAGAATGCAGTTTCATCGGCGGAACATTAAGTCCGCATGGGTTATCCGGCACGATGAAATCGACCCGCCGGGCAGACGGGACGGTGGAATGGATGCAAGGCCGATAGATCTAATCCCCCAGGAGTCATCGGTGGGGGAAATCGGACTTCACGTCGTCGAGACTACCTCGTCCGCCCGTGACTCAACACGGCCCAGCGCAAGGTACACCCAAAGCAGAGTTGCGACCGGCACACCAAGCTTGAGGATAAAGGGCAGAAGCGAAACAAGATGGTCCCACCAACTGCGCTCACCCTGGCTGGAGAAGAAGATGATGACCTTGACCAAGACGGGCAGCGCAAGGAACAACACTGCCGGCATGAAGAGCCAAAACTTGAATGCCAGATTCTGTTCGACACATGCGGCGGCTCGCTTGCGCGCGTACAGGTTGACACCCAGGGTGAGCACGGCGGCAACAAAGCCGATCATCTCGTGAGAAGCTTCCTGCAATACCTCGAACACATACAGTCCAATCAACCACGCGATTACAAACATGATCATCCCTCGAAGCTGGTTGATGCGATCCTGGGCCATGCTTGCTCTCCTGATCCGAGTTTGCCGGCGTGTGCCATCCACGCGACTTAGTAAGCCCGATGAGAGGCTATCCCAATGTGCCCACTAAGTCGACCAGTCTGCGCATCTGTGAACCGACTGTATTGATAGTCGGGCGCGTTCACCGGGTATCACGAGAAAACCCTTGAAATAACACAGCTAATGTGGTATAGAGAAGGTTTACGGGATCTCGGATGGGCATGCCGGAGTGCGCCTAGGGGCGGTTCGGACCGGCCGAGGGAACGGAAAGAACACTAACTCATCCGAACAACGTCCCTGTGGGAGCAGTCTGCGCCGCCATCGGGATCTTCGTGAAGTATCTGCGTTGACTGCCCTGAAAAGCGGAGGTGAGTACCATGCGCAACAGGACATCTTGCCCTTTCGTACCAGTCAGCGGTAACGCCGGGTCCGACCGACAAAGCGGTTCTTTGAGACATGCACACAGGGATAGGCGAGCACCAGTTTGCCCGGTTAGCGGCTTCGGCGTGGTTGTCCTGATGGCGGGCTTCTTTGCTCCTGTGGGCGCAGGTGAAATCGCAGACAGCGGCATGACCATCCACCATTCCGGGGCGACGGGTGTGGCTGCGTTCGTGACAGCTCCTGTCGGCAAGACGATTGCAGTGAAGCCCCGCGCAGGGCGATCCGCGGCACAACCCATCGATTTCTTTCATGAGCACGGCCATCTGTTCGGTGTGAAAGACGCAAACCGGGAACTGACAGAGGTTGGCGAGTTTACCGGGAGTCTGGGGCAAATACATACCACGTACCGGCAGGTTCATCGCGGCATCCCTGTGTTTTCGGGGACCCTCAAGCTGCATCAGAATGCGGACGGCGGCTTCATCGCTGCCAACGGCGATTTCTATCCAATCCCCGATCGACTGAATCCTGTGCCCGCGCTTCCCCCGCAGACCGCGGCGGCGGCGGCCAAGGCAAAGATCGCTGCCGGCAACCTGGAAGTCGAGCACGACGAACTCGTCATCGTGGACCCTGGCTGGTACGGCGATCCGTTCATCGGCGCTCATCTGGCGTACTACGTGATTCTGACGGACCCGCGCAACGAATTGCGCGAAGCATTCTTCATTGATGCGCACGACGGGCAAGTACTAGATCGATGGACACTGATCGCTGCGGGAAAGAGCAGAGAGGTTTACGCAGGGCAGAATCAGCCTGCGCTGCCCGGCATCCTATTCCGCGCGGAGGGCTGGCCGCCCACGGCAAATGCAGAAGTCAATGCTGCGTACGACTATGCCGGCGACTACTACGATTTCTTCTATCGCATGTTCAATCGGGACGCTATTGACAACTACGGGTTCACCATGGTCCTGACAGCCCACTGGGGTCTGTTGGATGACCCGGCCTGCCCCGACCCGGACCGCATTTGTTGTCCGATGGCGTTTTGGAACGGAGAGCAGGCGGCATTCTGCAGTGGGATGACCAGCGACGACGCCGTCGGGCATGAGTTGGGCCACGGACTGACGCAAGCAGCAGTGAATCTGATCTACCAGAATCAACCGGGCATGCTCAACGAGTCCTACTCGGATATCTGGGGTGAGATGATCGACCTGTTTAACGGCAACGTCTCCGAGCCTGGTGATCCGGCCGGTCCGACCTGGTCGACACCAGCCACATATGTCGGACCGGGGACGGATACTCCGAACAACCGCCGCACACCCGGAACCTGCAGCAATCCACCCGACTACCTGGACGGTGTGCGTTGGATGATCGGCGAGGATTTTACCACCGACACACCGTGGCGTGACGTGTGGGCGCCCTTGTGTTCAGTCTCAAATTTCATTTCGGGTGACCCCTGCTGTCCCGACTATGCCAACCATCCCTACCAGACCTGCCCGGTGGATGACAATGACGGTGTCCATCAAGGCAGCAGTATTCCCAGCCACGCATTTGCGATGCTAACAGACGGGAAGAGCTTCCGGGGATATGAGGTAGAGGCGATCGGAGCGATCAAGGCGGCTGCGGTGTGGTATCGCGCACTTACCGTATATCTAGTACCTGCTGCAGACTTCGAGATTGCCTATCTGGCGCTGAACCGCGCAGCGGATGATCTCATTGGCACTACGCCGAATGATCCGCGCACAGGTCTGCCTTCAGGCAGCGAGTTCACCGAGTTTGACGCTGAGCAGGTGAAAAAAGCCTTACAGGCGGTGGAGATGAACACCAGAGGCCTGTGTGGATCGAGCGCGGATGTGCTTAGCCGTGTTCCTCCGGATGAGTGTTCACCGCGTCAGAACCTCTTCAGCGATGACTTCGAGAACGGCCCAGGCGCCTGGACGGTTGAGAGTAGCCAGCCGGGGACGATCTTCGAGTGGACACAGCGAGACAATCTTCCGGCGGACCGCGCAGGCACCGCGTGGTTCGTCTCCGACCCGCCGTCCTGTGAGCCAACCGACCCGGTGGCGCTATACTCGCTGATAAGCCCCGAGATTGTCATTCCCGAGGGAATCAACGAACTCAATAAGCCCATACTGGCCTTCAAGCACTTTGTGGGGACCAGCGCGGGTGAGGACGGAGGGAATATCAAGATCAGTGTCAACGGTGGTGACTGGCAGATGATCCCGGGGGAGGCCTTTGACTACAACTGGTACAACTCGCTCATAGGGCCGTCCAGATACGTCAACCCCCTGCAGGGTCAGGCGGGCTGGACCGGCATCGGTAAGGCCTGGGGCACGTCGGTGGTTGACCTCGGTTACTTCGTAAGCGGAGGCGCGAGTATCCGAATACGCTTCGACTTTGGGAAGGATTGCGGAGGGTACGACGGCTGGTACGTTGATGACTTCCGGGTCTACTTCTGCGCTTGCGACGGGGCCCTGTTCTGCGATGATGATACATTCTGCACCGGCACGGAGAGCTGTGTCGACGGGCTCTGCCGACCCGGCGACGACCCCTGTGCGGGAGGTTATTGCGACGAAGGCAACGAACTTTGCGTGGCCACCTTCTTCTGGGACGACTTCGACAACGGCAACATTCGCGGGTGGGAACTGGGCAGCGCGGATGACACCGCGTCGCAAGGTCAGTGGGAGATCGGTGATCCGGTGGGGACCTATACATCCTCGGCCGGTCCGTCTCAACCCGAGGACCCCTTTGCCGGACCGGGTTGCGCCTTCACCGGACAGAATGCCGGCGGCTCCTTCGGTATCGGGGATGTCGACGGAGGAGTGACATATCTGGTTTCTCCGACGATCGATCTGAGTGGCAGGTCTAACGCCGAGCTGCGCTTCGCCCGCTGGTTCTTCCAGCGAGAGTTCGACGGCGATGACGACTTCTACAAGGCGGAAGCATCGGACGACAACGGTAGCACGTGGGTACTTCTGGAGATGATCGGACCGGATCAACGGGCCAACCAGTGGACCAAGGTGTCGTTTCAACTTGAGGATTTCATTGACCTGACCAGCACGGTTAAGCTGCGTTTTGCAGGCCAGGACGATGCCGCCAGCAGTGACGCAGTAGAAGTGGCGATCGATGAATTGATAATCACCGCGGACGATCTGTGTCTGCCGCTCGACGGTGACGCCGACGGCAACTGCGCCGTTGACCTGCTCGACCATGCCCGGCTGATCGATTGTCTGACCGGTCCGGAGAGTGGTCCGTATCCGCTTGAGTGCACACCCTTCAACTTCGATGCAGACGAAGACATCGACCTGACCGACATGGCTGAGTTCCAAACGGCCTTTGGGGGGATGTAGCGAACAGTTATTAAGGGCACGCGCGGTAACGGCCTCGATCATCTCTCTCGAATGTTTGGTGCTACGGCGGTGACACGCGCCGTCATGGTGCGCAGACACTCTTGGCCCATATCGATCGACTTTGCAGGGGCAGTATCAGAACGTGTAAGAGATTGTCTTTCGGGCGCATTACGTGCACAGACGTTCTCCGATAAGGCGGGCCGAATACAATATTTTACACCCGCAGGCTGAACGCGCCCAGCGCAACTGCTAGAATCACACGCTGACAGACTCGGAACGCACCGAGTCCGTCGACAACGGGGCACAGCAGAGAATTGCGACGAGTACTTGTTCGTTTGAACGGAATGCTCTTCTAGAGGGTGACTCGACAGAAGCTGCCACGCAGTGCGCGCGGGGTATTCGCATCAGCTTCGATCAAAACAAAAGGAACCTGGACTATGAGAAACACGGCGCAAGTCAGGCAAAGTGTAGTCAGCGAGAATACTTCATGTAGCGAGTTACAGGAATCCCCGAGTCATTGCCACAAGTTTGCTGTCTCTACAAGTCAGCGGTTGAGCCTGTGCGTCGCGGTTGTCTTGGTGGCGGGAGTCGCCCGCAACGCTCAGGCAAACGGTACGACGGACGGCGACGTTATTATACATCGCGCGGGTGCGACGGGTTTGGCGAGGTTTGTGGCTGCCCCCGTTGGCGACACTATTGAGGTCGAACTGCCCGCGGGACGAGTCACCCCCCAGCCCATCGACTTTCTACGTGAGCATGGCCATTTGTTCGGAGTCAAGGACGCGAACCGAGAACTGGTGGAAACAAAGAGATCTACCGGGCGCCTGGGCCAAACGCATACTACTTACCAGCAAGTCTATGGCGATGTCCCGGTATTCTCCGCCGTGTTGAAAGTGCACCAGAACGCCGCAGGGGGATTCGTTGCTGCAAACGGTGATTTCCATCCGATTCCGGATCGGTTGGATACGGTTCCCAAGCTGTCCGCCGCCGCCGCTGCATCGATTGCACACGCGAGAATCGCCAGCGCCTACGCATCTGAGGAGCACAACGAGTTGGTCATTGTTGATCCTGGTTGGTACGGCGACCCTTACATAGGTGCGCATCTGGCGTACTACGTGATTCTGTCGGATCCCACGGCCCCGCTGCGTGAGGCGTTCTTCGTGGATGCACATACGGGGGATGTTCTGGATCAGTGGGCAATGATAGAGACTGCTAAGTACAGGGAGATTTACGCCGCGCAGAATCAGCCCATCTTGCCCGGCATACTCTTCCGCGCGGAGGGCGATCCACCTTCGGCCAACACGGAGGTCAACTTTGCGTACGATTACACCGGAGATGTCTACGACTTCTTCTTCCGGATGTTCGGACGGGACAGCTTTGACGGCTTTGGATCGACCATCGTCGCGAGTGTTCACTATCGCTCTTTGGATCCCGAGCAGGATCCGTGGTGCTCCCAAAGCGCCGCCATGTGGAATGGACAGCAACTGGCATTGTGCACAGGCATGGCCCGCGATGACGTCATAGGCCACGAAATGGGCCACGCAGTGGTGAACTTCTCAGCTGACTTCATCTACCAGAATCAATCGGGCATGCTGCACGAACATTACGCCGACGTGTGGGGTGAGATGGTTGATCTGTTCAATGGTGATGCCTCTGCACCCGGGGAGCCCGACCCAGGCGACCCGCTGTGGCCGAAACCAACCGGATATCTCGGGTCGGGAACCGACACACCGAACAACCGACGTTCGCCCGGGGCATGCAGCTACTACACAAACGGATTCCCTGACGGAGTGCGCTGGCACATGGGGGAGGATCACCACGACTGGCACCTGTTTGGCGGCCCTCTGCGGGACATGTGGGAACCGACCTGCCTTTTGCAGCCCGACTATGCATATTCACAATACATGACCTGCGGAGGTCCGGACGGATTCGATAACGGCGGTGTGCATCAATGCAACGGCGTACCCAATCATGCATTCGCAATGGTCGTCGACGGAAAATCATTCAGAGGATATAACATAAGCGGCATAGGGGCGATCAAAGCAGCGGCGGTTTGGTATCGCGCTCTTACCGTGTACCTGGTGTCCGCCTCGGACTTCCAAATCGCCTATATGGCCCTGAGTCGGGCTGCGGACGATCTGATTGGAACTACACCTCTCGATCCGCGAACGGGTCTCCCCTCAGACAGCGAGTTCACCGAGTTCGACGCCGAGCAGGTGGACAAGGCCCTGCGGGCGGTAATGATGAACATGGATGGACTCTGCGGCTCGATAGAGGATGTGCTTGACGGAGTTGCGCCGGATGAGTGTTCGCCGCGACAGAACATCTTCAGCGATGACTTCGAGGGCGCTACGGGTGACTGGACGATTCAGAGCAGTCCGCCGGGGACCTCCTTCGAGTGGACGCTGCGGGGAGACCTGCCTATGGGACGGGAAGGCACCGCGTGGCATGTTTCCGACCCGCGGTACTGTCAACCTACCGACCCGGTGGCACTCTACTCGCTGATAAGCCCCGAGATCCTCATTCCCGAGGGGATTGGCGAACTTAACGAGCCCAAGCTCGCTTTTACGCACTTCATCGGCACGCAACTCGCCACCGACGGGGGCAATGTCAAGATCAGCGTCAACGGGGGGGATTGGGAGCTGATTCCAACACATGCCTTCGAGTACAACTGGTACAACTCCATCATCGGGACCTCCAGATACGTTAATCCATTACAGGGAGAAGACGGCTGGACCGGCATCGGCACGGTGTGGGGTACGTCGGTGGTCGATCTTAGCGCTTTCGTGAGCGGGTCGGACACCATCCGCATAAGCTTCGAGTTTGGCAAGGATTGCGGCGGGTACGAAGGCTGGTACATCGACGACTTCAGGGTCTATTTCTGCGCTTGCGACGGGGCCACCTTCTGCGATGACGGTGTATTCTGCACCGGGGCGGAGAGCTGCGCAGACGGATTCTGCCGACCCGGCAAGGATCCCTGTGCGGGAGGTTACTGCGACGAGGGCAACGAACTCTGCGTGGCTACCTTCTTCTGGGACGACTTCGACAACGGCAACATACGTGGGTGGGAACTGGGCAGCGCGGATGACACCGCGTCGCAAGGTCAGTGGGAGATCGGTGATCCGGTGGGGACCTATACATCCTCGGCCGGTCCGTCTCAACCCGAGGACCCCTTTGCCGGACCGGGTTGCGCCTTCACCGGACAGAATGCCGGCGGCTCCTTCGGTATCGGGGATGTCGACGGAGGAGTGACATATCTGGTTTCTCCGACGATCGATCTGAGTGGCAGGTCTAACGCCGAGCTGCGCTTCGCCCGCTGGTTCTTCCAGCGAGAGTTCGACGGCGATGACGACTTCTACAAGGCGGAAGCATCGGACGACAACGGTAGCACGTGGGTACTTCTGGAGATGATCGGACCGGATCAACGGGCCAACCAGTGGACCAAGGTCTCGTTTCAGCTGGAGGATTTCATTGAACTGACCGACTCGGTCAAGTTGCGCTTTGCGGCCCAGGACGATGCTCCCCCCAGTGATACGGTTGAGGCAGCTATCGATGAGCTGATAATCACCGCGGACGATCTGTGTCTGCCGCTCGACGGTGATGCCAATGGTAATTGTGCCGTTGACCTGCTCGACCACGCCCAGTTAATCAACTGCCTCACCGGCCCGGAGGGTGGTCCGTATCTGCTTGAGTGCGCACCCTTCAACTTCGATGCGGATGAAGACATCGACTTGGACGACATGGCTGCGTTCCAACTGGCCTTTGAAGGGATGTAATGGTCGACACCGCCGGTCCGTGCGGTGCTCTGCCTGCAGTCTTGAGGGGAAAGACGCGTGGGTTATGCCAGGTGCGCGGAACCACCAGCAATGCGTTGCGCAGACTGTAGGCGGTGAAGCGGTATTCGAGGCGCCGACGCACTTGCACGGATCGCGGGGGTTACCTCGGTCTGCGATGGAGCAAGTTCATGAGACGCACGAGCGCGGTTTCTGCGGCGCGGAATAGCTGGATCGGATTCGGCTATGTGCTGATTATCGCGACCGGAGCAATTGCAGCCCCCCAAGCGGGACAAACGCCTGCGAATGACATGATCATACATCGCTCGAAGGCGACGGGGTTGGCCACATTCCTTATTGCCGGAGACAGCGGAAGGATACCCACCTCCCTTCCCCCCGGACTGACGGCAGCGCAGCCCATCGATCTTGTCCACGAGTATGGGCACCTGTTCGGTATCAACGACCCGAACCAGGACCTGATTGAGATCGAGAGGTTTACCGGGAGACTTGGCCAGACACATACGACCTACCGGCAGGTCTATGTCGGCGTGCCCGTCTTCGCGGGGGAACTTAAGATCCACCAGGATGCGGGCGGAGACTTTGCCGCTGCCAACGGCGCTTTCCACCCGATTCCTGCACAACTAGACACGACTCCCACGCTCACAACAACCGCCGCGGCGGCGATTGCCCAGGCGAAAGTCCCTACCGACTCGCCGAAAGTTGAGCACAACGAACTAGTGATAGTCGATCCGAGCTGGTATGGCGATCCGTTCATCGGCCCACATCTGGCGTATTACCTGATCGTCTCGGACCCGGCAGCGCCCCTTCGGGAGGCCTTCTTCATTGACGCTCATAGCGGAACCGTGTTGGACCAGTGGACGTTGGCCCAGACCATCAAGTATCGGATGATATACAGCGCACGCAACTCGAGTGTGACGCCAGGCTGGCTATATCGTGAGGAAGGCCAACCGCCCTGGCCCCCCTATCCCGAGATCAACAACGCTTACGACTACTCCGGCGATTTCTACGACTTCTTCTATCGAATGTTCCAGCGCGAGGGTATCGACGACGGTCTAGCCGTCGAACCGCTTCTTATGATGGCAACGGTTTACTTCGGCTCATTGATGGATCCGGACCCGTGGTGCCCCAATGCCATGTGGAACGGGGTGCGAACGGTGTACTGCAATGGGACGGCATACGACGACATCATTGGACACGAATGGGGACACGCTCTGACGGACTACAGCGCGCAGCTTGTATACCAAAACCAGTCCGGGCAGCTCAACGAGCATTACTCCGATGTCTGGGGAGAACTGATTGATCTGTTCAACGGCAACGTCTCCGAACCCGGAGATCCTGATCCGACAGACCCGCAATGGCCCAAACCATTCGATTGCGTGGGATCGGGATTGGACCTTCCAAACAACCTTCGTACTCCCGGGCTATGCAGTTACCCCCTTTCCTATATCGACGGCATGCGCTGGTTGTTGGGCGAGGATTCCACGGCGTCCTACGGGTTCGGCGGACCGATTCGGGATATGTGGGAGCCAACCTGCTATACTCAGCCGGACTACGCCAACCATGAATACCAGACCTGCGGCGGACCGACGGGACAAGACAACGGTGGTGTTCACCAGGGCTGCGGAATACCCAATCACGCATTTGCCATGGTGGTCGATGGCAAATCATTCCGTGGCTATGACGTAACCGGAATCGGGGCTATCAAGGCGGCTGCCGTCTGGTATCGAGCTCTCACTGTTTACCTCATAAACGCCGCAGACTTCAAGATCGCCTACTACGCACTGAATCTGGCGGCGCGTGACCTGATTGGAACCACCCCGCGCGATCCTCGAACGGGTCTTCCCTCGGACAGTGAGTTCACCGCCTTCGACGCCCAACAGGTGGATATGGCTCTGCGTGCCGTGGAGATGGATACCAACGGTCGCTGCGGATCGAATGCGGATGTCCTAAGTAGTATCCCACCGGAGCAGTGTTACCCACGCCGGACTATACTCAGCGATCGGTTTGAAAACGGCGTGGGTGCATGGACACAGGAGAGCAGCCCGCCCTCTGCGCCCTACGAGTGGGTGCAGCGCGGTGATCTACCGCTGGATCGTGAAGGCACCGCATGGTTTATTGCAGATCCGAAAGACTGCGACGACACGGACGTGCCCGCAAGAACTTCGCTGATCAGCCCGGCAATCACGATTCCCGCGGATCTTAGCGACCTTAACGAGCCCAAGCTGGCTTTCACTCATTTTGTTGGAACCGAACCCGTCCAGGACGGCGGTAATCTCAAGATCATCGTCGACGGTAGTGCCTGGCAGCTCATTCCCAACGAAGCCTTCGAGTACAACAGCTACAACTCGCTCTTGGATCTCTCCGGAGCGGCCAATCCCTTGCGGGGTGAGCCGGGTTGGAGCGGCGTCAGCACTACCTGGGGCACTTCAGTTGTTGACCTGAGCGCCTTCGTCAACGGATCAGAGACGATTCAAATACGGTTTGACTTCGGACGAGACTGTCGCGGTTTTGATGGATGGTACGTAGATGACTTCAAAGTCTACGTATGCAGCTGCGATGCGGATGCTTTTTGCGACGACGGACTCTTCTGCACCGGCAGAGAGACGTGCGTAGACGGGCTCTGCCGACTCACCGACAATCCATGCGCGGGCGCCTACTGCGACGAGATCAACGAGCTTTGCCTGGCCACGCTGTTTTGGGATGATTTCGAAGACGGGAACTCCAGGGGGTGGGAACTAGGCACAGCGGATGATACCGCGACGCAAGGGCAGTGGGAGATCGGCGATCCTATCGGGACGAACACGTCATCGGCAGGTCCGGCTCAACCCGAGGAACCCTATGCCGGCCTCGGTTGCGCGTTCACCGGACAAAATCCCGGCGGCTCCTTCGGAATCGGTGACGTTGACGGAGGAATAACCTATCTGGTATCTCCGACCATCGATCTGAGCGGGAGGGATAATGCCGAGCTGCGCTTCGCCCGTTGGTTCTTCGAACGCGAGCTGACCGGCAATGATTTCTACAAAGCAGAAGCATCAGATGACGACGGAAACACCTGGGTTTTGTTGGAGATGGTCGGTCCGGCTGAACGGGCTAATCAGTGGACACCCGTGTCGTTTCAATTGGAGGATTTCATTGACTTGACTGCCACGGTGAGGCTGCGCTTCGCTGCGCAGGATGATGCGGCTCTCAGCGATACTGTCGAGGCAGCGATTGACGAGTTGTTTATCACTGCCGACGATCTGTGCTTTCCACTCAATGGTGATGCAGACGGCAACTGCACCGTCGATCTGGCCGACCATGTTCAACTGTCGGGGTGTTTGACCGGCCCCCAAGGCGGTCCCTACCCGCAAGAGTGCGCCCCCTTCAACTTCGACCCCGACACGGACGTCGACCTGAGGGACTTGGCGGCGTTTCAACGTGTGTTTACAGGAAGGTAAGCGGGCAAACGATATCGTCCGAATCTCAGCATACAAGGACTTACGGAACACGCATGTTGTTTAAGGCATAGACAATGGAACAGACTCTGATTGCCATGTACTCTGCGATTCTTGCGTTCGTGCCGTTGGCCGCCAACCAGCGACCTATCTTGCAGGACGACAAGAAGCCTGTGGGTG
The DNA here is from genome assembly GCA_020348265.1 of Phycisphaerales bacterium. Lineage (GTDB taxonomy): Bacteria > Planctomycetota > Phycisphaerae > UBA1845 > UBA1845. The sequence goes on along the minus strand of CP070744.1, from coordinate 4,093,444 downwards.
GATGCGGCAAGGCCCGTACAATGCTAGCGCGCTACGCGAATGACCATGATCACTTCACCGACGCTACAGCAATGGAACCCCTCTGGAGTACTGACGTATTGCACTACGAGCTGGATATCGAGATATCCAACATAAACACCTTGTTACACACGTGTACGATTACCGGCTCGAACCGCATGACGATTCAGAGCAAGCATGCCTATTTGAGGGAGTTTTCCTTTCGCCTGTGGCACGGACACACGATCACCGGCGCGTTTATAAATGATACCCAATCCGTGTTGGATGATATCATTGTTGACAGTGAGACGACACGGCGAGTCTTGTTGGACCCCGGATACTTCTATAATGAGATCTTCACGTTGACGATCGAGTATACGGGCACTTCCGTATCTCATGGGCTGGATTCGTTCGAAGTACGCACTCAGTCCGGAGTGCCTGTCGTGGGTACTCTCAGTGAACCTTACTATTCATATACGTGGTGGCCGACCAAGGACGGAGATGTGGGGCTTCCCGGAGACAACTCTGACAAGGCAACGCTGGAGTTTTCCATTACGACTCCGGACAATCTGGAGATCCCGGCTAATGGTGTGTTGGAGAGTATTGATCTGCTCTCGGGGAATCGCCACCGCTGGAACTGGGTATCCGACTATCCAATAACTCCCTACCTTGTTGCGTTCTGTGCGACTGATTACCACATGTGGACTAAACAATACAACCATGCTAATGGTTCCATGCCTGTCGAGTTCTACATCTACCCCGGGTATGATACGGTATCTCATAGACAAAGCTGGGGAAGAGTCGTCAGCATGCTTGAGGTATTCGCCCCCTTATTTGGTGAGTATCCCTTCATTGAAGAGAAGTACGGCATTTATAATTTCCCATTCGGCGGGGGCATGGAGCATCAGACTATCACGGGTCAGGGAAGCTTCGATGAAAGACTCACGGCGCACGAGTTGGCTCATCAGTGGTGGGGCGATATGATCACCTGCAGAACTTGGAGCGATATCTGGCTGAACGAAGGATTCGCCACTTATGGTGAATGTCTCTGGAAAGAGCATGAGTTCGGCACGATAAACCGCAACGCGTATCGGTCCTGCATGCTGTCGGAGAAGCCGTACAGTGTTTCCGGTTCCGTATACATACCCGCGAACGAGATTTCCGTTTATCGTATCTTCAGTTCCGACTACAGCTACAAGAAAGGTGCCTGGGTCCTGCATCAGCTCAGATATGTAGTCGGCGATGAGACGTTCTTTCAGATCCTGGCTGATTATCGTGAACAGTACGCCTTTTCAGCGGCATCAACGGATGACTTCGTGACCCTCGCATCAGCAACTCACGGCGAGGATCTGGCGTGGTTCTTCGACCAGTGGGTCTATCAGAAAGGTGCACCTGCCTATCAGTACGGATGGGACATGGTGAAGCTCAACGGACAGGAGTATTTTCACGTGCGGGTCGAGCAGACTCAGAGTACGTCGTATCCTCACGTATTCATCACACCCCTCGACATCTTCATCCTGGATGATTCCGCTGAAGTCCACACCGTATGGAACGATCAGCGCACACAGACATTCGTTATCCCGGTCGATGGGGCGGTTACGAATGTGGCGTTTGATCCCTACCGATGGATACTGTTCACTACGCGAACTGAGGTGCAGTGCGTAGCCGGCGACACCAACGGCGATCTCCTGGTTGATCTTGCCGAGTATGCAGCGTTTCATGGGTGTCTGACCGGCCCCGCGGATGAAACCAGCAATGATTGTCAGCCAATCGACTTCGACGGGGATTCGGACGTGGACCTGTTGGATTTTGCAGGTCTGCAGGTTGTCTTCCAGGAAAGTCAATGAGCGAGCCGGCCATCCGGGGTGCGGCATGGAGCTTCATCGCAGGCGGTTTGTCGGTTGAGGCAGTATCAAGCCGGAACGCTCCTCTTTTCACTCAGCGGTCCATCGTATAAGCTCACCTGTCGCACACGCCAAGACGAGTTTAACGTGCTCTGGCTGCGAGGGGCGGGTGCGCTATCAGCCTGTTGAATAATGTAGCGCCGCCCCTCGTGGGCGGCGTGAAGCCTCGAAAGACGCCACCCACAAGGGGTGGCG
>CP070744.1:4078564-4091248 GCA_020348265.1 Phycisphaerales bacterium | reverse complement strand
CCCCATTCTGGGTCGAGTGGGGCTACCGTTCCAATCATCTCTTCGACTCGGTGTTCTATGACACGGATGGGGCCTTCGTCGTCAACTATGAGGGCATGAACGACGGCGTGTGGATGTACGGCGATGTAGCGATTTCCTGGGACGGGGGGACGGTCATCGACGAACTCGATACCAGCGAATTCCACACCTATCGATACGAGACACCCGACGGAGAGAATTACACCTTCTCCGTCGATGGCCTGGTCTTCGATACCGATTTCGACGACCAGCACGACGAAGGTCACTACATCTTGCTTTCAGGTCTTGGCGCCGGCGGCATGGTTCCCACGCCGAACATCAAGAACGAGTGGGACTATGTTCGCTTCGGGACGATCGACTATGGCGAACAAATCGTATCCACCGACCCGCCTCAGGGCTACCTCGACCCCGACGAGTACTTTACCCTTACCCGCTTCACCATAACCTTCGACTCGCCCAACTTCATCCATCTGGACGAGATCAGCGTGGGCGTAACCGGGGGCACCGCTCCGGAGGTGCTGCGCATCCGCCGCCGCGATAACGACCCCCCCGAGACCATCGAGATCGTCCTTGACCGCGGGATGCCCCTGGGTGAGACCACCACATTCTACATTGACGACGGTGGCGGCCTGCGCACCATAGAATACACCCTGGACGACCCGCCTCCCGCAATCCCCACCGTCTCCACCTGGGGTGTCATAATCCTGACCCTCCTGATCGCAACTGCCGGCACAATCCTCTGTCCCCGGTGGACACAGGTGTGCCACTGGCAGCTTGCCCGCCAGTGCTGACACGATGACACTCAACACGGGTGGACAAGCCACCCGTGCCACACTCAGGTCCACTTGCCGAACCCCGACCGTAAGGGAGGGGTCATTTATGACATTCGTATGACACTAGAAGACGTCCGCTCCCTCGCGGTTTCGGCTCGGTTCGTCAGCTCCCTCATCCCGCAGTATGTCGACCTGGACTCAAAGGGCCAGTGGATCACGCCCCCACCTGCGACAGGCGTGGCCAATCATTGCTCAAGCAGCCAGTGCACTACGGGCTTGGAGGGGCGGTCGAAATCGTACTCGCGGAGGTGCCCGCGCATCACCCAGCGGAGTTCCGCATATGGGCCGGGAGTTGGCTCGCCCTTCATCACCCCGCAGAAGAAGTAGCGAAACTCTACCTCCTCCCCGTCAACCTTCTCCACGATCGGGGGTTGACCAGCGATGATCTCCACCTCGATACGCACATCGTCACGGGCGATCCGCCTCATCGCCTCTTCGGGAGATTCGCCTGGCTTGGTCGGCCCACAAGGAAACTGCCAGTGCCGAGTCTCTTCGGATTCATCGCTGCGCAAGGCAATGAGGATACGGTTATCGTGTCGTTCAATAATCCCCGCGGCAAATGTAGGTTTTTCGCCGTTCATCGGCGTGCCCTCTGATAGCAGTGTAGCGCCCCCTCTTGCGGGTGGCGTCTGAGGAGCGCCTTCGCCACCCACAAGAGGGGGCGCTGCAGTACGCCGAGGGCCTTCAAGCACCCCTACGCCGAAACGTCGTCGGGTGAAAGCTCCTCATCCTCGACATCAATTGCCCGCACTGCCCGATCCTTGATGAAACGAAGTTGGAGCGTTTGCGAGCCTACACCGAAGGCGTAAAGAGCAAGAGAGAGAATCACGCGAATCGCCCAGGCATATCTTCTCTGCGGCTGCCCCAGCTTCCTCTTAACATCCGCAAGCTCGCCCTTCTTTATCTCCCCACTGGTAAGCGCCCAGCGCACGTACCCAATCGTGCCCCCCGGAGGGTACTTCTCCTTGAGAAACGCACGTATCTGATTCGCCACCAAGTCATGGAATTCGTCGATGGTTCTATCGCCTATGTCCCGCGTTTTTCGGCTTGTGTCGGTAGCCAGATCACCCGGGAAATCGCGAGCCTCTTTGACTACCGACAGCGACCATCCGAACAGCACCACAAGCGTCGTCCCAATCAGCAACGGCGTGTTTCCATAGGGACGGTTCGGGGCCGTCACGCGATGGATCACCGCCCCCACAATTAGGCCGAACAAGGCGAAGAAGAACAGCCCGAGAAAAAACGGCAGCGTGCCCGCGTAAGACAGAAGCCAGACGATCGGTAGTGAACCCACCGCCGTGACGACGCAACCCATCCACCATCGTGCGCTGGATCTCCGCGCTGCTGCAACTGCCACAACACGTCCTGATTCGCCCCCATGCACAGCGCCGCCCTTACCGCCTGATGCCGATCCACCCGAGGGCGAAGCAGCAAGATTGTCAGCTTTCGCCCCCTGCTCTCCGGATGGAACCTCCACCGGCTTCGCAGAACCAGCCTCAAGCTCCGACTGACCACGACCTGTCACGCTTCCATCCGTCGCTTGTGACAACTAATCGTCCTTCCTGTCGATTCCAAACCACCCTGTCATTAGAGCGTTTTCGTCTCTTGCGTAGCGGGTCAGGAGTTGGGTGCCATGCCCGAGCGAAGCGCCGGCATGCGATTCGCCCGCTACACAATATCCGAATCTGCTATAAGACTCAGTTCGGCCGACGCCGACAACGAAGGTAATATCGTTGCGGTCCGCGGCTTGACCGGCATATCTTGGCCCATACTGATGCAGTCCGCAATGTCTGTTGGGAATGCTGGATGTCAGCAGGAAACTGTGGCTGTTGTCGCGGCAGTCCGGAATAAGGGCCAATACGCTACTTCTTCGCCGGGTCCGTCTTTTTCGCTGGTTTGGCCGTCCTGCTCGTCTTTGCAGGGGAACTCCCGGATGCCCTTGCCTTACCTGCGCTGTCGCGGGAGGATTCGGACGCACGTACGGGCTCTTCCACTTTGAAACGCACGACCAGGGTTACATATCGCTCGGCTGTGCTGTCCGCAGAGCGAGACCGAACAGACCGCTTTCCGCGCCCATTGGTGCTTTTTCCTGAAACCGCGGCAGCCTCGCCACTCGCGACACGCGCCTCGCCCGCTTCGCGGCGACGTGATTCCTCCTCAAGTGCTTCCGAGCGGCGGTCGACCAGTGAGCCACGCTTCTTGTGTTGGCCGGAAGGACCTTCCGCAGTCTTCCCGCCAAGCTCCGCGGTGCGCACTTCGTCCGGCTTGTCCGTGACAACTGAGAACTGATCTGTCACTGCACCTTCATCGCGAGCAAGCGCACTTTCTTCCTTCACGGACGATTCGACGGACTCAAGCACCGGCGAAGGAACCGCATCCCCCTGGGGCTCACTCCGCTGTGGCGTAACTGCCACGTCGGCACGAGGAGGTACGACAGGCATCTGTCCGCTAATTCCACGCCACGCCTCTTCGAGCAGACCGACCCGCTCCCTCGGTGCCCCGTAAGGGCCTGCTCCCTCCGCTTGCCGCTCGTCTCTTTCCGCAACCTGTTCCTTCCCTGAAGAACCCCTCACACGCCGCGACCGGGGTCCCGCCGCCTCACCTGTCGGCACCGATGCCTTCAATGCGTTTCGAGCGTTCTCAAGTCCGCGCACGGTAATCGGGCCAGACATCAGAGCGACGTTCTCTTCCTCGATGGTCTCGCCGACCAACTTGGTCAGAAGACCGTCCAGCTCCTCCGCAGGCACGCGTACGAGAATCTGACGCTGACCGGAATCATCGTAGTTCACACCGGGCTTACCCGAGTAGAAGAAGCTCCCCGCACCGCGCCTTCGCCCCGGGTGTATTCGTTTTTTCGTCGAGATATCAGCCAAACGAAGCGTCGCCAGGTAATCGGTTAGTCTCGCAGCAGCAGTGTCAAGCTGTTTCCCTTCGCGTAGCGAAACGTCCAGTTGAATAGTCTCGTTGCCAAAGCGATGGTTGCGAAGAGCCCGGGGGCTCATACCTGCCGCCAGCTTCTGTTCGACAGGAGCGCCGCTCAACAGGCGCGCTCGCGTACGTTGCGACGTCTCGTCACGATCGGGAGTGGCGGCGTCGACTTCTACGACGGCATCCTCGCGCACCGCTACGCGGGGCGACTTCGCCCCGCGCTTCCCCATTCGCTCTACAGGCGTGCCTTTGTCTCTTGCCCCTGCTTCGCCCTTCTTAGCGACGCGTCGCATGCGTCCTTCTGGTGATCTTCTTGCCCGGGCAGCATCTGAATCCTCCAAATGATCGTCTGTCGCAGGCGATCTTTCCTCCACAGGCCCCAATGCCAGATGATCAGACGCAGGCATTCCACGTTCGTCCTGCTCACGCGACATCCAAAGCCACCCCGTCACGACAAGGGTCAAGACCGCAGCCATCGAAAGCGCCGCCAGGACGCCCGATCGCCGCCCCCTCGGAGCCGCACCCGGCGACTCAAAGTCGCCCAGCAACTCGCTTCTTTCCAGCTGCGAACATACATCCTCTGCAATCGAAGGTGGAGCAGAGTGACGCGGCAGCTGCGCTACCGCCTCCACCGTATGCCGGAGTTCCTCCAACAGATGCCGCACACCCGCATCCTCCGCCACAAGGCGTTCGAGGTATGCCTCCTTCCCCGCATCGAGCTCGCCGTCCAGATACGCGGAAAGCAACTCGCCGATTTTCTCTTGATCCGGATTGGACATTGGCCCTACACCTGCTTCCCATTCAGATTCGGCATGACCGCGTCACGAAGTGCCATCCTTCCGCGATGCAGCCGCGACTTCACCGTGCCCGGCGGAAGCTCCAGAATCTCACCTATCTCGCGATAATCCAGTCCTTCTATGTCGCGCAACACGACAACCGCCCGGTAATCGTCGTCCAATTCCTGTAATGCACCTGCTACGCGCCCCTGCAGCTCCACTTTGCCTGCCACACCCGCAGGATCCTCAGCAGCCGCATCACGCACCTGCCGGGCCAGTTCGGACGCCTGTGATCCTGCAACGTCCACGGGCTGATCCAACGAAATGGCCTGTCGAATCCTCGCCTTGCGCCGATGAGACAACGCCAGATTGACGGCTACGCGGAACACCCAAGTGTAAAAACCACTCTGCCGGCGGAAAGAGGAGATGTTGTCGAATGCCTTCAGAAACGCCTCCTGCGTAACATCACGGGCGTCCTCCAGATGCCCGCAGATCCGCCAGCAAGCGTTAAAGACACGATCTTGATACTTCTCGACCAGTCGTCCGTAACTCTCGGTCTGCCCCGCCTTCACCTGCTCGATGAGTTCCGCGTCCTCCAAAGATACTGGCTGTGTCCGCGACACCTCCTGCCGCCGTGTTCCTTTTGGACGCTTGCCCATTCGCACAGTTCCCGCCGAAACCGCATTCACCCCGCCCGGATCCCTTCGCGGCCCCTCTGAGCCAATAATGCCGCCTCCCCATACCGAGGTCAACGCAACCGGCGCCCCGTTATCATGGCGCCGCTGAAGAAAATACAGTATTCACTCGAAGGGCTGTTGATAAGAGTGTCGACATATCCTAATATCCGGATATTCGGATTAACGATGTCCTGGTAGGGGTTGCGGGCTTTTGGAACCGGAACTGACTTTTAGAGCATTGGCAGATAAGACGCGTCGACGGACTCTCACCATCTTGAGCCGCCAGGAGTTGAGCGTCTCGGAACTCGTCAAGGTGCTTGATCAGCCCCAGTCCACCGTCTCACGTCATCTCAAGACGCTGCGTGATGCGGGCTTGGTCAGTGATCGACGCCACGGCAACACCGCGCTATACGCGTTGCAGAGTACGACCAGCACATCGAATGGAGCGGACCTTACCGGACGTGTGCTCGACTGGATCAAAGAACAGAGTCTCAGTCCATCGCTCAGCGCCAGGCTCGACTCGGTGATGCGATCTCGTCGCGACGTGAGCAACCACTTTTTTACGCAGTTGGGCCGTCGCTGGGACGCCCTCCGCGAGGAAAGTTTCGGCTCTACGTTTCATCTGGAGGCACTGATCTCGCTACTGCCGCGGAACCTTACCGTCGTGGATGTCGGCGCGGGTACAGGCTACCTCTTGCCCGCGCTGGCCGATCAGTTCGCGCGGGTTATCGGCGTAGATCCCGTCGAGGCCATGCTGGAAGTGGCCAGGGAGCGCGTCAACACACTTGCTCTGGAAAACGTCGATCTGTGCAAGGGTGATCTTTCTCGCTTGCCGATTGCTGACGAGACGGCAGACGTCGCGGTTGCCATGTTGGTGCTGCACCATGTACCTTCACCCACAGACGCTTTGGCGGAATTGCTGCGGATCGTCCGCGACGGCGGAACCGTCCTGATCGTCGAGCAGAACGCTCACGAGGATGAAGGTTTCCGAGATCGAATGCAGGACAACTGGTGGGGCTTCGAACCGGAGACTCTGCGCGACCTCCTGCAGTCAACAGGTTTTCGGGACACTCGGTTAAGGATGTTACCGACAAGCCATCACAACGCCGGCGCACCCGACTTGTACGTAGCCACGGCCCGACGGCCACAACGACATCCAGGTGCCGACACATGCAAGACCAAAGAGACAAGAGGATAGCATCCTACATACGATGATAAGGAGTAAAGCGATGGCAACAGCAGTTCAAGACTACAAGGTGGCTGATTTGGGTCTGGCGGATTTCGGCCGCAAGGAGATCACGCTTGCGGAGCACGAGATGCCAGGTCTGATGGCCATTCGTCGAGAGTACGGACCCGCAAAGCCGCTTGCAGGCACGCGGGTAATGGGCTCACTTCACATGACTGTGCAGACCGCGGTCCTTATCGACACCCTCGTCGAGCTCGGGGCGGAAGTGCGCTGGTGCAGCTGCAACATCTTCAGCACTCAGGACCATGCCGCTGCTGCCGTTGCCCGGAGCGGCGTGTCGGTGTTTGCGTGGAAGGGAGAGAATCTCCACGAGTATTGGTGGTGCACCAGCCAAGCGCTCAACTTCCCGCAGGGCGGGCCTAATCTGATCGTGGATGACGGCGGCGACGCAACGCTCTTGATTCACATGGGCTACGACGCTGAGAATGCTTATGCCAAGGATGGGACACTGCCCGATCCCGACTCCGCCGACAATGAAGAAATGGCTGTCATTCTCAAGGTCCTTCGCGATGAGCTGCAAAGCGATCCGCAACGCTGGCATCGCCTTGCTGCGGATGTCAAAGGCGTCAGCGAGGAAACGACCACCGGGGTGATGCGTCTCTATCAGAGACAAGAGGCCGGCACCCTGCTCTTCCCCGCAATCAACGTAAACGACAGTGTCACCAAGAGTAAATTCGACAACCTCTACGGCTGCAGGCATTCCCTCGTCGACGGCATAATGCGGGCAACCGATGTAATGCTCGCCGGAAAGACCGCCGTTGTATGCGGATACGGCGATGTGGGCAAAGGGTGCGCTCAGAGTCTGCGCGGCCAGGGTGCACGGGTGGTCATTACCGAGATCGATCCCATTTGCGCTCTGCAGGCTGCGATGGAAGGCTATCAGGTCAAGACCCTCGAAGAGGTCGTCGAAACTGCGGACGTCTTTGTAACCGCGACCGGAAACAAGAACGTGATTCTTGCGTCGCATATGGCGAGGATGAAGGATCAAGCTATCGTCTGCAACATAGGCCACTTCGACAACGAGATCGATATGGCCGGGTTGAAGGCAATCCCCGGCATCACCAAGAAGAACATCAAGCCACAGGTCGATGAGTGGGTCTTCCCCGATGGGCACTACATGATTGTCCTGGCGGAGGGAAGGTTGGTGAACCTCGGTTGCGCCACCGGTCATCCCAGCTTCGTAATGAGCAATAGCTTCGCCAACCAGGTCATCGCCCAGGTCGAGCTACACAAAAACGCCGACACGTACAAAAAGAAGGTATACGTGCTACCCAAGCACCTGGACGAGAAGGTCGCCAGACTCCACCTGGACCACCTCGGGGTCAACCTTACCACGCTACGTCCCGACCAGGCTGAGTATATCGGTGTGAGTGTCGATGGACCCTATAAGTCCGAACACTATCGCTATTAGCGCAATCTGAAACACTGGGCCGCGGACCCGTTCCACCTGGGTTCGCGGCTCTTCCCCCTCCAATTCTACGGCTTGTGCGGAGGTATCGATTTTCGGTATCTGAATGACAGTTTCCCCCCGATCAGAAGGAGCAATGTCATCGCCGCAATACCCCACGTAGAGACCGCAGGAATCGCATCGAGACAGTCCCCCCTCCCATCGCCGTCGTTGTCCATATTGTCGTCAATGCCCGGACATTCATCGACACAGCGGGGTACCCCGTCGCCATCGAGATCCTCGTCGCTTACACCGCATCCACATACACCGGCGAACAGCTTCAACGGATCCTCCGGGCATTCATCGCATGCATCGATGCGCCCGTCGCCATCGCTGTCCTCCTCACATTCGTCCGGAGTCTCATTACCATCGCAGTCCACCGCCTTAATGCTGGCGTCGTAACGGATTACGATCTTCATCACCGTCTCGTCCGCGCAACCTTCCGCCTCGACGGCACTGCTGGCCACAATGGCAATCTCTGCGTCCTCATCGCCGATTCGCTCGTTGTAGTGATCCGCGGAAAGCGTCAATACACCGACATCAAACACGAATGGACAGTCCGCGCCATCCAACTGGAAGACTCTTCCGACAATCACATCGTTGATATACACATCCAGGTATTCAGTCGTAGCGCTCAAATCACCACGTCCAAGCAAAAACAGCTCCACGTCATTATGCGCCTGCGGTGGGTCTTCGAATATGTGTGTCTGCGGGACGCCATAGCCAATCGGCGACAACGGCGGTGAAACTACGGTGAACGGCCTGAGCACCTCACAATCATCGGGCGTCGCATTGCCGTTGCAGTCTTCGCTAATCCCCTCCGCTAAATCACATTCATCCGGAACGGTGTTCCTGTTGCAGTCGTTGCTCAGACCCTCGAGGATCTCGCACTGATCCGGCATACCGTCGCCATCGCAGTCGGGATCACATTCGTCCGGAATACCATTTCGATCGCAATCCGTGCTCGTTCCCTCAGTTAAATCACATTCGTCGGGTATGCCATTGCCATTACAGTCCGGCTCCTCACATGCGTCCAATATGGCATTACTGTTGCAGTCCTTTGTGGGGTCTTCCAGTACCTCACATGTGTCAGCCGCCCCATTATCATTGCAGTCCACGAACAGTGCCGATTCATCCGCGCCGATATCCGTGCGGCAACCCTGCACGCGCTCTTCCCCCTCGAAGTCCCGCGAAAGCAGGCCCGGAGCATCATTATCACCCGCATCCACACACGAGGATCCCTCGCCCAATCGAATGTTGTCGTCCCCCGTTCCTACAAGATCATCCGGACCATCCGCGTCAACAAACCGAGGATCCCCTCCGATGTTGCCGACCCCCCCATAGATGCCCGTCCATCCCTGAATGCACGAGTAATGCACATCCGCCTGGCCGGCGTCGAGCTGAGCGCGCTCGCCCACCTCCAGGCCTCCGCGTGCGCTGTTGCCCCAGAGAATGCTGTTCCGCAGCGTCACGCGCACCGGGGCAAGTCGCATACTCGCAGCAGCAGCATCACCGCTGAAGATCCCACCGCCCCCACCGCCGGCCGAGTTTCCACTCAACGTGCAATTGGTCAGCACCGGAGTGCCAGCGAAGTGTCGCAGCGCCCCGCCACTCTCTTCCGCGTGGTTCCCAGTGAAGACACAGTTGGACAACTCGGGACGAAGCGACAGTGTCGCCATTGCGCCTCCGTCTTCAACTGCGTAATTGTCAAGGAATGTGCAGTTCCGCACGGTCGGGAACCCGTAATCGTTGAATAGTCCACCGCCATGATTATCCGTACCACCGCCTGAGGCATACCCTCCGGTGATGATCACGCCATCCAAGACGGCTGTTGCATCGTTGTCGTTCGAAGTGACAACGTGATAAACATTATCCTGGCGGTTGGAAAAGTGGGGAAGGTCATCCGAATTGAGATCACCACTCAGCACGACTCGATTGGCCATGATATCCCGCTCGTCTACCCTGCTTTCATCTCCGGCAAACCCACCGTAGATGGCGAGTCCATTAACCAACTGGAATGTAGCGTAGCGATTTCCGCCGGCTGCTGCGGGGATATATGTACCCGTCGCAATCCAGACCTCCGCGTCGCTACCACAGACGTCGTGCGAGGCGGCCAGCGCGTCCTGAAGATCGGTAAACGCATCTACCCAGCTTGTACCGTCTTCCGCTCCATTTGCGTCAGCGTCAACGAAAAACACATCACACTCATCAGGGATGCCGTTCGCGTTGCAGTCAAAGCTCGTACCCGCAAACAGATCACAAATATCCTGTATTCCGTTCTCGTTACAGTCGAAGGCGGGCTCACAATCATCCGGAATCGCATTGGCATTGCAGTCATCGCTGGTACCGGTGGACAGATCGCACTCATCGGGAACATCATTGCTATTGCAGTCGAAACTGTCTCCGACGGATATATCACAATAATCGGGAGTATCATTCCGGTTGCAGTCCAGTGCCAGGCCATAATAAATGTCGCAAATGTCCCATTGGCCGTTGTCGTCACAATCCGGAGTGCCGTCACAATCATCCACCGGAACGTTTATGGTAAGACACTCAAAGGTGAACTCTCCAAGCTGGAAATGTGTGGCACAGTCAATCAGGTAGCTGCGATTAAGCGTGTCTTCGCTCAGGCAGATCTCGAAGGTGCCCGACGCCGTGTCGCTGACGTCAAGCATCGCCGTACCCAGGTAGACAGGCATGCCTCCATCATGCGCGCAATCGTCCGCATGAACCGCAATGCTCCCGTATTGTGTATAGTCCGGGCCGTCCATCCATACCACCGAAATCGTGGGACGGTTGAAGAACATCCAATCCGAGCGAGTCTGATCGATGAATCGCAGAGACGGCAAATCGCCCCAGGGAGGACCCACCCGACCCGTAGAGCCGCTCACAAAACCGCCAGGATCGATCATGGTATTGTAAGCCCGAATGACACGAGGACCCCAACGCTCGATATATATCTCCATGGTAATGCGATCGCCGCGCGATACCGTCAGCTCATCCGTCACCCCACCATCCAGAGGAATCGAGTTCAGCGCTGCCGCCTTCACCGTGAAAATCGGGGCACAATCCGGACCGGGAATCACAGTACCTTCACATACCCCACCGGCGCAGCTGTCATTCTCCGTGCACACGTTCTGGTCATCACATGGAGCAGTGTTGTAGGTTAGATAGCACAAGGAATCAGCACAAACGTCGTCCGTACAGACGTCGTCGTCATCGCAATCGGAATCCGCAGAGCAGGTCTCGCATTCATCCGGTATGCCGCTGGCGTTAACGTCCGCGCTCGTGCCGCCCGACAGATCACACTCGTCCGGAACCGCGTTCTCGTTGCAGTCTTGGCTCGACCAATCCGCAAGATCGCATTCGTCGGGTACGCGATTGGCGTTGCAATCCGCACTACTCATCGATGCCAGATCGCAATCATCGGGAACCCCGTTGTCGTTGCAGTCCACCTCGCACTCGTCGGGAAACTCATCAGCGTTGCAGTCCGCGCTGAGACCGGAAAGGATGTCATCCTCGTCCGCAATCGCGTTGTTGTTGCAGTCCCCCACCGCCGCACCGGCGTGCAGGATACCGCCCGTCAACGTGCGGCCCTGCAAGGACGCCAACGGACGGGCCGTACGCATGATCCGGTCTTTGACCTCCACCCAACTGAAGTCCGGCCGGCGGGTCATGATCAGGCCTGCTACACCGGCAACGTGAGGAGTGGCCATCGATGTACCGAAGGCATAGATGTAATCGCTCTCCCATACCGTGCTGTAGATGTCCACGCCCGGAGCACCCAGATCCACCGACAGTGGGCCTATGTTCGAGAAGTTGGCCAGCAGGTCGTCGTTGTCCGTCGCAGCCACGGAGATGATGTTGGGCAGATCGAACGCCGCCGGATACATCTGAACCAAATCGATGTTGCGACCCCAGTTGTTCCCCGCCGCAACAACAAACAGATGCCCGTAGGACAGCGACTCGGCGATTACATCGTAAAGACCCTGCGAGAACGAAACACTCCCCCAACTGTGGCTGGACAACATGATCCGGTTGTCCACCACGTAATCCATCCCCGCGATGACTTCCGAGGTATACGCCCCACCGTAGGCGTCAAAGGCCTTCACCGCTACCAACTGACACGTCCAGTTAATCCCGGTGATACCGATGCCGTTGTTACCCACCGCACCGATCGTCCCGGCTACGTGGCTGCCGTGGCCGTGGTCATCGATAGGATCGCCGTCCTGGTTGATGATGTCGTACCCCTGAATGTCATCGACCCAGCCGTTGCCGTCATCGTCGATCCCGTTGCCGGGTATCTCCCCGGGGTTAACCCACACGTTGTCCGCCAGGTCGGGATGGTTGTAGTTGATGCCCGTGTCCACGACGGCTATGCGCAGACTGTCGTCTCCCGTCCAGATCTCCCAGGCCTGCTCCGCACGGATATCGGCACCGGCTATGCCCGGATCGCCGTTAACGGTTTGCCCGGTGTTGCGCAGGCCCCAAAGCAGGTCGAAATCCGGGTCGTTGGGGGTAGTCGACAGATAGACGCGGTAGTCAGGCTCCGCATACAACACGTTGGGATCGTTGTTGTAGATCTTAAGGGCTGCCTCAACCTCACCCTGAGGAACTTCAACGAGGCAGAGGTTGCGCACCGCCCGATACTGCCGCTCGAGCCGGTGTCCCAAACCGGCATTTAGCCCCACCTGCTTCGCCAGCCGCGTAGTATTCTCAGAAAAGCGAACCAAAACCCGCCCAGGATGAACCGCAGCTG
>CP070744.1:4038754-4078464 GCA_020348265.1 Phycisphaerales bacterium | reverse complement strand
TACACGACCATCGTCGGCGCGTACGCCTCGTCTCCCGCTGCCTGCGGAACGTATGATCAGAACGGTAACCTCTGGGAATGGAATGAAGCGTTGATCAGTACGGAGCGAGGTATGCGCGGGGGATCGTGGTTCAGCGATGCGAGCTCCCTTCCCGCCTCTTACCGCTACCACAGCAGCTTGTTTCCACCGACCTCGAACAACAGCAACGTGGGGTTCCGCGTGGCCAGACCGGCCGGTCCGCAACCGGTTCCGGCTGTTGCCGATTGGACTCTTCCTGTCACGGCAGTGTTCCTGCTAGGTCTAAGCTGGTTCGTCATTCGTCGTGCCTCTGCCTGTATTCACGCGAAAGGCTGATCGCTTCCACCTGATATTCCGCCCCCTCGCCGAAGATCCAGATGTGACATCGGACAAGGGAACAGAGACGGGACTTGTGTGGAGCAATGTTGGCAAAAGCCCGCGAACCTCGCGCCGGGGTGCGGACCGACCTTCGTGCCCCCGCGCAGCGAGCACGCAGTTTGGCTCTTCGAGACCGCGACATTACACTCCCATGTGTACCCCTTACTGGACAGCGCGATGTTGAACGGGTTTGCACGGGCAAGGGGCCCGGAATCGTGTGTCCCGCAAGTCGCGGTAAAGCGAGGCCCAACTAGAATGACTGCAGAGAGAACGAACCACGACACACAGAAGAGGCAGACCAATGAAACAGGTTGACTGGTATTACCACCGTAAAGGGTGAACCTCGTGCGAAAGATCGCAAGGGTTCCTTGCAGAGCACAAAATCGAACCAAACGAGGTCATAAGCGCCGGTGCCAAGCTTGGCCAAGAGACCGCTCTTGAACTGGCCGAAGATACATCGACGGTCATCATTGCCAAAGGCAGGAAGGTCACCCGGTTCGACATGAGGAAGGACCGACCGGATAACGAAACGCTCTTGAGTCACATGCTTGGCACAACGGGCAACCTCAGAGCCCCGACCATTCGCTCAGGCAAGACACTCCTGGTAGGATTCAACGAGGAGGTCTACGCAGGCGAGTTTGAGTAGGTCAGCTGACCGCCATTCACGAAGCCCGAACTGCGTCTTCGCCACCACTGCGAGGTAGGCAGGTTCCCAGGCTCTGACGCCATCACGCAGGACGAGGCAGGCTTCCGTGACGGTGACACCTCCGGTAATTGCTTGGCCAATGTGAGCGAGCCGGCCTCCCCACCGTTCCGTACAGTCGAGCCGGACAAAGCGTACTGCACACGACAAGGACGGCTGATTTTACTTGTGATGACGGGTCGAATTCGCTATGCTCGTTCAATATAGGAGGTGACTTTCCGATACCACGCGTTACCCAAACCGTGTCGTCCGCGAATGAGGGAACCACGCAGTCGCAAGTTGACTTGCATCTGACCTTGGAGCAGGAGCTTGCCTTATGATAGCACGCAGTCACAGTGGCGACCTGGTGTTCCCGGTTCTCATCGCGTTGATTCTGTTTGCAGCCAGCCCACGCACGTTATCCAACGGTCCGGCGGGCTCGAACGATAGCCCGCTGAGTGCAACAGGCGGACTACCGATACCCGAGACGGGCTTCTCACAGGCTGATGCACGCTACATCAGCGTTTACGAGAGATTCGCAGTCCGCGACGCCGAAGGCGAGGAGCCTTGGACAAAGGTGTATCCGATCCTTGCGCAAGAACCGCCTGGATCGGAAAGCAGACAAAGCACCAAGGTGTGGATTTTCTTTGAAGACAAGGGTATTCGCACCGTTCGGGCCTATGAAGCCGCCCTTGCTGAGCTGGCCTGTCGTTACAGCGCACGTGCGGTCGAGCGCAGAGTAAAGCGGCGATCCCGACCGGGACTGTTCGACGAGTTTGACCTGCCCGTCGCGCGGGACTACATCGCCGCAGTCGAGGCAACCGGCGCTCGCGTTCACATCGTCAGCAAATGGCTCAACGCAGTCAGCGCCTATGCGACCCGGGCGCAGATCGAGCAAATCAGCCGGCACGGGTTCGTCCGAGGCATTCAACCGGTCAGGCGCGCGCGTAGAATCGAGCCGGTCATGGAACGACAGATCGTGAACCGGAAAGAGTCCGACCCGGGCATGAAGGAGGTAATGGGAAGTGGTGACACGTGTGCGTCGGCAACGTTGATTCCGAATATTCCATACAGCGATTCCGGAGAGACCCTCACGGCCGGCGACGATTATGAAGAGGAATGTCCGTGGATTTCAATCGGATCTCCCGACGTTGTATATTCTTACACGCCGACAGACGACGTCACCGTAGATATCCAGCTCTGCAATGGTGCAGATTATTACACCACGCTCTACGTATACGAGAACGTCTGCCCCGACGGCGGGCCATTCGCCTGTGGTGAAGATTGCACCTCACCGGAGTGGTCGCATGGAGCAGTGACATTCAACCTCACCCTAACCGCGGGAAGTACTTATTACATAGTAGTCGACGGGACGGACCATTCGGCAGGCAACTACGTGCTGGATGTAAGTGAGTCGACCGTCTACGGGCGATCCAGCGACCAGCTTACGGAGATCAACCTCCCCGCCCTCCATGATTTCGGCTTCACCGGTACCGGCGTAGTCATCGGGGTTCTGGATTCCGGGTTTGTGACTACGCACGAGGCATTTACCGATCCAGCCCATCCGCTCGACGTTGTAGCTGCCTGGGACTTCGTCGACGGTGATCCAGACCCCGGCCCGGGTGTGCACGGGACCGAAGTCCTCAGCACGATCGGTGCCTACATGCCGGACAAGATGATCGGTGGGGCCTACGATGCCTCCTTCATCTTGTGCAGAACGGAGGATACCTCGGCGGAGTATCAAGCTGAAGAGGACAACTACGTCGCCGCTCTGGAGTTCGTAGAAGCCAACGGAGGAGACATGGTCACTTCTTCGCTGAACTACCTGGCATTCGACGATCCGGATGATTCCTATAGCCAGGAAGACCTCGACGGTCTTACTGCAGTCTGCACGATCGGGACTAACATCGCGACGGCCAACGGGGTGCACTGCGTGAACTCGGTGGGCAACGGGGGACACGACACTGACCCCGCCACATCCCAAGTCGGTGCTCCTGCCGACGCGTTTGATGTGATCTCCGTCGGCGCCGTCTATGGCACGGGAGGGATAACAGACTTCAGCTCGGATGGTCCAACGGCTGACGGACGCGTCAAACCGGAGGTCTTAGCACGCGGATACAACACCCGCGTGGTGGACGCGGATAACGATACGGGCTATACCGATAGCGCAGGTACGTCTTTCGCAGCCCCTCTGGTGGCCTCCGCTGTGGCGTGCCTGATCGAGGCCCACCCGGACTGGACCGTGGAAGAAATGCGCCAGGCGCTCGTCCAGACCGCTGACTACTACGTTGCCCACGGGACGCACGATCCTCTATATGTCCGTGGATATGGCATCATCGACGCCTTCGCGGCTGCCCAGCTCGACTGCAACAACAACGGCATAACCGACAGCGAGGATATCGCCGACCTGAACAGCACGGACTGCAACGCCGATGGCACGCCCGACGAATGCGAGATCGATGAGGATAGCACCGCACCAAGCGGACCGTTCTACTGCCCTTCCGACTGTGATCCGGACTGCAACGACAACGGCATCCCCGACGAGTGCGATCTCGATCCGCTTGATCCCGACGGTGACGGACAAATCAGCGACAACTGCAACTACAACGCGGTACCTGACGAGTGCGAGCCGGACGAAGACTGCAACACCAACGGTATTCGTGACATCTGCGACATCGGCGCGGGCACAAGCCCGGACGGGAACGGGAACTGGGTCCCGGACGAGTGCGACCCGCTGGTTCCACCCTCCCTGCCGGCAGCACAACAGCACCAAGTGCGTAAGAACCGCTACATCTCCATCGATCCCCATGTGAACGGAGCCAATGTAGTCGGATACAAGGTGGAACTTGTGGAGATGCTGCGCTGCGCCGGCGACCTGCGTCGGGCGTGCTCTCTTGACCAGGACTGTCCGCTGTTGTGCGACAACGATCCGAACCGGTACTGCGTTACCGACGCGGCATGCGGTGGTGGTACGTGCGCATCCACTGCGCCCTGCGTCCACCACCCTGATGAGGGCCTGACCTGGTGGATCCTACAACCTCAGCAGAATCCCCTGGGCTGCCGTCTCCCTGGCGGATGCACCGACGAAGACTGGTTCGCCAGACTGGGCGCGCTGCCCCACTTTCGTGCCTGGCACGACTTTGGTGACACAGACTCGTCATTACTGCACGTGAGCGACTGCGAAGTGACTCCGGCAGCAGTCTATGCGGTCAGCGCCTGCCTGCCCCCGGCCGGTGAAGCGTGCAGCGATCCTCTAATCATAGGCACCATCCTCAGACCCAACGCAGGCAGCTACGGCGACGTGGTAGGCATTGTTGATCCGGCCACAATGGAGTTCACTCCGCCGAATAAGATTCTCAACGTCACGGACGTCATGGGATACATGCTGACCAATGCCAACTACGGCCTGCCCGGCAACCCCAAGCCCCAGGCTCACTGGACGTGGATCGACATGGAAGGCCTGGGCGCACCCCACTACGCCCCGCAAGCGATCCTCAATATTACCGACCTGAACCAGATAATGTTCGGCACAATGGGTCAACCCTTCTCCCAAGCCGGCAACAACGTCGACCCGGGCGATTGTCCGTAGTCAGCAGTGCCAGGATTATCCACGCTCCAGACATCAGAATACAATAGCGCCCCCCAACGAGGGAGGGCGCTGCACTTCTTCCAGGTAGACTTGTTGGATACTCAGTGCAAGGGCTGAACCTCTCGACCTGTTAGTGCATTCCACCTTCGCCAAACTGCGCTTGCACGCCGAACGGCGTCCTCCTCAGATTCTCTCACGCAACTTCGAGGTTGCCCCGGCCCAGCGCCCAAGGTGGCGGCACGGTTGCCGCCACCTGTGGGGCACACTTATCTTGCTACCTACGCGGTCACCCCCCGAGTGTCACCGTGCCATCCCATGCTACCAGTTTCACTTCCTGGTTGATGGTAATCGGGTCGGGGTATGACCCGGTTTTGATCTTGATCCGCATACCATCCCAGGCGATGTCCAAGGCGGTCTGTATGGCATCAAACGGGTTCGCCTGGGTCCCGAACTGATAAATGCCGGTGTAGGAGCCATCCACCCACAACGTGCCGCCTATTCCTAGGTACCAGCTGATCTCATCATAGGTAGTCTCGAATTGACCGTAGACCGCCCAGAAGTCATCGATGTTGCTGCAGCTCAGGTTGTCCGGGTCGGTGGTCACCGAGCATATTCCCCAAAGCTGTCCGGTGAGCTGTCCGGAGCTGTTGAACACACCGGATCCGCTGGAGCCCCCCTGCGTCAAGCCGTCGATCATATCGTAGGAGTCGTAGTCCCAGGGATCGAACGTCGGGCATTCCACAGAGGGATGGCTCAGGAAGACGACGCGTTTCCAGGAACCTTTGGGATGGTGCACGCCATATTGCCCACTGGCTGTGTCCGTGGACCAGCCGGCCAGGCTCACCCCGCCGGGTAGCGAGCCCCCGAGCCAGATGAGTTCCATGTCGTTTTCACTTTCGGACTTCAGGTGTACGCCCCCGACGTTGCGAGGTAACGTCGAGTAATTCGGCAGCACTCCGTTACAGCTATCCGTCTCGTACTGCCAGACCACCTCCAGGGTGTCGACCTCCGCTTGCGTGTTAAGGCAGTGGCGGGCGGTCAGGAAGTAAGGAGCGGTGGTCTCGCTATCGTTATCATTAAGAAGCGTGCCTGTGCAGACGTGGCAGGAAGTGCCATCGCAGAGGAAGTTCATCTGTCCGGTGGCGTTCTTGGCACTTGCAGCTACCTCATTCATATGGCAGTTGACGTCGAGGTGACAGTCCAGTAGCGGTGGTCCGTCGCGGGTACCCTGCTCGACTCCGTACAGGTCCTGGTCAAAGTGGATTACTTCCGCGATCTCGAAGTGGGGCTCATCAGCCCCGATAGCCTCGACGAACACTTCATCACCAGGCAATGTAGCAGTCCAGAAATCACCGTCACCGTCGGGTCCTCGCTCTGTGTATGGGCCCCGGATGACCGCCCCATTATCGTCATAGGCATAAACCACAACCGAACCGTCACCAACGTCGAAGCCGGTGAAGTGCACACGAACACCATAGGCTTCCGGCGAGCGCACCGAGAAGGTCCAAACGTTGCGCCCATCGTCGGTATCCATAAGCAATGCGTCACCGCGGGTAATGGACAGAGGGCCCCACTCGATGGAACGAGCCAACCCCACCCGGGGCGGAACCGGAAAGACGTCGGCAAAATGCTTGGCGGCCCGTTCGTCAGCCTCGATGACTTCTATTTCCTGGAGCATGCCCAAGTCGTGGATATTGACGCCTTCCTTGAAGGCATCCCACCGGTCGACGCTTAGCGGCGTAGGCGGCTCGGATCTTACAGCCATCGGATCGAGGGGCACCGTCGCCGGGAACGTCTCCTGGATAGGGAGCTCGTTCTGTTTTTCGTTCGCGGCTGCTGAGCCGACCGCCACCAGCAATCCGGCTGTTATAATGTAAAGGTAGATCTTCATCGTAAATCCTCCCATCAATTGCCCTGATTACTGGAGGCTCACCAGAACGAGAACCAGGCCACGCCCCTCTTCGAGCGAGGTCATTGCCTTGCCCAACGTAGCACCGTGAGCCTTGTCAAAGTCGTTGACCTTCATGGCATGGCCGGGGATACCCGAGGTGGTCAGCAAGTCTCCGGGCTCGATCGGGCCGTTGGTTGCATCCGCCCAGACGTATACCCGACCTGTAAGAGCCACGGGGTGAGCACCATCGGCTACCGTATTCTCCTGTCCCATGAGCATACCGGTCTTGATCCCGCCGGCACCGCTTATGATTCCGGCCACCTTGCGATCGTACGCCTGCTTGGCCACTACGAGCTTGCCGGGGTTGGCCGGATCGATGGACATGACCATTCCGGGCTCGACCTTCGAGTCGTCCTTGGCGTTGACATCGAACTGCTCGGACAGGTCGGAGCCACCAAGGATTTGCAGTACGTCGACCTTAGTGATACCGTCGCTGTCGACTAGGAAGACCGTGTCACTCGTGCCATACTTGCGGACCCTAACTTTGCCGGTAAACCGGGCCGCCTCATATGCACTTGTTCCTACCACTGCCATCCAGGGCGATGTTGCATAAATGCCGTTGCTCTCGGCGCCGGTGGCTTCCGCTCTGACGGCAACTCCTCCGACCCGCGAGGTATAGGCCTTGACGCCGATGTACTTACCTTCTGCTTCAACGCCTATTCCGCCACTGCTATTGGTGGCCACAAACCAACCGCCGCGGTTGTCGGTCGAGCTTCCGCTGCTCGACGCCACGCCCTTGACGCCGTGCCCGCCGTCCTGGCTGCTTGAGAAGTAACCGCCGCCCATGCCGCTCGAGGTACCGTAGACTGCCCTGCCGTTGCCGGAGTTGTGGGCGTAGACCGTCGTCTCGTTATCGCTCTCGGCGTGGATTGCCAACCCGTTGCCCACCGCGTTGAAGTATCCCGCAGATGCGTCTGCACTGGCTGAGTTGTTGATTATGCCGGTGATGGCGTGCGTGGCATTGGTCGTACCGCTGTTGGTGATCTTAAAAGCGCTTCCGTTGTGGGTGACCGAATCCTCATATGGCAGGGTCAACTCGGCCCCTCCGGTCGGCGCTTGCCAGCTGGCCTCGCCAAGCGAACTAGCAGTCAGGACGTACCCCGCGGTTGTCGACGACCCGACGCGGAGAGTGTTCGTCCGGATCCCGCCGCTCACATGAAGGGTGTGCGTGGGACTGGTCGTGCCGATTCCGACGTTACCACCGGTGTGAGTGACAGTACCACCCGACTTGTCCCAAGCAGGCTCCTGCCAGCTACCGTTGCCCGCCGAGTCCGAGGTAAACAGGTAGCCTGAGGATCCCGTTCCGACCTGGAGACTGTCGGTCCTGATCTTTCCTATAACGTCGAGCTTACTCGATGGTGACGCTGTCCCGATGCCAACGTTGCCGAGACTGTAATAGGCGTTGGTACCGTTCTGCGACCAGATGGAGTCGCCACCGCTGGGTGGAGCTTGCCAGGTGCCGTTACCGCTAGCATCGGCGGTGAGAACGTCGCCGGCCGTAACGCGCGACCCCAACTGAAACCCATCCATAGCCACAGTACCAGCCACGTCGAGCGCTTCCGCAGGCGTGGCCGTACCGATTCCCACTCTTCCGAGGTTGTAGTAGATTTCATTCCGATCTCCCGGCTCCCAAAGGCAATCGCCTCCACTACCGGTAGGAGCTTGCCATGTGCCCACACCGTTGGCATCGGTGGTAAGAACGTACCCGGCGGTCTCTCGATCACCCAGCTTGAATGCATCCGTGGCAATCCCGCCGACGACGTGCAGAGGTGCCATAGGGCTAGTGGTCCCTATTCCAACGTTCCCCCGCGTGTAGTAGATGTCGTTGAGGGACGTGTTCCAAGGCGAGTCGCCGCCTCCGCCGGGAGGAGCCTGCCAGGTCCCGACACCACTGGCGTCACTTGTCAGCACATGCCCGGCAGTTGGCGCGGCAGGAAGCTTGAAGCCGTTCATCTTGACCATCCCAATAACATCCAGAGCTTCCGCAGGACGATCAGTACCAATTCCGACATTCCCATCGTTGTAATAGACGTTGCTTCCGGCGAGTGACCAAGGCGAGTCAGTTCCTGTTCCTGTCGCGTTGAACGCATAGTGGGCATATGGCACAGCAGCGAGCAGTTGTCGCGGGGTCAGCGGCTCATAGTCTCCGCGCCCAGCGGGCCTGACTTGGATCTCCAGCCAGCGCGGATCACCGTTGTAGAGTATCTGCGGATCGGTGCGAAACGTAAGATCCACGGTGAAGAGTCCGTTGGTCACGCCGTGCCGGAGGACTTCCTGACTGTCAATTGCATCGCAGGTAGTCTCACCTCGGCAAAGGTAGAACATGAAGTCAAAGCTGCCGTTTGCCGGAGCGCCCTCGTACTTGAGTTGCCCCTGATAAGTAACCGGAAGCGGTGCAGCTTGCACCGTCGAAACATGCAGGGCCAGGACGGCCGCCACAATCCATACCATTCTCATGAGCTTTCTCGCGTTCATCTCCTGTTTCCCTTTCTTCTTGCCAAGTGCCTGTTTAAGCACTGTCTTGAATCCTCGTTTCGTCAACCTATGTCCTGTGAACCTCGCTCCGCAGTGGCCTACGGACCGACCAAGAGCGATTGAAGAGTTGCAAAGTCCGCCAAATCCACATCCCTGTCCCCGTCTCGGTCGAAGCAGGGACATGATGTGTATGGCGGCTCGCCGAACGGTCCCGCCATGCATGCCTCAAAGTCGCTGCAGTCGTGGAGATCCACGATGCCATCAGCGTTACAGTCACCCGAGGGAATGGTGAACCAGAAACCGCCACTCAGCTCAAAGCTGCGCCCGGTAAGAGGCACCGTTGCGTCAGGCTGCCCCGTTGTCCCGGAGAGCTCGAAGCTCCTGCTGGTGCTCTGGGTGACACCACCCGCGTCGACCGTAAACCAACTAAGGTCATACTGCCGAGCTGTGGCTGCTGCTGTCGCGATCGCCGCAAACACTGCGCCAAAAACGAACAGTTTGGTCCGATATACTCTCATAACTATATCCTCCACCAACCGCAGGCCGCCCGAACGTACCTCCATCCGACGGCGCCGCGGATTCGCCTTGTCTCATCCAGTCAGAAACGCGACAATGGGAAGCGGAGAGGGCGAAGAACTCGTGATTTTTTTGGCCGGGGACGACGCGTGGGCAAACAAGGACGCACCGACGTCACCACGATACTCAAACGGGCAAGCTGCGGGGATGATTCCGCAGTCCGGCACCTCATGCCGCTCGTCTACAACGAGCTGCGCGCCCTTGCCGAGTCCTATCTGAAGCAGGAGCGGCCGGATCACACGCTTCAGGCGACGGCCCTGGTCCACGAAGCCTACATGAAGCTGATCAAGCAAGAGGATGTGGAGTGGCAGAATCGCGCCCACTTTTTCGGTGTTGCGGCTCAGGCGATCCGCCGCATCCTGGTGGACCACGCCCGTCACCACCAACGAGCGAAACGCGGAGGGGGTCGACAGCGTGTCCAGCTCGATGAGGATGTCGCCCTGCTTGACCAATCCGATCTCGATCTGCTCGCCCTTGATGAAGCGATGGAAAAGCTCGCAGAGTTCCACGAGCGTGCCAGCCGTGTTGTAGAGCTTCGATTCTTCGGCGGGCTGAGTCGCGAAGAAGCCGCTGAGTTCCTGGGAATCTCTTTGCGCACGGTTTCTGACGACTGGAGGATGGCCCGCGCCTGGCTACGCCGCGAGCTAGCCGAGGAACTGCGCGAATGACGCCCCAGCAGAAGGCCCGCATACGCGACCTCTTCCTCGCCGCTTGCGAGAAGGCTCCCCACCAACGTGTCGACTTTCTTGCGCACGCCTGCGCTGATGACGACCTCGTTCGCCGGGAAGTGGCGTCCCTGCTCGAGAATGATGCGGAGGCTGATACGTTTTTGAGCAGCCCCGCCTTGGGCAGGACTTTCGCCGCCGCCAATCCCGAGAGCTTGCTGTCCGGAGGAACCTCGAAACCGGCTTACCCTGGAATCGAAGGTAGCGATGCCCCCTCACCGTCACATGCCGGCTTTCCTCAGCGCATAGGGCAATACAAAATCCTGAACGTCCTCGGCCAAGGCGGCATGGGTGTGGTCTACCGCGCCCAACAGGAAAACCCACGTCGTACGGTGGCACTCAAGGTAATCAGGCCGGGAATCGAATCACGGGAGATGCTCAGGAGGTTCCACCACGAGGGTCAAATGCTAGGCTGCCTCCAACACCCCGGCATAGCCCAAGTCTTCGAAGCGGGCACCGAGAAAACAGCGCAGGGGCCTCAGCCGTTCTTTGCCATGGAGCTGGTTCACGGGCAACCGCTGAATGAATACGCCGATCAGCACAACCTTGGCACCCGCACGCGGCTTGATCTCTTCGCCAAGGTATGCGATGCGGTTCACCATGCCCATCAGAAAGGCATCATTCATCGCGACCTCAAACCCGGGAACATTCTGGTTGACAGCACGGGGCAGCCCAAGATTCTCGACTTCGGCGTCGCCCGGGCAACCGATGCGGATATTCGCACTACCACGCTTCAGACCGACGTCGGCCAACTCATCGGTACAATAGCGTATATGAGCCCGGAGCAGGTGGCGGGCGATTCTCGCAGGCTGGACACGCGCTCGGACATCTACGCGCTCGGAGTGATCTGCTACGAACTCCTGACCGGACGTCAGCCCCACGACATCTCCCAAAGAAGCATCCCGCAAGCGGCGCGGATAATAGCCGAGGAGGAACCTACTTCGCTGACGGCAATCAGCAAAACCTTTCGAGGTGATGTAGAGACGATTGTCTTCAAGGCCTTGGATAAGAACAAGAACAGTCGATATCAGTCAGCCTCCGATCTGGCCGCAGATATCCGTCGATACCTTGCGGATGAGCCCATCTCAGCTCATCCACCAACAACGGTCTACCAGCTGCGCAAGTTTGCCCGGCGTAACAAGGCGTTGGTCGGCGGTGTTGTAGCAACGTTTCTCGCTCTGCTGATCGGGATCATCGGTATCTCCGTACAGACCGTGCGTGTCGCCCACCAGCGAGATGAGGCCGACGCCCAGCGCATCGAAGCCCAGCACCAAGCGGAGATCGCACAGGCTGTAAACGACTTTCTCAACAATGATCTTCTGGCGGCGGTCGCCCCGGAGCAACAAGGCAAAGATGTCCGCATGCGCGATGTGCTCGATGCGGCCTCACGAAAGATCGAGGGGAAGTTCGGCGACAAGCCGCTAATTGAAATCGCCATCAGAACGACCTTGGGCAACACCTACAAGAAGCTCGGCGAGTATGAACCGGCGAAAACACATCTGGAACGAGCCCTTGCCCGAGCGCAGAGTGAACTCGGAGAAGAGCATGAACGTACGCTGGTGGGGATGAACAACCTGGCAAACGTCCTTAGGCTCCAAGGAAAGCTCGATGAAGCCGAGACGCATTTTGCCAAAACGCTGGAATACCGCCGTCGGGTGCTGGGAGACGAACATCTAGACACACTGGTCTCGATGAACAACCTGGCGAATGTCTTCTTCAGCCAAGGGCGGGCTGACGAAGCGGAGAGGCTGCACCTGCAGACCTTGAATATAAGGCGCCGAGTACAGGGTGAAGAGCATCCCGACACCGTGTTGTCCATGAACAACCTGGCCACCCTATACGATGACCGAGGCCGCTTCGAGGAGGCAGAGCTGTTGTACTTGAAGGTTATAGAGGTTCGGCGTCGCACACTCGGGCCTGAGCATCCCCACACGCTCTTGACTATGAGCAACCTGGCGGTCCTCTACTATAGTCAAGGCCGCCTCGAAAAGGCTGAGCCGCTTTACCAAGAAACGCTCGATCTGCGTCGTCGCGTGCTGGGGGAGGATCATCCACGCACCTTAGTCTCTATGGATAACCTGGCGATCCTGTTTCAGAGGCTGGGTCGTCTCGACGAAGCCAAGCCCCTCCATCTCAAAGCATTGGAGGTGAGGCGTCGCGTGCTGGGTGACGAACACCCGGATACGCTGACATCCATGCACGGCTTGGGAGCCTTGTACGTAGCTCAAGGCGTGTATGACAAAGCCCAGCCGCTGTATGAAAATGCGCTTGAGGGCAGAACTCGCATCCTCGGTGAAGAGCATTCCCGTACTTTGGAATCGATGAACAACCTGGCGATCCTGCGCTGGCGTCAGGGTCACCTCAAGGAAGCCGAACAACTTCTTCTAAAGACGCTTCGACTCAGAGACCGCGTACTGGGCAAAGGCAACCCCCAAACGCAGTACACCAGGAACGCCCTTATCTCAGTCTGCAAGCAGTTGGGAAAGTCGGACCGTGCCCAGGCTTTGTACGTGGAACGTTTCGATGGCTATTACGAACGGGCAAACGCCCCGCATGCCGGCGCGGTCGACCTCAACGCCTACGCGTGGGAGCTGCTCACTTGTTCGTTGGAGGACAAGCGCGATCCTGCCAAAGGGTTGGAATACGCGAAAAAGGCCGTCGAGCTCAGTAACGAGCAAAACTCCGGAATACTGGACACCTTAGGCCTTGCCCAGCACCTGACCGGTGACAGCGACGCCGCAGCCGACACAATGATCAAGGCCGTTGCGTTGCTCCCTCCCGGCCCGTCGCTGGACCGAACCGACTTTGAATCCAGTCTGGTAAAATACCTGCTGGCGGCGCAGCGGTTTGGCGAGGCCGAGTCGATGCTGCTCGAACGACATCAACAGCTCAGCGCTAATGGCAATGCCTCGGCGTCGACAATGAATGCCGCGATCCAACCTCTCGTCACCCTCTACGAGTCCTGGCATGCCGCCGAGCCTAACGGAGGTTACAACGCCAAGGCCTCTGAGTACAGTGCCCGGCTGCAAGACGACGCGGCAACGGGAGCGCCGGAGTGACTCCCGAGCAAAAGAAACGCATTCGCGAGCTGTTTCTTGCCGCCTGTCAGGAGAATCCAGGCACCCGGGGGGAGTTTCTTGCCCGGGCATGCCCCGACGATGACCTTGTCCGCAAGGAAGTGGAATCCTTGCTCGAAAATGATGATGAAGCTGGCACTTTCCTGGGCAGTCCCGCGCTGGGCAAGACCTTCGCAGCCGCCAATCCTGAGTCACTCCTCGCCAAGGAATCGGCACTGAACGCCGGGGCAAGCGCAGTCTACTCCAGCGGACAATCTCCGCCAGCGGACCCACGCTGTGAGCGTATCGGGCAGTACAAGCTCTTGGACACCCTCGGTCGCGGGGGCATGGGCGTGGTTTACCGCGCTCAACAGGAAAACCCACGCCGCACGGTTGCCCTAAAAGTCATCAAGCCCGGCATCGAATCACGTGAGATGCTCAAGCGTTTTCATCACGAAGGCCAGGTGTTGGGTTGCCTCCAGCATCCGGGAATCGCCCAGGTATTCGAAGCGGGCACGGAAGACACGCCCCAGGGACCCCAGCCGTTCTTCGCTATGGAACTGGTCCACGGGCAACCGTTGACTGAGTACGCCAAGCAGCACAGCCTGGACACCCGCAAGCGTCTCGAGCTTGTCGCCAAAATCTGCGATGCCGTCCACCATGCTCATCAAAAGGGTATTGTCCATCGCGATCTCAAACCCGGGAATATACTCGTGGACGACTCCGGTCAGCCCAAGATTCTGGATTTCGGCGTTGCCAGGGCGACCGACGCCGATATTCGGACCACCACCCTGCAAACCGATGTCGGACAGCTCATCGGTACTATAGCCTACATGAGCCCCGAGCAGGTCGCCGGAGACTCTCGCGAGCTGGATACCCGTTCGGACGTCTATTCCCTGGGAGTGGTGTGTTACGAATTGCTCACCGGCCGGCAGCCTCATGACATCACCCAAAAGACAATCCCCCAGGCAGCTCGCATCATTGCCGAGGAGAACCCCACAGCGCTTACTGCCGTTGACAAAGGCTTTAGAGGCGATGTGGAGACGATCGTGTCCAAGGCGTTGGAGAAGGACAAGCACCGCCGTTATCAGTCCGCATCCGACCTCGCAGCCGACATCCGCCGCTTTCTGGCGGACGAGCCGATCTCGGCCCGTCCTGCCACCACGATGTATCAACTGCGAAAGTTCGCCCGGCGGAATAAGGCCTTGGTCGGAGGTACACTTGCGACGTTCCTGGCCCTGCTGGCTGGAGTCATCGGCATAAGCTTTCAGGCCGTCCGTCTCGCGCGTGAACGAGATAACGCTAAACGAGCAGAGCACGTCGCCCAGCAACAGCGCGATGAGGCAGAAGCACAGCGAGCCGAAGCCCAACGACAAACCGCAATGGCCAAGGCCGTGGATAACTTCCTCA
Source organism: Phycisphaerales bacterium (assembly GCA_020348265.1). Lineage (GTDB taxonomy): Bacteria > Planctomycetota > Phycisphaerae > UBA1845 > UBA1845. Next base: position 4,063,604 of record CP070744.1, on the reverse strand, counting down.
ACAAGGATCTGCTAGCGGCAGCCAATCCCATGGAGATGGGACGTGATGTGACCGTGCGCGAAGTGCTGGATAAAGCTGCCGCAACCGTGGACGACAGATTCTCGGACCAACCTCTGGTCGAGGCTGCGGTCCATAAGACGTTGGGAACGACCTATGTCAGCCTGGGAGAATACTCCCTGGCAGAATCCCAGGTGATAAAGGCTCTTGAACACCATCGCATGGAACTCGGTGAGGATCATCCGGAGACACTCGACTCGTTCCGAGATTTGTCTTCCACATACAGACTGCAGGGACGTCTTGCTGAGGCCGAAACGCAGTCGCTGCAGACCCTTGAGAAGCACCGTCGGGTGTTTGGGGAGGACGCTGCCGAGACTGTCGGGGCGTGGAGCGATCTAGCAGCTAGTTACCTGGCCCAGGCGCGCTACGAAGAAGGCGAGGAGATCCTTCTGAGGGTGCTCAAAGCTAGGCGCAGGCTACTTGGCGAGGAACACCCCCACACCTTCGCTACGACCAATGTTCTCGCTGATCTCTATACGGAGCTGGGTCGGTTCGCAGACGCGGAGAGACTCTATTCTCAGCTAATGGAGCATAGTGAACGAGTCCTCGGCCGGGAGCACCCATCGACATCTGCAATAATCCACGATCTGGGCAAGCTCCACCTGGATCAGGGACACTATCGCGAAGCGGAGTCGCTGCTCGCAAATGCCCTGGAAATACGTCGGCAGGTGTTTGGCGAAGAGCATCCCCGAACGCTCATTACTGCAAATGTCTTGGCACAAACTTACAGACGTCAGGGACGGTTTACTGACGCCGAACAGTTGTATGTTCAGATTAGTCAGGCTCGTAGCCGCACGCTGGGCGAAGAACATCCCCACACGCTACACACTATGAACAGCCTGGCCAATGTCTATGCCAGACAGGGTAAACATGCAGAGGCCGAGGAGCTTTATGTCACAGTTGTAGATGCCCGAACTCACGTACTGGGACAGGATCACGTCCATACGCTCAACTCGATGGGCAATCTGGCCGCGCTCTATTCACTTCAAAAGCGCTACAGCGAGGCCGAGCCCGTTCTCATCAAGGTGCTTGAAGTGCAGCGCCGATTACGCGGCGACGAACACCCCCAGACACTGGTGTCCTCACATAATCTGGCGAAGCTCTACGAAGATCTCGGTCGACTCGATGAAGCTGAGGGGCTCTACCTCAAGACACTTTCAGCCCGCGAACGTGCTTTAGGAGAGCAGCACCCCCATACTCTGGTGACTCAACACAACCTGGGCAGATTATACGACCGGCAAGGGCGATTCGATGAGGCGGAACTCATGCACGGCGAGGCCCTGGAAGTCCGCCGCGAAGTGCTCGGCAACGACAACCGCAATACATTGGCATCAATGTATGAACTCGGTGCAACGCTTCTGAGCCTAAAGAGATTCGCCGAGGCGGAGGCATTAGCACTGGAGTTTGAAAAGGGCATACGCAACATATTCGGCCCCACCCACTACTACATGGAGTCCGCCTTCGACCTTCTCACAGAGCTCTATGAAACTTGGGGGAAACCCGACAAGGCCGAAGAATACAGAGCCCTTCGGGCAGCACTACCTTCGGACGAAGAGACACAGTAGATCCACACCTCAGGCTTTCGTGATCGCGGAGCATCATGAGTTCCGGCTCAAGTGCCCGCTCTGTATTTGCTGCAAGAAAACCCTTGAAATGAAACACGGGCATCGGGTAGACTCGCAGCACCACGATTCACCGGCTGCAGCTCGGTCGACTTGGCCGGAGACGTGCCTGACGGAGAAAGGGACATGCCTCGCAAGACCACACTGATCGCGCTCATCTTGACACTTGCTGTGTTCGCTGATCGCGCCGTTGCCGACGGCGAGATTCGCTGGATGCCGGTGAGGGTGTGGAACCCGTCGTCGTGGCAGGACAACGTCATCTGCATGCCCGGCGAAGGAGTCTGCGGCGACACTGAGACCATCCTGTGGGATGGCGGCGTGACCGTCACGCTCTTTATGCAGCTTCGAGGTTGGAACCCCGATGGCGACCGCGCGCTCGGCGCATTCCAAGGCACCCTGGATCACGCCACGCTGCAGGGCGGACATCCCTCGGGAATCGATACGCTGCCAGGATTAGACCTGGTTCCGTACGGTGCCGACATGGGGTGGGAGTGGAATGCGGCGTTTATGGCCCTGAAAATCTGCTCGCCGCTAGCGAACCCGTGCACCGACCGGTTTACCGACTGGCTCTCAGACTGCCGTGGAGACCCCGCCGTGTGCGGGCTGTTTCCACCTAATATTCGTTGTCTCGACCGCTTTGACTACGTCTTTTTCGACATCGACCACATATCCTTCGTATCGACCGCCTTCGACAACTACTTCTGGGGTGCGGCATCCCTTGATTGCCAACCCGAGGACAATCCTCAAGACTGCACAGCCCAGTTTCCCGGTTGGTGGTATGGTGGCACGCTGAGACTCGAAGTGCCAGAAGGTGCTGTGGGAACGTACAGCATCGACTTCATCGCCGACCCCGAGTGGACGCTGCTCAACGATTGCCAAGGCATTCATATAGAAGACGTCACCCGCACTCCTGCGGCGATAACGATCGTGCCGGGCGCGACCGACTGCAACCATAACGGCTTCCCAGACAGCGTGGACCTTGCCGAGGGTACAAGCCCGGACTGCAACGGCAACGACATTCCTGACGAATGCGAGTCGGATTCTGACGGTGACGGAGCCATCGATCCGTGCGACACTTGTGCGGACTACAATGACGATGATGATTCCGACGGCGACGGTGTGCCCGACGGGTGCGACGGATGCCCGCAAGATCCCAACAAGATCGAGGCCGGCCAGTGCGGGTGCGGCGTATCCGATCCCCTCTTCGGCTCTGATTGCACAGATGCGATCCCCACCGCGTCGGCATGGGGTCTGGCCGTGTTGGCACTGCTACTGCTTACTGTAGGCAAAATCGCGTTCAGGCGGCGACGACGCCTATCGAACGCATAACGTCAGGTCTGTGTCGTTAGCTGCACGGTATGGCATGGCGGCGCTCGCGTTCCGCGAGCTTGCCCACGGCACCTCTTGGAGGAGTCATCGTGTGCCACTGGCGGCTTGCCCGCCAGTGCCGACGCTCTGGCACTCAACGCGAGCGAAAAAGAAACTCCTCTCACACGGGAACACTCTGACACTCAACACGGGTGGACAAGCCACCCGTGGCACACGGCATGGCACGCACTGCGCTCGCGGACGTCTATTCCAGCATCCCCAGCTGCCACATCAGAAAAGACCAGTCTTCGCTTTGGTGTTTTATCTTCATGCTCAGAGGCTTGCCTGCGCCGTGTCCTGCCTTGCGCTCTATGCGAATTAAAATAGGTCGGTCGCCGGAGGTGGCCTCCTGCATCCGGGCGGTCATCTTGTAGGCATGGGCCGTGTCGACACGATTGTCCGCCTCAGCAGTTACGATCAGCGTGGCCGGATAATCCGTACCATCGACAACGTTGTGATACGGCGAGTAGCCCCGGACCCACTCGAACTCTCCCGCGTCGTCCGGGTTGCCGTATTCATGCACCCATTGAGCCCCCATCCCCCACTTATGGAATCTAAGCATATCCATCAAAGGCACCTGCGAAAGGGCCGCTTGGAACAGATCGGGCCGCTGCACCACCGCCGCCCCGATCGTAAGACCTCCGTTGCTTCCCCCCTTACATGCCAGCTTTCCAGGCCGGGTATATCCCAGCTCGATCAGCTTCTCGCCAGCGGCATAGAAGTCATCGAAGCAGTTCTGTTTCTTCTCCCGTCGACCTCCGTCGTGCCACTCCTGCCCGAGTTCTCCACCGCCACGGATGTTGGCCAGTGCCCAGACGCCACCGCGTTCGAGAAACGGAATAATCCGACCTCGGAAGTAGGGGAAGAAGCTCGCATTGAAGCCCCCGTAGGCGTAAAGCAGCGTCGGATTGTTGCCATCGAGCTTTATGTCGCGGTCCGCCACCACAAACATAGGCACGCGCGTGCCGTCCTTCGAGGTACACCAGATCTGCTTGGTCTCGTATTTGCTCAAGTCCACCGGGCAGGCCCGCTGATGGAGCTTCTCCATCGTGTGGCTTCGCAAGTCGTAGCGATAAGCTGTCGTAGGCACGACCCAGGAGGCAAAGGTGAAGAACAGAGCCGGATCGTCGAGACTCCCGGTGAAGCTCGACACCGTTCCAATCCCCGGCTGATACGTGGTCACCGTTCCGGCTCCCGGCAGGGGAATCTCTTCAAGGAAGCTCCCCTGCAGATCGTAGACCAGCAATCGCGATTGGACGTCCTCGACCACATGCACCACGAGCTTACGATCCACGATGCGAAGACCGTCAATCACGCCCTTCTGCTGCGGTATTAAATCGATCCAGTTCTCCGGCCCAGGCTTATCCACCGTCGTAGTGCAGATGCGATAGCGCGGGGCCTTATAGTTCGTCTTGAGATAAAGTCTACCGTCGAGAACATTGCCCTTGGTGATCGCTCCGAGTCCTTCGGCCACCGGTCGAAACGGGTTCGTATCGTCCATCTCCGTGAAGTAGAGATCATTCTCCGAGGGATCGCGGAAGAAATTGAGCAGCACGTACTTCTTATCGCTCGACGCATAGGGCCGCGGTTCCTCATCGATGGGGCGTCCCTTGCCCCAAACGTAGCGATCCTCCTCATACTTCGTCCCCACCTTGTGGAAGTAGACCCGCATGTGGAAGTTTTCTTCACCCTTGGGAACGGTGGTCGGATTGGGCGAACGGTTGTAGTAGAACCCCGTGCCCGCGCCGTTCCACGCAACCCGGCAATACTGCGTGAAGGGGATCACGTCGGCCAAGTCCTTGTCTGTCTCGACGTCGCGGATGTAGAGCGTGCTTTTCTCCGAGCCGCTCGCCGACTTGCCATATGCGATCAGCGAGCCATCCGGCGAGGGAAACCACCAATCCATCGCAACCGTGCCGTCCGCGCTGAAGGTATTGGGGTTGATAACCACATGCCCTTTGCCGCGATAATCGCCTTCACGAACGAACACTTTGGAATGGTTCTCCAGTCCGTCTCGCCTCATCAAGAAATAGCGTTTGCCGCGTGGGTAGAGGTTTGACGATGAATTCACCCCGTAGATCGCCCCCAACTCCTCGGCGATCTCGTCTTGCACATCAGTAAAACGAGCGAGGGTCTCATGCGTCAGCTGGTTCTGTTGCTCAATCCACTTTTGAGTATCTGGGCTCTCTTCTTCTTCGAGCCAGCGATAGGGGTCAGCCACATCCATCCCGTGCAGCACGTCCACCCAGGCAACGGGTTTGGGTGTCGGATAAGCCCCCGGATCAAACGAGCGGTGCTGACTGCATGAGGCCAAAATGCCTGCGATGAAAACAGAACAGAGCACCGCGACAGCCGCAGAAAATACGCTATTCTTTGAGCGCCTCAACACGTAGAACCTCCTTCTCGGCAACAGTGGATACCGTTTTCTTCAGCGTCAAGCCGATGATAGCACATCCACGCGACAAGCACATCCCCTCGGATGCACTGGAGGGTCTGTCTTTAACACCTGGTAAAACCGGCGGCCTGTATCGTGGGCGCGGTGTGTGCGAGACGAGGGGCCAAGCAGAGAAGGTTTGACCAGATCATTCGAGGACGCCCACGGCGAAGATGTTTATAACACTCCACCGATCGCGCGTAGATCGCCCCGCCGACCGATAGTCGAGACTTGTACTTTGTTGTCCTCGCAGAACCGTCTTTCGCTTCTCCCCCTTCGACGAGCAGCTCGGATAATCCGCCCTATCAGTCAGCCGGAGTCAACGGGTCGGCTTCAAGTCAATCGGGGCGGATTCGTCGGCGTCCGGATACTTCGCAGCAACGAGATCGAGGGTATCGGACAATTGCTCGACCCTGGTTACAACGGCGGGCTTCGACCAGTAGCGGTGATGTCCGTTCTTGTCGGGGATGAGCAGCATCTTCGCTTTAGCAGCGTGTTTGTGGTCGACGACCATTGCCAGTCCAGTTCCGGAGACCCCCACAAGGACCCCTCGGCGAAGCCTGGTATCATCCTCTCTCTTCCACAATACCTCGCTGAAGAGGTGCGTACGTCTTGCCCGACGTCGACTGGGTGTAAGGGTCTCGCCTTTCGACCGATTGCCAGCCATCTCACTCTCTCCAAGCCACAGGTCATCCCGCAGCCTTGGGAAACCGCTCTTCCACAGAGCCCGCACGCTTCACCCCCAGGCATAGCGGCTGCGACCGAGTGTCTTGTCGGCACGTGGAGAACACATCAAAACTGGATAAACCAAGCAAGAAACCCGGACTAACTAGAATCGGACGACCCGAGAAGAGAGACAATCACGAGAGATTCTGCCCTTGTTTTTCGGGCGGTTCAAAGCCTTGTCCAGGCCGCCCGACCGAGAACTGTTCCGGTGCTGATAAGCTTGGCCGGCAACGCCCGTACCCGTCTCGACACTGCACCTCATCGCAACGACTCACGATCCCTAGCGTCTCACGCCGAGACACCCGATCGCACGGACGGCGCAGTAAGAAACGCGCTAGATCGACATGAGTGCCGGTCGGTCCGGACGTCGAAAGGCAGCGAAAAGACTCTACGCCCGGGGGCGGAGGCGATCTTCGAGCCGCTTGGCCACATCCAGAGGAACCAGTTTCGCCAGAGGCTCCGTGTTGTATTGGCCTATCTCGACAATCTGCTTGATTAGAGTGCTCGAGGTGAGTACATGTTGACCGCTGGTCATGAGGAACGCGGTCTCAATACCACCGACAATCAGGTTCGTGGTGGCAATTTCCAGCTCAGCGTGCAGATCAACGTTATCGCGTATCCCCCGAACCATGACCTGAGCACCGACACTGCGGGCAAACTCGATGGTCAATCCCGAGTAGGTCTCGACGCAGACGTTGGCAAGGTCTTTCGTATGGGTGATGAGCATCTCCTTTCGCTCCTCTTGAGTAAAAACCTCCTCCTTGAGCGGATTGTCTCCCACACCCACGATGAGCTTCTTCCACAGCTTGGCGGCGCGGCGGATTATGTCGAGATGTCCGTGAGTTACCGGGTCAAACATACCCGGAAAGACTGCCAGATTCGGTGTTTTGCCTTGCATGATCGCCTCCCAATAGTGCAGGCGTCATTCTACGCATCCGCCGTCAAACCTCCAACCCGGCAAGCTCGACGTCTTCCGTGGCTTGACACACTTATGGTTCGACACGATCTTCGTACACATGAGCCCGGAAGCCAAACGCACTGGAAACGTGGATCTCGCCGTCAATCTTGCAGGTATCCGCATGTCCAATCCGGTAATGACGGCCTCAGGCACCAGCGGATACGGGCCCGATTTCGCCGAGCATGTCGATCTGGAGAAGCTCGGCGCCTTCGTCACCAAGGCGATTTCCCCCGAACTGCGTAAAGGCAATCCCCCTCCGCGCACTGTCGAGACCGCGGCAGGGATGCTAAACGCGATCGGGCTGGCTAACCTCGGACTCGACCGCTTCGTTGCTGAGATCGTGCCCTTTTTGCAGACCGTCTCCACCCCCATCATCGTTAATGTGGTCGGGCACAGCATCGAGGATTATCAAACCGTCTGCGACAGGCTCGACCCCATCGATTGCATCTCCGGGCTAGAGCTGAACGTTTCCTGCCCAAACGTGGCCGACGGTCTGGAATTCGGCACGGATGCCGAACGGCTCGAGAATCTGGTGGCGTCCGTTCGCCCGCTGGTCAAACGGGCGACACTCATCGTCAAGCTCTCCCCCAACGTGACCGACATTGTCCAGACCGCCCAAGCAGCACTCCGGGGCGGTGCCGACGTGCTCTCCGTCATCAACACGCTGCGCGGCATGGCAATCAACGCAGACCTTCGTAGACCGATCCTGGCCAACCGTTGCGGCGGCCTTTCAGGCCCGGCCATCAAGCCAGTAGCACTTTATTGCGTCGATCGCGTTTATACGCAGGTCGCCCGCGATGCCCAGGTTCCGATCATCGGGATGGGGGGCGTTTACGACTGGCGAGATGCTGCAGAGTTCCTTCTTGCCGGCGCAACAGCCATCGCAGTAGGAACCGCCCTCTTCGTCGACCCAACCATTCCAATGCGCATTTGCGAAGGCTTGGCCACATACCTGAGAGAACGCGGGCTCACATCGACCCGCGATCTAATCGGGCAACTTGGATAACCTGTACCGTCCGCAAAGTCACGGCGAGCCACCCGTTGCCCAAGAGCCCTACAGATTCAACACGATTGGCTTGGTGCTGCAGAGGTTCACAAGGCGTTGCGGATCAACGCTAACGCCAAGTCCATCACCGCGAACCCGAGGTGGTTTCCCCCCATAGCCAAAACGCAACCCACGGCGGATCACATCGCTTGAGATAAGAGACGAGCCGAAGCACCCTTCCGCCCACTCCACCCCCGGACAGACCTGTAGAAAACGCAATCCGGCGGCCGAGAGTATGCTCGTCTCTCCCATCATGCACCCGAGCTGAATGCGCACTTTTGATCGGCGTGCGAGTGCGGCCAACTGCAGAGCCGGAATCAACCCGCCGCACTTGCTGATTCTGATGTTGAAGACGTCCGCCACACCCAGATTGATCAGACGCTCACCGTCTTCGCGCGTTATCAGAGATTCGTCGTGCACCAGCGCTACGTCAAACAAGTCACGCAGGATGGGGAGTTCGCCTTCCAGGCCGCGTGGCAACGGCTGCTCCAAAAGGGTGAACGGCATATCGCTCGTATCACTGAGCCACTCTATCGCTTCGTCCTTAGACCAGACTCCGTTGGCATCAAGCCGAAGTGTCGCCCTTCCGTCACGTACCGATCTGCCAAGATAGCCGACGACGAATCTAAGTCTGCTCCCGTCGTCTCCCCCGCGAATCTTCAGCTTGAAATCCCGAAGTCCCCCCCAATACATCAGTCTCAACTGTCGAAGCATCTTGGCCGTCCGCTCAGGCGCCAGCACACCGCTGAAACGCACCCGCTCAATGCTGCCGGGTAGACCGAAGCCCACAGCCCCCATCCAGCGAACCACATCGTCGACCCTACGCCCGTAAACCCGCAACACCGCGTCCAGCAAAGCCAACTCAACAGCAGCCCGAGCAGCAGGGATCAAGTGGTCCGTCCCATCCTTCCACGGCAAGGCTTCGATTGCCTCTAGAGCTTCCGGGAACGAACGGGGGTGGAAATCCACCGCAGAGGGTAAGAACAGCTCGCAGACGGTCTCAACGACTGATTCGGAGCTTTCCCCGGTTACGTGGAACCGTGGAACGGTCTCACCGTATCCTATCGTCCCGTCGCGTAGCTCGACGGACACAACCACGGGCTCTGACATATCGCGTTCGCAAATACCGTGCGAAATCGTCCGGCGCAGAGGTATGGTCAGAGGGTACACGCTCATCTTGTGGACTATGACTGCCGACACTCAGCACTCCTCGAGCCAACACAACAGGCGAGTTTCCCAGGCGATTCTAATGCGGTTGCAAACGGCGGCAACGTCGCTTCGATGACCCGAAAACCAGGAAAAGGAGCTCCTCCAGCGAAGTGAATATCCTCTGGCAAACACACCGTTGGACCGCATTGCCGGGAAAGATCGCTACTCAAACCGCCCCTGCATGAGATCCGCTTGACTCAAGACCTCAAACTTCTGTCGTCTAAGCGTTTCCACCGCCTCCTCGACGCTGTCAGAGGCAATCGCCAGCGCGGCGCAACCGCCAGGCCTGAACAGCAGCGGGTAGGTGTAGTGTATGTTCACCTCAGCGGCGAGGAGTGCCATCCACGTATGCAGCAGTGCTCTCTTGCCGTGCGGCAAGACCACCACAATCACCTCTGTTTCGCTCAGCTTGAATCCGGAAGCCGTGAGAAGTTCCGCACCCTTCTCCGGGTCATCCAGTAGCGTCCTGCAGATGGCACAGTCTACCGAGTTGACCTGGGATAGCGCGAGTATTCGAATGTCGGTCTGATCGAACAGCTTCGTCAGCCTCAACAACTGCCCGACGCGGTTCTCCACGAAGACGGAAAGCTGAGTCACGGTAGGCACATCGTGTGACGCGGCAGTCTCGAAGGGTTCAATGGACATCAGACACAGTTTATCGTCGAAACGCCCAACCGAAAGCGGCTTCTTTCAGGTTATCGTTAGACTGCCAGCGTGCCAATTCCGCAGCTTGATAGACTGCCACGATGGCAGTGGCACACGCGCGAGGCAAGGCTGTGAGATCTTTAACTCCTTATTCACAGTAGTTTACAGACAGAGAAACCACGCCGTCTCTTGGCACGTCACCTGCACATCACCGTGTGTTGGTGGTGCGTGCGCCGATGCGGCACCGACTTTCACAAAGGAGAGCAAAGTGTCGAAGATCATCGGAATCGACCTAGGAACGACAAATTCCGTCGTAGCTGTCATGGAGGGTGATACGGCCAAGGTAATCACCAACGCCCAAGGTTCGCGTCTCACCCCTTCGGTAGTCGCAATTACGGAGAAAGGTGACAGGCTGGTCGGGCAGGTGGCCAAACACCAGCAAGTCACGAACCCTCAGAATACGGTTCACTCAATCAAAAGGTTCATGGGGCGTCGCCACAGCGAAGTCAGCTCCGAAGAGAAGATCGTGCCCTACAAGGTTGTGGGCGGTCCTGAAGAGCTGGTAAAGGTCGAGATCAGGAACAAGCAATACACCCCGCCCGAGATCAGCGCTATGGTCCTCCAGGACCTCAAGAAGACCGCGGAGGATTATCTGGGCGCTAAGGTCGATCGAGCTGTTATCACCGTCCCTGCTTATTTCAACGATTCGCAGCGTAAAGCAACCAAGGACGCAGGGGAGATCGCCGGTCTGACCGTCGAACGCATCATCAACGAGCCTACGGCAGCGGCGTTGGCGTACGGCTTGGATAAACGCAAAGAGCAGACCATCGCCGTCTTCGATCTTGGTGGAGGTACGTTTGATATTTCCATCCTGGAGATCGACCCGGAGATCGGAACGTTTGAGGTCAAAGCCTCGAGCGGCGACGGCCACCTGGGCGGCGACGACTACGACGAGGAATTGATTAACCACCTTGCTGAGACTTTCCGCAAGCAGGAAGGGCTTGATCTTCGTAGCGACCCGATGGCCCTTCAGCGTCTCAAGGAAGCCGCGGAGAAGGCAAAGTGCGAACTCTCCACCGTGCTGGAGACGACTATTAATCTGCCGTACATCACCGCTACGGATAGCGGGCCCAAACACCTGCAGCTCACGATCACCCGTAGTCAATTCGAGCAGCTTACACAGCACCTGACCGAGCGCTGCCGCAGCCCGCTCATGGATGCGTTGTCCGGGGCGAAGATGACTGCATCCAACATCGATGATGTGGTTCTCGTGGGCGGCTCGACGCGTATCCCAGCGGTACAGGCTCTATGCAAGGAGATATTCGGCAAGGAACCCAACAAGGGAATCAATCCTGACGAAGTAGTCGCTGTGGGGGCGGCAATTCAGGGAGCGGTACTCTCGGGTGAGAAGGAAGACATTGTTCTTCTGGACGTTACGCCCTTGACTCTTGGGGTGGAGACGCTTGGCGGAGTGATGACGCCGTTGATTGAAGCCAACACCACGATTCCAACCTCCAAAACCGAGACGTTCTCGACCGCGGCGGACGGCCAAACGGAAGTGACGATCCATGTCCTGCAAGGGAACAGACCAATGGCCATCGACAACCGCACCCTGGGCCGATTCAACCTCACCGGGATCGCAGCGGCACCGCGGGGCGTTCCCCAAATCGACGTCACTTTTGACATCGACCGCAACGGAATAATCAATGTGTCCGCGAAGGACAAGGGCACCAGCAAGGAGCAGTCCATCCGCATCGAGGGAAGCGGCGGCCTCAAGGCGGAAGAGATCGAGCGGATGAAGAAAGAGGCCGAAGAGCACGCGGCGGACGATCTCACGAAGGCCGAACTCGTCAAGTGTCGCAATGAAGCCGAGAACGCCGCCTATCAGATTGAGCAGCAGCTCAAGGAACACGGGGACAAGGTGTCGGCTGAGGAGCGTTCAAAGGTCGAGGCGGCCATCAACAACGTTCGCGAGGTACTCAAGGGAGACGATCCTGAAGCCATGAAGAAGGCCCAAGAGCAATTGCTCCAGGACGCCCAGGCGCTGGGCAAGGCGGTGTATGAGCAGGTTGCCGCCCAGCAGCAGGCCGCCCAGGCCGGTGCCGGCGCGGCTGATCCCGCGCAGGCGGCTGGGTCGCCTCCCCAGGATGACAATGTCATCGACGCCGAATTCGAGGTCAAGGACAGCAAATAGCCTATATTCCATGAGCTTGGTGCGGCCCGAACTGACATTGTTCGGGTCGCAGACGCGTCTGTGCGAATTCTAGCGCCCCGGTAGCGAATCTCCGAGTGCATTCCCGAAGTACAGACCTGCGGGTATCCTCTTCAGCGGTGGTGCCCGACCTCGTCGGATGTGCGCCGCCCGAGCTTTGACCAATAGCGGTTTCACAGGGAGATCTGTTTGGATGCACTAGCCTCCAGCGCGTCCACGACGCCCGGCGTGTTGCTGGGTCCCGGCCTGTTGTTCGGGCTGATGTTACTTGCCGCCATAGTCGGCGGGCACATTGCCCACCTCATCCATTGCCCGCGCGTGATCGGCTTTGTGGTCTGCGGTGCGATTCTGCGCGGGGTGATGTACGCCGCCTACGGACATGAAGCCGGGACCGGTGAGCATAAAGCACTTGAAGCCGCCGTCGAACCGCTCGGGGCGATCCAAGACCTAGCCTTGGGGCTCATTCTCTTTCTCATCGGTGGGGTGTTTGAACGAGCCAAACTCAAGGCCGCGGGCATCCGCACCCTGAAGATCAGCGGCGCAGAGACGGCCCTCTCCGTATTGTTTGTGTTCGTCGGCTGTCTGACAGCTGCCCTGCTCACTCAGTCACAGTATGGCCCCTTGCAGATTCTCATACTGGCCTTGCTCCTTGGTACCGCGGCAATAGCTACGGCCCCGGCCGCTACGCTCTTCGTCTTGCAGGAATACGAGTCAAAGGGAAGCGAGACCAACACGATCCTGGGGTTGACCGGGACGAACAACATCGTGTGTATCGTGCTGTTCTACTCGATCTTCCTGATCCTCGCCTCACTCGGCGCGATCACGACCCCTAGCATCCTCGCCGAACGACTGTGGCTCGCCCTGGCATGCACAACGCTCGGAAGCGTGGGCCTGGGCATTGTCTGCGGAACACTGCTCACCATTGTCCACGCCAAGCTTCCCCTCACGGAAACGCTGCTGGTCTTCTTCGCCCTGTTCATACTGCTCGGGGCAGGGGAAAAGTGGCTGCTGGGACACTACGGGACCTCGTTCAACTTCCTTCTGACTTGTGTAGTGATCGGAGGGATCTTCGCGAACATAGCCATCGATTCCCAGAAACTCCTGGACGCGTTGCGGACGATAGGCTTTCCCATCTTCGCCGGTTTCTTTGTTCTTGCCGGATACGGCTTGCATATCGGCGATCTGCTGCACATGGGTTGGATCGGCGGGGCATACGTCGTCTGCAGGTTCCTGGGCAAGACTGTCGGATGTGAGCTGGGAGGGCGATGGGTCGGGCATCCTCAGCAACCCGGAAGCCGCTTGGGCAGCGCACTTCTCTGTCAAGCGGCTGTGGTGATTGGACTAGCGTCCTTTGTAGAACGAAACTGGCAGAGCCAACTTGCCAAGACATTCTCCACCGTAGTGCTGGGCAGCGTGGTCGTGTTTGAACTGTTGGGGCCGCTGCTGGTAAAACGCTGCGTCGTCCAAGCCGGCGAGGTAAAAGCCATGACCCTGCTTCGCCGAGCGGGACCGGCTACCGAAGGAACCTCAATAGTCAGAGTCACTCTCTTGTCGCTTCTGAGGTTGTTCAGTGGGGGTCGCAGAGCGACGCCCGACAAGCCCGAAACGTTGTGCGCCAAGCATATCATGCGTAGCAGCGTGCAGCTGATCCCCGCGGCCGCAACGCTCGACGAAGTCCTGCATTTCATCGAGCGCTCAACCCACAGCCACTTCCCCGTAGTCGACGAACATGGCACTCTTTCGGGTATGATCCACTTTAGCGATGTTCGTGACGTGATCTACGACCCGGCCATGCGCGAGTTGGTTACCGCGGTTGACCTCGCCGACCCCTACTCCGCCGTGGTAAGCATGGACCTACCTCTCCCCGAGCTCCTCGACGTCTTCACCAAACAGAACGTCGCCGTGCTGCCGGTAGTAGAGCAAACGGGCAGCAAGAGGATAATCGGACTTGTCGAACAGCGTGATTTGCTTCGCGCCCTGCACCTTCCCAAGCAATGAGCAATCAGCGGAGCGCTTTCAGGCCGGCCTCTTTGCGCATCTGATTCACCCGCTCCCAGAGCTTGGGGTCCTTCTCGAACAGCTTCACCAGATGACCTGTGGAAACGCCTACGCAACCGGCGGTTTCGCTGACCCGCATACCGCAGGCGGCGAATACATCGAGCACCTCACCAACGAGGAGACAATAACGCTCATCACGAGGGCCTATTTCGAAACCCCTGTCCCGGGGCTTGCACGCCAGCAGAAGCTCCGAGGGTTGGTACTTGTCGACGTTGAGCTCTGTCCGCACATGAAACGCAAGCACCTTGCGAAGCCGGCGGATCGCACGGGCCTTGTTGACATGCTGAGATCGCTCCTCCGTAGCTGTGACGATCAACCCCGTGGGGCGATGACGCAGTCTGACTGCCGAACTGGTCTTGTTCCGCTTCTGCCCCCCCGGTCCGCGCGACCGATAAGTATCAACCTCGCATTGACTCACAAGCGCATCGTCCTCAAGCTGCAGGAACTCAGCCAGCGAGTTGTTCTCTTCCGTGACCACCACAGACCACTCCATCTCCGATCAAGCACCGGTGATGGTATGCCGCCGGGGGGCAGACCCGCAAGTCGCCCCACGGAAAAACCGATAACCATGCAGAGTATACGATCAACCACTATTGGCCGGCATGGTGCCGGTACGGGAGCTTGCCATGAAGTCTGTGGTGTTTAAGCGGCTGGCGCTGGCGGTAGCGGCCCTCGTAATCGTCTTGGGCTGCAGCTCGGTGCTGAACCACGTCAACGAGGAGGCCT
This sequence comes from Phycisphaerales bacterium, assembly GCA_020348265.1. Classification (GTDB taxonomy): domain Bacteria; phylum Planctomycetota; class Phycisphaerae; order UBA1845; family UBA1845. The sequence continues at coordinate 4,048,544 of CP070744.1, read as the reverse complement.
CACAAGGCACTGATGCCCTCAGCTCGGATGTCTCTGAAGACACGACGGCCACGAGCGGATTCGAAGCCATTGACAGCGAATTCTCCGACGCACCGGTCTCTCCCGGAGGAACGGGCGGGGTGATCCAAATCGTCGAGGATGACATCGATCTCCCGGGCGAAGAGACGCGGAGCTTCTTTACCGCGTTTCAGATCGACCCGGTCGCGGAAGACAGCGCAGGACCCAAGTTCGTCGTCGCTGAGGATATCGATCAGGACGGGCTGCTCGACCTGGTCAGCGCGTGGAACCAGTCCCAGCCAATCCAACTGCACCTGCAGAGGCGTGACGCGGACAACAACATCTCATTCCGCACTATCACTATAGCCGGAACCACCCCGGTAGCGGTCGTTGCCGGTTTGGAGGTCGGGCAGATAAACGACGACGGCTGGCTGGACATCGTAGTGCTCTGCAAGGCGACAGCTCTCATGACGCTCTGCCCACCGAAGGTAGAAGGACAGGATCCGAGCTTTATCAGCAATCTGGACGGGGCGATACTCGTCTATTTCAGCCCGGGGAATGACACTCAAATACCTGACGGTGACGCCTGGACTGAAATGGAACTAATCAACCCCCTGGTCCAGGATCCGTGGATTCACGATCAATTTCCGGGAATCCAGAACGTGGAATTCGACGAGTCGAAGACCAGTCCTGAGTGGGCCGGATTCACCTCTCTGGTCGTTACCAACATCGACGGTATAGAGGGTGATGACATTCTAGTGGCCCTCAATCCCGGGGAATGCGAGAACCTGGGCCAGAAGCCGCCCACCAACACCGTAGACCTATGGAACAACCCCGGCCCGGGATTCGCCGAGATGTCCCAGTTCTGGGGTGCCCCTCCGCCGAGCGGGCAGTCACGAAACGTCCCCATCACTCTCATCGGCGACGCACCCCAGGTTAAAGATCTTGAGGTACTGGACATAGACAGCGACGGCGACCTCGATGTCGTAGCCACATACACCAATGCAATCAGTGCGAACGTGCGCTGGGTGCGCAATCCACTTGTCGCCCACAACCCCGGTGGTTCCGACGGGCCCGACGCAGTCATCGACGGCGTCGATGCCGGATGGTGGTATTTCGCGAGCGAATGGGAGCAGCGGCCGATCGGGCAGATCGATACCGGCGCGGATATGATGACCATCGGCGACATCGACCGTGACGGATTCAACGACATAGTGGTCCGCTCCACCTTCGGGCAGATAGTGCAGTGGTTCCGACAGCCCAACCCGCTTCAAATCGCTCCCGAGTTTCCCCCAAACGACGCAGTCCCTGACCGCTTCAACTTCCCTTGGCCTGTGTTTACCCTGACCGAATTCAACGACTTGGAGCCCGGCGCGGTCGCTCTTGGCGACGTTACCGGCGACGATGTGCCTGAGCTGATGATCGCATCGCAAGGGGCGGTATTCTGGTATGACAGTTCGCTGGCCGACTCGGTCTATGACGCCTGGACACCCAACACGATCATTCAGGACAGCCCCATAGAATCCGGCGACCCCTCGCAGGCGGGCTTCATCACGCCCGGCGCGGGCGTCGGGGTGGACACCGTCGATGTCACCACCAGCATCAACGCGTTGCTCGTTGTGGACCTGGATGCAGACGGGCGCAACGACATTGTGGGGACGCTCGACCGCCGCAGCGGTGCGGGGCTAAGCGACGATCGCCTGGTCTGGTATCGCAACGTCCGCCGAGATGACGACGACATGGACAACGGTGGCTGACCTCCACCACCAGCACACCAAATGCAGGACCAGGGATACCTCTTTCCTGGCGTGTCATGCCCCAGGCGACCGGCGACCGAACAAGCACACAGCAAGACCGATCAACCCAAGGGACATGCCCAGCAACATCGTCCGGGTATCCTCGCCGCAGAAGACTGCCTCGTAGTCGCAATCGGGCAGCCGAGCCGTCACCCACTCTACCACTCGTGGAGGTGATACCGGCTCGGGGAAAAACGTCGGCTCACGAGGTTCGGCCGGAATCGGCGCAGCAACCCGAACGACCCGCTCATCCGCGCGACGAAAACGCAGATCCCGCTGCGCAAAGCGTGCGACTACCGCAGGATCGCTCCGCATTGCCTCCAGCAGCCGTTGTTGATCTTCGACCTGACGCTCTAAACGGTCGAGCTTGTGCCGGGCAGCTTGCTCCAACGCCTCTAGAGCCTTGTACTGAGCCCACTCGGGCACCAGCACGCAAAGCGCGAAAGCCCCCAGGCCCATCACCACCAAAAGCCAGAAAACCGCGCCGCCGCGCGGCGCACACCCTCCACCACGCTTTTCCGACCCCAGCGTGCTGTGATCCATCACTTATTTGTTCCAGAACTTGCCGCCATAGACAGCAGCATCGGCAAGATGGTCCTCGATTCTCAAGAGACGATTGTACTTTGCTATACGATCGCTCCTGCAGAGGCTTCCCGTCTTGATTTGACCCGCATTCGTGGCAACCGCGATGTCCGCGATGGTGGTGTCTTCCGTTTCACCGCTACGATGGCTTATGACTGCGGTCCAACCGCTACGCATGGCCAGATCGATCGCTGCAAACGTCTCCGTAAGCGTTCCGATCTGGTTGACCTTGATCAGGATCGAATTGGCCGCCTTCATCTCCAGGCCGCGACGCAGGCGCTTGGTGTTGGTCACGAAAAGATCGTCCCCCACAATCTGCACGCGCTCACCAAGTCGGCTGGTCAACTGCTTCCATCCTTCCCAGTCGTCTTCAGCCAATCCGTCCTCCAGGCTGCGGATCGGATATTTCTCGCACCAGCCTTCCCAGTATGAAATCAGCTCCTCGGAGGAGACCCCCTTATCCGGATTCGACTTGAAGAATCTGTACTGGCCGCTATTGCTATCGAACATCTCCGACGTAGCCGGGTCCAAGGCAATGAAAACGTCCTTGCCCAACTTGTAGCCCGCTTTCTCCACAGCTTCGCCGATGACTTCAGGAGCTTCGTCGTTCGACTTGAGATCTGGAGCGAACCCCCCTTCGTCACCAACGTTGGTGTTGTATCCGCGCTTCTTGAGGACCTTCTTGAGCGATTGGAAGCACTCCGATCCCATCCTCAGGGCCTCGTGAAACGATTCAGCACCCCAAGGCTGAATCATGAATTCCTGGAAGTCAACGTTGTTGTCTGCATGTTTGCCACCATTGAGAATGTTCATCATAGGCACAGGCACAACATGAGCCTTCGGCCCGCCCAGGTACCGGAACAGAGGAAGATTACACGACTTGGCCGCCGCCCTGGCGGTGGCAAGCGAGACGCCCAGCATCGCGTTGGCCCCCAGCCGGCCTTTGTTCTCCGTACCGTCCAGTTCGATCATCACCTGATCGACATCCTCTTGGTCGGTGGCATCGAATCCGATGACCGCGTCGGCAATCTCTCCGTTGATGTTCTCGACGGCATTGAGCACCCCCTTCCCGCCAAAGCGCTTGGGATCGCCGTCGCGGAGCTCGACCGCCTCATGCTCTCCAGTTGACGCCCCCGACGGGACAGCCGCTTCACCACAACTCTGATCCTCTAAGACCACCGAAGCTTCCAGCGTTGGAAAACCACGCGAATCCAGGATTTCCCGCGCCTCAACGTGAACGATAGTGGTAGACATGAAACACACTCCATAGATGTAGTTAACAAGTTCTGTTGAATATCGGCCCTTTGAGTTGGGCAACTCCACAACCGACCCACGCCCGCAACGGCAATGTGGCCCCAGGATCAACGCCAGTCAACGTCTAGGATGTCCTGAGATCAAGCGCGCTTCACAACGAGTCACACCTGACCGCAAAGGAAGATTTCTTCGCGGAACAGAAAAAACTAGCTAACCACGATAGTTATCATCTGTCAACTATTCTGAGATGATACAGATTAGGGTGTTCTTGATAAGGAGGACCTGAAATGACCAAGAAATTCGACATTAAGCGGCCTTCACGCCACGCACTTCTTGCTGTGGTCGGGACTATCGGAGTCACCGCGCATGCCGGTCCGGCCGCCGCGCAGACGCATGTGGGTTTCTGTATCGTTTCCGATACACCCATCTGGGTACCCCCGCGGTATGAGACGCGCGAGCGCATCATCACGCTACCACCGCTGTACGAGGAGGTATCTCGGCGTGTCTGGCGAGAGCCTGTCTACAGGATCAAACGGCGCGGCTGCCGGGTCAGTGCTGAAAGGGTTCGACGAGGTGGGCGACACGGGAGAGGTCTCAGTCACCGAACCCCACGGCGGGTGATGAGGCCAAACCGCAGAGCGTGCAGAGAGAAACGAATACTGGTACGGCCCGGCCACTGGGGCACTCTCGTCGAACGCGTCTTGATCAGGCCGGCGCGCACGAAAGTAATACACGAGCGCGTTCTGGTCAGAGAAGGTCACTGGGCGGAGCCGCCGTGTCGGATCACGAAAAAGAGCAGACCCTACCGTCACACGACGAAACTCACGGGCGGGATTGGGTATCGACATGATGGATTCCGAGTCTCCGTAGGGCTCGAACGCTGACGAGCATTCGCTACTCAGAACTCAGCCTCGATCGGAATGCACGCTTCGGACGCTGTCGTAACGTGCTCCACGGCGTGCGTTTCCATTCGCCTGCCGGTATCATTCGTTCTTCCTAGGCCGAATGGGAAGAGGCGGTGACCTTCTGATCCTTAGCAGGATCGGTGGCGTCATCGCCAACCGGTTTGGAAGCCGAACTATCGATCCAACCTTGGATGCGAAGGCGATATGCCGATAGCTCGCGAAGGACTTCGAGAGATTGTCGCTGCCACCATGCTGTTGGGTGCGTGCGTGGCCGGAGCATGGTCGCTCTTCTGGCCCGCGGCGATCCCGTTTGTGGTCGTCTGGCTCTGGGTCCTGTCCTTCTTCCGGGACCCGGATCGATCACGCGACTACGCAAATGGCGATCTCTGCGCGCCAGCTGATGGAACAATCACCGAGATATGCGAGCTGGACCACTATGAGTCGATTGGCGGCCCGGCCGTGCGAATCGCGATGTTTTTGAGTCTGTTCAACGTTCATGCTAACCGTATGCCCTGCAGCGGCAGGATTAGGCAGATATCCCATAGACCGGGCGAGTTCCTTGACGCGAGGCACCCCGAATCCGGGCGCCGCAACGAGTCCAACAGCCTGCTTATTGATCCGTCTCCGCCTATGCCCGGCCCGGTGGAGGTTCGTCAAGTATCCGGAGTATTGGCGAGGCGAATCATCTGCCACGCGGCGGTCGATGAACATTGGGCCATCGGAAGCCGGTTTGGCCTGATCAAATTCGGATCTCGAACGGAGTTGATCATTCCTCGACACATTGGCACCGAAATCGTTGTAGAGGTGGGAGACAAGGTGAAAGCCGGGTTGACCATCGTTGCTCGTCAGGCGATCGAGAAGGACGAGAATGCTGCCTCGGAGGCACACGCGGCGGAGGCAACCTGTTGAACGGCAAAGGCATAGCCTACCGATGAACGCCCCACAAAACCCGGATCTCGCAGGCCGATTGGGAGAGGACAGGTGATCGACCACGCACAGGCAAAAGAGGTGGACTGGCGGAACCCGGCCTGTCATGGCCACCGGAGTCTGATTGGAGTAGCTCGATGCCTTCGTTAGCGAAATTCCCGCAGGGGGAGCGTCCACGGCGGCGACGACGACGGCTCAAATCGCTGGCGTTTCTTCCGACATTGATCACCCTGGGCAGCCTGCTGTGCGGCTTTTCCGCAGTGCACTTCGCCCTGCGAGCGATGCACGATTTCGGCGCAGGCATGCCGCTGCACGCGACCCCGCGGTTACAGGCTTCCCTTTTGGATCGGATGCTGCCCTCATTCCTCTCCGTTGGCGCAGGTCTCGTGATTCTGGGGATGATCCTCGACGGCTTTGACGGTCTGATCGCCAGAGCCACGCGGAGCACGACCAACTTCGGCGGACAACTCGACTCTCTCGCGGATGTGGTGACCTGCGGCGTAGCCCCAGCTACGTTGATGATCGCGTTCATGACCACTGAACTCGCCCAAGAGTCGATCATGCCCTCGCCTATCAGCGAACATTTCTTCGGGCGTCTATGTTGGGTAGCTGCAGCCGTCTATGTGTCGTTCACCGCGATTCGCCTGGCGCGATACAACGTCGAGCATGCCGAAGCCGACTTTGACTACCGGATGTTCCGCGGCCTACCCACGCCCGGAGCAGGGTGCATCATGGTGGCGCTTATTATACTGCAGGATCAGCTCGGTGATGCAGGCCGGCGCATGGTCATGTATGCCCTGCCCGCTGTTGCCGTTTTGACTGCCTTTCTAATGGTCAGTCGGATCCCCTACCGGCGCTTCTACCGGGCGTACTTACTCGGGCGGCAGCCCTTCGGACAGTTCGTACTGTTGATGCTCATTCTGGCACTGTTCTTTTCTTTCAAAGCTCCCGCACTCGTAGTAATCGTGTCATGGTATGTGGTCAGCGGTCCTTTCTTCCTTTTGAGCCGCAGAATGCGTGAAAGATTCGCTCCTAGGCCCGTGGAAGTACCCAGCGAGAACGACAGCAATGATCGAAAGCTCGCTTGAGGTGGTCGCCTGCGATGCGATCATGGACTCGGCAATCGTCGCAGGCAGGCGAAACATGCCAAACTAACCTTGTTGAGGATGAATTGTGAACGAAGCGGCAGATGGAAACATTCGAGTACGGTTTGCCCCCTCCCCCACCGGCTATTTGCACATTGGTGGTGCCCGCACCGTGCTGTTCAACTGGTTGACCGCCCGCAAACACGGGGGGACCTTTGTCTTGCGGATCGAAGATACTGACCGAACCCGCCACGTTGAAGACTCCGTTAAGAAGATTCTCGACGACCTCACTTGGCTTAAGCTCAGTTGGGATGAGGGCCCCGAAGTGGGCGGCGAGTTCGGCCCCTACTTCCAGAGTCAACGCCTGGACCTCTACAACCAGCGCATACAGCAGTTGCTCGAATCCGGCGATGCCTACTACGCCCTCGAGACTCCGGGAGAACTGGAGACTATGCGCGCCGCTGCCACCGCAGAGAAGGGTGCCTTGAAGTACCGCAGACCGGACCCACTCCCCACGATCGCAGAGGGGCTTGCCGCTCGTGGAGAAGGTCGGTCCGTGGCCGTTCGTCTGAAGATGCCCGGCACGGACATCACCGTTGTGGATGACATATTGGGCGAGGTGACTCTTGCTGCCGACCAATTGGAAGACTTCATCATCCAAAAGGCTGACGGGTACCCTACATACCACTTCGCATGTGCAGTCGACGATGCGCTCATGAAGATCACTCATGTGCTCCGTGGTCAAGAGCACCTGATGAACACACCCAAGCACATCGCCCTGCAGCATGCTTTGGGATTCGCCACCCCGCGCTATGCACATTTGCCGGTCATATTCAACATGGAGGGCAGCAAGATGAGCAAGCGCGACAAGGAAAGGGCCCTGAAGAAAGGCCTCCAGTCGCCGGAGATCGACGTGCACGATTTCCGCGTTGCGGGCTATCTACCCGAGGCTGTGTTGAACTTCATCTCCCTTCTGGGATGGTCTCCGGGAGAGGATCGCGAGCAGTTCGACCTTGACGAAATGGTGTCACTGTTCAGCATAGACCGGGTCGGCAAGACCAATGCGAAGTTCGATCGTGAGAAACTCCTCTCCTTCAACACCGACTGGGCAACGCGCGTATCACCCGAGCGACTACTGGAGGCATTCAAGGACTATCTAACAGTCAATGCGGTCGACAGTGCGGGTGCCCCATCCTCTCCGAGTGTAGGGGACGCACCTGAGTCGGCTGCCCCATCCTCTCCGAGGGTGGGCGTTGCGGGTGCCCCATCCTCTCCGAGGGTGGGGGACGGAACTCTTGGCGTACGAATCCCCCCAGCGCTGATCAACGCCGCCGACGCCACACTAGCCAAAACCCTCGAAGTCTGCGCGGGTTTCCGCACTTTCCCAGATGTAATCAAAAAAGCGGGTTTCATCTTCGAACCGGATGAGTCGATCCAGTACGATCCAAAGGCGGTAAAGAAAGTCCTCGCCAAGAATGACGGAGAAGGCTTTGCCATGCTCCGCGATCTCCTGCCAAAACTCACCGAACTGACGGACTGGTCGAGCGACAGTCTAGAAGCATTATTCGCTTCGATATGCGAGGAGAAGAACCTCAAACTCGGCAAGGTAGCCCAACCCGTCCGCGTAGCAGTAAGCGGCACAACAATAAGCCCCTCAATCCACGAGACACTGGTCATGCTGGGGAAGGAGAGCACGCTTTTCCGCCTTGAACGGTGCGTCAAGGACCACTGATACGTCCGGAGCACAAGCAGTCCAGGCCAAGTTGACAGACACCGGCAGTTCGGCGAGCATGGCCCTCAACTGCGAAGACAGGGCCGCGCGACCTGACGAAAGGAAAAGTTCAAGGCGTCGTTCTCGGAGGGCATTGGAGTTTCCGAGATCGAGAGATGCGCTACTGGAAGGACATATCAACTGGGTAATGGAATGAGAAGTAGTGCCATGACTGAAGACTCTAATCCTGCTGGACGCTTGAGGGCGATTCTTCTTGCGGGCAAAGAGGAAGACAGAGCGCTACCTGCGGAGCAGATCTGGGCGAGGCTTCTCAAAGTCAAGGAGGATGACCACGCAACGCTGCTGAATCGACTAGGGCATGTTCTCGCGCTTCCATCTCAGATAGAACGAGGCTTGGCACAAATCCCCGGAATCGAGAAGGAACGATACTTGAACTGGGTCCCGAAGGTCAAGCAGTCGTTTAGCAACCTGAATCTCGCGCAGAATTGGGCGGCGTTCATTAACCCGATCGATGATGCAGTGATGGACGGACTGGGTACCTGCAGCGATCAGCTACGGCGCGTACAGACGTCGCCAACGGTTGAAGAGAATCAACTCGAAGAAATACTGGAATCGGCAAAGGCACTGTTTGACGAGGTGATGGCGAGCACCATTGACCAACCCGTGCGACAATACTTATTGAAGCACCTCGAGGCAGTGACCCGCGCAGTTGAGGAATATCAAATCCAAGGAGCAGAAGTACTCCGAGCGGCCGTACACGAGTTGATTGGGTCCATAGTCGCACAGCCAGAGTTTTATTCCAAGACACGGGAAACCGAAACGGGCACCAAGTTCTGGGATTTCATGGGCCGCATAGCAATCGTAGTCGGGATTACATCAGGTGTAGTAGCGCTTGCCGACAAAGTGGTGGGCCTTCTTCCGCCAGCATAGGCAATCTCGTATCGCGAGCGCACCTCGGGCAACCCGCGGTTCCAGACTTGCCCCATTCATGGGGCTACCCCGCGCCAGCGGGCTGTTAGACCGGTCCTTCAGGGCCGGGTTCCTGGGTCCGCCCCATTCTGCTACCATGGAGCCCGTTTTAACGGGCTTTAGGCCTGACACCTTTCAGACGGTGAACCGAGCGAGCAAACAATGTCACGCGACGTCTATTCAGAGATCAACCTCCATATAACCTGGCACACGAAGGAAAACGCTCCCGTACTCACCGATATCGTCGAAGATCGTCTACACCGGTTCATCACACACCGGGCTCTGCAGAATCCCGGTGTTGTCGTCCAGGCGATAAACGGAACCGCGGATCATATCCACCTGGCGGTGACCATCCCACCAACCATCAATGTCAGCGATTGGATCGGTGAGCTCAAAGGTAGCAGCGCCCACCACATCAACCACGAAGTCTGCAATAAGAAGGTGCTCAGATGGCAAAACGGATACGGCGTGGTCAGCTTCGGCGTGAAGGATCTGCCTTGGGTAGTTCAGTACATCAGGAACCAAAAAGCGCACCATGCGGAG
>CP070744.1:4006919-4038654 GCA_020348265.1 Phycisphaerales bacterium | reverse complement strand
TGAGGGATGGATATGTGTGCCACGGGTGGCTTGCCCACCCGTGTTGAGTGTCGTATGTTTGGCACTGGCGGACAAGGCGCCAGTGGCACACGTGCGCGATGCGGAGAGTCACCTCATCGTAGAGGCCAACCCGGCTGCACTTGCAATGATCGGTGGAGCACCCAAGCGGGTTGTGGGGCAGCTCTGTCACAAGTACATCTGTCCCGCCCAAATGGGCCAGTGTCCGATCACGGACCTGGATCAGATGGTCGACAACGCGGAGCGCACGTTACTTCGAGCGAACGGGGAAGAACCGGCCGTCCTCAAGACTGTCACCCCCATACTGCTGGAGGGGCGCAGACACCTCCTCGAAAGCTTCGTCGACATCACTGCCCGCAAGGAAGCCGAAGAGCAACTGCGCGACAGCGCCGACATGATGGTTGAAGCCTTGAAACGCGAGAGGGTTGCCACCATGGAGCTGGAGGCGGCCATGGAGGAGCTTGAGGCTGCCAAGCGGGAAGCCGAGGCGGCCAATCTTGCCAAGAGCGAGTTTCTTGCCAACATGAGTCACGAGATTCGCACTCCCATGACAGCCATTCTGGGGTTTGCGGACGTCCTGCTTGAACGCTGCGGTTCTGCTGATGTTCCACCGGTGATTATCGAAGCCGCTGAGATAATCAGACGAAACGGTGAGTACTTAACTGGGATCATCAACGACATCCTCGATCTCTCGAAAATCGAAGCGGGTAGGATGACCGTGGAGCACATTGCCTGTTCCCCGCAGCAGATAATCGCCGACGTAGTAGCCCTGGCCCGTGTTCCTGCAGAGGCAAAAGGGCTTCCGGTCAACGTCGAGTGCATAGGTCCCATTCCCGATGTGATTAAGTGCGATCCGACCCGCCTGCGGCAAATCCTCCTCAACGTGATTGCCAACGCAGTTAAGTTCGCTGAGGTCGGTGGGGTCCGCCTCATAGTACGCTTTGTCGAAAGCGACGAGACCACCATCCTGCAGTTCGACGTGGCGGACACGGGGATGGGAATGACAGAAGAGCAGATCGCCAGGCTCTTCCGACCGTTTACGCAGGCGGATTCATCGACCACGCGCAAATACGGCGGGACGGGGCTTGGCTTGACCATATCTCGGCGGTTGGCCAAGTTGCTCGGCGGAGACGTGGAGGTACTCGATACGGAAGTAGGGGTAGGTACGCGCTTCCGTGTGACCGTGGCGACCGGGACGCTTGAAGGTGTCAAGATGATCGATGGACAATTGACTCCACCGGTTACTCCTGGCGGAACTGAGGCCGGCGAACTCTCAAGCGAACAGCCTCTGGGCAACTGCAGGATCCTCCTCGCTGAGGATGGTCCGGACAATCAGCGCCTTATCACCCATGTCTTGAGAAAGGCTGGGGCCGATGTCAGCGTTGTCGAAAACGGGAAGCTGGCCGTTGACGCCGCTCTTGAGCTACAAGGGCAAGGGAGTCATTTCGACGTCATTCTGATGGACATGCAAATGCCCGTCATGGATGGGTATGAGGCCACGAGCCTGCTACGCAGTAAAGGCTACGATACTCCGATCATCGCCCTGACAGCCCACGCCATGGAGGGTGACCGGGAGAAGTGTCTCCGTGCGGGGTGTGATGACTATGCCGCCAAGCCCATCAATCGTGCTAAGCTGATAGACATGCTCAGTTTTCACAGGGAGCACACACCCGCCCACGCGTGATTCACCCAGGTGGGTGCGAGTCAGACTTCTTCGATCTCCTTGGCCTTTGCCGCGACGATGCCGTCGACTTCGTCCTCGTGCTTCTTGGTCTGCTTCTGGATGCGCTCTTTGGCGTCTTTGGCTTCATCCTCACTGGCGGTCTTGGCCTTCTGGGCGGCATCGGCCGCCTTGTTGCCATCCCGGCGGGCGTTGCGAATGGCGATCTTCTGCGCCTCCGCCATTTTCCTGACTTGGGCAACGAGCTGTTGCCGACGTTCACCGGAAAGAGGTGGGATGGGCAGGCGAATAGCCTTGCCGTCATTTACCGGTGTGACACCCAGACTCGATGTCTGAAGGCTCTTTTCGATGTCCTTCAGCGTGGTGGGGTCGAAGGGTTTGACGAGGAGCGTGCTCGGTTCCGGAACTGCGATGGTGGCCAATTCCCGCAGCTCCATCGTGCTTCCATAGGACTGCACCTCGATCTTGACATGCTCGATGAGACCGGGGGTTGCCCGTCCGGTGCGCACACCGCGGAGTTCCTGTTTGAGAAACTCGACGGCCTTGGCCATCTTCGTAGTACATTCCTTTTCGGTAGCCTCAAGCGCCATAGTTGTATTCTCCGCACACGTCGTCTACCCATCCGCAGGTGATAAGCACATCCGTGCAGCCAAACGCCTGAATCGGAGCCGTTCCCGCGCCCGGCGTCACGACCAGATCATACCGCTGTTCATCCGTGCCTGCCTGATCGTGCATGCTACCGCGCCATCACGCACCGGCAACCTCGCAGGAGCCGGGTCTACACGTCTGCGAGGCTGAGTCTGAGCAAGACGCGCTGCTATTCTCGGGTTCTCGCTGGCTAGTCGTTCTTGGGGATCTGTCGGGCCTTTCCGGTCATGGGAACAAAGCGGACGGGGAGCAGGTTAGCTCTGCTCAACTTGCCGTCGGCGGACTTGGTCGCAAGTGTGAGGCTTTGGGTTCTCCACTCCTTCCCCACGGGTATGCAGATTCTTCCCCCGGGCTTGAGCTGCTCGATCAGCTTCGAGGGGATGTGATCCGGAGCACAGGTGACGATTATAGCGTCGAATGGCGCGTGCTCGGGCCAGCCGGCGTAGCCGTCTCCTATGCGTACCTTGATCGTGTCGTAGCCGCGCTGTTTGAAAACCTCGATTGTGCGACGAGCTAAGGGCTCGACAATCTCGATCGTGAAGACGTGCGGGGTGATTTCGGCCAAGACTGCGGCTTGATACCCCGACCCGGTTCCCACTTCGAGGACCCTGGAGTTGCGATCCAAGCCGAGCACCTCGGTCATAAGGGCAACGATGTAGGGCTGGGAGATGGTCTGCCTGTGCCCGATGGGAAGCGGTCGGTCGAGGTAGGCCAATCTCCGGATATTTGCCGGCACGAACCAGTGCCGAGGAACGTTGAGCATTGCGTCCAATATTGCCTGATCGTTCACGCCCCTGTGTGCGATCTGGCGTTCGACCATAGCTCGACGTTCGGCGCTGTGCTCGGCGGACCGTGGCCTGGGCCACCCGTAAGACATGTCGGGTTCCACTGCCACGACGGGTGAAGGCTGTCCGGTCTCCTGATTCTCGCGGGTACAACCGTACGAAACATGTGTGGTCACCAGCAGGACTGGAACATACAATCGTAGACACTGGCGTAAGTTGCTCATGCTTCTGCGTATACGGGGCCGTTCCGTCCAGGTACGGGCCTGGGGATGCGGTCGAATGGACGGTGGACTGCTCGGCTCCGGATGCCTCCTTGAGCGCTTCCTTATCCAAGGCGTAGCCGTGCATACCATGCCACGCTGAAGTGAACCTGGCAAGGCGTCAGGCGTACCTATAGCTTGCATGATGTCTCGGTCCCGTGCGGTTTCGACAAACAGGCGGCCCGCCAGCGGGAATATGTAGCCGGATAAGCCCTGTGCGATGACTTCAATTTGTGATACGGTCCCGTCGAGAATATGTCCGACATTCATCTTGCGTTTTGTTTAAGGAAAGAGTCGCGATGACCCCTACACCGATGAGCGCCCCAAGACGGACGCTTCGGACTATAGGATCGCTCTGGTTCGCTGCGATCTTGTTGGTGCTCCTGTTGGTGGGGATGGCCTGTGCCACCGTGGTGGAGTCTTCGCGCAGTACGGAGGTGGCCCAAGCCCTTTTTTACCGGGCGGAATGGTTTACCCTGCTGCTGTGCCTGCTTGCGGTGAACATCGCAGCTGCGACGTTGGCCCGATACCCCTTTGCGAAGAAGCACATCGGTTTTGCGTTGACCCATGTGTCGATACTGGTCATTCTGGCCGGCGCGCTTGTTACCGCGAGAATCGGCGTGAACGGTCAGATTGGCATCGCGGAAGGCGAAACAACTCGCGAGTTCACCGTGCCGGTGGATGTGCTTACCGTCATCAACCGCACCGATTCGAACGAGGTCGCAGTTGAGCTCGATTCCTCGGCCTTCCGCGGTTTTCAGCCAGTGGACAACCCCGACGCCCCCGTGTTGATGAACGGAGATCTGCAGGTCGAAGTGCTCCGCTTTCTTCCCAACAGCACGATGGCTACGCAGGTGGTCGATGAAAACCCCGCGCTGAGTCCGGCGGTGGAGGTCTCCCTCGCACCGGCGGGACGCGAGCAGCCTGTGTGGCTCTTCCCCGAGAAGCCTGCAATGCTGGGGGTGGTTCCAGCGAAGTTCCGGTTCTTGTCGGATTCAAACGAGCTGGCTCGCTTGGTCGCGGAGACTACAGTCGACAGGGGCGAAGCCGACGGGGTAGTCAAAATCGACTACGGCGGCTTGAAATTCGAGTTTCCTCTCTCCAGGTGCCTCGAGGAGGCCGTTCCGTTGAAGGACCTGGGCTACACCGTCCGGGTGCTGCGTTATCTCCCACATGCCAACGTCGGACCGGATAACAAACTGGTCAACGCGTCGGACAATCCCATAAACCCGGCGATAGAAGCCGAGTTTGTGGGGCCGGAAGGTACGGAAAGAAGAATAGCCTTCGCACGGTTCCCCGACTTCGGATCGATGCACAAAGGGCAGCAGAAGGAGGGGTTCAAGATCGCGTTTACCGCGCCGCAGAAAAGCGCCCACACCGTGCCGATTGAGGTACTTCTCGGACCTGAAGACGAGACTTACGTTCGTTTTATTCCCGATGGCAGGCGCGTGGTTACGCGTGAGTTGAGCTTGGGTGAGCCGGTTGATTCACCCTGGCCCAATCAGGTCTTCACGGTACTGCGTCGATTCAAGCACGCCCGAATGGAACCAGTCGTGACGCCTGCGGATCCCGAGGCTGACACTCGGATGCCTGCGGTGAGGCTCAAAGTGAGCTCAGGTGAACAGAGCAGCGCGGTGTGGCTGCAGAAGTACCGTCCTTCGACGATGACGGTCAACAAGGTGCCCTATGAGTTGGCCTATCACAGAAAGGCCATTCCCCTGGACTTTGCGTTGACGCTGGAGAGTTTTACGGTCGGGCGTTACCCCGGCGGGAACAGGCCACGTTCGTTCGAAAGCCAGATCACCATCGACGATCCGGTAGCGGGAGGAAAATCGACGCGCGTGGTAAGTATGAACAGTCCGGTGGCGCACGGAGGCTACACGTTCTATCAACAGGCCTATCGCCAGGAGGCCGGGCGGGCGATCAGCTTCCTAAATGTGGCCCGTGACCCGGGGCAAATAGTCGTATTCGTGGGCTATATTGGCTTGATGATCGGCATGATCGTTGTCTTGGGTACGCGAATCGTGGAGAAGAGGCGTGCGGCGCGCAATGTCACGAGCATCGGCGCAGTTGGGTTGGGTTCCCCCGTCACAGGCGCCGGGGTTGCTAAGCTGCAGACGGTGAGCAGCAAGGTTTAACAGGAATCCGCCAGGCCGGGGGCCGCCTTTGGAGTGCCCCGGCGCGGTTCGCTGTTTGAGGTTTGACGAGAAGGAACGCATAGATGTCACAAGCTATGGCAATGCTGGCTACGGTGCTGGCAGCTACGTTGCCGCTGTCTGAGGCCGAGCTTCCAACATCCCTCGATCTGACTACGATACGAGGGTTGATCGTGCAACATGACGGACGTTGGCCCCCCCTGGACACGCTGGCCCGCGATGTGGTCGGCGAAGTCACTGGTGAAGCCTTTCATCAGGGGCACGATCCAGTAGTGTGGTTGTTGGCCTGGACCTTCGACCCCTCCACGTGGAGGCAGCAGCCGCTCCTCCCCATCAGAAACGTGGAGCTGCGCAGCGAGCTGCAGTTGCCGGAAACGCAGACGGTCTTCTCCTTTACCGAGCTTGTGGGCCATCAACCCCTTCACGACCAGATCGATGCTCTTTCGCGCAAGGAACAGGGGCACAAGCCCAACCCGCTCGAATCCAAAGTCTCCGAGATCAGCAACACCCTGATGACTTTGCAGGGAGTGTTCCGTAATCAGACCATCAAACCAGTGCCGGATGCCTCTAATGCCTTAGGGACCTGGGCTCCGATTGTCGCGCCCGCACACGGCGAGTCGTCCGGCGGTGGTTCCGTCCAGTCTCTATGGGCGTCGTTGAAGGAGGCTTTCTTGGCTGATGATGCAGCACGGTTTGCCGACGTCTCCGGGCAGCTGGTGGCGGCATTGGATGCCATGCCTGCAGGGCATCGTCCCACTCGCGAGCTCATTGCCACGGAATTGCACTACAACGAGATCAACCCGTTTAGAACGGCCTGGATGGCTATGGTGGGTGGGGCTGTCCTTGCTGCGTTGGGTATGTGGATTCGGCAAAAGTGGTTCGGGGTGATCGTGTTCGTGGGATTCCTTGCGGGTTTCGGGCTGCTGAGCTACGGCCTGTCACTGCGGTGGAGCATTGCCGGGCGAATTCCCGCTGCGAACATGTTCGAGTCCCTGCTGTTTCTGAGTTGGGGGATGGGGGCCTTCGCGATCGTCGCGATGATCTTCTTGCACCAGCGCGTCGTACCCTTAACCGCGTCGGCAATGGGAGCTTTGGCTCTAGCCCTGGCGGATTGCCTCCCACTCGATCCCTTTGTCCGTCCAATCGTACCGGTGTTGCGCGACACGGTGTGGATGTCCATCCACGTACCGGTCATCATGGTGTCGTATTCGGTTCTGGCACTTGGTGTACTGTTTGCTCACGTCCAGCTGGTAGTGATGGCCGCGGCGCCGCGCAACCGCCAGGTTGCCGAGAACGTCGACACGCTGCACTACTGGTATATTCACGTCGGGTCGATCCTGCTGTTGATCGGTATCGTCACCGGCAGTATGTGGGCTGCATCATCGTGGGGGCGCTATTGGGGCTGGGATCCCAAGGAGGTCTGGTCGCTGGTTGCCTTTTTGGGCTATCTGACCATCCTGCACGTACGTATCGACCACCAACGGGTGCCCAAGTGGGCCTACGCTGTCGGCGCGCTGTTGATCGCGGCCTTAATGGTCGTGGTTGTCCCGAAGCTAGGACCTATGACCGGGAGCAAGGTGCTTGCACTGGCGGGCACCGTAGTCGGAATGCTGATTCTGGTGGGAACCAGAGGTATGCTCGCTACTGCAGTCAAGAGCATCATCTGCTTCTGGATGATCATCATGACCTATGTCGGGGTGAACTACGTGCTGGGTATGGGCTTGCATAGTTACGGCTTCGGCACCGGGGCGATGGCCGACTGGATGTTCTTCATAGGCGGGATAGACCTGGGTTTCATCGCGGCCTTGACTCTAATCTACTTTGCACGGCGGCCGCAGGCACGACGGGCTTCGCCGGGGACATTGCCGGTGGCGGCGTCCTTGTGATTTGACCTCGATGCAAGCTTTGAGTAGTTCCGCCAGAGTAGGGGCATGTGGCGAGAGCGGTTCTGTATAGATCGCTGGCCCAATATGTGCAGGGTACCCAGCAGGTTGACACGTCCGGTGCTGTTTCCGGACTAAGTAAGAAAGCGTATCTGCACTTGAGGCGCTTACCCAGCTTCCCGACCCCGGCGTAATCTGAAGTAACGCGTATTACGACTGGGGTTAATCTCGTGAGTCTCGGGTAAGTTTCGGAGCGTATCGATGTGACTCTTGGGGTTCTCATACAAGAAACGACAACAATCTTTTGCAAAGCTCGATCGCCAGGACTACGTTGTTTAAAATAGGATGAATTCTGCGCTGGCCGCGTATGGTGTTCGCCCGGCCGCCGGTGCTTGCCGGTGCTTGTCGTTTACGTCATCTACGGAACGATGTCGAACATGAACAGATGTTTCATTGCATTTGCCGCACTCCTAGCCGGTTTGTCGGGGGCGACCCCGACGGGCGTGGCTCAGCCTCTACCAACCGACTCGAGGGTCCAATCGGGAACGCTGGAGAACGGCTTGGAGTGGATGTTTTGTCCCCACGATAACCCGCCCGGGAAGCTGGCCCTTGCTCTCTTCGTACGAGCGGGATCGCTCAACGAAGCGGATGCCCAGCAGGGCTTGGCCCATTTCATTGAGCACATGGTTCGCGCGGGTTCGGAGAATTTCCCACCTGGTGAGATCGGTCGGTACTTCGAGAGCCTGGGGATGCAAATGGGTCGCGATGTGACCGGAAGCACCTCGTTTGATAAGACTTATTACAGCATCACCATACCAGATGTTACACCCGAGCGAATCGAGAAGGCACTGATGGCTCTCAGCGATTTCGCCTTCCGTGCTCTCTTCCCTGAGGAGGAGATTGAAAAACAGCGAGGGATCATTCTGGAAGAAACACGCACGGGGAAGAGTACTTATCAGAGATTACGCGACAAACTCTGGCCCGATCTGTTCGAGGGATCCCAGCTTGCCCGGCGCATGCCCATTGGCAAGGAAGAGGTCGTCGCAGTCGTCCCACGCAGCGAGTTCTTGGATTTCTACCGCACGTGGTACAGGCCCGAGAACATGACCGTGATGGTTGCCGGCGATGTCGAAGCGCCCGCCGTAATGCCTCTTATTCGAAAGTGGTTCGGCGAATACCGGGCGGAGGGTGCTCCTCGGGCGCAGGTTCGCCCGGGGCTAAAGCCCTTCACCGCACAACGGGCGTTTGTAGTGACCGACCCGGAAATGGCTCTAGCCTGGGTGGAAGTCGTGGACATACGTCCACACCGACCGCGTGCCGTGACCACAGAGCAGTGGCGCGAAGAGCTGATCGAACGGATAGGCACGTGGGTCATCAATCGCCGGCACAAGGACAGCGTCAGCACGGGGCAAGCCAGCTATCGCGGAGCCGCTACGTCGGTTTTCGATTTCTTCCACGATGCATTGCTGGTTTACTCTTATGCAACGGGTGAGCCCGATGATTGGGCAGGTATGCTCGATGGACTCCTGCTGGAACTCAAACGAGCGCAGGAATACGGATTCACCCAGCACGAGCTGGATCTTGCCAAGAAGGAAATCCTCTCCGAAGCTCGGCGAGCTGTTCAGACCGAGCCGACGCAAAGCGCTTCGAAGATTATCAAGAAGATGACCAACCTCGCCTGCTGCAAGATGCCTATCCTCTCAGCGCAGCAGGAACTCGATCTCTGCGCCGATCTGTTGCCATCGATTCAGTTGTCCGAAGTAAGCGAGACCTTCAGAGACAGATTCTCCCCGGGAGCGTTTGCCTATCTCGTAATCTTGCCGGAAAAGGAGGACGTAGCCCTCCCAAGTGAGTCGGAGGTGTTGGCGAGGGTTCGAGCCGCCTGGATGCGCCGCGTGGAACCGCCCTCTGAAGAGGTGCACTTAGGCGATCTTCTCGTAAGCCTGCCTGAGCCCGGTGAGGTTGCTGAGATTGCCGCGGATGAGGATCTTGGCATCACCGGCGCGTGGCTGGACAACGGCGTGCGCGTGCATCACCGGTTCATGGACTACAAGAAAGACTCCGTGTGGGTTAGCGTTAGTTTGGCTGGGGGGCGGATCGAGGAAACGGAGAAGAACCGCGGCGTTACTCGTGCTGCATTGCTCGCAATAAACCAGGCCGCCACCGGGCGGCTTAGCTCAGGCAACATGCGCGATATTATGACCGGGAGGAACATCAGCGTCTGGGCCGGCGACGAGGGAGACTCCGTGACCATCGACGTGAGTGGCTCGCCGGTGGACCTGGAAACGGGTTTGCAGAAGGTCCACGCTCTTTTAGTAGATGGGAAGATTGAAGCGTCGGCCTTCGAGAACTGGAAGCTGAGCACGCTTGAGAAGATTGCCTTCGCTCAGACATGCCCGAAGATGACCGCGTTTAGGGTGAAGGACGAGGTGATCTCCGGCTCAGATCCGCGCTGGGCGTCGCTGACCTCGGAGAATGTCGCCGCCTTGTCATTGGAGCAGGCTCAAGCCTGGTTCGACAGGCTGCGCAAGGAATCACCCATAGAAGTGGCTGTCGTCGGCGATATAGAACTGCAAGAAGCGATGCTGTTGGCCCAGCGCTACATAGGCTCGCTGCCCCCACGCAGGCGGGCCGCTGAACATCTCATAAACTTGCGCCGCTTGAACCGAGCGGACGGGCCGATCCTGCGTCGGGAGAGTCTCGAGACCATTACTCCGATGTCCATGATCATTACGGGGTTCGCTGGATGTGAGGCGAACGACTATGCCGATGTACGGGCCTTGGAGCTGGCAGCGCGCGTGTTGAACAACAGAGTCGTCAGACGGGTCCGAAACGAGCAGTCCTTGGTCTATTCCATTTATGTTGACAACAACCCGGTGTGGGCCTTTGAGAACGGGGGGTGCTTTGGCGCCGTGGCCCCCTGCAGTCCGGGCAACGCAGGCCAAGTGGCGGCTGAAGTGCAAAGCGTGTTCCAGGATTTCAGGGACAACGGGCCGTCAGATGAAGAACTCGAAATCGCCAAACGGCACATCGCCAACGTCCTCGACGAGAAAATGCGCGAGCCGAAGTATTGGCTGAAGATCTTACGACATCTCGATCTCCGCCGGTTTGATCTTCAAGAGGCGAAAATCGAGAAGGAGGCGTATGAACTCCTGACCGCGCAACAAGTTCAGCAGGTCTTCAGGAAGTACTACACTCCGGAGCGACAGTTTCAAGTCATTTCCGTACCTGTGGCGCGTAAGACAACCGCTGCCGAGTAAAAACCGCGTCGCACGTACTGAGAGTAGTTAACAGAAGCGCTGGGATGGGTGCGCCTTCCCCGTGGTTGTGTGTTCCGTAGCGGGCGGTGCAAAAAAAAACGGCGGCGCGGATGAGCTCACGCCGCCGGTGCTTCTAAACTCGATTTCCTCCGGAGCGGCCCCGTAAGGCACGTCACGCTCCGGGGAAACAGATACCCAGGTCTGCAGACCCGGGAAGTTGCTACTCCTCCGCGCCGAAGTTGATTAGATCCTCGGGGGCTGGAAAGACGGCTTCCCACAGATCCGTGGTGTACCCCTTCACAAAAGCCTGAGTACCGGCCACGAAGTTGTACCTAAGGTCGCTCCAACCGCAGGACCACCCCAAGAGCATGCCGCCGGTGACAAAGGCGGTTAACACAGTCGCTTTTGCCTTACGTAGCAAACGCGTGTTGATCATGTTCTCGACCTCCCTAAAGAAACTACCAGAATCCTACAAATCTCCACTTTCTTACGCGCCCGGCCGCAAAGCCGGCGATTTCGGGGCCGTTTGAGTCCGCGATCGCCGGGGCGACAGGTCTGTTCGTCACCCACGGCACTACTTCAGCCTAAACCGGCGCTTCGTAGCCGTATCCTCCTTAGCCGAACAGTCAGCTCCGCGCCGAAGCCGGCTCGCCCAAGTGCTCCGAAGCTCCGCCAAGCCCGGGCAAACGGAAGGAGGCGACGCGAAGCATTCTTCATTGACGTCGCCGCCTATTGAATAAGCGATTATCACCTGCGAGTCAATTGGGGCGCCCACGGCATCGTGGGGTCACCTGACGTCCTGCTTAGGATGCATAAACCAGGATGTTCAATCAAGACCTGCCGTTTTCGCGCCGCCGATGCTGGGACAAGTTGCCACCCGCATGGAAGCGTTGCGCGAACCTGGTCTCCACGCACCGAGAAATCAGGCGGTTTGCGCAAGCCGATCATTCGGGTCTATTTGGGATGGTTGATCGTGGGTGCATCCCACAAGAGGCGGAGATTCTCGCGTCCGGGTCATCTGTAGCCCAGCCGCCCTCGGCTTGGGATACTGGTCAATCGCATTCACACTCGAGGGCGGGTGTGCCACCCAGAAGGGGATGCACCCGTTGATCCTGCGTGAGGCCACGTTCTTCGGTCCATCGGCATACGCTGCGATGGTTCAGGTCGCAACCGTCGGCAGTCTTCTCAGACTCATTGCCCTGTTTACAGCAGCGCAGTGCTGAAGTATCGCTCGGCCCGATCCGGCAGCACAGTGGTAATGTTGCCTTTGACCGTCTTGGCCGCCTGGCGGGCGGCCCACACGTTGGCCCCCGAGGAGATTCCAACGAGCAAGCCGTTCTCCTGTCCGAGCTCCCTGGTCGTGTTAATGGCGTCTTCGTCAGTGACTTCTATGACGTCGTCCACCATCGACACGTCAAGGATCGCCGGAATGAAGCCGTCACCTATTCCCTGGATCTGGTGCAGTCCCGGTTCGTGACCGAGCAAGGCTGCGACGTTCTTCGGTTCAACGGCAATGAGCTTTATGCGCGGGTTGTGCTCCTTGAGGAATTTCCCGACACCCTGGAGAGTGCCTCCACTCCCAACTCCGGCTACGAAGCAGTCAATATCGCCGCCGAGTTGGCGCCAGAGCTCCGGTGCGGTCTGTTCGTAGTGCACCCGCGGGTTGTCGGGGTTCTCGAATTGCTGAGGTACGAAGACCCGTGGGTCGCTGGCGGCCATTTCCTCCACCAGCTTGACCGACCCGGGAATGCTCTCTTCATCGGGAGTGAGAATCAACTCCGCGCCCATGGCCTTGATCAGCTTCTTGCGTTCGACACTCATTCCCTCGGGCATGACGATCCGTACGGTATAGCCTTTCATACGCCCAACGAGTGCCACCCCGATGCCGGTATTACCGGAAGTGGGCTCGACGATAATGGAATCCTCCTCGAGCCGACCGTCACGTCGCGCACCTTCCAGCATGCTGACGGCGATGCGGTCTTTGATACTCCCCCCGGGGTTGAGGAATTCCGCTTTAGCGTAGATGCGCTGCCCGTTGAGCTTGAGCAGCGGCGTGTTTCCGATCAGATCGAGAATACTCTCGGTAAGCATAAACTCCCCTCCTCCGTGCCAGGCGCGTGATCAGACGCCCGCCTCTGTGCCATCGAACTCGCAGGTCGAATAACGCCCGCGACTGCACGTGACGTCAACCATTGTTGTGTCAAGACTGCCCGTTGGCAAGGTCCCCTATCACGCGGACGTGCCATAACAATCCGTTTCCGGCGCGGCGAGTCCGAAACCGCCACAGCAGGCACGTTTGGCCCGATAATATCCCCTCCTGGAGAGAGAGCTTATGGGCTGAAGGGTCGTCCATTCGGATAAGACCGTCCAACGACGCGAACAGATGACTGCATCCACTGCTATCCTTACGGGTCAGATCCACCTTGGCACGGAGTTATGAAAGGGCTCGCTCACATATAGGGTGCTGAGTCACTCCATTAGGAATCGTGCCCCGGTTCCTCGAGTTCACCACCTACGTCCGACATCGTGTTATGGACAGCCCGCCGGATCCAATTGATCTGCGGAGTCGGAGTAGCGTTTACCCTCCAGGCCGAACAGGATGCGTTGCAGGTCGGAGACGTTCAATATGTAGTTCGGTGGGGCGCCGTCGCCCAAGCCGTGCAAGTCTACCCAGGTCGTATGTGCACTTGGCGTGGTATCGCCTTTTGCGGTCAACAGGTAAGCCGTCACATCGTTGACGTTGACAATCTGGTTGGGCGGTGTGAAGCCAAGCAGCGGGGGTAGATCACCCGTGCCCACGCCCACGGTGTCACCGTAGTGCCACGGTGCAGCCTTGAGAATAGTACCCACAGGCAGCGGATCTGAGAAGATGATCTCGTTCTTTGTGAGCCGCAGATCATATGTTGCGACGGGTACGATCTCACAATCACTGATGTGAACCACATCCTCCAGTATCCATCGACGAAAGACCGGTTCATGCACGACTCGGGAAACGTATTGGCCCGTGCAGGGGTTGCCGTTCGGCGTGCCATCTTCGCCATAGCAACTGGCGTCCCAAGGCGTGCCGATCCAGCCAAGAACCGTCCCTGCGCTGGGGTGCTCGGCGCAAGGGCTAGTTCCGGGTTCGCAATCACTATCCTGCGAGCACGCTGCCCTCAGATCTCCCGAGCAGCGCAGCATCGAGGAAAGCGATATCTGCATTGCAAGGAAATTGAATCCGTTCGTATTTGGGTTTACCGATATGTAACGGTTTTTGCGGGTATCGTGTGGCGAGGATGCCTGCGCCGGCGGGAAAGAGCACTCGTCAGGTAGATGATCGGCATCAGCATCTGACGAAGTGGGCGCACGGATATCACACGCATCGGGAATGCCGTTAGCGTTACAGTCCGCACAAAACAGGTCATCAACCGGGCAAGTTGCGATGTGTGGACCGTTGCAGATGCCGTCTGCGTCACAGTCTTGTTCAGCGACTTCGGTTTCACAGTCATCAGGTATGCCGTCGCTATCGCAGTCGAGGTCGCATTCATCCGGGCGGCCGTTGGCGTTGCAGTCGGTGAAGGTCTCACAGTCGTCGGGAATGCCATCACCATCGCAGTCCTCCTCGCACTCATCCGGTATATCGTTCGCGTTGCAGTCCAGGCTTCCACCGCCGCTCACATCGACCAGATCGTCGATGTCGTTATCGTTACAGTCCGCCCGCAGCGCGGCCAGAGTATCGATGATTCCGTAACCCCGAATATACAGAGGGTCAAACGTGCCGTTAGCGACATAGTAGTCTGCGGTTGTAAACAGCGCCTCGCGCATTTTCTGGACGGACCAGTCCGGGTAGGCGTCGATGAGACAAGCTACAGCGCAAGCGGTCAACGGAGTGGAATACGACGTTCCACCTCGACCGATGTACCCGACATCGGGTTCCAGGTAGTAGTCGACGGTACGCGTGTTCTTTCCGCGTGCAACAATCTCGGGTTTCACTCGCCCGTCGGCCGTAGGACCGTCTGAACTGGGACTCGCTATGGATCCATCGCTGTACACCGAGCCAACCGCGATGAGTTCAAACGCATCCGAAGGGACAAGCAAATGTGACGTAGTCGGGTCATCGTCGTGGCCTTCGTTTCCTGCACCGGTGAGGCAGTGCATGCCGTTGGCGGTGGCGATGTTAACGCCGATTGTGCAGACGGCAGTCAGCCCATCAAGATCTTCTTGTGTGTAGGAATCCCAGGGATCATCGAACGTGAGATAACCGATTGAAGCTGTCGACATGTCCCCGCCATGTGCCTCGATGAATTCCAGGGCTGCAACATAGTTGTCCTCTTCTCCGCGATACTCTGCCTCGAGGTCTTCAGTTCCGCACAGGATGAACGAAGCGTCATAGGCACCGCCCACATACTCTCCCGCAACGTAAGCCCCGAGGATTCCCAGCCCTTCGCCGCCGTGCACGCCGTGGTAGAGTGGTTCATCGGCCTCCAATTCGGTAAACGGATCATTGTCCACAAAGTCCCACTCCGCAATGACCTTCACGGGGTGAAGCGGGTCGTTGAATGCGACGTGACGTCGGGCAAACCCTGAGTCCAGCATGCCGATCACGACGTTCTTTCCGGTAAAGCCCAGATCATGCACGCCGACCAAGTTGATTTCGGTCAATTGTGCGTGCGCCTGGCCATGGAAGTACCCGCCTTCCGTTACGTCGATGACGTAATCCCCCGCCTCACCGGAGTCACCGTCGATGACTATATAGTACGTGCTATCGGCGGATAGTGTTACATCGTAGACCGCCGATACGCCCCAGGGGTAATTCGGGGAGCCGCATGTAGTCTCGTTGCAGGCGATGGACGTACCGGTGTCACAAGTGTCTTCAAAAACATACAGTCTGGTATCAAAGGCCGATCCGTTGCACAGTTCGATGTTCACTGTGACATCGCTCGTCGGGGTGTATGCGTAGACTACGTCGGGCGCCCCCGCGCTTGTGGTGGGGCATGGCTCATTGTAATCATCGACATATCCGAGCGTACTTCCCGTGTCGCTGAAGGGAACTCCCGTTATCACTATCGCAGAACCACACGTATCACCGCCCTGAGCCGGGTCTTGGCGGAGCGTTTCTTCGATCGGGCCCTGCGGTTCGGAAGAGGTGCGCGAGTTAATCCTCCGAGAGTGCCGAACCGGCTGCATTTGCTTCACGAAGTCAAGCGCGTTGATCCTATCGATCTGGTCTCTCGTAGCGTATACGCTGACAGCGTTGAGCCACTTGCTCACGACGTGCATCCGTGCACCTGTTGCCTTCACTTGCTCGATGTAGCT
Source organism: Phycisphaerales bacterium (assembly GCA_020348265.1). Classification (GTDB taxonomy): domain Bacteria; phylum Planctomycetota; class Phycisphaerae; order UBA1845; family UBA1845. Next base: position 4,022,668 of record CP070744.1, on the reverse strand, counting down.
GGAGACAACGGGTAGGTCATGCTCGTCGAACAGGCCCGGAAGGGTCCGCCTGCGCGTTCGACGGTCGATCGCCCGCCGATTGTACTTGGAGGCCACGTCGCTGATGGACGCCGCATAATCACCCGTGGAAGCTATGCCCTTGTCCCTGAAGAACACCCATGTCTTGACCGTTTCTCCTGGCTCGGCATTCGCCAACTTCCGGGCGAGTGCTCGGTGGATCTTCGCATGCTCATTGTCCGCGGTACTGTTTGAGTACCGCGTTTCGTAGATACTAATGTAGGGTGCCGTCGTACCGGCCGGCTCGGAGGCCTGTGCGTACACAGCTTTCGAAACCGGTACAATACCCAATGCCAGCGCAATGGCTGAGATGCTCTTTAAACCACATGACTTGCGTTTGGACATTTCAGGACTCCTTGCTTGGGGACGGATTATCTGGCCTTCCTCGCAGAGAAGACCACTGCGTGTGCGGCGACTACATCGCCGTACATTGCCTACCCATGTCTTTCCACCTGACGGGCGTAATCGTCCTGTCAGCGCTTGTACGAGGCGCACTCACACCGTCGTTGGATTGACCCCCAAGACCAACAGCCGCGGGTGGCACATGTCGATTACGCTGGCTCGTGCTGCGCGGAGAGCGCTAACCCTCAAGAAGTATACCGTAATCACTGTGCAAGAGTGCACCTGAACCTCTGTTGTGTGCGCAAATTTTCTTTCGGTGGGGGCCTGACCACCATTGCGACAGTCGCACTTAATTCTGCTTTTGTGCTGCCTGGCGCGCAAGTCGGATGCTAGCTCTGATTTGTCCCACGCTTCGTAGAGCTCGACGCGACGTCGGATCGTTTCTTGCGCGCCCTGCTCAGTTGTCTCTGCGCTGTGCACGAGCATGCTCCAAGCATCGAGAAGCAGCGAATCGGCCTCTTCGGATTCACCCAACCTCACAAGACCAGCGGCAAGCAGGCTCACTCTATTCCTGGAGATCCACCGGTTCCCCGCCGGGCTTAGAGCCCGAGCCACGCGCTTCAGTCTCTCGCCCTTGTCTTACGGGCAGTCCCCCGGATCCAACTGATCTGCGGCATCTGAGTACCTCTGCCCTTCCAGGCCGAACAGAATCCGCTGCAGGTCGGAGACGTTCAACAGGTAGTTCGGGGGAGCGCCGTCGCCCAGGCCGTGCACGTCTACCCAGGTCGGATGTACGCTCGGCGTAGAATCACCCTTGGCCGTGAGAAGGTATGCCGTTACATCGTTGACATTAACGATCTGGTTGGGGGGCGTGAAGCCGGGCAGCGGGGGCAGATCACCCGTACCCACACCCACTGTGTCACCATAGTGCCACGGGGCAGCCTTGAGAATCGTACCCACGGGCAGCGGTTCCGAGAGGACGGTTCCGTCTTTTGTTAGGCGCAGATCATATGTGGCCACGGGAACGATTTGGCAATCTGCGATATGCACGGTGGGCCAACGCATGAATACCGGCTCGTCGACTACGCGGGTAAGATACTCGCCCGTGCAGGGGTTGCCGTTCGGCGTTCCGTCTTCGCCATAGCAACTGGCGTCCCATGGCGCACCGATCCAGCCGAGGACCGTCCCTACACTGGGGTGTTCGGCGCAAGGTCCCGTGCCGGGTTCGCAATCACTGTCCTCAGAGCACGCCGCCGCGGGGTCTCCCGAGCAGCGCAGCATTGAGGAAAGTGATATCTGCATTGCGACGAGATGGAATCCGTTTGTGTTGGGGTCGACTGAAATGTAACGGTTCTTGCGTGTATCGTGTGGCGGTGATGCATAAGCCGGTGGCAAACAACACTCGTCGGGTATGTGGTCGCCGTCCATATCTGCCGATGCGCGTGCGCGAATGTCGCACGCATCGGGAATCCCGTTTGCGTTGCAGTCCGCGCAGAACACATTATCCACCGGGCAGGTGGAGATATGTGGGCCGTTGCAGATGCCGTCGGCGTCACAGTCCTGTTCGGCGGGATCGGCTTCACAGTCGTCAGGTAGACTATCGCCGTCGCAGTCCAGGTCGCATTCGTCCGGGAGGCCATTCCCGTTGCAGTCCGTGAACGTCTCGCAGTCATCGGGGATGTCATCACCGTCGCAGTCAGCCTCGCACTCGTCGGGTATATCGTTTCCGTTGCAGTCCAGACTTGATCCGCCGCTTATGTCGGTCAGGTCGTCTACGTCGTTATCGTTGCAGTCGGCCCGCAGAGCGGCCAGAGTATCGATAATTCCGTACCCGCGGATATACAAAGGGTCGAAAGTGCCGTTGGCAACGTAGTAATCCGCGGTGCTGAAGAGTGCCTCACGCATCTTCTGCACGGACCAATCCGGAAAGGCTTGAACAAGGCAGGCTACCGCCCCTGCGGTCATCGGTGTGGAATACGATGTACCCCCAGCGCCCATGTATCCGTATCCTGCAATCGGATCGACTGTACGTGTATTACTGCCGCACGCCATGACTTCGGGTTTTACGCGCCCGTCGGCCGTAGGACCGTCGGAACTAAAGTCCGCAGTCGCTCCTGTCCTGTCTACGGCACCAACGGTAATGGCATCAAAAGCATCACATGGCGCTATGATGTGCGACGTCGCGGGGTCGGCGTCGTGGCCCTTGTTTCCCGCAGCAGCACAGAAGTGTACGCCGTTGTCGGTGGCGTTGTTGATGGCAATTGTTGTCGTGGTGGTCAATCCGTCAAGATCTTCTTGAGTGTAGTTGTCCTCCGGATCGTCCCATGTAAAATAGTCGAGTGACTCTGTGGCCACGTCCGCGCCGCGAGCCTCGATGTACTCTAATGCTGCAACAAAGTAGTCTTCCTCCCCGATGTAGTCAGCGACGTAATCGTAAGTTCTGCAGAGAATAAATGAAGCGTCGTAAGCCCCGGCTACCAACTCTTCCGGTGTGTATGCCCCGATGGTCCCCAGGACTTCTGTACCGTGGTAACCGATGTAGAAGAAATCGTCGGGTTCGGCGCTGGTGTTAGGATCATCCTCGACGAAATCCCATTCGGCAATGACCTTTAGCGGATGGGTCGGATCATTGAACGCACTGTGGGCAAGCTCGAAACCGGTGTCGATGACGGCAATCACCACGTTTTTCCCCGTAAACCCCAGTTCGTGTACGGCCGGTAGGTTCAATTGGGTCAATTGTAGATGAGCTTCACCATACCATGAGCCGCCCTCTGTTATATCTATGACGTAGTTGCCTGCGTCGTTAGCGCCGCCGTCGGACTCGCCGTCGATAACTAAGTAGTAGGTATTTCCTTCCAAAAGCGTCAAATCGTAGATAGCGGACGAACCATAGAAGTAACCGCAATTGTCATCGTCGCAGGCAATAGATGTACCTGCATCACACGTGTTCTCGTATACATACAGTTTCGTGTCGTAGTCGGAACCATTGCATAGTTCGATAGTCACCTTGATGTCGGCCGGTGCGGTATACGCGTAGACGACGTCGGGAGCACCTTCGCTAGCCGCGGACGGGCATACCTCGTGGTAGTCATCCACGAAGCCTACGGTCGTACCCGTATCATGGAAGGGGATGCCGGGTATTACCGTTGCAGATGCGCAGGTTTCCCCACCGCCACGCAACTGACCAGATACTCGGTTTGTCTCTCTTGCCTCACTTGCGTCGAGCGCGTAGTCCGGCTCAGGTAGTCGAAAGCGCCGAACCGGTTGCATCGACTTTACAGTTGGCAATGCGCTGATCTGCGCAATCTGATCACGCGTAGCGTAAACGCTGACCGCATTAAGCCATTTGCTCACTGTGCGTACCCGTGCACCTGTTGCTTTCACTTGAGCGATGTAGCTGGAGGCAAGAGATAAATCGCGCTCGTCGAACAGGCCTGGCAGAGTCCGTCTCATTCTTCGACGATCGATCGCCCGTTGGTTGTACGTGGAGGCCGTCTTTCTGACAGCCGCAGAATACTCATCCGTGGTAGCTATACCCTTGTCCCTGAAGAATACCCATGTCTTCAAGGTTTCTCCTGGCTCAGCATCCGCAAGGGCCCGATCGAGAGTTCGGTGGATCTTTGAATCCCCTGGTTCTGCGATACCGTTAGGATATCCCGTCTCGTAGATGCTGATGTAAGATGTCGCTGTAGCGACCGGCTGAGCGGCATCCGCGTGCACACCTTTCGAGAGCAGTACGACGGCCAGAACCAGCGCACTGGCGGAAACTCTCTTCACACCGCAAGATTTGTGCTTAGACATTGCAGTACTCCTTGCCTACGGACGAAGTCCCAAACGTCCTACCCCACAAGCCAACGGTGCGGGCGAAAATGACATCGCCGCACGCCCCGCAATCATCTCTTTCGACCATGTCTGCGCCTGTTCCGGCAGTCTTACGATCAGGTACACTTATGTGCGTACCACCTGCATGGTCGCTGTAGTGTCTAGGCGATGTCGCGCCGGCGGTATCCAAAGTAGGTTTTGCCCATAACGAGCAGCACCAACCCCAAGACGATAAGACCCCATACCGACGTGGTCGGGATACTGGCCGGCTCGCACGGGCCAAACGCAGCGTCGTCGGCGCCACTGCAGGTGTCGAAGCAGTTGGCGAACCCGTCGTCGTCATCATCTTCGTTGTCATAGCCGACGCTATCACAGCCACATACCGGCTCGATCTGCCACACAGGATTCATCGGGCAATCGTCGAGGCAGTTGGCGACGAAGTCGAAGTCGGAGTCGGTGTCGGGTGTGCCACACCCGCACTGTCCCGGCGCGATCTTCATCGGATCACTCGGGCAGTCATCGACGCCGTTGCAGCTGCCGTCACCGTCGTCATCCCGTTCGTCCCCCTGTTCGCAGGCATCACCCTCACCATCGCCGTTACAGTCCCTTTGCCCGGGGTTCGCGTCATCCGGGCAGTTGTCACAGGTGCCCATGAAGCCGTCGCTGTCGGGATCTTCGCAGCCGACCGGGTCAGCCATGGTGTTGGGCCCTTGCCATGTGCCCCCTGTGTCTGTGCATTCATCCTCGCTTAGGACTTCGCAACCACCGTCTTCGAAACAGCAACCCCCAGCAGGAACGGTGCAGACATAGGCGTCACCAAAGTCGGAGACAAGGTGTGATGGTACGCTGTCAAGTACCCAGACGTTGTTCGGGAGGCCTGTATCAGGGTCGACCTGCTCCCGGGCGTACATATCCTGGCCCATATCATCTTCGATTCCGAACTCGCCGATGTGTTTTGGCATACCGGCGATTTGAACGCCAGCGGCCCAAATGTCGGCACTGGACACCATCCAGAAATCGATCTCACAAAGACCGGCAACGTTGCTGTTGTCCGGCAACTGTAATCCAGTAGGAAGACCGCCGTCGGGCTCACAGACGAGATTGACGGGATCCGTGCCCCGGGGCTGGACGGCAAGGTCATCGAAAGTGCATTCAGTGCCGGGAAGTACCACCCATGGAACGCACGAACTGAAGGCGGTTAGGTACAGACCTGTAGTCACGGAATAGGGAGTGCCCTCAGGCTCAGCCCCCCACCAGTGTGAGAAGGCGCCGTATACCATCTTGTAGCTGATCAACTCGCGTGTAGAGCCGTGTGTCTCCAACTCCACGTCGTCCCCAATACGGATCTCAGGATGCTCATCCCAAACCAAAGGTGGAATGAACCCCGCGCCCTCGCCTGTCTGCCAGGTATAGCAGGGGTCAGGGTCTGCGCACTCACCGGTAGGCTCGGTGCATTGCTGCCAGCGCAGGCACTCCACGGGTATGCCGGGAAGGCATTCATGGGAGGCGACATCACAGGTTTCCACACCGTTGCAGGCAACGCCGTCGTCGCAGTGGGCATCTTCCTCGCAGAAGTCCCTAAGAAAGTTGTACGCCCAGATGTACGACCCGTATGCAGCTGGCGAAGAACCGTCCACAATCAGGTAATACGTCACGTCGCGCTGCAGAAGCACTTCTTCGATAAACGCTCCGTTGGCACATTCGACATTGCCGCCGTTGCACGCAACGGGGACCCCCGGACAACTTCCGTCGTCCTGCGTAACCGCGATACTCGTGCCAAAGGTCGAATCCAAGCCGAATCCGGGAAAGCATGTGCCAAAGTACCAATAGCCTCTCTTGGCAACCTGAAACTGCCAAATCTCATCTTGCCCACCCGTAGACTCCATGTCGCAAGGATATCCGACGTAACCGTCGAAATCGTTACCCGCGCCCGTGGTGTTACCAGTATGGACGGTGGTCAGTCCATACGTGGAAAGCGCTCCGTATTCAAAAACGTCTCCGCAGTTATTGCGGGGTATGCCAACGAACTGGCCGCTTGAATCGCCGACCGAGGGGACTTCGCCCTCGGTGATTATCGAGTTGTCGGCACGGACGGACACCGTAATCGCCAAGACAGCCAACAGATACGTGAAAGCCTTCATTCCCTTGTTCCTCCGAATGCTCGATGCCCAAGATCACTTGTGCAAGGAAAACACCCTGCCCACCTGGAGATCCCCAGAGCGCGCCTCTTGCCGGCTCGCATCGCACTCCGTCCTTTGTGGTCTTTGGTGACGGGTCCCCGTCCTACCTGATGGCTGCCGCCCTCCTCCGGGCCTTCCGGAAGCGTTCAAGTCGGGGCGGTGCCGGTGAATCCACCCCCAAGGTCCAAAGCTGCGGGCAGCACACGGTCAACCACACCTGCGATGCAATTCCCAGAATGAGCTTACCCTCTATGTGTAATGCGCAATCACCGCGCATGTGTGCGCACCCAATCTCGGGCTTCGTGCGAGAATCCTCTTGTTGATAAGAGCTGATCAGAGGCGCGACAGTCTCACTTTACTCCAGTGTCCGCCAACTCTGCACGCCAATCGGATGCTTGACCGGGTTTGCCCCACACCTCATAGAGCTCGACGATTCGCTGTATTGTCTCCTGCGCTTCCTGCTTAGCTACGTCGGCGTTGCGCACGAACATGTCGTAGGCCTCCAGGAGCAGCGACTCAGCTTCTTCGAGTTCACCTAGCGGGATGAGACAAGCGCCCAGCAGGCTCGTCGTTCTGGCGATCTGCGCGTCCTCTGCTGCGGGGTCTGTGTCCAGGATGACGAGGCACGCGCGCAGGAGCATCTCGGCTCTATTGTACTGAAGGCTGAGAGTGTTCTCCCGGGCATATGAGAAGAGCGACTCGACCATGGCGAACTCCGTGGCTTCGTCTTCGCGTCCGATGCGGATGAGCACCTCGCGATAGATGGCCGGAACTCCCTCGTGATCTTTCGTGGCAAGCAGGTAAAGCATGATCAGGCCGCGGGGCACCCCGGGTGCATATGGCGAATCGTTCTGTTCCCAGATCAGTGCCGTGGACCGCTCTTGTGCTTCGATGGCAAGGTCGATGTTCCCGACCATGAGATGGGCCAGAGACAGGGTATCGAAGACGGTTCGTACTTCGCCGTTCGCAAGCTCGTTTGCCCTCAATGCCACCTTCAGCGCGGCCTCCGGATCGCGCAGATCGGGGAGCTCGCAACTCAAGAGAAGCCACGCAAAACGATCCAGCGTCCCCACATCCACATCTTCCCGTTCGGCGGCATCCCGCAGGTGGTCAAGCTCTTCGACAATGTAGGGTCGCGCCTCTTCTCGCTTTCCTTGGGCTAAGAGCGCTTCACGCAGGATACCCCTAGAAGCGCGGGTTCTCCCATGCTCACTGCCGAATACGCGGCGATCAGCATCAACGGCTCTTTGAAGCAATTCCTCCGCCTCTGCGTACTTGCGTTGCCCCAGGAGCGCCATACTCAGGTTTCTTATGACGACCGCCACGTCCGTATGATCCTCGCCAAGACTGCTGCACTTGCGTTCAAACACCTCGCGCAATATCGTCTCTGCTTCTGCATGTTCTCCCTGTATGCGCAGCACGTTCCCCAGGTTGATCATCGACAAAAGTGTGTCCTCATGATTGTCACCAAGCACACGACGCTGCGCCTCCAGGGTCTCGCGGTGGATTCTCTCTGCCTCGGCGTAACCCCCGGGATACCAATGTGTGACTCCGACTGCATCCTTTGACTTCAGAGTATCTGGATGGTTCGTTCCGAGAACGCGCGTTTGATTCAGCGCGTTCCGCCTTATGATCTGTCCTCCACGGTATCTTCGCTCAATACCTCCTGTGGCGCGGAGTGTCACCCCTACCCAATAGCGTGCCCGTAGCGTGTCAGGATGTTCATGGCCCAGCAAATCCCGGCGCGCCTTCTCCGCCAGGCGAAATTGACCTTCCGCTACAGAGTAGAGACCCAACGAGGAATAGGTCCTCCCAATTGTCATTCGTACGGCGGCTTGAGCCTCAGGATGGGTTTCGAGCCAGCCTTCATCAATCTTCCGGGTGGCCTCATCCAGTATGTAACGGAGGCTGATTTCACGGGACTGAGCAATATCGGGATCCACCGAGGCCAGCAACTCGTGCAGGAAATCCGCCTCCGTCTTGGCACGGTCCTCCGCATGTCGGGCACGGGACAAGTTGGCTTCGGCTATGCCGCGCTGCTCTTCTGCTTGACGGCGCAAATCGTCCGCCTTGCCGTAAAGTAGGCTCATCCATATTCCAAACCACGCCACCAATACAAAAAGAGCGGTGACGAATCCAAATGCAACCTTGTGACGTACAACCGTCTTGCGGAAACGGTAGAGTGCACTGGGAGGACTCGCCAGAACCGGTTCGTTGGCAAGATGTCTTTCAATATCGGAGGCTAAGGCAGTGGCAGTGTCGTAGCGGCGAGCGCGATCCTTCTCCAACGCTTTCATGACAATCCAGTCCAGATCGCCACGAAGGACATTGCCTAGTGCTCGAGGCTCGACCCGCCGGTAATCGGCCACCTTGGACAACCCCGAACCCAGTGTGCTCAAACGACGCGAAGGGGTGATCGGATCCTCCTCACGTACCATGCGCATGATCTCCCCGTAGGTAGATTTGCGCAACGAATCCGTGTCGAAGGGAGTCATGCCGGTCAATAGCTCGTACAACAACGCACCTAACGAGTAGATGTCGCTACGGGTGTCTACATCCATCCCCCCGATCTCCAACTGCTCGGGGCTGGCGTACTCCGGGGTACCCATAAGCTGCTGAACCGTGGTGAGCATGGTCTTGTCCGTGAGAGGACCGGAGATGGCTTTGGCGATGCCGAAGTCGATGATCTTGGGAACGGCTGTACCGTCCTGCATGGTTACCAGAACGTTGGAGGGTTTTATGTCTCGGTGAACCACGCCCTTATGATGAGCATGCTGTATGGCATGACATACCTTAACGAACAGACGCAAGCGCTGCCGCGTTGTCAGGCGATTCCGGTCGGAGTGTTCGGTGATGGGCACTCCTTTGACCAGCTCCATCACCACGTAGGGTCGGCCTGTCACCGTTGCGCCCCCATCGAAGACCTTGGCGATGTTGGGATGCTCCATCATGGCCAGGGCCTGCCGCTCAGTCTCGAACCGGGCCACGACTTGCTTGGTGTCCATACCCGGTCTTATGACCTTAAGGGCGATTAGACGCTGGAAGGGCTCTTGCTGCTGGGCCAAGTACACCGTTCCCAACCCCCCCTCGCCGATGAGCTTGAGGATTCTGTAGGGGCCCACGGACTCTCCGATCAGGGTGGTATCGTCTTGATCCAGAAGATCTACCGCCTGCAGCGCGGGTATGGCGGGCTCATCGAGAGTAGTAAGAAGGAGGTCTACTTCCAGACGGACGGGGGTGCCGTCGGCACAGTGTCGGTTAATGAAATCGGTACGCGCGTCGGGTGACAAATCCACTGCTTGGTGGAACAGCTCTTCAGCCTGCTGACGGACACTAGTCATTTCCGCTAGTCCTACCTAGGAATCGCCTTCGAGGGCTCTTGATCATTATGAATACTACTCCACTTCGCCCAGTGTGGTTCCTGTGGTGAATTCCGGCAGTTCTGCACTCCACTGGGCCGCTTCATCAGGCATGTTCCACCCCTCATAGAGCTCGATGATCCGCTGCAAGATCTCCTGCCTCGCCTCACCGGATACCTTGGTATTGTCCGCAATCATGTTGTATGCATCCATCAGCAGTGATTCTGCCTCTTCGAACATGCCCACCCGCAGTAGACTAACCGCAAGCATGCTCATCGTTGCGGCGATCTGCGGATCCCCCGGCGGGAGGATCCTGCTCTGTATTGCCAAGCATGCCCGAAGCAGCACCTCGGCCTCATCGTACTCGTGTTTGGACGTGGCCTCTTGGCCATGCAAGAAGAGGGCGTCAGCCATGGCGGAATCAGTGGGCTCGATGTCGCCGCCACCTCGCTCCAGCATACTGCGATAGACCTCGGCAGCCCCATCGAAGTCACGTGTGGCCTTGAGATAGAATCCCATAAGACACATGGCGTCGGACACCGGGTAAGGCGCACCCAAGTGTTCGAAGAACACCGTGTTGGCTTCTTGCTCTGCCTCGATGGCGCTATCGATGTCGCCAACCATAAGATGAGCCAATGCCAGAGCATCAAAAAAGCGCCTCGTCTCGCCGTTGTCTAGTTCGACAGCCTGTTGGGCAGCTGGCAAGGCTGACTCCGGATCGCGCAGGTCGGAGAGCTCGCAGTTCAACAGAGACCAAGCGTAGGAATACAGGGCAGAGGCACTCGCATCGTCACTTTCTGCAGTTCGCTTCAAACGCGCCAGCTCTTCAACAATGTATGGCCTGGCCTCCTCCAGCTTACCCTGAGCGCGAAGTATCCCGCGCAGAAGAGCCAGGGAAACGCGAGTCCTATGATGTGCACTGCCAAACACCTTGCGGTGAATCTCCAGAGCGTTTCGCAGCAGTGTTTCCGCCTCTGGACGTTTAGCTTGGTTTCTCAGCACCGAACTCAGGCTTATCGCAACACCGGCTACGTCGGTATGTTCCTCACCTAGGATGCGCCTTTTATGGTCAAGAGCCTCGCGCAACACAGTCTCTGCCTCTGCGTTCCTTCCCTGTGCGCTCAGCACCCCCCCCAGATTGACCATTGATGTGAGCGTATCCTCGTGATCGTTGCCAAGCACACGACGCTGCGCCTCCAGGGTCTCGCGGTGGATCTTCTCTGCCTTGGCGTAAGTACTGGGATACCAATACGTTATTGCCACCACGTTCATCGACCTAAGAGTGTCCGGATGTTCAGCACCCAGAACACGCGTCTGGGTGAGCGCGTTACGCCCGATGATCTGTCCTCCGTCGTACACTCGCTGCGTCCCGCGGAGCGTCGCTCCCAACCAATAGCGTGCCCGCAGCGTTTCAGGATGCTCATGACCCAGCAGCCCCCGATAGGCCTTCTCCGCCAGGCGAACCTGACCTTCCGCCTCGGTGTAGAGACCCAACGAGAAGTAGGTCTTGGCAATGGTCATGCGTACGGCGGCTTGGGCTTCAGGATGCTCTTCGAGCCAACCTTTATCAATCTTCCTGACTGCCTCATCAAGTATGTAACGAAGACTGATTTCACGGGATTGGGCAATATCGGGATCCACCGAGGCCAGCAACTCGTGCAGGAAATCCGCCTCCGTCTTAGCGCGCTCCTCTGCCACCCGGGCGCGGAACAAGTTGGCTTCGGCCAGACCGCGCTGCTGCTCCGCCTGGCGTCGCAACTCGTCCGCCTGGCCGTAGAGAAGGCCCATCCATATCCCAAAACACGCTACCAGCACGAATAGAGCACTGACGAACCCGAAAGCAGCTTTGTGGCGTGCAACCGTCTTGCGGAAGCGGTACAGCGCACTGGGGGGATCCGCAAGAACCGGCTCGTTGGCAAGATGCCTTTCAATATCCGAGGCTAAGGCGGTGGCGGTGTCGTATCGGCGGGTGCGATTCTTCTCCAACGCCTTCATGACAATCCAGTCCAGGTCGCCACGAAGGACATTGCCCAGGGTGCGAGGCTCGACCCGTCGGCAGTTCGCAACCTTGACCAACTCCGAACCTGATGTGCTCAAACGACGCGAAGGGGTGAGTGGATCCTCCTCGCGAACGATGCGCAGGATCTCCCGGTAGGTGGATTTGCGCAACGAATCCGTGTCAAAGGGAGTCATTCCGGTCAACAGCTCGTACAACAGCGCACCTAGCGAGTAGACGTCGCTGCGCGTGTCCACATCCAGCTCCCCAATCTCCAGCTGCTCGGGGCTGGCATACTCCGGCGTACCTATGAGCTGCTGAACCGTGGTGACCAGGGTCTTATCCGTGAGGGGACCCGAGATGGCCTTGGCAATACCGAAGTCGATTATCTTGGGAACAGCTGTACCGTCCTGCATGGTTACCAGAACGTTGGAAGGCTTGATATCTCGGTGAATAACACCCTTCTGATGAGCATGCTGGATGGCATTACACACCTCAACGAACAGACGCAAGCGTTGGCGCACGGTCAGGCGGTTTCGGTCGGCGTATTCGGTGATGGGAACGCCCTTGACCAGTTCCATTACGAAGTAGGGTCGCCCCGCTTCCGTCGCACCTCCGTCGAACACCTTGGCGATGTTGGGGTGCTCCATGATGGCCAGGGCCTGCCGCTCAGTCTCGAAGCGGGCCACCACTTGCCTGGTGTCCATGCCCGGTCTTATGACCTTCAAGGCGACTTGACGATGGAAGGGCTTTTGCTGCTGGGCCAAGTACACCGTTCCCAACCCCCCCTCCCCGATGAGCTCGAGGATTCTGTGGGGGCCCACGGACTCCCCGACCAGGGTGGTATCATCTTGATCCAGAAGCTCGACAGCCTGCAGTGCAGGGATGGGAGGCGTATCCAAAGCGGTGAAGAGGAGGTCGACTTCGAGACGGACGGGAGTACCGTCTGCGCAGTGTCTTTCGATGAAGTCGGTGCGTTCATTGGGTGACAACTCCACCGCTTGGTGGAATAGCTCTTCAGCTTGCTGACGTACGCTAGCCATTCCTGTGAATCCTACCTCAATAACCACCTTCGAGGGTCATTGACCATATGTGAATACCACTTCAAGTCAATCAGAGCGGCACGTGTCGACAATGCTGGGTTAGCTCGGCGGTCGACACAGACTTCTCAGGCTAACAGCACGACCACACAGGTACGTTGCTCGTCCTGGCGGCTGAAGACCCGCGGTGCGCCCTCGGGTCGGTCCCGGAGTTTCGCACCCTGTGGCGGTGTCTTGCCCACGCTAGTTGGTAGTGACGCCGGCAACGGAACCGCTGTTCGAGTGCGAGCGGAGAACAAGTGCCCGACCATCTACTAATGTGTAAACCGAGTGTAGACTTGCGCAGTTTGCACCGGATGCCGTGGGGATGTGGGTCAAGAAACTCGCCCAGAATGCTTATCGGTACTCAGTCTCGATATGCGTTCAGCATGGGCCAGCTTGCTTGTGGGCGAGGCCGAACCCATGCGAGCTCGACGCGATACAACCGTGCCGAGTTATCGGTGCTCTGCCTCCGAACAAGTTCACCGGGGTACTTTGCCACCGTGGTACACTGCTTGGAGAATTAAGCACCCTCATGTTCCGTCAAGTGCGCCTGAAGCCACGCGCGAATGTATCGCCACTCGCGGCGCACCGTACCGACGGAAACGCCCAGCGCAGCCGCCGTCTCGGCGGTGGTCATCCGTGCAAAGAAGCGGAGGTTGACGATCTGGCCTTTGCGAGGATCTTCCCGCTCAAGACGCTTGACTGCTTCGTCCACAGCCAGAACGTCCTCCGATGGCGGTTCCAGTGCCGGTTCCAATGAATCTGCGGGTTGGCGAACGTGCCCACCACCGCGCTTTTGGGCCGTCTTACGCCGCGCATTCTCGACAAGGATCTGGCGCATGGCCCGAGCGGCTGCTGCAAAGAAGTGACCCCGACAGTCCCAAGCCAGGTCTTCATTCTTGGACACGCGAAGGTAGGCTTCGTGCACCAGTGCGGTAGGCTGCAAGGTCTGTCCGGGAGCCTCATGTGCCAGCCGCGCCCGAGCGAGATTGCGCAGTTCATCGTAGACCAGCGGCAACAGGTCCCGCCCGGCCTCGGAATCGCCTTGGGCGACAGCCTGCAGCACACGAGTAATCGGCTTGCGTTCTTCGGACGACACAACGCCTCCCTACAGGCTCGGACATATCACCGCGGCTGGGACTGCCGATTTTTCGTCACCGAGCGTACTTCTGTATTTGGGGCTCCCCCCGGCCACGCAGAGGAATCTCACACCTACACGTATATACTTTCCCCAGGATGACCGTCTTTGTCAATCTGCGCCGCGGCTCCTTAGGCAAAAGGCGGCACGTGGGCTGTGTAATCCAGCTGGCATCTACGATCGGCGTGTACGTGGCACCTTGGCCCCATATTTGGATGCCCCATCCGCAGCGTACGACACATTCACCGGTCCCTTTGCCCGGTACGCGGTTCGCCGTACTATGGGCTTTGCCTACGTTGCCCGGATAATCTCCAGGGAGACCGTATAATGAGCAGCCGATTACAGCAGTTCCGTGAATTCCGCGAGAAGATGAACGAACGCATCCTTGAGCAGAAGAACCTGTCAATCAACCGGTTCTTCACATTGGACGGCAAGGCCTATGAGCCCGGGGCCCTCGATGCATTGACCAAGGAGTTCGCAGGCCTGGCCGCCTCGATGGTCCTGCGCTGTGATGATTGCATCTCCTATCACGTCATCCGCTGCAAGGAACTCGGTGCTACGGATGAACAGCTTTACGAAATATTCAACGTAGGTTTGATCGTAGGAGGCTCGATAGTCATCCCCCACCTTCGTCGAGCCGCCGAACTTGTAGACGAGCTGAATACTGCGAGTGCCGACGAATAGAGCGAGCGCTGCCCGCCGGTGATCTACTTGAGCAGTGCCAGAACGTGGGCACCCTGCTGGCCGGCGATCTTCAGAGTCTTGATATTCGCAGTGGTGAGTATCTCTGATCTGATCAGGTTACTGGTTTCGACCGCATAATCGGTGTCGACGATTCGGCTTCTGCTTGCGGTGAGGTTCTCGATCGTAACGTTATTGGAGTTAATCCGACTCTCGACCGTGTATTTCTGATATGCCCCCACCACGCCGCGACTGACCGCTACGTCCGTAATCGCCCCTCTGATCGCCGTCTGGGCATCCTCGAAGTTCCCGCTGGTCAGGCTGTTGGCCCCTCCCGTCTTGAGCGAACTCACTGCTGCCAGCGCAGAGTTGAGCTTGGCTTCGACAGCAGCATTACCGCCGTTTGGGATATTGATGCCCTCAAGCGAGCTGATGGACTGCCCCGTGACTCGCTCGATCCCGGCAACCGCGCTGTCGATCTGCATCTGGTTGGCGGCAATTTCCTCGTCGCTCATACCCGCCTGATTGGCACTTGCGACGACCAGGGCATTGATGTCCCCCAACATCTCCGACACCTGGCCGACATTTCCATCCACTATCGTGGCATTAGAGTGCACTCGTGAGAGGCTCTTGGTTTCAGCCTCGAGGGCTCTTATCTCCGCTGCAAGTTGTTCCGACGAGATAAGACCCGCTGGATCGTCCCTACCGGCATTGATCTTCTTCCCCGTAGCCAAACGCTGCAGAACACGTCCCTGCTGGGTCTGGTTCCGAGTGAGCGCATTACGTGCCGATAACACCGCCGAATTGGATATCGCTAGGATCACGATTGTACAATCTGATATCCCCCGCGCCCGGGCAAATCCGATTCGGAAAGAAAAAAGTGCAACCGCTTATCGGGGCATCGTTGAGCTAGGGCGGCAAAGAGTACGAAAATACCCCAACCCGACAGCGCAATAGATCCAGGCCAACGCGGACAGGGCCTTGGCACATAACGCAAGGTGTCCGGTAGAACCGGTCCCCGCACCAGCCGGGATGCCCCTAGAGCGTTGAACCACAGAATGCACTGCTGCGATGGCTAACAGCCCTCTCGCC
>CP070744.1:3981084-4006819 GCA_020348265.1 Phycisphaerales bacterium | reverse complement strand
GGTAGAAGAATCAGAAAGACGCCCCAGCCAGGGGCGTAGGTGCATCACTGTGAGCGAGTGTCGATCAGATTCTAAGAGGTCGGGCAAGCAGGCTCGACGCACATCTTATTAGTGGGGGTAGAGCGATGGACGATATGAGAAAGAAGTTGACGATCGCCGGGGTGGGTACGCTGGTATTGGGCGCGGGGTCCTATTTCGCGCTCTCAAACAGTCCAAAACCCGAGCGAGTCCAGCCACCCGTGGCGGTAGTGAAAGACCAGAGGCCGAAACCAACAGCGGTCGAGAAGGGTCGCCGCGAACGTGCGAAGTCACGTAAGAAAAACGTCGTTGAGACGAACAAACGCAGACCCGTAAGGGGAGAACGTGAACGACCTAAGGGTCGCAGGCGTACGGGTTCCGGTAAACGCACGCCCAAGAAGAAGACCTATGACCGTGGTGTGTGAGTCGGTATGTTCATGTCTCCTAACGAGCGCGGTTCTCAACAAGGACTCGGACCCGACGGTCTGAGCCTGCGCATTGAGCATCGAATGACTTTTGCTCATTGGGAGGCGAGTCGGCCCGGTCAGCGGGCGTGGATGTTCATATCACCCAACTTCCAGATTCGCCACGTGCCCTTCCTGGGTTCAATAGGTTGAATCGAACCGACGTATCGTGAATAGGTAATCTGCCCTATATTCCATGCTCCAGGTACCCCACAACGACGCCAGAGTGAATACTCGCTTTAACTACCACATAATCTAGCTGTCGAAAAGCCTAAGCGCCCCATACTCTGGCTGCCAGACTATTCTTTTCTCTCCGATCCGTGCCAGGATAGAGACGAAATCAGGTACGGTCTCTCCACTCTAACTCATCTCAGTACCCGCCTGGTTGGGGCAATTACAAAGCTTAATCGGAAATTGTACGACTCAGGCAAACTTGCACAACCTGTCAATGTGTAGCGTAATGCGGCATATCACCGTCAGGGTGGCCAAGATCGGGCGAATAGGCTGCGCAGGTCGGCACGCGATTACTCCTGTATTGTCGCGTTTGCAGGTTCCACCAGCGGGTGATCGCTGACTTGCGGCACCCTGGAATACCTGATTAACCTGGAGATGCTGGGACTCCAGAGTTTCCGACAATCACTATTCCGGCTCCGCCCTACCCATATAAATTTGACCAACTTCCAATAGACCACTTGCACAATGCAGAGCACCTGCTTAGATTATCCATGGCGTGTCTACTTGGCCTACTTATATAGGAGACTTTTTATGGCAGCTAAACTCAAATGTTCGAAGTGCTCGCGCACCTTTTCGATGCCCGCCCATCTAGCGCGGCACATGAATACTATTCATAGGGCGGGCTCGGCAAGAGGCAAGAAGCGCCCAGTGGCAAAAGCGAAAGGGAAGGTTGGACGTCCCAAAGGAAGCGGTGCGAAGAAGGTGGCAGCTCGCGTGGCGGTTGGCGGTGTCGAAAGGCTGGTAGGTGAAATGCAGACTTATCTGGCTGACGTGTCTGCCCAACGTGCCGCTCTGGATGCGGAAGTGGCAGCCGTCACCGCGGCTATGAAGGCTATCGGCGCGGCGGTTCCCAGGGGTCGTATGGTGGGAGCTGCACCCAAGAAGCGAGGTAGGCCGGCTGGGCGCGGTCCTCGCCCCGGCTCACTCAAGAGCTATATCACCAAGGTGCTTGGGCAGCGCGCGACGTCGATGAGTCCCAACGAGATTGCCGTCGCGGTCAGAAAGGCCGGCTACCAGTCGGATGCAAAGGACCTGACCAAGGCGGTGAGTAACACGCTCCCGGACCTCAAGGGTGTCAAGAAAGTCGGTTTCGGGCAGTATCGGGTTTAGGATTACGCCTTTCCGACAAAGCAACACACCCAGGGACTTGGTCCGCGCTGCAGGCGATCGGTCAGGTCCCCGGGTTGTGTGCAATGGCTCCAGTACTCATGCGACACGTCTGAGCGAATCAGCGCGATCTTGAGATGGATGTGGCCGTGCGGGTGGTCTCCA
The DNA here is from genome assembly GCA_020348265.1 of Phycisphaerales bacterium. Classification (GTDB taxonomy): domain Bacteria; phylum Planctomycetota; class Phycisphaerae; order UBA1845; family UBA1845. The sequence goes on along the minus strand of CP070744.1, from coordinate 4,004,831 downwards.
TCATCCGCTTGGTCATTGCCTCGATCGGTGCGAGGTCGTCAGTGAAGACGGGGGTGTCCTGCGTGGTGACGAAATCCACCACGACCGATGCGACTCTTCGGGCGTGACGACTGGTTACATCCTCTCCTTCGACCTCAGCGAGTGTCTTGCGAATATGCTCCACCGAACGCCGTTGGGAAGAAGCGAGCACCATGTGATTGCCTGTCGGGCGGGAGAAAACCGCCACGGAGGGAAAGACCTGCTTGAGCGTGGCAACGGCCGATGACAGCAGCTCTAGATGCTCGCCGGCGTCGAGTACGTTCATCATCAATAATCCGCCATCCGTCATGTGCTTGCGCACCGACTCGAAGAACTCCAGGGTGCACAGGTAGAATGGTATGTACGGTCCCCCTTGGTAGAGATCGATCTGGACGATGTCGTACTGTCCGGCGTTCCGTGCGACCCAAGGGCGGGCGTCAGCTACGTGGATACGTAGTCGTTCATCGTTCCGATCGAGTCCAAAGTGGCGAAACGCTGCAGCCACAACCTCCGGATCGATCTCCACCGCGTCAATCTCGATGTCGGGTGCAGTAGCGCGCATCGAACTTATGGACCCTCCCGCACCCATGCCCAGCACCAGCGCACGATGTGCGGGCACGAGCAGTGGGCCAAGGGCGAAGTCATCGTAGTAGCCTCCGGTCCAGCCTGTGTTCGTCTCCTGCCGTGTGGCGACGGATGCCTCGTCGTTGAGGATGAGCATCAGCTGCGTTCCCTCGCGCACGACGCGAACCAGGTTATAGGCGGATTCGCTGACTGCGACGGTACTTGTGCCCCAACTGGGCTCAGGGCTGAAGGGCAGGGCAGCGAGGGGCAGCAAAGCCGCAAGAGCGAAGCGTCTACCCCGGACTATCCCCGCAATACCCAAAAGGGCTGAGGCTGCACAGGAAATCTCCAGCGCCGCTTGTGTGCCTAACCTCGGGATAACCACGAAGCTCGTTAACAGAATCCCCGCGATACTGCCGGCGGTCGAGAGTGCATACACTTGGCCGGCGGTGGACCCTGCGTGCCCGGCCCGCGTCAACAAACGGATCACGAACGGGCCTACGGTGGCAAGCCCCGCCATGGGGGGAGCGAAAACGATCAGGGTTGCGACCGCCGTTCCCAAGAAATCACCCAGCTCGGATAGAGCGGGCAAGAAAGAACGTACCGTGAAGATGATGATGAGCTGGTAAGCGGCGCTGATGAGCACCAACGCATAGAGGAGCTTGTCGGAACGGCTTCGATCGGCAAGCCATCCCCCCAAGGCATACCCCAGCGCCAGCGCCCCCATTACGACTGAGATCATCGTTCCCCAGACGTAGATCGAATATCCCAGGTAGGGTGCGTAGAGTCTGAACGCGGCGATCTCCATGCCCATAACGATCGCACCGGCCAGCGTAGCCGTCGCCAACCACAAAAAAACGCCTGTTCGGCGGCGCGTGGAGGGTATGATTCGGCTCTCGCGTTTCTTGTCAGTCTTTCGCTTGGTCTGCTTGAGGGTCTCGGATTTCCCCGCCTGGTGGAGTCTGTGCAAGGTAGCCAAAAGGGCCTCGTCATCGAAATCACGCAGTGATGAGACGGCGTTTTTGCGCATCTTCCGCTGCCCGTCAGGAGACAGACGCTTCTTCCCATCGCTGCCCGTAAGAAGCGACGAAAGCGACGCGGCGCATTCTGCAACAGCTTTTTCGTCTGGGCCATCCATGACGTAGCCTCTGGGTGTTTGACGTGGTCTGGCACCCTTTGGGCTCGACTGCTGATTCCCACGTGTTCCTTGCAAGGTGATCCGCGAACGAGCCGGTTCGCTCGAACCGAGATCGACCGAGCTAGGAGCGACCCTGCAGGGGCATTATACCATGTCACGCATACGCATGAAAGTCTTTATGTCATAAGGACTCGTTGGCCATTAGCCCCGCTCGGGTGGTTTCCGCTTGATCACGGCTACGTCCTTGCCCCGGCCCAGGTTGACGATCTTGCCCCCCACCACGTCGGCGAACTGATGGCGTGTTGCCTCCCCGCCCACTGGGCCGCAGTAGACGACGTCGACGATTATGAGCGAGTCCTTTTCCACAACTGGACGGTATCCCAGCCAATCGACATCAAGAGTGTCGCTGTAGGGCTTCCCAATCACCTGCTCGCGTATGCGTTGCTCCGCAGTTTTCATGTATGGCAGCATCCTCTACAGCCTGTGTTGTTCCGGTATGGTTTACGACACGTGCTCAGTGTCATCCCGCGCGTCAGAGCATTCGCTACGAGCTTATTGGCACGGCTCCCGCGGATCAGACCCTGAAGAACTTCTGTGTATTCTGCCTCGTCTGTTCCGCAAGCGCCTCGTATTCTACGCCCCGGACATCGGCGAGGAACCCTGCGGTGTGGATAAGATGAGCCGGTTCGTTAGGGCGTTTGTTCCGTACCGGAGCCGGGGAGAGGAACGGTGAATCCGTCTCGATCATCAACTGGTCCGCAGGATGTGCCCCGGCGATTTCCTTCAGCTGACCGGGGTCGCGGAAGGTCACTATCCCAGTGAAGGAAATCCACCAGCCGTGCTCCGCGATACGCGCGGCTTCGTCTTTCGCCCCCGTGAAACAGTGAAAAACCACGGGATGCTGGTCGTATCCGTGTTCGAGCAGCAATCGGATGGTGTCGTCGAGTGCCTTGCGGCTATGAATAATGATGGGCCGGTCGCGATCTTTTGCCAGTGTGAGTTGGCGGGCGAAGACCGATTGCTGTGCCCCCCTGTCCGCGAAGTCATAATGGTAGTCGAGCCCCATTTCGCCGAAGCCCACGACCGTGGGGTGATCCCACAGCTTGGCCAGCTCGATCAGGTCGGTCTCATCGACCTTCTGGGCGTTATGCGGATGTACTCCGATGGCCGCATGCACCTGATTCGGGTACCGCTGGGCCAACTCGACGGCAGCGCGGGCATCGGGCGGGTCGATGCCCACAGTGATTACCTTCTCGACCCCCGCTTGCGCGCAACGTCCAAGCACATCTTCGACACAGTCGGCCAACTCCGGAAACGTGAGGTGGGCATGTGAGTCGATCAGGCTCATGGCTGGTTTTGCCTACTGTCAGTGCGACCTCCCTAGGAACGGCGAGGTTGATAAGCGTCCTCGAAGTGTTCGATTACCGCAGAGCCCCGCGGAGGCCATAAAACGGTGACGAGATCGAACCTGCAGGGGCAGTCGGCATTCGACTGCTGCATGAGGAAGTACCGAGCCGCTCGCTCCACCCTCTTCCACTTTCCCGGCCGGATAGCCTCTTGGGGATCCTGGGCCTCGCCGCTCGCGCGGGTCTTTACTTCGACGAAAACAAGGGTCTGACCATCAGCCGCTATTAGGTCGATCTCGCCGGCGACGCAACGGTAGTTTCGCGCGATGATTCTGCACTTGCGGCGTTTCAGGAAGCGAACCGCGACGCGTTCCCCATGCGAGCCCAGAGCCCGGGGATCGTCAGGCCGGCGCAGCGGCCAACTCAGGCTGCGTAGTTTTCTTCTGATGAGTCCGAAGTTCACGGAGCTTGCGAGCCTTCCCGACTCGATCGCGCAGGTAGAAGAGCTTCGCTCTTCTGACCTTACCACAACGTTTCACCTTCACGTTGACGACATTGGGCGAATGGACAAGGAGCTTGCGCTCTACACCCTCGTTGTTGACAATGCGTCTTACTGTGAAGGATTCATCAATACCGCAGCCTCCCCGGGCGATGACCACGCCGTTGAATATCTGAATTCTCTCCTTTTCCCCTTCAGCGATGCGGCAGTGTACATCGACCGTGTCCCCGACCCGAAACTCGGGAGTCTGGGGCCTTAGATACTGTTTCTGAACCAAGTCGATCAATGGCGAACTCATCATGCTACTCCTACCAAGCCAAGGCGCTCGCCGATGCACGCAAGGCCGGCAAACTCGCCCTAATTCCATTCTGTTTGCGTTCCCGCTTTGAAGTCCCTCAGCTCGGCCCCAGCAAATCCGGGCGACGCTGGGCCGTACGCTGCCTGGCCTGCTCTTCGCGCCATGCCGCTATTTCGGCATGGTTGCCGGAAAGAAGAACCTCAGGGACCCTCATGCCGCGAAACTCACGCGGCCGGGTGTACTGCGGGTACTCCAACACTCCGTCTGCAAACGAGTCATTATCTGCGGACGCCTCGTCGCCCAGTGCCCCGGGCAGCAAACGAACAACAGCGTCAACAAGCACCATGGCGGCAGGTTCGCCGCCTGAAAGCACATAATCTCCGACGGAGATTTCGCGAGCGTTGATCCGAATCCGGATACGCTCGTCAAACCCTTCATAATGTCCGCACACGAGCAGAAGCGCGGGCTCTTGGGCCAATTCAGCCACAACGCGTTGCGTCAGCCGAGCGCCCTGCGGAGTTAGCAGGATTCGCTGGGGCTTCTCCTTGCGCTGGGCTTCCACGCTTTCGAGCGCGTCGAATACCGGTCCACACATCAACACCATGCCTGGACCGCCGCCAAAGGGCCGGTCATCAACGCTGCGGTGCTTGTCTTTGGCGAAGTCGCGAAAGTTGGTGCACCGAATCGTGACTCTGCCTTCCGCTACCGCTCGACCTACTATGCTCGTAGCTAAATAGGATTCGAACACTTCCGGAAAGAGTGTTAAAACGTCGATCCACATCGGCTGACGAATGCGGGGGCTAAGCGGGGGCGGCGTCGGCGACCACTCCGTTTTTCTGCAGGAGCCGGTGGACCGTTTCACTTGGCTTGGCGCCCACGCCCAGCCAATACTCGATCCGGTCGCGCTTCAACGCCACCTGGCGATCCTCGTCGGCGAAGTGCGGGTCGTAACTGCCCAACTCCTCGATAACCCTGCTGTCCCGCGCTTTCCGGGCGTCGATCGCCACAAGGCGATACGCAGTACGATGCCGGCGACCGATTCTCTTTAGTCTGATCCGAACAGCCACATCACTCTCCTGCACTGCTGGCTCACCGGGTAACCACGACAGCTAACACGTTGTCGATGGCCAGAATCGCACAAGTATACCCTCATGAAATCCTACGGCAAGAGGTGTAGGCGCCCGACATTAGGGGCGCCTGCTAGTGACATCCATCGTGCGCAATAAGAAAGCACCGCCCACCCTAAGGCGAAACGGTGCTTTCCGGAGGGGAAAGAAGCCTGGTACTTCGTTTAATGTGGGCTCGCGGGCCTACCTCCGAGATTATCCATCCTAGTTATGCGACTATCACTACACCGAGTTTCGGTCGCTTGAACTGCTGTCCAATCTGCCCTATCGGCAAAAACCAGATTCCACCTTTCGTTCATCGACAAACAATTGTACCCGCGTCAACGCAAAAGTCAGCAACGAAAAGGAAATTTTACCGGACGGCAGACAATTTTCAGCATTTCGAGAAGCCGCACGAGTCGCAGGCCACGCATCCTTCGTTAAAACGTAGGGGCCCTTGGCAATCTGGGCAAACCACCTTGTATTGTGTCTGCTGCCACTGTATTCCCATCGCCTCCATTCGCGAGGGAACAGGCGCAACAGTTCGAGGCGCCGCCTCTCTATCAAGAGTCTGTGTCTGCTTCTGGCCGTTACCGTTGGACCCTTTTCCGTTGCCGCCCTTCCCATTGTCACCCTGGCCCTTGGCCTGTGCAGCATTGCGGGGTGCATCTAACGGAGCGTCGCCAACCAGCAGGGCGCGCAGCCCGGCGTCCGCCTTTGCACGCATATATCTCTTGAGTCCGCGAGCCAATCCGTCTCCCAGACTCATGATCTTGCCTTCCTTGGTATGCACCTGCAGGCTAGATCCGATCGAGTGGAGCTGCCGAACAACCTGCAAGAGGCTCCCGCCGGACCGAAGCCACAGGCTGATCATGCGACAAATCGCCTCAAGATCGCTGTTGGCCAAGTCGCCGCCTTTACCCAGTTGGGCGAAGACCTCCAGCTCGCGCTGAGCTACCGGATCAACTGTGATATTGATGTGCATGTTGCCGAACGGGGTCAGCTGGCGCACGCGGATGCCGGCGCAAATCTCGGGCAAGACGGCAGGCTCGAGCGGTTTCTGCTGGGCCAAAGGTTGTTCCGCGGTGTTCTTCTCTTGACCTTTCCCGTCGGATTTCAGGGCCATCGGTTGATTGTCTCGACAGCCGTTGCGGTAGACGGTGACACCTTTGCAGTCGAGTTCATAAGCAAGCTTGTAGATCTCCGCCACCTCATCGACGGTTGCGCTTTCGGGGAAATTGATCGTCTTGGAAATCGAGGCGTCGCAGTGTTTCTGAAAGGCACCCTGCATGCGCATATGCCATTCGGGTGCGATGTCGTGAGCACAGACGAACACCTGCTTGACCTCCGCGGGGACCTCTTCCGCGCCAGCGAGGGTGCCGTCCGTGGCAATCCGCTCCATCAATCCCTCGCTTAGGAAACCGCGCTTGACCGCAATCGCCTCGAAGATCGGGTTGACCTCGATCATTGGCTTGTCGCCCCGTTCCTGTTCACGAAGCACGTTGCGGTAAAAGGCCAGGCTGTACATGGGTTCGATTCCCCCGGAACAGCCGGCGATTATGCTGATAGTCCCGGTCGGCGCCACGGTCGTACAGGTTGCATTGCGCATCGGCCGGTGGTACTCTGTGTCGTAAGTGCTCCCTTCCCAACTGGGAAAACTGCCCCGCCGCCGAGCCAGCTTCTCGCTGTAGTTGTGGGCTTCGTCGTTGATGAACTTCATGAAGCGCTCGCCCAGTTCGACGCCCTCTTCGCTATCGTAGGGTATGCCCAGCATATACAGAGCGTCGGCAAACCCCATGATTCCCAGGCCGATCTTACGATTGGCCTTGCACACTGCGTCGATCTCTTCGAGGGGATACTTGTTCGCGTCGATCACATTATCCAGAAAACGGGTCGCCTCGTGGACGGTTTCCTCCAACCCGTTCCAATCGATTGTGGGTCTGTCGTCCACGCCCGCGCGCACAAACTTGGCCAGGTTCACGCTCCCCAGATTGCACGCCTCGTAAGGTAGTAAGGGTTGCTCGCCGCAGGGGTTGGTGGCCTCGATTCGTCCGAGATGCGGCGTGGGGTTTGCCCGGTTGATCGGATCGATAAAGACCACTCCGGGTTCACCGGTACGATGGGCATTGCTGACGATTATGTCCCACATGTCCTGACGGGTGTAGAACTCGCCGTCCGGACAGGCGTCATCCTCGCTCACTTCCACCAGCGAGCGGATGTCGTACTCCCAGATCTCCAGGTCCTTGGGCATGAGGTAGGTGCGCCCGGTTCGTGGGTTGCGCACCACATGCGGCGAGTCCGGCTCGGCAATGAACCTGTCCATCCACTCGTCGGTGACCTTTACGGAGATGTTGTAGTTGGTGAACTGGGTTAGATCCTCTTTGGCGTGGAGGAACTTCAGTATGTCGGGATGGTGGATGTACATCATCCCCATGTTGGCGCCGCGTCGAAACGCACCCTGCTGTATGGCGTTGGTGGCTTCGCTAAACGCCCGCCAGAAGGATATCGGGCCGCTGGTCGTGCCGCCCGAACTACTTATATAGTCACCGGTGGGGCGCAGCTCGTCGAAGGCGAAGCCGGTCCCACCACCGGCCTTCTGGATCAAAGCTGTGTGCTTGATGGAGTCGAATATTTCGTTGATGCTGTCCCCGACCGGTAGCACGAAACACGCGCTGAGCATGCCCATCTCCCGCCCGGCGTTCATGAGCGTCGGGCTGTTGGGCATGAACCGTCGGCTTATCATCAACGAATAGAACCGATCCTCCCACTCGCTGCGCACGTCAGGGTCGGTGTCGTAGAGTGTCTCAGGCTGGGCGACCGCGCCGGCTACCCGCCTGAACATATCTCTAGGCGACTCCGTGCATTGACCGCTCTCGTCCTTCTTTAAATACCGCGCACGAAGGACGCGCAGCCCATTCTCTGAGAACGTGGAATCCGACTTCCGCGTGTCATCCTTGACACTCAAACCACACTCTTTCTCCATGGTCTCCGACATACAGTGCTACGCCTCCACCGGTCTTGAGAACCGGGCTAAGTTCCGCAGGTTTACCGAAAAACGGGACTACCGACGCACAGGTCAGCCAGCCGGCGCCTCTCGCCCTTCCCCTCGGATGCCCGCTGCTGGAAACCAAAGTTGGAAGCCGGAACCGCGATCCGACCCAATGAATCCAGAACGGAGGGCCGAGCAAACCGCGTCCCAACATTATGTACGACACGAGCAAACTTAATACTACTCCACCTATTGCACCTCGTCAAGGATAAACACCAATATATTGTGTGCACGTGACTAAATATATCGACGCGCCGCAAGCCTCTACGTCAACGAAACTTAGGGGCGATTCGACACAATTAGTGACAGGTTGAGTCGATACTGGGGCAAATGTCCCAAATCGGTGCAAGAGACGCCGCTCCCCGTGAGGCTTCGCGTGCTTCTCGAGGGTATTACTTGAGTGCAAGTGGCAATAATACACCGATGCTGAGTTTTGGCGTTGGACGGCCCTCGCTTCCTAGTGGGGGTCAGTCTTGGCTTGTTGGCGAATGCAGACTCTGCCGGCCGGCATCCTCTACGGGGGCGATGATCGGCACCGCGGTTGAAAGCCTTAATACTGTGTCGCTGCCACCGGCGAAGCGCTCTTGGACAAGCGTCTGAATGCGATTAGCGCACCATTCCTGTTGCGATGAATCCGAGTCTTGAGTGCCACTCGCCAGCCAATCCTTGAGCGTTTGAATCTCCACGAAGGTAACTGCGCGGGCCGCGTCGTCTCGGTTCTTCTCGCCGGAAACCCAGATGCTGCAGCGGTCCTCGATCTGCGTGAGTATGGCCAGGGCGGCTACGTGCCCACCTCGCGATGACACAAGCTGGCACCTCAGCAAGCGAGCGAAGAAGGCAAATGGCATAGTGTTTCGTCGCGGATCGGAAAGGGCTAAATCGAGGGCGGTCATTGCTCGAGAGGTGTCGGATTCGCGTGCCCTCAAACATGCCTGCCAAAGGGAGGCGGCGGCCCCAACCTGAGGATTGGCGTCCTCGCGGAACACGGACAGGCCTGCGGCGGCCCGGCGACCGGCCTCTTGGCCGATCTCCGGTTGGAGGAACGCCCGCAACGCCTTGGCGAAGGCGGTGAGGGTGTCCGCACGGTGACTCGACTCGGTCAGCCACTGGGCGGGTGCGTCTTCCAAGCCTTTGATTCCGCTCAAAGTGGTCTCGGTTTGCAGAATGATGGCGTCGGCCCGATCCAACGCGTCGCCAACCTGCTTAGCCGACAACGGCAGTTGTTCGTCCGGGAAGCCCAGGAGCTTGGCGGCGCATAAGGGCTCCACTTCAAAAGCGAGGATCAGGTTTGCAGCGGCCAACAGGAGATCCGTCTGCGTCAGAACATCGGGGTTCTGCTGGGCCTGCATGACCAACTCGCCCGCGCGGGCTGCTATTGAGCGTGCGTAGGCGGCCTCATCATCAAACCCTTCGATCGGGGTGAGGCGTACGTGCAACGCCGCCGATTGCCTGGTCGGCGGCTCGGCATCGTCGTTGCCGGCGCCTGTTGCGAAACCTACTGAGAGAATGCCCAGGACGAGCGCGGGCGGCACACAGCGAATTGGTAAGCGAATCATGGGTTGCTCCCGGACCTTTTGATATCGATGCGGAGTTTACCGGAATTTCGAGGATAAGGAACCTCAATTCCATCAAGCCTGGCGATCAGGCGGCGTTGGCGAGCGGGCGGTCGCGGGCACAGGTTTCTTTTGCCGCCCCGGTATTCCCCGCGGATAAGTTCGCATCCGCGGATGCCGCTGATCTTTGCGATTGCTGAGGTCGGCCTGCCCTTGATCGTGATAGTGTCCCGCGCATGTTCCTGCCGCCCCGATCCAGGTGCCGTAAGTTGCCTGCACCCGACGGTCGCAACCGGGAGCTGCGGTGCGTTGACGTGCTCTGATTTCGTGAATAGACTTAGCGAGACAAAGGAGCGCATGTTCGTGCCACACAACGTCTTTTTGTGTGTCCTGCCTTTTCGCTCCCGTTTTCGTGCGGTCCCTCTTGCGCTTGAGGTTGGACTAGGTCGATGGTGGCTGCCAATACGATCCCCCCCACCACTGTTACAAGCACGGACGCCGGGCATGCCGGTTCAAGATCCATTCATCTGACGGGACGTGATATTCTCCTGGCGTGGCTGATTTCACTAGCGCTTCACAGTGTTGGCTTGATGGTTATGTTCCTGCTGGTTTTCCCTTATGCCGCCGGCAAGGAGACGGCTTTGCCGGTTCCCCGTACGGAGCTGATCGGCGAAATCGAGGCATCGGGGTCTTTCTCCTCACAGATGCCGGATTCTGTGAATCCGCAGCAGTCCATAGAGGAGCAGGACGTGCGTTTCATGCCCCAGCCGTCGGAATCGCTCTCTGAGCTTTCCATGTCGAAAAAGCCTGAGCTTTCGATCATCGGCATCGGAGCCGGGGGGGGCGACTTCTCCCAGTACGGACTGACCGCGGGTCCGGGAACCGGTCCGGTCTTCTTTGGGCTTGGCGGCTCGGCCCGCGGAGTGCGCCGCATAGTGTACGTGGTCGATCGCAGCGGTTCCATGCTGGGAACCTTCTCATACGTGTGCAAGGAGCTCAAGCGTTCGATCCGAGCGTTGCGTCGAAGCCAGAAGTTTCACGTAATCTTCTTCAACTCGGGGCGCCCGCTGGAGAATCCTCCGAAGCGGCTGGTCAGCGCGATAATGGCACAGAAAACCGCCTTTTTCCAGTTTCTTGACACAATCGATCCAATGGGCAGCACTAATCCGGAACCGGCGATGCATCGCGCATTGTCGCTCGAGCCCGATCTTGTTTATTTCTTGACTGATGGAGAGTTCGACGCGGGGCTGATCGACAGGCTTGAGCGTTGGAATGAGGATCGCCAGGTGCGGATCTACACGATTGCCTATTTTGACGAGAGTGGTGCCACTCTGCTCGAGCGCATAGCCCGCGAGCACGGCGGTGAATTCAAGTTTGTCACAGAAGACGACATTCCGTAGGCGCGAGCGATTATGGAACGATTTCGACATCCGGCAAGCGTCATATGTGTGTCACTTCTCCTTGGGGCAGGTGCTGCAGCGGACCAGATCGTCTCCGGCAGCATCAACTTCCCGGGTGCTACGATAACAAAGCTTGAGGGTGGGCGGCTTCGTTTTCGGGATGCCGATGATCGTGCCCACGAGATCTGGATAAGCGACATAGATCTGATCATCGTGGACAAGGGCGGACTGTTCGATGACTTCAACGAGGCGGAGCATTTTCTTGCCGGCGGCGAGCCGGACCGGGCTATCCTGAGATACAAGCGCACGTTGCGGCTCAGTGAGTCGTTTTGGTCCGATCTGATCACCGTCAGGCTGCTGGTTGCGTGTGACAAGGCCGGTCGGCTAGACCAGGCCACACTCAACTTCGTGCGCGTGGTTCGTGGAAAGTGGGCGGGTCCGTCGGCCGCGGTTCGATTGATCCCGCAGAACCTCCCTTCCCGCAGGACGCCCAAGGCCATGCGGGCCGTCGAGCATCTTGAAGGCGCGATCAGAACGGGTCCTCAGGGCGCCCAACGTATTCCGCTGGAGCTTTTTCGCTTCGAGATTCTCTCACATACGGGAGATGGACGAGCTGCGTCGGCTGCACGAGACGTGGCGACGATGGAGATTTCACCGCTTCTGGGCTGCGAAAGGGCCTTTGGGATCCAACTTGCTGCGCTTGAACATATCGAGAACGATCCTCTTCGCGAAGCGGAGCTGGCGAGTCTCAATCGTGCTATCCGCGATTGTCCGGAGGCTCTGTTGCCGAGTTTCCTGCTGCTCAAGGGGCGCGCGTTGCTTCGGGCTTCCTCAGCGAAAGACGACATGGTCAGGGCAACCTGGCCTTTTATGCGCGTGGTGGCGCACATGCCGGACGACCCACGTGCCGCCGAAGGTCTGTATGAAGCCGCCCTGGCGCTCGAGCGTCTGGGGCGCAACGACAAGGCTGTAGACTTGATCGAAGAATGTTTGGAGCATGGACAAGTGCGCATTGATACGCGTGCCAAGGCTGAAGCTGCACTCGAGCGTTTGCGGGCGACGGAGTCGACGTCGGGCTAGTCTTTGCTGAGCTGCTGCGGGCAGCATCAATGCCGAACGGGAGGACAGGGTGTTAATCCGAGTGTTCTATCTTGTGGCGTTCATGGCTTTGGTATTGGCCATGATTCTGGGAACGCCGGTGTGGGCGCAGTCCGGGTCGGGGGCCGGGGTAGCGCCTGCGTCGGACGTGAAAGTGTTCGACTTCTTTGTGGTGAAAGGTGGGATCATCGCGTTTGGTCTAATCGCGCTGTCGATAGTCACGGTTGCGCTGACTATCGAGCACTGCCTGTCTATTCGCCGGGCGGCGATCGTTCCCACCGAGGCAGCGGAGCAGACCAAGACGCTTATAGGCGAGAAGAAGTACCTCGAGGCTATCAAGTTCACCGCGGAGGACCCGAGCATGATCGGGTATGTGCTTAACGCCTGCCTGCTCGAGGCGTCGAACGGTTTTGCGGCTATGGAGCGAGCGTTGGAGGAGGCATTGGAAGAGCGTTCCGCGAGGCTGTTCCGCAAGATCGAGTACGTCAACATAATCGGGAACGTCGCACCGATGATAGGCCTGTTGGGAACGGTTACGGGGATGATTCTCCTCTTTGCGGAGATCCATGCTGCCGACACGTTTCCGGGAGCGCGCATTGTGGCGGACAAGATTGCCATTGCGCTCATTACAACCTTCTGGGGATTGGCGGTTGCCATCCCGGCGTTGAGCATATACGCGATATTCAGAAACCGGATCGACGTGCTCTCGGCCGAATGTGCTCTGACGGCGGAGCGGATCCTCTCGGTTTTCAAGCCGGGCGCGGAATCCGACGAGTCGACCTCTGCAAGCTTGAGTCCACCAGCCGGGCGAGGCGGCTAGGATGCGCTACGTCTACAATCATCACCGGGAGTCGGAATCGTTCGGCATAAACCTTACGCCGATGGTCGACGTGATCTTCCTGCTCACCATCTTCTTCATGTTGGTGAGCAGGTTCTCCTCTGCCGAACAGATTCCGATGGACCTTCCCAAACCCGAGGACAGTCAGGCCGAAGTAGCCAAGATTCCAGAGCGCGTGGTGGTCAACTGCCGGTTGGCCGATCCCTCTGATCCGCGGGGCAGTGCGGTGTTGTACAGCGTGGGTCCGAACAGGCCGGAGCGCCTCGAGGTTGTTGCCGATCGCCTGGGGTTAATGAAGCAGCAGTCTCCCGGTCTTCAGGCGGTGATTCGAGCTGACCGCAGGCTCCAATACACAGACGTGCGCCGGGTGATGCGAGTGATTGCACAAAACAAGATTGAGATGTTGAACGTCGTCGCCCACGTTTCCGAAGAAGAGTGACATGAAGTCGTCATTTACGTTTGCAGCATCGCGACGAGGCGGCCCCCTGCGTGACCGTGCCGCTCGGCATACTCAGTCGGGGCGTCGGCGCAGACCTCGTGGAACACGGATAGCGGTCAACTTTGCACCGATGATCGACGTGACGTTTTTACTGCTGATCTTCTTTTTGGTGACGACGTCGTTCGAGCGTGCGGAGGGGATCTTGGCAGGGAAGATGCCCCAGGAGTCACAAGCACCGGGAGTGCCTCTGCCTCTCAGTCCGATTGTCGTGCGCCTTGAGCAGCTTGGGGTCGGGCACGATGAGTTTGTCATTGGCCTGGATCGTTTCGACTCTGTGCCCAGCGGTTTTGCGGAGTTGACCGAAGCCGTCCGACAGATTCACCAGCTGGACGGTTTCGACCGGAAGACACCGCTGGTCATCATTGCGGAGGATGATGTCCGCTGGGATCACGTTGTGGGCTGTTGGAACGCGGCGCTTAGGGCCGGTTGCGAACGTGTGGCCTTTGGTGAACCTTGATGCAGCGAACAAGGAGTATCACGGCAAGCGGCATTGCCGGCTTCATCACGCGCGGTGTGAAGTGGAGGTTTCTCGGCAAGAGACGAGTGAGCGGTCCTGCGAACATGACCAAGTGGTATCCGGCGCTGTTCTCTGCAATCCTCTGCGCAGCTGCCGTTGCGTCGACGCTGCAGGTTGGGGAGGCTGATCGGACGGTCTCTGCCGAGCGGTCGACACCCGCCGAGGAGTCGCGTCTGGACGTCAAAGTGTTTCGTGAGGCGTTGAAGGCCCGAGGTCTGACGGAGCTTCTCGAACTGCACCTCAAGGACTATCCGCCCCCGGGCATTGTGGCCAAGCGTTTGATGGCCCGGGACATGAAGTTGGCTGAGTACGCTGATTTGAGCCGGCCGCTCGAGGAGCGAATGGCCGCCCTTGCCGAGGCTAATGCGATCCTGGAAGAGTTGCTCGAAGAGGCCGGTGACGATCTGCGCCGCTTCGAATGGCGGTTTACCCTGGCGCATTCGATCCTCTACGATCAGGCTGAGCCTATGTTCACGAACATCCTGTATCGCGGAGGCAGCAAGGCCGATCATCGTGAACTGCTCGAGCTGACGTCGCGGGCGGTGAATGTGCTGACGAGATTGACTGAGGAACTCACCGCGGAATACGCCCGGGTGGAGGGACTCTCGGTTGCCGAGTTTGAGAAGCTCGAGCGGCGAAAGTACATCGAAGGGATTGACCTACTCGGCCCAAGGGCGAATTATCTGCTGGCGTGGGCGCGTTTCTATGACACACTTCCCCGCGATCATGCTGATCCAACACGGGCAAGTAATCTCCACCGCATTATGCGGTACTTTGCTGAAAATAAGGCACTTCTGGACACACCTCACAGGTTCAGCCGAATCCAGGTTCAGGCGCTGGTGCTTGCGGGCATGACCAAGCGGAGGTTGAATGATCACGTGGCGGCGCGGAGCTGCTTTGAACGTGCTGTTCGGATTGCCGATCGCATTACCGATCCGGCGCAACGAAGCAACGTTCAATGGGCGGTAACGCTGGCGCGGATCGAGCGTGTTCGCAATGATCGCGACGACGGACGTTTCGATGCCGCCTGCGACGGCCTGGCCGATTTTCGCTGGGCTTACGTTCAAGAGCATGGTGAGAACCTCGGTCTGCGCGTGGTGGCGGGCTTGCTGGAGCGATCCGTATATCGAGCGTGGTCCGACGCGGCCCACAAGGCCGGTGTGGTGGAAGAGGCGGAGCGTTACCGGGAGAAGTCGTGGAAGGCGCTGGCGCGAACAGCCGAGCTGGAGGCTGATGACCGGGACGAGGTCTACGCAACCTTGTATGAGGCCATGGGTCCCGATGCGGATCCCGCGGAGCTTGATCCGTTTGAACAGTGTGCCCTGATTGCCGGGCTGCTATTCGAGGCCGGTCTGGTGCACGACGCACAAGCCGATGACACATCCAATCGATTGCTGGACCGAGCCGTACGGATTGGCGAACACTTTCTTGCAAGCGCGACTGACAGCGAGGCGTCGCTTGTGCCGGAAGTGCTCTATAACGTCGCTGTGGCTGAGTATCGCCGGGGACATATTGTCGATGCGGTGAAGCGTTTCCTCGAAGTTGGTCGTGGCCATCGGGATTACGAAAACGCCCTGTCGGCAGCGACCTATGCGGTTCAACTGGCAGCGGAGTTGTATGGCGACCCGGCGTTGCGCGGGCGTCCGGAGATTCAGCGACTCTATCTAAGTGCGCTGCGGGTGATAGTGGAGCGGTATTTGGGCACCGAGTCATCGCGATACTGGCGCTTCTACTACGCTCACCTGCTTGATGAAATGGAGCAGTATGATCGGGCTGCTGCTGAGTATGCCTTGGTGCCCGCCGGGCATGACCATTATCTCGAGAGTATGTTCATGCGCGTGCGCTGCCTGGCTCTGGGTTTGCACGCCCAGGCTGATCAGAATCCGGACGATCTTCTGGAGATACGCCGGCGGGCCGACGACTTGTCGGCGGTTCAGCGCGAATTCGTGTCGCGAGCTTCCGGCGAGCTCATTCAGCTTCAGATCGGGGACTCCGCGCGCTTGTCGATGTTGAGAACCTGGGTCGCCCGGGCGAAGGTGATGGCGGCGGAGATCCTGGTGTTGCCGCAAATCAATCGACCCGAACGGGCGTTGGAGTATCTGGCGGAGTTCGAAACGGCCACCTCCGCCGCCGATGAAGCGATGTTGGCAGCCAGAGTCTGGCGGGTGCGCCTGGTCGCCTACGAGAGGCTTGGCAGGTTGGATGACGCTGCCAAGGCTATTCCCGCTTTTGTCGCTGCGGACCCAGCAGGTGCGGGACCCACGCTGCAGGCGCTGTTTACGACACTTGCCGGCCGGGTGGAAAGCCTTCGGGCGGCGGGAGACCAGCGTGGTGCCCGGCAAAAGGCGAATGTCGTTTTGCTGCTGGCAGAGCAGATCGTTGCATGGGTGGATCGCTTCGGCAGTGACATTGCCGGTCCCGATCGCAGTACCGGTACAGTCCAGCTGGCTGAGGCGAACCTCTACGTGGGTCGATGCCAACGGGCGCGGGAGCTCTTTGAGCCGCTGGCCGATCAGGCAGCGGATGCGGGTCTTCTGGATGAGCCCCTGGGCCGTCGAGTCCTGGTTGGCTACGCGGAGTCGCTCTATCAGCTAGGTGAGTGGGCGTCGGCTCTTCCCATGTTCAACAAACTGGCCACGCGACTTCAGCCGGCGGATCCCATTCGATGGCGTTCTCTTCTGCGCGACCTGCAGTGCCGAACGGCTTTGGACCATCAACCGGAGGATATCCTACGGGTGATCAGACAACAGCGCTTCTTATACCCGGACCTTGGCGGTTCGGTGCTTGCTGGGGAGTTCGAGAAGCTCGAGCGCGAAAACCAGCGCCGGGCCGACACGGGGTAGGTGTGTGCCGAACCGCGCCCGCGATGACGTATTTGGGCTAATACCCGGTGGGAATAGTGTGTGGAAGTATCCGCAGCACATCCCCGGGGTGGGGAGTGTCTGAGGCACCCAGACGGGCGGAGGTGATGAATCAGGGCAGTACCAACCTCGATAAGTATCAGAACACGCTGTGGATCAACCGTTGGCTGATTCGGAGGTTCTACGCGCGGGTGACGGGGCTGTTGGAGGGGTTGTCGTTTGATTCAGTGGTCGACGTGGGGTGCGGCGAGGGGTTTGCTCTCGAATGGCTCCGCGAGCGGTTTGGTAATGTGCGGACCGTCGGTATCGACGTGCGAGTTGACTCACTGCGTTGGGCGATGGAACATGCGAATACCGACGCAGTTTTCAGTCTGGCCGATGCGTACCGGCTACCCTTCGCCGATGATGCGTTCGACCTCGTGCTAAGTCTGGAGACGCTCGAACACTTGCAGCATCCCGCCGAAGCGCTGCGGGAGTTGTCTCGCATTACGCGCGGTTGGTGTCTAGTCAGTGTCCCTCTGGAGCCTTACTTCCGCACGCTCTCCTTTATGCGCGGGCGCTACTGGCGCTCGTGGGGCAACCACCCCGAGCACGTGCAGAACTTCTCCACCCGCAGCTTCCGCAACCTTCTTTCGCAGCACATGAGCATCGAACGCTTCGAAACCTGCTTCCCCTGGCAACTGGTCCTTTGTCGCAAGCCTGGAGTCAGAGCGTAGGGCGGGTTCCACCCGCCGATCCTTGCGCGAGTATAATCGCAGAGGTGGTTTCACCTCCCGGTTTTCTTGAGAATAAGCTTCGGCGGGCGGAGCCCGCCCTACTTGACTGCCTTGTGTGATATGCGCACACTGTCATAACGCGAATTGGACACGCGAGACCACGTATGCGGATCAAGAAAGTTACAATCCAGGACATGTGGAGTTTCGGACAAGGTCCCGTGACGCTGGACCTTTCGCAACAACTGAATGTCGTCATCGGCAAGAATAACAGCGGCAAGTCTAACATCCGTCGAGCGCTTGAGTGGTTCACGGAACACGCTGATTGGTTCGCGCCGGAGACGGGCGATTATTCACAAGACCCTATTGACATTCACCAGGTAGTCAATCCTGAGGCGAAACCTGGCGCTAAGCTCGAACTCAGCGTGACGTTCACACCGGAGGAAGCGCGATCGATGCTCGAATCGACCTGCCGTGCGCCGCTTCCGGATGGATTACTAAAATCCGCCTGTGATGGGTTTTCGCAAGGCATTGAGTTGGCCTTCGACTATAGGTGGTCTGGCAGAGATGACCGTAAACGGAAGGTGCGTTGGTCGGGACAAGGTCCGATCGACGGTGTTTTCAACCCCAAGGGACTGCTATTGGCTCCCGAGGTACTGCCGCTGTGGAAGCAGCTCAAGAACGATCTTCGTGCGCGTATTGTCGAGAGAGTCAGCGAAGGGATTACGATTCTTTCTGGATGGCGTAAGCTCTCCGATGATAAAGTCGAGCAGTTGAGCGAGTGGAAAGCGCCTAGTACGAGCGACTACGATAAGCTGAGAGACTTCGAACGGATTCAGCGCCTGTTCCAGCGGGCTACGCGTCTTGAGAACGCTACCCTGTTTCCGATGATTCAGAAGACGGTGAGTCAGAAGAAGGCGCTAAACATCAAATGGCGCGGGCGATACCTTCCCATTGAGTCTTTTGGTGACGGCATCAGGCATCTCCTGCTAATGGCATTTGAATTTGCCAGGGTAAGTGGACACGTATTCGTGGTCGAGGAGCCTGAGACCCACTTGCATCCGGAACTGCAGCGCCATTTGATGGCCATTATCAAGAAAGACGAAGATAACCAGTTCATTATGACTACGCATTCACCGGTCCTCCTGGATGCGGGTCGAGCGGAGGCCGTATATCGTGTTGAGTACAACGGAGACGAATCAACAGTCAGTCGCTGCAACACAACCGGTGATCTGTACGATGTACTCGATGATCTTGATGTTCGAGCGAGTGATCTTCTTCAGGCGAACATGGTCATCTGGGTCGAAGGCCCCACGGATCGGATGTTTCTCAAAAAGTGCTTTGAGCTTCTGCGTTCCGACTTGGTCGAAAAAATCGACTACCAAATCGTTTGTTATGGCGGAAAACTCCGAAGCCATGTCGCATTCGACGAGGGGAACGCCCTAGTCAATCTGCTTGCACTGTCCAGGCACGTCGCGATGGTATGCGATAGCGACAAGCGTACAGAGCAAGATGACATAGACGAGACAAAGAAACGCTTGGAGGAAGAGTGTAAGAATGCGAATGGTTACTATTGGATAACCGCAGGTCGTGAGATTGAAAACTACTTCCCGGACTCCGTTCTAACGAGCGCGTTTCGAGAATTGCTGAGTGACGATGAGTTCAAAGTGGAGCTTGGGCAGTATGAAAAACTGGACGAAGTTTTGTTGAAGCTTGTTGAGGAACCGGGACACGGGAACAAGTGGAAGGTCGACTACAAGAACAATAAGATCAAGATAATGCCGGCCATGCTAAAGCATCTTACCCTCGACGATCTCGACAGGTTCGATCTCCGAGAGCGCCTGGACACGCTGGTCAAGCGGATAGAAGAAGCCAACCGAGTCGTGTGCTCGGAGTTGTAGCGGCAGGTCGTCACGCGGGTGGAATCATTTTCCAGCAGAACATGCGCATGCCCCCGAGTAGGGCCCCCACCAAAACCGCGACGTGAGAAAGAAGTCCGAATTCCAGGTGTAGAATGAAGTATATATACTTCATTCTATCGATCGGAGCTCACATGACGTGGTGGGAAGTCGAGGGTAGCGTGTTCCCTTTGCGCGATGGCTCCACGTAGTATATATACTACGTGGAGTCGTGAAGCGCACCTGCGGGATGTTGAGCGAAGGACCTCCGGCGGGCCGAGCCCGCCCTACCTCAGTACGCGTCGTGACTTGGGAATGCTAATGTCTCAAACCATCCGGCGGGTCTTTGAGCCAGCCGATTTCTATTACGCCCCATAGGCCTATTAAGATGGCTTCGGCGGCGTCGTGCCTGAGCGAGGTGGGGCGCGGTGCTTCGGACCATTCTATTACCTGCCGGGCTATTTCTTTGGCACTTTGCTTGGCTTTCGGACCGCTGCGCTGCTGGCGGGGATAGAACAGAGTGTCCCGCCATTCTTCCGCCCCGATCTGTCGCACGCGGATGTGTCGTTGGCTTGCCTCGCGCTCCCAGATATCCGCCAGGGGGCCGCCACCTTCGATGATCAGCCAGGCGAGATCGGGAAGTTCTTCGAGCAGGCCGTGCACCCCGCGGCGCAGCCGGGCAGCGCTGCCGAAGTTCTGCGATCGATACCACACCATCCGGCCGGTGCGTTCGTACAGGGCCAGGCCGGTTCTTATCCCCAGATCAACAGCAAGCAGCGATTGCACGGTGTGTTCGACTCTCTCGGACATCCGGTTTGAGCGACTGCATGGAGGTGCACATCGAGCTCACCACGAGAATGTTATCTCTTGATCGTGCGGATGAACTCTTGGACCTCGGGGATCTCGCCCTGGTACAGCAGGTAGCCATTGTAGGGCTCGCGCTCGGTGATTTCGTCCACCACGGGGGTGAGCATGATCCTCTTGACTTCCTCCGGATCGTCGGACTGGCCCAGGGCCCACCCCAGCTTCACGAATGCGACCTCGGGTAGCATGTTTGCGCAGGGCACCACGCCGAGATCCATCAACTCCCGGCCGGTCTCGTAGACATACATGCCGCAATAGCCCCACAGCGTCTGCACGGTCATATACACGTGGACTTTGGCGTTTTGGGCTCGTCCCAGCGCGGGGTAGCAGGGCTTGTTTACGTGACCCAGTCCGGTGCCGGCGATGACGATCCCGCGGTATCCTTTTTCAATGACTGCATCGATCACGTCGGGTTGCATGCCGGGGTAGTAGTACAGAACCGTAACCTTCTCGTTGTATGCAGTGTTGATCTTGACGTTGCGGTCCTCTCGGCGGTGTTTGTATTCGCTCTTGAGATAGGTGATGCCCTCCTGGTCGATCATTGCCAAGGGGACGTCGCCTATGGTTCGGAAGGTCGATCTGTAGCTCGAGTGCATCTTGCGAACGCGCGTCCCGCGGTGCAGCAGGCAATACTGATCCGACGTCGGTCCGAACATGCAGACCATCACCTCGGCGATGTCGCCCTCAGCGGCGGTGCGCACAGAGTTAATCAGGTTGATGGCTGCGTCGGACGAAGGTCGATCGGATGAGCGTTGCGAACCGACCATTACTATGGGTACGGGAGAATCCTGGACCATGAAGCTCAGGATGGCGGCGGTGTGGTGCATGGTGTCCGTACCGTGGCCGATCACGATTCCGTCTGCGCCATTCTCGATTTCCTCCCCGATTCTCTTTGCCAGGGCGGTCCACTGGACGGGCCCCATGTTCTCGCTGAATACGCCGAAGAGCTTCTCGGTGGACAGGTTGCAGATGTCCGCCAGCTCGGGCACCGATCCATAGAGCTCGCCTGGGGAAAAGGCGGGAATCACGGCGCCCGTACGGTAATCGAGTCGGCTGGCGATTGTCCCCCCGGTGCCCAGTAGGGTAACATTGGGTTTAGCCGGGTCGCGGGGGAATTCCTTCTCGGGAATCTTGTAGTGGGCCTCGCAACGCCCCACCTCGGTCATCTTGGTGATGGTGTCCGAAGCCAGGCCGATGTTGTATCCGCTGTCGAGCTTCAAGACGATGTGTCTATCGTCCGCGGTCTCGGAACGCGGGAGAATAAGCCCGCGGAAGTCTCCGTTTGTGGACTCAATCTCAACGTCGCTCCATACGCCCACACCATGCTCGCTCAGGATGTTTTTGCCAGGACCTCTGTAGCCCCGGAACTTGTCTTCGCTCATTATCGCTGTTACCTTGTCATCGCCCGGGCCGTTTTGGGGGGCTATTGAGCGGGTCAACCGAGCGAGCTATGCCTCCTGTAGAGACCACTCCGTCCCGAGGCTCGCGCCGAGCAACTCGGCCACCTTTGCTCCGTCGATCCGCCCTCTGCAATGAGCCATCAGCTGGCCCATCAGATACCGGTGTTTTTGCCTAAGCGTGCCGAATGACGCTGTCTCGGACAGTTGCAGGCAATCCACTATGCGCTGCGCTATCTCCTGTTCGTGGATTGGCTCAAGGTTCAATTCGCTTAACGATTCGCTCACATCGATCGTGGGTGACTTCTGTGCGCAGTCCGCGAGGCAGTGACGAAGTACCTTCACCACCCCTTCGCGAGCCACTTGCCCGTCGGCATGGGCCTTGAACACATCGAAGATGATGTCGTCGGTGAGGCGATCGGGTTGCAGTCCCTCGCGGCAAAAGGCCTTGAACCTCTGGCAAAGCACTATCGCTGCGAAAGTTGGGTTGATCTGTAATTCGTTGACTATCCGAAGGAAGAGCTCACCCCGTCTGGAAAGAGACAGCTGGTGTACAAATGCTTCCGGCAAGCCCGCCTGTCGGCACCTCTCCTCCCGATCCCACACGTACTCGGGTAGTTGCGACTTTACCCGCCGTACCCGCGTCGGATCGATGACGATCGGGGGCAGGTCGGTGTCGGGATACATGCGATCCGCCCCGGGGAGCACGCGCTCGAACCCATTTGTCCCATCCTGATGTGCCTGACGTGTGTCACTAGGCACGCCGGTTGCGGCTTCGGTTGCCCGGATGCGTATCTCGTCGCAGGCGGTCCGGGTATCCATCTCGCTGCCCCAGACGAGGATCATAGTGTCGCCGTCGCCCGTGCCGGTCCGCTTGCGCAGCGCCTTCCAATCTCTTGCGGAAAGCGATTCGGACGCGCTGTCGGAATGGATGATGTTCGGAAGTCGGGTGAGGCAGGCGATCACCCGTACGCGGTCGGAGAACTCGCTGGCGAAGACAGTCGCCTCCTGCGTAGGTTCGTCGAGGATGCCGGCAAAACCCTTGATCACAACGCAGCGAACAGTTGCTCCCTCGCTAACGGCGGCACGGATCGGCTCATATTGGGCTTTGCTCAGCACGCGCGTTACGTCGTGGCTTTGACACTCGATAGTGTCCGGAGTAATGCCTCGACTTTTAAGAATGTCACGGATGCGAAGGAGGGCGCATTGCCGGCTGGCCTCGTTGTAAATCAGATGCGGGATCTGGAGGATCTTGGACACGCCTTTGATCTCGACGCGGGTCCCGCCCGCTACGCTCACGTTTACGTCTTCGCGGGCTGCACCCGCTCCCGTGCGCACCTTGCCCGTGCTGCGGCAGAGCTTGCGGAGAATCTGGGCGACGTCGGCGGCTTCTTCGGGCGTACGCATGTCCGGGTAGGTTACGGGTTCGACCAACGCCATTCCCAATCGGTCCGTACGGTATACCCGGTCGTGCCCTTCGTCGGATACTTCTCTGCAGGCGTCCTCCTCCAGGCCGAGCTGCCTGATGCGGATCTTCCGATCCTTGTACGGAATCCACCCGTCGACGCCCAGGATCGTGGTTCGCTGGAAACCGGTAGGGATTGAGCCGTCGAGGTACTGCTTTCGGGCGATGTGCAGCTCGGACACCATGTTGAGCCTGAGCAGCAGTGCTATCTCGATCGCGATATCCAGCGCGGATTCGTTGATCAGAAACGGGGGGGTGTCGTCAAACTCGTAGGTGCAGACCGTCTCGTGGTGGATGCGGTAGTGGATGTTCTTCTTGGTCTTCTTCTCCATCAGGGCCGTGCCGTCGTACTCGCCCAGTTCCGAGAGCGTCGGCCTCATGTGACGGAGTATTTCAGCATCGTAGTCTTTGGTGTAGCGGCCGGCTGGACAGCGACAGAAGAGCTTCTTCTCCGTGAGAAGTTGCTGGTGAATCTCCAGCCCGCAACGGAGGCCTATCTCAGCGTAGTCCTCCGCCTGCATCTCGTGAAACGGCTTAAAGTGTGAATCCATATACGCTTGCCCCGCCATAGTTCTCTCTAGCGGGGCGATTGTAAATGAGGTTTGCAGGCCGGGCAACCGGGAGCC
>CP070744.1:3849766-3980984 GCA_020348265.1 Phycisphaerales bacterium | reverse complement strand
CGCACTGAGGAACTTGCCTTCGGTTGTTATGATGATCTTAAGCTGACTGTCTTCGTTCGCTTGCGCCCTCGGCGGCTTCGACGACCGCGGGCCCAGTTTCACAGAGAGGACGTCCCCGTCCCACCCGAGTGAGAAAATCTTATCCTTGCTCAGAATAAGGGGTGAACACATCCCCAGCGTACGCAACGAAACGAGGATGTCGAGGAATCGCACCGCTGAGTGTACGTCCGGATGTTGTCGCTTTGTAGAGCGCAGTTGTGACTCCTCGTGCTGTTCACAAGTCCCCTTGGACGCAGCACTTATGTGAATAGTGGACGGCTTTACAGGCCAAGCTGACCGGTCGAATCACCTCATGCGCGCAAATCTGACACCAATTGTTCCCACGTCGTGCGCCCTAGTTGCTTTGATGTGCATTCCAGTCACCTAACTTCCTATTCTCGCACCGAATGTTGGTTTCCTTCTTGCACTGATGTCGCTAGAAGAGTAATATCGGAGCGTTTCATGGGGCGCTCATATGATGCCCCATTGTTGGCGCATGTCTACTTGATAGCAGAGTACCGCGTGTAGGCGGAGGTGCCCGTTGCGGCATGCCCTTGCCCGGTGGCACTGCCCTGTCTTGAGATTCAAATTGAGCTTCGGGGGGCGTGCGTTTCTGCCGGAGTATGTTACGGCGGCCCGGGTTCGTCATCACGTTCATGAGTTGTCAAGCGATCTTTCGGGAGGAGGGCACAACTCGTGTTCTGCCGATTGGTCTTCGACATCGCGGCAGGAACGCCCCCTTTGTGGCGGGGCGCGGTAACCGTCGGCGAAACGGCGCATGTCGGTAACCTCGTCGGAACCGGTGCAACATTCCGCGTGGCAATGCGGGTCCACAACACTACCATTATCCAGTCGCGCGAAGGAAAGGAGCTCACTCGCGGGAATTTCGTTACGGATGACACATTTCAAGCCGCATGTATCGGTCCACGTTGTCTCACATCACGGGTCGGGCATGCAAAGCAACTGACGGAGGTGCAACAATGAAAGCGGTCATGTACTTAAGTGTCGGAGTCATGGCACTGGCTGTTCTTGGCTTCGAGGCCGATATCTCGAGGCGGGGTGTGGAAGACTGGTGGGATATCGGATCGGGGACGAAGCTGTTCAACCACAACACTGCCGAGGCGGGGGGCATGAGCCAAGTTAGCGGAGCGGCTAAACCTGGGATCGAAGGCGACGTTCGTAAGGGTACCGACGGTGGTCGTAGAGCGGCGGTCTCCTGTTCCTCAGATACCGAGTGCGCCGACGGGCGACATTGCAACGGGGAGGAGATCTGCAGTGGGGGCGTTTGTCAAGAGGCCGCTGTCGATGCGTGCGAGATCGGCAACCTGACATGCGACGAGAGCACCGGCACGTGCCTCGATCGCAGCGACCCATGCGATTTGTCAACATCTGTTTCTCGCAGGGGGCTGCACAGGTATGACAACGCGACCGCGACGGCGGAAATCGAATTCCTAGGCCGTGGACAGGTAGCGGTGGAGTTCACGGGGTGGATTGTGAACGAGCACTTGAGTCCATACATAGACACAGAGGGTCGACCCTCCGTTGACTGGCGCACAAAGGAGCGTCACCTCACCGCTGATACCCCCCTGGGGCCCGTCACGATTGTGATGAGTCCCGAGCACCCAGAGGAGTTCACGGCGGTCGGCACGGGCGGATGTGACCCCACACCAACCTTCGGCTGCTATGGTGGGATGTTTGGGGGTTTTGGGTGCAACCTCTGGTGGTCCCCCAACGGCGGTGCACCCGTTGCGCTTTTTCCGGAGGACGGCTTGGTGCAGATGGAGGCCAAGGGTGAGTACCCTAGCCTTCCAGTTACTGGGGGCGCTCTTTTCAGCTTGGCAAACCCACCAGTGAGGTACAAGAACGCGGCTGGCGAGTTTATCTTTCAGCTTAACAGTCTGACGCTTAACACGGGCTTACTCACAACAGGAGCCTGCACCTATGATGACGGGACTTGCCTGAACTTGCCGGAGTTCTCGTGCGACAACGCCACGCAAGGCGGTGGGACGTACCATGGCGACGGCACAGCGTGCGAGGACATCATCCCCACAGTATCGGAGTGGGGTATCGTGATCCTTGCGTTACTGCTGCTGGTGGGCGGTAAGCTCCTTTTCGACCGGCGCCGCGCGATCGGAGCGCGTGCCCAGTAGGCGGGCTCCCGATCCGAGTGGCAGCTTACGAAGGCGTGGAAAAAGAGTAGGCGGTCGGTGACACGGCCAGGCTACGAACGTACATGGCGCCGAGTGTCAGGGGGGGCGTGACGACCAGTGCCTGCCTCTCAACTAAACGTCCGCCCGTCGACCGCTGCATCAACACCCTGCGCGGCAAGATCGAACCGGATCCTGCCAGACCCACATTCATTCAGACAATCCGAGACGTAGGATACCGCTTCGAAGTCCCCAACGCATAGTGAGAGCAAGCCACCCCTGGTCGGGGCAAGCTGCTCGATTCACCCAGTGTCTGCCGGTCTCGTGATTGTCAAGACGTGCCTCGCCACGCCAACTCTGCAATCGAGAAGCCCCACTGGCCATTCATCACTGCAAGAGCCTCTGCGCCGGAGATGACAAGCTTCTTTCGGTCGTCGCTGATGCTGCCGTGAGTCGCACTGAGGAACTTGCCTTCGGTTGTTATGATGATCTTAAGCTGACTGTCTTCGTTCGCTTGCGCCCTCGGCGGCCTCGACGACCGCGGGCCCAGTTTCACAGAGAGGACGTCCCCGTCCCACCCGAGCGAGAGAATCTCGTCTCCCCGCAGACTGGCGGGCGAACTCCCCTGCAGCATACGCAACAGAACGAAGATGTCTGGAATCCGGCCCTGGACATGCGCGTTCAAGACGCCTTGAGAGTCGTAACCGACGTCGTGAGATACATCATCGCACCCGGGAAGCTCGGACTCAAACCGATCCTCTCGCTTGAACTCCGCTATGAACTCCTCGACGTTTTTCTTGCCTTCCTCTCCGGTTTTCGAGCTGCGGATATCCAGCCATTCCAGCCGGAATGATCCACCTCCACCTTTTGCGATGTGGATATTGTACACAAAGATCTGCGGCCCGGGGTCGAACTCCAGTTCGAAAATGTTGGGGCACCCTGAGTAAGTCAACGCGGTCGTCGCCGCCAGGAGTAGTCGCATCATTGTGTTTCCTCCGCGGAAGAAGAGCCTGCGATTCGGCAGCGATTATACGTATCTGCTGATGCGCAAGCAAAGGCGCTGTCGGCGGACACCTGGCTCGATTTCTTTCCGGGAATCCGCAATCCCCGGTCTGCGATCAGCAATGGGTAGTCTATCGAGTTCGCCGTCGCCTGGCGGCTACTTCCGGGGCTTCGCGGATGCATGTGCCCAGGATCTTCAGGGACATGTCCAGGAGCTTGAGGGTGCCTTGGACCAGCGATGGGGCATCGGGGTCGACGTCGGGATAGCCGGTTTCGCTCGGTTGAACAGGCTCTCCTCAGGCCGGCGAGTGTGGACTTGGATCGCCGTTTCCGGTACAATGGGACCCTTGGGAGCGAGCCTACAAGCACTTTGCGATGACTTCTCGACGCATATGGTGGCACGCGCGAGTGGTTCATGCGTACCATGACCAAACTTCGCAAACATCACCTTGAGTTCATTGAGCAAGCACCGGACACGATGAGCGATAGGCAGATTGCCCAGCAGCTGGGTGTTGCCGCCAAGCATGTGCGCAAGGTTCGCAGACAGCTGCCCGTTGCCCGCTCTCAGCCAAGGGATCGCCCAGACTTCCAGCCCCGAGGTTTTGTCGGGCGTGCACTGGAGAAGACCGACAGATTCGTCAACCATAAAGTTTTCGTCTGGTTTGGGCTGCTTCTGCTTTGCGGCATTTCCATGTACATCATGATGAAGCCGGTCTTCTGCAGTGACTTCGGCTGGCACGCCGCGCTGGGGCGATATATTGTGGAGAATGGCGTTGTGCCAAAGGCGGAACCACTGTCGCACACCGCTCGCGGATTCCCCATGATCGTCCATGAATGGCTTTCCCAGGCTGCATATCATCTCATTATTCGCGCCACGGGCGTTCTGGGGTTGCGTTGGGTACACGCTGCAATTGTGGGGGCAATGTTACTGTGGCTTTTTACGCTCTTTCGCCAACAAGGTGTTCGACCAGCAATGGCGCTTCTTGGCGTATACGTGTACATCGTGGTGGCCCACGAGAGGTTCCAGCACAGGCCTCATATGTTCCATATGGCACTTTTCATGGCGATGTACGGATGCGTGTTCGTCTGGAAGCCAAGCCTTTCGCTCAAGCAGCTAATTGGGATCTTCGTCGTTGTTGTCATGTGGGCCAACGCCCATTCGGCAGTTATCCTTTTTGCAGCGATCGTCGTGCTGTACTTGGCGGTTGAGTTTGCCCAGCAGAAGTCTGGATGGCGCAAGCCCCTGCCGGGTGACCTCGGAGGCGGCGACTTGGGGCGTCTGGGTGCTCTCGCCTTCGCTGTAGTCACAGCGGTTTTGCTAACACCGAACCATGTGCGTTTGTTCCCTTATATTCTAGAGTCAAAACGACTCAACAGCCTTTACAGCGAGGAGTGGCAATCCATCCTCCAATTCGCCGGACATTCCAGGCTCGAACACTCGGTGCTCGCCTTTGCCTTTGTGGGGATAGCCTCGGTTGTCTTGTGTCTCAAGAACATCCGCCGCGAATCGCTGTCCGTGCTCTGCGTGGTGCTAATCCTCACATTGATTCCTCTCACTGGTTTTCGGTTCATTTCCGTAGCCTTTGTTCCAACGTTATTCGTACTGTCTGCAACAACTTCTACGGGAGCCTTGACGGAGAGGAAGCGTAACCACGGTGCACGCGCTTGGCTGGGTCGCCTGTCATCCTCGCTTGCGGTGATGCTCATTCTGGCGACAATATACACCGTTCTGTGGCCCAAAGTCTCCGTTTTTCGGCATCGGCTCAGCGCTGACTGGGATTTCCAGAAGGCGATCTTTCCCATTGCCGCGGTTGATTTCCTGGATGTTGTCAATCTAGACGGGCGAATATTCAACCCGCCTAAGTGGGGTGGATATATTCTGCTGCGGACTTACCAGAAGTACCCTGTGTTTTTCGACGGCCGATGGGTGGCCTATGGCGAAAAGATCTACCAAGATACTCAGGAAATACTTCGGGGTGGGCACAACGCAGAAGCGTTGCTCGAGGAATACGAAGTGGACATCCTCCTGGTTTATCGAGAGTACATCACTGCCGATGACCGTGACAAAAACGCATGGGTTCCTGTTTTTGAGAACTACAACAGCGGTGTTTACCTGAGGAATTCGAGACGCAACGCGGAGAATCTGCGGAAGTGTGCCGAGTACTATGCGTCACGGGGAGTTCCCTTTGATCTCCAAGAAGGCTTCAATGCACAAGACGCCTATGCAGCAGACCGGGACTGGGCCAAGAGTATGTACATCATGGGGAAGCACTTCGTGAGGGAACAATAAAGTCATGGTCGGGGGTTTCTAAGCCTAAATGTGATAAGGGCCGTTCTTCATGTCAGAAATGCGCGTACTCCTGACTCTCACGGGGCTTAGAGCAATTTCAGTTAATGTCTATCGGTAAAGTAGTTGCGTGCCACGGCCAAGCGAAGCGCTGGCATGCAATTCGCCCGCTACACAATATCCGAATCTGCTATAGGGCAACCAAGTTCCAGGAAGAGCTTCTCTATTAGCAGACAAGAATGTGTCCGAAGTCAGGGAAGCCCTCGGCCGAATGACTAAGACAACGAGTGCTCGACACAGGAAGCGCGCCTTTAGGAACTTGGTCTACCGTACTCGCCGTCGCCGGGCCGCTACTTCCGGGGCTTCGCGGATGCATGTGCCCAGGATCTTCAGGGACATGCCCAGGAGTTTGAACGTGCCTTTGACCAGAGATGGGGTATCGGGGCCGATGTCGGGATAGCCGGTCTCGCTCGGCTGGGCCGACTCCCAGTTCTGGAAGAGCCTGCCCCACTTGCTGCCAAGGGCTTGACGCATCTGCGATCGGGCCTTCAGTGGATACCAGAAGGTGTCATGGTAGACGACGCTGGCAATGTAGGCCCACGGAGCCAGCCAGGTTTTCAGCGACCATTCGAGAAAGCGTTTGAGCCAACCCCAGTAGATCAGATGCTGCATGCGGGCGGCGAAGGTCATCTTCTTGAACGGTCCGTCGAAGTGCCAGTTCTGAGCCGCCACCTCCTCATCGCCGACGATCTCGATCTCGTCGACGTTGCCGCAGCCGAGGCCTCTTTCGTGGGCGAGTCTGATAAACTTCACATCGTCAAGCGGATTGAGTCCCATCAACTTGGCAGCCACCGCGTCGATCGCGACCTGATCGCTCGATGCCAAGAGCACGTTCTTAACATGCGGCACCATGCAGCGCGGGCCGGGCCCGTCGCCGGCAAAAGTACCGTCCATGACCGCGAACACCCCGCGATGAATGTTCTGCTGGATCATCAGCAGGTCCACGAGGGTCTCATGGATAACCGGATGGGTCCAATGGCGGTGTTCGTTGAGCAGGCCCCCGAAGGCGTTTTTCATCGCTCCGGTCATGGTGGTGAACACGTGCGTCTTCACCGTAGGAAGATGAACTATGTTCTCCCCGATGAAACGCTTGGGGATGCTGAACCCCTTGGGGTAGACCTCGTTAAGGCAGAGGAACCGATCAGCCAACTCGCCGACGGCGTCACGAACGTGAATCCACTCGTTGGGCGGTTCATACAGATGCAGGTTCCGCAGGCCGTGCGCCTCGATCACATTGATCTGCTTGTTCTCCCGCTCGCCCAAATATGCATCGATGACCACGGTCCGGTTGTGGCAACCGTGGATCAGATCCGGGTCATATCCGTCGCGTTTCATGGCCCTGATCACACCCTCCAGTTGCCAGGGCGTCGTCGAAGAACCCGGAAAGAAATGATGCCAACTGATGTTGATCTTCAGGGCGGTGTCGGCGTCTTTGGCGATTGCATCCTGATACCCCGCCAGATTCATCACCCGATGATAGTCCTCCAGCACGGTCTCGGGTGACGTGCGAACTACAGCAACTTTGGCACCAGGCATCCGCGAGGGTTCTCCGTACGTTTACTCGATCTACTCAACAAATACGATCGCCGAGGAGGTTGGTTCTACATTGCATTGAACAGTCCGGCGATCCCCCCGGGCCGGAATAAGGAGTCCTGATAGACGATAAGCAGGGCGAGCGCCGCCCAAATCAGTATCGCAGCAGCCATGGCCTTGTCTCTGAGTACGATCTCCGTAGGCCCGCTGTAGACCCCCAGTTCCGAGAGCATGGCAAAGCGGAAGATCCCGTACACTACGATGGGGAGCGTATAGAACAACTGCTCCTTGTGAAACGGCGAAGACCCCAGCGAATGATCCATGGTGTATAAAAGGAAGGTCATGATCGCTATACCTGCTGACACGGTGATCAAGTGCGTAAGAAGCTCCGGTGTATAGCGAATCAGAGTCGGACGATGCTGCCCCGCCTCCTCGAAGCTGCCGATCATCGCGATCTCGCTGCGTCGTTTCGCAAAACCCATGAACATGCACAGGGTGAACATGCATGCCACAAGCCACTTCGACGTGACGACCTCCACAGCCAGCGAACCCGCCCAGGCCCGCAGGACGAATCCCGTCGCGATGATGATCACGTCGAGAATCATCCGACGTTTCAACGTAAATGAGTATGCCAGTGTTAGTATCAGGTAGCAGGCCAGTACCACCGCCACCTCACCGGGGAGCAATGTCGTGAGCACACCGGCCGCGATAATCAGCACGACAGCAACAATCAGGGCCCCAGCGGGTTTGATCGCTCCACGAGCCACCGCACGCTTCCGTTTGGTCGGATGGCTGGCGTCCGCTTTGCGGTCGACGATGTCGTTGATCGCATAGGTAGCACTGGCCGCCAGACAGAAGGCGGCAAATGCGAGCACGGCGTTGACAAACGGCTTGGGCGAGAACAGCCGCATTCCAGCCGCGGGGCCGGCGAAGACAACAACATTCTTGACCCACTGGGCGGGTCTCAGCAGGCCGAGGTAATCGCGCGGACTCGCCCTCCGGGGTCTATCCTCGCCACTTTGCTGCCCAGCCGTTCGAGTATCGGATGCCATCAACCACCGTGATCCGGGTGAATTAGTCACCGCGCGAATCATTATAGGACATTCGCCGTCAATGCGATAGCCGCCCCCACGTACGTGGACCTATCACCTGCCGCTCGACCGTGTAGAGCTACCCGCGGGCGTCGCTTGCGTCCACAAGCTGGCGAGGAACCCACAGGCGGATTTCACGCTGACGAGGGTGAATAATCACGTGCTGCGCGGTGATATCCTGGATTACGGAAGGATCGGTCAGCGCATACAGGAGCTTTGCGTCGTCTGCTGTCTCTTCCGGCAGGTGCCTGCCCAACAGCTCTGAAATCGCGTCGTACCGCGAGCAGGTGGTCTCGTCCAGCCCGGGAATAGAGGAAGACTCACCCTGGAACATGATACGGTAGTGATTCGTGACGAACAGCGGCTGGTCCTCTTCCGCCCAGCGCGGGGCACTTCGTCTTGGCGTCCGCTCGATAACCACCCGCTGATGGTTCTCTTCACCCGCTACGGTAATCAGGCATGGAGCTGCCAAACGTGTTTCGCTGAGCTGCATGACCGCGGAGTCGAACGAGTCGGCATCTTCCAGCACCCGTCGTATGTGGAGCAGGACCGGATACCCCG
The DNA here is from genome assembly GCA_020348265.1 of Phycisphaerales bacterium. Classification (GTDB taxonomy): domain Bacteria; phylum Planctomycetota; class Phycisphaerae; order UBA1845; family UBA1845. The sequence goes on along the minus strand of CP070744.1, from coordinate 3,972,264 downwards.
TTAAACCCAAGCGCTTGGGGCACGATGTTGCGTTCAGGACGATAGCGAATCCTCGTCCGGACAAGCCCGTCACCACGCCAAGCGAGCCCGGCCAGCCAGCGCTGGCGAAGACAAACTCGCCGCCACGATGCGTGCGGATCAGATAGCTGGTTTGGGCAATCACATCCTCGGGAGGCCAATCCATATTTCGAGCGATCACCGGCCCGTTCCGTGTGGGAAGTACCGCAGTCGAGCACCCGTAGCGGTAGATGGCCAGGTCGTAGAGGATGTTCGCCAGCATCACGCCCCGCCAGTCGCCTCCAATGAAGTGGGCAATTGCTTGGGCCTCACTGTGGAAACGATTCCGCGTGCGTGCGCGGACCACATCTGCCAGGAAGTGCATCACGGAGGGGACCTCGGTCAGCACGGCACGCAACAAGCGCTTCCCCTTCGCGCAGGCTTCAGGGGGTATGCTGCTGTACCTCTCGCACACGGGAAGTGACAGATCCAATTCCAGCGATGGACATTCGACCCAGGGCAGCATGGCAACTTCTTAGACATCTTTGTCCACAGGTCAAGTCGCCAGCGAGTATTCTGTGCATACCGCGCCGCCCGCCGCTTGCAGATCACGAAGCACCCGGAGTAATGTCGGAAGTGTCACCATCAAGGCGAGATGCCTCTTGTCTGTAGGGGAATAGGAGAATACTGAAACCACGCTCAATGAAGTCTCGTGCACCCAGATGTTGATATGAAGTGCCGAGGATCACTGCGGCTTTTTGTGCTTTCTGCCCTCACAAATCTTCATAACTCGCGGCGCATTAGAAAAGGTCCCTGTTCGACACATCAGGCGCAGTAGTGAAGATTCTCCTTGCATCGATACGGTGTATTTGGTACAGTGGTGCGTTATCGGGGTAAGAGAGGGGCGGTGCCGCCCGTTTGCGGCACATGAGGCTATCGCATCGTCATGCTTGAGCTTGCGGGTGTGCCACTGCTCTTGAGCAGTGCAGTAGTGCATAAGCGCCGCGAGCGCCCGAACGCTGCCGCTTGAGGGCGCCGACAGGCGACACAGCGTGAGCCGCTACGTGCGGACCGAGGTGTGTCGATGCACCAGGAGTGTCGCCCGCGTGAGCTCGGGCGTGTTGGCGTGGTGCTGCCTTTGAGGGAGGACCACTCTATGTCGAGGTACTCAATAGTCTTTGCCGCAGTTTTGTTTTCTTTTGGCGTAATGGCGGTGGGCCTCAGCCCAACCGACCCGGGTGGCGAGTGGACCCTTGATGCACGGGCTGTGTGCGGGGACGGAATCATCGAAACCGGCGAAGAGTGCGACGACGGCAACACCGACGCCGGCGACGGATGCTCGTCGAGTTGCGCGGTGGAAGCGAACCATACCTGCATCGCCGAGCCAAGCACCTGCGGCCCCGACTGCAACGACGACGACCTACCGGACGAGTGTGATCTCGACTGCACCGCCCTTGACGGTGCCTGTAACGTGCCCGACTGTGGGTTCAGCGATGACTTCAACTCCGACGCCCGCCCCGACGAGTGCGGCGTGATCGACGACTGCCTCTTTGACTACATTACTTTCCCAGCCGCGCTCAACACCAACGCCGCGTCGGACTCCGGGCACGACCTTAACCCTCAACTCGCGACCGATGGACAGGGCTACTGGCTAGCCGTGTGGCACTCCAGTGACGATCTCGGAGGGACGATTGGAACGGACTACGATATTTTCTTTTCCACCAGTACGAACAACGGAGCGAGTTGGACTGGTCCGGAGCCGCTCAACACCAACGCCGCGTCCGACGCCGGGACGGACGCTCACCCTCAGCTTGCGACCGATGGGCAGGGCAACTGGATGGCCGTGTGGGAGTCCACTGAAGATCTTGGCGGGACGATCGGCACGGACGGCGACATTCTCTTTTCCAATAGCACGGACAACGAGGTGAGCTGGACCGACCCGGCACCGCTCAACACAAACGCCGCGTCGGATTCTGCATGGGACTGGGAACCTCAGCTCGCGACCGTTGGCCAGGGCAACTGGTTGGCCGTGTGGTTTTCCGATGACGAGCTCGGCGGGACAATTGGTGCGGATTCCGACATCCTGTTCTCGCGATTCCGCTCCATCGGTGAGGACTGCAACTGCAACGCCGTTCCTGACCAGTGCGAAGGCGGCACCGGTGATACAGATGGCGACGGCGTCGTGAGTTTGATGGACTATTCTGCCATTGCAGATTGCATGACCGGACCCTGTCAGCTCGGTCCATGTGTGCCCGCGCTCTACGCCGATTTGTGCTGCCTCCTTGTCGACATGGATGAAGATGGAGACATAGACCTGGCGGACTTCGCCCGCTTCCAGATAGCCCTTACCGCTCCGTAACGGGCGTTTGTTCCAGGAGTCCGTTGAAGGACTGTAGCGCCGCTCCTTGCGGGCGGCGTTCTCGGCTGCACTCGTCAACCACAAGAAGTGACACCTGAACTCGTCACCCACAAGGGGTGACGCTACACACCAAGCGAGAATACTCGAACGACCACTCTACACCGGAAACGCGCACGAAGAACGCCCGACTCGGTGTGGCCGAGGCCGGGCGTCCTTTCGTAGCGTCTACTTCGTTTGGAGGAAATTCTTCGTTCAACGACGAGGTTGCCCTCGATCGCTGGTTACTTGCTCTTGTACTTTACCGAACAACCGTAACTCTTAGTGGTGGCTGTTGCCACGGTCGAGTCGTTGAGCAGGGCTGTGACGGCCTCCTCAACGTAGTTGTGCTTCTTGCTCTTGGTGTCGTAAGCGTCGTCATCAAACGCGCCGTTGTAGGCAACCTTGCCTTGCTGATCGATCACGAAGATGTGCGGGGTTGTCTTGGCCTTGAAGGCCCGTCCCACCTCGCCGGAGGCATCAAGGAGGATGGGATAGTCAACCTTATTGTCCCCCGCCCACTTGCGAATCGCACCCTTCTTGGATTCGGCAAAGTGGCTGGAGTCGATGCCCAGCCAGACGAACGGGTTGCCGCTGAACTTCGAGATGATCTTCTTTACCGTACCGTTCTTTACGAACCTGTTGGTGAAGGGGCACTCATGATTGACCCATTCGAGGACCACGACTTTGCCCTTCAGATCGGACAGCTTGTAAGTATCCCCGTCGAGGTCATTAAGGGTGAAATCGGGTGAGGAGTTGCTTGCCGTATGCCCGGCGTGGGCCTTATGGTGAGGGCATTCTGAATGCTTGTTTTCCTCGGTCTGTTGCGAACCGGAAGCGCAGAATCCGCAATCCGCCCAGGCGGGGCCGACGAGTAGTCCCACTACCACCGCTGCAATCAAACGTCCATACGTATTCGTCATTGTCGTGTCGCTCCTTATGCTTCTTGAACCGCCGTCTTTCATAGCTCCTTAGGGCTCAGGTTGCCGCCCTGCTTTCGATTTACAGGAGCATATTGAACACCCTCACCGGCGACCACAAAATCTTCGGGCGATTCGTAGCTCCGTCGGAGATGAGCCCAACTGCGCTGCCTCAATCTTTGCAGTACTGGTTGGGCGCTGGGGCGAGCTCGGGGTAGAATGGACCCGCACGGGGTTTTTCCCGTGGGCACGGACGTCCCCAAAAAGCCTATTTGAGGCGTTTAAATGGCGAAAACAGCATCAAAGGCGGTGATTCTCCTCTCCGGGGGGCTGGATTCGGCTACGACGGCCGCGATTGCTCGGGAGCAGGGATTCGCCTTACACAGTCTTACATTTGCATATGGCCAGCGGCATGCCGTTGAGCTCCAAGCGGCTGTTCGAGTGGCTGAGTCCCTCTCGGTGGCCCAGCATGTCGTCCAGACGATCGACCTGCGGGCGTTCGGCGGATCGGCCTTGACCGATTCGATTGATGTGCCCAAATCCGCAGACCCTTCCGCTATCAGGCCGGGCATTCCGATTACCTACGTGCCCGCCCGCAACACCATCTTCCTGGCCTTCGCCCTTGCATTCGCCGAGACCATTGCGTCCAAGGACATCTTCATCGGTGTAAACGCGGTTGATTATTCCGGGTATCCGGATTGTCGCGAGGAGTACATCGCTAAGTTCGAGGAGCTGGCCCGGCTGGCCACAAAGGCGGGAGTGGAAGGTGCGCAGTTCAAGCTACACACGCCGCTAATCGCCTGCTCGAAAGCCGAGATCATCCGCGAGGGTGTCCGGCTGGGCGTTGACTTATCGCTGACGCACAGCTGCTACGACCCAGGCCTGGAGGGTTTGGCGTGCGGCTTCTGCGACAGCTGCCTACTGCGCAAGAAAGGCTACGCCGACGCAGGGATTCCAGATCCGACCGAGTATGTTAGAGCCGCCAATGACGCATAAGGTCCCTCTGCGCTGATCGCTGCTGCGTGATCTTCGAGATATCATCCGCGTGGGTTTGCACTATCCGTCCCGCACAGTTATGCTTATCGAACAACAATCTGTACCGGGCCCGCGTCTCGCTACGCGGTGTAACACAGAGGTGCAACATGAGCAGGCCGCTAAACGCTTTGATTGTGGATGACTCCACCACGACGCGAAAGATGATCATCAGGGCCCTGGAGCAGACCGGTTTGGCGGAGTTCAGCTTCACCGAAGCCGAGGATGGGATTGACGCTCTTGGCAAGTACCGTCCCGGCGACACCGAGGCCGTCTTCGTTGACATGAACATGCCCAGAATGGGTGGGCTGGAGTTTATTCGCGAACTTCGCTCAAAACACAAGAAGTGTCCCCCCTTGGTGATGATTACCGCCGAGTCTTCCCGAGAACTGCTTGCTCAAGCCATCAACGAGTCCAAAGTAGATGCCTTTCTGCTCAAGCCCGTAAACAGGGATCGGCTGCAGGCAGGCCTCAGAAAGCTGGTGGACAGTATCCCCGAGCGGTCCGGTCCCTGCATCGTTCCACACGGTGAGTGTGTGCGACAGGCTGTGCAGGACGTCCTTGCCCAAGCATGTGATCTGGGGCTATCCGTTGAGGAGGTCGAAGAGGCAGTTCCCAGCGGCGAAGTCGTTCTGGCCATGATCACCCTGCACGGCGGAGTCAACTGGTCGGTACTTCTGGGATTCACACGTGAATCAGCCAAGGCGGCAGCATCCAGGTTTGCCGGTTACGAAGTCCCCTCTGATGGACCTGACATGGCGGATGCGGTTGGCGAGATAGCCAATATCGTGGGCGGCAGAATCAAGCAGCTCCTCAGCGCTAAGGGGTTAGCCGCAAGTCTGTCTCTTCCGACGGTTCTGGGCGCATCGGGGTTCGAGGTCCTGCTGCAACATAAGAGCACGGTAAATTACGTGCATTTCGACTCCCCAGCCGGAAGAATGTGGACAATGGTGGCCGTGGGCATGGATGCGGGGATGATTCTGTGATATCGTGATAGCAAAGACGTCAGAGACGCGCTTGGTCGTCTAGAGCGGGCATAAACATGCAGCGCAGGCCGGTTCGTTGAACCTCCGCAGGCGTGGAACGTGATGCTAGGCGCAAGTGGGCGCGTGCACGAAAGTCCAGAGGGGAGGTCCGCCCCTCGATGAATGCCGACTGCACAGACAGTACCCATAACGATGATGCACCGTACTATGACAAGCAGGTAGCCGAACATGGTTGTCACGGTCACGAAGTCCTCTTTGGGTTGATGTACGAATACGTCAAACCCGGTGAGACACTGCTCGATATTGGGATCGGCACCGGTCTTGCCTCTTTCTTGTTCCACAAGGCGGGTCTCCGGATATCCGGCTTCGACAGCTCTAGAGAAATGCTGGCGGTCTGTGAATCAAAGGGCTTTGCGGCCCAACTCATCCAGCATGATCTGCTGTGCGTGCCCTATCCCTATGCGGTGGATTCGTTTAATCATGTCATTTCGCTGGGGGTGCTGAATTTCTTCGCAGACTTGGCCCCGGTCTTCGAGGAGACGGCTCGTATCATCAGGCCGCAGGGCATTTTTGCCTTTAGCGTGGAAGAACAGAAGCAGGCGCAACCGGCCGAGTATGTCTTCCGTGTCGGCGGAGATCCTGGAGAATCGAATGGGGAAATCGCGGTCAGTATGCACCGCCACAGCGACGGACATATCAGGGAACTCCTGGCCCGTCACGGTTTCACGCCCCTGAAGGACTATGAGTTCTTAGCGGACCGGTATCCCTCAGAGGGAATAGACGTTTACTTCAACGCCTATGTTGCCCAACGGGTGCAAAACACCTGACAGATCAGCTGCCCGCTCCTAGGGAACGTTCCCCAGCGACGCTGACAACGTGATCACCCGCGTTCGTGATTCCAGTCGTGGCGGGGCGCGGGCAACCGCCCGAAGAGTCGCTTCCGATCGACTTGCCCGGTAGAAAGAGAAGGGGCGGCTCGGAGTATCCCCTGGCCGCCCCGTCTGGTTAGCCGATATCTCTTGCCTGTCGGCTAATCCGCCGGTTCTACCGTTTCCGAACCGTCAATGACAACCGATCTCTCGCGGAAGCCTTCAAGCAACATCTGGAAGGGATCGCCCACCGGGGCAACAAACATATGCGCGTCGATAAGCAGATGCTCAGCAGGCAGCGGTCCAAGACCGTCAATGTCAATGTTCGCCTCCACGTTGAACACTTGGTCCATGACTAGGTTTACGATGGCAACCGCCATGAAAACGTCCAAGCGCGTGGTGCGGTCCAAACCGTGCGTCCCGTCGAAGAGCTCCGGCGGGGCAAAGGCGGTTAACATGTTGACCGCCGTGTTTGGTCTTCCGAATCTGAAGGCGTTCGGGCGAGGTTTGTAGTCGCGGGGCAGAAGTTCAACGCCGTCCATTGTCATGGGCGTCTCGGAGTCCCACATGACCTCCTCGAATGTGATGGACTGTCCATTGTCAACCCGGCGATAGTAGAGGCGGATGTCCGTTGACCGCCAATCGTTCGGGTCAAAAAGCGTCGGCCGGAAGGGAGCGGTGGGCTCGCCGGCATCGTACTCCTTGTTTCCGTTGAGGTCGTCGTAGTACGGATCATCATCCACGTTGTACCGCGGGTTGGGCACCTCGACACCGAACACATGGGTGAACTCTTCACGCTGCAGGACGAGCCCAATTACGTCCTCAGCGGCGATGAGGATGAACCCGGGGTCGCCCATCGGCTCCTGCCCGTCGATGATGGGTTCGTCACCCTCTATTGGAGGCTCTTCGACCGGCTCACCACCCTCGGGTACCTGTGCGGGGTCGATGGGTTCATCCGGCGGCTGGTCCCCGTCCGGCGGAGGCTCCTCCCCGTCGGGTGGGGGTTCCTCGCCATCCGGCGGAGGTACGTCACCATCCGGTGGAGGCTCTTCGCCATCCGGCGGGGGTACGTCCCCGTCCGGTGGAGGCGGCACGTACTCGCCATCAGGCTGGAAGTAGTCGTCCACGAACTCGTCCAAGTTTTCGAAGTTGCCGACGTCTCCGAAATCGTCCGTTTCGTTGAAGAAGTCATCGAACCCCTCGGGCTGTTCCTCCGGCCCCATGAAGAAGTCTTCCGGGTCGTAGAGACTCGCGGGTCGGCCTGTATCTTCGTTGAACAGGGCGAAGAGCCCGGTCTGTTCGGATTCCGGCACGAACATCAACAGGTGCCGCCCACCCGCGTTGTACGTTGCCATTCCTGTGACGCCGTCGTAGTCCACGCGAACGGGTTCCGCTCCTTCTCCGTATCCGGTGGCCAACACGAAGAGTTGTTCATGCATGCCGACATCTTCGCCCTCAGGTGAGTCCATCATGAAGTCGTCGCGCATCACCGACACGCTCACTCCGGGATAGAACACACCGGTCTCGGAGACGAACTCGGCAAAGGGCATGCCGTTAATCGACTGGAACACCGTCTCGTCGTAGATGCTCGCACGCACCGGTCCGTGCCGACCGTGCAGGAACCGTCCGGTCTCACGCACCAGCAGCTCGACCGAGCCGTCCTGTTCGGTGCTTCCGGTGAAGCCCAGGAAGAACTTGCCGTTGTGGTTGGGGTCGTATGTTACTGAGCGAATGTCCCCTTCGACGGAGACGTCCGCATTGACGGTGATCTCGCTCACTACGGGGACTTCATTCGTCTCTGGGCCCATCCGGTAGGGATCGCCGTCGGCGACAACGTAGAACGTGCTCGCCCCGGACCGGTTGAAGGGTAGGTGAGCCCGCGCATCACGGATAGCGCGCGTAAACTGCTCGATTCCCTCGATTCTCTCGCTCACAAAGCCATTGAAGAGCTTGTCGTACGTGGGTGGTACCGTGTCTCCCAACAGATCGTGCAGCAGGCCTCTGAGTTCTTGCTCATGCTGGTGGAAGGACTCCTCGTCGAGCTGATGGAATCCTTTCTCAAAGAACTCAAACATGATCTCTTCAAGGTTAATGGCCTTGCCCTTGCCGTCTTCCGTCTCGAAGACATTGAGCGGCGGGCCGAAGAAGTTCGGATCATGGATATAGTACGTAAGCCGGGCACCCAGTCCGAGGTCGAAGCTGGTCAGGAGTTCGTGCAGATCTTCGAGGCTAATCCGACGGTGCTCCAGGTGGAACGTGGCCATCTCCATGAGAATGAAGTCGTTAAGGATAGGCGCACCCGGACCCTCCATCCCCTCTTCCTCGCCCTCAGCGTTGGCGAAGTTGCGATCCGGCTCGGTGACCGTGCTCACGTAAACAAGTTCATCCTCGGGGAAATCGAGCATCTCGTCGGCCTGAGCGACGGTAATCGTGCCATCGTCTTGCAGGTCGGCGATAACGTCCTCGGGGAACTGCTCGGCAAGTTCGTCGAGGAAACCGGCGATATCGTCAGGCAGCTCCTCGGGGATCTGATCCAACAGCTCATCGGGGATCTCATCCGGGACACCATCAGGAAACAGGTCCGTAAACTCATCCAAGAGATCCTCGGGAATCCCCTCCTCACCCTCGTAGGGCTCACCCGGGCCGAACAGTTCTTCCATGGTCACGGCAACGATACCGTCCAGTTCCGCAAGAGAACTCAGATCGGGATCACCAGGTGTGTCAACGATGGGGAATCCCGCCCTGACGAAGACTTCAGCTACTGCCAGGGTCAGGTCTGCCGCGTCCTCTGCCAAGGCCGCCTTGAGATTGCCGTCCACTATCTGCATACCGGTTTGGACAGCGGCGGGCAGGATCTCGTCGAAGAGTGCCGCAAGTTGATCGGCATCCATATTCTCGATGTCTTCGAGCGTAACCGTATGTTCGATTCCCGATTCCTCGAACAGGTTGGCATAGGCCTCCACGATTCGCGCCACGACCGCGGCCGGGCTGATGGGCAGGTCCTCCGGATTAATTCCGCGCTCTTCCAGCAGCTGGCGCAGCTTCTCCAGCACCAGCTTGGTCAGCGGATCGACTTGGATGTCGGTCAGGATGCCCTCGTTGCTCCCTTCCTGCGCTGGGATATGTACTATCAACTCAAGATCGCAGGTGCCATCGCTGCCGATGTCGACACAAATCACAAAGTCCGTGCCGACAGGCAGTCCGTCGCCTGTGAATGAACCGTCCGAGTCGACCGAGACCGGGTCTATGGGCTGACCGTTTTCATCGACCAAGTCGTTCCCGTCGAGATCCTGGAAGCGTACGACCGTATCCTCCGTATCGAACTCCGGCGGGACGGTCTGCCCCGCCTCGGTCGCGTCGAAGGATTCTCGTGTCGTTTTGCTGTCCGTAGCCTTCCCGCTGACCGTTCCCTCATACCCCAGCGCTTCGGTGATCAGGCCGTCGTCTTCGGTAGCCTGAGTCGGGTCAGTATCGGACGGCGTCACCGCTGAGCTGCACGCAAGCCCAGACAAGAAGAGCGCTGTTCCAATGGTCAGCAACGGGATGACGATTACGCAGCCAGTACTGAATCTCCTGTTTGTCACGATTCGTTCTCCGCTGGAAGAATTGCCTGTTTGATTACCGACACCCTGAACTTTTTCCGCGCCCCGTGCGAACTGCGATCCCGCGTGCGCACGAGAACTGATTGTTCGTATGTCGGGCACTTGCGCCGAAGACTTTTGGTGATTGTGTAACGCGGTAGAGCGGAACCCGTCCAATAATAAGGCGACAGAAGAAGCTACCTTGGAGCCTTGCCTCGCAGTCGTATGGGGGATTCGGCTGGGACTGCCCACAACTGCCACCGAACGGTACTTTGAGCTTGATTTGGCGGCCCTGAGCGGGTAGGCTGAGTATTCGGGCGGCGGGTGTGTGGCCCATAAAAGGTACGCCGCCGCCCAAAGTGAGAAAGGGCAGTTCAGAGGTGCGTGAGGCGCGGCTTCAGCAAGGGTGCTGCGTTCAAAAGTGCATCTGCGTCAATCTTGCGTACCAAATGTGGCAGGCATACGGCCGACGGAGGTGAAAAGGACCTGGCAGCGACGAGTGTCACGTGATGTGTCACCTGTGCGTAGCGCCCGAAAGGTGTGGAGCGACTTCCCTTCGGCGGTATCTGCGTGGTTGCGGGATAAGTTATTGTGGACCAATCTTCCGGACGGAGTGTGGTGCGATTTGTCTGCCTGTTGACGTCCGTTATGGTCGTTGCCGGAGGCATGGCGTGCCGAGAGCAGCCTGCCCAGATGTGCGAGACTCCCGTCGAAAAGACCCTGCAGCCGAATAGCTCGCAGTATTTCACGGAAATCACAAAAGAAGTCGGGCTGGACTTCACACATGAGAACGGTGCTGATGGAAGTCTGCGCATGCCGGAGATCATGGCTGGGGGAGTTGCGCTCTTTGACTCCGACGGCGACTCCGACCTCGACATCTACTTCACCAACGGGCACCACGGCCTGGGCACTCGCGAGCTCAGCAACGGTCCGGTCAACCGACTCTTCCGCCTGGAAGATGACGGCACTTTCGCTGATGCGACCGAGGAGTCCGGACTGGGCGACCGCGGCTACGGCATGGGAGTAGCTACCGGAGACATGGATAACGACGGCGATACGGACGTCTACGTCAGCAACATCGGGCATGATCGGCTCTATCGAAACCGTGGAGACGGAACATACGAGGATGTCACCCAATCGGCGGGCATCGACATCGATGGTTGGTCCGCCTCGACCTCTTTCCTGGACTATGATCGCGACGGTTACCTGGACCTGTTTGTTGTCCGTTACGTGAAATGGGACCCCAAGAAGGACTGCTTCTCCCGCTCCGGGAAGCCGGACTACTGTGGTCCCCTGTCGTTTGTGCCCGACAACGACGTTCTTCTGCACAACAACGGCGACGGCACATTTACTGATGTGAGTCAGGCCGCGGGTATTGCCCAGACTGCTGCAGCGGGTTTGGGGATAGTATGCGAAGATTTTAATGACGACGGATGGATCGACGTCTACATAACCAACGATGCCTATGCCAACAATCTGTGGATCAACCAGGGAGACGGCACGTTCCTGGATGATGCGTTGATGCTCGGTGCGGCGTACAACATGCACGGGCACACCGAGGCGGGGATGGGGCTCATCGCCGGAGACTTCGACAACGACGGAGATCCCGACCTCTTCATGACCCATCTTGGACAGGAGTCCAACACCCTATTGGTCAACAACGGGGCGTTGATGGGCTTCAATGACGCTACCAGTTCGTTCGGACTGGGTTGGTCCAGCGTGCCCTACACCGGCTTCGGGCTCGCCGCTTTCGACCTGGAAATGGACGGCGACCTGGACATCTTTCTCGTAAATGGCAGGGTCTATCTGAAGGAACCGGTGCCCGGCTCTTGGGTTCTCCCGCCTTGGAATCGGATGTCCGAACCCAACCTGTTCTACACCAACGACGGCACAGGGAAGTTCGATCTGCTCGAGGAATCGGTGGAGTCCCTCTGCTCACCCATCGAGATTACCAGAGGTGTGGCGTCAGGAGACATCGACACCGACGGAGACGTTGACATTGTAATCGTCAACCTTCGGAGCAGCGCGCGCCTCTATCGAAACGATACCCCGCGCAAAGGTCATTGGCTGAGCGTTCGAGCGAAGGATCCGCGTCTTAACCGAGACGCCTTGGGGGCGCGGATTATAATTACCTGCGGGGAACGGCGTTTCTCTCGGACTATAAGCAGCGGTTTCAGTTACATGTCGAGTAGTGAGCCGCAGGCCCATTTCGGCCTTGGGCCCGTATCCGTGGTCGACAGCATCCACGTGCGCTGGCCCGACGGGCTCTTTGAGGAGTTCGCCGCTGTGAGCCCGAATCAGGTTGTGAAACTCGTTCGCGGTGAGGGAGAGACCAGAGAGTATGAGTCGTCACAACGAGCGCAGGTCGCGTCGGTCACCAGCGGGAACTGACCGTCCGCAATCCCCGGATGCCGCGGTGAACGATGTCCGCTCCACCAACAGCAGGTTGCTACTCTTTGGGGTGGCGTCACTCGTCATTGTGGTTGGCGTGCTGACCGTCCTATCCGTTCGACGTCCCAGAGCCAATGCCACTGCGGTCTCCCACCCTGCCCTCACGGGTGAATCGCGTAAGCCGGCGGCCAGGCCGGGTCTCTCTCCGGGTGGGGATCTCGCGTTGTCTCCTCGCGAGTGGCAAATCCCTAGCCCGGAGATGACGGACATGCAGCCGGAGGTCCGCGATTTGCTGATCGATGCACGGGCCCGTGTTCTGGCCGATCCCGAGTCTGCGGTGGCATGGGCTAATCTCGCCACGGTATGCCATGTGCACAAGCTTACGGATTGTGCGGAGATATGCTATCGACGTGCTGACGCTCTGGCGCCGAACAAATTTTCCTACACCTACTTACTTGCTTTTCTGCTAGACAGGGAGGGGCCCGACGCCGAGGAAGTGGCTTCGCTATACGAAAAAGCCGCAAAGCTCAAACCGGACTATGCCCAGGTCCATCAGCGTCTGGGTGATACGCGGGCCAAGCAGGGCAAGTTGACCGAGGCTCTGGATGCGTACTTGAAAGCCGTCGAGCTCGCCCCCAATCTCGGGATAGCTCACCGATCGGCCGGACAAACATACCTAGCCCTTGGAGATGTTCCCAGCGCCAAGGAGGCCTTGGAGCATGCCGCCGAGCTCACCCCGCAGGACGGCGCCGTTTTTGCAGCCCTGTCGCGGGTCTACATGGCCTTGGGAGATCGAGCGCAGGCTGAACAGGCCGCTGAGAAATCTCGTTCGCTTGAGCGTGTGGCGACAATCCCCGATCCCATCGTACATGCGATCTTCTCGACGTCCGTATCCTCACCGGTCTGCTACGAACGGGCCAAGAACCTCCTCAACCAAGGCAAGTACGCTGAGGCTCTACCTCAGTTGAAAATAGTCGAGAGAGCCCGTCCAAACGACGCCCTCGTGCAGTCGTTCCTGGGATCTGTATACATCAACACGGATCAGCTTGATCTTGCAGAGCAGCATCTGGTAAGGGCGTTGGAACTCGAGCCCGAGCGGGTCAGTGCCAACATGCAACTCGGAGAAGTAAGGCAGAAGCAGGGCCGCATCGAGGAGGCAATCGCTCACTATCGCCGGGCTCAGCAGGCTAAACCGGATCATCATGATATCAACCTCACCCTGGGTAACGCGCTGGTGCGGAACAGGCAGTTCGCCGATGCGGTCGAGGCGTATGCGGGCACCGATCCTGCAGGGGCGGTGCCTGCTGTTGATCATGTCTTCTGGGGGTTCGCACTGCGTCAGACCGGTGGGGCGGAAGCAGCTCTAGAGCATTTCCGCACCGCAACGCAGCTCAGTCCGAGATACGCAAACGCCCATTACCAACTGGGCATAACCCTGGAAAAGCTCGGTCGGGTCAAAGAAGCCGTAAGCCACTACGAAGAGGCAGTGCGAATCGATCCCAACCACAAAGCGGCCCGGCGGCTTGCCAAGGTCGAGGGCAACTAAGGCCTCTCTATGTCTTGAGCGGCGCTTCTGCCGACTTGGCTTCTGTATCCTGGAAGAAGAACCACCGGGGAAATGGGAAATCAGGAACACGTGAATGCCTTAGCGGGTGGGAACGCCTGCGTCACGTACCGTCGTACTTGCAGTTCGCTCGTGTTCTTCCGCTTGGCGCACGTCCCAATCCTGGTCGATGATCTCGCGGAGTGTCGGGCGGGCGTTTGCCGCCCGCAGATCTACCCGCAACGCTTCGATCTCCTCGCTTAGTGCGGTCCTTTCAGCGAGGGCCTGATCGCGTTCGACGACCGCCTTTTCCAGATCGCAGGCGAGCTGATCCTGCGTCCGGATAACCGCATCCAGGGTTGCCGCCATCTTCGATAACTGCCGTTGGATGCTCTGCAATGTTGCCTCGTGCGTTTCTCGGTCGGCCTCGACCGTTCCGCGCAAAGCCCGTGCGCCGGCCTCCAGACTCTCACGGGCCACGGCAAGCTCCACTGACCAACGCGATTGGAGGTCGCTTAGCCTCCGGTCCACTTGTCGAGCCTCAGCCTCGAGTACCTCTTCAGACGGGACCGCCACAGGTATCTGCGACGCGTTGTGTGAAGCCAATGTATTCCGAAGGTCCTGCATCTCGCCCAAGTGGGCTTGCGAAGCTGCGCGATACTGCCAACCGACCCAACCCGTGATGACGAGGGCGGCAGCGGCCACCGCGACTGCGGCTTGGCCGGCCAATCTTGGGCTCGGCGGCAAACGCCCTTCATCCGATCCGTGCGGTTGCGAAGGTACGCGATCCTCTTGCGACGGGGTGGATGTAACCAGTCTGGCCAGCCGTCCGCCGGGTTCGGGCTCGCGCCGAAACATCGCCGCGCCCGGGTTGTCATCCTGGCTGGGCGAAAGTGTGTCTACTTCTCGTATCTGATCTTGCGGCACGTGAACGCGTACTTGAAGGTCCTCCCGCCTGACTTTCAGCTTGCCGTGGTCGATTCTGCGCGCAAGCGTTCCCGGTGAGATGCCCAGCGCTCGGGCCGCCTCTCCCTTGGGCAACCAGGGCATGGTTGGTTCCTCCATGAACACCGGCTCAGCCGAACTCTGCGTTTATCCGTCGGCCGCTTTCGCATTCATCGTCAACACGGGCTCGTTTTCGTGAGTTCGTAAAGCTATAACTTATGCCGTCCAAAAGTGGAGGAAAACGGTAGGCGACCTACACCAAACTGGGCTAACACTGCAGCATTACTTTCGGTCCAGACCGTCACTGACGCTATTCAAAACGCGGGTTGTCGAATCATTTGGAACCTCGCCGGCGCCCCGCAATCGAAGGTCCAAGTGCTGCCATACCAAAGCCACCCGCTCTGCTCGTGATCCGTTACTGTCCCCGGTTAAATCAATCGATCTCGTACCGATCTACTCCTCGGCCGAGGCGGCGGTGTGCCGCCGGCGCACTCGCGTTCAACCGAGCGTAAAGCAGAAATCGCAGTGGGTGCCACGCTCCATGATCGTCTGCGTGCGTGTCAGGGTGATGCGAGGATTGAACGCCTTTGCGAATGGCGCGTCGCGGCAGCATGACAGACATACGCCCAGGTCCAGGATTCCGAGCTGTGCGTAGGCCTCCGCATAGCCGCAGTGCGTCGCGTTGAAGCGCAGGACCCGGTTCGATTCCTCGAGCACAGAGATGCGCATGCCATCGTCCCGACACCAAACCTCTCTTACCACGCGTGCCAACTCAGCGAGCCCGTTGCCGCCGAACTGCTCGGCCATCTTCCGCCCAGCGGCCGCACCATCTTGGCGGACCGCCTCTGTAGCCACCGCTACCGCCCGTTCACGGCCAAACTCGCGGCAAAAGGCCTTGATCAACAGCGCGGCTACCGGGGCCTGAATTGCCCGGCACGCCACATGGCTCACCTCGCCGACCAAGCTCGACTGAGCGTCGCCTTCGCCGCGTGGTTGGTCCACCGTCATCGTGGCATCCTCCGTTGGATAAGCATACAGGCTAAAGCTTTGCTCCATCTCCCGCTGCGCCTCGAGCAACGCAGTGTACCTCACGCTCTTGTGTGGGGCAATCACAGGGCATGGTGCAGTCGTACCGGCCGCGGCGATCGAACCTGATCGGTGTTCATGACGAGAACTCCCGAAACCATGTTCAGGACTCTCATCAGCGCGCCCGCCGCCGCAGCTTACGCCAAACCAGCGCTGCAGTATTAGGCCGACGCCGTAAGATGTCGCGCTCGCGACTTAGATGGTAGTGGGAGGTAGCAGCCCGGCACGGACGAGATCGCCGGCGCCCGACTGAAGCGACGACGTCAACCCGCTGAGGTCCGTAAACACCAGGTCAGCACCGGCGCGGTGCAGGCGAGCTCCGGCGACCGAACCCGATGATATCCCGACGGCCAGAAGTTCCGCTTGACCAGCCGCTCGGATGATCGAATCGGCGGCAGCGACGACGATCGTGCGTGGATCGCCATCGGCCAGGGTGCGCAGATCATTCGGACGCTGACGCGGATCGTGGGCAAGCCGCCGGATATGTCCGAAGTCATCCCCAAGGCTCAATCGGTCCAGCAGCCGTTGGCGGGCGGGAATGTTGGAACCGAGTGAGAGCAAGCGACACCTGCCCTGCTTGAGGAGGATTTTCAGCTGTTGCCTAATCTCCGGATGTGGTTCGAGGCTCTCAACGGCATCGTCCTTTTCCATGTGCTCATCGAACGCGGTGAAGAACGCTTCCACCTTGGCTGGTCTCGCGCCGGGCAGCAAATCGGCCTGGCGTCCTCGCGTGCGGGTCAAGCGCCAGAAGGTGGCTTCATCGAGACGCGACCATCCTACGCTGGCCGCGACCCCTCGGTAGACCCGGTACTGCACGGGGCGAAGGTCGAGAATTACACCGTCGAGTTCGATCAGAAACGTCACGCGCGCGCTCCGATATTCTCAAGATCAGAGTCTGACGGTACCACCGTAGGACTCTGCTGCCAAGCAGATGAGGTTTGTGTGCGCTTGGTGCTTGGGCTGGCCTGGGAGTTGCCTAACGAAACGGGGCAGCCCACGTATGGGCTGCCCCGGTTTCGTTGCGGGTACCGGCGTTTGCAGCACCGGACCCATTCTCGTTCCGTTATGCTACTTGGGGAAGTTGAAGTTTTTGCCCTTCCAGGTCGGCGAGGTGGCGACCATGAACGAGCCCGTCTTCGTGCGGGCGACGGCCTTGATCACCGACTTCCCGAAGTACTTGTGCAACACGTTCTTGCAGGATGTGGTGGTGGGGTTGCGCGTGTTGAAGTTCACATTGTAGTTGCGCGCCCACTTGGCGACCTGCTGCGGTGTGCAGGTCTGGATAACCGCACCCTTGTTGACCCAGTTGGCAAACGTGTTGAGCATTTGGGGCGTCGGGCGGGTGTAACGGGCCGTCCCCTTAGTCTGGTTGACCAGCGTCCTGTAGGACGAGATCTTGGTGTTGAAGTCATACCAGACACCTCGATACCGAGGTGGGCCGCTCCAATTGCTCGTCGTCCTCTTCCTGTTGCCGGTGTTGGTCTTCCGGCTTGTGGTTCCCCAACTGCTATGCCCGTAGTCTCTGTTTGTCGAACGCGTTCCGGTACGTCCTCTCACGTTGGTAGCCATCATCCATTTCTCCATAAACACTAAAGTAACAGTCTTAAGACCGACTCTCGCGTACATCGGAACGAGTTGTGCACCTCTTGAGTTATCCAGGCTTCTACAGGGGGAATACCCAGTCGTCGTGTGGAGGGCGCTACCGTGGTGCCAACGGATGTCGAGCTCGTGCTCGCACCATTGCTGATGCAGTAGACGCACGAAAAACGCTTTAAATAAGGTGTTTTGTGGCATACGGCCTGACCGAGGCGTGCTGCTGAACTCGCCGCGTGGAGGTCTTCTCCCGGCTTCGGAGTGCGACTGATCTCTCACAAAAAAAATGCATTTTTCCATCCGTTTGGTACCAGATGTCGAGCGCCGAGGCCTTACACCGAGATGAATTCGGATCCCTGCGCGGGCGCGGATGGCGACTCCGGGCGTCGGTTTAGCAGGCCGGGGAAACCCCGCTGCGCCGCCCCTTTCAGGCGGCGAAAGCCCTCTTCAGGCGTCACCCGCGAGGGATTTCTCAACGGACTGTCAGAGGGGTCGGCTCGACCCCCGAGAGCCCGTATGCGTGGGACGTCGGTGCGTCTTGGCGTCCTAGAGGCCTTCCATCAAGGAGGTATGATCCCGTAGTCTCTTTAGACCCTCGAAAAGACGCGATTTAACCACTGATTCTGGAGTATCCAGCACTTCAGCTATTTCGGACCTGGATAGCCCCTCGACGTACCGCAACCGCAGGGCTTCACGCTGGGCGTCGGACAGCTTCGCAACGAGCTCTTCGAGGTGTGATTTGGCTTCGCCTTTGACGATCCGGGTGAGTTGTCCCGTCAGGTAGGCGTCGATCTGCGAGGCAGCCGGCAGTTCGCATACGCCACGCTGTTTGGCCCTCTTGCGTGCGAGGTTTATGCTCTCGTTACGGGCGATCCTGTAAACCCACGGGCGGAACCGGGCGGGGATATGGGACGCTGTAAGGACCTTGTACCAGATGTTCTGCAGGGCGTCCTCAGCTTCATCCATGCTTCTTAGGTACCCCCAGCAGAAGCGCAGAAGGGGCTCGCGGTATTGCTCATCGAGCATGGACGCCGCGTCGCTATCTCCTTCACGCAGACGACTGACCAACGTGTTGGTGGCCTCGTCCGGCGCGTCCTGCTGGCCACTGGGAGCATTTTCCATCGGTTTCATTCCGAGTCTAGTGTGCAAGGGGTTCACACACGCGACTGCGTGGCTCTCGCGGCACGCGTTTATTCGTCTTCATCCGGCTCACGGGCGAGGCGCAGGGCATCGACCCTGGCCTCCGTCTCTGTCAGTAACTCAGCATCTTCCCAGATCTCCGACCCAACGGCAGGGTCATTCAAGACCCGAAGGGCCCGCAGGGCTTCCCCAATGGCCTCCTGCATTTCCTGGTCCCACGGCGAGTCATCCCCCTCGAAGATCTCGATTCCGGTGAGGATCAGCATCTCCGCTTCTTCATAGTCTTGTTCGGTGGCTGTGGTCTCCGCCTCCAGGGCCTCGCCGCGAGCTACCAGCAATGAACCCAGCGCAAGCATGGTTGTACCGATATATCGGGCCTCATAGCGCTCCTGCCGCTCGAAGGTGTCCAGCGCGCTGCGATACTTGGATTCCGCCTTGTTGTGGCTGCCGGCCTCGTGCAGGAGACGGCCCATGTCGTGGGCGTTGATGGCCTCGTAAAGCGCCTGCAGCTCTGCGGTCCTTGTCGTGTACTTCTGCAGGTTTGCGGCAGCCCGGTTGATTGCCAATGCCGCCCCGGCGACGACAAGAAGCAAGATTGCCGAGAACATGGCCACAACCCGGTGGCGGGCGACGAACTTCCGGAGTTGATACAGCACGCTGGCCCGCCTTGCGAGGATAGGCTGATCGGTAAGATATCTCTCGATATCCTCAGAGAGGGCAGCGGCACTCTGGTATCGTCTGCCTCGTTCCTTCTCCAGGGCCTTGAGGGTTATGGTGTCCAGGTCCCCGCGCAGGGTCCGATCAATGATGCCCGGCCTTTGAGGAGTCTCCTCGCAAATGACACGAACGGCCTCATGAAGGGCGGCTCGACTGACCGTGTAGGGCAGGCGATCGGTCAACTGTTCGTAAAGAATGACTCCCAGAGAGTAGACATCGCTGCGCACGTCGATCTCATCCGGGTTGCCCCGGGCTTCTTCGGGGCTCATATAGGGCAAGGTGCCCATAATCTTCCCGACTTCAGTGCCGGAGGTCGTAAGGGCAACATCAGGATCGGTGATGCGGGCCAGGCCGAAGTCGAGGATCTTCGGGTTTCCTTCAGAATCCACCAGTATGTTCGTCGGCTTCAAGTCGCGGTGGATCACACCGCGCTGGTGTGCGTAGTTGATGGCATCGCAGATCTTGCGGAACAACTCCAAACGCTCCGGCCTTTCAATCCGGTTGCCCCGCACGTATTCGTCGAGTCGTACGCCGGAGACCAGCTCCATCGCGAAGAAATGCTGTCCTTCGTCGGTCCGGCCGGCCTCATAAATGCCGGCGATGGCGGGGTGCTTCAGGCGAGCGAGGGTCTCAACCTCACGCTGAAAAAGCCGCACGCGATGATCGTCAACATACGCGCCCCCGCGTACGACCTTAACCGCCACCATGCGCTTGGGTTTCGCCTGCTCGCCTTCATAGACGATGCCCATGCCCCCTTCCCCAAGTCGACGACGAATCTGATAGGAGCCGACCTTCTCAGGCAGGGGCGGGCTTTCCGGAATCGAAGCGGCGGTCAGGGCGTCTATCCCCGCGCGGAACGTGCTTGCCCGTTCCTGACAGGTGGGGCAATGTGCCAGATGTTCGTGTACCTCGGGCGCGTTACTGTCAATCCAACTCCAAAGCTCCTGTTCTGAGAGGTTACAGCTCATTGCCTGCCATCGCGAAGGCTCTTGTCTGTGGTGTACAGCTTGCGGGAGATCAAGGAAAGCTCCCGAAACAGCGCGATACTCATGAAATAATAGCGTCACAGAACGACCTACGCGTGTGATTTCTGAAGATTTCCGGGATTTTCCTCCGCCAAACGTTCCCGGCGTATGTTGTAGATGTGGAGCGACCGCGGCTGATACTCAAACATTATTGTCGATGCTTCGCTGGCGGTCGCTCAGTATTACCTTCAACCGGTTCGCGAGCCAACTTTGCCCGGCTGGCTGACTCCCAGCCTAGCGGGCACCGGTAGCACGTGCCGTCGCGGCAGCAGGAAGGCCGGCGACGACACCTGCGTGTGGTGTCAACACGGATTCCCCCTGGAATCTCTGCTTGAGTAGGGGGGCTTGGAGGACCGTCAGATGAGAAGAGTATTCGAACTACCCCTGCGCTCTCGTCCTGCGTTTACCTTGATTGAGCTGCTCGTCGTGATTGCAATCATCGCGCTTTTGATCTCAATCCTGCTTCCGTCGCTGGAGAAAGCGCGATCAACATCCAAACAGTCGGCA
Organism: Phycisphaerales bacterium; assembly: GCA_020348265.1. Lineage (GTDB taxonomy): Bacteria > Planctomycetota > Phycisphaerae > UBA1845 > UBA1845. Next base: position 3,951,537 of record CP070744.1, on the reverse strand, counting down.
TGCCTCTCGCACATTAAGAGTATTGCGACAAGCAGCCGGGTGTACGAGGCAGATGATCCCAACGGCTGGGGCATTCCCGTCCATCCGCTGCAGTATTGGCAGAACGAGAACAACCCCACGTTCATCGGAGCCTACGAGTGGGGCGGCAAGTCGGGCGTTGGCGATCCCGGGCTTGTTCCCGGCCCTCCCGGTATCCTCACGAGCAAGTATGGTACGCTTGCGGGCTTTGGGCCGGCTACGCGGCCTATGAATGACATCCTCTACCAGGGCGGGTTCTCGGACCATCTCAAGCCCCAGTTTGATCGTGTAGGAGCGGAGAAGGACACTGAGCTTGAGTTGGATCTGTACATCTGTCCGGCGGATGAAGGTCCGCCTCGTGGGGCTCACTGTGAGGATTGGGTGCGCAACACGGAGCGTTCGTCGTACGACCACTTCGGTAATAGCTACGCAGCGAACCTGTTCATGATTTCGACAGTGGGCGGCGGGCCTGTGCGGAGCAACTCGCCGTACATGCGACCGACATCTCGTATCCCCACGCCCTCGAGGACGCTCTATTACGAGGAGAACATCGGTCGTTGGGCATGGGCCTGTAGGGCGGAGCAATGCGACTTCATTCAGCCGGGCCTCGATCCGGGACCGACGAGGACCATCACCGGATGGCACGGCGTGGACTGGACCTACAACCGCGCGTTTGTTGATGCTCACGCCGAAACTCAAAGAGTCCTGATCGAGGGCACGGAAGATGCGGAAGGCTACTATCAGCACTATCGCAACGAAGTCGTGTTCGACGACCCGGTCATCAACGACAACATGAGGTGTGTGATTGTCCGCGGCAACGGATGGCAAAAGGACACGCTCCCTGCGGAGCAGATCTTCACGGGTCTAAACTGGGGTGGTGGGGGCGGCCGCCCGTCGGACGAAGGATGCGTTGAATGGGCCAGGTACTAGATCGTAGCTCGTGTCTGCCGCAGATGATCTGTTTTGACACAGCTTCTGCAGCGGCAGTGTCAGCCTGCCAGACCCAATCCTGGCACACTTGAGCAACTTGGTTCAGGAGGTAGTCTCAGGAAGGAAGTCATTCGCAAATGCAGTCGCTTTTCCATCGACGATGTCATTTATTACGGGATACTGACGTGCGCGCCGTACCCCCTCATCACGGATTGTCCGATGGCGTGGGCCGAGAAGTAGCTTCGTTCCCTTTTCTGGAGATTCTCCAATTTCTCACCCGTCGAATCTGGGCGGGAGTTGTTGTAAGGGTAGAGCGGCTGCGGCTGACAAGAAAAGTCGGTTGTATGTGCCTCGTCCGTGGTCGCTCTTTTTTGAGAATTTCCGGGTTGCGGGGCCGAGTTTGTGCGGTTGGGGTAGTGACAACTCGGGCATAATCCGGTAGAAGTTCTGCATAGAAGGAGTCGTTCCGGCAGGGATGGTGATTGGTGCGGCTTGGCGATATCGAATTTAGAAACGGGCACTTGACTTCGGTCGTGAAAACTTGGAGGACCGTCAGATGAGAGAACTATTCAGATTCCCGCAGCGCTCTCGATCCGCGTTTACGTTGATCGAGCTGCTCGTCGTGATCGCGATCATCGCGCTGTTGATTTCAATCCTGCTGCCTTCGCTGGAAGCTGCACGGTCACAATCCAAGCAGTCGGCGTGCCTGTCGCACATCAAGAGTATTGCGACAAGCAGCCGGGTGTACGAGGCGGATGATCCCAATGGGTGGGGCATTCCCGTCCACCCACTGCAATACGACCAGAACGAGAATAACCCGACGTTCATTGGAGCGTATGAGTGGGGCGGCAAGTCGGGCGTTGGCGGTCCGGGGTTTGTTCCCGGCCCCCCCGGCATCCTCACGAGCAAGTACGGGACACTCGCGGGCTTCGGCCCTGCATCGCGGCCCATGAACGACATCCTCTACCAGGGCGGTTTCTCGGATAACCTCAAGCCCGAGTTTGATCGTGTTGGAGCGGAGAAGGACACTGAGCTGGAGCTGGATCTGTATATTTGTCCGGCAGATGAAGGTCCGCCTCGTGGAGCCCACTGTGAGGATTGGGTGCGTAACACGGAGCGTTCGTCGTACGACCACTTCGGCAACAGCTATGCAGCCAACCTGTTTATGATCTCGACGGTTGGTGGTGGACCTATGCGGAGCAACTCGCCGTACATGCGTCCGACGTCGCGTGTTCCTACGCCGTCAAGGACGCTCTATTACGAGGAGAACATTGGTCGCTGGGCCTGGGCCTGCCGGGCCGAGCAGTGTGACTTTATCCAGCCGGGCGTTGATCCGGGTCCGACGAAGACCATCACCGGATGGCACGGCACGGACTGGACGTTCAACCGCGCCTTTGTGGATGCTCACGCTGAGACTCAGAGAGTGTTGATCGAGGGTACGGAGGATGCGGAAGGCTACTATCAGCACTACCGCAACGAAATAGTCTTCGATGACCCGCAGGCGAACGAGAATATGCGCTGCGTTATCGTCCGAGGCAACGGATGGCAGAAGGATACGCTTCCCGCAGAGGAGATCTATACCGGTCTCAACTGGGGTGGTGGCGGCGGTCGTCCGTCGGATGAAGCCTGCGTCTCCTGGGCGAGGTACTAGGCCGGATAAGCCTCGGTGGTTGTCTTGACCGCCTCTGAGAGACGGGTCGCTCAGCCCGACGCTATGAACTGATCACAGGCCGCTGGTCTTACCGACCGGCGGCCTGTTTCGTAACACAGAGCCGTCCAGACACTTCTGCAAGGTTGGCGTCGTATTCCACAGGCATCCACCGGGGGGGGTGTAGATCCGATCTGGGGCCAACCTCTTGTCATCGGAGCATCCTCGGGTCCGCCTTGGCGGAGTGTTTCGTTTCTTGCCCATCCTCGCCCCGCCGGTTGCGCGGGTTCGACTCGATACAGTGGTGCCGTAGGTGTAAGGAATTGTAGGGTCGCACCTGTTTTATTGAGTAACGACTCACCCGTGTCTAGCATTGCATAGAGAGCGGGGCGAACGAGGCCGCTTCACTCCGAGGGGCAGGAACCGTACACGCGGAAACAAACGCCTGCTTGTCTCTTAACGTCAGGTTGGGCGCAGTGTGCATTGGTTCGGCGATCGAAGACCCAAGACCGGGTGGATGTAGGCCTCGTGCGGCACCAAGCAAAAGTCTGTGTTTTTCGGGGATCCCTGCAAATCCATTCCACACGGTCGGTTCTCTTAGGACCAGCATGCACTGTGACGGGTAATCACGTTATTGCGCGCCAACTCACTTAACGCGTGCAGGCGTTTGGGGAGGCAATGGTCTAGTCACGTGGATGCGCACTTGAGGGCTGTCCGATGCGAAACGATAACTCGAAGCACCGTCCAGGCAGCGGGGCCGCTCGCCCTGCGTTCACCCTGATCGAACTGTTGGTTGTGATCGCGATTATAGCGCTTCTGATCTCGATCCTGCTCCCCTCGTTGGAGGCCGCCAGAGCGCAGTCCAAACAGTCGGCGTGCCTTTCGCATCTGAAAGGCATAGCCACGAGCAGCCGGGTATATGGAGCGGAGGACCCCAGCGGCTGGGGAATACCCGTTCATCCGCTGCAGTACGCCCAGTTCGACAAGAACCCGACTTTCATCGGCGCCTACGAATGGGGGGGTAAATCGGGGATCGGCGAGCAAGGGTTCGCCCCCGGCCCCCCCGGGCCGTTGACCAGCAAGTACGGCACCCTGGCGGGGTTTGGTCCGGCTTCACGGCCGATGAACGACGTTCTCTATGCCGGTGGGTTTAAGGACAATCGGTATCCTGAGTTCAATCGCCTAGGGGCACAGCGCGACACCGAGCTCGAGTTGGACCTGTATAGATGCCCGGCTGATGAGGGGCCGCCTCGCGGGGCGCACTGCGAGGACTGGGTGCAAAACACCGAGCGATCGTCTTACGACCATTTCGGCAACAGCTATGCAGCCAACCTCTTTATGATTGCGAACGTGGGGGGCGGGGAGATGCGGAGTAACTCGCCTTACCTGAGGCCCACGTCGCGCATTCCCACGCCGGCGCGGACGCTCTTCTATGAAGAGAACATCGGTCGCTGGGCGTGGGCGACCCGGCGGGAACTCTGCGATCTGCCCAACGTCTTTCCGGGTATCGACCCGGGCCCGACCAAGGTCATCACCGGCTGGCACGGGGCTGAGTGGACCTTCAGCCGCGCCTTTGTCGACGCCCATGCGGAAACCCAGAAGATCCTCATCGAAGGCAGCGAAGAGCCTGAGGGATACTATGCGCATTATCGCAACGAGACCGTCTTCGACGATGAGATCCGCAATGTCGGCTATCGGTGCGTAATAGTCCGCGGCAACGGATGGCAGAAGGACACGCTCCCTGCTGAAGAGATCTACACCGGACTAATCTGGGGCGGCGGCACAGGCCGCCCATCCGACGAACGCTGCACCGGATGGGCGAGAGAGTGAGTGGCTGATCATCGCAGGATGCCGCTCCCTCGAATGGGATTAGTCGTTTTTGAACGGAGATTCTTACGAGCCGACCCACCCGATAGCTAAGCCGGGTAATAGAAGTTGTTTGTAATTCCATCAATAGTCAGACAAGTGTTATAGTCTGGTAACAGAAACCATGCTCGGAATGGTTTCCCGCCACCCTTAGAAATACCAATATATCCATTAATAGAGAGTAGATCCTTGACTGTATCGAAAGACGTCCCCTTATGATCAACGAAGCATTTGAATTGAAAACCTATGTGCTTCGCGTACGTTACTTGCGCTACGACTGTCCCTTGTCGGTCAATCTCTTTAAAAGATATTTCCTTGTTTAGCAGCGGACCCTTATCGGAGACTTGATCCTTCCCGTCTCTTACATGCAGAAGGCCAAACTCAAGGTTCGTGTTTTGGACCTCGTCGGATAGCTTCAACACTATACTAGCAGAGCCATTTTGTACGTACTGTAGAGAGGTACTGTGTTCATCAGTATTTGCGTGATTTACTGAAAGTGGATGTGCAGCGTCCGCGGTGATCGCCTTATCGACTGATTTTAATGCTCGTCGAATGACCAATACGATGATACACGCGCCCATGAATATGGCGGCAATCCCGACACTTTGCGATTTGAAAGTTTGTCCGAAAAACGAAAACTCGGTCTCCGCGTTGTCACCTTGAAACACCAACAGTATTCCAAGAGCGCCTATTACGACACCGGCAAGAAACCCGCCCAGAACAACTATGCGCAGAATTGGTGTTGAGGACTTAATCAGATCAGTCATGTCATCATGTCCGTTTATTCCCTGGCACGGAGACACAGCGTACCAGCGGCTTTGTAGGGCACCGTGATCGCGTCCGCGTATGGGCGCTATCACTCAGAACTATGCCACAATTAACAGGAACCAGGTACTAGCGTCCCGCAAACATTTTTTGCATGTTGGCCCTGACTTCCGGTTTTCGCGGGAATCATTCGTAGCCGCACCATCGCCAGGCCTGTAGCGTGCAGACTGCACTATCGCGGTCCCTCTTGATACTGCGTTGCCCTTGCTGATTCTGTGATTCCATATTATCTTCGTCTTCCGGGCAAGCACAAGCAGCAATGTTGGACGGGCTTTGCCCAACGCGAAACGTCATTTGCTTTGCCGATGTCGGGCCAAGCCCGACCTACGCAGTTTCCTGGAATAGGTGTCCCATCTCGAAATCTATGTAGCGTTCGAGCATGACGACGTGTTTGTCCTCGCCTTTGAAGGTGACGCGGCAGGTGCACAGGAAGCTGCCGTATGCGGACGTGGACACGCCAATAACTCCGTTATTTTCGGTTCCCGTGTAGATTTTGTTGCCCCAGTACTTGCCGAAGAAAAACTCCGCTCTTTCAATATCATCAAATGACGAGCTCTTATGGCGTTTCAAGTAGATGAACAGATCAAACTTCTGTCCGCGCCGTTGAGAGGGCCTCAATACATGTACGAGGAAAACACCGCGATTATTATTGCGAATCTCTTGGCGGTGAGCCGCACGCCCCTCCGGCGACGACAGATCGGGCTGCATCCCCTCCGCAGCTCGGACAGCCATTGCCTGACCCGCTGCTTCGGTATCAGTGCTTGCTATTTCCGGCACGACATAGGGCAAGGCCAGGATTTCATCCCGGAGCGCGAATTTGAACCCGCCGGGGAGTTCCACCGTTTTCAGAAACGGCGCTATCCAGGGCAAAACCGCGATTGCCAGGAGGGCGACTCCAATTGCATCGACTTTAACGCTGTCGTGAAAAGTATGCAGGGCGGCCAGTGCCACCGCACCCGCCGTGATAATAATGCTGACTACTCGTACGTTCATTGGTCAGCCTACCTTTCCTACCGGACAACATGATTCGGACTGATCCGCATAACACGTGCGATTTGAGTCTCCTCTCAATATAGCACGGCCGGGGAACGTCAGCAAGAGGCGCGTTGACAGTGCGTCGAGGAGGTCGTTTTCGGTCGGCCGAGGATAGCGCTACGCCTTGTGCGTGGCGTCATACGGGCGTTTTCGTCGCCCACAAGGAGCGACGCTACATTAGTCAATGGGATGCTGAGCGCCTGTCGAAGACGGGTTCGCGAGAGTTATAGAGAGGGCACCAAGGCTGGTCCGCACGGCGGACCCTACATGCTACGTGGTGCGTCGACCATGCCCTATGGGCGAACTGCACCAATGAAAGTGGGCCTGGGGGGGTTGGTCAATAATCCGTGTCCAGTCGCAGCGAACGGTTGCGGTCGGGGTGGGGACAGTGTTTGGAGCGGGTTTCGCCCTCTGGGCTTACGTAGATAGCGGGGCGGTCGCCGATGACTGGACATTTGTGCTCGCAGATGCCGCACCCGATGCAGCGGTCGATGTCGATTCTGGGTACGCTCAGCTCGATCTGCAGAGTGGCCGGCGAGTCTGGTCGAGGCTGCTGTGCGAACTCGCCGTCGATTGTGAGGGTATTCGCGTTGACGTCTGTGATGCGATGGGTCTCGATCAGGCCGTCATCGTGTCTGATTGTAAGGTAGTACTGGGCTGTTTTGCTACCTTTCCATGGGAGGGGTGACTGTTCGGTTGATTGGACGGCGGCATCGTCGTCGCCCGGTTGTGTGTCGACGGTTACGGTATTACTCGTGGCAGTGAGTATCCGCCGCCCACCATCGCGAACAGTGTGCAGCCCCCGTGCGGCATAGACGGCCTTGGGACTGGTCGGGCAGACTTCCTCACAGACAACGCAGGGGATGTTCTTACTGTGCGGCAAACATCGTCCAGGATCGATGTGGGCAGTGCCGAGCCTGATCGGGCCTTGATCTGCATGCTCTCCCGAGCCTAGTTTCCTGTCGATAGAGATCCGTTGGATCGCACCTGTGGGGCAGACATGGCCACAGGCGGTGCAGTGAAGTTGGCAGTGTCCCATCTGGAAATCGAGGATGGGCGACCAGAGCCCCTCCAGACCCCCTTCAAACCAAGTGGGTTGAATTACGTTTGTCGGACAGACCCGCGCGCATTGGTCGCATTTCACGCAGCGCTCGAGGAACTTCAACTCTTCGAGGGCTCCCGGAGGTCGGATGAGTTTTGATGAGAAAGCGCGCGTCGATCGCCCGGCGGTGCGCACGAACGGATAGAACAGAACACCAGTGACGGCGGCGAAGATCAGCTTGCGTCGCGGGGTGTCAGTGCCGACTACCTCGTGGTCTCGGGTAGGCAAGAACGCATAGCTCAGTGCGTTTTCCGGGCAATCTTCGATACAATTGAAGCACACCAGGCACTCCGCCTCGCGAACCCTAGTATGCGGATCGCACGCTCCTTCGCAGTGCAGCAGGCAGCGGTGGCAGCCCACGCACTTTGCCGGGTCACGCTCAATACGCCACCAGGCAAACCGGCTGAGTAGGCCGAGCAACGCTCCAAGCGGGCACAACACGCGGCAAAAGAAGCGTGGGATAACGAGGTTCATCGCCAGCAGGCCGAATAGCAGAAAGCCGATCAGCCACGCACTCTGATAAAGGCGATAGTCGCCCGCGACGTTCTGCACGGGCATGCTCACCGTGGGGAGTACCGTGCCGGTAAATGATCGATACGCCAGGCAAATGGGATCGAGCAGGCCTATCTGCAAGCTGCCGAAGACGGTTGCAGCCAGCATGGCTGTGAGGATGTAGTATTTGATGTGCTGACTGCGCTTGTACTGGTTGGCTGCAATCGTCTCGGTGGTCTGCTGATTGCGAAAAAGCCAGCCCACGAAATGATGCATACTACCGTAGGGGCAGATCCAGTTGCAGAAAAACCGCCCGAGAAACAGGGTTGGAATGAGTATTATCAACGACCAGAGCAAGCCCTTGTAGACGGTATGCGTAGTGACGGCCGTCGCGAGGGCGATTAGCGGGTCTATCTCCAGGAACTTGCCGACCCACAGTCGCAGACCGGGATAGCGGTCGAGGTTGGCGAAAGTTGTCAGGAGCACGAACGCCAGAAACAACCCGAAGAACACACACTGGGCGAGGATGCGGATCGTCGTGATCCTCGTCAGATTCCCCCATGAGCTGCGGAACGCTTCGAGCTGTCTGTTGTCCGTACTATCGTATGACATACCGCCGTCACTACACGTTCGTGGTCACGATTTTACCCTGTCGATCGTAGGTTTGCCAATCCGGTGCGGATAGACGTTTTGTGCCGCGGGTAATCTGGGCCGAGATCTTCCGGTGGGCCAGATCGAGGTAGACCAATGTACTCGGCTCGCGGCCGAGCAGATGTCGATAGCACCACGCGTCGCAGGCTACCGGGTCAACCGAGGCGACTATCGCAGGTCGCTCGAGATTGCCGCCCGGTCTTACATCGCTCATTCGCCCACCGGTTGGGCCGTTATTCATCATGACTCGTGTGGCGTCGGCAATGACCAGCGTGGGGCTCATCATCATTCCCAGATCGCTGATGGTCTCATGAATGGCCTGATGGAACCGGTTTCGCCGTCCTCCCAGCAGCCCGTACCAGTTCTTGAGGGTCATCGACGCGCTGCAGAGATTGTGGTCCTTCACCGGTGCCACACCTATGACTTTGGCGGCTCGGTCAAGCGGAAGGAAAAGAACAGGCCAGTGCTGGAGGACTTCGCCCTGCTGGGCATCGGGGGGGGCGTCGCGCACAATCAACGAAGCAAACTGACTTTGTGCGGGCAGTACGACGTGGGCTCCTTCCGCTCTAGCGACCGGTCCGATCTTGGACTTGGCGAAGCAGACTTCGGGTGATTCGATGGGGTTGTCGGTGACGAGCACCGTCCGTGCTCCGGCCTGTCTGCACAGACGGATCACGTGTCCGAGCACTTCCGGATTTGTTGTGGCGCCCAATTGCGGCGGGCGATCGAAGCCGACGTTGGGCTTAATGAGGACCACGTCGCCATCGGAAACGAAACGGGCCATCCCCTTCGACGGGTCCAGACCGCCTATGGCTGCGCGGACCATTTGTCCGATGCGGTCTTCATTACCTACTGCCACACTGATTCGTGGATTGGACGCTGGGAAATCGATCTCCGCGAAGTAGTTCCTAAGCCGCCGATCGTCGCGCGTGGGGTCCGGCAGTGTGGTGTCGCCGGTCGGATCGTGCAGGAGGAATCCTCCAGCTCCGACTATGCCGGCCATCGCTGCTGCACCTGTGCCTCGAACCAGCAATTCTCGACGAGTTATGTGCGGGTCAGTCACGTCGCATTCGCCTCACGAGTCTCTCGTGCCTCATTACACGTAATCTGATGGGTGCCATGGGCAAGCGAAGCGCCGCCATGTATTTGCCGCGTCAACATGCCGGCGCCCGACTTCGTCGGACTTGGGTATGGCACCCTTCGCCGAAGATATCCATCGTTCGAGGCATAACGGAACATTAGCCGGCTGCCCTACTCTATTCCGTTGACGCCCGCGGTTCGCTCAGCCAGTTGTGTAGCTATCGACAAAGCGACTGTGGTGTCTGCACCGTCGAAGTTAGTAGGGAGTATCTGCACATAGCTCGATCCACTGCAGAAGAACACTGTTCCGCCTGTCTCGTAGCCGCCGTTGCCAAGCTCAAGCTTCCTTCCATCGGGGGAGGATTCCCGGTTGAACATGGCGATTGCGTTCTCGGAGTTGCCCATGTCGTACCAGTACACATCCAGCCTTCGATCAGCATCCGTACGGTGATAGTACGTGCCAAAGGTCAGCCCCTCGACGTTGAACTTCAGATACTCCTCAGCCCGGCCATTGATCTTCACGTGCAGATTCTCCGGCGAGTACCGCGATACCGTTTTCGGCGCACCCCAGCCTTCGATCATTGGATCGGGAAACGGGCTCTCGTTTTCGGCGAGTGTCTTGCGTTCATCCGACCCGCCGAAGACCTGGAAACCCGACTCATCTACCTCGAAGAGGTGGTCTTTGTTGGTGGCAACCTGGACGACAAACGTCAGCATGAGCACGGCCAGGCAGATAACGATAAGACCGCCGAGTATCCTCTCGGTCGAGCTGACCTGACTGAGTTTGCGTCCGTACTGTCGTCCAAAGAGAGTGGGCATCGGGAACCTCCCAGCATCGCGAGTGTATTATACCACGATTGGAGCGAAGGCGCAGACCAGGCCCGCCGAGGCACATCGGATTCGTGCGAATCCCCACGGTGGGGGCATATGGATACCCGAGAAACCGGCCAACGCGCGCTTAGATCCGATCGCCGATACGTTTCACAGCCGCTTTCGACTCCCGCATGCCCGGCGATAGAGGTATGATAACGTGCGATGTCCCGGCGAAGCGAGCGATATATTCTGCACATCGATATGGATGCGTTCTTTGCTGCTGTTGAGCAGCTGGGCAACCCGGAGCTTCAAGGCCAGCCGGTGCTTGTGGGCGGCGATCCCAAGGGGCGCGGAGTAGTGTCGGCAGCAAGCTACGAGGCACGTGCCTTCGGGTGTCACAGCGCCATGCCTATGGCCCAGGCGCTGCGCTTGTGTCCCGACGCCGCTGTGGTCAGATCGCGTATCGACAGATATGCCGAAATGTCCGGGGAGGTTTTTGACATAGCTGAGTGCTTCACACCGCTGATCGAGCCTCTTTCCATCGATGAGGCGTTTCTTGACATCACCGGTTCGACGCGCCTTCTCGGCCCACCCGAGAAGATCGCAGGCGATTTGAAGGAGCGTGTGCGGGAGCAAACGCAGTTGACCGCATCGGTGGGTCTGGCTCCCAACAAGTTCCTTGCCAAACTCGCCAGCGATCTGGATAAGCCCGATGGTCTTGTGGTCGTGACACCTCAAAACTTTCAGGACGTTCTGGACCCACTCCCGATCTCGCGATTATGGGGAGTCGGCAAGGCGACACTGCCTCGTTTTGAAGCTATGGGGATTCACACGTTCAAAGATGCCCGCCGATTGACTTTCGAGGAAATGGCCCGCGAGTTCGGCAGCGCCGGTGAGCATTTCTACCAGCTCGTTCGGGGTATCGATGATCGTGAGGTGGTCCCCGACCGGCAGGCCAAGAGCATAAGCCACGAAGTCACCTTTGCCACAGATGTGAAAGACCATGATCATCTTCGATCCGTCATCCTCGACCAGATGGATCACGTCCTTCGGCGTTTGAGACGTCAACGTCTGGTCGCCCGAACGGTGAATCTCAAGATACGCAGCAGCGACTTCAAGACCATCACGCGCAGCACCACGCTTGACACGGCCACGGATCGCATGGACTTGCTTTTGGGGGCGGCATCGGGGCTCTTCGAAGCCTGGCAGCGCACGCGCCCCGGGGCGGTCCGCTTGATCGGGGTCGGCGTGTCCCTGTTGGGTACCGACGAGGGGCAACAGCTTCAACTGTTCGAGCAGGAGGCGGATGCCCGCGGGAGACAACTGGATAGGACGGTTGACGAGATCCGCGATCGGTTCGGCGACGACGCCATCGGCCGGGGCACGCACATCTCCGAATAGGCGTAACGAGCGACCATTGCCGGCCAGCCCGAGCATCCGACTCGTGGCGCTTTTGGGTGTGGGCGTACTATCACTAGAAGGCTATACTTGCTGATAGCCGGGTGTCTTGGCCTTCGAATTGCTGTTGTCTGATCAAGAGGTTTGCGATGAATAACAGAACCAGCTGTCCCGTGCTCCTGATGTTCTTTATTGCAGTGTCTTTCAAGGCGGCACCGGTCCAGGCCGCCCCAGGCGACGTCAGCGCCTCCTTCGACTCGCCGTGCAAGTATCCGTCGGGACTGGCGACGGACGGGAGGAACCTCTTTGTAGCGGATTGGCGAGACGCGATCATCCACGAGGTGGACTCCAGCGACGGAAGGCTCATCTGGTCGTTTGACGCACCCACGCTGAAACCTCACGGGCTGACCTTCGCGGAAGGGAAGCTCTTTGTTTCCGACGACCATACCGGACGGATCTACGCTCTGAACGCCGAAACGGGGATTGTGCAGAGCACCTTCGAGGCGCCGGAGAAGAAGGCCACCGGGTTGGCGTACGCGGACGGCGTGTTGTTCATTCTGGCTGACGGGAAGATCTATCGGGTTCTACCCGAAGACGGCGCGATTCTGGGTTACTACGACGTGCCCCACAGAGCATGCCGGTGTTTGGCCCACGACGGTCGATACCTTTGGGTCAACAATCGCATCAAGGACGAGTTTTACATGGTCGAGCCGGAGAGCGGAAAAGTCCTGGCGATTCTGGACGCGCCGGGGCCGCACGCGGCCGGAATCGCCTGGCTTGACGGAAATCTCTGGAACGTCGATTTTCAGAAGCGCAAGCTATCCCGGATTGTCGTCACGGATGAGCCTATGTATCGGCTTTCGGATACGAGGCAGGCGCGGGTGGAACACGTCTGGACATTCAGCAACTACGGACCGGGGAAAGTCACCGATCTAGTCTTGAATGTCGCCTTGCCTATGGAGCTGCCCAACCAGAAGTTGCTGAGTGAAGTTGAGTTCTTCGGTCGCCTCCGGCAGCCCGGCCAGGATCCTGAAACGGATGTCTACTTTCCGATCGAACCTACCGCCAAGCTACGCGACCGGTGGGATCAACAGTGCGCCATCTTCGATCTGTATACCGTTCCTGCCCAAACCAAGAAGATTTTGACGTACGCGGTCAACGCCGAGGTATCGGCTATCCGTTACCTGATAATCCCCGAGAAGACGGGAACGCTGCAGGACATCCCCGCAGAGATTCGCCAGAAGTACACCGTGGATGGGTCGCACTACAGGATCAACACGCCGTGCGTTCAGGAGACCGTCCGTAAGATTGTTGGGGACGAGAAGAACACCTACTGGATCGCCCGAAAGATCTATGATTTCATCATCGACTCCCTGGAGTACGAGATGGTGGGGGGCTGGGATGTTCCCGAGGTAGTTCTCAAGCGGGGGAGCGGGTCCTGCTCAGAGTATACCTACACGTTTGTAGCTCTTTGTCGTGCTGCAGGGCTGCCCGCACGCTATCAGGGGAGCATTGTGGTCCGCGGAGATGATGCGAGTGTAGACGAGGCCTTCCACCGCTGGGCTCAGATCTACCTTCCCAACTACGGCTGGGTGCCTGTCGACGCCAACCGCGGTGACGCAAAATCGCCCGCCGATCAGGCTCGGGGTATCGGCGAGCTGAGCAATCGATTCCTGATCACCACTCAGGGTGGGGGCGATTCGGAGTACCTCGGTTGGGGCTACAACGCCTTTAGCCAGTATAAGGCCGACGGATACTGCAAGGTCGAAGAAGAGCATTTCGGCCTGTGGGAGCCTATCAAGGACTCCGACGAAGAGGAAGCTACGACAAATCCCGCGGCGGCGGATTCGGGTGGAGCATGCCGTTGATAGGAGGACGCCCTACGGGATTTGCTTAGATACGGGCCGCGCTCTACAAGAACGCTCACGCGGGCCGGTATGGCCGGTAGCGCCGGTCGTCGAGGCAAACGGAATCCGACACTGGCAGGCTTGTGCCACCGGCGATATGGTGGTACGCAATACCGGAGGTTGATTGACGGGCCGGACGTTTGGGCCCGTACACTTGAAGAAGACGATTGGCGAGCTAAACGTAACGGAGAATACAAATGCGCAAGCGAACATGGCTGACATTGGCGAGCTTGGTGATGGTGGCGGTCCTGCAGACGAGCGGTTGCAGTAGCATCATACCGCCTATTCCCGTCACCATCGGTTTGGGCAGCACTCTGGGGACGATCGATGTCGTTGACGGCACGGGGGAAACTCAGGGAACGGCGACTTTCGACACCTCGAGTGTTCCTGGGGTTTCCGGCGGAACGATTGAACTTGATCCGTCGGTGATCAGTATCCAGCCTGCATCAGGCGATGGAGCCGGCAAGGCGAGCGTAGCCTACCAACTGCCCGCGGATCTGGCCGCTGCTTGTAGCGGCGAACCATTGCTGATAACCGTCTGGATCGGCACGACCGAGCAGGTGGACACCGTGTTTGATGACGGCGAGCAGTATGGACCGTTCGAGGTGACTCTCGATGAGGACTGTGTGCCCGTATCGGTCTCGCCGACTTCCGTTACACTTTCGTCAACCACGGTAGCGCTGTTCGAGAGTGGCAACATCTCATTGGGAATCCGCGCGGAGTCACCGGTTGACGGGACGATCGTTATAAACAACCTCAACTTCACCATAAGGATCAGTCTCTAGCGAACCGGCCCAACGGCCCCGTGCTTCCTAACGTTTTTTAGCGAGTAGCTAGCGACCGACCGAGGTTGTCTGGCGGGGAGATTCTGTGCGCCGTTGATCATCATGTAGGAGTATGACTGGAAGATCGTTGCGCCAACGTGATCAGCTAGAGCAAAGTCTGTTTTTGTATAGCGGTTTGTGCCGATGAGTTTTCTGCATGGATGCAGGAAGGAGGATCGGCATGAGGCCGTATTCGATGGATTTGCGAAAGCGGGTGGTCGCAGCATGCGATCGCAAGGACGGACGACGAACGGAGATCGCCGAACGATTCGCTGTGAGCACGGCGTGGATTCGGCGGCTGTTGCAGCGTCGCCGGGAGACGGGCTCCATTGCCCCATTTCCCCAGAACGCTGTCCGGAAGCCAGCATTGGACAGTCGGAAGATGGAACGTCTCCGGCGGCTTGTGGAGCGTCAGCCGGACGCCACGTTGCGGGAGTTGAAGGAGCGATTGGGGGTGACGATCAGCAACGGAGCAATGATCCGAGCGCTGCGAGTGTTGAAGTTGACCCTCAAAAAAAATCGCTCCGGGCGGCGGAGCAACAGCGTGATGATGTAAAGGAGCGACGCGCGTTGTGGCAGCTTCAACGGTGTGGCATCGACCCGGCGCTGGTACCGACGCTGCATGCCGGTGACATCGTGGTGATGGACAACCTCAGCTCACACAAGACCACAGGGGTCCGCGAAGCGATCGAGGCGGTGGACGCGTCGTTGCTTTATCTGCCACCGTATTCACCGGACTTCAACCCCATCGAGGCCATGTGGTCCAAGGCGAAACAATCGTTGCGAGGCGCAGCCGCGCGCACCAACCGCGCACTGCTCAGAGCCATCGGTGACGCCTTACGATCGGTAACTCTTGAAGATTGCCGAGGATTCTTCCTGACCTTCCCCCCGGTTTCATACCAGTTGTTACCTTAGTCCAAGCATGCTCGGTTGGCCAGCGGCGGGCGGAGTGGAGACCCTAGACAGGATTAACCCCGCGACACTAGCGGTGAACTACTCCGCCGATGATGTAAAGGGCGACGGTCTGACGCACGGTATGTACCTGCTCCTCCAGCAGTACCTCGAGGGCACGCCCCACAAAGAGCACATCATCAGCGCCGGCGGCATCATAAACGCCCTGCGTGGCCGCAAGACCCCCGGCGAAGTTGAGCATATCAAAAAGGCCATCGACCTGGCTGAGGAGATCTTCGACGAGGCCGGCAAGTTCGCGTCGCTTGGCAAGACGGAGGCGGCGGTCGCACAGTTCGTGCACAAGCAGACGGCCGATCGTGGCCTGGGCTTGGCCTGGGACCCGCACGGATGTCCCATCGTCAACACCGGTCCGGAGTCCGCGATGGGGCATGGCATTCCTTCGGAACTCACCATTCAACCGGGACATCTCTTTCACATCGACTTGGGCGTCCGCTACGAAGGCTTCTGCTCGGACCTCCAGCGTATGTGGTATGTCCTTGAGAAAGGCGAAACCCAGCCGCCGGATTCCGTGAAACGCGCCCTTGATACAATCATCAAGGCAATCACAGAGAGTACCAAGGCCATTAAGCCCGGAGCTGTTGGGTGGGAAATCGATGCCATCGCCCGCGACGTGATAACAGGCGCCGGTTACCCCGAATTTCAGCACGGATTGGGGCACAGCGTTGGTCGAAGTGTCCACGACGGCGGAACCGGACTGTTTCCCCGCTGGGACAAGTACGGACAAACCCCCTACGGAAAGCTGGAGGTTGGGAACGTGTTTACCGTCGAACCGAGTATCGCCGATGTCGACGGTCACGGCTGCATGGGACTGGAAGAGATGATCATCGTGACCGAGGAAGGCTGCGAATTCCTATCCTCCCCGCAGACCGCATTGCGGATCCTCGAATAAGCCGCCGGTAGCGGTGATAGGTCGGTTCTCTTCTGCAGAGGGACTGCTGAGCTCCGCGCCTTTGTACGGGTTCAGTACACGCTTCGCCCTCACGGGCCTGACCTACTTTGCAGACCTCCACACCCTCTGGACGGGGCGCAGATGCCCTGATCCCGGTATCGCCGGATCTTCACTCGCCCTGTTTATCGTCCGATAAACAGGGCGAGTGAAGATCCGGCGATACCGGGATCTTCACTCGCCCTGTTTATCGTCCGATAGAAGTACGGATAGGTACGCGCAGAGCGAGGGCTGAAAAGGTATATGCCAACGGAAGATTGCCTGAAAGGAAGCGAGACGGGGGAGGCGCGCTGCCAGTGCGCCGACTCCGCACCGTCACTGCGAAGCAGGCGGGACGTGGTCGGCAGCGGCGTGAAGCTGGCGTTTGCGGTCCCGGTGGTCTCGACTTTCGTTGCCAGTCGGGCGTACGCAGCCAACTACAGCTGTTATCCGCTGGACCATGGGTGCGACTTCGACAGTGAAGCCAAGCGGCAAGCGTGCTGCGACGCACTGGTGTGCAAGACCGGTGGAGGCGTTCCCGTGGGGCCCGGCGAGTCGGGCACGTGCAAGCCTTAGATGTCTCGCTAGAGCGTCCGGCGGATCGGACCAGGCGCGATTTTCCGTGGAGCCGTCTGCGGGTTTGTGTGGCCGTCTTTGAGCTTGCACAGCATGGCGGCGTCCCGGCGCGCCGGGACTTGGCCATGGCACCCTGGCGGTGGCACCCGGCCATGATACGTCGGCCGTGGCATCAGGTAACGGAATGACAGTGTCATGCATTCGTCGCCGTCAATTCGAGCAGCATCTTTGGCTATCATCGCCCTGGCTCTAACTGGGGCGTGGGTGTCAGGTACTCTCCTCAAAGAGCACGACGGCGGTTGGCACCACGGGCAGCGGGGAACGGCCTTCCTCCTGCAGCTCTGTGAATCACAGACGATTCCGAGCGCGAGTTGTGCGGATGTGGTGGGAAGTCGCTGGGGATCATTCGATTTCTATATCGGATCACGCCGGGTCTTGATACCCGCATCGCTGATCGGGTTGGTGTACTTCGCCTCCCTGGCGATCTGGTTTTCCTTGACCGACTGCGTCTCCGCCACGCGTTGGATCTGGTGCTTCACGGCATTCGTGATCTCATGCGGTTTGGCAGGCTCGCTATTTTTCACCGGGGTGATGGCCTTCTCCGTGGAGCAGTGGTGCCCCCTCTGCGTTGTGGCTCACACGCTCAACGGAGCCGTTTTCGTCTGCATGCTCTGGATCTGGGGGTCCCGACGGGTCGCGACGGCTGTTGATCCAGGCTCATCTACGGATGAGATGTCAGGCCTCCTTGGACTTCGTCGCAAGCTTGCCTTCTCTGCCGTAGCGGTGGCGGGCATGGCGAGTGTAGGACTGTGTCTTTATTTCGACGCGATGAGCGAAGTCCGCCGGCAGTGGCGAAAGCTCGCCGGTGTCAGGCAGGTCCTCGGATCTCTGCAGAACGATCCCGAGTTCGTGTTGAGGGAGTACTTCGCCCAGCCGTTGGTGGAAATGCCAACACGGGTTGCCGGCGGCACAAGTGAAGCGCCGGACGCCACGGACAGCAACACGCGACTCGTGATCTTCACCGATTACGACTGCAACCCCTGCGCGTGTTTCGACGGCTGGCGAGAGCTGCTGGTCGATGCGGCTTTCGACTACGAAGTGCAAGTCGAAATCCGCCATCTTCCTTTGACTCTGGAGGAGATGGGATTCCCTCGCGACGACTCAGGTGGCAGGCAACAAAAGAGGTCTCTTCCACCCAGCTACGCCGCGGAGGCGGCGCGTCTGCAAGACGGCGGGCAGTCTTTCGAGAAGATGCATCGACTTCTTTTCGAGCATCGCCGAGACCTTCCCACCAGGGATTACCCGAAGCTCGCACGAGACGCCGGTCTTGATGTCCAACGTTTCCTTACCGATTTGTCCGATGAACGCCTCCGCCGAATTGTGCAGGATGATGTTGCCCTGGCTGAGACACTGGGCGTGTCCACCGTGCCCGCAGTTTTCTTGAATAATCGGCGTGTGCCCGATGTCTGCCTGGAAAGTGTCGTGTTCTGGCGCTCGGTAGCGGGGAGGTTTTCTGAAAAGGGGGTGTTAGCTCTCGCAGAGCCGGTGGAGTTGATTACCGCAGAGTGATCACGTGAGTCGCAACACAGAAGACATGATCGAGGAGTCACAAACTGCAGCCCTTGCGGGCGTTTGCCCGCTGCAGCGAAGCGATCTTACTGTCCATGAACTGGACGGCGAGGCTCTGGTCTACGATCCCGTGACCGCGAGTACGCATCGGCTCAACGACACGGCTCTGCTTATCTGGCAGCAGTGCGACGGCAAGCATGACGCACGGCAGATCGCTGCGCACATGGCTGACGTCTATGACGTCGCCTTCTCCGATGCACTCAAGCACACGGAGCGAATGTTCGCCGAATTTCAGAGTCAGCAGATCGTGGTCACTATTGAGGAATTCAAGCACGCTCGACGGCGGCACAATGAACCGGGTTAAGGACGAGATCGTGATGCACTTCAGGATTGGTGCCGTCCACGCTTCGGTGTCCACCCCGATCCGCGCTCTACGCAGACAGTATCTGGCCCTCTACCGCGACTTTCAAGTCCAGCGTCCTGCGGACGATTCGATCCGTATAGAAGTTAAGCGCGGCGAGTTTTCGCTGGGGCACCGCAGGCGTTACGCAATCTCGGTGAACAGCCGACCTCGCTTCGAGCCTACGCGTTTCGATGAGGTCCTGCCCTATATCGAGTGGACCATCAACTGGGAACTCGCCCACGTAATGCGGCAATACCTTCAGCTTCACGCCTCTTCCATGGAAATCGACGGACGGGGCGTGATCTTCCCCGGTGTGTCGGGGAGCGGTAAGTCCACCCTGACCGTTGGTATGATCACACGCGGGTGGCGGTATCTATGTGACGAATTGGCCTTGATCCACGCCAAGACGCTGCAAATACACCCCTTTCCCCGGGCGATATGCATCAAAACGCCGGCGTTTCCCGTAGTGGAATCGCTAGGCATTCGGACAAGAGGTGCGCGGCACTACCACAAGGGCTTCAAAGGAGATGTTACCTTCTTCAACCCGCTGAGCATCAGGCCTAATTCCGTGGGACGCGTCTGCCCCATCCGCTACGTGATATTCCCGACCTACACCCGCGGAGCCGCACCCGCGTTGACTCCCATCAGCCGGGCGCAGGCGGTCTTTGATTTGCATCGGGTCTGTTTCAATCTGCTGGGGTGTCGGACCCTTGGCGTGAATGTCCTGGCGGCGATGATTCGCGGGGCTGATTGTTATCAACTTGTCTCCGGAGAAATCTCAGAGACGTGCGATCTTCTCGGGCGGCTGGTGAAACAGGAGGGGATGCGCTCGGCTCTTAGTGCGTAATCGAGAGGAATGGCTGGGTCTGTGGTGCCATCGGACAGTTGTCAGGGCACGGGGGGTAAACCCGGTGACTTGTCCGCAGGCTTGCGCCTGCGGCTCCGATCAGAACATGGCGCTTTCGTGGTGAGGAGTAGCAGGAGCGTTCGGTGGAGTTCGACAACGAACAATTGAGTGCCTGGTTGGGAGGGAGCGACCAGTCGCAACGCTATGTGCCCGACTCCACCAGGGCGTGGTTTGCATTTGCGGACCACGTGCGCCGGGCCGGTTTGGCCGGGCTTGTGTTGGAATCCGCCGCCAAACGCGACGTGACCCTGCCTTCTTTCGTTACCGACAGTCTGCGCCATGCCGCCATGTCCGTCGCAGCGAACAACATACACACGACACGGGAACTTGAAGGCCCGCTTGCGGCGTTGAATCGGGCGAAGATCCCAGTGATGCTCCTTAAAGGGGCGGCGCTGAACTTGAGCGTTTACGATCGTCCCGACCTGCGGCCCACCAGCGACGCGGACTTGCTGATTCACCCTGATAGCGCTGTTGAGGCGCTTCGAGTATTGGAGACCCAGGGATGCCGCCGAGGTGCTGATCTGCTTCGTGAGGACTTCTTCCCCAAGTATTTCTACGAGACGGAGTTGCTGACCGGCTCCACGGCACCGGTGCGTATTGACCTGCATGCGCGTCCCTTTCGGCCGCTTCGACTCGCTCGAACCGTCCCGGACGATGCCCTCTGGGAGGGTGCGCGGACGGTCCGTGTTGGGAAAACGCAGGCGATAGTCCCCCGCCCGGAGCTGATGCTAATTCACCTGGCGGGCCACGCGGCATATCACGGCTGCGAACGCCTGTTGTGGCTATATGACATCAGACGTTTCGTAGAGCATCACCGAGAGTCGCTGGACTGGTCGCATTTCACCCGGTGCGCTAAGAACTGGCGGCTATCTTGGCCGGTGCTCACAGCTCTTACATGCGCGACCGGACTGTTTGGATCGACTTGCCCAGACGGCGTCGCCGAGGAGCTGGCTTCGCATCGCATCAGCTGGCGGGACCGTCTGGCACTGAGGCAAGCTCCGCGGGATGCAACATCGCCGATTGCGCATTTCTTGGTCGACCTGCTGTGCACCCCGGGGATTGCGTTTCGACTCGGGTATGCCCAGGCTGTTTTGCTTCCAACTGCCAAGCACCTGGCTGGTGTATATCCATACCGCCATCGCGGTTGGCTACCGGTTGCGCAAGTCTGGCGTTCGCTACGTGCGGCGGGACGGGCGTTTGCCGGGGCATTTAACAGTTTTAGTCGGGCACTTGGTTATCAGAGTCGCTCACGAAAAAGCGCGGTACCGAGATGACCAAGCAGAGATCATCATCTGATCGGCGCTCCCACTGGCTGTGCATCGCGTACGCCTTCCCGCCGATCAACCGCAGCGGTACTCACCGTACACTCGGCTTCGTGAGGCATCTCGATGAGCTCGGATGGAACGCCACGGTGGTGACCGTCGACCCCGGGGATGAGCCGATCGACGAATCGCTGCTGAAGCGAATTCCCGCGTCGACGAACGTAATCCGCACGTCGTGGACCGACCCGATCGAGTGGGTAAGGGGTCTCTACCACGTTCGACCGAATGATGCGAGCAGCAGACGAAGCTGCAGCGCCGCGAGGAGAGGGAAACGTATCGCTGTCACGAACGCGTTTGCATCACCGTCGGATCACGGGCTCCGTGAGTTTGTCTCCCGTTTGCTCATCACCCCCGACTCGCGTGTGGGCTGGATCCGCCAGGGTGTTCGCGCAGGAATGAGAGCCGTCCGCAGGCACCGACCGGACGTCGTCTATTCCACGTCTCCATATATGAGTGCTCATCTGATTGCCTTAACTGTCAGCATCAGAGTCGGTCTGCCTTGGGTGGCGGATTTTCGTGATCCCTGGCGAGATAACCCCTTCCGAAAGCTCGGTTTCTCGGTCCTGGATCGCTGGGATGCCTGGCTGGAGCGGATTGTGCTTAGCCGGGCAGCGCACGTTGTGTGCAACACGCCGACGTTCAAGCAGAGGTTGTGCAGTCGATTGCCGCGGGTTACCGGCAAGTGCTCGACGATAATGAACGGCTTCGACCGCGAACTCTTGGACGGTGTCAAGCCGATTCGCACAGGCCCGCCGGATAGCTTCATCCTCACGCACGCCGGACAGTTCTATGGTCCGCGCAGCCCGACGGTATGGTTTGATGCTCTGCGACATGCGCTCGAACATCGCTCCGAATTAGCACGCAAGTTGCGATTCGCTCTTATAGGACCATCGCAGTACAAAGGCCGAGACCTCGGCGAGTTGGCGGTGATGGCAGGTGTGGGCGCGCAAGTTGACGTGTTTGGGCCCAAGAATCACGCGGAGACACTTGCCCATCTGGCAGGCAGCGATGCGCTGATGCTGGCCGGGTCGGCCGGTCCGGACAACGAGCTTCAGGTTCCCAACAAGCTCTTCGAGTACCTGGCGATTCGCAAGCCGATCCTCGCGTGTCTGCCGCCGACAAGCCCTGCAGTTGACGTCCTCTGTGACGCCAACGCTGAGGCGACGATCTGTGATCCTGCCGACTCAACAAGCCTCGCTGAGGCTATGACCCGGCTTGCAAGAGATCGCTACGTCAATGTACCTGGTGCATGGAATGGGGTTGAGACGTTCGATCGAGCCCATCGGGCTGCTGAGTTGGCCGAGGTGTTCAAACGAGTCTCCGCAGGGCACACGCTGCAGCGTACGTCGGATGCCACCCTGCCACACCGCAGATCGGATGCCCCGCTTCAGTCCACAGTCCAGCCCGGGCGTCAGTGGCGAGTCGGGTTCGGGTAAGGCGTGAAGACCGCGCTTCGCCCATCGGGTCGCGGCTTTACCTGTAAGACGACGGTCCAGGCTTGGGCAGGTCTGTGTTAAGCGGCACGGTCTCGGTTCGATGAGCAAACACCTCGGTGGGCGTTCGCCCTTGCGGGTTTCACAGGCCATGAAGCAGGAAGGGATTCGTTGTTTTCTCTCGGCCTATGCTGGTGTCCGGCCCGTGTCCGCATAGGACACGTGTTTCATCAGGCAGTGTCATCAGTTGCTCATGCAGGTTACGCATCAACTGATCTCCGCTGCTGTTCGGAAAATCAACACGTCCCACGCTGCCCGCAAACAGGGCGTCCCCTACGATGACGATCCCGAGTTCGCGACAATAGAAGCTGCGTCCGCCGGGCGAGTGCCCGGCGGTGTCGAGGATCAGCCACTCGGTTTCGTCCAGCTTGATGGTCTCTCCCGGTACCAGATCAAGCGGATCAGTAACATTGGTGGACATGCCCGGACCCATCAGGCCCGAGAGATTCGCCATCGGGTCAGTCAGCGTGGGCCACTCAACTTGAGCAAGGTATACCGGTACCGGACCAAGGGCCGAACGGACTTCGTCGATACCGGCGATGTGATCCGCATGTCCGTGCGTCACCAGGATGCCCGTCGGATCCAACTTGTGGGCGCGCACGTACTCCACGATTTTCTGGGCCTGGGGAGGCAGGCCTGGATCGACAAACCAACACGGTCCCCCGTCACGCAGGTGCAACGTCAGGCCGTTCTCCATGTACACCGGGTCGTTCGTTATGTGAATCTTGAGTTCTCTGTTTGCCATTCTCTGCCTTTCGATGTCCACGCGACACAAGCGTTCGGCCGTGCCGACACCATCCTGACGTGGACAGTGCACCGGGAGTGTACAGCGAACAGCCGATCGAACAAGGTTCGCGATGCAGCTTAAACTACACCCAGCTTCAGGGGATGGTCTTGGATAACGCGACCTAAACGGCGTTTTTATACTTTTTCGGGCGCGGTCCGGAAAGCGAAAAGTTGCCCATCTCCACACGCGTTGCAGCCTGTTTAAGCTGCAATGCTCGTCGCCTCAAAGCTTTTCGCTTTTGACTTGTCCGGCGCGAATGGTGCCATGATTCTCTTAGGCAACTTGAACAGACAGAGGGAGGGTGCCTACAATTAGATGAATCGAAGAGCTTCCTCGAGGCAACCATCGATTCCAAAGGAGAGAAACTGCGATGGTTCATGAGCATAGGGGAGGAACGACAATGATTACTACAATAGACTGCCTGAACCAGCACCAACTTGTGATCCTGCGACGCCTTCGCGAGCATCCGCTAACGGAGTTTGAGCTCGCCTGCGAAGTTGCCGAGCACTCCGGACATTCGGTTGAGGAGTGCAGCGACAATATGGCCTTTTGGCTGGAGGAGCTGAGAGTCGAAGGGCTCATCTGGGCCGGCGCGCTGACTAATTCAAATGACCAACGGATGATGGCTGCTGCTCTGACAAAGCGTGGCATGGACCTCATTGGCTAGAGATACACAGACACAAAAACAGACATAAAGACGCTACTAATATAGAACGGGCGAGGGCGTGACACTTTGCGACCTCGCCCGTTCTATGCGCTATCTCTACAAGAAAGTACAATCGAGCGCTTGAGCGGGTACCGGCGTCCTGCTACCATGCCCGGCGTTGACGTAACCAGCGCACGCGTCGGCGCCGCGTCAGGCACTTGTGCGGATACACCCGGAATGAACATCGTAGAGATAGAAGACGTCACCAAGACCTTCGGTCGACAGACAGCCGTCAACGACCTCACGCTCAGTGTACCTCAAGGTTCCATCTACGGGTTCATAGGCCCCAACGGCTCGGGAAAGACTACGACATTGCGCATGATCATGCGCATCTACCATCCCGATTCGGGGCGCGGGACCATCCGGGTTTTGGGGGAGGAATCCTACGGTGCGGCCAACGACCGCATAGGGTATCTGCCTGAGGAGCGCGGCTTGTACAAGAAAATGCGCGTGCGGGAGATCCTCCGCTTCTACGCCGAGCTGAAAGGGAGAAGAGACTTCAAGACTGCCGCAGACCCCTGGATCGAGCGATTGGACGTGACCGACTGGGCGGATAAGAAGATTGAGGCTCTTTCCAAGGGGATGTCCCAAAAGATTCAGTTCATTGCCGCGGTTATAGGCGAGCCCGAGTTGGTGATCCTCGACGAACCCTTCAGCGGGCTGGACCCGGTCAACACCGATGCCTTGCGCGACGCTGTGCTCGATCTGCGAAAGAGCGGGACCACGGTCATCTTCTCTACTCATGACATGGATATGGCGGAGAGGATGTGCGATTTTGTCTTCATGATCTACAAGGGTAACAAGGTTCTCGATGGCACGTTGGAGGCGATCCAAGGTACGTACGGACAAGACACCATCCGCGTGAAGCTTGGCGGAAACGGGTGCGATCTAAGCGCCATCGGCGGAGTAGAGAAAGTAAACGACTTTGGCCGGCTCCAGGAGCTGCGCATCATTGACGGTGCCGACACCCAGGATGTGCTCTCAAACCTGATGAAGCTGGGAAAGGTCGAGCATTTCGAGCTTACCAGGCCATCCCTGCACGACATTTTCGTCCGCATTGCCGCCCCCGATGAAAAGGAGGCCGACGATGCGTAAGACGCTTGTCATCGCCGTTCGGGAGTATAAGTCCGCAGTCAAGACCAAGGCCTTTCTCATAACGCTAGTTGCAATGCCCATCCTCTTCGGGGGCAGCATCGTCGTGCACGCCCTGCTTGAAGACAAAGTCGATACGCGAGACAGACGAGTCGCGGTTCTTGATCGCACGGACCAGCTCTTTCAGACTCTCGATAATGCGGCCCAGAAGCACAACCAAACGGAGATCTTCGACCAGGAAGGCGCCCAGGGAAAGAAGGTGAAACCCTGCTTCGTGGTCCAAGAGGCCCGAGTCGCAAGCCAGGATCTTGCTCAGATGCGCTTGGAGCTTTCCGAGCAAGTACGCAACGATGAAATCATGTCTTTCGTCATCATAGGCCGCGACGTGATCGATCCCGGCGAGGATCAGTCGGAAAACACGATTGCATACCACTCCAACACGCCCACGTATGACGAACTTCGGCGGTGGATTGGTTATGTTCTCAACGAGCGTATTCGCGAGCTTCGTCTCGAGGCCGCCGATCTCGACAGTGACGTCGTTCAAAAGGCCATCCAGTCTGCCCCGGTGGGGAATCTGGGCTTGGTGGAAATGGACGAGACCGGGCAGATTACTCGAGCGGAGGAAGCCAACCGGTTTGCCACCATCATCGTACCCTTTGTACTGATCATGCTGATGTTCATGGTTGTGATGGTCGGGGCGCAACCCCTGCTGCAGAGCGTTCTCGAGGAGAAAATGCAGCGAATTGCGGAGGTCCTTCTGGGCTCGATCCCGCCGTTTCAGCTAATGATGGGCAAGCTGCTGGGTACGGTGGGAATGTCCTTGACCTTGCTGGCGGTCTATTTGGTCGGCGGGTTTCTCGCGGTTCAAAAGGCCGGAGTTGTGCAGTTTTTCCCAACCGAGATCATCTGGTGGTTTGTACTCTTCCAGGCACTGGCTGTACTGCTCTTCGGATCGCTGTTCATTGCCATCGGAGCGGCATGCACCGACCTGAAGGAGTCTCAGTCGATGTTGACTCCGGTGATGGTTCTGGTGATTTCCCCTCTTTTCGTTTGGATGTACGTTCTGCAGCAGCCCAATGCACCGCTTTCGGTGGCGCTTTCGCTCTTTCCCCCTGCGACGCCGATGTTGATGATCATCCGACAGGCCGTTCCCCCCGGTATACCCCTGTGGCAACCTCTGTTGGGTGTTCTCCTGCTTCTGATCACCACGGTTCTCGGGGTGCTTGCCGCCAGCCGAATATTCCGCGTGGGTATACTCATGCAGGGCAAAGGGGCCAAATTCGGGGAGATGCTCCGCTGGATCTTCCGCGGGTAGCCTGCCACACTTCCCGGCCCGGTGCAGTGAGGCGATACCGGCCCCATGACTATGGTCCGGCAAAAGTCAGTTGAAGTGCGCCGAAATCGGTCAGGTCTACGTCACCGTCGGAGTCATCGTCAGGACATGTGCAACCTGTGTCCGCGACTGCGTTTGGACCGCCAAGGCAATCTGCAAACAAGGCGAGGTCCCGCAGCGTGTCGCATGTCTCAATCTTGAAGACGCAGTCAGAGCCGGACGCACTCACGAAAACGTCTCCCAACCTATCAACGGCGATACCATAAGGCCACCAGAGCGAGTGTCTCCCTCCGTCTCCGGTTCGGTCGAGGATCTCCACGATTACCCCATCCGGTGTAATTTTGAAGACGTTGCGGCTCTCGTGGCCGGCCAGATAGACGTTTCCCCGGTCGTCTACGGCGATGCCTATCGGCTCCTCGAGCCAATGTCCGCTTCCAACACCGGAACGGTCGATGATTTCGGCAATCTCTCCGCACGGGGTGATCTTGTAGGCATTGTTGCTGTATCGCCCGGTTGCGTAGACGTTTCCCGCCCCGTCCAAGGTAATTCCCTGTGAACCGCCGAACTGGTCTCCCGTCCCAGTGCCGGTTGAGTCGAGGATTGTGGTAATCACTCCGAGCGGCGTGACTTTGAAGACATTTCGGCTGCTGCTTCCTCCAACATAGACGTTTCCTGAAGTGTCCACGGCGACCGCGCCTGAAAGGAGAAGCTCATTGTCTGCTCCATCGCCCGACTCATCGATGATCTGGGTGACTACCCCACCAGGCGTGATCTTAAAGGTGTTGTCGCTATACCACCCGGCCACATAGACGTTGCCGGCGATATCCGTCGTGACGTCCTGCGCATAGTTGAGCGAGTGCCCGTGCCCATCACCGGACGAGTCGATGATCTCGGTAATTGCCCCGCCGGGCGTGATCTTGAAGGCATTGCTGGTGAAGTGCCCGGTCACATAGGCGTTCCCCGAAACGTCCACGGCTATGCTGCGCGGCCCCTTCAATTCGCCGCCAATCCCGTCACCGGTTGTATCAATGATCTCGCTGATTTCTCCTGCCCGGGTGACTTTGAAGGCATTGCGACTCCCATATCCAGTCACGTATAGAGTTCCCGAGGCGTCCACGGCAAGGCCCCTGGGCTGATCAAGAACAATCCCCGTTCCGTCGCCGGTAGCCTCGATGATCTCGGTTTTGTCCCCTTCGGGGGTGATCATAAAGACGTTGTCACTCCCGCCCCCCCCTACGTAGACGTTGCCCCATTCGTCCGCAGTTATGCATTCCGGTCTTAAGAGCCTGTTCCCCTCGCCATCCCCGGTCCCGTGGATGATTAGAGTAATCAGCCCATCGGGTGTGATCTTGAAGGCATTGTTGCTGTGATAGCCGGCCACGTACACGTTGCCCGCGGGGTCTGCGGCGATGGCATACGGCTCAGCGAGCGTGGCAGCACCTCCTGCACCGGTCCAGTCAATAATCTCGGTGATAACCGCATCCGTAGTGATCATGAAGGCGTTATTAGTGTAACGCCCGGGCACATAAACGTTACCCGATGCATCCACGGCGATGTCCAGGGGCGCATCGAGCAGGTGACCCGCCCCGTCGCCCGACGAGTCGATGATTTCTGTCACGACTCCGCCCGGCGTGATTTTGAAGACATTGTCACTGCCTACACCTGCCACATAGACGTTGCCCGAGTCATCGACGGCGATCCCCAGAGGCGAGTCCAGGGTGTTACCTGCCCCGTCTCCGGACGAGTCAATGATCTGTGCGATGATCCCATCCGGTGTAATCTTGAAGGCATTGTGCGTGAACGAGCCCGTCACGTAGACATTGCCCGAGCTGTCAACATCGATGGCGTAAGCGGAGAGGAAAGTGTTCCCTGCCCCGTCGCCGGTGGAGTTGATAATCTCGGTGATGACACCGTCTGGAGTGATCTTGAAGACATTGTGGCTCCAAGACCCCGTGACGTATACGTTACCTGCGTGGTCAACGACGATGCCCTCCGGCTCCTCCAGCCCGTTTCCCATCCCGTCACCGGTTGGGCCAATGATCTCGGTGATGACGCCGTCCGGTGTAATCTTGAAGGCATTGTCCGTGTGTGAACCCGTCACGTAGACGTTGCCCGCACTGTCCACTGCGACATCGCTTGGATCATCAAGTCCGGTGCGCTCGATAACCGTGGTAACGGTGTTGGCAGAGACGATCGGCGAAGAGAGGACGAGGTATCCGGCAACAACTACGCTGAAGACACATGCGCGTAACATGACTTCCATCTCCGCTTAGACTCTGTCCGAGTTGGATTGACCCCCCAGTATACCTGCCAGGGAGTGTCCGTTCAAGAAAAAACGGGTTCTTGGGGCACTTATTCAGGTTCGTGGGGGTGATTCTCGACACTGGGCAACGCGACAGGTGATGGCAGCCCCGGTGGCTTGTCGCGAGGAACTGGTTTCGTGACGGAGTGTCAGGAGCCGGGCAACGCTCGCTTCGGTGCAAAGGTGATCGCCCCAGCTGCCAGGATCAGCAGCACCGTCACACCCAGACACCACCCCGACAATGCGGGTACCGGCTGCGGATCGAGTTCTGCGTCGCGCACCGCGCGGACATAGTTGAAGATGCCGACAACGTCGCCCTGTGGACCGTTGCCGTTGGGCCAATCGCCCGGATCGCCCGTCTTAGGGTCGCTGCGTTGGGCACCCGCGCCGTGCACGTCCTGCAGTTCATAGGTTCCCGGCGGCGCCGGGGGCGGCAGCAACAGGAACCCCAACGCCTGCCCGAAAGCTACGTACGTCCCGAACGCACCTGGGGTCCCCGTCCAGTTCTCATGCGTCGTGCTCGCCCAGTAGAAGGGACAATTCGTTGAGCCACCCTCGTCGAGTATCGACGTTGCGTTGAAGATCGGATCGATTGCCGGGGAGTTGGTTGTCGTAGGCGATCGTGTGTAGTCAACGATGCTCTGCAGTTCCTTGGCGTTGGGCAGACGCCAATCGTCGTGGCCGGCGAAGCTTAGATTCCCCGCGTAGTCCAGGGCCGCTTCCCAGTCATACCCGGCCCCGCTGTCATTCTTCATCCACATGAGCCCAGTGGCCAGATCCGTGACGGTGTCGTCCCCGTTGTCCTGGAAGTTATTCGCCCCGTAATCCGTGTTACCGCGAACGCAGCGGACGAATTGAGTCATCGTTCCGCCCGGGCCGGTATCCCGTGGATAGCCTTTGATCCGCCCGTCGGCGAAGTTCACCCCGAAGACCGCAGCCATGCCGTTGAACACCGTGCCCACGTATTCCGTGCTGGACCAGTATTGGGCGTCGATGATGCGCTCGCCGGCACTCTCATCCCCGTACACGAAGTCGAAGTAATCTGTATCGATGAAGGGCACCAGGCCTGACGGATTGCCCGTGTACCCGCTTGGGTCGATGCCGCTGAAGTCGATCAGCGAATAGAGCTCCTTGATGGTCGGCCTTCGCCAATCGTCGTACCCGCCGAAGTTCTGGGCGTTGAGCGTAGCGGGATAAGCCGCAAACTCGACCCAGCTGAGCTTGTCATCGGAATCCAGGGTCCCGCTGTCGTCCGTGTCCGGCGTTGGCTGTCAGGTTAGACCGGTGCTGCTGTCGTAGACGGTCAAGCCGTCTCCGCTGATGGTGTAGACAGGCTGATTCCCGTCGTACTGTGCGTCCTGGCCGTAAAACGCTGCCCCCGGAGCCGGACAGATCATCACGGTTGAGTTGTCGTAGCACGCACTCTGGCCCGTATCGACTACGATGTAGTCCGCACCTGCGCAGGGCAGTACGCACGCGATGCAAACCAGTTGAACCCATGATAAACTGCTCAAATGTGCGAGTCGTCGCCTCATCATCCGCCTCCAAACTGTGGTTCGCCAGGTAACCTGATTGCCATTATAGCAGATTGTCGCGCCACACTTGGCCGATTCCGACGCAGGGTAGCCTCCGGCAAGCATACTCCTGGAAGTCAACTCGCTGGTTGAGTGCCATGGCCAAGCCCGTGGAACGCCGGCGCCGCCATGTTGAGCGAACACAAGAGTCGCCCCACAAGCGCGCGGTTCCATCACCTATAGCAGATTCGGATATTGTGTAGCGGGCGAATTGCATGCCGGCGCTTCGCTTGAGCATGGCACCCAACTCCTGAACCGCTAGACAATAACAGAAATTGCTCTAAACGGACGGGAAGACACAGTATTGTACGGACTTCTTGTTCGGGTTGCTTCCGGATCATCTGTCTTCATTCGACAGCCTGGCAAACCCGGTGACGTGTCCGCAGGTTTTGCGCCTGCGGCTTCACTGCGAAACGTTGTTATATCAAGGCCTTCCCTGGAGCTGGGTCTGCCATCTTCAATGGGTTTGTTGTCCGCGATGGTCGATAAGCGTATTGTATGTTTCGCGCGCCGGAAGGCGCCACCCACAAGGGGTGGTGCTACATTAGTAGGCCGCAGCTGTACGGCAAACTTGTCGCACCGGGTCAGTGTTTACGCGAGAGGTCTGGGAAACGGGTCGACGGAAAGGAATCGACGTTGGGTAGCAGTGGTCAAGGGTTGCCGCAGGAGCAAGCTCGCAGCTGGCCTTCCTCCATGCTTTACCTATGTGTCTTCCTGGTGGCATTCGCATTGTACGCCACAACAGCAAGTCGCGGAATCCAGTGGCAGGATCCGGGTTCGAATATCCTCCGCGCGATGACGGGGGATCCGTTCAATCCGCTGGGTCTGGCCCTTTGCCATCCGCTGCATCATTGGCTGGGCCGGGTGATGGTAGCGGCCAATCTCTTCGAGCCCTGCTTGGCGGTCACCCTGATAAGCGCCCTTGCCGCTGCAGTGGCGGTGGCCGTCACTTGTGCCTGCGTCCTGCGTTTGACGGAAAGCCTGCCCGCATCCGTGCTTGCAGCAGCGTCGTTGGGACTCGCTCACACCTTCTGGCAGATGGCGACACTGGCGGAAACCTACGCACTCGCCGCAGCGTTGCTTTCGCTGGAATGCTACTTCTTGATCAGGTTTACGGGTACTCGGCAGGTTCGTTATCTGCTGCTGATGTGTCTTTTCAACGGCCTGGGAATCTCCAACCATCTGCTGGCTTTACTGACCACACCGGTCGTCGCCGTCATCGTCCTGCTTGCCGCGCTCGACAAAATCGTGCGGGCGAAGTACGTGCTGGGTGCGGTAGTGATCTGGTTGGCAGGTTCATCGCTCTACGGCGGCATGGTGATTGCCGAACTGGCCCGGAGCGGTGACTGGCAGGCGACGATACACTCGGCCCTGTTCGGATACGCCTACGCCGACGAAGTACTGAATGTGACCTTGTCCCTACGCGGGCTGGCGATAAGCGCTGCGTTTGTCACCTTGTGCTTTCCGAACCTCCTGTTGCCTGCGGGAGTCCACGGAATCGTGCGCAGCGGGCGGCTGAATATCCCCCGACGCGTCAGACGGGCCCTGCTGGCTGGTTTGATCATTCACCTCGTATTCGTGGCCCGGTATGACATTGTCGATCAGCACACATTCCTGGTTCCTGCCTACGTGCTGCTCTCGATCTTCGGGGGCGTGGGCTTCGCGGTGATGCTCAAGCTCTGGCCGCCGCATGGGCGGCGCATCGGACTGACCGCTGCCGTAGTGCTGGTGGTGCTGACGCCCGTTCTCTACGCGGTCATGCCCACGGTGGCCCGCGAGTTTGACGTGCTCAAGTCGGTGGCACGCGATAAGCCATACCGCGACGACTATGTATACCTGTTCACGCCCTGGTCTGTAGCCGAGCGGTCCGCTGATATGATGAGTCGGGAGGCTGTCACTTTAGCCGGAAAGAGCGGCCTTGTACTGGTCGAGGACGAGATGGCCGAGTTCGCCGTTCGCTACCGTGCCATCCGCGACGGTCTCAATGACCTGAGAATTACGTCCGACATCAATCCGCAGCTGCTTGTCGAAGCCGGCGGGCAAGCGGGGCCGGTTGTGCTTGTACCCTTCAAAGCCGGCGCCCCGCGAATCGAAGCGCCCGGCGGTACCTGGCAGCGCATCGGCGATCTCTACGTGTTGCGCGCCGAGCGGAAAGATCCAGGCGATTCATCGCACCCGTGAGACTAACAGCTTTGGCAATCACGAATCTTCGGCAGGCGGCTGAGGGTCCAGCGGGTCCACCCTTACCATCTTGTACTTCTTCACCACGCCGGCAACGACGAGAGCCACGAGGAAGTAGACCAGCACGATGTGCCGCGTGCGCAGAACGGTCGACAGGTAGCCCATCACAGCGAAAAAGGCGGCAAGTGTGTAGCTGATACGCACTATCTGTTTAACCGGCAGCCCGCGGTCCACGAGTTGGTCGTAGTAGTGGCTTCGATCGCCCTGCATCAGCGGTCTTTGGCTCCGCCACCGACGGGCCAACGTGAGTACCATATCCGCCAGAGGTAGGCCGAAAACCATGATCGAACCCAAAAACCACTTCACTGCGCTGGACTCCGCAAAGAGCAGCATGAGGATTGCCGCATTCAGACCCAGAACCATTGACCCGGCATCGCCCATGAAGATCTTGGCCGGACTCCGGTTAAAGGGCAAAAAGCCCAGCGCCGCCCCCATCATCGCCAGCGACAGAACCACGCGCTGTACGTCCCAGGTGTACCATTCGCCCCAAAGGTGAAGATGCACGGCGATTGCCAAAAAGCCGGCGGCGATGATCGCCAGGACCCCAGAGCAAAGCCCGTCCATGCCGTCTATCAGATTGGTAGCGTTGCAGGCTCCCAACACTATCAACAGCGTCAGAGGCGCGGAGTACGCCATCACCAGCCACGGTTCGATGTTGTAATGACTGATCCTGGCGGAGCGCAGCACTATCATAATCGTGTCGTCCCCCAGGCCGATGGCAATCAGCCCGACGGCTACGGCGATTTGAGCAGCCAGTTTCACCTTGGGCGAGGCCAGGTGAAGATCGTCGAAGAGCCCCAAGAGGACTACGGCCAACCCCGCCACCAGAATGCCCACCATCACGGATGTATCCACGCACGGCCCCGGGTTGGGCTCTTGCACGCCGTGCGAGACGTGGTCGAACATCAACAGGGCCAGTAGGACGCCGAATGCCCATCCAAGAAAGACCGCCACGCCTCCTAGATAGGGGGTGGGGGCTGCGTGCGGCTTCAGTTCCCCGTCGGGCTTATCGACGATGTGTCCGCGCAGCGCACACCAGCGGCAAACGGGTGTGGCCAGCAGCGACACCAGAAACGAACAGGCGAGAATCGGCCAATAGGTGCCGATTAACTCGCCGAACGTGTTGTATTGGATCTG
The DNA here is from genome assembly GCA_020348265.1 of Phycisphaerales bacterium. Classification (GTDB taxonomy): domain Bacteria; phylum Planctomycetota; class Phycisphaerae; order UBA1845; family UBA1845. The sequence goes on along the minus strand of CP070744.1, from coordinate 3,917,609 downwards.
TACCGCCTCTTCCGGAGTCATTGCTACTCCAGCCATCCCGTGCCCAGTCGACTTCGTTAATCTTATCGGGGATATCGACCATTGCACACCATTATGTGCCCATCCCGCCTGACGCCACTACGATCGAGGTTGAGCCCGCTAGGTGCGTGAACGATATACCTGTACGGATACGCATCGTTGCGGATAGCCTGCGATGGCGATAAAAGAGCATCGAACGCCGCACAATTGGTGGCGTGTGTATTCGTGCACGATTAGGCGGCACTGGTCCGAGCCGCGACCGTCAGGGAGCGGATCTGCAACGGTGATAGCGGTGTGCGTTCACGCGCCGTTGCTTAGAGTGACTTGTTCTGCAGGGACATACATTGGCGACCGGCCACCGATGAGATAGTTATGATCAAGGTATTCTGTGTTTGCGGGGCCAGGCCCAACTTCATGAAGATCGCCCCGGTCGTAGCGGCCTTTCAAGACACTGGGCGGATTCAGAGCACTATTGTCCACACCGGGCAGCACTACGACGAGAACATGAGCCGCCTCTTCTTCGATCAACTCGGAATCCCCAGGCCGGATGTCAACCTGGAGGTGGGAAGCAGCTCCCACGCCCTCCAGACAGCCAACATAATGGAGCGGTTCGAGCCCTTGTGCCTTCAGCACAAGCCTGATTGGGTTGTTGTCGTGGGTGACGTGAACAGCACGATCGCCTGCGCACTAGTGGCCGTCAAGCTGGGCATACGCGTGGCCCATGTGGAGTCCGGCCTGCGCAGTTTCGATAGGACCATGCCCGAGGAAATCAACCGCCTGCTGACCGATGCTATCAGCGATGCCCTGTTCGTGACCGAGCAGAGCGGACTGGACAACCTCCGCAGCGAGGGCATTCCTGATCAGAAGGTTCACTTTGTCGGCAACGTGATGATCGACACGCTCATGAAGCACCGAGAGCAAGCAGACAAGTCGGCAATCCTCTCCGAGTTGGGGCTTGAACCTCAGGCGTACGCGGTTCTTACGCTGCACAGACCCAGCAATGTGGATGACGTGAACGTGTTCGGGGGCATCCTGGATGCTCTCGAGATGATCGCCGCAGAGCTGCCCATCGTATTCCCCATGCATCCGCGCACGCGCAGCAACATCCAGCGCATCGGACTTGAAGAGCGCGTAAAGGGCATTGAGCGACTCAATGTAATTGACCCACTGGGTTATCTGCCGTTTCTGAAGCTGATGTCCGAGTCGGCTCTGGTGCTGACCGACTCGGGAGGGATGCAGGAAGAAACCACGATTCTTTCCGTGCCCTGTCTGACGCTCCGTGAGAACACCGAGAGGCCGGTAACGATTACCCAGGGAACAAACAGGCTTGTGGGCTGTTCGAAGGATCGCATCGTCGCCGCTTTCCGCGAAGTCCGCGGATCCGCCCGCACCGATGTGCGCGTTCCTGAGCTATGGGACGGTCAGGCGGCTCGGCGCATTGCCAGACGGCTACTGGAGGTACATGACCTCATGGACGGCCGTGCCTGCGCCGGCTCACCAGATGACGAATAACTGTCACTCAGCCGGGGCTCTGAGTTCTATCGGACGTCCGACGTGCGCTTCCTGATTGCCTGCACGGTGCCCATAATCACCTGATCACCCGGATGCGACCCGCTGACCAATCTGGCTCTGCCTCTTTGCATGCTGCGCAAGACATATCGTAATCTTCCATTTGGGTAATCTGGGGAATTACCGCCGGAGGCTCGAAGTCCGATCATCGGGACATCCCGTATGTTTGCGTATCTGGTATCGGTTTTCAGCTTGAGTCTCACCGGCAAGGATGTTCACCCTGGTTGGCGCGACAATGCCCTCAGGTACGGGCAAGGAGTGACGTCGAGATAGACAAGCGCCGACGGGGTACGGCTGCAAGACAAGGGGGGGATTGAGAATGCAGGCACGTCGCTCGCGCCTCCAGGGACTGCTCCGCAGGTTGTGTATCGCCCGCGGAATGCGCTGGGGTGCCGTCTGTGTGATACTCCTGGCTGCGGGTTGCGGAACCGATCTGGGCTGGGGGTCAGCGACCGATACACATGAATCCACCCTCGGAAGTGAGATCATCGATGAACCGGACGAAGTCGTTCCCGACGACGATCTGATCGATCCGGCTGGTCTTGATGATGAGCCTGTGCAATTGACGTTCACGGCCGAGCCGGCCTTCTGCTGCGATCCTCTGTCAATTGAGTTTAGCGCACAGCTATCAGGGGCGCCCGCCGACGGTGCGATTGCCTATCATTGGGAGTTCGGCGACGGCAGGACCGGGAGCGGCGCATCCGTGGAGCATACTTATTATTGGCATACCGAGTATGAGGTGGTTCTCACGGCACAACTTCCTGACGGAGCTACGCATACCCTGGTGCAAATGCTGTCGCTTTCGCTGGATGAGAGCACAGGCACGGAAGTCACCGTGACACCAAAGCCTCCGGATGCGGAGCCCCAGGGTCCTTCGCCTTCTGTGGACCAACCCGTAGCTGACGCAGGCCCAAACATCTCCGCGGTCGCCGGGGAATCCGTCACGCTGGATGGCGGGGCCAGCCGCCCGGCACCGGCGGAAACGGTCACCTATAGCTGGGTACAGACCCGTGGCACGAGTGTAACCCTCGACGCGAACCACGAGACCTCTGTAACATTCATAGCCCCTGACATTCGCGTAGGGACCGAGACGTTGGCGTTTGAGCTGACCGTGCGCGCCGGCGACCTCGAAGCGTCGGACGAGGTCACCGTGTCCATCACCGGGAATCACCCGCCAAGTGTTTTTGACCAGCGCCTTGCGACCTTCGCGGGAGCGCCGGTTACCTTGAGTCTGCGAGGGGAAGATGCGGACGGGCAGGAACTCAGCTTCTCCTTCATCACAGCTCCTTCCAACGGAACTCTCGGGTCGATCGAGACCGTATCGGACAACGAAGCGACTGTAACTTACACTCCCGACGTAGGCTTCACCGGTGAGGAATACTTCACGTTTGAGGCCAACGACGGTCTCCGTAGTGTGGAACAGGCTGGTACGTGCTCGGTTGATGTGCGGCGAAGGCTTGTTCCCTGGGTCGAGGTCAACTCGCTGGATGAAGAGACGATCGGTGTCGCGATGCGCGGACTCCTGAACTGGCGAAGGGTGACTGATACCGCGATTGTCTCCACCGGACCGCGGAAGGCGGCGCTCTACGGAGAACTTCAACGCCGCTTGCCGGAGATGATCATCATTCCGGGCATGAAGACCTCGGGGATCTTCGGCTATAACGAGTTCGACGAGGTCGATCGCTGGCCCGATCTTGCTGACGAGGTCGGCGCCGTTTGCGACGCGTCCGGTCAGAATCGTGTGGTGATCGAGAACGAACTAGCCCTGTGGGACTACCATGAGGGCGAAGATGACTTGGATCTCGAGCGCGTGCGTGAAGGGCTGGCCTATCTTCCGACCGACATCCAATACCTGTGGTATCCCAGCGCCGGCGCGAGCGGTGAAAAGCTGGAAAGGTACATAGCGCTGGCCCGTGTCGTGGAGGACGTGCTTGAGAATGTGCGCTTCCTCGACCACGCATCTCTCAACTCGCCTGATGCCGTGGATGGGGTGTTGACTCTTCAAGCCGTGGCTGAGCTCGAGTCCTTCGCCAGCCGGTCGACTATCCCGATGATCTACTTCGTCACCGAGGAGCAGTGGCCATTCACCAGCGTTGGCTGGACGCTCGATTACGTGAACAACAAGTGGGGCGACGACGCCTGGGGAATCATCTACCCGGGCATCGCCCGCTGGGAACTGGCAGCCGAGACGATCGCCGACATTCTCTTGGAGACCCGGTAGGCGTCCTCACTCGAAACCGGGATTAATTCAAGCTACAGTTTCCGTAGCCGCCACCAAGACTTCAATGCGGCCAGCTTAACTCGCCTTCAGGATGACATTGCGTTTTCTTCCCCGAATGCTGCAGGATCGGCAATCCCGGCATCTGTTGACGCTTCAGCAGCGTTGATGGTGCCAAGGGGTTGGCCTGTGCAGCCGTGCGAGGCACCCGTATGATGCCGGGCAGCGAGGCTGCGCAGTTATCGGAACCGGGAAGGTGATGTGCGGGTCTACACCCACCGACAACAACATGGGGGCCGAAGCGCGGTGTGCCAAGGTCCCTGGATTCGATCCGGCTTACGGTAATGTTTGTCCCTGGAAACGCTGATGGTTCACCTTATTACGGTAATGATCTCGGCGGCGATATCAGTCGTCGTCTCGGCGAGCCAGGAAGCAGTTGCTGACGGCAATATCGAAACCGGTGGGGATACCATACCGGCCGTCGTCTGGATCGAGGTTGATGCCTCGTCAGCCTCGGCCTTGGACACCTGCGAGGCGGGTCTGCGCGAGTGGGGCAAGCTCACCAATACGGCGATGATCTCGGTGGGCGCGGGTAAATCGGCGTTCTATCGCCGACTCCGAGAGAGAATGCCCCATCTGACGATCATCCCTTCGCTCAAGACATCCGGCCTGTTCGGGCACTGCGGCTTCGATTCGCTGCCGAAGTGGGGGCTTATGGCAAAGTACGTACGTGCCGCTCGCGAGGCTACCGGCAGCAAGCAGGTTGGCTTTGAGAACGAGATGGCCCTGAAGAAGTACTACGCCGGCGAGTGCAAGCTCGATCTTGCTCGTCTGGAACAGGGTCTAAGATTGCTGCCGGCGGACGTGGAGTATCTGTGGTACCCCAGCGCAGCCGGAGAGGGAGCTAAGTTGCAGAGACACGCTCAGTTGGATCGGGTCGTCGAGAAAGTCCTCAACGTGCGCTTCATCGACCACGTGACTCTCAACGCCCCGCAACACCTGGCCTCATACGCGACGCGGCGGGCAGCCGATGAACTCAAGAAAGTGGCGAAGAACCCCACGGTTCCGTTGATTTACTGCTGCGGTGATCGATGGTGGCCCTACGAACGGGTTCCCGAAGCCCTGGGTTTGGCTAAAGAGAAATGGGGTCAGGACAGTTGGAGCCTCATCTTCCCCGGCCAGGGACGGTGGTTGCAGTCGGCTCGGTCGATCGCAAAGGCGTTGGAGCAACGGAGTCCGGCACGCGAGCCGTAGTGCGGGATGCCGGCGAGAATGCGCGTATGGCGCCATCCACGAGTGGTGGCGCTATACGGTTATGGCAAGGCGCGCGTTTTTCAACGGACTACAAGGCTTGTAGCGAGATTTCTTGCATGAAGCAGATTCTGGTGGGTGATCGAGTGTGCGTGGCCGATGTGCCTGCACCCGGTATGGGGTCGGGGCAGGTACTGGTGGAAGTAGCTTACTCGTTCATTTCCACCGGAACTGAGATCGCAGGTGTAAAAGGTGCTCGCGGAGGAGTAGTCGCAAAGATAAAGGAACACCCCCAGCGCGTGGCTCAGGTCTTGGAGATGGTACGCGTCGACGGGGTGAAGCGGACTTTTGCACGGGTGAAGAGTCGGCTCGACTCCCGGACTGCCCCAGGCTACAGCTGTGCCGGACGCGTGATTGCTGTTGGCAAGGACGTCCGCAACTTCGCCCCCGGTGACTTCGTCGCATGCGCCGGTCAGGGCTACGCCTGCCATGCCGAGATAGTGGCCGTGCCGGCCAACCTCGTAGCCAGGGTGCCGGATGGATGCGATTTGCGTGCAGCTTCAGCCACTACGGTAGGGTCAATTGCCCTTCAAGGTGTTCGTCAGGCGGACTTATGTCTGGGGGAGTTGGCGGCCGTCCTTGGCTTGGGTTTGCTCGGCCAACTTACTCTTCAGTTGTTGTCCGCTTCCGGGGTCGATGTGCTGGGGTTGGATCCCAATCCTAAGCGCGTGGATGAGGCGAAAGCTCTGGGGTTTTACAAGTGCTTTGCCGTGAGTGGAGAGCAGGCCGTCTCCGAGATTCTCTCCCGCACGGCAGACATGGGTGCGGATGCAACCCTGATCACCGCGGCCACCGATACGCCGGGAATCTGTCAAGATGCCATGAGTATGACACGGCGCAAGGGACGTGTCGTGGTGGTTGGCGCCGTGCCCCTGCAGTTTGAGCGCGATCCCTTCTACCGCAAGGAGATCGATTTCGTTATATCGTGCAGCTACGGACCGGGGCGATACGATCCAACATACGAAGAAGGCGGGCAGGACTATCCCTATGCCTACGTGCGTTGGACGGAAAATCGCAACATGCAGGCGGTTCTCAAGATGATCGCGGACGGGACCCTGCGAATAGACCCGCTGATCGCGGGAGAGTATTCAGCAGCTGACGCTGACCAAGCCTTTGCCAGCCTCGCGTCCGATGAGGGACCGCGACCGTTGGCCCTTGTTCTCAAATACAGCTCGCAGACCGCGGAGGGCAGCGCCAAGGCGTCCACGACAGTGGAGGTCGCCTTGCCCAAACCGCTTGCAGGGCAGATCGGACTGGGAATCATCGGGGTCGGACAATTCTGCAGGAGCACCCATCTACCCAACGTGGCGGCGCAGACGGACAAGTTTCAATTGGTCAGTGTATGCGATAAACAAGGGGCGATCGCGCACGACATCGCACGTCAGTATGGAGCATCTCAAGCGTGTACAGACGCGGGTGATTTGCTGCGTAACGATGCGGTGCAACTCGTGCTCATCGCGACCCGCCACGATTTGCATGCTCCGTTGGCGATGGAGGCCCTGCGCGCCGGCAAGCACGTGTTCACCGAGAAGCCGATGGCTATGAACGAAGACCAGCTCAAGAAATTGGTCGAACTCATCCAGCAAGGCGATCGCTACTTCATGGTCGGTTTCAATAGGCGTTTCAGTCCGCACGCGGTCGCCCTCCGGGAACTTCTTGTCGGGCGGAGCGGTCCGTTGGTGGTGAACTACCGTGTCCAAGGGGACCCGGCACCGGCGGATAGTTGGATATACTCAGCCTCCGGCGGTGGACGTGTGATCGGCGAAGCTTGCCATATGTTCGACCTGTTCGATCTCCTTGTGGGTGATGGCATCGCCGCGGTGGAAGTCGACGTTGTTGCCCCACCCGCAGGCGTCGGGGGACCCGTTGGCGACAATCTGGTGGCCTCGATCCAGTACGAGGATGGATCACTCTGCACGCTGATCTACTCCGTTCTGGGCAAAAAGAGCAAACAGCTTGGCAAGGAACGCATTGAGGCCATGTGGCAGGGCAGGACATTCGTAATCGACGACTTCGTGCAATGCGTTGGCTCGGGCTGTTCGCCATCTGCGGTGACGCGCAAGAGCGGCAAAGGACATGGCGAGGCGTTAGCAGCCCTGGGCGACTACCTGCTGGGACGAGGCCCGCAACCTCTGAGCCTAGAGGCCTGCATAAACGCTACCCGAACGAGCTTTCGCGTCGATGCCATGTGCCGGCGGGAGCCCGTAGAAACCTGACTCCGGGGCCGCATCCTATGGAAGTCCACCTGATTGGCCCATATCCACCGCCCTACGGAGGCGTCTCTGTCCATCTCTTCCGCCTGCAGAAACGCCTGCTTCGCGCCGGACACAAGTGCACGGTCTGGACTCAAGGACATTCGCCAAGGGGGGGGGTTGTGGTAACTCACTCTCTGCGGCAGCTCTACCACGAATTGAGGAAGACCGATCGCCAAGCCCTTCTGCATTTTCACAATCATCATATTGTCGCCGGCTTGTTGGCCAAGACGCACCGCAGGGTCGTCTTCACCATGCACAACGAACGTGTCAATACGGATCTGTTCGGCGGGAGGTTCCCGCGCCAATGGGCGTTCAGGCTCGCATCGCGACGATACTTCAGGAACGTGCCTCACATCATTGCCGTGAGCGATTGGGTTCGGGACGAGGCGGTGAAGTTCGGCTTCCCTCCAGCTGCGCTCCATGTGGTCTGCTCATACCTGCGACCTGAAGAGGAAGAGGCCGCCCACCCTGATAACACAGCAACCATAGCTCCATTCCGCGAGAAGTTCCGCTACCTGGCGACCGCGAGTGCATGGGCTTTGCAGTTCTATAAAAGCGAGGACATGTACGGGATTGATTTGTGTGTGGAGATGTTGGGGCTGCTTAAGGACGAACGCCCTGAGTTGGGATTGGTCTTGGTTATTCCACAGGCCAAGGGCACGCCGTATCTCAAGACTCTGCAAGACCGGGCGGAGACTCTGGGCGTCACCGATCGTATTCTCTGGCTACTGGAACCTGGCGCGTACCATCCCCTGCAGCGCCGCTGCGATCTGTTCCTGAGGCCGACCAACACAGACGGGTTTGGAGTGACTCTTGCAGAAGCGATGGAGTTCGGCGTGCCCGCTATTGCTTCCGATGCGGTTCACCGGCTGGAAGGGTGCATGCTCTTTCGCAATCGCGACGCAACCGATCTTGCCCGCAAGGTCAATGCGGCGCTCGATAACCTTCCCACGCTCAGCGAACAAGCAGAGAGGATGAAGGAGCCCGATCACTTTGATGAGGTTTTAGCGGTTTATGAGAGCCTGATGTAGAAAGCGCTTGTGCAGCCCGGCGGTGTGCGGCGGGTAGGTGATGGAGGTAAACCGAACGGTGTTGGTCAGCGCGGATGGAAGAGGAATCTGACAACACGATGGACTCGCCGGAAACATCCCCGGTGGGCTTCGCACGCCGGTTCACCAGCACGTTGCGCCGAGATGCCGGCCGCATGTTCACCGTTGGCGTACCTCACCTCTTTGCCGCTATGGCGCTGACGCAAGGCATTGGCATGCTGCGGCGGATTCTCCTTGCCCGGATTCTCGACGTCGATGAACTCGGGCAGATGACCTACGTCATGCGGATCGTCGACTTCATCGCCATAGTCGCCGACATAGGGATTTCAAACGCCGTATTGAAGTATGCCGCCGAACCCGTCGGAGTCGAACAGAAGCGCAGGATCTACGTAGCTGGACTCATCGGGGGTTCAGTGGTAGCCACAGTCGTCGCTTTGCTCTACATGGCCGGGGCGTGGTACACCGATGTGCACGACGATCCGGACATCCGCCTCTTCATGCTTATGGTTGTGCCCTATCTCCCCCTGTCCGCCGTGGTCAGAACACCGATCGTCTACATGCAAGCGTGCAAAGAGGTGAAGAAGGCCGCTCGCTACACCGCGCTAACCGCAGCGCTGAGCTTGGTATTGATAGTCGCGGCTACGTATTGGAAGGGTTTGCCGGGCTTCTTTGTGACGGTGACATTCGCCCCGCTCTGCAACTTGGTGGTTCTCCTGTTTGTTACCCGCCGGGAACTGAGCTGGCACCGTCCGGCCTGGAACCTGCTCAAGAGACTCTCATCTTTCGGCTCTTTCAGCATGCTCTCGCAGGCGACCGAGGTTGCCGGTGCCACCGTCACCGTTGTGCTCCTGCGAACCATGACCCACTCGGATTACGAAGTTGGTCTTTATTCGATTGGGCTGGTCGTGATGGTGAATATCCGTCTGATCCCGCTAGCCCTGATGCGTGCCGCTTTTCCCTATCTGGCCGGCCTTGTGGAGGATACGACACGCTTTAGCCAACGGTTGCGCGAGTTGAGTCTTAAGCAGACAGCAGTGATGATCGGAATCGTCGCAGGTTGGGCAGTCCTCGGGTATTACGCGATTATTTTGGTCTTCGGGTCGCGCTATGCTGACTCGTTCTGCTCATCGGCCGTACTCGTTCTCGCAGTGATTCCACTTTCGATGAGCGTGCCCTGGGCCCGGGCGATCGCGATCCTCGACAAAATGCAGTGGAATCTCGCGGCAAGTGTGATCCAACTGACGACAAACGTGCTCGCTTGCCTCTGGCTCGTGCCCATTTTCGGTGCGACCGGCGCCGCGCTCGCGCTTGTGATGGGGGAAGCGGTTGGCAGCGGGATCAGGTTGATTGTAGGACGTATTCTGGTTTCAAAAACGTCCAGCGTGTCGAAGGACGGCAATGCGGTTAACTGACGCTACGTAGTTGGGCGGTATTCTCTCTCTGGAACGCCAACCTGTTTCGATAGTAACGCAGCGCAGGCTCGTAGACCCAGGCATGTCTGACACCCACGGCGGCCACGGTGAGCTGCCGCGACGGTGGTGCCTTCGCCTCTTGAAAGGAAGCCAGATCGCTGTCGAGCGTCGAGCCGTATTCCCGACGCTGCCGATCCATGAGTTCTTCCGCAACGAAGCGATAGAGTTCCGCGTCCACGCGATTGGCCTCGACGAGCAACTTGTAACTGTCTGGGTCGTCAAGAATGCGCCTTTTGATCGTATTGTTTTCAGCCACACGCTCGCGGGTGTAGCGAATGTCGAAGCGCCTTATCCCGGCTTTCCTGCGCAACATAACCAGAGACTCGTCGAAACGCTCAACCAGGCCGACGAACAAGAGCTTCTCCGTCAGAACGCGAATGGCTGCGTCCAGATCATCGCTGCCTACCAGCTTCCTGGTCTGAAAATCGCGGAACTCCGGGTTTGCGATCCACTCCTCAAAGCCGGCTTCGATGTTCATGTGCTGGACCTGGTACTGGTAGTGCGAGGCACATCGCATCAAGGGCTCGCGAAGAATGGTGTAGTATCGCGTATCAGGGCGTGCTGATTCCAGATCGCTGTATGGCTGGACGTAATGCCCCGCCACACTCATCAGACCTGGGTAGAGCCAGCGCAGTCTGCGGTAGTCGGAAGCTGTGAAAAGCCCGCGTCGATGATGCCATGATTGAACATCACAATGGCGCAGGCCGAACGACCGATGAAGGATCAAATTCATCGTCGTACCCGCAGCCTTCTCGATATGTACAAATGCCAGCATTGCGGCTCTGCTGTAGAAACTCGCTATGTTATCTCGTCTGAGTCACCGCCGGCAGCGTCCGGGACGCCACACACATGCCCCTCCGTTGCGAGGATCAGGTTCTCGACCGGTAACTACAACGAAGATTCTCCGTACCGTCGCTCTGTGCGAATAATCGACACATCGTGGGGCGCAGTCAACCAAACACCACCGCTTGGGCGGGCTCCTGCGCAGGTGCCTTGTCTCGCCGGCTGCGGGAAGGCCTCATCGGGATTTTCCGAGTATCTTCACGTCGGGGCATCCGCGGCCCATCCAAGCCGACAACGTCTCCGGGCGCCGCGAACCCAAACAGAGCATTGGACCTCGGGCCGGCTGCCGATAATATCTGAGCTTGGCTTGGGAAGTCTCGGCCCGGACTGGGCAGTATCGGTTGGACGGATTGCCGACCGTTAGAACGTATGGACAGGGGCACCGTAAGACCCATTGCGAGCCGCAAGGCGTGGTTAGATCCACGTAGACATGATTGATTCACCGGGCGGGCAGGGCTGTGATCCAGCCGCCGGTGGCTGAATCCGAGGGTTTGGCGCTTTGAGCACGTATGGACAAGGCGGATATGAGCAGATCTGGCCCCAGCCGTACGGGACTGCGCCCATGATCGGGCACCGACCCAGGAGACCCATCCTGCTGCCCGTGTTCGCAGGCTTGGTCATGGCCTCGGTGTTCCTGCCCTTCTTGTGGGTCTTTCTGCAGCAGAGCGGACAACTCGGGCGCGGGGCGATCATTGTTTTCTTCGTTCCGCTGGCAGCCGGTCCGTTGCTCATGCTCGGTTTTCAGAGACCCGCGTATAGCCTGTTGCTCGCCGTAGTACTCGGTCTTCTGGACTGGCGGCTTGGCGGCCGCTTCGAGCTGTTTGGCGTAGTCTTGGGCATTACCACCAACCCATCCAACATCTTCGTCGTGCTGGTGTTCCTCCAGAGTTTTCTCTGGCGAAGCCGGCGTCGAATGTCACGTCTTTTTGGAGTCTATGCCCTGATCATGTGCGCCGGGGCTGCGTTGGGGATGTTCATCACTGCCGATGTGGACGCGTCGACGTCGGCGTTCATCATGCGTCTGATCATCCCCGCCGGCATTACGATAAACGCGATTCGCAGCCTGGAGTCGTACGAGGACCTCGAGCTTGTCTGGTTGGGTGTGGTCGTCGTGGCTGGACTGGCCGGCCTGTACAACATGGCACTGGGTTTCTCCGGCGAGCTGGGTTTTGGGCGCGCAGTTCTCGGGGGCAATGCGTTTGCCCTTACCTGTGCGTGTCTGATGCCCGTGGCCGTGGAGTGGGGACTGGGGAACCCGCGCTGGGTGAACCGTTGGGTAGGGCGGGTCACCTCTATCGTTTTCGCCACGCAGATCTGGGTGCAGTCCAGCAGGACGGCTATTGCGGTTGCGGGCATGTTTATTCTCGCCACGTTAGTCTTGAGATTCCGCCGCATTCTGCTTACCCCGCTGTACCTGGCGATGGTCACGTTGGTGGTGCTCGGTGGCTTGGGATATTACGCACAGTCGCGCCTGGTCTGGGCCGGCGCCCAACAACAGTCCGAGCGTTTCGCGGAGTTCTTCGAGGGCGGCTTTCGAGGAAGCAACCGGTGGCAGGTATGGACCGAAGCTGCGGAGGTGATCGCCGACAGCCCGCTGCTCGGCAACGGTATAAACGCTTTCACCGAGGCGTCCTGGCTCGGATTCTACGGACATCCGCACCAGATCCTGATGGCCATCTGGCTGGATGCTGGTCCGATGGGTCTTCTGGTTTTCCTGACGCTAATGGCGTATCTGTGCGTGGCGACGATTCGGCGCACCAAACGCGCACCGCCCGGCGTCATCAAGACCACTTGTCGCACGGCGATGGCCATGACGCTCATGCTCTTTGCGACATTGCAGGTTGGAAGCTACGTTTATTGTGGCAAGCACCTTATAGGTACGTGGTTCTTCCACTTCGTCGTCGCGTCGGCGTTTGTGGCAATAGCACTGGCTGACGAGCAGGAAAGGAAGAACCTGCAGATACAGCCTGGGAACAGTACGGCTTAGTGCAAGATCACGCTTGAGTCTGCGGATGTGCCGCTGCTCTTGAGCAGTGCTTGAACCACGAGGACCCGATTGGCAGTGCTTGAAAGCAGCGGCAAACGACATGCTGTGAACCACTGCCCGCAGATAGAGGTGTGACAATGCGTTGGATACACGATCGCCTTGTGAACAAAGTGCAGCACGGACGACGCCGCACAGACTGACAGATAGTCGATAGCTCCTCGGGGCTGTCTCAGAGCGTTTTCGTCTTTTGTGTAGCGGGTCAGGAGTTGGGTGCCATGCCCAAGCGTAGCGCCGGCATGCGATTCGCCTGCTACACAATATCCGAATCTGCGATAGCGATTGCCGGTTGATGCGCCTTTGACAGGTGACCGAGGGCCTCAGTAGGACGACGCAGGATAAATCATGGGTTTCAATCGCGTCATCCTGAAACTGCGGCATGACGGTCCCTGGCGAGGTGGTCGGCGCGTACTCTACACACATTTGAACAGGATCCACAACCGGCGGCGTCGGCTTCGCTGGCAGGATCCGGACACCGCAAGTTCACTCAACGCTCCGATCACGGGTTTCTCCCCGGAACCGGCAATGCGACTCTGGCCGGGGGCGGCTGAGCGCTCCTGGCTCGCCGCAGCGCCAAAGCGCTGGCCTGAGTTGCATCAAAAGGCCGCCAGGCAAGCCCGCGATGCCGCTGAAGGGCGATTCGATCTGCTGGGCAGCGGTCCGGTTTCCGTTCTCGGGCAAGATGGCCGCATTCGCTGGCACGATGACTTCAAAGCCGAGGCTTCCTTCCCCAGTGATTGCCTCTACCTGGATGCTCCAATATGGCTCGAGGAGGAGGGCAGCGACATCAAGGTCCCGTGGGAACTGTCCAGGTTCCAGCACGTATTCGCATTCATTTGGACCGACCCTGACCGATACGGCGGGGTCTTCATCCAGCAATGGCGCGATTGGCGAGAGGCAAACCCGGTCGCCCGCGGCGTGAACTGGGCCTGCACAATGGACGTTGCATTTAGGGCAATCAGCTTCACCGCCGCACTCGCTGCCTGGGGCGAGCAATTCGACGCGGACACGTTAACGTCGTTTGGCGCATTGCTGGCCGCACATGGACACTTCATCCGCGACAACCTCGAGTGGATGGGGGATGCCCGCACCAATCATTACTTCACGGACATAGCTGGACTGGCCGTGCTGGGGGCCGTGCTGCGACCTTACCCACCTGCTCACGCGTGGTTACGCTTTGCGGCACGGGAACTCAGGCGAGAGATCAACCAACAGTTCGCCCTCGACGGTTTCAACAAAGAGTGCTCGACCACTTATCACCGGTTGGTCGTGGAACTTGCTACGATCGGCTATAACGCATGCAGAGTCGCCGGTGAGGAGCTCGGCGAAACGTCGCGAAATCGCATCGTTGAGGCCTACCGGGCCATAGACGTCCTCTCCGATGCTTCAAGAAACGCCCCGCTGATTGGCGACAACGACAGCGCTCGAGTCTTCGCACTGAGCCACCGAGAAGATGCCGAGCTGGCGTATCTTTTGCCCATCGGAGCAGCACTCTTCGGAGCAGAGGATCTCGCCCGCGGCACCGCTCCGCCGGAGTTGGCCCTTCTGTGTGGTACAGACGTGATTACGTCTTATGCTCCGGCGGTCGAACCGGAAGGCCCCGACTACGGACGCGCACTGAAGGACGCCGGTCTGTTCGTTTTGGGTGACCGTCGCAACAGAATGGTAATCCGTTGCGGGCCGCTGTCCTACACACCGGTCGGCGGACACAGACACCTGGACCAACTTTCGATCACACTTACCGTCGGGCGGCAACCGATCTTGGTGGACCCCGGACAGTACTGTTACACCTCCAACCCGGCATCGAGAGACTACTATCGCTCAACTGCGGCGCATAACACGGTCGAAGTCGATGGTGAGACGCAGTCGCGTGTCTTCACCGGCAATCGGATGATGTACAGCGTTATCGACGAAGCCAGACCGCGCTGCGAGTATTACTCGTCTGGTGAGCGCGGCGGAAAGTTCATCGGGCTTCACCACGGATATCGAAGACTGCGTGGCGGGAGCGATCACCAGCGAACGGTCGAGTACGATGCGGCATCCCGTTGTTGGACCGTATTCGATCGTTTGAATCTCAAAGGGCAGCATCAATGCGTGTGGCGCTTCCACCTGCACCCGGAAGTGTCCGTGGAATCAGGTGACGGCATCTGGCTCCTGAGCAAAGGCGACGCCCGGCTGACGCTGCGTTGGGTCAGCCCTTCTCACCCGCAGGGGATTTTGGAGCCAGGCACTTACGCCCTGGCGTACGGCGTCGAAGTCGAGACGCAGGTGCTCGTCTTCCGGATGACCAGCCACGGGCCGGTCGAAGCCCAAATCGAGCTTCATACGCAGTGCAAGGATGACACATGACCGGCG
This sequence comes from Phycisphaerales bacterium, assembly GCA_020348265.1. GTDB lineage: Bacteria > Planctomycetota > Phycisphaerae > UBA1845 > UBA1845. The sequence goes on along the minus strand of CP070744.1, from coordinate 3,902,475 downwards.
AAGCTCAGCCCATCAATCTGGTCCATTTCGTGGGTGAGGGCATCTTCTCACCCGTGCTGGACTCGCAGGTGTTGACGCCGTTGAGACTCTTGGGAGAGCACGCCCCGCACATCGACCGGACCATCGTTTGTCTAACCAGCGTAAGGTATCAAGGCGATAGCGCGGTCAAGGTCCGTGAGGACGAGATCCGTAAGAAGATCCCCGGAGTGACCGCCCGTTTCGCATACAGGCCCTTCCTGGATGTGCCGCTTCAAGGTCGCATCTGGGCACGGCATTTGGGGCGAGCGCTGGCCGAGCGAGGCTTCAGCGGAGACAGCCCCATCATTATTCATTGCCGCGGGCATTGTACCGGTGCTGCAGCGGCCATCGCCAAGCAGCGCGATCGGCGATTGCGCATCCTGTTGGATATGCGCGGGGACCCACTAGACGAGGTGCAAAGGCCCGGACTGGTCGGGCGATACCTTGCGTGGCTCCACCGAGGGTTCCTTGTTCGGGCATTCTCCGCTGCTGACGGCGTAAACACCGTGACGAAACGGCTGGCCGATGTCCTTAGAGAGAGGGGAATGCAACTCGACCGAGGACCCGATCTGACCATAGGCTGTTGCGTGGACACCCGGCGCTTCTACTTCGACTCCACCGCACGCAGCAAACACCGCGAGGAGCTGGAACTTAAGGAGAAGTTCGTGCTCTGCTATTGCGGGGCTATGTCACACTGGCAGCGGCCCGATGCCGTTGCCGGGGCATTCGCTGCTGTTCTACAGCACATGCCCGATGCACACTTGCTGATCGTCAGCCGTGAGGCAGACAGGTTGGTCGATCATCTTTCGCGGGCCGGGGTAGGGGCAGAGCACGTTACCGTCCGGGCGGCAGCGCACGACCAAGTGGCCGACTTCTTGCAGGCGGCGGATGTGGGACTGCTCCTGCGCGAAGACTGTCCGACAAACCAGGTGGCCTCTCCGGTCAAGTTTGCCGAGTATCTAAGATGCGGCCTGCCGGTGATTCTTACGCCCTACATCGGCGACTTTGGCGAACTTGTTACCCGCGAGAACGTCGGCCGCACGGTCACTTTTCCCGTACGGACCGAGGAGATGATTGACGCGGCCAAGAGTCTGCGGAAATTGCTGGAAAGCGAAGGGGACGACTTCCGGCGCAGGTGCAGCCGGGTGGCACAAGAGCAGTTGTCCTGGGAGGGCAAACTCACACAACTGGTGGAGCTTTATGAAAAGCTGTCGGTGTAGAGCGATGCGGATACTTCACCGAGTGGAATCTGATGGCTGAGACGCGGGACTATTCCCTACTGGTTTTGCAGGATGAAGCCCATTACTTCGACGGGCAACGCTACCGGTCCAGAGCGATTTTCGGGTACTTTCTGGACTTCGTCGCCCGGCATACCGGACAGATTACCGTGGCTGTCCCCACAACGCATAAGGGCGAGCCCTTCGGGCGGGTGCTCGACCTGCCGAACCTCACCTACTTCGAACTGCCCTATTCATGGTCGCTTGCCTCTTACGTAAAGCTCAGCCGGTCCGACAGGCGCACCTTGAAAGAGGCGGCTCACCGACTAGTGTCGCAACACGACGCCGTCATGGTAAGACTTCCATCACTATCCGCCTCCGTCTTTGCCCGTGAGGCTCGTCAGCAACAGAAAACGTTCGTTGCCTATGTGGTTGCGAACATCCTGAAAGCTGCCAATCCGCTGAGGTCGTCCAATCTGCTCATCCGTATAGGCGCACGCCCCTTAGCTCGCTACGTACATAACGTTACGATGGGCATGGTCTCGCAGGCTGATGTCGCACTTGCCGTAGGCCGGGAGTTGTATGAATTCTGCGAAGGGCGAGCCCCAATCGTTCGGCAGTTCATCGAAACCCTCGTCTCCGAGCAAGACCTCCTCGATCGCGAAGACTCCTTCTCCGGAGATGATCCGTGTGTGCTCTTTAGGGCAGCCCGAATAGACCCCAACAAAGGGACCGAGTACCTGTTGGAGGCCGTCAGCCAACTCGTCCAACGCGGGTATGACGTCCGCCTGCAACTGGCCGGCGATGTCAGCGACCCTGCGTATCTTGCCACGCTGCAACGTTGGTGTGCCGACCACGGAATCGACGACCGTGTAGAGTGGCTTGGATATGTCGGCTTCGGGCCGGAGCTGTTTGATGCATATCGCCGGGCTCAAATCGGGGTCCTCTCATCGCTTAGCGAGGGTTTTCCCCGTTTCATTGTCGAGGCATGGTCGTCCGGGCTGCCCGTGGTCTCCACCGATCTACCCGGCCTTTATCCTCCCGTCGAGGCGAACGAGAATGCCGTGCTGGTTGAGCCTGCGTCAGGTCGGGCGTTGGCCGACGGAATCCAACGCGTGATTGACGATGAAAGTCTCCGTAGACGCATCATCAAGGGCGGGGAGTCCCTTGCCCGGGAGAATACTCTCGAAAGACAAAGCAAGCTCCTGGCCGATCTGATTTCAGAGGCAGTAGGACGAAGGCGGCATGATCCATCCTGCGTGGATCAGCCGTAAGGTGTCATCCTCATGATGGCGCAGGGAACTGCAGCGAGAGGCAGACTTTGAGCGAAACGAAGGAATCAGCGTTCCTTGAAACGGAAACACCGCTGCCGATGGTCTCCATCGTCCTGGTGGCGCATAAGGCGGCGACACACGTCGGACCATGCCTCGATAGTCTGCGCGCGCAGGACTATCCAGTCGAGCGCCGGGAGTTCCTGCTTGTGCACAGTGATGCAGGTGATGGTACTCGCGAGGCCTTCGAAAGCTGGCGTGACGGACCGGGTTGCGATGAGCGCGTAACGATTCTCCCCAACCCCAAGCGAATCCTGTCGGCCGGGTGGAATATCGCCCTCGCGGCCGCCAAGGGGGATGTGATAGTGCGGCTTGATGCGCATGCCCTTGCCGAAGCGGACTTTCTGAAACACAACGTGAGGGCGCTTATGGAACGAGACGAGAGCATCGTCGGCGGTCCGCGCCGCTCCATTAACCCCACGGACTGGAGCGGTCGGCTTGTCGGGATGGCTGAGCGAAGCCTGTTCGGCGCGGGCCAGGCGGCCTTTAGACGCAAAACATCACCCGGATACGTCGACACTCTTGCCCACGCCGCCTATCACCGCCGCGTGTTCGAAACTGTGGGTGGATATGATGAACGTCTTGTCCGCAACCAGGATCTGGAGTGCCACCATCGAATGCGCCAGGTGGGCTTTCGCTTCTTTTTCGATCCCTCGATTGTCTCGGTTCACCTGGCTAGACCGACCTTCAAGGGGATGCTCCGGCAGAAGTTCGCAAACGGCTATTGGACGGGATTGAGCCTGGCCGTCGCACCGCAGTGTTCCTCCTTGCGCCATTTCATACCGGGATTGTTTGTGCTCGGGTTGCTGATGGCAGGTGCACTGGCGGCGGCGCGAATCTGGTGGCCCTTGACACTCATTGCGGGGAGCTATTGCTTGTGTGCCATCGTCGCAGCCATTATCGAGGCCGTTCGCGCCGAGAAGATGGGTGAAGCCGCTCTTGCACCGCTTTTGCCCATTGTTTTCCTGGCCATGCACGTCGCCAACGGGATCGGCCTCATCTGCGGAGTCGCTGCGATTCCCGTCAAGACCCGGCAATGGCGCGGCTACGAAATACCGAGGCCGATAGTGCCGAAGGAGAGGCACTGATATGCGCCTCGGGCTCTATCACGGACCGCTTTACCGCGGAGATGCGGGCTACGAAAGCTACGGTCCATACGTTCGCTACATAGCTGAGTTCGCTCGTAACTTTGACGAAGTGGTGGTATTCGCCCCGGTGACGACTCGCCCGACGGACTACCGCGGCTGCAGGATCGAGGCGGACAATGTGCGTATCGCGGAACTGCCCGACTTCAGCACTCACGTGCAGGCGAGCCGCCACGTTTGGTCGATCTACCGCACATTCCACCGTGAAATCGACTCACTCGACGTGATCAACTGCCGCAACACCGCACCCTACGGATACCTGCTCTATTACCTGGGCCGGCGCCGCGGCGTTGGGTTCTTCTATTGTTTTACATCCGATCCCTGGGAAATCCTCGAAGTGGGCCCGAAATACCAGGGCTTATACGGTCGCTTCGCGAAGCTCGCCTATGGCGTCGATTTCTGGATCCAAAAGCGCATCATGCGACGAACCTACTCGTTCATAATGGGCCGCCAGCCTTATGAGCGATACAAGCATATTACCGATCGTATGGAGCCCCTGGTCAGCAGCACCCTGACCCGCTCGGATTTTGCACAGCGGACGGACCACACCCCGCACAAACCGGTGCGCTTGCTCTACGTTGGATACCTTAAACACATGAAAGGGTTGCCCTACCTGGTTGACGCATTGAAAGTCCTTTGCGACGGTGGCGACGACGTCGAGCTTCATCTGGTGGGGGCGGGTCCGGAGGAGGAATCGCTGCGCGATCAGGTCCGCCGGCTGAAGCTTGGCGATAACGTACATTTCAACGGCTATGTGCCGATGGGGCCGGAGCTCAACGCCCATTACGACGGGGCGGATATCTTCGTGTTTCCATCCTTCTCGGAAGGAAGTCCGCGCGTGGTGCTAGAGGCCCTGGCGCACTCCCTGCCTGTCGTGTCAACCCCGGTTGGAAGCGTTTCCGAGCTTATCACCGATCGGCAGAGCGGCCTGATCGTTCCGTTGCGCGATGCCGAAGCTATCGCAGCAGCAGTCAAAGAGTACATCCTTGACGACGAGCTCCGAGCCCGTTGCGCTCGAGCGGGATTTGCCATCGCGAAGGAACATTCCATCGAGTGCTACATCCAACCGATGGTCGACAAGGCCAAGCAGCTCGCAAGGCCCAGGAGTGCCCTTTCGTGAAAGTCTGGCTGGTCAATCCGTTCGATCCCCTCTTCGGAGAACACGAGCAGTTGGGGCGCTACGCATGCCTGGCCGAGACGCTGCAGCAGGCGGGGAACGACGTGCTTTGGTGGTCAAGCACTTTCTCGCACAGGTTCAAGCGAAACGTAGACGCCGAACGCGTGCACGCCGGGTTTGCGGAGAAAGGCATTCGGGTCCGCCTCGTACCCACGCCGCCATACGCCAAGAACGTTTCCTATCGCCGTCTCAAGAGCCACCGAGCTTACGGTCGAGCATTCCGCGAACTGGCGAGTGATCAGCCGCATCCGGATGTGATTCTCGCCAGCTCACCACCGTTGGAGTCGGCATACGAAGCTGCAAGACTCGGACGCGAATGGCAGGTTCCCACGATCATTGATATTCAAGATCAATGGCCGGACAACTTCGCCCGAGTGATGCCCGGCGCCATGCGGTGGATGCGAGGAGTGTTGCTCGCACCCTACTATACCCTGGAGCGCAAGGCCTATACGCTCGCGGATGGAATCATCGGTGTCGCCCAGGGTTACCTGGATCGTGGTGTACTCGTGGGCGGGCGCAAAAAGCACGAGGGTGTGTTCCCCCTGGGCGTAGATCTGCAGGAAGTCGATAAAGCCATCGCTGCCGGGGCTGCAGAATACACCGATAAGTGGCGAAAGCCCGAAGGGCGAATCCGCCTGCTCTATTCGGGAAGTCTAAGCCACAACTATGACTTCCAAACCATCATTCGAGCCGCCGCTTTGGCCAAGCAGCGCTTCGCCGACCGCGTGGAGTTCGTCCTTAGTGGCACGGGCGAACTAGCCCTCGAGGCCGAAAGACTCGTCATACAACACGACTTGGACAATGTCCACCTGACCGGGTTTCTCGGCTTTGACGAATGGGCTTATCTGCTTTCCCAGGCCGACGCCGGATTCAACGCCTCTTTCCCCGATGCGATGATCTACTTCCCCAACAAGATTTTCTACTACCTGGCGGCAGGTGCGGCCGTACTCAACACCATACCCGGGCAATGTGCAGAGCTTGTCGAGAAGGAAGCTTGTGGCCTGAACTACACCGCCGGCGATCCAGAAAGCTGCTTCGACGCGATTGCCCAGTTGGTTGACGCGCCGCAAATGCTCACTCAGATGGGATTAGCTTCCAGACGCCTCGCAGAACAGGTCTACGACCGCAAGATCATCCTTACGGGCTTGACACGGTTTCTGGAAGAAGCGGCCGACGCGACGTCCGGCGCATCCTAGAGCAATTTCTGTTATTGTCTAGCGGTTCAGGAGTTGGGTGCCATGCCCAAGCGAAGCGCCGGCATGCAATTCGCCAGCCACACAATATTGGCATCTGCCATAGTCGGCGGCCCGGTCTTTACCGCGCCGCTCAACACGCACGCGCCAGGCCCTTGCTCGCCTTGTTGACGCACCGATCCCACATTCCCAGCATGAGCAAGTGCCACACCTGCCTGCTCCAACGTGCCGGATCGAGGCCGCTGTCACCACGCAGGAAACGCTCCAAGCTGGATCGCTCAAACAGTTCCGTCAGCAAACCGCTCCGTGAGAGGATCACGTCTTCGCTTAACTCACGAAGATCCTCACGAAGCCAGCGCACCAGGGGAACCTCGAAGCCCCGCTTGGGCGCGTTTTGAATTTCCCCAGGGACGTACCGTTTGCTTAATGCTCGCAACAGGGGTTTGGTCGTAAAGCCGCGTAGCTTGAGGGTCTCGGGGTACCGCGAAACAACGTCGATGAGTTCGTGATCGAGCAACGGCGAACGGGCTTCGAGCCCGCAGGCCATCGTTGCAATGTCCATCTTAACCAGCAGATCGTTGGGGAGGACCATCGCGAAGTCGGCACCGAGCATCTGATCCAACGGGCGGCTGCCGCCTAGTCCCTCAAGGACCTTCTCCGCCAGCCGATCCGCCGACGCGGTGTCATCGAGCCAGCATCCGCGCGCGGAAGTCATACCAGCACTACACAGGTTGGCCAGAGCCCGCTTATCAAGTCCGTCAACTGCCCATGCAAAGTATCGTCCAACGGGCTCAATCGACATACCCCGCACCAAGCGGTGGGCAAAGGCATACCCGGAACGAAACTTCCTGGGCACCGGGAGAACGTCCACGAGTGACTGCCAGATGTCATACGCTTGTTCACCATCAGCAAGGCACATAAGGCCGCTGATCCGCGCAGCCACATATCGACGATAACCCGCCAGAATCTCGTCCCCCCCGTCCCCGTTGAGCACGACCTTCACAAACTGCCTCGCCGCCCTGGCCACGTAGTAGGAGGGAATAGCCGAAGCGTCGGCGAAAGGTTGGTCATAAGCCTGGGCAATCCGCGGAAGATCCTCAACAACATCCGGTTCGACCAGCACTTCGTGGTGATCCGTGCCGTACTGTTCAGCGACGAGTCTGGCCGGCGGTCTCTCATCGAACGAACCGTCCTCGAAACCGATAGTAATGGTCGTAAGTTGGCCGGGATGCTCCTGGGCGGCTATCGCGGTTATGATCCCGCTGTCAATTCCACCGGACAGAAACGCACCCACGGGCACGTCCGAGCGCAGGCGCAATCGAACCGCCTCGCGCAGCAGTACGTCGATCTTATCGACAGCCTCGCCGCGGGACAGCTCAACCTTGGGCAACATTCGCTGCTGCCAGTAGTGCTTGCGCAAAGCGATCCTGCGATTGCGCACCACGATAAGCTCGCCCGGCTCGAGCGAGCGCAATTGCTGATAGATCGTCGCCGGTGCCGAGACCATCCCCCACCCCAGATAATCGACCAGCGCCTGCCTATCCAGATCCAGCGAACCCCGCCAACCCGCGACGATGGCCTTGATCTCCGAACCGAACAGAAACTCGCCGTTTGCCTCGCTGAAATAGAGCGGCTTTTTCCCAACGCGGTCACGAATCAGCACCAACTGCTTCGCCTTATCGTCCCACAAAGCGATCGCGAACATCCCCCGCAGTTTGTCCACCAGCGCGATGCCAAGATCCTCGTACAGATGGACTATCACTTCCGTATCACTCTGCGTCTTGAATACATGACCACGAGAGATCAGCTCATCACGCAGCTCGCGGTAGTTGTAGATCTCCCCGTTGAGCATGGTGACAATCTTGCCGTCTTCGTTAGTGATAGGCTGCCGACCACCCTGCAGGTCGATAATGGAAAGACGCCGGTGGGCAAAGCCGATTCCGTCGCTCGACCCGGTCCAAAAACCGTCATCGTCAGGCCCCCGATGGCGCACCGCCTCTGCCATCGCTCTTAGGCGACCAACGTCCGCCTCACCCCAAATGCCCGCTATTCCGCACATCGCGTTTCCCGCTCATGGATCATACTACGCCCACGCCAAGCTTCAGGTTTGTTCCTGCACTAAGTGACCATAATGTACCCGCAGACCGGGAACGCAAGAAGTAGGGTGCGCCGTGCGCACCGGAACGTAGGGCGGGCTCCGCCCGCAGAAGGCAACCGCGCGGTTGACATTACGAGGTGTCTTGAGACACACTAAGCCCGATGACCGAGACGCCCGTGGAATAGGGGGTCGAGACATCAAAGGCGGAGGAGGGGCGACAGATTGGAGAAGTGAGCCGATGGGGCACACATACACGGCGCTGCACTATCACATCGTGTTTGGCACCAAGGATCGCGTTCCCTCGATTACACCGGACATACAAACGCGCCTCTATGAGTACATCGGCGGAATCGTGCGCGGGGGAAATGGCAGTCTCGTCGCGATTGGTGGAATGCCCGACCATATTCATCTTCTCGCCACCTTCCATCCGACGACTTGTGTGGCTGATATGGTACGTAAGATCAAGGCCGGCTCATCCAGGTGGGTCCACGAGAACCTGCAGGGAATGCAGGACTTCGCTTGGCAGTCGGGCTATGCAGCATTCACAGTCAGCCGATCAATCCTTGGCGACGTCGAGGCGTACATATTGAACCAAAAGACGCACCATACCAAGTTATCGTCCGCGGACGAGTTCGTGGCCTTTCTTCGGCGGCACGACCTCCCGTATGATGAACGGTATGTGCTCGGATGATGCTGGTAGCGCGCGGGTCCGTCCGATCGATGGGAAATGTCGTCCGAGAAGCCCCCGAAGGGGGCTAAGGTACATAGCCACGGGCGAAGGTAGATCTCTCCGATATGAGATGTTGCCTCCAAGCCCCCGAAGGGGGCGAAGGTATGTAGCCACGGGTGTAACCCGTGGTCCGTGTCGGTCAAGAAGGGCGCAAGCCCCGGAGGGGCGGCGGAACGTCGGTGCGAACGTGGACGCAGATGTTGGCGCCTATGGGCCATTGGCTACGAACGTTCAAGCGCCCGAGGAATGATAAAATCGTGCTACAACCATCCGTCGCCCCTCCGGGGCTTACGGTTTTCTGACGATCCCGTTCCACGGGTTCACACCCGTGGCTAAGCGCCCATGCCCCTACCGGGGCTTGTTTGCTCTGTGGCGTTCCCACCCAACGGGCGCAGGCTCGCGCGTCGACGCGAGATGTTGCCTCCAAGCCCCCGGAGGGGGCGAAGGCATGTAGCCACGGGTGCAACCCGTGGTCGTTGGGGCTCCGCAAACGCCCAAGCCCCGGAGGGGCGGTGGAACTGAGTGAACCCTGCCGTCAACGTATGTGCTGGCGCCCGCGGCGCATCGACCACCAACATCCGAACGTTCGATCAATGACACAATCGTGCCATAAACCTCCGTCGCCCCTCCGGGGCTTATGGGCTTTGTGACGTTCCTTTCCCACGGGTTGCACCCGTGGCTAAGTGCCCACGCCCCTACCGGGGCTTATATCGTTGTGGCGCCCCTATTTGACGTCTGCGAGCACGCCTCTTCGATGCGCGATTCGACGAGTGAGGCCGCGAACGGAGACCAGTATGAGAATGCACGGGCGCTACCCGCGTCTCTGCGAGGCGCCGTACCGTTCGGTAGCCCCCGAAGGGGGGCGAAGGCATATAGCCACGGGTGTAACCCGTGGCATGTGACGACCATGAAACGCGCGAGCCCCGGAGGGGCGGTGGAAATCAACCGTGACCGTTGGCGCAGAACGTGAACCGAACTCCACTCGCCGAAGGAAACTCTCCTCATCAACCGTTCGAGCGACTATATTGTCTGCTCATGAGCCTTCCGATTCCGGATGCCGCCGTTTGCATACAGTGTAGCTACCTCCTGCGAGGGTTGGAGAACCCGCGCTGCCCTGAGTGTGGGCAATCCTTCGATCCTGACGATCCGCCAACGTACGTAGTCTACACTATGCCGTCCTGGGTCCGCTGGGCTCAACCGCCCTCGCTTCTGGAATGCGTCCTGGCCGTAATTGCTGGACTCTGGATCCTGGAAGACTTCAGCAACCAGATTGCTTCACATCCGTATGTCGTCTGTCTTGCTCCGATCCTTATGGTAGGATTAGTCCTCTACTACTTGGTTCGTATTCTCGCATGTCTGAGCCTGAAGAATCTCCAAGGCGATGCAGCTGGACTTCGCGCTGGCCAGCATTGTGAGCCGTCCAGTGCGCCGTCCGGGACCCAAGCGTCGCGCGGATCATCCCGTTGGGCGGTTCTCCCCGTTGTTGTGATGATCCTCGCGTCTGCCATGTTGACGAACTGGCCTATGCGCGTGCGCTTTCATTTCAGTCTTCCAGCTTTCGAACGGGTCGTGAGAAACATCGAAACCGATCCGAGCACAAATACCGGCCCGCAATGGATCGGACTCTATTACATTAAACGAATTGGGTATAGAGAGCATGGATCGATAGGGTTTGTTACCGGGACAAGCCTCTGGGACCCAGTAGGGTACTTGTACGACCCTAATCCTCGCGCTACGGGCCGACTCACCCAACAGCTCGCACCAAGATGGTACGCGAAGGAATGGTAGAAGGTAGGGCGGGCTTCGCCCGCCGGAGGTAATCACTAGCTTGACACCACGATGTACCTTACCACAGACTAAGACCGATGACCGACACCGGCGAGACTGATGCACTTACCCCAATCCCACCGGATGTCTACTGTCCCTCGTGCGCCTATGATCTGCGCGGAGCCGCCGGTGAGAATTGCTCGGAATGCGGCTATCCCCTGGCCAATCTCCGCTTGCCGGTCAGCGAGATACCCTGGGAGCGACGCAACAGCCGATCACGCTTTATCGATTTCTGGAAGACCGTCTGGATGGTCACAGTCAGGAATCGCCGGTTTTCCGAGGCATACGCCCAGCCGCTCAGCTATGCCGATGCTCAGAAGTTCCGCCTGACGGTGATCGCGCACGTCTTCGTTCCCATTGTTCTTGCGACGATTGCAGTTTATTGTCTCTGGCCGCCGGATATTCGCGAGCCCAACCTGGACCAACTATTAGAGATGTGGGCCGCTGGCACATATCAACCCAATCCGCCGCTTGCGGTTCGAGCTTACGCCGCCGTATGGCCCGCCGGCATCTTACTGATCAGCTTTCTGCTATTCCTTCTGGCCGTAACGGGCGTGCCCAGCTACTTCTTCCATCCTCGACAAGTGTGTCCCGAGCGTCAGAACGCCGGCATTGCCCTGAGCTACTACACCTGTGCACCGATAGCGTTCGCACCAGTCGTTTTCGTTTTGGGTGCGGCTTGCTCTCTTAGTCTGTTGCCGGGGTTTCCATGGCGGTACACGGTCATCACCGTCGCTATTGCTTCAGTCATTCCGGTTGTGGGCGCGTATTGGGTGAATCTTATCCTTGCCGTTCGGCGGACCATGCCCGAACTCCGCGGCAGAGCCGTGCTGGTCGCGATCGCGGTTCCCCTGCTGTGGTTAGGTTTGGGGGCCCTGACTTTCGTTGCTCTGCCCCTCGTCGTTCACGCCGTTTGGATCGTCTTCGATAGCCTGGGGTGATTTCACCTTCGATCCGGTTTCGCCTTGTTTCGGCTTGCCGTCAAGGTAGAAGATTATGTCGATGTGCGTGAAGTCGATCCGGCCGTTTGCCCTGAGTTTCTGCACGCCGCCGTCGTCGCGTTCGTCCTCTCCAATACTGTACAGTCTTGGGTGTTCGCCGTCCCGGATGTATCTGATCGTGGTCCCATCAGAGGCGAACGGGTCCGCAGGTACCTCGGACAGATAGTCGGAGACAAGATCACTCAGACTTTCCGGGCGTTCGCCGCGGTCCAGTTCGTACAGGCGTATCGCCAGAGCAATAGCCGCCATGCGACGCCGGGCGAGAGTGTTGAAGAACTTCTGCAGGCTCACGACTCTGGATTCACACTCAATCGCGCTGAGACCGGGCAATGACGTCGGCGTGTTCACCTTGGGCAGATTTCGGGAAGCCATTGGCCAGTTGGGGGCAGCCGCCAATCCTGAGAATGCCGTGCAGTATCTCATCCCGTGGATGGCCTCCAGCTTCAACGCCGGTTCGTACAGGAACGAGCTCACTGACAACCATACGTGTGCGGCCAATGAAAGGTGCACTACGTTTGGCCCCAGAGTGCCATTGCCAAAGTAATCGATCATTTCGAGTTGAGACGCTCGTTCGCCCAGGAAACAACTTGCAAGCGCGTCCCGCGGTCCTTCCTCTAAGAGAAGCTCTTCGATAAGTGACTCCACACCTGCTCGGGTTGCTGTACGCGCTTCTGCCCCCGAGTTCGCCTGCCTACCTTCAACCTGCAGGTCACTGCCGAAGTCTTCGATCAGAGAAAAGCAAAGATCATGGCATGCCCATGCGATGAGGTTCGAGATCAATGTCGGATGGGCCTGAATCGCTTCATTGAACGCCAGGTAGTCACGGAAAGACTCCACTACTTCAGCGTGGTTCCCCGTCAGGAAGTCGTAACTCGTGGAAAACCACAGCAGCTTGGCCAGATTCCGCTGCTGGGAGTAGAGGGAAGACCCGGGATTCGCGAAACTGCCCCTGATCGGAGAGCTCCATGCCGCCCGCGGCCGGTTGCGAGCTTGACGGACGAGGTCCAAGACAGATGCGTTCGCGTCCATCAGCTCCCGAGCAGCTGGCATGTTTGTCTCGAGATTCTCAGGATCGTACGGGAAATCGGTGAACTGTACGCCCGACTGAGTCGCTGAGACCACCGACGCCATCGCCCTTTCCAGAAGGACCGCCGCATTCTGATCATCGGGGACGGCGTCAAGCTCCGCATCGAACTCCTCAGCGTATACGAGTTGGCCGGCGCCGTGGTAGTGCTCAATCAGTGCCTCCAGCCGTCGATTGGCTTCCCACCCCCACCACCAGCGCAGGCACACCAACGCGACAAAGACGACGATCGCCAGTATCGAGAGTCGCTTGAGCCACCAGTATCGCGGAGGGATGAGCTCTACTTGAGCCGTTTCAACATCCACATTCGCGCTCTGCTCGGAAGCGACATCTTTCGCTGGCTCACTCATAGCAGCAGCTCTTTCCCCTGTCTGTGCGCAAAGCCTATCCCCTCCGTCCCAACCACCACTGCCCAAGCCCGACAATCAACGCCGTCACCAAAGCGCCGAATCCGCCGAGGGAGAGGCGTTTACCCAGGTTGATCGGGCCGTCGATCACGCCGCAGTCGACAAGCTCGATGTTGACGCTATTCAGCGCCTCAGCCCGCCGGGTGGCCAGACTCTGCAGCCGATCCTCCGCCCGGGCGAGATCGGATTGGGTAGTGTGTACCTGATCTTCGACAAGATCAGCTACCAGGGAATTGCGTAGAAAATCCTCAGTGAGTCCCACGCTGAGATTGAGCTCGTCCTGCAGGGTCACGAGTTCCTCGACCACCCCGCCGGCAAGTGAACGAAGCTCCTCAACCTTCTTGCGGGCCTCCTCCAGGGCAGCGGCATGTTCCTCTCGCGCCCGCTGAGCAGCATCTCTTTCCAGCCGCCGGTCGATTTCCTGGATCTGATGCTGGCTCCGTCGGCGTAACCCGCGTGCGCTCTTTAAAGCCGTATCGATGCGGAAGTTGTCTCGAGGTTCCACGCCGCTGGCGGAAAACTCAAAACGCCGGTGGGGCGTCTGTACCGCCTGGAAGCTCCGCATCAGGTTCGACTCCAGCACGTGAAGCCGGGCATGGTCCTCCGATGAAGAGCCTAATGACAACACGCCGGCACGAAGCGAGGCCAGGTGTTTGGAAGCGGTGAAAAGGAAATCTCCCAAAGCCGCCCGCAGCCGTTGGTGGATAGCGACCACTTCGCCGCTTAGAGGATCGATTTTAAGTTGTCGAAGAGCCGCGAACTCGCCGCGCCAGATCTCAGTGAATTCGCCAAGTAGTACCTGATATTGTTCGGTGGCTCGAGCCGCTTCGCTGCGCGTGGCCTGCTCTGCGGGAGCGTTCCAGGTGTCGCTCTCACCCTGGGTCATCTCCAACAGCCCCTGTGTTGCACGCACGAGCTGTTCAAGGTCCGCCGCCGACTCCTTCCAGACGTTAAGCAAATGAACCTTGAGCTCCGTCAGATTGACTTCGAGTTCGCGCAGGTCCTGCTGCAAGGCCTCGTCCACCTTCAGTGCCTCGTTCCTGTCCTCACCCGACACGATGCCGTGCGTGGGTTCCGGCTCAGATTCAAGCCGGGTGAGCGTGGCGGTGGCCTGTACCAGCTGCTCTCTCTTATCCAGAAAGCCCCTACGCAACACCTGCCAGCGATCGAGCAGGACCTTTCGCTCTCCCGTCGGATCGGTCGACGGAAGCGAAGTGAGCGACTCTTCCAGCACGGCCTGCGTTGCATCCAGCCGCGCCTGCAGCTCAGCCGCGAACTCAGAAAGTATAACCTCGCCTTCCGTCGGAGTACTGCGCTCCTCCTGCATCTCCGCGGAGGTCATGGCAAGATAGCCCTGAGCAACCTGCCCCAAACGCTCGACGCCGGCCTGCCGATCCGTGGTCTCTATGCAGAGCCGCAGCAAATCAGTCCCGGACGACTCGACGAACCAATCAACTGCAGGCGCTTCATTCGAGCTGTTGGACATCTGCTGCCAACAGTAGTCCAGAAGACTCGTTCGAAACGATGTGAGTTGAGCATCGCCATCCTCGCCGGAAACCCGAAACGTCGCTCCACAGATGTACTCACACGGCCCGGCCAGCGTGAGAAAACATCCCACCGTGATCGCCGCGATGATCGTCAGAATCGGATGGAAGCCGTTCCGTCCCGGATGCCTGGCGGGACCCGTATGGGCGAATCGGTTTGACGCCGCTGAGAGCTCGTCAAGGGCGGAATACGCACCGCCCCGCGGAGGCGGATCGGCGTCCGGCTCGAATCGGGAGCCCTGCTTGCCGACAGGTTCAGAGGGAGGGGGCTCAGACGGCACGTCAGGTGTCTCTCACAAGCTCGTCGATACGTGCCCGATCCTCGTCCGTAAGGGTCCAGCCCACTCCGCCGGCATTCTCAATTACTTGCGACGGGCGTTTGGCTCCGACGATCGGCGCCGTTACCCCGGGGTGATTCGCCGTCCAGTTAATGGCGAGTTGCGCCACGGTTTTGTCGTACCGCTGGGCTATCTCCTTGAGCGAGGCCACCAACGAGAGGTTCCGACGATAACGCGCTCCGATGAACTCAGGATCGCGCGTGCGCACCCCTTCAAGCTTGCTATCTTCGTCGAATTTCCCCGTGAGAAGCCCCTTTGCCAGTGGGCTGTAGGGCAGAACACCCATGTCATGCTCGATGCAGTAAGGAATAAGATCCTGGGCGGCCCTTGGCTGGAGGATCGAGAAGGCAGGCTGGGACGCACAGATTGGACCGAATTCGCGCGCCGAAGCGATCTCCTCGATTCCGAAGTTGGACACCCCCAAAGCTCGGATCTTGCCCTGCTCCAACAGAGCGGTAAGTGCCCCCATCGTCTCTCGAACAGGCACGTCCGGATCGGGCCAATGACACTGATAGAGATCGATGTACTCGGTACGAAGCCGGCGAAGGCTTGCTTCGCATTCCCGCAATATGCTCTCGGGAGCGAGACAACGTGGAGGCAGCTCGTTTTCGGATTTGGGGAACAATAGGCCGCACTTGGTTGCCAGGAGCACCTCGTCTCTTCGTCCCTGGATGGCCTTCCCCACGATCTCCTCGCTATGTCCGAGACCGTAGATGGGGGCGGTATCAATCAAGTTAATACCACAATCGAGCGCTTCTTGGATGCTGGCGATCGATTCGCCGTCGTCCACGCATCCCCAGGTCTCAACGGTGGCCCCCATAGCCCATGTGCCCAGGGCCAACGCTGACACCTCCAACTCGCTGTCGCCCAAACGACGTCTTTCCATAGACTCGCTCCTGAGAGATGCACCCAAAAACCTGAGGATTCCCGCGCGATGAATGCCGCTTCTGATGGTAACGGCCTTTCCTTCCTCCCACAAGCAGTCATCGGGTGCGCCTGTACTGGGCCTCGGCGCCGGCAACATTATGGCACCTGGCCGGGGCGGCACGGACAGGCATCGGACGCGAGCAGTTTCGGGGGCAGGCCGACCCCACGAATCGCAGGGATCACGGGGTCTCACCGATGGGATCTTGTCAGCGGGGAACTCCATGGTGCCAGAAGACATCTGTGTCCATACCGTGTAGACGCTCCGTCAGTCTATTCCGTTAAGAGTACTCCATATTGAAGTAATTGTTGACTTTAGCTGTATTTGGTTAATATTGACAGTGGGATTGGCTCGTGTGAGGTTTGTGTAGTAGACGGGACAGCTGTTGGTTTTCGATCGACGCGTCGATGACAACCAGAAAGGGTAATCTAGGGTTGGCTTTGCGACCTGTGTACGCCTGGCGTACACTCTGTTGGTTTTTGCGTTTGACAAGATTCTCTGCAGGCTTATACTCGCCCGGCTCTGGCTACGGGTGGACAGGTTTGCGTCCCGTGAGATGGTGGTATGCGCCCGGAATCTTGCCGGCGAAGCGCTCAGGCACTCTGCCGCGCGGGGTGTGTCCGTGCGCGACTGAGCCGGCATGCGTTTGATAAAGACCGATCGGACGGATGTTGGTCGTTGTAGTACCCACGGGTAACCGTGCTGCTGTAGCTCAGCTGGTAGAGTGCATCCTTGGTAAGGATGAGGTCACGGGTTCGATCCCCGTCAGCAGCTTTTCGCAGGCGTGGTTTTCCCGTCCTGTGATCGTGGGTCGATCGCAAGAACGTGCGATTGCCCAAACGTTCTGGCAATGCGCTGGCGCGGATTGTCTTTGTGATGGTGCGGCGTTGTTTGGCAAGTGGCGCCGAGTGCAAGGAAACCATGTTGAGTAGAGTCTACTCGATGCGTGCGGCGTCGAGCGAGTGGAGGTGACAACCGCATGGCCAAGGAAGTTTTCGAAAGAACGAAACCCCATGTCAATGTTGGCACGATTGGCCACGTTGACCACGGCAAGACCACGCTGACCGCAGCGATGACTTTGGTTCAGCAGAAGAGGGGGTTGGCGAAGTACAAAGCCTACGATGAGGTCGCCAAAGCGTCCGAGGCTCACGGCCGTCGTGACGCGACGAAGATTCTGACGATCGCGACATCGCACGTGGAGTACGAAACCGACACTCGACACTATGCGCACATTGACTGCCCGGGGCATGCTGACTACGTCAAGAACATGATCACCGGTGCTGCGCAGATGGATGGTGCGATCCTCGTTGTGTCTGCTGCTGACGGGCCAATGCCCCAGACCCGCGAACACATCCTGCTTGCCAGGCAAGTGAATGTGCCCAGTTTGATCGTCTTCTTGAACAAGGTGGACTTGGTGGACGATCCGGAACTGCTCGAGCTGGTCGAGATGGAAGTTCGCGAGCTGCTCAGTAAGTATGAATTCCCGGGTGACGAGATTCCGGTGATTCGAGGCTCGGCCTTGCCGGTGTTGCAGAATATGGACGATGCCGAACTTGCTAAGCCGATCGATGAGCTGATGGCCGCATTGGACAGTTATATCCCCGAGCCGCAGCGTGAGGCCGATTTGCCCTTCCTGATGTCCGTGGAGGATGTCTTCAGTATCAAGGGACGGGGCACGGTGGCAACCGGCCGTATCGAACGCGGGACGATCAAGGTTGGCGAAGAAGTGGAAATAGTAGGTCTGGCTGCGACGGAGAAGGTTGTCGTCACCGGCGTGGAGATGTTCAACAAGACGCTCGATTCCGGCATCGCGGGCGACAACGTCGGGTGTCTGTTGCGAGGGGTCAAGAAAGACGAGATCGAGCGCGGGCAAGTGCTCGCTGCTCCAGGAACTATCACCCCGCATACGAAGTTCCATGGTCAGGTCTACGTTCTGACCAAGGAGGAGGGCGGGCGTCATACGCCGTTCTTCAACGGGTATAGACCGCAGTTCTATTTCAGGACCACGGACGTGACTGGTGGCTTGACCCTCCAGAACGCGGAGATGTGCATGCCGGGTGACAACATCACCATGGAAATCGAGTTGGGCAAGCCGATTGCAATGGAGCAGGGGCTTCGTTTTGCGGTTCGCGAAGGTGGGCGGACGGTCGGTTCAGGCGTAGTTGCGAAGGTCGTCGAATAACCGGGCGACTCGGGCCTCTGACGGACTTTCCGGATGTGACAGACAATGGCAAAGGCGGCAAAACGCGAATACGTGTGGTTGCAGTGCAAAGAGTGCAGTAGTCTAAACTATCGCACAAGCGTAAACGTCCTGGGCGGGACGCCTAAGATCGAATTGTCCAAATTCTGTAAAGGACAGCGTAAGCGCACGATCCACAAGATTAAGAGGAAATAAGGCTCGACCGTCGGGGACGGTGAGGCGCTGCTTAGGAGCGTAGCTCAATTGGCAGAGCACCGGTTTCCAAAACCGGCGGTTGGGGGTTCAAGTCCCTCCGCTCCTGTTTTCCTGGTACTGATCGCCGGCGTGTGGTCCGGCGGACAAGTGAGCCCTGCGGGGCATCGTGGAACGCACGACAAGGCAAGCGAATGAGTCAAACCGATTCATCAGAACTGGCCATGCAAGAGGCCTCGGGAGGTTCTCGTGGCGACAGCGGCGGTGCGGCGGTCCGCGTAACAGGCGGAGCTCCCCGAGGTGGCGGCGGTCTTCTCAAACAGTATAAGCCCGACCAGGGAAAAGCGACTCGCACGGGGACTTTTGTCGGTGTGGGTTTGATTATCGCATGGGGCGCGAAGTTCCTGTACGATCGCCTGCAAGTGTACGAAGGGGACGCGTGGTGGCAGCTGCTCATTACCACTGGAATACCGATTCTGTTCGCGGTCGTGTGTGGCATGATCGGGTGGTGGTTCGTCTATGCTCACCGGGCCACCAGCGATTTCATGATCGCCACTGAAGGCGAAATGAAGAAAGTAAGCTGGTCCAGCAGGCGAGAGATCATAGGTTCAACCAAGGTGGTGATTCTCTTCACCATTCTGTTGGCGCTGTTCTTGTTCTTGGTGGATCTATTCTTCCAGTTCGTGTTTCAGAACCTTGGTGTGTTGAGAGCATGATGACAGATACGGAGCCGACATCCTCACCGCCCCCGGTTGCTGATTCCATCGCTGCGCCGGGGATGGCCTGGTATGTCCTTCGCGTTGCGTCGAATAAGGAAGAACAAGTGCGTGATACTCTCACGCGCAAGGTTAAGATAGAAGGCTTGGAGGGGCGCATCGGCAGAATACTGGTTCCCACGCTCAAAGAGAAGCGGATGAAGGCTGGGGTGCTGAGGACCATCGAACGCAAGCTCTACCCCGGGTATGTTTTCGTGGAAATGGCTTGCGAAGAAGACGGGTCCATCGCTGAGAACGTCTGGTTCTTGATCAAGGAGACGACGGGGGTCGGCGATTTCATTGGCTCAGACGGCAAGCCCACGAGCATGCCTGAGCACGATGTCGTGCAGATGCTTGCCGCTTCTGAGAAGGCAGAGGATGAACCCGGGCTTTCCGGGCTGAATATAGCCAAGGGTGACCAAGTTAAGATCACCGATGGTGCGTTTGAGAGCTATGAGGGCGAGGTGGATTCGGTCGACGAACGCCGCGGTATGGTCGCGGTGATCGTGAATATCTTTGGACGGTCAACACCCGTGGAGGTTGGGTATTGGCAGCTTGATAAGCTCGACTAGCGTGCTTCCAAGTTCGCGGTTCCCCGAGTTATCTGAAGGTCAGGACGGTTAAGAAGGTGGCTAAGAAAGAACTAACAGCGACGATCAGGCTTCAAGCACCCGGCGGACAGGCTACGCCGGCACCGCCGATTGGGCCGGCCCTCGGACAGCACGGGGTCAACATCGGGCAGTTCATTCAGCAGTTCAACGCCGACACCGCCAAACTCAACGGAATGCCCGTTACGGTGGTTATCAGTGTTTACTCTGATCGGACCTTCTCTTTCTTGGTCAAAAGTCCCCCGGCAGCCGTACTGTTGAAAGAGGCCGCCGGGCTTGCCAAGGGGAGTGGAGTCCCGAACAAGGACAAGGTTGGGTCGATCACCAAAGAGCAGCTAAGGACCATTGCCGAAAGGAAGCTACCCGACCTGAACACCGACTTCGTCGAGGCTGCTGAGCGAATCGTGGCGGGTACGGCCCGTTCCATGGGGATTGATGTCGTGGACTGATCGGCAATGCCGGAGGTCGCGTCGAGAGGACAGTAGATGGCTCGTTCCAGCGTTTTATATCGAAAGCAGGTTGAGGTCGGAGGCGGTTCCAATAAACCGGTCAGCCTTGAGGATGGCATTGCCAAGATCAAGGAAATGGCCGGGATCAAAGCCGATCGTACCTACAAGAATGGGAAGAAGCGCAAAGGTCTGGTACAGATCGTCGAGATAGTCTTGAATTTGGGCATAGATCCTAAACATGCCGACCAGATGGTCCGAGGAGCGCTTTCGCTCCCTAAAGGACTGGGTAAGGAACGCAAAGTCATCGCCTTTTGTGAAGGCGAAGTCGCCCAGGCCGCCAGTGAGGCGGGGGCCACGGAAGCCGGGAGTGATGAACTCGTCAAGAAGATTCAGGACGGTTGGTTGGACTTTGATGTGGCCGTAGCCCATCCGTCTATGATGGGAAAGGTCGGAAAGCTCGGGCGGGTGCTGGGCCCACAGGGCAAAATGCCCACCCCAAAGGCCGGCACGGTGACACCCGACGTGGCCAGCGCCGTGAAGGAGTTCTCTGCTGGACGCATCGAGTACCGCAACGACAGCGGCGGGAACATTCATCTCCCCGTAGGTAAGACGGACTTCCCGGTGGAAGATCTCAAGGAGAACATTGAGGCTGTTGTCGAGCAGATTGTCAAGGCCAAACCGGTCGCTGCTAAGGGACAGTATCTAAAGCGCGTGTGTTTGTCAGCAACAAGGACGCCTTCGGTCACGGTGGAGGTGGCGGCTTAGGCGCAGCTCACCCCGTAGGTGGGGTTGCTGGTGGGCATGGTTTCTTTTGAAGACGGAATCAGGCAATGAGCAAACCGGTCAAGGCGATGGTTACTGCGGAGTTGCGGCGTCGCTACGAGGGTATGAATAGCGCGTGTGTCGTTGATCTGACGGGCTTGGATGTGCAGGAGCAAGAGGCCCTCCGTCGGGTCGTCCGCGCGAAGCGGGGGCGGATCGAAGTGGTCAAGAACGCAATGGCCAAGCGCGCTTTTGCGGATACGGGGCTTGAGCCCATCGGCCGCACGCTGGAGGGGCCGTGTGCCTTGGTGACAAGTAGCGAATCGCTCATCGAGGTTGCCAAGGCTCTGGTGGCTTCCGCCAAGGACTTCGCCGAGCTGACCTTGAAGCAGGCTATATTCGATGGGGATCCGACGCTGGTAACCGTCGAGGAACTCTCGAAGATGCGCGGCAAGGTAGAGCTATTGGGTGAGGTAGCGATGTTGATTACCTCGCCAGGCCGCGCGATTGCCGGTTGCCTCTCCTCGCCGCAGGCCAAGATAGCAGGCTGCCTGAAGACTATGGTGGACAAGGCGGCGTAGTGTGATTAATCACTCGGCGGGACCTGAGTGAGGTCAGCCGAAGGAGAAAGACAACCCAGCGCTTCATGTCGACTGGTCCGTGAATACGGATGAAATGACCTGCCTTGGGGCAGGTTGCCTATCGGCATGGCGATTGTTTTTGCAGAAGGAGAAGGATGAGATGGCGGAAGCCCCGGTTGCGGAGTTTAGTCCTGAGATTACCGAGCTTGCGGAGAAGCTGGTCAACTTGTCGGTCAAGGATGCTCAGGAGCTTGTGAATTGCCTCAAGACCACGCATGGCATCGAGCCTGCGGGGGGTGGCGTGGTGATGGCTGCCAGCGGTGAGGCAGGCGGGGTGGCTGCTGCAGAAGAAGAGCAGACCTCGTTCAATGTAATTCTCTCAGGCTTCGGCGATAAGAAGATTCAGGTCATCAAGGTCGTACGTTCGATTACGTCGTTGGGTCTCAAGGAGGCCAAGGACCTGGTCGAGTCATGCCCCAAGCCGTTGAAGGAAGGGGTGCCCAAGGAGGAAGCTGAGAAGATCAAGGCAGAGATAGAGGAGGCAGGCGGAGCTGCCACGATTGAGTAAACTGAAGTGGACTGCCGGGAATGCATCGGTCCGGGGCAATCGTTGTAACGGTCCGATTTCCCATAACGTGAGGTTCGCTTACCGAGCTTTGTGCAATCCGTGAGGAATCCATTTCTGCCGCGGGGCGGGATCGACCGGTTCTTCGGGACGACTGGTCCACCGGAAGCCCTGCCAGCTGATGATGTGTCCCAACGTTCTACTGCGGAGCACTCACCCAGTGTCATGCGGGTTACGGACCCGGATGGCCGGGTGCTGTTCGCAATTGTCTAACCGAGGGCTTGGTCGATGAATAGCACTTTGACAACACGTGACTACGGGAAAGTCGGTGACGCCATCCCGGTGCCTGATCTGCTGGGACTTCAAACCAACGCCTACGCACGTTTCTTGCAACAGGAAGTCCCGCTCGACGAGCGCGAATCTCGCGGACTCGAGGCGTTGCTCCATGAGATGTTCCCGATCGAGAGTTATGACGGGAATCTGTCACTTCACTATATAAGCTACGAGTTGGGTAAGCCGCGCTATACTACCGACGAATGCCGGGAGTTACGCCTCACTTACGGCATGCCGTTCAGAGTCAGGTTGCGCCTGATACGCAAAGACATTGACGAGATTCAGGAGGATCTCATCTATCTTGGCGATCTGCCCATCATGATTGGGGGGGGGGAGTTTATCGTCAACGGGGCGGAACGCGTCATCGTGTCGCAGCTTCACCGTTCCCCAGGCGTGGATTTCATCAAGAATCAGGTGGAGGGCGACCGGGCCTTGCACTCCTGCCGGGTCATTCCCGAGCGGGGAAGTTGGATCGAGATCGAGGTCACCAAGAAAGACGTCCTGATCATTCGCATAGACCAGTCCGGCAAGCTTCCCGCAACGACTTTCCTGCGGGCGATGGATCCCGAGTTTTCAACGGACGAGGATATCGTCCAGAAGTTCTATAAGACCAAAAGCGTTCGCGTATCATCCCTCAAGCCCGAGATGTATACGGTTTCGTCGATCACCGACGAGGAGACGGAAGACGTTCTGGTACGGGCAGGGTGCCAGTTTGGTGACGCGATAGAACGTATTCAGACCTCTTCGCTCAAGAATGTGCGTGTTATTTCGCAGGTGAGCGACCCTCTGATCTTAAACACCCTTGCCGAAGACAACAGCCGAAGTCATGAAGAGGCCCTGCTGAAGATTTACAGCCGGCTGCGCCCGGGCAACCCGCCCCAGCTCGAAAAAGCAAAGAAGCTCTTCAGCGAAAAGTTCTATGACGAGAACCGCTACCGTCTGGGAAAGGTGGGGCGCTTCCGTCTGAATCGCAAGTTCGAGCTCTCGGGTGACGACGGGGCCATGACCCTGACCGTCGACGATATGGTCAACTGCATGAAGTATCTCCTTCAGCTGCGAACTGGAGAATCCGCGTTCGCGGTTGATGACATCGACCATCTAGGCAACAGGCGTCTGCGTACACTGGACGAACTGTGTGCCGACGAAATGCGCAAGGGATTCCTCAAGCTCCGCCGCACGGTTCAGGAACGCATGAGCATGAAGGATCCTGATCAGCTTGGTCGTGTGGCCGAGCTGATCAACAGTAAATCGATCAGTTCCGCAATCGAGCTGTTCTTTGGGAGAGGGGAGCTGTCGCAGGTAGTTGACCAAACCAACCCTCTGTCGCAGTTGACTCACGAACGGCGGCTGTCCGCGCTGGGACCGGGGGGACTGAACAGAAAGCGGGCCGGCTTCGAAGTCCGCGACGTGCACATAAGCCACTACGGACGGATTTGCCCGATTGAGACGCCAGAGGGCACCAACATCGGACTGATCGCTTCGCTGGGGATCTACAGCTCAATCGACGACTACGGCTTCTTGATCACTCCCTATCGCAAGGTCGAGGAGGGCGGCACGATCGGCGAACCGTGCTATCTGCGTGCCGATGAGGAGATGCGAGAGGTCTTGGCGCCGCCCGAGGCGGTCGATCCTGGGACAGGTGCGCTTCGCGAAGGCGCGCTTATCGTGCGGGCACACGGGGAACTCGGACAAGTAGACCGCTCCAACGTCACCTACGTCGACATCTCCCCCAAGCAGACCATCGGTGTATCGGCATCGCTGATTCCGTTCTTGGAGCATGATGACGCCAACAGAGCTCTTATGGGTTCGAACATGCAGCGCCAGGCGGTACCTCTGGTCAAAACGGAACCGCCCTTGGTTGCTACGGGTATGGAGCGCGCCGTCGCTGCCAGCAGCGGGATGGTTGTCAGAGCCCAGACTTCCGGGAAGGTTACTTACGTCGATGCAAAGAGAATCATCATTGACGATACCGACGAGTATATCTTGCGCAAGTTCAGAGGGCTCAACGAACGTACCTGCATGAATCAAAAGCCGTTGGTGCGGGTTGGGCAGCGGGTCCGACAGGGAGAGATCATTGCCGACGGGCCTGGGACGAGTAACGGCGAACTGGCCCTGGGGAAGAACCTGCTTGTCGGTTTCATTACTTTTGACGGGCACAACTTCGAGGATGCGATTGTCATCAGCGATCGTCTGGTACATGACGACACACTCACCAGCATTCACATTGACGAATACGAGATCGAGGTGCGCGATACCAAGCTCGGCCGCGAGGAGTTCACCGCGGACATTCCCAATGTGTCGGAGCGGGCTCTGGCCAATCTGGACGAGAGCGGCATCGTGCGGATAGGGACGCGCGTGCAACAGGGAGACATTCTCGTCGGGAAGGTCAGTCCGAAGTCCAAGAGCGAGCTGACCCCCGAAGAGAAGCTGCTTTATGCGATTTTTGGGCGGGCCGGAGAGGACGTGAAGAACGACTCCCTCGAACTACCCTCCGGGGAAGAGGGATTCGTCATTGGCGCAAAACGCTTCAGTCGCCGCCTGCATATGACTGACGAGCAGAAACACCAGCTCGAAGCGCAGATTGAGGAGTACGGCAGCGCCCAAAACAGGAAGATTATCACCTGTTTCCGCCAGCTCTGCGAGGAGGTCGAGGGGGTCATGGACGGTCCGATGATCGACCCCAGCACACGGCAGAAGGTCGGTCACAGTAACCTGGACGAGGTTATCCTCGAACAGATTGAGATCTTCGCCGAGCACGTGCGGGGACGCGATTTGAAATGGGTCAAGCCCGCGTCCAAACGCGAAGGCTGCATGCAGATCGTCGATCGCTTCTGGCCGCGAATCGAGGAATTGCAGGAAGAGCGCGATCGCAAAGTCGCACAGCTCAAACGTGGCGATGAGTTGCCTTCCGGTGTGCTCGAGATGGTCAAAGTATACATCGCCACGAAAAGGCAGATCTCGGTCGGCGACAAGATGGCCGGTCGTCACGGCAACAAGGGCGTCATCGCCCGCATCGTGCCGCAGGAAGACATGCCCTTCCTTGATGATGGGACCCCGCTCGATATCTTGCTGAATCCCCTGGGTGTTCCGTCTCGTATGAACGTGGGACAGATACTGGAGACCCACCTTGGATGGGCGGCTAAGGTCCTTGGATTCCAGGCCATCACGCCCGTCTTCGATGGAGCGTCCGAGCAGGAGATTCAATCCGCTCAGGAAGAGGCCGGTCACAGAGCCAAAGAGCACGCGGCCGACCCGCAGACCGTCACCCGGGCTTCCCAAGACGGGCTTTGCCTCGCGGAGTTGCCCCCGGGTGGAAAAGTGCCTCTTCGCGACGGGCGGACCGGGGAGTATTTCGACCTTGCCGTGACCGTAGGTTACATCTACATGCTCAAGCTGCATCATCTCGTTGATGACAAGATCCACGCTCGTGCGACGGGACCCTACAGCCTTATCACTCAACAACCCCTTGGCGGAAAGGCCAGGACCGGTGGACAGCGCTTCGGCGAGATGGAGGTCTGGGGCTTGGAGGCCTACGGCGCCGCACACGTACTCCAGGAGCTGCTTACCGTAAAGAGCGATGATGTCGAGGGACGCACGAAGATCTATGAGGCTATGGTCAAGGGCAAGAACACCTTGGAGGCTGGAACGCCCGTCTCCTTCGACGTCCTCTGTAACGAGATACGTGGACTGTGCTTGAATATCTCCCTGGAGAAGCGGTTGGCAGGATAGCGGGATGTGTGAATGACAAAGTCCAGTCACAACTTGCTGGAGGATGACCCGCCGCAGCGGTGTATGACGGAGACGACAGCCGTGCTTGAAGACATTGAATTCGAATCCATGGTTAAGCCCGATCCCGATGAGCTCTTGGAGTTCTACGAGAGGCAGGGACACCGCACCACCCGGGCGCGAGAGAAGCTGCAGCGCATGATGGACAACACCTTCTGCTTTGTGGCCGCCCGGCGTGGAGGTGAGTTGATCGGTTTGGCTCGCGGGGTTACCGACGGTTTGTGGGGGCGGCTTGCCGAGTGCAAGCTTGATCCCGCCTATCAGGGGCCCGCGTGCATCACCAAGAAGGATGGACGGATTGAGCACGACTCCGCAGGAATCGCCCGTCAGATGGCTGTGTTGGTCATAGAAGCACTCACCGAGTTTGGAGTGGAACGGATTGACGCGCTGGCCTATGGAACCGAAGCGGATTTCTGCGAGGAACTCGGATTCAAGAAGGTTGCCGGAATCGTACCTATGGAGTTGGCTTGCGAGGGTGATGACGCCCCTGACGCAGCTGAGGCCTCCGATGAGGGTTGACAGACAGCAACAGTCGCGACTGATGCGCGAGTTCGGGGTGTACTTGGGGCATCGTTAGTTCCGAATAGGGATGTACCGCAGATGCTAGACAACATTTATGACCGTGTGAACGACTATAGCCGGGTCCAGATATCGTTGGCTTCGCCCAACGACATCCGCAGCTGGTCTTTCGGCGAAGTCAAAAAGCCCGAGACGATCAACTACCGCACTTATCGTCCGGAGAA
The DNA here is from genome assembly GCA_020348265.1 of Phycisphaerales bacterium. GTDB lineage: Bacteria > Planctomycetota > Phycisphaerae > UBA1845 > UBA1845. The sequence continues at coordinate 3,875,466 of CP070744.1, read as the reverse complement.
AGACGGATTGTTCTGCGAGCGTATTTTCGGCCCGGAGCGCGACTGGGAATGCGCCTGCGGGAAATTCAAAGGAACCAAGCACAAAGGGATTATTTGCGACCGTTGCGGTGTCAAAGTCACCCACTCGCGAGTGCGACGAAAGCGGATGGGGCACATCAACCTGGCCGCCCCCGTCGTGCACATCTGGTTCTTCAAGTCGATGCCCTCCCGGCTTGGGGCGTTGCTGGACATCAAGACTGCGAGCCTCGAAAAGGTCGTCTACTTCCAGGACTATATCGTGGTCGACGCCGGCGATACCGCCCTGCAGGAAAGGCAGCTGCTCACTGAAGAGGAATACCGCGCCGCCGTCACCGAATACGGCCATTCCTTCAGGGCTATGAGAGGGGCCGAGGCCATTGGAGAGTTGTTGGCCAACCTGGATTTGGAGCAGCTCTCGTTGGAGCTGCGCGATGAGTTGGCAAAGACGGGAAGCAAGCAGCGCGAAAAAGATCTGGCCAAGAGGCTTAAGATCGTAGAGGCGTTGCGCCAATCGCCTAACGAACCTTCTTGGATGGTGCTCGAGGTCATTCCGGTTATTCCCCCCGATCTGCGTCCTCTGGTTCTTCTAGACAGCGGGAACTTCGCCACCAGCGACCTGAACGATCTCTACCGACGGATCATCAACAGGAACAGTCGCCTGAAGAAACTTGTTGATCTAAACGCCCCCGAAGTCATTATCCAGAACGAAAAACGCATGCTTCAGCAGGCGGTCGATGCGCTGTTTGACAACGGCAGATGCCGGCGCCCCGTCCTGGGTTCGAGTAACCGTCCGCTCAAATCCATGACCGATATGATAAAGGGCAAGCAGGGGCGTTTCCGGGAGAATCTGCTGGGCAAACGTGTTGATTACTCCGCTCGCTCGGTAATCGTCGTCGGGCCGGAGTTGATGCTTCATCAATGTGGCCTACCCAAGAAGATAGCCCTGGAACTTTATCAGCCGTTCATCATCCGCAAACTCAAAGAGCGCGGCTTGGCCGATACCATCAAGTCGGCCAAGAAGATGCTTGAACGCAGGGATCAGGCTATTTGGGATATCCTCGAGGAGGTGATCTACCAGCACCCCGTCTTGCTCAATCGTGCCCCGACGTTGCACCGTATGGGAATCCAGGCCTTCGAGCCCAAACTCGTCGAAGGCAATGCGATCAAGATTCACCCGCTCGTCTGCCGAGGGTTCAACGCCGACTTCGACGGGGACCAGATGGCTGTGCATCTCCCGCTCTCCATCGAGGCTCAGGTCGAGGCTCACGTGTTGATGATGGCCACCACCAACATCTTCAGCCCCGCAAACGGCAGCCCGATCATGTCGCCCACACAGGACATTGTGATGGGTATCTTCTACCTGACTACTGACCATGTCAGTCTGCAGATAGATGAGAAGGACGCTCCCAAGTTCGCAAGTGTTGCCGAAGCACAGATGGCTTTCGATTTCAAACGGATCGGTATTCATGACAGGATTGTGGTGCGCCTCGATCGAGATAAGGTGGTGCCCACGACTCAGGGCGATGTCGAACCGATGCCTGCGAACCGCCGCCTGTTGACTACATTCGGGCGAGTCATCTTCAACGACATGCTACCGGAGGATATGCCCTACTATAACTGCCCCCTCTCGCAAAGGGGATTGGTGCGCGTCGTTGCGGATTGCCACGAGACGTTGGATCGAGGGGCTACTATAGATCTCCTAGATGGCGTCAAGAATCTCGGGTTCAAGTACAGCACTCTGGCCGGCCTCTCTTTTGGGGTCACTGACATGCGGGTACCCAAAGCCAAGAAGAAGATCCTTACGGCGGCACAAAAATCGGTAGACAAGATTGAGAAGGCGTTTGTCGAGGGAAGCCTCACCAGACTGGAGCGCTCCAACCAGATTATCGACGTGTGGATCCATGCCCGCGAGCTAGTGACTTCGGCAATGATGACCGAACTCAAGAGCGACTATCGCGACGAAGGTGGCAGGTACGTGACTCCCGACGACCCCGGTGCCAAGCCCTATCTCAACCCCATCTTCCTGATGACCGAGTCCGGCGCCCGAGGAAGCGTGGATCAGATTCGACAGCTAGCTGGTATGCGGGCGTTGATGGCCAAGCCGTCGGGGGAGATCATCGAGACCCCCATCAAGGCGAACTTCCGCGAGGGGCTCTCAGTACTGGAGTACTTCAGTTCTACCCACGGGGCCCGCAAGGGACTGGCAGACACCGCCCTTAAGACCGCGGATTCAGGATATCTTACGCGGAAGCTCGCCGACGTTGCCCAGAACGTGATCGTCACAAAGCACGACTGTGGGACGATCCACGGACTGACCAAGGAAGCTGTCTATAAGGGTGAAGAGGTCGACATACCCTTGCGCGAAAGCATTATAGGACGTGTTGCCCGTGACCCGATTCGCAACCCCGTTACCGATCAGCTCATCGTCGGTGAGGACGAGATTATCAGCAAGGAAATCGCTGCGCAGATCGAGGAGCTGGGGCTGGACAAGATCCGCGTTCGCAGTTCGCTGACCTGTGAGAGTGAGCAGGGGATTTGCGCGCTATGCTACGGCACGGATATGTCGACCGGCCTGCTGGTAGAGCAGGGAATGGCCGTTGGTATCATCGCAGCCCAGTCCATTGGTGAGCCTGGGACTCAGCTCACTATGCGTACGTTCCACACCGGAGGTGTCGCTCAGAAGGCCGCTGCTGAAAACATCCTGAAAGCCCCCCAGAAGGGAACCGTCAAATACCACGACCTCAATCCCGTTCAGGTGCCGCTCGAAGATGGGACACACCGCATCGTGGTTCTGAAGCGCAATGGAGAGATTCTGATCCTTGACGACAAGGACAGAGAGCTCTCCCGAGACAAGATTCCCTACGGCGCAGCCGTACTCGTGACTGATGGACAGGAAGTCTCCAGAGGTACAATGCTTTGCGAATGGGACCCGCACCTGACTCCCATTCTCGCGGAGGTCGGGGGGTTTGTGCGGTTCCAGGACGTTGCCGAAGGCGAAACCGTCAGACTCGAGCACGAAGGTGGAAGCACCAAGTTTGTCGTGATCGAACATAAGGGCGAGAAACACCCGCAGATCGTGGTGGAGGACAAGGAAGGGCACGTTCTGGATTACCACTATCTGCCGGCAAAGGCACGTATCGAGGTCGACGAAGGCCAGAAAATCCTCCCGGGAATGGAACTCGCCCGTCAGCCACGTGCCATGGGCGGCACGCAGGACATCACCGGTGGTTTGCCCCGGGTGACGGAGGTCTTTGAGGCCCGGCGTCCGAAGGAGCCGGCGGTAATGGCGGAGATCTCCGGGCGGGTCGAGATTCGCGCGGATAAAAGACGCGGAAAGATGACTATCGTTGTCCAAAGCGACAGTGGGATGGAGAAAGAGCACCACGTGCCGCAGGACAAACACCTGCTCGTACACGCCGGCGATGTTGTTGAAGCGGGAGAACCACTGATCGATGGGCCGCTGATCCCGCACGACATCCTGAGGATCAAGGGCGAGGAGACGCTCCAGAAGTACCTGCTGACGGAAGTCCAGGCTGTGTACAGAAGTCAGAATGTAACTATTAACGACAAACACATAGAGATAATCGTCAGCCAGATGCTGCGAAAGGTCAAAGTGGAGCAACCCGGAGATTCGGAGTTCCTCCCTGGCGAACTCGTGGATAAGTTCCGCTTCCGAGCCGAGAACGCGCGCCTGGGCAACAGCGTGACCATTTCCAACCCGGGAGACAGCGATTTAGCCGTTGGGAAAGTGATCTTGAAGTCAAAGCTGGCTGAGGTGAACGAGGAGGTTGAAGAGGAAGGTGGAGAGCCCGCCAAGGGCAAGAAACCGAAACCAGCGTCAGCGACCACCATGTTGCTGGGAATTACCAAGGCGAGTTTGTCGAGTGAGTCGTTTATCTCGTCGGCCTCCTTCCAGGAGACCACCAAGGTCCTGACCGAGGCGGCTTTGGGCGGGGTAACTGATGAGTTGCGGGGTTTGAAGGAAAACGTCATACTGGGGCACCTGATACCGGCTGGCTCAGCGTTCTCACGGTATCAGAGGATGCGGGTGAAGCAGATAGGCGAGCCTCTTCCGCTTATTCCCGACATAGCCGAGGTTCCGTTTGCCTCGGCGTTTGGCGAGGTTGCTGCCGGTGTGGGATTCGCACCGCCGAGTTTCCTGACGCAGTCGGACGGCGATGCTCCAGCGGAGAACCTGAACAGGGACGATGCCTCGGAGTCGTCGTCAGCTGACATGGGCGCGAGTAACATCGCGACACAGGACATTTAGAGGCTCAGTTTTCGCTGCCCGAATGACAGACGGGCGAAATGGAAGGTCTTGAGGTAGTCGATGCCAACTATCAACCAACTGGTACGTCGCGGACGTAGAACCGTCACGAAGAAGTCAAAGGTACGCGACCTGGATCGCTGTCCTCAGCGACGGGCTGTGTGCCTTATCGTCAAAACGCAAACCCCCAAGAAACCGAATTCCGCACTTCGGAAGGTTACCCGCGTTCGTCTTACGAACGGCAAAGAGGTGACGGCCTACATAGGTGGTGTGGATCATAACCTCCAGGAGCACTCGATCGTCCTGGTACGAGGAGGGCGTGTGCGTGATCTCCCTGGTGTTAGGTATCATATAGTCCGCGGCAAGTTGGATGCGTCAGGTGTTGAAGGCGACAAGGAGGGGCGGCCCCGCAATCGGGGGCGCAGCAAGTATGGTGTTAAGCGCCGCAAGTAGCGACTTGTGTCGCTCATCGAGGCGGAACGGTGGATTGCATGAATCTGCGCACGGAAACTAAACCGAATGAGTTGGGCTCCGGTATCGAAGTGTCGAGTCTTGAGGGCGTCGTACGGGTAGGGGGATGGCCTCGGGTGGCGGCGAGCGTTCTGGGATGTTGCGCGCTGATCGCCTTGGGGGCCCAGGTGCGCGTGCCGATTCCCGGTACTGATGTTCCTATGACTCTTCAGCTGCTGGCCGTGTTGCTCACCGGATTCGCTCTCCCTCCTGCACGGGCGATGTGTGCAACGTTGCTGTACCTGGCCTGTGGGGCAGCGGGACTCGGTGTGTTTGTGCCGGGGTCGGCGGGGGTCGTGGGACCCACCGGGGGGTACTTGGTCGGCTTCGTTGTTGCCGCGTGGCTGCTCAGCGTTTTGAAGGGTGGTAGCCGCTCAGGGTTCTTCAGGCTGTTGGCGGCTGGTGCGGTGGGTTGTCTCGCCGTATTTGTGTTGGGGATTGCCTGGCGGACGTTTTGGTTTGCGGGTGATGTGCGGCTTGCGATCGTTACCGGGTTGTTGCCCTTTGCCGGCAAGGCGGTAGTCGAGCTACTTCTGGCGACAACGATGGTGACAGCGGTCAGAGGATTGCGACGCGTCGGCGCGGGGCGCCGTACGTAATGGTTTGAACTTGGATTTATAACGGTTGCCGGACCAACGATCGGCGAATTCGGCGGACCGTGATGAAGAGAAGATCTCTGCGATGGGTTTCAAGAAGTGGACACAGTCGGCGGCGCAGCTTAAGCCGGATACGCGGTATGACAGCCTTCTGATTGCGAAGTTCATCAACGCGATCATGCTTGACGGCAAGAAGAGCACTGCCACTAAGGTAGTCTATGGCGCTTTGGATATCGTTGGAAAGCGAGTCAAGGACGATCCTCCTCAGGAGGTGTTCGACAAGGCGGTAAAGAACTGCAAGCCCAATGTGGAGGTGCGCTCAAAGCGTGTGGGTGGTAGCAACTACCAGGTTCCCATGCCGGTGAACCGCAAACGTCAGCAGACTCTGGCTTTTCGGTGGCTTCGCGATGCGGCGCGGGCGAAGAAAGGGCGTCCGTTGCGAGAGTCACTTGCGCAAGAGATACTTGATGCTTACAAGGGTGAAGGTACGGCCGTCACTACGCGCGACAACGTTCATCGGATGGCTGAGGCGAACAAAGCCTTCGCCCATTTTGCCTGGTAGGTCTTCGATCGTCGAACTTCCCTTGTGGGCCCACTCGTCTTTTGCGGGTGGGCTCTTTACGTAAAGACTGCCCAAAGTGAGGGGAGGGAGTCCCCAGCCGGCACGAGTGCCGGCGAAGACAGGCATGAGTTCGGATCTGACCAAGCTTCGCAACATCGGTATAGCCGCCCATATCGACGCGGGGAAGACTACCGCGACTGAGCGGATCCTCTTCTACACCGGTCGTACCCACCGCATGGGGGATGTCGATGACGGGACTACTACCACCGACTTCGACGGGCAGGAGCAGGAGCGGGGAATCACCATCTACTCCGCAGCGGTCACCTGCCCCTGGAAGGAGCACACGATCAACCTCATCGATACACCGGGGCATGTGGATTTCACTGCTGAGGTCGAGCGCTCTCTCCGTGTGCTGGATGGTATGGTTGCGGTGTTCGACGGGAAGGAAGGCGTCGAAGCGCAGTCGGAGACCGTATGGCATCAGGCTGACAAATACGGGATTCCCCGCATCTGTTTCGTCAACAAGATGGATCGGATCGGATCGGACTTTGAGCACAGTGTGCAGTCGCTGCGCGATCGACTTGGTGCCGATCCTCTCGTCGTGCAGATGCCGGTAGGTGAAGGCCCCGACTTCAAAGGAATAATCGATCTGTTGGAGATGCAGGCCTTCTATTTTTCAGCTGCAAAGGAGGGGGCGACCTTTACACAGGCCGACATTCCTGCAGGGCACGTTGAAGCCGCTACGGAACACCGTCGACGTCTGGTCGAGACCCTCGCGGAGACTTCCGAGACGTTGGTGGACAAGTACCTGTGCGATGAGGCGATAGGTGTGTCTGAACTCAAACAGGCCATCCGCCGGGCCACGCTCGCGCGTTCGCTCTTCCCGGTCTTGTGCGGCAGCGCCCTTCGCCACGTAGGAATTCAACGCCTTTTGGACGCGATCTGCGACTATCTGCCCAGCCCGCTGGATGTTCCCCCGGTGATTGCGGGCGATCCCAAGAAGCCGGATGTCACGCATCAGCTACAGTGTCGGCCGGATCAGCCCGTTGCCGCGATGGTGTTCAAGATTGTCGCAGGCAAGCCCGTAGATCTGTATTTCCTTAGGGTCTATTCCGGCACGCTCAAGCCCAACATGCGGCTGCTCAACGCGACAACCGGAGAGAAGGAGAATGTCAGCCGGCTTTACCGCATGTTCGCCAAGCGACGAGATCAGTTGGACAAAGCTGTCGCAGGCGAGATTGTCGCAGTCATAGGCCCCAAGAATGCTCTTACCGGTCACACGCTTTGCGAGGCACGAATGCCGGTCCTGCTCGAAGCGATCAAGTTCCCTGAAACGGTCATCTCCGTGTCCGTCGAAGCCAGATCGTCGAACGAACGCGACAGACTGATGGAGGCACTTCATGCCCTCGGTCGGCAGGATCCCACCTTGGCTGTGAAATTCAACGAAGAGACCGGCCAGACTCTGCTCTCCGGCATGGGAGAGCTCCATCTGGAAGTCATGGTCGAGCGCCTCCGCTCTGAAATGAACGTGGAAGTCGCCGTGGGGAAACCGCGAGTCTCCTATCGCGAAACGGTTTCGCACGTTGCCCAAGGCCAGGGGCGATTCGCCCGGCAGTTGGGCGGGCGCGACCATTTTGCCAGTGTGTCTTTAGAGCTTGGCCCGAGAGTTCGTACTGAGAGCGGCCCCAGCTTCGAAATTGTGCACGCACTGTCCGATGGTGCTCTGGATCTGGAATATCTCGGGGCCGTCGATATGGGCATCCATGACGCGGCCCAAAGCGGGATTCTGGGAGGCTATCCGGTGATAGACTGGAAGGCGGTCCTTGTCGATGTTGAATACGAGGACCGAACGAGCTCGGAGATCGCGTTTGAAAACGCAGCTAGGGCTGCGTTTTACGAGGCCATGCAGGCTTCCAGCCCGCTTCTGCTCGGCCCCATAATGGACGTTGAAGTTGTCACCTCGGATGAGTATTTCGGCCCGTTAATGAGTGATTTGAGTGCTCGCCAGGCGGTCGTGCGGGATACCAGCCTGAGAGGGTCAGCGCGGGTGATCAGGGCTCAGGTACCTTTGGCGCAGATGTTCGGGTACGTCACGAAGCTCCGGAGCCTCTCGCAGGGGCGGGCGACGGCCAGTATGACGCCGTCTCACTATGCCCCGGTCTCCCCCGAGGAAATGAAGGCTCTGGTTGGGTAGCACGGCATGTGGGCGGCTTCCCCCCGTGGGCCGGCTTGGCCTAATGGCGGATGTCTCAGAAATCCCGGTTAACGCAGAAAGTTGTGCCGAAAGGCTGTTGACAGGTCTGCCAGGGCGATTACTCTATCGGGTCTGCCGTTATTTTTCGGTAAGCGGCTGACGTTGGGTCAAAAGTGGTGGGTTTGAGTACGTGGTTGCCAAGACCAAGATTCGGATACGGATGGAAGCGTACGACGCGCGATCGCTGGACGCTTCAGCTCGCGAGATAGTCGAGCAGGCCAAGCGGACCAGCGCTCGGGTGCACGGACCTATTCCGTTGCCTACTCGTGTCGAACGCTACACGGTGTTGCGCGGTCCGCATATCGATAAGAAGTCGCGTGAGCAGTTTGAGATCCGAACGCACAAGCGCATCATCGACATCAGCGAGCCGACGGCGCGGACGGTCGAGGCGATTAACCGCATACAAGTTCCGGCCGGTGTTTTTATAAAGATAAAGACCTAACGGGCGATACACGCCTGGGTGGCGTACCCGCAGTGCCCCGCGTGAGTGGTGTACTGCCCAGCTAACAACGACATGATTCGCCGTGTAAGCTTGATTGCACGGGTTTGGAAGTAGATCGGCTCGCCCGGTCTGACCGGAGCGAGGTGAGCGTGTCCATAATGACGCCGGGGATCTTGGGTAAGAAAATCGGTATGACTCGCGTAATCGGTGAGCGGGGAGTTATGCAAACCGTGACCGTGGTTAAAGCCGGTCCGTGCGTTGTGCTTCAAGTGAAAGCAAAGGAAACGGACGGGTACGATGCGGTCCAGCTCGGTTTCGACGACGTCAAACCGCATCGTTCGACCGTGCCGATGATCGGGCACGCGGCCAAGGCTTCAACTGGACCGAAGCGGTACATTCGCGAGTTTCGCCTAGCCGAGCCGGCCGACGTGTCGCGCGGCGACGTTTTGACCATTGACCAGTTTGCCGACGGCAAGGTCAAGTTTGTCGACGTGGTTGGAAGGACCAAAGGCAAGGGTTTCGCGGGTGTGATGAAGAGGCACGGTTTCGGGGGAATGGAGGCCTCGCACGGCGTCGAGCGCAAACACCGCTCCGCAGGAAGCATCTGTGGAGCCGCCCCGGGTGCCACCGGTCGAGGAATAAAGAAGGGCAAGCGGATGGCGGGACATATGGGTAACGTCCGTCGCACCGCGTGCTCGTTGAAAGTGGTTGGTACTGATTCGGATAACGGTCTGATTCTGATACAGGGTAGTATCCCCGGTCCGAATGGCGGTCTGGTGGTCGTTCGTTCGTCGAAGAAGAAGGGGTAGGACTGATGCTTGCAGTGCCGTTAGTCAATATGCAGGGCGAGCGCCTCGGAGAGATCGAGGTGGATCCTGCCGTGCTCGGTGGGACTGTCCGGCACAAGCTGATCAAGCAGGCGATCGTTGCCTATAACGATCACCAGCATCAGCACACGGCAAGTACGAAAGGCCGAGCGGACGTAGCGGGTTCAACGCGGAAGCTCTACAGGCAGAAAGGCACGGGAAACGCCCGGGCTGGCAACGCGCGCACTCCGATTCGTAGAGGCGGCGGACACACGTTCGCCAAGCGCGTACCGCCGTCCACAAAGGTGTTGCCGAAGAAAATGCGTCGTCTGGCCCTTAGAAGCGCGCTTCTGGCGAAAATCCAGGCTGAAAGCGTCGTGGTCGTTGACGACCTGCAATACTCTGCGCCCGAGACGAAGACTTTTGCGGCAATGTTGTCCGCACTGGGTGTTCAAAAGGGATGCCTGCTGGCGATAAGTGAGCACGACAACAACGTGTACCGATCGGGGCGAAACATTCCCCGCACGGACATTCGTGTCGTGGATGAACTGGGTGCATACGACGTGCTTCGTCGGGCTAAGGTGCTGTTTGCCAGGCCCGCGTTTGAACGTTTGACCCAAGGTGTTTCGAACGCTGGCGATGCGACTGCGCGCGAGTAAGGCGAAGCTGCGATGGACATTTATCAAGTAGTCAGACAGCCGCTCGTGACGGAGAAGGGCACGCACCAGTCGCAGCAGTCTTTCCGTGCGACCAAGACCAAGCGGGCACGTGGTGGCTCGTTCGCGTTTGAGGTACACCCCGAGGCATCCAAGGCGATCATCAAGCAGGCTATCGAGAAGATTTACAGGGTGAGGGTGCTGTCCGTCCGCACGGCGAATCACAAAGGTAAAGCCCGTCGGGTGCGCTATAAGACGGGAAAGACCGCGGATTGGAAGAAGGCTGTTGTGGTGCTCCACGCGGATCACCACATTGACCTTTTCTAGATCTTTTACGGGACTTGCGGCACATGGTGTCGCTTGTGTGTTAAATGGGTATCGTAACTTACAAGCCGACTTCTCCGGGCAGACGGGCGTCGACGGTAAACGACTTTGCCGAACTGTCCGATCGGCGCAAGCGCCCTGAGAAATCGCTCTGTGAGCGACTGCGCAAGACCGGGGGGCGAAACCACCACGGTCGGATCACCGCTCGTCATCGTGGCGGTGGTTGCAAACGACTCTACCGCCGGATTGACTTCAAGCGATACAAGGATGGAACCGGCGCAACAGTATCTGCGATCGAGTATGACCCCAACCGTTCCTGCCATATTGCCTTGGTTGAGTACGAGGATGGGGAGAAGAGATATATACTCGCCCCTGTGGGTCTACGGGCCGGCGATACGGTGGAAAGCGGCGACAAGGTCGAACCCAAAGTGGGGAACGCCATGCCACTGCGCAGCATCCCGCCCGGTATGGATGTTCACAATATCGAGATGAACGTGGGGCAGGGTGGTAAGCTTGCCCGTAGTGCGGGGACGGTCGCCCGGTTGCTGTCGCGAAACGACCAGTGGGCGATACTGATCCTGCCGTCGGGCGAGATGCGCGAGGTGCGTTCCGAATGCCGGGCTACGATCGGGCAGGTCGGCAACGTGGACCACCAGAACCTGCGTTGGGGTAAGGCGGGTCGAACTCGGCACCGTGGGTGGCGACCTCACGTGCGGGGTACGGCCACCAACCCCGTCGCTCATCCACTGGGCGGTGGGGAGGGTCGCAGCGGCGGGGGTAGACACCCTTGCAGCCCGCGCGGCCAGTTGGCCAAGGGCGGACGAACCCGTTCCCCGAGCAAGGTGTCGAACAGGCGAATCCTCCGCAGGCGGCGGAGCAAGCGTTATGGGCAGCTGCCCATTCCGAAGAAGTAGTTGGCATGAATGACGGGCCGTACGCGGTGCAGAAGCCACCGGACGGCGGCCGACGCAAACGGCGGGTCGTTGGCGGAACGTGGAGAAGCGATAGATGGCACGATCGCAGAAAAAGGGTCCTTTTGTAGACGAGAGGCTTTTCAAGAAAGTGATGGATCTCAAGGCTGCCGGGGCGACCACGCCGATACGTACCTGGTCGCGGGGATGCACCATCGTGCCTGAGTTCGTAGGACATCGCTTCGAGGTTCATAACGGGAAGATTTTTAATTCCCTGTACGTCACGGAAGATATGGTCGGGCACAAGCTTGGTGAGTTCAGCCCGACGCGTACGTTCCGCGGACACGGCGGCAAGAAGAAGAAATAACCCGGCACGTTTGAGCCGGTGCGCTTGACTGGTTTTTGGCGGAAGCATCCGATTATGGACGTTTTGCGAACGTGGATGGCGAAGCATCGGTTTGCCCGAGTGGCTCCTCGTAAGGCGAGGATAGTGATCGACACGATCCGCGGGCGAAGATGCGACGAGGCGATGGAGCAGCTGCGCTACAATCCTCGCCGCAGTGCCGTGTTCATTCGCGACGTGCTAAAGGCTGCCATGGTGAATGCGGACGAAGCCGAAGCGGATATGTCTCGGCTGTATGTCAAGGAAGCACGGGTTGACGGCGGGCCTTACTATCGGCGTTGGCGTCCCAAGGACCGCGGACGGGTCCACCCGATCGCTAAGAGAACCAGCCATATTGTCCTAGTTTTGGCGGAGAGTTGATCCTGCGGAGTGTGCGGGATTGCGGGCGAGCATTGACAGGAGTTGAGCGTGGGACAGAAAGTCCATCCCATCGGTTTTCGGATCGGGGTCACCGAAGGGTGGCGTTCGCGCTGGTTCGCTCCCAAGGCGGCGTTTGCGGATTTCCTCGTTGAGGATCAGAAGATCCGAGCCTTCGTTGATCGGCGCTTGAACCACCAGCCTCCTTACGCAGCCGTTGCCAAGGTGGAGATTGAGCGCACGCGTGATGACGTTCGCATCTACCTTCACACCGCCCGGCCTGGGTTGGTGATCGGCCCCAAAGGCGCCGAGGTAGACAAGCTCAAAGAGACCATCGAGGACATGATCGACCGAAAGGTTTCGGTCAATATTGTGGAAATAAAGGTTCCCGACGCGGACGCCCAGTTGATTGCGGAGGCGATTGCCGAGCAATTGAAGAAGCGGGGGAGTTTCCGCCGCGTGATGAAGATGCGGGTGGACGCCGCTATGGCCGCCGGTGCAAAGGGGATCAAGATTATCTGCAAGGGGCGCCTCGGCGGTGCTGAGATGGCCCGCAGGGAGGTCCAACTGCGTGGCTCGGTCCCCTTGCACACGCTCCAGGCGCACATTGACTACGGTGTAGCCACGTGCTTTGCGACGTATGGGGCGATTGGAGTCAAGGTCTGGCTCAATCTGGGTCGGTACGGGGAAGAAGAAATGCTCGTGGATACGGGCCAGACTCGTCGCCGGGAAGGCCGACGAGGTAAGCGCGGCTAATGTGCTGCGGGCCCGAGTTGATCGGGCGAGCAAGGTGGAGATGGTTTGATGGCGTTGATGCCTAAGCGAGTTAAGTGGCGTAAGAGCCAGCGTGGCAAGACGCAGGGTGCAGCCACTAGAGGCAACAAGCTCTCATTTGGTGAGTACGGTATCCAGACCCTGAAAGCGGGGTGGATAACCGGGCGTCAGATCGAGGCCGGCCGAGTGGCCGCGACGCACTATCTTCACCGCGAGGGGAAGGTGTACGTGCGGATCTTCCCGCAGAAACCTGTCTCGTCCAAGCCGCTCGAGACGCGAATGGGCAAGGGGAAGGGCGATCCGGATTACTGGGTCGCATGTGTCAAAGAGGGCACGATGCTTTTCGAGATCAGTGGCGTCGAGGAGGACATTGCTCGCAATGCGTTTGCGCGAGTAGCCAACAAGATGCCTTTTCGTTGTCGTTTTGTGAAACGGCGTCACGGACTATAGGTCCGTGCGCAGCAGGTGCTTCGATGAAGATCAGCGAGATCCGGGAAACGAAGACGGCAGAGCTCTACGCCGAGCTGGAGAACATTCGGCGTCACCTGTTTGATCTTCGTGCCCAGGCGGTTACGGAGAAGCTGGAGAATCCCTTTCAACTGACCGCCGCGCGGAAGGACATCGCTCGTATTCTCACGGTCTTGCGTGAGCGCGGTGAGACGGGAATAGAGCAGAAGGAGCACCACCTCGAAGCGGTGGCCAGCCATCGCCGGTGAGCTTAGAGCAGTTTGTTTTCTCAGGCGGCGTTGATCGCCACAGCGGATGTTTGAAGTTATGACGGATGCGACTGCACAAACGAACGTCGTTGGGAAGCGCGGCCAACGAGACCGTTGCGTTGGAATGGTAGTCTCGGACAGTCGAGAACAGACCATCGGCGTGAAGTTTGAGTACAAGGTGAAGCATCCCAAGTATGGTAAGTACATCCGGCGCTCGACCACGCTACAAACGCATGATGAGAAGAATGAGGCGCGGGTTGGAGACATCGTTGAAGTAGTCGCCTCCAGGCGGATGTCCAAGACGAAGTGTTGGCGATTGGCCAGGATCATACGATCGACGCAACGCGCCTGAATTAGCGAGGGCTGCTTAGACTGAGCGGCAGGACCCGACCATGATACAGATGCAAACCATGGTGGACGTTTGTGACAACACGGGCGCGAAGTCCGCAATGGTCATTAACGTGTATAAGGGCAGTACCGCCCGAAGCGGCAAAAGACGCCTGAAAAGCGCCAAGATCGGTGACATCGTGCTTGTAACGGTGAAGAAGTCATTGCCCAACAGTGATTTCTCGGGCGGGTCTGATCGAAAGGACCGCTCGAAGCGCCGCAAGGCTCGTGGGATCGTTGTGCGGATGAAAGCACCCACGCGGCGTCCGGATGGCAGCTACGTGCGGTTCGACAGCAATGCCGTTGTCTTAGTGGATGAGAAGGACGAGCCCCGCGGCACGAGGATCTTCGGAGCCGTCGCCCGCGAGCTGCGTGAGAAGAACTTCATGAAAATCATTTCGCTTGCGGAGGAGGTTGTCTAGAGGCCTGCGGCGAGCGAATGTGAACGACGCACGAGTCTGCGTCGATCACTCTGGCAATATGAAGCGAACGGATTGATGGCGGTACACATTCGAAAGAATGACATGGTCGTGGTGATCAGCGGTGATCACAAAGGTGCTCGTGGAAAGGTGCTGCGCATCGATCCGAAACGACTCCAGATAGTGGTCGAAGGGGTCAACATGGTCTATCGCCATGTCCGACCCACACGCCGGAACCCGCAAGGTGGACGCGTGCAGAAAGAAGCACCGATCCACCTTTCCAATGTGCTGCCCTACGATTCGGGCGCCGGCAAGGGAACGAGAATACGTTTTGAAGTTGAACGCAACGAGGCGGGGAAGATCGTCTCTAAGCGTCGGGTTACGACCGGTAACACGACGTTGCATCATCTCACGCGTTCTGAGAGCGGGAGATGAGGCGGCGCGGGAGCGACCGCGCAATACGCAGGAGCACGGACTGATGGCCAGGTTGTTGGAACGCTACAACAGTGAGATCTCCGCTGGGCTCAAAGAAGACCTGGGGATCGAGAACCCGATGGCGATCCCTCGGCTCAGCAAAGTGGTCGTGTCTTGCGGGACGGGTTCGCCCACGGTGGACAAGGATCGGGCGGGTGCAGCTTCGGCCGATCTGGCAAAGATCACCGGTCAAAGGCCGCAGATGTGCCGGGCACGCAAGAGTGTCTCGAATTTCAAGACACGCGCCGGGTATCAGATAGGTTGTCGAGTTACGCTCCGTGGAAAACGAATGTACGAGTTCGTGGATCGGTTGGTAAACGCTGCGATTCCTCGATTGCGTGACTTCAGGGGTCTTAACACGAAGAGCTTCGATGGACGGGGCAACTACTCGATGGGCGTGCCCGATCAGTCGGTGTTTCCGGAAATCGATCTGACCAAGATAACGTACAACCAGGGCATGAACATAACGTTTGTAACGACAGCCCGGAATGACTCCGACGCCATGGCCCTGTTGGCCAGGCTGGGGATGCCGTTCAGAAGAACGGAAGAGCAGAGCGAATAATGGCAACAAAGGCCTGGATCTACAAGGCGAGGAAGGAACCCAAGTACCTGTCGCGCTATGTCCGTCGATGTGAGTTGTGCGGACGTTCCCGGGCGGTGTACCGGAAGTTCCGCGTGTGCAGGGTTTGTTTCCGGGAGCTCGCCCTCGAAGGGAAGATTCCCGGAGTCCGAAAGGCTAGTTGGTAGAGCGCATGGGATACTTTGTCCCGTGTTTGTGTTGTATGGAAGGTTAATGCGGTGTGGTCTGATCCCATCAGTGACATGTTGACTCGCATCCGCAACGCCGTGCGCGTGCGGCGCGAAACTGTCCGGATTCCCTCCTCCAACATCAAGGTCGGCATCGCGCGGGTGTTGAGAGACGAGGGGTATATTAACGAGTTTGACGTCATTGAAGACAAGAAGCAGGGGATTCTCCGTATCGCGCTGAAATACGGCCCACGCGGTGAACTGGTGATCAATAAGATTGAGCGGGCGTCGAAGCCTGGCCGTCGCGTCTACCGCAAAGTTGGCGATTTGCCGCGCGTTCTCGACGGTTTGGGAATCGCGATCGTGTCCACCAGCAAAGGAGTGATGGGGGATCGCGATTGCCGAGAGAAGAAGGTCGGCGGCGAGTTGCTTTGTACAGTCTACTGATGTTTTAGAAGCGTTGAAGGGGTGTTTGCTGAGTTTCGGCAACGCACCGAAGGCTAAGCGGATGTCAAGAATAGGGAAGAAACCGATACCCGTACCCGGCGGCGTGACCGTGAAGGTGCAGGGGAAGAGCATCTCCGTTTCCGGGCCCAAGGGTAGTTTGGATTGGACGTTTCCCGAGACAGCAAACGTCGCCTACGACGATGCTTCCAAGACCATCACGGTGACCCGTCAGGATGAGCGCAAGCAAAGCCGAGCGAATCACGGTTTGACCAGGGCCCTGATCGCCAACATGGTTAAGGGAGTTTCGGAGGGTTTTAGCAGGGCTCTGGAGATCTACGGCACCGGCTACAACTGTAAGCTGCAGGGCCGGACCTTGCATCTTAACGTTGGTTTTTCGGGTCGCCGGCGTGGTCTTGGGTCTCAATTCGAGCTGACCGTACCTCAGGGCGTGGAGGTGGTTATCGAGCGAGAGGCGGCGCGGGGCGATACCGAGCCGGCTCAACTGGTTATCAAAGGGCATGACAAGCAGCAGGTAGGACAGTTCGCTGCGGAGATCCGGGCCCTTCGCAAGACCGAGCCATACAAGGGCAAGGGCGTTCGCTATCAAGGCGAGCAAGTGATACGCAAGCAGGGTAAGACATTGACCGGTGCCGCAACCTAGTGGTTGGAGAGCACGTTTCGATTCTCTGGACGCATTGAGTACGTAGCTGTGGTGAACGGGCAGAACATAAAGACGATACGTCGGCAAAGACGCAAGAAGGGTATTCGTAAACGGACGCACGGATCCGGTGAATGCCCCAGATTCACAGTGTTCCGCAGCGCGAAACACATATACGCCCAGATCGTCGACGATGATCGTGGGGTAACTCTTTGTGAGGCGAGCACACGAGGCAAAAGCTTACGTGAGCAGATTAAGTACGGTGGCAACATCGCTGCCGCGAAGATAGTAGGAGCGGCCCTGGGTGAGGCGGCCAAGGCAAAGGGGATCGAGGCGGTTTGTTTTGATCGCAACGGTTTCCGGTTTCATGGACGGATCAAGGGCTTGGCCGACGCTGCCCGAGAAGCGGGGCTGAAGTTCTAGAACTGTTTGACCGGGCCGACTTTGCAGGCGGCGAAGCGGACGAGAGGCGATTATGACAGGGATTGAGCCGACCAACGGCGATGCCGAAGCACAGACCATTGACGACGTTGTTGTGAAGATTTACCGTTGCGCGACGGTGGTTAAAGGTGGTCGGCGGTTCAGTTTTGGCTCGCTGGTGGTGGTTGGTGATCGCAACGGACAGGTAGGGGTGGGATACGGAAAAGCGAAGGAAGTACCCACCTCTGTCGAAAAGGCGAAGAAGATCGCCATGCAGGATTTGCGACCCATAAAGTTGCTTGGCAGGACTCTGCCTCACCGTGTAGTCGGTCAATACGGAGCCAGCCGGGTTGTAATGGTGCCGGCTAGTCCCGGTACGGGGGTTATCGCCGGTGCGAGTGTACGTGCCGTCTTGGAATTGGCGGGTCTGCACGATGTGCTGACCAAGAGCTTTGGCTCCAACAGCCCCAAGAATCTTGTTCGTGCGACCATGAACGGTCTGTCGCAGCTCATGACTCGTGAAGAGGTCGAGCGGCTGCGCGGTGTCAAGCTAGCCGGATAACGTGGCATTATGAATCTTACCGAAGTACAGAAACTTGCTGGCGGGCACAAACGTCCGAGACGCATCGGGCGAGGTCGCGGTTCGGGACGAGGCAAGACATCCGGGAGAGGCCACAAGGGATGTGGTCAGCGTTCCGGTTGGAAGCAGCGCGGGTTGCGCGAGGGTGGGCAGATGCCCACGTTCCGCCGACTTCCCAAGCGAGGCTTCAGTAACGCTCAGTTTGCGAAGCGCTATAGCGTGGTCAATCTTTCCTCTCTCGAAGAGCGGTTTGATTCCGGTGCTCACGTTACTCCCCAGGCGATGGCAGAGGCGGGGCTGATCCGCAACCTGCGTCTTCCGGTGAAGATTCTCGGCGACGGAGAGCTGACCAAGAAGTTGATCGTTGACGCGGCGAAGTTCAGTAAGACAGCTATGGAGAAGATCCAGGCATCCGGCGGTGAGGCACGTGCTTCCTAGACGTGTCTTGGCTGCGTGCAGTTAGGCTGGTTGAAAGCGAATGTTCTCGACGTTTCTGAATATATTCAAGATTCCCGAGCTTCGTAATAAGGTGCTGTTCACCATCGGGATGCTGGGCATCTATCGGATCGGCTTCGCCATACCGGTTCCGGGCATCGATCAGGTCGCAATGAGCGCGGGCATGGGCGGTGGGGGCGGCGGAGACTTGATGGATTACTTCCAGCTCTTCACCGGTGGGAACCTGCGTCAAAGCACGATCTTCGGGTTGGGGATCATGCCGTATATTTCGGCATCGATCATCTTCCAGCTGTTGACCACGGTGGTTCCTTCGCTGGAGAAGCTGTCCCAGGAAGGCGAGACCGGGCGTAAGAAGATCCAGGAGTACACCCGCTACGCGACCGTGCTGCTGTGCGTAATCAACGCTATGTTCTGGATGAAGTACCTGGCCAGTCAGAACTTCATTTTCCCCAAGTTCACCGGACCGTTTTTAGGGATGTCCGCAACCTATTGCGTCATGACGCTCACGGTGTTGACGACCGGGACGGTGTTCTTGATGTGGCTTGGCGAACAAGTGGACGAGTATGGAATAGGCAACGGTATCTCTTTGATCATCACTGCCGGTATCGTGTCGCAACTCCCCAGCGCGGTCATGTACGTTGCGAGAAACGTCAATCTTAAAGGCGTTTCCGGGCAAGGCAGCCTGGATGCTACCAAGATCCTGCTCCTGGTGGCGATGTTTGTCGGGGTCGTAGCTGGAGCAATACTGATCACCCAAGGGCAGAGGCGGATTCCGATCCAGCAGGCCAAGCAGACTCGGGGTCGCCGGATTTATGGCGGCCAGCGCCACTACCTGCCGCTTCGCGTCAATCACGGCGGGGTTATGCCGATCATCTTCGCGAGCTCGATGCTCATCTTCCCGGGAATAATCTTCAGTGCTTTGTACAACATGTGGCCTAGCGCGTTTGCGGGCTTTCTGATGGAAAACTTCCAGTCCGGGACGTACCTCTACGTGGTGGTATACATCCTGGCGGTCTATTTCTTTGCCTATTTCTGGACCACGGTGCAATTCCGTCCGAAGGAGATGGCTAACAATCTGCGCGACTACGGCAGCTTTATTCCCGGTCTGCGCCCCGGCAAGCGGACTGCGGACTACCTCGAACGTGTGATGGGGCGTATTACCTACGTAGGTGCCGGCTTCTTGGCCATTATCGCCATTATTCCGACCCTGGTAGCAGGTGCGATGCAAATACCGTTCATGGTCTCGGCGTTTCTCGGAGGTACGGGCCTGCTGATCGTCGTGAGTGTAACGCTGGATGTCGTGCAGCGGATTGAAGCCGGGTTGATTATGCGGAATTACAAAGGGTTCCTGGGAGACGAGGGACCGATCAAGGGGGCAAGAGCGTAGAGTGGCACGGTCCGTGGGATCGTGTTTTTTTCCGCGAGTCTGTTGCGGAAGTCTGACTGGAAGTTGTGGATAACTTGCGGGTCCCTGCCCGGCTTGTTCTCAAAGGTGTCGTAGTTGACGTACGGGCAAGGAATCATCCTGAAGAGCGCTCGTGAAATCGAGCTAATGCGAAGTGCGGGACAGGTTGTACACCGGGTGTTGGAGCGGATGCGGGAGATGGCCCAACCCGGCGTCACCACCGCCGAGCTGAACTCGGTTGCAGAGGAGATGATTGCCCAGGTTGGCGGAACCGCCCTGTTTAAGGGTGTAGAGAACCCGCCGGCCAAGTTCCCGTTTCCGGCGGCACTGTGTACGAGCGTCAACGAAGAGTTGGTCCACGGTATACCGGGAGATCGGGCGCTGGAGGAAGGCGACATAATCAGCATCGATTGTGGTGTTCGGCTCGCTGGGTATTGCGGCGACGCCGCTACGACGATCCCGATAGGGCGGCTGTCGCCGCAGACTGAGCGTCTGCTCGAGGTCACCAGCGGTGCGTTGGATCTGGCGATTGAGACGATTCGTCCCAAGCTCATGTGGAGCGAGGTGGCAAGGAAGATTCAGGCCTACGTTGAAGGAGAAGGCTTCTCGGTTGTACGAGATTTTGTCGGCCACGGAATAGGACGCGAGATGCACGAGGATCCCAAGATTCCGAATTATTGGGGTTCTCGTCAGACGCGCAGCGATTTCAAGCTGGCAACCAATATGGTGATGGCCATCGAGCCGATGGTCAACGCCGGAAGCCACGAGGTCGAGTACGGCGATAAGAATGGGTGGGTCGTAGTGACGCGCGACGCAAAGCGTTGTGCGCACTTTGAGCACACCGTAGCGGTGGTCGAAAGCGGTGCGGACGTGTTAACGGATGGTCGTTAGCGTGCCCCGGCAGTACGTTCTGCACCGGAGCAAGATGAGGTAGCGTGCGATGAAAGTGCGAGCGAGTGTGCGACGGATTTGCGAAAACTGCAGGATTGTAAAGCGTAAGAGGGTGGTGCGCGTGGTGTGCAGCAATCCACGGCACAAACAGCGTCAAGGATAGGGAGGGTATACTGTGCCACGAATCGCCGGCGTCGATATTCCACCGGACAAGCGGATCGAATACTCCCTGCGGTACATTTACGGCATCGGCCCGAAGATTGCGGCGGATGTTCTCAAGGAAGCCGAGATCGACGTCGCGGTGAAGGCCAAGGAACTCACCGAGGAGGAAGTCGCACGCATAGGTGGGATCATCGACCGGAACTATATCGTTGAAGGTACGCTTCGTCGGTCGGTGCAGTCGAACATCGCAAGGCTCAAGGATATCCGATGCTATCGTGGTCTTCGCCATCGGGCGCATTTGCCCGTGCGGGGGCAGCGGACCAGAACCAATGCGCGAACACGCAAGGGTCCGAAGAAGACGGTGGCCGGCAAGAAGAGCGTGAAAGAGATGCGCTAGCGGAGTGGTATAGTGGCAAAACGAACTGGTAAGCGCAGGGTGCGGCGGAACGTGGCGCGGGGCATCGCCCACATTAAGGCGACCTTCAACAACACCATGGTGACCATCACGGACATGAATGGCGACGCCTTGTGCAGCGCTTCCGCGGGAACGGTGGGTTTTAAGGGCACGAGGAAGAGTACTCCTTTTGCCGCGCAACGGGCCGTCGAACAGGCCGCCCGCGCCGCCCGCAAGTTCGGGATGCAGGAGGTGGAGGTTCGTGTGAAGGGCCCGGGTACGGGGCGTGATTCGGCGATCACCGCCCTGCAGGCCGGCGGGTTACGTATCTACTCAATCGAGGACGTTACTCCGCTGCCTCACAATGGTTGTCGCCCGAAGAAGAGAAGAAGAGTGTGATTTTGTACCGCCCCGCCTGCCTGTGGTAAGCTCTTGTTGTTCACCGCGTAGGCTGGAGGCGTGAGTGGTTTTGACCGGACAGAATTATGGCACGTTATATAGGACCCGCGTGTCGGCTTTGTCGCCGTGAGACGGTGAAGCTGATGCTAAAAGGGGCACGTTGCGAGACGGCAAAGTGCGCCATGGAGAGACAGTGGCGTAATCGCCCGCCGGGGATGCACTCTTGGCGCAGGCGGCGGGCCAGTGGTGACTACGCTGTTCGGCTTCGCGAGAAGCAGAAGGTCAAGAGATACTATGGTGTTCTCGAACGCCAGTTCCTGATCTACTTCCGTATGGCCGAGCGGATGAAGGGCAATACCGGTGAAGCCCTTCTTGGCTTGCTCGAGCGTCGACTCGACAATGTGGTGTGGAAGCTGGGATTCGCTCCCTCGCACCGGACGGCGCGAATCGCTATCGCTCATGGGCACATTTACGTCAACGGTCGGCGGCTCAATCGACCGAGCTACCTGGTAAACCAGGGAGATCGAATCGGCGTGAAGCCCTCCGAGAGAAGCCAGAAGTATATCCGTTTGGCCTTTGGCGATGGCGGACCGACGCTCCAGAGTTGGCTCCAGGTGGATGCGCAAAATCTGGAGGGGACTGTCGTGGCCATGCCCGCTCGCGAGGACGTGCAGATTCCGGTCGAGGAACAGCTGATCATTGAGATGTGCAGTCGCTAGCGTGCTGGCACGTGTGGCTGGATCGAGCCCGAGACGGGGCTGGTGTTGATCGCGAATAGGATCGCGTGGAGGTCATCCCGATGCGCATGAAGTGGCGAGGATTGGAGTTGCCGGGGCGTGTTCTCCGTGACGAAGAGGTTAGCGGAGAACACTACGGCCGATTTACCGTCGAGCCGTTCGAACAGGGATTCGGCACGACAATCGGGAATTCGCTGCGCCGGGTGCTTTTGTCGAGCCTGGAGGGCGTGGCCGTAACCGCCGTCAAGATCGAAGGAGTGTCACACGAGTTCACGGCGATCGACGGCGTCGTTGAGGATGTAACCGATATTCTCTTGAACATCAAAGGTATCGTTCTGCGCTATGAGGGGGATGAGGCCAAGACTATCACCCTCAATCGCAGCACCGCGGGAGAGGTGCGTGCCGGGGAGATTCAATGTGAATCGTCGATAGAAATCGTCAACCCGGACCACGTGCTTGCCACATTGACCGCGGACGTGCCTTTCAACATTGAGTTTCGAATAGCCAGAGGCCGGGGTTATGCGACGGCGGTGGACAACCGCAGCCCTGAGCAGGAAATCGGAGTCATTCCGATTGACTCGGTTTTCTCACCGGTCAGGCGGGTTCGCTTCGCGACCGAGGCGATGCGTGTGGGGCAGCGCACCAACTACGACCGGCTTATTCTGGAGATCTGGACGGATGGCTCGGTCTGTCCGGAGGACGCGCTCGTCGAGGCGGCGCTGATCCTGCGGAAACACCTCAACCCCTTCGTTATGTACAGCGAGCTCGGGGACGAGGTCGTGATGCAGACGCCGCCTGTGTCCGTAGATGTGAGAACCGGAGTCGACTCCGCGATGGAGGAACTCCTGGGCAGGCATATAGCTACGTTGAACCTCTCCGTGCGGGCGAGCAACTGTCTCGAATCTGCCAAGGTGACCACGATTGGCGAGCTTATTCTTCTTACCGAAGCCGAACTGTTGCGATTCCGGAGTTTCGGCAAAACGTCGCTTCAAGAGGTGACGCGGAAGCTTTCGGATATCGGTTTGGGGTTGGGCATGAAGTTTGGCGAGGGAGAAGCGGAGACCCCGCAGATGGGGACGCCGGGAATGGGTCTGCAGCCCGACCTGAGCAGAGCGCCGACTTCTCCGCTACCGAGCCCTTGGCCGCCTGGTCAACCTCTTACGCCCCCCGCGTCCGACATGGTCCTGGAAACTCCGGTGACGCCGCCTGCTCCTTCCTCCGAGCCTCAGGCTGAGGTGCCCCCACCAGTCGACGTGGGTCCGTCGGCTGATGCCGCTCCGCCTGCCGATGCTCGGCCGGTGGCGGACACACCGCCTCCGGCGGAACAGGCATCTTCCGAGGAGGAGAATTCTTCCGGGGTCGGCGACTCGGGATCGACTCACGTTTCAAGGGTTGGAGATTAGCCTGCTGGCAGTGTCAAGAGTCGCCTGCTACAGTGATTGTGAAGGAAGCCAATGCGACACCGTTTGCATCATAAGAAACTGAATCGGACGTCGGAGCACCGTTTGGCGCTTCGGCGGAACATGGCTCAGAGCCTTATCGAGCATGGCCGCATTACCACGACCATTGCCAAAGCCAAGGACATCAGACCTTTTGTTGAACGCCTGGTGACACTTGCGGTCAAGGTGCGCCGAGCCGCCGCGTCTGAAGACAAGGCTGCCGCCCTGCGCGGACGACGCGCGATCCACAAGCTCATTGGAGATCGGGCCATTATCCCTGCGGATCACCGCACTGCTTATGAAGATATGTCCGACGCTGCACGCAGTAACACGCTCCGGATGGCCAGCGGACGCAGGCATCGCACGGGCGAGCCGAAGGGACGCTTGGTTTTTACGGCTGAATCGGTAATGCACAGGCTGATTGAGGGGATTGGGTCGCGTTTCGCCGACCGTCCCGGGGGGTACACTCGTCTGATTCGGCTTTCGAACCGCAGGCTTGGTGACAGGTCATCGTTGGCTATGGTGCAACTTGTCGGTGACGAAGAAGCTCCGACTTCACTCACCAAACCCGGCAAATCGGCGCGTCAAAGGCGGGCGGATGCGCGGTATAGCATGGCCATCAGATCGGCCAAGGCCTGGTCGCGCAAAGACCAGCCCCCGTCGGAACAGGCCGAGCCGCAGGCAGAGGCGGAGCCGGCAGACAGCGCCGGCGAAGAGGAGAACACGGACGAGTAGGTGCTGGACCTCTCTTGAGCCTCAGATTCGCGTTGGACTATTCTTGCTGAGTCGGCTGTAGGTGCAGGGACGGGCGGGTCACGAGGATCCGCGATGCACCGCTGTCTTTATTGAAAGGATTGGCCGGTGACGCGCGCTACTGATTGCATTTTCTGCAAGATTGTCGCAGTTGAGATTCCCGCCGCGGTTGTTTTTGAGAATGATTCCATTTTCGCCTTTCTCGATGTCGGGCCGCTTGCTGAGGGTCATCTGCTCGTCATCCCTCGCGATCACTATGCCAATCTGGTTGAACTTCCCAGTTCGCTGTGTGCGCAGATAGGCTCGCTAATCCCCAAGCTTGGGCGAGTGTTGCTGGATGTTACCGCAGCGGAGGGCTTCAACCTGCTTGCCAACCAGGGACGGGTTGCCGGGCAGGTCGTGCCCCATGTGCATTTCCATCTCATACCACGGGTAGCCGACGATCAACTTGGATATCGCTGGAACGCCGGTGAGTATCCTCCCGGGCGTTCTGAGGAACTTGCTGCTGCATACCAGGCCGCGCTTGCCGAGCACGAAGACTGACCAACGGAGCGAGCGCTGCGGGGTCTACATCCACGGCTGCCTTGCCTCATCTATCGTGAGGGCCTGCGGCGTGAAAAGCGCGATCCGGCAGCAACGTCCGTGGTCAGTCCTTCCTGTGAGAAAGTCGTCTGCCGAAAGTCTCCGGCGGAAGGGTTTCTTCCGCACAGACAGCATAATCACGGACTTATCAAATGGACAGCCCGTTGGAGCACACGTTTGACGATGCCACGCTTCTGCCCGTAACGGAGCCGGAAGAGTTGGCCAGACTCCTGCGTCCGATTCTCGCAGATCTTCCAGGTGGAAGATCAGTAGTCGTACTGGTCAGCGACTCGAGTGAGGAACCGTGGGGCGTGGAGTGGCTCTACACACGGTACGACGGTCGTATGCTGGTGAATCTGACCAACTACGGAAAGGATTCCGTTACGGTTCGGATCGAAGGCTTACTGACCGAGGGTCGTGTGGATCTGCTGACGACCGAATCCGTGGGCGAGACGCTCACAGTAGATCCTCTGGCAACATACTTCCTGGCTGCCGATGTGGAGTGATACGCGAGCCGTCGTGGCGCGCAGCGCCAAAGCCATCGCCAGAGTCTTGTCACCTCATGTGGAGCGTTTCGTAACGTTTTGTCAGAGAACAGCGGGCGAACGGACTCGAACCGTCAACATTCAGCTTGGAAGGCTGATGCTCTACCAATTGAGCTACGCCCGCAGAGATAAGTCCTTGTCTAGCAAGGACTTACGGGAAATCCGGCACCTGACAAACGGCTGATATTCTCTCTGTCATTGTCCCCTTC
>CP070744.1:3802562-3849666 GCA_020348265.1 Phycisphaerales bacterium | reverse complement strand
GTCCTATCATGGCGGGCCTTGGCGGCAGCTTCGTTGGCGCGGTGACTGTCTCGTAGCCGAACGAGAGCCCTTTGGTTGTTCCTCCGTCTGCTCGCCAGGAGATCAATATGCCATACAAAGGCAAAACGACCAAGCTGACTCGGCACTGGCGTTTCTTCAAACGCTACCTCTCCAAACCGAGCACCGTAGGTGCCGTGGGGCCGAGTTCCGACATGCTTGCGGCTGCCCTGTGCGAACCGTTGTGCAAGTGCGCCCGGCCAGCGCGGATCTTAGAGATCGGAGCAGGAACCGGTGCGGTCACTCAACACATAGGCATGCTCATGAGCGATCACGATGAGCTGGACATATGCGAGATCGAGCCTGAATTCGCGAGCATTCTAAGGCGTGACGTCCTTAGCCGGCCAGTGTTTGCCTCGGCCGTAGAAGACGGGAGGGTCAGACTGCTGGAGATGCCCGTGCAGGACCTTAGCGAGTCCCGGCGTTATGATTTTGTGGTGTCGGGGTTACCTTTAACGGTGTTTGAGCTGCGCGATGTGCGAAACGTGTTTTCGGTGATCCGCCGCTGTCTCAAACCCGGTGGAATCCTCAGCTATTTCGAGTACGTCGGCATGCGCAGAACATCGCGGCTACTGTCCGTGGGCAAGAGTCGAAGAAGGATCCGGATGGTCTCCGCATATCTCTCCAAGCGCATTCGCAATCATCAGATTGACCGTCGCACCGTGCTGATGAACCTTCCCCCCGCCCATGCCAGACATCTTCGGTTTGACCGGACCCCCGTCCTTTCATCCTAAGTGCGCTTGTGATACTCGGTTGGAATAGTGGCGTGATGAAGTTACGTTAGCAGTGAGATATCATAAGGGCGAAAGACCAGGCGGAAGATGATGGACACTCCCGACGTTATCCTCTACACCGACGGCGCCTGCAGCGGTAATCCGGGCCCGGGCGGATGGGCGGCGATACTCAAGCATCCATCCACGGGCAAGTGCAAGGAGATCTCCGGCGGACAGCGCGATACTACCAACAACCGCATGGAACTAACCGCCGTGATCGAGGGACTCCGGGCGATCAAAGCAAAGAAATGCTGGCGGGTGCGGCTGGTGAGTGATAGTGAATACGTCATAAACGGCCTGACCCAATGGATCGACGGGTGGGTCGCGAACAACTGGAAGCGGGGCAAGAAGGCGGGGGCCCCTCCGGTGAAAAACGTTGATCTGTGGCAGGAACTGCATGCGCTGGTCCAGCAATTCGACATGGACTACGAGCACGTTCGAGGGCATAGTGGCCATCCGGAGAACGAACGCTGTGATCAACTGGCCGTCGCCGCGATCGAGGCTGTGCGACGCGACCATTAACAGAGATTGGAGCAGCACTCCATGACTAGCGCACGGATAGTGATTGCGACGGCGTTTGCGGCACTCTGCTCAAGTGCGCTCGCCCAGACACCTCAAGGGTGGTATCGCAACGGGCAGGCGGCGGTTGAAGAGGCCAAACGCCTTTCTCCCAACAACGCCGAGGCCAAGAACGTCATCCTCTTCATCGGCGACGGTATGGGTGTCACCACGGTGACTGCGGCGAGGATTCTCGAAGGCCAGTTACGTGGCGACCCCGGAGAGGAAAACCGGCTGAGTTTCGAGGAACTTCCCTTTACTGCTCTTGTCAAGACCTACAACGTCAATCAGCAGGTGCCCGACTCCGCAGGGACGATGACTGCTATCGTAACCGGGGTCAAGACTGACGCGTGGGTGTTGTCGGTAAACCACAACGTTACACAAGGGGACTACACGACGGTAGCCGGAAACGAGCTCACCACAATCGTTGAGCTTGCCGAGAAAGCCGGGCGGTCCACCGGTATCGTTACCACCACCCGCGTGACGCACGCGACTCCCGCGGCCTGCTATGCGCACGTGGCGGAGCGCGGCTGGGAAAACGATTCGGATCTGCCCGATGAGGCAAAAGCTGCAGACTTCAAGGACATCGCACGCCAACTGATCGAGTTCCCCTTCGGCGATGGAATCGAAGTGGTGTTGGGCGGTGGCCGAAGAGAGTTCCTCCCCAAAACCGTGAACGATCCCGAAGATGCCGGCAAGTCGGGTGAGCGGAGCGATGGACGGGACTTGACTACGGAGTGGCGGAAGATGCCCCGTGCGGCATACGTTTGGAACAAGGCCGACTTTGACGCGATCGACGTCTCTGCGACCGACCACCTTCTGGGGCTGTTCGAACGCTCCCACATGGAGTACGAACACGATCGGCCGAAGGACAAAGGAGGTGAACCCTCGCTAAGCGAGATGACCGCCAAGGCGATAGACTTGCTTTCGAGAAACCACAAAGGATTCTTCCTGGTGGTTGAGGGTGGGCGGATAGACCTTGCCCATCACCGGGCTAATGCATATCGGGCGCTGACGGAGACAGTCGAGTTTGCCAAGGCCGTGGAGTTGGCAACGGACAAGACGGACCGACGGGATACCTTGATAATCGTAACCGCGGATCACGATCAGGTGCTCACTTTCTCCGGCTACCCCGTGCGCGGCAATCCGATCTTGGGCAAAGTCGTAGGAGTGGATGAACAGGGCAACCTCGGCACGGACTTCACACTTGATGCTCTTGGCTTGCCATATACGGCACTCAACTATGCCGATGGACCCGGATACACCGGTACACCGGACGTACAACCGGAAGGGGCCACACGGGAGCCAAACGCTGACCGACCGCACAAACGGATGACCAAAGGGCGGCCTGATCTAACCAATGTGAACACGGAAGCCCCCGATTACCTAAACGAATGCCTGGTACCCACCGGCTACACTGACGGGCGAGGCCAACCCCACCTCTCGGGAACGCACGGCGGGGCTGATGTTCCGCTGTATGCCGGCGGACCACAGGCACACCTCTTTCACGGGGTGTTAGAGCAAAACGTGATCTTTCATGTAATGGTCGAAGCACTGGGGCTAGAGCCGTAGCCTGTTTGCTGGAAGCAGCGATCGGCACGAGAATCAGAGGATAAGTCGACATGGCGATCAAACGGACTTTTTCCAGCGCACCATGGGAGAAGAAGATCGGCTTCTGCAGGGCGATTCGGGTGGGGGACCATATCTACGTCACCGGGACGGCCCCGATCGACGACGACGGAAACACTTTTGCACCAGGCGATGCGTACGCCCAGACGCGACGGTGTATCGAGATAATCTCAAAGGCATTGGCCGACCTAGATGCCACGCTTGCCGACGTGGTGCGCACACGCATGTTCGTCACGGACATCTCACGCTGGCAGGAATTCGGGCGGGCCCACGGTGAGTTCTTTGCCGACCATCCACCGGCAACGACCATGGTCGAGATCAAGTCTCTGATCAGTCCCGACATGCTCATCGAGATCGAAGCCGACGCGGTCTGTCAGGATTCGTGACGCTGACAACCCGCCAGGGGTACGCACGCGCTACTCTGCCCCAAACGTCGTTGTCCAATGGTTGGTGGGGCTGTAATGACCCACGCCAATCTCGGTGAAGTCGGGATACATGATGTTGGCGCAGTGCCCGGGACTGTTCATCCACCCCTCAACCACTTGCGCGGGGCTAAGTGATCCGTAGGCGATATTCTCGCCCCAGGTTGATCCCGCATAGCCGGCTTCCGCTATTCGTTCATCCGGTCCTTCGCCATCGAGGTTGTCATGGTCGAAGAACCCGTTGACGGACATGTCCAGCGAGTGCTTGCGGGCCGCACAACGCAGCGCGTCGTTGGCCGTCAGTGGACCAGCCGGTGCAAACTCGCCTTCGCTCCCGCAACTTGCCCCCCCCGCCCGGTGTTGATTGATCAGCAAGATGACTTCGTCTTCATACTGGGCACTGATACTGTTCCAACTGGATACCTCCGCACGGTACTCGTTATCCGGCACCCCGCTCTCGATAGGATGTAAACCGCCTAGCACCTGCTGGGCGATAGAGAAAAGTCGCGTTCCGCAGCCGCCCGTCATCAGGACCACCGGTACAGCAACAATCGCAATAACAGGCAAAGCTGGCCGGCGTCGGTTGACTCTGCTGATCATAGAGACTCCCCTCTAGCGACGACTAATCCTCATGTTCATGGAATGTTATCGACGGCGGCAACGCGCGTCTATCGATGGTCTGTATCGGTGTGAGAGGTCGACGCAAGCGCTACCGGCTCACCTCGCGTTCGAAGATGAGTTCGAAGTACTTGGCTGCCCCGTAACCTCCCGTACCGGGGGCGAAGATCTGCACCAAGCGCCACCCATCGCGGGCATACTTGTGGATCACGTCTTGGTATCGCTCCTTTGCGTCCTTCTTGACACCTATCCACCCTTCACCAAGTCGTTCAAAAGTGTATTCATAGTTCCGAGACATCCGTTGGCTCCCTCGACTGCGCGCTTATGTCCACCCGCATTTCAGAAGTAGAGTCTAACAGAAGGTCTCGTTTCGTTCCATCGCGCCGCCCCAGTTCTCTTGCGCCGTGGGCGATACCGCGACTGACGTCAAACGAGCTGTGGATCTGCTGGTCAAGCTTGATGTTGCGTCTGTAAATCAGGTTTGTTACCAGCAAGCCAAAATTGGCGAAGACCTTCCGCGTACGCAGCACCGCACCGAGGAATCGACCGAGGATGCGCGGGTAGGAATAGAAACTTCGCAAGCAGGAAATCCACTCATCGAGCAGCTCCCTCCACGACAAGTGCATGTAGTTCGCCACGGGGAATCCGAGCGTGTAGTACTTCCAGTCCTCCGGAAAGGAATTCGCCGCGATTCGACCCTGTGATTCCATAGTGTCCCACAGGCGCGTACCGGGGAAAGGCGTCATCATCGTGACATTAAGCGAATCCACGCCGCAGGAAAGGGCCCGGTCCACGATCTGCTTTCCGATGCCCGGCTTATCCACGTCTAACCCCATGATAAACGACGCACTCACCCCGATCCCGTGCCGCTGCATCGTCCGGCATGAACTTCTCGCATCCTGCCCTTTGCGCATATTGTACTTCTTGTTGATTTCCATGAGGCCGTCATTGGACGGCGACTCGAAGCCGATGAGTGCCCCGAAACAACCGGCCTGCGCTGCCAGCCGCACCAGTTCCTCATCCTCACCCATATTCGTAGTCACCTGGCACATCCAGCGCTTGCCGATCTTTGCGTCGATCATGGCCCGAAACAGCTCCTTGGCTCGGGCGATATGCTTCCTGCTTGTTCCGATGAGATTGTCGTCTACGATGAGAACGAGATTCTCCTTGATCAACTTGAACTCATCCACAACCTGCCTAATGGGTCGCCAACGGAAGCGATTTCCGTTGAATGCGGTTACGCTGCAGAAACTGCAGTCGAGTGGACACCCCCGGGTCGTCTGTATCGATCCGAAAGCGTAGCCGGTGGACAACAGATCATGACGGGCGGGCGGGACCCGCTCGATGTCAACCAGACCGCCGTTGTACACCTGGCTCAGCCGCCCCGAAGCGAGATCGTCGAGTACTTCGGGCCAGGCGTCCTCGGCTTCGCCCGTGACCACCGCGTTCACGTTCTCTGTGGCTTCCGCCAAACGCATTGTGGCATGAATGCCTCCCATTGCGACGGGTACGCCCTTACCACGGAACATCGAAGCTAATAGGTAAGCTCGGGAGGCCTGGGACGTAAATGCGGTCAGTCCCACTAAATCCGGGCGTGGCAGCGAGTCGTAGTCGGGCACGCGCACGTTTTCGTCTATAATCGTGACATCCCATTCAGGCGGAGTGATCCGGGCGATGATCATCAGGCCCAGGGGTTTCCAGATGCGGTATTTGTTGAAGCGGTTTTCCTTAACGCGGGACAGAGACACCGTCGGATTGAGCGGGTTGATCAAGTATAAGCGCATGGTGCCTCTCCGTTGTCTCGTGATGGGCCTCGTGCTTCGACCTGCGCACATGGACGCTTGCACGTCGCCATGCGTGCGAAGGATAACCCGCAACCGACACGAGCGAAACCTCACGAGGCCGAGACCTGTTGAAGTGCGACTGACCTGCGCAACAACCCGTGCGCGGGCCGGGGCCGAACGTATGTATCCTATGCAATGGCAGGTAGTTATACTACGGTGCGGGGGACGACCGCAATCAGACTATTCCATCGTTGCCTCGGTCGTTGCCGTCTCGAACTTGCGCAGACACTCCGGTTTGAAGCGCTGGCGTTCGAAGCCCAACTTGTCGTAGGGCACACCCTGGCACAACGCCAATAGCTGGAAGAAGTAGATGGGCGGCGTGTGGAAGTCCTCGTCGAACTGCTTGGATACCTTCATCTGCCCGTGATCAAACTGCCCGAAACAGGTCGGGCAGATCATACACAGGATGTCCGCCTCCTCGTTTTGCACCGTGCCCAGAAGGTCGTGCATCATGTTTGACGGCACATCTTCGGTCTGACACGCCTTGCCGCAGCAAAGGTACCAATTGCGGTGACGCACAGGTGTCCCTCCAAGGGCTGCCACCAGATTCTCCATCACCGAGGGGTTGTTGGGGTCGTCGACCTGCATGATGCGCGTGGGTTTGAGCAGGTGACAGCCGTAGTGGATCGCCACCTTTAGACCGTCCAAGGGGCGCACGACCGACTCGCGGATCGCATCATAACCCACCACGTCGCGCATGAGGGTTACGATGTGCCTTATCCGGGTTGTTCCTTTGTACTCCCGGCCGATGCGCTTGAGACGCTCGTTCACCTTGGCGCGCAGTTCTTCGTCCTGAAGAAGATGATAAGTCTCAGAGAGCGTGGCCGTACAACCCGAACAGTTGGTGAAGATGTCCAGCCCCAGATCCTCGGCAATGGTCAGGTTGCGGGCCGCAATCGAAAGCCACGACAGCTTGTCTTTAGACTTGAAGTAAATTGGGTCGGGGCAGCAAGAAGTGCCCTCGAGGTCGACAAGTTCTACTCCCAGCTTTGGCAGAGTATTGCGAATGGCGAACTCCATCGCTGGATGCCGCGCCGGAATCAGACAGCCGGGGAAAAATGCGAAACGCTTCACGCCTGGTCTCCTTCCTCCGAAGCCGGCTCAATAAGCAGCTTTATCTCTTCCATAGGCACGGGTGTCAGGGGGGGCAGGCCGTACTTCGCACGCTGCCGATCCGTTGCCGGGCTCAGCGGAGTCGTGCGTCCGGTCTCCTCAAAGGTCTCGATGACCTTACTTACCGGGTCGGGGTAGATGCCGTGATCTGCCAACATATTCTTCAGCGAGATGATCACCTCGACCGGCTTGACCTCCTGCGGGCAGCGCTCATGACAGTTGTAACAGTTGGTGCACTGCCAGAGCACGGAGTCCTCGACAAGCAGCTCCTCGCCCAACCCATAGAGTACCTGCAGCATGATTTCTCGGGGATTGAACGTGCTGCCATACGTAGTGGCCGGGCAGTCTCCCACGCACGCCCCACACTGATAGCAGAACCCCGCCAGGTTGCCCTCGATCTTCTCGGCGAGTTCACGCCGGAAATCGAAGTTCACCCGCACCGGCTTGTCGTTCTTACCAGGCGTTTTTGCCATTTAAGGATACTCCTTTGAGCAGTACGCCATCCCTAACCACATCCAAGGTCACTAAGTTGCGGCCTTTTTCTTCTTCAAGTGTCGAATACTGTTGGACCGGCACTTGGGGCAGGACCGTTCCTTATCCTCCCCCTTGTCGACCGTTTCCTCATACTCATGTCCGCACATCATGCATCGAAAGGTTTCACGTGTTGCTGCCATCTGTAGCTCCCGACGATTAAGTGCCTAGGTTGCGGCGCCTGCCGCCGCCGCCTCCTTCTTCGCCGTCTTCTTGGGCTTGGGTTTCAAAGCCTCCCGGGCATGCGCCATCTCGTCCATAGTGACGGTCTTGCGCAGTTCCTCCATCTGACTCATAACCTTGGCGAACTTCTGCCCTTCAGCTGCACTGATCCACTCCAATTGCAGACGCTCCGGTCGTACACCGGCTTTCTCCAATGTGTTCCACAGCCGCTGGACACGTGCTACCGTCTGGCGGTTGGCGTTGATGTAATGGCAGTCAGCATAGTGGCATCCCGACACCAGCACCACCGGTGCACCGCAGCGGAACGCTTCCAGCACCATCTCCTCCGACACACGGGCCGAACACATCGTTCGCACGACCCGGTTGGAGGCAGGGTACTGAATGCGGGAGATCCCTGCCATGTCTCCGCCGGCATAAGAGCACCAGTTGCAGGCGAAGACAAAGACTTTGTCTTCAGGCTTCTCTGCCAGCACGCCTTGTACTTGGGCCATAAGCTGATTGTCGGTGAAGTGCCGCATGGTGATCGCCCCGAAGCGGCAAGTTGCCCCGCATGACCCGCAGCCCGCACAGGCGGCTTCTATCACCACCGCTGCCTCGCCCTTCTTCCAGGATATCGCCCCGTACGGACAGATCCCCGCGCAGAGTCCACACTTGGCGCAGGCCTGCTCGTCGATGCGACTGGTTATCGCCTCGATCTGTATCTGTTTTGCGTTAAGCAGGGCGCTGGATTTCGATGCGGCCGCCCCGGCTTGGCAAACAGACTCTTTAATGTCCTTGGGAGATTCACAGAAACCAGCGAAATACACCCCACGCGTCGGAGCATCCACCGGCTTGAGCTTGGGATGGGACTCCATGAAGAACCCGTCCGCAGTCTTGGACAGAGTCAGCATCCCGGATATCTTCAGAAGGTCCATCGGCGGGATAACTCCCACGGAGAGCACCAGCATGTCAAGTTCGTGTCTTTCGATCTTGCCACTGGTCGTATTCTCCACTGTAGCGGTCAAGTTGCCCGTCTCGGGATCTTCCTCGATATCCCCCGGCAAACCGCGGATATAACGCGTACCTGCCTGCTTGGATCGCTGGAACATGTCTTCGAACGATTTGCCAAACGCCCGGATGTCCTGGTAAAAGACCACGTTCTCCACATCGGGATAATGGTCCTCATGCAGCAAGGTATCCTTGATGGTGTTCATGCAGCAGATGTTCGAGCAGTAGGGCCGACCGATCTTCGGATTCCGCGAACCCACGCACTGGATAAAGCCGATGCGCTTGGGGCGCTCGGAATCGCTGGGGCGCACGAAGTGACCCGCGGTAGGTCCACCCGCGCAGATCAGTCGCTCGAATTCCATCGAGGTAATCACGTTGTTAAAGCGCGAGTAGCCGTACTCATCCATCTCCGTCGGGTCATAGACATCCAGCCCGATCGCCACGATAACGGCCCCGACATCGCGCGTAATTACCTCGTCGCGGTCGTCGTAGTTGATCGCCTTCTTCTCGCAGACCTCGGCACACTTCCCACACGCGATGGGGTTGTTGCCCAAGCAATCATCCATGTTGAGGATGTAGGAGCAGGGGACCGCCTGAGGAAACGGAATGTGAATCGCCTTGCGCGAGGAGAGGCCCATCTGGTATTCGTCCGGCTTGACCACCGGGCAGACTTTGATGCATTCCTCACAGGCGTTGCACAGATCGGGGTCTACGTACCGGGCCTTCTTGCGAATCTTGACCGTGAAGTTCCCGATGTAACCGGAGACTTCCTCAACTTCCGAAAAAGTGAGCAGTTCGATATTTGGATGCCGACCGGCATCAATGGCCTTTGGCCCGAGAATTCATATCGAACAGTCCATAGTTGGATAAGTCTTATCCAACTGGGCCATTATCCCACCGATGGAAGCCTCCTTTTCGACCAGAACCACCTTATGCCCCGCATCGGCAACCTCGATGGCGGCCTCAATCCCCGCGACACCGCCCCCGATCACCAGGACTCGCTCAGTCACCGGCACGGTGAGCTCCTCCTGCGGCTGCAGAAGGCGGGCCCGTGCCACTGCGCTGACCACAAGGTCCTTGGCCTTCGCGGTGGCACCCTCCCAGTCGCCCGGGTGGACCCACGAGCAATGCTCACGGAGGTTGGCCATCTCCATCAGATATGGATTCAGGCCCGCCTCGCGCACGCATTGCCGGAAAGTGGGCTCGTGCTGCCTGGGGGTGCACGACGCGACCACAACCCGGTTAAGATGGTGTTGTTTGATCGCGTCTTTGATCTCGTTCTGGCCCGGATCCGCGCAGGTGTACTTGTTGCGGACGGCGCATACTACGTCGGGAAGCGTTTCGGCATACTCGGTCACCGCTCCGCAATCCACCGCGCCCGCGATGTTCAGTCCGCAGTCGCAGACGAACACACCCACGCGAATCTCTTCGGTCGTTTGTTGGGCAATCATTGAATACAGTCCCTGTTTCCCAAATTATCCCTAAAGCCTCGTTTTCGTCAAGAGACTCGGTCTGCTCGCTTCTACCCACTCATGCAAGCGCGTCGGACACCAACTCGGCCACGTCGCGCATCTCAATCAGAATCTCCTCCCCGATTTTGGGGTCCTTCATTGCACAGCGGAAGTGAACCTGGCACTTAGGACACGCCGTCACCAGGACCTCCGCGCCGGTCTCCCGCGCCTCGCGCAGGCGCTCCACTTGGATCCGCTTGGCGAAGCGGTCGCAGTTCGACCAGGTTGCCCCCGCACAGCACATCGCCCCAGGTCCGGAGCGTCGCATCTCGACCAGCTCGACCCCCGGCAGCTCCTTCATGACGTGCCGCGGAGGATCGTAGATGCCAAGATGACGGCCCAAGCGGCAGGGATCCTGGAAAGTCACCTTTTGCCCATCGTTCTCTTTGAGTTTGAGCTCCGGCATACGCTCCGACAGATACTCGGTAATGTGCATGATCCGCGGCGGCGGGCTCTCGAAGAACGGCTCGTAATCGATATTCCATGTGCGCAGACACTCTGCGCAAGAGACGACCAACAGCTTAGCCCCGCTATCCGTAACCAGCTTGATATTGTGTCTGGCCAAAAGCTCGAAGCTCTTGCGATCCCCATTCCACAGCAGGTCGTGTCCGCAGCAGCGCTCATCCGGAGAGACAACCGGCTCCACGCCCAGTTGGTTCAAGAGTCGTACCGCAGCTCGCGTTCCCTCAAGAGTCCTGATCTCAAAGTCCGGAAAGAAGGCGTCATAGTACATCGTGCAACCGGTCCAGTAGAAGACTTGCCCAGCCTTCGGATCCGTATTGAGATCATCACTGAGCCAGCGCAGACGATCCTGCTGTGTCCCCCCGGTGGCCATCATCCGCATCACAGAGTGCAGCGCCCCGCCATGCGGGCACTCGGGTTCGACGCCCTCACGGTAAGACAGTTCCCTGAGTTTTTGTACCAGCGCGGTGTAGCCCACCTGCGCCGGGCAGCGCCGGTCGCACATGCCGCATGTCAGGCAACTGAACAGGCTGCCGTTCTTGACCAGGTCATCGCCGTGCCCCAGGTTGGCTGCCAAAACATGTTTTCGCGGACTGTAGTCCCCCCCGATTCGCGGGATGGGACAGGTCGCGGTGCACTTCCCACAGTCGTAGCAGGCCCAGGCATTGGTCTTTAAGGCTGCTTCTGCAAGTTCCGGCATCAGTGTGAACTCCGTGTCTAATCACCCGGTTTGGCGCTTGGGACGCAGGCGGCTGGGCCCCAAAGCGCGAACCTGATCGGTGAATTCGTTAATGACCTTCGCAAACCGCACGCCCTCTGCGGCGCTAATCCATTCGAGCCTAAGACGCTCCTCCTCCAGGCCCAGAAGTCTGACCACGTTCTTGGTCTTCTCAAACTGCTCCACCGCCCGTTCGTTGCCGAAGATGTAATGGCAGTCCCCGAAGTGGCAGCCGGACACCAGCACGCCGTCTGCTCCTTTTTCGAACGCCCGCAGGACGAAACCCGGCTGGATACGCCCCGAGCACATGACCCGGATCATCCGAAAGTGCGGTTGGTGTTGGATGCGGGAGACGCCCGCGGTGTCGGCACCAGCGTAGGAGCACCAGTTACACGCAAACACGACAATGTTGGGGTCCCACGTGTCCGACGCTTTGGGTGATGCCTTTGCCGGTGCCTTTTTCGTCTTCTTGTTGGGTGGTGTTCGTTTGGGAGTTTTCTTCTGCGACGTGGGGGTCATTCCGTCACCTCCTCAGCGAAGAACGCATCGATCATCGCATGTACCTGGCGATCGGTGAAGTGCCTGGAGGTGATCGCCCCGGAGGGGCACCAGCTCGTGCACGTCCCGCATCCCTTGCACAGCGACGCGTTGATTTGAGCCGCGTAGGTCTCCGGACTGATCGCGACCAGTTCCGGCGCCTGAAATTGACAAATATCCACGCAGGTGCCGCAGGCGCGACACTTATCCTCATCCACGACCCCGACAGCAGGATCCAGTTTGACTTTGTCATACGCCAGGAAGACCGAGGCCTTTGCAGCAGCCGCTGACGCTTGGGCTACGCTGTCGACGATGTCTTTGGGGCCCTGAACCGTTCCGGCCACCAGCACGCCCTCCACCGCGGTCTCCACTGGAGCCAGCTCCGGATGCCGTTCCAGGAAGAAACCGTCAAGCCCCAAGCTAGCCTTGAGCATGTTGTGGAACTTATCGGTCTCGGGTTGTCGGGGTTGCATCCCCACGTTCAGAACCACCATGTCGGTGGGGACTTCCAAGCGTCGCCCCAGCAGGTCGTCGAAACACCGTACCGCCTTGGCTCGTCCATTCCCCACCACTTCCGGTTTCTCACCCGGCGGGACGCGGACAAACAGCACCCCCATCCCTCGCGCCTCGCGATACATCTCCTCCGCTCCGGTCGAGATCGTGCGAATGTCCCGATAGAAGACCGTTGCGTCAATTCCCCGCTTGCACAATAGCGTGGCTTGTTTAACCGCCGTCGGACAGCAGTAGCGCGAGCAACCGGTGAAACCTTCCGGGTCACGCGAGCCCACGCACAGAATAAACGCGGCGCTCTTGGGCCGGCGTCCGTCGACAGTCAGGGACCCGTTACTCTTATAAAACGTCTGTTCCAGTTCCTGGCTGGTCAGTACGTTCGATAAACTGCCATAGCCGAACTCTCCCCGCGGATCGTGCAGGTCGGCTCCGACAGAGAGGATGATCGCCCCCACCGGCAACACTTCCTCGGTTTTACCCTTTAGAGTTACCTCGAAGTTGCCCACGTAACCGGTGATGTTCTCGACCTCGGTGTTCAGCAGTACCCGTGCGTCGCTCTCCCGCAGCCGCTCGAGCTTCTGTTCCAACACCTCCGTCGCCTGACGCATCGTGGGGTAGAGGCATTTCAGGTTGGGCTCGGCCAGACGTCCACCCAGTCGGTCTGTCTTCTCCACCAACGTCACGGGGAAACCCCCGGCAGCCAGATCGGTGGCTGCCTGAATGCCTGCGATTCCCCCTCCGATGACCAGCGCTGAGCGCGTCATCGGCACCTCGCCCTCGCGCAGGGGCTCCAGGTGCCGGGCGCGGGCGACTCCCATGCGGATCAACGTGCGGGCTTTCTCTTGCGCCTCGCTCGCTTGCTTCACATGCACCCAAGAGCACTGGT
Organism: Phycisphaerales bacterium; assembly: GCA_020348265.1. GTDB lineage: Bacteria > Planctomycetota > Phycisphaerae > UBA1845 > UBA1845. Next base: position 3,836,327 of record CP070744.1, on the reverse strand, counting down.
CCCGGATGTTTACCATTTCAAACAGGTATGGATTGAAGCCGACCCGCGCGCAGGCCGCCCTAAAGACCGGCTCGTGGGTCCGCGGTGTACAGGCCGCCACCACGATGCGGTTCAGTTGGTGCTCGCGAATCAGCTCGACTAGTTCGTCCTGGCCGGTGGTCGAACACGCGAACAGATTGCTCTTGGCCACCACAACATCCGGGATGGTGCTCGCGTGCTCGACCAGCTTGTCCACATCCAGCACACCGGCAATGTTCACTCCACAATGGCACACCAGCACGCCGACGCGCGGCGGACCGGAGACGTCGAGCGGTTCAACGGGCTCGGCTTCCTCCTCGACTCGGTACGCCGCGAGGAACCGCTGGGCACGGGCGGCTGCAGCCGACGCCTGCGCAACGCAGTCTGGAATCACCTGGGGGCCCACCGCGCTTCCCGCCACATAGACCCCGTCCCGGGTGGTCTCCACGGCGGATACGGCAGGCCAGCGTCGCGCGATGAAACCGTATTGGTCGGCCTCGATGTCCAGCATCTCGGCCAGCTTGATCGCGCCGTCGTTCGGCGCCGCCGCGACCGAGAGCACCACCAAATCAGCCGGCATGCGTTTCTGCTCGTGCCCCAGGGTGTCTTCCACAAAGACTTCGAGGGTGTTGTCCTCCGGAACGAGGTCGACTTTGGCGGGACGACCGCGCACATACTCAGCACTCTTCTCCTCCCGCGACCGCTGGACGAAGTCGTCGAACCCCTTGCCAAACGCTCGAAGATCAGTGTAGAGAATCGTCACATCCTCGACCTCGGGATCGTGCTGCCGAACCAGCATCGAGTTCTTCACCGCATTCATACAGCAGAAGCGGCTGCAGTAGTCGCGTCCCCCTTCGCCCCGGGCTCCAACACACTGGATGAACACGATTCGTTTAGGGGTCTTCATGTCCGAGGGACGCACCACGTGGCCCTGGGTCGGGCCTGAAGCGTTGAGCATCCGCTCGAACTCCAGACTGGTGATCACGTTGGGAAAACGTCCGTAGCCGTAGTTGCCCAGCTTCCGCGCGTCGAATTCTCTAAAGCCCACGGCAACCAGCACAGCGCCCGCGTTTACCTCGAACTCCTCGGCCCGCATATCGAAGTCGATTGCGTGGACCTCGCACGGCTTAGTGCACTCCCGGCACTCAGAGCAGACTCCACAGTTGAGGCACCGGGCCGCCTCCTCCATGGCCATCGCCACAGTGTAGCCCAATTCCACCTCATGGAAGTCCTTGCAGCGCTGTCCCGCGCGAAGGCACGGCATCTTGATCCGTGGTTCGGAAGGCGTCTCGATCCGCAGGGTCAAGCGTTCCTCCTCGGTCATAGGTTCCGGGGGCTGTGCAGGCGGCACTAGGCCTTGGTCGAGCGGCCGGCCGCGGAGGTTGTTGTCGATTGCCTGGGCCGCTCGCTTACCGTCCGCCATCGCCTCGACTACGGATGCCGGTCCCCGCACAACGTCGCCACCCGAAAAGACACCGCCGAGGTTCGTCCCGCAATGGACCTCATTGACGGCGAAGGTGTCCCAATCAGTGAGCTTGAGCCCCCACTCGCGGGCGATATCAACCTCGGGCTTCTGACCGATTGCCAGGATTACCGTATCGGCGTCGACGACCCACTCGCTACCCGGGATGGGGACGGGGTGACGGCGCCCGCTGCTGTCCGGTTCGCCAAGCTCCATCCGCTGAAGCTCGAGCCCTGTCGTCTTGCCACCGTCAACGACGATCTTGGTCGGCGCGACCAGGAACTCAATTCCGATCCCCTCCTCATTCAGAGCCTGAATCTCCTCGTCGTTTGCCGGCATCTCGCTGCGCGAACGCCGGTAGTAGACCAGGACGCTTTCTGCTCCCATTCGCAACGCGGTGCGCGCCGCATCGATGGCTGTATTACCGCCACCAATCACCGCAACTCGCCGGCCGAGATCGTACTTCTGTCCGAGGTTCACCTCGCGCAAGAACTCGATGCCTTGGACCACGCCCTGGGCGTCCTCGTTCGCTACGTTCAACCCCGCGGTCTGGTGGGCGCCAGTGGCAACGAACAGGGCGTCGTATTCTTCTTGTAGATTCTTCAAGGCCGTCGCATCGACTTGCGCGTTCGTCTTGAACTGTACTCCGAGTCTGCGGATGACTTCGATGTCCCGGTCGAGCACGTCCCGGGGCAAACGATAGGCGGGGATGCCCAAGCGGAGCATGCCCCCGAGCTCGGCCGCCCGCTCGAACACGACAACTTCGTGGCCGCGCAGAGCAAGGTCGTGGGCAGCGGTGAGGCCGGCCGGGCCCGAACCCACGATTGCCACCTTCTTCTCAGTCCGCTCCTCGGGGGTGAACAGATCCTCGGGAACCGGCGTGTTCTCCAGTACAAAGCGCTTGATGTGCCTGACGGCCAGCGGCTCGTCGACTGCCCCACGTCGGCAGGTCTCCTCGCACGGATGGTAGCAGACTCGCCCGCACACCCCGGGTAGGGCGCTGGTCCGCCGGATCAAAGCGTGTGCTTCCTGGAGCTTCCCGGCGGCTACGAGAGCCAGGTAGCCCTGAACGTCCTGCCCGATGGGGCATGTTGCCTTGCACGGCGCCGTCTGGGGGTGATCGATGAGGTAGCAGGCCGGCACGGATTGCGGGAAGGGCCGGTAGATCGCCTTTCGCGCCTTCATCTTGGAGTCAAAGTCCTTGTCTCTCACCGTGACCGGGCAAACGTCGATACATGAGCCGCAGGCGACGCACAGGTCCTCGCGCACATACCGTGGGTTCTTACGAACGCGGACGTGGAAATCCCCCGGTTCTCCTTGGCAGTCGATGACTTCCGCGTTGGTGACCAGCTCGATAAGGGGATGCCGACCGGCATCCATGGCCCTAGGCCCGAGAATTCATATCGAGCAGTCCATCGTGGGAAAAGTCTTGTCGAGCTGAGCCATCCGGCCTCCCAGCGTCGGCGACTTTTCCACTAGCGTCACGCGGACGCGGGCGTTGGCCAAATCCAGGGCTGCCTGGATACCGGCGATGCCTCCGCCGATGACCAGCGCTTGCTTGTCCGTCTCCGTCTCTGGTGTAGTGTCCGGTTTTTCTAATTGATCAATCACGCTTTTATACCTCCACTGAGGGAGTTGCCGTCATTGATTCGCCTGTGAGGTTGGCCTCCCCTCACGCTGTCTCTCCCGGTTGATCTTGCTTCTCTCGACCGGAATCTCCATCGAGCTCTGCGGTGTGCCCGTCATGGCATGACTTCCTCCGTGAAGAATGCGTCGATCATGGCGTGCATCTGGTTGTCGGTGAAGTGCTTGGAGGTCATCGCACCCGCAGGGCACCAGCTCGTACACGTTCCGCAACCCTTACAAAGGGAGGCATTGATGCGAGCACTATGGGTCCCTGCCATCGTCTCCACAAGCTCGGGAGCCTGAAACGGGCAAACCTCGATACACTTGCCGCAACCGCGGCACCGCATCTCGTCAACTACGGCTACCGCCGGATCAAGCTTCACCTGATCGTAGGCCAGGAAGACCGAAGCTTTGGCTGCGGCTCCTGACGCCTGGGCTACGCTGTCGACAATATCTTTCGGCCCTTGGACCGTGCCCGCCAGAAGCACACCCTCCACCGCGGTCTCCACCGGGGCCAATTCCGGATGGCGCTCGAGGAAGAAGCCGTCGAGCCCGACGCTGGTCTTTAGGATATCGTGGAACTTGTGCATCTCCGGCTGGCGCGGCCTCATCCCCACGCTCAATATCACCAGATCTGTAGGCACCTCTACGGGGCGGCCCATCAGATCGTCAAAGCAGCGCACGGTGTCAGCCTGCTTCTTACCCAGAACGTCCACTTTCTCGCCCGGAGGGATCCGCACGAACAAGACCCCCATTCCCCGGGCCTCGCGGTACATCTCCTCCGCACCGCAGGAAATCGTGCGTATGTCTCGATAGAAAACCGTGGTATCGATGCCCTGTTTGCATAGTTGGATGGCCTGCTTGATGGCAGTCGGGCAGCAGTAACGCGAACAGCCGGTAAAGCCGTCCGCCTCTCGCGAACCCACGCACAGAATGAACGAAGCGCTCTTGGGTGTTTGGCCGTTGACGGTCAGCTTGTCTTCGTCCTGGAAAAACGCTCCCTCCAGCTCTTGGCTGGTGATTACGTTCTTGAAAGTGCCATACCCATGTTCACCCTGTGGATCGTGCAGGTCGGCACCGAAGGCTAGTATGACTGCACCAATCGGCAAGACCTCGTCCGCCTCGCCTTTGATGCTGGCCTCGAAGTTGCCTACGAAGCCGGTGATGGTCTCCACTTCGGTATTCAGCAACACTCGCGCGCCGCTGGCCTCAAGACGTTGGATCTTCTCCTGCAATACCTCCGCCGCCGGGCGCATGTTCGGATAAAGGTGTTTCAAGTTCGGCTCGGCAAGCCGCCCGCCCAGACGGTCGGTCTTTTCCACCAGCGTGACCGGAAAACCCTGAGCGGCTAGGTCCGTGGCCGCCTGGATACCGCCGATTCCCCCGCCGACCACCAAAGCAGCCTGAGTCATGGGGACTTCGCCTTCATGGAGCGGCTCCAGATGGCGAGCCCGGGCGACGCCCATTCTGATCAACGCACGGGCCTTCTCCTGGGCCTCCGCTGGATTCTTCGAGTGAACCCACGAGCACTGGTCTCTGATGTTGACCATCTCGAGCAGATAGGGGTTAAACCCGATCCGCGCGCAAGTCTCACGGAAAATAGGCTCGTGCGTTCGTGGCGTACATGCAGCGACCACTAAACGGTTCAGCTTGTGCTCGTTAACCAGTTCGACCAGTGCATCCTGCCCGGTCGTGGAGCACGCAAACAGGTCGTTGGAAGCCACAACCACATCCGGAACCGTAGACGCGTGTTCGACCAGATCCTCGATGTCCAACACTCCGGCGATGTTGATGCCGCAATGGCACACCAGCACGCCGACGCGCGACGGGCCGGAAAGATCCAGAGGCTCCACTTCGGATTCTTCCTCTTCGACCCGATATCCGGTCAGGAATAGCTGTGCCCGGGCTGCCACTGCCGATGCCTGGGCAACGCAATCTGGTATCACCTGCGGGCCCACGGCGCTGCCACAGACGTAAACGCCTTCACGCGAGCTTTCCACCGCGGAGATGGAAGGGTCTCGTCTGGCGATGAAACCATATTGGTCGGTGTCGATATTCAGCACTTCCGCCAGCTTCTTGGCACCGTCGTTCGGAGCAGCCGCCACCGACAGAACCACCAGATCAGCAGGGATACGCTTCTGCTCATGCCCCAGAGTATCTTCCACGAAGACTTCGAGGGTGTCGTCTTCCGGGACGATGTCTATCTTCGCCGGACGCCCCCGCACGTAGTTTGCACTCTTTTCATCCCGCGACCTCTGCACGAAATCGTCGAACCCCTTGCCGAATGCCCGCAGGTCCGTGTAGAGGATGGTTACGTCCTCAACCTCGGGATCGTGCTGGCGGATCAACATTGAGTCCTTCACCGCGTTCATGCAGCAGAATCGGCTGCAGTAAGGTCGACCGCCTTCCCCGCGGGCTCCAACGCATTGGATGAAGACGACGCGCTTGGGGGTCTTCATGTCCGAGGGGCGAACCACGTGACCTTTGGTGACCCCCGAGGCATTGAGCATCCGCTCCAGCTCCAGGCTCGTGACCACATTGGGGAAGCGTCCGTAGCCGTAGTTCCCCAGCTTCCGTGCATCGAACTCCTGGAACCCCACTGCGACCAGGATAGCACCGGCATCAACCTCAAACTCCTCCGGCTTCATGTCGAAGTCGATGGCCTCGACGTCGCAGGTTTTGACGCAGTGGCCACAGATCTGCAAAACGCTGGGGTGGTAATCCTTGTCCTTGCGTTCTTTGATCTTCTGGATCTTATCAAGTCTCTTGCGCTGCTTGTCGCTGAGAAAGCCCGAAAGGTTGAGGCAGGCATCGGGGTCGATCACATAGGCTGCGGGCACCGATTGGGGAAACGGGCGGTAAATCGCCTTGCGCGCCATGAGCCCAACGTCGAATTCGTTGCCCCCAACCTGCGGGCACGTCTCCACGCACAAACCGCACGCTACGCACTTGTCCTCGATCACGTAGCGGGGGCTCTTGCGGATCCGGACGCGGAAATCGCCCGGCTCGCCCGTGCAATCAATAACCTCTGCGTTCGTTATCACCTCGATTAAGGGATGCCGACCGGCATCCATGGCCTTAGGCCCGAGGATTCATATCGAACAATCCATAGTGGGGAAAGTCTTGTCCAGCTGGGCCATTCGGCCGCCCAGCGACGGAGACTTCTCCACCAGAGTCACACGGATACGGGCGTTGGCAAGGTCCAGAGCCGCCTGGATTCCGGCGATACCTCCACCGATTACCAGTGCTCTCTTTTCCGCGACCGGTCCCGTCACAGTTGCTGCGTTTTCCGATTGAGCGTCCACGCTCCCAAACCTCCCACGAGGCTATTAAACCTTGATCAGGACCCCAAGAAGGGCTTGCTCGGCCTTCTCGTCGGGCAGGACCACGCCTGCCCAACGGGGTTGTAAGATCGTTTTAATCCACTCCCGCCGCCCGGCGATCTACTTCGCTGCGGCCGCTGCCTTCGTCTTCTTCATAGCTGCCTGGCCATACTCATCATCGAAGTACGCCACGCCGGCGTCGAACGCCTTGAGGTTCAGTTCTTCGGTACCCGGTGGTACCGAATCCTTGACCGCATTGCGCATTTCTTCGCGGGATGCGAGCTCCGTTACTGCGGCGAAGAAACCCATCATTGCGATGTTCTGAACGATGGGACGCCCAAGTGATTCCGCAATCCGCGTCGATGGTACGCCGAAGACGGACTGTCCTTTCTTGGGCTCCGGATGAACCAGGTTCGCTTCGTGCACCAGGATCCCATCATCCTTCATCTCGTCACGGTAGGTCGCGTACCCGTCGGCGGACATGACTACAAAGATATCCGGCCGCCGAATATACGGATAAAGCACCATGGTGTCCGAAACCGTCAGTGTCGCGCTACATGCCGAACCGCGGGCCTCCGGACCGAAGCTCTGAATCATCGTGGCGTGCTTGCCACCGTTAATTGCACACGCTCGCCCGATGATGTACCCCGAAAGAACCACGCCCTGACCGCCGAAGCCGGTAATACGAATCTCTGTCCTACTCATGGAGCCACCCCCCTTCCGGAGGCATCGGCACGTACTTGTCGCCGAGTGTCTTCTTGTAGTGTTCGTGCATTAGATCAAGCATCATGGGTTTGTCCTCGTCGACAAACTTACCGCAGATGATTTTGTCCTGGAATCCAATGTCCACCTCGGCCGGGTCGGCCCCATGCTGTATCTCCGTGCTATGGTGGTAGAACTGCATGAGATCGAAACCCGTGCCCAACCGGTTCAGCCGCGCGTAAAGCGTCGAACAAGGGGCAATCACTTCGATGAATCGGAAACCCTTGCGATCGATCGCTTCTTTGAACGCCTTGGTCAGCCGGCGGATATGCAGGGACGTCCAACGCGCCACGTACGTCGCACCGCACGACGCCGCCAGATGGGGAAGATTGAACGGCGGCTCGTAGTTGCCGAAGGGCATGGTCGACGACTTCGCCGTAAGCGGCGTGGTCGGTGCGTTCTGCCCGCCGGTCATACCGTAAATGAAGTTGTTCACCAGGATGACCAGAAGGTCCATGCGCCGCCTGGCCGCGTGAATAAAATGATTTCCCCCGATGCCCGAGAGATCGCCGTCCCCCGAAAATACCGTTACAAGAAGCTCCGGGCGTCCCAGCTTCAGGCCGGTGGCGAAGGGGATCGCCCGCCCGTGCGTGCTGTGGAACGCGTCCAGCTTCATGTACCCCGCGACACGCCCCGTGCACCCGATGCCCGACACGATGGCGGCTTTGTCCAAATCGACCCCGGACTCCTCCAACGCCGTGGCATAGCACTTGACTGCCGTGCCTATCCCACAGGTCGAACACCAAATATGGGGAATCCGATCCATGCGGAGAAATGGAGCAACCGGATGTTCTTCTTCGATTACTTCCATGCGCTCTTTAGTAGCTACGCTCATTTTGCTGCCCCCACTATTGCATCTCGGATGACATCCGGATCATGAACTCCGCCGCCGCCGTGCGGTACACTGACGGTAGCGGCTTTCCCTCCCGCGCAGCGCTCGACCTCCAGGACCATTTGGCCGTAGTTGATCTCCGGCACGACAAAAGCCTTGATCTTTCCAGCCAGCTCTCGGATACGTTTCTCCGGGAACGGCCAGAGAGTGATCATCCTAATGAACCCGATCTTGATTCCCTTCTTGGCGGCCAGCTCGATTCCCATCCTGGCCACGCGAGCGGTGATGCCGAATGCGATCACCACCACGTCTGCCCCGTCGATGTCCTCCTCCTCGAGCATGATGATGTCATCAGCATTGTCGTTTATCTTGTCCAAAAGCCGCTTTACGCATACCTCTTGGCAGTCCGCGCTCATGACCGGGTAGCCACGCTCATCGTGAGTCAGACCGGTCGTATGAAAGCGGTACCCGTCGCCCGCCCGGGCAAACTCGGGGACGGAGTTGCCGTTGACGCGATAGGGGAAGAACTCGCCGGGCGGCTTCTTCGTGAGCCTGCGGGGTACGATCTCGATGTCTTCAGCCTTGGGAATGACCACCTTCTCGGTCATGTGCCCCACGCACTCATCCAGCATGAACATCACCGGAACGCGGTATATTTCGGAGAGGTTGAACGCCGTGATCGTCAGATCAAAAGCCTCCTGCGGTGACTGCGGAGACAAGGCTATGAGTTCATAGTCCCCGTGAGAGCCCCAGCGCGCTTGCATGACGTCCGCCTGCCCGACCATCGTGGGCAAGCCTGTCGACGGACCGCCGCGTTGGACGTTCACCACCACGCAGGGGGTCTCCATCATTGCGCCTAATCCGATGTTCTCCATCATCAGGCTGAAACCCGGACCACTGGTCACGGTCATAGATTTCGTGCCCGTCCACGATGCTCCCACCACGGCGGCCATGCTCGCCAGCTCATCCTCCATCTGGATGAAAATGCCACCCATCATGGGGAATCGGCGAGACATGCGCTCCACCACCTCCGTCGAGGGCGTGATGGGGTATCCCCCCACAAACCGGCAACCCGCGGCCATGGCTCCCTCGCCACATGCAAAGTCACCGTCCAGGTAATGGGCGCCTGCAAGAACGCCCGCAGGGTCAGCTTTCAATTGCCGTCCTCCTTCTTCTTAGCTGCCGTGGTCAGTAAGGTTTCAAAGGCGAAATCGCCCTTGTCCTTATTACTCACCGGCATTCACGGCGGCCTCTTCGTCGACCACCTGCACGCTGAAGATCGCAAAATCGGGACAGATCATCTCGCAAAGGTTGCAGTTGACGCATTCGCCAACCTTGACAACCTTGGGAGGATGATACCCCTTCCGATTGAACTCCTCGGACAACTCCAAGACATCCTTGGGGCAGTATTCAACGCAGAATCCGCATCCCTTGCATCGCTCCGCAATGATGCGCACCTCCCCGTGCGGAATCTTGGCTTGATCGAAGTCCAAAGGTTTTCGCCAGTATTTCATCAGACACTCCCGAGAAGGAAACCCTCAACGCACGCCAGGCAATACGGAAAAAAACCACGCCTAAACACTTTGGCTTGAGTACGTCTGGCGAGAATCCCGGTCACCTCCGAATACCGCCTCTTTCAAAGACGGAGTTATTGCATTAATTCCCGTTCCAGACAAGGCCCTTCTTCTCCTCTTTTAGGCACTTGCCTCCTGATCACCACTCGAAGCATGGGCCTCTAGGTGCCTGCGGTACGGGCACTCCCCACGCAGGCGACCGATGGAACAGTCATCCTCGCAGTAGGCGGCGCAGCGCAGGCATACCCCGCCGTCCGTATCCTCATGCCGTAATAACGAAAGAGAGAACCGCTCAAGAAGCTGAGCCAAGCTGTGTAATTCCTCAGGGCTGAATTCCTTAAGCACCGGAGTAAGCCGCTCTGCCTTGTGGCCTTCGTAATGTCCTACGAGACGGCGGCCTGCAGCACTTGGTGAAAGCAGTGTCGCCCGACGATCTCCGTCGGACCGAGCCCGCACGATCAGCCCCAGACGTTCAAGCTTGTCAATGTTCTTTGTCACCGCTGGAGGGCTTACTCCCAGAAAGTTCGCCACCTCTCCGACTTGGTAACCCCCATTAAGCGCGATTAACTTGAGGAGCTGAAACTGCAGGAAAGTCAGCGGGTCCGGCGCAACCTCTTGCAGGTACTTTCGCTCAAGGACTTCGCGTACCAGCGAAGCGAAAATATGCGTGTTTCGCAACAGAGGCAGTCGCCTCGCCGCTTCACCCGCCGCAGGCCAGCGATCATCCGATAAGCTGTCGTAACCGTCCATACGACTCATTTTGTTAACTCGGTTACTTATTAACCTCAGTTAACTAGCCTACCGCGGGTTTTTGCCTTGAGCAACCCTTGAGGAGTAAAAAAACTTCGTTATATCCCCCCAAAAGAGGGCATTATCGGTTGCTTGCGAACACCGAGTTCGTGAGGTATACTCATTTTGAACATTATTGGAATTGGGCTTGCACTGGGCCTGAATCAATTCCTGGGCAACGGTCATTCTGGTAGCCTGTCAGGTCAGTGCCAAAGTGATGTGTCCTTAAGGAGTTTGGCTGCGCGCTCTTGGTCGTGCGGAGGGTTGGGAACCGTCGCCCGACTGAATGCGAAACGAGCCAGTAACGGCCTATCCAGGGAGGTGACATGTGAACAGCGATTCAGAATTCCCCAATCGAGATTATCCTAAGACCATGAAGCTCCGAGACGGGCGGGCGGTTCAGATTCGTCCGCTTGAGCAAGACGACTACGACAAACTTCTGACCTTCTTTCAGGACCTGCCGGAGGAAGACTGTCTTTTCCTCCGCAACGACGTCAAAGATCCCGACCTGATACGCAAGTGGACCACCGATTTCAACTTCGATCGCGTCGTCCCACTAATCGTCGAGGAAGACGGAGAGATCGTCGCTGACGGGACCCTGCATGTCGCCTCGCACGGGTGGATGCGCCACGTGGGGGACATCCGCCTGGTAACAGCCCGGACGCACCGACATATCGGACTGGGCGGCCTGACCACACGAGAGTTGGTGGCCATTGCAGAGGAGCGCAACCTTGAGAAGCTGCAGGCCCATGTTATCGAGGACGACATCGGCTCGGTGAAGATGTTCGAGCGCCTGGGGTTCAGCAAGGCTGCTGTTCTGAAGGGAATGGTGAAAGATCAGCGCGGTCGCATGCGCAACCTTGCGGTGATGGTAAACGACGTCACCAGCCTGAGTCGGATCATGGAGGATTGGATCCAAGAGTCGATGTTGCCCTCCTTCCGCATTCCGGGCGACGGTACGTAATCTTCTTCAAGGCGAATCTTACCGCAGTCTGAATCGCGGGTCTCAACCCGTGTAGCTATGGATGTGCGCCGGTTTTCGAGCGAACGCACCCGGGTCTGCGGTGAGGGCCTACTGCACAAGCACACAGTGTCACATATGCGCCCGATCCCTGGATTCACTGCTGCTGGGGTAGCACTTCTTCCGCAGGGATATTTGCCGACTCGTACAACAGCGGCGCGCTGGCGGGATCGTGCCCGAAGCCATAGTCGGCGTTGATCAAGATCTGATTCAAGCGGGCATACAGGTTTATCGCCGAGGTGAAGTCTACGGGTTCGAGCGAAAAAGTCCCTTTACTGTTGTCGAAAGTCCTGACTGAACGGTCGGTGTAGAGGACGTTGACCTTCCGCGCACCGTGGTTGGTGTGTCGAGTGGGCCCCGAAGGAAGGCTGTTGGTGTCCAGGGCTAACGCGGTGACAGGCACCTTGACTTCATCCACTATGTTGGCACCAAGCCGGGAGATTATTCCCTGGTTGCCCCGAGGGAGTTGATCAAGTTGGCGATACGTGTATGAACCGTACGCGTCCTCGACCGAGCCGATCTTAGGCAGCTCCTCTTCAAGATTGGCGTTGTCGTCGGCCGGGCAGAAGAAGATGTTCTTGTCCAGCCCCTCGGAATCAAGGAGCATCCCCAGGCCATTGGGTTGGCCAGAGCTAGGCATGTCGGGTTCGCCGTCTTTTGCCTTACCGATCCAGAGTTGATTCGTCGCCACTTCCGCACAAGAGAAATCGTATTCTTCGGTGCAGGCAGGTCCCGTAGGAATGTGCTCCTCGTTCTGATCCGCGTACAGGGCGATACCCAAACCGATCTGACCGAGATGCGCCTGGCAAACCGAGATCCTGGCCATGTCCCGGGCCTTGCTCAGAGCCGGGAGGGCCAACCCCACCAGCAAAGCGACAATAGCAATCACCACGAGCAGCTCAATCAGAGTGAACCCACCTCTTCGCAAAGACAAATCCTTCTGCGTGCTAAGTTCTCCAATCATCACTATCTAAGACTATGCACGTTCGAAAGGCGATTCAAGCTGAACGAGGTGTAGACATGTAAGCGGGTACCGCACTGCAGCCGGGTGAGGTCGAGGCGATGCGCGGAGAAAGACCGTGCAGCAAGTAAGCCTCCGAGAGTTCTGCTCCGTCGACTTCCGGACGGGCGTTCTGCGCCGCGTGAGTCGATGTCGTGCGCCGCTCCCGCTTAGTGAGCATTGTTGCCCCCGGCTGTTCGTGATATGAATGTCTCCTGCTCATGGCCCGCAAACCATTCAATCCGGACTTGGTTCAGACGCCGCCGGGGGCGCGGACGCCGGCTCCCAAGGGCCCGGTGACCGTCTCTCAGGTAACCGCGATGGTTAGGCAGGCGATCGAAAGCGCCCTGCCACCCACCATCCACGTAATCGGAGAGGTCAGCAACTTCAAGAGGCACAGCAGCGGGCACCTCTATCTGACCCTCAAGGATCGTTTCAGCGAGCTGTCCTGCGTCATGTGGCGAAGCGCAGCCGCCAAGCTCAAGTTTGCCCCCGATGACGGGCTCGAGGTGATCGCCACGGGCAATATCGAGGTCTTCGAACGTACCGGACGCTATCAGCTCTACATCCGCAAGTTGGAGCCTCGCGGGGAAGGAGCCCTCGATCTGGCGTTTCGCCAGTTGTGTGAGAAGCTCAGCCGGGAGGGGCTTTTCGACGAACAGCACAAAAAGCCGTTGCCTCCCTACCCACAGCGGATAGTCCTTATCACCAGCCCCACCGGTGCCGCAATCGCGGACATGCTGCGGACAATCGACCGGCGTTATCCCTGCGTGGAAACGCTCGTCTTTCCCGTACGCGTCCAGGGCGCCGGAGCAGCTGAGGAGATTGCCCATGCGATCCAGCGGGTAAACGCATGCCAGGATCAGCTTGGTGGTATAGACCTGATTATCGTAGGGCGTGGAGGAGGCTCGCTAGAAGACCTTTGGGCTTTCAACGAGGAGATCGTCGTCCGGGCGATACATGCCGGTACGATTCCGATTATCAGCGCTGTGGGGCACGAGGTCGACGTGACCGTGGCTGATCTCGTTGCGGATGTCCGCGCCGCGACTCCAACCGCTGCTGCTGAGATTGCCGTGCCGGTGCTCGAAGAGGTGCTGGAGGACTTGGCATCATACGCCTTGCGGGCCTGGCGAGCGGTCAGCGGCAGACTCGATCTTGGTGCTGCTCGCCTGGAAGCAGTGGTTCAACGGGCAGCCTTCCGCCAGCCTTTGGCTGCCGTCCATCGTCGCGAGCAGATTGTCGACGAGCTCGCCAACCGCTTGCAGCATCGTTTGGTTGACCACCTGCGCGACCAGCGCCTCCGCCTGGACCAACTCGAACCCACCGTACGCGGAATCACTCCCCACGCGTTTCTGATGCGGACTGCGGTCATGCTGCGCGATCTTCAGCACCGCCTGCGTTGGTCGATATGGCAGAATCAGTCGCGACTCGAGCGGATGATGATCGTCGAGGCGCAACGATTGGATCGGCGTGCTCCTACCAACACTATCCAACGTTTGTCGCAGCGTCTCGATCAGATTGCCGAGACGCTCCCCGCCGCCATGTGCCGTCGCCTGTCATTTCTCAGCGAACACGTCGCGGGCCAGAATGGACTACTCGCCGCTTTGAGCTATAAGAGTGTCTTGGGTCGCGGGTACTCCATTACCCGAACGAAGAAGGGGAGGCACGTCCTCCGCTCGATCAAACAGGTAAAGGATCGAGATCGTATAGTCACCGAGATTGCCGACGGAGAATTCGAATCCACCGTCATAGACCACCGCCAAATGGAGCTGTTTGAATAACAATGGGTAAGAAAAAACTAACCTTTGAGGAATCCCTCAGCCAGTTGGAGACCATCGCCGAGCGAATCGAAAAAGGGGAAATCGGATTGGAGGAGTCCATTACCGAGTATGAGAAAGGTATGGGGTTAGTGAAACAGTGCCGGGAAATCCTCGCCAATGCCGAGCAGCGAATCCAAAGACTGCAGGAACGCTCCGACGGCACACTCGAAACCGCCGAATTCACCCGCGAAGAAGAAGGCTGAAGTACCCGCGAAAGTCTCCGACGCCGGGCGCGGCAAAGAACGATGTGGCTCACTGCCACTGCGCCAGGACACCTTGGGGGATCAGAATACCATTGTGCGTCCGTTCGATCAAGTCTTTATTGGAGGTTGAGGGATTGCCTGGTCCTGCCAGATGTGGTACAATGCTTTGAGATTCGCTAATCTAGGGGAGCCAGGTCATGTTCTCCGTGCGGACAATCACGTTGAGTGCGCTTGTATTTTTGACGACCGTGCCGGCCGGCGCGGTGCCACTCGAATACCTAATCGAGGGTACGGCGCGTTACCAAGAAGGCCCGGACACTACCTTGGATGGTGCCTCGTTGAGTATCGTGATGGGAATCGATTGCGAAGCAGAGCCTTTTGACGGAATCCCAAACGAGGTGGCCGGGTATCACTTCGACGAGGGGTCGGGGTGGCTGAGCATTGCCGGTACCGTGGGCTCGGACGGAACCTACCCCGGGTCCGGTGGGATATGGTTGTGGGATCAAGATGGCTTCATGACAGAGGCAATCGGGATTTATGGATCGCAGTTTGTTATACCTGGAACGGAAGTATATGCCTTCAGCATCTTCATGGAGGACTGCCTCGGCATGGTTCAGGCGCTCGACAGCGTTGCGGTGCCCACCAGTATCGACCTCGATGCGTTCTCGGGCCACGATTCCCGCCTGAGGGTGATGACTGAAGCCGGCTCCGTCAACGGCTACCTGATCGACGACGTGGCCATCACGATCACGGTGATCCCCGAACCCTCTTCCCTCGCGCTCCTTGTCCTTGGTGTCGTCGTCATCGTCGGGCGCCGGGCCGACCGACAGTGACACGCTTGAACTTGGCGAGTTCACCCGCGAATAAGAAGTTGAAGGCCCGCGAAAGTCTCCGACCCCGTTCGCTAAGCCCCGCGCGGGGGGGCGCCCTCCATCCCCTCCGGCGGGGGGCGTTTTCGCGGTTTGACCTGGACCACATCCAGGCGGGCCTCGCGGAGCAGCTCGCCGTCGCAGTAGAGCTGGACGCGGTATTCGCCTTGCTCGGGGAAGCGAAGCCCGTGAAAAGACAGGCCCAGATTGGCGATTGCCCGCGGATTCTGGAAGTTCACCTTGCCCTTTCCCTCCACGATCGCCGGGCGGGCGTCATTGGTATCGACGATGCGGACCAGCAGATCCACCTCGCCATATCCGTCCGTCAGAGTAACGTAGACCGACAGCTGGGGGTGTGAGACGGGAAACCCCGGCGCGTGAAGCCGACTGAATATCCCGATCAGTGACTGCTTGCCGGTGAACCGGTCGGTGATGATCTGATCGCAGAGGATCATCGACAGGACTTCGGGCGGTGGTCGGTTTGATGGCATTCTTCGTCGATCTCTGGCTGTCAAAAGGCTCATTCTAACCGGATCAGGCATCCGCCGATAGCCCCGCCCCGGGCGGTCAGAGACCGCCTTTGGCCGCAAACCCACCCAAACCGGATTGATTCTGTGGCTAAGTTGCCCCACAATAGCCCCCTGGATCGGCCAGTGGGTCAACCTGTCGGCCCGGGCATGGACTTGATACCGCATCAAAACACGGGATTTGCTAACATGAAGATTCACGAATATCAGGCAAGAGAGCTGCTTACCGATGCCGGCGTGCCCGTTCCTCCTTCCCATGTTGTTCAGACCCCCGACGCGGCGATGAACGCAGCCAGGCAGATCGGCGGCCGGACCGTCGTTAAGGCTCAGGTGTTCGCGGGAGGCCGTGGTAAGGCCGGTTTCGTTAAACTCTGCGAATCACCCGAGGAGGTCCGCAGCGCCGCTGAATTCATGCTCTCCAACCGGATGGTCTCGCCCCAGACCGGAGCTGAGGGAATCGCCGTCAAGAGGCTCCTCGTGGCTGCCGCTGTCGATATCGAGAGCGAATACTACGTAGCCGTAGTCGTGGACCGGGCGAAGCGTTGTCCCGTGGTTATGGTCTCCCGCGAAGGCGGGGTCGAGATCGAGGTCGTGGCCAAGGAGAACCCTGGAGCCATCGAGAAATGCTGGCTCCATCCGCATATGGGCCTGTTGGGTTTTCAGACCGCCCACCTTATCACCGCATTGGGCTTCACCGACAAGGACCAGGCAAAGGCTGCTGGGAAGGTGCTTCGCGGCCTGGTCGATGTCTTCTACAAGTACGATTGCGGCTTGGCCGAGATTAACCCCCTGATCCGCACGCCCGAGGGTGAGATTCTGGCTATCGACGCCAAGATGAATTTCGATGACAACGCCGTCTTCCGCCACAAGCAGCTCCAGGAGATGTTCGACCCCACCGAGGAGAACCCCATGGAGCTGCGGGCCAAAGACCACAACCTCTCCTACATTGCTTTGGACGGCAACATCGGCTGCCTGGTAAACGGAGCGGGCCTGGCGATGTCTACTATGGACATCATCAAGCTCCACGGCGGCGAGCCGGCCAACTTCCTCGACGTGGGCGGTTCGGTAACCGCGGAGGAAGCCACCGAGGCATTCCGCATCGTCCTGGCGGACGAGAAGGTCAAAGGCGTGCTGGTCAACATTTTCGGCGGGATCGCCAAGTGCGACACCATTGCCGAGGCTCTGATCACCGCTGCCAAGGAAGTCGGCTTCAACGTCCCCGTGGTCGTGCGCCTCGAAGGCACCAACGTCGAGCGGGCCCGCGAACTGCTGAAAGAGGCCAACATTTCGCAACTGATCCCCGCGGAGGACTTGACCGACGCCGCCGC
The DNA here is from genome assembly GCA_020348265.1 of Phycisphaerales bacterium. Taxonomy (GTDB): domain Bacteria; phylum Planctomycetota; class Phycisphaerae; order UBA1845; family UBA1845. The sequence goes on along the minus strand of CP070744.1, from coordinate 3,819,173 downwards.
CAAAGTCTGCGCAAACGTCGCGTGACCGGGGTATGGGTGGCATGCTCTCGCGAAGCGTGGGCATGTGGGAACCTGCTTGGCGCCACCGACGTGAACAAGTATCCACAGCTCAGCATCTCCGTACCTGACGATTATTCGCCTGTAGGGGAGCACGCAATGGGAAGCATGAGGGGTAGCGACGTCGCGCTGGTTGGCATAAACGAGACGCGGTGGTTACAGGAAGCGAAGGCCTGTCGAGACGCGAACTATGCATATGCGTACCTGAGTGGGATGGCCCGCGTGCTATGCATGGTTCTGGTCTGCCTGGGATTGAGTTGCAAGCGAGGAGACGAGACCTGCGATTCCGGGCCCGCTGAGCTAAATGCTTCCGCAGGCAAGAACACCGCGAAAGAGACGCATGATCCTCGCACTGCAGCGAGCCGTCTGCGTCGACAGATCGGTGATCTGGACGTGAGGATTAATGAGAATCCCAACGATGCCCAAGCATATTACCAGCGCGGGCGAGCCAAACGCCTTCTCAGTCAATACGTAGGGCCTGAGGAGAAGGGGCTTTTGGATGCGGCAGCGCTGGGGGACTTCGAAGCGGCGCATAGGCGGGCTGGAGAGTATGGATTCCCAAGAGCATTGGTCGAGGCGGGGAGGCTCTGCATGTCGCTTCACCAGTTCGAGGATGCTGGTGACTTCTTCACCTACGCGGAGCCGTTCGATCCGGGAGACGTTGATGTGCGCGCCGAGCTCGCTCGGATAGACGCCCATGCTACGGGCAACTGGGCCACGGCAGTTCAAGCTCTTGAGAAGCTGGCGAAGGAACCCTCCGGGAAAGGTTCACCCGGGGTGCTTTTTGCCTTGGGCGCTGCCTGCGTGAAGGTGGGTCGTCTTACCCAGGCGGAGAAGACCTATCGCGGCGTTCTCGAGCTCGAACCCCTGGACATGCGTCCCAAGGGAAACATCGCTCTTATACTCGGGCAACGGGGGAAGATCACCGAGGCAAGAAAGATATTCCACGAACTACTGGAGGTGAACCCCTCTAATTTCTATGCAGCGAATAATCTCGCTTCGATGCTGGTGAAGACGGACCGGCCGGAAGACTGGAAAGAAGCAGCCCGGCTCATGGAGGATGTAACTGACAAGATTCCCACGTTCCCAGCGGCGTGGGGGAATCTCGCGGGCCTCTGAGAAGCTCGCAGACTATGATGCAGGCATCCGTGCATACAAAGGGTGCGTGAAGCTATTGCCAAACTGGGTGGATGCGTACTATGGCCTGAGCGTGGCATACCAAAACGCACGCATGTGGCCCGAGGCTCTCGAGGCCATCGGTAAGGCCATTGAAATAGACCCCAGCGTGGGCGATTTCTATCGACAGCGCGGCTTGATACATCTGAGTTCTGGTCGCTGGCAGGACGCTGCCGGGGACTTCAACGCCGCTGCCGACAGAGGCACATCAGACGTCTACACGAGTCTGTGGTTGTGGATGACGGACATGCACCAGGAGAAAGAGGAGGAGGCGAAGAAGCCCATATCCGCAGCTGTATCCAGGTCGAAGGCAGGATCCTGGGAGGGAATGCTCTTGCGCTATCATGCCGGAGATATCGAGCCTAATGTGTTCCTCGAGGCGGCTTCCACCAATGAGAGGAAGTGCGAAGCGTACTATTACATTGCACAGCGCCTGCGCTTCCAAGAAGGCAAGGAAGAGCCCAGAGAATGGCTGCAAAAGTGTCGACACAGGGGTAACGCAGTTCGTGGAGTATCAACTCGCCAGGATCGAGCTGGAGCAGCAGTAATCCGGATAGCAGAGTGCCATGCTCTCGCAAAGCGTGAGCATGTGCAAGGTTATCACGTCAGGCATATATCCGAGGCTTCCGCTCAGGTATAATCCCGTCCATGAATCTGACAACGATACGCGAGTTGTTCAGATACAATGATTGGGCACGGGATGTGCTCTTAGCGCAGGCAGAGAAGCTCGATCACGCTGCGCTCGACCGGCCCTTCGAGATGGGGCCGGGTTCCTTGCGGAAGACGCTTGAGCACCTCTTCCAGGCGGAGTGGGGGTGGCTTCGCCGCTGGCAGGGATACTCGCCGGGCAAAGAGGAGTACCCCGGCGACTTTCCGACTGTCCAGTCCCTGGCCTCGCATTGGCGGCAGACCGCAGCCGATCGTGACGTTTTCCTCGACGGGCTTACGGATGCCGACCTCGAGCAAGATTGCACTTTCACCACCATCGAGGGCAAGACGTACACATTCAAGCTCGGGTACGCACTGCTACACGTGTGCAACCACGGCACGCATCATCGCGCCCAGGTTGTGAACATGCTTCGCCACCTGGGGGTGATAACGCCGGACCTGGAGTTTATGGATATGATCCATGAAACCGACAAACACGATGCAAGTTCCGCATAGCCCGCGCTCACACGGCACATTCAACATGCCCACGCTTTCGCGAGAACATGCCACGCGACCACCTGAGCGGTCGCGCATTCAATACGTGTTGTACCCGACTCCGTCCTGGCCCAGGTCGTCCGTGTTGGCGTAGATTTCGCCCGTGTCGTAGTTGTAGACCCAACCCGCGCTTAACACGGCTTCATACACGAACCCGGTTGTCTTCAAGTCGATGCCCCGCGCCCCAACGTTAGGCCCCACAGGGACTGGCGGAATGCCGCGCAGATACGGGCCAAAGATGTGCTCGCCGGGTGCATTCCCCACCGCGCCCGCGGAATTAGTCTTCTTGGTCAGCTGGTCGATGAAGGTCGCTTCGCTCCTGTCCGCTGGTTTTGAGGCCGGCCATACGTTGTCATGTTCACCGGCGTACATGTCGATGGCGCCGCGGAGTGTGCGCAGACTTCCCCGCAGCGCTGCGTCGGCTGCTGCAGCGCCGCCTTCGGCGAGGCGCGGTGCCGCGATGGCCGCTATGATCCCGATTATCACGACAACTATGACCAGCTCGGTTAGCGAGAAACCTGGTTTTCGGACTCTCGTTCTCATGACGCATATTCGCCCAAGTAGATGGTTGCTGTATCGGCGAAAGGTGCACGGGAAGCGAGACAGTATATTCCTAATCCGAGCGAGCTCTAAAGACCGAGAAAACCAGCTCTCCGGGTCCTATGGGGCACTGCTCGGCACCTGTTGACGAAGGGGTTGCCTGGCATACAGTACGCCCTTGCGGAGTCCATCCACTTCGACACAGGAGGAACGAGAGTGAAAGCGACAGCTAGCAGCGCGATGGCGATCAGGACTGTTCAACGGCACATCATCGAGAATCAGCGTAAGCATCACCCGGGGGCTACCGGTGAGCTCAGTTGGCTGCTCTCCGGTATCGTGCTGGCCACGAAGATAATTTCCGACTACGTCCGGCGCGCCGGGTACATTGACATCCTTGGAAGTACGGGGGACGAGAACGTACAGGGCGAAGTCGTCCAGAAACTGGACGTGATCGCCAACGACACCATTCTCGCCTGCCTTGGATACCACGATGACGTCGGGATCATGGTCTCTGAGGAGGATGATGAGCCGCATATCATCAAGGAGCTGGATGATCGTGCGAAATACATCATTTTGTTCGACCCGCTCGACGGCTCCAGCAATATTGACGTCAACGTTTCGATAGGAACCATCTTCTCGGTGATGCAGAGACGCGAGGACGGGGGCGGTGGGAAGGTAATGGACCACATCCTCCAGCCCGGTTATCGGCAGGTTGCTGCGGGGTATGTCGTTTATGGCAGCAGCACGGTAATGTCCTACACCACCGGCGACGGCGTACACATGTTCACACTCGATCCGTCCATCGGGGTCTTCCGGCTCAGTAAAGAGAACATAACCATGCCCCCTGCGGGGAAGATGTACAGCGTCAACGAGGCCTACTTCGCTCAGTTCCCCAAGGGAGTTCAAGAGTATCTCAAATGGGCGAAATCGGACGAGGCGGGCGGATACGCCCTGCGCTACATCGGCTCGCTAGTGGCCGACTTTCATCGCACGCTGCTGCGGGGAGGCGTGTTTCTCTACCCGCCGACGAAAAAAGCCCCTGGAGGGAAGCTTCGCCTGCTGTATGAGGCCAATCCTCTCGCCTTTCTTGCAGAGCAGACCGGCGGTGCCGCCCACGACGGAACACAACGCATTCTGGACAAACAGCCGACGGCGCTGCATGAGCGGACATCTCTGATTATCGGAAGTAAAGCAGAGGTGGATCGAGTCCTTTCTTTCTGGAGCGACTAGCCGCCAAGGCCCCAGGTAGCCGAACGCGTTTTGTCAAAAAAAGGGTGTTGAACGTTTCTGATACACACCATATAATCTCGTGGATAGGCCGGAAGTGATTGTTTCACTTGTGATTCGTCTGAAAGGGACAAACGCCGTCGTTTAGTCGAACGCTCTTACTTGCGGCTCTTCGGCGGACACTTTTTGTCGCCAACTGTTACATCGCGTGGTCGAGAGCGACGCGCCTTTCAAATATGCGTGCGCTGTTCAACTGCGCCTGAGAAATGGTAGTTTAAAACACCAAGACGTGCTCATGGAGATGACGCGTAACAAGGTATAGAGGAGAAGAACGTGACGACACTTGATGACACGAGTCTTACACAGACTCAAAGCTGCTGCGAAACGGGAGAGGTCGGGGCGCGGTCCCTTGACGAGATACTCTCGACAATCGAGAGGCGAGAGATTCTAGGAGCCTTGCGTCGTGCCAATGGTCAACGCACGCAGGCGGCCCGCCTACTCGGTATTTCGCGAAGCCGACTCTATCGCAGGATGGAAGCGCTGGGGATCGACCCGCGTAACCTTGGGTCCAGCGACGCGGTTTGAACACGTCGCATGTCCCGAGTCCAATGGCGCACACGCGTCGGAAGAACCGGTGTCGCCAGTGCGAGGACACCGTAGTCTGTGCCGACAACCTTGGATTCATGCGGTCGCTTGGTGATGGATCGTGTGATCTCATCTACGCAGACCCACCCTTCAACTCAAATCGTCGGGTAGCCCGCGCTGACCGATCGTCCCCGGGGTTTGACGATCGGCATGCGGGGGGCTTGGACGGGTACCTGAGCTTTCTACGCCCGCGTCTGACGGAAATGCGTCGCCTGCTATCCTCTCGGGGGCTACTCTGTGTTCACTTAGATTGGCGAACCGTGCATTACGTAAAGGTTATGCTCGATGAGCTTTTCGGAGTGAAGCAGTTCTTAAACGAGATAATCTGGGCCTACAGAAGCGGTGGACGCCCCGCGCCCTGGTTTGCCAGAAAGCATGACACGCTGCTGCTGTACGCGAAACATACCGGGAAGCACACTTTCAACCGGCTTCGGGGAGGAGCTTACCGCACCCGCGATCTGCGACTCACGCCTGACGGTCGGCCTTACAAGTCGACCCGAAAGGGACCGATCGAGTTTCATCCGGACGGGCCGGCTGTTTCAGACGTGTGGGACATCCCCTTTATGTCCACCGTATCCAAGGAGCGTACCGATTACCCCACGCAAAAGCCCCAGGTCCTTTTGGAGCGCATTGTCCTTGCCGCTTCCAACGAAGGCGATCTCGTGGCAGACTTCTTTTGCGGCAGCGGCACGACATTGGTTGTGGCCAAGCGCCTTAAGCGACGCTGGTTGGGAGTGGACATCAACCCCGAGGCGATTGCCATCTCCAAACGCCGGCTTGCAGAAGCGAAGACCGAACAATAACGCTCTGGCTGTTCTGTTCTCTTGACCGGTAGAGTTCCGCATAATCGTTTCTGTCATTCGATCAAGCGGATTCGCCCTGCCACCCGTGCTGCCCGCTCGACATAACGCGGGATCAGACCGGCCTCGATCTTGCGATATAGGTCTACAACCTGTCTGGGGTGGTAGTCCTTGCGGAGATAGAGGCGAGTACCATCGACCTGCCACTGTGGGACACGAGTGGCTCGCCCGTCCTCAATGTCCCTCAACACGGCGATCAGCTTTTCGATACCGGCAGTAATGGCCTTGCAGCCGATCGTATGGGGCATGTCGTCGGCGACGATCTCCGGCCTGGCATGGGCGAAGATAGGCCCGCCGTCGATGGTGAAATCCAGGAGGTGAATCGTCGCACCGACATATTCGGGCTCCTCGTTGAGCAAAGGATAGAAGTTCGTGGCTGTTCCGCGGTAGTAAGGTGAAAGCCCCAGGTGCATGTTTATCATGCGGCCCGGCCAGCGGTCCAGCAGCGGGGCTTTGACCAAGTTAGTCCCATAAACAACGACGGTATCCGTGTTGCCTGCCTCGAGAAACGCGAGCGTGTCATCCGTGTTGAGCGTGCCTGCTACCAGGTGTCGAGCACGACATGATTCGCTGTCAGTGACGAAGGCGCTGTTATGACCAAAAAAGAGAGCCTCCTGGCGATCGCGTTCCGCAAAATGGCCTGAGACCACTTGCCGCTCCTCTTCGCTGAGATCGTGCTCTGTGGACGTGGCAGGCGAGTAGCCGGTTTCCTCATAGGCTACTGCGACGACGTCGAAACGGGCGCGCAACTCCTGAACAAAGTAGCGGTGGCGTATATCAACGCTCGTGAGAATCCCTAAACGCATGTCACACCGTATGCGAGTGTATTCCAGCGAACCGGTTCAGCCAATCCAGGTCGCACGTCTGTGCCATGAAGTGACTCAGACGCCAAGCCGATACACTAGAACGATCGTCAATCTGGCTCTTCGCGCTGTTTTGGCAGCTGCGCCTCGATTCGGACGGCAAGAATATGGATGTCCGCTTCATCAACCCATTCATTGGGGGCATCAAGAACGTCTTCTCAACGATGTTGCAGACCGACATCGTCATCAGCAAGCCGCGCGTTAAGGGGCGTGACGAGCCCAACGCTGATGCCACCGCTATTATCGGGTTCTCCGGCGATGCGACAGGCAGCGTGGCGCTCTGTTTCCCAATGCGGACGGCACTTGCCACCGCCGGAAAGTTCGCGGGCATGGAAATCGCCGAGGATTCTCCTGATTTTGCCGACGCACTGGGCGAGCTGGCCAACATGGTTGCCGGTCAGGCGAAATCCAAGTTCGAGGGGCTAAGCGTCTCCATCTCACTACCGCGCGTAGTTGCTGGACGCGATCTGCACCTATTAGATTCCCAAAACACGCCGGTACTGCTGCTGCCTTGTGATTCAGCGCTGGGGCGCTTTAGCACAGAGGTAACCATGCAGCTCACTGGCAGAAGCCGACTCAAACGACCTGAAACCGCCGCATCGGCCGCGTCATAACCCACGACCCTAACATCATCTGGCGTTTCGTGTGCAGGCTTCGCGGTTCAGCCGCGCCAATACCGCACCGCGTTCTGAAACACCGTCAGCCCGTTGGGTGGACCTTGCGGATTGCGCCGCGTCCACTGGGGATGGTGGGTATGTTCGAAGTGGCGATCCGGGTGGGGCATCAGGCCGAAGATGCGCCCCGTAGGATCACACAACCCGGCGATTCCCCCCACGCTCCCGTTCGGATTGGCGGGATAGCGATCGTAGCTGCCGTCGCCATCAACGTAGCGAACCGCGATCTGTCCGGCATGACCGAGCTTGTCTAACACCGCTTCCGATGCCGTCACGACTTTTCCCTCCGCGTGCTCGACGGGCATCTCCAAGTATTCTTGTTGACCGCGGTCTTCCGCCGGCGTCAGGAACGGGCAGTGATCGGTGCCGACTTCGAGCCGCACCCAGCGGGCCTCGAACTTTGCGGAATCGTTGAAGGTGACGGTGACCTTGTCGCGCCCTGCATCTCCTCCGGGTAGCAGGCCGGTCTTGACCAATACCTGAAAGCCGTTGCAGATGCCCAGGATCCCGCCGCCACGCTCCACCAGTTCTTTCATTGGCTGGAGAAGATCCTGCATGATCCGCTGGGCGAGGATGGTGCCGGCGGCAATATCGTCTCCGTAGCTGAATCCCCCCGGAATCGTCACGATCCGAAAGTCCTCGAGCATCGAGGGTTTGTCGGCAACGGCATTGACGTGCAGCAGTGTGGGCTTTGCACCGGCTTTTTGCCAAGCGTGCACAACCTCTTCGTCGCAGTTGATTCCGGCTGTCCTCAGTACCAACACGGGCAAATCACTCACGGCTAACGACCTCCTCCATGTGCCAGCGGCCTTCGCCATGCGTCGGCAAGGTCCGCGACGGGCAGGTCAATCTTCCCTGCGTCGCCCGTTTCGATGTACAGCCGGGCCTCACGCTCGATGCGGCCTATGACCGCAAAACCGTTTGCTTCTGCGTCGCTTTGCGCCGTCTCCAAGACGTACGTGGTTGCCAGAGGCTCAAAAAGTGCACCACGCACCGCTTCGTCGTGGATGCTGACGGTTGCACCGAATCCTGAAGCGATGCACATCTCAGCCAAAGTGACGGCCAAGCCGCCGTCGCTCACATCGTGGGCAGCGCGTACCTTGCCGCTCGCAATCATCCGGGCGATGCGGTCGTGCAACGCTTTTGCCTGTTCCAGCCCGGCACGATCCACCGGGGCTGATGCAAGCGCCAAGCAGTTGCCAGGATCCTTCAGATCGGCCGTGATGCAACGTTCAACATTATCGATCATTCCCACGGCACTGATTAGCAGGGTATAGGGAATGGCGATCTGTTGGGGCAGGCCCGTCCGTTCCGCTTCGGACTTACTCATGGAGAACTCGTTGTTGAGGGAGTCCTTTCCCGAGATAAAGGGCAGGCCGTAAGCCAGCGCGGCGTCGCTCGCTCCACGGCAAGCGCGCACCAGAGCACCGAGCGACTCTTCGGTGTCAACCTTGGGCCAGCAGAAGTTGTCCAGAATCGCCGTACAAGCCGGATCGCCGCCGACGCACACGATATTCCGGAGTACCTCGTCTACGCCTGCGATTGCCATCCAGTATGGGTCGACGTCTCCAAGCTGCGGACACAATCCGCAAGCGATCGCGATTCCTCGCTTGGAGTTGTACCTCGGCCTCAGTACTGCCGCGTCCGAAGGCCCGTAGTCTGGCCCACACAGCGGTTTAATCACGCTGCGACCCTGGACTTCGTGGTCGTACTGCCTGATGACCCATTCTTTCGAGGCCGTATTTACGCTGCTGAGTTCACGAAGAATACGCTCACTGCCGCTCGTAATGGCAGGTGCGCCCGCCGAAGCACCGACTATTCTCGCCTTGCACTCTCCGGCCGTCCATGTCGCCCTTCGTACCGTCTTGGGGACGCCTTCATGCAGGAAGCGCATATCCAGCTCCCCGACCGTCTGGCCGTCGTAGCGCACGCGGAGTACCCGATCGTCGGTGAAAGTCCCGATGACCGTGGCCTCGACCTCTTCCTCCGCGAAGAGCGCCAGGAACGCATCGAGCCTCTCCGGCGGGACGGCGAAAACCATTCGCTCTTGTGCTTCGGAGATCCAGATTTCGTCATAGCGCAGCCCGGCGTACTTGAGTGGAACGTCCTCGAGATCGACGCATGCACCGAGCTGTTCTCCCATCTCGCCGACTGCACTGCTGAGCCCGCCCGCACCGCAGTCGGTGACAGCCGAATGAAGGCATCCACTGGGATGATCTCGAGCCAGAAGCTGGGCGTCGAGGAGCTTTTTCTCCTCGATGGCGTTACCGATCTGCACCGCATGTGAGAACTCATCGGCGTGCGTGTCGGTCAGTTCAGCGGATGAGAACGTTGCCCCGTGAATGCCGTCGCGACCTGTGCGCCCGCCCGCCACGACGATCCGATCACCGGTGTTGGGTTTCTTGTCGATTCGATTGCGCGGTATCAGGCCGACGCATCCGCAGAAGACTAGAGGGTTGCCTAAGTAGCGCTCGTCGAAGTATATGCTGCCGTTAACCGTGGGAATGCCCATACGGTTGCCATAATCGCGGATTCCACCGACCACGCCTTTTAGTATCCGGCGAGGATGGAGCACGTCTTTGGGAAGTCTGGACGCATCGAAGTCGGGCGGTGCGAAGCAGAAGATGTCCGTCGATGCGATCGGTTTGGCTCCCAACCCGCAACCCATGACGTCGCGGATACACCCGCCAATACCCGTAGCTGCTCCACCGTAAGGCTCTATCGCCGAGGGGTGATTATGAGTCTCGACCTTGAAAGCGATTCCGTACTCATCGTCAAACGCGATGACGCCGGCGTTGTCAACGAACACGGATAGGCACCAATCGCGGTCAAGCTTCGAGGTGGCAGCAGCGATTGTGTCCTTAAGGAGGTTGTCAAAGTGCAGCTCAACCTTCCCCTCCAGACCGAAATCATCCCCGCTGTAGTCAATCTCGCTTTTGAGCGTCTTGTGTACGCAGTGTTCCGACCAGGTTTGTGCCAGCGTCTCGAGTTCGAGATCGGTGGGGTCTCTGTCCAACTCGGTGAAATGGTCGCGGATGGCCTGCATCTCCTTGAGCGAAAGAAAGAGATGGGCGTCACGGGATAGACGCGTGAGTTCGGCGTCGTCGAGGTCGCGGATCGCAACGTACCTGAGGGAGAAGGGGCGATCCGGCGGTGTGGGGAACTCGGCAGGGACGGAGTCGTTACGGTCGAATCCCTGAATGTACCAGTTCTCGATACAGGCGTTAGCCAATACTCGGGTAGCAATCTCCCTGAGCTCTTCCGCGTTCTTGGCACCGAGCACTTCATATCGCCGGGCAGTCCAAACGTTGGACAGGTCGGCATTGCCATCGGCCTGTCGCTGAAGCATCCGTCGTCCCGCTTGAAGAGTGCTTTGCGCAACGGGGTTCATGACCCCCGATAGAGTGTGTACCTCGACAGCCGGATGGGCGTCCTCGCGGAACGAGAACCCCTGTCCAACTTCAGCTACCTCCGCCACTGGGTCGGTCAGGAGCTCCTGGGCCAACAGCCGGACATCGTCTTCCGCAAGTACCCCCGCAAGGAAGTACAGTTTGCTGGACATGACCGCCTCGACATGCTCAAGCCCGATCTGGCGGATATCCTCCAGGACGTCCCGACCATGACCGTCGAGTTGTGGCGAGCGCGCTCGAACACGAACGCGCCAGCGCCGTTTTGCTTCGGGATCTTTGCAGCACATGCAGCAGCCTCGAATCGCCTTATGGCACAGCTAGAGGGTTGCACTTTCCAGCCCGCAAGATATAGCGGAGTTGCCTGTTACGCTAGTCCACCGTAAGGTGCATATCCTGTAGAGGACCTCCAGCTTGCCGACTGTTGGGGTCGGCCTTCGCACACAGGGCATTTTTGGAAGATCCTGATAATGCAGTTTACGTCCGCGGTCACCAGCGCGTCCGATGTCGGACAAGCGATCGATGAGCTGTTGGAGCCCATCGACGCCTTTCTGACGCCGGGGATGGCCGACCTCGTTTTTCTCTTCGCGACGGCGCATTTCGAGGACGATCTGCCAGACGTGGTCGACCGTCTCGGTGCCTCGTTTCCGACCGCCGCAATCATGGGCTGCACGGCAGAGGGCACCATCGGGTGCGATCAAGAGCTACAGGGCACCCCCTCGATGGCATTGTTGGTCGGGGTACTCCCCGGTGTCCTTGTCCGTCCGTTCCGCGTGCAACAGGACCTACTGGAGTCCGCAAGAAGCGTGTTCGATTGGGAACGTGTCTTCGGAGTCTCCCCGGACAGCGATCCGGTGTTTATCGCGTTTGGCGATCCCTTTCGTATTAACATTCCCGCGTTTGTAGAACAGCTCAATGAGCTGTTTCCAGGTGCACCTCTGGTTGGGGGGGTGGCAAGTGCGGCTCACGCGCCGGACCAAAACCGGCTCATCCTCGCGGGAGAGATCCATCGCGACGGCCTCGTGGGTGTCGCCCTGACCGGAAACCTGACCGTTGACACCGTTGTGTCACAGGGATGTCGCCCCATTGGCAAGCCCTTCGTTATCACCAAAGGGGAGCGCAACGTCGTATACGAGCTCGGTGGACGGGCGGCGCTCCAGCAGCTGCACAGCGTGTTGGTGGGGCTTTCCCCTCGCGACGAACAGCTTGCCAGACAATCACTTCTGGTGGGCCGGGTCATCGACGAGCGCAAAGAGGTCTTCTCTCGCGGCGATTTCCTGATACAGAATATCGTGGGCGTCGACCGGGGTAGTGGGGCAATGGGGATAACCGGGAATGCCCGTGTGGGCACGACCCTGCAGTTTCACGTCCGCGACGCCGACAGTGCCGATGAGGACCTACGCACTCTGCTTGCGCCCCACCAAATTTTGAACGTCCGCGGGGCGTTGTTGTTCGGGTGCACCGGTCGCGGCATTCACATGTGGAAGAAGTCCGGACACGATGTCGGTGTGCTACGTGACTTGCTCGGTGAAATCCCGGTTGCGGGTTTCTTCTGCGGGGGAGAGTTCGGCCCGATCGGCGGCAGAAACTACATACACGGCTTTACCGCCAGTATCGCTCTGCTCAGCGAACTGGATGACGACGACGCGCGTCAAACCGATCAGCAGTTGTAAGACTCAGTCTATGTCGGGTCTATCTGCGCTGTCGTCGAGGGCCGCGCCGTGCGACAGCCATAAGTCCGACGGCGAGCAGACCGAACGTTGCCGGTTCCGGAACGACATTGATCCCGAGATCGTCGAAATAGCCCTCCTTATACGACGACAGGTGAATCTCGGTGATCTCCGCAAAGCCGACGCCGTCGGTGTTGACGAACTTCCAGGTAAGGTCGGCAGACCCATGTTCGTAGACTACGTCGAGAGGAGCGCCGGATGCATCCAAACCGAAGAAGTGGACGCGCCCCGCCGGTCCAAGAGGCGGAGGCTCGGCGAAACCGGGATCGATCGAAAGCGTTGCCGTCAGCCATACCTCGGCATAATCGACGAATTCTCCGGGAGCCAAATCGAACGTGATATAGTCGCCACCCGGCATCAGGTGAAACGAGTGTGTCGGGGAGACCGAGAGGTCTGCTGCGAACTCCCATGCCGGAGGAACAGTGCCGACGAGTTCGTCCTCACGTATATCATGGAGCAGCTGCGGGACGCTGAAGCCTCCGGCCACTCCACCCTCGTAGTCTTCGACTAACATGACCGCGCCGGCCGGCACTACCGCAACACAGCAGAAGACTAGTAGCGCAGTGCTGATCCCCAAACCATTGATGTTCATCTTTCGCTTCCTCCTTCGACAAAATCCAGGCCGCGCAGTCGCGTGCACGCCGGCAGCCGCCCCGTCTGCATAGTCCTCCCAGAACCTCCGCAACCTCGCGACGAACGCGTCGGAACATATCAGAGTATACCGCGGCCGATTACACGAAACAAGCACCCGCCGTCACGTTGTATGGTTATTGGACGATGACAATCATGTGTCAGCTCCAGACGGAGGAGCCGCGCCCTTAAACGCAACATGTAGCTGTCGGACCCTGATCCGCGCACCACGCGGAGTGCATCAAAGTGTCGGCAATCGGACTTTCTCAGGACTGAGCGCGGGATAGCCTGCGAAAGTCTGGCAGTCGGGCTGGAGAGAACGGCAACGCCATCCAAACGGCCTTTCGTTTCGGTCCGATATTGCACGTTATTGCAGTATGTCAAGAGTGTTTGGCAGCGGTATTGCTCGAGCTTATACCCTACTTCTTGTCAATAACGTCGGGGTCTTCGAGTTGGTGGTGTTCTCCGACGATCAAACCGGCATGGTCGGTCTGCTCACGGGTGGCTCGGAGATCATCGATCTTGTCGACCTGACGTGCCAACTGCCGCGTTCGAACCGTTGTAAGATCGTGGTATTCCTTCAAGGCGGCATTAAGCCGGTCTCCCATGCGATCCATCGTCTTGACGTACCTGTCCCACTGCTTCTTGAACTCACCGAGAAGGTTGAGAATCTGACTCGATGCCTGTTCGAGACGGAAGTTGTCCAACGCCTGTCTGATAACCGCGAGAACGGCATACAAGGTCACGGGCGAGCAGAGCACTACTTTGTTCCGCAACGCATCGTCCAGAAGCGAGCGGTCCTGCTCGTGGATGAAACCGTAGATCTGCTCGTTGGGAATAAACACCAGCACGTAGTCGATCGTTCCTTTGCCCGGGTCTATGTACTCGCGCGTGGTTACCTCTCGGATGCGCTGGCGAACATCTTTGAGAAACTGCGCCGCCAGTGAATTCCGCGCGGCGTCTTCGGTGGTCTCCAACATCTTCAGGTAGTTTGCCAGCGGAAACTTGACATCCATATGAAGCAGCTGTTTGTCAGGCAGCATGAAGGTGAAGTCCGGCCGAGAACCCTCTGCCAGCGTTTGTTGTTTCAGGTAGTTCACTCCCTTGACAAACCCTGCAAGGCGGAGCACATCTTCGGCCATTCGCTCGCCCCATTGCCCGCGGCGCTGCGGGTTTGTTAGCGCTTCATGCAATTGCGAAGTGGTGTCGAAGAGCCGGTTTGTCGCCTGAGTCGCCTTGTCAAGTCCGCTCCTGAGTGAGCCGAATGACTCAGCCCGTTGCTTGTCCATAGCCTGGATCAACTCGTTCAGCGTTCCGAGCTTTTTGTTCATCTCCGAGAACCGGGCATCGATAAGCTCCTTCTTGGTTTCGAGCATCTGCCCACTTTGAGTGGTCTGCTTCTCAAGTCTCGTTTCGGCGAGCTGCAGAAAGTCGTTCTTGCTGGCCGTCAGGGCTTCTTGCGACAAAGCTGCGAAACTGGCCTTTACCTCGCTTATTACTGTCGAGAGATCCTCCAGCTTTTCCTTCTGGGCCTCTTCGATCAGCTTTCGAGCCAAGTCCTCTTGCTCGCGCCTGCGTAGAAAAGTAATAGTCAGCACCACCAAGGCGCCGACAACAACACCCCCCAATGTCCAGAGCATGATTGTCACAGCGAAGGCACTCCCTCAACGAAGGCACTTCTTCCAGCGATCGTTTCCATTGTTTGCATGCAATGGTAGGCGTCGTTACCGGTCCTCGCAATTCGCTTGTTTGCAGCCGCGGCAGTTGGCTGGGCTGGCTACGCCGAGAGTCCTCGGCCACAGAACGTCGTTTCAGACGCCAGCCGGCGTGCTAGCACGGCAATGCGAGCGCGTCTTGCAGGTTGAGGCGTTTAGCACACTCGGCGTTGTGCAGAGGCAACAATGCCGCGTTTTCCGCGCAACTGTCCAAAGCGGAAAGACTACGCAGCTTGTCTCGTCTCCGCCAAAGTTGTGCCCGTCCCGGTGAAAGTATCGGGCCTCATTGCGGTGGAAAACGGCGGCACGAAGCGTGAAACCTCGACTTCACGGCACCTGACCGGGTGCCGTTGAAGGAGGGCAGAAGGAATGCTTCGTCTGATGTGTGCTTCCGCGGTCGTGATGCTGGCCGTGACGGCCGTAGGGTGCGCCAAGAACGAGCGCACTACTTTCGCGCGCAGTATGCGAAACGAGCACATGATATTCAACCCAGTCTGGAACGATATTCCAAGCGGGTCCAATGTCCGTGCCGACTGGCCCGCAACCGTCAAGTACAACCAGGAACGGGAAACATTCCGCTATCGGGAGACGGTGTTCGATCGCCAGGGGCCGATCTATTCGTCGCGAGACTTGTACTATCGCAGGTTCGATGCCACGCGTGAGGGCAGCGGGTACAGGTAGATCGTTGCGTGTCCCCGCAGGTTGCCGCTTTCGCCTCGGTTCCGAAAACACAGTCCAAATCTTTAGGCTTGATTGCGGGAACCATTTGCCGTACTATGACTTACGTTCGTATAGGACGCAAACGTACCACGTGGACGACGATGTGACTTCTCCCGCAAGGGCAGGTTGGGCCGGCATCGGCCTCCTGACGCTGCAGCGCTGCTGGGCCGCACAATGCGATTGAGTGCGACAGTCGCGCCGCGAGGTTTCACTATGGCTACGGTTACCAAGAAAGAGCTTATCGATCGAATCGCTGATGCCGAGAACTGCAAACGTGTCGTTGTCAAGCGCATAGTGCAAGCCCTACTAGACTCTATCATCGAAGAGCTGGGCAACGGCAATCGCCTGGAGTTCCGTGAGTTCGGTGTATTCGAGAGCAAGATACGCGCACCCCGGCAGGCGCAGAATCCAAAGACGATGGAGAAGGTTCCGGTTCCGCCACGACGCGCTGTTAAATTTAAAGTGGGTCGAGTGATGAGAGACCGCCTGGATGAGGTGCCTCCGCATATAGATGAGGCGACCGGGCTGGCCGTCGAAGCATCGGCCAGTCTTTTTTCGCGGGGCTCCCGTGCTGCGGGTGGCGCGGCGGCTTCGAAGTTCTAGCGACAGCGCGCGCGATCCGCCGTGCCAATGCTGGTCGGGGGTGGATTTGTCAAAACTCGTAGTCCGCTTCTCTACCTGTGTATACAATAAATGTGCGGACTGTCCGTAGTCACGCCACGAAACGCCGGGTGACCGTAGGGATACTCCGGGGCGGGGATGCCTGAGTAAACGTCTGGTCGAACAGCCGCCGGCGGCAGGGGGCAAGAAAGGCACATGTACAACTCCAGGCCTGCTCTTTGGGTAATCATCTGCTTGCTGGTCGTTCCCGCCTACGGGGGCGCGGGATTCTCCGCTGAGTCGCACTTTCGGTCTGACGTCGGTTTCGCGCGTTCTGGGCGGTCAGCCGATCGGTCGGCGAACATCACGACTCTTTCAGAGGGCGTGATTCAGGGGTGCGGTGCGGGCTTTGACGGCGAAGGGGATGGTCACGCTACGCAGAATGGGCCCTTTAGCTGGCGCGGCGCTCCGGAGGATGCGGCTGTGCCAGCTGCGGTTCATCCTGGGCGGGTTTTGGTTCGCTTTTCTGAGAATACTACGCGGCTGGCGAAGCAGGTGGGGCTA
>CP070744.1:3789567-3802462 GCA_020348265.1 Phycisphaerales bacterium | reverse complement strand
TATCGCTGAACCCTGTGAGCGCAACACCGCCACCTTCCGCAATCATGAGGATTCCGGCATTGGATTCAGCGTGGACCATACCCGAGATGGACCCCAGGTTCGACGTATCGCCGGGAAGCGCAATGAGCCCAACCGTGGTAAGGGCGTTCTGAATAACCCAGTTGTTTTCGTCGAGCTGGGACGTCGTCGCATCGAGCGGCAATGCAGGGCGGATCGCGGTCGGGAATTCCTGGTAGGATGCCGCTTGGACTCGTAGCGTGTATATGCCTTCTACGGGGTTGCCGTCGCCATCGCGAACGGCCGGAACAGTCAACGTGAAGGCTCCAGTGCTGTCCGTCGCACCAGACGTTCCGACAGCGGCACCGTTGACGTCCACGGCTTGAACCAGCGCTCCCTCTATTGGCGTCGAAGTCGCGAAATCTTGTACTGTCCCGAGAATGACCACCGGCGTGGCACATCGGGCATCGCCTTCGACCACGGCGTTACAGACCTGGCCGTCGGGGCATTCCGGGGCGTTCAAATCACACACACCGTCGCCCGTTCCACCGCGCGGACTCCGCCCACAACCGCTGAGCATAAGAACCACAACCACCCCTATCGTTAGCCTGTCACACAGTCGCATTGATCTCACTCCAAATTCGCCTCGGATGCCCTATGTGCGCATTGATCTAATCGGCAGGTGGTCACCGGATTCTTCGAGAAACCACTCTGAATCGCACCGGATAATTCAACGGATCAGGCTGTACGCAGACATGCCCGTCAAGGCTTGGGAAGTGAATCGCTCATCCCGGGCCCGTACTTCTTGCCGACCCCGTCTCGCTTTCGCGCATTCCCGAGTGTTCACCTGCCACGAGTCAATTGGCTCACCGTCATTGATATCGGCGGACCAAGTCTGACATGTCACTTCATTGACCCCACCACCGCCTCTACCGCCCGGACGACGCGCTGGGAGCGGAGCAGCTCGAGTGACTTCTTAATGTCCTCGCCGAACAGACGGTCTTTTTCGGCATGGGCGATGCTCTTGCGGACTTCGGCGTGGGCGGCGCGCGGGCCTACGCCCGGAGCCAATGGTGCACGATAGTCAATCGCCTGAGCGGCGCACATCTGCTCAACGGCCAGCACGGTCTCGGTGTTATCCAGTACCTGGAGACACTTGACCGCCGCCCGAGCACCCATGCTCACGTGGTCCTCCTGCCCGAGGGACGTGGGGATCGAATCCACCGACGCCGGTGTGCACAGTCCCTTGTTCTCGCTGACCAGTGCCGCAGCCGTGTACTGGGCCAGCATGAACCCGCTGTTAAGGCCCGTATCCTTCATCAATAGCTTGGGCAGTCCGTCGACCCCGCTGAGCAGCAGATAGATCCGCCGCTCGCTGATGGATGCGAGTTCCGCCAGGGCGATGGCCAGGTAATCGAGAACCAAGGCCAACGGCTGACCATGAAAGAGCCCACCGCTTATCACTTCGTCGTGTTCGAGAATCAGCGGATTGTCGGTGACGGCATCTATCTCGGTTTGGATCGTGCTTGCCGCGTGCTCAATCGCGTCGCGCGAGGCCCCGTGAACCTGTGCGACGCATCGCAGCGAGTACGGGTCTTGTACTCGTTCACAATCGGCGTGCGATTGGATGATTTCGCTGGCGGACATCATCCGCCGAACATTCTCAGCCGTGTCCAGAGCACCTGCGTGGGGGCGAAGCTCTTGCAGCCGCTCGTCGAAGGGTCGGACGCTCCCGCGCATACCTTCCAGCGACATGCACGCGATCACATCGGCATGTTTCAGTAGCCGCCGGGCACGCACTGCGATGACCGCCCCGTAGGCAGTCATGAACTGCGTGCCGTTGATAAGTGCAAGACCTTCCTTCGGCCCAAGCGTTACCGTGTCGATACCCAGACGGGCGAGCGCATCTGCTGCTTGTTCTTCCCGGCCGTCCACCACGATGGTCCCCCGGCCCATCATGGCCAGAACCATATGCGCAAGTGGTGCAAGGTCACCGCTGGCGCCTAGTGACCCCTGAGTTGGAATAACCGGCAACGCGTCAGCCTCCAGCATACGCTGGAGACACTCCATGCTTCCCCGTGATATACCGCTAAAGCCGTGAGTCAGAGCGTGAAGCTTGAAGAGCATGATCCAGCGGACGATTGCGCGAGGTACCGCCTCGCCTACGCCAACTGCGTGCGACACGATCAGATTGGTCTGGAGAGCCTCCAACTGATCGGGCGAGATACGCTTCTCGCACAGATGCCCGAACCCGGTGTTGACGCCGTAGGCCGGTGTGGTCCCACCAGCAATCCGTGTGACTGCATGATGACTCGCTTCGATCCTGCGCCAGACCGGATCGCTGATCTCGACATGTAGAGGCCGTCCCAGTGCATCATCCAGTACGTCAAGGGTTACTCGCTTCCCATCGAGCAGGAAGCGGGCAACACCCTGATCGTCGATCGTAACGAAAACGGCGTTTGGGTTCTTGGTCTCCTCCATAACGCCTGGGATTATAGCCGCGGTCATTGGTGACGGCACCTTCAGTTCCGGCCAAACTGGATGTTATCCACAGTGCGCCCGGCATTTTTTACTTGAGACGTCCGTCACAATTCGTTACATTAGGTACAGCATCAGATTCCAAGGAAGTTGGGCCTCGTGTGGCTGCGAGGGAGGTTGCAGGCAGGGCTCCAGCGAGCGGAAAAGTAACTCTCCGCTTCTTCGGTCCCGTCGTCCGATCCGGGTCCATCGAAGAGTACGGGAGGATTCAAGTCATGCGACTGTCGACAATTGCCATAAGTGTGACCGCGTGGGCAATGCTTCTGACAAGCCCGAGCACCGCCCAGACACGACATCCCCTGAACCTAGACCCAACTGGTGATGGGCAGCCGACGGAATGCTGTCCACCCGCAGAGCGATCTGCCCGACCTTTTCACTCCGAGCGTTTGCTCGTGCGTTTCGCTTCAAACACGAAACGCTCGGAACGGCAAAAGATCCACGAGGCCGCCCGGGCCGGCAAGGTCCTTCGCGACTACCATGCTGTAGGCGGTCTGCAACTGGTCGAGGTTCCAGAGGCGGAGTTGGCTCACAGTCTGGCGGTGTACAACAAACACAAGGATGTGCTCTATGCCGAGCCGGACTACTTCATCTATCCTGACACCATTCCCGACGACCCCGACTTCGGCGTACTCTGGGGCTTGCACAATACCGGCACGCCCGGGGCCGACATACAAGCAGTGGACGCGTGGGACTTCTGGACCGGTGATCAGGAGTTCCGCGTCGCTGTAGTCGACAGCGGCGTGGATCATAGCCACCCGGATCTCGCCGCCAACATCTGGACCAATCCGGGTGAGATTCCAGACAACGACATAGATGATGACGGTAATGGCTACGTCGACGACGTCCACGGTTACGATTTCGTTCTCGAAAGCGGTGACGTCACCTGCACCTACTACCACGGAACCCACGTGGCGGGAACCATCGGAGCCACAGGCAACAACGGATTGGGCGTTGTCGGAGTGAACTGGCGCTGCAGGATTGTAGGACTCAAGATTTTTGAAGGGGGCTGAGTTTCCACCGGAGACTCGATCTCCGCGGCCATCCGTGCGATGGAATACATCATTGCCAACAACATTCGTGTTTCAAACCACAGCTGGGGCCTGCCATATTATTCTCAGGCTCTTTATGACGTAATCGAAGCCTCACAGTCCGTAGGGCACATCTTCGTTGCCTCGGCAGGCAATGACGCACTGAACATTGACCATATGCCGCATTATCCAGCATCATACGACCTGCCCAACATAATATCGGTTGCGGCGACGGACAATAACGACAATCTGGCCTACTTCTCCAATTTCGGACCAGTGGGGGTCGATCTCGGCGCTCCCGGTGTGGCGATCTACAGCACCAGTATTGATAGCGGCTACACGTATGGGAGCGGGACTTCGATGGCAGCACCTCACGTCACCGGTGTGGTCGCTTTACTCATGAGTCGACAACCTGGACTGACCTGGCAGGAAGTCAAAGACCGTATATTCAGCGCTGTTCGTCCGATTGATTCACTTGTCGGCATCACCACCACCGGCGGTGTGGTCAACGCAGCAAACCTCTTGGACTGCAACGGCAACGGCGTTCTTGACGGACTCGATGTCTCTAACGGCACCAGCCCCGACTGCAGCGGGAACGGCATTCCAGACGAATGCGAACCTGACTGCAACAACAACGATACCGCGGACTCATGCGATATCTTTGATGGTGGTAGCAGCGACTGCAACAGCAACAACATCCCCGACGAATGCGAACCGGACTGCAACGCCAACGGGGTGGCCGACATGTGCGATGTGGTATTCGCAGGGATAAGCGAAGACTGCAATCAAAACGTGATTCCCGACGAGTGCGAGGTGGACTGCAACAGCAACGGTGTTCCGGACGATTGTGACATCGCCGACGGTACCAGCGAGGACTGCACCGTCAACGCCATACCGGACGAATGCGAGACCAAGCCGGACTGCAACAACAACGGCGCATCCGACGACAACGACATCTGCAACCGCACAAGCTGCGACTGCAACCGCAACGGTCGGCCGGATGAGTGTGATATCGCCTCCGGCGCCAGCGAGGACTGCACGGGCGATGTCATTCCCGATGAGTGCGAGGTCGCGCTTCAAATACTCCTCTTTGCCGCACATCCTCCCGGTGAATTCCTGGAAGAACTTGAACTCGCCGGGCACTTCGTCCATCAACCGAGCTCCTATGACGACGTCGACGATCCAGAGTACTATGATGTGATAATCTGGAACCGCGGTAGCCCGGCGGTGTACCCGTCGTTCCGGGGTTACGTTGATGCCTTCGTTGCCGGTGGCGGTGGGCTTATGATCGTGACACCACCGGATAACGTAGAAGAGCACTTCGAAGTCTACGCCAATCCGGCGGCGGGAACGATTGCGGGTACCGTGCTGGACGGTACCACCGTCGTAGATTTTGAGAGCCCTGTGGTGTCCGGCTTGGGCGCTACCTCGACCCTCACCGGCTATGCGAGGATTCCCGATCTCAGGGAAGGAGCCCAAACTGTGGTCGAGTGGGCCGACGGTACGCCTATGACCGTGATCTATCGTTACGGTTCTGGAAAAGTAGTCTATTTTAACGATGCAAGTGCAATGGGGGATACTTACTGGGAGGGTGACGAGGCTTACGGTACGGCCTTGCTGCACAATGCTCTTGACTTCCTGGCCCTTCCATCCGGCGACTGCAACAACAACGGCGTTGCAGACAGCTGTGAAACTGCGGATGGACTGGTGATCGACGAATTCCCTCCGGGCGGCGATGGAATCCCCGACGAATGTCAGACTGACTGCAACGAGAACGGTGTGCCCGATTCAGTGGACGCCGCTAACGGGATCGGCGCGGACTGCAACGGGAATGACGTCCTGGACGAGTGTGATCTTGCTGAGGGAGTGAGCACGGATTGCGACGACAGCGGGATGCTGGACGAGTGTGATCTCTTTCGTGACTGCAACGACAATGGTGCGTTCGACGCCTGTGACATCCACGAGGGCGCCAGCCAGGACGACAACTACAATGGCGTACCGGACGAATGCGATGTGATTGTTTTTGTAGATGCGGACGCCCCCAGCGGAGGTGACGGTGCCACTTGGGCATCCGCCTTTGACAGCCTCCAGGATGCTCTGGCCGAGACGACCGCAACCGAGCTGTGGGTCGCTGCCGGAACATACACGCCGGCGGGTCCCGGCGGCGATCCGACAGCTACGTTCCTGCTGGAGAACGACATCCGAATTTTCGGCGGCTTCGTCGGCTCGGAAACTCGACTGGACGAGCGTGACCCCACGGCTAACCCGACGATTCTCAGCGGAGATCTCAATAGAGACGACGATCCACCCAATGTCAGCTGGTTACTCTTTCAGCCGACTCGAGAGGACAACGCATACCACGTGGTGACCGTATGGACCGACAGCGCCCCCCTCCTCGACGGTCTGACCATCACCGGCGGCAACGCCGAACCGCTTGGTGAGCATTTCAGCGGAGGGGGCCTGCGGAATTTTGGCAGCCCGACACTGCGCGATTGTGTGTTCACGGCCAACGCGGCGAGGGGTGGTGGCGGAGTGTGCAACGAGTATGACGGCAGTCTGACGTTGGTCAACTGCAAGTTCACCCGCAATTTCGCTCACAACGGTGGTGCCCTCGATGACAAAGGTATTGCCACGTGTATCAACTGCGTGTTCGATGGAAACTACGCCGTGTACAAAGGCGCCGGCGTTGAACTGTACTCGCCACGGACTCGGACACTTCTGACGAACTGTACGTTTGCGGGGAACTCGGCTAATTCCGGAACCGGATTGCACGTGTATCGCGGCAGCGCGACTCTGCAAAACACTATCCTCTGGGAGAACATCGGGAGGCAAAGCACGGATGAAGCGGCGCAGATCGGCGTTGAAAATCCTGCTTTGGGGAGCATAAATATAGATTACAGTTGTGTCGAGGGATGGACTGGAACGTATGGTGGAACGGGCAATACCGGCGAGGATCCGCTCTTCGAGGATACAGATGGTCCGGACAACACCCCGGGGACCCCGGACGACAACCTGCGGCTTGGCCACGGCTCGTCTTGTGTGGACGCGGGTGACAACACGGCGTTGCCGTTGTGGGTGAGCACGGACTGGGAGGGGGCAGACAGATTCATTGATGACTTGGCTGGTGCTGATACCGGTCGCGGCGTACCTCCCATCGTAGATATAGGGGCCTTTGAGCGCTTGCCGGACTGCAACGATAACGGCATCCACGATGGAGAGGATATACTGAGCGGGGCGAGCGCTGACTGCAACGAGAATGCCGTACCGGACGAATGTGATCTCGACGGCACCACAGGTGAAGACTGCAACGAGAACGGCATTCCCGACGACTGCGATATTGCCTTTGCTACCAGCGAAGACTGCGATAGCAATGGCGTGCCGGATGAATGTGACGTTAATGACCCCGCGAACGACTGCAACAACAACGGCATTCCCGACGACTGCGATATTGCCTTTGCTACCAGCGAAGACTGCAATAGCAATGGCGTGCCGGACGAATGTGACCTCGGAGGCGGTACAAGCGAGGACTGCAACGCCAACGACGTACCTGACGAGTGCGACGTCACCTTCGATCCCACCAGTGACTGCAATAGCAATGGCGTGCCGGACGAATGTGACCTTGGGGGCGGTACAAGCGAGGACTGCAACGCCAACGGCGTACCCGATGAGTGCGACGTCATCTTCGCCACCAGCAACGACTGCAATAGCAATAACGTGCCGGACGAGTGTGATGTTAGTGATACTACGAGCGACGACTGCAATGCCAACGACGTGCCCGACGAATGCGAGGGTGACTGCAACCAGAGCGGCGTGCCCGATGAATGCGACATAACGCTTGGCATAAGCGAAGACCAGAACGCCAACAGCCTGCCCGATGAATGCGAAGTCCACATGAATCGCTACATCCTTCTTGCGCGCGGTGCCGAAACGGAACCGGTGGCGTATCAAGTGACCCTGACCGACAGCTACGAGTTCCCCGAATCCGCAGGCCTTAGCTGGTGGGTCGAGGCACCCGATGAGAACGGCGTGTCACGGTTGACGGACTTGCCCGTCGTCCGTGATTGGAGCGGTGACCTCAAGCTGATTTACGTGGGCGATTGTCGGGTGATCCCGGCGGCGACCTACGAAATACGGACTACAACGGACGGTGTGACCTACACAGATCCCGTTGAGGTCGCGACGATCCACGCGCCGGGAATCCGCTACTATGGAGATGTCGTGGGCGTGGGCACGGGGGCCATGCCGCCGGTGGTGGGCTTCACAGGACCTGACGGAATCGTGAACGTTACCGACGTTCAGGCCTTCATCTTGACTGCGGAAGGTTCGATCTCTCCCAGCGTCCCGTGGACCTGGGTCGATCTACACGGCATTGGTTTGGGAAGTCCACCGAACTTCATCCTGAACGTTTCCGATCTTCAGTGCATTCTCTTCGGCTTGGAGGGACAAGCGTACGCCGACGGCCCTTCGCATTACAACCCTGCGAATTGTCCATGAGCCTGCTGCCAAGCCGGTATGGCCGTCTTAAATTGTCAAAACTGCCGAGGCGACAGGCACGGCCCGTGAAAACGTCTCCTCGGTAGAACGAACGTGATGAAGCGCCACGTTAGTGTCACATCGGTGTCATGGGCAGTTCGCCGGGTCAAGTTGATCCGTCGAGTCAGTGTACATCTGTCCTTCCAAGCCGAACAAGATTCGCTGAAGGTCCGAAACGTTGAGAATGAAGTTCGGCGGAACACCTGTACCGTTACCGTGAAGGTCAACCCAGGGCGTAGGTGTGCTCGGAGTGGCGTCACCCTCGGCGGTCATCAAGAACGCCTGCACGTCGGTAACGTTCACGATTCCGTCAGGTCCTGTGAAGCCCACTGTCGGCGGCATGGCCCCCGTGCCCACGCCCACGACATCTCCATAGTACCGGATTCCCGGCGCGTGGATCGTAGCGACTTCGATGGAATCCCCCCAACCCACACCCGCTACTGCAATCCGTATCTCATAGACCGCTGCTGGGACGATCGCGCAGTCGCCTACGTAAATCAGCTTTGGGTCGCTACTCCAGTCCCGAAAAACAGGAAACCTCGATAAGCGTGACACACCATTCTCGTCGGGTGCATCGACCCACCAGTTGGACCCTTGAGAATCCGGGAACTCCAGGCTGTAAGTCAGGGTCACCTGATATCCGACGAGCTCCGCCGCGGCGTCCGGTACGAGCGGGATGTAGCGGTTCATGCGCACTTCGCATTCGTCAGGCACGTTGTTATCATTGGAATCCTCGCTGGTGCCCGGAGTGGAGAATCCGCTTCGTCTACGCACTTGTGCCTCGTGGTTATTTTGCACGTACGATCCGCGAAACGGCTTGGGCCGATCTTCACCCACGGAGTGTCAACGCTGTTACAAGTGCAACCGGCGTCGGCACAGCGTGCTACCGCGGCGCTGATCCGAGCTGGACCGCTCACGTAGCAGACCCCCTTGCAGTGATACGCCTTGTCCGATCCCGGGCAATCGGCCCGGAAAAGCAGGCCCTGCACGCGGATGTCCGAGTCATGCAGTTCGTCGGGCTTTCCCGGTGGATTGCCCCGGTTGTTGTGCAAGTGATACGCCCGCTCTCCTAGAATAGGCAGGAGCCCCGGAGCGAGTAAGTGCACTCTTAAGCTCAAGTTTGCTGAGGGGCCTATATGCCTTATCTCCATGCGAGCCACAACTCGAATGGCCGATGAAGGTTCACGGATTGGGCTTCCGGTGACCGGTGTGCTCGTTGCCAGGAGGCGTTGCATGTCTAGAACAAGCATCTCGGCTATTGAAATTGATCCGGATCATCGGGAATTGCTGCGTGCGTCCTTGGGCGACGGGCGATGTGACATCGATGTCTGGTTTGCGAGCACGGGCGAAGAAGCACTCAGGGAGATCCACGATCTTGGTGACAGGAGCTTCGACTGCATTGTCCTCGATTTCAATCTTCTCAATGAGGATGCTGCCGACCTGCTCCCGCGCCTCACAGCAGCTGGCTGCAAGTGTCCGGCGATTATCATCTCCACTAGTGACGCACAGGATGTGGTTATAAAGAGCGGCGCACGGGCAGCGTTGACTTCATACCCAAGGCTGAGGCCTTCTCTATGCACAAATCGCCGTTCACTTGTGAAAAATCCGGGCTGGGGTCCCGGTGAGAGAAGCGTTCCGGGTGGGGCCACGCGTGATCCTGAACGTCGCGGAGGGACACGCTGCGGGATGCCGCGGTACCGATGAAGCGGCGGTCACGTACAAGATGCCTTCCGGTGACGGTACGTGTCGCATCGAGGTGAAGTTCTCATCCACACACACAGAAGGTGAAGAGAGTGCGGAGACGACGGACATAGACTCGGCCTGACCAGCTTCGCCGTGTCTGCGCGACACGTGGTGCTTCATCATCACGCGAACGAGAGTCCGCGGAACATTCGGTGATGAAGGACGGCCGTGTTACCTTTGATTGTGACCGGTGCTTTGGAATCATGCGTGGAGTCGCGGGGGTAGCTGTGGGTCCTCTCGGCGATTGAGTCCGCGGGTGAATCGAGCGTAACCGGGTCAAAGAGGGGGAAAGCGCACGCCGGCCATCACGATGGAAACTCGTGATGAGCGCCGTATCCTGTCCTTCTTTCGTCCCATAAGATGTTGTTGACAATTTATACTGCAGCCACAGGGCGCGAAACGAGACCTGCAAATGTGGAAGCTGCAGAGAGTAACAGGCGGCGCGGATGTTTCCGTACACAACGGGCAAGTAACGCGGCGCACGAGCTTAAAGCGATGCCGACTTCCAGCGCCAACAAGGATATGACACCCGGTTCGTGTCTTACCAAGAGTCGTGGAATTCGTGAAACCGTTGCCGGTGATGACGAGCAGGCGACGCCAGGTGAGCCGGCCGAAGAAGACGGGGCAGTGGCATCGACCGGGTGTTCTAGCCCTGCACACAATGTGATTACGCAGAGCAAACAGAACAGAACGTAGCTTGCAGGTCAAACGCACTCGCCTGTTCAGAAGGACCGAAAGTGTCCTTGGACGCTTTGGCCAGCTGCCCCGGTCATGGCAGCAAGGCTCAGATAGACAGGGCTCGAGAGGTTTCGGATATGGTTCCCGCATCACCGGTGGTCGACTCCGACACGGCACGAGTATGCCCGCAATCCGGGGTCTCTCCGCCAAGTTTATACCTGCGGCTCTGCATTGCGGAGGGTATCTCTGCAGGATCGTCATGATACTCCTAATCAACGTGCACCCTGCAAGAATTGCAGTGCAGTTTGCACGAGTGTTTGCTTTTGCGAAGGGGCTTGGTATAATAAAGGACGTCGAATCTCATGGAGAATGAGAAGTGACTATGAAAAGACCCGCTCGGGCTACCCCCCCTTGTGGGCTCGATTTTTCTTGAGTATTCCTAGTGTGGGTGTTATACTGAACACCCGCTGGGGGACAGGCCATGCTGGACGACGCGACTCTCCGAGTGAGACTGATGCGGCTAGCGCCGATGACGTGTCGATACATCGAAGATCGTTTCCCGCGCAAGCTTCGCTCCGTCGCTGATACTGACGATCTTCTTCAGCACGTCTGGCTGGCTGCGTTTCGCACTGACGCAGAAGACCGTCCTGCAAATGACGACGCGTTTCAAAGATGGTTGCTCCATGTGGCGCGTAACGAGATGATCAACGTCGTACGCGGTCTGCGGACACACAAGCGCGGCGGTACGAAGGTTTTTACGTGGGATGCCCGTAGCTCTGTATCTCGATTGTTCAGCCGAGTGCTGGCACCGGAGCGATCGCCGAGTAGCATTGAGGCAGGCGTCGAGGCTACACGGGCGGTCAAAGAGGCGCTAGGTGCGCTCCCGGCCACACAGCGCGAGGCGATAACACTTTGTTTCCTGCAGGGCAAATCGCATACGGAGGCCGCTGCAGAAATGAACCGGACCCGCGGAGCCGTTTCGGCACTCCTTTCCCGAGGACTTGCCGGGTTGCGCAAGAACCTGGGGTGGGCTGGGCGATTCCTTTCTGAAAGACCGAGCTCCCAGACAGTTCTGCAGCCGAGGGATCTTCGCCGTGCAGACCGAGGCCGCCACACAGATTGAGCGAATAGTCGAAGAGGCCATAAGACTGTCCGCGGATGGTAAGGCCGTCGATTATGCTGCATATACCAGTGCTCACCCGGAACTGATGCCCGAGCTCGGTAAACGGCTGAGCTTGCTTCAGGCAGTAGAAGACGCCGAGAAAGAGGTTCGTTCATCTGCCTCGTCGGGAGGGGCCGAGATACCCCCGGATATCGAGTTCTTGGCCGGTTCGTTTCCGGATTATGAGATCCTCGAACGGATTGAGCGTGGGGGACAAGGAGTAGTCTACAGGGCTCGACAGAGATTCTCCAACCGTTCCGTGGCAATCAAGATGCTGCTCAACGGCGCCGTGTCGAGCGCGTCGCAACGTCGGCGCTTCGCCCGTGAGATCGAGCTGGCAGCCCGCCTCAAGCATCCCAACTTGGTCGGTGTGATTGCCGGTGGTGAGATCGATGGGCGGGCTTACGTGGTCATGGAGCACATCCACGGGCTGGCCATCGACGAGCATGTTTTTGTCAATGAGCTGTCGACCCGCGACACCGTCTCACTGTTTATATCGGTATGCGAGGCGATTAACGCGGCCCATCAGGGGGGCGTGCTTCATCGCGATGTAAAACCGGCGAACATACTCGTCGACGCAGAGGGCGTACCGCACGTCCTCGACTTCGGGTTTGCCAAGGATCTGGATGCGTCTGCATCTGACGCGGGCGTGACCGTGAGCGGGGACGTCCTCGGTACCCCAGCGTATACCAGCCCCGAACAGGCCCTGGGTGCGTCTGATCGGGTAGACATCCGTGCGGACATCTACTCCCTGGGGGTCGTTCTGTACTATTTGCTCTCCGGTGGATTCCCTTACCCGGTCGATGGCAACGTCCGCACGGTTCTGACGAATATTGCTCTTTACCAGCCGAGAAGGTTCCAGGATGCGTACAAGACGCCTGCTGCTACTGACAGGCGTGTTTGCGTGGAGGCGGATCTCGAGAGCGTTGTTCTAAAGGCCCTTCAAAAGGATCCGGCGGCCAGATACCAGTCCACAGGAGCTTTCGCGGATGATCTCAAACGCTACCTCCGCGGCGAGGCCGTCGAGGCGAAGGCGGCCAGCGGTTTCTACCAGTTGCGTAAGGCAATCCACAGGTATCGCCTGCAGGCCGGAGTGGCTCTTGCGTTTCTTCTGCTGCTCTGTGGAGCAGCGGTTGGCACCAGTATCCTCTGGCAACGGGCTGAACGCGGGGGACGCATCGCAATGACCGGTCTGCAGATGGCGTCACTTGTGAAC
>CP070744.1:3775482-3789467 GCA_020348265.1 Phycisphaerales bacterium | reverse complement strand
ACAAGAAACTATGAAAGCCGGGTCACCTTGACACAGATTCGGGATCGTTTGTCCCATGTGTCGACGGGCTGATCACGGAGATCGCCCATTTGTCCTTAACAGGAGACCCGGCGATGAAGATTGTAGCAATTGACTTGGGAAAAGTGAATAGCGTGGCTTGCGCGTTCCAGAGCGAGACAGGTACACACGAGTTTGAGTCGGTCGGTACGTCGCCGGCGTTGCTTGAGAAGCTGTTGGAGCGGCGCTGCCCGGATCGACTGGTGATCGAGGTGGGTCCGTCGGCGGGTTGGATTACAGATCTGGCCGAGCGTTTGGGAATCGAGTTGCAGGTGGCCAATCCCTCCCATGAAGGCTGGCGTTGGCGGAGGGTGAAAAAGAAAACGGATCGGGTGGACGCCCATAAACTGGCACAGCTTTCTGCGGTGAACCAGCTACCGCTGGTGAGCGTGCCGCCGAAGACGGTCCGCGAATGGCGTGGCTTGATCCATTACCGCCAGTCCCTGGTCGCCCGACGCACGGCGATCAAGAATACGATCAGGTCGATTCTGCATCGACAAGCGATTACCATGCCGGCAGGCAAGAAAGGCTGGAGTCAAGCTCAACGCAAACGTCTAGAGGGTTTGGCGGGGTCCTCGACAGACCTTTCCCGGTTCTGGGAGGGACTGAAAACGCAGGACTGGTGGCGTGGACAATTGGCCGAGGAACTACGGCAGCTTCGTGAGGTGGAGTGTGCCATCAGTTCGGTGGAGAAGCGATTGGACGCGCATGCCGCGAACAACCAGTACGTCAAGCGACTTCGCAGCGTTCCGGGCATCGGCCCGCGGCTCAGCGAGACCGTGGTCGCGGTAATCGACGACCCCCACCGCTTCCGAAGCGGGAAAGAGGTGGCCGCCTATGCCGGATTGGTGCCACGTGTGTTCCAGTCCGGTTCGGTGGATCGCAAAGGGCGAATCACCGGGGCGGGCAATCGATGCCTGCGATCCATCCTGATTGAAGTGAGTTGGCTGGGATTGAGGAGGAATCCCTGGATGAAGGAGGTCTTCGACCGCGTCTGTCGGGGAAGTAAGACGCGACGAAAGATTGCGATTGTTGCGGTGGCCAGGCGGGTACTGATCTGGTGTTGGGCGATGATGCGAGATGATCGAGACTGGGATCCGAGAACGATCCCCCTAGCCGCCTGAGCCATCATGGTAGATTAAATGGGTTTATCGCTTTGGGCAGCACCGGCATGAGAATGTTCGATCGCCCCAAAAGGCCGACGGCCTCCGCAAGCGGAGGCCGGTCATGCCGTTCGCTGCACACTGCGGCGCTCGGGTCGCTCCCCAGCGTTGCCCTATCCTCCGCGGTGCGGAGGTCAGTATAGCTGAAGAAGTCGGCGCCGGCCACGAGCCGGGGTTTGGATTCGGAACACTGCAAAGCGATGTTCGATCGTCTGGACGAAAGCCCGTGCCGCCCCTCGAGCTTCGAGCTCGACCACAAGGATGGGTAACGTCCTCTGTAGCAGCTGAATGAGCCGTGGGCTTGTAGGCGCCGCTCTGAGGCGGAGCCCCGCCACGGAAACTCGGATAGAAGGTTAGGCCGATCGAACCCGCGCTCTTGACAGACCCGGCTTCATAGAAGGGGCGGCGCTACACTTGACCGAAGCCGACTTCTTCAACAGACTATTAGAGCGTTCTCCATTATCTTGTAGTGTTTGGGTGACAGACGAATCGGGGGACCGCCGCCCGTAGGTGACGGCGCTACAGTCGCCGCACGGAATGCAAGTCTGTTCAGGAAACTGCAGTTCTCCGGATTTCCAACTATTTTTGTTGTGGGGGGCTTTACAGAGGAAAGACAACTGTGTATGTTCACGTTTACTATGTCACCTCAATATGAAAAAGAAGAACAGATTGGCGATTGGGTAACAGCACGATGTCGTTCGCGCGACGAAGACCACGGGAAAGAGATGCCCTCCGCGGTCTCGGAATGGCTGGCAGGCAACGGCAATCCTGTCACCAAGACCAGCAGGCCCACGAGTGAAGTATTGGGCTGGTTGGTCAAGACCATCGAAGACCCGGCTTGGCCTTCGTCTTGATCAGGGCTGCGACGAGCGTACCCAGGTTGCCAAGGGCACTAGCGGTTCGGATCTGAATCCGGCGGCGAGCCGTCTGCGGAGTAAACGTGCGAACGTAACGCAGCCGCTTTGTCGGGCCTACCCCAAGTGTCGTAGAGGCTCCCTAGGCGCTCGACGGCCCGGACCGTCCGCCAGTGATTATCGTCCAAAGCGGCGTTTAGCACCGCTTGAGCGGCGATGAGTTCCTGCTCAGCCTCTTCATAGCGCCCCAACCTTGCCAAGCACTCTCCGAGGTGACTGCGGGCGTCCCCGGTTTCCCACTGTGTTTCCTGGTGCAGCGTACGTCCAAGCTCCAATGCCTCGCGGAGTATGCTCTCGGCCGCAGCATAGCTGCCTTTGGCGATGAGCAGCTCCCCCAGGTCTCTGAGAATTGTCGCGACGCGGGGGTGTTCATCCCCAAAGACACGACGGGCAATCCTCAGCGTCTGTCTATACAATTGCTCGGCCTCTTCGCGCTCGCCCCTCTTGGACAGAATGGCTGCCAGACTGAAGAGGGACTGCAGGGTGTTGGGGTCCTCGAGCCCCAAGGTGCGCGTGCGGACTTCCAGCGCCTCACGGGCCAATCGCTCAGCCTCACCCAGCTCCCCTTTCTCCCAGAGCAAGGTAGCGAGGTTAGCCATCGAGCTGAGCGTGGAGGCATCCTCCGCACCCCTGACGCGCCGCCGAATGGCCAGGGCCTTGCGGTGAAGTTCCTCGGCTTCATCGAGCCTGCCTCTGCTCCACAGAAGCACGGCAAGATTGTTCATCGTTTCCAGCGTCTGCGGGTCCTCGCCCCCCAGCACGCGCTGCCGTACTTGGAGAGTCCTGACGTACAGTGGTTCCGCCTCGTCAAACCGTCCCTGGTACTTGTACAGAAGGGCCAGAGTGTTCATTGAATCCAGCGTATCCGGATGTCCCTCACCGAGCTCTTTCAGTCGGATCCTAACCGCCGCCTCTGCATGCTTTGTAGCCGTCTTATATTCGCCAAGGTCCCAGTAGGTGCCCGCAAGCGTGTCGTGTATTGCGGCTCTTGCCACCGGCTGTTCTGCAAACTTGCCTTCGAGGTTGTTCGAAGCTGCGTCCAAGACCTCGCGGGCGGTGCCCAACCCCAGCCGTCCCGGGGCGACTGCCGCAAGAACGTCTTCGTTGAGGAAGTCGTTGACTGCTTTGGATACTGCCGCCTCCCGCTCTGCTCGCATGGTCTGCGACACGCTCACCGCCATCGACGCCAGAAGTGCAACGAATGCCGCTACCGTTACACTCACGGGTGTCTTGTATCGCCGGGTAAACATAAGCAATTGATAAAGAACGCTCGGCGGGCGGGCGATGATCGCCTCGCGTCGAAGATATCGTCGGATGTCCTGGGCCAGCTCTATTGCCGACTGATATCGCCGCTCGCGATCCTTCTCCAGGGCTTTGAAGACGATTATCTCGACGTCACCTCGAAGAGCCGGGTCAACCGAACTCAAACGCGCCGGCTGCTGCTCGCGGATCAGACGGGCGTATTCAAAGAAAGGCTCCATCTTTGTTTCATAGGGAGGCTTGCCCGAGAGTAGTTCGTAGAGCACGACACCCAGGGAATATACATCACTGCGCGTGTCTATGTCATGCGGGTCGGCTTCGCACTGTTCGGGAGACATATATCGTATTGTGCCAACCAGCTGTCCGATGTTGGTCTGCAGGGTAGTGATGGCCACGTCCGAATCGGTACCGCGGGCGACGCCGAAATCGATGATCTTTACCTCACCATGCGAGTCGACCAGGATATTGCTCGGCTTCAGGTCTCGGTGGATGATCCCCTTTTGATGTCCGTGATGGACCGCGTCGCAGACCCGGGAGAACATCTCCAGCCGCTGCCGAGTGCCGAGGCTCTTTTGCTTCGCGTATTCGGTGATCGGCTTGGCGTTGGGAATGTACTCCAAGGCGAAGAAGGGCACAGCCCCGGCGCCATCGTCGTACGTACCCGCTTCGAAGACTTGGGCGATTCCGGCGTGCTGCAGTCTGGCGAGGACCTGGGATTCGTACTCGAAACGTCGCATCGCCGAGCGAGAGGCGACGCCGTGCCTCATCACTTTGACGGCCACGGTCCGGCGAGGATTCTCCTGCAGAGCCTCATAAACCGTACCCATTCCTCCCGATGCGATTACTCGCTGGATTTGAAACTGCCCGATCCGCTCCGGATGTGTAACCGGCACGGTCAGCTCCGCCCAAGTAGGCGCGGAATCCTCCACTCCCAGAGGTGACGTCGCCGCATCCTCCCGATCGCGTGGGTTGTGCTGCTCCTCGGTCATCCCTACGGTTCTCCCCCTACGTGCTCACGAGTATACCTCACTCTCAGCGAAACCGCTTCATGG
Organism: Phycisphaerales bacterium; assembly: GCA_020348265.1. Classification (GTDB taxonomy): domain Bacteria; phylum Planctomycetota; class Phycisphaerae; order UBA1845; family UBA1845. The sequence goes on along the minus strand of CP070744.1, from coordinate 3,785,021 downwards.
ATCGCCCATCGCGACTGAATTCGAATGTGACGATTCCGCCAGCGATCCCCAACCGAAACGCGCAGACTTGCTCTGGCATCAGTGCTGTTCGACGTCCCGGGCGCAGCTGTAGGGTCCACAAGACCGTTCAACTTGTCAAGTCCCCGACCGACGGTTCACGACCGCAGGAAGTCCTCCCTCCCCCCCACACGTGGAGAAGCGCTTCGCAACCAGCGTTGTCGCTGATCCAACGCCGGTCGCAGGCATCCAAACAATGCAATCTGCTACCTGACAACCTTTACGGTCAGAATTGTGATGTCGTCTGATTGCTCTGCGAGACCGGCGAAGCGCCGGACGTCCCAGAGTATCTGCTGGGCAAGTTGTTGAGCAGCCAACGAACGGTGTCGCCTGATCGAAGAGACTAGTCGCTCGCGTTCGTAGGCAATATCGTTGAAGTCCAACGCCTCGGAGACGCCGTCCGTTACCATCGCGATAACGTCTCCCTGTTGAAGGGTGACGAATCCGGACTGATAGGGTGCATCGGGATGCACCCCGATAACCAACCCCCCATCGGTCAACTCTATAAGGTCGTCACCTCGAAATAGCATGGGAGGTGGATGGCCCGCGTTGCAGTAGGTCAGCGATCTCCCATCGGCGGAGAACACGCCGTAAAAGAGCGTAGCGAACTCACCGGAGAGCGTATCGCGAGACATATGCCTGTTGACCTCGCTGACGGTGCCTTGGACATGAACGGTTCGCCCGGCACTGGCCCGCAGAGCCGAACGCACCGAAGCCATCATCAGGGCGGCTGGAAGCCCCTTGCCCACGACATCAGCTATGCACACGCCCGTGTCTTTCCCGGGCAAATCGATGAAGTCGCAGAAATCCCCTCCAAGCTGCAGAGTCGGAACGTATACGCAGCCGAATTCCAGGTGCTCGTGGGAGGGCGCTTCGCGCGGCAACATGCGACGTTGGATTTCGCCGGCGGCCTTGACTTGTCGCTGGAATCTCTCGGTGGCGTGTTGCTCATCGTGAAGCCGACTGTTGATAATCGCCGATGCTGCTTGCGAGGCAATCGAGCGCAGCATCGCTTCCTCCGACTCACTGAAGACTCGCCGCTTTGCCGTGTACACGCGGATCACTCCGACGGTCGTGCCACGGTATGTCATCGGTACACACAGTCCGCTGACGATTCCCTCCCGCCGGGCGTTCTCCGGATAGCGAACACGCGGGTCGGTCGAAGCATCTTCAATGTAAACGGCCTGTCCATCAATCGCAGCCGCGTCTATGGCGTTTTCGGAAAGCGTCACCGGACCCTTATCGAGGTATTCGTCGGAGAGATTATGGACCGCTTTGACCACCAACTCACCCGTATCGTTGTCAAGAAGGCGGATTCCACAGGCCTTGACATCCATAAGTGCGACCACTTGCTCCACGGTCAGGTCGAGGATCTCCTGCAGATCGTGCGAGCCTGAAAGCAGCTCGGTCATTCCATGCACGGCATCAAGATCGTGCAGCTGCTGCTCGATCAATGCCGCTTGTCGGTACATTGTGGAGATAGTGTCAGCCAGAACATCCGCGAAGCAGCGGATGGCCTCCGGCGTGCCCCCGCTGTAAGGATCGATCTGTTCAACGGCATCCAGGAGTCCATCGGCGTCGATATCATACGATTGGGCGATCTCACGGATGGCATCCACGGGCGGTGGCTTCGGAACTCGCGTACCCGCAACAATAACTGCCAGACGATGCCCGTTGTGCAGGATCGGAGTCGCATAACAGGTCATGCCTTCGTGACACTTGGCCGGCGCCTGGCAGTTACAGTCCTCCACGCATTTCGCAATGGTCTTCGCGAATTCCGTTCGGCCTGTGCGTGAGGTGCCTATGATTTGAGAATAGCGGCTTCCCCAACTCGGCACGGTAATCAGCTCGCCGTAGATCGTGCATATACACACAGTGACCCGACCCAGTTCGGTAAACCGGTCCTGCAGCCGTTGCAGCGTGTCAACGTCAACCAGATCGGTCAATGTAGCCGTGCTAGGCCGGTGATGCTCGTTGCGACTGTTATCCCTCGGAGCCCTCACGGCGCTTTCTCACTTGGGGATGAAGTTCGTGCGCTGGTCGATCTTGGAGACGGTCTCGGCCAGCAGCTTCGCCGCCGCCTCCAAATCGGACAGGCTGACCACCTCGACCGGGGTATGCATGTAGCGGTTTGGTATCCCCATGAGCGCCGTTGCCACGCCGGCGCGTGTCAATTGTATGGCATTAGCATCCGTGCCGGTGGCGGAGGGGGCGGCCTCCATCTGATAGGCGATGCGCTTGCTTTTCGCCGCAGCTATCAGCATGGCCTCCAGCCGCGGGTTGATGTTCGGCCCGGTGGAGATGGTCGGCCCCCCACCGATCTTCAGTTCCCCGTTGACCCGCTTATCTATGTCGGGATAGTCGGTAGCGTGGGTTACATCGACGGCTATCCCCACCTGCGGATCGATACCATACCCCGAGGTCCGCGCCCCGCGCAGACCTACTTCCTCTTGTACCGTACTCACCGCAAACAGTGCGCACTTGATCTTCTTGATCGAGCAAAGCCTAAGGGCCTCCATCACCACGAATGTTCCGCACTTGTTGTCGAACCCGGGAGAAGTCACCAGGTTTCGCCCCAGGTGCACCATCTCCAGCTGAAACGTAACCGGATCCCCCACCGCGACGACCTGCTGGGCTTCTTTCTTGCCCTTGACCCCAATGTCGATCCACATGTCGCGCAGCTCGATCTTGGCCCCCCGCTCCTCCTGCTTCATCGTGTGAATCGGTTTTCGGCCCACGACCCCATCTACCGGCCCGTGCTTCGTATGAAGCACCACGCGGGAACCGGGCAAGACCGACGGGTCTATTCCGCCAATCTGCTTGAAAAAAAGATAGCCGTTCTCGTCGATGTAGTTGACCATCATGCCGATCTGGTCACAGTGGCCGGCGAGCATGACACGTCGCGGGGCCTTGTGATTCAGCGAGGCAATCACGTTGCCGTGCACGTCGGTCCTCACCTCGTCCGCATAGGGCGCGATATACTTGCGCACGATGCGCTGCACCGGCTGTTCAAACCCGGACGGCGAGGGCGTTTCCTGGATCGCTTTTAGAAACTTGTACGAAGCTTGTCGCATTAGATCGTTCTCCGTTTGGTCCGGTGGGAAGTGTACGGGCTTGCAGTAATCAGCTCAAGCGGGTCTCGGCGAGAATAGGCCCGCGCCAGGTTACACGCCCTCATCCTCCTGAGCGAACCTCTCGGGATGCGCTCGCTCGTAGGCTTCCTCTTTGACAAGTTGAGCCTGAAGGTCCGCCCGGCGCTTCAGGATTTGCCGAACGGCGAGGTTGGCAAGAATGCAAGCTACCATTCCCAGGATGTGGAATCGATGCACTGTTAGTGCGACTAACCCCGCTGCGATGGCGGCGATGGCGGCGGAGGCGAACCAGCTGAATACGACCCAGATCGCCCGACCGAGCTTCAAGGCTGCATCGCCTCGCTGGAAGATGCGGTCGGCCATACCCGTCGCCACGACGGCCGCAAAAGCGACATAAGTCGTGGATACCGGCAGTCCCAGGCTGCTCGCAGTAGCTATGACACTAGCGGAAACGGACATGATCACACAGGCACGCAGGGAATCGTAGTGCATCGTCTTACCGGCCGGAGTGATGCTCGCACGCGGGGCCAGCGCCGGGGCCTTGCTGCGAAACCGAAGAAAATATTCCGCCGCGCGCACACACCATTGCGGTGCCCATAAGGCGACGTGATCCCCCATACTGCCGGTCGAAACCGCAGCCTTGGTAACGCGCTCCGCGTTCTTGCTGCTCATACCCACGAGTAGGAGGAACCCACATACGAACAGCATCCAGCTTGATATCCGTACTTCCGTGCCGATCTCCAGGTTCTGCTTGCTAATCAGGGCGAACGCCGACAAACCCGGTGAAGCGCAGTTGGCCAGATCGTTCTGTCCAAAGGCAAAGGCCATGGCCATCATCCCAAACATCGCCAGAACCGGAAAGAGCAGCCTCGCCGCCCGCTTTCGAAAAACGACAAGTGCCAGATGTATTGATATGGCAAACAGACCCCAAAGGGTGAGAACGATAACGGCACTGCTGATCCTCACGTCGGCGTTGTCGTCAAGCTCGCTCAACCACGCGTTAAAACTGTGCACACAAGGAACGTGTTTCATCCCTTTGAGCAGCAAGAAGTACACGAGCCCGGCAGCAAGTCCCCCTCCCACCCACCCACCGTGAAGCAGCAACGTGCCCAGGCTGGACGTCTTACCCCGGATCGCCCCGCGGGCCGCCCGCTGAATCAGAAAGGCGGCAAACCCGGACAGGGCGATGGAACATACGATGCCGGATATGACCGTGCCGGCCTTGCCCCAGTTTACCGACGATGCCTGAAGGGCAAATGACGCCCCTAAGAGCTCAAAGACCAGACATGCCGTTGTGCTGATGGGCATGCCGAACGCGGAGTAGCTATACAGCAATACCGTGTCGACAATGTAAACCGAGACATAGATCGCCAACGCGGTGTTGAGGTGGTCAAGAGCCGTCGGATTGAAAATACCCTTACGGGCCGTGTCAATAACGTCGGAACTCAGAACCGCGCCACAGACGACAGCCACTCCGGCAAGAATAATCGCCCGCCGCCGAGTCAAAATACGGGCGCCGAAGACTGCGTTTACGAGATTGGCGGCGTCGTTGCGCCCCACCTCCACGGTATCCCATACCAACATACCTACGGCGATCGCCAGGCAGGCGAGGTGATAAGGTTCGAGCGACTGCAGGTCAATCATCGCCATAAGGAGGATTCATCGATTGAAGAGATGCTTCCCGTTACTCATCGGGGTTTGTCTTGCAGCCGCGTCGGCGTAACCAATTCGCGCAGTGCCCTCTTTGCGTTCGAGTCGCTCGGCAGACTGTGCGGTAACGAACAAAGCGTCCCACTCCCGGAGGGGACCACGAAGCTAGTTGGAAAGCATCCGTCGCAGTCTGTCGCCCGTCTTCTCCGCGAAATTGGCGAGTTGTCCAAGTTCGCCGAAAACGCGGAACCAGAGAAATATATCTGTGGGCTTCATGACATCTTCCAGGGCAAAGAGCTTCTGTGAGAGGGAATACTGGAGCCGATCCGCCTCCCATTCCGCCTTCTCCAGGGCATTGACCAGTTCCAGGGCGTGCGCAGCCTCCTTGCCGGCCATATCACCTTCGACAAGCGTGGGGAGATATTCCGCGATCGCCTGACTCTGAGCACACACGCCCTCTATTTTGTCAACATACTCTCGTGCCGGTTCCACAAGGCTGTCGGGAAGAGCCAGCTTCTTTATAGTCAACAGAACAGCAATATCTTCGGCCGAGTCAGCCATGTCGTCCTGCAGCTTCACGTAGCCCAGCAGATCGCCTCGATAGACCGGGAGGAAAAATCTGCTCGGTATCGTTCTGCGAATGTCCGCCTTGATGAGATCGGCTGCGTGCTCGGCCTTGAAGACCTTCCGGGCAAGTTCCAGAAGCTCCTCGTGTTTGCCTTCTCGAACCATCTCGAACATCGGCTTGACAAAGGCAACGCAGTCCATGACCGCCTTCATGTGATAGCGCAGCGGCTCAAACGGCGACTCGCGAAACAGGTCCTGCATCAATGACATTACGAGACTCCCGGTATCGATACTCCATCATCCCTCTGCTCGCGCGCACACTATGACCTCGGGGCTGGTATCCCGCAAGCTGTGAATTGTGACGATTATCCGGGCTTGAGACGGTCCGGCCGAACATTCTCCGCGGATGGACTCGATTGAGTGCACGGATCCGTGCCGAAGCAATTCACAAGTAACGAGTGGTCGTTCAGAAAGCCGCTACTCTATCCGCTGCCTGGCTATTGACTAGAGAACCTTCCCCGCGCTCGGCAAGCAGCGTTTCAATGAGATGCAGCAGCCCGTGCCGGTCGATGGGTTTGGTTGTATATTCATCGCACCCCGCCCGGATGCACTTCTCACGATCCCCCTGCATGGCATGGGCTGTAAGGGCAATGATCAAACCCCTGTACCCCTTATCTCTAAGCATCCTCGTCGCTTCGTACCCGTCCATTACCGGCATCTGCATGTCCATCAGGACCACGCAGAATGGCCTGCCCGCGTCTTGAGCGCCCAGAACCGTGTTGACGCCCTGTTTCCCGTTGTCCACGACGACCGCCTCTGCTCCGGCCCTATTCAGAACATGTCCTATCAGTCGTTGGTTGTCCGGACTGTCCTCCGCCAGAAGGATACGATGACCTGCCAAGCTGGGTTTCACGGAACCACCCGCCGGAACTGCCGGTGTCCCAGCAGCCGCTTCGTGCTCGTCAATGAGCCTCACGCCATCGACGGACCCCGTAGCCACCGTGACGCGGAAGCGCGTACCGATGCCTTCGCCGGTTTCGATGACCGTCACATCTCCGCCCAGTATTTGGGCCAAGCGTTTGCTGATAGTCAGTCCAAGTCCGGTACCGCCAAACTTGCGCGTAGTCGAAGCGTCGGCCCGTGTGAAAGGCTGAAACAGCCTCGACACCTGCTCGTCCGACATCCCGATGCCGGTATCGACCGCATCAAACTGCATCACCGACCCCCGATCGTCCGGTACAAAGCGCGTAACGAGACGCACGCCACCCACCTCGGTGAACTTAAGCGCATTGCCGATCAGATTGATGAGAATCTGCCGCAGACGCGTGGGATCGGTACGGATTGGCCATCCTCGGGCGAATCTCGGAACCGACATACTTGCGAATCGCCAGGTCGAATTCAAGGGCGAGCTCAGCCTGCCTGGCCATCAACTCTTCCGTCTGCGTCTTGCTGGTGACCCAGGTTCGATACAACATGAAGCTCGAGAATGCCAGCGCAAGCAGCCCTACGCCAACCGAAAACTTGGCTCCGATGCTTCTCATCGAGATCTCCCGGATACTCCGCTCAGCTCTAGCGCTCCACGAGATACATGCCTCCAGCCTGGTCCCTGCAGACTAGCGTCCCGCGGTGACGCCGGTCTTGTCGGTCGGAATAAAGGAAAGATCATACGGTGACTTCACTCCGGCCCGCTCAGCCATTGCGTTAACCTCCTGCTTGAGCCCGATCATTCGCTCTTCCCGCCCAATGGCCAGGGAGTTGAACTCCTCCAACTCTGCAACGTTCTTGCGCAGCTGTTCTTCCGCCTCCTTTTGCTCGCTGATGTCGATGAAGCTCTCCAACAGTAACGTGCGACCATCCAGCGTAATGGGCGTAACCGTCTTGAGAATCGCAAGCGAGTCTCCCTCTGCCGTGACCAGCACCCGTTCCGAGTTGTCGGTCGATTCCCCCAAGTCCGTAATGGGGCAGCGTTCAACATCCCCCGGACACAGATACTCGTGGCACACTTGGCCAACGACTTGCTCTCGGGATGCACCTATCATTCTCAGGGCAGCCGCGTTGGCATCGACAACCACGTGCGTATCGATATCGATAAGAAGGACCCCCGCATGAATCGTATCGAGAATGGCCTGAAGGCGTTCTTCTCCTTCGCGCAGTGCCTTCTCGGTCCGCTTGCGTTCAGCGACTTCCTTCTCCAACTTTGCCGTACGGGTCCGCACGGCAGACTTCAGGCGTCCGTTGACTAGCATCAATCCGGCCATTCCCAGACCGGCGACTGCCATGGCGATAGACACAATCTGCGCCGTGGCCAGCTGCGACTGGATCGGAATGCGAATCGACTCGATCGCCCGGATATTACCTTCCTTGTCGCCGAACCCGCCGCTCCCCTGGTATCTTGCCTGCAGTTGCTTCGGAGCCGACTGACGATCACCGTGGCATTTCAGGCACGCCTCATTGGTCTGAAGAAACGGGCGGGCATAGTACAGATACTTCTTCCCATCCACCTCGACTACTTCGCGGTATTCCTTGGTTCCTCGGTCAGCGTTGAACATCCTTATGAGGTCGGTCTCCAACGCATCCGCCATATTCACCGGGTTGCGGGGGTTCGCTGCTGCCATCTTATAGTAGACTTCCGTACGACCTTCCTCTTTTCTCGCTTCGTTCAAATAGCCGTGTAGGTTCCGTACCATGTAGGATGAAGAGAGAAACTCCGGGGCATAGAAGTCTCGCGCGATGTTGCCCTCATCCTTCGCCCGGTACAGAGCAGGATGTGCGTCACGCTGGATGTAAAGGTGTAGGGCCCTGTGCTCCAACAGCAGATCGGCTATCTGCCTTTTCGCCTCGGCGATACCGCGGACCTTCGTCTGATCGTAGAGGACCGCACCGATCCCGCAGGCCGCAAGGATGCTCAGCATAAGCCAGATCCAGGTCCGGGCTCTCCCACCTTCCCGAGCAGACGGTGTCGCTTTCATCGTCATTGACCGCAGTCCCAACGCAACATGGATTACCTCACCCGGAGACACGCATCCGAGAACGTCCGCTTGAACGCGCACGCACTCCCTTCATTGCCTCACCTGGCGCAATCTCTAGTTTTCATCGACGTTAGATCATGGCGTCTGAGCTTCGACTGCCCGCGCTTCATGCGAAAGGCCGCGGGAAGTGGGCGCGCCAACGAACAATATGTGGGGTATGTGGAGCGGAAAACGCCGACTATTATTAGACTGCGGGACGAGGATTATCCCGAAACCGCGATCCCCAACCATGGGTTGCAGGGCAAATACGCGAGCCGCGTATGGTCCCTGCCGCTCGCCCGGTAAACTCGAAACCGCCGAACGGAGTGTTGCGGCTCTTGGAGCAGAACCGCTGTGGGTCGACAATCCAATGGCAGAGCGGATCAATCAGCGTCAGATCGGCAGTGACGCCGACGTCTATGCCCCCGCGGGCCGCATTCAGCACGCGTCTAGGCCCGGCGCTGAACCAGCCGACAAGCTCATACCAGCCCGCAAGTCCGGAAGCTATCATCACCCGGGTGGCTACGCCCAACGCAGTCTCCAGTCCGACGATGCCGGGAGGAGCTTCTACGAATCCGCGTGCCTTCTCCTCACTCGTGTGCGGGGCGTGATCTGTCACGATACAATCGATCGTTCCATCCAGCAGACCTTGGCGGCAGGCATCCACGTCTGATTGTGGGCGCAAGGGTGGGTGCATCTTCGTATTGGGGTCCCTCTTCGCGCATGCCTCGTCCGTCAGAAGGAGATGGTGCGTGCACACCTCAGCCGTAACCGGAAGACCCTCCTGCTTGGCCCGCCGAACAAACTCAACGCCTCGACCCGTGGAGATGTGCGCAATGTGGTATCGAGCGCCTGTTCGTCGACAAAAGTCTACGTCGCGTTCGATCATCGCTTCTTCCGACCGCGGATCGAGCCCCGGCAAGTTAATCCTGTGTGACACATCGCCCAGGTGCATCACGCCTCCAGCAGAAAGCGCCTTGTATTCGCAGTGTTGTATTAGAACAACGCCGAGCCTTTCCGCCTGCTGAAACGCAGCCAGCATCAGCGCGTCATCCTCGACTCCGTCGCCGTCATCGGTGAACGCAACGGCACCGGCCTCCTGCAACGCTGCGAAGTCGGTCAGCTCTTTGCCCCCACGCCCCTTGGTGATAGTCGCAGTCGGGCC
>CP070744.1:3749333-3775382 GCA_020348265.1 Phycisphaerales bacterium | reverse complement strand
TTTGGCGTATTTCGGATAGTGGGTGACAAATACGGGCCTGTCGTGCAGGCGGGAGATGATCGTCTCGTCCGACCCGCCCAGGTCACCGCCCCACTCGAAGTTGGCCGCCAGCTCCATATGGTGGGGAATGTTGGCGATCTGTTCCTGCAATTCGGAGCGCTCTTCACGAGCATCGATCGCCTCGGCCACCGCCTTGTCCTTTTGCCACTCCTTGCCACCCCCCTTGGCCGTCGCTTCGAGCTCTTTGATCTTGGCGTCAAGCTCCGCCACCCGGGCGGTTTTCACCTTCAGATCATTCTCCAGCAGTTCCCTCGCCTTGGAGCTCTGCAGGATCTCCCCCGCCTCGGTATAGGTGATCCGGTAGAACGGTTTCTTGACTGCTTCGAGTTCCGCGATATCCCGGCCGAGTTCGATCAACCCGTCGCGATGATCGCGAAGCACCCGCTCAACGATGGAGCAGATGAAATCCTCAGCCATGTCGATCACGTCGGCCATGCTTGCATAGGCGATCTCCGGCTCGACCATCCAGAACTCGGTGAGATGTCGGCGGGTCTTGCTCTTCTCCGCCCTAAAGGTCGGGCCGAAGCAATAGACCTTCCCGTGAGCCATGCATGCCGCCTCGACGTAGAGCTGACCCGTCTGGGCCAGGTAGACGGGCTCGCCGAAGTAGTCGACCTGAAAGAGCGTCTGAGCCCCCTCCCCCGCTGCCGGGGCGAAGATGGGCGTGTCGATCAGCACGTACCCGTTGTCGTTGTAGTACCGGCGGATCTGATCCACCACCGTCGCCCGGATGCGGATGATGTGCCACTGGCGCTGCGAGCGGAACCACAAGTGCCGCTGCTTCATCAGGAACTCGATGCCGTGTGGCTTAGGCGTGATGGGGTATCCCTCGGAACCCTGTACGACCCGCAACGCGGTCGCTTTTAGCTCATGCCCCCCCACCGCGCGCTCGTCTGCGGACACTTCCCCGGTAATCTCGACGGATGACTCCTGCGGGAGCTTCTTGGCCTCGTCAAAGAATCGCTCGGTCTGATCGTTCTTCTCGACCACGCACTGGCACAGTCCGGTACCGTCGCGTAGAAGGATAAACGCGATCTTCCCACTGGTTCGGGTGTTGTAGACCCATCCTTTGAGGGTGACGGTCCGGCCAACGTGCTCGTTCAGCTTGTCGATTGTGGTTTTCGTTTCCATGGGGCAGGAGTCTATAACATCGCCCGCGCAGTCGCAACGCAACGATATAAGTCGCCCTGATTGGATGTGCGCGCTGGATCCTGTGCCGCGGCTTTCAAGCGGTGCCGCGGGGTTCTTTTGGTGTTCACGCACTGCTCGAAAGCAGTGGCACACCCGCAAACTCAAGCGCAACGGTGCACTAGGCCTGCGCAACCCAGCGCCGACGGCCGAAGTAGACCTTTCCGACAATCATGAGCAGCAAAGCCAGGACAACCAGACCCCATTCGGAGACGGTCGGGATACCATCCGCAGAGGGTGAAAGGCAAGGGTACGGGCACGGACAGTAAATATCATCATCGACCCCCGGAGCGCAGTCGACGCAGTCAGGGTAATCGTCACCATCGCTATCGTCGTCCGGGATCCCGCACCCGCACACCCCCGGCAGGATCTTGTCCGGATCCAACGGGCACTCGTCGTACTCCTCTACTTCCAGCGCCGGCGCGACGCTCTCGTGGCACCAGTCGTAGTGCCAATTCCTATGAGCGGCCCTAACAACATTGAAGCAGTTAGCGGCAGACTGGTTACACGGATCGGGGAACAATCCTTCCTCCGGTTCGTACGACCACTGCCCGTCGGACACGCTCTCCATAATCACGGCGTGGAAGGTTTCTGGAAGCCCTGTATCCAATATGATCACGTTCTCGGGGTTATCGGTTTGGCGAAATTCGACCACCGCGTGTACGCGCCAAGAGGAACTGAAGGTGCCGCCCTTTCCATCCGCATCCGTGCAAATCCATATTGTTCCTAGCGATTCTTGGTTGGACGACACTCCCACGTGAATATCGAACGGCGTCGGATTCTGCCCCCCGTTCCACGTTACAGACAAGGGGTTGCTGCTCTTCAACGATAGCTTCGTTAGTTTGATCGGGATCCCCTCCGGGTCCGGGTCGCAAGAATCCGGTGCATACCGGCAGATCTCGTCGTCCACCACGTAGTCGACGAGCGAATCGGCAGTGGATGGCCACTCGAAGGAGTCGGCCTCAAGCGGAACCACACACGGGCTCTCGCCGTTGCACTCGACGACAGCGTCGGACTCGTCTCCAAAGAAACCACTGCCTAATGGTATCGCGTTATCCCCAGTGCCGAATACAATCTCAGCGTGGTCGGTGTGGAGGTAGGAACGGCCGAAGCTAATGCATTCGCCAGCAGCCCACACACGGGGTGTTATGTTAAGTACCGCCAGGGCGCAGCTTACTGCCACTGGCACTCTCATTGCAGCTCTCATTCTGCACATCCTCTCTTTCAGGCTCAGAGGAAACACTTCTCTCCTCCTAAGTTACCAATGATCCCCACAGGATCATATACATCTTGTAGTCGACAGACGGTTTATCAGAAACAACGAACACGGTCGGCGTAAGTGTTCTCATTCGTAAGGATGGACTGGAGGGGGGCGCGGTCTCAATGGTCCAAGAGCAAATCGGGAGAAGAACATGAACGTGTGGGGGCAAAGAGACATCCCATTATCAGCACACGGTATTCGGAGGCAACGCATGGACGCGCTAAGGCCTTGCGTTCCGCTGGGCGGTGTCGCGCTCACGATGTACGGTGGCGCAGCCACCCAATCGGCAGTGAGCGACACAGACTCAACGACATCACTCGACCGATGCACTTGCCCGCCCTCCGCAGGCCGGTATATGCCCTCGCGCCATTCGGCTCGCACTAAAACCCACAGGGCGCTATATGAATCACGAGGTGATTCCGGTTCCCGGTCGACCGCTAAAAGACACGTCGCCCTTTACGTGTTCCTGAGTCCGACCAAGAAGTCGGATCCTTTGGACGACAGAACCGGTGATTATGCATCCTACCAGCTCGTGCACGCCGGTACAACTACGGGACGGCGAACGCACCGGACCGTGCGTCTGAATCCATAATCGCGTTTTCGAGGCTTAGAACGAGGGTCAAAGGCATCTTCTGGAACCCGGTTGAGCGAGGCCGGGCGCGACCGTGGGTTGTCGGGCGTACGGGAGGGCTCCTCACCTTGCTGCTGGGCTGGAGAGAAGCAGGGCCGTTGTGCTGGAGGAATGGTTGGCGATGAGGTCGGGAGGCGCATGCGGCTCCGAGGCTCAGGAGGAATCCGGGCGGGTTCGGGAGCCATATCGTGTGAGACTGCTTTCAAGCAGTACCGTGAGGTCCTGCTGGTGTTCATACGCTGCTCGAGAGCAGTAGCACACCCGCTCGGGGCGATTCGTAGCTAGACACCCGCCGCGGGCTTCGGGGTCGAGTGCTGAACCATGATATGCCGATGAGTCGACATGTGGACTTTTGCATGTGGTCCGCTTCCGGCAGGTGCCGGCCCGAACTGACTCTCTCACCTATAGATGACACCATCATGAGAATAGGACTTATTGCCGGCACCTTGTGGGAAGCTGCCTGCCGATCGTGCGGAATCGATCCGATTGAATTGGAGAGCCCCTTCACCACCCAAACGCCCTACGACGCCGATTTAGCCGCGCGGGTCGAAACCGGAAGACGCATCCTGGAAGCCATCAAACCCGATCCACCCGATGTGCTCCTGGATAACGGCGCTGCCGGTCTGACCTTTATCGAAGGACCCGGGGGGATGTCGGACCTCAAGTTGACCCATGAGTATGCGGGCGTCCCACTCGTGTCGCACTTCACCGACCCGGTGACCGTCGTCCTCAGACGCCTCAACTGGTCAATTGCGCTGCAGGTTCTGCAGAGTAAACGGTGGACCAAGGCGATAATAGATCCCGACCACGCTGAAGAACTTCGCCGGTTTGGCATACCGAACGTCATACACTTACCCGCCGGGGCACCGGAATTCGATTACGAAACCGATGGGCTCACGGAAGGAGATACATCGGTTCCGGTATCGTTCGTGGGTGACGCAGCACCGTCCGCAGCCGCTTACGGCGTATCGGCATCGCCTCGCGACGGCTGGATCGGCCCGGTAGCCGCTACGGTCCGTGCCGCCAATCCCCGTACGACCTTCTTCGACATCTACCACAAGACCTATGAGTGCGGTGAACTTCCCGCGGACTCCGATTCGCTGGAGGATCTGGCCAAAAAGGCCGCCAATTACTTCGCAGCAAAGCACCTCTTCATTGCTCAGTTGGCTCTTCACCAACGTGACCGGTTCATCATCTACCTAAAGAGAACGCTCGGTGACCGATTCCATCTGGCTGGGAGAGGCTGGCAGGAAACCTACGGCCTGCAGGCTGATAAGATGCCCGTCGACGAAGCTGCCCGCATTGGCCGCTTTCGCTCGTCGGCTATAAACATCGCTCTTATCGACGAACACTCCGAATCCGCCGTGAGCCGACAACATTTCGAAATCGCGGCTTCGGGAGGTTTCCTGCTCTGCTACGATCATCGTGGTCTGTCCGACTACTTCGAAATAGGCAAGGAATGTGACACATTCACGGACGAGCAAAGCCTGCGCGAGAAGATTCTTTTCTACCAGGCCAACCCGGCAAAGCGTCGAGAGATCGCCCGAGCGGGGCAAGAACGAGCTTTGCGCGACCACTTGGCCGGCTCTCGGTTGAAAGCGGTCTTGCAGATGGCGGAAATCCGCGGCGCGGACAAGATCGAGTCTTGCGGCGACCCCGACACCGAACGCAACGCGGAGAGCAGCGGGAAATGCGCAACCACGGAGACGACATCGGCAGCCGAACACTCAGAGGCACAGACTGCTCAGGTCGTCGAGCTGGCAGGCAAGCTGCTGATCCTGCTTAATCCGGGGAATATGTCGCGGCATTGGATGCTGGACATAGCTGAAGCGTCTATGGGACTAGGCATAGAAACGCTTACTGTAGAGCTGGGCGCTGTCTGGCAGGCAAAGCACGAAGGCAAGAAGATCAACGAGCAGGAGTTTGCTGACACGCTACGAGGGAACAACGTCAGAGCCGTCCTGAGCTACACCATGAACGGACTCGCGGATTGGTCGTTTACCAGCGGACCCGCCGACAGGCCTGTTCCCTTCTTCGAACGGCTGGGCATACCGCACATCATGTGGTGGTCGGATCAACCCCAGTGGGCCAACGAGAAGGAGGCCCTTAGGCCGAACCTTCAAGAGGCCTTGAAATCACCCAACCATCATCACTTTGTCAAGAGTGACCTTGCCGCCTTGGAGCTGGAGGAGATCCTCGGCTGGCCAAACTGCCACGGTATGCCCCTGGCTGAAGGCGCCGGCGATGCGACTATCATTGACGACGTCGAGCCGGAGTTCGACGTAGTAGCGGTTGCAGGATCGCCGCCCAACCTCACTCCGGAGATGGAGGTATTCCTCGATCACGACGACCCGGACGTGAATGCAATCACTGGGATCATCGCAAAGGACGTCGCAGAGGAACTGTCACAGATATGGCAACGTGCGCCCAGTGACCTTCGTTCAAGCCTGCAGTCTTTCGGACAACAATGGCTGGATGCAAAGTGCACGAATCCTCTGACCGGACTATACCGCCTTTTCAAGAAGCTCGAGCCCGACTTCCCCGACCCGTGCGCATGGCTCCGCGGCAATTACGCAGCCTACTTCGAGGCCCTTGAGCAACTCTGGAGACTGCGCAACTGGATGCGAACCTTCACGCTCCGCTACCTGGCAAAGTACTTCAGCGTCGGGGTCTTTGGGAAACACTGGGGAGGGACGAGCGCGCCCGGCGGAGCGTGGGTGGAATACCACGATCAAGTGCGCGCCTACGCAAGGGGCAAAATCGCCATCAACGTCCTACAGGGCAACGACGAGGAAGGCGTGTCGCACAAGCCGTTCCAGATCGCAGCAGCCGGCGTGCCCATGCTGCACAACGACGCTAGAGGTTTGCCAGATTACTTCACCCCCGACAAGGAGGTCGCCCTATTCAGGACCCCGCGGGAAGCTCGCGACCAAGTCGCCGCGTTGTTGGCTAATGAAAGTCGGCGGCAAGACATGGGACGCGCCGTTCGGGACCGTCTTTTCCGCGATCACACCTGGCGACAGCGCCTGCCACAGATACTAAGCGCTGCAGGCGTGTCTTTCCCCGGAGTGACCCTGGCAATCGCAAGTGCACCGCGCGACAAGCTGGAATCAAGTGGGCCGGCCCCCGCCTCGCAACAGCTACCCCAACCTGCCTCCACCTGATTCGCCAAGATACGGTCGTACAGCCGCTCCAAAGGCGATACTCAAGACGGGGACGCACATCGCCGATGTCGATATGTCTGCGGCCCCGACCGTGACTATCGCTGTGTAAGTTTCTCTTCGAGATGAGCAAGTGCCGCCGTTAGCTGCTGGTCACGTACAATCTCCAAGGGTGAAATCGGCACTGCTTGCGTAGTGGAAAGAGCCTGACTGGCGCCGCCATCCAGGTGTTCAGTCGCTCCCAACCCGGAGTCAAGCTTCCGACGCGAATCTTGAATAGCCTTTATCTCTTCGTCAGTCAGCGTGACCTCGATGTCCGGTCGAACTCCCCACTCATCGGTATCCCTGTTCCAAATGGTGCGGTGGACAATCCTCCCGCTGGGAAGCTGATAGTAGGCCACAGTCAGCTTGATCGCCGCATCGTGGCTCTTGAGATGTATGACCCGCTGGACACTCCCTTTGCCGAAGCTTCGCTTGCCGACGATCACACCCCTATCGTGATCCTGCAGCGATCCCGAGACGATCTCCGAGGCGCTGGCCGATCCACGGTTAACCAGGACGGCAAGCTGCATGTCGGCCAGGGTGTTCCGCGGAGTCGCGGAGAACTGCCACGTAGCCTTGAGCCGAGTGACCGTAGAGACGATCACACCCCGTCCGACGAACCGATCGACCATCTCGACAGCCCGCTCCAACATTCCGCCGGGGTTGAAACGCAGATCGATTATCAACCCGCGCAAGCCTGTCTCAGCCAGCTTCTGCATCGCTTCGTCAAACTCGCGCATGGTGTTGTTGCGGAAGTTGCTCACGCGGATGTAACCGATTCGCCCATCCGGATCGATCAGGTAGTCCCACTCACCCGCGGAATCCCGCCGGAACCCACGCACGCTGATCATGCTGACCGGGCCGCGCTCGATAGTCAGAAGTTCAGGCTCAACGGCGCCGGTGTGTTGAAGGGTCAGCCTGACAACAGAACCTCGCTCCCCTTCGAGCATTCTCTCCAGGTCGAATACCGACAGGTCTTCGACATCGTGCCCGTCGATGGCGAGGATTCGGTCACCTGCCAGGACTCCCGCCTTGGCTGCCGGTCCCCCTTCGATCGCCGCGATCACAGTCGGCTGATCGTCCGGCATACCTACCTCGATCCCCACCCCTATGTAATCCCCCGCGTGACGCCTTTCGAAGCGGAGCAGCTCGTCCGGGGCGATATACCCGCTGTAGGGATCCAACTGAAACATCATCCCCCGTATCGCTCCGTCGACGAGGCGATCGTCGTCAATGGGGTGAACGAATTGCTGCTTTGCCAAAGCATCCACTTCTACAAGGGCGCGATACGTATTCAGCACGGAGTCCTCTTTGGCGACCATAGGCGGGAGGCGCATGAACATCAGCACAATGATGCCGAAGATGGCCAGCCATGTAAGAGTATGTCTGTGCACGATCCACTCTCAAACGGGCCGCGCCCTACCAACCGATAACCAGGCACTGCCGCCAAACGCAAACCCCAACATATCATCGACAGACAGCAAGCCGGGTGAAAGGGGCTATAATCGGCTACAGCTGGCTCCCGGCCTGCGGCACCTGCTTGGCACACACGCCTATCAGGCGTTGAATGGAGGGTCGGTATTCCGCCGGTGAATCACCCGCCGACCCGCTGCGTTTAGAGCCGGCTGGTGATCTACAACATGAGAGAAGCCTCAACGTGGGCGGAGCTTCGCCAGTTCTTGACGGGCCTGGGCAATGCCTTCGCCACTAAGCCGAAACCGCTTTCCGGTGATTATTCCGAACACGCGGACCGCTTCGCGAGTGTGTGGATTGTCTTTAGGCAGGTATCTGCTAACGACGGAAAGCCCGCTCCGATCCCCCAGGCGTCCCAGCACGGCCGCAACGCGCAGAGCAACCTCCGCCTTGCGGTGCATCAACAGCTTCTTGAGCTGTGCTATCGCGTCTTTCGCCCCCATGCTTCCAAGAGCTTCCGCGGCTTCGACCTGAATCTCCCAGTTGGAATCAGCCAGCATCCTGAGCAACGAGTCCCTTCCTTCAGCACCTGGGATCTGCATAAGCGCCGGTATAGCCGCGCGACGCACCACGTGGTCGTCCGACGCAGCCAGCAATTCCACCTTGTTGATCGCCTGCCTTGACGTGATCTTTGAGCTGCCTGCGTAGGCCAGCGAGCGCAGGGCTCGCTCACGGCTCCCCACCTTCCGCCCCTCAGACGCCTCCGAAATAGGATTAGCTTGGTGGCCCCGTTGCGCTTTCGCGGAAGCGTCACCGGAGCGTCTCTCGGCTGAGTCCCGTTCAAGATGCCCGCAGTCAAACACCTCAAACTCTACACCAGTCAAGTACCAGTTCTCCTGCACCACTCGCGAGTAGGCTACCTTGCCGGTGAGCTTTCGAGGTTTGCCTTTGTGCGACTCAATGACGATCAACACGGGGGCACTGCGGGTGAAGTGTTTTCTGGTGACGAAGCCGAGTCCGGATCTGGAGATATCGCGCGTATGCGCTTCCATTGTCAGTACAGTCTCGCCGTCAGGCATCAGGAAGCGGACGGTGCACGGCAAGCGGACGCGCCGTCGTGTCGCTCGCCTCTTATCGGCCCAGCGCCCTTCTGACAGAGCCGATCCTCGATCGAGGTCCGTCAGAAGCTCGTCGAGTTCGGACTTGCCGTTCACCACGGCACCGGGTCGCTTACATCGCTCTGCCATTACACACTATTCGTCACATCACCTCCTGAACTGGAAGATGACAAAGCCTCACATTTTCTCCTGGAAAGCGCCCCAAAATGAACCCGCGCCCGTACCATCTGGGCAGTGGACGGCTATCGATACGCCTCCTTCATCGTCCGGTATTGCGCCTGGACCGGCGAGCTGCTCGACCGCGAGCCAGCAAACTCGTAAGGTAACGCAATGACCGCTCGCCTCGTTGGAGGCCCAGGGGCATCAGCATGAAGCGAAACCGTGCGCGGCGGGCCGAGAAGTCTGCCAGGAAGAGTCCATCCGTGGGCAAGGAAAAATGGTACGCAGAAGGACTGAAGTTCACTTGCACCCTGTGTGGCAACTGCTGCAGCGGTGATCCGGGGTACGTCTGGGCTACTAAGGAGGAGATCCGCAGGATCGCCAAGTTCCTCGGGCGAACCGACGGCTGGCTTGGAAAAGAACATCTTCGCCGAGTAGGGCTGCGTTACAGCCTCACGGAAATACCTGATGGCGACTGCATCTTCCTCGCGCGCGATGGCGATCACCCCAGATGCTCGATCTACCCTGTCAGGCCGCTCCAATGCCGCACTTGGCCCTTTTGGAGCGAAATGCTCGCCTCGGAGGCCAACTGGACCCACGCGGGTAAGAAATGCCCGGGGATCAACGTAGGCAAACACCACAGCCTGGACGAAATCGAGGCACCTCGGAAGCAGAAGAAGTGGTAGAACGGCAGGCAACGCGGGCAACACTGCTTACAGCATAGGCGCTTAGCGTCAGGGAGCTAGCGCCGCGGGTTGACATACCCACGAACGGAAATATCATGCAATCGCGCGGGTTCGGGGGAGCTTGCCGGCCCTGCTTTACGTCTAGTGCTGGAAAGGATGATTAGATGGTCCGTTTCTCTCGTTGGATCTTGGCTGGCTGCCTTATCGTTACGCTCGTTTCCGCGGGGTGCTCGACTAACCCGGTGGTTATGGCGGAGTATCCCCACGCGATGAGCCCGACCCTGGGACAGTCGCCCCACGAGCACTATCAGGGTATTTCTAACATCGCAGCACGGGATCGGCGGGCGTTGATCGAGGACTTGGATCTTCTCTTCCTTACCGACCGGCCTAGCCGCTTGAGTCGGTGGCACGACAAGTAGCCTATGGGTGACACGTCGAGCGAACCAGCGGGCGACCGCTGCAGCGTCGAAATCCGTGTGCGATACGCGGAATGCGACGCTATGGGGTACCTTCACCACGCCAAGTACTGGGAGTACTTCGAAGTCGTGCGTACGGACCTGCTTCGGCGTAACGGCTTCCGCTATCGCGACTTGGAGGCTCAAGGGGTTTGCTTCGTAGTCTACAAGGCCGCCGTCAAGTATCTCGCCCCCATCCGCTACGATGACCTCATAACCGCCAGCGTGAAGGTGGAACGGATGACCCGCACGCGGGTGGATCACAGCTATGAGATTCACTGCGCTGGCGAGCTCACCTGCCAGGCATCGACCACACTCGCCTGCGTGGACCGTAAAGGCCGACCGCGCTTAATGCCCGACGCACTTTGGGCAGACTCGTCTACACGAAAAGGCGAGTAAAGCCGCGCATTATGCCCAGCGGTGGCGTAGCGTGTCGAGAGTGTCTGCGATGCATCCCTACCGCCGGCATGGCAGATTCAACGCAAGAGATGGCTCGCCTATGGGCAGTCACCCGGATCGACGTTGTTGCCGGACCAAGCGAACGGTCGGCCTTCTACTCCGAACAGAAGATGCTGGAGGTAGGTAGTGCACAGACACGGGAACGGTTCGTAAAGGGGGTACCCCCTAGTAGCCAAGGCCACCCATGTCCAGTGAGCCTGAGGTTTAGCCCCCGGCACTCCGTAGTTCAGATTGGTGAGCAATCCACATTGCACGTCACGAACATCTGTAAATCCATCCGGCGGCGCAAACTCCTGGGTGATCGGATCAACAGGACCGACCACGTCGGCGTAGTAGCGGTTGGGTTTCCGTATCGTTCCTATGACAAGCGGATCACTGCATGTGTCGAACGTTGGCGGAAGGCATGCTCTCACTGCGTACGTGGCCACTGGAGTTACTTGGCAATCACTTACGTGCAGCACAGACGAGTCGCTCACGCCGAAGTCATTCCAACTCCGAGCATACGGCGTATCCCCAAGCCGCGCGAGCCAATCCTGGTCCGTACATCCGCCAGGCAAACGGCAGAATATCGGCTCCTGCTCCGGTTCCTCAACCCAGAGGGTCAATCCTTCGTCCGGGTGCACTACACACGGACCGGTCTCCACGCAGCTTCCGCCGTCGCATGGCACATCACTCAGGCATACGATATCGAGGTCGCTATCGCACACTGTTGGGCAATCGTCGTCGTGACCCAGGCGGCAAGCCCGGCGGAGATCGCCGGAGCAACGGTTCATGTCCACCAGATCGACCCTAAGCGCGACCTCTGTATCTGCGTTGGTGCTCGGGTCAATCGATAGATAGCGGTTCTTCCTGACGTTATGCGGCCAGGGCGGAATCTGGGGGCTGTTGACCGGATCTCCGCCCGGCCCGGGCCAGCCGGCAAGGCGGGCCATCATCCACCAGAACGCCCTACCCTTGAGGTTGCAGTTGAGCGGTTGGGAGTGGGCGCAACTGCAGTCGATGCACAGATCGTCACCGGGATGCTCGGCGCACCACTCGACGGCCCAATTGCCCCCCGTGTAGTTGCACCCGTCGTCCGCATAGAGATCGAGGAAGTAATCCCCATCCGGGTCATAGCTCTCGATGTCGGCGAAATCGAAGAGGACGCTCCCGTTGGCGATGCAGTGATCGCGGATCTGATTGTTCCGCTGGTGTAGATTGCCCTCCTCGCCCGTGCCAACAAGATGTCCGGTCATATATACGAACGTGACATCCGGACAGTCGGCTTCCAAAGCGCTCATCAGATCTAGGTATATCTGAATGTTGGCTTCGGTCGTGTCCGCCTGCCCGCACCACGACCACATGACCATGTTGCGATCGTTGCCCGGAGCGTCCAGCATGTCACGGGTCAGCGTAGCCCAAGTGTAATAATCAGGATTGCCCAGGTCGCCCGGCGGCGTGGTGTCATGGAGCGAAAGTTCGCCTCCCGAACCATCGTAGTTGAACAGGTAGATCGACCCCGGCAGGCCCTCCAACACGGTCATTCCGGTGACGATCTGACTGCCGTGCGACGTGTGCCCGTAGGACAATCGAAACTGACTCTTCGCCTGCTCAACCCACACGTCCGGCACCTGAGCAATATTCGTGCAGTTGTGGTCGATGATCAGCGGCGTCTGCGCATGAGTACTCGCGACAACGGAGAGTATAAGTCCCCCGATGACGATGCCGGTACGTACCCGAACCGTAAGCGACCTACCAGGCTGGAACATGACGAGGGCTCCCTTCCATCTGAACATCGGCGTGGGATTTCGATCTCGCGTCGCGTCCAAGACCCATCCGAACCGATAGGAAGGTATTCTACCTGAATTGAGTTGTGGTAGTCAATCTAATCGCGTGCGCAGCGATTGCATACAGAGAGGGATCTGCGTTGAATCACGCCCACGGATCGCAGCGTGTGTCAATCGGCTGAGACGACAATGCGTGCGGCCAGCTGTCGAAGCTCTTCGATCTGCTGCGCGCAGTCGCCGAGGAGTTTAGCCTTGGCTCCCTTCTCTAGTTCGGCAGCCCGCTCGGTCAGGATCGGATATCCGTACCCGCCTCCGCTGCCCTTAAGCTGATGGGCTGCGGTCCGCAGGGCTTCAAAATCCGAGGCCCGTATCGCGTCTTCCATCGTGTCGAGCCGCCTACTCAACCCGTCGACGAATTGCACGACGATGTCCGCGAAAGACTCGTCCTCAGCGACCAGTTCTGATCCGATAAGCTCTTGCGAACACCCAGCGTTCAGACTCATGTTATCTCGCCTAAGTAAACAGTTGAATCTGTACTCGTACCGCAGTAAGTAGACGCCTGCATTCGACTCATCGTCGCCTTGGTTTCGCAGGTTGTGTTAACGGACCAAGAAATCTCACGGAATGGGCTTCAGCGGCCTATGAAGGGCGTTTGGCGTTTTCAGGGTCAGCCCCCAGGAAGCAGGCATCTCCTCGGGCAGCTTGCAGATTCGCCCACCTCGCGGTTAGATGTCTGCGTGGCTAGGATGCGTTTGCGTTCCAGACGTAACCGGGCGTGCGCCAAGTCCAGCGCGGATCCGGGACACCGTGCCATTCTCTGCGTAAGGTGAGACGGACGAGCTGGCGGGCTTGCTGAGTTCGGAGGATCATCGAGAATGCAAGATACTAATCCACCCGGTTCTGCCTTGAGCGATCCTTCCTTCTCGCTCACTCACTCCCTTCATGAGGTAGCGCGGGGCGCCGGACTGGACATCGACTTCGATGATCTTCATGCCACGATGGGGCTACCCTTGATGACCTGCGCGGTGCGGGATCAGCCCAGAGTCGACCTATGGCTGCTCTGCGCACGTGATGCCTTTGTCGTACCCGCAGCGCGTCTTTTCGGCATGATCATCCGTGAGCTGCATCCACCCGAGGCGGCACGAGGTCTCGATCACGCCCCTGAGTTTGGGCAGCACTTCTGCGCCAGTTACCTCCCTCTCGTGGAGCGGGCTCTTGAGAACAATCAGCTCGTGCTTGCCTGGCAAGGCTGGCCGGGCGAGTGTGAGCACATGTGGGGGATCATCACGGGGCGGTGCGAGTCGGGCGTGGGGCTGGTCGGCAGGATCGTGCGTCCGCCAACAGCATCGGCCAGCACATCGGACCTGCGCCTCGTCACACCACCGCTGCAGTTGTATGTCGTCGAAGCCATGACGCCGGCGCCAGCTTCTGCTGAGGAGCTGCTGAGCGTGGCTCTCGACCATGCCCGCAGCGCATTAAACAACGAAGTCGGCGAGCGGTTCGGAGCGGTGACCGGCCCTGGGGCTTATGACGAGTGGATCGGCAGACTGAGTCAAGACGACGCCGGCCGGGCCGATGACCATCGGCGTTTGGCCGCCTCGCTGATTGCCAACCACGAATCGATGATCCGTTTCCTCCGGCGGAGCCCGCCGGGCGATACGCCCGGGGAGAACATGGGCGTGCCCGACTCCAAGGTTATCAACGAGTTGACCTCCGCGTGCGGGACCATCGTCAGCGAGCTAACCACACTCGCCAAGGGTACGCCGCCTGACGAGCACCTCGTCAGATCGGAGGCAAGGAAGGAATTCATCAGCCAGATCGAGCGCACCCGCGAAGCCACATTGCAAGTGCGCGATGCCATCAACGCAACAGACAGCCCTACCCTCCCGGCAGAATAGACCGTCCACGCCTGTAGGCGTTCAGCTCACCGAAGCGACACCTGCCGTTATCCAGGATTCTCCGCATTCGCAGACTCCTGGTCACAATGCGCCTTAATGCCCCTGAGTCGATCCGTCAGCTTGTTTCGCAGCTCCAATGCCCCTGGAACCGAGTTCTCGTAGGCGATAAGCCGATGACCGAGAAAATCGAACGGCACACTGAGACTCTGGCCGATAAGTACTACTTCCCGGCCTATGGCATCTGCTAGTCCAATCTCGTACGTCACGTTTGCGTTGGCGCCGGTTAAGTCTGCCAGAATCACACCCGAACCGGATACTCCCTCCCATATGTCACGAGCCACGAACCGCCCGTCCATCGTGCTTGCCACAGCACACTCGAAACCGACATCGTCACATACCTCTTTCACAAGCTGCTCTACACCGCTCGACCATTCCTCGGAGTAAGGCATTACTACAAAACACCTGTCCCCCTTGATTGACTGTGGGTAGACGCCAAGGAACTCCGCCGGGCTTACCGAAGGCTTTGCCTCCTTTCCGCGGGCGTCCAACTGCTCTTGAATGTCTTTCAGCATCTTCAGAGGTACACTGACTGATTCCTCAGTTGTGTCCGCCGCATCTTGAATTATGGTCAGCTCCGCCTTCAACCTCCTTATCTTCTCCTGCGTGAGGCTGCGTGATAAATACGCTTCGCAACGCCCAACTGTCCGCAACACGTTCGATCTGAACGATTCGTGTTTGAGGTCTTTATAGAGCTGGTAATAATGCCGGAAACGAATCCTCCGACCTCCGTAGAAGACCTCACCAAGGTCGTCATACTGGCTAGAATCCACGTACAGGACAAAGACTATCGTCGGATAACGCCGTCTGACTTGGAAGACGAACCGTGTAGCCGGATCAAGGTCAAGTGCAATCGGGTCAATGTACACCGTGTTGATGTCATTGACTTCAATAGCGACGGGGGCGTCTGTAAGCGACTGAACGGTGTGGATCGTGAGAACCGTCTCCACTTGCTGCAACACGTTCCGAAGAGCGTCTGCGCTGGATGGAACTGGGTCAATAATCAATACCTTCAGGGGAATACTGTCGTCCATCGTCTATCTCCGCAACTTCATCGCAGCTTCTGCCTTACTGCCCTGGCCCGTGCATTGAAGGTACCTCGCCGAGGGTTGCCGCCCTATCATGCTCAAAACGGAGCGAAGCCCCCGGCGGACCAGTAATCCTCTTTGAGGGCTTCCTGCTGGCGGAGAAGTGCGTGGTAATGAGCCGCCTCCCACTCAGACAGTTCGGTGTAGAACCTCTTGGCCTCGGGATCATCGACAGCTTGGGCTTCGGCCTTGTAGAAGTTCATCGCATCCAGCTCGAGCTTTATCCCAATGGACAGCGAGCTCATCTCGAAGTGGGCTTCCTTGAGCCGACTTTTGATGTCTTCGGAGAAGATCGGGAAGCTATCCGAGAGGTTCATGCGTTTGCCAAGAGTGGCTCCTCCGCTCAGCTTGCCGGTCTTCAGCACCGACTCGTAGTGTTCAGTGAGGTACTCCATGTGGCTGAGTTCCTCCTGAGCGAGTTGGCCGAAGACTTCCCGTGCCTTAGGGTCCTTGCTGGTTTCCGCCGCCATGCGATAGAAGCTATTGCCTTCCCACTCAGCCGTGATCGCCTTCAACAGCCCGCTGGTAAGCCTGGTTTCGTTGTCGTTCATCTAACGCTCTCTCTCACGTTTCCCGAAGTCGATAAAACCTCGTTATCCGCGCCTCGCTGGTGGAGTCAATGCGCCAGTGCTGGATAACGCTCAACGGGGTGATATCCCCGGCCGGCCAGAGCCCACAAGTGCGTACTGTGAATCCCGGAACGGTCCGCACGGCGTCCTGTATCGACACCAGGAAAGCCAGATAAGGTGAAGGGTTGCGATATCACAGGTAGTGCGGGTATGCTGACGGACTGCTGAGAAGATCCGTAGCGAATTTGAGACGGGAGGGTACAAATGTACGGCGGCGAAGAAGTCGTGATCACTCCGGGAATGCAGAAGTACATCGACGAGAACAACGAGTACCTGGCCAAGCGGACCAAGTACATCAAGGAGGTGGTCAAGAAGTGGAAGTTCGACACCGTCGCGGTGCACGGACTCTATGCCGTCGAGGAGGCCATCGAGGACTATCAAGGAGCCATCATTGAGCCCGTCTTCATGAGTTCCTCACAAGCCTATCGCGACTCCGACGAGATGGCGGCTGCATTGGCCTATCTGATCCCCACCTGGTGCTACTCACGGATCGCCAATCCCTCGACCTACTACTACGAGTGGACCCTCGCCCTTCTGGAGGGCTACGGCTTTGACGGGGAGACGTCATGTTGCTCGACGTCATCCGGAATGGCGGCAATCATGCTGGCGGTCCAGCCGTTCCTCGTGCACAAGAAACACGATGTTCACGAGCCGCGGAACTTCGTCGCCACTGCCCAGTGCTACGGCGGTACATTCCAGCAGTTCAACGTCCGCCTGATGGAAGAGCGGGATATCGAGTGCCGTTGGGTCGAGAACTCTGCGGACGTAGATGAGTGGGCCGCAAAGATCGACAAGAACACGCGCTTTCTCTACGGAGAACTTCCCAGCAACCCACAACTAGGTTTCTTCGACGTTGCGGCCGTGGCTGATCTAGCCCACAGCCATAACCTGCCGCTGATCTGTGACAGCACGGTGGCCACACCGGCACTGCTTCGTCCGATTTGTCACGGCGCCGACATCGTGGTTCAGTCGGCCACGAAGACCTTGACTTCCAGTGGTTTCGGGATTTGCGGCGCCGTAATTGCACGCAAAGACCTGGTAACCAACATCGACAATGACGATCTGAAGAAGGACTTCTCACTGTACACCAAGTATCTGCCCAACCGTGACTACGGGCCGAACCTGCACCCCATGCAGGCCATCATGACTTTAAACGACATGCGAACCCTCAGATCCAAGATGGACCTGATGAGCCGCAATACTATGAAGGTTGCCGAGTTCCTGCAGGATCACCCGCACGTCGAAAGCACAGAGTATCTGGGTCTACCGACTCATCCGCTCCACGAGCTGGCCAGCAAGTACATGTGGCTGGTGGATTCGGAGCACGACGACCAGTACTTCGGCCAGCCCGTGAACCGTTACGGTCACCTGATGTCCTTCTGCGTGAAGGGCGGGGCGGACCCTGCCCGGAAGTTCTTCGACAGACTGCAGCGTATCTGGCGGGCCACGGACCTGGGGCGAATCAAGAGCGTGGCCACCATTCCGGCAATCTCGACCCATCAGCAACAGGGCGAAGAGGGTCGCAAGCTGGCTCATATTCCGCCAAACCTCGTGCGCCTGTGCGTGGGAGCGGAACATCCCGACGACATCATTGCCGATCTCGACCAGGCCCTGCACGAGGCCAGCAAAACCAAGGGCAAACGCCCGAAAGTCGCAGCACCGTGATGCTGAGTTGCTCTCACTAACCGCATCGGTCGCCCAAGGTGCCATGCTCTCGCGTAGCGGAGAGTGAGCATGCGGTTGGTTGTGCTCTTGCAGGGCCCAATGCCGAGCGACCATGCCAGGTCGGCGACTGCCGCCGCTCCACGGGCCGCCCCGTGGTAGTGATTCGCATCCGTGCCTCTCCTGGGTGGATTGAGCCTTACCCTGCCGTCAAGGTTCGCCCTCGCCTTCCCGGAACCATATGCAGCCAGCGGCTCCGGGATATGCGTTTTTTCTTGCAGCAGAGTGTCTCGAACTGGTAGAATCGCAACTGTAAAGACGGCATATCGGGTATCTCGACACTGGCCACACCCGAGCTACCTTGAGTGAATCGGGTGCCTACGGGAGAAGCTCGTCATGTTTACAGGCGTACGTATTTCCGGCCGACACACGCCGGTGGCTGCGATAGTCGCCTGGTTGGCTGTCGGCGGTTACGCGGCTGTTGCCCAACTTCAGGATGGGGCTCGGCCTTACCGTGAGCGACCATGGCCCAAATGCGGGCGGGCCTGGTCTGCCGCGAACCGCCTACGAGCGGAGCTGAGCACTCCGCCTGATCCAAGTTATCTTCAAGCCCTGGCGGACACGGATGTTCTGCACTATGCCCTTCAGATCGAGGTCAGTGATCTAGACCCCTTAGGCAGCACCTGTTGGCTGGCGGGCAGCAACACGATGACCATCCAGAGCAAGTCGGCCGCGCTGAGTGAATTTTCGTTTCGACTGGGAGATTACTACGAAGTCAACGGCGCCTTCGTGAACGGATCGACTCCGGTCGCGGTCAACAACGCCACGGAGACGACCTGGGGGGTGACATTGGACCGCACTTACGCCCTGGACGAGACCTTCACCCTAACGATCGAGTATTCGGGCTACACCGTCCACCTTCCCGAAGTGTGGGGCTCGATTACAGTACGCACGCAGGACGACGGCACCCCCGTGGTAGCGACGCTGAGCCAGCCATACTTCGCCTATTCCTGGTGGCCGGTGAAGGAAGGTGACGTTGGGACTCCGGGCGATCACTCCGACAAGGCCACGCTGGAGTTTTCGATCATAGCTCCGGACACGTTCGCGGTTCCGAGCAACGGGGTGCTTCAGGGAGTTGACGTCCTACCCGGCAACCGCAAGCGCCACCGCTGGGCAAGTGCGTACCCCATCATCCCTTCCTTGGTAGCCTTCGCCGCCACGGAGTACAACACCTGGACGTTGGACTACGTTCACCCCGGCGGAACGATGCCCGTGGAGTTCTACATCTATCCGGAGCTGGACATCCCGGAGAACCGTGCGGGCTGGGAGCTGTGCCTGGACATGATCGAAATCTACGCGGCCTTGTTCGGGGAGTATCCGTTTATCGAAGAGAAATACGGCATCTACAACTTCCCCTGGGCCGGCCTGGAGCACCAGACCATGACCGGACAGGGGCCTGAAGAGCACAATGATCCGTTCAATGAGTATCTGACTTCTCACGAACTGGCCCATCAGTGGTGGGGCGACGCAGTAACCTGCAAGACCTGGAACCACATCTGGCTCAACGAAGGCTTCGCCACCTATGCCGATGTGATGTGGGAAGAGTTCAAACCGGGCGGTGGACCGGAGGTCCTTAAGGACCTCATGGCGTACCGGAGAGACTTTGTCCGCTGGGACGACGGCAGCGTCTACGTGCCTGATGAAGAACTCTCGGTGGTCGAAGAGATCTTCAACTCAGCCACATCCTACTGCAAGGGAGCGTGGGTGTTGCACATGCTCAGACATATGTTCGGCGATGAGACTTTCTTCGACATACTGCGGGCATATCGCACGGCCTACGAATTCAAGGCCGCGACCACCGAGGACTTCCAGGCGGTCTGCGAGGACTTCAACAATGGCGAGAGCCTTGAGTGGTTCTTTGAGCAGTGGATCTATGGCCTGGGCACGCCTAGCTTCGACTGGGGCTGGGACTCCGTGGGGATCAATGGGCAATACTACCTGTTACTCTCTATTGACCAAGTCCAGTCGGATTCCTTTCCCCAATTCATTGCGCCTATCGACTTCTCCATCAACGACAGCACGATCCACACTGTGTTTAACGATTCCGATTTCCAGAACTTCGTAGTTCCCGTTTCCTCGGCGCCGAGTTCGGTCGAGTTTGACCCGGATGTTTGGCTTCTTTGGGGTGCCGTCACGGAGACCGGCTACGTGCCCGGCCCGCCCACGATTGTCGAGACCTCGCCGGCTCCCGGCGAGGTGATAGTCCCGCCCGAGTTCATCGAAGTAGTCACGATAACCTTCCACAGCGATGTGGATCTAAACGAGCGTGACATCTCTCTGGTGGGAGCGAAAACGGGCGCCGTCTCGTTTTCCCTGACATCTCTCACAGGTGTCAACCCGGTGGTTCTGGAGCTGAGCGAGCCTTTGCCGTTTGATGTCTACACGCTGACTATCACGGATGACGTGACAGGTTCAGCCACCGGATTGGCCTTGGACGGCGAGATAGACGACCCCCGCAATCCGCGGTCACTCCCCTCCGGCGATGGCGTGCCCGGCGGACATGCAGTCATCGAATTCGGAGACGTAGGTGTCCCCATTCCCGCCGTTTCCGACTGGGCCCTCGCAGTGATGACGCTGCTAATCCTCGCGGTCGGTTCGCTATTGGTTGTGCGGCAGCTGCACCTGCGGTGAGACCTACCCCATCCACGCCTAAGCGCGCGGTGTCTGCTATCACGCTTAGGGCTGTGTCGGTCCGCCGTCTCTTGGACGGCCGGCTCTACTTGCGCACACCTGGGCTCAGGCCGCCTGTACCGAAGGCGTAGGAAGCGTTGCAGTCTCGGCGTTGTTGCGTCAGTGCTTGGGTAGAACATCGATCAACTGATCGATCTCCCGCTCGGTGTTGTAAGCATAGGGGCTGGCGCGGAGTCGCCCACCACGAACGGAAATCACGATGCGATGTTCAGCCTCCAGATGTGCCCGGATCTGAGCATGGTCGTGCATGTCCGAACGAAAGGCGACTATGCCGCTGGCTTCTGCGGGAACTCGCGAGCTAACCACGCGATAACCCTTCTCGCGTACCCCATCGGTCAGGCGATCCGTGATGGCTAAGAGGCGTTTGGATATATTCTCCATGCCCAACTCGAGCACCAACTCTATCGCACCACCCAACGCATAAATGCCGGGGAGATTATAGCTGCCCGACTCGTAGCGCGTGGCTGAGTGCTGGAACTCAAACTGGTAGTTGTCGAAGTCATAGGGGTCCTTCATGCTCAGCCACCCGATCGTCGTGGGCTGCAGGTGACCTTGCAGTTCCTTGCGGACATAGAAGAGCCCCGCCCCCTCCGGGGCGCAGAGCCACTTATGCCCGTCGGCAGCCAGGAAGTCGATGTTCATCGCTCGAACATCGATTGGGAAAGCCCCCAGTGACTGAATCGCGTCGACGCACAGCAATACACCTTTGCTCTGGCAGAAGTCGCCCAATGAAGCCAGATCGGTACGGAACCCGCTGGCAAACTGCACTGACGAGATGGAAACCACGCGAGTCCGGGCGTCTATGGCCTCGAGCAGGCGTTCGAGCGGAATGCGTCCGTCCTCCTCCAACACCATGCGCACTTCCACGCCCCGAGGGCGCAGCGCCTGCCAGGGATACACGTTAGCGGGAAACTCCACATTGGTGATCACCACGTTGTCGCCGGTCTGCCACTTGAGCCCGTTGGCCACAAAGCTGATCCCTTCACTGGTGTTCTTTATGAAGGCAACCTCATCGGCATTGCTGTTGATAAGCACGGCGGCGCGTGCACGAACGCGCTCGACTTCTTTTGCGAATTCCCCGCGCAGGTAGGCATTGCCTTCCGAATGGGCGAGGTATCGCCGGGCAGCATCGGCGGCGCGCCGACTCAGCGGCGCCACTGCTGCGTGGTTCATGAAATTGTAGTTCCGCGTTATCGGGAACTCGTCTCTTAGCGTATCCCAATCCATCGCTCACACCACCTGACCGGTTCTGATGGTCCGTTCGGCTCGATTCGTCCGTCTTTCCACAAACGTCGGCCCGATACGTCGCGGGCTCGTCTATTGTCCGCAAATACTATACCATTCAGCATGAAGAACGACCTGACGATTGTTCTTCGGCTCAAACATCCGAGCCCGCGAGTGTATCTATTCAATGTTATTTCGCAAAAAGTGGCCTTTCCACCGCTGGACGAAAAGATGCCGATTTGCCCTCTAATAACCGATGCTACGCCGATAACGCACCGGTGTAAACCTGACTCGGGTCACCCAAGCGTCATTGAATCTTTCGCCCGTTATGTCGGCGGACCGGATTATCGCTGCAGTGGCTCTCGCGAAGGCACCTGGAAACAGCCCGTGGAAGAGACTTTGGAGTAGACTCCTCGTGAACCCTGTGGAACTCGTTGCGAAGCTCATAACGACGCTCTATGAAGATGACCACGTCCTCGCGGTGGCCAAACCCGCGGGCATCGATGTGGGCGGCGGAGAGAGACAATCCACCGCCTCTGTGATCGAAATCGTCAGACGTGCGCGGGGTGACCGCAAGCCATTGGACGCGATCACCCGCCTCAGCAGATACGAATCCGGCGTTGTATTGCTGGGCAAAGACCCGGAGACTATCCGGCACATCAGAAGTGGGATGCGGGCCGGACGTGTCAGACAAGACTACCTCGCCGTCGCTACAGGGCGCATGGCCAAGCCCCAGCTTGCCATCGATCCGGGCTACGGCACGTCACGAGGTAAGCAAGGCAGAATGGGATCCCGCGGAAAAGGGCAGCGAGAATCTCGAAGGAAGCCAGTCGAGCCGAGAACGCGACCGACGAACGCACGCAGAAGCGACGATGCAACGTTCGTCCGACTGGTTCGCGCCGGCGAGAAACGCCTGCTCATCCGCTGTCATACCACTGCCGCCACAACCCATACCCTCAGAGCTCAGCTGCGCGCCGTGGGACTACGGGTTATCTCAGACGACGCTCGAGGTGCTTCGCGGGGTAGAGGATCCGTCGCCAACGCAGGCCTACATCTGGAGAAGGTGTCCTTTCGGCTTCCACACCGAAAGACGACATGTACGATCAAGTGCCGCCCTCCGGCGACCTTCGCCAACGTGCTCAGCAGCAAGAGGGAGACGGCGCAACATCTTCACGCCGCCCTGGTGCATCGACTCCCGCTCATCCTTGACGGACGAACGGACTCCTATCGTTTGCTCACCGGAAAGGAACGAATAAACGGCCTTAGCGCAGAGAAATACGGCGAGGTGGTCGTTCTGCAGATTCGACAAGAGCACGCTTCCCTTACAGAGGCGTTGCCGGAGATCGCACGCTGGTACCTCAGAACGCTCGGCGTCACGGCTGTTTACGTTAAACACTTCGCGCGAACGGGTGGTACCTCTTGCTGCGATGCCCGACATTCGCCTTCTTCGGCTCGACCGTTTGTCGGCGATGAAGTCCCTGGGGAGATTGAGATCCTCGAGCACGGACTGCGCTTCATCATCCGGCCATACGACGGCCCGTCGGTCGGCCTGTTCCTGGACCAGCGCGACAACCGACAGCAGATTCGCCGCTTGGCTGGAGGAAAGAGTGTGCTGAACCTTTTCGCTTATACTTGCGGCTTTTCCGTTGCTGCCGCTGCCGGCAACGCCGCTAAGACCACGAGCGTAGACATCTCCGGCAAGGCACTGGAGTGGGGACGGGCGAACTTCCTGTTGAACGGTATGGACTCGAGTGAGCACGAGTTCTTCACCGCAGACTCGATGAGCTTCTTGAAGCGAGCGCGTCGTCAGGAAAGACACTTCGATATGATCATCCTGGATCCGCCGAGCTTTGCGCACGGACGGAAACGCAAAGAGGACTTCTCAGTAGCGCGCGACTTGCCTACACTGGTCCGCGAGTCCTCGGCAGTACTGAAACCTGGTGGTGTGATGATGGTCTCGACCAACTACCGCAGGCTTTCCCGCGCGGGCCTGCGCGACCTGCTTGAAGAAGGCGCAGGGAGGCGCCGCTGCGAGATTGTTTCCGTCCCACGTTTGCCACCCGACTTCCTCGCCGACTCCGAATACGCCAAGACGATCTTCGCACGCTTTGACTAACCGGATTGCCGCCCGCAACGGCTCTGCGAAAGCCGTCGCGTGAGCACGAACTCGCGAACAACGCACGCGACGATTGAAGCGCGTTTTGCATGCCAAACTCCTCCCAGTTCAATTATTATCGGTCATTTCCAGTCTGAGTTTCCCCAAACACGCCTGCAGTCAAACAAAGTAGTGTTTTCTCCGCATTTTGGCGTATCTATCTTCCGACGCTCCGCTTCGCGGACGATGGATTAGTACATGGGCAGTGGCGCAAACGTCGCGTTCGTTTATGCGGCGAGCTTGAACAAACGTCGTTTGAGGCTCCGTTACCTTCTTGGAGGTATGCCCGATGAAGACACTTGCCTACTGGATTCTGGATCTGCTCGAGGGATTGATCCCCCTCATTACCGTCGGCATGGAAGGCTAGGCTCAGGCCATGATCGTGTATCCTCTTACCGATCTCGAGGCCGAAGTCATCCGCTGGGCGTCGCGGATACTGCCTGTTGTGGCAGGAGTCATCGTCGCTCTGTTGGGGACGGTTTCGATCGCGAGCGTAGGATCGTAAGCGTTCGTTCCGAGCCGATTGCGAGGTTGTCAACGGCTCCTCGCTCTCGTTCGAGCATGCGGTGCTGATTCCGGGTGAATTCCACCCAGAACGAACCGCACGTCACCAGCAATAGCGAGAAACCCGCCATCCCCAGATGGACTGAAGCATAGCCTTCGGAAAGCACCATCATTACGAAGCACCAAGCGGCGAGCCCCAAAAGACTCATCCACAGGATTCGCCGGTTGCGTGGGTTCTCCAGCACGCTGCTTGATGCCACACCCATCGGCACCAAACCACCAACTACAGCCAGGAGTAGAATCAGCAGGATGACCGCAGGTGCCGGAGGAAACGCCGCCTTCATATACCGGCGGTTGAGCAGACCGGCAATGGCATCAGCCAAGAGATAACATCCGGGCACATCCTGAACAACCGTCGAACCATAGCGAACCGAGTGGCGGTCCGCATGAAAACCCAGACGCGGTTTGCGCAGGTCCCCGACCAGCAGTATCTTGTTCATCACCTTGGTACGCAGCTCATCGTCGTCGCAGGTAAGGAGGTACTCATACGTAACAGTCTGCGCTTCCCATTGCTCGGGTTTCTGGAACTCAAACGTCTTGCACCCCAGCAGGTCACCCTCGCGGACCGCGGACGCAGAGAGCTTGCTGTGAAACACTTTGGTCAATCCGAGTCGATCATGCTCGCGGAGGAACGCGCCCGGAGCCGTCTCGTAAAGCAAGTCGAAGTCTCTGTCGTCGTGCGACCAGCCTATCTCCAGCCGGGTATTGGGGTGGAGAACCGCCGCCAAGGTGGCAAGGGCGAGACTCGGTATACAGGCCCCGCCGGAGCGCCTGATCGCCATGACGAATTCCCCCTCCCGCTCCACCATGTGTCTTGCGACGATGGCACCGTGGCGTATTCTCCCGCCCAAAACGTCCGTGATGTTGTGACTCAGATCAGGATTCCCGTAATCGTCGTATGTCTGAGAAGCCAAGAGCACCGGGATACGGGCACTTTCAAGTGCGTCGACGCCTGCGACAAAGCTGGAATCGCCGGGCCTCGGGGTGCGGAAGTAGTAGTCCCATACGACGGCTTTAGGGGCCGCCGACGCTAGCCTCTCCATCAAATAACCATGCACGGCCCTGAACGTTCTGACATCCGTCGTCACGCCGGAGAATCCGCTTTCCCGGGCAAACGCGCCGATCGCCTCCACAGTGTCATCTGATATTCCGACGACAACCATACTGTCTCTGCCGTCACCGGCAGGGATTGACGCTGTCGAGGCGTCGCCCGCATAATCGTATCCAGCGGCCCGCCAGCGCACGTCAAACCAGAAAGTCGCGCAAATAAGCACCGTCATAACCAGTGCGATTACCGCCGCCAGAGCCGCCCAACGAGCTTTCGTCGCGAACCCGACGGCCAATCGTCTCAGGCGATGCGACATCGAAAGAGGCTTGGTCTTGATGCGCTGGTTTTGAAGGTATCGTCCTATGTCCGCTTCGAGCTGTGCCACTGAACCCAATCGCTGCCCGCGCTCCCACGCCAAACAACGCTCAAGCAGAACCTCGAGCTGGCGGCCGCGCTCGATCGACCGAAGCCGGGGAATCGCCGGCATTTCCTTGCGAATCCGCTCCAGCAGTGCCTCGTGGGCCGGTTTGTCCGCCGTAGAACGCAGGTCGTAGGGATAGTCACCGTTGGTTAC
>CP070744.1:3738529-3749233 GCA_020348265.1 Phycisphaerales bacterium | reverse complement strand
TCCACCAGTGCAAAGACCTGTGAAGCCAGTCCGAACTGCACAACGCTTCCGCATAAGACGGCGAGCATCTTCCAACGCAACATTATCTTTTTCCTTAAAAGCGGCGTCTCCGGAACCGCCGCAACACCCTCCGCACCTAGCGGTGTTCGTGTGATCGTTTGCATGTGAATTGTAGCCGAATGGGTCTGGTATTGCCAGGAGAAAACGAGGATTACGGGCCAAAGGCGGGCAAGACGGGTCGGTTGTTTGCGGAATACCCCAAACCGCGCGCCGGTTTACATCGGCCGAATCTTCGGTGCACAGTCAGACCGGAGATATTCTGAAGCGTGGATAACTGCGCTCTATTGCTAACTTGTCTGACAGGCCACGTGCGACGCTGTTGCATCCGCTCCGGAGCAGGCAGAAGACGCTACATAATCGGACTTACTCTCTCTGGGCCGTTGTCAGCATCTCGCACGCGATCGAATCTGCGCGAAACGCCATTCCGGAAGTCTACCCACAGCACGGTCGTCGGAACCGGAGATTGCACACGAGGTGATAGAGAATCCTCGTACCGGCTTGGACTCTCTCCCCACCCGTTTCAATGGAGTAGATTCGTGTGCGCATTCCTGCTGCGAAGGGCTGTACACTACGGGGCAGGTTCGCCGCCCTTGCCGTTGAGCATATCGATCGCCTTGCGGGCGTCCTCGTGGGCCAGCTTGCCATCGCCGTCGACATCACCGCGGACGACGGGTGCTTCCTCTGCGCCGTTCAGGGCGTCGATCACGCTTAGGACATCAGGCAGTATTTCGACGGTGAGAGTCTCGAACGCAAGCGGCGTAATCCCGACACCCCTTTCGTCGAGCAGCAAAGAAGCTGACGGGTCCTCCATAAAGCCAATCGTAAACGTACCCAGAGCGTCATCGGAAACTGCCATATGGACAGTACCCGCATAGTGCTTGACGCCGTCCTGTTCGCAGGCCCTGGCGTCGGACGTATCCACGAGAACACTCATCCAACGATAACCTGCCGATCTGGTGTCGATAATCGTTATGGTCTGCTTTCCGGCAAAAAGCCAGCGGGGATCGTTCTGGTTTACCAGGCAGTTATCCAGGTTCATCTCCCCCCGCTCTCTCTTCGCGTCGTAGTCCACGGGCTTGATACTCCCTGCCGAACCGCTCCGGAAATCCATGGGCTCCAGCTGCATCTGGTAAGCGTTGAGGTGGTCCCCCCCAGGTGACCAATCCCGCAGAAACACATCAAGCGTAAGCACGTCACCCGGGCGGGCATTGACATGCGTGATCGGTCCATCGGGCAAGGGAACCGAGTTAACAGCGGCGGCTTCCATCGAGTAAACCGCCTGCTGTGCAAGTGCCGTTGTTCCAAGTGTGCCCGCCAGGCATCCAATACACAAACACAGATGAAAGAGTCTCGCCATGAGTCGTTCTCCAATTACAGTCGTGGCCCAAAGCTGCGTCAACCGGCGGACAGGGCCGGGCTCGTGTCCTGCCCCCCAAGGCCTGCGGTTGAGTACCAGGCACACGCCATGATATTCAAACCATCCCGCTTGGCAAACACCCCGCTTGGGGATAGAAAGACGGCCGTCCCGGTACATCGGGACGGCCGCATTCTCTATCCTAAATTGTTGTGTCGGCGGTTCGCTTTATGCGTGCCGCCCCCGCATCCCTCCGCCCTTACGGGCAGGGTACGCGGCAACCCATGTCTTCATAGGTCTGCCCCTCGATAGCCAGGATGACCCGTTGGAGATCGGTGATGTTAATGATGCCTTGTGGCGCACACGGATCGATATCCAGCTGGCCAAAGGTAGCATACTGGAACGTGCCTTCGTTTCCGAGCTTGACCAGCTGTACATCTGTTACGTTCACGTAGCCGTTGCAGTTGACGTCGGCCCACAGGCACGTGTTCGCCGCCCCGGGCTCCGAGAGCAGCGCTCCGCACTCGGCCTGGACGTCGTATTGCGTGCTGGGAACGATGTCGCGGCCGGAGAGGAACACTCGGCCGGGGAGGCACGCCTCGTCAAGAACGCAAGTCGAGAGGTCCGCACAGGCTTGGGCTGAGACTATGCACGGCGATCCGTTGTCACATATACCCCGCTCACATTGTCCGTCCACCGAGCAGGGCAAGGCCGACTTACTGCAGCGCATTACTCCGGCAGTCCAATTGGCAAGCGACATCACCGCGGCGTGGGCAGGATTGTCCACCAGCGTTGCCCCCCAGCCATCCATCAGCCCGTCGTCGTTTACGTCGACAAGTGCGAGTGAGGCGGGTTCACAGAGGTCGCCGCTGATGTTGCAGAAGTCTATGCGCACGCACACGGACATATCTGCACAATCCTGAGCGGCGATGCTGCATTCCCATCCATTATCACAGCGGCCGTAATCGCAATCCGCATCCGAGAGGCACGGGCCGTGGCTGTAGGAACATGCGTTGCATTCCGCGTCGAACTCGCACCGAATCCCGTCCCCACCGCAACGCATCGACCCAACATACTTGCTCAAGCAAGGCCAATCCGGGGAAGTGACCAGCAGGGCGACATCCGGCGCGGACAAGACCGGCTGGGTAACGAAGGAAATCGCCTTGGGACCCTCCTGAAGGGTGATCAGCTGCTCAGCGATCAACGTACCCGCACATACTCCCTTGTCGCATTCATCAGTGGTAGTGCAAACGTCGTCGTCGTTGCACGGCGTCCCGGTCGGCTCATAGGGGTGGGTACAGTCGCCAAGATCACATATATCGCCGGTGCACTGGTTCCCGTCATCGGTACAGGGCGTGCCCGTCCCCACATGGTTGGGAGCGCACTCGCCATCCCCGTCGCAGGAGTCCGCCTCGTCACACTCCGACGTACTCTGATTACCGCACTCGAGTCCGGCGGGTTCGTGGTTAGGCAGGCAGATGCCGACCCCGTCACAGGTATCGGGATTGTCGCATTGCGTGTTTCCTGCATCGCCGCAGGGGAAGCCTGTTACCTCATAGTTGTCCAGACAGGTTCCGGTGCCGTCGCACGTATCCGAATTGTTGCAGTCGTTGTCCGTGGCGTCACCGCAGCCAAAGCCGGACAGCTCGTAGTTGTCCTGGCATTGCCCACCACCGTCGCAGGCGTCGGGGTTATCACAATCCGTGTCGGCTAGATCGCCGCACGTGGTTCCGCCAGGCTCGTAGTTGTCCAGACAGATTCCCGTCCCGTCGCACGTATCCGGGTTGTCGCACTGGGTGTTGGTGCCATCACCGCAGGGCGTACCCGCAATCCGCGGCGGATGCAGGCATTCGCCCGACGCGCACTCATCGTAGGTGCATGCGTTGCCGTCGTCGGTACAGACAAGCCCATCGGGTTGATGGTTGGGATCGCACAGCCCACCGCCGTCACACGTGTCCGCGTTGTCGCAGTCGGATGAGCTGGGATCTCCGCAGGTCACACCCGAAGGCTCGTAGTTGTCCAGGCAAATTCCCGTCCCGTCGCACGTATCCGGATTGTCGCACTGCGTATTCGCCGGATCCCCGCAGGGCACCCCGGTTATCTCCAGATTGTCGAGACACCCACCGGCACCATCGCAGGTATCCGGGTTGTCGCAATCGGTGTCCGTGGGATCACCGCAACCGGTTCCTACAGGCTCGTAGTTGGTGACGCAGGTACCTGTGCCGTTACAGGTATCGGGATTATTGCAGTCCGTATCCGTGGAGTCGCCGCACGTGGTCCCACCGGGCTCATAATTGTCCAGGCAGATTCCCGTGCCGTCGCACGTGTCCGGGTTGTCGCACTGTGTGTTGGAACCGTCGCCGCAGGGCGTGCCGGTATCTCGCGGAGGATGCAGGCAAATTCCATCGCCGCATTGATCGAAGGTGCACTCTATCCCATCATCGGTGCACGCAGCGCCATTGGGTTGATAGTTGGGATCACACAAGCCCTGCCCATCACAGATGTCCGCGTTGTCACAGTCTGAGGTGCTCAGATCACCACAGGACAAACCCAGCGGGGCATAGTTGGGCATGCAAGCCCCCGCACCGTCACAGGTATCGGGATTGTCGCACTCGGTCACGGCCTGGTCGCCACAAGCCGTTCCCACCGACTTAGGCGGGTGCGTACAGGCTCCCGCGTGACAGATATCATCGGTGCAATCATTCCCATCATCGGTGCAAAGCTCGAAGTCAGTTTTGTAATTCGCCTCACATTCCCCGCCGCCGTCACAGGCGTCAGGGCTGTCACATTCGGTCTCCGTCGGATCGCCACACGGGCTTCCCGCAGCTCGCGAAGACCAATCCATGCTGGACAGCAGCGGTATACACGCCTCGCACTCATTATCCGGATTGACCTGGCCGTTTGAGTAGCAGATGTCATCGATCACGCAGCCGTCGAGCGTGGCGATGTTCAGCACGATATCGCCGGAGTTGTCGGCAAAACCGGCTACACGTATGTAGTAGATTTCACCATCCACGGCGCTAAAGGCCAATACGGAGAGTAGATCGGGACCTCCGTCATCGTCACAGGCTACCTCGACTCCTCCGCATTGGGCGTAGACGCTTAGAACGGTGTCATTGAACGGCAAGAAGATGCTTCCCACCGTGTCCATCATCACCGGCCCCGTACAGGTGGCTAGGTAATAGAACCACACGTCATTGTTGGAGTCCAACTGGCAACTCGCTTCATCATCATCGATTCCGCGGTCGCTGTTGTTGCCGATGTTGGCACCGTCATAAACCTGCACCGCGTTGATGCAGTCGTCATTGCATGCGGGGTCGATCGTTCCGATACACTCACCCACGGTGTTGCATGCATCGAAGCCGACGCCGGGTTCACCAGTACCGGTGCAGGGGTCGCCGTCATCGCATGCGGTACCTTCGGGCATGAATGTCCAATCCGTAGCTGTTAAAGACGGGTCACAGTATTGACAGTCGTTTTCCGGATTGAACTCATCGACGTCGTAGCACACATCGTCGATCAGGCAGTAATCGGGCAATAGATCGTGATCGCACTGCTGCAGCGATTCATTGCAGGTGTCTTCAGTACAAACCAGACCGTCATCGCAGTCGATCACGGAGCCTCCGGTGCACTCTCCGCCCACACAGACGGCCCCCTGGTTGCAGAAGGACCCTTCGTCGCACTCGGTGCCGTCGGTCGCATGATTGGGAATGCAGGTTCCGAAACCGTTGCAGGTATCCGGGTCCGTGCAAATCGTGTCATCGGGATTCCCGCAGAGCGTACCTGCAGGCTCTAGGTTCGGAAGACAGGTGCCCGTGCCGTCACAGCTGTCAGCTCCGTTGCAGTCGGTGTCCGTGGGGTCTCCACAAGCGCTTCCCGCAGTCTTCAGTGGGTGCGAACAGACACCCGAAAGGCATACATCATCGCGACACTCGTTGCCGTCGTCGGTGCATCCCGTGTCGTTGGGCAAGTTGTTGGCATCGCAGATTCCTCCTCCGTCACAGGTGTTCGGGTCGTCGCACTCCGAGCTGCTGGGATTCCCGCACGGCGTGCCACTGGACACGAAGTTCGGCTCGCAGGTCCCAGAGCCGTCGCACGTATCGGGATTATCACATTGATTGCCGACCTGATTCCCAC
Source organism: Phycisphaerales bacterium (assembly GCA_020348265.1). Taxonomy (GTDB): domain Bacteria; phylum Planctomycetota; class Phycisphaerae; order UBA1845; family UBA1845. The sequence continues at coordinate 3,743,682 of CP070744.1, read as the reverse complement.
ATGGCAGACCCGGAGGCGCTACGTTCGCTGCGCAGGTACCCGCGCCGTCACAGGTGTCGGGATTGTCACAATCGGTATCCGATGGATCACCACATGCGATTCCCGCCGGCTCAATGTTCTCCAGGCAGCTCCCGCTTCCATCGCAGGAATCCGCCCGATCGCAGTCGGTAGCGGTAGGATCACCACACGCAGCGCCGGAGGGTTCGAGATTCGGCGAACAGGTTCCCGAGCCGTCACAGGTGTCGGGCGCATTGCACTCGGTGGACGTCGGGTCACCGCAGGGGGTGCCGGTTGGCGACAGCGGGTGTGAGCAGATGCCGCTTTGGCAGACGTCCTCTCGGCATTCGTTGCCGTCATCGGTACATGGAGTGCCGTTGGGGATGTTGTTGGCATCACAGACTCCCGCGCCGTCACACTCGTCACGGTTGTCACATTCCGACGTGCTGGGATCGCCGCAGGCAGTTCCCGCAGGCAGGGAGTTGAGTTGGCAGGTACCGACCCCGTCGCAAGTATCAGGGTCATCGCACTGGTTGCCCACGGGGTTGCCGCACGGGTAGCCTGATGGTTCAAGATTGGTCTGGCAGCTACCTGCTCCGTCGCAGGAGTCCGGGTGGTCGCAATCCGATTCCGTTTGATCTCCGCAAGTCGTCCCTACAGGCTGGATGTTCTGCGCGCACGTGCCGTTCCCGTCACACGCGTCCGCCCCGTCACATTCGGTACTGGTCGGATCCCCGCACGACGTGCCCGCACTCTCCAGATTGTCCCGACATGCGCCACTCGCATCGCACGTATCGGGGTTGTCGCACTCAGTGTCACTCGGGTCGCCGCAGGGTGTCCCAACAGGCTGGGCCGGGTGGGCACACTCCCCGCCGCTACATTCATCAATCGTGCAGGCCAGACCATCGTCCGGGCAGGCCGTGCCGTCGGGCTCGGTGTTTGGATCACAGTTCCCCGCTCCGTCACATGTGTCGGGATCATCACAATCGGTATCGAACGGGCTTCCGCAGGTCGTCCCGGCCGGTGCGTAGTTGGGCTGGCAAACTCCGGCACCATCGCAGGTGTCCTGGGCGTCGCATGGCCCTGCGGGAGGATTGCCGCAGGAGAGACCGGCCGGCTCCGGCGGGTACGTGCAAATGCCCGCATCACAGATGTTCTCTGTGCAATCATTGCCGTCATCGCAATCCTCGTTGGAGCCGCAGGCAATCGATATCTGTGCGGGGACTCGCGTCATGGTCGACATGAAAATGCCGATGCAGTTGGTCATCAGGGTATAGTCGGGACTATTATTAAAACCAACGGTGTAGGAACCTTGAGCGTCAACAGGCACCTCCAGGATCAACGTCCCGCCGTAGAACTTGGTCATGCCTCCATCAGGATCCGTAGGGCAGTCCACCGTCGCCGCGCCCATAGTGTAGGCCAATGTGGAAGTCGTAACCGTGGGAACGAAGTCCACCCCCGCATAGACGAAATCGGGACGGTCGACGCACCCTGCCGGGAACGGACCGCAATCCTCCTCCGCGGTGGCGCTCGTGCACGTACTCAACGGATCGAAGACATCCGGGAACTGAAGCGTTTCCACACACACTTGCAGGGCCTGGAAAATACCGTCCGAGGGGCTGATAGGCCAGCCAGACGGGTTAAGGTCCACGCCGGGATTCGCTGGGCTGGCGTTAGCGCCAAGATAGTCGCTCGGATCGATAGCCGCCTGGTAAGAACCCAGTGTCTCGCCGATCTGATCCGGATCCCAGCCGGAGAGCTTCAGGTGCAGGGTAACGAGTTGGCCCCCTCCCTCGAGGACGATTTCGTTTCCGATGATCGTGTGGTTGCCGCTCGCGTCAACAGGCACCCACTCAATCACCTGTGCATTGGCCGTCACGGTGAACAGAACCGCAACGAGACATGTAGCACGCAACCACAAAGGCATCGCTTTCATGACACATCCTTCCTCTCAATAGGCTTGAGTCTCCGCTAGCCGATTGGCATCCGACTCACGGCAAACCGTCCGGCACCAAATGCAATCTCTAAGGCGCGCCCCTGATGTGCAGATGTTCAATACCGCGCGCAGTTCGCATCACGCGATAATGACTACGCTGAAGACCGCCATCACCCGGCCCGACCGGCTACAGCAGGCCCATACACTCCTTAGCCACACAGACACCCGATGCAGCAAAAGCGGCGCTGATCCTCCGTTTAGAGCGATAATATTGTACATCGCATGTGGTAGTGCTGCAAGGAGATTCCGGCGGCGATTCCGTGCGGAAACGCATCAGATGTCGACTCATAGCAGCAGAACCGGCCCTGGAGGAGAGGAGAACCCGGCGAAAGACGTCGCGACGGCGAGATACGCCGGTCCTTGAACCGGATCGATCCTCTTACTGGGAAAGTCCTGAGAAACTGCGCCAACTGCACAAGTCTGCCAAGGTTGCCAGCCGACGCGCTGGATCTCGCGCATCGACAGATTGGGCAGGCAGCAGCGACCAGACGTCAACGAGCGCACGTTGTGTCGTTTCCGCCGACTCGTAGAGCCATCTGCCCAAAACGCTGACGATGCGATCACGCACCCGCGTTCAGCGGCGAATTCCAAGCCACGCTCGCGGGCGCCTAGACGTATTACACCTTGCTTTGACCTCCCCGCGCGGTCACTTCGCAGTAATGGTGATCAGTCCCGGCTTGAGCGACAGCAAGTAGATAAGCTGACCAATCTGATTATTTAAAAACGTGTAGTTCCTGTGGGGATTGAAGTCCACCGTGAATGTACCGCGTGCGTCGGCGGGCACGTTGAGTATAAGTGTAGCGCAGTACTTCGGTACCCCAGGGTCATCAAACGGTGGATCGGGGTCCATGGGGACCATACCCCACAGATAGTCCAGCGTGCTGGTGTTGACTACACCAACCAGGTCCGGATATTCCACGTAGGGTGCGAACACGAAATCCGGGTGCTCGGGGTCTATAAAGGCGCCTTCCGGCCACTGGCAGAAATGTCCCACACACACGTTAATTGGCGAGCCGATTATGCAGTCGGCAGAGGTATCGCATGGCACCGGCGTGGCAACGGGCGTCAGAGTACCCGCAGAGCCGCTTGAATAGCTGGACGAGTCGATCTGGGCCTGGTAAGCGCCTAGTGGGCCGAAAGAGGGGAGGTTTCCCCAACCGGAGACGTACAGCTCGAGTGTCACCTCCGCTACACCCGGGCCGATGATGATCTCGTTTCCTGCCAGGGTAAACGGCACCGTGGCGTCGACCGGGATCCACTCAAACAACGCCGCCGGTGTGCCCGGGCACGTGCAACGTGAAGCACCACATCCAGGTGAAGTCTCGGGGCAATCCGAGTTGTCCGAGCAGTCGATCGCAGTGAAGTGCGTGTATACGCACACACCCTCAATACACTCGTCGAGCGTGCAATCATCCGAATCCTGGCATACGATGGGCACATGGCTCACTATGCCGTAGACCGGATCACAGCTGTCGATTGTACACGCATCGCCATCGTCGATTACCTCGAGATCACCCGAACCCGAGTTGCAGCAGAATACTTCTTCATCATAGTTGAGAACGTTTGAGCAGGTGGCATCCGGGTTGCACGAATCGTCCGTGCACGGATTGAAGTCGTTGCAGTGATCCTGTGCTATGCACGGCGCGCACTCCGCCGGGCAAAAAGTGTCCGGGTAGTCCAGACCCTCATTTGCCAGGAGATGCATGCCGATGTCGGAAATGTTGATCATCTGGTTTGGAGGGCACGCCGCGACCCCGCCGCCGCCGCCCCAGAGATCAACGTGGGGCATGGGGTGCTCCGAGAAGTCATACCTCTGATTCGCGAACAGAAGCTGCTGCAGGTCGGTGACGTTCACGAAGACGTCGTTGTTGACATCACCCCAACGCCAGGTCGTCACCGTGGTCGACTCCGAGAAGCTCGGGGCCGAGGGCAGACCGCAGTCGGTGTAAACCGTGTACCTTGTGCCCGGTGCAACGTAAAACCCCGTCAAGTAGACCAATCCGAAATTACCCCACTCCGTCGGCGAGAGCCACGCTGCTTCAGCCGGGTCGTCAACCAGTTCGGCAAGAAACTCGTCAGGCACACCATTATAATCAAGATCGAAAGGCTGAGGAGGACCGGCGTAGCGGGTGATGCCCTCCGGACACCACGGCTCCAGAACGATCGCCTGGGGAGCCGCCGACTCCAAAGGTCCCAGCACGACAGCGATGTATCGGCCTCCTGCGGCCTCAGCTTCGGGGCCTTCGCAAAGACAGGTGTCGTTAACCTCGTCACAAGTCTGTTCGGGATCTCCGCCGCAGGGGTTACCTTCGCTTACACAACCCGTGTCCGCGACGCATATCTCCGGACCGTTGCAGAACAGGCCGTCCTGAGTGCAAAGACTATCGTTAGGATCATTCACGCAGAAGTCGCTGAATTCATTGCACCAGTCATCCGTGCAATCGATGCCGTCGCTGCAATCCGGAATCGAACCGGGTTCGAGTACGCAGTTCAGCAGGGTGTCGCAGATCTCAACACCGTCGCACCAGTCACCGTTGTTGCAGTTGGCGTCATTGGCCGTGTTCACGCAGACGTCGCCGACCTCATTGCATGAATCATCTGTGCATTCGACCTCGTCGTCACAGTCCGGAACCGAACCCGCTTCGACCACGCAATCCTGCTCGGCGTCACAGATCTCGACGCCATCGCACCAGTCACCGTTGTTGCACAGCGCGTCGTTGGGAACCTGGTAACAGATCGGTCCTTCATCTCCTTCATCACAGCTATCGTCGGTGCAGCCGATACCGTCGTCGCAGGCAGAGGACCCGTTCCCGCATTCCCCGCTGGTGCAGTATTCATCGATGGTACAGAAAAGCTCGTCGTCACACAGCGTGCCGATCGGCTCATACGGATGGGTGCAGTAGCCCTGATCACAGATATCGTCGGTGCACTGGTTCCCGTCATCCGTGCAGACTGTGCCCGTATCCACGTAGTTGAGATCGCAGGCGCCCTCCCCGTCGCAGGAATCAGGATTGTCACACTCGGTTTGTGCTGAGCTTCCGCACGCCACTCCTTCTGCCGTGTGGTTGGGATCGCAATTCCCCTGTCCGTCGCACGTGTCCCCCGCGTCGCAGATCGGGTGCGTGGGAAGCACGGTATCGCATGGCTCGCCCGGAGGAGC
>CP070744.1:3728641-3738429 GCA_020348265.1 Phycisphaerales bacterium | reverse complement strand
CTCCTCAGTATTTCGTATCACAACCGCCCGACAATGATCTCCACCACCTGGAGCTTCTAGTAGACGACCGACAGGAACTGCTCCTCCTTGTAGCGGCCCGGCATATAACGCTGCGCCCTCGCTGGTGATCTGCACAATTTCCAGGCCGACCAAAGGTCCACCCAGATACTTGTTGTATTCCAGCACTATTCGGCCGTCTGCACAGCCCTCAGTCACCTGAATCTCGCCGTTTGGTAGAATCCTGATATCGGGATTGCCAACCGTCTCATCCCCGCCGTCTTCGGGAAGGTTCTCGCCGATTACCCCGTTGTAGTGGATCACGACGTCGTAGTAATCCTCGAGGATTACCGTGGCTTCGGGATATGACTTGTAGTATTTGGTCGCGGCAACGGCATATTCCGTCGCATCCTCCGCTACACAGCGACCTGTGCGGTATTTCACCGACCACTCTTGATACTCCCAGTCATCCGGATTCTCAAGGTATTGCCAGTTGATCCTAATGTTGACCTTCTCCTCCGCCGCGAAAATGGCCTCCCGGGCGCAGTCGTCGCCTCCTGCGCTGCTGGGCACGCACGCATGATAGAATGCCGCCGTCGACGGGTTGATCCCCCCCACCGCCACCGTTTCTGCAAAGTCTACCTTACCGGCAATCTCCGCGGGCGGCTCGAGTTCCTCGCCGATGCAATATGCGGCCATCTCGTATGCACCCATGTCTACCACTGCAGGATAGTCCGGCGGGTCGGCTACCCCTGTATCGGGTACGTCCCGACTGTCCGCAATCCGGTAGCTGCCTTCCAGGTCCAAGGGAATCCGTTCCGTGGTGTCGCCATCGCCGTCGAGATCCTGCGTATCCGCATAAACGAGCAAGTCGCTACCTGCATCGATGCATGGAGACGAAGTGGTCAGATGATAGTCGTTCTGCGACCATGGGCGCCGGAAGTTGACCACGTCTTCGAACAAGGGCTCCTCGGTTTCATCCCAGCCGATGTTCCCTCCACCATCCCATTGAGATTGGACACCGCCTTGAACAAAAGAGTACGACACTTCAACGTCAGTGAGTTGACCGTGGGACATGTGTTCAGGGGTATTGTCCCAGATGACGCTATTGTATATGTCCACAAAGTTGATCACAGATTCCGTATGGAACACGGCCTGCGTTACCGACGAGTTGCCGGTCAACGTACAGTTTTTCACGCCGACCCTCTCAGGGCCTGCGCAGTAGATGGCACCTCCCGTTCCATACTCGGCCGTCATCCCTGATGTGGCGTTGTTATCTACGACGAGGCTGTTAGTGATGAAGAGGTTGCCGCCGTTTGCGTGATAGATTCCCCCACCGCGGCCGGCCACTGAGTTCCCTGCAATGATGCAGTTAAGCATGCGAACGTGCGGTGAGGTTACACCGGACTGGCTTACCCAGAGCCCTCCTCCCAGGCCTGCCAACGATGGAATGCCCCTTGCGCTGTTGTCCGTGATTGTGCTATCGACGAACGTGGTATCGGGGCACGACTGCAGGGCAAGTGCTCCACCTCTTTGGCGCGTTGTGTTGTTTACAAAATGTGTGTTGACGAATTCCAAAGGTTCGGCGTAAACTGCATAGATCGCACCACCATACATCAGCGACTCGTTCGCCTCGAACGTACAATTTTCTATTCTCACCGGCAGGCGGAGGCCGCTCCCGTCATCAGCGCCGACAACCATCGCCCCCCCAACTTCAACAGTCGTGTTTTGAGAGAAGCTACTGTCTTTGATGGTAAGGCTCATGGATGAACCCGCCGTGGCCTTGAACGCGAAGATCGCTCCGCCGGAAGAATCGCCGTGTGTTGTGCGGTTGCCCGAGAACGAGCATCCGATGATCTCCGTCGAACCTCCGTCCTCTAAGTATATGGCTGCTCCAAACGCCACGGCTTCGTTGTTCGTGAACTCGCAATTTTCGATGAGCGGGCTTGAGTTGACACAATAGATTCCCGCCCCTGATTCGGTGGAATCGTTACCTCTAATAATGCAGTTACGGATGGTCGGATTGCTGTTATCCGACATCCAGATGGCATGCACGCCGGCATTGATGATCTTGAAGCCGTCGAGTACGCTTTCCCTGGTCTCACCGCTCTGGAAGCGAACTGCCAATTCCCCGGTGCCATCGATGATGCACGCTTCGGGCCCATTCTGCGATTTGATGGTGATCGCCTTACCCCCGTAGTTCACGTAGGTATACCTGCCGTCGGCCACCAGAATCGTGTCACTGTTGCTCGCTTGGAGAGTGGCATAGGATATGCTACAAAACGGCGTGTCCTCCTCTCCACCGTCCGCGTAGTCGCGGCAAGTGTCGAGATTGCCGTCCACATACCACGTTATTCCGGCGCGGGCGGCGGCGCTGAAACAGAACACACCCGCCAGTAGCAACACGACATGAGTTGTTCGCAAGAATCGCATGGCTGTTTCCTTCTTCTTTTCAACGCTGAAACCTGAATCGTGCGTCGAAGCGTGCAAGCTCGATGGCCTCTTAGGAGCCACAAAGACTTGCGACTGGAGATACTTTTCTGATCTCAAACCGACCGCTCACCCGAATCATCTCGCGGTGTAGCCCGGTTATGTCCTCTATGTAAGTTCCACCCAAAGCCGTCGCCCCCCACTCCGGATCTCCTCCTCCATCTCCATCGAATACGAAGATCAGGGTGCGTTCTATTCCGCCAGCAAAGCCATATGCGTGCTCGGGGTGATAAACGTGGCGATAAGGGTCGAGGGGGTGATCCGGAGGCAGCGTTATCATCGCGACCAGACCCGTATCGAAGTTGCCAACAAGGCCTACCGTGCCGTCAAACGAGAAGTTGGGTGCGCTCAAGCGTGGAGCTATGCTTTGCCCGTCCAGCAGCTCCTCGCAACCGGGCGTCACCAGGACATGCGATCCTTCACCACCGCCGTCATCCAACCAAAGAAGTACGACGCTGCGCAGCAGGCTGTAGGTCCCGTCGGCGCTCTTGTGTATAATGATGCGAAAAGTAAAAGGCGAAGCTGTTTCCGTCCCCTCTCCCGGAGTCGTGAGAGACTCCACGTCGGTTACGGTCACATCACCAACCCAGAGTCCGGTCTGGTCTTCGCCGCGCGTCCGGACATCCAGGCAGCGACGATAGCCGCTGGAATCCTCCACGCATATAAGCCCGTGGTAGTAGCCGTCCTCAGCGTAGTCCGTTTCGCGATCGGCAAGATCCTTGCGGTTTACCGCCAGACGCACTGTACGGACCGCGCCGGGTTGCCCTGTTGCGTCCAACGACAGCATGGTGTCATTCAGAGGATGCCATTGCCCCGGAAACGGCGAATCCTCCTGAGCAGCGGCGTCCAGGTGGAGTAAAGGAGTGCGACCTGCCTCCTCAACGCCATCTCCCGTTAACGGCGGTTGGAAAGCGATGCTCACATCGCCTTTGCGTGTGCGAAGATTCTCTATCTGTATCCGGTGTTCAGCGATCCCCGGGGCGAGATCTACACAACGCAGTGAACTCCGGTCAATCCGAATCGGGCCGTCATATGTAGTATTGCTTTCGGATTCCACCCAGTATGCTTTCCCCGATGCGATGCGCCCCGACTCCGGTTCCTGCACCAACGACAGGGTGCCGTCCGGATTGACCTTGTAGATCGCGGCGTCATGGTGGGTGCTTGAAGGCTGCAGATACTCCGAGAACGTCGGCGCCGAGGCGGCTTCTTCAACAACGTGGAAACCCGCAAGGTTGTATCCCGCTTGCCACTGCGTGACGGACGTATCAGGTCTGCCCCTCACACTAAGCGTTGCCGGAGCGGATGCATCGATAAGATATGCACGCCCCCCGCGCACCACCCTCAGCGAATTTACCACATGCTGGGGAGAGTGAGGTGGAAACCATACGCACCAGCCGGTATCTGCCTGGGCGACGGAAGCGAGATCTTCGGAAGGATCCACCCCGTCGGCCGGTCGACCGACCCGATGCCCCTCGCAACGCATCCAGACCGACTCGATGGGTAGCCCTTCAAACAGCTCGTCCGCCTCGGTTGGGGATGGATCCACATCCAAATAGACGCTGTTCCACCCACTCTCGAGCGTCAGGCTCTGTTGTGCCCATTGGGCAAGTGTTGACGTGGGACACGATAGGCTTATCAACGCCGCCACACATGTTGTCTGAATAGTACATCTCATTGCTCTTCACCTTTGCGTATCAGCAGACAGCTGGTGCCCGTTACGGTGCAGGCTGAAATCCTCAACGTTTGTACTGAGCCCTCGCCGTCTCCTCGCCCCCTTTTGGCTCACCTTCACCTAAAGAGGCGCGCAAACCGCCCTACGCCGGTTTCAGACGTCGAGATTGCGAATTCGAGTCCAAGGGGTTACGCGTAATCGGACCTTGTGACCCTCAGAAAAAGCACTTTTAGACGCGGGGACGTCCGATATGGCGCAGCTCGCCCGCATCGGCACAGCAGTTGGGCCACTAGGTTTCACCTTCCGTTTTGGCTGTGGGCCGACTCCTGATAAAATAGGCGCTTGATCCCGTGGCCGGGGAAAAGGTGGGTGGTGATGTCGGACAGGCACGAACTGGACGCTACCGCGATTCTGAGCGAACTCGCCCGAGGAGACGAGTCCGCTGCTGCTCGTCTTCTGCCCTTAGTCTATCAGGAGCTCCGCGCACTAGCCCACAGCTACTTTGAGTCCGAACGATCAGACCATACGCTAGAACCGACCGCGCTCGTACACGAGGCGTTTGTGCGCCTGGTGGACCAGGCCCGCGTGGAATGGCGGAACCGCGCCCATTTCTTCGCCGTCGCTGCGACGGCCATGCGCAGGATCTTGACGGATCACGCCCGAAAGCACCGTGCCGCCAAGCGTGGAGGCAATCAGCAGCGCGTGCCTCTTACCAACGTTCCGACTCCCTCTGGGGCGAGTCTGGTGGACCTCGTGGACCTGGATGATGCCCTGGAAAGACTCTCCACGTTGGACGAGCGCCAGTACCGAATCGTGGAGCTGCGTTTCTTCGGCGGACTACCCGTAGAGCAGGTGGCTGAGTTCCTGGAAGTCTCGAAGACAACCGTGGAAAACGACTGGCGAATGGCTCGCGCTTGGCTGAGCGCAGAACTCCGGAAGGCTGATATCACGTGACGCCGGAACGGTACCGACGCGCCAAGCAGCTGTTCACCGAGGCGGCTAAGCGCCCCGAGCAGGAGCGTTTGGCGTACGTCCAGCAGGTGGTCGGAGATGATCGGGAAATGCTGGATTTCCTGGCCAACCTCCTCACTGCCGACGCCGCCCCCCACGCTTTCGTCGATTCAGACTTGGAGGGAGGTGGTCCGCGGGTATTGGCGGCCGGTATCGCGGGTGATACCCAGCATGACCGGTCTGACACGTCGAATATGCCTGAACGTATAGGTCGGTACACCATCTCCCACACGCTCGGCGAAGGGGGGATGGGTATCGTCTATCTGGCCGAGCAGAGCGAACCCGTACGACGGCAGGTTGCGGTGAAGGTCATCAGGCTGGGCATGGGAACACGACAGGTGATTGCCCGCTTTGAATCCGAGCGGCAAGCCCTGGCCATGATGAACCATCCCGGCATCGCCACGGTTCTTGATGCCGGTACCGTCGAGGATGGCCGCCCTTTCTTCGTGATGGAGTACGTCCCCGGAATCAGAATCACGGACTATTGCGACCAGTACAGCCTGACCATCCGTCAACGGCTCGAGTTGCTCATTGACGTCTGCGCGGCAATCCATCATGCTCATCAGCATGGGATTATCCATCGAGATATCAAGCCGTCGAACATCCTCGTTACGGAAGACAACGGCACGGCCCTGCCGAAGGTCATCGACTTCGGCGTCGCCAAAGCGACAAAGCAGCGTATCACCGAAAGAACGCTGTTCACCGAACAGGGACAACTTATTGGCACACCGTCTTATATGAGCCCGGAGCAAGCCGCTGGAACTGGATCGGGTGTGGATATTCGAACGGACGTCTACTCCTTAGGTGCGCTACTCTACGAATTACTTACGGGCATGCCCCCATTCGATCCCGAGAAACTGCGGCACGCACCATTTGATAGAGTGTGTCAGACAATCCGTGAGGACGACCCCGCAAAACCAAGCACACGTCTGGGCGAGGTGGACACTGCCTCCGATCGATGGAGTCACGATTTATCGCAAACGACGGTACAGGTCATCGCCCGTCAACGCGGTACCGATTCGCTCTCGTTGAGGAAGCAGGTGCGCGGTGATCTGGATTGGATCACGATGAAGGCGATGGAGAAGGATCCCTCCCGGCGATACGAATCGGTGGCGAGTCTGTCGGCGGACATAAAACGCAACCTCGATCATGAGCCGGTGACCGCCAGTCCCCCAAGCACAGGATACCGCCTGAAGAAGTTCGTGCGCCGGAACCGCGCCTTCGTAACCGGAGGCGTAGCCGTGGCAGTGGCGATCATGGGCGGGCTCATCGGCACGACCTGGGGCATGCTCGAGGCTGCCCGGCAGCGCGATCAGGCCATTGCCATGTCCCAGGAGTCCAAAGCCGTAAGCGAAATGCTGCAAGAGATGCTCGCGTCGTCGCGGCCGGAGGTTTCACTGGGGAGAGAAGTAACCGTTCGTGAAATCCTCGACGAAGCTGCCCGGAAGATCGACACCGGAATGCTCAAGGAACAACCCAGAGTTCGGGCCACCATCAACGCTACCATCGGGAGAGCTTATGACGCCTTGGATCTCTTTGACCAGGCTCTTCCACATTTGCGGTCCGCCCTTCAGACGAACCGTCGTTTATTCGGAGAACAACACCCCAGCGTCGCAGAAGTCATGAACGATATAGGCACACTGCTCCGAGGTACGGGGGACTTTGAGGAGGCGGAGAAACTGATAGTCGGGGCCCTTGAAATGCGTCGCCGCTTGTTTGGCGAGCAGCACGAAGATGTGGCTGAAAGTCTGCATAGCTACGCATACCTGCTCTCAGCGACTGGTGACTACTTAAAGGCCGAAGCCGTTGTAAGTGAAGCACTTGAGATGAGACGTAGACTACTCGGCGATCAACACCCCCTCGTGGTTTCCAGCATGGGGAAACTGGCGGAGAACCGCTATGTACTCGGCAACTACGACGAGGCGGAGGGACTCTACCGGAAGGTACTCATCCTGGTGCAATCGATACACGACGAGAACCACCCTCAAGTCGCAGAGACAATGAACAGCCTGGCCCAGGTACTGCGGGCCAAGGGGAATTATGACGAAGCCGAGGACCTATCCCTGCAAGCCCTGGAAAAACGCCGCAAGGTATTCGGCGAACTGCACTCCACCGTCGGTATAAGTTATCATAACCTTGGGGCCTTGCTGAAGGAAAAAGGGGATTATGAAGGAGCGGAGCAGGCCTACAGACGGGCGCTTAACATATACACCCAGGTCCTGGGCGAGAACCATACCTACGTCGCTACGACACTCAACGGCTTGGCCCGCCTGGTCTACTCCAAGGGCGACAAAGACGAAGCGGAGGCGATGGTCCGACGAGCGCTGGGAATCTACAGAGAAGTGGTCGGCGACGAGCACATGCATGTAGCTGTTACCATGAACAACCTTGCCCTTTTGCTGACCGAGAAAGGTGATCTCACGGGTGCGGAGTCGATGTATCGACAGGTATTGAACATCTACAAGAAGACACTTGGTGAGCAGCATTCTCATGTTGCCACTGCGCTGTGGAACATCTCCAGTACACAGCTTGAACGTGGAGACACTGAAGCCGCAATTGCCTCGCGGCGTGAAGCACTGGCCGTTCGGCGCACGGCTTTGGGAAACGAACACCGGGACGCACTGTCCGACCTTACAGGTTTGGGACGCCTCCTGCTTAAGGTAAAGCGCCCAGACGAAGCGGAGCCGTTGCTCCGCGAATGTCTCTCGACCCGCATGCGGATTCTCGCGCCGGATGATGGTAAGCTTGCCCAGACCAGATCCCTTCTCGCGCAGTGCCTGACCGATCAGCAGAAGTATGAAGAGGCGGAGACCCTGCTCCTGGCCAACTTCAGCCAGCTGGAGGCGAACCCGCAGGCCGATGCGCCCCGGAAGCGCCAAATCGCTGAGAGCCTTGCGCAGCTCTACGAAGCCTGGGGCAAGCCCGGCAAGGCTGCTCAATACAGGCTTCTGATCCCGGCTGGTCTCGAGGAGGCCATCGACAAGCCGGGTACGGTCGGAGACGACAGCAGGGCGGGTGAAGCGGAAGATTGAACTCTGAGCCGACCAGTCGGCGGGAAGCGTCTCACCATTGAGCATGACAGGGCGCCCGAGCACTCTGGTCCCTAGAATCGGAGTCGCGGTCTTAGAGCAGATTTGGATATTGCGTAGCGGGCGAGTTGCAGGCTGGCGTTTCGCTTGGCCCCCAACTCCTGACCCACTACACAAAAAACGAGAACGCTCTATAGCAGATTCGGATATTGTGTAGCGGGCGAATTGCATGCCGGCGCTTCGCTTGGGCATGGCACCCAACTCCTGAACCGCTAGACAATAACAGGAATTGCTCTAGAATAACATGCGTAAGCGCGGAGGCACGCATTCGGGCTTGTATGACTGTCAAAGCACCCTGCGAGGTGGCCCGCCCGCGCACCCATACTTGGAGGTTGGCAACATGAAAGGAGCGACGTTGGCCGACTTCCTGACCCGGGCAGTGTTGGATGAGACGTTTCGCGAGTTGGCGATCACCGACCCGCGGCGCGCCTTCGATGGGTATAACCTAAGCGAGCAGGAAAAGGAAATCCTCACCAAGCGGGATAGCCGGTTGCCTGGGTTGTTGGGTGATGCTATGGCGCAAAGCGAGCCTGCCGTGGAGCAATCTCCGAAGAGCGCACATGTCGAGAAAGGAATATCACCCGTACCCAGCCTTCCCGAAGTGAAGTTGTTGCTGCATCTGGCTCCTCAACTCGTAGAGCAGTCGGAATCGGGTCCGCAGGTTGCATACACGGCATCTCTCCAGCCGTGGCCCGGCGACGATGAGCCCAAGAGAGACCTTGATACACCTGAGCAGGCCCAGTGCGATGACCGAACGGCCGGACATGAGCTCACCTGGGTAATCCGTATGACGCCTGTGGTCGTTGGGACAAGTGAGACACAACTGGAGGTTTCCTATTCCGTTTCGATTGACCGCCTCACAAGCGATCCCAGCCACACGTCGACACCCGAATGTAAGCCGGAACGGGACATAGCAGGCGCTCCCTGGAATCATCACGTGGATTCGGATGCGGCCAGAGCCGCTGCGCGGAGTGTCCGGGCCACGGACCCCAAGCAGCGCTATGCCAAGCTGCTCGAGCTGGTCCACGCCCTGCAGACTGGAGACATCGGTGGCTGACATTTACATAGTGGGACTGGGCGTGTTGAACGTCGACCATGTCACCCGCGAGACCGAGCGGGTGATACGTCGCTCAAACGAAGTACTTTATGTCGACACAGGTGTAGCGACCCAAGCGTATCTCGAAGGCCTTTGTCCGCGGGTAACACCCCTGTTCGCAACCAGCTATGAGGAGGACGAACATCGGCTCAACGCCTATCACCACATGGCCGCCAGGGTTTTGGAGGCAGCACTGGACCATCCCCCGGTCACGTTTGCCATGCACGGGCACCCGATCGTCGGAGTCTACGCGCCGTTCCTGATCCGGGATATGGCCGGGCTGTTGGACCTGGAGGTGCTGGTTCTGCCGGGCGTTTCAGCTATGGATTGCCTCTTTGCCGAACTTATGGTGGACCCGTGTATAGTGGGAATGCAGATGTACGAAGCCACCGACTTGCTGCTGCGCCGCCGCCCGCTCCAGACCGATGTCCCT
>CP070744.1:3696500-3728541 GCA_020348265.1 Phycisphaerales bacterium | reverse complement strand
CAAAGACCGCGCTCAAGCCTCGGCTGTCGGTCGTGTCATCACGCACCCACAGCTGGACGTCGAACTGATCCCCGGCGCGATGACCCGTGCGCAAACGACGTGGTTTCACCGAACGGTCTCGGCCTTGTTGCCCAGTGGCGACCGTACTCCAGCGAATGAGTACCTCGCCGTCGTCCGAGGCTTCCTCACGCCCAGCCCCTCCCCCGGTCCGGCGACACGGCGGCCAGTCCTCCTGGGGGATCTCATAGCAACGCTTCAGCCACCCTGCGGCAAACCAACCCACGTCGCCCGCGATCACGCATCCGGTGCAGTCAAAGTCCGACTCGTGACAGCCGCCGGGGGCCCACCATTCGGGATCTCCCAGTGTGGGTTCACATTCACCGAAGCATCCCCCAAAGGGGCCGAGGTCGCTGGTATTGATCAAACAGTCGGGGTCCAGGTCATAGACGTTGTGTTTGATGTCCACGGCAGCCGCCCCGTAAGCGACAGATTCGGGCATAGTGTTATCCCCATCATCACAGAGTCCAATCCCAAGGGGTTGCGGTTCAGAATGCGTACGGGTTACGAACGCAACGGGGTTAAGGTCGCCAAGGTGATCGATGTTATAGAGAGGGTCGGCGTTGAAGTCGAAGGTAACGACGGCCACCCGCACCCAATACGGCTCGACGCCGACACAATCATCGGGGGGAACATGCATGCCCCCCAGGTCCATGATTCGCCCGATGTCATTGTCGATGTCGTTGCTATAGCTCGGATCGGTCAGAAAGCTAAAATAGGGGTGTTCGATCCCTGCGACCTGGACCAGCTCAGGGTCGAAGTACAGGTCCACGTATGCGCACACCAAACCAGTGTTTTCCACACCGCTGTCGCTGGCCCACAGTTCGACGACGAAGGGGTCGCCTGCGGTGATCGCCGAGTCAGACTCCGGCAGCGTCTCGCTGTAGTCGATTCCGCTCTCGTCGTTGCGGACCACCAACTCCACCTCTACGTCCGCCGGCCTGCACTTGCCTGCACTGCCCGCCCGGTAGATCGCCCGGATCTCCTCCTCATCCAGGGCGCGCTTGAAGATCTGGACTTCGTCGATGGCCCCATCAAACGCAGAATGCACCTCACCCGGAGTGTCGTAGCGAGCACCAATCAGCACCACCGGTTCCAGCGCGCCGATATACTCGACCGGGCCGTGATCAAGCATCGCGTGCATAACACCATCCACGTAGATGCGAACGGTAAGTTGGTCCGATTCGCCCCTCGTGAGTGTAGCGGCGACATGGTGCCAGTTATTATCGTTGAGCGGCGCCACGGTCATTACCGGAGCGTAGCAGGGTCCGGCACAGAACTCGAACGCTACGCGCCCGTCGGAATGCATTAGTAACAAGGCCGACCAGGGATAGGGGCCCTTGGCGAAGATGGTGCCGCCATCCGTGTCTAATGTTCTGATCCAGGCGTCGATGGTGCCTTCGCCCATTCCAAAGTTCAGCGAACCATCGTCCAAGGCTTCCACGTAATCGTACTCGCCGTCGAAGCTGAGCGCCCCGCCCACTTTCCCGTCCGGAAGTGGAGCAGGCTCGTCGATATGCGTGCCATCTTTGCCGCCTACGATGTCACGCGCTGTGGGCCCCAGCGGCTCATCGAGTGGCCACCAAGCGGCCATATCGGAGGGCGGGTCGACGCACTTACACTTGCCGGCGCCGTGCGCGTCGAAGATCGCGTCGATCTCCGCCTCATCCAGGGCCCGGTTGAAGATCTCGACTTCATCGATCACCCCATCAAAGAAATCTTCAGGGTCGCCGGAAGAGTTGAGGCTGGCACCGATCAGGAACCGCTGGTCCGGCGCGCCGATATAGGCGGGAGACACAAGGACCACCGGCGTCCCGCGCGGCACACCGTCAACATAAAACTGGACAGTGTCGTCGCCCGAACCGCCCCTCGCAAGCGTCGCGGCGACGTGGTGCCAATCGCCGTCGTTCACCGGCTCGCCTAGCGCCTGGCAATCGTAATTGTTGTACCCGTCCGAGAGCTCGAACGTCAGCTTACCCTCGGGACTTATATAGAACTGTACCGACGGCAGCAGGCCCGGTGTGGCCTTGGCAAAGATGGTACCTCCATCCTCGTCCGTTGTTTTGATCCATGCGTCGATCGTGCCGCTGCCCGGCCCGAAGTCCAGTGACCCGTCATCCCAGCTTCCCACATGATCGTCCTCGCCGTCGAAGCTGAGGGCGCCACCCACCTTGCCTTCAGGAACAGGAGTAGGTCTGTCGATTAATGGCCCATGCATGCCATGCTGCCCACCTACGATATCATATGCTATGGGCAGTACCAGCTCATCGAGGGGCCACCAGGCGACCATGTCGGACGGCGGGTCGGCGCACTCCTGCTCGCATTCGGCGGGGACGCGGTTCTCGTTCAAGTCAAAGCTTGTTCCGTCGTCAATGTCGCAGCCATCGGGAATCCGGTTCGAATTGCAGTCGTCCTCCTGCCCGCATCCCGGGAGGTTACACGCCCCATCGAAGTCGGCACAGTCAATCGCGCATGGGTCGGGGAGTCCATCGCCGTCGCAATCGCCCGCCGCGCAGTCACATTGATGGTTCTGCAGGTCACAGAACCAACCCGCGGGGCAGACAGTATCCTCTAAGCAGAAGATGTTGGGTAGCTCACCGACGCAGACGCCCGCATCGCAGAATTCGTTAGTTACGCACAAATCCGGGTGAGTGCAGGGCTCACCTGTCAGCGGGTCGTGGATCGGCACCCCTGTGCCCCGGCAGAAATTGGCCCCACCGGGGCAGTCAGCGTCCTCGTCGCAAGGGTCTCCACCCACCGTGCAGAACATCTCGCAGGAGTCGGCTGTGCACTCGTTGCCGTCATCGAACCAGTTCATACATGGCCCGCCGGGAGTTGGCGCGCAATCGCTATCCTGCATGCACGAAGTCGTCTTGTCCCCGTCGCAGACCTTCGTCCAACCGTTAGCCGCGTTGCAGCACTCGGTCATAGGATCATACAGATCGACGTAGTAGCAGACCCCGATGCCGTAGCCGGCGCTGCCGTCGGTGTCGCAGTGATCGTCCGTGCATTCGTCGTCGTCGTCGCACATGACGTCGTGCAGGCACTCTGGGCAGTCATCAAGGCTAGCCGGGCCTACGCCGTCCTCGCAGATTTCATCCGGGAAAAAAAGGCGCGGGGCGGGCAGGATGGCACACTCCGCTTCGGTAAGCCCGTCATCGCACATCGTCGTGCCGGGGCCAATATTCCAGCAGCACTTGCCGTGCAAATCTATGGTGATCTTTACCGGCGCGGGGTAAATCGGGATTTCCATCCCATTGCAGTCGCGAATGAACGTCTTAAACTCCCAGGGAAAGTCCCCTAGCTCCACCCAGCCCAGCTCGTACGTGCCAGCGGCCGCCTTTGGGACACACACTTCCAGCGTTCCAGCATAGGAGCCCGCCGGATACGGCCTACACTCCATCGCGTCACAGGCATACTCATAGTCCAAGTCCCCCAAAAAGACGGAACAGGGATTCGAATACCCCCAGAACACGAAGTCCGGCCGCCACGTGTCAATGCGGGCGTAAACCCAACTACCCGGGCAACATCCCCCGCATGGTCCAAGGTCACTACCAATCCCGTTCCCATACCCACTGGAATCCAGCGTGCCCTGGTAGCCGGCGATTTCCAGCTGAATAAGGTCGCTTTCGATATGGATCTCCAGTGTCACTTGCGCAGGAAGACTGTGCAATATGATCTCTGACATTTCGGGCAATCCGCTCCGGTCGATGATGGTGTGACTGACGTTCGCGCCAACGGGCCGCCATCTGATCGCCTGGTAGGCACTCACCTCGACTGTCAGAAACACCCCCGCAAGCATGGTCGTGACCAAACACCGCCGCGAACCAACGTTGAATACGTTCTTGAGTGCGTTCATGTTTCAGTTCTCCTAAGATGAAATGGTCCTCAATCCACTTGTCGACGTACTTCTCCCGCCGCCGGGGTACCGCTACCCCAATCCTCACGATGCACGCCGGTCCATGACCACCGTCAGGGTCATTTGCGAGCGGCAGAGAAATCCTGCCATTTTCCGATCACGCGGATACGGTCGTGGGAAATCGTCCCGCGGCCCAGACCGGCGACACCATCGTAGGCCGGCCGCACTTCAAGGTGCGGTCCGCGCGGCAGGTCGACCAGCACGGTCATCCGAACCGCGGCGAAGCGAGTCCATGCACCGACGGCCACGCCGGGCTCCAGGCTGGCCCCGCCCAACCTTCCGATCGATTGCGCCCCGATCTCGCCCGAGGCGAACATCGTGTACGTCGAACCATGGTCGATATGGTCAACCGCGACTTCGGTGGGGTCGAACGTCAGGTCCACAAAGACCGCGCTCAAGCCTCGGCTGTCGGTCGTGTCATCACGCACCCACAGCTGGACGTCGAACTGATCCCCGGCACGATAGCCCATCTTCAAAGGACGCACGGTCAGCGGAGCGTCTCTGCCTTGCCTCCTGGCCACCGTGGCCCAGCGGATAAGCACGTCGTTCAACAGAGACCCGGAGCCTACGGAGTCACGTGCACCGTCAGGACGCCTGCCAGCGCTGGAGCCGACTGCACCATCGCCCGAGGTTCCCCCGCGTGCCACGCCTTTCCCAGGCCGCCGACACGGAGGCATGTCCTCCACCGCCAGCTGGTCGCAATCCGTCATCCACGCGGCGGCGAACCAGCCGATGTCGCCCGCAGCCGCGCAACCGCTACAGTCGAAGTCCACCCTTGCACAGCGGGTGTCTGCCCCCCAAGGGGGCTCCGGTTGTTCGCATAGACCCAAGCATTCCCCAAAAAGCCAGATGTCCAACGTGTTGGTTGAACCATCGCCGTCCACGTCGGAGAAACAGGTGATGGGCACGCTGATCGAACCGTACACGACGAGCTCCGCGTCAAGCGGCCCCCACTGACACACACCGATTCCCGGGAGGTCCCTGTGAACGCTAGTGAACTCCACTGGGGCGCGGGCATCACCGGAGGTGAAGGTGACCACCGCCACGCGCGCCCAATCGGGTGCTACCCCCACACAACCGTATTGATGATGAGTGCCGCCCAGGTTTGTGATCTCGCCCGTGACATTGTTGATGTCGTTGAGCTCGACATACGGGGTAGAGGCGATATGCGCGCTGAAGTCGCGGTGGTCGATGTCCGCATCCTCCAAGTCTTCGACCAAGTCAGGGTCAAACGTCAGGTCCACGTAAACCGATGTCAACCCTTGCGCTGCGCTCCCGCTGACGGTAGCCCATACTTCAACCACAAATGAGTCGTCTGTGATAACGGAATACTCGGACTCCGGGCGCGTAGTGCTGGTGTCGTCCGGGCCCGCGACGCCCCGGACAACCAGTTCGATCTCCACGTCCAGCTCACATTTGTCGGGGACACCGTTGCCGTTCACGTCCGCACTGGTTCCGTCGGCGATGTCGTCTTGGTCAAGAATCCCGTTTTCGTTGCAGTCCGCCCGAACAATCTGGATGTCATTGGTGAAAGTGATTGTGGCTGGACCGTCCAGCCGCACCCAGAAGCCGCTTCCATGTTCCATAAGCTCTGAGTCCGCAAGTTCGCGTATGCAATCTGGCTCAGACAGATCCGACGCTTCCACGACAGTAACGTTGACCGTTGGATTCTGGGCGTTGACCATGTCCTTGAAAGCGAGAACCGTCAGACTGTCGAAGTATGGGTAGGCCATCAAGTTCCAGTCTGCCTCTGCATCGATCTCCGTGACTGTTGGGGCCGTCCCAGCAACTTGCCAGTTGATATCCGGCTCATGAAGCATCAGCCCGAATCCCATCCTGTGATTCAAGAACCACAGCTCCTTCAGTCCAGACGGGTAGTAGGTGCAATAATCCGGCCACTCGTGGAGACCTATCGGGTCATAGGTCTTGGCGCAGTCCCAGTCTACTGTCCTCAGGACCTCTAGGATGCCTTCATCCCGCTGCATCACAGGGAACGAGATCAGATTGCAGTCCCAATTTCTTTCCGGCACTAAGGTATAGGACAGTTTTGCTGCGATTAGGCATTCGGCTGCCTCCGTAGCACCGGTATTGTCAACAGCGTCTACGATGTAGAAATGGGAGAGCGTGTCGCCTCCGACGCCGGCATCGGCCCATGTTGTGGCTAGCGGATCCGGATCTGTAGAAGTGTCATGCCACAGCACATAGGGTCCGCCAATATCTCCCTCAGCTCTCCATATATGATAATGGGTCGTATCCGGGCCATCAGCCTGGCTCCAGTTCAATATCACATCTTCACCATCAACCGAGATCGTCGCCCAGATATCGCACTCATCGGGAACACCATTGTTGTTGCAGTCGTTGCTGACCTCGCCGTTTCCATCGGGATCATTGGGATCGATGTCGCATTCGTCGGGGATGCCGTTGGGCTGGCAGTCGGGGCTGCTCTCGTCTTCTATGTCACACTTGTCGCGAATACCGTTGCCGTTACAGTCGCAGTCCGTGGTTGGCGCCGGGTCCTCGAGACTCGGGTGGAAATCGGTGCAAATGATCGACGGCAAGCCGAAGGTCTCCGACACATCGCTTATCCATGGCGGGTCGTCATCCTGGATGAGTGTAATGTAGGGGAAGTCCGGCACGGCTCCGGTGTCCAACACGACCTGTCCGCCGCCACCTACCTTGGTGAACGTGAATTTCGGCTGGACGTGCAGCACCGAGTTGTATGTACCGCCGTTGCAGTGCGTCTTGACCGCCGTGATCGATCCCATCGGGGGAGTCAGCACATCGGAGAGTTCCACGGCCGCGTCCCATTCCTCGGGATCTTGTCCTCCGTTGTAGGTCACGGTGATCGGGGCCGTACTCAGAAGGCTCAAGGCGACGACCTCGGCGTCAATCTCGACCTCCGTGGCCGACGGCAGCTCGCAACGGTCGAACGGATCTTCCGTCCGTCTGACCAACGTGTCAGCGTCGCCGAACTCGCCGAACACAGTCGGTCCGAGCGGTTCACCTTTGAGACATACTAGCCCGCTGAAGGGATCTGAACCGGGCCCGAAGAAGTCGGCGGGAATCGCCGGCGACTCGGGACCGACTCCGAATTCGTGGCACATGACTGCATCCGGCGCGGTCTGCCACGGGTCGATCGGATCGCCCTCAACGCAGTCAACGCCCCGAGCCTCGGGCTCGACCGTGGGGCACTCTTGAGGAGGAGTGGTAACGTGGCTTACCACCACCCCATGGTGCGTAGCCGTGCCTACGATCTCCGTCGGGCAGGTTGTGTGGATGCCCAGAAAGACACTGTCGTAGGCTCCCCAACTGTCCGCGCAATCCTGTTCGGTCGTCTCCAGGCACATGGTGCCTCCCAACGCGTAACAACAGGCACCGACATCGCATTCATCGGGGACGTAATTGCGGTTGGCGTCCAGGCTGGTTTCGTCCGAGATGTCGCACTCATCGGGGATCCCGTTCGAGTTGCAGTCATCGCAATGCGGATCCCACCCTGAGCAGTTCAAGATTGCCATGAAGTCAGGAATTCCGTCGTCGTCGCAATCGGGCGCCGTGCAATCACAGAGAGCGGTATCCGTGTTGCAGAACCAGCCCGTGGGGCAGTCAATATCCACGATACACGGGATGCTCAGGTCCTCGGGCAGGTCGCCCGCGCAGACCCCCGCACCGCATTCGTCGTTGATCACGCATGGGTTCGGGTGGGTGCAGGGCGAACCCGTCAGCGGGTTGTGGATCGGCACCCCGGTGCCCCGGCAGACATCGTCCCCACCGGCACAGTCAGCGTCCTCCGTGCAAACGTTGCCACCGACCGTGCAACGCCACTCGCAGAAGTCGGCCGTACAAACGTTGTCATCATCGAGCGCGGTCGTTGAGCCGTCGGCACTGTTGCAGCACTCGATGCCCAGCACGAAATTCTCGACGTTGTAGCAGACACAGTCTTCGCACCAGTCATTCGTGCACGCGTCATTGTCATTGCAGTCGAAGTCAGTTAGACACTCACAACAAGGCTCCTCATTGCAGGTCACGAACGGCCTGAATACGCGCGGCGCGGAATACAGATCGCACTCCAACTCGGTTACGTCATCGACGCAATCGGCATAGGGCGTACCGATGCCATAGCAGCAGCTGCCGGTAACGATGGTGATCTGGGCAGCTGTCAGTCCCAGACCCGGAATCAGAACACCATAACAGTCCAAAAAGAACGTAAAACTGAGATCCTCGACGAACCCGACGTTGTAGGTTCCTTTTGCGCAAGACGGCACTTCGACCACGAAAGTCCCGCCATACTTGATCGTTCCATCGTCTTCCCCCAAACCGGGCGCACACGCGGTCAAGGCGCAACCCAGACACCCGGGCGGGCTAGGGCATGTGTACATAGGCTCTGTGAACGGACGCACATAGTAGACAAAGTCCGGACGGTAGATGCAGCCCGCCGGGAAGGACCCGCAAATGAAGGGGTTATAGGTGCAATCGCTGAGCCAGTCGGCATTGGCCTCCGGATCAGCCATGTTTGCCGTGCAGATCTTCTCCGCTACGAACCAATCCAGCGGCATAAGGTCGCACGACTGTGGTGTACCGGGGTTCCAGGGCATGCCTCCCAGAAGTGTGTCAGGTTCCGGGCAACCCTGGTAGCTGGCGAGGATCTCCGGCCACCAGCCGGACAGCTCCATGAAGAGCGTCACATCGACTCCCCCTGCTGACAGCATGATCTCGGTCTCACCGCACGTACCCGTACCCGGCGTACAGATGACGTTCCCGCTCGCCGCAACCGGGTCCCAGCGGATCTCCGGCCCTTGCCCTTGCGCCCCGTTGATTCCTACAAAGATGCCCAAGCCAAACGCGCATACCGCTACATACCTTGTTCCACGCCTTTTCGTATCCATCTTATCTACCTCCCCGTTTGAAATGCCATTACTCATCACTTGACTGCAGAAGTGTTCTGACCAATACCTGCGCGCCGGAGTGTAGTGGCCGCGCCCGCGCAGGCCCATGCGCCCTGTCTGCGCGAGCATTCCCTTCGAACCGATTCTCTGCCGACTTGTTGCAGCATCTCCAAGTAGACGCTAGCAAGAGCGACGACGAAGATTTGGCTCCGCTGGAAATGGAATATACTATTATCGAGCCTCGAACGCAAGTAAAAAACACGCGGCGCGCGCACCTGCACATGGTGCGATCAGACCGCTCTGTGCGGGCGTGCGTTCACTTTTGGGATGTTACGGTTTCGGTCACCTGCGACTCGGCGGATTAGCGGCGCTATCTATTGAGCGTGTCTTGTAGTGGGGTTAACAGCCTGTTGAGGTAGTCTCTTCCTTTCACCGAAGTGTAGCGCCACCGCTTGTGGGTGCCGTCCTTCGAGGCTTTGCGCCGCCCACGAGGGGCGGCGCTACATTCTTCAACAGACCCGTAAGAGGACATGCCCATGTAGCGCTGTGGCGTAAAGAGGTCAGGCCTCCTGTACAACGGGGGCATTCTGTTCGTCAACGCTGTCAGGCGGCGCCAGGATCTGCTCATTGGGGTCCTCGTGCTGGCGCAGGCGGCCGACGCAGGCATGTACCCCCGACCGTGCTGTCAGAACCACGTGGGGGACAATGCGCCTGCACAGAAACCAGTCGATCATCCAAACCAGCGGGACCGACTGCCAACGCGGCAGCTTCGACAGACGCCGATAGAGCTTGGCAAGGTCCTTGAAATACAGTTGGAACATGGTCAACTGTCGAGGCGAGAGGTCGGGCAAGTTCAAGATCGATCCGACGTAATAGTCATCCACGGTCCGCTGGCTTACAAGGCCCTTGTCGGCACAGTGCTCGGCGAGTGGTGTACCCGGATAGGGATGGAAAATACTCACCTGGGCAAGATCGATATCGCAGTCGGCATTGAGCTTGATCGTCTCGAGGATGCGCCGCGGGGTCTCTTCAGGGAGCCCGATCATGTTGAATGACAGCAGGCGTATCCCGCGGGACTTCGCGTTGCTGAATGCTGAGACGATCACGTCGCGGTCCAGTTTGCGCTTGAGGATCTGGTTCCTCAGGTATTCGTTGCCGCTCTCCAGACCGATGCGCAATTCCCTGCAGCCGCAACCCGCCGCCAGATCAACGATCTCATCGGTGCACAGTACCGGGTGAATGTTGCAGCGGAACGGCAGATCGATTTCCCGGCGATACAGCTCGGCGAACCGTTGCGCCCACGCGCGATTGACGAAGAGAATGTCGTCGTCAAAGTGGATTCCTCTGACGAAACCGTATCGTTGTTTCACGGAACGAAGCTCGGCAATCAGATTCTCCGGACTGCGGAATCGAACGTAGCGACCTTTGCCTCGATAAGAATCCCGCAGGCCTTTGTGAGCGCAGTAGGTGCAAGAAAAGGGGCACCCCCGACTGGCCATGAAAACGGCCAACCCCGCTTGCTCCACAAACATGGCCGGATAGTCATATAGCTCCCGGTCAGGCTGAGGGAGCTCATCAAGATTTTCGATAAGGTTCCTGACTGAGTTTCTGATGATCCCGTCCTCTTTCTTGATCCAAAGATTCGCGATCCGGTCAACGCCTTCACCCTTCTCCAAGGCCTCGCAGAGGTCAACGATACACCCCTCGCCTTCCCCAACGCAGATCATGTCGATTCCCTTGGCTGCGATGGCGTCTTCCGGAGCAACGGTGGAATGAATGCCCCCGCACACCGTGGGAATATGCGGGAACACCTTGGAGAAATGGCCTGCGAGTCTGCGAACCGTCGGGAACCCGTTGGTGGTCGATGAAAAGGCGATGAGATCGGGCTTGCGCCGATCGATCGTTTCGGCGATCTCGTCGGGATTGAAGCTCGGGTCAGTTACGTGAATCAGGCTCGTGGAGTGGCCTGCCTCTTTCAAGACTGCCGAGAGGTAAGCCAACCCCTGATAATACGCGCCCGGCCAGTCCTGGATGAAAGGACACAGGTCCGGATATACGAATACCACGTTCAAAAGCTGACCTCTCTAATAGGCCCCGCCGTGGACGAGGTGCGAGGCTTCACCGTCATATCGTGCTTAGCCTGGCACTTCCTGAACATCGGTGGCGGCCGAACTGTGACGATCCACACTGAATATCATAGTCGACTCCACCGTGTTTCCTCAACTTTTCTCTATGTCGCCACCCGTATAGAGCGTACCATCATTCCAACAACTAGGCGCGCGCATTCGACGCGTTTGTCCAGTTCCGCGACAGGTCTGTCCACTGTGTCCATAGGTCGCCTTAGCGGCCCGCCCCAAGCGGTTTGTTCTTGTTATCGGATTTGTGGTCCGCGGCGAGTGGTTACGCAGCAACGTTGGTCCAGCGAGGAGACGCGCCCGGCGTAGCTTACTCAGTGGAGACAAACACCCCGGTTAGTGATGGGAGCACGTAGAACGATCTGCGTCCGTAGATCCGATCGATCATTGCGTATGCTCTACGCTGCGCGCCGGAGAGCGTCCGCCATGTCCCGGCGCCGATGTAGGGAAGATAATGCGGGTATGAGTCGGCAAAAGCGTCAAACGAAGGGAAAGCGAGGAATCGCGAAGCCAGGCGAAACCCGCGGAGTCCACGCGTTATCTGAAACGGCGAGAGGAACGTATTCCCTTTATCGTCATCCAGTCTGCCAAACGCTTTCGCGTATACTCTCCTCAAGCCTGCGGGCATCCAATGGGCAAGCGGCAGGCGCGTATCGTGCGAGATGATGGGAGAGAGCTTGTTGGGGGTTGTCACCAGCACGGCACTGCGCGTGACCCGTTGAAGCTCCGCAAGGGCGCTATCGGCCCCGCCGTCGAGATGCTCCAGAGTCTCGATGCAGGTGGATAGATCAATACCGTTATCGGCAACAGGCAGGTTGGTGACGGAGGCCCGGCAAAACAGGGCCCGGTCGGTCAATTCGAGAATCCGGATGAACTCAGTAGCTATTTTGAGCTTGACCTCCTCGAAATCCACTCCGATGGCCATTCGCCCCCCAGCCAGAAGAAACGCAAGAACGTTCCACCCATGACCGCAGCCGCAGTCGACCAGAACGCACCGGGAGATATCGCAGTAGTGGGCAAGATTTGTGATGTGTTTCCTGTGGAAGAAGTCGAGCGTATCGCGCGGCGACAGAAAACTGTAGGGGCCCGCGAGGGCCTCCAATACGTCGCGCATACGTTGAAGCTGCGAGTCGGTCAAACCAGCCTCCATGGGCGATTTCATTCCTCAGAGCGTGTTCAAGAAGCCTTTTCCGAGCTGCGCCCGCAACAACTTTTCTCACTAACTTTCACGCCGGGTGCCATGGCCAAGCCCGCGGAACGCGGGCGCCGCCATGCTGCAAGACCGGTGGACCTGCTAGACAAATCCACACGCCAAATGAACGGACAATACAGGCACTCAATCGCGCGCTTGCTCCGGCGACAAACACTTATCCACCCTGATTCCATTCCCACGCCCCGATGTCTCGGACGTTTGCCTTCTCCAGCCCCGGCCAAGGCGTCCTCCCCGGATCATCGACGCCGGGCACGCTTCCGAAACCAAGGTCCGTTCCGGCATCTATAGCTGCACTTGATGAACTGAGGTGGAACTCCGCATCTGCGAATGCTGGGTCCGCCGACACGCTGTGTGTGTCACCGCCGTAGGGGTTGCCCGCCAGCCACTGTGCGACGGTGTAGTTATTCGCCCCCGACGTGAAAAGGGTCGAGCTTGCGCTCCGGTTGGGCACGTGGTAGAGGTTGAAGTCGAAAGCTATGTTGCTTAAGGCGGCTGCGTTTTCACTATCGGCCTGGAGCAATCGCGTTGCGGAACTGCTCGCCGTGGCCTGTATGGCGTTGTTGACGATCTGAACGTTTTCGACATTCGGTGTGGTGACCCAAACGGCGCTGCCCGCGCCTTCTGTTACGATAGTGTTGTTGTATATCGCCACGTCCTGAATAGCACCCAGCGATCCCCAGGTGCTCTCCGTGTCGAGCCGCAGCCAGTGCCGCTCCGTTTGCTTGAACACGTTGTTGCGGATGACGATGTTCCGATATCCCTCGCGAATCGCCAGCAATGTAGTACCCGCGTTGGAGACGACGTTCCTCTCGAACACAATGTTCTCGACCCAATGATTGTCAGGATCGCTGGCGAGGAACTCGACGTTCTGCCATGTCCCCGCTCCATCCAACACGTTGTCCGCGCAGACGATATCGAATGCCGGTCTGGCATTCCCCGTAAACCGGATCGTCGGGGAGTCCTGGTACGATGCCAGCTCGCTTATCCTGTTTCCGGCAATGACGGCCTTCTGAAGGCCGCTGAGATACATACCGATATTCCAGGTCCCATGAGCCTTGCCGACGTAATTGTCCAATATGCCCAGCCGAGAGCTCCGGGCCAATAGTAGATGTCCCTTATGCTCATGGCTGTTCGTAAGAGTCGACTGTGCGAGGATGATGCCGCTGCCCGTTGCCGCCTCTATCACGTTGGTAAAGAAATGGTCGAACTTTGTACGAAACAGCAGAACGTCACGTGTCTCGGGCGACAAAGAAGACATGATGCCAAAGCCGTTGGCGTAAGCGCCATTCGCCAAAGATTGGCTGTTGACCTGAATGTCCATAAACGTCAGCCCATTGCAATCGCCCAGTACAAAGATGGCCGGAGAGTCGTGGCCAGTGGATGTCCCAGCGTACTGGAACAGAGGCCGCGTAGCCGGATCTCCCGTTGCCGGATAGGCGCCGATGATGACGTCGTGAGCGTTGCGAAGCGTAACCGTGGTCGTATAGGTGAAAGTGTCTCCACGGCGGAATAGAACGCGACCGCCGGGTTGAACGATGTTGTTTCTTGTCACGGCGGTCAGTGCCTTCGTGAGCGATTTCCACGCAAGGGCGGGCGAGTCGCCGGTGCCCGCGTTGTTGTCGTTCCCGTCGGCGCGCACGTAGTAAGTCGTCCCTGAGAAGGGCTGAACGGTGATTCGTGTGGTCGCAGAGGCTGTTTCACCTTCATCACGTACGGTGAGTGTGACATCGTACGTGCCTGGTACTTCGTACACGTGAGCGGCGTTGAAACCGCTGAAAGTGGTGCCGTCGCCGAAGTCCCAGCGGTGTTCCTTGAGTACCCCCGTAGCCGGTGTGCTTGACGTGCCGTCGAAGAACACCCCCACGGGTGCCACGCCCGTGGTGCGGGTGGCGACGATAACCGGGCTGGGTGGATTTGCAGCAGCCTGTGCAACGGTCATGGCCACAGCGATTGAGAATGCAGATCCAACACTGGGTGTCACGGTAATCTCCGCATCGTACTGCCCCTCAGACAACGTCCCCCGCGTAACCATTGCGGTCATCGTATCCCGCTCGCCGGTGCTCGTGCCGCTGGTGGGCGAGACATCGAGCCAGGCCGCGTTGTCGACTACATCATAGTCTAATATCAGCCCGCCGGAATTCCAGAGCTCAAAGACGAGGCTGTCTGAAGTGGTGCCGAAATCAAGGCTGCCTGTGCTGACTGAAAGCGCCGGCGGCTCGTTGCAGTCTGCTACGCCGTTATCGTCCGAGTCCGTGTCCGCCTGGCCGCAGCCACACGCGCCCGGTGCGGCCTTGTTCACGTCGTTCGGGCAGCCATCGTTGCAGTCGGCGGTTCCGTCGCTGTCGGAGTCGTCGTCGGCGACTCCACAGCCGCATGTACCCGGCGTGACTTTGTTTCCGTCATCGGGGCAGCTATCACTGCAGTCGGGAGTCCCGTCGCTGTCCGTGTCGATGTCCGCTACTCCGCACCCGCAGATACCGGGCTCCGTCTTATCGGGGTCGGTCGGACAGTTGTCGGTTGGAACGTCGCCACCCGGAGGTGTGTCGCCGCCGGGTGGAGGAACGCTCTGGGTGTCGGACGAGTCGTCAGGCGATACGGTGATTGTCACTTCGTCGCCGGCGGAGAGCTCACCTTCCGTAACCACCAGTTCAAACACCAGCTCTACTGCGTCAAGATCTACTACCGGTGCCTGAAACGTCGCTATCGCAGACGAAGGGTCGCTGAGCTCAACGGTCGGGCCCGACCACTGGTACCACTCGTAGCTCAGACTACCCCCGTCCGCGCTGCTGGAACCGGTACCATCGAGGGTCACTACCTCGGATGAGAGCACTTCCTGATCCGTGCCGGCGTCGGCGACCGGGCCGGTCGATGCACTATCCTTATAGTCGACTACATAGACCGTGACGGAATCCTGACCGGTAAGCCCGCCGTCGCTGACGGTCAGAACGAAACTCAGCTGGGTATCTTCATCCACCAACGGTGTGACGAAGCTCGCCGTCGCCTCTGTCTTGTTCAGCAGCATCACCGGATCGCCGGAGACTTGGGCCCATGAGTAGGTAAGCTCATCTTGGTCGGGGTCTAAGCTCAAACCACCATAGAGGAAAACCAGGTCATTCTCGTCGGCAGTCTGATCGACACCTGCGTCTGCAACGGGGGGTTCGTTGGCCGGACCGATCTCGATCTCCAGACTCAACACGAACTCCACCGTGTCTTTGCGCCCCAGCCCCGTAACGGTTACCACATATACCCCTGGTTCCCAGAAGGCATAAGCCTGCTCCGGGCCGGTGCTCGTCTCGCCGGTTCCGAAATCCCATTCGAAGGTCAAGTCTGACGTGGTTCGGTCAGCCTTGGGTGCAACGCTGAACTCCCAGACACCGGTTTCCTCGTTTACTTGAGTCGCGACGATCGAATAGTCTTCAGAGGATGCGCCCTCGATAAGGGCATCCGGCGAATCATCCCCCCCGGTGACGCCGTCATCTTCGATGATCGTTGACGGGAGTGTGTCTCGGTCGCCCCGGTGCAGTTGCGTGGATATTGATCCACAGCCTGCCGGAGCTGCTGTTATCGCCAGGACAACGTATCCGATCGTTCCGCGGGTTCCGCGCAGGCGTGTCGCGTTCGGCATTGCATCCTTCCCCTCAAGTTGGATGTGATGCTTCTCTCCCCCGTCAGACCGGAGACGGCGCAGCGCGGTCCGGCCGGACCCTCGCTTAACGATCAGATATCATCCCCTGTGTGTCAATTTGGGTAATTTGGGGGCCGTGGGAGGGATGCGGCCCGCGCGGCTTCGCCTGCAACTTCGCGGCGTAAGCATGGTGGGGCGGGCATTCGGCCGGAGCCGGTCCGCTAACACGGACGTATTTACCTTGCGGGGGCCGGACACGGGGGGCCCGGACGCATCGAAGATGCCCCCAGCGGTGGCGGAGTTGCTTATAGGTCGTTCGTGACCAGTGTCAGCCATGTGGCAATGTCTGAGACGTCGACATCCTCGTCATCATCAAGATTGAAAGCTTCCAAGCAGTTCTGCGGTGTCGTCGAGGCTGGCTCGGGTGGGGCGTCCGGTCCGGCCATACAGTCGATGAGGATTCGGTAGTCGTGAAGATCGACTATCCGGTTGTTATCGATATCGCCCTGGATCAAACCGGTTCCGCTGTCGCCGTCGACAGACCCCAACCACCGTGAGAGATCGCGGGCATCAACGTCGGTGTCGTTATCGAAGTCAAAGGACTCCTGGCACGTTCCGATGGTCGCGTTCGAAGCCGGGTTGGGAAGGTTCTCCGGCCCCGCCATGCAGTCGAAGAACAAGGCAAAGTCGTGCAAGTCGATTTCGCCGTCACCATCTGCGTCACCGGCGTAACAGTCGGGCACTCCGTCTGAGTCCAAATCGTCATCGGATACGCCGCATCCACAAACGCCCGGTGTTGTCTTGGCGGGGTCGTCAGGGCATTCGTCATGGCAGTTGCCCACACCATCCACGTCGGAGTCCGCCAGGCAGTGGTCAATCGCCAAGTTGCAGACTTCGTGCGAACCTACGCTCCCGCGAAGGCCCCAGTTGTCGATATCCCCCACGTTATCTTGCTCGTCGCGAAATGCGTAATCCGTCGCCAGAGTCAGCTCGTCGGATCCTTCCGGTGTGATGAAGACGCTATAGGTGTGGGCGGGCACGTTCACTTCGACTCTGAAATCATAGACTTTGCCGGCGGAATAGGGCACAACGGTATCAGCGTCATAGTACTCACCGTTGCGAGCATCTATGACGCCGGTCGGACCGAAACCGATCAGAATGGCGAAATCCGTGAATGTCGATCCGGGGCCCTGGGAAAGCACGGTGTGCCCCAGCATGTCGTCTTCCTGCGGGATAGAACGAAACGTCACCGTGAAAGTGCCTCGTTGATCGGTCAGGGGGCTGTTCTTCCACGAGCGTTCACTGCAAACACACCGGGGTGAGCCGTTGGGTACTTCTTCGCCGCTTACATCGAACCCGTCGTACACGGCATCAGTAAGATGTCCCTGGTAGCAGTTCTCAAAAGCATAACGGACTTCGGCACCTGTCATCCCCTCGAGTTCCCAAGGTACTTGAAGCTGCAAACGCCGGTCGCCGTCGGATGTGGAGAAGGGGATTGACCCCACCAGCGTCCCCCAACCACCCGGTCCAACACCGCCCTCGGTTTCGTACACGGATGCGTGGGAGGTGCCTTCCAGTTCAACGCAACGTACTACCAGGTCGAAACCACTTCCATAACCTGTCGCTCGGTCTTCGTCGGCATCGATGAAGAGCTGAAACTCCCATCCTTCCGAGATAGGCCTGGGTTTGCTGAACACCACTTCGAAGTGTATGCCCGTGGACTCGTAAGCAGTGTGAATAGACTCTATGTCAGCCGGTGCTCGCGCAGCGAACGACAAAGTCAACAAGCCGGCGCAAGCGGCGCAGACGAGCCGCCGCTTTGCGGCTGAATCGTCAAGCAGCCCCCTCTGGGTTCCCTTCCTAATATGCATTGGCATTACTGCCAGCGCATTAGCCCCCTTGTGCTCGCGTCTGCCGGGCTCATGCTGCTGCGGGTTGAGTACCCCTCCAAAACGCGCAGGTTGCCGCGCCAAGCCTACTACGCTAACATCTCAGTTAGACGCGTTGGTAGCGTATATCGGACGACAAGTGTCGTCCAGATGCCTAGGCGGATTGCGTATAAGAATCTCCGCGACCGGATCCGGGCAAACGCTCCACTCGCCCCGCCGCTCCTCGCATTCGGAGTCAGTCCTTCTAAGTTCCTACTATTCCATAGGTTACGACAGGATCGCGAGGTGTTTTCCGACAGAGGGACGCCGCAACCTGCTGCCTGTGTCTCAGTGCAGAGACCACCAACAAGGAGGTGCGCACAGGTGAGACTGAATCTGTGATGTTGCGGAATCTGGAGTGACTTCATGTTGGCTGCCATCGAGATTCGTGAGAGACGGGCGTTCGCATTCTTCATTCCGTTGTTTTGCGATGCCGTTGCGCTGAGGGTACGGCTCCGGCAGATGGATTCAGACTGGAAACGGTTTGTGGGTCCAGCATGGGTGTGGCATCCTAAGCAGTCCGTGGCTCAGTATTCACTTGGAAGGAACCCATTCTGCCATATTCATGACACTTATTGTTCTTCTCACCGGAACGGGCGTATAGATCAAGGTCGGGAACTGCCGCTTCGATCCCGTCTCGAATTCCGCCCAGGAGAAACCAGAGTTTTTGGGGAGACTGTGGCGTCCGTTTCCGTCGCTCGATTCGTACGGCGACCCCCTCCGGTCGATACTATCTCTGCAGAACCAACCGCACTGTGATTGATTATCGGGCCTAAGTCCGATAGTATTAGCGTGGGAGCGGCGAAGGCGTGGTTGGGCGTCTGTGCCTCGGTGATGGTCATCTGCATGGGCGGATGCCTGCAGATGTCTTCGTCGGAGGTATGCTGCGGCGGGCCGGTTTTCGGCGGCCGTTCCAGCGAGAGTCAACGATGACCCTGCAAAGCAAGTCTTCCTCGACAAACGCAACGGCTCCTCGGGAAGCGTCGCCCTTGGAGTCGGCCGACCTACCTTCTCCACAAGTCTTGATTGACGAGTTCGTTGGGCGCTGGTGGGTCCTGCACACCAAGGCGCGCAACGAGAAGGCCCTGTCCGGGACGCTTGAGAGGCTCGAGATTCAGCACTTTCTGCCGCTGGTTCGCTACAAGCGATTGTACGGCGGGAGAATCAGGCGGGTCGAGATTCCACTTTTTCCGGGCTACGTGTTTCTGTGCGGCAGCGACGAGGATCGTTTGGTGGCGCTAAAAACAAACCGGATTGCCAGTGTGCTGGAGGTTGTCGACCAGGAACGGCTCCGAGACGACCTTCGGCAGATCAACCTCGCGGTGCATGGTGATGAGCCGATCGATCTTTATCCCGGCCTGCGCAGCGGGTCTCGTTGCAGGGTTGTTTCAGGGAGTCTCTCCGGTTTGGAGGGCGTGGTGCTCAGACGCCGCGGGCCTTGGCGAGTCTACGTCGGTGTTGAGTTCGTGGGCCAGTCCGCCGAACTCGAGATCGATCCTGCATTGCTCGAGCTCATAGACTGACGGACTGTTGAAGGGCGTATTTCTATCCTCATCTGCGGCGTTCGCCTCTGCGTGTGTCGTGAAAGGGCGCCACGTCGGCTTGCCTCTGACGCAGCAGATACGGGTTCGCAATCCTCGATCCGGTCCGGCCGGTCTTCCGCCGGGCTGTCAGCGAGCCGCATGGTCTGGGTCGACCCGTTGATGGGCGGCTATCCCCGCGAGATTTATTGGACGTCCTGAAACGTTTTTGTCGAAGCGTTAAGTATTCAGTTTGGCTGCGTGGCACTGCGTGTGTGTTCGGTCTTCAGCGTGTCATGCCTTGAGGGTGCGCGCTATCCGGCCCAGCGGGGTGTCGTGCGCATGTCGCAGTGAGACTGGGATGGTCTCGGGTGTGTTCCATTACTTACTGTCATGAGGCGAAGGGACGGGTGAAGATGAACGCCAGGACAGTGTTAGTGATTCTGCCGGGCAAACGTGGGAACGTTTTGGCTGCGGTGAGTATTCTGGGACTGCTATGTGCGGGTTTCTGCGGTTGTGCACCGGATCACCGCATGAGCTTCGCAACGTTCCTGCAGGAGTCTGCGTCGCCGCCGCCGGCTGTCGAAACCGGCGCCGGGCTGGAGCCGTCGGACATCAATCTCCTCTTGGGTCCCTACAAAGTCGGGCCGTCCGATGTGCTGAGCGTAACACTGAATCGCAGCAACCAAGAAGAAATCCTGCCCATCCTCTCGACGCGTGTTGACCGCGACGGAGCGATAGACTTGCCGATGGTTGGTGCCGTCTCCGTGGCAAACATGGAACTCGAGGACATCGAGGACGCGATTCGTTCGGCGTACGTACCGTCAGTGTAT
This sequence comes from Phycisphaerales bacterium, assembly GCA_020348265.1. GTDB lineage: Bacteria > Planctomycetota > Phycisphaerae > UBA1845 > UBA1845. The sequence goes on along the minus strand of CP070744.1, from coordinate 3,708,428 downwards.
AACGACTTGGTGGTCCACGCAGAGCTTCTGAGTGTAGACCCCACCAATGTGCTTGTTGTCGGCGCGGTTACCGAGCCCGGTCTTGTTCCGCTTCGGCGAACCGAACGCAATCTGCTTTTTGCCATAGTTCAGGCGGGAGGCGTCTCCGCCGATGCATCCGGGTATGCAACGGTCAAGCGTTTACGCAGCCCCGGCGAGAGTGAGATCTTCAACTTGCGTGATCCGGTCCAGTTGCAGCAGGCATTATCTGCCGGACCCCTGGCATCCGGAGATATTGTCGAGGTTCACGCCGCCCAGCCCAACACTGTGTTCGTGGGTGGTTTGGTGTATCGCCCGGGTGCGCAGAACTATCCGCCGGGGATTGAGATTACCATTTTGCAGGCATTGGCAGCCGCCGGCGGTGTCAGAACGGACGTCTTCCCCACCGAGGGCACACTGGTTCGACGTGCATCCGACGGAGAGGACAAACACGTCAGGCTCGATCTGACGCGACTTGCCACGGGAGAGGACAGAAACATCGCCCTTATGCCCGGAGATATTCTCTGGATCCCCGAGACCTGGGAGACACGCGTTCAGAGTTTCATAAACCAGAACCTCTTCTTCAGAGCCGGTGTGAGCGTGAACTACAATGTCTCCGGCATCGAATACATGAACCGCCACGGCCAGCAGAGCCGCCGTACCGGTGGTGCCGGGTTGCAGGACGCATACGATCCATTTGGCTTCCTGGGACAGAACACGGCTCTTCAGGGCATTCAGGCCAACACCGCCCCGTAGCCGCAGTGCAGCAGGAGACCGTCAACTGAGGTCTGCAGTCCGCCTCGCGGAACCCTATCGCTTGGTCAGGTCGAGTTCGGCGGTGCCTCGATTGCCGGACTGGTCGGTCACGATCAGCGCAATGGTGTGTGACCCCCGCGAGACATCCCCCGTTCGCCACACATAGCTGAGTGCCGATGTTCGCCCGCTCAGGCTCGTCACAAATACGGACTCGCCATCGACCAACCACTCGGCTGTTGCCAATTCTTCTGAAGCAGTGACCGTTGCATCGATGGTTACGTCACCGGAAACGCGCGATCCGGGCGACGGCGAGATGAACACTATGCCGGGTTGGGGTACGTCGGTGTCATTGCTGGATGACGAACGGAACCTTACGTTGACGCTTTCTCGGCCCGAGCTGTTGCCCGCCCAGTCGGTGGCAACGAATCCGAGTTCGTGCGTGCCGGGCTCAAAGGCGGCAGGATCGATGACAAACTTGTAGGATGCGCGGGTATCCGTGGCGAATGCCAAACCGTCGACAAACATGACCACATCTGCGACACCCCAATCATCGCTGGGCGACACCGAGGCCACGAAACGCCCGGAGAAGGTCTGCCGGGATCTCGGGCTATCGATTACCAGCTCGGGTGGCGTGTCATCCGGGGCGAACGATTCCGCGGCTGCCGCCTCAACTGCGCCAAGGGCATCGACGATCCCATATCCATAGGTCGAGTCCTTTCCTCGCCGTCCCAGGTCGACGGCTGAGTCGGTTAGTGTGCTCACTATGGAAACCGGTCGCAGATCCGGATTGACCGACCAGGCCAGCGCCGCAACACCCGCCACTATCGGAGCCGCGAACGACGTGCCGTTAGCCAAGCCATAGCCGGAGCCCAGAGTTGTTGAACGGATTCCCGTACCCGGAGCAACCAAGTCTACGAACGGTCCGCGGTCGGAGAAGGATGCGATCGTGTCTGAGGCGTCCACCGCACCGACAAACAGGGCCTCTGCGTATCCTCTTGCCGAGCGCTGCCCTCCTCCATTGCCGGAGCTTATCACAACCAGCGCCCCGCGGTTGTAGGCTTGTTCAACCGCGGAGCGAATGACCGTGTTGGACCACAGGGGGGCAAAACTCACGTTGATGACTTTCGCCCCTTGTCCGACCGCCCAGAGGATTCCTGCTGCGATGTGTCTTCCGGTAGTCTGACCAGCGCCGTTGGTCACTCTGACCGCTATGATGGGGCTCTCCCATGACAATCCGGTGACCCCAACGGCGTTGTCTGACGCAGCAGCCATTATCCCTGCGACTTGTGTGCCGTGACCTTGCACATCGCGAAAGTCAGCATTCTCGTCGTATACGTTCCAGCCATCGAGAATCTTGTCGGTCAGGTCGGGATGCTCTGTGTCGACGCCGGAGTCGATGACCGCGACGATGACTTCCTCATCGCCCACGGTTACCTCCCACGCATCGGGAGCGCCGACTTGGCCAAGATACTGCTGCCGCACAAACATCGGATCGTCGGGGGTCTCCTGAGCCTGGAAGATGTAGTTCCTGTGGATGGCTTCGATTAGCCCGCTGTCGGCAAGCGACGTTGCAGCCGTTTCGAGTTCTGCTGCCGGAAGTTGCAGTGTTGTCAGCTGGATCTCGCCCTGTTTGTCTACGGCCTGGGCTCCGACGGATGCGTATAAGTCGGTGAGCGCGCTCGGATGCGCCCCGGGGTAGGACTGAACAAGGAGCTCCGTTTCGACGATCGGCAGTGCGGCAAGTGCCGGATCATTGTCATCCTCGAAGACGGCTACGCTGATTTGTTCGTCCTGGACCCCGATAAAGTCACCACAGCTTGCACAGGTCGCCAACGCCGACACCACGGCGACACACAACGACCAAGATACTAAAGCGCTTGTTTTCATTGCTTTCACCTGGTTTACCCGGCTGCCACGGCCAAGTGTACGATTCCCAGTGCACTGACGAGATACCTTTAGGATCGGTTTGTCACGCAGATCATGTGGGGTTGTTACGGTTGCTGACCAGGCAGAGACGTTATCGGACTTGGATGAGCCTGGCGGAATTTAGCTGACGCTCGGTTTGGCGAGGCGACCCGGTCACCAGTTGCGCACACCCAAAGCGCGAGCGGCGCGGGGATGCAGGTCAGGAGTGTTGGATTACGACGATGTTGTCGGGTAGAAAAGACAATGCTGCTGCGATCTCTTCCCAAGTAAGACTCGCTCCTGGGGTAATCGGTCGCGGCAGGAGCGTTTTGGCGTCGCCGACCAGCGTCATGAGTTCGCGCGCGCTACGTTCTATGGTAGGCAAGTTAGGCCCGGACCAGGCGAACTGCTGGATCGGGAAAGAAGCCACTCCAGGTCTGAGTTCGTGTACGTGGTTCCCCCGGGCGGCGATCAAGCGGCCGAGGTCGTACTCGATATGATGGTATCGCTGGGCGGCTTCGAGCGCCACGCCTGAGGCCATTACCGCTGCTCCATCGTCCAGGAGCGCACCGGTTGTGGGAATACAGCGCCAGTCAGCCGGCTCTGACCAAAGGTTGCAGGTTTTTTCATTCATCTCGTTGTTTGCCAAAAGCGAGCAAGTGGTCCGGAGCATCAATATACCTTGATATTATCGGCAAGCGATGCCCCGAGGGAGATACAATTGTGCTTCAAGTGCTGGGCAGTGATCGGTTTCCGGCCTCGCGGAGTCTTCCCGGACGGGCACTGGTGAAGGGGCGTCACTCGTCTTCCAGGCCTTTGGTAGCGTCTTCGTCTTCGACAAGGCAGATATGCTCGATCGGAATCTTGACTTGAACGGTGGTCCCGCGGTCGGGCGCGCTATCGACCTCGATTTGTCCTCTGAGCTCGTCAACGATCTTCCGTGCTGCCGCGAGCCCCAAGCCCGTTCCGGCGTGGCCCTTGGACGATTGGAATGCTTCGAAGATCTTGTCGCGTGCGTTGTCCGGGATCCCGGACCCGTTGTCGGCTATCGAGAGGGCGACATGGCCGGCGTCTGCTTCGTAGTAGGTCTTTACGACTATCTTGCCGGTCTCGTTAGGCGAAGCGTCTACTGCGTTGATGAGGATATTATGTACGGCCTGGTGGATTCCATCGGGGTCGAGAGGTACCGGGGGAATCTGCCCCAAGTCGGCGGTGATGGCGATGGACTTCTCGTTTGCTCGGGTCTGCACCAGTGAGATCACGTCTGCTACGAGGGGGTTGAGTTGGGCCAATTCAATGCGAGGCTGTCGGTCTTTGCTGAAGGTGAGCATATTCATAGCCAAGCGGAACGTGTGATCCAGGTTGCGGCGTATCATGCGCCAGCCGGTGCGGACCGCGGGCAAATCCCCCTTCTTCAGGCCGAGCTCGACGACGTCGGCTCCCCCATTCATACCCTGCAGGATATTGCGGATATGGTGCGACAAGTATGCGACGGTCTCCCCCGTTGCCGCCAGTCGTTCCGTGCGCATGCGGGATTCGAGCAATCTGAGGTTCTGAATCGCCATGCCCGTCAACCGAGCGATTGCGACCACGAGGCGCAGTTGTTCGTGGGTATATGTGTGGCGGCTCATCGAACATTCGAGGTGGATCACACCGTGTACTTCCTCATCGGTGATGATCGGAACGCAGATGATGCTCTGCAGGCCGAGCCGGTGGATGCTGTCCTGCGGGCTTTCGCTGCGGAAGCGCTCATCCGTCAATGCATTGGCACAAAGCACGGCCTCTCGGGTTACCACTACGTAGTTGATGATTCTGTGTGAAGGAGGTGTTTCCGAGCCCTCGGTTTGGTTCTTGTCGCGGGTGCGAAGCGCAGCCGGCGTCAGCTCTTCCCCGGTGTTTCCGCAAGTAAAGAGGATCAGACGGTCGACCACCAGGCGCTCAAACAGGATGTCGCTGACGCGCTGCAGGCACGTATTGACCTCTTTAACCGTGCTGACGGTTTCAGCGACTCGATAGACCGTGTTCCAGGCGGCGACGGCGTCAGCGGTTTCCGGAGGTTGGAGGATCACGCTTTCTTCGGACCCGTCGATTGACGCAAGTATCGACGAACCGTTCTCCGTGCCTGCCAGGTTCAGATCCACAAGGTCAGCGAGCGCCTGATCCGCCCTGCCATCATCCGTACTGAACACCAGTATCGTGCTGCCGATGCGGATCTGATCTCCATGTTTCAGGACGCTGGGGCTGGAGATGCGTTGTCCGTTCAGAAAGGTTCCGTTGGAGCTGTTCAAATCGGTGAGTACCCAATCGCCGTTGTCGGCGCGAATCTCGGCGTGTTGTCGTGACGTACTGTTGTCTGCCAGTGGGATCTGCTCGGAATACCTGCCTATGATCGCAGGCTCTTGGGGTGCTCGGTACGTTCGCCCCTTATCCGGACCATGATGAACGTGCAGACTTGCCAAAGCCGACGCTCTCTTCCTGTGCTGAGTTCCTTTTCGAGCAGCGCTCGCCCAGTTGGTTCCAGTCGGAACGAGCTGTTTCCTCCTGCCGGCGTCGATATGTGCGAATCGACATCTCTGAGCTAGGTAAACGATGATAGGGCTCCTCGCGGGGTGTGTCAATGCGTCGCTGCCTTCTCGCCGCATGTGTACTTATCGGGCAAGGCCGATGGGTGGGGCGGTCCTTCCGGCTGACCGTCACGTCCGCTTTCCCTTATGTTACATGCGCGGGAGCGAACACAGGTGATGCTTCAAGCACATACGCGGGGAGACCGATATCAGCAGGTAGAGTGTAAGAACATGGCGGCCGGGCTTCCTGCCCGGGGATAGGCGTGTCGTTGGGCTGGTTCTGTTTACCGTCCGAAACGGTGACGGGAGCGGACATTGAGTCAAGAGGAACGGGCAACCAGCTATCGAGCGCTGATCAAGAAGACGACCCCTCCCCCGCCGCAGGACAAGAGCGTGGAGGGCGACCTTGATACACTTCTGGCGCACCTGCTGGAGCGCGAAGGCGAATCCGCCGAGGGGGCAAAGCCCGACAAGGCGGACCCTGTCGAGACTCTGCGTGAGTTGACCCGCACTGAGCTGGTTACGGTGTTCATCGAGCTCAAAGAGAAGTATGCCAAGTCGGGCATCTTCATGGAAATGGACGCATCGAGCTTCCTGTCGGGCGGGCGGGAAATAAAGTTCGAGATGGGCCTTGGGGAATATCGAGCGAATCTGCACGGCACGGTGACGAGTGAGGCAATAGCGTTCCATGAGACCAGGCACAGCCCGGACATGCACGGCGAACTCGTAAGCGGCCCGATGCTGCGCCTGCGCGGTCTCGACGCTACGATGTTTCGCGAGTTCATCTGCGAGCGCTTGACGCTTCTGCTTCGTACAATTGCTCGGGCGCGTGCATCCCAAACCCAGTAGCTCGCCGAAGTACGCAGTCTCCAAGCGAACCTACGCCTACGTAGCCTGCCCATCGGTCAACTGCTGGATTGTGTTGCCGGGGAGTGTTGCCGGTCTACTCGTTGAAGCGGTCGCCCTGTTCCGCCTGTTCCTGCCCACGCACTCCGCGAGTTGAGATCTCCCGTTTGCGGGCCTCCTCCATGCCTGGGGGGATCTCCAGGGCGACGTCGACGTTCCAGGGCGGGTCCTTCGCTTCACAGAGTTCTGCAAAGTAAGGTCGCAAGCGGTCGTAGGTCATCTGTCGTTGAGTAAGCGGCAACTTCCTCCACAACCTGGCTTTGAACAGTGCGGCGATCTCGGGCTCCTTCATGAACTGTTCGATCACGTCGCGGACGATGATGGGGAACGGCTCCAACTTGCGGCGATCGGTGAGGTCGGTATCGGTGCCTCTCATCCAATACTGATATGACTTCCTGGCGAGTTCGAACGATCGGAGCCCTTTCGCGGTTTGGCCCAGACCGAGTTCCTTCAATCCTCTTCGCATCAGGCTGCGGATGAGTCCGTTGGCTGCTTTGGATGTGTCGAGCTGAATGAGGATATCGCCCATCACAAAATCGTCTAGGGTCTGGAGATATCTTTCCTGCGTAGAGCCGTCGGGGTGCAGGTTCTTCTCGCGCAACCAGGCGAAGTAGTTCTCCGCCTGAGCGAGATTCTCTTCACCGCCCTCCAGGTAGAGCAGCTCGATCCAGGTGTGCATGTTGCTTATCAGCCCGCGGGTGTACTTCGGCCCCGGCGTGCCTTCGATAAACGTGGGGTCGTTGCCGTAGTGCTCCTTGCCCAGGCGCAGGTAGGTCTCGAAGAGGTATGGTATGAGTCGAACGTCTGCGGTGAGATCGATGTATGAGGCGAAGGGATCATCGAAATCGGGCCAAAGCACGATCTTGCCCTTCATGACCATGCTCTGCAGAGCGAAGAACACCATTCGTGCCGTGTTCATGGCATCGGCGAGGTCTTTGTTGGCGTATCCTCGGCTGACCTGATCGCCCAGGGCGGACCAGTACAACGTATGCGAGAAGGCGTTGCGCCAGTCCAGCGGGCCGTACTGCTCCACCATCATCTCGAGCATCAGATCGAGATCCAGCTTGTGTTGCTCACGGAGAATCTTCGACTGCACCGCAGCAAGAAGCCGGTCTACCGGGTCAGCGTTCTCCGGCTTGGTCAGAACCTCCAAGCGTTTGGCCATTAGCGGATCGGTCTGTTGTTTCTCTCTCAGCAGATCTTCCGTGTCCAGCTCCGGTCGAAGGTGACGGGCGACAAAGTCCAGCAAGTCTTCGTTGGCATCCAGATCCAGGGCGCGGAGTTGTCCCACCAAGTCTGCCACCTTACCGTCGGTATCCAGTATCTTCTGAAGATCGCGCGGGGCGTCCACGATCTTGCGGAACCAGTCGAAGTACTCCTGATCGTTGATTGCGACAGGTGGTGGGCCAAGCACACGTTCCATCTGGACGGCCAGAGCACGTTTGTAGTTGCGGTGCTCGTCGTCCATGATGTCGCCGATCTTGTGCCAGTAGATGAAGGACAGTTCCTGGTACAACGACACCGATCTGGGGTTGTACTGCAAACCCTCATCCCGCAGCAGCTTGATTCCGTTCTCGACCCACTGCCAGCGTTCTTCGGGAGAGTATTTCATCACGGAGATGTTGTAGGCCATGTTCCATGCGGCGTGTTTCCATACCTGTGCAAAACGCGGAGCAAGCCGGCAAACGGTAAGGTGGAGCTGATGGGCTTCGTAGGTCTTGCCCTCTTCCTTCAGACGTTGGGCGCGGATTGACGCCCAGTCGATAGCCAACGCGCGGAACGTCCCCAGCTTCCCCAATAAAGCGATGTCCGGGGGCAGGCCTTTGGTCGAGTCCGGGTCAATGACCAACTGGCACTCTTTACGGATGTCGTTTATGGGACTGACGAACAAGCTTGCCCCGATCACGCAGGCGACGGCAACCGCGACGCACACGATCTGCACGGCGAACTCGTGGCGTTTGGCCGATCGTCTGGCCCGCAGATGTTCGGGAAGAGTGTAGCCTACTGCTTGAGACATAGTCCGGTGCGTTTCTTTCGGTTCTGTCAGCCTCGCGCCGCCATACTCCGTTAGATCGATGTCTCTGCCACCTCGCGGCGATGAAAGAGCAGAATAGCCAGTCCAATGATGATTGTAGTTTTTAGCAGCACAAGCTCGGAGAGCGCCTGAAGGACCCAAACGAGGCTGACGTTCCGGCCGTTCACGAACGTCTCTACTGCGTCATACCTCGAAAAGCTTGGCAACACCCAGTGAATCATGTTGTAAACGTAGGCGATCGACTGAATAACGAATTCGTTCAACGACGAGAACATGCCGGCGCGATCGTCGGATATATAGTCGAAGGCCTCGGTAATGAACGATCGCGAACCGGACAATACATATATGGTGAACGACGCCAGGCACGCCACCGGGAAGGAGAACACGGTGGTCATTAGCAACGCCACCGCGGCCAGAAAAGTCAGCTTGCAGAGCATGAGTATCAGAGTGCGTATGAGGTTCCACTCGAAAGAGCCGACAACGAAGAGCACTTCCGGTCCGTCCGGAGCGCGAAACTCGATGATGTTGTAGGCCTGGGTCTCGCCCTCGAATGGGTTGTAGTTGTAGAACTGCACGGTGAGCGTATGATCGGGTGCGACGGCGTCGGCACGAATGGGGATAGTGTGATATCTTCCAACGACGTGGCGAGTGGGGGACTCGTAGAGCGGGGTACCCTTGTAGGGATTTCCAAAACGCCACACCGATCGGAATATCTCATCGGTCGGGTAGCGGATCACCTCCGTCTTGTAGCGAAGCTGGATGTACTTATCCGGTGACCTGTCACAGAGTATCTTTTTGAACTCGAAGGTGCGCGAGTCATACGGTGGCACGAGGCGCCATCTTGCCTCGTATTTGTTTCTCAGCCGGGCCATCTCTTGGCCGGGCTTGAAGTCGGGAACATTGACATAGACGCCCTGCTCGCGGTTTCGTTCAAACTCCTGTTCCGCCAACTTGCCAAAATCGGGCACGGTGACCTTGGTTGGGTGGCGGGCAACCAGGACTTGGTCATCCAATTCCCGCATGTCGAAATGCTCATCGATTGGCGGGTGGGTGCGTTTTATATAGTGCACCATTCCCCATATCGCCAGGCCCGAGAACGCCAAGAAAGCGGCGTTCAGGGCCATCATCCCGATCCACTTCCCCATGAGAAACTGCCAGCGGGGGATGGGCTTGGTCAGAACCAGATAGACGTGGCGGTTGACCAGCTCGTCCGAAAGCGAACGGGACATGAAGATGGTCAGCATTCCCAACAGCACGCCTGTTGCTGACAGGCCGTACGACATGAAGCTTTGCACCGCCCCGGTAACCGAGCTATCTCCGGAGATGGAGAAGGGCAAGCCGAGCACCACCATGCCCATAAGCCCCAGGAATACCAGGGCGATCTTCATCCTGATGCCTTCGGCAACCATCTGACGAGCGACGGCCCAGATCTGCGTCACGACGATCCCTCGCTATCTTCATCAGCTTGGTCGTCACCGCTCTTGAGCAGTGAGTCGATGACGCTGCTGTCCGCTTGAACGGGGGGATGAGCTGCTTCAGGCATGGGTGGCGGCTTGGGCGCAGGCACCTGCTGTTCGTCAGCGGTCTCGACCTCTTTCGACTGTCCGCCAAGCAGAGCTTCAAGCACTTCCCGGCCGGCGGCAGTCTTGTCTTCCGGCGGTTCAGTTGGGGGTAAGGATGCAGGCTCCACCCGGCGAGTCGTTGCGGATACAAGAGACTCGACAACTTCCTCGGTGGTTGCTTCCGTCGGTTTCTTGAGGAAGTCGGGGATTTCTCCTCCTGACGTTGCCCCCGAAGTGCGAATGTGTGCCGCCCGAGCTTCCTCGACAATGCGCAGGAAGAACTCCTCCAGCCGCTGCCTGGGATGGGATACGCCGATGATATCCTTCTGCTCGAGGCGCTGGATCATCTCGCGCAGCTTCTCCACGGTTTCCTCGGACAGGGCTGGCGTTGTGATCTGAGTGACGTCGCGTTTGCGCAAGAGCTCGCCGATATCACCTGCGGCGCGTTGTTGGCCTCCGTAGAGGATGGTCACGCGGTCGCAAACGTCCTCGACATCGGACAGAACATGGCTGGAAAGAAGGATGGTTTTGCCTTTCTTGCCCAGCTCGCGGATGACATCCTTGATCTGCCGGGCCCCAACCGGATCAAGCCCGGAGGTGGGCTCATCGAGTATCAGGAACTCCGGATCGTTTATAAGGGCCTGGGCAAGACCGATTCGCCGGGCCATACCCTTGCTGTACTCGCCGACGCGACGTTTGGCTTCGTGACGCAGGCCGACCATGTCGAGCAGCCGGTCGCCTCTCTCTTTGCGGACGCGTGCGGGCAGCCGAAACAACCGGCCGTAGAAATCAAGCGTCTCATGGGCGACGAGGAAGCGATACAAGTAGGATTCTTCGGGAAGGAAGCCGATTCGTCCTTTGACGGACACGTCGGTGGGCGGCTTGTCAAAAACGGAGATGCGTCCGCGCGTGGGGTACAGCAGCCCGAGCAGCATCTTGATCGTGGTGGTCTTGCCGGATCCGTTGGGGCCTAAGAGCCCGAACACCTCTCCCGGCTTGACCTCGAGATCCAAATCTTTGACCGCCTCAGCTCGCGGACGGCGCCAGAAATCTCTGAATGTCTTGCACAAACCAGCCGTTCGTACGACGGGTTGCGTTCGTCCGGGCATAACAGGCACTCACTCCCAAGGCACGCCGCGAGTCCCGGCTGCATGGGCGTTCTCGCGGGCTGATGTCCGGAGCCTGGGCAGTCGGGAAGTCTACGGAACGCGGAATCAGTCGAACTCCATGACCGGGACCATCTTGTCTTTCTTGATCTTCTTGATGTCGAATTCCTGTCCTTCCAGCTCGAGCAACTCCGCTGCTCGCTGCTCCTCGGGGTCGCGCGGAATGTGCAGCCTGAACTGACATCCCGGTGGTCGGTAGAACTTGGTTACTCCCGGACTGTCGAAGATCCTCTTACGGGTTTGCTCGAATAGTCGTTCGATCAGCAGTCGAGCGTTCCGTTCATACTCAGGCAGAAGCGTCCTGTAGAGTTGCAGATCACTCTGCATCTGACCAACCACCACGGAGTGATAAGCACCGGCATCCTTGATCATGTTTCCTGCGCGGCCCTCGACTTCGTCCTCTAACATTAAGTCGAGCCTGGCCTCGAGTGCTTCCGTAGAATCCCCGTTGGCCGCAGCCGTGTCTATTTCGTCAAGGAGGGAAAGAAGCTTCTTATACGCGACGCCGGCCGCTTCACTAAGGACTTTGGTTCTCGCCTGCTCAGCTTCGCGGATCTTCTTCTGCTTGTTGTTTTCCGCCTGCTGAGTCCTGTCAAAGGCGTCGCGAACCTGAATAGGCGGAGTCGGTTCGTACATTTCGATCAGTGTAAGTGTGACGCCACTGTTGATGGCTGCAAGCCGTTCGTTCACCCGCCGCCGCATCTCACTCTGAACGTGGTCCACGCGCGTGCGGATGATCTCGTCCGCGGTAAGCTCCGTGGCCAGTTGGATTCCCACGGTTTCGACGAAGGTGCGTATAAGGTCTTCGGCGGAATCTACCCGATCCCCGATAATCTCACTCACGTAGCTGCTGACGTCTTCGATCTTGTACGTGATCTTCCAGCGGGCATGAACCAATCCGGCATCGGCGGTAAGCAGAGCACCGTCGAGGGCCGGGTGGAGTCCCTGGCCGGCGCCGCGAATGATAAAGGAGAGCGGCTTGTTCAGCTCATCGTTGCGGCGGTGGAAGGTGTGGC
>CP070744.1:3643231-3696400 GCA_020348265.1 Phycisphaerales bacterium | reverse complement strand
GTTTAGCTTGTCACGGATCTCCTGTACCGAAGCTTCTTCCTCAACCTGCTCCGTGACGAACCACTGGAGGAACGCATTGGCAGCATGATCCTTCTCAGCAAGCGACAGATCCACCAGGTTGTGGATCAAACCGGTAACCTTGCTCTCATGCTCACAGGCCTCCTCGAACACGGCCAGCGGTGATTCCCACTCCTTCTGAGGTCCTGTGATCTTCGTCAGCCTGACCCTGTCGCCACACTCGTTGAGGAAGTCGAAGAACTTCATCGCATGAAAGTGCTCCTCGATTGACTGCATTCGCATCCAGGAAGCCATTCCCTTGAGATTCTGCGACTCGAAGTATGCCGCCATAGAAAGATACAGGTAAGAAGCGAACAGCTCCGCGTTGAGCTGTTCGTTGAAAGCGCTCTCGATTCTGGAGTTCAACATGTCTTACTCCTCGTCTTGATGACCCTGTTTCGCATGTCCGCGAGCGCTGGAGCACACGCCTTGACCACGCCGCGCGCCAACCGCGACATACTTCACAAAGAGTGTCGCTCTGAATCCCGACGAAACCTCGCCATCGCCTGGTGAAACTGGACAACAGGATCGCTTCCGTAGTTGCGAGACATCCGACGCCGATCCTATTCTCGCTTTTTCGGTGGACCTCCGCCACCGTCCGCCTCCGCGGGCCGCGCGGACATTCCGGACGTCTGGTCGACAACCGATGTTGTCGGACTCAGCCAGCATTCGGACTTGTCCTTTGGCAAGATCGTCTGGCAAAACGCAAACGTCGTCGGCGCGCTCGCAGTGGATACACTGGACCCTGCAGTGCCACTCGGGATTACCTTTAACTGGGCATCAGCCCCGTTGAGCTGGCGTTTTCGGCTCACGTCAGTGCGCATCGCTTCTGCAAGTCCTGGTGGACAAGGCCAAGACGGATCTTGTTTACGCGGTCGGGGCAATCTCGCACGGCTTGGCCACGCCAGTTGACTGCGGGCATCCTTCAAATCCTCCAGCACCACCGCACGCTTCTGTGTGTTCGGGTAAGGTTTCCTGTCAGGTCGAGCTCCCTCCGCCTCACGACAGACTCTTATTGATGACCCTGCTTTTGTGTCAAGAGCGTTCGCGAAAAAAGGGATGAACCGTATCGAGGCGGACGGTTAATTGCCCACGCGAAGCGGATCGTCGTTGGTGCGTGCATACGTTGGGGCTCATGATCGAGCAGATTAGCGACAGGAATTTCATCTGCGCCATGCGATTCCGGTTTGGAGGTGCCTGCATTCCACCTCGCCGTAGGTCTTGCCGAGAAACGTCTCTCGCTGATGATCTTCGGCCGGAGGGGCGGCGGATCCGTCTCAGTTTCCGTCACCTTCCTCAAGAACTTCCCCTGTGGCTGCGTGGGCAGTGACTGCGATGATACACTGCAAGCCAAATGTCGTTTCTGCGCAGGTGTTGGCCCCAATGCTGGTGATATCTGTGACCGTGGCCGGGAGAACTGGGGTAGCGTTGACCGCGACTGCTGGGGAGCTGACGAGGACTGCCGAACAGTCAACTTCCTGGGCCCGCGTACGGGCGACGACTTTAGGTTCCCGGAGACTTCAGAAGCGAAATACTGTATGGACATCCCGTGCGAGTTCGGCGCCTGTTGCTTTGCCGACGGATTCTGCTATGACTTGCATGATGAGATGTGGTGCGACGACAACGACGGCACGTTCCTTGGGTATGGTACGGAATGCGCGCCAAACTGTTGCGAGCAGCCCTATCAGGGGCCCGGTGAGGAAGTCGGCGGTGACTGCTGCGGGGATATCTACTGGTGCACGGGTACGGTTGCTGGTCAGCCCGTTCCCGGTGGTACACGTTGCGATCCTGACGGAGTTGACCCGTACAACTGTTTCAGCACATGTCGGTGCTCGATCGATGGCTTGGCCTGCGACATCGCCAACGGCGAGTGCCATGACCTGGCTGACCCGCCGAGCAGCACTTACGCTCCTTGCAGCGTCGAGGTTCAGAACTGCCTCGATCTGGATGAGACTTGTATATATGTAGAGCCCTGTAACGAGGTCTGCAGCCTTAGGAGCCTGTTGAAGAATGTAGCGCCGCCCCTTGTGGGCGACACCAGGCCTCGGAAGACGCCACCCACAAGCGGTGGCGCTACAATTGGGTGTCCGGGAGCGACTTCTTCAACAGGCTGATAGGCAACGGCGGCGGGGGACCACGCGCTTCTCCGCCGCTCGCGTGTAGTGTTCGTTCTCACGCGCGACGAGCATATGAGAGTTCTTGCGCGCATCTCGATCCGATCTACCCTTCGCTCACGTACGCGACAGGTAATCCACGCGGCGCGCATTCTCCGTTAGGAGTTGACGGATCGGCAAGTCTGCAGGTACATTTAGCGGATCAGGACTTCGAGCCGAGCTTTCTTCACATTAAGGCGCGGAAACCAAGTGTCCTTTTGCGCGAAATATCGTTGAGCGCACGTCATGTAGAGCAGTTGTCTGTCGAGGCAGATCCGGACGCGATAGACTTAAAGACACCGATCGAAGATCAGTCCATAAGGAGAAAGGCACATGCAGCTTGATATGCACTACTACGGAACGTATGCAATGGCAAGAGCGGGGGGACTCACACCAAAGGCCTGTAAGATCATAGCAACCGCCGCACAGTTTGTGGATGACAATGCGGCGAGTTCGCACATCCTGTTTCAGGACGGCGGGCGCATCGATGCCCAGGCGACCGCCCACCATGTCGGCAGTGTCATCAAAAACCGAGACGCAGAGGACCAGCGACAGGTGTGGGTACCTTTTCACTTTCTGCCCGGCAACGAAGGAAACGGCTTCACCGAGCGCCTGGTGTGCCGAAAAGACAGTACGATTGCGCAGGAGATGGTCAAACACAATCTGAGTTTCGCAGGCCACGAAGTCGGGGTCTATCTGATCGGCGTGACAGCACACGTCTACGTCGACACCTTCTCACATCACGGGTTCTCCGGCGTGGGTTCGAGGTGGAACAAGATCGACAACGACACTCTGGAGTTTGACAAGACGGACATGGATCCGGATATCCGTGACTACATTGACAAAAAGAGAGAGAAATTCTTCCGCGACTACGGCAGTGCCGGTGGTTGGGTCGCCAACATCAAGTCGTGGCTGGCTGAAACCGTGTCGGGCGCCCTGGGGCACGGAGCCGTCGCCACCTACCCGGATCGTCCATACCTTAGGTGGAGCTTCGAGTACGAAGACCCCGCCAGTGATCCGATCCCCCGGGATAATCCCACGGATTTCTTGGACGGTTGCCAGGCTCTGCACAAGATGTTCACGCAGTTTGGCAACAAGAATTCCGCGTGGTCGGCAGGGGATGGGGTCAAGTTCTCCGCTATAAAGGGTGCAGTCAAGGAAGTGTTGGCCTTTGAAGCGAGAAAAAAGGATCGCGTAGCTCTTTGGTGCAAGGTGGCCAAGAAGGGGCAACTCGGTGGCAAGAAGTTCACCATCCCTGCGTACAACGAAAAGGAGTGGCTAAGGGAGGCTGCCAACTTGAACAGTCGAGAGAATTCCGCGATGGCTCTCGATTCCGGGCTCTATCGATTCTATCAGGCTGCTTCCATACACAGACAATACGTCCTGCGCGATCTGCTGCCCAAGTACGACCTCGTAGTTGCGTAGTGGCATAGTTGCGTAGAGTTATAATGGTCTGCTGGCGCAGTGTTGTAGCGATGTAGGCCGACCACCGAAATCCGCTGAAGCACTGTAGCGCTCCCCTTGTGGGCGGCGCGCGTGCCGGTTATGTGGCATGGCATCAGCGGCGATCCGACATACATCGAAATACCTGTTCATAGTAGAGTCGGATATTGTGTGGCGGATGAATGACATGCCGGCGTCCCGGCGCGCCGGGACTTGGGCATGGCACCCAACTCCTGACCCAATACACAAAACACGAAAACGCTCTGGCATCGGTTCGTCCCTTCCCGGAAGGGTGACAGCCGTGTGCCACTGCTCTTGAGCAGTGCATGTCGGGAACATAGGGCGTCACTGCAACCTATGCCGGTGGGAACCTCTTAGCCAGCCGTTCGGCGATGCAGAGGTAGAAGGCTTTGATCTCGCCCTCAAGCTGGCCGCGCAACTTCAAGTGCAGGAGTTCGGAGAAATCCCACCACCCGCACAGGTTGAAGTGGTCGGCATCGAGTACCGGCTTGCGGAAGTACTCCTCTTTCCACCTTGCCGAGTCGACGGAGACGAGCCCGTCATTGCCAAATTCGGGCTCGCTCTCATGTACTATGTCCCAGGCGGGTTTGAGCGGGGTGAAGACGTAGCGTCTCTTCTGCTTGCCCGCGTAAGATCGGAAATGCACGCCGCACTCGCGCTCGAAGGCTTCCGATTCCGCGTTGAACTTACAGCAGGCCTCTGTGGTGAGGTCGTGGGTACCTTCCCCGAACCCGAGCTTCTTCAGCAGATCGCCTATTCCGCCGACGATGGAATCCGCGATCGGCGACCCGTTATGCGGCGTGGCGATGGTGGTCAGCGAGGCGATCTTCTCGTGGAACCCCTCATCGCGGTTATCGAAGAGCATGTGCCGAGAGTCCAGCCCACCCATGCTGTGAGCGATGATGTGCACCTGCTCCGCGCCAAGCTCTTCGTCGTTGAGCACGCCCTCGATCTGCTGCTTCAACTGACCTGAACGTTCGTCCACACTCCCGGCCCAGTCCACGTTGGTATGGCGCACGTAGAACCCATGGCTCTGCAGATGTGTGCGTATGTTCTTGAAGTAGTGTAGGGCGTCCAAGGCATCACGGTTATCGATGTCCAACAGCTGTCTTGAGAGTTCATCAAACCGGGCAATACCATGTGCAAGGATAATGGGATATGTCTTGTACTGATCCATGCGTTAATCTCCTTCGCCTTCTTCACGCCTGATGTGTTGCTGTCGTCATATGACGACTGGAACCGCGGCGCGCACGCTACAAAGTGAACACTCGGCCTATGCAGAGCGTACAACGCCTCCCCAACAGGCACAACTCCCGCTCCTTAAGCGCTCGTGAATACAACCCTTGGAGTGATCAAAGGAAGCTAAGCGAGCACGTGTGAGGAGGCGGGTCAGGGCAGCAGGATTAGATCGGTGAACAGGCCCGGGACTGCCCGAACGGTGCGCACACTCATTCTGATGAACGGCGGGACGGCTCGGATGGGTGGTCGAATCCGTCCCAGACTGTCACGGCCGTAAGGCCGAGCTGGCCGGAAGAAGGCAGAAGAAAGAAGGCGGAAGCTTCCGCAGCGGTGCTCTGCGGCGTACAATCGACGAGTTGCCGGTTCGCGGTCTGACCGGCGGCACGGCAGCGAGCGCGCCGCGCCGGCGGTGGGACTGGTCCGCAGGCTGGCGCCGGCGGCTCTGACCCGGCAACGAACTTGCAGGTTCGCGTGTGTCGCAACACGAGTCTCTCGACGAAGAAAGGATGACAGGAATGAAACGTGTACAGATACTGTCGATCGTTATGGCCGGTCTGACGTTGCTGGTTGCGGGGTGTACTCGCGAAGGCGTCAAGATCACCACGGAGGATTCAGCAAAGGCCGGTGCTGCGCAGAAACTCTATACGGCATACAACCTATGGTATGAGAAACCGCAGCGTATGTACGCGATCAATTACCGGCGCGGCACCATGATTCCCGCCGGCACCGAGGTTACCGCGGTACGCGTACGTGAGTCGGCAAGAAGGCCTAAGATCAGTTTTGCGACCCTTCCGACCCAGAGCGAATACACGATCTACTTCAGGCCGAAGTTCTTTCCCGGCGTGACCCTCCAAGACCTCAAGGATCGACTTTTCACGGCCAAGCCGTTGGAGGAGCGAACCGCGGGGCTGAAACCTTCTGAAATCAAGGCGATCCAACGAGGGAGCTTAGTGGAAGGCATGTGCAGGGAGGCGGTGCTCATGACCCGAGGCTATCCACCCAGCCACGAGACGCACTCGCTCGATAGCAACACGTGGTTGTACTGGGAAAATCGCTTCGTGAAGGAGGCGGTCCGCTTTGACGCGAATGGCCGGACGATTCGAGAATAGGGCGCCAGGCGATCCGGCGTCAGCTATCGAGGGCGGCTATACCCGCTGCGTGGCACGAGCCGCCAGCCGGGAGGTTGGCTGTCACGAATAATGCATGAAGTAGCCATAACTGGTATCGGGATTGTCTCTTGCCTGGGCATCGGTGTCGACGAAGTCACCGAGTCGCTCCGCCAGGGGAGGTCCGGGATAGTCGTCGACCCGCAACGACAGGCACTGGGTTTTCGCAGCGCCCTGACCGGGCGGATCGATGGATTCGAGGCTCCACCGTTGGACCGCAAGCAACGCCGCACCATGACCGAATTCGGCTTGCAGGCCTGTCAGGCCGCTATGGAAGCCATCGCGATGGCGGGATGGAGCGAGGCGGAAGTGCGCAGCCCGCAAATGGGTCTGATAGTCGGAAACGACTCGACAGCCCAGGCAAGTGCGCAGCAGGTTGAGACGGTGAAGCAAGAAGGCAGCACGTTTCCGCTTGGGGCCAGTCTTATCTTCCAGACGCTCAATTCCACGGTGACGATGAATCTCAACACGATTCTGGGCAACCTCGGGGCTTCGTGGAGTGTGAGCGCGGCCTGTGCGAGCGGGAGCCACGCTGTGGGGCAGGCGGCCGATCTCATTGCATCCGGACGCCAGGAGCGTGTGCTGTGCGGCGGCGTGCAGGAGATCAACTGGGAGTCAGTGGCGAGCTTCGATTCAACCAACGCGTTTTCACTGCGCCAGGATGCACCGCAAACAGCCTCGCGACCTTTTGATGCCGGGCGCGATGGTCTGATCCCCAGCGGAGGCGTGGCCATGATTGGAATGGAACGCCTCGACGTTGCGAAGAAACGCGGGGCGCAGATTCTCGGTCGATTGCTTAGCTATGCGTTTTCGTCGGATGGCCGTGACCTTGCCGTGCCGTCGGGGGAGGGTTTGCGACGTTGCATGGAAGGCTGTCTCCGGGAAGCGCGGATGTCCACCGAACAGGTCGATTACATCTCGGCACACGCCACGTCTACGCTGGTCGGCGACGCGGTAGAGGCTGAGGCGATCGCGTCACTCTTTGGCGGGGAGATGCCTTGGGTGTCCTCCAATAAATCGATGACCGGCCACGAGATGTGGATGTCCGGTGCTTCACAGGTCGTATATGCCTTGGCGATGGCTGGGGCGGGCTTCATAGCCCCGAACATCAACTTCGAGCGGCAGGAAGACGGGGCTGCCCCGCTAAGGGTCGCCTGCGAGACTATCGAGTGCGCACCACGGGTGATACTCTGTAACTCCGCGGGGTTCGGGGGGACCAATTCGTGCCTTCTGTTGGAAAGTAGCTCGTGAAGATTGCTGCAGCAAGTTGGTACGCAAAGACCGATCTGATTGGAGAGGAGAGGGAGCGCATTTTGGCAACAGGGCAACTCATCCACATCCGGCGCATTCAAGTATGAAGTACGACACAATCGTCGTTGGTTCCGGGATTAGCGGCCTGTGTGCTGCGCTGGCTCTCGCCCGTCACGGGAAGCGCGTCGCGTTGATCGAACAGGCGGGGCATCTCGCACCGCTCCTGCGTCGATTCAAGCGCGGTGGCTTGTGGTGCGATCCCGGTGTGCACTACGTGGGGGGAATGCACTCGACCGGGCCACTGGCGGTGATGTTCCGTTACCTGGGGTTGTACGATGAAATAAGCAGTGTTCCCTTGAATCCCGACGGCTACGACGCTGTCCACGGGCCTGAGCCGGAACCCGTGCGATTCCCGACGGGATTGGCCAAGGTAGAGGAGATGCTAAGCGCTCGCTATCCGCAGAGCCGTGATGCCGTTTCCGCCTATTTGCAGCAAGTTGCCACTGTGCACCGGTTGACTCCGTTTCTGAGTTTTGATCTTCCGGTTGATGCCCTTGCGGTGCGCAAACCTCTTTTCGGTGAGAGTCTCACCAGCTTCCTGCAGCGGCACGGCGCAGAGTCGTCACTAATCGAAATGCTCAGCAAATTCGGCACGCTGCTTTACGGAGTAGCTGGGCATGAGTGTCCCTTCATCGTGCATGCGATGGTGCTCGGTTCGTTCTACCACTCGGCGCACGCGTTCTACAGGGGCGGCAACGAGGTTGTGGACGCATTTGAGCGCGGCCTGAAAAACGCAGGGGTCGAGGTCTACCGAGGTCGGCCTGCTGCAAGTCTGGAGGTAGATCACCACGGACACGTGCGGGGTGTCGTGCTGGAGGGAGGCGAGCGTTTGGCCGGCGACTCTTGCATATGCACCGTGCATCCGCATCTGCTTCCCGACCTTTTGCCCGCGGATTCCGCGCGACCGGCTTTCCTCAAGAGGATTGAACATCTGCAGAATACATTCGGGCCCTTGGCAGTTTTCCTTGATGTCGATGAATCCCCGGCTGAACTAATGGACAGCAATGCATACTTCATCGGCGGCGGCGCGGAGGCGCCCCTCGATAACGCGACCTTCGTGGCGATGGGGCGTCCAAGTGCGGCTGCACCAGGTGACCGGAGTGCTCTGTGTCTAATACGTCCGCTTACGCCCACTTCGCCGCCGTGGGAAGCGTACGAGTGTGGTGACCGCCACGACAAGGTCTACGAAGACTACAAACGCAGAGAGGTCGAGCGTGCCATCCGCCTCTACTATGAGCGCTTCCCCGACCAGGGAAGGTGTCGGGTGCTCGAGGCGGCTACTCCGTGCACCTATGCCTCCTACACGGGAACCGGGCAGGGTGCCGCCTACGGTGTGAAGCAGAGTACGACTCAAACGCCACTTCGTACGCGGACCCCGCTCGGCGGGTTAGTGCTTGCAGGTCAGAGTGTATTGGCGCCCGGGCTCTTGGGAGCGATGATCTCCAGTTTCCTGGCGGTCTGCAGGATTCTTGATCCCGGGCCGGTCTGGAGCGAGCTGCAAAGGTGGCGATGAAAAGGGTTGTCATAACGGGAGTCGGAGCAGTCTCGCCCCTTGGAATCGGTACGGATCGGCTGTTCCAAGGACTGGTCGAAGATCGATCTGCCGTTGTCAACCAACGACAAGAGTGGCAGCAAGAAGTCAGCGACCTCACTTCCTGGGTGGGGGCACCACTGACGGAACCGCTCGACCCAAACCGGATTCCGCGAAAGCACCGCCGCTTCATGGGACGCGTCGCGGCAATGGCCTATGTCGCCAGTCTGGAGTCACTGGACAAGGCGCGAGTGCCGGAGGAAATGCTGGCGTCCGGCCGAGCGGGAATCAGTTTCGCGTCGACTATGGGTAGCGTCGGCGCCCTGGATAGGTTCTTCCGCACATGTTTTGAGGAACGGGAGATCGGCAGACTGCCCGCGGGGATCTTTTTCCGGTGCATGAGTCACACTTGCGCTGCCAACCTCGCCCACGCCCTGGGCATCACCGGACGTGTCCTGTCGCCCAACGCGGCCTGCGCATCTTCTCTTCAAGCGATAATGTGCGGGGCAGAGGCGATTAAGAATGGTAAGCAAGACGTCATGCTTTGCGGTGGGGCGGATGAGTTGCACGTCACCGTCGTATCCAGCTTTGATATGGTCCGCGCCGCTTCGAGTCACTTCAACGACAGACCCCAGGATACTCCGCGCCCCTTTGACGAAGAGCGCGACGGGATTGTCTGTGGGGAGGGCGCAGGTGCCCTGGTATTGGAGAGTGAACAGAGCGCGCTGGCCAGGGAGGCGGAGATCCTCGCTGAAATCACAGGCTGGTCGACGAATACGGGCGGCACACACATGGCTCAGCCGCATACGGAGTCGATGACCGATTGCCTGAGAGCGGCCCTCCACGCCGCGGATCTCTCGCCCGATGCGATCGACTATGTGAACGCGCACGCCACCGGCACGCTGCAGGGGGATCAGGCGGAAGCCGAGGCGCTAGAGGCGGTGTTCGGGGAGAAGGGCGTGCCCGTAAGCAGTTTCAAAGGACATTTGGGGCACACTCTGGGCGCCAGCGGCGCACTCGAGTTGATCGCTTGCCTGCTAATGCAAAAGCTGCGATACTTGATCCCAACCAGGAACCTGAAGACTCCGGGAGCGGGCTGCGGGGGGCTGGACCACGTAACCACGTTGCGGCCGGCGGAGTTTGATCGCTTTGTCAAGAGTAGCTTTGCTTTTGGTGGTATCGGCTCAGTGCTCGTTCTGCAGAGGTACCGACATGGTTGATCAGGCAATCATTGAAGTGGTCCATCAGACTCTGGTGGAGGAGTTTGAGCTGTCTGCCGCCGATCTGTCCGCGGCGGTAAGTCTCTACGAGGATCTCGGGCTTGATAGCCTGGACAGCGTGGATTTGGTGGTGGCTTTGGAGCGGGCTGTGGGCTTCAAGATTGACCGCGTGGCGGACGAGGAGCGGATCCGGCAAGTGCGCACACTCGAGGATCTCTACGGATTCGTGCAAGCAAAAGTCAACTCGAGCGGAAAGCAGGCGTAGTCTCGTTACATGCTCGGAAGCGCCATACACTGGGTCCTCCTGTGCGGTCTGAACGTCATCTGTGTGGCCTACGCGGTGTTGCTGACGTTCATATTCGAACTCTACTTCGCGTGTTTTCTTCCCTTGTTTCTTGTGCTTGGCAAAGGAAGGCTCGACGACGCCCTGCGCTACCATAACGGGTACTACGGGGCTTTCATGGTTTGTCTGTTCCGGCCGATCATCCGTGTTCGCCGCCGAGGCATGGAGCACCTTCCGACCCGCGGGCCTGTGATGATGGTCACGAACCACCGGTCGCTTTTCGATATTTTCTTTTTTGGGCTCACTCAGCAACCGAATGTGGCGGTTCTGGTACGATCATGGCCGTTTAGGTTGCCTGTGCTCGGACGCTTCATGCGTGGGGCGGGCTACATCGATATTGAGCGTCTTTCATTCGACAAGACGTCGGAGCTTATCCGTCAGTTGTCCTCGCGCCGTGTATCCGCCCTTTGCTTTGTAGAAGGTCACAGGTCGCGCGATGGGCGCTTGCAGCGCTTCCGCTCAGGCGCATTCAGGCTGGCCGTTGAATGCTACCTCCCCGTGCTGCCGGTGTGTGTTACGGGGTCGGAACAGCTTTGCGCACCGGGTTCGCGACTTATTCGTCCAGCCAGTATCGATTTTCTGATCCTTTCCCCTGTGGAGACCGCGTCGTTCCCTGCTGAAAAACGAGCGTTGAAAGTGCGCCGACATGTTGAGAACATCTTCCGTGAACAGTTGGGAGAGTGAGGTCATAATGAGTTTTGCGTAACCGCGCGTTAGGATTCCGACTTGATGAGAGAATGCACGGGATATGGCAAGCTGAATCCTCCAAGTGAAGTGAGCACTTAAGGTGAATGCGCTTCTTCTTCCACAACAGGCTGACGGGCTGTTGCCTCATCGTGCCCCCATGCTGCTCCTCGATGAGGTGGTCGACTACCGCGAGGGCACGGTCCGCGCTAACGTGATGATTGGGCCGGATCACCTATTTGCAGACGGCGATGGAGAGCTGGACCCGGTGGCGTTGGTTGAGATATTGGCCCAGGCTGCCGCTGTGTTAAGAGGATGCAGGGCCAAGGTGGAAGAAGATGACGAGCAGCGGATCGGATTTCTCGCTGGACTCAAGAGGATGAAGATCAGCTCAACGGCACGCGTCGGTGATCACCTCAGCGCTGAAGTGCGGCAGAGCGCAGCTATTGGCCAGGCGGTGGTGATGGAGGGGAGACTTTCTCGTGGTGGTGACTGCCTGGCCGAGGGCACGCTCAACGTGTGGGAGGAGCTGACCGGCGGAATGGCGAACGGGGCGAGGCGAGCGGCGTTGTTGGGGGGACCGTCGGGCCCGACGTTCATTCAGCCGCGGGCTTTGGAGGGCGCCAGTCCGATCTACCGTGCTGTCAGCGCAGGCGCCCGGCAAGGTGGCCTGAGTGTTGAGCAGAACGAGGTCATTGGCGAATTCTGTTTCGACGAGTCCTTTGCCGGTTTTCAGGGGCATTTTCCGGGGTTTCCGATTTTGCCCGGGATCGTCATGCTTGAGATTGTGTTGCTCCTTTCGGAACATCTTACTTGTCATCCGATGAAGTTGGCCGAGGTCGAGCGAGCCAAGTTCGCCGGTCAGGTGCGACCGGGGGAGAGTATCCATGCTCGCGTGCACCTGACCCCGTTCGAAAAGGATTGGCGGATTGGGGCATCGATCATAAATCCAGCGTCCGACACCCTGATTCTCAAGTTGAATGCCACAGCCCGACAAGTGGATTCCCTGCGTGCAGACGAGGACTCGATACGATCATGAGCCAGGTCTCCATTATGGACAGCGCCCTGGCATGTGCACTGGGATCGTCCTCGGAAGAAGTCTGGACCAGGCTATGCCGCGGGGACTCGGCGATTGGCCCGATGGATGACATTGACACGGATCAGCTTGACTGTCACAACGCGGCCGCTATTTCGGGGCTCAGCCGCGGGAAGGAGCCGAACCGGATCTGTTCTCTGATGCGATTCACACTCGAGCAGCTTGCCCCCGTCCCCGCTGATACCGTTGTCATCTGGGCGGGTGTGAAGGGTAACGTCGAATACGTCGAAGCCCTTGCCGAAGGAATCGAGCCTCCGACGATCCGCCAGCCGCGGGATTACCGACAATGGGTATGTCGATACCTTGGCATTGAGGATCGAGGCATCGAAGTCAATGCTGCCTGTGCATCTTCTACGGTCGCCATTGCCCTGGCGATGCAGATGATTGCCCAAGGGGAGTGCTCGCGTGTACTGGTGTGCGCGGCCGACATCGTAAGCCGTTTTACCTTTACCGGTTTTGCAGCGCTGAAAGCACTTTCACCAACGGTTTGCAGACCCTTCGATGTCATGCGTGACGGGTTGTGCCTTGGTGATGGGGCGGGGGCGATGCTTTTAGCGGATTCTGTCGCAGCCTCCGACTGTGTCGACAGGCTTGTCGTACGTCTCTCGGGTTGGGGCATAAGCAACGACGCCAATCACATCACCGGTCCGGCTCGCGACGGCAGTGGGTTAATCGACGCGATCCGACAGGCCCTGCAAAGCGCCGACCTGTCGGCTGCCGATGTTGCCGCCTGGTGTACACACGGAACGGGGACGGTTTACAACGACGCAATGGAACTAACGGTCTTGGAGGAGATCTTCGGATCGCGGCGGTTGCCGCTCTTCTCAATCAAAGGGGCTGTGGGCCACACATTGGGAGCAGCGGGAGTATTGGAAACAGCTTTATGCGTGAGAGCTTTACGGGAACAGGAGGTGCCGCCTACGGTTGGCTTGCGGAGGGCCGAGCCCGCCGCCGGTGGAAGTGTTTCAAACGAATGTCAGCCATTGCAGGGAAACACGATCCTCACCACGAATTCAGGGTTCGGAGGCGTCAACGGGGCACTCGTCCTCCAACTGATACAAGATGGGTAGAGAAGTGCTTATGCAGCCATCCGGGTCGAGTCAATCTGGAATAGCGGTAACAGGTGGAAGCTTCATCGTGAAAGACGGCTGGGGATACCTCCGCGGGGGCAGCAGACCATCGCCGACGCGGGGGAAGCCGATGATCCCCAAGGCGAGCGACATATTCGATCAGGCTCCGCAACGCTACGGTCGTTTCGACAAGTATACAAGGCTGGGCTGCGCCGCTCTCGCTCTAGCACTGCGTGATGCCGCCATCGATTGTGGAAATGAGCAACGATCGATTGGGATTGTGACCTCCAGCAAGTGGGAGACCACAAAGGTAGACACAGAGTATTATCATGGTACGCTCAAGGAAGGTGGGGCTTTTGCCAGCCCGAACCTCTTTTCCTATACCCTTCCGGGAGTTATGCTGGGGGAATGTGCAGTGCAGTTCGGCGTGAAGGGGCCAACCGTGTGTGTGGGCGAAACGGAGAAGTGGGGTGAGTGTGCGCTTGCCACTGCCCTGCGACTGTTGGACAGCATGACTGTTTCGGTGATGGTTGCGGGTTGGGTGGATGATCCGCCCGGAGAATCTGCGGATGCGGCCGGCGCGGTCGCAGTTGTCCTGGAACGCGTGCCTCAGACCGTTCCCGGGCCTGTAAAGTGGATTCGGCGGCACGAGGGCCGACTATACGATGAAAACGGTCGCGAGGTCGTTTCGCTGTTTGACCTGTTCGGTCTCTAGTGGCGAGGTACAATAGGCAAAGGAGTGTTCGGTAAGATGCGGTGGAAACTCATATATCCCTCTTGGAGGAAGTTGGAGGGGCAAACACCGTTCCATTTGCCACCGCACGCTCCCGTCGTCGTTGCAGCCGAAGTTCCCGACGACATTGAACTCGAATTCGCAGACGACAATGTGGATACGTTATCGCTGGGCGGGCATTCAGAGACGACTGATCAACCTGACTTGGTTGCCCTCTCGATCATGCTGACCGCCCAACTTCCACGGGCTTTCGAAATAGCGGAATATTACCGTGGCAAAGGCGTACCCGTTCTAGCAGGTGGTATTGCCACGATGCTGCACTGGGAGGAACTCAGCAGACACGTCGATAGCGTTTTTCTCGGTGAAGTGGAGGGACGCTTGGCACAGGTGTCCCGTGATCTTAAGCACGGTGCTATTGCACCGGTCTACGATTACTTAACGGATTTCCCAGCCATCGATTCCGTAGGGTCTGCTCGCCGCGATATTCTCAACCGAAAGCGCTATGTCTATCGAGGAGTTCCTATGGTGGATCTGGTCCACGCCTCGCGTGGTTGTCGGTTCAACTGCTTCCCGTGTTGCACGCCGTTTCTGGGAGGCCGGCAGTTCCGCCCGCGCCCGATTAAGAAGGTCGTCGAGGAAGTTCAGTCGATCGACAATAATCGTCTGTTCTTCGTGGATAATTCCTTTGCCCAGGATGCCGCGTGGCAGGAGGAACTGTTCA
Organism: Phycisphaerales bacterium; assembly: GCA_020348265.1. GTDB lineage: Bacteria > Planctomycetota > Phycisphaerae > UBA1845 > UBA1845. The sequence continues at coordinate 3,681,612 of CP070744.1, read as the reverse complement.
AAGCACTGGTTCCGCTGAAGAGAAAATGGGTCTGCCATCCAATCGAGAATAATGATCACCTGCTGGAACTCGCGTATGAAGCTGGGTGTTGGTATGTGTATCAGGCGATTTTCGATACCTCAGACGTAATCCGCGAACGGGTCAGGAACTATCAGAAACACGGAATCGCCGTCGAGGGCACCATTATCCTGGGAACGGACAATCACGATGAGGATTACATCAGACGGCTGGTCGATTTCCTGCTAGAGATAGGCGTAGATCTGGCGGAATTCACTATTCTTACTCCGTTCCCTCACTCGCCTATTCGTGAGCAGTTTGAAAGGGAAGGACGCATTCTGAGCAATGACTGGGCTGAGTACACTTGTGATCGGGTGGTCTTTCAGCCTAAGCTTATCAGCCCCAGAAAGCTTCAGGATCTGTACTATTATGCGTGGGAGACGTTCTATGCGTCTGCGGATCAGAATCTGAAGATGGCTGAGTTGCTCCGCAAGACGATAGATCGAGAGATACACGATGGAACCTATCAACCGTCTGCCTTGACTTCCGGACGGAGGCACCCACGCTCTGCTCCAGCGTCGGATCAGTAGGGGGATCGCATGGCGAGAGTATTGCTCATCTCCTGCAACACGACCCGGGAACCTTATCCGGTTTATCCATTGGGAATGACTATGGTAGCAGAGGCGGTGCGCGAGCAAGGGCATGAGGTAAGGCAATGTGATCTTTTGCAGATGGACTCACAGTCTCAAAACGTGGAGGAGGTTGTACAGTCCTTCCGACCCGATGTCGTCGGGCTGGCGTTGCGGAATATCGACAACATTGATTCCGCTGATCTGGATGCGTACACCGATGCATATGGTGACGTGAGTCGGAGCGTACGCGCGGCAACAACGGCACCGATCGTGCTTGGCGGCGCCGGATACTCCTTGTTCCCCGACGTGCTTCTTGAGCAAGTCGATGCCGATTACGGAATCGTCGGTGAAGCAGAGGTGGCCTTCTCGGAGCTGGTCGAGCAGTTGACTGCCGGTGGACCGCCGGTTCAGCGTATTCTGCGCGGGGACGAGCCCCTAAGTGGTGCCCGCATTGGTGCTCTTGCACGCGCCCAAGAGCTGGCCTCCTTCTACTTGCAGGAGGGAGGTATGCTCAATCTGCAGTCCAAACGTGGCTGCGCCCATCGATGCGCGTACTGCACATATCCTCTGCTTGAAGGGTGCACGTATCGGTTTCGGCCTCCCGCAGACGTGGTAAATGAGATCGAGATGCTTAGAGATAGGTTCGGCGCTGAGTATATAGCGTTTACCGACTCAGTCTTCAACGATCAGCAAGGACACTACCTTAGCATTGCGGAGGAGTTGGTGCGGCGGAAGAATCAGGTGCCCTGGATGGCCTTTTTCCGGCCGCAGCGCTTTGACCGCCGGGACGTTGACCTACTCACGCGTGCCGGTCTTCACGCAGTCGAGTGGGGCACTGATTGCACGACGGATGCAACGCTGGCAGGGTTATGCAAGGATTTCACTTGGGCGCATGTTGAGACCAGCAATCGTCTGTTTGCCGGAGCGGGCGTTCGCAATGCGCACTTCGTCATATTCGGCGGCCCGGACGAGACGGAACAAACGGTGCAGGAAGGTTTGGCGAACCTCGATCACCTGGACAACTGTGTCGTGTTCGCGTTTTGTGGAGTCCGCATCTTGCCTGGCACGGCCGTGCACGCCCTGGCGGTAGAACAGGGTGTGGTGAAACGTTCGGATCCTTTGTTGCCGGCCCGGTTCTACTATTCGTCTCAGGTCGATGAAGAGACATTGCACGAAACTGTGATGCATCGCTTCGATGGGCGAATCGACCGGATATACCCCATGGGCGACGAACTCGACCGAGTCAAGGTCTTCCACCGCCTGGGTCATCGCGGACCCATCTGGGACTTGTTGCTCGACGGGAAGGGGCGAAGACAACAAAGTCGGCGGGGCGCCGAGAAGTGATCACCCGTGACGGGAGGATCACGTGATGATCTCGCAAAGATGCAGAGTGGGCACGTAGAGTTGAGGTAAATGGAGACGGCTGTGCGTACTCAAGAGCAAGCACACTCAGAGTGATCATGTCCAGACGACCCAAGAAGATCCTTTTCATTCACCCGTTGGGTGTTAATTGGACGCCGGGCGAGCGGGATATGTCGCGTATCGCCAACATTATGCCTCCGATCGGTCTGTGCAGTTTGGCCGCGTGGCTCGAAAGCCACGGCCATCGTGCCGACATTCATGACTGCTACGCGTTTCCCGGGCGCGACGACAAGATCGAAGAATCCATCCGCAGCTATGCCCCGGACTTCGTAGGATTCAGCACGACCACGTCAAGCTTTTTCGATGCCGTGCGTATCGCAAGTCGTATAAAGGACGCGTATCCGCAGCTACGGACTATCTTCGGCGGCGTGCATGTCTCGGGAGTACGTCACCAGCTCTTGCGTGATTATCCCGGCATTGACTACGGCGTCGTTGGAGAGGGGGAGGAGGCGCTACTGGCCATCTGTGAGCGTAACGGCGCTGATCTTGAGGATGTGCCGGGGATCCTTTACCGAGATGGTGATGCGGTGGTATTCACCGGTTTGCGTAAACATTCGCTTGATCTCGACAGTCTTCCCTTCCCTGCGTATGGGAAGCTAGCAGGATTCCCACGTGCCTACACGCTCCCGATATTCAATTACCCCAAAGCCCCCGGTACAACGGTTATATCCAGCCGAGGGTGCGTGTACCAATGCTCGTATTGTGACCGTTCGGTGTTTCGACGGTCGTTTCGCTACAACTCAGCCGGATACATGGTGGAGCTCCTGCAACATCTACACGCGAGCTTCGGGATCCGTCACGTGAACTTCTATGACGATGTTTTCACGCTCAATCGCAATCGAGTTGTGGAGTTCTGTGAGCGACTTGCCCGTGCCCGCCTTGCCCTGACCTTCAACTGCGCCGCCCGAGCTGAGCATATTGACCGCGACCTCCTGCGTTTAATGAAGCGGTCCGGTTGCTGGATGATCAGCCTGGGGATCGAAACGGGTGATCCTCAGCTGCTCGCCCGGCATCGCGCTGATGCCGATCTGGAGATGATCCGCGAGCGTATCCAGTGGATCAAACAGGCGAGTATCCGGGCCAAAGGATTGTTCATTTTAGGTATGCCCGGCGAGACCGAGGCGACCATCGAGCGCAGTATCGATTTTGTCCTGGGTCTCCCCATAAGCGAGTTCAACTTGGCCAAGTTTACCCCGTTTCCCGGCTCGCCGGCCTACGGCGACATACACCGCCACGGGCAATTCGACGAGCAATGGGAGTTGATGAACTGCCTCAACTTTGTTTTCATACCCCAAGGTCTATCACGGGAACGGCTGGAGGAACGTTATCGAGAGTTTTACCGCCGCTACTTCCAGCGCCTGCCCGTGCTACTGCGCTATGTTGCGATGCTCTGGTATTCACCACACAGTTGGTTGCGATTCCTGTTGAACCTGAGGGACTTTCTGCGGCTAAGGCGATCGTACAGGAAGGTAGCCCGATGACCGGAGAAGAAGCCCGGGAGGACATTCGACCGCTCATTGCGATTCCGACTTTCAACAACCGTGATACGGTACCCCAAGTGGTGAAAGAGGCTTGGAAAACCGGACTTCCCGTACTTGTCGTCAATGACGGCAGCACAGATGGCGGTCCCGACTTGCTTGCGGGCCTGCCCATCGACCGAATCGACTTGACGGTTAACCAGGGGAAAGGGGCGGCCATCAGTGCCGCCGGCCGATGGGCTGACGAACACGGTTTCACCCATATCATTGCACTGGATGCCGACGGACAACACGACCCGGGCGACGTCAGCCGCTTCGTAGAGCGCATCCACACCAACCCCCTGGCGATCATCGTCGGCAGGCGCGACCTTAGCGGCCCCGACGTACCCCGCTCGAGTCGTTTTGGCCGAGCGTTCTCCAACTTCTGGCTACGCGTAGCTTGTGGGGCGAGCAATCCCGACAGCCAGTCGGGATTCAGAGCATATCCCGTCGAGATCTTGCGCAAAGTGAAGTGCTCGACTCGACGCTATGACTTTGAGGTGGAGATCCTGGTACGAAGCGTGTGGGCCGGGGCATCCCTGGACACCGTAGACATCTCCGTTCATTACGATGACAGAACAAATCAGGAATCGCACTTCAGAATGTTCTGGGACAATGCTCGCATCAGCCTGCTCAATACTCGATTGGTGGGCCGCAACCTCGTTCCCTGGCCTCACAGGCTGTTGATTGCGGATCCCGTCAACGGGGCGAATAGACTCTCACTCAGGGATTGGCGACGATCTTTGATGATCCTCTTTAGCGAGGGCAGCTCACCGCGGGCGTTGGCGGCGGCGGCGGCGTTGGGAATCTTCCTCGGCACTCTGCCCCTGATCGCGTGTCACAGCGTCGTGATTGTGTTCTGCGCCATGCGCTTGCGGTTGAATAGACTTTTGGCTCTTAACGTAAGTCATCTTTGTGCTCCGCCGTTTGTGCCGGCCCTTGCGATCGAGGTTGGGTTCTTTGTCCGGAACGGGCGTTGGCTCACTGAGTTCAGCATGCAGACATTGGGTCGGGAGCTGCATCACCGCCTGCTCGATTACCTGTTGGGATCACTGATTGTCGGCCCAATATTGGCACTCGTGGCCGGAGCTGTCGTTTTTGTACACGCTTGGCTCTACCAGCGTTTCATCGCTCGGCGAGGTGGCGCACCTCATGGCTGATCGACCCGCACATCGCCGCTCCCCGGACTATGGTGGACGCCTCGGCTATGCTATCTTCCATTGGCTGATCCGCCGGCTGGGTGTACGACCCGCGTATCTGTTGCTGGCCTTGGTCATTCCCTATTACGTGCTCTGTCGGCCAAGTGCGCGTCGCGCCGCCTTGCCATACTTGCGCCGCAGGTTCCCGGAACTGTCCCGGCTTGGACGGCTGATCACGACCGTTCGCTACTTCTACGCATTCGGCCAAGTCTTGATCGACCAGGCAGCTGCGGGGATTCTCGGACCGGAACATTTCACAATAGAGTTTGCCGGCGCAGAAGAGCTGCACGCCTTGGCTCAAAGCAAAGCAGGCATGGTCCTGGTGACCAGTCATGCGGGTGGCTGGCAGGCGGCAATGGCCAATATGGACGCCTTGGATGTGCCTGTGCATTTCCAGATTCAGCTGGAGCCTCACACAGCCGGTCGACACTTCTTTGATCTTGCCGGTCAGTCGGAGCGGTTTCACGTGATCTCACCGTCCGCCTATCTCGGCGGCATGGTGGAACTCGCCCAGGCACTCAACTCTGGTGAATGCGTTGCCGTGATGGGAGACCGGGCTTGGGGTGGTCGGACCCGGACGGCTGCGTTTCTTGGCGAGCCCGCATCCTTCCCAGTCTCACCGTATCATCTCACTCTGTTGACCGAGGCCGAGGTGGTCGTGCTCCTGACCGCACGCATAGGGAAATGTGCCTATCGAATCGAGCAGACGAGAATCATGTTGCACGCGGACCGGGCCGTGATGTCACGTGATGAAGCGATCGATGCTCTCCTGAGGGCCTACGTCCGTTGCCTGGAGGACTATGTGGCCCGCTATCCGCTGATGTGGTTCAACCTCTTTGACTTCTGGAATCTCAACCGAGAGAATGCGGAGAGCTCATGATCGGGTTGCAGTAGGAATGGGTAGGCTTGGCCGCAAGGGTTCGGCGAGAACGGTCCAGAGTCAAAGGAGGTTTGCGTTAATTGTCTCTTGAGAACGAGCTGAAGGTGTTGATTATCGAGGGGCTGAAGGTGGAAGATGTTCAGCCCGCCGAACTGAAGGATGACGAACCGTTGTTCGGGGAGGGGCTGGGCCTCGATTCCCTTGACGCCGTTGAACTGGTTCTTCTGCTCAAGAAGCAATACCAAGTAGACATAAAGAACATCGAGGAGGCGCGGGCCGCCTTCAGCTCGATAAACACGCTGGCGGAATACGTGCGTACACATCGAGATGGATCATGAGTCTGCCGGAGGTCGCAGTTACCGGAGTAGGTGCTATATGCGCGGCGGGCGGATCGGTGCCGCAGGTCATGGATTCTCTTTACGCAGGCGAGGTCAACGCTGCTGCACCAACCGGTTTTCATGTCGAGTTGGATTCGGTCTTTCCCGTCTTCGAAGTGACTTCGCCTTTGGATGCGGCGAGTCAGGTCACCTTGGACTTTGAACCTACAAGGACCACGCAGCTCGCCCTGATCGCAACGGAGGAAGCACTGCGCGGTGCCCGACTCAGGCATGAGACCCTTCAACACCACCGCGTCGGAGTGTGCTTGGGCACGACGGTAGGCTGCACGCTGAACGACGAAACCTTCTACCGTGAGTTTCGAGATCAGCGCTTCCCCGGTATGAACTCGATCCATCGATATCTGGCCAACAACCCTGCACAGTGTCTTGCTGATGTGCTCGGGCTCAGCGGGCCGGTAGTTACAATAGCCAATGCTTGCTCGTCCGGAACGGATGCCGTCGGCCTGGCCAAGACATGGATAGAGACGGATCGGTGCGACATAGCAATTGCAGGTGGCGCGGACGAGCTCTCGCGTATACCCTACCTGGGGTTCATCCGCCTGTTGCTCGCCTCGCAGCAACCTCCTCGACCTTTTGATAAGAACCGCGATGGCTTGAACCTCGGCGAAGGGGCGGGAATTGTGGTCTTGGAGAGCGCTGAGCATGCCAGAAGAAGGGAGGTACCCGAACTGGCACACATTGCAGGCTACGCCAGCTTTGCCGATGCGTACCACCCCACGGCCCCTCATCCGGATGGAATCGGTCTGAAGCGTGCTATCCAAGCCGCACTTGTCGATGCGCGTGTCGCGCCCAAAGACGTGGGGTTCATAAATGCCCACGCAACCGCAACAATGGACAACGACCGTGTCGAGGGACGTGTGCTGCGAGACACCTTCCCACCTGATACTCCCGTTGTGGCTACAAAGTCGTACACCGGGCATACGCTCGGAGCCGCCGGTGGATTGGAGGCTGTTCTGACGATTCAGGCGCTAGTGGATCAGCGCCTTTTGAAGACTGCAGGTTTTAGGGAGCTGGATCCCGAGATTGAAATCCGCCCCACGGAGGCAGACGCCGCGATTGACTGCGACACAGCGATCTCGAATTCCCTGGCTTTCGGGGGCAACAACTCCGTGCTTGTGTTTCGGAGAAGACGCAGATGAGCGCGTCCATACTGGGTATCGGGTCAGTTTCTGCTTTGGGCAGCGGTGTCGATTCACTAAGAGAAGCGTTGCACGGTTCCGTCCGACCTCGCATAGAACGTACGTCAATAAGTACATCATCTGGGAAAGTAGAGCTCCCCGTATACCGTGCCCATGTCGAAGGGTTCGACCGATTCGTAAATCGAAGAGCGCAGCGTCGCCTGGATAAAGTAACCCGCATGACCCTCTTGGCTGCATTCTTGGCCCTTGAAGATTCAAGTGTAGATATCGCAGATAAAAGACGGGTCGGTGTGCTAGTGGGTACCGGATTCGGACCGCTGACCACGACGTTCGACTACCTGGATACGATCATCGACGGCGGAGACAACTCTGCTTCACCGACTTTGTTCGCCAGCTCCGTGCACAGTGCGCTCGCCTCGGCCGTGTCGATCTTCACCAAGTTCAACGGTCCCTGCCTTACCATCACTAATCTCGAACTGGTTTCCACTGAAGTCCTCTCAACGGCGTGTGCCTGGTTGGACAGGCAGATTGTGGACTACGTACTTGTGGGTCTGGCGGATGAATCCTGCCCTGTCCTGGAATACGCGGCTCGGCTACGCGGAGCGGGTCGTTCCGATCGAATCGAGCCTCTCAGGTTAGACGCATGTTCGTATCTGCCCGCTGAAGGAGCTGTTGCGCTCCTACTGGGGAGGCCGACTGAACAGGAGAAGTATGCTTCCCTGCTCGACGTCCAGTCTATACCTTTGTCCAGCGGCATCGATTCCGATCTCGCCAGGAATCATCGTGCGCTGCTGCTCGCAGCGAATGGCGAACAGAAGACCGGCAGATCATTCGGGCAGCTCGATCTCGGATCCGTCAAGGTTGCGGTCCATAGTCCACTGTACGGTTCGCTGCCCGTTGGCCTCGGATTCGACGTTGCGCTCGCCGCGCTTGCGCTTGAACGGGGAGAGCTTTCACCTTGCGCAATCGGGACGGCGCCGAAAAGACTTGACGTATTGACCGAGGCCATGCCTTTGTGTAACGACGACCGGTTAGGATGCCTGGAATGTGCCGCAAGCCGTGCAGGCTTCGTCTCCATCGGGCGCATGTGATAATGGGTAACTTGATGCCCACTATGCTGACAGTTGTTCTTCTGACGCATGCAGCTGCCTTCGCCTTAACAAGCGAAGACCCACCGAAGGAACCCACGATATCCGAGCAACGCGAGCGGCTTAACTCTCAGCAGACGGATGACCTCTTGGCTCAGATCGGCGATACATTGAGTGGTCTGAAGTCGCTCAAAGCCGATTTCGTCCAGCAGCGTCACATGGCCGCCTTCGAGGATGCTCTTGTGGCCAAAGGGACGATGTACTTTCAGACACCGGGCAAGATCCGATGGGAACTGCGCGAGCCGTACCGATCCGCCCTGATCTTCGATGGGGATAGCGTCGCGAAATACCTTCTCGATGAACCCCGGCCGCGCAGACTCAAAGCAGGCTCAAGCGAGGTCATGAAAGAAGTCTTGAGGTTCATCGCCCTGTGGATTCAAGGCGATTTCGAGCGGTCAAGACGAGTATTCGACCTCCACGTTGAGCGGGAGTGCCTGGCGCCGCGCCGTGGAGAGGTGGATGGACAAGTTGAAGAAGTCTGCGTCTTCTTCCTGGTGTTCACACCACGTTCGAGCAGAATGACAGAGAGAATCCGTTCCATCGAACTGGCTCTGGACGAAGACTCCACGCACATTGACCGGGTGACGATCCGCGAAAAGAGCGGCGACCATATTGTGATCCGTTTTGCCAACAAACAACCTAACCTCAAACTTGCTGACCAACTCTTTGCCCTGGATTGACGTGAGACAATATCCGAGAATGCCGCTGTCTTTACGCTGCCTGCAATCCGCAGTGAGGTGGGCATCGGTGGTCGTGCTCAGCCTGACGGGTTGTGCGCCGCGTTATTACGATCCTGGTGAGCGACTTGTCAACCAGGAGTCGGTGGGGGAGTACCTCTTCGCAGTTCAGGGTGTTTATCCCCGTAACTGCCGGCTGACCCAGCGCGTGCTCGTGCACTTCCGAGGTGGTGAGTTCGACATGATCGGCTATCTCTTTCTACGGCCCGAGGGAGAATGGTCGGCGGTGGCTCTGGGAGATATGGGCATCGAGCTGTTTCACCTTCGATGGACAAACGGTCAAGGTGAGGTTATCCGTCAGCCTGAGTCGATGCCGCCCGGACCGATTCGAGACGGGGTAATCGCAGACATACAGCACTTGTTCGGGAGAAAGCACGCACACCCTGCCTATCTGACCCAACAGGCCAGGGGACGCGTTGGCCTGGTCCTGCAAATATCTCAAGACGTCCTCGAAGTGTACGACTTCGTCGGGAGAGGTAAAGAGCTTGCCGGTTCACGTACCATTGCCGACGGAGTGATCGTACGAGAGGCGACATTTGAAGGCGCAGCGATGTATTCCGGTGCGGCAGATCCATTGTCGAAGAGGATCGTGCTGCACAACTACGAATGGGGCTACTCGATGGAGGTGGAACCACTGAGTGTCGAGCTAGCCGATCAGCCCCAACATACTTCGGAAGACTGATGTACTTGGTAGTGGATGATGTTGAGCCATTCGGAGAACAGTGAGGCGAACTCGAGGATTGAGCGCTCGACCGCGTTCATCCTTGCTCATAGGCGCGTCTTTCTTGCAGGCGCTTCTCTGATCATGGTCGCGTGCCTGTTCTCTGCGGCTCGTCTGCGCTGGGACGAGGATGTTCTTGACTTGCTTCCGAGGGATCATCCGGTCATCGCGGATTTCCTTCATTTGTCACAGGAATTCGGAGCAACCGACTACCTCTATTTCGATGTCGGGCCGGCCCGAGAGGATGTCAACCTCAGCGAAGAGGAACTGACGGCCTGCGCCGACGGTTTCCATCAACGCCTCGTGGATTCAGGCCTCTTCACCAAGACCATTTACCGTTGGAAAGCTGATGATATCGCCGACGCACTGGATACCATCACCCGCCATCGCGCTTCCCTCTTCTTGGAGCAGGATGCCGCACAGCTTGCCCAAAAGCTCACCTCTGAGGCAATTGGCAATGCGCTCGCTGATTGGAAACGAGAGCTCACCGAATCACCGGCACCGATGAGGTCGAAGGACTTCTATGATGATCCCCTGCGCATGAACGACCTCTTCGTAGCCAAACTACATGCCGTGCAGACCTTCGGCACATCTGTGGCAATCCAGAGAGGACGCTTGTTTAGTCAGGATCGCAAACACATCCTGGGCATCGCCTTGCCCCGCTTTCGGTCCACAGATAGCGCCAAAAGCAAGCGTCTGGTTGAGTTCCTCAGCGACGTGCGCGAGGCGATGGAGCAGAGGGATAAAGCAGGTCGTATAAGAATAGCGTATTTCGGCGGACATATCGCCGGCCTGGAGAACGCACAACAAATCAAAAGCGACATCACACTGACAGTGCTGCTGTCGGCGGTGGGCATCGCCTTGCTCTCGCTTCTGGTCTACCGTCGGTCGCCTCTCGTCTTCGTGACCTTCGTGCCCGTGGTATTCGGTGGAGTGTTCGCTCTGGGCGTTATTCGCTTGTTCGATTCGACCATTTCCGCGATTGCCATAGGCTGCGGGTCGATGTTGATTGGGATCTCGATAGACTATGCTATACACATCGCTTATACGGCGGATCGAGACGAGACGACAGGTGATGCACATGGCGCCATGACCCGCACCGTTTGTCGCCTGTTCAAGCCTATCATGCTCAGTGCTTTAACAACGATGGGAGCGTTCTGCGTTCTCCACTTCTCGATTCTGCCCGGCTACCGAGATCTGGGGCGTTTTGCAGCTTTGGGCATCTTTGGTGCAGTAATCACGTCCCTTTGCGTGCTCCCCGTCTTTGTGTACGGTATGCTGGCCCACCGCGGGCGTGAACCACGATTGCGTCTCACAACAGTCTTTTCCCCGTTACTCGGGCTTACACAGCGACGCAGAGTCACTCTCGGGTTGGTTCTGCTAGCCGTATCCTCCGCTGCTGCACTCGGCCTCGGCGAATTCGGGGTGGAAGGGGACGTGCGCAGGCTGAACTCGGTAAGCACCGAGACGCAGCGAGATTGGGATCAACTTGTGCGCACGTTTGGTGACGTGATGAGCTCAACAGCCTTCGGGGTCGATTCCCCGGATCTGGAGACCGGGCTGCAAGGCAACGAGACACTGGCGACAGCGCTGGCCGAAGCCCAGGCAAACGGGGAAGTCAACGCCGTAAGTACAATCGCCCGTCTCTTGCCGAGCACCCGAACACAAGCGGCGAATCGTCGGCGCTGGCAGGTCTTTTGGAGCGAGGCCCGTTTGGGAGAGGTGCGTGGGAGCTTTGATGACGCATGTGAGCAGTTGCGGATGCGCCCCGAGGTGTTCGATGAGTTCTTTGAATCGCTCACCGCTCCCACATCGCCCATCGCGCCGGCAGATTACAAGGAAGGCGTTTTGCAGGAACTTCTCGCCACCCATCTGTCGCAGAGTGGCGAGCGCACAACCCTCCTGACACGCGTAAAGCTTTCATTTGCAGATGCATTCGATCCAACTCTTGCGTTGGTGAAGAGGTATCTCCCTGAGGCTGTCGCATTCAACGGGCGAGCACTTGTTCGAACCATTGCCGATCTGATCTACCGGGAAATGACCAAGCTCGCCGTCATAAGCTTCGGTCTGATCCTCGTTGTTCTTCTTCTCGTAGTAAGGCGTGTTCGTCTTGTCGCAGCTATGTTGGCGCCGCTCGTTCTGAGTGTGTTTTGGACCGTGGGATTCCTCGGATCGCTTGGCATCCAACTGAATATGATGAACAGTGCGGTAGCTGTGTTCATTCTCGGACTTATCGTGGACTACAGCATCTTCCTCACCTTGGCTATCAACGACGCCAACCGGGTCCGAGATGAGCACGTGGTCCGCACTTGTGGGGCGATCACAATCTCGGCTTTGACCACGCTATGCGGCATGGGGGCGCTTGTCGTCGCCCGTCATCCGGCTCTCCACGCCATCGGTGCGACCGCCTTGCTGGGGCTTGGCTCCGGCATCGTTTCTGTTTTCATACTCATTCCCCTGATCGTGAGGCCAGGCCGGTGACGCCGCTGCCGACGCGTTGTCCCAGGCGGCTGAATCTGCTATGATCGTCGCGTGGATTCTGACCGCGAGGGGCTACAGGTTCTTTGCAGGCCGGCGTGTGGACCGGGGCAAGCCTGAACCAACCCACCGGAACGTCCGGCAGACCTATGAGGTCGAGAAGTACTATAGGGAGATCGTCTATGCTGCATAAAGTAATCATGAAAAGTCTGGTCGCGATGGTGGCGCTCGTCGCCATGCCGGCGCTAGCAGAGGTGAGAGAAGACGCCGCGGCAACTTTCCAGAAGGGAAAGGCGTTGCTCGCTGAGGCCAACTTCAACGACGCTCTGGTCTCGTTCAGAACCGCAGCCAGGTTCGACACCGGCAACCAGGAGTACCTGCAGGCCTATTCTCAGCTTGTCCAGGTGATCCGCATGCGGCAGGACCTCGCCAAGACTCAGGACCCGGAGAAATGGTTCTCCAAAGCCCGCGCGCTGCGCACATTCTACTACGATCACCTACTCTTCGAGGAGGCTCTCCCCCTGGACCGGAAGATTCACGCCGAACGCCTGGCGGAGAATTCTGCTGCGGCGCTGGCTGAGACCCTCCTTGCGCTGGGTGACAACGCAGAAGCAGCCGAGATGCTCAGCAAAGAGAGTAGCTCTCCGCGCACGGATGTCCTTATGGGACTTGCCCTTGCCCGCGAGGGGCGGATGAGCGAAGCGAAGACAGCTTCCAGCAAGGCGGCGGTCTCGAAGAACTCCGGACCGCGAGCCTTCTTCGCGCTGGCCCGCTTGCAGGCTTTGATTGGCGATTCGGAGGGCGCCGTTGAGGCACTCAGAAAGTCGTTTGAACTGACGTCTCCAAGCCGACTCGATTCCCTCAAGGATGAAGCCAGACAATGCCCTGATTTTGGCGCTTTGGCGAGTATACCAGCTTTCGCAGAGGCCCTTGAGACCGGGTCCAAGGTGAAGGAGTCCGGGTGTAGCAAGGGAACCTCGTGTGGTGGATGCCCGCACCGGTCCACCTGCGCGGGTTCGGATCACTAGTGTTCCGTCACACCTCGCATGGTGGGTGCCTCAGGGTGACCGGTGCCATGCCCAAGCCCGACGAAGTCGGGCGCCGGCATGCTGATGCGGCAAATACATGGCGGCACTTTGTTTGACCATGCCATTCATCGGATTACGTGGAAACAAACGCTTACCGGTGGCTGTACGAATAGCCGCGATCTTCAGTATTGAGCAGAGAGGATGACTGCGCGACGTCTTGTTCAATTCTGCTTCTTAGCCCTGACTCTCATCGGCGTCTTCGTAGTCCGCGGCAACGTCGAGCGATGGTGCCCGTTTGGAGGCGTCGAGGCACTATACACCTACGCCACTGAAGGAAACCTTACCTGTTCACTGGCCGTTACTAATTTCTACATCCTCGCGGCGGTCCTGATCATAACCTTGCTGCTTCGCAGGGCCTTCTGCGGATACATGTGTCCGATCGGGGCTATCTCGGATTGGCTGCAAAAGGGTGCCGCCCGATGCGGCGTCGCCCCGGCTAAAGTGCCCGTAAGCCTCGATCGAATCTTGTCCCTGGTGAAGTATCCGCTCCTGGTGGTCATCCTCTACTTCACGTACAGAACAGCCGAGTTGGTGCTTAGGGGATTCGATCCCTGTTATGCGCTGCTCAGTCGCCATGGGGCGGACATCACGTACTGGGCATATGTCGTAGCCGGGGGGATTGTCATCGGGTCGCTGATAGTCACCATGCCGTTTTGTCGCTGGCTCTGCCCCTTGGCGGCTGTACTAAACCCCTTCTCACGCTTCGGACTTACACGCATCACTCGCGACCGGAATGCATGCGTTGACTGCGCTGAATGTGCGCTTGCCTGCCCGATGGAGATTCCCGTAGCGACGCTGGGTCAGGTGACAGCTGCCCGTTGCATGTCGTGTTTGGAGTGCGTGCAAAAGTGTCCTGCCCGTGAGGACGGAGCGGTGAGCTGGGGGCCTCCCCGGCGGATCGGACGCCCCTGGTCGACTAGAATCCTGATCACCATTCTGCTGCTGTGCACGGGATCAGCCGTAGCCGCCAGCTACCTCTTTCCGCTTCCGTCGTTCATCAAGACGCGAGGTGAAGCGCCGGCTGCGACCGCCACGGTTGAGTTGAACATCCATGATCTGACCTGCCGAGGAAGGGCGAACCTGCTGATGTACTACTTAGAACGCGACGACATGTTTGAGATTCAAGGGTACATCGGATTACATGCCTGGCCTTCGCCCGGCCTGGCCAAGGTACGTATCAACTATGATCCGTCGCTCTGCGACCAGATCACGGTCAAGCGGGCAATAACTGAGCCATACTACGATGCCTACGGGGGAGTGTGGCGCCTTTCACCATTCTGGATACAGGGTTTCGACCCACTCGCCGCTGAGTAGGCAACCACAGTCCGCTGCTTTGCACAGGATGCCGCTTCACCGGCTATACAACTTGTTGCGCTACGCGGATCACCTTCTGTCGAAAGCTGTCACGGATGGAGGCTTTGGCTGTTGAACACAGCGTCTCGCTTCTGTACCGTGGATGTGGTTTGAGTAGAGGCAGTTCCGGAACGGCCCGGATGTCTGCAGGCGGCATTCTCTGAACGCCCCGCCAGAATAGAAAGGCATCAAGATGAACTCAACGTCTCGGCAAACAGTGCTGATCTTCGTGCTTGCATTAGGCCTTACAACGCCATCGTATGGCCAAGATTGGTCCAAGATTCAAGTCCGGACCTTTCCCATCGTCGACAACGTATACGCGCTGGCAGGCGGCGGCGGAAACATCGGCGTGTTCGTCGGTGACGATGGCGTCCTGCTGATCGACGCAGGATATACGGAGCTCAGCGAGAAGACCGTAAACGCCGTCAGGGCCGTGAGCAAAGCGCCCATCCGCTATGTAGTCAACACTCATTGGCACTTCGATCATGTTGGTGGCAA
This sequence comes from Phycisphaerales bacterium, assembly GCA_020348265.1. Taxonomy (GTDB): domain Bacteria; phylum Planctomycetota; class Phycisphaerae; order UBA1845; family UBA1845. The sequence goes on along the minus strand of CP070744.1, from coordinate 3,666,405 downwards.
CGAGGCCTTGGCTAAGACGGGGGCGATAATCGTCGGACACGACAATGTACGCACCCTGATGAGTGAAGAGCGCTTCATTACCGTGATCGATCAGCAGATATCCCCTTCGCCGACAGTTGCCCTTCCGGTTATTACCTTTCCCGATTCACTGACCTTCAACTTCAACGGTGACGAGGTGCGAGTCTTGCATGTTGAGTCCGCCCATACGAGTAGCGACAGCATCGTCTACCTGAAGAAGGCAAACCTCGTGCATGTGGGGGATATCATGTTCAACGGCATGTACCCGTTTATTGACGTCAACGCCGACGGCTCGATCGATGGGCTGGTGGCTGCCCATGACAAGGTACTCGCCCTGGTGGACGACAAGACCAAGATCATCCCCGGTCATGGCCCCTTAGCCGATGCAGCTGGCGTGCGGGCCTACCGGGACATGCTCGCGACCGTTCGTGACCGCGTGCGCACGATGATCACCCAGGGAAAGTCACGTGACGAGATCATCGCGGCTAAACCCACCAAGGAGTACGACGCCAAGTGGGGACAATCCTGGCTCGATCCCGACACCTGGACAGGCCTCGTTTATGACGGGATGAAGAAGTAATCAGCACCACAAAAGGCCTCCGTCGCCGAGGAACTCCGCCAGCAACTGATGGACGCCACGAAGACGTCTGATCTCCAGATTAACAGACCGTCAGCCACCATGGTGCGGGGCGTGTGCGTATACGGCACAACCCGTGCTTCGATTCTGTGAACCGGTGTCTCAGTACTGATTGCGCGCGTGAGAAGGATTCTCGTATATGAGAATCAGTCCACGCGGGTGACCGAGTGGATGAAGGAAGATTACGCTCCAAAAGGTCCGAATGCGCCGCTTAATCACGCGCCAGGGCCGGCGGTTCGCCATTGGATCGACGTGTTGATCAGGTCAGATACGCCGACGACAAGGAAGCGGAGGCGGACGAGAGGGAGCAGATTTGTCGAGCAAATCCATTAACACAGCAACAATTTCAGGTAAAAGCTCAGTTAGGCAGCCCACAACTGTGAGTCGCCGGCAGCTTCGGCCGTCCTCAGAACATCGAATGTGTTGTTCAGTATGTGAGCTACCCACATGTCCCCTGGTGCGGTATACTAGTTAAAGGTTGCGCGCAGAAGAAGCGCGGGTGTACGTCGTGGCTACGTCCGATAGGGAAATGCGCTAGCTCGCAGCCTGGCATGGATCTTGCCTCACAGAGAACCTAAGCGTGTTATGCGCGAAGGTACGGAGTTGATGACTAAAAAAGTCTGGGCAACCCTACTTCTGTCGAACCCGATGGTCAGTCGGTGCTTCTGGGCACTTATGGGCATCATGCACGCTGCTGCACTGTTCGCTTCCTGGAAAGTCGTCCTCGAAGGGGGGCAAGGGGCGTCGGGAGCTACCGGATGCGTTACGCTCACCTTCGCGATGCTTTTCTTCTTGCTCAAAGTCGGGGGCGTCTCGTTCCTTCAGCTCCGTCCGAGTAGACGGACTTGGGTCGTTGCCTGCCTCTTGGTCGCGTGGATACACGTCGACTGCATCGATCCGAACTTGACCGCACATCTATCGGACGACGGTACCGATCTTGTCGCTACTACCTTCCTGTTTGGTGGCTTGACACAGATTTCCAAGGCGACGCGGTCCGTTATTGAACGCGGGACCGCGACGCAACGAGTCCGCGGGACCAACAGACGATCGGGCGAAACGGTTTGGCTCGACGATTCCCGACCTTGCTGTTGGGTCCTTGCATCACACCTCTTTAGACTTAGAGCTCCTCCTGCGTAACGTCACAGAGTCTGTATCTCTGCGCCGGTCGTGCATTTTCTGATCAGCGCTGAGTGACTTGGGCGCTATTGCGTCCTCGTCGAAACTTACAGACCGCACCGAGTAACGGGCTTCGAGCCTTCAGTGCGGAAAACTGTGTGACGTTGTGAAGGAGAGAACTTGATGACTTCACCGGTCGAAAGAAGTGAGGCAGCCCGTCATTTGCGTAACGGCCAAGCCGCGAGCAATGGACGCCGTCGCGGTGTGCTCTTGGTCAATCTGGGCACGCCGGACAGTCCCGACCGACGGTCTGTTCAGAAGTACCTGGCCGAGTTTCTGAGTGATCCGTCGGTAATCCAGCTTCCGCGCGGTCTCGGATGGTTTAACCGTCCGCTGGGCCATCTGATCGCGAGTCTCCGAGCCAAGAAATCGGCGTCACTCTACAGGCGGATCTGGACGGAGAGTGGATCACCCCTGTGCTCGATCACGAGTGAACAAACCGAAGCGCTAGGAGCCGTGCTGCCCCCGGGGTGGCAGGCTTTCTACGCCATGCGCTACGGCCGACCGTCCATTGAGCAGGCCTTGGAACACATCTCCGAGGCCCGCATCGACGAACTCGTGGTCATACCCATGTATCCGCAGTTCAGCGGTACGACGACGGGCACCGCTGTGCGTGAGTTGTACAGCTCTTTGCGTCGCGGGGGACACCACTTCAGCGTAATAGTACGCAATAGCTGGTTCGAGGATGGCGGATACGTTTACGCTCAGGCCAAGTTGATCCGCGACTATGCGCTGGCCCACGGACTGTCGCCGGAGAACACTCGCCTTGTGCTATCCGCGCACGGATTACCTGTTTCTTATATAAACCGTGGCGATCCGTACTTGGACCAGATCCAGCGGAGCATCGAGCTCATAACCGCGCGACTGGGCTGGCCGGCCGAGCGCGTAAGCATGGGGTATCAAAGCAGAATGGGACCGGCCAAGTGGGTCGAACCCAATCTGGATGAGCTCCTGCTGCGATTAGCTCGAGAAGGTGAGAAGCGCCTGCTAGTCTGTCCTATCAGCTTCACCGCGGACTGCCTCGAAACCCTGGAGGAGATCGACGTACGCTACCGTGCGGTAGTCGAGAATGCAGGAGCGGATCTGTTCCTGTCTCCGGCCCTTAATACGTCAGCGCCGTTCATATCAGCGCTCAAGGAGTTGGCCCTGCGCGGCCCCAGACCGAGCACAGAGGGCGGGAGCAAGACTCGACCACTCTTCTCCTCGGGCAAGAAGAAGCAGGGCGTAGCCCGAGACACCGATGCGTTGGTGCTTATTGGCGTGTCGAAGGCCAACAGAGTCGGGGACGGACTTGGCCCGCAGCTTAGATACAGCACTGAAGCCGGTCTATGTAAGACAAAGAAGGCACAGTGCGATATTGTGCCTCTTCTTAAAGACGTGTGCGCACAGACGGAGGTGACCGAGGCGTTCGTCTGGAACACGTGTGCCCGATTTGAGTTCTATGGGTGGCTTTCCAAAGACGGGCTCAACGGCAAGCGCGATCAGACAGTGGCGGAAGTCAAGCGAAGCCTGTTTGGTCAGGATGAGTTGGAGGGGATGGATGTCAACGTGCATTTCGGCGTTGACGCCTGGCACCACCTGATGCGGACGGTATCCGGCCTCAACAGCGGCCTGCCGGGGGACAAGGACATCCTTGAGCAACTCGAAACCGCACAGCGCGTATCCGAACGCGCCGGAAGCGCAGACAGCTTGACCAAGCGCCTGATAAGCGACGCCATATCGCTGGAGCGCGATGTCCGCAAACAAACAAGCTGGGGCCAGTTTGACCCGGGATACTGTTATGCGGCGATGGCTCGGATAGTTGAAGCAACCGACCTGACTCTCGCCGACAGCCAATGCACTGTGTTTGGTGGATCGACCACTTCGCGCTCGGTATTGACCACGCTTGCCCAACGCTTCGACGTGCCCACAAGAACGCTTACACTGGTCTACCGTGGCCACGGAAGCGGGCAGATGAAGCTCCTGCGCAAGGCCATCGGCAACGGGAAACGCGTGCGCGTAGGAGCATACAACGAACGCGCCGCCCTGGATGCCGCGGCTGAGGCGGATGTAATCGTGCTCGGTATCGACGCGGACAAACCGATCCTCGACGTTGACGAGATTAGTGACCTTCGCGACTTCAGAAAGCGACCATTAACGATCATCGACTTCAATACGTTCGGCTCGACAAGAGGCCTGGAAACGATTGAAGGAGTGACTGTCTTCAACGCTCAACAGCTCGATGATGAGGTTGTGGCCTATGGTGAGGCTATGTGCGCGTCACCCAAGTTTGCAGATGCCGTTGGAGAGGCGGAGGAGTGGATTGTCACCCAGTCTGCCAGGCGTCAATGTCAGGTTGCCGTAGAGCCTACGCAGGACCACTGCCGCGCATGCGGCCGCCCGCGATCCAGTCGTTGCCTCGGACCGACACTCACTTCCGTGGGGAGCAGCATTTCATGATAGCACCGCGATTCAATATCGACCTTGATGTGTTCCGACGTTATGCCGGACTCTCCCTGCCTCGACACGTTTCTTACCCGATGCCAACTGCGTGGCACAACGTGGATGGAGCCCAGGCCAACGCGATGTTGCATCAGAGCGCAGCCCGCAAGCCTCTCGCGGGGCTTTCTCTTTATCTACACATTCCCTTCTGCGCGGAGTTGTGTAGGTATTGTGGGTGCACACGGGTAATCGTGGGGAAGGATTCTGAAAAAGCCTCGCGTCGTGCTGAAGAATACGTTGCCGCCCTGATCAGCGAGATTGACCAGGTAGTCCGGATGCTCGGCGCCGACCGGGTCGTCCGCCACGTTCATTGGGGTGGTGGAAGCCCCACGTTTCTCGAAGAGGATGTCATCCGGCGGATCCAGCGGAAGATAGTCGAGTCATTCGAAGTCGCACCGGATGCCGAGGTGGCGATGGAGGTCGATCCGCGCACCGCACCGGCCCCGAAGTTGCGTGCTCTGCGAGAGATGGGATTCAACAGACTCTCACTGGGCGTTCAGGATTTCAATGAGCAGGTGCAAGAGCACGTCCGCCGTATTCAGCCGTACGAAATGGTGCGCGAGACTTTAGAGACCTGTCGAGAGTTGGGTTTTGACAGCGTCAATTTCGACCTGATTTACGGATTGCCCTACCAGACTGTCGAGACAATCCGTCACACGCTCGAGCAAGTGATAGAATTATCGCCCGATCGAGTGGCATACTACCACTATGCCCAGATACCCGACAAGATTGCGTCGCAGCGCGGCTTGGATTACGACAAGCTCCCCGACAGCGAGACCAAACTGCAGATGTTCCTCCTTGGTGCTGAAATGTTTGAATCAGCGGGCTATGAGTTCATCGGGCTTGATCACTTCTCCAAGCCGGACGAGCTGCTGACCAAGGCACTCAAACGCGGCACCCTGCAGCGCAATTTCCAGGGTATGACCACCGGCGGCGGGCTGGATCTCATAGGATTAGGATCATCGTCAATCGGACAGTTGTGTGATGTGGGCTTTCTGCAAAACGCGCATGGCGTCAAAGACTATATCGGATATGTTAATGCGGATAAGAGTCCGATTGTGCGCGGCAAGCGTCTGACGGAGGACGACCGCATTCGACAAGCGGTAATCGGGGATCTCTATTGTACCACGGAGGTACATCCCAAGAAGATCGAAGCCCAATGCGGCATCGTCTTTGGTGACTACTTCGCCCGCGAGCTCGAGATCATGAAGGATCTGGAGCGTGATGGATTATTGACACTTGATGCGGACTGCACCATTCGCACTACTATGCCTCTCGGACGTGTCCTGATGCGCACCGTGGCGGCTGTCTTTGATGCATATCTCGATCCGGACGCCTATCGGATCGGGTCCAAGAATTGTTACTCAGCCAACGCTTAGAACGCGGAAGGGGAGTAATGCCCGCAAACGATCTTGTGCTTCGAGCGGCAAAACGACAACGGACCGAGCGCACCCCGGTGTGGTTGATGCGCCAGGCGGGACGCTTCGATCCTATGTACCGCGAACTCCGTCAGCGTACCAACCTGACGCTGGAGGATACCTTCCGCAACGCCGATCTCGCGGCTGAAATATCCCTACTGCCCAAACGCTACGGCGTTGACGCTATCATATTCTTCCAGGATATCTTGACGCCCCTGGCTCCGATGGGCGCGCCCTTCGTGTTTAGACCGGGCCCCGTCTTGGAAAACCCCATCCGGACGGCCGGCGACATTGACGCCCTGAGGAAGTTCGACCCAAGCAGCGAGCTTGGGTTCGTGGCCGCGATTCTGAAGTCGGTGCGCAAGTCCTTGGCTGGAGAATTACCTTTGCTGGGCTTTGCCGGTGCACCGTTGACGTTGGCTTTCTTTCTCATCGGAGGGGAAAGTCCCGGTGCGAACGGAGCGGCGGCAAAGGCGTTGATGAGCAGTGACGCCGCCCTGTTCCACCGATTGCTCGATCTTCTGGCGGATATGACCGTTGACTATCTCCGCTTTCAGATCGAGTCCGGTGCTGATGCGGTACAGCTGTTTGAATCAGCGGCCGATCTGGTCTCACCGAAAGAGTATGCCGAGTTTGCCCATCCCTACCACGTGAAGATCTTGTCGAAGCTTGAGGGCCTGGCTCCGAGGATTCTCTTTGCCAAGGATCAGCTCGCCGTGGATCTGATGGCCGCCTCAGGAGCTGACGTAATCAGCGTTTCCGCACGTGTTGATCTTGCAGACGCGAAGCGGCGTTACAGCGACCGCGTAGCGATACAAGGGAATGTGGATAATCGTCTGCTGGCCGAGGGATCCTTGGAGGAGATTGAGGCAGCCGTTCTCACTTGCCTGGAGGCCGGAGGCCATGAAGGACACATCCTCAACCTCGGACATGGTTTGCTGGCCAATACGCCGGAGGAGAATGTGCGCAAGCTCATCGAGGTGAGTCGGACCGTCTTACCCGACGCGCGGTCGACAACTTCCGCGGCGGAGGCATGACATGATGAACCAACCATTCAAAGATGTTGTCGTAGTTGGTGGTGGGATCAGTGGTCTTACCGTGGCTTACTATCTTCATAAGGCGGGAGTAGATGTGCGGTTGCTCGAAGCCGGCGACGAGGTCGGTGGCTGCACGAGAACCGAGCGGCGCGATGGATTCCTCCTGGAGAAAGGACCCTTCAACGTTCTTGTCCGCGAGCCGGTGTTTGAGGATCTTATCGTTGGCGTCTCCGACAAGGTTGGCGTGGTTTCTGCCAGCAAGGCCGCCAAGAAACGCTTCATCTATCGCCACGGTCGCTTGCACTGTGTGCCCACGAATCCAATCAGTCTGGCCACTACGCAGATGCTGACCTTACGCGGCCGAATGTCTCTCATTGCCGGGTTAATTCGCAGCCCAAAGGCAGGTGAAGAAGAGGAAACCATCGAACAAGCCGCCGTGAGGAGGTTCGGCCGAGACGTCGCCGACACGATGATCAGCTCGATTATTTCGGGTATCTTCGCAGGAAACACACGTAAGTTGAGTCTCAGAGCCTGCTTTCCTACCGTTGCAAGGGTCGATCGCGAGGCAGGAAGCCTCATTGCATACGGACTGGCCAAGGCCTTTGGATCGAAGAGAGGAAAGGGCAAGAAGCGTCGGCGCAAGTACAAGGGTTTGGTAAGCCTTGACGGCGGTCTCGGAGCCCTGACCGGGGAACTTGGCCGCTCGCTGGATTCAAGTCTGCAGACTAACTACCGTGTCGAAACCCTCGCCAAGATCGACGGCGGATATGAGATAACGTGCAAGAATGGAGACGCCTCGCCCGATACTATCCGGTGCCGTCGTTTGGTCATCGCCTCACCGACGTCGGAGGCGGCGCGGTTGTTGACGCCGTTGCTTCCCCGTGCTTCAGGGATCATCAGCAGCATAGAGAGTTCTTCGCTCGTCGTTATCAACCTGGGTTACCGGCAGACGGATGTCGGCCACCCGCTGGATGGCTTCGGCTTCCTGGTTCCGCACCATGAAACTCAGTTTCCCCTGATGGGCGTACTGTGGGCCGACAGCATATTCCCACAACATGCCCCTGAGGGACACCGTCTGATCCGTGTATTCATCGGTGGAGCCAACAATCCCGAAGCCGTGGGGCGCTCTGATGACGACCTGCTGGAGACTTCGCGAAACGCGGTGCGCGATCTGCTTCAGGTCAAGGGTGAACCGGTTTTGACAGATATATGCCGATACCAGGCGGCTATCCCGCAGTACTATCCCGGGCACGTCGAGAAGATTGCCAAGCTGCGTGCGGAGATTGCGACACAACCGGGGTTGTACCTTACAGGTAACTACCTGGGTGGCGTTTCGCTGAGTGACTGTGTTAGGATCTCCACCGAGCTTGCGGACGAGTTGATCGGTGCAAACGGGGCGGGAGGTGTTTCCGAGTCGCAAGCCGATGGAGAGACGGTCGTTCTCGCAGCCCGTTGATGCTCGCAGGAGTGTCTGCCGATCCTCCATCTGGCACGTGCTCTTGGCAGATAGGAGTGCTTTGATGAGTCAATCCGTTAACTGGCCGCTTCCCAGTCGTCGACCACGCAGACTGCGGAGGACCGAGGCAATCCGTGGGATGGTTCGCGAGACGCGCCTTACCCCGGATCGTTTGGTGCTCCCTCAGTTCATCGTCGCCGGGGACGGGGTGTCCGAACCTATCGACGCCATGCAGGGTAGATCCCGGCTGTCTGTCGATCTTACGATCGCGGAATGCGAGAGAGCGATGGAGTTTGGGGTCAGCGCGTTTGCACTGTTTCCAGCCATTGACCCGTCGCTCAAGACGTCCGACGCCCGCGAGGCGCTCAACCCCGAGAATCTCCTGTGCGCTTCCGTTCGGGCGATCAAGCGTGCGCTCCCGGAGGCATGCGTGATCACTGACATCGCCCTGGATCCGTACTCCAGCATGGGCCATGACGGTTTGATCAGCGACTCCGGTGTTGTCCTTAACGACGAAACATGCGCGGTGCTTGCCCGCATGGCGGTCCTGCACGCGGAAGCAGGCGCGGATATCGTCGCTCCGTCCGACATGATGGATGGACGCGTTGCCGCAATCCGCACTGCACTTGATGGAGCAGGCTACACCGGTGCCGCAATACTGAGCTATACCGCGAAGTATGCGTCGGCGTTCTACGGACCGTTCCGCGAGGCACTGGACTCTGCGCCGGTCGATGCACCCAACGTGCCCAAAGACAAGAAAACCTATCAGATGGATCCCGCCAATTCTCGTGAGGCCTCGATCGAGGCAATGCTCGATCAGGCTGAAGGGGCGGACATGCTGATGGTAAAGCCCGGGTTGCCTTACCTGGATATCATCGCCCGCCTGCGCGGCGCCACAGATCTTCCTATCGCTGCCTATCACGTCAGCGGGGAATATGCAATGGTCAAGGCAGCTGCCCAACGTGGTTGGCTTGACGAGCGGCAGTGCATGAGTGAGGCGCTTACGGCCATTGCACGCGCAGGAGCCGATGTGATCTTGACTTACGCGGCGCTTGACTTTGCCCAGTGGTGGCGTGAGTCACTGCGATAGTCCCACTGAAAGGCGGGCTCGGGTTGGACCTTCATAGCGCCGGAAGCCAACCCCGTGTCGTGCCCGCAGGCTCGCGCCGGCGGCTCTATTCATACCGCTGTGCCGTCATTCCGGTCATACCGATCAGTTGTTACTGCTGAAGCGTTACGCCCTGACAGTCTTACCATACGTCCGGTAATCGGTTCGCACGCGTGCTTCCCGTCGAGATTGCGCCCCGCGCGTACTCGCAGCTCTGTCTGGCACGCGAAGTCCGCCTCTGGGTGGCACGTCAGATATCGTAAGCTAACCACGTCGGATTCGCAGCAAGAGGTCCGGAAGGGGGCAAGCAACTCTCGTCGAATCCAAGCCTCAGGAGGCTGGAGCATGCATTCGCTCGGCGTGTAGGCGAAGAGTCCACGGCGTTGGAGGGAGCGTCGCGATGAGGTTGGTTGGGGGAAGATCTGTCGTCAGAGCCATTGGGGCTTTGGCTGTGGTAATACTCATCTTAGAGACGCCCGGCGCGGTGCAGGCAGCGGGTGGCAGACGGATCAGCTTGGCGGACAGGCTTCACCACGGTCCGGGAGTCGCGAATCATCCCGTTAACGTACGACCTTCCTCCGCGGTGCGCATTCCCCCCGATTGGCCTCTCGGCTCGGACGGCACGATCACCTGCTTTACCTGCCACAGCAAACTGCCCGAGGTGGGCCACGGCGTTTCGCCGAACCTTCGTGCCCGCAATGAGGATGAGATCGGAAACCTGGAGTTCTGCATAAACTGCCACCAGCACTCCGGTGAGCGGACAGCCGCTGCCATGCATTGGCAGGCAGTTGGCGTAGCCCATGTCAAAGAGGACTCCGGTTCGAGACACGACGGCGGGCTCTTGGACTCCGCATCGCGAAGTTGTATGGGTTGCCACGATGGCGTCAGCGCAAGCGAGTCGGCCAATTCCACGGCGTGGAATCGTGGACCGGGATCGCGTGGGGACTCGCGGCGAAACCACCCCGTTGGTGTGAGCTATGCGGTGAGAAGCTCGAAGCAGCTTGCCAACCACCTGCGACCGGTTGCCCTCCTGCCTCCGGAGATTCGCTTGCCTAACGGACAGGTCAGCTGCACATCCTGCCACGATCTTTATGGAACGGAGCGGGGGCGTCTGGCTGTCCCGATCGAGGGCTCGAAGCTGTGTTTCAGTTGCCACGACCTGGATTGATGAAACAGTATCGAATCCGTGCCGACGCAGATCCTGTCAGCACTGTTTACTCCACCTGACTTGCCGGCAGACTGAACCCTCATGGAACAATGCGGCGCATCGCGCGGCCGCGGGCGGATTGCCTGCACGGCTGGAGGTGTTGATACGTCGCTGCGGGGCACGAGGATAATCCTACAGCCTTCGGCTGATCGACACCTCGAAGTCCTGAGCCCGTCAACAAACCGCACCTGTGAAGCGTTTGTTATCTCAAAAGAGGTGGTCGACGGCGCCCACAGCCGGTACCCTATCGGAGCGTGGCGGGTATTGCCCGCCAAATTGCTTGGTCTGAGCCCTAAGAACGGTGCGAAGATGCTTATCAGACCGACTTTGGAGCGCGACGAGGAAAACAGGATGCAATCTGAGGATATAACCGGATCGCGCAAGATTCTCCAGGCCGTCGGTTCGCTCTGGTTTGCAGCAGTCCTGCTTGTTCTGCTTCTCGTTGCGATGGGGGGCGCTACCGTCTTTGAATCGATGCGCGGAAGGGACGATGCACTGCGCCTGTTCTACAAGTCATCGTGGTTTGAACTTCTGCTCGTGCTGTTTGGAGTCAATGTACTCGCCGCTCTGACCGTACGCTACCCCTATACAAAACGGCGGATTGGCTTTGCGGTTACGCACATTTCGATCCTTGTTGTGCTCTTAGGTGCGCTCGTGACGGAGCTGTTTGCCGTCAGAGGTCAGATTGTTCTTGCTGACGGGGAGACCACGGACAGCTTCCGGGGGGGCGGGGAGATGTTGACCATCAAGAACCTGACTACCGGCAAAGGGAGTGCCGTGAATGTCGATTGGACGGACTTCGACGGCATGGCAGCTATCGACAATCCGCCGGCACCGCCTCTGACTCTTGGCGATCTGACAATCACCGTCGAACGCTACCTCATGGATAGTGAGGCGGTCGAACGTATGGTCAATACGAACATAAGCACCCGGCATGCTGTCGCGGTGGCGCTCTCTCATGGAGAACGGGAGGATTCGACGTGGGTATTCGCCAACCAGACCGCCCGTTTGGGCCCGTTGACAGTTGAGCTCATAGTGGCTGCAGATGAGACTCAACTGGCCGACCTGGTGGAAGGCCCATCGGCGGATGCACCTACAACAGTGGGGATGATCACTGTTGAGGTCGCCGACGGCACTTACGAGCTTGAGGTAGAGGCTTGCATGGAGAACCATGTTCCCATCGGTGATACGGGTTGCAGTGTCAAAGTGCTCAAGTATTTGCCGCACGCAACCGTGACGGAGGCAAATGAGCTGGTCGGCGTGTCTAATGAGCCGATAAACCCGGCTGTCGAAGTGGAGCTGATCGGCCCTGCAGGAAGGGAGATTCGACGGGCATTCGCGAAGTTTCCTGAGTTTGCGGGTGCGCAGGGCAGGAACAAAGACGATGACGTTAACGTGACGTTGTCCAGCGAGTTGCAGAAACAGCCGACGGCACCTATCGCCGTGATTGTCGGGCCTAAAGGCGATTTGTATGTGCAATTCTCCTCTGCGGGTGCTAGCGGCGAGTTACAAGCCGTCGGTTCAGGCCAGCCTGTGATGACCCCTTGGGCAGGGCGTGTGTTCACGATTCTGCATTCGTACAACCACGCGAGGGTTGATCTTGTCATCGACCCCGTTACCCCGCCTCGAGAGATTGCCACTCCAGCGGCACTGGTGCGGCTGCGCACTTCAAAGTCGACGGGCACCATGTGGGTGCAGAAGTATCGCCGCCGGGCGGTTATGGTTGACGGGGCTTCCTGTGAAGTGACCTACGGGGACGAAGTCGTTCCTCTTGGTTTCAGTTTGACGTTGAGGCAGTTCAGAATCGGCAACTATCCGGGTGAGACGCGCCCACGTTCCTTTGAAGGTCACGTCACAATAACAGACCCCGCGGTAGGCCGGGAAGATAGCCGCGTGATCGGGATGAACAATCCGGCCAAATACGGCGGATACTCGCTATTCCAGTCGAGTTACCGACCAGGCGGGATGGATTCCGTACAGACATTGTCGATTCTGAGCGTCTCCCGTGATCCGGGCATTCCGGTTGTCTTTGCCGGCTATATCGGGACGATAGTCGGGATGCTCATCGTGCTTGGTACGCGCTTTACGGAACAGCGCCGCCATGCCGATCGTGCAATCGCCCAGGCCCACGGGTGATCCGGCAGTTCAGTGGAATGGACGGATGTCTGGTCCGCCGCCCACGTCTGCACTCCGTCAGCATACAAGCTCACGGAAGAAGTCGACGGTCTTGCGCAGGCCTTCTTCGAGAGGAACGCGTGATTTCCAGCCCAATCGCTCGTGGGCTCGGGTCAACTCCGGGCGCCGTCGAATGGGATCGTTCTCCGGCAGGGGATGATACTCGGTTTCAAGCCTGCGCCCGACGATTTCGCCGAGGCAGTTGACCAGATCGTTCATGGAACGTTCTTCGTCGCTGCCGACGTTGACAGGCTCAGCTGCATCCTCGCCTGCGTATTCCATCAACGCCATAAACCCGTCAATCATGTCGTCGACGTAGCAGAAACACCGTGTCTGAGTGCCATCACCGTATACCGTGAGCCTCTCACCCTTAAGCGCCTGGACGATGAAGTTCGATGCAACGCGCCCGTCGCCGATGGCCATACGTGGACCGTACGTGTTGAAAATGCGGATGATACGGATGTCAACGTCATTCTGGCGGTTGTAATCAACCATCAAAGTCTCCGCGACACGTTTCCCTTCATCGTAGCAGCTGCGAGGCCCGAGAGTGTTGACATTGCCCCAATAAGTCTCCGGCTGGGGGTGGACCTGCGGGTCGCCGTAGACTTCGCTGGTAGAAGCCTGGAGGATCCTTGCGTGCACGCGCTTGGCCAAACCCAGCATGTTCAGTGTACCCATCACAGAGGTTTTGACTGTCTTAACCGGGTTATACTGGTAGTGTACCGGTGAGGCCGGACAGGCTAGATTGAAGATCCAGTCCACCTCGAGCATGATGGGGTTTACGACGTCGTGCCGTACGAACTCGAAATCCGGGCGGGAGAGCAAGTGGGCAATGTTGCGTTTCGCGCCGGTGAAGAGGTTATCCAAGGCGATGACCTCGTGTCCGTCGCGAAGCAGACGATCGCAAAGATGACTCCCCAAAAAGCCCGCTCCCCCTGTAACAAGTGCTCGCATGGTCAGTCTCCCGTAGCGTAGGCTGCCGCGCCGCCAACCGCACTAAGTTTTAGCCGTCTTCTCTATGGCCTTCCCGGATCCTCTATCACCCGGCTTCGTGATGCCGTAGAACTCGTGGATGCGCGAGACAACGTAGTGGATGTCGTTGTCTGCGAGCATCGGATGGCACGGCAACGATAGTATATTGGCACAGGTCTGTTCCGTAACGGGAAGCGCGCCCGGCTTGTATGCCAGTGAGGCAAAGCACTTCTGCAAATGGAGGGGGACGGCGTAATAGACCCCCGTTGCGATACCGTGCCTTTGGAGGAATTCCTGCAGGTCGTCACGTCTGTCGCAGAGAAGCGAGTATTGGTGATAGACGGGTTCATGGTGCTCCGGCACGTATGGCGCTGTAACCACGGAGTCATCCAGGAGCTTATTGTACAGCGCGGCGTTGTGTCGTCGGCGACGGGTGAACTCGTCCAAGTTCTGCAGTTTCACGCGGAGAATCGCAGCTTTCATCGTATCCAGGCGAAAGTTGCCTCCTACACGTTGATGGATGTACCGCTCGGATTCGCCATGATTCCGCAGCTGGCGCACCAAAGCCGCCAGGTCTTCGTCGTTGGCAAGGATCATTCCACCTTCGCCGAAGCCGCCGAGGTTCTTCGTTGGATAGAAAGACAGGCAGGCAGTGTCGCCCCAGGAGCCGATTTGCTGACCGCGGTAAGTAGCGCCTATCGCTTGTGCGGCATCTTCGATGAGAGCCAAGCCGTTGTGGGTGGCCAAATCGCGAATGACATCCATATCGGCACACTGGCCGAACAGATGCACCACTATGATCGCTCGGGTGCGCTCGGTAATGGCTTGCTCTATGCTTGCTGGATCGATGTTGAATGTCGCCGAATCGATGTCGACGAACACCGGAGTAGCCCCAAGCCGAGCAACGGACCCCGCAGTGGCGAAGAAAGTGAAGGAGGGGAGAATAACCTCATCCACGTAACCGATGTCCAGAGCCATCATGGAGCAAAGCAGTGAATCGGTGCCGCTGCTCACGGCAATGGCATGTTTGACACCCAGGCGGTCGGCCATCTCAGTTTCAAACTCTGCGACGGCTGGACCATTGATGTGCTGCTGACTCTCAAGGACCGTTTCAACAACAGCTTGAACGTCGTCTCGAATGAGCTCGTACTCTGCTTTCAGGTCAAGCATTCCCACTTTGTGCATCAGATTCCTCGACTTCCGTGTTGCGCGGCCAAGCTCGCATCCAACAGAAACCGGCCAGCGGTTCTTGTCCATCTTGGTACGACGGCGCCCCGTCCGCGAACGATGCTGTAACTCTGCCACGCGTTCTGTGCATTCGGAGCAGCGAACGCGTCGTCGCTCGCTCACACCCGCAGCTCTGCTCAGGGTATCGCGCCGCCACGCTGATTCACCCTCAAGCAGAACTCACCTGCCCCGCTCCACAATGCCGCAGAAACGTCCACTGCAGGCTACATGTCTTTCGCTTCCACCTCCTGAGCTTCGTCTGCGTCCGCTTGATAGTCATAATACGCCCGAAGCTGCTCGCGGAAATACCCACCACGTGTCACTTGTGCCGCATTCAACACTGCGCCGAACAAATGGGCGCCGACGTCACCCAGCAGAGTACGCGCCCTTCGAGCGATGCCACGCGTACTTCTCTTGGCCCGTAAGACGAGGACAACGCCATCGGCGGCTGATGAGAGCGTTAGCGCATCGCTGGCCAAGAGGAGCGGCGCCGTGTCAATAATCACCTGATCGTATTGTGCGACAGCTTCGGCAATCAGTTTCTCGCATACTTCGCCGGCCAGAAGTTCGACTGGATTGGGCGGTATCGGACCGCTACCCAGCACGTCAAGTGATGCGACGCCGGACTGCGCGACGCACGACTGGAGCGAAGCACTTCCAATCAGAACATTGCTCAATCCCTGTTTGTCGGTCTGGTTGAACAGCTTCTGCAGCCTGGGACGTCTGAAGTTCGCGTCGATAAGCAGGACGCGTCGATTCCTCTGAGCCATTGCGACCGCCAGATTGCACGCCACCGTTGTTGCCCCTTCTTCGGCACGCGGGCTGGTAACCAGAAGACTGCGGCGCTGTTCGGCCGGTGCGCTAAACTGCAAGTTGGTCCAGATACGTCTGTACGCCTCTGCCACCATTGAGCGGGGGGAATCAAGTACCGCGGTTTCGACGCGCTGGATGGCCACTTCCTCGTCATTGGTATCCGGGATCGCCCCAAGCATGGCAACGCCGACGTGTCGTCCGATGTCCTGCAGGGTCCGCACGCTGGTGTCGATCACTTCCAGTCCCAGACCGATGCCGATTGACACGAGCAGCGCTACGAAGAAACCCAGCGGAACTACAACGATGTTGGGACTGTGCCGTTCCAGCGGATCTATGGCGGGTTGGGCGATGTTGATCTTCACCGCGGACTGCTGCCTGACGACACGACCGAGACTCTTGATGTAAGTGTCCAGCTCTATGCGGTATTCCTCGTCCTGGGCTAGTTCTTCTTCGAGCTTCAAGTAGTTGAAAAGCAACTGCTCCTGATCCTGCAGGGCAGCTTCGGCTCGGGCCAGGTTCTCCTGTGCCAGGAACAAGGCATGCTGCGTATTGAGGTATGCGGTGTTGGTTGCCTCGCGGATGTCCTCGCGCCGTTCGCGGAGTTTCTCAATGCGCAGATTGGCGAGCTTGTCCTCAGCCGCTTCGAGCTGCGCATCAAGCGCACGAAGCACACTATGATCGGCACCGAAGACCTTCTCGTCGGCTACGCGCTGTTGCTCATACAAAAACACAGCCTGGGCGAGCTGGGCAACCTGGGGATCCTGCTCGACCATCGCTCGGTCTTCGGCAGTAACCGCCACGGTTTCGGGATCGTTATAGATGGTGCGGTATTGTTCGAGTTGTGCCAGCTCCAGTGACAGGCTGGCTACCTGCTCACCATACTGGACAACCTGCTGAGCGACTACGTTGCTTCCCGGGGCTTGCCGGGCACCTGCAGGAAGCCGGCCAGCCAGTATGCGGAGGTTCTGGCGCCTCTCCTCGATTCTGGCCTCGAGCTCCTCCAGCTCAGTTTGGGCCGTCTCCAGCGACTTCGAAGCGAACTCCTCCGCCGCCCGACGGTTCACGAAATCGTACCACTGGCGAACCACCTCGTTGACGATGACTGCGGGGTCCTCTTTCGCGCGACAAACCATGGATACGCGGAGGAAGTTGGTTCCGCGCACAGGGGCAGCGTGTAGTTCTTCGGTGAGCTGAATCAGGTGCTCGTTCTCCTGCTTTACTCGCTTCGCCTGGATCTTCTCCCACCAGTTGGTGTCGCGGACGGCCCTGACCTTGAGCGCTTCGCTGAGGATTCCCGGGCTCTTCAGGAGGATGGCTTGAGTCAAGACGAAGCGTTCGTGCTCTTCTTGTTTGAGGCGTTCCTGTTCGAAGGTAAGCTCCGCCTCGGGGATGTTGGAAACACATTCGATCAGGCATTCGGAGCGATAACCCGGAAGGTATCTGGCCCACAGAATGTACCCTGCCACCACGGCGATGGACGTCAGCACGAACAGGACCACGATCAACACCGTGCGACTTCGCAGCATCGCGATGATGTCTGCTGGAGCAGCTGACGGGCCCGGCCCCACGGCGGTTGCCGACGGAGCGAAACGTTCCAGAGCCGTGTTGGGTGGCGTTGTCATAGGCTGGTGTCAGGCAGTGACCGCCCGGCCGTTACGGTCGAATTCAGCTCGGTTCGGCGGCTGAATCCGCGGCGCTGCCCTGTGCCTCCTCGATAAACAAGTGACTCAAAACATACCCCAAAAGCGAGAACAAGCCCAGAGCTACCGCGAGCATGACGAACCCCAGCAGTTGGTGTGGCGTACCTCTTGCCAGGTCTTCATGCCCGTAAACGAAGAACAGCCCTGTTGCAGTTACGCGCAGAGTATTGCAGAAAATGGCGATGGGCACGCAGGCGATCACCATTACCAGACGCTGCCAGGCGGGTCGTTCCCCGAGATACGCCATCGCCACCCCCAACGTCACGAAAGCCATCATCAGGCGCATGCCGCTGCAGGCTTCTTCGACGTTCAGCTGCCCGCGTGCCCCGCCTGGTACGATGTAGTCGATCACGACCGCCTGGGCTTCGGTATATAGCCCCGGAGCGAACACGGGCATTATCAAAGCCGCACCGGATGAGGCGAAAGCACGCATAGGCTGGGTGACTTGAACGTAGGTTTGCTGCGGGAGGGGAACCGCCAGCAACAGAAAGAGGATTGGAAACCACGCCACCTTCGTTAGGCCCCATCCGCCCAGAAGCAGCGTGGCCCCGAGAATGACCCCTACGATCGACACGGCCTGAGGATAACTCATCCGAAACCACCAGGCGCTCGCAAAGTACAGCGCAAGCGAGATGACCATCACAAGAGCACCAAGATAGCTTGGTCGAATCGTCGCGCTGAAGAGTCGCTTACGGTGCATCCAGAGGAAGTAGCAACTAAAGGCTGGAATCAGCCAGCCGTGTGACCAGTTGCCGTCGTTGATCCACCGCTCGATCAAGGTGTATCTGATAGGCCCCCAATAGACCATAAGTACGAGCGCAGACACGACGGCGATTCGCAGCCACGTTGTCGGGAGGATCAACTCGCCCGGCGACCGTGGCATGGTTGCGTCGGCAGGTCCGGAAGCGCTCACACAAATCTCCTATTGGAAGAATTTCTCGAACGCGTCCGCCTCGTTAGCCGGATTCCTTCGTACCTCATACGAGTCGATGTCTGCGAAGTTCCTCGCGTAGGTGAAACTGTAACCGACTGTCGACAAGATGTTGGGCAGTGTTGCCTGGCGAATACGCTGCAGGAATGGGGCGAACGGATGTGTTCCTACGTTGATGATGTCCCCGCGTTTTATGAAGAAATCGGGGTCTTTGCCGGCGAATATCCGATCGAGATCGACTTGGATAATCTGCTCGCGCTGCCCCAATCGGCGGTAGACAGTGCACCGGTCCGGCCAGGCCAGGCTGGACAGTCCGCCCGCCCCGGCGATGGCCGCCTTGAGCGTGACCGGCTCTGCGTTGAAGGCGTACGTACCCACGCGATTAACCTGACCCATCACGTAATACACGCCGATTTCACCACTGACAATCCTGATCACGTCGCCCGCGCGGACGTAGATGTTGACCTCTGGATCTCCACCGCGCAGCAGGTCCGCAGGGATGCGCAGGATTCGGAACGTCGTGTCGCCCGCAATGCGCGCCCAATTGACCGTGGGGATGGCCGTATCCATCGAAGGTGGCGGCGGTTGGGGGGCGAACGTCTCATCGGATTGATCCGCATACGCCGGGTTAGGTACGAACTCGCCATCCAGCCAAATGTAAGGCTGTGACGGGTCAGGTTGTAGTGCCTCGATAAGCGCATCGCGATCATCTTCCTGCACAGGCTCTTCGCCGTCAGTGACGACAGCGTCTATCAGGTCTCGTTCCAGGAAATCAGCACCGGTCTCCTCCGTGCGCTCTTCAATCTCTGTGTCTATTTCGTCTGCGAGATCAGCGCCTTCACCTTCATCTGATGGAGCACCCCTCTCCTCAAGTTCCGCCTCAGCTGCTTCGCGCATCATCCGGCGATATACCGATTCGGGTTCGTCGTAGCGAAAGATATAGACGTCCGTCACGAACTCGTTGAGTCCGCCGACGTTATTGATGGCCTCCAGCACCCTGAGCTGAGGATGCAGGATTGGGAAACTGCCTGCCCGCAAAGGAGCGTTATTCGACGCACTGACTCCGATGCCGAATATCGAGTACATCGCTTCGCGCAGAAACAATGCGTTGACCGTTACTTCAGGGTCCAAAAGCACGTTCTTCTGGGCAAGTGTGGTTCGGAGGACGTCTTCCAGTTCGCTTGTAGTACGTCCCGCTGCCTCTACGCGTCCCACCACCGGGAGGTTGATGTCACCCGTGGGCGAGATCTGAACTTGCGCCTGATAGGGCACTTGGCGCTGGCGCAGCTCGTTGATTTCAATGGCCAACGAATCTCCCGGGGATATCGAGTAGTCCCGGATAACGAGCTTCAGATCCTCCTGCGTAGGGAAGGTGGCACCGGGGATTCCGCTGGGTGTATCCTCCAGGGTCAGCGATGCACGGATTTCGGTTGTGGCCGACCGGGAGAAATTCCCCACAACACTCGGATCGAGCCAACCATTCAGCAAGGTGTTGCACCCCGCAATCGGGATGGTAAGACCCAGCGCAGCAGCGGTCAGGATAAGTCTTCCATTCAATACGCCAAGATCCCGTGCCATAGCCGGTTCCGTCGTTGCGCCAAGCCTCCGCCGGCCTCTGGTGGGTCGTCAGGGCTTGAGCCGTAACACCAAGTAAGACAAATGTTTCCGCGTATCTACGCAGATCAGTTATCGGCTCGCCAAGACCCGGCAGTTTAAGCCGAGAAGCTCCAGCCTGCTATCGTCAACTTCACCTTTACGAGGGCAGCGTACCACGGGCGGTGTACTTCAGGCAATAGGCGAAGGACGCGTTCTTGCCCATTCGGGCGGCTTGTCAGGTGGTGGAAGGCTGTCAAATCAGCCAGCTTGACTTATGTGCTGTCAAAGTGCATAAGCGGACTCAGACCCCTGGACTCCGCTATGAAGGCGATGGTTCTTCACAATCCAATGGCCGTTGATCGCCGTCCTCTGGCGCCCGAGGCCATTGACGTACCCCGCCCGGGCCCGGGCGAGATACTCGTACGAGTCAACATGTGCGGAGTGTGCCGGACCGATCTGCACGTGGTCGAGGGCGAACTCCCCGTGCTGCGCTCGCCGCTGATACCCGGACATCAAGTGGCTGGGACGGTTGCCGAGCGCGGGAGTGCGGCAAGGCGGTTCACCGTGGGGGACCGCGTTGGGGTGGCTTGGCTCCATGATACGTGCGGTGCCTGTGAGTTTTGTCTCGGCGACGTGGATCGCGAGAACCTCTGCACGGCTGCACGGTTTACGGGCTACAGCGCTGACGGCGGATACGCGGAGTACGCCACCGTGCCGGAGGCCTTTGCATATCGACTCCCAGATGGGTTTTCGGACCAGCAAGCCGCTCCGCTGCTCTGTGCGGGGATCATCGGGTACCGTGCCCTCCGCGTCAGCGGCATCAAGGTCGGCCAAAGGTTGGGCCTCTACGGCTTTGGAGCGTCGGCCCACATAGCTATTCAGGTCGCCCGCCACTGGGGGTGCGAGGTCTATGTGTTCACGCGAAACGAGGCGAATCGTCGCTTGGCCGCCGAGCTCGGTGCCGCCTGGACGGGCGGATCAAACCATCCGCCGCCGGCCAAGATGCACGCATCACTCATCTTTGCCCCAGCCGGGCCGCTGATCTTGGACGCGCTGGATGTGTTGGAGAAGGGTGGCACCGTGGCGCTGGCGGGCATCTACATGAGCACGGTTCCGCAAATGGACTACACCAGGCATCTGTACGATGAGAAGGTTCTAAGAAGCGTTGCCAACGCGACCCGGCGTGACGGCGAGGGACTATTGGCTGTCGCCGCTGAGATTCCTATTCGTACGGAGACGCAGGTTTTTCCATTGTATGAGGCCAACGAGGCGTTATTAGCCCTCAAGACAGGAGGTATCTCCGGCGCCGCTGTACTCGATTGCACCGAGGCAAGCGGGAACTGAACTAGCGAGGATGTCGAATGCCTGATCTGAAACGAAACGCTACCACCTACAGACGGTGGCTTCAGGTGGGATTGGCGTCGCTGATTCCGGCCTTGGCTCTGGCTGACGAGAAACCGGGATTGGACGCTCAGAGGTATCGAGGGTTGCTGGGCAGCTCCAGCAAAAAGATCAAGATCGAAAACGGCAAGACTTTTCTCTGGGCTGGCGGAGCTGGATCCGGACCGAAGAGTCAGTGGTACGATTTCACCGGATCACCAATTCCAGCAGCCGATCTGCAGTTCGGCATCGGTAAGGACCGTATCAAATCGATCGACGATCCCCTATTTGTCTCGCCCGATGATCCGCGTCTGTTGAGTTTGGACGTCAGTCCCTACCGACCTGCCGAGGAACCCAAGAAGAACGACGAGATCATGATAATCGGGATAGTGGAAGGAGAGGACGCCCGAGCTTACCCCGTGGCTTTGTTGGATCATCACGAACTGGTCAACGACGCCGTCGCTGGCAAGCCGGTTACGGTGGGGTGGTGACCGTTGGCAGATAGGGGTGTGGTCCACACCCGAACCAAAGGCGATCAAGTCGATGAGTTTGGCGTGAGCGGATACGTCTACAAAAACACCTTCATGATCTTTGATCGCAAGACGGAGAGTCTCTGGTATCCCCTCGACGACGACAACTGGACGGCAATATCTGGACCGCGCAAGGGGGAGAAGATTCCAATCGTAAAGGAGCCGCAGGTTGAGACGCTCGGCGAGTGGCGCAAGAGACATCCCCAAACCAAGGTACTCCTGGGCTCGAAGCGCGAGATCGAGGCGGCGAAGGGCGAATAAGTCGTTTAACCCCGGATTTCCCAGATGGCGTCTTCGCGGTAGCATGATTTGTGCGGGTGTTCCCTGTAATTCAAGGGTTTCCGGCCATATTGACAGGAGCACCCGATGGGTGACAGGCGAGAACAAGCGCTTCGTATGCAGTTTGACGGAAAGCTCAGACTCGAATTCCATGGCGCCAAGATCACGAGCGATGCAGGCCTGCTCGCGTTCCGTGAACTGGACGAAGCATTCCGTCTGACGGAGAGGGGAAGCAAGGTGTTGTCGGATGGCCGTCAAGGAAAGAACACGCAGCACACGATGCCGGCCATGTTGCGACAATCGATCTACGGCCGGTTGGCCGGCTACGAAGATGTCAACGATGCCACGCCTTTGCGAGTTGTTCCCCCGTGTCGGGCTCATCGTGACGAACATGGCCAACTGGTCCCGAAAGGTCGTGCACTTCTACAACCAGGGCGGCACGGCGGGGCAGTGGATCAAGGAAGCCAAGTACGCTGTGAAGTGGACGCGGTTGTCATGCCGGAGCTTCAAGGACAATCAGGCACGGCTTCAGCTCTTTGCCCCGGCCTACAACCTTGGCAACTTCCTACGTCGGTTAGCGCTGCCGCGGGCTGTGAAGCACTGGTCGTTGACCACGTTGCGGGAGAAGCTCATCAGGATCGGAGCCAAGGTGGTTCGCCACGCCAGGTACGTAACGTTTCAGTTGGCCGAGGTTGCGGTGCCGCGGGAGTTATTCGCGTTGATTCTCGACCGCATCCGGTGGTTCGGCGTGCCGCCGGCGCTGATGCAACGGGGTTGAGTATGCATCAAGCCGACGATGATCGGCTGCTGGCAGGAGGGATAGCGAAGCTGCGCTCCAAGCCAGTCAATGGAGGCTCCAGTTTCATAGTTTCTGTCGGTTGAGTGCCGCACGGCCGGCACGACTTATCTAGGAGCGAAGAACAGATGACGACATCTTGCCGATCATGGTGGCGCAATTGTGCCCTGGAAGCGGACTCAGAGATCTTGGCTATCGATAGGATGGAGGGCGGTTTTGTTCCTATCCCCGAGAACT
>CP070744.1:3597008-3643131 GCA_020348265.1 Phycisphaerales bacterium | reverse complement strand
TGCTGCTTGCCAAGGAGATCAACGGATACCACCTCGTTGACAGCGACAACGGTGCAGCCGGTGATCTGGTCACCAACTTCACCAAGCTCGCCGACGACGGAACGACCTCCTCAGGCAACTGGTTGTACTGCCAGTCATACAACATGGACGGCAACAACATGGCCCGGCGCACCGCTTCGGACCCCGCCGAGGACGTCATCGGTCTCAACGCCGGGTGGGCCTGGTGCTGGCCGATCAATCGGCGAATCATCTACAACCGAGCCAGCGTCGACCTCTACGGAACACCGTATGACGCGACGCACCCGGTCATCTCGTGGACCGGTGAGGGCTGGACGGGTGATGTGCCCGACGGCGGCTGGGCGCCCATGAAGAACGAGGACGGAACGGACAATCCGGATTCCAAGCTCCCGTTCATCATGCGAGGAAACGGCGTGGGCCAAATCTTCGGCTCCATGACGGACGGGCCGGTGCCCGAGCACTACGAGCCGCTCGAATCGCCGCTCGCTGATAACCCCTTAGGGCACGCGCAACGCCTCAACCCGGCCGTCTACGTGCCACCAGAGGACGAAATGAACCCCGTGGCCACACCGGGCGGAACGGACTATCCGTACGTCTGTTCGACTTACCGGGTGACCGAGCACTGGCAAACCGGCGTGATGACCCGCTGGACACCATGGCTCAACGAGCTGCAGCCCGAGATGTTCGTCGAAATATCCGAGGAGCTGGCCACGGAGAAGGGTATTGCCAATGGCGAACGGGTCCTGGTCAAAAGCGCCCGTGAGACCAACGGCGTCGGGGCGGTCGCGATCGTGACCAAGCGGTTCAAGCCGTTCACCATTCAGGGTGAAACGGTCCACCAGGTTGGCGTGCCGTGGTGCTTCGGCTGGGTCGCCCCCAGCATGGACGCCACACGGGTCAGCAGCGGAAACCTGCTCACCCCGAACGTGGGCGATCCGAACACGCGAATCCCGGAAAGCAAGGCCTTTATGGTCAACATTGAGAAGGAGGCCTAAGTCATGGCAGATAAATCATTCTTAATCGACACGACCAAGTGCACTGCTTGCCGGGCCTGTCAAGTGGCCTGCAAGCAGTGGAACGAGTTGGCGGCGGAGGACCCCGTGCCCACCAATCGCGGCACGTACGAGAATCCGCCGGACCTTTCAGCCACTTGCTGGGTAAAGGTTCAGTTCACGGAGAATGAGGGAGACGGCGACACTCCGACGTGGAACTTCGTGCGGAGCTCCTGCCGACACTGCATCGACGCGCCCTGCAAGCAGGCTGCGGAGAACGCCGACTCGATCACCATCGACTCGGACACCGGGGCCGTCTTATTCGGCGAAGGCACAGCCAGCGAGTCTTACTCCAAGATTCGGCTGGCATGTCCGTTTGACATCCCTCGTCAGGGCACGGATGGCCGGTTGTATAAGTGCACCATGTGCGTTGATCGGGTGCATAACGACGAGCCGCCCGCCTGCGCCAAGGCCTGCCCAAGCGGGGCGATCACCTTTGGTGACCGCGAGGACATCCTGGCCATGGCCGACACTCGGCTCGCGGCGGTCAAGGACGACGGGTTCCCCAACGCCGCAACTTTGGATCAACGGGACGTGCGCCTGGTGATCCTGCTGGCCGATCCGGCAAGTATGTATTCGCTGACGACTCGTGCATGAGGTAAACGATGAGTAAGTCCGCTTCATCAGGTATGCAAGATCGACCGTCCCTAAAGACGCTGGAACGGCGGGCAAAGGCCATACTCAAGGCCCGCCCCGCCTATAAGGAAATGGTCGACTTCTATCTGAACGTGTTCCGCAAACAGATCGAATGGCGGGACAGGCTGGTGGTTGAACCGGAAACGGTAAGCGACCAGCAGCGGAAGGAGTGTATGAAGCAGGGCCAGCCGCTTATCGAGTCCTTTGACCCGGGCATCGGCACGGAGTCATTGACCGATTTGTGGGCTGAAATGAAGACGATCTTCCGGCGCGGCAACGAGGTGCTCAGAGAGGCGATCGAAAAGATCGACACCGCGGAAGACGCCGGAGACTTATCACCGGCAAACTGGCTGCTCGAGCAGCGGGCGGATCGATACGACGCGGTCGCCGATACCGCCCGGAAGATCGAAGTCGAGGAAACAGTGCTGGCAACGCTGACCCGGGCCACTACCTTCCCCCACTGGGAAGAGGTGGCCCGGGCCTGGCTTTCGCAGGACCTTGTCGACAGGTGGAAGCGTTTTCGCTGTCCGACTTGCGGGGGACCGCCCGGGCTGGCGGAAAACCGCAAGCAATCCTGCAGCCAGGAGGGCCTTACCGCCGCCACTCGCCGGTTCATGCACTGCTCATTCTGTGGATCAGATTGGGCGGTTCCCGGCCTCGACTGCCCGTCGTGCGGCTCGACCAAATCAGGTGATGCCAAATACTACTTCGCCACCGAGGAGCCGGACTTACGCATCGATTTCTGTAAGAGTTGTAAGCACTATGTGATAGTCGTTGACGGCGAAAAAGTCGCCGGGCCCGTCCATGTCGGGTTGGAGCTGCTGACCGCGGCCCACCTCGATACGATAGCCCAGGAGAAGGACCTGTCGCCGTTGGAACTATGTGCGTGATCTTGATGTTTCGTTTAAATGATTAGGGGGCTACACCCATGGAGAACTTTGCTCCTAGACATAGAACAGTGGTTTCACTGGCGCTCTGTGTCCTGTTGATCGGTTTCCTCGCTTTGGGCACAGCTTGCCCGCCGCCGGGACCGACAACCTGTGCGACGGACGCAGACTGCCCCGACGGCCAGGTCTGCAACACGACCACCGGCCTGTGCGAAGCTGCACCGGCAGGCTGCACGTCGGACGATGATTGTGAAGAGGGCGAAACCTGTGACACCGATACCGGTGACTGCATAGGTGCGGCAGGCTGCACTTCGGATGATGACTGCGCCGATGGCGAATTCTGCGACGTGGTTACCGGTGAGTGCATCACGAATGTAAACCTGTACGCGAATGTCGCGTTCGACCATGATTACCATGAGGGCGCATTCACTTGCGATTGGTGCCACCACGACGGTGCAGGTTTCGACACTTGTGACACTTGCCACGATCGTGATGAGGTGGTGGGTGGGTTGCGGGTGCTGAAGGATGTTCAGCACGACCCGGAAGGCGGCTGCTGGGAGTGCCACAGCGTGGCCAATGACGACGGCACGCGGGACTGCAGCTTCTGCCATACGGACCTTGACCAGTAGGAGTGTGCGGCAAAGCGGGCTCTGCAGACCTTCAGCGGATGAGGGTCGGCTGAAGTCCGCCCGTACGGTCCAGAGAAGATAATGCGAATCGGCGGGGCGCCGAAGTCTACCTGACATCGGTGCCCCGTCTTTTTTTGTGTGGCAACGATAAGCTGGGAAAAGGGGGGCGCTGCTCATGAAGGTCGTAAACAGCATGGAAATCAATGCCACGCCGGAGAAGGTTTTCTATTGGCTTGAGGACCCGGAACGCGCCAGCAGTGGATGACGAGTGTTACAAGAGGTGAAATCATCAAGGAAACTCCAAACAAGATCGGTACAACGTTTCGTGAATATATCGAGGAAGACGGTCGTGGAATCGAAATGCATGGAGTTGTTACCAAATTCGTTTCAAACAAGCGGTTTGCTGTCCACCTGGAGAGCAAGTTGAACTCAGTGAACGTAAGTTTCTCGTTGGAAGATAAGGACGGACTTACTCAGTTGGTGCAGAATATCGAATTGCAGTTTAAGGGCATGCTGAAGGTGTTGAGTGTATTCTTGCGTGCTTCCATCAAGAAGAAGATCACAAGCCAGGCTCAACGCGAGTTTTCACGACTCAAGGAGCCGTGTGAGCAAGATGGCTATAGCAGATTCGGATTTTGTGTAGCGGGCGAATCGCATGCCGGCGCTTCGCTTGGGCATGGCACCCAACTCCTGACCCGCTACACAAAAGACGAAAACACTCTAATGCCAACATGTTAGCCTAACATGCAGTTCAAGCCGGAACGGAAGTGACTGTGGCGCTTCTCACGCGGTCAACCGCGGCGTTACCCGGCATGATCAACTCGGCAAGAGACGGACTTCCGGGAAGCGATCTTTCCATACGGTACGGCGCTCGGCCGTCCGGAATCCCGTCCGTATTGCCTGCCGTAACTCCGTCGTCTTCGGCGATAAAGCACCACACCACGCCCAGGTCACCTGCTGCCTGACTCGTAGCCGCCGATTTCTCGTTGCGGTCTGTCAGTTTTCCAGACTTTCCGTCTATTGACTATAGCCGGTAGCAGGGTGCTATCGGCTTCGTCCCGGACGCGAGCGATTGTTCGGGTCCGCCCGCGTTCCGGGACTTCTTCCACACCATCGCAGGTAAGCACATCGCGCAACACTCAGAAGTACGCCGAATCCCAGCGGAGCAGCTCAGCAGCGGACTCCGTGGCAGCTAATATTCAAACCAGCGTCAATAGCGCGTTAGGATCGCATGAGGTCTCTGCTTACAAATGCACACATCGGGGTCGGCCGCAACACTTTCACCTGCGGCCGAACATCGCTATCGTGCAGTTGGTCCAGCGCAACCGACGGATCAACGAGATCTGTTGGAGAGCCCGAATGACGGAGGCGACTGATTGAACGAGCCGGTTCTGTTTATAATTCCCGGCCTGATTGACACGCTCACCTGCATCGAGCCGGAAGCGCGAATCCGCAGCGCCGTTGTGCATACCTGCGACTTGCTGGGATACGGACGGTCTCGCGATATCCCTCAAGATCGGCTGACTCTGCAGGCACAGGTAGATCATGTTTTCGAGCACCTAGGGTCTATCGGCGGTGGAAACGTCTGGGTGCTCGGCCACAGCATGGGCGGACAGATCGCAATGATGCTCGCCGATCAACACCCGGACCTGCTTAGCGGGATGATCAACGTGGAAGGCAACTTCACTATGAAGGATGCTTTCTGGTCGAGCAAGATCGTAGGCCAGCGGGTTGAGGAGTGGGCGGCGGAATATCAGTCGATGCAGGATGACCCAGCGGCTTGGCTATCGCGCTGCGGTGTGGAGACGAACCCTCGGAATATCCTCTGGGGCAAGCACATTCTCGCAAATCAGCCTGCAGATACGGTTTATAGCATGTCCGCAGAACTTGTGGCCGCGGCCAAGATACCCGATTATCCAGCCGCAGTGCGCCGGGTCGTCGAGCGAGGCCCGCCCATCCACCTCCTCGCGGGTGAGCGGTCAGCTGCCGCCTGGGATGTGCCGGACTTCGTGCTCCGCGCAGCAGCATCATATACCCAGATGCCGGGAGTCGGACATCTAATGATGTTGGAGATGCCCGACGAGTTTTGCAGAATGATCGATCGACTGATAGAGAAAGAACTGACCAGGGGCTAAAGGCAGATGGACCAATTGACTGGAAAAGGCGCGTTAGTGTGTGGTGGATCTCGTGGCATCGGCCGGGCGTGTGCGGTCGAGTTGGCTCACCGAGGCGCCGAGGTCACGGTAGTATCCCGAACGGAAGCGACCTTGCGCGACACGGTGTCTACGCTTGCTACCGGGGCAAACCAAGCACACGCGTACGTGTGTGCGGATTCAAGTGATCCTGTCAGCTACGGGGCGAAGATCGCCGACCATGTCAAACGCAGGGGGCCGATGCATATCCTGGTCAATAACACCGGTGGGCCTCCGGCGGGTCTTTTGAGCGATGCGAAGCCCGAACATCTGGCCGGCGCATTTGCCAACCATGTGCTATGCAGCCAGCTCCTAGTGCGAACGCTGCTCGAAGGGATGAAACAGGCCGGGTATGGTCGAATCATCAACATAATCTCCACTTCGGTAATCACGCCCATCAAGGGGCTCGGCGTATCCAACACGATTCGCGGAGCGGTGGCCAACTGGGGCCGAACACTGGCGGGCGAACTCGGGCCCTTCGGCATTACGGTCAATAACGTCCTGCCGGGCTACTTCGCCACGGATCGTCTCATGTCGCTCTTCGAGACTCGCGCCCAAAACGCCGGCACAAGCGTGGAAGACATCACCCGGAACGCCGTCGAGGAGATTCCCATGCACAGACTTGGCGAGCCGGCGGAGATCGGTGCCGTCGTCGCCTTTCTGGCATCACCCGCGGCATCCTATCTCACCGGGGTAAACCTGCCGGTCGACGGTGGAAGAACTTCACGACAGTAGAAACAGCCAAGCTACCGGTTGGGGTTGCGGAGCTGATCCTTCAACACTTGGGCGAGCATGTCGCGAGCGGGCTTGTCCAGAGTCCTGGCGGCCAGGTCGAACTTCTCGATGCGGGCGTGCTCATCCAAGTAGTTGCGGATATCCGGCACAAGGCGAATGGCATCTTTGAGCACACCACGCAGCTCCCCGACCGAGTTCTGATCGACGTGATCGACCCGATCGCGGATGTCGTCCATGAGCCTGTGCAGCTCATTGAGCCAGTCGGTGTAGTTGTTCTCCTGGGCGAGGTAGTGCTCCGCATCCGAGATGATGAAGGTGCGGATGACCTCCATGTCAATAGGGGTCAGGTCCTGACCCTTTTCCAGTCGACGGATGGTGTCCTTGGCCTCGTTCGCCCACATCGATTGCTGGAGCTCTCTGACCGCAGCTTCGATCTTACTGAGCTGGGTCTCAACCGCCTGGAACTGCTCAGCCGAGCCGTTCTCCAGCGCCTCTTCGATCATGTTGTTTAGTGAGTCAACAGCTTCGGACAGCGGAGAAATGCCAACGGTTGTCATTCTTGCCAAGCTCCTCGGTTGTGGTGTTCGTCCTATAATCTGCCCGGGGTCCTATTCTTGGATCGAACCCCGAGCCCTGCTGACCGTGAATCGACTACGCGCGGATCAGGCTTAAGCAAGCTTTGTCCGGAGTCCGGCTGCCGGAGACGCCGCCCCGCTACCGGGAGAGAATCCCTTGGCGGTTATCGGGTGTGCGAATTCGGCGCTATCCGCGGGTCACCCGGCGAAGGCATAAGAAAACCCCCCGCAGCAGGTCACCGCTGCGGGGGGTGGTTGGAAGTTAACTTACCGGCTTATAACAAGCCGGGCTCAATCCCTTACGGGCACTCGCCTCCGTCGTACGGTGAGGCCAGGTTCCAGGGCTGCGTGAACTGACCGGCTCCGTTGAGCAAGTCGATGAGCCTCAGGATGTCCGCAGTATTGACCACCGCCGACTGGTCGATGTCGCAGCTGTACACCATTCCCCAAGGCGGGGTGCAAACCAGGTTCAGGCAGCAGTCGATCAACCCCAGAATGTCGGCGGTGTTCGAGACTCCGTCGGCAGTGGAGTCGGCCGGCAGGGACGTAAACGTACCTACGCTTGCCGGATCGCTATCCGGTGTGTAGGTGATCTTGGTCACCGCGCCCGGCGTGATCCGCCGATCCAGCGTGATCGTGTAGTTGCCCGGGGTGTCCTCGGTAACACTGGCGATACCGTTGGCACCGCCCTCCGCCTGAGTCTCGCAGAGGCTCCAGCAACTCGGATCAGCCGCATCCGCCGGCCCGCTCGCCATGATCGTGTCGATACCCTGCAGAGTCGCAGCATTGTTGATGTCCCGAGGCTGACGGGCGTCGACCGTTCCGTCTTCCGGATCGGTGAAGGTCATCGCACCGTCGGGGCACGGTGGGGGTGGCGTACAGGGATTGGGGTCGCATTCAGTACCGTCTCCCATGAATAAGCCACCCGCGTCTTCGCATTCTGATCTCCACTTCTTGTTGCACGTTGTACCGTCCGTGCAGCAAGCGCCATATTCACCGCAAAGACCATCAGTGCAGGCGTTAATCCCACCGCCCATGAACACACCGAATTCGCAACTCTCCTCTGTCTCGAGGTCGCAATCACCCCAAGGCTGACAGCAGGCGCCCTCGCACACATCCGGGATGGCGTTCCAGTTGCGATCCCTTTCACAGAGCTCGATGCAGAAGAACGGTCCGCGGCCGTGCGGCACGCAAGGCGACCCGTCGCTGCAATCAGCACCATCGAGGAAGCAGGTCGTATCGTTGCTGCACGTCCCGTCGCCCGTACCGATGTAGATCTCGCACTCGTCGGGCTCATCGTTCTCGTTGCAGTCATCACTGGTGGCAAAAACGATGACGTCACACTCATCGGGCACGCCGTTCATGTTGCAGTCTTCGCTGTTGCCGTCGCGAATGTCGAACGGGTCGGGAATAAGGTTGCCGTTGCAGTCCTTGGTCTCACACTGAATGGTCAGATCACCCGAAGGCTCGCCTCCCATGAACCCGCCAAGGCGGATCTTGTAGTTTTGCCCAATGCTGACCGGCGCAACCACGGTCGAGGCAAAGCCACAGCTGCTCAGGCAGACATCCGGCTCACAGCTCTCCGTGGGGACACAGGACGGATCGCACTCGGAACCATCGGCACACGGAGCAGGAACACACTGCGTCAAGTCTTCACAATCCTGCAGCGATACCACGCATTCATAACCGCTGCCGGCGCACTCGCCGCGATCTGACGGTATATCACACGGGTACCCGTCTTCACAGTATCCCCTGTCGCACTCACAGTCCGGCGCCGTCCGGAGGCAGCGCGGTCTGCACACACTGTGGTCGGCACACGGCCGAGAAATGCACTCCGACAGATTGGCACAGTTGTTCTGCTCCACGGAACATAGCGCACCGCCAACTTCACATTCGCCGCGATCCGAGGGTATATCGCACCAGTCTCCGTTAGTGCAGACTCCGGTATCGCAATTCTGCGCGGCGTGACTGCACGCGGTGCCGTCGACACAGACTCCCTCGTCGCAGGCGGAAATACTGCAGACCACGTCATCGTAGTAGTCGCAGGCACCCACATCACAATCGGAATCGTCTTCACACACGTCCCGGCTGGTGGTGCACGCCGCCCCGGCGCAGTCTTCGTCCGTGTCACAGTCCGAACTGGTCAGCGAGCAGTTCTGGTCTCGGAGCGTATGATTGAACGCATCCACAACCGCATCATCGTTGCATGCCAACAGCATCGCCGGATCCGGCGGGCAACCCTCTCCTTCATAAACCGCCAGGGTCGTGTCCGGGTCGGGATCTTCGGGATCCACACCGCAAGTCTCGACGTGCAACTCGCCCGTGCAACGCGCAACGTAGTCGAACCAGATGTCATTCCGCATGGTCTGCATCTCGTACTCATCACCCAAGACGGAGCAATCCTCCCCGGGGCAGTCGTACGTCGCATTGGTCAGGTCAAAGGGAACTGAGAAGGGATCTTCCGGGCCGTTACCCGGTGGCGGCGTCGCACTCAGCGCACCTTCACAAACGGATTCCGCCGGGGGAACGTCTTGCGCCCGACAAGGCTGCTCTACGGTGACCGTGTACTGGCCCATATCCATCGTGGTCTTACCGCCAATCTGGATGTAGTAGAGCTCTCCGGCGACAACACCCCCAATACACAGGTCAGAGTTGGCGCCTCGATCACCACATGTACCGCTCGGACCGTCATCGTTACAGCCGATCTGCTCCAAATCCGCACAGACCGTCTCTTCGTCGAATACACACTCGGACAAGTCGGCACAGTACGACGCGGCCAAGTCACAGGGCGTACCGTCGTCGCACTTACCCGCATCCTTGTCTACCGCCCGGAAAACCTGGAGTATCGAATCGGCGGCGTCGTCCGAACCACCCGTATCGCAAGTGTGGACCCGGGCGCTTCCGCTTCGGGCCGCTACGAACTTATACCACACCGGCCCGGCTGCGTTGTATCCGACATTGCGATGGCAACAGAAACCATTCTCACCAACCGCAACCGTTGCAAATGTGTGCCTCACCGACTTGCTGGCGCGGTACTGTCCCGAGTCCGGCGGGTTCTCTACCAATCCGATGAGAAACGCGCCCATGCTGGCGTCGGGATCGTGGCAGTTGTCGTTACCCGGTGGTCCGGGGCAGTCGTACGCCAAAGCGGCACACTGATTGTCCCATCCCACAGCGCAGCAGTCATCATCATGGTCGCATACGTAGTCGCAGCAGTACAACTGCCCGCACCCCCTCTTCAAAACACACGTGCCAAACTCACCACAGTATGATTCCTCGCCGTAAAGACCTCGGCAGAATGTGTCCGGGTCGGGCTCCCCGTCTTCGCAGGGTGTGTACGCAATGCCACCCTCATAGCAGTCGCCCGTCGCATCAAAGCACGCGAACCACGGACAGCCAAACCCGCCATCATCGCAGAACGTTCCCGGGAACCAACGGGCAGGATTGCCCTCCGGGCAGGTCTGCGTGATCGAATCGCAGTATGACTGCGGGCCGTACAAGTCTCGGCACTGCTGATCCGTCTGGCACGGCATATCCGTCATCGCGGTGCACTCGTCGCGAGGAATATCATTGCAGTTGTTGTTTGGCATACAGCAAGCGTGACTTCCGCAGGGTGCCTGCCCGCGCGCGGCCCACGGGTCGTCTGGATCGTTATGCCCGTCGGGGCATTCCTCCTCCAAAAGCCAACGCGAGCCGAGGCAGCTGGTTACCGGAACGTCGTCGTAGCAGACGGGGTCCTGCCCCGGGACATTGGGTTGGGCGGTGCAGCAGGCACCCGGCGGGGGGTATCCGCGGCAGAAGACCGCAACGTAGAAAGCGGCGTCCAAGCCGTCAGGTGTCGTTACGTTGACGGCCCAATCTTCAGGGTCAGGGCCGGCCTGCGGGCATGGGTGCTGGCAGGCATATTGCGGTCCGCTGTTTCCCGCCTGGGTACGTTGAGGATTCAGCACGCCGGTTCCGGGCCTGTCCGCCTTCCAGGTGATCCAGAACGCCGATGCGGGCAGTATCAACCCCTCTTCGTATTCAAGCCTGGCAATCCGAAGGTTGCCTTGCCCGCACCGCGCCGAATCAGTACATGCCCACGTTTGCTCGCTTCCACTGAACGGATCATCCGTAGGGAAGTTCCGCAGGTCGAACTCGATTTCGTAAGGGCCCGCATACCCCTTTGTGCCGACCTCGATCACGCTCAGCTCACATTCGGGAACGGTCAGCTCTATGTCGTCGCCAAACCTGACATACTCGGTACCCGGGGGAAGCTCGAAAGGCTCTCTCTGCACGTCCATAGAAAGGTACGCGAGGAAGTGTCTCGGGCAGTCCTCGGGTGCCCATACTTGGGTATAGAAACTGGCATGCGGTTTTGCGGGATAACCACCGTACCACGTGTTACAGCCGGTGATTACGTGGCTGTACTGGTCGGTTGAAAAACCTCTCGTGGGAGGCTCGCCGACCACCCATCCGGCCCGGTTCGTGCTGAAGTCCAACCGCACCCAAACCAGTGACGGAATACCCGGCTTATCCGTGGTTACACACGTGGAACCATCAGCGCAGTCCTGCTCGCTCTTGCGGCAGTTGGAAAAGTCGTCGCAGATTCCGAAGTCGGAGTTTTCGAATGGAAGGCAAGTGGAACTATCAGTGCAGTCTTGCGCGCCGACGTGGCAGGCCTTTCCGTCCGAGCAGACTCCGGTATCTGGATCGTTGAAATCAATGATCAGGTCGTGGAGGGTGCCCATGTCGTCGTCGAGACCTGTGAACTTGAACTCCGTCCCAGGAATGCCGGGGTCGTTGTAAGGCACGGTATTCGGGCATTCTTCCTGGAGCCGAACCGTCACATCAAAGTAGTCGTCGCCGTCCTCGACGCCGCCGTTGACCCTGACCAAGAACTTGTCGGCGTTACAGGGCGCATACAGTTCCGTATGGAGGTCGTCAGCAATACGGTAGAACCGCCCGGGCGAGTACAGAAAACCCCCGTTAGTATTGCTGTAGATCAAAGCGGATGGTTCTCCACGCTCATCCAGACCTTCGGTGTAGGCCTTTGAGGGATTGCCATACTCGTGTGTGATCACCCGCGTATTTGCGGGGAGAGGGCGGAGCTGATCCGCCGTCACGCCGTCGAGCAAGACGGTATCCCCCGCTATAGCGGCGCTGGACACCTCGGCGGTCGAGCCCACTTTGATGGCGGCTGAACCTGCAGTATCCAGCATGCAGATGCCGACCGTCAGACAACAAGCTATCAGGATTGTTCTTCGCAATGTAAACATCTTTTTTCCTCTGCAATAGCCAAACCGAACAAGACAGCCCCGTAACAGAACCTGGCTCGATCGTTACGCGAGTTTCTGTTCTGGTAACGAACCCCCGTACGGACCCCTCACGAGAGTCGTCCGACACGACTCCCCAAACGATACTGCGGCACACCGCCGACACTCTCCCGCCGGTGTATTAGCCCACCTGTCTCGGATCACGCATCCGTCAATCTACACTCCCCGCATCCACAGGATCAGCGTAGCTGGTGCGACTATGCCTGTCCTCGCCCATGCGAAACCAACCGGCATCGCGAGGAACTTAAGCCCAGTTATGGTACCGCCCTTAAACAAAACAAACAAGGGCCAAGACGCAGAATAGAGAAAAATCCCTGCCTCAAAAGCCTCCGCCAGGGGGTACAATAACAGCCTATTCCCCCGTGAGCCCCCATTTCATTTAGGATTATTACCGGGCCTGCGAGCATCACATTCCGGTCACCACCCCCACTCACACCCGGGTGCGCCGTACGCAGCCCGCGTGGTGTTTCCGCAACCCCAATGGGGTCCGTTGACCGTCACCCGCGTCAAGCCACTCCGCCGCACCCCTGGTACCAGGCACGAGCAGGTGCGATTGTTATCGCCCTATGCTATGCCCGCGACTTGGCCAAAGTAAAGAAAAAAGTCGGCGCTTCGCCGACATGCAGCGTCCGAATATCACAGCGAAGCGCACAATCGAGCGCCTCGCATGAGACGACACCGAGCTGTCGCTGTAGTAAACACAAACACGATCACCTTCGCTTAGTCTGTATTATGGACCGCCGGTCCCACCGCCGTACTCGACGTCCCGCAAGCCAAGGTAGCGAAGCACCAGGAAAGTCGCTAAGTTGCGGCCTTTGCAGTGAACTCGGGATTGCTCAATGACCGAGCGAGAATCACGGCGCTTCGGGAGCTGAGGAGGGTGCACTCTGACTGGATGTGTATCCGTGAGACTTTTTGCACCGATAGTCCGCCGGGAACGGTGCGAGGCAAGGCCCCGTGCAAAGCGGGCCGGCCACTTCTGAAAGCGCGAACGCTTTAAGAGGTAACCAGGCGCGTGGTCTGTGCCGGGGTTTACGCCGATACTCTCTTCGCAGGATCGCGCCCCGGCCGATTGGATCGTTGAAACCCAGTAGCCTGTTGCCAGCGCTCCTGCCATTGCTAATATTGCCCGTTTGGCCTTTGGAGGTTTGAGCTATGCGTATTGCCCTTAGTTTGTTGATTACGTTGTTCTTGGTAGCCGGCTGCCCACCCACCGTCGGCCCCGACGACCCGGTTCTCGATGCCGACGGCGACGGTGTTGTTGACGATTCGGATCAGTGCGCGGACACCCCGGAAGGCGCTGAAGTCGACGCGGATGGGTGCGCTGACAGCCAGCTGGACGGGGATGGAGATGGCGTGGCTGACGATGTCGATGAATGTCCCACGACCCCCGCGGGCGCCGACGTCGATGCGAACGGTTGTGCTGATAGCGAGCTTGACAGCGACGATGATGGTGTCACCGATGACATCGATGAGTGTGCCGACACGCCGGCTGACACAATCGTCAATGCTGTCGGATGTCCTGACGCCGACGGCGACGGAGTCACCGATAGCGACGATGATTGCTCCGATACTCCTGCCGGAGAAGAGGCTGATGCGGACGGTTGCGCAGACAGTCAACGCGACAGCGACAACGACGGCGTCACAGATGACATCGATGAGTGTCCTACGACACCCGTGGGCATGAATGTGGATGAGGAAGGGTGCCCGGTCAGCGAACCCGGTACGCCGGATACCGATGGTGACGGCGTACCTGACGACATAGATCAGTGTGAGGACACTCCGGCTGACGCCACCGTCGATGCCAACGGATGTCCGGACGCAGATGGTGATGGCATCGATGATACGCTGGACGACTGTCCGGACACGCCCGAAGGCGCCGAGGTCAATCTGGAAGGATGCGCGGACAGCCAAATAGACAGCGACGACGACGGGGTTACGGACGATGTGGATGTGTGCGATGCCACACCTTCCGGTGCGACCGTCAACGCGGACGGCTGCCCGGATAGCGACGGCGATGGCGTGTTCGACAACGCGGACAATTGTGCTGACACACCGGCCGGTGAGGCCGTCGACGCGAACGGATGTCCCACCGGCGGCGGGGGTGGCAATGGTACTACCTCCGTATGTGGCAACGGGGCCCTGGAATCAGGCGAGGCCTGCGACGACGGGTACACTGACGCCTGCGGTTCATGCAACGCGGATTGCACAGGGGCAGGGAGCGGGTCCACGTGTGGCGATGGGGTTGTCTGCCCAGAAACCGAAGGATGCGACGACGGGTACGCTGACGCGTGTGGTTCATGTAACGCGGATTGCACAGGGGCGG
This sequence comes from Phycisphaerales bacterium, assembly GCA_020348265.1. Lineage (GTDB taxonomy): Bacteria > Planctomycetota > Phycisphaerae > UBA1845 > UBA1845. The sequence goes on along the minus strand of CP070744.1, from coordinate 3,628,766 downwards.
GAAGCGGATCCACGTGCAGTGACGGGGATGTCTGCCCGGAAACTGAAGAATGCGACGACGGCAACCAAGCCAACGGCGACGGTTGTGATGAAGATACGGCCAACGGGGGTAATTGCACGGCGACGGCCTGTGGCAATGGCGTACTGACCGCCGGTGAGGAGTGCGACGACGGCAATACAGAGGCCGGTGACGGCTGCGATGCCGCTTGTACCGATAGCTACCACTTGTTGGCATCCACGCCCTCCGACGCCGTGGTGTCTTATGAGTGTAAGCACACGGTAACCGGTGATGACGATTGCCCCAGTGACGCCTACGACGCTGACTACGCGTACACGGTGTCCCTGGACAACGTCGGACACACCGAAGGCAACCCGGTGGAGGCTGTTGGAACAGCTTTCCAGGACGGGAACCCGCAAGCCGCCGTGGTAAATCAGCTGACCGGACCTGAGTATCCGATTCTGACCTTTGATGTCAGCAATCTTGTTGCGATCCTTGATCCCCAGACCCCTCGTTTCTCGCTGACCGTCTTCGAAGGGATTAACGACGAAAGCGAAACGCTGTTCCTCGGGCTTTTCAGTTGGTATCCGTAGGGGACGCGCTGAAGGACATTAACAACCGCCCCGGCGGCGGTCGCGGACGGGTGCCAGGCAAGGTCTTCGAGGCGTTCCTCAACATCGAGGTTGCGGGCTGAGTTTCTCGAAGAGCATACCGTCGCCCTGGTGACCGCGTTCAACATCAGCGGGTTTGCTGCGCATACGACTCCTCCATTCCCTGATTACGGCTGCATCGGTGGGCGTTTTACGCAAATCGATTGCGGAGAACCGCAAGGATGAATAGACTGCAAGGCCGCAGAACGGTGCGGCAAGTCCACTGAAGACTATTAAGGTGGTGGCGAGTTTCATGGCTGATATTAAGCAAAGCGACAAACCTGGTCGGTACGACTTTACGGCCATCGAGGCGCGGTGGCAGAGATATTGGGAAGAGAACGCTACGTTCAGGTCGCTCAACCCCGGCGAGCCCGGTGCGGATACGACCAAGCCCAAGTTTTACATTCTGGATATGTTTCCGTATCCCAGCGGTGCGGGGCTGCATGTGGGACATCCGCTGGGGTATTGCGCAACTGATATCATCGCCCGCTATAAGCGCATGCGCGGATTCAACGTACTCCACCCGATGGGCTTTGACTCGTTCGGTCTGCCCGCAGAGCAGTATGCCATCGAGACAAACGTCCATCCAGCCGTTACTACGGGAAAGAACATTGAGATCTACCGCCGACAGCTCAAGATGTTCGGCTTCTCCTATGACTGGGCCCGCGAGGTGGCCACCTCCGATCCGGGATACTACAAGTTTACCCAGTGGATGTTCGCGCGGATGTTCACCAGCTGGTATGACGAGGAGTGCAATTGGACGGGTCCTGACGGCAAGGAGAATAGGGGGAGGGCTCGGCCGATCGAGGAGCTCGTCGCCGCCCTGGAGTCCGGGCGTTGGGGCGTCGACCCCGCCTTGCAGCTCGTGCGCAAGCCGGAAGCATCGGATCGACGAATGTGGAGCGACCTGTCGCCCGGGGAACAGGGCGAGTTCATCGACAGCCAGCGTTTGGCCTATCTCGCAGACGTGATGGTGAACTGGTGCCCCGCACTCGGCACCGTGTTGGCCAACGAAGAAGTGGACAACGACGGGCGGAGTGATCGCGGCGGGCATCCGGTTTTTCGCAGACCGCTTCGCCAGTGGATGCTCAGAATCACCAGATACTCCGAACGATTGCTGGAAGACCTCGATCAGCTGGAGTGGCCCGAGCCCATCAAAATCATGCAGCGAAACTGGGTGGGCAAAAGCACCGGCGGAGAAGTGCTATTCCCCTTGGCCGACAAGTGGACCATTGAAAACGGCCGGTGGAAGTGCCTCGACCCGGATGTCAAGCTCGAGGGCCCGCTGTCGTATCAGAACTTCCCCCATGCGATTCGGGTATATACCACGCGCACGGATACACTGTTCGGCGCAACCTACATGGTTATTGCACCGGAGCACGAACTCGTCGAGCAGATCACCACGGATGATCAGCGTAGCACGGTAGAGGAGTATGTGGCTGCAGCCCGTCAGCGGTCCGACCTGGATCGAACCGCAGATACGAAAGAAAAGACGGGTGTGTTCACGGGGGCCTACGCGATCAACCCGGTGAACGGACAGCGAATCCCCATTTGGGTGGCCGACTATGTGCTCATGGGCTACGGCACCGGAGCGATCATGGCCGTGCCTTCAGGCGACACCCGCGACTTCGAGTTCGCCTGCAAGTTTGATATTCCGATCATTACCGTGGTCAAACCTACCGGCGATTCGGTCGAGAGTCGCATCAGCGCGTTGGCGTGCAGGCCTGACAGCCAATCAGCGGCAATCTTGGCTCGCTTGGGACAGGTGTGCCCCGAACTCGCTAAGAGCCTTGCGAAACATCCTCCCCAGGGCGACATGCTGGCGGATGAGTCAGTTCGAGTGCTCCGAGACAAGAGCTGTATCGAGCTACTTGCTGACGATTATGTGAAGAACCCCATTGCGTGGGGTGAGGCCTTTACCGGCGAAGGACAGTCGGTCAACTCTCCCGGAACCGCTCAGGTCAACGTACCCGGTAAAGTCTGCGTTTTGGACGGGCTCCCGACGGCTCAGGCGAAGACCACGATCACCGATTGGCTCGAGGCCAACGGCGTGGGCCACCCCGCGATCAACTACAAGCTGCGCGATTGGATCTTCAGCCGACAGAAGTACTGGGGCGAGCCCTTCCCCATTCTGCACAGCGAGGACGGCGGGACAATCGCGGTCGGTGACGATGAGCTACCGGTCGAGCTTCCGGAGATGACCGACTTCAAGCCGACGTCTTCGTGCCCGGAAGGCGCCGATGAGCTTCCGGAACCGCCACTTGGACGAGCCAAGGAGTGGCTGAGCGTTGATCGCGGTGGCCAGCAGTATCGGCGGGACATGAACACCATGCCCCAATGGGCCGGCTCGTGCTGGTATTACCTCCGCTTCATCGATCCGCACAACGAGGCGAGTTTCTGCGGCCCCGAGGCGGAGAAGTACTGGATGCCCGTAGACCTCTACGTCGGAGGTGCGGAACACGCCGTCCTGCACCTGCTCTATGCGAGATTCTGGCATAAGGTACTTTACGATCTCGGGCACGTGTCAACCGGCGAGCCCTTCCAGAAGCTATTCAACCAAGGGATGATTCAGGGCTTTGCGTATCGAAACGAGCGCGGTCTGGTCATCGGACCGGACGAGGTGGATGAGCGCGGAGAGGGCGACTATGTACTGAAGAGCACCGGGGAATCCGTTGCCCGTGTAATCGCCAAGATGAGTAAGTCGCTCAAGAATGTAGTCAACCCGGACGAGGTCATCGCCCACTATGGAGCGGACACCTTCCGGCTCTACGAGATGTACATGGGGCCGCTGGAGGCCGCCAAGCCGTGGAATACTCGTGACGTTCCCGGGCTGTTCAAACTGTGCCAGCGAATCTGGCGCCTGATTGTGGATGAACAGACTGGGGGCGTGTCACCCGCCCTGACCGACGAGGAGCCAACCGAGGACGCACTTAGAGGTTTGCACAAGACCGCCAAACGGATAACCGAAGACCTGGAACAGCTCAAGCTCAACACGGCCATCGCAGCATTGTTCGACTTTGTCAACCTGATGACCCCACTCGCCAAGCGATCTCGCGCGGTAATCGAGCCGTTCGTCCTGCTATTGTCGCCCTTCGCTCCGCATCTCGCGGAGGAGCTCTGGCAGCGTCTTGGTCACAGGACGACGCTGGCGTACGAGGAATGGCCGACCTACGACCCGAGACTTGCCCGCGATGACGAGGTTGAGATCGCCGTCCAGATTCAGGGTAAGATCAAGGCACGTCTTATTGTGGCGGCTGATGCCGATGAAGAGGCCATCAAGGAGGCCGCAATGGTGGAAGATCGTGTGATTCAGGCTCTTGCCGGGAAAACCGTGCGAAAGGTGATCGTGGTTAAAGGGCGGTTGGTCAACATCGTCGCCAACTGATGCGCGAGGCGCGCTTTGCCCAACGGGGCCGGGACGATCACAGGTCAACCCGATAGGCGCCGGGTGCCTCGCAGAAGACGACTCTATGCCTCTAGAAATCGAGTTGAAACTTCGTGTCGAATCACATGAACCGGTGCGCGAGCGGCTCCAATCGCTTGGGGCTGCATACCTGAGCCGGGTCCTCGAATCGAACAGCATATTCGACCGCCCGGACGGGTCGCTGCGCAAGCGGGGCATAGGCCTGCGCCTCCGCCGAACAGTATCGCAAGATGACGGCGAGGTATCGGCAACGCTTACTCTTAAGGGGCCTCGACTCGAAGGCCAGATGAAGTCTCGCGAAGAACTCGAGGTACTGGTAGACCAGGCTGAAACGACCGCCCGGATCCTCGAAACCCTGGGTCTGGTGCCTATTCTCCGGTATCAGAAACGACGCGAGAGTTGGGAGCTGAGCCAATGTCGCGTAGAGCTGGACGAACCGCCTCATATCGGGATCTTTGTCGAAATCGAGGGACCGGACGAGAGTAGAATACGCGCTGCGCAGAAGAGCCTCGGGCTGGATCGCATCGCACATCAGCAGGAGTCTTATGTGAGGATGCTCCTGGAGTATTGTGCAGAGCGCGGCATCACAGATCGCATCGTCGACCTGCCGTGAATCGCCACGAGTGATACAGTCAGAGACGTACTAATTTCGCTGCGGGGAGCACCGATTGACACAACTTCGATCGCAGAGCAATTCGAAGCATCCTGATCGATTCACCGGCGTTCGCATCCGTAGCGAGAGGCCGGGCAAGCCCGTCGGTGCAGCCCGGTTTGTAGAAACGAACACGAGCGTTCATTCCCACACTTAGGCAAGACTGTGTTCGAGAGTTGTAAAGCCTTGCAGGACAGGGGTTTATGAACCACACTTTTTTTTCTTGAGTCTTAGTCCCCTCGCACGCTATATTGATACTTCTAAGACTTATCGGGCACCAAGTGTCGGGAGGCGCGCTGCGTCCTAGTTCAAGTTGGGTGTGCCACCTAGTCGCAGGGAGGGTGAGGGACAGCATCCCCGCTCCGTTCTTGCAGATCTCACTTGGTAATCGGCTGGTAGAGGCATGCGCGATTGCGGCGCGGAAACTGTCGCGTCGCTGTCACTTAGAGGAGGCGGGATGCACCAAGGAGCCTATCTGTATTGCATCGCGCCGCACGGGAGAGGAACGAATCCATGAGAGCCAAACTGTTTGCCCCGGTGATGTTGCTATTCCTGCTGATGTTCGTGTTTCCGCTCTCCGGCGCGCTGGGCAACGAAGCCGCCGGCACTGGTGATCCGAGCAGCAATATGGATTACATTGACTCGGATCCGGATGAGGGGGTAATGGGGAATCCGTTAATAATGATCGAGGTTGACGGCTATCATGCCGGTTATTACGACTGCTGGGTCTGTGATGAGCTGGGAGACTACGCCTGCTCGCCGTACGGGACGTATCCCGGGTGGGGTTGGCCCCTGGCGGTCGGATTCAGCGATCCGGTACCCGCAGGGTACATCGTCACGCGTATAGAGGCCACGGTGAACGGCCTGGCCTGCTGGGGGGACGGATCGGGTCTGCTTTCCGTCTACGTCAACGCATTCCTGGTCGGTTCAGACATTCATGCCGGAGAGTGCCCGTGCGGCACCTGCAATCCTTTGACGGTGATCGGCGACACCTACCCGTGCGGCGTTCCCGGTTACAACCTCGGCGGGAAGAACAATTTGATCCTGGAAGTGGACGGTTTGTCGTGTATCAGCGATGTTCACTTGAGTCTCGTCTATGAACCCTTACCGACACCTCTTTGCGATGCTGACGGACCCTACAGTGCCGAATGCAGCGGGGCAACGACGGTTGTCGCCCTGGATGGAACCGGGTCGAGCGATCCCTGCGGCCAGCCTTTTACGTACTTGTGGGACACGGATTGCCCGGGCGGCGTTTTCGATGACGATACCAGCCCCGCACCGACTCTGACCGTCGGTTCGTCAACGCAGTGTCCGTTAGTCTGCAACGTGGATCTTCTCGTCGATAACGGTCAGAGCAGCGATCAGTGCTCCACGACAGTGACAATCGATGACACTGTACCACCTGACATAACTTGTCCCGGCAATCTATCCCTCGAATGCGACGAATCAACTGACCCGGCTTTTGCGGGCGTAGCCACGGCTACGGACTTGTGCGATCCGTCTCCCGATGTCTATTACGCGGACGTAGATGCCGCGGGAGCCTGCGCGCAGGAGATGACCATCACGCGCACGTGGGCCGCCGAGGACAACTGCGGAAACCCGGACTCGTGCGATCAGATCATTACCGTGGTTGACACAACTGATCCTGTTCTCAGCATCCCCGGGAACATCACCATCGAATGCGGGGAGCCGACCGATCCATCGAATACGGGCGTGGCAACGGCCACGGACAACTGTGACCCAGCCCCCATTGTCACTTGGGGCGACACTTCGGCCGGGACCTGCCCGGAGGTTATAACACGAACCTGGACGGCTACCGACGCTTGCGGGAACAGCGATACGGGGGTGCAGACGATCACGGTTGACGATACTATTCCCCCGACGTTCACGATTGTGCCCGCGGACACCACGGTCGAGTGTGACGGTGCGGGGAATGTCGCCCAGCTCAACGCCTGGCTGGCGAATGTTGACGCGGTCGATACTTGTGGCAGCGTAACGATCACTCACGACTTCACCGCCCTATCCGACGGGTGCGGGGAGACCGGTTCAGCGATGGTAACCTGGACCGCCGAGGACGAGTGTGGCAACCAAGCCACGACATCGGCTACGTTTACGATCGTCGATACGTCCGGACCCACGTTTACGATCATACCGACGGACTTGACCATCGAATGCGACGAGGATGACTACGTTGGCCAGCTCACCGCCTGGCTGAATAGCCCGGCGGCAGAAGATCTGTGCGGCGGCGTGACCATAACCAACGACTACATCGCTCTTTCCGACGGCTGCGGGGCGACAGGATCGGCAACGGTCACTTGGACAGCTGAAGACGACTGCGGTGTAACCGCTACGACGATGGCCACCTTCACGATGGTCGACACCACCGCTCCGACCATATTCAAGCCGGCCAGCACGATTGTGGAGTGCGACGGCGAGGGCAATGTCGCGGAGTACGATGCCTGGCTTAATAGCGCAACGGCCGAGGATGACTGCGGCGATGTGGTTCTCAGCGTGGAAGTCGTAGAGGATTACGGCTGCGGCGAGGACATGGTGTACGCTGCCACGTGGACGGCGGAGGATGAGTGCCTGAACACGACAACGGAAGGGGCGAACTTTGAAATCAAAGATACTATTAATCCGGTAATCACCTGCCCGCCCAATGCCTCGGTAACTTATCCCGATCCGACTGATCCGAGCGCCACAGGCGTGGCCACCGTGACTGATGAATGTAGGGATGACCTAACGGCCAGCTACGGCGACGTGGATACGGGTACGGTGCAGTTCTGTCCGACTATCTCGATCATCACTCGCACCTGGACCGCTACCGATTGTAGCGGTCAATCCTCCTGCGACCAGTTGATCCAGGTGACTGTTCCGATCCCCGAGGGGATGTGCTGCAACCCCGCCGATGGAACGCTCACTCCGATCGACGACGGTGATGAATGTACGGCGGACATCTGCAACGAGGAAACCGGCGAAGTGACCCATCCGGACAACGGCCTGTGCAACGCGTGTTGCGATATCTTTGGCCATGATACCTGTGATGACGTTCTGCCCGAGGACTGCCCCAACCCCGACAACTACTTCGTCGGTCAAGATTGTGATTATGACAGCGACGGGGACGGAGTGGCGGATGCCTGTGACGACTGCCCGTTCGATCCGGATAAGACGGAGCCTGGTATCTGTGGGTGCGGCTGCAGCGACGATATCGACGGGGACAGCGACGGGCATCCGGAGTGTCCGATTAGCTGTTGCCCGTCATCGGGCTGGGCCGAGGGGTACGATACTTGTCCCGGCGTGGATGACGAGATCTACGGTCCGTGCGGCGACCCTTGCGACCCTGAGGCGATGATCCCGACGGTCTCGGAGTGGGGGTTGGTGATTCTGGCGATGCTCCTGCTTACGGCGGGTAAGCTGTACTTCGGGCGTAGGGACGAGGTCGCGCTGTAGAGTCATCGCGTGGCGCACCAGCGCTACTGGGTGTAGTCTTCGTATACACCCGCGCGCTCGTTTGGGGCGGCGTCCCTGTATCAACCCTCAACAACTTCGATCTTGACGGCCTTGGGCCTGCTCGACTCGGTCTTGGGGATGCTAATCTGCAGGATGCCCGCGCTGCACTTGGCGGACAATCGATCAGCGTCGATATCGCCCGGCAGCTCGACCGTCCGGCAGAAAGTCCCGAAGCGGCGCTCGCCGCGGATTCTGCGGCCCTGCTCATCACCCGGAGCGCTCTTCTCCCCGCGGATGGTGAGTGTGCTGCCCACATAGCTCACATCAACGGCTGCCGCATCCACCCCGGGCACCTCGACGTGCAACAAGTAGCGGTCGTCGTGCTCGAACAGATCGATGGGAGGGGCACACTCCTGACCGTCGAACGGCCTGGTGGAAAGCCCGCCGTGCCAGACCTGATCGAAGAGTCTATTCATCTCCTCCTGTAAGCCGCCCAGGGATGCAGGAACGTCTTGTAGCGGTCTAAAAGGCATGACATCCTCCTTAGTCTCAACTGTTACCCTAAAAGGTATTCGGCTGGTAAACCGAGCCGACTTGACCATTATACTTACAGCCGGTCTCCCGGGTAGGCGGCCCGATCCCGTGTTTTCCGGCCGGTACGGCGTGGTCACCGGTAGTCAGCGCCCCAGCTTCGCCTCACCCGCCGCCTTATCCACTATCACGTTCTTCACCGCCACGATCAGTCCCGTGGGGACAAAGAAATCGAGTTGTGTCGCCGCTGGTCCGCCCGAGTGGATGGCCAGCGCGATCGGAGCATCGGTTTCAGCAACCTCGGGGAAAGGCGGCGGCTTATTCCATGCGGCATAAGCGGCATTGATCAAGCGCACGCCCCTGGCCAGGGAGAAATAGGCCTCGATGGAACGCGCGCGGGTGACTCCCCGAGCTGACTTCATTGCCCCCGCGTCAGAGGAGATCGGCGCCCGCCCCGCGCGAACGGCGGAGACAATCGCGTTGAAGCGCTCCAGTCCGCCGCCCAGCGCGATTACGACATGTTTGTCGTCCACCACCCCGACTCGCATGAGTATACCCTCGTTGCCCACAAAGGCCTCGACGGCCTCCGTATCGACGACTTCAAGGTCAGTCAGGTCGAGTAGTAGATGGTCAATACTCACGCCGAGACTCGTCTCCACGGCCCGGCGATGTTGCAGTCTCTTCATTGCCTGGTCAACGCGCGGATCGGCAAACGGCTCGCTCTCAAGGAAACGCAAAACAGCATCGATGTGATCAAGGAACATCCGGTCGCTGGTCGTAACCTGCAACACCTTGGCAAGACCTAAGCCGCTGCCCGAAGTGTCATCGGGCAGTATGGAAACACTCAGTGCAACGGTACCGACGTGTCTGAATCCGAGATCGAGAATCTGTGCAAGATCTGCAGACCGCTCGGGCTGGAGGATCCCCGCAGCGGCCAGCAGCGAGGCATATCCATCGCAAAGCGCTCGAGCGCTTTCGGCCGTCGCCCGTTCAGTCATCCCCACAGCCAACACAAAGGGCTCATCGGGAAGTCCGCTAAGAAGACTTCTTTCAGTTTCCCGGCGCGGCTTGTCCGCGTGATCACTCTTCCTTTCTGCATAGAAGCTCAGAGAAACGCCCTCGGGTTCAAGGCTGCCCAGGAGCTGAAGGCTGCCAAACCGCTTGAGCCACGGACCCTCGTCAATTAGCCGACGCAGGGACAACGCTGTTCCTGCCTGCGGTGGTTCCACCTTCATCGCAGCCGGGTCAATCCACATTGCGACGTCGGCAGCAGCCCATTTCTTCGCCTGTAACTCAGAGAGCTTGTCTGCAAGATGTTTTTCGGCACCGACCACGGACTTGGCGGTGTGCAAGTCGGCGGCCAGAACGGTAAAGCCTCCCATCGTCGCGGCAAAGCTTTCCCGGCCGCGCAGGGTCACTTTGACGAATCCGTCGTCGAGCGGTTGCGGGTTCAGAAAGGCCAGAAGTTCGTCGCGGTTGTTCGTCGGAAGCACCAGGGCAAGTCCGTGCGAAGTAGACGAAGATGACTCGTGAGGAACCACAACGACGGCGGCCGGACCGTGCTCGTCTATCCCCGTGACGATCTCCAGCCATCCCTTGGCCAGCGTGTAGGGGCTAAAGGGCACGCCCAAGCTACTGAAGAGGCGAGTGAGCTTGGCGTCTGTCGCCCCTAAACCGTTGACCACAAAGGCGGCAGATGCCCGCGCGGGCACGGTCGACAGGATGTCCGACCGCGGGCTAGGGGGGATCGACCCATCGCGTGCAGCGTGAGCTTGATCGCCTTGGCCGGGCGACAAATGCATCGCAAGGGCAATGGCCAGTATTGCAGCGACCGCCGCCGCCCGTTCAGTTCGGCCGTACTGCCACATCAAGGCACCGACCTCCAAGAACTGTCAGGAATCGCATGAGGCAGCTGGGCAAAGTACCGGAAGCCTCAACATCGATTCACACGTCAACCACAAAAGCTACGCGCGATCCATCAGGTGGTCAACGCCTGAGCTTGGCCGCAGCAGCCCCCCCGGGATTCCAGTCGTCTGGGGTAGACCAACTGCTGGCGAGCTGCCTCAGCGGCACTGCGCAGAAGCATCGTGACGGTCACCGGTCCGACCCCGCCGGGGACAGGTGTAATCACGCCGGCCACCTCCTTAACCTCGTCAAAAGCCACATCACCCACGATTCGCCGCTGACCGTCACGACCGCGAACGGAGTTGATGCCCACGTCGATGACGATGGCACCGGGCTTGACGTGGTCGGCACGGATGAGGTCGGGCTTACCCACGGCGACGATCAAGAGGTCCGCCTGGCGAGTATGTTGATGCAAGTCGCGGGTTGCGACGTGGCAAGACGTGACCGTAGCCATCCGGTGAAGAAGAAACAGGGAGATGGGTTTCCCCGCAATCGCTCCCTGGCCGACGACGACCGCATCCAGGCCGCGGGGGTTAACGTTGACCTCTTCGAGGATCTGCATGACGGCAAGCGCCGTGCAGGGGGCCATGATGGGGTTATCGTAGAATAGCAGTCCGATGTTAGCAGGATTAACCCCCTCGACGTCCTTGTAGGGATCGATGTAGTACTGCATGGCCGGAGTATCGATGCCCTCGGGTAGCGGGAGATTAAGCACGATCCCGGTTACGGAGTCGTCCTGATTGAGCTCGCGCAGAAGTCCGCGGATGTCCGCTTCCGTGGCCTGCCCGCCAAGCGTATGCAGCCGATAGTCAATGCCAACATCATGGCAGCGATCGCGCTGCGATCGGGCATAGATCTCCCCCGCTGCCGGGTCACCCACAATGACCGCGTCGAGGCTTACACGGACGTTCTGCTCCGCCAGGGCGCGGACCTGCTCGGCGGTTTCCTGCTTTATGCGCCTTCCCAGAGCTTTTCCATCGATCAGCGTTGCGGTCATGTTTGCACCTGTTAAGACGGCCCGATTGAACGAATACACCAGTGATAACACCGCGGACCACTGCGCATAAGCGCCCAGCGTATACGGAGTGTTGGTGGTGTTCATGCACTGCTCAGGAGCAGTGGCACCCGCAAACCCAGGCATTACGGTACACCGGCCTGCAACTGCAGTATCGCAGGTTCAGCAATTGTCATCCAGTAGTAGGCGGATATCACAGAACCGACGACTGCCGTGATCAACAAGGCGCTTTTCACACGACGGATAGTGCGTTCGAAGCACCTTGTGAGTTCCGGATCGCCCGCAGCGGAGGCGAGGAATCGAATCCGACTCCCGATCGATGAATGTCGCCAACTGTGCTCTTCATGCGGTATGCCGTTTAGAAGTGCGACTCTATCCAACGCAGATGCGAAGACGGCCGCTCCGGTGGCGCACAATCGTCCATTTCCACCCGTGGACGTCCTTTTGTCCGGATGGACGCTGCACGGCACCGAGCACTGATCTGCGGGAGGAGTAACGCAATGTGCGCCAGCGAGGTCGGCCTGCCTCTCGAAGCGACGAGAAAGCCAGCCAAAGCCTGCCCACCAAATCCCCGCGGTGACCAGCACGCCGATTCCCTCGACGGCCAGCAACGTCATGCCCTCAACCGCGTCAGACCCACCCAGCGCGTGGGCCACAAGTTCCATAACACCGGCAACGACGAGCCAGCCCACGTACGCGAACAGCAGGAAGTATTGGATATGTCGATGTCGAACATGCCCTGCCTCATGTCCGAACACGCTTTCAATCTGCTTTGCGTCCATCGTGGCGACGAGGGCATCGGATAGCAGGACGTACCTGAGTCGCGACACGACCCCCATTACGGCGGCGTTGATCATAAGGCCGTGGCTGTCCCAAAGCAGGATCTCTCGGCAGCGCAGGCCGATGCGCTCGCAGGCGGCCTCCAACTGGGCTCGAACCGCGCCCGCCTCCAGTGGCTTGGTTCGCCAGACCCTTCGCAAGACCGCCGGGGCCAGGATAAACACGCCGAAGGCAACCGCACCCAGAATCGTCTCGGGTGTCCAGCTCCACCCGCCCCACTCTTGCAGCTGCGATGAGTATCCCCGCGTCATGTTGGCCACGAAGAGGATCACGAGCATCGGCACAGCTACGATCAGCAGATAGTGCCGGACGTGAAAGTCGATGTACGAGCCGAATCGCCAGCCCGAGCCTTCCGAAGACTCTCCGCCGGTCGAATACTGGATCGCCTCGCGGTGGGCGGTGCGCTCCATCGGGTAGGCAGTGATCCACAAGACCAGCATGTTTGCCGAGTAGGCGGCGACCACGATCAGGTCGCCTAGGATCTGCAAGGCCGGCGTTATCTGCCCGAAGGCGAACCATTCCGGCCAGCGGGTTAGGAATACGGAGATGGCAAACCCCGCCACAGCGGCTGTGCGCAGAAACAGTGCTGAGCGGTGGTGGAAGTGTTGGGCGATCTCCGGATTGTCTGCATGCGTGAGGAATAGCCCAAGGGCTTTGCGGGTGACCACGGCACCTGCGAGCCCGAGTAGAATGGGCTGGGCGATGACGACAATCAGGGTCCACCACACGTCGTCGGCGGCGACAAGCACCCATTCGCCGGATTGCTCAGCCTGCCAGAACAGGCATGCGAAGGCGAGGATCGTTAGTAAATGCATGTTTCACAGTAGCTTAGGTAATGCCGAGCACTTCCCGGCGGTGCCGAATGAGCCCTTGCGCGAACTTCACAGGACGATAGCCAACGGCCGATAACTTCTCCATCTTCAGCGGCTCCGGCCGCCGCCTGCGCCCAGTCGACCCAAGGCCGTTTTAGCAGGAGATCCTCTGGCTGAAAAGGACGACTAATGAGCGTCCCAATCTCGACTCCCACTTGATCTGACGGATACCGGTGCCAACGGGCTTAATTCTGGTTGAGCCCCGGGTTGCTGGGTCGCCCGCGTGGCTATTCGGCTTGAACGACATCGGAAGGATCCTGTTCCCGGGGGGCGTGCGCTGCGTCGGAGACCAGCCAAAAGTGGCATTAATCGATGAATCGGGCTTGAAACAAACCACAACCTCGGCTATACGAGTGACATTGCCTGTTTTCGGCAGGCATCGAAATGGTGTAGACTATGCTCGCGCTTTCCGCAGCCGGGTAGTTCCCGGCGTGACGTTGCGGGGTGACCGGAAGAGGCACCAGTGTGGTGCGCGGCGCGGGCATGTGGAACCTTCCGGGTGAGAACTTCGGTGGCGGGCTCGGCTCGCGTGGATTACCAGGCGGGTGGCGGCTCGCCCGTTGGCAGGAGACTTCCTTTGAGTACGTTGACGAAAGTCTTCATCGTGCTGCTCGTTGTCCTGAGCATAGCTTTCACGAGTATGACTGTATCGATCGTTGCGCAGACCGCGGACTGGCGCGAAACGGCGGAGAGGTACGAGGAACACGCGCGGGTAGCAAACGCGAACCTCGAGCAGATGATCGCCGCCAACGCCGCGGAGCTGGCTGCCGCCTACGACGCCACCAAGGGGCACCTTGACAGGATTGCGGAACTCCAAGGCCAAGTGCAGGAAGCGCGCAACGAAGCAGCCCAGCTTCGCACGGATCTGGCCCGGGCCGCGTCGGAGAAAAGCGGGTCCGAGGCGATCAACCGCGGACTTCTCGCCCAGCTTGACGCCTGCACCGCCGGCCGCGATCAATACCGTGCTCACCGGGACAAGCTGGAGAAGCGGAACATCGACCTGGAGCGCAGGAACATCGATTTGAACGATCGTGTCAATGAGCAGACAGCACAGATCGCCGTAATGATGGAACAGAAGCGCCAGCTCGAGCAGCAGGTGCACATCGTAAAGACGGAGAATGAGAATCTGGCACGGGCGGCACGGCGGATTTCGACGGGGATGACGCTGGAGGAGCCGTCAGGAGCCGCAATGGCAAACGTGAATGCCTCCACTCCGATCGCTCCTACTGCTATTCGAGGCCAGGTGGTTGAAATCTCTGACAACATCGTCACCCTCAGTGTGGGTGCGGTCGACGGTGTGAGGAAAGATATGATCTTTGTGATTCATCGCGATGATCAGTATGTCGGCGACTTGAAGATCAACGTCGTGGACCCGAATCAATCGGCTGGGCGCCTGGTGACCTCGGCGGTCCCCCCCATGGCAGGGGATCTGGTTACGGACGCCGCCCGGCTTGGCGGGTCGCAGGGATAATGCGCCAGCCGACCAGTTGCGTACGGATTGGCCTTTTCATATATGCAGTAGGCGCCACCCGGGTGCTAGCGCTGAACGGAGCTTGACGAAGTATGAGTGAGGGACCGGCCGACTCAAAACCTGAGAACAACGTATACACCATCCTGCTAATCCTCGCGACGGCCCTTGTGGCTGGGGCAACGGTCTACCTTGCCATCCGGAGTCAGCAGTTGTTCGGCTCGTGGAATCCGTTCAGTGGTGCATAGCTGAGACCTCGCCATTGGCCTGGTGTCGGAAGCAGGCGTTGTGTCGCATGGTCGCATCCGGCGCGGCTCGTCTGACGTAGTCGGCGTTGTGGGACTGTCGATCGGACACTGGCGCCCTTTTTTGCGACGCCGCACCGTCGTGCTACAGGCACGTGCGGGATCCGCCCAAAACGGGAGGGGCAGAGGAAAGGAATCTCGCGTGATCTTCGACTCGCTTCTAGGCATGTTCAGCGTCGATATGGGCATCGACCTGGGCACGTGCAACACGCTCGTTTGTGTCAAGGGTGAGGGGGTCGTCCTCAACGAACCTTCGGTGGTAGCGGTGCGCCGGGGCACGAATCAGGTGCTCCGCGACGGAAATGCCGTCGGCCTCGTCGCCAAGGAGATGCTTGGCAAGACCCCGGGCTCGATCAGCGCCATCCGCCCTCTCAAAGACGGCGTCATAGCCGATTTCGACATCACCGAGGCGATGCTGGGGTACTTCATACGCAAGGTTCACGGCAGAAGTCGGTTCGTCAAACCTCGCGTGGTGATTGCGGTCCCCTCGGGAATCACCGCGGTGGAAAAGCGTGCCGTCTACAACTCTGCTGAGCGGGCCGGTGCCCGGCGAGTTTATCTCATCGAAGAGCCGATGGCCGCCGGTATCGGAGCGGGACTGCCCATCGCCGAGGCGACGGCTTCGTTGATCGTAGATATAGGTGGGGGCACGACTGAAGTCGCGATCATGACCCTGGCCGACATAGCCGTCTGCAACAGCATTCGTGTAGCCGGGGATGAGATGGATGCGGCTATCATCGCCCACATGCGGCGTAAATACGATCTGATGATCGGCCTCCAGACAGCTGAAGCCGTCAAGATCGAGATAGGTGCGATCGCCAAGCTGGATGAGGACCTCAGCAAGGAAGTGCGGGGCCGCGATGTAGTGGGAGGCCTGCCTCGAAGATGTAGCGTCAGCAGCTCGGAAATCCGCGAAGCCCTCGCTGAACCAATCGGGCAGATTATCGAGTGTGTTACCCGTACTCTGGAGAATGCCGAGCCGGAGCTGGCTGCTGATCTAGTCGAGAACGGGTTGCACTTGGCCGGGGGAGGGGCGCTTCTTCGCGGCTTGGATATCGAGATCCAGGAAGCCACAGGCCTGGACGTCAAGACCGTGGACGATCCGCTGAGTTGTGTTGCCCGAGGCACCAGCGTCTACCTCGAGAACCTCGGCGCCTGGAAGGATACAATGGAGTCGGACGCCGACGACTATTGACATGGTCCAGCCGCCGACGAACCCACATCAGACCCCGAAGAGCAACCCCTCCCGGAGAGACTACCGCAGGAATTCGTTTCTCTCCTCTTCTACGTTCCGTTATCTCCTGGCGAATCTTCACAGCGAGGTGGTAAACCATGCGTAGTCGCAGAGACCATGACTTCTCCAGGCGCAGAGCCCTTCTGATAGGAATGGCCCTTGTCGCGATCGGCGCGATACTGCTGCCGCAAAGCTGGACGGACGGGTTGGTGAGTCTCGTTCAGATTCTCGTACCTTTCCAGCATTCAGCTACGGTGGCGGCTGAGGCGGTCAGCGGGGTTGCGGAATCCGATGGAGCCCCCGTCGATGCCCGGACTTTTCAAGCACTTCAACGGGAGAATGCCGCTCTGGAACACGAGAACGCATCGCTGGCTTTGCGTGTGTCGGAGCTCGAGGAGGAAGTGAGTCTGTTGACTGCCACGCGTCTGTGGGGCGGAGAGGAACACCGTTTGGGGGCTTCCGGGAGGCTTATCCCCGCCCGCGTGGTCGCGCCGGACATTCTCGCGTGGCGATCGTCACGATTGATAAACGCCGGCAGCTTGCAGGGCGTGCGCGACGGCGCCGCTGTCGTGTCGCAGTCCTTCAGCATCGATCGCGGAACCGAAAGCGGAGTCCAAACCGGTATGGCCATCCTGCTGGCCGAGACACTCGTCGGCGAGATAGAACAGGTGGGCACACACACCTCTCGGGTAAAACTGCTCAGCGACGTAAGCGTGGAAATGAAGGTGCGCATCGGACGGTTCGGTGAGGACGGATTCGTGGCCCTCGATCGCTTCTATTGGCTTACCGGTTGCGGGAGCGGGGTCATGGAGATATGCGAGGTTAACAGACGAGATGTCGAAGCAGGCGTTGTCCAAGTCGGTGACGTAGTATTGTCGGACCACACCAGCGGCACGGTGCCGGCCCCGATGACCGTAGGGAAGATCGTCGCGATTGAACCTAACCGCGAGAAGCCTCTGCTTTCCACACTCGAGGTGAGAAGTCCCCTCGATATTCGTTCGCTCAACCAGGTGTACGTCTTTGATCCCGGGGCAGGCGATGGGGAATAGCAGCCGGGTATCCGCGACCATCGGCAACCGGCGACCCGTGGATGACCTCACTGACAAGCCTCGTACATCGCCTCGAGGGACGGTGATTCTTGTCGTCCTATTGACAATCGTTGGGGCGGGGTTTCGCTTCGGCGGATTGGACACTCGAGATTTCTGGTTCGATGAGAGCTGCACCTTCATATACGTGCACAACCTGTTCGATTGGCCGGAAGATTCCAGTTTGCTGGTTGAAAGCACCAATCTTCCATACTACGCGGTGTTGCGTGGATGGGTGACGCTGTTCGGGGATTCGGAAGCGGGTTACCGATCATTCTCAGCGGCGCTGGCGACGCTTGCGATACCGCTGTTGGCCATAGTCGCCTGGCGTCTGGGCACTTCGTTGGCCGCTGCAGTATGCGCCGGGCTGGTGGCTTTCAACCCGCTGCACATTCACTACGCCCACGAGGCCCGCGCGTACGCAATGTGGGTCTTTTTGTTGTCGATTGTGTTGTGGCTGCTGGTTGAGGCTAGCCGACAGACGCGCCGGCGCTGGTGGGTCGGATACGGCCTGGCGATGTTACTCTGCCTGCATCTTCATTACTTTACCATCTACCTGGTGCCGGCCACAGCCTCGTGCATCCTGCTTGCGACGAATCGTCGTCGCGCGTTGCGGCGGTGGTTCGTTACGAACATCGTCGTAGGGATTCTCTTCATACCCTACTTCCTGACCGCGGTTTTGCCTGCCGGACGCGGGGGCGGCAGTGCTTGGATCTCGGGCAGTTGGGAGCCTCTGCTGGCGATTCCCCGAACGCTGTGGGCGTTCCTGCCGGCAGGTGGATACCCCGCGCATTTGCGCGGCTTGAGTATGCTCTCCAGTGACACCATCAGAATGGGTCCCAATTGGATCGCAGCGGCTGCGCGAATCATCCCCGCTATGATCGTGGTCTTGGCGTTGCTTCTTGTGATCCGTCGCCGCGTCCTGGGAGCCGACCAAGCGGAGAAACCGACGCACAATACGTCTCATCTTGCCGCTCTCGCGGGCTTCGTGCTTGTCCCGTTGCTGCTGGCGTGGGCTTACTCGCTGATCGTTCGACCCAATTATCTCGTCGGGCGTTACGATTTGGTCGCGTGGCCCGCTCTTATGGTCTCTTTGGCGCTTATCGTAGGTGAGTTTGCGCGGACAGTGGCGCGGAGACGATCAGGCAGGGCGGCACTGGTGACGTGCGTGGTTCTTGGCGCATGCAGCCTTGTCCCCATCACACGGATGGCCGCCCTGAAGCCTCCACCAACGCTGCATAAGCTCCGGGCCATGCGCCTGGCGGAGATTGCGCATCCCGGTGACCTGGTTGTTACCTTCTCCTACGATCGTGACTACCTGCTC
Source organism: Phycisphaerales bacterium (assembly GCA_020348265.1). Classification (GTDB taxonomy): domain Bacteria; phylum Planctomycetota; class Phycisphaerae; order UBA1845; family UBA1845. Next base: position 3,610,014 of record CP070744.1, on the reverse strand, counting down.
TACTATCTTCATCGCGCCGGTTTTGCGGGAAGGATCGTCAGCTACCCGTCGTGGTTGGATGGACAGATCGGCTGGCTTGACACAGCAGCGGACCTGGAAACTGACACGGATGTGTCGCTTTCCGACGCCGCCGGACGAGTTGGGGAGATTGACTCTACCTTGCGGGCCGGCAACCGGGTTTGGTTTCTGCTGGATTCCCACGAGCTCCGTGGACGGTCGGTTCGATCGGAGATCAACGATGTACTCTTAGACGCCCTTGCCGGCGCCGGTTTTTACAGCGACCTTTTTGACGGGGATCTCTGGATATTCAGTGTACTGCGGTCCGACAGTACGATGATGTAACGATCTGCCATATCGCCTTGACCCGGCACGGACAGGCGTGGTATTATCCGAGCGAGACGGAAATGCGCCATTCAATTCGTTCAGACACGCCCGACGGTTCTCATCCCCACTATCGCCTGCCTCGCCGGTTGCGGGAGCCTGTTGCCGGTGAATCCGATCACCAGCCGGAACGGGCTTTGTTGGTTGGAGTCCTGCTGCCGGACACCAAGGCCGACCTGCGCGATCCGCTGGGAGAATTGACCGCGTTGGCCCAATCCGCGGGTGTCGAGGTTGTGGATGGGATGATCCAAAAGCGGACCACGCTTTCTCCCGGTTACGCGTTGGGAAAGGGCAAGCTCGCCGAGCTGGTTCAGCGGGTCGACGCCGGCGAAGTGGATGTGGTGATCTTCGATAATGAATTGAGTCCCCGTCAGATTCGTGGATTGGAGCAGGCGGCCAACTGTAAGGTGATCGATCGCAGTGAGCTCATTCTCGACATTTTCGCCTCGCGTGCGGAGACACGGGAAGCGCAGCTTCAGGTCGAACTGGCCCAGCTGGAATACACCGCTCCACGACTCCGCGGGCTGTGGACACACCTGGAGCGAATCGCAGGGGCGGGAGGTGGCACAGCTGCGGGCGCGGTTGGGGGAGTTGGAACGCGCGGGCCGGGCGAGCGCCAGATCGAAGTCGACCGTCGCATCGTGCGAAAACGTATCGCCCATCTCAAACGCGAGATAAGAGAAATAGACGATCGAAAGCAGCGCGAGGTGCACTCGCGGAGCGACTTGTTCACCGTCGCACTCGTGGGATACACCAACTCGGGAAAGAGCACGATGATGAATGCTCTGACCGACGCGGAACGTGTGGCGGCCGATTGCCTTTTCGCGACGCTGGACACCAAAACCGCGCGCTGGGATCTGGGTGAAGGGCTCACCGTGCTGTTGAGCGACACAGTGGGGTTCGTTCGTGATCTCCCCCACGGGCTGGTGGCGTCCTTCCGGGCCACCCTGGAGGAGACCATCCATGCCGATCTGGTCATGCACGTTGTTGACATTTCGTCGCGGACGGCTTTCCAGCAGATGGAGGCGGTGGACGACGTGCTGGTCGACCTGGGATGCGATACCACTCCACAAATCGTGGTTCTAAACAAGATAGACATAGGTGACGACACCTCCATAGCCGAGTTGCTCGCCCACAGGAAGAAGGAATGCGTGCGTGTTTCCGCGCTCACCGGGGAAGGGCTTGGCCAGCTTGTTCAGGAAGTCACTTCGCGGATGGAAGGGAAGGCGGCTGATCTTACCGTCGCGATTCCTCAAAGCGAGGGCAAGCTTCTTTCCGAGATCGATCGGTTGGCGGAGGTTCATGGCCGCAGATATTCGGCGGATTCCGTCGAGTTGGATATCAGCATGAACCGCGAGCGCTTCAGACAACTGCTCGGTCGGTATCCAGCCATGACAATCCTCAACGGCGAAATCGACCGGATCGATGATCTTGACTTGGACGAGCTTGCATGAGCCTGACGGACAAGCACAGTGCGGTATCACGCGCCGGCGGGCAACTAGAAAGGCGGGCATCTGCGTGTGCGGGTTCGCGCGAGCTCGATCCGGCGGTTCGCAGGATGATGACGGAATCCGGACGAGATCGAACTCGGCGCGGAAGGACATATTGCCGATGGCATGTGCTGTCAATTGCCTGCGTGCTTGTGGCCACACCTTGGACGCCGGGCCAGACAACCGAGACTATCCAGGTCAAACTCAAGCTGCTCACCGGCGGAGCATTGCGCGGGCTGGTGGTGGAGCAAACCGACCACGGACTCGTGGTGGTCGCGCAGTCCACCCCATACGTGTTCTCGTGGGGCGAGGTGGAGACCGGCTCTGCGTACGCAGCCAAAAAGGCTTGGCTGGCCCTTGTGCGCGGCGGTCGCGAGAACGTAATCGCAGAAGACCATTTTCAGCTCGGGCGCTTCCTGCTTGGCCGGGGGCGAAACAGCCAGGCAGCCGCTGAATTCCGTAAGGCCAAGAGGCTGGACCCGGATTATGCGGGCTTGGTTCGTGACGCACTTGCCGATTACCGCCGCAAGAAAGAAACGATGGCGGATTCGGATAGCCTCCCGGAGAGTGCTGCAGATGAACAGTCCGTCGATAATTCGACCGAGTGGAGTCTGGTGGAACAGATCAATGCGGGCTCATTCGGCGGGGCGGGTCAGGCTACCGCGGTGGGTACTACACCCGAGATTCAAGCGCAGGCACTCGGTATCTACAAGACGTTCGGTGAGCGAGTTCGCGACGTCATTGACAAGAAGCTGGCGCTGGTGGAGACGGATCATTTTCTGATCTGGACCGACTGGGAGAAGTTGAGTCGACAGAAGCTGGCCGACTCATGCGAAGCCATGTACACAGCGCTGTGTGATCAGTTTGGATTCGACCCTGCGAATAACGTGTTTTTGGCCAAGTGCCCGGTGTTCTGCTGGCGATCCAAGGCCCGTTTTCTGAAGTTCGCCCGTACGTTCGATGGTTATGACGGCAAGGAGTCCATCGGGTACAGTCGCTCGATTCAGAAGAACGGTCACGTCCATCTCGTACTGCTTAGGACGGGACGTTCCGATGCGGACTTTGATCGGTTCGCCTGCACATTAGTGCACGAAGGCACACACGCCTTTCTGCATCGGTTCCATTCGACCCGGCTTATTCCACACTGGGTGAACGAGGGATTCGCGGATCTGATGGCTGAGCGCGTGCTCGGCGATCGCTGTCCCAATGCTGAGAACGCCGCCCTGCTGGCCGGTCAATACGTGCGTTACGACTGGCCGGTGGATGACCTGCTGAGAAGCACCGGCCCGATCGGCGTGCATCAGTACGCCTTGGCCCATGGTCTCGTCGCCCATCTGGAGTCGAAGGGCGCCGGCCGGGCAGGCGGATTCGTGAAGAGCTTAAAGGAAGGAATGGGCGTGGCTGACGCGCTGGCTGCGAATTACGACGGCCTGACGTTGGAGCAGCTCGAGGCTGGATGGCGCCGGTCGATACGGGAAAGGATCGGGCAAACCGACCCGTAGACCCAGCCGGTGGCACGGACACAAGAACACGGCTTGCCCGGCCAGGCACCTGGACAAACTGAAACAGTATTGCAGCGCAGCAGGCTGATAAGCCGATTTAGACCTGAAGAACGACTATGGCGAAACGGGCAAGAAAAAGACTATATGACGCGCTGCGCATCATACTGTCGATAGCTGCGCTGTTTATCGTCATTCAAGGCGTTACCTTCAAAGACCAGGTCACCCTAAAAGACGGCGGCTCCGTAGAAGGTCTGGTGCGCTTTTCCGTCGAGCAGCAGGATTGGGTGGGGGTGGAACTTGCGGACAAGAGCGTCCAACGCATCGCTCAGTCTGACATCGCAACGGATGAGGATGGCGCCCTCAAGATCAGCTACGGACTGAGGACCGCATGGTCAACCAGTACGAAAACGCTCTTTCTGCTGGCTATCGCGATCAACTCCCTGGTGGTCTTTCCCTTGGCCCTTCGTTTTCAGTGGCTGCTCTTGGCCCAAGACATTCGCATAAGCTACTGGGAGGCGCTCAAGCTGACTTTTGCGGGCAACTTCCTGAACTTCGCCACCCCTTTGGGCTCCAACGCCGGAGACGTGTTCAAGGCCTATTTCGTCTCTTTGCACACCGAGCACAAGACTGAAGCAGTCGCCACCGTAGCGTTGGATCGTATGATCGGGTTGGCCACCCTGATCACCGTCGTCACGGCAATCACGGTGTTCAGCTCCGGGGGCGGCAGACTGGCTACGCTTCGTCCTTACACGCTGGTGGTGTTTGTCGGCGGCGTTGCAGGCGCGTTCGTCTACCTATCCCCGTTGTTGAGGAAGTATCTCATTCCGCGCAAGTGGCTTGAGCGACTGCCCATGTTCGAGCAGATTCGACGGGTGGACAATGCCGCCCGTACACTGGCCGGCAGCAAGTCGATCGTGCTCGGTGCCGTAGTCATGACGCTGATCTTGCAGGGTCTTGCGCTGACCGCGTACTTCACCGTGGCGGTCGCCCTTGGACTTGTGGCCAACGCCGGAAATATCATCGAGTATTATGCGTACTTCTACACCGGGGCACTGGTTCAGACGCTCCCAGGCCCGCCCCAGGGGTTGGGGACGGTCGAGTTGGCCTATCGCTACCTTCTCGGACCCTACGGAAGCCCGTCCCAAATCGTCTGCGTCGCCTTTGGCATTCGCATCGTAGTGCTTGCCTGCGCGCTTCCCGGCCTGTTGGTCACATTGACGGGCTCCTATAAGCCGCGCGAAGCACTACCCGTTGACGAACCCGACGAAGAGGAGCAACCCTCTGCTGACAATACCGCAGAGAAAAAGCACGACTTGGCGGTGATCTAAGGGCTTGTTGAACAAGTTGCTTGTTGTGATCCAAGTGTAGCGCCACCCCTTGTGGGTGGCGTCTTTCGAGGTTTCACGCCGCCCACGAGGGGCGGCGCTACATTATTCAACAGGCTGCTAAGGGCCGCCCACTCAGCAGGTCCCATATCCGCGCAGAGGCCCACAGCGGCAACCGCTGTTATGCGGACGGAACGAATGCCCTTCTTATACAAGCCGATCGATATTAAGTGCACGGCTCGCCGCTCCGAAATGAGTAGTGAGTGGATATAGGTGTTCGCTGGAACGGTCCGAAAACGAATCCGATCTGTTTCGCCGCGACGGTGAAGCGGAAGTGGCGGCGGACAAACGCAAGGGACTCGCGTCTTCTTTCTCGAAGCGACTCACGCTGCAGGGTTAGAGTGCATTCGTCCGGAACGAGGGTGAAATTATGTCGCCAACGACCTTAAGCCGTGACATCGCAACCCGCACCCTGGACACCGGTGCGTCCGATCGAGTTTTGATCGAGGCCGTACGGGCAAATAGCCCCGTTCATCTCTGCGCCGATCCGGATCACAGCGGCGAGGTTGTGTCGGGGACGGTCCTCGCTGATGACGGCGGTGTCCTGACAGTCGACGTAGCCCGCTTGGACACTCTCGCGCGCTCGATCCTAAGTGCCTCTTTGCTCTATGCGAGCTTGGACGTCGGGAACGATCGTTACCTCTTCGAGACGCGCCGCGTGTCGGCGCTCACCGGATCGGACAAGGATGAGCTCAGGCTGACCCGGCCGTCAACCGTTGCCGTCACCGAGCGGCGCCGAAGTCGTCGACGTCGCTTCCGCAAGCCGACGGAAGTGCTACTCCGCGCGACCGACCCGGACACCCAGTGGCAGTGCAAAGCCGACATGCTAAACGTCAGTTTGGATGGCATCGCGTGCAGGATAGACAGCGCCGAGGTTGATTACCTCGCGGTGGGGCGGGCGAGCTGCGTGGTGTTTCAGTTGGGCGCGACGGCAGAGCTGTTCGAGCTCAGCGCACAAGTCGTAACCCGGACCGAGGCCGGCACGCCAGGCCATGCCGTCATTGGCATGGAATTCATTGATGACGGTAATCTGCAAGCAGCCCGCGATCGGCTACGTGGGGTGCTTGACACTCCGAACTGACCGGCGAGCTGGAGCATCAGACAATGTGTGCCGTACAACTCATCAGTAACCAGCGAGCCGACCAGATCGTACAGAAAGCCGTTGAGCGCCGCCTGCGCGCCGTGGTGACTTCTCGGAAACCGCAGGGTTGGCAAACGTTCAAAGCAGAGTTCGTGTCCGCCACCCCGTCCACCCGGACCATACGACTGCTCGTGCACCCCTCGGACGAGGCACCGGGTCTGCTCATGCCCCGACCCGGCGAGACCATTGGAGTGACCTTTCGTGTGGGACGCAAGAAGGACATGTTCAGCGCGCGGCTCTGCGCCTTCGAACAACAGGGACTATCGACGCTCGCGACGGTCGAGTGGCCCACGTATATAGAGCAGCTTCAGCGCCGGGCATACGAGCGGGTCGCGCCTCCGCAAGGCAATGTGGTATCCGTGCGGTTCTGGCGGGAGGACTCGGAGTCTGCTGCGACCGACCGACGGACAGTGCGGTACGGGCAGCTCGAGGATCTGTCCGCCGGCGGCTTGAGGCTTCGCGTGTCTGATCTGGCTGACATCCAGATCGGAGCGTTATACAAGTGTGTGTTCGCACCGCGGACGGGGGCATCGTCGCTGATCATCGAGGCTACGCTACGCCACAACGAAGCTGCCGAGTGCGGTCGGGCCTCCCTCGGATTCCAGCTGATCGGGTTGGAAACCACAACCGAAGGCCGCAAGACGCTGGATCAGGTTGCCCGCGTGGTAAGCCAGTATCAACGTGCCAATCTCCGGACGCGTTCATCCGCGAGTACCCGGAACCGGCCGTAGCTTGGATCAAACCGGCTCGACTCAGTCGCCCGATTCCGCCGATCGCGGAGGGTTTCCTACGACTTGCTTCCCCAGCCATCGACTACGCGTTTGACCTCACACGCGGTCTGATGGAATCGTTCGACGACGCGGTTTCGCCGCCTGGCTGTGATGTGCTTAGCGGCAGCGCAGGCGAACTCGACGGCCAACTTGTCGGCGTTGCGAAGCATTTCACTCAGTCGGTCAAAGTCTCCTTGTGTTCCGTTGATCACAGAACGCAGGACGTCCGGTCTGACGCGGTGGAATTCCGCACATCTGTAGTGCCCGGGACGTGCGGCATGCCAGACTCTGAGTACGGCCTCGGCACGGTCCAGTTCACCCAGGACATCGCACCAGTGGGCTCGAGCTCTCTGGGCCTCGTCTTTGCGCAGCTCGAAGTATGCGGATTCTCTTCGTTCGGCTGCGAGGGCCCGAAAGGCCGCAACGAATGAGAGGGAAGCGCGACTGACCGCAAGGCACGCTGCGAGCCAGCGAGCATAGGCCTCTATCTGCTGTGCCTCGCGATCGCCGCTCTGCTGCGACACCCTAAGGGCTATTATCAGACCCGCGACTCCCGCGCCGAGAAGCGCTGAGAGGATTACCAGCCCAGCTATTTCCCCCGCAGACATCTGCGCTTCTCCCCCCGGTGCATCCTATACCCCGCAGCCAAGCTTAACCAGCAGGAGATCGACCGTACCTGCCGATTGCGTACCGTTATCCCGACCCTGTGAAGGAAACCTGAAAGGCCGCCACGTCGGTCAAGTCGAGTGTGTCGTCCACGTTGAAATCGAAGACATCGCACCCTAATTCAGTGGGTTCATCCGGACCGGTTATACAAGCCTCAAACTCGGCAAAATCGCCCAGATCCAAGTCGCCGTCGCGATCAACGTCACCGGCCCACACGTAGAGCTTCACGGCTGTGTAGTCGTTGGTGGTATCAATCCCTCCCAGGAGCATTTCATTCATGGTGTTGTCCAGATACTCCCTGAAGTTGCCGTTTGGGTTGTCCGGATGTTGCTCGATATACGCAGAGCTCGAATATCCGTTTTCGATGATCTGGGAGATCATGATGTACTTAGTGGCCCATACGTCGAGGGCCACCGGATCGATACTCGCGACCAGCTGGTCGCGACGCGAGGCCCATCCATAGGGGGAACCCGGTCCCTCGTTCGGCCAGCCTTCAGCGTGAATCCAGATGCAATCGAGGATGTTGAGATCGGGCATGCGCACTTCAGCTAGGAATGAACCGAGTCCGCCGTCTCTGATCCTGCTGTGAGAGTTGGTGCTCAGTTCCTTGGTTACGACTCCCATGTGGTTCTTTACGCTTGCGGTTATGCCATAGCCTACATGCGTCTTGAATACGGGGATGTTGATTACCACAAGCTTGTCCGCGTCGTACGTCCCTGGCGTTGGCGTTGGCGACCACACTCCGTACTTGTAGCTGATATGTGTTCCCGCGTCTGTGGTGAACTTCGGATACGACACCCGGATCCCGCTCTGGGGATCCGGCGTCGAATTCACTACGTAGCCATCGGTGGTGTCCCCAGCAGAGTACTCACCGACTGAATCCCATCGGATGTCGGTCCAGGAGTAGTGAGAGATCTGATAACCCTGCTTTTGAAACGAAGCCACGACGTCGTGCGGAGAATTGACTATTTCTTCAGCATTGTTCTCTGTTCGATCAAACCCGTCGATTGGATTGAACTGAGAATTCTCACAGACAACGACTTCACCAGTGAAGGTGTCAGGATGTTCGATGACCCGCCGGATCACGCCACGCAAGACATCGGTGTTTGTCCCGCCACGGGCATCCCATTGATAGTTGATCTTGATCAGTACAACATCGTCGGCATTGATGATCCCATCAGGTCCGGAGGTCAACCCGACCGATTCCGCTCGGTGCCATTTGAACCCGTGTACGCCCATAAGCGTAATCAAATCGTCCACGCCGCCGAATCTGCCGGGCTCTATCCCTCGGGCGTCATTTACCAGGAACACCTCCGGTCTGTAACCCTCAGGTGGTGCCAGCCTCTCGGCATCGAAGGCAGGCTGAAACGATGCAAAGGCAATCAAGGCCAATCCAGCCGCACTCAAAGTCGCAAGGGTGACTTGTCCCCTGAGCGTTCGCAAACGCGCCATCACACTCGTGCGAAAGGTCACGATTGCCACGATGGCGGGGACTCCGAAGGTGGCCACCGCCGCGCCCATCGCCGCTTGCTGACAGGGGTACGCCAGGCGACTCGGTTTCGTACCGCTGCGCAGCACAAGCCACATCAGGGCCAGGGTACCGCTGATCAACGTGCATGCCCTGATCCACAGGCCCACCCACCTAGATTTGCGGCATCGCGGACCGTCAGTCATACACTGGGAAGGGTGTTGGTGTGATTCAAGTGGCATCACCATCGCCTCTCTATCGCAAATGTCACGTAGCCGCGTTTCGGTTTTGCCTTCGCTTCAGTGTCCGACCCGACTCTGAGAACCGCCGCCGCTCCGGAGTGAACCACCGTGGAGACTCCTGCATATCCGACTACCCCGAGTGCCCGCTGGAGCGTTACTGATTATATCAAAACAATGCAGGATCGACAATGGATTGACAGGTGTCAACGTGGGGCGCAGCGTCCCTCAGAGCTTCAGTGTAAGCAGAGTCGAGTATCCGCTGAGCCAAGCCGATGAACTTGACTGAGACCACGTTGGTCCGGAAAATGTTCATTTGACTGGGGCCAGTTGCCTAACATGCAGCCAATAGACGTGTGAAGGACCTGCCGGTATGCCTCGCCGTTATTATCGCACCTCACCTAGCCGCTGCATTCCGTCGCGGTTTCATACGCGCACGGTTTCAGTATCAACGGCAATTGTGCTGGCTCTTTGGGGATCGGCAAACCGCGAAGAAGCGCTTGCCGCGGACGGATTGCATAAGAGGCAAGCATCTCATAATGACCTGAGCCGAGTCAAAGTCATCTGCGCTCAGTTCCCAGCGGGCAGCATGGGGGCCGGCAGTCAAGAGCATACGCTCGTCGGTCTGGAGGATCCCATACCTCTGTCGAGCCGAATCGTCAGCTTCTCGCCTCAACCCGCATCCGATGCGGACGCGCTTAGCGAGCTGACTTCGGGCTTTGTTGCAGCGGGTCGCCCGGATCTGTCCTTTGACGCCACACGAGTCTTGTTCGTAGGTAGGCGCAAGGCCACCGATTTGATCGACGTTTGGGAAATGAACGTCGACGGTACGGGACTGAGGAAAGTGACGGATCACGCGGGCGACTGCGTCGAGGCAATATACCTGTCCACGATTTATACAATCGACGCCAAAGGACCCAGCCGCCTGATCGCGTATTGCAGCAGAGATCCGAATACCGGGCGCGGAGCTCTGTACACATGCCGGGCAGATGGCACGGACAACAGACAGATCACCTACAATCCCTACGGCGTCTTCTCGCCCTACATGCTGAGCGACAGTCGGCTTCTGTATAGTACGTGGTCCCGAACGGACGGCACGGCTAAGGAACGGAGGAGTGCCGACGATGTGGCCCTGTATACCGTACACATCGACGGTGCGGACGTGTTCCCCTTTTCCGGCGTTCACGAATCGCCGGCGGTGCGGAGCATGCCTTGCGAGACTACCGACGGCTGGATCACGTATGTCGAGTCTGACATGGGCGCCCTCGATCCGGGTGGAGCGCTTTTTGCGGTCAAGCGAACAAGAAGCCTGCGGACCAGGCGTTTAGTAGCCGACGCTTCTTCAGGACGATACTACTCCCCTTCACCGCTACCCGACGGAAGGCTGTTGGCCTCATACAAGCCAGCAGGCAGCGGATCATACGGCGTTTATGTGCTCGAGGCGAAAGATCCCCAAACAAAGAGGAAGCTGCTCGATACACCTGAGTGGCATGAGATTGACGCGGTTGCGGTGTTGCCTCGCCTCGAACCTGCGGGGCGTTCCAGCGTGGTGGACCTGCGAACGGAAACTGCCGAGCTCTACTGCCTCGACGCGTACATGTCGGACACAGCAGCAGGAAAGCAGATCGAGCGCGGGCAGATCGGAAAACTGCGGGTTATCCAGGCCCTTACCGGTGTAGATGTCAACGGGGGTACGGTTTCCGGCGCGCCGATAACCTCGAAGGAGTCGACGCCACGTACGGTAGCCGAGATCGTGCTGGGCGAGGTGCCCGTCGAGAGGGATGGCTCGTTCTATCTGCGCGTACCTGCAAGCACACCGCTGCGCCTCGAGACACTCGACCAGCGAGGCCGAGTTCTGCAGGCAATGAAGAACTGGATCTGGGTGATGCCCGACGGTCAGCGAGGATGCATCGGCTGCCATGAAGATCGTGAGCTTACTCCCCCCAATCGACACGTGCTGGCGTTGCGGAAGAGACCGAGGATGGTTGGCGTGACAGGTGGCGCAGAGCGCGCTTATTGGCAGAAGCGCAAGAGTGCGGGAGAGGCAAGAGAATGAAGCTCGCCGGCGTCATTGTCACCGTCGTCTTCGCTCTTATCTTTGACTCCGACTTCGTCCGCGCGGAAGAAAACGAGTTTCCTCTTTACGTCGGCAAAGACACATGTCTTCAATGCCATTCGCCTGGGCAACAGATCAAGCCCTGCAGGCTCGAAACGATAGCGGAGCACGACTGTGCCTACGAAGCGCTCTTAAAGCCCGAGTCCTTTGAGATAGCAGCAGTCTCCGGTATCCCTGAGACTCCGCACTTGAGCCGGATCTGCCTCTCTTGCCACGCTGCGTCCGCTGACGAAGGTCCTCGGTGGAGGGCGGACACCTTCCGGATCGAGCTGGGCGTGCAGTGTGAGTCCTGCCACGGTGCCGGCAGTCTGCACGTACAAGCGGGCCTGTCGCCGGGCCAGGCCGCAGGCACAAAAAGCGCCGCGTTGATCAATGCCGTGGACGAGACGATCTGCAACATGTGCCACGTGCCGAGAATGTCCCACGTGGAGGTGTTGGAGAACGGTTTCAGGCGATCGCCGGCAGACCTGCTGTACAAGACTCCCGTAAATCTGGCTGTTTCTCCGGACGGTGATCTTCTTTACGTGGCCTGCGAGCAGAATAACAGCCTTGTGATCGTCGAGCTGACGACTCGAAAAGTCATAGCAGAGATCGCAGTGGGCAGACGGCCTCACGACGTGACCATCAGCCCCGACGGTCAAAGGCTCTACGTGACCAACCGGATGGACGACACCCTCACGGTGATCGACGCGGCGTCGCGGGCTATTGTGGCCGAGGTGCCGGTAGGTGATGAGCCGCATGGTGTGACAACCGATCGTGCGGGCGCATTCGTCTACGTAGCCAACACGGGACAGGATTCCATCTCGATAATCGACGCCCAACGGCTGGTCGAGACGAAACGATTGACAGCAGGCAGGGGACCCTGGTCACTGGCCCTTAGCCCCGACGGTGAGTCTATCCTCGTTACCAACGTACGCCCCAACCTCGCCCGGTTTCGGCAGCCGTATGATTCCGAGGTCACTGTGGTTGACCTAAAGCGCAACGTCGTGATCAGCCGTCCGCTCGCAGACGACGCCAACATGCTTCAGGGCGTCTCCTACAGCTCCCGGCACAGCATCGGTTTGTTCACTATGGTGCGCACAAAGAGTCTGATTCCCATCACCCGGCTGGCCCAAGGGTGGACGATCACCAACGGTCTCGGCGTGGTATGGCCTGACGGGCGTGTCGACCAGGTGCTGTTGGACGAACCCGGTGGCTCCGTTCCCGATCCGATGGATGTGGCGGTCAGCCCTGACGGTCAGTTCGCTCTCGTCGCAAGCGGTGGATTGGACCAGGTGGCTGTCATCGATGTGCCCGCCTTGCTCGCCACAATCGCGAGTGCTTCGGATGACGACCGTGGGCGGGTGTTACCCAACCACCTGGGAATGAGTGCCCGGTTCGTCAAGAAACGGACAGACGTCGGCGTTAACCCACGGGCGGTGGTGTTCGGGCGTGACGGCCGCTTCGCATACGTAGCTAACGCACTATCTGATTCGGTGACGGTGATCGATGCGTCCACGTTCGACGTCGTGGACGAAATCCCGCTTGGCGGCCCCAAGCAGATCACGGAAATCCGCCGCGGTGAGCGGCTGTTCCTCAGCGCCAAGATCACGTTCGGTCGGCAGTTCTCATGTCGTAGTTGCCACCACTATGGGCACATCTACGGGCTGGCGTTCGACATAGAGCCGGACGGAATCGGCATGCGCCCGGTTGACAACCGCACCCTACGGGGGATCTACGACACCGCTCCCTTTAAATGGGAGGGAACGAATCCGTCACTGAGACGACAGTGCGGCGCTCGTCTGGCTGTGTTCTTCACCCGCCTGGCGCCATACGCACCCGATGAGCTGGATGCCCTCGAGCGTTACA
>CP070744.1:3585996-3596908 GCA_020348265.1 Phycisphaerales bacterium | reverse complement strand
TCGGCGTGGCAGTGGCGGAGGAGAACACGCTGCAGAAAGATGCCGCGATTTCGCCGGTAGAAATGGTATTATGTCGCTTCCCATTGTCGCCATCGTAGGCCGGCCCAACGTGGGCAAGAGCAGCCTGTTTAACTCGATCGCCCGCCGGCGGACGGCCATCGTCGATCCAACCGCGGGGGTGACCCGGGACCGCATCACCACCATCTGCGACCTTGGGGAGAGCTATTTCGAACTGGTGGACACCGGCGGGCACGGAATAGTCGACCGCGACGACCTGGGCGAGCACGTCGAACGGCAGATCCGCTACGCGATCGACCTGGCCAAGCTAATTCTCTTCGTCGTCGACGCACGCGAGGGGCTCACCCCGCTGGATACAAGCACTGCAGAATTGCTGCGAGCCCACCATGGGCGTGTTAAGCTCGTTGCCAACAAAGTAGACGAGCCGCATCTGGGCGACGGGATCGGCGAGTTCTGCAAGCTCGGTTTTGGCGACCCCTTGGCGGTAAGTGCCGCCAACGGAAGCGGGCGCCCGGCCTTGATGGAACTCATCGAATTCGCGATTGCCGGGACAAGCGACGAAGTGCCCGACAAGCCGGTAATGAACATCGCCATCGTGGGCAAACGCAACGCGGGCAAGAGCTCATTCATCAACACCCTTGCAGGCGAAGAGCGGGTCATCGTCAGCGAGACTCCGGGTACCACTCGGGACAGCATCGACGTGCGCTTCGAGAAGGACGATCGCACACTTGTGGCCATAGACACAGCCGGCGTGCGTAAGAAAAACAAGATGGCCGACGATGTCGAGTTTTACGCCTACTCCCGGGCGACGCAGTCGATTCGGCGATGCGACGTGGCTCTGCTGCTTATTGACGCGACCGTACCGGTGGGCCAGGTGGACAAAAGGCTTGCCAAACTGGTAGCAAGCGAATTCAAACCCTGCGTCCTTGTGGTGAACAAATGGGATCTGGCCAAGGGTCGGGCATCGTCGGAGGATTACGGAGAGTACCTCAGCAAGGTCTTGCCTGAGGTCGATTACGCCCCCGTGGCGTTTACCTCCGCGATCACCGGGCGCAACATCGACTCGACCATAGATGTAGCTACGGAGCTTTTCAAACAGACCCTGAAGCGGGTGGGCACGGGGCAGCTCAACCAGGCCCTCAAGGACGCTCTGGCCGCCCAGACGCCCCGCGCCAAACGCGGGCGAAAACCGCCCAAGTTCTATTATGCAACGCAGATAGCCACCAACCCGCCGACGATAGTAGCCTTCGTAAACGCCACCGGCCTGGTCAGCAGGAATTATCAGCGGTTTTTGCTCAATCGCTTCCGCGAGAGTTTGCCCTTCGGGGAGATCCCGATACGATTAGTATGTAGGCCGCGTCGTGACCGCAGGTCGACGAAGTAGGCGACGCGCGGCGTTTCCCGCGCTTGCCGATCCGAGGTTTCGAGGGCGATGTCATGAGTATCGAACTTCACTGTCCCGCATGCAGCAAGCTGATTCGCGCCCCTGATGAGGCTGGGGGGAAGCGCGGCAAGTGCCCTTACTGCAAGAACAGCGTGTACATCCCCATGCCTGAGGACGACGGAGAGATAGGCCTTGCCCCTATCGATGAAGAGGATCAGCGTCGGGCTGAAGAGCTCCGCCGCGAGTCCACGCAGTACATCGCTGAAGTCGGCCATCAAACCGAGGTCTCCGACTCGGACGAGCTTCCACCGCCGCCGACACCCGCACCACCTCCGCTCCCCGACGGTGACGTGGTCGACTTGGGCGGAGAAGTCGGAGCTTTCATAACCGCCATGCGCGATTCGAATCTCGACGAGGCGGACCAGGTAACCGAGCGGCTCAAACAGGCCGGCGACCGCGCCGCGGATTATGTGCAGGGTATGCTGAACGACGAGCTGCCACCCCAGTTCGAAGGCGTCCCCCCGCCTCTGGCACAGGGATTCCTCAAGGCCCTGTTGGGGCGGTTGAGCTAGACAAAAGTCCTATAAGCACTCCTCTCGGAACGGGAGTTGGGTGTGCAGCTCGCCACTGGCGATGCACGCCGCGGACCTGGCCGTTCCCCTTTTTGCCTTGCATTCCGCGCCCCTGAGCTGCTACAGTAGAAGCGGAGGGTGTGGCATATTCTCCGGACCCGCTCTTGGATATGCCCCACGAGGGTGTTGGCGTGTACGTTCTTCGCATCGATCTTCGAGCGCATCCGGCGGTTTGGCGTACCGCTCCTGCTGGAGCAGTATGGCTGCACCAGTATCCCCATCACGACGTGCCCAAGTCGGCCCGTTTAAGCGAAACGTCTTTTCCCGGTCTTCACGCACTGATCGAGGAGCGTGTAATCCTATACGACGCAGTTACATCTGCTAGGAGGAAGTAAGCACTATGAAACGCATGGCGATGTTATTGGCGGTCTCATTCGCTCCCTTTGTTATTGGGGGGGCAAACGCGCGGGCGGACTCGACAGGCGTGGACCTGGACCCACCGGAGTATTACGTCGTGACTATCTACTTCGCCGGAACCAACTGCACGTCTGAAATGTGGAATATGTGGTATGGTTGGGATCAACCCCCGACTAACTTCGGAGCACACAACGGGCCCTGGAAGATGTGGCAGTTCTTCGGTCAGGAGGAGGGGCTTTCGGCCTTGCATCACTATCATCTAGAGGGGGTTCAACAGGCTCCCTCGGGCGTCAAACTGCATCACAGAACTCGCTTTGTCAACGGCGTTGGCTGGGAAGCGGAAATATACTGGAACTGGGGTCAGAGAGTAGCCGACATTAACGATCCAGCCAGGGCGGGCGCCTACAGGGGGTGGAACTGGGTCATCTACGACCAAGCCCTGGCGTATCTCGACGGAATACTGGCGGAGGTGGCGCTCAATCCGGATATCGACGGGGTCATCTTGAATACCGCTGGATTCAGCCGCGGGGCTGTGACGGCCATGTGGTTCGCCAACCTGGCTGCCCGCAACTTCCCCGTAATAAAGAAGATCAACATTCTGGCATTTGACCCTGTACCTGGATGGTACTGGGACGACATTCGCGTTGCACCGCATAATTTCGATTTTAGCGCTGCGGTTTTTGCCAAGGTGAATCAGTACGTGGGAATGTACGCGCGGGACGAGAACTCCGGCAAGTTCTGGGTCCTCGTGCCGGTCGGGCTCCAAAACAGAACACTCATGTTCACACTTCCAGGAGCCCACGAAACGCTGGTAGGGAGCAAGGCGGTCTTAGCGCACTCCGAGCACAATTACTGTTGCTGTCTTAACGACTTTCAGTGTTCGGCTGGCTGGCCACAATGCTGGTGGAGCGAGATTGCACACGATGATCACCCCGGATGGATCGGCCGCCTCAGCTCGCTGATCGCCTCTCAGTTCCTGCGCTCTCCGGAATGGGGTGCAGCGCAGTTCTTGCCGGAGTGGTACCATTCCGGCACCTACATAGACTCTTTTGCCACCTTCAGTCAGAAATTCTATGAATGCGACGCCGGGCATCTGCCATACAACTACTGGTGGATGAGAACTGTTGGATTTACCCCTGCACTCGACTGGCCCTCTTGTCTTGATCAAGTCCCCTGGGGGCAAGAATTCGAAAGACGAGCGATTGTGCCCAACGTTGCCGATGCGCGGTACGATCCTGTCCACCCGAATATCCTCGCGAAGGCGCCATTGTGGCCTTATCATCGCACGACTGCACAGGTATTGAGCGACATCCAGCCCATGCTTGGAGGACTACCCCAAGCAAGAGCTGGTGCTAGTCAGACGATAGTAGTGTCGCACGGTGATGAGGGTGTTGTTACGCTCGACGGCTCCGACTCCTGGGATCCTGACGGCGACCTTCTCCTCTACTACGAGTGGCACAATCTAGGTGATCCAGGGCAGGAAATTGCCAGCGGGCATGACGTGACGAATCCTCAAATCACGTTGCCGCTGGGTGAACATCAAATACGGTTGAGGTTGTACGACGGCTATCATGGTGTGGATAGCTACACCTACGTGAAGGTCATCCCAGAGTGCCCCGTTGATTGTCCAGACGGAGCCTACTTTGAAGAGGAAATGTGCGGCGCCGAGGCCAACAACGGTTGTTCAATGGACACCCCCGCGTTTGAAGAGATCAGTTTCGACGACACCGTCTGTGGAACGTTGTGGGGAGAGGGCGGCGCCAAAGACAGTGATTGGTACCAATTCACCTTGGATGAACGGAGGGATATCGACTTCTCCGGCGAGTCGGCGTTGCCGATCCACATGCACATTCGCACGGAGGCTTACCCATCGGCTCCCCCGTGCGAGCTTACCGGGTTCGGGACCGAAAGCGCAGAGGCCTGCGCATCGTTCGACTTCCACCGGAACCTCCCCGCGGGGACGTACTGGCTGGTAGTCGAACCCATGAACGCCGAGCAGTTTGGCTGCGAGAGGCCCGTTTCGGACTATTGGATCGAGATGTCCCCGTGTGACCAAGTCCTCTACGCGGATGACGACGCCCCTCCCAACGGAGATGGCCTGAGCTGGGATACCGCCTACGACAACCTGCAGGTCGCCCTGGCCGCCGCCTGCGCTGTGACCGAAATCCGAGTTGCCGGGGGTACGTACACGCCTGGCCCGGCGCGTCACGACACGTTCCAACTAGTCAACGGTGTGACACTGAGTGGTGGATACCGCGGCTTAGCCGGAGGTGGCGATCCGAATGAGCGCGACATCGCCGCATTCGAGACTATCCTCAGCGGCGATATCGGCTTGCCTGGCGTCCCGACCGACAATACTTACACCGTCGTCACGGGTAGCTATACGGATGCGGAAGCAGTCATCGACGGCTTCACCGTTGCAGACGGCTACGCGGATGGGGGTGGGCAATGGGCCGGCGGAATGCTCAACGTTGGCGGGAGCCCGACGATTCACAACTGCACTTTCCGTGGAAACGTGGCCACCTGGGCCGGCGGGGCGATGTACAACAGGGACACCAGCAGTCCTACCCTGGCCAATTGCGTGTTCAGCGGGAACTCGGGTGGCGAATGGGGCGGCGGCGGGATGGCCAACGTCGCAGTCAGCAACCCAACTTTGATCAACTGCGTGTTTAGCGGGAACTCGGCTGCGCTTGGCGCCGCGATGCGGAACTACGGGTACTCCAACCCGACCCTGATCAACTGCGGTTTCCACGGAAACACAGCCACCAACTCGGGCGGAGGGATGCACAACATGGATTCTGCGAGTCCGACGGTGACCAACTCCATCTTGTGGGGCAATACCCCGGACGAGTTCCACAATGTTGACACCTCTGCTCCGGTTGTGACCAACAGTTGCGTCGAGGGCGGTTACGCCGGTGACGGGAATATCGGGGAGTTGCCTGAACACGATCCACTCTTCGTCGACACCGACGGGGGGGATGACGTCCCGGGTACCGCGGATGATAACCTCCGCCTGCAGCCGGGTTCGCCCTGTATTAACGCTGGGGACAACGACGCTCCCGGCCTGCCGGCGACGGACCTGGATGGACGCAACCGCATCCTCTGCGGCGTGGTGGACATGGGGGCGTACGAGTCCGCTATGGGTGACCACGAGTGTGACGGTGACGTAGGCCTTGGAGACTTCGCCTCCTGGGAAGCCTGCATGACCGGCCCGAACAGCGGACCTTACCCGGAGGGCTGCGAGGCGTTCGACTTCGAATACGACGAGGACGTCGACCTGGATGACTTTGCGTCGTTCCAGACCGTCTTCACGGCAGAACAGTAGGATGAGCGGTTAGTCAAATAGCCGCGCCAAGGCGGAGCCGAGGGGCCTGTGCCGACCCGCGGTCAGTCTTTGACTTTGTAGACTTTCTCGTCGGTGACGACCATGTTGACGTGGCGGTCGAGAGGGCCCACCGGGACGGTGTTGACCATCTGCTCTGAAAGAGCCAACCCGCAGGCTACGCCCTTGAACTCGGGATGGGCGAGAAAACGGTCATAGAAACCCCGGCCTCTTCCCAAACGGTTGCCGAATGGGTCGAAAGCCAGACCCGGGACGACCACCAGATCGATCATGGAGATGGGGAAGGGGACACCGGCGATGGGTTCGCGGATGCCCATGGTCGAGACTCCCAGGTCATCGGTCAGCGAGCGAATCTCGATGGGCAACATGCGCCGCTGCTCCCAACTCACTTTGGGAGCGAGGACGCGCTTGCGATCCTGCCAGGCCCGTAGCACCAGGGAAGAAGTATCCACCTCCGTAGGCACTGACAGGAACACTAGAATCACCTCGGCCTTGACATACTCCCGCTGCTTGAACAAAAGTTGACAAGCCCGAAGCGAGCGCTCGCTGAGCTCCTCGGAGGAAACCTCCGCCAAAGTGTTGCGTATTCTCTGTCGTAGTTCTTTCTTCGCGGACAATGCAACCCGTCGCAAAGATTGTAGTGTCGTTACTTACCTTGCAGCTTGTCGCCCATCTTCCGGCGGACGAATGCGAGATAGTCCCGCATGCGTGCTTCGGCACCGCGATCACTCGGGGTGAAATAAACCTTGTCTATCCCCAAGTAATCTTGAGGGACTATAGCGTCTTGAGCGTCATGTGGATATCGATATCCCTCACCTGAGCCAAGATTTTTCGCGCCGGAGTACCCCGTAGAACGCAAATGCTTAGGAACCGGCAGCGTCCGCCCGGTGCGAACGTCCTCCGCTGCCGACCAGATCGCCGTCGCAGAGGCGTTCGACTTTGGCGCACACGCCAGATATATGGTCGCTTGGGCCAGCAGCAGCTGGCACTCGGGCATACCCACCATTTGGGTTGCGTCAGCAGCAGCCTGAGCCAGAACCAACCCGCGTGGATCGGCGTTTCCAATATCTTCAGCGGCGCTAATGACAATCCGGCGGGCGATGAACCGCGGATCCTCACCCGCTTCGAGCATCCGAGCCAGCCAATATACCGCCGCATCCGGATCGCTCCCGCGGATCGACTTGATAAAGGCACTGATGGTGTCGCAATGGGCATCGCCGCCCGAATCGTAGTTGATCGCCTTCCGCTGTATCGATTCAACAGCCACTTCGAGCGAGACCGTGATCTCTTGCGTCTGCGTTCCGTCGCCTGATTGGGATAGAACGGCTATCTCAAGGGCTGTGAGCGCCCGGCGGGCATCTCCGTCGGACGTCGTCGCCAGGTGGTCTGCCGCCTCCTCGGTCAGCTTTACCCGATAATAGCCAAACCCGCGCCCCTTATCCTTGAGAGCCCGATCCAGCAGATTCTTGACCTCATCCGGAGAGAGGGGCTCGAACTGGAAGATCTGACTTCGAGAGACCAACGGGGCGTTCACCGAGAAGAACGGATTCTCAGTTGTAGCTCCGATCAGGATGATGACGCCCTCCTCGACATCATTGAGTAGAACGTCCTGCTGGCTGCGGTTGAAACGGTGAAGCTCATCCACGAACAGAATGGTCCGCCGACCCTGGTTCTCCACACCTTCGCGGGCGGCATTGAGGATCCCACGGATCTCCTTCACCCCTACCCCCGCAGCGTTTACATGCTCGAAACGCGCCTGCGTGGTATTGGCAATCACGCGGGCTAAGGACGTCTTCCCCGTACCCGGCGGGCCGTAGAAAAGGGCGCTGGTGATCCGGTCCGCCTCCAGCATCCGCCGAAGCAGCTTCCCCTCGCCGATGAACGACTGCTGTCCGACAAACTCGTCAAGCGACCGCGGCCTCATTCGTACGGCCAACGGCTCGACCCGGCTTAGGTTTTGATGCCGCTGTTGCGAAAAAAGATCCATGTCAGCACTCCCTGCCCTGCCATTATATGGCTCACTCGGTTGAGGGAAACGAACGGTCCTGCAGAGAAGAACAGGCCTCTTGGGCTCCACCGCCGCCTTGTTCGGCATGCCTTTCGCCCGGCGATTCGCACCGGGGCAGGGCGAGTCTCGTAGCATCGCATGAGATGCGACCTGCCGGCCACGGACCGATAACGTTGCAGGATCTTTGCGTCGACGGCACGCAGAGCCGATAATACTTTGTTGCTGGCGCGGTTTCGGCCGCGCGGGTCCTCTCCGGCCTTGCGGGGCATGACCGGGACAGACGGCGGCGATGATGTCGTCGGGAATGGGAAGGCAGACAATGTGTGGAATAGTCGGGTACGTCGGGAGCAGACCAGCTCTTCCCATCCTGGTTGAGGGCCTTCGCCGCCTCGAATACCGCGGGTACGACTCCGCCGGCGTTGCCCTGGTCGACGAAACCGGTGTATCAGTCACCAAGACCGCGGGCCGATTTCACGTGCTCGAGCAACTCCTGGATGCCAACGCCGCGCACACACACGGCATCGGGCACACCCGCTGGGCGACTCACGGGGCTCCAACAAACATCAACGCCCATCCCCACACGGACTGCTCGGGCAGGATCGCCGTCATCCACAACGGCATCATCGAAAACGACCGGGCTTTGCGAACCTACCTCGAGCAACAGGGGGTGAGCTTCCGTAGCGAAACCGATACGGAGGTCCTCGCCCAGTTGATCGGGAAGTTCTACGAGGGTGATCTTGAACAGGCTGTCCGAAGGGCGTTACGCGACGTCAGCGGCACGTACGGCATTGCGGTGGTGTGCTCTGATGAACCGGACGTGATCGTGGCGGCGCGGAAAGGAAGCCCGTTGATCATCGGCGTCGGAAAAGGCGAGCACATTCTGGCCTCTGACGCAGCCGCAATACTGGCGCACACCACCCAGGTGGTCTACGTCGACGACGGCGAAATGGCTCACATAACTCCTGACACGTTGCGCCTCACCACGCTCGATGCCATCCCCGTGCCGCAGAAGGTCGAGGAGGTGGAATGGTCGCTCGAGCAGATCGAGCTTGCCGGTTACGAGCACTTCATGCTCAAGGAAATCTTCGAGCAGCCCGACGCCCTGGAGAACTGTTTGCGTGGGCGAATCGACCTGCGGGCAGGGACTGTACACCTCGGCGGGTTGGAGGAACGTTCACGGGAGTTGATCCGCACCAAGCGCATTATCCTGACCGCGTGTGGGACGGCCTGGCACGCCGCTCTGGTCGGCGAGTATCTATTCGAGGAGTTGGTCCGCGTACCCACGGAGACGGAGTACGCCAGCGAGTTTCGCTATCGCAATCCGATCATTGACGACGGAACCGTCGTCATAGCCGTCTCCCAAAGCGGAGAAACCACGGACACCCAGGCCGCTTTGCGCGAGGCTAAACAGCGTGGGGCGCTGGTGCTGGGCGTGGTCAACGTGGTGGGTTCGACAATCGCCCGCGAAACGGACATCGGGGTCTACCTGCACGTAGGCCCGGAGATCGGCGTAGCCAGCACCAAGGCCTTTACCGGTCAGGTGGCTGTGCTGGCCCTGATCGCGTGTTATCTGGGGCGCAGGAAGCACATGTCCCCTGCCGCCGCCACGCAGTTCATCACTGCCCTGTCCAAAATCCCCGAACAGATGCGGGGACTGCTTAACGTTGCAGCGGAGGCTAAGGAGGTCGCCGAGAAGTACGTCGAGCGCAACAACTGGCTTTATCTGGGCCGAGGGTACGATTACCCCGTAGCACTGGAGGGGGCCCTCAAACTCAAGGAGATCAGTTACATCCACGCCGAGGGATTGCCCGCTGCCGAAATGAAGCACGGTCCCATTGCCCTGATCACTGAGGGAATGCCCGTGGTATGCATCGCCACCGCGGGATCACAGTACGAGAAGATCCTCAGCAACGTCTCCGAGGTTCGCAGCCGGGGCGGGAGTATTGTTGCCATCGCAACCGAAGGTGATGACAAGATCGGCTTGCTGGCCGACCATGTTCTCTACGTACCTGACACACTGGAGTCACTCCAGCCGCTTCTTACGGTCATTCCGCTGCAGCTCATTGCCTATCACGCCGCGGTACTGCGCGGCTGCAACGTAGACAAACCGAGAAACCTCGCCAAAAGCGTGACCGTCGAGTGACGGATGCCACGACGGGGTGGTAGACACAACATCCGGTGCTGTGCGCAGTTGCGCCCAGTGAACGCTGCCGCAACGTCCTATAATCAACAGGCTGAGGAGATTCACACGGTGTGCCTGCGACCTTGCCGCCCGAACCGTCGCGATACGCGCAATTCGTCCTAGTATCAGGCTTATGTTGCATTCGCAACGCACAGAAGCGAGTCGACGGCCCTCGGCCGAGGTTGTGAATGACGCCTCTGGCCCGCCATGACATGGCACCTGGCGAACTGGCAGCGACCGTCGGGTACCAGCCGATCGTGACCCGTGTCAACCGGGTGTGGCACGCCTCCGCCGCATTTCAACAGCGTTCAAGGCCCCGATGAAAGCAGTTTCTTGCGGTAAAACCCTTGTTGCGAGCCGGGCAATGTGTTACAATCGCCACGTTAATTCGCCTGCTCGCGGGTCATCGACCGGAGTGAGGGTTACCTCGATAGGAGGGGCCTCGTGGCGCGTATGCTTCTCGCAGCGTTTTGCAGCTTTTGGGCGGGACTCGGTCTGCCGCGGGGGAGGCATGCACGCTGCTCGCCACGGCCACATCAGCCGCCGGTCCGCGGCCCCGCCAATCGTCTGTGTTCCCTCTCGGTCAGCTTCGCATCTATCCACGGTGCTAATCGCCGCGCGGCACGTGACGGAACCGGCATATCCGCTGCTGCGCGGCACTCTGGATCGACAACGTCGAGACCGGCGCATTCCTGTTCAGCAGTCTTGACAACCAACAGGTTAGTAACCCTTAGCTGCCTACTCTGGCAAAGGAGAAAACACAATGAACCGCAAACTGCTTGCTCTGGGCATGGTCACGCTGCTCTCTTACTGGGCAACGCCAGTCACGGCACACGATCATCCAGCGTATTATCACGGCTCCGGGCTCCAGGTTCCCCTCTGGGATTGGATGAGCTCGTTGGATGACAATCTGCGCGTCAGCCACTTGTCGCTTCCCGGCACCCACAACACGATGGCCTACCAGGGAGAATGCGCCAACGGGCTCCTT
>CP070744.1:3556385-3585896 GCA_020348265.1 Phycisphaerales bacterium | reverse complement strand
AATAGGCCTATTCGGTGTGATGTCGTGCATGGTGAGTAGGCGTGTTCGCGAGATCGGCATTCGCCGGGCGCTGGGCGCGCAGAATTTGAGCCTGGTTTGGATGGTTCTTGGGCGCGCTTCGGTAGTCCTGCTGGTTGGCATGGCGGCCGGGTTGGCGGGTACCGTGGCAACGACCCGCTTCTTGGAAGGCCGATTGTATGGCATACTCCCCACGGACCCTGCCACGTTCGTCGCCGTAACGTTACTGCTCGGCGCTGCGGCCCTATTGGCCTGCTACTTCCCCGCGCGACGGGCGACGAAGGTTGATCCGATGGTGGCGCTGAGGTGCGAATAGGAGACTTATGATGGGAACATTTGTCCAAGACATCCGCTTCGCCGTGCGTATGTTACTGAAAACGCCGGGGTTTACGTGTGTCGTTGTTCTGACCCTCGCTCTGGGGATTGGGGCCAACACGGCGATGTTCAGCTTGGTCAACACCGCCGTCTTCGCGCCCTTGCCCTTTGACGATACCGACCGCATGGCGCGCTTGTGGCGCCAGTCGGAGAACGGCGAGGAGACGAATGTCTTTTCATACCTTGATTACGTTGAGTACCGGGACCGGAGCGACGTGTTTGAGGAGCTCGTCGCTCACGCCTACGTCCCTACCAGTGTCGAGACCGCCGAAGACAGCGAGACGCGCTTCAGCCAGATCGTCA
This sequence comes from Phycisphaerales bacterium, assembly GCA_020348265.1. GTDB lineage: Bacteria > Planctomycetota > Phycisphaerae > UBA1845 > UBA1845. The sequence continues at coordinate 3,585,200 of CP070744.1, read as the reverse complement.
CCGGAAACTACTTCACAACTCTCGGAGTGGAGACCCTTCACGGACGAACACTAACCGCGGAGGACGACCGCAGGCCCGGCGGGCATCCTGTTGTGGTCCTCAGCCACCGGTACTGGCAACGCGCATTCGGCGGAGACCCCGATGCGGTCCAGCGTACGATCATGCTGGGCGGGCACTCATACACCATCGTCGGAATAGCCCCAGAGGGCTTTGCCGGGGTGACGCCGATTCCGTCGCCGGACCTATGGGTGCCGATGATGATGTTGGGGCAGCTTCGCCATGATAGTCTCACAGATCTTGAAGAGCGAGCCAGCAGTTTCCTCATGGTCCTGGGGAAGCTAAAGCCGGACCTGAGCATGGAGCAGGCCCAAGCCAGATTGGCCGTAACGACCGCGCAGTTGAAGGAGATCGACCCGGAACGCTACGAGAACGAACGCGCCGTTCTGGTACCTGCCGGCGGGATTATCCCCATGACACCCGGCATGCGCCGCATAGCTCTGGCAATCTCGACACTGATTATGTCGATGGTCGGGCTCGTGCTGATTGTCGGCTGTGCCAACGTTGCTAATTTGCTTCTGGCCCGGTCGACCACTCGGCGCAAGGAGATCAGTACTCGTCTGGCGCTCGGTGCTCCACGGGGGCGGGTCGTGCGGCAACTGCTGACGGAGAGTCTACTGTTGGCCCTGCCGGGCGGAGCCTTGGGGTTGCTTCTCTCCATCTGGACGATGGACCTGCTGGTCGCGTCGCTCCCGCGCCTACCCTTTAACGTTGCTTTGGATCTGGACTTTGCGATCGATCAACGCGTCCTCGGCTTCACAGCAGCAGTCTCGATACTTGCCGGAGTGCTCTTTGGCTTGTTGCCCGCGCTGGGAGCCACGCGGGTTGATCTGGCTTCCTCCTTGAAGGATCACCGCGGCGTCGGCCAGTTGGGTCTCAAGCGTTCGCGCGTTCGCAATGCGCTGGTAGTGGTGCAGGTAGCGTCTTCGCTCGTGTTGCTAGTGGTGGCGGGGCTTTTCTTGCGCAGCCTTACCAGGGCTAGCGCGATCGATCCCGGGTTCGATCACGAAAACGTGTTGGCAGTCACATGCGATCTTGGCGCCCGGGATCACGATGCGGCCCGGAGCGCCGACCTTTACAGGCAACTGCTCGAGCGCGCTCGTGCGATGCCGGGCGTCGAGTTGGCCGCCGTCGAGGGACCTCCACCGCTCACGTTAGCCATGTCTGCGGCGAGCTTCTGGATCGAAGGCCGACCATACGCCGACGAAGATGACGAGCGTGTGCCCGTCACCTTCAGCGTGGCCAGCGATCAAGGTTTCCGCACCTTGGGTATTCCACTCATGCGCGGGCGCGATTTTTCCCAGCAAGATACAGTCGACGCACCGGGCGTTGCGATCGTCAACCGGGCCTTTGTGGACCGCTACTGGCCCGGAGAGGATCCCATCGGCAAGCGAATCAGTAGCACCGGTCCCGAAGGACCGTTCCTGGAAGTCGTCGGCGTTGCTGCAACCATCAAGTACATTCTTATTGGCGAGGAGCCGCGACCATACGTATACCTTCCTCTGTCACAGGACCACGAGTCTCCCATAGCGACACTCCTCCTGCGTACGAGTGGAGATCCCCTGGGGTTGGCCTTGCCGGTCCGCGCCTTGATCCGCGAGGTCGACCCCAACATAACCGTCTGGGACGCAAGCCGTCTCACCGACATGATCAGCTTCATCCTGCTGCCCGCGAGGTTCGCGGCGGTGGGGTTCGGGCTTTTTGGCCTGCTCGCACTACTGTTGGCATCCGTCGGGCTCTATGGCGTGATGTCCTATACCGTCAGCCAGCGCACACACGAAATCGGCATCCGTACAACGCTGGGCGCGCAGCGCAACGACATCATCCGCTTGATGTTGAAGCAAGGGATTTGGCTTACCGCTATAGGTTTGGTGATCGGCTTGGCAATCTCACTAGCCGGCACGCGAGCCCTGTCCGCCCTACTCTACGAGATCGGAACGACCGACCTGTTGACTTTCGTCGGCGTTTCGCTGTCGCTCGCCGCGGTTGCCTTGTTGGCCTCTTACATCCCTGCCCAACGGGCAACGAGGGTCGATCCGATGGTGGCGCTGAGATGTGAATAGGAGATTGGTGATGGACACCTTTGTGCAAGACATCCGCTTTGCCTTGCGTATGTTACTCAAAAGGCCGGGGTTCACGGTAATCATCGTTGTGACGCTGGCGCTGGGTATAGGTGCGAATGCCACTGTTTTTAGCGCCGTAAACGGTCTTGTACTCAAGCCGTTGCGAAATCCCCAATTGGACCGCTTGACATACATCTATGCGGCGAATCCGGCCCAGGGTTGGAACCGCACCAATGTTGCTACCCAAGATTTCCTGGATTGGCGCCGACAGAGCAACTCCTTCGTAGAGATGGGCATCTGTGGATACGACACCTCCAACCTCACCGGAGGGGACCGCCCCGAGAGGGTGTCCATGGTGCGTGCATCGGCGGGCCTGCTTTCCGTTCTTGGATGCAAAGCGAAGCTTGGCCGGCTGTTCGGCTCGCAGGAAGATCGTATAGGCCAGGGCCGCGTGGTGGTCTTATCCGAGGGGTTCTGGCAGCGTCGTTTCGGAGCCGATCCCAACGTCATCGGAAAGACCGTCCTGCTCGACGGGATCGAGTATGGCATCCTCGGCGTGATGGCCTCTAACCAGCTCGAACGACCGTTAGGTCAATCGGATGTCATATCGCCATTCGGTTCGCTGTATGAAGTCCAAGGCTCCTCACGTGGTGGTCATAACTTCAGCGTTGTCGGTCGACTCAAACCTGATGTCAGCGTCGCCCAGGCCCAGGCGGAGATGGAGACGATCGCTGCTCGCCTTGCTGAGGCCTATCCGGAATCGAATCGTGGCTGGACGGTCAACGTCATGCCAATGATCGACGTGGTCGTCGAGCCCGCGGCCAAGATGTCGCTGGCAATGATGGTCACAGCTGTTGGGTTTGTTCTGTTGATCGTTTGCGCGAACGTGGCCAACCTGCTGCTGAGCAGGGCAAACGCTCGCCAGCGAGAGTTTGCCATCCGATCGAGCCTCGGCGCCGGGAAGGGTCGATTGGTCCGTCAGATACTCACCGAATGCGTGATCCTCTCTCTGGCCGGTGGGGTGCTGGGTGTGTTGCTGGCACTGTGGGGCGTGGGCGCCGTGGTTGCATCCCTTCCGGAAACGGCTGTGCCGCGAAAATACGAGGTTGCTGTTGACCGGAGTGTGCTCTTGTTTACGCTTGCGCTCTGCTTTGTCTCTGCGGCGTTGTTCGGGCTCGCGCCGGCACTCAAAACCGCGGGTATCAACCTCAGCGAGATACTCAAGGGGACATCGCGGTCGACGACTGCGGGGAAACCTGGACGGCTCCGGCGAGATATGCTGGTCGCAGGTCAGGTTGCCCTGGCCCTGGCCCTTGTGATCTGTGCTGGGCTGATGGTCAAGAGCTCTATTCGCCTGACCACCGCCAATCAGGGTTTCAGTCCGCAACAGCTTCTCACCATGAGGATGACACTCCCCAGCTCTAAGTACGGAACCTTCGAGACGCGTAAGACGCTCTTTGATGAAGTCGTCCGAAAGATCCGGGCTACTCCGGGTGTCGAGTCAGCCGCGGCGGTTTCCGCCATTCCTTATGACCGCCTTGATACCTGGGCCCTGGATGCGACGGTTGAGGGTTACATACCCAGCGATCCTCAGAGCCGCATCTTCTTGGGCACACGTTCGGTCACCCCCGGGTATTTCCAGACTGTTGGTATCCCGATTCTCAAAGGACGCGACTTCACCGACCAGGACAATCTTGACGGTCGGAGCGTGATCATCGTTGACGAGAACTTGGCACGGAAATTCTGGCCTGGTGAAGACGCCCTAGGAAAACGCGTGAAACTCGGCCCGCGAAGATCACGCGTTCCTTGGCGCAAGGTAGTCGGCGTGGTTGGAGCCATAAAGCAGCGAGGTTTCGATACCGAGACACGTCTGGAGACCTATCGCCCCAACGCGCAAGTGTCTCATTCATCCATGTCCGTCGTGGCACGTACCATCGGTGATCCGCTTGCAGCAACAACTGCGCTGAAGGACGCTGTTTGGGAAGTTGACTCCGATCAGGCGGTCTACCGAGTTCGCTCAATGGAGGACATCATCTTCAGAGATATCGGCGTGTGGGGCGTAGTAGCCGGACTGCTCAGCGTCTTTGCCCTAATTGCTCTGGTGCTGGCTGCAGTGGGACTATATGGCACGATTTCATACGACGTGGGTCAGCGAACCCACGAAATCGGGATCCGAATAGCCCTGGGTGCTCAGACGCGAGATGCTCTACGATTAGTCCTCAAACGATCCGTGCTTATTACCGGGATAGGTATCGGCGCCGGCGCGGCGCTGGCTCTACTGATCAGCCGGATGCTCAAGACCATTATGTACGGGGTTTCTCCCACTGACCCTGCAGTATTCGTTGGTGTGACTATGGTGCTCATAGTTGTCGCCCTACTTGCCAGTTACATCCCCGCCCGCCGGGCGACAAAGGTTGATCCGATGGTGGCGCTAAGATGTGAATAGGAGATTGGTGATGGGCGCGCTTGTGCAAGACGTCCGCTTTGCCGCACGTATGCTGCTGAGAAGACCGGGGCCTACGACGGTCATCGTCTTGACACTTGCTCTTGGTATCGGGGCCAATGCAGCTGTCTTTGGCATAGTGTATGACGTTCTTCTGCGCCCCCTCCCGTTCCGGGACGCGGAGAATCTAGTAGCACTCTCAAGTCAATTTCCCGTCCAAGGCGAGTACAACGAGAGTCTTTCACCTGGCTTGTTCTATGAGATTAAGGAGAGGATGCACGTTTTCGAACACGCCGCCATCCTCCAGACGCACTCGTTCACCCTGACTGGAGACGGTCCTCCAGAGCGCATTCGCGGGGTCCGCACGTCCGCTTCTTGCCTTTCGATCCTCGGGGCCAAGCCAATCTTGGGGCGGCTCTTCGCGCCCGGAGAACACGAGGCGGGTGCGGCGCCTGGTATAGTCTTGAGCCATGCCTTGTGGCAGCGCCGTTTCGGTAGTGATCCCAGCGTGATCGGAAGATTGCTCAACGTTGGGGAAGAGGAATACACAGTCATCGGAGTACTGGAGCGCAGCTTCCCGAGCACACGAGCCTATTTGCCGATGCTCTTCAATCCCGATGCGCGAATCGATTACTGGTCGCCTCTCGAGCTCGGTGACCAAAACAGGCAAGCGCACGACCGCCGGGACTACCGGGTCCTGGCTAGGTTGGCACCGGGCGTCACCCTGGCGGAAGCGAAGGTGGAGATGAATGCGCTGGCGAGCCGCATGAGACAGGAGCACCCGCAGCATTATTCACCTGAGGAAGACTTTGCCATCGGCGTTACCCCGTTTCTCGATCCCATGGTGCGGGAAGTCCAGCCCGCCCTTCGATTGCTCGCGGGTGCGGCCGCCGTTGTGCTCCTGATCGCCTGTGCGAACGTCGCCAACCTACTGCTGGCATGGGGGGCTGGCAGACGCCAGGAGATTGGGATGCGCCTGGCCCTGGGTGCAAGTCGAGTTCGTATAATGCGGCAGCTTCTGACAGAAAGCATTGTGCTGTCCCTGTTAGGAGGAGCAACAGGCCTTTTGCTGTGCTCCTGGGGAACCTCCGTGCTCGTGGCGGGCGGGGGCAAGACGATCCCCAGGATTGGCGAAGTCGGAAGCCACGCCCCGGTCCTGCTATTCACACTCGCGCTGTCCATCCTTACGGGTATTGTCTTCGGTCTGGCGCCGTCTCTTACCGCGTCGGCGTCGAGGCCAAATCAAACGCTGCGAGATTCCACGGGGGGCCTGCTGCGTGCAAGAAGGTCGCGAAGCTTGCTGACCTTGCTTCCACGCATGGTCGTTGTAGCGGAGCTTGGGCTATCAGTTGTCCTGCTCATCTGTGCGGGCCTGCTCACGCACAGCTTCTATAGGGTCCTGTGCGTCGACCCAGGATTTTCTCCTGAGAAAGTGCTGTCGTTCCAATTGCCCGAGAATCCCGATTATCCGAACGTCCCCGGTCTTCCCCATTACGTTGGTTTCTATAATCAGCTACAGGAACGCCTTGCCCGACTGCCAGGTGTCGAGTCCGTCGGGGGCGTCTCGGTGCTGCCGTTGGAGCCGGGGGAATCGACCAGCGCGATTGCCGGGGAGGGCTGCGGCCCCGCAAACAACAAGACTGTGGCTGAAGCCCACGAACACGCCGTCTTGTGGGATTTCTTCCAAACCTTGAAAGTTCCTTTGTTGTCCGGGCGGTACTTTGACGAGAGTGACAAAGCCGACGGCATCCCCGTTGCGATCGTGGATGAGACTTTGGCCGAGCGATTCTGGCCCGACCAGAACGCTATAGGAAAGCGCATGAAAGGAGTAGGGCTTGGAGATGATGACTCCCGGTTGACGGTCGTTGGTGTAGTCAGGGCGGTGAAACATGCCGATCTCGAATCAAAGACGGGGATAACTTACTATCGACCCTACGGGCAATGGGCTTCCAAATGGATGCACTTGGTAATTCGCACATCGTCCGATCCTACCGGAATCGTCAGTGCTGTAGCGAATGAGGTGTGGGCGCTCGACGCGAATCGACCTCTCTTGCAGGTTGCTTCCATGGAGCAACGTCTTGCCGATAGCCTCGCCCGGCGGCGTTTCTCTATGTTCCTCTTAAGTGTCTTTGCCGGGCTGGCACTAATCCTAGCCGTTGTAGGGCTATACGCCGTGCTCGCTCACAGCGTCGCGCGGGATACTCGCGAGATCGGCATTCGCATGGCGCTAGGTGCTCGTCGGGAAGATGTGCACAGCGCCGTACTGCGCCATGGCTTGGCAATCACCGCAACCGGTCTGGCAATCGGCATGGTTGCTTCCCTGGTAGGAACAAGCGTTTTGGAGACCCTGCTGTTCGAAGTCACCGCCACGGACCCGGTGACATTCCTTGGCATACCGTTGTTGCTGGGAGGCATTGCGCTTCTGGCATGTTATCTCCCCGCCCGGCGGGCGACGAAGGTCGACCCGATGGTTGCGCTGAGATGTGAATGATTTGCTGCATAGTTGAGAAAGGTATGTATCGTGATCAAGCTTCGGACTGTTGAGAAGCACTATAAAGCCGGCCAGGGATTCACTTATGTCTTGCGCAGGATCAACATTGACGTGGAGGAGGGTGAGTTCATCACCATCATGGGGCCTTCCGGGGCAGGCAAGTCGACTCTGCTCAGTATCCTCGGAATGCTGGACGCGGCGTTTGATGGCGAGTATTACTTCATGGGATACGCAATCCATGAGCTTCCGCCGAAAAGACGGGCCACACTCAACAGGGAGAACATCGGATTCGTATTCCAGCAGTATCACTTACTCGATGATCTGACGGTGTATGAGAATCTCGCTCTTCCGCTCTCTTATCGCAACCTCAAGTCCTCGGAGAGTGCGTCTCTGGTTGCCGACACGTTGGATCGCTTCCAGATTGTGGGCAAGAAAGACCTCTTTCCCAGCCAGCTCTCAGGCGGACAGCAACAGCTTGTGGCCGTTGCCCGGGCGGTCATCGCTAAACCAAAGTTGATCCTCGCGGACGAGCCGACGGGCAATCTTCACTCCCGGCAGGGCAAAGAGATCATGGAGCTTCTTAAACGCCTCAACGGTGAGGGAACCACCATCATACAGGTGACACACTCAGAGGAGAATGCCCGGTGCGGCAAGAGGATAATCCAACTGCAGGATGGATGGATCGAAGGAGACGAAATATTGCCGGCAAAAAAGTGAATTCCCTTGGGTGTACAGAGTGCGCTGTCGGAGCGCACCGAGAAGGGTAGGTCGGTCCAATGGCAACAGCCAGGAATAAAGAGCATGTGTGAGAAGTGGATCTCCCATTCCGAGCCGCGACCGTCAGGGAGCGGCGTGCACGCGGTAGACGCTGGCGTCTTTTACGTGAAAAGCGCCGGGAGAGATCCAGAGCGAGCCTTCTCACGCACGTTCTAAGGGGAGTTTCCCGTGAGAGTGTTCTTTCAAGATATTCGATACGGCATACGGATGTTGGGCAGGGCGCGTGGCTTCACTGCATTTGCGATCATCACGCTGGCCCTGGGAATCGGTGTGAACACGGCTGTTTTCACCATGATTGATGCCATGTTCTCACTGCCTCAGCAGTTCCCCGATCCGGAAAGCTTGATCTTCGTCAGGCAACCCGCCAAGTACAGGCAGTACGGACCGGTCTGCGCGCTCGACTACCTAGAATGGCGCGATACGGCTCATTCCTTTGCAGAGACCTGCATATTCGCGCCGGGCAGTGGGATCGTTACGGGAGGCGAAGAGCCTGAACGTGTAGAGGTGGGTCTGGCGTCGGCCAGCCTGCTTCCCATACTCGGTTTTGACGTTCAGCTGGGCAGGCCCCATAGACTCGAGGAAGACCAGGTCGGCGCCGAGCTGGTCACCCTTATCTCCGACGGCTTCTGGGAACGACGCTACGGTAGAGACCCGAACGTCCTGGGCAAGACGATCACGGTCAACGATAGACCTCGCACTATCGTTGGAGTGCTACCATCTCGGATCAACGATCACGAGACGCTCTTCTGGACCAGAATAGACCTGTTGATGCCGCTGGTTATCGATCCTGCAAAGGAGAAGCGCGGATCCGCGAGGTACGTCTCCATTGCCAGACTGAAGCCCGGGGTCACCGTTGAGCAGGCTCAGGCTGAGATGAACGCGGTGGCGGCGCGACTGGCCGAGGCTTACCCGGATACCAACGCCGACACGACCATGCGCCTGCAGCCGCTGCTGGATCACTTCATCAGCCCCAATGATCGGATAGCTTCGATTGCATTACTGGCTGCTGTGGGCTCTGTTCTATTGATAGCCTGTTCGAACCTTGCAGGCTTACTCCTGGTGAAAGCGTCATCCCGTGGACGAGAACTTGCCGTAAGGGCGGCACTTGGAGCGGGGCGCTTTCGAATCATCCGCCAGCTTTTCACGGAGAGTATGTTGCTCGCACTGGCCGGAGGTGCTGTTGGCTTGATGCTCGGCGTGTGGGCGTTCAGGCTGTTCGTGGCGGCGATGCCTCCAGGACCCTTCAGGCAAGAGGAGATTGGGATCAACCTGCCGGTGCTGACCTACACATTCGCCCTGTCGCTTCTTGCGGCGATTGCCTCCGGCCTTGCACCCGCACTAAGGGCATCCAGAGCCTCGGTCGGCGAAGCATTGAAGGAAGGTGCAGGGAGTGTCTCAGGCGGAAGGACGCGCAATCGGCTGCAGAACGCTTTTGTCATCGGACAGTTGGCCATGGCCTTGCCGTTGCTTACCGGTGCGGGGCTTGTGATCAGGCATATAGTTGCGCTCAGATCGGTGGACGTTGGCTTCAACACCGAGCGTCTCTTGACCATGCAGGTTTCCTTGCCAACCTATCGATATCAGGAAGACGCCCAGCGCGTAGCGTTCTTCCACGATTCTCTGGCGGCGATTAGTGCCCTTCCGGGAGTCTCGAGCGCCGGTGGGGTGAATAACCTTCCACTCGGCGGTGGCCGAGCGTCGGTGGATGTCACCATCGAAGGCCGTGAGGTGGATCCGGATTCCCCCAAGGACTTCGCGGGCTACATGGTGGTCACGCCCGGTTACTTCCGTACGCTTGAGATTCCCCTCCTGGGCGGGAGGAGCTTCACCGATCACGATCACGCCGATGCGGAACGTGTAGCGATAGTGAATAAGAAGATGGCACAGGAGTATTGGCCGGGACAAGATGTGCTCGGTAGGCGTTTCAAGCTTGGCGACGGAGCCCCGGAAGATCCCTGGCTTACGGTTGTGGGCGTAGTGGGAGATGTTGGCCACGAGGGTCTTTATCGGCCGCGACGCGCGGAGCTATTCCTTCCTCTCAGACAAGCTCCGAGCCCACACATGGCACTTGTCGCGAGGACCGTTCGCGACCCGGCGGCAATGATCCCCAGCATTCGCAGCGTGCTTAGCCGCCTCGATCCCGATCAACCCGTGCACGACGTACGCACGGTGGATGAGATCATACACAGATGGCTTCGCGACGACCGATTGGCCGTGGGAATGTGCAGCGGGTTGGCGGCGCTAGCGTTGTGTCTTGCCAGTGTCGGTCTGTACGGAGTGATGTCCTACAGTGTTGTGCAGCGTACCCACGAGATAGGTGTGCGCACCGCGCTCGGCGCCGGTGCCCACGATATTCTCCTACTCGTAGTTAGGCGGTGTCTGAAACTCGCCGTCGTTGCAGTAGTCATCGGGGTTGTGCTGTCCGTACCGGTGGGGCTGGGGATTGAATCGCAGCTCTTTGGCGTCGGCGGGCTGGATCCTCTGAGTTACGTCGCAGTGGGTGTGTTGATGATGTTTGTAGCTCTAATAGCAGGATATATCCCCGCCCGCAGGGCGACGAAAGTCGATCCGATGGTGGCGCTGAGATACGAATAGGAGATCATTCATGAGTACCTTACTTCAAGACATCCGCTTTGCCATTCATGCGCTGCTCAAGAGGCCGGGGTTTAGTAGTGTCGTGATCTTGACGTTTGCTCTGGGCATTGGAGCCAATACGGCAGTCTTCAGCGTGATTGATACTGTCATATTTCGGCCTCTTTCTTTCTCCGAGCCCGACCAACTGGTTGTCATCAGGCCGACGGATGAAGAACGAACGAGGCGCAATGATTCAGTTTCCTATCTCAACTTCGCCGATTGGCAAGAGCAGAGCAGCGTGTTTGCACACATGGGGGCCTTGACCCGTGCGCAGTTCACCGTCACAGGCATTGGCGACCCCATTGCGGCGAATGGTGCTCGCGTATCCGGTGAGTTCTTTCAGACCCTTCGTACACAAGCCGCACTTGGTCGTGCGCTCCTTCCGCGGGATGACTTGGCGGATTCAGATAAAGTTGTTGTGATCAGCCACGATCTTTGGCAACGCTACTTCGAGGGTAGCCCCGAGACCCTCAAGCGCACCGTAACGATCAATGGAGTCGCACACCTGATCGTCGGGGTCCTGCCGGATGGGTTCCGCTCTCCGGTGAATGTCAAGAAAGTAGATATGTGGGCGTCCACTGATCGAACATGGGCATCCGACCGGGGCAGACAATACCTTCGCGTGATTGCCAGGCTCAAGCCCGACGTCACCCTCGACCATGCCCAGGTTCAGATGGACACCGTGGCCCGCCGACTGGAAGAGGCATACCCGAAGACCAATGAAGGGCTGGGGGTGAGGCTGGTTCCGTTGCACGAGGTAGTGGTAGGGAACGTGCGGCCGGTACTTCTCACTCTATTCGGTGCAGTGGGGTTAGTGCTGCTCATTGCATGTGCCAACGTTGCCAACCTCCTTCTCGTGCGAAGTGCCGAGCGGAAAAAGGAACTTGCCGTTCGAACCGCACTGGGGGCAAGACGTTTCCGCCTGGTGAGGCAGATACTCACCGAAAGCGTCTTGCTGGGACTCCTCGGGGCTATTCTCGGCGTGTTGCTGGCCGCGTGGAGCGTAGACGCGTTAATTGCCAGTGTGCCCGGCAATTACCCACGCTTGAATGAGGTTGCACTCGATGGGCGCGTCCTCGGTTTCACTCTCCTCATAACGCTGCTCACCAGTGTGATGTTTGGGCTGGGGCCGGCGCTTAGAGCTTCCCGGTCGGACTTGAGAGCGTCCTTGCAGGAGAGTGGACGCCGGACCTCGGTGACAGGGCATTCCCGTATGCGGAACAGTCTTGTGGTTTGTGAAGTGGCGTTGGCACTCGTCCTGCTCACTGGGGCTGGGCTGCTAATCCGCAGCTTCGAGCGGCTGGTGAAAGTCGAGCCCGGGTTTGCCCACAAGGACGTCTTGACCTTTGAATTGAGAGCTTCGTCATGGGACTATGACCGCGCCGAGCGTGCCGAACTGTATCGACAAGTACTTGAGCGTCTGGAGGGCATGTCCGGCACGCTAGGAGTCGCCGCCAATACTTCACTACCGTGGGCTGGTTACACAATCAGCCGGTCATTTGAGATTCCTGGTCGCAGCACGACCCGTTCCGAGGACGAACTCGAAGCAGCCTTCAGTTCGATCAGCTCTGGTTATTTCCAAACCATGAGTATCCCTCTACTCAAGGGACGTGCCTTCAATGATCTTGACGGAGGTGGGCGTTCTGCCGTCGCGATAGTCAACGAATCGCTGGCGAGTCGATACTTTGAGAATCAGGATCCAATCGGCAGGCACATCACGTTTGATGGACAAGCTGTGGTACCGAGCCTGATGGAGATTGTAGGCATTGTTGGTGACGCGAGGGTCGGCAGCATCGACACACCGCCCGAACCGCGCATTTACGTTCCCTATCAGCAGGATACTTGGCCAATGATGTGTTTTGCGCTGAAATGTGCCGGTGATCCCATGCAGTTGGCCGGGGCGGTTCGCAGTGAGGTTGCCGCTGTCACCGCGGACGAAGCCGTTTCCGGACTCACCACGCTGGACGAATGCCTGGCCGACACGTTGGGGCCTCGCCGGTTCCCTCTGATGCTCCTAACCCTCTTTAGTACTCTCGCTCTTGGGCTGGCCGCGTTGGGGATCTACAGTGTACTGTCCTATTCCGTAGCACAGCGCACACATGAGATCGGCATGCGCATGGCGGTTGGCGCGAGGGAAACTGACGTGCTGCGTCTGGTGCTCGGTCGCGGGTTGAAGCTGATCGGCATCGGTCTGGGGCTCGGACTGCCAATTGCCTTTGGCTTGGCGCGTGTTCTGGCAAGCCAGCTCTATGAGATTGGCACTGGTGATCCAACGACCTTCATTGGCGTGTCAATGGTACTGGGTGTTGTTGCGCTCTTGGCCTGCTACATTCCCGCTCGGCGGGCGACGAAAGTCGATCCGATTGTGGCACTGAGGTACGAATAGGAGCCCGATGATGAGGACCCTGATGCAGGATATTCGCTTCTCCTGTCGCATGCTGGCTAAGAATCCCGGCTTCACCGTTATTGCGATCCTCACGCTGGGTGTGGGAATCGGGGCGACGACTTCGGTCTTCAGTGTCGTGGACGGTGTGTTATTGCGCCCCATTCCATATGAGGATCCGCACCGGACCGTCTGGATCTACCGGACAAATAAGTCACTAGCGATTCACCAGAAACATACGTCGATCGCAACGTACTGGGATTGGAGGGATCGTAACACGGTCTTCGATGACATCGCACTTATGAAGGATTTCGGGGCTAATATTATGACCGACGGCGGCGCCGAACGGGTCGCCGCTGCCAGGGTGACCGACCAGTTCTTCTCCGTTCTCGGCGTGGAGCCGTTCCTGGGGACGGCTCTGGCACCTGAAGGTTCCGCACCTGACCCTACTTCGGCGGTCATCAGTCATGGGCTCTGGAGTAGATGCTACGGTGGAAGGCCGGATGTACTGGGGCAAGAAGTAACTCTGGACGGGATCAGCCACACTGTCATAGGTGTCATGCCGCCGGGTTGTTCTCTCCCACGAAAGGCTGATGTGTGGATACCACTTGCCATCGAACGTACGAAGGATAAGCGCATGTCGAACAACTACTTCGCCATTGCCCGCCTGAATCCAGGAGTAACCCTGGAGCAGGCACAGGCGAACATGCGCACCGTATCCAGAGCTATAGCCCGGGATTATCCGTCCGTGTCAGCCGCCTGGAGCACGGATCTGATCACGCTCCAGGAAGAGGTGGTGGGCAGTATGCGCACACCGCTGCTTGTACTGATGGGGGCGGTGGGACTTGTACTGCTAATCGCCTGTGCCAACATCGCGAATCTGCTGCTGGTCCGGACGAATACCAGGAGGAGAGAGGTTGCCATACGCGCGGCGCTGGGGGCGCGGCGCTCGAAGCTCATCCGGCAGTTCCTTTGCGAGAGTCTCGCCCTATCGGTTCTTGGGGGAGGTTTCGGAGTGATACTGGCCTATTGGGGAGTCGACTTCCTGTTGGCTATGAGTCCGGGCAATCTGCCCCGCCTCGATGACATTCGCGTCGATGGCCGGGTGCTTGGGTTTACACTCCTGCTATTGCCCTGCGTCGCGGTGCTGTTCGGTCTGCTCCCGGCGTTGCAGGCATCCAAATCCGAGATGAGTGAGACGCTCAAAGAGGGTGGACACACTTCTCTGATGAGAGACAGGGGGTGGATTCGTGCCGCCTTCGTCGTCTCCGAGATTGCGCTGTCTCTTGTACTGCTCGTCGGCGCCAGCCTACTGATTAGAAGTGTCCGCCAGCTGCAGGCAGTTGATCCCGGTATGGAGGTTGAACGCATCTTGACCATGCGCGTCGCCCTTTCTCCGGTCAATTATCCGGAGGATCACCACGTCCGAGGCTTCTTCCAGGCACTTTCGGATCGTGCCGAATCCCTTCCGGGGGTGTCGTCAGTGGCGTTTACTTCGGCCCTTCCCGTTAGCCAGAGGCCGTTCAACTGGGGCGTCGACATAGAGGGTGATCCACTTGTGCCGGGCAGCGGCAACTTCGGGGTCGCGGAGTTTCAATGGGTCAGCCACAACTACCATAGTGTGGTTGGCCAGCGGCTCGTGGAGGGTCGGCTGCTCAATGAAGGTGACCACACGCAATCGCCGCGCGTCGTGCTGGTCAACAGGGCGATGGCCCGGAAGTTCTGGGGCAATGAGAGTCCCGTTGGTAAGAGCCTGCGGTTCTGGGGCACCCGCAGCGTCCGGATCGTCGGTGTTGTCTCCGACGTTAAACGTTTTGGCTTGAGCGTAGCCGCTCCCCCCGAGTGTTACCTCCCCGTCTCATGGTCTTTGAGTGATCCTGCCACATCCATCGTAGTCCGGAGCGCGGCAAACCCTTCACTCGTTGCTGATCTCGTACGGAATGAGATCCAGAAGCTCGATCGCACGGCTGCAGTCTTTCGCATACAGACAATGACAACGATAGTATCCGAATCGATGGCCAGAATGCGTTTTACGAGTCTACTCTTGTCGTTGTTTGCGGGCACGGCAGCGCTTCTCGCGAGCGTGGGGATCTACGGTGTGATTTCCCATTACGTAAGCCAGAGGACCCGCGAGATCGGTCTTCGCGTCGCCATCGGCGCTACGGCGCGCCAGATTCTGTTGTTGGTCTTGAGGCAAGGAACGACCCTGATACTAGCGGGTGTGATCCTGGGGCTGGCCGGGGCTTGGCTGTTATCCAGGGTCATAGAGAGCCTCCTCTTCGGCGTGAGTACCAGGGACCCGGCGACGTTCGTGGCCGTGGCGGGTCTCTCCGCAATGGTTGCGTTCATCGCCTGCTACATCCCCGCCCGCCGGGCGACGAAGGTCGACCCCATGGTGGCCCTGAGATACGAATAGGGATTCTGCCAATGCGCTCGCTCATCGAGGATGTTCGCTACGCAATCCGGGTATTCTTCAAGGACCCGACGTTCACGGGCGTGGTTGTGATCTGTCTCGGACTGTCCTTTGGGGCCTGTGCGACCGTGTTCAGCTTGGTCGACGTCGTACTTATAAGTTCGCTTCCTCTTCCGGAGCCCGAGGACGTGGTGGCGTGCGTGTCTACAAATCACCAGCGCGGCATCACGCGTGGCACAGTTCCGTACTCCGACTACACTGACTGGAAATCTGAACGCGATATCTTTCGTTCCATCGCGCTGTATACTGATCCTCCCTTCGACCTTGCCGACGGAGCCGAACCCGAGCGCGTTCGAGGGGCGGCTGTTACCGATGGTTTCTTCGCGGTGATGGCTGTCCGACCGCTGCTTGGCCGCAGCCTGGCCTCGGAAGATCATGAGCCGGGCGCCGAGCCGGTTACCGTGCTGAGTGAGGAACTGTGGCGGCGGCGTTGGGGCGGGGAACCGAGCGTCGTGGGGCGGACGGTTCGCCTCAACGGTGAGGATCACGCCGTCGTGGGTGTCATGCAGTCTTCAGCGCGATGGCCGACAGATGCCGATGTATGGGTGCCTCTGCAACTGGACCCTGCCGCGTCGCCCCACCTTGGGCGTCGGGACAACTTCGCATGGCGTGTGATCGGTCGCCTCGCCCCGGAGGTGACGATTGCCCAAGCCCATGCGCGTGTTGAAGCCATGGCCCGCCGGATTGCCGAGCAACATCCGGACCTCCGTAAAGGGACGGGTGCTGCGGTCATCCCTCTCCATGACTTTGTGGTCTTGCCCAATGTACGCAGGGCCCTTTGGGTGCTCATGGGAAGTGCGGTTTTCGTTCTCCTGATCGCCTGTGCAAACCTGGCGAACCTGATGCTGGTACGTGCGGCGGGTCGTTCGCGGGAAATGGCCGTGCGAGCCGCGCTAGGCGCGAACCGCCTTCGCCTGATACGAATGCAAGTGACCGAGGGCATGCTGTTGGCCGCTGCGAGTGCGGTTGTGGGCCTGACCCTCGGAGTGTGGGGTGTGGAACTGCTTGCCAAGTACGGACCACAGAGCGTACCCCGCCTGGCGGAGGGGGGCATCAACGCCCGTGTCATAATGGTGACGCTGTTTGCCGCCCTCCCTCTAGGAGCGTTACTCGGTATGGTGCCCATCGTTCGCGTGTCTCGATCGGGGCTCTCCGAATCTCTCAGGGGGGGCTGGCGGGGGTCGACGGCAGGCCCCGGTCGGCACCGCCTGCGCCGTTCACTTATGATCGCCGAAGTGGCGTTGTCCTTGGTCCTGCTCGTGGGCGCGGGACTGATGGCCAACACACTGGTCCGATTGCACCAAGTGGACCCTGGCTTTGACACGGACAACCTCATCACTTTCCGACTCTTACTTCCCGAATCGCGTTATGCGGGCGGCGGTATCGAGACCCGCAATTTCTACGACCAATTGCTCACCCGACTTTCGGACCTTCCCGGCACCGATTCTGTTACGGCTGCGTCGGTGTTGCCGCTGGTTGGCGGTGACTATACACACCGAGCGTTCGTAGTGTACGGTGACCCGATCCCGCCGGCCGGCTCCGAGTCCATTGCGGCCTGGCATGCCGTTACGCCGGGCTACTTCACTACCTTAGGCATCCCCGTCCTGCGCGGTCGCGGCTTCAACGAATTCGATCGTCGTGATGGCACGCCTGTCGTTATCATCAACGACACGCTGGCTCGACAGATGTTCCCCAATGAGAACCCGATTGGACAGCACATCTGGCGCTGGCGGTTGCAGGGCGACCGCCGAGAGGTGATCGGGGTAGTGCAGGATGTATCTTTCTACGATGCCTCCGATCAAAACCGACCGCAGGTGTACGTGCCAATGCGGCAGGATCCCCGACGCTCCGTGTTGATGGCTCTCCGCACGCATGGCGATCCATTGGTGACCGCAGCGGGTCTGCGTCAAGCCGTTCGATCGATGGACGAGAGCTTGGCTGTCGCGGGGCTGGAAACCGTAGAGCGTGCGGCCGGCCGACGACTGGCACGCCCGCGTTTCCTTGCCTTTCTGACCTCCGGCTTTGCCGCAACTGCGCTCGTGCTGGCCGTCCTGGGCGTCTGGGGGATCGTCAGCCACAGCATCAGCCAGCGGAGGCGCGAGATCGGGCTACGCATTGCGCTGGGGGCGCAGGCGGGCGACGTGCTGGGCTTGTTCCTTCGCCAGGCTCTAGTCCTCGGTGTGGTGGGCGTCGCCCTCGGACTGTTCGCCGCTTTCGCTTTGGTGCGTCTGCTGTCGAACCTGCTATACGGCGTTACTGTCACGGACTTGCCCACCTGGGTCGGCGCCTGCGTGTTGCTGATCGGGGCGGTCTTGGCGGCCGGTTACATCCCCGCGCGCCGGGCGACAAAGGTCGATCCAATGGTGGCGCTGAGATACGAATAGGGACTGTATAATGAGCACAGTTTTTCAGGACCTACGGTTTGCGTTTCGATCCCTGCGTAAGGCGCCCGCTTGCTCTTGCGTCGCAGTCGTGACGCTCGCCTTGGGGATCGGTGCGAGCACGGTTGTCTTCAGCAGCATGTACGGCCTCCTGTATAGACCACCTCCGTTCGATGAAGAGGATCGACTTCTCGTGATACAGGGCAACTACACGCACCAGAGTTGGCAAGAAGCCTTCTGCAGCTATCCGAACTTTCTCGACATGAAGGAGCAGTGTAGGACCGTTGAGGGGTTGGCTGCATACAAGTATGTGAATCTCAATGTCACGGGAGGCGATCAGCCGGAGCGAGTCACGGCGATGAAGGTGACCGCGAGTGTTTTCCCGGTCATTGACGTCCAACCGATTGTGGGGCGTGTTTTCAATGCGGATGAGGATCGACCCGGCGCCGCTAATGTCGTTCTTCTGGGCGACAGCTTCTGGCGTGCCAGACACGGCGGCGATCCAGGAATCATCGGACGGGATCTCACGATCCATAATGATGTGTACACAGTCATCGGTGTCATGCCACCTGATATCGAGGCATTCCTTGGACACGCTGGTGTTTGGATGCCCTTGGCGGGGAGTGCTAAGGCCCTAGACCGGCGCGATAACGATCTGCGGATCATTGGGCGACGGAAGCCGGGGGCGAGCATGTCCGAGGTGGAGACCGAACTCCAGATGATCATGCGACGGTTGGAGGTGGCATTCCCGGACGCGAATACAGGCCGGGGTGTCAGGCCGACGACCATTCGCAGGAACCGGTTGAATGAAGAAACGACGCTGGCTATCAAATCCCTGACGGTGGCGGTCGCGGCCGTCCTTCTTATCGCCTGCTGCAACGTGGCGAACCTCATGCTCGCCAGAGGAGCTTCGCGCGCCACGGAGATGGCGCTGCGCGCTGCGCTAGGGGCGCGGCCCGGCCGACTGGTTCGACAACTCCTCACGGAGAGCGCCGTGTTGGCGCTCCTTGGCGGAGCCCTCGGGATCGTGCTGGCGTCATGGGGCATCGACCTACTGATCGCATCGTTCGAGAAAACCCCGAAGCCAACAGTACGGATTGATGTCTTGGCACTTGTGTTCGCACTCATTACCTCTCTGGCCACGGCGGTGATCTTTGGCCTGTTGCCGGCACGCCGAGCTTCTTGCACCGGCTTGAGCGAGGCGCTCAAACAGGGTTCACGGACAGCCCGAGTAGGATCGCCGCGTGATCGCCTGCGCGGCCTACTCGTCGTCGGCGAGATTGCCCTTGCCATCACTCTGGTCGTTGCCACCGGTCTTATGATCCAGACCGTTTTCCGTTTGCATAAGGCAGACCCCGGTTTCAATCCACGCGGTCTGCTGACAATGCACGTGTCGCTGGCCGGCTACAACTACGAGAACCCAACGCGGCAACGCGCGTTCTTCAGGGAGGTACTCGCAGAACTAGAGCTCATACCCAACACCACATTCGCAGCCGCGGCGGATTGCCCACCTCTCCACCTCGCCGCCGGTGTCGACTTTTCCATCGAGGGTCGTCCGTTCGAAGATCCGGATCGCCAACGTTGGGTCGGCAGGTTGGTTGTGACTCCAGACTACTGGAAGACGATGCAGATTCCGCTGGCGGCGGGGCGAGTGCTTCTGGAGAGCGACGACGTCGATACGCCGGCGGTCGCCGTGATCAATGAGACTCTGGCGCGCCAGTTCTGGCCCGGCGCGAACCCGATCGGCCAACGCGTCAAGTTCGAGGCTTCTGATGACTCCACGCACCCGTGGCGCAGGATTGTCGGTGTCGTCGAGGACAACCGGCACCGGAGCCTCAGGGCCGAGCCGCGGGGCGAAGTGTTCGTACCATATGAACAGATGCCACGAGCCGAGATGGTCATCCTGGTGCGCACAACCGGGGACAATCCGGAATCTCTGGCCGGTGCCGTCCGTGAGGCCGTCTGGCGGGTCGACCCCGACCAACCCGTGTTCACGATCCGGAGCATGGAAGATCGTCTTCAGGGACGCATATTGCCCTGGCGTGTGTACGCAGGCGTGCTCACCGTGTTCTCCGCGATAGCGCTCGCGCTTGCCGCCGTGGGAGTCTACAGCGTAATGTCATACATGGTCAGCCAGCGAACACACGAGATTGGCGTCCGCATGGCGTTCGGTGCGAGGAGTGACAACGTTCTTGGCCTTGTTCTACGAAGGGGGGTGATGCTGATACTGATCGGCGTAGGGATTGGCTTGGTAGGTGCCTTGGGAATCGTGCGTTTGATTTCGAGTCTTCTGTACGGCGTGGCTGCAACGCACGTGCCCACGTTCGCCGGTGTTGTCGCACTTCTCGCCTTGGTAGCGCTTCTGGCCTGCTATATCCCCGCACGTCGGGCGACCAAGGTCGATCCAATCGTCGCGCTGAGATACGAATAGGAGAATCCCAATGGGTACACTCATTCAAGACGTTCGTTATGCGGTTCGCACGTTGTCGAAACGCCCAGGGTTCGCCATAGTCATCATACTGACATTGGCCTTCGGGATCGGAATCAATATCGCGGTCTTCACTGTTCTCAATGGCGCTGTCCTGCGACCGATTCCGTACGAGGATTCTGAACGTCTGGTTGTTGTTTCCGGAACACAGAAAGGGGCCGTGGTTCACGAAGGTGCGGTGGGTTACGCGGACCTGGAGGACTTCAGGGCTCAGAGCCGGTCCTTCGAGAACCTGGGGGGCCTGCGCGGGGTGGGCTTTACACTCAGCACCGAAGAGGGGCTGGAACGCATCTCAGGCGCGTACGTCTCGGCAGACTTCTTCTCCGTGCTGGGCGTTGAAGCCGCAGCGGGACGGCTCTTCCATCCGAGCGAGGATCTTCCCGGTGCAGAGCAGGTCGCTGTGATCAGCGACGCATTCTGGCGGGATCGATTCGATTCAGATCCAGCAGCCGTGGGCCAAGCCATCACACTCGACCGTGTCGGTTATACGATCGTTGGGGTCCTGCCTCCGCGCTTCTCGTTTCCCATCGATATGAGCGGAGCGGACGTATGGACGACGACAGCGATGGATGCCGCGACCTTTAGCGGTCGTGGTTCGATCCGTGTCAAGGTCGTAGGGCGTTTGAAACCGGAGGTGACGATCGCCGAGGCCGGCGCGGACTTGCGAACGATCGTCGGGCGATTGGCCCAGCAGTATCCGGCGGTCTACACCGATCGCAGCGTCAACGTCGATTTTCTGGCGGACCATGTCGCTGCCGGCCGCCGCGCGGCGGCGTTTCTCATACTCGGTGTTGTCGGCATGGTCCTGCTCATCGCCTGCGCCAACGTGGCCAACATGCTCTTGGCCCGGACCGAGGGCCGCAGGGCGGAGTTTGCCATTCGATCAGCGCTGGGAGCAGGTCGCCAACACCTTGTTCGCCAAGTCCTCGTGGAGGCTTTGCTGCTCGCCAGTGTCGGAGGCGCTCTGGCATTGCTGGTGGTCTCCTGGGTATTTGACACGCTGCAGGCTTTCGTCGGGGAGTTGCGCGGGGTCGGAGTTGATTGGAGTGTTGTGTGCTTCACCGCAGCCGCTACGGCGGCAACCGCGATGATGATCTGTCTGATTCCCGTGTTCGTCACGTCGCGATCCGACATACACGTGTCACTGAAAGAGGGGACGCAGGCACAGGCCGGCGGAAGGCGACGCAGCCTGTTGTCTGGTGTCCAAGTCGCCCAAGTCGCAGTGGCATTCATGCTCCTCGCGGGCGCAGGACTGCTGCTGCGGAGCGTCCAGAAGCTCCTCTCGGTGGATCCAGGCTTTCAGACCGAGAATCTGCTTACCTTTCAAATGTCAGTGCCGCGATCCGGCTTCGCCGCCGGAGACGCCGGTGCGCGGGCGCGACTCTATCGAGAGGTCATCGACCGACTCGAAGAGATTCCCGGTGTCCAGTCAGTCGGAGCCACCACTTCGCTTCCGCTCCACCGAGCTTACGTGAGTAGTGGTTTTGCCATCGTGGGCCGTGAGGCAGCCGTGCCAGGCACCTTACAGACCGAACGTGCCGACGCGATCAGCCCGGGGTACTTCGAGACCCTCGGGGTCCCACTGTTTCGCGGACGGTACTTCACCCGGCGGGACACCATCGGGCACCCGCCCGTCATTATCATCAGCGAGTCGATGGCTAAGCGCTACTGGCCCAATGGGGATCCACTTGGGGAGCGCATTGACCTTGGCTGGATCCTCAATGACGGCACGCGTAGTCCGTTCGAGATCGTGGGGATCGTCGGTGACGTGAAAGACACAGCCTTGGATCGCCCGGCGGAACCCTGCATGTACGTCTCCTGCGATCAAGCCGCGCTGCGATTCACCTTCTTCACGCTACGTACCAGCGGTGAACCTGCGGGTCTGGTCCAGGCGGTCCGAAAAGAGGTCGCCGCCATAACTCGCGACGAAGCACCCTTCGAGTTTGCCAGCATGGAACGACTCTTGGGGGGGAGCATGGAGCAGCGACTAGCCGTCACGCTTTCACTGGGCCTGTTCGCCGCGGTGGCCATGGGGCTCTCGGCGGTGGGCCTGTGCGGTGTCGTCTCCTTCTCCGTCGCACGAAGGACGCGGGAGATCGGCGTACGCATGGCGCTGGGCGGACAACGGGGTCATATGCTGCGTATGGTGCTCACGCAGGGCCTCAAACTGACGACGGTCGGCTTGGGAATCGGGTTGCTCGGCTCGTTGGCACTGGCGCGTGCGCTGTCGAGTCAGCTTTACGAGGTTAGCCCAGCCGACCCGATCACGATTGTCGCCGTCTCGACGTTGCTGTTGGTCGTTGCGTTGCTTGCCTGCTACTTCCCCGCCCGCCGAGCGACGAAGGTCGATCCGATGGTGGCGTTGAGATGTGAATAGGAATTTGACCATGAGCGCTCTTCTCCAGGATCTTCGTTTCGCCGTTCGCACGCTGGCCAAGCGGCCCGGCTTTGCGGCGATCATCGTTGTCACGCTTGCAATAGGTATCGGGGCCAACACGGCCATCTTCACCGTGGTCAACGCCGTGGTTTTGAGTCCGCTTCCGTTCGAGAATCCGGATCGTCTGGTGAGGATAAACACGGTCGAAGAGAGAGCGCATTGGAGGGTGAGTTCAGTCTCATATCCCAACTTCGACACTTGGCAACAACAGAACAACTCGTTCGAGGCGATGGCGGCGTGTTCGGTGGGAAGGTTCACCGTGCCCATGGGGAAGACCCTCGAGGTGATTCCGGGCACGTTCACCACGGCGGACTTGTTCCCAGTGTTGGGCGTAACGGCAGCACTGGGCCGCGTTCTTCAGGCTGAGGACGACGTGGCTGGGGCTGAACCGGTAGTCGTGCTGAGTGACGGCTTCTGGCGGCGGCGGTTCGAGGGCGATCCCAGTGTGATCGGCAAGCCTTTGGTTCTCGATGGGGCAACCCACGCCGTGGTCGGTGTTCTTCCTCCCGGGTTTAGATTCAAAGTGGGCCGACGGGACGCAGATGTGTGGGTCTCGAGAAGCAACGAACACGATGAAAAAAACGCAATGCACTACCTGAAAGTGTTCGCGAAGCTCAAAGAGGGCGCCTCGATCGAACAGGCCCAGGCGGAAATGGATACGATTGCAGGCCGGCTTGCGCTTGAGTATCCGGGAACGAGCGAGAAACGTCGCCCGGTCGTCGCGTCTTTGCACGACGACATCGTGGGTTCGGTGCGCCCCTTGCTGTTTCTGATTCTAGGTGCCGTGGGTGTGGTGCTGTTGATTGCGACCGCCAATGTCGCCAACCTGCTCTTGGTACGGGGCGCTGATCGCGAAAAAGAACTCGCCATGCGTTCCGTGTTGGGAGCCGGGCGTATGAGGTTGGTCAGACAGCTTCTCACCGAAAGTCTTGTGCTTGGGCTGTCCGGCGGAGTGGTGGGCGTGTTCCTCGCGGGGTGGGGCGTGAAGGCGCTGATTACCCTCTTGCCTTCGGACTTTCCGCGTCTGGGCGAGGTCGCACTGGACGGGCGCGTGCTCGGTTTCTCGTTGGCCATCACACTATTGACAAGCTTGGTCTTCGGTGCACTCCCCGCTTTGCAGGTCACCAGAACCGCGAGACGCGCCTCATCGGCGGAGTGGGCAGTGGTCCGAGTGGGGCGAAAGAGACATCGCCTTCAGGGTGTCTTGGTCGTGTCGCAGGTGGCCTTGGCCCTTACTCTTTTGAGCGGCGCTGGGTTGCTCGTGCGCAGCTTCCACCGCGTTACGAACGTGGATCCCGGATTCGACCCCGACAATATGTTGACGTTCCAGATGTCGGCGCGAGACTGGGATTGCGACACTGCCCGGCGGATTGACCTTTATCGCCGGGTGATCGACCGAATGCAGCGTCTACCCGGCGTCGAGGCAGTCGCAGCCTGCAGCACGCTCCCGTGGACCGCCGCCCAGAGAGCTCGATCCTTCATGATTCCGGATGCCCCCCAAGCGGCGTCCGCCGAAAGACTCTACGCTTTCTTTGCCTCTGTGAGCACGGACTACTTTACGGCTATGGGGATCCCGCTTCTGAAAGGGCGTTCGTTCACAGAAAGCGACGCGACCAGCGCCCATGGGGTCGTAATCGTCAACGAACGGTTGATCCGGCGATACTGGCCCGGCGGGGATCCGATCGGGAGATTGATTACGTTTCCGGGCCAGACGCCGTATCACGAGCCGAACACGCTTGAGATTGTGGGCGTCGTCGCGGACGTGCGGAGCGAGAACATCTCCACGCCCGCCAAACCTCGCCTCTACATTCCCTATCAGAAGGAGCAGAGGCTTCCCTTAATGAACTTTGCGGTCAAGACGACCGGCGACCCCATGGCTTTGGCGGGCGCGATTCGAACGGAAGTCGGTGCGGTGACACGGGAAGAGGCCATTCGTGACGTCATGACGATGGAACAGTGTTTCGCCGAAGATGTCAATCCACTGCGATGTCCGATGCTGCTGCTGGGTGTCTTTGCGGTTGTGGCCGTCGTACTCGCATCGGTGGGGATGTACGGTGTACTGTCCTATGCGGTGTGCCAACGCACGCACGAAGTGGGCGTGCGGATGGCGCTTGGAGCACAGAAAAGTGATGTGCTTCGTCTGGTGGTGCGAAGGGGGCTGGCCCTGACCGGTATCGGCGTGTTGATCGGTCTGGCAGTCTCACTGGCGGCGACTCGCGTGCTATCGAGTCTGTTGTATGAGACTCGTGCAACCGATCCTGTGACTCTGGCGAGTGTATCGTTGCTGCTTGCCACGGTCGCGTTGCTGGCGTGCTACCTACCCGCCCGCCGCGCCACGAAGGTCGATCCGATGGTGGCGCTGAGATATGAATGAAATGGAGAGTGAATGCGCGGCATGATGTACTCAAGGGATGCACTCCCAAACGGTGTGCCTTGCATACTGAGTACCCAGTGACTTGCGGTACAGTGGATTCGTTAGCTATGACAGACACATATAACAATTGTTCCTTATGGGTTGCTCTGGCGTGCACAGCGCTATGTTTGAGCGGATGCGCAAACCCTGGCAATGGTGGAGACTTCAACACCGCCGGGATACCTGCTGAGCGGTTGCACGAGATAGAAACGATGCAGCTCGCGGAGCACTCGCTTTCCGAGCCTGTTTCCGTTGAGCAGGCTGCCAGGAATGTCATCGACCCGGCGGTAACCGAGAAGGAAACAGCAGAATCTATAGAACTTGAACTTGCCCAGGTCCGCGCTCACGCATTAGCCAATAACCTGGATCTCAAGGTCGAGTTGGTGAACCCTTCCATCGCTGAGGAGTCGGTCACTGAAGAGGAAGCCGTGTTTGAGCCTCTGCTGTTCGGTTCGATCCAGGCCGATCGCACCGACCGACCGTCAGCCGTGCTCGATGTATCGGGCCAGCACTCGCGGCTTCTCTCATACGATGCCGGTGTGAGCATCCCCCTGCGCGCGGGGGGCACGATCACGGTGGACTTTCCTTTCAGCAAGTCAGACGACGGCACCGTTGACGACCTGTCTTATGAGCAGCGAGCGAAGATCATCAATCCAGTTTATGAGACGGGTTTGAAGTTCTCCATAAGCCAACCGTTGCTCCGCGACGCCGGCGTTCGCACCAACACTCATCCAATCCGCGTGGCTCAACACCTCAAGGGTGTGGCCGATGCACGCACCAAGCTCGAAGCCATTCGCATTCTGGCCAATGTGGATCGCGCCTATTGGCTTCTATTCGCTGCCCGCCGTCAGTTGCAGGTCAGTCAGGAGCAGTACGAGCTCGCCCTACAGCAGTTGGAGCAGGCCCGCCGCCGCGTTGCCGCCGGTGCCGCGCCTGAGATTGAGATCATGCGTGCCGAGTCCGGCGTGGCCAGACGGCTCGAGGCTATCATCATTGCCGACACCGAGGTCCGACGACGCGAGCGGGCCTTAAAGCGCATGATGAATCGAGATGACCTGCCCGTGAATTCACCTACCAGCCTTTATATGAAAACCGAGCCCAATCCCATCGGTCTGAAACTGGACGCCGAGGCCCTTGCCGACTTCGCCGTGGAAAACCGTATGGAAATGCTCGAACTCGAACTCCGACTGGCCATCGACAGCAGCACCATCGACTTCGAGCGTAACGGAGCGTTACCCCTATTCGTCCTTGACTACAGCTACTCCGTCAACGGGTTGGGCAGCAGCTTCAACGAGGCCTTTCGAGATCTTACCGACGGATCGTTTGCGGACTATTCCGTGGGTCTAAGAGCCGAGATCCCCGTCGGAAATCAGGCGGCCAAATCACGCGTCCGCCGCGCTCTGCTCGAACGCCTTCAACGACTGGCAACTCGCGATCAACGCCGCCTGGCCATTCGCCAGGAAGTGTATGATGCCATCGACCGACTGGAGCAGAACTGGCAGCGAATCCTGGCAGCCCGGCAGGAAGTGATCCTTGCGGGAAGAACCTACGAGGCGGAGAAACGCCAGTTCGAGGTCGGGCTGCGGACCAGCACGGAGGTCTTGGAGGCAGCAGCCCGCATAGCCGGCGCCCAGTCCCGCGAAATCCACGCACTGGCCGCCTATGAAATCTCCCAGATCGACATAGCCTACGCCTGCGGCACACTGCTCGGCCAAGAAGGCGTAATCTGGCAACCCACACGCCTGGATTGACGCCGCCGCACGGTGATGATGAACTGCGCTGTCGAGTAGGGTCCGCCGTGCGGACCACTTGGATCGCGTAGCCACCGGGACTTTAGGCTTGGTTCCTGACTGGGGTGTGCGCTAACCGTCGCGGAAGACGTGGAACGTAGGGTGAGCTCCGCCCAATGGCCCCAAGCTAAGCGTCGAGCCTAGCCCGACCTACTTGCTGGCTGCGTTGTTCTCATTTCCTTTTACTTATCTGCCTGTTGATTGCTGTGGCGCATCTACGAGTAAGGCGAGCTGAACCCAGCCGCTCATGGCTACACGCGAGTAGTCGGGTGCCGTCGCATCCCTGCACGTAAAACTTGCCAGTCAGCCAACCGTACTTAGCCTTGCTCACACTCTCCCAAGAAAAAGTGCGCGAGCCTGACTCCGGGGCATCCAACCGTATGCCGTTTTGGTTGAGAATCAGGAAATTTGACTCGAAGCATTTGCGGGATAATCGATAAATCTCGGCCAGCATCCCTATACCGATTGGCGCAAGTAGGATATAGGGAGGACCAAGCCCCGCATGGATTGCCATGTAACACACAAGGAGGGCTAGGATCAGCCCATACCTGAGGTTACGGTACTCTGGCCGTCCCACCTGGAGTGTGAAGACCTCCGTATCCGGATCATAGTCGATCCCACACTCAGGGCATCTATAGACCTCAGGTAGACCAGTGAGATTATAACCACAGCGGGGGCAATCATTCATCAAGAACTCTCGGCACCCTAATCAGTTGACGGTAGTCAGGGGACACCTTTTCTGTCTTTCTGTCTCACAACCACAAGCCTTGCTCGATGGTTGTGAAGCACTCTGGGCACCTGCCCGAGATATTCATCCGCATATCGTAGCCGCAACCTCGACAATGGTAATACTGGACTTTGCGATTGTGCAAGGCGATATAAATGTGACACCACACGTATGCGCAGACTGGCGAGCCGACGAACAATACGGCGCATACTATCCTCAGAGCCAGATCGGCCCATCGAAAGACGATGTTTTCATAAGGAGGCACCACTACTGGATGAAATTTTAACATTGCCCAGAATAGACCGGCACCGCAAACGAACGTCATGCAAAACGAGACCAAGTACATCGAAACTGTCAACCGCTTTCGGATCATCGAACTTTCCTCATGGCTACCCGCACGATGACTCAGTGCGTAGGCCAGTGTGGAGCGAAGCGACACCTGCCGATGTGATGTTACCACGGATTCCGCATGTCTGCCTCTTGCCAGCCTCTGCGGCAGGTCTGGTCCCTCGACCTGGCCCACCTGACTTACCTCCTGCTAGCCCGGTTCATTCCGTTGCGGCCTTGTGGTACGCCTCCGCATGCTCCACGAATCGGCGGGCTGATTCTTCGTCGCGCCCCAACGGGAACACGCGAAGCCATCGCGACTTGGTGGAGTGGATGACAAGGCCCCAGCCCCGGCGCTCGCCGCCGCCAAGCTGCAGCTTCCTCACCTCCTCCCATGGTATCGTAAACGCCGGACGATTGTCGTTGTACGAGATAATACCTTCAGATCTGATTGCCACTCTACCATACGCACTCCAACGATGAAACGTGATGAAACTCAACAAGAGGAAGGCAGTTGATGCTGCGAACGGCAGTACGAATCCTGGGACGACCAGAAAGATCGCCAAGAGGCCGACCGCTGTATGGACCAGAAAGGTCGGCGACTTAATCCTGGGCCAACCCGTCTCGAACACAAGTCCACAGTCCTCGGGAAAGTACTCCACGCCGCACTCCGGGCAACGCCCCTGTGCGGCGAGACCGGCCAAGCTGTATCCGCAGCAAGCACAACTGCTGATCGGGGCAAGGTCAATATTAACCTGCCCGTGGCCGGGAGATGTTGTATAGACTGCCATGCTCAAAACCGCCGCAGGCAAAACGACAAGTGTTCTTCCAACGACCGAGAAACGAGTATGGTATCCCCCGCTCCCGCGATTACCAAGGAGTGATCAGCGACGTAGGTCGGCCTCCGCCCGACAAAAACCGGGCCCGTCGG
>CP070744.1:3530883-3556285 GCA_020348265.1 Phycisphaerales bacterium | reverse complement strand
ACACCTTCCACGCGAGTATGCGGCGTGAGAAGTTATCGATAACGGCGTGAAGGTAGGCACGGGTTCCATCGAGAAGTCGAATCAGCGTTGTATCGACATGCCAGATTTCGTTGGGAGCGGAGCTTCGAATGCCGTTGTCCCTAACAGAAACTCCATCCGGGAGCATGATAGCGTCTCGGTGGTTTGGGTAAGAGGCTGTCACAAGCTGAGTCTTGCTTGCGACTCCGCGCCAATGGCGCGGTAATGTAACAATTCCGCGCTATTCGACATGCATGCGCGCAACCTCGCTGTCGGGTGCACTGGGCGAGTTGCGCGGATCGATGTTCAGGCCGCGCGGCGATAACGAGATTACCTTACCGCGCTCAGGCGGCTCGACCTCACGAGGGGCAGGCGAGTTCCGACCTAGCGACAGATGAGTTCTCGAATGATGATAATAGTCCAGGTACGAGCGGAGAATCCGCCTTAGGTATCGTTTGTTGAGAATGATGACATGAGAAAGGCACTCTCTCCGAATCGAACCAATGAAGCGTTCCACCTACGCACTCTGCCGGGGAGAGCGCGGCGTTGTCACGACTTCGTCGACTCCCATATTGGCGACGCGTTCTCTGAATACGCTGCCATACGTTCCATTACGATCGCGGATCAAGAACCGCGGAGCGGAATCTTCCGGGAACGCCTCGACGATCTGCTGAGCAGCCCACTCGGCCGTCGGATGCGCTGTTACGTTGAAGTGGACGACTTTCCGGTGGTCGTGATGCAGCAAGGCAAAGGCGAAGAGTATGCGGAGTGTAGCGGTAGGAACGGTGAAAAAGTCAACTGCTACGATGTCTCGAACGTGATTGTCGAGGAAGGTGCGCCAAGTCTGTGACGGTGGCTTTCGATGCCGAAATCGATACTTGCTTACGGTTGTTTCACAGACAACGTGCCCCAACAATGCGAGCTCAGATTGAATGCGCGGGACACCCCAGCTCGGATTCTCGCGCTACATACGGCGAATCAACTTCCGAATCTCGGAATCGATCTTGCGCCGCCCGACTTTGCTCGCGCGGGACTTTGCCCTTCACGTCTAGCCACCTGTGTTCATCGTTGGTGAACCGAATCCGCTTCCCCCTTGAGCTTGTTCTTCAGGATCCGGTTCTCCTCCTGGATGTGGGCGGCCACGCCCTGCTGCTGCCGGTTGATCCAGCCGGCCACCGTCACGAGAAGAAGTTGCCATGGTTGAAATGTGTTCACAAACCCAATCGTACACGAAGAAACGCCGAGTCATAACTTGCTGCGAACCCGGTGTTTAGGCACGTTTGTATACTCGGACACAACGGGCAAGCTCTCAAGTCCTGTATGGCCGTTGCGTCGTAACGGCTCGGGTTTTTGCCACAGTTTTCTATGCGCCAGTGGGCCAAGCTGGGCGTCTAGTAATATGAGGTCCGACAGCCAACCCCAACTCCCTCATCGCGGGGGCTCGGCTGAAAACATTATGGTTTAGGTTCTGCTCGGATCGACGGAAGAGTCGAACGACCTGGGCCACCGGTCTTGTTTGTAAGGGCGCGGCCTGGTGGTGACGCCCTCGGTGCGCATACCGGGCGGTGCCCGCATCGTGACAGCAAAAAAAACAGGTCGCGCGCGTAAGATTTCGACCCGCAAACCAGACTACCGGTTAGGTCGACTGACTGCCTTTTGGCTGAGGCATATAGCAGTCAGGTACTTAAATCTGGAGGACTCGATATGAACCTGTCTACGAAGCGCAATAGATTGTTCCTGCCCGGAGTGTACCAGCCTGTACCAGCACAACCTCCGGCACGGGCCTTACTTTGCCCCCCTCAACAACGTTGCCGCCGCAACACCACCATTGTCGAGCCGTCGGGTCGGAGGGAGCCCATCCGCGGCAATTCCGCATGGATGAGACACTTAGAGCCGCATGCATCGATCCTCAGCTGTTTAACTTTGCGGGTCGGGCGTGCAAGTCAATTTACGGAGGCGTAACCATGAAAGCGATCGAGTATTTGACTGCGGGTATTTTGGTATTGGGAATCCTCGGTTTCAACAGCAGCACCTTTGGCCAGTTTCCGTCGGAGATGAGGTGGTGGCCGAGCAGTGGGGACTACCTCGTCGAATACGACGGAAGTGTACCGGTGATCACCATTGATGGCGTCCTGACCGATCCAGTGTGGGTGACTCTCACACTCGAGCTGTCCGGCTGGGGGTGGCCTGATCCCTACTCATACGAACTTCAAGCTTACCGCGCAACCATTAACCAGGCCGGGTATACCAGTGGCACCGGTGATGCCCTGGTCCCATCCGGCGGTGGCCCCGAACCACCCTACGTCGTGATTGATATTGACGAGCGCTACTTCGTCTTCCATGAGTATGTGTCTCCGTCAATTCCGGGGTGTCCGATTATTATCGACGGGTGGCCTTTGGACCCCTGGCACTTGGGAGCGTCGATTGCACCTTGCTGCGTCACGGATCCGATTTTCCCTTTCAGTTATGGAGGAACGGTCACCATCAAGGTCCCCACAGGCGCTGCCGGGTGGTATCAGATTCAGTTCCTAGATTACCTGGGTCCCGCGCTTGAACCGGCAACCTTCATGCTGGATTGCTCGGGGGATATGATACTACCTTTGACCAAGAGGCCCGTCGTGATCAAGGTCCCGATGGGTAGGTGCTGTCACTCGGTAGGCCTGGGCACGACGCAGTGCGAAGACGACGTTACGGAGACGCAGTGCGCAGAGTTCCCCTCTCCGTGGACGTTCGAGGCCGACGCGAGTTGCTCCACCGGTGATGTCTGCGTCGACTGTGCGATACCGGATTGCGATGAAAACGGCGTCGCGGACTGGTGCGACCTCGCCAACTGCGTGAACGATCCCGCCTGCGATGACTGCAACGGTAACGACGTCCCTGATGGGTGTGAGGTGCCGCCCATCGATCCCCTCGCCCCGGATTGCCAGCCCAACGGCGTTCCGGATGAGTGTGAACTGCCCCCCATCGATCCCGATGCCCCGGATTGCAACGGTAACAGCATCCCCGACGGATGTGAGGCGGACTGCAACGACAACGGCGTTGCGGATGAGTGTGAAGTGCCGCCCATGGATCCCGATGCCCCGGACTGCAACGGTAACCTCATTCCGGACGAATGTGAGTTCGACTGCCAACCGAACGAGATTCCGGACGAATGCGATATTATCTACAGAACAAGCCTTGACTTGAACCACAACGACGTCCCCGACGAATGTGAGCCGCAGCCGTGCGAGGCGACGGAACTGGATAATCTGTTCGCTTCGGACGGCGAGGCAGGTGACTCCTTCGGGGAGGCCGTAGCCATCGACGGCGACACCGCCGTGATCGGAGCGTCTGAGGACGACACCGAGAACGGCGATGGGTCCGGCTCGGCGTACATTCTCTACTTTGACGGCATGAGTTGGGCCGAACAAGCCAGACTGCTAGCCTCGGACGGTACAGCGAATGACGAGTTTGGGACTTCCGTCGCCATCGATGGTGACGTCGCCGTGATCGGAGCGCACAAGGCGTCGGGGCCTGCGCCTTGGTCCGGCCTCGCGTATGTCTATCGTCGATCCGGCTCGATCTGGGTCCAGGAGAAGGAGCTCGACGCCTTTGACGGCGGTGTTAATGACAACTTCGGCTACTCGGTGGGAGTCTCAGGTGACGTCGCCGTGATAGGAGCACGCTGCACCGACGACATCCTTTCCGGCTTGGTGTATGTTTTCCGAGACAACGGCGGGAATTGGGGCTACGAAACCACACTCCTACCCTCTGACGGCTGGGCGATGGATTGGTTTGGCTGTTCCGTGGCCATCTCCGGCGACACGGTTGTGATTGGGGCATGCAATGACGACGACAATGGCACCGACTCCGGATCGGCGTATGTTTTCCGGTTCGACGGGGCAGACTGGCTCGAAGAAGCCAAACTGCTGCCTTCCGACGGCGCAGAGAACGACCAGTTCGGCATCTCCGTAGCCATTGACGGTGACGCCATCGTGATCGGGGCGCACCAGGATGACGACAATGGGGCCGACTCCGGCTCGGCATACGTCTTCGTGAAACCTATTGGCGGTTGGGCCTCTGTCGATTCTCCATTAGAGGAAGACGTCAAGCTGCTCCCATCTGACGGCGCGAACAACGATCGTTTTGGCAACTCGGTGGGCATCACCGGCGATACGGCAGTGATCGGCGCGCCCGTCAACGACGGGAACGCTACAGACTCCGGCTCGGCATACGTCTTCGTGAGACCAGGCGGCGGCTGGGGCTCCGTTCCTTTCCCGTATCACAACGAACGCGCCAAGGTGGTGGCTACCAACGGTGACGCCGGGGATGAGTTTGGGTGCTCGGTGGCCATCTCGGGTGAGAGCGCTCTGGTGGGGGCACGCTTGGGTGATGGCCAAGAGACCGACTCGGGTTCAGCGTATGTCGTCGGAGCCCTGTCGAACTGTAACAACAATGACACGATGGACATTTGCGAGATCACCGAGGGCACTGGCGAGGACTGCCAGCCGAACGGGATCCTCGATGAATGCGACATCGCCGAGGGTACAAGCCTGGATTGCCTACCCAACGGGATTCCGGACGAGTGCGAGCCGGACTGCCAACCCAACGGCGTCACGGATGAGTGCGACATTTACTACGGGACGAGCCTGGATGACGATGGCGATGGCATCCCGGACGAGTGCGACAACTGTTACCTGTACAATCCCGATCAAGTGGATTGCCAGCCAAACGGCGTTGGAGATGTTTGCGAAATTGCCGAAGAGCCGAGCCTGGATGTCGACGGCGATGGTATCCCGAACGAGTGCGACAACTGTGACCTGGACAATCCCGATCAGGCGGATTGCCAGCCAAACGGCGTCGGAGATGTGTGCGACATCGCCGAGGAGACCAGCGACGACTACAACCAGAACGACATTCCAGATGAGTGTGATCCTGACTGCAATATCAATGACGTTCCCGACGATTGTGACATCTATTGCGAGGTTGGTAATTGCGCCAGCGATCCGAACGGGTGCGGAGAAAGCGAGGACTGCAACGCCAACGACATTCCAGACGAGTGCGATATTGCCAACGGTACAAGCGAGGACTGCAACTTCAACGAGATCCCGGACGACTGCGACATCGCCTACGGAACAAGCCTTGATCTCGACGGTAACGGGATCCCCGACGAGTGCGAAGTGGCCTGTTGCTTCAGCGCAACGAGTTGCGCAGACCTGGCACCAGACGAATGTACCTTACGAGGTGGGACCAGTCGGGGCCCAGGCACTTCCTGTCCGACCCAAAACGTGGCCACGAACTACCACGAAGGTCCGGACATGGTCGTCGTGCACTGGACCGATGCTGCACGCAACTGCTACACGATGGCTAAGAAAGGCCCCCGCAGCGATTGCGCGGAGTTGATCGACGCGTGGGTCTCGGCCGCGCGTAGCGACTGTTGTGATGCCCAGGATTTCCCGGGTTGCGATGATATCCCGTGTGAGGCCGCGGTCTGTGCCCTCGACGCCTACTGCTGCAGTGAGGTCTGGGACGGGGTTTGTGCCGACCTAGCCGCCGAAGAGTGCGGCGAGCTCTGCGATGCGCATCCCATCTGCCACCATTTTGGTGACGCTTACGCCCCTTATTCGCCGCCGATTCCAGCCGATTTCTTTGGGGCCGGCTCAGACCCCTATGGTTCCCCGGTTGCCCAGCAGGTGTGCTTACGTGGCGAACCGCTGGGCGAGACGGAGTACGGTTACTTCGAGGCCGCCGACACGCTCATCTGGCGGGAGGGTGACCCGTTCGAGCGATGCGACTTGCCTTCCGGCGAACCGAGCACGGTCGACATTGAGATCGTGGCACTCAACCTCAAGAGCATCGCACCGATCACGGTCACGTACAACGGCGGGAAGGAACCAGAGCTCTGGGATGTCGCGGTCGACCTATCTGTGGTTGCCCCGGCGTACCAGTCGACGCTGACGGCGTACAAGACGCACTGTAACGGCGGAACGTATGAAACGCAGCTTTATGTCCAGCCGAAATTCACCTTCACCAAAGTTGGTGGCGGTGACCCAGAGGTGTTGGATACCGGCTTGTGGGGGTTCGATGCCGTACCACTCGCCCAGAATGTGGACCACTGGGTCGCCGACCTCGACCCGAACATGCCCTTGGAGTCGGAGTGGTGGTGCACCGATTTCCACCCCGGAATCGAAGACCCCAATCCGATGACGGACTGCGACTGCAACGACAACGGGATCCGTGACAAGTGCGATATGGAAAGCTGTCCCCCGGAGGAGCCGTCCTGTCAGGATTGCCAGGCGAACGGCGTGCCCGACGGGTGTGACATCACCGACGGGACGAGCCTGGATGTGGATGACGATGGCATCCCCGACGAGTGCGACAACTGCTACCTGTACAATCCCGATCAAGCGGATTGCCAGCCGAACGGCGTTGGAGATGTATGCGACGCCGCCGATTGCGCCGAAGACCCCGCCTGTGACGACTGCAACGGCAACGGCATACTCGATCAGTGCGACATCGCCGATTGCGCCGGCGATCCGGCCTGCGACGACTGCAACGGCAACGGCGTGCCTGACCAGTGTGACCTCGACGATTGCGCCGGTGATCCGGACTGCGATGACTGCAACGAGAACGGCATCCCGGATGAGTGTGAAGTGCCGCCCATCGATCCCGACGCCCCGGACTGCAATGCCAACGGCGTTCCGGATGAATGTGAGACGGATTGCCAGCCCAACACTCAGCCGGACGAGTGCGACATCGCTGATTGCACCGGTGAGGCCTGGTGCGATGACTGCAACAACAACGGTGTCCCCGACCAATGTGATATCGAAAGTGGAACAAGCTCTGACGGGGACGACAACGGTATCCCCGACGAATGTGAGCAGGAGTGCACCACTCCGCCGCCGGATATGGTCGCGTGGTGGCCACTCGATGAGCAGACCGGCCCCACGGCGCATGACATCGTTGGTGGCAAGCATAGTACGCACATGAACGGCCCTACTCCCCTTCCCGGGTTCGTGGGCGGGGCGCTCAGCTTCGACGGCACAGACGATTACGTGGAAGGTTTAGATGATGGCTCGCTCGACTTCGGCATGGGCGAAGGCACCGTCGACGCATGGATCAGAACAACAAGCGAAGATGTTGGAACCATCGTCGCGAAGGGTGCCGGGTTGACCTACGTCCTTTATTCTCACTCGTACTTGGACGGGCGCCTGACGTTCGAGTTCTGCGACGACGCGTTCTGTTACCCGGGGCCCGAGACCGCGCAATCGGTGAACGACGGCAATTGGCACCATGTCGCCGTAACACTCTCAAGGCACGATGATCCCCCGGGCGCGGTCACTGTAGATATTTACCTTGACAGCGTGTTGGACGGGACGAACTACATCCCTTATCCTGTCGGGCCAATCGGGGGTCTAGGTGAAGAACTGCTGATCGGTGCGAGTCCCAGCGCTCAGGGATACCGCTATAATTTCTTTGACGGGGTCATCGACGAAGTCGAGATCTTCAACCGCGCCCTGGAGGAGGAGGAGATCCTGGCCATCTACCTGGCAGGAACCGCCGGCAAATGTAAGTGCGTCGACCCGCCCGCTGATATGCTCTCGTGGTGGACGCTCGACGAGCCGGCAGGGCCCACAGCGTATGACATCGCAGGTGACAACGATGGCACGCACCTTAACGGGCCCACCCCCCTTCCTGCCGGCAAAGTGGGCGGGGCGCTCAGCTTTGACGGCACAGACGACTACGTGGAAGTCTTAGACCAGGGTTCGCTGGACTTCGGGATGGGCGAAGGTACCATCGATGCGTGGATTCGAACGGATGCAGATCATGGGAACATTGTCGTCAAGGGCTCCTGGCTATGGTACTACTTCATGGTGTCGAATGGGCACCTGCGGTTCGGGATCTGTGATGAGGGCGCCTGTTGGATGCCGGCAGAGACCGCGCAGACGGTGAACGACAGCAACTGGCACCATGTTGCCGCGACACTCACCAGGCACGGATTGGGCGACGTCACCCTCGAAATCTACATTGACGGCGTTTCGGACGCGACGATGTACCTCGCAGGCGCGATCGGATATCTCGGCTCGCCGGATCAGGCGCTGTTGATCGGCACGGGGCGCAACGCCTCGGGTAACCTTTCCAGCCCCTTTGACGGGGACATTGACGAAGTCGAGATCTTCAACCGTGCCCTGGATGAGGAGGAGATCCTGGCCATCTACCTTGCAGATAGCGCCGGCAAGTGCAGACCGCTTGTTCCACCGGACGCCCCGGCGAATCCGGTCCATCAGGCCCGCAAGCACCGCTACATCTCCATCGATCCAAGCACAAACGCTGATGCTGAAGTGGCATTGAAGGTCGAGCTGGTGGAGATGACCCGCTGTGCGGGTGATCTTCGCCGGACGTGCTCCGTGGATGTGGATTGTCCGAACGTGTGCGACAACAACGCAGACACCACATGTTCGGGTGATTCCGCCTGTAGTGGCGGAACCTGTGCTCTCACCGCACCCTGCGTCCACCATCCGGATGAGGGCCTAAGCTGGTGGGTGCAAGAGCCCGAGCAAGAACCGCGCGGATGCAGGCTTCCCGGCGGGTGTACGGACGAAGACTGGTTCGCCAGATTGGATACCACACCAGTATTCAGAGCCTGGGACAACTTCGGTGTCGCCGACTCGTCACTGCTGCATATCGGCGACTGTCAGATGACGCCGGTAGCGACATATGCGGTTAGCGCCTGCGTACCTCCAGAGGGTAGCCCATGCAGCGACGCGTTCGTGATCGGGACGATCCTAAGGCCTCCGCCGGGCAATTATGGCGATGTGGTCGGCCCGGTTGATCCGGTAACCGCTGAGTTCGATCCCCCGAACCAGATCCTCAGCGTCGGTGATATCTCAGGTTATCTGCTTACGAACCTCAACTACGGTCTTCCAGGCGACCCGATGCCGCAGGCGCATTGGACTTGGATCGACCTGATCGGCTCGGGCGGCTGCGCCATTCCCGAGTGCAACCCGCCGAATGGGCTGCTAAATATAACCGATCTGCAGTACATTCTGCGCGGTCTGCAGGGTCTCCCGTGGCGTTGCACGCCGGGAGAGTGTCAGTGTGAGTGATAGGCGGTTGAGGAATGGCGGGGGCGGGCGTTGGTACCCGCCCCTCTATCACACCCATGCGATCCTGAACGTGGGTGACCTCAACCAGACTCCGTTCGGCCTGCAGGGTCCCCGATATTCGTGGGCGGGTAACAATGTCGATCCAGGTGACTGCCCGTAGTCTCACGAAATGAACGGGCCCAAGCGGACATAATAGTCCGCTTGGGCTTTGGGGGTCTCAATACAGGAGAAGGGCAACGTAGTAGTGGACACAGACCTCGCCTGCGCCGCCGCGTTTTAGCTCCGTACCAGAGGGAACATCCACGATCAACGTCGAGAAGAGCCTGCCGTCCGTCTATTCACGTGGGCGTTCCGTAGGGGCACCGCCATCAGCGGACAACCGGTCGAGACGCCATCGGGCAAGATGGTATTCCACGTTGGGATCCAACGCAGGACTGTCTGGGTCGAAAGCCAGATCAGTCTCCACGCACTTCTGGAAATACGTCTGAGCTTCGTTGATGCGACCGTTCAGCAAGCAGGACTCGCCCGCATAATAGAAGACTTCGCAGAGTTGCTCCTGATCTGAGGGATTGGCGCCGCCTATAAGCTCGCTTGGCGTACAGTCACCGTTCAGACACCGGAAGATCTGCGCAAAGCGCCCCTTCGCGCCTGCGCCGCGCTTTGCGGACTCCAGCACGTTTTGCGCCTCTTCGAGGATTGCCTTCACTTCAGAAGGGCGACCATCCTGCTCAAGTTCTCCAGCCCGGTCTTGCAGCAGCAGATACAGCCATGCATCGGTACGTGTGGCAGGGCCTGATAACCTACGAAACTCGCGACAATCCTCCGCCGCTCTTTCGAGCTCGCCCTTCATCCACAATGCAGAGGCACGTCTGCAGGCTAGCCACTTTGCCCGATGGGGTGAAGCGCTGAGATCGATCGCGGTCGAGTAGTCCGTGATGGCGTCGTCGTACCGGCCGAGGCAGAAGTAAACGTGAGCCCGACCCACATAAGGTGCACGGTTTTTCGGAGCGACCGCGATGGCTTGGCTGTACAGTCTCAGCGCCTCTTGATAGCGGCGCTGTTCGGTCAGGACGCGCCCCTCGAATCTGAGCCACATGGAAGGCTCTTTCCCGAGACTCTGCAGCTCGCGGGCGACACGGAAGGCGCCCGGAATGTCATTGACCTGCAGATATAAATAGGCCAGCCGATGCAAAGCCCACCTACGTGCCGGACCCTGCCTTAAGGCAGCACATTCCGCGCAACGCTTGGCTTGATCAAGATTGAGTGTTGCGAAGGAGCGAAGATACCAAGCTTCCGCTGTGTCTGATGGAGTTTCCATATACTCTGGCCGCAGCTTGTGCGTTCCTTCAGACCAACCCCACTGTTCGTACATCTCTACCAACAGCAGATCCAAAGCCCGCTTCGACGGATCACTCGTGACTGCATTCTGCAGGGTAACCAGAGAATATGGCAGGTTGTTGTCGGCGTGGTGCCGACTAGCCTCGTAGCGGCCCCGGGCTAACACCAAACAAGCCTCGGGCAAATCCGGATGCAGCGCAAAGAGACGTTCAGCTTGCTGGGTAATCCGGTCCACGTCATCCTTGGACACCCATTCCGCGCTGCGCCCGGACGCCCGATCTGCGTTATCCCTGGACATCCAATCCACACTCCCAGCCTCCAGGATGCGCTGTATGAAGAGCGCCTTTCGGCGCGCCGAATCCAGTTCGCGCTGCTTTCCAAGAATGCCAGCGGCTATCCCCGCTAGTGCCAAGAGAACGACCGCGGTTGCGAGGGAGAATCGCAAACGATGCTTGGCCATTCTCTTTCGGAGGACATAGAAGCGGCTTGGTGGTTGAGCTAGGATGGGATCACCGTCGAGGAATCGATGGATATCGGCCCCCAGTTCTTGTACAGACTGATAGCGGCTCGACGGTTCTTTCTCCAAGGCCTTGAGTGCAATGGCTTCCAAGTCCCCACGGAGGGCGTGATTGACGCGGCTGGGTCTTTCGGGTGGTCGCTCGCAAATGGTTTCTACGGCTGCGGGGAGGAAAAGGCCAGTGTCGTACGGTGCACGGTTTGTCAGCAACTCGTACAGGATCACGCCGAGCGCGTAGACGTCGCTGCGGGCATCAATCGCCTGGACATTCCCGCGGGCTTGCTCCGGACTCATGTAACGAAGCGTACCCACAATCCGTCCAGTACCGGTGGCCTCAACCGAGAGTGTCAGATCGGCATAGGTGATTCGGGCCAAGCCAAAATCCAGAACCTTCGGCCGTCCGCGAGTATCCCAGTCTCCGTTCGCGTTTGCCTCGGTTTCATCCTCGACTATGAGAATGTTCGTCGGCTTGAGGTCCCGGTGAATCACACCGTGTTCATGGGCATATTGGACAGCATCGCAAACCTTCGCAAATAGCTGTAGACGCCCGTGGCGAGACACATCCCAGTCGCGGACGTACTCATTGAACGGCTTACCGATGACCAGTTCCATGGCAAAATAATGCTGCCCCTCCTTGGTCCGTCCGGCTTCGTATACGGTAGCGATGCAAGGGTGGTTGAGGGCCGCAAGGGTCTGGCTCTCGCGCTGGAATTGTCGGATGTTACGCTGGCTGATAAAGCGGCCACCCTTGAGCACTTTGAGCGCCACCAACCGTTTGGGAGACTGTTGCTCGGCCTGGTAAACCAACCCCTGGCTCCCTTCGCCGAGTAGCCTCTTGATGAAGTACGAGCCGACTTTCTCAGGCAGTGGCGTACTCAGTGATTTCGCGCCCACCGTGGCAGCTTGTATCCCCGTCTGAATCTCGTTCGCGAGTTTTCTGCATCGTGGGCACTCCGCCAAGTGCTTTGCCAACACCGGTGAGCCCTCGTCGATCCAACTCCACAGCCGCTCTTCCGAGATGTTGCAGTCCATCGCCAGCCCACCAGAAGTGCCCACGGCTCTGCGTCGCAGTGCCAGGCCGCCGAACCAGGTAGCGATTATACAGCCGGGCATCGTAGGGTACAACTGAGGCATGGGGCATCATGGCCGTGACGTAGCGAGAACTTTGCGGACCCTTCCGCAGAGACCGCCCAGTGATTGATGGGTCGAGTCCAAGACCGGCCGTTCAATGCTCGCCGAGCAGAGAGGTGTGCTCGCGCAGCTTCTTGAGTCCCTGGAACAAACGGGACTTGACTGTGGATTCCGGAATGTCCAGTACGTAAGCGATCTCGGAACGGGAGAGTTCCTCACCATACCGCAGGAAAATCGACTCGCGCTGCGTCTGCGGTAACGCCTCGATCAGGTGGACTACCCGAGACTGCAACTCCTGCTTGACCACACGGGTGAGGTATCCCGTTGCCTCCTGGGCCACATGCGAGGCTTCCGGAATGTCGCGCTGATCGCGTCGGCGGGCGCGTTTTCGCAGAACACTGGTGCAATAGTTGCGAGCGATCCGGTAGAGCCATGCTCGGAAGTTGTCGGGTACTTCAGTCGCACGCAGGACTCTGTAGAACACCTCCTGAGCGGCATCTTCAGCCTCCTCACTACTTCCCAGATATGCTCGGCAGAAGCGGACAACAGCTCGGCGGTAGAGCTCGTCCAGCAGGCCGCCGGCCATGGTATCTCCGCTGCGTAGCCGCGCTACCAGCGACGGCGTTAAATTGGCGCTGTGCTGGGGCTGGGAGTCCACACTTACGTTCGCTGAGGGAGCCTCGTCTGTCCGATTGTCCACACCCATGATGACGCCGCCCGCCCGGTCGTGGCGCAAACTTCTTGCGTTGCTTCCGTCCTGGATACCAGACACGATCGCGTGGAGCTCGTGCTTGTCGACATTCGAAGCTCCCGAAGGCTCAGGCATCGGCTGGCCCAGCAAACCCAATTCGGCTCGCCCTAGGCAGGTACTTGAGAACACCCGGGCATCGTGTGGCACCCTCTGTTTTCGCGGTGGAGCGATACGCCGCCACCAAGAGCTCACAGGATTGGATTGTAGGTGCTAGATTCCAGGGCGGAAAGTAAACTCTCTGGCAGTCTGAGGCACTTGCCCGTAGCTCAACAACCCAGCGACAATACGTCCGCGGCGTGGCGATGCCGATTACGTCGGCAACGTCGTGGTCGAGTTCCTGGCCGATCGCCGGTAGCCGGGCGCGATCGTCCGGGTTTGGGATGACTCGGTTAGGCCGTGCTGGCGGCGACACGGTCATCGCTTCGGCCGGCAGATGGGACCGTCGACGCCCGCCAGCCTCGGAAAGTCGATGATGCAGCGTTTTTGCAGGGAATTGACACAATCGTGGCGACCGGTGGCTGCGGGCGCATCCGTGTCGAGGCTGATTCCATCCAACTGACTGACGGCGGCGATTACCACATGTTCGCTGGACCATACGAAGCGTTAGGTACAGGACTTCTTCGATCCAAGCAACGCATCGCTAGTCCCATGCTATCCGAGCTTGGCTTCACCCAAGGAGCTCTGGCCGTGCTTGGCCAACTAAGAGATATCGCGGAGGCACGGCGAGCCTGGTGGCCAAGGTAGGCGGGAACCGACCCGTAGAATCGGCTCAGATTCGAACAGGAACCGAGCTTCTGACCACTGCCCCGAAACAAGATATGATTTTTCAGGAGAAGAGACCATGTTCTTCCACTTTAGTCCTGAGAACCTTGAGGTTCTCCAGTGTCTGCTTCACGCAAGGAGCCGCAACGTGGTTGGGGTGTTCTTTCGCGGATTCGCTGAACACGTTCGCTTCTGCAAGAGCGCCCACGGGTGGGCACTCGGAACGGCTGAAGCCTGCTTCGTGTACATGTTTACGTGGCCGTTTTACCTGCTTGCCTACGGAAAGCGGACGTTGTCAATCGAAAGACGCGTCGATCGCATGCAGACCGAGCGGATCCAAGTATCTTCTCCGCCCCAAGCTAACCCAATCCCGAAACTCGGGTTCTGGGCTGCTTTGCCCCCCTGGGGCTTTAGTAACTTAATGAAACGTGGGTGGCAGTTTGCAGAGGAGGCTAACCGCATCTGTCAGCGGCAGGTCGAGAGACCGATTGCCTTTCTCCCTTTTGGAGGCTATCGGGCAGCAAAGACTCTACTACAACACTTTGAAGCGGAAACCGCTACGTTCGTAGCCGACCCAGATAACGGGATATACGACACTTATGTGAAATATGACCGGTACCCGGGCCGTGACTTCGACTGGCATGTCTGGGAGGAGCAGCTGGCCGAGCGAGCCGAGTTTTATCGGGGACATCCGTTTGCGTGGTCGCTCTTCCGCAATCCTCGCAGAAAACTGAACGACTTGATCGACGCTCTCGACCGTCATGTGGAATACCATCGCAGGGTCGCCGAGCCGGTAAAAGCGTTCCCGCGACCCGATTAACGGTATAGCGCAAAGCTGCTATCCGGACAAGATCTGATCCGGTCGACGTCGATGCAGTTGACCTTTCCCTCTAAATCTGATCCACCTGTTGGATTACACTCCGCCGGTGGATCATGGAGGAACGGTCATGAGCAGGAAGCGTTATTCTCCGGAACAGATTGTCAACAAGCTGCGTGAAGCGGATGTCTTGATCGCCAAGGGGCGGACTGTTGCCCACGCGTGCAGGCGCAT
Source organism: Phycisphaerales bacterium (assembly GCA_020348265.1). Taxonomy (GTDB): domain Bacteria; phylum Planctomycetota; class Phycisphaerae; order UBA1845; family UBA1845. Next base: position 3,541,631 of record CP070744.1, on the reverse strand, counting down.
CGGCGTTACTGGGTTTACGTACTATCGGTGGCGTCGAGAGTACGGGGGCATGAAGACCGATCAGGCCAAGCGGCTCAAGGAACTCGAGCGGGAGAACAGCCGTCTCAAGCGACTCCTGGCCGATGCCGAACTCGACAAGGCCGTTCTTTGCGAGGCGGCCTCGGGAAACTTGTAAGCCCGCAACGGAAGCGGAGGGCGGTTCAGGAGGCGATGGATCGCTTCAAGGTTTCCGAGAGGCGGGCATGCCGAGTGTTACGTCAGCCCCGTGCCACGCAGCGTTACCTTCCTGCGGTACGTGACGACGAGGAGCCGCTAACGCAACGGATCATCGAGCTGGCTGCCGTCTACGGACGGTACGGAACGCCTCGGATCACAAGCATGTTACGCGACCAGGGATGGCGGGTGAATCATAAACGTGTGTGGCGGAATTGTCGGTTCAGGGTTGTCGGAGTTTGGCGTAAGTGTTTGCAGTATAAAGACTTACAACGTGTCGGCGCACGTCACCCCGACACGATTTGGTGTTACGAACACGGGCGCAGCGTTCCCGCGATCGCACAGTCTGCAACCGCGAGTTCCTACTCGCCGTCTTCGACAGGGGCGACACACGATCGCATTCACACATGGCCTCGACAAGGGTAGGTGCACGCGAGGTTAAGAAGCGGCTCCGTGTGCGCGAAATCGAACAGCGTGTATCCTCGATAGCCACTCGGGGCGGCAGTTTCGGCGCGCATCCGCACTTCCGGCAGGAAGGACAGCGGAAGACAGCCGCGCCCGACTCTGGCGCGTTCCTCCGCGTTCTGGTCGGCCACGCTTGCACGGAGAGCTGTAGGTTCCATTATGTTCAGCGCTGGGCGTGGAATGGAGCTCACCACGCAGACAAGAGGCATGGTAGAGCTGTCAGGAGCGTCTTATGATGTTGATTCCAGAGCTGCCTGACAGATGGATCGACGATGAACGAAGACTGCTCAGATGTACCCGATTCCACTAAGCGTGTTCCCATCCGCGTTGAGGACAGCGTCGCACTTTCGCGCGCGATTCTGCACTGTGCCAACCGTGGCCTGCCCAGAATAGACTTCCTCCGCGAGATCTCGGGGGTGCTGCTCGATTTCTCAGGATGCGACGCCATTGAGATCCGGCTGAATGATGGTGATCTGCACTACCGCTGGGAAGCCGCGCGGCGTCCACAGAACGCTATCAACTTCGAGCTTGTACAGTGGACAATCGGTGAAGATGGGGTGGTGATCCCGGCGGCCCAGGGAGCGTCCGATCTCGAGCGATTGTGCGAAGACGTCGCCCGGCGGCGCTTCGATTCCATACTACCATTCTTTAGCAGCAACGGGAGTTTCTGGACCGGCAATACGTGGGAGCCGTTAGGAGCCCGTACCGAGGCTGGCGTGAATGTGGCTGGTGAACGTTTATGTGTCGGAGGGCACTACCGGTCGCTGGCCGTCATCAGGTTCTTCGTTGACGAGCAGACTATTGGCCTTTTGCATATCAAGAGTGAACGACCCGACTTTTTGACCGAGGGTGAAGTTGAGTTCTATGAGGGCATGGCGCAGACACTTGGGCTGGCAGTAGCGGATCGACGCGCCGAGGCGGCGTTGCGCGAGCGGGTCAAGGAGTTGACCTGCCTGTACGGCATCGCCCAGGTGGCAGAACCAGGCGGAACCGCGTTGCCCGAGGTTCTTCAGTCAATCGTGGAACTTCTTCCTCCCGGTTGGCAGTACCCGGAGATGACTGCCGCGAGGATCACTCTCGACGGGAAATCGTACGTTACGCGCGGCTTTCGCCAGGCCAAGCATCGGCAGTCGGCGGAAATCCTCGTAGATGGCCATCGACGCGGCACCGTGGAGGTGGTCTACCTTGAAGAGAGACCTGAGTTGGAAGTCGGAGCATTCCTCAAGGAAGAGGAGAGACTTATTAGTGCTGTGGCCAGAGAAGTGGGCCTTATTGTCCACCGCAACCAGGGGATGGAGGAGAAGCAGAAACTGGAGCAGCAGCTTGTCCACGCAGACCGTCTTGCCACCATTGGGGAACTGGCTGCAGGCGTCGCCCATGAGTTGAACGAGCCTCTCAGCAGTATTCTGGGCTTCGCTCAGCTGGGTAAGGATTGCCCCGACCTGCCCGAGCAGGCGGAGCGCGACTTCGATAAGGTTGTCAGGGCGTCGCTCCATGCACGCGAGGTGATCAGGAAGCTAATGGTCTTCTCGCGGCAGATGCCGTCCAAGAAGGTGGCGACCAACCTCAACGAGGTGGTCGAGGACGCACTCTATTTTCTGGAAGCACGGTGCTCGAAAGCGGGAACTAAAGTAGTCCGCGAGTTCGCCCCGCGACTCCCTGAGGTAACCGTGGATCCGGCGCAGCTCAAACAGGTGCTGGTTAATCTGATCGTCAACGCCATGCAGGCCATGCCAAACGGGGGGACCTTAACGGTAAGCACACGGACGAGCGATGATTCCGTGTCGCTGGTTGTACAGGACACTGGGTTCGGCATGAGTTCAGAGGTCCAGGAGAAGATCTTCTTGCCGTTCTTTAGCACGAAGGACGTCAATGAGGGTACCGGGCTTGGCCTAGCGGTCGTACATGGGATCGTCAGTTCGCATGGTGGAACGATCGAGGTCGAAACCCAGCCCGGCCAAGGCACGCAGTTTACAATCCTTCTTCCTACCCCTAAGTCGGAGGAGACACAGGAGATTGACTGAAATGGGAGCCGCACCCGAAATGGACCGCATCTTGGCTGTAGATGACGCCCCCGATACGCTGGAACTGATCCAGCGCAGATTGACAGCCAGCGGGTACCAGGTATTTACAGCCTCGGATGTCGCTGAGGCAATCCGCACTCTCGACAACACCCCGATAGATCTGGTCATCACCGACCTGAAGATGCCCAAGATCAGCGGGATGGACCTGGTTCGGCATGTTCGGGAGAACCTGAAAGATACGGAAGTCATGATGATTACTGGCTACCCCACAGTCGAAGGGGCAGTCACAGCGGTGAAGGCCGGGTCTCAAGAGTATCTCACGAAACCATTCACCGACGAGGAACTTCTCTCTGCAGTCCAACGCGTTCTCGACGTCTTGAAAGCCCGCCGGGCAGCGCAGGCGGCGCCGGCTGCACGTCCGTCATCCCCGTCCGGTCTGACTGGCAACTCGGAGGCCATGCGCAAGGTGTTCCGGGAAATCAGCAAGGCCGCTTCATCGCGGGCAACGGTACTTATTTCCGGGGAAAGCGGCACGGGCAAGGAGTTGGCGGCGCGGGCGATTCACTACAGCAGTCCACGGGCGTCTTCCCCATTTGTGGCAGTCAACTGCAGTTCAGTTCCGGAGAACCTGTTGGAGAGCGAGCTGTTTGGACACGTCAAAGGCGCCTTCACCGGGGCCCATGAAGCCCGCGCGGGCTTCTTTCAGACCGCGGACGGCGGGACCATTTTCCTTGACGAGATCGGTGACACGGCGTTGCCCATGCAAGCCAAGCTACTCCGGGTGCTTCAGGATGGTGAACTCTGCATGGTTGGATCCGACCGCCCGCGAAAGGTCGACGTGAGAGTCGTGGCCGCGACCAACAAGAACCTCCGAACACTGGTGAAGAATGAGACGTTTCGGGAGGATCTGTTCTTCCGCCTGAACGTTATAACCATCACCGTGCCACCGCTGCGCGAGCGCGAAGATGACGTTCTCCTGTTGGCTTCGCACTTCGCCACGAAGTTCGCCGAAGAATTGGGTGGAGCGGTGCCCGAGCTTTCCGACGAGGTCCTGCGAGTTCTGAGAAGCTACGCGTGGCCAGGCAACGTACGGGAGCTGGAGAACGTCATGCAGCGGCTGGTGGTTATGACTGATGGAGGTGTAATCAATCCCCCAGACCTGCCTTCCCTGATGCGTTTCTCGGTAGCGGGCGAAGTCGGGTTGGATCGGACCCTGGCAGAGGTTGAAGCGGAACACATTCGCAATGTCTTGGCCAGCGTCGGTGGCAACAAAGTCCGCGCGGCGGAGATCCTCGGGATTGACCGAAAGACGCTACGGGCAAAGCTCAAGTTATCCGAGTCCAAGCAACCCTGAACAACTCCCGACCGGGACAGACCGCGATGCATGAACGAATAATACGGCAGATACGACGTCTCATCCTCGAACTCGTAGCGAAGTCGGGATTCCTCTGCTCGGTCTATTACGCTTTCCGTTCTGGCTCGTTTCGGCGTGAGCACCGTGGAGTGTTGTACGGCGGCTTGAAGCACTTGAAGGAAGCTCGGGACCCATCGGCGTACCGGTACATTCTGCGGCGGAATATACATCTTCTGGAGAAAGGGTTGCTGATGCGAACGCGGCGCGATGCGTTCGCCCTCGATTACATTGAAGAGACGGTTGCGTGTTATACAAGGACGTTCGAATTTGGGAGAGCCTCGCCCGAACTCGTGAGTGAGCTCGAGTTGCAGTGGGCTTCGGATGTGCTTGCCCGGTACTTCGAGGTGGCTGGGCCCCATCCGACCGTCGACCGACTCAGGGACCGGTTCGGCGCGGTGCGGGCGACCGCGCCGAAGCGGGGGCCCACGGCCGTGCCGTACGCGCGGGGCGATGCCGTACCCTCGCCTGTCGAATACGAAAACCTGCTGGAGTTGGCGCGCCGACGACGCTCCGTTCGCTGGTTCCTGGAGAAGCCCGTGCCTAGAGAGATGATCGATCGGGCCCTTGCGGTGGCGGCGTTGTCACCCAGCGCGTGCAATCTTCAACCATTTGAGTTCCGCGTGTTTGACGACCCGGAACTGACCCAGATGATTACCGCGATCCCGACGGGAACCGGTGGATTCGGTCACAACATTCCCGCGATAGTCGTTCTGATCGGCCAACTGCACGCCTGGTTCGGAGAAGAGGACCGCCACCTGATTTACATTGACGCCTCTCTGGCGACCATGGCATTCCTCTTTGCCCTCGAGACGCAGGGGCTGAGCTCCTGCTGTCTGAACTGGCCTGATCTGAAACCGCAAGAGTGCAAAATGACCGGACTCTTGGGGCTGGATCCGGGCGAGAGGGTCATCATGCTCATAGCATTGGGCTATCCGGACCCGCAGGGATTGGTGGCTTATTCGCAGAAGAAACCGCTGTCCGAACTCAGGAGCTTCAACAACACCGGGTGATCTGAGCCATAGCAGCCACGGAGACCCCAGCCGTGGCACATGAGGTCAGGCTTACCCGAATTGTCCCGCGCTGGGGAGATTCTCCCCAGTGGTTCAAATCTCCCCGGTCTTCGCGCACGTCGCCACACCCCAGGCCGACGCCCGCATCGCCGCCGAACCGCACCCTCACAAAACGTATCCTCCTGCAGTTGTGGGGCTTATCGCTTTACTGGCCCACCCCACATAGCGGTTCGGATAGCTCCACAACCCGATCGATCGGTCCGGCACGGAGATTGCATTCATAGCCCGCTGATATGGGTAACGGCCGGTCCGTTCGCCCGGAGATGCTCCTCGCCGCCCAAGCAAAGGAGATCGACACGATGGTAGAGATCAAGATTGGCCGTGGTCTCTGTATGACCTGTAACAATGCTCCAAGCTGCTTCCACCGGGCCCGAAGAGGCCCCGCGCTGTTTTGTGAGACGTTTGACAACTATGTGCCGCCTGCCGACCGAGGCAGTGACAGAATGGCGTCTCCCTTGGCGGGAGTTGCGATGGCCGTCGACAGCGTAGAAGAAGAGGTCGGCAAGCACGCAGGGCTGTGCAGCAACTGTGAGCACCGCCAGACGTGCCGCCATCCCAGGCCGGCAGGTGGTGTATGGCACTGCGAGAACTACGCCTAGATAACAGCTGCTGAACTGCGGGGGGCACACGAGAAAAACGGAACATCTTTGCGTGAAAGAATCAGATGAAGACAGAAATCGCTGGAATCCTCGAAAAGCATGAAGGCGATCGCGGAGGACTGATCTCGATCCTCGAGGACGTTCAGGCACGGTACAGCTACCTGCCAGCCGAGGCGCTGAAGTTCGTGGCTGATGGAACCGGCCGCTCGCTAGTTGACATTTACGGGGTGGCCACATTCTACAAGTCGTTCAGCCTCAAGCCCCGTGGCAAGCACCTGTGCTCGGTGTGCGTGGGAACGGCCTGCCATGTCCGAGGTGCACCCGTGATTGCGGGAGAGTTTGAACGACAACTGGATGCAAGCGTCGGTGCGACGACAGAAGACAACGAGTTTACCTTGGAGACGGTGAACTGCCTGGGCGCGTGTGCCCTCGGACCGATTGTCGTCGTGGATGGCCACTATTTCTCCAACGTCAACTCGTCGCAGGTCAAGAGGATCATCAAGAAGACACACGTGGGCCTTGATGAAGCCGAGATCAAGGCAGATCGGCGTCTTTATCTTCACACGGTCAGCTGCTCGCGGTGCAATCACAGCCTGATGGATCCCGATCACAAGATTGACGGTTCCCCATCGGTCCGCGTGACCGCGTCATTTGAGCGAAAGCACGGCTGGCTCCGGTTGTCGTCCCTCTACGGGAGCTTCGCGGTTGAATCCGAGTATCCAATCCGTAGCGACGAGATAGTGGACTTCTTCTGTCCGCATTGCCATACGGATCTGAAAGGTGCTTCTGCTTGCCCGCTATGTAACGCGCCGATGGTCGCCATGCTGGTTCGAGCTGGAGGCATCGTCCAGATCTGCTCACGGCGTGGCTGCAAGGGCCATATGCTCGACCTCGACGGTGCCGGTGTCTGAATGGTGTGTGGAGCGACTCTCTCGAACTCGCGGCGAGCCAATCATTAACGGAACAGGTTCATGGAAAGACTAACGTCCATAGAAGACTTCAAGGCGATGCAGGATCGCCTTGTTTCCGAGAGGGACTACAGCAAGCCGTCCATAGTGATCCCGGCGGGCACCTGTGGCCAAGCGAGCGGGGCGAACGATCTGATCCGTGTGACCAAGCGGGAGCTGCTCGACCGAGGTCTGACCGACAAGATACGCCTGCGCATCACCGGGTGCCACGGATTCTGTGAGGCCGAACCATCGGTACTCATTCAGCCCACTGGGACGTTCTACCCGAACGTGAAGATCGAGCAGATGGTGCGAATCGTAGAGGCTGTGCGCGACAACCAAGTGCTCGATGACCTGCTCTTTGTGGATCCCGCTACTGGCAAGGCAGTAGAGAAACAGAGCGATATCCCGTTCTTCAAGACCCAAGTGCGGACGATTCTCGCGCGTAGCGAGAACATCGATCCAATCCGCATCTTCAACTTCATCAGGAACGGTGGCTATTCGGCGTTGGCCGAGGTTTTAGGCAAAGGCGAGCCGAGCCAGGTTGTCGAGGAGATCAAGCGCTCCGGTCTCCGTGGCCGTGGCGGGGCAGGTTTCCCCACGGGGGCAAAGTGGGAGCTACTGGCCAACCAGCAAAACGGACACGGCAAGTTCCTTGTCTGTAATGCAGACGAGGGTGATCCGGGCGCGTACATGGATCGAAGCGTACTAGAGGGTAATCCGCACAGCATCATCGAGGGTATGTTGATCGGCGGCTACGCCACCGGCGCGAACGAAGGCGTCATCTATGTGCGGAACGAGTATCCCCTGGCCATCAAACACCTTCTGATCGCTCTGCGGCAGAGTCGGGGTTTCGGACTATTGGGTGACGACATCCTCGGAACCGGCTTTTCTTTCGACATCAAGCTTGTCCGAGGGGCGGGTGCCTTTGTCTGCGGCGAGGAGACGGCACTCATGCGATCCATAGAGGGTAAGATGGGCGAGCCGCGCCAGCGCCCTCCCTTCCCGATCGAAAAAGGGGTCGACGGCAAGCCAACTGCCATCAACAACGTCGAAACCTGGGCCAACATCCCTCTTATCATCGCCGATGGCGCTGAGAAGTTCGCCAAGATTGGGACCAACGGCAACACAGGCACCAAGATCTTCAGTCTCGTCGGCAAGATCAAGAACACCGGGCTGGTCGAGGTGCCCATGGGGATCACGATCGAGAAAGTTGTCACCGACATCGGAGGCGGCGCCTCCGGTAAGGCGAAGATCAAGGCCGTGCAGACCGGTGGTCCATCCGGAGGATGCATACCGGCAGAGCGGTTCGACCTTCCCATCGACTACGACAGCCTGGCTGAGGCGGGATCGATTATGGGTTCCGGCGGCATGATCGTCATGGACGAGACGACCTGCATGGTCGATGTCGCCAAGTATTTCATGAGTTTCCTCAAGGATGAATCGTGTGGTAAGTGCTTCACCTGCCGCAAGGGCATCCAGCGGATGCATGAGATCGTTGAGGATATTTCCGAGGGCCAGGGCACGCTGGAGCAGATCGACCTCCTTGAAGAGCTTGCCCTTTCCGTCAAGGACACGACGATGTGCGGGCTGGGGCAGACTGCATCCAACCCAGTCCTCTCGACGCTCCAGTATTTCCGGCAGGAATACGTGGAACATATAGAGAACCAGAGGTGCCCGGCCGGTGTGTGCAAGGCGCTTATCACCTATTCCATCAATGAAAACTGCACGGGCTGCACGCTCTGCGCAAAGACGTGTTCAGAGGGAGCGATCTCGGGTGACAAGAAGCAGCGCCACGTAATCGACTCCGAAAGCTGCACCAGATGTGGTGCCTGCGTAACGGTATGCAAGTTCGACGCCGTCGAGGTCGCATAGGAATCGCGTGGAGAACCAGGACAGGATGAGATGATCAACCTCAAGATTAACGGCCTGGAAGTCTCGGTCGAACAAGGTACGACGCTGCTCGAAGCGGCGCGGTTCCTCGGCTTTCCGATCCCGACGCTCTGCCACATGGAAGGGTTGTCGCCATACGGTGCCTGCCGGTTGTGTGTGGTCGAGATCGGTGAGGGTCCTAGAGCCAAGCTGGTGAGTTCCTGCACCTATCCGGCGCAGGAAGGACTCGTGGTGCGCACGGCCAACGAGCGTGTGCTGCAAGCCCGGAAGATGGTTCTGGAGTTGTTGCTCGCGTCATGCCCCCAATCGAAAGTCATACAAGACTTGGCCTCGGCCCACAATGTACGCCAACAGCGTTTTCGTCAGGAGCATGAGGACTGCATCCTGTGCGGCCTGTGCACGCGAATGTGCGAGGAGCAGATGATGGCCAAGGCCATCGGCTTTAGAGGACGGGGTGAAACCCGCAGCATCGGCACCCCATTCGATATCAAGTCGGAAGAATGCCGGTTGTGCGGAGGATGCATCTACGTCTGCCCCGCGTGTCAGTTGCGCTGCACCTACACGGAACCGGATAAGGCCGTTTGCGGCGGTTGTGCCAATCTAAGTCCGCCTTGTGTCGAAAAAGAGAACTTCGACGACATGATGTGTTACATGAACCCTTGTGTTGCCTGTGAAATAGACAAGCACTGAGAATCAGAGGAGTAGACTAGATGTCAGTGTCATTATCGAGAGTTAATTCGTCGGCTGCGACCCTTACCAAGAACAGAACTGAGGGTTCAGTTACGCCTGCGTCAGGTATGTGTGTCACCTGCGTGGATGGCTGCATCGGAATGTGCGAGATCGGGAAGTCCGCCTACCGCGGGCACGAAGTAATCTACCCGCAGCCTTTCGGGGTGATTACGACTGCTTCCGAGAAGATCTATCCTGTCGACTACTCACACTTCAACATCATGGGCACCGCTGTGGGTGCACATGGCATCGAGGCCGACAGTGACAAGGCCATCTTTCCGGCGGTTAACGTTGAAGTTGTGTTCGGACACGACAAGGGCATAAAGTTTCGCCTTCCCTTCATGATACCTGGCATCGGTTCGACCAACGTGGCCAAGAACAACTGGGAAGGATTGGCCATCGGAACGGCACTCGCCGGAACCGGGCTTACCATCGGTGAGAACGTTGTAGGAATGGATCCCGAGGCAACCTTCAAGAACGGTCGTGTTGTTGACACAGTCGATCTGAAACGCCGGGTCAAGCTCTTCAAGGACCACCAGCGTGACGGCTACGGTGCCACCATCGTTCAGGCCAACGTCGAGGATACCCGCCTCGGGGTGCAGGAGTACGCCATCGAGAAGCTCGGCGTCGAGCACGTCGAACTCAAGTGGGGGCAAGGGGCCAAGGACATCGGCGGCGAGGTCAAGATCACCAACTTGAAGAAGGCCCAGCTGCTTTACGAACGTGGGTATGTCGTCCTGCCTAACCCGACCGATCCGACCGTCATCAAAGCCTTCGAACGTGGCGCGTTTAAGGAGTTCGAGCGTCACTCGCGCGTGGGAATGGTCAGCGAGGAATCCTTTGCCAAGCGGGTTGAAGAGCTGCGCAGGGCTGGGGCCAAGTACATCTTCCTCAAGACCGGAGCGTATCGGCCCGCTGACCTGGCCCGGGCAGTGCTCTTTGCCACCAAGTACAAGCTGGATCTTTTGACTGTGGATGGAGCGGGTGGAGGAACCGGGATGAGCCCGTGGCGGATGATGAACGAATGGGGTGTACCCCCGGTGGAATTGCACTCGCTCATGTACCAATACGCCAGACACCTGGCTGACAAGGGAATGAAGGTGCCTCCACTGGTTCCTGCCGGCGGGTTTACGTTCGAGGACCAGATTTACAAGGGCTTGGCCTTGGGAGCGCCGTTTACAAGACTGGTTGGCATGGCCCGCGGTCCCATTGCTGCAACAATGGTTGGCAAGACCATCGGGCGAACCATCAACGACGGCCAGATCCCGGTTTACATCGAGCGTTTCGGCAATACCAAGGACGAGATTTTCGTTACCGCCAGCCACCTGCGCCAGGAACTGGGTGAAAAGGAATTCGAGAAGATCCCCACCGGGGCCCTCGGACTCTACACGTAC
>CP070744.1:3512452-3530783 GCA_020348265.1 Phycisphaerales bacterium | reverse complement strand
CACCGACAATCACTCCCGGCACATGTCCGTACGCAGTTGCGAGATATCCGCCGCGCTCGACTTTGTAGATCCGCCGGCCCCCGGATTCTCGCCTTTTGGGGGCGGGGACTCTTAACCTGGTCAGCCTGGCCGGTTACAATGGATGGTACTCTTCCAGGCCGATAGAAGTGGTAGTTGGCACTTTCATAAGGTGACACGTCATGAAACGGTTTGAACGCATCCTCGTCTGCATTGACCAACCTGAGCGGGATTCGCGCATGTTGGCCTATACGAAGGCTATTACTCGTTTTGCCGATTCCAAGGAGGTTCACATCCTCCACGTGGCGGATGACCAGGAACGGGCCGACGCTGACTCATCGGCTCCGGCCGCGGTTACAGAAGAGACATTGCGGGCCATCGCCGGCGAACACTTCAAAGATCCTGCCGCGCCGAAGTGCTCTTTCCAGGTGGTCCAAGGTAGCCCACTGATAGAGATTCTTCGCTTTGGATACGAGAAGGACGTAGACCTCATCGTGATAGGCCTCCAGCACGGCGAGGACAATGAGACGAATCGCCAAGCCCTGATGTCGCGGCGTTTGACTCGCAAGGCGACCTGCTCGGTCTTGGCGCTTCCGGAAGAGTACGAGGTCAAAGCGGATATGATTCTCGTGCCCGTGCGGAACTCGGATTGTTCCGCAAACGCGTTGGACGTGGCCTGTGCGATCGCGGCGGAGACGAAAGCCCGCGTTATTCCCTTCAACGTCTACCGCCTGTCTGTTGGTTATTCACGGGTTGGGGCGACGCGCGAGGAGCACGAGGCCCTGCTTGACGCTGCCGCCCAGCATGAGTGCGAGCTTCTACTCAAAGGCATCGACACCCGATCGGTTGCCGTTAGCTGCGAGACCGCACCCGATCCGCACAACAAGCCCGTGCCGGTCATTCTTGAGGCGATCGAGAGGGCATCGGCTGATCTGGTGGTGATTGGTGCCCGGGGGCGCACGGGCATGGCCGGGGTCCTGCTCGGCGCCGTCACCGATCAGCTTATCAGCACATCCACTGTGCCCGTGCTTGCGGTCAAGACAAAGGGTGAGTGCCTGGGAATAGTGCGTGCCCTTCTCGCCCTTGCCGGCGAGGGGTAAACCATCGTTCACCGGTGATCATGTGGTCCAGCCGCCCTCGGCTGGGCGCGCCAGCCAACCGCAATTCACACCCGAGGCGGGTGCGCTACGCGTGTCCCTCCATTCATTGCGGCGCGAGTTTTCGAAGGCTGCTACCCCCAATGGGATGCACCCGGGTCGCGAGCAAGCGGTGGAAACCGTATTGCAGGGGCTGGTTGACGTGTTACGATGGTTCGGGAATATGGAGAAGTGGCAGACTGCAAGTTTGCGCCGCTTTCACGGAGGAAAAGACAGTGACCGCCAAGCTCGATCGCATCATCCAAGGCGACTGTGTCAAGCAACTCGACAAACTCGACCCCGGCTCAGTGGACCTCGTCTTCGCCGATCCACCCTTCAACATCGGCTATGAGTACGACGAATACGACGATCGCAAATCAGCCGACGACTACATCGACTGGTCCAAGCGGTGGATCGAGGGGGTCATCCGCGTGCTCAAGCCTACGGGCACGTTCTGGCTGGCGATCGGCGACGAGTATGCTGCAGAACTCAAGGTCGCAGCCACCCGTGAACTGGGCCTCACCTGCCGCGGATGGATCATCTGGTACTACACCTTCGGGGTGCACTGTCAGACCAAGTTCTCCCGTTCGCACGCCCATCTGTTCTACTTCGCCCGCGATCCGAAGGCTTTCACCTTCAACGACTCGGCCATCCGCGTGCCCTCCGCCCGCCAGCTGGTCTACGGGGACAAACGGGCCAATCCCAAGGGCCGGGTGCCCGACGATACCTGGATAATCCGTCCCACGCCCGAGAAATCCTGGCTGCTCCGCCCCCAGGATCTACCCCAAGGATTCACTGCTGACGGCGACACCTGGTATTTCCCGCGGGTGTGCGGGACATTCAAGGAGCGGGCCGGCTTCCACGGCTGCCAGATGCCCGAGCAGCTGCTCGCCCGGATCATCAATGCCTGTTCGAACGAGGGCGACCTGGTCCTCGACCCCTTCGCCGGCAGCGGCACGACCCCCGCGGTGGCCAAAAAGCTCAATCGTCGTTACCTCGGGATCGAGATGTCTAAACAGTATGCCAGCAAGTGCCGCCAGCGCCTAAGGCGGATTGAACCAGGCGACCTTATCGACGGGGTGGAAGACCCCCTTAGCAGCGTCCCTAATACGGCCAACGGGACGATCCGCACCGAAGACGGAAAACGTGTAAAGCGCAACGGGACGCCCAAGCGACGCGCTACAAGCCGAAAGGTCGAGAGTGGCCAGGCGAACCTGTGGGATTAACAGGCGTCATCTGCGCCCGAACGCCGGCATGCAGGAATGGTGGTTGTGCCTCCGATAGGGCTGTTCTTCTCCGGAGACTCGCAGACGGACACCCCCTGGTCAGGACGATCGGTTTGGGTAATACTGCTCCTGCGGTTGGGTGCGGATGACTCGGATGCGAGACATATGGCTCGTCCGCGGGTGTGCCACTGCTCTTGCGCAGTGCTGGAACACCACAAGGACTCGAGAGGCACTGCTTGAAAGCAGTGGCACACGAGACGGCGTGCACGGCGATATGGTGACTGCACGAATGACCGCGCGGGCTAAAAGCCCGCGGCTCGGAAACAGGATTAACGACAACGATCGATTTGGAGGTTACGGGGTCATGAGTTCTTCTCGGGTTTGGATAATCGGGCTTGGTTTGCTCAGTATCTTGGCCGCCTGCGGGTCGGCGAGCGCTGATACGGTTCCTTGGGAGCTGTTCGTCGACGATCCGGACGTCTCCGATTCCCAGTGCGACGTGATCAACGCGGGCACTGTCACCCTGCTAGCCATTCTGCCCTCACGGGAGCTGGAGATCATCGGGGAAGGGGTCATCGATGGGAGCTATGTCGATACGAACGGTGACGTATCCTTCGACGACCTTTCCGTCGGGTTCCTCAGCTTCGCAGAGGATGGCGACGGGTATCGCACGCTGTGGTGGCTCTCGGAAACGGACGGGGAGCTTCGCATTGTGGATGTGATCGGCAGCCCCCCCGAGCCGGTAGTGACCACCTATGTCCCCTCCGAGTTCATCAACGTACCCTGCGGTGCGTGCGAGTTGGAGGCAATGGAAGACTCGATTTACTGCGTCGAACCCGAATGTCTGGAAGATATCGACTGTTACGACGGCAACGAGTGCACCGACGACGTGTGTGACTCCGACGGGGAGTGCAGGTACTTCGATAATACCGATTCCTGCAACGACGGAGACGCCTGCACGCAGTTCGATTTCTGCCTGGATGGCGTGTGTGCGGGCGAAGAGATCGAGGACTGCGTGGACAACCCCATAGGGCCGATCACTATCAGCTTCTGCGGCAATGGAGCGACGCTGGCCATGACTCTGACCTTCATGGGACTGTTGTCGATGGGGCTGATTCGGCGCTGGTAGGATGAGTGACAGAGCGCTGGCGGGCGAGCCGCCAGTGGCACGTGGGCATTGGCACACGTAGAATAACACAACGTGGGTGTCCTCCGGACATGCACCTGTCGAACGTTAGTTCGTCCAGTCCCGGAGGGACGATGGCAGGTAGCCCACGGCGTCAGCCGTGGGATTATGGATGTCGGCAGAACCTGCAAGCCCCGGAGGGGCGACGGACAGGTGCCATAGCGACTGGAATGCCCGTCGCCCCTCCGGGGCTTGGCGCGGTGACGGTTGACTTCTCCACGGGCTCACGCCCGTGGCTAGTGTCCGCCGCCCCTAGCGGGGCTGAGCCGCTAAACACGTACCCGGACATGGGTGAGAGGATGATAGACGCGCAGGACGATGACTACGATCATCGCCTCCCCACCTCCAAAGGAGGTGGGGCACCCACACGATAATCGCAGGCTTTGTAGGACTGGGTACTAGGTCAATACATTGATCCAAGGCAAAGAACCGTCGGAGCGTTAACGTGACCAACAAGATTGAAGAGCTATACGGAGTCGGTCAATCCATCTGGTGTGACAACATTAGCCGGGGAATGCTCAACTCGGGTGAGCTGAAACGCTGGATCGACCTGGGGGTCAGCGGGGTCACCTCCAACCCGTCGATCTTCTTGAAGGCCATCACCGGGGGGACGGATTACGACGAGCGTTTCAACAAGCTGCTGGCCGATGGGTTGGACACCGCCGCCATCTATGAAGGTCTGGTTATCCCCGACATTGCCGACGCGGCTGATGCACTGCGCCCGGTATATGAAAGCACCAAGGGTATCGATGGATATGTAAGCCTGGAGGTGGACCCCAAGCTGGCCTATGACACCGAAGCCACCATCAGCGAGGGTCGCCGACTGTTCAACCAGGTGAACCGCCGCAATCTGCTCATCAAAGTCCCCGCTACTGAAGAGGGTATGCCCGCGGTCGAGACGCTCCTTGCTGAGGGCGTGAACGTCAATGTCACCCTGATCTTCGGCATCGACGTGTACGAGAAGGTCATGCAGGCCTATACGACCGGGTTGCGGCGTTATGGAGCTTCCGGGGGAGATATGTCCGTCGTTGCGTCCGTAGCCTCGTTGTTCGTCAGCCGGGTGGATACTATGGTCGACAAGCTCTTGGAGGAGAAGAAGGCCGCCGGTGCCAAGGTCGACCATCTATTCGGCAAGGCGGCGATCGCCAATGCCAAGTTGGCCTATGCCCGATTCGAGGAGTTCTTTGGCTCAAACGGTGAGTTCGCTGCATTGGCTGCTCACGGGGCCCGCGTCCAGCGACCGGTATGGGCAAGCACCAGCACCAAAAACCCCAACTACCCCGACACCATGTACTTGGACGGGCTCATCGCCCCGCATACCGTCAACACCTTGCCGCCCAATGTCATCGAGGCGACACTGGACCACGGCATGACTGACATAACCATCGACGAGGGCCTTGAGGAGGATCGCAGACTGCTTGCTGAACTCTCCAAACTCGGCATTGATCTAACCCAGGTGACCAACGAACTCCGCACCCAGGGAGTAGACCTCTTCGCCAAGTCCTTCGAAGACCTGATCACCAACCTAAACCAAAAGAAACAACACCTCCACGCCACGAGCTGAGCGGGGTACGCAATCGGGCACGAGAAGACCTTCCGAGCCGCAACCGTGAGGGAGCGGATGTTTGGCTTCTATGCCCGCCGGCCGCCCGAGCCGCGGATTTCAACCCGCGCGCAGTTCCGAAACAAAGACGGCTCCGCCGCGCCAGAAGTCCAGTGGACAGCACTGCTCGGGCTTTTCTCTTGACTTGGAGACATCTACTCTGGTAATCTTGCGGTGTTGGCAGTGGTTGTGTGCCTTGCATATCGACTCCGAAGATAACATGTTTGCGGGAGATAACACCATGAACAGAAAAGGACCCTACATCGTTCCGACCCGGGCGCGAATTCTCTACATTGTGGTATCCGCAGTGTTTGTGCAAGGCGCGATGACAGTCAACGCCCAGGTATCATGCTGGGAACCTGTTGATCCCACAGACCCGCAGCCGGGAGCGACATCCCATCACGCGATGGTGTACGATTCCCATCGCGATGTCGCCGTGCTCTTCGGTGGGTTAATCGTTGATTCCTACGATGCCTACAACGAAACCTGGGAGTGGAACTGTGCAACGCGGACGTGGGTACAACGAACGCCGGATACCTCACCTCCTCCCAGGTATGCACACGCGATGGCCTACGACTCGGCGCGCAATGTTGTCGTACTATTCGGTGGCGGGTCCTCACCTGCACTTCCTGGAAACGAGTTAAACGATACCTGGGAATACGACGGAACGACTTGGGTGCAACGATCTCCATGCGGTGGCGTTGTCCCGGGCAAGAGATTTGCACACGCGATGGTGTTCGATAGCTGCCGCGGCGTTACGGTACTCTTTGGCGGACACGACGCGGGCAACCGCCTCAATGATACTTGGGAATGGGATGGTACATGCTGGACCGAGCGTGCACAAACAGGACCCGCACAGAGAGAATACCCGGCTATGGCTTTTGTCGGCGATTGCTGCAAGACGATCATGTTCGGTGGCCAGGATGCGAGTCAGCAGTTTGGCGATACCTGGGCATGGGACGGAGCGAACTGGACCAACGTTTCACCGACTACGGGTCCCTCACCGAGGTATGGCAGCGGAATGTCGCATGACTCGTTCTGCAAGACCTTTGTGCTGTTTGGCGGCGCCTCAAGCGTAGGCGGGCATTTCGATGAAACTTGGGAATTCGGCTGGGATTGTGCAGCCGGTGCATGGACGCAGCGCCAGTGCCAACTTGCCCCTGCCGCTCGAATCCACACGGGAATGGTCTTTGATGAGACCTGCAACAAGACCTTTCTGTTTGGCGGATTAGTAGGGGCGGACCGCACCGACGACGCTTGGTTATACCCCCGCGAGTTCTGCTTTCCAGCGATCTCTCTATGGGGTGTAATAATCCTCGCTCTTTCAGGGCTCACGGCTGCCACGCTGGTCCTGCAGCGAAAGAGGTACACCATCACGTGACCCTCAGAGCAGACATAGCGCTCAAACGGGCGCCTTTGCGCCGCTCGGTCTCTTTTCTGCGAGTAGCGCACGTGGGACGGGTGGCGCACCTCCTCTGGAGGTGCGGGAGGCGATAACGGTATCGGGAGACCGGAGTGGTAATCATCGTCTCCCCTATGTCAGGGACGACAAGGGACACCAGACTGGCTAGAATGTGTAATCCGCTATGCCAAGACTATTGACCAAGCAGATCGAGACCATCGACTTTCAAGATGTGCAGGATTTCTGCGTGCTTCAGCTTCGAGAAAACCTTCGCCTTGAATACAAAAGAGAGTTCTCCTCTGAGGATCGCGGGAAACAAGTTGCGAAAGAAGTTGCGGCGTTTGCCAACGCGCAGGGTGGCGTCATTCTGTGGGGCGTTGGCGAACAAGGGGACCGCATCCCTGAAGCAAGCCCCGAAGGAACAAACCTGGGACACAACCCCCGCCGAACCGTTCTGGACGCGTGTGCCGACAATCTTTTCCCGCCGGTCGTACCCGAGGTGTCAGAGTTCATAGAGAATCCGACCGACTCGTCGCGCGGATTTCTGGTCGTTCGCGTTGCGGCCAGCGATGAAATTCACACCACACCTGATCGAACGGGCATCTACGTCCGGATGGCGGACCGATCAAAGCCAATGCGAGCTACGCTTGAGACCATCGATCACCTTCTTAGTCGACGTCGGCGACTCGTCGACCTTCAGGAAGAACGACGTACGAACACGATGAAACAGCTTGCGAAGGCTCTCTTTGCAAGAAAGCATAAGACAGCTGACTACTGGATAACGCTTGGGCCGCACATCGAGATTGAACCATTGTTCAACCTTCGTGAACTTCGTCATCTGGGTCCCGAGATGTCTATCGAGTCGGTTGCCTCCGGTTCTCGCCGTTGCATTCCAATCGCGAGCATAACCGATGCCCATGGAATCGCCGACGGCGTCTACGACTTCGACTCTTGGATGGGTAAATACGCCGGCTGCATCGATGTGTTTGGGAATGTGACTGTCTTTCTTCACGCTGAGCGAGCGTTCAGGGACCTTAATATCGGTTACCTTGATACCCACGGACCTCTCGGCTACTCCAAAGGGCACCCGCGCGAAGACGGGTCTACTGCAGCCGTTGAAGCATCGTCTCTCGTTGAGTTGCTGATTGGCGTATTACACTGCGCGAAGTGCGTGTACTCGAAATGCGGGTTCAACGGCCTTCTGAGCGGCACATTGATGATGGAGCGTATCCGCCATATGCTTCTAATCGTCGACAGCACGTTGAACAAAAACGTCATAGCTACCTCACCGATAGACGATACAATCAGCGTTCCGTTGCGACTGGCAACTGCAGACCTCTTCGATAATGACACGATTCTGGAGACGGTTGCACCCGTCGTACATCAATTACTTTGGGCCTGGGGATGCACGGAGGACGACGCGCGGCCGGCGGTCATCGACCGAGCCGAAATGGCTCGCTTCGGCTTTGAGAAGTGCCCCAGGTGCAATCACATGCGCCCCAAGAATCGCCCGGTGTGCTTGAAATGTAGGGCAGAATCTACGGGGTGCCCTTAGCAGATAGGTGGCTGGGGTACGGCCTTTCAAGAGCACCATTCGTATCTGCGCCCGTACAGCACACCGATAAGCCCGTTGAACGGCCTGTCTACGGAAATACGCCCGTTCCAGTCTGAGGCTGCCGATTCGTTCCGTCGCAGACGGATGTATCTCGGATGATGACGCGACTCTAGTCCTCATTCCGCGGGAACTCTACGTCGCGGAGGGGGACTTCTATGTCTATTGCCCCGGAGGATACGACGGCACGTTGGCGGTGCAGTTGCATGCGGACGATCTTGGCTGAGCTGTTCAGCGGGCGGACGTAGACCTTGTCGCCCGGGGTGAGGGTGTTGACCCACTCGGTCCAGCGATCGAACTGCTCTTTGGACTGCTCGAACTTGGCCCGATTTTGCTCGGACTGATCGCGCTGTTTTTGCGCTTCGAGCTGGGCCTGTCGTGCCAGCCGCCTGGCCTTTTCTGCCTGACGGCGGGAGTCAAGCGTGCCCGCGATGGCTTTGTTCAGGGCCCGCGTACTACCGTCCAGGCACCGCTTGGCCAGGCTTATCATCCGGGCAGGCATCCCCAGGCGCTGGGCGATTATCAGGGCGTTACTGTTGCCCGGCTCACCCAGGCGGAGGTGAAAGGTCGGCTTGAGCGAATCGGGATCGAACTCGACGGCCCCGTTGTCGACCCGGGCGTCGGTGTAGGCGATGGCCTTTAGTGTTGAAAGGTGCGTTGTAGCAACGGCTTTGGCCCTTAGCTCCAACAGCTCAGCCACGATGGCCCGTCCGATGGCCGCCCCTTCGTCGGGGTCGGTGCCCGCACCCAGCTCGTCGATGAGCACTAAGGAGCGTTGCCCGCTTTCTTTGAGTATGTGAAGCAAAGTCGACAGGTGCGAGCTGAACGTGCTGAGCGACTGTTGCAGGCTCTGCTCGTCTCCCACGTCGAAGAAAACCTCGCCGAAGACAGGCATCTTCGATCCCTCGCCCGCGGGGATGGGGATGCCGCACTGAGTCATCAGAGCCATCAGCCCGACGGTCTTCAGCGTGACGGTCTTCCCCCCGGTATTCGGGCCCGTGATTACCAGGATGTCGAAGTCATCTCCGAGCCTAACGTCGATGGGCACGACCTCGCGCGGCGTAGTCCCCTCACTCGCCTCCTCGGCGAATATCTCTATCAGGATGGGGTGCCGCGCCTCATGCAGATCGATAACCCCGTCGCTGTTTATCTCCGGACAAACGCACTTGCGAGCCTTGGCATAGCGGCACTTGGCTGAGACCAGATCGATGATCCCGACTACCCGCAGCGTGGCGAGAATAGCCCGCGTGTTCTGCTGAACGAGTTGGCTGAGCTCGCGCAGAATCCGCGTGACTTCCTTGCTTTCCTCATCGCGGAGCCTGACCACGGCGTTGTTGAGCTCGACAGATTCAGCCGGCTCGACGAACAGCGTCGCCCCGGAATCGGAGCTGCGATGGATGATTCCCTGAATCCTGCCGCGATATTCAGCCTTGAGGGGGAGCACCATTCGATCGTTGTGAAACGTGGCCCCAGCATACTGGAGCATTCGCGTGGTGCTGGATTGGCGGAGTATGCGGTCGAAAGCACCTTTGATCTTCCCGCGAGCCTCCGCTATCGCATTGCGGATGGCTGCGAGCTTGGGGCTTGCATAATCACGGACCATTCCCCGTGGATCGATCGATTCGTAGATCTTCCCCCCCAGCCAGCTCAAATCGCGGATCCTCTCGCCGAGTTCTCCAAGCTGGCGGGAGCCCTCATCCAGGCGGGCAAACCAGGAACGCAGGGCGGCAGTGGCATTGGCAGTTTCGGCGATCTCTGCAAGGGCGTCAGCCTCCAGCGGTGCCGGAAACGCCGCCGCCAGCACGAGGTCATGGATGTCGTGCACTCCTCCCATAGGCGGGAGAGGTTTGTCTTCCGTCGCAGCCAGAAGCTCGCGCACCTGGCCGAGCCATTCGCGCACAAGACGCGCCTTTGTCGCGGGGGTTATGGTCCGCGCGAGCCGCTTGCCCAACGACGTGCCGCAATGGCCGGCCAACGTCTCACGGACCGCGTTGAACTCGAGCTTCTTGTACGTGGCGTCGTTCATCTGTGTCTTCGTCGCCCGGCCTACTCGCGTCCGACGCACCGGCGTGCATCCAGCCACACCTGGACGCTACATCTTCGCCTAAATCGGCACTCGGAGCTGAGTACCGACGTATTGAATCCAAACGCAATCGGCCGACTACTTCCTGAACTGCCCTAGATAATAGGCTCGCTGTGGCTATTATCCAGTGCAGCTGCGCCGGTTCGCCATTTCAAAATCTGCCCCAAACGTCCGTTTTCGCAGATAAATTATTGCATTTGGCGGGCCCAGCCTGTCTATAATACCTGAAACCATCGGATATCGGGCTCCGTTTGAGAAGAAGGAGGGCATAACGATGAGCCTTGCGCGTTCAACGCCACGGCCGTGGGGCGGTGGAATCGGTCTTGTGGCCGTGCTGATCGCATATTCAGCACTGTCCGCGGGGGTATCCGCGCAGACTGTAGGCAAGCGATACGAGCTTGCCGATTTGAAGGCCCTTGAGGGCTCCTTCGTTGCACTGGCCGAGGACGTGCGCCCCAGCGTGGTCGCTATTAGGACCTACTACGCCCGGGAGCCGCAGCACCATGAGGACCCGCGAATCGTCATTCCCGTCAGCCAGGGAAGCGGTTTTGTCATCGATCCCGACGGATTGATTGCCACAAATCGACACGTACTTGAAGACGCCAACTCGTTCGCAGTGATACTCCACACAGGCCAGCGGTATGAGGCGACGATTCAACAAGCGGATCACCGTTCCGATCTGGCTGTCCTGCGGATAGACGCGCAGGATCTCAAGCCGGTGACCTGGGGCAAGCAAGCCGACGTGCGGATCAACCAGTGGAGCTTTGCATGTGGGAACCCGTTCGGCTTGGCTAACGACGACGGAAACACGTCGATCACATACGGCGTAGTCAGCGCTTTGGGCCGCCAGATGACAGATCAACTCGCCGTCGACCGGAACATGCAGTATTACGGCAACCTGATCGAGACTTCATCAGCGATCAGTCCGGGTAACAGCGGCGGGCCCTTGTTCAACATCAACGGGGAAGTCATTGGCGTGGTAACCGCCATCGCGACGGGCTCTCCCGTAAGTGAAGGTCACGGTTACGCAATCCCAGCCGACGAGAACACCCGACGAATACTGGAAACACTCGCAGATGGCAAAGAGGTAAGGTACGGCTTCATGGGCGTTGTCGTCGTGGACGTGGAGCCGCCGCAATCACGTCGAGTAGCTCACTCCCAGGCTCACCGAGGGGCCAGGATCACTGCGATTAATCCGGCCGACGGCCCGGCTGCCAAAGCGGGCCTGAAGAGAAACGACATCATTATCGCCATCAACGGCCAACCGGTCGAAAGTGCAGACCACCTGGTTCGATTGGTCGGCTTTTCTCCTGCAGGAACGAAGATCGAGACTACTCACCTGCGGCGTAATGTGAAGCGCAAGACGGAGGTAATACTGGCGGACAGAGAAGAGATGCTCGGAGTAGCCGCACCCGAATAGGCGCTTCACAGGCCGAGCACCTGCGACCAGGCTGTGATCCACGTTGACACCTGACTATTGACGCCGGCTCAGCAGCGTCTATCACACCGATGTGAAGATACCACGTGCCCCACATTCCTGGTTGGTAACGCCGCACCGAGCGATAGAAATTCAGCGTGAGCTCTCTGGGAGAATCATTCATACCGGGCAGCCGGAGAAGTTGTCGCTGGTAGGCGGTGCCGACCTAGCCTTCTCACCCGACAAACAGGACTGCATTGCGGGGGTAGTGGTCTGGGACATTCGAGCCGATCAGGTCGTCGAACAGCACGTCGTTCGCCGTCCTGCGGTGTTTCCCTACATCCCCGGCCTGCTTTCTTTTCGGGAAGCGCCTGCGCTGGTTGCCGTGCTGCGCGAGATTCGATGTGAACCCGATGCCTTCATCTTCGATGGGCAGGGCCTGGCACACCCGCGCCGCTTCGGTTTGGCTTGTCACGTAGGACTGCTTATCGATCGACCAAGCTTGGGTTGTGCAAAGAGCGTACTGGTTGGAACCTGCGATATGCCCTCACCTGCCAAGGGATCAACGACTGTGCTCGAACATAACGGAGAGTGCATCGGAAGGGCCGTGCGCACGCGCGAGGACGTTAAACCAGTCTACGTGAGCTTGGGACATCGCCTGTCGCTTCAAGCCGCTGTTACAATCACTCTGGCTTGTTGCACGCGCTATCGGCTTCCCGAGCCTACCCGTCTGGCTGATCAACTCGTAGCCCACGAGCGGGCCAAAATCACCCGCTGAGGGCGCGTATTCGCGAATCGAGAAGCTGGTTCGCACGTGTGCCACTGCTTTTGGGTGGTGTGTGAACGCCACGAGGACCCAATCGGCACTGCTCGAGAGCAGTGGCACACCCGCGAACTCAAGCGTGATGTTGCGCTAGAACAACCCGCTGACCAGGAAACTGAAGATCTGCTCTTCGTCCTCATCGTCAGCAAGGATCGGGACAGCCAAGTTGAACTCCAGCGGAACGGGGCCGAGGAAGTTGATTGTCAGGCGAATCCCCGTGCCAAGCGCAACACGATATGTCCCGGAACCCACGGTTCCCGAGTCAACGAAGACGTGGCCTCGAATGTTCTCGCCAATGAACGGATAGGTGTATTCTGCGCCGAGCAGAACAAGGTAATCCCCTCCGACGTTGTTTCTGTCGAGGCCTTGGCGCGGCCCGATACCTCTAAACTCGAACCCGCGTATCGAACCAGCCCCGCCGGTAAAGAACCTCTCGTACACGGGGGCATCCCCAATGATCGCCCCACCCTCGGCTCTTAGCTGCAGGACACTCTTGCGGTCAAGGGCGTCGGTCTTGAGGGTCTTGTACCACTGATAACGGGCCGTCGCCTTGCCAAAGGTGAAATCGCCGCCGAGGATGCCGAACTGCTCATACCCAAACCGCAACCGGTCGCCCACGGAGGGCAAGAACCGGCTGTCGGTGCGATCGCGCACGGCAGTGAGCTTGACACTGGTCTGGAAGTTGGAGCCCTCGTCTTCGCGAATATCGCGGGCGGCAAAAAGATCAACGTCACCGATGCGAACGCTCTCCGCCCGCAGGGCAACCTCCGCCGACCACCCTCTTAGCCTACCGCGCTCAAAGCGCTTGCCCAAGCTTATGCTTCCTCCCCCGCGCCGCTCGGCATAGCCGTCCCGGCCTCGCTCAAATAGAAACATGCTGGTGTCAAACCGAATGGGTTTGTCAAAGAGGTACGGCTCGGTGAAATCCATGCGAAAGCGGTTCAGGTCGGTGCCGGGCTGGAGCTCCATACGAAAGTGCTGCCCTGCCCCAAAGAACGAACGGAACTTGATCAACTCCGACAAGCTCCGCGGCCAGTCGAACAGATCGAAGTTCTGAAGGTCGAGAACGAAGTTGCCTACGAACCCGCTGTTGCTGGTCACTCCCGCCCCGAACAGAAAGTCGCCTGACTTCTCCGCCTCCTGGACATCGATGACTATGTCGCGCACGCCCGGTGAATCTCCCACAGGCAGCACCCGTGCCGCACCGAAAATGCGCGTTTCGAGAAGTCGCCGCTCAGCCCGCGTCGCCTCATTCAGATCGAACAGGTCATCGGGTGGATAGAGGTTCAGCGCCCGGCGGACGACTTTGTCCTTGGTGCGCGTGTTCCCGCGGACTGCAACCATGCCGACGCGGAACTGTTCACCCTCCTCAATCTCGATGGTTATGCGCACCAGACCCGGCTTGTCGGAGAAGACTTGCTGGGCACCCACCGCGGCATAGAGGTAGCCGAGCTCCCAATGTGCAGAGCGAACCGTACGAATGTCAGCGTCAACCTGCGGGCGCTTCACCGTCCTGCCCACCTGCGAAGCCGTAAGGGCAATGAGCTCTCCATCGGCAAGGGCGGTGTTCCCCCGGAATTCGATCGCCTCGATGGCGTAGCGCACGCCTTCGTCGATGGCAAAGACCACGCGAAGGTCTTCACCGTCCTCGATCGTCTCGCGGCGATAGCTTACCCGCGCGTCCAGGAACCCTTGATCACGATAGAACTGTTGCAGCTTGAGAACGTCCGACTCTGCGCGATCCTCATCGAACGCGCCGGCTCGAAAGAACCAGAACGCTGTCTTCGTTTCCACTTGCCGCTTGAGCTTGCCGCGCGAGAAGGCGGTGGAACCTTCAAAGACAATCTCGCGGATGCGAACACGGGGACCCTCCTCGATCAGATAAACAAGCTCACCGGTCCGTTCCAGTTCCTCCCGATCGAAGGTGACGACTACATCGCCATAGCCGGCCTCGCGGTATGCTTCGACGATCGCATCGCGACCGTCGCGAACGGCGAACCAGTCGACCGGGGTGCCCGTTCGCACGTCTACTTTTTCCTTGAGCTGACTGACGCTGAACTTCTCGTTCCCTGAGAACCGAAGCGAAGATACGACAGGCCTCTCGTGCAGGTGAAACGTGACTGCAACACCATCGGCTTGCTCATCGAGGGTGTAACTTGCTCCCAGGAAACGACCGGTGCGCAGGAGGCGGGTAACCGCACCGTCCAGGGCGCGGGTGTCAAGCGTGTCGCCCGCGCGGACCCGGACTATGTCGTTGACAACAGCCTGCCCAGTCCGGCCAAGTCCCTCATACTCGATCGACTTGACGGTATCCGCAGGCCCGCTTTGAGCCACGGCGCTTACCGGTACCAACATCCAACCCGCAAGACAACAAAGCCCACAGAAAGCTCGCATGAATAATCACCTGGCGCCGGATGATGAACTCAACCCAAGCATCCTGACCGCACACAGAAGCTCGGAAACGTGTGGTGCGCTGCCACGGCGGGACTATACCACGCGCAACAGGCGTTTGCCAACCCGCCCCGCAGGTGCAGCAAGTTCGTTGCTGTGTCCGCGCAACACTCTGCTGATGGTACGAAGAGCCTGATATCACAGGCGGGATGTGCCGGCCGGCATGCCCGAAGCAGTCTTCTAGAACGGGACCACATCCGCGGCTGGTGCATAAGTCTCCGCCTGCATCGCCAGGTTGGAAAAGCGTGTCAAACGCTTGTTGAACTGCAGGTGGACTATGCCCGTGGGGCCGTTACGCTGCTTGGCGATGATGAGTTCAGCCTTGCCTTTGACCTCCTCATCTTCGGGTTTGTAGTACTCCTCCCGATGTATCAACAGGACGACATCCGCATCCTGCTCGATCGCCCCGGATTCGCGCAGGTCGCTCATCAAAGGCTTCTTGTCCTGGCGACCCTCGGGCATCCTGTTGAGCTGAGCCATTGCAACGACAGGAATGTTCAGCTCTCGTCCCAGGCTCTTGAGGTTACGACTGATGGAAGAAATTTCCACCTGCCTGCTCTCCGCTTTGGGAAGATGCATAAGCTGCAAGTAATCGACAAACACCGCCTGAATGTCCGCCCGCTGTTTTAGCCGCCGGGCCTTCGAACGGAGTTCCATCGCGGTCATTCCCGGAGTGTCATCGATGAACAGCCGGGCGTCTTTGAAATCTGCACAGGCGTTCAGAATATTCTTCATTTCATTTGACAGCGCGCCGATCTGCTTTCGACGGAACTTCTGCGATTCTATACCCGTGTAGGATGAGATAATACGCTGGGCCACTTGGTCGTTGCTCATCTCCATCGAGAAGAAGATGACCCCCTTGCGTTCTTGAAGTGCTAGATGCTGGGCGATCGACAGGCCTAAGGCCGTCTTGCCCATCGAGGGCCTGCCCGCAACGATAATGAGGTCCCCCGGCTGCAGACCGCTGGTGTATTCGTCGAGCTGTACGAAACCCGTCTGCAGGCCCGTGGCGGGACCGCCGTCCTTGTCCTCGAGCTGCTTAGCCAGACGTTCGACGGCTTCGCGCAACTCTATAGCGTGGCCGCTGACTCGGCGCTGAGTGGCCTCGAAGATCTTGCGTTCCGCCGAATCGAGGATCTCGCGGGGCTCGTCCACGCCGCTGTAGGCTTCATCCGAAATCTCCCCCGCACAGCGGATCAGGTCGCGGAGCATGCCCTTGTCACGAACGATCTTTGCGTAGTACTCGGCGTTGGCCCAATCGGCAAAACTCTCTGCCAACTGAATCAGGTATTCCTGACCGCCGACGTAATCCAGCAAGTCACGCCGGCGCAGCTCGTCGGACATGACAATCAGGTCAATGGCTTTTGTCGGATCATCGTAAAGATCGACAAGAACTTCAAAGAGCCTTTGATGGACAGGCAGGTAGAACCAGGCGCTGTCGCTTCGCCCGATGATGGGGACGACTTCGGCAATCGCATCCCGGCTCATCATCATCGAGCCGAGAAGGGCCATCTCTGCTTCAAGATCCTGGGGGGGAACGCGTTGCAACCCCGCTGTCGCCTGCGAGTTACCCGTCTGTGTGGTCGTCATTCGCGCCAGCCTCCCTGCCAGCCGGTGCCTCATCCACCTCTTGCGAATTCTCTTCCTCGTCCTCTAGAGGCCTCTCTCTTACCACCCAGACCTTGATCGTGCTGGTCAGGTCCTCGGCAAGTCGAACCTCCACAGGCACGGTGTCCAAGTGGCGGATGGGCCTTTCGAGCATGATCTGGTCGGGGCTTACGAAGTACTCCTCGTCGGCAAGGGAATCGGAAACGTCCCGCGTGCCCACCGAGCCGTAAAGAACTCCCTCCTCGTTGGCCCGCGCCCGGATGGTCACCTCGACGTCCTCGAGGCGCTTGGCAAGCTCCTCCAACTCGGCCCGCTTTCTGGTTCGGTCCTCCTCGGCAATACGACGAGCTTCGGCTAAGGCCCGCCTGGCGGCGTCTGTCGGCTCAGTGGCCAACCCCTGGGGTAACAAGTAGTTACGCGCGTAGCCTGGTGCCACTTCGACGACATCACCGACGATACCCAACTTGTCGATATTCTTGCACAGAAGAAGCTTCATAGTCCGTTTCTCAACTCAATGGTAGGCTCACCCACGTTCGCAGGCAGGCCACGTCACACAGCATCAGCCAAACCGACCCAAAGATCAATGCCCAACCTCACGACTCGATCGGACTATGTGGGCCGGATTCGGTTCACACAAGCGCCAACTTCGATAAGCGCCGTAACTTCAGAAACTTAAGCCACTCGATCGGCCTGTGACTGCATCTGTCAGTTTCACACGCCCGATCATCCCTAACTCAATCTTTCGCCCTTCGCACCCTCTAAGCCACACGCCGGCACACTAAAAGGGGATATCGTCATCCGTCGGAGGAGGTGGTGAATCGTAGCCGGGCCCGGTCGCAGGCGTGTCGTTGGGCGCACCGCCCGCATTCGCCGCCACCGGTTGGCCCGACGCGTCACCTCCACGCCCGCCACCCACGAAGGTGAAGCTGTCAACGAGAACGCCGTGCCTACTCCGTTTGTCGCCCTCGGGCGTGGTCCATTGGCTGAACTCAAGCCGACCCTCGATGAGTACCGACCGTCCCTTGGACATATACTGATTGAAAGTCTCCCCGCCCCGCCCAAACACGGTGCAATCAACAAAACAGACATCCTCGCGCATGTTTCCGTCGCGGTCCTTCCATTTTCGGTTGGTCGCGATTCCGAACTTGCACACAGCCGTGTTATTGGGCGTATAGCTCAACTGCGGATCACGAGTCAGGTTTCCCATCAACACGATACGATTGTAGCTTGACATAGCTCGACCCTCGATATCACCATGACTGAGTCAACTCACCCGCGGCGGAATCTCTAGCCCAAAGGAGCGTCGGTCGCGGGCTCATCCACAGGCGGATCTTCCGCAACGACCTCAGCCACGAGTGCTTCAGGCTCTAAGGCATCCACTTCGGCGGCGTCCTCCGCGCCCTCCTGGGCGAGGTAGGGAGCAGCTTCCGCAACGGGTGAGTCCTCCCCCGCCTTGGGTGAACCGTCCTCCGCAATCTCGCCGCGCGCAGCCAGCGCCTTGTCCATCATCTCCTGCGTAATACCGTCGGCACGGACAACCAACAGCCTCAGAACATTCTCCGCAAGCTTGGCGTCTCGTTCCAGGGGCGTAATTCTGTCCGGTTCCGCCTTGAAATAGACCAAGACGTAGACACCTCGTTTCCGCCCTTTGATCCTGTACGCAAGTCGTCTCTCATCCCACTGGCGCAAGAACAGTACTTCCGCCTGCGCTCGCTCCATGAGCCGGCGAACCTCCGACTCACAGTTCTCGAACGTACTCCCGAATG
>CP070744.1:3462247-3512352 GCA_020348265.1 Phycisphaerales bacterium | reverse complement strand
GCGCAAGAAGGCCGGATGCCAGTCGGTGACCTCGTCGTCGCGGAGGTTCTCGTAGGTTCCGTAGTTGCTGTAGCGGTAGGCGCCTACTCAGTCCTGTACAACTCCCCTGCTTTGTGCTAGATAAAGGACGTTATCATCCGCTAAATGGATGATTTTCATTCTTGACAGGCGTCTCCGAGACCCCACTCGGGAAAAACTCCCAGACTCTGTGCGAACAGTATCCCTTCGGGAGACAAGCATGGTCCGCGAGGCGAAGGGTACGATTCTGCCAGTTTCCCTCCCTGACGGTCGGGGCTCGGAAAGAGGAGTTGGCTCACTGATCTTCCCGCCCCAGAATTATGATCCCGGCGGCGTTGGCGTGGGCGATCATCTGCTCGCGGTCGACGATCAGCGTTTTGCCCGCTTCGATAACCAGCATTCTCGCGCCATTCTCTTTGAGCTTGGCGATGGTTTCCGGGCCGACGGTGGGTACGTCGAAGCGCATGTCCTGGTTGGGTTTGGCCACCTTTATTAGCGTCCATCCCCCGCGTGAACAAAGCTGACCGGCCCGCTCGATCATCCGGTCGGTACCCTCGATCGCTTCGACGGCGATAACCTCGGTCTCTTTGATCGCAATAGACTGGCCTATGTCGAGGCGGCCCATCTCCTTCGCTAGGTGCCATCCGAACTCGATGTCCCGCGCGTCGGCTTCCGACGGTTGCCGTTTGCTGAGCACCCCCGCAGGAGCCATGTGCTCGGTTGAGTATTTGACACACTCTTCCATGATGATGCCGTTCCTTGCGAACTCGTTGGCTATGGCGCCTAGCACGGTGTCATTGCGTTTGTCCGCCAGTTCGAAGAACCAGATTCTCAGCGATCTGAGGTCAGGCAGCAAACGCAGCAGCCGGAAACGCCCGTACATGCTTGTTTTCTTGACGGATCCTGCAAGGATGACGCGCTGAATCCGGTTCCGTTTCAAGATACGAATCCACCGACTCAGACGCGGGAGACCGGCCCAGAAGAACGCGTCGGCACGGTCGGCGAGGATCGCGTCAGCCAAGCCGCGCAGACCGACAACCGTGACATGGCAGCCGGCTTTCTGCGCTCCTTCCAACACCATGAGCGGAAACCGTCCCGCACCAGCGATGATGCCGAGCTTTCGCAGTGACGGTTCATCCGTTTCGATTGTCGAGGACATTGACGCCAAGCTTACGCACGACTGCGTCGCCCCGCAAACAAGCTGTCGGTGGCGCCTGCTTCTGGTTATCAAGCGAGCTGGCGACCTACACGACAAGTCTTAGAGGGGATTGAGCCGATAATAGGCCTATGTTGGCACTGTATTTTGAGAAAACGTGCTTGGAGTCCATGCATTTATGAAAGCTGCAAGAGAAGACCCGCGGAGACGCCTGCTCAGACGGTATGCGGACAACCCGATCCTGACCGCATTTGACTGGCCCTATTTCATTAACACCGTATTCAACGCGGGTGCGGTACGCCTGTCGACCGGCGAGACGGTCCTGCTGTGCAGGGTGGAGGACTGTAGCGGCATTTCACACCTGTGTGTGGCCCGGTCACAGGACGGCATAACGGATTGGAAGATCGACCCGCACCCGACGTTCATGCCCGACCCGGACAAGTACCCTGAAGAAGTCTGGGGTGTGGAGGATCCGCGTGTCGTCTGGGCCGAAGAGTTGGGAATGTTCGCGATCGCGTACACCTGCTACTCGCAGCGCGGGCCTGGGGTGTCGCTGGCTCTTACGGAGGACTTTCGCGAGTTCCAACGCATCGGGAATATCATGCCCCCGGAGGACAAGGATGCCACTTTGCTGCCCCGCAAGATCGGTGGGCGCTGGGCGCTGATTCACCGACCCGTACCAGGCAGCGGGCGTGCGCATATCTGGATGTCGTTCTCGCCCGATCTGAAACACTGGGGCGACCACGCGGTGGTTCTAAAGGCCAGGCGAGGTGCCTGGTGGGATGCCAACAAGATTGGCCTCTCCGTACCGCTGATAGAAACGTGTGATGGCTGGCTGATGATATACCACGGCGTGCGCATGACACCGGCAGGGTGCATCTACCGGCTAGGCCTGGCCCTGATGGACCTCGAAGATCCCACCAGGTGCCTCATCCGGGCGACCAAGTGGACTATGGGACCGGAAACGGAGTACGAACGCATCGGGGATGTCGGAGATGTGGTATTCCCCTGTGGTTACACGATTGGCGACGACGGAGATACCCTGAATCTCTATTACGGGGCTGCAGATACCGCCATTGCTCTGGCCACCGGCAGTGTTCGCGAGCTGGTCGAATGGCTCTACGAGAATAGCTTGCCGGGAGACACGGGCAACGATTGACCCTACCAAGCAAGTCCAAATGGAGTACTCATGAAGATCGCGATGCTTGCCCCGATCAGTTGGCCCTTGCCACCCACGGGATACGGTCCCTGGGAGCAGGTCGCTCACAACTTGACGGAAGGACTTGTCCGACTCGGACATGAAGTGACCCTCTTCGCTGCAGGCGGTACGAAAAGTGCTGCTACCCTCGTGGCTACCTGCCCGCACGCCCTTGAGACCTGGCCTGAACCACAGCGGAGTCGACGTCGTGGTCTGGATCCTGCGACCGGGCTGCTCGAAGGCCCGCCTGATGCCCGGGTGTTGGAGGAACTGCATATCTCAGCATGTATGGAGCGGGCGGCGGCCGGCGAATTCGATGTAGTGCATTCGCATCTGCAGGTCCACGCTCTGGGGTTCGCCCGCCTAATCAAGTGTCCGCTGGTATCGACGCTGCACGGTTCTGCATGGGTGCGGGCGGCACATCCGATGCTCCTGGCCTACAAGGATCAGCCATTCGTGTCGATTTCCGATGCGGAACGCGAGATGCTTCCCGAGCTCAACTACGCGGCTACGGTCTACAACGGGATTCGCATGGAGGATTTTCCGTTCGAGCCGGTGAAGGACGATTATCTGCTCTTCGCCGGTCGACTCGCCCCGGAGAAGGGCCCGGCTGAGGCGATTGAGGTTGCTCAGCGATCGGGGCGCAGATTGCTGATGGCGGGCATGATCGAGCCGCAATATCAGGAGTACTATGACACTAGAATCAAGCCGTACGTAGACGGCCGGAACGTCGAATACCTCGGACTGCTCTCGCAAAAGGAGCTGGCACCTGTCTACCGCAAGGCCGTTGCCGTACTCTTTCTGATCAACTGGTGCGAGCCGTTTGGATTGGTCGCGGTTGAAGCGCAGGCCAGCGGGACGCCTTTGATTGCTACGCGTCGTGGTGCCCTTCCCGAGATTATCGTGGAGGGCAAAACAGGGTTTGTCATCGAGTCGATCGACGAGGCGGTTCGCGTTACGGAGAGGCTCGGCGGCCTGAATCCGGACGATTGTCGGGCCAACGCAGAATCGCGATTCAGCGCCGGCGCAATGGCGCGCGGTTACGAGCGCGTATATCAAGGCTTGGCAGGGCGGCGCTAGTTACACACCTCGGTGCAAATCACAGGGGCGATCTCCCACGTCACGATAACGCGACGCAGCGTTTTGGCGCATGACGCGGGCGAATAAGATGCGTTTGGGGCGCCAATAACCCAGAACGCCGCCTTTTGTGTTCGAGGGGTATGCGTCGCTGTTTCCCGCCCAGCCCGCGATATTCACGGCCACAGGACCGATCATGTGAATGAATCAGGCCGGTTCTTATAATAGACCTGCTGCTGTTGGCGCGGAGCTTTAATAACCGATCTATGCTTGACGTTGGCATGCGCGAGGCGTATAAAAGCCTAAAGACTTCTGAGTTTGCCTGCCGGGAGAGGGAACTGTCGGCTGCGACGTGGGGGGAAGACATGTCGGACCGTCTTGGCCTCCGAAAAGGAAGAAGGGGAGAAAAATGAAGTCGCTTACACAACGAGTCATGTGGTTTGCGTTGATCGCTTTGCTGATGCCTTTGGGCGCCCAGTCTGCCTTCGGAGACCTGGTCGGTGACGACTCCGGAGATCTGATCGGTGTAGACAACGATACAGGGGATCTATACGCGGTCTCGACCGCGGACGCTTCTCTCTCGTACATCGGAAGCACCGGGCTCGATAAACTGGGAAGCCTGGAGTATTGGAACGGCTCACTGTATGGGATGACCAACGGTTCCAAGTTTGCCATTGATCCGAACGATCGCCCGGCGCTGTACCGCTTCGATCTTAATGCCAGCCAGACCGCGGTCACCGCGGTGGTGAAGATCGGTACGGATTCAGGATTAGGACTTTCGACGTTCGAGGGCGGATTGGCCTTTGGGCCGGATGGTACTGCCTACGGGGTCAACGAAGGTTCCACGGGTGACGCAACCCTGTTTTCAGTCGATCTGGGTACCGGCGCGGGTACTCCTATCGGTATCGTGAGCAACGTTCCGCACGACATCAACGGACTTTCATGGCGAAGCGACGGCATGCTGATCGGTCTCGATCGCGAGTCTCAGTCGCTGTTGGTCATAGACCCGGTGACACTGGGCATCAGCGTACTGGCTCCTGTCTCTGAGGCGATTGGCGGGATCGGGGGCATGGTCCTTGCCGGTGAGGTCGGCTACTTCGCGACCGCAGGACCGGGGCAGACCGTCCCCGGCTCCAACGCTCTTTACTCGTTCGACCCTTACACAGGCGACTACGGGTACGTGGGCAACTTCAACCTCCCGCCTGATGGCAGCCTGGAAGGCATAAGCGGCTTGGCGGTAATCCCCGAGCCGGCCTCTTTGGCCCTGCTCGCCTTTGGCGGAATGGCCCTTCTTCGTCGTCGGCGGAAGTAATAGGCGTTTCGCTGCGCACGGTTGCCGCTGCCTAAGGGCGACGACTCCGTATGCTGCGACTCCGTGCCGGTC
This sequence comes from Phycisphaerales bacterium, assembly GCA_020348265.1. GTDB lineage: Bacteria > Planctomycetota > Phycisphaerae > UBA1845 > UBA1845. The sequence goes on along the minus strand of CP070744.1, from coordinate 3,507,519 downwards.
AATACGAACATTGAGGAGTGAGTGAGGTTGGATTCCGAGCCGTGCCCGTCAGGGAGCGGATGGAAGGTGTCACTGTTTCGATGGATCCCACGCACGTCGTGCCCGGTGCTTGAAGCCCGGTGGGTACCTCTTTCGCGGGCATACCCGTTCAATCCACGTTTCCAGAAGGCCTATTATTGCCTTTGGCTGTTTTCCGATCGTTTGCAGGGATCAGATCTGTCGGCGGAGGTTGCCGATCGATCGGCAAGTGTTGCGCCTCGGCATGCAATAGCCCTCCCACCCGTCCCGCGAGTTCGCTTCGGCAGCATGTGGTCATAAGTCCTTATTAGAGCTTGGGTTACGGAACACGAGCCCCTCCTCATAGACGCCTCTCGCGCCACCAGCAGGCAGTCTGGCACAGTCCCTGCTGTTCGGCGAAGGGCGAAGCCGGTTTACCGGCTGATTGTGTCAATGGAGTGTGCCATGCGCGCGAAGAGTGTGACTGCGGTGAGAAACGAGAGTGACCGGATTATGGCACTTGACTGGACGTCTCTAGGCCGGGAGGTGCGCAGGCGTACGCTCGAGGCGGTGGAGCAACACTTCTCCGGGTTGGCTGACTCGTCGTCGCAGGGATGGATGCCCGCGGATATGCCCTACGAGGTTGATTGGAGCGAGGCATGAGCAGCTACGGACTATGGCTCTCAGCCGCAGGGATGCAGGTCAATGACCACAGACAGGCCCTGCTCGCCAACAACATGGCCAACATCAACACCACGGGGTTCAAGCACGATCTGGCCGTGGTGACGCAGCGCCAGATCGAAAGCCGGGCCCTGGCCGGCGGGCAGCAGTTTGCCCATAAGGTATTGGACGAGATATCAGGCGGAGTCAACGTCCGCCCGAGCTATCACAGTTTCGCACAGGGGGCCATTGAACATACCGGGCGCCCATTGGACGTGGCCATTCAGGGCGACGGGTTTCTCGCTGTTAGTGACGGAGCTGTGACACGTTACACCCGAGACGGAGAGTTGGCCCGCAACAGGGACGGGGAGCTGGTCATGGTCGCGGGCGAGGGACGCTGGAAGGTCGTTTCCGAGGGTGGTTCAACGATATTGCTCGCCGAGGAAGGCGGTCCGGTGAGGATTTCGGCGGACGGAACGGTGAGGCAGGGAAACACCGTGGTGGACAAGCTGGGGATCGTCTCCATCGAAGATAAGCAATCTCTTCGCAAAGTCGGGGAGAACCTCTTCGAAGACCCCTTGGGGATGATGGAACCCATCGAAGGACAGCTCGTTTCCGAGGCAAGGGAGAGGTCCACCTTCGACCCGATGCATGGCCTGGTTTCACTGATTGAGACTTCGCGTGCCTACGAGCTCAACGCATCGATGGTCAAGCTTCATGACGAGATGACGGGGATTGCGGTGTCAAGGGTGGCCCGTGTGGCGTAGGAGGTCCGACAGATGGCTATAACCGCATTACATGCTGCTTCATCGGGGATGAGAGCTCTGGATGAGAAGCTCAATGTGGTAGCCAATAACTTGGCCAATATCAACACTCATGGATTCAAGCGCTCGCGGGTGAACTTCGAGGACTTGCTCTATCAGGTGAAACGTGCCCCGGGGATCCCAAACGCTGACGATGAGCCGATTCCCCATGGCATTCTCGTGGGAACCGGTGTGAAGGTCTCCGGCACGCAGCTGAACTTCGCCTCCGGGGCGGTGGACACCACAGGAAGGCCGCTGGACTGGCAGATTGAGGGCGAGGGGTTCTTCCAGGTGAGAACCATAGACGACGGAACCGAAGTGACCGCATACACCCGCGCGGGAAACTTCGCTCAAAACGCCGTGGGTAACATCGTGTTGGGCAACAGTGCCGGCCCGCTTATCGAACCGCCGGTGACGATTCCGGACGACGCCATAGAAATCTCCGTGGGACGCAATGGCGAGGTCCGCGTCCGCCAGCAGGGATCCAATACGCTCAACGTCATCGGGCAAATTGAACTGGCCAGGTTCGTGAATCCTGAAGGCTTAAAGCAGATCGGCAAGAACCTCTTCGTCGAGACGGACGCTTCGGGAGCACCGGTCGCCGGCGCGGCCCAGGAAGATGGGCTCGGTGCCATAAACGCCGGCTCATTGGAGATGAGTAACGTCGATCCGGTTCGCGAGCTGATCGATCTGATTACGACTCAGCGGGCGTTTGAATTGAACAGTCAGTCGATCCAGAGCGCGGATGAGTCGCTCAGGATCGTGTCCAACCTCCGAAGGTAGCAGCAGGTGAAGGAGACGTAGCTCCCGGCTAGTGGACGGTCATCGCGACGGGACGGTTTTCCATCGCGGCAGGACGCAACAATGAGACGCAAGGATTGCGACAAATCGTACGGCAGCAGAATAGCGGCGGGGGTCGTGCGCTCAGCGCGGACGACCCCGCTTGCGTGGCTAACCGCGATCGCGCTCTGTGCGAGCGGGGCTGAAACCTTCGCAGGTACGGTGCGTCTTTGGTCGTCTGCGGTTGTAGTGGGCGATACGGTCCAACTCAGCGACGTAAGTGAGCTGACGGGTTTCCACTCCGACTCCGAGCAGATGCTCACTTCGCTGGTGCTTATGTCCGCGCCGCCCGTCGGCGGATCACGCGTGATACATATGGACATGGTTCGTTCAGCGCTTCGCGAGGCGGGGGCGAATTTGAGTCAGTTGACCCTGCGCGGTGCGATGCAATGTGCCGTTTCCAGGCCGTCACAACCTGTAACTCCTCCAGTGTCTACGGGGCGTGCTCAAGAGGATGTGTCCTCGGGTCATCCACACCGCCAGGCCGGAGCAGTCCCGAGCGGATCATCCGGGCCGGCCGACAAGACTACGCTAAGGCAAGCCGTTATCGATTATTTCGACCGCGAGTTTGCACGCTATGGAGGCAAGGCGGAAGTACTGTTTGATCGTACTTCCGAGCAGATTCTGGATCTGGCGGGTCCTGAATACCAGTTCAACGTCCGACGACGCAACGGGTCTGCGCTGGGTCTCACACCGCTCGAGGTTGACGTCGTGGCAGGTGGCCGGGTGGTCCAGACTGTTCCTCTGGTCGTCCAGGTGAACATGTCGAGACGATGCGTCGCAGCGCGTAGGTCCATCAATCAAAACGCCACTATCCGCGCGTCGGACGTAGATATGGTTACGGCCTCGGTTACTCGCGTAGACAAACTGGGGGTGGGTGACGTCGGCATGGTGATCGGGCAACGGGCAAAGCGATTCGTCCCTGCGGGCACACTCATTGAGCCCAGCATGTTGGAGTCCGTCCCCCTGGTCAGACGTGGGGATATCGTAAGGCTTGCCTCGGTTGTGGGCGCGATCCGTGTTGTCACGTCGGCTAGAGCGACTGAGGACGGCCTGTTGGGTGACGTCATCACCGTGCGTGCAGCAGACAACAAGCGCGTAGAGTTTGAGGCCGTGGTTGTCGGTCCCCAGCAAGTACAGATAGGCGCTGGATCGGCAGGACGTCTGCCAACAGCGCTGGCTCAAGCCGGAGGAGCGCAATGACTCGAAAGGACGTCATCCTTGTGACACTCGCAGCGCTGCTCTGGGGCTCGAGCGCGCTGGGGCAGACCTCCTCACTCGGTGCCAAACAGCGCAGACTTGAAGCCTCACGGGCTCCCAAGGTGGTGCCTCGTGAAGCACCTGTACGAGAACGCAACCGCGTTTATGAACGATACTCCTGGGTTACGCTCACTCCCGCGCCGCCGAAGAAGTTCGAGCCGGGTGATCTGCTGACCATCGTCGTTCGCGAGCGACGCAAGTACGAAGCTGACGCCGATCTCGAGACGAAGAAAGAATTCGACGCCAAGAGCGAATTGAACGCGTTCATCAAGGGGACTGCGGGTGGGATTGGTGCCGCGGCATTCAGGCGGGGAAAGCCCACTATCGACTACAAGTTTCAGAACACTCTTAAACACGAGGGTGATACCAATCGGGAAGACAGGCTGACCACTCGTCTTACTGCATCCATTATCGATGTGAAACCTAATGGTCTGCTTGTGTTGGAGGCGATCTCGCGGATTCAGCATGACGACGAGATTAGCACGATAACGCTCACGGGGAATTGTCGCAAAGAGGATGTCACACCGGATAACACGATTCTCAGCACGCAGATCGCTGACAAACGTGTGACCGTAAGCAATGAGGGCGCCCTGCGCGCAGCTTCGCGCCGCGGCTGGATTCCCAGGTTGTTGGATTTTTTGCGACCGTTTTAGAGGCATTAGAATGTTACGTACGTCTGCTCCTGCTATTGTGCTGTTGCTGCTTGCCGCCTCGGCGCGCGCGCAAATTCCAACCGCGCGAGTAGGTGATGTGACGCATCTGCAGGGACAAGGACCCAACGTTCTGGTCGGCTACGGGCTGGTAACGGGATTGGACAAGACCGGAGACGGGGGGAAATACCTTCCGACGATGCGCGCGTTAGCGGCGATGATGGCCCGTTTCGGAGAGACCGTTGAATCGCTTCAGGATGTCCAGGCCGCAAAGAACGTTGCCATCGTGTCCATTGAGGTGGTTATTCCCGATCACGGAGTGCGCGAGGGTGAGAGACTGGACGTCTCGGTCAGCGCCATGGCGGCCAAGAGTCTAAAGGGAGGCCGTCTCCTCTCCACGCCGCTGGTCTATCACGATCGCAATGTGAAGGATCTGTTCGGCTTCGCCCAAGGGTCTATCACCATCGAGGGTGAGATCGAGACGTCGGGGACCGTCCGTGGTGGGGCGCGGATGGATCGCGATGTGCTGATCAACGTTGTAGCCGACGGCAGGGATCTGCTTGCGACCGGATTCGAGAATCCCTGGATCGAGGGCAACGCCACCTACGTGACCCTCGTGCTTGATGACGCCCACGCCGGCTGGTCGATGGCTGCTGCGGTCGCACAGGCCGTTGACAAAGAGCTGAGCACCTCGGCGGCGGTCGACCGCGTTGCCCTGGCTATGGACAGCAAAAACATCGTCGTTCTTCTGCCGGAGCATCAGCGCGGTGACGCAGCTTCATGGATTCGCGATGTACAACGAACTCCGTTGTTAATGGAGTCAAACGAGGCCCGAGTTACGATCAATCGCCGAACCGGGACTATTGTGGTCACGGGTGACACGCGCTTGTCGCCAGTGATCGTGTCGCAATTAGGGATGACTGTGACGGTCGTAAACCCGCGACCAGATGGAACGGTTCCCGTACCAGCCGTTGAAGAGCATGATTTTGTGGCACTTGACGTCGAAGAAGCGCGCCTGGCTAACGTGAATGACCTGCTCGAAGCTCTGAATCAGCTGAAAGTGCCCTTCAAGGATCGCGTGGCGATTCTGGAGCAGATTCACCGGGCGGGCAAGCTTCACGCCAGGATCTTGTATGAGGGTTAGCAGCGAGAATGGTACCCGTCGGCACAACTACGGATGTTCCCAAGACCCCCGCAGCCAAACTAGATCGCCTGCGGGACGCGACGCGCGAAATCGCAGGATCGGTGTTCTACGGAACACTGCTAAAGACCATGCGGGCGAGCAAGCTGAAGGGAATCTACGGGCATGGTGGACGCGGCGAGGAGATCTTCGCCGCGCAGCTCGACGGGATTATGGCCCAGGAAATGGGCCGGGGCACCAAGGGTGGTATCGCGGATGCGATGTACGAATCGCTCAAGGCCCAGCAAGAACGAATCGGCAGACTGCACTCCGCAGGGATGGAAGACGGGAATGGCAAACGTGATTGAAGAAAAGCGCTTCGGTGAACTTGTGCTTCTGCTCAACGAGCTCGAAGCCATGCATCTGGAACTGGTCGACTTGATCAGATCCAGGACGAGCGCGATGAAGAAGAACGATGTGGTGGCGATGCGCGAGTTGGGTGAGCGCGAACGGGCGCTGGCCGCTAGGATCCAAGAACGTGAGGGTCTGCGCCGTCAATTAGTGGCTCTAATCGGTAAGCAGGAAGGATGGTCGGCGCGGATGGCGCGGGCGTTTTCCATATCACAGTTGGCTGCCCGTGTGGCAGAACCGCAGCGCTCCACCCTTATCGAGGTGGCGAGCAGGCTTCGCAACGCAGTTGTACGAGTGGCCAAAGCGAACCGCGTTGCCGGTGAGTTCGCCCAAGCGATTCTCGAGCATCTGCGCTGGGTGTTCGCGGCTGTCAGGCCTGAGGGCGAACGACAGTTGGGTTATTCGGGTGATGGCTTAGTCACGGCAGGTGGCGGACGAGCCATCTTCGATACGGTGGGATAGTAGACGATGGGTCTTCTAAACTCAGCTCTACAAATCGGGCGCAGTGCTCTTTTGACCTATCAAAGCGCCCTGCAAGTGGTGGGAAGCAATGTGAGCAGTGCGGGCAGCCCCGACTACACCAGGCTCTCACCTGAGCTGGCGTCACTGCAGGGGAGGCTAGGGGCCGGAGAGCTTCAGCCCGGTGCCGGTGTCGCCCTGGACGGCATACAACGCCACATCGATGAAGCCCTCGAAAGTCGCATCCGTTTGGCGGTCGGCAGCGAGCAGTCGGCATCCACTCAGCAAACGACACTCGCCCAGGTTGAAGCTCTCATTGACGACATTAGTGGGGTGGACGTGTCCACAAGGCTGGGAGAGTTTTTCAACACCTTCGATGAAGTGCAGAACCGACCGGAAAACACAGCCATACGCGATCTGGCGATTACCAGTGGTGTGCAACTGGCCGCTTCCTTGCACAACCTGCGTGAGCAGCTTGCCTCGCTGGGGGAGAGCTTGGACGGGCAGATCGCCGAGCTAGTAGTCGACGCCGATGATCTTGCCCAACGAATCGCGAGGGTGAATACGGAGATAACCACGAGTGAGGCAGGGCCCAACGGTCAAGCCACCGGCCTCCGTGATCAGCGTGATGCCCTGCTTCGCGAACTCAGTGAGCTGGTCGACCTGACCGTTCGTGAGCAACCCAACGGGGCCCTTAACGTCTACATCGGAAGCGAAGCACTCGTGCAGGGGAACGTCGCCCGAGACCTGGTTGCGGTCAGTGCGACCGATGGCGAAGTAACCCGCACCTCCATTCGCTTCGCGGATACTAACGCACAGGTCGACGTACGTGCTGGAAGACTCGCAGGTTTGATCAGCAGCCGCGATGAGCACGCCTACGATCGCATTGCCGATGTTGATGAGCTTGCCGCCGCAGTCATCGTGGAAGTCAATCGCGTCCATGCCGACGGGCAGGGCGTTGTGGGCTTCACTTCTCTGACCGGATCGCAGGATCTTCTTGCCACCGACGTCCCGTTGGACGACAGTGCCGCCGGCCTTGGCGTTATGCCGCGCAACGGCAGCTTCTACATGACCGTTGTGGACGACCAGACGAATACTCCGATCGCATACCGCATAGATGTCGAGCTTGGCGCCCAGGAGCAGGGGACGACCCTCGAAGCGCTCGTGGCCGACGTCAACGCTCAGGTGGAAGGCGTGACTGCTTCGATCACCAGCGACAACAAGATTTCCTTCACCGCAATCGAAGGTGTGACGTTTACCTTTGGACACGACGGACAAGTTGCCCGCGCCGATACATCAAACATACTGGCTGCCCTGGGAGTAAACACCTTCTTTAGCGGAACAAGTGCGGAGGACATCAGCGTCAGCGCTGCCTTGGTCGAGCAGCCCGCACTTCTGGCTGCTTCGTCGAGCTTCATTGTCGGCGACGGAGCAAACGCCGGACGAATGGCAGCTTTGAGCACGGAGAAGAGCACGCAACTCGACGGTGCGTCGATTACGGAGTTCTACAGCACGATCGCCGCGTCGATCGCAGTCGATGGGGCGGCGGTTGCTGACAAGGCCGAAGTGGCCGCTGCGGTGGCCTCTTCCTTACAGCAGCAGAAGGAAAGTATCAGCGGCGTGAACCTCGACGAAGAGGCCATCTCGCTGCTGAAGTATGAGCGGGCGTTTCAAGGCGCCTCCAGATTCGTCAGGGTTGTGGATGATCTGCTGAATCAGCTGATTCTGCTGATTCGATAGATCCGCGCCGCGTGATTACGCGACCAGGAGGAAGCAAAGCGACTTGTTGAGTCTTCTGAACGGGTGAGCGATGGCAATAAGTCCAATCAATGTGTCACGCATTAGTCATAATCTGCAGACGAGCTTCGCGATAAACGCGATGCAGCGGAGTCAGCTTGATTTGTATGCGGTTCAGGCAAGGCTTGCCTCGGGACGAAGCTTCCTTTTGCCAAGCGACGACCCCGTCGCCGCAAATCGAGTGCTCGATCTTACGCAGGCGCTGCAGCGAAACGAGCAGTATATGGCAAACCTCGCCTATGGAGACAATGTGCTCGCGGCGGCGGATGACGCCATTAGCGATGTCAACAGTTTGTTGATTGACGCCCAATCGCTCGCCAGCAAGAACGTGGGCAGTCTCACGAGTGCGGATGAACGACGGGCGGACGCCGAACTGATCGCCGGGATTCGCCAACAGCTTCAGTCAGTGGGAAATCGACAGTTTGACGGGCGCTACATATTCGCCGGGCGAGACACCACTGATCGACCCTTTGTGGAAGCGTTGGGCGGTGTCGCTTATGTGGGCGACACCGGCGATCTGATAACCCGTATTGAAGACGGCGCCAACGCCGTGATTAACATGCCGGGCAACGTTCTGTTTGGGGCGCTCTCCAGTCAGATTGCCGCGGACGTGGATCTTACACCGGCGCTGAGTGCGTCGATCCGCCTCGATGATATCGGGGGAACAACCGGATTCGGGATTCGCACGGGGCTTCTGGTCTTCAACGATGCCGCTGCCGGTGCTTTCACTGTGGACCTTACCAGTGCAGATACGATTGGCGATATTGCAGAGCTGATCAATGACGCAGCAGCATCTGCAGGCTCGAGCGTGATCGCGTCATTGTCGAGTATCGGCATGGATATCAGCCCGGCCGCAGGTGCCCTGGCTGTCACGGACAACAGCGGCGGCGCGGTTGCCGGAGATCTGGGGATCTATACGCCAACGGTCACCACCGGCGGTATTGTGGGTGCGGATCTGAATCCGTGCCTGACCCGAGTCACCCCCGTGGAGCAGTTGGCCGGCGGGGCGGGTATCGATCTGACCAGCGGTATGATCATCAGCAATGGGCCGCGGACGGTGACTCTCGACTTTGCTGCCGCCGAGACCGTCCAAGATGTTATCAATATCATAAACAACGCCGGAGTATACGTTCTGGCGAGAATCAACGACGCGGGCACGGGTATCGACGTGTTCAACCGGATATCGGGTACTTCGCTGAGTATCGGAGAAAACGGCGGCACAACCGCGACGGACTTCGGTGTGCGCACTTACAGCAAAAGTACGCGGATCGCCGGTTTGAACTCATCCACCGGAATCACCCTGTCTGCGGGTGAGGACGACATGCGTGTCACCGCAAAGGATGGCTCTACCTTTGACGTGAACGTAGATGACGCGGAGACCGTCGGAGATGTCATCGACTTGATAAACGCAGCCGCGACCGACGCCGGCGTTGCGGTCACCGCTTCATCAGTTGAGGTAGGCAACGGCATGCGACTTGTTGACAGCACGGGGGGGAGCGGTGCCTTGTCCGTGACCTCGCTCAATCAGTCCGCTGCTGCGACTGACTTAGGACTTCTTGGATCGACCATTGACGATCAAACGGAACTGGTGTCCGAGGACAGGAACCCCACACACACCGATGGAGTCTTCTCCGCGTTGGTGGAGCTCGAGGCGGCACTTCGCGCGGACGACACCAATGCCATAGCTCTTGCCGGTGCCAGACTCGCGCCCTTGGCTGAAGAAGTGACGCGAAACCACGGAATTGTCGGAGCGCAGTCGCAGTCTATGAGATCCAAGTTGACTCAAATGGAAGACACCGCCTCGAGCACGGAAGTCTTCCTGTCGGAAGTAAGAGACCTGGACTACGCCGAAGCAGTCACACAGATGGAGCAGCTGTCGGTTCAGCTTCAGGTAAGTATGCAGGCGAATTCGCGTTTGTTGGGCCTGTCGCTTATGGATTTCCTCGCATAGGTGACAGGGGGTTTTGGTTAATGTGTTCTGTTGTAGTGGAGTCGTACTCCAACTGGCGAGGTGTCCCCGTGGCCGGGACATCGCGCCGACAAGCGGCTGCCCGGTATGGAGATGCCGGGGCGTGAGCAACGCTGGAGCCACGCGCCATTCTCCGCCGCAACCTCGAAGTTGCAGAGGGTGAGGCGCCGTGTTTGAGCCAACCGTCATGGATTGGTCACAGGAGCGTCGCGATGATTATTGATACGTCGCGCTTTGGACAACTGGAAGTCGACGAGGATCGTTTGATTACGTTTGAGGAAGGAGTTCTCGGGTTTCCCGAACAGCATGAGTATGCGCTGATTCAGACAGGGGAAGGTAGTGGGTTCTACTGGCTGCAATCGGTGAACACGCGCGACCTGGCGTTTGTGGTATGCGATCCGCGACTATTCGTCGCGGACTATCAGGTGCCGGTCAAGCTGGAGGAACTCCAGACCATCGGGCTTACCGACCCGGAGGATGCCCAGGTGTTCACCATCGTCAACAAAGTAGGCGGTCTTCTGACTGGGAATTTCCAGGGGCCGTTGGTAGTGAACGTGAAGAACCGAAACGGACGGCAACTGGTGCTTAGCGATAAGCGGTATTCCACGAGGCATCCGCTGATGCGCCTCACCGGCGACAAGGTGTTGACCAAGACGGCGTAGCAAAGGTCATCAGATTCGCTTGTGGGTAGCTGCAATAAGGAGAGTTCAGTGCGATGCCTGCCCTGTCGAATGCGTGTTCGATATGGACGTCGAACGTATGTGGCGACTGATAAGCGGTGCTGACCGCAGCAGCAGTCGGTAGGAGAGTTGGAGGTTAGAAGCGACTAGACGCGGTGTCCAACGACGGCGCGCCGGCATGGCAAGGAAGGAGCCGAGTATGTTGGTGCTATCCAGACAACGCGATGAAACCATCATGATCGGCGACGATGTTGAAATCACCGTCGTCGACATACGAGGCGATAAAGTGCGATTAGGCATAACCGCGCCTCGGAAAATCCAGGTTCATCGCAAGGAAGTCTACGACGCGATAAAACGCGAAAACGAACAGGCGGCCAAACTGAGGCCGCAGGATGTGCCGGACGTGGTAGAACCGGAACTACGCCCGGGTGAGCGGAACAATGGGTCAGAGAAAAAGGACTAGGAGATCGGCAAAGCCGACAGCCCGCACCGGTGCAAAAGTGTTGAGCAGGACCGGTGACAGGAACAGTGGATAACGATATCCCACTCGTGTGCGTTGTGGCACACTCGGGGTAATCAGGGAGGATTGCTCATGTCAAGAATTAACAGCAACATACCGTCGATGGTGGCGCAGCGCCACTTGGCTGTATCACAGCACGCGCTGAGTCTGGCGCTAGAACGGCTAGCGACAGGAGTGCGGATTAACCGAGGGGCGGACGACCCCGCAGGACTGATCGTATCCGAGCGATTGCGCTCGGAGATCGCCGTTGCCCAGCAGGCAGTCAGGAACACCTCGCGGGCGATCAACGTCATCGCCACGGCCGAAGGGGCACTCAACGAGGTCGGCGCGATGTTAAACGACATCAAAGCCTTGGTTGTGGAGGCGGCCAACAGCGGCGCGTTCTCAGATGAGGAGATCGCCGCCAATCAGATGCAGATCGACGCATCCATCGACTCGATCTCGCGTATTGCGAATACGACGGAGTTTGCGGGCCGAAAACTCATCAATGGCGAACTTGACTACGTACTCAGCAGTGTGGAGACGCCAAAACTCGCCGATGTGCGTGTGGTCGGAGCCAGCTTCGGGTCCAGAGCTTACGTGCCCGTGGAGGTTGAGCTCACACTGTCGGCCCAGCAAGCCCAGGTGGGGTATCCCCTTCAGTACGTGACCGCAAGTGGGGCCACTGTGAACATCGCCGGGCCCGACGGGATCGTCACGCTGAGCTTCCCCGCCAGCGCGAGCAGCAACGACATTGCGACTGCCATCAACGCCAGGACTGATTCCACCGGAGTCAAGGCCCTGGTAAGCGGGGCCGGCGGCGCATCAGGTGTGAACATCTATAGCGAGAGTTACGGCTCGCGGGCATTCGTGAGCGTCGAGGAGGTCGAGCCCAGCGGGGCCTTCGCTGTGTATGACCGCAGTGACAACGGCCAGAAGATACGAGCCGTCGGCCGTGACGCTTCCGCAACGATCAATGGTGTGTCTACGGTTTCAGACGGCTTAAAGGTCTCTGTCAGTGATAGATTCCTTGCCGTGAATTTGATCCTTTCAGAGTCGTTCGGTGGTGGCTCCACCGGCACGGGCTCGTCAGAGTTTGAGATCACCGGAGGAGGTGCTCTCTTTCAGCTGGGACCGGAGGTAAACACTAATCTGCAGACGAACATTGGCGTGCAGAGCATGCAGGCCAACGAGCTGGGGAATGCCCTTGTCGGTTATCTCTCTGATTTGAAGTCCGGGCAGGCAAATGCCCTTAACACGGAGAACTTCAAAGAGGCATCCGACATTGTCGACGAGGTAATAACCCAAGTGGCGGTGCTCCGCGGACGGTTGGGTGCCTTCGAGCGTAACACGCTCCAGCCAAACATCGCACAACTGCAGATCACTTCGGAGAACCTCAAGTCCTCGGAGTCGGTGATCCGAGATACGGACTTTGCCGTGCAGACTGCTGAGCTGACCCGTGCCCAGATTCTGGTGCAGGCTGGCAACAGCATCCTCACTATCGCCAACGCACAGTCGCAGAATGTCCTTGCCCTGCTCGGCGGGTAGCGGTCTGTGACAAGAGATAGACTGCATCAACACGCCGGGTGACGCGCAGTAACCAGCGTCGCCCGGCGCTTTGCAGGGTGTCCTATCCCTTCCCCTGGGCGCGCTTCTTGGCGAAGAAGTCGCTCAGCAGGGCGGAGCACTCGGCAGCCAGGACACCTTGTGTGATTTCGACACTATGGTTGAGGCGCGAGTCTGTGGGTATGTTATACAATGACCCACATGCTCCCGCTTTAGGATCGATAGCGCCAAACACCAGACGCTTCAGACGAGCCAGGACAATGGCGCCGGCGCACATCGTGCACGGCTCAAGAATGACATAAAGAGTACACTCGTCGAGACGCCAGCTACCCACCTCTGCCGCGGCGGCAGTCAAGGCGATCATCTCCGCATGGGCCGTCGGATCGCGAAGAAGCTCGCGTTGATTGTGTCCCCGCCCGATGATCTTCGTGCCTCGCACCACAACTGCCCCTATGGGCACGTCTCCTTCTTCGCGTGCAACCACAGCTTCGACAAGGGCCGCTCGCATGTATTGTTCGTCGGTGTTTGCGTGAGGCGGGGCTTCCATCACGAAGATCGACTGGCAATAGCGGCGACAAGCGGATTGACGAACGCCGGGGTGCTGCTCATGGTAATCCTCACGCAGAATGTCGAAAAACACCGCGATACTCGCAGGCGGATTATGCTGCCTGCGTCGATGTGATTCAAGCAGGACGCGTGCGACAGGGCCTTTTTGCGCGTGGGCCTTGCCAAACGGGCGCGGATGCGGAATCATACACGAGGGGCGAAGGGCAGCGACGACGCCGGACTCGGTCTGTGCGCAGACGCTGCTCCGTAATCGACCGGAGCTTACAGGATGCAGCCGATTCACTCGGGAACCACCACAGAACGGCTGGTGCGCAGCGGTATTCTGGTGTTGTTGGTGTTGGGTTTCGCCATCGCATTTCTCTGGGATGGGTACATCGGTTACGCCCGAAAGAACGCCATCGCACTCATTGAATCGGTCGGTGTGTCTCGTGAGCGTACGCCCGCTGTGAATCCAAACCTCACTGCTGAAAATGCCCAGCAGATCATAACCGAGCTCCAGGCGGGAATGCCCGTCGATGATGTGAAGGCGCGGCTGGGAAAGTGGCCGCTCGAGCACGACGGCGTCCTTTATTATATGGGGCCGGGAGGCTATCTACAGCTCAATATCGAGCGCGAACTCCTCACCGCCGTGGAGTGGAAGGACGGGCCACACAAAACCGAATCCGATCAGGGCTGGCAAAGATGGATCGGGTACGCCATGGTCGCGATTGGAATGATCTGTATAGCTCGGTTCATGCAGATAGCGCGAACCCGAGTTTCTTTGACGCAGGCCGGCCTGCAGATACGCGGACATCCGCTGATCCCGTTTGAGGCCATGACGGTTCTCCGTGCGGGGGACCGCGATGCCCGGGAGACCATCACCCTGGAGTACTCAATTGGAGGCCGGACCGGGACGGTTCTGCTTGAAAGCTGCGTGATCAAGCGTTTCCCGGAGATAGTCAACGGGATACGTGAGCAGGCCGGCTTTCCCAGCCCGTCGGACGCAGAAGGCTGATTCCCTCCGGTGCAACGCAAATCAGTGGTCAATCATCGCCGGTCAAGGCGTCGAGCTTCATGACGATTTCCGCGGCCATCTCACTGGGTGTGCCCGATGTGGTGTCCACCGTCAGGTGAGCAGTCCCGGCGTAGTGCGGCGTCCGCTGGGTCAGCAGCTGTTGAACCTCCTCCACACCGGACAGATTGGTCAAAGGCGGGCGCGCATTGTCCGAGCTTGGGTCTGAGTTGATTCGCTGCCAGAGCACCTCTGCAGGAGCGGTCAACCAGACCAAGTATCCGATCGATCTGAGCAGCTCCACATTGCGCCTGCTCAGCACGGCACCTCCGCCGACACTGATTACTGAGGGGCTTTGCATGGCCGCACGCCGCACAGCTCCCTCTTCGCGACGACGAAATGCGCGTTCGCCCTCCCGGTCGAAGAGCTCAACGATCGACTTACCGGCTTGTTGCGCGATCAGTTCGTCAGTGTCGATGAGTTCCCCGCCTGTGAGTTTGACCAGCTCGCGTCCGACGACGGACTTACCCGAGCCCCTAAAGCCGATCAGCACGATGCTTCGTCGAGGGTGCTGGGAGTCATTGGACGTCATGGCTCATTCTCGACGTGGGGTTGGATAGCCCGGCGAATAAGCTCCCTCGCCGTCCGTACATCCGGCCTCTTTGAGGTCCAGAGTTCGAACTGCGCTGCCGCCTGTCTGATGAACATCTCCAGGCCGCTGAGTGTGCCCGCTCCAGTAGCTGCAGCCTGCCGGAGGAGTCTGGTTTCCAGCGGATTGTAGATCAGGTCGAACACCAGGCGACATCCTTCGAGTGTGTCCGGTGGCATGGGGGCTTCATCGACGTCAGGCCACATCCCTACGTTGGTGCAGTTGATCAGCACTTCTCCCCGTCGCTGCGCACGGGTAGCCCATTCCTCCGCCCGGCAATCGAACTGCTCGGCAAGCCGGCGGGTTCTGTCCGCGGCACGTCCAAACACCGTTACCTGGGCTCCAACGTCGCGCAACCCGGCGACGACGGCCTTGGCGGCTCCGCCCGTGCCGAGAACGTCGACCGACACTCTCGAAAGATCGGTACGCGAGCATCCCAGTGCGCCGGCCAACGAGTCGACAGCTGCGTACCAATCCGTGTTGTGGCATGTCGCTTGACCTTTGCGAAAGACGACCGTGTTGGTCGCACCGATGGTTCTTGCCCGGTAATCCGCACCCTGGCCTACCCATTCAAGTGCGGCAGTCTTGTGCGGAAGGGTCACGCTCAGGCCCGTAACGTCCAGCCAGGGCCGGGCTACACAACCGCGTAGGAAGCGCTCGACCGCGCTTCTAGAGCCGGTCACTTGCAGGGGTAGATAGACCGCGTTCACCTTCGCGTCTGCAAACCACCTGTTGAATAGAACTGGACTCATCGAGTGTTTGACGGGATCACCGACCACGCCGAAGACCTTTGTCGACGAGTCAATCGCCGGCCAACGATAAAGCTGGATCGTCTCATCCAGCGTAAGCTGCCCCGGAGCTGTGGTGGAGGCCTTGTCCAAAGCGCAGTAGCTGGCAAACCCGCCCAGTTTCTTCGCCAGAACGCGCGACCATAATCCGCAGTAGTCCATACAGATCGCTGCGAGGCGCTGCCCGTGCTCATACAACAGATCGAGCGCCGGAAAGCTGTCGTTTATGTCCGCAGGACTGTACGCGACTTTGCCTGCGGCAACGTCGGGGATGTTGATCATGCGCGTAGCTGTGGCGGCAAGCTCAGCGGGCACGCCGGAGAAATCGTGTGTCGATAGGATCAGCCTGTGGCTGTTCCCCTCCGTTGGTGCAGATGCAATTCCCAGCGTCTCATGAATATCCTGGCACTGCATCCAATCCGTCAACTCGAAGTCGATGTATACGTTTGTGTCCGCGGATACCGCAGCGAGTGCAGCCGCACGGCGGTCCGCTGGACGTTCGTCGAAACCCCCCTCGTTGCAGCTCCGGGAAGTGACGATGTAGGTGCGTTGACTATGTTCTTTCAGAAAGGAAGCTAGTTCCGCCGCGTCGCCCGCGTACGAATCGATCCGTATTTCGACCGCGTCCGCACCGCTTGTGAAGGCTTCCGCGGCGCGCTGGCGGATTGCGTCAAGGCTCTCCTCCGCAATCGATGCCACCAGAAGGGTCATGCGTTACTCCGGACAATACCGCCTAGGGGCGGACTATAACGCACAATCCCTTTGCACTTCAACGGGCAACGCGCTTTTCAAGCAAAGGAATCTGATCGCGCAGAGCGTGGGCCTGTGGAGAATCCGGATACTGCCTCACGACGTGTCGGGCTATCCGCAACGCCTCGCGGTAGTGATGGCCCGCTATAAGCGACTGAAACTTCGTTTCGTACTGCTTGCGCTGGAGTATCTCCGCGTTCGTGCGCAGTGTGCCAAGCTGCTCGCGCAGCGACCCGGCCTCGAAGCTGCCCGGGAACCGTTCGAGGAATTCTTCCGCCGCCGCGAGAGCCTCGGCCCAGTGGTGGTCGCGGGCCCGGGCTTGAATGTGGGCGTGCAGACGTGCCCGCCTGGTGTCGTCCCAGAGTCGTCGGCCCCGAGCACTGCCCGGATGATCGAACGACATCGCCTGGGCGCACTGCTCCGCCAGGTCCCATCTGCCCGCGTTGATGGCTTCCTCAACCACTCGTCGGGTAAACCCGTAATCCAACGGCTCGTTGCGTTTGGCGGCCTCGTCGATTTTGTTGTGAATGCGCTCCAGGGTGGCCGTGTTGCCATACGCCGCCTCTGCATCCTGCAGCAGGATGCGGGCCTTTCCCAGCCTCCTGCCATTAATGGCGTCGATGATCTCCTGAGCGGCGATTCTCTGCAGATTGGCGTGGAGCCTTCCGCGCGTCTCGCGACTCGCGTGTGGTCCGACGACCATAAGGTCGCGCACCTCTGTTATCCTCGCCAACAGACGTTTGACGGTCCCGGCGCCAAAAGCCTCGCCGCGTTGTTCTACTGGCGGCTGCACGCCGCTTGCGGTTTCGCCGTCTGTGTAATAGTACACGGAGTGCTCCACCGCGTCGGGTGATCGGTGGGAAAGCGCAAGAAGATGAGTGTTTCGCAGAAGTGCCCCTAATGCAATCAGCAGCACGCCGAACGTGATTCCCATGAACAGGATCCCGCCGAGCGCTAGTAGGTCTGTTGAATCGATCCCGCCGGGCTGCTGGATTCCGGCAACAAAGAACAAAATCGCGCCCGCCAAAGCGCCGAGCAGGTAGAGGAAACCCAACAGTCTCACGAATGTGACGACGAGGGGCAATCCTTCGGTTCTGCGATCAGCCATGCTGTATTCCAGTGTACCTGTAACATCTCCAGCGCCTGCCTCGAACGAGTGCCCGGCGAAGACCGATTGTGACACCGGTGTCAGAGTCGGCGCGTGATTACGTTTCATTATAGCGGCTGAGGGGCTGTCTGGCTGAACTTTAGGACGCCGCAGCGTCTTAACATGGAATCGCCTGCCTTCAGGCTGTCGAGTATCACACAAATCACAGGGTGGAAAACCTCCGCTAGAGTGCTGATAATCCACTCAATCCGTGCGGCATTGCAGAGGTTACTTACGTTGTGGACGGCACGCTTTCTTGTATTGAACTCCCTTCGCTGGCCGCTACGCGTGCCGATCAAGTGGGCGATATTCGCGTTGACGTTCCTGGCCGTTTGCTTTCCCTATCCGGGCCGGCTTTGGCGTCACATCGAACACTGGTCTGCTCCCAACGCCCTGATTGAACCCGAGGCGGATGCACTCCGGCCGCTGGTCGACGACCTTAGAAGGATCTTAGCTCCCGACCTTTCGCCGAAGAAGACACTCAGTGAGGTTCAGCGTTTCGTTCAGGATAGAATCACCTACGCCTGGGACTGGAACACATGGGGGATGGCGGACTACCTTCCGACCGTCACCGAGACCATCGAGAAAGGCGCGGAGGACTGCGACGGAAGAGCGGTTGTGGCCGCAAGCTTGCTTCGCGAGCTGGGATTCGAGGTGGAAATCGTCACGGATTTCGCCCACGTGTGGGTGAAGACGAATCATGGCGAGACGATGGGCCCGGGCGAAGCCAAAGCAGTCGTCGCCACGGACGCAGGTCTGAAGATCCAGCCGGGAGCGCTCGCGCGATTGCCAAAGGCGCTGGCCTACGGGATCGGCCCGTTCCCACTCGTGCGCGAGCTGATCATCGTGGGGGTATTGTGGCTGCTAATGCTGCGCTCCGGTGGAGGAGTGCGCTGCAGCCTCGCGGGGCTGATGTTTATGGTGTCCGGCTTGTTGTTTCTAAAGGCCGGGGGAAGAAGCTACTGGCATCCGCAGGTCTGGCTGCAGATTGGGGGTACGGTCAGCCTGTTGAGCGGTGTCACGGCGATGCTTGTTTGGGCACGATACAACGTCCTTCGGTGCGAGCGATCGGCGTCAGCGGAAATCCGCGACGACCTCCCAGTTAAAGACGATGACATGTAAGGAGTTGTTTCGCCCTGAATCATACGCTTTCGGGAAGCCGCTGTTACTGATAAGATAAACGTGTGTGAGATATCTGCTCGGGCAGCAATGCCCGGAGGGGACTGTGACACGTACTTTGCACGACGGAGAATAGAGAGAATGAACCCTATGACCACCAAGTTGCGTCTTTGGGCTGCGTTGATGGTGGCAACAGCGTCAACTGCGTCGGTGCAGGCCCAATTCGATTCGCTGCGGAAGTTGGGACGGTCGGACACCGAGTCGACCAAGAAGATCGCTTGTTTCAAGGTCGAGGGCGAACTGACGGAGACGCCGATCGATGTGCCTCCCTTGTTCGGGGGCGATCAACCCAAGGCACTACTGACCCTGCTTGGACAGTTGCGAGCCGCCCAGCATGACGACGACGTCGTTGCCGTGGTCGTTGATTTCCAGTACGCCCGGATGGGTTTCGCCCAGTTCGAGGAACTGCATGATGCCCTGCAGAAGTTCCGCGTTTTGGACAAAGATGTCTACATCCACGCGGACAGGTACTCCAACATAAGCTACGCATTGGCCAGCGCTGCATCGCACGTTAGCCTCGTCCCAACGGGAAACGTGTGGCTGATGGGGCTCTACGGTGAAGGACTCTATCTGAAGGGCATGATAGATAAGATCGGTGCCGAGGCCGACTTCGAGCGTTGCACGGGTTGCGACTATAAGTCTGCTGTGGAGATGTTCACCCGTACCGCCCCTTCAGAAGAGGCTGACGCTATGTACGGATGGCTCTTCGACGGATTGTACGAGCGCCTTGTCGAGCGCATCGGCAAAGGTCGTGGTTTCTCACCCGAGAAGGTTCGCAACCTGATTGATGGCGGACCCTATTCTTCCGAGGAAGCGTTGAAGGCCGGCCTCGTTGACTCGGTCCAGCACCGGCAGGATTTCATCGCCGAGCTCAAACGTCGCTACGGGGATTCCAGCGAGTTTGTGGTCAACTATGGGGAGGACGAGGCCGAAGACCTGCCTCAGGACTTCTTCTCGATGTTCCAGGCCCTTATGAAGGTGCTTAACCCCGCCGGTGAGGAGCACACCGAACCCAGCGTGGCAGTGGTTTACGTTGATGGGGCGATTGTGACCGGAGAAGCGGAGCAGAGCCCGTTTGGGTCGAGTAGTGGGGCATACAGCACGACAATCAGAAAGGCATTGGATGAGGCAGCTGCCGACGAATCGGTGAAGGCGGTGGTTCTGCGAGTGGCCTCACCGGGAGGGTCGGCGCTTGCTTCCGAAATCATTCTCGACGCCACGCGGCGCGTACAAGCCAAAAAGCCGCTTGTGGTTTCTATGGGCGCTGTCGCCGGAAGCGGAGGATATTACGTCGCATGTCTGGCAGACGCCATATTCGCCAGCGGCGGGACTATCACCGCGTCGATAGGCGTACTCGGTGGAAAGTTCGTAACCACCGGAATGTGGGACAAGCTCGGGGTCAGCTGGTATCCGCATAAGCGGGGTAAGATGGCTGGGATGTTCAGCACCGCGACGGGCTTCAACGAAGACGAGCGGGCGAAGCTCAAAGAGTACATGGACGGTGTTTACGAGATCTTCATCAACCACGTTGAGAGCGGCAGGGGGGAACGGTTGACCAAGCCTATTGACGAGCTGGCCGGCGGCAGGGTGTTCACTGGTGCCCAGGCGCTCAAGCTGGGTCTCGTGGACAAGATTGGCGGCCTGGAAGACGCCATCAAGTTCGCCGCGGAGAAGGCTGGTGCGGTCGACTATGAGATTCGAGTGATTCCCGAACCGCTGAGCGTGTTCGATTTTCTTCTGGGTGAGTCCGATGACGACGAGTTTGCGAGATCAGCCATACACCCGCGCCTCGGCCTGTTCGACACGCCCATGATTCGGGCAGCTTTGCCTCTTGTTGCCAAGACGGATCCGCTGCGCGCACGCGCAATCCTGCGTTCCTTGCTCGGACTTGAGCTGATTCACACCGAAGGCGCGGTAATGTTGATGCCGGTGGAGTTCGTAATCGAATAGCCGAACATCCACCGAGGCCGCGTGACGCGACGCCCACGACACCGGGACATGCCGGCTTTGTGCAATATGCGGAGTTGTCAGGAGTTGTAAGCGAACGCAGCAAGCCTGGGGATTCCTCACTGTCGACCCGGCGCGAGAGCCAATCGCGAAGGGTATCGCGAGGGAGTGAGGTTCAGAGAATTTTCCCACATTGTGCGTATTCTTGACGGGACATTTTGGCATCCCCTAAGATTGCCCGGCACAGTGGGCAACAACCGGCAGATGAGGTATGCTAATCGGGGATAGTTGACTGGTGAAAGACCCGCTGTCGGCTGAGCGGCGCGTCAGGGCGCTGAGCGGGGGATGATGGGATTCGAGTGATGCTTCAAATGCTCTCCATCTGTTCCGAAAAAGAAACACGATGCGGCCGAGCTCCGCTTCGGCGGCGTTGTGCCTGCGATGTTGTAGAACGGTCTGAATCGAGCCCTGGGGCTCTGGGTCTGCGACTTACGGACGAGGTATGTCGCGTCGAGGAGTGATCCTTATGAAGCGTTTCATTAGCGTTAAAACCTGCCTTGGGGCGGGAGTGGCCCTCGGGTTTGCGTGTTGGGTCGCAGTCGGCTTGGTTTCTTGCGGCGGTGCACCGACGCCCTTTGTTGTCCAGGGGCCAGGCGTTACAGGAAACGCGCCTCCGGAGCTGACGTTTGTGGAGCCCAGTGCCAACCTGACCCTGGGACAGGGTGACAACTTCGTGGTTACCTGGGTGGACACTGATCTCGATTCGAATGCATCTATTGCATTTTGGCTTAATAGCGTGGAAACGAGTGACAGGTATCTGCTAGAAGAAGGTATTCCTGAGGACGACCAAGCTGGTATCGACTCGCGCACTTACGATACTGTCTTGATTCCGCTCGGCAGGTATAACGTCCAGGCCATCATTGATGACGGTGTTAACACGCCTGTCACAGCCTATGCCCGAAGCACGGCGACGGGGGTGGATGCTCTGGTTGAGTTAAACGTCACTCCACCCGGACAGGGTCCGCAGACTCAACCTCCGGTTATCACGGTTACCGAGCCGTCGTTCAACCTGAGTGTGGCTCAGGACGACATTCTGACCGTCGCCGTTCAGCCAACAGCAGGCGTGCCGGCCGAGGGGATCTCCTTTGATGCCGATAGCAGCGTGACAGTATATGTTGTGCTGGATACCGACCTGGATCCCAACAATGATGACCCGGCTAATCCGGACTCGTCGATCATTGTTCTGCGTAGTCAAGTACTGCAGCCGGAGACGTGGGATGCAATCGAATACCGGATTCCCATCAACTTGGACACGGTTCCGCCGAGAGACGACGGAGAACCCTACTACGTACGGGTGACGGCTGACGACCTGGTTAACCCGCGCGTCCATCAGTATGCAGTAGGCAAAATCAACGTGGTTCAGTTGGCGGCGGGGCTTGTGGACTTGTACGACATCGGCCGAACAAAATCCGGGGCGCGTTTCTACGGTTTTACCCCCGGCGCGTGGTTGGGGTCCAGCATGGGGTCAGTCTCAGACTTTGATGCCGATGGAATCGCGGACTTCGTGCTGGTTGCCCAGTATGGGAACCCGCGGAACTTCGGTCCTGTGGGTGAGGCGTACGGTATTTACGGGCGTGAAGGACTCCGCTTCGGTGGGGCACTATCCGTCAACTCGATAAGTGAGACGATTTCAGGCGTGATTTTCACTGCACCTCCCGTCCGCGACGGGTTCGGTGAGATTCTGGACAGCAGCGCCCGTACTGACGGGATCAGTGACGTGACGTTCATCGAAGATCTCTCGGGAGACGGCAGACCGGAGATCATGTTCGGGCTTCAGCATGTGCACGGGGCGTGGGAGTCGATGGATTGGGATCCGGGCGACAACGACGTGGTCAGCGTAGACGAGACTGAGGACGTGACTATGATCGTACGCCAAGGATTAGTCGAGATTACCGTGGGTGACGAGACTGCCAGCGGAGCTTTGTACACTGGTGTTGTGGATCTGACGCTGGCCGCTGAGTTTCCCAACAGCGCGTTGGGATCTGACTCACGGCTCAACTGGCAGAACGCGGAGGGCGATCAGCGGCAGTGGACCTTGATCAAGTTCGAGAACCTACTCAACCTGATTCCCGATGGTCCTGAAAACATAGACGTTGGACAAGTCAACGCGACACTTGAATTCCGCGTTTTTGAGACCGGTGGCGAGGGGACTGTTCACCAGGCGATTTCGGACTTCGACAGCCTGACGACGTATGCGGATTACGCAGTCGGGGGCGGCGATCCGGTGGCAAACGTGGACTACTTGACCGAGGGGACGCAAGCAGCTGGACTCGGCACGATTGACGCCGGCAACGCCGAGACGGTTCAGGTCGATGTCTCGGAGTTGGTAAGGGAACTCCTCGATGGATTGTTGACACCGTACGACAACGATTTGCGGTTCATCATTGTCGCCGACGATGAGGAGGGTGAGGAACTCGCAGCGGTGCGTTCGTCTGAGTTCAGCATCACGGCCGATCGACCAACGCTGCGGATCGAGTATACCCGCACGGGTGTTCTGACTGAGTTTGCGTGCTATCCAGACTTCTTGGTCAACAACTACACCGACGAGGCTGACGACAACGAAGACGACTGGTATTATTACGGTGGAGGCATGGTCGCCGTCATCAACAGTCAGAACCGGGATAGCGCCGGAGTCATTAATACCGATCGTCTGGAGGACACCGTCGTTGATCTCGAGCTTGCCGGCGCACGTGTCCAGCAACAAGTTTTACTGGAGGGTCAAGTCCTCGCCCGGGCGGACAATTCCCAGGCGGGGGAACTTGGGGATGAGCAGACCGAGGAAGAGCGGATATCCGGCTTTAGGATTGTGGCTGGCGGATTCGATCATGTGGACGCGAATTTTCTCAACCAAGAAGCGCGCGAAGGACTGTTTGGACAGGCTGTTGCCTCGCTGGGCGACCAGGACAACGACGGCCTGGATGAGATTATGATCTCCGCACCGCGCAACGAGCGTTATTTGGTCGACCTGTTCAGCAGGTATGGAGTATCGAGCACCCACTGGATGTCGACCAGATATAGAGGCAGTATCACCATAATCCCGGGTGCCAACTATAATGACAACGATTGGCGGGATAAGTCGGATTCCGAGAACGGCACATCCATACTACCGTTTTTGGATCAGCATATTGCGCCCCCGTACGGGCAATGTCTCAGCCCTCCCACGGCGCGTCAGATATGGGGGCCTGCGGACCACTTCTTCGTCTACGCCGAAGGTCTGGACGACATGTTGGGTGGAGCCCGGTCCGCCGGCGATTTCAACCAGGATGGCCTCGACGACATTCTCTGCGGTGCCCCTCTTAACGACCGTTCTGCGAGTCTGTCCGAGACCGGTGCCGTGTACGTACTCTACGGACGCAACGTAATCGGTGATTTTCGTCTGTATCTCGCCGAAGATTCTATGCTTCGACCTCCGATGCTGCGAGTGCGTGGAGTCAAGTCGGGTGATCGGATCGGGTGGACGCAAGAAGCAGGACTGGATGTGAACGGCGATCGCGTTGGCGACGTGTTCATATCATCGCCAAGCGTGGATTTTGGCGGTATCACACGTGGTACTTGCGCAGGCGACTACAACGGAGATGGCGAAATCACCGCAAGTGATCTCAACAGCTTCGCATTCGTAAGCTGCGAGGATGAAGAGTGGATTTTCAGCGATCAGGCCTGCAAGGCCTATGACTATGACAACGACGGGGACGTCGATGATGCGGATGACGTAGTATTCCGTTGTCTGTTGGACGGTGGGGGTGATGAATGTTGCGATAACCTGGTCGACAACGGTTTCGTCGCGGTGATCTTCGGGGGCGTCTTCACCGACGGTGACCGCGATATTACGCAGATCGCTACTACGGACCTGCCCGGTGTCGTGTTCTTCGGGGGCAGTGCCGGGGATCGCGCCGGAATGGACGTGAGCTCTGCCGGTGACTTCAACGAGGACGGGTTCGGAGATGTCCTCATCACCGTGCCCGGCGAAGTGCGGCTGGACACCGCGGGCCGTGAACGTTTGGGCGTGGTCTACTTGATCTTCGGGGGGACGCACCTTCGCAACACGACGTGGAATCTCTCCCAGGTGGGATCGGAAGACCTGCCCGGTATAGTGTTCATAAGCCCCTACACTAAAGGACGTCCCAACGAAGCCGCTCCCGAGAGCGTGGCTTACATAGGTGACATCAATCAGGATGGCTATGGAGACATAGCAATCGGCAACAAGCGAGCGGATTTTGTGGATCTGAGCTTTCCGCAGGGGCCTGATGCGACCGATTCACAGGTCGGACGAAGAAGTGACGCCGGCGACGTCTACATCGTTTATGGGAACAACTTCGGGACCAACCGCGGTGGCGGTGGGTCCTAACCTGGGCGCCTTGCCGGGCGAAGTAGTGCGTTGAGTAGAGCGCCGCAACGTGTCTGCACAGACAAGGGCGTTAGGTGCGCTGGCTCCCTATCGCCTGGACCTGCAACATACCAAGCGTGCCGGCGCGCCCGGCGCATGTGCCTCTCGCCGCATTCCTTGAGACGCATGAGCTGTCTGCGCCCGGTGCTTCGGTAGGGATTGGCCCTTCCGCTTGCGAACTCCGCAGGCACGGCTGTTTTGAGGTGCAGGCAGCCGGACCAGGTTTGCACTCAAGCTCGAACTGACTATGTTAACGATGCGTAGTATGCAGAACGTTGTGTCTGCGCCGGCAGTGTCGAGTGTCTCGTCTGCGGTACGCGGCAGGGAGGCGGGCGCGGACGCTGATCAAGGGCGGATACTCGACGGCTTTGGGAGGATGAAACTCAATGGCCCACGCGCACTTGGCGGAGATTGAGGCGGAGACGACGAAGGCCAGCGGATTGCTCATTGCGACGCTCATGGGGGGCATGCTCGTGGTGGGGTCTTTTGTCATCGAGCTGCCGATTGTCGCACGAATCCTCTTGCAGTACGACATCATGCCGGCCTCTCGCGGGGGGACGACTTCACCCCATGCTCAAGTGCTGGCCTTGATCGGGGCGGTACTGTTGGGCGCTCCATTGGTGTGGCACGGGTTGAAGTGCTTGCTGCATGGACATGCCCACATGGAGGAGTTGGTTGCCCTAGCGGTGATGGCGGCGATTGCTTTGGGCGAGTATCAGGAAGCGGGGATTATCGCGTTTTTCATGATTATCTCGAATCTGATTGAGACACGCACGGCCCTGGGCGCCCGGGCGTCGATCGAGTCGCTGCTGCGGCTCACGCCGGAGAAAGCGCATCGAATTCTCCCCGACGGATCGGAGGAGGTGGTTGACGCAAGACAACTCAAGGCTGGTGACACAATCCGGGTTCGCCCGGGAGACAATGTCCCCGCAGACGGTACGGTGCTCTCCGGCGTGTCGACGGTCAACCAGGCTAACATCACCGGTGAGTCTTTGCCTGTGGACAAGGCGGAGGGTGACGAAGTCTTCAGTGGAACGTCGAATTTCACCGGCATGTTGGATGTGCGCGTAACCAAGGCCGGCAAGGATACCACGCTCGGACGTGTGCAAGAGTTGATCCTGGATGCCGAGCAAACGCGCATTCCTCTTATGCGCTTGATCGATCGGTATGCGGGTTGGTATACGCCCACGATCATCATGTTGGCGGCGGTGGTGCTGTTCTTCTCCGAGGATAAGGACGTGGGTGTCCACAAAGCCATTACCATGCTGATCATTGCCTGTCCGTGTGCCTTGGTGTTGGCGACGCCTACGGCGATGGTTGCGGCGCTGAGCTGCGCAGCCCGCCTGGGTATACTGATCAAGAACGTCGTACAGCTGGAGTATGCCCGTACGCTGACTGCGGTGATTTTCGACAAGACCGGAACGCTCACCACTGGCGAGCTTTCGGTGACCCAGCTGAAACCGGCACCGGGTGTCGAAGGGGCAGATTTGCTTCACACCGCGGCTTCTGCAGAGCAAATGAGTAAGCACCCGGCGGCCTTAGCCCTGGTCGATGTGGCCAAACGGGCCAAGATCAAACTTGCCGCACCGCAAGACTTCAACGAAGTTGCCGGGAGGGGTGTAACCGCCAGGATTGACCAGGATGAGATTCTGGTCGGCCGCCGCAACTGGCTTGGCGAGCAGGGCGTCGACATGGACTTCACCAAGGATCCGGAGTATGCCGAACCCGAAGGTGTCAGCATGATGTACATCGCCCGGAACGACAGGTGCATCGGATGGATAGGGCTGGAGGATAGCACCCGGGATGAAGCACGTGCAGCCATTGATGATCTTCGGGGGCTTAGAATCAAGAATCTGTCTATGGTCACCGGTGACAAGTGGTCCGTCGCCCGACGGGTTGGGGCGGAGATGGGTTGCAGCGAGGTTCAGGCAGAAGTGCTTCCCGAGGAGAAGCTGGAGTTCGTGGATGACCTGAGAAAGCGCGGTCACCGAGTGGCGGTCGTGGGTGATGGGGTCAACGATGCCCCGATGTTGGCGGCGAGCGACCTGGGGATTGCCATGGGGGCAGCCGGCAGCGACGTGGCCATCAACTCCGCGTCTATCGCTCTTATGAACAACGATCTTTCTCGTTTGCCGTTTCTCATTCGCCTTTCGCAAGGGACGATGAGCGTTGTCTGGCAGAACATCCTGTTCGGGGTGGCGTTTATAGTGGTGATGATGACCCTGGCGGTATGGGGACCGCTTACGCCGATCGGTGCTGCAATTGCCCACACGGTGGCCACTGCGGGAGTGATCCTCAATAGCGCCAGGCTGGTTCGTTTCGGTGAAGAGGGGCACAGTCAGGCGGAGGCCTATCTCCGTCCGCTTGCAGGCCAGCCGGCTCTTGCGGGCTGATTGACGGGTTGTCCGGGCCCATGTGCGAGATGCTACGTCGGTTCTCGTAGGACATGGGCGAGTCCGACCCCGCCGCGGATCAACAGGCTGGTTATTAGCAGCATCATCAAGGTGGCTACAGTAACGTTCAGGACCGCCCACCCGTTCTGCACCCGAGGGTCAGCCACGTCGAAGAGCGAAGTGATTGTCGCTGCGGAGATGCCCAGGATGAGAATAGCGCCCAATGAACCGCGCAAGTTCCCCGGAAACGGTGCGATTCGTATCGTCAGGCAGATCAGGAGATAGACGAACAAGCCGGTCTGCCAACTGCCGAAGCCCGCGGTTGTGATCGCGGAGACCATTGCCTCAGCCAGAGTGATCTGATCGCGCAGAAGCTGCCATAGTCCCGCCATGGTTGTGGGTAGCGCGGGGCCAACGACGTTGGCGGAGATCCTGGTCATAACCGGCTGCCCCAGCCCACGCGCTAAAAAGAAGATCGCGGTGGCGCACGCCAGGAGGGGGAGAAGGCCGATGATGATTGGACCTAACACGGGGATGCGCGGATTCGGATCGGAAGTGGTCTCAGGATCGCCCGACTCATCATCCTTGTATAGCGTGGTGTTGCTGACTGTTGCTCCGGTGACCAGCAGGCCCAATACGTGCCCAATCTGGGCGACCAACGTACCTGGAAGAAGCACCATGTTGAGGACCTTGGGTTTGACCATCCCGCTCCACAGACGGTGCACGCCCCACGCGGTCAAGACGATTACGAGCAGCCAGAAGGTCAAAGCCAGGTATAGCATTCGGCACCTTCCATCGGACGAGTGATGCTGCGTGCGCGCAGCACCCACTGCGCAGTCGTTCGAACCTATCGGACTATCGACCCTGGACGCGCGGTGCGCCTATTGAAATCCAAGTGGCGATGTTGAAGTTGTGATTAACGGGGTGACGGGGACGCGACGGGAAGGCGGCATATGCAATCGACGCGCCTTGCTTTTGGAGATACCCGAGATGGTTGGAACTGCGAGCGTCTCTTGATAACCAGGCGCTCTCAACGCAACGGCGGTGACTGAAAATCGCGACACATGAAGTATGGCACGATTAGGGTCGAAACGACACAGTCTTCGCACATATGAGGAGTGCGAGCATCAGGATGACAGCTCCCCACTCAGAGACCGCGGGGATCTCGGTGTCACATTTGTCGCCAACGCCATCGTTGTCAAAATCACTCTGAAGAGGGTTTTCAGTCGTTGGGCAATTGTCGCAGGCGTCGCCCAGCTCGTCCAAGTCGGTGTCGTCTTGATTAAAATTGCTGTCCGTTGGACAGTTATCGCAGGCATCGGGGACCCCGTCTTCATCTTGATCAGCGCGATCGTCGAACCCCTGACACTTGTCGCAGCCGTCTGGGACGGTATCGAAATCGGTGTCGATGGAGTCGTCGAATCCCTCGCACACGTCACAGCGATCCCCGATCCCATCGGTGTCCGTATCCTCCTGCAGCCCATTCCAGAGTTCAGGGCAGTTGTCGCAGTCGTCGATTACGCTGTCGTGGTCAGTATCGAGTTCCTGATCATCTAGGATCCAATTGGAATTGCAGTCGGGAGCCATAAAACGGGTGTAGAGAATGTCGCTGTCGTCGTTGGGGACCTCGCATGGCGTCAGGCGGGAGCCAAATGTCGCGATCCAATTACCCGTTCCATCTGTCTCGATCGAAGGGGAGACTGCGCCGGCGTCAGAGGTAGCGGTGGTGTCGAGAGGTACCGGATACGTCCAGGTGAGCCCACCATCGCTACTCAGCGCGACTAGGGCGCCTGGAATGTCCCCGGGCGTCCCGGGAGGAGTGACCACGGACTGCCAGGTAACCACCCAATTCCCCCAGTCATCAACGCCGATATCGGAGGGATAATCCTGTGCAGAGTCCGACGCTGCATTGGCGTTCAGGATCGCCGGTGCACTCCAAGTGGCGCCCTTGTTTGTGCTCCGGGACATTAGAATGTCCAGGTCGTCTCCGATATCCTCGCCAAGGTCATTGAGAGTCGAACCCCAAACAGCTATCCATGTTTGCGCGCCGTCCGTTGCGAGGTGAGGGCAGGAGTCCCAGCTGTTGTCCGAACTCGCAGTGGTGTTCAGCGGAAATGGTCCATCCCAGGTCCAGCCTCCGTCCGTCGTGCGCATGGCTAAGATGTCTGGGTCTTCACCAAGCGTCCCGCCAATCGTGTCTTCCGATACCCAGGCGATAATCCAGGTGAATCGACGGTCCGTGGCAATGACCGGAATTTCCTCCAGGCTGTCGTTCGAATCCGTATCCGGATTGAGGGGTTTACTCCAAAGCCACGTTACTCCGTCATCTATGCTCCGGGAGATGAGAATGTCATAATCGCCTCCGACGCCGTCACGAAAGTCCTCGGCCGCATAAGTGGCGATCCAGGTTCCTTTGCCATCGGTAGCTACGCGAGGTGATTCGCAATCGAAGAACCGATCGTGATCGAAAGGTAAAGACTGCTCGGGTGTCCAGGTCGCCCCTGTATCTACGCTTCGGGCGACGCGAATTTCCGGTCCAGCGGACAAGTTGTCCTCCCAAACCGCGATCCAAGTTCCAAGGCGATCAGTTGCCAGGTCGACATAGGTGTCGCTCGTATGACCATCGGAAAACGCGTCGCTGTTTAATACCTGAAGCGCCGCCCACGTGTGTCCACCGTCCGAACTGTGTGATACGAATATGTCACGATCAGTATCGACTGTCTCATGAAGCCAGTCGGTGGATACCCATGCAACGACCCAGTTACCGGCTCTGTCCGTGGCGATGCTTGATGACCCGTCGCCGCCGAAGTCTTCACAGGCATTGGAATTGATGATGGCCGGATCGGTTATTGACCATCCCGACTGTGCCCGGGATGCTGGCGGAAAAGCCAACGGCGAAAGCACGCCAAACACAGCAGCTACCCTCAGAAACGATAATAGCGCTGCAAAACATCTCATATTAAGTTCCTCCCTATGTCTAGCGAGACCACGGCGTCCAGAGGGCGTATGTGCAGAAGAGACGAGTGCGACAAGAACTACACTTCTACCCTCCGCAGGACTTTCGGAAGCCACTGATACCTCCTAACCGAGAGCAAAAGCTTGTGCATATCTGCCGGGTTGCCTGAAGCCAACAGTGTAAGGCGCATACTACGGTACGAAACAGTCACCCTCGGTTGCCGATTCATCTGCACTCAAGCTGCTACTCTACCCGGATGCGCTCTCCTATTCAATGGAAATCGGACGTTTACGGGGGTACCAGTTTCATCGGTAGCGCACCCGCATACCCTTGGATCGCAGTTAACGTTTGGTGGGGACAATATTGCAGGACGACTGTATGTCGGATGCTTGACTCTGCGGGTTACGCCGGGTTTTCGAGCTCAGCTAGATGAGCCTGCAGCCCGTCGCGCTGGGCCAGCAAGTCGTTTAGCCGGCTTCGCTCCGCCTCGACTACCTCGGGCTTGGCGTTGGCGACGAACTTCTCGTTTGAGAGCTTGCTCTCCTTGCCGGCGATCTGCTTGGTTAGCTGGTCCAGCGCTTTCTTGGTGCGTTTGAGCTCGGCTTCGTCGTCGCTGATGTCGTGTACGTAGATTCTCAAGCCGTGGACGGCGATGCTGCCCGCGTTGGCCGGGCGCTTGGCCTTGGGGTCGACGAATAGCTCCTTGATGCCCGCCATGTGCTTAACGATGTGCGCCTGCTGCTCGAGGGAAGCTGCGCGATCCGCGGGGACGGCAACGGTTACCGTCACTCTCTCCTTGGGAGAGATCCCGCACCCGGCACGCAAGTCTCGGACTCCGCGGGTGGCGTCCTGAAGTCCGCTGAAGATCTCACGAATCTCATCATCATCCAGCTGTGGATAGCCCTTTGCGGGTGGGAAGCCGGCGAGCACCAGTTGACAATCCGTTTTCAAATCTACTATGTCGGGCAGGCCGCGCTGTGGTGCGACGCGATTGAGATTCGCCCACAGTTCTTCGGTGATGAACGGAATGGTCGGGTGGAATAGCCTGAGGGCCTGATCGATGCAGAACCCGAGCACCTGTTGGGCACTGGCCCGTTCGGCATCCCTGCGAGCGCCGGACATACGCGGTTTGGTCAGTTCAATGTACCAATCGCACAGGGAATCCCAGAAGAATTCGCGAAGTTCGTTTACCGATGCGGAGAACTGGTATTGCTGGACCAGTGTATGGTACCGGCGAACGGTCCGCGAGAGGCTGGCCAGGATCCATCGATCCTCCGGTGGAAGGGCGGCGATGTCGAGCTGAACGCAGGGGGCTCCCTCGAGATTCATAAGGGCGAAACGGACGGCGTTCCAGAGCTTGTTGCAGAAGTTCCTTCCTATGTCGAACTTGTCCGAAGTCTCGCGGGCGACGGGCAGGTCCTTCTTGACTTTCTCTTCAGCCCACTGTGTGGCGAATTCCTTGGCGCACTCATTGTGCGTGCACTTGACCCGGCTGCAGTCGGCCGGCTGGAGCTTTCGCCCCAGCTTCTCCCCCCGCGATTTGCGGGCTTGCTCCTCGGCTTTCAGTGCAAGTGCCTGGTCGATGAGCTTGCCGCAATGGGGGCAGACATACTCGATGGGCATGCGTATGTCCTGCGTTTCCGTGGTCATATCGGCCATGGTATAGCGCAAGGCATCGGCCCCATGGGTGTGGATGATGTCTACGGGGTCGACCCCGTTGCCCTTCGACTTACTCATGGTTTCGCCGCGCCCGTCGAGAATCTTGGGGTGGATGTATACATGGTCGAAGGGGATCTCTCCGACGGCGTACAAGCCGAACATGACCATCCGCGCCACCCAGTTGGTGATGATGTCCCGCGAGGTGATCAGTACGTGACTGGGGTAGTACTGCTTGAGGTGTGCCGTCTGCTCCGGCCAACCCAGCGTGCTGAAGGGCCAAAGGGCGGAGCTGAACCAGGTGTCCAGGACGTCTTCGTCTTCGATCCATCCGGCATCCTTGGTCAGCTGGGTGCGTTGCTCATCCGTCAGCTCACTTTCAACGCAGAAGTAGTAGTCAGTTGCGTCGGCCGGCTCGCTCGAAGCACTGGGCCCTACAAGACCAGGACCGCAGGGCTTGGCCGATCGTCCCCATGCGATTCCCCATTCGTCTAGCATTGTGCATCCGTGTCGCGCAGCCCCGGTTGTCTGTGACATGAAGAACCGTCTGCGCCAGATCGGTATTCGATGTCCCCACCAGAGCTGTCTGCCGATGCACCACTCACGCTTCTCCGTAAGCCAATCAAGGTAGCTCTTGGTGTACCGTTCGGGGATAATCTTGATTCGTCGGTCTTGGACCGTCTCGATTGCCGCTTGAGCCAACCCCGGCGCGGTCGAGCCATCGGGGAACTTCAACCCTGCGGGATCTTCCACATCGCCGGTTCGCAGGAACCACTGGTCGGAGAGGTAGGGTTCGATGGCGGTTTTGCTGCGATCGCTGTGACCCAGTTCGACCTCGTGATCCTCGATTTCGTGGAGCAGGCCCCCAGCATCCAGATCGGCGACGACCTTATCCCGACCCTCCGCTGCAAAGGGGAGCCCCTCGTAGTCGCCGCTGTGGGGATTGATGGTGCCGTCCGGCTCGACGATACGGGCGACTTTTCCGTCGGGCGAAAGGACGTTGATCATGGGCAGGTCGTTGCGCTGCCCGACTTCGTAGTCGTTGGCATCGTGAGCGGGGGTGATCTTGACGCAACCGCTGCCTTTAGTGGGGTCGGCCCACTCATCGGGGATGAGGGGAATCTCACGCTCGACCAGGGGGAGCATCAGCATGCGCCCATCGTGGGCCATCGTGCTAAGTTGCAGGAGTTGATCCAAGTGCGACTCCCGGCGTGCCAGGAGACTTTCGAGCTTCGCCTCGATCTCGACTCTCTCCTTGCTCGAAGCGCTTGAGGCGGTTGCACGAAGTTGAGCTTCCTGCTTGTCGAAGAAACCCCGCGGGTCGGGATGCACCGCGACGGCCGTGTCGCCTAGCATGGTCTCCGGGCGAGTCGTGGCGATGATCACGTGCTCGGGCTCACTGGGCTTGGGGGCAATGACCGGGTATTTGAAGTGCCAAAAGTGCCCCTTTACATTCTCGTAGTAGACCTCATCGTTTGACACTGCGGTCTGGAGCTCGGTGTCCCAGTTCACCAGCCTCTTGCCGCGGAAGATGAGACCGTCTTTGAAGAGGTTGAAGAACTGATGTCGCACGGCCCGGGCCAGACCTTCGTCCAGTGTAAATCGCGTCCTTTCCCAATCACAGGAACAGCCCATCAGCTTCAGTTGGCTGATGATGCGATTCTCATATTCGTCTTTCCACTGCCAGATCCGCCTTACGAGCTCCTCTCGGCCCAGGTCATGTCGGCTCTTGCCTTCAAGTTCGCGGATGCGCCGCTCCACAACCGCCTGGGTGGCGATTCCCGCATGGTCGGTGCCCGGCTGCCACAAGGTGTCGAACCCACGCATGCGGTAGTAGCGGATGAGGATGTCCTGGAGGGTGTTGTTGAGTGCATGGCCGAGATGCAGTGCGCCGGTTACATTAGGCGGAGGAATAACGATGGCGAAAGTCCGGTCGTGCGGCGTATCGGCCGGTGCTGAACGAAACGCCCCGGACTGTTCCCACTCCGAATAGACCCGCGGCTCGACATCGCGCGGGTCATAAACCGTGTCCAATGTGCCGTTCTCAGCCATTATCCCTTTTCCGCACTAGTTGGTTTACGTACTCGACAATCGGCAATTCAAGATCATAACTCGACTCCGACCTGCTGAGCAGCCGCCTCGGCAGTTTGGTCGATGAGGGTGGCAATTGTCATGGGGCCTACGCCCCCGGGAACGGGAGTAATCAGCGAGGCCGGTTCGATCGCGCCGTCAAAGTCGACGTCGCCCACGTTACCCTCGTTGTAGCCGGCGTCTATGACCACCGCTCCGACCTTGATCCACCCACCCTTGACGAACTTAGGCTTTCCCACCGCGGCGATTATCACGTCGGCATGACGCACCAGGGATGGCAATCCTCGAGTCCGTGAGTGGCAGAGCGTAACCGTCGCGTGCCGGTTGATGAGCATCGACGCCATCGGCCTTCCGAGTATTGGGCTGCGGCCTATCACCATGGCGTGGACCCCATCCAGCTCGACACTGTATTCATCCAGCAAGCGCATGATTCCTGCTGGAGTGCACGATGCCCAGGCCGGCATGCCCAGGATGACTCGGCCGAGTGTGGCCGAGGCTACCCCGTCGACATCCTTCTCGATGGGTATGGCCTCAAAGGCCGCTCGTTTGTCAATGGGCTTGGGAACCGGGTGCTGCACTAGAATGCCGTGAACCGATTGATCTTCCGCAAGCTTGGTGATCTCGTCGACGAGTTGTGCGGTTGTCGTCCCTAATGGAAGCTCGATTCTCTTGGGCAGCATTCCGGCATCCAGACACCGCTTACGCTTCATCCTCGTATAGGTGACCGAGGCGGGATCGCTACCCACCAGCACCGTAGCCAGGCAGGGTGTTACGCCTGTGGCGCCTAATATCTTCCGGACCTTGTCGGCGGCGGCCGCGTGCACGCGCTGTGCCAGGGCTCGTCCGTCCATCAGCTTGGCCTTGTTTGTCGGTTCCATGCTGAGAGAATACTGGATCGGGGCTCTCGCGTCACGCGGGCACATGTATGGCGGACCGGAGCTGGGCAAACCGGAGAAGGTGCAGACTACGCATCACGGAGCACAGACGCACCCCGCACCGCCGACATGAATCGCGGAAGACTATTCGGAAGTCCAGCCACCACCGCACAGCGTCCAAGCCGGCCTTGTGCTGAGAAGGGCCGATATCTCAGAACGTGGCAAAGCTCCGTCTCGCTCCACTTCCGGACGTCGAGTTTTCGTGCATTAAAGGAGTTCGCCGGTCCGCCACAGTGGCCACCGGCCCGATAAGGCGGACGGCGGCGACCTGGAGGGTTTCATCTAAAAAGTGGTTTATCCTACGACGATACGTTTATGGGCGGTCTGCATAGCGGCCACAGGATCGCTTGCAGACTACTGCGCAGAGCGAGACGCCTCACACGGAGCTCTGACCGACGCGGAGGGCGGCGGAGGGTACTATGGACATCGAGCAAGTTCGGGCTTCATAAGTGGATGCATACCAAGGGGGTGAGCTCTATGTGTATCCTCCTGGCAATGGACGTGTTTCAGCGCCCTTTGTACGGGATCTTATGGCACATCCCGGAAAGGAGGGGGTGGAATGCGCCGGTCCCGGGCGTGATTGAGTCTGTTGTGGCTTCGATTGTCCATTCTCCGGCGGTGACCATACCACTGTTTTTCGCCATTGGGCTTTGGGGACCGCTGTACACGATGAAGTGGGGGAGAGACTCCTGGGAAAGAGAGTGACTGTTCTTTGGTAGGCTACCCCGCGTTGAAGTACTTTGCCTGACGATGATGGGCGATGATGGCAGTGGTGGTCTGCTCGGGATCGAGTTGAAACTCCTCGGTCAACACTACGCCGATGCGTTCGGGTTCGAGCAAAGGCCAGAGTTTGACCTGGTCCTCCAGGCGGGGGCAGGCGGGATAGCCAAAGCTGTAGCGCGAGCCCTGATAACGCTGTTGAAAGAGCCCGCGCGCATCAGGGGTGTCGGCAGCGGCGATGCCCAACTCCGTGCGAACGTGCTTGTGGATATACTCGGCAAGTGCCTCAGCCATCTCCACGCCCAGGCCATGCAGGTGCAGGTAATCCTGGTAGCGACCGGCGCTGAATAGCTCGTGAGCGATCTCTCCCACACGGCGCCCCGCAGTCACAATCGTAAATGCGGCCACGTCATATACGCCGGAAGTGATTGGCCTGAAAAAATCGCTAATGCACCGGTAGGGAGGTTTACCCATGCGGGGGAAATCGAAGCGGGCCAGTTCGCGCTCACGATCTTCGGGGTCAACGACGATCAAAGTGTCGCCATCCGCCTGCGCGGGCCAGTATCCGTAAATGGCCTGCAGTTGCAGGATGTCTTCTTCCTCGCAACGCTGCAGTAACTTGCGGAGCGTGGGTCTCACGTTTTCGCGAATGAAACGTTCATAATCGTCCGGCATGCGTCGGCTCTTGTGATAGCGCCATTGCATCTGGAAGAGCGCGTTCTCGTTAAGATATTCCAGAGGAGTATCCAATTCGATACGCTCGATGACACGCGGGCCCCAGAACGGGGGCGTCGGGACAGGTTCGTCACGCGATATGTCCGACTGGGGAGGGATGAAATCGGGTGGACTCGGCGTTTCTCTGCTTGTGACCGGGCGCAGGTCGGCCTCGATGTGTCGGACCGGGGTGTCGTCCGCGGAAACGCCCGAGTCGAGTGTACGCTGAAGAGTGCTTTCGCGGACAGGCGCTCGGCGCCCGGTGAGTTCCTCCATCAGATGCAGACCGGCAAAGGCATCCTTGGCATAGAACACTCGCCCTTTGTACGCGGACTGGAGATCGTTGTCCACGTACTTTCTGGTCAACGCGGCGCCGCCGAGAATGACCGGGACCTCAATGCCGTGGTCGTTTAGGGCCAAGAGGTTCTCGCGCATCACAAGCGTCGATCTGACCAGCAGGCCGGACATCCCGATGGCATCCGCGCCGGATTCCTCGTATGCATCTATGATCGCGCTGATAGGCTGTTTGGTCCCGAGGTTGTGGACCGTGTAACCGTTGTTGGTGAGGATGATATCGACGAGGTTCTTTCCGATATCATGCACGTCTCCACGGACCGTAGCCAGGACGATAGTGCCTCTGGCATTGGAGTCGGCTTTTTCGATATGTGCTTGGAGGTGGGCAACAGCCGCCTTCATCGTCTCTGCGGATTTGAGGACAAAGGGAAGCTGCATCTGGCCGGCACCGAAGAGATCACCAATCGTCTTCATTCCGTCAAGAAGAATGTCGTTTATGATCTCCAGGGGTGGGTGGGTGAGCGTGGCTTCGTCAAGATCCTCCCCCAGGTCGCGACGGTCGCCGTTGATGATCCGCTGTTTCAAACGTTGCTCGACGGGGGGGAGTTCCTCAGTCTCGGTGGGCCCATCGGTGGGGGCGCCCTCGAACGCCTCCAAAAGCCTCTGCAGAGGGTCGTAACTCCCAGGACGACGATCGAAGATCAGGTCTTCAGCCAGGCGGCGATGCCCCTCGTCGATCTTGTATAGCGGCAGTATCCCCTCGGCGTGCAAGATTGCCGCGTCGAGCCCCTTCTCCCGAGCATGATGAAGAAAGACGCTGTTGACTATGCGCCTGACCGGGGGCTTAACCCCGAAGCTTACGTTACTTATTCCCAAGAGGGTGTGTACGCCCGTGCAGAGACTCTTGATCCGCGCGAGCGCATCGAGTGTCTCGGCTGCAAGAGGACGATCGTTGTCACTGCCTGTGCAGATGGTGAAGGTTAACGGGTCGAAGATCAGATCCTGCGCCCTGATGCCGTGCCGATTTGTCACCAGTTGATAAAGGCGCTGAGCGATCTGTACCTTGCGCTGAGATGTCTTGGCCATTCCCTCTTCGTCGATAGTCAGCGCGATGAGTGCCGCGCCATATCGTTTTGCGAGCTGACATATCTCATCAACCTTCTCTTCGCCTTGTTCGAGGTTGATGGAATTGATGATGCACTTGCCTCCGGCCAACTTGAGCGCCGCCTCCAGTACGGGGGCTTCGGTGCTATCGATCACCAGCGGTGCGGTCGCGTCGACGGCGAGGCGTTTGATGAGTTCCGCCATGTCCTTGGCCTCATCGCGCCCGACAAAGGCCGTGCACACGTCGAGAAGATGGCTGCCGCTGGCGACCTGGGCGCGGGCGAGTTGAACCATCCCATCGAAATCTTCGGCTGCCAACAGCTCGCGGAACTTCTTCGATCCGTTGGCGTTGGTGCGTTCTCCGATGGCCAGGCAGTCGGGCTCTTGGTGGATGGTGACCGCCTGATAGAGGCTGCTTACCGAGGGCTGACAGACTGGGTGTCGCTTTATCGGCTGGAGATTCTCCACCGCATCCACCAGTGCAGCTATATGCGCGGGGGTAGTACCGCAGCATCCGCCGACGATACTGACCCCATCGGCCTCGACGAAGTCGCGCAGCTCGGTGGCAAACGCCTCTGCTGACAGGCTGTAGTGAGGCTTCCCCTCAACCAGATGAGGGAGACCGGCGTTAGGCTGCACCACGAGATGACGGCTGCAGTTGGCGCTTAGGTAACGGACATGTTCGCCCATCTCAGTTGGTCCGGTACCGCAGTTCAATCCGATCGCCACGACTTGAGGGTAGGCTTCCAGGGCGACCGTCGCAGCAGCTACATCCGTACCGATCAGCATTGTTCCGGTGGGCTCTATGGTGATCGTGCAAATGATGGGCACATGTTTGCCACTGTTTTGCATAGCGTCCGTGGCGGCAACGATGGCGGACTTGGCTTGGAGTATGTCCTGGCAGGTCTCCACGATGAGCGCATCTACCCCGCCGTCGAGTAGGCCTTTGCTCTGAGTTTCGTAGCTGTCGACCAGGTCGTCCCAACCTATCTGCCCTAGCGAGGGCAGTCGTGTTCCCGGCCCGATTGACCCCATGACGAAGCGCGGACGCGCTGGGCTGGCGAATTCATGGCAAGCATCTCGTGCGACTTCAGCTGCTCGCCTGTTGATCTCGTAGGTACGCTTCGCAAGTTCAAACTCACTTAGGACGACCTTATTGGCCCCGAGCGTATTGGTCAGTACGGCGTCGCACCCGACGGCCAGATAAGATCTGTGAACGTCGCAGATGACGTCCGGGCGAGTGAGCACCAGGACCTCGGTGCAGTTCTCCAGGCCGTTGAAGTCCGCCAGCGGCAGGTCCAGCGCCTGGATAGTCGAGCCCATAGCCCCGTCACAGACGAGCACTCGCCGTTTCGCAACGTCTAGTAATGTCGCGGATGCCATGCCGGTTTTCTCCCAAGCCAATGCTCAACCCTACAATGGAAGACGAGGGTTGGTCGGCAGGTAATCGGCAGTATCGGTCGTTTCCCTGAGCCCAAACGGGTACGAATTCTCCCACCTGGAGAGTTTCTCGCAAGTCCGTGATGCGAGATACTCGCGTGGCACGGGAAGACCAATCGGCGGTCAGCCGGCCACTCCGAGGGCGTGATGGCCCTTTCCAGCAGCTGGTGTCGTGCGGGGGATTCTGAGGGCAATTCTCAGGAGACCTTTCTAAACGTCCTGGCAAATAACACTTGACTTTATCGGAGCTGGGGGGGTACAATGACGGACGGTTTGACTATGGGGGACCGAATCTCGGACCGCCTAGCCTGAGTGCATCAGAGCCGGTTGATCGAGCAACCTGCGTCTATCGCGACGGCACGAACTCCGCAGTGTAGGAACGAGGAATCACACCGGCCGCTCTGCTTAAGGGGACATTCGATGTGGATTACCAAGACGCGTATGGCTTGGCCAGTGTTGTGTGTTATAGCGCTCATTTTGGGGACAAGCGTGCCCGCGGCTCTAGCTCAGTTATCCGAGTGCGAGACTGACATACTCAGGGCGGATGATGGTGCGGCTGGCGACAGGTTCGGCCGGTCTTCGGCCGTTAGCGGTGATTATGCCTTTTTTGGAGCATACTACGCTAAGAACGAGGCCGCGGTTGCGACCGGTGCAGTATACATGTTCAGGCGAAACGAGGTGGAGTGGAGTCAGCAGCAGAAGCTCGCACCCGGGCCGGAAGAAGGCACGCTGGGTATGTGGTTTGGAATAGCCCAAGCAGTGAGCGAGGATCTCCTGATTGTCGGCGCGAACAAGGCCAACGAGGGGAACGTGGCGACGCCTGCTACGCCTTCGACCGGGGCGGCGTATGTCTTCCACTTGGAGGCGGGCAGTTGGGTCGAGGAGACGAAGTTGGTCGCGTCGGATGGCGAGACCGATGATCGTTTCGGCGGGGCCGTCGCTATTGACGGCGGCATGGCCGTGGTCGGCGCCCCCTGGCGTAGCAGTCCTATCGATAATGCGGGTGTGGCCTATTTCTTCCGGCGGGACGTTGCCGGGTGGGTCCAGATCGCCAAAAAGATTGCCCCAATCTCGCAGGCCAATTCTGAGTTCGGCGGTGCCGTTGCCATCAGCGGCGACTGGGCTGCGGTAGGCGCCCCCTTGCACGATGATCCCAACTTCTGTGGACCGATCGCCACATGTAACAGCGGAGTGGTCTGGATGTACTTCAATAATGATGGGTTTTGGGCAAACGGCCCGAAGTTACTTCCGAGCACGATGGAGCAACTTGGCGCCTTCGGCGATACCGTTGCCCTTGACGGAGATGTCCTGGCAGTAGTCTCCAGGAAGGCCGACGGTGCGGTCGCAGACAGCGGAGCCGTGTACGTCTTCAGACGCCATGACAACGGAACAGCGTACCTTGGTGATGATCTCTGGTTGGAGGAGGCCAAGCTGTTTGCCAGCGACGGGACCAACGCTGACGGTTTTGGCAGATCACTTGCCATCAAGGGCAATGATATCATTGTAGGAGCCTACACAGACGAGGAACCCGGTGCCTCCTCCAATTTCAACTCCGGATCGGCATATTTGTTCCGCTATGACGGAGAGAGCTGGGCCGAGTATGAGGTATTCCGCGGCACCGAACGCTCCTGGGACGACCGCTACGGTCAATCCGTAGCTACAGACGGTGATTACATGGTCGTGGGCGCGTACAGGTATGCAAGCAGCAGGGGCAAAGGCTACACGATCAGACTCAGCCTGGGGGAAGACTGCGACGGGAACGGCTATCCCGATGAATGCGACATCGTTTACGATCCTGACGACGACAACAACGGAAACCCTGACAACGACAACAACGGAAACGGTGTACTCGACGCATGCGAGTGCATCGAGAACGCGGATTGCGACGACACGCTATTCTGTACGACGGATACGTGCAATCTGGACACCGCCCGTTGCGAGCGTGTCGTTGCCGACGGATACTGTGTGTTGAGCGAGTTCTGCACTCCCGATGGTCTCACCAGTCCGTTTAACGAGTGTCAGGAATGCGATTCCGCCCTCGATCCGTGGGACTGGTCAGCCAAGACGGACGGCACGGCATGTACGGCTGACGGAAACGATTGCACCGACGACGAATGTGTCGCAGGAGCCTGCACGCACTTCAACAAAGCACCCGGCGAAGCGTGTGGTGATCCAAGCGAAACCGAGTGCGACTACGCCGACGTTTGCGACGGCGCCGGGGCCTGCTCGGATAACCTCGCTCAGCCCGGCACGCCTTGCGGCGACATGACCGACACGATCTGCGATCGTCGTGATACGTGCGACGGACAGGGAGAGTGCCAGGTTAATATCGCCGAAGCTGGGACGGATTGCGAAGATGAGGAAAACCTCTACTGCGACGGTATGAACACATGTGACGGCGAGGGGGCCTGCGTGGGGACAGGTGATCCTTGTGCCTATTTGGGGCTACCCTGCATCGAAGGATGGCATGCCTGCCTGTGCTCCAATGCCGAGGAGTGCGATGACGGACTTTTCTGCACGGGTACGCCGTCTTGCGTCAACAGCAGATGCAGATACAGTGGTGGTCCCTGCCCCGATGCATTCGTCTGCAACGAAGATGCTGACCAATGCGACTGCACCAGCACGCCGGACTGCGAGGATGACCTATTCTGCACGGGAGTCGAGTTCTGCAATCCCATGACCAGCGCCTGCGAATCGACCGGCGACCCGTGCGCGCCGGACT
Source organism: Phycisphaerales bacterium (assembly GCA_020348265.1). GTDB lineage: Bacteria > Planctomycetota > Phycisphaerae > UBA1845 > UBA1845. Next base: position 3,465,321 of record CP070744.1, on the reverse strand, counting down.
TGTGTGACGAGGACAACGACCGTTGCGTGGAGTGCTTCACTAATGAGGACTGTTCGGATGATCTGTGGTGTAACGGGGCCGAGTTGTGTAGCGGGACACCCCGGGTGAACGATCTTCCCGTGGTCTGCGAACCCGGGACGCCTCCGTGTTCGGGAGGGATATGTGACGAAGCGCGAGACAGATGCCTGGACTGCATCTTTAACGCCGACTGCGCCGATGGCCTGTTCTGTAACGGCAGCGAGATGTGCGTAGACGGTGACTGCCAAGAGAGCAGCGATCCCTGCTATCCTCTCCTGTGCGATGAGGACACCAACACGTGTACCGGTGGAGCCTGCTGTCTTCTTGACGACAGTTGCGTTGACGGAATGCAGGAGGACGATTGCCTGGAAAGCGGGCGAGCCTTCCACGAAGGCCGAACCTGCGATGAAGTGGATTGTGTCGCCGGGGCCTGCTGCATAGGCGGAGGATGCCTGGAAAACCTGGACCAGGGATTCTGCGAGGTCTTGAACGGCCTGTTTGCCGGTTCGAGCACGGTATGCGACGACGGACTCTGCAATTACGGCGCGTGTTGCCTGCCCCTGGGGGGCTGCGCCGAGTACGTGGGAGTCGAATGTCTGAGGGTCCGTGGCACGTTCCAAGGTGTGGGTACGAACTGTGATGCGGCCGAGTGCCCCTTGCCCTCCGGAGCCTGCTGCGTATGGGGCTACTGCGTACCGGACCAGGATCGCGATGATTGCCTCAGTGTTCTTGACGCCGAGTGGGCGGGACCGACCACGAGTTGTTATGACGACTTGTGTCCGCTCTGTGATGACGGCGATGCCGACCGTGACGGAGACGTCGACCTGCAGGACTATGCCTGGTTCCAGGCTTGCATGGGCATGAGCGGCGGCGGCGACTGCAAATGTCTCGATGCCAACAACTTTGACGATATCGATCTGACTGACTTCTCAGTGTTTCAGGGATTGCTCAACGGCCCGGCGAGTTGAGACGATTGCGTTAGCGCGTCTCGCGCATCAGATTCTCGTCTAATGTGTAGTGTCACCCTTTGTGGGTGAGGGGTAGGTGTGCCATTGCTGTTCGAGCAGTGCCTCCGGCGTGGCAGTAGACGTGCAGGGTTTGCCGTGCGGAGCAGCTGACCGGCGATTTCATCGGCCGCTGTGCGCCAATCCATGCGAATACCATGTGTGCTTGGACTACCTACGACAACGGCTGATGTTGTGCCGCTGACGGCCTTTGGTGCGCGGTTTCACGGGACTACCCTGAGGGTTTGGCAAAAAAACTTTTGACCCTTATCTTAGCAGCGGCGTATAATGGGTACGCGGGTACGATAACCGCTGGAAAGCGCGAGGGCCCAAACGCAAACCAGCTATCCTCAAAGCCGGATGTTCGCGGTACCTTTATCCGACGAGTCGGCAGAAGAGTCCGATGCGCGAGTCAGACATCAGCCGGCCGGTCTATTCAAGGGGGACATTAAATGGGAATCAACGCTGGGTGTGTGGCACAGGTGTGGCTGATGACTGTTGCGTTTCTCTGGGCGACGGGGGTGCCTGTGACGCAAGCCCAGTTACCCGAATGCGAGACCGACGTGCTTATGGTGGACGACGGCGCGAGTGGCGACAAGTTTGGGTGGTCTGCGGCTGTCCGCGGCGATTACGCCTTTTTCGGGGCAAACAACGCCATGAACGAGATGAACGTCGCCACCGGGGCTGTATATGTGTTTACCCGAAACGAGCTCGAGTGGACTCTGCATCAGAAGCTCACTCCTCCGTTGACTGACGGCACAACCGGCGCGTACTTCGGGGTCGCGCAAGCAGTGAGTGGGGATTTGCTGATTGTTGGGGCGAAGCATGCCAACGAGGGGAACCTGGAGACACCTGGTACGCTTGCCACCGGAGCGGCGTATGTCTTCCACCTGGATGCGGGCAGTTGGGTCGCGGAGGTGAAACTGGTCGCGTCGGATGGCGAGACCGACGACCGTTTCGGCGCCTCCGTCGCTATTGATGGCCACATGGCCGTTGTCGGCGCACCTTGGCGCAGCAGCCCTGTCGATAATCTTGGGGCGGCCTATTTCTTCCGCCGTGGCATCACCGGATGGGTTCAGGTTACCAAGAAGCTTGCCCCCATTACACAGCGGAATTCCGAGTTCGGAAACGCCGTGGCCATCAGCGGCAACTGGGCCGCTGTAGGCGCCTATCTGCACGATGATCCCGAATTCTGTGGAGACTACCCTTCCTGTAACACGGGAGTGGTCTGGATGTACTACTACGAGGGTGGGACATGGAGGAGAGGATCGAAGCTTCTTCCGACTGTACCGGGGGAGCTTGATAACTTTGGTGCGTTGGTTGCCCTCGATGGAGATGTTCTGGCAGTGGTCGCTAGAAAGGCCGACGGTGCGGTTGCAGACACCGGAGCCGTGTACGTCTTCAGACGCAATGATATGGACACGCTTGACAGCTTGGCGGATGACCAGTGGCTGGAGGAGGCCAAGCTCTTTGCCGGCGACGGCATTGCCGGCGACTTATTCGGCAGATCACTCGCCCTCAAAGGTAATGACATCGTTGTAGGAGCCTACAGAGACGAGCCTCCCGGTGCAGCCGACACCTACAACTCCGGCTCAGCATATCTGTTCCGATACGATGGAAAGGACTGGGTTGAGTACGCGCGTTTTGAAGGTAGCGAATTTTCCAAAGACGATCGTTACGGACAGTCCGTGGCTACAGACGGCGATTACATGGTTGCCGGTGCCTACGGGTACGCAGACTTCAAAGGTAAAGCGTATACTGTCAGGCTCAGCGTCGGTGAGGACTGCGACGGTAACGGTCATCCCGACGAATGCGATGTCATCTTCGATCCCGCAGGCAACGATACTAACGGGAATGGAGTGCTGGACGCGTGCGAGTGTGTGAGCGACGCCGATTGCGATGACATGCTCTTCTGCACGACTGACATCTGTAATCAGAATACGATCCGGTGCGAACGTGTCGTGGCCGACGGGTACTGCGTGGTCCGGGGCTTCTGCACTCCCGAGCGTTTCACCAATCCCTACAATGAGTGCGAGGAATGCAACCCCAATC
>CP070744.1:3431587-3462147 GCA_020348265.1 Phycisphaerales bacterium | reverse complement strand
TTATCGTTGCAGTCATCGCAAGCCGGGTCGCCCGCGCACTCGTCAATGTCGCATCCGTCAGGGATGCCGTTGCCGTTGCAGTCCGCACAGGCCGGGTCATCGGTGCAATCAGCGATGTCGCACTCGTCAGGGATGCCGTTGTCGTTGCAGTCGCTGCACGCCGGATCACCAGCGCACTCGGCGATATCGCAGGCATCGGCGGTGCCGTTGCAGTTGCAGTCCTCACCGATCGAGCGGAATTGCGAGAAGAGAATGTCCCAGTCCGTTCCGATCGCCCCGCCGAGATCCTCATCGGACCACCAGACGGCGCGCCAGTTGCCCTGCCCATCGGTCGTGAGCTGAGGGCGATAGTCGTGCCCGATGTCGGACGCGGCGTTGGTGTTGAGCGGCGCCGGGGCGGTCCAGCTCGCCCCGCTGTCCGTACTAGCGGAAAAGAGAATGTCCGCGTCCGTTCCGATCGTCCCGCCGAGATCGTCCTGGGACCACCACACAGCGCGCCAGTTGCCCTGCCCATCGGTGGTGAGCTGAGGGCGTCCGTCGTCGCCGGAGTCGCACGCGGCATTGGTGTTGAGCGGTCCCGGGGCGGTCCAACTCGTCCCGTCGTCCGTACTGACGGAAAAGAGAATGTCTGGATCCGTTCCGATCGTCCCGCCGAGATCGCCCGTGGACTCCCACACGGCGAGCCAGTTGCCCTGGCCATCGGTCGTGAGCTGAGGGGTACTGTCGTCGCCGGAGTCAGACGCGGCGTTGGTGTTGAGCGGCATTGGGGGGGTCCAGCTCGCCCCGTTGTCCGTGCTAACGGAGAAGAGAATGTCTGGGTCCGTTCCGATCGTCCCGCCGAGATCGTCATAGGACCACCACACGGCCAGCCAGTTGCCCTGGCCATCGGTCGTGAGCTGAGGGGTACTGTCGTCGCCGGAGTCAGACGCGGCGTTCGTGTTGAGCGGCCCCGGGGGGGTCCAGCTCGCCCCGTTGTCCGTGCTGCGCGAAAAGAGAATGTCACCGTCCGTTCCGATTGTCCCGCCGAGATCGTCCCCGGAGTGCCACACGGCCAGCCAGTTGCCCTGCCTATCGGTCGTGAGCTGAGGGCTAAAGTCGTGGCCGGTGTCGGACGCGGCGTTGCTGTTGAGCGGCGCCGTGGCGGTCCAGCTCCCCCCATTGTCCGTGCTGCGCGAAAAGAGAATGTCGATGTCCCCCCCGATCGTCCCGGCGAGATCGTCATCGGACCACCACACGGCCAGCCAGTTGCCCTGCCCATCCGTCGTGAGCTGAGGAGACCAGTCATTACCGGAGTCGGAGGCGGCGTTGGTGTTGAGCGGCGCTGGGGCGCTCCAGGTCGTGCCGTTGTCCGTGCTAATGGAAAAGAGAATGTCACCGTCCGTTTCGATCGTCCCGCCGAGATCCTCATGGGAGTGCCACACGGCCAACCAGTTACCCTGCCCATCGGTCGTGAGCTGAGGGTAGTGGTCGTGGCCACTGTCAGAGGCCGCGTTGGTATTGAGTGCGGCGGGGAAGGTCCTGAAATCAAAGAGGCAGTTGTCAATCACCCCGCACTCATCCGGTCGGCCGTCATCGTTGCAGTCGGGGTCGCAGGCGTCGAGACCAGCGGGTGGGTCGGCTGGGTCACAGTAGAACGGTCCTCCGGGCGCCGCACTGCTTATGTCGATTTCGCATTTATCGGGGATGCCGTTCTCGTTGCAGTCGTCGCTTGTCGAGGCGACGATGTCGCAGTCGTCGGGCGTGCCGTTCGCGTTGCAGTCGGGCTCGCATTCGTCGGGGGTGCCGTTGGGCTGGCAGTCCGCGCTGAGACCGCAGCCGGGTACGTCGCAGGGCCCGCCGGGCGGTCCACAGTCCAAATCGCACTCATCGCGGATGTCGTTGCCGTTGCAGTCCTGCAGTTCGTAGGCGCCCATATCCACCGTGGGCGTTCCGTCGCCGTCCCCGTCGACAATGCGGGGAAACCCGGCCAGGTCGGTGTCCACGGTGACGTAGGCGTTGGCTCCTAGGTCGATGCAGGGCGAGCCGTCCATGAGCCTGAAGTCATCGTCCTCTGTGCCGAACATGTCGTCCGCACCGTCGGCATCGTAGAATATTGGATCATCGGTGATGTTGCCTATGCCAAACCATTCTTCCGAACAGCAGGTATACCTAACGGTTGCGGCTCCGAAGATCTGGTCCGGGATGTTTCCCCAGACGATGCAGTTCTTCAAATCCGGACTACTCCCGTCGGTGCTGTAGAATGCTCCCCCGCCGGAGACCGTGCCCGTATTGCCGCTGAAAACGCAGTTGACAAAGTCCGGGTCGCCGGAGAACCGATTCCTGACGGCCCCGCCTATCTCCGCCCAGTTTCCGGAGAAGGCGCAGTTGATGAAGGTGGTTCCTCCGCTGCAACTTGGATTGTTCATCACAGCTCCGCCTTCTTCGGCGGCGTTTCTGGTAAACCAACAGTTGGTCACTACTCCGTTAGCACAGCTGAAGTTGGCCATCCCTCCGCCCCGCTCCGCCCAATTCCCCGTGAAGGTGCATCCCGTTACGGTCGGGCTGGCGTTGGTGATGTTCATCATGCCTCCGCCGCCCCCGTCGGAGGAGTTGCCTCTGAAAACGCAGTTGGTCACCGTCGGGTTGCTCAAGCTGTAGATGCGCATTCCTCCGCCTTGCTTGTCGCGGTCATCCACGCCGTTGGCGTTCCCTGCGGTGATGGTAAACCCGTCGAGTATCGCCGATGCCCCGATCCCGCTGCCGACGACTACGTGATAGCTGTTCTCCGCTCGGGTAGCTTCGCCGGGCAGGTCCTGCGGGTTGGTAACGACAGCGTCGTTGCCGGTCAGGTCACCGCTGAGAATGGTCTCATACGCGCTGGGATCTCTCACCTGAGGCTCGGGCATGCCGCACCCCGGATAGCCGCCATATAGGGCAATCGCCGACCTGAGCTCAAAAGAGGCGCTGCGGTCTCCGGTTCCGCGATCGGGCGTGTAGGTCCCATCAGCTACATGAATCTCGTCCCAGGGCGCCGCCGCGTCGAAAGCATCCTGCAAATCCGTGTACGCCGAGCACCAACTCGATCCATCATGCGTAGGCCCGGGGGCGTTTGCATCGACGTACAGGACTGTTTGCCCGCCGGCGATACCTGTAAGCAAACAGAATCCACATGTTGCCATAAAGGTGCTCATGCGCGACATGATTCCTCTCCTGACGCTTATCCTCGGCGCAACCGCCAAAAACGTCCCTCCGCTTCGGCGGTTGCGCACTGAATGGCGGGTTCAATTGTAGCAATTGCGGCTAAGGAATACCAGAAAAAAAGGAAGAACATCCGCTGACGGGCCGTTCGGGTGGGTTGCGGTGCGGACCCGCATCTCCTCAGCTCATTCGTCTCGGCTCTTTTGTTGTCTTGACGGTCGGCGAGCCGCTCGCATCTTGAAGAAACGCACCCAAGCCGATGCCTGTTCCCCACATCGCTCTATGTAGCCAGAACGGCGATCGTCACTCCGGCTGTCAACAGCTGCAACACCAGGTGACCGCGATTCACACGACGCACCTCCGCAAGAGTCACCTCGATGTCACGGGCAATCGCCCGGGTCTACGTTGTTACCCGCCCACGAGTATGGCCGTCCCATCAGGCCAAAGAGAATCTGATTGAGGTCGCCGACGTTAAGAATCGCCTGGGGACGGTAGAACGGTGCACTTTGACCCTCCATATCCACCCACGTCCAGTGTGCCTGCGGCTTAGGATCGCCCAAAGCAGCAACAGCGTTGAGCATCGCCCGATACTGTCCTTTGGTGACCTCGTACTTGCCGATGCGGTATTCGTAGTCAACCGCCCCGACGTAGGCATCCGGGCCCCAGCCTCCGGCGCTCTCCCCGGAGAGCTCGCTGGTGTTCCCGACGTCTCCGACTGTCACCCACTCGATATTGACCTGGGCCTGCGCTGCCGAAACCGCCACCCCGAAAGCAAGCAGGGCCGTCACCAAGAGTCTCGTTGTCTTCATGATTCGCATCTCCTTTCCTGTATAAAACGACGGCACTCGGGTCGGATGCAGCTGCGTGCTTGAGCGACCTTTGCGAAGCGGGAACCAGCAGCGCGTACAAATAGAGTGTTATTGGCGCCGGTATGGACAGCCGTGAAGGCAGTCGGCTTGGACTGTCGTTGTGACAACAGCTTTCGCCCTCCGTTTACCGATTTCCAGAACTTGAAGCTCCAAGTATAGCAGGATCGGCCGGCGATTCCAAGATTTTTTCGGCGTTTTGAAGCGTGCGGAGAGGTCCGCAGATGTCACCGCGTGCGGCGGTTGTTCGAGCCTTCGGGAATGACGCCATCTCGCGTTCGGTAAGGCACTTGCGCAAGCGAGGGGCGGGAAAGGCCAAAGCTCTCCCACCCCTGGAGTCGCTCTTCGCCGGTCGGAAGACTATCTCCGACGGTCTCTTACCAACTACTTACAGGCACCTCGATGGCACCAGTTGGAACAGCATTCGCTGTCAAGCGTGCAGGCCTCGCCTTTGACCAGGCAGGCACAATCCGGATCACCACCGTCGGTGAAGCCGTCGCAGTCATTGTCGATTCCATCGCCACAGTTCGTTTCCGTCGGCGGCGGTGTTCCGCAGTCTGCCGGACAGTTGCACTGATCCTCACCTCCGTTGCAGATGTCATCACCGCAGACGGGCGGCGGGCCACAGTCAACCTCGCAGTTGAAACCATCCTCGGTTCCTTCACAGACGCCGTCACCGCAGCAGGATGCTATGGCTGGATCGACCGTGCAGGTGTTGCCGCCCGCGCTGCAGCGGCTGTCCGCACAGGTCACGCCGTACTGGGCGGTGCCATCACCGCAGCAGTATCGCCCGCTTGGCTTACCACCGAGCGTGCTGTTGCAGTCATCTGCGCACGACAGGCAATCCTCGCCGTTGGCCGTCTCGCAGACTCCGTTGCCGCAACTTGCTCCCTCGCCGGTGAAGCAATCGTTGGGGCAATTGTTGCAGTCTTCGTCTACTTCACAGACACCGTCGTCGTCGCATCCGTAGCACTGGTCGTTTTCCTCGTCGCAGCTGAGGCCCGGACACGGATCGGTGCCGGCCTGGCAGGCGCCGTCCACACAGGTCTCAGCTCCGTTGCAGAACAGCCCGTCGCTGCAATCCGGATCGGTGAAGCAGTCTACACACCGGGTGTTGGCCTCATCGCACAACTGACCCGGGCAGGGATCACTGCCTGGCTGGCAGTATCCCCAGTCGTCGCAGAGTTCAATACCGTTGCAGAACACGCCGTCGGCGCAGGCTGCGTCGGACACGCACTCACACGCTGGGCAGGGGCCGCCGCAGTCGATGCGGTCCTCCCCCTGGTTCTTGATGCCGTCGCTGCATGTGGGCTCTGCACAGGGCCCCATGGCCGACAAGTCACTCTCATAGAAGTCGGTGGGTTCACCGGTGCCTTCCGACAAACCGGCCAGACCGTCGGCTGCGCTGATGGCCAGGTAACTGATCACGATGACCCCGTCGAAGTGCATCTCGATCTGGAAGGTGTTGGAGCCCGTGGCAGAATACTCGGGGATGTTCTCCCAGGTCACCACTGCCCGGTCCGCGAGCTGCTTCCAGGAAACCGTCCCACCGGTCGAGGGATTCAGATCATCGAAAAGCGCGGAGATCCGCGGGGTATCGAAGTGGTCAGCGAGGGTCTCCGTGTAATCCGTATCACTGGCCGCAAAGGTGATGTAGCCGTTGGTTCCTACATAGAAACTCCCATAGCTCGTGCCGTAGAGCGACACGGTTTCTCCCCCGCTTAGACTCACAAGGGCGTAGCCGTCATCGCTGGAGGGCGTAAAGGTCAGCGGGGTCCCGCCGCTCGGATCGACCGGCAACACACTGATCGACTCGGCGCACCCGTCGTAATAGTCGGAAGATGCATCCGGAGTGAAGATCAGGGTTAGATTATCGAGATCGTTGTCGGACACGAACAGCTCGGTGAAGTAATCGGGGATGTCCGGGGTGGTGAAGGTGTAGCATGCTCCGCCGTTGTCGTCGGTGTTGCTGTTCCCGACGGGATCCACAGCGTCGACGGCATAGAAGTAGGTGGTGTTTTCCTGCAGGCCTGTGAGGTTGATGGTATGGGCCGTCTTGAACCCGGTCTCGCTCCCCGTTTCTGTCAGCGATCCGCATGAAAGTCCGTAGCGTACCGTGCCGTTGGCTGGTTCATCCGTGTCAAAGGTCACCGCAGCGCTACGGGCCTCAATATTAACGGTCTGTACATTCGAGATCACAGGAGCGGTGCAATCCACGGTGGCGGTAGCCGTAACAGGTACATTCGTGCCTCCCTGTCCGTCGTCCGCATCGATGTAAGTAGCGGTTACCGTATCACCGTCGGATACCTGCAAGACTCCCACGCTGTCAACGACGTGGAGTCCGATCGAGCCCTGGAACTTGGCCGTCTCCGGACCGGTCTCGGTCAGGGTCACGATTTCACCGCCCGGCTCGGTGGTGGAGTCGACAGTGACATCGACGGTCTCGATCACGGTGTCATTGGTGTTGAGGTCACAATCGATCACCTGCATCGCAGCGGTGTCGGTGCACGCGTACAGCGAGGAGTCCAGCGACACAGTCCCTTGCGACGAGCAGGCGATCAGAAGGGGCGAAGCTGCCAACGAAAATGTCTGCGGTCCCTGGGAGACGTCGTATCCGTATACGTCGACCTGCCAGATTCCTGCCGTCGGATTCTGCACATAGACCTGCTCGATGTTGTTCAAGTGATCGGCCTGGGTCTGTACTGCCGCGGCGCCGGGATTGTACTGATCAAGCGTCCAGGGATAGTGCTGCTGAGCCGAAGGGTCGAAAACACGCAGGTCCAGATCGTTGACCAGCGCCGGATTCACGTTGGGCGTGCCCGGCACGTCGTCCCAGGCGAGTGTGACTTTCAACTCGGGGTCGCCGGGGTTTACCGAGACCAGGACTGAGAAGGTTGCACCCTGGTCCACTTGATCTTCCAGGAAGTTCTCCGTCCGCATGAAGTCGATACTCTGCTGGATCCTGACCGAGCCGTAACCAAACTCATAGTCCGGGCCGGTATTGCCCCGATCCACGGCATTGTGGGCCAACAGGATCTTGAGCGTCGAGTTCCGCGGGTCGGGCTCGGACGGGAATTGGGCCCGGAAGTCCTGCATCAGCAAGGCGGACACCCCGCAAACCGTCGGAGAAGCCATCGAAGTCCCGCACTTGCCGGTGTAGGAGGTGTCTGATCCGGATGAACAGGAGGTTACCGTGCCGTCACCGTCACTCTGACAGCCGGGACCGGACACGTCCGGCTTCATCCGTCCGTCATCCATCGGCCCCCAGCTGCTGAAGTAGGTCATGGAGTCATCGTTGGAGTTGAGGGCTCCTACGGTGATATGATTCTTCGCGCCTGCGGGCGGGGCCACACTGTAGTAGTCACCGTAGCCCTCGACATCGCAGCGACTGCCTTGCCGCTCGTTTCCGTTGGCCCATACGATCCTGAACGGCGCACCTAGTGACCCTCCGACGATGGCATCGATCAGTGCCGCCGTGGCGCCGTAGTCTCCCTGCCAGGTGCAGTCATAGCCGTTGCTCTCCACGTTGCTGCCGATTGAATTGTTGGAGATGTCGGCGCCGTAGACGTTGATGGCCTCGTTATAGTCGGCTTCAAGGTCGCCCGGGTCGGTATAGAGGAAGCCCGGCTGGAGGCCGCCTTCCTGTTCGAACCCGTATGACTCGATGATGACACCAGGTGCCATTCCCCTGTAGGTGGCGTTGGCGACTCCTCCGCCGCCGACGGTGCATGCCACGTGGGTGGCGTGGTCGGACAGACCCGACGTATCCCGCACGGTGAGGCGACCTTCGTAGTCCACATGAGTCTCACGGGCATATCCGCCGTCGTAGACTAAGACGCTTATCCCGGAGCCGTCCAAGTCGTAGGGCGCAGCTTGGACGATGTCGGCTTCGGTAATCGCCCGGTTGCTGTCGTTGATTTCACTCAGCGGTGGCAGGGGCCACTCGATCCATTGCACCGAATCCTCGTCGGCAAGAGCGTTGAGGTTCTCCAAAGGAAGCTCCGCAACCAGACCGTTGATCGATTCCAGCATGCTGCGGATTTCGCCGCCGTGATGCCAAACCGCATCTACTGCCTCTGTGGTGAGCACGACGTCAGGATGGAACACGACATACGCCGCCACAATGTCCCCATGGGCATCATCCTGCTTGACGAGCGCCCAGTCCGGCACGTCACCGGCCAGAATCCGCGGATCAAGCTTCCAGGCCCGCTCGATGCCCTGCACTCCGGCAAGGAAAGGCACCCTGCTAAGGGCCTGGGTGTCAACTCCGGCTTCCGTGAAAGATCCGAAGAAAGAGTTGCTGCCCAGATAGCGTAGAAGCCTCACACCCGCCTGGCGGAGCTGCTGGCGCTGCGCCGGTCCGATCGGCTGATCGAATTGGAGCACGACATGGTCGCCATTCGCCCGATCTGCCAGACCGGCAAGTGCGGTGGCCAGCTGAGACTGATCGAGTCGGGCAACCTCGACCGACCCGGACCGCCACTGGATCTCTGCCCAGGCCTCTGATGGGCCGGAGATTAGGAGTGCAGCTACTATCAACAGTGTCCCTACCCAAGGTCGAAACATCCACTTAGTTCTCAATGCTTCCGGCATCATCGCTCGTTTCCTCCTACATCGCCTTTCCCAGAAAATATCCAGCGCGGCGGGCAGACGTACCTGCTGCGCACATGTTTCCCTCTGTTTTGCAGCTCGGGGAATGCCGGCCGCCCTCGCCACTTCCGCGACGCGTTGATTGCGAAATGATCCCTTGGCCACGCTCGGGACACCGGCCATCTCCCGCAGTGCGAACCGAATCGTCAAAAGAAGCAAGACGCCAAACAAGAAAGCCTGTTGTGGAGCCGGAAAGGTGACACGACTTGCCGCATGTGTCAAGTGGAGTGGTACGCGCGCCTTGCGACCGGGCGATCAGTTCTCCAAGGTCATGAAAGTTGATGATCATCGGGCGTACAGCTTGCCGCGTTCTCGGGTCTTGAATATCAGCTGTAGCGCCGCCCTCGTGGGCGGCGCCGGGCCGAATTCCTCGTCACCCACACAGGGGTAGCGCTACACGGAAACCGAGGACTCTCCAGTGCCGCCCTACGGGCAATCGCCCGGGTCGACGTTATTGCCCGCCCAGGAGTATGGTCGGCCCATCAAGCCGAAGAGAATCTGATTGAGGTCGCCGACGTTCAGAATCGCCTGCGGGCGATAGAACGGAGCACCTTGGCCTTCCATGTCCACCCACGTCCAGTGGGCCTGCGGTTTCGGATCGCCCGGCAGACCGTAGTTCAGGTTCGTAAGCAGGTAGCCGGAGATGTCCCCAACGCTCAGGATCTGATTGGGCGGATCAAACTCGATGGTGACCGGATCGACCGAGCCGACTACGTCACCGTAGTTGCCCGGCGGGGGTCTTAGAATCGTTCCGATCACCATCGGCAAGCCGCACAGATCACCCGTTGGCGGCAGGCAGGGGGTCACCGCATATGTCGCCGCGGGGACAATCTGACAATCGCTGATGTGTAACAATGACGAATCGGCGACACCGAAGTTACTCCAGTTTCTAAAGTAAGGGGTATCGCTCAACCGTGCGAACCAGTCTTCGTCGGTACAGCCACAGGACAATCTGCACCCAAGCGGCTCTTGCTCAGGTTCTTGCACCCACCAAGTCAAGCCTTCATCCGGATGATGTATGCATGGCGTCGTGGGGACGCAGGTTCCGCCCATGCAGGCGGGGTCGTCGGCACAGGTGGTATCCGAATCGTTGTCACAGACGTTGGGGCAGTCGGCATCCGTGGAACATGTACGACGCAAATCACCCGAGCAGCGCATCATTACCGCAAGCTCGACCTTGTAGGCAATGTCTCTGTCGCCATTACTGCTGGGATCCACCGAAATATAGCGGTGCTTGCGACCCTGGTGGCCGGGTTCATCGGGCATGACAGGCGGATCGGGAGTGCAGGCACACGTGCTCGGCTCACCCGAGCAATCACATCCGAATTCTATAGCACAGGTTGAGGAACAACCGTCTCCGCTGCCGTCGTTGCCATCGTCGCACTCCTCCGAACCGACAATTACACCATCACCGCAGAAAGGCTCATTGCAGTCCGGTCCCGTCCAAGCGGAATCGCAGCTGCAGGTATCCGGGTCGATACAAGTACCATGCCCGGAGCAAGCGTCGGGGTCCGACGCGGGCAAGCCAAAACAGATGGGTATGTGACATTCCGACCCCGTCCAACCGCTGTCGCAGCTGCAGGTGTCCGGTTCAACACAGTCCCCGTGCCCCGAGCAAACCTCCGGGTCGGAACCGGGCTGGCCGAAGCATATGGCCCACTGGCATCGTTGCCCGGTCCAACCGGTCTTGCAACTGCAGGTATCCGGTGCGATGCAGTATCCGTTCCCCGAGCAGACTTCCGGATCGGTGGTAGGCACCCCGAAGCACGTGGGGAAGTGACATTCCAGGCCCGTCCAACCGTCGTCGCACCTGCAAATGTCCGGGGCGATACAGTCACCGTTCCCGGAGCAAACATCCGGATCGGTGGCGGGTATTCCGAAGCATCTGGTTACGTCACGCTGCGGCCCCGACCAACCGCCGTCGCGTCCAGCTGGCTCTTGCCCTTCCGCGTGCGCGCTCAACGACCAGAAGACAACAGCAACGAAAACTGAGTGCTTGAACATGGATTGGTCCTCCGATGAACGCATTAGCACGTAACACACCCAAGCACAGGCGGGCGATACTCTCCGGCTCATGTGACGCGGACGGCTTGTGTCGCCCCTCCCGGACCCTATCATGTAGCACTGTACCACTTTCGGGGCAGTGACGCAAGGAAAAACCGGTCCGTTGGTCGCTCCCGGCGAGCGCGCTTTTCTTGCCGAGAACCGATCTTGGTGAATCTTGCTTGATTAGAGCAATCTCGAGTTTTGAATATCAGCTGTAGAGCCGTCCCTTGTGGGCGGCACCGGGCCGAATTCCTCGTCACCCACAAAGGGTGACGCTACACAGAAACCGAGAACGCACCAGTGCCGTCCTACGGGCAGTCGCCGGGATCTACGTTGTTGCCCGCCCAGGAGTATGGTCGCCCCATCAAACCGAAGAGAATCTGATTGAGGTCACCGACGTTTAAGATCGCCTGCGGGCGGTAGAACGGCGCGCCTTGCCCTTCCATGTCTACCCACGTCCAGTGAGCTTGCGGTTTCGGATCGCCCGGCACACCGTAGTTGAGGTTTGTCAGCAGGTAACCCGAAACGTCACCGACGCTGAGGATCTGGTTGGGGGGACCGAACTCGGTGGTTACGGGATCGACCGGGCCGACTACGTCGCCATAGTTGCCCGGCGGGGGTCTTAGGATAGTGCCAACGGTCAACGGTTCGCTGCATAGGTCACCCGTTGGAGGCGCGCAGGCGCTGACCGCATAGGTGGCAACAGGTGTTATCTGGCAATCACTGATGTGTAGCAATGACGAGTCGGCGACACCAAAGTTGTCCCACGTTCGGAAGTGAGGGGCATCGCCCAATCGAGCGAACCAGTCTTCGTCTGTACAACCACCGGGCAGGCGACATCCCAACGGTTCTTGCTGCGGTTCTTGCACCCACCAGGCTAACCCCTCGTCCGGATGGTGGACACAGGGTGTGGTAGCGACACAGGTTCCACCACTGCAGGCACCATCACCGGTGCAAGTGATGTCCGAATCATTGTCGCAGATATTGGGGCAGTCAGCATCGACCGAGCAGGTTCGACGCAGATCACCATTACAGCGCAGCATCTCCGTGAGCTCGACCCTGTATGCGACCTCGCTGCCGGTGTTGCTGCTGGGATCGATGGAGATATAGCGGTGCTTGCGCGTATCGTGGGGAGCCGCCGCAATTACCGGCGAGAACAGAGTACACCTATCCTGATTTTCGTCGCATACCTCCGGAGGGCAAGGCGGACCCGCATGAACACAACCAAGTTCAAGGTCGCATATCTCCTCGCCGTTGCAGAAGAGACCATCGTCGGGACAGATGCCGTCATCGGGAACGTTCTCACAAATACCGTTGGGGGCACCGATGCACGTATCAACGGTGCAGGGAACGTAGTCGTTGCACTCCAAGTCGTTTTCGCACCTACAGCCCGGGATTTCCGTTCCCGTACAATTCCCCGCCCCGTCGCACTCATCGTATTCTGTACAGTCATCTTCGTCGTTGCAGTCCGTACCCGGTGGCTCCGGGTCGTGGGTAACGATGCCGGTCGACGGATCACAAGCGTCATCCGTGCAGGAATTGTCGTCGTCAATCTGGGTAATGTCGCCGGTGGCCGGATCGCAGCAGTAGAAGTCGGGGTTGTAGTTCTCCGTGTTGCTGCATGTATCATCGGCTTCATTGCATGAATCGTCGGTGCATTCGTCGTGGTCATCGCACGGCAGTTCACCGGACAGGCAACAGCCCGGTTCACCAGGTACGCACGACGGCGTTGAACAGGACTCAATGCCATTGCAGAATTCGCCGTCGTCGCACCGTTCGTCCGTGCATCTGGCCCCGGTTGAGAATGTCAGGTCGAACAACTCTCCGGTAACGACGTCAGCGCTTACACCATTGACCCGCGTGAAGTTTGGATCGTCCGCGCCCTCGAAGCACTCCTGAAAAGTTATGTCCGTGCCACTTGGCCCACCAACCACGATGAACTTGAACCGGGCGACCCAAAGATCCTGCGTCGATGAGACCTCCGCCAGGTCAACAACCGCCGGAGCCTTGGTGACATACCACGCATCGCCATCAGCGGTTGAGAGGTTAAGTTCGTTCGGGTCAAAATCCAACCCCGAGGGAAAGTACGCCCAGTGCCAATTGTACTGACCCGGTGTGCAGCTGGAAGAGCACGGGGGCATCGTCGGGCTTTCCGGACACGGAACGGGGTAGCTGGTGACGGCCTGAATACACTTAGCGTACTCCGGCGGATAACCCGGCGGGCGGTCCGGACAGGGCGGTGGTGCCCCGTTCGAGGCGCAGACACAATCATCCACGCCGGCTGTATTCACCAAGCAATCGAGATCCGTCATGCAGACGATCTCGCAGCCATCGCACTCGTTACAGGGGTCAAGCGTGTCATCTTGCTGGAAACTCAGAAGCGTCTCATCCCAGTTCAGAATAACCTCGACCCCTCGGAACTCCCGACTGGATGCCAGCATGCAAAACTCGTTAGGAATACATGATTGACCACCCGGACAGTCCTGTGCGGAAATACTGCAGGGGGTATGGTCAAAACTGCACGTACCTTCATCGCCACAGTCGGTATCCACATCACATACGATGCCGCTCTGCGTGCACGTCTTTATCCACGAACTCTTCGAAGCATAAAGATCTACAAAGACCTCATCCTCGAACTCGTACTCCGTAGGTGCTCCGGAAGGCAAGCGCAGCTCCAAATTCACCCCACCGAGGATCGTAGGCGGGAGGCCAAAGCACGCCCCACTGTCACACGCGTCACGAACCGTACACTGCTCGTCGTCATCGCATACTTGCAGCCCATCATTAATCGGCTCCGGCACGCAGTCCCCGTTGGGTTCGAAACAGGTGTATTCGATGCAGTCTTCGTCCGGCGGACACTGCACCGGCGTGCCGTCCTGGCAGTAGTGCTCACTTCCGTCTCCGGGCATGACGCAGGTCTCCTCGCCGTCACATGCCAGGCTGTTGTCGCAAGGAGTATCATCGATGCACACCTCGCAGGTGTCATCCACTTCATCGCAGTAAGGATACGTCGGGTTGATGCAGATAGTAGGATCGGGATCGGGTTCACAGTTTCCGGTCAACTCGTTGCAGGTCTCGATGCCGTCGCAGTACTGGTCGTTGTCGCATAGATCATGATCAGGCGTGTAGTAACAGACGTTGCCCAGACCGCAGTAGCCATCCACACAGCCCGTATCCGGGCAATCATCCTGACCGTATCGGCACTCCACGCAGTCAAAAGACCTGGTACACTCGCAGTCGACGTCTCCGTCGGGGCAGGGATCGCCGTTGGAGTACGTGCAGTAGATCTCTTCGGCTGTGTTGCAGTCGATGTCACCGTTCGGACACGCACCCCAACTATCCGGCGTTTCCAGCTCCAAACAGAACGGCGCGCTGGGGTCGAACGTGCAGGGGTTGGCTCCTCCACCGGTGCAGACACCGGCCTGACACGTATCCTGGTCGGGGGTGCAGTTGTCCTGCCCGTCATCGCAAGGGTCGTCGTCCGGCTTGAGCTCCTTCAACACGCACTCGCCGTCCTGACACCAGTCGACCGTGCACTCGTCACCTTCCAGATCGCAGGGAGCGCCGTTGGGGGTGTGGTTGGGTAAACACACACCGCTGGCGTTGCACGTATCCTGGGCACTGCAGGGCCAATCGTCGGGCTCGCCACAAAGCGTGCCCATCGACTTGTTGCTGTGCGTTACCACGCCCGTGGCGGCATTGCAGTAGTCGTTGGTGCAATCGTTCTGGTCATCAATGATTTCCGTGATGCCGCTGCTGGGGTCGCAGCACTCCACGCCAACCGTGAAGTTGGGGGTGTGCTCGCATACACCTGAGTTGCAGACATCGTCGGTGCAAAAATCCAGGTCGTCGCAATCTGCCACGACGGCGCATGCCACGATCTCCACGGCATCACCAAGTAGCGTTCCGGTGATGTTCGTACCGTCCGGGGCATCCTTGACGAAGCTCGTCGCGTCACCACCGGAAGCGACGATACTGAGCGCAGTCGTACCGGGAGAGGTGGCTACCAGAGCGGTAAACTCCAGCGTGCTGATCAGCAGCCCGTCGGCGTCCGCATCCGGATTCCCCGACGCATAACCGGTCGCCCGATAGGCGGCGTTACCGTCCGAGAAGCCATCGGCGTTGTAGTCGTAATAACTGGGGAACCCCGAGGTAGGCCAATCGAACTCCCCGTCGGTGTGTGTGCCGTCGAACGACACTTTGGACTGGTCCCAGGTTATCACGGCGGCTACATCACCGACAACTTCAGCGGGGTCCGCCACGACATACAGACCGACTGCGAACGTCATCCCGGCTACGACGGGCTCCGTCGGCGCGCGCAGCTCTAATGCAACAGACTGCGCTACGGCCTGTGAAGTAGAGTAACCGGTCAGGAGGGAAACCAGAACGACGACAATAGCGCGCTTTAGGTTGAGCATACTTCCCACTCCTCCGAACACCGAAACCGCCTATGGAAGATATCCTGCGGACGCACCCTGTCCTGTGCCGTGAGCACTCCGTGAAATGAGCTCCCAAACCCCACCGGAGTATTCGTCCACGTCTCTTCTTCGCGATTGGCGATCTCTATAGACTCTGACGCTAACAGCCAAACAGCCCATACGCACCTATAATCTAACACATCCGACAGGAAAAGACAATGTCGATTATAGAAGCCAGAACCGCCCAACGGTGGCATCTTAGCGTAGGCTCCGATCTCGGCACGGTCCACCAAAGCCGCAAAAAAGCCCAATACAGAATCACTTCAGCCTGAGGACAAGCCGGAAATCAGAGCCCAAAAATTCCTATAAGTCATGTTCCCGTGTTGAACCATTATTTGCGTTTCGAGACCTCCATTGGTACCCGGCCGCAGCTCTTCATTGTTGCTGTAAGGTGTCCTAGTGTGGGCCTACATGCAGTTGTTCGGGAGGCTCGGTGCACGGTGGCCGACATTGTGTGGATAACACCGGACTGAAGTGATAACAACAAATGGTTGAATGGTGACCTACGTCCGGAAACCCGGCATTTGTGCGGAGAGTCTTAGCCCTAAGCCATCGGACTCCCGCAGAGCTACGCACGATGGGAGAAACGTGCGAGATTAACACGCGCCGCTAGGTGCGCGGATATATGGCTTGAATTATTCTGGCAAAATCGGTAACCTGTAGTCCCGGTGGAGCTTCCGCACAGGGCCGAGTTGCCGGGAATCGCTGACTGGAATCGGGGTCGTGCTGTGCAGCGAAGTCAACTCGCAGGGGGAGCTTCGTTTGTAATACGGAAGAACAAGAGGGGCTCTTCCCGGTGCTTCGTTTTGCTTCCTACGGGGGGAGCGGGGTCGGCCCATAAGAGCCCACGTGTGCGAGGGAGGAAGTTGCGATGACTGGGACAAAAGCTGCGAGTCGACTCGTGCGGCGATTCCGCTATTCCGTGATCGTCTTCGTTGCGCTGGCAGTGCTCACTCTCCAGGGATCGACCGTACTGGCAGCTGCCGTTGACTTTGAGTCGGTTGCCGTGGGGACACTGTGGGGCGAGTCCGGTGGGCAGCATCCCGGAGAACTGGTGCTTGTCCAGAACGACATCTCCGTGTACGTCGAGGAGTTTTTCTTTGGCGGTACTGCAGCGTTTTTCGAGGCCGAAACGGGCGGCAGGTACGCAAGCTTCTTCGATTCCACGCCTCTTGAGCTCAACCATATATCGGTGTTGTTCGACTTTGCCAACGTCGGCGTGGAGGTGAATCAGGTTACATTTGACTATCTGTACCTCGGCGGCGTGACTAACTTCGCGGTTAACGAGCGCATTACGTTCATGCTCGACTCCATGGAGGCGATAGAGACGCACACCGCCCCGGGGATAGCCGCGACCGTCGATGACCGCTTTGTCACACTCACCGGTAACATAGACAGTTTCCGCATCGGCGGGCAGGAACTATACATCGATAACGTCACCGTGATTCCCGAGCCCGCGACCCTTCTCCTCCTTGGCGTCGGCGGCTTTTGGCTTATGCGCCGAAGGGTGCGCACATCGGTGTAGCTACAGCGGGCGCGTCGTATGCCGGCTCAGCCTGCATCTTCCGTCGTGATCACGACGGGACGACGGATACGAGTGACTACACTTGAATCCGTGCGGAGAAGATGACACTTCCGTACCTACTCTACCTGTTCTACTTCGGCACATCGTTATGCATCGATGGCAACCAGTCTGCGGCTGTGGCCCGCGCGGGTTAGCTCACACCGTGCATCATTCGCTTGAGCTTGGGTACCAGTACGCCCATCAGGAGAGCCCCGACCCCGCACATTATCACGAAGATCATGAAGTATGTTGCCGGAGGCATCTGACCCCACCTTGCCCCGAACACCTGGGCGAGCTTCTCAGCGATAGCGGTGGCCAGGAACCAGCCACCCATCATCAGGCCCACGTGCTTCGGCGGCGCCAACTTGGTCACCAGCGAAAGACCTACGGGCGACAGGCACAGCTCTCCCATAGTCAAGACGAGGTAGAACGCCACAAGCCACCATATGCTGACTCTGAATCGCGAGGAATCCAGGTAGATCTTGTCCACAGCTTCCTTGAGATCCGGACGAGCTGCTGCAGCCAGCAATTCGATTCGCGCACGCTCTTCGATCTTGTCCTTGACCGTGATAGTCTTCGTTTCCGGATCCCATCCCGCAACCGCGTCGCGGGCCTCTTGTCCAACGATGGCGAAACCGGCAGGAGCGGAGGCGAGTTCTTGCTGGAATTCGGACGCATCCTCATCCTTCGCTGCCGAGATTCTCTCGGCGGAACCCGAAGCCAGTGCGCCGATCGCCTCTTTGAATTCCTCCGGGGCAGATTCAGCCAGCACGCGCAGGCGGTCAAGGTCAGTAAAGACACCGCTCATGTTCAGCGTCTTTGAATCAGCATCGTAGGTCAGCCGTGTTGCGCCGTATTGCGTCAGATCGAGTCCCTGCGGGAGCTGATCCAAAGGCGCGCTGCTCTTGCCACCCTCCAGTTGAGCCGCGGGCCACATAAACGCAAACGCTGCCACGACCAAAGCAAGTCCCAGGGCCATCTTTGCCGGTGTAGACGGCTCCAGCTTGCGCCGGCCCAGCCATAACCAGAAGAAAGCAAAAACGGGCGCCAACGTGATTATGAAAAACGGATTGAACGACTGCGTTTGCCCCGAAGTGATTCTCGGCTCCCGCCACCAGTCGACGATAGCCGTTGTCCAACCTCCGCTTGCCTCGCCTGCCTCTGTGACTACAGCGCCAACCTCGTCCAGCGTGACGGGGGGGGGGTCGGTGGAAAGGAGGTTCAGGTTGGTGTGTTTGTCAGCCCAGACGAGCATGACGTTGGGGCTCTGCTCGAAGGCCGTCCAGAAGAGGATAATGAACGCAAAAACGACGAGAAGGACAATGACTCGATCGCGCACCACGTGCGGCGGGTGCACCGGGTGGGTTTCACCCTGTTGCGAAGGCGTTTCCTCTTCTTCCTCGGGGATATCCTGCTGAAACTCGACGAGAGTTCGCTGCCCTAATACGTAAACGATCAGACCAACGATCATCCCCACCCCAGCGGCGGCGAAACCGTAGTGGTACCCGTATTGGACTCGGAGCCACTCGCAAAGCAGCGGTCCAACGAGGGCTCCCAGGTTGATGCCCATGTAGAAAATCGTGAATGCCCCGTCTCGCCGCGGATCGCCCGGGGCATAGAGACTCCCCACTTGTGTCGACACATTCGGCTTGAGGAGTCCAACCCCCGCTATGATCAACGCCAATGCAGTGTAAAAGATCACCAATCCCTCAAAGGCCATACAGATGTGCCCGGCGGAGAGAAGGATTCCGCCGTAGATGACGGCCCGTTTGGCACCCAGCCAATGATCAGCAAGGAAGCCCCCCACCACGGGCAGGCCGTACGCCAGCGCCGCGTACCATCCAAGAAGACCGGACGCCCTCTCCTGACTCCAGAAAAAATAGTTGATCATGTAGAGCACTAAGAGGGTCTTCATCCCGTAGAAGCTGAAACGCTCCCACAGCTCGGTGAAGAACAAGACGTACAGCCCCTTGGGATGTCCGAACAAGTCGCCTTTAGATGAATTCGCCACGGGCAGAATCTCCCTCAAACGATGCTATACCCTCGCGACAGCAGTCTGATGCCGCTCACTCGTTGCGTTCGCGTCGCGGGACCTCTAGTCCAGTCCTACGCATTCTCTGCCTGCGCTTGCCCGGGCCTTGTGATGAAATAGAAGGCAATCATCCCGATCGTGCCAAGCAACCCGACTGCTCCGAGGTAGTACCATACCATGTAGGGATGATGCATATCCCAGAGCAGCTCAGTGGTTTCCCGGACCGACCCTGCAGGCAGGCCCCCTAGAACTCCATCAAGCGCGACAAGGAACTCCCTACTCTGTTCCTCGGTCAATACGCCGACCTGGCCGACGCCATCCCAAAACGACTGCGCTACATCCCGCACCGCTGACGCGACTCCGCCTTCGCGAATGAAAGCCATCGTTTCCATTACGCGTTCCTTGGGCAAGAGCTGCTCGTCCATGGCGAAGACCGGGTCAACCGACAGGTGATCGACGAGGTACTGACGGGCCAGCTTTGTCTTGTTGGCAATGGCCTCGTAGACGAACCCGCCGAGTAGCCCTCCTGCCGCCCACCCGACCGCAAAGGGTATGTTGGAGTAGCCCATATAGAGGGCCTTCTTGTCTTTCGGCGCTATCAAGCCCACGTACGCGCTAAACGTCGGACTGCACGCCATCTCACCGATGGAGAAGACGAAGACCATCAGGCAACACAGCCACCCGATGCTCGTTACTCCCGCACCGACAAACCCAACCAGCGAGATCATCATTCCGATGATCATCGCAGCTATCTTGCTTATTCGGGCGATAAGCCAAGAGATTGGTATTACGAAGAGGATGATCGAAATCGCGTCGATGTTGATGATCATCTCCGGCTTGGTTTGGCCGTTCTCCAGCACCCATCCTTCGCTGAACCAGGCGAAGTACGGCGCGACGCCCGAGGTGTCCACCCATTCGTCGATGAAGTTCGGCAACAGATCCCAAAGCTGCATGAACATCAACCAGAAGCACGAGAAAATCGCCAGAAACACGACCAGCCTAAGATCCTTGAAGATTGTTGCGATGGACGAAATGAACACGCCGACGGCGCTTTTCCCCTCCAGCGATGCGTCTCCCTCCTTGGGCGGTTCCTTCTCGGGTTCCTTGTACAGCAGGAAGGCTGGTAGGAAGTTCAGCGCGGTAACGATTGCCGCAGCATAGAACACTATATCCCAATCGATCTCCTTGCGAAGCACCGCCGCACACATCGGAGCCAGCGCGCCACCGATGTTGACCACCCAATAGAACACGCCCCAGCCAAGCGACGAAGTCTCCTCATCAGTGGTCCGCGCGATGGTTCCGTGGACCGGGGGTTTGAATATCGCTGTCCCCGTGCCGATCAGACAGGCGGCTATCAGGAATACCCAGAAGCCGGGGTTCTCCCATCCACGCAGGGCCAAGGCGTCAGCGATCGGTTTCGACTGGGCCATCCCCACATACCCGAGGATGTTGATCGTGAACGCAACTGCCAGGCTCTTGCGGTATCCATACCGATCGGTGTAGCCGCCCGAGATCATGGGGATCATACACTGCAGGAACGGCCAGACGGCAAAGATGATCCCCTTCTCGACGAAATCCAGCCCGAGCCCCTTCTGTCCGCTTGATGCGACAAGGTATAGCGGGGCGACCGCCTTCACCCCAAAGAACGCCAGCCGTTCCAGCGCCTCCATCACATTCGCGTACCAGAAGTTGGCCGGAAAGCTGCCGATCTGACTCCAGAACGACCGTTTCGCCTCGCTTGTCTCCATCCGCATCTCCCCTGATCGTGTCCGTTTCAGTAACGGTTGCAGAGCTTTTATACGCTTGTGCGTTGCTATGCAAACTTGGCGGTGTTCTTGCCTTGGAACGTGGGCTCACCTGGGCTATCCGACAAGTCTTGGCCTTGCCGATACGCAAATGGTCTTCCAAAAAGTTCACCACGGCCGGAATCAGCCCACAAGCCTTGCCGAACGCTGAGAGTTCTGCTCCGCTACCTTGGGTCGACCAAGAACCCGGTTAACAGAAACGAGCGTGCCGACGCCTGGATTGCAGTATGCCAGAGCTACCCGAAGCGGAGACAATTGCCCGTCAACTTCATGACGCCATGGCCGGCTGTACGCTCGGCGACGTGATCGTGACACGCAGAGACATCGTGCACGGCGATCCGCGACCGCTTGGCAGAGTACTTCCAGATCGGCGGGTCCGGCAAGTGCGCCGAAGAGCCAAGCGCGTAGTGCTCGAACTCGATCCGGAGGCCCAGCTCGTGTTCGCTCTAGGGATGACCGGACGCCTGACGGTAAACCAATCCCGGACGAATAGGGACAAACACACGCACTTGCGCATCTCGATCAGGGGCACGGATCGGGAACTCCGATTTTGCGATCCGCGACGGTTTGGCGGCGTATGGTGTCTTGCCGAAGGTGCGAAACACAAGGGACGAAGGCTAAGCGACGTGGGGCCGGAGCCTCTGGAGCTCACCCCGGCACATTTCCGCCGACTCATCAGCCGCTCGCGTCAGATCAAGACCCTGCTGATGGACCAGCACATGATTGCTGGCTTGGGCAATATCTATTGTGATGAATCGCTCCATGCAGCGGGAGTGCACCCTCTCACCAAGGCTGACACCCTCGATCGAGATGCAGCCGAACGCCTCCTCCGCGCGATCAAGCGCATCTTGAAACGGGCGATCCGTGAGCAGGGCTCGACCGTATCAGACTACCAGACCACCAGCGGCACGAGCGGCTCTTTTCAGAATCACCATCGCGTGTATCAGAAGGAAGGCCGGCCCTGCCGGACATGCAGCACACCGATCGAGCGCATCACCGCGGCAGGGCGCTCCACGTTCTTCTGCCCGAGTTGTCAGCAGATCTCGTGACGCGATCGCGCACAAATGGTGAAGCCGGTAGCCGGGCTTCGGAACGTCTCATCGATGCGAGCGTACGCGGCGACATCAAACGCGCATTACTTGTGTGCTTTCGAGGCCGCCGGCGACCGGGGGGGCACGCTTTGGCACTCTATCACTTCCTGTATCAACCGACCTGAGATGGCTATCGGCAAGGAGATCGTATCCCAATCATCGTGATCCGAAAGGACATCACAGATATCGTCCCCGCAGGTTTGCCCCGTCGCCACACCACAGTCTGCGCTGTTCCCCTCTTTGCAGTTTATGTTGTGGTCAGTATCGGATGACAACCCGCCCCCGTCCCAATCAATCGGGAAGCCTGAACCGCAGATACCCACGTTCTCGTCGAGATGTTCTTCATCCAGATCGTCGAGCAGACCTGAAGAGTAATCGATGCTGCCATCGCCCCAGGCGTCACAGTCGTCATCGATCCCTGAGAACTCGTAGCGATAGTTCATAACCGAGTTGTAGTTGGGCTTGTAGTTCTTGTTTTCACCCCCGCCGTGTCGCAGTCCGAGAGTATGTCCGAACTCGTGCATGACAACGCCGGCAACGATGTATGCATCGTCACGATCTGCTTGATCCTGCAAGGTAACCATGAAGTCATCACCGAATATCTCTGCGATGCCCGAGCTGGTATTGCCCGCGTTGTTATAGTGGTGAGCCAGGATGCAGTACCTGAAGTAACCTTGGCGATTCGACGCAAAGTAGTGGTTTTTGTATGAGGCGTAGAACTCGCTGGTGCTGACGAAGCCGTCGACCACCACGACCGTGTCGTTCCCGGGAATCTCCTCCCCTCCGGTAAAGGCTCCCCCTTGTCCGTAGTCCACGATCAACTCGATACCGCCGCTGTATCCGGGGTCTCGATTGTCAATGGGGGCGTTATTGAAAGCGGCCTGGAGTACCGCAATAGCAGCCTCGCTGGGTCTGTGCGTGTGAACCACCGGTTCGGTTCCTTCGCTGTCGTCAAACCAGTCGGTTTCTATGAACAAGTTCTTCCGATTCGGATTGGCCCCCATTGAGGATAGGTCGAGACCGTCAACGGTTCCGAAGACCTCGTCTCCATCGTTGATTCCGTCTCCGTTGTCGATGCCCATTCCGTCCGAGTGAGCGTCGTACGGATCAGTACCCGTGTCGGAGATGGAGCTGAATACCCCCGTATCGGTTTCGCACTCGTCGAGAATGCGGTCGCCGTCCGTATCCTTGTGTGCCACCGGATCGTCAGCTATGTCGCACACGTCGGGTATGCTGTTGCCGTTGCAGTCTACGTACTCCCAGCCGGCGATATCACACTCGTCAGGAATTCCGTTTGAGTTGCAGTCGGCGCAGTCCGGATCAAGGGCTCCGCAATCGGCAATCTCGCACTCGTCAGGGACCCCGTCCTCGTCGCAGTCCGGTTCGCACTCGTCAGGAATGCCGTTGGTATTGCAGTCCTGGCACCACAGGCTCCCGTCACAGTCATCGATGTCGCACGCATCGGGAATACTGTTCGAGTTGCAGTCGTCACATGCCGGATCGCCCGCACATGTGGCAAGCACGCAGGAATCCGGTGTGTCGTCGTTATCGCAGTCTGCCTCGCACTCGTCCGGAATTCCGTTGGACCACTCACCCCAACCACAGTCCTGACTCGTCCATCCGTCCCCATCAGGATCAGCAGGGTCGACATCACACTCATCAGGGATGCCATGCCCGGGATCTCCCAGCGGTTGGCAATCCGTCTCGCATGCGTCCGGTTCTCCATTAGCGTTGCAGTCCGGATCGCACTCGCCAAGACCGGCGGGAGGATCAGCCGGATCGCAGAAATACGGGCCTCCACTCGCACCGCTGTTCCCGTCAATCTCGCACTCATCGGGAATGCCGTTAGGTTGGCAGTCGGCGCTCGGACCTGACGCCAGATCGCACGCATCAGGAACGCCGTTCTCGTTGCAGTCCGGATCGCAGTCGGCCGTGCAGAAGAACGGTCCGCCGGGTGCTGTACTATTCTCGTCGATCTCACATACATCCGGGATAATATTGACATTGCAATCGACGTACGACCCCAGCGGCACGACGTCGCATTCATCCGGAACGAGATTGCCGTTGCAGTCCTGACTCACCAGCTCATTACCGTCGGGGTCAGTGGGATCGATGTCACAATCGTCGGGCACGCCGTTCCCCTGGCAGTCCAGCTCACAACCGTCCGGAATATTGTTGACATTACAGTCCTGGCAAGAGGGGCTTGCATCGCACGCAGCAATGTCGCATGAGTCGGGGACGCTGTTCCCGTCGCAGTCATCGCAGGTCGGATCGCCGGGCACGCAGGCGGAGAGATCACACGTGTCGGGAACACTGTTTCCGTTGCAGTCTGCGCAGCTCGGATCATCCGGCAGGCATGCGGAAATGTCGCACTCGTCGAGAACGCCGTTTACGTTACAGTCGGCGCAGTTCGGGTTGCCGGGTACGCAGGCCGCAAGATCACAGCCGTCGGGAATGAGGTTCCCGTCGCAGTCCGCACAATCCAGATCGCCGGAGCAATCAGCGATTACACATGCGTCGGGAATGTCGTCATCGTCGCAGTCCGGCTCACATCGGTTCGGTACCCCGTCGCCGGTACAGTCTTGACACCAGTTTGCTCCGTCACAGAAGCCAATGTCGCACCAGTCGGGAACGCCGTTTATGTTGCAGTCATCGCAATCCGCATCACCGGGCACACAGTCTTCGATATCACATCCGTCGGGGATGCCATTCCCGTTGCAGTCCTGGCACGACACGCTGCCGGCGCAATCAACAATATCACACTCATCCGGGATTGCGTTGGAGTTGCAGTCCGGGCTTATCGCTTGGGACAGGTCGCATTCGTCCGGATTGCCGTTGTCATTACAGTCAGGATCACAGTCGGCAGTGCAGAAGTACGGTCCACCGGGAGCCGGGCTGTTCTCATCAATCTCGCAGTTATCCGGGATGTCGTTTGGTTGACAGTCCTCATCGCAAGCGTCGGGAGTCTCGTTCTGGTTGCAGTCCGGATCGCACTCGTCCAGGCCGACCGGTGGATCAGCCGGATCGCAGAAGTACTCGGGCCCGGCTACCTCGTCTATCTCGCACTCGTCAGGTATGGTGTTGACGTTGCAGTCGCCGCTGACCTCGCCGTTCTCATCGGGATCGAGCACATCGATATCGCATTCGTCGGGAACGCCGTTGGCGTTGCAATCCCAGCTGACGTCCCAGTTTCCATCAGGGTCCATCGTATCGATGTCACAGTCGTCCGGTACGCCGTTGGCGTTACAGTCGTCCTCGCATTCGTCGGGGATTATGTTCAGATTGCAGTCCGGGCTGGTGTGTCCATCGTGGTCGGGATCGGTAGGATCGACGTCGCAGTCGTCGGGGATGCCGTAGCCGGGCATGCCTTCCGCCTGGCAATCCGGATCACACTTGTCCGGAACCCCATTCTCATTGCAGTCCGGAGTCGCCAGTCCCCACGGATAAGGATTTCCTTCGGCTGCAAGGAGGATAAACTGAATATCAGTGATATTGATGATGTGGTTTGGAGTAGGTCCGTGAACGTCGATCCAGACTTTGTGCGGCGAGTTGGGCTTGCCTTCGTTGCACAACACAGCTCCTTGAACGTCATTGATGTTAACCAGGCCGTCCGGAGCATTCCACAATAGAGTCACCGGGTCCTTCACCCCCACAACATCGCCCCAGTAGTGCGGCGTGGGCTGCGAAATCGTACTGATGATGAGCGGCTCGGAGAGTTCCTCGCCGTCTCCTGCGGCAAGGACGCGGACCGCGTAGGTGGAAACCGGCACGATGCCTAGGTCACCGACATGCAAAACGTCGTCAGCATCCCAGACGCGGTAAACCGGCTCAAGGCAATCCAAGTTCGCCACGTACTCGCCCAGACAATCCTCCGGGGGATCTTCCGGGTAGGGGCATCCCAAGTCCACCGGCTCACCGACCCAGCCGATAACCCCGGCAGCATCCGGAAAGACGTCACTGGCAATAAGCTCAATCTGAATCGCAACGCTCACGCCTGCGTTACCGGGCATGAACGAGATGTAGCGATTCTTCGGAACGTCGTGGGGATAGGAAGGCTGCGCGGGCGGATCTGCCGCCAGGGCAACAGCGCCGAGAAAGGCTGCAGCGATAGCAGCAACGTCCAGAGCCAAGGCAAAGCGAACGTTCATCACCCTCCGCGCTCCTTTCGTGGGATGCACCTCTCCGTCGCACGGAGAGCCGAGGCGCCGATAGCGCACACCGAAGACGTACCGCCCCCGGACCGGGCACACCCCTCCTGTGAGTTTAGCCCTTCCCTTTGTTGTCAGTCTATCTGTCCAAGCCGCCAAATGCAAGACCGATATTCTATTTGCTTAAGGTCACTATTGAAGAAATCGCGTTACAGTTTGCATGCGCGCTTGGGACCGGAATCGGAGGGTAGCCGGTTGCCATCAGGCCCATAACGCCATTCGGCAAGCTATGGGTTGAACGCCCCCAATGAATCCCAGATCAATGTCTTGAGATTGAACAGGGTGTGGATGACGATCGCGCTGTTGAGCGACCCGGTGCGTTCGTAGATGAATCCTATCAATACCGCCAACACGAACAACGCGGGTATGGCATGAGGTTGGGACACGTGGATGACACTGAATGCCAACGCTGCGGCACAGGTCGCGATCCATCGACTCCGCACCAAGCCGATAAGAAACGTCTGCAAGACGCCGCGAAAGAAGGTCTCTTCCGCTACCGGGGCGATCACAGCTGCTGACAACCAAAGCAGGACCTTCAAACCCAAAGGCCCGGCCGGGTCGTGCAATGTCTCTATGGTCGGATGCGTGGGAAACTCGTAGTCAGGAGCCAGAGAGGTTATCAAGGCCATTGTGGTTTGCAGGACCATCGGGCATATCCCGACAGCCAAAATGAGTCCCACCAAGATCAAACCGGTATGCAGAGGAAGCCGGCCTTGAGCTGATGTCGAGCCCAAACAGAACCGGGCTACGCCGCCATCGAAGCTCTTGGCGACCACTACCAGACATGCAATCGTGCCGGCAACTTGAGCCGTTGTACCGGTCAGCAGCCTCACCCACAGATTCTCGGTGTCCACCCCCGCCAACTGCGCCGACCCCGCGACGACCATAAGGGCAAGAAGGTAGACGAGAACCACCAGAGCCAGTGAATCCTCACGAAGTCTATTTGGCCGCTTCGGAGCGTTGGCCAGTGGATCCTTGCGTGATCTCGTTAGCCAAAGCAGAGCGCAACCAAGAAGCAGCGCCAGCGCAATCGCCGTTAGTGCCGTATCCAAAACCGACAGCACCTGCCGAGTAGCTTCGGAATCAAGATCGACCCCAGACGGGGGGCTGACTTGCGTGAGCACCGTTACAAAGACCTTGGCACAGCTCGTGAGCATCGGGCAAGACTATATTGCATCAAAGCGCACAGACCAAACCCGCCGGCAGGTTCGGTTTTCATCCTTCCAACTTCATCCTTGTCTCCCCTTCCCAAACCGCCTCGACCGATTCGCAGGCCCGCGCTAGGATCCAAGTATGAAGAGCCACGCGACTTCGGTAGAACGGTACCTTGCTGACCTTCCGGCCGATCGACGCGCCGCGATCGAGGCGGTTCGAGTGGTCATCCTCAAGAACCTGCCCAGGGGCTACGAGGAGGGCATGCAGTACGGCATGATCGGCTACTACGTACCCCACAGCGT
Organism: Phycisphaerales bacterium; assembly: GCA_020348265.1. Taxonomy (GTDB): domain Bacteria; phylum Planctomycetota; class Phycisphaerae; order UBA1845; family UBA1845. The sequence continues at coordinate 3,434,773 of CP070744.1, read as the reverse complement.
CTATCCGCCCGGGTATCACTGCGATCCGAGGCAGCCGCTGCCCTTTGCCGGGTTGGTTTCCCAGAAGAACCACATGTCCATCTCTCTGATGTGCATATATGGCGATCCTGAGCATGAAACCTGGTTCCGGGCGGCGTGGACAAAGATCGGCAAGAAACTGGACATGGGCAAGTCGTGCGTGTGCTTCAAGAAGATCGATGATGTACCGCTGAAGGTGATCGGCGAGGCGATCAGGCGCGTTCCGGTGAAGAAGTTCGTCGAGCATTACGAATCGGCAGTCAAGCCAACGGGCAAGAGTGCTCGCAAGTCGTGTGGGCGTGGAGACAAGGCTGCGCCCGCCGGCGCGAGACCTACCCGTAAATCAAACGTAAAACACTCCGGCCGCACTCACCGAGAGTGATCCTCGCTCCTGTGCGCAGTTCCTGTGACGCACGGAATCGCTGATGTGCTCCGATCGCTCCGGAGAACCTGTGCCGGGGGTGATCACCAGTCTCTCGTCGGTCTCCTTCTGCTAGTGACAAAACCGGACAGTCCGGCAACATTTTTTTGTGAAAACGGCTTGAAATAAAATCTTCAGCGGATAACCTGACCCTAAGTTCTGCCCGCATGATGGGCCAGGTCACTAGGTCAAGAGGCCACGTGCCCGTTCATAGCCCATCCGGGTAGGTTTGGCGAAGAGTGGTGGGCCCCACCCGCCCAGGGAAATCTGGGCATCACGTTCGAGTGGGGTAGCCCGGAATCGCTGTTGACTCGTCTTCGACTCAGTTTCGCGCGTCGGTATGCGGTCGCTCCCGAGCGCAGGGAAGATCGCATGGTCCCGGCAGATGCAGGTAAACGGCAACAGTCCTAACGTTACACGGAGCCCGCTATCGCACGTTCCGGCTTCGCGGATAGATCGCGAACGAAAGGAGGTGACGGCAGAAGGCACGAACCCAACCGAGGGTCAAGACAAGCGTTTCGAACTTACAGGTATACAAGTGTTCTAGGAAAGGACGAACTGTGAAAACGAGGCTTACACTATCTGTGTTGTCTATTTCAGCAGCGTTTCTGGTCACCGCATGTTGCCCCAAGAACCCCGAGCTGAATACGGCCATTTCCGCTCACGGAAACACCGACTGGCACATCGATACCGCCGAGGAGTTCCTCTTCGGCACCGACATGGCGGGTAACACCACAGCCACGAACCACTGCCCAAACTCATGGACCAGACGACATATGCATGTCGGCAAGACAAACACGAACCACTATTACTACGACAAGGATCTGACCACACCCGGCGACGACGCGAATATCACCGACGGCATCGACCGCGCGATGTTGTTTTTCTACGCCGGCCACGGCTCTCCGACATTGTGGAACACCTTGGGCAATAACGCATCGCAGGATCATATGAGGTTGGGCGATTGCCCCGGAAACGGTCTGCTGCGGTACTACTGGCAGTGTTCATGCGAGGTTTTTGCGCACGGGCCGCGTAGTTGTCCGGGAGCGACCTTTCATTATGCCTGTCCGGGGTCGTTCGATGGATCTGCGGACTCGTTCAATATGCGCAACGTGTACGAACGCTGGGGCCCGGCATTGGATCCCGATCTGCGCATGGCCTGTGGCGCGTCGACGTCGGCCTATTGTCACGAGACGCAGACCAATCAGATTTGGGAGCACTACAACGTAGACGGTTATGACGTCGCTGATTCGTTCATCTACGGTCTGGACTTCTGGGGAGTCGTTCCGTTGTGCATTACGATGGGTGGTCCGAACGTGACTACCACACCTCTGTACGACACCAAGTTCACGAACCAACCGAATACGTCCGGTACTTCCCACTATCACATACAGTACCTCTCGCAGTTTGACTCCGCACCAAGGTGGAAGCTGAAACTCCCCGCGATTCCCCCGATTCTGCCCATCTATGAGTTGAAGCCCATGCCCATGCCCAGGAGATTCAGCAGGGCGAGACTCAGCACGGCCGGGGATTTCATGGTTTCATCCGATGTGGTTGAAGAACGAGGGCCGCGCATGAAAGTGAGCCGGCTCAGCGGCGCCGTATATGTCGTTGGGAAGCGGGATGTAAGTGGGAAGGGCCCCGTCTTGAAGGAAGCGGATTACGTGGAGCAGGCCCGAAGCTTCATTCAGGAGCAAGGTTGGATGGAAGAGAGCGGTTCCGACCTGGTCGGCGCGAAGTTCGAGATCGAATCGGCCCCCGTTAACGGGAAACGAGGAGACACTAAACGCACGCAAAAGAACATTGTCGCAAGTGTCCGGCGGGCGATCGACGTGGAGGGCGTACCGGTACCGGTGCTCGGCGAGGGAGGAATCATATCCCTGCAGCTGAATAACGACGGCTCCGTCTTCAACGCCCGCAAGGTCTGGCGGCAGATCTCCGGCGTCAAGCGGCAAGCTCCGATCAAGAGCTACGAAGAAGCGCACAAAGAGGCGTTCGCGAAGTTGAAGTACCCACGAGAGTACAAGCTTGATCAGTGGACGTGGGGCTACAAGGAGGCAGCGGGCAGTGTGAGCCAGACCGAAATGAGAATCGTGTTTAGATTCATGTTTATACCGGTTGATCCAGGCAAGACTCTGGAGCATCCGCCCAGGATGATCGAGATTCCAGGTCAAACTTAGCAGGTCGACCTGACGAGAAGACCATTCGCACGGTGACGTGTGTGACAATTTGCCGAGTAGTCGATGAGTCCGCCCGGAGATCTTGAGGCGGGACCCGTGGATGCCCTCGACGAGTCGCATCGGGCCCGGGGGAGTTGCTTGTAGCGATGCTGGACGGTGTCCGGCAGTTCGGTACGCGGGTGCCGTCGGTGCGTCACGGCTGATGTGGCCCGGGTAGCGGCTCGCAGCTTATGAGGCAGCGTTGATGCTGCGCGGAAGCGGCTGGAGTTCGCTGCTCCCGTGACGCAAGGAGCAGGCTTTGTGGTGTAGGGTGGGCGATGCCACGATTCACTCGAACGCAGCCACTGCCCGGACAAGCGCTTGGGTGATACCCGGTTCGGACTCACTGTGCCCCGCCTCCTCCACGATGATCAACTTGGACTTGGGCAGCGCCTTGTGCAGACTGTAAGCAGTAACCGGCGAGCAGAGCATATCATATCGACCGTTGATAATTGTCACCGGAATGCCCGCGAGCTTGTGAGCATTGCCCAAGAGCTGCCCCTCTTCGAGAAAAAACCGGTTTTCTAG
>CP070744.1:3425838-3431487 GCA_020348265.1 Phycisphaerales bacterium | reverse complement strand
TTACGACGGCAATGGAGAGAACAAGGGGACCGGGGTTCACAACAACGGCCTGCAGGCCGCTCTGGCCAATCCGCAAGGCGTGTGTGCGTGCGACGGCCCCCCAGTCCCCGCCGTCTCCGAATGGGGGCCGATGGTATCGGCGCTTCTATTGTTGACGGTGGGGGCTGTTGTGATTAGCCGGCTGCGTCGGTCGGCTCAGATCTAGGCTGGCGATTCCTGGACTGACTTCACGAGGCCGCTCATCTTTTGGGCGGCTTTCTTTGTTGCATGCGAAACGCCTTGATCGCCTTGGGAGACTTGACGGCTTTCTTCGGACTGCATTTAGACATATCCCACTCCCATTGCCGTGCCCACTTTTGACGTTCTCAATTCGTCCCGGTAGCTCCAGGCCATCCACGGTCGAGGGTGCGAGGATAGTTCATCCGCGTGCCTGTGCAACTCGGTCAGGTAGTCGAAGGGATCGACGGGTGCGTGACAGTGTCCGCGGCGTTTTTGAGTGGACGAAACGACCCCATTTGGGCCGGAAACCGTGAATCTGAGGTTCTCCCCCTTCGTAGCAGCCCGCGGATCGGGGTGCAGCGCGAGTTTCAGACGCGGACCTCCTGCTCAAACGCCGCGGTTTGGCGCGATGGGCCCCGCGGAAAGTGTCACGGACCCCGCATGACCTTCTCCATGATCCACTCGCGCATGGCCTTTGGTGCTCTGGCCAGCCGCCAGTCGCCGTGTTCCTGAACGATCGCCAGCACGACGTCGCGATGCGCGTCGGTTTGCCCCCGTAAACGAGTTGGATCCAACTGGACCTGGGCAAATATCGCATATCCGACGCGCGTTTCACTATCGCCGCCCGCAGCATCGGAGGCAAGGGCCACTTGCTCCAGCGCGCGGATGTGTATCCTTTCGACCGCCTGCCAGCCCTTCTCGAACTCATCGCGAGGTAGAGGATCCTGCCGGGCCGTCCACAGCAGGCGAAAGGCCTCGTACTCACCGGTTGCACAAGCATCCATTGCGCGGGTGACGAAATCATTGACCGATGCATCATCGACATACAACTCGTCGGGGAAGACCAGCAGATCAACCTGCGGTGTTTGTACTTCCGCCGGAGAGACCTCGTCGCGTGTGTCGTCCGGGGCATCGCAGCGGCAGGCGGTTCCCCACAGAGCCAAGGTACCACACGCTGCTCCCACAGCAAGTCTAATGCACTTCAGCTTCGGCTTGATCATCGCATACTCCGCTTACACCGCCGATGCTAGTCATGAACAAGATAGGCGCCAAGCTCAGTGTACACCCTGCCTCAGATGAACAGGCGTCCAAGTCGGGCCAAAACCTCATACCCCTTTGTGTGCGCCTCTATAGTCAGTCCTTGGGGGGGCTGCTTGCCCTGTAACAACCCGTTGCAGATACTGACAGGGCTATGCAACAGGCCGATCCTATCGACACCGACAATCGAACAGGCGATTACGTGAAGGGTGTGGCACCTGTCACCCGCCAGCTCATATATTCACTAGCCCTTGTGCCCATCGTGCCTGCGATGACATTCATAACCTGGTTTACTGCACAGGGATACAACATCCTGCCGTGGCCCGATGCAGTCCGTTGGTTCAACCTGTTCTTCGCAACCCTTAGCATATCGTTTTCAATCTTGATCTGGCGGACTGTCGTCGTGTGGACGCTCGGGCGGAAGTGGCTTACGGCACTGGTTAGTCTGATTCCATTCGTACAAGTGGTCTACGCCAGACCACTTTGGGATGCGGCGGGATGCGCCAGTAATGATGTACTCCAGGTGGGGCAGGAGCAAGTTGGGATTGGAGTGTGGATCTGGTTGTTGGTTTGGATCTGGTGGGGCTGGGAGAAACTACGAATGTCAGAGGACCTAGTCGAGAAAATTGGTGGGCCGGTTCGCATGTCGCCGACCGGTAGACGGCTGGCATCTTCGATCGGCAGTATCCCATTGATCGTAGGTGTATTCTGGATCGTGGTAATCGCAGTGGAAGACGGCTTTCTTTCGGGGGCTTCCGACGAAACCCAGGGTTCAGTAACGCTGGGAGCCACCGTACCGGTCGCGATGTGTGTTTGGCTCTTGATCTGGCGCCATGCGGTACTGTGGAGGCCGGGCGTGCTCCCAAAAACGATTCTCGGAGGGGCGTTCCTCATGTGGGTGCCCGCGGGCTTGATAGCCATGCTCGTGCCAACGGGAATTGAGGCGTTGGACACAGCAATCAGCTCAATTCCCGTGATCGGCTGGGGTGTGTGGATGGCGTGGACGGTGACCTTCTGGCCGATGCGGGCGGGAAGTGATTCCGCGCAGGATGTGACGCCCAGGTGTCTGAAGTGCGCGTACCCACTTATCGGGCTTACCGGTACGCGTTGCCCGGAATGCGGCTACGAGCCGACAATCGACCAGCTTTGGGCGGCAACTATGGGTGATGCTCTGTGAGGGCTCACGACCGGGGAGGTGAGTCCCCTGCAGGCGCTTATTCAGCTACCGGTCGACACTCTCTTACGCCACGAGACCGCTGAAAAACCGCTCGCCCGCCTCGAACATGACGCGAGCACCATTCCGCCATAGACTATATGCAGATGATGCTACGACGATTCTTCCGACAACCGATCGACGATGTGCTGGCCTGCCTGGAGCATATCATGGCCTTTCCCAGCCCGGTCAAGGCCATCGCCCCCATGCTGATCGCTATGGTGATCACTTGGTTCATCTACGTGCCCATCCATGAGATGCTTCACGTAGCCGGCTGTGTGGGAACGGGTGGCAGTGTGGACCAGCTGGAGATCGCCCCGCGATACGGGGGGACGATTCTCGCCGAGCATATTCCCTTTGTCGTATCAGGCGGGGACTACGCCGGTCGACTCTCGGGCTTCGACACGAAGGGTTCGGACCTGTGCTACCTCGCCACGGATTTCGGGCCGTTCCTGCTGACCGTGCTGTTTGGCGTCGCTCTGGTCAAGATGTGCATGAAGAAGCGACGCCCCATCCTGTTTGGCATCGCCATGGTCGTTGGACTTGCCCCTTTCTACAACATGCCCGGCGATTACTTCGAAATGGGCTCGATCATCACTACCCGCGTGGTGACGGTTCTTACGGGGGGAGGTCCGGATATAGCATTCGTCGGGATCCGCTCGGATGACGTGTTCACCCTGATTCAAAATATCTTCACTAAACCGGTTGATTTGGGCTTGGCCAGCTGGGGTAGTGTAGTCATCGCCCTGCTGCTGGTAGGCGTATCGCTGGTCGTCGACGTCTTCTTAGCCTTCGCCACCTATGCCGTCGGAGGGGCTGTGGCGGGGTTGGCCGTCAAGCCGGCGGTGCTGGCAGACGCTCCCCAGCCACGATAGACCTACCCCGCGCCCCGCACGGCGCGTCCACCCTTAACGTAAATTGCTCACTTCGAAAACAGCACCCACCGTTGATGTCGCAGAACCGGCCACTATCAGCGCTTCAGCAAAGAACATTTCACATGCACGGTAGTTATCCGAATAAAACTATCAACAGATCAATAATTCCTCTAGCCGATCTTCTTACAAGGGTTTAGAATGCCGGGTGATAGCTGCGTCAGCTTGGAGGTGAGCTTCGAGTGCCCGACACGCAGGAAACGATGGACAAGATGGTGGAGGAGATCTTCGAGCTCTACAAGGTCATCTCCGCAGCTCGCCAACGCCGCCCGGCGGGGTCGGAAGACCTTTCGGAAGCCGAGTTTCTCACCCTTGACCAGCTCGCCAAAGAAGAACCGCTCACCATCGGAGAGGTCCAGAAGCGCATTGGGGTCGTTCCCGCCCAGATGTCCAGGATCGCCCGCGCCCTGGAAGAACAGAGTGGGCGCGGTTACGTGGAGTGCAAGATCAACCCCCAGGACCGCCGTCGCGTCGACATATTCCTGACCCCCGCGGGGAAGAAGGCCTACGAAGACTACCGCACAACGCGTATGTCATCCATGTATGGGGTGTTGCGCGCGCTCGCTCCGGAGGATCGCTTTGAGTTCATGCGCATGCTCCGGGAGATTCGCACAGCCTTTGAGAAACAGCTGGGAGGCGAATAGCCCCCCTTCGATAGCACCTGCCGCTCACCGCAAGACGTAAGATGACCCAACCTCCACGCCTTCTGCTGCGCTTGAAGTGTGCTTGTGGCTGCAATCCGAGCTGGGCTGGGAGTTTACCCAACCCAGCTCGGTGAGATTGTTCGATCGATCAAGGCTCCGCGGTAAACAACACCTGGAATACCCTAAAGTCGCGCAGATCAACGTGGTCATCGTTGTTGTAGTCGAAACAACGAGCACACGTCGGCAACGGCGGGCCGCCTACCGGGCCGGTCACACAATGCATGAAACCAACAAAGTCGAACAAAGAAAGATATCCGTCGTCGTTAACGTCACCCATCTCGCATATCGGCTCGGGTTGATGATGCGTCCAACCGATCGCATAGCGCGTTTGGTTACCAGCCGCATCGTATAGCGGAATCGTGTCGGGGTTTTCGTAGACATTACCCGGATCCGGAGGCTTGTGCGTAATCCGGCTGCGCATGCGCTTGGGATCCTGAGTGTAGAACAGGACACCGTCCAGTTCGACCTCGAAGAAGATGTCGAAGAAACTGTCCGCCGTGCCCGTAGGCGTAAACGGCGGAAGATCAAGCCTACCTGCCGTGTAGTTCGCCGTCTCCTCGATCTCGCCCATCGATGGAATCGTGGGATGGACCCGAACCGTGACCGGGCCCAAAGAGGTCGCACCGGTCAGCTGAAGGTCGACCAACTCGGTTATGACCTCGTCGCGCTGGTCGCCGTCATTGTCCTGGGCCTTGCCCAAAACATCACCCTCGAAGTAGACATGCGCCGTCGCAGGACCGGCCACTGAAACCATCTCCGAACCAAACTCAGTTATCAGGTTGAACTGACCCGTGGAGAAGTAGAACTCGTCGATCTCCACCGGGGGACGCGGACGGTGATGAGTAGCACCGATGGCAAAGTCCGTCAGATTGCCCGCGGCGTCGTACAGCGGAATCCTGTCCACATTCTCATAGAGATCACCCGGTCCCGGAGGCTTGTGCGTGATCAGGCTGCGCATACGCTTGGGAGTCTGCGTATAGTACAGATCACCTCCTACTTCGACCTCGAAGAAGATGTCGAAGAAGCTGTCCGCGGTAGAACCGCTCGGGCCAAACGGCGGAAGATCAAGCCTACCTGCCGTGTAGTTCGCCGTCTCCTCGATCTCGCCCATCGACGGAATCGTGGGATGGACCCGAACCGTAATCGGCCCCATCGAGGTCACTCCGGTCATATTAAGGCTGACCATCTGGGTGATGACCTCTTCCTTGGTGTCGCCATCGTGGTCCACCGCGTCACCTAGGGCAGGACCCTCGAAGAAGACGTGAACAAGCGCAGGACCAGCCACCTCGATCGTCTCCGAGCCAACGTCAGTGATCAGGTTGAACTGACCTATGGACATGTCGAACTCGTCGATCTCCACCGGGGGACGCGGACGGTGATGAGTAGCCCCGATGGCGAAGTCCGTCAGATTGCCCGCGGCGTCGTACAGTGGAATCCTGTCCACATTCTCATAGAGATCACCCGGCCCCGGAGGCTTATGCGTGATCAGGCTGCGCATACGCTTGGGATCCTGGGTGTAGTATGTCGCACCACCTACTTCGAC
>CP070744.1:3404595-3425738 GCA_020348265.1 Phycisphaerales bacterium | reverse complement strand
TCCAGGATCAGCTCACCGAGCTTATGGTGCAGCACCGCGGTCGAGAAGGGTTCGGTCGGGTCCAGCTTGTTGACAACGTCGAGGATTACGGCGTCGGTGGACATTAGAGTGTCATCATCCGCGATGAACACATCGTAGATGCGAGCAACACCCTCGTCGGCGAGTTCGTTGTCATCTACATGGGGGCTTCCCTGCACCATTGGGAACTCAAACGGTCGGTGAAGATCGTGATAGAGGTTCGCCCCGGTCGAGATAATGAAGTCGACGAAGCCGTGTTCGATCAAAGAGATCACAATGCCGCTCATCCCGATGGGGGTCATCGCTCCGGCCAGCGTGACACACACTGTTGCGTTGGCCTCTAGCATGCGTTTGTATAGCTTGGCGCCTTCGGCCAATCTTCGCGCATTGAACCCACTCTTGGCAAAGACCCGGTCGATGATTTCAGCAACGTCTTGTTGTCCTTCGAGACTGAGCGGTTCGATCATAGGACCGTCAAGCCATGGTGTTTGGCCGGGGTAGTGTTGATCACGCTTGCAGGGAGGCATAGTCACCTTGTCCGCATGGCGTCAGAGAATGAATACGGCGGCAGCCAGTGCGGTCGTCCACAGACCGTTCTTGTCACCTTCTGCCGTCTGTACCGCAGCACGAGTCTTGACCACCAACCCTTTCGCTCGATAGATGTCCTTGCGCTCGTTGTATGCTGTATCAGGGTCGAGATCGATACCCTGTGTTCGGGCGAGCATCGTAGCAGCCATATCCTCGACGTAGTCGGCACAAATGCGCTGGGTCATGCCGAACCCGTGATGTTCCGCTATATAGCCGTGTTTATTCTGATCCGCCGGCACCGCCAGGCCGATGCCCGCGCCCACCAAGCGGTTAGGCTCATTCGTCCGGCTGTCGGCCAGCACGCAGAAAATAATCTCGCCGGGATTGAGTTGTTCAAGGCCGCGTCGCCTCGACACGATCCTGCATTGAGGCGGATAAATACTGCTGACGCGTACCAGATTGAAGGAGGCAATACCCGCGTCGCGCAGCGCTTCTTCGAACGATTGCAGGTTTTCCCTGTGCTTACCAACACCCTTGGTGAAGAACATCTGTCTGGGAACGAAGTGGCTTTCCAAACATGTTTCTCCTTATTGAGCAGGCAACGTCGTGAATCAACTCTAGCGCCGCAAGGATTATAACGTGCTCTTAGGCGCCTACAACAGGCCTTGACCTGTCTGTGCCGGGGTCTGAAAGAGGCGTGTGATCATGCCCGCGAAGCCACCAGCAGGCGGGATACCGCGGGTCGAATCAGCTCAAGGGCCCGACGGCGGTGACTGATGAGATTCTTTTGTCCCGGGGTCATTTCCGCAGCCGTAAGTCCGGCCTCGGGCACGAGAAAATGTGGATCATAGCCGAACCCGTTAGCCCCGCGGGGTTCCGTAAGGATCAGTCCCTCGAGAGTACCGATAGCGGTTGCCCGCACCTCCGTGGGGTCGGCGAGTGCAATGGCGCAGCGATATCGTGCAGTCCGTTCTTCGAACGGAACGTTGGCAAGCTTCTGGGTCAGCTTGGCGTTGTTGTCCGCCGGTGTACAGCCTGGCCAAGCCCAGCGAGCTGAATAGATCCCCGGTTCTCCGCCTAGTGCGTCAACCTCAAGCCCCGAGTCATCCGCCAAGGCCCAGCAGTTGGCAAGTAGCGCATAGTGGAGTGCCTTGAGTCGGGCGTTACCTTCGAAGGAGTCAGCATCTTCGCAAGGTGCAGGGAAGGTCGCGTGATCGTCCAAGGCTGTAAATTCAAGCGGCAAATCCGCGAGAATCGCCCGCACTTCCCGCAGCTTGCCGCGGTTGGTCGTCGCGATGAAGATCGTTGCTTTGTCTACCAAGGTTCGCTGCCTTGCCGCTTGGGAATCTCAACCAACCTGGACGGCATCGGTATCATGGTACCCTCGCTGCTCTTTACACGGTAGACCGAGCCGTTTAGGTGGTTATACTTCAGCAGATCATCGGACTGCTGGAGCTCGGTCACTTCGCGACTCAGGACCTGCACGCCCTTGCCGGTGACGTATACAGCTTGAGGTCCGAACGATCCCACGGTTACCATGCTGCAGGAATCGGTGTGATGATAGTAGGCCTCGAAACCTCTGTCGCGCAGCAGCTTGCAGTATTCCGCACCGGCCTGTTTGAACTCCCAGAAATTCTCTGTGGGCTCGAAGACGGCGACCTGCAACGAATACGTTGCGTCTACGCTGGAGAGTGACCACAGAGGATTCCCCACGTCTGGAGTCGGCGTTCTCACGATACGGGCGTGGAAGAAGTAGAGCTCTCCGGGACCTGTTCCCAGACGCCTGATCAGATCCAGGTCATGGCGCAGCTTCTTGGGAGTAATGTGTTTCCCGCTCTTGCGATCGATCCGCCGGAAGTACGTACCGTAGTAAAGGCGTGCGATTCCATCGGAGCCGTCAACGACGAACACGTCGTCGGGACGTATCCCCGCTGTCTGCCGCAGGGTCTCGGCTATCTGTTTTACATGTTCCGCCCGCAGCGGTCCACCCTGTTCGCGACACTGGATTGTCCAAGGGGTCCCTTTGGATCCAAAAAGCGAGCTGCGCCCTCTGGTTTGACCGGAAGGTCCGACTGTCGAGTCTGATGCGCAGCCGCAAAGCACCAAGAGGAATGCGCAGTACGAAAGCCAAAGGCACCTCATCCCGGTAAACGCTGGAATGGCTTGGCGCATCATCGCAGACGTCTTCGCAGGGCCTTCTCCTGTATTTCCGTCAATCGCTTGATCCCTCGCGAAGCCAGGCGGAGAAGCTGGTCCAATTCGACGCGCGTGAATGTCGCCTCCTCGCCGGTACCCTGCACCTCGACAAACCGCCCCGAACCCGTCATGACCACATTCATATCCACCTGGGCCGCCGAGTCTTCAGGATAGTCGAGGTCAAGCAGCATGCGACCGTCAATCCGCCCCACGCTGATCGCTGCCACTGAATCGAGGACTGGCGATCTCTTGATCCACTTCTCTCGACGGGCAAGGCGCACAGCGTCGCAAAGAGCGATGTAGGCCCCGGTGATGCTTGCGGTCCTCGTACCACCGTCTGCCTGCAGGACATCACAGTCGAGGAGGATCGAGTTCTCTCCCAGAGCGTCGAGATCCACGACAGTGCGCAACGACCTGCCGATCAGTCGCTGAATCTCCTGAGTCCGTCCGTCAATGCGAGCCCGATTACGTCTTCTGCGTTCGGAAGTCGCCCCCGGGAGCATGTCATACTCAGCAGTAACCCACCCTGCACCTTGGCCGCTCTTCCAGACCGGAACCGAGTTCTCCCAGCTGGCCGTGCACAGAACAACGGTCTTGCCCGCGCGGATCAGGACGGAACCGGGTGCATTCTCGGTGTAGCCGCGAGTGATTTCCACCGGGCGGAGTTCATTGGCTCGTCTACCGTCGCGTCGCTGCAAAGTGACGTCTCACTTAACCGTGTGGTTTGTTGCAGATCCGTACCTACAACAGTTCCTGACGGTGGTTCAGCTGGACCTCAACGCCGGTATCGGGTGAAACGGGTGCGTATCGGACTCTGGCTTTTCAGCAGTAACTCAGGGTGTTACTCCGATACCGACGGCGCACGCCGTGCCGTTTAATCACAAGGAACGACAATAGGAATGAAAGTGGCGCATGTCAACGGGGCAAACTGCCTGCAAACAAGTGCAGGTGCGCACGCCGCAACGGGGGAGGAGGGACTCGGGCTAACCGGGAGCTGTCAAACGCCCCGCCCGCACGCCATGGCTATCGGTTCAAGTTCAGCCATCAGCTGCTGAAACTGATCAGGTGCGAGGGATTGACTACCGTCGCTCCAGGCCTTGCGCGGTGTAGGATGAACCTCAACGATCAAACCATCCGCGCCGCATGCAATAGCCGCCTTGCTCATTGGCGTAACCAGATGACGTTGCCCCGTCCCGTGTGAGGGGTCGACGATGATCGGCAGCGTAGAAAGTCGCTTTATCTCGGGCACGACAGCCAAAGCCAGCGTGTTACGCACGTACTTTTCATGGGTTCGGATTCCCCGCTCACAGAGAATCACTTTGTGGTTGCCCTCCACCATAACGTACTCAGCGGCAAGCAAGAACTCATCAAGGGTTGCCGACCAACCGCGCTTGAGCAAAACGGGCTTGTTCTGTCGGCCAACCTCGGAGAGCAGGTGAAAATGGGACATGTTGCGTGAACCCACCTGCAACACGTCTGCATAGCGCGCGACCAGCTCGACGTGCTCGCAGCGCATCACCTCCGTCACGATTGCCAGACCGGTCTCCTCGCGAGCCAGCGCCAGCAACTCCAAACCCGCTTCACCATGACCCTGGAAAGTGTAAGGTGAGGTCCGAGGTTTGAATGCTCCACCGCGCAGAGCCACCGCGCCCGCCTCTTTTACAGCGGCGGCCACGTCAAGGATCTGGTTCTTGGATTCAACAGCGCAGGGACCCGCAATGACCCCGAGTTTCTTGCTCCCGATACTCGCCACCGACCCCAATGGTACTTCTTTGGTCCGGTCTTCCGGTTGCCTGCCGCTAGCGAGAAGAGGATCGGGACTGGTGAGGACTCGATCCACCATCGGAGCCGCCTCTAGACGAGCAACGTCAACCTCACCGTTAACCTCCAGGGCCTCCACAACCTTGGATTCGCGTCCGTTGATAACCCAAGCGTTGGCACCCATATCACCCAGGAGCTGCACGACGTGATTGACATGTTGCCCCGTGCTTCGCGGGCTCATGATCACGACCATGTTCCGCCTCCGTAAACCGCAAGCAGCACATCCTGCATCGTCAGGTTTCCTCCGCTTACCCGACTTTGAATAGACGAGTCGGACCCAAAGTTGACCGAATGCCCCTTCGTTTCAACGTTGGATGTGCAGCCTCCGTCCAACCCCGCAGCACGCCGTATGGGCAAACGCGCATGTATCCCGGCCCACACGGACAGCGCTATGGTTGTTAGTTAATCTGTGTCTTACGATAGCACAGCGACAGCCTGGTTTCAACACTATTCTGTTTCTCCGGAAAGAATAAAAGGCATCCATTCCGCGGACTGGAAAGACTCACACGAACGTCTGAATGTGGCGTCAAATTCAAGTCGCACAGCACATACTAGATTCTCACGGCACATGTCTTCCTATTCAGCCTATGATCGCTATCGGAAGCTCGGCTGCGTACAACAAGTTCGGAGTTACAGGCGGCCCATCCGCCACGGGGACACATTTCGAGCCGCTAAGCCACACGATCACGCGGCACGATAGCAATGGCCTCGATCTCGACGAGCAACTCCGGCCAGCAAATCCGCGCCTCGATGCACGTGCTTGCCGGCAGGGGGTCAAGCTCCTGCTCAACGTAAAAGGCGTTGCGGGCTTCATTGAACTCGTCGTAGTGCCGGAAATCAGCCAGGTAGCAGGTGGTTCGAACCACATCGTGCCAGTCGGCGCCCTCGCTCTCCAGCAGGTTTGTGATGTTGAAGAAGGTCCGTCGGGTCTGGGCTTTGATGTCGCCGCGGTGCGCGTACTCTCCCTTCTCGGTGACGCTCGCGGTTCCGGATATGAAGAGCATGACACAATTGTCCAGCTCGACGCGCATTCCGCGGGAGAACGAGACCTTCTTCTCGTAATCATAAGCCTCGCAAAGGACATTCTTGTTTTCGATCGGAGTCTTCTTTATCCGAGTCTTCTCTGCCATCTTGGTTCGTTCCTTAAACTCGTTGGCTAGCTACTGATCCTTCCCGTTTCCGTTGGCTTCCTGGCGGACAACAACCCGTTGATCCGCGGGGACGTCTTTGAAGCTCTGTTGTGACCGATCGGGCCAGACTATCTGCAGTCTATCGACCTTCGCGTGTTTGCCCAAACCGAAATGAATGCGCGAATCGTGCTGCGACAGGTAGCTGCCTGCCGAGGCACGCTGACGTAGAAGCACACGCCCGCCGATCTCGGCGCGGATCTGCGTGCCGATAGCGTCGCGATTGGATCCTCGCCCAACGAGTTCCACCTGCAACCAGTGAGAACCGGCGCGAGGAGTATCATTACGCAGGAGCACGGGTCGGGCGTTCAGATTGTTGACCAGAAGGTCAACATCTCCATCGTTGTCATAATCGGCGGCTGCCACACCTCTGCTGACGAATTTCTCGACCAGGTTGGCAGCGGGTGAACCGGAGGTGGCAGTCACCTGTTGCAGCTGACCCCCGCCTTGGTTTACAAACAGGGCATCGTGTTGAGCCTGGAAAGAGCAAGCGCTTCCGCTGCTGATGTACACGTCCAGGTCACCGTCGAGGTCAAAGTCGGCCAATACGCCGGCCCAGCCATGTGAATGAGTCATAGCGGCCGAAATACCCGCACGCGTAGCTATATCCTCGAACATCCCTCCCCCGAGATTGTGGTACAGGCAGCAGCGATTCATGTCCGGCACGAGGATATCGAAAAGCCCGTCTCCATCGAAGTCGCCCGCCTCGACGGCCATTGCTGCAGCGGCATCGCCGGCTTCGCCGAACGCTGCGCCCGCGAAAAGAGCCTCGTTCTGGAATGTGCCGTCACCCTTGTTCCGCAGCAGGAAATTCTCCATCGCATCATTTGAGACAAAAACGTCGAGGTGGCTGTCGCCGTCGTAGTCAAGGGTGCCCACGCCCATCGCTCGTCCAATGGGTTGGACTTCGATACCTGCCGCCCGTGTGACGTCAGCGAAGGTGCCGTCCCCGCGATTGCGAAACAGGCGGTCCTGCTGTCCTTGATAAGCCAGCGGACTCCGCACGCCTTCGGGAGTATGTTGGCGGCTGAGGTCGGGTTCGTAGGTCAAGTAGTTACCCACGTAGAGATCAAGGTGACCATCGCCATCATAATCGAAAAAAACCGCCCCAACGCTGAACTCCCTGACGTCGACGCGGGCTTGCTTGGCAACCTCGGTAAAGGTGCCGTCCCCGTTGTTGCGGTAGAGGAGATTAGGTCCATAGTTCGTTACGTAGATGTCCGTATCGCCGTCACCATCATAATCCGCCGAGACGACTGCCATCCCATACGCGGGTCGCGCCAGTCCAGCTTGCAGCGTAACATCTCGGAAGGAGCCATCACCCAGGTTCCGATAGAGTCGATCCGTAGCCTCGGTGAGTTCTTTCCGCTTACCTGGAGCGATGTTGGGATCGGAAAGCTCTTTGAGCCAGCAACCGTTGACCAGGTAGATGTCCATCCACTCATCGCCGTCGTAGTCCAGAAAGCCGCACCCCACACCGGTGGCTTCGACGATGTTACTCATCTCGCTGTCGCCTATGGTTTGGGTGAAATCCAGGCCGGCCTGTCGAGCTACATCGGTAAACACGATAGGCAGCCCGGAGGTCCCCTCTGAGGCCGACAGGAGCGTGGCGAGTGATACGTAGGCTATCAGACTTACTGTTCGTTTCACGAAATCTACCCGCCGTCCTGGTTGTTTGAGACTCTGCTCAAAGTTGGTCTTGTGAAGGTATACTGCTGCTTTGCTGGTAGTCAAGCGGTTCGAGAGCCTGCAATAAGGGTCACCGGCCACCGTTTGACTTGGCAACGGGGCCAAATGGTTGCCCCAAACACGGCGTTCAGCGAGCACGAACTCGCGGAAACAAGAAGGAGCAAAGCACATGACAGCGCGACACTTGATTACATGGGTGGCAGGAATGGCAGCCTTCTCGTGGATTCCGGCTGGAATCGCCTTAGCCGACGACCCGATGGGATCGATCTCCCAAGACAGACAAGCCAAGCTTCTTGAAAAGTTCGGCGACAAGGGGATTGACTCTGACTTTGATGGACAACTGACACGCGGGGACGTTCGGAGCTTCTTCGGTACCGTCAGACCCCGCCGAGGTGAAGGCAAAGGATGGCGTAAGGGGCATCGAGGCGGGCATGGCAGCGCCGACCGTGGACCGCGTTGGATGGGTAGGTTGCTAAGGCGTTTGGAGAGACTCGATTTCGACAGTCCGCCGGCGGACTGTAACCCTGATTGGGTTGCCCAGGCAGATGCTGACGGCGATGGCAAAGTCAGCGACAGTGAATGGGCTGCCTTTGCTGAGCAGGTTCGTCAACAGCTACTTGCCGAACTCCTGTCGATCGCGCCGGAGGCTGACGCGGATAAGAACGGTCAGATTGACAATGCCGAGCTGGACCTGATCAGGACTCAACACACGGATCGCATGCGCAGCCGAATCCTCAACAGGCACCCTCAGGCAGACACCGACAGCGATGGCACGCTCTCCGACGAAGAGCTCGCATCGTTCAGGGCGACACGTGGTCCCCACCAACGGCCCGGCCGGCGCTGCCGCGACTGACGAAAGCTACTTAGTCCGGCGGGGGATGGTGGAACGTACAGAAGGGGCGGAAAACAGGAGGCATCGCGGCGGAAGAACACTCCCCCGCGGTGCCTCCGTTCTTGTACCGACATACGAGCACATCGCGAACGTGACACTCTCCGACGCCCGGTACGGTTCAGTGCAGAGGCTGAACGTGTCATCCCGTCTTTGCACAATCCGGGGAGGGTCAACCCGCTGGCGCAGTTGACTCCGTGGGGTCGTCAAACACGCCTCCCCCTTGCGGCTGACAAGGAAATCGGTCAAAAAAGGCAAGATTGAGGCAGGCTGGCCCGTGCACAAGGAGTGTAGGAAGAGATGTCGAACGTGAAAAACGCCGTTGGCACAGCCCTATTATCCGTCGTCTTAGCTTCAGTGTCCGTCGGTCGGGCGGAGCAGGCACACGGATCTCAACCGGATCGGTTCATCTCGCGTGCGCGTCAACTCACGTTCGATGGGCGACGCGCAGGCGAGGGCTATTTCTCGCCGGATGGAAGGAAGCTGATATTCCAGAGTGAGCGATATCAGGACAACCCTTTCTTCCAGATCTATATCTTCGACCTGGACACAGGTCATACGCGACTCATCTCTCCCGGCGTGGGCAAGACGACCTGTGCATACTTTCGTGCACGAACGGACGAAGTCTTGTTCGCCTCAACGCATCTCGACCCGAACGCTCGTGAGGCTCAACGTGAGGAGTATGAAAGGCGAAAGGCGCCGTCGACCCGCCATGGTTCGTGGGACTACGACGAGCACTATGACATCTTCTCTTGCGATCAAAGGGGCCGACACTTACAGCGGCTTACCGACGTCCTTGGGTACGATGCAGAAGGATCGTACTCGCCCGACGGCGAGCTAATCGTGTTCTGCTCGATGCGCGACGCGTATCCACTGGAGAAACTCAGCGAGGAAGAGTGGACAATCTGGGACAAGCAGCCCGAGTACTTCGGCGAACTGTACATCATGAAGGCCGACGGGTCCGATCCGCGCAGAATCACAGACTGGCCCGGCTACGACGGGGGGCCGTTCTTCACCCCGGACGGCAAACGGGTTATCTGGCGTCACTTCTCGGATGATGGCATGAATGCCGACATCTTCACCGCGAAGATCGACGGCACGGACAGACGTTGCCTGACTGACTTCAAATCGATGTCCTGGGCGCCGTTCATGCATCCCTCCGGCGACTATGCCGTTTTCACCTCGAACAAGCTGGGCTTTCGGAACTTCGAGTTGTTCATCGTCGATGCGCTGGGTGAGAAACAACCCGTGAGGGTCACATATACGGACGGATTCGACGGACTGCCCGTCTTCGACCCCGACGGCAACCAGCTCTGCTGGACGACCAACCGGACCTCGAGGGAATCGCGGAAGGGGCAAATGTTCCTTGCAGACTGGGATCACAAATCCGCAATCGCAGCGATTAAGGCTGCACCCTTGCGCGGCATCGAAGAACCTGAGCCGGAGCTGGACCAACCGGCCATGACCACCTGGCCCGACGCACCCCCGCCGAAGATCACTCCCGGCTTGGAGCCGACCATCACCAACGATGACCTCTACGAAAACGTGGGTTTTCTCGCCTCGGACGAACTTGAAGGACGAATGACCGGCAGCCAAGGTGCGACAAAGGCAGCGGAGTATATAGCTGCGAGGTTCAAAGAGGCTGGTCTCGAACCGATGGGTGATGACGGGACGTACTTTCAGGCGTTCCCATTCCCGGCGGGTGTTGAGGTGGCTGCCGACGATACTGCGCTGATCGTGAGCGCTGTCAGCGACGCACCAGCGCGCATCTTCAAGGTTGAGGAGGACTTTCGCCCGCTCTCCTTTACCTCCGACGCCGAAGTGAGCGGTCCTGTTGTCGGCGTCGGCTACGGGCTAGTTGTACCGGAGGAATCCGACAGGCCCGGATACGATTCGTACGAAGGCGTCGACGTGAAAGGCAAGGTAGTCCTTGTCTTTGACGACGTACCAATGGATGTGAAAACGAATGAGCGAATTCGTCTTTCACACTACGGCAGCGCGAGGTACAAGGCCAAGCAGGCCCTCAAACGCGGTGCGGTCGGCTTCCTGCTTGTAATCGCACCGAACACACCGGGCGCGGGATTGCTCATACCGATCGGGCGGTCGGCCAGCGATGCGGGAATCGCAGCCGCCTCAATATCGACGGAAGTGGCCAAGACCTTGGTTCAATCGACCGGTATGAAGCTCGCTGAGATACAGAAGATGCTCGACGGGGGAGAAATCCCAGACGACTTCCGCAAGATTGCTCTAACCAGTAGCGTTACCCTCAAGACGTACTTGGACAGAAAGGAAGGCAAGTGCCGAAACGTCGTCGGATTCCTGCCGCCCGTCGGTGAGGGTACGATAGCTGATCAGTACATACTGGTAGGCGCTCACTACGATCACATAGGGCATGGAGAGGCGGGAGGCTCACGTGCGGTAGCCGGCGAGGAGGGGCAAATCCACAACGGCGCCGACGACAACGCTTCCGGCGTCGCCACAGTACTCGAATTGGCGGCTGATATCGCGGAGGCGCGAAGACGTTCCGACCGCAACCACCAGCAGCGCGGCCTGATTTTCGCCTGCTGGTCCGGTGAGGAGATTGGTGTTATCGGATCGGCATACTTTGCTCGCCACGCGCCCTGTCCACTGGGACAGATCGCCGCTTATGTCAACTTCGATATGGTGGGCCGATTGCGTGACGGAAAGCTGATTCTCCAGGGGATCGGCTCGTCGCCGGATTGGCTGGGGCTGATAGAGAAGATTGGTATACGCGAGCCCCTGGCGCTGGTTATCCAGAACGACCCGTATCTACCCACGGATACACACGAGTTCTACCCAGCTGGTATTCCTGTCCTGGCGTTCTTCACGGATGTGCATGACGAGTACAACAGGCCTATAGACGACGCCGAAACGCTCAACTACGAAGGTATGGTGCAGGTCGCTCGCTTCGGTAAGCAGATGATAAACGTGCTGGGCCAACGACCGGAGACCCTCCGCTTTGCCGAGATCGAGCGAGCCAAACCTAAGGACGGCGCCATGGGGGGGCGACGGATCTTCACGGGCACTATCCCCGATTTCGCAGCGGGGGATGTGGGGGGTATGAAGATCAGCGGCGTGCAAACCGCGAGCCCCGCTGAGAAAGCTGGGATGGTTGCCGGGGACGTCATTATCGAGTTCGCCGGGCATTCCATCGGCGGATTGGAAGACTACGCCGTCATTCTGAGGGCTCTAAAGCCGGACCAGCCGGTCGAAATCGTAGTCAAACGAGACGAGAAGGAAGTACGCCTGACCATCACCCCGACCGTAAGAAAATAGGACATTATGCGCAGATTCAGGCACATTCTCCTTCCCATCATAGTGTTGGGGTTTGCGGCGCTTGGAGTGCTCGCCGCAATCTATTTCAGCGCAGAACCCGATACCCCCGAGGCGATCACCATCGGTGAGGCAATCCGTATCGATTCGGCGGCTCTGGGTGATGCTCGTACGGTTATGGTGTCTCTTCCGAGGGGCTATGAACGGTCCAGAACGCGTTATCCGGTGTTGTACTTGCTGGATGCCGACATCCACTTCCATCACGCCACCGCTTCGGTTCAGTTTCTTGCACGTAGCGGGTTCATTCCCCAGATGCTGGTGGTTTCGCCGCAAACGGCCGATCGCGTACGCGATTTTGCGCCACGGGTCAGACGCTCGGGTGATGACGGCCCGGATACCCGCAATTACGGTGCCGACTGGTTTCTTCGGTTTATTTCGGAGGAACTCATACCTTACGTAGACCAGAACTATCGTGTTGATCCCTACAGGGTCTTGGCTGGTAATGCACTCGGTGGTACGTTTTCGGTATACGCTATGCTTACACAGCCGGAGTTGTTCGACGCCTTTATTGTGACCAGTCCGTTCCTGCATTGGGACAATGATCTGGTGACCAGAGTAGCGGGCGACACCTTCGATGGCCTCGAGCAGTTGGATAGCTTCCTCTTCTTAGCTCATGAAGATGTAGAAGGGGGTAGACTCACGGCCATACAGCGTTTCGTGGAGTTGCTGCAAAACAGCGCTCCGCGAGGGCTCAACTGGAGTTTTCAGCAATTGGCGAATGAAACGAGCGTGTCAACGGCCCATCGTGGATTGTACATGGGGTTGGAGACGCTCTACGCGCATTGGAGGATACCTAATGGCCTGATGGACCAGGGCGTCGACGCCCTGGAGGGGCACTTCACCAACCTCAGCCGGGAGTTTGGCTACGACATCGAGATTCCCGAGTACACACTCAACGCCTTGGGATACCGTTTGCTGAATAGAGATCGTATAGACCAGGCCATTGCCGTATTCCAGAGGAACGTGCAAACCTACCCTGACGCGTGCAACGTTTACGACAGCCTGGGCGAGGCATACCTCGTTAACCGCGATTACGATCGTGCCGAAGCCAACTACAAAAAGGCGCTGGAAATGAATCCCGACTTCGAAAACCCGGTAATAATGCTTGAGCGGATCAAGCGGCGAAGAATAGAAGAGGCCAGGCGTACCGATTGATCAGTTGTGTCTGTGCGCCGGTGAGTCGGATTGCGCAGCCTCTGTGGCACATTGCGTTTAGGTCACAGCGACGAAAGGGCGGATGTGTTTGGTCAGCGATTGGAGTGTGACGGGTTTGCTCAGGTCCAGGGGCAGAAAGACGCCGTGGTTATGGTCGCTGGCCAGGATGACCATGTGGTCGTAGAGGACTTCGTAACCCATCTCTTGCGGCTGATGTCCACAGATGAAATAGTCGACATCGAGCAGTTCGCGCAGAGTGCTCAAGGTTGGCTCACTATGATACCTGCCCCAGACCATGGCGTGGGCGGATCCCCGGTCGGCCAAGTCTTGAGCCGTGAGCCTGCGGGTAAGTACACTTGGGTCGAACGATGGAAGATCCCGCGGTCCTGGAAGCGAGTGAGACAAGAAGACGCGGTTGGCGGTTCGCCCGCATAGGGGCATTGACATAATAAAGGAGTACATTGCCTCGATGACCCTACGTGCTTCCGCTCCGTGCACAGCCGCCACATCCTGCTCGAACGCCAGGGTGACTATTCGGCCGTTCTTCGATATTTCGTTTCTGCTCGCCTGGGCGAGTTCGTGGTTGCTCTGAAGGAAGTGGACCTGATCAGGGAATGCACACTTCCAACGGGCGGCATCGAGCAGGACCTCGTGAGAGGTGTCGCGACCGGTGATGGACTCGACTTCTTCGTGAATCAGTTCGTGGAGAACAACGTGGCGGGCGCCGTATACATCCAGACCGCAATAGCGTTTGAGTTTCTCGAAGTTGCGGCGGTGACCGTGCAAATCTCCCGTCATCACCACCTGCCCGTAATTCGGAAACTTCAGGGTTGAACCTCTGAGTAGCGGATCATCGCGGTTGAGCTGCGCAGCTTGAAGGAAGACATCAGCAGCCAGCATGGTGTCGTTCATTTGTCATCCTTGCGAACGCGGGTCACTTCATCTACGACGGAATCCTTGGACGCGCGAAGCTGCTCGTGCGCTGCTGCGCGTTGTTTCTTCCACAGTTTTCGGACGACGTCCAGCCTGGCACTGAGCTGCTTCATGTCAGCAGGGCGCTGGGTCGGGTTGTCGTTACAGCACTCCATCACCAGCTTGGAGAGGGAGAGCGGAATCTTATCATTGAGTTCTATCGGGGCAATCGGGTTGTCGGGCGAGGTCAGGGCGATTCCCCCGCGGGCGTCCGTGCCGCGTATCTCCGTCGGGTAATTTTCGGAGGTTAAGAGCCAGTACATCGTCGCGCCGACATTGAACACGTCGGTCCGTCGGGTCAGTACCATCCGCCTGACCTGCTCCGGGGCAATGAAATCCGGTGTGCCCTGGATACGCTCCTTCCGTTGGTCAAGTGCACTGGCTTGTCCGAAATCGATGATCTTGACAACCCCGCCCTTTCCGATCATCACGTTGGTGGGCTTCATGTCACTGTGGACGTACCCGGCCTCGTGCATTGCGTGAAGCCCGGCAGCCACCTTCTTGAAGATGGTCAGAAACGTGTTAAGGCGGTTTGGTCTGGCCTTCTCCAAGCTGAGCCCATCTACGTATTCCATTACGAGCACCAGCTCCTTGGTCTGGAGCCGTTTTCGGATCCGGTGCAGGGTGTAGCCACGCCTGAGGTTCGGGTGATCGAGCTTACTGGTGATCTCGTACTCGCGCTCCACCTGTACGAGGAAGGGATCGTCGTCAGCAGAGTTCCGTAAGACGTGCTTCAACGCCACCTGCTTGCCCGATTTAAGTTCCACTGCAAGAAGGATTCTGGAGCGGGCGCCGGTTCCGATCTGTCGGGTAACTCGGTATCCGGCTAGTTTGGTGTCCACGAGTAGGTTTCCCGCAGGATGTCCCACAATCAGACATGCCTGCTCCTAAGTCTGTCACGCCTGCAGCATATTCTACGAAACGCAGGCGACACCCGGTCAGAGCGTTGCCAGCCCCGGCGTGATTCATCGGATTATAAGCCGAAGAACCGGAGGCAAACACCCTGCGCGCTGAAAGTGCAACGAATCCCGGCGGCCGGGGCGATGGGGGCTACCGCCAGCTCTCAGTCGAGCAGTGCGCGGGCAGGGGATGCTGGATCCAGCGCGACCGCTTGCCTGGCGAATTCGACAGCCTGAGCATTCTTGCCTGCCTTGTGGGCGGCCGTGGCGGCGTTTTCGAAGTGCTTGACCTCCTGCGACTGGATCATGGTCAAGGTGGCGTACTGATTAAGGGCGGCGTGAGCGTCTTGCGCGTGCATGCATGTATTGGCATAGGCTTGCCGGATTTCGATGTTGAAGGGGGCGCAGTAGAGAGCTTGACGATACCAGTAGAGTGCGTCGGCCATGCGGTCGCGTGTTCTGTAGATGGCCGCAAGCTGCGCGGGAACTTCGGCATCATTCGGCTGTATCCGGGCGAGTTCCAGGAGCTGTGGGAGTGCCAGATCGTCCTGCCTTCTCTCGAGGTAGACGCCTGCCAATCCGCGCCAGGAGGCCGGATCCATGGGGCATAGCCGCTGGAGCTGCTTGAAACGCTCGACTGCTTGATCCCAGCCCTTCCGCCTCAGCGCGATTTCGCCGAGGAGTCTAGGGGCGATCCAGCTATTCGGATCAACCCGAGATAGATTATTGAGGATGAGTAAAGCCTCGGACTCGTACTGCTGCCGTATCTTGTTTGAAGGGGCAGCCTCTATATTCATTTCCATAATTCGGGCCAGCACATCGAGAGCGAAAGGCTCGTCGGGGTCCAGCTTGATCGTGCGCTGAGCGGTGACAAGAGCCTGCTCAAACCGACCAGCGTCAAACTCGGCACGGGCAAGGCGACCTGCCAGAGTGGCGTTTTGGCTATCGGCATTGGTCAGCTTGCCCACTTCGCCCGGGTCTTCAGGCGGCGTCAAATCGAAGCCCCATCGCGCAACCCACGGACGCGCCCACTGAGCGAAGTCGCGGTCAAACTCCCCGAGGTCCAGGCCAAGTTGCTCAGCGAAGACTTCGCGTTGTGTCTGCCCATTCCGGAATCGCTTCAGCATCTGCTGGATGGTCTCGTAGCCGAAACGCTCGGCGATGTACTCGCACATCCACGCACTTTGCGCATAGGCGCTTGGCCTGTCCGTAGGGCGTTTGGGCCGGATAAACGCCCAGTCAATGGATTCGAGCGTAAACAGTCGGTCGCGGCGCACAGCATCGGCCAAGAGTCGGGTCCACTCAAAAGGCCGAGGCACGCCCTGTTGAGAAACTGCAAGACCTTCGGTGAACCAGTGAGGGATTCGATTCGCCGTTGCAGCGAGAGTCACGGTATGGGTGAACTCGTGCAGGAGGACTTGTGCATAGTTGTACGTTCCTGACAGCTCGGGTGCCTGCCTGGGTGACGCCAGGGCTATCACGCGTCCGGTGCACGCACCTATTGTGTGGATCCAAGGGTTGCCGGTGATTCGTACGGCAAAGGCCCGCTGTGTGGGGAAGAGCTCGACAATCGTCTTATCCGGCAAAGAGGTAGCGTAATCCTCCGTGACCGTCGGATAGATCTCTTCCAGATATGCTGCGGCCTGTGCCCCGAGTGCAGGATCTCGCTGGGAGTCGTAGCGGACTATGAAATGGTCCGTCTCGACGCGTGCGAATTGCTGAAGAGACTCGAGGAGCTCGAGAGTGAACTTGGTTCGCTGGTTGTAGGGATCCAGGGCCCACGCCGCATCGAGGGCATCTCTGGCTTTCTCTTCATATCCCCACATCATGTACAGCATCCCCAACTCCGTGCGGGCATTGGCATCCGTCGGATCCAGGTCGACTGCTTGGATGTACTCCTGCTCAGCAGCAGCGTATTGGTGAATGCCGCCCAGCGCGTCTCCCAGAATTCGGTGAATCGTCGTGCTTCTCGCATTAACTGCGTAGGCGCGTTCTCTCAGGCGTGCGACTTCGTCGGTATCATCTTGGCAAACGCTGGCCGCCGCCTTTATGGATAACGCGATGACATCTTTGGGATTGACCGCCAATGCCCGGTCGCAGGTTTCTGCAGCCTGTTTGTATCGGCGTTCCCGCAGCAGGCTTCGAGCGAGCAAATGAATCGCCGGTGCATAATTGGGATTGACTTTAAGGGCAAGTTCGGTGCGGCGTTGTGTTTCCTCGAAATCCCAGTCCTCCAGAGCCACCTCGCCGAGCCCGACATGGGCCTCGCACAAGTTGGGGTTGATCTTAAGGGCTGCGTTGTAGTCGGAAACGCTGCCGTCGTCCGGATCATTGTTGAATTTGGCGCGTAAGAGATCGGCCGCTGCGATGCGCGCAGGCCAGTACGTCCGGTCGACCCGCTCGTAGGCCACCTGCAACATCTCGTGTAAGACATGCTGTGTGCGCCTGGGTACGTCAGTCTCCGTCAGGATGCTGCAGCGCAGGAATCCCAGGGCAGTGTCCGTGATCCACTCGGCATCGTTAGGCAGGTCTGCACGCTCGACAAGTTGTCGTTCGAACCAGCGGTACGCTTGGATGGCGTCATCGCGCCGACCCAACAGTTCAAGCGTGGATGCGCTGAGCAGCCTGGCGCCTGCGTGGTTTCGATCAATCTCGATGGCAGCCTTGGTGTGCTTAAGAACTTCCGAGTAATTCCCTTTGAGTGCGAGCAACTGTGCAAGAAGGTAGTGACGCTCTGCCGATGCCCCTACGGGCAGCGACACCAAACCACCAATAGCGTGATCGTATTCGCCCAATCGAAGCTGACACCGGGCTAACCCGGTGATGGCCTGTACGCGGTGCTCGGGATCATCGATGAAGTTCCCGTAGGCAGCCGCTGCCTCTTTGTATGCACCGCGCATGAAGTGGTCGTACGCGTCAGCCATCGTGGCCGACACCGTCACCTCCGCGTCCTCCGGGGACGGCTCCTCAGGATTCATTCCCATCAGAGACCTGCCTGCGCAGGCAACAAGAATTGGGAGGATCAGGCTGATAAGGGACATCATTGGCAAAAAGGACACGGTCATGGTCGCTCGCTCGGTTGTGTGGCGATGTTGCCGCTACGGCGGCCGATGTCGCCTTCGGGATCGCACAAACCTACCAGACTATTCCGTCTCGTACCAACTTTGAATATTCTCCAGAAGTGTTGCCAGTAGTGCTCGCTCTTGCGACAGAGTCCGTGACGTGGCGGAGACTTGATCTTCGAGCCCCTCGGACATTGCATCGAAGTAGGGCAGAAAATCGGTCAGTCGATCGATCGCGCGTCGCGGGGCGCTGGGCGGATAATACCAGTATGAGTAGGGATAGTACGCATCCTCGCAGGTGCTACGGAGTACGAGTGCCGTGTCGAGTAGGAGGGCACCTCGCTTCGTGCTGTCACTCTCGAAATAGACCTCCTCTGCATCCGGATCAAGCCCCGCTGGCAGAGCGACCGTGATCATTGGATGGGCCTCCGTCTCGCCGCTGGGTGACGTGTACGAAAGCGCGATGTCCGCTAGTGTGCTCTCATCATCAAAGTCGACCATCGCACCGGCGCGTAGTCGAACCATGATCGCCCCGCCTCCTTGCCGGCTGCTTAGAAAGAGAGTCGGCACCGATAACTCAAAGGCGTGGGGAATGGGGTCTTCGACTTTGATTCCATAAATATCCACAACATCAAAGACATAGGGAACCGAAACCTCAAACGCAACGTCATACGCTACCGGTGTCACCAAGTAATCGAACTCATCGTCGAAGATCGAGACGATCCGGTCGTAATCGCTAAGGAAGAAATAGTTGCCTCCGCGCACCTGTGATATCTCGTACGTGACCTCGTGTCCGAAATTCACACCGATGCCAAAAATCGTTGCACCTACGCCCAGGTCGGCATAATCCTCCATTGCATCGATGAAATTGATGGTCTCACGCTCGTGGGCCGAGGTTAGTAGGGCGTCAGTGAAGACCAAGAGGCGATCCGAGCGTGTACCGTCGCTGTGCTCGCGGGCGACGCGGTATCCGCGGCGCAACCCTGTCTCGAGGTCGGTGCCACCGTCGGCTGTAATCCGATCCAACGCGAACTTGATAGCGGCGATGTCATTGCCCGCCGCCGCCTGCAGTATCGTCTCCGGAGAGCTATCGAAGGCCACAACGCTGACCAGGTCATCCTCGTCGAGTTGGGCAAGCAGCCTGTCGATGGCGATCTTCACAGCATCAAGCTTGGAGGTGCCGCTTCGATCATCTACGACGTCGGCCATCGAGCCACTCTTGTCTATGACGAGACAGAGATTCAGCGAATCGCGCTCGAATGTCGTCTCGTCGATGGTCGTGCCGAAGCCAATCTGCACCGTCGCAAGGGGGGTAAAGGCATCAAACGCTTGGTGCCAGCCGGTCGAGGCAGTCGCATAGAGCAGCCCGGCGTCTGCCGCTTCTTCAATCGGGATGCTGTGCTCGGAAAGGAATCCTTCCACGGTAATGGAATCCGGATCGGGAATTCCGCCGTCTTCGATGGTCGCGCGAGCGGAAGCGATATCCTGCTGTCCGCCAGCGGTGACACCTGCGGGAGCTGTGGGCGCACAGCCGCTCAAGACCGCAAGCAGTAAGGAAAGCGTCGATAACCCTATTATCCCCAGGCGAAACGTATCGAGTGAGCAGACTGCTCGTGCTCTTGTTCCTGATACAACGCGTGGTCTCATTCGAAATCTCCATGTTTGACGGAAGACGCGCAAAGTTCCGGTAGACTGCGGGACATTGTCGCGGTCTCCTAATGTCCAGTCGAGCTAAAGCAGCAATGAATCTGCTTGTCAAGCAGATTCTGCTTCTTCCTCGAAGAGGCGGCGGTAGCTTTCGTAACGCTCAGGATGAATGTGGCCGCGTTCGACGGCCAGTTTGACGGCACAGGCGCTTTCGTGAATGTGCGTACAGTCAGGGAACTTACAGTTGGGAACGTGCTCGGCGAGGTCTACAAAATACTCCTCAAACTCGTTTCGGGCGATCATCGATACGTCAAACGAGCGCACACCGGGGGTGTCGACTACGTAGCCGCCTATATCGAGCCGGAGCATCGTCGCCGTAGTCGTTGTGTGTCGGCCTCGTTGGAGCTGTTCGTTAATATCCCCGATGCGCAGCTCCAGCCCGGGTTGGATCGCGTTCAGCAGGGAGCTTTTTCCGACTCCACTTTGTCCGGCGATGACACTGACTCGACCTTGGAGCGTTTGGCAGAGCGCGTCTATGCCCTCTCCGGTTATGGCGCTGGTCAGGAGCGTAGCGTAGCTAAGCTGCTGATAGCGGCCAAGCACCAGTGCTGCTATGTCGTCCTCGTCCAAGTCCTTCTTGTTCATGCAGATCACCGGGGTTATCTCCCCGGCCAGCGAGGCGACAATGTACCTGTCGATCAAATGCGGCTTGGGGATGGGTTGGGCAGCCGAACTTACGATGATTGCTTGTTCCACGTTGGCAACGATAGTATGCGTTTTCCTCCCCACACGCCGGCGAAGCTTTCCATGACGCTGCTCTACGGACTCAATCACACCCTCCTGCTCTACACCTTCGACCTCAGGTTCGACGGAGAACGTTACGCGGTCACCAACGGTAACCGGGTGCCTTCCCTCGATGAGCCTGGTTCTGAGCATCCGCCTGACGGTACACGGCCATACCCGCTCTCCATCATCCACATCGGCGTACAGGCCGCGCATGGCTATAACGGTTCCCTTGTTCAATCCCTCAGCGTCTCGGTCGGTTTCATCGTGGATGAACACGGTTCGCCTTCGCGACAGTTCTCCCTTGGGAACGATCTGCTCTGAATTCGTCGCATCGAGGGCGCTTTCCTGCTCGTCACGGGCTTGTTGAGTCCAATCGCCGATCCGTCGTGGCTTGGAGCGGTTTCGGCGCAGATCGACCCTGACCTTCCTGCCTTTCTTCGAGCGGCGTTTTCCCGGTGGGGGACTCATGGAGGTACATTGTTCGAAGGTAATGCCTTGTGGTCAAGCACCTGTGAGTTTCACCCTGTGGACCTGGCGAAGAAGCGCGATTGGAATCAGGCGTTGTGTCCGCAAGGCCGCGGGTTTATAGTCGCCGTCTATAGGGTCAGCGGCTCTGTGGGGTCGCCCTGGAATGCGGTTCCTTAAGTAACGAGGTGACAACGTGGCAGATCATTTTGGCGATCGCGTGGTAACGGCAATAAAGACAAGGAATGCACCCGTTTGTGTAGGATTCGACCCGCTTATCGAGCGTCTTCCACCCGATCTGCTCAAGGCTCATGGAGTTAGCCTCACCGATGCAGGTGCAATTGGTGGCGACGTTCCGCCGAGTGCGATCACCGAGGCGATGTACATATTCGGTCGCGAGGTGATCGACATCGTCGCAGCGCACGTTCCCATTGTGAAGATCAATATCGCGTTCTTCGAGCGCTACTATGCGGAC
>CP070744.1:3356022-3404495 GCA_020348265.1 Phycisphaerales bacterium | reverse complement strand
GTTACCACAACCGGGAACCTGGCAAAACCTGGTAGTGCATTGCGGCTTCGAAGGCGAAAGGCGACCACCAAACACCAAGCGCGACAGGGGCGTTCGTGCAGCGTCCACTCGAAAGCCCTTCAAATTGGCCTTCTGCGCTCGGATAGGATTCTCAGGATCTGCGTTTACCCTGTGCGACCGGCACGACGCCTTGCGCTGAACACCAACTTCGCACAGGTGAGTACCAACAACACCAACACGACGAGTCCCCAAGTCGAGACTGTGGGGATTGCGGCATCGCACTGCGGGCCGAAGACGCCGTCGTCTACGCCGGCACACTGGTCGATACAGTCGAGGAAGCCGTCACCGTCAGCGTCGCCAACATCGGGCGCACCGCAGCCACATATGCCGGGTTCGATCTTGCCCGGGTCGAGCGGACAGTCGTCGCAATCGTCGGGCATGCCGTCGGAGTCTGCGTCGAGTCCGTCGTCATAACCAGGACACATATCAACCGAGTCACACACGCCGTCGCCGTCGGTATCGTCCGGATTGTCAAATGGGCAGGGGTCGTCGCTGTCGCATACTCCATCGCCGTCCGTGTCGTCGGGGTTGTCCAGCGGACAAGGATCGTCACTGTCGCACAGCCCGTCCCCGTCGCTGTCGTCGGTTGCGTCATTCGGGCAGGGGTCACCGCACGATCCGTCGAGGCCGTCGCCGTCGACATCACCCTCACACACTCCGGCAACATATGTCCCGCCGGCAGCGTCACAGTCGGTTGGGCCGAGTTCTTCGCATAAACCGCTCGCCAGGCAGCAAGCCCCGGGCCCATACTTGGCCACGAAAACGTCGAGTTCGCCGGCGCTGGTGAGCGTGAACGCCCCGAAGGTAGCGGTATGGGTGAAGCCGCCGGTCACATAGCTGCTGCCAGCAGAATCGATGGCTGTGGCCTTGCCTACAGCTCCATCCGAATCACTCCATAGCAGGTTGCCGGTGCTATCGTATACGAGCAGCTTGAGCACCTCGCCGGGTACTTCACCCGAAAAGAAGCCGGTCACGTAGCTGATCCCGCTTTCGTGAACGGCGATGTCGTAGCCGGTGCCCACATCCGCTGATCGGGCCCAGAGCACGTTCCCGCTGCCGTCAAACTTAGCCACATACGGGTCCAAACCGTCCGCGGTCAGCGTAAACGGGCCGAAGGTTGCGGTGCCCTCGAACGTGCCGGTGATGTAGCTGTTGCCGGCAGCGTCGATGCCGATGGCCCGACCACGGTCCGCCTCGATCCCCCCGGCTGATATAGCCCAGAGAACGTTGCCACTGCTGTCGTACTTGGCGACGAAGACGTCCCAATCGCCGACGCTGTTAAGCGTAAACGCGCCGAAGCTCGTGGACTGCTCGAAGTTGCCCGTAAGATAGCTGTTGCCGGCAGGGTCGACGGCGACACCTTCGCCCCAATCGAGAAACGTTGCCTCAGACTGCTGCCCCCAAAGGGCGTTTCCGTCGGCATCGTACTTGACCAGAAAGACCCTGTGGTGCCCCGCGCTGAGTGTGAAGGAGCCAAAATCCAAGTCGCCGCAACAGTAATTTCCCATCATGTAGACGTTGCCCGCGGCGTCTACGTCGATGCCCGTACCTTCGTCGTGATAGGGCGCACCGAACGAATGGACCCAGGCTACACTCCCGCTGGAGTCATACTTGGCCACGAAGATATCGCTACGATCTCCTGAATCGGGGAGGGTAAACGACCCGAAGGTCACGGTGCCTTCATAATTGCCTGTCACATAGCTGTTGCCGGAGGCGTCGGCCGCGATGGCCCTACCACTACCAGTCGACAACGCCCCTCCTGCCGAGCTGGCCCATACAACGTTCCCGGCGGCATCGTATTTGGCCACGAACACGTCCCTCTCGCCGGCCGCGGTTAGGGTGATCGAGCCGAAAGTCGCCGTGCCCTCGAACATGCCCGTAATGTAGGTGTTGCCGGCGACATCAACGTCGATGTCTCCAACCCAGTCATACAACGTCCCCCCACTTGACACGGCCCACTCGATGGATTGAGCTTGTCCAACGGATGGGAGCAGGGCCAGACAGAGCCCGAGTGCGACGCCGACCCCACGAAAGTGCAGACCGACCCCAGAGAGATGATCGATTGTCGATCGTTGAACGCCCATTTCCTCTCCTCCTTCTATTTGGCGTACCGGCGTACAAGGCACGCCGATCCGTTGCCCTGCGTGGCAAAAAGTGCTTAGGTGCAGACACCCTACCTTTCCCGTTTGACCCGCATCCGAACGAGATCGCTCGGAGCGATGGATCACGGCAAATGCTTCGCGTGCAGCGGCCGACTCCCGTGTCCGCCGTGAAACCTCGGCGTTGTGTATGCGATCATCAGCCACGAGCTGGACGCTGAATTCGGAGCGACGCGTCACTGCGCCCCGACCACCGGACACGCTAAGCTCAACTTATCAGATCCGCGCGCCCGCTCCAACTCTTTTTGACCAGCATTCCGACTACAGACATCGAGATCGTGTAGAAAATGAATTAGTAGTGTGACAGCCCAGATGGAGGCGCTCCAGATCGACGCAGTCTATCAACTCGTCGGACAATGGAACGAAGAGGTCGCATAGTGGTGGGCGTGACGGAGGACGATGAGTGGAACTGTGATACCGATTCAGGATCAAGACCAAGCCCGCTGGTGAGCACGGGGGATTTCAGCTTACCTCCGCCTCGACGCTAGTCTCCTTGCGGGTCCCCTCGCCTAGAACCGGATATTCCTTCGCGCGTTCCCAGACGCTCTCAAAGTAGGTCTCCATCGCATTGTACATCCACCCCTCATTCTCCCGGAAAAGCGCGGAAGAGTGTCTCGTCCATGGTTCCCGTCTGGGGTAATACCGTACGTAAACACTTCCATCGAAGAAGACCAGGCGGAACACAGGGAAGTCGTCGTACATTCTAATCTTGAGATGTGAAACACCGGCCATAGTCTTCACTCCCAAAAGACGGTCTACGGCGGCGCGGATGTGGTTACGCACTTCCTCTGCAGTACGATGTGGATGATTGCGAGCATACTCAACGACTGCGGGTGACTCCGGGTTCAGCACCAACCAGCGCAGCTCGATCAACTGTTGCCCCCTCAGCAGACGGCGCAACGGGGCATTCATCACCGACTGGATAGAAGAAATGGCCAACACTCGAACCGATTTCGTGGTCTCCGGCATGTGATCGAAGATGTCCTGGTCAGGCATTCCCTCGCTGGCCGTGGGGTCAACTGCGCCTCCGGTGGCTTCGGCTGTCCTTTGTCCGACTGTGTGCGGCGTGTCGGGCTTGGTGATGTCCGTAGAGTCTTCCCCGGATTCCGGTCGATCGAAGAACCGCGCCTTGACGAATAGCGTGACCACTGCTGCCACCAGCTCCAGAAGCAGCGACGCGAAGAGGGCGTCCAGGTAGGTTTCCCTGATTTGAACGTATCCCGCGACGCCGGCCAGAGTCAGTATGGCCGTCAGTATAAAGATGATGAGGAATGAGTAGAACAGGGCGGGTTTCATTGCATCAGTCCTCCTCGACGTGACAACGATTGCGAAGTACCTCTCCCAGGAAGAATCTCACCAACTCCTTGGGCTATTCGTCTTTCTTCAATGGGCCTACCCTCTTGCCCAACCCCAGGCGAAACCTGTCGGGGGTGCGACGCTTGTCTTGACGACGATACACGTCCGGCCCGACTTCATCAAGCATCAAATATGGAATTCCGTCGGACGATCCTGACGCGAGAACGGGCGCACGTGCGATTTGAGGTATTCCAGGGAAGTAGTCTCCATGTGAACGGAGGGGCAAAGCGGGGACCCGCGTACGCCTCTCTCTCGTAACTGGGTGCTATACGTCCACAGCTGCCCACCGCAGTCGGGCGTCTGCTTCATAGGACAACCTGCGCTGCTAGGGCGAACTCAGCGGTACACAAGCTCCATTTGCCGGCTGATTCTACGATGGGCGACTGGGGTACTCCAATCCTTTTTGACCTCCATCTGGAATGCCGCGCGATCTGTGCGCGCTCGCGGACATTCGCCTGGGGTGAGCCTCATGCTGCCGCGTTGTGACTCACGAGGTAGGTATATTGGGCGTCCTACGAAGAGATGCTGCCGTGCAGTCAGCACGGCCCCAACCCCGGTCTGGCCCGTCTCGGCTCGCTACGCTCGGGTCCCTGGATCGAAGGTCTACCCGTCACTCGCTAACTGGCGACTTGTTCTGCCGAGCGCCTGTACGGTGCATGGTTCGGAGCTCACAGGCCCAGCTCAGAGTGAGACGAGGCATCCAAGACCTTGGCGCTGGTTGTTTGCCGGAGGTAGCCCAGGGGTTTGCCGACCTCTGTCTGCCGGCTTACTCCGGGGTTAAACGGGGCGAACTCGTTTTTTTGACTTTTTTTCAGATTCGCGCGTGCGCTTTGCGCGCGGATATCGTCTTAAGGAACAGGAGTACTTACCTCCACGAGCCAAGTAGACGCAGGAGCGAAGTTTGGCTCCTGGTGCGCGTGAGGTGTGCACGAGTGGCCTGCCTGCTCGTGCCGCCTCTCGGCGCCATAGCTTCCACGTCACCATCGACTAATCGCATGAGGCGATGTGTACTCCTGGGTTGGCAGTCCGCAGGAGGTGGACTGCCAGCACATTCCGCACGACACGCACACACTGAAGCGGAAGCGGGTACATCGGAGGAGCGAATTCACCGCACTGTGGTGTGGATCACCCCATAGCTCCACCGCCAATAGCGTAGATGCCTTCGGGCCTTCCCACCGCCGCTGGCTTACCCCGCACCATGCGTAGGCTCGACGGTGTCTCGTGGAAGTCGTTACGCTTGAGAAGGGCGACAGCTTGGGAGTTAACGTCCGGCACGCCAGCCACAAGCGTCTTGTTGCCATGATCGGTGAGAATCGCTTCCAGCAGGTTGTTGGCGGCTGTCCGGCTCTGGGCTACCCACGGACCGATGCGGATTCCTGCCGCTGACGACAACGCGAAGGCGTACCCGTCGATTCCGTCCGTTGAATGCCGCACGTAACATGCCTGAGCATCCTTGTGCATCAACGAGAGCATACGGCCTCGGTCATCGCCGAAGTACTCCGCATCGAGCGCGCATAGGGCTGAAATGTCGGATTCGGCGCACGGTTGAACTTGTGATGCTTTTGCGCGCTGTTTAGCATCTGCAGACCGGTGCTTCCCGTCGCGCAGAAAACGCAGCGACTCGAACTCGTCGACGAATCCAAGCCGCCGATAGAGCTTGATTCCTGCCGGGTCCGCTTCCAGGCGGAATGTCTCAACCCTCTTTGTGGAGAGATACTCCAGAGCTTGCGCCATCAATGCAGCGCCAATGCCCTTGAACCTTTGCTCGGGAGGTACGATGAGGTTTCCGATCCACCCCGACTGAGTGTAACACGCGGTCGTTATCATGCCCGCGCGGTCACCGGCGATCTCGGCAATGAAGCAACCGTGCGGATCGTGCGCGAGGCATTTCTCAAAGAAGTCAGTGGTGGCGTCCCATCCTTCACGCTTCGTCTGGAGCAGAGCGAACTCGATGTCACCACGCACAAACTCTCGGATGTCGATACCCATGTTTCACACCGGTTCCCACTGCGCAACCGGGCCTCGGAGTAAAGGGTGCCATGACCAAGCCCGACGAGGTCGGGCGCCGGCATGCTGACGCGGCAAACACATGGCGACGCTTCGCTTGGCCCCCATCAGATTACGTGTAATGATTCACTAGGGTCTACGGTGCACCGGCCGCCTTCTCAATCCACTCCGTCGGCGGTCCAGGCCAACTCTCGCCCGATCTCAGCTGCGAAGACGCGGTCCCTCAACTCCGCTGGTAAGGCCTCACGGAAGTCGTTCAGACTCTGAGCAAGGATGGGGAACGTCTTGTAGTGGCAGGGGATTATTGCCTTGGGGTCCAGCATCTCCGCGGCAATAGCCCCACCCTTGGCGCCCATCGTATAGAAGCCTCCGATGGGCAAGATGCACACCTTGGGCTCAAAGACTCTGGCAACTAGCGCCATGTCACCAAAGACATCGGTGTCACCTGCATGGTACAGCGTGGCCACACCGTCGGCCTCTACCACAACGCCGTTAGGCATGCCCGCATAGACAGGGCCATTGGGTGAATCTACGCTGGACGAGTGAAACGCCTGCGTCAGTGACACGTTTATGCCGTCCACCGGCTGGGTGCCCCCGGTGTTCATGCCGTTGAAGCGTCCTTTGCCAATCTGCTTTTCCAGGATACTACACAGCTCGAAGTTGCCCACTACGGCTGGGTCAAACGCTTCCACCAACATCTTGACGTCCGCGACGTGGTCAAAGTGTCCGTGGGTCAGAAGTACAAAATCGCAACGCTCCGGTTTCTTCAAGCGGTCGGGGCAAACGGGATTGTCCGAGATCCACGGGTCGATGATAGCCACTCGTCCGTCCGGCAGTGTGAGTTGAAAGGTCGCATGTCCCAACCAGGTGATCTTCGCGCTCATCTGTCTACTCCTTCATTTAGGCCCAATCTTCCATCGTGTTGGTAGCCTCTCTCCCGATCGCCGCGGCGCAGAACACCTCCGCAGTACGCGATACGAGCACAAAGCAATACCCGATATCGCCTAGCCTGTCGAGATAAGCTCGGCTATACCGTCGGTAACCTCAGCGTGAGTGGGGAATCGACCGCTGGCGGACTTGCTCCAGATACGTGTGTCGCCCACGTGAACATCGAACACTCCGCCCGCCCCGGC
Source organism: Phycisphaerales bacterium (assembly GCA_020348265.1). Classification (GTDB taxonomy): domain Bacteria; phylum Planctomycetota; class Phycisphaerae; order UBA1845; family UBA1845. The sequence continues at coordinate 3,397,780 of CP070744.1, read as the reverse complement.
AATGAGCTCGACCTGGAGGTCAAACTCTTTCTTGATAGCCTCCGCCAAACGGGCGGCCCGGGGTTCGTAGTCTCATTCCGCGCAGTATCTGATGCTCACTTCCATCGCTTCTTGTTTCTACCGATGCTGCAAAGTCAGGCTATAACGGGCTTACGAAAGATTCATGGTCATGAGGAACTCGGCGTTCGTCCTGACCTTGCCCAATTGTGTGCGGAGCAGCTCGATGGCCTCAACCACATTCATATCCGAAAGCACGCGGCGCAACCTGTAGATCAGCTCCAGCTCCTTGGGATCGAGCAGCAATTCTTCCTTACGTGTGCCGGAACCTGCGATGTCAATCGCCGGCCAGACCCGACGGTCGACCAGCCTTCGATCCAGGTGCAGCTCACTATTGCCCGTACCCTTGAACTCCTCGAAGATAACCTCATCCATCTTCGAGCCCGTGTCGACAAGGGCTGTCCCGATGATCGTGAGTGAACCGCCCTCTTCCATGTTTCGGGCGGCCCCGAAGAAACGCTTCGGCTTCTGCAGAGCATTAGCGTCGATACCACCGGAAAGAATCTTACCCGAATGCGGTATCTCCGTGTTGTAGGCGCGGGCCAGACGGGTGATGGAATCGAGGAGGATCACCACGTCTCTTTGGTATTCGACTAACCGCTTTGCCTTTTCCACCACCATCTCAGCAACTTGCACGTGACGCGAGGCGGGTTCGTCGAACGTGGAGCTTACCACTTCGGCAGTAGTGCTGCGCTGCATCTCGGTCACTTCTTCGGGACGCTCGTCAATCAGCAGAATAAACACATGCGTTCCCGGGTGGTTTGCCGCAATGGCGTTGGCCATCTTTCGCAGCAGAACGGTCTTACCGGTTCGCGGCGGAGCGACGATGAGCATTCGCTGACCTTTGCCGATCGGTGTAACCAGATCGACAATGCGCATGTTGATTTCGTCGGAGACGGTCTCGAGGATCAGCCGAGCGTCGGGGTGCAGAACCGTGAGATCTTCGAAGTTCGTCTTCTCGGTGACTGCGTCGGGTTCCTCCATGTTGATCGCCTCTACACGCAGCAGGGCGAAATAGCGTTCCGACTCCTTGGGTGGTCTGATCTGCCCGGCAACGATATGACCGTTGCGCAAGCCGAATCGTCGGATCTGCGACGGGCTGATATAGATGTCATCCGGGCAGGGTAGGTAATTGTACTCCGGAGTCCGCAGGAAGCCGAACCCATCCGGCAGAATCTCCAGCACGCCCTCCCCGTACATCAGTCCACTGCGATGAATACGTTCTTTGAGGATCTTGAAGATGAGGTCCTGCTTCTTCAGACCGGAGAAGTCCTCGAGTTCCTCCGCCTTGGCCACCGCGTGGAGCTCTTGAACGGTCATCTTCTGCAGCTCGGTGATGTGAGTATCCCCGCGCTTGATCTCTTCATACTTAGCATGGGTCTCCGCGTCTATCGGGCCTTCGTGCTCGTCGCGGGTATCAGCGTACTCCGCGCCGTCTTCGCACTCAGAGACTGCAGCATCGCTTTCGTCCAGTTCGAGATCGTCAGGCTTGACCTCTTCTTTTGTGGTTTTGGCCGCACTCGCGGACTTCTTCCTACGCACCTTGCTGGTGGTGGCTTTCGCCATTGAAACATCCTCCTGAATCAGACTGACATGCGTTTTTTCGCAGGTAACCGGTTTGGCATCTCCGCGGCTCAACGTCCGCGGGTATCATTCCCACGCAATCGCCTTTAACGAGATCGGGAAAAGGCCTCCAACACAGAGGCCAGGACTCGTTCAACTTCGGGACGCAAGTCGGCAATGCTGGAATGGTTCCTTAACACATAATCGGCAATTGCCTTCTTCGTGTCCAGTGGTGTAAGCAGGTTTTCTCTCCTGGTCAATTCTTCATCGGTCCAGCCTCGTGACGACGCGAGCCGGTTCAGACGTATTGACCGATCCGCGTCCACGAAGACCACCGCGTCGCAGAGGTTGTTCGACCCCACCTCTATCAGCTTGGGGGAGTCGAGCACGACGGCCCGAAACGCCGAGTCCGCCATGTACTCAGCAACAAGCCTCTCGCGCCGCCTGGCCAACCGCGGGTGCACCAAGCACTCCAGCCTCGCCAACTCCGCGGGGGCGTCGAAGACAACCGACGCGACTCCCTGCGGGTCAATCGTTCCATCCGGGTGGCAGACTTTCTCGCCCCACCAGCCCTGGAGGGTTGCGGCGACCTCCGGGTCGCCAAACTCCTCGTAGACATGGCGGTCCGACTCGATAACCGCAGCCCCGAGTGATTGCAGAATCCGGGCGACCGACGACTTGCCGGCGCCGACGGTCAGGCCGATCAACGGCTTGATCCGTTTCGATTCGCCTTGCGACAATACGGTCAGACCGCGCTATCTAGATAGACCCCGTCAAACACAGAACGGGGCCAAAACTCTCCCGTGTCATCCTGCCTGCCGTATGGCCTTACAGGCACTTGCCGATGCCAAGGGCCTTCCAGGGGCGTTATCCGTAGCTTCTGAATCCCTTGAGTTGGAAGCTCAACGGAACCTGCGAAACACAGCAGGAAGCGGGATACTCGAAACGGGAGGGCGACCCACTAAGGGTCGCTCAACCTTGAAGACACAAGCAGTATACACGCAACCCCTCGGCGTGTCACCCACCTGCAGCATTTTTTTCCGGTGCGCTTTGCCGCGCACGTGTATTTGCAGGCACGCCTGAGACCGACAATACTCGGCCTGTATGGCCCTCAATCGTCCAGCCAAACACGGATTACACTCTGTTCGGGCACGTGAGCGCGCCGCAACTCCACCGTACCACCCGATCCCCGATCCACAGTCCTGGAATGCTGCGGAGCTTTACAACGGTGCGTATGGCCACTCTTGCTTCAACTCTACGCAGTTCCCAGCTGGATCATTCACCAACACGCGAAGATCTGTCCACATCATACCGGACAGCCGCTCGTAAGCGAGCCCGTGCTCGTCGAGAAGTTCCTCCGTACCAGGCAGCGATGGAACCAGGAGCGTTACCCGGCAAGCGATCGGCTCGATCTGTGGATTCTCCGTGAGGCAGATGTGGAGCTTCAGGCGTCCGGATTTGAAACACAACTTCGCTTGGTCCGGGGGATTCGGCTCGACCGCCTGCAGATTCCCCACTTCCACGTAGAACCAGGAGAGCTCCTCCTCAATGCCAAATGGGGCTTCAATGTGCACGTCGGCGACCGCATGAATATTCGTACGTTTCATACACGTAAAGGATATACCGATGAGCCAGCGGGATCATCGGCGTTAGGGCGAAAGACGCGACTCGGAGAACACATCCGCGGTAAAGAGGAACACCTCAGTGTCCTTCTGACGCCAGGCGTCAGCGCTGAGTCCAGCCTTCGTTGCACAGCAGTTCGATAGAAACTCCTCCGTGGTCCAGCCGTACTCCAAAGCCACTTTGGGCAGAAAGCATCCTGTCCGTGCGCCGCGCCGAATCATTATGCCGTGCACCCCGGGAATCAAAACCTCCGGGTTGCTCGTTGGCTCCAAGTCGGAAAGTACCGAGATCTCGATGTCCAAAGTAGGCAGTTCTTCTGCCGTTATAGGATTGCTCTCGAACCTCCTATCAGCCAGCGAGCTAATCGCGACTTCCTTCACAGTTGAGGTAATGTCGTCGGTGCGGGCGAACGAACCGATGCATCCGCGGAGTCGTTTGCCTGCCCAGAAAGTCACAAACGCTCCGCCAAACGTACCCTCGATTCGAGGCACCGTCGTGGTATCGACGCATTTCGATCCCAATGCGGCGCTCGCGCTCTCGCGGGCCAGTTTGAGCAAGACCTTTTTGTGTTCCGCAGATTCGATCCTTCGCAACGTTGACACGACTCCCGTCCTTGCGGCTGTCTTTGCGGGCTGCTACTCCACCTCCTCCAACCGGGCTGTGAAATGTCTGAGGTGTGGCGCAGACTCGACAACCCTCAATGGTTTCATCTTATCACGCTGGGAATAGACTTCCAAGACGGCCTCGATAACGTAATCGAGATGGCTCTGCGTATAGACACGCCGGGGTACTGCGAGCCGGACAAGCTCCATGTCCGGGGCCGAGTCGCCGTTGCCGAACATCAAGCTCCCGATCTCGACGGCGCGGATGCCCGCGTGGCGATAGAGGGCGCAGACCACCGCCTGACCGGGGAAACCCGCGGCGGGGATATGCGGGCAGAACTCCTTGGCGTCGATGTAAATCGCATGCCCGCCGGGAGGCTCGACGATTTGGACCCCGCCAGCCAGCAGATTCTCTCCGAGGTATTCGACGCTCCGCAGTCGATAATGGAGATAATCCTCCTGCAGCACTTCCTCGAAACCCTGGGCAAGGGCTTCCAGATCGCGGCCGGCGAGACCCCCGTAGGTGACGAATCCCTCTGTCAGAATCAGCAGATTGCGTGCTTTCTGGGCAAGCTCCGACTCCCGCAGCAGCAGCACTCCGCCGATATTGGCCAGGCCGTCCTTCTTTGCACTGATGGTGGCCCCATCCGCAAGATCGAACATCTCCCGGACGATTTCGCCTACTGTCTTGTCCGCGTAGCCCTCCTCGCGTTTCTTTATCAAGTAGGCATTCTCGGCGAATCGGCAGGCATCGAGAAAGAAGGGCGTGTCGTGGGCGTCGCACAACTTACGCACGGCGCGCATGTTCTCCAGACTGACCGGCTGTCCTCCGCCGCTGTTGTTCGTAACCGTGAGCATGACCAGGGGGATGCTTTCGGCGCCTACTTTCTTGAAAGTCAGCTCGAGCTTGTCAATGTCCATGTTTCCCTTGAAGGGGTGCCGCGACTTGAACACCCGGGCATCGTCAATAACCAAGTCGATCGCCTTGGCACCGGAGTGCTCAATGTTGGCCCGCGTGGTATCGAAGTGGTTGTTGTTGGGAATGACCTTGCCCGGCCCGGCGGTTATTTCAAAGAGAATCCGCTCGCTGGCACGTCCCTGATGGGTGGGGAGGATATGCTCGAACCCGGTGATCGCGGATACGCGGTCGTAGAACCGGTGGAAGCTGCGAGCCCCCGCATAGGACTCGTCGCCGCGCATGATCCCGGCCCATTGCTCGCTGCTCATCGCCCCCGTGCCGCTGTCGGTGAGCAGGTCGATTAGCACATCCACAGCGTCGATCCCGAACACGTTGAACCCGGCGCGACGCAATACCTCTTCGCGATATTCGCGCGTGGTCATGCGGATCGGCTCAACCGTCTTGATCCTGAATGGTTCGATTATTGTCTTCATTAGTGTTTCCGTTTTTGCGGGCGCGCTTGTGCGCATCGCGAATGCCCCTGCTTGGCATCTCAACCGCTCTGAGGATGAGGTACCGATAGGGCGGACTAACATCCCCCGCGGTTTGGCCCGTTCCCCGGTCCGGAAGGGACGCGACGCCTAACCCGGAAGGTACATCACGTCTGCCTCGACTGCGGGCTATTCGTATCGCAAGGACTCAACCGGATCAAGGCGGGCAGCGCGTACTGCGGGGTACATTCCACTTATTAGCCCGACGACCACGGCCATCACAAGAGCTGCGATGATGGACGCCGGCGGAGTGTACGTCTGCAAGACCTGTGTGTATTCCCCGAGGAAATTCGCAATCGCCCACCCGCAGACCACGCCCAGGGAACCGCCCAGCAAGCTGATCACGCTCGCCTCGGTGAGAAACTGCTTCAATATGTCCATCCGGCGTGCTCCGACTGCGATGCGCACGCCGATCTCCCGCGTTCGCTCGGTCACCGACACGAGCATGATGTTCATGATCCCGATCGCTCCGACAACAAGGGAAATGCCTGCGATGCTGTACAGAACGACTGCGAAAATCATTGTGACCTGCCCGAGCTGCTGCTTGAACTGGTCCTGGGTGAAGACGGTGAAATCATCCTCCTCACCCGCGCGGATGCGGTGACTCGCCCGCAGGGTCTTCTTCACTTTCTCTATACACGCGGGTACGTGTTGCGAGTCCACGCACTGAACCACCAGCATGGTCAGGTAGCGCTTGCCGAACATGCGTCCCATCGCGGTTGTGAGCGGGATAACCACCTGCTTATCGACCTCGAAGAACCCCAGCACACCCTTCTCTTCCATGACGCCTACGACGATGAAGCTCTTTCCGTTGATCTTGACTGTCTTTCCCACTGGCGAGCGAGCGCCAAAGAGATCCTCGGCGACCTTGTGCCCCAAGACACATACCATGCTGCTGCCCCGCACGTCTTCGCGGGTGATGAAGCGTCCCTGCGCGGGATGATAATGATTCAGAGCAGTGTAGGATTCCGTCGTGCCCAGCACCGTGGCAGGCGTATTGCGTTGAAAGTACTTGATCTGGGCAGCATCATTGCTCTGCGGCGTAGTGGCGAGGATCAGATCCTCGCCTTCCTGCGCGATGCGATCTGCATCCTCCGGCAGGAGCGAGTTCGTCGCGGTGCCGCGCCCGGAACGCCGATCCGTCCCGTTAAACACAATAACCTGATCCGCCCCGAGCGTCTCAAAGCGCTCGAGGATGTCTCTCTGAGCCCCTTCGAGGATGGACACGGCCGATACCACCGCGCCGACCCCGATGATGACGCCCAGCGTCGCGAGCAGCGAGCGCAGGAGATTCTGCTGCAGCCCGCGAATCGCCATAGCCATAATGCGCAGGTGGAACATTGGTCCGGTCACTCTTCTCCGTGGGTCTGGGGTGCAGGCGACGCGGGATCGGGTAGGTCATTGGCCAGACCCACGGCGTCGTGCACACCCATCTTGGTATTTGGCGTCTGCGGCAGGTCGATTGCCCGCCTGGAATCGCCGAGGAGCTTGTCTTCCACCACCAGTCCATCGCGCATGCGGATAATCCGCTTAGTCTGATGGGCGATGTCCATCTCGTGGGTCACCAGCACAATGGTTATTCCCGCCTCGCTCAACTCGTGAAAGATCCCCATGATCTGCTCCCCGGTGCGCGAGTCGAGGTTGCCCGTGGGTTCGTCGGCGAGCACCAATTGGGGGTTGTTCACAATGGCCCGGGCGATGGCAACACGCTGACACTCTCCACCGGACATCTCACTGGGTTTGTGCTTGGCTCGATTAGCCAGACCCACCTGCTCAAGGGCCTTCCTCGCAGTGGCTTTGGCGTACGATTTGCGGGTGTAGACCAACGGAATGATCACGTTGTCCAACGCCGTGGTGCGGTTGATCAAGTTGAAGGTCTGAAAAACAAAGCCGATGTGCTGATTGCGCATCGTGGCCAGCCGCTTCTCGCTCAAAGCGCTGACCAATTGTCCATGGAATTCGAGGCTGCCCGAGGTCGGGCGATCCAAGCAGCCCAAAATGTGCATCAAAGTGCTTTTTCCGCTCCCCGATGCTCCGACTATGCTGACAAACTCACCCGCTTTTATGTTGACGTCCACCCCGTCAAGAGCGTGCACCACGGAATCGCCCATGTGATACTCTTTGCGGAGTTGGGTGGTTCGAATCATAGCATCGGCCAATCGGGGTGAATCAACGCAGCTGACTGCACGGGGCAGCTAACCTCGCTTCTTTCGTTTCTTGCCTCTGTCCTTCTTGGCCGGCAGCTTGGTATAGACGACCATGCCCTCGGAGAGTCCTTCGCGAACCTCCGAGCGGTTGCCGTCATCCAGTCCGAACTTGCAGGCAACAAACTCGGTCTCGCGCTGGTCCGGTGGTGAACCCTTCTTGGGAACGTACACCCCCAGCAGACCCTCCGGTCCCTCGCGGATAGCCTCGTTGGGGCACAGCAGGACATCCTCAGCGTGTTCCGAAGTGAACCTCACATCGGCCCGCATGCCCGGGAGCAGCCTGGTCCGGTTGTCGCTGGTCACCACCACATCGACCAGATAAGTGACCACCCCGGCGAGATTCTTGGGCTCGGGGTAGATACGCTCGATCACTCCTGCAAACTCCTCCTCGCGGAATGACTCCACGGTGATGAACGGGGCGTGCTCCAATGCCTGCACCGCCTCTGCGATATCCGCAGGCATCTGTTGTGTGGTGTCGTGCCCCGGCCTTGCCCACAGAGGTGCTATCTCCAACACTCGCCCGATATCCGCCTCGTCAACCTCCGCCCGGACAAGCAGTCTGTCCGTGTCCAGCACGATGCCCAGAACCGTCCCCCCGGTGAACGTGGTCTTTCCGCCTTGGATGACCTGCCCGACCTTCGCCCGGATATCCGCGACGATACCGTCGATGGGAGAGGTGACGTCTGTCTTGGCCAACCGCTTCTCAGCATCGCCCAAGTTGTTCTGAGCCGTCTCATGAGTGGCTTCAGCCTGTATGACCGTCTGCCTGGCACGGGGAATGGCCAGCTTCGCCCGCTCCAGAGCGGCCCTGGCCCCGTGCAACTCCGCCAACTGGCTCTTGTGGGCCGTCTCCCGTTGGAGCAGCTCTTCGTCGTTGCGCTGATGCTCTTCAAGAGAGGCGAGTTTCTCCAGGCGGAACTTTGCGAAGTCCACGTTGACCACGAGTTGATCCACCCGCGCCTGTGCACTTTGCAGATCTGCCGTCTCCGCCTGCTTCAGCGCGAGTTGCGCTTCTTCGAGGCGGGCCTCGGCCACCTTGAGATCCAGCTTGGCCCGGTTGACGCTGCGTTGTTCGTCGTCCTGCTGCAGCCTGATCAGCACATCACCTGCTTGAACGCGGTCGCCCGCGTGCTTGGCGATTTCCAGCACTTCACCGCTGGCCTCCGCCTTTATTTCTATGCGGTACCCCGGTCTTACCTCGCCGGTTGCATTGATGGGAAGTGTGAGGTCGCCGCGGTACGTCTTAGCGGTTTTGCCTTCCAGCGCCTCAGTGGAGAGCCTCAAGGTGCTCGTAGCCGCCACGTACCCGACCACGACCGTGGTGAAGATCAAGATGACTATTATGACGTTCTTCATGTCTGATGCAGCCGCATTAGCTTACGCTGGATTCCCGACGCACTTCGTACGTTTCAGAAACGGGACGACACAATCATTGGACTATATCGGGGCGCGACGCTTCACGCAATCTGCAGTTTCGGTGCCAACTTGCCGCAGCATGTGGGAAATTGTACGGCCAAGAGCCGCGCGACCTTCCCGGCGCAAGCCGGAATCACTCGTGGACCGTCACTGCGGTGAGCGCTCCACTACCGAGATGTGAAGTGCGAACGCGGATACCCCGCGCATCGATGACGATCTGCACCGCTCCGACGTCCGCTGTACTGTAAATCGGAGTAGAACCCGTCACGTACTCCAGCCCGGTGAAAGTCTCGTCCATCCGTTTGTTGCTCGAGCGAACGGCTATCCTCGGCGCAACCGCAGCGATGAACTCCGCGGAGGTGGGGCGAACACTGCCGTGGTGTGGCAGTATGAGCACGTCAGCATGCAGATTGTTATACGCGAGCAAAAGAGCCCGTTGTGTCCGGTCCTCGATGTCCCCGGTCAACAGAATAGAGTAGCCCGCGTAAGAGATCCGCAACACCGTCGAGCTGCCGTTGGCCGACAAGGGCTCATTTGTGTTGCCCAATGGCGCCAGCAGCTCAAACCTTACACCTCCGTAGTCCCAAACGCGGTCCAACAAAACAAGCGTTCGGACTTCAGTCCCGCGCTCGGCCAGTACGTTCAGCAGATGTCGCGCCGGAGAGGCGGGTGCGCTCAGCGGCTCGAAGTGGTGATTGACGACCATTGCACCTGCCTTGATCTCATCAATGATCGTGGGTACGCCGCTTAGATGATCCAGATTCGGGTGACTGATGTAAATGAGATCGATCCGTTCGATGCCTCGGTCACGAAGAAACGGCACAACGACGTGTCGTCCGACGTCGTACGGGCTGGACGTGCCCGCATCGTAGAGGATCGTTTGCCCGTCAGGAAGCTCGAGTACTGTTGCCATGCCCGCCCCAACCGCCAGAGTCGTGAAGACCAGCTGCTCTTGCGGTGCTCGCGGCCTGAACCACTCAATGCAGGTGACGAGCAATAGTGCAAGCGCGAGCGCGCAGGCGCTACCGGACCATTGTGGATGTTTCCTCTCGGGCTGTTCTCCAGATTCGGCGGTTGGATGATCGTGGTGCTGCCGATTAGAATATCGTGCTGCGAGCGAAAGCAGAAACGTGTAGAAAGAGCAGATAAGCCACCAAGGTGGAGGCTCAACGGCTACCGACACGCCGGGCAAAGCTGCCAGGAGATCGACGACCCTAATCAGCAGAGAATCCGTTGCGGTTAGCACCACCCCAAGAGCCAAACCCACGGTCGGGAAGAGCACCCCGATGAACAGCTTGGCAAAGCCGATCGCCATCACCAGACCCACCAGCGGGAAGACCAGTGCAGAATTCAGCGCCGCCCAGGGCTGCACGCGCTGGAAGTGCACTGCGATTATGGGCAGGGCAACAAGCCAGGCACCCGCCGCAACGGCCAGTGCGGTTGGGATGTAGCAAGCAGTCATCTGGACGAGCGAGCGCACGAAATCTCGAAGAGCGGATCCCCCAAGATCGGCTTGATCCCTGAGTTTGATGCTGTCGATTGGAGATTCCCCTCCGCGGATTCTTCGCAAACACCACTGCTTTGCGCTGCCAGCTACCGCAGAGACAGCAGGCGTTACGTAGCTCACACCTATCACTGCCGCAAATGAGAGCTGGAATCCGATGTCGAAGATCATCGTCGGTTCGACGACAAGCAGGATGATGGCGCTTGCAGAAATCCAGTTCAGACAGGTTCGTTGTCGACCCATTAAACAGGCGATGCAATACAGAGACGAGATAACCCCCGCACGCAATATCGGCGGCCGAGGCTCTGCGATTATTACATAGGCGATAACCGCGAGGAGCATGGCCCAGATGCGCGTGCGCGGCGAAGTCACGCACACCCGGCACGCGAGCCGAGCAAGGAACATGACAATAACCACATGCACCCCGCTAACCGCCAGAAAATGGATGCAGCCCGCGCGGACGAAAGCATCGTTGAGACGTCGATCCAGGCCCGACCGATGCCCCAGGATCATCGCCTCCAACAGGCTGGCCTCCTCGTCCGCGCCGCTGGCCAGATCGTCAGTCAACAGACCACGAACCGTCGTTCTAACGCGAGTAAGCGGATCGCCGTTTTGCGAGGGAGGAACAGCATCGAGTCGGCGAACGTTCTCGTACAGAGCACAACTGAACCCCGCGACGATTCCCTGTCGACGATAGTACGATGCCCAGTCAAACCCGCCGGGGTTCCTCGGCGGCCTGAGAGGATAGAGCTTGCCGAACACCTCCACGCGCTCGTTCTCCCGGATGTCGAGCACAACTTCTCCGATCGTCACACGGATTCTGCCGCTGACGGGAATGTCGTCTCGGACACCTTCAATAGATTCGGCGTCGAGTAGGAAAAGCGTCCGGTCTGAGCCATAGGTCCAACGCGCAAACGGGTTACTGTCGCTTGTGAGGATTCGAGGAGTAGACGCAACCGTCCCGCGGATGCGGGCTATTCCATCACAATCGCCGACATATCGCTCAACGCTCGAGCCGGGGGTAGTCCGAGCAGTCGACAGATGCAGCATTCCCCCCACACACCCCGATGCAACAAGCAGGAGTAGTGGTCCAAGGAGTGCTCGTACCGATGGGATAAGCGAGACAGCGCCCCCTACAATGGCCCCCGCAATATAAAGCCACATCGAGGACTGCACGTATCGATCAAACGCAATCCCCAGTATGAGTCCGATTGCCGGTGGACATAACGGGGCAATGCGCATAACCGCGTGTGAACACTGTCGGAGGGCTTTCGCCATACTCAATCCCGGAATCACCTCGGAGCGCTTTCGTCTCTTGTGTAGCGGGTCCGGAGTTGGGTGCCATGTCCAAGCAAAGCGCCGGCATGCAATTCGCCCGCTGCACAATACTCGAATCTGCCATAAACAACAAGGTGTACCTTCCCCAATCTTCCGCTGTCCGCCTCTTGCTCGTTGTATGGTGACAGACGCGCGCTGTGGACTCGAAGCTGCCCCTCCGTAACCGATGCAGGGTCAATCCCTACACATTGCAGACTGCGCGGCTGTTCACCAGTGCTCCTCAATCAGGCGATCCCGGTGCACGATGAAGATTCGTTTGAACATAGCATCAGTGCATACGACATAGGTATCCTGCCCCGCCCATACACACTTTGGATGTTCATCTTGTTCATCAAATGGAAGCGGGACCGGGCTACCGACAAGCTGCAGCGCCTTGGTATCATAGACCTGATGGTAATACTCTTCGAATGTGATTCCCTTCCTCTTCTGCTCATGTCTTTCGACGATCTCGCCCCCCACTTCCAGGAGATCCTGTGACTTGTGGGCAATGTATTCCATTTCCTTCGTGGAGGGCGTCTTGTCCGGCGTGCCGTAGACCCGCTTGGCCGATAGGATCGCGACATTCCCACTCCCCAAACGCATTGACTGCGCCATGTGCATGACTTCATTGCCCTTTATGGGGAAGCCATGCTTACCAAAGGCCAGTTTCCCCGAACCCAGCGGTTTGTGCATTCTCGAAGGCACGCGGCGCTCTTGCTGCAGATCCCAAAACGCAGGCCCGGTAGCCTCCACCCACATGCGCAGGCCGACGGCCTCGAACATGTGTTCATAGCTGTCGGGGTCGTATCGGTATATTACCTCGCGACTCTCCAAGTCCGGTTCCTCGTAAGTTTCGCCGAACAGTTCGTCCAACCCCTCGCTCATCGGCCTGTGGCGTATGAGAAGGACTTTGCTGTCTTCGGTCTCCGTCTTCACCACCGACAACCCGGGTACGCCTGCCCACGCCGGCGTCTCGTATTCTTTGACGAGCCAGTCGGGGGCCGTCTTCTTGCAGCCTGCAATGTCCGTGGAGACCGTCAACATGACGCAGTAGACAACCGATCGTCTCATTGCAGCAAGTTGCATCTCTGCCCTCCGTTTCACGCTGCATTTCACCTTCCTGCTGAAAGGCACGTGGTGCCCTTTCATGCATCACAGTTACCACTTCGTTCGGCGATCAGCCGCAAGCCACAGATCACCGCTCGTCGATCCTGACTGCTTTCTGCGGGTATAGAAGGGGAAGTTGTAGCAGAACATGAGAGACTTTTCCAGATCCATCTCGTACAAACTGGATCCGCCTGAGTGCGTCAATCTTGAAGTAGAAGTCCGTTTCCGTAAGGGCCAGCAGTGATTGCTTGCGTCCGCGGCCGCTATGCTCCCAATAGAGACGCTCCCCTTTGACTCCGATTATCCACTCGTCGCCGCCGTGAGCCAGGAATCCCTCATCGTCTGGAACGCGATACGTACCCGCCAGAGAGTCGAGAACACTCTTATCCAGCTCAACAGGCCGAGGTTCTTCCAGTGGTCTCCCCATCGCGATGGCCGTTACTTTGGCGGCGACGCCGGCGAGACCCCGTGGATGACGAGGGTTGTTCGACAGAATGATCACATGCAGATTCTCGTCAGGCATTACAACAGCCTGCGTGCTGAACCCATGAATCCCGCCTGCATACACAATAATGTCATGGCCTTGAAAACTGCTGATCCCGCAACCGCAGGCCAAGGGGACTTCCTTGCCGTTGTCAAGCGTGAAACGTGTAAGCGCTCGACTCAGCGTTTCCTGTGTGATCACTCGCCCGCCCAAGTACGCCTTGTTCCAGCGCCACAGGTCGTCGACCGTCGAGACGTGCCCACCCGCGGCGTAGGGCTCGGTCATGTTCAAGAACCTGGCGTTCAGGTATCCGCCCGCTTCTGACGGCTCATAGCCGGTCGCGCGGTTGGGGATGATCTTGCGATGGCCCCCGTAACAGGTGTTCCGCATGCCCGCCGGAGCGAAGATATGTTCTTGGACGAAGGCCTGATACGTCTGCCCGGTGACTTTTTCAATGATCGCGCCCAGCAGAATGTAATTCGAGTTGCTGTACGCAAACCCCTCTCCCGGCTTGAATGCAAGCGGTCTGTCTTTGAACAGGTCGATCAGGCTCTGCGGAGTGATGTCTTCGCGCCATCCATCCTGCATCTTGGGCATGTTCAAGTAGTCCCAAATCCCCGACGTATGGGCTACCAGGTGCTTGACCGTGATCTTCTCCCCGTGTGTGGGGTAATCAGGAAGGAATCGCGTGACTTCGTCTTCGAGACTGATCCTGCCCTGTTCCTCCAGCATGAGGATAGCTGTCGCGGTGAAGAACTTGGTCATCGAACCGATGCGGAAGACCGTCTGGGGCGTGATAGGTATGTTGTGCTCCATGTTCGCCAATCCATAGCCCTTTCGAAGCACGATCTCCCCATCCCTGGCAACGAGAACTGAGACGCCCGGTTCGTTCGGCGGATAGATCGAGGAGAGCATTTTGTCCAACGCGGCAGCGGTGTCTGTTCTGTCGGCTTCGGCTAGAGTGGCGCTCAGGCGAGGCAACAACGCCGGCGAAGCGGTGATCAGGATAGCCAAGGTAAAGCGTTGCATCTGTGCATACTGCATGTCTTATGACTCCCTCATTCAGAAAGCGGCACTGTGTACGGGACGATTCCGCGCAGCATCAGTCCCCTCTGTCACTACTGACTTTGGGACGTCTTAAGCCCTAAAAAGTTATGCACGGGCCGGAGGGATTTCGAAATAGGCCAAAGAGGTGACCCCGTGAATTCCGGTCTGCCCTTCGCGGAGCCTTGCGGTGGGACGCAGCCGCGATGCCCGTAGGTACGCAAGAGCCCAGCCGCCACGTCACACACCACGGAGCCGAGGATCGCCTGCGGCAAGGCGCTCAACCAAGGGCGCACTCCTCTGCCGCTTTGGCGTCCCACAGCCTGGCTAGGGGCGAGTTGACAGAATCTACGGGTTGCAGGAGCATCATTACACGTCTGGTGGTGGCCCTGTCCGAGCGCCCATGCGCGGCTTCGTTTCCGCATAGCCTGGCAGCGGATGACAAGGGCCGGCAGGCCTCAACTAGGGAGAGAGTCATGGACTTCTGGTATCCTAACGAAATCGAGCTTGACCAAGCGTCGAAGGCCTTGCTGGGCGACGTGGAGGACACGGCGCGCCAGATAAACGAACTGCGCCCTATCCCCGCGGATGTCATAAGGCGAATCCAGGATGGGCTCCTGGGGATGCGGGTCTTCGCCAGTAATGCGATCGAAGGTAATACGCTCGATCTTCGTGAAACCGTAATGGTTCTTGAGACTGGAGAGATCAGCGGCAGACGAAAACGGGAGCACTGCGAAGCCCGGAATCTTGGGAACGCAGCAAGAATGATCACAGGATGGGTTGATGATGACGTATCCTGTCACACAGTCGAGCGTATGCTGCAGGTCCACAAGACACTGCTTCGGGATATTAGCGATGATCAGCGAGGGAGGTTCCGAGACGCTAGGGTGATGATAACAGGCGCGACGTACCAGCCGCCACCCGCGTCAGAGGTTCCGACACATGTCGAGCAGCTGCTGGATCATCTTACCCATCCCGGGGATGCCACCGGAGATTCCATGACCGTTCTGTTGGCAACCTGGGCTCATTGGGGAATCGCTCGCATCCATCCCTTCTTCGACGGGAACGGTCGAATGGCGCGCCTCTGGCAGGATCTTGTTTTGCTTCAAGGCCGGTTGACTTGCGCGATCATTCGCCCCGAAGATCGAAAAGACTACCTTGAGGCGCTGGGACAAGCCGACGAAGGAGATTTCAATCCCCTTACCCAGATGGTCGCCCAGCGCGTGCTTCTAACCTTTGACGAGTATTTGGCCGAGTTCAGGAAAGACGCCAGACTCGATTCGTGGGTAGAGACTCTTGTGCAGGAGACCGACGTCCGACTCGAGGAACGCCGCAAGCTCTTGTATATGCAATGGTCTCGGATGATGGAGCAGTTGCGCTTGGAGTTTGAGGTGTGCGCTTCGCGAATTACCGACGCGTCAACTGCGATAAGGATTCAAGTGCGCCCCTACGATCTGATTGATCAGCGGTCTTGGGAGAATATAGCGTCGGGCTCCGGGGCCAAACAGACTTGGTTTTTCACCGTGGACTGCTCATGCCGGGGCAAACGCTGGCGATACTTCTTCTTCTTCGGTAAGCATTTCTGGTCCGGTTTGGATAGTGATGGAGACCGGGCTGAGAACCGCGTCTGCCTGCTGATTTCGGAAGGCGATGCCAGTGGCGAAAAGCCCGTTCGCTTGGACCAGGAAGACTACCGCGGGCCAGTCACGTTGCGCGAGGTCTTTATCGTGGACAGGTCCCTCGTCCGCAAACGGGTTAACCCCGCCACCGGAGAGCTTGTCTACGATAGGGACGCATCTCCCTTACAGATCGCCCAGGATTTCCTCGGCGATGTTGTTTCACATCGTTTGACCTGAAAAGGGCGTGTGCGCACCTGTGGCCGTGGTGAGAAGGACGGGTGATCGGTCGCTCGGTGCCGATCATGTCAACGCCGAGAGGCTGCACACTCAAGGTGCCGGAACAAACGCGAGGATTGTCTTCGGATATTCATCCGCCATCAGCAAAAAGCCGCGATCATCCAGACGGACAACCCCCTCCCAATTGCGGGCCTGATCATCGTCAACGAGTTGCAGGTAGATCGGGATGGTGCTGGTGAGTGAGATTCGCCCATCCTCGTACGCCAACTCCACAAGCCGCTCGACGGTCTTGTAGCGGGCGTGCGTCTTCCCTATGCCGTGCCGACGCGACAACTCGTCGACCGCAGGATCCAAACGACGGGCGTCCCCGGCGAAAAAGAAGTTGACCGCCCAGAAGCGACCCTGCTCGTCTGCCGCGGTGACGTCGGTGATGCGATACTCGATGTTCGGCATGGGAATGGCCTTGACTTCACGCAGATCGGAGTCGAAGGCATGGGCTATCGGCCGCGGATTGACGTTCGCACCATTCGCCTCGTAGAGCGACATCACTGCGCCGGGAAAGACGATCACTGACTCATCCGCCATGTTGTGGATATGAGAGGGTGAGCCCGTTGCCCTGAGCGTGTCAGGGTCGATTCGCAGCTCCGAGTGATCAGCGTTGAGTCGACCCGCAACAAGGTACCCCCGCGTCGCCGTTTGACCTGTCGACGAGTCGGTCGAAATGTTTGTCTTTGTCTCAATGGTCAAAAAGGCTCGATCACCGAAAAAGGCAATGGATTCGTATCCTTCAAAAATCTCCGGTGCCTTGAATCGGCGTCCTAGCCCCTGATCGACAAGGACGATACCCCGCGGCCTGACGGGTGCCGACGACCTGCCGTCCAAGAAAGTCAAGATACGTGTCTTGGGGATGGTGAAGATCCTGGCCCCGATGCCCATGGCCTTCGTGGTAAAGAGCTCCGGATACTGCGGCAGGATGATCAGGTCGTCCCCGCACCAGGCTAAACCGGAGACTTCCGCACACCGCGGCCCGCACGTGGTTACCAGGTCGCCCTCGATCGGGACGTACACGACCTGCTGCTCGGGCGCCAATCGATCGGCCGTCGCGCGCACCTTTGGTCGGTCCGCGCCGGACACGCGGCCGCCGTGCATAATCACCGCTAAGATCACCACGCATGTGGCGAGCCGACCGGTGTTCATTTGGGTAGTGCTCAGTCTATAAGGCGTGGGACGATTCTTATCTGAAGTCTGCACACGGGGTTGCGCTTCGGACCTTTGACCTGGGAATAGGCACTCTGAGCTGTGGGGATCAGCCAATGCGAAGACTTCCTCAGTCCGCCGATGGGCCGACCGGAGGGATTTCGAAGTAGGTCACAGGCGTGACGCCGTGGATCGCTGCCCACTCCTCGTGGAGTCGCACGGGAAGCGGGCCGCCCTGCTCGCTGAACGTGGCATTGATCGCCGTAACCAGTGCCCGAATGCTGATCCACTGTGCCGCCGAAACGGTGTGGTCGTCATGGGACTGCGAGACCAGGATGCGTACCGTGCCCGGAGCTTCATCAGCACCCCGCTGCGTGGACCAATCGCGGCTCCGCGACGGATACCCGTCATGGTCAACGTGGAAGTGCCATGCGTCGGAGCTTACCCGTGCCGCCAACATACCTTCGTCGAACACGCCTGCGGAATCTGTGGTTACTTTGATGTCAATCCACTGGTGGCTTTCGACGGGAACGTCTTCCAGTACGGCCGTGTTGGCCAACCGCACTAGCTCGGCAGGGGAGATTGCGAACGCCGGGGCCGGTTGAACCGGTGCCATCCAGCCCAATAGCACTGCTGTACCGGAGGTGGCAGCCACGAGGCAACCCAGCGTCTTGAACATCCTTGTTCGCTGGTCCATAAGTCCCAGGGGTGAAGCCGTTCACTTTTGAGGGTTTCACTACAAACCGCGCGAAGACGTTATAACCTAATCATCGGGCCGGTTCAACATTTTTCTTGCGGGATTCTGCGGAGGTGTGAACGAGGTACGTTGCACCCCGCGCGCGAGTCAAACGCGATTGTTCTCACAGGGCAGGAGTCGGGCGGGCATGTTATTACTTCCCGCAGTAGTCGATGATTCGGGCGATCTCTCGGCGAAGGTCGGAGCGTGGGACAATCCGGTCGACGAAACCGTGTTCGAGCATGAACTCCGACCGTTGGAAACCCTCGGGAAGCTCGGCATTGATGGTGTTGGCGATCACTCGAGGCCCGGCAAAGCCTATCATCGCGTTCGGCTCAGCCAGGATGACATCGCCCAAGCTGGCGAAGCTCGCAGCCACACCCGCTGTGGTTGGATCGGTCGCGACCACAATATATAACCCTCCAGCCTCTCCGAGACGGGCCAGCGCAGCGGAAGTCTTGGCCATCTGAACCAGCGAGACCATGCCTTCTTGCATACGGGCGCCCCCGGACGCGCTTACGATCACCAGGGGCAGATTCTCCTCAGCAGCCCGTTCGATCGCCCGGGTTACCTTCTCACCGACCACCGCGCCCATCGACGCCATGATGAAAGCCGGGTTCATCACCGTCAGAATCACCGCGCGTCCGCGGATGAAGGCCTTGCCCACTACGACCGCTTCGCACTCGCCGGTCTTCGCCTGCTCGCGTTGAAGGCGTTCCTTATAGGGGATCCGATCCTTGAACTTCAGCGGGTCGGTCGAGCGCAAACCCATGGCGAATTCTTCGAATGAGCCCGGGTCGACCAGTTGTTCAATGCGCGTGCGGGCGTCCACTCGCCGGTGGTGGCCGCACTCCGGGCATACATGAAGCGCCTCTTCCACTTCTTTCTCGTAGACCATGTGCCCGCACTTGTCGCAACGGCTCCACAGTCCTGCCGGGACATCTACTTTATCCGCCACGATCACGCTCCCTGCAGCATTCCGTGCCCTCGGGATCAGATTCATCCTCATCGGGCGCCCTTGGACACGTAACCAGCGCTTTGGCCTTGCCATCCGCCCTGATCTCATACGTAACCGGCTCATTCTGCATCATCGAGCGCACTTTGCCTAGGGCAACGGATTCGATAACGCAACGCGTGACGCCGAACGCTACCGGACCGATGACGACTACTACGTTGCGATCGCCGTGCTTCTTTGCCACTGCCGCAAGCGACCCCCGCAGTCGTTCAGATGCCTTTACGAGGTCCTCGCCTTCCGGCGGGCACACACTGGTAGGGTCTTCACACCACCTTTTGAAGACTTTAGGATCGCGCCGCTTGAGCTCGTCAAACGTCAGGCCGGTCCAGAGACCCGCGTCAACCTCCGCGAGCGATTTCTCTATTTTGTGACGAGCACCACATCGCTCCGCGATAAGTCGGGCAGTCTCACCGCCGCTCTGCTCCTCGCCGGAGTAAACGGTGTTCACTCCAAGCGGCACCATAGAAGTACCCCAGGATGCAGACTGTTCCCGTCCTACTTTGGTCAACGGCACAGATGTGCGGCTGATGATTCGGCCTGCCGGGCTCCACTCGGTCTCCGACCACGGGATAAGGATTAGCGATGCCAACGAATTCCCTCGGCTTTCCCCTCAATCACTCTCATGCCGGCCTTTGCTTCACTCTACCGTGGTCTCCGAGACTTCCCGTGCCAAACGCTCCAGCTCTGCCATAGCACCGGCCGGATCAGGCGCCCCAAACACGGCCGTTCCTGCGACGAAGGTGTCCGCCCCTGCGGCCGCTGCAGCCGGGATTGTCTCACGGTCTATTCCACCGTCAATCTCCAAACGCTGGTTGTCTCTCAGACGGGCCTTGAACCCCTCCACCTTGGCCAAGACTTCAGTGATGAAGGACTGCCCTCCAAAGCCCGGCCAAACGCTCATCACCAGTACCATATCAACCAGCTCGATGATTGGTGCGACAGCATGGAGCGGTGTTGTCGGGTTCAGACTTACGCCAACTGAAACGCCCAATCCGCGGATGTGCTGGACCACCGCCTTGGGTTCTTCGATTGCCTCAATGTGGAACGTGAGGTGATCGCAGCCGGCCTTGACGAAAGCTTCCGCGTAGCGCTCGGGCTCGTCGATCATCAAGTGAGCATCGAAGAACATCTTCGACCGTTTGCGCAACGATGCTATCACCGGCGTGCCGAAGCTGATGTTCGGCACAAAATGGCCGTCCATCACGTCCAGATGCAGAACCGTCGCCCCGGCTGCCTCCACGACTGCCAACTCCTCACTTAGACGTGAGAAGTCAGCAGCCAGCAGCGATGGCGCTACGCGCACGCCGGGGGCTGCAAGCGCAAAAGCCTCAGATGACGACAATCTCGTTCCTATCGCGACGTTTCCCAATAGTCGTGCCATTCACTCCGCGTCAGCCAAAAGCTGGAGCGGTAGCCCGTTGGGGTCCAACGTTCTCAAGCTTGCCGCAGTGTACCACGGCAGTCGGTCTTCGCGTAGCTCATTGACACACCGGCGGCTGCAACCTGCCGTTCTTCGTACCGCCGCAGAGTGGCGACCTCTCGCGCAGTACAAGGTAATGCAGTGGTGCTGCACCACCGCCTCGCTTATTTGTCCTGAAACTTCAAGTTCCGCCCCTGCGTTCAGCTCGAACGGGTGGCACGCGAGAACAGTGCGCAAGAGTCTTTGCCACGCTAGGTTAGTCTGCGCGAATCCTCTCGCCAAGCACTGGATGTCTGTCCGGTAGTCAATTGGCAGACAGCAGGGGGTAGAAGTCTGCGAAGTCCGCGAGATCCACCCGTCTGTTCTTGTCGAGGTCCGCACAAGTGCAGTCTCCGAGGAGCGGGCCAGCCGACGACAGACCGAAGCAGGCCAGGAAAACGTGCAGGTCGGCGAGGTTTACTGCGTTGCTGCGGTCGAAATCGCCCGGAGACAGGCATCCGCAGTAGTTGCCGCAGAGTGTCCGCGCACTACCAGCACAGATGTCGTCCCAGCCGGTGTCGTATCCGCAGCAGAACGGGTCGTCCAAGCATACGGTCATACAGCAGTCTGGGTCGTCGCATCCGGGCGTACCATCGACCTCGCAGCACGGCCCGCCTTCGCCCGGGCAATCCAGCGGATTGCATGCCACGCAGAGATCGATCGCGTTCGCTGCGCAGAGGCTGTCCCAACCCACGGAGCAGCAGAACGGGTCGTTTGCGCAGACCATGTTGCAGCAGGATTCGTCGTCGCACCCGGGCGATGTATCGGATGAACAGCAGCCCCCCGATCCCGGGCAGCCGGCGTGACCCGAACCGCAGATTCCCGGGCATAATGTCACAGCCTCAGTTGCGCAGAGCCCATCCCAGACGCTGTCACAGCACGACGGGTGCTCAGCGCAGACCGCCTGGCAGCAGCTTTCGTTGTTGCAACTGGCCGTTGAGTTTGCTGCACAGCATCCTCCGCGCCCGGCGCACGGCGTTTGGTCACACAAGTCGACACAAACGATCCAAGCGAGGTCTGCACATTCCGCATCCCATTGCCCGCCGCAGCAGAAAGGATCGTATGTGCAAACGTCGTGGCAGCACGGCCCGTCATCACAACCGGCAGTAGCGTTGGGGCGGCAGCAGTCGCCAGACCCGGGGCAGGGACCGTCCACACATGCGTCGTATTCGCAGTGGTTAAGGGCAGTCTCGACGCAGTCGAGGTTCCATGCGTTTTCACAGCAATCTGGCTGGAGGAAGCAGACCCAGTCGCAACAGGCGAAGTTGCTGCATCCCGGCGTACCGTTCGCCGCACAGCAGTTCCCGCTGCCGGGGCAATACGCCTCGGTCGGGCTCGCAAAAGAAACGGGGGGGGACCCTGGGTCTTCGGGTGGAGGTTCTGTGGCTGCCTCAGAGGCACTTCCCCCGCCGCATGCTGCCGCTGCTACCAGCAAGGCGATCACCCAGCGCCGAAACGGGGAAACATCCGCTTGCACAGCTCGCACGTTCATATCGGACCCCCGGGGTGCGTTGGAGCACCCCATCAGGCATGGCTCCAGTGCCTTCAGTACATGATAGGGGTCTGAGACGGCTCAGCCAACCCTTTGGCACGCGGAATGGTGGGCGATTCACCCTTTATATTGTTGATCTACCCCGGTCAAGCAGCCTTCCCTCGTAACCCCGTGGCCTGCGTTGTGACAGGGTCCCTACAGTCAGTCTCCTTCGCTCGAGTCCTTGAGAGTCCGGCGGCGCAATCGGTAACCGTGGTTTCACCCGCCCCACCTTGAGCTGATGCTGTCTGCAGCTCCGTTGGAGTGCGCCAACGCGCTTCTTTCCATCGATCCGCTGGGGTCGAATCCTGCATGAGGACAATCTCCTTACAGTAAGGATGAAGGCTGGCGAGGCGATTCTGTTCATCCTTCCTCCTTCCGCCTTCAACTTTGGCCCCGATCGGAGACTGTGGACTCCTCAAACGCTCGTTTGGCGGGTCCGTCACCGAAGGAGGAACTGTGAAAAACGGTCAAGAGTCAGATTCCATTACCAACTGACTTGCCTGCGGGGGTGTTTTCGGGCTAGTATGGTTATGGGATGCGTGGGGACGGCGGGTCCGTACTCGCCGATATAAACGTTAGCTTCTGCGGGTGTTCGGCTGCGGTTACGGTACTATGCTGAACAAGGGTTCGACTTAGGGGAGGACGACGGAGATGATGAGATACACTTGGACGCTCGGACTTGCCGTGCTGTTTTGCGCTTCGGCAGCGGCTTCGGCTCAGACGGTTGGAACCCGCAGCGCCGGAAAGCCCGGCCGAAAGGCCTCCGTATTGCGCACCACGAAAACACCCGTTCGAGATCTTATGCGCAAGCGGGTGGATAAGGTTGAGTGGGTCGAGAAGAGCTTTGAGGAGATCTTGGCATGGGTGCGCGGCCAAGCTGACGACAAGGTGAATGTAGTCCCGCGGTGGAACGCCCTAAACGGTGAGGGTGTGGATGTCGACTCGCCAGTGACGTTGACGCTCATTGACACCACGGTCGCGGAAGTGCTCAATGAAGCACTCGTCCAGCTCTCTGAAGAGGATGCCCTGGCCTACAGAGGCGAGGGCAACATGCTCAGGATTTCTACGAAGGAGGACTTCGGCCGGAAGCTTGAGACCAAGTTCTACGACGTAACCGACATACTCTTCCGCATCCCGGACATGGGGCGCAGTGCCCCCACGATCGACCTCGAAGCCGCTTCGCGCGCCGGTGGATCGTCAGGTGGTTCCGGCGGTGGGCAGAGCGTTTTCGGGGGAGCCAGTTCCGGACAGACCGAGGAACTCGAAGAAGAAGAGGCCGATGTCGAAGAGCGGCTCGAAGACCTGCGGGATACGATCTACGCGGTGATCGAACCCGAATCGTGGAATAGCGAGGACGGCGGTGGCGTAGGTACTATCCAGATCTTCAACCAGCGCGCTCTTATTATACGTAACACGATCGAAGTTCATGAGAAGATTGGCGGCTTCTTCGCCTACGACCGGTAGGTAGTGCCCAGGTGAATGCGCAGAGCGAAGGGCTGCGTGATGTGTTCAGGATCGATCGAGTTGCAGGGCGGCACGGACCGCTGCTTCTGTGACTTGTTCGATCCTGATTGTCTTAAGGGGTGAAGTTGAGCCTGCTACCACCCTTACGTCATGTTTGCGCAGGCCCAGCAAGTCGGCCAGAAACGCGATTACTGCCTTGTTGGCCTTTCCTCTTTCCGGGGGGGCGGCTACGGCGATCTTTGCGCGCTTCTCCCACAGCCCCAACAGCCTGGTTTGAGATGCCCCGGGGACAACCTTTACCGGAAGCAGTACACCGTTTTCCTCAGTGACGAGTTCGAGCATGTCGATAGTCTACACTACTGGTCGCCGGTTACGCGACCGGCCTGCAAGAACCAGCGAAAACTGCGAGTGATTCGGTTATGAACACACAATATGAGATCGGGGTGATCGGAGCTGGCAACGCTGCCGAGGGAATCGTACACGGGATACTCCGAAAATCAGTGTTGTTTGACGATCGCCTGATCGCCTCCGATCCGGTGGAGGGCCGACGCCAGCTCTTTGCCGATCGCTTCAAAATCGCCGTTACCGACGACAACCGCTTGTTGGTTGAGAACAGCTATATAGTTGTTCTTGCGGTTAAACCACAGCAGTTTGCTGAGGTCTGTCGCGGCTTTACCGAATTGATTCGCGAGGATCATCTAATCGTGTCGATCATGGCCGGGGTGTCAACCACGGCTCTTGAGGGGGCGTTCCCGCATATCAACGCCCGAGTGATACGGGCTATGCCCAATCTTCCGGTGCACGTCGGGGCGGGCATGTCGGGAATCCACGCCGGGCAATACGCTACGGACGCCGACCTGCTTCGAGCCCAGAGGATCTTCGACGCCGGCGGCCGATCCATCGTAATCAAGAAAGAAGAGAACATGGATGCGGTCACCGCGGTGTCGGGCACCGGGCCGGCGTACTTCTATTACTTCGTTGAGGCCCTTACCGAAGCCGGGAAAGAGTGCGGGCTCACCCCCCAGCAGGCGGAACTACTGGCAAAGCAGGCTTGTCTGGGGGCAGCGAGGATGATGGTTGAGTCCAAAGAGCCCCCGGCCGCGTTACGCAAGAAGGTGATGTCCCCCGGAGGTACAACCGAGGCAGCAATGGCTTCAATGGCCGATAACCGCGTCTTCGACGGAATCCGCCAGGCCGTCCGCGCGGCCCGCCGGCGAAGCGAGGAGCTCGGACACTAGGGCGTCCGCTCTCGCGCCCGATTATCCGAGCGCAACCGCCGCCGAGGGTTACCCACGCCGTTTGACCGCCGCATCCAGGGAATCAGTCGGTCTGGATTCAGTTATCGGCGTTGATCGGCGCAGGAGGCCTACCTAATATCGAGTACTGGTCACTCGCCCTGCGCCGCAGGGAGCGATGCCAACTTCCGGTACGGGGAAACCTGGATGCACAGTACTTCTATGTCGATGCGCTGGACCACTCGGGTAGCTGTAAGCGCCGCGTTGGGGCTGATGCTGTCCGTGACTGCGGCGCCCGCCGCCGAGACTGCGGGTGTGGCGGGGCAGCAAGACGCAGACATTGGGCAGGTGTCCGACTACATGGTCGTGCAGTTTCGTTCCGGTCTCGTCAGCCGGGCCGCGGTGGCTGCGGGCTCGAAGCAGGCGATAGCAGGACACAATCTGCTTGGGGTCATGACAGCTGATCTGCGGGCGGCTTACTTGAAGTGGGGGGGCACGAATATCCGCAAGGCCTACCCTTTTGAGTTCGGCGATCCGGGGTCGGCTGCAAAACACGGGCTTGACCGGACGTTTCTGATCGATGTTCCTTCCGGGACGAACCTATCTGCCCTGGCTGCGGAGCTAAGCGGGTTTGACAAGGATGTCGAACTAGCCGGAATTGACGCTGTCGGCGAGTATGCCCAGCTCATTCCATCCGATGCGGATTTCGACCTGCAGTACGGGATGCATAACGAAGGCGGAACCGGAGGTGCGGTCGACGCCGACATCGACGCCCCCGAAGCTTGGGAAATTCACACCGGCGATTTGGGTACGGTTACCTTGGCCATTATCGATAGCGGGGTCGATCCGCATCCCGAGTGGCCCGACCGGCTTATTCCGGGGATCAATGTCGCTATCCCGGATCAGCCCGATCTGACCACCGACGACTCCGGGCACGGCACGCACGTTGCGGGAATCGCCGCTGCTCAGGGGAATAACGGCATCGGAGTCGCAGGAGTCACCTGGGGTGCATCGATAATGCCCGTACGCACGGAGAACGCAGCGGGCTACACGGTGGCCACGGTAACGGCGAACGGGATCATCTGGGCAGCAGATCACGGGGCTGATATATGTAACATCAGCCTGCAATTCTATGACCTTTCTCCTTCGACCAAGGAGTATCTGAAGAACGCTGTCGATTATGCTCACGAACGCGGCGCCCTCTTGATCGCCTGCGCCGGCAACGAGAGGGGGAATATCGTCGCGTCTCCGGCTCGCTTCGAGAACTGCATGGCGGTTAGCTACACGAACCACAATGATTATCTGGGCACCTACTCGAACTACGGTGACGAGCTCGATGTCTGTGCGCCGGGCAGCAACATCTGGTCAACGATACCCGGCGACGGGTACGAGTATCGCTCAGGAACATCCATGGCCGCACCGCACGTGAGCGGCCTGGCAGCTCTTATCAAATCTTATGCGCCCTATCTGGCTAACGACGAGATCCGCGCGGTGATCAACTCTACCGCGGACGACCTGGGCGAAGACGGATGGGACGACCACTACGGCTGGGGGCGCATTAACGCCTTCGACGCGCTGACTGAGGTAACCCTGCCGTTTCAGATTCACCGAAGCGTGCCTCCGGATGGGGCAATCGACGCCCGGCAGCCGGCAGAGCTTGACGGCTCCAACCCAGCCGGTTGGGATTCAATCGAGTTGATCTTCACGGGCGAGACTGAACTCCTCACAGCCGACAGTTTCGCCATCTCCGTGACCGGATCGGCTTCCGCACCCGCGATTGCAGCCGTCGTCCCCAACGGATACGCCGTGACAATCCAACTGAGCGAGCCGATTCCAACCAAAGCCTGGACGACCGTCACACACCTCGTTAGCGGCACAAGCGTCCAGCTGGGATCTTTACCTGCCGACGTCAACGCCGACGGGACAGTCTCTACCCGCGATCTGTTGACCCTTATCGATGTGCAGAAGGGTGTCAGCGATCCGCTCGACGACTGGTCGACGGACATCGACCGATCCGGCGTGCTCAACCAAAGCGACATCATCCGCCTGATCGACCTGCTAAACGGGGCCGGCCAGTTCGAGCCCTATCTCTCCGCCACTCTGGCTGAGTAATCATCACCGGCGAAGAGCCAGTTATGCCGGCCAAGTACGATGCTGCGAAGCGTTTGCTCGGCCGAGCCGCAAATCCACCTGAACTCTGTGGGACTCCCACATTCCGATTTAGAGAGGTACCCGCCAACGTATACCCGCGACGCGATAGGCTGCTACGCCCCTATCGCCAACCGGCTCATGTCTGCATCTAGGTCGAAGTGGTATCCGTAACGCGCCTCTACCACGTCCCACGTGTATGTCGACTCTTCCAGGATGCACCCCGGCAGCAGTTGGTACAGATGTTCTCGCCGTCGCAGTCTCTCGGTTCACCATCGCATTGTCTGAATGACATATAATCCCAGACAATCAATCAAGGAACAGTCAACTCTCTTGCCTTACGGGCTTCCAGTTTTGCGCGGACGCGCTGCATCTGCGACTGCAGCTTGTCCGCAATGGCGACCCCGCCGATATCCTCGTACTCTTCGCGCAAGATCACTAGATACTTGTCGACCTTCTCCCATTCCTGGGCAAGACCATGTAGCCACAGTAAGTTCTCCGGCGCGGTCGTCCGCGGCCAGATATCGGCGTCCTTGGCCATTGCGAGGTGACGCAAGGCCTTGTCCCTAATAGAAACTCCATCCGGGACCAGGATAGCGTTTCGGTGCTCCGGGCGCGGGCCGGCACAAGCCGAATAAAGCTCGATGCTCCATGCCAAGGGCGTGCTCCTGTGACGATTCCGTGCGAATTCACGTGTATGCGCGCTCCACTACCATCGGACTCGCTGGGTGAGTCATACCGATTGACGTTCAGGCTGCTCGGCGATAGCGATGATGCAGCCCACCGACTTGCGGTATGGAGATCACTTTACCGCGCTCAGGCGGCTCGACCTCACGAGGGGCAGGCGAGTTCCGTTCAAGCGACAAGTGAGTTCTCGAATGATGATAGTAGTCCAGGTACGACTGGAGAATCCGTCTGAGATGACTTTCGTTAAGAACGATGACACGAGAAAGGCATTCTCTTCTAATTGAGCCAATGAGGCGTTCAACGTACGGATTCTGCCAAGGAGATCTCGGAGCGATAACGACTTCGTCGATTCCCATGTTAGCGACGCGTTCTCTGAATACACTGCCATACGTTCCATCACGATCGCGGATCAAGAATCGCGGAGCGGAGTCTTCCGGAAACGCCTCTACGATCTGCTGAGCAGCCCACTCGGCCGTCGTATGCGCTGTTACGTTGATGTGGACGACTTTCCGTCGGTGGTGATGCAGCAAGACAAAGGCGAAGAGTATGCGGAATGTGGCTGTAGGAACAGTGAAGAAGTCAACTGCAACGGTGTCTCGAACATGATTGTCGAGGAAGGTGCGCCAAGTCTGTGACGGTGGCTTTCGATGCCGAAATCGATACTTGCTTACGGTTGTTTCACAGACAACGTGCCCCAACAATGCGAGCTCAGATTGAATGCGCGGGACGCCCCAGCTCGGATTCTCGCGCTACATGCGGCGAATCAACCTTTGAATCTCAAGTGCGATCTTCGGACGGCCAACTTCGCCCGTTCGGGACTTCCAACGCCAGAACAACTTGAAGCCCTGTTGATGCCAGCGGACTACGATGTCTGGCTGTACGATGAGTAGGGCGGAGCGCCAGTTCGGTCAGATTCGAGATAGAATCGCCCAGAAGATCCGATCACGTTTCCGCAACCGAGGACGTTTGGACCTGTGCTGCAGGACCGCAAGCTGCTGCCGCAGCGCAAGGTTTTCGGCGGCCAGTTCGGTTCGAGTCCGGACGATGCTATTCATGATAATTTAAGGAATATACGAATGACGCCCACGCTTTCCCTCCCGGGTTCGTAGTAATCGATACGGAGAGCCTATCCGGCGCGCCGATGGCGTCAAATCACAAGTCTTTTGTTGACAACACGTTCGGAATAAACGGGAGGGACAGGTATTGTCAACGCGAAGACACGACCCATTGGTCCGATAATTGCCGCCTCTACGTGTAGCAAGAATCCGAATGGAGTCTTTCGTATCCCCGGCACAAAATGGTGTGGATTGCCTATTGACCGCTTGCCGTAAGCGACGTATTGATGAGGCTCTACCGAACCATGTGGCAAGTCGACCGATTCTAAATGGGGCGGGATCGGAGTTGGAGCGGGAGTGGGCGATGTTTCAAGTTGATCCGGTTAGCGGTCTCAAGCCCGAATCGGAAGAAACAGTGCAAGTCCACCGTCCTCGGCATAACCGCTCAAATCTGTCGCCCAAGTTTTTCGGGTACCCAAGCAAGCATGGATCGCGTCAACGGCGTGCACGGCCAGGGAGGCGTGATCCTTGGAGTATGCTTTATACGGTGCGTAAGCTGCGACCCCTTGAGGCGGTTGGCTTTGCCTTGAGTAAGGGGATTCTCTTCTCCCGTCAGTGTATCAACCGCAGCCCCCTTGCTCTGGTCACTAACGATCTTGCGCAACCGCCCAGGATGCCTGGTTGCAGATTTCTTGAGTAGCCAGGCGATTGAACTGCGGACGCCGGTCCGGCAGCACAAAGCCGAGCTGACATCTGTTTTGCACGACGCATAGCAACTTATATTATTGTGCAGGTCGGTAATGAGCGGACGGCTCTTCATCATCTTGAGGCGTTCAGAGCTGCATAGAATCAATCGGTCCGAGGATCTAACTCAGGGCCGATTCAAGAAGGAATGTCCCGTCCAATTTCGAGCGGGAGTTCCGCTTCACGGTACACATCTTCGGAGGATCTACCGATGCTACGCAACGTTGGTATTTTATTGTTGGAACTGGCCATTGTTCAGATCTTCGTAGCCGGATGTAACTATGAGCCATGGGGGCAAGAAAGCCCCGCCACAGCCGCTCTACCGCGGCTAGAGGCGGTGAAAGCGATTAGCAACCACTATGTCGAGGTAACTTTCGCCGGTAATGCGGGTGATGCCGCCGAGGTTGCTTCGAGCTACACGATTACCGACCCCGAAGGCGAGCCGCTCGCTGTGCACGCGGCGGAGTTGAGTGCGGACGCACGGCAAGTCACATTGACTACGGATGCGCAGCAACAAGTCCTGTACACGCTCACCGTTCCGACCGAGAGGGCTTCCGAGGCGCCGGTATATTTGGTCCCGGCGATCGACCTCGGCTCGCTGGGGTTCTTCGGCTCGTCCGATCGCGAGCCGTTTTTGCAGGGGGCAATCTCGCTGAATAACGCAAGTCTTCTGCTGACGTTCAATGAACGGATGGACCGGGAATCGGCACAGAACGTTGCCTTCTACCGGATAGCGGACCCGGACGGGATCACCGATTTTGACATCAAAATCGAGGGTGCCGTGCTCGACGAGGACGAGACTTCGGTTGTATTGACCACCACGCCCCAGGAAAACATAGCATACACCGTAACCGTCACGAACTTGAAGGCGCGCTTCACCTGTTCGGACGGGGAGTTGACGGTCCTCGACAACTCGGACTTGGGCCAGGGTGATGTGTGCACCGAGGAGTTCAAACGCCCCTTGACTACGGAGGACTTGATCGCGCCCTTCAGCATGAGCGCCCAGACGCTGATTGGCCGACAAGACCCGTACAATCCGGAGGATCCGGGGGCAATCGGCGATGTCGGAACAGTGTTTACGAGCGCCTACGGGGCGGAGGTGAGGGGGTTGAACTGCTCCGGGGACGAGGGCATATCCGGAACCGGCTATGACTCCGATGAAGAGCTGATCTTCACCTTCGACAGAGAGTTTCGCGCCGATCGGGTCATCCTGATGCTCCGAGAGATCGAGTTCGCTACGGATGAGCCAGTCCTTTTCGTCTCTCGCCGTGGCGAAACGCCCCAAGATCCGAGTTATTATGTCACTTTTACGGAGCCCGACATCCACGCGGCCTTCGCGGGCGATGGGGTATCACGCGGGAATGTTCTCTTCGAGGCTTTGGAACCGGATAGGCTGCCTTATGGGGCGCGGATCGACGCACTCAAACTGCGGGAGACCAACAAGTCCATCTGGGTCGAGTCGCTTTGTTTGACTGACGGACGCCGGATCGACCCGACCCGCCGGACGGTCCAGTTCTCGGGGATTCCGCTCGAGGACACCGTTCGTCCGTCGCTGGTGGATGCGGCCTCCACCAGCGACATCACCGTGCTGCTCTCGTTCAGCGAGCCGCTGG
This sequence comes from Phycisphaerales bacterium, assembly GCA_020348265.1. Taxonomy (GTDB): domain Bacteria; phylum Planctomycetota; class Phycisphaerae; order UBA1845; family UBA1845. The sequence continues at coordinate 3,366,664 of CP070744.1, read as the reverse complement.
ACCAAGACGCGGCGGACCCGGTGAACTTTCAGATCACGTGCACGGGTTGCGAAACCCCCGACGAGCTGCTGGTGCTTCATGCAGCTTTGACCCGGCACAACACCCAGGTCATTCTCACGACGCATCCCCAAACCGCCGACGTTGAGTATACGGTGACGGTCTCGAACACCAACGGACAGGTCACCGACCTGTCGGTGAACCGCAACCCGATCGCGGACGGCTCTGAGGACCCACCGGGGCAGTACACGGCCACGTTTAAGTTCGGCGGACAACCCTCGATTGAGCCGGGCTTTGCCCTACCGCGCGTCGTCGGGGCGGCATCCACGAGTAACACGACGGTCGTAGTGGGGTTCAACAAGCCGATGAGCGACAGCGCCCTGGCGGCCTCGAGCTACTCGATCGTGCAAGTCAACGTGAACCCGGAAGTGGGTACTCTGTACGTCCTGGAAAGAAGAATCTGCGATGAGGACTCGGCGGAACCCGGCGCGGAGTGTGCAAGTGACGCCGACTGCGACGGCGGCACTTGTCTGCTACAAACGCCGAGCTTCCTCGGGCCCGACCGTACGGCGGTGGAACTCACCACGACATCACAAAGCGAAGTCACTTATGAAGTTACCGTGACGAATGTCCACGACCTGGCCGGGAACCAATTGGCCCCCAAAGAGATCATGGTTGACCCGTCCAGGGCCCAGTTCGCGGGTACGCCGGCGTCCGGGTCGGAATTGGTGGACTCCGACGGCGACGGGGTCACGGACGACCAAGAGCTGCGCGGGTGGGTGGTCATGATCCAGCAGGTTGGCGGCGAGGTCCTTATCGTCGAGGTAACCAGCGACCCGTCCCTTGCGGATACCGACGGGGATGGACTGGATGACTTCGCGGAGCGGACCCGATTCTCCAACCCGCGATCAAACGACACTGACTTCGACGCGATCTCGGATTTCGACGAGGTCTTCGTCTGGCACACCAGCTTGACCAACCAGGATTCGGACGGTGACGGCATCAGGGATTGGCGCGAGTTGAGTTACTTCAAGATCTCACCACTCTTTCCGGATACCGACGGAGACGGATTGGAGGACGGCGAGGAAGTTACACTTCAAAACCGCGACCCCCGGATCGCCGACCTCCCCGACCCCGGTGTTGAGGTCGGCGAAGTAGCCCTCCGCCTTGACACCCGCTTCGCCTACACGGACACCGTGGGCGAGTCCAGGTCGGTTTCCAAGTCGACCTCCTCGACCCTGTCGCAGAGTGACACGCGAACCTATTCTACCAGCGATGCGTCCACCACCCAGCACGCTGTAAACGTCAGTACTGAAATCGGCGCCTCCCATAAGTTTGGGGTGACGGGCAGCGGAGTCGAGGCATCCTTGAAGGTCAACGTCGGATATGGCTATACCAGGTCAAACACTTTTACAGCCAGCCAGTCATCGACCGAACAGACGCAGCGCCAGTTCCAAGAGTCCCTGACCACCGATGTCACCCGCGACATCACCCAAGCCGTGACCCGCACCGTCGAGGGTGCCAGTGTCGAGGTTCTGGTGACGGTCAACAATGGGGGCGACATTCCCTTCACCGTGCGCAACATCCAGCTCACCGGTCTGCTTCAAGATCCATACAACCGGCGATCGTTCCTTCCCGTGGCCACTCTTCTTCCTGCGTCGGCCCTGGAAGGCGGCGGAGAGTTTGAGGTGACCCTTGGACCGTTTATCCCTCTCCGGGGTCCGTTTGTCTTCAAAAGCTCTGAGGTCTTTCCGTCTCTGGTCGAGGACCTGATGAAGAATCCGCGCGGCCTGATCTTCGAAGTGGCCAACTTCGACATCGAGGATGAGGAGGGGCGGAACTTCGCGTTCGTCAGCCAGGAGGTCAACGACCGCACTGCGGGTCTGATTGTCGATTACGGAAATGGCGAGGTCGAGCGTTTCCGCGTCTCGACCCACAGTCCGTTCGACTTCAACAAGTGCGCGGGCGCCACCGAGGACGACCTTCCCGTCGACGTCTTCTGTATGAGCGACGAGGACTGTCCCGCGGAAGAATCCTGCCTCCTGGCTGACCCCCGGCCGATCGGCACCACGATGGAATTCGCCCTCCAGGACATCTTGGGTCTGGCGAACACGAAAGGTGCTCCTCCGGACGCGATTGTGGTCGGTCCCGGCGGATGCGCGGACACGTTCGCCGATCCCCTGAGCGACGATATCCAAGTCGTTGAACCGATTTGCATGCCTGTGATTTGCGGAGGATTGATCGTCGAGCCCGGAGCCAACGGTGTGCTGGACACGCTTCCTGCCGGCGACGATTACAAGGATCCGTCCGACCCCAGGACCATCATCGACGGAGGTAACTGCTGTGCGGAAACGCGCGCCTCTCGAGACGACGTCCAGGTCGTTCCCGCCGACTGCCGAACCGCCTTCCCCGACGGCATTGTGGTGCTTGCAGGTCCTCAGGGCGAGGTCCAAACCCAGCCGGCAGGTGATGACGAACTGGCGAACGTCAGCGGCTATGAGACCCAGGAGGTCGGCGCGTGCGACAGCAATACACCTAGACTAATTGACTGCAACGTGGACTTCGATGAAGACGGGGATGCGTGCGAGTCGGTCATACCCGAAGATTCTGAAGGGAATCCAGTTGACTTACTCGACGAGGCCAACGGGCGGATACTACCTGGGGATAATGGCAAGATCGAGACTCTGCCGGAGGGAGATGATGTCTTGAAAGGCCCCGGATTTCCGTGCGAGGCCGATGCGGACTGCCCCAATGATCCGGACGAGATCCTACCGGACTCGCTCTGCCGGATGACCGAGAAGCTGGTGCGGTTCAAGGCCGTGAAGGAGCGGCCACGTGAAAGACGATTCTGGATTATTCTCAGCCCGGTGGAGATTCCTCCGGAGGTCGATTTTGACGCCATCCGTCTGCGCTCGGGAGAGGTCTATTCGCTTGCATTCGTCCAGGACAAGGATGCCGACGGTCTGATCGCCCGCGAGGAGTTCCTCTACGGAAGCTCGGATCTCGACGAAAACACCGATGGCTGCCCCTTTGGCGACGGCGATAAGAAGTGTGATCCGACACTGTATGAATTCGACAGCGTTCGGGACTTTGAAGAGGTCAGACGCGGATGGCCCGTCGCGGTCGAAGGGCAGCTCAGTTACTTCGCGTTTCCAAATCCTGTTCTGCCGGATACCGACGCCGACCACCTGTTCGACGATGAGGAACAGAATGCGGGAACCGACCCCGCGAGGCAGGACACGGATGGTGATGGTATTAAGGACTTTGAGGAACTGCGCGGGTACGAGATTAAGCGCCGCGATGGGATGGTCCTCCGGGAGGTCGTCCCGTATCAGTCCGCCAAGATTACGCCCGGCGGCGGAAAGACCACTTTGGATACCATTTGCCTTTCTGACATCGGTTTTTGTGATGGCGATGAGGAGGTCGTGTGCACCGAAGATGCCGACTGCCTCGAGCACGGCGGAAATGTGGTGTGCGTGTTCTTGGACGAGCTGGGTACCGACGCAGACAATAGGCCAATCTGCACGCCCGGAAGCAACCTTCGACTTGATAGCGATCTCAGCGGAGACGACGTCCTGGAAGGGACCCGGTTGATCCTAGACGGTGGGAACGGTGTGGTTGAGACTGTCGCAGCACGGGTCGACGAAAACCACTACGACGTCCAGGTTTCGGCGCCCCCCACCGCTGAAGGCAACGTGGTCGCCGTCACGTTCCTTCGATTCACCACGCCCAGCCAAACTTGTGACGGCATGCAAATCGGGGAGTACGACTTCGAGTTTTCCGTGCAGAAGAACGGGGGGGCGGGGGATTTCTTTACGGAGTCTGACGTTCCCATTGGGCCGTTCGGCACGCACACTTTCGGCCTCACTCAAGGCGAAGACAGCAACAACCCCATCCAGGTCGACTTGGATGACAACGGTTCCCTTACGATCTCCGGTACCGTGAGCGAGAAGGACTACACCTGCAACGTCGACACGCGCTGGGCCATAATCGAGCCTGGGGAGGTTATCACGGAACCGCTCACCGGCGGTAATGGACGAGCGGACACCGCGGTGCCCACCACCGCAGAAGGTGTGCCGATCTACGATGACATCCGGGAGGTCCCGGCGGGTGAGCCGGTAGTGCCCGGCCAGGTGATCATCAGCCCCGGGCCCAACGGTGTCATTGACACTTTGCCGGCAGAAAACATCATCGTCGAGCCGATGGACGGAAGCGGAGACGGTATTGCGAATAGCGAAGTAACCGCAGGAACCGACGACGTTCAGGTCGTGCCGACGGGTACACCGGGCTTGCAGCCCGGCCAACTGATCATTGCACCGGGGCAAAACGCGGTCATTGACTCGCCCCCTGCGGTTGACGACGAACTGATCGACGCCGACGACTTCGTGCCCACTGGGAACACTTACGCCGACACGGCGGCCATCGGCGACGATGAGCAGGTTGCGCAGCTGGCCGCGGAAGTGGCGCCCGGGGACGTGATCGTCAGGGACTGTTCACTGGGTGGGGCGCGGGACACCGATCCGGCGATCCCGGGTGTTTGCGCGGGGCCGCCGGCTCGCGCTCCCCGTGCGTGTCAAGCGGCGATCACCTCTGGAGCGAACGGGGTTGTGGAGTCCTCGAAAGACCCGTTTTCCGACGACGAGCAACTGAAGTTCCCCGGAGAGCAGACGACGCCCGGGCAAGGGATCATCTCCCCCGGGGACAACGGGGTCATTGACAGTTTGCCGGCACTACAGGTCATAGTCGAGCAGAGGGACGGTGAAGGAGACCGTACTGCGAATAGCGAAGTGACCGCAGGAACCGACGATGTTCAGGTCGTGCTGGTAGGCACGACGGGCTTGGATCCCGGCCAACTGATCATTGCACCGGGCCCAAACGGGAACATTGACTCGTCTGCCGCCGAGGACGACGAACTGGTTGCCGCCGACGATCAACACAGCGCGGCCCACCTTCAGCCGCAGGAAGATTGTTTGCTTTGCCCACTGGGCGACTGCGTCTATGACTGCAGCCTTTGCACGGCCGGTCAGTGCATCGGTGACGACGTTCTGCTCGTGCGCAAACCGGCGACGTCCTGCGAAGGCGAAGACGACATCTCAAACATGTGCCCGTGTGGCCAATGCATCCCGGCTTTGGTCACATGGGATTTTACGAAAAATGCTGACAGGGACTTCATCAAGTGGCTACGGGACGAAGCACCGGATCAGAGGTATACGTGGGATTTAACGCCTAGCTTGTTTGATGTCGTTTTTGGGCGCGCGCACGAGTGCTTTCGCAACAGTCGGCTTCATGTCATGCTTGAATGGAAGCCCGGTGTTACAGTGGACCCTGTCGGCGGGGTGCTGGTCCGGCCCGGCCCGGACGGCGTATTGCAGACTGTACCCCAAGGCGACGACGTGATCGGGACTTCGCACCTGGCGTTTTTTGCCACTGACCCGCTGAATCGCGACACGGACCACGACGGGCTGTTCGATGGAACGGAACTCGAACTCGGCGCCAATCCCAACGACGAACTCGACGCCTCCAAGTACCGGGACAACGACTTGGACGGTTTGCCCAACCATCTTGAGAAAACAGATGGCTGGTTCATCGGGTATGTGGACCGAAGTGGGCGTCTTTTCTGCCGGGTACGGGACGAACGGAACGCGGACGGGACATTCAAATTCACCGAGCTTCTAAAGGAAGAGGAGTTCGATCCACCAGAAAGCTGTGAGTTTGTGTGGTCCGACCCGTTCGAGCCCGACACGGACTTCGATGGTCTGCCCGATCTTCTGGAGTACTTGATCCGCTCCGATCCCCGCACGGATGATACCGACGAAGACGGCCTGTCGGACCTGGAGGAGTTCGATCCTGGATCAACGTTCAGTGTCGACCTTGGCACCTTCCGCGAATTCGAGCGCCGATGTGGCGATGCGGAACGATGCGCCTTCGTTCCCCTCGAAGAGACGTGTCCCACGCCCACAAGCGAACAACGGGAAGAGATATGCGCACCGTATGGAACCAGTGTTGTTCGGGCTGATTCCGACGAAGACGGGCGCAGCGATCACGACGAGGTCTTTGACTGCTGGGTCATCAGCCCGTGCATCGGTACGACGAAGCAAAACCCCCAAGAAGTGTGCTCGCATCCGCTCTCCAGGGATTGGGATCTGGACGGCGTCCTGGACGGTCTCGAACGTTCCCAGGGCACCGACCCCCAGAACCCGAACACGGACGGCGATGGATACTCCGACAACCCAAAGTACGACCCGGATCCGTCCGGCTGCGGAAGATTCGTCACTGTTACGTTCGAGGAGTATCGTGTCGGCGCCAACGACTGCGACCCCGCCGCCGGAGGCGGTGACTTCCGTTTTAACCTGATGCTGACGACGCCAGCCGGCGTGGTGACCTTCTGGGATAGGCATGACGACTGCCCTGCAAGTCAACCCGTTCGGCTTGCTGAGAACCACTACACCTTCCTCCTGCGCGAAACCGGGGAGGGGGAGTTCAGCATCCACGGCATGATCTATGATCTCGGCAATGGAACCGAGGTCTGGTGGTTTACGCGTGGTCCCTTCTATTACGAGCATCTGGAACCGCCGAGCGACCTGGTCCCGGAGTATCTGATCTACCCACAGGAGGAGGAGGAGGGGATGGACGAATACAACAATGGACAGTGCTTCCTGGACGGAGGGCATTACCTGAAGGTGGCAATTACGTATACGGGGGCGTGATCGGTGCGATCGCGCCTTGGCGTACCTGTGCGGAGGAAGCGACACATATGACGTCAGCTATAAGATCAATAATCCCCGTGTTGCTGGCGGGGTTCGTCGGGGCCTTTGGTGCTCTTATGGTCGGGTGTCCCGTGCCCGGCGCGGACAGCGCCTTCCCTGTCGAGGATGCCGGGACTGCCAGCAATCAAGCGGATGATCCATCCGATTCTTCGCTACCCGATGGAGGTGATACGGGGCCGGCCCGCCCGGACCTTCAGCTCTTGGACGGCGGGATCGGGGCCTGTTGCCTGGGCTTGGTCTGTGAAGAGACCAGCCGTGAGGAATGTATCCGCGGGCACGGCTATTTCCTCGACGTGGGGAGCGCGTGCGACATCGTATATTGCCTTGCTTTCCTTGCGGAAATCGACACCGACAACGACGGCCTCACCGATCTTGAGGAGATCGAAGCCGGCCTGGATCCCAAGGATCCCACGGACGGCCCGGATATCGACGGCGACGGCATTCCGAACGAAGAGGACCCGGACATAGACGGCGACGGGCTGCCGAATTACACCGACCCCGATGTGGACGGCGACGGCTTGCTCAACGCTGACGATCCCGACCTCGACGGCGACGGTCTCCCCGACCTTACTCATATTGTATGCGGTGACGGCTTCTGCACCTATACAAGGGAAGACCCGTGCAACTGCCCGAAAGACTGTAAATTGCACGTGTGCGGCGACCTTTGTTGCTCGGGCGCGGAGAACAAGTGCACCTGCCCGGAGGATTGTGGGCAGTGCAAGGGCGGTGGTCTGGAATGTTGCGACGATGAATGCGTCGACACGCAGATCGACAAAAAACACTGCGGCGGATGCAAGGCGGTTTGCACGAGTGAGGAGGAGTGCTGCGAGGGCCGGTGTACGAACACGAAGACCGATAAGGCCAACTGCGGAACGTGCCGCAACGCCTGCACCGCGGAGGCGATCGGCTGTACGGACGACCAATGCGTTGGCGGTAGGTGTGCCCACGCGCCGAACGATACCCTTTGCGACGATGGCAATGACTGCACAACCGACACGTGCGACCCGGAGAAGAGTGGCGATTCCGCAAGCGGTTGTGTTCATGAACCGATCGAGGACTGCTGTACGAAAGACAGGGACTGCGACGACGATAACGAGTGCACCGAGGACAAGTGCGACACCGGTACGGGAACCTGCTCAAACGTTGTCACGGTCGATTGCTCACGCCTGAACGACGAGTGCACCCTTGGCGTCTGCGAGCCTGCCACTGGTGAATGTTCTGCGGAGACGCAAACGAGAGAGGGCATACGTTGCGGTGACCCCCCTAGCGGTCCCTGCGATGATCCCAGCACTTGCCGGGGAGGTGTCTGCCGACCCAATCACAAGCGCGGCGGGGCGCTATGTCCGGGTGATCCAAATGGGTGCACGGTTGGTCGTTGCGACGGCGCCGGCAACTGTGAACAGCACAATCGCCCGGACGAGATTTCCTGCTCGGGGGGTATATGCTGCTCGGGCGAATGCGTCGACACGAAGTCTAACCACGAGCACTGCGGCAAGTGTAATAAAGCTTGTGGGACAAATGAAGAATGCCGGGACGGAAAGTGTGAGCCTGTGCCTTAGGAGTAGGTTTGTCCAGACGGAGCATTATTGGGTGCCATTCACCGGGGAGATCATGAGATGACTTGAGGACGAGCACGGGACTCTTACCGTGGATCGCATAGCCGCCAGTTCCCGGGCAGGGCACCGAGTAGCAGAGGTTTTGCGACGGACCGCGGCGGCGGGCGGTGGCACGTTAAAGCGGAAGTCCGCTTCAGCGGGGGATGGCGATGCAATCGACTCTGCTGGTAGCGGGTGCTAATCCGGAGGGGAAGGTGGCTTCAACTCCATATTTTCATGTGGCCCCCCGGCTGAGGGACAGTCCCTGCGCGCTTCAGAGCGTGCCTTCCCGCCTGTTCGGGAGGTTCGTCGCTTGCACCCGAGCCCGGGCGCCGCCCGTGTTTGACGCTTCACCGTACGACGCAGGCGTGGCGGCGCCCGGCCCGTTCACGATTCTAAGGGGCGCGCGCGGCGGATGCCCCAAATAAACCGGCAGGATCGACCTTTTTTGGCAGAGATGATTGGAGAAACCGAAGCTCCGACGGCGCAAGCCGTTCCGATTATGTCGGTCGGGCCCGCGGGCCGGCGGGGGGAGCGAATTGATCAAGGAAAGGAACCTGGAATGCAGTTTTTCTTTGAAGTAACGCGACGACGACGCTGCACATTTACGTGTGCGGTGGCGTTCCTCTTGACCGGCCCGATAGCCTCCGGCGCGCCCGGGGACATCGTGGCGGTCGTCCCCGTCCCAGTGCCCAGCCAAAGCGGTATTGGAACCGCGTTTGAGGCTGATTGCCAGATCCCCCCCACGCTGTATTACACGAATACGGGATCACCTTTTCTGCACTCGATGGACGCGTCCGGGAATGACCTTGGGTCCGTTCAGACTACCGATGCCGACACCGGCAAGATAATCACCTTCGGAAGCATTTCCTGGGACGAAACAAGACAAATACTCTGGGGTGGGACTGACTCTCTCGGGTCGCCGGTGAGCGTATATCAGATCGATCCCGCGACCGGAATAGCGACGTTCGCCTTCACCGCGGAAACCCCGGGACTGGGGTTCGCCGATGGGATCTTCTACGACATAAGCGACGACACGGTCTACGTGTCCGATGATGTTTCGACGCAGATTGACCAACACGACGCAGATACTGGTGCTCATCTGCGTACATTCACCCCGACAGATGCCGATGGGTACCCGCTGGGTCTCATCAGCGGCATACTCGGTGGTACTGGCGATGTACTCTATGTCAGTCAGAACCCTCTTGGCTCGATCGTGCAGGTCCGCAAGTCGGACGGGGGCTTCATCGCGCACGTTACTTTCTCGGGTGGCCGCGACGCGGATTTGGCATGCGACAAGAATAGCTTCTCGCCGGTGCCGGTGATCTGGTCCAAGGATGCCTATAACGACGCTGTCAGGGCGATCGAGGTAGAGCCGGGCGCGTGCGACTGCTGTCTTAGGACTATCCCGACAGTCTCAGAATGGGGCCTGGTCATCCTGGCGCTGCTGCTGCTAACGGCGAGCAAGATCTATTCCGGCGCGCATCGGCCAGCGTGCATCTGACCCCGCGAGCTGTGACTGAATGTAAAGGCCCTCGGTTAAGACAGCCTCGCCGTCAGTCGGCCCCGGCGGGCTGCTGGAGGAAACGTCTACGCCGGCGCATGGGGTGCACTTGCTCTACGCACAGAGCCTCAGCCGGCGATCCGTGGCCTACGCCGACCGAAGACGGCGGCGCCGATCGCGCACAACAGCGCCGTTGACACGATTATGCCCCATTCGGAGATGGCGGGGATCGGCACTTCCTCAGGACAAGGACACTCCACGTCCACGGTATACTCGCCACACGACTCCAAGGCGGAAAACCCGGTCAGCATCAGGATGTAAGTGTCACCGGCCGTGAGATTGTCGAAGCACAAGTCCCCGTTCTGGCCGATGCCTTCGTCTTCGCTGCAGCCGACCTCGGTCCAGAGCGTTTCGTTGCAGACATCCAGTTGATCCACGGCGTACAGGGCGTAGGACGAATCACCTGCCACGGAAGACAAGTCGGTGCGGATGCGGGCACTGGTCTGCGACGGGGCAAACTCGTAAAAGACCGTGCATGGTTCGTCCGTGCTTGAGCAGCTCAGGTCCGGATCGTTCGTCCCGTGGGTGGCCAGCGAGGTATCGATCGTGGCGGAGCCGGCGCATGACAGCACCTCCCGGCCGGCGCAGAGGTCATTTGCCGGTGTGACCCCGCACGGGCACTCCACGTCCACGGTATACTCACCACACGACTCCAAGGCGGAAAACCCGGTCAGCATCAGGATGTAAGTGTCACCGGCCGTGAGATTGTCGAAGCACAA
>CP070744.1:3275725-3355922 GCA_020348265.1 Phycisphaerales bacterium | reverse complement strand
GATCCGGACGATTGCCCGCCAGGGTAATACGATGTAATCCTCAGGGTGGGGTGGGTGTTTTTGCCCACCCCACCCGGGAGGTTCAACGGCTAAATCGGAAATTGGTTTTTGTGAGAATATAGGAGTTTGTGTCTTAGAAACGGAGGGTGATATGTGTTGTGGCAGCCAGGTGAACGATGATTTGGCTGTCGGTTAGCAGTATTTTGGAGGGTTGTCTTTTTTAGGTTTGTGTTCGTAGCGTCTTCTTTGTGTCTGATTTGGTGTTAGGGGAAAGTGTCCCTTATGTTAGGAGGAAGGAAAATGAGAGCAGGTTTTAGTTGTCTGGCTCTTGCACTTCTCGTGCTCGTGGGGAGTGTGCAAGGTCAGGAGATTCGTTTGCTGCCGGTGGCGTCCACGGGTGACGTGATTTGCATGCCGGGCACCGGTGACTGTGGGCCGACAGAGATCATCCTTGCTAAGGGTGGTGCTGGTAACGACGTCGAAGTCACGATGTTTATGCAGCTGGATGGCTGGGATCCGGATGACGATGGCATTCCTACCCTGGGCGGTTTCCAGGGCGCCTTTGACAAGGACACCTTCTTTGGCGTCAACGCCACCCCGTCCAATCCCGGCGTCAATATCATGTGGTACGATGAGGCTGGACTGAACATCTGCGGTGAGCAGGTGTACATGTCCTTGAAGGTCTGTACGTCGGACCTGTCCGATCCTATCCCGAACGTTGACTGGCTTAGCGATTGCGGTGCCGATGCGGGTGTTTGCGGCACGTTCCCGGCAGGTTGTATCGATCGTCCGGACTGGGTCTATGCAGGTATGGGCTACACCCCCACGATCTCGTGTGCAGGTGCTGACTACACGATGGGTGCGGCTTCGACCGACTGTCGTGACGACGACGACGAGTTCCCGTACTTCTACGGTGGTACGGCCAAGGTTGTGGTTCCCGCGGATGCCAGGAGTAGCTACAGCCTCAACTTCGTGGACGACGTGAACTTCACGCTGTACAACGACTGTGGTGGTGTTTTGATTCCGGGTCTCAATCGGACTCCGGCTGTCATCACGATCCAGACCGGTAGCTGCTGCTATGGCATCGGTTCGCCGGGTGCGGGTTGTACGCCGGACCTCCGTGCGGATGAGTGTGATCTGCTGGCTGCTCCGCGCGAGTTCAGGCCAGGCGTAGATTGCTCCGTTGAGTGCTGTGTTTGCCTGACGGACTTCGACTGCAATGACGATAACGCCTGCACGGACGACACGTGCTTCCCAGAGTGTGTCTGCAATAACATTCCGAACTTCGTGATCGGTACCGAGTGCTGTGACCCGGTGACGGGTGACTTGACCATCATCGACGACGGTAACCTCTGCACGGATGACATCTGCAACCCGGATGGTACTGTGGATCACATCCCGAATACCGATCCGTGTGACGATGACAACGGCTGCACGGTCAACGATGCGTGCGACGGCGGCGTGTGCGTTGGTGACGACGTCAATGACTTCCCGTGCGTTGACGACAGCGACTGCGTATTCACCGAGGGCAGCTGGCCCTGTGTTGATCTCTTCTGCGAGTGCCTGCTGGCCACTCCGCTGGTGATCAACGTCGATCCGGGCGAGTATCCGGATGCGAACTGCTTCGACGTTGGCGACGAGATCACCATGCAGGTGACCATGCTTGCCGGTTCGGAGGAGATCAACGGCGGTCAGTTCCTGCTGACCTATGATGATGAGTGCCTCGAGCTGATAGACGTTGGTCCGTGCGATGGTTCGATCTTCGACAAGACCCCGGCTGTGAGCTACTGGGGCGGCGGCTCGATCTTCTACGTGACTCACGTTGAGCCGTACGAGGTCGAGGTTGAGCCTGGCGTGTTCGAGTTTATCACCGGTACGAAGGGTCCGGCCGACATGGCCTGCCTGACGTTCGTGAAGCTTGACGGCTGCGATGCCTGCAACGTCTGCTTCGACGGTGTGAATCCGGAGAACACGTTCCTGACCAACAGCGAGGGTAACCTTGTTGACTACACGACTGCGTGCAGCAAGGACGTTCGTCTGAATGGTACGCTGTCCATGGACGACATGGGCGACGTTGACGTGAATGCCGATTGTGGCATGCCGACGGCGAACATCGTTTGGGATACCCCCACTGCGGATGACACCTGCGGCGAGGCCGATATTGTCTGCACCGGTGCGTTTGCCCACAACGTTGGCGAGCCCGCTCCGGATCAGGCGATTGTCGATGCTCTGGTCATGAACGGTGGCGTCTTCACTCAGGGTCAGTGGTACTTCCAGTGCACCGCGACGAACGACTGCGGCGACACGATGCAGGAAGTCTGGACGGTCATGGTCAGCGACAAGCATTCCTTGGACGTTGAGGTGCACGTTGGCGGCCTGGTTCCGGGCAATGTCGAGCGTTGCATCTGCTTCGAGCTGTACGATGAGGCCTGCAATGCACCTGTTATCGAGTGCACCGAGATGTACTTCGGCCCGCCGTACAACTTCAGAGGTCACGCTGATGGCTTCCTGAAGATCGAGAAGTACAACTGGGAATGCATCGCTGCGGTAGATCCGTACCACACGCTGCGTGCCGAGGGCGAGCTTGCTTGTGTTGATAACGTTTGGAAGGCGACCTGGAAGGGTGATCCGCTACTCGGCGGCAACTGGCTGATCCCGGGTAACCTTGATTACTGGAAGGGCACTGCCAATACTCCGAACGTGATTGACGTTGTGGACTTCAGTCAGTTCATCGTATCGGTCCAGGGCGGTGGCGTAATGTCAGCTGACACGACATGCGGCATGCCTGGCCCGCACGGTGACATCAACGGTGACGGTGTGGTCGACAACATCGACTACGGCATCATCGAGGCGAACTTCCTGGCCTCGGCCAAGGACGTTTGCTGTGTTGACGTTCCAGGTGCCTTTGACGCTCCTGTCACCTCGATTTCGGTGAAGGATCTCCGCGCCAGAGGTCTTGGTGAGCTTACCTCTGCCGACCTGAACGGTGACGGTTGGGTTGATGCAGACGATATGCTTGCCTACCAGCAGGGCGTGAGCGTGAAGAAGGTTCGCAGCACGCGGTAGATTGCCGCATTGCAGCGTTCCCGAATAGGAAGGGGCGACCCTTCCTGGAGGAAGTAATAAGAGGCAGCGTATGGTGGACTTTGCCATACGCTGCCTTTTTATATGGGCGGGAACGAATCGCGACCTGCCCGGAGATGGTTGGTCTTCAGGTGGGATAGCTGCTGTCAGGAATGGACGAGTTTCAGCTCGGCGTGTGGCGGGTTGTAGATTCTACCGTGCCGACCTCGGTGCGTGCACGGAGCGCGTACACACCCCCTTTGAGCATTCCGAATGACAAGGAAGGCGTAGGCTGCCTACTTGGCCAGTATCTTCTGAAGCTGAGCCTCGGAGTTGGCCTGCACCTCGGTGTGGAGACTGTTTCCGTGCGAATCCATGGTCACCACGCAGGGGAAGTCCTCGACGCGGATTTTCCAGAACGCCTCGGGAACACCGAAGTCGAGCTTGTACACGTCAAGCACTTCCTTGCAACATTCGCCTATGAGGGTGGCGGCCCCCCCGATTGCATGCAGGTAGACTGCGCCGTGTTCCTTGCAGCCTGCAAGGGTCTTGTCGCGCATTCCGCCCTTTCCGATGACGGCGCGGACTCCGAAGTGCCCTATGACATCGGCCTGATAGGGTTCCTCGCGAATGCTGGTGGTCGGCCCAGCCGCGATGAATTCGTACTTTCCATCGTCGTGCTTTTTTACCACGGGTCCGCAGTGGTACAGTACTGATCCTTTCAAGCCGGCTTTGAGCACCTCGTAGATTTCCTTCTCTGCGTCGGGGCAGGTGCCGCGCACGAAGTTCTCGATCATGTACTTATGGGCGGCATCTCGAGCGGTGAAAATCACCCCGTCTAGGAGGACCTGATCTCCGACTTTCAATGCTCGGATTTCGTCTTCACTGATCGGAACGGTTAGTTTGGTCGCCATAAATACGTCTCCTATGGCTTTGTTTCTGTTTTGGACCGGACCCCGGCGAAGAGTCGACGGGGTTCTCCGCTCCTGTCAAGGCGATTCTATGGTGACGTTGCCATCCCTTATAGTCATGATCTTGCGTCGATCGGCCCAGCACATATAGGCGATGGATACGAAGAAGGATGCCGGGACACGATGAAGCTGGGCCATCTTCACGCCGAGCACCGTGGTCGATCCACCGAATCCCATCGGTCCGATTCCCAGCTCGTTGATTTCGCGATGGAGTTGCTTTTCCATCTTGTCGAGTTCGCGGTCTTTGTTCTGGTCGCCTAGTGGGCGGAACAGTTGTTCTTTGGCTTTCACCATCGAGGTTGCGCGATCGCCGCCTATGCCGATGCCGAGAATGCCGGGAGCGCAGCCGAGTCCCTGGGCTTTGTATGCGGCGTCGAGGACGGCCTTGCGCACACCGGCCAGGTCGCGCGAGCCGGCGAACTCAGGGGAAGGCAAGCTGTATTGGCATCCGCAGTTCTCCGATCCACCGCCCTTGAGCAGAAGTCCAACCTTGAGGTGGTCGTTGTCCCACTCTTCGAAATGAATAGTGGGAAAGTCAACACCGGTGTTGTCTCCGCTGTTCTTTCCTGACAAGGCTTCGACAGCGTTGGGTCTGAGGTACGACCGTTCAGTGGCGATGCGGACAGATGCCTGTATTTGCTCGCGAAAGGCACGCTGCGACCGGCCTTCGGGATACCACAAGTAGAAGATCGGTGTTCCCGTATCCTGGCAGATGGGCCGGTCCGTTTCGCGCGACATCTTGACGTTTTCGAGAATGGTCAGCAGCGCTCCCTGTGCAGCTGAGCCGTCTTTCTCTTCCTTGCTCGCTCGTTTAAGGGTGACCTCGACATCAGGTGATAGATCGGATGAGGTCGATTTGATCAACTCGACTAAATGTTGGGTGATATCTCTCATATGAAAACCTCGCGTGTGCTGGCCTCCAAATCAAGTCCTCCGGATTCTGTACACATTATGGTATTCCGTTTTGGAATGGCAAGCACCTGGAAGGGTGGGCTGTGCCTTTTGCCGTCCGTCATGGGGCCGGGGCGATGCCGTTGACATTCTCCGGCAGACCGCGGGGGAGCCGCCCGGTTGTGGTCTCGCGCAGCCGATACGGGCACACTCAGGCTCGGTGTCGCCGGGCAACGTGTGGTTCTTGCGTCGTCAGGTCCCGGCGAGGTAGGCTTCCATGCGGGACTGGTATCGTTCACGGTCCCGCAGCCGCTGCCAGGATGCCTTTAGGTAGCCGCTGATGCCTCCCAGTACGATGGCCCAATGGACGACTATGCTCAGAGGGTACGCCTTCCACGTGCCGAGCTTGGCTGCAACGCGACGCGCTTTATCGTGAAAACTGTAGATGTAGAAATAGGCAAAGGCAGCGAGGAACAACGCCCAGGCGACCGAGAACCAGATGGCGGCAAGCAGAAGGATGAGGCACACCGTAAGGTTGCGGATGTTAAAGTGAATTGCCTCGGCATCAAGCTGGGTATGTCCCCGCCAGGTGGCGTAGAAGCGAAACTGGCGGTAGATGCCGGTGAGAGTCGATCGAGGCCTCCAGTGCACGGCGGCATCGCGCACTATCCGACGGTTGACGTTCATCCGTCTGAGCTTGAGATTGAAGAGGGTGTCGTCGATCTCGATCCAATCGGGGAATCGGCCCACGCGCTCCCACAGCTTCTTGGTAAAGGCCAGGGATCTGCAGGAGGGGTTGTAAGTGTCCGGATCGATGGGCTTAAGGGCTCCACGCATGGTTGCAGTGCCGACGACGGCCTCGGTGAGCGTTTGCGGGTCAATCTCATAGGTACCTGCGACGAGTTCAGTGTCGGGGTGCTCCTCAAATGGCCGGACCATGCTCTCGACCCAGTTGTGGTCCAGCCGGCAACCGCTGTCGGTACTGAGGATGATCTCGCCGGTGGCGACTTCGATGCCGGCGTTGCGACCTTGCCCGATGTTGGCGCCGGGTTTGACTAGCAGTCGAATCCTCGCATCGCGCTGAGCTTCCTGGCGGAGAACGTCCAGCGTGCCATCGGTGGAGCCGCCGTCGACCACGATGATCTCGTCGGGTACGCGCGTCTGGCCACCGAGCGATTCCAGCATCTTGGCGCATCCCTCGGCAGCGTTGAGGACGGTTGTCACCAACGAAACTCTCCTGCGGCCTGGTTCGGGCTGGTTGGGGGCATCGATCATCACAGTTCGCGCCGGCTCTCTCCGTAAATGCACGCCCCTCGTGTTTGGTATATGCGAATCTTATCGGTACTTCGCCTTGATTGATCGAGATAGGCGTGATCCGCGACGACGGATCCCCTACCTTAAACAGTGCAGTTGCACTGCAACTCCTACTTGCCGATTTTTCTCTGCATGGAATTGGCTGTTTCTGTATGTTGCCGGTTACGAGGCACATCGAGTGTGTCCGGCGTGGCAGCTCTCGTCCGGCGACGCGGCGGTTTGAGCAGCTCTGTTGGGGGGGTTGGTGCGACTGTGTCAGTCGAGCGAGGCCCGGGTCAATCGGCCAGGAGGGCCACGGCCCGACCGCGCAATCTTGGAAAGAGCAGGCTCACTTCGCAGCGCATGTGACACCTTTCCGGCATTCGCGGTCTGTTGTTATCACCGCCGCAGAAAGCGCAGCACCACACCGTGCAGCTTGTGGAGGCGACACGAGGGTACGGCGGCAAAGTCCGCAGGAGAACGGTGTCTTAGCGGCCCGGAACCGTCCTCCGCAACCGGCGCGGGTGGCCTGACGCACGCTTCCTTGAAGATGTCGAGTCAAGTTTGCCGCCGTAGTATTTTTACCACAGTTTTCTATGCGCCAGTCGACCAAGCCAAGCGTCTAGTAATATGAGGCGTGACGGTCAACCCCTACTCTCTCGTCGTGGGCTCGGCTGAACACGCGTGATTTAAGTTCTGATCAGATCGGCGGAAGACTCGAAGGACATGGGCCACCGGTTTTGTCTTTAAGGCACGACATGGTGGTGATGCTCTCGGTGCGAACACAGGATGGAGCGCGCGTGCCATAACGTTGTCATTTCGTCTTGAGCACGTACAGAGGCGTGAGAGAAGTGCCCCCACGGAGAGATAGTAGAGTGCGGTACGCGGCATGCTCGCGGTTGTGCGAGTGTGTCTTGAGGAGTCCGCACT
Source organism: Phycisphaerales bacterium (assembly GCA_020348265.1). Taxonomy (GTDB): domain Bacteria; phylum Planctomycetota; class Phycisphaerae; order UBA1845; family UBA1845. The sequence continues at coordinate 3,348,774 of CP070744.1, read as the reverse complement.
TCTCGCGGGCACGTCATCAATACTCCACTCGGTTATGCGCCCCGTTTTTCGAACGAGAGCAGCGAAGTGTCGAAAGTGGATTATGCCACGCGTCGTTCTATCGATCGGTGGAAGGAGGTGAATATTGGGCAAGTGTTTGTGTTCGGCAAAGCGGAAAAGGAACGGAACCTGAAGGGTAGAATAGGCGACTGTCCCTGGTTGACAGATTCCCCCAGAAAACGGAATCAAAATGTTCGGAATCCGACCTAGCTACGTTCTGTAACAGTGTGCACGGATATTAGGCAGAATAGGAGACAGTGATTATGAAGTCTGAAGGAAGGCAAGACGCTATCCAGGGAACACCTGATCAGCGGAGGCGTCCAAGTCGTGTCCTAATGTGGGCCTTAGGAATCGCATTTGCGAACATAACGGTACATGCACATGGCGAAATGCAGCCACAGATCATTGAGCCACCACACGGTGCTACGCTCCTAATTACCGCATCGTCGTTGGCGAACCCACCAATCGTATTGACCTTCACCCATGTTGCTGATGCTGTCAGTTACATTGTAGAAGTAAGCGGGAGTTCGGATCTCTCGTTTGAGCTTACGGACATCGCTGTAGGTGAAGTGGTGGTAGGAGGTATCGTGTTTCCTCCCGAGACGACTCCAGGGATTTACGCGATCCGCATCCAAGGTAGCGATGCATTCGGCCAGCCTATCGGGGAGTTTTCTGAACCTGTCTCCCTCGAGCTCGCTGTTGCGCAGGCCGAGCCCTTTGCGCCCGGGATGGACGTTGATCTCTCGGGTGTAGTTCTTGCCAGTTCGGTAAGCATCTCACCTGCTGTTACCGTGACTGCCATTGATGACGTCAGAATTCTCTGCTTGGGGTCGGTGTCCATTGAGGGGGAACTCGTGGGTCGAGATGGGCAGTCTTATGGGGACGATGGAGCGAGCATTACAATTACCGCGGGTGACGGGATCAGCGTGTGGGGAAGGATCGGCGCTGGGAATGGCGCTCTCGGTGAGGATGTTACTGTGATGGGTGCTGAGGGAGAGCCCGCAGTCGCGGTTGGGGGCGACGCCGGGAACGGTGGCGCAGTGACCCTGTTGGCATTTGGATCAGACGTTCACCTGGGGTCGTCATCGCGCGTTGCAACGGGCGTCGGAGGGGCTGGAGGGAGTGCAACCGCGCACGCTGGCGACGGAACCGACGTGGGACAAGATGCGGGGAATGGCACTGCTGACGGAGGAGCCGGTGGAAACGGGGGTGATTTGACGATTTTCACCCCAGGTGGAACATTGTCGGTCGAGTCGGTCGTCCCTGGCCTCCTTGTCTCGAATGACGGGGGTACAGGGGGCGATGTCGAAGCCATAGGAGGCGACGGTGGTGACGGCGATGCCGACACACTACCTGGTCTGGGTGGTAGTTGCTCTACAGCCGCTGGCCGGGGAGGAGACTCCGGTAACTTGACCCTGACCACTCTTGATTGGGATGGTGACGGTGTGGTTACGCTTGCAGAGTTCGCGGTTGTCACTGGCGCCGGGGGTGGGTTGGCCGGAAGTGCGGGTATGAGTTCGAGGGGAATATCCGGAAAGGACGGGTACGGCGAGAGCATAGCGTTCCGGACCTTGCGCGCTGACTGCGATCCCGGGCCAGGGAAGACGCCTGACCCAGTAACGAACACTCCGAAGAAGGCGGGCGACGGGTGGCTTTACCCGGGGACCGGGAAGTTCGCACGCGCCGTCGGAAAGAGCGGCATAGGAAGCGGCAAAGGAGGGGATGCAGTAGCGAAGGGCGGCGCCGGCGGGAACGTGAAGCGCATTGGGTTGTCGGCCGGCTACTTTGGACTGCAATATGGTTTTGTGGTGACTGGCGGCAACGGTGGAGGCGCAGATGCGACCGCTGGCGCTGGCGGCTCTTCAGGAGGCGACGGTGGAGACGCAATTGCTGAGGGCGGTAAGGGCGGAAGTACGGGGATTGCCCCTGGCATAGACCAGTATGGCGGAAACGGTGCTACCGCGGTGGCTACGGGAGGCAACGGCATGAAACCAGTGTCCTGTTGCGACCCACCTAAGAAGGGGCTAATAGGCGGAAAGGGGGGAGCGGCAAATGCCGCGGGAGGCGATGGCGGGGATGCCAACAACACCGGCGGGAACGGAGGAGATGCTTTCGCTCGTGGAGGTACTCCAGGGCCGGGAGGAGACGGGGAACCCCCGGGTGCCGGAGGGCCCGGCGGGGTTGCATCACCGATAGCAGGTGGCCATGGGACTGGGTTTTTATTCAATGGGGTCGATGGGAACGTGTTACTCGACGTCGATCCCCCTGATGGTCCGCTCGGCAATCCTTGTCCCAAGCGAGGAAAGTGCTGCAAGCCCGGGAGTGGAGGTGGAGAGGACGGTGGGCGCGCAAGGAATGTGCTTGACATTACGTGCATCGAAGGCATTACCGAAGTCGAGTGTGACGCATTTGGCGGAGTGTTTTTTGGCGAGGATGCAACGTGCTGGCCCACTGAAGCATGCTGTGACATGGAGACGGGCGACTGTGCAGACATCGACCCGGACTGTTGTGAGGCGTTCGGGTTCTCTCCGGTGGGTGGGGGATCGGTGTGCCTGGGAGATGCCGATCCGGTCGACGGGATTGACGATGCGTGCGGGGAGATCACCCCCGCCGTTTCCACGTGGGGGATGGTTGTGATCGCGGTTTTGCTGCTGATTGGCATGACGATCAAGTTTGGGCGGCGGCGGACAGTCAAAACAACGTGACCCCGCCCGGGAGGGCGCGACGCAGGCAACATACGATGGCTTCACCTGACATGCTGGACCGGCTCGGCTTTGGCGCGCCGCTCACGTCGGCGATGAGAGGCGGATAGTGCCGTGTACGAGTCGTGAACAACAATTAGACCTTGGCCGGAGAGGTGGCCGTCCTAGGCACGCTTCTCTGCATGAGACTAGAGACTAATGCAGAGGAACTAGAGCAAGCTCTATTTGCTTGTAGCGTCCGAAGACAGGTTGTCCCCGGCGGACAATAGGGACTAGCCGCTACACTTGATCGTTCGGTGCTATAGCCATGGACAATTGCGCAATGACCGTTCCCACGTTAGATCTGCGGCGTTGCACCGCACGGTCTTCTGTACCTATTGTGCTCATGTTCATCCTCGGGGGACTGCAATCCTCTCCTGCTGAGGCCACAGACATGACATGGGTAGAGGGGTACATGTGCCCGTGATCGTCAACTACTACACGGATACGGGTATTTCGCCCGCTGAAGTGAAGCAGGCGATAGACGAAGTCAACAGACCCTTCAGGGACACGATTCAGTGGTGGTGAATGTGCGTCTTATCGGACGGTTTTTGTTCTTGCGGAGAATAGGCTGTCTCTGTATAATGGTGCTGGTTATCGGGCATATCGGGTGTGTCCAGCGCTGCAGCCCCAGTGGGCGGCTGCGGTGGGATGAGCAGTCCTGTTGAGGCGCTGGTGCGACGTTGCCGGTCGAGGGAGGCCCAGGCAGGCCAGGAGGGCTGCGACTCGACCGTGCAGTCTGAGCAGAAGCGCGGTCACTTCGCAACGCACATGCCATAACGGTGTCACTATGTTGTGCTGTTGTTGGCCTTTCATCGCAAGAATTCACAGAGGCGCGGGGACAGTGGAGCGTCGAACGGGGGGTGGAATCTGGATGTTGTTCAGGCACGTCGTGGATGGGACGCACACGGCGGTTCTGTGCCTCTCGTGCAGGTGGTCAACGCGCGATTGTTCGTTTGCGTCCTAAGGGATAGCGAGGCGAATCGGAGGGTCTTTGAGTTCTCATTGCCCCACCTTCGCCGTAGCTTGGCTGGTCTGGCGACGTGTCGCGCGTCGTAACGGCCAAGCAGGTCTACATGGTGTGAAGGCCTTAGGAGGCCGACGGAGCGCTTTGAGATGTTGAGAATCCCCTACACTTTCATTGGACGGGTCATTTCGCTTTATCTGGTGGCGTTCTTCGCATTCTGGCCGGGACCGTCGCTCGGGCAGGTAGTCGTAGGTGGGGCTCAAGTGCCCCCCGTACCGAGAGGGGAAGAGCCTGAACCGGTTGAGCCTGATACGCTCACGGTGAAGGTCGTTGCTTTGGACGTTCTCTGGCCCGGTTTCTTCCCCATCGGAATGCATACCGGGATCATTCCGTTTGTCGATGGGTTTCTCCCGTTGCGAGACCGTTCCAGCCAATCCGCAACCGGGATCATTACGGCCACGGTATCGTCCGCCGGAGAACCGGTCGAGGGCGTGGTTGTCCATCTTGAAGCCAACCCGCTCGGAGCCCCCTTTCAGTTCCTAGATGGAGGGGGAGGTGGGAGCGGCGCGGCGAGTGATCTTGTGACCGACGCCAACGGTGTCGCGATTGCGACTATCGAAGGGCTGGCAACGGGCTCGGCGATGGTACACGCCTCGGTTCCCGAGAGTTCTCTGGAGGCCTTCGGCGTCTTCGAGATTGTCAAGCTCCTGGACGTGGGCCTGAACCTGTTCAACATCGAGTCGAATGCGATCAACGCCAATAACGGGACCGGTTTGGTCGAACCGCAGAGCGTATTCACGTTTACGGTGGCTGGCGGGGACGGCACAGTTCATCCCGAGAGTGGCGTGTTCACACCTGGCGACACTGAGGGAGACGTCGGGATCAACATCGATTATCGCGTCGACGGGCAGACGGTTGAGCTCGACACGTTCACTTTTCCGGTCGTCGACTTTGCAGGCGACCCGGATGATCCACCTGACGAGAACATCGCCAGATTGATCCATGATCTCGGACTACTGACCAACGGGCCTTTTCGGGAGATTGAACCGGGTACGCAGGTAGAAGGCCTCGATGGCGCGATTGCGCTGCTCGAAGACGCCAGCGCAACGATCCACGCGTATGATTCGCTCTACGTCACCACGACGCTGGGAGTCGACACCGCCGACATTTCAATACCATCGACGCCCAGCCCCCTTGGCGGCCTTCCAACTCCCACCGGGGGAGAAGGCATTGACGTGCGGGGAAACACGGCGGTTGTCGCGCTGGGGGTGACCGGGGTGCAAGTCTTGGACGTTTCGGATCCGGCTAATCCGACAGTGACTGCCCTCATAGACACGCCCGGGTTCGCCAACGACGTAGGCTTCGTGCACGACACTGATCTCGTCGTTGTGGCCGACGGTTTGGAGGGTGTCCAGGTGATCGAACTGGGGGACACGCCAGCGATCATCGGTCACTTGCCCACGAGCGCTGCGGCCCGCGACATACGAGCGGTGATTCCCGAGGCCATCCTGGTGGCAGCTGATACTGCGGGGCTACTTGTCGTTGATGTCTCGGAGCCCGGCTCGCCGAGTCTGGTGGACCAAGTTCTTACGACGGGTACGGCCTACGGCGTAGAAGTCTTCGGCGATTACGCTTACGTGGCCGATGGCGATGCGGGCATGCATGTCGTCGACATTTCTTCGCTGGCCAGCGGGAGCGCGGTGCCCCTGCAGATCGTCGGATCGGTGGACACACCGGGCTTCGCCCACTCGCCTGCGGTCATCGACTTTGACACCGTGCTACTCGCAGATGATGCTGCCGGCTTGCAGATCCTTGACGTCACCGATCCCACAGCCCCAGCGATTGACCAGACCGTCACAACAACCGACCGGGCTGTCGATGTGGTGCTATGGCGTGATGTGGCGTTTGTGTCTGACTGCCTCGGGGGCGTTCAGGTCATTGACGTCCCCGCAGCCCTCGACGGTGATCCGGGGACACCGGCAATCATCGGTGCCCTCTCCACTTCCGCGTGCGCGACATCCGTGGCGCCTCGAGATTCCAGGGACGGGTTGTACGATTCGTTTGGCGTATTCCTTCGATCGCTTGATAACGGGGCGGCCGACCTCGATCAACCGGCCAGAGACTCTGGCGAGCCTGATGAGCCGCGTGGTGTTGGTGCTATTCTCTTGTTGATATTGACGATCCTCGTTGGGATTGTCTCGTTAACGGCCGGGTCCATCACGATTTACAATCAGATTGCGCCGACACTGGCGCTTTGGCCCGGACCTATCATCACCCCTATCACGCTAACGGCCTTCACGCCCCAGAACATCAATATTGCGTTGATCCAAGCGCCTAACGGTGCCCTTACCGTGTCGGATAATCGCGGGACGCTAATGGTCGGGAAGATACAGGCCGGCGCTAAGATGACTGTTCAGAACAGCTATGCTTTCATCAACGTTTTGGACAATGACGGGACGCTTACGATCAACTGGAGCGAGGATCTGATCACCGTCGAGAAGAACAACGGGACTATGGTGATCAACGACAGCAACGATACGATCATAGTTGTCGAGAACTATGGCGTACTCACAATCAACGGAAACGAGAAAGACATCTACATCCTCAACAACTACAACACCATCATTATCAACAAGAACCCAGATTATATTGGGATAGCAAACAATCGTGGGTCTATTGATATTAACGACAATGTGGATGACATACTGATTGAGTTCAACATGTCGGGAGCGGTAGTCGACATAAAGGGAAATCGTGGAAGAGATATCACTGTCGATCGTAACGCCGGTACGGTCAACGTCACTGGCAACTCCGAGAACATTGTCTTTAAAGTCAACAGGTCTGGGACCATTAACATTACCGTCAACGGCGACGATATCTGGCTGCCGAAGCCCCGGTTGTCGAACGCGCAGATGAGCCCAAACCCGGCATTCGGCACGGTAAACGCCGGAATGGTGGACAGTTTAACCGGGTGCCCGGAGGGTCCGGGGTGGATCAAGTGTAATCAGTAATGCGGGTAGTTCCGTCTTTCGAGGAGTGCGAGTATGAAAACATCACCATTTCCTATCGGATTGATGATTGTTCTTACGATCAGCGCGGCTCAAGCCCAAATCACGGTAACCTCGACGATCGGTGATAACGACGGGTATGGCTTGGGGATTGCGGACTGGGCTCCACTGCCGGACTACCTGCCCAAGCCCGTGGTCTCCGTGCCTTTCGACATCGATGCCGATGGGCTGGATGAGACCCTAGTCGGACTGAGGATGGAGCCCGACTTCGTCACGCTAAACAATGTGTTCGTGTTTCCGGATGTCGGTCCCCATGTCCACGGCGGCGTACTGATTGCGGATTTCGCCGCCCTGGTCGCCCCACCTGAGTTTCTCGGCGAGGCTGTCAATTCAATCGCTCTAGTGGACAACGACGGGGCGGGGACGCTGGATCTGACCGGGGCGTTCTTCCCCATCGTCCAGGATAACCTGGAGACGGGACTCGTCTCGGCACATGTCGATCCGACCTTTTTGGCCGACGCACTCTCCGACGGAGTCGTAGGTCTCTCGGCAACCATCACGGACACGGATGACGTCCGGTTTGCGGTGGATTTCTTCTCGCTGACCGCCTTCACTGTTCCCGCGGTTTCCACATGGGGGATGATCGTTATCGCGGTGTTGCTGTTGATTGGCATCACGATCAAGTTTGGGCGGCACCGGCGGGTGGCAAACGGATAGAGGCGTGACGCGTTCTGGCGAGAGTGAGCGACGGCGAACGGGCTGGCTTCCATCCCGAGTGCACGGCAAGGGCTCGAAGGTGCGGGGGTCGGCTGGCGACGATGAACTCCGCAGCGGTGATGCGCGCCTTAAACACCATGTTTCATCACGCGGGCGACCGTCACGTGCTAAGCGCGCGCGGCCTGTGTTGCGCGCTGTGGTCGTCTTTGCTGTCCTTATGGGTCTGTTCTATGGGTTCATACACAGCCCCCATGTGGGCGGCGCGGGCTTCAAACCGTTTCTGGGTTTTATTGCAGGAGCAACGAGCAATACCTTGAATGTCCTGGGGCAAGAGACATCGGTTACCGGCTCGGCCGTGACATCGCCGGACTTTGCTATGCGGATCGTGCGGGGGTGCGATGCGATCGAGCCGGTGGCGGCGTTTGCTGCTGCGGTGTTGGCGTCCCCGGTTTCGCTCTGGTTCAAGGCTTGGGGCATCCTCGTCGGGGTCTTGGCTTTGCAGGTGATCAACCTGATTCGCATCGTTAGTCTGTTTTTCGTCGGCGTCTATTTCCCACGCGCGCTGGATGTTGTTCATATCGACGTCTGGCAGGCGGTGTTCGTCGTCCTGGCGATCTGCTTCTGGGCGATATGGGTGCAATGGGCGACACGCCCGCGTACAGGTTAGCTCGGTGTTACCAATCAGGCGCATTGCCGGCTTCTTCGTTCGTTTCACGGTGGTATTCGTTCTGCTGGTCGCACCGTGGCCGGGCGTGCACGAGGCGTATGCAACGGTCTATCGGGCGGGCGGGAACCTGCTGTTTGGGCGATTCGGATATTACGGCAACGTAGAGTTTCGCCCGGCTGCCAAGCCAACGGCGGCCCATGATACTGAGGCTGTGCTTACGAATTGGAGGACCGAGGCCAAGTATACCTTTGTAGGCAGCAGTCAAAAAGGTTATCTGCCCACAGCCTTTGTCCTTGCGCTCATCCTCGCCACTCCGATTCCGTGGTATCGCCGTTGGCGGGCCGTGGTGTGGGGGCTCCTCCTGGTCAGCGTGTACGTGGTGCTCAGGCTTGGGATCTTCTTGGCCCTTGCGTTCAGCGGTGACAACGGTTTGTCGGTGTTCTCTCTCGGGTCGGCGGGACGGAGTATCCTCGATTACCTTCACTGGGTCATCGTAGATTCCTTTGCCGGGTGGTTGATCCTGCCTCTGCCTATCTGGATCGTGGTGTCCTTCCGCCGTCAGGATTGGGTGAGCATTCTACAAGGAGCACCGGCAAGCGCAGCAAAGGGCAGATGCCTTGAGGTCTGACCGTAGCGGCGACACAAACAAAGGCGGACACGATAGAGTCAGTCTGATGCGAGTGATTCAGATTCCGGAGGATTCTCTATACGTTCGAGTCGCCAGACGTTTCGGTAGCGCTGAAACGTGAAGCCGTCCTCTTTGTTAGGTTGGCTGGTTGCGTAGAGGGGGCGACCGCGCATCGGTTCGGTCATGCGCAGCCACTCGCGTGACCACGCGTTTACCACGTGTAAGTCATCTCGATCGAACAGAACCCACTGTGCGTACCAGAGAGGCGGGGACGTTCCCCAGTGGGAACAGATCACCGCGTTCCGCGGCAGCGTGGGCATATCCAGTTGCTTGAGGAACCGGGCGGCATCGAGATTGGCACCTGTCTTGTGACGATAGGGGGCGTGCAACACGGTACCTGCGCATGCGGCTCCGGCTAGAACGAGCGCTGCTGTCCGCTGGCGTTTTGAGGCGGCAAAAGGAAGCAGCGGTGACAGGGCTACGCCTACGAGAACAGTCAGTAAGAAGAGGAGTGGCAGGTAGTCGGCTGCGTCGCCGTGGATGCGATACAGGCAAACAAAGAGGGTGCTACCGCAAGCCAGGCCCAGCAGCAACAGCGTTGTGATGCGACAACGCTGCCAGGCTATCACGCCGGCAAGTGCCAGGATGACAAGCCCAAAGAGGAAGATGACGGCCTGGTAGGGTATCAGGAGCATAGGGAGCCAACCGAGAGGCAGAAGTTCGTTACGCAAGAACCGGAACTTCGCCCGCACACCGCTCCAGGTATTTCCCATCAAAGCGCGGAACTGTCTGCCGGTGATCAGCCACGAGATTCTCTCGACCTTCGCCCGCGGTCCATCGGTGGCGAGCGGGAGTTCTTGGGTCTCCGCGGTGAACTGTGCGATGTAGTTGTAACGTGTACTCGGGTTGTCGCGGACCCACAAATACGCAAGTGAATGGACTCCCGGCAGGATCCCGCAGCCCAGGACAACGAGCAGAGGTTTCAGCGACAGTCCCGATGAGCATACCAGTTTGCTGGAGACCAGCCACCATACCGCCAGGAAGAACGGGAGGGTGAACAGTGCCGGAGGACGATTGGCCAAGGCGCTTCCGAATAGCAGGGCGGCAAGATAGAGATCGCGTCGTACGCCTCGCCGCGAGTACCTGATCAGCAGATATGCTGATGTCGTCATGAACATGAGCGTTGGGATGTATACTTCGGGAGCGAGCAGATTCGTCCAGAAGCGAGCATACGCAGTTAGTCCCAGGCTCGCGGCACATGCCAGCCCGACACCCACGCCAAGCCTGACCTGTATCATGATGCACAACAACAGGGTTATGACACCACACCCCAGGCACGCGAGTGACACCATGTATGCCGGATCGACTCCCGGCACCAGGGTAAAGAGATGAGCGAGCGACAAATATCCGACATAACCGGGAGGATGAGTGATTCCCGAGGTAGCGGCTGCGAGCTGAATCCCGCCTGAATCGCCGAAGCAGATGCCGCTAGAAAGTCGTGGGACGGTCACAGCAACGGCGATGCCGAGGGTTACGGCAATGGCCGCAAGGTCAAGCGGGTGGAGTCTCGGCCAACAGGGGCGATCCTCGCGCGAAGCTGTGGCTTCCGCGCTGTTACCGTTGGTGTTCTCCGGAGGGGGGTTTTCCAGATGCTCTTGCATGTCACACGCCAGTGCAGGTCTCTTTGCTGTCATCGGGCTAGGCGGCGCCGGAAGCCCGCGGTAGATGGCGATCCGCCTTATTTGCCGAGGATTGCCGCCACTTGCTCTACTGCGTCGACCGGGCCGTCAGCAACACTCAGTTGCCCACGGCGACGGTAGCGCTCCAACGCCTCCCAGGGGTCCCAGTCAACCATAATAACGGGCTTAGCGTGCTTGAGGGCCAGGACTACTTCCGACATCGTTCCGAGACTGCCCGGACATGCGATTACTACATCGCTCGAGAGCACGTTAATGAGGTTCCGCGCGTCGGCAAGGCCTGTGAGGATAGCGAAGTCGAGATCCGGCGACGCTCTTTTGTCACTTTTGTCCGGGAGGACGCCGATGACCGTCCCGCCGGCTTTCTTGGCCCCCCGCGCCGATGCCGCCATCACACCTTTGTTGCGGCCGCCGTTGAGCAAGACCCAGTCATGCTGGGCAATGAGCACCCCGAGGCGCTCGGCCATTGCCTCGACGTCTCCGCCTACGCTTGCCCCACCCATCACGCCGACGACTGGTTTTCGCAAGGTTCAATCCTCGTTGCGCGCCGTGACCCCGCGCCCCTGCGGTGCCGATAGTCGCCCAACACTGGGCCTGAACCGATGACCCGCATGACACGCGCACCGCGCTAAGTCTTTTGAACAGCATAGTCGACGCGATCCCGGACGTCATTTCGTGCCAAGTCGCGCGCGCATCGGCCCATAACGCGCCGGTCTTCCATTCCTGCTTTAATGAAGGGTTTTTTCCTTGCGGCAGCCCGGTTGTGGACGTATACTGGGAACTCAACTACCGGATTGGCATCGGAGGGCCTTTCGCAAAGTTGGCGGGTGGTCTTCGTGGTGTCTCCGCGTTGTGAACTGCGCGCGGATCTTCACGGGGCCTGAGTAGTCGGTGCCGGCGCGACGGGAACCCGCATTTCTTTTCGGTAGGCGCACAGAGTACGGAGGTGTGGTAGATGGCTGTCGGTGTTTGCGCCGTTGGGCGGGCTGGCGACTTTAGCCGCCCATGTCCTTGCAGGTGCGCGTCGACGCACGGAGAGGGAGCGAATGCCAAGCCTAGAATCGCCAATTGTGCATTTTATCGGGTTTATTTCGGAATCAGGTGTCAGCCGAGGCGCCCAAGATGTCTACGGGACTATTGGTGCAGCCGCGTGCCGACTTCGGTGCGTGGTCTGTGCGCGACCCGGCAAATCGAGCGACGAATCGTGATATTTGGCAGAGTTACCAGTCAGGGGCCAACCTAGAAGCGGAGAGGTGTGATGTCAGCAAACCAAACATATCGAGTAGGATACGGTTGTGCGCATTGGCAGCGTGTGTGGCGCGGGGTGATACGATTTGCAGGAGTTGTAGCCGTCTTGGGTGCGGTTCTTGTCCTCACTTCGGCTTCACCGGCGCTGGCCCAATGCACGATAACGGCGGGGTCAGACTTGTTCACCACGCCGGGCGGCGGGTCGACGTATCAAAACTTCAACGAAGAGCCGATACCGGCGGACACCTTTAAGGAGGAGTTCGGCCCCGGGTCGGATCCCTTCGACGGCATCATTTACTTCAAAGGTAATCAGAGTATTCCGGCTCCCTCGCCGTATGGGTGGAATTGGATGGTGGACACGATCGTCCAGCGCTTGAATGACGCCGCGATTCCGGTGCCGCCGTTCATTCCCCCCCCCCTCCGGCCATTGTTAATACTCAGATCGTAGCTCTGGATCTGGTGAGCACCGCACCGATTACGGTTAATTTCGAGGGCGGTCTGACGACCAACTACGATGTGCAAGCGTGTCTGTCGAGTGTAGATCCTCAGCCGTTGGGCTGGATGGCGATCCACCATACTTGTAGCGAAGGCGGTACCTTCGATTCGCATACGCCCGTCGTGGTCAAGTTGACGCTCACGAAGGCGGTTGGGGATCTGGGACCGGGGCTTGATACCGTTACCCTGGATCCGGCTCCGCAGATCGATCTCATGGTTTACGGCGGATGCTGGTCCCACACCGATCCCGGAGGCATGTACGGCCTTTATACGACCATTGGCGGCAACGCAGATCATGATTGCGACGGGGCCATGGGTACCTGCATGATGGCGATGACCCCATGCAGCACCGATGCGGATTGTCCTTCGGGAATCTGCATGTACGACGCGCCCTTCCCGCCTTCGAGCCCTGAAGGGTTCTTCCCCGGGATCTGTTGGCTGGATTGCGACGGTGACGAGCCAGCAACATTGGCAGGCAAACGGTTGACCCTGGAACAGGCCCGCCTGGCCGCCCATGGAATCCTCCCGGGCGAAGAAGAGGGTGCTGAGGACTCCGACGGCGATGGCATTCATGATCTTGCTGACAACTGTCCCTTCGACCCCAACCCAGATCAGTCGGACAGCGACGAGTGCGTTGGAGGGGAGTCAGCTGGAATGCCGTGTGATTACCATGAAGACTGTGGCGCGGCTGGATACTGCGCCGGCGATACCGTGGGCGACGTGTGCGACAACTGCCCCGACCACTACAACCCGGACCAAGCGGACAGCGACGGCGACTTGGTTGGTGATGTCTGCGACTCCGACGGGCCTTGTGAGCATTGCGGCCCCGAGGGATACTGGTGGGACTGCCCTCCGGGGCTCGACATCATGACCAACACCCGCGCGCGTGTCTGGGTCGACCTTGACCAGGATGGTGCCTGTGAACCGGACACCGTTCTGGATGTCTCTGGGCGAACGGTCGTCGAGCGCCAGTCATACGACGGCGTGAGCCAGATCGAGACGGAAATCGTCGAGATGAGCCTCTATACGTATGATGACCTCGGTCGACGCATTGGCGTGCGTGCCGGTGGCGGCGGCGGTGGTGGGGCCACCCTCGAACCTTCCTACGGCGAGATCGAGATTACGGATATCGGCGGCGGTTTATATGACATACACAGCTTCTTCGACATTTACGTCGAGGTGGAGATACCGGGTGAGGTTGACCCCGAGTATGCGTATAACCATGCCCCGATCCCGGTAGAGGCCTCGATTGACTGCGTGCCCCCCGACGCGACCTTTGTATTGCCGGCAGACGACTGCATTCCGCTCTACAACACGCCGGATCCGTATGATCCCGATGCGGTACAGATCGGCAATATCGTGCGCGTGGAGCACATCACGTACCCGCAGCCGCCGGAGATCGACCACTTCCCGATGACCTTCGCGAAGGTGGAGGTAAGCAGCGAGCTGGGGTCGGATACTGTCATGCTTAGCGGGCCCTCGACGGTCGAGGTGGATCTGGCGCTTCTGGGGGATACGGAAGATCCGCCGGATGGGCAGGAACAGGTCCCGACCAAGATGGTCGAGCTGGAGCTCACCGGCGAGAGCAGCCTGTTCGGACCCGTGACCGTCAGGCTCAATCCAAACCACGAGACGGTGGGGGAGATTGAGGAGCAGGTGAACGATACCCCCGGTGTGTTGGACATTCCTCCGTTCACCGAGGTGGGCGAGGGAGATAGCTTCTTCGACGTGTACTTCGAGATTGAGGTTGACGGGGAGATTTACTACAACCCAATCCCGAAACGTATGGTAGGCGTACTCACGCACAAGCCGCCGGCTGAGTGGGACACGTACGCGATGAGCCCAACTGGCGGGCCGATCGAGCTGTACGACCAGGGCGGGGTGCAAACAGACATCTCCATCGTTTCCGCGATCCATATCCCCAGGCCGGGTGAGATAGACCAGTTCCCCGATACGGAGGCGACGATTGAGATTGCCGGCGACCAGGGAACGGAGACGGTTACGCTCACTGGGCCGTCAACCGTGCTTGTCGGTTTGGAGCAGCTGGGCGACAGTGATCAGGACGGCTTGGAGGATGTCCCCACCGAAATGGTCCAACTAGATCTGACGGGCGATAGCAGCCTGACCGGTCCAGTGACGGTAAGGCTGAGTGAAACCACTCCGTCAACGGGCGAGATCGAAGAAGAATCCAACGACACGGACGGTGTTCTGGACATTCCACCGTTTGCGGGGGCAGGCTCCGGCGACAGCTTCTTCGATATCTTCGTTGAAATCGAAATCGGGACCGACACGTATCACAACAACGTGCCCAAGCGCATGCAGGGGATAATCCACTACAAGCCCCCGCGGATAGGTGATACCTACGCGCTGGTGAATGGGCCAATTGAGCTGCTGGACGAAGGTGGCATTTCCTCGGGGATCACCGTCGTCGCTGCGACGCACACGCCTAATCGCGATCCGTTCTACGGGAAGGACTACAACGGTCCGGATGAGGACGACGGATATATGCCGGACTTCGATCAGAACCAGGACTTCGACGGCGATCTGATACTCGATCCGCACTACTGCGGGCCGGTCGCGGTGGGCAACTCGCTATGGTGGTTCCATCGGAAGTACCCGGACTGGAACGTCGTGCCGGCGGGTACGACCAACCTCCAGTTGATCGCCGACCTGGCCGGGAGGATGGCAACCAACGGCCAGACGCCCAGCCCCAATGGACATCCCGACCCGTACACGGGTACGTGGTATGACGATATGCAGTGGGGTATCGACGATTATCTGGCAGTCAACAGTCTCGAGGATAAGTTGTACGAGCATACCGAGTATCAACCTGACTTTGGGTTCATCGCAGACGAGGTCGAACGCTGTCAGGATGTCGTTCTGCTTCTGGGGTTTTATCACATCGAGACCACGGTCTACGATCCCGTTGTCGGAGAGTGGACGATAACTTGGCAGCGCGCCGGCGGGCACTATGTGACCGTTGCGGGCGTGGATAGAACTAGCAGGCGAATCGCCATCAGCGATCCTGATGCGGACCAGGCGGAGTTCGGCTGGCCCGGTGTCATACGTGGCTTCTCCCATGCCCACGGCGGCGTGCCGTTCCATGCTGTGGGTTACGACCACAGCCAGCACAATGATGAGACCTCAGCGTCACATGATTTCTATGCGTTGAAGCCGTCGTTCAGTCCAGGCGGTGTGGAGGCGTTGACGGTCAATGGTGACCCGCATTCCTACGCTCAGGAACAGTACGTCTACCACGAGCAAGAGAATGGTGGTCAGATCTTCGGGCTGGTGAGTACAACCACGGATGACTTCCTAGGCCAGAACGGCTACCCAACTCCCGAGTATTGCCAGTGGTACACTGAGATCGAGTATGCGATAGTTGTCTCGCCGTTCGATACCGGTGCCTGCTGCTACGACGCCGACACTGACGGCATTCTCGAGACCTGTATCGTGACTACTCAAACCGTCTGTGACACGCTGGGCGGCGATTACTACATAGGTGAAGATTGCGACCCCGTTGGTGCGTGCTGCTATGACACCGACAGCGACGGCATCGAAGAAAGCTGCCTGATGATGGCTGAGGTGTGCTGTCCGGGTACTTTTGATCTGAATGACGACTGCGATCCCGTCGGGGCCTGCTGCTATGACGCTGACTTCGACGGTATCGAAGAGACTTGCGAGATGATGGCTGAGGTTTGCTGTCCGGGCACTTTCGATGCCAGCGAAGACTGCGATCCCACCGGTGCCTGCTGCGTCGATATGGACCAGGACGGTATCTACGACAGATGTGAGGAGACTTCCGAGGTATGCTGCGCTAATATTCCCAACAGCACGTTCCTGCCCGGTGAAGTCTGCGGTGAGGTCGGGGCCTGTTGTTATGATGATGACGGCGATTTGATCAATGAGAGCTGCAGGGAAATGGCGGAGACTTGCTGCGAGGACATCCCCGGGAGCACGTTCAATCCCGGAGTCCTCTGCGGTCTGGTTGGTGCCTGCTGCTACGATGCCGACACTGACGGGTTCAACGAGAGCTGCGCGATGATGGCCGTGGAGTGCTGTAATGACATTCCCGGCAGCACCTTCATCGCCGGTGGCACATGCTCTCCGGATGTGGTTTGCTGCTATGACTCCGACGGCGACTCTGTCAGAGACGCGTGCGACGTAATGGCCGAGGAGTGCTGTCTGGCGTTGCCGTTTGGCGGTGCATCGCCAACCGGTGCAAACGCATGTGAAGGGGACAACAGTGGTGACGGGATTGACGACGCCTGTCAATACCTGGATACGGTGGTTTGTGAGCCGCAAGGCGTAATCGACCCGGTCCATCCGCCGACCTACTGGTACGATGTGACTCCGGATACCTTCGGCAGATGCGACTTCCACGTGCGCGTTTACGATCCCAACCCCATAAACTACACGTCGTGGAACATTACTCCCTGGCCGGGTATGGCGCTGGTGTGTCCGACAGCTTGGAAGTTTGCAGTTCACGAAGTGTCGCCAGGCGAATGGTGGGCATCCTGGTGGGATAGCACGCCGGATTGCCAGTGTGCGTTCTTCGGGCCAGGTGCCACGCGTTTTGAGTTTACCAACGACAATCCAAGCGTTTGGGGTGACTGGACCACCACCACTTCGAATAGTTGGAATCCATACGCTGGTATGGTTGATACGTCGAACAATCATCCCGGCGAGACGAACGGCTACGGCTACCTTGTCCACGTGCCCGAGGCGGATCCACCGAAGTGGGCTCAGCCGCCGGTGTACAACCCTGACTCGCAGTATCCCGAATGCTTCTGGGGTTGGGATAGTCAGTCGGTATACGACTGGGCGGTGATAGCGGCCGACGACTTCGCATGTGATGATACGAAGCCCATTACCGATATTCACTGGTGGGGTTCGTACATGAGTTGGTCCGAACCGGATCCACCTACGGATAACAGGCCTATGGGCTTCCATATCGGGATCTGGACAGATGTTCCGGCGCCCACGGAGCCGGACTGCTGCCAGTGCTGGAATATGACCCAGCCGGGTGAGGCGTGCGAAGAGGGTGATTTTGACGAGCAGTACTGTCTTGATGTTCTCGGCGCCGGCTGGGAAATGTGTGAGTACCATCAAGGTGCTATATGCCGCGCGGATCACACATGCGAGTCGTTGTTCAGTCATCCGGACACGATGATCTGGGAGTGGTACGTTCCCATAGAGGAGCTCAATGAGACCAATGTGGGATGTGATTTTTACGGCCCAATGCCCGGAGTGATGGATACGTGCTTTAGGTATGACTTCATCATTCCGCAGAGTGAGTGGTTCCATCAGGAGCCGGCCTGCAACATTTACTGGCTGAGTATCGCGGCGATGTATCCCACGCCAGATCCCGGTGCGAACGAGTGGGGTTGGAAGACGCGTAGGCATTACTTCAACGATGCCGCAATACAGATCTTCGATCCGCTGGATCCGAGCGCTAATCCTGTGTACAACAATGGGGCTCCGATCATTCGCGACGATCTGCCCTGGGATCTGTCATTTGTGTTGACGACATCCGACGATACCGGCGCCTGCTGCTACGACGACGATGCCGACGGTATTAACGAGTCGTGCTTAGTGACGACTTCAGCCGACTGTGCCACGTTGCCCGGTGGCGAGCACTACGTGGGTGAGGATTGCGCTCCGGACGTGGTGTGTTGCTATGATTCTGATGGCAACTCCACTAGAGATGCGTGTGAAGTGATGGCGGAAGAGTGCTGTCTGGCGTTACCGCTTGGTGGGGCGTCGCCGACCGGCGCGGCCGCCTGCGAGGGTGATGGCAGCGGTGACGGGATTGATGATGCCTGTCAGTATCTGGACACTGTGGTTTGTGAGCCACAAGCCGGGACCACCCCCCATCCACCGACCTACTGGTACGACGTGACTCCGGATACCTTCGGCAGATGCGACTTCCACGTGCGAGTCCATGATCCCAATCCCATTAACTACACGTCGTGGAACATCACTCCCTGGCCGGGTACGGCTGCCGTGTGTCCTACAGCGTGGAAGTTCGCGGTTCACGAAGTTGGTGGTGAATGGTGGGCCTCCTGGTGGGACAGCACGCCGGATTGCCAGTGTGCATTCTTCGGGCCGGGTGCCACGCGTTTCGAGTTCACCAACGAGAATCCCAGCACTTGGGGTGAGTGGACCACCACCATCTCGAATAGTTGGGATCCTCACAACGGGGTTGTCGATTCGTCGGCGAATCATATCGGCGAACCGAACGGCTCTGGACATCTTGTTCACGTTCCCGAGGCAGATCCGCCGAAATGGGCTCAACCGCCAATGTTCAATCCTGATTCGGATTATCCCGACTGCTTCTGGGGTTGGGACAGTCAATCAGTATACGACTGGGCGGTAATAGCGGCCGATGACTTCGCTTGCGATGACACTAAGCCCATCACCGATATTCACTGGTGGGGTTCATACATGGGCTGGGGTGATGATATGCCCCCGCCGGACCCCTTTGCGCCGATGGGGTTCCACCTTGGGATCTGGACGAACGTTCCACCCGGCGTGGATCAGCCGTGGAGTCATCCGGACACGATGATCTGGGAGTGGTTCGCTCCGATCGAGGAGCTTAACGAGACCAATGTGGGGTGTGATTTCTACGGTCCCATGCCCGGCGTGATGGATACATGTTTCCGATACGACTTCATCATTCCCCAGAGCGAGTGGTTCGAGCAGGAGCCGGCCTGCAACATTTACTGGCTGAGTATCGCGGCGATGTATCCTACGCCGGATCCCGGTGCGAATGAATGGGGCTGGAAGACCCGTGAGCATTACTTCGAGGATGCTGCGATACAGATCTTCGATCCGCTGGATCCGAGCGAGGATCCCGTGTACCACGACGGGGTTCCCATTATTCGCGATGATATGCCTTGGGATCTGTCATTCGTGTTGACGACATCCGATACGCCGCCGCCGCCGGAGCGGCCGGATATTCCGGCTCCGCCGCACGATGCTCGTAAGAACCGCTATCTCTCGATCGACCCCTCAACGAACGGTGACGCAGTGGTTGGGTTGAAAGTCGAGTTGGTAGAGATGCTGCGCTGCAGCGGTGATCTTCGTAGAACCTGCTCTGCGGATGCGGATTGTCCGAACGTCTGCGACACCGATCCGGATGTCACATGTGTAAGCGATGCGCAGTGTGCGACCGTCAGTGGAGTCTGCGTTCCCACTTGGCCATGTGTACATCATCCGGATGAAGGGTTGACTCGTTGGGTCGAAGATCCGCAACAGGAACCGCTTGGATGTCGACTACCTGGTGGGTGCATAGATAGCGATTGGTTTGCCAGGTTGGGTCGTACCGCGAACTTCAGGGCGTGGAACAACTTCGGCGTGGTAAGCTCCTCGCTGTTGCACATCAGTGACTGCGAGGTCACACCAGTGGCGACGTATGAGATTAGTGCGTGCCTGCCTCCGACTGGGGACATCTGTAGTACACCACTGACCATCGGCACGATTCTGCGACCTCCGCCGGGGAACTACGGTGACGTAGCCGGCCCGGTCGATCCGGTGACCATTGAGTTCGACCCGCCCAATCAGATCCTGAGTGTCGGGGACATTTCGTGTTACCTGCTGACCAATCAGAATTACGGTCTGCCGGGTGATCCGAAACCCCAGGCACATTGGACGTGGGTCGATCTGGAAGGACTGGACTCGCCGGACTACTGTCCGCAAGCGATCCTGAGCGTCGGCGACCTGTCGCAGATTCTGTTCGGCATAATGGGCCGGCCTTACTCCTGGGCGGGCAAGAACGTGGATCCGGGCAATTGTCCGCCATAAGCGGTACACACCGGCGATAGACATGGACTGCCAAGTCCTATCTGCTTGCCGTTTGCGATAGCCTACAGGAACAGGGGCGGGTCATCTCAGGCCCGCCCTTCTTGCGTATGGGGACGTCCCGCGCCGAGGCGAGAGGAGTCCCTGCGAAGCACACCTCTTGGTATCGTGCTTCACTTATGCCTGTTCATGAGCGTCCAGCGGGAGGGTGTACATGTGGCGTTCGCCGCGTCCGCCGACGAGCGACAGAGTGCAGCCTGCGCCGGCTGATGCTATAATCGATTCGTGTGCGGTTTGGTTCACGTGTGGCCAAGGAGTTGTTGAATGAGACTATCGGCGAAACGTGCCCGTAGCTCCGTTGGCATTGCGTTGTCTGTTATCCTAATGTTGAGCTCGGCGTGTCGCCTCGTTGGCGACACTCGCGACAGGATTCACTACCCCGAGACTCGCAAGTGCGATCAGGTTGATGATTATCACGGGGTGAAGGTAGCGGATCCCTATCGATGGCTTGAGGAATCCGGATCAGACGAGACGCGGAGGTGGATTGAGGCCCAGAACAGAGTTACCTTCGACTATCTTGGGAAAATCCCTGCCCGCACGAGAATAAGAGAACGTCTCGCACAGTTATGGGATTATGAGAAGTACGGGCTTCCTCGCAAGTATGGCGGGAAGTACTTCTTCACAAAGAAGGAAGGTCTACAGAGTCAATACGTGCTACATGTAGTATCCTCGCAGGGCGGTAAGCCGAGAGTGCTCTTGGATCCGAACCGTCTTTCCGAAGATGGAACGGTGGCCCTGCGGAGCTATGCAGTCAGCGAAGACGGTAAGCTGCTCACCTATGGACTGTCATCGGTCGGCTCCGATTGGCAAGAATGGAAAGTACGTGATGTGGAGAGCGGGCGCGATCTTTCTGATCACATCAAATGGGTCAAGTTTTCCAGTGTCTCATTCACCAAGGATGGGAAAGGGTTCTTCTACTGTGGCTATGATGAACCCAGTGAGCAAGGCAAATATCAGGACGTAAGCTATCATCAGAAACTGCTCTATCACCGTATCGGCACCCGTCAGGCAGACGACGAACTTGTCTATCACGATCCGGATAAGAAAGACCGTCTCTTTCGTCAAACCGTAAGCGATGATGGTCGATATCTGGTCATTAGTGTCGAACAGGGAAACGTTGACGCAAACTTGATCCTTTTCATAGACCTATCTGCTGGGGATTACAAGGTCGAGGAGTTGATAACCGGATTCGATGCGAAGTACACTTTTGTGGATAACGATGGTCCGACGTTCTGGTTGTGGACGAACAGTGCCGCGCCGCGCGGGCGTGTTATCGCCATCGACACAACAAAGCCCGAAAGAGATAATTGGAGGGAGGTTATTCCTGAGGCGCGGGCAACGCTGAGGAAGGTCACCACGGTGGGGGATCACTTCGTCGCCTCGTATCTCGAGGATGCACGCAGCCGTATAAGAATCCATGATTTGAGTGGCCGATTCGATCGCGAGCTGCCCTTGCCCAGTATGGGCACGGCGTCGGGTTTTTGGGGCGAGCGCGGCGATCAGGAGACCTTCTATAAACATTCATCTTACATTGCGCCCGATACCATCTATCGATTGAATATAGGGACCGGCGCTAGTGAGGTGTTTCGCAAACCAGACGTAGCCTTCGACCCTAGTGATTATGTAACGACGCAGGTATTCTACAAGAGTAAGGACGGGACGCGTGTGCCCATGTTCCTCAGTTATAAGAGAGGATTAGAACTGAATGGCAACAACCCCACGTATCTTTACGGTTATGGTGGATTCAATATTGTGGAAACGCCTGGGTTCTCCGTAGTGCGATTGGCGTGGATGGAAATGGGCGGCGTCCTGGCCGTTGCCAACATCCGGGGTGGTGGGGAATATGGCGAGGAGTGGCATCATGCCGGAACCAAGCTCAGGAAGCAGAGTACTTTCGACGATTTCATCGCTGCGGCAGAGTGGCTGATTGAGATGGAATACACGTCTTCACAGCGGTTAGCGATTGGAGGAGCGAGCAACGGCGGGCTTCTGGTAGGTGCGTGTATGACGCAGAGGCCGGAGTTGTTCGGCGCGTGTCTGCCGAATGTCGGGGTAATGGATATGCTCAGGTTTCACGAGTTCACTATAGGGTGGGCATGGGTTTCAGATTATGGTTGCTCGGAGAATCCGAAGGAATTCGCGGCGCTCTACGCGTACTCCCCGCTTCATAACCTACGGATGGATACAACGTATCCGGCCACATTGATTACGACCGCAGATCATGATGACCGCGTGGTGCCGGGGCACAGCTTCAAGTTTACTGCTGCATTGCAGGAGGCGCAAGCAGGTTCAGCGCCGGTTCTCATCAGGGTCCAAACGAAGGCGGGGCACGGTGCGGGAACGCCTACATCCATGGTGATCGAGGAAGCGGCTGACAGATGGGCGTTTCTGGTGAAGGCCTTGAATATGACCGTAGACTGACAGGGGTGGGTACGGGTCGACCGGTAGTGCGTATAGGGGACATGAGTGAGCGGCGACGAGTGCCGTGGGGGCGAGCTGTGGGAACTTGGTACCTATACAAATACTCGACGATTATACACGATCCATTCGATGAGCAAGAGTACCAGCATGGCAATCACGAAATGGCGCCAGGCGGGTTGGTTTACATTGAGAGTACCGGTCTTGGCCTGGATCTGTTGCGTTCCTAGAGTAAGCGTTGAGGTTGGTGCGACTTGACTTTCCGTGGAGTCGAAGAGGTTTACGGCGAACTGATTCCGCCCGGGTTCTCCGGGTTCCACACGATACGTGCCGACGATGCGCGTTCGGGCGTAATGGATCGTAGGGTGCCCGGCTACAGGGACGCGATCATCCACACCATCGGGCCTGATAACTCGCGTGTGGGTCAGGTCTTGGGGGATGGGAAGTGAGACAGGCTCACCGGGCGAAATACCCCTTCGGCCAAGTACGGCAACGTTGCCTGCCAAATACTGCACGGAGTTCTGGACAAACACTACAAAATCGACGCTTGTGGGCCAGAAGGTGTTCATCATGGCGTTGCCGGCGTCATCCTCGGCTAACAGACTGAAGGCGCTGATGAGGAACTGACTGGCATCGCGTGTGAAGTAGGCCAGTACCGGGGTCGTCTCACCGTCGATAATCGGAACGGTTTCCGGCGGGAGGGAAAGTTGGAACCACTGATAGACGAAGATGGTCTCGGTTGCAACATGTCGGAGGATGGGGTGGGTGTCGTCCCAGTTGAAGATGACTTGATCGTCGATGGTCTTGCCGGCGGTCACACCTTGAATCTCGGGGACGGCCCCCCAGAAGAAGTAGTTGCCCCGGGGAAGGCGAGCGGTCGAATGGCGATCGAGAATTACAACGTCAAACGCGCTGCGCTTGCCGTGCAGGATGCGTTTGTCTTCGGCGCGTTCATACTCGGGAGCGCTGATAGTGGTAAGTTCAAGGGGCATTGATTGCAGGGCATTCTCCAAGAACAGATTCCCAGGTGTGACCAGCAGTACGCGGGCGTGGCGTGGCTCGCGTATGATGGTCCAGGCGCGGTTGTCGGCGGAGAGGGAATCGTCGATGTGCAGGACGACCTCTACGATTCCACCACCTTCAAACTCGATGTGGTCAAACACTACGACGGTAAGGCTTCCGTCCGGCGGCTCAGCGGCGGTGCGGGTCGGCTCACTCGCATTTCCGCCGCCTGGTGCCAATCGCACAGTCTGCACATCTACGTTTTGCCCGTCGACGTAAAGGACGGCATCGAACGTTGCTGCTTTGAGGCCGAAGTTGCGGATGGTGGCGGTTACTTCGAGAATCTCGGGTCTTTCATAGTTTCGGCGGGCCTGCATTGCGAGTATGCCCACATTGTCATCACGTCGTCCGATGTTGGTTACCTGGATCGTATCCCGGTCTTCATCAAGGTCGAAGCTCTGCAGAGCTACCTGTGATGCATCGGCAATCCTCCCGTCGGTGAAGATGAATACGGAAGCAGGAGGCGCCGCGGATTTCGGTGCAATATCTCGGCCTGCTTCACTTCCACCTATGATAGAGGTCTGAGCATAGGCCTCCGCCAGACTCATCGCCTCTCCCAGTGAAGATGTACTATGTGTCTGCTCAATAGAGTCGATCTTGTGTTTGAGGGCGCTTTTGTCCGAGTCAAACGAGGATATTACGGTGGCGCGATCACAGAAGGCTATCACCATGGCACGGGCATCGTCGTCCATGTCGTCGATACGGAGCTTAGCCTGTTGCTTGGCCGTATCCAGGCGTGTTTGTCCGTCATCCTCAAGCACTCCCATAGAGGCTGACTGATCGATGAGAATGATAATGGTACTTTCATGGGGGTCGGCCATATCGAGCATGGGTTTGCCGAGTGCAATAGCTGCCAATATCAAGACCAGCAACTGCAGGAGTAATAGGAGACTGCGGCGCAGTCGCTGGAATGGAGAGTTTACCTGGAGGTCCTCCACAGTGCGTTTCCACAGCAGCGTCGAGGGTATGAGTTGGACAGAGCGCTTGAGCTTGAGAAAGTATAGCGCGACAAGCGGTGGGATGGTAAGGCCCGCTGCAATGGCAATAGCTGTCGGATTAAGAAAGTTCACCTGCGCCTCTCACTTGATCAACCCTCGCTTGCGGAAGTACGACATTATGATCTGATCGAATGGTACTTCGGTGCTACTGAACAGATAATTGATGCCCCGCCGGGTGCAAAACTCGCGAAGCTGGCTGCAGTATGCCTGCAGGTTATGTTTGTAACGGTTGAGAAGGGGGCGGCTAACGGTTACCTCGGCAGTGTCATCGTCCTCGATATCCGTGAGCATCAGATCGCCCAGCAGGGTCGGCTCGATTTCTTCCGGACTGAGAAGTTGGACGGTGTACAGATCGTAGTTTCGACCGAGCAGGTAGCGCAGTCCATCCTCATACCCCCCTTTCTCGAAGAAGTCGCTGAGGAGGATAACGATGCCCGACTGCGGATGGCGGAAGGCGAACTGTCTACCGGCAGCGGCGAGGTTGCTCGGCCCCTCGTAGGGCAAGCGCTTGAGGAAATCGACTACTTTGAACATCAAACGCCGTCCGCGCACCCCGGGCAGTTCGTATTGCAGGCCGTTGGAGTAGGCGTAGAGGCTCACGCGGTCGAAGTTCACCAGACCTATATATGCAACGGCCGCTGCGATCCGCCTGGCATACAGGCCCTTATTGGGATTGCCCCAGTCCATGCTCTTTGAGACATCAAGAAGCACACTGACGTGGAGGTCTTCTTCCTCCAGGAAGAGTTTCAAGAAGAGGGAGTCGAGCCTGGCGAAGATGTTCCAATCGAGGAATCGCAGATCATCACCAACGACGTAGTTGCGATAGTCCGCGAACTCGACGGATTCACCGCGGCGTTTACTGATCCTCTCGCCGCGCATCTTGCCCGCGAAGATCTTCCGACTGATGAGCGAGAGCTGATCGAGTTTGTTGAGAAACTCGGGGTCGAGCAGCTCGTCGTCATGCCTGGTTGTTGTGCTGACCGCCACGTTTCTTGGTTCCTTTAAAGGTCGCCGTCTTACTCTACGTCACCGGCGAAGTCCGTCACTCATGCCGCAGCCTCTGACAGCGTGGGCGTCTTGTCGAGGATTTCGCGAAGCACGTCATCGGTGTCTATGCCTTCGGCCTCGCCCTCGAAGTTCAACAACACGCGATGTCGCATGGCCGGCAAGAATATCTTCTGCACATCGCTGAAACTGGTGTTGAAACGACCGTCAAGCAGGGCGTGCAGCTTGGCTCCTAGGGTCAGCGTCTGAACGGCTCGGGGGCTTACCCCCCAACGCACATACTTGTTCGTCGCTTCGACTGCATACGGTCCGTCAGGGTGCGAAGCCATCGCAACGCGGATGGCATAATCCTGCACGTGGGGAGCCATCACTACGCGCCGCACCAGCTTCTGCGTCCCACTGATTTCCTTACCAGTCATGGTCGCTTCAATAGACGGCGAAAAGGCCGTTGTGGTCCGATCCATGATAGTCTTCAGTTCGTCTTTGCTGGAGTATTGCACAACCAGTTTGAACATGAACCGATCCAGTTGAGCTTCGGGCAGGGGGTAGGTACCTTCCTGTTCGATGGGATTCTGGGTGGCCATTACGAAGAAAGGTTCATCGAGTTTGTTGCGTGTTCCCCCAACCGTTACTGCATGCTCCTGCATGGCTTCGAGCAGAGCAGACTGTGTTTATGGCGTAGCGCGATTAATCTCATCGGCCAGCACGATCTGGGCAAACAGAGGTCCCTTGCGAAACTCGAATGATCGCTTGCCGCTCACAGGGTCCTCGGAGATGATGGTTGTGCCGATTATGTCGGCGGGCATCAGGTCGGGGGTGAACTGAATCCGCGAGAAGCTCAGATCGACGGCCTGCGCAAGTGTACGAATAAGCAGTGTCTTCCCCAGTCCGGGAACACCCTCGATGAGTATGTGACCACCCACGAATAGCGCGGTGAGCACGCCGTCGACCACATCATCGTGACCGACGATGGCTTTGCCTATCTCGTCACGCAGGGACTGATACTTCCCACGAAACTCCTGCGTTGCCTTTTCCACGGTTGGGTCTATTTTCGAAGCCATGGGCCTCTCCTGTTCGGGTATTCGGTGCTGACGTTGACTGTTATCTCTACTCCTGCGTCCTGTCGAGGCGTTCCCCGCAAGGTTGCGGCGAACCGAACATGGGAGTTTTTACTTTCCGGCATCGTTACGTTCATTCCTTCTCTTCTTCCCGTTTCCTCTTTTTGCGCAGCAGGCGGGAGGTTGTCTCCTCCTGATCCTCCTTGCTCACGGGTGGCGGCGGGCGTCGCTTGTCCGGCGGAGGTTCGGTCACTTTGGCGCCGTCTAGGGCTTGGTCCAGGTCTCCTGCCGGCTCTGCAGAGTGACCCCCGGTGTCGAAGCGGCGTCTGGCTGATGCCAGTGGGATCGGCCCAGGCTCCTGGTCAATCCTCTTGAGGCCTTCCTCCTTGGCCGAGCTCAGCTCGTCGCGCACCTGCTCGCGCGTGGTTTTTAGCTGGTCCAAAGACGCAGCGCTGCGCTCACCCGTTCGGCTCAGCGCGGTGACACTGTGGGTCATGAAATCAAAAAGCGGTCCGATGAAGCGGAATCTGATGGTCCACCCGATCAATTCCGCCAAGGCAAATGCCCCGAGGATTCCCCACCACGGGCCGTAGGCGATGCCAATGCCGTACAAGAGCACAAAGAGCACGACAATCTCAACAGCCACAGACAGCGCCAGCCAACTGGCCAATCGCCTTACGGCCACGTCCAGCAGAAACAGGGGCAGCAACAGCCAAGCGAGCACCCATTCCCATGCGGATCGTTTGGCCAGAGTCGGCGGCAGGTCGTGGTTGAATACATCGTCATGGGCCGGTCCGGCGTCGAGCCAGCGGCCTTCGGTTGTGTCCACGACCTGTCGCAGCAAAGCTTCGTTGGGAATCAGATCGCGATACTCCGGTGAGAAGGGGACGGAGAAGCCCGTGCGGATGGTCCCCAGGTTTCTGGTCCCGTCGGCGACCTGCACATTGGCAAGATGTTGTCCCGCTTTCTCGACCTCGACTTGAGCCTCGTACTTGCCCGGGCCCGTTTGGGTGAATTGCAGGGGGATTGCGGAGTTGTCCGGTCCGATGGCTTTGGTGCGAAGCTGCAGGTTGTTCAGATAACCGGCGTCCTTGTCGAGCGCGTCGATTACAATCCGTGCTCGGTTTCCTTCTACCCGGGTGTAAGTGTCGAAGTTGGCGGGCGTGTCCTGTCTCATAGTCCAGCGGACGATCTGGGCCCACAGCTTGGCGAACTTGGGCCATTCAGTCCAAGCGGTTCCCCACTTGGGCCAATACCCGCTGGTAAACGCCACGGCCTTGCCAAGTTCATACTGCCAATGGGCCAACACGGGATCCTCTCCGTCGTCAGTCGCGCGAATAATCGGAACGAGGACGTTCGGGCTGTGCTTCGGCGAAGTGAGCACCATTCCTCCGAGTGGTGGAAGAGCATCGCTTTGAGGATCGATTCCGGTGAGCAGATCGCTGTACATGTGCAGGACCTGCGGTTGAAAGGGCTCGTCGATAATCAGCGGTCGGCGTACAACCTTTGACTCCTTCGAGAAAATCTGGGGAAGCTGCCGCGGGTTGCGCGCCGCGTAGTACTTGCCCCCGGTCTTCTTCGCTATGTCGCGTAGTGCTCGGTCCATCACGTGCCCACCCCATCCGATGCTAATCGTGCTGACGGTGATTTTGGCTTGCACATATTTGTTCACCAGCCTGCCTGATGGCGGTTGGGCATCGCCGTCGCTGAGAATGATGACATGTTTCTGGGCGGCGTCGCTACCTCGCCCGGAAGTAAGTGAATTGAAGGCCATCTGCATTGTCGTGCCGAAGTCGGGCATGTCCCCGATCTGCATCCGGTCGATCTTGGCCTTTACAGCAGCCTTGTTGAGGTTCAGATCGAGGGGTACTTCCCAGTTCTCTCCGCCTGGGGAATAGGTATATGCGAGCACGCCGATGTAGTCTTGCGAGCTGATGGTATCGACGCTCTTTTTGGCCATCTCCTTCCCCCAGTAGTTTCCTCGGGGGATCTCGCAGCTGTGCATGATGAGCACAAGGGCTCCACGTGGAATCACCCGCTTATGTTTGATTTCGAAGGAGACGGGCATGATTTCCTCGACGGGGCTTCCGATCCAGCCTCCCGCGCCGAACGACTCATCGCCGCCGAACATGATCAGGCCGCTGCCCATATCTTTGACATAAACCGCCAGCGCCTCCTGCTGCTCGTCCGTGAAAGTGGCCGCAGGGACGTTTGCGAGGATGATCGTCGAGTAGTTCATCATGTGCAGCAGATCAAATGCGCCGAGCTCAGAGACGTTCCGCATCTCGACGCGTACGTTCTCACTGGCCAGTGCGTCCGCCAGCGGCTGATCATGCGAAGGATTCGACGAGAGAATCAGAACGAAACTCGTTCCGGAAACGAAAGTGAACGCGCTTGCAGCGTTATTCAAGGCAATGGTGTCCATCTCCTCGTTATCCGGGTGGAAGATGGCCTCGTAAGTTTGCGCTCCCGATCGTTGGATGGGCATCTTCATAAAGAGCGTGTTGCTGCCCGGATTGAGGTGAACGCGAGCGGCCTCTTCGGGGAGATCTACCAGCTCGCCGTTGAGGTACATTGTGATTGTGCCCGCGACAGCTTTGTGGCTGTTCAAGACCATGCGCAGAGGTACTTGCTCACCCGGTTCGGCATGTGTGGGTGCGATCATCCGATCGAAGTAGACCTCGTTGCGGTGTTTGTAGTATATGGGGACTACATCCACGGGGATGCCGTCAGCCTTTGCCCGGCGGGCCTCGGTAAGCAGGTCGCCCATGTTGTCGTTTCCATCCGACATGAGCACGATGCGTTTGGCGGTGTCATGAGGAAACATGGCCATTGCGAGACGCATGGCAGACGCAATGTCGGTTCGGTCGGTATTGGGCATAGGGGGGAGGCGCCCGGGCTCAATGTGATAACCGCCGCTCATGGGAAGTTGCTGGAGGAACGCGTTTCGGGCAAAGTCGATGAGTCCCACGCGGTCTTCAGAAGCCATACCCCGGGCCGCCTCCGCGATGTACTGCTCCTGGAAGTCCTGTTGTTCCTGCACGCTGTGCGATCGGTCCATCAGGAATAGCACCGTCAGATCGTCAGTCCGCTGGACATGCTGGATACCTGCCAGGCAAGAGGCGACCAGAATCACTACGAAGCTGCGTGCCGTTACAGCCAGCGCGCGGCGGATCGGGCTCAGTCCCGCCAGGCTTCTGATTGATGCGGCGATCAACAGCGGTACGATCAGGCAGAGCCAAAGCCATACAGGCTGTTCAAAGTCAAACGGTAGGGCCAACCCGACGATGGTCATGGTTCGAGAATCTGCACTCGACTGTTTAGTGAATCCACCACGTAAACGAGGCCTTGGGCTCCGTATGCTGCTCCCCAGGGTCCGGAGAGTTCGCCCAGCTTACGACCACTCGAGCCCCAAGTGCGCAGCGACTTACCATCCTTGGAGAACCACTGAAGCCGGTCGCCGCCGTACTCGCAGACCATTATCTCGCCGTCGGGTGAGACGTCCACGTCATAGGGATAGCGCAGCTCGCCGGCCTCGCGACCGAACTCGCCAATCACGGATAGTGCGGCGCCGTCAAGCGAGAACCGCACAACCCGGTGGTTGCAGGCGTCCGCAACCCAGAGGGTTTGTTCGCTATCGATGTCGATTCCAGCCGGACGGCTAAGACGCTTGCCTTCGATGGGGTCCTCTCCAAAGGCCGCTATGAACTGCAGATCGGGGGACCATTTGGTGATACGGTCATTCTCGTGGTACTCACTCACGTAGAGGTCGCCTTGGGCATCGACGGCAACGTCGGTGGGAAGCTGGAACTCTCCGTCGCCGACGCCTTCCGAGCCGAACGACCCCACGATGTTACCTACTTGATCGAAGATGAGTACACGGTGATAGTGCGTGTCCGCAACGAAGATACGTCCGTCCGGGTGCACGGTCATTCCGACGGGTTTCCCCTTCTCAGTCTTGGGCATCCGCCACACACGATCGAATGTCCCATCCGCAAGGAACCGTTGAATCCTGCCGGCCTTGTCAACCACCAGGATCGGTCCGGCTGGATCAGCTGTGACCGCGCGAGGATAGCTGAACGAGCCGTTGCCAAGGCCAACGTTGCCGAAGACGCCCACCACTCCGTTGGGCGTGAGTGGGGGAGGCTCGCAGCCCACGATCCAGGTAAGAGCAAGCGCCGTGATGAGACGCTCTGCCCTTTTGAGGCAAGCCGGCGAAACGCCGAATCGGTCTTCTTGTCCAAGCCGGTGTAGGTCTCTGCGCGGGCTGAAGACCGCGCTTCGGATAGTCGCGAGAATACTGAGATACGGTGACGGTTGCGGCCTGGAATACTGGTTGGTGTGATGAACCATGAACTGCTTCGTATCCCTGAGGTTTCGGAGACGACGCCGAGTATGGCCACGGGCGGCCTATTCTTCATTCTCCGCGCCTGGCGGTTGATCCGACGTTTCGTTTGAGCGGCCGCCTGAAGATGATCCGGAGCCGTCTCCCTGTTCCTGCCCGGTTACGCGCTGGACGTTCGAGAAATATTGCTTGACCGCTTTTTGGTATTGCCTTGGCACTCGATCGCGGTTGATGCGGTCGCTGGCGTCTCGCTCGGCGGCGGAGATGACCTCGGAGAAAGTCGACCCCACCTCGCCTTTGACCTGTTCTCCGTCGATCAGGAACTGTCCGATGATCGCCCCTTTGCCGGTGTGAACCTTGGCCCGTTCGGTCTTGAAGCTCACACTGGTCTGGTGCTCGGGGGCGAGCCCGCCGCGACCCTGCCCAAGCTTGCCCATACCCGTTCCGGGCCGTTGTCCACCGCCGCACTTAGAGCAGGGCTGATTGCCCATCATTCCGGTGCCGTTACACGATGAGCATGGCTTGTCGAGGTCATTTTTGGCGCTTTGAAGGTCAGCCAGGGTACTTTCCAGTTGGCTCATCTCCTGCTCCAGTTGTTCGAGCTCGCTGAGTTGCTGTGCCGCCGCGGTAAGCCCAGCCGTTGACGCCTGGCCCGCTTGCTCGCCGGAGGAGCTCGGCGTGCCCTTCTTTCCCATGGCTTGTGCGAGCTTTTTGGCAAGGGCTCCGGCCTTTTGACGCTGCTTCAACTGGCTTTCCAGTTTGTCGATTTTTTCCTGGCTCATGCCGTTTTCCTCGAGCTCCTTGCGGAGTTGATCCAGGTCCTTCTTCTTGAGGTTTTCGAGCATGCGCTCGATATCCTCTTTCTTCATTCCGACTTGCTGGAGCTGTTCGACCAACTTCTCGTTTGCGGCGACCTTCTCAAGCTGTTTGGCCAGCTCATCGAGTTGTTTGGTGAGCTTGGTCGCCGCTTCCATATCCTCTTTGGACTTCAGCGTGGCCAGCTGCTCACGGAGTTTATTCATCTCCTCTTTGGCGGTTTTGAAGTCTCCGGCCGCCAAAGCCTTGGCGAGCTTCTGCGTCGGAGCCTGGTCCGATTGGGGGGGCTTTAGGCCGCGCATCATCTTGCGCAGCTCCTGCACGGTCTTGTAGTTGTCGCTTTTGCGCTTCTTTCCAACAGCGTCGGCGAGCTTGTCAATCTTCTTGATGGCCTCGTGCCTAATCTCCCCGGGGCGCTTGAGCATGCCCCCCGACTGCTTGCTCAGTCCCTCGAGCTCTTCCTTAAGGTCTTCGAGCGCGGGGTTTGCCTGGGCCATTTGTTGGACGTCTTCCATCTTCCGTTTGACGGCGATTTTGGTTTGTTCCATTATTTCCGTCTGCTGGGCGAGTTCCTTGGCCTGGGTTGGCTTTAGGAGCCCCGGAGGTACAAGAAACACCAGTAAGGCCAGGACGAGCGCAAGGGCCGTCAGCGCCAGTGGACGCGGTGCTCTGACCGGGATGTGCTGGCGAGCCGAGATTGCCCCACTGGCCCGCTCTGCGTCGACGGCGACCGCCTGGGCGAAGGGATCGTCCGATCCCAGGCAGTACCTGCCGCTGCTGATACGCTCGCGAAGACCCGCCGCCTCATCCAGCTTGACCGCTGCAAAGTCCGCGTGTTCGCGGGTGGCGAACGTCCGGATGAGCGAAGCAAGCAGTGCGATCCCGCCGAGCCCCCAGCCTATCCACAGAACGGGTATTGGCCAGTCAAAGAGACGCTGAAGCAGGACGATAGCGGCGAAGGTGACGGCGGCTATGCCGACGCTCCGCGACACTTGCAGGAGCCAGCGATTGAACCATAGACGCCTTTGTACTGTGCGAACTTGCCGTTCGAGATTCGTCATGGCATCGCCCTTATCCCCACAGAAAAGACGACTGCAGCCGCCCACCACTGTATACTAGCAGCGTGGTCCCCCCGCGACAACGTTCGCAGACGCCCGTTCGGCGGACTCGACTGTGTACATGCGGGTGCGATTCCGATGGCTTACAATATCAGACAGGCGTCCCCAAGCCGCGGAACATGCGTGACGCGCGAATCTACCAGCGTTTGGGACGGGCGCGGGAGGCAGTTGTTAACATCGACAACAGGGACATATCGGCTCATGCTGAGACAGTGGTGCAAACCCATGCGTGAGGCAGCCTGGGACGCCGCAGGCTTTGCCCTGGCTCTGGCAATCGCCGTCGCTGCCTCGTGGGCTCCTGCCGTTCACGGGGACATCGGCCCGGTTTCGCCTCCGACTGTAAACCCGGATAATACCCAGACCGACGCGCCGCAAGAGCCGGACGGCCCCCCCGGCGATGGCGAGGCAAAGCCCGTCGTACCGTCCATTGTGATTCTCGACGGGCAGGTAACGAACCCCGTAGGGGCCGGCGAAGAGGGCGTTACCGTGACGGTTCATCGCCAAAGCAGCGACGGGGCGAAAGGGGATCTCATCGCTACGGTAACGACCAGCGAGCTGGGCGACTTTGCAGTAACCGCGGCTGAGCCGATCAAAGGTGATATCATTGTCACGCTTTCCAAACCGAACTTTGCCGATACGGTGCGAAAGATCCATCTTGGCGACGACGAGTATCCACCTTTTCTTGCAGAAGAGCTCGAAGGGAAGCTGCACGTCAGCGGTGAGGTTCGCGACGAACTCACTGACAAGCCCATACCCGGTGCGGCTGTGAATCTGAAGTCCATGTTCAGGGATTGGTACGCCACCACGGACGATACGGGCAAGTTCACCATCAAAGGCGTAGTGCCGGGACAGGGAGAACTGATTGTCGAGGCCACGGGCTTTGGCCGGGAGCAGGTCCCGATCGAGAACCTCGGTGCAGATGATGAGACTGTCGTTCGCCTCAAGCCGGAGCGCGTTCTCAAGATTGTGGTGGCGGATGAGTTCGCCAAGCCGATTCGCGGGGCGACCCTTGAAGCATACGACAAACCCAGGAATGACTACCGCACTGCCGTGACCGACGAGCAGGGTGTTATCCTCTTGCGCGGTATCCACTTCGACGCCGAGATTCTCACGGCGCGTCTCACGCATGAGGATCACGTCTCGCCGGACACTTTCAACTATGAGATCGCGGTGCCGCATGACAAGGTCGAGTCTACTCACCAGTTGGTCATGCGACGTGCCGGCAGGATCAGCGGGAAGGTGACTGAGATTCCTTCCGGCAAGCCGGTCAGCGGTGCGCGGGTGATGACCGGGGAGGGCCATTCCGACCTTACTCCGCGAGATTGGGCCGATTATCGCGGTGAGTACACCATTACCGGCGTTGAGCCCGGAGAGGCCACGGTTACAGTGCATCGTTCGGGCTACGCCCCCGAGCTCAAAGTCGTAAGCGTAAAGGCTGCGGAGACGACGAAGCTCGACATTAAGCTCGGTGAAGCCTCTGCGCTCAAAGGATTGGTCAAGACCGAGAGCGGTAAGCCTGCCGCCGGTGCGTTCGTTGAGACCACCCAATGGCGGGGCAAGACCACGCTGGGGCTTCGGGCCCTTACGGGAAGCGATGGTCGGTTTGTGATCGAGAGCGCCCCTCGCGATCGGTTCGAGATCGTGGTCTACGCGAGATGCAGTCAACAGGTACACAAGGTCGTGACCGGCGCTGCGGGCGAGCTGATTGAGATCATTTTACCGGAGCCTAAGATCTCCTCGGAGGCGAAGCTTCTCAAGTTGGGTGATCCTGTTCCGGACTTGACGTTGAAGACTCTGGCCGGCGAGCGGATCGAGCTGGTCAAGCTCAAGGGTAAGGTGGTTCTTCTTGACTTCTGGGCAACCTGGTGCGGACCTTGTATCGAAGAGATTCCCAAGCTGACGGCGGTCAATGATCGATTCGCCGCCCACGACGACTTTGTTCTGATCAGTGTGAGTCTGGATGGCGACGAGAAGATGCTCCGCCGCTTCCTCGAGAAGCGCAAGTTGGATTGGCACCATGTGTTTGGTGAAGAGGGAGGGGCACGGGAAACGGCCAACAGGTTCGGGGTGGTCGGTTTGCCGATGGTTGTGCTCATCGGGGCTGACGGCACACTGGTGGCGAGGGATCTTCGAGGCGACGGGATTCTTACCGCGGTCACAAAGGCATTGGAGGATCAAGACTCCAAATGACGGGCGCAGAGCTTCAACGTGGTCTTCCGGATGTGCCCAGGCCTACGGGTATGGTGCAGCCGGCCGGCGAGCAAGGCAGGCGGGCGCTGGCAGCTATCGATAAAGGCAGACTGGGCGATGCCGAGCAGCACGTCGCCGCGATGCCGGAGGAGTCACCTGTCGATCGTGCCTGGCGACTGCTTCTGCGTTCGGCGCTGGCCGCCCGAGGGGACGATCTCTCGTTGGCTAAGGCCTTACTGCTCGAAGCCTTATCGGTGTATGAGTCGGTGGAGACGCAAGCAGCATCCGAATCGACGGCGGAAGAGCTGCGTGTTGTCGCCCTGGTCTATGAGAAACTTGGATGGGTATATCGACGGCAGGACCGCCCGCCCGACGCCCTTGCAGCTCATTCTCGGGCATTTGTGATCAGGCGGGAGTGCGGATCTCTCGAGGAGGTCTGGGAGACCGCCACAAGTTTGGGTGTCGATGCGGATCTCGCTGGGCGCTATGTAGACGGACAGAGTTGGCACAGGTTTGCAGTGGATGTCGGCAAGAAAGCAGCTGAGGAGCCCGGTAAGAAGGAGACCATCGCCTGGACCAATCTGTCCTCCTCGCTGGCGGCGGCAGGCGGATACAATCAGGCTGTCGAGGCTGCTCGATCCGCGTGGAAGTGTTGGCTTGACCACGACATGGGCCACATCAACGCTGCGCGATCCGAGTTGAATCTCGGCCACATGCTCCTCAAACATGCCGAATCGCTCAGTGCCACAAACGCAGACCAAGCCAAGGGTGTTCTCGACGAGGCCGCTGCGCGCCTTGAGTCTGCACTCGAGGGGCTGCTTGCCTTTGGACCGATAGCCGGCGCTGACGCAACGTGGTGCAGCGAGCAAGTCGACTTCGTCAGGCGACTGCGCGAGACGCTCGAGTCTTAGAGCATAATCTTTCGCGCCACCGCCTCACGCCGCTCTTTGCACGACGGTGTAATCCAGGTTAGCCTGTAGGCATGTCGATTCTGGGTCATGGCATCGATCTTGTCGAATGCAGTCGCATCGCCAAGGTGTGGGAGCACCACGGGGAGCGGTTCCTCAACCGCATCCTCACCCCTGCGGAGCGAGGGCGGGTCGGGTTGTACAAGAAGAGTCCGGTTCCGTATATCGCCGGTCGGTGGGCCGCCAAAGAGGCCATCCTCAAGATGGTGGGTACGGGCTGGCGGGGCCAGATCTCCTGGAAGGACATGGAGATTCTCCCCGACGACCTCGGCCAACCGGTAACAACTCTTACCGGCGAGACAGCCCGCCGGGCACAAGCCTTGGGAATCAGACGCATACTCCTATCTATTACCCACACGGATCACCACGCATCCGCCTCAGCTATCGGTCTTGCGGAATAGGCCCTGCCACGCTTGCCAGTCCGAGTGCGTCCCAACAGGCGCTATCCATGTAGAAGGTTACGGTCGCGAATGTGAGTTCCCGGACACTCGGAATGTCACCGTGATTCGAAAAGCGATAGTCGTTGCCTTTGCTCCGGCGAGCCTTGGAATCGGGGCGTTGTGGGTTGCGAGTGAGAGAGCCGACCTTCACCACACTCATCGCGCTCGTGATTGGCGTGGTACCCTCTTCGCCGCTAAGGGGCGAGTATGGGTCGTGGCGATGTCCGAACCCTTCGCGAGTTCGCGCCACGCGTTCCACGGCATAACGCTCGATCACGTCTTTTACGACCACAAGAGATCCCCGCGATGCAAGGTGGAATGGCACTGGCTCGGAAAGGGTAGTTGTTTCTATGCATCGATTTGGTCTCATCTATGGATGCCACTT
This sequence comes from Phycisphaerales bacterium, assembly GCA_020348265.1. Lineage (GTDB taxonomy): Bacteria > Planctomycetota > Phycisphaerae > UBA1845 > UBA1845. The sequence continues at coordinate 3,311,901 of CP070744.1, read as the reverse complement.
AGCTTGACGACTGCAGGTCTTATAACCACGCTCCTCCTTGATCCTTCACTGCGTCGCCGGCGTCGACGAAAAAAAGGCCTGTGCATCAGCTGCGCCTACGACCTGACCGGCAACATTTCGGGGGTATGTCCGGAACGCGGCACGACGATCGAATCGCAGGAACTTCGTGGGGTAGACGGGACCGCGTTGAGTTTCCCGCCTCCTGCCTTCTAATACTCACTACGGCCCGATAACCCGCATGCCTCGGGGAAGGTCTGGCCGTACGCTCCCGCCTCACTGCCCCTTAGCACATTCAGATATGGTCCGCATACGCGGCTACGCCCTCCGATAACTCATTTCTCGCATCCGTCGTACTGCATTGATCGGGCGGGTTACGAAACCGGACCTGCCGCACCAAAAAAATGTTTGACTCGATTCCCAAATGATCAGTGCGTCAGCGGTGTTTTTCTTGGCATGGGCACCGCCGGTTTTGTCGCCTCGCTTTTATATTCTACCGTTCGAGAGAACATTGTGAATCACCCTAACGCGCACAAAAGGGAGCCTAACCATGGCACTGACAGTTACGAACACAAATACCATTCAGCTGCTTAACATCCTGAGCAAGACCGCGGATGCGCAGTCGACCACGTTGAAGCAGTTGACCACCGGCAAGCGGATCACCTCTGGGAAGGACGATCCGGCAGGCTTGATCGCTCTATCAGGCCTGAACGCGGAGCTCCGCGCAGTCGAAACCAGTCTGACCAATAACCAGCGCACCGATGCGATGCTCACGGTGGCCGACCAGGCGATTGGCGAGGTGTCCTCGCTCCTTCTGGAGATCGAGACACTGGTCATGGCCTCGTCCAGTGACGCCAACTTGACGGCGTCCGAGGTCGCAGCCAACCAGTCGCAGATCGACGACGCCCTCTCCGCCATCGACCGGATCGTCTCCACGACCAACTTCAACGGGAAGGCTCTGATTGACGGCGCCTTTGCCATCCAAACGGATGGGGTCGACCGCGATCGGGTGACCGGTCTGCGCGTGTACGCCCGCAGTCAGTCCACTACGGACACGACGCTCAACATCACCCGTGTCGCTTCTGCCCAGAAGGCCGAGATCGCCTTCCAGATAGCGCAGGCCGCTGGGGCATCGTTGACGACGTCGGGAACAACCGAGGTGGCTGTCACGGGCAGCCTGGGCACCGCCACGGTTACGCTCGTGGATGGTCTGACCCTTGACCAAGTTCGGGACGAGGTGAACAAGGCCACCGATCAGACCGGAGTTGTGGCAAGCCTTAGCACCACTGCGCACGATGCCGGCACCAGCGCTATCAACCTCAAGTCGAGCTCCTACGGCACGGCGGCATTTGTCAGCGTAGAGGTGCTTTCCGGAGGTGCGTTGAACAAGGCAACCGGAACGGTGGACAACGGACAGGGCTCGGCGGACGACTTCAAGAGCGTGGCCAAGACCTCCGGCGTTGATGCTGATGTCACCATTAACGGTCAGACGACCGGTGCCGATGGGTTAGACATCTCCTACAGCGCCAACGGTCTGAGCCTGGATTTCACCCTCTCGAACGACTACGGTTCCGGGGTTGTCACTGCGGGCCAAACGGCTGCCCAGAACAAGGCCAGCTCTTTCACGGTAAAGGCGTCAGGCGGGGCGACTTTCCAGATGGGTACCACCGCCTCAACGCGGGCAACCATAGGCCTGGATTCGCTGGCGAGCTACAATCTTGGAGGCGGTAACGGTTCAGCCCGTCTGTCCGCCCTGAAGTCGGGAGGTTCCGCAGATCTGAGAACCGATGTTGCAGGAGCCCTCACCTCCGTCCGCGAGGCGATCTCCCAGGTCGCGAGCACGCGGGGTCGGGTCGGAGGTTTCCAGAAGTTCCAGGTGGGTAGTGCCATCTCATCGTTGCAGGCGGCGCAAGATGGTCTGAGTGCAGCTGCTAGCAGCCTCGGTGACACGGACTTCGCGGTCGCCACCGCGAACATGACACAACAGCAGGTGTTGATGCAGTCCGCGATCAGCCTGCTTGGTGTGGCGAATCAGCAGTCGGCTCAGATTCTGTCGCTGTTATAGAAGGGTTGGGGTGTATACTAGCCGAGCGGCTGGGGGAACCGCTCGGTTAGGGTGATGCAGCGGGTCGAGGGTCTGTGCGCTCGGCCCGCTGCTGTTTTTACGCCTTCGACCTGTGTGATGTGCGAGCAGCTCGGTTCTTGTGCGTCTGCGACGTCAGTTTTGTTTCCGGCCGATTCGCTTGCGCAGAGTCGCGAGCGTGCAGCAGTTGATGACATCCTTCTTCGTTGCTCCACCTCGTCGAGCGGTCGTCACCCCGAAGCGCGTCTGATCCAATGAGCCGGTATGATGGCCGTCGGTGTTGATGCCTACGGTTACACCTGCTGCAATTGCCTGACGAATGTGCGTGTCCTTAAGGTCGAGCCGCTGCCAACCCGCGCTGATTTCCAGCATGGTCTTCGTTCTGGCCGCCGCCTCGACCACCGCTGCCATATCCAGATCCATAGGCTCGCGTGTGTTGATTAACCTCCCGGTGGGATGTCCGATCATCGACACGTAGCGATTCTCCATAGCCGCCAATGTCCGCTGGGTCGGGCTCATCTTTCGCGACGCACTTTTTCCCATAGCCAGATGGATGCTCGCCACTACCCAATCGCACTTCGCCAACAGATCTTCCGGATAGTCCAGCGTTCCGTCCGGCAGAATGTCGACTTCGGTTCCTGCAAGGATTGTGATGCCCGCAATCTTATCGTTGGCGGCTTTGACGGCGGCGATGTGCTTTTCCATGCGCGCGATGGACAGACCGTTGGCGATCGTAGCGCTTTTGGAGTGGTCGCAGATTGCGATGTACTGATACCCCCGGGCCTTGGCAGCCAAAGCCATCTCTTCGATTGTGCACCTGCCGTCGCTGGCTGTGGTGTGCATGTGCAGGTCGCCGCGGATGTCCTTTAAGGTTACTAGATCATCGAATCGGGCGTCCGGCTCGAACTCGCCGCGATCCTCGCGCAGTTCCGGGGGTACGCAGGGGAGACCCAATTTCTTGTAGATGTCCTCCTCTCGGCGACCGGCAATGCAGGTGTCGCCGTCAAACAAGCCGTACTCGTTCAGACGCCACTTCTTGCGAACTGCGATCTCGCGCAGGCGGACGTTATGCTCTTTCGAGCCGGTGAAGTACTGCAGGGCCGCGCCGAAGGAGTCGCGAGGCACGACACGCAAGTCGATCTGCAGCTCGCTCCGGCGATCGATTTCTACAGTCACTGATCCTTTTGTCGCCCCTTGCGTGAGTATGCGCTTGACTCCGTCGAACGCTGAGAACTGGTCGATAATCCGCTTGCCGTTGGATGCGGTGCAGAGGATGTCGATGTCGCCGATCGTCTCCGCGCCGCGTCGCAAGGACCCGGCGATCTCGACCTGCTTTACACCCTTCAACTTCCCAACCCGCTCGGCAATATCCTCAGCGATTGGAAGGGCGATGCCCAGCGGTGTCCGCCCGCTGCTGCTCTCGAGAAACGCTATTCCGTCGGCAATCTTCTGAACGCTTGCAGCACCAAACCCGGGCAGCGCTGCCAGTTCACCCGAATCGATGACCTCGCGCAGAGCGTCTATACCTGTGACGTTTAGCTTCTCGTAGACAAGGGCGACTTTCTTGGGCCCCAGTCCGGGGATCTGCAGAAGTCCAGGGAGTCCGTCGGGGAGTCTGGCCTCCAGCTCATCGAGGACATCGATGTGCCCGGTATCGATATACTGCTGGATTCGCTGGGCGGTTCCCTTACCTATGCCGGGAAGCGACGTGAGGCTGCCTTGGGCGGCGAGTTCAGCCAGATCCTCGGACGTGTCGTCCAGCGTACGTGAAGCCCGGCGGTAAGAGTTGATCCGAAACCGGTCAGCCCCATCGATCTCGAGCAGATCCGCGATCCGCTCAAACGCTCTTGCCAATTCGGCACTTATCATGGTCCGCCGATGCTTTTGGACAGAAACCACCCCCAAGGGGAATCGAACCCCTGTTGCCGGCATGAAAAGCCGGTGTCCTAGGCCACTAGACGATGGGGGCTGTCGGACGGCGGCGATCGAACCTGCTGACCGCCACCGAGGAGAATCTATCAGCGGGCCCGCCCGTGGTCAATAACGCACCGTCTTGCCCTATCGGGTCGGAGCACATTGCGACTGGAATCCCTGAATCGCGATGTTGGCGGAATCGGGCCTGGCCATCGTAACATGTGCTCGGTTAAAGCAGGGTGTGTGTTCACTCGGGCGTGTCGCTGTGACCAACAGGAGACTCAATATGCCGAATCGCCCGTGGACGATTCCGGTTGCCTTGCCTCTCACTTCGCCGTCGGTGCCGATGTCGGCCGCCAGTGGGGATGGTGACCGGGACACAAGCCCACCCGGCGCAGAGGTGACGGTGTACTGAAGCATCGATGAACCCTTCGGGCGGGGCTTGACTACGCTCTACCGCCGAGCCCAGCCTGCAGGCGCGAAACAGAACGGCTCCGGAGGAATCCTATCCTATCGCGCCAACTTATGGGCGACGGTCAGGGCTTGAGCCCGTGCGGCCGTACGGAGCACAGACCCCGGTGTGGCAGCGAATCCGCACTCTCAGACCGGAACCGGCACAACACCTTTCAAGGGATCACTCTGCAGGTTCTACAGGTTCGGACGGCTCTACTCCGTCTGCCACACCGAGCCCGCGCGATTCATCAGCATCCTCATTACGGATTCGGCCCGGTGTAGCCGATCCCGAATCGGGCGAAGTCCTTCAGGTCGACGTCACCGTCGCCGTTGCTGTCGAAGAAGGTGTGGCATGCAGCGGGCGATAACGGCTCGCCGGGTTGAGGAGTCCGGTCGGGTCCAGCAAGACAGCGAGCCATCACGGCGAAATCGTCCAGGGCTATCACTTCGTTCCCGTCATAGTCGCCGAAGCCGTGGCATTCGTCCGGCACGCCGAAACCGTCCAGATCGGTACTGGATCCCGCTGCTATGTCACATTCATCCGGGCGGGTATTTGTGTTGCAGTCGCCGCTTACTCCCTGCCCCACATCACAGTCGTCTCGTTGCGAGTTCAGATTACAGTCACCCCTCTCATGGGTAATGCGAATATCGTCAAGATACCACGTTTCCGGGTACCCACCCCAAAACGAAATGCGTGTATGAGGATACAGAGTGGCCCCCTCGGGAATGTCAACGGTCGTAGACTGCCATCGCCCGGGATAGACAGTAAGGAAGCGGACCCAGCCCGCGCGTGGGTTCCAATAGGATACTTTAAGGCTCGTGGGACTACCGCCGCTGTAGGCGCGGTATGAGAAACCGAGCCTGGCTGCCCCCGCGTTGAACAGGTTGAGCTCACGCGTCGTCAACTTGAGGCCGTACAAGAGACGAACGCAGTACGGGGGGCCAATAGCGCTCGAGACAATATCGACGTCTTCGCTCGTGTATGGGTGTCGTGCCCAGATGGATGTATTCAGCTGGGAGGTCGGAAAATCGTCGAACAATGCCACGATCTCTTCTTCGCAAGCGTCAAACACCCCATTACCGTCGCAATCACTAGCCGCGCTGCCGGCCGCCTCGGCGTCACAGGAGTCCGGAATGCCGTTTTCGTTACAGTCGGTGTCCATCCCGGTAAGCACGTCGCAAGTGTCGGGCAGGCCGTCACCGTTGCAGTCCGGCTCACACTCGTCTGGAATGTAGTTATTGCCGCAGTCCAACGACATCTCACCGGCAACGTCGCAATAGTCGTAAACGCCGTTGCCATTGCAGTCGGCAAGTGAGGGAGCGGCGCCGCTTTCGTCGGCGCCTATGTCGACGCGACAGCCCTGTATCCGGGGTTCGCCGTCGATATCGAAGTCGGCGAGCCTCGGGGCGCCGTTGTGAGCCGCGTTCACGCAAGGCGACCCGGGAAGGAGATGTACGTCATCGTCCGGCGTGCCGGGCACCCCATCGGGGCCGAGTGTGTTAACGAACAAGGGGTCGTGGTCGAAGTTGCCTACACCGCCGTAACTGCCGGTCCATCCCTCGACCAGGCTGAAGTTGATCTGTCCGGTTGCGAGTGGCCAGAAGATTTCGCCTCGCTCGCCCATGTCGTAGTAATCTCCGTTTCCCCAGAAGATCGAATTCCAAACGTCGACATTGGCTGCGTAAGCATGTATAGCCCCGCCCGTCCCGTCCGTGTAGTTGCCTGTGAACGTGCAATTGGTGACGGTGACATCCGCCGAGTTTGCATATATCGCTCCACCACCACCGCCCGTGTGATTTCCACTGAAGACGGAGCTGGTGACGTTTAGGCTACCTCCCCTTATGGATAAAGCCCCGTAGTACGAGGCGCGGTTGCCGAAGAACAGACAGTCCTTCAATGTCACATCGGCGGTTCTGATCGATACGGCTCCGCCATAGCCACTCTCGGCGTCACCGTTATCGTAGAACATGCAGCGCAAGCACGTGACTTCCGCTGAAATCGTGAGACTCATAGCCGTGTCGGAATTCCGGCGGAACACGCAATCCTCGAAAACCGGATCGGAATAGCCCTCAATCCTGACAGCTCCATTGTCCACTATGTTCGTATGGTCCTCAAAAAGGCATCCGACAATCCGGGGGCTGGAACCTCGGTAATTGTGCATCGCGGCACCAACACCGCCGCTCATTATGAGGTTGCCCGTGAATGAGCAGTCTCGGATCTCGGGCTGGCTTCCGCTTCCGTTATAGATTCCTCCGCCTCCGTCATAGCGGCTACCCGTGCCGGCAATTGAACCGGCGTAGTTCGCCTCAAACCTGCAGCTGATAACCGTGGGACTGCCGCCGTCGTTGTACAAACCGCCGCCTACCCGCGTATCCCTTGCGTCGCCGCTGGCCATGCCGCCCCGAATGGTGAACCCATCGAGTACCGCCGATGCGTCCGTGCCGCTACTGTCAACAATGTGGATGCTGTTTTCCTGATGAGAAGGGTCGTCCGGTGCGCCTGTGTCGCCCCCAGCCAGGTCGCCGCTGAGCACACTTTCAAACTCGATCAGATCGCGGTGATTGGCGTTGCCGTGGCCGGAACGTCCGCGGTAGCCGCCCCGAACGGCGAGGTTGTTCCGCAGCCTGAATGTTGCGCTGCGGTCAAGTGCGGTGACGTTACCCGCTTCGTCCCGATCCGGGTAATAGCTCCCCCCACCGACCCTGATCTCTTCGATGGATGGATCCGCCGCAGCAGCGAAAAGGGCGTCCTGCAGGTAAGTAAAGGCTGAGCTCCAGCCGCTACCGTTACCGCCCAGTGCAGCGTCGTCATCAACATACAGGACCTGACCGGCGCAGCGCCGCGCGTCTAGAGTGGCAAAGGTCGAGACCAGGACCATACCCGCGATCAGGCTAGGTGTGCGTGCCCTCATACCGGACAATCCTCCACCTATCCGCCAATCTGCCCTCCCGCCGCCGTCCGGCGGGTTCGCTCTGCAGGATACCAATGCGACATTTCCCGAATTGCCTTTGTCTAAACAGACTAGACCTCATGATACCAAATCCCGCCTCCTCGACTCAAGTATTTTTCGTGAGCGATTCGCCGTGTTTCTCCGCTCGCAAAGCGCAGAATCGATGGTTCCGGTCACCTCCGGGCGCACATCTACTGTCGTCAGCCCAGCCCTGAACGTCGATCGATGGCATGTTGTTGCTCATCTGGATGGGGCGGGCCTCGCATCTGCTAAGCTACGTATCCTGGCGAGGATGCCGCGAAACAAGTCTCCCGCAATGGCTATGTCCGCCATCGGAAAGATAACACACCGTGCACGCCGCATGATCGTGGCACCGATCTTGATCAGCCTGTGACTGGTGGCTTCGAGCTTGGCCGTCGCCGGTCTCCTTGTCCCAGCGCTTACCTCGCGTAGCGTGAGCACACGCTTGCCCAGATAACGCCTGTCAAGGGATCATTCTTCAGGTTGTGTCGGCTCGGGGACCTGTGCCTCGCCTTTTGCGGCAAGACCCCGCGATTCAGCAGCAGCCTCTTTGAATGCGTGTTTGTATGCGTAGAGCATTCGGACGTACCAGAGAAACAGCACCAGGGCCAGTAGCCCTCCGAAGCAGACGACGAATCCAAAAACCGCCATTCCCGCAGACGGTGTAACGGACGGGGGAGTGCTTGTAGGGGTCGTAGTGGTTGTGGTAAGCGGAGCAGGGGCAGCACCTGTCCCCGCGAACAGCGCCGACAAGAAAGCCACGATCATGCCGCAAGCTCCTATAATCGGGATCGCCCACATCAGAGTTTTCGTGGATTTGGCCAGTTTCTCGTCCGGAATACGTAAAGCAAAGCGTCGGAGGTATAAAAGTTCCCCGAAGGACACGACAAGTCCAGCCAGGGAGAGGAGCACGCCCAGGACGTAGGCAACCGTGCCGATGTTGCCCACTGTATCAGCCTGCTGGAACATGCTGCCGACAAACGCAGCTACAGCGCAACTTCGGATGATCTTTCGCAGAGTGATGGAATCCTCTTGCAGGGAGATACGCGGCTCCTGTGTCGTGATCACGAAGGATGCCCACAATCCCAAGGCGCCGCCTGCGAGCCCGCCCAACACGAGGATTGTCAAAGGAAGCCCGATGGCTACCAATATCCCGCCGGCAATCCCGACGACAATACCAAGGGCGATGTTCCACAGCTTCAGATTTGCTCCAAAGTACAGCCTGTCCAGCCACTCGGGATCGGCATATTTGAGTAGGTTGCCGCGGAGAGACTGACCGATCTCCTCTCCGCACTCCGGGCAGCGTCCATCAGGCATCAGGCCGCGCAGGTTGTATCCACAGTGGATGCACGGTTTATCCTCAGCAATTACTTCAACGGCAGGGTCGATGGGTTCCGTCATATGCCCGCGCCTTTCAAGTCACCTCCGTTAGTCATGAGCTAATGGACAATGCTCCTGCCATACTACTCGATTTCCCGCTTGATTCAAGGAGGGACAAGCCGTCAATGGAGTAGTAGTGTTGATATGAGTAGGAGATCTGCGGTAAGGACCTACGCAGCCTAGGGGCAATTTGGCACAGGACTGGGAGCGCTGCTGCGCGCGTGTTGGGCTAGCGACCTGGCCAGCATGAAGACGACACCCGCCACTACAACTGCGACGGCGGCGAAGAGAACGAATGTCCAAGCCAATGTTCCGCTCTGTCTCCAGAAGAACCCCACCACCGCAGCGCCGAGGGCGCCTAATCCAAAGGTCACCAGGAACTTGATGCCATACGATGTGCCCCGCAGTCTTGCGGGAGTGTACTGGGCGATAAGCAAGTTCTCTGCCGGCTGAGTGCCGAAGTGAAAAAGGGCAAGTGCCATAGCACTGGCAGCACCGAACCGCCCCACTCCGGCGGAGAAGGCCAACAGCATAGCCAGCGGAACCGAGCAGACCACCAAGAGCACATACAAACGCTCGGGTCTGGTTCGATCCGCAAAACGACCGGAAAGAAACTGCCCCAATCCGCCCAGAAGAAAGACGACAAATACAATCCCTCCGCTGCCTACGCCGGTATACACGCCGCTCGAACTGGCGGTCAGGTAGGTCGGCAGGGCCGTCATAAGCGAGCGATAGTTGAATCCGCTCAGGGCCATGGCCATGTATAACAGCACAAGGAGCTTGATCAGACTTTGACCGGACCTCTGCTGTGGAGAACTCGGCTTGGTCGTAGTCGTCGTCTCGTGATCGGTACGGATGGGAAGCGTCCAAAATACGGCTGCACATACAATCGCAACCGCAGAAATAATCCAATACGCATTGCGCCAGTTGCCCGTAGACGCGAAGAACAACCCGAACGAACTACCCGCAAGCCCCAGCGATCCTGCGATGCCGTGGATGCCGAGCGCAAGACCACGCTTCTTCACCCCGTGGGAGATCATCGCCAAACCTGTGGGGTGATACAGACTTACGGCTGCCCCGAGGATGGTCAGGGCACCGGCGAAGACCCAAGCGTTCGGTGCGATGGCAGCGGCCCCGCAGGCAAGCCCGGTCAGCAGGAAGTGGATTCCCAGCACCGGACGGGTTCCCCATCGATCAGCCGCCAGGCCCGCCGGCACCGCTCCCACGCCCATAAGAACGTATCCCGTCAGCGGCAGCACCGTCACCCAGAACTCGGTGAGATCGAACTCCTCTCGGAGGGGGATCAGTAGACCGGTGACCAGCAGCACGCTAGCGTGGCAAAGTAAGTGTGCGACGAAAGTCACGGTGACGATGACACGTTCTTGACTGGTCACCGTGCGATCATCACTGGTTTATGTTCCACACTCTGGCTCCCGGGGCGCATCCGTCTTCGCTTATGGGTGGATTGTAGCGATACGCCCTACTTGTTGCCAAGTGTGCGTTATTGCTACTTGCGGCCGTATCGGTCGACATCACCGAACACATCGATGACGCGTACAAAGGACAGAAACTTGGCACTGTGTGGCTTACCGGCAGGGATATAGTAGCTGTCCCCGGGGCCATACTTGCGTGTCTTTTCACCGATGGTTAGCTCCATCTCACCCTTTACGACGATACCCCACTGGTCGCCGTGAGTATGCGTGGAGACTTCGCCGATGGGGTCGATTTCGAAGAAGACGACCTGTTGGCTTTCTCCCTGCGACAGCCACCCGCGTACACCGTCAAAGGGGATGTCGGCTTCGGGTAAACCCTTGATGAATTCCGGATAAGAGCTCTCGGACATAGTTGCACCACCTTTCGCTAAACCACAATTACTACCGGTAAACGATTATGCCCGGCGCTGCAAGGATGCACGCGGGACCGGCTGTTTCTCCGGCAACGCGCCGGACTAACTTCGCAAGTCGAGTTCCCAATCCTCTCCAATAAGGTCATGACCATAACTGTGATGGGGCCACTCCTTCACACGACGGAAACCGGCTTTTTCATAGATGTGCCGGGCGGCCAACAGCACGTTGTTCGTGTAAAGCGTGATCTTCCGGTATCCGACACGTCTCGAAAAGCGCACGCATTCGTCGACCAGTCTCGTGCCCAAGCCCAGGCCTCGTGCCTTGGGCTCGACGAGCAGGAGGCGCAGTTTGGCGACCGTGTCGCTTCCTTTGGTGATGAATACGCAGCCCACGATTTCGCCGTTCGCTTCAGCGATCCAGCTTCGCTCGCGCTTGGGATCATAATTCCTGAGGAACTCAGAGAGTATCTCCGCGGTAAGGGCCTCGAAGCTCTCGTCCCAACCATGCTCCTGCGAGTAGAGCATCGCATGACGATAGGTTAACCACCCGATGTCACCCGGCTCGTGGGGGCGCAAGATGTACGAAAGCGTCGTCGGGGCTTCCCCCAGAACATCCGTGATCGTCTGTATCGCGCTTATTAACCGGTCTGCGTCCTCCTTGGAGATCTGCTCCAACATTCCCCGCACTTGCGCCTGTGATCGCGAATCAAGAAGCGCAAAGGCTTCACGCCCCTTCTGCGTTAGACTGAGGATGTTCTTCCGCCCGTCGCTTTTCGATCGCTCTTTGCGGATGAGCTCGTCGCTCTCGAAGTCGCGAAGAATCCGGCTGAGGTAGCCGGCGTCGAGGCCCAAATCGCCCTGCAGGACGGATGCAGTCAATTCGTTCCGCTGGGCAAGCTCGAACAACACTCGTGCCTGGGCGAGTGAGAACTTGCTCTGCAGCATTCCTTCGTGGAGTACGCCGATCTGTTTCGTGTAGAAGCGATTGAAGCTGCGCACAGCGGCTGTCATCTCGTCGATGTCCACGGCACATTCCTCTGATGCTCGAAGACTAATATAGTTGATATAGTCAACTATATGGTCGCCTTTGTCAAGGATATCTTGTCGGATATGGTATGATGAACGTAAAGTCTTGTTATTAAGAGGGTTATGAAGTAGTATCTGGCGCAAGCGGGCGCAGAATCCAGCCGTCGGGCTGGGCTAGCCAAGATTCGCCCTCGTCAAAGGCGTCTGATAATGCTAATTGGCCGCCCGTGTCAGACCTGACAGGCGCAGGCCAATTCTCGGCACGTCATCGGTCTGATGTTGCCGGCGTGACCGGCCTGGCCGAAGGCGACCATTCGATCAACGCAAACCTTCTTCATCGCTTCACGGGCTTCGCTGAGGTACTTGCGGGGGTCGAACTCGCCTTTCTTGGTGGCGAAGACCTTGCGAATAGCCCCGGTGATGGCTAGGCGGTTATCGGTGTCTACGTTGACCTTGCGCACGCCGTGCTTGATTCCCCGCTGGATCTCTTCAACCGGCACGCCGTAGGTCTCTTTCATTTCCCCGCCGTACTGGCGAATGATGTCGAGCAGCTCCTGGGGCACGCTGGAAGAGCCGTGCATGACCAGGTGTGTGTTGGGCAGACGTCGGTGGATTTCCTCTATGACGCTCATGACCAGAACGTCGCCGGTGGGTTTCTCGGTGAACTTGTAGGCTCCGTGGCTTGTTCCTATCGCCACTGCCAAGGCATCCACCTCGGTTCTGGAGACGAACTCCTCAGCCTGGTTGGGGTCGGTAAGGTGTTCCATAGCCTGGTCGCCGCTGAGACCGGCGCCGTGGCCCTCCTCGACTCCGCCGAGGCAGCCCAGCTCACCTTCAACGGTTACGCCCTTGGCATGAGCGGCATCCACGACCTTCCGAGTGACCTCGACATTGTACTCAAAGGTCGAGGGTGTCTTGCCGTCGGCATCCAAAGAGCCGTCCATCATCACCGAGGTGAAACCTTGCTCGATGGCGCTGAGGCAGGTTTCAGGTGAATTCCCGTGGTCCTGGTGCATGGCGATGGGAAGGCTGGGGTGCAGCTCAGCGGCTGCGAGCATCAAGTGTCGCAGATAGGCATCGTTGGTGTAGCTGCGTGCACCGCGCGATGCTTGGATGATAACCGGCGAGTCGGTTTCCTGAGCAGCGGCCATGATCGCCTGAATCTGCTCCATATTGTTGACGTTGAATGCTGCCAGACCGTAATCGTTCTCTGCAGCATGATCCAACAGTATTCGCATGGGTACGAGTGGCATTATTGTCGCTCTCTTTCAAAGAGTTTCCGGGAGTCAACGCCTAGTTGTTCTCCCACTGTTTAGTCCGACTACTCGCTTTGACTGCGCTCTTTCATTGCTTCCATCAGCCGTACACCGTCAAGGACGCTCACGAACGGCAAGAGATCATCCACGTGCTCAACAACGAAGTTGGTCAGCTGTGTTCTGACGACACCTTGAAGATCCTCTTTGGCCCAGGGTTCGGAGACATAGTGGTCGAGTCCGGCTTGGTTGACAGCCTTGACCGTGTCCTGCAGGCCCGCCTGTCCGGTAACCAGCACCTTTCGAGTCGGACGGGTAGTCTCGTCGCCATTGAGAGCCACAAGGAAATCCACTCCTGACTCGCCGGGCAGGAGGTGGTCACACAACACAAGGGCCAACTCGTCACCCGCGTCGAGGCAGTGGGAAACCAAGTCACGAGCGTCTGCAGCGTCTTCCGCCTCTTCGATCAGGCAGATCTGGGCGAAGAGCTCGATGTCACGAACGAGTGCGCTGCGGACTTCGGGCTCGTCTTCCACGCAGAGTATTACATATCTGTTCATGAGCGCGTCCCATCCTCCGGCTCTCGCGGATAACGGGTTGGGAGTGTTATCGCAAAACAGGTTTCGCCCGGCTTAGATTCAGCAGTGATCGTGCCCCCATGTCTGGTGACAATCTGCCGGCAGATGGACAGTCCCATACCCAATCCGAACTCGACACGTCCGCTCTTGGTGGTGAAGCGCAGGTCGAAGATCCTGTCTATTACATCGGCTGGGATGCCCTTGCCGTTGTCTATAATGCGTACACGAGCGTGATCGGGGTCGGGCGCGTCGGTTCTGATCTGCAGAGTGCCCACTCCGGCCATCGCTTGAGCGGCATTGGAGATCACGTTGGTCCAGACCTGGTTGAGCTCGCCGACCTTACATTCTATACCGGGCAACTCGGCGTAGGACCTCTTGACTTCAATGTCTTGGAGCACATGGTCCAATATGCGCAGGGTGTCCTCCAAGCCTTCGTGGATGTCTATGTCGTTGATGAGATCCTGCTCGCTCCGGGAGTAGGAGCGCAGGCTCCGGACGATTTCGGAGATACGGTTACTGCAGATGCGCAAGTTGCGCAGAGAGGTCCCCAGCTCATGGTACTTCTCGATTGAGCTGAGGAGCTGTTCGCGCTTCTTGGCCGACAGTGCCCCGAATCGGGCTTTGTATTCCTTCGGGCTGGTGATACCGATCTTTACCAGGCGGCGTGTCAGGGAGTCATCGCCAACAGCGGCGAACAGAGCGGAGGCTTTCTCGCGCAGTTCCCGCGTCGAGACCGGTGTACTCGTCATGGCGGACGATATGGTTTCTTTGATGGTCTCGCCGTTGGGGTGCTGTGCGGAAAGCCGGATGGTGTCCTCGGCTATGAAGTCGGCCGCCCGGCGAATGGCTGCTACGGGGTTGTTCAGCTCGTGGGCGATACCCGCAGTGAGCAGACCCAATGTGGCCATCTTCTCCGATTCGACGAGGTGCATCTGAGCATGCTCCAGGCGCTGCAGGGCATCGGCCAGTTGATCGCGCTCGCCGCGTAGTCTGCGGTTGAGATTCTCCACTTCAACCTTGAGCTGCGCGGTCCTCATGCTTCTGGTGGCCATCGATCTGATCAGGGCGGTTACGAAATAGCCGCTGAGCCAGGGGTCGGCCTGCAGCGCTTTTTCGAGCTGTTTCAAGGTGAGCGGGAGAACGGTCACATCCGTAACGGCCCGGCAAGTGTAGAACGCTCTCCCCCGATGGGCCAAGGACAGCAGGCCAATGATGCGTCCCGAGGAATGCGTATGTAGAACGACCTCATGATCCTCCATCCTCCGGGACAGTTCGACATGCCCGGAAAGGAGGATAGAGATTGCATTTACCGGTTCGCCCTGTCGCAACAATGTCGCCCCGGCTTTATGGGTCTGACGAGGTGGAGAGTCAAGCGCCTCATCGATGGCAGCTTGCATGGCCTGTTCCACCTGTTCGTCGCCCATGTCCATATTTGCCAAAAAGCCGCGCGTCGGCGTGGCCATTTGCAGATCAAGCGTCTGGCGATTCTGCTGCGCCGCGGTATACGCGTGGGGCAACTGCTCGGTGTCCAGGAGACTTGCGAAGCGATGGGCCTCTTCCGGGGCGTGGTGAATGAGGTAACTGGTCAGCAACGACCGGACGCAATGGCCTAGTTCTTCATCGGTCCAAGGTTCGGAAAGGGTGCGATCGAGGGCTCCTCGATTCAGCGCCCGGGTCAGCTCTTCAGCGGTGGCCTGATCGCCAAGTAGAATCTTGCGAGTTGCCCGGTACTCGAGTGTGTCGTGGACCGCAACAAGCAGATCCACCCCTGATGTGCCCGCCAAAGTACTCTCGGTTATCAGGAGGGGCACACGCGCGTCCGGTGGATTCGTGTCCTCAACAAGGGAAAGCACCATTTTCGCGTCGGTGCATCCCTTCACCTCGATCATCGAGCGACAGATCCGCTTCACATCGCGAACTAAATTTGCAAGGATATCAGGCTTGCTGTGAACGCAGATCACCACAAATCGCTTGGGTTTGTCGCTCTCGGGGCTCACGAAGGTAATACTCCCATCGTCGTCCAAAACCACTGTCCAAATCCGAGGAAGAGCACCCAGCCGATCCCGCCCATCGTCATGGCCTTACCCGCTGGTTCTATTGCCGGTCGCTTATGTGGCATTCTCTCCTCGCGGTCGTCCGCCGTCAGTCAATGACGCCCGAGCCAATCGCCCTGATTAACACCGCATCGCTTCTTAATCAACCGGATCCCGCGTGAGGATTGATTTGTCACGCCGGTACGCAGGATTCCGCTAGGAACAGCTCTTCGGCGCGATCCGGACTCTCGCCGTGGTTCACCATTCGCGGCTGCCCGGTGCTCTGGACCACGCTCTGCCAGAGATTGCCTTTAGGATCAAGCCTCTTGGGGTTGGACACTGCGGCAGCGATGGGGACATGTGTGAACTGGTTATTCCAGTATCCCACGAACATCGATGTCTTCCCTGCCATGGCCGCGTGGACCGCCATTTGACCGAGGATTCCTGCAAAAAGTGAGTCGCTCGCCATGGAAGGTGCCGAGGGAATCAGATAGCTTGGATCGATGTACTTGAGCGTAAACGGAACATTCATCAGCTTTAGGTAGTCGCTGATCCGGTCCCGCGATAGCGTGCCTACGTCCTTCAGCCTTACGTTTCCGGAGGCGTCGGTTGCAGACATCTCGTCGGCGGTTTCATCAAAGAGATTCTGGCCGGCGCTCTCTGCGACGACTACAACGACATGCCGGCGCCTCTTGAGAGCGTCGTTGATGCGCGCTCCGTTTCCGTATTGGTTGCTCAGTGTGCACGGAATCCTCTCGTGCGCAAGCACTGCAATCATTACGTCGGTCTCCAACTGCTGCGGACTGAGCAAACCGCGAGCGAATCCGTGTGCCCGGTGGAAGTCTTTCCCGATAACCAGACGCCCGTCAGGAGGCGGTGTTTGATGTTCGGTCCACATGCGCTGTTGTACGACCCCGCCTCGCGGGCGTGGTTTCAGCTGTGTAGACTTCGAGCGCTCGGTTGACACCGAGAATGTGGAAGGTTCATGTGCTAGCGGCGTTAGTGTATATTGAGTGTTCGCAGCGCATTCTGTTGTTCTCCCCGGTTCGGCAGGGCAACGGAAGGCAAGAAGGTCACAGATAGTGGGCTACTGCGGATGTCAGATTGGTTAACCACTCATAAACCGACAGCCTCAGCTAGATTGCAGCTGCTCCTTGCAGCGGCGATGTGGTCCACAGTGGGGACGCTGCTTCTCTACTTTGGCGTTCGCTGGATTTGGGCTAAGCCAAGCCACTACCCTCTGCTACTGACAGCCGCAGCCGCCGGTGCCGGATTGGTCAAGGTGCGATTCGTTCTTCGGTACGCGTCGGGCCGCCTGATCCACCGCATCCGGGCACGAGGCGATGGGTATTGCATCGGTGGGTTCCTATCATGGCGGACTTGGCTGTTTGTCCTGTTTATGATCGCTTTGGGGCGGCTCCTGCGGGGCGGTGCTCTGCCACGTTCCGTTGTCGGTCCGATCTACGCTGCCGTGGGCATGGCCTTGCTCGTGGGGTCCTGCTGGATCTGGCTTGCCTGGCGCCGCTACTGTTCTATAGCAGATTCGGATATTGTGTAGCGGGCGAATTGCATGCCGGCGCTTCGCTTGGGCATGGCACCCAACTCCTGAACCGCTAGACAATAACAGAAATTGCTCTAACACCTGACCGATTTCCAGTGGCTTTACATGCACAAGACGCGCAAGCCGACGTGATCGGTGTCCTCGATGTCCACTACACATCTTCAGCGTGAGCACGTCTTGACCGTAAATTGCTCGCTGACGCTACGGGCAATCGGCTGGGTCCAGCTGGTCCGAGGCGTCGTCGTAGCGTTGTCCTTCCAGGCCGAAGAGGATTCGCTGTAGGTCGGAGACGTTCAAAATGTAGTTCGGCGCAACTCCGGCATCCAGCCCGTGTAGGTCTACCCACGTCGTATGCGCACTCGGTGTGGTATCTCCATGCGCAGTAAGGAGATACGCTGTTACATCATTGACATTCACTATCTGGTTTGGGGCGGTGAAGCCCGGGTCAGGTGGCAGGGCGCCCGTGCCCACCCCGACCGTATCACCATAGAACCACACGCCCGGCCTGATGATTGTGCCCACTGCAAGCGGGTCTGTGAAGTTGATGGCATCGACAGTGGCACGAATCGCATAAGTGGCCACCGGTATGATCTCGCAATCGCTGAGGTGCACCAACTCCGGCCACGAGTCGCTGAAATAGGGATCGGCGATCAACCTTGATACGCCGTTGGAATCCGCTTCGCCAACCCATCCCAATACACCAGTCGATTGCGGAAACTCTCCGCTGGCAGTCATTTCGACCTGGAAAGCAACGTTATCAGTGTTATTCGGGGCGAAGGAGACGTACCGGTTCTTGCGAGTGTCATGTGGTGTCGCCGGCAGGAGCGGAGGCTGTGCGTCGCAAACGTCGGGAATGCCGTTGGCGTTATTATCCGTCGTCGTGCCTGAATCGATATCGCACCAATCCAGGATGTGGTTGGAATTGCAGTCATCGCAAGCAGGATCGCCTACGCAGTCGGCCAAGTCGCAATCGTCGGGCATCGCGTTTGCGTTACAGTCGAATACCTCCAGCTCACAACCGTCGGGGATTTCGTTGCCGTTACAGTCGCCGCAGGCGGGATCACCGGCGCAGCTGGCTAGGTCACACTCATCGGGAATGCCGTTGTCAAGGCAGTCCGTAGTCGCCGGATGGGCAGGGAACAAGCTGAGGTCATCGCAATAGAAACCAGTGGTCGAAGACAGGCCCAGTAGATGGATGGCCTTGATCTCCGCTGAGCAGGTGAAGAAGGTCCAGGGATGGGTACTGAGCAGTACATCATCGTAGTAGGTAGTCACCAGGTCGCGCTGGAAGTCGATAAGCACACGCACCTCAACCCACTCGTCCATGATCAACGGAAGCGTACTGCCCTCCAGCCAGTCGGAAATCACGCCGAGGGCGGGGTCCATGAGCAACTTGACGCTGTTCTTGCATCCGATGAACGTTCCATCGTAGTCCGAGTCGACCAAGAAGAATGCCGGACCGTTCATCGTAGACGGAACATAAACCCATGCCCTCAATACCCAGGCCGGCGCGGCGCTTATATCATATCCCGATAAAACGCGAAGTACGTCTTTGGACCCGTTGTTTATGCTCTGTGATCCACCTGGTGTATGATTCTGCGCGTTCACTATTCTTCCGGCGTGCATGGGATTGTTGCCAAATCCTTCCCATCCATTGATACCGCTCAAGATACCGATTTCGTAGCTTTCGAAGTCATCGCAGAGCGCTTCCCCATTGTCTGCCGCAGCGGAGCACGGGCCGGAGTGAGGCATCAACATGACCCCCTCGAGTTGACATTCGTCAGGTACGTTGTCCGTTTGGCAATCCGCGCTCGCGCCACTGGACAACTCGCACTCATCCAGGATGGTGTTGCCGTTGCAGTCCGCGCTGACACCGCTCAATACATCGCAGTCGTCGGGTGAACCGTTTACGTTGCAGTCGTTGTCAACCAGCTCGCACTCATCGGGGACTCTCGTGGCATTGCAGTCTAGACTCGTTCCGTCACCAATATCGCAGATATCCTGGATGGAGTTGCCATTACAGTCCGCATTCGGTTCGCAATCGTCGGGTATGTGGTTGCCGTTGCAGTCCGCACCTGTTGGCCCGGCGAGGTCGCAGATATCCTGTATGCCGTTGGGTTGACAGTCATTATCGGGCTCGCACTGGTCGGGTATAAAATTGTCGTTGCAGTCTTCCGTCAGAGACCCCACAATATCACATGAGTCTGGGATTCCATTCGTGAAGCAGTCAGTGGTGATACGGCGCGCAGGGAAAAGGGACAAGTCGTCAAAGTAGCACCCGCTGGATGACCAGCTCCAGAACTCAACTCCGGCAATGTCCAATGGACCGCCGAGCACGGTCCATGCTTGAGTCGCAAGAAGTGCGTCATTGTAGTAGATCATGACCAGATCTCGATCAAAGTCGATCACGGTGCGAATCTCCGCCCAGTCATCTTCGACGAGCGGTAGCCACTGGCCGCTTCTAGTGTGCACTATGCGATCCTGCGTGGCGCTCATGCTTAATGTGAAGGCGAGTGTCTCGTTGAATGCCCCGTTGTACTCGGACTGGACGCGATAGTCGGCGGTACCCGCCATCGTCTGCGGAATAAGGACCCATGTGCTCAGAACCCACGCCGAAGACGCCGCGATATCATATCCCTCGAATCGGTGGAGAGTCTCGTGTATTACGAGGTTCATGCTCTTGGTGCCGCCGGGTGTATGGTTTGGGCCCACGGTGATTGGGCTTACGCCCGAATAGGTCGGCGCGCCCCAGCCATACCATCCGTTAATGTTGACCGGACCGACGGGGTAGGTCTCGAAGTCTTCGCACCACGCTTGGCCGCTCGAGGCCGCTGGGGAACACGGGCCGTACTCAGGAAGGATAATCACTTGATCAAGCTGGCATTCATCCGGAGTGCCGTCCGGCTGGCAGTCATTGCTGGTTAGATCAGCAATGTCGCATTCGTCAGGCACATCGTTACTGTTGCAGTCCATACTCTCCCCGCACCCGGATATGTCGCAGGGGCCGCCGCTGGCCCCGCAATCGAGATCGCACTCGTCGGAAATTCCGTTACTGTTGCAGTCGGCACGATTGGATGGAGGAATACCCCGCCGGTCGCGCGAATCATCGTTAATGACTTGACCGAAAACACTCCAAGTAGCCTCGGGCACACCGAGTGCTATGACTCCGCTCACTACTGCTACCGCTAATACACACTTCTTCATCACCGTCTCCTTTGCCACGAAAGCGCGGGCCTCCCCACTACGCTCGCCACTCAGGGGAGCGTGAAGGCCATCTCCTCCCGTTCTCACTCTCTTCCCCAAGACGAACACGACCTCGAGCCTGGGTACATCCCAAAGAGGGGCGAGTGCAGTACGACCCCGTGCAGTCGCCAAGTCGCGATACTTGCTGCGCCGAGCCAGTGCCCCTAGAAGGTACTCCGCATTCCTAGGGCGGAGGCGCTGCGATTTGTGTATTTATCACGTGTACTTTTGTAGGATCATCCCCGTAAGGCCCCGGTTCTACCCGGCGTCGCTCTCTGAGAGCCTTGCCCGCCACTCAGCGGCCCGCTCCGGCTTCTCCCAAGCCTCATACAGCCTGACGATCAGGTCCACCGCTGTTTGGATTTCGAGGTCGTGCCTTCCGGGATTCGCGCTCAGAGCCGTATAGACGTCGAGAAGGAATGATTCTGCTTCATCGTACTTACCTCGACTGGTCAAAACCTGCCCGATCAGGCGCTTGGCATCCGTGATCAGCGGATGCTCTCTTGGCAGGAGCTCCTTCCGAATCATCAGGCAGAGATGGGCGATCGGTTCAGCCAGCTGAAACTCAAACTGGTCGACCATTTGCTGAGCCGACGCGCGGAGCGAATCGGCAAGCATGGAATCGGTAACGTGTTCCTGAGCGAGGCGCCTCCTCACCATGTCGCGGCAGAAATCGATGGCTTGGACAATGCGGTTGCTCAACCATAAATACTCGATGAGGGGGTATTCAACATGCCACAAGTTTTCCCGTTCCTCAGCCCGGGCAAGCTGCACAGCCTTTTGTTGTGTTTCGATGGCCAGTTCGATGTCACCTGTCATCTCGTGTGCCCGCGCCAAAGTGTTCAAAACGTCGGGGTCGACATGTTGTGTCAGTCCAGATGCTCTCCTGGCTACCACCAGTGCCGTTTCAGGATCACGCAGATCTGCAGGTTCACACATCAGTAAGAGCCAAGCGTATTCGTTTAGTGAGTCGGCATCTGCATCAGGTTGCTCTGCATGGTGTTTCTCGAATTTAATCCGTTCGCTAGTGAAGCTGCGCCCTTCTTCCGTCTTGCCCTGGGTGCGGAGCACGCCAATCAGGTTATTCAGAGAAATGCGCGCTCTGGGGTGGTACCTTCCCAAGATCTTGCGATCCCGCTCCAGGCTTTCACGGTATAATGCCTCTGCCTCTTCAATCTTGCCCTGCCCCTCAAACACGTAGGCCAGGTTGTTCGTTGCTCTCGCAAGGTCGGGATGTTGGTCTCCGAGCACGCGCCGCTGGACCCGCAAAGTCTCGCCCAGAAGTTTCTCCGCCTCTGTGAGTTCCGACTGTAGGGCGAGTGCAGTACCGAGGTTGATGGCTGATTCGAGTGTATCGGCATGCTCTTCACCCAGTGTGCGGCGTTGGGTCTGAAGCACCTGACGGTGAAGTTCCTCCGCCTCAGGCAGCCTTCTCGGCGTCAGCCAGAGAGCCTTTCCCAGCGCATTCATAGACGCCAATGTATCCGCATGTTCCGGGCCGAGTACGTGGGTCTGAGCCTGCATAATGGGGCGAAAACGAGCCACTGCCTCCTCACGCTCACCACGAGATTCCGACAGAAGAGCTACTGCGTAGCGAGCGCGTAAAGTCTCGGGATGATCAGGGCCAAGCAGTCGGACGTATGCTTCTTCGGCTGCGTCCAGGTGTGATTCTGCGGCGGCGAAGAGACCGAGAGACAAGTAGGTCTTGCCGATGGTCAATCGAACGGCGGCCTGTACCTCAGGTTGCTCCTTAAGCCAACCGTCTTCGATTCTCCTCGACGCCCCGTCTAGAACATAGCGTACGCTGATCTCTCGACCCTGGGCTCGGCTAGGTTCGACGGATGATAGTAATTCGTGCATGAAATCGGACTCGGTCTTTGCCCGCTCCTCTGCTTCGAGAGCTCTCAACATGTTGGCCTCAGCAACATCACGCGCCCGCTGAGCCTGCGCGTACGAGTAGCCCATCACGATTCCAAAGCCTGTTACTAAGACGAAAAGGGCAGTGACAAAGCCAAAGGCGGTCTTGTGACGGATCACCGTTTTGCGAAAGCGGTACAGCGGGCTGGGCGGGCCTGCAGATACCGGTTCCTTATTTAGGTGGTGTTCAATGTCAGCAGCCAAGGCGGCGGCGGTCTCGTATCTTCGCGTTCGATCCTTCTCCAGAGCCTTCATGACGATCCAGTCAAGATCACCCCGGATGAGTTTGGTCAAGGATCGCGGTTCAGTCTGTCTGGAGCTTGCGACTGTCTGAAGTTCTACGCCGAGCGTGGTGAGCCGACGCGAAGGTGTGGCCGGAGGTTGTTCACATATTGCTCGGAGGATCTCCGAATAGCCCGCACTGCGCAGCGTTCTCGGGTCCAGAGGCGTTCTACCCGTAAGGAGCTCATACAGCAGTACCCCAAGCGAATAGATGTCGCTCCGTGTGTCCACGTCCAGCCCGTTCATCTCCGCCTGCTCCGGGCTCACGTACTCAGGCGTGCCCACAAATTGGCGGAAGTTCGTGACCAGCGTTTTGTCGGTCAGCGGCTCATATAACGCCTTGGCTATTCCGAAGTCGATGATCTTCGGAACAGGCTCGACATCGCGCAGCGTGACCAGAATGTTGGTTGGTTTTATGTCTCGATGGATCACACCCTTTAGATGGGCATGTTGCACCGCACGGCATACGCGAGAGAATAACTGCAGTCGCTGCCGCGTCGATAGGCGGTTCTTATCGCAGTATTCGGTGATAGGAGTACCTTTGACCAGCTCCATCACGAAGTAGGGCCTACCCGTGTCGGTTATACCGCCGTCGAACACCGCGGCGATGTTGGGATGTTCCATCATCGCCAGTGCCTGACGCTCCGCTTCGAAGCGGGCGACCACCTGCTTCGTGTCCATTCCGAGCTTTATGATCTTCAGGGCGACCTTTCGCCGAACCGGCTTTTCCTGATAGGCCATGTACACGACACCGAACCCACCCTCGCCAATCACCTCGATTAGCTTGTATGGACCGATGCGTTCATTAACCAGATCTGAGTCCTCGACATCCAGAAGTTCAATGGCTTTAAACGATGCCACCCGATCATCCTGAGAGCTGGAGAGTAGCGCATCAACTTCAGCGCGCAGGGTGGGATCAACACCGCGATCGTCGAGATATGACGCGCGCCTATCAGGTGGTATATCAAGCACCCTACGGAAAAGTTCCTCCGCACAGCGGCGACGTGTTTCATCCATCTTTGTGCTCCGGCGTCCGGTTGTTTCCCAGGAACTCCTCTCTGTAGTTTCTGCATTCCTTTGTCACCGAGCAAGATCACGGCATCGACGACAGGTTCACGGTCGAAGCATGTTTTCCGAAATACCGTATCGTTGAGCATGCACAGATCGCTCTTGTCCGTCCATGGCCGATTTCTCGCCTCTTCCCTAGAACTCCGAATTCCGTACGCTCACGCGCCCCTGAAATCCAGAATATCGGACCGGATCCCTTGAAACGGGCAGATGCGTGGCGAAGTCGCGGAGCGAACTTACGATGTGTCACCATCGCGCACTTGGGAGATAAGCCACGCCCTGATGTATTGCCATTCGTACCTCACCGCTCCGACGGAGATACCCATTGCTTCCGCGGTTTCCGCAGTGGTCATCCTCGCGAAGTATCGCAGTCTGACGATTTGGCCCTTGTGGGGATCGTGTTTCTCCAGGTGCCTGAGTGCCTCGTCGATGGTGAGGACCTCTTCGGACGGTGGATCAACTGCGAACTCTGCTTGATCCATGGTGACGCGATGCAGGTCGCCGCCCCTCTTAAGGGCCATTTTTCGGCGGGCTTGCTCCACGAGAATGTCCCGCATGGCCTGGCCCGCCGCTGCTACGAAACGCCCGCGGTCATCCCAGGCTGGGTTCTCTTTGGTTATGAGACGAAGGTAAGCCTCGTGCACAAGTGCCGTTGCCTGAAGCGTTTGCCCCGGTGGGATCTTGGTGAGTTTTGCCCTGGCCAGCCTGCGCAACTCATCGTAGACCTGCGGCAGGATCTCCTGCCCCATATCGACATCGCCGTCAGCGGTGTTTTGAAGCACGCGCGTGACCGGTCTAGGATCTTCAGGCAACAAAGCCGCATCACCCCCGCAATCGCTCGTAGCCCGGAATAAGCGCTACGGCCTCAAAACGCGAGCTCACTGACCGTTTCGATAGCCTGCTCAACCGTTTGGCGAAAGACCCACGCCTTCGGTATCGGCTAACCGTCGCCGAGATCCCTCGTTAAGTCAATCCTGATTCACACTTGGCCTGAGAGATGCAGTCATTTCCCAAGACGAGCACCGTCCCCGTGCCTCTTGTTTGGCCGGGAAGGGAGAAGTGGGTCTAGAGGCTGACGTATCCAGGAGCCGAAGACGTGATGCATCAAACACGGACCGGGAAAACCTTGTCTACGGGTGGTGCCGGGATGCGGGGGAGGAGTCCAGGGTCCGGTCTCCGAGACTCTGCTCAATTGCCGGTCATTCGTTGTCGTGAGACTGTCGTATCGTAGATCGGATCCAATCCAAGTAGTCGCTGACTCTCGTACCCATTAACTGGTGGCCGTAGCGTCCGACGTTCTGGGAGATGTCGGCCTCTCCCTGGGCGGCCACGCCGGCGATCAACCACTTGTCACCGTCCTGAATCAACATCGCGCCGCCGCTATCACCGGCGCCCCCTCCGATTTCGAGATCCGTTGCTCCACGCTTGGGTGCGGTGAAGCTAATCACCAAGAGCCCGGACTCGTCGATCCAGTCGATTCGGTTGGTTCCAGCGTGAAGCTCGCCGCGCTTGCCCGAGTTAGCTTTCGCAAGTGGCACTCCGACGCGGCCATCCGGAATCCAGCTGCCGCAGCCGGCGAAGACTATCTTTGCCCCTGACTCGTTGACGCCCGAGTACAAACCAAGGGGCTCCACGTTAGTCACTCGATCAGCGAGCCTGATCAGTGCTATGTCATATGAGTTCCAGCGCGGATCCGCGGTTGAGCCACCCAAAGGTTCACGGTCAGGATGCAATATGACACTGGCGATTCGATAGTCGATGCCGCCTAAACGAACGGTCTGAAGATCTTTGTTGGGCATGATCCGGTCGATGATCTCTCCCCCGTGGGCACAGGTGAGAACCCAGTCAGGAGCGACCAACGTGCCCGTGAACATGCCTACCACACTTCCGACTGCCGGGAATCGCTTGGCCATCTCGACGTATCGTTCCTTCGGCCTATCGTGTCGCCCGGACCCTGCAAGTGCCGTCGATCCGCATATCGAGACGGCGAGCAACGTATGCCAAGTCCATCGCTTCAATCCGGCAATCCTCATCTTGTCTCTCCTTTCTATGTTTGGCTGCATTTGGGGCTTGAGCTAGCGCGGTGACCTACTCTAGAGTGTTTTCGTCTTCTGTGTAGCGGGTGAGGAGTTGGGTGCCATGCCCAAGCGCAGCGCCGGCATGCAATCCGCCCGCTACATAATATCCGAATCTGCTCTGGAAACGGCCGGGCGAACCACAGCATTACGGATGACGCCTGGTTGACACGGCGATGGGAAAGGCGCCCGCGCGGCGCGACCGGAACTCGGCCGCCCGCGCGGGCGCAATGCTTTGGGTCCCTCGCCCAGAGAACTCCAGGCAAAAAGTGGGCCCTTTAACGTTAGAGCGTCTTCGTCTCTTGTGTAGTGGGTCAGGAGTTGGGTGCCATGCCCAAGCGAAGCGCCGGCATGCAATCCGCCCGCTTCACAATATCCGAATCCGCCATATTCGCATAGACTCGTCTCCCTGAAGGGTACGCCTCGATCCTGCCGCCAACTCTCGAATCCGCTTTGCGGGAATGGCACGGCTCAACCCGCCCCAGCAGCCGGTTTGTGATTGCAGACTTCGCCGATATAATAATTCCGGTGGGCTGTGCGGCTTGCCTTCGACAGCAGCGCGGATCGCCAGAGGTAGGTCGATGTTCACTTTTAACCACGTGTGCTTCGAAGCGTTCGGCTACGTTCTCCCGGAGAACGTGGTCACCTCTGCGCAGCTGGAGCGGGAGCTCGCCCCGGTCTACGACCGGTTCGGGCTTCACGAGGGCCGCCTCGAGCTGATGACCGGCATACGCGAGCGGCGCTTCTGGGATGCGCAGGCCGTTCCCAGCGACGGGAGCACCCGGGCCGGACGCCGGGCGCTGGAGGCATCCGGAGTCAAGCCGGAGGACATCGAATGCCTGATTCACACCTCGGTATCTCGTGATTTTCTTGAGCCCGCCACCGCCTCGGTCGTGCACGACAACCTGGCTCTTCCGCCGGGCTCGACCATGTACGACATCTCCAACGCCTGTCTGGGGTTTCTCAACGGCATCCTCTCATTGGGAAACATGATCGAGCTGGGGCAGGTAAAACGCGGTCTCATCGTCGCCGGCGAGAGCAGTCGCCAGCTTGTGCGCACCACTATCGAACAGATCCTGGCGGCCAAGACACTGTCGCGCCGGGACTTCAAAACCGCTTTTGCATCGTTGACCATCGGATCGGGGGCAGTGGCGCTGGTGCTGACCCACGACTCGGTGTCGACAACACAGCATCGTCTCATCGGAGGGGTCGCGCGAACGGCCACTGAACACAACCACTTGTGCCGGGGCAGCGAGGATACCGGATTCGCGTCCGAGGCCCAGGTGACCATGAGCACGGATGCCGAAACTCTCTTGGAGGGAGGGTGTGAGTTGGCGGCGGGAACCTGGGCAAAGTTCAAGGAGCACATCGGCTGGGAGAATGAAGACGTTGATCGAGCCTATTGTCATCAGGTAGGCATCGCCCATCGTGACAAGTTTTATGAATCCATCGGGCTCGATGTGTCCAAGGATTTCGCCACATTTCCCTTCCTGGGTAATGTCGGCTCAGTGTCACTTCCGCTGACGATGGCTATGGGAATCAAACGTGATCCGCCGCAAGCCGGCACGAAGATAGCCATGCTGGGCATCGGGAGCGGGCTTTGCAGCGTGATGCTGGGGGTCAACTGGTAGTACCGCTTGATGGCCTACGACCTTACAGGCCTGCGTGAGCTTTATCCCTTCGAGTCCCACTATCTCGAGGTAGACGGCCTGCGGATGCACTACGTCGATGAAGGCAGCGGTGCAACGGTCGTAATGCTGCACGGCAACCCGACTTGGTCGTTCTACTACCGCGGGCTGATCAAAGCGTTGCGCGATCAATATCGCGTTGTGGTGCCGGACCACATGGGCTGCGGCTTGTCTGACAAGCCGTCGGATTATCCCTACACCCTCTCGACACACATCGACAACGTCGAAAAGCTGATCGGGCAACTGGGGCTAAGCGATATTTCGCTTGTCGTTCACGATTGGGGCGGGGCGATAGGCTTTGG
This sequence comes from Phycisphaerales bacterium, assembly GCA_020348265.1. Taxonomy (GTDB): domain Bacteria; phylum Planctomycetota; class Phycisphaerae; order UBA1845; family UBA1845. The sequence goes on along the minus strand of CP070744.1, from coordinate 3,284,230 downwards.
ATGGGCGGTGCGACATCCTGAGCTTGTCCGGCGATTTGTCGTGTTTAATACGGCAGCGTTCATGGGACCGTGTCCATTTCGCATTCGCGTGTGTCGTTGGCCGGTGTTTGGCGATATAGCAGTGCGCGGGTTGAACGCATTTGCCCGCTGCGCGATGGTGATGGCGTGCAAGAATCGTAGCCTCATGACCAGCGAGGTGAAACGAGGCTATCTCTTGCCCTACAACAGCTTCGCCAATCGCATTGCCACCTTGCGATTTGTGCAGGACATACCGCTTTCGCGAAACGTGCCCAGCTATATGGTGCTTAAGGAAATCGAGACATCGCTGGCCCAGCTTGCAGACCGGCCGATGATTATACTTTGGGGTGCGCGAGATTTCTGCTTCAACGATTGGTACCTCAGGCAATGGACTGCGAGGTTTCCCGATGCGGATGTCCATCGCTTTGCAGATGCCGGCCATTATGTTGTAGAAGACGCCCACGATCAGATTGTGCCGCTCATACAGGAGTTTCTAGCGCAGCACGGTTGACGCTATCGCCTGTGAATCTCGTTTGTTTCGACCCCGCGCTATTTATGACGAGCAGTCCCTCGCGCAGTTGGCCGCGGTCTCGCCGTTGGCTGTGTCGCAGTAGGTGTCGCCGCACCAGCTGGTGGCGCAATCCCACGGGCAGTTCGTCGCGTCCTCGGTGCCTTCGCAGGTCCCGTCCGCGCACCCCGTCGCGTCACAATCCCACGGGCATGTCTGGACGGACTCCCCCGCGTCGCAGGTGGAGTTGCCACACGTGGCCACACAATCCGATGGGCAAGTGCTGTCCGTCTCGGAGGCGAAGACGTCGCAGACGCCATCACCGCAACGGTAGCCGGTAAGCAGCGCCGTCCACTCACACGCTATCGGTTGGCAAATTCCCGGTGCGTTTCCACCATGCAGGCTCGGATGGCAGAATTCTTCGCACATCAGGTTATCGCAATCGGCCGGACAGTTCGTCTTGTTCTCACCGGCGAGATAATCGCACGACCAATCGCCACAAGTGCCGGTAGCCTCGCACACGCCATTGGTGCACGTCTGAGTCGAAAGGCAATCCCAGTTGCCAGGTGTGCAGGAGATAGTGCAATCAGCCGGGCAGCGCAGCATGTCCTCGCCGTCGTTCCACACGCAGGCGCCGTCGCCGCAAGTAGCCGGTCCGCAATCCGCCGGGCACTTCGTAGTGTCTTCCGTATAAACCGCCCCGGTACTCTGGCACGTGCCGTCACCGCAGCAGTGCCACTCGCCGAAGTCGCAGGTCACTCCACCGGAGTCTGCACAACAGGCGTTCGGTGTATGGCACGGATCTACGCCGGGGGCGCAGCTCGACAGACAGTCGTTATCACAGTCCGCGGCGCAGTTGGTGGCGTCTTCGCCGTCGACATATGTGCATTGCCCGTCGCCGCAGGTCGGCGCAACGCAATCAGCGGAGCAGCTCGTTACATCCTCGCCGTCATCGCAGAAGCCGTCGCCGCAGTAGCAGTCGGCCGGACAGTTGCCCGCGTCCTCGTCACACTCGAAGTCGCACACGCCGTCACCGCAATCCGCACGCGACGGTAGCACGCAATCCTCGGCACAGGTCAGTTCGGATTCCCCGCCATCAGGGTCGCAGAGTCCATCGCCGCACTCAGCCTCCTCCTGCTGGTCACACTCCGGGTCCGGTTCGGGGCAGTCGGGGTCGCAACCACCGTTGCCGTAGAGGCCGTCGACGATGCAGAAGTCCTCTTCGGGATGTTCACCGCAGTCCGGGTCGGGCTCGGGACAATCCTCGTCGCACGTTCCATCACCATACTTGCCCAGTTCGAGGCACTCGTCTTCCTCGCCGGACTCATCGCCGGGGTCTTCATCCACGCAATCGGGGTCGGGTTCGGGGCAATCGGTGTCGCAGCCGCCGTTGCCGTAGAGACCTTCGACGATGCAGAAGTCTTCCTCCGGATGTTCACCGCAATCCGGGTCGGGCTCGGGGCAGTCTTCGTCACATTGGCCGTCGCCGTACTTGCCCTGCTCTATGCACTCGTCGATGATGGCGGAGCCTTGCGTGTCGGGCTCGCCGTCGTCCGTGGTAGGTCCGGTGCTGCAACTGAGTACCGCAATTCCACCGACAAGCAATAACGCCACATACCAGGTCTTCAAACATCTTCTCTTCATAGCTCCGGAGTTGGGGACGTAGTAACGTCCATTGCGCCAGTTGCATCGGATGTCCGATAGCACGGTTCGGGCTAATAGCGCACCCGATACGGACTACACTTGTTACCTACGCCATCGACCAACATCGAAGCTGAATCCAAATCGGCGATCGAATCGATCTGTGATGCGGAAGCCCAGGGAACCGCTAGTTCCGAGTTATCTAACCTCAAGCTGCCATCGTACCCGAGCAGGCTGCCCGGTTCAGGTGGAAACGGCTCTTTTCGCCGTGTTTAGTGCCCCTCTAGCCACCCTTCGAGGGCGCTGGGAGCATGTTCAGAAAATCGTGCAGAATCCGAGCGGTGACACCCCAGATCCTCACGTTGGCAATTGCGTACTCGAACTCGTCTCCCGCGGGACCGGGGGCTAGAGCTGTGCGGCTTCCGGCGTGATGCAGTTCCATAAGTTCGGCAAGAGATAACTCCAGCACCCTGGCCACCTCACGCTCATCCACGCGTAGTTGGCTTGGTTGAAGCCAACGCCCCACGATCACCTCTAAATCGTTCGTCAATGAGGCCGTCTGGAAGTGCCCGATCGAACCCAGGACCTCCACCTCGCCAGGCTCGATGCCCAACTCCTCGTGAAGCTCGCGCAGAGCCGCGGCGGTTGCACAAAGATCCTCTTCTTCGATGCGTCCGCCGGGCAATGCGATCTGATCCCGCCAATGGTAGCCGTCCGAGTCGGTCTTCTGGATGGTCAGCAGCATGGTCTCACCGCGGTCGAACAACAGCAGACAAACGCTGTCCAGCTCATAGTCCGGTAGCGGTTCCCACGCCGCGCGAGGCGCGTTGGAGATGGCATTTCGTAGGGCATCGTATTGGATCAGCATCGCTAAAACCGCACCAGCCGTTGGTCAACCTGTGCGCAGGGTCATGTCCCGTTCCGTTAGGGAGATTATCGACAGTTTTGAGCGGTTGGCCAATCCGGCGGTCTAATCTCGACGCTTCTCGATTCTGATGGTCTCGTGCGAGTTCTCGTCGGCGGGGGATTCGCTGGAGTCCTCCCAGATTGCCACCTCCGCATCGATCCACTGCGTCCTGGAGACGTGCTTCGCGTCATCGAAGTCCACTAAGACCGTGAGACTCTTTTGGGGACGCTCGTAGATCCACTTGTTGTCAAGCTTGTCGTTGGGATCGCCGATGAGGGCAACCACTTCAGGCGGAGTAGTGTAGCCGACTTGAATCCGGCTAAAACGTGCGTGAGTGAGCTTGTCCTGGCAGCCGACAAGCACGCACACAACACTCCCCACCACGATCGTAAAGCCTAGACGGTATCGGGTAGTCCTCATTGGTTTGTCACTCCGTTCACGGGAATTAACTGCCGACGCCGAGTATCGGTCCAATCACCACCGAGGCACCTCCACAGATTGCGCCGATTGAACCTCCTGCAACAACATCATACACGCGTCGCTCCCGGCTGCACCCTTCAATCTGCCGATGCGCCCTTCGAGATCGCGGTACCACATTCGGGACAAACTCCGGAGAGGTTTCCGGTCAGGTCGTACGCACACTCAGCACACAAGCCCCGCCGACGCCGACGCCATCCGCGAATCGGCCGGCGCCACAGAAGCAGCAGCGGATAGGCTGCAAAAACGACCACCGGAAACCACAGAGGGAACATGAATACCTGCCGCGTTATCCAGGAATAGTACGGAGCCGCCGACTTGCCGTAGCCAAACCCGAGAAAACTCGAAAGCCCGGGCGCGTTACTGTGCCGTCGGAAGTAGCTCGGATCGGTGGCATTCGGATCATCGCGCATCTGTTCTTTGAACATAGGCAACTGCGTCTTCGCCCTGCCCGAGTAATGACCGCTCGCCGGCCAGCTTATAGCCACGACGGCGCCATATCCCGACCGCGCCTCAACAACCAGCAAAATGTGCTTCTTGGGCACGTGGTCGTAATAAATCCGGCGATAGAAACTGGTCACGTAGACAGCCAGAGCTGCAAGCGTCGCAGCCGAGAGCAGAATGACAAGCGTCTTCCTAATCACGCGCATCCGTAAACCGATTCTCTCTGCGTATTGCACGTATTACCGCCGAGGCCGAACCGCGAAACAAAACGATTCACCTGTGGCGGGTAGTGCTCCGTTACACCTCGCATGATGGGTGCCTTCGGGTGAAGGGTGCCATGCCCAAGCCCGACGAAGTCGGGCGCCGGCATGCTGACGCGGCGAATACATGGCGGCGCTTCGCTTGGCTATGGCACCCATCAGATTACGTGCAATGAAGCAGTAGCCTAATGTCCAGTTCCTGAATCCTACAATCATCGTACAACACGAGCCGCAGTCCTGAAGCCCGCGGCTCAGATAGTCGCGAGACTTGCGCGCCAAGCTACTGGCGTTCTACAGTTGCCCACCCTGACTCCAATAGCACTGCCCTTCTACTACTTATGCCGTGCCGATGCCCGGCGGCGAAGCTCCGCGTCTATGAACTGTTGGATGTCGCCGTCGAGAACGCCTTGCGTGTCTGAGGTCGTTACCGCGGTGCGAGCATCCTTGACCCGCTGCTCGGGATAGAGGAAGTAGCTGCGGATGGCGTTTCCCCAACCGATCTGCCCCTTCTCGCTGTAGATCTTGGAGAACTCGCTGTCGCGCTTGGCCTGTTCCATCTGATAGAGTCGCGAGGCAAGCATCTTTCGGGCGGTGCCGCGGTTCTTGTGCTGGGAGCGTTCATTCTGGCATTGGGCGACAATCCCGGTGGCTGTGTGGGTCAGTCGCACAGCCGACGACGTCTTGTTGACGTGCTGGCCGCCCTTGCCGCTGGCCCGGTAGGTGTCCTCGCGGACCTCTTCGTCCCAGTCGATCTCGATCTCGATCACGTCGAGTTCGGGTTGAACATCCACCGAAGCAAAGCTGGTTTCGCGCTTTCCCTGAGCGCTGAAGGGCGATATGCGAATCAGGCGATGTACCCCGGTCTCGCAGGAAAGCTGCCCGTAGGCATAGGGTCCTTTGACCAGCAGGCTGCACGATTGAACGCCGGCCACCTCCCCGTAGCGCATGGCCAGCTCGTCCACGTCGAAGTCGCTGCGCTCGAAATACCTCATATAGAGCCTTAGAAGCATCTCCGCCCAGTCGCAGGCGTCCGCCCCGCCCGTACCCGCTTGAATGTTGAAATAGCAGTTGCTAGCGTCCTTCTCACCGGCGAAGAGAGTGAACAGTTCGACGTGGTTTACTTGATCAGCCAACGTCGTGAGCCCACCTTCCAGCTCCGCCCGGACCTCCGCATCATCCCCTTCGTCAAGAAGCTCAACCATCGCCCCTAGATTATCCGCCGCGTCGATCACCTTGCGCATGGGCTCCACGACAGCCTTCATCGACTTGAGCTCTTGGACCGTCTCTTTGGCAGCGTCGGGGTTATCCCAGAAATCAGGGGCCGCCATGGTTTTTTCCACGGCAGCTAGTGCTTCCAGTTTTTTGGCGTAGTCAAAGAGAGTCCCGGATGGCGACGATCCGGGCCGAAAGATCGGTCAGTACTTCGGATAGGTTCTGCTCAATCATCGTCTTGTCCCGCTCTACCCGCGAACACTCCTCAAAACGCTATTCACAAGCGCGGGTCACGCTCTCCATTATAACGTCATTCACCGGCTCGGAAACCTCCCCGCGAATGATACTGCTCTCGGTGGTCTCCATAGCAGCGATGCTGTCGACCACCTCCGTTCCCCCCACCACCCTCGCGAAAACAGTAAAGCCTTGCTCGTCGAGGAAACTGTTGTCCGTCAGGTTGATGAAGAACTGCGATGTCCCGGAATCAGGATCCGTGGTGGTGTAATCCGGGGCCAGTCCGGAAAGGGCCATCGAGACCGAGTAGACCTCAGCGTTGCTCAGTCCGTTATCGGCTTCGGACTCCACCGGATCGCGGGTGGGCTCTTTCAGTTCAAACTCTCCGTCCACCCGCGTATACCCCCCGCCCTGCAGAACAAAGGGGATATCATCCCCGTTCTCGTCAACAGTCGAGGCGTTGCGATGGAAGACCACCCCGTCGTAGAACGCTTCATCCACATAGGCCAGGAGGTTCTCCATGTGCATCGGAGCTGCCTCGCCGTCAAGCTCGAAAACAATGTCCCCGAAATTCGTCGCGATGAGTACCCGTGGGTGAAGCTCATCCACCGGGTCGAGGGTGAACTCCAGCGTAGTCGTGGCCGGCGAGTCGTCCGCACCGGACAAGGTCACCGTCAGCCTCACGGCGACCTCACTCTCCGCGGAAGTGGCCGTAAGCGTCGCCTCAGCCGCAGTCGCATCCTCGATCGTCGCGGAACCGCTGAGCACCTCCCAGAGTATCACCGTCGTGTCCGCTTGCGTGGCAATAGTCGCACTCAGCGCAACAGGTTCATCGATTATCGCGCACGTGGGGACGTCAGCCGTAACTGTCGGGAGGACCTCAACGCTAACCGTAGCCGTAGCAATGAACCCGACAGCATCGGTAACCGTGACGCTGAACACGTACTCTCCGGGCTCGTCGAGGACCGGCGTCGTCCACGTGCCCTCGGTGGCGTCGGTCGAGTCAACCTCTGCGGGACCATCGTCCACACTCCATTGATAGGAGAACGGTGCACTGCCATCCGCAGTCGCCGCCGTCAGAGTAGCTCCGGTCCCCTCGAAGATCTCGGACGTCTCCGCAGTCGCCGACACCGTCACGCCGGGGTCGACCTCGAAGGCCACATAATCCTCATCCCGGCTTCCGGCAGAGTCCGTGACCACGACACGGAAGACATACCGCCCGGGCGTGGTTATCGACTCGATCACCAGCTCATCGGAAGTCGCCTGCTCATCGGATAGCTCGATGTCCGCCGGGCCGTCATTCTGGTCCCAGCGGTAGATATACGCTCCGGTACCGCCCGTCGCCGTCGCTGCAAGCGTTACCGTCGCCCCCTCGGTAACTAGGGGGGTATCCGTATCAGCCGTGACGGAGAGTCCCTCGACACCATCAGGCCCCGGGCCATCTCCCGGGGCACAGGCTCCTACGGGAAGCACCGACAGAAACACAATCAACCAAGCCTTGCGGTACGTACTCATAACGTCTCACATCCATCATCGTGCAGCCGACCCATTTCTGCAGCACTCCAAGTGCCGACATTTCACAGTCATCGGCTTGCCAATGACCTTCAGCTTACACGATTTGCAGAAACTCGGCACGGTGCGAGGTGCCCGGCTTGGCAAACCGGTCACCGATTGGAGAGTCTGAGTTGGATTCGCCCGGCAGGGTAGTCTCAACAAAGTCCCAGTTCCCGGATGGCGGCGTAGATCGATGGGCCTGCGTAGTGGAGCCGTAGCTGTTGCCCGGGTGGCATCGCATCAGTTAGCTTTGCGCATAAGGTAGAAGACGTAGCCGAAGGTGTCGCCGAAGCGGCGGCAAATGTCGGCTTCGCGGTCGTGCTCTTCGAGGACCTGGGTGAGTTCGGGGTCACCGGCAGCCTCCACTCGCAGCTTGGCCGCCCGCTCTTCCAGCGGAGTGAGGTACTCGTTCCACCAGGCGGACGACGGCAAAGCGAAGTGGTCGAAGACTTCGAAACCGGCGGCGGCGGCGTTTCGGATGTTGCCGTCAACATCCGTCATGGCTGGGTATGCTGCCCCCCAAAATGCTTCGACCTCAGCGGATGGGTTTTCCGTAAGCCAAGTCGCCTCAGTGACGACGACCAAGCCAGAGGTACGGAGCAGAGGGCGCCAAAGCTTCAAGCCTTCTACAAACCCAACGATGTAGATCGCCCCTTCGGACCAGATCAGGTCAATGCTGCCCGGTTCTTCTTCAAGAGCTTCCATGCGACCCGGGTGGGCGATGACAAGGTCGGTCAGTCCGGCTTTCTGCGCCGACGCGCGCAGTTGGTCCAAGTAGGGCTCATGCATGTCGACGGCGACTACAGGTGTCTGCAGCTTTCGGGCGAGGACGAGCGTCTGCCGACCCGGTCCGCAACCGACGTCCAACACTCGCGGCGAATCGGGCAACGCCGGCAGCCGCCGAAGAGCCTCCGCGGTAGCCTCATCACTCCCCGGCCCCTCGCGGGGAAGATCGCTATGCAACTTGAAGAACGCATCCCAATAGGACATCGAAAGGCTTCTCGCGACGACCATTGTTATTCTGAGACGGCTGATGTTAGCTTGGCACCTCGTTCTCTGTCCAGCAGGATCCGGTCGGTGGAGGTACAGTGGTGGTGCCCCATTCATCCCGACTGGTCGGGATGGGTGGGGGACGGACTGGGCCACTTGGACGCTCCCCTTGATTCAGCCTGAAAGGCTGTCTCCTTAAACGTGAACCACACCGGACAATCTACTTTCCGGAAGGAGACAGCCTTTCAGGCGATTATTAT
>CP070744.1:3268741-3275625 GCA_020348265.1 Phycisphaerales bacterium | reverse complement strand
TATCCCCCTTAGTTCAGGCTTGACGTGCGTGCGGAAGTGCATACGTGTGCCGTTCCACCAGCAGAAGAAGGGCTTGTCCGCCTTGTGCTGGCGCTCGATGAAGTCCAGCGCAGCCTCAAGCGTTTCGTCGTCGACCGTCTCCATGCGCTTCTTGGTGAGCGGCCCGGTGTCAATAATCCGCCCGTCAGCGTAGGACTTGATCACACCACGCGGCCCGAACTTCTTGCGAAACTCCGGGTTCTTGGGGTAGTCCGGCAGCTCGGGCTCCTCTTCGGCGTTCAGGTGGTATAGGTTGCCGAAGAACTCGTCGAATCCGTTGGCGGTGGGCAGGTGCTCGTCGCGATCACCAAGATGGTTCTTGCCAAACTGCCCGGTGGCGTAGCCGAGCGGCTTCAACAGCCCGGCAATCGTCGGATCGGCCGGGTGCATGCCGAGCTTGGCGCCGGGGAAGCCAACCTTACTCAGCCCCGTCCGGAACACACTCTGCCCGGTGATGAACGAGGAGCGGCCGGCGGTGCAGCTCTGCTCACCGTAGTAGTCGGTGAACATCATGCCCTCGCGAGCGATGCGATCGATGTTCGGCGTTCGGTAGCCAACCATGCCCATGCTGTACGCACTGACGTTGGTGACCCCGATATCATCACCCCAGATAACCAGTATGTTCGGCCGATCGGTCTGCCCCAGCGCGGTCACAGCCGATGCCCCGACCACAAGCAGCGCCAGCGCAGCTATGGCGAATCCCTTATGCAATGTCATTATACCTGGCTCCTTTCTGCATTCTTAGAATGTGACTTAGTGACTCCGAGCCTCAGGTAGCATCGTACCGGCTGGCCCGCCAATCGCAACGCGATAACGCTCGCCAACAGCCCTTCGCTTTCACACCGCGCACAGCCCCGCTTCGCGCGACGAAACCGCAGCCGGTCCGGCGGCTTACTACGAGCCTGCCTGTTTGGCTGAGCGACTCTAGCACCTCGCCACGTATCTTATGGTTCGAGGGCGGGCGCCTGTTAGATACTCATGTCCTTACGACGTGACCCGCTCGAGGGTTAGCTCGCCGCCGGGCAGGCTCACCTCGAGATCTTCGAGGTCGATCTCAAGCGACATGGTCCCGGTCAGCGTGTTCTGGTCAGCGCTGAGAGTACCTTCGAATACTCGCGTGCCAGCTGCCGTCGGGATCGTAATTGTCACGTCGCTACCGTTGACCTCCGATGTGGCATTTTCCACGTCTAGTGCCACCGACGCCTCATCAGGTCCTGCCGCTGATAGTTCGGTCAATCTGCCACTGGCGTTGAATGTCGCCTCGTAATCCCAGTCAGCAAAATCGCCGGGATCCGATGGGGTTATCGTCCATGAACCGGCAAGTACAGTCTCCACAGGGGTAAAGATCGCACATCCGGTTAGCGACAGACTCAGGACAATGATCGATAGGGAAGTTGCGTAGTTCTTCATCGGAAAATCTCCATCTTAATCGGTATCACATAGACGAGCGCCGCGACCTACCTGACCGCCAGGTAGCCGCAACACAATGAAACAACCTGTAGAGATCTTAGCTCGGCACTTGAGAAAGGCGTTAATCCATTTCACTCCTAAGGCCCGACCCGATGAAGTCCGCCAGGAGCCCGCATCTAACATATATGATACGGCGAATGAGGGGGGGGGGAACAGGGCGCCGTGCGATTCCGGTAAGCTCTTATTTGCACCGAATTGAGGCATGTACTACGACGCGCGCGTTTCCGCGCACGCTACACCAACGACGAACGTGGTTCTTGGCAGGCCGTGAGTTTCCTAAGGTAGGTTCCATCGGTCGTGGCCCGGATTGCGGCGAGGTATACCTTGGGTAGCCCCTGCCGCCATGAATAGACCGCTCGCCAAGCGTTTCCCCCAGAGGAGAATGAAGGCGAACGGGGAGAACTGCCGGAACGGAGAGCTGCGTCCCATCGCCCCAGCGTTCCTCCCCGATTTCGCCCACTCTAGGGAATGCGGTGCTGGCTCCAAAGGCCGCGTGTGTCCGCAAGTCCTAAAGATGCTACGTTCCAGCCGGAATCAAAAAGACCCACGCACCTATAATCGCCGCAAGAATCGCCCAAATCCAAATCGACATACCTTCACTCCTTATATATTACCAAGAAAAAAGATTACCGCGCCGCACCTGAGCGACGCTCACTCCGTTGAACACTGCCGAGACGAGCCGCACGAGTGGATGCTTGTCCCGCCAGCCTGAATCCGGGCCACTCCGAGTGGCCCGTTGCTGCGAATCGGACGCCTTCGCCACGATCACAGTCTTCACACGCGGGGATTATACGTCCAGGGAAACGGGATGCCACATTAGATGAACTTACAGCCTTCGAGAGGAACGCACGGGCGCGCGGAATCAGTCAGACAGAGACGATGCCGTCAGTAACCGCACTGCGAATTAGCTCGGCGTTGGCTTGAAGATATAGCTCTCCCATGATCCGCTACGTAGCCCAAGTAACCTCGAGTCGGCGCTGAAGTCTGCAGGCGGCGTTACTACACAGCAATGTCTATCGGCTGGCATCAACCCGGTCCCAGCGCCGTTCGGCCACACCGGACTGTTGTGCCCTGCGTGAGCAGTATTCCGTATATGTTGGCAGAATAGCCTTGCTATAACCCCTTTAATAGGCCTCCTATAGGGTCGTTATGAACCCAACGAAGGGAGGCCACTATCGTGACACAGACAGCCAAACGTACGAATGTGAAGCGCCGAGCGGTCGGCTATGTTCGCCGCTCCACCGATCGACAGGAGCAGTCCATCCCGGACCAAAAGCAGGCCATCGACGCTTACGCCGCCGAGCATGGCCTGCGGCTGGGCAAGTTCTACGTGGATGATGCCATCAGCGGCACGAGCACGATTGGTCGTCGGGCGTTCCAGCAGATGATGCAGGATGCCCAGAGCCCATCGCGCCGTTTCGACCTGATCATCGTCTATGACGTCAAGCGCTTCGGGCGAGTCGACAACGATGAGGCCGGGTACTACCGCCATTTGCTGCGAACACACGGCGTCGATGTTCGCTACGTCAGCGAGAACTTCAACGGCGATTCGACCGACGATCTGCTCCGCCCGATCAAGCAGTGGCAGGCCCGGCAGGAGTCAAAAGACCTGTCGAAGGTCACGATCCGCGGCCTGCTGTCCAAGATGGACGGCAAGACTCAGGGCAACGGGCAGGGGGGCTGGTGGATGGGTGGCGTCCCACCTCATGGCTACGACCTTAGGTACGAGACCGTCGACGGGGACTTCCTGTTCGTTGTTCGCTACCTGCCCGACGGCTGCAAACGAATCCTCGATGAGAAGGGCGGTCTCACGCGCACGCTGGCACGAGGCGAATCGCTCAACATATCCAAGCGCGATCGTGCCAAGCTCGTACCCAGCTCGCCCGAACGCGTTCAGGTAATCAAGTTGATCTTCCGCATGTACACCGAGCAGGGCAAGGGCTTCAAATCGGTTGCGGAGTCCTTGAATCTCGACGAGATCCCCACGCCGCGCGGGCCTGCGTGGTCGCACATCTACACCGGCCAATGGACCGACACGACGATTCGATCAATCCTGATCAACCCGGTCTACGTAGGCGACATGGTCTGGAACCGCCGGACTGATGCCCGGTTCTATCAGATCCGCGATGGCCGCGCCGTCGAACGAGAGAGCGTACACGGCGCTAGACTGGTTCCCAACAACGAATCGGATTGGATTGTCGTGCGCGATGCACATCCAGCACTGATCAGCCGTCGCGTTTTTGAGCAAGCCAGGCAACGACGCGAGAGTCATCTTTCATCGATCGAGCAACGCGGCAAGAATCCAAGAGTCAGACTTAACGGAGGGACCGGAAACGGCCAGCGTAGTCGGTTCATCCTATCGGGGCTTCTGACATGCAGCCTGTGCGGGAACAGATACCAGGGTGTCACCCGCAACAAAGGCCGGAAGCGCGTCGACGGTAGCAACATCGCGACACGCTACTACGGTTGCGGTGGCCACATCACCAAGGGCAAGAAGATCTGCGAGATGAATCCGATTCCGCAGAGTGAACTTGAGACCCTGGTTATCGACGCCGTTCTCGACTTCTACAGGCCGTATCTGGCGAAGGGCGGCAGACGCAAGGTTGCTGAGACCGTCAAACAGCAGGCGGGTTCGGAGAGCGAGCACTTCGAGACAGCGCGTGCCAGGACCGAAGAGGACAGGCAACGCGTGACGCAGATCATCAACAACCTGCTGGACAACATCACACCAGCCAACCGCGACCTGGTAGACCACAGACTTGAGGAACTTACCCTGCAGCAACGAGAGCTTGAGACACGTCTGGACGAACTCGATCAGCTGGCGACGTCGAAGGCCGAGATGGTTGCGATAGTGGCTGATGCAATGCAGTTCCTCGGAGGTCTGGAGTTCACACTTCGGCAGGGCTTGCCGCAAGAAAAGCTGGTCGCCCTCCGCCAATGCATCGAGCGGATCCACATCAGCAAGCCGGAAAGCGAGATCCAAGTTCGCATCAAGACCGTCCCAGCAGGCAGCCTACAGGGCACCGAGACGATCAAGCGGGACTTGGGCACCACGAGCCCGGCGACGGAAGTGGCCTGACGCCAGGCTGCAGCCCACACTCGGCACCGAAGGCACCCAATCCAGCGATCGCGTCGCTCCCGGCGCCCCCAAACGCAACGTTCCTCGTGCATGCGAGGTGCGTGCGCAGGCGAGGTTGTGCGGCCACATCTGGGTTCACGACGGGTCAGTCGTGGGTTCGAAACGGGTGTCCGACCGAGTTGTGAAATGAACATAAACCTATGAGAAACCCCGACTTAGGTCGGGGTTATCTCCAGGTCTTCATAGCGGGGGCATCATATAAGGTACAGGAGATAAGTGTGTGGCGGATTTGTCGGTTCAGCGATGTCGGCAATTCGCGTAACTGTTTGCGGGGCAAAGACTTACAACGTGTCGGAGCGTGTCACCCCGACACGTCTGTGTGTTCCGTAAACGTGCGCCGTCGGCCCCCGTGAAACCGAGCCAGGGGACCGAGGTCACTCCCATCCGCAGGCCAGCCTGAGCTTGATCGAAGGTGGCCTCGCACCGTTGGATCAGCCCGATGCCGGATTGCCCTGTGTTGGGCGGGGGTCCAAAATGTAGGAACGCTGTCATTACATTATCTTCAAGTACTCTCGTTCAGGATTCACACACTATGGTTCACTGGTTTTACGTCGCTCTACACCTCCTCGCTGAAGCTGGCGCCGCTCGCCGGGATGCCCGCGTTCGCTTTCTCAAAGCTCAGGTTGAGATTCTCCGCCGCAAGCTTGGCGGCAATCGGGTTATCCCCAGCCCTGACGATCGCGCCCGGCTGTTGGCAATCGGCCAAGAACTCGACCACGACGTCGCCGACGTGATCGGCATCGTCACTCCACGGACCTATTGTCGCTGGATTACCGACCTGAGGGAAGGGCGACGGCCGAAGCGTGTCGGTCGATTGAAGATCGCGCGCAACATGCGCGAGCTGGTCATCCGCCTGGCCAAGGAGAATGCCGGGTGGGGCTACCGCCGCATTGTCGGCGAGTTGCGGAAGCTCCGACTCAAACTTGGGCGATCCTCAGTCCGACGTATCTTGAAGGATGAAGGACTAACGCCATCGCCCCAGCGCCGCGGCAAAGCTGGCGAGACAACGTGGCAGAAGTTCATCCGACTTCACGTCAACACGCTCGTAGCGTGTGATTTCTTCACTAAGGACGTGATCACTCCGTTCGGGGTGCGGGTCGCATATTGCCTTGCGTTTATTCACGTCGGCACAAGGAAGGTGTTTCTTAGCCCGCCCACTTATCACCCAAACGATCGCTGGGTACAGCAACAGCGACGGAACATGATGATGTGGCTCGATGATCATGAGCTTGAGGCACGGTTCCTCATCCACGACCGCGACAGTAAGTTCTCAGCTGTATTCCGCCGACTCTGTGGGAGCTCCGGCATTCAATGCGTACGAACGCCGTTGTTGGCTCCGGATGCGAATGCATTTGCGGAAGCATGGATCGGCTCCTTCAAACGCGAGTGCTTGAACCACTTTCTGTGCTTCGGCCTGGGGCATCTCGGTTACATTTGCAGCCAATATGTTCGCTTTTTCAACCAACACCGCCCACATCAGGGACTCGGGAACCGCATACTACCGGCAGCAACGGGTCCACCAGAGGAACTCGCACCCGAGTATTCCCCGGAGATCGATCCCATCCGGTGCCAGCGATTCCTCGGCGGGCTACTACGCCATTACTACCGCGTTGCGGCGTGAGCCAATAGCCAAGCCGTGCATCTTCGGGAGCAACCACGTATAATGCTATCCCGTTACAAGCGCGGAGACTGCCCCTTGATTCGCCTGAGTACCCACCACCTGTAGTCACGCACCCCTCTACGACAACGCCAGTAGGATGAACGGGGAGGTGCCCTACATTTTAGACTAGCGCTAGTGGACCCGCGCGCCCGAGTTGAACCTAAAACCCCAAGCGCCCTCGACCGCGGTTCAGTCCAACGAAGTCTTGGCGTCGGCTACGCGACGCAAAAACTCTTAATTCTTTTTGCCGCGTTGATAAAACACGCAAACTCAGTAACTGCCTGTGGTTAAAGGAGTTAGGGATTTCGTGGCTGCGGGCTCATAACCCGGAGGGCGCCGTTCTACCGTCCACAAGCGATTCTGAACGTAGGAGACCTCAATCAGATTCTGTTCGGCCTGATAGGCCGGCCATACTCCTGGGCGGGAAACAACGTAGACCCGGGCGATTGCCCGTAACCTAACGCGGTAAACCGGATCTTGGAGATAGAGTCACGCGCCGGAGGAAGCATTCATTCCTTCGGCGCCTCTGTGCGCTGCGCCCCCTCTCGCTCAACCAACCACTCAGGTTTCTCACTC
>CP070744.1:3131106-3268641 GCA_020348265.1 Phycisphaerales bacterium | reverse complement strand
GCCGCGTGACTACATGATCATGGCCATGCTGCGGCCGTTGGGGATCATGCCGGGGGTGAAGTTCAATCCCGACGAGCGCCAGGCCAAAATCCTCGCCGAAGCGGCAACGGTGGGCGAAGCCATGGCGCGGGCCAACTCGTACGCCAAGCGCTTTGAGGGTGCCCGTGTCTGGGAGGGCAGGCACTGGGAAAAGGCACTCTTCATCTCCGACACGGACCAGGACATCGACACGCATACACAGCTCGATGAACGAGCCTCGTGGTTCTACGAGGCGATCGGCGTAACCGACGGCATGATGGGCAAGATCGTCGGTGCGGGGCAGGTGTACCTCGAATCCCAGAAGGACGGCGACGGCAACTGGCTGGACGGCGGGAAGAACTATAAACTCACCGTGCCGGCATACGCACCGGTAAAGCAGTTCTGGTCGGTGACGGTCTACGACAACGACGACCGCTGCCTGATCGATACCGGCGAGTTACCCGACAAGTCATCGCGGATGGACCTAAGGTACAACGACGATGGCTCGGTCGACCTGTACTTCGGCCCCACCTGCCCCAGGCCCGGCCATGAGAAGAACTGGGTGAAGACCGTGCCCGGCGAAGGCTGGTTCACGTACTTCCGCTTCTATGCTCCGACTCAGCCGTATTTCGACGGTGCCTGGCGACTGCCAGACATTGTAAGGGTGAACTAATCGGACGCGTGGGCATTGGCTCGCCGAAGAAGGCACTCTGAGGAGAATAACAATGGGTAAGTTCAACTCGATCGTTCCATTTATCTGCTGTCTGTATTTTGCCGCTCCGGCATTAGGTCAGGAAGGCAATGGACCGGCAGCGGGGGGTGAAGCTTCGGCAGGTGAGTTGGCTAAGAAGACGCAAAACCCGGTCTCGGACCTGATCAGCGTGCCGTTCGAGAACAACTTCGGTTTCGGTGCGGGAGCGGACGGCGAGTTTCGCTATGACCTGATCATCAAGCCGGTGATTCCGATGTCGATCAATGAAGATTGGAACTGGATTAACCGGGTAATCATACCAGTGTCATCCCAGCCCAATCTGCGGTCGACCGAGCGGAACCTGCGCGAGCGGGGCTTCAGGAGGCCCGTGGTTTCAGCGGCGCTGGGGCGTGCATTTGACGGTGACTTTGGTGAAGCCTGCGGCATCGGCGACATACAGTATCAGGGTTACCTCTCACCGGCCAAGCCCAGCAAGACCATCTGGGGCGTTGGTCCCGTGCTCGAGTTTCCGACCGCGAGCGAGGACGTGCTCGGTAGCGAGAAGTGGTCTGCCGGGGCCGGCTTCGTGGCGTTACGCATGGACGGCCCGTGGGTATACGGAGGGCTGATCAACAACATATGGTCGTTTGCGGGTGACGGCGACCGCCGGCATGTCAACCGGATGACGTTTCAGCCCTTCGTCAACTATAACCTACCGAAGGGATGGTATCTAACGTCTTCGCCGGTCATCACGGCGAACTGGGCGGCAGACAGCGACGATACCTGGACGATTCCGATCGGCGGCGGAGTCGGGCGGATCATTCGTTTCGGAAAGCTTCCCGTGAACGTCACCCTACAGAGCTACTACAACATCGAGAAACCCGACCTGGCACCGGATTGGGGAATCCGTTTCCAGTTTGCGCTGCTGTTTCCGAAGGGTTAGAGAGGACGACCGACTGAGATATGGTTGTTGTGCGTCGCATCCTGAGTTTTTATGTCTTGACACTGCTGCTGGTCTCCAGCGCGAGCGCGTCGCCGACCGATCCAGTTACAGAGCGTTCGTCCGATCCGCCCGCGAGCCCGGATTCTGTTCAGCTCGCCGGATCTGCAAGCTGCCGGGAATGCCATGAGCGATTCTATAAGCTGTGGGCGCCCTCGCACCACGGTTTGGCGATGCAGCCCTATTCGGCACAGTTCGCACAGCGGAACCTGCAGCCGCAGACTGAAGACCTCAAGATCGGCAAGCACCGCTATCGCGTGGATATTCGATCTGATCAGAGGTGCGTGATCGAACGTGGGCCGGAAGGGGAACGCAAGCTTGGCATTGCCCATGTGCTCGGTGGTAAGAACGTCTACTACTTCCTTACCCCCGGGGAGCGCGGACGGCTGCAAACGCTTCCCGTCGCATACGATGTTCGCCGCGAGGAGTGGTTCGATACCGCCAGCAGCGGTATGCGACACTTCCCGGGTGGAGATGAAGAGGAAGTTCTCCATTGGACGGACCGCGAGTATACGTTCAACACATCGTGCTACTCCTGTCACGTGAGCCAACTGTCGACGAACTATGACCTCAAGAGTGACACCTATAACACGATCTGGGCGGAACCCGGCATCAACTGCGAGACTTGTCACGGCCCGGGTGTTGAGCACGCCCGGGTTTGTTCCTCCGCCGAAGAAGGCAAACCGCCCGCGGATTTGAAGATCACCACGGTGACGCAGTCGCGGGGCTTCACGGCCCACCAAGTTGATGCGACCTGTGTCCCCTGCCATGCCCAGATGGTCCCACTTACGACCTTGTTCAGGCCGGGCGAGCGCTACTTCGATCACTACGATCTGGTGACGCTAGAGGACGCCGACTACTACCCTGACGGGCGAGATCTTGGCGAGAACTACACCTATACCTCGTGGCTGATGAGCCCCTGCGTGAAGGCAGGTAAGCTCGACTGTGTGCACTGCCACACCTCCAGCGGACGATTCCGTTTTGCGGAGGATCCGAACCGGTCTTGTTTGCCCTGTCATGCGAAGCGGGTCGAGAACGTCCTTGCCCACTCACACCATCCTGCGGAAAGCACGGGAACCAGATGCATCGGATGTCATATGCCCAAGACCGAGTTCGCCCGTATGACTCGCAGCGATCACTCGATGCTGCCACCTACGCCTGCTGCGACAATTGCCTTCAAGTCGCCTAATGCGTGCAACATCTGCCATAATGATAAGGACGCGGCTTGGGCGGATCAGGAGGTGCGCAAGTGGCACGCCGACGACTATCAGCGGCCGATTCTCGAGCGTGCCGGCTTGATCGCCGCTGCGCGCAAAGGCAATTGGGCGCGATTACCGGTGATGCTCGCCTACATCGTGGATCCCAAGCGGGATGAGGTGTTTGCAGCGTCGCTGCTGCGATTGCTGAGGCCTTGCGAGGACGACGCGAAGTGGCCGGTGATTATACAGGCCCTCGATGACCGCTCGCCGCTTGTCCGTGCAGCTTCCGTCGAGGCACTTTCCGGTTATATAACTCCGAAGTCGATGAGCCCACTCCTCAAGGCGACTCGCGACGAGTATCGCCTTGTGCGGGTTCGCGCGGCTGCGGCGCTTGCTGCTGTCCCGCGCGATTGGCTTAATGATGACCAGCAGAAGAACCTCGCCGCTGCAACTGCCGAGTTCGTGTCAGCGATGCGTGCCCGGCCGGATGACCACGCATCGCACTACAATCTGGGCAACTTCTACAGCGAACGCAGGAAATACGAAAAGGCGATTTCCTACTATCAATCTGCGACGGAGCTTCAGCCGAACGACATCGCTCCAAGAGTGAACGCGTCGCTGGTATACAACGCGCAGGGTCGCAACGACCTGGCGGAGAAAAGTCTGCGTGAAGCATTGCGGATCGACCCGGCTAGTGTTCCCGCCAATCTCAACCTGGGTTTGCTGCTTGCGGAGCTGGGACGAGATAGCGAAGCCGAGTCAGCTCTTCGCAAAGCCTTCGAGGCAGATCCACAAAACGAGGTTGCGGCGTACAACATTTGCGTCCTTCGCGCCCAGCGCGATCTGGCGGAAGCGATCGAGTGGTGTGGGAGAGCCAATGTCCTTCGTCCGAACGACTCGAAGTACGCCTACACGCTCGCGTTCTATCTGCACGCAAATGGTAACAACAACGGGGCTATTCCTCTGCTCGAGGGCATACTAGAACGACAACCGGCCAGCGGTGACGCTTACGCCCTCTTGGGAGAGGTTTACGAGAGAGGCGGAATGAGAGACAATGCGATTGCCGTATACCGGCGAGCCGCGGACAACGAACGGCTTCCAGCTCAGGAGCGTTATCACTTCAGCCAAGTGGCGCAGGCTCTGGAGAACAGGTAACAGGATTAATGTTAGCCGGATCAGCCATTAGTAAACGCTTAAGACTACCACGCCCTTGGTGTGGTGACGCGTGTCGGGTAATGCCCGGCTTTTGGCGTTAAGGGATTGGGCAAGAGCACGAAGGGATGTTTGGAATGAAGAGGAAATGCATCGTAGGGCTCTTTGCTGGTGCCATTATTCCGGCTTTCGGTCCACTACACACACTGGCTCAGGAGCAATCAGATCCTGACGTCCAGACGAGCCCGAGCGCCGAGGCCGAGGCTCCGGCGTTCTTCCGGCTGGACTATTCCGGCGACATCTGGGAGCGGCCCGCCCTGACTGGGGACTGGGGCGGCCGGCGGAATAACTTGGCACAGGAGGGCATATCCATTGAGTTGGACCTCGAACAGACCATTCAAGGTAACGCTCACGGGGGCAAGGATACAAACAACGCCTTTCGTTATTCCGGATCTTGGGACCTGCGACTGAAGTTCGATACGGGGCGAATGGGCTTGTGGCCTGGCGGTTTGCTGGAACTCCACGGAGAAAGCTTCTTCGGTCAATCGATCAACCGCAAGGTCGGAGGTACCCCAAACGATGATGCCCTGTATCCGCTACCAGGTGATCGAGACGTTATGCTTTCGCAAGTCACGTTCACCCAGTTCCTCTCGGAGTCGTTCGGCGTGTTCCTAGGGAAGCTGGATACGACCACTGGGGACAAGAATGAGTTTGCCTGGATTCACGGGGATAACTTCCTGCACAGTGCCTTCAGGTGGAACTTGGTCACGGCGCGCACTACGCCCTATTCTACGCTTGGAGCCGGTTTCTTCTTCTTGGGCGATTGGGGCATTTGGTCCTTCACCGCTTACGACACGGAAGGTGCGGCAAATGTCAGCGGATTCGACACCGCTTTCGACGGTGGAACCTCCCTGGCGACAGAGGCCAGGTTCAACTGGGAACCGTTTGGTAAGCCCGGCCATCAGCTGTTCGGCTTCACCTGGAGTGACAAGGCCTTTGTCTCTTTGGAGCAGGATCTTCGCGGTGGCATCAGGATCCCAACAAACCCGATCCTAAGTTTGTTAACGTTGGACTTGTCGCTGGAACGTGAGTCGAGTTCATGGTCCTTCTACTACAACTTTGACCAGTATCTGTATGTAGACCCGGAGGACTCGCAGCAAGGCGTGGGGGTGTTCGGTAGGTTCGGCATATCCGATGGCGAGGCGAATCCGATCGAGACGTTCTACAGCCTGGGGGTCGGTGGCACAGGGATCATCCCCGAGCGAGATCGCGATACGTTCGGACTCGGATATTACTTCGTGGATTACGGCGGTGAATTGCCCGAGCGACTTGGTGTTCGATCATCGCAAGGCGTTGAACTTTTCTATAACATCGAAGTTACGCCGTGGTGCCACATCACCCCGGATCTTCAGGTGATAGTACATCCCGGTGGGTTTGAGGACCGTGACGTTGCCATCGTCTACGGGTTGAGGACGCACATGAGTTTCTAATCCGTTCATTAGTCAGTGAAAGGCAGGTTGCATAATCATGGCTGGTAACAAGAGGACGCCTAGAATCCTCGGCGTCATGGTCGGCATCGTCTTGGTTGCCGTAGCCGTCTATTCCGTGGTCTATCTGGATTGGACTAGAGAAGTACCTCCGGAGCCGTCCGTGGTCCGGCCGCTTAAGACTATGATTATCGCCGAGCCGTTCTCCGCAGCCGGGAGAAAGTACCCCGGGAAGGTGGCAGCGAACGAGGAGGTCAACCTGGCATTCCAAGTATCCGGGCAGCTGGTTGAGGTGCCGGTGAGAAAGGGACAGGACGTGGCGCAGGGCGAGCTATTGGCCAGGCTCGATTCGCGTGACTTCGAGAACACCCTGGCCACCAAACAGGCCGCGCTTACCTCCGCCCGGGCGGACTACGAGCGCATCAAAGGACTCGCAGAGCGCGGAATGGCTGCCGATAAGGAGACGATCGACGCAAAGGCTGCTTACGACGCTGCCGTAGCCGAGATGAACATCGCCCAGAAGGCACTCGACGATACCAGGTTGTCTGCTCCGTTCGCCGGGGTGATCGCCGATACGTTCGTTGACAATTTCCAGAACGTCAGCGCCAAGCAGTCGATCCTGAGCTTGCAGGATGTCGCAAGCGTCGAGATTGTCGTCAACGTACCTGAGGAACGTGTGGTTCGGTCGAAGAAAGGTGAAGAGCGATACCGCTATCGGTTCGTAGCCACTTTTGAATACCTGGCGGACAGAGAGTTCGAGGTAGCTTTTAAGGAGTTCTCCACCGAGGCTGACTCTGCAACGCAGATGTACGAGGCGACCTTCGTCATGTCCGCGCCGGAAGATGCGTCGATTCTACCGGGTATGACCGTTACTGTCAGGGAATACCTGAAGACGCCGGAGCCGTCCGAGACCATCGCCTATGCGGTGCCCATCGAGGCCGTCCCGATCGACGACCAAGGCAATTACTTCGTATGGGTGGTCAACGACACTGCTGATGGGACCGCGACCGTCCATCGCGCCAACGTAACGGTTGGCGAGATGATTCAGGATGACATCCTCATCCTCGAAGGTCTAAGCGGAGTAGAGCGCATCGCATTGGCCGGTGTGCATCTTCTGCAAGAAGGCCAACAGGTTCGTCCCTTTCTAGCGAAGGGGGACACCTCGCCATGAACGTCGCTGAAGCCTCCATACGCTACAAGACGATCACGCTGGTGATGACCATTCTCATCATCGGTGGCGGGACCTGGTCGTATGAGCGGCTAGGCCGGCTGGAAGACCCCGAATTCACCATCAAGAACGCGCAGATCTTCACCAACTACCCGGGTGCCACAGCTATGGAGGTCGCCGAGGAGGTAACCGATGAGATCGAGACAGCTGTGCAGCAACTTGGGCAACTGGATCTCGTAACCAGCATTTCCGAACCAGGCAAGTCCACGGTCCTAGTGGAGATGAAGGACAAGTACAACAAACACTCGCTGCCACAGGTGTGGGATGAACTCCGCCGAAAAGTCAACGATGCGCAGTCGAAGCTCCCCCCGGGAGCTGGGCCGTCGCTGGTTTACGACGACTTCGGGGATGTGTACGGCGTGTTCCATGCGGTGTACGGCGACGGCTATTCCTACGCCGAGCTGAAAGACTACGTGGATTTGCTGCGCCGTGAGCTTCTCTTATGCGAGGATGTGGGAAAGATCACTGTTTACGGCGACCAACCGGAAGCCGTGTATGTGGAGATCTCTCGGGCCCGTCTCGCCCGGCTGGGTATCGCACCGGCAATCATCTACCAGACGTTGTCTGGTCAGAACCTGATTCAGCCGGCTGGGAAGGCCAAGGTGGGCAGCCAGTACATCCGAATCCATCCGACCGGCGAGTTCAGTTCGGTCGAGGATATTGGGGACCTGCTTATCCTCCAGGATGATGCAACCGCAAGTAAGCTCTATCTGAAAGACGTAGCCGCGATAAAACGTGGTTACCTCGACCCACCGAGCACAATCATGCGATTCAACGGCCGCCCGGCCATCGGTCTGGGCATCTCCACCGTGCTGGGGGGCAACGTCGTGACGATGGGCGAGGCGGTCAAGCACCGCCTGCATGAGCTAAAGGCCGAGACACCCATCGGTATGGAAGTAGGTGCCATTGCTCACCAGGCCGATTCAGTCACAACAGCGGTGAACGGCTTTATAGTGAGCTTGGCAGAAGCCCTCGCAATCGTCATCGGTGTGCTCATGTTCGCGATGGGGATGCGCAGCGGTGTTCTCATCGGCATCATCCTCCTGTTGACCGTTTTGGCTACGCTCATCGTGATGAAGATCCAAGGCATCATGCTCGAGCGCATCAGCCTGGGAGCATTGATTATCGCGCTGGGTATGCTGGTCGACAACGCGATCGTGGTCGTAGAAGGCATCCTAGTCAACCTTCAACGCGGCATGGACCGAGTCAAGGCAGCCGCCCAGATTGTGGGGCAGACGATCTGGCCATTGCTTGGCGCAACCATCGTCGCCGTGCTCGCCTTTGCCGCCATTGGTGTCTCGCGTGATTCCACGGGTGAGTATTGCCGGTCTCTCTTCCAGGTGATCCTAATCTCGCTAATGATGAGCTGGGTACTGGCGATCGCAGTTACCCCTCTGTTTGGTGTGATGTTCCTGAGGGCAAAAGGGACGGAAAACACTGCTGACCCTTATGGCGGAATTCTCTTCCGTGCCTACCGCAGCTTCGTAAGTATTTGTATTCGAGCACGATGGCTGACGGTCCTGGTAATGGTTGTCCTGCTGGCCCTGTCGATTCGTGGATTCGGCTTCGTTAAACGGAGCTTCTTCCCGGACTCCACCCGTCCTCAGTTCATGGTGCACTACTGGCTGCCACAAGGTACACACATCAGTCGAACAGAAGAGGACCTGAAAAGGATTGAGCAACATCTGGCAACGCTGGACGAGGTAACGGACGTATCAACATTCGTAGGACGAGGCGCGCTGCGATTCCTGCTCACCTATACACCGGAGGATGCCAACAGTTCATATGGCCTGCTACTGGTCAGCGTTAGCGACTATAAGAAGATCAGTACTCTGCTGCCTTTGGTGCAAGACTACCTTGCTGAGAACTTCCCTGATGCCCAGGCGTTCCCTCGTCAATTCATGCTTGGGCCAGGCGACGCCCAGAAAATTCAAGTTCGCTTCCGTGGCCCCGCCCCGGACGTGCTGCGCAGTCTGGCCGCCCAAGCTCGTTCGATCATGTTGGCCGATCCTGACGCAGTCGATGTAATGGATGATTGGCGACAACGAGTGCCGCTGATTCGCCCGGTCGTTGCAGAAACTCAGGCGCGTGATGCGGGCATAACCCGAGCGGAGATCACCGGTGCGCTGCAGGCAGCGTTTGAAGGAAAGAGAATCGGCGTCTACCGTGAGCGCGACAAGCTGCTGCCTATCATCGGGCGCAGTCCGGAAGAGGAACGCGGCGACATCGACAATCTTCATGACGCCCGGATCTGGAGCCCGGTAGCCGGCAGGTCGCTCCCCATCAGTCAGGTCGTTCGCGGTTTCGAGAGCCAATCGGAGGATTCGATTGTCCGCCGCCGAGATCGCTTGCCCACGTTGACGGTAAAGTGTGACCCTAGGTCGGGACCGGCCAGTATCTTATTCGAGAAGCTGCGTCCGAAGATCGAAGCGATCGAGGTTCCGACTGGTTACTCGCTGGAATGGGGTGGAGAATACGAAAACTCTCGCGACGCCCAGGCCGCCCTGGCTGGCAAGATGCCCATCGTCGCGATGCTGATGGTCTTGGTAGTCATCTTCCTCTTCAACTCGATCCGGTTGCCGCTGATCATCTTCCTGACCGTGCCGCTGGCGATCATCGGCGTCACCGCCGGACTTCTGCTTACCGGGCAACCCTTTGGTTTCATGGCCCTGTTGGGCTTCCTGAGCCTGAGCGGCATGCTGATCAAGAACGCCATCGTATTGATCGACGAGATCAACTGTCAAATCGGGGCGGGCAAGGAGGCGCTCAACGCCGTGGTTGACTCAGGTGTGAGTCGCGTAAGACCTGTCTCGATGGCCGCGCTGACCACAGTGCTAGGAATGATCCCGCTTCTGGCGGATGCCTTCTTTGTGGCGATGGCTGTGACCATCATGTTCGGGCTTGCATTCGCCACCGTCTTGACTCTGGTGTTTGTTCCCGTGCTGTACGCCTGCTTCTTCAGGATTCCTTCACCAGTAGAATGACAGAGTACCGCCCATGACCGCAGATGAAGGACATACGCACGAAGGAAGGCACGAGGCGTGGAGGACGGTCCTCCAGCATCGCTTTGCTGTTCTGCTCTGCGCGCTTGCCTTGCTGCTGGTAGGCGCACCACTTGTACGCATGTTCAGGCCATACGCGCAATCCAGGATTGCCGACCTGGTGATTCCACTGCTCTTCGCGGTGGTGCTGCTGTCGGCCGTTCTTGCGGTAAGCCGAACGCGCAGGACGAGAACACTCGCGCTCCTGCTTGCCATTCCTGCAGCGATTCTCCAAGTTCTACAGACATGGATTGCCAGAGATGGCTTGGCGATTGCGGGTCATTTTCTCGGCATCCTGTTTCTTGCCTACGTGATCGTCCTTATTCTGAAGTTCCTGTTCGTCAGCGGCCGTGTCAGCTCGGACATGATTTGTGCGTCGTTGTGCGTGTACGTGCTGTTGGGAGTCTTGTGCGCCCTGGCCTACTCGGTGTTTTACTATCTGGACCCGGGAGCGTTCGTCTTCTCCTTCGCCGAGGAGGGTGAGGCTGAAACCATGCGGTTTGGCGGTGAGCGGACGTTCGTTGCGATCTACTACAGTTTTGTAACCATGAGCACGCTCGGCTACGGTGACATCGTTCCGATCTCATCCATGGCCCGTACCTGCGCCGCCCTGCAGGCAGTCGTAGGGCAGCTTTACCTTGCGGTCTTAGTAGCTCGGTTGGTTGGCCTACATATTTCGCATTCACCGGCTGCGGGTGCAGGAGGAATGAATGCAGACTAGAACCACGGGAATCAGCCAGGAAGGAGTCACGCGCACGTGGACTTGTAGAGGCGCGATTACGACAGAATACGCAGAGTTCTTAATGAGAATGATCTTAGGTGACTGTAGAGTCATGAACCAGGCGAAATGAAGGGAGTTTTCGATGATGAAACGTAATGGCAAAGTCAACGCGGTGTTGTCGGTGTCGTGCATGGTCGTGTTGGCGGCCATGTCCTCTGGTCTGCTTACGGGATGTCAGGCGCACAAGGCGACCTACTCGGGATTCTTGAGTGATTACTCGAAACTGCAGCCAAACCCTGAAGTAGAAGATGCCTTGTACTATCAGGATCCTGCAAAGAGTCTGGGCGATTATAACAAGTTCATGATCGATCCGATCCTCGTGCACTTCGCACCGAATGCGAAAGGTACTGCGCTCGACCCAGCCACGCTGAAGAAGCTGACCGACTATGCCTACGACGAGGTGAGAAAGGGCTGGTCAGAGCGGTACTCCGTGGTCGACGCGCCAGGCCCGGGGTTCCTGCGCATTAGGGCCGCACTGACTGACATCAAGAAGACGAAGCCGGCCATGAACATCCACCCTGCAACGAAGCTCTCCGGAATCGGCCTGGGGGGAGCATCTATGGAGGCCGAGGGGCTTGACTCTCAAACTGGGAAACGCGTCTTAGCGGTTGTGGATACGCGGGCGGGGAACCGATTGGCGATCGCCGCCGGATTGGATCCCCTCGGACACGCGAAGCAGGTGATCCGGCATTGGGTCGAGCGGTTCGTGAAGCGAGTGGACAAGGCCCACGGATACAGCGGCAAGTAGCTGTCCGCCGGATACTGCTCAGGGACGGTCTAAGCGTTGTCGGCCACGAGTGTTTCGTGCTGATGGGGAGATAGTATCGAATGTCGAGGATCAAGCGGCTGCTGGCGTTTGGACTTGTACTAGCATTCATGCCGGGATGTACGCTGGTAGAAATCCGAGGTAAGTCCAAGACAGGCCCGGAGTTCCGCCACCGCGGTTCCGATCGGACGAACAGCATACGGTGGTATGCGCAGCAAGGTTTCGAGTTCGTGTGGCAAGACGATCGCAACAACAAGATAACAACAGGCATCACTTATCGGCGCCGTGATATCGACAACGGAAACAGCGACAACGACAATGGCGTATGGCTGGATTTCTCGTTTCCCATTTGGAAGGCGAAAGAGAAAGTCAACCGTACCGCGCAGCGGATTAAGCTGCTGGAGCGCCGGATCACAGCGCTCGAGGCGGAGCGGAGTCAGGCTTTAGCGCGCTCGTTCGCCCAGACTGAGGCCGCAACGACGCCAGCTTCTTTAGAGTAGGAGTGTGCGCATGAGTTTACGCAAACACCATAATATCGTTCTCCTAATAGTCGTTTTAACGTGCCGGAATAGAGGTTGTGTAGACCTTGTAACCGAGAGCGTCAAAGACGGCGTAGGCGATGCGATCTCAGGGGCCGTCGCAGACGCGATTGGCTCTATGCTTGAAGTGAATGAATACAGGTAGCGGCACGGCTTGCGGTTTCACCGAAATGAGTAGTGGCGCATACACGAAAAGGAAGTGACCAATGAAGAAAGCTCGTCCCACAGTCTTAACGCGCGTGATAGCCGTGGCTGTTATAGGTGCCACGGCGGCGTGGTCTGCGGCTTCGGCTCAAGTTGCCACACTCGAGTGGCCTCTTGAGATAGATGTCCCCACGGCCAAGATCGTCATTTACCAACCGCAGCTCGAGTCCTTCGAAGGTAACAAGCTGACCGCACGGGCCGCGGTCGCGGTGACCAAGGCGGATACAGCGGAGCCGGTGTTTGGCGCGGTCTGGTTCGCGGCTCGAGTAGAGACGGATCGAGACGCACGCACGGTAACGTGCTTGCAGGTGGACGTAACGGACGCCAAGTTCCCGGAGGCGAACCCGGAGGACGTCCATAAGCTATCAGCGGAGCTGAAAGGTCGTCTGTCTGAAATGCAGCTGACCCTCTCGCTGGATCGTTTGTTGACCATGCTGGAGCTGGTGGAGCAGGAGCAACAGACGGCGGAAGACTTGGAGACCACGCCGCCCAGGATCATCGTGGTTGACTATCCGGCTGTGCTGGTGACCATCGACGGCGAACCCAAGCTGGGCGTGATCCCGGATACTAACTTGATGCGGGTGGTCAACACACCCTTCTTCATCGTATTCGACCGAGAACTTAAGAACTACTACCTGCAAAGCGGCGGCTACTGGCTTTCTGCTCCTGATGCAATGGGCCCTTGGCAGGCTGCGGAGCACGTGCCGGATGAGATCCAGACTCTCGCATCCAAGAATGTAAGATCCGTACCACCGTCGTCTGGCAGTGAAAGCCACGCAGCTCGCATGCCGCGGATCATCGTGGCGACCGAGCCGACGGAATTGATCCAAACCGATGGTGCAGCGGTATTCGGAACCGTGCGCGGCACAGATCTTCTCTATGTGAGTAACACGAAAAGCGACGTGTTCATGGACATCCAGACGCAGGATATATACGTCCTTCTTTCCGGCAGATGGTTTACATCGCAATCGAAGGACGGACCTTGGACGTACGTTCCGCCCGACACGTTGCCTGCTGATTTTGCCCGTATCCCACCGGGGTCGGATAAAGGACACGTTCTGTCGTTCGTGGCCGGTACTCCCGAGGCGAAGGACGCCGTTCTTGAAACCTATATCCCTCAAACTACCCAGATCGACCGAAGCGCCGCCACTGTCTCCGTGACTTACGACGGCGAGCCAAAGTTCGAGAAGATCGAAGGCACGACGATGTACTACGCGGTCAACACACCCTACTCGGTCATCCGCGTGGATGGAGTCTACTACTGCTGCCACGACGCCGTCTGGTATCAGTCCGCAAGTCCAACGAGCTCCTGGGTTGTCAGCGTCTCCGTGCCGAAGGTGATTTACACTATCCCACCGAGCTGCCCGGTCTACAACGTGAAGTATGTTTACTTGTATGACCATACGCCCAGCGTGGTGTACGTAGGTTATACCCCAGGCTACGTCGGCTGCTATGTACATGGCAGCACAGTGGTTTACGGAACAGGGCACCACTACCACGCCTGGCACGGTTCCGTCTATTGTGCCCGCCCGGCTACTTGGGGCTTCTCAGTGGCATACAACTCGCACACGGGTAACTGGGCCTTTCGAGCGGGATATGCTGGCCCGGGGGGTTGGCTTGGTGTGGGCGGCGTCCACATCGATGACGTTGACATTCACGGTTGGGGTAGGGGATGGTGGGGCCCCGGTGGCCATCGCCATGCGAGCGTGAACCGCTTCAGCCGGAACGTAAACATAAACAACAACATCAACATCAATCGCAACAACATCTACGCTCGGCGTGACATCACTCGTTCGCGCACAAAACTCGAAGGGCGCGGAGAAACACCGGTTGCGCAAGGCAAGCGGCGCGATGGAACACGTTCTAAGAAAGATAGGCAAAAGACAGTACGGTCAGGCGGTCACCGGGCGGAAGGTACTTCAACACGCGGCAAAGGGCGGCGTCGCGCAGACAACATCTTTGCGGATAAGGAGGGCAACGTGTACCGCAAGTCGCTGGATGGATGGCGGCAACGCAAAGGAAAGAGCTGGTCCAAGCCCGCTTGGAGGGCCGGCAAGTCAGGCGAACAGCAATCTGTAAAGGAGAAGGCCCAACGATCCGGAGACAGGCGGAAACTCCGAGGGACAGATCAAGGTGGTGGCCGGAAGCTCAGACAGGACTTGGACCGTCATCATCGGGCACGGCAGCGCGGAGCCAGTCGCTCCCTCGGATCGCAACGATCGAGAGGATCAGCGACCCACGGAGGAGGAAGACGGCGTCGTTAGACATTATGGATTGGCGGAGAAGTGTACGTGCACGTTTCGCGGATGCCGCCCGCAAAAGAGGATAGTGAAGTAGCGCATTTGTCAGAATCGGAGTTGAAGCTATGCGAGTGAACATGCTTATAGTAGGTACATTGGCAAGCCTATGTATCACTGCTGGGTGCATAGACATAAACCTGCCAGAGGAGGGGTTGATTGCCAGCGGCGCACCCTTTGTTGTGAAGGGGGAAACTGAAAGCACGGGCGAGAACGATTCCTGCATTGTCTGGGCGTCGAACGACGGTCGTGTTTTTGTTCTTTATCAGGATATTCGACTGGGCAACGAGGACTTCGACGCGGTCGCAACCGTAGGGGTGCAGTCACGTCTCGTACTTGAGCCTCGTTCCGATCTCGGCGAACCATGTCGGAGTGGCGCCACCATCGCGGAGGTCACTAACGTCCTTGCGATCGACGGCGTGGTTCAGCCGGATGAGCTCGCTCGGTGGATCAGTGAGGTAGAAACAAACGTCGGCGCGATCATCAGCGATGCGCAGGAACGTCTCACGGAGTTGGGTGACAACACCAAGAGCCGCGTGGATGAGTTCGTCAACGGTATCGAAGGTGGTCTCGGCGAATTCGTCGACGACATCGAATTCGACCTGGATACCGTTGTTGAATCCGTCAGGGATGACCTTGCTGAAGGTCTCGATCCCGACGGAGAGATCATCGCGGAGGTGCAGGACCAGCTTAACAGCTTTGTCAATGACCTAGAGGCTCAGGTAAGAGAAGCCGTCGACGGGGTGGAGCTCAACGTCGACGGGTTCACGGACAGAGTACGAACTGCGGCGGCGACCCTGGTGGATGAGCTCAAAGACGACGTTGTCGCACTGATCAGCGATCTGGAGGATCGCCTCTCCGCCGCCGGAGACAATCTGGACGAACGGCTCGCAGAGCTGGAAACAGGCGTAAGCGCTGTTGTTGCGGATTTGCGAGCCACCTTGGAGGAGGAGGTGGATGCGCTACGCGCCAACGTCCAACAGCGCGTTGACGAGATTGTCTCCGAGTTTCAGGACAACGTGGCGGAACTGTTAGTTCAAATCGGCGAACGCATTGACTTGGGTTTGGGCAACGTCGAAGACCAAGTTGCTGAAATAATCGATGATCTGCTCCCGGATCTCGATGATCTAGTCGATGGGATAGGCCCCGATCTGGACGAACTGCTGGACGATGTAGGAGCCGACATCGACGGCATAGGCGATCAGCTCAGAGACGATGCGGATGAGGGTCTGGGCGGCCTAGTCGATGATATCTTCCCAAACAACGACGACTCGACATCCTGATGTTGCCTTGATCAGTTCAAAGAACGCAGTGAACGGTTGAACGTAGCTTCGGCGCCAGGTAAGCTCTGTCGAACATGTTGCCCCTTGGCGTTTTGATGTGTTTGACGACCTTACGATCTGGAGGGAGTGCAAAGATATGAGGATTCCAAGTGCCGGGAAGATGAGTTGGCTGGGTGCAGTTTTGCTTCTCGTCGGTGTCGGCGGCTGTTTCGGTCCTGGAGAACCTGATACCGTCGCGCCGGTAGATGTTCTCTACGTCGCCTTTGGAAACTCAACCACGGCCGGACCGTCGGAGCGCGATTATCCCGACATTCTTCGAGAGAAGTTGGGCGAACCCCAGGGAACGTTCGCCAACGAAGGTCATGGCGGGGAAACATCCACCGAAGGTCTTGAACGACTCCAAGAGTTGATTGACCAGGAAACATACCCCGAGGCACATACCCTACTATACTGGGAAGGCGGCAATAACATCACCGACTTCATCGAGGAGAACGAACCTCTTCTCTTGATGTCTCCGGCAGATGAAGATTATTCGCTAACAGACGAGCTGACTAGTGAGCTGGATGGCATCCAGGAAGACGTCGAAGCTGCGATCGAGGCTGGGCAAGGTGCGGGGATGACCGTGTATGTTGCGACGTATTACCTGATCCGCGAGGACTTGGCCGAATGTGATGCTCTTCCGCTGGACATCATCTACCCAGACCAGGCTCGCAACGCGAATGATTACGTTGTACTTCTAAATGAGCGAATTAGGCTGGCGGTCGATAACACCGGTGCTACACTCGTCGATGTGGAGGCTGAGGATGAATCGCTTCGCAGTGACCCTGACAACTACTACAACTGCAATCATCTCAGCGCACAGGGCAACGAGATAGTGGCAGATCTCTTTGCGGAACAAATGCAGTAGCCGGTATTCGACAAACGTAAGGCAATGAACGGAAGAACGGCTGGTTCCGAATACCAGGGAGGCTCCATAGCCGGCGTTGGCGAACGCTGGGAGATGGACTTCTCTCACCCCATGGAGGATACACTTCTCCTTCGAGTCTCCGGGGACTGGCGGTTAGAGAATGGTCTGCCATCCGCCGTCGAGGTGAACCGAAAGCTTGAGTCGGACCGGGCTATCCAGCGGATCATGTTCGATACCGAGGGGCTCACCGGTTGGGACAGTGGTCTGGTCAACTTCCTGCTTGGTGTTATTAATGCCTGCCAATCCAAGGGACTCGATGCAGATAAGAGTGGTTTGCCACAAGGTGTCCAGCGCCTAATAGACCTTGCGACGGCGGTCCCGGAGAAGAAGGGGGC
Source organism: Phycisphaerales bacterium (assembly GCA_020348265.1). GTDB lineage: Bacteria > Planctomycetota > Phycisphaerae > UBA1845 > UBA1845. Next base: position 3,251,653 of record CP070744.1, on the reverse strand, counting down.
ACGTCGAGAGGCGCAGCGTGAAGCCGTCTTGTCGCAGATCGGCACTACAACGATCGAGACTTTCGGCTCAGCCACGGAGATGTTCCGCTTCATTGGCGACGCATGCATTGCTTTCTTGAACCTCTTGCGAGGCAAGGCGCGCTTCCGACTCAGCGACTTGACCCTGACGATCCAGGAATGCGGCATTCAGGCACTTCCAATCGTGTCGCTTATCAGCTTTTTGATCGGCCTGATTCTTGCCTTTGTGGGCGCTGTCCAGCTCCAGCAGTTTGGGGCAGGGATTTACGTAGCCGATTTGGTGGGCATCGGAATGGCCAGAGAAATGGGGGCCATGATGACCGCGATCATAATGGCTGGGCGCACTGGCGCAGCCTTCGCGGCTCAGCTGGGGACGATGACTGTTAACGAAGAGGTCGACGCGTTCAAGACACTGGGCTTCTCGCCTATGGAGTTTCTGGTTCTGCCCCGGATGCTTGCGCTCGCTTTGATGATGCCCCTGCTGTGCCTGTATGCCGATCTGGTCGGCATGCTCGGCGGTGCTATTGTTGGAATCGGGATGCTGGATCTGTCGCTGGCGCAGTACTTGGATCAGACACAAGGAGCCGTAGGTCTAACGGATCTCTCGGTGGGCCTGGTGAAGAGCATCGTATTCGGAATTCTGGTAGCCTTGTCGGGCTGTCTTCGCGGGATGCAGTGCGGGCGGAGTTCCGCAGCCGTCGGTATTGCAGCCACCTCGGCCGTGGTCACCGCCATCGTGTTCATCATCGTAACCGATGCGATCTTTGCTGTTGTTACCAATATCATTGGAGTATAGGGCTGGCGTAGAACTTCCTCAGATGATCGCACAAGAGACCCACATTACCGTTCGGAATCTCACGATGGCTTACGGGGACTTCGTGATCCAGCGAGACCTCGACTTTTCCGTCAAACGCGGGGACATCTTCATAATCATGGGGGGTAGTGGGTGTGGCAAGAGCACACTCATGCGGCACCTAATCGGGCTTAAGGAGCCGGCGAAGGGAGAGATACTATACGGGGGCGAGAGCTTCTGGGATTCCGACCCGCACCAGCAGGTCAGGATGATGCGTCGCTTTGGAGTCCTCTATCAAAGCGGCGCCCTGTGGAGTTCAATGACCCTAGCTGAGAACGTGGCTCTGCCGTTGGAGGAGTACACCAACTTGGCCCCGCAAGAAACCCGGGAGATTGCGTCGCTGAAACTTGCCCTGGTTGGGCTGGCAGGCTTCGAGGAGTTCTACCCATCGGAAATCAGCGGAGGCATGCAGAAGCGGGCAGGGTTGGCTCGGGCTATGGCGCTGGACCCGGAAATTCTCTTCTTTGACGAGCCATCAGCCGGTCTTGATCCGATCAGTGCCAGACTCTTAGATGATCTCATCCTCGAATTGCGCGAGAGCCTTGGGGCGACCGTAGTCGTCGTTACCCACGAGCTGGCAAGCATCTTCGCTATCGGCAACAACTCGGTGTTCCTCGACCCGGAGACCAAGACCATGATAGCTGGCGGGCACCCCAAGACCCTGCTCGCCGAGTGCAGCGATCCGAAGGTGCAGAGGTTTCTCACAAGAGGTGCAGCCGAAGTAGCTGCTGACTGAGACGGCAAAAGCGGCTTGCTGCTACGCATTCAGTAGGACGGAAGGACGACATGAGCAGGAAAGCAAACTCGACAGCTATCGGCATCTTCGTTGTGGGAGCCGCTGCGCTAGTTGTGGCCGGAATCACCTACTTCGGTAGCGGGAGGTTCCTTGCAGAGACCGAAACATACGTCCTCTTTTTCGAGGGATCGTTAAAGGGTCTCAACGTAGGTGCCCCGGTTCTTTTTCGGGGAGTGAAGGTCGGCGAGGTTTCGGATATTGTCGTTCGTTATCACGAGGATGATCAGAAAATCGATATTCCCGTCTACATCGAATATCGCCCTGACACAGTAGTCAAGATCAGCGGAACCCCGGACAGGCGGGCCACGATTGCCGCGCTGGTTGAGCAAGGTCTGCGAGCCAAACTCGCCATGCAGAGCTTCGTAACCGGCTTGCTTGCTGTCGAGTTTGAGTTCAAGCCGGAGTCACCGGTTAGGCTGGTGGGCGGTGATCCAAGATACACCGAGCTTCCCACCATCCCTTCCATGATGGATGAGCTAAGCAACACCATGGGTAAATTCGCGCATCGACTTTCGGAGATCCCCATCGAGGGACTTATCTCTGAGCTGAGAGAAGCAGTGCAGGGAACAAACGAGTTCGTGCGTTCTGAGGAGCTTAAACAGGCCGTGAAGTCGCTTGATGAGACGCTGAAAGACTTCGGCAAGCTCGCCCGCAAGGTTGACGAGAAAGTGGATCCTTTAGTCTCGAGCTTCGTTGAGACGTCTGAAGCTGCCCGCGCCACCTTCAAAACAGCGGACGAGAGGATCGTTTCGGCTGAGGGTGTTCTCAGCGAGACGTTAGGTTCGTACAAGACACTGGCTGAGAATACGGATACTCGGCTAGAGCCACTTGCCACCAGCATCACCGATACAGCCGAAGTTGCTCGAACGGCTCTTGAGCAGGCTCGTCAGACCCTAGCTACGGTTCAGGAAGTCATTGCGCGAGATTCGGAACTGCACTACAAGCTGATCGGTGCCTTGGAGGAATTTTCAGCGGCGGCCCACTCAGTTCGCGTACTTGCCGACTATTTGGAGCAAAACCCGGAAGCCTTGCTTCAAGGAAAGAATGCTCCTGGAGGAAAATGATGCGATATGAAAATGTCCGGACTACTGTCCCTATTCTGGCCATGTTGGTTGCGCTTCTTGGCGGATGCGGCAGGTCTGCGCCGACGAGGTTCTATGTACTGACCTCGTCGCTTGGATCCGAACAGAAGGCCTCTGCACAAGCTTCAGCAGAGCAGCTTGCCATTAGGATCGGACCTGTAGAGTTTCCCAAGTACTTAGACAGGCCCCAAATGGTGAGCGCTACGAGCGGAAACCGTTTGAAAGTCGCAGAGTTTGACAGATGGGCAGAGCCGTTGGAGGAAAGCTTCACACGCGTACTCACCGAGAACCTGTCGAATCTGCTTTCAACGGAGCGCATTGTCCTCTTTCCGTGGAAGGGCGGTGGCCCAGTTGACTTCTGGATTACTGTAAAAGTCCTGCGTTTCGATGGTACATCACGAGGCGAGGTGTTATTGATCGCCCGGTGGACCATTCTCGGTCCTGACGAAAACGAGCTAACGCCACCAAGACGGTCACGTATATCGGTATCGACACGGGGGACCGGCTACGAAGGTGTGGCAGTAGCTATGAGCGAGGCATTGGGCCAGCTCAGCCGTGAAATCGTGACTGAGATCAGTGCTCATCGGTAATCAGCTAGCAGGCTTGTGGGGTCTGCGGCAGTGCATCGGTCGGAACGCTATGCGCTTGCCCGCCGCCCTGAGAGTCCATATCATCCGGAACGACGCTGCCATTCCAAAGCCAGAACATGAAGCGTTTCGAATCGTCGACAATTAGAAAGAGGACTGGGACCACCAGAAGCACGAGTACGGTCGCAAATACAAGACCGAAAGCAATGGACACTGCCATTGGGATCAGTGACTGCGCTTGCGCGCTGCGTTCGATCAACAAAGGAAACAGCCCGGCGATGGTCGTTATCGACGTCACAGCCACAGCTCTGAATCGCGATTGCCCGGCATCCAGCACGGCGTCACGGACATTCATACCTTCAGCCATGTTCAAGCGGACGCGATCCACCAGCACCAGCGAATCGTTGACGACGATGCCCGCCAGCGCGGTCATTCCGAACACGCTCATCAGCGTCAGGTCGTACCCAAGGACCGCATGGCCCAGAACCGCACCGATTATGGCCAGGGGTATGGCAACCATGATGACGATGGGTTGTGTGTACGACCGGAGAGTCGTCCCCAGCAGGGCAAACATAGCGACTGCAGCGATAGCGCCGGCACGCGCGAGGCTCTTCAACGACTCTGCAATGCGGCTGTGCTGGCCATCGATGACGTATGTGACTCCGGGGTAGCGTTTGGCGAGCTCGGGCAGGAAGTCCGCGACCAGATGCTGGACGATCCGTTCACCGTTGGCGCTGCGTTCGTCCACATCAGCCTGGACACGAACCCGCCTCAGGCCGTCTTGCCGCGTGATTTTGGCATAGCCGCGCGCGAGTGTTGTGTCAGCCACTTCCTGCAAGGGGATTTCGGCACCGGCTGAACTGCGAATGCGTAGGCTGTCGAACGTGCCAGGGCTTTGCCGATCGGAATCTGCATAACTGACCACCGCCTTTACCTCGTTTTGCCCGCGCCGCACTCGAACCGCCTCCTGGCCATGCAGGCTATGACGCAGTTGCGCAGCCAGCTCTGCAACCGTCACGCCCAGTGCCCGCCCTCCCGGTTTCGGCAGAACCTGAAGCTCACGCTTGCCAGGGCGCAGGCTGATCTCCGCATCGAAAACTCCGTCGTAGGAAGCCAGCTTTACACGAAGTTCGTTCGCCGCCCGCCTAAGCGGCTCTATTTCCTCCCCCAGAAGCCGGATCTCAACCGGTTTTGCAGTTGGACCGTGTTCCTGCCGCGTCACAGTCAGCGTTTGGGCTCCGGGAATTGTGCCTACGCTCTCCCTCCAGCGGTTGATGACCTCAGCGATGTCCACACGCCGCAGTTCCGCCGGCATCAGCTCCAGCGAGACTTCGCCAAGGGCACTACTGCGTTCGGGAACGAAGCCAGCCCACTCTCCCACAACGGCGTGGACCTGCTGCACGAGCTTACCTGGCGTGGCAGGCGTCAGATGAGCGTCAGCATTCAATGAGTACGCTGCCCGCTCCATGCCATCGACAGCGGCTTGCGTGACTGCGACGGGCGTGCCCTCCGGAAACTGCACACGGGCTAGCGCGAGATTCGAATCAGCTTTGGGGAACATTACGAACGGTACTCTGCCACCAAGAACAAGTCCCATGCACGCCAGGAACATCGCGACGGCCGTGGCAAGAACGAAACCCCGAGCCGAAAGACAGTATCGCAGGGCCGGGCGGTACCGGCGCACGATGAAGCCGTCGATCCATGTGTCAACGCAATGGCGAATTCTCCGGCGTCGGGAAGTCTGTGATCCGCCGTCCTCCCCGCCAGCCGTCCATGCCTGCAAGTGTGCGGGAAGGATCAGAAACGCTTCTATCGCAGAAGCAACAACGGCGGAGATCACTACCACGGGAAGGATGTAGATCAGCTTGCCCATCACACCTTCGACGAACATCAGGGGGATAAACGCTATGATCGTCGTAGCGGAAGATGCAAGCACCGGTATGGCCATACGCCTCGTACCTTCCACGGCTGCCAGATCAGGTACAAGCCCGCGCCGAGCCTGCGACCGTACACTGTCCGCAATGACGATGGCATCATCAACGATGATACCAGTGGCCATCAGCAGGCCTAGGAGGCTGATCATGTTCAGTGTTCCGCCCATCAGGCCGATCGCTGCGACGGAACCCGCGAGAGCCACGGGGATCCCCAGCGCTACGGCTAACGCTGAAGGCAAGTTCACAAACAACAGCAAGGACAGAATGACCAGTGCCATGCCCATCGCTGCATTCTGACTGAGCATCTGGAGTCGTGCTTCGACATCGCGGGATGTGTCACCCCAAATCGACAGCCTGATCCCTGCTGGAAGCTGTGCACGGTAGGTCTCGACACTGTCCCGAGCAGCATCAGCAACCGTACTGATGTCCTCGCGATTCGTCTTGAACACTTGGACTATTGCACCGGGTTCTCCATTGACACGACCGGATACCGTCGTCTCCCCAAACGTATCTAGGACCTGTGCCATCTGTCCGAGCCGAACCGACGTACCATCCGGCAGAGTAATGACCGGAAGGTCTCTGAAATCTTGCGCGGTGTAACGTTGGCCAAGCGTTCGAACGTTGATTTCCTCCTGGGCAGCGAGGATCGTCCCAGCAGGCAGATCCAGGCTGCCGCGGGCCACCGCGTCGATTACGTGCTGTAACTTCAATCCGTACCTACTCAGTGACTCGTGTGAGAGTCGAATTGACACTTCGTAATCGCGGACGCCGGAGAGGCTCACCTGCGAGATCCCCGAGTGCCTCAACAGCTTCCTACGAAGTATTTGGGAGACATTCTTTATGGTGCGTTCGGAGGCTGGCCCGTGCACACCGATATTCATGACTTGGTTGCGGACGATAAACTCGGCAACCACCGGCTCTTCCGTTTCCTCGGGGAAGGTGGTAATCGCGTTCACCCGCTGCTGAATCTGCCGGATTAGTTCGAGCGCCGGTGCGGTTGACGGGTCGAACTCGGCAAACACCCGGCCGGTGTCCTCGCTGGCAAATGAAATGACTTGACGGACACCGGCAATACCTTCGATCGCCTGCTCCACCTCCACGCAGACCGATCGCTCTACATCCGTCGGGCTTGCCCCTGGGTAAGGCACGGTGACCACAACATAGTCAAGGGAGGTGTCGGGGAAGCTCTCCCGCGGGATACCCAAGCCAACGACTATACCTGTCACCAGGATACCTACGGCGAGCAGGTTCCCGAAAACATGATTGTGAACGCTAGATGTCAACAGCCCACGTAACATCGTGAAACCTCACTATTCTCGCAGTGCCCCTTGCCCCGCGGAGTTTTTCATTGCCAAGCGTACGGCCTCCGTACCCATCTTTGCAAGCTCCGCCGGCACGGCAGCGTTCTCCATATCCCAACCGCCAGGAGCGGATTCCCCCGTACGCCGCAGCGCGACTTGCATACCCACCACCGGGTCGGCCAAACGCGACACGACTAGCTGCTCGCCCGACTTAAGCTGACTTCTGTGTGGACCGGTGTAACCGTGGTAGTCAACGAGGACTTCGTCACCCACCATGCGCAATACATTCACCTCTCGACGTCCGAGCCGACCAAGACTCTTTTGGGCTCCCGCGGTCGCCGGCTCGAACACGTATACCCAGCGATCCTCATGGATTGCGTGCCAGGGGATCAACACCGCCTCGTCCAGTGGTCTTGCCGGAAGTTCCGCTCGACAGTGCATTCCGATTGAGATCGCAGGGGTACCATCGAGTGTCCGACCACTCCGATCCGCAGCCATATCGGCGCCACGGATCTCAACGATCATGCGAGCGGTCCGCGTCATTTCATCCATACGTGCGAATCGTGCCACGTGACCGCGCCACTGGGCGTCTTGGCCTGCAACTGACCATGCGATCTTGACCTCAGGCTGCGGCTGACCCGATTCCTCCTCAAGCGCCTGCGGCTGAACTTGTTCATCCAACCAGCGAAGCTCACGTGGGTCGACGCCAATGGGAAGCTCAAAAGCCTCCATATCGGTAAGCGTTGCAATGGACAGATGGGCGGTCACCATCTGTGACTGATATGCCTTGACCGACTCGACCCGCGCGGTAAACGGGCAGAAGATCCTAGTGTTTCTCAGATCGTGCTGTGCCTGCGACAGCTTCGCGCGAGCCGCGTCGAGCCGAGCTTGCGTCTCTTTCTTTAGATGAGGTGCCGTGGCTCGCTGGTTCTTGAGCTGCACTTCCAGGTCCTGCCGTTGCAGGTACTTCTGCTGGGTTACGTCCAAGCCTAGCTGCGTTCCAACGCCGTCCTCCTGCAGGAGACGCTTTGAAGTCAGGTAGTCCCGTTCGTCAATGGCTAGCATTTTCTGCGCAATACCGATACGCGCATCCAGGTTGGCCATCTCCTGATCGTGGCGTGCGAGTGTTGCCTCCAACGCCCGCACCTCCGCCTCAGCCTGCAGAACACGAGCTTGATAGACTGACGGATCCAGCTCGAAGAGCAGTTCGCCTTTGGCGATGATCTTCCCTTCCGCCAGGTCAGCATGAGAAAAAACCAGCTCACCACTCACCTGGGGGACGATCTGAACCTGGTTCTTGGGCCGAACCGTTCCATAACCCACAACCGGAATGACCGCGGTCCGTGGCACGACGGTTTGGACAGCCACCGCGGGCACGTAGGCGGGTGCTGCATGTGCGTTAGGCGCAGGTTGGGATCGCAGCAGCCAAACCATAAGCCCACCGCCACAAAGAACGATGACTAGAGGTATCACCAGACGGATACTACGACGCAACAGATGCATCATTCACCTCCTTCGCGATACGTTCTTGTTCGTGGCGGTCGATCTGGGCGGCGTCGAGCATGGAATGTCGATCAAGCGCAACGGGGCAGTGGCCATGGATCTGACTGGTGGATAGACGACGCGAAGCAATTCTCATGGCCCTGTTCGCCAAAACCCTGACTTTGCTCACGAAGCCCGGTAATCCCAAAAAGACCGTCCACTTTGTTAAATAAGCCTCGCACCGGAGACGTCGGCATTGCTCAGCTTGCTGACGGCTGTATGCGGTGGTCATCATGATGATCGGGATCCAGCTATATCGCCGGTCGTTTCTGAGGACTCTCAAAACGTCGACGCCCCCTACTCGCGGAAGTCCACAATCGAGGAGAATAAGCGACGGAGCATCTATCGCATCCGTGCAGCCTCTCCATGCGTCGCGGACCAACGCAAGTGTCTCCTCACCGTTGCGGCCCCTGTAGAGATTGTTGACAATGCCGCTTCCGCGGACGCTGGCCTCCACCAGTTCAGCATGACCGTCCCTGGCTTCTCCGACGAGCACATCAATTGGCTTGATTGTCTCGTACATCTCCGAACTCCTTTCAGAATTCTCCGGCAGGATCCCCTGCTCTCGCCAAGTCCGGCGAGGCAAGCGTACCCACAAACGCCTGCTCCGTGCTCCGTCGCGCAGACGTTCTGCCCAGAGGCGTCTCATAGTAGATCAACAAATCGAGCTCATGATCAGGCTCGTGTCGTTCCCTCGCGAACTTGCGGGCAATCTCCGCTGCGGGGAGCGTGTTACGCCCCATGATGCGAACCAGATCGAAGTCCAGCATCCCCTGATAAGCCCGATACACCACTTCCGTACACACCAACTTGTCTGCTGTGGCGAAGTCGAACTCGAAGTCATAGGGCCGGCCGTGGTATTCGAACGCGTTGATTATGGCTTGAGCGATCTGGCTCTCAGACAGGTTCGTGCGAAGCACGGCAGCATGATCGGCACGCAGCGATTCCGCCAGCGAGTTGAACACCACACCTTCGCTGAGGGCCTCGATTACGGTCCGGTCACGCCCATCGAACGTGGGTGCCAGATACGCCGTTAGATGTGCCTGCACCGTGGGGTGATTGGCGATCCCCAGCCGGTGCAGATCCTCGATCTGCCCGACATACAGTGCAGCATGTGACCAGAATCCGGGAAGAAACGCGTTCCCCACATACCATTCTCGACGCTGCAGCAGAATGTCACCCGGTCTTAGCTCGGACTCGATCGTCTTTATCTGTCGGTCCTGGATCGCGGGTGGCTGATCGACCATACGCGTATCGCCCATCCATTCCGCCAGGGTAGACTGCACCTCGTAGAGTGGTGCATACGCTTGATTCCCCAGACGCCGCAGGAACAAGTCCACAGAAGCCGACTGCGGATCGATGGGGTGCTTTCTCAAGTAGTTCAAAGCGGCGACGATGCGCGTATCCAACCAGTCCCAATCTGGAGTCGGCCAAACTCGCGCATCGCGCCACTCTAGACGATGGCGAGTGAATCGGTCGGTCATCCGTGACGCGAGGTCTATGTTGTGGTCACTGCTCACACTCTCGTACACCCAGTCGAACATCCCCCCGTCAATCCCGTGCTGCTGCTGTGACTCGTTCAATGCGCGGCGAGCAAGAACGTGATCTCTGTACATCAAGACTATTCTCACGCTGGAATCGTAAGTTCTCATGGCAGCCGCAAGACCGAGCGTGAAGCACCGCGCACGCATCTGGTGATCTGGCAGCTCGTCGAGCCCCACATAGCTTGCCACGATGCGAAGCAACGACGCACGATAAGCAAGGAATTTGCGAAAATGTGATCGCATCTGAGCGCCCTCGTGCGGCAAGTAGTAATCGCGCTGCTCGTGTTTGACCCTCATATTGATTTCCTCTTGCAGCGATTCCATCTGATGGACCAGATCGGTAACCTCAGAATCCAGAACCTTGAGTCGCTCAAAGTCAGCATCCAACTGTGTGATAAGTTCTTCGCGTGTGAGATCAGCCAGCGTAGACGGCCGCACATCAAGTATTCCCCGTTGTGGTGCCGTGGCTCGCCCTATGAGCAGCCCCATCACAACTAAGGCCAGATGGAACAGCGAAACCCACCGTGCACCGGCAGGATAAGACCTACTCGCATTCTGTGGCTCACTGCTAGTGAGCAAGCGCCGCAACACAATTGAACCCACGACCGTGCCCGCAGCGGGAAGTGCAATCGCCCAGAGATACAAGGTGCCTGGCAACGACGGAAACGGTGCGGCTACGGCGTGGTACAAGAGCATAAGAGTTAAGACCACGACGCTGCCGCAGACTAATCGACTAATAATGCCGCTTTGGCCCGCTGCAGCAATGCGCAATGCAAGAAGATGCGTCAACCCGAGTGCCGCGATCAGTGCGACCCAAGAGACCCTCCATAGTAGGAACTCCGCTCGCAGATCGGTCCATATCAACAGAAAGCTGCAGGCTTCCCACACCACGGTAATCGCGAGGTTAATGCGTGCAACCACCGGAAAGCAGTGCATAGCGTCAAGGTTACGGCGGGTCAGCAGTCCACCGACGCCAAAGACTAGGACCGTCATAAGAAGCTGTGCATAGGTTCCACCCAGCCACCGGACCAAAGCCACACCGATCAGCAGACCGGCAAGGACCGCGAGCATGATCACGGGGCTTCGAGAAGACGGCCGCCAAGACAAGATGAAGCGCTTATTCCGCATGGTCTTTCTTTCGCTTGCCTGCACCTACAAAGTGCTTCCGTGGGAGGCCAAGACAAAGGGCCGTCAAACGTCCGGTTTCCGCCACCGGTATGTAAGTAGGCGTCCACCCCGGGGCCGCGCCACCCCCAGATGAACGCCCGGTCAAGACGCCCCGCGTCTTCCCTTGGTAAGAGAATGCTGCCCGGCTAACCGAGCAGCCCGCCAAACAGGCCGGAGATCAGCCCTAGGATCTGGTTTGCGAACAGATCGGTGATTCCCGCCATTACCTGTTGGAAAATAGCACCAAAGTCGAACATGGTACGATCTCCACTTAGTGGCCGGAGTTGCGCCGCCCGGCAAGCTCCTAGCAAGACTCTCGAACGGCCTGCTGAGAACATCCCAGCGCTGAAAGGCAGCGGTCGGTTCTGACCGTCCGAGTAGTGGCGTCCATCCGTAAACGCCGTGGTTGGCTGGACCGCAAGGGATTGTCCATCCCTGTGGTTATGAAACGCCTCAGCACCGGCGCGAGCCCGTTGGGCGTGCCATTAGTTCCTCATGGCGGTGCTGAGATCGTCCCACACAGGGAAGCCCCTCCGATCCTGCCAAACCGTTCTCCACGGGTTGACGCGACAAAACCGCCGACAGTCCGCACGAGGAGTTATGGTTTTCACAAGATGTCTCGATCAGGAGCTACTTTGTTATCAACCGGCAAGAAAACCCGTGCGGATTCGGAGAGGAAATGACGCGTTCCATGAGAGAGATCGGGGACATTCTATAAGGAGAGCACGCGATGCAAGTTAACAAACCATCATGCAGACCTACAAAGCGCTGCCAAAACTGCGGGCTGGCGTGCAACGGCATGTTTTGTTGCGAATGGTGCACAAACGCCTACTTAGCCCGGCAGGACGCCCATCGGGCCGCTCGCCGGCGTCGGGCGCGATCAGAACCAAAGGAAGGCTGAGCCCAAGAACTAAACAAACCGCAGCCGGTGTTTAGCGACAGAGCTGAATTCCGATCGACATTGCCTCACTTGGCATGACCGAGACGATCAGCGGAGAGGTCAGGCAGTACGGATCTGACGAGGAGATCGAAAATGAATGGAACAATGTTTCGTGGAAGATGGGTCGTATGCGCAGCGTTGCTGGCTGGAGGATGTGGGGCCATTCCAGACATCATCATTGATACAGCCCGGTCATCGGCAAAAGAGACCCTTCAAGAAGCTGTTGAGGATGTTGTCAATGACGTCATCGAGGACACTGTGGGCGAACTGTTCGATTATGCTGACTTCGAGTTCCCATCCATCCATGAAAACCAGGAGGAAGAAGACGGCGAGGTGTTCGAAGAGGAAGGTGAGGACGTTGACGACACCGATCAAGATACGGGTCGCACAGGAAGGACGGCAAGGTGATTATCTTCGGTACAACTCATCCCATCCGGTGCCTTCTCGGCAACGCATGACGCACAGATAGTTGAAACGACCCAACGAGCCACGAGCGGATCGCGCACGACGGAATACCGATTATGCCAGGACAGACATTGGTCTTTGTGATATTCGCCCTGAGTGTCGCCATGATCCTCGCCGACGTACTCAACCGGGACTAACTCCCGTACGCAGGTATGTTCCGTCTTTGCCGTAGCCAAGGAGTACATCCGCCAGGTCTAAGAACGGGTGCAGGGAACCTGCGGCTGCTATTGAATGGGATCGCTGAAGTAGGCCTGCTCGATGCTGCCTGACGATCGTACCGTTGTACCTATGAGTTGATCCAGACCACGCGCCCCAGTTAGCCCGCAGTCGTCCCGGAACGTGCTGTGATGAAACCGTAGGTTGCGAGTGCAGTGACGATGGTAAGAACGTATAGCGACTGGTCCGCGTACCATGCCTGGAAGTCGAAGGTGATCGGAGAGGTGTTTAGCACAAACGTGACGTACAAGGCAACGGTCAAGGTGAGCAGCCCGTAGCGGATCATCACCCACACGCCAACAGCCACGCCACCGATGCCGATCGCCAACCACGACGTATAAACGTGAGCGCCACGCGGCATCATCATCGAGGCAATGATGGCGCCCGCTATCACCGCCGCTAATAGGGGACGGCGCACCAGTGCCCGCAAGACTGCCAGCAGCAGCAGGAACAACAGGCCGCGAAACATCGCAAACGGAAGCGCGCTAAGAAAACCCGCCAGAGCAAGGCGCCCCCCGAGCAGGTTATTTGCCACGGTATCCGCGAGCAGGGAAGCTCGTGCCTCCCAACCGAGCGAGCTAACCAGCGCCCGCTCGCTCGCACCGATGAGCACCCAGAAGCACCCGACACACACACCCACAATTACATGTTGTCCGACGGTGGGATCTCGCCAACGAAGAGACAAGGCCCGGCTCCACGTGATCAGCATGTCAGGCCAGTAACGACGTGCCAAGGGCTCTAGGGCGATGTAGAAGACGCCGAGAAGACCCGCTACGCCAATCGCCTGTAGACCCGCTAGACAGATGTTCTGAAGCTCAGCGTTGAAGCCAGCAACGTGCTTGGCCCGCAGCAGCCAAGTGACGAACTGAACCACGACTACAAAGATCGCCAAACGCATCGCGCCCGTTCGATCGCTCCGCCCTGCGCGGTAGTTCAACCACGCCAGGGGAATCGATACAACAGTGATCAAAAGGAAGACGATGCGAAGAGAACCGGTCACGACGGTTTCACGAGCACCCATGCGCTCTGGATGCCGCACCACTGCCCCATCCTCAGTGCTCTGGCCGATCGCGAAGAAGAGCGGCCTTCCGTTCGATGCCATCGCCTCCACATGGACGGCGCCCTCCCCACCATCCAGTTCAGGTGCTTTCCAGGCAAACCGCCGCTCCGTCTGATAGATTGACTCAACACCTGGATCCTCAGCAATCATATCTGCAGGGTCGAGGAGGGCGTGTCGGAGAAGCACATCCCAGTGGTCGCGCCCAGGGCCACTCCCCTGCTCCTCGCTGGATGATTCATGGCCTGGTATCGCAACGAATAGCAGCAGCTTGCCAGAAGGGTCAAACACGACTGAAACCATGTCGGACGTGCCTGGTACCGGATCGCTCGGAGTCACGCGTGCAGCCCCCAACATCACGTTGCGGACCTCCGACGGTGCGAGCATCTCCTGGCTCTGCCGGTACCAGAAGACCAGTTCGGCCGCTGGGTCAACGGCAAGACGGGCCATTCTGTCAGGCATACGATAGCCGTGTGCCAACGCCGCCGCATCCTGCACCTTGCAGAATCCGTAGGCATGCTCACCCGTTCCGAAGGAGTATCCTGCAGCCTTGATCAACTCGCGTGCCTGTGCGGCCAAGACTGCAGGTGGTTTGCTGGCTTGCGCCAGCCACGACGTGGGTGACAGACCGCGCACGAGGACCAGCGCCGCTAGCATAGCCAACGTAACGACAAGAAGCCTTGCGGGTGCCAGTGTACGGCCTGCCTGTGGCGTTGCGGCCGCAACCATCTCCGGTGTGGGGGTCAAGTTGGCAGCTAAAGCGGCCGCCAGTAGATTCCCACCCGGAAGCGCCGCGGCGACTTCCAGCGCGGAACTCGGTCGACTCTGAGCGTTCTTCTCCAAACATCGAGCGACGATCCGCTCGACGTCCGGATGTACGTCTTCAATGACGTCCGACAATGGCGTGGGACGTGAACTCTCGTGAAGGGCGTGGTACTCCTGAATAGTACTCGCCTGGAACGTGGGCCTGCCTGCGAAGACTTCGTACAACACCAAGCCCAGGGCATATATGTCGCTTTGAACCGTAACTTCCCGGCCGGCAATCTGCTCCGGTGCCATATATGCCGGCGTACCTGCGCGAATCTCCCCAGCTTTGACCTCCTCAGGCAGGGCAGCCAAGCCGAAGTCCGTGATGCGAACCTGACCTCGCCCATCGAGCATAATGTTTGCCGGCTTCAAGTCGCGGTGCAGAATGCCAGCATCATGGGCAGCGGCTAAGCCGATGCAAACCTGCCGCGCGATATCCACGGCCTTGTTGTGCGGCAACCGACCGATGCGCGTGGTCAGACTGTCCAGATCCTCCCCATCTACGTATTCCATTGTCAGGAAGTGCTTGCCATCGGCCTCCGCGATGTCGTACATGCGGCAGACGCACGGGTGCGTTACCTCGCGGGCCCTGCGAACCTCAGTACGAAAGCGAGCTAGCCATTCCGGATTCTTGGCCATCCCTGGATTGAGAAACTTCAGCGCGACGGTCTGACCGAGTGTGAGGTCCTCCGCACGGTATACCACACCCATGCCGCCGCTGCCAAGCTGTGACACGATGCGGTATCGGCCCGCAACTACGCTACCAGAGCTGAGGTCCTTGTCGCGTGGAACGTCAGGCTGAGAAGACGTCCGCGGGGGAAGGGCTGCAGTTTCTCTGGCATCCAAGTTGAGTTGCGGCCCCGCCTGACGCCACGCATCGGTCGGCGTTGTTGCCTTTTGAGAGTCCGGCGTGATTGTCTGATCATAGTGATGCGAAATAAGGTGTTCGACTTCGCGTCGGAGTTCGTGATCGTCGCCGCAACGCTGATCCAGCAGGGCATCCCGATCCTCGGGCGGGCACGACACCGCTGCGAGGAAGACCTCTCTGATAAGGGCGTGACGCTCCGGAGTCATGTCTGGCTTTCTGGGTCGAGCGTTTTGCGAAGCCACGCCTTGGCATGGGTCCAATCACCTTCGACCTTGCGTTTGGAGACTCCTAGGACGTGAGCCACTTCCTCCACCGTCAAACCGCCGAAGAATCTTAGCTCGACGATGCGCGCCTGCTGTTCATCGAGGGCCGCAAGTGCTTCCAGAGCGTCGTGTACGGCCACCAGCTCGACATCCCGCAGCTCTTGCGGTGTTTCTGCCTCGTCCAAGACTACGCGTTGCCACTCACCGCCGCGCTTGCCTCGACCGCGAGTCCTTGCATGATCTATCAGAATGCGGCGCATGGCCGCTGCTCCGACTGCGTAGAAGTGCGTGCGCCCCTTCCAATCGACACGGCTCTGGTCAACCAGGCGCATAAAAGCCTCGTGGACCAGCGCCGTAGGCTGCAGGGTATGCCCCTTGCGCTCGGAGCGCAGGTATCGGGCCGCCAGATCACGCAGCTCGTCGTACACCAGCGGCATGAGCTGCCTGGCCACGTCGGCTGGCTCCTCTCCACTCGTGTCGACCAGAATCTGAGTCAAATCGGATGACATATCGTCCACGTATCACAAACTCATCTGACCCCGGGCCTATCCAAGCTCGGCGATTCCGGCCACGACTGTCGCTCTCGCGGCCCTGATGGTATCGGAAGTTTGTCCCTTCTGGAAACGCTATCCGGGCGTTCTCGTCACTGAAATGTCCTGTGTCCGATGCCATCCCTGAGGCCCGTTATAGCCCATTGAGTTCGCGAGCCTGAGACGCTCAAGGTTTGCGCGCCTCCACCCAACACAGGGCAAACTGCAACCGGGCTGGTCCGATGCTGCGAGACCACCCCCCATCGAGCTCAGGCTAGGCTACGGATGGGCGCGGCCTCCGTCCCCTGCCTTAGTTCCATGGGAGTCGATGGCGCACGCTTACGGAACAAAAGAACGTGTCGGCGTGACACGCCCCGACACGTTGTAAGTCTTTATCCTGCAAACACTTACGCCAATTACCGACAGCGCTAAACCGACAAATCCGCCACACACTTATCTCCAGTACCCCATATGATGCCCCCGCTATGAAGACCTGGAGATGACCCCGACCTAAGTCGGGGTTTCTCATAGGTTTACGTTCAATTCACAAGCAGCTGGCAACCCGTTTCGAAGCCGCGACCGAGCCATTATGCACCCAGACTAGGCCGCTCCCGCTTCGCCTACGCTCGGCTCTCGCGTGCCTGTGGCACGTTGCGGTTGCGCTTGCGATCGTTGCGTCGCTTTGACTTACTCTTCTTCACGCGTAGATCCCTCAGCTGCCAGCAGGTGTACTTGCAGTGTGGTTATGGGACCGGCACCCCGGCAGGTGCGCTCCACTTTCAACCTACGAAACATCCAGGCGCGACGCAAAACCCTGCGCGAATTGTGCGCGCAGGTTTGCTATGGGACGTGTCAGACTGCTGTCGCAGGAAGGACTACTGACCTGCCTTCCGTCTAGTTATAGGAAATGGCTTTCGATTCCACCTCCTCAGCTTAGGAGGATGCTCCTTCTTCCCCTGAACTGCTGACGATCTGCACCGTCCAGCTGCAAGGCTGGCGGTGCGGCTATCAAATCCTTGCTGAGCTGCGACAGCCGCGGTCTATGCTAAACGCCGGCTTCCGCAAGTGGCCGGGGTGACGGGGGCGCCGTTTCGGAATCCTGCTGCTTCGCGAGGGGTAGGCTATCGAGCGTCTCACCCAAGACGTCGGCCACTTGTGAGCGCAGCCCCTCCACGCGCGTGGTTATCTGACTAAGGGCGCTCCTAAGGCTCTCTTCTTCGGCATCTCTTGCTGATCCGGCGATTTCCAGGATCTTGGTCAAGGTGGCGAGTTGTGCTTGCTTGCGCCGTTTCAGTGAATCAACCGTGCTGGTGAATGTCGAGTGCAAATGTTTGAATTCGTCCTTTTGGCGCAGGGCTCTGATCTTCGGGAAGCGCCCCTTGACCAGTTCTTCCATGTAACCCTCCAGCACGTGCAGCGGGCCGCAGATGCGGTGGGTCGCGACGATGCTCCAAAGGGCGATTGCTGCTGCAGTGACACCCGCAAAGCCTACTGACGAGAAAACGATGAGCCGGGTGTTCTCCCAGAGGTGGCTTACGTTGGGGTTGATGACCATCGCCCGGGCCTGCTGGTACAACGCCCCGAAAAGCATCACTCCGACCGATGAACAGAGAATAAAGACGGTCAGAGCAATAGCGCCCGTGTACTTCCACTGGAAGGACGGATTGATCAGATAGGTGCGCCGCCTGCTCTTTCTGTTCTCCTGCCCTTCGCCGGTTTGGTTAGCGCTCATCAACAAGTCCTTTCCTTCGTGTGGACGAGTCTCCAAGAGGCCGGTTGGACCTCCAACACGGAAGAAGTATACGTTTCAGAACAACCCCGCGCCGCGGTCAGTTTGAATTCGTGCAGGTCCTATAGCATGGTGCCGTGGGCGCTGTCTTGAGCGTTGTCAGGAAGCAATAGTATATACGGCGGAATGGTGGGGCTCGTTAGCTTGCGGAGAGTCTGGCACACTTATCAGAACTTCACCCTTGTTACGAATGGACTTCTGCCCAGTCCTCGATACGGAGTTCGCTGGCCACTTTGCGAATGTGGTCCATCTTGTCGTGAGTGACGAGGACTAGGTTTCTCTCGAGTGCCTGGGCCGCGATCCAGAGGTCATTTTCTTGGATGCCGAGGGTCTTCGCCGTTACCGGGTCGATTAGCTGCTCCGGACGCTTGACTTTCGCGCGCTTGCCAATCGGAGCATACTTCTCAAACAAGCGTGCCCGAAGGTCGCCATAGTGACTGACCGAGTGCCTGTCTACTTTGAGCCTATCCGGGAGCCGTTCGCTGACGAAGCTGGAGAATTCCCTTTGGCTCTCGGTGGTAATGGGCGACTCGGCTCGGTGTCCGAATTCAATCTCCCCGAGTGTGATCACTGAGACATACAGTGGCGCCCTCTCGTCGAGTTGCTCTACTCTTGCTGCGACGAGTCCGTGCTCGGGGCACCTTGTATCGTGCCAATACTTGACGATGTTGGTGTCGAGCAGATAGCCGTCCAAGCTCTACTCCTCCCCGAAAGCCTCGACTGCGCGGTCGAGCGCCTGAAGTACGTTCGGTGATGTCACGGGTACATGGCGCTTGCGCATCTCCCCGGCAGTAGATCGGCGGTACTCGTCCGAGAGGTATTCGTGGAGAGGGACAAACGGAGTGAAGTCGGCGGGGAAGTATTGTTTGAACGTACACCCGACGCCTTTGCGTACTTTGCCGGCGAACAGATCGAGGAGTTCGCGTTCCAGACGCGGGGGTAGATCGTAGAGCCGCAGTACTTCAGCATCCATGGCTAGTAGCGCACTTCTCACGGCTGACTCGTCGGGGTCCGGTACCATGAATTCGTCGAACCTCTTCACGAGCCTCCGATAGGCGCAGGCTGCCCGAACGATGGACTCGACGTCGCGCGCGGCCGGGTCCGGCGCGGGCATCTGCCCCATTGTGCCGACAAGGTTGTCGCGCTTTCCCAAATGGCAATACGCGAAGGCGTTCGCCACGGGGGAGTTGAGGAGGGCCCAGAGGAACTCCACTGAGATGCTTGGCTTACTCGGCCTAATAGCGATGAAACGGCTTGTAACTGCATGGTCGTCAGAATCGATGATTGCCTTGAGTCTCCAAGGCCCGCGGCTGACTGGTGCGTAGTTGAGCAACACTTGTGGTTCACCGGGCGGTAGCCCAGCACGCATGCGAAGTAGGACACTGCTGTCGACGTTCACCCCAACCTCTTCGGGAAGCCCCCAGATCTGCAAGTTCCTCGGAACGTCGGCAAAACCGGGTGTATCGCGCTTCCTCTTGGGGCTACGGATCGTCCATGCTCCCTCGGGGAGGTCCTTGCCCTTATGTGCCAAGCCTTGTCCCATACTTGCCAGGTCGGAAAGTTTGCGGCGGGCGTCCAACGCGTCCCACAGGTTCTCCAGTTCGGGAATCCTGAAACTTGAATCGCCTGTACCCAGGAACCGCACTTGCGGAATCAGACGATCCGTGCTGACAGTATAGGATTCGCGGAACCTTGACATGCCGCTTTCGCGGACTCGGCGGTACTGCACTTGCCCCGTTGCTGCGCGGTCAGTGCGCCGCCTGCGCCCAAGAATAATCGTGGTCTCCATATCGGAGAACTTGAACATCTTGTCAGGAAAGAGACAGATCTCTGAAAGCTCGAATTCGCTGGCCATTTGTCTGCGAACATCGCATGCTTGCTTGTTGTGGAGCACACCCTGAGGCACGACTACCCCGAAGACCGCCCCCACCGGCAGATGGGCGATCGTCCGTTCGAGCATTTCGATGGCCTTGTTCGTACCGACGTCGTTGCCCGCTTTGCGGTACCTTGCCTTCTCTTTGCTCGTGAAAGCTTCAAACGGCGGGTTGGCCAGCAGAATCCGTGCCTTCTTGGCTTCTTTCTGCAGAATGTCCGACTCGAACATATCCGCTTCCGTGAGTCTCCACCCGTTGGGGTTTGGTATGTCCGCCAGCGTCAAGGAAAGTCTCGCTAGTTCCAGGGCAAAAGGATCTATTTCTATGCCTCGAACGTGGGCCTTCAAGTATCGGTGGTGCTTCGCGCTGTCGGTGCCCCGCAACAGGAACCGCAGTAATCGCATTGCCCCAACGAGGAATGCACCATGCCCGCAGGCAGGTTCGAAGATATGGCGCTTGTCCTCTTCAATCTCGCTGATCCACGGCGACAGTTGCCAAAGGATGTAGTCCACCAAGTAGGACGGCGTACTGTGGGTCCCGAGTTTCTGGCGCAACGCCTTATCAATGAGCGTATTCTCGTATACGTAGGCGAGAGCTTCTGTCGAGATGTTCCCAAGATGGGCGAATTCGCTGACTGTCTGTGCGGCACGGTCAAGTGCCGATCTCCAGGCTTTGCTTCTGGGTAGCGGGCTTACTGCAGCAGCGTAGTGCTTCGCAACTCTGTCAAAAACTGCGTCGAAATCCAGCAGGTCGATCCTCTTGAAGTTCTCTACGTTCTTCTTGTCGTGCAAAATCTTGGCTGCGAGTAGCCAGAACACTGACTTGAAGATCTGCCTTGACTCGGCATCGGACAGTCTCGGCCGCTTGAGGTCGTGCACAAAGTCCTTGACCACTCGTCCAACAAGCCTGCTGACCTTGTCGCCGATCTCGCTCTCAACCAGTGGCATGAGCCCGATGTCAACAAACGACAGTTGGTACGCACGGTCAAAACGCCCTATTGTCTTCGCGCGGAAGATGCGATCGGGGCCAAAGTCCTTCCTGTGGTGTTCGAAGAATCGATCCAGCTTATTCGGAGCAATGGTTTCCTGATGCTCCGGTTGCTCGGTCGTCTGTTGCCACCATTCGACTTTGTCCTGCTGGCAGATCAGAATCACCGGCGCGCCGAGTTCTCGACACCCCTCTACCGCTGTTGCCGAGTTGCCTCTCGCGTCCAGGACGCCAATGCATGCGGACCTTGTGTCTGTTGGCAGGTCGGCAAACCCGGCAAGCTCGACTGAACTGCCGTTATAGCGATAATCTTGGGCCAACAGTGGGCCTTTGTATCCGCACCTTCTTAGATACGGCTTTAACTGCGCTGCCGATATGCCGTTGCGTGAGGGGATACCTCAGCCCTCCATTCTGGAAACGCGACTTTGTCCCGATGCAAGGTATTTCGACTTAACCGCTCCTCGGCCGCTAGTCAAACGGTTTCTTCTTGATCATCATCCCGGCAGTTTCACGCCGCGCTTCTCGGCGATTTGCTGGGCTTTTTCGTAGCCGGCGTCCACGTGGCGGAAGATGCCCGTTGCGGGGTCGGCGGTGAGGACGCGCTTGAGGCGGTCGGCGGCCTCCTTGGTGCCGTCCGCGACGATCACTTGTCCGGCATGAAGGGCATAGCCTATCCCCACCCCCCCGCCGTGATGCACCGACACCCAACTCGCCCCGCAGCAGGTGTTGACCAGGGCGTTGAGTATGGGCCAGTCGGCAATCGCGTCGGACCCGTCCTTCATACCTTCGGTTTCGCGGTTGGGCGAGGCTACGCTGCCACAGTCGAGGTGATCTCGGCCAATGACGATCGGAGCGGAGATCTCACCTTTGGCGACGAGATCGTTGAACACCAATCCCATCTTGTCTCGCTCACCGTAGCCCAGCCAGCAGATTCGCGCGGGCAGGCCCTGAAAGGCGATACGCTCCCTGGCGAGACGAATCCACCGGCATAGATGCTCATTCTCGGGGAAGGTCTCTAGCACAGCTTGGTCGGTGCGGGCGATGTCCTTGGGGTCGCCGGAGAGGGCCGCCCAGCGGAAGGGCCCCTGCCCCTCGCAGAACAACGGTCTGATGAAAAGCGGAACGAAGCCGACAATGTCGAAAGCGTTCTCCACCCCGGCGAGCTTGGCCTGGCCGCGGATATTGTTGCCGTAATCGAAGGTAATCGCCCCACGTTCTTGCAGCTCGAGCATGGCCTGGACGTGTTCAGCCATCGAGCGCATCGACTCGGTAATGTAGCGGTCGGGGTCCGTCTGGCGGAGCTTGACCGCTTCGGTGAAGGTCATCCCGTTTGGTACGTATCCCTTCAAAGCGTCATGGGCGGAAGTCTGATCAGTAAGCACATCAGGTATGACGTTTCTGCGCACCAACTCCGGCAGAACGTCCGCACAATTGCCCAGCAGGCCAACTGATAGCGGAGTCTTCGCTTTGACCGCTTCGCTCGTCCAGCCCAGAGCTTCATCCAGGTCAGCCGTCCAGCGGTCCAGATAGCGTGTCTCCATCCGCCGCTCGATGCGAGCCCTATCCACTTCGACGCACAGGCACACGCCTTCATTCATGGTGGCGGCCAGCGGTTGGGCTCCCCCCATCCCACCAAGCCCGCCGGTGATGACCAGGCGTCCTGCGAGTGAACCGTCGAAATGCTCGCGGGCGGCGGCACCGAAGGTCTCGTAGGTACCCTGGAGGATGCCCTGCGTGCCGATGTAGATCCAGCTTCCTGCGGTCATCTGCCCATACATGGTGAGGCCTTTGGCTTCGAGACGACGGAATTCGTCCCAGTTGGCCCAGTGGGGTACAAGCAGGGAGTTGGCGATCAACACACGAGGTGCGTCGCTGTGAGTCTTGACGATTCCTACGGCCCGTCCGGATTGAACTAGTAGTGTTTCGTCGTTTTCGAGCTGCTTGAGGGAGGCCACAATGCGGTCGAAATCCGGCCAACTCCGAGCCGCTTTCCCGCTGCCTCCATAGACGATCAGTTCAGCCGGATTCTCCGCGACATCGGGGTCGAGGTTGTTCATCAGCATGCGCATCGCAGCTTCCTGCTGCCAGCCCTTGCAGGTAATCTCGGCACCACGCGGTGCGTGGACTGTACGAGTAGCGTCGACACTCGGAGTTGCGGTTGTCATTTGGTGTTTCCCTTCGTCAACGAATCATGCTGTTGACAGCACTGAGTTCAGATGTTGCAGGTTGGAACCACCACGAATTCGGGTGGATCCGTCGGAATTAAGCACACTCCTCTACAGTCTTCGTCCAGAGTCCGATCAACGAACCGGGTGTGATTATAGAGCAGCGACGTTGCCCGCGGCAAGGTGTGGTTTGCGGAGTGAGCTGACCGGCGTGCGCTTCGAGAACGCTGGTGATTCCTGCACCACGACTAGGCCAATCGCTATGCGCGTGATAGGAGATGCGTCTGTGGTGACGTCTCGGCGCTTAGCTCTCACGAACTAGCGCTGTCGAGTTGCTCACGCAGAGACTGTACTTCTTTTTCAAGCTGTCTGACCCGCTGAATCCACTCGGGCAGCTTCTGAATTGCGATTAGCGACCGTTTTGCCTGCATTGCGTCGGTTGCTGGTGTACCTAGCAGGGTCGCCTTGGGTTCGACGTTCCCCATAACACACGATGTTGCACCGACTTGGACGTCGTCTCCAACGGTGATGTGGCCTACGGCGCCGGCCCCCGCGGCCAGGGTCACGTGCTTTCCGATGTTCGCCGAACCTGCGACGCCGACGAGCCCGACGAACATGCAGTCGGGCCCGACCTTTGTCCCGTGACCTATGACCACGACGTTGCCGAACTTGGTGCCGGCCTCGACAGCGGTATAGCCAAGCGTAGCCCTATCGATCGCACAGTTTGCCCCGATTTCGACGTCATCGCCGATGATTGCCCGGCCCACCTGAGGGATCTTCATCCATTTCCCGCCTTGTGGGGCGTAACCCAGGCCGTCCTCACCAATGACCGAACCGGCGTGGATGGTCACTCGATCGCCCAGCTCACAATGATCGTAGATGACGACGTTTGGAAACAGCGTGCAGTCGCTCCCTATGCGTGCCCCGTCGCCCACGTAGCACCCGGGATAGATCGTGCAGTTGTCCCCGATAGTGACGTCAGCGGCGATGCTCACCCCGCCGGCGATGTTCGGGTTCGTCCCTATCCTGGCAGACTCGTCGATGGAAGCTCTTTCGCTAAGCCCCCATTGCGGGTGTCTGCG
The DNA here is from genome assembly GCA_020348265.1 of Phycisphaerales bacterium. Lineage (GTDB taxonomy): Bacteria > Planctomycetota > Phycisphaerae > UBA1845 > UBA1845. The sequence continues at coordinate 3,227,786 of CP070744.1, read as the reverse complement.
GTGGCCGTGCAGGATGACGATGGCGAGCGTAACCGCGCCGTAGGGATCGTCACAGCGCAGGGCCGACACTCTCTTCGGCACGGGGAAGTCGTTTCTGAGAATGACGGCAGATGCCTTGGTCTTGTCAACGGCGCTGGAGTATTTGGGATTCGCCAGGAAGGTGACCTCACCCTCGCGAGCATCTTCGAGCGTGTTCACGCCCTGTATGGCCCTGTCCTCTCCTTCGAGGCGGGCGGCAAAACCGGAGTAGGTCAGCCTCCGACATAGTTCGCTAAGCAGCAGTTGGGTCACGCTGTGTTGCAGCCTCACGCTAGGACGACGTCATTGTCACTGGTGCATCGCCAGGCTTGAGCGTGCGGATGTGCCACTGCTCTTGAGCAGTGCATAAACACCACAAGGACCCAGCCGGCACTGCTTGAAAGCAGTGGCGATGTACTGGTGGACTATTCTACGCGGCGCTTTTTCAGACTGTCAAATCAGCACGCGGCGCCCTAAGTCAGTCGGACGCGCCGCGAGAGTGGTGATATCGCCGGGGCAAACGGCCGGTCAGTCTGTCTTGTTCTGCGTTTCATCTAACGGGAAGCGAGCCTTCAGCAGACCAGTGGGTGCCTTGCCCACCGTGATATAGCCGTCATCTCTCATCTTCCCGGTGATGATTTGCAGGTTTAGCAGGACGTCCGCGGATCGCTCGAGGGTCAGCACCGCCGCTTCGTAAAGCCGGTCATCGCGTATCAGTAGGCCGGCGGTTCCCTCGCCGTTCTCAACGTGCTGAAGCACGACGGCCAAGCTCCGGGCTGTATCGTCAAGTTGTTCGAGGATCTCGGTAAGCTGCGCGAAAGAGTCTTCGAGGTTCTCCTCAGTTCGGTCGATGCCGGTATTGACATTCTCGGTGATTTTCTGGGTCTCGCCGCGCCAGAACTGGACCAGCTGCTTGAGTTCCGTGGAAGTGTCGTGCAAGTCTTTGACCACTGCTTTTACGTCCTCCTGGACATGCTCGTCACCGAGGAGGGTGTTCAAGTTTGCGGCCAGCCGGTCGACGCGCTCGATCGCCGTCGAGAGGTTGGGGACGATAGTCTGCCCTTGTTCACCAAGCGTGTTTATGTCGGCTATACTCCGCTGCTCCAACAACTGGGCGAGGTTCGTTCCCACAGGAGTCCATTCTGCGGTGAGGTTCCCGATATGGTTTATGGTGCGCTCGAGGGAGGCGACCATATCCTTGGAGATGAGTTCGCCGATGACGCTCCTCATTTCTCCACGCAAAGACGCGGTGCCGTCCTGCGGCAAGGGTTCGCCACGCAAGCCGCGCTCCACGATAATCTCCACCCGCCCGGTTCCGAACCCAAGTGTGGCACCATAGACGCGCGCAGTAGCACCGCTTGGCACGCAATACTGTCTTTGGATACCGGCGATGATATCCACACCTCGATCGGGACGTTTCTTATCCACGAATTCGAGGTGTTTGACGCGTCCAATCTCAACCCCGCTGAGGTTCACCGGGCTTCCTTCACCGATCCCACCAAGCTCATGAACGCCGGCGATCCGCAAATCCCACTCGCTGGTCCGCAGCCAGGAAGGTGTCTCGCCGAACCATACCATCAAAACCGCCAGAGCAGCCAGCGAGAGGACCACGAACAGGCCGACCAGCAAGTTACGTGTCGTTTCCTTCATTCGGTATCCTTTTCCTGCAAGCTCTCGAGGATCTCGTCGGAAGATCGACCGTCCACGAAACTGCGCACCCGCGGATCGTCGGTCTCCATGATCGATTGGGGTGTTCCATCGTAGATGAATTTACCTCGATATAGCATGATAATCCTATCAGCGACCTTCCGTGCGCTGGCCATGTCATGCGTTACTACCACGCTGGTAACCTGAAGCTCGTTTTGAAGCTTGCGGATCAGCTCGTTTATTTCATCGGCGCGCGGGGGGTCCAGGCCTGTAGTCGGCTCGTCGTACAGAATCAACTCCGGGTCCAAAGCGATGGCCCGGGCAAGGGCTACTCGCTTTTTCTGTCCGCCGGAAAGCTCGGCAGGCCATTGGGACTGGAGGCCATCCAGCCCAACCATCGCCAGTTTACTTCGCACTATCTCCTTTATCTCAGCACGGCGGCGGCGGGTATGCTCTATGACTGGGAATGCAACGTTCCCTTCGACGTTCATCGAGTCAAAAAGGGCGCTGAGCTGAAAGAGGAACCCGAATCGAGGCCGCAGGCCCGCAAGCACTCGTTCGGGAAGGTCATCGATGCGCTGGTCCCGGTAGAAGACCTGGCCCCGGTCCGGTCGTAGCAGTCGGACGATGTGTTTAAGAATCACGCTCTTGCCTGAGCCGGATTCTCCTATGATTACCGTCGTCTCACCCGTCCTGAGGGTCAGGTCTATCCCATCGAGAACCACCAGGCTACCGAACCGCTTGTGTATATCGATGAGTTTTATGAGCGGTTCATGGTTTGACTGTCCGTCAGGTACGGGCACGATTAGTCCGTTTACAGTTAAAGGAGCGATTTGAATCCGTAAATACCGCGATATACACCCGACAGAAACGTCCCGATGAAGAAGTCCGTTATCAGAATAACGATAAAGCTGGCCACGAACGACTCGGTGCAGGCACGCCCGACACCCGCTGCGCCGGCTCGACACGAGAATCCTTTATAACATGCGATCGTGCCTATCAACCCGCCAAAGGCCAAGCTCTTTATGAACCCGACCATGACATCCCAAGTTTCTATTGCGTCGGCAATGTAGAACCAGTAGGGCGTCGAGGGGATCTGCTTGAGCACAACAGCCACAAACCATCCGGCCAGCGAACCAAACACGTCGCAGAAGAACGTCAGCAACGGGGCCAGTAACAAGCAGGCCAAAAACCGCGGAACGACAAGTTGACGGATGGGGTCGGCACCCATCACCCGCAGGGCGCTGATTTGGTCGGTGACGGTCATCGTGCCCAACTCAGCGGTCAGGGCTCCTCCGACGCGACCGGCGAGCATCACCCCTGCTAGCACGGGCCCCAGCTCCTGTACCAGTGTGATGGAGAGGAGCACGCCCATGCGCTGTTCAAACCCCGCGGCGCGCAGTTGATCGTAGCTCTGCACCGCGAGCACCAACCCGACGAACGTACCGGTGATCACGATCACCGGGAGGGTGCGATTGCCCACCTCGTAAAACACGGGCATCGTTCGCATCCAGGTTCGTAGCTGGCACATGCCGGGCAGCAACCAGCGCAACATCTGCCAAACGAACGTGACGAACCGCCCGAACGCCGTCAGAGAGTGGAACGTCTTGGCACCGATCGCGGCTATCATGCTACAAACCCGTATCTTGCGGTGTTCGGATCAGCCAACACCAACCCTTGCGTATGTAACTACCCAAAGGGAGTCTGTCAAACGACTATCATACGTTGCCGACCGCCGACTCGCCTGTATGATCTTGTATATGTCATCCGCCGCGCCAGCTGCATCAATAATCGTGCCCACCTTCCGCGAGGCAGCGAACATAGAGCCGCTTACCAGACGCGTCTTTGCGGCGATCTCCGAGGCGGGCCTCGAAGCGGAACTGATCATCGTCGACGACGATTCACAGGACGGTACTGAAGATATCGTCAACTCGCTCGCTGGAGAGTACCCCGTCCGCCTTATTATCCGACGTGGGGAGCGCGGACTGGCGAGCGCCGTGCTAGTGGGCCTGCAGGAAGCTTCCCACGACAGCGTGGTTGTGCTGGATGCCGATTTGCAGCATCCCCCGGAGATGATTCCGGATTTCGTGTGGGCGCTCGAGCAGGAAGACTGCGATTTCGTGATCGGTACGCGCTATGGGGCCGGCGGGGGGATTGCAGGGGACTGGCCTTTCATGAGGCGAGTGGTTAGCTGGGTCGCGACATCGCTTGCCAAGCCCCTCGCACCGCTTTCCGATCCTATGTCAGGCTTCTTTGCCGTCGGGCGACGCACCTGGGAAGGGGCGGCTCCGTTGGACCCCGTCGGCTTCAAGATCGCCCTGGAGTTGTACGTCAAAGGACGATGTCGCCGGCCTGTGGAGGTGCCTATCCGGTTCGAGAAGAGGACGGCCGGCGCCAGCAAACTCAATGTCAGGCAGCAGATCGACTATCTTAAGCACCTCAGGAGGCTTTACCGGTTTAAGCTCCCTCGACTGAGTGTGGCCTTTCCTCTGTTTCTACTGGCGTGCCTGGCCGTAGCGACCCTGGTGACGGTGAGATCTTGCGCGTGACTCCGGCCCCTCAGCCGAGTATGGTACGATTCCGTGTGCAGATGGGCTCGCACGCAGGTAGCGTGGCGATGATGTTGCCTGTGTCCGGTTGTTTGAGTCGACTTGCCTCACGAGAATAGACCTCTACCCGTTGCTGAAGAGGATCCTGAGATGACGTTCAGTTTGAAGCCACCTACGACGGAGCCGGCAATCCGTGTTGTCATGATGCCCCGCGACACCAATTCCCAAGGAGCGATTTTCGGCGGGGTGATTCTGTCCTTGATCGACCAGGCCGCCTACGTTGAAGCCCTCAGACAGAAATCCTCCCGCTACGTGACGGTTGCATTCCGCGAGGTTGAATTCCATGAGCCGGTATTCGTCGGTGATGTTCTCAGCCTCTACGCCAACGCCACCCGCGCCGGTCGAACATCGTTGACGATATCAGTGCGGGTCTGTGCCCATCGCCGCACCAACCCGGACGAGGCGGCCAAGGTCACTGAGGCGGAGGTGGTCTTCGTCGCCGTCGATGAGAACAGGCAACCCGTACCCGTCTTCGCCGAGTGATCCGGAATCTCGTACATCAAGATGCGCTTCCCAAACGCACCCGAGACCGAGACGCCCCATTCTGACTGATCCAAGAAGGTTGCAAGTTGGTCTCCGGCGACTGTTACAGGTAGGATTGTGCAGCTATGAAACGAGTTCTACTTATTCACGCGAGCCGTACCAAGGCCGACGAATGTGCGGAGAGACTGGCCCGGGCGGGGTACGAGGTTGATGTTTCCGCGGGTGAGGGCGCAGCGGGTCTGCGGGCCTTACGCGAGAACCCCCCCGACATGTTCGTTATAGACTTGGACCGCACACCATCTTATGGGCAGGCGGCTGCGACTATGCTGCGTCAACAGAAACGCACACGCTTCGTCCCAATTGTCTTTGCTGGAGGGGAACGGAAGAAGGTGGCCCGTGTCCGTGAGCAGATGCCTGACGCAGTGTACACGCAGTGGACCCGAATCAGCGCTGCGCTGAGCAACGCAATCGACAATCCGCCGAAGAACCCCCGCGTACCCGGAACGATGGATGTCTATTCGACCACGCCGTTGGCTAAGAAGCTCGGCATCCGCGCGGGCGGCATTGTCGCCCTGCTCGGGGCACCGCGAGGTTTCGAGCGCAAGCTCGGCGACGTTGTCAAAGAGATCCATATCAAGAAGCAAGCCTGCGGCCACGCAAACCTTATAATGCTCTTCGTGAAATCCCGTGCTGAGTTGGATAGACGTCTTTCAGCGGCACAGCGGACAATGGCTGAGGGCGGGTCTATCTGGATTGTCTGGCCCAAGAAGACTTCAGGGGTGACCTCCGACCTGACTCAAATCGTGGTTCGCAAGGTCGGTCTCGATGCGGGTCTGGTCGACTATAAGATCGCCGCCATCGATGAGACATGGTCGGGCCTGCGATTCGCCAGACATAGCGCCGCCAAGTAGTGCTTCATGACACGAAGTCTGATGGGTGGCATGGCCAAGCGAAGCGCGGCCAGGTATTTGCCGCGTCAACATGCCGGCGCCCGACTTTGTCGGGCTTGGGCATGGCACCCTTCACCCGAACGTACCCATCACAGGAAGTGTCACGGAACACTGCAAGCTCAGATGTCGCGCGTGGGCTTCGCGCGGTACGTCAGACACCAGTAGTAGCGAAGAGCTGCGTACTGCACATCGTGTGCGGACTCATCCGTGACCTCGCGCAGCTCGGACTCACTGGGAAAGTTTTTGATGATCTCGTGTGTGCTGCCGTCGTCGAGTACACGACGCTGGTAGGTGTTGCCATCCTCGTCCGTGTGTGAGATGGGTGTGTTGCTTCCCTCGACGTGGTTGTTGTCAATCACAACCAGCAGTGCCCCTGGGGGCAGCTTGGAGTGCAATACGGAAAGGAACGCACCGGTTCGACCTACCGGAATGTGCGACCAGAAGAACCCGACAAAGGCAGCGGTAAAGCTCCCGGAGATGCCCTCCAGTGTAAGGGCGTCGGTTTTCGCGAAGCGCACATTCTCGTTGGGGTAGTGCTTTGTCCGCGCTAAATTCAACACCTCTTCGTTGATGTCTGTGGCCAGAATCGAGGTGGCCGTGCGGCTGATGGGCTCAGTCCAAAACCCGGTACCGCAAGCAACTTCCAGGACACGATGCCCGGCCAAGCGCTCGGCGACCATCGCGCGAATCGCAAGCAAGTCCGTCTGCCTCTCCGGCTTGTCATAAACACGCTCGTACTCGCTTGCCCGGCGAGCGTAGTAGGCGGCTGTGTCAGTTGTGTTCGTCATTGTTGAGCATCTGCATTGGTATTCCAGATTGCCCGGGCGCACTTCCATGAACCATCAGGCTGGCGTTTCAGCACCCGCAGGATGTTGCCGACCGAGGTCACCGGAGCCTCTTCACCCGAGACATGCCAGGCAGAGTCAAAAGTCCCGTACTCGATCGCCCAATCGCCAATGATCTTCACGTCTTGGAAGTCGATGTCGGCACGGAGGGGCTCAACCTGATCCGGATCCGGGTTCCACCTTCTCAACACTTCCTTGATTGCCTCTTTCCCAACGATTGGCGCAGATCCCGGTCGAAGCATGACCCCGTCGTCCGCCCACAGGTCGAGAAGGGCATCCACATGCAATGCCAGCGTGGCCCGTTTATCAGCCTCGTGCAGCTGCTGGATCGCTTTTAAATCATCATCGTGACGTCGTGACTCATCCATCGCAGCGGACCTCCCGGCGTGCTGGCAGGACGGACCTACGCCCCCTGCATATGCTGTCAGCAGCATGGCTCCGAAAAGTGGATATCTCATCTCTCTCCCACCACTCCTGCTCAGAGCGCTTCCTGTTTGGCGATTGCCTGGACGAACGACACGGACCATCGTGTACGCCTGCATCAAGGATGTTCGGAGTCCGCCCCCGCCCGGGCATTGGCCGTAGCTTCTGTCTGACGGAAGCGATCGGCAAACCGCACGATGGTTTCGTAAGACGTCGGCATCTCCAGAGTCTCATAGCTCCCATCGTTGCGAGTGATGACCAACGCAGGAAGTTTAAGCGCCCCGAATTCTGTGATCTGAGCTTTAGACCACGGTCTCAGTGTGTTAATGCGGCAGTGAACCATTTCGGCAAGACGCCTGTACACCTCGCGTCGAGTGAGTAGCCTCTCCAGTCTTGGCCAATCGCGCGACAGGCTCCTGTAGTAAACAACCAGGATTGGGCGGCCAGAAGAGGCGGAGGCCTCTCTGGCAACCTCAATGTTGCTGTGCCAGTGATACTCGGCCTGTCGAGGAATAAGATGATTGAACGTGGGAACGTCTCCCGGTGCCACCGCTTTGGTCAGTCCCCTGCGCACCGTCTCCACCGACATCATTCCTGTCAGGGCATGATAAGTCCCGTCGGTGTGGACCACGATTAGCGCGGGCGCCCGCTCGACACCGAACTGGGCCACGTAGCGCCTGTCCGGCTCGTAAGACCTGGAGAGCTTGCAGCGTACGTAGGGTTTGGTCAGATCCTTCACCGCTGGTTCGTGAAGCACCTCATCCAGCGGATCCGACTTGCCAGGTAGGGGGTCGGTGTACCAAATAAGCATGTCGCGGCCGGTCTCCAGCACCCTCCGCTCGGCGGAGTCGTAGTCCGCGCTCCAGCCGATCAGTCGCCAGTTGGACAGCGTCCTGCACCCTGCCCAGCCGATAATGCAAATTCCCAGCAGAACGACTGCTGCGGTGTCAAAGACGCGCCTGCTTTCTCCCAGTCTCCTGTTTCTCATTCAGCTTGGACTCCGCGGTGTCGAAGGTAAGGCGGCTCTAAAACTGCTTCGATACCGAGCAAACACCGAGTCCGCTTTGACATCGACCGCACGCCTAACAGTCCGTTGAAAAATGCAGCGCCACCCCTTGTGGGTGGCGAAAACCCTCTTCAAACGTCGCCCACCAGAGGTGACGCTACACCATCTTGGCGCAGCCCGCGTTTCTCAACGGACACCCAAGTCTACTGCGGAGATGACCAGCAGGCAACGGCGCGGATTGGGCTCTGAATGGAGGAGTACTCTGCATCGACCGAGTCTGCCGTGCAGCGATTGGAGAATCGGGCTCTATGCGTTTGCCGGTTCCGGTTCGCGCCAAGTCAACTCTGGCTTTTCCGTGTCCGAGACGTCGTCATCTGTTAGGTCATGGGCCAGTTGCCTGAATTCCTCCTGGCAGCGATCAAAGGCCTGCACAACATCAGGGTCAAACTGCGATCCACTGGCGGATAGGATGATGAGTGCAGCGCGTTCGTGGGTCATGGGTTCCTTGTAGGGATGTTTGGTGGTCATTGCGTCGTAGACATCTGCGACGGCGGCGATGCGAGCTGCCAGTGGGATGTCGTCCCCGCGGAGCCCGAGCGGATAACCGTTTCCATCATAATGCTCATGGTGCGTGTGAGCGATCTCCTTGGCCATGAGCAGGAAACCTGCGCCGGGAACCCTTTCCACTACCGAGCGAATCGTCTCGGCTCCTACCGTCGTATGCATCTTTACTACGGCGCATTCCTCTTGCGTGAGCTTGCCGGGTTTAAGGAGAATCTGGTCGGGGACGGCGACTTTGCCGACGTCGTGAAGTGGTACGGCCCGCTGAAGATCGTCGAGGAACTGATCCGTGATCACGCTACGATAGCGAATGACCCGGCGAAGTTCTCGCGCAAGCAGGTGACAGAACCGCGAGACACGATGTAGATGTCTTCCCGTATTCGAGTCCCGATATTCTGCCAGCGTGGCCAAGGCAAAGACGATGGAATCGCAGGCCTCGTCGCGTGCAAGCCGGGTGAGGCGTTCGTGGATCGCCCCGGCGGCAATGTTGCAGATAAGATCGATATGTTCGAGATCATGCGGTTCGAACGGCCTTGCCCCGAGCCGCTCGGAAATGTTCAACACCCCCACAGTATACTCTGAAGCGCTGAGCGCCTTGGATATCAGCGGAACGCTCACGAAGAACATCGATTCGTAGGGGTGTTCGCGTCGCCCAATATCACTCGTCGCGTTTGCGATGACCGCTTCCCCGGTCCGAAATACCGGTCCGGCAATCCCTCGATCCAGCGGCAGCCGGATCTCCGCCAGCAGGCTCTCGTCGATGCCAATCGCCTTGGCGACAGAAAGGTGCGTACGGCTGGCATCGGGCAGCATGATCGAAACGTGACGGCTCAACGTCAGATCTGCCGTTACGTTGACGGTTCTCTCAAGGACATCCTCCAGGCTTTCTCCAGCGGCGAGCTCGTATGCGTAGTCCGTCAAGAGTCCCATCATCCGGCTCAGTTCCCCGCGCACCTCGTTGCTGCGAACCAGGTCGGAGCGGTCCCTGCGTGAGCGCACCGCGCACTGGACCCGCGGGATGAGTTCTGCGTGGAGAGACTCTCTGGCGATGCAGTCGTCTGCTCCGGATGCGAGCGCAGAGGCAGTCTCACCAAGTGAGGACGTGTGCGTGGCCGCGATGATGGAGATGCTCTTGAAGCCGGTGATCATCTTGAGCCTGCGGGCACACTCGATTCCGAGCGTCGCCGGCATAGAGGAATCCAGAATGACCACCGCGGGAGGATTGTCCTCGATTCCGGATATTGCAGCGTCGGCGTTGTCAGTCTCGGCAACCCGATACCCTGCCTGTTCGAGGAGTTGCCTGCAGGATCCACGAAACTCCATATTGCCGTCGACTATGAGCACCCTGATATCCTGATCCGGCGTGGTGGGTGGCGGCGCCGGCGCTCGGGTCATCATTCGCCCGATCTTGTTGATGGGATCATGGTGTTCACATTGGCTGGCCCGGCAGACCCGGTTTCGCCCTTGGTGCTTGGCTGCGTACAGGGCGTTGTCGGCCGCACGAAGCAGCTCATCCGGCCCGGCTTGGCGGGTGGTGTGCTGGGCGACTCCTAAGCTGATGGTAACGCTTAGCTCCTGTTCGTGCGCTTCAACGATGTTGGCTTCGACCGCTTGTCGAATACGCTCCGCAGCGATGGAGGCCATCTCCTCCGTCGATTTCGGGCAGAGGACGAGGAATTCCTCTCCCCCGATACGGCAGATGTGCTCTTCCGCTCGGGCGGTTTTGCGCAGAACCGCGGCGGTCTCTTTAAGGACCCAATCACCCACTGCATGTCCGCACGTATCGTTGAAGTTCTTGAAGTGGTCGATGTCGAGCATTATGCACGCCAACGGTTCATCGTGGCGGCGGGCGGAGGCCCAGTGTTCTTTGAGTCGCTCCATAGCGGCCCGGCGATTAATCAAACCGGTGAGTTCGTCGGTCGTGGCCAGTTCGCACAGTCTCTCGTTGGCTTCGTGCAGCTTGGTTTGGGCCACCGCCATCTCAGCGTTAAAGCGATGGACCTGCAGGTTACGCCGATCCAGGTCGACTTGCAGCTCGGTGATTCGCATTCCTGCCCGCACTCTGGCGATTAGCTCGCGTTTGTTGACGGGCTTGGGCAGGTAATCATCGACGCCCGCATTGAAGGCTTCCACCACCCGATCTTGATCGGAGTGAGCCGTAATGATGATTACATACGCAAAGGGGATGCCTTCATGCGCCCGGATTCGTCGGCACAGCTCGAGCCCGTCCATCTCCGGCATCTGCCAGTCAGTGAGGACCATCGAAGGGCCTTCGGAAGCAAGTATGCGCATTGCCTCCACGCCGTTGCCGGCAGACACTGTTTCGTAGCCGCTGCTGGTCAAGTGGGCGCGAAGGAGAGTCAGGGCTGCTGGGTCGTCATCTACGATGAGCACGCGTGGCAAATCAGCCTCGGACATAGCGACCCTCACTCACATCTTCCTCGGTCAACTGTCCAGGGCGCATCTCTGAAGCACGCTGGCACATTCGGGCTTGAGAGTAAATCTCCGCAAGCGAAGGCACTCGTCTGGTGTGCACGGAGTATATGGTGCTGGCTTCACGCCACTCTTCACTGATTGAGTCAAACACCTGAGGGTACACATCAGGCGGAATCCCAAGTCGATGGGCTTTGATGGTCAACTCCGTAAGTCCTTCCCGATGAACCGTGAGCGTGGGGAGGATTGAGGCGATGGATGCAGCCAGGTTCAAGATCCGCGCCAGAAGATGCGGCCGGGAATCAGGCTCCAGTTCGTGGGTGTCAGGCTCCAGCTGCGCTCGCACAGCCCGTTGAAACACCACGGGTACGTGCCAGTCAGCCATCATTTCCGCCGCCAGGGCGCAATGGTTGATGCTGAAGACGGCCTCTTCGATGTCGGCAAGCTCGCGAGGATTATCCGCGGGGGTTACGTAGAGTGCGTTGGCGTAGGCTTCGGGAAACGCCGTTGCCAGTGCCAGGCGGCCAACCTGGCTGATGAGCCCCGTAGTGAAGACCTCATCCGGCGGGAAACACTTGAGATAATTGACTATGTGTCTCGACGCCACTGCGACTGCCAGAGACTCGGACCAGAATAGATCGTAGTCAAAAGCTGAACACGCGCCTTTGCGGTTGTTATCAACCAGCGAGAAGCCCAGGGTCAGTTGCGTGACGGTCTTGACCCCCAACAGGGCGGCCGCTCGGGAGACCGATGTGATCTGTCGAGAAAGCCCGGAAAGCGGACAGTTGACCAGCTTGAGGACTCGCGAACTCAGTGCCGGATCCGCTTCGATCACGCCCGCAAACTCATCGACGGTGGAATTCGGGTCTTGGGAGAGCCTGAGAACTTCAAGCGCAACGCCCGTGGGAGATGGGAGCTGTTTGCTGCTCTTGATTTGCTCATACACCGTTGACGCCATCGCGAAGCTTCCAGGCACTGGTGATTACCGGCCAGGCTGCGGGGACGTAGCAGCGCGACCCATGCCGCATGATCCGCATGGGCCCGACGCGTTGACCGGGCTCTCACGAACCCCCAGCGCGACCTCAAGACCGACTACGTTCCAGCGGTACACCGCACGAGTACATCGTCACGTGAAGCACAACGACTGAGGTAACGGACGAACAGGCAGGAGATGGCCGGTTACGGCACGTTTCCGTATAGGTCCTTCGGGATGGCCGATCACAGGACCGAGCCGATAACGACCGCGATTGGACACCGCCGAGCCCAAGAAGGACACGGATTGGGGAAATGCTTATCGAGAGGATCGATCGCGCGTGCCCGGACCCGGAGCAGGCCTTCGTCGATCTGTCACCGCGAAGACCGGGTGCGGTGTAGCGAGTACGCGCGCTCGTCTAGTCTGCAAGACGCCACGCGAGGTCCTGTTGCGAGCGTACGCCTTTCCGGTCGCCTGCGATCCGGGCGTAGAGTGTATCGCCCTCGCGCCAATAGGTGATCTGCTTGGGAAAGTCGTGATCCGGATTCTCGAAGACTGCCCGTGTGCGAGTGGATGTCGGAGGCTCGATCATCTTGAAGGCCGTCGGCGGATACCTGCCCTTTGGACTCGCTATATAGAAGACCCCTTCCGGCCGGTGTTCGATGCGCAGGTACTCAAAGAACACCGTCTTACCGTTAGCGACATCTCTCGCTATGCCGAACATCGCGTCGCTGCGCGGTACGATCCAGATCTCTTCCTTTGTCGTGCCTTCGCGTTCTTCGATCCAACTGCCCACCAGCCAGTCAAAGCCCGAAAGCACCGAGCTGCTCGGTCCATCAACGTGTTCAACGGATGTCGTCGCGCAGCCCCAACAGGCCGCGATGACTACCAGACAGATCGAGCACACGGAAGATCTCAAGTTACTATCCTCGCTGATTCTCGCCCCCACGGTACCAGCCCGCTCCAACCGCCGAGGAATCGAGCTAATAATAACACGTGGAGTCTCCTTACCAAAGTGCTCACTCCAGTGGAGGGCTGAGATCAAGATGCACTTCCAGGTGGCGCGGGCAACGCAACAGGGCGTGCGTGCGGCCTTAGAGCATTTCCGGTAAGGCAAAAGTGCCTCTTTTTACGATAAGTACAGTTTGCCGCCTGCGGTTTCACGGAATGCGCGGGCCACGGCTTTGACGTAATACGACGACTCTCGAGGCTCAGGAGAATCGGTATGAGCAGGTTTGATGGTCTGAAACTGGCGGGCGTAGTGGTATTGGCTCTTATCATCATCCCGATGTCTGCATGTCCTCCCACCGGTGGAGGGGATGCAAATGACAACACCACGCCTGATGCAAATGACAACGACAACAGCACTGATCCGAACGACAACGGTGATGACAATCAGAACGACAGCACGGGCGGCACGGGGAATCCCGCCGACGACCTTTGGACAACGCCCGAAGGCAGCGAGACGGACTATTCAGGCTTCATCGAGATGCCTATTCCTGCGGATTTCTTCGGATCGGGCTCCGATCCGTTTACGGGGACCATCACCCTCAAAGGAGCGCCGCTCAATACGGATCCCGCCGGCGCCCTTTCTCCTGCTGACACGATCGTACGGCGGCACGAAGATATCTGCCCGCCTGAGGTGGGCGAGTCGGTGACCGTCGACGTGGAGATCGTCGCCCTGAGCCTTACCAGCGTCGATCCGATTACGGTTACCTATGGCGACGGCCAGACATCCGAGCAGTGGGATGTTTCGGTTTGTCTGTCCAGTCAGCGCCAGTCGGTAGGTTCTATCTCCATCCACCTGGAAAGCGACGATGGGGGGACGTTCGACTCGAGCATTCCCGTGCTACCCAAGTTCAGCTTCACCCGCTCTTCCGACGGGGAGACCCGAACGGTCGACTGTGGAGATGCGGATCAGCCCTGCGATGCTTTGTTGCTTGAAGGCGAGGACAACGGTTGGGTTCTCATCGGAGGTCCGGGCGAGTTCGATCCCGACGATCACGGCATCGTTCGCGTCACGCCCGACATCCCCGTGGACATCGATTGCGACAGCTTCTTCGACATCTTCACCGCCGCCCCATCGAGCTGTTTTCAGCCCGGTATGGCCCCGTCGGATAAGCCGGGCCTGGCTTTCGAATGCACCTTCAACAAAGAGGCTGAGTCGCGCCTTGCCGGGGGTGCGGGCGGGCAGCACGAGTCATTCATGAACTCCGAGGATGACCGCGACAACGACGGCTGGCCCAACGACTGCGACAACTGCCCCGATACCGCCAGTCCTGACCAGACCGACACCGACGAGGACGGGGTGGGGGATATCTGCGATAACTGCCCGGATGACCCCAACGAAGATCAGGCTGACGCCGACGATGATGATATCGGCGACGTATGTGATAACTGCCCCGATGACTCCAATCCTGACCAGGCTGACGGTGATGACGACGGCGCAGGTGATGTCTGCGATTCCGACCCCTGGGTCGAGACCCCCGGCGACTACATGTTCATCGGAACGTGCGATGATCTTGACGCCTTCGTCAGCCTGGAGGACGTGGACGGCGGGTTCGTGCTTCGAGGCCTGGGGGACAATGACGACATCCCGTTGGCACTCGATGGCTCCACCGCTACTGCTGGCGATGTACTTGCCTTCGGTATCGACGGGCACGATATGACCTTGTCCCTGCAAGAGGACGGAACCATCCTGCTCGATCTGGTATTGTCCGATCCGCCGGCGTCATGCAGCGGAACCATGACTCCGCAATGATTGCCGAGTAAGCGACTTTGTGCAGCCCGGATATCCTGCGCGCTGCCTTATTTCCGAGCGGTCTTCTTGCGCGTCGTCTTGCGCGACTTGGCTTTGCTGGGCAGCCCGTCGACGACCCAGCAGCGGCCACGTACCATCGCGGGAAAGCCGATCGTCGGGGCGGCCAGCAGGGCCACCTGCAGCAGCTCATCCTTGCTGCAGCCGGTTTCGAAAGCGCGAGTCACCTGCGAGTGCGTGGCTCCCTCAAGCCCGGCCCCGATTCCGTAAGCCAACTTCACCAGTGCGACGGTCTTAGAGTCTAGAGGTCCCGCGTCGCGTGCTGCCTCGCCCATAGCTTCCAAGCCGGCCATGAACTCCGGATGGGCTCGCTGAAGATCGCGATAGGGTTTAGGTGGTTTTGAACTCTTCATCATACAAGTCTCCACATAAGTGCGGTTGACGTCTCAATTACGTACGCGGGATTATACCAGCAACGGCGTGACTAGCATCGGCCACCTTGAGTCTGGGGGTGTGCCACTGCTCAAGGGCAGCGGCACAAAACGGCCCGCAGTAGCGATGCTCATAAGGTCTCAACGCCAGGTGCACAGAATACTCCAAAATGTTCACCCGCAACGACAAGCACGCAGCCTGCACTGGGAAAGCCTCACACGAATGGCCGATCTGGGTCGCTGTCTGCCTGGCAGGTATGGCACTCATCGCGGGGTGTGCCTCGACTTTGACCGCGCCCCCGGATTCACCGACGAAACAGAAAGGCAAGACGACCCAGGTCGACCCAACGCTGTCCCCGCAGGTGTCGGATGCTCGACTCCAGCGTGTGCAGAAGCGCCTGGACAAGTTCTGCAAGGCCAACGATATCCCCGGAGCGACCTTCGGGATGGTGCTGGCCGACGGTAGCAGTATGGCACCGGCTTCGGGCGTGTCCGACAGGACCGCTGGCCGGGTGATGAAGCCCACCGACCGGATGCTGTCCGGGAGCATCGGCAAGACCTATGTATCCGCGGTGATGCTCCAACTCGTCGAAGAAGGACGAGTCGACCTGAGCAGCAAGATCTCCCACTGGTTCGGGAAAGACGCATGGTTCCCGCGACTTCCCAACGCGTATGAGCTTACCCTCCGCATGCTGATGACTCACACCAGCGGCATCCCCCGGCACATATTCACCCCGGAGTTTCAGGCAGCGGTCAAAGACCAGCCTCAAAAGGTCTGGCAGTCCGAAGAGCTGGTGGCGTTCGTCCTTGATGCCGAGCCGCTGTTTCCACCCGGTCAGGGATGGTCCTACGCGGATACGAACTACATCCTTGTGGGCATGATCATCGAACGGGTCACCGGCAGGACGTTCTATGAAGAGCTTGCCGACAGAATCCTCGGGCCGCTCGAATTGGTTGATACCTCACCCTCCGATCACCCCTGTCTGCGCGGGCTGATCAACGGTTATTCAGTTGAAGGAAACCCCTTCTCCATTCCTCCCGAGGTTGCCCCGAATAAGTGTTATGCAATCAACCCCCAGGTCGAATGGACCGGCGGCGGGTTGATCAGCACGGCATCGGACCTGGCCCGCTGGGCTTGGCTGCTCTACGGCGGCGATGTGCTCAAAGACAAAACCCTCGGGCAATTGCTCGACGGCGTTGTGATCGGGAATGATCCGCAGCGCAAGTATGGACTCGGTGTGATGATAAGATCGAGCAGGCGCGGCCCGGTCTGCGGACATGCCGGCTGGATGCCAGGATACGTATCGTTGATGGCTTATTACTCCGACCACCGGATCGCGCTCGCTGTTCAGGTCAATACCGAAGTCGGCGTAGGTCTCCCGCAATTGGAGTCGCTGTTGGACACAGCAGCTAACGAACTGTTGCGTTGATGGAGGACATTGCTTGGCGTAAGTCTAGTGCTTCATTACAGGTAACCTGATGGGTGCCATGGCCAAGCGAAGCGCCGCCATGTGTTTGCCTCGTAAGCATGCCGGCGCCCGACTTCGTCGGGCCCGGGCATGGCACCCGTCATGCAAGGTGTAGCGGAGCACTTGCCCGCAGCTCAAGATCCGAGCTGCGGGCTTGAGCCCGTGCGGACCTGCGGATGGCGATTGCATACGGCCGCGCTGGATCGGGGGTCGCAAGAAAGATGTGGCAATAGCTGGGGGCATCCCGAATCGAATGGTTGTCCATGCAGGGTGGGCACGGCTAAATCCTGGGCCTGCCGGGATTCTGCCGCGGGAATAAGCCTGCCGGGCCCTTCCCTCCACTCTCTAACCACCCGCGCCGCGGGGTCGATCGCGAGACCACCCCGACAAGCGTCGGGAGGCTTAGCGTTCGATGTCAAGGGTGGGCTAAACCACCCGAGTCGGGATGCACCCCATAACTATTGTAGGCACCCAAAACGGGCCAGGCGCGCGACTTTTCGATACACGGTTTGGGGTGGGACAGTCGAGTCTCGCAGTGACCTGCGATCCGCTCCGGTTGGGGTGGCCCACCTGCTTTGCAGGTGTCTGGGCTATGCCCGACGCGCCCCGGCGGTTGTCGCGCGGAGAACTGCGGATTTTACTGCTGCGTAGCCGCCCGCGGAGCGAAGGTGAGCTTGCACGGAGTGAGCGGGCTGGCGTGATGCGACGCGCATAGCACCAGCGAGCGCGTTGTTTACCGACGAGTAGAAGAGTCCAAGATCCAAGGCAGGGTGAGAATCATGCATTACATGCTATGCAAGAACAAGGTTGCGGACTACGCGAAGTGGCGGCAGGTTTTCGATTCACACGCTAAGGCCCATCGCGAATCGGGCCTGCACCTCCTCCACCTTCTCCGCGAGATGGACGATCCCAATACGATTGTGTTTATGTTCAAGGTCGACGACATGGACAAGGTTCAAGCATTTATCAACGCCCCGGAGGCCGCCGAGGGAGCAAAACAAGGCGGCGTAATCGGCCAGACCGAGGTCACCTTCCTGACCGACTGAGGCCGAACCTGCCCCGACGTACCTTTTTTCTGCAGCGGTCAAACAGCCCAAATGGAGTGCTTGGGCCACATCTTTAGTAGGCGGCAGGAAATATTTCGAGGTGAGGTCACGAATAGATACTAGTGAGTGTGTATCTCCAGAGTGGTTGGCCTTTAGGCTCGAAGCCCTGGGTGCCCACAAATTCTCGGCACAAGACAGCGTTTCGAGCAACGTAGGTCGGGCTATGCCCGACGCGAGCGTTGATTGAGGGCGAAACCCGAGCTACTTCAGAGTTCTTGGCCTGTAAGCTCGACGCGCTGATTGTCCACGAGTTCTCGGCACAAAACAGCGTCTCGAGCCGTCGGAGAGGACGACCTTTCGGCGAGCGCAGCGGATGTTGCGTGGCCGGGGTATCGAGGGATCAGCTGAATCGGCGAGCAGGGGTGTGAGCCGAGCAATGGGCAATTCTGCGACAAATCTAAGGAGCAAGATAATGGTGAGATTATGTGATGCAGGCAGCACCTCTATTCCCCGGGGACATCGGATCGGGTTCCTTCTTCTCGCAACCCTGGTCGCGGCACTCGGGCTAAGCCTGCCAGCGGCGGCTCAGACGTTGCCGACACTAGATGCCGTCCATGCCGATCGAACGGTCCATTTTTTCGAGGGACGCATTGTCGACCAAACGTCGGAGGACGCGTGATTGTGACTTCGATCCGGAATATGCGCGAGGTCATCCGAATGCTCTTCGGAATACGGGGATCCGAAGGTCCCAGTACCCTGCGCGGAAAGTAGGTTCACTGAACTCGATAGTGGAAAAGGAACTCTCAATGAAACACATACGACTCGAGTCCCATGCACTAACTTGTGGCGTTCTTCTGCTTGCGTGCATCGTGCATACGGCATACGGGCAGAGTACTCCTGCAGCCAGGGTTAATGGCACACTCACGGAGATCGATGGAATACCAGTTCTGCGCGTATGGGGTACCCCCTACGAGAGGGGCTACGCTCAGGGGTTCTATTTCGCTGAGAAGATCGTCTCAGTGGCGGATATGCTCATCGGTACGGAGAAGTTCGGCGGAGGTATCGACGGCTACACCCAGCGGATCCTACCCAGATTACGACAGATGGAAATTGAGACACCGTACCAGGATGAGTTACGAGGACTAGTTGCAGGTGTCGAGGCGCGGTTTGGCGGCCCTGTGGTCATCCCGCGTCTCCAGCGCCACCTGCAGTACACTGAACTGGTGGCCCTGAACTGCCTCGCGGATGTCCAGGCAGTTGGATGCTCATCGTTTGCTGCGTGGGGGCGGCTGACCGCAGACGGCGACACGATTGCGGGGCGTAACCTGGACGTCCCCACCGTGGTAGGATTGTCTAAGGTCAATGTCGTTATTGTAAACACTCCGTCTGACAACGGAAAGGCGTTGGGGTGGGTGTCCGTCAACTGGCCCGGCCTGACAGGTTGTTTCACCGGAATGAGCGCCGAGGGGGTCACAGTCAACCTCAACGATGCAAAAGGACACGCGACAACGGTGGATAGCGGTTTCACACCACGCCTCTTCATCCTTCGCGAGGCAATCGAGTCGGCGCGACCCGAGACGGCATTTGAGGATGTTGGGCGAGTCCTCCGCAAGCATAAGTGCACGGTGGGCAGCAACGTGATGGTCGCCAGACCCTACGACAAGATGGGTTCGGCTGCGCAGGTGTTTGAATACGATGGAGATCTTGCTACAAGTCAGGGAGTGACTGCACGCCCACCCGTGAACGGAGCAAACTTCATAATTTGCACAAGTCATTACCGGGCGCGGTCCAAGCCAGAGCAGTGTGATCGCTACGACAGGTATAGAGATGTGCTCGATAGAATCGAGGGAAGCAGTGGGAGACACAGAGTCACGTGCGAGAGGGGATGGAAAATGCTCCGGAGCGCAATTATGCCCTCGCGTACCACATATCAGAGCGTGGTGTTCGAGCCGAACAAGCGCCTTATGCATGTGGCATTTTCCGCAGATGGGCAGCACGCCCCTCAACGTCGATCCGTCACTCTGGACGTGGCGAAGCTGCTTGCGGGAGAGGGACAATGACGCCCCGATGTTAACGACCCCTGACTATCTGCGACAATAGCAACCGCGGCCGCAAGGTAAGGCAAGGCCGTCGGGCGACGAGACCTCTTTAGTTGCACTGCATTCTTCGTGAGGAGAAACGAATGAGGGAATGCAAGATCCCTCAACACGGTCGGCTGCACTGATGTTACGTGTCCTTGCTCATCTGCGGAGCGATGGTCGCTCGAGCCGCGGCCGAGGATGGGACACGGCAATCTATAGAAAGTGGCGATGAGGAGTCGACCCTTCGGACAAGACAACGGCTAGCACTAATACGTTTAACGGAGGTACACCATGCACAAATGGATCGTAACACTCACTCTTCTACTAATACTTGTGTCTTGCTCACAACAACATTCCGAGTTCCGCGTCGCCCAACAGATACATCACATCGAAAACAGTCTAGTTGCACTCAAATCATCCAATGACATGTTTCTTCCCCATACCGAACAGCTTGCAGATCCCAAGACGTTAGCCGACAGGATGAAGCACTATAAGGTTCCAGGGGTGAGCATTGCAGTCATCAACGATAATCGAATTGAGTGGGCCAAAGCATATGGTGTACTGGATGCTGAAACCAAAGCGCCGGCCACCACGGAAACCATTTTCGAGGCCGCCTCTACCAGCAAGTTCGTAACTGCGGTACTAGTTCTCCATTTTGTGGAGCAAGGGCTAGTCGATCTGGACGCAAATGTGAATGACTACCTAACATCATGGAAAGTACCGGAGAATGAGTTTACACAAGAGGAAAAAGTCACCCTTCGCCGTCTGTTGACGCATCAGGCTGGATTGCCAACTACGGATTTTGATTACGATGAGAATATCGGTTATCCCACACTCTTGAATGTGTTAAACGGTGAATCGCCTGCAATGAACAAGCCGGCGATACCGGTGAGAGTACCAGGTTCGCGGTGGGAATACTCAAATGTCGCTTATGATGTCATCCAATTGCTGCTTGAGGACATCACCGGTAAACCCTTTGAGCAGATTGCCCAGGAGACAGTCTTCCAGCCGCTCGGCATGACCAATAGTACTTTTGTATACCCATTGAATTCCGCGAAGCGAAGACGTGAGGCGATGCCGCATGATGCCGAAGGAAATACCCGCCGCCCCTCTATGCATCGAAGCGCTCTTGCCCACGGCGGGATGACCACTACACCAACCGACCTGGCCAGGTTCACCAATGAGATCCTGCTGTCCTATCAGGGGAGATCGGAGAAGATAATCTCGCAGGAAATGACCAGGCAACTCCTCACCAGGCAATGTGATCTTGATCCGAAAACGGTGGAACTCTTCGGTATGCCCATATCGGAGGGGCTTGGCGTGTTTCTTATCGGCGAAGGGAAGGATTTTGTGTTCATGCATCCTGGGGAAAATCGTCCTGGGCTGATCTCCTGGTTGATCGGCTGGCCTGAGCGTGGCGCCGGCGTGGTTGTAATGAGTAATGGTATAAAAGGTCGACTGCTCAGCATGGAAATCACTTCTGCACTCAATAGCGAATATGATAAGACGCTTGATTAGCGGGAGCGGGCACAATATCGACCGGTGAGCCATGGACAACTCGCCACTGCGCACGTCCGTGGGCGAAGCGAGCGCTAGCTCGGGCTACGCCCGAGGCGCCCCGGGGGTCGTCGAACGTAGCCTAATGCACTACGTAGTCAGAGTCTTCTCTCTATCTCCGTTTTGATAGAGACTTCAAAAACCTCTCTGTGGTTGTCGGAGACACCGAGTAGATCTGATTCGAAGTAGAAGGTCACGTCTTCCTTACCGCCAGGCGTGAACTTGTTCTTGAGAACGGGAAACATGTCATTCGTACCTTGTGTAATGGAGGATGGCTTGTTCATTGTGCGGCGCCTTCAACGTGGGGCAAGTGACTGGCCTGTGGCATGATATATTACATCCGACAACCCCCGGCGATGCCGATGCCGTATGAAAAACACCCCGCCGGAGTGGGAGGACCCTGGCGGGGTGTTGGGTTTAACGGTCAGCACTCTCTGACCGATTATGTCTGTCGTCATCCATGACACTTCTATTCAGTTGTCATCTTCCACTCGCTGCTTCACAGCGTTCGTTGCTCGATGGCCGGTAGCCGGGCTTACATCATGCCGCCCATGCCGCCCATACCACCCATGCCGCCGCCCATTCCGCCGCCACCTGGCATCGGTGGGGTCTTCGGCGCCTTCTCCTTGATCTCACTGATCGCGCAGTCAGTGGTCAGGAGCAGGCTGGCAATAGACGAGGCATTCTGCAGGGCAACCCGCTCGACCTTAGCAGGCACGAGCACGCCCATCTTGATCAGGTCGCCATACTGACCGGTCAAAGCGTTATATCCATAGTTCGGATCACCTTCGTGCTCAGCTACTTCCTTCCAGACGATTGACGCATCCAGTCCGGCATTCTCGGCAATCTGCCTCAGGGGTGCGTTCATCGCCCGGCGGATGATGTCCACGCCGGTCTTCTGATCGCCCTTGACCTTCTTGGTCAGGTTGTCCAGCACCTTGGCTGCACGCACGACAGCCACGCCGCCGCCGGCAAGAATGCCCTCTTCAACAGCCGCCCGGCAAGCATGCAGGGCGTCCTCGACCAGGGCCTTCTTCTCCTTCATCTCGACCTCGGTGGCCGCCCCGACGTTGATCTGAGCCACGCCGCCGGACAGCTTCGCCAGGCGTTCTTCCAGCTTCTCGCGATCGTAGTCGCTGGTGGACTTCTCGATTTCGTTCTTGATCTGGTCGATCCGGCCGGTGATGGCGTTGGTCGCCCCGCCGCCCTCGACGATCGTGGTGGCTTCCTTCTCGATGCGAATCTTCTTGGCGCTGCCCAGGTCGGCCAGGCTGATGTTCTCCAGCTTGGTTCCCAGGTCCTCGAAGATTGCCGTGCCCCCGGTGAGGAGGGCAATGTCCTCGAGCATGGCCTTTCGCCGATCGCCGAAGCCCGGAGCCTTTACCGCACAAATCTGCAGCGTGCCCCGCAGCTTGTTCACCACCAGGGTGGCAAGAGCTTCGCCCTCGATATCCTCAGCGATGATCAACAGTGGCCGACCCGATTGGGAGACCTTCTCCAGAATGGGGATCATGTCCTTAACCGTAGAGATCTTCTTCTCGTTGATCAGCACGTAGGGCTTCTCCAGCTCGCAGGAGAGGCTCTCGAAGTTGTTGATGAAGTGCGGGGAGAGGTAGCCCTTATCGAACTGCATGCCTTCAACCAACTCGACATCAGTCTCCAGGGTGGCACCTTCCTCGACCGTGATGACCCCGTCCTTGCCCACCTTGTCCATTGCTTGGGCGATCTGCTTGCCGATCTCTTCGTCCTGATTGGCTGCACAGGTGCCCACCTGGGCGATCTGGGTCGTGCCCTTGACCGGCGAGCTCATCTTGTCGAGCTCTTTGACGATCGCATCAACAGCCTGCTCAACCCCGCGCTTGAGCTCCATAGCTTCCGCCCCGGCGGTGATGTTTTTGAGCCCCTCGTTGTAGATCGCCTCGGCGTAGATGGTTGCCGTGGTCGTGCCGTCCCCTGCTACGGTCGAAGTCTTGGAGGCAACCTCCTTGACCATCTGGGCGCCCATGTTCTCGTAGGCGTCGTCGAGTTCGATCTCCTTGGCGACGGTAACGCCGTCCTTGGTGACGGTGGGTGAGCCGAAGGACTTCTCGATGACTACGTTTCTCCCGCAGGGCCCCAGCGTCGACTTCACCGCTCGCGCCAGTTGGCTTACGCCACGCCGGATCATCTCGCGAGCCTCCGTCTCGTATGCAATTTGCTTAGCTGCCATTTAGTGTGTCTCCCGATTAGCTTTTCCGGACGCTGCGTTCTTCAGTTAAAGAACGCTGTAACGAACACCGACTTTGCGCGATTGCGTCGTTGGTCCTGAGCTGTTGACCGGGCCTAAGCCCGAATCTGCGACCTCAGTGTGTTCGTCGTTGGCCGTCCTTTGGTTACCCGATGATTCCTAGAATGTCCGCCTCGTCCATGATCATGTACTCTTCGCCGTCCACCTTGATCTCCGTGCCGGCATAGCTGGTGAAGAGTACCTCGTCGTGTTTATCCACCTGCATTTCGCTGCGGGTTCCGTCGTCAAGAAGTCGGCCGTTGCCGACCGCCAGAATGATCCCCCGCTTGGGCTTTTCTTTCGCGGTGTCGGGAAGCACAATTCCCCCAGCCGTTGTCTCTTCCGCCTCGACCCGCTTGACAATGACCTTGTCACCCAGCGGCTTGATGTTCAGCTTAGCCATTCCTGCCAACTCCTTTCATGTTTAACGACGAATAATTCGTTTGTTTTGCGCCCGCCCAGACTGTAGGGGCACCCCGGGGCTCTATATGCCGCTCGGGCTTGTATCCAGTACAACTCAAGAAAACCGGTTATCGAACCTCCAAGCCCGGTTGCTCAGGCCGCCTTACGCGGTTCCGACCGCACCAGTCGCCGACCCTTCAGGCTCGCAGCCGATTGCGCCGGTCGCGAAACGCCCGGTTGCGCCAATCGATTCAGGTCGACCAGCGCACCTGTACCGCTCCTTAGATCCGTGGAGTTTGCACGCCGGGTGCCAGTGCGATTCTCAGAGCCGGAGGGGGACAAGGAATGCCGTAAGTTCTTTTCTTGTAGCAACTTATGGACGCCCGGGAAGCGGCGGACCGGTCCTCGCGCGCATGCAACCGAACACGGACCTGTCATATCTGGACCACCGCCGAGGCGATTCTGCCAGTTTGGCAGTGGTTTGGGCGTGTCAATCCCGCAGGCCGAATCAGCCGTTCTGGTTTGCCTGTTCCTGCCCGGCGTCGGCGGTTTCACGGATGGTCAGGCGCAGCCGGAGGATTCTCCTCGGCTCAGCAGTGAGCACTTCGATGTCCAGGTTGGCATGTTCAAGCCGCTCACCGGCTTTCGGTATCCGTCCAAGCGCGCTGAATACCAGACCGGCAATTGTCTCGTAGTCTTCCTCTTCGGAGAGCCCGAGGTTGAGCTCGTCGTTGAGGTCATCAATCCTCATGCGGGCGTCGACTTCTACGGTGCGATCGTCGATTCTGATCAGTTCTGCCGGGCCGGTGGTCTCATACTCGTCGGCGATCTCCCCAACCAGCTCTTCAAGGATGTCCTCGATGGTCACCAAACCGGCAGTTCCGCCGTACTCGTCCAGCACGATTGCGATATGAATCTTGCGGGTCTGGAACTCCCGCAGCAACTCCCTCAGGAGTTTCGATTCCGGGATGAAGAGCGCGTCGCGCATGATCGACGTCAGACTGAAGGGAGTGTCACTATCGCGGCGAAGAAGGTCTTTGACGTACAACACCCCGAGAATTGTGTCGATCGTCTCGTCATAAACTGGAATCCGCGAGTGCCCGTGTTTACGAACGAT
The DNA here is from genome assembly GCA_020348265.1 of Phycisphaerales bacterium. GTDB lineage: Bacteria > Planctomycetota > Phycisphaerae > UBA1845 > UBA1845. The sequence continues at coordinate 3,202,711 of CP070744.1, read as the reverse complement.
CTGGAGCACGGAATCGAGATCCGTCTCCTTGGCCAGGGCGACCATGTCGGTGCGCGGCTTCATTATCTCCTCGACACGCGTGTCGGTCAGCTCTATGACCGACTCGATCATCTCCTTCTCCTCCTCGTCGACCGCACCGTGACGTTCACCCTCGCTGACTACGCTGAGAATCTCCTGCTCCAACTCGTCCGCATAAGACTGGGCGTCGCGCACGGGTACGCCCGCCAATCGACGAACAAATGGATCAAAAACCTCCAGGGCAACGACCAGGGGGAATAGGATTAGGCGCATGACCTGAAGAAGAGGTAGCACGCAAACGATGAGCCACTCCCCGGTGTAATTAGCCCAGGCATTGGGGATTGCAACTCCAAAAACCAAGACGAACACCAGTGCGATGGCAAAGGCTGCGCCTGGCGTCGGCGACGAGATGTCCTCTGTGGGTATGCCGACATGGTCAAGGGCAAAGAGCATTACTGCCAGGGTAAGCGCGAATCTCAGGATCGCCGTTGCCAATACGTACTGCGTTCGCACAGCCACGAAGTCTTCGAAACCGCGGTTTCGCCTTTTCTTTTCGAATTGTTCAGCAAGACGCGTGCGCGAAGGCATGCGTAGGGCAAGATTCAGCGCTGAAATGAACATCAGCGCAATAAGTGTCGCAAGGCCGGCCCAGATACCCCATCCGTTCACTAAAGAAACCCGGTGCAGACAGAATCATTCTCGAATGTGCATTCAGCCAGTCTGCGTGGCTACTGCACGATAACTCATTCACGCGAATCCTCTACTCCCGAAGTCAGTGGAACCTCCGCGTGCACAATCATCTCTCCAGCCGTGTCCGCATGAGCCAGAAGATTGCCGGTGGGGTCACACACGTACGACCCCATCAACCCGCCCGTCTTCTGCACAGCATCGTCGCCGTTGCCGGCAAGCACAACTGCCCAATAGGCGCCGTTTCTGCCTGCGGTCTCTTCGCACAGCGCCCTGGGATCGACCCCCGCCTTGTGCATCTGCTCACTGCCGGCGACTGTGGCGAGGGGCACGGCATACAAGGCCCCGTCCTGGGTTGAATCGACGCGGCGGGACTCGGAAGCCAAAGCTGACGGCTCGGCAACGCCCAACCGTCCGACGGGGCAGTGCCACGTCTCGAGTTGCTTCCCTGCTTCGGTGCCTGTTGCCGGGTCTTCCGCGATCACATCGCCGTCCGGGTCGAAGAGGATCACGCCGGAGAAGCGGTCTTTGCCGATGTGTCTATGCAAGCCTGCAGCAATGAACACCCCCCACTCGCGGGCCTGCCCGGCAATCGTCTCCCTCACGCAGTCGAGGCAGGCATTGCTGTGTTTCTTGCTTGCGGCAGTCCCGCCGGTGTCGCAAGCCCCGGGCAGGATAATGAGATCCGGTGCGACCTCGGCCTGGGCGGCGCTTCCGATGCCGGCTATTATCGCCTGTATGTTCCTCGCCCGGCTCTTCGCATCCAGACGGATTTGCAGCAGGGCCACTCTCATCTGAGCTTGCCTCTAAAAACCGGTCCGAGCTTGAGCGATTCGAGAATATCATCCTCCAATTGGTGCATCCGAGCGGCATCTTCGGGGCTGTGGTCGTTGTGTCCGAGCAGATGCAGAGTGCCATGCACCGTGTATAAGGCCAGTTCGGCATTGCAGTCGTGGTCGCGTCGATAGGCCTCTCGGGCTGCCGTCTCGTAAGAGACAACGATCTCCCCCTCGACCGTCGTTTCGCGGCCACCCCCCTCATTAACGGCCGTGCCTTCATCGTCCGACAGATCGAACGCCAGTACGTCCGTCGGGCCTTGGTGATTAAGATGGGTCTGGTTCAGCCGCGCGATATGTGCGTCGTCCACAACCGCAACGCTGATCAGAGCCTTAGAGACCTTATGACGGTCCAGAGTGGTTCTTACCGCCGCCTGGATCAGTCTATCGGCGTTCGGTGATTGACCGCACGCGTAGGCGACTGCTATGTTAAACTCAGAATCGTCTTCCATTAAACTGCTACGCCATGTCCGCTGGCTGGGTTATACGCTCATTCTCTCCTGCTCGGCAGGTGCATCGGAGGGCTTGGCCGCCTTCGGATAGGCTACTCGACCATGATAGATGCTGCACATACCCTTCACCAGAGCATCATCAACCAGTTTAATCTCCCTCATGGTCATGTCGCAATCGGAGAACTGTCCGTCATTGAGGCGAGCAGTCACGATCTGATGCACCACGCTCTCGATTCTCCCTACGGTAGGCTCCTGCAAGGCCCTAACGGCACTCTCCACGCCGTCCGCAAGCATCACGACGGCTGATTCACGACTCCGCGGTTTCGGCCCGGCGTATCGGAACTCAGCCTCAGATACTTCCCGGTCGTGTTTCCCGCTGGCAATATGGGGTTGCTTCTCACTGGCCATATGATGGAAATAACGAACAACCGTGGTTCCGTGGTGTTCCTCGATGAACTGGTGGAGAACGCGCGGCAGCTTGTACTCCTTGGCCATCTCAATCCCATCTTTCACATGGCCGAGGATGATCAGCAAACTCATCGTAGGTGCCAGGTTATCGTGTCGGTTGATTTGCCCCTCTTGGTTTTCGGCAAAATACTCAGACTTGGGGATCTTCCCAATGTCATGATAGAGCGTCCCGACCTGGGCTAGCAAGCCGTTTGCACCGATGGGTTCGCAGGCGGCTGCAACCAGGTTGCCCAAGACCAGGCTGTGGTTATACGTACCGGGAGCCTCCCGGGCCAAAAGCTGAAGAAGCGGGCGGGTGGGATCGCGCCATTCCAAAAGCGTCAGCGACGTCGCCACCCGGAATATTCGCTCGATGAACGGCAGCACCCCGGATACAACAAAGAAGGCAAACAGCCCACATGAGCCTGCCCAAAGCGCATGCTGAATGATGAAGTCCGGAGAGTGCGCATTGAGCATCCCCCCCGCCGCCGACGCAAGCATCACGCAAACGGCGGTGATCGCCCCTGCGCTGATCAGCTTCGTGCGTGATCGAATCTCATTGAGTTGGTATGCCGCAACCGTAACACCGACGAACATTGTCAGTGCAAACGCCAGATCACCGCGGACCGTTGCGGTGACGATCACGACCAGAACGCAAATCGCACCAATAGCGAACCGTTGGGGGTATACAATCGCCAACACACTCGCCGAAATAATGCAGGGCGCCAGCAACAACTCCGGCAATTGTCCCCACCTCACGTCAAGCAGCCTCGCGGCCAGCAGGGTCGCGAGCATCAAGGTCATAAAGGCTACAGTCCGCCCGCGATTGTCGAAGATTTGTGGTTGATGCGATTGCGTATACACCAACAATCCGACTGAAAGCATGGCTACAAGGGTCAACAGGCCGACGCGTTGCAGCAGGCGTTCCTGTCTGAGCTTCAGCGCTTGCGGGCCGGGCCCTTGCATGAAATCGAGGTAAGCGGCCCGGTGGATCTTGAGAAGATCGTATCCGGCATCCGTGAGCACTCCCGGACTACTGATATAGGGCTCATCCGCCTCGAAGGAAGTTGTTGCGTCAGGAACGGCTTCCTCTGCAGTGCGCATCGCTTCAGCAGTGCGATCCTGGCTGTAGAGAATCGTGGGCTGTTCTTGGAAGGCGGCAAAGACGATTGCCTCAATGATCGGCTTCAGCTCGAAAAGGGGAAACCTCCTGGCAACATCAGCAGCGCTTCCCCGCAACGCCTTCTCGTTCTCTTGAAGAACCAACTTGGAGTGTCGGATCTCGCTGGCCAGCGTTCTTTCTGATTGGTCGGAGGTCTCAAGTATGATGTGGTCAGTTGCGCTCTTCGGATCGCGCGGCTCCTCTGAAAGATCACGGACGACGTATTCGCGTTCCAGGGGCAGCTTGTCCACCCATTCCTGGAATTGAGCGCGACCCCGGTCGTCGGGGAGCTCGGCCAGCTTGCGCAGCCGGTCGTATGCGCCGGCATCCGGCTCGATATTGAGTTCCTTCAGAATCCCGGCGAAGTCGTCGAACGTGCCGGCTGCAGCGGCGGCGTCATTAAGCCGCATGAGGTCCGCGCGGATTTTGTCGAACGTTATCGCACGTGGTGACCAGATATAGTAGCTCGGAGTCGACGCCCGCGCCGCCCGCCGGTTGGCTTGGGTTTGCTGAGGATTGGGGGTTTGAAAGCTGACCTGAGCATATATAGGTTGCTCGATGCGCTGCCCGATCGAGTAGTCAAGCGTCGCCTCGCCGAAAAGTGCTATTGCCGAGGCGACTAGGATGAACAGAGCACCGGCCAACGCCGGCCAGGAAGTCGCCCGTGACAGCAGCGAGACCCGCATCGTCGCGGTGGTCTTGGCCCGCTGCTCGCGCACTTGGCGGCGTCTGGTTTTCCCCTTTTTCGTCAGCCCGAACATGTTGCCAGGATCCGCACCTAAGTGCTCATGCTGCTACAACTTTCGTCTATCGACCCACCTCGCCACGAGATGTCGCCGTCTCCAATCGTTATCGGTCGCGGGGTCCGTCTTGGCCATAGGCCTCGACCACCTGCTGCACCAACGGATGGCGGACTATATCGGTCCTAGTCAACCGTACCACACCCACGCCCGTGATTCCTTCGAGACGGGCCACTGCATCAAGCAGCCCGCGTGGTTCGCCGGACTCCAGATCACTCTGACTGTCGTCCCCGGTGACGATCATCTTACTGTGTTGTCCCAGACGGGTCAGAAACATCAACATCTGACTGGCAGTTGCGTTCTGCGCCTCGTCCAGAATGATCACCGCTTGATTGAGTGTCCGTCCCCGCATGAACGCCAGGGGTACAACCTCGATCACATCGTTCTGCATGAATCGCCGAGTCTGATCGAAGGTCATCATATCATGCATGGCATCAAACAGCGGGCGGAGGTACGGGTTGACCTTGGCCTGTAAGTCACCGGGCAAGTAGCCCAGCTTCTCCCCTGCTTCAACTGCCGGTCGCACCAGCATGATTCGTTTTATCTTTGCCTGCTTCAGCAAGGACACGGCCAGGGCAACTGCAAGATAGGTCTTCCCCGTACCTGCCGGCCCAAGACAGAAAGTCAAATCGTTTTCCTGGATTGCCTCGACATACGCCCGCTGTCCAGCGCTTCTAGGGGCGATCGTCACCGACGGGAGAAAAACGCCCAGGGACGTGCGAGAGGCATCCGCCCCGTTCACCTTGACCTGCCGGATGGCCTCCCGCACTTGTTCGTCAGTAATGACCGGGTTCTGGCTGAGGCAACGTTGAAGGTTCTCGATCACCTCAACCGCATTCTGTACCGCATCTGCGGGCCCGTTAATATGCACCGAGTTGTTTCGGGCACTGATCCGGACGTCGAAAGCCGCGCGTATAAGGCGAAGGTTGCGGTCGGCGGTTCCGTACAACGCCCCGCGGCGTGGTGGATCGTCAATCGGAATCGTCTTTTCCAAGCGTTCCTCGTTTGGCCGGCAAAGCCCAGCCCACTTTCCCCTTCAACGGTGTGCGACTGACGGGCTAACGAACACACTGACGTTCGCCGCATTGCGTACGCAGCCGAGTGTTCGTCAAACCACGCTCCACACCGCCGTTAGCAGTAGCCATGCGATCGGCATGGACAGCACAAGACTATCGATCAAGTCAAGTATACCCCCGTACTGCGGGATCACATTGCCCGAGTCTTTAATGTCAGCGTCACGTTTAAAGCATGATTCGATGAGATCGCCAAATTGACCGGAAACGGACATCGCCACCCCAAAAAGCGCCCCGCGGACGAGCGGAGGCAAGGCCGAAGGAGATCGCTCGGTGCTCAGCGACCGGCTCATTTGCTCGATCAAATCGAAGGTTGCCGTGTCCGTGCCTATGAGACTGGTGCATACGCCGTTGTTGGCTAGAGTCGCCATTATTGATGTTGCCGACGCGATCAGCATCGCCAGTCCTGCACTTGCAAGCACACCTCCGATCGTACCCTCGATTGACTTGCCGGGACTTACCGCTGGAATGAGTTTGTGACGCCCCAGCGCCGAGCCGACAAAAAAAGCACCGATGTCGGAGACTTTGGTCACCAAGACTACGACAAGTACGAGCCAGGCACCCTCTTCGTAGGGAATGTCGCGACCACAGCGCAGTTGCACGCCGAAGGATCCCAGAAAGCCCAGGAAGACAATCATCAGAAGCGTAACGCCCATGTCGCGCATCGCACCATCGGTGGCCGCACGGATGACGGTCAACACCGCCGTGCCGATGGTCGCCGCCATCAGGAAAACAACCTGCCAGTACATACCTTCCACTTCGGCGGCGCCTTGTCCCAGCCAACCGGCGGCAGAGAGCCACGGGGCGAGCATCAGTATGACGATCATAAGATAGGCAAAGCCGGTGTGCGGCCGAGTGCCTCTCAGTCTGAGGAGATGGTTCAGCTCGACGGCACCGAGGAGAAAGAGCACGACCAGGGCAATCGGGATGGCGCTTCCGCGACACAGGAGTTCTCCCAGCGGCCCACTCCGGCCGTCAGATTCCGTGGCTATCAGCGCGTCCAAACTGACGATCGCCAGGACGACGGCAATGGTCATTGCACCGTACGCGATCCGCCGGGCCATTACGTCTTTCCTTCTAACGCGGCTAAACCCCCTCCCGGCGGAGCACGATAGCCGTGGCAGGCGAGCCTGTCCAATCACGGCGCATTGGGCGGCTGGTAGCTTGACGAATCACTTACGTTTTCGCTTTGACTTCTTAGGCGGGGCGGCTTCGCTTTCCAGAGGGGCCATAGCAACCGGGCAGACGATCGAACACTCCCAACACAGTCCTGAAAGCTGCATGCGGTGTCCCACGACATGGAAATGGTGCCGTTGGGCTATTCGAGAGGACAACTCCACGACCTCTTCCGACGCAAACTCGATGATCCTGCCGCAGCGTCTGCACACCATGTGATCGTGCGGTCCTTCGCCATAGGAATGCTCGTAGTGCGCTTGCTTCACATCGAAGCGAACCTGCTTGAGAATCCCGCAATCGACCAGAAGCGGGAGAGTGCGATACACGGTTGCCTTCCCGACGTTCCTGCCCCCCTGCCTGAGCTGGTGCAGGACCTGCTCGGCCTCGAAGTGCTCCTTGAGTTGCAGAACGGCCTCGAGGGTCCTTTGCCGCGCTTTGGTCCACTTGATCCCATGGTCGCGAAGGTATTTGCGAAACGCCTCATGCACTTCGTCGGTGGTGTGCGGTCTATTGAGGCTGGTCATCCGTATCTCGCTTTCCAACCGACGCGGAGCATGGTGGCTATGTGTTCCATTCGGGCCGCGTGCCTGCGATGTAACTAAGGCGTCGGAAGAGATAGTCGCGTCTGGCGATGAGCTCGAGCAAGCGGACCAGCGAGGGTTCGTCGAGCCGGCCTGTATATCGCCACGCGATTATGTCTTCCTGGAGCTCGCGCCAGCGTCTTGTCCCGCTGAGCTTGCGCTTTCGCTTCGAGTCTCTTCCCTCGAGCAGGTCGCGGACCTCAGCCTCGACGCGTTTGAGCTCGACGGCAATGCGGTGAGCGGACATCTCTTCATCGAGGCTCGTTGGTTTGCGCGCCTCGGCAGCCTGGTGAACAGGTTCCACTTCGTCAGGAATCCTGTCGGCATCGCCGGCGTCGTCGGACTCCGCAAGGGCGACCGTCGTTCCGCTCTGGTCAGCGGAATCGGTCCCATCCTCCGTGACTGCATCACCTGTCTCGAGCGAGCGGATCGCCGGGTCCAGCAGCTCGGGCTCATCTTCGACGACCTCCTCGGCATCGGACGCCTCGGGCTCGTAGGCATCCTCGATTGAAGGTGAGTCATCCGTCAGAGGCTGCTTGTCCTCAGCGTTGCCGGACTGTTCGTTATCTGCGGCCATAGGGGTTGGCACCTACTCTCTTACGAAGTCGGGACCGTCCGATCCGGGTACGGTCTCTCAGGCTTAGAGCGTTTTCGTATTTTGTGTAGCGGGTTAGGAGTTGGGTGCCATGCCCAAGCGAAGCGCCGGCACGCGATTCGCCCGCCACACAATATCCGAATCTGCTCTATGGTCCTTCTCTACCGCACATCGCCTCGGTATTCAAGCGCTCTTCGATCAACGATCGTGTAATACACGAAGAAACGCGACAAACGTAGATTTCAGCGTGATGCGTCACCTGGCGATCGACGCAGACCAAGTCGCTGCAAGTTACGGCTTATCGAGGGCCGTCTGAAGGGCCAGGATTGCGTATGCGGTGACCAAGTGAGGGTTGCCTTCGTACCAGCGATCCTCTTCGTTTACCCACGTGCCGTCCTCATGTTGCAGGGAGATTAGCTTCTCGCAGAGTTCCTCACGCCAGCGGTGAGGGGCTCCCTGCGAATCTATGATCGTGGGTTCGCCCCATGCGTCGAGTGCCCGAGCGAAGACATGGTAGTAGTAGTACAAACCCTGTTTCGACTGGGCAACAGGCATGTTCGGGTTGTGGCTAAGCGTGTAGTGGCGGCGGATCCAGTCAAACGCACGCTGCACGCGAATGTCATTGCGATCCAACTGGGCGTAAAGCATGCTCTTGAAGCCCGCGTAGGTCATCGAACCGTAGCTGCGCAGGCGAGGCCTGTCGTCGATTATCTCGGTGCCTGCTTTGGACTCCCCTCCGCGTGCCGGCGTATAGATGAACCCTCCGTCTGCGCTCTCGGCAGCGAATGCCTGGTCGTTGGTCTTGCCCAGCATCTGGCATCGTCCGACGAAGATCATGGCCTTTCTGTAGACCGGATCGTCGGGAGGCAAGCCGCTCTGCTGGAGGGCCTCGAGCATTAGCTGCGTATTAGACAGGTCCGGCCGCTTATGCTGACCATACCCTTGCCCGCCGTAGAAGCTGCTGGAAGTTTCGTGCCCTTCGCCGTCGTCCCACTGAATCGTTTTGAGAAAACCCTGAGCTTTCTTGATTATCTCGTTGTGGGTGGGGTCCTTGGCAGCAGACAGGGCCATCAGGGCGACGCTTGTGTGGTAATTGCGCATCCCCTCGCCTGGAACGTAGACCCCGCCGTCGGGCTGAGCGTATCGGAGGAGGAAGTCGATTCCTCGTTTAGCCGCGGGGTGCCGCCTGCCGTAATCGGGATCCTGCAGCAGACTCTTGACCGCAAGTGCAGTGATCGCCGGATGCGACTTCCCAAACGCCTCCCACGCGCCGTCAGGCCGCTGGGATGCGACGAGGAATTCCAGACCCTTGTCAATCGCGGCCTGGGTACGGACCTGCAGAGCGAGGGGAACCGCCGGGGGCTCCGCGAACGCGATGGTGAGATTGAAGGTGATGCTTGTGCTGACGACGCACGCTATCAGGCCTGTGTGTAACATAGTCTACCTTCGCAGTTGAGTTCTTCGTGAGTAGTGTAAACGAGGAACTTGAATCGCGCAACCTTTCGGGTCCGGGGTGGATTACCTCATCTTGTCGGATGTGATGAGGATCTTCCCACGAGATCGTCACCTCGGTAGACTGTCCCGCGCCATTGCGTTGCACCGAGTCCGGCGGCTTTAAGCAGCGCGTTTATGAGCACACCCAGCGTGACGACACCACCAATGAAGTAAGTCAGCGACCACAGGCGGTTGACCTTAAGGACTCCGTAGAAACGCCAGACAACCGTTTCTTGGAGCAGGATTACGACCGCCCATGCCAACACGGCTGGCACCCACTCTGAAGCGGTCTGCGGATCGCTCAACACCCAACCTGTAGCCACGATCATGAGACTTATCCAGGGAAGCAGGGTGAAAACCGCCATGAGCAGCCCAGCCGTTGCCAGACGCGGTACCGTGCCCAACGAGCAGCAGAAGATGCGGCTCCATCCTCGCCAGGCATCTGCCGCGGTCCGATACATCCGCGTCAGGTAGAGATCCTCGTTTTCGACCACGCGCAGCTTCAGACCCATCTGCTTGGTGATGCGGGCCATCTGGATGTCTTCGTTGGCCGCGTTTCGCACACGCTCGTGTCCTCCGATTGCCTCGTAACAGTCGCGATGCATCAGCATGAACGCGCCGTTGGCGTATGCGCTCTTCCGGCGTGGGTCGTTGACCCTCCCGGGCCGAAACCAGGCAATCAGTGCCAGCGCGCATACGGGTTGAAGCAGCTTCTCCCAGGTGCTTCGCATTTCGAGCCTGGGCGTGAGAGTGAGGAAGTCCACGTTGTGGGCCAGAGCTTCACGCATCGCCATCGTCAGCGTAGTGTCCGAGGTTTGTCGACAATCAGCATCCGTGAAGCAGAGCCATTCGCCCGTGCTCACCTCGACTCCTTCGCGCATGGCGTTGTTCTTGCCAAACCAGTCGTCGCGAAGCTCGCGGACGGTAACGACGCGGAGCCTGCTGCCCGATTCGCCCAGAAGCCGGCGTAGAATCTCGGGTGTGCCGTCGCTGCTGCGATCGTCAATCACGATAAGCTCGAAGTCCGGATAATCCTGCTCGAGCAGGCTCGTAACACAGGCTTCGATGTTCTCCTCTTCGTCCTTCGCTGCGATGATGACGGAAATTCGCTGAGGTTGGTCGGGCGGCCCGTCGTACGAGCGTGAACTCAGCACCTTCCGGTCGCGCAGGGCGAGCTGCATGGCTACTGCCCTTGCGAGCCACACAAGGGCGGTCACGCCCGCCAGGCCAGTCCATATCTCAAAGTTTATTGACATCAACGGAATCCCCTGCACCGCCGACTCCGGTGCATCTGAATCCCCGTTACTCCGGCTCTGTCCCGACCTCTCCACCGGAGGTCACGAAAGCCAAGCGGATCAGTTCCCGCGACTTCCTCAGCAGCGCCGGCGCGACCAGCAGAATGGCCCCGACGTAAACCAGCGCCCCGAGCAGCACACATAGTGCCAACAAGACTCGCGAGTCGAGCCAGCCGCCCAGCGCACCCCTGACTGCGATTACCCCTGCAGCCATCACGCACGAGGCAATTAGCGGTGTAATGCACTGTCGCAAAACGGTGACAGGTTCCGACTCGGCCAGCTTCCGTACCATCCACAAAGCAAAGGGGACGAATACATAACCCTGCAGGGCATAGGCCCAGGCGACTGCCACGATCCCCCACCGCGCTGCTACGACCACCGCAAGGACGTTCATCACGACGTTGGCGATGGTCAGCTTCAAGAACCAAGACGGCTTGCCCATAGCTACGATAAGCACGCGGTTAAAGGAAAATGCCGCGTACATGATCCCCATCAATGCGAGGATTCGAATCAATGGCACACTCTGAGCCCACTTGTCACCGAGCACCTCGACAACCAACTCCGGAGCCACGACCGCCACACCCACGAACGCGGGGAAGCCCACCATGCAGCTCACCTGAACCGTGGTGTAAAAAGCATTGCGCATCTGAGTTAGGTCGTGCTGCAGACGAGAGAAGGTCGGCAGGGCGACCGCGGAGAGAGTCTGCGTCAGCATGTTGACTATGGTCATAATCAACAGTTGGGCCAGGTTGAAGTACCCCAGCAGCTCGCTGCCCAGAAACGAGCCGATAAGAAGATCAACCACCCGACGGTTGACGACTATCAGCCCCTCGATACCCATGACGTTCCCGCCGAACGCGAACAGTTCCTTGCATCCCCTCAGCGACACTCCAAGCCCGGGTCGCCAATCGCTGGCAAACCAGAGTATCACCGAGCCCACCGCGTTCATGGTCAGGTTCTGCCCCACCAGACTCCACACGCCGTAGCCCGAAAGCGCCATGACGATCCCGACCACCCCGCCGGCGACAACCGCAACGATGGAGCGAATAGCCAGGCTCTTAAAGGCGAACCGACGCTGGAGGATCGCCTGGTGGGTGTGGCCTATGCCGCCGAGTACGAAACTCAAAGAGAGCCACCGCAAGACGGGAGCAACGCGAGGCTCGTCCACCAGACTTGCCACTAGAGGCGCCGCCAACACCGCAAAGCCAGTGAGCAGCGCACTGGCCAGTAGGCAGGTCCAAAACGCCGTGTTGAGATAAGTAGTATCCAACTCCTCGCGCTGGACGATGGCTTGTCCGAGCCCCTGCCGCAGTAGGACCTCCAAGATGGCCACAACAGCCATCGCCATCGCCAGCAAGCCGAACGCGCTCGCATCAAGCAGATAGGCGAGTACAAGGTAGATCGCCACCCCGACAAGGTTTGCGCCCCAATTCTGGATCGCGGACCAGAATACGCCACTGACAGCCTGTTGCCGAAGACTCATCGGGCGGCTGCTCCAAAGCGGCGTTTCGCCGGGCGAAGGCGCAACCTGGCATCCGTACGGGGTTGGATAGCGCTGTGGCAGGAGAGAGCCGCGAAGTACCTCGCCCGGCGGCCGGGCCGCGTTGAGGCAAATCGCGGCTTGCGCATGCACCCGTTGCCTGCCATGTTACATATGACTGCAAACATCAGCCGCAGTATAGTCGGGCGACTAAGCCCTGTAACCTCAGCCGCACCCGCCTCCGCTCGAGAAAGCCGCGATGGAGTTTACTTCAGACCCTGGACTAGCACACGCCTGCCTCTTAGTCGGTCCGACTCTGCCACACGGGGCCGCGACGCCACTGACAACCGTCCCCGAGGCACGGATTTCCAGCAGCAACACAGAGAGAAACCGGGGTCGAATCAAGTAGCGAGCTTCCCGGCGTATCCTGCTGTAAGCACCTGTAAGCGAGGTGAACCTCAGCAATGTGGGGAGCATTAACCTAGGCGCCATCACGCGGAGTGATGTAGTCCAGCCAGGTTGAGGTCCGGTTTGCCCCAATCCAGCGTAGAGCGTTGATCCTTATAAGAAGAAAGGGAGTAGACAGAGTGACGACATCTGCAAGACAGAAACTCATAAGCGACGACACGGTCCGATCTTCCATAGGTATCGGTGCGGTTGCGTTCTTCTTATTCACCGCACCCGTCTTTGCTCAGTGGTCTCAGTGGGGCGGCCCCAATCGCGACTTCACGGTCGATGGTAAAGGCCTGGCAAAGGAATGGCCCGCAGATGGACTCAAGGAGCTATGGCGCCGGGATCTGGGTGACGGGTACTCGTCCATCGTGGTCGACGATGGCGTGCTCTACACCATGCATCGCATCGGCTCGGACGAGTACAGTGTGGCACTCGATGCGCGGACGGGAGAAACGCTCTGGCAACACAAGAACCCGTCGCCATTCACCGAAGCGATGACCGAGTTCGGCCCCGGACCGCATTCCACTCCCTTGGTGGTCGGACAACGGCTATATACGATTGGCACGAACGCCGTTTTGCACTGCTTCAATAAGAAAACAGGCGCGGTACTGTGGAAACATGACCTCATCGCGGAGTACAACGGATACGTCTTCGAATACGGCTACGCCTGCAGTCCGATAGCCTACAAGAACTTGGTCATCGTGTCCGTGGACCGGTCGTCGTCCAGTCTTCGAAGCGGACACCGTCACCACGATCATGGAAGTAATGCCGTGCATGCCGATCCATCGATGGGGCAATCCCTAATGGCATTTGATCAGACGACGGGCCAAGTAGTCTGGAGGAGTCAAGACTTCCGAGTCGACTATGCATCGCCAATCCTGATCAGCTTCGCAGGCCAAGATCAGATCGTGCTGCTCATGAATCAGGGAATCGTGGGCGTTTGCCCGAATTATGGGGAGCTTCTTTGGCACCATCCCATCGTGTCGAATCATGGCGGCAATTACGCGACGCCACTCTGGCTGGGCGACGGCCTCATTCTCTGCTCGTCGTCGCATACCAAGACCCGCCTGATCAAACTGAACAACAGCGACGGGAAAATCGTGCCGCAGGAACTCTGGCACAGCGAGAAAATGGCTGTCTCTCACGGCAACCCCGTTCGAGTGGGGAATTGCCTTCTGGGATCGAGCGGTCGCGGACAGGGTCCGGCACTGCTGGTGGCACTGGATGTCCAGACCGGTGAGCGTGCGTGGGTCGAACGCGGTTTCGACACCGCAAAGTTCGTGCAGGCCGGCGGGAAGACGATCATCCTCACCGAGGATGGACGACTGGTCCATGCCACGGTGACTCCTGAAGGGCTGGCTGTAAACTCGACGTTCACAATCACCGGTCAACGCTTCTGGACGGCACCGTCGCTCGTTGGCACAGCGCTCTATGTGCGAAATAGAACGGAAATCATGGCTTTGGACCTGGGGTGAGGGTGCGTTGCCGATTTCGAACCTCGTTTTCGTGAGCCCTGCCTGAAATAAACCGCGTATCCAAACGTTCTGGATCTCAGGAGCAGTGTTAGCTGCTGCTTGTGGGGCGGGTGAAGCTCTTGGTGCTACGGCTTCGGCTTGGTACGATAAAGCATCAACGGGGTATCTTGCGGAGATGGAGATCATGATGCGCGAATCGAAGACAACGGCGTCGTTGAGTGGGGTCTGTGTTGCGGCGATTCTTGGGTCGCTTTGGGTTGGTTTGGGGGCTGTTGGCGGTGCGACGGCTCGTGCGGACGGAAAAGGGCGAGTCGGGAGAGATCTACTCGGCGAACCATGTGTGAATCGATGTCGTGAGTAGGGACAGCACGTCTTCCAGGAATGCATTGAAGCCGGCGGCAGCAAAGAGCGCTGCGAAGCCCGGGTGCGTGAGTTCGTCGAGCAGTGCCTGCGCGAGAACTGTCCCCCTCCTTGGCCGGATTGCGAGCATCGTTGCCGGCTGGAAGGTGAGCGGATCTTCCGCGAGTGCATGGAAGCCGGTGGGATCGAAGATGAATGTGCGGCTGAGGCACGAGCCTTAATCGAGGAATGCCTGATTGAGCACTGCCCGCCCCCGCCGCCGGGCTGTACACACCGTTGCCACGCAAGAGCCAAACGCGCCTTTCGCGAGTGCATGGAAGCTGGTGGAAGCGAAGAACGTTGCGAAGCTCAAGCACGCGAATCTGTAGAGACCTGCCTGCGCGAGGAATGCCCCGAGCCGCCCGCCTGCGGACGCCGTTGCGGCGAAGACGCAGAACGCGTGTTCGATGAGTGCGTGCAGGATGGAGGCTCCGACAGCGACTGTGAGGCTCTCTCACGAGAGTACTTCAAGGATTGCGTGCGCAATTGCCCGCGGCCCTGAGAGCCTGTTGGAAAATGAGCGCCGCCCCTCGTGGGCGGCGCAAGGCCTCGAAGGACGCCACCCACGAGCGGTGGAACTGCACTCGAGTGACCGGAGGCGACTTCTTCAACATGCGGGTAAGAGCCGAAGCGCAGTTGCCTCAGGAGACGCCGCTGCCTTGAACCTGAGCCGAAAGGTGCCATGCTTAAGCCCGGGACGAAGACGTGCGCTTCGATGTGGTAGCGACGACGAACGCAGCGGTGATGTCGGCGTGACCCGTGTGCCCCACGCGCAGGGATGGTGTGGGGACGGGTAGCATTGGCCGGTCAGTTCCGCCCAACAGGGCACTGGGAAAGTGCCCACGTCGAGTATGTTCGCAAGCTCGCTCCATTCTTCACGCACAGCGTCGAATCTGGTGGGGAACCTGTCACGTGCCAGGCCCAGGCTTTCAACTTGGCTTCTTACAGACTCCTGCAGATCCGCTCCAAGAGGTCTCTGCTGTGCGCTCCAGATTGCCCATGTCTTATCTGCCCAGGAGAGCATCGTAGCGAGAACGCGCTTTTACGTCGGAATGGCTGCTCTTTGCAGCTCCGCGTTCGGGCAGCGTCAGCCCGACCTCAACCGCGCGTGTACATTTGGGCTGTACCGGGTTAGACTGCTATGTGGGATCAAGGTTCAGCTTGGGCCGCACAGATGCCGAAACGCGTCGATTACTACAGTACGCTTGGAGTGAGCCGATCGGCGTCGCAAGACGAGATCAAGCGCGCCTACCGCAGACTGGCTAAGGAGTATCATCCCGACCGCAACCCGGACAACCCGGACGCGGAGGAGAAGTTCAAGGAGGTCCAGCAGGCGTATCAGACCCTAAGCGATCCCGAGAAGCGCGCCCAATACGACCAATTCGGGGAAGCGGGCGTTGGCACATGGCGGACGAACCCTCGCGGCCAGAAGGTCTACCAATGGGGTGGTCATTCAAGCGTCAACATGGAGGACCTTGAGGATCTGATGTCGGCGTTTGGCGGTGGGCAGCGAGCCAGCATTTTCGATGAGATGTTCGGCGCCGGCCGACAGCGACGGGCGCCAAGAGCCGCCCCACAACGTGGGGTCGACGCGGAGCATCGGATTACCCTGAAGTTCGAGCAAGCGATACATGGCTGTACGGTGGCGATTCAGCTTGCCGATCGGCAGGGCGGCAAAACGGAGCGGCTCGATGTCAAGATCCCTCCGGGTGTAGAGGAAGGCCAGAAGATCCGCGTCCGGGGAAGGGGGCAGCCTGGAACCAACGGCGCTCCTCCGGGTGATCTGCTGCTGGTGTGTTCTATAGATCCGCACCAGTACTTCACCAGGAGAGGAGCAGACATTTACCTCAAAGCCCCCGTAAGTGTCTTCGAGGCCGTGTTGGGTGCCAAGATCGAAGTACCGTCGCTCGATGGCCCTGCTACGGTAACGGTACCCGCAGGAACGCCTAGCGGCACCAAGCTGCGTCTCAAGGGCCGCGGTGTCACGACAGGTGATCGATCCACGCGCGGCGATCAGTATGTTACCATCGAGATCGTGCCGCCTAAGGATATTTCCAGCGACACGCGGCGCGATTTTGAGAGATTACGAGACTGCGACAAATCCAACCCGCGCAGTAGTTGTGGCTGGAAAATGGCGTGAGAATATGACCTGGAGAGCTTTCGATCCTGAGCACAAACGCGTGCGACTCGCGATCGCGCTGTTGATCTCGGGGATCATTCTAGTCTTGTGGGCTTGGGGAAACTGGGTCTACCGTACGTCAAACTCGGGCGCCGGTGCGTCATCCGTTCAGGTCGAACCCACCGCTCCCATCGATGAAGCCCGACGAAAGGCTGCTGCCGATGCAGCTCCACGGCTGCTCATGTATACCCTGCTGCTGATTCTCGTAGTGCTGTTCGGGGGTTACGCGCTGATTAGAGCATCACGACGCCACTATGAGGCGATCAGCCGCAAACGGGCCGCCCCCACCGCAACGGAAGACCTGTGGGCGATGCACTCCCTTCCGGATGATGAGATCGACGGACGTCCGGAAGCGACGCATGAAGACGGGTAAGCACAGGGCCCAACACGCGTCGCGGGTCGGGCGAGGACCGCTATGACACTTGAGGGAACCGTAGCATTGGTGACCGGGGCCGCTCGCAGGGTGGGGCGTGCGATAGCCCTGGAACTTGCCCGCGCGGGGTGCGATGTTGCCATCCACTACCGCCGGAGCGAGGGAGACGCTCGCGAGCTGGCTGAGGAGGTGAGAGCTCTCAAAAGGAAAGGCACAGTAATACGTGCTGATCTCAGTGAACCTGAGAGTTGGCCGTTCATCATCGAGCGGACCGTGGAGAAAATGGGCAGACTTGATGTATTGGTCAACAACGCATCGGAGTTTCATGCAGTCCCACTTGATGTGAACGAGGCGTTTGACCAGGTAGGCTG
Source organism: Phycisphaerales bacterium (assembly GCA_020348265.1). Lineage (GTDB taxonomy): Bacteria > Planctomycetota > Phycisphaerae > UBA1845 > UBA1845. Next base: position 3,185,365 of record CP070744.1, on the reverse strand, counting down.
GGAGCGCACGCTTCGCGTCAACCTTGTTGCTCCAGCTAGCCTCAGCTACCACGCCCGTCGACATCTGAAATCGCATGGGCAAGGCAAGATTATCAACCTAACGGACATTCAAGCCGAGCGCCCCACGCCGTCTAATCTGGTGTACTGTGTCTCCAAAGCCGCGTTGGACGCGTTGACGAAGGGTCTGGCCCGGGCATTTGCCCCCGATATTCAAGTCACCGGGGTGGCCTTGGGAATTGCGGAGTTCCCAGACGGATACTCTGAGAGTCTTCGCCAGAAGCTGATCAATCAAGTGCCGCTGCGCCGGGCGGGGACTCCCCAGGAGGTTGCCCAGGTTGTTCGTTTCCTGGTCGAGAGCGGGGACTTCGTGACCGGCGAGATTGTCCGTCTGGACGGGGGGCGTAGCTGCGCTTGAGGGAAGGTACTATCGGACCCTGGCGTGGCCGCACAATACCTGCACTTACGCCCAATCCAGGCGTACCTCGGGTGAAGAGGTGTGCTCGTGCACAGCCATCCCGGAGTTTTGCAGCTTGAAGCTCCCACCGAGCGTATTAGAATGCCTGGCTTGATGGTTAGGGGTGGGCGCACCGTTGTCCCGGGTTGAAGGCGGGCGGTGATCGGCCCGAGTGGACGGAAATCGCCGCTCGTAGCAGCATTGGCGGCTGGCGGTGGTGTGACCTGCCAGCACGGTGGATGTATCTTTCCCGCACGCATGCGTGCAAACACGGTTGTTCCCGATGAATTCAACGCATTTCTCGCTCGTTTTGGCTGCCCTCTCCGAAGGGTACTTGTACGTCAACCTCATCAAGGTGGGTGTGGTTGTCGCACTGGTAGTCGGCTGGGCGTACGCCGCCCAGTGGATCGATCGGGACACAGATACGGTAAAAACCAAGCGTGAGCAGTGGAACCTTATAGTAATCTCCGGTGCGTTTGTCGGCTTTATCGCTCTGTTCGTTCCACCATGGTATGGCGTGCTGTACTTCGTAGGCCTGGGCTTCTGGCTGGTGCTCGCGGGCGGGGCGATGGTCGCGTACATCATCCACCGCAACGGTCGCATGGTGCCCGCCGCCCGCGTCCTGACTATCGGGCACGTCAAGCGGTTGGTCATGGGCGACCCATCGAAGAAGAAGTCCGCCCAAGACAAGGGCCAGCGCGTCCTACTCATGGATCATGAGGGCACGTCTTTGAGCTGGCCGGAAGACCCCGAAGAGGCGTATGCGTACGAGGCAGTCCAGGATTTCCTGCACGATTTACTGTGGCGTCGTGCAACGGAGGTGGACTTGTCGGCGGGCAAGGAGGACTATCGACTTGTCTACCGAATCGACGGGGTGGGTAGCGAGAAGCCCGAGGGTATCCCCTCCGAGACGGGGGATCGAATCCTCCGCTATCTCAAGAAGATCGCCGGTTTGAACGTCGAGGAGATTCGGCGGCCGCAGTCCGGCAAGATCCAGACGGCCCTGCTGAGCCATGCGGAGCAGCCGGGGCGCACGTTGGTGAACACCTCAGGGACTACAGCAGGTGAACGTATTCGGCTGAAGATCGAGACAGGTGTTTCACTAAAGCGCCTGCACGAGCTGGGCGTTCATCCCCAACGCCTGCAGGTCTTGAAGACTGATATTCTGGGTAAGTCTACGGGGCTCTTTTTGATGAGTGCTCCGCCCGGTCACGGTTTGACGACTTCGCAGTATGCCGTGCTCCGCGGACATGACGCCTTCATGCATAATATACATGCACTCGAGCGCCATGCGTTGCTTGATTTGGACAACATCACGCAGCAGGTGTACGAGGGCACCAACGCCGACGTCAACTACGCACGCATGCTTCAGACCGTGCTTAGGCGCGACCCTGACATTGTCCTGGTTGACGTATGCGAGGACCGTGAGACCGCAGTCGTCGCGACACGTGCAGCAGCAGAGGATCGCAAGATTTATCTGGGAATCCATGCCAAGGATTGCCTCGATGCTTCGAGCAAGTACCTGGCGTTTCTCGGGGAGGCCCAGCTTGCGGGTAAGGCGTTACGTGGTGTGATGAATCAGCGGCTTGTCCGCATTCTCTGCACGGAATGTCGTGAAGCCTTCCGTCCCGACCCCGCAACACTGAAGAAGCTCAACTTGCCGGTCGACAAGATCGAGCGTTTCTACCGCCCGCCTGCCGAACCCAAACGCGACCGCAAGGGCAAGGAGATCCCCTGCCCAAACTGTCAGGGAACGGGTTATCTCGGGCGCGTGGGTGTTTTCGAGATAATGCCCGTCGACGAGGAGATCGCCAGACTGATCGCCGCAGGTGCGGCGATGAGCAAGATCAAAGCCCAAGCCCGCAAGAAGCGCATGTACTACCTGCAGGAGGAGGGCTTGCTCAAGGTGATCGACGGTACAACGAGCATGAACGAAGTCCTACGCTGTCTGCGCACTGACGAGAAGAAATAGGGACCGAAACTAATCATGTGGCTGCCGCTTATATTCTTTCTACTGTTGCTGACCATTGCGTTCTATCAGTCGACGCTGGGGTTGTTCAGCGCACTGATAATGACGGCTCTGACGATTTGCTGTGCATCCGCCGCGCTGGGTTCCTACGAATGGGTGGCGATACACTGGTTGGCGCCGCACTGGAAGCCCAGTTTCGCCTGTGCGATCTCGCTCGCGGCGCTATTCGGGATCCCGTTGATCATCCTCCGTGTTGTGCTGGATAGGTTGGTGCGCCGGTCGTGTTTGCTCCCTGCCTGGGCGGATCGCGCTGGGGCTGCTTGCTGCGGGTTGGTCACGAGTTTTGTCCTGGTGGGGGTTGTGGCTCACGCTGTACTGATGACCCCGTTTAGCTACTCGATCCTTGGTTTCTCACCCGTTACAGTGGTTCCGCAGGCGGATCGGTCAAAGGCGGACGTCACGCCTCCAGCGGAGAATGCCGAGAACCGAGGACTCTGGCTCACCCCGGACCGCTTTGCACTGGCGGTCGCCAACATGACTTCTTCGGGCATTTTCAGTGGAGAACACCTGCTTTGGAAAGACCACCCCGATCCGGTGGAGGCTTCGGGTTGGCTGAACGCCACCCATATGGAGGTTTCCCGGTTTGCCCCTCCCAAGTCCATATCGATCGTGAGGACCGAGATCATTCCCTTTGTCTACAATTTCAAGCCGGGTGATCCTCGCGCCGGGACTCCGCCGAACTATGAGCCGAAGTCACCGACCGCCGGGCGAGAGTTCCGCATGATCCGTGTGCGGTTGGGACGCAACGCCCGCGATGAGAACAAGTCTCACATATTCAACCTTCGCCAGTTCAGACTCGTCGGTCATTCGCCAGGTGCCGAGCTCGAGATCCCCGAGCAGTTTCTTCCGGTCGCGATTCAGCAGCCGGATGCTACGCAGGCGACGAATCGGCACATAAAGACGACGGCTGTTCGAGGCAAGGACTGGTCGGTGTTGGATGACATCTACTTACCCCGCGACGGGAACAATGACGAAGTCGAAATCGTCTTTGAGCTTCCCGCCCGATTCAAGCCAACGTTCCTGGAGTACAAGAAATGTGCCCGTGCCGAAGTGAAGTTCGATCCGCCGGAGAAGGCAGGCCAGGCACCTCCTACACCTCCGCCGCCCGCGCGTGTTGCAGATGCTGCTGCGCAGCCAAGCGCGCCGTCGGAACCGGCGCCTCCGCGCGACAGTAACCGACGGAGAAGGCGTCGGCCGCGCAATACGGAGAGCAATGAGACAAGCGACCAAGGCTCAGGTGCACGCGTACGCGGTTTGGTCGCTCGCCCGGGAGTTTCGTTTTTCGGCGACGAAATGCCCATGACGATGAAGGCGTACCGAGGGCTGAGGGATACTCAGATCTCGCGGCGGGAATTGCAGAACGGTCATCTCGTCGGATTCGTGGATGCGCAGGAGAGCGGCTCTAATCAGCCTGTTGAGAAGTTCGACGTTCCTTCCGACAAACGATTGCTGCACCTGAACACCGGTCGGCTGCACGCCCGTAGTCTTTTCGGGCAGGCCCTCGCCCGAGCGACGGATGTCGTGCAGAACTACTTCGTAGAGGATTCCCGTGGGGGCCGACACGTTCTTGTCGGCAAGTACGCGGTGGCCAAAGTCGAGGACCGAGACGTTGTCGAAGTTCAGTATTTCCCTCAACAGGCCGGCACGGTAGGCGGCCTGGGCGCATTCGATCAGGTCCAGGATCGCCACCTGGAGAATGATTACGAACTGGTCATGCTGTTCCTCGTGGACCCGGGTGCCCAGATCATGTCATTTAGTACGGGTGGATCAGCCACTCGCGCCGATGACTTGAGAGGCGATAACCTCGTTGCCCCGCAGTAACCTCGATGCCCTTCACGACGTCCGCATAGTCGGTAGAGCGAATCCGCTATGTCCTCAGCGCGGTTGCCGCCGGGATGTTCGCAGGAGTCTCTTGTTCTTGAGTTCAACCTCCCGAATCAGGGTCAGCAAGTTCTCGTCGCGTCCGGTGTAGGGATGTTCCGCTCGAGCCAGGGCGACGAACCACGCGACTACGTTGTCGAAGTCGTTGAGGTCGATGTACTCCGGTGCGATTCGCTTCCGTTTCTTGTCGACGTTGTGGTAGTTGCCCAACGCCAGGCATACTCCGGTCGCCTCAAACCCCAGCGCGCCATAGGCGGAGGCTTCGCAGGTTCCCCCATCCATGAGCTTGCGCTGATGCTTAAACGAGCGGTTTTTCTTGGCCAGAAGACCGGCTACGTGATGACAATGTGCCGTCGTCGCGTGCGTGAACGCGCTGGTCTTGTCGCCCACGCGCAGTATCGGTCCTGCGCCCATCCTCGCGTGGGGCAGCTCCGAACTCGTATCCATAGCCACGACAAAACACCTTTGCGGTATTGTCCTAAGCCGGGTGGCGGCGATCGCACCGGCAAACCCCACTTCTTCCGCGCGGGTGAGAAGGAAGTAAGCATCGCAACTGTGTCGGGCACGTACGAGCTTGTTGATACAGGAGAGAATAGCGGCTGCACCGGCCATGTCATCGCAGCTGCGCGCGTAGACGCGTCCGTTTCGGACCTTTGGTTCCGGAAGATCCCACATTCCAATTGACCCGGCGGGAATCTCTCTCGGCACTTCCACGGATGCGGTTTCCGCACGTCTTTGTCCGCGGCTCACCACAGTCTTGATCGAGCGCACGCGGCCGCGCACCCATGTCTTGTCAACCCAGAACCGAACGCGACTGCCTACGAAATACTCCTTGGGCACCCCTCCCCGCCAAAACGCTTGCAAGCGCTTGGCGGACAGCATTCGATGGGCGACGAAGCCGGGGTGGTCGAGATGCGCCGTCACGCAGACCGGACGGGCAATCTTGCGCCGACCCTGCCGCAGGTGAATCAGCATATTGCCCACGGAATCGCAGGTGAGCTTGAGACTCTCGTGTTTCGCACAGAACCGCTCGACATACTCGACGACCAAATGCTCTGCGAAAGGGGCGGTTGGAATCGACAACATATCCCGGAGAATCTTTTGGCCGGGTGAAGAGAACATCTTGGAATCCATGTGCTTGATCTCTAGGCTAAAGAAAAGGTGCTACTCCGACTCAGGAGCCTTGTTTGAGCTGGAGCATAAAGAAAGCGATCGCCAGCACGACGTCGAATGTCACAATGCTGCCACCCAGAAAGAACCCCAGCCAGGAACGGCCGGGCTTGTCGTTGCGGCGCTGGCCGGCACTACTCCACCCCAAGAGGAAGGCGATCGCAGCCGGTGCTATAGACACCAGGATACAGCCCAGAAACACCGGCTCGAACAATCCTTCCGCGCTGTAGATGACCTGACGAAGGTCGCGGTTGAGGTTGCGCAGTATCAGCCACACCGCCGCAGCAAACGGTGCGACGGACACAATGGCAAGCACGCACGCGTATGTCGCTTGAACGTCGTAACGTCTAAGTCGTCCAGTCGCCACGTTGACCTCCTTATTCCAGGGGCGGCGCAGTGCGCTGCCTCGGCAAACAGTCTACAACTAAACGGCCTTTACAGTCCAGCAAGGCGGTCCGATCATTCCACTCGCCAAAATCGCGGCGAAAAGAGCACGAGTATCGCGAACATCTCCAGACGTCCGAGCGGCATAAGAACGCACATCACGATCTTGCTGGACGCGCCGAACCAAGCATAGTTCTGCGTGGCGCCCACTCGGGCGAGTCCCGGACCTATGTTGTTCAAGGTGGCCGCTGATGCCGTAGCCGCTGTTGTGATATCCACCCCCCCCTCAGACTCGAAGAACATCAGCAAGGCCGTCCCGATGGCGAAGAGAATGGCGATACTCAATACGTAGGCGAGTGTGCTGCGCTTGAGGTCGGGATCGATTACAGCCTTGCCGATCTTGACCGTACGCACGATTTTGGGCCTATAGACCTGTTCGACCTCGGCCAGGATTACCTTGGCGGCGATGAGAATCCGCACGACCTTGATCCCCCCACCCGTCGAACCGGCTGAGGCTCCGATGAACATGAGGATCAATAGCGTTGCTTTGGCCGTGAAACCCCAGGCATCGAAGTCGGCCGTGCAGAATCCTGTTGTAGTTTGGATCGACACCACCTGAAACAGGCTGTCGCGTACGGTTAGGCCCACTGGGGCTGGTTGGCTGCCACCGGCTGCGACGTGCTGCCCGGCACGGAGCATGCACACGGTCACGATGACGGTTGCCACAAACATGATTGCCAGGTAGGCACGCAGCTCAGAGTCTTTGAGCACCGAACGCCACTGACGATGAAGGAGCTGGTGATAAAGGCCGAAGTTGATCCCCGCCAGGACCATGAAGGCGATTATGACCAGGTGTATCGCCGTTGAGGAGAACCCGGCGACGCTGCTGTCCAGGGTGCTGAAACCACCCGTTGCCAGTGTGCCCATCGTATGGCAGACGGCATCGAACACATCCATTCCACATAGCTTCAGCGCCGCCACTTCTGCTACTGTCAGTCCAAGGTAGATGAACCAGAGGATCCGGGCCGTGTCTTGAATCCGCGGCATCGCTCCTTCCGGCGTCGGCCCCGGGGCTTCTATGCGATAGACGCGCCGCCCCCCTACACCCAGCAACGGAAGGACCGCGACAAACAGGACGACGATTCCCAGTCCGCCCAACCAATGGGTCATGGCTCGCCATAGTAGAAGACTCCGGGGTAGCGTGCCTATTGACTCCACTACGGTAGCCCCGGTTGTGGTGAGTCCACTCATCGCCTCGAAATAACAGTTCACGAACGTGTCGAAGCTGTGCGCAGTGACTTGGGCATCCGGTCGCAAGGATGACCAGACCCGATATGGCATAGCAGCTATGACGGCACCGAGAAGCCAACTTGCCGCAACCAGAAGAAGAGCCTCGCGCTGCCCCAGCATGTGTGCCTTACCGCGGCCTACGAAGACCAGCAGGCCGCCGACAACCACGCCGATCAGTATGGTTGCCGACAATGCGCGAATGTCAGCCGTGTCGGCGTGCCCCGCAAAGGCGTGGTCCCATCCTGCAAAACCCGCCGCAGCCCCGACAAGGGCACTAAGCACGAACATCAAGAGCCCGAGGTGTCGGGCGGTATTTCGCAGGTCCAGGTTCATTTGCTTACGAAGAGCTTGAGCAGGTCATCTGCAATGCCGCAGGGACCGATGGCCAGAATAGTGTCGTCCTCGGTGAAGCGATCCTCCGCCCCGGGGACGTAAACCTCGTTGCCCCGCCGGATGGCGGCAATCATCGTCTCTGCCGGAAGCTGGACGTTGCGCAGCTCATTCCCCAGTATCTTTGCCCGTTTCGAGGGCCTGATTTCATAGACTTCGGCGATGCCGTTGGCGAAAGTCGCCAATGAGCGAATTCGCCCCACAGCGAGCATGTGCTGGATCGCGCTTACCGCGACGGTTCGAGGTATGAACGCGTGGTCGATGCCCACAGAGGGGAAGAGGTGGAGGTACTTCTCCTTGGTGACAATGGCGAAGGCTGTCGCTACCCCCAGCTTCTTTGCCTGGGCACAGGCCAGAATGTTGTATTCGTCATCTTCAGTTACGGCTATAAAGGCGTTGGTTTTCTCAATGTGCTCGTCGGCAAAAGTGGTGGCATCTGTAGGGTCTGCCTCCAGGACGGTGACGTGGGGAAGTTTCTCCGAGAGTTCCACAGCACGCTGGTGCTGCTGGACAAACAGGCGCACGGAGAACATTCGACTTTTCAGGCTCCGGCAGAGCCATGCTGCGGTCGATGTCTCCCCCATGACCGCGACGAGCAGACGTTTTTCCTTGCCTTTATGGAAGACCTTTCTGGCCGATTCGAAGGTCTTCCTTTCTCCGATCAGAGTAACCAGATCTCCGGCGTCTATTTCCGTTTCCGCGTTTGCGATGGCCACCCCGGATTTCCCCTCGACGGTGGCAAGCCGGGCGCTGGCCGGAAGTCTGATCTCGTGCAGCTTTTTACCTACTGCCGTCGCTCCCCGTATCACCGGAAAACGCTGCATGAGCAGTTTCCCTCGGCCGAACTCTTCCAGGGCAATCGATCCGGGGTTTCGCAGCGTACGTGTGATTGCCAGCGCGACCAGATGTTCGGGACAAATCAACTCGTCTATTCCCAGCTTTTCCGCCAGCGGTCTGCCGCGAAGCTCGAAGTTGGCTGTATGATGCACACGGACAATCGTCTTCTTCGCCCCACTCGCCTTGGCCACACACGCCACAAACAGGTTGATTTCGTCAGTTTCGGTGGCAGCGATCAGCAGATCACAATGTTCCACCCCAGCCTCAGCGACGACTTGGAAATGAGCGCAGTTACCTGCCAAGGTTCGAACGTCAACCTTGTCGTTCAAGAGCCCCAGACGCTCTGTGGACACATCGATGACGGTCACTTTGTGTCCGTCTGCCGAAAGAACCTCTGCAGCGTGTCCGCCGAATTCGCCTGCACCGGCAATAATGACGTTCATTCGTTCGTTTCCGCGCCAATTCTACAGGAGGATGATAACCTCCGAGGGCGAGTCCGGCCAGACTAGCGCACGATCTCGCTACGACCACGGGTGAGCCTCAGCACGTAGTCCAGCCAAACCAGATCGTGCTGCTTGTCGGGCGGGCCGAACGCAGCAGTGAACTCGTCGACTTCCCGCTGCCTTGAGATTAGCTCGCCGGGACGACGCTGTGAAAGCCGATGGAGGTAGTCGGCAAAGGAGGTGCGGTGTTTCCGGCTCAGGTAAAGCACCAGGCCCCACGCTTGAGCATAACGATACCGTGCGTTCTGTTGTGAGTCCGTCAAGGTCTTTGGGTTGGATATCAGATCAGCCAAGCTGGCCAATCGCCGGGAGTTCAGCGCAGCCTCGTAGACAGCGTCCGAGCAGGCTGTAATCCCCGAGTCGATTTTCAGAGCTCCGCGCAAGTCCGCCAAACGCAGGTGATTCAGGTTGCCTGGGAATCGCGGCTCTTCCCCTTGGGATACCTCGAACTGGCACGCCAACCCTTCTAAGAGCCATTGCGGATTGTCTGCTCCGCGCACGTGCAGCCCGAAATTGAAGAAAACCTGATGGGCCACCTCGTGTTGAAGTACAAGGTGGTTGAATCTGTCTACAATGGCATCGCGATGTCGCTGAAGCGTTTCAGTGCGTTTCTGCAAAGTGTCTTGCTCGGAGCGAATCCCCTGTTCGCCGGGAGGACTAGTGGAAGCCTCTTTCAGTTCTATCTTTGCCTGCCGGATCCACTCGGTGATTCGCACCACTTCAGGCAGGCTCATCGTATTGACCAGCGTGGTCAGGTTTTTCTCGGGAGAGTAGAAACCGGCGCGTGGTGCCTCATCCAAACCGACGCTATTCCTGTATCGAGTGAAGTCCGCAAGCTGATCAAACAACCACAGGTGCAGTCGAGCATCTAATGACTTAACCTCGAATCCAACCGATTCGCAAAACCTCAAAGCGGCTGCAAGAGTGGCCTCCGCCCGATCTGCAATTGTGCGGGCCACGACTTCGGACGTGTCATATCTGATCTCAAAATGATCGGTCTTTAGGGTCCGGAAGCTCTGCCAGGTTCTTTCCTGAGCATCGGCCGTCTCCTCGTTCCCAGGAAGCGCTCGTGCTACGCCTAGTCCCAGTGTCGACGCGACGGCTAAAGCTAGCAGTGACACCGAAACATGAACCACGGAGCTACTCCTTGATAAAGGGGTTGTGAGCAAGAAAGGAGGCCGATGTTCGGTGAATCCAGCCAAGTCGACGTCTCCTGATCTCGCGCGATGAGCCCTCAAACCGACCGATGCTGCGCACTGGAAGCAAGAATCTCCTCGATGACTCCCCGCGGAGCTCCGATGTCGGCAACCTCGACCTTCCCGGCGAAGGGGACTGATGCCGGAAGTGTGAATCCCATCTTCTTGGCTACGAAAGTCACGGTCAAATCGGCGCGTATTGTGGCGTTGGACGGTTCGCCGGTGTCGCAGTCCAGCCCGGAAGGCAGGTCGATTGCCACCGTAGCCCGCTTATGGGCATCGTTGATCGCCTCGATCAGCTCAGCCGTCGGACTGCGTACCTGACCGCGAAAGCCCGTACCCAGCAGCGCGTCCGCGACTACATCGTCATTCCGCATCTCGCCGACGGCGCGCAGTTGCTCTTCCCCGCTGGATGCGATGATCAGTGGAAGCCCCATAGCCTTGACGATTCGGTAGTTGGCCAGCATGTCCGGGGTCATCTGGCTCTCTGCGCCTGTTATCAGGCCTCTGACCGACCAGCCGAGATTGTGAAGATGCCGAGCGATGACGCACCCATCGCCTCCGTTATTGCCCGGCCCGCAACAGATGAACACGTTTCCCTCGGGACCGTATGTTCTGTTGATGATTCGACTGGCGTTGCGGCCGGCGTTCTCCATCAGGACTACGCCGGCAATCGCGTAGCGATTGACTGCGATATGGTCAACCTGTCGAACCTGATCACGAGTGAGTATGGCGGACATGTTCTGAGTGCACCGTTTAGTGCTGCGTCTTCGACCCTGTGCTGTCGCCCGGAGGGTGACTTTCACTTTGCGGACGGTCCTGCGCGTTGAACCCAGTAGGAATCGCCTCTCTGCCTTCTTGTCCGGCCAACGAGGTCACCTGCGTACTCTGAGGTTGAATCGAGCGATTCACCAAAGCAGCAGCACTCTGCGCCTCACCTGCAAGACCCGCGGGCCACACGAAGACAATCAGCATGGGAATAGCGCACAGGGCCAGACCCAGGCGAACCGGTATACCGCCCGTGCGCACGGGCCAGTCAACCTCCGCTCCGATGTAGGCTGCAGACACAATCCGCAGGTAATACGCAGCCGCGATCGCCGAGTTGACCACGCCGATGATCGCCAAGGCAATAAGCGGACCGTGGAACGGATGCGGTTGATCCAATGAAAATGCACTGCTGAAGATATACACCTTGCCGAGGAAACCAGCCGTGGGAGGGAATCCCATCAGGCTGAAAACGCAAATCGCAAAGGCGAGCGTGGCCAGCGGGGCGCGAACGGCGAGACCGGCGATATCTTCGAGCGTCTCCACGGGACGACCTTGCGAACGGAACGCAGTGAGCAAGGCAAACGCCCCCAGATTCATCGCCCCGTATATCGCAATATAGAATAGCAGGGCGGTCACGCCGTCATGCATGGGCCCCTGGCCGGCCACGGGACCGACCAGAATCGCAATCAGCATATAGCCGGTATGGGCGATGCTCGAATAGGCCAGCATCCGCTTAACGTTTCTCTGAAGAAGGGCCAGCACGTTCCCTGCGGTCATCGTCGCAGCCGCAACGATCCAGATGATCCACCACACGACAACGGGCAAATCCCAATTGCACGCGCTGAAGATCTTGATCAGGGCGATGAAGCCGGCCAGTTTGGGCACAAAGCCCAGCATTCCGGTTACCGGTGATGCCGCCCCTTCATAGACGTCCGGAGCATAGACATGAAACGGCACGGCAGCGACTTTGAACGCCAACCCGCCGAACACCAGAAGAACTCCGACAAGGGCCAAGCCGCCGATATCCGGACCCGATGGAAGGGTAGACGTCGCCACCCCCTCGGTAACGGTATGGATTGTTGTGGTTCCCGCGACCCCATACAGGAAACTCAGACCGTAAGCCAGGACCGCCGCCGCCATCGCCCCTAGGAAGAAGTACTTAACCGATGCCTCCGAGGCACGTTGGTCGGTTTGACTCAGAGCGATCAACACGTACGTGGGGATACTGACCAGCTCAATGGCAAAGAAGAGAACCACCAGATCGTTGGCTGACGCGGTCAAAAGCACGCCGAGCAGCGACAAGAGAATCATCGCCATATACTCGCCGCGCTCTTCAGTAACCGGTTGATACCAATTGATAAGTACGATCAGCGCGCCGATGCCCAGCGCGATACACCGTGTATAGAAGGTCAAGGGAGTAAGCCATAGCCCCAACACTGCAGCCTGGCCGTCAGGTACGCTTTGTCTAAGCGCCGTTACAAACGCAAGAAGCACGACAAGAAGTGCCAACATAGACACCCAGGGTCCGCGGCGGCCGGACTGCATCAAACCCGCCAGCAGCACAACCCCTGCGCCAATCAGCAGAATCAACTCGGGAGCCAAGGGGGCCAAGTAGCTATCAGCGCTCATGCTTTGGCCCTCCGGTGGTATCGAGATCAGTCAAAGAGGCAAGGACGGCAGAGTCCCGCGGGGGATCAGCCGGCTGCGCCGGTACACCATCGTCAGGTTCTGCGGGTGAACCTTCGCCTGACTGTGTATCCTGGGTTGCGTCCGCGGGAATGCTCAATCCACTCGTCTCGGCGGTGACGCGTTCTGCCGGAAGGACATCCCGCAGCACGTTGCGCTCAATCGCCACCTTGAAGGTGTCGAGCATGGGTTTGGGATACACGCCGATGAAAACACATGCCAGTGCGATGGGTACGAGGATGGAAATCTCACGGCGGGTAAGATCCTTGGTGAGTCCGGTGGACGTATCCGGGGTATTGGCCGGCTCTTTCAACGGGCCGAACAAGACGCGCTGGCACATCCACAGCATGTAGACCGCACTGAGAATGATCCCGGTCGCTGCGGGTATCACATAACCATAGCCCAGCGGCCCGGCCGCCCGCAGGTCCGAAGTGGCTTTTGACGTCGCCGTCCCCAAAAGCACCAGGAATTCCCCCACGAAGCCGTTGAGTCCCGGCAAGCCGACGCTGCTTAGGGTAAAGAAGATCAAAAAGAACGCCATCCAAGGCATCTGTCTGGCCAGGCCGCCGATTTCGTGGATGTTGCGGGTGTGGTAGCGCTCGTAGATACATCCGACGATGAGGAACAACGCCCCGGTGGATAGACCGTGGTTGATCATGTACACAACGCCGCCGGTAACGCCGATGACCTTCAGGCTGAACAGGCCCAGCATGCAGAATCCCAAGTGAGATACCGACGAATAGGCAACAAGCTTCTTCACGTCCTTCTGCACCCAGGCGGCCAGGGCTGCATAGATGATCCCGATGACGGCCAGCACCGCCACTACCGGCGCGAGCTCGAAGCTGGCGTTGGGAAGCATGGGAATGCTCAAGCGGCAGAATCCGTACGTGCCCAGCTTCAGCAGCACCCCGGCAAGAATCACACTGCCCGCAGTGGGCGCTTCGGTGTGCGCAAGCGGCAACCAGGTGTGTACGGGGAACAGCGGAACCTTGATCGCAAACCCGGCTGCAAACGCCAGGAACAACCACCACTGGACTGCTGGAGCGATGTGGCCCGCTTGAGCCGCCTGAATCAATCTCTCGATACTGAGCGTAGCCGTGCCCAGCACGGTGAATGAGTAGTACGCCAGATAGACCACGCCCGCAAAGGTCAACACACTTCCTGCGAGAGTGTAGATGAAGAACTTGTTGGCCGCCCGCCGCCGTTCCGAACCACCCCATATCCCGATCAAGAAGAACAACGGAACGAGCGTGAACTCGAAGAATACGTAGAAAAGCAGGACGTCGAGGGCACAGAACACTCCGAGCAGGCCAACCTCCAGCAAAAGCATGAGGCTGTAATACTCGCGAACGCGCGTGCGGATTCCGCTAAAGCTGCCCCAGATAGCCAGCGGCATCAGGAACGCCGTCAACGCCAGCAGCCAGATACTGATGCCGTCCACGCCCAGGCGGTAAGCGATGTCGATGGTCGCGCTATCACCTGCCGTACCCGCGATCCACGGTACGTGGCAGGTGAATGCGTATGCCCGGCTCTGTCGAACCGCTGGCTCGAAGCTGTAGAACTGGAACACTACCAGCACGGTAAGAGCAAGAGTCACCAGTGAAGCGAAGAGGGCGCTTCGCCTGATGCCTTTGTCGTCACCAGGCGGAGGTAACCAGAGCAGCACCATCCCCACAAGCGGGGCGAAGATGACCAGCGTAAGCGCCCAGCTATCCGCGAGATTGAACAGCGGCATGTCCAGAATTTGCGCCATCAAATACGCCTAATCGCCGTAGGTCAGCTCCAAAATACCAGCAATACGATAATGGTGATGCCCGCGGTCATGCTCAGGGCGTAACTCTGCATCGCTCCGTTATGCATGGTGCGCAGGACAAGGGCGATGCCCCGAGGCACCGCGGTAACCAACCAGATCAATCCATCAATCAGATAATCATCCAACCCCACGCAGAAGCGCCCCGTCTTCCTGGCCGGTTCCACCAGCGCCTCATCGTAGAACTCGTCTACGTAGTACTTGTTCCAAAGCGTCTGATAGGCATCCGGGGCCGATGCCTTGGCCAGGCCGGAGAGCCACGGTCGTTTCACGTAGATAATGTAGGCGACGAGGATGCCTATGATCGCCAGGCCGCCGGAGAGGATCATCAGACCGTAGTGTTCCCAGAAGCCCGGATGGGCAACTTCGTGGCTCCCCGCATGAGCAGGATTCATCGCCACGAAGGTCGTTTCGAACACCGGGGTGAGGAAGTGATGGAACCCTCGTCCGGTTGCCTCTACCCCCAAGTAGCCCGCGAAGATCGCACCGACGGAAAGGACGCACAGCGGGAATAACATCCATCCGCCCGACTCGTGGGGGTGCACTCCCTCGGGTACGCGCTCGTCGCCGAAGAAAGCCAGGAATACCATGCGAAAAGTGTAGAACGCCGTCAGCAGGGCAGTGACCAGCCCGATGATGCCCAAGAGAGGATGAGCCACCAGAGCGTGATGGATGATCTCGTCTTTGCTGAAGAAGCCGCTCAACATGGGGAATCCGGCCAGTGCCAATGAGCCGACCACAAACGTGACGAATGTCCAAGGCAGGAGCTTGCGCAGGCCTCCGAACTGGCGAACGTCGATGATCCCACCCATTGCGTGCATCACACTTCCCGCACCCAAAAAGAGCAGGGCCTTGAAAAACGCATGCGTAAACAGATGGAAGATCGCGGAATCAGCTGCGTAAACACCAACGCCTAGGAACATGTATCCCAGTTGGCTTATGGTCGAGTAAGCCAGGATGCGTTTCATGTCCGTTTGGACCAAAGCTATGGTGGCGGCGAAAAGAGCAGTCGTCGCCCCGATAGCTGCAACAGCTGCCATTGCGGTTGAGGACGCGGTGAAGATCGCCCCACAACGGGCGACCATGAACACACCGGCGGTTACCATCGTAGCGGCGTGAATCAAAGCCGACACCGGCGAGGGGCCTTCCATGGCGTCGGGAAGCCAGACGTGCAGGGGGAGCTGAGCGCTCTTGCCGCACGCCCCACACAAAAGCAGTAGAGCGATTGTGGTGACCCGTCCGTTAGTCAGAGGATCCCCGGACGCGAGGACGCCGCTCTGGACCATGTCAAACACCGCCGCGTATTCCAGCGTGCCGAAGCTCAAGTAGATCAGCAAGATCCCCAGCCCGAAGCCGAAGTCCCCCACGCGGTTAACCAGAAACGCCTTCTTGGCCGCAGCTGCAGCGGCAGGTCGACTGTAATAGAATCCTATGAGAAGATAACTGCACAATCCCACCGCTTCCCAACCCAGATAAAGCAGCAGGAAGTTGCCTCCGAGCACCAGGGCGCACATCGCGAAAACAAACAGGGCCAAGAAGGCGAAGAAGCGCTCATAGCCTCGTTCGGGCTTGCCGTGCTCGCGCATGTAGTCGCGCGAGTAGATCACCACGAGAAGCGACACGCCGGTGACGGTAAGGAGCATTACCGATGTCAGGGGATCGATCAGGAACTCAACTTTGAATGCCGATCCGGCACCATCGATGATCCACTGGTAGACCGGGATCTGCGCGGATAGCTCTTCAGTCCCGTGGCCGTACAGCTGGGTGAAGACTACTACCGCCGCCGCGAACGCCCCCGCAACTCCAAGAATTGCCGGCCAGTGCGACCGCCCGCGGAGCATAATGGGGCCCAAACCACCGGCAATCACCGCTCCACAAAACGGAGCCAGCAGGATGATAATTCCACAGATTCTCAACGTCTCGATTGACATTGTGCTCAACTAAACAGGCCGAGCCCTGCAATAACCCACTACGCAGCGTTTAGCCGCGCATAACCGACCACTCCTCCGCATCCAACGTACCCTTGCGGCGGTGCAGCAACACGATCAGACCCAAAGCCAGACCGGCTTCCACCGCGGCAATCACTAGCAGGAACAACGCAAACGCCTGCCCCTCGACGGCACGGTGCAGCCGGGAGAAGGCTACCACATTAATGATGACGCCCTGAAACATCACTTCCGTTGAAAGGAACATGACGATCAGGTTGCGGCGGGAGAGGAAGCCGACCAGACCCAGGGCGAAGAGAATCGCACCCAGTATGATGTATTCGCTTATTCCCGGCATTAGTACGGTGCCACCTCTTTGCCCACCTGGCCTAAAGGCTTGCGGGCCGTGCGAACCTGTTCGGACGGAACCTTCTTCTTGGATAGCGCTATAGCGCCGATCATTGCTATCAACAGCAGCACGCCGGCGATCTCCAGTACCACGACGTACTTGGTCATAACTGCCCTACCCACAGCAGCGGTATTGCCTTCGGCGATTGACGAGGCCGGACTGTCCGGGCCGGTCTGTGTCGCCAAGACCGATCCTTGTTCGACGGTATCAGGGAGCGCCCCCGCCTGACCGGCCACAGCAGCCATTAAAAGAAACCCGATGAGCACGGCCAGCAGAGGTTCACGGGCCTGGCGATCGTAGACCGGCGACCCAGTCTGCTGGGCGAGCATTATTACGAACAGGTACGTCACCACGATGGCACCGGCATACACAATCACCAGGGCAACGGCAAGAAACTCCGCCTCCTGCAGGACGAGTAAGGCTGCAACCGCCAGGACCACCAGCACGAAGTACAGGGCGCTGAAGATGGGTCTGTTGTGCGTGACCACACGCGCAGCGGCGAACAGTGCGACCGCTGCGAATATGCAGAAAAAGGCCCTTGTCGAGCCGGGTTCGGTAACACGCGCGACCAGCAGGGTGATCAGCACCGCCAGTGCAGCCACTCCCAAAAGAGCCCCGGCGATCGCCTTGGATCGTTCCGGCCTGGGCAGCATCAAGTAGACGGCGGCGGCACCGATTGCGAACGCCAGATACAGGATATAAGCCGTCGACGCCGTCACGCCTGTTCGCCCTCCGTTTCGCTTTCGGGGTCCAAAGCAGCTGCACCAGCCATTCGTGGATAGCCTGTGATTGGCGGGTTCTTGCGCGCTTTTTCGCCCTTGGTCTGGTCGTAGATCACCAGGAGTTCCTCTTTGTCCAGGATCATCTCCGCGCGCGTTCGCCCGACCAGGTCATAGCGTGGGGTAAGCTCGATGGCGTCCACGGGGCAGGCCTCTTCGCACATGCCGCAGTAGATGCAGCGCAGCTCGTCGATGTCGAACTTCGCCGGGTACTTCTCGCGATCATCCCAGGGCGCTTCCGCGCCTTCGATGTGTATGCAATTCGCCGGACAAGCCGTCGCACACATAAAACACGCCACGCAGGCGACGCGACCTTGCTCATCGCGGTTGAGACGGTGCACTCCTCGATAGTTTTCCACGCGCAGCTCGCGGCGCTCCTCGGGATATTGCACGGTCATGGGGCGTTTGAACAAACTGTGCCCCATATGTCGGATAGTTGTACCCATGCCGTCCAGAATCTGCGGCAAGTAGAACCTCTCGGCGGCTGAAAGCTCTGGAGCGTCTACGTTCAGGATGTCATGATCTTCAATCATGCGCTTGCTCCCACACCGCCAACACCCGGCGAGAAGGGCCCCGAAGGAATGGGAGGGAGATTCGTCGTACGCCCGGTGACTTCCCGGCCGAAAGAACCGGCAATCAACAGCGCACCGGCGACAATCACCACGTTGCCCACCAACGTCCAGATCGAACGTTCAAGTCCGAAGTAAACCAACACCGCGGTCAGTATGAACAAAGCCAGAGTAATCGGGATAAGTCCTTTCCACGCCACTCTCATCAACTGGTCCCAGCGAAACCGCGGCAAGGTCCAGCGAAGCCACATCATCAGGAAGATGAAGAACACCACTTTCCCGCCCAGCACCCCGATCTTGACCAAGACGGCGAAGAAACTGGTGGCTTCGGGTTGGGCCCACGGGATCCAGGGGAAGTGCCATCCGCCCAGAAAGAGTACGGAAATCAACGCGCTCGCGGTGATCATGTGGGCATACTCACCCAGGAAGAACATTCCGAACTTAAGCGCGGTGTACTCGGTGTGGTAGCCGCAGACCAGCTCCTGCTCCGCCTCGGGAAGGTCGAACGGTGTACGGTTTGACTCAGCCAGTGAAGTAATCAGCAGGATGACGAAGGGGACCGGATGTAGAAAGACGTTCCATTGCGGGATTATGCCGAACCAGTATCCGGTTTGGGCGAGTGCGATATGCTCCAGTCGTAACGTGCCCAGAGTAAGCACGACGACCAGAATACACAGTCCCAGAGGGATTTCATAGCTGAGCATTTGTGCCGTTGCCCGCAGCGAGCCGAACAGCGAGTACTTGTTATTGCTCGAATAGCCCCCGAGCACCAGGCCGTAGATGGCCATCGAGGCCACGCCCAGGATATACAGCAAGCCTATGTCCGGATTGGCTACCTGGATGTTCACCAGGTGGCCGTCAAGTTCCCACTGCCCGCCCCAGGGTATGGCAGCGAATCCTATGAATGAGACGATAATGATGATCGCCGGGGCGGCAAGGAAGAGCACTTTGTCGACGTGCCCGGGGATGATGTCCTCCTTGAACACCATCTTTATGCCGTCGGCGACAAGCTGAAAGATCCCCGCCGGTCCGACACGGTTAGGTCCATAACGATCCTGGACCCAACCGGCGATCTTTCGCTCGAAGTAGATGCAGTAAGTAGTTATGCCCAGCAGCGCGCCGATGACCATCACCGAGAAAGTGATGCTTACGCCGAACTGACTGGTAAAAAACTCTCGCATATCCAAATCCTGCTACTCTAAACCATGACCGCCAACCGCGCCTGCTCCACTCCTCTAATGCGCGTGTGCGGGCATCGGCGGTGCCTCGAAGACTGCGGCAAACTCCTCAATCGTCGCGTTCATCAACTCACGTACACGCCCTGCTCGATAAAGTCCATCCAAACCGGCGATTTCGTACAGGTATTGTCCATCCCGCTTCACGCCCTCAGGCGGGCTGATCGCACGCTCAAACGGCTGAATCAACCCGGTGCTATTAACGAAACTACCTTCACGCTCAACCCACGCGCAGGACGGCAGTATAATCGTCGCTGCGTCCGTCAGCGCGTTTGGAAAGATGTCTTGCACGACAAGAAGCTCGAATTTCGGAGCTATCTTGCCAGCAGCTTTGTCCACCCATTCCGCGGGATACCCGCCGACCACCCAGCCGGCTGAAAAATCTCCCGCAGCGCTCTTCTCCACGAATTCCTCGAAGCTCAAGGTCTTTCCACCGGCAGCGCCGATCAACAGCTCAATCCCTCGCCGATTGGGGCACTTTTCCTTGAGAATGGTGAAGCGCACCGCGTCACCGCTCGCCCCGACTGGGAAATGCTGGTTTTCGCCGTCTTCGGACACAGGACCCATGGCTAACGCGGCTTGCGGAGCTACCTCACGAATGAACTTGATCAGCAGCCAAGCCTCCTCGCAGGCCATGAATGGCGACAACATCGCAACGACCTTGTCGGGACCGTTCTTCCGCATCTGCTCCTCGAACCGGTAACGCAAAATCTCCGGGAGCTCTTCCCACTTGGGCGTAGTCTTCTCATGGCCGCGGTGAAGCACAGGCGCGGTGATTCGCTTGTCATCATGGACATACTTCCAACCGAATCGACCTTCGTCACAGATCCACCAGTCGTTGACCTTAGGATTGTATCGCGGTTTGAGCCGATAGACCGTGCCGTCACAATGGTCAACGCGAATAAAGCATCCTCTCGCGCAGCCCGGACAAATCGAAGACGCCGATTCCAGCTCCCAAACGCGCCTCTTGAACAGAAAGTCCTTATCGAT
This sequence comes from Phycisphaerales bacterium, assembly GCA_020348265.1. Lineage (GTDB taxonomy): Bacteria > Planctomycetota > Phycisphaerae > UBA1845 > UBA1845. The sequence goes on along the minus strand of CP070744.1, from coordinate 3,165,060 downwards.
CAGCGATCCGACCGGGCAGATATCGACTACGTTGCCTTGCAGGGGGTTATCCAGCGGCTTGCCGGGAAATACGTCAATCTCGTTCCGCGTTCCCCGGTTTACCAGACAAAGCTCGTGCGTGCCGGAGATCTCCTGCGTAAACCGGATGCATCTGGTGCACAGCACGCAACGATCCGAATAAAGCAGCGTCCGCGGCCCGATGTCCTTTTTGGGCTTCTCCAACTTCTCATCCACCATCCGCGACTCAGCTTCGCCAAACCTGTAGCTGTAGTCTTGCAGATGGCACTCGCCCGCCTGATCGCACACCGGGCAATCCAACGGATGGTCGAGGAGGAAGAACTCCATGCATCTCTTTACATTTTGCCGAACGCGATCCGAATCGAAGCGAACCACCTGACCGTCTCGAACGGGCGTCTGGCAAGCGGGCACGAGCTTGGGTGACCAGGTCGGCTCCTGAGTTTTCGGGTCGGGCATGCGCATTTCCATCAGGCAAAGCCGACATGAAGCCACCACTCTCAGACCCGGATGAGCGCAGTAGTGGGGTATGTTCCATCCCGCCTCCAAGGCGGCCTGCAGGACGGATATGCCCTTACGGCACTCGATTTCGCGATTATCTATGGTGATTTTCGGCATTAACTCACCAACGCGCGTACCACGTTCATACTCACGTAGCTACCCGAGCCGCACGCTTCAGCTTGCGCGGACATCCGCGCGGGCTCTAAGCGGCTCAGATACTAATGACCTACCGCGCCCGCCAACGCGTCTGTTTCCGTGGGCGATTGCGCCCTAATCGACTCCTCCAACTCGCTGTGAAACTTCTTTACTATCGTTTCCAACGGATAGGTCGCACCGTCTGATAGACCGCAGATACTCAATCCCGGCATCATGCCCATGCTGCGGGCGGTCTCCGCGATTATGTCCAAATCTTCAATCCGGCCTCCGTCGGCTTCGATCCTCCTGGCGATCGTATGCATCCAGGCAGTGCCTTCTCGGCACTGCGTACACTGTCCGCACGACTCCGTGCCATAGAAACGGGCCATGTTCCGCAAAACGCTGCGCATATCCGTATCTTGGTCAATCACCACCGCAGCCGCGGTTCCCAGGCCGAGCAGCCCATACTTGGCTGGGTCCTGGAAGTCCATTTTCATGTCCAGCTCGTCGGCAGTGAGTATACCCACCGACACGCCGCCCGGCAGGACGCCCTTGACCTTCTTACCAGGCAGCATCCCCCCGCCCATATCCTCGCGCTCAATCAGATCGCGAACGGTTATGTCCATCGCCCCTTCGTAGCATCCGGGCTTGTTAACCGGGCCGCTTATGCAGAACAGCTTTGGGCCGGTGCTATGTTGCGGGCCGATGCCGGTGAACCAGTCCGCGCCGCGTTCGATGATGTGCGGCACGTTGCAGAGTGTCTCGACGTTGTTGACTACCGTCGGCTTGTAGAAAAGACCTTCGACGGCAGGAAACGGCGGCTTGATCCGCGGGCATCCGCGCTTGCCCTCGATAGACTCGATCAAGCCCGTCTCCTCGCCGCAGACGTAGGCCCCCGCGCCGCGATGGATATAACACTCCAGGGCGAAATCGCTCCCCAAAACCTTAGACCCGAGATAGCCGGCAGCATAGGCCTCGTCGATCGCCTTTTGAAGAATGTGGAACTGCTCGTGGAATTCCACACGCATGTAGATATAGGCAACCTGTGCTCTCGTTGCATAAGCTGTAATAATAGTGCCCTCGACGAGCATGTGCGGGTCGATCTCGATCAGCACGCGGTTTGAGAAGGTTGGCGGCTCGGACTCATCGCTATTGACGCACAGATACGTCACCGTTCGATCTTTGGGGAGGAATCCCCACTTCACGCCTGCCGGGAAACCGGCCCCGCCCCGTCCGCGAAGGTTGGCCCTCTTGACCTCCTCCACGACCTCCTCGGGATTCATTTTCAGGGCCTTCCGCAAAGCCTGATACCCGCCGCGCGATTCGTAGACCTTCAGCGCCGTCGAGTTCTCGACGCCTTTGTTTCTCAGCAAGACTGGTTCGTACGCCGCCATCTTGTTTGCCTAGGTCTCCGCCGCCCCCGCAAAGAGCCCCACTATATTAGCCATCTGAAGTAAACCACGCTCCAGCCGATCATTACCACGCTGATCCACCGTCTCCGCCCCACGAAACATGTCGGAGCAATGACCGCGAAGAGAACCAGCATGTAGTCCAGAGAGAACCGGTTGTACCCGCGCTGATACGCACCGGTCGCGTGGAAAAAGAGCAACGCTGCGTAAACCACCAACGCGCCGAGAAGAAGCCAGCGCCCAACCGGTTCCGCAAGGATGCGCCGCAGGTCGATAAACAGCCACAAAAGCAGCGGCGTCGTCCACCAGATTCCGGTGCACACCGTGTTTGGCCTTATGTGAACTTGCTCCTCGCCGGCCATCGTGATTCTGTGGAACCTGGGAAGTCCGATGTTCGTGTAATAAAGATTCCGCGGAACAAACTGAGGCGAGAAGATGCCGTGGGTAAGCGCGTCTTGCGCGAAGTTGTCCTCGCGCCCCTCGTATATCAACTTGTAGCCGGTTTGCAGCGGATGGCCGAACTTGAGCGTGTTGGACACTAAGGGAAGCCCGACGACTATCACCCCCACAACTGCCAGGGCTACGCTGCGCGATCGACGTTTCTCGGCCGGGCAGCCGCGCAGAGCCATGAACGCCAGGGGCAGTGCGAAAGCTACCGTGAGCTGCCTCGAGAGAGTTGCGATGATCAATCCCAACCCGGCGACCCAAACTCGTTTCCGACCGTAGAGCTCCATCAGCAGAATGGTAAGGCCGATACCCGCCAGCGTTATGTTCACGTAATACGGGCTGCAGGTTCGGATCGTTTGCTCCAGCACTCTCCAAGTGGATGTGCCGCATAAGTAGCCGATGGCGATTACTGCCGACCATACCGGCGACTTCAGCAATGACCGGAAAAGCTCGTAAATCAGAAACGGCACGGTCAGCACAACGAGTACCACGAACCAGTGCGGAACACCTCCGAGCATCGGCACAAGAGCTGCTGAAACCAGCGAGAACATCAAGGGGAAGTGGCTGTAGACTTTCCCATCGACCAGTGCCGTATCGTGCCACCGCTCGGGCAGGTCCAGTTGACCGTTCCACCAAGCCTGGGCTTCGGCAATCTGTACGTTGGCTGCTCCGATATACAAAGTGTCCGGCCGCCATAGTTTGGCCTCGGTGAGCCCGAGGAACACGATGTAAACCGCCAGCAGGCTTAGCCATCGTCCAACCGCGCCATACTCTCGCGCTGCCTGGCCGCCATCGGCAGGCGGATGTGTCGTGTTTGAAGCTTGCCTCTGGTCCATTCACCTTAAGTCCACGCGCAACTTGCTCGTGTTCGCTAAAGTCCCGTCCGGCGCATCGCATGTCCTTGCTCATTGGGCCGAATCTCTTGCCTTCGAGTCTCCCGGCGCATCGAACAGGGTGCTGCGTTCCATGGTCACGCGATCGTTATTGGGATCAGCCAGGATGGCGGCCACATTCTCGGGTTTGACCCCTTCGTGTCGCTTTTCGTTTATGAGCACACAAGGTGCATGATCGCAGTTGGCCAGACATTCTTCCGTCACCAGGCTGTACTTCCCGTCCGGAGTAGTCTCATGCTCACCGATACCCAGTTGTTTCTTGAACTCGTTGAGAACCGCCTCTCCACCCATTACCTCACAACTCACACTTCTGCACACGGTGATGATTTTCTTGCCTTTGGGGTGTGTCCAGAAATGCGTGTAAAACGACACCGTGTCGATCACATCCGAAGGGTGGATTTCGAGAAGCCCGGCGATTTCCATCATTCCCTGATGAGGAATATGCCCCAGGGTGTCTTGCACGATGTGCAGAGCCGGAAGCAGCGCCGCCCGTTTGGTCTCGTATCTGTCGAAAAACGAGCGGATTTTCTCGCGCACAGCGTCGCTCAACAGAGCGGGTCCTTCCGCCTCGACTATCGCTTCGTTGCGATCAACTACTTTCCAAGCCATGCGCTGATTACTTCGCTAATCGATTCCCTAATCCACTCGAATTGCCCGGTGCAATTCGTGATTCGCAATTTCGTCACCTATCGAGCTCACCTGCAATGATGTTCATCCCGCTAAGTACCGCGATGACATCGCTTATCTTGTGCCCCACGACCAGATTGGGGAAGCACTGGTAGTTGACAAAGCACGGAGGACGAGTGCGGGCCCGATAGGGCGTGTTGCCCCCATCACTGACCAGATAGAACCCCAGTTCGCCGTTGGCCGTCTCGTTGGCTCCGTAAACCTCACCTATTGGCGGCTTAAGACCCCGGTTGGTCATGATCTGCTCGAAGTGGTGTATCAATCCTTCGATGCTCGAATAGACCCGCCCCTTGCTGGGCAAGTGAATCTTCTCGTCTGCCAGAACATCCACGGGTCCTTCGGGAATGTTGTCCGCCAGTTGCATGATTATGTTGATCGACTCGCGAATTTCCGCCAGCCTCACGAGATAGCGAGCCAGGCAATCCCCGCCCCGGCTCACGGGGATCTTAAAGTCGACCGCGGAACTCCCCTTTCCGTCCCAGTTGTCGGCGTAGCAAAGATAGGGTTCATCCTTGCGCAGGTCGCGGCGAACACCACTGGCCCGAGCTAGCGGACCGGTAAGGCCCCAGGCGATCGCGTCGTCATGATTGATGTAGCCGATACCCTTTGTCCGTTCGACAAAGATCCGGTTGCGCGTGAGAAGTTTCTCCAGATCGACCAGCGCGGGTGGTAGAACCTTCGTGCAACAGCGTTTGACCTTCTCCGGCCAATCGGCGGGCATGTCCTGCATCAACCCACCAATCCGCGTATACGATGTCGTGAATCGATGCCCGCAGATCTCCTCGAAAAGATCGTTGATCGTCTCCCGGGCGTTGAACGGATAGATGAACGCGGTGAAGCCGCCCAAATCCAACCCCGAGCAGCCCACACATACCAGATGGTCCTGGATGCGGGCCAGCTCCGCCATGATGGTCCTAACTACCTTGCACCGGGGAGTGAGCTCAATATCGAACAGCCTTTCGCATGCGTGATGCCAAGCGATGTTGTTGGCCATCGGCGAAACGTAGTTCATTCGATCTGTGACGACTACGTATTGGTTGTAGTTGAGGTGCTCACCGAGCTTTTCGAACCCACTGTGCAGGTAGCCGATGTGCACCGTGCAGCTCAGAACGACTTCGCCGTCCAGCTCCAGCACGTGTCGCAGCGTCGTGTGCGTTGCCGGGTGCTGAGGGCCGAGATTCAAGACCCAGACGTCGCCACCGGGGGTCTCCGGAGCGTAGGTGGCCGGGGCGGCCTCAAAGGATGTCTGTTGCGTCGAAGTCATGTCGCTCGGTTGTTCGTATACCTATGCGCTGTCTCTCGTGACCCGCTCGAAGTTTACCCTTTCACCCTGCCCGCGCAGTGGATAATCCTTTCTCAACGGATGAGCCTCGAATCCTTCCCAGGTGACGATGCGCCGAAGATCGGGGTGCCCGGTAAAACGTACCCCAAACAGGTCGTACACCTCGCGTTCCAGCCAATCCGCACCCTTCCATATGCTCGTGACCGAAGGCACTTCGGGCGCAGGATCGTTCACGAAACACTTCGCCCAGAGACGATGCCCCTGGCTCACCGAAAGAAGCGAGTACACCACTCCATAGCGATCCGCAGCGTTGGGGAAATCCAAGTAGTCGACACAGGTCAGATCGCACAACTGCTCGAAAGCGCAGCGCCCATCATCATGTAGAAAACACATTACCTCCAGCAGGTGGTCCGGGGGGATGCGCACACACATCTGCTGGGGACGATGTGCCCCGCCGGCAAGCAGCGGACCGGCTGCAAAGTCGATAGCCGGAAAGTCCTCCATCAGAAGATCGATAATAGAATGCACTTCGTTGCTCACCTCAGCCCTGCCTGTTCCGATCCGATTCGGCGTCACCCGGAGGCTGGACCACTATTCCCAACCCTTGACCCCGTTCTGCGCTGCCGACCACGCCTTGTTTCTCAACGATACGCTGAATGCACATAATACCTTCGAGCAGAGTTTCCGGCCGAGGCGGACAACCCGGCACATAAACGTCGACGGGCAGGAACTGATCGATGCCCTGCACCACTGCGTATGTGTCAAACACACCACCGCTGCTCGCACACGCCCCCATGCTTATTACCCACCTCGGATCAGCCATCTGCTTATACAGGGTCTGCAACACGGGCATCATCTTGTTGGCCACCCGGCCCGCACAGATCAGAAGGTCGCACTGGCGGGGGGTGAAACGCAACACCTCGGCACCGAAGCGGGCGATGTCGTATCGGCTTGCCCCGGTAGCCATCAACTCAATGCCGCAGCAGGCGGTCGCAAAAGGAAGGGGCCAAAGCGAGTTCTTGCGTCCCCAGTTGATCCCATACTCGCGGATAAGGTCCACGAGGTAGTTCAGCTTGGTAGTAAGGAAGTCCTCCTTACTGGCCTGATATGGCGCCGGGCCGGCATTCAATCCCATTCAAGCGCTCCCCTCTTCCACTCATAGAGAAGTCCGAATAAAAGGAGCGCAAAGAAGATTCCCATCCCGACGGCCAGGAAGCCCTTGCCTACCGGCGTGCCATCTTCCAATGGAATAGTCGCCCCGGTCGTGGCGGCATGATGAAAGACTCGCGCCCAAGGCCAGACGAAGATGAGCTCGACGTCGAATAGCAAGAAGAGCATCGCGACGAGGAAGAAGCGGACGTTGAAGCGACGGTGCGTGTCGACTACGACGGGCATGCCCGACTCGTAGGGTCGGTCCTTGACCGGCCCGTGACGTACCTTCGGTCCGAACACCTGGGCAACGATGAGTTGCCCGGCAGCAACCACCATCACGACCAGGATCGTGACGCCGATCGCTGCATAAGGCTCAATAGAGGCGAGCAACATCGCAGACCTTCCCGTTCAAGATGCACCGCAACCGATACACTTGCAAGTTGGTACGCTGGGCGTCGTCGCGCCGGGGCACAAAAACATCGCGCCTTGTCCGACTGCCCAACCGCAATGTATACGGGCGCCCCCGAAAGTCAATCAGCCTTTTCCCAGTCGAAACGTAACATCAATTAATACAATAAGTTGCGCGATTGGATGTCGCGAGAGCGTGTCGCCCTGTACTCGAAGGAGCCCCCTCGATCGCCGGGATGAGCCGAACAACGAGGGTCAGGGTGTGCAATGCGACAGCAGCCTCAGCTTGCCGCCGGTTGTTCAGGCATCGATTTCGTCACGTGACGCTCGATCAACTCGATCAAGGAACGCGCGGAGAAGGGTTTGCTGAGGTAGCCGTCGAATCCCGTCTGAAGCAATTCTTGGCCGGTGCCCTCGGACATGTCGTTGGCGACGCCAATAATACACGTTCCCTGCATGGCAACGCAGGAGCGGACCCAGCGGATGATTGCCCTTGGCGTTACATCTCGGAGGGTAACATCGATTACCAAGGCGTGGGGTTTGACGTCTTGCGCTGCAGCTCCGCCCTCAAACGCCGATTCAGCCGTATAGACCTCATAGAGGCCGTCGCTCTCGAGCGCGTCCTTGACGGCACCGTTCAAGGCGAAGTCGGCGTCAATCACGAGCAACCGCAAGGCACCGTCATCAAGCCCGTTGAAGGGAATGCCGTGGGAACGCATAAAACGCACCAGTTGATCAACGGGAATGCGCCGATCCTTGCTGCCGGGTATCCGATAGCCGCAAAGTTGCCCCGCATCGAACCACTTCGACACCGTGCGCGGTGCTACATTGCAGATCTTCGCCACTTCCCCCGTAGTCAAGACGCTCTTGTGAGCCCCCATCGCAAGCCCCACACTTACGCTTGTAGCGATTCAGTCCGGCGTTACTCTCAGCGCCCGCGTAGCCGAGTGTCTCTTATCTCGGCCTGCACTGAGAAGCGCATCGGCACGCGGCCGATGTGACTATGCTTAACCCTTACATTCCCTAGACGTGGTTTAAGCCGGACTAATCTGCAATACCCCATCTTCCCGCAGCCTCCGACATGGGCCTGTGGGATTGCGCGAAGCATCTAGCTGCCCCATCCACAGCCCAGGCCCCCAAAGCCCGGGTTATTCTAGGACCCTCGGATATCAGAGTCCAATAGACTTCGACCTAATGAACGCGCACCCTCCAAAGCCATTGGGGGACCAAGGCTCAAACCGTAGCGTCGCATTGCGGCCGGCATTCAGCAGTGCTTCAGGTTGTGGGCGCAAGTTCCGTTATGCGGCGTGTTGGCGAATGACGAGATGAAGGCGAACAGCGATGCAGCCCTTAACCGGCTGGAAGCGCGAGGACTTGGCCTACCTGGAGCTTCTTGGGGTCGCCGCCGACGAGGTCCCTATTCAAGGCGAATAGGTGTTTCCATCGCGATGCATCCCCCAAGACGGTGCGTGCTATCGCGTAGAAACTGTCACCGGGTTTGACTGTGTAGGTCCGCCGTCCGGCTGCGATCTTGTCAGGGCTTTTGGCCCCAGTTGTGCTGCTCCTTGCTGCCACACTCTCAGAGGCGGGGGCAGGGGAGGGATCTTGATTTTCGTGTCTATGGCCAGGCGGCGGGGGTCGCCCACGTGCGGGTTACTGTCGATCAGGAACTGAGTGTGTTTCTCGCTTCCGTAGTACGACAACGCCAATGACGCGAACGTGTCACCGGATTGTACACGATGCGTATCCAGGGCGACGTTCCGCGCATCCGTACGCTCCTTTGACGTTGACACCAGTGCCACGCTTTGATTCCGTGTGCCGGGGAAGTCGGCCCGTTGACTTCCGGACTCTACGGGTGCGTCCCGACCGGTCATCTTCCGTCGAGCGGTTTGCGTTCTTGGCTGCTGGCCGCCTCCCTGAGTCGGTCGCTCGACATTACCGGATTTCTTCTCTGTGACACGTGCTCTTCTTCTAGGGGCCTGCTGAGTCGGCTTCGCAGTGCCCTTATCCTCTTGCTGCTTGCCCGTAGTCTGTGTACCCTTCTCACGCGTCTGCTGGGCGCTTTTCGCCTGCTTTGAAGGCCCGCGTCGCGGCTTTCTTCGGGTATTCTTTTGCTTGCCGTCGGCGCTGCGGCGGGTGCGTTGCTCGGCTCCGTCGACTTTGGGCGTCTCTGACGACTTGCCGGCTTCCGTCTTGGTTCGTCGTTCAGCTATCCGTGCCGCTCTGTCCTTCTTCTCCTGTGGAGCTGCTGTCTTGGAACGCTCGTGAGCAGGGGGCGCAGTAGGTGGGTCATGCTGTGTTTGAGGAGTTGTGGCGACTACGTTACCGCCGGATAGTGGAATCGGTTTCTCTTGTGCATCGCGATAGATGTAATAGCCACCGGCGACGAAGACAACGACCAGCGAAACGATCATTCCAAGCTTGACGTCCGGGCGCATGACAAACTCCCTTTTGCTGCTAAATCCCAAAGACGTTCCCGCGGCGCGCGCCAAAAAGCCGCCCTGAAGAGGATTTTTCGTTCAGCGCACACAAACACCGGACGACTGTCTGTACCGTCCGGTACGCACGCCCCGGAATATAGCCGCTAGCCCGTAGTCGGTCAACATAAACGGTGCTGTGACACGCTCTAACTTGCGGGTTCGTTTCCGGGTCAGAGCCGCTGGCGCCAGCCTGCGGACCGGTCTGACCGCTGGCGCAGCGGGCTCCGATCCGGACGGTCGGCTCATATGCCACAGAGGCCCTTCGCTGTACCTGGGTAACGGTCCAGCCGAGCGCGACCGGGCCGCCGGTCCGCCAGTTGATCCGTCAAGACCATCGTGACGTACGGCGCGGAGATCTCCGGACGCGCCGCACTTGCCTCGATGCCGGACATTGGTTATTCTGAGTGTGGGCAGTAATGTGCTGCTGCTAATACTGCCGTTGCCTATCGGATCGCCTTTCGGACGGAGCCTCCGCAGCAGCGCGAAGTGGAAAGCGGATTAGTGTTGCGTGGTACACAACACAATCTGTAACGATTCCGAGTCCTTCGTTTGGCCGTTGCTGGGATGGGTCCTAGCGGACTACGCAGGTTGACCGTGCGGGCGTTCAAGAGAGCGCGCGAGCAGTCGCCGCCTTGGTACGAGGTGCACTTCCCGTACGTGAAGAATGACAAGGCACAACTCACGCGCGCGTGCTTCTTCAAAGACAAGGATATGGAGAGTGAATAGAGAGAGTATATGGGCGGCTACGGCACTGTAAGCCGGCTTCTATCTGCGCGTCAGTAGGAGATGACTTTACGAAGAGATCGGGCAAAGAATCAAGTGTGCCAGATCCACAATTCCCCAAAGAGAGAGGAGATCCAAGGAGTGATAGTCGAAGATAATCGGGAACCGGGCGAACTTCGGCGTTGTCATGTGACGGGCAAGTGGACTCTCGTTCCGGGACGTAAACGACGTAGCCGGGGCAGACTCCACGGTTTACTGAAAAGGGATACACGCCAATCGTTTAGGCTGAGCTGGCGTGGCGACTGTCCCTTCTGTCGAGGTTGGTACAACAGGGGAGAGAACCGGCTCGAGCAGGGCAGGGCACCCAATGAGGCGGCCGGCGAGAAGCCTGGTATACTGCACGACGGTGGCGTGTGCAACGAATGGGACGGAGACTGGCACGTCTTCACCATCAAGAACAACGCGCCGCTTTTGCCATGGTTGCCGTCTCGCCATCAGCCAGTGCGAGGTGGGGAAGTCCTCTCCGAGAGAATAGACGGAATCGGCTTTTCGGAAGTGGTCGTAGAGAGTCCCGGGGAACACCAGCTCCCAAAGTCTTCGCAGGGGGCGTTGCCCGTGACGGACGGAGCAGTGATTGAGAACATCCGCAAACGGCGTTTGCCGTGGGACGCGCATCGTCCTTTGGGGGTTTCGAGCGAGCACACTTGCCGACACGTGCTTGAGATGCTACTTAGGCGATTTGAGGAGATGCGAGGGGACGACCGGATCCGATATATCTCGGTCTTCCGTAATCATCGACCCGAATCCGGCGCTACCTTGGAGCACCCCCATTGTCAGATTATCGCAAGCCCCATCATTCCCGCGCGCGTAGCAGACGAACTGGCCCACGCTCGGACGCATTACGTGAGCATTGGTGGGCGGTGCGTAGTGTGTGAACTCCTGGAAGCCGAGGAGGCGCGTGATATTCGTCTCAAGGGTACAGTGGGACACAACGAATCGCGCGTTCTGCATTCACCTGAAGGCGCGCACTTTGTGGTCATACATCCTTATGCTTCGACGGTGCCTTTCGAGACTTGGATCATTCCACGCGCGCACCAGGAATCGTTTGGCAAGGTCAAAGAGATCGAGAACTTGGCACGGATTCTAACCTGGACGCTAGGGCGCCTGTACGTATGTCTCGATGATCCAGCCTACAACATGGTCTTTAAGACGGCGCCCTTCCCGGGCAAAGGAGACCAAAAGAACAAGTTCGACTTCTACCACTGGTATATCGTTATACAACCGCAAAGGTTGCTCATTCCTGGTGGTTATGAGATGTCGACTGGGATTAATGTAAACCCGGCCCCCCCTGAGTCCGAGCAGGCGTGTGGGGCAGAAGACAAGTACAACGGCATGGGTACAGTAGAGTTCATAAAGAATTGGGGTTTCCTGTTCGACCCCGATCCAACGAAACCCGGAACTCTCTCATGGTACCAGGTAGAGCCGACGTCTGAAGAGTCCGAGAAACTCCACATCACGTGGGAATCGAAACAGAGGACGCTGCGTAATATTGTGGAGGTAGTCAAGAGGGAACAGCACGAGTTGACAGAGGAGCAGAAGAATGCTCTGAAAGAGGCAGAGCAGGCCGCTAGCGACGACTTCAAGTACGCAGAGCACGATGTTGAGTGATAACAAGGCGGATGAGCGCCTTAGAAGCAGTGGTGCCCGTCGGCCGTGGGGTCCACGAAGAGGAAGCCGACGAAGTACCACAGCGGCGGAGGCAAGCCAAGAACACAAGACCAAGTAACATGCGTGGCTACACGGAGGCATTCCCTGCGAGAGGACAGGTACGACGTCTCTGGTCGGCACGCCTCAAGATATATAAATCGTCTCCCCGGGGTGGAGTTCCGGGGGGTTGGTTACGCGTCTTTTGACGTCTTCGGCGTTGCGGGCGTAGCTGGGGGCGATCTCGATGATGATGTCGGGTTCGCCGTCCGGCTTACGGGGTATGGTTACACCGGCACCCTCTAGCCAGCGGGCGGCGCGGGCGATCTGGTGGCAGATGGCCGACTCCACCGAGTCTACGCCTTTGGCATTCTTGACCGGTGAGAATTCCTCCGCCCGGTCGACCTCGAGCAGTAGCGGGTTCTTCGCCAATGGAAGCGCATCGAACACGAACGTCTCCAGCTTGATCGCGTTAGGGGTCGGCGGGGTCCGCTGAAAGCCGTTCTCGTCCATCCAGGTCACGGTCTTCTCGGCGCGGCGGTAGGGCAGTTCGAAATTCTGAGCGATGATGCGATCGACGAAAGCGACGTTCAGGAGGTGGATCGCCAAGTTGCCCACGTCGAACCTACGCGAGCCATCAGGGTTCTTGGCCCGGGCCAGGTCGTCCGGGAACTTGGTGTACTCGACCACCACGACGCGGCCTTCGTGCATGCACAAGTTCCCCACCCGCTCGAAATCATCCGCCTTCGTGGCGACTTTCGTAGACATCTCCGACCCGGTTTTTGCATGCAAACCGATGAACAACGGATCGAAAGGCCTGACCAGCGGGTTGTCCACCTGGAAGTAGGAGATGATTTCGATGCCGCGCGAGGCCATTTCCTCCAAGGCGCCGCTGGCAACAAGCGATTTAAGCGATCCACCGTGGCCATCCGGGGCCAGGGCCACCCGGTGTTTGTCCTCCAGGAGGATCTTGCCATTCAAATCGAAACTCGGAAGCATGCCCTGAGTGAAGAGGACCACGTCTTGCGGGGGCAGTCCAAAGTAACTGTGGTCTTCGAGGAATCCCGCGGTTTGCCGATGGTTGACCGGATTGGTCATGATGTACCATCGAATGGCAACGTCGTAGCGTTTCCGGACGGCCATGATCGTTTCGGCAAACAACTGAAACAGGGTCTTATCTCGAACGGGGGAGATTGTCACCGCACCCTTGGGGCCTTCGAAGCCCAGGCGAGTACCCTGTCCCCCCGCCACGGTGAAAGCCGCCACTTTGCCGGCACGGATCAACTCGTCGCCGAGAACAACTGCGCCGCGATACAGTGCGGCACTGTCGGCGTCGGGCCGGTGTGGAAACACGGCCGCTGGCTCCAGGTTCGCCCGCACCTCATCTTCAGGCCTGTTGCGGATGTGCGTCTCGATCAGAGGATCCAAGTGAGACCAGGGGATTGAATCGATCTCACTCAGCAAGTGCTCGCGTGCAGAAGTGCCCAAGTCATCCCACCAACGCAGAACATGATCTTGGCCGCGCGCTGCCAGTTGCTCGGTGCATCTGCGGTATCGAGACTCCGTGCTTTCAGGCTGCGATGTTTTGTTCATGGTGTCTCGGTGTCCTGCCCAGGTGGCGTACCTCCCCAGCACGCGGGAGTGCGGAGCGTCCACTGCCAAGACATCAAACGTCCTTCCGCACTAATCCGATCAACATTTAGACCATCGGCTCGTGCTTCCTGCCACACCACCCGAATCACCTCCTACGTACCCACCTTCGCGCCGACGGCGTAGCTTCACGGTCGCACTTCGCCGCCGGTGCCCAGCTTATTTAGCATGAAATGGGCGGTTTTGCTACTGTCAAGGCCGATGAAATCGCCCGCGGGGGCGACAGGCGTCTTGCTGAGGCACACCATATGTAAGTGGTGATCGCCGTTGGACTGCGTATCATGGACCGGCTATGTCACCCGGCGGTTTTTCACTGAGGAAACGACGATGACGGACGATTCCCGCGTGGGCGTAATCTTCGATATGGACGGCGTTCTGATAGACTCGGCCCGGCCTCATTTCCAAAGCTGGGCGCAACTGGCCGAAGAGTGCGGCGGGAGTGTGACCCAAGATCAGTTCGCCGCAACATTCGGGCGGCAGAACCGCGATATCGTCCCCGTGTTGTTTGGCAAGGTTTCTGAAACACGGATGCACGAGCTGGCCGACAGGAAGGAAGAGATCTACCGCGATCTCGTCCGTGACGCACCCCCGATTGTGGACGGGGCTTGCGAACTCGTCCGATCGCTCCACGCTGCCGGCGTGTTGCTGGCCGTCGGCTCGTCCGGGCCACGTCCGAACATCGACCTGGTGCTGGACGCCATGGGCGCAAAAGAGTTGATTTCCGTAATCGTCAGCGGAGATGACGTGACCCGCGGCAAGCCCGACCCCCAGGTCTTCTCGTTGGCCTGTGGACGGCTGGGGATCAGCTCGAATCGGTGTGTGGTTGTGGAGGATGCGCCGGCAGGTGTAACGGCGGCCCATGCGGCTGGAATTGCTGCAGTAGCAGTCCTGATACACCATCCCGCAGACGCATTCGAAGAGGTGGAAGGTGTGGTGCAAAGTCTTTCCGATCTTTCGGTGGAGAAGCTTGTATCGCTGGCCGTACAATAGTAATAGTGTGTTGCCCGAATCGCCGGAGTCACGCGATTACGGGGTTGTTCCCGCGGAGATCTTCAATGAAGTCTGACAGGAGTCATGCGGCGTTCACTTTGCTGGAAATGCTCGTCGTGATCGCGATAGTCGCGATTCTCATCGCGGTAGTCCTTCCGAGTATGAGCCGGGCCAAGCGGCAGAGCAAAACAACGCTGTGCAGTACGCGGCTGCATACCTTCGGGCAAGGCTTCTCCATCTACGCATACGAGAACGAGGACGTGCTTCCACCCGGACGTATGCCCAAGGTTGACGACGAACGCTGGCAGATCGAGGTCGCGGGAGGGTTGAAGTATCGCCCCACGTTCATCGCCATGCTGGGCACATACATGGCTATCCCTCCGTTTCGGGACCCTCAACGCAAGAAGACCGACGTCGATCGAGATGGCGAACGGGGCGATCGGCAAGACTACGCGGACGAGGCATATACCTGCCCCGAGACGCGAACCTGGACGGATGAACGCAACGGGTGCTATGGGTACAATTATCAGTTTCTCGGAAATGCCCGCTTGCTCGACGATGCTGATCCCTGGTCCTTCAAGAACTGGCCGATTCGATTCTCCAGAATCAAATCCACAAGCAATACCGTAGCCGTGGGAGACAGTCTGGGCACCGCCGCGCACTATCCGCCGGGAGAGCGGGCCGGCTATAACAACAATGGGCGAACACTCAATGAGAAGGGAAACGAAGGGTTCAACCTCGATCCGCCTATTGTGGACCCGGTCGATGGAGAGATTGCCAGTTTGAGCGGCGATGTTATCGAGTTACCCAGCGGTGGAACGGCGGGGCTGTTGGGGGGTTCGTCGGGCAGTCCCAAATTTAAGCCGGCGCAGGGCGACAGCGCAGCTCGAAGCGCGGTTGACCTTCGACACGGTGAGAAGACGAACATACTCTGGCTTGATGGGCGCGTCAGTCTCGAGACGCTGGAATCGCTCGGATATGTAATCGATGAGGACAAGTCCGTCGGACTGGGGGACATCGACAGCATCGATACTGAAGAGGAAGTGGGCAGCAATCGGCGCTGGACGCCGAATCAGAAGAACCGTGTCTGGCTAAAGCCGTAGGCTCCGTACAGGCTTGCCCCGACGACCTCCAGCAACCGGCGTGCCCTGAGCGTCTCCGCGTCGATTTCGCAGCTCGGTGTTCACGGAATTTCAGGACGATTCCGTCGTGCTCATAAGTGAGATCTTTCACAGTATTCAAGGTGAGGGGAAGCTGGTCGGGATGCCAAGTATTTTCATCCGCACCAGTGGGTGCAACCTGCGCTGCACTTGGTGCGACACGCCCTATGCCTCCTGGGAACCGACCGGTGTTACTCTCGAAGTCGACCAGATTCTCGAACGCGTTTCCGACTTCTCCACTAAGTTTGTTGTCCTAACCGGCGGCGAGCCTATGATCGCCCCGGAAGTGGATACTCTCACACACCGTCTCCAGGCTGCCGGCTACCACGTGACCATCGAAACGGCCGGGACGGTTTGGAGGGAAATCACCTGTGATCTGGCAAGCGTAAGCCCCAAGACCGGTAACTCGACGCCACACACGCGCGACGGCGGCCGGTGGGTAGACAGGCACGAACGCGAGCGCATCAACATCGACGTGATCCGGCGATTTATGAACCGGGGTGATTACCAGCTGAAGTTCGTAGTAGACACCCCCGCGGACATCAACGAGATAGATGACTTACTTACCCAGCTGGGTCCGTACGATCCTGCGAATATCCTGCTGATGCCACAGGGTGTCACCAAAGAAGAGCTGGACGAGCGCAGCCCCTGGATCATCAATATATGCAAAAAGCGGAGCTTTCGCTTCAGCCCACGTATGCACATATCCTTGTTCGGCAACGTCCGCGGCAAGTAGCACGGGTTCAAACCTTCGACTGGCCTGTGGCCTTT
This sequence comes from Phycisphaerales bacterium, assembly GCA_020348265.1. Lineage (GTDB taxonomy): Bacteria > Planctomycetota > Phycisphaerae > UBA1845 > UBA1845. Next base: position 3,148,653 of record CP070744.1, on the reverse strand, counting down.
ACGCAGCGAGGTAGTGTTGCTCGATGATGTTGCAGATTATGTGGTAGGCGAGTTGGTGGACTTCCTGCACCCGGTCGCTGGTGTCGTGGTCAACCGAGAAGCAGAGATCGCTCAGATCCTGTAGGGGGTTCCCCGCCCGCCCAGTGAATCCTATCAGAAATGCTCCAAGCTCTTTGGCCTGCCTAGCCGCCTGGATGACGTTGGGCGATCTTCCCGAAACGCTAAGTGCCCAGACGATGTCATTATCCGTCGCCAGGGCTTCCACCTGCCTGGCGAAACAGTTCTCCGCACCGATATCGTTGGCCACAGCGGTGAGGATTGATGTGTCCGTGGTCAAGGCCACGGCGGGCAGGGCTTTTCTGTTGTGCTTCAGCCGGCCAACCAGTTCAGCGGCAATGTGCTGGGCGTCGGCAGCGCTGCCCCCGTTACCCAGGAGGTAGACTCTCCTGCCTTGCTCGAAGCAGGCGATTAGACGATCAGCGATTCGCTGAAGCAGGTCGACGCTTTCACCGGCGGCTGCAACGAGCCTTTGGTGGTCGGCAAACTGGCTCTTGATGGAGTCGGTCACGATGTCAGGCCCCGCTTTGAATGCGTTCGACGATCGCTGATGTGCTATGGCCTTCGACCAGAGGCAGCAGCACCACTCGCCCGCCGACGGACTCGACGAACTCTCTTCCTACAACGCCCTTTGTGGCCCAGTCTTCGCCCTTGATCAGGATGTCCGGGCGAATCTTGCGGATAAGCGTCTCGGGGTCCGGTTCATCGAAGCTACAGACATAGTCGACGCATTCGAGTGCTCCGACAACGGACGCCCTGTCCGCAAGCTTGTTGATCGGGCGGTCCGGACCTTTGTCCAGAAGGCGCACCGAGGCGTCGGTGTTAAGGCCCACGACCAGCAGAGAAGCTTGCTGCCGACATCGCGTGAGGTAATCCACGTGACCGGCATGGAGGATGTCGAAGCATCCGTTAGTGAATGCCACGGTCTCACCTCGATCGCGCCGCAGGTTCAGCTCGGCGACGAGTTCATCGACGCTGCGGAACTTGCCGTTGCGGACACGGTCTTCGAGGCGAAGCTCCGCAAGAACCTCCTCGGTCTTAATAGGCACACAGCCGAACCTCTCGACCTCCAGCCCACCGGCGATATTTGCCAAACGGGCGGCATTCACCAGATCGGTCCCGCCGGCCACTGCCGCCGCCAGCATTGCCAACACCGCGTCACCCGCCCCGGTATTGTCATAAACACTGCGCGGGATGGTGGGAATATGTTGCCAGCTGCGCTCCTGCTCAACGACGACTGCGCCGTCTCGATCAACCGTCGCAACAACTGCGCTGAGCGCGTATTTCTCCAGCACAAATCGGGCGGCGTCGGCTACCTCCTCAACGGAATCCAGCGTGCGCCCCGTCGCTATCGACAGCTCTGCGCGGTTGGGGGTCAGGATGCCTGCACCGTGATACCGTTGATAGTCACTCAGGCGGGCCGGGTCGGCCAGCACTTGACAATCGAGTCTCTTGGCCTCGTCGACGATGGCTTGCACCAATGATTCGCACACCACGCCCTTGTCGTAGTCTTCGATGCAGATCACGTCTGCCTCGGACGCCAGCCTGAGCACACATTCGGCGAGCTGTCCCGCTGCTGATGGAGGCAGGGGATCGGCATTCTCGTGGTCTACACGCAGCAACTGCTGCCTGTGCCGATGCTGGGCGAGACCGACCAGGCGGGTCTTCGTCGTGGTAGGGCGGTCGTTCAGACTTATCACCCCGCCGGCATCGACGCGGAGCTCCTCCAGAAGTCCCCTTAGGGTCTTGCCGTGGGCGTCATCACCCACCACTCCGCAACAGGTTACCCGGCAGTCGAGGGCGGCAAGGCAGGCGGCAACATTGGCGCTTCCCCCGACAGCTTCCTGCGTCTCCACTGTGCGCAGAACGGGCACCGGTGCCTCGGGGCTGATCCGCTCGGCGTCCCCGTAGAGATAGCGATCGAGAATCAGGTCGCCTATCAGCAGTACCTTCTTCCCGTGAAACGCGCTTACCCAATAAGCAAGATCATGAGCCATTTAGACTAGCCACCCGTGACGATCACGGAGTTCCTTAGGTCCGACCGATCCGCCGGCGGCAAAGAGACCCGCCAATCGCGTCGGTGGTGAGAGGCTGATGTTTCTCCACTTCGCCTGATCCACCTTCACTCCGTCGGTCAACGTAATGGGCATACTAGACGCGATCTTAGGACAACGTCAAACCGGTGCTGGATTCGCGCCTGTCCTTGTGGAAATGACCGGCTGGGAAAACACTCGTGGATGGAGGCCTGAACGACATGCCGGGCTGGGGCGTCCACAGACCGCAGCGCAGAAACTAACCGCGCGCCTGCACGGGGATAATCAGGCGGAAATGAGCTCCGCCCAGTTCATTGTGATGTCCCGTCATCAGCTCCAATCGGCCGCCGAGCAGTCCGGCCCAGCTCCGAGCAAGGGCGAGTCCCAGACCGATTCCACCTTGAGCCGCTGAATCCGCTTCGCGGCCCCGCCGAAACGGCTTGAAGATTCTACGCACGTCTCCGTGGCTGACCCCGGGACCGGAATCGACCACGTCGAGATGGACTTTGCCGTCATCCTGAGCCAGGTGTACAAACACGACGGGCTTGTCTGTGCCTTGAGTGTGCCGACACGCATTGTTGATCAGTACGCCGCTTATCTGCTTTACCACGTCGACGTCAGTGCGCAGAGGCAGACTGTCAGAAACGTCATTCTGCGCCCGGGGTTCTATGCCGCACTCTTGGCACCGCTTCTCCAGTCCATCAGAGATCGCCCTGAGCAACGACTTGGCATCAGTATCAGCCACATTCAAACTCACCTTGTGATTCTCGAGACGGGCGTACTCGAGCACGCCTTCAACCAGGTTCGAGAGCCGAAGCGACTCACGGTTTAGCGTATCAAGGTACTCCTGCTTGGATTCGTCGGGCACAAGCCCTGCAGAGAGCATGTCTGAGTAGAGTCGAAACGTGGTTAGAGGAGTCCTCAACTCGTGCGTAACTGCGTAGGCGAATTGCATACGGCGTTGAGTAAGGGCGATGAGGTTCCTAAAACCGATACCGGCGACAATCAGGACCGCCGCCGCTGTTGCCCAGGTGACCAAGAGCACGCCACGTATTGACTTCCAGGCAGCTGCTGCGGTGGACTCTTCGGTAACCCCGGGAATTTCCAGGCGAACCGGGATGGTGTGCATCGTTATGTTGCTAAGTTCCGGATCCGGGGGCGCATCATCCGGTGCAGGCTGCAAGTCGACGTCGTCGAAGAGGTCGCTGATCTTCAGTTGAAGCTCGTGTTTAAGAGTAGGCCAGTCACCGATGAAACCCTGATATACCCGCTTGTCGTTCCAGTGTCCGGTGCGCACGAAGGCCAGCCTCGATCGCTCTGTGGCGTCGGGTTCGAGCCAGAAAGCTACCCAGGGATGTTGCTCAATCCCCACGGTGACAGTCTCCGATTCGCTGTCGGAGTCCCCGTCCACCGCTGCGATATCGGCTATATCCTCCGCACCGTGGTCCGGGTTGACGCACTGGGACTCAGGAAGAGAACGAAGCTGGGCCGCCCGCTTGTCTTGGCCGCGACGCTCGTACTCTACACAGCAGTCTCTATCCCCGCAGCGGCACAGTATTTTGTGAGGAGTCCGCTGGGCGAGCTTTATCTCCTGCGGCTGCTGAGGCGCGTCGGGAGTCTCATTTGAGCCACGGTCACGCTGGCGCACCTTGGCCACGCGCTCCGCGAGCTCGCCTACCGGAAGGACATCCTCAAGCCAGGCAAGCCTCGCGGCAACACGTTCCGCCGGTCTTGTCTCCGGTGAGCGCCAGTTGCCGTCCTCATCCACCTGGAAGTAGAACTCGATCCAAGGATCATGAAGAGGCGGCTCCGCAAGCGGCGAAGGTAGGACGACCTGGTCGATATTCACTTCCGCTTCTATGGCCCGGTCCGTCCACACCTGGACGGGTGCCACCGTGTAGTACGCGAAATACTGGGTGAACGGCCGGGCCATCTCCGATTTGAGAATCCCGCCGACATGGCTGTCGATGCGCGTCGCCGCCCCGCTCATGCGGGTGTGATGTTCGCGGTCCACGTTGATCTTGGCGAGCTGGAAGGTGGAGACGGTGGCCCAGGTCATGCCGCCTAGTACGACAATCGCGACGAGGATGAAGCCGACAACAGCAGCGAGCGTGCTTGCCCGGCACCGACTCATGCTTGACCCTCCGCGGTCTTCACTTCCAGACTCGCTCCGATCATGTAGCCCTTCCCCCGGACGGTCGCGATCCATTCCACGTTATCGTCACTGGCGGCTGCCAGCTTTTGGCGAAGACGGGTGATGTGCATGTCGATGGCCCGGGTCTCCACGCTTCCGTCGCGAATCCCCCACACGCAGGAGAGGAGTTCCTCCCTTGAGACGGCCCGGCCTGGATGGGCTGCCAAACGCTCCAGGATGTTCGCTTCCATCTCGGAGAGAACGACGGCTTCGTTCTCGCCCTTGCGGATCTCCCTCCTGGCGCAGTCGACTACGGCATCGCCTCCCACGATTCGGACTACCGGGGCGGGGCGTTCCGGGCTGCGACGCAGAACGGCCTCCACGCGAGCGAGCAGCTCCCGTGCTGAAAACGGCTTCACCACGTAGTCGTCCGCACCCCCACGTAGTCCGCGGACACGGTCGTCCTCCGATCCCCGCGCGGTCAGGATAACCACCGGAAGGGCCGGGCGGGTGACGCGAAGCTCCGCGAGTACGTCGAAGCCATTCAACTTAGGGAGCAGCAAGTCGAGAAGTACCAGGTCGACTCCGGCGCGGCGCGCTTCTATCAGACCTACTTCCCCGTCGGCGGCCTCCACGACGTCGTATCCTGCCATTCGCAAGGCATCGGTGATCCCTCGCCTGATGGGCTCTTCGTCCTCTACTACGACAATGATGCGTTTTCTGGCCATTACAGCGTTCCGCAAGTCCGAAGATGGATAATCGCTACATGCGCACTGGAGCACAGGTATTGTACCCCTCGGATGCAACGTTTGCTACGACGAGCCCGGCCGGCCTGTTCCTTGTGAACCACGCGTTACAATCGCCTGATCAGTCGGACTTACTGTCGTGTTCCGATAGTGTTCTTGATTGCCCCCGTCGAGCGAGAACGAGCGTCGCGACCAAGCACCCTGCGACATCCGCCGCCCAATCCGTGACACTTGCATGGCGCCCGACGAACTGCTGAAGCCATTCATCAAAGGCGGCATAGGCGACGTAGATTGCGAACCACAACATAAGCTTTGAAAGCGTTATGCTCCTGCCCGCAGATCGAAGGTACCGCCAACCCAGCCAGGCGAGAACGAAGTAGAGCAGAAAGTGTATGGCCTTGTCGCCTCCCGGTGGGACGAAGTCCGGAGCTGACTCGAATCGGCGGTGAGTGATGATGAACAGAACCAGCCAATAGCCGATCCATAAACACATGTTCCGCAGCGGCTGCGGGCGGGGGCTAGAGGGGGACATCGTCGTCGCTGAATCGGCTTGGGAAGTCGCCGGTTGCCTGGGGCGGATGCTCCGGTTCAACGGCCTCTTGCCAGGCATGCGCCGGCTCGGACTCGGTCGGCTCACCCGTGTCCGCATCCTGGAGCGGGCAGGGTGCATAATCCGATGGCGAGCATGCGGTTGGATTGGCTGTCGCCTGCTCAACAGGTTCACAGTTCAATTGGGGAACATCTGCAACCGAAAGCTGCGGGGCGGACTGTGGCTCGCTGTAACTTTCGGGCGTCACCTGGGGGAACGGTATAGGTCTTTCGCCGGGGGCGTTTGGAGAGGTTTGGGTCGGTATCTCTGCCGTCGTCGCCTCGCCGGCTGGTGCGGGAGGGACTCGCGGAGTCACCCGTGGTGAGTCGAGAATATTTGACGATACAATCTTGCGTATGCCAAACACTTCCGAAGCCAAAGCTGAATAGTCAATCGCCCCGTTGCTGGTTGGGGCGTAGTCGAAGACGGTTTGGCCGAAGCTCGATGCCTCTGCCAGCTTAATATTTCGGCGAATAGGTGAGTTGTAGATGCAGGCTCTGGCCCAAGGCACGGAATCGCTGCGCGACGCCTCGAGGAATTGAGTGAGGTCCGCGACCACCTCACCTGCCAGTCTTGTGTTCTGTTCGTGCATGCACAGCACGAAGCCGGACACTCTGAGATTCGCATTGATGCGCTGACGGACCAGTGTCACCGTGTCCAGCAGTTTGCTCACGCCCTGCAAGGCGAAAAAGTGCGCCTGCAGCGGTATGATGACTTCCTCGGCCGCTGCAAGAGCGTTGATGGTAAGCACGCCCAGCGACGGTGGACAGTCTATGAGCATCACGTCATGATTCGCCTCGACCAGGTCCACTGCTTCGCGCAGGATCATCTCCCGGCCCATGACGCTTACCAGCTCGGCTTCAGCGGCGGCAAGGTCGATGTCGGACGGTACTAGCAGGACGTTCTCCCGCGCCTTGATGGCCACTTGGTCGACAGGTGCAGAAGCAGTCAGCAGATCGTACGCGCTGGGTTGGTCGTCCTCGAGTTCAACTCCGAAATGCAACGACAGGTGTGCCTGCGGGTCAAGGTCGACGAGGAGCACTCGCCGGTCGGCAGAGGCTAAAGCAGCCCCGAGGCTCGCCACGGTAGTTGTCTTCCCTACCCCGCCCTTCTGGTTTATCACGGCAATGCGTCGCATCGGTCCTCCTTTACCGAATGTTGGACCGGAGTCCATAGCCGGTCCGAGTAGCATCCGCCGCCCCTCGGGTACCCGACGATTATAGTAGGTTCGCCGCCGCAATGTAAGGCAAGCCCACTAGATCCTGTGAAATCTTTGAGAACGGTCGATCCGCCGTTTGGCAGGCACCGGCAGGGTAAAAGGGTCATTCAGAAGGGGGAAAGTGCTTCAGACCCTGACGCCGGCCGGTCCGGCAGGAGCGTCCGTGGGACCGAGCTGAGGCCGTTGCTTTCGTGGTTCATGAGTCTGTCGACCTCGACAAGAACACCGCCGCGAGCGGTTACCTTCAACTCCGTGCGGGTATGGTGATTATCTCGATAATGAGCCGTCCGCTTGCGTGAGGGTAGGGTGGCTGCAACCTCTGACACCGTTACGGCCCGACGTTATCGCCATGACCTTCTGGCTTCGGCCACTCCGGCGGTATTGAAGCGTTCAGCCTATCACGCTGGAAAGAGTCCTACGCCCTCTGCGCCGAGCGCCTTGCGCACTCGTTCGCGCACGCACATTGCAATCTCGACGGCCCGCCGCGCTTCCGCCTCATCTACGGGCTCATCGTTACCCGGATACCGGGCGGCAATAGCGAAGGGAGTGAGTTCCTCGGCATCCCTGAGTTCCTCACTCCAGGGGGCGCGTTCGGCGCAGAGTTCCCGAAGCAGGGCAATATTGTGCGTGTAGGGAAAATCAACGCCTTGCAGGACAAGAAATCCCTTGAGGTACTTTTCGGCGCATTGTTGCGCGTGATAGGCCACCAGGCGATAGGGGCAATCGGCTGGCAGGACTAGCGTGTGCTGCGCGACACGCAGGTCGTCGTCGGCGTGTGTGGCCCACTGGCGCACCTTGACGAGGATGTCGTCACGGGGCGCTGTCATAAAGGATTCTCCCTTCGAGCGATGCTGGGCGGGCGACTGTGCCCGGAATATGACGATCCCGTTCGTACTCCTCCGGGGTCAGGACAATTACGTCCCGGGCGATGCCCAGTCCGCTAAGCGCGCGATCCATCTCCACCATCAGGTCACGTTTTCGCCCCAAGACCGGGCAGACTACAAGCAGGTCGACATCGCTGTGCTCGTCCGCAGTCCCCCGCGCCTGCGAGCCGAATAGAATGATTCGGATCGGGGCAAACTGCTCGACCAGCCGCCGGGTGGCCTCATTCAAAACGTTCTCGGCAACCATGTGTAGACCTTATCCTCTTGGCGCCTGCAAGTCAGCACCTCGCTGTATCATACCCGATTCTCTCAACTTCTCATATAGGTGTGGAAGACGGTTGTCGGATGCCCGACGACATAATCCGGGGGGAGACAGTCTTTCATGCGATTATTGTCGGGCAGGCCTTCAGCTTGCAATTGGCGCTGGTTTCAGTCCGTAACACGCCGACCGCACCGCCGTGCGTAGAGCAGCGTGCCAGCCGTCAACCCGAGCAGCGTCATCGCGATCATGCCCCACTCGGAGACGGTCGGAATCGCCTCCTGCGGGCCGAAGTCAAGGCGGGCGACCAGGACGTCCAGGTCCTCGCCAATGGTCCCGCCCAGAGTATCAGAGGACAACCAGATCACCACGCAGTGCCCGTCGTTGTCGCACGCCAAGCGCGAGCCCTGATCGCCACCACTGTCAGCCGTGGCGTTGGTGTTAAGCACGATCGGTGTGCCCCAGGTCAATCCGTTGTTCGTACTGTTCGCGAGCAGCAGGTCGGTATCGGTCCCGATTGTCCCACCGAGGTTGTACGTCGAGCCCCATACCGTCAGCCAGTTGTCCAGCCCCTCGACAACGACCCTAGGGTAACCGTCATACCCCGAATCGGTTCCGGCATAGGTGTTGAGTGGCGCAGGACTCGTCCATGTCGTGCCATTGTCGATGCTGCGGGAAAACAGGATGTCCTCATCCGTGCCGACTGTCCCGCTGAGATCGTCTGACGACCACCATACAGTCACCCAGTTTCCGGCGGAATCCGTTGCTACCCAGGGGTGCTTGTCTTCCCCGGTATCTGAGGCCGCATTAGTGTTGAGAACGCTCGGCTCTGTCCATGTCACCCCATTATCCGTGCTGCAGGAGAACAGAATGTCGCAGTCGGTTCCGATATCGTTCCCTGGCGGCTCGCCTATATACTGCTCATCGGAGTACCACACGGCTACCCAGTTTCCAAGCCCGTCGGGTGCCAGTACGGCTAGATAGTCACCTCCGGTATCAGAAGCGGCATTAGTGTTCAGTGGGATTGGGGTTGCCCAGGTCGCTCCGTTGTCCGTACTCCGCGCGATCAGAAGGTCCTCTTCTTGGTCCCCCGGCAAATCGGGTTCTGTCATCCAAGCGGCAATCCAATTCCCGGTGCCATCGGTAGCAATCCGAGGATGCATATCGTCGTTGCTGTCAGAAGCCGCATTGTTGTTGAGAGGACTTCGATCCGTCCAAGTCGTTCCGTTATCCGTACTCTGGGAGACCACGATATCCACGTCGGTCCCGAACTCCCCGCCAAGCGCAGCTGGCCAGACTGCGACCCAGTTTCCGTTCCCGTCGGTCGCAGTGCAACAGTTCCCGCCACCACCGGTGGCGGCGTTGCTGTTCAACGCTTGCTCCGGAGTCCAGTTCGCGCCCTCGTCCGTGCTACGCCGAATCAAAATGTCGTAGTCGCTACCGATCGTCCCGTCGAGGTCGTCCTTGGAATCCCAAACTCCCACCCAGGTCCCTGTGCCATCGGTGGTAAGCCAAGGAGCCCATTCCCAGTCGTCGGTCGGACCAGGCCCGTCAGTGGCGGCACAGGAGTTGAGGGGCTCAGGATACGAGATTGCTGGAGGCCACTGCCCGAGGGCAGTTTCGACCGGTCCAATTGCGAACAAGAGGGTTGCAAACGTCGTTCTACAATACATGTCCTGCTCCTTTCAAAATGCGTATTCGAGATGAATCGCTCGCCAGCGATCTACGAAACATGCAAGATACCGACCTTCGATTGGCGCAGTCAAGCCCACGTCCGAAAATCCCACTGCACCGTAAATCTGATACCGGAATGCAGCATGAACGCGAGGCAAAGCCCAACACTCTGGCTCCCCGATTGGCGTCGCTTTCGACGCCGGCGCACGACTTGGGCGACGAAGTGCTTCACTACTCGGATATCAGGAGCGATTCAGACTATGCACGCTCGGGAGCGACCGTTGCGCGTGCCGGGCTGGGAAACCCGTGGGTGTCAGATGAGACGTCAGTCCACGGACCGGAGCAGGTCGTTGTGAAGCTCGTAGCGGCGGTGGCACTGTGGGCAACGGAGGTTTGTCTCAAGGGTCATGCCGCAGATGCAGACCCATCCGATGGGACGGGCGGGTTGACCTACGACTAGTCGATGGTCGGGGACGTCGCGGGTCACGATCGCACCCGCAGCCACCATTGCATAGCGGCCCAGTGTGGTGCCGCACAGGATGATCGCCCCGGCTCCGATTGACGCGCCCCGGCAAACCGTAGTGGGCGCAAGCCAGTTCTCACTGTTTGCGTAGCGCTGACCCACTTCAGGCATACGTCCGCTTCGGGGATGACGGTCATTGGTGAAGATCGCACTTGGCCCCACGAACACGTCGTCCTCGATAGTCACGCCATCCCAGATCATGACCTGATTCTTAATGGTCACTCTGTCGCCCAGGCGAGCACCACCTTCGATGAACACATGATCGCAGATGTTGCAGTCGCGACCGACGACTGCACCTTCGAGGATATGGGCGAAGGCCCAGATGCGCGTCCCGGTGTCTACGTTCGTGCTCTCGCAGATCGCGCTGGGATGAACGTATGTGGCCGACTCGACGGACTGTTGCGTTGTGGTCAGGGAAGGCGTCTCCGAGGACCGCCCGCTTACGCCCCCGGCATGGGAGCCTGCGTCACGCTCCATTGTGATTATCGGTACTAAGCGATCCGTCCTTGATCGTCGTTGATCATGGGCGCTATCGCTCCGCCACCGTGTCAGGGGTGTTCTGACGGGGGCTCTGGCTGTAGACCGGATAGGCGTTGGGGCGCAGGTCCGCCAGCATCCGGTGTCCGACGCGGGTCTCCCGAGCGTGGCGAAGGGCGGGGAGATCGATCGGTCCGACCACGACTTTCTCGCCGGGGCCGGGGTCCGCCTGGGCAAGGACGCGCCCGTCGAAGTCGACTACCATGCTGCCTCCCGGCCAAGAGAACGGGGGGTAGTTCTGCATCGACGCCGCCTGGTTGGCCGCGACCACAAAAGCTGTGTTTTCGAGAGCACGCGTTCGATTGATCAACGTCCACCAGTCCATTGGCGGCGTAGCTCCCCAGGGGTCCATGTAGGCGGACACGCGAATGATGATCTCCGCTCCATTCGCAGTAATCTGGCGGATAGCCTCGGGAAACAGCCAGTCGTAACATATCGCGACACCGATCTTGCCAATAGGCGTGTCCGCGACGGGGAACAAGGGTTCGTCGTAGCCTTCAAGATCCGCGGGACTGGCGTGCAGTTCCCAAGGCGTCCAGGGGTGGACTTTGCGGTATTTGGTCAGGATGCCGTCGGGTCCAATGAGACAGGTCGTGTTGAACACCGCATCAGGCCAGCGCTCATCAGCCTCCAGGAACGTGCCGGTCTGTATATACACATCGAGCTCCTTGGCCTTCTGCGCGTAGCGTTTCGTATGCTCATTGGGGATCGGCACGGCCAAACGCCGGCGAAGCGTCTTCACATCCTCATAAACCGGCGCAGCATGTGCGAACTCGGGAAAGGCTAACAGCTTAACGCACGAAAACGGCCCATAGCCGACGACAGTCTGCTCTACGATTTGCAGCATTCGATCCACGTGAGATTCGATTTCCTTTTGATCAGTGGGGCATCGGAAATCGGTCTGGCACGCAGCCGCCCAATAACGCGGCGAATCAGGGTCAAACATGAGACTCCTCCTGGTCATCCACGAAAAGGGCGAGAGTCTAAAGTCTTGCACTCGGGTGGGAAAGCCCCAGCCAACGGCCTAGGACGAAGGTGGAGGGCGGAAGGCAGTAAGGATGAAGGATGAACGGGGATAGACTTCTACGGCGGGTTCCTCGGGCAGGAGCTTGCGTGAAAACGATTCATGTCGGGGCGCGCTACCGACCTGGACGCTTCAGTCCGTCCTTCGGCGCATTATGAAAATGCGTCCGTTTACCTCTTCGCCAAGTGCATTGGGTGCGTGGGTTGGTATCTCGTCTACCGTGAATCCGGCCTCCTCGGCCATTGCGGGAAACCTGTCTGCGACCCCTCGATTCGGGTCCGCGATAATGGCTGATCCGTCGGGGGCGAGCAGGGTGTCGATGCACCGCAGGATCGGGGTGTGGTCGACAAGTTGATACAAAACGTCCGCTGCGAAGACGCGATGGAATGAACGAGAATCCCCGACATTATTCCAGTCAGTCAGCTCAAATCGAGCGATGTGGGCACAGTTTATGCCTGCATTGTATTCCGCGAAGCGCAAAGATGTCGGGTCATGATCGGTTGCCACAACCTGCCACCCCTTGGCGGCAGCGGCGATGGACACCAGTCCCAGGCCGGTCCCTAGCTCTATCGCTTCTCCTGTCGGGGAACACTCTTCAGTAAGAATATGTCGGGCCAACATAGTCGCAGCCGGCCAGAGCTCGACGCCGTACGGAGCAATATCCTCCTCCACGAATTTCTTCGCGAATTCCGGGTCATTTAGCAAGTCGGCGGCCTCCTTGACCTGGGCGATCTCGAACGTTCTTCCCGCTACGCAGATGGTCCTTCGTTCGACGGGCAGTCCCCGGAAGAAAGGCTTGCCCTCTCGCCATTCGAGCAGCGGATGTTGATCGAGTTTTTCGTTCATGGTCATTCGCGGGCACCGGGTCGAGGTCTCCACAAAGCGCCTCCGGTTTTCAACGACACCACCACGATCTATAGTGTCCACGGAGTTTTGGCCGAACACAATCCTAGGTTCGGCTCAACTTGGACCCTCCTGGCGAGGATTGATGGGTGATGCGCGAGTTCTCCTTCCTGGCGGTGCTTTTGGGTGTGGTGATCGGCGCCCTGCTGGCGGCGGCGAACGCCTTCGTCGGTTTGAAGGTCGGGATGACCATAAGCGCGTCGATTCCGGCTGCGGTCATGTCCCTGCTGATTCTGCGTACGCTGCTCAAGCGGGGCACGCTGCTCGAAAGCAACATCGTGCAAACCGTCGGTTCGGCTGGCGAGAGTGTCGCCTCCGGGATGATCTTCACCCTTCCCGCCCTTTTCATCATGGGTGAGGATCCCGCATACCTGGAGATGGTGATCTGGGGGGCGATCGGGGGCATCCTGGGCGTCTGCTTCATGGTGCCCTTAAGGCGCGTCCTGATTGTCAAAGAGCATGGCAACCTGCCGTTTCCGGAAGGCGTGGCATGTGCGGAGGTTCTCGAATCCGGTCAACGCGGAGGGGCGGGGGCCCGATCCGTCATCTGGGGAACCGTGGTCGGAGGTGTGTATTACCTGCTCAACCTGCTGGGCTTCTGGGGAGAGACGGGCGTCGTGCCCCTGAAGCGGGTCCGCACGCAGTTCGAGTTGGACTCGTCGCCGGCCCTTTTGGGTGTGGGCTACATCCTCGGCCCGCGCGTTGCTGGCTATATGCTCTCCGGCGCGATCCTAGGCTGGTTCGTGCTGATTCCCGCGATTGCCTTCTTCGGCGCTGATGCTCAGACGCCCGTGTTTCCTTCCAAGACGCTGCTCATATCCCAGATGGAGCCGGGGGGGACAGACGGAATCTGGGAGAATTACATCCGCTACATCGGAGCGGGGGCAGTGGCTATCGGAGGGCTGATCTCACTGGTCAAGAGCTTCCCCACGATCTTCGCCTCGTTCTGGCAGGTGGTTACAGGATTCTTCAGCGCGCCTGGACGCTCCCGCGAACGCACGGACAGGGACTTCCCGCTCGTGTTGTTGCTGGCGATCATCATAGGCGTCGGCTACGCCATGTGGCGATTCGACCAGGTCAAGGTGGACCACATCGGCGTGATTGCCGTGATCGTCTTCACCTTCTTCTTTGTTACCGTCTCATCGCGCCTGGTGGGTATCGTGGGCAGTTCGTCCAACCCCATATCGGGGATGACCATCGCCACGCTCCTGGCCACCGCTCTGGTCTACAAGTTCTTCGTAATGGACGACGTCGCCGAGATGTCTTCTGAATCTCTGGCTGCGATGAAGGTCGGATGTCTATCAGTCGGGGCGTTGGTCTGTATCGCAATCTCCATAGCCGGTGATTGCTCCCAGGACCTCAAGACGGGGTTCTTGCTCAAAGCCACTCCATACAAGCAGCAACTCGGCGAGATGATCGGCGTGCTCACGTCGGTGCTGGCCATTGCCGGGGTCTTGCTGCTGCTGAACAACATCTACGGCTTCGGCGAGGCGACCCCCGAAAAACCTCACCCCATGCTCGCCCCCCAGGCCAACATCATGAAGATCCTCATCGACGGGGTGCTGGGCGGGAATGTCCCTTGGACGCTCATCATGATCGGGGGAGCGGCTGCGGTCATCGTGGAGATGCTGGGCATGCCTGCTCTGCCCTTTGCGGTGGGGCTATATCTCCCCCTGGGACTTTCCACGCCGATCATGGTGGGTGGCGTTGTCCGATGGCTCTGCACGCGAAAGAGGAACCAGCAGGTTGAGCACGATCCGGGTGTTCTGGTGTCCTCCGGCTTGGTGGCAGGTAAGGGGCTGATGGGCGTCGCTTTAGCGGGTATCACCGCACTGATGGCTTGGCGGTGGAAAGACCCCCACTGGTCGAATCCAGTGTCCGGGATGGAAGAACCTGTGACACCTTCGGCTTTGGTGCCGTGGTTGTGGCAGAGTATTGACTCCGTTCAAATGAAATGGGGCCTGTCCGACGCGTGGTGGGATGCCCTTCCCTTCTCCCCCTTTGCAGTCTTGGTGATTTGGCTTTGGTTGAGCGCCCGCAGACGCCCGGCAATTACGCTCCCTCCGGCGGAGCCACCAACGGACGAGCCCTCGGAACCGGAGCCGCCGGAACCAGCGTCACCTGAAGTGGAGACGCCCGAAGAACCCAGCCCGGAGCCTCAGCCGACGGTCTCGCCACCTATCTCTATGTCCCTTCCGGAGATACCGGAACTGCCGCCGCTGCGTACCCGCCCGTTGGAGCGTGACGAGTCCGATGCCTCCACGGATGAGCAGACCAGGCCGCCGTCGGACGAGGATCGCGTTGAGGACGAACAACCTCCGCCCGACGAGCCGCCCGTCTCGGAGGGCACCGACGAGATGGATTCCGGCCATGGAGACGAGCCGTTGGACGAAGAGTCGCCTGAGTCTGATAATCGTGCCGGTTCTTGACCGACGATCTTACAGCGACCTACGGCCCGACATGAACGAGGCAATTGCGGGCGGAACCCCGGCTGCGATGTTCCCAAAGATAGATGCCCTGCCAGGTTCCCGTTCCCAGCCGGCCGTCAGCGATGGGAATGGACAGCGTTGTGGCGGTAAGGGCGGCCTTGATATGCGAGGGCATGTCATCAGGCCCTTCGGCGGTATGCGTATAGATCGGATCGTTCTCTACGACCAGTCTGCTCAGCCAGTTGTGCAGATCCCGCCTTGCGGACGGGTCCGCGTTTTCCTGGATGGTGAGGCTGGCTGATGTGTGCTGCACCAACACCGTGCATAGTCCCTCGTCGATATCATCCTCCTCGACGACGGCGCGCACCTGATCGGTGATCTCGTAGAGTCCTTGCCCGCGCGTGCGGACGGTGATTCGCCGAGTCATGTTTCTCACTCCTGTGCCCTTGTTCGATGAGTGTACAGCTATATCACCGCCCGCCCCGCACTTGTCAATGCCGTGCGTAGTGAGCCGATGCGGACACCCGTCCAAGAGCAAGAGTCACCCGGTTAAGAGACCGATAAACGTAGCACGCGGCGATGCGCGCTCGTTTGTGTGTCTTATTGGCAGCCTGAGCGAGCGCGGCCGGTTGTCATTGTCGTCTCTTAAGGGGCTGTCGACTGTGATCTCGATCGACCCTGCACAATTGGAACTCGACGAACCCACAAGGGATCGGCAGACCATGGGCCGATCCTACTGGCTTATCCTCGCGATCCTGGGGGTCGGCGAGATCATCTCCGCGCTCTATCTCGCGTGGATTAATCCAGTGCGGGGATACGACGAGAACTGGTACCTGATCAACTCTTATCACTTTTCCGGGGTGACCGCGCTTGACTATGCGTATAACCGGCCTCCGATGCTCCCGGTACTGTTGGCTCTATTCGGAAGCTATTACCGACTCGTGCCCGCGCTTGCCCACATCGGCAGTGCGGCCCTTGTGTTTATGATCTTGAGACGGCTGGCGACGCCCGCCCTCGCCATTGCCGGTGTGGGTGCATTTATGGTCTGCGGGGAGATGCGGATATACAACATCTTTCTGTTGACCGAGATGCCCACGATCTTCTTCTTTCTTCTCGCGGTGTACTTCCACGTCACGCGTCGCCCGCTGTTGTTCGGCGGGGCCACTTCGCTGGCGACTATGACCCATTGGAGCATGGCTACGGTCGTGCCGGTGGCGCTGGCACTCTACGTCTTGCGGAGTCAGTGGCGAAAGTGTGGCTGGTTCATCGCTGGGGCGGCGCTGACTATCACTCCGTTCGCGGTTATGGCCGTTATAGCCTACGGAAATCCGTTGAGCCCGTTTATCAAGCACCTGGCAATCCAGCGTTCGGGGGTCAACGACCTATGGGCCTACGCTCGGGAGTTCCCCCAATTGCCCTTGACCCTGATTGCCGGCGGTGCGGTGGCGCTGTGGTGGGTATGGAGGAGTGGACAACGTTGGAGGACTGATCTTCATTGTGAATTGGGTTTGTTGTTGCTCGGGACAGTCTTTGCCCGCTTATTGCTGCTGCACATGGTAACGGTGAAGTCTCAGCGCTACTTAGTGCCGCTGGTGCCGGCGCTGTTGCTGCTTACGGTGTTGATGCTACGGCAATGCGCAAACAGGGGGCGTGTGGTGCGGGTGTGTTTGTGGGTGATTCTGTTCACTTCCATAGCGCCTGGCAAGCACTTCTACTGGCAGGTCCATGATCTGCGTAATGACCCGGGCAACCAGATCGTCAGATTGAGAGAGCAGATGGTCGAGGCCGAACCCGCCGAACGCATCTACACGGACTTTAACGACATGGCTGTCATGGGACAGACCGGGCGCCCCGCCGTTGCTGTTCTTACTGATAACTCCTGGCACCACCATCTCTTCACTCGCCCCACGTCTACGCGGGACCTCATACCGGATGGAGCGCTTTATCTGACTTTCGATCCGGGCAACGCGACGGTCATCGCCCGGGCTGATGAGGACACCGCGAAGACTCTTTGGCTGGTGCGCTGGCGTGGAGGAAAGCCCGTCAGTCTCGCTTCGACATCGGCTCGCATTCCATAATGCGGCGAGCACTGCTCGACCGCATCCCGCCGCTGAGGACACGGTCTTCCCGGCGCCGTTGAAGGCTTCTGTCGGGCGGGGCCCTATAAGTGTCCTCAAACCTGTGGTGTCAACGTTACCTTCCGGTCGACGAGGTTCATCTTCGCGCTGCCGTGCGAACAGGATGCTGACCGTCGCCCAAGCCGGGCGACCTTATAGGACCGCATCGATTGGCAAATCGCGAGTGAACTGCGGGACAGACGTGCGTGCATCCTGTCGATGTATCTTTGAAGCAAGTGTGAGCATGGAACGCGTCGGGACTAGGGTAATAGAGCCTAACAGCCTGTTGAATAATGTAGCGCCGCCCCTCGTGGGCGGCGTGAAGCCTCGAAAGACGCCACGCACAAGAAACTATGAAAGCCGGGTCACCTTGACACAGATTCGGGATCGTTTGTCCCATGTGTCGACGGGCTGATCAC
>CP070744.1:3115918-3131006 GCA_020348265.1 Phycisphaerales bacterium | reverse complement strand
CCTGGCTCAGCGCCGTACACTGATTCAGCCTGAAAGGCTGACAGAGAGTAGACGTGGGCAAGTCCCGGCGCGCCGGGACGCCGCCCACGGTGATGCCGACACCCGTTCAATTCAACCCTGAAGGGGTTGCACCGACGTTCCATTGCACTCGCGGCGTAGAATCTACAACCCTTTCAGGGTCCGATGGTTTTGGGGGCAGCTATCCGGGGGCGGCGTCCCCCGGCACACCGGGGGACTTGCCCCCGGCTATCATCGCGCAGGCCTTCAGCCTGCTATCCGAAGCGCTTCGATCCGTACCCTCGATGGTTCGGAATTCCCGGACTTCGCTAGAGCAAAGTCCGATTCTGTGTAGCGATTGTAGCGCCTTCCCTTGTGGGCGGCGTTGCCGCGATTCGCCCGTCACCCACGAGGAGTGACGCTACACAATAACCGAGAATGCTCTAACGCAAAGGATGAGACACGTACATAGGCAGATCCCACGTTTGCGAGACCGGTAAGTGCAACGATGGCGTGCGGTGCACCGTTCGCGCGACTCCTCAAACTTGGCGCATCAGCCGGCAGCGTCGTACCGCTTGTGGGCGAAGAAGAGTTCCTCGCGATACATGACATCGTAGCCGTTTTCTTGAAGGAATAAGCAGCGGTCGAGGTCGATCAGGATTCTGCAGATGTCGCTGTCGGGTGCGTTGCGGGCGACGGCGAGGATGGTGTCGGAGTCCATGATCGCCCGGGCGGCCTCGCTTCGCGGATAGGCGTCCTCGTAATAGCGCGGGGAGAAGTGGTAT
Organism: Phycisphaerales bacterium; assembly: GCA_020348265.1. Lineage (GTDB taxonomy): Bacteria > Planctomycetota > Phycisphaerae > UBA1845 > UBA1845. The sequence goes on along the minus strand of CP070744.1, from coordinate 3,130,224 downwards.
CCCTTCTGTTCTTTCTTGTATATCGCGAAGAAGAAGTTTTTCAGAGCGAAGAAGTGGTTGACCATGCGCCGGCGGCGCACGATCTTGGTGTTGCCGCTTATGTTTTCGTGGCAGCAGGATCTGCATATCAAAAAAGGTGAATTGACCGCGATGGCGTAATCCATGGCTGCGTCGGTCAGTGAGCCGCAGGAGCCGAAGAAGACCACGACTGCCGGGCGTCGCTGCATATCCGGCTCGAAGATGCTCTCGCGCACGAAGCGGTAGTTGTGCAAGCCGCGATGCTTCCAGAATAGCACGATTCGATAAAGACGGTCCCAGCGTGAGGTGATGTCCGTACCGACGATTTCGTAGTCAGGCATAGCGCGGGCCAGGCGTCGCGGATGCATGCCCGCCACGGTGGCGGGGTTCACTATGAGGCGAGCTGACACCTCCTGCTTTGGCACAGCGGCAGCGATCAATCGCTCCAGGTAGGCATCTCTTCGACCGCGGTGGTTCTCCCAGGTGATGGTGCGGCGTTTCCAGGGGAGGTCGGGAAACGCCGGAAAGACGTCGTCCCACGCCTTAACGTGTTCTGCGAGGTGAGATTGGATCGCCGACTGTTCGATGGTGCGATCCCTGTGGGCGATGTTCCCACTGCGGAACTCGCTCAACAGCGACTCCAACGGACCCACGAAGTCCAGCCTGCGGCTTGTTTCGTGAAACGTCTCAAGATCCGGCTTACTCATCGGCGCGATCCCTGTGAAAGCAATGCCATCCTACGGGAATAGTCCAGGCCTGGGTAGCGGCCCTCCAGCGCAGCCCGGGCGAGATGGGTTGAAATGACCGTTCCAGGAACTTGCGCTTCTGGGTCAGCTTCCGATTCATCGGGGCCACCTTGGGACGTCCAAGCTGCTGAGAATCACGGCTAAGAAGGGCTTTGACGCTTGAATCGTGTACGTCGTTGAGGTAGGTTTATCCCTCGAAGCCATTGTAGATGGGAGCCTCCGTATGACAGCAAATGCCGTCTGAAGTCGTGTGCGCTGAATCCCGGGTCGTTCACTCGTGTATCAAAGAAGACGAAGGCATGAAGAGACAACGATATAATCACTTGACGGTAATCCCGTTCACCGCGTTGGGAATACTCTCGCTGCTGGCAACCGGGTCCATCAGGATGGACGATGCTAAGAGCGGTGATTCGAGTGGCCCACCAGCGATTAATAATGTCACTGACTACGACGGCAATAGTTGCCGTACCGTAAGGATAGGCACGCAGGTATGGATGGCGGAAAACCTGAAGGTTACTCGTTACCGCGACGGTACGGCCATTCCCAATGTATCCGACAACGATGAGTGGCCCCAAGGAACAGATGGAGCCTATTGTCTGGATGAGAAGGACCCTCAGGGGTACAAGGATACGTACGGAGCACTGTACAACTTCCATGCGGTAAGCAACAGCCGCGGACTTTGCCCGCAAGGGTGGCACGTACCATCTGAATCCGAATGTATGACGCTGATTAATCATCTGGGTGGGAAGGATGTAGCCGGGGGCAAGATAAAAGATAACAGTTCCAAGCTGTGGAAGACCGAGAATACGCTGGCGACTAACGAAAGTGGTTTTTCGGGTCTTCCCGGCGGTGGCCGTGGCAGATTCGGAAGCATCGGGGAGGTCGGTTACTACGCTACCTGGTGGTCCTCAACCTCATATGATGCGTCATTTGCGTGGCACTGGGGCCTGTACCCCGATAAACCGGGCATCAGAAGTAACCCGGGACACAAAGCAAGCGGCTTTTCAGTCAGGTGCATTAAAGATTAATTAGCTATTCATTCCGGCCTTATCCCCAGAAAAGTGTTGACGGGTAGCGGACACGCTGCAGAGGTTTCCGGCACAGACAAACGGTTCTGACTCCCATTGCGGGGGGGATGCCTTACGACTCCACGGTGTACGTGGTCTGCAAGGCCTCGCAGAAACTCCTGATCTTGTCTTCGGGCAGACTGCGGGAAAGAAGGATCGGGCAGCCCGCGAAGAAATCGTAACACTGTAGAAGAACTTCGTTACCCCGGTAAACGTGCAGGTGGTCTGCGATGTCCGACGGGTGGAGGTTCTCGACAACAAGTGCGAGTCCTTCGATGTTCTCTGGTGTCGTGGGCATATGGAAGATCTGCGGGCGGGGCCAGACCGTACCCTTTGCCACCTCGGTAGTGTTTGTCGCCGGTCGTTGCTCGAGATACTCCCGCAGACGGTCATCGGGGTAGCCCTCCAGATAAAGCACGCAATCCGAGGAGAACGACGATGGAAGTGTGCGCAGGAATAGAGTGGTGTTTTTCGGTGCTGCTACCTCCCATGCCGGGGGCGCTCCAAGGACTATGCCGTCTGAACGAGACTTGGCCCTGATCCGCCGGGCGTTCTCTTCTTGAAGATCGCGCCAAGCAAGTACACCCGACCAGAGATCAACTCTTGTTACCATCGGGAAACGCTTGGTCAGGCGATCCACGTGCCAACGGCAATTGTGGACCGCAATCAAGTAGGCCGATCCGTGATCAAGGTTGACGTAGCGCTCTGTGCACCACTCGATGAAGGGGTGACGGCTCAGGGCATTGGGGTCTCGTTCGGATTGGTCCGGGGGATGAACCGGCGCCTCGGCGAGCACATCATCAGGCGTCCACCCAAACTCTGGCGATGCGCCAGCCAAGCGTTGGGGATTCCAGGATCAGCGTGCCCTGCTGGTCCTCAATCCGCTCCAGAGCCTTGGTGCAGGTAAGGAAGCGGCCCGCTAAACGCATTCTTCGCCGAACTCTGAGTCCCGAGAGGCGGTACACTCCTCCCGCGTAAATGCCCAGGCAAAAAAACAGGAGAACGACATAAGCCAGGTACAGCCCTACCAGGGCAACCAGGATCACGAGAACCCAGATGCCGATCTTGACTGCTATTTCGGACAAGGCAATCCGGAGCGCCTCCTCAGAGATTTGATAAACCGGGCGTCAACCCAGTATATGTCATACTCGCCACCTCTTGCGCTCACGAAGAACAAATACTTCTGATCGGGAGAAACATGGGGTAGTAGCTCGTAAGAGGCCGAATTCACTGTGCAACCCAGATTCATTGGTTCGAGCCAGTCGCCCGTCTCATCTTTGAAGCTGATGTAGAGGTCAGCACCCCCACACCCTGCAGCACGTTGAGAAGAGAAGACGATGTAGTCTTCATCGGGAGCTATGTACGGGGTTTCTTCACCGCTGCCGCTGTTAATCGGAGCAGGGAGCAGACTGGGCTCTGCGTACTCGCCATCGATGAACCGTGAGCGGTAGATCCGCGTGACTCCTGCCTGACTACATGCGAAATACAGCGTGTAGTTCGAGGAGACAGAAACCTGCCAGTGCAGGTTCATCTTGTTAACCGAAGAGCTTATGGGTTTGGCCGCGCTCCAACCGGACTCACGTCTTTCGACATACCAGATATTTTCCTTGCCATCCGCGCCACCGGTTGGGTTTGGACGATGTGAAACGAAAAAAAGTCTCTTGCCATCCGGAGAGAATGCGGGACAGTCATCATCGGCCTTGCTGGAAAAGGGAGCCAGACGAGGCTGGGTCCACTCACTGTCCACCAGTCGCGTGTGGAATATTCTGACGTGGGGTGGGTCCATGAGCACGCGGGACCAAAAGATTTCCTTGCCATCCGGTGAGAAAGCCGGGGAGCTGTGATTGATATTGGCGGATGTGACGATCCCTGGTGCAAAGACCTGAGGTTCGGACCCAGGTGCTGGCCGGCCCAAGTAAGGCCCCCGTAATTTCGGCTGTTCCTTCTTGCCCGGACGTTCTTCCCGCGCCGACTTGATCACCGGGCTCGTCTGGTCAGTTTCTGAGTACACGTGAGCCCAGTTCAGCACGAGGATGAAGCATGACAGATTCAGGAGTGAGCCCGCCCACCAACTTCGATTCATAGTTGAGCTCCGCATGCCCTTGGTCGGTATTTTAGCATGATGATGGAGGTTTTTGTGGATGACTTCAAACCCCCGAGTGGGGTCGCCGCCAGGGACGATTGTAGTCCATCGGTCCAAGACAACAACGCAGCACGACCGAACCGGCGAGCTGCCCGACGCCAAGTTCACCGCGTGCCAAACAAAGAACCGCCCCAAGCTGAGCGCTGAGGCGGTCTTTCGTGATACACCCCCAAGGGGACTCGAACCCCTGTCTTCAGGATGAGAACCTGATATCCTAGGCCGCTAGACGATGGGGGCCTTGTACTGCGTCGAAGAGCATATGCTGAAACGCCCCGGTTCGTCAAGTAGATCCGGTACGTCCGGCGTGCAGCATGGGTGGTGTCGTGTCTTGCACTGGTGAGCAAGCTGCCGGGGCACCCGAGCGGCTTTCCGGCACTGCTCGAGAGGAGCAGCACACGCGTCGCTCCTTTTCAGCGGACTCATTACCCGGCGTGCACGTGCTGAGGTCGCTTCTCATAGCGGCGCTTTGCTTGGTCATGGCACGCGCTTCGTCTGGCCGTGGCACCAATCTGTGATTCAACGGTCGACCGATGGCTAGTTTCTGTTGGGGGGTTTGGGTCGGCGGCGCTCGGGGGCGGGGGCTCCTTCCAGCCTCCCGAAGATCATCCTGCCGGCTGAGGTCTGCAGGACGCTGGTGACGGTAAGTTCGATATTCTCGCCGATCTTGTCTCGCCCGCCCTCGACCACAACCATAGTCCCGTCTTCGAGATAGCCCACACCCTGACCGGATTCTTCCCCGGGTTTGATGACCTTGATGGACATGGTCTCGCCGGGAAGGACGACAGGCTTAAGGGCGTTGGAAAGGTCGTTTACGTTGATCACGACCACGCCGCGCAGCTGGGCAACCTTGTTGAGGTTGTAATCGTTGGTGACCACCTTGCCGTCGAGCTGCTTGGCAAGATCGACGAGCATCTCGTCGACACCGGCACCTGCCTCACTGCGTTCGGGTTTTACATCGAGGATATGAATGTCAACCAGGTCGCTGGTTTGAAGCTTGTTGAGCATGTCCAACCCTCGCCTCCCTCGGATGCGCTTGAGCTTGTCGTTGCTGTCGGCGATGGTCTGCAATTCCTGAAGGACAAAACGGGGTACGATCAACTCCGAGTCGATGATCCTGGTGTTGGCGATATCCGCAATGCGCCCGTCCACGATGACGGAGGTGTCGAGCACTAACGGACGGCCACCTTTCCTTTCCTTGGCGAACTCGACGTACGGAATCACGAAACGCACGTCGTCTTTGGTCTGAAGGATGAAGCTGACCGCCAGATAGCAGCAGACCACCCCCAAGGCGAGCTTCAACGTGCTAACCACCGACGCCACGGAGGGGTCGGAGTCTGCGCCTCCGGGCCAGTTAGCGTCGACGATCAGATCGACAATCAGTGACAGGCCGTAGGCAAGCACCATTCCCACGATCAGCCCGAAGAACAACCCTGCGATGGCTGAAAGCGATTTGCGCGGAACAAACACATCGAGCGCTATTACGATCAGACCCACGCCGGTAAAGGCAATCAGGATCAGATCGCGGTGCCCGGCCATCGGACCGGTATCGATACGCTCTTCCGCGGCCAGACTCCAGCCGACGGCCATCAGGACCAGGAGAAAGACCACTCTAAGGACGATCATGAAAACCAGGCTGGTTTTGATACCCTCCGTCGGGGTTACAACGGTATTAGATACTTCGGTACGCATGGGATGAATCCGGTCTAGAGACAAATAAGCGCGTTTACCCTCGGACGAATAATTACTGTATTAAAAGTATACGCACCTTATCCGGCACATCAAACGCAGGAGTGAAGATATAGAAGTTCTTCGATTGAAAAAGTGGAAGCGATCGTTTGCGGGCACTGCTGGATGTCAAGTGTGCACCGGAACCTCGCTCGGGCGGGACGAATGGCCGGCCAGGCTCTCGGAAGAGACCGCCCGCTCAGCAGAGACGGCGCCCGAGACAAGACACAAGCCGGAGCAAACGCCATCCGCGGCGTTTCTCTACTGCACCTCGTCTAAGGTCAGCCCGTCCAGCTCTTTGCTGCGCACGACGCGCAGGGCGGCATCACGCACAAACACCGCCATAATGTCGGTCGAGCCGGTGTCGGCGATCGGCTCTAAGGTCTCTGCCGCTTTGTCCGGCTTGCCTGTTGCGTACAAGAGGTATCCGAGCAGGAACCGCGCCTCTCGATCGCCTGCGTGGGTCTCCACCAGAGTGGTAAGCGCCGCAAGCTGCGCGTCGAGTGTGATTTCGTCGGCGTAGAACGCGCGCAGGTCGATTGGGTTGTCGATGAGCTCCGGCACGTCCTCCAGACCTCGCCGGATCGCAGTTACTGCAGCTCCGTAATCCCCGCGGGCGAAGTTGGCCAACCCGTAGAAGAGCTTGGCGAAGCCGTCCTCGCCATCTCCCAGGATCGCCCGCATGTACAGGTGCCGGGCTTCATCGTAGCGCCCTGCCATAAACGCCGTGTTACCCAGCTCGACCCATGAAGTTCCTTCCTCGGCGGGTGGTTCGACAGTTGCGACATCCTGAGGCTCCTCTACAATCGTATCAGCCTGTTGCGCAGGTGTGGCCGGGTATGCCTGCACCACTGCAGGCACGGTACTCGGCGCGCTCTCCGTGTACACGACGGTCTGTTCGGGGATTGTGCTGGTTAGAGGCTCGTAATCGTAGTTGTAGATTGACACCTGCGAATAGTGCGTATCGTAGTAGGGCCAGCGGTAGAACGGATCGTACACAGCGTAATCGTAGGCGAACAGCGGGGTATAACAGCGGCTGAAGTGGTGATAGCGGCGGTAGAACGGCCGGGAGTGACAATGGCGCCGATGAAGAGACCGCGTAGAGTGACGCCAGTCCGGTCGCCAGTAGGGACGCCTGTAGCAATGCCGGTAGTGGCCTACGCGTCCGAGCGCTGGATAGATCCTGTGCCCATGTGACGGGCGAAGATCGATGTCCAAATCGAAGTCAACAGCGCCTCTGAATTGATCGTGTGAACGTCGACTGTCCGGCCCCCGACGCGGAGATGATCCCTGCAGGGTGACCTGACCCGGATCTCGCCCGGCTCCTCGCCGTGGTTGGTCCTTATACCCACGTACGCCACGGGTCGAGGTGGAGCTTGCCGACGTCAGAGGGGTCCGTGAAATCGACACAGGCCTTGCGGACGACGGAGAGTAAGTCCTTGCAGGACTGGGTCCTCGCGGCGTCGTTGTGGCCACTGTCTTGGGCCGGCTGCGCCGTACCGAGGGGATGCTGCTTCGGTTTGGACGCGAGGCCTTGACCGCACTTCGTGATGACGACCGTGTTGAAGGCTGCCTCGAAGTAACGCCTCTCTGCGCTCCGACGCGCGGGCTTGTCCTGCTCCCACTGCGACTCGTCGTCGCCCGCTGCGAAGTTACACGCGGTGCAGACCTGGATTTCCGCGAGGCGCGAGCCGTCGAACGGTTGGTCGACCGCGACGGACGGGATGCCGGCCGCCTGCTGGCGGACCTCCTCGACGGTCGAGCACGTGAGGCCGACTTCGACCGCCTGGGTGCGGTACGAGCACGCGAACGTGAGGCACTGCTCCGTGATGCCGTCCGCCCACTGCGGGGGCGAGATTTCTTCGCTCGCGGTGGGCCGGAATACGCGTCGCCCGCAACTAGCACTGCTGCAAGGAGAGTCACAAACGCTATGAGCTTCGCCTTCGACTTGGGTTTGTTTCGCATGGTGCATCCTCCCGCATCGGCAAACGAGTACCGGAAAAAACTATTTCCACTAGTCAAATAATATCACAAACGCAATAAAATGCAAGAGAAATCCATCTACCTTCGTGGAAAGTTTCGATCTTGTGGGTACAGAGGCGTGATACGCACTCGGAGTCGCCCGCAATTAACGCAACAATGGTATTATGTCAGTGAGTGCGCCTAAAATGTGATCAGGTCGGCTGGTGCCTATGTCGTGGATTCGATTCTCTCTGCGAATCCAGGCAGTCGAGATGCCGAGTTTGGATGCCCCACCGACATCGCTGTGCAGCGAATCGCCGATGTGGAGCGTGCGTTGTGGGGTAGCACCGAGAGCTCCTAGAGCCTTCTCGAAGATGTGCGGATCTGGTTTGTAGCAGCGGGCATCCTGTGAGGTGACGACGGCGTCAAAGCGCAAGCCATGTTTCTCGATAGCTGCCAGTAGCGGCTCGGTATCGGCGTTGGAGACACAGCAGACGGGGAGGTCCAAGCGGCTCAAGAAATCCAGGGCGTCATGGTGGACGGGGGGATCGACCCAGTACTTCTCAATCTCGGCAACGAAACGCTGAGGATTCCCGTCACCGGTTCCGAAACTTGCCAGTGTATCGCGCAAGCTCTGCAGCTCGCATTGGTAAAGCGTCTTGAAGGCATGGTGATTGCTCCGGCCAAGAAGGCCGAAGAACACCTCGCCCCAGGCTTCGGCAAACTCCCGCGGAGAGAGGGTCAACCCGTGCGCTTTTACGACTCGACCACATACCGCCTCCACTGCGTCACGGTCTCCATCCGAGATCGTTCCGTAGAAGTCTATCAGTATGCCGTCGAATGGCCGGTCGCTCATGCATTCACCAAATAATCGCTGCGCAAGTCGCGCAGGGAATCGCATCAAAACCTAACATTAAACACCGGTCTAAGCAGGATCGCGGCAATCAATGAAATGACGAAGACCGACAGCACCCACCAGTTAGCCCCGTAGATATACGACTCGCGAGACGGGTACTCGATAACAATGGACTGAACGGGCGACTCGCTGGACAGCCGCCGCTCGACTGGATGAAACAGCTGAGCAGTCCACCGCGGCCCGGTTCGTTCCGCGCTGACCCGCTCGAGGGCATCGCCTACCACGAGCCCCTTTTCAGCGATCAATTCGCCTATGTGGAACTTAAGCATGTGAGAGCCGGGGGCCGCTGCTCGTACCCGCCAGGCGAACTCCCGACCACTGGGAACCGATCCGACCTCTACGACCAGCCCGGCGTTGGGTTCCAGGGTGATCGCGCCGGGAACGGTTATCCCATCAGCCAGCTTCAATATCACGTTGGTCCGCTCTCCAATCCGTAACGGCCGCCACTGATAACGCACTCCCATCTGGGCCAAACCCAAGAGCATGGGAACCAGCATCACCATGAACGGTTTGAGCATATGGCCCTGCAGTCGGAGAACGGCCCACAGGAGTCTGCACTGTGACACCCATGTGACCCACAGATTCTCCTTGAAGAGCTTAAGGGCCAGCAGGTTGGCCTTTATATCATCCTTGGCCCACCCGATGCCTTCCTGGTTGGAGGTGTAGCGGAAGACTACAAGCATCAGGACACCGGCAACAACCGAGATGACAGTGAGACCAAGCCAAATGGGCAGCGGCCCTAGAAGGGCATAGATACCGTCGCCGATGGTTGTGCAGATGGGGTTCAGGAATGCGAGTACGGGAGAAAGAACCGGGTTCAGGACGGAGTCCAGGGCTGTGAAAACGGCCGCAAAGAAGCCCCTTATCCCCTCCCAGAGCCATATCACGGCGGCAGCGAGGTTGATCAATAACCAGTTTACCGTGCCCATTAAGTTGTCCCGTTAGAGACCAGTGCGGAGTCCACACGGCACAAAACCCGCGGGTGAGTGCCAGAAGCGGGACACTATTCGAGATACCCCAATCCGCGCAAGCGTTCGGTGATCTCCGCTTCATCCCCGGCGGATTCCAGGGCAGAGAGTTCCTTCTCGATGATATGGACGATGAACTCCTCCGGCGATCCGTATCCCGCCACGTTGATTATCTTCTTGATCCTGTCGTAGAGACCCGAGTCGATTTTGATCTTGGCCACGCCTTGTGCTCCTTCGCCGTCTTAATCCGCCCCTGCGGTCGCCGTTGCTTTGAAAAGGCTCTTGCCCGTCATGCTTGCGGGCGGGCCTACGCCAAACTCCTCAAGGATAGTCGGAGCCAGGTCGATAAGCGAGGGCTCGTCCCTGAGGATGGGCCTGTTGCTGAAAACCACGCCGGGAATCTCTTTTGACGCCATGCAGTGGTCGGCACTCCAGGCGGAATCGTTGTCGGCGAAGACGGGCTCGGTCATGTCGCCCAGAGCCGTGCCCCAGGACGCCCGGTATCCCCGGTGATAGCCCACGATGATATCCGGGGCCTTGGCAGCTTCCGGCCCGTGATAAACCTGGTCGGTTCGGTCGACCTGCGTAACAACAGAGGTGCCGTCAAGCGGATCGCGCAAAGCGAGCAGCTTTGCGGTCAGTTCCTCGAGCAGGGCATCACGTTCGGCAGGCTCGACTATGCCATCGCGTTCCCGCCCTTTCAGATTCAGATACAGCCCGTTGATGCCCAGGCCGTAGACCTTGGTCTGCGCCCAATCGACCATTTGCCCCCGGCTTGGATCCAGGAGTGACTTGCAGTCGCTTGGCTGAATGTATCCTTCATCCCGCAACCAGGCGTTGATGTTGAACTGGCGGCGGAAGTTGCAGAAACCGTGATCGGACATCACCAGAATCGTGGCGTTGTCGTCATACTCCTTCACGATATCGCCCACCACGCGGTCCATCTCCCGGTAAATGTCTGCCACGACGCGATTGTACTTGATCGCTTTTTCCGACGGGCGCACGGGATGACGTTCGTCCGAGTCCCACCAGAACATGTGCGATTGCAGGTCGGTGCTGGAGAAGTAGAAGAAGAGCAACCCGTCGTCGTAGTGCTTCTTGGCGTAGTCGAGCAGTTCCAGGCGCTCGTCGAGCACGTGGCGAGCCTGGGCGCGGAATTCCTCGTCGTTGAAGACTTTGTTTGAAAGGGCCTTGTGGTCCTCCTGGAAGCCCGTGGTGTAGAACAAGCCGCGTTCCTTGGAAATGTCGGTTACAAAACTCTCCGGCTCTGAGATCTTCTGCCCACCCGGATCGGACGGATCGATGTTCACGGGTGTCACATACAGACGGAACTTGGGTCGCACGGCCTGGAGGTAGAAACGGCAGATGCCGTTGGCCTGAGCATCCGGCAGGAAGATGGGCATTTCCAGGTTGAACTTCACCTTGACCCACTCGCTCCACTCGCCCTCTTTCAGCAGAATGGTGCGCCCCTGCAGATCTATGCGGGCCGTCGGGTCAGTGGGGTGGCGGTGGACGGTGAACTTGGCCTGAGTGGCAGTGGGCTTCTTGAGATAACTGTTGGGCGGTCCGACCAGTGTCGCGCCGGCGGCATGGTTCTCGAACCTCAGCGGCGAGCGCATCCCTCCCCCTTCGTCCCTGGGTACGAGGGTGTCCTCGGAGAAGTACTGGTACGTGCCATACGTGCCCAGCAGATCAGGGACACCCATCCCACTCAAACAACACACATGCCCGTGGGTTGACGGACTTGGCGGATAGTTGGCGGGAATATCGTAGATGCGGACGTCAATGCCTCTCTCGTCCAAGTGATCCCAAAACGGCGTGCCTTCGCGCCGAAGCAACGTTTGAGTCGGATCGTGATTGAAGGGCCAGAAGTCGAGCGGAAGCTTATGACTCCCGACCTCCCAACCATCATCGCTCTCGACCGTTTCCGCCGCGGAATAGTAGGGAGCACACTGCCTGGTGGGGTCACGATGGATGAAGTCGAATATGCCGTGCACGCCGGGGTCGGCACCGGTGATGAAATTCGCCCAGGCGACCGGGCTCTGCGGAGGGATGCTCGTGCCCAACGGGCTGTATCCGCCAGCTTCTCTCATCTTGGCGAGGTTGGGCAGTTCGCCGGCGTCCATCATCCGTTGGGAAAGCCGCGGGTCCATCCCGTCGATGCCCAAAAGGATGACTCGCTTTCCGCCGCCGGACGATCCCAGAGAACGATCCTTGCACGCTCCGTGCAGAACCAGCGCCGACAGGATGCCGGATGCACCCGCGATGTGGATGAACTTGCGTCTGGTTATACCTCGGTTATTGCGCGACACAGGTATTGTCCTTCTTCGGCTTCGCTGCATCGGGGGACTGTTTTGCGATACCGGGTTTGCTGCGACCGTTGGTGGGAAATGCTCCGTTGGCATCCGCCAAGGTCAACGGTCGACCGTCCATTATCTTCGGTACTTCCACGCCGAACATGTCCAGTGCAGTCGCGCCTAAGTCAATCAGGCGCGGATTATCGTCCTTTATCTTACGGTTGCAGAAGAGCACCCCGGGGACCAGTTTCGGATCAATACAATGATCGCCGCTCCAGGCTCTGGTGTTGTCGTGGAAGAGCTTGTCGGTTGGCTGGCCTACGGCCGCCTCCCATGAAACCCTGTATCCGACGTTGTAGCCCAGGATGATGTCCGGCGCTTCCGTCTTATACGGACCGCTATATATCTTTCGTGTATCGAACGCCCGGCTGATGGCCAGTTCGTTGTTTTCCTCGTCGCGCAGACCGGTGAGCTTTTCGCACAGCTCTTCGCGGAGCTTGTCCGCATCGCCCGGCTCGACGATTCCTTGCGCCTCGCGCCCCTTGACGTTCAGCCAGATTCCGGCAAGCCCCATACAATAGGCCTTGGTCTGCGACCAGTCGATCCCGGTGAGGTACTTCTTGCCCCGGCCGTCGGGTTTGAGCTTGAGGTATCCGTTTTGCTCCAGCCAGACGTTCAGGTCGATCCCCCGCCTGAAAGGCTTGAACCCGTGATCGGAAATCACCATCAAGACAGTGCCATCATCCTTGCACTGTTGGACGGTCCGCCCGACCAGTTCGTCCATCCGCTGGTACAGTTCATCGATGGCGTTGCGATGCTGCTTCTTAGCCTGGCCGTTGCGGGCGGGGTGCTCAGGATCGATGTATCGCCAGAACATGTGCTGAATGCGATCCGTGCCGTCAAACACGCAAACGCACAATCCCCGGCGGACCTTCTCCAACGCGTCGAAGAACATCTCCTCGCGCTCTTCGTCGGTTTCCAGGCACTGGTGGAGGAAATCGTCATCGCCCAGAATACCAGCGTTGAGCCCCCAGGTATCCTCTGCCAGCCCGAGCGTAGCGTACGTCCCCAGCATTTTGGAGAGATACGTGCAATAGACCGACGGGTGAGAGATGGGCATCACCGGCTTATCCGGGTCGATCTGGATCGGGGTAACATAGAGCTCGAACTCCGGCTCGGTGTTGAGCAACAGGAACTCGCAGATGCCCTTGACCTTTACGCCCAGCCCGGCTTTGAACTCGACGCCGACCCAAGGCGTGTACTCGCCCTTGTTCAGCTCGACAGTCTCGCCGTTGACCTTCAGCCGTGCCTTACCCTTTCCCCTTATCTTCACCTCGAAGGGGCAGCGCATGGGGCCGCCGTTATCGCGGACCCCGCCGGCCGGGCCGACGAGATGCGAACGAATGACGTCTCCTTCGCGCTTCACTCTAATCTGCTCACCGCCGACGTGCTCACCTTCACCAGCCGCCCGCGTGGTGTAATAGGAGAACGTTCCCTGGCTGCCGCGCAGGTCGGGAACGCACATGGCTGAAAGGAGCACCCCGTTGAACTTCTCCGGCGGAAACGTAATGGGCACGCGAATGATATTGCTGAATATCCCGTGCTCGCCGAGCGTGTTCCAGAAAGGCTTGCCCTTGCGCAAGAGGCGGATGTCGGGCTTGCCCAGCGGGATTCGGTACTTGCCCAGCTTCAACGCCCGTGAGGAATCGTGAATGCTCACCGACGAAAGCGAGGGCAGGTAGTTGCTCTTGATGCGGGTGAGGAAGTCGAAGATGTTGTGCTTGCCCGGGTTGCAGCCCGTTAAAAAGGTCGACCACGCCACCGGCGACAGCGGCGGAGCGGTGGTGCCTAGTCGACGATAGGTGCCCTCCCTCTTGAGCTTGGCCAGATTGGGCATCTTACCCTCGGACATGTACTTCTCCGCGAGGGTGGGCTCCATGCCGTCGAGACCCAGGATCACGAAGCGCTTTACCCTTGCCTTGGCGTGGGCCCGACGACCGCGTATGAAACGAAATAGCCAACGGATGGGCCAAAGGAAAAAGGCGGCGAAGCCGGAGAGGAATGCCAAAAACAGGGCCAGCAGGCTCGAACCCACGGCGATTCCCGCACCCGGGCCGATGTAAGCGTGGGCGGGCTCCTGGGCGAGCAGGACACAAAGCACCGCGAGCGTAACGATCACGCGCATGTTTCGCCCGCGCCGCAATATCGCAACGCCACGCCCTTGCGAGCCGGTCGGTGTATGAATAGCACTCATTCCTTCCCTATGCATCATCAACGTGCCCTCGGCATCGTGTATACAACCTCGATAGGGTTATATCGTTCAGGCAGCGACAGCCCAAACGGTTTTCATTATCCGCTGGGGGGCCCGCGTGCCAAGTAGGTCCGAAAACGATTGGAGCGCTGTGGAGGTCCGTAAATGCAAGCGTTGGTGGATACTGTCGCCATTTACCGGGCAATTTGTCAC
>CP070744.1:3072005-3115818 GCA_020348265.1 Phycisphaerales bacterium | reverse complement strand
GTAGTGGGGCAGTGGCCTGATACGATGGCGGCATCAAAAGCTCAGAAGAGGCTCGACCTGCTGGGCGTGTAACAGGTGGCGGGCGGATCGGACTTCGCAGACGACGGTTCGGCGCCGGGTTGAAACGAATGTACAGACGACACTTACAGCATCAGACTCCGGTTCAGCGGAATTCAGCCATGACACGTATTGATTCTCCCCCTGCAGCGCTTGTCCGCGGACTCGCTACGGGACAACGTAGTTGGCAAACAGACCGGAAAGATTGCCGGCGGATCGCCCTGCTCGCATTGCTCATGCTTGCAGGAGTGTCCGGTTGCGGTTATTCGACTCGCCGCCCCTTTAGGACCGATATTCAGACTATTCACGTCGAGATGTTCCATTCGAAGGAGTTTCGACGCGAGTTGGAGTTCTCGTTGACCGAAGCGCTGGTTAAGCGAATTGAGATGGATACGCCCTATCACGTAGCGCCCAGGCCGCAGGCCGATGTGCTGCTCAGCGGCGAACTTCTCAGTGTTGAGAATCGTACCTTCGGCGACGAGTTTGACACCGATCTCCCACGCGAGATCGGGTCGACGGTATTGGTGAAGTTCCGAGTTCAGGACATGAACACCGGGGAAATCCTGGTCGAGAGGCCTCGATTCGTCTATCAGACCAGCTACATCCCTCCCGTCGGGGAGACATTTGCACAGGCTATGACTAGAGCGATGGATGGATTAGCCGAGGGAATAGTCGAGTCGATGGAAACCGACTGGTAGGACCGCTAAGATCCTGTGTAGGGATCCTGATAACGCACCGGCAATTTAAGCATCACTGGAACGAGAGAGTCAATGACGGACGAGAACGGGTCACAGCCGCCACAGCCATCTGATCCTAAGGGGCCCGAAGGCCCGAAGATGAAGATGTCGCGGAACCTGCTTAGCTGGGTGGTACTGTTCGCTCTGGCCATGCTGTTGGTGACCCTCTTGAGCGGCTCCCTGGAGACACCCAATCCGATCACCATCACCGAATTCGACGGATACGTGAAGAACAACGAAATCAAGAGCCTGGTGATCAAGGAAGGCGGGGTAATCGAAGGAGAACGGATCGGCCCACGCGAAGGTGAACCAGCTACTGCCAATCTGCGCTTCACCGTCACCTACCCGCGCGAGGCGATTGACAAGGCCTTCGTCGATGAGATGGTTGCAGCGGTCCGCGGCCAGGGAGGTGAAGTCAGCTTTGAGAAGCCCAACCAATTCCTGATAGTCCTGGCAGGTCTGCTCCCCTGGCTGCTGTTTTTTGCGATCATCTGGTTCTTCATCTACCGCCAGATCCGCACTGCAGGCGGCGGCGGCGGAATGCTGGGCGGGTTTGGGCGCTCGCGTCATCGCGTCTCGGTCAAGGAACACACCAACGTGACGTTTGCCGACGTCGCCGGCATCACCGAGGCGAAGGAAGAAGTCCAGGAGATCATCGAGTTTCTCAAGTCTCCGAAGAAGTTTCAGCGACTTGGGGGCCGCATTCCCAGAGGTGTCCTTCTGGTCGGCCCGCCGGGATGCGGCAAAACGCTGCTGGCCAAGGCAATCGCCGGTGAAGCCGACGTCCCATTCTTCTCGATCAGCGGTTCCGACTTCGTAGAGATGTTCGTTGGCGTAGGAGCCTCCCGCGTCCGCGATTTGTTCAAGCAAGCCAAGGAGAACTCGCCCTGTATCGTGTTCCTGGACGAGATCGATGCCGTGGGTCGGCGCCGCGGGGCCAGCTTCGGCGGTGGCGGCCACGACGAGCGCGAACAGACCCTGAACGCCATTCTCGTGGAGATGGACGGTTTCGACTCCAACACACAGATAATAGTGATCTCCGCGACCAACCGTGCGGACGTACTCGACCCCGCGCTGGTTCGCCCCGGACGATTCGACCGCCAGGTGTTCGTGCCCTATCCCGACCTTCAAGGCCGCTATGAGATCCTCAAGGTTCACATGCGGAAAGTCAAACTGGGGCCGACGATAGACGTTCGCCGATGTGCCCGGGGAACGCCCATGTTCACCGGTGCGGAGTTGGCTGCTATGGTCAACGAAGCCGCTCTTATCGCCACGATGGAGGGAAAGGAGTTCGTCGAACAGGAGGACCTCGAGGAAGCCCGCGACAAGGTCCGCTGGGGTCGGGCCAAGAAGAGTGCCGTCGTCGATGAGCGCGATCGCAAGATAACCGCCTTCCACGAAGCCGGTCATGCCGTCATACAAGCATTGGACAAAGATGCCGATCCCTTGCACAAAGTGAGCATCATTCCTCGTGGACAAGCCGGTGGAGCTACTTTCGCCCTGCCCGAACGCGATCGCATGGTTTATACCAAGAACTACCTTCTGGCCACCATGCGCGTGGCCTTGGGCGGGCGCATTGCCGAAGACGTGTTCTTCGGTGAGATCAGCAGCGGCGCGGGCGCGGATATCAAGCAGGCCACCGACATCGCCCGCAACATGGTGCGCGAATGGGGTATGGGCGATTCGGTCGGATTCGTGTACTACGGAGACGACGACCCCAAGGTGGGGACATTCGATTGGGGTGCGCGCACCTATTCCGACAAAACCGCTGAAGCCATCGACGAGGAGGTCAAGAAGATTCTCGATGCAGCCCATGAAGAGGCTCGGAGAATGATCACGGAGAACCGCGACAAGGTCGAGGCAGTTGCCCAGGCTCTGCTGAAATTCGAGACCATCACGGGCGAAGAAACCAACGCGGTCATCCGTGGCGAGTCGCTTGATCGTGCCAGTGTAGCCGATCTGCTTGACAATCCGGACACCAAAGCCCCGCAGGATGTCGGCGCAGCCAGACCCATCCAGGCGGACGCTAAACCGAATCCCGATCTCGGCGAGGGCACGTTGCCTCAGCCGGGATAACGCCAACCCCGCAAGTTCGGTTGAACACGTGCGGAATCCCCGAAGAGGATGTCAATCCTGAAACTTCGGCACCCCTTGCCGTCGCGGAATGTCCTATCGAGACTTCAGCGTGGTCGTAATCGACTCGCGAGCGTGCTCTGCGGACATCCGCAATCGCGCGCCGCACGCTGCCGGAATTGACCTATTCAGGATGCGCCATATATAGAGACACCAGGGAACCGTAGCTCCCCGGTGTCTCCCGGAGGGGGAAAGAAGCGTCGTGAAACAACGATTGCTCTTTAACTATTCTCAGACCATGAGTCCACCTGCAGGTGGATCTTCAACCGCACCTTTACAATAATGACCCACTTTAGATCGTGATGCAATAAGGTATTCACCCCATTTTTGTTTCGTGTCACAGTGGAGGCAGTTCGGTTTGGTCCACTTCCGATCGTCCTCATGGTATTCAACGGTTGGTCAAGTCAGTCCTCTGCTGCCACATCCTCGCAGGTTTTGACCCGCGATCTTGAGCGACCGGCAATCCCGCGCGCGCTATCCGCCTGCACGAACTCGAGAATCTTCTTACCTGCAGGTGTCTTCACTGCATCAGGCAGGCGCGCCACAGCCTCGCGAAAGGGCAGCCCCATGCCGAATAGCACCCGGTAGGCTTCGCGAATATCGAGGAAATGCTCGCGAGGTGTGTTTGCCCTGCGTAGTCCGATCCGGTTAATCCCACTGATCCTCCCCGCAGGATCAACCAAGGCAAAAGGAAGGACGTCCTGGCACACACGCGCGGTACCTGCAATCATAGCCCCTTCGCCGACGCGAACGAACTGATGCACACCCGCAGCCCCACCGACTGTAGTGCGATCGCCTATGCGCGCATGTCCGCCGAGTATCGCGTTTTGGATGAGGGTCACGTTGTCACCCACCTGGCAGTTGTGTGCCACGTGGCTTGCACTAAGCACAAAACAGTTCTCTCCCACCACGGTCTGAGATTCAGGATCGGTCCCTCGATGAACAGTCGTATATTCTCGCAGGATAGTCCCGCGCCCAATCCGGCAATAGCTCCGCTGGCCACTGTACTTGATGTCCTGCGGAGCGTGGCCCACGATAACGCCCGGATGAAGCTCGCATTCTTCTGCGATCTGCGTCCAGCCGCTCAGGTACACTCCCTGGTAGAGTCGGCAACCGGCTGCAACCTGAACATGCCCGTCGATTACACAGAACGGACCGACTTCGACGCTGCTATCCAGCTCGGACTTCGGATCGATGATCGCGGTGGGGTGTATTGGCAAAGTCGCTCCTTTCCGTCTAGGCAGGCTTGCCCTGCGGTGCCGGCAGTCCAAGCCTCTTCATCACCGTCTGCAAGTCTTCCCAGACTTTGCGCTTCTCCGCCGGGTTCCGCAGGAGATAGGCCGGGTGATAAGTGGGCATGACCGGGATGACCACCTCCCCCCCGTCATCGCCGGTGACACAATACTCGTGAAAGTGACCGCGGAGCTTGCCGATGGACTGTGCCGTGCCAAGCAGGGTCTTCGCGGCAGGCGCCCCAAGAGCTACAAGCACCTGCGGTTGGATGATAGCGAGCTGCTCGCTCAAGTATGGGTTGCAGGACAGGATCTCATCAGCTGAGGGGTCGCGATTCTGAGGTGGGCGACACTTCAGAACGTTGCAGATGAACACGTCCTCGCGTGATAAGCCCATAGCGATGATCATCCGCGTGAGCAACTGCCCGGCGCGCCCCACGAATGCCAACCCCTGCTTGTCCTCTTCAGATCCCGGAGCCTCTCCGACAAAGACGATCCTGGCAGCAGGATCACCCTGTCCAAAGACCGTCTGCGTTCGGGTCTCGCACAGTTTGCATTCCCGGCAGCCCTTTACCCACGTTTCGTCAAGTTCGCGAAGCTTTTCAGCCTTCTCGGCCTTCGTGGCAGCGGAGCCGCCCTTTCTTCGCTTGCGCGGAGGGGTCTTCATTGGTACGCTTTTGATTCCGAGCAACCGATCAGCCATCAGTTGCTGCCTAATAGCAGCCCGAACAGGTCCGGAATCGATTTCCATATTCCACACTCCTCGCGACCAAACCGTCGTGGTCCCCGTCGACAAGCCTCGATGGACACCGGCGATCCCGAGAATATTGCGTGAACTCCAGGCTCATTCAAGCTAACATACGCCGCATGCCGAACTTTAAGGAAATCTCAGTCAGCTTGCCCGACAAGTATCCAGCATACGCGAGATTCTGGTGCCCGACAAACCTGCAGGGTGCCGTGCTCTTCCACCACGGCATACAGTCACATTGCGGATGGTATGAGAGCTCTGCCGCAAGCCTCGTCGAAGCCGGCTTTGCGGTTCTTCAGGTCGATCGACGGGGGTGCGGGCGCAACTCGACCGACCGCGGCCATGCCGAATCCGCAGATCTACTGATCGGCGATGCCCTGGCGGCACGGGACACACTGGCCCACCTGACGGGCTTCAAAAAGCATCACGTAATCGGCGTGAGCTGGGGCGGCAAGCTTGCCGTCGCGGCCTACGTAAGCGACCCCGACTACGTCTTGAGCCTGACCCTGGTCACGCCGGGACTGTTTCCGCTTGTGGGCGTTTCCAAAGGTGAGATGTCCAAGATCGGCTTCGCCATGTTGTACGAACAAGAGCGCCTGTTCGATATCCCACTCAACCAAGCGGATCTCTTTACAACCGTGCCACGCTGGAAGCACTTCTTCGACACGGATGTACTAACCCTCAGTCAGTGCACTGCGGGCTTCTTCTTGGCCTCGCGGCGCATGGACAAGATCGTCGCCAAGTTGCCCACCTCTCGCCCCGTTCCGGTTCATCTCTTCGTAGCGGGAGTTGAGCGTATCATCGACAACGACAAGACCATCGCTTTTGTCCGCGACCTCAACTGGCCCGATTGTCAAATAACCCAGTATAATGAGGCCCGCCACTCGCTGGAATTCGAGGGCGACCCTGCCGTATTCTTTAGAGACCAGGCGTCGTTTATCGCGGATCGCCGTACCCCTTGTTCCGGTAAGCAGCGCTAGAGATCGTGTCACACCTTAGTCACAAGCAGCACCTCTGCCGTCGGAGAACCGTTCTGCTCTCGCACGTTGAGGAGAGGATCGCTATAATAGGCCTTTTAGGCGCTGCAGGATCCTATAACCCCATCCCGGAAGTGGGCGGGCGAAGCGTCCGATGAAGTGCCTGGGTGCCCGGACTTGTAACGCCGGCAGTCTATGGAAGAATGTAACGCCGCCCCTGGCAGACGGCGCAAAGCCTCGAAAGACGCCACCCACACAGGGCGGCGCCACACTTGGGCTACTGGAAGCGACCCCATCAACAGACTGCTAATAGCACAAAGGAGTTGATCCGTTGACAAGATGCCATACCGTTGCTGCTCACGTTCGCCGGTTGGCTGTCGGAGCGATGACCCTGAGCGTCAGCGCCACCACAATGCAGGCTGCAGTCGCCCAACAGGATGATTGCCCTTCCCGTGGCGGGAAAGGGGCAAGCCAGATCAGTCCATCGCCTCAGAGCGAGTTGCAGCCGTCGTTGTTCTGTGCCGCGTCGACGGTTGAATCCCAGCCCGTATGGCGCGGAAAACCCGTCAAATGCGTCTTTGACATCCGCAATAACGGCCAGGCGGACCTGAGAATAGAAGCTCGGGCTGGGTGAAAGATCAGACTCAGCGGGCGGGGCGTCCGCACGATCAAACCGGGGGAGGATTATCAACTGTCGGTGAGCATCCCCACTGACGAGCTTGCCAGCACCATGGGGCGCACCGTCACCGTCACGACCAACGATCCCAAACAGCCCAAGCTCAAGCTGCGCTGCGAGGGAAAGGTGCTCGTGCCCATGCGGGTGAATCCCAAGGCAGCCAGCTTCGGGAACATCAGGCGAAGCGCGGGCCCCAAGAGTGTGACTATCAGATTGGCCCGCGGCGACGGAGGGAAGATCTCTCCAAGAGTGCTCAATGTCAGTAGGAAGGAGATCGAGACATCGATCCGAGAGAATAGACCCGGCGAGTCATACGACCTGGAGGTCAGCCTGAAACCGCCGTGGCCCAACTCTTGGACGCGAAGTACGATTATCTTGGCCACCGGTGTCAAAGAAGTCCCCAAACACACCATCCCGGTCGTCGCCAGGATAATGCCACGCGTTTGGGCCGTTCCGGAGCGTTTCATCGCCCCCCATCAGACCAACGAGGCTCAGGAGGAGTCGGTCGTTGTGATGTGGCACAAGAACGCGGCGCAGAAGGTCATCGAAGCCACGGCAGACGATCCGCGTCTGGAAGTACGCATCGAGCCGGACGGAGATAAACAGAGACTCATCCTGAAGATGCCTGCGGGGTTTGAAGCCGGCAAGGATGCGGCGTCAGTCATCCTGCGCACCGACGATGAAGAAGTATCGACGCTTGAAGTGCCCATTGTCTTCCGCCGTAAAGGGCGTTAGCTGCGGGCTTCCACGCCGCGCCGCGCGCTGGTCTGGCGAATATCCTTGCGCAGGGCAAGCAGCTCCTTGAACGCGCGGAGAATCACCCGGAGGTTGGCGCCGGATTGTTCACCGGCGGTGCGCGGGTAATGATGCACCCCCACCTGGCCTATGGAGCAGCCCACGCGCTTCGCCCGGGCGAGAATCTCCGCATCGATCAGGGCTCCCATCGAACTCATCCTGATTTCATCGAACAACGTGCGCGGGTAGATTTTGAAAGCGCAATCGATGTCGCGAAGCCTCAATCCGAAGACCAGGTTGACCAGCACGGTCCAGGCCGACGCGTTCGCCTTGCGTATGAGCGAGTCCTGCCGATCCAACCGGTAGGCGCTGATGATGTCATAGCGATCCAGAAGAGGCAGAAGCTTGTCGATCTCGGCAAAGTCGAACTGACCATCGCCGTCAGTGTAGAATACCCATGACTTGGTCGCCTCTCGGAACCCCCGCTGCAAGGCTCCACCGTACCCCAGGTTGGGGTTGTTGTGCACCGCGCGCACGCTCGGGTTTTCGGCAGCAAGGCGATCGGCTATTTCGCCGGTTCGGTCCTTGCTACCGTCGTTGACGATGATAATCTCGAAATCATCGCTGATCCGCTCAAACGTCCGCAGAGCGTCCAAGGTGGTCTTCTCCACATTGGCTTCCTCGTTGTAGCACGGGAAGAAGACGCTTATCGAAAGCGGCGAACGTGGTGGTTTGTTGTCCAAGACAGCCCTTCCAGCACCACCAAACAGTCATGGCCAACTACTGACGATGCCCCAACCTGAAGGAACACACTAGCGGCAGATGTCAACTTGTTCAATAGCTCCGCCTCCAATAGGGAATGCAGCTTCACCCCCGGGATCATCCGGGTAGGTCCCGCTGGGCGTCAAGTGGCACAGGAGGTGGCTACGGAGTTCTTGCCTTTGCGTTTGGCGGCGTACAGAGCGGAGTCCGCCTTGGCCAACATGGAATATCCATCTTCACAGTGGTGTGATTCGAGTGATACAACCCCCGCACTCAGCGACAAAGGCGTATCTCCCCCGAGCGGGGCCACGTATTGCGCGAAGAGCTTCACGATCCGCTCGGTAATCTGCACGGCTTGCGCCACGCTCACCCCGGGGAACAGAAGCAGGAACTCGTCCCCTCCATAGCGAACCACGTAATCTCTCGGGCGTATCGACCCACGTAGAAGTTCACCCACAAACCGGAGGATGTCATCGCCTGTCTTGTGGCCTCGGGTATCGTTCAAGTTCTTGAAGTTGTCCACATCGATCATCGCGACGGAGAGATCCTCCTTGCAAGCTTGGTGAATAGTGAAGAGTCGCTCCAGGTTGGTGTCCAAGAAACTCCGGTTCTTCGCACCAGTAAGCGGATCGGTCATTTCCCGGTCTTCAGCCCGACGAAGTTGGCGGACAAACCCCTGCTCGCGCGTGCGCAGCTGGTTCTGAGCATTGGCCAGGGTCTGACGAACCTCAGCATCGCTGGCACAAAGATCGCGCTGAAGCCTGTGGCGGGTAGATGCTATCTGCTGCGTCTCGTACCACCTGCCCGCATCCAGAGCAGCAGCATCGTCAGCCGGAGTCAGGTAAATCGGGATTGGCTCGGCCAAGTTGCGCAACGGAACCACTACGCGACGTACAAACCAGCAGAGCAACCATACAAAGCTCGCCAAAACGCCTGCAAAGAACATGGCGGCAAAGCTCGTCGTCGTCCGCTGCCAATGATCGCCCGCAACGGCTATAAAAAGACACACTACGCGCCTCGAAGTCTTCAATTGACTTCCGTTGAGTGCGACGGTGACGCCCCATAATTCCTGCTCGCGCCCGTTGACCGATACTGTCGTAGACACAGGCTGGCCGCCCGCCGCAAGGACTTGGGCGGCAGCGGCTTCATAGGCTCGGCTCGGTGGGTACACCGTTTGCACAGCCCCCGTCGCGTCCAGGGTTGCGACGGCGGAAAGAAACTCGTATTGAGATCGAACGCTGTCCACCGCGTCCCATATATTTCCATCCGGGCCTGGGACAAGAGCAGCTGCACACAGGCGAGCTTTTTCAATGGTTGCGTGTTCCGCCTGGCCAATCATCGAACGATGATGAGCCACCGCGAATGCAGTAACTGCTACGACGCTGGCACATGCGAAGGCTCGGGCGGCAGCCCACGCAAACCCCCCGCTGATCGATGGTTGTCGCTTGTCTGACACGTTGAAAGCGCACTCCCGGCCAACTTGCCACCATAGAGTAACCTACGATATGACCAGGGAGCCTGTTACGTGTTATCGGCTGACAACGCGGTGCGAGCGATCGGCACTTGCCGGGCCGTCTGAGTTGTCGGGCATGCCCCGCACCCAGCAGGGCAGGCAAGAATCTCCAGCACACCGCGCTCTTTGAGATGCTAGTTGGCCCGGCGTACCTAGTAAAGAGGAAGACCCTCTCTGAGGCGGCGGCACTGCGGACACTCGGGCCGGCGCGTGCCCGAGAGGTCGCACCCGCAATTGAGACACAGGCCCTTGCGGCGCCTCCGACGAAGTCGCAACGGGCCATGTATAAAGACCACTACCGGGTACACCGCGAACAGTGCTGCCAGGATCCAGACAGGAACCGAAAGCACAGCCAGTCGCTGCGTCGCTTCAACAGAACCATCTCCATCCTCTCGGCCCTGGTTCCCGGAAGGGAGATCGAACCCCACGAAGTACTCGCGGTCGCCCCACCGCAGGCTGAAGAACGTGCTGGGGAGGTGCCTCTTGTCGCCGCCCGCGGGAGAAGCCGAAAGACCGTCAACGCCACACTTCAGTAAACCGCGAACCACAACAGCCAGGCAACGCGCCGGTTCGCCTCCTATGCGCGATCCAACGCATGGATATGCCACGTAGCTGACAGCCCCGGTGGCAACGATCCCAGTGGCGGCTGTCACCAAGAAAGCAATGGCGGCCTTGCGGAACATGCAGCCTGATCACATTTCACACCGAAGTGACTCAAGGAACGAACGACACTCTGCTGGACCAGCCGCCCCGGTGAGGCAACCGGAACGCAATGAAACACCGCTCTCTACCGATTCTCCAGGTAGTCCAGACGGGCGACGAACTTCTCCGCAAACGCCTCGTCTTCGCGTCCACTGACGGCGCTTCGATAAGCCTCAATCGCCTCGTCGACATAGTCGGGGTAGCCGAACAGTGAGAGCAAATAGAACGCTCCTGCCTGCTGCGCGACGATGGTCCACTGCCCCTCGGCTCTTCGATGGGCTTGTTCGAGCCGACCCATCGCCTTGGTGATCTCCCCGACACCGGCGTCGCGCGCCTCCGTGGAAGCGATCTGCTCATCTTCGGCATCAGCCTCTTTCAGCTGCAAGACCTCGGAAACGGCAGTGAGCAGAGTGGCATCATGCTTGCGGGCTATATACTGCCCGTGGTATACCCATGCCTTGGCCAGCAGACTGTCAGCCTCTTGAGCAATGATGAAACCTTCCATCCACTCGTCGCGGGTCCGTCTGCCGAAAGCAGAACGTTGCTTCGCCTCCGGTGAGAGTGCGCGGATGCGTTCAGAGGCATCGGTAATCCACCGTTTGGCATCGCCGGCGGCTTGGGCTGATGCCCGTGCAGCAAGGTCAAACAGCTCGAGTGCAGACTCCTCTATCGCCTCAGCCTCCGACTCCACGCGGCTGAGTTCGGCATAGGCCTCTTCCGCAAGCTGGGAGACTCCGGCCCTCCGCTCCAGGGCCTGGTTCTGCACATGCTCGTACGCACGCCGCATGCCTTCCAGCCTATCGATATCCGAACGGAAGTTCCCCACAGCCAGCTCTAACTCGCGAATCTCCGCGGTCAGGGTGTCTCGCTCATTCTCGAAATGCCTCAAGCCGAGTTCAACAGTGAGATCATCCGACGACCCACTTTGAACATAGTCACCGTGAAGAAAATCACCCGTGTGGTCGATCCGGGCGTGTGGAAAGGAGCCGACCGTGAGCGACCGCAGTTCACGTTCCGCATCTCGATACTCCGCATCGAGTTCCATGAGCTTGGCGTGAAACTCCTGGGCTTCGACCGGGTCGGTCAGATCGGCGCTCCGTGCTCGCGTATCGGCTATAGCGATCCTCGCCGCATCGGCCCGCGCCTGGGCTGCGGCCACGCGAGTCTGGAGATCCTGGATCGTCGTTTCGAGGCCCGCGACCAGCGTCCGGTTTCGGTTCAGTGCCTCCTCCGATTCCAGTGACTTGTCGCGCAAGAAGCGGATCTGCTCGTCGATGCCGCTGTCCGTCGCGAGCGAGCGCGTGGCTTCCAGCTCGCCAACTGAGGCCGCGAGAGCCCGCAAGCGCTGACGATAGGGCTCAGCTTCGACGCGCATAACCCGTGCGCGAATCGACTCGGTCAGCCCGGAATGGTAGAGAATAATGCCCTTGAGCCGCTTGGCCTCTGTGTAGGCTCTCGAGTCAGCATCCCCAACCGACACGCGCAGTGCCTCCTCGACTTCGTCGAGGGCATCTTCGAGCCACTGTGTGTTCAGCTCGATCAGTTCGTCGCGCGCGGCGATTCCGTCGGCAATCTGCCGCGGAAGGTTGCCGTAGTTGGCCCGTTTCGCCCGCGGGGGAGCAGCTTCCCAATCAGTCGGCTCGTACGCTTCCCAGTATTCTTCGTGCGCCTCTTGATATACGTCGGGATCAGCGTCAACGAGCCCTTCGGGATCCTCAATGTCAACATCAACGTCGACTTCTGCCAGTCGATCCAGGAGCATCGATTTGTGGTCCAGGCCGATGCTGTAATTGTGCAGCAGCCGCCTGGCGCGTTCGAGATGAACAGCCGCCACGGCATTTACCTCCCGTTGTGGATCCTGCAGCCAGGGCAAGACCAGCCAACCAAGAAGGCAAACGAATACCGCACCAAACGACACTAAAACTACCAGGGTCTTCTGCTTCACGGTTTACTCCGGGGTCGTACTGTTGCGCCCTTCTATGCTCCCGAAATCACCCCCGGCCCGGTATTCCGCGCAGAACCACCGGGCCCAGTTGGCCTGAATAAGCCGCCGACATCTCAAAACGACGGTCGGCCCGCTTATGCCATGCCTGAATCCGCCGCTCACAGCTGCGGACATTGTAAAGGTTGACCCACCGCCTGGGAAGACCCGGGCTTTCCGACCACGGCCCGAGGGTGTGGCAGGTGCCTGATGTTCGTAGTGGCGGTATCGCTAGGGGCGTTTCTCGACCTCGTGGATCTCGATGTTGATACCCCCAATGGCTGAAATGAGCGGGAGGCTCAGATCCGCCAGGCCGGAGTTCTTCAGTGACGATGTGGCAAACGCAATTCGTGTAGGACTGCACTCGGACTCGCGCAGGGCGGCGTCGAAATCGACCCACCTCCCGTCGATCCAGAACTGCGTCCACATGTGGTATCCGAAGACATCCCGCTGCCCCCCGAACTGCCGCAGGTAGGCCAAACCTACGGCGACGCGTGACGGAAGCCCGTTGAGGCGACCGAGGGCCGCTAGCAGCACGCCATGCTCGGTACAATCGCCCTCCTTCGTACGACAGACCTCACTGGCGGTGCCAAAACCGACGTTGAGGCTCTTCGTTTGTACGTATTCCGTCACGAATCTGCGCAACCTGTCCGCCAGGGCAAACGGCTCGGTTAGACCTCCTCCGGCACGCTTTGAAAGCGCAATCAACTGCGGATCATCGATATTGATCATCAAGTTGCCGTCCAGGTACTCGGATACGTCGCTTTTCGGCGGCTTGGCCTTGGATTGCGGCTTGTGGATTTGGCGAGTGACTACTACTTCAGCGGCGCCATCAGCGACCTTCCCAACACTCTGCATACCCGACGAAGGCAACGTAGACAAGTCTACGTCCCCGTTCTTGGCAACAACGCGGTACCTTATGCGATTTGCCCGCTCAGCATCAATGCTCTTGTTGACCTTGACGACGGTGGTCATGAAGAGCTCGGGGGGCATGAAATCCGCCATGGCGGTCGCCTGATCCGTAGCCAGGATTTCGAGATCCCCCAACCCAGCAGCGGGCATCTTGGCCTTGATCGGGATGCCGTTCTTGCCCACCCACGACACCATGGTTAGCTCGCCGGCGGGAGACTGCATCGTCACGGTCGCTTTGATTCCGCGTCTCTTTTGCCCTTTGTGCTCAAACTCCTCCCAATCGCCGATGGTGGTGATCGTTTTGACCGTTCCGTTGACGCTAAACGCCGGTTCATACAAGGCAAGTTCGTACTCCGTGCCCGGCTCGAATCCGCGCAGAAGGCTCTCCCGGAACATCCCCCAGGTTTTCAACATGGCTCCTGCCGGATAGTCGTACGTCTGCGTCTGTTCCATGCCGTACTGCGAGGTCACAATCGTCACTTTGCCGTCTTTCACCGTTCCTTTGGTGCTCGTCTTCATTACGGACAGGTCTTGGACGGTCTCAAAGGAGACGGGCGTGCCATCGACCGCTTCGACAGCCCGCTCAATGATGCTGAGCTTGACCGGCTGGTCGACTCTGCCTATCTGCATATTCATGGTGCTGCTGGAATGGATCAGCTCACCCTTGCGTCCCACAGTCGAGTGGGCGTAGCCGATCTTCATCCCTGCCAGGTAAATCTCAGCCCACTCATCGCTGAAGCGGCCAGCCGGTGGGTCCAGCGGATTGATGATACTCGTGTCGGCTGCTACACCCGTCGACACGATACACACCAGAAGTAGTACAAAACCAATGAATCTGCTGTTCATAAAGGCTCCGATTCCGTTAGGTCAGTGTCCTGTCGCCCAGCTCAAGTCAAGCTGCCCCCGACCGATCCGTCCCTTTCACCCGATCGTCTCAGTGTATGCCATTATAAGCGCTTATCGCCTGAAGTGCCGGGGCGTCTTGTATGCATTTGTGTGGGACGGCGTCGCCCGCAGTCTCTCGCGGAGATCCAGGCCTTGCTTGACCCAAGGCGTCAGCGACCCTATGTTCACATTTTCTGTCTCGGCTATTGCATACTCGCGGCCAGTGCTCATGGCTGAAATCAACCTCAAGAAGGCTCCCCAGGCCAAACCGGGCACAACCCGCCACCCGCTAGGGCCGATGGTCTACCGTGTGACGGCGAAGAGGCCTGCGATGGCCAGGGTGATTGCCGCCTTGGTACTCGCGGGATGCCTGGCGATTCTTGGCGTGGCGGCCTGGCTATACCCCGATCCCGCAGGCATGGGCACTCATCGGCAACTCGGCTACCCGCAATGCAGCTTGGTCACGCTGGTTGGGCTACCCTGTCCGACATGCGGGATGACAACGGCATTCGCGCACACCGTGCGCGGCGAACTCTGTCGGGCGTTTCAGGCCCATCCGGCAGGCCTTGTATTCGCACTTGCGACGGTAGTGACTGCGGCCGTTTCTGCGAGCGCACTGATCACTGCCAAGGTCTGGGCCGTAAACTGGTATCGAGTCTCCCCCACTTGGGTCGCGTTGGGAGTCGCAGCGATCCTGGTCGGTGGATGGGTCTACAAACTGGCGGTGGGATTGATGACTGGGACGTTGCCTCTCGTTCGGTAAAGGACCAAGCGCCCCGAGACGGACGAGGCGTGCGTCACACGATAATGCAACGCGCCGTGCCTAATGCTTGTAATCTTCAGCTCAGCGTCTACTATCTCAGGTGCGAAATCGAGACAGCCTTCGACGGGCCACCGGCACGGTGGGCGATGGAGAGAGATTCTATGACGAGCAAAGGGATTCGATGCACAGCCGCTGCCGTTGCGTTGCTGTTGGCATCCTGCAACCTGCTTACTCCGCTGGTCTTCGTCGGCGAACACAAGAAGAAGATCTCGGCGGAGTTCGACAAGTTGGGACATAGTCGAGCAGCGGTCCTGGTCTGGACGGATCCAGCGACTCTATTCGATTACCCACACGCCCGTTTTGAACTCGCCACGTACATAGGGGAAAAGCTGACCGTCGAGATGGGCCAACGCAATCTCGCAACCCAACTGGTCGATCCGCGTGACGTAGAGGATTTTATACAAAAGGACATAGACGCCCAGATCGATCCGCGGGCGGTGGGCCGGGAATTCGACGCCGACTATGTAGTCTATGTAGAGGTATTCGAGTTTCAGATCCGTGATCCCGAGGTGCCGCAGTTCCTGCGTGCCAAGATCCAAGCCTCGGTATCGGTGCACGATATCCACGCGGACGCGGATATGCCCAGGCGATATGAGCTTAATCCGGTGACATGCGTGTATCCGGAAGGTGGTCCGGTCGTGCTCGACGCCACCAACGCACCGTTGATCAGGAGATCCGCTTATCAGAAATTCGCCGAACAGGTTGCACGGAAGTTCTATGATTACACTGTCGCCCTGTAAGCTGATGCCCAGGCTCGCGAACGCAACGACAGTGACTTACCCGACCAGAAACGGCGGGACCGTTGCGCGGCACGGCCTTCGTTTTTGGTGGGGTGGTGTGCTTCTGTTCGCAGGACTTGTAACGCTCAGCGGCTGTGGCTACACGGGTGGAAAACTGGCCTATGTGCTTGGGTTCGGACGCGAGCAGGTCGTGTCGGCCCAGTTTAACCTCACTGACGGACCGGTCGCAATCCTGGTGGACGACCTTGATGCGTCCATCGATTGGCCCGACGCCTCGCGTCATCTCGTCGAGGAGCTTGGCCAAGAGCTCATCAAGCGCAAGGCAGCCAAGAAGATCGTTCCCCGGCGAACTCTGGATCACCTGCGACAATCAGACCCCGGTTTCGACAAACGAGGATGCCGAGAGGTAGGCGAGCTGGCCGGCGCCGAACAGGTCTTATGGATAGAGTCCCGCGATTTCCTCGCCCAAACGGATATCCAAGACGCCGCGCGGGCGGCCTATTGGATAGTGACCGTCAAGGTTGTCAACGCCCTCGAGAAGGAGCAGCGTTCGCGCGTGCGGCTTTGGCCCGTCGGGTCCGACGGCCATCCCCTCGCTGTTCAGCTTCCCGGCGATACGGTGATTCGCCTGAAGAAGAGAGACGCCATCGCCAAGGTACTTGCCGGGAGACTCGCCGTCGAAATCACCAAGCTGTTCTGTGATCATCGGCCCGGTGATTTTGATTCCAAGTAATGATACGCGTATGCCACTTCTTTGACGCTTCGGCGGGTTGGGAACAGCGTGTTGCCGCATCTCAACTGGTCAGTCAGCTCCCGGATGATGGCTTTGATAGCCGTCTTGCTGCAGTCGCACCAGGCATCAGCGACACTCTAGGGAAGATCGGGAAGCGGATTCACGTATTCGCAACTCTCCCGAGACTGGCCTTGATGGCCGCCCCGATCCTTGCCCGGCATGTCCGCAAGAACCGTGTTAACATCGTGCACGCGTGGGGTATTGAGGCTGCCTTCGTCGCCCGAGCAGCGGGACAGACGCCTTTCATCGTCGAGCTGTTTGATCCGAGCCTACCCGCTCATCAGATCAAGCTGCTGCGAACACTCGCCCGGAAGAAGTCGTTTGCCGTGATATGCTCTTGCCGGACAGTGTATCACCGCCTCCTCGAAGGGGGCGTGCCCCAGGAAACCTGCGTGGTGATACGCCCCGGTGTGGACTTCGCCGCTATCAACCGGCACAAGGACAACGGGTATCGCAAGGACCTGTCCATCGGTGATGATGACTTCGTAGTCATCGTACCGGAGCCGGTTACGCGTACCGGGGGCCAGTTCGACGCGTTCTGGGCAGCGAAGCTCACCAACATCGTCGACGGTAATATGAAGATAATCATCCCGGGAGAGTCGCCGGAACAGCGGAGAATCGTACGCTTTGCCCGCACTTTACCCGAAGCCGAAGTGCTTGTCGCACCGGGGTGTCGATATCCGTTTGAACGGCTTCTCACCGGGGCCGACGCATTGGTAGTCGCGGCAACGAGTGATATATCGACGACAGCAATCTCCTGGGCGATGGCCTCAAACGTGCCGGTCATTGCGTCAACCGTCCACTCCGTAGCCGAGTTGATCAGTCACGGAGAAAACGGTCTTCTCTTCGAGCGTAATCCTGGCGAGACGCCCGCTGCCGCTATCGCCCAGTTACTGAGAGATCGATCCAGGCTCGCCCAGGCAGAAGAAGTCGCTAGTCGGCAGGCCTATCGAGTGTTTGGTCTGCGCAGATACCTCGAACAGCACATGCAAGTCTACGACAACGTGCTCGCCGGTACTGCCGCCGGGCAGGGAATCATCGACTTTGCCCTTGCCGAATGATGCTGCGCGATAGCGGCGCAGACACTCGCCAGCACGCTCATGGCGCAGCGCTCAACTCGTTGGCCCGCTACATGTGTATCTCCGGCGCGTCAGCGTCCGGTTTAGCCCGCAGGCAATCCCAGAAGACGAAGAGACACAGGGCCAAGAACATGATAAGACCGAGGAAGTTCTCAAACCGGGCGAGCCAAATGGGGTCGGTACCGCCATCGATGAAGCCGCCACTGAAGTCCAGGGCCGGCATGATCTTGCCCACCACGGATTCTCCGGCTTCAGCGGCGTGAACAGCGGCGTCGGTAGCCTCAGCATGGGCTGTCGCATCCGTGATTTCTTGGATGGGCCTGGCGGCCTTCCATCCTGCCATCTGGTCGACTGCACCGGTGAAGCTAACCGCCACCTCCATGATAGCGCCGCCTGCAATCAGGCCGGATGCAATCAAGATGCCCTTATTGCTGCGTGCCTTCGCAAGATTCGCATCCTTAGTGCTCTTCTTGACCAGCATGGCAACAAAGGCTCCGATGAGAATGGGCAAGTTGATCTCCATGGGGAGATACATCCCCAGGCCGAAAGCCAAGGCGGAGATCCCCACCAACTCCACAGTCAATGCAACCACTACACCGATTCCGTACAGTAGCCAGGGCACCTCGCCGGTACCCAGGAAGCTTTGCAGCGCACCGGCCATCATGTTGGCTTGTGGAGCGGGGAGAGGATCAGTCTTGTCAGGAGTGTACCCCGGGTTGAAGTCCAGAATCATGATCGTACCGCACACGAAGATGGCGGAGATGAGCGCCCCGGTGATGGCAAGCCAGGCGATCCGCTTGGGGCTGGCGCCTAGCCAGTAACCCATCTTGAAGTTCGTGACCAGACCGCCAGCAAGTGACAGCGCCGTACACACCACGCCGCCGACCAGGAGCACAGCCAGCATCCCCTGAGGGCCTTTGGGGAGACCCGCGAGAGACATCAGCACCGCGCAGATAATGATTGTGGTGACAGTCATGCCGGAGATGGGCGTTACCGAGATCATGGCGATGGCCCAGGCGGAGACGGTTGTGAACAGGAAGGCGATGACCAATGCCAGGACGACGGATATGAAGGTCATCCAGTTGGGGTTGGCCATCTCGGCAAAGACCACTAAGCGGAAGAAAATGGCCATAACGACCACGGTCGCGAGCCCCAAGAGCATCATCGCCGGATAGCTGATGTCCTGATCCGTGCGATCGTGGGTCACCGGTCCTGCATCGGACTTGAAGAGTCCTCCCAAGGCCTGGGTCAGCGCCGTCACGATCACCTTGCTCATCTTGATGATCGATAGCAGACCAGCGGTGAAGATGGCCCCAATACCGATAACGCGCGGTATCTGGTACCAGATATCACCAGCATCCGCCGAAGCAACGGCGGAGTTGATTCTGTGCAGCTGATCGAGGTCCAGGCGACCCAGGAGAGGCGTAATCACCAGAACGGACAAGAAGGAGCCGGCGCAGATGATCGATGCATAGCGCAAGCCGATGATGAAACCCAACCCCAAGTAGTAGGCACCTGCCCCCATGGAAATGACCGCTTTGACCTTCTCGGTCAGATCCGCGAAGAGCCCCTCGGTACCGAAGGCCAGTGTTTCGACCCGGTACACAGTTGCCTTGCCAAGTGCAGTAAGCTCAGCCTTTCCCGTGGTGAACACGTCACTGAAGAGTTTGAGTCCGGTGGCAAGGAAAGTGTAGACTGCCGAGAGGATAAACGAGTAGATCAGAATCCATGCCTGGGATGTGCTGCCCGAGGCTCCTGTGACCAGGATTTCATTTGTAGCTGTTGCCTCGGGGAAGGGCAGTTTGCCGTGCATCTCTTTGACGAAATAACGGCGGAAGGGGATCAGGAAGAGGATTCCCAAAATCGCCCCGAGAAACGGCACCAGCGAAATCTGCAGGAACAGCGAGAGGTTGCTCATCTCCAGATCGGTGTTGAGCTTGAGAATGTAGATAGCGGGCATGGTGAAGCACGTACCTCCGGCCACATAGCCTGAGGTGGTACTTAGCGCAAGGACGTATACGTTCTCCAGAATCGAGCTGGCCCGTCCGCCGGCCTTGAGCAGGAAGCCCGAGAGGCCGACCGCCAAAATAGAGATCGGGATGGCTGTCTCGATGCCCTGCCCGGCCTTTAGGGCCAAGAACGTGGCTGCAACCGAGAAGATGATGTTCATGACCAGACCAAAGGCCATCGCCCGGAAGGTAAGTTCGGGCACGCGCATGTCCGGGGGGACCATAGGCACGTACTTCTCGCCTGGTTTAAGCTCGCGATATGCGTTGTCGGGAAACTTCGTTGGGCCTTGGGGCTCAGCCATAGTTACGTCCTCTTGGGCCTAAGGATTCCGCCGCAGCCCGGCTCCGCGCCGGCAGCCGAGTCACGGATCGAGGGCGTTAAAGTACCAAAGCGAGGCGTTGTTTTCAACCCGCTCTGGTAGAGGCGGACACCGTGATGTCCATGGGCCCGAGCCGCCGTCTTTCACGAGTCACAGCGGGCGTTGCACGGCATCGCGACGTGGCACGCCGCCCGCGTGTGTGGATTCGATGATACATCCGCCCGCGGATGCGCATCCAGCACAGGTGCAAATCTGCCAGCGGATCATTCCTAGCAGCGAGTGATCGCCTGGATTCGCCAAATTGCCCAGTCGTCGGGTCAAACAGGGTTGCGGCGGCTAGTCAGCCTTGGTCTTGAAATCCTTGCCGAGCCAGCCCTTGGCAAGCATCAGCATGATCGTTGAGCACATGGCTATGCAAGAGAACACCAACCACATGAACTGTGTGTTCTGTTCGCCCTCCGCGGGGCAGTAGCGATCCATCATCCAACCTGAGTAGAGCCACGGGACCAGAACCTTGGTCAGGAACCACGGAAGTTGGGCCACGCCCATGTAGACACCGGTTCGGCCCTCCGGAGCAATCTCCGCGGCGTATTGCAGGAAGCGCGGCTGCCACATCGCCTCGCCGATGGTCATGATCAGGAGGTAACCTGCCAGGGTCCACCAGTACGGGCCTATCACCAGCAGGAACGCCGGGGCGGCCATGACAAACGTGCCGATGATCATCATCTTGTAGACCTTTGCCTTCTGCGTGATCGCTGCGATTATTGGGACCGCGACGAAAATGAGAATCGGGTTTGCGTTGGCCGCTATCTCAAAGTACTCACCGATCCAACCTTCGAAAGCCCGGTTGATGTACTGAGGTAGGATCAACCAGTTGTAAGTAAAAAGCGTTTGTACCGGGATCAGGGCGAAGATGAAGAAGAAGAACTTCAAATCGGAAAGGGGATGCCTGGCCAGCCAGCGTGCGGTCACCGGAATAATGCAGCCTAGTACCCACACGACTGCCAAGATCGCTATAGCATAGACGTTCGCAGGCGCCGGGGCGCGATAATACACCCCAGCCAAAAGAGCAGCCACGAGGAGCCACATGTGAACCGGAACCCATTGCTGGCCTTCGCCCGCAGGGGCTTCCTCCTCCTTCGCAGCATCGTCGGGCTTCTCTTCCTCTTTCTTTTCCTCAGCTGCTTCGATCTCTGCCGTTTCAGCTTTCGCCCTGGCGATGGCGTTGGCTACCGTCTTCCTGGTGAGAATGAAGAAGGTCGCCAGCAACGCGAGCAGCGTGAACCCCGTGTAAACCCAGTACACTCCAGGGATGCCCAAACCGAGGAAGTCTTCGTCTCTAAGGAGAAAAGCGAAACTTGGCAGCCAACCGCCCAGGTTCATAAGGGCATAGAGCATTGCGAAACCCATCGCCGCCGTCTTGGGAGTAGTGAACTGCCGGACGCCGGCGTAAGCGGCAGGCTGATACATTCCGTAGCCGACGACCACAAGGAGGATGCCGAGGATTGTGACCAAGTGAAGGCGAGACCAGACGGGGTTGACAAACGAGAGGATGGCAGGCCCGTCCCTAGAGGCTTGAACCAGATAGCCTCCGTTCCGCACATAAGTCACGTAGACATCGGGTAACACAACGCTAACCGGGCCGTCCTCCGAATCGTGGAGTTCGCGGATGTTGACCTGCCGTGCGGACTTGGCATCGTCGGACAACTCTGACACCGGCCATCGTGAGTCACTCCTCAGTTCTTGCTCCCGAGTGGTCAAGTCCACCTGCGAAGGCTGCACATCACACGCCGATGTGTCAATCTGACCGACATCCTCAACCCAGTGAGTACGGATCATGAACTCCTGGCCGTCCTCATCGCGTCTCACCGCGTACGCTCGCCGCAGCGATATAGTGGCGCCTGGACAGAGGCCCACTCCCTCCGCGGAATGGATTCGCAGATGAGCCGTCACCGGAGCGCTTCCGTACTGCACCTTCCAGTCCTGATCCTCGCCTTCCGTTACGGTGGCGTTGGAGAGTTTTACAAGTCTGGATTCCAAGGAAGCGTTCGGGGCCATTCCTTCCCCACTGGAAAGGTCGATGGCAAACGGATCGACACGGGCTTCGGTGCCGTGCTCGTTCGCCACTACCGTTGCCTCTGTTATGGCTTTGACGCCGTCGAGAGTGCCAACTTCGGAGACTTTGAGGGTGACCTTATCACCGGCAAATACGCCGGGACGTGTCGGTTCGAGTCCAAGCACATTGGGTGCGCCAGCCATGAGTGCACGACCTATCAGCATCACGACGAACGCAGTGATCAAAGCGAACCGCACCCCTTTCTTGTCGGCCACAAACCCGAGGAAGAACATGGCGATGGTGATTCCCGCGGTCAAGATCATCACGTTGTTGTGGGAATACTCATCCGCGTGCTCGACGCCTTGAAAGACGAAATCGGAGAAGTGCATGGCCAGGTAGCCAAGCACCCCGAAATAGCACATACCCTCGATGACGTACGCGAGGTTGATGCCCCACAGGGCACGCGGTGCATGAAACAGGTCGATGAACGGCTGAGTTATTTCCTTGAAGGGATTCGTCTTCTCTTCGGCCATGGTTACGGAATGCCTTTCTTTTGTCCCGAGCGGCGGACTTCAGCCCGCGCGGAGTAACCTTATCACTATGCTGCATCTTCTTGCCGAAAAACCGCGTGGGTTGAAATCCACGGCTCCTGATCCGTCCGCTCCCTTACGGTCGCGGTTCGGTATGGTCGCGGCTTCGATGGGTGGCCCGCCTCCTTTGGAGGTGGGGGAGGCGATGATCGTAATCATCGTCCTGCGTATCTCTCATCCTCTCCCCCATGTCCAGAGGACATGGGCCACCCGACCACAGGTACGATCCGTCCGCTCCCTGACGGTCGCGGCTCGGTTTGGCTACAGCGCGGTCGCAACCGGGTCGCTCCAGCGGAAACATCCGCGCGGGTCACCGGCAGTGATGCTACCGTCTTCTCTTGCCCTTCTCTTTACCCCAGAGTTTGGCCAGCTCGATCAGAATCTTGACCGCTGATTCCATCTGCTCGAGGCAGGCAAACTCCAACGGCGAGTGGAAGTTATGCATACCCACCGACATGTTCGGGGTCGGCAGGCCCATCTCGCTCAACCGCGATCCGTCCGTACCACCGCGGATCGACTCGAACACCGGATCCAAACCTGCGTTTTTAATGGCCTTGATCGCCAAGTCGACAGCACGGGGCTCTTTCTTCAGATGCTCGATCATGTTGCGGTATTGCTTCTTGACCTTGATGTCGATCTTCGCCCGGGGGTGCTCAGCCAGGACCGTAGCCGCAACGTTCTTGAGGATCTTGGCTTGCTCGCGCAGCTCCTCAGTTACGAAGCTGCGAAGGAGAATGCGAATCGTTGCCTTGGTGACGTCTCCTTCCAGCATGTAGGGGTGCATGAAGCCGTCACGACCGGCTTCGGTCTCCGGGGCAAGCCGCTGCCAGGGCATACGACTGATAAAGAGTCCAGCAATCCGGATGGCGTTAACCATCACATCCTTGGCAAACCCGGGATGGATGTTCTTACCGGTAATGGTCACCGTGGCCATGTCCGCAGAGAAGGTCTCGTTCTCGATGCCCGCTTCGCCTTCGCCGTCGAGCGTGTACGCACAGGTCGCGTTGATCTTCTTAATGTCCACCTTGTCGCAACCACGGCCGACTTCCTCATCGCAGGTGAACACCACACGGATAGGCCCGTGCTTGATGTTCTTGTTCTTCATCAGATGGGCGGCGGCAGTCATGATCACCGCTACGCCGGCCTTATCATCCGCCCCCAGTAAGGTCGTTCCATCGCTGGTGATAAGCGTCTTGCCCTTCAGCTCAGCCATTCCCCTCGTTTCCGAGGTGAGAATGACCTTGGATTTGTCACCGGGCAGGACGATGTCCTTCCCGTTGTAGTTCTTCATGATTCGGGGTTTGACGTTCTTGCCCGACGCATCGGGCGAGGTGTCCATGTGTGACAACAACGCAATCGTCGGGGCCCCCTTCACGTTTCCCGGGACCGTGCCCATTACGACCCCGCCCGGATGAACGCCCACTCTTTCGAGCTTAAGGGCCTTCATCTCCTCCATCAGCAGCTTGCCCAACTCGAGCTGCCCTTTCGAGCTCGGGTATTCCTTCGTGTCCTCTACCGCGGTCGTCTCAACTTTGGCGTACCGGCAAAACCGGTCCAGCAACGTATCCATCGATGTTTCTCCACCAGGATGCAACTCACTCCCACCCGCAGGGACCTACGCCCACCGCGTACCGTCTGAACCACCGATCCCGGCGATCCACCGCCGGTCCAGACTCGGATTTGTACGGGCAGGTGGGCAGGAATGCAACTTTTCGCCGATCCCACCTGTTCTGACAACAAAACACAGCGCAAACTGAAGCGATTTTACAGGAATTCAGAAACGGAAAGCGTCTTGTTTGACGGAACACCCGTTCGATCGCCGCGCAACGTGTGCCCGTGCAAAGTTGTGTTGCGCTGCCGTCGAGCCGTAAAGGGGCTTGTCCGAGACGCCGCTAGTGAATACGGTGGTAGCAGGGATGGGAGCTGCACGGTGCGTCAGCCCCATCTGCGTCAAGAACGGCTCGGGCGAGGGGTGAGCCGACTTTAATCGCATTCGCCACCCGGCATCCTTAGCATGACCGTCGGGCGGCGGTTCTCGACGTGCAAACGTTTGGCTTTAATTAAGGGAAACAGCAAGATGATGCAGAGCGTACTCCAACGACTGGTCGCGCTGACCACAGCATTGATGACCGGCCATTTTGTCCAGGCTCAGAGCCACCTGATGCGCCACGCCGACGTCCACAAGCAACAGATCGTCTTCACTTATGAAGGGGACCTCTGGCTGGTGTCGACTGAGGGCGGGCCGGCCAGGCGTATTACACGCGACCCCGGCGTGGAAACCAGGGCTAAGTTCTCCCCGGATGGGACGAAGATTGCCTTTACCGCCGAGTACGACGGAGGAGTTGACGTCTATGTTATGGATGCCCGGGGTGGGGTGCCCGAACGGCTTACCTACCATCCACATATGGACATAGTGCTTGGCTGGTTCCCCGACGGGAAGAGCGTGCTGTTTCGCTCGCGACGAGAGTTTTCATTCCGCGCGGAGCAGGCCTACCGAGTCGACCTCGCCGGGGGCATGCCCGTCAAGCTCCACGTTGATCGTGCCGGGCTGACCACCGTGTCACCCGACGGACAAAATATCGCTTACAACAGAATCACCCGGGAGAGCGCCACCTGGAAACGCCATCAAGGCGGAACCGCTCAAGACATCTGGATGGGAAGCCTTAAAGATGCTGACTACCGGAAGATCACCAAGTGGCCGGGTACCGACAATTACCCCATGTGGCACGGAGATTTCATCTACTTCGCCTCCGATCGTGAATACGGAACACTGAACATCTACCGGTACGATACGAAGAGCGAGCGCATCACCGCTCTTACCGAATACCGCGATTACGACGTCAAGTATCCCTCGATCGGTCCGGAGAACATTGTCTTCCAATACGCCGAATCGCTTCATTTGCTCAATCTGAAGACGGGCAAGGTCAAGATGGTCCCGATCGAGGTGGTCAGCGATCGTGTTCGTATAAGGCCTGAATTCGCAGAGGTCGATCCCACGCGTGGATCGTTCGGTCTATCCCCCTCCGGGAAGCGTGTGCTTT
Source organism: Phycisphaerales bacterium (assembly GCA_020348265.1). Classification (GTDB taxonomy): domain Bacteria; phylum Planctomycetota; class Phycisphaerae; order UBA1845; family UBA1845. The sequence goes on along the minus strand of CP070744.1, from coordinate 3,090,317 downwards.
TGGAGGCTCGCGGGGAAATCCTCAATCTGCCTGCTGAGGACGGCGAGCCTATAAACCTCACCGATACCACCGATTCACGGGAGAAGAACGCCGCCTGGTCACCCGACGGCCGATGGGTCGCGTTCATTTCCGACAAAACCGGCGAGGAAGAGATCTATCTCGTCGACCAGAAGGCAGAAAAGCCCTGGAAGCGGCTCACCAGAGGTGGGCTGGGTTTCCGTATGCAGCCGGTGTGGTCACCGGACAGCAAGTGGCTGGTATTCTCTGACAAGTTCATGCGTCTTAATCTGGTTGATGCTGAATCAGGAGACATAACCGTCATCGACCAAGGCGATTACGACGACGGCTGGGAGCGCTGGGGCATTCAGGATTACGTCTGGTCACCCGACAGCAAGTGGATGGCTTATACGAAAATGGAGCAGAGCATCACTGAATCCATCTTCCTCTACTCGATCGAAGGCAAGTCGATTCATCGCGTTACCAGCGAGATGACCGAGGACTTCAGCCCGTCGTTCGATCCAAAGGGGCGTTATCTCTACTTCCTGTCCCACCGCAGCTTCGCCCCGCTAATGGGTTTTGTGGACCAGAATCATATCTTCTTGGACATGTGCCGCCCATATATCGTGCTCCTGAAAGAGGATGCCGCCTCCCCCTTTGCCCCCAAGGATTCCGAGGAAGAAGTGAAAGAAGAGGAGCCCGCAGGGGATGATCAGGAGGACAAGAACGCGGATGCCGGCGATGAGGACAAGAAGGAGGACGCCAAGGCGGACGATAAAGAGAAAAAGGGCGAGGAGGACGACAAGGACATCCAAATCGACCTCGATGGAATCCAGCGACGCATCCTCGTGGCCGGTGGCGTTCCCGCCGGCAACTACTTCCACCTCGAAGCTACGGATAAGGGCTTCCTCTATCTTGCCAAGACCGAGCACGAATTCCGGAAGTACCAGACAGTCACCGACCAAACCGGAGGTAGTCTGGTCCTGCACAGCTACAACCTTGAGGAAGATGAGAGCACCGAGGCACTTTCCGGCATCGCCAACTACCACTTGTCAGCCGACGGAAAGAAACTCATCTATCGGGCTGGGAGCACTTACGGTGTGGTCGACGCCGGTGCCAAGGCCAGTGTCGGCGATGGTGTCGTCAAGCTCGGTGACGTGCGGATTACAGTCGATCGCAGCAAGGAATTCCTCCAGATCTTCAACGAAGCCTGGCGGATCGAACGCGACTGGTTCTACGAGCCCAACATGCACGGGGTGGACTGGGAAGCGATAGGTGATAAGTACCGCAGGTTCGTCCCCTTTTGCGGCAACCGCGTTGATCTGACTTATTTAATCGGCGAGATGATCGCCGAGCTGAACATCGGGCATACCTACGTCTTCAAAGGCGACGTCAGAGACGACGCCAAGTTCGTCTCTACCGGATTCCTCGGAGCGGATTTCGCGGCCGAACCGGGGGTGGAATATTACCGTATCGCCAACATCATCCCGGGCACCTCATGGAACGAGAAAGAGCGATCCCCGATGGCTCAGCCAGCCTGTCCGATCAAGGAGGGCGACTATCTGATCGCCATTGACGGTGCAAAGATCACTACCGCCGACAACGTCTTTAGGCACCTGCAGAACAAAGCAGGCGTGGTGGTTACCCTGACGTACAACGACAAACCTTCGTCAGAGGACGCCAAGACGCACCGTGTCGAGACTATTGCATCCGAGGAGGCGATTCGCTACCGCGAGTGGGTCGACAAGAACCACGCCTTCGTTGACGCGGCGACCGACGGACAACTCGGGTATGTACATATCCCAGACATGGGACGGCAAGGCCTGATCGAGTTCGCCCGGGCCTTCTACCCACAGCACTTCAAGAAGGGCATGATCATAGATGAGCGCTACAATGGCGGCGGGTTCACCTCCCACATGATCGTCGACCGGCTCGAGCGGGAAGTCTGGGCGCAGACGCAGCCGCGAGAGGGCAAGCCGCTCCGCGAACCCGAGCGAGGGTTCTATGGCCACTGGGTGGTCTTGGTCAACGAGGACACCGGGTCAGCAGGTGAGTGGTTCGCCCAGGAGATCCAGACCAGAGGGCTCGCCCCGATCCTTGGAATACGGACTTGGGGTGGGTCGATCGGGATCGAACCGCATCAATCTCTGATCGACGGCGGCGTCACCACTCCCCCACAGTTTGCACCGTACAACCTGAATCGGGAATGGGTGATTGAAGGCCACGGCGTCGTGCCGGATATCGAAGTCCAGAACATGCCCGGTGACGTCCTACGCGGAGTAGACGCCCAGTTGGAGGCGGGCATCGAACACATAATGAACCGCCTGGCCGAAGATCCCAAGGAGCTGCCCCCACCGCCACCCTATCCGGACAAGAGCAAGAAGTAGCGCTTGCCGCGCACAACGCGTTCCACACTCTGAACCGTGGGTGGGCTCCCTGCGCCGATGTTTCTCCGATTGCGGTCGATCGGCATCTCAGAGAACCGGGCGCGAAGCCCGGTGACATGAGCGGCGATGATCAGGGCTTATAGCAGATTCGGATATTGTGTAGCGGGCGAATTGCATGCCGGCGCTTCGCTTGGGCATGGCACCCAACTCCTGAACCGCTAGACAATAACAGAAATTGCTCTAGCGTTGCCACACTAGGAACGACCGTTGCCGCCAAGTTGACCTCGTCCCGCCCGCGGGTTACTGTCTCACTGTATAGAACTTGAGCCGCAAGCCAGCCGAACTCGCGTGGCCCCTCGCCCAACGAGACATGGTGATAGGAAGGGGACTTGCCCAACCACCTTACCGTGGCGCAGCGGCACTAGGCGACAAGAGACGGCGCGGATGGTATGCAGGATGTATATGTTCTGGACGTGCGGCGTGATGATGGCCGCCCGGGTCCTGTAGAGGAGGCGTGATCTTATGTCTGTGCGTGTGAAAGTGAATCGAAACGTCCTCGAGATGGAGTATGCCGTCCGAGGGCCAATCCCCAAGCGTGCAGCCGAGCTTCGAGACCAGGGCATGCGTACGATTCCGTGCAACATCGGCAACCCCCAGGCCCTGGGCCAGCAGCCTATTTCCTACTACCGGGAGGTTCTCGCCCTGCTTGAGGTCCCCAATCGGATTCAAAGGGAAAAGAAGCTGCGCGATCTGTACAGATCCTCCGCGGCGCTTCGTGAAAGACTGGAGGAGAAAGACCTCGTTTCGCCCTACGTGCTTGACGTGGCTTCGGAGTTCCTCGCCCAGATCGGAACGGGGATGGGAGCCTACACCGACAGCAACGGGCCTCGTTTCATAAGAGAAGCGGTGGCACACTTCATAGATGCCCGCGACGGCGCCGACGGCGGCGGAGGGGTCAAGTCCGATCCGAACAGCATCTTTTTGACCAATGGAGCCAGCGAAGCCGCCAAGTACTTGATTGAGATGCTGGTCGCAGATCGCAACGACGGGATTATGATCCCGATTCCTCAGTACCCCCTCTACTCAGCTGCGATACGCAAAGTTGGCGGCGTTCAGGTCAATTACTATCCGGACGAAGAGGCCGGCTGGGCCTTGGATAGATCAATACTCGATGAATCCTTCAAGCAAGCCGGCTCCCGCGGCGTGACCGTGAAAGCCATCGTGGTTATCAACCCGGCGAATCCGACCGGGGCTATCTTGTCGGAAGAGAGTGCCCGGGAGGTCGTCGACTTCGCCCAAGAGCACGATCTGGCCATCATCGCCGACGAGGTATACCAGGAGAACCTCTACGGGGCTGAGTTCGTCTCTTTCGCCAGGCTCGTAGGAGATCGCCCGATCCCCCTGTTCAGCCTGCACAGCACGTCGAAGGGATTCTATGGCGAGTGCGGTCATCGAGGCGGCTACGTGGAAATGAGGAACCCGCCGCTGATAGAAGATACGGATCAGAGCTTCGGCGACGTTCTGCTCAAGCAGGCGTCGGTCAGCCTTTGCTCCAACACCGCAGGACAAGCCCTGACATTCCTGATGGTGAGCCCGCCCGAGGAGCATAGCGAACCCTACGAGCAGTTCATTGAGGAGAGAACCGCGGTGCTCAAAGATCTGTACGAAAAGGGCACGATGATACGCGAGGCCTTCAAGCAGATGGATGACATGGAGTGCTTCGGCCGAACGGGGGCGATGTATCTCTTCCCCCGGCTGGGTAAGCTCCCCCCGGAGACGACCGACTTCGACTACTGCATGAGTCTTCTGGAGTCGACGGGCATATGCACGGTGAACGGCTCCGGCTTCGGCCAGCGGGAAGGAACCAGCCATCTCCGCGTGGCGTTCCTACCGCCACAGGAGATGTTGAAGGAAGTGATGCCCAAGTGGATCGACTTCCACAACGAGTACGTCAATAGGGGGTGAATCGGTCTGGTACACCGTTTCACAAACCCTACGACTATAGTTCAGATCGAGCCGCAGGCTTCAGCCTGCGCGGAGGTCCGCGCGGGCTGAAGCCCGCGGCTCACATCGTCGTGGGACTTACGGGACGCAGCACTGGACGGGTGGCCCGTATCCTTCGGATGCGGGGAACGCGATGATAAACGCCGAGGTGCATAGTACCGTCGTCTTGCCGATCATCTCTTAACCGCCTATTCGCCATCACGGTGCTCAGCGGATTCCGATTCGATCGGCTCACCACATTCCGGACATCTGTCGCCGGCAACGCCGCGCAGGTTATACAAGCAGTTTGAACATACTCCCGAGATGATTCGCTGGGGAGGGCTTATCCGGTGTCCCAACCACCATGCACCATAGACAAGAGCGGGGAATACTAGTGCGCCCAGCGCTTCGTATGCCCTGCCTCTGTCCGCTAGCCAAAACCACACTATGAAACCCAACAGTATCGCGGTGATGCACAGTATCACCTCGGCGCGATTCATGGGTAAGTTGCGCATGTAGTAATCGAGATCATCCTCCGTAAGGTGTTGGTCACCAACGACCGGAAGACGAAGCTTCTTGAACACGTCGCGTTTGACCCGAAACCGACGTCCACACGCTACACACAGCGCGCCTTTCTTAAGCGTTAGGCCAAACTTGCCGTGGATCTGCGTGCGAACCAAGTCGGGATATCCACAGTGCGGACAGCAGAGGTCATTCGCATGTTCATCCGTTGTGTTCAAGGTTACTCGGACTCCCGGAATCGACGGCACCAGTGAACTTGCGTTCGACTCAGTCCTTCTTTCTCCTGTTGAGTGTGTCAATGCGTGTCGGCCAAAAGGGTGGCGGAGACTCTTTGACCACGGCATCCGGATTGTTCTCTCTGACGTACGTGCCAATCATACTCCTTGAAATCACCCTGTCGCATGTAGATAATAGGTATCTCCAAGTGCCTTTGCTTCGTCCACAGATGTACCGTTGTGCCGCGATGATAAACATTGACCAGCACGATGTCCTCCCAACGCATGCAGAATGACCGCACCAACCCTTTGTACCAGACACCTGTTCGGTCGAAGGTGACTTTCAGACGGATTGTCCAGATCAGCATCAAGCTCCCGGCATGAAGCAGCACAAGGAACACAATCTCGCCCCAAGTGCCAAACAAATAAGGGTCTTTCGACCACGGAAACGGTTTCCATGAAGTTACGCCGATGTTGTAGAGCCAGAGGTAGGTCCAGAAGACAAAACCGACTACTCCAACGATGGGCAAAAGCGGGTTGATCTTATATGTCTCTTGATCCATGAGGTTTGGCCAAGGACTGGTTTCCGTGTCGTTCCTGAGCCAATCACCGAGAGCCGCCTTGCGGGGCTCGAGGTAGTTCACGCACGCACGCGTTCTACTTGCATCACTCCCCGATGGTTTTAGCCAACACGCGTTTGCGGCGTTTGCCGTCGAACTAACCGTTGAAGATCTTCTCCCATGGGCCGAAGTCGAGTCGACCGTCGGTCACCGCAACCACGATCTCCCACTCCATTCTCAGCTATTACAGCGCGTCCGCCGGTCTCGTTCGTGATCACGGCGTCTTACGACGACTTGCACTCAGCTCGATTATCCGCCTCTCCCAATCTGATGCGTCATCGAGTCGCCCCGCGCCGCCCAAGTCCAGGGCTATGCGGGTCAGCAAATCCCTCGATGTCTGCAAGACCTCCGGGCAAGCCGTGTTGGCGAGACGGTCCTTTACGCGATCGTAGGTATCGAGCGCCTCTTGGTGACGGCCCTCTCGCTCGAGCAGCGCTGCGTAGACTAAATGAAAGTCCATAACAAGAGCATCATCCTCCGATGGCGTTTCCTGCAAGAGCCGAATGCTCTCAGCGCACAGGCGCTTGGCTTCTTCGTAATTGCCTATCCTATACTCGAGAGACACGAGCGTCCGTCTGGCCTTGGCCACTGTACCGTATTCGTCAATCAAGAGTCGCGTATTCAACTGGTTAATACGCCTCCATATCCTCGCAGCGTGCTCTATCTGTCCGGTCCTCTCATAAACCTGCGCCAGAATATCCAGAATGTGGAGTGACTGTGCCTTGTCCGATTGGTCGCTCTTCTCCCATGCGGCCAGCGCCCCTACGCCATACGCAAGCGCCGCTTCGTGGTCTCCTTCACCGTCGTACGCTTCCGCAAGAGCAATCTGCGCACGGGCAAGGTGCGCCGGGCTTGGTGCAAAGGCGTTCTCCTCGACTCGCAACCACTCCTCGAAAGCCGAGCGTGCCTTTGCGAAATTCCCCGCGAGGAGATGGGCACGACCGAGCATACTCAAAGCTCCAACGGATGCATCTTCATCGTTCCATTGGGCGCCGGTAGTAATACTCCACGCCATTTGGAACTCCTGCGCCGCCTGCTCGAACTGCTCTTCTTGTAGCAGGCGCCACCCTTCATCCATATGCGCTTCCCACTCCGAGACGGCGTGGTCAGCCTTTGGCAAGTACCGCTCGACTAGCGCGTCGATCATGAAGGGTGTCGTGCAGAGTAACGCCGTGACGGCGAGAGCAATAACAGTACGCTTGGTATTACGACTCCATTGCATAGCAGACTATTCCGAATCTGACGGTCAAAGTGGACAACCCGCAGCGACGATCATGCCAGGCGCGACGATTGTCTAGTGCTAGTATTCCCACGCTTCTACCATACACGAGCGAGTCCCAGTCGGAAAGTCGAGGAAGGCTCCCGTCGCGGGATCACATTACCATGATCCCGCATACGTGAACGGGAAGTCGTATCACACACGCGGGCGGCACAGGCGCTCACTCGCCGATGATCTTGACCAGCACGCGTTTGCGGCGCTTGCCGTCGAACTCGCCGTAGAAGATCTGCTCCCACGGGCCGAAGTCGAGTCGGCCGTCGGTCACCGCAACCACGACCTCCCGCCCCATGATCTGGCGTTTGAGATGGGCGTCGCCGTTATCCTCCCCGGTTCTGTTGTGGTGGTAATGCTCGATGGGGGTGTGGGGGGCGAGCTCTTCCAGCCAATGTTCGTAGTCATGATGCAGGCCGGGCTCGTCGTCGTTGATGAACACGCTGGCGGTTATGTGCATGGCATTGACCAGGCACAGCCCCTCACTGATCCCACTACCCTGCAGCAGCTCATCTACCTTCGGGGTAATGTTGATAAAACCCCGCCGCGTAGGAACCTCAAACCAAAGCTCGCGTCTTACAGACTTCATAGCAGGTGTCCTCCATGCAATTGTGTCGAATCGCCTCGCAGTACGGGTGGCCCATCCTGGCGTGCCGGGACGGCGGAGACGATGATACACACTGAAGGCAGTGCACGCGATCATCGTCTTTGATCATCGCCTACCCGCCTCTGAAAGAGGCGAGCTACTCAGACGGCATCACCGCGCGATCAGTTCGGTTAATCCGGGCGTACGGCTCGGCGAAAGCTCCCCGGTGGAGGACCCTCGATCTCCTGCAGCTTAGGCGGAACTACGAAGTAGCCGGCGGAGTCCATCTCGAGGCTTTCACCGCTGACGATCAACTCCAGCACTTCGTGCTGCCAGGGTTCATCTGGGCAAAGCCGGATCGCCATCATGAATTGCCGAATCTTCTGCTCATACCTGTAACATATAGGATTCCGCCCTGCGCCCTGCTCCCTGCAGTTGTATCTGCGGAGGGTGATCGAGCCGTATGCACGATAGGTCCCTTCCGATTCCTTCTCCACGAAAGTCTTGCCGCGAATCCAAGGTGAATTCCACAGGTTCTCGAGCTCGGCCGCAACGATGGCCCGCACCTGCTGGACCTCTTCTGCAGACACCCTCAACATGGGAGCGGGTTCGATAAACGATGCGCGGAATGTGATAGGACGCTTGTAGTTCAGGCGGTGAACGTATGAACCGGCTGCATACGCCAGCCCCAAGATGACAAACGCCCAGGCAATCCTATCGTGCTTGGCGATCAGCTCGCGCAGGCTCTTGCGGTTTATGGACGTGCCACACTCCGGGCACACACCGGATACATTCCCCGTGAGGTTGTAGCAACAGACAATGCACACTCCGCGCATTCTGCGGATCAGGCGGCGCAACCTGCCGTAGTTGAGGGCCACGAGCGGATATGTGGCGAACGAGACGAACCAGAAGAGAAAAGGCGACCACACCATTAGATACATGCGGACCGACTTCGGCACCATGGTGGTGGGTGCGATGTTCTGGCGGAACCTGTAGTCGGGCCATTCATAGAGCCGGAAAGTGAATCTCCCAAGCAGCCACGTGTTGGACTGATAGTGCGCGTACGAGACAGCCTTTGGCCACTGAGTCCGCAGTGGATTCCCGTACGGCACCGTCCTGTTCCCGTACGGCGCAGTCCTGCTATAGACATCTTGGCGTATTCGCAGATCGATCCACCCGTTGTAGAAACCGAAGGAAACACCCTCTTCATAGAATGACCCGACGACGCCCCACTGCGTCGGAACGACATAGCTGAGCGTCCCCAAAACAAGCATCGTTCCAGCAAGAGTGATAAGAATAATCATAACTGCCTTACGCATCGGAACGGCCTTCTGCAATCACACTGACTTCGGTGTTGCACGCTCGACACCATTGTAGCACGCCCACGGCGCCATAATAGTTGCGCCGCGCTCTTGACCGGACGACAGTGCAACAGAGAGCCGTAATTATCGGAACATGTATAAGAATCGCACGCCTTCGGCTGGCCACTTCACTGTGTGGACATGGCGGACTATGCTTAAGTAGTAGATGGTGATCCGTCACCGGTGAGGGGAATCCCGCGGTCCGACAGCCGTCTGACCGTGCCACCCGCACATGCTGGCGGCGAATAATGCGCAGATTAAGCGCAGTTAGTTCTCTTGTGCCAACGCCCGGGGGATTCGTGATTATCGATGCTAAACACTTGAAGACCGTCCTGCTCCTAGCGGCAATCTTGCCCTGCCTATCGGCACTCGCAGGTTCCGCGCGAGCGCAGATCACGATCTACGTCGATCAGGATGCAATCGGACCGCAACACAACGGCGAGGGGTGGTGTACAGCTTACACCGACCTGCAGGAGGCCCTACAGTACGCCCGCGATAACCCGGGCGAAGTAAGCGAGATTCGTGTAGCGGGCGGAGTCTATAAGCCCGCCACTCCGGGCCAGCGCTGGATCTCCTTTCGGCTGGTAAACGGCGTCAGGCACTACGGCGGGTACTCGGGGTGCGGGGTGATCGATCCTAACCTGAGAAGCCCAACGCGTCATCCGACGATTCTAAGCGGCGACCTCAACGACGATGACTACTACGAGCCCATCGAGTGCGCCTCCGATTCCCAGTGCGAAGCTGAGTACGGCACCGGAATCACTTGCGACCTCGAAGGCACAGGCAGATGCTCGTCCGATGCCTTCATCCTTGATAACACCAGGCAGGTCGTGTTCGCCGGTTCGATCAGCGATCCTGACACAGTGTTCGACGGGTTTATCATCGAAGGCGGCAACGCCGACGGAGGCAATCCTTCCGACCGAGGCGGAGGAATCTTCATCTTCTACGGACCAGCAAATCTGACCATCGCCAACTGCATCATCCGCCACAACACGGCCGTTAGCAAAGCCGGCGGGATGTACGCGTACCAGATGTACGGCAAGATGGTCAACTGCGTCTTTGACGGCAATTGGGCTCCTTACGCCGGCGCACTCGAGAGTTTCAACAACGAGATAGAGTTCATCAACTGCACGTTCAGCGGGAATCGGGCGACCAAGGAGCAGAGTCTTGGCGTCGGTGGGCTGATGATTGCTGGGGCATTAGATTCTCTCGTCGTGCGCAACTCGATCTTCTGGGGCAACTCCGAACCAGCAGGAATGGGTGAACACGCCCAGTTCAACCTTTATAACAAGGACGTGGACGCGAGCTACAACAGTATACAGGGCTGGACGGGAAGAAGCCCCGGCATAGGCAACAACGGGGATGATCCGCTCTTCATCGACCCACTCGGTACCGATGGCCTCGCAGGCACCGTGGACGACGATCTGCGATTGCAGGCAGGTTCACCCTGCATCAACTCCGGCGACCCCGCTGAGGTGGTAAGCGCCGGCGAAAAAGACATCGACGGAACCAACAGGCGTTGGGGTTGCCGCGTGGACCGCGGAGCCTTCGAATCGAGCAGGCTGCAACTCCCTGGCGATTTCACCGGCAACGAAACCACGGACCTTCTGGACTTCGCCTACTTCCAGGGCTGTTTCGACCCGCAAGTCTCGGCCTCGGATTGGCTGGATACATGCCTGTGCGTCTTCGACGATAACGAGGACGGAGACGTAGACCTCAACGATCTGGACCCCTTCCGATCCACAATGACCGGCCCGTAGAAACCTGAAGTCACAGGTAGGCTTATCGCCATACCCTCCGACCTGACGTTTGATTTACGCACGAAGGCTCAGGTATGAATGTCGGCGAGTCGGGGCGAGTGCCGGCTTCGCTACGCTGGGACCGGCTCGGGTGTTTCGCTGTAGCGGACGCGGACTTCGTTGAATCGGTCGTGGCAGCGGAGGAACGCGTCCACCAGGACGGCGTCAAAGTGTGCATTGGCTTCGTCGCGAACGATCTCGACGGCCTCCCCGTGGGAGCGGGCGTCTTTGTATCGACGCTGACTGGTGATCGCGTCGTACGCATCTACCAGGGCGATGATCCGTGCGGCAAGAGGTATCTCCTGCCCGGCAATTCGGCGTGGATACCCCCTGCCGTCGTACCGTTCATGGTGACAATAGGAAATATCGATGCACATCTGCAGCAAAGGCACCGGATAGGCGGGATCGAGTGCCTGGGAGAGTACCCGCCGACCGATGTCCGTATGCGTCTTCATTATCTGGAATTCTTCGTCGCTCAGTTTTCCAGGCTTGGTGAGGATGTCGTCGGGAACGCCGACCTTTCCGATGTCGTGCATTGGTGCTGCTTGGACGAGTGAGTCGACAAACTCGCCGGTGACCTGCGACGCATAGGGCCCGTCCTTGGCTAGCTCGGTGGCGAGGATTCGGGACAAGCGCGAGACCCGCTCGAGATGATGCGTCGTCTCCTCGTCACGGAACTCCGCCAAATGGCCCACAGTCCGCAGAAGAATCCGAACCGACTGCTGCATATGCCTCTGACGAGTGACGTTGTCCAAGGCGATTGCGGTGGCATCCGCGACAGAGCGGATGCACTCTATCTCCTCGTCGGCAAAGAGGGTATCATTTTCCTTGTCCGTCGCGTTCAAAACGCCTATCACGTTGCCCTGGGTCTCCAGTGAGGTCGAGACGAGCGGTGTGCAGACAAAGGCATCACGGTCGTAGTCTTGCTCGCTTTGACTACTGGTTCCGTACGTCTTTGCTGCGAGCGTCTTGCCGCTCTGGAATACTTTCCCGGCAATCCCCTCCACCGAGCGGATCGCGATCCGTTCAGCCAAAGCGGGATCAATGCCGACCGCACGAACGCAGGTCAGTTTCTGACCGGTGTCGTTCACGAGCAGAAGTGACAAGCGCCTTGCCCCGGTCATGTCCCGGACCGAGTCGATGGTCAAGTCGAGAATCCGGTCGCGCGTACTCGCCCGGTTCAGCTCGCGCATGAAATCATAGAGCTGCTGAAGCCTCTTCTTCTTGACATCGACCTGGGCTTCGAGCTCGGTGTTTATGCGATCAAGGGCTTTTGTTGCCGTCGACATCCGGTGCACCGTCTGCACCCGGGCCATCAGTTCCGCCACCTCGAAAGGTTTAAGCACGTACTCCTGAGCACCAGCTTCGAGCCCGCGAATGACGTCCTCCGTCGAGGAGCGCCCCGTCAGCATGATGATGGGGATGTCTTGGGTTTTCTCATCGGCCTTGAGCACCCTCGCAGCAGTGATGCCGTCCATGACCGGAAGCCCAATGTCCATTATGATCAGGTCGGGCTGATGCTGGGTGGCCATCTTGACCGCCTCTGCTCCTTCAGTGGCCTCCAAGACTTCGAAGCCGGCTGCGTGCATGTGCGGACGAAGAATGAATCGCAGCTCCGCGTCGTCATCGACGACCATCAGCTTTCCCGCTAGTTGGTCTGGCATCGGTGGAATCCCCTGCAAACTCGTCGGAGGGCGCGTCTTTCCGCGCGCCTACCACGATACCCATCGGCGAGCTAACCTCGCGTCAACACCTAACCCGCGAGGCAGGTGGATACGTCCGAAAATCAGGCAGACCTTCGCGGCCCAAGATCTGCCCCGTCGACCTGGGAAGCAGAGTGGATCTTCGATCGATGCGCTCCCGCTTCGGGTTTGCCAAGTGTGCGTTTATCGATTCCGGCAGCTACAAGCCCCGGGACTGCCTGATGGCGAAAGCCCACCCCGCAGGCTCGGTTGACAGTGTCTCGGGTACAAATACACTCCAGGTTGCCTATTGTCCCCGTGGCACAATTGGATAGCGCGTCGGCCTCCGGAGCCGAAGGTTGCAGGTTCGAACCCTGCCGGGGACGTTGTCCCAATCGCCCCTGGCGCTACCGTCAGAGCGGTTCCTATGTGGCTCCAGTGTCGCACTGTCCCACTTCCTGACCACCTTGGGTCTGTTCTGGGTCTACTTTGGGTCTATCAGCAGAGAGAGCGTGCGCAGTAACCGACCGAGCCTCTGCCATGTCGCAGTCCCGGATCGCAACGTAATACCTGAGCGTCGTGTTGATGTCCGAGTGCCCCGCCAGCTCCTTCACGATGGGAACGGCCAGCTTTCGTGCCCAGTGCGTGATGCACGAGCGTCGAAGGTCGTGGATGGTCACATCAGTTACGCCGGCCTTGCCGGCACGCCGCTGGAAGTTCTTCGTGACGTTGTTCAGAACAGCCTGACCTTCTGCCCATTCCCCCGTTTTCCGCTTCGCTCTGATCCACGCCACACGTACCGGGGGAATGAACACGAATTCGGAACCCTCTTCGGCCTCTGCATGCAGTCGGATCAACAAGTCCATCGTGTGTGACGGCACCGGGATAGTGCGTGAGTCGTAGTCCTTGGGCCGCCACGCCTCCAGTCCCGCCAGCTCGGGCTTAGCGCCGATTCGGATCGTATTGGCCTCGAAGTCAATATCACGCCAGCTGAGGTGTGCGGCCTCATTCAGCCGCGCGCCTGCGGTGTAGCACACTGTGATGAAGCACTCCCACCACAGGGGACTCTGCATAGACTGGCACGTTTCGATGATCACGTCGTACTCCGCAACTTCCACATAGCGAATCGCCTGATCCGCAACCTTGTCTTGCGTCAGCCCTGCGAACGGGTTGGAGTGCAGATAACTGAGCTGGGTCACCGCAACGTTGAACGCTCTCTTGAGTACTCGCTTGTGCTTGTTGACGCTTGAGGTCGAGAGTGGCTTATCGCGTGCTGACGGAGTCGCCTGAATCCCAGCAATGTATCTGGTGGCATCCGCCATCGTGATACAATCCAGGGGCGTATCTCTGCCTGCGGACTCTACAAACCGCTCGAGTACCGTGCGGTACTCCCGTGTCGTCATGATGGATAATCGTTGGCCCCGCGGGCCGGTTCGCAGACGGAGCACTTCGTCGACAAAATCTCCCAACGCGATACGCTTCGGCTGGACCCTGACGTGTAGTCCTCGGTCCTCGAATTCTGCGACTTTCCCGCGGGCAAAGTCTTCGGCTTCTTCTCGTGTGTCGAATGACTGCCGTGGGCGCGTACCGTCGGGTGCGTACCACCGCACCGCCCACGTCCTCCGGCGTCCCGCTCGGGCCCACCTGTTCTTGGGCAACGGTCTGCCGTCTCTACCCGCCGCCACGGGACCGTGCCACCTTGGGGTTACTGTGACTTTCTTGTTCATCAGCTCACCTCACTCAGCGCAGCCCCACGCAATCCGGCCTACCGCAAATCGGAGAAAAGCGGTTCGGGGCCTCACGGATTCCCGACGGGTTGCGCGGGGTATACCGCAATGTCTTACAGAGTACGTCGTGCGACGTGCTCCAATTTTCTTAGGCATCAGCGAGTGTATCCTCATAGCTGTTCTTGTCAATAGTCGCGCCCCGGGCGGCCAGCCACTCGATCACGGCAGCCTTGGAGTACATGAGGGTTGAACCAATCCGCCCCAACGTAGGAAGTCCCGATTCCTTTACGAGTTTGCGAACGTTCCGACGTGCCTGTTCTGGTGTCATCCCGCGATGGTCATAGAGCAAGAGCTGCGCAACCAACAGCGTATCCAGCAGCTCGGGGAATACCTCACCGGGCGGTCGGGCTGGCCACTGCCCCTTCACGCTAACCTCGCTGTCATTCACAGCATTCGTGCCTCACGTTCTCACAAGACTGTACCTATCCGACACAGCCGCAGCCCATGCCCGCAATTCCTCAGCTCGATCGGCATGCATGCAAATTCGAGCCATGTGCTGAAGCCTTCCATGCCAAGCTTCAGGGGTCCAGCCACGTGGGACCAGCGGATTCCATCGCCCCGAGGCTCGCCGATCTCGCAAGACGGAAAGGAGCTCTGGCTTGTGCCGGGAAAGCTCGCGGCGCAACTCAGGGGTCAGCGTCCCACGCGGAGCGCTGTAGCGAATATGCCGGTCACGAGCCTCTAGGCTGATTCCCCGGATGGACAGCTCGCCGAGTGGCTCGGTGACCTTCATATCAACCCTACCTCGCACTCGTCATGAGAATGGGTATGCAAAACACCGTCACAGACCGTCACATCGTCACAACCGTCGTTTCCGAGGCCGCCAGGGCGGTTTTCCTGTGACGGTGGTGTGACGGGGTGTGACGGTCCTGTGGCCTTGCGGCCCGCCGATCCGAGCTTGATTAACCTCTTGCCTGTTCCGCCAGCACGGTCCCCGAACCTAATGGGGATGCCGACAGCCCGCAGGTTTGGTGCGATCTTTCGCAGTGCTGCAGACAGTAAGTTCGCCTGCTTCGGCCAGCCTTTGCGCCGGGTCGCACCCTCATCGTGCTTCGCCAACAAATCAAGCAGTTCGCTAGCCATTCCTTCCCATTTACCGTCGACCATCGGCAGCCAGGCTCGGAGAACCGGAGCAACGACCGAAGACTCTAGGGCCAATTCATGGACCTCGTCACAGTTCCCGGTGTAGTGCTTGATGAACGTGCCTGGCTCCCAAGGCAGAGCGGATTCAGCCGCCGTAACAAATATCGCGAAGTCCGCCAAACGGGGCAGGTTGCTTAACCTGACGGAGCTGAGGCTTCGGATGGCGGCAGCTGCAGCGTCGAGCAGCGCACCCAATATGCGAGGCCGGGCCTTCTCGAATTCGGCCCAGACGGTTTCCTCGGTCAAGCGCCTGTCTACCTCAATCTGCGGGAGTGTCAGCCTGATAGAACGGTCGAGCAGGTCGGAGCGGGTCACGATGTCGCCAATTCCGTTGATCAGCGCCGGTCGTTGGATGTCGAATAGGATTTCATCCGAGTTCGTGTACAACTCTCGCGTGCTCGCCCCACCACCTGTGCTCAACCGACAAAGCGAGTCGGACAGCCAAAGCGGTACATGGGAAATGTTTTCGAGGCACGTGATCCAGCCGTTTTCGGCTGCGATCAGAAGATCGCGTTCCTCGCGTGGAGCCGAACGAATAGGCACACTGTTTGGATCAACCAGTGCTCGGGCAATCCGACATAGCGTTGACTTTGCGCTGCCCTGTTCGCCATTCACGACCAAAAGCGGATAAGGGCCACAGGGCCGCAGCGCTTGAACGAGCCAAGCAACGAACAACACGAATTCACCGTGGTCAGGGACGTTTACGAACTCCTTTAGCTCATTGACCGACTCACCGGTGACGGGCTCCGGCAGAGGTAGCATGCCCTTCGGCCTGCGGAACTTCACGGGCGGATCGGCGACAATTCGCCAACCCTTGTCGTCGATCTCGACGGCCCTCCACTGCTGGTCGGCCAGATCGAGATAAACGCGGCCGTCAAGCTCGGCAACTCGAACGTGAACGGAGTGGGGTGCACCCTCAAAGAGAGCCTTCGCTGCGATTGTCCCGAGTGCGTCTTGAACCGCCTGCGATCGTATTGCTTTGCTGTTCGATCGAAAGAACAAGCCCTGCAACCAGATCTTGAATCCTTTGCTGTACACACGGTGGGTTGCTCGATGGTCGTCCACCGGCAACGTCACATACACCTCACCATCCTGATCGTGAAAAAGCTCAACACCTTCCCGGTCCACCAGCTCCGAGAGGATCGTAGCCTGCGATTTCCGGGTTTCTTGTACGGCCCCAGTCGCTTCGTTTCGGGCTTCGGTGATGCCAGCATTGGCCTGGAGCAACGACAGCAGCTCTTGCCCCGCAGCGCGAAGAGAATCTTCGTCGTCGAGATCAATCCCCCTTTGCGACAGCCAATCACGAATATCTTTCGCGCACTCGGGAGGCAATGCCCAGCTGACCGATTTTCCCCAAGACTTGACGAGCGAGTTCGCAACGGCAACTGCGCCGTCTCGACCAGGCCAGGAGCCATCAGGTTTCTTGTCGTTCTCGCCCACGACGAGGACTTTGCGACCCGCGAGAAGCTCCGCCAGATGTGTCGCACTCCGATTGCTCGCTCTGCCGACGGCGGACAGCCCCAAGGTTAGGCATGCCGCAGTGTCAGAAGCACCTTCGACGATCAGGACAGGGTCGGGTAGATCGCTGAGGGAATCGGGAACTGCCAGTCCTCGACGTCCACCGTACATTGCCTTCTTGCGCCCGTCGGAGTGACGACGATTGTGCGTTCGACGATTCACGGCTGGGTGAGCGGCTCGGGAAGCTCTTGGGAAATCTGTCGCAGCACGTCGGACAGAGCAAGCGGCTGGTTGTCTTCAAGTGATAGGCACAGTTGCCTCGCTCCCGTTACAATCCTGCACCTCGGGTGTGAAACGTGGACGCCTCCTATGGATTGAGGATTGCTTGAACATGGAAGTTCCTTCCGACTGCCTATTCGGGCGCGATTGCGCCGATTTCGCGTCTCGGGGGAGAGGAGTTATCTAGTATGGAACCAGCGTCGAACGGGGTGGGGGTGTGGTTCGGTTTTTGAGCACAGGAAAGCATGCTTTTTGTGTTTCTTCTTCTCTCGACTCGTGTGCAATCGTCCAGCCAATCGCCAATGCATGACACGATAACGGCACTGAAGACGCGCACAAGATACCGCAAAAACACTTAGAAAACAGGCGCAAAACATGTCCAAACGATACGGGTGCGCGAGCGTTCTAGACTTTTTTCTTGACAGACTGCCAAACACGTGTCATAATCATCATAGACAAGTGGCCACGCGGTGCAGCAACACCCGTGGCCGTGGCCAACACCTGGAAGAGAGGTATTGACGATGGCAATTCTAGCACAGAGTCCACCGAAGCAAAAGCAAAGTAGCAAAGACAGGGCAAAAGCGATGCGCCAACGCATCGATGACAGCCTGGACACGCTCGCCCGGGCTGTTGACGATGTCCGGGCTTCCGAGACGTTCAAGGCTTATCTCGACGTGCAAGCACGTTTCCACAAGTATAGCTGGCACAACAGTATGCTGATTCTGTCCCAACGACCGGACGCTTCACGTGTGGCCGGTTTCAAGGCTTGGCAGAAACTCGGACGGCACGTCAACAAGGGCGAGCGCGGCATAATGATCTTCGCGCCTCGTACGTTCACGAAGGAAGTCGAGCGCGACAACGGAGACACCGAAGAGCAACACGGAGTATACTTCCGGCCTGTCCACGTATTCGACGTATCCCAAACGGACGGACAAGAGCTACCGGAAGTCGACGTTCCGACAATCGACACCGCAGCCGATGACTTGCTCGGCAAGCTATCGCGCGTCGCTTCCGAGCGGAGTATTCAAGTCAGTTTCAGCACGCTTTCAGGCGGTTTGTTCGGTGTTTCCAAGGGCGGATCGGTCGAAGTGGACGACAGCCACGCCACCGGGCAACAGGCAAAGACACTCGCTCACGAATTGGCACACGAAGCGCTGCATAAGGAAAACCGTCCGGACGGATTGACGCGCACCGTGGCTGAACTGGAAGCGGAGTCCGTGGCC
>CP070744.1:3047903-3071905 GCA_020348265.1 Phycisphaerales bacterium | reverse complement strand
TCCTGCCGGGCCTCGCGAAAGCCAACCGACACGGAGTCGGTCATCGGAGTGCTGGCAATGGTCGACATTCGCGGTCGTATTCCACTAGATCGTTTTCGTCGTTTGTGCAGCGGGCCAGGAGTTGGGTGCCATGCCTAAGTCCCGGCGCGCCGGGACGCCGGCATGCAATTCGCCCGCTGCACAGTATCGGAATCTGCTATAGAGCAGACTTGGATTCCGTGTAGCGATTGCAGCGCCGTCCCCTGTGGGCGGCCTACTTGCGATTCCCTCGTCACCCACAAGGGGTGACGCTACACAACAAACGAGAACGCCTTAACGCTGCGCATCGGCGCAGACATTCCACAAAACAACCAGAGTTTTATCGGACATCGCACAGACCTGCTTGAACCCCCGCGGGCAACGGCGATTCAACTACGCGCCTACGTCACTCAACATTCCGGCGGACGTGCCTGCCGCGTGACTTGAGCCCTGTGCAGGAGTCTTTTCGCGGCGGGACAGAATCCGCAGAAGAGCAGGAAGCAGGACCATCGTAGCCACAAAGCAGTTTATGATGCTCAACATGACCAGTCCGCCCAGGCGAGCGTTGGCGGGCACCTGCGACAGCATCAGGATGCCGAAACCCAATGCAACGGCCAATGCGTCAACGAGAATGGCCGGACCGGTCGCCTGTACTGCATCGTTAATCGCCTCCTCGACGGAAAGCCCCTGTCGCCGGGCGCGGCGCTGGCGTTCGAGCAGATGGATTGCATAATCGACTCCGATCCCCAGGGTCATTCCTGCAAACATCGACGTCGCCACCCCCAGAGGCATCCCCACCCAACCCATCATGGCGAAGTTGACCAACACGGCAAGGGCACAGGGCAGTACGCAGAGTATTCCCCACACGGGCGATCGACCCAGAATGGCCGTTAGAACCAGGATCCCCACGAGCGATGCTAGAAGCGAGCGCGTCTGTGTCGACACAATGGCATCAATGAGCGTCTGACTGACCGCAACGTCCCCCGCGAAGTCAAGCTCGATCTCGTGAGGCGTGAGATTCTCCTTCTCAAACGAACGAATGTCATCCATCAGCGTCTTCGTTCCCACGAAGTTGGCGTCCTTCATGAAAACGGTCACCAGAGATCGCCCGTAGTGTTCATCGACAATCTGAGCCCGGCGATCCTCCCCCCGAATCCGCTCGTACTGCCGCCAGAGCCAGTGTATGCGTTCCGGCTCGGCGGGGATGGATCGCGCTTCTTGCTTAAGACCCTGGCTCATCAGATTGGTGGTCTCGAGGTAATCCGCCGTACCTATCACGCCTCCGACCGTCTGTTGGCGATGTTTGGCTATGAAATCCTCCAGCTCAGAAATGCGCTGCACCGGTTGGGCATGCGCGAACGGCTGCGGGGAGATCTCGTATTTCACCGTCTCCGGGCCCACAAGGCCAAGCATGGGCTTCGCCCAGCCGTGCTTGCGTGCAGTGGTTATGACCAGCGTATCGCCCGCGCGACGTACTCTCTCGATACGTGAACGCCACGTATCGCGGGGCCGACCCCGCCGACTCGGAAGTCGGGGCTGTGCCCCTCGCTCAGTAACGTCGAAGACGATCTGTTTGGTGATCAACTTCTGCGGATCATCGTCCGACTCCCAAGGGATGGTGATTTTATTGTCGTCGAAGGCGGCAACAGTGATGTTCCCGGCAACTACCTCACCTGGAGCGTTCACGCGCACCAACAGTATATGCATACCCAGAAACTGCTCGTTGAAGTAACGAGTCGTCTTGTAGAACTCACTACCCGGGGCAAAGCCGTCAATCCAACTGTCCTGCACAACGATCCGGCGTACTCCAGACGAGGCAAACACGACCACACCAACCGCGAGCAGGACAACCAGATAGCGGCACCGCACCACTGCTCGTCCCCCCCAGGAGAAGATCCGGCTGAACAGTGCGACTCTCTCGCCGCCGGTGGACCTCTTCCTGCCCACGAACCATCTGGGACTTACTACCGTCAGTAGGGCCGGTATCACCGTCAGAGACCAGAGCATGCAGAATATGATCCCAACGGCAGTGAACACACCAAAAGCCTGTACGGGCCCAATCGGGGAGAGCGCGAACGAGAGGAAGCCCACAGCCGTCGTAACCGATGTCTTGACTACCGGAATCCACATCTCGTCCATAGTGGCCCGGACAACGTCAATGCTCTGACGATCCGTCTCTTCCCGAAGCAAATCCCTGTAGCGCATGAAGATGTGGATTTCGTCAGCCACTCCCATCGCCGTCAGGATGACAGGCAGAACAGCTATGGTCAGGTAGACCGGCACGCCAACCCAGCCCATCAGACCAAAAACTGCCACGAGACACGCCCCAACCTCGGTTAAGGGTAGAATCGCAGCGGGGATGCTGCGGAAGCACACGACGAACACCAGCGTCATCACGGCGATTGCGACAGGCACCAATCCGATGCGCTGCCCGAGGAACTGACGGAACTCATAGGGGGTCGAAGGCCAACGCCACCCATCCTCAGAACCGCGGTCCCATGTTCGATGCCCCAGCAAGGCCGACGGTACGCCAAGATCCTCGAGCAAGTGCGTTCCAAGCAAGGCTTCGGCTACAGGAGCGCCAATTACGTGCGTCTCATCCGGAATGTCGCCCTGGGCATCAACGAGCTCTCGAATCGTCTTACACAGCCCGATTCGGTCGCGGTCAGCCGGAACCCCCACCATGATCGCCGTCGCTGTCTCATCATAGGACACCAAGGTGCCCGTATATAGTCGGATCTGGCGCAGGTCTTCGCGGAGCGTGTCCAGCTCTCGCCGGGTGATAGGCATGGGTTCGAGGAAGCGGCGGAATCGGAGCGTCCCTTGCTTTACTCGATGCCCATGCTCTGTCGCAAGACTGAACACATCCGCCGGACGGATGCCATCGATATCCCGGAATGCGTCGGTAAGGTTCTGAACCAGCTTTAGCGTCGCGGTATTGAATATACCGTGCGTATTATCGGACTTTATCAGCAGAACGACCGGATCTTCAGTCCCAAACTGGTCACGTACCTGCCTATCCAGCTTGATTTCCGGGGCGTCGACGGGCACCAGCGCGTGGCCGTCTGTGCGCAGCTCTAGGCGCAGCATCCCCGGTGCCACGGCAAGCGTGAGCAAAGCAGCCACCAGCATCACGGCCTTGGGAAACCGGATTGAGATGCGATACAGCCAGACCAACCGTATCCCTTCCAATACAGAACGGAAGCGGGCACCGCGCCGCAAAACCGGGAGGATGCTAGGCCATAGACCCGGATGGAGCAACAACTTGGGCCCCTGCGGGGGTGTCCCCGCCTCCAGAAAACCCGATTGTGTCACAATTGTACGTTTATTGGTCTACTATTTGAGGACGTGTGTCGTTACAATAGGTGTATCGCGAGTGAGTAATACAGGGCGAGCCAGCCTGTGAATTCTCGGAGGGCCGAAGCGGACGTTCGGACTCCTGCATGTTGGTGCAAATGGGCACGTAAAGACGGCAACGACGGATCGCTCTGATACTTAGAGGTTTCGCGATTCATCTGAGAAGGACGCTGGAAGATCACGGATGCGGTGGGCATCGGCATGGGCGTTTTTGCCTACATTGGGGTAATCGCGATTTTGACCTTGGGCGTGGCGGTGGCCACGGGCTGGTGGCGCAGGTTGTTCGCCGCCTTTGCGATCCGCCCAGCGGAAATGACCGTCGAGCGGCTTGGCCTGTTGGTGGCGACATCTCAAGACACTGAACGAGTAAACACCATCCTGCGGAGCTTCGCGGGTGGGTTCAACGCCATGATTACCAGGGCATCCGTCGCCGCATCCCACGCGTATTCCGACTCGCTGCCGGTGTTCTACCGCCCGTTTGCCGAAGAAGGTCTGGCGATGGGATATACCCTGCGCCACCTCTTCCGATACAACCCCACGTCTTTCGAGCTCAACTTGGTAAAGGCTCGCCCGCACTATCGCTATCTGTATTACGTGGGGCTGGGTTTTTGGTCGGGGATGCGCAATCACAGTGCCGAGCGTGTGGCTCGTTTGACCGAAGGGCTCGATCCGCTGCACAGGTACTTGTGCTTCGACGGATACGGATTCAAGCATGCTTTCTTCGACTACCCCAAGGACCCGCAGATTCTTCGCCGTTTGGACGCACTTGAAGGGTACGTGCGTAAGGCAGCCTACCAAGGGGTAGGGCGTGGCATGTGGTTTCTTTTTGCCGGTCACCCGGAAGTCTTGATCGAACACATCGCCAAACTGGGCGAGCATGCCGGCGATGGTGCAGCCGGGCTCGGATTGGCGTCGGTGTTTGTCAATCCGGATCGGCTCGAAGTCGCGCAAGAGTTGGGTAAGGCGTTGCCGGCCGAGTGGCACAACGATTATCACTTGGGGATGTGTTTTGGACTGAAAGCCCGCGCCCTCAACGACTTGGATCATTTCCAGCAAGGCGTTGGCCGCCTCCCTCGGGCTGTGCAGGACGCAGTCTATGCGTCCATTCGCGAGTGCGACAGGGTGGAACTGCTAATCAGATCCGAGGGGGAGGAAGACGGGTATCGGCGATGGCGTGGCAGGGTCACGGCATGGATGGCGGAGAACATCGAATACCCGCTGGCGGGTATTGTGCAATCGGAATCGGAGAGGCTTGAGGAAGCCGCCACATCAGCGCCCCGGAGGAGAGCATAATGAAGGGTTTTGAAGCTGCCAGGGCCGAAATCCTCGACTGGGTTTCGGAAGCCACTCAGACACCTCTCGAGCAGATCGACCTCACCAAGCCGTTGGCGGAAATCGGCATCGATTCGCTGGACGCCGTGCATATGATCTCGACGATCGAAGCGATTATCAGGCAAGAGCTGCCGGAAGACATCATACAACGCGTCAGCTGCCTGAGCGATATCTTCGATATGATGCGTGAGAAGATAGCCGCTGCGTGACTCTGAATCGTATCATCTGCGCAGGCAAGACTCGCCCTCCCTTCAGGGACCCGGTTTATATCCCACCGTCTTTGCGGGCTTCACGAAGCCGACGGATGACGTTAGCATTACATCACTGTCAGATGGAGTCTTGCAGGGACCGCATGGGCTTACGGTGAAACGCCATGACTGACGACATCGTCATAACCGGTCTGGGAATCCTCTCGCCCGTAGGCTGTGGCGAGGGATCATTCTGGGAATCCCTGTGCACCGGACGCACTGGAGCCGCCCCGGTCGAGCAGTTTCAATCTCAGGACCTTACGCGCAAGATCGCCTGCCTAGTCAAAAAGCCCATCAACGTTGCGGAGCCGATGGGACGAGCGTCGAAGCTTGCGGTGGCGGCATCACGAGAGGCCTTTGCCTCCGCGGGGCTTGGCCCGGGGATCGACCAGGCCGCGCGCCTGGATATCACCGTCGGAACGACGATGGGGGAGACGGAGTTCATCGAAGAGAGGCTCGACGCCCCTGAGGACGAATGGCTCTCCAAAGAACACATGAAGCGAATAGCTACAGGAAGACCCGGGTCGATTGCCGCAAACGTAGCGGCGGATCTCAAGGCCGGCACCTCCGCGTTAGATCTCTACGGGGCATGTGCAGCGGGAAACCTGGCGCTTACCGCAGCCCGCCGGCGACTTCTTGACGGGGAGTGCGACCTGGCCCTTGCCGGTGGCGTCGATGGCTTCAGCACGCTTGCCTTTATAGGCTTTATGCGCTTGCGAGTGATGGCGGACGGCGTGTGCCGACCCTTCGACCAGGAGCGTGACGGACTTCTAGTGGGAGAAGGTGCAGCAATGTTCGTCCTGGAGAGAGAGTCATCGGCTCGAAGGCGCGGTGCACCGATTCGTGCCCGCGTCGCCGGGGCTTCTATCACTTGTGAGGACTATCATCCAACCAGACCGCATCCTGAGGGTGACGGCCTGAACCGGGCTACGCGGCTTGCGCTGAACGACGCTGGAATCGCGCCCGGGGAAATTGACTACGTGTGCGCTCACGGAACCGGTACACCGCAGAACGACATGATCGAAGCCAAGGTCATGTACGACTGTTTTCCGAAGGGGGTGGCATTTAGCTCGATCAAGGCCTTGACCGGTCACACAATGGGCGCGGCAGCCGCGCTGGAAACCGCATGCTGCGTACTGAGTATTGAAAACCAGACGCTCGTACCGACGTGGCATCTGCGAAACGTAATCCAACCATGCACGCTCGACGCGCTGCGCGATGGACCGCGCCAGGCCAAGGTGCGGGCTGTTATAAACAATTCCGCCGGGTTCGGTGGGTATAACAGCAGCGTTGTTCTGACGGCGGCGTGAGGAATGTTCAGGCGAGGATAAGCGACTCGGCGCGATGGGCGCTGAAGAGTCTCACACACAGGCACCTACAGTTGACAGACAGGCGACCGTCAACCCGGGGACGATTCCAATGGTGAAATCGGATGACAAGGAAGTAGTTATCACGGGTGTCGGCCCGGTTACCTCAGTCGGGATTGGAGCCAAGGCGCTTTGGGAGGCTCTGGCGGCAGGACAAGCCAATCTCGCTCGTCGTCGCCTTCCCGTAGACCTGGGCAGGTTTGTGGAGCTGCCGATCGCCGGCATGCCACCCTGTGTCGAAATCCCCGCGGCCAAGTCCCACCTTGCGTTCCTCAGTGAGCAAGACTGCGACTGCTATCGAGATCTGGGATACACCCTTCTGGCAATCGAGTTGGCCCTTGCCGACGCCGGCTTGTCATATGACCGCGAGAATAACCGTGTGGGTATGGTACAGGCCTTCGAAGCGCCGGGCGTGGAACACACCGTGACCCAGCTGCTGGGTATGATGGCGGGGCCGATGCCAACTGACGGTCCCCCCCCGGTGTACGATTGTCTGGCCCCCTCGTTCTACAATATGCAGCCCTTTCTTTACCTACACCTGGTAGGCAAGGCGTTTGGACTGCACGGGTTCTGTACGAGCGTACATAACGCCTGTTCATCCGGGGCCTTCGCCCTGGAGGTCGCCACCCAGCAGATCCGGTCGGGACGGAGTGATGCGATCCTGGTCGTTGGCGGAGAAGCGTTTGACACGGCTGTCCGCCTGGAGTGGTTCCGCCGTCTCAGCCTCTATGCCGAAGACGGGCAGATGCGCCCGTTCGACACTACCTCATCGGGTTTCTACGTCGGCGAAGGGGCGGGCGCGATTGTCTTGGAGTCGGCCTCACACGCGCGGAAGCGTGGTGCAGACCCGTACGCAGTCTACCTGGGAGGCGGCTTCTCCCAACAGGGGTGGAAGCAGGCGATTCCGGATGTACGTGCCGCCCGCCTGCGCGATGTCATTGTGGAGGCATTGACCGCCACGGGCGTATCTGCGGCCGACCTCGATCTCATTGTGCCCCACGGCGCAAGTACTCTTCTCTCTGACGGGTACGAGGCATCATGTTTGACTGAGGCCCTTGCAGGTGAGGCGAAGAAAGCGGTCGCAACGACGTTCAAACCGTACGTCGGGCACATGCTCGCAGCCAGTACGATAATCGACACGGTTTGTATTGCGCTATCGATGAAGCACCAGACTGTACCGGCGACTTTGCGCTCGGGCGCAGGAAGCGGAAGTCTTCCTGTTCCCCTGTCCGTCGAGCGGATGGAAAGGAAGGTCGACACAGTTTTGAAACTGTCGACCGGTTTCACCGGGCACGACGCCGCGTCACTGTTCGGCAGAGTCTGAGCCTACAGGAAAACGAACGTCACCACGAGGAAGAGCGGAACCAGAATGGCAACGCTGTAGACCATGTACCCGAAGAAGCTGGGCATGCGAACGCCGGACTCTTCAGCAATGCTCTTGACCATGAAGTTTGGTCCGTTGCCGATGTAGCTCATCGCCCCCATGAAGACTGCCCCTAGGGAGATTGCGACCAGCAGACTCTCCAGAATCGCCCCACCACCGGCCAAAGGAACTACACCCGAAGCACCCTCTGGTGTCATCGTCGAAGCAGTCTCGAAGAAGACTACATAAGTCGGTGCGTTGTCCAGGAAAGCCGACAGAGATCCGGTCGCCCAGTAAAAGCGCATTGGCGAGCTGAGCAGTGGAGCAAGCTTGTCACCACTTGCCTTGAGTATCTCGATGGGGGCCTGCATACAGATAAAGATGCCGATGAACAAGGCGGCAACTTCGAGAATCGCGTGGTAGTTAAACTTGTTGTCCTCGCGAATCTGCTTGCGGGTCATCTTGATGGAGATGGCCGTAAGCCCCAGCATCATGAACTCGCGCATGAAGGGGAAGGGCTCGAACCCCAGCCCCAGAAACTCCTCACCCGGCTTGACCAGGGCGACACACAGCACGATGCCCAGAAGCCACAGGAGATTGAGGCTGCCGGAGAGTCTCAGTTTGGTCGTCTCCGTCTCATCACGGATGATGTCCTTGCGCTCCTCTTTGCTGTAGACCAGCGTGTCCCAGGCGAAGTAGACAATCAGCAGTATGCCGCACATCACCGCCCACTGCGGGAGGAGGCTGAACGTCCACAGGAAGCTCACGCCTTTCAGATACCCGAGAAACAGCGGTGGATCGCCGATCGGAAGCAAACATCCTCCTATATTGCTCACCAGGAAGATGAAAAAGATGACCGTATGCTTAACGTGTTTGCGCTCCGAGTTCGTCTGCAGCAGAGGCCTGATCAGCAGCATGCTCGCCCCGGTCGTGCCCACGAAGCTGGCAATGAGCGCTCCGACAGCCAGGAAACCGGTGTTAGTCGCCGGGTGGGCCGCCAGATCCCCTTTTAGCGATATTCCCCCGCTTATCACATATAGGGAAAACAGCAGGACGATGAACGGGATGTACTCGGCAAGGACGGCGTGTTCGAGTACGGTCACAACCTTCTGCGCACCGTACGTGGTGAAGTAGTAGACCAACGTCGCCGCGGCAAAGCACAACGCAATCATCAGCCGGTTCTGGTTGCTTTCCCACCAATGTGCCGTTGCCGAAATCAGCGGCAGGATCGCAATCGACAGCAGTAAGAGCGCGAACGGAACTACCGACCAGATTGCTGGTGCATGTTCGTGACCCCCGTGCCCGCCACCATGTCCACCACCGTGGCCGGCGAGCGACTCATACATTAGAAAGGCCAGTGCCATCCCAGCGAGAGCGATTGCGCCCCACTGTAGTGCGCTAATTTTCTGCCTCGAATGATCATGTGTCGGTGATGCTTCCGGCATACTCACGCTGAGTTCCACGGCGTCGGCTCCGCATAAGATGGATCGTCTGTGAGATGCTGCCGCTTACCACGCGGGCTGACCAATCCCTGGAGATGCCGACGCTCATACACCTTATTACTGGCTGTCTGACGTCGCTGATCAGCCCAGGGATACACCCCGCAACCATTGTCAATTGCCTATCGGCAATCGTAGCGACGCACTGTCCAACGCGGGTCCGGCTCACCTGATGCGAAACCAAAGCCCACAAGAGGCGGTATCATGTCCGAAAAGCGACCCGTTGCAAGTCGCTTACCCTTGACCAGCCATTTGGCTGAGCAATAGTGGAAGCAGACGCCGATATTGGCATGTGCCAATGAGGCGCATGCTACTTCAGTAAAACTTTACGGAGGTTCAACAATGAGTCGTTATTGGGCGCTGCTGATCACCGTTTCCGTTCTCTTGATCCCTGGATGCGGGCTGATCGAGTTCCTGTTCGAGAACCCTCTGGCTGGCTCGGCTGAGCTGAAGAAGTTTGAGTCCGAGGAGGAGCTCGCCAAGTACATGTCTGACCAGATTACGGAACGCAATTCGACATTCTACACGCTCGACGCGCGCGGCTGGTCGGAGGATCTGGGCGGCGACTTCGACGACGCGATAGCAGCTGATGGAGCTGTACAGGATGGCAGCAGCCCACCTGCTTCCGAGCCGACTGACGGGGGTGACGCCGGAGGAGGTGCTGGCGAGGAAGGGGACAGTAACTCTCACTCCGACACAACGATCCAGGAAGAGGGGGTCGACGAAGCGGACGTGGTCAAGACGGACGGAACGTACTTGTACGTCATTCACGAATCCCTGTTGCGGATCGTGCAGATCTCGCCGCCGGAGCAGATGGTCGTGCTCAGCGAAGTAGAACTCAACGGCTACGGGCGCGATATTTACCTCTATGACAACAAAGTCGTAGCCCTGACGGAGCAATACGCGGACTTCTTCTACGTCGGAGGGGGCGGGCTGATCGAGCCGGACATTGTCACTGTCGACATAGACGACACCGCGGTGGATACAATGGATGAACCTGTGAAACCCGAGCCGACCGGACAGGTGGTTGCCTACGAGTATCAATACGAGCGACCGAAGGTGATCGTAACCGTGATCGATGTCACGACGCCGGAGGCTCCCGACGTTATGACGGAGACGGCGTTTGAAGGCTCGCGATCTTCTTCGCGTATGATCGACGGCGTGCTGCACCTGGTCATCGCCAATTACCAAGAGTACTACTACGACGTGGTGCCGGCGCTAGGTCTGGCTGAGCTGGAGGTCGATGACGTCGATGTCGACCTGCTAATGCCCGGTTTTGCGCATTCCGAGGCCGGTGGCGATGCCTCCGAAGGCATAACCGTGACCTGGGAGGAGCTATATCGTCCCGTCGATCCTGACGGCTTCGGCGTGGTGACCGTCATTACCATGGATGTGGACAATGCCGCGGATTTCTCTGCGGTGGGTATTGTGGCTGAACCAGGTCTGATCTACTCCTCGCTCGAGGCACTCTATCTGACGGATTCCGACTACGAGTTCTTCGGAGGAAGGTCGACCGCCCGTCAAACAACCGACATCTACAAGCTGCAGTATATCGACGGCGGTGCCCTGCCTACGGCTGCCGGCACCGTGGAAGGCCGCATCCTCAACCAGTACTCCATGGGCGAGTACGAGGGATATCTCCGCGTGGCGACGACTATCGATAATACTTTCTTCCTCTTTGCAGAAACCGATTCCTCGAACAATGTGTATGTTCTGGAACAGGTGGATGACTCGTTGGACATCGTTGGGCGAATCGAGAACATCGCTCCGGGTGAAGACATCATGTCGGCGCGGTTTACGGGCGATCGCGGCTATCTGGTAACTTTCGAGCAGATTGACCCCCTGTTCATCCTGAACCTGGCCAACCCCCAAAGCCCGGAAATCGTAGGTGAGCTTAAAGTGCCGGGTTTCTCGACATTCCTTGTACCCATGGACCAAGACCATTTGCTGGCGGTTGGAGAGTACCTCCCCGAAGAACAGAACCCCTTCTTCTGGCAGGAAGGTGTGCAGCTGTCGATATTCGACGTCTCCGATTTCACCAAACCCACGCTTAAGCACAACGTGATCATGGGGGGTGCGGGATACGCATACTCGGAGGCCCTTTATGATCCCAAGGCTTTCACGTACTACGAAGAGGGAGGAATGGTCGCCCTGCCGCTTTCGCTCTACAACTATGGGCCGTTCATCAATGACATCGACATCGACATCATGCCTGACGTCGAGGAGGACGGTGCGGGCCCAGACGAAGGTAGTGTGACTATCGATGACGACGGCGCGGTCGTCGAAGGAGAAGACGTCACTTCTCCGCTCGAAGATGACACCACAACCGTCGCCGATGAAGAACCCGACAGCTTCGAGGGGCTCATTGTCTTTAGTGTCTCGACCGACGCGGGTTTTACCGAACTGGGCCGCATCAGCACGACTTTCCAGGAGGCAGCTTACTACTGGTGGACGGCTTTCACCCGAGGCGTGTTCATCGGCGATGACGTGTTCGCGGTGACCAACCAGGGTATCCGCGGAGCACCGGTCAGTGATATTGACTCGGTGCCGTATGAACTGGTCTTTGAGATCCCCGAGGAGCCTGTCGACGTTGAGCCGGGCGAACGCGAGGAGCCCGAAGAAGATACAGACAGCTCGAGCGACCCTACCGCGGACGACGAGTAGGACAGCGCAGGTCGTCACTGTAGTTGCTCGCGCCGAACCGCGTCCGTAAGAAAGCGGATTGCAGGCTGGTCGCTCCGCCGCTATCCTTCGCGGCGAAGCGGAGGAAGGTGAGGACTCGTAGGGAAGTGAATAGCACCACATGCGTTGCATAGCGCAGTCGGCGGTATCGTCCCGCATTCCAGGCCGCGCCACCGTGGAGTCGGACAACCGCAGCTGCGCTATCCGCTTGCGCGGGCTTCTGTTTTGCCCGGCCAATCCCATTACACACCGTGAACGGTCAGCGGCGTTTTCCGAAAGAAACAGGCCTACGCCACGACCAGCACCAGATCGTAGGGCGGGCTTTGCCCGCCGCTTGGATGTCCTTTCTACAACTACATGCGTTGATCCCTCATCGGTGCCGGGCGAGAGAGGCAAACCTTCGCGACGATCAAGAGCAATAGGGCAACGATAACAAGTCCCCACGTCGAAACGGTGGGGATAGCCTCCGCGTCGCAGGGGGCGAAGGTTGCATCGTCGATGCCTGGGCACTGGTCTACGCAATCCGGGGTGCTGTCTCCGTCGGTGTCGACATTGTCGTCGATACCGCAGCCGCATATGCCGGGATCGATCTTGGTCGGATCATCCGGGCAGCCGTCGTCCGAGTCACAGACTCCATCGCCATCCGAGTCGTCCGGGTCGTCGTAAGGGCACGGGTCACAAGCGTCGACCACGCCATCGCCGTCGGCGTCCCCCTCGCATCCGCCGGGTGCATAACTCCCTCCAGCATCCGCGCACTCGCTCTCCCCCATAGACATACATGAGCCATCCGGAAAACAGCAGGCCCCCGCAATGGTCAGGCGACCGTGTATTACTGCCACCGGCAGGGAGACCCCGTTGGAGGCATTGAGTATTGCGTAGAGCGGGTCCGTGTTCAATCGGAGGGTGTAAGAACCGGACGCCGATTCCGGCACGATTATTCTCAGTGTCCCCGCGTAGTACCGAGTGTCTCCGTCGTCCTCTTCCGGGTACAACGTGACCCCCCACCACTCGACGGTCCGCGTGTAGTCTTCCCCCGGAATTACCACTATCAGTATTCGCTCGCGGTCACTGAACACGAAACGGGGGTCCTCTACACAGGCGACCCCGGCCGGGCAATCGGCATTGGTCCAGCAAGGAGTTGTCATATCGTTGAGGCAAACACGGACAGCCATGAAGCCGGCAAGGTAGTCATCACAGAGCCCGTCCCCCAGCGTGCCGCATCCGTCGGTCTGGGTCACAGGCGGAGGCGATGATGGCGGGCAATCGGCGTCCTCCTCGCATTGGACATACACGGGCAGTTCGAGATCGGGGCCGTAGGTGCTGGAGATCGCCGTGTCCGAGCCGCGCAGGCTATCTGTCAAGAAGACACCCTGAAATCCCCCCAACACGGGGCCGCCCGGTGTGGCTCCCCAGTTGGAAACCAGGAACTCGAACTCCACCTGCACTCCGCCCTGCGGTATGACCAGCTCTTGTCCGCGCACTTCGTAGGGGCCGGTGCTTCCGCTAGGGACAAGTTCCAAGATGCCGCACGGCAAGGTCCGACCGGCGGAACGGTCACATTCATCGGCAATACCGTTGTTGTCGCAGTCGGTTTCGCATTCATCCGGGACGCCGTTGGCGTTGCAGTCATCGGCCGCGCCTGAGCCGATGTCGCATGAGTCAGCAACGTCGTTGCTGTTGCAGTCCCGCTCACACTCATCGGGTATGTTGTTGTCGTTGCAGTCCTCGCTGGTGCCGTTGGCCAAGTCGCATGCATCGTCGAAACCGTTGAAGTTACAGTCGTCCTCGCACTCGTCGGGAATGTTGTTGAAGTTACAGTCGTGGCTTGTCGCACCGGCCAGATCGCACTCATCCGGTACGCCATTTCTGTTGCAGTCGGCGCTCGTCGCGTCCGCGATGTCGCACTCGTCGGTGATATCGTTGTCATTGCAGTCCGGTTCGCACTCGTCCGGTACTTCGTTGACGTTGCAGTCGTCGCTCGCAGTCACCGCGATGTCACAGGAGTCAGCGATCCCGTTATCGTTGCAGTCGGGTTCACACTCATCGGGGACGCCATTGCCGTTTCCATCGCAGTCCTGGCTGACACCCTCCGCAATGTCGCACTCATCCGGGACCCCGTTGGCGTTGCAGTCTTTGCTGAAGGCCCTGATCAAGTCGCAGTCGTCGGGAATGCTGTTGGGTTGGCAGTCCTCCCCCCCGGCGGGGCATCGCAAATCCGCGGTGATCTCACGAGGATTGTCCAAGTTGACGACAACAAGGTCGTATACCTCCGAGCCATCCAGCTTGCCGCGCTGGATCTTGTTACTACCCGTGTCGGTCCAGTAAATGATGTCCGCAGTAGGGTCCAGGAACAGGCCGAGGGGCTCGTAGACGGGAGTGGTCACCACATCTTCTATGTCAGAACCGTCGAGATTCGCCCGTCTTATCCGTCGACCCGAATACTCTGTCCAATACATCTTGCCTGCGTCGAAGTCGATGCCCAGGCCGACAGGGTCAACCAGTCCGCTCAGAATCGTCTCCACATCCGACCCGTCGAGATTCGCCCTAAGGATTCTGTTGCCCGGTGTGCCGTCGGCCCAGTACATCTTCCCACCGCTCAGATCGAGGACGATCTGGAAGGGATCGTTCAAACCGGAAACGATGAGGTTTTCCCTAGCAGAACCGTTCAGGTTGGCTCGATGAATGGAATCGGTGCCGCGGTCAGTCCAGTACATCTTGCCTTGTCCAAGATCCAGGGCTATGCCCCGCGGTTCGTCCAGGCCTGTCGTGATTAGATCCTGGACCCCCGTACCGTCGAGGTTGGCACGCTGAATCCTGTCCAGGAAGCTGTCCGTCCAATACACTTTGCCGCCATCGAGATCGAGGGTGATGCCCCGTGGGCCACTCTCCGGAATCGCGACGATGACCTCGCGATCCGTACCATCCAGGTTGGCCCGCTCTATAACGCCGCGAAAGGTGTCCGTCCAATACATCTTCTGAGCATATGCCGCAGAGAGAGAAGAACTCAGGAAGATCGTAAGTGCGAGGAGCTTCCGTGTTGGCATGCGTCTGCCCTCCAGTGTCGGTTATGTTTCGATATTCGCCTGCGACCTTCCTACCTCTCAGGCATCATCGCCCAGCGACGCTACGGACAATCGCCGGGGTTTAGGGCGTAGCCGACGTCGGTCCACTCGTATCCCTGGATGCCCATTTCGAGCACTTGCAGATCGGTAACGTTTACAATGTAGTTCGGGGGAGCGCCGTCACCCAGTCCGGTCATCTCCACCCACGTCGGGTGTGCTTGAGGCTGAACGCCTGTACCCAAGTACGCTATGGTGTACAGCAGGGCAGCCTCATCGACCACGTTGGTGTAACCGTCGGGTGGGCCCCAGGGCTCTCCGCCGACTGTCGGTGAACTGGCGATGTCACCCCAGTTGCAGCGGAAGCCGGGCACCAAGAGCGATTGATGCGTCGTTGCCAGGGTGAGCGGGTCGCTGCAGACGATTCCATCCGGCGGCTGACAAGCCCGGACCTCATACGTCGCGATGGGAATGGTGGCGCAGTCGCCGATGTGAAGTAGCGGCAACGTCCACGCAGCGAAGTATGGGGCCGAGCCTAGACGGGCGAATTGATCGGTCGGACCGCAGACGTTGTCCGGCGGGCAGCCGAGGGGTTCATTCTGCGGTTGTTGTATCCACCAGCTCGCCCCCACGTCGGGGTGCTCGCCGCAGGTGCCGGCGCCGGGGAACGTCTCCTCGCAGTCACTGTCGAAGGTGCAAGCCCGCTCCGGTCTGCCCGTGCAGCGTCTCATGGAGACCAGGTCGACCCGGTATGCGACTTCGTTGGCTCCGTTGACGTGGGGATCGAAGGAGATGAAACGATGCTTGCGGGCGCGGTGTTCCTCGTCAGCAGGAAGGGCCGGTGCTGTGAGGGGATCGCACTCGTCGGGTATCAGATTCCCGTTCCAGTCGGGGCTAGTGCCCGCACCGATATCGCAGATGTCGCGAATGCTGTTATCGTTGCAGTCTTCGTCGGGTTGACATTCATCTGGCACGCCATCGAAGTTGCAGTCTTCGCTCGTGCCGAATGGGGGAAGCTCGCAGGCATCGGGCGTGTCGTCGCCGTCGCAATCGGGTTGGCATTCATCGGGTACGGAGTTTGCGTCACAGTCGGCACTGACCTGCTGGTTGCCGTCCGGGTCGGCGGGATCGACGTCGCAGTCGTCGGGCACGCTATTGGGCTGGCAATCCACTTCGCATTCGTCAAGGATGAAGTTGGCGTTGCAGTCGGGGGCGTCGGGATCGAGCGGAGGCAGCTCGCATTCGTCGGGCACGCTGTTTGTGTTGCAGTCATCGCTGTTGCCGAAGGGAGGCAGCTCGCAGGCATCCGGCGTGTCGTCCCCGTCGCAATCCGCTTCGCACTCGTCCGGGGAGAGGTTTTCGTTGCAGTCTTGGCCAAACGGGTCGATAGGCGGAACCTCGCATTCGTCGGGAAAATCGTTGAGGTTGCAGTCCGAACTCGTCTCGTCCGCAATGTCCGTGGCATCGAGCACGCCGTTATCGTTGCAGTCGAGATCAGGCAGTATGGTGATTTGGGCCGGCGTCCTGGTCAGCCCGGGGATAAGAACACCGCCACAGTCGTTGAACAGTGTATGCTCATTGTCGTTCACGAACCCAACGTTGTACGTACCGGTCGCACACACCCGCACCTCGACCTTGAGGGTCCCGCCGTAGTAGTAGGGGAACGAGTCGTCGTCGGCCCTGCAGTCGGTACTGGCGAACCCCAAGCCGCAGTCGGGTGGGCAGCACGGTTCCGGAGGGGTGGGGCCGAGCCCGGCATAGACAAAATCCGGGCGGTCGATGCACCCGGCGGGAAAGGAGCCACAGACGCTGGCGTCACTACCGCAATCACTTAGCCAGTCTACTGTGTTCAGCGGATCAGCCATGTTGCTGCAGCAGACTTTCAGAGTGACAAAGGCGCCGTGGCAAGATGGGTAGTGGTTCCACCAACTCATCGTCCTCAAGTCACAGCCGGGGGACGTTCCCGGGTTGCCTGGGTGCCCGGTATACGCCACATCCGGCGGCAACCCGCCTTCGTAGGTCGTCGCATCGAGGGTGCCTTGGTATCCGCCCAGCGTCGGAATGCCGTCATCATCTGGATCCCAACCGTCCAGCTGCATGAAGAGCGTAACCAGCACTCCTCCTCCGGAGAGGATGATCTCGTTCGGGCTGCAATCGCCTTCGCTGGGTAAGCATACGACCTTGTCCTCGGCATGCACGGGGTGCCAGCGGATCTCCGGCTGGGCAAGTGCGATTGAGCTTGCGGCAAGGAGAATGGCGGCAGAAAGCACAACGATCTGAACGGGATTGACTCTGTAAGACATCGGACGCCCTCCAAAACTTATGTCCACGCGGTGGACCTGCTTCACTGGTGTCCCATTGTACGGCGCGCCGCCTTCATCACCAAGACGATTCTCAGGCGGAGTCGTGCTCCTGTAAGACTGCTCAAGCGATCCAGCGCACCTCGGCACTAAACTGGAACTCACCATAATGGACACGAATTCACGCCCACGATCGGGTCAGGATTTACCGGTTTTTTTGCATGAATAAATGAAATGCGGTGCGGCGCACTATCGGACCTGTGGTGAGTCCTCGATTCCGCTGCCGGCGGGATAGCCGGTTGACTGGCCGCCACTCCGCCGGTGCTTCGAGCGAACGTAGGGCGGGCTATGCCCGCCGGCGGCTATGGGCCTGTTCAAGAATGTAGCGCCGTACCTCGTGGGCGGCGAAGACCTCCGAGGGACGCCACCCACAAGGTGTGGCGCTACGTTGCGACTACCGCAGGCGAATTCTTCAAGAGCCTGTTAGGTGGCAGCTGGCTGCGCTTTGAGGAAAGAGACCTTTGCGACGACGAGCAGCAGCAGGGCGAAGATGATCATCCCCCACGAAGAAACCGTGGGAATGTCTTGTGCTTCGCAGGGCCCAAATATCGCGTCGTCTAAGCTGGGGCATCGATCGATGCAGTCCAGCTTCCCATCGCCGTCGGCGTCCCCAATGTCGGGCGAGCCACAGCCGCAGATACCGGGTTCGAGTTTGTTCGGGTCGTTGGCGCACCCGTCGAAGCAGTCCAACACTCCGTCGTTGTCCGTGTCGCCGGTTTCGGCCGTACCGCATCCGCATTGTCCAGGGAAGGTCTTTTCGGGATCGAGTGGGCACTCATCACATCCGTCGGGCGTACCGTCGCTGTCCGCGTCCTCGTTATCGTTGAAACCGGCGCAGATGTCGCAAGGATCGATGAACCCGTCGCCGTCGGAGTCGACTTGGCATTCGTCGGGCCTGCCGTTGTTGTCACAATCCAGGCTGATTCCGGAGGAGACATCGTCCCAGTCGGAGACTCCGTTGCTGTTGCAGTCGGAGTAGGCAATCGTGATCTGCGCCGGGGTACGTAGGAGTCCCGGTATCAACTCGCCGGGAGCCGGGCAGCTTCTGAAATAGGTGCATTCGTCGTCATCCACGAAGCCGACGTTGTATGTTCCCCTGGCGCAGGCGGGCACCTCGACGATAAGTGTACCTCCATAGTAATAGGGGAGCTGGTCGTCATCGTCCCTGCAGTCGGTAGTCGCAAACCCGATGGCGCAGTCAGGCGGATTGAGCATGTCAGAGGGGGTGAAATGCAGTCCGCCAAAGACGAAATCCGGTCGATCGATGCATCCGGCGGGAAAGTCTCCGCACACGCTGGGATCACTGCCGCAGTAGCTAAGCCAATCAGCGGTGCCTATGGGATCGGCCAGGTGGCTGCAGCAGATTTTCAATGCGGGAAAGGCGCCATCGCAGGAGGGGTACTCCCCGTCGGAACTTAGGGTTGCCAAATCACAGCCGGTTAGGGTGCCCGGGTTACCCGGGTGGGCGGTATAAGCTACGTCCGGAAGCAGGCCGCCCTCGTAGGTCGTGGCGTCGACGGTGGCCTGGTATACACCAAGGGTCGGGATACCGTCGTCATCCGGGTCCCAGTCTTCCAGCCGAATGAATAGCGTAACCCGCACGCCCCCGCCACCGAGGATGATCTCGTTCGGACCACAGTCGCCTTCGCCTGGCAGGCAGATAAGCTTGTTGTCGGCATGAACCGGGCGCCAGCTAATCTCCGGTTGGGCGAGTGTGATTGAACTTGCGGCAAGGAGAATGGCGCTAGAAAGCACAGCGGTGTGAACGGGCTTAGCTCTGTAAGACATCAAACGCTCTCCACATTGACTTATGTGTGCAGACATTCCCCTTTTGGGAACGCCTCGGTGTACAAGGCCGGGCGTTCTCTTCGAAGGCAATTCCCAGGCGGAGTCGTACTTCTGTAAGATCGCTCAAGCGATCCGGCGCAACTCCGTCCCCAAAACCGGGGCTCACCGCGATATACACGAATTCAGGCACTCGAACGGGTCAGGACTTGCTCATTTTTTTTGTACAGACGAATGGAATGCAGCGTGGCGCACATACTTGTGGGAGGCTGCCTTAGATTCAGCACGCGGTGCTGCATGCATCAGTTGCCACGAAACTCTTCCATTTGGAGTTGAGGGGTATGTCTGATACACTAGTTCCTGCAAAACGCGGGCAAAGGGTGCCACGGGTGGCTTGCCCACCCGTGTTCTGGCACGGATTCCGGGCCCTCACTGGCGGATGAAACCGCCAGTGGCACCCTTCTTAAACACGCTGGCAGATGAAACGGGGCCGCTTCCTTACGGGCGCGGTTCGGAATGGCATGGGCGCAGGTCGGGAATCCCGTCCGCTTCCTGATTGCGGTGTTCATCGGGACGCTTCGGAATTGGGCCGGTTCCTTACGGGCGCGGTTCGGAATGGTATGGGCGCAGCTTGGAAACTCTGTCCGCTCTCTGATTGCGATGTTCATCGGGACGCTTCGGAACTGGACCGCTTCCTCACAGGCGCGGCTCGGAACGGCATGGACGCGGTTCGGAAAGGCATGGGCACAGCTCGGAAGAGGTTTCTTAGACACGCCCGTGTCTTGGCGCGGGCTCCGGGCAGGCACTGGCGGATGAAACCGCCAGTGGCACCCTTCTTAAACACGCATATAGAATTGTCTGATAGGAGGGTTTGGTATCAGTCAGACGCGCGATAGCAACCGGGAAGAAGGCAACAAGAAGTTCCCCCACGTCGGCAAAGCGGCTGACGAGGGCTATGACGGGCTTCGAGAGCTGGGGAAGTATCTGCAAAGGCGATACGGCCGCCGTTGGGCGGACCCGACATCGCTGGTACACCGCGCGTACCTGCGGCTTGTTGAGCACGATCGAGTGGATTGCGTGAGTCTGGCACACGCCCGAGGAAGGATGGCAAAGGCCATGCGTTCCTGCCTGATCGATTTGATCCGCAGGGAGGCTCGGTGTGTCTATATCGGAGAAGGGCTCATCTTTGCCGCCCGACCTACTAGCGAGATCCTCGCCGTCCACGAGGGGTTGAGCAGCTTGGCTAGCATCGATCCCGTCCAAGCGGAGATCGTCGAGCGACGCTATTTTGGAGGCTTTCAGTGGGATGAGGTCGCCGAGGACATGGGTATGAGTGTCGCAACCGCCAAACGCAAGTTCCGGGAAGCGAAGACCCGGCTTAGGAAGGATTGGCAGGTTTGATCCCCGGTGTAAGACCAGCCAGTGATAGCTTCGGAACAGCATCATGAGTGAAGAGCAAAGTGGCTATCTCGAGGGTCCGGCTTTTAAGTTTGTTCCCGACCCGCCGGACGAGGGCCCGGACGAACTCACTGGAGAGCGTGTGGGTGAGTTCCTGGTCGGTCGCAAGATCGGTGCCGGTGGGATGGGCGTGGTCTATGAAGCCCAACAGATGCATCCGCATCGTACGGTTGCCCTTAAGCTCATTCGTCCGGGCATCTTATCGATGAAGGCCCAACAGCGTTTTGAGGTCGAGCGAGAAGTGCTCGGGCGCCTGCAACACCCCGGAATCGCGCAGATCCACCATGCGGGAACGGCGAAAACCAAGACAGGCGAACGGCCGTTCCTTGCGATGGAGTTGGTTTCCGGCCGGCAACTCTTCGAATACGCCGACGCCGCGAAGCTATCGGTGCGTGAGAGGCTCGAGCTGTTTACTCGGATAGCCGATTCGGTCCAGTATGCCCATACCCGGGGCGTGATTCATCGCGACCTCAAACCCGACAACATTCTGGTTGATCAATCCGGCCAGCCAAAGATTCTTGATTTCGGCGTAGCCCGGGCCATCGATCTGGATATTCAGATCACCGCGTGCAACTCCGACATTCGTCAACTGGTTGGCACGCTATCGTACATGAGCCCCGAGCAGATAGCGGGAAACCCCAGCGACTTCGACGCCCGCTCGGATGTGTATTCGCTGGGTATTGTCGGCTACGGCTTGCTCACGGGGCGGCTTCCCTATGAGGTGTCCGACAAAACCATTCCTGAAGCCGCCCGCATCATCTGTGAACAGGATCCCACCCCGCTGAGCACAGGCCATAAACATCTGCGGGGCGATGTGGATGCCATCATCTCCAAGGCACTGGAGAAGGACCCGCAACGACGCTATCAGTCCGCCCTCGATCTATCAGCCGATGTTCGACGCTTTCTGGACCATCGACCGATTCTCGCGCGACCGCCCAGCGCGGCGTATCAGCTCCGCAAGTATGCCCTGCGTCACAAGGGGCTTTTCGGCGCCGGTGCCGCGGCACTAATGCTGCTGATCCTCGGCACCATCGGTACGTCCATTGGGCTCTTAAAGGCAACGCAAAGCGAGCGGGAGGCCGTGCACGCGCAGCAAGTAGCGCAGAACAACCTTGTCTTGGCTGAAAAGCGCGAACAAGAGGCCAATGACGCCCGCGAGCAGTTGAAGACCGTGGTTGAATTCCAGTCGTCCATGCTCGCCGACATAGACCCCGAGACGATGGGGCGCAACATCTTCGCCGGTCTGAGCGAGCGCATTCTCGCAGGCTTGCTCGGGGAAGGTGCATCGCAGGAGCAGATCGATGCGATGCAGGCTTCGTTCGATGAACTCAACGCGACAGACATGGCCCTGCGAATTGTAGACGAAGAAATCCTCGCAAGAGCTGCCGACACGATCGAAAAGGAGTTTGCCGATCAGCCGCTCGTGGAGGCGGCGCTGCGTCAGGCGATAGGTCGCACGTACCACGGACTCGGACTGTACCCACAGTCTCTGCCGCACTTGGAGAGGGCGCTGGCCCTTTATCGTCAGGAACTGGGCGACGATCATCCGGATACGCTGGCCTCGATTAGTAACATGGGCGAGCTCCTCCATGCAATGGGCAAGAACGCCGAAGCTCTGCCCTATTACCGCGATGCACTGGAAGCCCGCCGGCGCGTACTGGGAAACGATGACCCGTATACGCTGGCCTCGATTAACAACATGGGCGCACTCCTCCAGTCGATGGGCAAAGACGCCGAAGCTCTACCCTATCATCTCGAGGCGTTGGCGGGCCGCCGCCGGGTGCGGGGCAACGACCACCCGGATACGCTGGTGTCGATCGGCAACATAAGCGCGCTTTTCCAGTCGATGGGCAAGCACGCCGAAGCTTTGCCCTATATCCGCGATGCACTGGAAGCTCGCCGGCGCATACTGGGTAACGATCACCCGCATACGCTGAACTCGATCAGCAACATGGGCGCCCTCCTCCACTCGATGGGCAAGGACACCGAAGCGTTACCCTATTACCACGAGGCCCTGGAAACCAGCCGCCGCGTACTGGGCAACGACCACCCGGATACGCTGCGCTCGATCAACAACATGGGGTTCCTCCTCGACTCGATGGGGAAGCACACCGAAGCCTTACCGTATTACCGTGAGGCCTTGGAAGCGAGCCGCCGCGTACTG
The DNA here is from genome assembly GCA_020348265.1 of Phycisphaerales bacterium. GTDB lineage: Bacteria > Planctomycetota > Phycisphaerae > UBA1845 > UBA1845. Next base: position 3,049,213 of record CP070744.1, on the reverse strand, counting down.
GGCGACGACCACCCGTTTACTCTAGACTCGATCAACAACATGGGCAGCCTCCTCCACTCGATGGGCAAGCACGCCGAATCTCTACCCTATCACCTCGAGGCTCTGGAGGGCAAACGGCGCATACTGGGCAACGACCACCAGGATACACTGACCTCGATCAACAGCATGGGCGAGCTCCTCCGTTCGATGGGCAAGAACGACGAAGCTTTACCCTATCTCCGCGAGGCGTTGGAGGGCTGCCGGCGGGTACTGGGCAACGACCACCCCTCTACGCTGACCTCGATCAGCAACATGGGCGCCCTCCTCCGCTCGATGGGCAAGGACACCGAAGCGTTACCCTATTTCCGCGAGGCCCTGGAGGCCTACCGGCGAGTACTGGGCAACGACCACCCGTCTACGCTGGCCTCGATCAACAACATGGGGAGCCTCCTCTACTTGATGGGCAAGCATGCCGAAGCGTTACCGTACTTCCGCGAGGCCCTTAAGGGCAAGCGGCGGGTACTGGGCAATGACCACCCGAGTACGCTGATTTCGATACACAATTTGGGAAGGAGTCTTGGAAAGCAAGGACAACTCGAAGAAGCGGAGGCACTTGGTGCCGAAGCAGTTGCAGGAGTCCGCAAGTCACTCCCTGCCGGTCACCGGCGCATAGGCGTGTTTCTGGCCGCATATGGAAAGACGCTGACACTCCTCAAACGATACGCAGAGGCTGAGGGGGCGCTGATGGAAGGGCAAACGATTCTAGCAAGCCAGCTCGGCCTCGCACACCGACGAACGATCAAGAACATGCAAGCCCTCGTCGACCTCTATACTGCCTGGCACGAGGCTGAGCCCGGGAAAGGCTACGACGAGAAGGCGCAAGATTGGCGGGTCGAGCTACGGGCCGTGAACGACGAGCCGAAACCAGACTGACTCTTGTCCGTAACAGAAAGCCCTGGCGGCGCCGACATCGGGGGCCTCACCTGGTACGAATGTGGCCAAGGGATCGGCAGACTACTACCGCGCGGGCGAACGTCGAGTGTCCTCTCGACCATTCAGCATACCGTGCACTGGTGGGCAAACCGCGGCTGCCATAGGGTGGCACACTCATGGCGCACACCTCCTCCGTCACATCAGGTCAATGCACTCAAGCCGCTTCTCAAGCCAGCTGCCTCTACCCCTCGTCCTCGACCCTTAGCAGCCTGTTGAATAATGTAGCGCCGCCCCTCGTGGGCGGCGTGAAGCCTCGAAAGACGCCACCCACAAGAAACTATGAAAGCCGGGTCACCTTGACACAGACTCGGGATCGTTTGTCCCATGTGTCGAGGGGC
>CP070744.1:3031397-3047803 GCA_020348265.1 Phycisphaerales bacterium | reverse complement strand
CGACCCAACACGGCATCGGCGCGCCGGGGAACGCTGACAGCATTCCGCATAAAATCGGTCGAACAATGCCGCTGCCATTGGGGAACGGTGGCTATGGGGATTTGATGCCGCGCCGGCCGTCAGCGTGATGTGGGACAGGCAACTCGTGCGTCGCGATTGCGATGGGGGGACGACGCGCCAGGGTGGTAGCGACCGCGCCGCGCGAAGATCGCATTGACTTGAACACCGTTCACCTCGCCCCACAACGGTCGCAAGCGTAGAGCGAACGCGGTGGCCTCGTGATACCGATACTGGCCTCTTGACGGGTTCAACGTTGGCGAGGCCGGTCTGCCTCATGACGTATCCCATCCGGTCGCTGTCATCATGTGCGGCGAACTCCACGTGGTCGCGAAGCAGTCGTGGCGCATGGAGCACCGAATCACATCCAGTAGGACGACGGGTACTTATCGAGTATCCCAGCCGACAAAGACCACGCCTACAGAAGCCACCATGTCACAATCTGCCGAGCTAGGTCACTCGCCAGATTCGACAGCGCGACGCTCGGGTCATCACTGATGCACCCTGGCGCGATCAGCATCGCAAGGGCGAAGCCGATCAGCCAAAGCCGCAGTGCGTTTCTTCGTAGTCCTTTCCTTTCGTTCACGACGGACCTCCCTCATCGTTGGACTGTTCACCTTCCTCCTGCGTTCCCGCGGCCTCGACATCGTTAAGAGGCAGGCCGACCGCGCGCTCCAGATCGCTAAGTGATGTTGCTGCGGTCGCCCAGACCTGGACGTATCCGCGACGCGTGTCGAGCAAGGATCGCTGCGATTCCAGAAGCGTCAAGACACCAACGGTACCGGCCTGGTAAGCCGCCTGCGTAAACTCGAGGTTTCTATCCGCTTGTGGCAACAGTTCGCCACGGTAAAAGGTGACGTTGCCCCACAGTGTCTTCGACTGATCCACAGCCATGCGTATGTCCTGCGCGACTCCCAGGTATAGGTCCTCATACGACTTTACGGCTTGAACCTGCGCGTAGGTCGCCTTCGCGATCTGCGCCCGGTTCTGATCGAAGAATGGTAGGGTCACCGATAGGTTGGGACCGATCATAAACTCAATGTCCTGGTCCTTCTCGGCCTGCCGTTCGCCTCGCGTCTGTATATCGGGAATCGTCAGCTCTCCGCTCCGCAACGACGCTCGCGCGAAGTCGGCAGCGACATCGCGGCCGGGCTGGCTGCGACCTTCGGTACGCTCTGCCGCGATTCCAATGGAGAACTCAGGAAAAACACGAAGATACTCCAGCTTGATCTCCGCGTCGCCCGCACCGACAGCCTCTTCAAGCGCTTTCAGATCGAGGCGTTTCTCGCGCGCAATGGCGATCAACGAGTCGGCATCAAATGCGTGCTCCTCGGACTCAGGCAGTCGGTCGGTCAGATCCAGCTCATCCGTGTTCAGGTCCAAGGACAGCAATCCCGCGAGTGACCGCTTTGCGTTTACCGAATCGAGCCGCGCATCGCGCAGATCGAGCTCTGCACGTAGCAACTCCCCTCGCTGCAGGTTCTCATCCAACGGACTTGCGACACCGGCTTCACGCTGTGCTCTTATGGCGTCATGCGACTTCCCCAGCAAGGCCAGGTTCTCGTCGGCAATAGTGAGCAGGTCGTTGGCCGCGACGGCCGCGTAGTACGCGCGCTTCGTCTCGGCCGCCAACTCGCCCGCGAGCCGAGCAACACGAACGACCTGACCCTCGACTTGATGCTCCGCTATCCGTTTCTTGACTGGCATCTGCCAAAGGTCAACGATGTTCTGTGCTAGGTTCCCCTGGATATTGCTCCGTCCACCACCCTCTGGAAACATGACACCGATGCCCAGAGATGGGTTCGACAGGAGGCCGGATTGCACCCAGTCCGCGCGGGCCATGCCGATGTCGAGAAAGACCGCCTGTAGCTTCCGGTTATTCAGGAGGGCAATATGCACGGCCTCATCCAAAGTGAGGCCGTTGGACAGCCAGGCGTTTAGCTCGTCAGCCGTGAGCCCATCTTCCTCGGGGTTGTATGACTCAGCTACGCCCGTGCTCTGTTCTATGAGCGTTCGTGTTCGATTGTAATCCGGCTTGGGATCGACGGTGGCGCACCCGACACCGACCATCAATAGGGCCAGGGAAGGGCAAGTAACCTTCGCCAACCATCTCAGTACTAATCTGTTTCTCATGGTTTAATCCGATTCTGATCGAGATTACGTCAAATGGGGGCCGCGGGAAGCGCATGCTCCGCACCAGACAACGCATCATGGACGTCAACGGCTGGTTCCGCCTCCACAGGCGAGCCAAAACGCAGGAACAAGGTCGGAACGACCAGCATATTAAGGAACGTCGAGGACAGCAGACCGCACAGGATGACAATCGCCATCGGCGTGAGGATCTCTCTGCCAGGTTGCTCGCCACCGAGGGCCAGCGGAACCAGGGCGAGACCGGCCGCGAGTGCCGTCATCAGAATCGGGGCCAACCGCTCCATCGCTCCAGTTCGAACCGCCTCGCGGAAGTCCGTTACGCCCTCGAAACGCTGCAGGTGCCTAATGTGCGACACCATCATGATGCCGTTCCGGGCGGCGATCCCGAACACACTGATAAATCCGATGACGGATGCCACCGACAGGATGCTGCCGGAAATGTAGACGCCCACCACGCCGCCAATCAACGCCAGCGGCAGGTTCACCATGATCAGAAGCGTGTCACTGAACGAGCGAAAGACGACGTGTAGCGTGAAGCCGATGCCGAGAATCACGACGATGCCCAGCAGGCCCAGACGACGGGAAGTCTCCTCGGCGCTCTCGAACTGTCCGCCATATTGAACATAGTATCCCTGTGGCAAATCGACTTTCTCGGCGACAGCCTTTTGGATGTCCGCTACCACACTACCCAGCGCCCGGTCAGCCACGTTGCACATGACGACGATTTTTCGCTGAGCATTCTCCCGGCTGATCATGTTCGGCCCACGTTCTTCGCTAATGTGAGCGAGCGCCTTGAGTGGGATCTTCGCACCGCCCGGCGTATCTACTAGCACCTCGTCTACCATAGACGCGGAGAAGGATTGCCAGCCGGTTGGCTCCGACAGTCCCCCTGCACGTACGACCAAATCGAACGCATTGCGCCCTTCAAGAACCTCGGTGACGGGGTCGCCCGCGAAGGCAGTCTTCAGTGCGGTGGCAACATCGCTCACTTGTAGTCCGTGACGGGCGATTGCTTGACGATTGAATTCCACCCGATGGATGGGAATGTCGTTCTGCTGTTCAACGCTCAGATCGACAAGCCCGGGAATGTCGCTCATGGCCGATTCGGCTTGCTTGGCCAGTGCACGGAGTTTTAGCAGGTCCGGTCCGAAGATCTTCACTGCAATGTTGGCACGCGTGCCCGAAAGCATGTGGTCGATCCGGTGACCAATAGGCTGGCCGAAAGTGGCCTTTACACCGGGGATCACCCCCACATCAGCTCGAAGCGCTTCGAGCAGTTCCGTTCTGCTCCGCCGAGGCAGTCCCAGGCGGACGGGTGCTTCCATGTCGAGTGTAAGATCGATCTCGCTTCCCTCGGTATTCATTCCGTGTGCGTCCGCTTCGCCGCGACCGGTGCGCCGGCCTATGGCGGCGATCTCGGGATGTTTCATCAGCGTCTCTTCGACGACGTGGGCAAGTCGATCGCTTTCTTCCAAAGAGATTCCAGGAACGGACACTAAGCCCACCACCAACGCTCCCTCACTGAACTCCGGCAGAAAACTTCTTCCCATCGAGCCGGCGCCGATCACCGATGCGATAAGCATCAGCGCGGTGGGCGTGACCACCCACCAGGGGTGTTGCATGGCGAGAGCCAGCGGACGGGCATAGACTCGTTTGAGGTTGCGGACGATCCAGGGCTCCCGACCTTGAAGGACGGTGGCGCTCCGTGGCAAAAGGTAGTAGGCCAAAGCTGGTGTAATCGTCAAAGCTGCCAGCAACGAAGCGCCCAATGCTACGACGAAGGCCACACCAAGGGGTTGAAGGAGTCGCCCCTCCACCCCGGACAGAAAGAACAACGGCACGAACACCAGCACGATGATCAGCGTCGCAAAGACGATCGATGCCCGGACTTCGACACTCGCCCTGAAGATGACCTCCATGGCAGAGCGCCGATCCGATTCGGGTAGGGCGGTGTTTTCGCGAAGCCGCCGGATAATGTTTTCGACGTCAATGATGGCGTCATCCACCAGGGCTCCGATCGCGATGGCCATCCCTCCGAGCGTCATCGTATTGATACTCGCCCCGAAGACCCTGAGCGTTAGTATGGCGACCACGAGTGACACCGGAATGGCCAACAACGTAATGAAGCTCGCTCGCATGCTGGCCAAGAACAAGACAACGACGAGGATGACCATGATCCCGCCGTCGCGCAATGCTTCTATTGTGTTGTCCACCGATGCTTCAATGAAGGCTGCCTGGCGGAACAGGTTCTTGTTGACGACCATACCCTCCGGCAGGGAAGCCTGAATCTCGTCAAGCGTCAGATCGAGCCGCTCGGTGACTTCCAGTGTGTTGGATCCGGGCTGTTTCAAGATAGCCATCACCACACCCGGTTCAATGATCGCTTCCCAACTGGGGCCTCGGCGCGAAGCCCACCCGGTGCCTCGCCTGATCTCAGCACCAATCGTAACGACCCCGAGGTCGGAGACGCGGATCGGTCTTCCCTTGCGAACAACGACGACTGTCTCCCCGATATCTTCCGTGGTCTGGATGCGGCCAACACCCTGGATGATGGACTCCTCGCCGCCCTCCACGAGGAATCCCGCGGCCACGTTCTCGTTCGACTCACGTAATGCCTCGGCAACTTCTCCGATGCTGATTTGATACGCCCTCAGCAACTGCGGAGACAGCACGGCCTGATATTGTTTTTCGTTCCCGCCAAACAAGGCGACCTCGGCCACGCCCGGCACCGAGAGGATACGGCGACGCATGTCCGTGCCCGCGAGTGTGCGCAGCTCAAGGGCGTCGTGCTGGTCAGAGGTAACTGACGTGAAAAAGATCTCACCCATGACGGAGGACATCGGCGAAAGGATCGGAGGATCGAGGTGTTCCGGGAGCCTATCCGCAACGGCAGCCAATCGCTCAGTGACGGTTTGGCGCGCCCGATAGATGTCAGTTCCCCACTCAAACTCCACCCAGATCGTGGAGAAGCCCACGGCTGTGGAGGACCGCACCCGGCGCACGTTGGCGGCACCGTTGACCGCGGTTTCGATCGGGAACGTCACCAGCGTTTCCATCTCCTCAGGGGCCATCCCATGCCCGTCGACGAGGAGTGTGACGGTCGGCGCCGTCAGATCGGGGAACACGTCCACCGGCATGTTGCTGGTGACGTACGTCCCCGCGAATAGTAAAGCTATCGAGATGATCAGCACGGCCACCCGGTTGGACAGCGACCATCGAATCAGTGCGTTGATCATAGTAATCGTCCTCCTTTAGTGTCCGTGCCCATGTCCGAAAGATGCAGGTGACAGTGAGGCGAGCTTGATTGCGTACGCGCCTTTGGTCACTACGCGCTCCCCTTCGCTCACACCGCCCTTAACTTCAACAAAGCCGTTATCGCGAACGCCGACCTCTAGCTCGCGCCGCTGAAAGTTCTCGCCGTCGACCAGCACATAGGCCGTTGGACGACCGTTGTCCTTGACGATTGCCTTTTCCGGTAAGGCTGCGACGTTCCTAGCGGTTCGAGTTTCCAGGTATACGTTGGCAAACATTCCCGCACGGAATAGACCATCGGGGTTGGGCATCTCATACACAACGGAAACAGCCCGCGTCTCTGGATCGACGATGCTAGCGATGTTCACCAGCCGTCCACCTCCCCCGTTGAGGATGTCGAAACTCCTGCCGGGGTAGGCCGGGAGTGTCATCGTGGCACCCGGGCTCTCGGCTAGCTCGGTAAGATCGAACTCCGATATCTCCGCTTCTACCCACACTTGCTCAACATTGACGATTCGGAACACTTCCTGTTGGGCGTCCAGATGCTCGCCTTCGATGTGCCGAACGGACACGATCTCACCCGCGATTGGGGCTACGAGAGGCATCTGATACACCCCTGTAGTGGGCTCCACTTCGTGGCCGGACGGAAGTGCCTTCGAGCGCAGGTCAACGAGTCGCTCGTGGGCGTGTTCGTACGACCGTTTCATCGCCTTTGCTGCTTCGTGCTCTGCCTCGGCGAGGCGGAGGGCTTGGGTGGCTTCATCGTACTGCTGGTCCGTGCCCACACCCTTCTCGTGAAGCTCGTTCGCTCGATCCATAGCGCGACGGGCAAACTCGAGTCGCGCCTCCGATTGAATGAGGGAGCGGTCAACCTCCAATGCCTTCGTGTCGAGGTCAAGTTCGCGCAGGGCCAGCTCTGTTTCGAGCGACTGAACCTGCGCCCGGTTGGCGCTTAGCTGGACAATCTCTGTGGCTGGCAGCTGCGGTTCGATCATGGCAAGTACCTGGCCGGCCTCCACGCGGTCGCCGATCCGAGGCAGCCTACCGCTAGCCGGACGCAGCAGTCTGCCGGCGAAGGGTGGACTAACGACGGCCGAAGCACCCTGCGGCGCCACGATCCGACCGGGAAGAGGGAGACGATGCACGAGCGTACGCTTCGATACCGGCTCATAGAGTGTGCCGATCTTCCACTGGGATTCGAGCAGGAACTGAACAAGATCGGGCGGATCGGGTTCCGCAGATGCCTCAGCCGCGTGGAATGCCGCATCTTCGTTGGCATGGACGATCAGCTCGCCAACGTCGATCGTGTCCTGCACCTGTGGACTGTCAACGATGAGCCGAAGGCGGTACGTCCCCGGTGCGCCAGCATCCCATTCCGGAACGAATAGCCCATCACGCTTGGGTGCGTCCAAGGTCAGGTTCTGCTTCGTGCCGTCGGGTCGAGCAAGGTCGAACGTGAGCGTGCCCGACCGCACAGGTTCCCCCGTGGCCAGGACTGTCACGTGAGCCAAGAAGCTCGCGTGCATCCCTTTTGCAAGGTGTGGATACTCCATAAAAAGCTGGACCTTTGATGTGAACAGCGTCACGCTGATCGGATCCGGCCCTTCGCCGTCTCCGTGCGCATGAGCGCCTCCGTGTGTGTCCGTGCTCCCGGCCCCATGGCCACCGCCCGCATAGCTCGCCTGTTCGCAGCCTGCGACCGCGGCGAGCGTTATCGTGGCGGGAAGAACAATCAACTTTGTGATCAATTGCATGGCATAACTCGCTTGTTTCTTCTCTGAGTTTTCTTGGTTACGAACGTCGTCGCCTTGCGCGCAGCGCGCAGGGCGGACAGTCAGGGTAGACTACAAAGTGAATGAGGGTGAATCAGAGCAGAAGAGCGCGGTTGGTCAGCAAAATGCTTTCCAGTAAACCGCGTGCGCGCAAAGGTGGCGCAAGACTCGATCGGAACGTGGAATATGAGTGATCAGACTGCTGAGTGACGCTCGCGACTACGTTCGTGCGCGGCGCGAAGGCGCCACCCGCGACGGCGGTGTAGCTGCTGGATAGGACACGGCTACGTGCGAGTCCCTCAGGGAGATCCAGCACGAGCTGAATCGCCGTGTCTTCGTCCTCGGTAGGTTCGACCGGCACGCCGTCATGCTCGTGCTTTTCGTGTTGATGCTCCGAGTTTTCCTGCAGATCGTCGAGATCGCAGAGAGCCACCGTGTGGCCGTGGGTGTCGTGGCCGTGGTGATTGTGGATCACAAGTGCCTGGGCGGTGAGAGGACTCAGTACGAGCGCGGGCAGCACGACAAGCGTGGCCATAAGCCGGCCACAGTGCTTGGCATGACGAATCAGAATGTTGCGAGAACCTAATCTCATGTTCGAACCACTCGGTTTCCCCACGGCCGCCGCGGAGCTTCCCCGCAGATTTATGAGTCTATCGATGCGGGGCGGAACGATCAAGTAACACCATCGTCACACTTCGGACGTGTCACGCCCGTGAACGCCCGGTCATCGGCGGCCAGTGTGTCCCCGGGCCAGCCTGGGACAGACACGGGGGCATCGAACTGGCCCTCAGTCTTGGTAGAGCCGATAGAGCAATCAGCACCTGGAGAAGGGGGCCCAACGTCGGATGAGACTGCGCGCGTTCAGCCTAGTGGAGCTTGTTATAGTGGTGGTAATCATCGGTGTGATTGCCGCGATCGCCGTGCCACGGATGAGCCGCACAGCGAAGGGTGCGGGCGACGCAGCGCTGTGGGGTAACCTAGCCACTCTGCGCGGCGTCATCGACATGTATGCGGCTGAGCATGGCGGTGCCTACCCGGGAGCCGATGAAGACGAAGAACAGCTCATAGACCAGTTGACGAAGAAGACGGATGCCGCAGGCAACGTGGGCACAGCGTTTGGCGTCCACATTTACGGACCTTACTTGCGCCGGGGTTTCCCGCCAGTCCCCGTTGGCCCCAACACCGGAGCAACCGGCGTGATCTTGACCGTGACCATCCCACTTACGGTCGTGGTTGATGAGTCGGACACGGAGTACGGCTGGATCTACAACTACAAGACTGGAGAGATCATCGCCAACACCGATGACTCGGATGACAGTGGGACTCCCTACAGTTCGTACTGAGTGACACGGTTGTCACACTTCGCGCTCCCTAACACCCCCACCGAATGAGTCGCGCGGAATTCAAGACCACAGCCACAGACCCAACGTTGTGCGCGATTGCGGCCATGATCGGAGACAGCACGCCAAGGCTGGCGAGAACGATGGCGGCGCCGTTGTACAGGACCGCGAAGACCAGCAGATTCTCACGAATCCGCCGCCTCGTAACACGCCCGAGCCGAACCAGCGCGGGCACCAAAGAGAGATCCGCTTTCAGAATACCGATGTCTGCAGTTTCGAGGGCCAGCGGGGAAGCCCCGGCACCCATCGCGACACCAACGTGGCTTGTCGCCAGCGCCGGACCGTCGTTGATGCCATCACCGACATACATGGTCTTCTTGCCCATCTGCTGCATCGTTCGCAGCCGCTCGACCTTTCCATCCGGAAGCAGTTCACCCGCCCATGCGTCCACGCCTACCTCCGTGGCCAGACTCTCGACCACGGCCGTGCGATCGCCGGAAAGCAGATGAACATCCGGGATGCCAAGCAACTTCAGTTCTCCGATGGCAGGGGTCGCTGATTTTCGCGCGGAGTCGACCATCGCAATGCGCCCGACACATCGGTCATCGCGCGAAACCCACAACGTCGTGCCGATCGAATCACCCGACGCATGTGCCTCCGCACCAGCAACAAACTCTCGCCTGCCCACACGTATCCGATTGCCACCGACTGTGCCGCTCACACCTAAGCCGACTCGACTTTCGAATTGGCTCACCGGTTTGACCATCAGCTTCCGGCGTTCGGCTTCTCGTACGATCGCCTCCGCGAACGGATGTTCGCTCTTTTGCTCGACACTTGCCGACCACACCAGTATCTCGTCGCTCGCTACACCGTCGAGGGAATGAACCGCCTGCACAAGCGGCCGGCCCTCCGTCAGGGTGCCCGTTTTGTCGAATACAACCGTGTCGATCTCGCCAACGGCCTCTAGAAATCGCCCTCCCTTGATCATGAGGCCACGCTTGGCGGCATTCCCCATAGCCGCCACGATGGCCGTGGGCGTGGCGAGAATCAAGGCGCAGGGACACCCAACTACAAGTACCGACACACAACGAACGAAATCACCACTGGCCAGCCAGACGCCACATGCGAGCGCAAGGATGGCTGGCGTGAACCACTTCGCGAAGGCATCCGCACTTTGAACGATGCGAGCCTGGTGCTTTTCCGCATCGTTGATCAGCGAGACGATCTTCCCAAGGGTCGAGTCTTCTCCAACACGTGTCGCGCGAACAGTAAGGGCTCCGTCGTGCACAAATGTGCCGGCGAACACATCCGAGCCGGGTGTCACGTCAATCGGAGTCGATTCGCCGGTCACGGCCGCCTGGTCGACTACAGCGCTGCCATCAACGACCAGCCCATCTACTGGGTTCTTCTCGCCGGGCTTGATTAGGACTGTTTGACCGACGTGTACTTCGTCAGTGCGGACCATGCGATTAGCGCCGTTTTCCACGACCCTTGCCGTATCCGGCGTCAGTTCAACAAGCGACTCGATCGCTCGCTTGGCCTTGCCTGACGTGTACGATTCCAGAAGACTTCCCAGCACCATGATGAAGCCCACGGTCGCGGCGGTCAGGTACTCACCGATGGTGAGGGCCGCAATGATGGCAAGGCTCACGAGTTCGTCGACGTTCACCTCTCTTGCGACCAAGCCCCGCAGCGCGCCGAGGACTATGGGGCCACCACACAGCACGGTGGCTGCGAGCGCCAGAGTTGTTTCAGCAGTCGCGCTCGCATGCGACCATCGCAGCACCCAGCACGTACCGATGAGTAGCCCCGCAACAGATGTGAGCGTGACTTGGCGAAGAAGCTCGCGATCTCGAAACCGAGCAATCACTTCCGAAAACTCCGCAGCACCTTGACCAACTCCTCCGCCCCTTGTCGACGCTTCGCCGGCCTCTCTTCGTCTACCACGTGGTGGTCGAGATGCTCCTCGACCAGTTGCGTCATCAGGCCGTTCATCGCACCCCGAGCCGCGGCAAGCTGCTGCATCACTGCGTAGCAGACGACGTCATCGCCCTCAGGCGCCTCAGCGACCATACGACGAATGCCTTCCAACTGCCCGATGAGCCGGTTGATTCGTCCCGTCAGCCGTTTCCGATGTAGCGTTATGTGGGACACTTTGGCCCTTCCCTGTGTGAGCCACCTCTTCGTCAACGAGATTATACTCCCAGGGAGTATATGCCTGTTGAGCTACCGGGACAAGAGGCCGTTCTTCTGCCCTCACTTCGCCAGTCTGCCGAACTCCGGGCTGGCGCGTCGACCAAGAACCTCTGGGCAGCTCGGACCGCCACATTCAACAGGTGGCACCTCGCAACTCGCCCGAGAGACCCGGCGCACGTCGCCGGTCACCTTGTGCGCACCCCAGAAACGAATACATCACGGGAAGCACGAAAAGCGTCAGCAGCGTCGAAGTCACAACGCAGCCGATGACGACGGTCGCCAGAGGCCGCTGCACTTCTGCGCCGACGCCGGTGTTGAACGCCATCGGAACGAAACCGAGGCTTGCGACCAGGCCCGTCATCAGAACCGGGCGGAGCCTCGTCAAGGCCGCCTCGCGAATCGCGTCGCCAAGCGGTCTGCCTCGCTCCAACAGATCACGCAGGAACGACACGTAGACCATGTCACCGAGCACCGAGACGCCGGACATAGCGACAAACCCAACACCGGCGGACACGCTGAAAGGCATGTCTCGAAGATGTAAGGCGACGATACCACCGATGGCCGCAAGCGGCAGAGTCATGATGATCCGCAGAACGTCGGCCACACGGCCGTAGGTGAGGTACAACAACAGAAAGACCAACAGCAACGCAAGCGGAACGACGACGATCAATCGCTGACTGGCACGCTCCAGATGCTCGAACTGCCCGCCGAACCGTACGAAGTAACCCGTTGGGAGCTTGATCTCTGATGCGATGCGTTCCTCCGCCTCTCTGACAAGGCCGCCAATATCCCGGCCGCGGGCGTTGCACTGGACAATGACGCGGCGCTTGCTCCATTCACGGTTGATCGTGGAGGGCCCCTCAGTGATGCCCAAGTCCGCCAGGTGATAAAGCGGCAAGCGCTGTCCGGCTGCGGTTGGAATCAGCAGATTCCCGACGCGTTCGGGGTCGGTGCGATACTCGTCCGGGAGTCGAACGGTTAGAGGGAAACGGACCTGCCCCTGGCGGATTTCACCGACCTGCACGTTCCCGATGGATGCCACGAAATCCAGCACATCTCCGGCTGCAATGCCATAGCGCGCAAGCTGGTCCTGGCGTGTGCGCACTTCCAATAGCGGCTGCCCCGTGACCTGCTCCACGGTCACATCGCTGGCGCCGGGTACACGCTGCAGAACTTCGGCGAGTTGGGCAGCGAGCGATTCCAGAGTCTCGAAGTCGTCGCCGAAGAGCTTCACACCCAGATCGCTGCGGATGCCGGCCACCATCTCGTTGACGCGCATTTCAATCGGCTGCGTGAAGATCGTACGCATCGCGGGCATCCCGGCCAGTTCCACCTCGATCAGCTCGACGAGTTCGGCCTGCGACTCGGCGCGAGTCCACTGCTTGCGTGGATTCAGGGTTATGAAAATGTCCGTCAACTCGAGGCCCATCGGGTCCGTTGCCACCTCAGGAGCCCCGGTGCGAGACCAGATATGTCGAATCTCATCGGGAAACTTCCTGAGTAAAAGCCTCTCGATTTGCGTTCCGTAGCGCACCGATTCGTCGACGGAGACACCGGCCAACCTGACCGTGTTGATGACGACTGCCTCTTCTGATAGCCGGGGAATAAACACGGTGCCGAGACGCGTCGCCATGAATATCCCTCCAATCAGTGCCATAGAGACGAGTACCAGAATCACGCCACCTCTGCGGAGAGCGAGGTTCAAGACCGGTTCATATAGCCGTTTGGCGGCGCGGACGATCAGTAGATCACGATCGCGCGGCTTCTCGGGAAGTAGAAGGCTGGCCAGTACCGGCATGAGCGTCAATGAGAGCACCAATGAGCCGAGCAGGGCGAAGATCACGGTGAGCGCCATCGGTCGAAAGAGCTTGCCCTCGATACCTTCCAACGTGAGGATCGGCAGGTAGACGATCATGATGATCAGTTCGCCGAACATAGTCGGCTTGCGGACTTCGAGGGCGGCGTCGCGTACAACGTCAATGCGCGGGCGGCCAGTCCTGTTACGCGCAAGATGTCGCACGCTGTTTTCGATTTGGATGACCGAGCTGTCCACGATCAGTCCGAAGTCGATCGCGCCCAGGCTCATGAGACTTCCGGCGATTCCTGCTCGCAGCATGCCGTTGGCGGCAAACAGCATCGACAGCGGAATCGCCGAGGCCACGATCAAACCGGCGCGCAGATTCCCGAGGAAGAAGAACAAGACGGCGATCACGAGCACGGCGCCCTCGAACAGATTCGTCTCAACCGTGTGCAGGACGTGATCGACAAGTTCGGTACGGTCGTACACTTCGGTGACTTCAACGTCGTCAGGCAGCGAGGGGCGGATTCGCTCCATCTGTTCCTTCATCCGCTCGGTCACCTCGCGAGTGTTCTCTCCCATGAGCATGAAGCCCAGGCCAAGCACAGCCTCTTCTTGCCCACCATATGTGACGGCCCCGCGACGAATCTCGTGACCATCGACAACCTCGCCGATGTTCTGCACGTAGACCGGCACGCCGTCCTCGGACTTGATCACGACGTCCTCTACCTGCTTGAGCGTCGTAAGCAGACCAACGCCCTGTACGAGAAGCGATTGTCCGGCGCGCGTGATGTTTCCACCGCCGACGTTCAGGTTGTTGCGCCGCAGTGCTTCGAAAACGTCGAGCAGGGTCAGATCGTATTTGAGTAGTCGATTCGGATCGACGACGACCTGATATTGGCGCTTAAGCCCTCCCCAACTGTTGACCTCAGCCACACCGGACACGCTCCGTAGCTGCGGCTTAATGATCCAGTCCTGGATGGTGCGCAGCTCACTGAGGCTACGCGTCTGACTGGTCAGGATGTAATGGAACACCTCGCCGAGTCCTGTCGCCACCGGCCCCATCGTTGGGTTGGGCAGATCGTCCGGCAGGTCAACCGTTCCCAACCGCTCCATGACCAGCTGCCGCGCGAAGTAGATATCGACGCCATCCTCGAAGATCACTGTCACTTGAGATAGCCCGAACTTCGAAAGCGACCGGACCTCTTTCAGTCCTTTGAGCCCGCTGATGCTCTGCTCAACCGGGAATGTGATCTGTTGCTCGATCTCCAAGGGCGTCAGTGCCGGCGCAACGGTGTTGATCTGAACCTGAACCGGTGTCGTATCGGGGAAGGCATCAACGGGAAGGCGCACAGCGGAGTACGCCCCGGTTATGACCAACAGCACAGTCAGCGCGATGACCAGGAATCGGTGACGTAGCGACCAGGTAATAACGGCGTTGAGCACGGCGTTCTACCTCCCAGGATCTACTTCACAACATCCGGCCCCGATGTTGCTTTTGAGGATCTCCGTCTTTAGAAGGAAGCTCCCGGTGCTCGCCACGACCTCGCCTTCCGTTAATCCCCCAAGCACCTCAACGAAGCCGTTCGCGCTCGCGCCGAGCATTACTTTGCGTGGCTGGAAGACGGTTTCGGACTCGCAAACGAAGGCGAGTTGACAGCACCCGTCCGTCTGGACCGCCTCGATCGGAACACTGACCACCTGCCCGTTGTCGTGCAGGACTATCCTGGCACGGGCGAACATCTTTGCGCGGAGAACGCCGTCCGGGTTGGGAAGGTCCGCGCGCAGCCGGATGGTCCGTGTGCGGTCGTCGACCTGACTGCTGATCCAAGTGACGCGACCTTCGAAGCCGGCCCCCGGCATTCCATCGACGGTAGCATGGACTGGGAGACCGACGCGTAGTTGTAGCAGATCGCGTTCGTACACATCGGCCCTAAGCCACATGTTCGACGTGTCCGCGACAACGAAAAGCACGTCATTCGCCGCAACGGACTCACCAACCCCCACCCCGCGTTCGATTAGCCTCCCCGCTGTTGGGCTGCGAATCTCGAACCTAGTCAGCAATTCGTCCGTTTCTCTGCCGATGTCTGCCACTTGGGCATCAGTGAGACCGAGAATGTGCAGCCTGCGCTCTGCCGCACCGCGTGCAGCTTTGGCCACCTCGACGGCGCGGGCGGCCGCCAAACGGTCACGCTCGGAATTGAAGGCAAGCTCCTCGCGCAGGGCTACGAACTCCGCTTCTGCACCCACCAGAGCGCTTTGTGCGGACTGATGGTCCCGTTCGCTGTTGACCCTCTTCTCAAGAAGCGTGGCCTGGCGTTGGGCTTCCGATCTCGCGAGTTGAAGTGCTGCGTGGGCGCGCAGCATGCCGGCCTTTGCGTCGCCGACCGGCGAAGTGGCCAGGGCTTCACGGATTTCCGTCGCTGAAGCCTCGGTATTGCAGACGTCCAGCATCCGCTGGATACCGCGGCCAATGGTTGTCACGCGCTCAAGGTCGGCCTCGGCCAGTCTCAGATCCTGCGCACGCTCGATGAACCGGCTCTTTGCTTCGCCGAGAGCAGGGCTATCCAGGACTGCCAGGAGATCGTGGGCGTCCACGAAGTCGCCGATACTGACGGGTACCCCTCGTACGATCCCCGCAACGCGTGGTGTGATGCGCGTAACCCGCGTCGCGTCGAACTCCACTTCCGCGGGGACTTCAAGGGTCGCAGACATCGCACGGCGCTGCACGCGCTCGACCTCGATGCCCGCCTTGCGAACGATACTTGGGTCGATGAACCGGACGCGAAGCGTGTCCACCACACACAACGGATCGCTTTTGCCTGTGAAAAGCCGCGGCGCTCGCTCCACATGCACACCTTGTGCATCGCCGTCGATTGCCGCATCTGATGCAGGCCGCAGCGCCGCAAACTCTTCTCGCACCTTGGGGTTACAGATTGTACATTGCGACTCCGGAAGACCGTGCTCCGTGCACCAGTCGTTGGCGTTCTTGAAGCGGGCGATCAACGTCGGGTCGCATCGCGTACATACGGACTCGGGAACGCCATGTTCTGCGCACCAGTTCCTTCCGAGACCAGCACCCCCTTCATCGGCAGCCGGGGCCGGTTCTTCGCTTGCATCGCCTCGGCGATCGCTCGTCCGGGCGTCCGGATTCAGTTTCTCCCATTCGGATTCGATCTCCGGATGACACGCTGTGCATTGCGACTCGGGCAGGCCGTGTTCGTTGCACCAGTCGCCTGCTTCCTTGAATCTGGGAATCAGCGATGAGTTGCAGCGTGTGCACACCGATTCCGGCACGCCATGTCCGGCGCACCAGCCCTTATCCAAGGTCGGATTAACCGCGCTGCTTTCCGGTCCCACTGAGGAAGGCTGGTCGGTGTTTGGCCTTCCCGCAGCCGCGGTTTCTGAATTCCTCGGTTCCTCTCCCCTGCATCCGACCGTTATCAACAGCATCGCAAGGGTCAAAGCCGTATTAGTGTGTATTGACTTACGTGTCGTCATCGTCTGTCCTCTGTTCAAACAATTGCGTTCCAAGCTGAAGTAATTGTGTGTCCGCTGCCATGGATTCGGTTGCGCATCGGCAGCGCGACCGAGCGCGCACTATTGCACACTGATCTAGCGAGGGAGCCCGTTCTTTTCCGGATCAGATCAGAAGTGGTACGTCGCTCGGTGGAAACGGCAGCTTTAGCTGGCATCTCGGCCGATCGCAGTCGCGACCTGTAAACGATGGGGGCGCCGATTCTGAGGTGAGAAAAAGGGAGGGCGGTACCCAGGTGGACAAGCCCGAGGCGGTTGAATCGTCTGAGAGCTTGACGGCTCCAGAGCAGATGGCGACGCAGC
>CP070744.1:2995632-3031297 GCA_020348265.1 Phycisphaerales bacterium | reverse complement strand
AGCTGTGCCTCGAAACCCGCATCGACTCAATCGCATCTCACTTCTCCCGATCCGCAAAGGCTAACACCGCGCAATCCGCGCAGAGCCCCCATACCTCGTAGCGAAACCGCCGCCGGAGCGGCTGTGATGAGACGTGACTCCACCAGGCGCAAGTGCAAGCTCATGGCGCAATACCCGCACGAACGAGACAACGATGGTCACTGTCCACAGACATCCCTTGTCTGATCCGCTGCCCGAACCAGACTTCGGGTGAAACTGCAGCAGGGTACGACCCCAAGTAGACGCGCCCTTAACATGTCCATTGTAGGACAGTCCGATACGTCGAATCAAGAGAAAAAAGAAGAGAAACTTTCCCACCATCGATGTCCGATAATCTCACGCGACAACTGACGGAATCCCGGCCCTTCGTCCGTCAGCCAAGTCACCGAACATGATCTGATCGAGGTAGTTTACTTCAAGAGTCCCAGCGAGGCGAAGACGTGAGACTCGGTGCCAACTTCGTCGATCCGGCCTATTGCCAACCGCACGACTCTATACAACAGGCTCTGTGAGTATGTGCCCGCGCCAGACTAACCACTCATTCCTCCGGCGCCTCTGTGCGTTGCGCACTGTCCCGCTCAACCAACCAATCGGGCTTCTCGCTCGTCCAGCCAGCAGCGGCATCGCGTAGTGCTTCGGATAGGTCTCGGGCGTTCTCAATCGGAATGGTGAAGAACCTACGCGTCGGGTACCAGGCCAGCTTAGTTCTGTGCTTGTTGAAGGTCCTCAGGTGGATGAACCTGCGTCCGCCATGCTCGTTAGACTCGACGATGACCGTTCGCCAGTTGCCACGACCGAAGGGCACGGCTTTGATGAACGTTTTGACGGTATCAAGGATGGTTCGCTTCTCAGCTTTGGGTTTCTTGGGCATAGTCCTCCCTTTCGGCAGCCATCTTGGCGTGGGGCCTGTTCGTACACGCGGGCGTGTAAACGTAATGGGGGACGGAGTTATCTCTCCATACAAACAACCTGCCTCGGGCGCACGCGGCGCGGGGGTGAGATTGCCACCTCTCTCTCGCGTGCGCGCGAATGCATACGGCGTTTGGGCTCGGTGCCTGTACGCCGACCGCTGTGCTTCCCCGACAGTATGCGGCCCGGGAGCTACGGCCTTCACGACTGAGCAGGCGTAGTAGAGATTATCCCGAGGATGAGGGCCCAAAACCGCTACAGACTCGCCACAAAATCCTTCCACGGCGTGGCGTGCATGGTTTCGGTGGTTGCGTGCCCGTAACACCGGATGATCATGGCCGCCTTCTCGACATCGCCGGGGTCTTCGGCCTCCACGATGTCGACCACATCAAAGCCCCCCATCAGCGCGTAACTGTCCCTCCAGCGCACGTTGGGGCACTTGGCCTTGATCTTCTGTGAGACCGTTTCGGCGAGCTGGCCGAACTCGGCCGGATCCTCCACCGCACGAGCACAGAGTTTACTTAGAATCACGTATGTAGCCATGGGTTCATTCCTCCCTTTGAAAGTCCGATCCGCCTATATGCCCGCGCGGGGCTTCCTTCCCCGCTGCTGCTCTGCTATCTGATGGCAGCGGCGCCCGCTTGAGCAACTATGTGGTCGTTTTCAACGGTGCTGCCGGAGACGCCGATAGCACCCACGACCTGACCTTGGGCATTCCTGACCGGCACGCCGCCGGGGAACGTGATCAGCCCACCGTTGGAGTGCTCGATGTTGTAGAGCGAACCGCCTGGCTGGGAAAGCTTGCCGATCTCTCCGCTGTTCATGTCAAAGAAGCGTGCCGTGCGGGCCTTCTTGATGGCAATGTCAACAGAGCCAAGCCAGGCACCATCCATGCGTGCGAAAGTCTTGAGATTGGCGCCAGCATCGACGACAGCGATGTTCATCTTGACCTCGATCTCCTTTGACTTTTCGAGGGCAGCATCCACCATAGCTCGCGCTTGCAGTAAGCTGATTTCGGTCATGGTCTACACTCCTTGAAGGGGTTGGCTCTTGACGATTGGCGACACGGTGATCGTACGCGCAAGCGGGACAGATTGTCAAGCTGCGATGGGGTCTGTGGCTGGGATTCACCGTCAGCCGGGTGCGTGCTGGGAAAGCGAGGTTTCACTCAAGAAGCTACTGGGGTGCGACTAGCTTCAAGCCATCGGGGGATGAGTGGACTAGGTCGATGATACGGAAGTGGGTGCCACCGTCCCGGTGGAGCAGATCAACGAGACGGTGCGGCTGATTAAAACTTCAAAGCCCCGCTCGCTCACCCAGGGTTCATTTAGGGCCGGCACAGAGGCGGAAAACGGCCAGAAAACCGCCGCGACCAACAACTTGGAAGAGGAGAAACTTGCACTTTGTGAATAGCGGGCGGTAAATCCCCAGAGCCGGTCCGGTGACCGTAGGTGGAGGTTGCGAAGGCGATGGTAAACGCGGAACGTCCCAGAACCGGGCATTATGTTGCATTGGAAACGGACCGAGAGTCAGTCTGCCGATGGGGGTTCCATTGCGTTGGACGGCGCGCTACACTCTTCCTTCCAATTGTTCATATGTCTGGTTGCGTCGAGCGCTTTCTATTGGGAGAGTGAGAGAATGTGTGATCACAGAGCATTACCAGCGATCCTGGGCGTCGCAAGCGTCATGTGTTGCGCACCACAAGCGCGAGCACAGTGCCAGGTCAATGAGGCGGCCAAGCTCCTCGCATCCGATGGGGCGCCGGGTGACCAGTTTGGGGGTGCGGTGGCGCTGTCCGGCGACACCGCTCTCATTAGGGCGCCTGGGGTCGAGGGGAGCGGTCGCGGGCGCAGCTCGGCATCGACCTCCACACATTTGGCTCAAAGCCGCATGCCGTAAGGAACACCGGCGACCGGTCCGCACCTCCGCGCGGACCTCCGCATCGCCGGAAGGCGTATTTCCCTTCCGTCAATGCAGGTCCCTCTCGATCCGCACAACGGGTTGACTCATTTTGCCACAGCTGTCAGACTAATACCACGTTTCACAAATGATGTGGCCGTGCGCCCCAATGAGCCGCGGGCCCAACGCCTGTGCGGATGTCCGCGCGGCTCAGTATCACAGTTCAACGGGGTGCTTTGGCCCATACGCAATTCTTGACAAGGAGTGGAGAAATGTCAAATCGAAAGGTAATAGCGCTGGTCACACTACTCGTATTGACGACACATGGTGCTGTACGAGCGCGCGAGCCTCAGTGTACGGTGAAGGAGTACGCCAAGCTCCTTACGACCGACGACCCACGGAGTATCATCTATCGGGCGGAGTCCTCGGTGGCTATCTGCGCCGGTACTGCTGTGATCGGCGCGTACGACGACGACGAGTGTGACGAGGACGGCGGTGCGGCGTACGTCTTCCGACGTTACGAGGATTCGTACGCGTGCCCCACGGGAATCGAGTGTGGTGAATGTCAGGGCCCCGGTCTGCTTGCTTGTGCAGATAGCGTTTGCGAAGGGGAGTGCTGGGTGGAGGAAGCTATACTGCGGGCCTCCGATTGCGCTGCAGGCGCGCGATTCGGCTGGACAGCATCCTGCTCCGGGGACACGGCCCTGATCGGGGCTCAATTCGGGCCAGATGGTAGTCACGACGGGGGGGCGTACATTTTCCGGCGTTACGAAGACTCATACGCATGCCCCGCAGGGATCGAATGCGCCGATTGTCAGGGACCCAGTGCACCAGCCTGTGTGGACACCGTTTGTCAAGGGGTCTGCTGGGTCCAAGAAGCCAAACTCCTACCCCCCACAAGTCCGCAGGATTGTCGTCAGGGCTTCGGTAGCCGCGTCGCTATCTCCGGCGACACCGCGATTATCGGGGTAGGTGGCAACGACAATGAGCATGGCGCCGATGCCGGCGCGGTGTGCGTGTTCGTCAGAGGTGACAACGGTATCTGGGATGATGGGACTGTCGATTTTCGCGCTAAGTTGATAGCGCCCGACGGAGAACCTAGTGACGGGTTCGGCGGCAGCGTGGCCATATCAGGCGAGACGGTTCTTATCGGGGCAGCGAGCCACGACCATGCGGGTGAGAACCCTCCACTTGGCGCGGGCTCCGCGTACGTGTTCGTGCCTTGGGGCAACGGCAACGACGCCTGGGATGATGGGTCTGTCGACCAAATCACTGAACTCTGGGCCTCCGACGGGGCGTCCGGTGACAATTTCGGCGATTCGGTGTCCATCTCGGGTGATGTTGCTCTGATCGGGGTACCCAATGACGACGACGCGTGCGCGTGCGATTGCGAACCGTGTGACCCGGACTGCAACCCAGGCTGCACTTCCGGCTCCGCGTACGTGTATACGCCGGGACCCAACAGTATCTGGGATGATGGCTACGTCGATCAGGTCGCCAAACTTACGGCCTCCGATGCTGCATCGGGGGACGCGTTTGGGGTCTCTGTGTCCATTTCGGGCGACAGGGCCGTCATCGGGGCAATGGAGGACGACAATGAGAACGGCTTCAACGCCGGGTCCGCGTACGTATTCGTGAGGCCAGAGACTGGCTGGGAGGACATGACCGAAACCGCCAAACTGTTGGCCTCCGACGGCGCGGATGGGGACAAGCTTGGGATGTCTGTCTCCGCCTCAGGCGACACTGCCGCGGTATGGGCCCCGTACGACGACGACAATGGCGTCGATACCGGCTCGGCATACGTGTTCAGCCTGTCTGACGACGACTGCAACAGCAACGGCATATTGGACCTCTGTGACATCACCAATTGTGACGGAAGTGCTTGGTGTGACGATTGCAATGAAAATGGCATTCCCGACGAATGTGAGATTGACGAGAGCAGCACGGCTCCCGGTGGGCCGTTCTTCTGCGATCCAGCTGCCCCACCCCCGCCGCTCACCGAATGCGACCCGGATTGCAACGACAACGGCACCCCCGACGAGTGCGACATCACAAACGGACGTTGGCCTCCGGTGATCACCTATCCCGATCCGCTCAACAACAACGCGGCCACAGACTCGGGATACGACATCCATGTGCAGGTGACCACCGACGGTGCCGGCAACTGGGTGGCCGTGTGGAACTCCCAGGAAGACCTCGACCCACCGGGGCCCAACATCGGAACCGACGAAGACATCCTGGTGGCTCTCAGCGGCGACAACGGCCACACATGGACCGACCCCGTGCCGCTCAACAACAACGCCGCCACGGATGCGGGGGTTGACCTCGAGGTGCAGGTGACCACCGATGGCGGTACCGGTCCGCCGTCGTGCAGGTTCCGAATGCGGTAGCGGTGTTTCTTGGCATAGGCGATGAGATCCTCTTGACTACGGATTACCGGCGCATCCGATCTCGCAGTTGCACATCCTGTAGCAGGGTTATCGCGATCCATTTTGCGGACTCCTTTCCGACCGTCTGAGCAAGAGTGGGGAGGCTGACTCCCCGGAGCACCACCGAGCGTACCCTCTATTGTGCGCCCCAATCGCGATACGCTGCACAGCAACATTTCGGATGCACGAGGGCAAATCGGTATTCTAGTATGCCACAGGTGGGTTCTTATAGGACTGTGCGCTGATTAAGAATCAGCTGCTCTGCCGACTGAGCTAGCGGTGCGACAGGTGGGACATTGAAGCAGCCCCGTGTCGCGACGTCAAGCCTGCATGCGGAGCGGATTCGCTGGGGCGCGCGGCTTGTGCAGGAGCGCAAGTCGCAGAGAGTTGCCAGCGGGCGTCGCGCTGACGCTAGGCGCACGCGGCTTACGCGTAAATGCGCGGAACGGCTGCGGGCTAATGTTCCTTGCCGACGTACTCGCGGTTGTCGGTCCGAACGCGGATCTTGTCACCCGTCTTGATGAACAGTGGAACCTGGATCTCGATTCCGCTGGCCAGTCTGGCCTCTTTGTGAACGTTTGTGGCTCCGCCGGCATGCTGCACGGGGGCCGTGTCCAGAACCTCCAAGACCACGACGTCAGGGATCTGCAGGCTTACGAGTTGCCCATCGATGGTCAGGCACCTGTAAAGCTCCTGTTCGACGAGGAAATGAATTCCGTTTCCGACTACGTCCTCCCCCAACGGAAACTGTTCGTAACTTTCCGTATCCATGAAGACGCGATCAGAGCGATCCGCGTAGATATACTGCATCTCGCGCATCTCGGTGGGCACTTCCTCGATCTTGCCCAGTTCGTCGAGGGTGCGCTCACCCGTGTGCCCGGTGCTGACCGAGCGAAGCTTGACGTGTACGGTTGGTTTCTGTTTGCCCTTCTGTATCTGCTGATAGTCCAAAACCGTGAAGAGCTGCCCTTCGTGCCTGATCACCATTCCCTTGTGCAGGCCTTCGGTATGTGACATGGCACACCTCCGTCTGTCCGCAGGATCTGTAGTAGAGAAAGTGTGTCGGAGCGAACGGCCTGCGTCAACTCCGGTTGCTGTGGCGTATACGGGCACACTCCAGGTACGTACGGATGGAATCAGCTTCGTTCACCCTCACGCCGGGTTTACAGATCCGCTGCCCACGATGACTGCCTTACGAACGGGCAACCGTGAAAGCACTGCTCATGAGCAGTGACACGGCATAACGTGAATCACTACTGTCAATCCAAGTTGTGTGGCGATGTACCGCTTCTCTCCGATACCATCGACGCCTCAGGCGATACGATAGCCCATCACTACCGGCACCCCGCCAGGCAGGATTGCCTGCGGCGGAGTGACTGTGACGGCCAGCTCCATGACCACCGGGTTGTCTTCGGCTGGACGCGTCTGAACCGACAGTTGCTCGGCGGAAGGTTCGCCCTCGAAGGGAAGCCAGTCACAAACGTGCTGTCTGACCGACGCGATTACTCCTTCGGAGGACTTCCCCGAAAGGCTGGGCTTCAGGGCAAAAAGCAGAGTGGAAAGCCGGCTGGCAAAGAGCTGGTAGGGGAGCGAGACCTCCAGCACGGCATTGACGTCGTTCCTGGGAGCCTTGGCTGCACTCATGCCGTTCCAGAACAGCGCGTCGTCTTGATCACGCAGGCCGATCACGGCGTTGATCCCCACGGCACCGAGTTCCTCGATCTTCTCTTCGACCAGGGCTGCATCGGTTGGACCGAACTTCTTATCGCCTTTCTTGCCGCCTTGGGCCGTTGGCAGCCCTTCGATTCGGCCGTTCACATAGCCGGACATCATCGTGGGCCAGCCCGTGTTGGCCACACTACGAGCGACGGTCAAGGCACCTGCAATCGCGCCATTTGCCCAGACAAAGTCCTTCGCCGAAATACACTGCTCGTCGTAGGCGAACTCCAGATCGGCTGTCTCGTTCGGCAAATAAGACCCGCGCAGCAGGCACCTACCAAAGACCGCACCGAGCGATCGCGCGTAGCGCTCCTGTCGCAAGGACCGCCACTTGGCGAACTGATACTGATCGAACAGGTTCTGGATGGGAGGCAAAGTGGGCATCTGCCAGGCATGTTTGACCCCGAAGAAACCGGTTGAGACACCGGTCAACACCACCGCCGGGATGCTGGCGCCGTGCTGGGCCAGCTCATCGAGGACTTCGAGATCGGCAGCGGCATTTCCAAACTGCGCGTCCACGACGATAAGGTCGGGTGCGTCAGCCCCTTCATCAAAAACCGGATCGATCAATAGCGACGTAAACCGATCCATGAGCGCCGCACGTGGGGCATGAAGCAAGGACAATCGCAGCCCCT
The DNA here is from genome assembly GCA_020348265.1 of Phycisphaerales bacterium. GTDB lineage: Bacteria > Planctomycetota > Phycisphaerae > UBA1845 > UBA1845. The sequence goes on along the minus strand of CP070744.1, from coordinate 3,023,667 downwards.
TGCGGAAGTCCATGCTCTTCACAAGAAAGGCAAGTGATCGCCAAGCCGCCTCAACTGATTGAACCTTGGGCTCATGCAAAACCGCCGTAAGCCAAACTGACACTCGCCTGTCGATCTCCTTGAGGGTGCGGCGCAGTGCGGCGACTTCTTCGCTGGGCATGCTGGTGCCGTCCTGGGCGGCGGCTGCCACCGCCGCGCCGATCGGGCTCTTAGGTGGGGGGGAGGTTTCCTTATCGTCTTCCTCTCCGCCTAAATCGATCTGGCCCAGCACATCATCGACCACCGAGTCATTGGCCACCGGCTTGGCCGGCGTCCATTTGATAGACTCGGTTACCCAGGAGAGAGTCGAATCGGCGGAGACAGAGGCTGCAACTGCGTCGGTAAGGTTCGGACCGCTTAGCTTGCCGCGCATGCGCTGCACGATGCTCTCGCGAATGCGCATAAGGGACCTGGGTGCTGGAAGCTGCTCGATCAGATTCCCCGGATCGAAGGAACGCAAGGAGTCAAACCGCAGATCCACCTCAACCATAGCGTTTCCGGAAACCAAGGGATCGGCAAGGGTGTAATTGACCTGCGGGCAAGCCGTGGCCATTGCCTCGTCGAAGTCGTCTGCCTTCAACGGGAGGATGCCGGTTGCCAATGGGCCTGACAGAGTCCCCGCTTCCGAGCCGGCCAGGTCGCTTACGACCAGGATGTGGTAAGGCTCATCGGCCGTGACCCGCAGGCCGTCCGGCACTGGAATGTCCACTTCAAGATCAGGTGGTTCAGGTTTATCAGCCATTACGCGCTCTCCTGTCGAGGTGCTCGTAAAGTTGCACGTTCGTCAACACAATCGCCGGATGCCGTGGGCGGACACGCGCCGGCAACCGGTCCTTCATCCACGAGTCAAGGTACCGCGCTCGTCGCGTCAGGACAACCGGCGGGCTACGTGTGCCACGCCGCCAACAGCCCGTTGAAGAGTGTGACGCCGCCCTTCGTGGGCGGCGTAAAGCCCGGAAAGAAGCCACCCACAAGGGGTAGCGCTACACTTGAGGCACCGGAAGCAACTTCTTCATGAGGCAGCTAAACGCCCGTGCTTGCCGTCGTTCTAATCCAGAGGTCGATCGTAGCTTTCATGGTGTAGTCAGCCGTTGCACCACCACCGCCAAACCCTAGAGCATGGGCTACGATTCCCGCTGCGACACTGGCCTCCGGTCCGGCAGCCAAGCCGGACTGGGCGAAACGATGATCCACCTGGAACCCGCCTTTATGAGCCAAGCGGCGGATGTTGAAGCAGGCCGCTCTGCAATCATTCGGCAGATATTTGAACTTATTCTGCAGGAACTTCTTCAACTTTGCTTCCGCAATTGAGTCCATCGGTATCTCCTTGTCACCTCAACGGGTTGAATCCCGTCTCTCGTGCTTATCAATAGCCCTTATCTAGTCTCTTTTTCACTCATCTACAAGCGTTGCTTGTTGCGCGACTGTGCGACCGCTGTTGATTCCACACGTCCGCGAAATGCCACGAACAGATTCCTCGACGACCTCGCGCAAGACGGCTGACTTCGCTTCCACACGGCAGTTAACCACTAGAGTCGCGTTTATCATTGCGCTGTTGCATCGACGCGACAACTCGGGTGGGCGATCGCTGCTCAGCAGATTAGCGATTGCCATGTCGTCACCCGATCGCAGGATCATCTTCACGTGGGCAGGCTCAGCAGCAATATCCTTCAACGCATCTTGGATAGCCCCGGCCAAATCGACACAAAGCACGTTCGCGTCGAATCCGCCAGGCGCGGTGATCTGCCAAGTCGCATTGAACCAGCCCAATTGCTCATTCGCCTCGGCGACCGTCGCGGCGTCGAGATCGCCGGCTTCTATCGCGCTAACTCCTGCCGCAGCGTCACTATCCAGCACCGCGGCAAACTCGTCGAAACCCTCGCCGGTCTTGGCTGAGACAGCCATCACTTTCGCTTTGGGGAAGTTCTTCTCAACCAGCGATTTGACTTCGGCAAGTCGCTCGGGTGTCAGGGTATCGACTTTGTTGATCGCGACCACGTCCGCCTCATTCTGCTGCATCTTGTACAGGTAGAGCACCTTGGCGGAGAATCCCGCCCGCCCCTTGCCCGAAAGTGCCTCAAGAGCCCGCTCAGGATCGAGCAGGGCGACGTAAGGGGCGACGGTGAACCGATCGGCATACACCTCCTTGAGCGGTCTGATGACGGTGTTGACCAGGTTGGTCCCGCTACCCACCGGCTCAGCCAGCAACACGTCGGGGCGGTGCCCATCCTGCAACCTTCCCGCCGCCGCCAGTAGTTCATCAAGCCGGCGGCAGAAGCACCCTTTGGGAATCTCCTCGGTGGCGTAACCGGCAGTACGAAACGTAGCCGTATCCACCAATTCCTCACCCTGGTCGTTCGTGACAATCCCCACCCGCAGGCCTGTGTCGACATACCGCTGCGCTAAACGCAGCAATGCCGTCGTCTTGCCAGCGCCCAGAAAACCGCCGAGCATGACGAAACGAATGTTCGGATGAGGCTGTTTGACACTCATGCTCATCAGGATCCCCGGGACCCGAGCAGGCTATCCAGCCGTCGGACTACCCACCTGTTCCATCACTTCTCCTCAACAACCTTTATGGTCACCTCGTTGGACTTGGCCTTTCCGAATTCAACGTGGACATGATACTCCCCGGGTTCTTGTGGCAAGGGAACGAAGTCAGCTAGATTGGGGTTGAAGTAGCCACCGGATGCGAGTCCTTCCAGTTCCTCGTCACTAAGCGGCGGGCTCGGCGGCGGCGGGATCACCGGGCTGGGGTCCAGTTCGACCACCTCGCCGCGGTAGATCTTCCCACTTCGCCGATCGACAGCGACGAGCAGCATTTCGGCATCTTCCGGAACACTCAGCACCTCCAAGAGCATGTACCCGCAAATCGGTATGGCCGCGAAGGCTTCGTTGTCCCCAACCGTCACACCGCGCTTGAAGGTCACCTGCTGCGGGGCCTGAATGACCATACCGAGCCAGTCGGGATCCGGCTCCGGGGGTGAGCAGGGGTTGGGTTCATCCGTATTCAACGGAACGTCGAGAAACAGTTTCTGGTCAATTGCCATGACTTCTTCGTCCTTTGATACGCCAGGTTGACTGGTTGTTACGATACCACCGCCCCGGTGGGCACAGCTGGCTGCGGCGAGCAGCAGTGGGAGCAGCCACCAGCCTGAGGCCGGAAAGCTGCGCACGATTGTAAACATGCATCCTCCAGTGGACTACAGAAGCTTCGATTTCTCTTTCTCCGTCGATTTCTATTGTGTTTTCACCTTAAACTCCTTGTCTATTGTCCACCCGTTTTTGGAAAGATCGAGTTTTCGCACGGCGCGTCTACAGTGTTTGCAGAACTCCGTCTTCTTGCAGATTAGTCCATACATCACGCAGTCGGCCTTCTTTGAGTCTTCCGGGGTGTACTTCTTCTTCTTCAATAGGTTCCACCAGACCTTGCTGGCACCATAGTAACAGTGCCGACGCCCATGTCCCCTACCCTCGTAGAAGGTCTTTACCTTGTCGGGCTGCTTATCCGTTCCTTCGACGACCATCCCAATCTTGTGCCCCATCTCATGAATCACTGTCTCCTCTTGTGATGTCTTGCCGATGCAGATCAGATTTGTCCCCGAGAAGGATATACCCGCTATCGAGCGGTCGACCCAGTTGACTGTGAGGGTGATCGTCCCAGTGGTATCTTGAGGTAAGTGGTCGTGGAGCACCCATACTTTGGTGCGGCCCGCGAAACGGACATCAGCTCTGGCGATCGTATACTTCTTGAATACTATTTTCGGTAAGGGAAGGCGACCCGTCAAGCCGCCACTCTTCTTGTAGTGGTAAGTCGCCGAGACGAACCAGTCACCCTTGTGTTGAGGGTCGTCGTGAGGCCATAGAGTCTTTGGCTGTTTTCTTGAATCGACAATAGGAATGTCTGTCGACTCTTTGGCCCTGTTCACGTTGGAAACCTTGACATTCTTCTTCACTACTCGTTTGTTCGAGGCCTTGAGGTCAAGTTTATCTACAAAGGCAATCGCAACCACATGGGGTTCCTTGGCTCTCGCGGAGCAGGTGGAGTATGCCTCCCACGCTTTGCTTTCGAATGCGTGTGTGTCGTCTCCTATGTTGGGGATATGCTCCATGTCCACAGAGTCGAGCCGAACGAGGGTGATATGGTGTTTAGCGAATTCCCCCTCGAACGTGTCACGCTCGGTCTTATTAAGCCCAGTTACGTTTGTGTTGTTCATCTTGAGTTCTTGACAATAGATCAAACGATGGCCGACGAGAGAGCCACGGCTTTTTACCTCGTTTCCGTGCTCATCCTTGGCGACAAGGCTGTACTTGTCCCCGCCCGCAACGGTGATCGCAAAATCGTCTTCGTTACCGTTTTGGTTAATAATCTTCACGCCCTTCCCGTCGGTCTTGAACTTCTTCCAGTTCTCCTGATATTTGAAATTATCGTTACGCCCCTTCTCGCTCTTGGTATATCCGCCACGCTCGCCGGGGGTGTACTTGTACTTAAGCCAGAACTCATACGCGCCCTTTTCTCTGAACTTGACTTTGATGGGCGGGTGCCGTCCGAGGCGATCGATGTTGGCTGGCAACTTGTCCTTGTCTCCGTGGTCGACGCCATCCTTGTTTAACCACTTCTCTTTGCGTCCAAGATTGACGAACTGTTTTCCCTCCTTGCGTAACGGTTCGTCGTCTCCATTCAGGAACTCCACGAACTCTATCAAAGACTTGTCCGGGGCGATGCCACAGTTCGACGGACCACCGACTTTCGTGTTCTTTTTGAACAACGAGAAAATTGGGAAACAAGAGCTCTTTTTCTTGTCGTTTCCGTTACTCATCAGCCGACTCATCATCAGGCGCTTCAGCCGCGGTTCCATCAAGCTCGCTCTCGGCGCGATTCCAAAGCTCGTCCATCCTGCTCCATGGAGGCACATCAGGATCGTTCAAGATTTCACCGGCCCAGGGTGTTTCCTTGCTGGTGTCGAAATCCTGGGAAAGCCTGAACGTCAGATCGATAAAGCGGGCCACATCGTACTCCGTGGTTATGTCGTATGCGCGGGCCCGGGCTATTCCCCTCTTGACCGATTCGAGCACTCCGCCGCGACCCAACTTTCGGCATTTGTCCGGGAAATGGGTCTGCAGGTGGCTCACCACGCGCTTCTCAAACTGCGACTCGGCATGGGCAGAGAAGACGTCCATTTGCTCGGCACGCAACTTCATCGGCGGCCTCCTCGCTGGTCCGCAGCGCTGCCTGGTGCTTCGAGCGGGTGTGTGTCCATCTCGACACCGGATTCCGATTTCTTACAGGCCAGCATCTCGCCACGCTTCTCCGCTTCGACCAACACACTGCGAATCGGTCCGAAGAACTCGCCGGCCTCGGAAGGCGTGCAGGTGGGGAAAAACAGCCGCAAGACCCGCGGGTCATAGAAGCGAAAGTAGTATTCTCTGTCATCCGGGCCCGTGACTGCAAAAAGCTCTCGCAAATGATCCCACAGAGCATCCGGGGCAATAGCGGCGATTAGGAGGATCCCCGCGCTGCGACCCAGGCTCTCGGCCCACAGGTCCAAGTAGCCCGAACCGGGGTACGGATAGCGCTTGTCAAACTCGATGGGCACGAAGTACGGAGCCACGTCGGCCATGTGCCCGCCCGCGGTTCCCTTGAACAGCCAGCGGGGTTGCCCCGGAGAGTGCGCCTGAGCAGCCAAGGCCAATTCCCTGTCCCGGGCGGCGTCGACAACTCCGTATAGGCGGTCACCAACGCCAAAGCGATGAGCTATGAACGCGTGCAAGGCGGCGCCGGATTTGTCGGGGGTAGGCTGCACGATCAGAGTTCCCGCACTGATCCGTTGTCTCGGTCGTTCGAAACGCCCTCCGGTGAAACAATGGGCACTTCATCCATCACCACACGACCCCCCTCCAGGTAGCAGACCAACAGGCTACCTGGGGTATCGGCCTCCATGAGAATGAGTCGGACCGGCCCAAAGAAGCGCTCCGCCCCTTCGCGGGAGTATTCAGAGAGCAGCTTGGGCAGTACACGCGGATCGTAGAACCGCAAATATCCCTTCCTGCCCCGCTCGTCCTCCAGGACAAAAACTGACCGGAAATGGTTCCACACGGCATCGGCTCCCGCAGCAGTCACCAGCAGAATCCCTGCGGCGCGTCCAAGTCGCTCAGCCCAGAGATCCAGATACTCCGACTCCGGGTACGGGTACCTGGACTGATACGCCATTGACACCAGGTATGGAGCTACATCCTTTAGATGCGCCGCGGCACCCTCGCCAAAAAGCCACTCGATAGCCCACCCGAAACGGACGGCGCCATCAAAGGCCAGGTCCTTATCCCGGGCGGTATCGACGACTCCGAACAGGCGCTCGTCGGCCCGGCGGTACCTTTCAACGAAGGCGTGCAGGGCAGCCCCGCTTGTGCCGGGTGCTCTCTCTTTCACCGGCTCAGTCACGAGAACTCTCCGGCCATACCTCTGCGGCACCCGTGTCCGCGGCAGAGGCAAAGCCCGGGGCGATGCTGGGGTCGGTACCTTCAGGGGCATCGGGTGGCGGCCCTTCACCACAGCCGGCTGCGCCACGATCCACCAGTGCGGTACCGTGTTCGGCAGCACTGGAGAATGCGTCAGCACACTCGGGATTGGAGCACTCCAACAGGATCGTCGTCGTGGCTATCGTGGCCGTCGCAATCTCACCCGCCTCACCCGGTTCCGCGGTTCCGGGTGTCGCCTGGCCGCCTGCGACTGCGCCGGGAGAACCTCCTCCGCCGGCTGCTGCAGCGGCACCATCACCACCTCCGCCACCCCCGCCGCTGCCGGCGTCGCCGATCATGGTGGTTGGATGACCCAGGACGATGACCCCACCGTGCGCGGTATTGTCACCCATTCGAGCGGCGGGCATGTTGCCGATCAATACGGTCGGCGAACCTTTAACAATGGTGTCCGGTGGGCCGGTGCAGGTAAGCATGTCGCCTACTCGGGCGGCGGGCAGCATGCCTATCATCACCGTCGGACAGCCGGGCGGCAGAATGGGGCCACCGACATGGGGCACCACGCCCGTCACCATCGGGCAGGTGTGCATATCAGTGGTTCGTGCAGCCGGGGGCATGACCTAATCCCTGTCCACTCGTCTGTTATTCCTGTTCCTCGCCCTTGTTGCGCTTGCCGTGTAACCCGCCTTTAGTCCGGGCCTTGATATTTCCATTCAGGTCGCAAGGCCAGGGCGGCAGTGCCACCATCATCCTGTTTATCCAACCACTCGCGATTCTCTTCATCCAGTTCCTCATCGAAGAACTCAACCGCTCGCAGGCAACGGGCGCGATACAAGTCGAACTTGTATTGCTCGTCCGGCTGGCTGCTCTTTGCGAAAGTCTGCGCCATGCCCATGAAGTGCTTCGCAATACTCGGTTGGAGTGCGGCATCCTGCTCGGCAATGCGAATCAGCTTCATGGCAGACCAATAGCTTAGCTCGCTGGTCGACTCCTTAGAGGTATCTATGTAGTACTTTGCCAACTTGGGGATACGCATTGAAGGCTTAGGCATCTCTTCGATCTCACCGCGAATCCCGTTTGCCCGCTCCAGACGAGCGATCATGGAGTCACGATTCGAGCGCAACGCGACAAGTGCGCGTCGGGCATCTTCAGCCTCCTGTTCCCGCCCATTCTGTTCGTGTTCCTGCCAGGCGGCCTCCAGTTTGTCCACTTCACTCTGGATCCACTGATTCAGTTTAGCCGTTCCCTCCTTTGGACCGAAGGCGAAACAGACTCCCGCCATTTGCCGCAAATGCGGCCTGACTTTCGTGCGCCCCAGTAGAGCGTGGAAGTAAGTTTTGGCGTCGCCTTGCTCCTGGTCATTCCCGATCCAGGCGATAGCGCACAAGGCCGCGGCGGAGCGGGCGTAGTCGTCGGGCTCATGCTCCTTCTTCGCGAGCACATCTTCAAAGACCTTAACGCAATCGCGAAGGTCACAGAAAGTAGCCAGGCGGACCAGTTTCTCCATGCGCGGGCCGGTCTGCTTGTCATCCACATGGTTGCGGACGAATTTGGCTACTGTTTCCTTATCCAACGGAGTCGGAACGGGAACCACATTGTACTTCTCGTCTGCCTCCAGATACTCTTCAAGTCGCTTGTCGCCCTGTGATTCCTCTTCTGCCATTGCAGACGCTCCTTAGTTGTGCGTCGCCGCCGATCGCTGTGTCGATTTCACTCCGTCAGCTCCTTGTTGCACGGATCGAGACGGTTCCCCGTGAGTCCGTTACCAGTTTCCCAGGATCTTACGTCCTGCGGGAGCGGTGTTCTTGCGCATCTCCTTGGCGGGGTTGTACATGGTGTTGGCATCATCGTCATACTGCACTCCATTGTTGGCATACGTTTTCGGATTGGCCGTTGGATCATCAGGGTGAGGGTTCGAGATACGTTTGCCGTGATTGAGCGCCTGGTCTCGTCCGTGCTGCGGCGAGGACATCAACTCCCATTTCTCTTGCTCCGAGTTGTCCCCATCAGCGTGGTTTCCGCAATCGGACAAGATGTGCCCGGTTTCGTGTGCAAAGACCCTCAGTTCGCTACTGTTCTTGATTACGCCGCAATCGGCGATCAGGGCGTTGACCATCTCCGCGGATGGTTGCTTCTTATTATCGTCTTCGTAGCCACGTGGGCGGAATTGCTCACCCCACGCGCCCAACTCATGGACAATGCAACAGTCGACGCGGTCCGCGCCCGTATCATAGTTTTTCACTATCATGCGCTCGTAGATGTTGCCGGAGACCGCTTCCACACCTTTGAAATCTGGAACCTCCTTAGTCAGATCGATCGCCTCACACCTGATGCCATGGTTGGCATCGGCAGAGCTGACTTCGTCTATTGTGATCGCCGGTGGTGCCGGGTCATTCCCAAGTTTCCCAATAAGCACATCAGCTGAGCCAATAGCCTCATCCTTGAGTGGTGGGTTTTCAGAGGCGGTTGCGTCTATATCGGTCTGATGCTCATCCTTGAATTTCTTCACGATTGCCGCAGCGAGTCTCCTGGCAGTCTTGATGGGGTTCTCATTCGCCACGGTGTTGACTTTGACTTCCTCCTGATTGCCGTCGACGGTCAGTTTGACCTTAATCTCCTTCCCGCCCTCCGCTGCTTTCCCGAGCGCAGTGCCATTACCTTGCACATCGGCGATCTCGAGCATGTTGGCCGGGACATCAACTACATGAGGTTCGGCTACAAACTCGAAGCTCAAGTCGATTTGTGCCAGAAACTGGCGGTAATACCGCATGAAGTGATTCTTGGCCTGATCTACGGTGATCGAGCCGCCTCCGGTACTGTCTTTGAGAATATGGACGGCTAACTTCACGCGCCTCTTCTTGTTGTTGCCGGTCTTGCTCCCGACCGGGACGTCGCACATCGCCCGGCACTTGGGGTCACCGTCACATTCCTCGACTTCGTATACCGCTCTGACCTTATGATCCAGGATTTCCATCTTCTTGTTTTCGTTGGTGTCCGTGAGAGGCTCTATCCGCAGAGTCTGGTCCGTCCGCGCGTTCCAGTCATGTTCATCGACGACCAGTCGGAGATAGCAGGTGCGGAAGCGAGTTCGGGCAAGCTTGGCGTGAGCTTCGCTGAGCGTGGTGTACTCCGTCAGCTCATCGTCGGTTAAACCGGTGTCCTGGGGGAGGCGCAGTAGTCGCTCCAGGCGGGAACGAGCCGTCTTGGTGGATTTGGCCTTCTTCTTCTCCCAAAAACCTGGACGTTTCTCGTCTATGGGCATGCGCCAGACAGAGCAACCGTCCAGTTTGCGACCTTCACCTTTCTTGGTATCGTCGTACTCCTCCCAATCGGTCGGATCACCGCGCTTACCGGGCTCTTTGTCATCCGCGTAAGTCGGCTTAAGTGCCTCTAAGGATACTCCAATGAGGATGTCCTCTTTGGTCTGAGCGTCGTGCACTTCGATCTTGAAGGCATCTTCATCTGCGTGGGCATCCTCATGGTATTCGTGTTTATCCTTATCCGGAAAATCCTTGTCGCGCTTCTCGCCTCCCTGATCGGTTTTGTAGTTGCTTACGTGCAGATGCTTGAGCGTGGGGTGCATAGCGCATGTGTCGTCACCATTCTGCCCGTGCACGAAGCGAATCGACACGGGCGGCTCTCCCGGTCTACGAAAGTCCCATTGTTTTCCTGTGGCCTTTCGCTTGTTGCCCCAGAATGTCTTGGGGATGTGGACTCTGTCACCGGTCTTCAGTGCCCACTTCTCTCCCTCTGCCTTACCCTCCTCGAAGGCGTCTTTGTTCTCTTTGAGCGCGCGCAGCTTGTCGCAGTTGGGGAAGCCGTGCTTAACCCCAATGCTGCAGAAAGTATCGCCGGGCCGCGCTGTGTACTCCGTTGTTGCCATACTACCTGCTCCTCACACCGCGTAGCGACGCTTGACCTCAGGCGCCATTGCCCACTGCATCAGGCAAGGTCTGTCCACGCGGTCTCATCCAAGTCGGGGAAGGTCACATCGCATTCGCCTTCCTCCAGACCATGCACTTCGGCCATTCCGTTGGAATCTAGAGTTCCTTCCTTCACCGTTCCGTCGGCACAGGTGATCCGATAGCGCTCGCCGGCCACCGGCTCGCCTTCGTCATTAAGCAATCGGATCTTTATAAAGGTGGTCTTCTTCTCTTCGGTCGGCTTGACTTCCTTTTCTTCTCCGACGACTTCCACCTGGGCTTCGGCGGCCTCCACCTCCTCGCCGCCGGCATACGTCGTGTCCGTGCCGTGCTCCACGGTGTCGGCGCTACCGGGAGCTACGGGAGCTTCGGGCGACGTTGCCATCGCCGTTACCGGCCCCACCGGGGGACCTGAACCGCTGTTGATGTTCACCAGCGGACCGCCCACGATGAAGATCGCAGCTGGGGTGAGGACGATGCTGCTGCCCCCGCACTTTAGCTCGATACCCGTCGAGGCCTCCAGCTTTATGCTAAGTGCTTTAGCTGCGTAAGTTTGGGTGACCTCATGCTTATGGTTGGCACCGAATTTCTCGACCACGTCGCCCCCGACATCGGTGGACTGCGTACCAGCGACCTTGATCGATGCCTTACCTTTTACTTTGAGCGACTCATCACCGCCGATCTCGACGTTGTAGTTCTCATCCTTGACCTTGAGGTGGTAGTTCTTGGCGACCTCTTCGACGCGGTCATTCCCCACCGTGAGGTTCCTGTCACCTTCGATATTTTCGACCCGCGCACCTTCGAATCGAATATGCAGATCTTTCTTCCCGTAGATGAGCATCTGCTCGCTGTCTTTGAGATCCTCAAAGCGGATCTCGTGCGAACCGCCGCCGCCCTTGCTGCTGCGTGTTTTGATCACGCTCTTGGTCTTCTCGTCGGGAAGGGTGTAGGGAGGCATGTGGTCCTTGTTGTACACTCGCCCGACGATCAAGGGCTTATCCGGATCACCTTCAAGAAAGTCAACGACGACCTCCTGGCCCACGCGGGGGAGGAACATCTGCCCGTAATTACCACCGGCCATACCCTGGCTGACGCGGATCCAGCAAGAGGATTTCTCGTTGAATTCACCCTCCCGGTCCCAGTTGAACTGCACTTTCACCCGGCCGTATTCGTCGGTGTAGATCTCCTCGCCCTCGGGTCCGACAACGCGGGCGGTTTGTGATCCGCGCATAACCGGCCAGGGCGTGACGCGCGGAGGCCGAAACGCAACTTCCGCGGGGATGCACTCGAACTTGCAGGTGTACATGGAGACCGCCGGTGCGGGCAGCCAGTGGGTGACGTCATCCGCGAGATTGGGTATGCTCAGGGCTTCGAGTGGGTTCCCCCCGGAGGCCGCGGCAATAGCAGCCCGGTCCCGTGACACCTGGCCCGCGTGGTACAGCCAGCGTGTAAGCTCACGATGGGCTGTTGGATCGTTTTCCTGCAGCAGGTCGATGATTTCCAGGAGGGCATCCGCAAGATCACTGAGGGAGCCCTTTTCCTGCAAGGCCACCGTCTTGACATCCGCGATCAGCCCGGGCATCAACAAGCTGCCCCCAAGTTCGATGGAACGGGCCAATACGGCCGCACCACCTTCTCCGCACCCTTCGTGGGTCGTTGATGTCAGCAGGTACGAGCGGTTGAGCTCCGGGATTGCGTGGTTTTCAAGGTCGAAGGTTCTACCCGGGCCAAGTCGCGTGCAGTCGGATACACCCACACCCAGAAGACGCCCCGATTCGAACTCCTCCATCCGCCTGATAGCCAATGTCGTACCCCGTGCCTGGGTGTCGTGTTCACCGGGATAATCACTGAACACCAGCGTAGGATCCCTCGCCGCATCCGCCTTGGCTTCAAGATCCAACGGCGGGTTTTCAAAGTTGAAGTCCCTTAGCACCACCGCCCCTGGGCGAACCGATTGTCCAAGCCGGAAACGAGAAACGTGTTCCCTGGGGGCAACGAGGCCGGAGGGGGATACGTAATTCAACTGGGCATTACCCTCTATGGCCGCGTATGCGGACGGGGCGTCGGCCATCACCAGCGTGTGGTGCTCCCGCGTATGCTCGAAGTACCACCAGATGCCCTCCTCCTCCATGAGACGGGAGATGAAGTTGTAGTCCGTCTCGCGGTATTGCACGCAGTAGTCTCGCGGCTCGTACTCTCCCTCCAGGACGAATCGAAAGCGGTCGGTGGCTATTCCCCCCTTGGTCAAGACATCGGTGATGATTTCCTGAACAGTTTTGCCCTGGAAGATCCGTGAGTTATATCTGTGGGTAAGCTGCCACACCGCGGGTACTAACTCGACACGGAATACAAGGTCCGGGCCCGGGCCAAACTCGTCAACAAACTCGAAACGGCTGACTATCCCATGGAACCAGCGTTGGGCGAGCTCTTCTTCCTCCTCCTCTTGGGCACTCCTATTGAGGACGGTGATTTCGAGAGTAGCAGGCTTTCCTACGACTTTGTCAAAATACAGCTGTGAAGGGACATGAACTACTCCGAGCATGAACTGGAGCTCAAAACGATACAACTGGCAGAGTCCCTCAACACCGCGAAAGCGGGCGACCTCCTGAGGGGGGTAGCTCTCATCACTGAACCGAAGGACCAATTCCGAGTAGACTTCGTTCGAACTGTCTGAATTGTCTGAATCCTCAGATATGACCATTGGTCCGGTTCCTCTTTGAGCTCCCACAAGCCATCACGGAGTCAGCCGACGCTACGATGGCGCATTGCATTGTGCACCTCGACAAAGGCTAGGAGAATTCATAGGTGAATTCTCCGGCATCGTCGCTTCCCATGGCGATCGCAGTAGGCATCTCCGCCTCGGTCATTCGCTCCAGAAGCTTCCGCGACATCTCTGGCAGCACCGCTCGATCGAGCACGTGATCGATTTGCCGCGCTCCCACGTCCACCTGATTGCACTGCTGGGCGATCAGGTCATACACCGACTCGTGCACGTTCAAGGTGATCTTGTGCTCGTCGTCCAAGCGCTTCCCAACTTTGGCCACTTTCATCTTGGCGATAGACTTCAGGATCTCCGTACCCAAGGTCATAAAGGGGATGACCGTTGTACGGGCGACCAAAGCCGGCTTGAAGTGCTCGCGAAGATGAGGATAGATGCCTTCCTTAAGATCGTTGATATCGATGTCCTCTTCCTCTTCGCACATGTTCTGGATTACGTCCGTTCCCAGATTGCTGGTCATGAAGATCACGGTGTTCTTAAAGTTGATTACGCGGCCCTCTCCGTCGGCAAGCGATCCCTTGTCAAACACCTGATAGAACAGATTCATAACGTCCGGGTGGGCCTTTTCGACCTCGTCAAGCAACACGACCGAATAAGGATGCTGCCTGACTGCCTCGGTGAGAACACCACCTTCGCCATACCCGACGTACCCGGGCGGCGATCCCTTGAGCTGTGAAACAGTATGCGCCTCCATGAACTCGGACATGTTTATAGTGGTCAGGAAGTTGTCCCCGCCGAAAAGCAGGTCAGCGACCGCCAGACCCAGCTCGGTTTTCCCGACACCACTGGGTCCCACCAGCATGAACACGCCCAGCGGCTGAGCGGGATTGCCCAAGCCGGCCTTCGACGTGCGCAGCTTCTCCGAAATGATGGAAAGGGCATGGTCTTGGCCCACGACGCGCTCCCGGAGCTTGTCCTCCATGTGCAACGTCGCGGAAATCTCGTCTTTGACCATGCTGCCCACGGGAATACCCGTCCAGTCCGAGACAACGGCAGCTACCGCACCCGCGTCCACATGCGGGTGCAGCAGTGGCGATTCACCCTGCAACTCAGCCAATGCCTTCATGGTTTCATCGATCTGCTTGCGAAGCTCCGCTTCGTCTAGTTTGGGGGTCGCCTCATCCGGCTCCTCTGCGGGCTTCTCTTGCCCCGCCGGTGCTTCCTCCGCCTTCTCGATCTCTTTCTCAGGAGCCGTGAACCGACGAAGTTGAGTGCGCAAGTCGATGATCTTGTTAACTGCTTCCAGCTCGTCTTTCCAGCGTTTCTCCACCTGCTCGCGCTCGACAAGCAACGATTGACGGGTCTCGACCATTTCCGCAGCGTCAGCTTCGTCGGTTGACACTCCACCGGCTTTGTCGCGCTCGATGGCTGCTACAGCGGTATCAAGATGGCCGATCCGCCGATCCAGATCCTCCAAGGTCGCAGGCGATGTGGTCAAACCCACCGCTACTCTGGCCGCGGAAGTGTCCAGCAGGTCAACGGCCTTGTCGGGTAGAAATCTGCCGCTGATGTAACGGTTGGAGACGTTGACGGCGGCGGAGACAGCCTCATCGAGAATGGTAACCTTGTGGTGTTTCTCGTATTTGTCCTTCAGGCCGCGGAGCATTACCACCGCGTTTTCCGGTGTTGGCTCATCACAACGCACCAGCTGGAAGCGCCGTTCCAGGGCGGCGTCCTTCTCGAAGTACTTCTTGTATTCCGCCCATGTGGTCGCCGCGACGGTACGAAGCTCCCCGCGGGCAAGAGCGGGCTTGAGCAGATTGGCCGCATCGCCTCCGCCCGCCGCTCCACCGGCGCCAATCAGGGTATGAGCTTCGTCGATGAACGTCACGATCGGCTGCTCGCTGCCTTTGATCTCCTTGATTACGTTCTTCAGACGGTTCTCGAACTCGCCCTTCACGCTGGCCCCTGCCTGAAGAAGCCCCAGATCGAGAGTGATGAGCTTGACCCCCTTGAGCGTAGGCGGCACGTCTCCTTCATTGATGCGCAGGGCCAAACCCTCGACTATCGCGGTTTTTCCCGTTCCCGGCTCGCCGACCAGGATCGGATTGTTCTTCCGCCGCCTGGCGAAGATGTCGATCATCTGGCGGATTTCATGATCTCGGCCGAAGACCGGATCGATCTCGCCGGCACCAGCCTTGACCGTCAGATCGACGGTATACTGGGCAAGGGCTCCGCCCTCCACTGGCGCGCCCGCCCCTGCTGATTCAGTCGACGGTGGCGCCGCTGCCGATCCCAGTACGATTTCATGAAAGTTGTCGCGAAGCTGATCGACGTCGATGCGATCCATCTCCGGCGTGTACTCGCCCACCCGTGTATGGGATGGGTTAAGTGCGAAGGCGAGGATCACCAACCCGGTTCGTATGGCATCAAAGCCCAACTCATCCGCCATCACGGCCGCCGACTGAAAGAGTTCGACAATCTTCGGCGATAGGGCGGGTTTGCCCCGATGGCCGCCGGGAAGCTCCTCGAGAATATGCTGCACCGCCCGGCGAATTTGCGTCCGATTCACATTGAAGGTGTTGAAAATCTGCGTCACGTCGCCGGTGGTCTCGTCCATCAACCTGAGCAGAAGATGCTCGGGAGAGATTTCGTAGTGGCCGCGCGACTGGCACAGGCTCGTTGCCCCTTGGAACGAGCGGATGCAATCGGGGTCGAACCGTCCAATCAGCTTTCTAAGATCTTCCGCCTTAGGCCCTGTCGACATACTCATGTATTCCTTTTTTCGAGGACAAGCAAGGTCAAACCAGCGACTCCGCAAGCAACTCCTACTTCACTTCCGCTCGCAATAAGTATGCCTTCCACCTATTGCGCCGGCCTCACGGCCGAGCGGCTCCGACATCTTCACGGATGCCGAGGAAAGGGTTACCGACGTAGCGGGAACCTCTTCGGTTCGCACCCAACTGGTATATCCAAGCCGACCGGCACGATCATCTGAAGTTAGCTGCATTTCAGGCACTTCTCCGGTATGCAGTTTCATCTCTATCGTAAATGACAACGGATCAGCGCAGTACAGCTCCACCACAGACCGGGTCTGTGAAAACGACTCACCGTCCGGCAAGAACTGCAGGTAGGTTTCCCAGTCCACCGGGCCAACCGACACACTAAACGTGCTGCTTATATCGTAGACTTCTTCTCCAACCGTCAGATCGACGCCCAGCGTACAATTGGACGAGCCGACACTGTTCATATCCGAGGGTGAGACAGGAACCCATCGGCCGACGCACTGATTTACCTCAACCGGAAGATCCTTCCAGTAATCAACCAGCATGCCTTCCAAAGTTGCCGCCGATTTGGGGCGATGAGTCAAGGCTCCCGCGTAACGCAACATGTGGATCGGAGAGACTCCCAAGGTCGACTCATCGCATCCTCGTGGACATCCGATCAGCCAAAGCAGGTAGTCGGTGATTACATCGTGCCCACGCAGGCCGTAAGCCTTGTCAAACCGGTACTTCAGCCAACTCCGGTAAAACAGGGATATAAGACGATGGTGGAAGATATCCAGAAAATCACGTACCGGAGAGAGACCATCACCCGTTTCGTCCGCCTGCGGCGCTCGAGATTCGTCCGCGCCTGCTACTTGATCGCGCGACGAGTCATGCCGCTCAACCGACCTTAATACGTCAACCGCATAGTGCACCGGCAGGGGGGTGCTGACGCCGTAGAGCCCCATGAAAGTCACATCAAAGCGGAAGAACGGAACTCCATCCTCCGTGCCCGGCAGCGCGGCGATGCGTTTGATGTCAGTCGCAGGAAACCCCAAGGAGGTATGCGCGCGGAACCTGAAGGGCTCCTGGGCAACCGGACCTCGTTCGCCGACAGGCAAGCCCCTGGCTGCGAATCGCTCCAAAAGCCAGACGGCCTGAAAGAAGTCGAACTCGCACCCGCGGGTCGTGAGTCGGTCGTAGAGCGTGCCGCCCACCGTATTCGTCAAGGTTGTCGAGGCGTTCGTACCTGTCATTTCACGCACCCGCCCTGGTCGCCGCCGGTGTCACCTGCTCGCCCCAGCGCGGGGTGAACGAGTAAACCTGGCCGCTCTTGGTCAATCGAACCGTAAGCTGACTGTACGCGTTCAAAGTGGTATACAGAGCCATAAACCGGTCGAGGATCGTCGCAAACAAATACGCATCCCCCTCGCCGACGAAGTGATCCTCGTCGAGCTCGACCTTTGTCTGACTGCCTCGGGCAACCGCGCCGCGGATCAGCCGCTCGTGGTAACTCGAGCTTATTCTGATTATGCCGTCGAGCATGCGTTGGTGAGCCAATGCCAACTGCGCATCGTGTTCCGATTGAAAGTCATAGACCCGCAGCAACTCCTTGAAGCGTTCCACGTCGGTCAACGACGTGTAGTTGAGCGACATGTGCGATATAAGCCGCCAATGGAGAGCTTTGCCGAGCGGGGGAGCAATCGTCGACGTCGGCTTGATGAGATTGCGGAACTTCACACCCGGAGGAGAGCTATCCGTGGGCTGGTTTATGTCACCCGCACGCAGAGCCGATGGCAGGTGCCGGTTGGTGCAGGTCAGCTCCATCGACACGGTCTCATCAGCGGGGAGCTGACCTCCCGAGCTGCCGGCCACGAACGAAATGTACGTGTCCGTCCCGAACGACGCATCCTGCCCCAAAACGTTCTGCGTGACATGCGTCTGAAAGTACGTAGAGGCCAGCGGGTCGGACGTGATCACGTGCCTGAAGGAATAAAACGGCTCATAAACTCGCGACTCAACACCGCCTGTATGGGCAATGCCAGCAACCTCATCCACCGAGTAGACTTCCAGGTGCCTGCGATCAGCGACTCCCGATTTCGACGGCAGGACAAGATACTGCGTGCGATCGTGGCGTAGGCGAATCGGATCCGCGGGGTGCTCAAAAAGGTTCACGATCGGCACGCAATGCAGACGAATGTCTTCTCGTGAAACGAGGGGAAACGACTCCAGCCGGCGATTGAAGGTGACTGCAATCTCCACCAGATTGGTCAGTTCCAGTTCTTCAACCGCCCGATCGAGGCCTTTGACATCGACAAACAGAAAGCGTTCTTTGAACGCGAAGTATTCCTGCAATAGACGGTATCCCGCGAACGAATGGGGTGGGTAGGGGAGGACCGCTTCTTTACGGTCAAGACCGGCCGAACTCACCTGCTCGGCGCCCAACACGACCTCTCCCCGATCATGCCGTTCGGAACCGTCGCTGACGGTCACATGGTCAACATGTGCTGCAAGAAGAAGATACATCGCAAATGACGTGCGGGCGTCACCGGCAAGATGGAATCGGACGGACCCAAGATCCAAGCCGGACAGTTCCGCCTTACTGGAACTGCGCAAGCGTATGATGAGACGTACGGGATTCCCTGCCGCCGTTTCGAGCGCCACATCTTGGATCAGCCAGGGGCGCAGCACAACGGGCCACGTCGATCGATACCGGCAGTTCGTCTCATCCGTGGCGATGCTGGCAAACTCCGTCCCCGCATCTACGGTCAGCGGTGCCTGCATGGCCTCTATCTCGGGAAGCAACTGCAGGATGGTCATAGACGGGATGGGGCGCAGATAGTGAGGCCAAAGCAGCGACATCATGTTGGCCGTCAATTCCGGCAACTCATCATCGAGCTTCTGGCGGAGTCGCCCACAAAGGAACGCTACACCCTCCAAGAGCCGCTCGACATCCGGATCCGCCCGTGGATCGCCCAGCCAACGGGCGATCTCCGGGTTTACCCGGGCAAACTCCGGACCTACCTCGCGCAAATAACGCAGTTCATCCTGGTAATACGTGTTGCTCACACCCGGCCAATCACGTTTATCGACCTACAGAGGCGGCGCAAACTCACACCTCCCCGTTTCTCGTTCATCATATGTTCGCAGGCTTGACAGTCTGGCAGAGCCGAAGACACCCAACCGGATGGCAGGCAACACCGGAAGTTCATCCGGTGTGCCAGCAGGTAACTCGGGCTGGATCAGGCTCGATGAAAGACCTAGTCCGAAACTTCAAACGCACCCGAGCCGGAGACTCTGGTCTCATACCAGACGCCATGTTCTCCAGACTGCGAAACGAGCTTGGCCTCAATGCGGAATCCAAGCGTATGGCCGCTCTCTTCATCCTCTATCCGACCAACGCGCACGCGGCGGAGGCGAGGCTCGTACTTGTCGATCGCAAGCTTGATCGCCTCCCGTACGCGGGTGACGTAGTCCTTTGTGCCGATCGTCAAGTCCGCAAGAGCGGGCAGGCCGTAGTCGGGCAAGGCCTCGCTCATGCCGTGGCGAGAGTTGAGCAGACGCGTAATGTTCCGCTGGATCGATTTCATCAACGCGTCGATGTCTTCCGTCGCCGTGGGCTCGATACGCCCTTGTCCGACCTCAGCCAGGGAAGCGATACGATCCAACAGCATCTGTTCGCGTGCCATCCCCGCGGCCTCCGCAACAACGCCTCAGTTGAGCACTCAGCGACGTCAGTCCAAGTGCTCATAATTCCGCCAAATCATTTACACAGAACCGAGACGAAGGCGATTATCCTCCACCGGGAGCGCGCCACTTGTCTTGTTCGACTACGCTGTCGGGCATCCAGTTCCATTCGATCTCCTCATACACAAAGCTCACTTGCTCCATGTGTCTGTAGGACTCATTGGTAGGCACGAAGCTCATGGGCATGTACGGAGACACATCCACGACGCGAGCCTGGCGCAACGTGATCTCATAGTACTTCGTCTCCGAACGGGTCCCCGGATCGATGCGGAAGAACTGAAGCACAACCTCCTTGAGGTTCTGACCGGTGCACAGGGCCTTGTGGAGCCCCGGGCTGGCCTTGTCGATCACCTTGACAACTCGAAGGGGTGCGTGCACGCGCACACCGGACGCCTGCCCGGTAGTGGGCTCGACCGGCTGATGAATGTGATGTTCGATCTCGAAGACATCTGAAGTGTCCTCGCGACCTTCCTTCTCGGAAGACCCCGGATACTCGGCAATGTACAAGTTACACGGAGTTGGCATGACCTACTTCTCCTTTCAACGCTCGATGTCCGGACCGCCCAACCCTACGGGACTCCACGCAGGAGTCCGGGAAGCGAATCCAATGAACTGTTTTGCACAAGTCTTCATGGCTCGATCAAAGCAGCAGGGCCTATTCCCGCCGCCAACACTTCGTCAAAATCAGCAAGTAACGTGCCGCTCCATACTGTCAGATGCTCGAAGTATGGACGATTGCCGTTACTTCAGCAAAGACAATAGTTTACGAACATCGCGACAAAGTCGCTGATGCCCGCTGCCCCATGGCGAACACATATCTGGGCTCGTTTGCCCGACGGGGCTCAACAAAGTGGGCTTCATCTACCACTCTGCTAACGGGCGGCATCGTGGCGGGAGTCCAGTCGTTCGACCCCTCCGCGAATGAGCAACGCGGAGACCTCCTACCTGCCACCGGAAACTCCGATTCACCCGTGGTTTGGCCTCCGCGGGACGCCGACGTGCCTCGCCATACGCACGTCCGCGTGATCAGCCTTCGCAGACGCTATCACGCACTAATGCCGCAATCATCAAGACGGCGGGGGATCGAACTGTCCGACCATTGACAGTTCGACCTCGACACCTTTCAGCTTGAAGTGCGGGACCATCTGGATAGCCGACTTAAACATCCCCGGCTTGCCGGGGACCGGCTCCGCAGTGACCTGGATTTCCTTCAGCGGATACCTTGCGGCCAGTTTGTCGTCCAGGGTGCCCTGACGGCAGTACTGCTTGAGCCACTTGTTGATTTCGCCGACCATCTTATCAGCATCCATCACCCGGCCCATGTTCTCCCGCCAAATCACCTTCAAGTAATGGGCGATCCGGCACGAGATCATCAGATAGGGGAAGGACATCCCCAGCCTGGCACGAGTCTCATCTTCCTTCCCTTCGGCGGTATCCGGGAACTTGCCAACGCGTTTAGCGGAGGGAGCATCGAAGAATGCCGCGTTGTCTGCACCTTTGCGCATAACCAGAGGCATGAAACCGAAATTGCACAGATCGACGTCCATATCCTCGGAAATCAGCGTTTCCGTGGGAATCTTGGTGTGATACTGCCCCATAGCTTCATACTGATGAAGGGGAAGATCAGGCACGGTCCCACCACTGGTCGGACCGACAACCGAGTTGTACCAGCCGTGATTGGCGAAACTTTCTGTCATCCGACCGGCCATCGCAAACGCCGCGCTGCCCCACAGATACCGGCTATGGTCGTCGACCCGCACATCCTCTTCGAACGTGAAGTCCTTTACATCCTGGTCTGCCACGGTGTAGGGCTTGCGCAGGAGGAAGCGGGGCATAACCAAGCCGACGTAACGAGAATCGTCCGAATCGCGGAAGGCATTCCACTTGGTATACTGCGGCTGCTCGAAAATCTCGTACATCTCCGCCATCTTGGGCAGACCCGTGAACGATTCTTCCTTCTTCCCGAACATCTTGGGGTCTACCCCACCCAGGAAGGGACACTTCGACACCGCGGCTACGCGGGCGATTTCACTGAGCAGTTCGCATTCCGGGTTGCGCGGGTCAAACGAGTAGTTGCTGACCATCAGCCCATAGGGGTTTCCGCCGAAGGTGTTGTACTGATCGCGATAGACCGTCTTGAACAGTCCGGACTTCTGCCAGTCCTTGCAGTCCTGGAAGTCCTCCAGCAAATCGTCCTTCGAGGCATTGAGCATCTCGACACGGATGTTCTGGCGGAACTCGGTGTTATCCACCAGATACCACAGGCCCCGCCAGGAGGACTCCAACTTCTGGAACTGCTCGTTGTGGAGGACCTCGTTGACCTGCGCACTTATCTGCTGATCGATTTCGGAAATGAAATCGTCGAGCACCTGTTTGTTGATTGTAAGCTTCTTTGCGTCCAGGCCGGCCGCCTTCTGCACGATACCGGCAATGCCCTTCCGGTAAAGATCTCGATACTCGTTGTCCAGATCCCAGCTATCGATGAGTGAATCCACCGCGCTGGTATCCGCCTCGCCTGCCGCGGCCGGCTGAGCTTGTTGGGGTTGTTCTGCCATTGCTTTTCTTCTCCATTTAACGCCGGTAGTCAACCAGCCGGTTGCCTGCCGGACTGAACATCAATCATCACACTACTCAGCCGGCGTCTCGGGCTCCGGAGCCGGGGGCTCGGAAGAAGGTTCGCCGGAGGGTTCTCCGCCACCGGCGTCGGCGGCAGGTGGTGGGGCAGCGTCGGCCGGCGCAGCTCCCGCTGCCTCGGGCGCAGCCAGCATGGAAAGTATCTGATCACGAACCGCGGGGTCCTTGATTGCCGATAGCAGTTCCTTCTGGGCAGCCTTGTCGCCCATCTTGGGGCGCAAAGCCTTGATCGCATCACGCAGCTCGAGCAGATTCTTGAGCTGAGGTACCTGACGAGCGATCGACTCAGGCCTGAAGTCCTTCAACGTCCCGAATCTAAGTGAAACGGGCATTTCGCCGGTTCCGGCAATCCGATCCGGCACTGACGCATCTAACGACAAATTGAAGCTCTGCATCACCGAATCGAAGTTCGACTTGTTGATGTCAAGGGGTTCACGCTCTTCGACGGTGCGCTTGTCATCCTTGCCGGTGTAGTCACCCATCACCAAGACCCTGAACGGCAGCTCAGGTTCAGCGCCGCCGCGCAGGCCATCTGAGATAGCGATATTCACTCGCGCTTCGCGAGCCTTGGACGGTCCTTTAGCCATAGATCGGCTCCTTCTGTTGCTCCAAATCTAACAAGGATCACTTGCCCGTAGGCTCAGCGGCCAGGGCCGCCAGTGGATCCAGCTGACATAACCACGCGTATGACTCGCGGACACCGGACAACGCGTCTGGTCCGGCAGCTTTGTCCGCCGTCAGTAGCGACTTCCTACAGCGGTACAGCGTTTGAGCGACATCGACGGCGAGAGTGGGCTCCCACTCGTCGATGTGATAGCGTCTTATTTCCTCGAAGCACTCCTCCAGCAAGGGTGCAGCCAACTGCAAGCGTTGCGAATCATAGCAGAGCTGGGCGATGCGCAGTCGCCACAGAAAGCGATCTCGCCTCTGCGAACAGGTAATAAGCCCCTCCTGAAGCTCTCCGAGAGCCTCTTTCAGTTTTCCGGAGCCGGCCAGCTTGCGAGCTTTGTCCGAGGCCTCCGCCAGCTTGCCGTTGCCTGTATCGGCACCGCCGCCGCCACCGCCACTACCTTGAGCGGGCAGCACATCCGACTCTAGCCACATACGCGTCTCACCGCTGCAAAGCGGTGTTCCGTTACGGAACTTGAGCTCGTAAAGTCCGTCGCCCAAGCGTTGTACGAGTGCGGCAGTCTGGCCCATCACCGCTTCACGAGCCTTGTCGTACGTCGACCCCAGTCCGGTCATCGCACCACAAACATACCGCTGAAGATCGAGCCACAACGGATCACTCGAACGAAACGCGGATTCGGCGTTCTTAAGAAGATGATCCCAGATGCTATTGGCCATCTGGTGCGTCAATGCGTCGACTGCGCTCGCCTCGGGTGGCTCGATTCGATACTTCGCCTCGTCCGAAGTGGGCAGCGCCAGCTTCGACCATTTAAGGACCCGGACGATGGCATAGGGAAACGGGTCAGTCGCATCGGCCTTTCGCAGGAACGTCGACGCGGAAAGAATGGCGTTGAGAGCGCCGCCCACATCAGCAAGTTCACCAGCAGCAAACGCCGGCGGCGGCGCTCCGGTAGGCGCAGCACCCAGTGTTGCACCCGGTGCACCTTCCGCCGCAGGTGGGGGTGGGGGAGCCTCGGTTTTGGGCCTCTTGCCCGCCAGCTCCTTCAGGCCGCGAATGAACTTGTCGAACTCGGGCTTGTCATCCGGCATCTTTGCCGTCAGAGCCGCGCTTAGTTCTTCCACTCGGACAACCGCTGCGTCGATCGCATCAAAATCGTCCGGCTTGGGCTGGTTCTCCCGAAACCACCCGTGCTCGACAAACCGATCCGTCAGCGTCTCCATTCGGACTTTGCGCCGCCTTGGGCGGCTCGGGTAAAGCCCGTCCCAGAAATTGTTGACCAGTTTGGTGAACAAAGCGAGGGTAGCAGACAAGCCCGCATAGGAATATCGCTTGAAAAGTGCGTGCCCCAACGCTGCAGCGATTTCGACATCCTTCGACGTGGATCGCAGGACGTTTATAGTGTCTTGCTCCATCTTGAACCAGTCGGGTTCGTCGGCCTCGATTCGGTCGAGCCCGGCAAGGTCAGCCGTGACCTCGATATATTGCGGATCGTCCGCAGCATCGACCCCGCATGGCTCGCCGCCGGGAATGGGGTTCTTGCCTAGTTCGATGATGGGGTTTTCGTCAAATGAAGCCATAAACCTCACACAATGCTTCGGCCCGAGGCGGGCGAAGGTGCCGATGCTCGAACGTTCAAGCAAGCCACAATACAATCGGGCCGTACGAAGTCAACCTAACAGGGTGCCTCCTCCACGAAAGCAATCCACGTTTCAATCTGTCCGCGCCGCAACGATGAGTCATCGGGCGCGCCCGAGGCGGCTTCGGCTTCTTCTCCGTCTGCCACAGCCGACAGGTCGTCCAGGTAGGGCAGCGTTGCCACACCTGGTGCAAACAGCAGGAAGTCCTCAGGTACGATTTCGCGGGCAACCACGGTCAAACCGCCGTCAGAGTCATCAAAGTCGCCTGAGACAATCATAGACAACATCCGCCGGCGCAGGTCCATGCGCGATTCCAGCCAACGCAGCCACCCGGCAATCTGAACGTCGAGGGGCATGCGCATTGCCAACGGAAAGCGCATGGTCGGTTCAAAGCTCTTGTCATCTATCGTGGCCAGATTGTCACCCCAGCACCGTACCAAGCGAAGCCACGTATCGGAGTCCTTCTCTTTCAGGCCGTCTCTGACGCTGTCGAACCAGTCAGCAAACACTATTGAACTGGCGGTTTGAGTCCACGAATCGTCTACGGATTCATCATCGATTCCCGACAAGTCGACCTGACGATCGGAAAAGACCGTTTCGAACCTACCGGGCGAGTTGATAAACGATGCCACTTCTCGACGTAGTGACAAGAGGTCGCGTAGGGCCCGCGCGGCGCTGACCAGGCGATCACTGTCCGGACCGGGCCAGAGTGATGTCGGAACACCCACGTAGAAGCACATGGGGAAAGGTCGCCCACGCATATCCCCACCGAAATCCAGGAAAGTGCCGAAGACGGTCATCTCCGACTTGGGAAGTCGGATCGTGCACGCGGACACCGGCAAACGCGGCAAGCTCTTCTGAGCACCGGACATCCGACGCTGAAGAACCTCGAAACCCTTCAGAACGAAGTCGTTGAATTCTATTACCCAATCCTCATCGGCAGGGGAGCTGTAGTAGTCAGGATACGTAGGGAGTTTCCCAAACCAGCGGATTCGCGGGTCTGCTTTGAGCTTGGCCTTTTTGAATATCTCGGTCCAACCCATCCTCGCGGATCCTATCTTAAGCGTGGCCTGCAACCAGCCAACATGGGTTAGGGTTCGTCATAATCGCCCTGCACTTCGGTCAACTTCTTGATCGCAGCAGGCATCGGCCGCTCCAGCATGAATACGAGCATTTCCCCGACTTTTCTCACGTCAGCGCCGGGATCAGCCCGATCGGCAATATCCCAGACGTTTAACGTTTTCCAGATTTTGCCTTCCCCGTAGCCATACCCATGCAGGTACCCGCACAACGCCAGCGGCGATGCCTGTCCAAGATCCTGACTCGGACTGGTACCGCTTGTCCCGGATAGCGGGCTCACCAGAGTCGCGGCAACGGTCCCAGCGCTTTGTGGCCAATCCCAGACAGCCGCGCGGTTGTGGAATTTCCCTTTGTTGACGTGCGTGGCCGTTCGCAGTACGCCCGGCGTGCTGTCGGCTTTGGTGCCGTCTTCGTTGGTGATCTTCTTGAAGCCCAGGCTCAGCTCCCAATAGTGATAGTCAAACTGCGCGGTGTCGACCACCTCCCGTCTAAACTCCGGATCAGAAAGAGGATCGCCGCCCTTGATCTCCATACCGAGGGCGCCGGCGGAAAGTTGTTCGCCTTCTCCCTCCAGGCGGAGGAAGTTGTACCATTCGAGACATTGATTGTGGAACTGGGTGCGGGCGCGTTTGACCGCGTCATCCGGCAGACCGATCTCAAGCTCAGCGAACAATGTCTTGGCGCGATCCACGTCATACAGAAACCTCTTGAAACTCTTGAAATCGATCGCAGAGACCTGTTGGTTTGCCCGTGCGGCGCCGAGATAGGGCCAACCATCCGGCGGGTCTCTGCGCCCGAGGTAATCATCCTGGATGCGGCAGAACACGGAGGTCAAGGCCGCACTGAGCAAACCCTGCGCCTTGCGTTCAAACTCCACCAACCGTGCGGTAAGGCGTTCGTCATCGAGTCGCCCGGCTCGACGCAGCTTCTCAATCTCGCCGAAAGGGATTTTCTCAAACCGATCAGGCTGGTAATCCTGATTCGCAAGTTTCTTGGCCTGTCGGCCCAACTCAGTGTTCTGACCGATTCGTTCGATCAGATCATCCCATAGGCTCACGTACTTCTTGGTAAGCGTTATCCAGGGCGGGTCCGACCGGGCTGATCGCCCGGATTCTTCGGCCGCGTTGAGGACGAAGGAACCCTCACCCCAGTGCTTGCCCAAGGCCGCCAGCACCGCATCCTCGACGGCTTCTGCGTGGTCCCGGTAGTAGGCGTCGTCCCAGGACTGGCTCCAGGACAATTGATCCTCGGCAATATAGGTTGCCCAACGCGTCGCTCTGAGGATTTCTTCCAGACTGGGAGAGAATTCGTCAGTAACGCCGCGTATATCCAATCGCGAACGTCCCCCTCCCCGCCTCTTGCACTGACTGGAGAAAGAGTCCCACCCGTCGGAGAGCCTTTCCTCCAGCGCCGCCAGCTTGTTGAGTTCTCTGTGTTCGTACGCTTCCTTCCAAGAAGCCGCGTAGCGTGATGCATACTCGCGCCACCGGCCCAGGAGTTCGTCGTAGCAGCGTTCGTGGGGCGGAGTCGCTCCGGCCTCGCTTGCCAGGTAGAAATCCGTGTCAAAGTCATTGAGAAGTGACAGAAGATCGACACAGTCTCCCGCGACGCTGCCGAGGAATTCGGATGTCGCGCACGCCGGGATTTCACTTTCCAGTCTGCGCGCGGGTGACGCAGACCGTGATCTCGGCGCCTCTTCCTCCGAGTCACGGGCAGATCGCCCGGACCGCGAGGATCGTCGCGGTCGCCGCCGGCTGCGTTTTTTGGGCTCCTCTTCCTCCTTCTTTCGGCGCCTGTCATCACGCGCCGTATCTCGTTCGGCATCTTCAAGCTCCCGCGGCATACGCATGGAATACGCGGAGTCCTCCGGATCGCTCCAACCTTCATAGAGCTCTGCAAAACCCCAATCGCCGAATCGCTCGCGATCCAAACGCAGGGCGATCCTGTCAAGCAGCTGCCTGAGGCGGGCTCGGTTGGCTACCGAAGCCACATCTCCACCCAGGTCCCTGAGTGCTGTACGGCGCCACTTCTCGGCATCGAGATCTGCCCGGACATCCGGGCCTTCTAGCTCCTCGTCGGACAGTTCCAACAACGTATCAAACTCGGCGATCCACTCGTCAGCCTTCTCGCCCATAACGTCTTCAGGCGGTTCAAGATCGACCGGGAGGCTTTTTTTGACATCCGCGAGGACGCCCAGGACGTGCGTGGCATCAAGCGTCAAGCTCACCCGATCGGCAGATTGCACATCCGCCCCTTTCTCGAGCCGGACGATATGAGCGAATGCCTCATGTACCTCGCGCACGATCTGCCGGAAATTCTCCTCCTCGTAGTATCGCGGGTCGTACCGAACCGAGGCCAGACCGGTCGAAACCAGGCTGTCCCACAG
>CP070744.1:2971705-2995532 GCA_020348265.1 Phycisphaerales bacterium | reverse complement strand
GCAACACCTTGGCGTCTCGAATCCCAGCGACGGCAGGGCATGCGATAAGTATGAGGGCAGACAGCAGTCTCCCACCGAATGTAACGATAGCGCGGACGAACCGGGTCATCATGCCCGGTGTCCGGCATGCAGAAGCGGACGTTTGGTGACCGTGGAAGTAATTCCGCGTGTCATGCGCCACGCCTGCTTCCCGATCACCTGGGGCACGCCGCTCACGATAACGGCGACCGGATGGGATACGTCATGAGGCACACCGGCCTTGCCAACGCTGATTCCGTCAAGGCGCCAGGATCGGTAACACGGGACCACCGCGTTCGCTCTACGCCTGCGACCGTTGTGGGGCGACGCGAACGGTGTTCAAGTCAATGCGATCTTCGCGCGGCGTGGTTGCTACCACCCTGGCGCGTCGTTTCCCCATCGCAATCGCGACCCACGAGTCGCCTCTCCCACATCACGCTGACGGCCGGCGCGGCATCAAATCCCCATAGCCACCGTTCCCCAATGGCAGCGGCATAGTTCGACCGATTTTATGCGGAATGCTGTCAGCGTTCCCCGGCGCGCCGATGCCGTGTTGGGTCGCACTCCGCATAAAATCCTCTACGTCTATGATGGTTTTTGATGGTCTCAAGGGGTCAGATTGAGTCACTTCTAGCACCAGCGAAAACCGCGATATCGGCGTTTCTGGGCCGTGAGGAGGGGTTGGACATCACATTCGATTCCCCCCGCCCGGTGGATCCGGACCGGACGCGAAGGAATGGTCCGTATCCGAGGGGCGAGACTGTGGAGCAATGCGTGCCGTGGCCCCAGCCTTACGGCGACGCCAGCGGGCGGCGGGAATGACACGCCCGAATCCCAGCTACCGTGCTGACGCTTGCCTGCGTGCGAGCCGCGCAACTCTTGACCTTGCTGGCCTCCCCGACCTATAGCAGATTCGGATATTGTGTAGCGGGCGAATTGCATGCCGGCGCTTCGCTTAGGCATGGCACCCAACTCCTGAACCGCTAGACAATAACAGAAATTGCCCTAGCGGGTCGGTGCCCGACGACGCCGGACGCCAGGTTCCCCGTCCTGACATTCGTGACGAGACTACCGGACGCGGCGCCCTCTGGCGATCGCTCGCCTCCCCTGGCCAGTCCGCGCGAGCAGATTCCAAGCCCCAGGTTTGGCAGTGTCGGCGGGCCTCAAAGCTTGTGCAGGGCGAACTCACGTTGGTCCGGTTTGACGATATTCTGTCCAGTCGATCCCGAGTTTGCGCATTCGGGCTCGCAGTGTGTGTGGGTTTATGGCTAACATGGCCGCGGCGCCTTGCGGGCCTTCGACACGCCCCGAGGCCGCTCTAAGAGCGGCGCCGATGTGTTCGCTCATCACCGTATCCAGCGTCGGGAGCTCCCCGGGCGTCTTCGAAGCACCGCTTGATGTACGCGCGCCGTTCCCCACTGAGGGCCGCGGGCCACAGTCGCTTCCCACGGCCGTGGCGATTTCCAGACGCTTGCCATTCCCCAGGATCGCCGCACGGTCGATCACTGCGGCCAACTCCCTGATGTTTCCCGGCCAGTCGTAGGCAAGCAGAAGGTTCACGTCGTCCGGTGACGGAGCCAGAATCGGTAGGCCAAAGCGTTTGGCGGCGCGCAATGCAAAGTGGGTAGCCAGCGCCGGCATGTCTCCCGGACGATCGCGTAAGGAGGGCAGCTGAATTGGGAAAACCGCGAGGCGATACCAGAGATCGTCTCGGAACTGTCCGTCTGCCACCATTGCGTGCAGATCTCGGTTCGTCGCCGCGACGACCCGTACGTCCACGACCAGTTGACGCTGGCCTCCAACGCGCTCGAACGTCCCATCCTGGAGAATCCTCAGCAGGCGGACCTGAGCCGCGAGAGGCAACTCGCCAACCTCATCAAGGAACAGCGTCCCTCCATCGGCGCGCTCGAACCATCCTTTGCGCATCGCTACCGCTCCGGTAAAGCTGCCGCGCTCGTGGCCGAACAGCTCCGAGTCAACCAGCTCCGGTGGGATCGCGCCACAATTCACGCGCAAGAACGGGCCGGATTCCCGACCCGAACGTGCATGGACGGCGCGGGCGATCACCTCCTTACCCGAGCCGGTCTCGCCAAACAGCAGGACAGGTACATCAGAGCAGGCCACGAGTTGGACACGCTCCATGACCGTTCGGAGGCCGGACTCCGCGCCGACAATGGCCTCGCTGATCTCTTGACGCCCGAGCTTCGTCAGCAGGGAATACCGATCCGCCTCTGCCGCTTCTTGATGTCTCCTGATCGCCCGGAGCTGACGATCGTTCTCCAGCGCCGCAGAGAAGGGCTCGACTAGTACTCTGCTCACCTCCTCGTGAGATTTGTCGAACGACCGCGGTGGGAATGTGACAAGCAGCAACAATCCCGAGGGGCCGTCCTGACTACGGAGCGGCCCGACGAGCGCTTCTCCGTCAACTCCGTCGGGTACGATCAACTCACGCGCTATCGGCTCCTCATCCCGCGGCAGTCGAAGCACTTCACCACGTTGACACCAGGCAAGCAATCGTTCCAAGTCTTCGGCCTCCAGGGGACTGCACTTCTCCCTGGGCTGGATCTTGGAGCTGGGCGCACCCACGCCGACGGTATCCAAGCAGGACCTCTCGAGATCGATACGCCGGACCACAACGAGGTCGACCGGCAGGTGCTTGCGAAGTAGCGGGCCAATCCCTGAGGTGGACTCGCCGATTTCAATATGCTGGCAGGCTGTACGCCAGACTTTCAGGAGCAGCGGCATGAACCGTTGCATGTCAAATGGCCCCTTGCACGGCGGTCGGAATTGGGTGCACAAGAATCATGATGGCACCTTCGAATGGCCCAACTACTCTCCGGGGCGGGCGTCTGGAAAGACGATTCCATCATCCTCTGGGTCGTGACATTCATCACACGTGGGCGGGCGATCGAATCGGCGCTCGCGATGACACACGCCACACTGTTCATCTACGTGATTCTCATCGAGTGTTTGCCCGGTGACTCGATGGTCAAACGTCGACGGGCTCCAGGTGCCATGGCAGTCATTGCAGTTGCTGCTCAGCCATTCAAACGGCACTTGTCGGTGACAGTCGCGACAGCTCTTGTCCTCGTGGAAGCCTCCAAGCAGCCAGCCAGTGCTGCCGTGGTCAAACGAATCGGGCTTTGGCTGGTCTTCGGGCCAATGACAGCGCTCGCATCGGCCGGCTGCCCTGGCAGCCAGATTCATATCGCGCTTGTGACATCGAATACACGGCCCGTGCGCGTCACGGGGTCGGCGCAGCTGCATTTGCTCTCTATCGCGTGTGTGGCAGCGCGCACAGCTGGGCTCGTGATGACACTCGACACACCTGAGACCAAAGCGGTGTGCGTGTTCGCGATGACGAAACACGACCTGCCAGCCGGGTAGGCGCTGGGATCCGGACCGGTATAGCTCGCCCTCCGGTTCAGGAATCGGTGGATGCATTCGGCCCATCAGGTCGTCTGTTGTCACAGGTACCGTCGCGCTGCTGCCTTCCCGGCTGCCAGCCTTCGCCAAATGACAGGCGTCGCAATCTCTTTCATTGATCCACTCGCGATGGCAGTTCAGACATTGCTGGTGATACGCGCCCCGCAAGGCGGGCTTGTCGATGTTCGCTTCGTCAGCGGAGACGTCGTGACATGCTTTACAGGGGGGATGTTGCTGCCCTCGAGGTGTGTAGTGATGACAGGTCGCGCAGCCACTGGCCATCTCCGCCATCTCAGCGTGGCCCTTGTGATCGAAGGGAACAGGTAGGTAGGCATCCTCCAGTTCATCGAGAATGACGACGTCGGGCCCCTGTGCACCGGGTACGAAGATCGCCCTACTTCCCCTCCGACCACGCGTGCATGCAAACAGCAAGCACCTATTTGCGGGTGTGGGTCGCTCGCAAGAGTGACAACGCGCGCAGTCGCGAGTCGACGACGCCTGCCGCATCGATGCCGCGTGCTGACCAGTGGGTTGTGGTAGCGGCGGTGCCAGCCCTTGTCCCATAGCACCGGGAAGAACCGCCAGACCCATAAGCCGTATAGTCAACTGCCTTCGAGACCACATTGTAGGCCTTCATCATTATTAAGCACACACAGTAGCCGGGGCAGACACACTGCCGACCGCCTTGCCGATGTACGTGCCAACGGCGAGCTGCTGCGTTGCGTGCCACAGGCTAGAGCCTGTTGCCCTCTGGAGTTTGCAGCCACGTCCAGCAATATGTGTTCGGTCATGCTGTCGCCACCAACCTTGGCTGGGTGAGTACCGGAAAATATGTGACAATAGCACGCCAACAAACACACAGCGCGGCAGCTGCGCCAATCGTGAGTCCCCACTCAGCAAGAGAGGGGAAGTAAACCTCCGTTACGTTAACCGGCTGATAACCCACCAAATACACGTTCGTACGATTCAAGATCACGCCGAACATGACGAGTCCTGCGGCCGCACACAGCAGGTGTGGCGAACTGCGCACCTTGGGGAAGAGAGTCATCACGAAGGGAACGATCAAGCCGGCGATCATCTCGAGAACAAACATCGCGCTTTGGAGCGACCCCTCACTAAGGTGAACGAAGCTGCGCCGGATGAACATATCGCCAATCTTAAAGGCCAAATAGACGCTAAGAAGAAAGGGGACGTACTTTGCCAAACAGCCCAGCATGTGCATTTGAGGTCTGAGCCCCAAAGCCCAGGAACCACAAATCGAGGCAAAGATGACCGTCGGGAAACCCACCATAATCGCCGACATGAGGAACAGGAGCGAGAGTATCGGCGTGTACCACAACGGGTGCAGCTTGGAAGGCGCGAGAACCATGACGTGTCCTAGGGACGACTGATGTAAGCAGGAGATCGCTACACCGAGAATCAAGAATAGGAACATCGTCTTGCCGACAAAGCAGTTGACGGCTGAACAGATCCGCCCCAGGCGTGGCCAAGCTGGGTCTCCAATAAAACGCTCGCAAAAGACGGGTATGAATTCGATATACAGCACCGTGAGGTAGCACATCACGCACATGCCCACCTCGAACAGAGCCGAGTTCCCCTGCCACATGTTCGGCAGGATAGGATGCCAGATGTTGTAGTATCTGCCCAGGTCCGCGGCCAGCAGGATGCACGCAAACGTGTACCCAAGCAGCGCAACAACGAGGGCGGGTCGGGCGAGGGCGTGATAGTGCTGGTGGTGGAAGACATGGGCGATGGCTGCCGTGGTGAAACCCCCGGCGGCCAGGGCGATAAGCGAAACGTCACCAATGATCCAGATGCCCCAGGGGTACTGCTGGTTCAGATTGGTGCTCGCCTCCAGGCCGAACAGGAATCGGTAGAGCCCGGCGAGAACACCGGCGCCAGCCAGGACTAGCAGAAACCGGACTCCCGGGGTGAGCAGCCTTCGGTCAACGGGAACGGCGCGATCATGGACGTTCATACGGGTTGTCCTTCAAGCTCCGGCGCGGCCCTCCTGCGTGGAGCCAGGGTCGGGACCGAGTCCTTGTTTTCGCCGTCGGATGGCGATCCTTCGTCCGCTACGGTGTTTGGCTTGGTCAGCCACATGGCAAGGCCGAGAATCCCACACCAGGCTATTGGCGGGATGAAATGATTGAACACACCATGCTGAATGGTTTCACTCAGACGCGGCGGGGCCGAGGCGTTCACCTTCAGGAAGCCAAGCTCTTCGAAGGGCACGCCGGATATGTATAGCCAGGATGTTCCGCCGGCCTCGTGTTCCCCGTACACGTGGTCGACGTATAAGTCCGGATGCCGCCGAATCCTGTCATGGGCCCGTGCAAGAAGCTCGCTTCGCTTGCCGTAGATCAGACACTGCTTCGGACAGACCTGCACGCAGGCTGGCGTGCCACCTTTGTTTGGATTGCCGTTATCTGAGCAGAGGGTGCATTTCCGCACCTGTGGTGTCCAGACGTCATCATATTCGTAGGTCGGCATCTCGAATGGACACACCACCATGCAGTAACGGCAGCCCATACACTTCCAGGCGTCATAGCTCACGGCACCGTTCGGCTCTTTGCGCATCGCTCCTACAAGGCACGCTGATACGCAAGCGGGATCATTGCAGTGCATGCAGTTCATCTTCACGTAGACCGGCCTGTCTTCAGCGTCACGAGTCCCGGTGTCAAATCTGTTTACCATCGTGTAGCTGCGCGGCCCCAGGGGCCGGCGTTCGTTGAACACCGACTCGTCTAGCAGCTCCTCTTTCGTTGGTGCAGTGAATCCAGCTGCCTCCTGACAGGCCGCCTCGCACTGGCGACACCCGTTGCATTTGGTCAGGTCCACGAGCACGCCCATCCAGTCTTCGGAGGTGTGACGGGTTTCGGAGGCCATCGCCCGTTCCGTTTCGGGGCTCGCAACAGAGCCGTACACACCGGCAAGAGCGGCTGTCTTCAGGAACGTGCGTCGACTAGGATTCTCGGTCATGGCTCTCCTCTGACTACTCTGCGGAATCATCGCCTCGTGAGGCCCGCCGTTGGGGATCGCAGCGTCTCAAACATTTCTCCGTGCGTAGGACCCTGCGGTTGACTCTTTGGCGTCACGAACGGAAGTCCGTTGTGCAATCTCGCCAGCCTCGCCTGTGTCAACCTTTCCGTCCCGGCGCATCTTCTGCCACCAACCTTGATCACCGTACAGCTTCTCGCCACAGTCAGGACATATACCGTGCGAGAATGTTGCGTCGGAGTGCAGGGTCACACACGCATGAAGAGGGAACCACTGATCACGCGTGCGGAGTCTGTTGCAGTCCGCGCAGACTACGAGGAATCCCTTTAGGTACCGAATCCTTTTCAGTGCCCGTTGCATCCATGCAAAGGT
Source organism: Phycisphaerales bacterium (assembly GCA_020348265.1). Lineage (GTDB taxonomy): Bacteria > Planctomycetota > Phycisphaerae > UBA1845 > UBA1845. Next base: position 2,988,716 of record CP070744.1, on the reverse strand, counting down.
CTGGTCCGCAATGAGAACGACAATAGACGACTCGAATACGCTCTCGTGCCAATTGACCTCCGTGGGGGGCAGCGCCCAGCAGCAGGTGCGGCAGATACAACAATTCGTCAAGCCAGAGGATTGCTATGACGAGGCCGAGGCCGGTAGCGTGGAGAAGTAACGCCTGCCGAGTGAAGCCCTTTCTGGTCAAGGGCTTGTTGTTTCCGGTCATCATAAGTTCTCCTCAGCTGCTGGCGCCGGGTCGACGCAGGTGACTCGCAAGTCCTCTTGTGGCATGGTCCATTCTGTCTCACGTACAGCGTTGCCTGCTCGCGAACTTCAGCGCCCACGTGGATTGTGCCGAACGGTCAGAACCTAATGTACGCGTATCCCTGCAACTCGAGATCTACAATCCGGGCGTAGGCGTTCGGAACGATCCTCACTCCAGGTAGCAGATCCTCCGCGGTCCAGCCGTGCTCTTTCATTGTCTCTTCGCAGAGCTCCAGGCTGACACCCAGTTCACCAAGCTCGCGGATGATCGTCTTATTCGGATTTGCTGCCTCGCTTCTCTTCGACCTGCCATACGAAGCGTCTTTCAACATCCAATACCCGGCGCCACCATGAACGACCGCGGAAATATGCAGCTGCTCAGCAGGCGTGCCGATGGACCGATACGACCCAACAAGCCCGCGAACGAAGGTCAGTCCCGCTCCAAGTCCGTCCTTCCAGTCGTCGGTGTCGATTCGGCATACGATCGCGATGTCGTTGTTGATCGTCAGGGCACTGGAGCCTTTTGGCACGGGCATCCAATACCATGATTCGAATATCCTGGCTCCCTCTGGGGAGGTCAGGAAGTCTATGAATCGCCTTGCAGATGGCTTGTTCACACCTCGCTCCGTCAAGGCGATGCTACACTGTCGATAGATCTTGTAGTCGTCGCTTACCTCGATGAGCTGGGCTCGGTCTCGCAGGGGCATGTGCCAGATGTTCCACGTGACAAACGCGTCAACGTCCTGCCGCTCGTCCCACAGTCTCATCGCTGCCGTACTGTTCGGTGCAAAGAGAGCGATGTTTTTCCGAAAGGCGCGGATGGTGCGAATATCACCTTGCTTCCCGGCCATGTCTTCCCAGAGGCCCGTCTGTCCGGACCCTGTTACGACCATGATGCGCACCCCCGGCTTCAAGAGATCCGGGAAGTCCGAGATGTGCTTAGGGTTCTTCGGTCGCACGAGCACCGCCGAGGGGCGCATGTATAATGGAGTTACGGACACCTCGTCAATCGCGAGGTTCGTGGCACGCAGGAAATCGGCCATCATGAACTCGGCGCTGGCGAAGACCACATCCGCTGTGCCTGCCGCCCCGTCAAGCCATTCGTCCGGTGGTCCTGTGACGACGTCAACCTTCACGTCATTTCTATCGCCGAACGCCCCTGCTGCCTGTTGTATGGCGGGTGCCGGTCCCTCAGACCCATACACACGCAAGACCTCCTGCGCCGTGGCACTAGGTGCTCCTAGCGACGCAAAAGCCAACACCGCCAGCGAAACGCACGAGCCTACGAAAACGTAACGTGTACACATGATTCGGTCTCCCGTATGTCAATGCTCCAACTTGCAGACTGCCGGGGTGATACCACGGTTTCAGCTTATGGCCCCATATAGACGTACCCCTGGTGTTCCAGTTCCACTACTCTCGCGCATACGCCGCTGACGATCTTGACCTCCGGCAGGATATTGTCACGTGCCCAACCGTTGCGCTTCATGGTGCGGGCACAAAGCTCTATGCTGACTCCCCGTTCGACTAGATCGAGGATCGCCGACTTGGCCGGATTGCCGTCTACCCTCTTCATAAGGGTGTTGTATGCTTCGTCTCGCAGCATCAGAGGCGCAGCCCCTCCGTGGAACACAGCGCTGATGTTCAGTTCACTGGGAGGGATCCCCATCGATTCATAATCGCGGACGATCTGCCTTAGATGCTTCAAACCGCCAGCGCTCCCAGGTTTCAAATCATCGTCCTGGACATCGCAAACAAGACGAATGACACTGCGCGGCGGTCCTGCTGAAGATTCAGTCGATGTGGTAATCCACCCCCACTTCGCGAAGATCTCCCCCGCTTCTGGCGATTTGAGGAAAGCGACGAATTTGCCAGCATGAGGATTCTGCCAGCCCTGCTCCGTAACGGCGATACTACACTGGCGATAGATGACATAGTCTTCGCTCACGGGTACAACCATCGAGTGGTTGGGATCCGCCTTGTACCAGATGTTCCATGTAAGCCACGCGTCAATGTCCTTCTCGGCCAGCCACATTCGCCGTGCCTCAGTACTATTGGCAGCGAAGAGCACGATGTTGTCGCGAAGGGCGCGCACGGTTCGGAAGTTGCCGCGCCTGCCCGCCATGTCTTCCCACAGCCCCGTCTGGCCGGAGCCATTTACGACCATGACCTTTACGCTTGGCCGCAGAAGATCCGGAAGATCGTAGATGTGCTTCGGGTTACCAGGGCGCACGAGAATGGCCGCCGGGCGCCAGTAGAGCGGTGTCACCGAACTTCCCTCAATTGCGCCCGCCATACTTTGAATGATGTTGACCATCATGAACTCAGCGCTGCTGTACACCAAGTCCGCCTCGGTTCTGGCTTCGTCCAGCCATTTCTCGGTAGGCTTGCCGACAACCTGCACATCTACGTTGCTGCGGTCGCTGAATACCGTTGCCGCTTCGCGCATCGCCGGATAGGGGCCTTCGGATCCGTAGACGTGCAAGATTTCTTGTGCGGATATGCTGGTGACTCCGATTGCCGCTACGAATAGCGCGACGAGAAAGAGAGGAAGACGTATACGAGTTGAGAAGTCGAACATAATATTTGCCTCAGTCTATACACGACCATGGAGTCGTGCTCGCGTTACGAGTACTTCCGTCAAAGTACTCCAGAGGACCCAGTGCAATCTTCGTGCCACTATTGCCTCAGTCCAGGTAGCCCAATGCCCGAAGCCGATCGTGAAGGCTCTGAATCTCCTTTCGAGAATAGCCTGATGAATCCCTCGGGAGTTTACCGCAGGCTACGACGTCCCGTAGAGCGTAGATTGCGAACTCGGTGACACTCCTGAACCCAGTATCCTCGATGAGCTCGGACAGACTCTCGTAAAGCTCCGCTGGGATCTTCAAGGATACCTTTCTTCCGGTGTGTGCCTTCTTGGGTGACAATTGCACCTCCCTAAACACTCCATATAGAGCCTAGCACCGGGCTTGCACGCGTGCCATGATCAATTCACGCCAATTCGACAGGCACGGCTCCATGTAAGCCAGCATGAAGTAGTGTGCACCTGGTAAGCTTGTATGAGCACGGCTTCGCCGTAACGTGGCGACTGGTACTACGCTGTGACATGCGGATCGCACGCGTCGGCGCGGATCCAGCGGCCCTGTTCCCTGGTTTGGACTGTGCGCACGTTTGGGTTGCCCACGCAACAAGCGTCGCCATCAGGCGGTAGATCTGGGCAGCAGCCGCGACCTGGGTGCGGGGAAGAGTGGCACAGTCTGGGCGATCGGATCGCCGCTCATAATGGCGTGAAGACGCCATCGCCCAAAGCACGCGTGGCGTCGATACTGGGCATGTACGGTGAGGCATGGAAACGGGAGGTCGCGCCCATTGCGGCCAGGAGAAGGTCTCGGCGTTGGCCGCGGCACTCGGAGGTGGAGTGCACGCAAGTGCACAACGTACACGAGACTCGGGTATTTAAGTGGGCGTGCGGACAGCGTGGGGCGATTGCGCGTGGGCATCAGATAAACTCGCTTAGCACCCGGCGTGTGGAGCAGACCGAGCACGCAGGCGTTTGTCGCAAGTTCCCTGCGCGTATTGGAGAACGCAGCGGCGGCCCGCGGAACCAAGCTTCTGCCTCGTCAAGGCGCGACGGCTATCTGGCCAGCCATTTCGCCGCGGAACGGCGCCCCCGTTTTCTATGCTGAGGTCACCGGCAAATGCGATAGCGGGCCGGTAAATGATCCAGGCGAGACTCGCGAATATGATTGGTTGACCCCGGCCAGGTCCGAGTATGCGCTCATCTTCACCACTGGCGCAATGATCCGAGGACTGCTGCCTGATGGCACGCAGACTGCCAACCCACCACTGTCGAAAGATGCGTTCACGACACAGTTGGTTCTACTGACCGGGTGACTCTCGGCCTTCGCCTGTGGTCATGGCCTTTCCGTTGGCCGTACGCTCTGGTGTGCGTACAAAGCCCGGCAACCGGGGACAGTGGTGAAAGCGTTGGCAATGGATAAACCTGCCAATCACCGGACACCTTGGGGCTTTCCGCAGCGCCCTGAGGGGCCACAGAGGGCCTTTCCCCGAGGACAAGCAACCAGACTGGTCAGCAAGGGCAGCGTTTGTGTGTTGATTCCGGCGGCGCTATATGAACAACTTCTGCGCCTTACTGAAAGTACCGGGTTCGTGAACGTAACCGACTACGTGGTTCAGGTGCTGCGCGATGAAGTGGACCGCAACGAAACGGAATGGGGAACGACCGGATACACGCTGCGTGAGGTCGAACTGATTCGCAAGCTGCTTCGCGATCTGGAGTGCACTGACTGAGCTTATGACACTGCCCACCTGGGCGGCGCATCCCCCTTAACGTATAGAGAGGACCCGAGCAATGCAAGGAACGGAAGTGGGAACGGTGTACCGCATCGGCTTAGTGCTACTAGCGTGTACAACGACTAACCTGATTCCCCTCTCTCGGGTTATGGGGCAAGAGAGAGCGGTATTGCTCAACGTATCGTATGACCCCACGCGCGAACTGTATCAGGATTTCAACGCTGTTTTCGCCGAACACTGGGCCAATCAGACCGGGACTGCGGTCACAATCCGGCAATCACATGGCGGTGCGGGCAAGCAGGCACGGGCGGTCATTGACGGTCTCGAAGCGGATGTCGTAACGTTGGCACTGGCATACGACATTGATGAGATCAGTCGGCGAGGCTTGATCGATAAGCACTGGCAGACACGTCTGCCGAACAACAGTTGCCCCTATACTTCCACGATGGTCTTTCTGGTCCGCAAGGGCAACCCGAAAGCCATAAAGGATTGGAGTGACCTGATCAAACCGGATATATGGGTGATCACCCCTAATCCGAAGACCTCCGGCGGAGCGAGGTGGAACTACCTGGCGGCGTGGGGATACGCCCTCAAGCATAACCATGGTGACGAAGCCAAGGCACGCGAGTTCGTCACTCGACTGTACAAGAACGTTCCCGTGTTGGATTCTGGCGCGCGAGGGTCGACCACAACCTTTGTTCACCGCGGCATCGGAGACGTGCTCATTACATGGGAAAACGAAGCCTTCCTGGCAATGGAGAAGCTGGGCAAGGGATCTGTGGAGATAGTCGTTCCTTCGCTGAGTATCCTATGTGAACCACCTGTGACAGTAGTGGACAAGGTGGTGGACAAGCACGGAACGCGCAAAGTCGCTACGGCCTATCTCGAGTACCTCTACACCGAACAAGGCCAGAGGCTCGCGGCCATGTATCACTATCGTCCCACAATGGCCGCTGTTGCTGAAGAATACGCCCACAAGTTCCCCGAGATCGACCTGTTGACGATTGACGGGGTCTTTGGCGGATGGCAGCAGGCGCAGCAAGCGCACTTCGCCGACGGGGGAACGTTCGATCAGATCTACCGACCTGGAGGATGAGCAGCAGGCTCTCGAAAAGGCTCGCCCCGTCGGCCAGCGAATGCAGGGCCGTAACTGATGAACATCGTTCTCAAACAGCGCAGCATTCTGCCCGGCTTCGGATTGACACTCGGCTTTACACTCGCGTACCTGAGCGTGATCGCCCTCATTCCGTTGTTCGGACTTTTCCTCCGGACAGCCGAGTTGACCTGGGGGCAATTCTGGGCAACGGTGACAGATGCGCGCGTTCTGGCGGCCTACCGCCTGAGCTTCGGGGCTTCTTTGATTGCGGCCACAGTGAACGTGCTCTTTGGTGCCATCGTCGCGTGGGTTCTGGTGCGTTACCGCTTCCCGGGACGGCGAGTGGTGGACGCGCTGATCGATCTTCCTTTTGCCCTGCCGACAGCGGTCGCCGGCATTTCACTGACCGCCGTCTATGCTCACACCGGCTGGATCGGCCAGTATCTGCAGCCGCTTAACATCAAGGTGGCGTTTGCTCCGTTGGGTGTCGTCGTCGCCCTCACGTTCATCGGGCTCCCTTTCGTCGTTCGGACCTTACAGCCGGTCCTGGAAGACGTCGATCCAGAGGTTGAGGAGGCTGCGGCAAACCTGGGGGCGTCACGCCCGCAAGCCATATGGCGCGTGATTCTGCCGGAATTATGGCCGGTGCTGCTCACCGGGTTCGCCCTGGCTTTTGCCCGTGCCCTCGGAGAATACGGATCCATAGTCTTCATTTCAGGCAACATGCCGATGCGGACGGAGATTGTTCCACTACTGATGGTGATGAAACTGGAACAATTCGACTACGCGGGAGCCACCGCCATCGCTGTTGTCATGCTGCTGGCATCCTTCACCCTTTTGTTGGCAATCAACCTGCTGCAATGGTGGAGTGGGCAACGACACTCCGGCCTGGGATCATGAGGACCGACCCATGTTTCAAAGAAAGTCTCCAGGGACATGGCAAACAGCCAACCGGCCAGTACTGGCAACGACGGAGCCTACTCTGATACGATACCTGCTTGCCGGTGTCGCCATGCTCTTTGTCACCCTGTTTCTGCTCGCACCGCTCGCCGCAGTGTTCGCCCAGGCTTTCAGTGAAGGCATCGCCGTCTATTGGGCGGCGTTGCGCGATGCAGATACCTTGGCCAGTCTACACCTGACGCTGATGACCGCGGCGATAGCTGTTCCCCTCAACCTGGTCTTTGGCGTTGCCGCCTCCTGGAGCATCGCAAAGTTCGAGTTCCTCGGCAAGAGCCTTCTGACCACGCTGATCGATCTACCGTTTGCAGTCTCCCCCGTAATCTCCGGAATCATCTACGTACTGTTCTTCGGTCTTCATGGATACCTGGGGCCCTGGCTGGCAGCGCATAACATCGAGATCATCTTTGCCGTGCCCGGTATCGTATTGGCTACTGTCTTCGTCACTTTCCCATTCATCGCTCGCGAGCTCATACCGCTCATGCAGGCTCAAGGCACGGAAGAAGAGGAAGCGGCGTTATCCCTCGGAGCCGGCGGGTGGCAGACTTTTCTGCGAGTGACACTCCCCAACATCAAATGGGGTCTGTTGTATGGAGTGATCTTGTGCAACGCGAGAGCAATGGGCGAGTTTGGCGCCGTCTCAGTGATCTCCGGTCACATCCGAGGGCTGACCAACACCGTACCATTGCACGTGGAGATTCTGTACAACGAGTACAACTTCGTCGGCGCATTTGCCGTCGCCTCGCTGCTGACGATCCTTGCCTTGATCACGCTTGTTGTCAAGAGCTTTGCAGAATGGAAGTTCAAGCAGGAGTTGCACGCAATCCGGATGTGAGGAGTGCAAGCGTATGAGCATCGAAGCCCGGCACATCACTAAGCACTTTGGGGCATTTGCCGTATTGAAGGACGTCAGCCTGCACGTGGCAACAGGTGAGCTGATTGCCCTGCTGGGTCCCTCCGGTTCAGGGAAGACGACTCTTCTACGAATCATTAGCGGACTCGAGGTGCCGGACCAGGGAAGTGGTCAGATTCTCCTGCACGATGAGGATGTAACCAACCGGCACGTGAGTATGCGGCGCGTGGGCTTCGTATTCCAACACTATGCATTATTCCGCCACATGACGGTCTTCAAGAACGTCGCCTTTGGACTTCAGGTGCGCCCCCGAAAGTTGAGACCAACCAAACGCCAGATTCGTGAGAAGGTGCACGAGCTGCTGAAGCTCGTGCAGCTCGAGTGGTTGGCGGAGCGGTACCCGGCGCAGCTTTCTGGTGGCCAGCGCCAACGGATTGCCTTGGCCAGGGCACTGGCTATTGAACCGAAGGTCCTGCTGCTGGATGAGCCGTTCGGTGCTCTGGACGCGAAGACACGCCAGGAACTGCGAAGGTGGCTGCGCCGCCTGCACAGTGAGCTGAACGTGACCAGCGTGCTCGTAACTCATGACCAGGAGGAGGCGCTGGAGGTCGCCGACCGGGTGGTGATCACGAACGCAGGACGAATCGAGCAGGTCGGCACGCCGGAAGAGGTCTTCCATCACCCGGCCAACGAGTTCGTCATGAACTTCGTTGGACACGTGAACGTTTTTCACGGCCGCGTGGAGGGCGACCGTGCGTTCCTCGGTCCGCTTGAAGTTGAATACTCCGGCCAACCACAGACAATCGCGCAGCCGGCCCGAGGATTGGTGCGCCCATACGATCTTGACATCGACAGGCAGGCCAACGGAAAGTCCGGTTTCAGCGCCACGGTGCAGCATGTAAATGCCGCCGGTCCACACGTCAAGATCGATCTGCTGGCCGACTCAGGCGAGCCCGTGCATGTGGAGCTGACTCAGGAACGGTTCCGAACGCTGCGGCTAACCTTGGGAGAAAGTGTGTTTGTTTGCCCGCGCGAGATCAACGTGTTCCTGGGCGGGCAGAGATGAGGAGGCACTCTTGCGGGGAAATGAGGAGAAGCCAGATGCGTGAAACCCGGTCTACGCGGTATGGACGCAAGGCGGTTCTGGCAAGTGCAATCGTGTTCATTATTTGCCCTGGATCGTCGGCGCAAACAGCCCACTCTGTGCAACCTCAACCGCTGCCCACCGGGGAATGCACCGCCCCATGCAAGAAGAAAAAGGATCTGTCGCAGAATTCGGCAACCTTCAGGTCGTGGGCGTGGGGTGCTCGTATCGAGACTGAGCCGCCGGGCTACGTCAGGACTCTGAACGAATTCGAGGTCACTGGCATGGAAAACCTGGATTGGTTGGAATTCGGCCTCGAACATTGCACACGCTTTGAGCTTCGCTCTGACTATCGGCGCCCTGATCTGGCGGACGACGAGCAATTCCTGCTGCGATCCCGACTATACCTTGGGGTCCGGGACGTTTTGGATCCGTTTCGCTTTGCAGTCGAGTTCCAGGACTCCCGGCAGTTCTACAGCGACTTCCCCGAGCGGGACCGGGACGTGGACGAGGCTGACTTCATTCAAGCATTTGCTGAGCTGTACTTCGAAGATGCCCTAGGCAAAGACTGTCCCCTTCAACTCCGGGCTGGGCGCATGTCGCTTGAGTACATCGATCGACGCCTCGTAGCGCGCAACCGCTGGCGCAACACGACGAATGCTTTTGACGGTTTTCGGCTTCGCCTCGGTCAACCCATGGCCGATTGGCAACTCGATGTCTTCGTGGTTCAGCCAGTGGAACGCCGCATGATTTCTCCTGACCGCCCCGATGAGGAACGGTGGTTCTACGGCGTGACCGGCGCGTGGCGAGGCTGGTCTCAACACATCATGCTGGAGCCCTACTACTTCGTGCTGGACGAGGACCGGAAGGATCGTGACGATCCCGATCGCGAGATCCATACGGTCGGCCTGCACGCCTTCGGCCCGATCCGTGGTACGCAGTTCGACTACGACATCGACATGGCGTTCCAGTTTGGAGATGATGGTGAGCGAAGACAGCGGGCGTTTGCCGTCTATGGTGAAGTCGGCCATACGTTCTATCACGCCTGGAGACCACGGCTCAGCGCATCATTTGCCTACGCAAGCGGCGATCGCGATCCTGACGACGGTCTGAGCGAGCGCTTTGACCGATTATTCCAGGCCACGCACTGCCCATCCACTTCCGACCTGTTCAGCTGGCAGAACATCATCAGCCCAAAGATCCGGTTAACGCTTCGTCCCACGTCCAAGTTGCGTCTGGATACGTCGTATGGAGCTTACTGGCTGGCTAGCGATAACGATGCCTGGGGCATCCCGGCTCGGCGCAATCCGCACGGCGACAGCGGCAACTTTGTCGGGCACGAAGTTGAGGTACGGGTGCGCTACCAAATAGGGCCGCGTGTGGAACTAGAGACGGGCTACTCACACTTCTTCCCCGGGGCCTTCTTCCGGAACACCGGCCCGGCCGACGATGGCGACTGCTTTTACGTGCAGACGACGGTTCGTCTCTGATTCTAGTGTTGTTTCGCAAACACAGCACGGCGTTACATGCACTGGTCGGCTCCTGATCGATATCACCTGGCCTTCTTCCTCGATTCCGGGTTCGCAACCCCAGCTTCAGACCCAATCGTAGCCATGGGGAAACAGACGAGTCGAGCAAAAGGGACCTCTGTCGCTTTAAATCAAGCCCATCTCCTCGGGTCCCGCAGCCAATCCCCAGCCTTGGGTTTCCCCACGTTTGCCGGCGGGTCAACTTCTGACATCGCTCGCGGCCAATTGCTTGTCCCGCCACCGTGTCTGCCACATTGACCCAACGTCGCCGGCGACCCGGACTACTGTACCAAGCTTCAGCTCTTGGCGGCCCTGGCAATGGAACTGCCTGTTCGCTTATGATCTTGCTCATCCAGGCGTTGGATGAGAAATACCGCTCTGAGAGTGGATGCGAGAAAACCCATGAAACGCAGAATCCAGCAGATAATACAGAGGTTGAGTGAAAACAACATCGCGGCCATCTATGCAGAGAACCGGAGCGAAGCCCTTGAAGTGGTCATGTCGATGATACCCGAAGGTAGCGTTGTCGGTTTCGGCGACTCGCTCACCCTGAGACAGATAGGCACAGTCGACCTGCTCGAGAAAGGCAACTACACGTTCCTGAATCCGTGGAAGCCCGGAATCAATGTTGATGAGAGCATCATGCTCAAAAAGCAGGCTTTGACTTCGGACGTATTTGTGACGGGCACCAATGCGCTGACCACAGACGGCAAGATCGTAAACGTTGACGGACACGGAAACAGGGTAGCCGCCATGCTCTTTGGCCCCGACAAGGTCATCTTGGTGATAGGGATCAACAAGATCGTCGAAAACATCGATGAAGCGTTAAGAAGGATCAGGGATGAATCGGCCCCATTAAATGTCAAACGTCATCCGAACTGGGATCCATTGCCCCCGTGCGGCACAACAGGCGTCTGCGAAGACTGCTCATCGCCGTGGAGGATATGCAATAAGACAGTCATCATAGAACGGCAGTACGACAACGATCGGTACAAGCCGATCATAACAGTCGTAATAGTCGGAGAGGAACTGGGAATCTAGACGCCCCTCCGCAAGATGGCAGACTGTCTGATGCCGCTGTCCTTAGCACATAGACGGGGTGTTCAAGCGCCCCCGGGTCGGGCCATGCCACTTCTCTGGGGCATCAGGCGAACTTGATGGTACGGCCCAGGTGTGTACGGCTTTCCCTACAAACCGACACCCTGCGTTTCCTTGAGCCCCCTGTTCCGGCGTACAGCCCCATCACTCCCGCGGACCATGTGGCCATTCTGAGCAGCCCCGCGACGAACGCCACCCAGGATGCTCAGCCACGTGTGCACGCATCGATCCGTTCGGTCAGCAGACATGCACTCCGGCGTGTGCCCTACGGGATGTGCCTTCGCTGTCGCATGAGCAGGATCGACGACAACGTTGCCAGCAGCGCTGCGCTGCCGGGCCGGACCCGACGCCACAATGTCGATTGGCCTTCTTGGGGCGGGCTCTCGGGTGGGTAGCAGTTCGGGCATCGCGACCATGGCGTATGTTTGCTATTCTGTCGGACACGTTTAATGTGACTGAGAACCGGAGGGCAAGCCCCTAAGCGCGATGGGGTGGATCCCTTCGAGGTTGAACGAGTAGACTTCCGGCATCGACACGGGTGGGTGGATCAGCTGAGCTGAGAGGTGATCACTATGGCCATTAACATCGTCGTTGGCCTGGCAACGTTTTTCCAATACACGGCCGCGGTTCTGGCCCTGCGGGTACTTCGGATCACGGGGAAAGATCCAGCGTGGCTGCTGATTGCTGCGGTAGCGTTCCTCATGGCCATCCGCCGGAGCATCGTCCTGTTCCGGTCCTTGTCGCACGATGTGGCCCATCCCCCGGACCCAGCTGGGGAATGGGTGGCACTGGCTATTTCCATCCTCATGCTGGTTGGTGTGTCGCGAATCGGCCCCTTCTTTCTTGCGGTCCTGCGCTCGAAAGAGGAACTGCGTCAGCGATCCCACGATCTCGGAGAGCGTGTCAAGGAACTGAAGTGCCTCTACGAAATGGCCGGCCTTGTAGAGCGGCCGGACGTCTCCGTCGAGCAGGTCATTCAGGGCACCGCAGACCTTATCCCACCTGCTTGGCGACATTCCGAACTTGCTTGTGCGCGGATCTCGCTGGAAGCCCAGAACTTCACGACCGCCAAATTCAAGGAGACCCCGTGGAAGCTCAGCCGTGACATCGTTGTCCATGGAAAGCCGGTCGGTGACCTGGAGGTCTGTTATCGAGAGAAGCCAACGGGCACACAAGAGGAGCTGTTCCCAAGAGAAGAACAGCACCTGGTTAAAGCGATCGCGGAGAGACTGGGGAGGGTAGTTGAACGCGTGCGGGCCGAAGAGGACCGGCAAGCCCTCCAGGATCAGCTTCACCAAGCTCACAAGATGGAGGCCATCGGACTGTTGGCCGCCGGCGTAGCGCACGAGTTCTCCAACCTGCTTACCGTCATTCGTGGCCATGCGGATCGGGCAAGCACCATGCTGGCTGGCAACGAGCAAGCGCGCACCGAGTTCGAACTGATTCAAGAGGCGACGCACCGGGCCGCCGATCTCACACGGGCTCTGCTGACCTTTGGCCGGAAGCTGCCTACCGAGAAGAGTCCAGTCGATCTGTGCGCCGTCGTTCATGAGTCGGAGCGGCTGCTCCACCGTGTGCTCCCGGCAGCCGTCAAACTCGATGTGGATGTAACATGCGAACCGCCCCTTTGGGTAAACGCCGACCAGACCCAGGTGCACCAGGTCATCCTGAACCTGGCAATCAATGCCCGTGATGCCATGCCGAACGGCGGAACCCTGCATGTTTCTGTCTCCTCGATTGCCGAGTCAGACGTTCAGAATCTACCGGGTGCGCTCGCCCTGGGCGGGCAACTTGCGTGCCTGGTCGTTACGGATACCGGTGCGGGGATGCCGCCGGAAGTCCAGGACCGCATTTTTGAACCCTTTTACACGACGAAAGCGCGTGGCCAAGGCACAGGATTGGGACTCTCCATTGTCCATGGCGTCATTCGAGAACATGGGGGACACATCGAAGTCCAGTCCGAGCTTGGCAAGGGGACTACGTTTACAGTCTTCTTGCCCTGTATCCCAGCTGGGGAGGCCGCCCAACAAGCGCCTGCGACAATAACACCTACGGGGAAAGGGGAGCTACTCTTGTTGGCCGAAGATGACCAACATGTGCTTGGCATGATCGCATCGACTCTCGATTCTCTGGGCTACAATGTTGTACTTGCCTCGGACGGGGCCTCAGTGCTCGAGATGTCCGCGCACCATGATGATGACATTCGGCTACTGATTTTGGACGTAGACTTGCCGGAGAAAAGCGGGCCCGACTGTGTTAAAGAGCTCCGCGAGAGGGGTTTAGACACGCCCGCGATCATGCTTACAGGCAACGTAGACTTCGACGCCGCTGCGCTAGACGACAAGACCGTCTTGCTCCGCAAACCGTTTGGGATGCCCGAGCTTGCCAGCACCGTGTCCGAGGCACTTGGCCGAGATCCTGGACAGGAGGCGCTATCATGACAGCACCGATTTCGATTCTTCTTGCCGACGATCATTCAATGGTGCGGCGGTTACTCGGCCAGCGGCTCGAGGCGGAGACAGACATGACCGTCGTGGGCACCGTCGGTAACGCCGACGAGGCCATCGGCGAGGCCATCCGACTGAAACCGAGCATAATTCTGATGGACATAGATATGCCCGGGTTGAGCTGCTTCGAAGCTGCAGCGACGATCCGTCGGCAGTGTCCCGACTCCCGCCTCATCTTCCTCAGTGCTTTCTTTCATGACCGATACATCGAACAGGCGATCGCGGCGAAGGCGTGGGGCTACATCACGAAAAGTGAGCCTGAGGATTCGGTTCTTGAAGCCATCCGCAAGGTCTCCGCGGGTATCGCGTACTTCTCGCCTGAAGTGAAGGCCAGAATCGTAGTGGATTCTCAAGGAGCGAGACTCGCCTCCCGCGCGCGGTCTCGCGTGTCTACGCTCACCGAGCGCGAGATTGAGGTACTGCGTTACCTCGCCCGCGGGATGGCCAAAAAGGAAATCGCGCGCACCATGCACATCAGTGTCAACACGGTCAACCGACACACGACGAGCTTAATGTCCAAGCTCGACATCCACGACCGTGTCGAGCTGGCCCGATATGCGATTCGCGAAGGCTTGGCCGAGGCGTAGAACGGGACGCTCGGTGCTTCGTGGCGAGGTGTTCATCACACCAGCGGCCTCGTCGCTGGCCGTGCGAAACGAGCGACTCATCAACCGGCAGACCAAGGCTGCAGCCTTTAGAGAACTACGCACTCTCGATGACTTCGACTTCTCATTCAACCCGTCGATCAAGAAGAAGCAGGTCTACGATTTGGCCACCTGCCGGTTCATCCGCGAGAACCGTCCGGTCTTGTGCCTGGGGCCGCCGGGTACGGGCAAGAGTCACTTGGTCCAGGCCATCGGTTACCAGGCGATCAAAGCCGGCTTCCTGGTGTTGTATCGTTCGATCTTCGATTTGATACGGGACTTTTTGCATGACGAGGCCTTCGCCGGTCTGGACAAGGTGCTGCGGAAGTACCTCAAACCCGATCTTCTGATAATCGACGACATGGGCATGAAGCAGTTGCCCAAGCGATCAGGGGAATACTTGTTCGAGATCATCATGCGGCGGTACGAGACCCGTTCGACGATGATGACCTCGAACCGGCCGATTGAGGACTGGGGCAAGTTGATCGGCGACGTGCCGGCTGCCACCGCGATCCTGGACCGCTTCCTGCATCATGCAGAGGTAATCACAATTACCGGCAAGAGCTACCGACTAAAGAACAGACAGGCTGTCACGGATCAGGCCTGCAAAAAAGCTGGAAAGTAAGACAGACTTGCAGGAAGGCAGGGAAATGAGGTATACAGAAACCAACAGCACTGGCCGGTTTTAACGGTTCTCCCGCACTTTTGGTGACGGTTTGGTGAGAGGATAAGCGGCCGGGCCGCAGTCGGTTCGGGCGGTGCGTGGCCGGGCAGGTAGAATGGGCTGCGTAGGGATCCAGGGAGGGATCCCAGATTAGCGGAACGGAGTCCGCTCAGATGATCAATCCACATCTACCGCAGCCGGCCGCCCCGCGCTGGCTGGATCTACCCGCCCCTTGACAGCTGTTTCTCCTAAGCCCACTGAGTTTCCCGTTTGGAGACTGTTGCGAAAACTCAAGCGAGGATTCCAAGAGCACACCACTCGATCGACGAAGTGAAGTCCGCGAATGACTCTGAGGGTCTCTGGACTTGTCTCAGGTCATCTTACCCAATCCAACCGGGACGACCCGGCTCAAAAGCCTGGCTGGCGGCGTGGGTATCGCCCAAAGCGTACTAGCAATAGACTTGCGCACAGGAACGCAAAGCTACCCGGATCGAATAGGCCACAGAGCGTGTGCGCGGTGGGAGTGCCGGGCGAGCCTTGCTCCTCATCGTCGCGCTCATCGCCATCCACCGGAGATTCTGCCGGAGGTTCTTCCGCTGATCCGGGAATCGTGCACCCTGCAATATCAACAACGTCCGTTGCCGGGGTGTCCGCGCATGCATCGAGGCAGTTGAGAATACCGTCTGCATCATCATCGCCTTGGGGATCGAGTTGCAGGCACGAGCAGCCTGCTGCGTCGACCACGTCGTCTGCTGGCGTGTCGGTACAGCCGTCAAGACAATTCAGTACGCCGTCCTGGTCGTCATCTCCGATAGGATCGACCTGGAGGCACGAGCAGCCGTCAGCATCAGCGGTTTCACCTGATGTTGTCTCAGGGCATTGGTCTTCGCAGTCAGTCACGCCGTCCTCGTCGCTATCGAGCTGATCGCAGTTACAGCCACGTTCATCGGCCGTATTATCAACTGGCGTACCCGGGCATTCATCGGCACAGTCGTCCACACCATCCCCATCGTCATCAAGTTGGCTGCAAGAGCATCCAAGCTCATCCGCCGTGTTGTCATCGGATGTATCCGGACACTCATCCGTACAATTGTCGATACCATCCTCATCGTCATCTATCTGGCTGCAAGCGCAGCCATGTTCGTCGACAGCTTCCTGGTCCGGAGTGTCTGGACATCGGTCGAGCGCGTCGACAATTCCGTCGTCGTCCTCGTCGGTTGGGGTGACGCCGCCGCCGCCTCTACACCCTGCAAGCTCTGGGAACTGGCAAAGCCCCGCGTTACACAGGTCTTGGGTACAGAGATCGTTGTCGTCGCACTCGGCAGCATCGATGCATTCCAGGCACCTGCCCGCATCCTCATCGCAGTGAGCCTGATCCATACATGGTTCAACACCTGGCTGGCACACGCCGCTGGCGTCGCACGCTTCAGGTCCGTTGCAGAAACCGCCGTCGTCGCATCGCAGACATGCAAAACCCTGCTGTTCGTCACCCCCACCCCAGATGTTCGGATGACCGAAGCTGCTGGAAGTGCCGTCACGGTAGTTCGAGGTAACCGGATCGATCGTTGGGCTAGGATCTTCCTCGAGTTTTAAGACTTCACGGCTGTTGACGGCCGCCCCGGTGAGCGGGATGCCTTCGCCGGCCGGCCCGAAGACCGCGGTGGAGTCGGCGTCCAGAATGGTAAGCTGCCAGTTGGCATTGCCCACTGAGAAGGCGCCCGGGCTATCTCCGGCAACGTTCGTAACCGTTGTAACGTATTGTGTCCGAGGTGTGCCATCGAAGGACAAGGTGTTGATGTTGATCCACCAGTCACCGGCGTTCGGATCGTAGCTCGTATCGGTGTCGAGTCCGTCTCCGATGGTATCCATCTCGATGAATGTGATAATCGTTCCGGCACGCAGATCGCTCCACACTGGATCATCAGTAAGCGTCAACGTCCCGGTATCCGATGGATCCTCCGTCCACACCAACTGCCACCCGCGTATATCGAGGTGATTGCGCGTTACGACAAGCTC
>CP070744.1:2936065-2971605 GCA_020348265.1 Phycisphaerales bacterium | reverse complement strand
TCTTTGCAGATACGCATCCAACTGTCTGGTGGAAAACTCCGCGAGGAAGGCGGGGCTTGCTGTGGGGTTGAGTTTGAGAATCGCGCTTATAGTGTCACTCTTTGTCATCGCTTTGACCTTCTTGGTTCACTGCCCAATCGGGTGGCGTCACACGGGTTCTTATCACCAAGTATGGCCTGCTATCGGCCCCCGCTCTGTCTGTTCTTCAGGCATATCCAGCCACCCGGGTGAGCTTTCAGGGTCCGTCACCGCGCACCAGTTGCGCGTCGCTCATGCGGAATATGCGCTCCTGCGAACACACCTTAATTGCCGAGGCGTCGGTCCCGTCGACGCACGTGTGCAGACTGCGGATATTGCGCCTCGCGGTCTGCTGCTGCCCAAGAAAAAAGTTGACTTTTTTCGAGCGATCGGTCGATTCGGGAGAGGTTGACCGGGGCGAGCCCGTCGCGATAGTATCTTGACCTATGACCATACGCTTTCAATGTCCTTCGTGCTCTCAGCCGATCGAAACGGACGACGAGTGGGCCTCAAAGACGGTTGCGTGCCCCTACTGCCGCAAGACGGTGACCGCCCCGGCAGAGTCAACCATCGAAGACGTTGCAGCCATTCCGACAGCGTCTCCTCTGGAGCCTCCCCCCGTTCCACCCGGTTTCATGCCCGAGCCCGGCTACCTCCCCGTCGCCGGGGAACCTGCATCGTCCAACCGTGTCGCGGTGGTCGCGCTGATTCTTGCCTTCGCCTCGTTGGCTATGCTCGTTTCGATCAACCTGGTCGTCGGGCCGTATGAGGCGGAGATGCTGGAGTTGGGCGAAGCCTTGAGCCAAGCGCAAGATTTCGCTGAATACTCGGAAATCCAAGCGGAGTTCTTCCGCGAGCATGACGGATTATTCGGTCCGCTTATGGCCTCAGGTGTGATCCTCATCTGTTGCGGTATGACCTGGCTGGCGGCGGTCGTGTGCGCGATTATCGGCCTGCGGCGGACGGTGCGTCGTCAGTTCGCTATCGGCGCGCTGGTAATTGCCGGTCTGGTTCCCGTGATAGTCTGTTGCGGTGGGTTGATCGCCTAGTTCAGATCCGACCGAGCGCGTGGCTCACTTACTCATTACTTCTCAGGCGGTTCCGCAGGAGGTTTCTTGGGAGCAGGCTTTGCCGCCTCCGGTTGGGGTACGAAGAAGGCCAATCCGCACTGAGAGCACCGAACGCGCTGGCCACGCACCTTATCAGGCACGCGAAGAACGGCGCGGCAGCGAAGCCGGGGGCAAATCACGGTAATTGGCATAGTCTCCTCGCGCGCACTTGCCAAAGTGCTTCAGCATTAAACGGCCTCTGTGCAGGGTATCGACACCGGCGGGCGCAGACTTAATCCTCTGGTGGTGCCTGGAATGGACAATCAGCGCGGTCTGAGCACGAAGGTCAAGCGGACTCGCGCCTCCGGCGGGTCTTGGCAGGAAGCAGGCGTTCCGAGCCGTTGACCACGGCCTTGTTAACCACGATCTTCCCGGACTGTCCCGAGCTGGGTAGCTCGTACATGGGCTCGAGCATGAGTCCCTCCATGACACTACGCAAGCCGCGGGCGCCGGTCTCTCTCTCCAAGGCCTGTTCAGCGATAGCCTGCATGGCCCCGGCGGTGAATTCGAGCTGGCAATCCTCGTATTCGAAGTACTTCCGATATTGCTTGATCAGAGCGTTCTTGGGCTCGGAGAGTATGCGCACCAAGGTGGCCACATCGAGCGGATCGAGTGTGGTTATTACCGGAAGTCGCCCGACAAGCTCGGGGATCATTCCGTACTCCACGAGGTCCTCCGGCACCACCTGGGCAAGTACCTCGCCCATCTCTTCGGTCTCATCGTGAATGGTTCCTTCGTTGGAGAAGCCGATGGTGCTTTGTCCAATTCGGCGTTTGATTATGTCGGTAAGCCCGGTGAAGGTCCCCCCGCATATGAAGAGGATGTTGGTTGTGTCCAGTTGGATGTACTGCTGTTCGGGGTGTTTCCTACCACCTTGCGGTGGAATGTTCGAAACGGTTCCCTCGAGCATCTTGAGCAAGCTCTGCTGCACGCCTTCGCCGGAGACGTCACGAGTGATACTCACATTGTGCGAGGTCCGCCCGATCTTGTCGATCTCATCGATGTAGATAATCCCCCGCTGGGCGACCTCCAGGTCATACTCGGCGTTTTGCAGCAGGCGCAGAAGTATGTTCTCGACATCCTCGCCTACGTACCCCGCTTCGGTAAGCGTGGTTGCGTCACAGATGGCAAAGGGGACGTTCAGCATCCGGGCCAGTGTCTTGGCCAGCAGGGTCTTACCCGCCCCGGTAGGCCCGACGATGAGCAGGTTGGACTTATCAATCTCGACGTCGTCCTCGCTGCTGCGCTCGATGTGCTGCAATCGCTTGTAGTGGTTGTGCACCGCCACCGCCAGCGTCCGCTTGGCCCGCTCCTGGCCAATGACGTATTGATCGACGAACTTGTGAATGTCGCGTGGGTTGGGGACTTCGCTTATTACAGCTGGTGAAGCCGCCGCCTTGCGCATTTCCTGCTTTATAATGTTGTGGCAAAGCTCGACACACGACTTGCAGATGTAGACTTCCTTGGGGCCTTCAACCATCGGGCCGGCGTCGCGCTGACTCTTGCCACAGAAGCTGCACGTGCTGCGATGCGAGCGGCTGCCGCCACCACCACTGCTGCTTCGACGTGTGGACATCTATCGCTCCTCAAAACCGTCTTCTGGTGGGTGGCGATGGGTCATCCCCAATGCCACCCTGCAGGCAATCCCGTCAGCGGACGGGCGGCCGCTCAGTTACATTATCGGGCAAAGACGCCTGATGCTCAACCGGGAAGCTCCGCCCGCGTTAGATGCCTTTCGTCGCGTTGCAGACTGGAACTGCGGGTCAGTCACTGCACGTCTTTAATCTTGTCCTGGTTGAAGCCGTCTATAGCCCGCTTTTTGAGCGTTTCGTATTCTATCGGCGTCAGCCTGCCCGCCTCCTTCAGGCGGCGAAGCTGATCGAGAGTGAAATCCGGCGCTTCGCAATCACCCTGCGACACCACCCTCTTTCGAAGATAAGTGATCAACGCAGCTGCGAACACCAAGGCCACGATTATGACACCCATCCACAGCAGGCCCTCGAGCACCTTCTTCTGCTCGGTCGATTGGGCAGCTAACACCGTCGCAAGCCCGTGGATACTGAACAGGGAGAAAGCGTTCATAGCGCCCCTCGATGATATCGGGTCCGTACCCCGGCGGCAAGATTCCTGCGCTGTGGTGATACATCTCCAAACCTACCTCTTAATCCTAGTCCCCGACAAACGAGGATTCCACGCCCCAGGCGCCCCGTTCCGGAGCGTCGAGGTTATTCCGTCACGTGACTCTGATTTTTGATCTGGATACGCGATTCTTGGATGTGACCGGCAGTTTGACTATAAAAGTTGTTCCTTTTCCCGCCACGCTGGCCAGCTCGATTGACCCGCCGAGCACACTGACCAGCTCTTTGGTTATGGCCAGCCCCAGACCGGTCCCTTCGTATTCGCGCGTCTTGGACGAGTCCAACTGACGAAACTTGTCAAACACGGTCTCCTGGTCTTCTTTGGAAATCCCCGGTCCGGTGTCGCGCACGATCAGACAGGCTGCACTTTCCCCGGCGCACTCAACCGCCAGAGAAACGGCACCGCCGGGGGGGGTGAACTTGATCGCGTTACTGAGCAAGTTGTAGAGAATCTGTCTGACCTTGCCCGAATCGCTCTTGAACCGGGGAGCGTTATCCGGCAGCGTCAGCGTGAGTTCCTGGTCCTTCTTGTCAGCCAGCGGACGCACGAAGTCGATCAGGTCACGACAGAGCTCCGTGATCGAGAAGTCGGACACGTGCAGATCCATTCGACCCGCCTCAATCTTCGCCAGATCAAGCAGATCGTTGATAATGTCCAGCAAGCTGCGACCGCTAATGAGAATGTTCTCTGAATAACGGGCCAACCGCTCACGATCAGCGTTGGGGTTCTTCCATGAGTCGCGAAGAAGCTCCGCAAACCCGATGATGGAAACAAGCGGGGTACGCAGCTCATGGGTCACGTTAGCCAGAAACTCGCTCTTTACCCTGTTCGATTCGTAAAGCGCCACATTCGTCTCGGACAGTTCACCAAGCTTGATGTCCAGCGATCTGTTGGTCTTTTGCAGTTCGTCCTGAGCGATCTTCAGATGTGTGAGCATATCGTTGAACGCCTCGGAAAGCTGCTGGAACTCATCCCCGCTGGTGATCGACGCCCGAACGTCGATGTCGCCGGTCGTGACTTTCTGCGCAACTTGGCGGAGTGAGCGTACTGGTGAAAGGACCAGGCGTTGCGTGACCAAGTAGAACACGAAGACAGCCAATACGGCACCGCTTGCCCCTGCGAGCACCGTTACGATGGAATTCCAGGCGGCGGCAGTCTGGGGTATGGGCAGGCGAATGTCGATGATCCCGCGGAGCACGTGAGGGTGCGCGTCCGCCTGGGCGCCACGCACCGCGAGCGCGAAGCGGAAGATCCGCCGATCGTCTTGAATACGCCAGAAGTACCGCTGCTGGGGATTCTCCCGGAGACGTTCGATAGCGTCCGCCCGAAAGCCTGGTCCAGCTGCCGGGCCCACCAGGACCAGTTGAGGTTTGACCTCGGGCAGACCCAACTCGGCGCTAAGGACAGGCCAACGTCGCTCCAACTTGAGCTGAGCATCCGCCCAATCCGGGCTTTCCAGATCGACCGCCTGGTAGGCTGCAGATGCCAGCCAGTTTGCCTCCATCAGCATTGCTTCTTCATCGAGCGCGGTCATTTGCAGCCAGGGGAAAAGAAGGGTCACGGTGATCGTTAGCAGCACCGCGGTGCCGAAGAGCACGCTAACCTTTTGCGCGAGCGAGACTTGGAGCCAGCTTCTGAGTCGCATGGGCGATAGTCTACTCTATTTCCCGCTTCCTGTTGAACCCGTTCGGTGGGTCTGGCAAAATAGCCGCTCGGTCAAGGCCGGAAGCTCAGGAAGGAGACCACGGAGTCATGCCTATCAAGATCTTTGCCGCCCCGGGTGACCACCGGGACGATTTTACCAAGATGGAACAGCAGGTGAATGCGTGGATAGCGAAAACGCGTCCCCGAATAGTCAGCCTGCATCCCACGGTCAATCAGACGCATGAGAAGCGAGACCATGGTGGTTTCATGATGACCCTTGTTGTTCATTATGAGGAAGCGGCTGCGTAAGGGAGATTCCCAAGCCCGGATGACCTCGCCTGTTTGACATGTGTTTCGGGCTCCTCTGTCGGGTGGCCTGAACGGCGTCTCGCGCCACCATGCCGAGTGCTTCCGCGTCTGGACTGTACCTTCGCCGTCGGCTGGCGGCACTCGGGACACATCTCCGCACGGCGTGCACCGCTCGAATCCGGATCATGATCACGCCGACCCGTTGCGCTGTGACCGGTCGCCGACGCAGGTGTTATTTCTTCTTTCTCGTGGTTTTCTTCGTCGGCTTGGGGGCAGCCGTCTTTTTGGCCTCTTTCGCTGATGTGGTCTTCTTCCGGGTTTTCTTCGTCGCCGTCTTCTTGGTAGCCTTCTTCGCAAGTGTTTTGGCGGACGATGCCTCTGTCTTTTTCTTGGCGGCGCGCTTTTTGGTGGTCTTCTTCCTGGCTTTCTTCGCCTTCGTGGTCCCTGCAGTCTTGCGGGTTTCTCTTACGCGCCTTGTCGGTTTCTTCGGCGGGGTCGGAGGCTTGGGTTGGACGATCTTCGTGTCAGCCTCCAGGATGCGGAGGTTAGAGTAGTATCCATCCTTCGAGATGCGCTCCAGCTGGGCCTCCACCTCGGGGTGTTCGACCGCCTTGAAGAGGGTGAGGATCATGCCCTGCGCCTCTCCCACCAGCTTCCATTCGAACGGCACCACCTCTTTGGCGCCAAGGGGTTTTTTGGGCGTTGCCGGGGCGGCCTTCTCCTCGGGCTTGTCTACCGAAGTCGCTTCGGACGACTCGGTAGCATCGTCCATCTCCTCACCCTGGCCGCTCTTTAGCTCTTTTTCCGTCTGTTTACCACCCTGGGTCACGCCAGCCAATCCTTTCGATCGTACCGAACATCCGCTTGGCGCCGCGGCTAGAACACGCGTCCCGAGGAGAAATCCAACTCGCTGTGATCGCGGTTCCACCCGCCGGTCGTCACCGTGAAGCACCTACAGAGGTACACGATTGCCTCACCAAACGCAACAGCGCAGCTCCGCAAGCTGAAACAGGAAGGGTGGACGGATGAGCCGATTCCGGTTAGAAGAAACAGGAGATTGGTCGAGCCGACGCCGGTGTGCCGTCTACTCATGCGCCCGTAGCTCAATGGATAGAGTGGCTGGCTTCGAACCAGTTGGTTGGAGGTTCGAGTCCTCCCGGGCGCGCGTTTCTTCTCTTCCGCGGAGCCGGAAACGGCTACGCATCCAGGGGAGTGGCTCCTAACTTCGCTCGAAGACAAAGGTTACCAGGCCCGTTTCCAGTGGTACTCCTCATACGATAACTGCGACTGAGGAGATACAGGTCTTGAAACGCGGGAGCGCCTGGACTCTCCGCGGGGTGGGCAGCATGTTGCTGATGGCGTCTGAGTGCTATACTGCAGGTTGCGACTCCCATCTGCGCTGGAACCTCGACGCGCCGAGTCAGTACACCCGGGTCAGCTTCGACGTGGGGTAGTAGTACCGTAGGATCTCACCGGCGCGTTTCCCCTCCAGTGCCTGCCCCTGCATCCCCCACTGGCAGAGCCCCAAGCCGTGACCGTAGCCGCGCCCCTTCTCGAATACGATATCTTTGCCGACAAGCCGAATGTTGCAGTCCGTGCTGCGCATGGTGTTCGAACCGACCGCCAGACGGAATCGCTCGGCCAGCATGGTGTGGCTCTTGCCGTTCGACCCGGCGATGCGCAACTCCACAGGGCGTCCGTTCGGCGTCCGCTCAACCGCGCTCACGGAGGTGATCTCACCTAGAGACCCAATGTCCGGGTATCGTGCAGCCAGCCGATCACGCAGTTTCTTGACCGCTATGCGCACCGGGCCCCAGCGATAGGTGCGCTTAGGTGCGATTCGGCAATAATCGCATCTGACACCGCCGGCCAGGGGCGCGACCGCATCAGCTTCGCCGAAGATCGCTGCGGATTGGGTGACTCCGCCACAAACCGAGCTGTAGTACGTGGAGAACAGCCTCTCCTCCCGGTCATCGCCGAAAGTGCAGATTACCCCTCGGGTGAACTCAGTCGCGTCATATGCGCGGAGGCCCGGTCGGTCCGTTCGCACTCCTCGATACACTTGAGATCCTTGCGTTGCAGCTACGTCCCAGGCGGCATCCTGACGCCGCAGCATCTGGTAGATGACATAAGTGCGGGCTGCGACGGCCTGGGCACGGAAGGCTTCTTTCGCGAACGTCGGCCAGACTTCGCAGGCGACCACGCTGGCTACATAGCGCTCGATGCCCACGTAATTGATCACGCATAGGCGACCGTTCTGTCTTGCCGAGACCCTCAGACTTCCCGGGTAGGGCACTCCTTCCGACCACCCGCTCTCGGTGGCGACGGCCACTTGCACTGTCTCCCCCGGATCTGACAATATAGTGACACTCTGCGCAGGTGAGGGTTTTTTGCCGAGCGAGATTCCTCCATCTTGGCTAGCCTCAACCACCAGCCAGTTTCCTCCCGGGGAGCTGCACATGGTGACATACCCGTCGTTCAAAACGGAGAGAGAATGACGCGAGCGGAAACGCACTTTCTGGACGTCGGAAACAACAAGAACGCGCACGGGGCGCAGCGGGGCGGCGGAGTCATCAACGGTGGTGTAGCGGTCACTTCCCCGGCAGGAAAGCAGGAGGCAGCAGGTGGCGGAAACAGCCCAAACCGTCGCCCCGATTTTTGCCCGCAGGGAGACCTCCGTCTGGATCTTGTAGAGCAACCTGACGCCCTCCGGATGCAAGTAACACGCGCGGAAAGGCACGCTCTAACGGACCGGATCGGTTCTGATCAGCACTGTTCCGCGACGCTGTCCGGCTCAGCGCACCATCAGCTGGCTGGGCTAATCGCGCAGGCTCATCCCGAACTGAGCCAGCTGCCGCCTTATCTCGTTGAGCGATGTCTGCCCAAAGTTCTTAGTGGCCATCAGTTCGGCTTCGCTGCGTGCCACTAGCTCGCCGAGCGTTGTAATCCCCAAGAGCTGCAGACACTTGCGAGCCCGAACTGACAGCTCGAGCTCTGCCACCGACCTATGTACACTGGCGCTTGCCTCCCCGGCGACCGGCGGTGCGGTCGGTCTCGGCAAAGGCTGCGGCCGCTGCAACTCTTGTCCAAGCTCCAGACCCTTCTGGGTGAGCATAGCCTTGATTTCGTTCAAAGAGGTCTCGCCGAAGTTCTTGTAAGACAGCAGCTCCGCCTCCGTAGTCCGAAGCAGATCCCCCAGCGTGCGTATGTTCATCTGGCGAAGACAGTTTCGACTGCGCACACTTAGCTCGAAATCGTTGACCGAGACTTCCAGATCGGCGTTGTGCTGTTCGCGATCGCGCTGTGTCTTTTCGTCGAACACCATCGTGTAAGACGCCTGCACCGATTTAAGAAAGTGCATAGCGCGGCGATGGTTCGGATGTTCAGCGAGCACGTACTTGAGGTACTGTTCCGCCTCGACCAACTGACCGCGTTCCTCGCAGAGTGACGCCAGATTGATGAGCGCATTTACGTGTGCGGGGTTTTCGGCGGTGCACTTCTCGTAGAGATCGATCGCCGTTTCGTCGTCACCACCCTGATCGCAAAGCAGCGCCGCGCGGAACATGGCCTCTGTGTGGTCCGGCTCGTCCTCCAGCACCCTTTGGTAAGTCTCCAGGGCACCCGCACGGTCGAACATCATCTCCTGCAAGTAGCCTCGCAGAAACAGCAGTTCCGCCCGGTTCGTATCCGTGGTTTCCGCAGAATCGAGTGCTTCGCGGGCCTCCTCGAACCGACCGGTCCTGATATGCTCCATTATGCCTTCGAGCGTTGCCATCATTCTGAATCGTCCCACATACTCCAATCAGTCAACGTCAACAGCGCGGAAGCGACGGGGCAGGCAGGCCGTCCGGAAAACGACACCGACCCGTCCTCGACCCCCACAGCCGCACTGTCTGACGAAACGTGGACCGAGAAGTCTAGAACACCATCCCATTCTTGGCAAGAGGCGCTACCACCCGGTTCTACCAAGCAGCAGGTTTGACGCCCGCTCAACGGTTTAAGATGCATCCTCCTCCGGTTGCCCCTGGAGGGATGTATCCCTCTAAGGACTCATGGATACGCTGCGCATATCGCTCGGCTTGAACGAAGACAGTCTGGTCGTGTCATGGCCTGCAGGGCCAGGCCAGGGTGTCTGGGTTGACGGCCGGCGGTGCATGGACTCTCAGCCTGGACCATCAGGATGCAGCTGTCCTCCGGACCGTGAGTGAGCAAGGCAGGCCGCTCGCCGGTGCGCATACTGTTCTACGCACAGGGGAAAGTCAGAATTGAATTCACCCCGGGAACAGTGGCTTGGTTCCTTGAAGCACGCGAATCACATCCTCAACGACGGCATTCATACGACGCAGGCCTGTGTGGGTGCGCGCTCCGACGTGGGGTGTGAACAACGTATTGGGGGCCCGTAAGAGCGGATGGTCTTCCGGCGGAGGCTCCGGCTCGAAAACGTCAAAGGCCACACCGCCTAGCCTATTCGTGGCAAGCGCCCGGGCGACAGCAACGGCATCCACGACTCCTCCGCGAGCCGTGTTGATAAGCAAAGCACCCGGCTTGAAGGCGCCAAGGGCCTGCTCGTCAATCAGGCTCCGTGTCGTTTCCGTCAGAGGCACGTGAAGACTCACGATGTCCGCTCGCTTGTAGAGTTCGCTCTTCTCAAGCGGGGTCGCGACAAAATCCAGCAGGCCCGGCGCGACGATATCGTTGTAGAGGATCGACATGCCGAAACCATGTCGGCAGCGACGGGCGACGGACCGTCCGATCCGACCCATCCCCACGATACCCAGCGTCAAAGCTCCCATTTCGTGAGAAAGGGAACGCCGGCGAGCTTCTGCAAAGTGTCCCGCACGAACCGACGTGTCGCCTGAGGCGATCTGCCTCAACAGGCTGATCATCAATCCGAGTGTCAGGTCGGCTACTGCACCCGTGGCTGCCGCAGGAGTATGCACCACGACTATGCCCCGCTCGCGCGCAGCTTCGACATCGATGTTCTCGAGCCCGACGCCGCCCCGGCCAATCACCTTCAAACGATCTGCCTGCGCGAGAACCGCACGCGTGACGGGCGCGGTACTGCGAACGAGGAGCGCATCGCAATCGCGCACTGCGGCGGTCAACGTTTCCTCATCGCAGGTGTCCAGAACGGTGACACGTCCCAACGTGCGCATACGCTCAATTGCGTTTGCGTCGTAGGCTTCCGCGAACACGACGTGTGTCGATTCCGATAGCATGGCGCGGAATCATCCCGCGGCGGATATAGGACGTCAACTTGGCGGTGAGATGCCCGCCCCCACGTGCCTCCGGAAGCGTGACGCGGACGCAGAGCAGGGATCAACGTGCCGCAAACGGCGTTGCAGGGACTCTCGCGGACACCCGGACGGCGAATCAGCCGATCGGTTGGGTCCAAAGGGCCGCCAGCAAGAACGCCAGGAGCGCGGCGAGAATAAGCCAGAATCGGTGGTGGCTGCCGATTTGAAGATGTTTCGGATCAAAAGCAATCGCCATAGTACACCCTCCCTATTCTAAGCATACCATAAAATCAGCCCGGTCGCCGGAGGATTCGAGCGGAAAACGACGCAACCGACTTATCGCTGGCAAACTGAGCCCGGCAGATTTATGATCGCGGTAATGGCCGAAACTTCGATTCAAGACATGCTGGATCTTGCACGCCGTCTCGCGACGGAGGCCGCTAGAATCTCCTTGTCGGACGCAGGCCGGCTCGCCGTGGAACGCAAACCGGACGACAGCATCGTGACTGAAGCGGACCGCGCGATCCAGCGATTGATCTTTCAGGCAGTGAACGAGGCTTATCCCGACCATGCCGTGCTGGGTGAGGAGATCTCGGGGGACTCGGATTGCCAAGGGGATCCGATTCCGGGTCAAACAGAATTCTGCTGGGTCGTCGATCCACTCGATGGAACGCGTAATTATGCAGCCGGGTTCGGAGTATTCGGCACATCCATTGCAGTTCTCAGATGGGGTCGACCCGTCGTAGGAGTGGTGTCGGAGCATAACCTGGGAAGCGTTTACACAGCCATGCTGGGCGGCGGTGCCCGGCTCGACGACAAACCGATCCGTGTCCAAGACCCCCCACCTGACGAAGACTTTCTAGTTGCCATCCCCTCGACTAAAGACACGCTCTCAGTGAAGGTGAGTCAAACCTGGTCAGCGGCCGACGGCTTCGTATGTCGAAACGTCGGCTCGACTGCCCTGCATCTGGCGTTGGTGGCGTCAGGTACGCTCGCCGGGGCTTTTGCGAAACGCTCGAAGATCTGGGATATCGCCGCCGGCTGGTTGCTGGTAAGTGAAGCCGGTGGGCGGGTAACTGACGTCCGCGGCGGTGACCGACTGCCGTTCTCCCTCGAGGGCGATCCCAATGTGGATTTGCCTTTCCTTGCCGCCCCGCCGCGTATGCACAAGTACCTGCTGGAAACCATCCGGGCTGCGGTGCCGTAAACCACGCGGCGCGACACACCTCGACCGAGAGACTTCTGCAAGCCCAATCTACTGCTTGTCCGCCTGTGCCGGTTGATCGTCGCTCAAGATGCGCTGGATCGACGTTTTGAGGAAGGTCATCTTGGTGTTGGTAGACTCGTCGACCTTGAGGACGACCTCGTTGTCTTTGACCGAGATGACCGTGCCCATGATCCCGCCGATTGTCAACACTCTGTCATTCCTCGCCATGCGCCCGAACATATCCTCCCGTTCGCGCTTTTCTCGTTTCTTCTGACTTCGCGAGCTGAGGAAAATGAATATGAGCATGGCGAAGAGCAGCGCGGGGAGGAAGAACGAAAACTGCGGCGCGGCGGGTTGCCCCTGCTGCGGCGCCGTCTGAGTGGTTTGGGCGATGACTGCTGCTATGAAACTCATGACCTTTCCTCATCGGGTGGTGTTGAAGTCGCCACTGCGGCGATCGGGAATTCGTCGACGATTCTCGCCAGGCGGCCCTCGGCAATCAAATCGCGGATCCTCGAGAGGAACCTCTGATAAAAGCGAAGGTTATGAATCGACGTCACAATCGGGCCCAGCATTTCACCGGCGTTAAACAGGTGACGAATGTAACCTCGCGAGAATCGCTGGCAAGTTTCGCACTCGCACTCGTCTTCCAGGGGCGTCTGATCCAAGCGGTGCTTCTCGTTGCGCATTTTCAGCAAGTCATTGGCGGTGAACGCCCAGCTGTTCCGCCCGTTGCGGGTGGGGAGCACGCAATCGAAGATATCAATACCCGCCAGCACCGCTGCCAGTATGTCCCGGGGCATGCCCACGCCCATTAAGTATCGCGGTCGATCCGCGGGTAGCGCCGCCGCCACCGGCTCCAAAACCGCGACCATCTCCTCATGGGTCTCGCCGACTGATAGGCCGCCGATAGCGTAACCGTCGAAGCCTGTTTCGATCAGCCTCTCAGCACATCGCCGGCGCAAGGCAATGTCCAGACCTCCCTGAACGATGCCGAACAGGGCTTGATCCGTTCGCGTGTGTGCATCCTTGCATTGTGCGGCCCATCGAACGGTTCTATCCACTGCTGCTTCCAGTCGATCGGGAGCGCAAGGCAGCGGCGGGCAGTCGTCGAAAGCCATGATAACGTCGGCTCCAAGCTTGTTCTGCACTTCGGTGGCGATTCGCGGATCGAGCCGCATGGGCGAGCCGTCGATGTGCGAGCGGAACTCCACTCCCGCGTCGGTGATCTTGTTTATCGTTGCCAGGGAGAAGACCTGGTACCCGCCGCTGTCGGTGAGAATCGGACCATCCCAGCCCATAAACTGATGAAGCCCGCCAAGATCGCGCACGGCGTCCGCTGTGGGCCTCAACTGCAGGTGATAAGTGTTGGCCAGGATCATCTGTGTACCCGTTTCGCGAAGCTGAGCGGGCGTGACCCCTTTGATCGTCCCCGCTGTCCCCACGGGCATGAATGCCGGTGTCTCCACGCGCCCATGCGGGGTGGTCAACACCCCCCGCCGGGCAAAGTCGTCACGGTGGGTTATCTCAAGGAAGAACATTGACTGATCGTACCGCACCCGATCGGGCCAGGCTAGAGCAAGTTCTGTTATTGTCTAGCGGTTCAGGAGTTGGGTGCCATGCCCAAGCGAAGCGCCGGCATGCAATTCGCCCGCTACACAATATCCGAATCTGCTATAGCGACGCTGATGAAGGCTACGTGACCTCGGTGTGTAGTTCCCGAAGAGCCGAACGCACACTCTGTAAGACCTGGCAGTCGCAGTATGCCCCGTGGCGGATGAAGACGAGTTTGGCTTCGTGGATTCTCCGGGGTGAGAACCCTTTGCCCTCCAGTACGGAATGGGACAGCGAGAAATCGCCGGGACAGCCTTCTTGTGGCTTGGGACCCAGCGATTCGGCAAGGGCCTCGAAGAAACTCGCTTCGTAAAGGTCGCCGGTGATCTTACCTTCCTTATCAGCGACATCCTCGCTTCGGGGGAGTTTCAGAAACGTGTCGATAGTCTCGTCAGGTGTGAGCTCGAGCCACACAAACCCGCTGAGCGTCTCCTTGCGGAAATCCTCGGGGATATACGTTGCGAGCCGCTGAAAACGCTCCTCGGGAAGGAGGCCCTCGAAGCCCGCCCAGCGAAACGTCACGCACCTGCGGTCCCAGCGTTTGCTGTATCCCGCTTTGACGGTGATCCCCGCAAAGTCCTCCTCGAGCATCTCCAAGAGCTCGTCTGCCAACTCGTCGTCCTGTCTCTTCGCTGCCATGAATCACCACTCTCCTTTCCCGCCACCCCATGTCAAGTCCGTTGTGCGAACCGAACCGGGCGTTCCATGTTCTAAACCTCCGTCGGCACAAACAGGGGGTCATCCAGGCGGGCGTCGGCAAACGCTCTCGCCCGCGTCGTGCAAGACCGGCATCTTCTGCAGGGTCTTGGTCCCGCTCGCTGACAGCTCCACAAATCCTCGACAGGAAGCTGAAAATGAAACGCCAACTTGACCACCTCCGGATAGCCAAGGTCGATCAAAGGAGCCTCTACGTGAATCGAGGTCCGCTGGGGATACAGTCCCTCACTCATCAGATTGAACGCATGAATGAACTCGCGGCAGCGTCCCGGCTGGCCTTCTACCAGGGTCAATCCAGCATGACTTGCATCCACCTGGCCCACGAGCCCCGTGACCACGCGCCGGGCACCAATGCGCAAAGCACATTGCACACCGACCGAGAGCAACACGGGCATGAGACCCTGCAAGGAAGCCGCA
The DNA here is from genome assembly GCA_020348265.1 of Phycisphaerales bacterium. Classification (GTDB taxonomy): domain Bacteria; phylum Planctomycetota; class Phycisphaerae; order UBA1845; family UBA1845. The sequence continues at coordinate 2,957,194 of CP070744.1, read as the reverse complement.
GACGGAGCCCCTGTCGACGCCGCCCGTGATTGCCGAGGTCCAGGCCGCGGCGCAGGCCGCTCCTTCATTCGATCGAGCCGCGCAGCATGGGGCAAATCGAGCTTGATCACCCGCGCATTTGGGAACGAGCGGGCCAACAAGCTGGCTGCGTTTGCCTCAGTCTCCGACGAGGGCTGCCCGAAATCGACGTGGACCAGCGCCAGCTCGCTACTCGGTGCAAAGCGCGCAGCTGCTACCGCACCTTTGATCCCCCCACCAATGAGGGCGACTGTCGATGCCACGGATCGACCCTCCTGTCTCTACCATCCGATAACGTGTTTGGGCCATCCCAGTATCGGCACATTGCGCCTTTTTGGCGGAACGAATCTTGCGAGTCGACTGGCACGGGGTTTGCGAGAGGTGTTGCAGCTGCGTAGGCCCAAGGCTACGCTGAACCGGCCCATACAGGATCGACGGACTGCGGAGGAGTTGCCCATGTGCGAGATTAGGCCTTTTGCCGCTCTACGTTATGATTTCGCCCGCACCAAGGGTGATCTGTCAACCTTGCTTGCCCCGCCCTACGACGTGCTGGGCCAAAGCGACAAGGATGCCCTGCTGAGAAGGAGCGACAAGAACATCGTCTCGATTGACCTGCCCCACATTCCACCCAAGTCGGCAGGTCCCGCTGAGGTCTACGAGCACGCCGCTGAGGAGCTGGGTAAGTGGGTCGACGAAGGCACACTCTTGCGCGAATCCCAACCTGCGATTTACCTATACCACCAGCGATTCGAGCACGGAGGTAGACCCTACATCCGCCGCATGTTCATCGCCCGCGTCCGTCTTCAGCCCTTCTCCGAGGGGACGATTATGCCTCACGAGCGGACGTTTGGCGGGCCCAAGGAGGACCGGCTGGCCCTTATGAAGACGACAGGATGCCAGCTGTCTCCTATCTTCGCGCTCTATACCGATCCGGAGGATAAGGTCGGCGTTGCCTTCGCTGGTACGGCTGCCGTCCCGCCTGATGCAACCGGTAGGTTGGATGGGGTCGAAAACCGCGTCTGGATCGTCACCGATCAAGGGCTGTGCAATCAAGTGGCCGGTTTGCTGGCCGACAAAAAGCTCTACATCGCCGACGGGCATCACCGCTATACCACGGCGCTAAACTATCGTGACTGGGTAACGGCTGAGCAGGGCGGGTCGCTTTCCGAGGATCCCCCGGCCAACTTCTGCATGTTCGTTTTGGCCAGCATGGATGACCCGGGCTGTCTGATTCTCCCGTACAACCGGGCCCTTGCGGAGGTCGAGCTGCAGACCGTGCTTGATGCCTGGTCGCCGGGTACCGAGGAGGTCACCGCGGATAAGGCGGACATTGTCCTTTGGGACGGACCCACCGGTCAGGAAGCTCCGCTTCGGTTCACCGATCGCGATAAGCTGGCGGCTCTCGAACCCGACCAGCCCGTCCCCTGGTACAAGCTCGACTACGCCTACCTGCACCGCTACCTGATCGATGAGCTGCTTTCTGCCAAGCTGGGCGTTGAGCCTCAGGTTCGATACGTTAAGTCGGCGGAGAATGCCAAGCAGGCTGCTCGCGAGGAGTCCGGTGTGGCTCTGCTGGTAAATGCCACCCCCATGGCCCACATGCGCGCAGTAAGTGAAGCCGGCGGCCTGATGCCTCAAAAGAGCACCTACTTCCACCCCAAACTGGCCACCGGTCTGACCATAAACCCATTGAAGTAGGTCAGGCGTAGGTGGGTCTGGACGATCGCCGATGAATGGTGTGTACCACCCGCGACGCGTCTCATACGGGTTTCAATGATCAACTGCGCCGTCGATCAGAGCCTACCCGACACACATTGGGATCAAGGAGTGGATCAACGAGCCCGTCGACGGCGGGGCCGAGGTGATCTGCGGGGGGACACGCCGCAGCCTGTTCTGCGATGTCACCTTGCTGGAGAACGTCGAGACCGGCAGCTTGATCGATGGCGACAAAGCCATCAAAATCGCCAGGACAATCGAGAAGACGGAGTGCTGACTGCACACATGGAGGCGAAGCGCGTTGTGGCGAGGAATACACCGACGTTAGGTCGGGCCGAGCCCAATGGCCCTAAGCTAAGCGTTGTGTAGTCGGGCGGGTTGTTGAACGTGTCCGTTGCCGCGATTGCGGGGTTGGTCGAAGCGTCGTGGGTACGAGCGGCCCGGGCGTTTGCGGATGCGGGCACGGCGAACGTCGGCGAGCAGTTGGTCGTAGATGGCGGATAAGCGCGGTGAAGCGATGCGTGACATCTGGAGCAACGCGTTTTTGATGTGCGTCAGAGCGGGGAGATAGCTCACGTCAATGGGATGAAGCTCGGTGTGCACGACCGCCTCGGTCATGACCCAGCGAACCAAGTTGCTCAGAAGCAGATGTGCGTAGATCTCCTTGGTAACTCCGGCTGGGGTATGCGAACGGAGGTTCTGTATGTCCAAGCCGTGTTTCCATTCTCGGTAGGTGGTTTCGATCTGCCAGCGACGATGGTAGAGATCGACGAGTTCGGCGTAGGGATGGGCCTGTGGATCGAGGAGTGAAGTGAGTAGCCAGCTCGGTCGAAAGCCCGGCCACTGATAGCGAAGTAGACGTGCCCTTATGACCTTTGGCAGGTGGGGATCCTTGCGGCGAGTGGCCGATGTGGGCTGGAATTCGACCATCCACTGGTTATCCGCAAGCAAGTGGCGCCGTTTGGTGTAACTGGCCTGCTGATCGGAGAGGCGGATGAGGAAATGTGCTCCCTGGAGAGGAATACGCCATATGGCAGCGTAGGGAAAAAAAGCCGCGGTCCATCAGGACCAAGTCGTTGAGGTGAAGGTACCGAATCAGGTGCTTCAAAGCGTGGTGTTCGGCAAAGGGCTTTCCGATGAGTTTGAAGGCGAAGCAAAACCCAGTGAAAACCGAGCAGAGAGATACGAGTTTGGCTTGGGGTTGGCGTCCCTCTCCCTGTTGGTTGCGTGGTCTTCCGAAGAAGTGGCCCACCTTCGCGGCGTTGGGCAGATCGACATCGACTCCGTCGATGTCCATGACCCGGAAGATTCCCCTCCAAAGGAGAGAAGGGGTGAACTTGGCTTCGAAGCGTCCTACAAGGTGTTCCCAGAGCCTGCGCCAGAATGCGATGGTAAGTTGTTTTCTAGCTTGGCAAAATGCCTCCTCGGTTACACAACCATCTTGGAGCCACGGACACGCCGCTCGTACCAATCCCCATGCCCGGCAGAACCCCTGGCTCATCGAGGTTGTCTGGGGGGCCACGTACATCATCAGCCACGCGACAACCTCGGGGATAAGTGTGCGCTTCCGTTTTGGCGCGCAGTCCGCCTGGTGCGCCGCTCGCGCGAAGACATCGGGCGGAGGGACTCGCCGATACGGAGCCAAGCCGAACTTCTGGAGAATTGCTGCTGCGCAATGCTGGTGGGAGCCGATAAATGCCATTACAAAGCCTCCGTGCAGATGTCCGATGATGGGTGGTCATACATGGCCACGCACAACAGCCTATTCATCGGCAGCGGGAGGCTTTTTTCATCGGCAAGCTTAGCTTAGGGCCATTGGGCATAGCCCGCCCTACCTTGTCGTCCCCCGCCTACGATGCCGGCTCGCAGAATTCGGTGAGAACGCCTTCGGTGCTCTTGGGATGGGCGAAGGCGATCTTCATGCCGTGAGCGCCTGTGCGGGGGGCCTCGTCGATTAGCTTGACGCCGCCCGCCTGCATGGCGGCCAAGGTAGCTGACAAGTCCGCGACGCGGTAGGCAACGTGGTGCAAACCCGGACCTCGCTTGTCCAGGAACTTGGCGATTGGGCTTTCCTCGGAGGTGGGTTCGAGGAGCTCGATGCGCACTTCGCCGATCTGGAAGAAGGCGACTTTCACCTGCTGATCGGGGATCTCCTCGGTTCCGCCCGATGCAAGCCCCAGTACGTCTCGATAGAGTCTGCTCGCTTCGTCAAGCGAACGGACGGCTATTCCCAAATGGTCAATGCAAGTTGGCGGCTGCACAGGAAACTCCATCAAACGCAGGCTCGACATCTCGTTCGGGTGGCCCACCTCCTTTGGGGGTGGGGGAGGCGATGATTTTGGTCATCGTCCGGTTGTCCATCATCGACTCCCCCATGTCCGAAGGACATGGGCCACCTGTTCGACGTTCACACTCCGCTTTCCTCGTACTCGCCGAAGACCTTCCGCAAACGGTCGCAGATCTCACCCACGGATGCGTACGCCTGCACGGCATCGACAATCAACGGCATGAGATTATCTTCGCCGCGGGCTCCGGTTTCAAGCGCATCCAATGCACGTGTAACCGCAGCGCCGTCACGTTCGCTGCGCGCTTTGCCGAGCCGGTCGATCTGCCGGCGCACTGCTTCTTGGCTTATTGCGAGAGTCTCCGGTTGAACTTCTTCGTCGGTGGCGTAACGATTGACCCCGACGATCACCCGCTCGCCGCGCTCGATCTCTTGCTGATACCTGTAGGAAGACTGCTCGATCTCGCTCTGCGGATAGTGCTGCTCGATGGCCGACACCATGCCCCCCATTTCGTCGATTCTCTTGATATAAGTTCGGGCCTCCGCCTCGATCTCGTCGGTAAGCTGCTCGATGTAATAGCTACCCGCCAGCGGATCAACCGTGTGCCCCACTCCTGATTCGTGGGCGATGACCTGCTGCGTCCGAAGGGCTACCTGAACCGCCTCTTCCGTGGGCAGAGCGAGAGCTTCGTCGCGGCTGTTGGTATGCAGTGACTGCGTCCCCCCCAGCACGGCCGCTAGAGCCTGCAGTGCCACGCGCACGACATTATTGTCTACCTGCTGGGCGGTGAGTGTAAAGCCGCACGTCTGAGTATGGAAGCGGAGCATGCAGCTGCGGGGGTCCTTGGCTCCGAAGCGTTCCCTCATGATCCGCGCCCAAAGCCGACGGGCGGCACGGAACTTGGCCACCTCTTCCAGCACGTCGGTCATAGCCCCAAAGAAGAACGAGATTCGCGGGGCGAACTTATCTATGTCCAGACCGGCGCTGCGGGCGGCCTCCACATACGCAATCCCGTCGGCCAGGGTGAAGCTTACCTCCTGGGTCGCCGTCGAGCCCGCCTCGCGAATGTGGTACCCGCTAACGCTGATGGTGTTGAATCTCGGCAGATGCTTCGAGGCGTAGGCAAAGATGTTGGTGATCAACCTGAGCGACGGTGCGGGCGGGAATATATAAGTCCCCCGGGCGATGTATTCTTTGAGCACGTCGTTCTGAATCGTGCCGGTGAGCTTCTCTGGGGGAACGCCCTGTTTGGCTCCCACCGCCACATACATTGCCAGCAGGACGGCCGCCGGCGCATTGATGGTCATCGAGGTCGACACTTTGTCGAGGGGAATGGAGTCGAACAGAACCTCCATATCCGCCAGAGTGTCGATAGCCACCCCCACCTTGCCGACTTCACCCGATGACAAGGCGTGGTCACTATCATATCCGATCTGTGTAGGCAGATCAAACGCCACACTCAGCCCGGTCTGGCCGTTCTCCAGCAAAAAGCGGTAGCGCTGATTGGTCTCCTCCGCATCGGCAAAACCCGCATACTGCCGCATGGTCCAGAAGCGCGATCGATACATCGCCGGCTGAACGCCGCGGGTGAAGGGATACTCGCCGGGGAATCCTATTTGGGTAAGGTACGTCTCGCGGGCTGCCCCATCCTGCATGTCCTTGGGAACATACAGCGTGTCTACATCCCGACCCGACGCCGTCACTGTTCGCTCGGGTCGCTCGGGCATTCTCGCGGTAGACTTCGCCAGCGTTTCGCGTTTCCATTTCTCAAACTGCTCTTGCATCGAATCAGCCATGTCGAATCTCTAGGACCAAGTGTTGGAAGCCCTAATTCCGAGCCGCGCCCGTTAGGAAGCGGACCTTGGGCCCGTATGAACCGTGCCGAAGTGAATCAGAACTCGCACCTTACTTCGGCTCTCTGTCATTCTCGCTAACCTCCGGCTGCCGCACCCTGTCGGCTGCCTTCGTGACAAGCTGAGCGACCGCCGACTCAACCGAGCATTCCCCGCGCTGGAGCGTGTCGAGCAGCTCCGCCATGCCGTCGCCACTCAATTCGCCTTCCAAGGCCCGCCGATACTCCACAGTTGCCCCGCGCCTTATCTCGCTGAGTACGCGTCGCTCGTTGCGGCGTCTGCGTTCGTCGGGCGTACGTGCCGCGGCGTCCATTTCAAAGAGCGTGTCCAGCAACTCCTCGACGTTCTTCCCGCTCTTTGCCTCGATTCCGAAGATCTCGACTGCGTCCGTTGTGCTTTCTGCCGCGTCACCTGCACGGTCTACCTTGGTGTCCTTCTCATAAGCCAGCGCCGCCGTGGGCAATCCGCCGAGCTCCCGGTGTATCTCCTTCAGCAACCTGTTAGAGCCGGGCAGATCGCACTTGTTGACCACTACACAGTCGGCGATTTCCAACAGACCCGCTTTTGTCAGTTGGATATCGTCTCCGAAGCCGGGTGCGAGGATTACCGTACACACGTCGGCCAGTGGGGCGACGTCGACTTCGTTCTGCCCCACCCCTACCGTCTCTATCAGTACGGGATCGTAGTCGGCTAGTTCCAGCAGTCTGGCACAATGGATTGTCGCATCGGACAACCCGCCTTCGCGATGGTGCGTGGCAAGCGATCGGATGAAAACGTCGCCATCTTCAGCATGGCGCATCATGCGGACGCGATCGCCCAAAAGGGCTCCGTCGGAAAGCGGCGAAGTGGGGTCAATCGCCACCACCCCGACACGCTTGCCGCGCCGGCGGAGCATATCCACCAGAGCATCGATTAGCGTTGACTTGCCAACACCAGGCGGACCGGTGAAACCCCACCAGGGCACTTTGCCGGTGGATCGACGAAGATGGTCCTTGAGTGCCTGCGATGTGTCGCTCACCCCATCGACCAGAGACATGGCCCGGGCCAGCGATCGCCGATCACCTCGGCGGATGTTGTCAACAATCGCATCCATTCCCGGCTGTTGCCTTCCGGTCGTCACTCATGCATCGGCAGGCTTCGGGCTGCGCGTGTGCCACTGCTCTTGAGCAGTGCATCAACACCACAGGGACCCGAAGGCACTGCCTGAAAGCAGTGGCACACGGCACAGTATGAACCGCCACCCAGAGACTGCGGTGCGACGATACACTCTTCCTTTGTGACCGCAACGTAATCTCCTCGCCGCCGACCGGAGACCTTCTCACTCTCCGCCGCCCAGCTCTTCCTTCAGTGCGGAGAGAATCTCCGACAGAGAAGCACCAGGTGTAAACACCTGCCTGAAACCGAGCGACTTTAGGTGAGGAATGTCCTTGTCCGGGATGGTCCCCCCGGCGAACATGATGATATCCTCGGCTTGCTCCTCCTCGATGAGCTGGGCCACGCGGGCAAACAGCTCGTTGTGAGCACCGCTAAGAAGACTCAATCCTATTACGTCAACGTCTTCGTCAATGGCCGTGCGAACGATCTGCTCGGGAGTCCTGCGAATACCGGTGTAAATGACTTCATAGCCGGCATTGCGCAGGGCGCGAACAAGAAACTTGGCGCCCCGATCGTGTCCGTCGAGGCCGACCTTACCGATTAAAATACGTTTTGGCGTGTTCGTGCTCAAAGCGCCACCTTTCCCAGTTGCCTTAGGGGTTTGGTTTCACTCCTCCATGCACACCGATTCCTTCCACTCATACATGCTAACCCGGATTCCCGTATTCGCCAGTTTCCCACGGCCCTTGGTGATAGCCGGGCAGGCACCGAGACGGGGTGGCCAACTCCGATGAAGCAGGCTACGCAGTACACCAGCGCGGGGCAGGAGCCCTAGTGCAGAGAGAAGCCGTCAACAGATGTGCACTTGCGGAAGTTCGGATCGCGGAGCGTCGCAGCGGTGCTATTATTCTGCGACGGGCGTTGCCTGAGGCTTCCAGTTGCGCTTCTGCGGCTTGACAACCAGTCCCATGCGAATCGCCTTGGCGGAGACCCTGATGCGGCAGACCTTGCCGTCGACGACAGCCCGCACGCGTTGGATATTCGGCTTGAACTTGCGTTTGGTGACGCCGGTGGTCTTGATGCCCACGCCGCCAAGGTATTTGGCTTTGCCCCGGCGAGCGATCGAACGCCCAGAGCGGGTCTTCTTCCCAGTAAAGTAACACTCACGCGACATTCCGCACCTCAATGCTAGCAGAAGAAACAGCCCGGCGGCTACGCGACCACGACGAGCCCAGAACCTTGTGAGTATACTCACAAGGCGCTACTTGGCAAGCGCACCCGTTTGGCACGAAACCGCTGATCTATCAGACCGTATCAACCGGGTAGGGTGAGGGGAGTCCGCCGGATCAACCTGTGTCGAACGAGGTTGTGCGAGGCGAGGACATATGCCGATGCTTGGCAATGACCGAGAGACCCCGACGTTATTCCTGAATGAGAACAATGACGAATCCAGAAGACCTGACCTCCGTGATAGAGGGTGCCCAGAGGCTGGAACAGCCAGCCCTTGAGCAACTGGTCGACTTGTATTCCGGACGGCTTTATGGATTCCTGTATCGATTTACGAATCAGAGGGGTGACGCGGAAGACCTTGTTCAGGAGGTGTTTGTCCGGGTCGTGCGATCCATCGAAAACTACGAGCACGACGGTCGTTTTGAAGGATGGCTGTTTCGTATTGCTGCGAACCTTGCCCGCGATCGAATCCGGCACGTGCAGCGCTCGCCCCATATCGGTTCACTCGATTCGACGGGCACGGACGACGCGGAACCGCCTCGCGGGGCAGCTCGTCAGAGCGACCCGGTCGGCCCTCGCCCGGATCGGGCGATGGAGTTGGCGGAAGACGTGGACCGGCTGCAAGTCGCTCTTAGCGAGCTTTCGGAGCCGGAGCGTGAGGTGATTCTTCTAAGGCACTATTCGGAAATGAGCTTCAGCGAGGTGGCAGAAACGATGGGTACGCCTTTGGGGACGGCACTTGCCCGATCGCACCGCGGGCTTACTAAGCTCAGGGAGTTGCTGGAGTCACAGTCATGACATCGTCGGACGAGCAGAAGCGCGAGATCGAGCAGAACGAGCGCTGGTTCCGCCGAGTGTGTCAGGACTCCGTAGGCCCGGACACTGAACGCATCAAGCAGCGGGTAGCCGTCGAGTTAAGCGAACAGTGGCTCAAAAAGGGGCTCAGCGACGAGATCCCTACTGATCTGGCCGAGCGAGTGAAGCGTCGCCTATGGGCGACGCTGGCTGCCGATCGGTGCGATGCGCAACAGAAGATGCCGGCACTACCGAAGAGGGGCGGCGCCCGCCGCGCCTATCGCCTGGCGGGTGCGTTTGGGGCAGTAGCAGCCGCCTGCGTGTTCGCGTTTATCGGGTTGCATTTCGCCAAGACCGACGTAGTGAAGTTACCTGTTGCGGACGCCTTCGAGCAGTATGACGAAGACGACTTTTTGTTGGCACTGGCTGATCTTGATGATGACCTGACCGAGCTGGAAATCTCATTCTATTCATTCGACGCCGGCGGGGGCGACGACTACGACTACGATGGTCTCTTGGACACAATCGACGGACTCATGTCCGACGACGAGGCGTTTGATGATTGGTCGTGGGGAGACGAGATTGACGAACAAGGAGTGAAAAGATCATGACATCACCGGTCTTTCATCTGTGGACTGACAAGCGCTTTTCTGCGTTGCTGGTTATTGTGGCCATGTTTGCGGGGACCGCTCCCGTGTCCGGTTGGCTCCTGGACGAGGATGAGCTCCCCGCTGCCCGTGCGCAGGACGATCGCGTGGAACGCGGCGGGCCCGAGTCGAAAGGCCCACGCCGCGGCAAGGGGCAAAGGCACGAGTTCGGCCCGCCCCGCGGATTGTGGAACCGAATGGAGGACAAGGAACGACAGTGCATGGGGGGGTTTTTGGAGGAGTATTTCCCCGAGATGTACCTGGAGCTTGAGCGCATCAAGGACAAGCACCCGGAACGCTTCATGCGCCGAATGGGCAGACTCGCCCCGGAAATCAGGGAAGTCATGGAGATGATGGAGACACACCCGGAGCGGGCTAGCCTGATGATCCAGAGCCGAAGACTGCATATGGATATGCGGAAGCTGTCCAGAAGGTATCACGCTACCGACGATGAGCAGAAGCGCGCCCAGCTGCGGAGTGAATTCCGCGAAGCGTGCGCGAAGGCTCTTGACTTCCGACAGGAGCGGCGGGCACTCGAGATTCGCGAGCTCGAAGCGAGGATATCGGAATTGAAACAACGCCACGAGGCGGCGGCCAAGATGCGCGATAAGCTCATAGATCGCGAGGTTGAAGAGCGGCTAGACCAAGCCGAAGGCATGCCCGCCGGACCCATGCGCGACGACCTCATGCGCCCGGATCGCCGGGGTGGCCGTGGTCCTAGACCAAGAGATTGACGCGGACGGCGCACGCCGCTTTTGCGACAACCGGTGCCACGGGTCATGGAGTCTCGCGATCATGCGGCTGTGAAACCGTTGGGATGGGCCCGGTGCCAATTCCACGCGGTTTCGACGGTCTTACGGATATCCGCGTATTTTGGTTGCCAACCCAATTCGGTCATCACCTTGGTCGGATCCGCGTAGAGCTCAGGAGGGTCACCCTCGCGGCGGGGTGCTGGGGACGCAGGGATGTCATGCCCGGTGACCTCACGAGCTGCTGCAGCCAACTCCTTGACGCTCACGCCCACGCCGGTGCCGACGTTATAGCAGCGAAACTGGCTCTCTGCTTGTGTCTCGATCGCCGCGCAGTGCACGCTGGCGAGGTCTTCGACGTGGACGTAATCACGAACGCACGTGCCGTCTGGAGTGGGATAATCCAGCCCGAAGATCTTTATCCCCTCACTCTGCCCCAGGGCGACCTGCAGAACGCGGGGGATCAGGTGAATCTCCGGGTCATGATCTTCGCCCAGGCTCGCATCTGCAGCGGCGCCGGCGGCATTGAAGTAGCGCAGCGCCGTCGCCCCAAGACCCCAGGCCACTGTGGAGTCGCGCAACACCCATTCGATAGCCAGTTTCGTGCGCCCATAAGGACTAATCGGGTCCTGGGGCATATCCTCGGTGATTGGAACCGATGGCGGAGTACCGTAGGTCGCGCAGCTCGAACTGAACACTATTGAGCGAATATCGTGAGCACACATTCGCTCCAGCAAAGACACCGTGTTGACAACGTTGTTTCGGTAGTAGTGCAGCGGCTTGCTGATTGACTCGTTGACGTCCAGTGCTGCGGCGAAGTGCATTACGCCGTCGAACCCGCCTTGGGCGAGAGTCTTATCGACCAAGTCGACGTCACCGAGGTCACCCGCGATCAACTTTGCCCGCTGGTCAACTGCCTCGCGGTGTCCGCTGACCATGTTATCGAACACGACTACGGCGTGCCCTGCATCGCACAGGCCGCGTACGCAGTGACTGCCGACGTAACCTGCCCCACCGGTGACGAAGATGTTCATCATTTGCTCCCAACACGGTCTGACACGCTACCCTGCGGGTCGAGGGTGAACGTGTCGAGCCACCTACTTCTTTGCGCAGTGCATCTGTCCCTAGTCCTTCACTATGTCGGCCAAACGGGAGATGCTAATCACGGCTTTCCGCATTACGGCGATCCGTCGGCGGTTGACGTGCACCCCAACGGCGTGGGTCTTGGCAATGTACTCTTCGGGGTTCGCGTGGCCCAGGCGACAGTCGTGCATATCCGCATCGATGAGCACGAGTGTGTGATCGGTGACGTCAACCAGCGTTCCAATGTACACTATGGGTGTGCCGGTGTCGAAAACGACCTCCTCGTTCAACATTGAGCGTATTGCGTCGCACATCTTCGTTGGAGTCTCAATCCCCTAACGGCCTATTGTAGAAGTCGCCTCCGGTTAGCCAAGTGTAGCGCCACCCCTTGTGGGTGACGTCTTTCGAGGCTGGGCGCCGCCCACGAGGGGCGGCGCTACATTCTCTAACAGGCTCCTAGCTGTGCCTTCCGGCCGGACGACCTGCGGCTGCTTCTACTTGAACGCTCGTTCGACGAATCCAGTGTCGAATGCACCGCTCGCGAACTCAGGATGGGCGATGATCCGGGCAAGGAACGGAATCGTCGTTTTAATCGGCTCGATGGTGAATTCTCGGAGGCACCGCTGCATAGAGCGGATAGCCTCGACACGGGTCGCCTGATGAACGATAACTTTGGCGATCAATGAGTCATAGCGCGGAGAGACCCTGAACCCGTCATGTCCGAACGTGTCCACGCGCACGCCGAACCCACCCGGCGGGCGAAACTTGCCGGCTGTCCCCGGACAAGGTCTAAAGCCCTCCTCGGGATCCTCCGCGTTGATGCGACACTCGATGGAGTGTCCCTGGGGTTTGATCGCCCGCTGATTGAACTCCAGCGGCTCCCCGGCTGCGACTTTGATCTGCGCCTTGATCAGGTCGATCCCCGTGGTCATTTCCGTAACGGGATGCTCAACCTGAATACGCGCGTTGACCTCGATGAAATAGAACTTCCCCTTCTTGTCGACCAGAAACTCGACGGTCCCTGCGCTGGAATATCCCGCGGATTTCGCCAGGCGTACGGCAGACTGGCAGAGGTCTCTTCGGGTGCGTGCGTCGATTCCCGGAGACGGCGATTCCTCAAGAAGCTTTTGATAGCGGCGCTGTAGGGTGCAATCGCGCTCCCCGAGATGCACAACGTTGCCGTTCCGATCGCCGATGATCTGCACCTCGACGTGCCTGGGATTGCTCAGGTATTTCTCGAAGTAGACGTCCTCTCTGTCGAACGCCCCTTTGGCTTCCTGTTTGGCCTGGGCGATTGCGGTGAGCAGCTCGGCCTTGTCGTTGACAATGCGCAGGCCTCTCCCTCCCCCGCCCGCAGCGGCCTTTATCATGAGCGGGAAGCCGATCTGGTCAGCCGTCGATACAAGTTCGTCATCGTTCTGCAGGACACCGTCACTTCCCGGTATCACCGGGACCTTGGCTTTCTTCGCCAGAGTCCGTGCGGCGGCTTTGTCACCCAGTTGCCTCATGGCGTCAGCGCTGGGTCCGACAAACTCGAGCTGGGATGCCCGGCACTTCTCGGCAAACGCGGCGTTCTCCGCGAGAAAGCCGTAGCCCGGGTGGATCGCCTCGCAACCCGTTACTTCCGCAGCCGCAATGATACGATCGCTCTTGAGATAGCTCTCACGCGGCGCGGGACCGCCGATGCACACCGTTCGGTCGGCGTGCTCCAAGTAGGCAGCTCCGCGATCCTCTTCGGAGAATACACACACCGCCTCGACGTCGAGTTCGTGGCACGCGCGCATTATCCGCAGCGCTATCTCACCTCGATTGGCAACAAGAATGCGTTTGAACATGGATCGCGGACCTCTACGTCCCCGCCGTTGCGGCTATCTCCCTCGAGGCTTCACGCCCAGGAAGCGCATCTTACAGCGGGCGCACCAGGAAAAGTGGCTGACCGAACTCGACCGGTGCTGCGTTCTTAACCAGAACTCGCTCGATCGTTCCTGCGACCTCGGACTTAATCTCGTTAAACACCTTCATGGCCTCCAGGATGCACACCACCATCCCCACCTGCACCTGCTGACCTATCTTCACGAACGGGGGCGATTCAGGGTCCGAGGCGGCGTAAAAGGTCCCGACCATGGGAGACTTGACTTCCACCAGCTCGCTCTCGTCGGCTGGCTCCTCCTGTTCCTGCGGTTGGGGAGGCTCCGCCACGGGCTGTACAGCCGGACTCTGAACAACGGGGGCCGGTGCACACGCCCCTACTGCAGGACCGACTTGCACTACACTATTCGGCAGGGCCGCGCTCGGCCGGCGCAGATTCACCTCTTCGCCTCCGTCGCGAAGTGAAATCTCCACGAGGTCGTTGGCGACCATCATCTCGATGAGTTTCTGAATTTTGTCTATATCTAACACCGTCCGCACTCCGAACCAATGGCTCGTGGCACTAGTCCCCACGTTACCGATGCCGCTGGATTATCGCGTCTTCAAGCTTTTTTGTAAGGTGGCTAAGCACGCGCCTGCCTGTTGGGGTAACCAGCACATCGTCCTCGATGCGCACGCCGCCGACACCTGGCAAGTAGATCCCCGGCTCCACGGTTATGAGCATGCCAGCCTCGAGCTTCGCATCTGACCGCCAACTTAACGAGGGGGCCTCATGAACATCAAGCCCGAAGCCGTGCCCCAGGCCGTGGTTGAATTCGTCACCAAATCCGGCCTCTTTGATGTAATCCCGCGCAACCGCATCGACGTCGCACATCCGTTCACCGGGACGAATAGCAGCGATGGCCCGCATCTGCGCTTCCAGTACCACCTTATACAGCTCGCCGATTTTCCGCGGGATGCTACCTACGAAGACCATACGGGTCAAATCGCTGCAGTAGTTCCCGACCCGACCACCCCAATCAAACAGAATGGCGCTACCCTTCTTGACTCTGCGGGCACCGGGAACAGCATGGGGCAACGCCGCATTGGGCCCTTCGGCACAGATCGTCGCGAACGACGGGCCCGTTGCTCCGCGGAGCTTCATTTCGTACTCAAGTCGGGCGGCCATCTGCTGCTCGGTCTGGCCGACGCGGATGGTTTTGCGCATGGCCAGGAACGCCTCTTCGGCGCAGCGAATGGCCTTGCGCATCGCCGCAAGCTCCACGGCATCCTTGTTGCACCGCATGTCCGCAACGATAGACGGGGCGTTGACCAGGCGGGTGGACTTGTTCAGTTTCTTGATCTCGTCATGGTCCGCCAGGGTCATGTGATCCGGCTGAACAGCCAGCGATCTTAGCTTGAGCTCCTTGCAGACCTTGGCGATTTCCTGGTTGAGCGTCCCTCGTCGCATCCAGCTTTTGGCCCAGGGGCATTCGCGCTTGAGCACTTCTTCAAAGCGACCGTCGCTGAGTACGTGAATCGCCCTGGGGAGCAGCAAGATTGCCGAGTCTTCCCCGGTGAAGCCGGCCAGGTAGAAGTAATCCACCGGTCTGGTTACCAGGAATGCACCGATGCGACGTTTCTTCATTTCCCGGCGACAGCGCGAAAGGCGCTCTTTGACCACAGTCGATGGGCCGCGTGACTTTGTCTTTGCCATGAGTTTCCTCGTTCAACAGTGAGCAATGGCCAACCCGCCCGAAGGTCCTCGGGGCAACCGGTCAAGTCCCAGCGGCAATGATCGTCTCAAACGCCGACGGTGTCAAAGAAACACGTCCGGAACTCAGATGTGGGTGCGTTGACGTCACACCGCAACAGGCGTACCGTACGAGTCGCACTGCGTCTGACCAACGTGTATGGGCGGTTGGAGACGAACTGTGAATTCTGCGAACGGCTGGCCATGTCCGTAACCAAGTGTACAACCGCGCGAATCGGGTCGATCCGAATCGGTGCGGAGGACTACGCCGACCGCCCGGGTGACAAGGCGGATCGGGCGGCAGCAGCCCCGCTCGCTCTTATCGCTGGGCCGTGCGTGATAGAATCGCGCGACCACACCCTCCGGCTGGCCGAGGCCATTCAGCGTGTCTGTCGAGAACTGGACGCACCTTTCATCTTCAAGGCCAGCTTTGATAAGGCCAATCGATCGAGCATCAGCAGCTTTCGCGGTCCAGGCTTGGGCGAAGGCCTGTCGATCCTGGGGGACATTCGTGAGTCCTTGAACGTGCCGGTCCTCTCCGATATCCATCTGCCCGAACAGGCGGGTGCCGCCGGTGAGGCCCTTGATTGTGTTCAAGTGCCGGCGTTTCTGTGCCGACAGACCGACCTACTCGTCGCCGCCGCCGCTGCGGGGCGTTGTGTGAACGTCAAGAAGGGTCAGTTCATGTCCCCGGAGGAGATGAGCAACGTGGCCGTAAAGCTGCAAGAATCGGGCTGCGACAACTTTATGTTCACCGAGCGGGGGACGTTTTTTGGCTACAACCGTCTAGTCAACGATATGACCGCGATTGAACGGATGCGTGCTTTCGCTCCGGTGGTCTTCGATGCCACCCATAGCTGCCAGCTTCCCGGCGGGGGCGGCACTCTCAGCGGCGGGCAGCGACAGTATACCGGCACCCTGGCAGCGGCTGCCGTTGCCGCCGGCGCGGATGCGATATTCATGGAAGTCCACGACGACCCTTCTAACGCGAAGAGTGACCCGGCTACGATCTATCCCCTGGATGAGTTGGGTGGCCTTCTGGCAAAGCTTCTGCACATCGCCGGTGCGGTAAGAGGTGAACGGTAGGACAAAGCCGGCTGCACACCCGCAATCCGCCCCATAATCTTCACCACAGACCGGCAAGCCACACCTGGCGCTCGGGTGTTGTGACACCAATGTGTCCCGCATCCACGTCGCGGTGAAGTTTCTTCTTGCCAAGGTCCTGGAATACGACCGTCTGCAAACCACACAGGGGCTTGTCAAGAAAAAAACGAACAACTTGTCGACGGGGTTGTATCCGCGTCCTACAGTATGCAGACTTCCCTAGAAGGCAAACCATTCGAGAGGATGGGGCGCAAAGCGTTGAGTCCGGTATATTTGGCGGATTGTCGCGCTGCCCGGATGATGGGGGCATCCGGAGTGGAGGGCGCACGCCTACTATATGAGGTGCATACCGTGAATATGATGGCAAAGATCCGTAACGCATGCCGACCTGAGCCGGGCGCACAGCGCCGCGGCGTTGTGTTGGTCTTCAGCGCAGTACTTGGCACCGTGTTGATTGGGTTCGCTGCGCTGACCATCGATTTGGGCATGATGCAGCTGATCCGCGCGGAACTGCAGCGAACATCGGATGCAGCAGCTCTTGCTGCGGTCCAGGATCTGAGCGAGTCAGACCCCACGACCACGCGTCTCGCAGCGGAAACCGCCCTGCAGTTTGTCAAACTCAATCCGGTGCTCAACGGCAAACTGGCGCGGATGGATGGGGAGCGCGATTTCGTCTTTGGGAAGGGGCACATAGATTCCGCAACCGCTACGGTGCAGTTCGTCCCCTGGGCGATGCCGCCCAACGCGGTCCGGGTGACCACGCACTTTGAATACAGCTACCTATTGGCGAGTGTTTTTGGGTTCAGTTCCGTAGAAATCCGCGCGACGGGTTTGGCTGCGATTACTCCACCGCTAACTGTAGATGTGGTACCCATTAGTCTTCCCGTACCCGGGTTCGGCCCGGTCGACCCGAATGTCGCAGACCACAACCCCGGAAAAACCGGACCGTCCGAGCCGGCAGACGGAAGAGTGTTCCAGACCGGAGAGGAAGTAGCCGTGTTCATCTTCGGCATGGGACCCCGCCCACCGGTGCACCTTGTGCTTGATATTAACGATGGCCACGGTGTTGCGGAGATAAACCGCCTATTGGCTACGGAAGAGAAACTGGGTGGAGCAACTGAACCCTTTGAAGTATCCATAGGGGATGAGTATCCGGTCTGGAATGGCGGCACGGGTACGGCAACATTCGGCGAGAAACTACAGAGCCGGATAGACGACTTCGATCCGGACAACAATACGATCATAATGCCCGTCGTGAAGGAGCTGTCGGACTCGCGCGACGAGGGCGGCCTGCTGGTCAACCCGATACAAATTGTGGACTTCGCCGCCGTTACTCTCACGGAAATTCGTCAGGTCGAGGTTCCTGACCCGACGATGTTGGGCAAGACGATGACGATCTTGGTAATGTTCGGCAATGTCGTAGAGCTGTTTTCCGGCAGCGGCGATGGCACGGGGACGACCTCAGGCATATTCACGCAGGGTAGCGTCAAGGCTCCACCGCAACTGCTCATGTAAGGGATGCATCCGATTCCACCTTGGGATCCGGGGGCCCACGTACACCCCAACTGCCGTTGCCGATTGTGGTTGTGGGGTGTTCCTGCACGCCTCAAGCGGTTCGGATTCGACAACAAAGTCCTTGCAGACGCCCCGTGCAATGCGCGACATAGCCAGTTATAGGGCCATCCGTGCGCGTTCAAGGTGGCCGGGGCTCGGATCAGCTCCGCGACCTACCACCGTCGCTGCTTCGGGTGCACCGTGATGCTTGAACCGGGTTGCCCAACCAATAAGTGGGAGTGATCCCTAAGCGGTCTTACCGATATCGCGCGCAAGCCGCGGGGTGTTCTCAAAGGTAGCCGGTTTTTGGGGCGATAGAGTCTACTGGGCAAGCAGGTGGAGCCCGCGGGGCTGCGATTTGTGAGCGGGGAGTGTCTATGTGCCCGACAACGGGTGAAACGCAGGAGTTCATGACGGAGATCCTGGAGGCGCTGGACGCCGCCGCTGGCCTTCCGCCCGATAACTCGGAGCAACGCCGGGAGTCTCGGCGCCCGCTACGAGCCAAGTGCGAACTGCACCTCTTCATCGGTCCTGATCCCGAACCTGCTGTGTTCGATGCGGTAGTCCGCAATATCACCTTCAGCGGCCTGTCCGTGGTGATAACCACCCGGCAATCAGTCCGCAGCGGCCGACCGGTGGAAGCCGTCGTAGAGATGCCCGATTACACGCGGAGCTACTTGGCGGGCATAGTAGCCTTCTGTCGCCGGGTCGATGACGAATGCTACGAAATGGGTATCGAGGTCAAAGCCGCCGGGAACTGTCCAGTAGTGATCAACGATCTGCAGGAATCCCGCGAACTCTACGACTGGTTCGCCGCCGCCCTGAAAGTACCCGAATAAGCCGCCGCAAACCCCCACAACGGCGCCCCTCCTGATTGTCTTACATAACAACTTTTATGTAACAGTTTCAATGGCAATCGGGGGGCAGGTGTCAACCTTACGGCGCACCACCGGTGAACCAGCATTGAAACGCGCCGTAGTCGCTCAAGTCCACGTCGCCGTCGCGGTCCAGGTCGAGCATGCTACACGCCGGTGTCACCTCGCCGCCCGGGCCGGTCATGCACGAGACCAAGACTTCGTAGTCGAGCAGGCAAACGTATCCGTCCCCGTCACAATCGCCGGCAGTCGGGGCCTCATAGGCCCCCATGTCCACAATGCGGTCCGGAATCTCCGCGGAGGGGTTGCCGGTATCGTCGGTGGCCAGATCGTTGACGAAGCGCGGGTGCAAATCGAGGTCAAAGGGAGTCGGCTCCGCAGTGTCCGCATCCCCGTCGAGGTCAGCCGCATCCGCGGGCACGGACGTGTTGTCCGCCGCATCGATGCACGGGGAGCCCGGCGACAAATGCAGATCGCCGTGATCGTCAGCCACGCCGTCCCACGTGCCGTCGGGTCCGGGGTCCGGGTCGCGCACGAAGAGCGGGTCGGCGTCGATGTTGCCGGTACCGTCGTACCCTCCCTGGATACCGCTGTAGCGCACCGTTGCCGTGCCCCCGTCGACGCTGACGATCTCGCCGCCGGTGTCGCCCCAGAGAATGGAGTTGGAGATCGTTATCCCCGCGTTCGCCGAGGTGTAGACCGCACCACCTTGAACCGCTCCGGCGTTACCGCTGAACGTGCAGCCGGTGACCGTCGGGATGCCGTACCACTCGTTGTACAGGGCGCCGCCGTAATCGCCGGTGTTTCCGGTGAACGTGCAATTGGTGACTTTCGGGTAGCTGTCACTCCTGCTGAATATGGCGCCGCCATGTGGAGCCTCATTACCGCGAAACCTGCAGTTGACTACCGTCGGGCTGGCGATCCAGTTTTGCATCGCGCCTCCTTGGAGAGAGGCGATGTTCCCCGTGAAGGTGCAGTTCGTCACCGTCGGGTGACTGGCATTGTTGTATATGGCGCCGCCCCAAGACAGTGCCCGGTTAGCGCTGAACGCACAGGTCTCGAGCCTTATGCCGCTGCCGTTGACGTTATACACCCCTCCACCGTGGACGCTGGCTGAATTGCCTCTGAAGGCGCAGTTGTTCACCGCGGCGGCGCTGGCGTTGTTGAGCATCCCCGCGCCCCGCGTCGCCGCATTACCGGTGAAGGTGCAGTCACTGACCGTGGGGCTGCCGGAGTGGTTGTACATCCCGCCGCCGATGTCGTGTGGTTGTGAACCGCTCGCGTTCCCCCCGGTGACGGTGAAGCCGTCGATCACGGCCGTGATGTCGGTTCCGTTGCCGGTGACCACGTGGTAGGTGTTGTCGGTGTTGTTGGCCGGGATGATGCAGTTGTTGTCGACGCACAGTCCGCCATTGGCGTCGCAGTCCGGAGAATTCTGGGTGCAGGCGACGGCCACATCGTCGTGCCCCAGGTCGCCGGTGAGGACGGTCTCGTAGTTTTCGGGGTCGCGCTCGTCGGGGTCTGCCGTGCCGGCACCGGCGAATCCGCCGAGGACGCTGACACCGCTTTGGAGCTGGAAGGTGGCTTCTCGCGGATCGGCAAGGCCTGTGGTATCCGGGACGTAGGTTCCCTCTCCGACGCGGATCCGGGTGACGTCGCCCCTGCATTCGGCGTAGGTAAGCGCGTTGTGTAACTCGACGAAGGCGTCGGACCAGCTGGACCCGTCATCGGCCCCGCCGGTAGCATTGTCATGCACGTAAACCGTGCCCGAGAGCATCTCGCACTCATCCGGGATCCAATTCCCGTTGCAGTCCTTGCTCGTGCCCTCGGTGATGTCGCACTCGATGTCGTCAAGATCGTTATCGTTGCAGTCCGCAAGAAGGTATGGTGTTTCATCGACGCCCATGTCCACCCGACACTGCTGGGTGCGCTCTTCCCCGTCGACGTCGTGCCACCGGTCAATGTCGTTTGGACTACCGGTGTTGATGCACGGCGAGCCGTCCTGAAGGTGCAGGTCGCCGTAGTCGTCGTTGGCACCTTCGTCCTCTGGAGTATCGGGGTCATCGCCCCATCCGTCACCACCGTCATCGGGAGCACGCACGAAGAGCGGGTCGGCATCGATGTTGCCCTCGCCCGGCCAACCACCTTGAATATCGCTGTATGTGATGGTGATCGTCGATCCGTCGTTATTCCATATCTCGTCTGCACCGTTCCAGAGGATACAGTCGATCATGTCGACGTCGCTCGGACGGTCCTGCTCGTATGAATCACAGGCCACAGCCCTGCCGTTTGGCGCAGAGTTCTCAACAAACGTACAGTTGGTTACCGACGGGCTGCTGTTATCGTAGTTGTACATCCCGCCGCCGTAGTCGCGTGCGGAGTTTCCGCTGAACGTGCAGTTCGTCACCGTCGGGCTGCTGTTATCGTAGTTGTACATCCCGCCACCGTCGACGCGTGCGGAGTTTCCGCTGAACGTGCAGTTCGTCACCGTCGGGCTGCTGGTGCCGTCGTTGTACATTCCACC
>CP070744.1:2922822-2935965 GCA_020348265.1 Phycisphaerales bacterium | reverse complement strand
TCATCGCGGATACAGGCATCACCGATCCTCCTGATTACCTTGACGTCGTTGATATGGGGGCGTATGAGTTTATGCGCGACTGCAACGAGAATGGCATTCCCGATGAGCAGGACCTGGAGGATTGCGCCGGTGATCCCTGGTGCGACGACTGCAACTCCAACGACATTCCCGATGAGTGCGACATCTATTATTGGGTGCCTGATACCGACGACTGCAACATCAACGACATCCCCGACTGGTGCGACGATCCGGCGGACAGCGAGCCGGACACCTGTGTCTATGGAGAATGCCTCACCGAGTGCAACTGGACGGATGAAATCTGGGGCCTGGGGCCGGGCAACTACCCCGACAACCAGGATAGCATTGACAATCTCAACATAACGCTCGATGACGTCGACGTCACCATGGATGAAGAGATTGAGATCAATACCCTGCGCATGTTGCGTTCCGCGCAGCTCTATGTGACGGGTATCGAAAGGACGTCGGTTGGACTTATCGTTGTCAGCGACGGGGGGATTGTGATTGATGGAATCCTCCCCCTGGGGAGTACATCGACGACGACGCTGTGGGTCGGAGCTGATGACACCGTAACCAGCACGAACATCATAGTGACGCAGGGCGGCGAGATTCTGGTCGAGGGTGACGCATTCATAGACGTTAGCAATCAATTCACTGTAGGGCCGGCGGGGAGCTATGCCGCCTCGCCTGCGGCTTCCGGAGTAGGTGCATTCCTTGAGGCCGAAACTGTAGAAATCCAGGGCGGAAGCTGCGAGGATATGATGGACGGCGGGCAGATCACCCTTACCGATAAGATGATGCTTACCACGACGGGAGATCTGATACTCAGCGGGGGAGACGAAGCGGATTGCTTCACCGCGCGGGGCGGAATCACACCACCGCCCAAGCTTATCGTTGGCTGCAACGATAAACGAGCTGGCAGCCCGACGGTTGACGTCGGTGGCGATATGGTTCTGACTTCAGTAACCGCGTCCGTAGCATTCTGTGCAGATAGGGGCCCGGGGGGCATCTCCATGTCCCTGGCGGGTGATTTCGTCAACCAGAGCAAGTCTCCGCACCTGTTTGCGGGAACCGGTGCCAAGATTTTGCTCTCCGGAACAGGTTCGCAGAAGTTCGAGACGGCGGGGGTAAACTTCGGGCCTACGGACGACGGCTTCGCTCGCGGGGTTTGCAGCGATTCGGGAGACGTTTGCGGAGGCGCGGACGACCCGGCTTGCCCCAGCCCGAATCCCTGGCCCGATGTATGTGGAACCAACTTCCGTTTGGGGACTCTGGAAATCAGCGCCGACAGCGTCGTGACCTTCGTGGATGAATCTGATAACGACGGATACGGACAAGACACGCTTGAAGCGCTTTATCTGGACAATCTGATCTTCGGGGTCGGTGCACAGGTGACCATCGACAATTGCATCGTTTACTACAGGACTCTTCAGGACAATGACGTTGTTCCTACGGTCTTACGGTCCGGTACACTTCGGCGGATTGATGCCTTGACGGTACCACCGGGGATTCCGACGGACTGGCAGCACCAAGCCCACAAGCACCGCTATATCTCCTTCGATCCAAGCACCAACCTAGATAGCGAGGTTGCCTACAAGGTCGAACTCGTTGAGATGACGCGTTGCAGTGGCGACCTTCGTCGAACGTGCTCCTCGGACTCGGATTGTCCGAACGTGTGCGACAATGATCCGGACGTCACCTGCACCGGCGATCCTGCCTGTAGTGGTGGAACCTGTGTCGTCACCACGCCATGCGTACATCATCCGGATGAAGGCTTAAGCTGGTGGGTGCAAGCGCCTCAGCAGGAAGCGCTTGGATGCAGACTACCTGGTGGTTGTACCGACGAAGACTGGTTTGCCAGGTTGGACGTAACACCGCATTTCCAGACTTGGAATGATTTCGGAGCGGCCGATTCGTCCTTGCTGCACATCAGCGATTGCCAGGTCACACCGGTAGCGACTTATGCGGTAAGCGCCTGCGGACCTCCAACGGGCGAGGTCTGCAGCGATCCGCTGATGATCGGGACAATCCTAAGACCTCCGCCGGGCAATTACGGCGACGTGGTCGGCCCGGTTGACCCCGTAACCACCGAGTTCGATCCACCGAATCAGATACTCAGCGTCGGGGATATTTCGGGGTACTTGCTCACAAACCTCAACTACGGGCTGCCGGGTGACCCGAAGCCGCAGGCGCACTGGACCTGGGTTGACATGGAGGGCCAAGGCGCGCCGTTCTATCGCCCGCAAGGGATTCTGAACGTCGGTGACCTCAATCAGATTCTGTTCGGTCTTATGGGGCGGCCATACTCCTGGGCTGGTAACAACGTCGACCCGGGTGGTTGCCCCTAGAGCGTTTTCGTCTTTTGTGTAGCGGGTCAGGAGTTGGGTGCCATGCCCAAGCGAAGCGCCGGCATGCAATTCGCCCGCTACACAAATTCCGAATCTGCTATAGAGTGTCACACCTTCACGGTGAACACTGTAGAATCGGCTGACCTCGGGTCCCTTCGATGTGTCCGGGCGTACGGCTTGTCGCTTTCAGGTTGTCGATGAAGGCTTCCTTGAGTTGGGAGATGATCAGCGGATTGTCGTCGGTGGGGGATGCGACCTGGTGGCCGATTTCCTCGGAGCCGAAGAGCACGTCCATGATGGAGTGGCCATCGGCCAGGAGCTTCGAAGCCAGGCACTTTCCCCTTTCCGGATGCGGTCGAGTTGCTCGTTCGCCCGCTCGCGAATCGCCTCGGCTTCCTGTTCGTCGGTGGTGCCCAGGCTCTTGGTGTGCCTCTTGCCCTTCCACGAAAAGACGAAAGCCAGCCTGCCGTGGGCTCGTTTTCTGATGTGGCCCATGTCGCCATACTCCGTTTAGAGGCCATAATCCCCCCTTCACTTGGCTCTCAAGGTGGTGGCCAAGTGGTGGCGCACAGAGCATGCATTAAACAAGGACTCACGCCAAGTGGTGACGTAAGTCCTTTTTTTCCAACGACTTAGTTAATCGGGGCGGAATTATCCCCTTGACAAACCACGCCCCATGATGTAGTATTAAGGTAGAAAGGGCGTGGAAATGAACTTCAACAAGGCATGTCAGCTAAGCGAAGACGAGGCACGAGAATATCTTGAGGGTCTACGGTGGCCGAACGGCCCGATCTGCCCCCACTGTGGCAGCGAGGATAGCGCCAAGCTCAATGGTAAGGCGACTCGCCCTGGCGTTCACAAGTGCAAGAACCGCGAGTGTCGACGGCAGTTCACCGTCACTGTGGGCACGATCTTTGAGCGTTCGCATATTCCGCTAAGCAAGTGGATCATGGCGTTCTGCCTGGTGTGTTCCAGCAAGAAGGGCATGAGCGCCCACCAGTTGTACCGGATGCTCGGGCTCGGTTCCTACAAGAGTGCTTGGCATTTGGCACACCGCATCCGCCACGCGATGAAAAGTGAACCATTAAGAGGTATGCTGAGCGGCACTGTTGAAGCCGATGAAACCTACGTCGGCGGTAAGCCTCGCGAGCATGGCCCGCACAACAAGAAGTTCCGCGGCCACGGCACCAAGAAGACGCCCGTAGTTGCCCTAATTCAGCGCGACGGCCCGATGCGTACCCGCGTCGTCCGCAAGGTGAATGCTAAGACGCTGCGCAAGGCCGTCGACGATATGGTTGACAAGACTAGCTCTCGCCTGATGACCGATGATCTGATGGCTTATCGCACCATCGGGCGGACGTTTGCCGGTGGACACAAGCGTGTCCGGCATAACATGAAGGAGTACGTTCGTGGCGATGCCCACTGCAACACCTGCGAATCCTACTTTGCCCTTCTCAAGCGCGGCGTTCATGCCACGTTCCACCACGTCGGCAAGCAACACCTACAGCGCTACTGTGACGAATTCGCGTTTCGCTGGAATCATCGCAAGGTGTCGGACGGCGAGCGCACGGAAGCGGCGCTGAAGCTTGCTCCAGGCGCACGGCTCGCGTATCGAACGCCACGTTCTTGACACGTCCATTCGCTACGGTATACTTTATGTGAATGCCCCACCCCGGACTCGAACCGGGACGGCAAGCACGCTTGCCACTGCAGTCCAAATGCAGCGTGTATGCCAGTTTCACCAGTGGGGCAACGTGGACGGGGCGGCGACCCTTTATTAGCTAGCTTTGGGGTCGCCGTCCCCGCTTATTTCCGGGCTACCACATCAGCCCGTTACACTTTTTTCATTTACCCACCTCCTTTCCGTTGCGTGCGACCGTCAGACGCCCTTGGTCATCGGCGTTAAGGCGTCCTGCTCGCGTCATATTGTACATCGAGGAAAGCAGCATTCGCCGCTTATTCTTGGCCTTGGATTCAACTTCATCTTCTATCGCCTCAGCAACTTCTGGGGGCGTCGATCGGGGATTGACTCTCAGGTAAAGAATGATCTTCTCCGTTGTAGTAGCACAAGGCCCGAGAGTTACAGACTTAGTCCCGGCAGCCGAGGACTGGTCGCGCTGGCCGTGGTTCTTACGTTCCGGAATATCCAGAAGAACCGCGCCAGCACGTAATCGCTCCAACATTTCCAATTCGATGGGCAGCTTTACGAGTTGGTCCTCAATCTCGCTGATCCTTTGCTCGACTTCAACAAGCGGGATGTATTGATCGCCTTCGTTCGTTTCCACTATTTCATCCTCCACTTCCGTCCGATTATATCAGACCGTGGTCTGGCGCCAAGCGCTAACATTGGCTGTGCAATCGCATGAACTATACACGCCAATTGTCGAGCCGTCAATCAGTGGGTGGACATTTCTTTCGCGGCCCCCCCAAAATGTGGTACACTTCTTCTATGAGCAAGAAGAACGACGATACATTAGATCGCCTCAGACCACTTTCAATGGCCCCATTGTCCGCAGATGAGGCGCTTCGGGGTGCAATGGAGACCGATCCGCCGGAAGATAAACCGAAGAAGAAGCGCAAGGTCAAGAAGAAGCGGAAAGTCAAGAGGCGGCGGGCAGAGTGATCGGCGCGTTCTATATCATCCCGCATTGGGTTATTGTCTTGGGCGCTGCAATCGCAGTAGCGGCACTGTACTGGTCATACCGGCGAAAAGGCTAGGTTAGATCCACCTGCGCCGTTCCGGGGTTTCTTCCACATCTAGTAGGTGGTTTGCCAAGTGCATAACTCCGAATCGGGGCGACTGGATTCGAACCAGCGACTTCTTGACCCCCAGTCAAGCGCGCTAACCGGACTGCGCCACGCCCCGTTGTTATGTTCTTGATCGAGCGGGTTTTGCTCGACGTCTCACACCGCACACATGACAAACAGACTCACCGCCCGACTCTTGCGACACGAAACCGTGTCCGCGGGTGTCAGCCATCCGCCTGGCAATGTCCGTAAACGGTACACCATTGCTCCATTGATGATACCACCCTGTGCGGTGGTTTGTCTACCCTACGCGCTGGAGAGAATGTTGAGCAGATCTCCGTCCTCCACGATATACGTTTTTCCCTCTTTGCGCACCTTGCCAGCGGCTTTCGCACCCTTTATGTCTTTGTGCTCCAGCAAGTCCGCGAAAGCCACCGTTTCCGCACGGATGAAGCCCCTGGCAAAGTCGGTATGGACCTTTCCCGCCGCCTCTACAGCCGTGGTTCCTGCGGGGATGCTCCAGGCTCGGACCTCGTCGGAGCCGACGGTAAGGAACGAAATCAAACCACCGGCCGCGTAGCACGCCTTTACCAACCGATCGCGTGCCGGCGATTCCAAGCCGAGGTCCTCCAGGAACACCGCGCGGTCGGCAGGATCAAGTAAAGCGATTTCCGCCTCGATGGAGGCACTTAGTGCCAAAGAGGCCTTGGTGTGCTCGGCTTGGATTCCTTCTGCTGATGAAGCCTCCTCGTCGGAGATATTGCGGATGCAGACCAACGGCTTTTCGGTCAGAAACGCGAAGCTGGATACTGCTCGCCGCTCATCCTCATGGGCAATTACGGTTGAAAGCGGTTCGCTCGATTCCAGCGCCTCCTGGCAGCGCTGAAGCAGGGCAAGCTCACGCTTTTCTGTGTCATGTGTCTTGGTGGGTTTCTTCAATTGCGCTTCGATTCGCTCGACGCGGGTTGTAACGGTGTCAAGATCAGCGAAGATGATCTCGTCCCACATCGCGTCAAAATCACCTTTGGCATCGATGCGATCGTGATACGCGGGGACGGCGTCGTTTTCGAAGTCTCTAACGACGACGATCAACATGTCCGCCTGACGCACTACAGGCAGGAATCGCCGCCATTCCTCCTGCCCCTTGGGGTCGTCGAGCGAACAACCCGGCACGTCCACGATATCGATGGTTGCCTCAATGACCTTCGAAGGCTTGTGCAGTTCGGCCAGATAGGCCAGCCGCTCATCCGGGACGTGCACAACCGTCTGCCTGGGCTCGGGCGGTGCGTAGGGATCTACTGCTTTTCCGGTGATTGCCGTAAAGAGCGTTGATTTCCCTGATTTTGGCAACCCGATGATTGCTGCCTTCATCACATAGTCCCGCTCTGGGGCAACTACAACAAGGCGGCTGCCCGCTTATTCACCTCGATGTTCTCCGCGCAGAGGCCCATTTATAGCCATGGTGAGTATTACTCTTCCAGCGTGTTGCTCAACCTGACTATTTCGTGCTCCCCGGTGGCTCCGGCAAGGTCGAACTCCGCGACTTCGCCGACTTTCAGCCCCATGAGTTTCTGTGGCAGGGGGGCTTTGTAGTTGAGAAATCCCTTCTCTGCATCCGCTTCCCACGGACCCACGAATGCCAATTCCAGCTCCTTACCACTCTCCACGTTGCGGAAAACGGCCCTGGTGCCGATGCCTATCTGATCGGTCGGCACGTCCTCCGGCGTGATGACGGTGGCCATTTCGACTTCCGCATTCATCTGCGCAAGCCTAGCACGCAGGAGGTCACGTTCCTCCAGGGCGAACTTGTACTCGGCGTTTTCGCTGAGATCACCGTGGGCGGCGGCGCGTCCGATAGCCTTGGCGTTCTCTCTCATTTTAACATTGACATGATGGTCGATTTCCGCCTGTTTCTTGGTCAAGCCCGCTTCGGTGACGAACAGTACATCTTCACGAGCCCAAGGAGCGACTTTGGGTGCTGCAGCCGACGGTGGGAACTTGTTGTTGAGGATGCGCAGAAGGTCTTCGCGCAGCGCGCGTCCCAGGGCGTCGGTTCGGGACAGCTGATTCCGCAGAGTAGAGGCCAATCCCGCTTCGAGTCCTTCCAAGCAGTGAACGAAGCGGTCGTGCTTGTTGGCGGAGAGTGTCGACCGTGCGTGTGCGTTCATCCGCTTGATCGTGTCTTTGGCCAGCTCATCCGAGCGTCGCGCATCGTCGAGTGCTCGAAGAATGCGGGTTAGGATCTTGGTCGGCTCGGGTGTGCGGGCAAGCGTGTCGTCTGACGGGCCGCCCCAGAGCCAGAGGAGCGCGTCGAAGTGGGCGATAGGCGACGCCATGATTCTCGCGACCGCGGCATCGAGGTCTGATGGGTCCGTCCCTGCGTCCAGCAGTTGCGAGGCCGCCCGCTCACAAGCAGCAGTAGGGAGGACTGGCAGAAGTTCGAGCAGTCGTTCCTGCCAATCGTCCGGTCTGGCCTCCACGAGGCACCTGCAGAAGATGTCCATCAGCGCATCTGATTCCAACGCTGCTGCGACGGCATCGAGATCCGTCGCCGCTTTCAGGAAAGCAGTAGCCTCGTCCGCTGCCCCGTCGACCTCGCCAAGCTCTCCCGTACGGGCAACGATCAACCAGAGCATCCCGGACAAGGCGGTGTTTTCTGCGGACGCGGTTTTGGCGCGCTTCTGGAAACTGTTCCAGCATTGTCGAATCACCTCGGGCGGAGGTACGGACTTGTGCACCTTGCACTGCTGGACGTACTTCTCCATAAGGGACCACTGTGCGATCGGATCGCGAAGAGTTGCGAACTCGGCAAGAAACGAGTCTTCCGGAGCAACCGGTTTATCCAGATAGCTTACAACATAGGGCGAGCGACCCTCGAGCTGGACTTGGCGATTACGCTTCAGACTCGTGCGTGCTCGTGTCCACCACTTCCTCCAATCGCCTTGGTCTGCAAACTCTCCTGCCAGCAGGGAGGCGAGTTCGTCGCTGGTGATCCTGTTGCCGCGATCCCGGCAAAAGCCGATGACGACCGCAGCTGGGTCCTTTTGGAGTTGGTGGGCAAACTGCTCACGGTTGAACTGTCGCATTACGGCAAAATCAGTTGTGTCGGCGGGCTCATAGCGGTCTGCCAGGTGAACGGCACCTACGACCTCCTGTCCGCTTGTCGTCGTGATAGTGAAGTCCCAGGTCGAAATGTCAATCTCGTCGACCCTGGCTGCATCATCCTCGTCGCGGGCCGAGAGGAAAGCGCCCCGGTCAAGAGCCAGACATACTTCCAGAGTCCGCAACGCACGGCGTACCGGGCGTCCACCTTCGATGCCGGATTCGCTCATCAGGCTCTCAAGCCCCTCACGATCGCTGTAAGCCTGGCGATACAGCTGTGCAACCTGTGTGCGGAGGTCTTCATTGTCGCCCACGGCAAGAAGGAACGGACCGGCCACCCGCAGCGTATCCACGGGGTCGAAGCGGGCGGATACGGTTTCGACGGCGGCCCAGGCAAGAGCGCCGGCTTGAGAGTCCTTGTCGATCTGACGCAGCGCTTTGAGTACGAAGTCGTACGAGGCGAGCGTATCCGTAGTCAGGTCAGCGGATTCCATAACCCGCATCCATTCCTCTTCAACAGTACGTACATTGCCGCTCTCGGCGAGCTGGGCCAACGATTCAGGTTGCATCATACGACTGCGCCGTTTCCGTGTTTGGTTCCCAATGCATGAGTAACACTTGAGTATTGCAGATACGCGGCGGTTTGTCGAGGCCGGGGTTGGAACCGTGAGCGTGCGTCCCGTTGTCGCCTCCGGTGGGTCCTTGACGGTCTCCGAACGCTTATCTAGTATCCGTTCCTTACGGGGGGCGCTGCCTATCCGCGGGTCAAGCGGGAGCCTGCTCCGTTCGCCGGTTTCATTGGGCGAAAGTCCTCAGGCCCTGGATATCCAGGCGATGCTGGGGAGGATAGACGGAATCGGGAACGCAGCGATTGTCCGCAAAAGCGACGATGCTGTAGATTATGGGGCCACAACGGGTTGGATGCCGCGCTTGGCGAACTCCGAGCGGCTGATCGGCCGGAGGAGATGCGAGTTTGAACAAGATAGGCATACGTCACGAGGATAAGAGTGAATGGGAAAGGCGCGCTCCTCTGGTTCCGCATGACGTGCGTCTACTGGCCCGCGAGCACGGCGTGGAGTTTGAGGTGGAGTCATCTCCCACGCGGGCCTTTTCGGATGAGGATTATCGCGAGGCAGGGGCGGCTATGTCGGACACTCTTGTAGACTGCCCGGTGCTCCTCGGCATCAAGGAGATTCCCCCCGAGAAGATCGAGCCCGGGAAGACGTATGTTTATTTCTCCCACACAATCAAGGGGCAGGCTGGAAACATGCCGGCGCTTCGCCGCCTGCTTGAGCTTCGGTGTCAACTTATCGATCACGAGCAGATCGTCAATGAACAGAATCAGCGTCTGGTCTTCTTCGGTCCGTTTGCCGGGCATGCAGGGATGATCGACACCCTGTGGGCGTTTGGGCAGCGTCTCAAGCATGAAGGATTTAAGACGCCGTTTGAGGAGATCGCACCGGCTCATCGCTACCGTGATCTGGATGAAGCCAAGAATGCGATCGCCCATGTGGGCGACATTATCAAACGTGACGGGTTGCCGGACAGTCTGGTGCCGTTGGTGTGTGGGTTCGCCGGCTACGGCCGGGTGTCACAAGGCGCCCAGGAGGTGTTCGACGCGCTTCCAGTCCGGGAGGTGTCCCCTGACGATCTGCCTGGACTCATTGGTGATGCCAACACTTGCTGCAAGGTCGTCTTCCGGGAAGAGCACATGGTCAAGCGGGTCGATGATTCGGCTCCGTTCGAGCTCCAGGAGTACTACGATAATCCCGAGCTCTACCGGGCGGCTTTCTTCCCTAGTGTTCGCTCATTGACCCTGCTTATTAATTGTGTGTTCTGGACGCCGCGATACCCCAGGTTCATCACTCGCGAGCAGCTTCGCGAGCTTTACGCTGAGCAGGGCAAAGCACGTCTGCGCGTCATCGGAGACATCACCTGTGACGTGGACGGTTCGCTGGCATGTACGGTTCGTTCGACCACGCCCAATAGTCCCATCTACGTATATGATCCCGAAACAGAGGAGACGCGAGATGGGGTGATTGGCAAAGGTCCCGTGGTGCTTGCCGTGGATTTCCTGCCCTGCGAGTTGCCCGTGGACGCTTCGTGCTTCTTCAGTGATGCACTCCGTCCGCTGGTGCCGGCTTTGGCAAATGCTGATTTCAATGCGAGTCTTGAGGGCAGCGGCTTGCCCCCGGAGCTTCGACGGGCGACCATTGTGTATCATGGTCAACTTACTGAGCCGTACCAGTACTTGGAGAAGTTTGTGAAGTAGACTGTACCCAGTCTCATGAATCCCGCTGCCATCGTGCAACACGAGCCGCAGGCTCCAGTTTGCCGAGGTTGCTATGCGGCCCGGAGTGAAAGTGTTTTGGCGGCGATCCGAGGTCTGGAGTGCCGGACGCGCTAGAGCAATCCGCAACGTTATTTACCGAGGAGTATTATGATGAAGAAGGTGCTTGTTCTTGGTGCAGGCCTGGTGACCCGCCCGCTCGTTCGCCACCTGCTTAACCAGCCGGATTTCAAGGTCACCGTTGCCAGCCGGACAGTTTCGAAAGCTGAGGCCCTCGTTGATGGGCATCCCGACGGGACGACGTTGACCCTGCTGGCTGGTGAGACCGACAAACTGGAGAAGCTCATCAGCGAGCATGATCTGTCCATCAGTCTGCTTCCTGCGCCGCTCCATCCGGTCGTGGCGGAGCTGTGCATCAAACACAAGAAACACATGGTTACTACTTCCTACGTTGGTCCGAAGATGCAGGAGCTCGACGGCCCGGCAAAGCAGGCCGGGATTATGGTGCTCAATGAGATCGGGGTCGATCCCGGTATTGATCACATGTCCGCGATGCGGATTATCGACGACGTGAGGAAGCGTGGTGGCAAGGTGTCCAGCTTCAAGTCCTATTGTGGTGGGCTTCCCGCACCCGCGGACAACGACAACCCCTGGGGGTACAAGTTCTCCTGGAGCCCGCGTGCAGTCTGCACAGCGGGCAAGAACTCCGCCTGCTATCGCCTCAACGGCGAGAGGGTCGATATCCCAGGTCCGCAGCTCTTCACCGACAACCGGCACGGTATGGACATTGAAGGGATCGGTTACCTCGAGTCCTATCCGAACCGTGACTCGTTGGGCTACATAGACATATACGGCCTGGAAGGGATCGACACGATGTTCCGCGGGACTTTCCGCTATCCAGGATGGTGTGAGACCCTCAAGAAGGTTGTTGACCTCGGCCTGCTGGAGGAGACCCCCGCGACGTATCAGCCGGGTACGACTTTTGCCCAGTTCATGGGCACCTTTGTGAAGAATCCCGGCTCCGGAGATGTTCGCAAGGACTTGGCCGCCCAACTTGGCATCGAAGAGTCCTCCGCCATCCTCGATCGATTCGAGTGGCTGGGGCTGTTCAGCGACGAGGAGGTCGGCATCACCGATAGGGAAACCACTCCGCTTGATATTCTGGCAAACCGTATGGAACTGAAGATGCCTTATCGCAAGGGCGAGCGGGACATGATCGTGCTGTGTCACGATTTCTTCGCCAAGTTCCCCTCCGGACCTGATGAGCACATTACTTCGACGCTGATCGATTACGGTCAGGTGGAGGGCGACTCTTCGATGGCTCGAACGGTAAGCCTGCCGGCTGCGGTCGGGGCGAAGCTGATCCTCGCCGGCAAGGTAATGCTTCCCGGCGTGCACGTGCCGGTGATCCCGGAGATCTACAATCCGGTGCTCGACGAGCTGGCGACTATGGACATCAACTGCATCGAGAAGACCGAGAAGCTGGGATAGGTCATTCTCGTGCACCGTCAAGCTTGAGTTTGCTGGCGCACCACTGCTTGCGAGCAGTGCATGAACACCACGAGAATCCAATGGGCACTGCTTGAATGCAGTGGCACGTGATAAGTCCGCGCTCTACGGATAGGCGGCTTCGAACAGCGACTGCCTTATCGCAGGGCAGGGGGCGTCGTCCATGAACGTGACGTGGTAGATGAAGGAAAGGTCCTCATCACCGCAGGACTGTATGCGCAGTGTACGTTCGTTCCCCAACTCGACTGGCCCGACCAGTTCGGACTTTGCCAGGGGTTGTCCTTCCCGGTCAAACGCTATCACTACATCAGGTGCGAACGGGTTTCGACGGTTGTACTTGACCACAACGCCATACTGACCATTGCTCAAACGCAGTTTGGTACCGATCCAGAATGGCTGAATGAGCCGGGCAAGTACGCGCACGAGGTTTCGGTCGAAGAAGCGGTGGAAGGGCCCACAGGTCATTTCCCAGATCACTCGAGCCGGTGACTTGGCTTCTTTGTAGACATGCTGCGCGGTTGCCGCGTCGTATGCATCGGCGATACGGATGATGCGTGTGAAAATATGTTGCTGGTCTGCAGGCATGGCGTCGGGATAGCCGCTTCCGTCCAGATTCTCGTGGTGGGTGCGGACGATCATCTTCGCTACGGAGTTAAACCCTTCGGGCAACGCTGCAGCTCCGGCCAGGGGGTGTTGGCGGAGCAAGTTGGCTTCCTCTTCCGTGAGGGCTCGGTCTGCGTTCTGAAGGTCGCGTAGCGGGGTCATGCCCAAGTCTATGAACATAGCCCCCATTCCCAGTGGCACCAGATCGATAACATGGTCGTAGCGAAGGGCCCGCGCTGTCGTCTGACGTTGCCGTTCCTTGACTACATACTCACGCACCGCCGATCCCAAAAGCATACTCAGGTAGAAGACGTTCCCGGTGTGTTCGCCGAGATAAGCATCGGTGTCCACGCACTTGTTCAGCAATGCGACGGATGTGGGATCGGCGCCGAGTTGCTCTATAACTTGGCTGACCGTCGTGTTTATGGCCTGGAAATCCATCCCTTCCAGGGACGCACGAGCGCTGAACCGCTCGTGGACCTGGCCCATGCAGTTGGCGATGGTCTGTTGCGTGCTGCTTGCGAT
>CP070744.1:2886079-2922722 GCA_020348265.1 Phycisphaerales bacterium | reverse complement strand
ATACAGTTGCCAGCACGTACCGTCGTAGCTAACCGCGACATGGTGCCACACGTTCTGGGTCAAAACGGTGTTGCCGTCGACCGGATAGTTGTTGTTGTTGTCGACCTTGGGCTCATAGGACTCGAAGTCCGCGGCAAGCTTACCCTTGTCTGGCGACTCACTGTTGATTACGAAGAAGTAGTTTGCGTCTTTGACGCTTTCGTCCGCTTCGCCTCGTCCTTTGGTGACGATCGGATAACCGTAACGGCCGTTGGTCCCGGAATAGGCGCGCGTACCCCCGCCAGTCCAGTAAACCCAAGCCTCGAGCGTGAATTGTGCCAACCCAAGCTCGGTGTGAGTATCGTACGTTCCAAACTCGATATACTGGCTCGAGCCGTTGAAGCTCACCGCCGTCTGGCTCGTGTCCAGTGAACAGGTTTCCCCTGTGCACTCGTTTCCGTCGTCGCAGACTGCCGGATCAGTGGGGTACTCGCACAGGCCCGTGCCCAGGTTGCACACGTTATCCGTGCAGGGATTGAAGTCATCACAGTCGTCATTGCTGTCACATCCGGCATTAGCGCAGTCTCCCGGCGAACCCGGTGAGCCGCTGCAGGTGTCGATCGTCTGCGGATCGCTGTCATCACAATCCGTGTCGTACTCGCAACAGGCCGGCATCGGGTCGTACACGCCGTCGCAAACGCCGGAATCGCAGGTGTCGGGTGTGGTGCACTCGTTTGAATCGTCGCACGTCGCCCCATCGTTCCCCGCGGGGTGATCGCACACTCCAGAGCTGCACTCGTCCAGGGTACAAGGATCGCCGTCATCCACACAACCGGTGCCGTCGGCGACATTCGTATGCTGACAGCCGGTCAGATCTACTTCGGGAGCGCTGGCAACCCAAACAGGACCGTCGACCAGTGTGCCGGTGTTCTCGTTCCCGCTACTATCGTTCGCGATCGTCCCGTTGCCCTCATCGAGACTCCAGCGTCCGGCCAAGTCGGGGTCAGCTTCAATGTCAACGTACATGTTGGCCAGTATCTCGGGAGGATCCAAAGCGCGGCTCCAGACCCGCACCTCATCGATCACGCCACCGAAATAACCGGCCGGACCGAAGCTGTACTCCTCAGAACCCATCGCGGTCGCGATGGAGAAACGCTGAATGCTGTCGTACCGTGGCGTCATGCCGGGACAGGCCGAGCCGTCCGGCACGCCGTCGAGGAACAGTTGCCAGCAGCTTCCGTCATACGTGGCGGCCACATGGTGCCACTCGTTCTGGGTCACCACGGTGGTTCCGTCCACGGGATAGTTGTTGTTGCCTCCGACGGCCGCCTCGTACGACTCAAAATCGGCCGCGAGCATGCTCGTCGAGCTATTGATCACAAGGAAATAGTTGGCGTCCCTGTTGTTGCCGTCGGACTCCCCTCGCCCCTTCGCCACGATCGGGTAGCCCACCCTGCCGTTGTTGCCCGAGTTCGCATCCCCCGTACCACCGGTCCAGTAGATCCAGGCCTCAAGCGTGAACTCCGACAGGCCCAGCTCTGTGTGGGTGCTGGCATTGCCGTACTCGATGTACTGGCTCGTGCCGTTGAAGGACACGGCGTAGGAGTTCGCCCCGGGACCGCAAGCATCGTCAGTGCAGTCGTTGCCATCGGAGCAATCAACGGAAGTGCCGGCACATGAGCCGCCGGAGCACACGTCGTTTTCCGTGCACAAGTCGCCGTCGTCACACGCGCCACCTTCGTTGGTTGTCTGAGCCTCGCAGACTCCCGACGAACCGTTGCAGATGCCGACATTGCAGGCATCGTCCAGATGTGAGCAATCGAGCGGCGTAAAGACACATTGGTCGCTGCCCAGGTCCACGAGGTTCACCGTCTCCCAAGTCGCACCATTGATCGTTCCATCGTCGGCCCCGACGGAGTCAGATATGGTGGGGCCGCTTTCCTCGTTCATGCCCCAGCGGTGGAGCAATCCAGGCGCCGCAGTGATCTGCTTGCCCATATAGGCATCGAAGTCCACGGTGTCGATCGAGGGATCGATCCAGGCGTAATCCCAGATACGAATCTCGTCTATAAGACCGTCGAAGTAGTGAAACAGATTCCCGCTGCCGTCTCTGGCTGCACCGATTACGAACTCATCCTCGCTGTCGATCACGCTGTTCCACACCCCATCCGAATCAGTATCGTCGGTGCCGACATGAACACCGTCCACGTAGAGCCGAAGTTCCTGGACGCTTCGGTCTACTACCATCGCAAAGTGGTACCACTGGTCGAAGTTGATCGTGTGGGGTGGAGTGTCATATTGGTGACCCGTTGAGTCCTCGACCGACGCCGTTACGCGATTGTAGGGAGTACTGGCCGCGAACTGAAGGGCGACCTGTGAGTAGCCCGTCTGTCGGCCCTGCCGGAAGATACCGATGTATTGCTCACCGGCGGACCTCGCGTAGAACCAGCCGTCGACCGTAAAGCTGGTCGTACCGTGGTTGTTGACGGAGTCGGCGCTTCCGAAGCCCACGTAGTCGGGCGAACCGGCGAACGCCAGGGCAGCCCTGTTGGCCACCGAGCACGTGTCGGTGGTGCAGATATCACTATCGTCGCAATCGTTGTCATCGTTGCAGCAGAGCACTCCCGGCGTGTTCACGCAGGAATCCGTCCCGTCGCAAACGTCGCTGCTGCACGGATCGCCGTCGTCGCAGTCGGTGTCGTTGGTGCAGCAACCGGGGGATGGGTTGTACACATGCTCGCAGTTTGCAGCGTTACAGACTGTCTCAGTGCACAGGTTGCCGTCGTCTGTGCAGTCACCGACGTCCGTACAGCAGTCGGGAATCGGAGCGAACACGCACGTTCCCGTCCCCAGATTGGGCAGGTCCGTGAGCTCCCAGGCGGCGCCGTTTATCGTGCCGTCTTCAGCCGGCACTGTTGAGTCACCTGCAGTTCCACCAGAACCCTCATTGAGGCCCCAGCGACCGAGCAGGCCGGTCCCGGACGACACCTCGTTGTTCATGTCCGCCAGAATCTCCGCCGGTGTCCTGGCATGATCCCAGACACGCACTTCATCGATGAGTCCAGGGAAGAACCCGGCGGCACTCCCGCCAGAAGTCATTGCCGTGGCCAACCCGAAATGCTGTACGCTGTCCGCTCGTGGTGTCGCCGCAGGACAGGTCAGACAATTGCCCGCGGTACAGCTCGTACAGGCCGTGCCCAGTGTCTCCGGGTTGCCATCCAGGTAGATCGCCCAACACGTACCGTCATAGGTGACCGCCGCGTGGTGCCACACATCTGTCGTAATGGCGGTTGATCCGCACACTGCGTGGTTCAGGCCAGTGGGATTCTCCTCGAAGTCGGCCGCCAACACTCCATCCTGAATCCCCAGGAAGTAGTTCATGTCCAGGTTGCTGCCGTCCGCCTCGCCGCGCCCTTTCGTAACTAACGGAATCGCGGTGAGAAGTCCCTGCGTCCCTGTGCTTGCGGTAACGCCACCACCGTCCCACTTGAACCAGGACTCGAGCGTAAAGGTAGTTGCCCCAAGACCTGGGGCTGCTCCCATCGTCACATAGTCGCTGGTACCGTTGAAGTCCAAAGCGGACACATTGGCTGTGTTACAGGCATCCGCAGTGCAGATGTCGCTGTCGTCACAATCATCGTCATGGTCGCAGCAAAGCGGATCCACCGCGTTGCTACAGTCGCCGCTTCCGCCCGGCAGCGGGTCTGGACACGTGTCGATCGTGCAGGGGTCGCTGTCGTCGCAGTCGACATCGGCGTCGCAGCAGGCCAGTCCGGAATAGGTGCTGTCACACACCCCGCCCGTGCAGGTGTCGACGGTGCAGTCATTTCCGTCGCTGCAGTCGATCGCCATATTGCTGCAGGTTCCGCCGTCGCACGTGTCCGTGGTGCACAGGTCCGTGTCGTCGCAGTCGTTGTCCGTCACGCAATCGACGCAGGTGTCCGTATCCTCGTCACAAATCTGCCCTGGACAGGGATCGCTACCCAGGACACAGGTGTCCGTCCCGCCCACGTCACAGGTTTCCGTTCCGGTGCAATGCAGCCCGTCGTCGCAGTCGGAGTTCTGCGTGCAGGCGCCGTCGCTGGTGAAGGTCCAGCGCGGTCCGGTCGTCGTCGCGGCGCCGTCGCCGATCG
This sequence comes from Phycisphaerales bacterium, assembly GCA_020348265.1. Classification (GTDB taxonomy): domain Bacteria; phylum Planctomycetota; class Phycisphaerae; order UBA1845; family UBA1845. The sequence goes on along the minus strand of CP070744.1, from coordinate 2,918,610 downwards.
TCACGTACCATTCGTAGTCCGTGCTCGCCTTGCGACCCGGCCAGTCCACACAGGCTTGTCCGCCGCTGGTCACGCCGGTGACCGTACCGATAAGCTGGAATGGCAGGCCAGCTTCCATATCGTACGGAAGCAGCAACTCGTTCCCGCCGTCCACGCAGTCGCGTATGCAGGCATCGTTGGGTAGGTTGTCTGCGTGCGACGTCGGCTTGTTAATAAAGCGGCCGCCCTCCACGATGGGCGAATAAGTTTCGACGTGGATCGTGTCGTTCTGGGGCGAGAAGGTCAGCATGCGCAGCCAACCATTCCCTCCATTTGAACGCTGTTGGTAATCCGAAATTAGGGTGAAGATCGTGTGTGGTTCCCCGCCGATGTCGAACGTGTCAACGCGGTGGTTTGCCTGGTCCAGGTGCCCGCAATTCATCAGGAACACGTTGGGATTGTCCTTCAACGCGTCGTACAGGACCTGTCCATGCTCCATGAACGCCGGCGGGTTGCCGCTGGGCTGTAGCAGGGCATGCGAGATGATGATGGCCCGATGATTCGGGTACGTGTTGGTCAGAAGGTCGTCTGCCCACTGCACAACGTCCCGGCATGTTGAGCCGGCAGGACATACGCCGGCGTAGCCCGCGCCCATCTCCGTCTCAAGGTGGAAGATGATAAAGTCCATCCCGCTGGCCGAGAATAGCTCGTAGTGGTTGTCTATGTTCTCCGCGTAGGTAGTCGGATCGCCGAAATCGTAGTGGTCGCCGAAGTAGCCCCGGCTCGCGAAGCGGCTGCGGCCGAAGTAAGCATTGTAGTTCGTCGTGGTCGAACCCTCGTCAGCATCACTTGGGACACCAGCCGGATACTGATCGTGGTTCCCAACGGTCATCCCGTACGGAATCCCGTCGACGAGTCCTGTGGTGACGGGGTCTTCGAGCAAGTCAAATGCCGCATCCGCAACATCCCATTGCGTCGTAAGCTCCGCGCTGTTCACCATGTCGCCGAGCCCGGTCACGAAGACGATGTTACGTGAGGCGTGATTGTCCACGACCCACTGCGTCTGCGCCGAGTAGATGTAGTTATAGCTTGCGTTGGCCGCATAATTCTGCGGATCCGGGAGCATGATGACCGTGAAGTCTTCTCCGGCCACGCCGGTGGCCTCACGACCGAAGAACGTGACGTCCATGGCATCCGACTCCGGATCGGTCACGTCCACACAAAGCTGTGGGTTGGCTTCGATGTCGATCGAAGTATCGGCCGGCAACTCGTTGGTGGGCTGGTCAGGGGGTTCGTTGGGCAGGGCGTCGCAAACGCCCGTGCCCAGGTTGCAGACATAGCCGGCACTGCAGTTGTCGACGCCGGAACAGACACCGCTGGCACAACTATCACCCGATGTGCAATCCACACCGTCGTCGCAGGGGAGGCCCTCGTTAGTGTTCGTGTATTCGCAGGTGCCCACGTTGCAGATGTCGGTCGTGCAGAAGTTTCCGTCGTCGCAGTCCGCGTTGTCGGTGCAAGGCTCATATTCTACTGTCAGGAGCGGGCGCTCTGCCACGGTCGCGTATTCGCTCGACCTGACCACGACGCCATTGGGCGAATTGGGCACAAAGATCAGACCGAAGTTACTCGCGGGATTATCCACCCAACCTTGGACCGCGGTCGTGATGTCAATGACGGCCGTACCATTGGCAATCGGCCCGTCACCTATGTCGGGGCCATACTCATCCACCTGAACTCCGGCGTCGCCGCCGAAGTTGTTGGTGGTTACCGTTGTCTCATCCCAGTCGACGAGCACCGCATGAACGTCGGCAGGCGGCGCCGCGCTCGGGTCGTAAGCTACAATGGTCAAAGTGGCGGAAACCACTGTAGCTCCCGCAGGAATCAGCCCAGCTCCGGCACCAACAATGTTGTCGAAGCGGACAAGCCCGTAATTCACAAACGGGGCGGGGTCTTCACCGTCCCACTCAAAGTTGTCGCAGGGACCGGACGCGGTGCCCGGGCAGGTGTCGGTAAGCGTGCCGTGGGTCTCGGTGGCCTCGGATCCCATAAGCAATGCATCCTGCGTTCCGGTATAGCTGCCGTCGTCCTGGAACGTGACCTGTACGGGAGCCAATTCGCAAACATGAGTCGTCAGGTTGCAGGTCTCGCCAACCCCACAGTCCAGGTCGGCCAGGCAGTCAACGCAGCCGCCATCGGCGGGGTTGCAGAGCTGGGGACTGCAGTCGACAGCACTTCCTGGCGTGCAGACACCGCCGGCGCATTCGTCATTCTCGCTGCACAGGTCACCATCTTCACAGGAAGCGGTGTTGTTCGTGTACACGCAGCCACTAGCGTCGGCGCCGAGATCCAAGGGATCACAGACGTCGTCCGTGCAATCATTGCCGTCGTCACAGTCCTGGTTGACCGTACATTCGGCGGCGAACTCCCGCAACATCAGGGCGCTGACGTACTTGCCTCTGTTGTCCAGACCGCCGGGGCTGACAGTTAGCGTCAGGTCGCCATCGCTTCCGGGCTCGATGTCCGTGAAACGGGCAACATAGCCATTGGGGTTCAACGACGGAAGTCGCGTGGAATCGTCCGAAGGCCCGTCGAACAGCGTCCCTCCAGTTCCGGTGGGGTTGTCAGTCGCCGCCGAGCTCTCATTCGTGAAACCGTCCACGTCGCTGATCGTTACTACTGAGGCACGGTCCCAGGCATAGGCGTTGCGGTCGCCGTGGAGCACGAGCTCGTAGGTGGCATTTGGGTTCATTCCGGTGAGCTGCAATACGAGATCGCCGTCAGGAGACGGCTGGTTGACATAGGAGATCACACCAAGCGTGCTCACGATACCGTTGAAAATGTCGAACGCGTCCCCGGATGCGGCCTCAATGCCTTGGATGCTAGCGAGGTGGTCTCCGCCCGTAGCGGTAAGCGTGATACTGGTACCGCTGCCCGTAGCGTACTCAACCAGCTCACCACTGCTGGGCAAACCGGCCTCATTGGCCGGGGACGTAATCTTCGTAATGTTCGTCTCGAGCTGACCCGTATACCACGACAGGTCGTTGTAGGCGGTCCACTCGGGAGGTGTCTCGCACACACCGGTTGTCATATTGCACGTCTCTGGGAGCGTGCAATTGTCCGCGCCGACACAGACGCCGTCCGAGCAAGAGTCATCCGTGCAGGCAATGCCGTCGTCGCAATCCTCGGGGCCGTCGCAGGGCGGCTCTTCCGTGCTCGATAACTGTGGAATCACCAGTAGGTCGCGGCTGGTCAGGCTGGCGTTGTGGACCTGAACGGCCAGCACGTTGACCCCGGCAACGAGGTCGCCGATGTTCCCGGTCAAGTCGAGCGTCTCCTCGATCGGCGGCGAAACCGTCGGTCCGCCCGAGGCCACGGTAGTGTAGGCCGGCGGCGTTCCGGCGACGCGCAGGCGCGCGACCTCGACACCATTGATGTAGGCGACGTAACCGTCGTCCGCATACATGTTCATGGTCAGCGAGGTGACACGGATCGGGTCGGCAACTGAGAACGCGCGGCGCAGGTAGACACTAACGTAGCCCGTGCCCGCGGGAACGCACGGCGGTTGTGTCGCGCATTCGCTCATGTCGTCCAGCTCAGTCGCTATGAAGGGACCATAATCGCCGTTGCCGTTTGCACCTCCGGTCTCCACGTAATAATCGTAGCCCAGACCGGTAGCCCCCTGAGTCCAAGAGGAGTCGTCGAAGCCCACAGTGTTCCAGCTTGCCGGCGGCTCCGACAGACCCTTGAAGTATCTCCAGCTGTCGCCAGCAACAATCGGCAGACCCGGTGCCGCCTCACACTCATTTGTGTCCCGGTTGCAGACATCGCCCCCCGAACAATGGGCGTCCACCACACAGTCTACGCAAAGCCCGTCGGACGGATTGCAGAACTGCATACCGCAGTCTACGGCTGTGCCTGAACAAACGCCACTTGAGCACCCATCAGTTTCCGTGCACAGATCACCATCATCGCAGGGCGCAGCATCGTCGTCCGCATACTCACAGACTCCGCTGTTACAAGTATCAATGGTACAGGGATTGTCGTCATTGCAGTCGCTGGCTGTCACGCACGGTGTGTAAGTGACCGTGAGCATCGGGCGCTGGGAGACTGTCTCAATGTCACTGGAGTGGATGCCTACACCACCGTCAACTGCAACCACGAAGACCCACCCTCTGTTGCTGGACGGATCATCTGACCACTCTTGCAGGCTACTGGTGACGTCGATCGGCTGTGTCGGCACGTCCGGCGCAACTGCAACTACGGTCGAATCGTAATCGTCACCGGTTTGAGCGCCAGCAACCCCGCCGAAGGTATTGTAGGTAACAGTGTCGGTCCAGTCGATGAGGACCTCGTGAAGATCTGCATCTTGCCCCGTGTCACCGTTATTCACGTAGGTCAACGTCGCAGAAGTGATGAGCGCGCCCGTTGGGATTGGCCCCGGCGTGGTCTCGGTGTCGAAGAGTTCTTCAAACCGCAGCAGCGCGAACTTCACCGGAACAAGGTCCCACATAAACTGGTCATCAACCCCCATAGGAAGTCGTGGGGGTGCTACTGTCGCAGTATGTATCAACGGCTCCGGCATAGCCATCTGTTCCTTGCTGGAAAGAAACCGTAACCGGATCGCTCAGACAGATACTGGCGGCCGGGTCGCAGCTCTGCCCTGCGGGACAGGTTACAGCGGTGCCGCTGCAGGTACCTCCGGAACAGGTGTCGGTTTCCGTGCATGCGTCTCCGTCGTTGCACGGTTCAGTGTTGTTGGTGTATTCACACGTTCCCGCATTGCAGGAGTCGTCAGTGCATGGATTGTCATCTTCGCAGTCCTCGACCACAGTGCATTCGGTGGTGAACGTCCACGTCGGTCCCGTTGTCGTCGATGTGCCGTCCGTCACCTCGACGTACCACTCGTGCACCGCACCCGGAGTCAGCCCGCTCCATGTCGTCAATTGCGCATTACTACCGCTGGTCACCCCGCTTACGGTACCCAAATTCACGAATGGTGCGCCATCATTCATAGCGCAGGGTAGTACGAACTCGCTATCGGCATCCGTGTCAAACATGCCCGTCTCTGAGGAATACGTGTAGACTCGGATTTCGTCGTTAAGCGGCGAGAATTCCAGGATCCTCATCCGCCCATTCCCGCCGTAAGTGTAGTCCTGGTAGTCACCGAGGAGCGTATATACATCCTCCATACCAGTGCGAGTGTCCGTCCGTCGAGCTTCGCCGTGCATATGGCCACACAGCATCAAGAAGAGATTCGGATTGTCTTTGAGTGCGTTGTAGATGGCCAGCCCCGGCGTTCCCCAACTGTTGTCAAGGTTTATCAAATAGTGCGATATGACTATCGCTCGTCGATCACTGTAGGTGGTTAGCAGGTCGTCCGCCCACGCAAGCACAGCCGCGTCGGGAGTCGAGCTGTTTCCGACCATCTCCAAGGCGATGACGATGAAGTCCATTCCGCCGCCGCTAAAGAGCGTGTAGTTATTGTCGTTGTCGCTGCCGTAGTGGCCGCCGTAGTAGGGCTGGCCGGAAAAACGGCTGGTGCCGAAGTACGTATTGAACAGACCCGTGGAGCTGGGCGCTCCGTCGTGATTTCCGGGCGACACACCGTAAGGGATCCCACCGGTCTCCAGTATGCTCAGTGCGGTGTCGACATTGTCCCATTGGGTAGTAGTCGATACGTTTACAATGTCGCCTTGGTGCCCGGCATATACGATGTTCCAAGGTACCTCATTGTCCACGATCCATTGGGTCATACCTTCGAAAATCGCGGGGTAACTCTGTGAGTAGATCTGAGTGTCGGGGAAGTGGATGATCGAAAAGTTCTCGCCACCCACCTCGCCGTCTTCGCGACCGTAGAAGGTAACATCCAGGAGGTCAAAATCGGGATCACTCACCGTCACTTCCAGCGTCGGATTGACGGAGACGCCCCCCACACCTGTCGGCGACGGAGCGACCAGCACCGGCTGATCAGGCGTGCCGACCGTAATCACCGCGGACAAAGTAGCGATGATTGTGAAGTCGGAGCTCGTAGTCGACCTATTGTGGGCCTGGATCGCGAGGACGTTCTTGCCCGTCAGAAGCTCGCCAATGTCCAGATCGAAATCCTCCGGTGGATTCGGGACGCTCGCACCCGAACACTCGTGATCACCTGTAGTAGTAGTGTCATTATAGAACGGGGGAACGCCAACCGTCCCCCCCATGCCGGGACTGCGTGCGATCTCGACCCCGTTCAGATAGGCCACCCAGCCATCGTCGTAGTCCGTCGTAAGGGTAAGTGACGACACCGCGCCGGCATCGTCGATACTGAATGCGCGGCGAGTGTATAGGCTTACGTTGGGGCGAATATCGATCGTCGTACCGTGCGGACAATCAGTGCCGTAGCCGAACCCGCTGGGCCCCTCAAGCCAGCCAGTATCATCAAACGCGGTCTGCGCCCAGGTCGGCGGATTTGCCCAAGGCGTCGGCTCCTGCGTACCGACGAAATAACGCCAGTCATCGCCCTCGACGATCGGCAACGGCCCCAACTCGGTGGCGCTTAGCTCAGGGATCAGCGAGAAATCCGAGCTGCTGATCAAGTAATTGTGCCCCTGGCACGCCAGGACATTGTCGCCGGCCACAAGAAGGCTTACGCTAGGGCTCGTGACCACCGGCGTCCCCGCCTCGTGGCCTGGCGCACTTGCGTCGACGTTAAACGCCGGTGGCGTCCCAGCGACGCCGCCCCGTGCCACCTCGGTGCCGTTGATATAGCATACGTAGCCGTCGTCGTAGTCCACGCTTAGCGTCAAAGACGTCACGGTGCCCGGGTTATCAATATTGAATACTCTACGGATGTAGACACTAAGATATCCGGTGCCGTTCAATGGTGTGCCCGACCCGCTCGGCGGCCCCTCCATGTCCGTCAGGAGTGTATTGTCGTCACTGTCGGAATACCCAAAGCCGCTCGGGCCGGTATCCCACGACGAATCGTCGAAGCCGATCTGGGCCCACAGCAAGTCCCCGATTGGCGTCGTCGGCTCCGCGGTACCCTTGAAGTAGCTCCACGTATCGCCCTCTACAATCGGCAGGTCATCTGCCGCGTAGGAAGAGCTGCCACTCAAGGCAACTACCAGTGCCGCAAAACTTGCGGATTTCCGTACGACGTTCATGATGTTCATTTGGCTTCTCCCGTACGACAGGCACGCCTCATTTACGGCCTGTCCTCCGTATGCTCCCTAGAATCCATAGGAGCAATACTCACCTCCACCAACAGCCGCGTGCACAACACAAATAAGCACCGAGTCTTCGGCATTGTGCATCGGCGATTCTCTCAAAACGAGAATCCGTCTGACTGTTTGTTCTTTGGCCGGCGGCAAACCGGCATCCTTTCGAACGTACTCTGACACCACTCTTCCAACACGGACACTTCTACAACAACATCTTCACCAGACGCCGCTTAGTAAGTTCGCGGTGGCTTCTCCAACCCTAGTCCTCCACCGAGTTCGTCTCTCCACGTGCTCGATTGCGGATGGGTTTCGACCGATAGAGCTTCAACCTGAGTTCGTTGAACTCGATTTCAGACAAGTCCAGGTTGCCAAACTCTCCGAAAAGCGAGATTCCATAGAGCTCGCCAGCTGATGCAGGTACCACCGTCGCAAGCCCCGAACGCTCCGCTCGCACCTTTAGAATCGCCACACGTACCCAGGCAAAGTCAACACCAAGTCGCCCTTCACCCAACGGGGCACATCCACCTACCGCTTGGACTACACCGGCAGCCCGGTCCACCACCCCATACGACAGGACGCTGAACAACTCTGCCGGAATGATCTCCTTGACGGTCAGCAAACTGGAGTCATACAGCACATCTGTGAAGACAGATGCCAGCCCGTTCGCCGGAGAGTACATATCCTGAGTGCGACTGGCCCAGACCTCGATATAAAAGTCACGTCCAACTGGGAAACGGGTCATTGATGCAGGCACTGCATCGGCAAGATCACTATCCACAGGCTCGTTTACGGCTACCAGTGATACTGTTGCGGCAGGGGGTACGCTCAAGATCCCGGTTCTTTGCTTGCCAGATGTAGGACCCCAACAGGTTGCACAATCTGCGCACTCCAGGGCGAAGCAGGCGCTGAATGCGCCAAAGTCGCTACCTCCCACGGCACCGTTTGGTGATTCATCGAAGTTCGCGGCGTAGCATGGGTCGGCGGGAAGATAACTTCCGCCGAAGCAGCCCGCAAAGAAGGAGAAGTCGAAGCCGTCGATCCAACCGGTTCTGTTTAGGTCGAAAATGCACCACGAACATTCATCGTAGCCCTCTTCGCAGTATTCACACGGACCCGCGCATGGATCGGACCCTCCGGTACAAACCCCGGACTGACAGGTCTCGCCGTCTGTGCAGAACAGACCATCGTCGCAAACCCCATCCTCGTTGGCCGGCGTCAACGTATCGCAGTTACCCTCCGATCCCGCCGGATCACAGGAGGCATCATTACACTGATCACCCAACCCGGAACAATTCGGAGCACTTCCGTCACCGCAGACACCGCTGCTGCACGTCGAGCCCACGATGCAGACATCACCTTCGTCGCAATCCCCGCCGTCGTTTATCGCCGTTATGGCGCCACAGTTACCCTCCGTACCGGCAGGATCGCACTCGTAGTCCGCACACGTGGTGTCGTATGCATCGCAGTCGACCTGCGAACCACCCGCACAGTTGCCATTCTGGCATGTCTCGCCGGTGTTGCAGGCATCGCCGTCGTTGCAGTCACCGCCTTCGTTTATCGCCGTCATGGCGTCGCAGTTGCCTTCCACACCGGAAGGATCGCACTCGTAGTCCGCGCAGGTCGTGTCCGATGAATTGCAGTTGACCGGCGATCCACCCGTGCAACTGCCGCCCTGGCACGTCTCGCCAGTATTGCAGGAATCGCCGTCGTTGCAGTCACCGCCTTCGTTTATCGCCGTCATGGCGTCGCAGTTGCCTTCCGCACCGACAGAATTGCACTCGTAGTCCGCACAGGCCGTGTCGAATGAATCGCAGTTGACCGGCAACCCGCCCGTGCAAGCCCCGCCCTGGCATGTCTCGTCGATGTTGCAGGCTTCGCTGTCGTCGCAGTCGCCGCCTTCATTGATCGCCGTCATGACGTCACAGTTGCCTTCCGTGCCGGCAGAATCGCACTCGTAGTCCGCGCAAGTCGTGTCGAACGAATCGCAGTCAACCGCCAACCCATCCGTGCAACTGCCGCCCAGGCACGTCTCGCCGGTGCTGCAGGCATCGCCGTCGTCGCAGTCGCCGCCTTCGTTGATCGGCGTCAATGCGTCGCAGTTGCCGTCTGCACCGCTCGGATCGCAGGAGGCCGCGTTGCAGTCATCTCCTGCCTGTGAACAGTCCGGAGCAGCTCCGCCACTGCAAACACCGCTGCCGCATGTCGAGCCTACAATGCACACGTCGCCTTCGTCGCAACCACCGCCATCGTTGATCGTCGTCAGGGTGTCGCAGTTGCCCTCGGCACCGTTTGGATCGCAGGAGGCCGCGTTGCAGTCATCTCCCGCCTGTGAGCAGTCCGGAGCACTGCCGCCACCGCAAACACCGCCGCTGCACGATTCACCTACGTTGCAGGCTTGCCCGTCGTCGCAGGGATTACTGTCGTTGGCTACGTTCTCGCACACATTAGCCACACACGCGTCGTCCGTGCACGGGTTGCTGTCATCGCACTCGCTGTTGGTGAAGCACTCTACTACGTTGACCACAGTCTGTCTGAAGTCAATCTCGCTCGGATCAAGGTTGAAGAACTCATTACAGATCGCAGTACCGTACAGTCCGCTCGGCCCTTGGCCGGAGTCGGCGGAAACAATCGGAGAACTACCCAACGCGTCCGCGTACATCTCGATAATCGCCACCCGACCCCAACTGGGCTCGAAGCCCGCCGGTGGTGTACATGGATCGGGCGACGTGGGGAGAACCGTACCCGAAAGGACATTGATTTCGCCGGCGGTGTTGTCGATCGCCCCGTTCGGCCAAAACATAAACAGGGTGGTATGTTCGATGTCGACGGCGCTGACAACCGCGTTGTCAAAGAAGATGTCCGTCGTTACCGAAGTTAAACCTGTCGCCTCGACGGTCTGCGCCCACACCTCTGCGAAAAACGTCTGCCCGGGTTCATACTCCGTCTGTGCAGTGGGCAAGACGGTCGTCTCGTCACCGGCGCTCGGCGTGTCGACCGTCACTAGCTCGATCGTCACACGCGGCTCCAACTGGGAAGTGATCGTGAGGAGACAGGGTGGTCCGACGAGGAACGTCGTGATCGGGTAGTTGTCCACGTCTGTAAGTTGTGTCTCGGCCGCCACCACGGAGATCTCGAATGTGCTGCCCACGGTAGCGTCTCCGGAAACATCGAGTGTCCAATCGGCGAGATACCGGGGGTCCGTAATGACATCCACACTTCCGCTATACAGCAGCGAGAACACCCGCTCCGCATTGCAGTCGATGTTGCTCAGAGTCTGGTCCGGCCCGTTGAAGAAAATGTAGTCAGGCCGATCTTCATCGATCTGGATGTCGTCGGGGCAGTCAAAGGTCACAGACCCGGTCCCGGATGTGTGTGTAACCTCGATCTTCGTCTGATATCCGCGGACGCCGAGCACATCGTCCAGCTCGACATCAAGTGCCACGCTAGTATTCGGATCTGCACTCGGGCTCGCCAGAGAGCATGTGATCAGCGGCTGTCTGCAAACAACATTCGTCTCGTCGCATTGCTCCGTGGCCAGGCACGGATCAGCACCTGTCTGGCAGACGCCGCCGATGCACACGTCAGTCCCGTTGCAGAACTCACCGTCGTCACAACTGCCCCCTTCGTTCGCCGGATCGGCCACACACGTTCCGACATCGCACCGACCTTCAGTGCAAACCCCGTCCAGGTGATCGCACTCTTCGTCATTAGTGCACTCCGGGCTTGACGGCGGGACCGGGGCCGACGCCGAGTTTCGCGCCACGTAGGCTGTGCCTGATGTGGCATGCACACTGGTCCAGAGTCCGGTTGGGAATGTGCCCGGCAGAGTATCCTCATCGGTGTAGAAACCTTCCACTGCGTACCCGGCATGCAGATCTTCGGCTGAGAGCCGTTGTGTAACACCTTCAGTGAAGCTTACGTCGGCTGCATCGACCGCACGAATGACCTCGTAGCGGGGATAGGACGAACCGTCGAAGGAAATGTCGCCCGGTGGGTATGCACCAGTATCAGACCCGTCATAACGACCATACAGTACGTGATCCATGTGCACGCCGTCGATCACAAGTTCCAGACCGATGGCGCGTTCGCTCGCCCCCCCCTCGCCGGTTGCGAGGTCCATGTTTGTCTCGAGATCCGGCGGGCCGGGCGTAACGCCCGTCTCCGAAATTAGGTAGAAGCTATATGGGGCTATCGTTGCGCCGGTCAGGTCGGGCGCCTCATTCACGACGAGATCCCAGTCCACGTCCAGTGTCCCATTGCCCGTCCCCGTGTCGGTGCGCGCAATCACGTTCATGTTCTCAAGCGAAATCGCCTGACCTGTCGTGTTAAACAGCTCGATCCATTCGGGCGGTTCGTGGGCGGTGAACCCGGCGATGATCACATCGCCAATGTTGGGTCCTGTGTCCTCCACACAACTTCCCGGCGGCAACATGTCGCAGTGATAGCCAGCGCCGCAATTGTCGTTGTTCTGGCAGCCAGCCACCGGATCGCACGAATCACCCGTGCAGGTCAGGTTGTCGTCACAATCCAGTGACGTTCCCGACTGGCACGTGTGTGCCCCGAGGTTGCAGGTCTCTGTCCCAGTGCAGACGTTGTTGTCGCTACAGTGCGTGTTCGTGAGGCAGTCCACACAGTTGCCGTCCGCCGGATTGCAGTATTGAATCCCGCAATCCACCGGCTCGTATTCACAGAAACCGCCAACGCAATCGTTGGTGGTGCACAGATCAGCGTCATCACAGTCGCCCGGCACCGTGCAAATCTCGGGGTTCTCGATGCTGCTGAGCTGTGGGATCATCAGCAGGTCGCGGCTGCTAAGAGCAGCGTTGTGCCCCTGAACCGCCAGCACATTTACACCAGTCTGCAGTAGCCCGATATCACCCGTCAAGTCGATCGTTTCTTCGACGGGTGGTGTGCCACTCGGCCCACCTGCTACGGTCGTGTTATACAGTGGCGGTGTTCCCGTTACCCTAATGCGTGCGACTTCCGTACCGTTGAGATAGGCCACGTAGCCGTCGTCGGCGTACATCTCAAACGTCAGAGAGCTAACCGCAGCGGGATTGGCGACGTAGAACGCCTTGCGCATGTACACGCTGACGTAACCCGGATCGTTGCAGAGCGGCGGGGCGATTGGAGCGCAGTTGCGCATGTCGCTCATTTGGGTGCCGATGTACGGCTCGTAGTCGCCGTTGCCGTTCGTGCCCCCAGTCTCTACGTAGTAGTCGTACCCAATGCCCGACGGTCCTTCAGACCAGGAGGAATCGTCGAATCCGATCGCCGTCCACGCCTTGAGATCGCCTGGAGTCGGCTCTGACAACCCCTTTAAGTACTTCCAGGAATCGCCGAGTTCGATCGGCAGAGGCGACACCGGGGGCGGAAGCTCGCAGGTTCCACTGCTCAAGTGGCACACCTCCGGCGGTGTGCAATTGTCCACGTTCTGGCAACCGAGTCCCGTGTCACACGAGTCGGTCGTGCAGAGGACGCCGTCGTTACAATCAACGGCAGTGCCGGCGCAAACACCGGCCGCGCACACGTCATTCTCCGTACACGCATCTCCATCGTCACAGTCTGCGGTGTTAGTCGTGTATTGACAGGTGTTCGCCCCGTCGCATGCATCGTTCGTGCAGACGTCACTGTCGTCGCAGTTCGCATCCACGAGGCAATCGACACAGGAACCGTCGCTTGGGTCACAGTATTGAGCTCCGCAGTCGACCGGCGTGCCGGCCTCACAGAATCCCGTGACCAGATTGCAGGTTTCGCTACCATTGCACAGATCACCGTCGATGCAATCACCGTCACCAGTACAAGGTGTACCTTCAAAATCGACCGTCAACTTCGGCCGCTCAGTCGGGTCGGTTGCGTACTCGCTCGAGCGAACCACCGCACCGTTGAAGGAGTTCGGGATGATGATCAGGCCGAAGTTGCCAGCCGGATCCGTGACCCATCCTTGAACCGCGGTCGCCACGTCCACGTCGTGCGTACCGACGGTGACCGGCGCGTCGCCTATGTCAGGGCCATGCTCGTCGGGTTGGACCCCGGCGTCGCCACCGAAGTTGTTCCAGGTCACCGTCGCCTCATCCCAGTCAACGAGTAACATATGGACATCCGCCGGCGGGTCCGCGCTGGTATCATAGAGCGTCAGCGTCAGCGTCGCGGAGAGCACAGTCGCTCCTTGCGGGATCTGCCCAGCTCCGGGGCCGACGATGCCATCGAAGCGAATCAGGCCGATGTTTTGGTTTGGCGCCGGGTCTTCAGAATCCCATTCGAAGTTGTCGCACGGTCCGGGGTCGGCAGCGCCCGGGCAGGTGTCGGACAACGTACCGTGAGGCAGGTCCGGCTCGGACTGCATGATGAACGTGTCCTGGGTACCGGTGTATCCACCGATGCCTTCCTGGAACGTAAGTTGAGTAATCGCCTCGCAAGTATGAGTCGCAAGGTTGCAGACCTCGCCACCCGCACAGTCCAGGTCGCTCACACAATCAACACAGCTTCCATCGGCAGGATTGCAGACCTGCGCACCGCAGTCTACCGGTGATCCGGAACAACTCCCAGCCGCGCACGTATCGTTCTCGGTGCACAGATCCCCGTCGTTACACGAATCGGTATTGTTCGCGTACTCGCATTCACTTGTTCCCGTGTTGCACGAGTCATCGGTACACGCGTTGCTATCGTCACAGTCGGCGTCGACCACGCAACCGGCGGTCGACGAGGCTCGCAGCATCAACGCACTGATGTACTTGCCTCTGTTGTCCAAACCGTCGGGACTGACGGTCAACGTCAGGTCACCGTCGCTTCCTGGATCGATGTCCGTGAAGCGAGCTACGTAGCCGTTGGGATTCTGAGACGGTAGCCGCGTGGAGTAATCCGTAGGCCCGTCGAACAGCGTCCCCCCGGTTCCCGTGGGGTTGTCCGTGGCAGCCGAACTCTCATTTGTGAAGGCATCTGCGTCACTAATCGTTACTAACGCAGCACGATCCCAAAGGTAGTTATCCCGTTCACCATGAAGCACAACCTCGTAGGTGGCGCTCGGGGCCAACCCCGTGAACGTCAAGACGACGTCGCCGGCGGGCGACGGTTGGTTCACATAGGAGATTACGCCGAGCGTGCTCACTATGCCGTTGAAGATGTCGAAGGCATCCCCGGTCGTGGCCTCAGCCCCTTGAACGAAAGCAAGGTGGTCCCCGCCGGTGACCGTCAGTGTGACCCCGGTGCCTGTGCCTGCGGCATAGTCGATCAGCTCGCCGCTGCTGGGCAGACCGGCTTCGTTGGCTGGCGACGTGATCATCGTAATGTTGGCATCAAGCTGGCCGGTATACCACGACAGGTCGTTGTAAGCTGTCCAGGTGACGATCGGTGCGGCGTCCGACTCCAGCTCCGCAATCAAAATGAAGTCGGAACTGCCCGACGTCAGATTGTGTCCCTGGATCGCCAGTACATTCCCATTATCAACAAGATGAGAGATGGCGTGTGAGACGTCGTAGACTTCCGGTGGATTCGGATTGTGGCCTGCATCCCCCGTCGAGCACTCGTGGTCGGTATTCGCCAGGGTATTATACGCGGGAGGAGTGCCATCAACGTTGTTCCGGGCAATCTCGAAACCATTGATGTAGGCCACAAAGGAATCATCATAGTCCATCGTCAGCGTCAGGAAGTTGACTTGGTCCGGGTCGTCAATATGGAACAAACGGCGCGTGTACACCGAGACGTACCCGTTCTGCATATCTGACAGATCTGTCGCCGGGTCACAATTCTGATAACCAATACCCGAGGGCCCTTCAAGCCAGCCCGAATCACTGAACGTAAGAGTGTTCCAGTCGACGGGCGGTTCCTCCGTTCCTTTGAAGTACCGCCACATATCGCCGACGTAAACAGGAAGCGGTTCTGCTTCGATGATCTCCTCGCAAATACCCGTCGCGGGGTTACAGATCTCACCGGGCGGACAGCTGACTGGATCGGACCCGACACAAGTGCCACTCGCACAGGCATCCGTCGCCGTGCAAGCATCACCGTCGTCACACCCATCCGTGTTGTACGCGTAATCACACGTGCTGCTCCCGTTGCAGGTATCATCCGTACACGGATTGCCGTCATCGCAATCCGTGTCGAACTCACACGCAGCGTTGATTACGACTTCCAGTTTGGGATGGTCCGTAGCGCTAGATGCCTCGCTCGACCATGCCTCCGCGCCCGCGGGGCCTGTGTGCAGAACGATCCATCCGCGGTTACTCGCCGGATCTGCGACCCACGCCTGGAGGCTGCTGGTCACATCCACCTCCTGCGCCCCCGTGGTGGCCGGAACCAGGGCTATCGTTGTCGCAGCATACTCGTCACTCTGCGCACCTGGCTCGCCGCCGAACCCGCCATAAGTAGCCGACTCGTCCCAGTCGACAAGAACCTCACGGAGATCGCCGGACTGGCCCGAATCGCGCACTTCCAGCGTGAGGGTGGCGGAGACCACCGTTGATCCCACAGGTATCTGGCCATAGCTCGAACCGAAGATGCTATCGAAACGAATGAGACCGATCGTCTCCTTCCCCGATCCACCTTCGTCGGCATCCCACTCGATGAAGTCCAGGCTGCCGTGGTTCGTGCCCGGTGACTGCTCTCGCAGATACGTGTCCACCGTTCCGGTGTAGCTGTCCAGGCCATTCTGGAACGTCAGAACCGCCGGAGGCACGGTACATGTGCCCGTCGCCGGATTGCACGCCCTGCCGGGTGGGCAGTCGTCCGTGCCGACGCACACGCCATCGGAACAAACGTCACTGATCGTGCAAGTAAGGCTGTCGCTGCAGCCGCCGCCTTCATTGGCGGACTGCGCCTCACACACGCCGGTGATCGCGTTGCACACACCTACGTTGCATTGATCATCAAGCCCCGAGCAATTGACAGGTGTCCCCAACTCACACAGGCCGGTGCCTGTGTTGCAGGTCTCATCACCATTGCACGGATCCCCATCCGCGCAATCAAGATCATCCGTGCAATCCACACAGATACCGAGCGCCTCAACGCAGAGCTGCCCCGGACATGGATCCGTCCCCGGAATACAGATGTTGCCGCCACCACAGGTTTCGACTCCGTTGCAGAACAACCCGTCGTTGCACTCAGGGTTTGTCGTACAGCTTCCGTCACTGGTGAACGTCCAGATGGGACCTGTCGTGGTTGACACTCCGTCGGATACGTCGACGTACCACTCGTACGCTGCCGCCGCGGCACGGCCCGGCCACGCCACCGTTGCGTTGCCGCCGCTCGTCACGCCTGTATCTGTGCCTATCTCCGCGAACGCCGCCACTGCAGCCATGTCGTAGCTCAGAGCAAACGGAGCGACGGTTGAGTTGGCCGCCATCACCGTATCCGTACCGGTATCATCCAACCACGGGGAATAGGTTGTTACAGTAATAGTGTCATTCGCGGGAGAGAATTGCAGGATCCGCAGCCAACCGTTGCCCCCACTAGCCACGTCTTGGTAATCACTGAGTATTGTGTGGACTGTCCGCCCCTCAAACACATCCGTTCTGAGACCCTCACCATGCCGGTGGCCGCACAGCATGAGAAAGAGGTTGGGGTTGTCTCTTAGCGCATTGTAGGTCGCCTGCCCCTGCGTACCGAACGACGCATCAAGCCCAATCTCCATCAAGTAGTGCGCTACCACGATAGCTCGGCGATTGCTATATGTCTTCAGAAGGCCATCCGCCCAGTCGAGCACATCGGTGTCAGGACTCGTATCATATTCAAGGTTGACAACGATGAAGTCCATGCCACTCGCACTAAAGAACGTGTAGCTGTTATCGTTATTTTCGACAGGGTAGTGGCCACCATAGTACGCGCGCCCCAAGAACCGACTGATGCCGAAGTACTGGTTGTACATCAAAGTTGAATCGCCATCAGGAGATCCATTGGGGGACTGATCGTGATTGGACACCGACGTGCCATACGGGATTCCGTCCGCAAGACTGGTTGTAAGTGGATCTTCCAGCTTACTAAAGCCGATGTCCGCATTAATCCACTGCTGTTCCACGCTTGCCGTATTGACCAGGTCCCCGACAGAGGCAACGTACCTAACGTTCAACGCATCCTTGTTGGCGACGATCCAGTCGGTCATCGCTTCCCATATGTGCGGGTAACTCGTCGTCATGTTCTGAAGGTCGGGGAGCTGGATGATCGTAAAGTCTTCACCGGATCCCAAGTCGCTCCCGCGACCGAAGAAGGTCACGTCCATCGGGTCGGCCTGCGGGTCCGTGACCGTAACCTCGAGCGTTGGCGCGGCTTCAACATCCGTTGCGGCATCGAGCGGATAGACGAGCGTGGGCTGATTAGGAGCCTCAGGATCCGATTCAAACTCGACGGTCAACAAGGGACGCTGCGAGGCGTATTCGCTCGAGCGAACATCCACTCCGTCGATACCGCTTGGCACGAAGATCCAGCCCCGGTTATCGCCCGGATCGCCCGACCACGCCTGCACGCTCGTCGTCACGCTAATGCTGTACGTAGTCTGCGTCGTGGCTGTCGCAGTCGCAACTGCGCTACTGCCGTATTCGTCGAGCTGCACACCGACATCACCACCGAAGCCATCGTAGGTAACCGACTCGACCCAATCCACGAGAACCTCATGTACGTTGGCGCTATGGCCAACATTGAACACTGTATAGGACAACGTAGCCGACGTGATGGTCGCCCCGTCCGGGATCAGACCACCCTCGGACACAAAGATGTCGTCGAAGCGGATCAGCGCGTACACCCACTGACTACTGCCGGACGGATCGTCGGTGTCCCATCCAAAAGCCTCCAGGGTTCCATGGCTCGTGCTCGATTCGTCCTCCGACAAGTACGTGTCGACGGTCCCGGAGTAACCAGCTACCCCCTCTTGGAAGGTGACGGTATCTGCAAGTGTCGGCACGGCAGAAATGATCCCTGCCAGCAGGTAAACGCAAGGGAGCCGGCGCAAGGAGTCAAACCGAACTAACGGTGATAACCCCGTGTGAATACGTGCCTCTTTAATCTTCATGGCTACAACTTCCTTCCAGAACTCGGTCTATCTTCAATCCACCTAAGATAATCTCTTGTCTTCGGACTTCCCCATGTCACTGACCAACCGCCGTCCTCCCAAACGCTTGAGGCGACTTACAGTAGACCTATCTGTTACTACGCCTGCGCCTCGGCTTGCTGTCAGTAATGACGCTAATGTCAGCACCTTGTCCAATTACAGGGCTGATTGGCTCACCTAGCGAACCAGCCAGATTCGTGTCCGCCCCTAAACGCACAACCACTTGAAACGTACCGAATGCACGTTTCTGTACGCGGAAGTAGTAAGTACCTAAGTAGGCCGGTTCCATCGCAGACACAGGATCGACCGCAGCACAGGCCATTCGCCCTGTATTCAGGGCTATACCCGAGAAGCTCATCGATCCACCAAACACGTAATCGTCGAAATCTTCGTCGATCTCGATGGACTCCAAGGACAGCTCGCCCCATGTCCCACCGAGCGCGTCGAGCCCAACCTCGTATCCGCGAAGATCGGGGACACCGCTCACGTAGACGTCGATTGACACCAGTTCGCCTGGACGGACCCACTGGCTAGCCGGGATCAGGCTAATCGTCGCAGTTGGCGTGTCAGACGCACCAACCCCCGCAATGCCGGTCGAGTGTCGCGGTTGCGTGCATGGGGCCGCCCCGTTGTAAGGTATGTTCTGCCAGCCATCTACAACCGCAACAATGTCAAAGAGGTCAATATCACGATCCGGAACATCGCCCCGCAGATCGTTTCCATATAGTGTGCAACGTGTGTAAACGTCCTGCCAACCGTCGACAACGCAGGTTATGTCGAACAGATCCACGTCGCCGAAGTTGTCCGCGTTACCCCACTGCCAGGTAGTGGCTGACACCGCATCGGAAAGATTCTCCGGCTCGGTTACTAAACGAACATCAGCTCGTACCTCGTACATAGTGTCTGGAATGATATCCTGATCGCCAACATGTACTGTGCCCCACTGCGTAGAACTCTGGAACACGGGAGTGTCCACGAGGTATCCGCCAGCGTCTACGTATCTGGGGAAGCAAGGCAGGCTGCTATTTTCAATACGCAGCGCGACGGAAGACTGCTCTGGCGCCGGCGTTACAGACAAGTAACGAGAACCAACCGCCTCGATAGTTGGCGGCTCCGCAACCGCTCCTGAGGTCACAATGACAGTCAACTTCGGGCGTTCCGTTGGCCCGGTTAGGTATTCACTTGAACGGATTTGCACACCGTCATTGTCTTGCGGAATGATGATCCAGCCCACATTGCTTGATGGATCTGGTGCCCAAGCTTGGACCGCGCCTGTAACATCGATGCTGACCGGGCCCTCGGGAGTGCCTAACGCCGCCTCGTAACCAACGTCGTACTCACCGGCTTGTACACCAACATCGCCACCGAAGTTGTTGAAGTTGACGCTAGCCTCATCCCAAAAGACAGCTGTGTCGATCAAGTGAAGCCGTCCACCATCGCCTACGGGGCTCTGATCACCGCCGACCGTGTAGGTCAGTGTCGCGGACTCAATTGTTGATCCTACCGCTATCGGTCCACCTGTGTCGTCAAACAAATCGTCGAAACGTAAGAGCGTGTAATTAGGAGTCTGGCTCGTGCCGTCTGCACCATCCCACTCAAGCGATTCCAGTGCGCCGTTGATGGCGGCGGGGGCGTCTTCCTGCAAATACGTGTCGTGTGTACCGGAGTAACCGTTTAATCCATCCTGGAACTCAAAGGTCACTTGCGCCTCACATTCGCCTGTGAGCAGATTACAGGTCTGATTGCCAGAACAACTATCCTGTCCGATGCAAACTCCGCCGGAACATGTGTCATTGCCTGTGCAGGCGACCTGATCGTCACACGGGTACGCATTCGGCGCATTTACGCAACCAAGAACTGAATCGCACGTGTCATTGGTACACACGTTGACGTCATCGCAGTCTGGCGCTGGCCCGCCCACACAGATGCCACCCGAGCATGTGTCGCTTGTTGTACAAGCATCCCCATCATCACACAGATCCGTGTTGTTCACGTACTCACACGTATTAGTCCCAGTGTTGCACGTATCCGTGGTGCACGGATCACTGTCATCGCAATCAGGATCACTCAGGCAACATCCCGGAATCGGGTCGTTGACACACACCTCCGACACGCAGTCGTCGTCGGTGCATTGGTTACCGTCGTTGCAGTCGGCCGGGACGGTGCATCCGGCACCAGCGAAGTCCACGGTCAGCAGGGGCCGTTCGTTGATCGCGGCGTATTCACTCGAGCGAATCTGGAGTCCATTATAGGAGTGAGGCAAGAACACCCATCCGAGGTTCGCGGCGGGATTGGCGGCCCAGGCTTGCATGTTCGCGGTCACGTCGATTACCGCTGTGCCCGAATTAATCGGCGCAGAGGCCGCAAAGCCGCCGATTTCATCGGCTTGCACGCCGGCCTCACCACCGAAGTTGTTCCAGGTCGCCGTCGCCTGGTCCCAGCTTACGAGGCACTCGTTCACGTCACCGGCAGGAACCTCGCTAGGATCAAACGCGACCAGCGTGAGCGTCGCAGAAGTGATGTCTGCTCCCTCGGGGATTTGCCCCGCGCCTGTTCCGATGATGTCGTCAAAGCGAATAAGCCCCACGTTCTGGTTCGGTGCCGGGTCCTCCAGATCCCATTCCCAGTTGTCCATACTCCCGTTGATGCTGTCAGGGGCGGCCTCACGGAGGAATGTATCATGGGTCCCATCATAACTACCGACGCCGTCGCGGAAGGTGAGAGTGGTCGGTCCAGCCTCGCAATCTCCGCTCACATTACAGCTCTGACCAGGCGGACAGCTTTCTGTTCCCGCACAAACGCCGCCTGAACACTCATCGTCGATCGTGCAGCTCCAGCCATCGTTGCAGGACGCGCCCTCGTTACCGCCAGCATAGGAGCATGTCTCATCTAGCTCACACGTTTCCACAGTACACGGGTTGCCATCATCGCAATCGGCCGAAGTCTGGCAGGGAACGCAGCCCGCAATTGGCGCAAACGCACAGGCGCCGAGGTTGCACGTATCAACCGTGCACGCGTTGCCGTCGTCGCAATCGCCGTCAACGACGCAGGACGAACCGTCCGGGAATCCGAGCCATCCGATACGCTCACCGATCTGACCTGCATTCGCCGCAAGGGATCCGGGTTGCAGGTTGTAATCGTAGTAATCACCCGCTCCAGACCAGGGGTCTATGAACAGCGGGTCGGAGGAGAAGTTCCCATCGCCGCATCCGAGGCCTGCGGGATCGCCGATGAGAGTGTAGTCGGTGTCACCATCACAGGTATCGATGCTTCTGGGCCACAGGATGGAATTCTGAACACTGATCGGCGTGCCCATTGCGTTGTTCCAGGTATTGATCGTCGAGTGCGTGACGATGCCACCTGCCCCATTGATGCCCAAGGGCATGCCGAACACGAGCACGTTGTTGAAGGTGATGCTTCCGCCGCCGGACAGGCTTACGCACTTGTCGTCGGCGTCATAGATGATGCAGTCCTCGACCACCGGGTTCGCCCCACTGTGGTCCATCATGTCATCCCCGCAGTCGGTGAGAATGCTCCTGCGAATCATCTGGTTGCTTGAAGGGTTGTCCAGGTGGAAAATATCGCCGTCGACGTCGTAATCTTCCTGGGCACGACCGATCCGGGTGAACCAGGAGTCCTCGACAAGGAAGGTGTGGTTGCCGCCCAGGACCTCAGCCCCGATCCCGGCGCGGGACCAGAGATTTCGCAGAACGGTATACACACCGCTGCCCAGCCCGTGCATAATCTTCCCGGGCGAGTCGGCCGCAACGCAGTCACTCAAGGTCACCGAATGCGCGTCACCCATCCAGAACACCGCCGGACGGGGATGGCCGGTGACAGGGCCGTTTCCAGCACCGGTGATGAACACCCAGGAGTAGGTCGACGTCCCAGTACCTGCGTGCCGAAAACCTCGCCACGAAGACGGATTGTTGTTCGTGCTCTGCGGCAAGACCATCGCCGCAAAGCCGTTTGTCGGGAAGAAGAAAACCGGCTCAGCCTCGCTCCCCTGAGCGTCCACCGTACTGCTGTTACACTCAATGGCGGTTCCGTTTCCTCCGGGACCTGCGTCGACCATAATCAGCGTGCCAGCCTGGATTGTCAGAGTGCTGCCGCTGGGGACCGTCACCGTTCCGGTCAAGTGAATCACGCCATCCCCGGGCCCCCACGTCAGATCACCCGCGGAAAGCGCTCCGGACAGGCTTTTTGTGGCGACGGTCGCGCTGTCCAATACGCTGACCACCTTGGACGCAGTGCGCCCGCCGACGGTCACGACGATCTCAATGTCTTCGCCTACAACTGAACCGGGATCGTCAATCACCAACGAAACACTGCCGACCCCGTTGTAGAAACGAATCGAATCATCCGGAGTAGTCTGACCGGCACCAGCCGGGAACGTCTCAAACACGTTCACTGTAGTGGGCACTGCGCTCTGATCCGAAACGCGCCGTGCGGATACGGTTCCGAGGATGTTCCACTCGCGCCAGTCGATGTTCCCGAACTGGTCCAACATCTCAGCTTTGAGCGTCAATGTCTTGTCATTTAGCATGCGAGTCGGCATGGTCAGCCGGAGGTTTCCTCCGGGAGGACTGTAGATCACGGTCTGCTCGATCCGATCCACCTCGACGCCCTCGTGGTCCAAACACTGAAGCAAGATGTGGTTGACGCCGGGGGTCAGCACATGACTGTCCGACCATTCCGCGTTATAAACGCTGAAGTAATCAACCGGCTGACCGTTGATCAAAACATCATGCGCCCAGCATTGGTTCAGATCACCGCTTAGCGCGATGACGGGGTCGGGATCCGTATACGGGCTCGCAGGTACACCATCGAGCGTTGTCTGCGACGTGATCTGGTTGTAGACGGAGGTGCGACGAGCCGCTACCCAGTCCTTCATACCTTGTTTCGACGTCGGGCCTCCTCCTTGGGGGCCCAGCGCTCCTGGTTGCTCAACGGTTGCGTCCGGAATGGCGTCGATCATTGCGTCCATTGATTCCTGTGTGAAGACGGTCTCCATCAGCTCACACACCGCACCGACGAACCGTCCGGCGAACGCGTTGTGCTCAAGCACTCGCTCCACCGAATCAACTTCGGTCCGCCAAATCGTCTGGTTGTAGTCTGAGCCGAAGAACGCATCCATATCCCACGGCAGGAACGTCGCGTTATCCATGGATGGATGGAAATAGAGGAAATAGTCGTCCCCCGTATCCCGATAGATACCGCCTTCCGTGTTGACAATCAGATTGTGCATCGCGAACCAACGGGTCCACTGCGTTACGTCGCCGTAGTCCTCGAGGTGGTCCGGATACCATCCAACATAGTTGTCCTCGGTGCACAACAGACCGCCGTCGCTCGTACTGCACCACAAGGCGTCGCACAAGTTGATTAGGTCAGTCCAGTCGTGATCCTCTTCGTTGGTGATGAGCTGATAGCCGTTGCGCTCGCTGGAATTGACCATGTAAGAAGAGGGATCGAATCCTAGCCAAACCAGCCGGGCATTGTAATCGTGTCTTCCCCGGTAGCAGTTTCCCCCGGTCGTCGCGACACAGGTCTCGCCACCAGGACAATCGATGTCAGAATCACAGATCGATTGCGAGGTGCTGCAGCGGTCCGGGTATCTGGCCGGCGTGATCGCCCCGCCTTGCGACTCGAAAAACTCTTCATTAATCCGCTCAACATTCGCATACGCCCAGTCCTGAGTTCCACCATGGCTGAGTGGATTAGTATTCAGGCGCACTGCCTGGGTCATAGGCGTCGGATCGCCCATGGCTTCGAACATGCTCATGCCCAGTATCTGCCGGTTCGGTTGCTGCGACATCAGATTCAGTGCCGTGATCTCGAAACCCATCCCCGATTGAAGCAGTTGATCCGCATTGAAATCAATGCGAAACGAGTGGGGGTGTTGGTTAATGCTGCTTGCGCCGCGATACCGCTCCACGACGTTGTAGAAGAGCTTGCAGTTGTTGCCCGACGCATCGCACTGAATAAACGTCGCATCGTACTCGGTCTTGTTGTGCGCCACCTGCAGGTTGCGTGTGCGTTGGGTAGTGATCAGGTGGTACCAGGGGTGGCTCCACGGGGAGTCGTCGGGCGGTACCCCATCGGAGAACTTACACAGGTAGGTCTGGCTCGGGTACGTATTCGCGCCGTTAAGCACATCCGTATCGTGGCCCGGCGGTGCTGCGGAGACACCGCTTCCATCGTCTGCACGAATCGTAAAATCGAGTCGTTGCCCCTCCGCCAGGCCGGCCACCACTGCCCCATATACGTCGTCGCCGGCAGCACCATCGCCGCTCAACCCGTCGTCAAGCATCGGCACCGAAGAGTAGGCAACGCTAGCATCCTGGTCCTGCCGGTAGTAGAGCGTGACAGCCGGTCCCGGCGTGTCGTCCACCACCGTGGCCGTAATCGTGATTGCCTCGCCGACCCCCGGAAGCACGGGGCTGTGAGCGGTAAAGGCGATCAACGGCGTCGGGTTCACCTCGAAGATGCTGTTTAGTTCACCGGGTGTCCCATTCGTGCCTAACGACGCCCTCCAAGCCGCACCGAGCTCGTTCGGTAACGCTGGATTGCGAAGCTCGAGCGAGGGACCGTCGCCGTCCGCCGCTCCCGGCCAGGAACCTCCGTCATCGAACGTGACCTCATCGATCACGTTGCCCAGGCTGTCCGAGATCGCCAAACGCTCGCCCGAGTTTCTGAGATTGCCATCGACCCACTGCAGAACCTGCACGCCCACCGGAATCGTGCCGATGGTGGCCTGCAGGAAAACAGCGTCCTTGACAACCAGTAGGTATGCCCCCGGATCAAGAGTTGTCCCCTCGGGGAAGGTGAAATCCACACCGTCGGAAATCGACCAGTCCGAGAGATCGGCCGTTGAAGCATCTCCGTTGTAGAGCTCCAGAAACTGCAGATCTTCGGGGTCCTCACCAACCCCCACTGCCGTGTCGGCAGGATGATAGTGGATCTCGTTGATCACGATGCCCGGAAACTCAAACGTGTATTGCCACGTATCGCCGGGAAAGGCGTTACCGTCCCCGTCTGCGATTGCCGCCGACGCCAGGATGATTGTCACCAAGCCCTCGGTGGGCTGTACGAAACCGCTAAACTCATACGGCCCCTCGCCGGCCCCGGTCACGCTCGTTGCCGGGGAACCGTCCACTGTCAAGTCGCCAGCGACAAGGCCGCTAATTGCCTCGGTGAAAGTGACCGAGACCGTCGGCAGCGTGCCGATCAATGACCCGCGTGGCGGTGATACCGATTCCAACACCGGGGCTCCCCGCAACCCGCGGAAGTCCTGAGTCATGGTTCCTCCGCTCCAGAGGTTGGGCATGCCGAACGAACTGGATGTACCGTCGTTGTAGTTGGACGTTACGGGGTCGATGGAGTCACTGGGATCCTCCTCCAGCTTAAACACCTCTCGGGAGCCTACGCCGGGTCCTGACGCTGGAACCCCCTCCCCCGATGGGCCGAAGATGACAGCATCAAGATCGTCCCTGATCGTCAGTTGCCAATCGTCGTTGTTAACCGAAAAGTGTCCCGGTCCCGACCCCGACGTTGTCACGGTTGTGACATACTGCTCCTGTGGAACCTCGGAATCTACGCACGTGCCCCCGGGGCACTCGGTCGTCGGATCGCACGTCCCACCCGGACAGTCGCCGCCGTCATCGCAAGCCAGCCCGGCATTGTCCCCGCCGTTACAGACATTGGGGCCAACACATTCTTGGCCATCATCAATCCCGCCAACGCACACAATCTCACCCACCAGGGTGTTGATGTGGATCCACCAGTCCCCGGCGAACGGATCCGAAGGGTCATAGCTGACATCCGTGTCGAGACACCCCCGAGCTGTGTCTGACTCTGCAAACGTGATGATCGTTCCTGCGCGAAGATCGCTCCAAAGCGGGTCCGCCGTCAAAGTCAGCGTTCCGGATTCGCCGTTATTGTCCGTCCATTCCAGCTCCCACCCTTGCACATCCAAATGATCTTGGATCACGACAAGTTCGAACCAGTCCTTGCCGTTGCCCTCAATCCGTCCGAAGAAAACATCGCCTGCACAGAGGGGATCGCAGGGCGGCGGATCTGGTTCGCAACAGCAGTCCATTCCGTCGCAGTCCAGCCACCGGTCGCTCTGGACCGCGTTGTACTCGTTGAGAACAACTTCAGCAGCAAGGCCGACGCTGCCCAGACCCATCACAACGCAGACCGCCACAACCAGCTTGGCCTCACGGTACCTCAAGGAATCCATCCTCATTGCTCGTTACTCCTCAAAAAAAACGGAAACGCACCGCGCTCCCGCAAGGCATCTTCGAACTAGGCCCGGCCTGTGAGTAGGTCTAGATCTCGTGAGCCGGTTATCCCGCTCAGACCCGGCGAACCACATTCTGCACCAGCCACATAAAAGCACATCGCAACTGAAGTTCCCATGGCCAGCTTGCGTCCAAAGCGAAGCGCCGTCCGCATTACACGCGCAGCATCACGCGCGGCACGTTCAAACAACGTGTCCTGCCGGGCATCTCGTCACCGAGGGTCCAGGATCCCGCAGCCACCTCCAACTCGCTGAAAGAGAATGCAAAGGGCTGCGCAACCAACAAGTGGGGACGTGCGCACAGACATGCTGCACTCCGCACACCCGCGCGGCGGTGATTCCGAGGCAACGAGGGGCAGCCTCAGCAGTCGATCATCGGACAGCCCCAGAATCATTTTCTCGACCCCTCCACCGAAACCCTACCGGGTTCGGAACAGCGCTAGTTTCCCTTGAGATTCCCTGACCCTGCTTTAGCCACTTTAACGTTACCTATTCTATCTTTCAAGCCTTTCGCTCTGAGTTCACCTTCGCCTTGAACCTAAGAACCTTATAGGACGCACTTCCATCCCGGAATTAGCACACCGTTTTGTTCACGCTCAGCGTGGGCTCACGTCGTACCGATGCTCGCCGATGTGTGGTAAAATAGGTCACCGATCCTATCGCCGATAATGCAGGCTTCACGGAATCGGCGGTGAGAACAACGCGTTTGGGGCAGAGGATGCCTGCGAACGTTTGCGTCGAGACCTCGATCGGAGTATCATATACAGTCGACGGAGTCGGTAGACGGGGATCTCGCCCGGCAATCATTTGACTGTCGGCAATACAACTGTCCTTCGTTCGTGTGCCGGACATGGACGACAGCCTGATCTATCGTGCTTGAGTGGCCGCACCGTGAGACCCTTACAAGATGGGCGATGACCGGATTCGATCGCAGAGGTTGCAGCGATACGAGGCGAAGTACGTGATCACCGAGGCCCAAGCCGCGCAGATCCGCCGATATTGCGTAGACTACTTGCCGCCCGACTCGCACTCTGCGGGACAACCAGGGAACGAGTACCCCGTCGTCTCCATGTACCTCGATTCCCCGTCTCAGGTGCTCTTGCAGCAAACGCTTGCGAAGCAGATGAACCGATTCAAGCTGCGCATCCGGACGTATCGAAAATGCACAGTACCCTCGACGGGTCTGCCGGCGTTCTTCGAGATCAAGAGAAAAGCAAATGGAGTCGTTCACAAAACAAGAGCCCAAGTGGAACCGACGGTTGCCGAATCGCTCTTGTGGAATGAGGATGCCCCCTTCGACGGATCGACTGAGCGGGGTGCTGCAGCGCGGATGCGCGTGAATGAGTTCCAGGGCTTGCGGAGGAGGCTTGGTGCTGTCCCAGTAGTTGGCACGTTCTACATGCGCGAGGCATACGAAGGCGTTTCCGCGGAGCGAACCCGGATCACCCTTGATCGGAACCTCCACTACGGCATACCGGCTCCACCGGGTAGCCGTCAGCGGGAGATATGGTGGCAGGTAGATCACGGGGGCGTTATCTTGGAGGTCAAGTTCGACAATACGTACCCGTTTTGGGTGGGGGACATGTTGCGTCACGTCGAGGTGCTTCGCCGCGGTGTATGCAAGTACGTCATCTGCTGCCGTGCTGCTGGCATCCCGCTGGCCAGAGAGGTGGATCAAGGCACATTGTAGGATGAACTGGCTAAACGAACTATTTTCTCCTGTTCAAACGATACCCGACCATTCGGCGGAGCGGCTCGTACTCGTGCTGCTGGTCGGCTTCATAGTCGGCCAGTTGAACGCATGGTGCTACAAGTGGACGCACCGCGGTGTCTCCTATTCGCGGACGTTCACACAGGCGTTGGTGCTGATAGCGATCGTTGCGGCTATGAGCATGTCCTTAGTAGCCTCGAATGCCCTGATCGCCGTGGGGCTCCTGGGCGGGTTGGCGATCATTCGCTTCCGGACGGTCGTGCGCGATGCCCGCGATACCGCGTACGTCTTCTTGTGCCTGATCTGTGGTATGGCAGCCGGTTTCGGGTACTACGGAACGGCGATGATCGGATCTCTGATCGCTAATCTCGCCGCCGTGTATATGCACTTTACCGGTTTTGGCGCCTGGCACGCGCCTGACAGTCTGTTGCGGTTTCAGATTGGAACATCAAGCTTGCACAGCGCAAAGTTTGAGGCACTTCTCTCTCGGTTTTGCCGCAAGTACTCAGTGATCTCCGTGGACGAATCGCCGGCCTCGAGTCCAGAGGGGGAACCCGTCTGCCAGTGTGCCTATAAGCTCCGCCTGCGAGACACCGAGCAAGGGCCGGATCTTATAGCTGCCCTAAAAGAGACCTTCCGGATCGATATGATCCACTTACTTGTCGAGCGGGAGTACGAGGAAGTTGCCTAGCGGCGTGCGCCGCGGAAGATGACGATAAGGTTTTGGTTATGTCGGTTGAGATACAAGGCCATGTCCCGAAACGCATATGGCGGCGTGGTGCGCGCCGCAAGCTAATAGCGGCTGTTCCCGTCGTGATTTGGCTCCTGGCCATCGCTGCCACCTTCCAGCTGTATCAGCGCGCATCGTTCGTCGGCACCGTCGTCGGATTTGCTGACGACCAGCCGGTAACGCTCGCTGATCTTGAACCGGGTATCGTCCGCAAAGTCCATGTGCAGTTACACGATCTGGTCGTCCACGGGCAAATGGTGGTGACAATGGATGATCGGCAGGAGAGAATCGAGTTGCGCGCCGTCGAAGAGGATAGCGAACGGCTTCGCGCGGAGGTACTTGCGGAGGAGGCCCGGCTCTCTGCGAGTAACGCGGGTGCGATAGCCGATGTCGACGACCTCGCTCGACGCTTTTCCATTGACCGTGAGAGTGCCCACGTCGACTATCTCTCCCAACTCGTGCAAGACGCGTGGGATCGGATTCTGCTGCGCGGGGCAAGAGTTGAATACGATATTGTGCGTAGCCTGCACGAGGACGGTAACGCTTCCCTTCGTGAGCTGAACGATATCCAGACTGAGATGGACTCGTTGAAAGCCGTCGTTGATGAGAACGTGGCGGTTTTGGAACGAAAGAAAAGGGCATTTCAAGAGGCCGATCAGCGATGGGGCAGTTTTCTGGAACATGGCGACGTCGCGATTCCGTATGAGCCCGTGCTCACGCCGTTGCGCCTGGCTATCGACGTCAGACAGAGAGACATCGAGGAGATTGTGCTACGGATCGATGCACACGTGCTACGGGCCACGACTGACGGGCAGGTAACTGCGCTTCTGGCTCACGCCGGCGATCGCGTGCAAGCAGGTAGCCCATTGGTAACGATCTCGCCGACGGCCACGAACCTGGCTGTTGCCTATCTGCCCGAGCAGATGACTCTGTCCGCGCAAGTCGGGGCGCCGGTGTCTGTCTCCTGTCTGGCCACCACGGGTCGCGGGCGACGGGACTACACAGGTGTGGTCGTGAGCTTGTCCGCAACCGTAACTGAAGCGCCTCTGCGTTATCGCCAGATGCCGACTTATCCCGTGTGGGGTCGCGGGATGCTTGTTGCCTTGGATGACGATGCCCGCTTGATTCCAGGCGAAAGCGTGCGGATTGCCTTCTCGGATTGACCGCGCATGAGGCAAGTTGTTGACGTGCCGTCGGCATCGCATGGCCCGTCGGAACGGGCGAAGGTAGGTTTGAAAGCTCGGATTCACTGAGGTTACCCAAATGAACTGGAAGGCTGTAGTAATCGGCGTGGTTGCAGCTTCGCTCATTCGTGCGGACACACTACATGCAGCCGATGTCATCCTCAACGAGTACAACGCGGTCGGTAATGGCCAGTTTCTAGAAGGCGACGGCAGAGACACTTATTGGGACCAGATTGAAGAGAATGGCGGAGACTGGTTCGAACTGGCGATCGTCACCGACCACCTCGACATGCGCGGGTGGCAGTTGGTCATCCACGACGAACTTAGTGACGACATCACGCTGACATTGACGCAACATGAAATCTGGTCGAACTTGCGCAGCGGGACCATCGTTACGGTATCCCAAGAACTGGCGAACAACGTTGAGAGCTATAACCCTGCCGTGGGACAGTGGTGGCTCAACGTAAAGGCCGACGACGACGCTGGTGGTACCTTCATCACCGCTTCGAATTTCAGGGTCAACAACAACAGCTGGCAACTGACCATCGAGGACGCTTTCGGATCGGTCGTTTTCGGCCCCGCGGGTGAAGGTGTGAACCCAACAAGCGGTGTCAGCGATCAAGAAGTCCTCAAGCTGGAACAGGACCCCAGCCAGTCAATAACACCTTTGTCGAACTACGGTGACGGGCAATCGAGCTCATTTGGGTCGCCGAACATCTGGGACGGCGGAGCCGGCTTGCAGGATTTCAGCGCGTTGCGCGCTGTCGTTCCCTACAATCCGCTGACGGCGGTGAGGATCAACGAAGTGCTCACGCACACCGACGCGCCGTCCGAGGACTGGATCGAATTGTACAATACCACCGATTCCCCAGTCGAGGTCGGCGGATGGTACCTCAGTGATGACGTACGAAACCTTACGATGTTTCAGTTGCCGGAGGACACGGTCATTCCTGGTGGTGGGTACCTCATTATTAGGGAAAGCGAACTCAACTTCGCGCTCAGTGCAACACGGGGAGATCAGGTGTATCTGTCCGAGACGGATGCTGAGGGAAACATGACCGGCGGGCGTGGTTTTATTGAGTTCGGCCCGGCAGCAAACGGTGTATCGTTTGGGCGTCATCCTGATGGCACAGGAACAGTATACGTTCTGATTGAACCCACCGAGGGGGCGCCAAACGCGGATCCTCTGGTAGGACCGGTTGTCATCAACGAAATCATGTATCATCCGTCAGATTCTGCTGACGGAGACGACGGTGTGAACCTCGAGTTCATCGAGCTGAAGAACACCACGGGCGAACCTGTGGATCTGCACACCCACTTCGCCGACGCCGACGAAACACATCCCTGGCGACTCGCGGACGGCGTGAGTTTCTATTTCGCTATGGACACAGCGATCGCCGCCTGCGGCTACGTGCTGGTCGTCGGCTTCGATCCGGTGGGCGACCCCGCCACGCTTGCAACTTTTCGAAACACATACGACATTGACGAAGCGATCGCTGTTCTGGGCCCCTTCGACGGGAAACTCGGCAACTTGGGGGAAACAGTGCAACTCCGTAGGCCCGACACACCCCAAGAGCCCGGCGACCCGGATGAAGGTCTAGTTCCGTATCTGTTGGTTGATGAGATCCCCTTTACGAACCGTTTCCCGTGGCCGGAAGAAGCAGCCGGCCGGGGATCGTCGCTCGAGCGAATCGTCCCGAGTGCCGTTGGTGACGTCTCGACCAATTGGATGGCCAGCGCAGCGACGGGTGGAACGCCAGGTGCCGGTAACTCAACTGCGCAATCTGACGACTGTGAACCAGCGGATACGACTCAGCCACCGCCGGACGATGACGGCGCTTCGGGGCGTCTATGTGGGTCCATGGGTTTGATCAATCTGGCGTTGATGGTCGGAGGACTCATGGCGTTGCGTCTGTGCGCGTCCTCCTCAAAAACAAAGTGCGCTAGACGCCTATCCAAGAGCGGTGGTTAGGGATGATGTGGAAAAGGCTGATAATATTGATGACCAGCCTGACGATTGGTGCGGATGGGCTCCACGCTGCCGATCTGATTCTCAACGAATACAACGCCGTTCGGGCCAGTCGTTGGCTCGACTGCGACGGCCCGACTTGCTGCTGTGTCCAACCGGTATGCGACGGCGGAGACAATCACGGCGCCATTTGCGTCGATAACGGCGATTGCCTCGGACACTACGAGTGTAGCGCTGACGGCGGCCAAACCTTTACCTTTGACACATGTGATCCCGCCAACGGTAACGCCGACTGCACGATCCTGGATCCAACCTGGACCTGCGGAGAGCAGACACTCGACGGTACGTGCCTGTGTGATCCACCGTGCAAGCAAGACATCTTCTTCGGCCGGGTACAGGGCAACGGCGGCAAT
>CP070744.1:2848789-2885979 GCA_020348265.1 Phycisphaerales bacterium | reverse complement strand
TGCCCGCGGTAGCGGGTTGTTAGCCCGGTCCTTCAGGCCCGGGATCGGGGAGAACCATAAAGCTCTTTTTATATAGCCCGTTTTAACGGGCTTCTGAAGCCATCCCCCGCGTCGATGGCATCACCGCGTAGCGAGAAGCCCGCTGAAACGGGCTCGATATAAAGGAGAAGCGCTGCGACGAGACCCAGGCGTGAACGCCTGGTCTAATAGCCCTTCGGGAAAGGCCGCTGAAGCGGCCTACCGAGGACTTTGCGCAAACTGTCACAGATACAGGGTACGGCGTGCAGATCGCACAGGTAAGAGCTGCTGCGCGTGGCGCATCCAGCAGCCCTGCGCGCAAAGGCCGCTGAAGCGGGCTGTCGAGGGAGTCGCACGAACAGCGGTGATCCGCGCATCCAGCGGTGAGGTTATTTTGACACCAATGGCCTCTTACTGTATTGAACCCTATTGGCTGTGAACGTCACTATCGCCTGCAGTCGATCGGTGGGTCGGCCTTCCTGTAAGTACTGAGCTACCACGTGGAGTGATTCATCATGAGTCGGGCAATCATACTCACAGCGGCGGCTTTCAGTCTCTTGGCGGCGGGTGCTACTGAGCAGGACACCGCCCGTCCGCGCCTGCGTGACCTGGGCGTCACGGTGGGCATCTTCCAGCCCGGGGCGAACAACGCCATCACCGACGTTGCCGGCGTCCGCGTCGGTCACACAACGTTGGTCGAGGGCGATTCCGTTCGGACAGGAGTGACAGCCGTCGTTCCCCACGGCGGCAACGTCTTTAAGGAGAAGGTTCCCGCGGGTGTGTTTCCGGCAAACGCCTACGGCAAAGCTGCAGGCTTCCTCCAGGTAAAGGAACTGGGAAACATTGAGACTCCCATCATCCTGACCAACACCTTGTCCGTAGGCACTGCCGTGCAGGCCGTCGTGAAATGGACCCTCGATCAAGCGGGGAACGAAAACGTGCACTCCGTAAACGCCGTCGTTGGAGAGACAAATGACGGCTATCTCAATGACATCCGCAGGTGTACCATCACCAACGAGCATGTCTTCAGGGCCATCGATAATGCGCGTTCCGGACCCGTCGAGGAGGGCAATGTCGGCGCAGGCACAGGCACATTCGCGTTCGCCTGGAAGGGTGGCATCGGGACAGCCTCACGGGTGCTTCCGACAAGCCTGGGCGGGTATACCGTCGGGGCATTGGTACAGTCAAACTTCGGCGGGATCTTGATGATTGAC
Organism: Phycisphaerales bacterium; assembly: GCA_020348265.1. GTDB lineage: Bacteria > Planctomycetota > Phycisphaerae > UBA1845 > UBA1845. The sequence continues at coordinate 2,884,747 of CP070744.1, read as the reverse complement.
GGTATGCACGTCGGAGAGGCTCTGGGGCAATACTACTACCGGGAGCATGTCAGCCCCACCCGCAACCCGGACGAGAAAGGAAAGGCCCAGGAAGGCGGCTCCTGTATGATCGTGCTTGCCACCGATGCGCCGCTCTCGCCACGCAACCTCGAACGCATGGCCAAACGGGCCGTACTCGGGCTGGCTCGCACGGGTTCCTTCATGCCCAACGGCTCGGGAGATTTCGTTATTGCCTTTTCGACGCGCAACAAAATACTTGACGGTAGGCAAGGGCGAACTGCAAGGGTCGAGCAACTGCGCAACGAATCCGTCAGCCCCGTGTTCCTCGCCACCGTGGAGGCGGTGGAAGAGGCAGTAATAAACTCGATACTAAAAGCAACCACGCTCACCGGATACAAGGGACACACGCTCGAAGGGTTCCCCGTCGCCAAGCTGAGGAGAATGATAGACAAACGAGGCAAGTGAGCTCATTGCTCCGCAAGGGAGTATTACGAACCGCGCGGATACAACAAACCCTTAGCAGAGGCGTTTATTTCCCGTTCATGAGGTATTCGTGCATGGCGACGCTGCTGCCTTTGCCGTCGCCCATTGCGAGGATTACCGTGGCGCCACCGCGGACGATGTCGCCGCCGGCGAATACGCCGGGGATGCTGGTCATGTTGTTCTCGTCGACGATGATGTTGCCCCAGCGGTTGACCTCCAAACCGGGTGTGGTCTGGGTCAGTAAGGGGTTCGCGCCGGTGCCGATGGCTTCGATGAACACCTGGCAGGGCAGCTCGAACTCGCTCCCCTCGACGGGCACGGGGCGGCGTCGGCCGGAATCGTCAGGCTCGCCCAGCTCCATCTTGATGCAGCGGACCGCCCGGACCCAGCCTTTATCGTCGCCAAGAATCTCGATGGGGTTGTTCAACAGCCGGAAGATGACCCCCTCTTCCTCGGCGTGTTTGATCTCCTCGACCCGGGCAGGCATCTCCTCCCGCGAGCGGCGATAGATCAGCGTCGCGGGATTAGCCCCTAAGCGCTTGGCTGTTCGGACCGAGTCCATAGCTGTATTGCCGCCACCGACTACAACTGCCTGACTGGCCCTGATTATCGGCGTATCCGTCTCGCCGGCGTCGAACATGTACCCGCCCATCAGGTTGACGCGGGTGAGGAACTCGTTGGCCGAGTAGACCCCCTTGAGATTCTCGCCGGGGATACCCTGGAAGACAGGCAGGCCCGCTCCGTTGCCCACGAAGACCGCGTGGAAGCCTTCTTCTTCGAGCAGCTCGGGGATGGTGTAGGTTTGCCCGATAACCACGTCGGTGACGATATCGACGCCACGTCTTCTCAAGCCGTCAACTTCGGCCTCGACAATGTGATTTGGCAGTCGAAACTCCGGTATGCCGTAGACCAGCACGCCGCCGGCCTTGTGTAAAGCCTCGAAGATGGTGACGGCGTGGCCCATCTTCGAGAGCTCGCCCGCGCAGGTAAGCCCTGCCGGACCGGAACCGACAACCGCAACTTTCTTGCCTGTGGGAGGTGGAGGCTCGAAAAGGTCTTCGCGATTCTCCCGGGCCCAGTCGGCTACGAAACGCTCGAGATAGCCAATGCCCACCGACACTCCCTTCTTGCCACGGACGCAGTATTGCTCGCACTGCGTTTCCTGCGGGCATACTCGCCCGGTGATACCGGGGAGCACGTTGGCTGCCAGGAGTATATTCGCGGCCTTATTCAGATCGCCGTCGGCTACGGCCCCGACGAAACCGGCAATGTCAATGCCTACGGGACATCCGTTAACGCATTTGGCGTCCTTGCATTTCAGGCAGCGCAAAGCCTCTTGGGTAGCGGCTTCATCCGCGTATCCCTGGTTGACTTCACGGAAGTTCTTGGCTCTGGCAGACGCATCCTGCTCGGTCATCGGCTGGCGATCGATCTTCATGCGTTCGGCTGGTTTCATATCGAGAGTTCCTACGACTTAGAGCAGTCCTGGCACTTGTGCAGACGATCCCAGGCGATCTTCTCTTGCGTTTGGTACGTAGCCAGACGGTCAACCAACTCGTCAAAGTCGACGTCCTGAGCCTCGAACTCCGGACCGTCTACGCAGGCGAACTTGGTCTCGCCTCCAACCGACACGCGACATCCACCGCACATGCCGGTTCCGTCAACCATAATCGGATTCAGCGAAACGATGGTACGAACGTTGAAAGGTTTGGTTACCTTGGCGATGGCCCTCATCATGGGTACGGGCCCGGCGGTGATCACCGCACCGATCTTCTGACTTTCGTCTTCGAGCAGTTCCTGGAGCTTGCCGGTGACGAAGCCGTTGTAGCCGTAGCTGCCGTCGTCGGTGCAGGGGTGGACCACGTCGCAGTGCTCGGCCAGTTCCTTCTCGAAGATGACGTACTCTTTGGTTCGTCCGCCGATTATTGCAGAGACGGTATTGCCGACCTTCTTGAGTGCCTCGGCCTGGGGGTAGATGACCGCAGTGCCTACGCCGCCGCCGACCAGCACCGCGTGGCCGAAGTCCTCGATCTCGGTCGGCTTGCCCAGCGGCCCGACTACGTTGAGGATCGATTCGCCCGCCTCGAGGTCGCAGAGCATCTCCGTCGTCGCACCGACGACCTGGACGACAAGGGTGATCGTCCCGGCTTGGGCATCCGACGTGGCCATGGTGAGCGGGATTCTTTCCCCGGGGTCACGAACTCGTATTATCACGAAGTGTCCGGGTTGATGGTGCTTGGCGACTCGCTGCGCCTCTACTTCGATCAACCGGACCTTGGGAGCCAGCCAGACAGCCTTGCGTATTGGGAACATTATTTTCTCTCGTCACGCCTCAACAAAACGTCGCTTGACATACCCGCGCCCCCAAAACGCTCGGGATACAACGTAAACCTGAGCAGCGGGGGCACTGCAAGGTCGCAGTCCGACCTGCAAACCGCGCGCCACCATGCCGCCACTAATCCACAAATCGGCTTAATGTATTACGGTGTGGATGCCCTAGGCCGTCTGTTGCGCACGAATCGTGTCACACGACTCGGCAGAGCTGCTGTGACCTTGTGCAGTCCACTCGCCGGAATCATACAGGCGTCTCGGTAATAGGCCAACACAATGCTCGGCTTGTAGTGACCTGGATTTGGGTGGGGTATTTCTTGCGGGCAAAAAAACACCCCGGCGAGCCGCTGGGCTGCCGGGGTGCTAACGTTTTTCCTTGTGGTGGTTCTTATCAGTCTTGGGCGATGGCCCTAGCGGAAGCGCCGGCGAACCACGCCGACCAAACCAAGCCCGCAGGCACCTAGGACAACCGCTCCGGGAACCGGGACGATTACTAATTGACTCTGGGCCAAGGCCCCGTCCGGCCAAGCGATGTTGAGAACACGCACGTTCCCCAACCCGTCGGCTAGGTCAGTAGCCGCCGCCAGGAACGTGGTTTCCAAGCCTGCTGCCGGAGTCCAGCTATCTCCGAACTCATCCTCCAGCCCCCAGATAACGTTTTGGATTGCGTTGGCAGAGGCGACCCGAGCCGAGCCCGTGCCGTAGTCGTAGTCATGGGCGTAGCCGAGTGATGTCAGGCCCCCTAGCGTACCGTCACGGAAGCTCTGGTACAGCCAGGCAGTCCTCTCATCGAGGATGTCGGGGTTACCGCCCCCCTTACCTCCCTCAACCGCTCCGTCGCTAATGTCTAGGACATCGAAGGTCTGGCTGAAGTCCATATACTCTATGGTCTCCAGACAGAACGTCGTGAACGAGCCGAGCGACAAGCCGTCATAATCGCCCGTCGGGTTGAAGATGAACTCGCCCCCATTCGTGCTTCCGAAACTATCCTCGAAGGTGCCCGACATATCCGCCAGGGCGGGTGGCGCAGCCATGACGAGCACACAGGATACCGCTGCTAGTAATCCGATTGTCCTTTGCATCTAACCTCTCTCCCATCCGGCGCTTTTGCGCCGTCCTGCAATGGACCAGGGCAGTAAACACTCCAATGGGTCGTGGGAATAAACAAAGTTCTTCACGACCAAACAGCACACACGCCGACTTGGACAGCCTTGGGTACTTCCTTCCCGGCTCAGCCGCGCGGCAGTTCACGCCTTGAATGGAGTCATGCGAATCGACTTCCGGCGTTCCGAACTACAATACGATACTGGCATCGCCTTAAGACTTCAAGGCTTCTGGGGGTTTTTGAGAGTTTTTTTTCCTTCCCAGATAGAGCCCGTAACGTCAGGTTATCCTGACGTTGGGTAGATGGTCCAATATCGCGCGCGGACCGCGTCAGCGCGCTTTTCAGAAGTGGGTGTTCAGGACGTTTCCCAGGCGTCTCCAGGAAGTTGTTTACCGGAACACGGGCAACCAAGTGATTTAGGGGAAGGCTTCACGCAAGTGTGGCAGGTTCCTATATCTATCCGCGCGACATCCTTAGATGTTTTGTCATGGCAGCGTGAATAGTCCGATTTATCTGACCTATCCTCAGGAGCGAACGTGGATATCGGGCATAAGGGCCAAGCGGCCGGCCTACAAAACGTGATGCACGCGCCTTACGGCGTCTCGTATTCTGATCTTGCCGACTCGAGTATCCGGCGGGCTTCTTCCAGTTCACCGGGGCTGAGCCCACCGCGCTTGTCATTGAGCTCCACTGCCTCGCGAAGGTAGGACCATCCCTCGCGCGTCTGGCCGGTATCGAGAAGAAGCCGACCCAGGTGGTAAGTCGCCGCGGTTCGGGTCGAAGTTTCCCCCGCGATGCGCAGGCAAGCTGTGAGTTGTTGCCTGGCGGCATCCGTCCTGCCGAGCCGCGAAAGGGCCAGCCCGTAGGTATCGAGAATGTGTGCGTCGGGCACTCCGCCTCCAGCCAGAAACCGCTCTATAATGGCTACCGCTTCAGCAGAGCGATGAAGCTCTTCCGCGTAGAGCCAAGCCAGGTCATTGATGATGCTCCCGTTTTTGGGCTCGAGTCGAAGTGCCTCGATATACTTGCTCTCCGCGCGCCCGAGTTCTCCTCTGGCGTAATAGCAGAGCGCAGATCGGTATAACGCGTCCGAAGCGTGGTCGGCGTGATCTCGTGCTACCGTCTCAAGCCATCTCATCCCCACGTCGCGGAGCGTTGTGTCCTCTGCTTTCGAGCCGAGAACATGCCCGGCAAGCATAAGCGACTCAACGTCGTTGGGGTGGGTTTCGAGGCGGGAGATGGCAAGCTTGCGAATCTCATCGAATGCGCCTCTTCTGTCGAGGTGGCGCAAGTATGCCTGATGCGACTCGGCCGAGTTCTCATCATCTGCTACTGCACTGCGGAACATCGCCGAGGCCCGGTCGAGGTCATTGCGCGCCTCGTACAGCTTCGCCAGAATGATCACCTCGGCAGGGGAATGCAATTCCGGCGGAATATGCGTTTCGACAAAGTCGATAGCACGATTCACTTGTCCACTTCTCGTATATGCCGAGGCAAGCAACTGCAAGGCTGCAAGGTTTCGCGGGGCGATGTCCAGCAGGCGCAGCAGCGGCGGGAGGGCGCGCTCGTACTCTCCGCGGGTCGAGTGGATTTCAGCGGAACCAAGGAGGAGGTTGGGGTCGTATGGAGCGAAGGCGAGTCCGGCACTGATTGTGTCGCGGGCAGCATCCAAGCGCCCGCGGCGTAACTCGACAGCGGCGAGCAACTCGTGCGCCCTGGCACTGCGCGGGCTGACCGCCAGCGCCTGTGATAGACTCAACTCCGCCTTGACCAAGTCAGGTGGGCTCGCCTGCATGGCAAGGCGACCCTGAAGCACCAACGCACGTGGATCATCCGGACTATTCGCCAGGCGGCGTTGCACTATCTCGCCGGCTTCTTCCTGGTCTTCGGCTCCTCCCCTCTGTGCCAATAGTGTAGCCAGAGCGAGACTCTCTCGGGGATCTTGGCCCTGAAGCTCGATGGCCCTGCGAGCACACTCCAGCTGTCTCGCGCGGTTGCCCAGCGTCATCCACACATCGGCGGCGCCGGCCAGGACATTGTGGTTTTCAGGATCTGATTCCACGGCCCGAATGAGGGTCTCGCGCGCCCGAGAGTCTTGCCCCAGTTGCGCGAGGACTCTGGCCAGAAGCAGCGTGTGCAGACCGCCTTTGTGGCTCTTGGCCGCATCATGGATTAACGCGAGGGCCTCGTCCGGGCGCCGCTGGTCGATCAGGGATTGTGCCAGGGCCCAGAGCAGCGATGTAACGCTCCCGTTTCTCTGAAGGGCTTCCCCGGCGATCTGTTCTGCCTTTGCGGGATCCCCGCTACGGCGGTAGAGATCAGCGGTTAAAGCCGCCCATGCGGCGTCATCAGGGTTGATGTCCAAGAGTCGCTTGGCTGAGGCTGCGGCCGACGCAAGATTCCGCGTGCGATAGTGCTGCTCCGTTTTGAGTCGAAGGATCTCCGGTTCGTCAGGATGGGCATCGGCCAAAGCGTTCAGCACCGTGTCTGCCTCGCCAAAGCGATCCAACTGTTTGAGGATGTGCACAAGCTTGAGGGCCACCGCTCCACTGGCCAACTCGGAACGTTGCGCGATTGCGGAACGGTATGAGTCGGCGGCACGCTGCAGGAGCCCGAGTCTGTACTGGGCGTCCCCAAGGAGCAAGCGCACGCTGACCCAGCCAGGCCGGCCGATGAGGCATTCCTCGAGAAGCTCGACAGCTTCTTCCGCGGCTTCGTTCGTTTCGTCGGTTCTCATCAAAGCCCAAGCGCGATCGTACTTCCAATGAAGGCCTGCCTCCCCTTCGAGGTTGCGCATCGCCTCAACCAGCGCCAGCGCCTCGTCACGCTGCGGTGTAAGGCGGGCAAGTTTCTGTAACACGGCGATATCGTTGGGTATAAGGGCAACCGCGTTACGCAGCGCATGCAGAGCGGGTTCGAGTTGACCGGCATCGGCATTGGCGTTCGCGAGTGCTTCCCACAGCCTCCCGCTCATCGAATCGTTCAGTGTCAGGCCGCTTACGTGGGTCTGCGCCTCCGGCAAAGTGTCTCTGGCGGCCAGGATCCGGATCTTCAGCTTGTATCCCGCGAGCGACTGGGGATGTCTGCCGATCAACAATTCAGCAAGGGATTCTGCTGCTTGAAAGTCCTCATCCGCAAGCAGGATGCGTCCGAGCCTGTCTCCAAGTTCGGCGCAATCCTCGAGCGCGTCCATTCCGTTTCTCAGCGTTCTGACGGCGAGTTCCTTCTGGTCGTTCCACAAAAGGCACTCCGCCAACAGCTCTATCGAGGCACTATCTTCGGGTACGTTGCCGGCGAGCATGCCGAGTTCCATCTCTTTCCGGGCGGGGTCGCCGGGCGGAAGTCGTCCAGCACGGGCGTCGAGGGCGTTGCAGGCGGCTCTTATCACATCGACCTGAAACCGTTCTACGTCGTCGGCGTTTGATATTGCACCTACGGTCGCGCGGGCAAGATCGGTCTGCCCGCGATCCAGCTGGATTCGGGCGAGAGCCAGGCGGGCCTTCGATGGGTCTGAGGACAAGACGCTGGCACGACGGTACATGACTGCTGCCATGTCGGTGCTTCCGATCTTAAGGAACGCCTGTGCAAGCTTCTGCGTTACACGCGGGTTGGCGGGTTGTTCGCGAAGGGCCGTCTCCAGGTGTGGAATCGCCGTAAATGGACGTCCATCGAGCAGCGCTCGCGTGCCTTTCAGCGCGCTTATCCAGCCGCGCAGCCGTTCGTTATCCTCAGGCACACCTGCGAGCTTCTCCATGCACTCGTCCGCCCGATCGACAAGACCAGCGCGGAGGAACAGATCGGCGGCCTGGGCGATGAGGTCGAACTCGTCCTCCTTGGCGTGTGCCTGGAGTTTCGCCGCGGCGTCAGCCAAGACCTGTGGGTCATCCTTCTTGATAGCCCAAGCGCTTCGGGCAAGCAAAAGTCGGCGGGTACCCGATGCCAGTCGTTCGGCTTGTGCAAGTAGATCGTCGGCCCGATCCAGCTGATTCTGTGAGGTGCAGAACACGGCTGCGCGGGTCAACACGTGTGCGTTCTGAGGTGCGACTTCCACGGCTTGACGCAGGTGCTTATCAGCGATCTCGATCTTGCCTTGCCGTTGGAAGACGTCGAATGCTGCCATTTGGACTTCGTATGAATCGGCGGCCACCGACAGGCCCTTTTCCAGCCACTCCATTGCGTCGTCGGGCTTCTCCAGCTCCGTGGACAGGAGTTGAACGAGTGGCGGATAGAGTCGCGCCTTGGTGGGTGAAGCTGCAAGCGCTTGGGTCAGCGTTTCGACGGCGTCATCGGACCGGCCCAACCCATGATATGCCAGGGCCAGCGACAAAGTCGCTTCTTCAGAGTCAGGCGCAAGTCCAACCCAGCGCGTGGCCAGACTCTCTGCCAAAGAGAACTCGCGCAAGGAAAGATACAGGTCCGTCAGTTTGGATAAGGCATCCGTGTTTTCCGGATCGATGTCCACCAAACGGCGCAGGACTCGGACGGTGTCACCGAGGACTTCGGGGGTCTTTTCCACTCGTTCGATGAGAACATCCGCGTATGCCGACAGCGCATCACGGTCTGAATCTCTTCGGCGGAGGTACTGTCGGTAAGAGACCGCTGCTTTTTCCCAGTCCCCCTCGGCAACGTACTGCTCTGCTGCGTGGCGAAGCCGCTCGGTGTTTCGATCCCTTTGGTGAACGTAAAGGGCGTAAGCTCCTATTCCGCCTGCGACGACCACCACGACGACGGCAACCAGCCACCCAACGCGAAAACGTCCGCGCTTGCGGGTTTGTGGACCTGCAATCATTCTCTGACTCCATTCAACGCGGAGCGAAGTGCTCCATTCATTGCCCGATGTCGCTGACCGGCAAAACGCCGCGGTCGGCGGTGTACCGAGCTGCGGGCTCTCGAGCGGACATACCAGCCGACCCGAGCGTTACGCCGAATACGTGCCGACTCGATTGGCCGCGCAAAGCAGTGCGATCCGGACCAGACGCTATCGCGCCTACTCGGCGATGTCGGCTCTTTTTAGACTGAGTCGGCGCGAATGTACACAGATTCCGCGGCGTTCCAGAGCCTCTGCGAATCGCTGGATCTGCACTGGGGAGAACATGGCGAAAGGCGTGTGCAGCAGCAATTGAACGTCCAGCAGCAACGAGCGATGCCGTGCATACTCGACATCGTAATAAATCCACTCCTGAAAATCCGCTTCGGGCGTGTCGCGCAGGCGAAGAACCTGCCACAGACCGGTGATTCCCGGTCTCATTGACAGACGCGTTCGCCGCCAACCCGGGCACAACTGGTTCTCGTGATCGGGCGACGGTCGAGGTCCAACCAGACTCATCTGTCCCAGAAGCACATTAATCAGTTGGGGTAGTTCATCGATGTTATACCGCCGGAGCCACCGCCCCACCTTGTGAATCCGGGGGTCGTCGGCAATCTTGAACTGTGGCCCGTCCACTTCGTTGATGGCGCGGAGTTCGTCCTGCATCGAATCGGCTCCGTGAAGCATGGTGCGGAACTTCCAGCAGAGGAACTCCTTTCCGCCCAGGCCCTGACGCTTGTGACCGAACAGTACCGGTCCGGGAGAGGTCACCTTGATCAGAAGGGCCACGACAACCAATGGGGGTGAGAGCAGGATCAACAGGACAGCTGCAGATGCCGAGTCCATGATGCGCTTGAGCACAAGATAGATACCGTCGGGCGGTGGCGTCGGCGAAGCATCGATAAGCTCGGTCGCCGGCCCGTAGTCTTCCTGAGCGGGCACCGTTTGGATAAGGGCGCTGTCTTCCCCGTCCGGTGTAGCACCCGTCTTTTCATCTTCCTCTCCCGGTGAGTTGCTCGGATCCTCGGCAGGGGACGGTTCACCCTCGACGTCAGGTTTTTTCACTCCTAATCCGCCGCTCGTACCGTTATCGAGGCCAATCACCTTATGGGGTGCAGGTGGATCGGGCACGCCCTGGGCGGGCTCCTCCGGTGAGGACATGCGGTAGAGTCTGGACCCAACCGCAGAGTCGGCCGACCAGCAAATGCTGAAACGCCGCGTCAGGGCCCCGATGCTGTCCAACCCCCAACCATAGCAGAGGACGTGTTTGATAACAGCAGAAGCGTGCTCCCCGGTAGTCACGAGAAAAGACGGCGGACCCTCCCATGGGGCGGCAAACGCGGGCGAATCAGAGTAGTGCCTGGTGAAGCGCACCACCGCGCCGGTATCGTCAACTTGGACGGATTCAGGATAGTGTGAACTGACTACGCCTTCCGACGGGCCGAACACGACCACTTCGGCGCTTTCATGCTGGGCCGCCGCTGCCGCCCCTTCCCAGTCAATCAGAGGCATCTGATCGCCGTTGACGACCCACACGGGCGCCTTCGCACGGGTGCGGGGTACTGAAAGGGGAGTGTGATCCGCATACCAGAGTGGGGTCATCGACTTCAGCCACGACCCGACCTGTTTGGTTCGATCCTTTAGAGACTCCGGAACCAGGACAAACAATGAGGTGACACCTTTGCTGGCCCATTGATAATACCATTCCGTTGGATTGTGAGAGCCCAGCGGTTCGACGTCTCCGTCAGGGCAGCTACGCGACAGTGCATCCTCGACGACACTCTTGCCGAAGTGAATAAGAACGGTCCTGTCGTCCCTCTCCGCGATCATAAGAAACCCACGACGTCGCTAGCCTTCACTGTGCGACTGATAACTCGACGTTGCCGAAGCGGTTCCATTGCCCATAGGGGCGGTGTAGGCGTAACTGTAACTATAGCGATCTGTCCGTTCGTCAACGTCGTTTAGAATAACACCGACAACCTTGCTGCCCACGCCAGCCAAGTGCTGCTGGGCGGCCTGGGCCTCATTTGTCTTGGACCGTCCCGCGCGCAATACCAGCACGACCTCGTCGACGAGGGTCGCCAGAATCACCGTGCTGCTGCCGGCAAGGACGGGGCCTGAGTCGACAATAATCTCGTCATACTCCGCGAACACGGAACGCAGGGTCGCCTGTGCCTGCCTTCTGGCCAGTAAGTCGCTGAACGAGGCGTAGCGCCGCCCGGCTGGGAGTACGTGAAGCAGCGGTGGATCGGCAGCACGGATGACGTCCAGGGCAGAGCGTTCTCCCTCCAAGAGCTCCTTGAGTCCGGGCTGTTCGAGCATGCCCAGTCGATAGGACGCTCCCTGTCCGTTGTTGTCGGCATCGACCAGCAGGACACGACGCCCCGTAGACGCGAGACTTCGCGCCAGATTCAGCGCCATTGACGACTTACCGCTCTGGGCCGTCGGGCTGGTCACCAGACGCGAGTGCGATTCCTTCATCTGAGAAGACGCCAGGAGTGCGGTGGATATTCCCCGGATGGGTTCGGCGATCCGAGCATCGTCAGGAGCCTGCAGGGCGTGTGTGTCGGAAATGTGCCGAACGCTGCCGAGCACACGCACGCCGAGCCTAGACGTCACATCCGATGGGCCGCGGAAGCGAGTGTCGAGACTCTGGCGCAACATGGCCGCGCCCACACCAATCATGAAACTGAAAAGCACGGCCACCGCGCCGTATTTCAAGCGTTTGTCCATATTGGGCTCTTCGGGAACGATGGCGTGCGAGGCGATGGATATGCGTGCTGTGCGGTTTCGCTCAAGCTCGATGTTCCACATCTTCTGCCTGACTCTGTTAAGATCGTTCTCGAAGCGCTCTCGCTCGTGGGTAAGGTCGTCGAGCAGGAACTGCTCCCCGCCGGATGCGGCGCGCTGTTCAGCCAGTTGCGTCTGTGCCTTGGCTAATTCCGTCTCCAGAAACTCCGCAGTAGTCTTAGCCTCGAGGGCGGCAGACTCCGACCGAAGTCTTGTGGAGACGGCATAGATCTCGCGGAGCCCCTTCTCTCGAGCTTCGATGCGTTCCTTAAGGGCGGCCAAGAGCACGGGCCGGGACTGCACGGCGGGATGCCCGGGGCCGCGTCCGAGCGTCTGATCACTCAAGGCGGAGAGTTCGACCGTGCGCAGTTCATCCTTGAGGGTCTGTATTTGCGGGTCCTGAGCAAGGTAGCTTTCGAAACCGGCAGGATCAACGACAACTGACTCATCATTCCCCAGCTTTGCAGCCGCGCTGGCATACGCTCTTCTGGCGTCGGCAAGCAGTTGCTGAAGCTCCACCACCCATGTCTCCAACAAAGAGCCCGATTCGCCTTCACTCCCCAAAGCGGACTGCTTTGCGGTCTGTCGGAGCTGCTCTCTTCTGGCTCTGAGCTTGGTTTCCAGGTCGCTCGCCTCGCGCCGCAGAGAGGCCAGGATCTGCTCGTCCCATTCTCGTCGCTTGTCCTCACGGCGTTGAAGGAAAGCCTCTATGATTCCGTTCACTATGGCGGCCATGTCCGCTGGATTCGTTCCGGACATGGATGCGGAAAGCAGCTGAGTGCCCGGGATCTGCTCAACCTCAAGTCTGCTCGCGATCTCGGCGGCGGAATCGGGCAAAGCTGCTACCGTTGGAAGTGTCTGCAGCGCCGGCATCTCCAGCGCAGCTGTTATCACAGCCGGACTGACCATGTTCAACGCGACAGTGGCCAGGAACTCTCGGTAGCGCCGGGAGATGTCCGTGTCAATATCTGCAAAGAGCACAGGACGTACTACGGGAGCTACATGAACCGTGGCAGTTACCTTGTACTTGGGATGAACGAACAGCCAAACCGCACCGAGCGAGATAATCGCAAACAGGACAAACACAACGGCGAAGGTGCGCCAACGCACCCGCATTGTCACGGAGAGAGTCTCGCGTTGGGGCTCATAACCGGCAAGTGGCAAACCCACAGGTTGGAGCTGATCAGCCATCACGATGTCGGTGTTCTCGGGCATTAACAATGTATCCGTCTGCCGTCAGAGATCGTCGTGCCCTTCCCCGTCCTCGATGCGGGGCAGGTGCATTGACAGATGCGGCAGCAAGGCTTCTATGAAGGCTACGATATCAGACTCGGCATCGTTCCACATATCATGCTGGACCGGGCAGGACACCTGTACATGGGCCAAATAATGGCCTGCACTCCTCAACTTGCCCGGAAGATGCCAGAAGACGGCCTGGGATGTGGGTCTGTAGTCTCCGCTCACTACCGCGAGAAAGCCCACGGCACGCTTCTCTACACCCTCAGGCTCCGTGCGGGTGAAGCGGTGGAGTGCAGCTGACACGGGCGCCGGCTGATCAGGGGTTCGGAACTTCAAGGTTCGCTCAGTAGGGGCGGCCCATGTCTCCCACCCGACGGCCGGATAACAGACTTCGGGGCCGTGACCCATGCCCAGGTTCTCCCGGCCCCAGTAGCCGACGTATACCACCATACGTTTGCCGGTCGTTGGGTCCACGTACTGGCGCTGAACGAAGCTGTCCACGGCGGCTGCGCTTACGATGTTTGCGCTTAGGGGCATGTCTCTGGCGAGATCATACGTGCCAATCTTGGTGGAAAGCTCGGACAACGGAATCGTCAAAGGCGTGAAGACCGAGGCCTCATTGGCCCGCGACTCGCGGACCCAGCGCAGCAGCGTACCGGTACACAGCAGTGCTACAACGGCCGAGCCGATCACGATAGCCTTGTGAGTTCGCATGTTCTTCGATGCCAGCGGCTTGCTCATCTTCCGGATAACGCGGCCATCCTCCGGCTGGAATCCACCGGCGCTCCCGCTTCGCGGGGTACAACCACATTGGACAGGATCCAAAGCTCCAATAGCACCATCGCCAGAGCCAACGGCATCATGAGTATTCCCGCACCGTCGTGCAGTGGTCCTTGCACTAGAAAATCATATCCCGCGCCGTAAGTATAGGCCATTGCCACTATTCGCGCAATATTGCACACAATCGCTATCGGAATAGCGGAAACCAGGACGACGACCTTCTGCCACGTGGGACGACGGATAAGATAGGCAACAACGGCAATGACGATCACGAAGGCAACCGCCATTCTTAGCCCGTTACAGGCCTCGGCGACGGCGGCCTGCTGGCCGGCGACTTCTAGGACGTGACCGTAACGCTCCACGGGAACGCCCCCGATTTCCAGCACTGATGCCGACGCTCGCGCGCAGAACCCCTGCAGAGGCAGCATAACGGCATCGTGCACTCGCCCCGGCAGGGGGAGCATCAGAAACAGAAACAGGCAAGGGTATGCCAGTTGCCTGTAGCCAGCACGACCGATTAGCCAGAGAACCAGCCCGTTGGCGCACACGACCATGCCGAGGTTTTCGAGTGAGGCGTACAGCAGGTAACTACCCGCGACGCTCATGAGCACACCCATCACAAACACACCCAGGCCGATCGGCGCAGGGGTTGGCTTTAGGTCCCTCAACTTCTCGCGATTAGTCCAGATCATGTAGGCGGCAGCAAGGGGGACGAGCTGACCAACGCTGTAGTCCGCGCTGTTCTGCCAAACGTCCCGAAGCTGACTGAACGTGTGAGAAAACGCCCATAGGAATACCGCTAAAATGCCAATCGCGGGAATCAGGATTCCGGCGGCGGAGGCCTGCCCGTGCGCGCCCTCCCGGCGGAAGGAGCCCGATGTTGCCCGGCGCGCCTCCGACGCAATTGAGGGTAGGTCGGAATCGTTCCGCGCAAGTGCGCCTGCTCGATGCGCTTTGTTTGACGGCACGATGTGGTCGCTCACGGATTCGCCGGGGGCAAAAAACGTTCCCGGCGGTGCGACCGCGCGGATTACCCAGGAACCTTCACTCAGACGGCAACTATCCCCGAGCAGCGCCGGACCTATAACGGTTGCGTGATCGTCCACTCGGCATCCGTGGCCGATCAGTGTCGGGCCTACGATTCGCGCGCGAGAAGCGATCTCAACGCCCTCACCACACCAGATTCCGGGCGCGATCCGATCGTATCCACGCCCGCCGAGTTCCTCCGCAGTCAGACTCTGTGAGAGGACCTGGATGTAGCCGGGCCAACTGGACACCTCGCACGTGTTTCCGGGGAGGGTAACTGCGCCGACTCGCAGGCCGGCTTGCCGCAACGTCGGCACCAACTGTTCCTTGAGGTCCTGGTACCCCTGGGGCGGGATAAGCCCCAGGACACAGGGATCGCAGCAGTAGACGCCGATCGGCATGAGCTGCGTTTCCGCGCCGCTCTCAGTGCGGACGCTATGCCGGGTGCAAAAAACAGTCAGGGCGTTGCCCTGCTTACGGTGTTGCTCAAGCATCCACGGCAAATCATCGTCGAGCCAGACCGACGCCCCTGTCACAAATATGGCATCGCCCTGAAAACGCGTTTCGCACGCCTTAATGCAACCTGCGGTTCCGCGAGGGATACTGTCGACCACCATTGTGGGTTTTCGGCCGCTCGGTCCCTTTCCACGTATGGTCAAACGCCGCGCAATCAGCTCACTATTGCCGTGAGCGCAGATCGCACATGCGCCGTCAAAAGCGGATTGGAACTTGTCCAGGAGGGCCTCCAGGACCGAGGACCCGGGCAGGGGAAGCAACGGACGAGGTATTCCGTACGCCCAAGGAGCGTCGACACCCACGGCGCCGGCAAGAACAAGAACGTCCACGCCGCTGAGTTGCCCCTCCCTGGATAACGTTGGCTCGCTATGCGGTCCGACCGCCTCCGGTTTTGCGGACTCAGCGCTTATCGTCTACCTCTTCTCTTAATGTGCGCCGGACGCCCCGCACTATACAGCGGTAGCACTCTGGAATCCTGCGCATCTTCAGCGAAGTCACGGATCAGCAATCAACTGGCCCGGCTGGCAGGATAGGGCCCCGGACTCATATCTGCTTACTGAACGCCTTCAAATAATCACTAACTGCGTTACCCGGACCTGTGCTCGTTGTGCGACGAACCGGGGAACGCTCACGCCAGCACGAACACAAAGTAATTATACAAAACTCCAGCATGCGCGACCAGCGCCCGGAGATTTCCTTGGTGTCGGGTCGTTATGGGACGCTACCTCACAGGAGAATCGGTTGACTCGCACTGATGTGCTCTCCACCGTGTGAATATAGGATCAAGACACGGTCAAGGCATCATTGTACGGGGGTGTTTCAGGCTTTGTGGACCGAGAATCTGCTGCCTTCCGAAGTCCTTTGCGCACACGCCGGTATCGGTTGCCTTCCGGCGGCGTCGCTTCTATGTAGAAACACACGCCATTGGCCACAAGCAGCGCACGGGATAGCTATGGTCCAGGTGTATTCGCGGCCGATCCATACTTGGCTCGGGAACGCCTTCTCAGTTGCCGAGTTCATACAGGGTTTAGGTTCCTGATGCAGGCGGAGGCTAGTAGCTCCGCCAAGGTGCATCCCGGGCCGCGATCCGAAGAGTCGCAGAAGTATGGCTGGGATAATACAATTGGGGCACGTGTGTCTATCGGCAGTGGACATGGGCTCCAACTGAGCTAAGCTAGGGTGTTCGGGTGAGATGTGCGCCGATTCTGGGTAGCTGACGGGGACGGAGTCTGCGCACGCGAGGCGCATTCGGAATCTGTACGTCGCATGGCATACCGATCATCAGGTGCGCGAGCTTGGGGGCGTGGCCAACGGCTAGACCATTCAACCAGCGTTTGACGAACGCTCACGCTTCCGCTTCGAGATAAGTATCTAAGAGTGTTATCGGAAACCCGAGATAGTATTGCAGTCCGATCGCAGGCGGTTGAGTCCCCAGCCGATACGGTCGCCGTTCCGCGCGGTGACCGGTCGCTTCGTCAGCGAGCTGTCCGCGGGGCAACCTGGATTGTCGTCGGGATGTTCGCCCGGCAAGTGCTCAAGCTGGGCAGCTCTCTTGCGCTTACGCGCATTCTCTTCCCCAAGGCGTTCGGCTTGGTGGCCACTGCGGGGCTGTTGTCGGCCGCTGTGGAGATGTGCTCCGATCTAGGGATTCGACAGGCAATAGTCCAACACCGTCGCGGCGATACCCGGATCTATCTGGACAGCGCCTGGATGATGGCCGTGGTTCGCGGATTCATCCTAGCTGCGATAATGGTTGCTTGTGCCTGGCCGTTTGCGGTGTTCTTTAAGCAGCCGATTCTGTTCTCCATGGTTTCGGTGATGTCGCTGGGGGTAGTCTTGCGGGGGTTCACCAACCCGGCAACCTTGGTCCTGGATCGAAACCTCGAGGTAGGAAGGATAACGGCCCTGGAAGTCGGGGCGGACGTAATTCGAGTGGCTGCGACCATAGTCGCGGCACTGTGGCTGCAGAGCGTCTGGGGGTTGGTGTACGGCGGTCTGATCGGCGAGGGTGCCCGGCTGGCCGGCTCGTTTCTCATCGTTCGCTATGTGCCGCACTTGCACTGGGATCGTCAGGCCGTCGGAGAGTTGTTTCGCTATGGACGGTTTGTGCTGATCTCCGGCTTGATCGGATACGGGGCTACGCGACTGGACGCGCTTTTCGTCGCCAAATTCCTGGGAATGAAGATCGCCGGGGTCTATTACATTGCGACAGTCCTTACGCGGATGTTCGGCGAAGGATTCACTCAGCTAAGCGGCCGGGTGCTGTTCCCGGCGCTGAGCCTTCGTCAGCATAACGCCGGCCTACTGCGGAAAAGTACAACTGAAGTGATTCACATAATCGGAATTGTGGTCCTTCCGGTTGGTGTTCTTGTCGCTGCCAACGCCCAACTGATTCTCGCGATTCTCTATGAAGACAGGTATGGGGAAGCGGCGTTCGCACTGCGCTGGCTGTGCATCGGCGCTTGCGTGACTCTGCTGGCGAACAGCCTCAACGCTCCGCTCATGGCTACAGGCCGCCCCTATTTTGCGACGTTGGGGAAGGCGGCAACACTCGTCGCCCTCTGCGTCGCCGGACCTGTACTGGGTTTTGCCTACGGGGTGGAGGGCTATGCCGGTGCGGTGGCACTGGCTTCGGGAGGATTCATGTTCGTTACCCTCTACGGGTGCGGACGGCACGGGTATCTCTCCCTTGCCCGCCTTGGCACCGCATTGCTCATTCCGGCTGGGTATGCTGCTGTTGTGGTTTGCCTGCATGCTCTCGGCAGTGCGCAGGAGCACGCCATCACTCGGCGTATCCTCCTGGCGAGTTGTGATGCTCTTCTGCTTGCAGGATTGTGGGTAACGCAGTGGAAGCATATCCGGGCCTTTGTGCCTCAGCTTAGTCGGAGCGAACGGCGGTCTTGTCCTGAGCGTGTCCAGCCATCCCCTGCGGAGGTTAAAGAGTAGCTGCGTGCATATCGGGCTTGTGACACCACAGTATCCCGCGGGTCTATCGGCTAACGGGATTTCCACATATACCGAGCTGATGGCCGAGGAGCTGGCCCGTAAAGGCCACTGTGTATCCGTGTTCTCTCGTGGTGCTACTGCCGGATCAGCCTCTGCCCACGCCGGCTTCGCGGAGAACATCGACGTGTATCATGTGGGAACGCGCAGTCTCTCTGTGCCGGTGCTGCGCACCCTTTTCTACCGAGCGGGCGGGCTGCTGTGCCCCGGCTATATTCATAATAGAGACTCCGGTGTTGCACTGAGGGATGCGGTCCTTCGCGCCCATCGCACTACACCGCTCGACGTCGTCGAGTGTCCCGAGGTCAGGGGACTACCGGATTGGCTGGAGTCCCTGGGCATTCCTATAGTAGTGCGGCTTCACGCCGCCAGAACTCTCAACGCCGTTGCTAACGGTGAACCGCGGGATCGTGTCTTTCGTGGCATCTTTCGTGCGGAGCGGCACTGCCTGCGCCGGGCCCGCCACGTATCCGCCCCATGTCATGCTATCGTTGCTGAGACGACGCGAGTCCTGGGTATCGAGTTGCAGGACGCAAGAGTGATCCCCAATCCAATCTCGCCGGTCGCGCCCACCCATACTGCAGAGAGCAATGGAGATCCACACGAAGTTCTTTTTGTTGGGCGGATGGACATACGTAAAGGGTTCGATGTCTTTGTGCGCGCCTTCCACGCTGTGGCCAGTCGACCGGAGTTCGCTGATATTCACGCAACCATAGTCGGCCCGGACAGCGGGTTGATACTTCCGGGTCGCCCCGCAGTGTCCGGCTCGAATTACCTTTGTGAGACCGTGGTCGATGGCGGCATTCGTTCACGTATCGACTTGCGGGGGCCGCTTCCACATGATCGCGTCGCTACACTTCGCCATCGTCGTATTCTTACGGTTATTCCGTCGCGTTTTGAGAACTTCCCTTATACGTTATTGGAAGCGATGGCGGCTGGATGTCCGGTCATAGCAGCAGATTCGGGAGGCATTCCGGAGATCATCCGGCACGAGCAGAATGGCCTGCTTTTTCGTTCGGGAGAATCAGAGGCGCTTGCCGAACAACTCGCCCGCCTCGTTGCAGACAAGGCTTTGAAGTCGGCGCTGGGCAGCCAGGCCGGAAAGGACATCGAAGAGTTCTACAGCCCGGCAGTCGTAGCTGATACTATGGTTTCCTTTTATCGCGAGGTGTGCGATCGTACATGAGCGAGCTGGTGCTGTGAAGAACGAGCCCGGTGACGCTTGCGCTGCTCCCGGTCCTAAGAAGACGGGCGCTGCGCTGCCCGACTTCTTGATCATCGGAGCGGCCAAGAGTGGTACATCGACTCTTTATGATTACCTGGCGCGGCATCCACAGATCTTCATGAGCCCCATTAAGGAGCCGTGTTTCTTCGACCCACATAAGACTTGGGATAATGGACTTCAGTGGTACGAGTCTCTCTTCGCAGATGCGGTAGAAGGACAGCTCTGTGGGGAAGCATCCACGAACTACACGCGGTGGCCTCAAGTTGACGGCGTCCCCGGTAGAATTGCCCGTATCCTCCCGAACGCAAAGTTGATATACCTGATGCGCCATCCGGTTGACCGAGCTTATTCACACTACGTGCACCGGCACACGAAGGAAGTATATCCGAGACAACCGTTCATAAAGACGTTCGAGGAGTTTGTCGAGGACGATCCGCTCTGTTTGGATAGCAGCGACTACATGCTGCAGATTACCAAGTATCTGGAAGTCTTCCCACGCGAGGCGTTTCTCTTTCTGTTTACGGAAGACCTGCAGGCGCAACCCGGCAGCGTGATCATGCAAGTATGTCGATTTTTGGGAGTCGATGATACGGTCGATCTGCTCGCATCCGGAAAGGTCACTGCGAACGTAGGGGAAAGCTTTCGTAAAGGCAGGATCAGGCAATACACAAGTGCACCGCTGCGCAGAATCAAGATCATCAGCAGGATTGCCGATTCGCTCCCGAAGTTCGTCAGAGACATCGGCTATGCGGTGTTGAAGTTCAGTCCTTACGGGCGAAGAATGCGCAAGGACTATTCACCTGCGCCTATGCTGGCAGAGACCCGAAAACGTCTCCTTAAACGTTATCGCGGTTCCATACTGGAGCTCGAGAACTTGACCGGCGTAAGCCTCTCACATTGGCTTGGATGAATGGCGATTCAATCGTCGGCGATGACTCCGGGAAGTATAATCGATCAATAGTCAATAACGGCGAAAACGGTTGCGTACCAGTGGCGAACGAATGCTGTGCAGTACTTGCTGGAGTGCTTGTGACCACCAGTTGACATGATTCACCCCGATCTAGCTTTGTATCTTGGCATGCTCCTGACCTTCGTGGCGTTCGCTCGCCTTCCGGGAGCAAAGGCGCTTATTCTGGCATTTGTCATCGGTGAACTCGTGCTCCCGGCGCACTGGGCAATTAATTATGCGCAACTGCCTCCCGTGGACAAGGAGCGGGCGATTTGGCTAGGTGCGTTACTGGGTACGGCGGTGTTTCACACACGCGCATTGGCGAGTGTGCGCTGGCATGCAGCGGATGTGCTCCTGCTTGCAGTTGTACTATCGAGTGCCTATACATCTATTGATAATGGACTTGGAAAGTGGGATGCCTTGGCGATGGCGGGGCAGGTAATCCTGTCCACGGGACTTCCTTATATGCTCGGACGTGTTCATTTAAGAAACATAGGGGATCTCGCTTATCTGGCAAAGGTTCTGTTCTGGGGAGCGGTCGTGTATGCGCCGCTTGCAGTGTGGGAATTTCGGATGAGCCCGCAGTTCCATGACACTGTATATGGATTCTTTCCACATACGTGGAGTCAGCAGGCACGCTGGGGGTTTTATCGTCCGGTTGTGTTCTTGAGGCACGGTTTGAGGGTAGGAGCCTTCTTCTGCACGTGTGTGATGATCGGGATGGTGCTAAACAGGCATCGCCTACTACGTTGGTCAGTCCCGCTACCCCCGTGGCTTGCGGTTGCATCTGTGGGTGTTGGATTGTTGGTTTGTATGTCGTTCGGCCCCTGGCTGGCTGTTCCGCTGATGGTAATCGTTTTTGGAGCTGCGAAGCGGTGGCGCTGGGTACCGTTTGCAGCGGGCCTGCCCGGAGTCGCGTGGCTGACTTCGGTGTTCCTTACGGGGTCGACCTGGACATGGATGATTCAGCCGCTAAAAGATATCGGGGCAGCTGGCCGGGCTGAGACCCTGCAGTATCGCCTTGACGCGATGGCGGAGCATGCGGGCAACATTCGTCAGCGCCCCTGGTTTGGATACGGCGGGTGGGGGCGAGGCAGAGTGGAAAGGTGGGCGACCGACTCGGAAGCTCTGGTCTTTCTGGTACGCAACGGGTTCGTGGGCGCTGGGGTCAGGTATGCTTGGCTGTTCTGCATATTGCTCGCCGCGCAGCGAGCGGCTTGGCTTGCGCCCGTCGGCGCTCAGCGGGAGCTGCTATTGTTGCTGGCGTGCATTATGGGTATCAGGATAACCAGCGGCATATTCGGTGTTTCGAGCGTGTACATACCGCTCGAGCTGGTTGGTGGAGCGATGACGGGATTGGTGACGGGTGTGAGGCAACCGCGCCCAACGCTGCAGGCTTCACCGGTGACACAATACCACTTGCGCGCGGGGGCTGGTGGTGCAAAGGCTGCGATAGGAAAACCAAGATGAATATTCTCGTTACAGGTGGAGCGGGCTATATCGGGTGCCGACTTGTGCCTGCACTGTTGCAGGCCGGACATTCGGTGTGCGTCGTGGATATGTTGCAGTTTGGTGACGACGGTCTGGCAGCGTGTCGTGATAAGATCGATCTGATTCCCGGCGATGTGCGGACTATCGCTCCCCAGATGCTGGATGGATTCGATGCCATCGTCCATCTTGCCGGTCTATCCAACGATCCGACCGCGGAGTTCAACCCTGAGGCCAACAAGGCGATGAACCTGGATGGCACACTGCGTATGGCGACCCTCGCGAAGGAACGTGGTGTGCGGCGCTTTGTTTTTGCCTCATCGTGTTCCATCTACTACACGCAGACACCGGATGATGACCTGCGTGACGAGGAGTATCCGGTCAACCCTCAGGCACCGTATTCCTGGTCAAAGCGTCAGGCGGAGATCGGGTTGATGGAGCTCACCGACCACAACTTCTGTCCGCTTGCATTGCGTAAGGGTACCGTTTTTGGGCATTCTCCGCGTATGCGTTATGATCTGGTAGTGAATACTTTCACACGGGATGCTTTCGCCAAGCGCCGGTTGAGTATTCATGCGGGGGGCCGAATGTGGAGGCCCATGCTTCATATCGATGACGCGGTGGAGGCATATCAGGCGGCACTGACGGCACCTGAAGAAGCCGTGCGCGGGCAGATCTTCAATGTGCTTTCGGATAACTTCACCGTCCTGAAACTGGCCCACGAGGTACGACGTACGCTGGAGGGCCACAAGGGTATCAGACTCGACGTGGACATTCAGCAAGTGGGGATTTCACGCAGCTATCGTGTAAACGGCGACAAGTTTCGCGAGGTAATCAAGTTTGCGCCATCCCATCCCATCAACGCCGCGGTCGATGAAATGTGGGATATCCTCGAATGCGGAGTCGATATTGACAATCCCATTTATTACAATATTCGTTGGCTCGAATTATTGTGTGATATGGAGCGCCGGTTGCGAGCTATGGGGGGAAGTCCATTATAATATGGAGTAGTGGCTCATGCGGTTTCTAGTCATCGGTGCCGCCGGACAAGTGGGGCAGGAGTTTGCCAAGTGTATGGCACCGGAAGATGTTACCGGCCTGACTCACGAGGATGTTGAGATTACCGACCCATCGTCAGTAGACGCCTGTTTGAAACGGGTGAACTGCGATGTCGTGGTCAATCTTGCTGCGTTTCACAATGTCGACGAGTGTGAGACCGACCTTCCTAAGGCGTTCGTAGTAAACGCGATCGGCGCGGGTCTTGTCGCTCGGGCTGCAAGAGAGAAAGACTGCAAGGTGGTCTATTTCAGCTCCGACTACGTGTTTGGTGATAATGATCGACGCCGCTCGCCGTACTTCGAAAGCGATGCGGTTGGGCCGGTGAACGCATACGGCGTAAGCAAAGTCGCAGGTGAACAGCTCGTGCGTGCGTCAACGGGCAATCACTTGATTGTGCGCAGCAGCAGCCTCTTCGGCGTGGTAACCAGCAAGAAGGGCTGGACGTTTCCGGAAATGATCCTCGAACGGGCCCGAACGGGTGAACCTCTGCGGGTGGTGAATGATCAGTATATGTCCCCGACTTACACCGCCGATTTGGTGGGCGCGGTAATCGCCCTGGTGCGAGAGGGTCTCACAGGTACCGTGCACATCACCAACGGTGGAGGATGCACCTGGCATGAATTCGCCACCGCCACATTGAAGGCGGCGCTAATCGACTACCCTATCGAAGCGGTGTCCTCCGACGCGTTTCCGTCTGTCGCGCGCCGTCCGGCGTACTCGCGATTGGATAGTGAACGGCTGGATACATCGCGTGTCGGGCAGCTGCGCTCCTGGGAGGACGCGCTCCGCGCGTATTTGATCGAGAAGGGTGTGATCAGCAGGTCTTCGTGATATTGATAATACTGTCCTAAGAACACCAACAAAAGCGTGAGGTGAGTGAATGAACATTCATGACGTTCAGCAAATATTCCTCAAGGTGCATGAGGACGACCGTGGATATCTGTTCGAAGTACTCCACGGCAGTGATCCGTTTTGTACGACCTTCGGACAGGTCTACATGGTGGGCGATCGAATAGAGCGTGTTGTCCGGGCATACCACAAACATGCCGAACTTCACGACTGGTTCTGTATCGTCCACGGCAGCGCGAAGTTCGTGCTGGTGGATGACCGGGAGGACAGCTCCACCTATCACAAGGCTGACATACTGGTAGGAAGCAGCCGAACGCCAAGTCTGATAGTAGTGCCTCCCGGTGTGTATCATGGGTGGATGAGTCTGGAACCTGACACTCTGTTGTGCAGCACGGCAAGCCATGAGTATAACGCGGAGCAGCCTGACGAGGTGCGCGTCTCTGCTAACTCGTTCGACGAGCTGCTGGGAGGAGATCCCTGGCAGATCGTTGCGAAGTAACAGGAAGTCGTGGTCACTGCAATAACAACCTTAGGGATGAACCGGTGGTCGACCTGAGCATTGTCGTTGTCAACTACAACAACTTCCGTGTCCTCAGGGCCTGTCTGGCTTCTTTGAATGAGGCCATCAGTGATCTCAACTGTGAGGTGATCATCAGTGACAACGGCAGCATTGACGGATCGGTGGAGTGGATCAGGCAGGAGTATCCAGCCTTTAGGATACTCGAAAACGGTGCAAACCTGGGCTTCGCTGAAGCGAATAACCGGGCGTTTCAAGTTGCACAAGGTGAATTCATCATCCTCCTGAATCCTGATACGGTGTTAGAGAAAGAGCCGTTCAAGACGATGATGAAGGTTCTAAGAGAGAACCCCAGCGCCGGAGCGGTTGGCTGCAAACTGCTCGACCCGGACGGGTCGCGGCAGATGTCGGCACGGGCGTTTCCAACGTTGACTACCTACTTCCTCGGACTTACCGGACTGGCCTACCATTATCCCCACGATGGGCTGTGTGGCCGATTCGACATGACCTATTGGGATGGAGAATCGACAAGATCGGTGGATTGGGTATCGGGTGCGGCTCTTATGATCAGGCGTGAAGTGCTTGATGATGTCGAGGGGCTCGATCCCTATTTCTTCTTGACCTATGACGAAGTCGACTTCTGCCACAGAATCACGGACGCAGGGTATGAGATATGGTACACTCATCAGGCTGCGATTACTCACCTTGACAGACAGAGCGAACCGCAGTTGAATCCCAAACCGGAAGCAAGAATCAAGTATCTCACCGTGGAGCGCAACAGCCGCGTACGCTACTTCGTGAAGCACCACGGGTATGTTTACGCCTCGCTGGTCGAAGCTCTACACCTCTTCCTTGCCGGTGGGTTACTTTTGAAGATCAGCCTGCTGGGGACTAAGCAATCGCCTATCGTCGTGATGGAGAAGAAACTGCTGTGGCAGCTATATTGGCGAACAGCATGCCGACTCCCCAAGGTGTGCTGGGGACTGGTGAAGAGTTGCGTATTGGGAAAGAGTGACCAACCGCAGATACCCCTATTCGTGAATCCATATTTAGCGGATGAGCACTGAACTCCCCATGATCAGCGTAGTTGTCATCGGCCGCAACGAGGGCGATAGGCTCATTCGATGCCTTGAATCGGTTAAGGCGACCTCCTACCCGACAGAGAAGATAGAACTGATCTACGTAGACAGCAACTCGACAGACAACAGCGTGTCTTCTGCTGGAGATCTCGGAGCTAGAGTCCTCGAGAGTAAGGCAGAGCCGTCGACAGCAGCGGCGGCACGCAATCTGGGGTTCAGGGAGGCTCAGTACGAGATTGTACAGTTCCTGGATGGTGATACGGTTCTCGACGGGGACTGGCTTCGCAAAGGTGTCGAGGCGATTGCAGATGCGTCGTATGCTTGCGTGTTCGGCAGTGTGATGGAGCTGGAGCCGCAGGCGACGATATACAACTTTTGGGCCCATCACGATTGGCATGTGACTCCCGGGCCGGCTGAATCCTGCGGAGGAATTGCGATGTTCCGCCGCGACGTGCTCGGAAAAGCGGGTGGTTTCGATGAGACACTTCGAGCCGGGGAGGAGCCGGATCTTTGCCATAGAATCACTCGCGACCAGGGGAAGAGCATTCTCTGCCTGGATGAGCCGATGGTGGCGCATGACATCGGCATGACGCGGTTCTCGCAGTATTGGGCGCGATGCGCACGAACGGGGCATGCATACGCAGAGGTTGGCGGGCGAAATAAAGGAATGCACCGCTGGCGGTCGGCTCGTTGGCGGAACGTTGCCCACGCGGCTGCAGGGCCAATAGCGGTTGTCTTGTCCTTAGGTCTACGATCGTGGTGGCCGGTGGCGGTATGGGTCGGCCTGCTAATGATTGCCATAGTCCGAAACGCGCTGCGTTTGCGGGGGCGTGTCGGTTCGCTTCGCGGGGCTTTGCTTTACTCGTTTCATCACTACCTTGCGAAACTCCCCATGGCCGTTGGGCAATTCAAGTACTGGCTGGGATTGCAGTGAATGCGACAACCGAAAAACGCCGCGGAGCGGGTGGTTGGATGGAGCGAGTCCCGTTCCTATACATTCAGCAGACGGTGCCTTGGCTGGAGGGCAGTCTCTGAAGATCGTGTCTACACTCAAGACGGTAGCGCGGAACTCACTAGCGGGTGTTGCCTACGCGACCGGGCTAAGCAAGGCTCTGCGCCGCAGATCGCAGGATTCACTGGTGGTCCTGTGCTATCACCGGGTGCTCCCTGAGCGGGAAAGAGAAGCCTACCCCATGCGGGACCTGGTGGTTACCCCGTCGATGTTGGATGCCCACCTGGACTACTGTTGCGAGCATTACGAGTGTCTTCCACTGCAAGAGGCGATGGCTGCCCTGCAATCCCGGCGTGCAAATGCGAAACCGTTGCTCACCGTTACATTCGATGACGGTTATTGGGACAACCATGAATACGCCAGACCGATCTTAAACGGCCACGGGGTGCGGGGGACGTTTTTCGTCATAGCATCCTTGGTCGGGTCATCTTCTGCCCCCTGGTATGACAGGTTGGCGCGTGCGGTTAAGTCTCTGCAGAAATCATCCCGGCAGGGAGAATGGTCATCAGACGGTGACGATGTTGCTAGACAATGGCTTCGTGGGCGTTGTGGGTCGCAAGTGCATCAGTCTCTCTCAAGTATCATGAACGACGCCAAGCTACTCGATGGAGGAAGACGCCAAGAAGTAGTCACCCTTGCGTGCCGACTGGCGTACCTCGAGGATGCGGCAAGCGACTCGCAAGATCGGATCGTGGACCGGGATGAGCTGGCGAAGCTTGCCGACGAAGGGCATGAGATCGGCTCGCACACCCGCTCTCACCCGATCCTCACCCAGTCGACTCCAAGCGAACTTGCGGATGAACTGGCCGGTTCAAAGAACGACCTCGAGAGTATATTGGCACGCAAGATCGTTTCATGTTGTTATCCCAATGGAGATCATAACCATACGGTCATAGAAGCCACACGCGAGGCGGGGTACAAGTATGCCGTCACGACAGCCTCAGGATTGAACGAGAAGACTGTTGATCCGCTGCGGCTTCGCCGGATCTCCATCGCTCAAGATCGGCTTACCTGCCTTGGCGGGGGATGTTCCCGAAGCCTGCTGGCGTTGGAGCTCTCTGGATCGGCGGAGAAAATCCTCCTCAGACGCAGCAGAGGTGGAAGAGCATGAAACTGGCCTATCTGGCAAGCCGCTATCCCTCCGTGTCGCACACGTTCATCATGCGCGAAATCCAAGGTCTGCGCGGCCTGGGCTTCGAGATAGAAACCTTTACGATCAGGCGGCCCTCGGCAGATCAACTGCTTACGGATGTGGACTGCGTGGAGAGCGACGGAACATATGCGGTTCTGCCCGTCTCAATGGTGAAACTGCTGTGGTGTCACCTGGCGACATTCCTGGTCCACCCGGGGCGTTATCTCAGTAGTCTCTGGCACGCTCTGCAATGTCGCCCGCCGGGGCTGCGGGCGGCAGTGTGGCATCTGTTCTATTTTGCCGAAGCCGGAGTGCTGGCAGCCAGGCTCCGTCGCCGGGGCATCGAGCACGTTCACGTTCACTTTGCCAACGTGGCCTGTGACGTTGTCATGCTGGCATCGCAAATGAACGGAGGTCGATGGAGCATGACTTTGCACGGGCTCTCCGATTTCGGAAAGCCCGGCCTCAACCGCCTTAAAGAGAAGATCGAGAGCGCTGCATCGGTGGTATGCGTGTCGGATTTCGGCCGGGCTCAAGCGATGCTGCACAGCGCCCCCGAGGTATGGAGTAGAATCCACCGAGTCCGCTGTGGCATCGACACGAATCGCTATTTACCTCCTACCGAGCCAAGGGAAGGTAAACCGGAGTCGATACGCCTTCTCTGTGTCGCCCGGTTGGGTCCCGAGAAAGGGCTCACGTTGTTGCTCGAAGCACTCAAGGTGGTTGTAGACAAAGGCGTGGGCGTTTGTTGCACCCTGGTGGGTGATGGGCCGCAACGCGAGCTTCTCCAGCAGTCGGCGCGTGATTGGGGGCTGGCTGAGCATGTGAATTTTGCCGGTGCAGTTGGCCAGCAAGACATCCACGCCCACTATGACACTGCCGATATCTTCGTTCTCCCGAGCTTGGCCGAGGGACTTCCGGTTGTGCTGATGGAGGCAATGGCCAAGGAGGTTCCCGTGATTGCCACGCGGATAATGGGCATTCCTGAACTCGTCGACAACGGCGTCAACGGCCTGCTTGTGCCACCGGGATGCGTGCAGCCGCTTGCCCGCGCGATTTCCGAGCTTGCGGGCGATGCCGACAAACGCCGGCAGATGGGCGCGAAAGGCCGCGAGAAAGTGTGCCGGGAGTTTGACCTTGATCACAATGTGAAGGACCTTGCGGGGCTGTTCTCCGCCTTGTCGACCGGCCAAAGAGTGAACTGACCAGGGTATGTCCCAGCAGCGTACACTACTTGTCGTCTCACCCGTTCGCGATGAGGAGGAGTACCTCCAGCGGACCATTGACTCGATGGTTGCCCAGACCGCCCGGCCCGCGCTTTGGATAATCGTTGACGACGGATCAAGCGACGACACAGCCGGCATTGCCGAACGCGCAGCTGCAGAACATGACTGGATCCGGGTTCATCGCCGGGCCGACCGAGGAGAGCGCAAGGTCGGCGGTGGAGTGGTGGCAGCGTTTAACGACGGGAAGTCGTTAGTCGATCTTGAAGATTACGAGTACATCTGCAAGCTCGATGGCGACCTGGAGTTCTGCCCGACGTACTTCGAGCGTCTGTTCGAGAAGTTCGACGCAAACCCCAGATTAGGAACCGCAAGCGGCAAATCGTGGATCATGGTGTCCGCAAGACTCGTCGCCGAGCGCACCGGCGATGAATTCTCCCAGGGTCAATCCAAGCTTTACCGTGTCGCGTGCTTCCATGAGATTGGGGGCTTCGTCAACGAAGTCATGTGGGACGGCATAGATTGCCACCGCTGCCGGATGCTGGGCTGGGAAGCACGAAGTTTCAGAGACGATGAGCTCCGCTTCATCCATCTTCGCACGATGGGGTCTTCGTTCAAGAGCGTGTTTCACGGGAGGCTCCGCTGGGGGCGGGGTCAGTATTTCATGGGCACGCACTGGCTTTATGCCCTGGCGATCACGGCGTACAGGATGAGCGAGCGTCCCTTCATACTCGGCGGGTTGTGCATCCTGCTCGGATATATCTCGGGATATCTGCGCCGACTGAAACGTTATGACGATCTCGAATTTCGGCGATACTTGCGCCGTTGGCAACTATCTAAGCTGAGGCCGTTTTGACCGCGACTGACAACCGTGGTGCTATTCCCCGTCAACCGCCGGTCCCGCTGCGCCGGATCGAGATCGCAGGGATTCCCTTTGATGTCGTGAACTTCCAGGAGACTCTCGACCTGATAATCGGGCTGGCCAAGGGGGGACGTACTTCCTACGTCGTTACCCCCAACGTGGACCACGTGGTACGGACCTACCGTGCGCCCGAGTTGCGATCTCTGTATACTAGCGCCGACTTGGTGGTAGCCGATGGAACGCCGTTGATATGGGCGAGCCGACTGTTGGGGAAACCTCTTCCGGAGCGGGTGGCGGGATCAGACCTGTTCCCCGCACTCTGCGCCAAGGCGGCTGACAATGACCTATCGGTCTTCCTTCTCGGTGGTGCCCCGGGCACAGCTGATCAGGCGGCGGCGATCCTCCAGCAACGACATCCTAGGCTGAAGGTGGCGGGTACGTATTGTCCGCCGTTTGGGTTTGAAGAGGATGCGGACGAGTCGGCCCGCATCCTGAGTCGAATCAAAGAGGCCAAGCCTGCAATACTCTTTGTCGGCCTGGGTTCGCCCAAACAGGAGCGCTGGATCGTCGCTAACCGTGAGGCATGCGGGGCCAAGGTCAGCATCGGGGTGGGGATAAGTTTCAGCTTCGTCTGCGGGCATGTGCACCGCGCCCCGCGGTGGATGCAGCGTCTGGGGTTTGAGTGGCTGCACAGGCTCTTGCAGGAGCCTCGCCGCCTGTGGAGGCGATATCTCGTGGATGACACGCTCTTTTTTGCACTGGTGGTGAAGCAGTTTTTCCGGCGGGCCTGAGAGGTTCGCTGAGGTCGGATTGTCTTCATTTCGGGTGGGGCATACAATCCGCACGTAGCTACGCAGGTTGAAGAAGTGCGGTTTGAACGCCCACAAACGGTAGAGAAGTCCGAGGGTGGGCTTCTGATAAGCGTAAGGGCCGGACTTGCGGACTAGCGAGTACGGCGACAGAGTAACAGGAACGTCCCATACAATGCCCAAACAGTCGCTCGTAAAAGAGTTCTTCCTGTTCATCAAGCACGAGAAGAAGTGGTGGCTGATCCCGCTTGTGGCTGTGTTGCTGGTGGTCGGCGCATTGGTTCTGTTCGCGAGTTCTTCTCCGTTGGCACCGTTCCTTTATCCGTTGTTTTGACCCGATGCTTTCGCCGCTATTTATAGCGTGCGGTCTGACGTGCAAGTGGATAGCTGCGGGCTTGCACTGCAATTTTACTTGCGCGAAATGCAATGGACCGTGTAGAACGCGGTACGATCCCCGATGGTAGGGACACGATGACGCCCGTACTATGAATGTGCTTAGGACCCGCAAATGACCCAAGCTTCAGATTCATCGCTTACAGCTACGCCACCGCAGAACACGGAAGCGAACACGCGTGTGGCCGGTGACGATCATTCTGCAGATTAGACCGAACCCGAGCCCGGGGACAGACTGCGCAAGATTGGAGGGAAGCGTCGCGACGGACGACGCCTTACAGAACGCATAATAAGCAGCTATAACAGTCTCATCATTCGAGCTTACTGTCGTATTCCCTTCCTGATCATGCGCATCCGTTTCCTCGAGGAGCTCGATCAGTACATTCCTATGACCGGGCGAGCCCTAGCAGCTTGTTGAACAAGTTGCTTGTTGTGATCCAAGTGTAGCCGCCACCCCTTGTGGGTGGCGTCTTTCGAGGCTTCACGCCGCCCACGAGGGGCGGCGCTACATTATTCAACAGGCTGCTAGATCTCGGGTGCGGGTTCGGCTTGTTCTCACTCTATTTCGCCGGTTCCGGAACGTAGCGGTCTTTGACCGGAGTAGAATTGAGTGCTCGCCGCGTCGCCGAAACAACACAGGCGGCTGATAAGCTCGGACTGAAGAACGTCGAATACACGGTCGGCAATGCCATTGAACACCAGCTGCCCGATGGCCTGGCTTGCGCATACATTGTTGGATCTGCTGCACCACTTGCCCAAGGCTTCCGTTCCGCCGCTGCTGTCTCGCCTCCATGATGCCTTGGCGCATGATGGTGTCATGCTCGTGAAGGACGTGGACACGCGCCCCTTCTACAAGCGATGGTTTACGCTCTGGCTTGACCGGCTGATGGTCGGTATGGAGCCTATCCACTACTGGTCTGTGGAAGCGATGATTGACATGTTGGAAGACACGGGATTCGAAGTGTACACGCACGAAATGCGCGACATCCTTCCCTATCCACATCGACTGTATATCTGCCGAAAGAAATAGGTCTTGGAATCACCTGAGACTGCTGTCGCAACCGAGAAGACACTCGCGGCAGAAACCGCCGTCACCTTCCGGTCATTCCCTTTCAAGAGTGTATTCCTCGTGCTGTTCTTGGCCCTGGTGACGCGTACGCTTTGGGCTGTGGCCATGACCGGCGAGCCTACTTCCGATGCCCGTGCGTACACGCTTCTGGCACGCCAGCTTGCCGCTGGAGGCACTTACGGCTTCGACGGGACACCGTACTCGTTCTGGCCAGTGGGATACCCCTTTTGGCTTAGCCTGCAGTTTCGCCTCTTCGGTGAAAACAGTGCGCTGATCACCGCGACCTCGATCGTCCTGAGCGTCGTTACCGTAGGCTTGTCAATTGTCCTGGCGCTGCAGTGGTTCAGGAATAGAAGCGTCGCGGTTGTCGCTGGGGCGTTCCTGGCGCTCTATCCAGCATACATTCAGATGGTATCGATCCGCGTTTCAGAGATTCCATTCACTCTCTTCCTGCTCTTGGGGGTGATAAGCTGGGGGAACCGCCGGCAATTGTCCATAAAACGTGCGCTCTTGACCGGGTTCTTCCTGGGTCTGGCTGCATATGTCAGACCGTTGGCACTTGGCGTCGTATTCCCCCTGGCGATCGCGCGTTGGCTCTCGCGCTGCAGCATAAAGACCGTCATTATTGAATCCTGCGTTGTGTTTGCCGTTGTGGCCGCGGTTGTGGCCCCGTGGACATATCGCAACTTCCGGATCTACGAACGGTTTGTTCCAATTTCCACCAACGGGGGGATGTGCTTCTTCTACGGAAACAATCCGCTGGCACCGGATGAAGTGGAGGCGAGTATAGAGCCTGATCGGGACTTCAAGGACGATGCTGCCAGAGATGCATACTGCTCTGCCGAAGCAGTCAAGCACATTCGCTCGGATCCTGTCGCCTTTGTGAAACGTACAATCCGTAAGGCGCTCATGATGTGGGAGGGCGACACGGTAGGCGTGGTGTGGAATGAGCCGGCCATCACCGCCCGGCTCGGATCGCACAGCATCCGCCCATTGAAGATCGTCAGCCAGGTCTATTGGATGGCCTTTGGCGTGCTTTGTATTACCTTCGTATGCGTAGCGGTGCTGCGGGGTGCTTGGAGAAGCGTGCTGGGCAATTCCGCCCTGTGGATAGCACTCAGCTTCACCGGTGTCTATGCCGTCACCTACTCTCAAGACCGTTATCACTTCCCCCTGGTGGTGTTGCTGGCACCTCTGGCAGCTGCTAGCCTCGTTGGAGTGATTAGGCGAAGCTGGCCCGAAGCCGCAGTGCAGACTCATTGCCAAGATGCCCCGTGATGCGAGAACGGCTAGATGACAACGTCCGAAGAAAAGCATGACACATCGCAATCGGTAGTCTGTGAAGCACTCACGCGCTCGCGGCGATGGCTGTTCGGCTTGGCAATTGCCTTGCTATCGATGTTCCTTGGGCTTCTGCTCTGCGAGGTTGGCGTGCGTTTGTTCGTGACCGTGCGCAACGTGGGACCTTCGTTCAGTGTCTATGACCCCGAATCCCTCAAGACTCTGAAACGCAGTTTCACATGCCGCCGGATTACACCCGAGTTTACGATGCGGTTTAGCACAAACTCGCTGGGTGTTCGAGGACCCGAGCCGAAGGCGTTTCCCGATTCGGCGATTCTCTTTCTCGGTGACTCCTTCACTATGGGGTACGGCGTGAATGACGGAGAAGAGTATCCTGCCTTGATTCGCGCCGCCTTAGATAAGCTCATCGGCGTTGGGCGGGTTCCGGTTGTCAATGCGGGCATTGGCGATGTGGGTCTTGGGCGTTGGGTGAAGTTCCTGCAAGATGAGGCCGAACGGTTTACTCCGCGAGTGATTGTGATTCAGGTTTCGGCCAACGACATAGCTGACGATTTACGTGAAGGGTTGTACTCCGTTGGCAGTGCCGGAAACCTCGTGGCATCCGCACGCCTGCCGGATCGGAACTGGAAACGTTCGATGCAGAGCATCATCGAGGCGGTACCGGGCTTGCCGTATTCTCATCTCGTTTCATTCTCTCGAGAGGTTCGTTTCGACGGCAGGAGCAAGCTTCGCCAAAGTCCTCACCCTCATGCGAAAGCTCGCTCGAGCGATTCCTTCGGCGTCTTGACTAATCTGATTCTTACAAGAATGCTGGAGTTGTGCCGGAGTTCAGAGTGGCCGGTGCTCGGAATCCTGGCGGATGATGACAAACACCTCCTGAGTCAAGTTCGCGGGGTGTTTGACGGTGCAGGAGTCTCCTACGTTATGGCCCCTCGCAAAGACGAGAGACCTGAGCTCTATTATCACGTTGACGGCCACTGGACCAGCGAGGGGCACGAGCGCGTCGCAGAACTGGTATTACCGCTGATTCTACAAGTAGCGGACCTATCAGAATAGTCTTTTCCGGGGAAACGCGCTCATATCCGGAAAGCTGCGTTAGGTGGCCGCGCATACCTGAATCACAAACTCCGTCATTAGCCGCTTCATCCTCAGATGAGCTGACGTTCGTTGGGCGAAACAACACTTGTCGCCCCGTGCTCATCTCTGTCAGACTTCCGTCGACCTCAACTTCCGCCACCGCCGACGGCACGTCACGGCGTTGCTTCACTTAGACGCCAATACTCCACCTACCCCAGACCGCCTCGTTCCGAGCCTCCCGAACTCGCGCCGATACCGCGTCCGGTTCCTTATCTTGAATCTCCGGCAGCATCTTCTCGTGACGTGAGTGTGTCCCAGTCTTTCACTTCTTCAAGCGGCGCTTACAGTCTCATTGTGGCTCTCCTCTGCCGCAGTCACACCGCCCTGCACATCGGAAGGCCAGGCTATCAAGATTTCGCAAAAAGCTTCAGATCTACTCAAGAGTTGACGTGAGCATACGTTTCATTCCAAGCGTTCCTGTTTGTCATTGACGTCCACTAGAAGGTGTCACTGGCGTGCACTTAGAGTCTTGAGAGGTGGATTCTTCGTGTTTCAAGAGAATTTCGTTGCAGTTCAATACGGGGCGCGGCATAATAGAAGGGCATTCTTACAAACGGCGTTCTCCGTCGTTGCGGTGTGGTCTGTTCGCGTGACCAGGGCGCGCCAAAAGCGTCGTTCTCCTCGCTGAGGCGAGTGCAGCAGGCTACGGTACACCTGGCGTCGTGGTTATTGTGCTTGGTGTTGACTGTCCGACTTTTGGCATTTCTGGAGAGGATCGATCATGAACGGCTCAGCAAGAGGCAGGCTTGCGGTGTGTTGTGTCATGGCAGTGCTTTGTCCACTGACGGCCGAAGCGCAAGTGATTGAGTGGGTTCCCGTATGGGCCGATGGCGAGCACGTTATTGATGGAAACGAGATCGTGCTTACCGGGGGCGGGCAGAACGTTACCTTACATCTGAAGCTTTCCGGTTGGGATCCGGGTCAGATCGGCGAGACGCTGGGTTCGTATCAGGCGGCTATCGATCCGAGCTATTATCTTGGCGCCAACGCCAGCCCGCCGAATCCCGGCGTGGATCTGAACGCGTACGGCTGGCCCATCAGCCCCTCGGACGGCATCTTCCAGGCTCTGCAGGTGTGCGTGGAGACACTTCAGTTCCCGGACGTCTTCGACCCGCTTAGCACCTGTACAACGGGTACGGCAACGGAGGACTGCGGCCCGTTCCCGGCTGGGTGCGTTGACCGTCCCGATTTCGTCTTTGCCGGGGTGGACTTTGTTCCAACAATCACGACCGCCACAGTGGCGTATACCATGGGGGCGGCGACGGTCGATTGTCCGACGGATCCTGACGGAGGCATCACCAAGTTCTACGGGGGCACGCTGATTCTGGAAGTCCCCGCCGACGCCATGGGAACGTATACGTTCGGTTTCGATGAAAGCCCCGACTATACGCTTATGACCAACTGTTTCGGCGTTTTCATGTCCGAGATGATCCGTGTTCCGGCGACGATTACCATTGCGTGTGCGATCGACACCGACTGCAATGACAACAACGCCTGCACCGACGATTCGTGTGAACCGGATCAGAGCTGCTCCAACACGATCAATTACAATGACGCTACTCACTGTTGCGATCCGGCGGTAGGCCCGCCGGGAGGCTTGACGGTGATCGACGACGGCGAAGAGTGCACGGAGGACATCTGCGATCCGCTGACTGGTTCCGTATCCCATATTCCCCGGACGGGTGAGCCGTGCGGCGGTCCCCCCAGCGGCGATTGTGATGCCCAGAATACGTGTCACGCCGTCGGTATCTGCATTGACATCTACGCTCCTCC
>CP070744.1:2828622-2848689 GCA_020348265.1 Phycisphaerales bacterium | reverse complement strand
CCCGATATACGGTCGACCGAGCTTATTGGCCATCGACGTGCGGGACTCGACGCCGACGGTGATTGCGTCAAGTCCATCTGCGGTCGGGCAGGAGTTCGTCTATGTGGATCTCCCCTATGTCTACACCGGTGGGAATAGTATCCCCGACTTTGGACCCAGCATGGTCACGTTCCGTGTTGAGCAGTTGGGCAGCGATCAGGTCGATGGGGACACGGACCTTGGCGATTTCGCTGCGTTTCAGAGCTGCTTCGGGGGACACCCGGTTGACGCCCGATGCCTCACGTTCGACGTTGACGAAGATGGCGATGTGGATCACGCAGACATGGGGGCGTGGCAGGAGGGGATGACGGGGCCGATGTAAGAGGAATTCAGAAGGGCGAATGGCGAAAGAAGCGGAAGAAAGCGCGTCTCGCTCGATGAGGAATACTGAATAGCGAATAGCGAAAGAAGGCTTCCCGCTGGATCGCGAATGCTGAATAGCCAAAGAAGGCCCTCGGCCCGCTGGGAGACACGGGTCGAGGGCCTTTGCTTATCCTGTGATGGCCGTCACCCACCTACGCACGATTGCTTTAGAGCAGACTCGGATTCCGTGTATCGATTGTAGCGCCACCCCTTCTATGAAGCCGGGCCTGTCAAGAGCGCGGGTTCGATCGGCCTAACCTTCTATCCGAGTTTCCGTGGCGGGGCTCCGCCTCAGAGCGGCGGCGCTAAATTCTACAACAGGCACTTAGCCCTTGATCACCCCGAGAGGACAGAGTTTCGCAACCTTCTTGCCAATGCCGGCTGTGTGCAGGGAATCGACAACCTGCAGGACATCTTTATAGGCGTCAGGCTGCTCCTCCTCGAGCGACGTCCTACCGCGCGCTCGGACGACTATACCCCTATCTTCGATCTCCCGACGGATTGACCGACCCCTGGCGGCTCGTATGGCGGCGCTACGGGACATCAGTCGTCCGGCACCGTGGCAGCAGCTTCCGAAAGTCTCCTCCATTGCAGTCTGCTGCCCGACAAGTACATAGCTCGTCCTTCCCATGTCGCCCGGTACCAGAACAGGTTGACCCACCGCACGGTAAAGCTGAGGAAGTTCCGGATGCCCAGGCGGGAATGCCCGCGTCGCACCCTTGCGATGGACGCACAGCTCTACCTTTCGTCCGGCAACGTCGTGTCGCTCCATCTTGGCTATGTTGTGAGCGACGTCGTAGATCAGGGACATTCCCAGGCGCTCCGCTGGAACATCAAAGACCTTGGCGAATACCTGTCGGACCAGATGGGTCATGATCTGGCGATTTGCCCAGGCGTAGTTGGCCGCTGACTGCATCGCACCGAAGTAGTGCTGACCCTCTTTCGACTCGACCGGAGCACAAACCAGCTGCTTGTCGGGCAACTCTATGCCATACTTACGGGGAACGTCGCGCAGCTTTTTGATCGCATCCTCGCAAACCTGGTAACCCAGCCCCCGAGAGCCGGAGTGGATCATCACGCTGATGTTCCCCTCGACAAGTCCCATCGCCTTGGCGGCCTGGGGATCGTCGACGCGCTCAACCAGTTGAATCTCCAGAAAGTGGTTCCCGCTTCCCAGCGTGCCGCACTGGTCTGAGCCCCGATCCAGCGCCCTGGGCGAGACGAACTCCGGCTCTGCGGTGCCGAGCCCGCCGCGGGCTTCGGTCATCTCCACATCGGAATCCCATCCATAGCCCTTCTCGACAACGAAGGACGATCCCTCTCGCATCAGGCGCTGCATCTCGCCCTTGGAGAACTTCACCCCCCTGCCGCGCCCTACGCCGCAGGGCACGGTGGCGAACATCTGCTCGATGAGCTTCTGCATTCGCGGCTGAGCGTCTTCCGCGGTGAGGTTGGTGGACAGGAGCCTGACTCCGCAGTTGATGTCGTAACCCACTCCGCCGGGGCTTATCACACCGCCCTCTGCCGGATCGGTAGCAGCCACTCCACCAATGCAAAACCCGTATCCCCAGTGGATATCGGGCATGGCCAAGGATGCCCCTACAATCCCGGGCAAGCAGGCCACGTTAGCCACCTGCTCGGGAGACTTGTCCTGCTTGATGCTGTTGATCAGCGTGTCGTCAGCAAAGATCATCCCGTCGACGCGCATACCCTTCTTGTAGGACTTAGGAATCCGCCAGCGGGCTTCGTCGATCCTCTCCAGCGGTCCGGTGTATTTCTCGGGCATGGCACTATATATCCACTATGATCGTAGCTTCGTATCCGCCGGGTATCTCGCGAATGCCCAGCTCGTGATAGGTTATCGCCTTTACCTCACGATGAAAGGCGCTTTGCTCATCGTCGATCACCGCAGCCTCGACAGTCACAGCTAAACGTTGTTCGTCGAAGATCGACACATCGACCGACTTTGCGCACCTTTCCGAGCGCTCGAACAGGATGAGCAACTCGTGGAGGTAGTCACGCAGCAACGTCGCGGGATCGCCGCCACGCAGGTCAAATGCGATCCGTTCAACCTTGGCGCCGGGCACGACCTCGCCTATCACATCATACAACCCATCACCGGCGGGCTTGACCAATCCTGCAAGCGAAGGAGCAAACGCGCGGATCCCCACGTCAGCTGTGTGATCGAATAACTCGTACGATGGTTCCATACCTGTATTGTCCGCAACAAAGCGAAGGACGCAACGACCCGCCGATCGACGTAGTGCCAGGGAGGGTGGCCCACCTCCTCTGGAGGTGGGGGAGGCGATGATCGTAGTAATAGCCCGGGCGTATATCATCGTCTTCTGAGCGTCTGTCATCGTTTCCCCCATGTCCGAAGGACATGGGCCACCCAGCCTTATCTTCCCGTCTTTATACTGTCATAATACTGGCACTGCTCAAGAGCAGTGGCACACACGAACGACCGAATATCTGCCGTTTTTCCCTTGCTATTTCGAAATGGACCTGGTGAGATCAGTACCGCTTGATGGGGCAGAACGGAGGCAGGTCATGCGCGGGATGATAGCAGCAATTGCTGTGTTTATCGGTCTATCGTCTGCATCGGTCCGAGCGGAAGTCATGGAGTACGGTTACGAATGCGATGTGCTTCCCTATTACGCCTCTGCCGGCTGGGAGATCTACGACGCCTGCGAGGACGAGTGTAATGAGTTGGTCGAAAACGGACATTTTGCCCTCTTCCGGCCTGAACCGGGTGACCGGGCTAACTACCGGTATCTCATCGCCCATACGCCGTACAGGCCCCCCCTCCGTCCCCATTCTGGATCGAGTGGAGCTACCGCTCCAACCATCTCTTCGACTCGGTATTCTACGACACTGACGGTGAATTCGTAGTTAACTATGAAGGCATGAACGACGGAGTCTGGATGTACGGTGACGTAGCGATCTCCTGGGACGGGGGCACAGTCATTGACGGCCTCGACACTGGCGAGTTCCACACCTATCGCTATGAGACACTCGACGGAGAGAACTACACCTTCTCCGTTGATGGACTGGTGTTTGATGTCGATTTCGACGACCAACATCACGACGGAGGCAACTACATCCAGCTTGGAGGCCTGGGCGCCGGCGGCATGGTTCCCACGCCGAACATCAAGAACGAGTGGGACTACGTCCGCTTCGGTACTATCGACTATGGCGAGCAGATCGTGTCCACCGACCCACCCCAGGGCTACCTCGACCCCAACGAGTACTTTACCCTCACCCGCTTCACCATAACCTTCAACTCGCCCAACTTCATCCACCTGGACGACATCAGCGTCGGTGTCACCGGCGGCACCGCCCCTGAAATCCTGCGCATCCGCCGCCGGGATAACGACCCACCCGAGACCATCGAGATCGTTCTCGACAGGGGGATGCCCCTGGGCGAAACCACCACGTTTTTCATCGATGACGGCGGAGGCCTGCGCACCATAGAATACACCCTGGACGACCCGCCTCCCGCAATCCCTACCGTCTCCACCTGGGGTATCATTGTCCTGACCCTCCTGATCACAACCGCCGGCACAATCCCCTGTCCCCGGTGGACACAGGTGTGCCACTGGCGGCTTGCCCGCCAGTGCTAGCATGATGACACTCGACACGGGTGGACAAGCCACCCGTGCCACACTCAGATCCACTTGCCGAACCCCGACCGTAAGGGAGGGATCTTGTATGCCATTAACTTTTCAGTTTTAGTCACGCGCTCCCTGACGGTCGCGGCTCGGATTGGACGGCCTATCCCGGCGCGCCGGAATGGGCTACCCAGCCACGTACCGTGCTGTCATAACAATGGCACTGCTCAAGAGCAGTGGCACACGGGTGCTCTCCGATGTGGTCAAGGGTCCGCGAGCTTCGCGCTCGCGGCTCTGATGTCATGCCCGTCACAAATCGTGGGGTCCGGAGTGCAGACAGGTTTGCCGAGCGGTCTGGCGAACACTCCACGCGCCACGTTCTTCGGCTGGAGTTGGATACAAGCGAAACGCGGCGTCAGTCGTTCAGCACCTCCACGTCGAAACGCTTGGCGATGCCCCAGATGATCCATTCCAGCTCTGCGGGCCGGCCGATTTCGGAGTGGGATTCGCCATTCGGCCCGGTTGCCGATACCGCAACGGAACCAGGCCCGGGTGCAGTGATCTGTATGTCGAACCCGTTCTCCTTGAGGGTATGGATGATAATACGCGCCCCTTGAGGGATCAGATAGTTGGGGTAGGGCGGCCCTGTGGCTTTGTTACTCGGTTCCTGGTTGAGCATAGACGGTGCTCCTGGGTTCGCGCAATCCGCCTGTTTTATCGACGCACCGACCACCGGCATGAAGGCTTCCGAGCAGCGTCGCTTTGTTTATGGGACGCGCTGACCCATCATCACCGCCCTGCATGCATTACCAGTTGACGACGGGTGCCAACCGTGGGGGGCGGACGAAGGACTGGATGCCGGGTAGGAAGCTCAACATGTGCTGCTTATCATCACTGCACGCGGACCATGCTGGTACCTGGTAGCGTCACCCGTTACAATCCGACCCCGAGATTCGAGCCAACAGCCCGAGCGGAATCGCGTTTGGCGGGACCTTGCGTTCCGCGCCCGGCTTCGCGCAGGCCAAAGCGTGCGGCTCGTTCAGTTGGCAGGGAAGACCATTGTGGAGTGAGCCATGTCCAATGCTAGAGTAGCTGTCGTGTTTGGGAGCGATTCCGATTGGCCCACGATGGAGAGGTGCGTCAATCAGTTGCGCGACTTGGGCGAGGAACCCTTCGTCGAGGTCATGAGCGCCCATCGCAACCCCGACCGCGTCCACCAATTCGCCCGCCAGGCTGAACAGAACGGCCTCGAGGTCATCATCGCCGCTGCGGGGATGTCCAACGCCCTGGCTGGCGCCGTCGCCGCCCACACATGCCTGCCCGTGATAGGCGTTCCTTTGATAAGCGGATCGCTGCAAGGTTTGGATGCCCTGCTCTCAACTGTGCAGATGCCCCCGGGGATTCCGGTCGCAACCGTCAGCGTCGGTGATGCCGGTGCACGGAACGCCGCGCTCTTCGCGGTCCAGATCATCGCCCGCCACGATAAGAAGCTCGCCGGCGCGTATCGTGCGTTCAAAGAGGACCAGGCTTCCGCCGTCGCCGCCAAGAACGAGAGACTGCAGGGAAGAATCGGCCCATGACCGACCGAACCGTTCCGCGAACCGTCGAGTGGATCGGGGACCTGGACGGCCACGTCTCAATGATCGATCAGACGAAGCTCTCCACCGAGCTGTGCATGATCGAATGTCACGACGTCGAGAGCATTCACGACGCCATCTCAAAACTGAAGATCCGAGGGGCACCGGCCATCGGAATCGCTGCAGCGATGGGCGTGGTCCTCGGCATCAGACATTACACCGGCTCCGATCGCGCCGAATTCCTGGAAGACCTGGACAACGTGTGCGATTACCTCGCGGCCTCACGGCCCACCGCGGTAAACCTGACCTGGGCACTCGATCGCATGCGTCGTTGTGCACGTTCGTCCGGACAGGCGGACATTTCACAGCTCAAGGTCACACTCTTGGAGGAGGCCAAACGAATCCGCGATGAGGACGCCGCGATGTGCCGGGCGATTGGTCGGCACGGAGAATCGCTCATCAAGGCGGGGTGCGGCGTATTGACCCACTGCAACGCCGGCGGGCTGGCGACTTCAGAGTACGGAACGGCCCTCGCCCCGCTCTATACCGCCCACGAGAGCGGAGTCCCCTTCCGGGCCTATGCCGACGAAACCAGGCCCGTCCTGCAAGGGTCAAGGCTGACCGCCTGGGAGCTTCAGCAAGCGGGAATCGATGTAACATTACTCTGCGACAACATGGCCGGTTCATTGATGAAGGACGGCAAAGTAGACCTGGCAATCACCGGTGCGGACCGAATCGCAGCCAACGGGGACGTGGCCAACAAAATCGGCACATACAGTCTTGCTGTTCTTAGTCAAGCCCATAGCATACCGTTCTATGTTGCAGCACCGAGTAGCACGTTCGACCTGTCGGTGGCTGATGGCTCGCAGATTCCGATTGAGCATCGCAGCCCCGACGAAATCCGCCGCGGTTTCGGCACGCTTACAGCCCCGGCGAACGTGCCGTGCTATTCACCGGCGTTCGACGTTACTCCAGCCCGGCTCGTCACCGGGATCATCACCGAGCGCGGAATGATATGCCCGGTCGATATCGATACAATCGCGGCGATCATACGCTCCGACACCTCTGGGCAGGACACATAGTCGTGGGGATAATCCTTTGAGCTCACGCTCACGGGCGACCTGGGTGTTGGGCTGCGAGCAGACGGAGCGAGCCTGGGAAAAAGGTCTCGGGCAACTTGCATGGGATGTTAGGCGCCCCTATACTCTGATGCCAGAAGGCTTGCAGCGACGCCGGCGCGGCGGCGCGACAGACGAGGTGAGGTTGATTGCCACGCTAGTGGGGAGTTTGTGTATGCGTTCTCGTTTTCGTCGGTTTGTGACAGGCGCCGGGATGCTCCTGGCTGGTGGGTATCTGATGGCTGGTCCGGGTACGACGTGTACGAGTTTCACCTTGACATCCGCCCTCGATGCTACGGATACCAGCTTCATTTTCGATTGCGAGACCGCCGGTGGAGGTGTCTTTGACCTTACTTCGTACTTCATTGACTGCACTCCCGCAGGGCCTTAGGGCCGGCGGCAACCCGAAATGGTCGGTTGATCCGGGCTGTGACGGAGAAAAAGTTCGGTATTGGAGTTTTTTGACCGCAGTGTTTTGGCGTCCATGACGCTTTTCGCACGAGGCTGCTGGGCGATGTTCAAGGCTGAGGCAGCAATGGGGATGAATAGATGAATCTCGGGACCAAGTTTGTTCCACGGCGGGCGAAGCTGGCCACTCTGGTTTTGTTGGGCATGGGTTGCGCGTTCGGACTTCTGGAGACGTGCGACGACCAACTGATTAATCTTACGCGGTTTGTGGACCCGTGTGGCACGCTTCTGGACTGTCCGCCGGGATCATTCCAGACCAACGCGGCTGACCTCGGAGACGGGTGTATCGATCCGGGATGCACGCTGCCGGGTGGATGCGGAGAGAACCAACCGCTAGGCACAATCTACGAGATCGATCGTTGCGGCAAATAGGGCCGCACGCGACACGGCACACGAGGGCCCGGACGGTATCGCTGTCCGGGCCTTTTCTTTGTTGCGTCACGCATACGCTGCCAACTAGGGAGTGAAAGCGAACCGGGATTTGACTTGCAGGGTGAAAGTTGCGGCATAGGACGTGATGCCGGAGCGTCTGGCAAGAGCGGGCGGCGGAACCGCCGAGGGTAGGCAGTCCGCGTATCAACCAGGTACGGCATACGAAAAGCACGTCGGCGATCAGAGTTCGTTGACGATGAAGGAGGTTGTATGCCGTGAAAATATGCTCGCTGCTTGCCAGCACGTCGTGGGCGACAAAGAGGCGCCAGACGCCGACGGGATGACCGTCTACGAACTTATGCCCATACCCCGCGAGTGTTGACAGTCCATCCAGGATGGAATGCTCAACGACACGTATCGACCCGCCCCGGTACTGAAGGTGGAAACCCCGAAGCCGGATGGCAAGGGCGTTCGGACGCTGGCATTCCGACCGTTCTGGATCGACTGATTTAACAGGCTCTATTGCAGGTTCTGCAACAGCATTTTGACCCGACGTTCTCAGACACCAGCTTCGGCTTCCGTCCGAGACGCAGCGCCCATCGGTAGTCGGTTCTCAAGCGCCCAACGTCGTCAAGGGCGGCTGAAAGCTGGAATTACAATGTCCTCCGTGTGGCATTCTTCTTCGCCGGTTTCATGATCTTGCCAGCAGTACTGGAGGGTGTACTCCCCCGGGATCAGACTGACAATAAGTGCTTCCAGGTCACGGCAGCAAAGGCAAAAGCACCCCCCGGTGGTGAGGTCTTCCTCCTCAGTAACCCTGACGACGGTTCCTTCCACGGATAGGGTGACGGCGATATCGTCCGGGCAGCAGTTGTACGTCGCGTTTCTGTGAACTAGTTTGACTGCCCTGTCTTGAATCGTAACTTCGATCTGATCGTCGTGGCATCCGGGATAATCCTCGGGCGCCCCGAGTAGATCGGCAAGAGTCTGCTCCTTATCTTCGCCGCTTCCGGGCAGGCAGCCGCTGTCTGAATAATCTGTGATCCGCGGCTCCGTAGACCTGCTGCCGCAGCCGGAGTTGATGATGAGACTGAATAGAACAAGACCTCCGCATGACAGTATAGTTGCACACCTCATAACTTATTGCTCCATATTAAGGATATGACCAAACCACCGTTCCCGCCCCGCACTGAAGCCTCCGATCAGTACAGCGAGCCTGCTTGTTTGACAACATGGTCTCCGACTCCAGGTGTCCGGACAGGCAAGTCCCTGTCGAAAGTTGTAGATTCTGCGGCCACACCTTTCTGACGCCCCGAAGCCACATGAACCAGGTGGTCCCCACTCGCCACCTGAGCCGG
This sequence comes from Phycisphaerales bacterium, assembly GCA_020348265.1. GTDB lineage: Bacteria > Planctomycetota > Phycisphaerae > UBA1845 > UBA1845. The sequence continues at coordinate 2,839,783 of CP070744.1, read as the reverse complement.
CTTGACCTCGTGAGCTTCATCCAGAAGTCACAACGCTTGGGGTGTTCAAACTGAACCGCCGTGTACGTAACCATACGCTCGGTGGTGTGAGAGGTCTGCGTGGGCGACCCCGCCTCCTACACGGTTGACACGGCGCGGGTAACGCTGGAGACTGGGGAACATGCAGGGGCAAGACCTTTTCTTACGGCAGAATCGAATTCAAGTACGGCCCACCTCCCCGGATGACCTGGAGTTCGTAATCGCTAGCGAGCGGGATTCGGAGAATCTCCCCTTCATTCGCCAGTGGACTTTAGAGCAGCACCGCCGGGCCATTGACGATGAGAGTGTCCTTCACTTGACCATCGAAGCGGCGGACGACGGTCGCCGCGTCGGCTATATCATTCTCTGCGGCGTCGGAAGCGTCGATCGCAGCATCGAGTTCAAGCGAATCGTAATCACTGAGAAAGGCGGCGGGCTCGGGCGAGACGCGGTCCGGGCGATCGAGACCATCGTTTTCGAGACGTTTGGGGCGCACAGATTGTGGCTGGAAGTCATGGTGAAAAACACTCGTGCCAAGCAACTCTACGAGACTGAGGGGTTTGTAGAAGAGGGGACTCTTCGCGAAGCCGCCCAGGTTCAGGACCGTTTCGAGTCTCTCGTAGTGATGTCTATGCTCGAAGCAGAGTATGAACCTCGATGAGCCAGGTGCAGCCTGGACAACTCTCTTCGCCGTTTCACGTGGGGTGAAAAGCGGGTGCACGCCATCCCTCTATGTTAGAGCTTGCCTTGGCTTACGCTCCATCGCATACTGGCGAGTCGATGTCCGGTGCTGGTTCACCGTAAGATCGGTCTTCGTACATGGCACGGTTGTGGTCGGCACCATCAGTCTATGGAGTCTGAATTATGTCTAAGTTCTCACGATTGCGGCGAATCGGCGTGCTCGTGGTTACCGGAGGATGCCTGCTTCAAGTGGCAGGATGCGTCTCCGGGCTTACTCCGGTGCTCCTCAGCGTGCTGGAGTCGGTCGCCTTCAACGCCATCACCGGTGCTTTGTTGGGTCCGTAGCGACTTATGCATCGGTTCCACCTGGCGACGTGAGCCGGTCATTTTGCTATCCTATCGCGGATGGACCGCGGCGAGATATGTGACAAGTTCCTCGATTCTCTCACCTTCGACCTCTATCCGGTCCAAGAGGAAGCCCTCCTCGCGTGGTACGAATCCGAGGGAGGTGTCCTGGTTTCCGCCCCGACGGGTATGGGTAAGACACTTATTGCGGAGTCAGCCATTTTCGAGGCCCTCCATGCCGGCCAGCGCCTCTACTACACCACCCCGCTTATCGCCCTGACCGACCAGAAGTTCCGCGATTTTCAGCGCCAGGCCGAGGAATGGGGCTTTGCCCGCGAAGACATAGGCCTGATCACCGGCAACCGGCGGGTCAACCCAGACGCCCGCGTGCGAATCGTCGTCGCCGAGATCCTGCTCAACCACCTGCTTTCGAGCGAAGAGAACTTGGACGACGTAAGCGGGGTGGTGATGGATGAGTTCCACTACTTCAACGACTGGGAACGCGGAGTAGTCTGGGAACTTTCGCTGGTCCTCCTGCCCGCCCACATTCGCCTGATGTTGCTCTCCGCCACCGTGGGCAATGCGGTTGATTTTGCCCGCTGGGCCCGAGAGGAGCACGGCAGGAAGCTGCAGCTGGTTCAATCCACCGAGCGGCGTGTGCCTCTCGAATTCGTCTGGGTCGGGGACAAGCTGCTCGCTGAGCAACTTCCCGCGATGGTCTCAGCCGACGATGCCGAAAACCGCACACCCGCGCTGGTCTTCTGCTTCAATCGCGACGAATGCTGGGAGGTCGCGGAGCGCATAAAGGGTGTGAAGCTCATCGACCAGGCGACGCGCGAGCAGATTGAAGAGAACCTGCCTGCTGATGCCTTCAGCGACGGCATCGGCCCAAAGCTCAAACAGATGTTGATTCGTGGGGTGGGCGTTCACCATGCCGGCGTGCTGCCCAAGTATAAGGAGATCGTCGAGGACCTGTTCCTCAAGAAGCTGATCCCCTTCGTGATTTGTACGGAAACGCTGGCGGCGGGAATCAACCTGCCCGCACGCTCGGTCGTGGTGAGCACCTTGCTCAAAGGCAAGCTGCAAGAGAAGAAGCTGGTCGCCCCGTCGTCAGCACATCAAATGTTCGGCCGGGCGGGGAGGCCTCAGTTCGACACCCAGGGATACGTCTTCGCCCTTGCCCACGAGGACGACGTCAAGATCGATAAGTGGCGCAAGAAGTACGACCAGATCGATCCCAACACCAAAGACCCAGGCTTGCTACGGGTGAGAAAACAGCTCGAACGCAAGAAACCCTCGCGGCGCAAGACTCAGCAATACTGGGCTGAAGGTCAGTTCCAAACGCTCATCAAGGCTGGGCCGGGCAACCTCTCCAGCTGCTCAATGATCCCCTATTCGGTATTGATCTACCTTCTAACTGAGGGCGGTTCGGTGGCGGACATTCGCAAGTTCCTTTCCAAGCGCTTCAACAAGCCGGAGAGGTTGAGCAAGTTCCAGGATCAACTCGAACACATGCTCAACAACCTGGCAGCGTTCGGATACTTGACTAAGGATGAAGAGAGCGAGCAGATTACGCTAGACGAGAAGATCCACGATCTGGTTACCTTCCGCAGCGTCGACCCGCTATACGGAGCGTTTTGCGTCAAGCATCTTGCCCGATCGACGTTCGAGGAGAAGGTGCAGGCACTGGAATCGGTTCTACCCCTCTCGCCGGGCATCGATAAGCAGGTGCGCCTGCCCGATCTGGAGCCCGGGCCGTATCAGACAAACGAGCTGGAGCCGACCCTGCTCAAGCTGGGCGTCGCCCTACCCCATCCCGAAGGAGGCATCGCCCTTCCCCAGGACGATACGGACGAGGCTGTTTGGGATGACAGATACGAGGGCCCGCGCAAGATGACTTTCGCGGAGATGCTCAAAGCTTTATTTGATGCGAAGCTGGCCAGCCCCGAAATAGTGCCCGTACATAACCGATGGGTGGCGGGGGGCATCTTCGAAGCCCAATGCGACTTCTACAAGTTCGTCCGCAGCCGCAACCTGACCAAGAACGAGGGTATAGTCCTGCGGCACCTGCTCAGGCTGGTGATCCTGGCTGGCGAATTCCTCGCCCTTGCCGATGAGGACCCGGACTATCAGCTAATCGGCGAGCAGGCCACTCGGGCGTGTATGCAAGTCGACCCCCGATACACCGACCGCTTCCTCGCGGAAGAGAACGCCAAGAAGGCCATTCCGCTGTAACCCCGTATACGCAGCCCAATCGGGTGCCATGCCCTCGCGAAGCGTGGGCATGCATGAGGTAAGGTGCCCCATCCTTCGCGTCGGCGAAGGGTGGGGGATGGAGGGGACATCCACGAGAGCCGAAGAATCAATCCGTCCCCCACCCTTGCTGCGCAAGGATGGGGCACCCCGCTAATCGGCGAACAGGCCACTCGGGCGTGTATGCAAGTTGACCCCAGATACACCGACCGCTTCCTTGCCGAAGAGAACGCCAAGAAAGCCATCCCCCTGTAAGCGCATATGCCCATACGCGGGACGAGACAATCAGCGCAGTTGTCATTCTGAGAAATAGGCATGGAAGCCAATCCTGGCCTCGGGCTGTTCAGCTACGCCTGTTTCGAGCAAGATCCAGTTGCTTGTGGACCGCTCAGGCCAAGGCGGGTACATCGTTATATCCACCTCGTATCGTTCTCCGAGCTCGATCGTGCGCAGTTTTGCCGTAGGACCTGGCCACATGAAGCCTACCACCTTGGGGTTCAGGGGACCCCCGTCGCCCCGCTCGAAAGCGATGGTCCGAGTCTTTGGACTGCCGCTACGCCGAAGGCTACCTAGATAACAGCGTCTAGAGGGCGGACTATCAAGTCTACAGTCGGGGGCAACGGCTTGGCGCTGCTCGAATTCGACCTCAAGCTTAACCTTCGTATTCTCGGGGTCGTTTGACTCGACTGTGGTGCTTAGCGTTCTCTCCCCGCGCTGCGAACCTAAACCGCCGATCCAATACTCGATACGCTGGCTTTCGCCGGGGGCGATTATTCGTTCCGCAGGCCCCACCCGCACAATGCACCCTCCGTATAGCTTAAGCCGCAACGGGGCTTCACCTGCGTTTGTGATTCCCCACGCGAAGTGCAGCTTCTCACTCGGCCACCGCTCACCAGCGTGAACACGCCGCTCCGTACAAACAAACTTCGGCTGCGGTTCGTCCGCCAGCGGCGGGCTTAGCCATTCATCCCAGTATGCCTCCCGCTCAGCCTGTTCCTTGCGCCGGGCTTCCCAGCGTTCCCGGCGTAACTTCGCTTCGAGTGCTTCTTCCTCGGTTGGTTTGCTTTTGGCCTCCTCTGCCTCTGTGGGCGGACCGCCCCAGACGGCGTAGATCGACGAGGCATGAGGGCTCGAACACTCAGCAGCGGACGAGGCGGACTGCTCCACCGGCGCGGTCTTCGGAGCCGGCCGCGTGACACAGCTCGCTACGAAGGAAGTAAAACCCACGATCAAGAACGCTGCCGCCAGCTTCTGTCCTGAGTCGGTCGATAACATCGCTTGCGTCCTTCACTTATAAGTACTACCCGTGGCTATCCGGATCGTTCCTCATCGTCATCTTGGTGCGAATTCTCCGCTCGCAAACGCTGGTCGCGTCCCCAAAGCCAGATCGTCGGGATGACCACAACCACAGCAGGCATCCATAGGGGTATGGTCAGGATGGAGAGGTCCAGATCCTGATCTCGCTTGTAGGTTGGCCAATACCGGGGCGAAGGGTCGGTCCACTCCGCCGCCCATCCCTCGGCGGAAGACATTGGAGCGTAGTTCGCTATGACCAGGCTCCCGTTATTGAATGCGGCGTAGCGAGATTCTCCCTCGTATCCGAAGAGGCAGTAGAGACTGACCGACCCGCCGATAGTCACCACGCCGAAAATGAGGAGCCCCGCCCACTTGAGTAACCACCGAAGCTTGGATCGCCGCTGCCTCATACCTCGGTCCCACATTCCGGACACTTGCCGGATACGTTGCCCGTTAGATCATACCCGCACACGATACATAATCCCTTCCGTCGCCGTCGCCGACGCCGCAGCGGGCCGCGGATGAAGGCGATTGTGGGGCAGGCGACGAGGATACCGAAGGGCGCGGCAAGCGTAACCGCAGCGATCCCGTGGCTGGACATACCGCTCCGTTGGTCAAACCACTTGTAGCGATCGAGCTTGAACGCAATGTTGGGGTAATAAAGCGGAGTTGGCACTGTGGCCGGTTTCCAGTCCGAAACCCAGGAGTCCAATATCTGTGGATCATCGCAGGACATCCAAATGATTGCTACAGAACCACAAGATACGCACAACAACACGCTACTCTGCGGCGTTCTCCTAATCTCGCATGTAACACGTCGGCTCATGGTAAACCACGCGCCCAGCAGCACCATACTTGCCGAGATCGTCAGCACCACGATGAAGAATCGCCGGATCATGCCCCCTCAATCTCCGTGCCGCATTCCGAACACACGCCCGATACGTTGCCCGTTAGATCATACCCGCACACGATGCACAAGCCCTTCCGTCGCCGTCGCCGACGGAGTAGTGGACCACGGATGAAGGCGATGGTGGGGTGGACGGCGAGCGCAAGGACTACTGCCCACATCGGGACAGTAACGTGGTAAAAGTTGCCCCACATATAGAACCTCTCATAGCAAAAACCTAGAATCGGACCCACGCTGACCTCCGGCTTTGCGGTGGCGGTTTGCCTGCCTGCGTCCTGTGTGTGCTGGATGTGAAGGCGTGAGTCCTCTACGTAGAGTCCCAAGTACCAGGTATCGTCGGGGGCATTGGTGTGGATGTAAGGGTATCCGTAGATATTGATCATTGAACCGTCGCGCGACTCCAACCACAGCTCGACACCCAGGACCACCGTTATCGTCAACAGCACGATGATGGTCTTGCGGATCATGGGTGGTCAATCTCCGTGCCGCATTCCGAACACACGCCCGATACGTTGCCCGTTAGATCATACCCGCACACGATGCACAAGCCCTTCCGTCGCCGTCGCCGGCGGAGTAGTGGACCACGGATGAAGGCGATGGTGGGGTACGTGGCAAAGACGAGAATCGGGACCCAGAACGGCAGCGTGAGTTTGCGCTGCGAAAGACGATTGCTGTATCTTGGCAAACGAAAGAAACGGTACTCCGCGCAGCCAGAGCCAACCCAATGCCAGCCGGGGAAGCACTCTCGGCCGTTGGTATCAAGAGTCATGTCAAGGAGAAGTACCTCTCCGCAGCCCGCGTATACAGCATTGTACCGGTACAAATACACCGTCCTGCCAGTAACCGGGTCCTCGCTCGCAATTCCGTGATACTCACACAAAGCATATCCGAACCATCGGTGTTCACTCAATAAGAACACCACGCAACTTGCCACCGCCCCCAGCATCAACACGACGATGATGGTCTTGCGGATCATGGCCGCGCAACCTCCCAGCCGCATTCCGGACATACGCCCGATTCGTTGCCGGTGAGGTCGTACCCGCAATCGGCGCATAGGTTTTTGGTCTTGCGTTGCCGACGCGTCCGCGGGCCGCGAATGAAGACGATGGCGGGGTATATCCCGAACAGGACGACCACCGCCCAAAGTGGAGCGGTCAGAGCAGTCGATTTGTGGGTTACGCCCCGGGGACCCGGCACAAGCGATGACTGGTATCCGAATCCCCAATGCGACCCTACATCCCAGGGGATGTGTTCTGTCGTACTCCTGCGCGGATCGTGTGCCGTCAAGCGGCTCGTGTAGTAGATGTCATCGAGCAGAAGTACGGGGTCGTTGAACTGCACTAAGAACACTCCGCCGCAACCCCCGGAAGCGGATATGTACAGAATCGTGTCCCGACCGGGTGTGAATTCCCAGGTGATAGCCTTCCGCGTGCTGATCAGCGAAAGGACATACGTCCCTGCTGCGGCAAGGAGCAGCATCACGATGAGGAATTTGCGAATCATGTTCGCATTGTATCCGATCTCTGTTTTGACGTAGTGGACCCCGTTGGGGCCGTAGCAGAGGAGCTCAAGGAAATCTGGTGAGCGAACCTTAGCGGTCACGTCGGACTTCCGCTCCCTCACGGTCGCGGTTCGGAACAGTAGCGCCACCCCTCGTGGGTGGCGCCTTGTGGTTGCGCCTTTCAAGTCTCCACGCCGCCCACGAGGAGCGGCGCTACATTCCTCAACAGACTCGCGAGTTTCACGCACTATCGGACAAGAACCCTCGACTTGTAAGAATCCGTCAGGATCCGAGGGATATTCCGGTCTTGTGGCATAATAGCATAGAAGGCCTTCTAGATGGAGTTGTCCGCGTGGGAATTGTCAATGCAGCCACCGGGATCGAGCAGGTAGTGCCCTTTGAGCCTACCTCCTACAACGGGGAGACTCTGCGGAGAGTGTTCACTCGTTCCGCCGACGCCCTATACCGGTTTATCCTCGTGCGCGTGCGTGGCAACAAGGACACCGCGGAGGAACTCCTGCAGCAGATGTGTTATGAGGCGGTGCGCCACCGAGACCCGCCTGGACGAAGTGATGAGTGCGAAGCGTGGCTAAGAGGTATTGCCCGAAACCTGATCCGCCGCCATTGGCGACGGTTAAAAAAGCAGGCTTCCGCAGTATCGATCTATGATGCGACGATAGCTGAGCAACTCGCTGACCAGTTGGAATCCGGATCGTTTTCCGGCGATGGGCTGATCAAACAGGAGATGTTCGATCAGCTCCTACTGGCGGTGACCTCGCTACCCGCAGCCGATCAGAGCCTGATCTTCGCATACTACTTCGAGGGGCGATCGCAGGCGGACCTGGCGAACGACCTGGGTGTGACGGAAAAGAGTATCGAATCCCGTCTCTACCGCGCTCGCAGCCGCCTCCGCGAAGCTTTACGGGATACGGAAAGTGCAGGTGAGCTATGAACTCGCCACATGACCATGACCAACAGTTTCATGACAACCTTCGGGAGTTGGGGCGGAGGGTTGAGCTGCCCGCCTCGCCATCACCCGAGTTACTTTCATCGTGCAGAGCCCAGTTTGATCGGCCGCACGACGGACACTGGAGTTTACTGAAGATGATGAAGAAACCATCCGTTATTTCCGCTCTGGGTCTGGCTGCTTGTGTCGCCTTTGCCGCGGTTACACTCTTCCCATCCAACGGTGGGCCGACGGTACACGCCGCCATGATCATGGAGAGACTCAACGAGCAGATCGAGGAAAACCCCCTGCTCGAGATCACCCTGGACTCGCTTAACATCGAGAACCAAGTGAAAGTCGACGGCTTTCTGCAGGTCGCCGAGCAAGGTATCGCCGGAAGTATCGAGGTCAGCGTCCAGGATAGCGGCCTCGAGGCTCCTATCGAGGTGGACCTGTCCCTGGGCCTCACCGATGAGGGCGGCTGGGTCCTGCTCCGCAAGCTGATCGTTCCTGAGCCTGACGCTCAGCCGATCATCGACATGCTCTTCCCCCCCGGCAGCGAGACGATGCTTCTGCTGCCGGCGGATACCCTTGATGACAGCGACTTCGGTGATTTCGACGACGTATTCGGCCAATTCGGTTCGGAGGAAGTCATCGGCGTGCTCCAGGAGCTGATCGCCTCTCACAGCGAGTACGGGGCGACAGTCGTAGATCAACCCGACGGCACCGTGCTGCTGACCCTGAAGATCGAGGACGCCGAAAGCATCGCCGGACTGGCACAACTGCTCAAGCGTTTGGAGCCCTCCGCTGATTCCGAACATCCTGCAGCTGACCCGGACGGCGACGACGAGGAAGAATTCGACCTCGACGATGTCGACGAGTTGATCGGGGCTACCTTGACCGTAGTGTACGATCCCGATGCGGAGCAGGTCCGCTCTTTTAGCATCGAAGATCTCGGGCCGATCGAAGGACGTATCTCCATAGCCATCCGTGGCGGCGAGATCGACCCCGCTCTACTCGACGCGGAACAGGTGAAAACACCCAACACTCGCGTCTTCGATCTCTCAGCCTTCGAGGCGTTGGCCAAGCAGATGAACCTCGAACTCGACTAGTCTCGCCGGCGTAGTAATTGCCGGAACACCCGATCTCCCAAGGCAAACGCCCACGGCGGGCCCAGAACCTGCCGTGGGCGTTTTGCCTTGCCCTTCATCGGACCCCACAAAGTTGAAGCCATCCAGTCTCCCGTCGCGCCAACTACCACGAACCAACCACCCCGACAACGAAAAACAGCCCCTTACAGACTCGGACATTTTCTCCTGTGGGTTTTTGCTAGGCTGCGCATTTGGGGTTGTAGGAAAACGATCGATCCTATTCCTGGAGGCATTTGGATGGCATCCACGACAATGCCAACGGGCTGGCTAATGTCCGCACACGCGGCGACGGAAGGGCAGGCTGACCTGGAGCGTGCATTCGCTCTGCACGGTATCAGTATCTATCGCTACTTTGCCGTACGCACGGGTGGTGACACGCACCTGGCCGACGATCTCATGCAGACGCTGTGGATGCGGGCGAAACGCAGCTCGGGCGACATGCAGGCGATTGAGCTTGAAGGTTGGCTACGAGCCATCGCTAAGAACCTGATCCGCGAGCATTGGCGTAAGCAGGCCACCGCAAAGCGGCATATGCCGGCGGCCAACCCTACAGTAGCGCGTGAGTTGGCGGAGAAGATTGCCGTCGAAGACCTCCCCGAGGAATACCTGCACAGGCAGGAAGTGCGAGATCAGCTGATCCTCTCTATTACGGAACTTAGCACGATCGAGCAGGAAGTTACTGTGGGATACTACTTCCAAGGTGAGTCACAGATGAGCCTAGCGAAGCGGCTGGGCACCAGCGAGCGGGCCGTCGAAGGGCGACTTTACCGTGCCCGGCGGGCGTTGCGTGAAAGACTGCAAAACTTGGAGGTCTGAGGGTATTAGCCATGAACGGACAGCGTGAGCGAAGCGACGAGATCACCGACCGCAACTTGCGGGCTTTCGCACAGCACGCGTCCTTGCCCGCAGAACCTACTCGCGATCAACAACGACTCTGGAGGCACGAGGGCTTATTCGTCCGTCGGGCATCCATAAAACAAGGAGTGAGTTTCATGAGAAAGCATCGAAAACTGATGTTCGCCGGTGCGGGCTCGGCAATCGCAGCGACAATCGTGATTGTGGCTTCGCTGCTGATTTCAACACCCGGCGTCACCGTGGAGGCAGCGACCATCTTCGCCAGCTTCCGCGAAGCTATGGGTAACGCCTTCACCATTTCCTTCGAGAATATTGGCGACGACGAGGGTCGGATGAACGGAGAGGTGGTGGTTTTTTACGGTGATCAAACCGAGGAGTCCGCGGATGATGACAGCTCCTCGGAAGGGGCTGCCGAGGACACCGAGTATGTCTCAGGGGCGTACTTCCAGATGCACATGCAAGTCGATCAAGATGCGTCCCAGTTGGCAGGCTTGGACTGCGAAGCGGAAGGGGCGTTCTTCTCTGACAACATGTGGATTTACGCCAAGGCAGGCAATATCCCCGCAGATATCTTGAGTCAGAACCCCATCCTGGGGGCATACGTTTCCGGATTCAGCGAGGGCGTCCTTCTGGAACTAGGCAACATTGTCGACTGGGCGCAGAACCAAGACTGGGAGGCACTTGCCCCAGCTATCGCCGGGGTGCAGCACGCCGCTCTCGATGAAGAGGACTTGGCTGAGCTGCAGCAACTCGCCAACGTGGACTGGTCCGCAGTCACGGCTCAGAGCGGAGCCGCTGTCGGTGAAGGCATGGGCGATATGTGGGGCGGAGCGCATCCTATCATAATCGGTGGCGACCATGTCCAAGTATCGAGCAATGCGGAGATCAATACGCTGCTCAACGACCTGCTCAAAGGAGAGGCCGGTGCGGATGACTTCGAGCGCCTAGCCGCGCTTATCGAGGAATCCGCCGGCAACGTGACCGTTACGCCGCAAGGTGACGGCTCCTATCTGTTGCGGGCGACGGATTTCAGCTTCGAAAGCGTAGGCCTTGATGCTGACGAGCTGGCCTTGGTCACGGATATGAGCCTTCAGATCGCCTATGCCGAAGACGCCGGCATGCTCTGGGCTACCATTGACCACCTTGGCGCCTATGACGGTGTGGTCCGCTTCGAGCACGCCGACATCGACGTAGACAACCCCATGTTC
>CP070744.1:2795222-2828522 GCA_020348265.1 Phycisphaerales bacterium | reverse complement strand
GAGCTTACGGTCGCTTGGTCCGGTATGCTCAAGACAAGGGGCTGATCGTTATCGGTGACGTCAAGCGGGCGGATATCGGTCATTCCACCACGCAGTACGCCCATGCCCAGTTATCCCCGGTCAGCGCTGCTGACCTATCGGAGGTCGCCACGCCCGATGCCGTCACGGTCAATCCTTACTTCGGCTTCGACTCGATCCGCCCGTTCGTACAGATTGCCCGAGAAACGGGGCGCGGCCTTTTCGTGCTTGTTCAGACCAGTAATGAGTCTGCAGGTGAAATCCAGGGGCTGGCCTTATCGGATGGCGCGAAAGTCTGCGAACGCGTCGGGGAGATCGTACAGTCGTGGGCTAAGGACGATGCGCTGATTGGCACCCATAACTACAGCTGCATCGGCGCGGTGGTTTCGCCTCGTGACTTGGAGTCCACCATTCGTATTCGGTCCATGATGCCCAACTGCATATTTCTCGTTCCGGGCTTCGGTGCCCAAGGCCGTACGGCCGACGAGGTGGCCAAATGCTTCAAGTCGAACGGAACGGGGGCTTTCGTTAACGCGTCCCGCAGTGTGATCTACGCCTATAATGATCCGCAGCGCCGCGAAACCTGTGGGGATGATTGGCGCCAGGCTGTCGAAACCGCGTGCAAAACACTTATCCACGCCGTGCGCCAGGCGGTCGCGCCTTAGGCGCCACGACCCATCACAACCCTATTATTCTAGCGTTTTTGGTCACCGATAAGGCCGCACAACACCCCTGCGCAGGGGCGTGATTACCACGCTTAAAAGGTTTTGCGTCCGTTTCGACGTGCGCAGTGTCCGATACCACCTGGGTGTTTTCGGGCGAAGGTGGAAAGGCGTTGATATACGTGCCGGTAATGGATGAACCAACTGCCACAATAATGGCATAGAGACGGCCCCACTATCGGAATGCGGACCTTCACGAATCGCCGGAAAAAGGACTCAACAATCTCGCCGGACCACCCGATGTCAGAGCGTTGGCACAGTGTCGCATAAGGTGCTGTGAATAGGACCTGGATTGCACAAGGAAGTGTGTTCACTGGTGAGCGAAATCTAACGACACTGTGATCAGTTGTCGCATCTTGCTGGGCTGATAACCGAAGCATCCGGTGCGCGCCCAGGCTACGAAGATAGGGCAGTTTAAGACAACGGCAGCCAGAAGCACTTGGCGCCTGCAGCGTTCCTGTTTCTGGTGTGTCCTTTTGGACGGTTCCGGAGAGTATAAGGCGAGTGATAAACACGCTTCCCATCACCCTAACCAGGTAGTCGAGAAAAGGGGCCCAAGCTATGGCACTGACCGTAACTAACACCAACACAATCCAATTACTCAACATCCTGAACAAGAACTCGGATGCGCAGTCCACCACGCTCAAACAGTTAGCGACCGGTAAACGGATTACATCCGGGAAGGACGATCCGGCAGGACTGATCGCCCTGTCGGGCCTGCAGGCCGAACTCATTGCCGTTGAAACCTCGCTGAACAACAACCAACGCACCGATTCGATGCTCACCGTCGCGGACCAGGCGATAGGGGAGATCTCAGGGCTGCTCGGAGAGATTGAGAAACTAGTGGCTGCAACCTCCAGTGAGGCGAATCTTACTGCATCGGAGATTGCCGCCAACCAGTCGCAGATCGACGACGCGCTGTCCGCGATCGACCGGATCGTGGCCACGACGAACTTCAACGGGAAGAAGCTTCTGGATGGCAGTTTCGCGATCCAGAACAGCGGACTTGATCGTGATCGTATTAGCGGCCTGTTTGTATACGCGCGAAGCCAGAGCACCAGCGATACGATTCTCAACGTCAACCGCGTGACCTCGGCGCAAAAGGCAGGGGTTGCCTTTCAGATCGGACAGACCACCGGAGCCTCATTGACAACCTCCGGAACGACCGAGCTCGCCATTGCTGGAAACCTGGGTACCGCCAGCATCACCCTGGTGGACGCAATGACCCTGAGCGAGATCGCCGCGGAGCTAAACAAGGCTACCGACCAAACGGGGGTGGTGGCAAGTCTGAGCACCACCGCGCACGATGCCGGCACCAGCGCCATCAATCTCAAGTCGACCGGGTATGGCACCGCGGCCTTTGTCAGTGTCGAAATCCTCTCCGGCGGAGGAATGAACGCAGCAACGGGCACCGTAGACAACGCACAGGGCACAACCGATGACCTCAAGAGCGTAACAAAAACCTCCGGCGTCGATGCCGTTGTGACCATCAACGGACAACCGACTGGTGCCGACGGGCTGGACATCTCATACAGTGCCAACGGATTGAGCCTGGACTTCACCCTGTCAACGAACTACGGTTCCGGGGTAGTCGTCTCAGGCCAAACAGCAGCACAGAACAAGGCAAGTACATTTACCGTCAAGGCCGCCGGTGGGGCAACCTTCCAGTTAGGATCGACGTCGGGCACGCGGGCCACAATTGGCCTGGACTCGTTGGCGACGTACAATCTTGGTGGCGGCAATTCCACGTCGCGCCTGTCACAGCTCAAGTCCGGTGGTTCTACCGATCTTAGAAGTGACGTTGCCGGGGCACTCGATTCGGTTCGTGACGCAATCGGGCAGATCGCCAGTACGCGCGGTCGCGTCGGTGGCTTCCAGAAGTTTCAGGTGGGCTCTGCCATCGGTGCGCTGCAAGCAGCGCAAACCGGTCTCACCTCGGCGGCCAGCATAATTGCCGATACCGACTTCGCTGTTGCAACCGCAGACCTGACCAAGCAAAACGTGCTCATCCAGTCGGGCATCCAACTGCTAGGAATTACAAACCAACGGACGGCACAGATACTGTCGCTGTTGTAGCGGGTTACCAGCTAACCCGACAGAGCGGCAGGGGGAACTGCTCGGTTAGGGTGGTAAGGTGGCGGACCGCGGGCTTGCGCCTTCGGTCCGCCGCCGGTGCATCCTGTGGGTCTCGGCGCCACGATCTTTCCGTTCAGATTGTGAACCGCAACCCGTCGTAAGCTAAAGCCATCCCCTGGGGAAGATCCTCGCTGCCTTCTGCGTGTCCGAGCTGATGGGCGATGTGAGTGAAGTATGTCTGTCGCGGCTTGATTATGCGGGCCATTTCCACAGCTTGTTCCAGGTTAAAATGAGTGGGATGCGGCATTCGGCGGAGTCCGTCGATCATCAGGACGTCAAGATTCTCCAGTAACGTCAATGATTCTTGGGGAATCGAGTTACAGTCCGTGCAGTAGGCGAAGCGCCCGAAGCGAAAGCCAAGCACCGGCAACGTGCCATGCAGCAAAGGTATGGGGATGATCGTCTGATCACCGACATTGAATGGTTCTGCGTCGATAACCTTGAGCTGCAGCTTGGGAGGACTGTGCGGCGATCGGGAATCTGCCTTGAAGGCGTATCCGAACATATTCTCGAGATGTTGCGTAGTAAGCTGATTGGCATAGCAGGGGAGGGGAGCCTCCATTAGCCAATTGTAACGCCGCAAATCGTCAAGCCCGACCACATGATCGGCGTGGTGGTGCGTATAAAGCACTGCATCGAGAGTGTCGATTTTGTGCGTGACGCACTGCTGGCGTAGTTCCGGGCCGGTGTCCACGAGTATTCGTCTTTCGCCCATGCGAACCCAAATGCTCGGTCTGGTACGGATATCTCGCGGGTCAGTCGATGTGCATACCGCGCATGTGCACGCGATCATCGGTATCCCGTGAGACGTGCCGCTGCCCAGGACGATTACCTCGGTTGATCCTTCATCTCTGTTCATGCCCGTCGTTTCTCGGTGTCACGCGGGCCCCTGCGCATCAGACCCGTCTGCCCATCATAGAGTCGTTGAGGCAACATCGCCAGTTTCAGCGCGATCGAGCAGCAGCAGAGTTATCTTGACGCGCTGTAAGACGCGTGCTACGGTCGTCGCTCGCGGCAGAGCTTCAACGGATCGTTCGCCGGGAAACCGGCTTCGAAGATGGACAACCTTCGCCGGAAGAACCGGAGGACGGGAAGCCCCATTGCACAGCAAGACTTATCTGTTTTTTCAAATCGCCTTAGACGTTGTCTTGGGCATGACGTTGGCCAGCTGCAGTTCCCATGAGACGGTCACGCCCGACACGATGAGCAACGCTTGGCAGACGCGGAAGCAGCTCAAGGATGCCCCTGAAGTCGAGCCTGCGAAGCTGAGCGACGCTGTGTCGGTGGGGGAGCCCGACGCGCAAGCTGCAGCAGGGGACACCGTGACGATCGCTTCGGTCGAAGGTCGAGTGATTACCCGGCGACGCGTCATGGATTTGTTGCTCAGCGCACACGGGGTGAATCTCGTCGAACAACTCATCGCTTTGGAGGCTGCTCGGGCTTTGGCAGGTGAAAAAGGACTAAGCATCAGTCAGTCTGACATTGATCGAGAATACAACCGGGCGATGGTTCGATTGGCTGATCCGCTTTCCACTATCTCGACCACACCTTTGGATCGCGGGGCAGCCCGGAATATGCTTGACGCAATATTGGCCGAGCGGAATATGTCACACGACGAATTCCTGATCGTGATTCAGCGCAACGCCTATCTACGTGCAATCGTCGAGTCGGAGCAGGTTCTTACTGAGGATCAGCTTCGCCGGGAATATCGCCGATTGTATGGCCAGCGCGTACGGGTCCGCCACATCCAGCTCCCCACACCGGCTGAGGCGGAGCGTATCAGGGAACGATTGGCGGCGGGCGAGGACTTCGGTACTCTGGCAAGCCTCTACAGCGCCAATGAAACCAGCGCGCACGTCGAGGGGTTGCTGGAAGCGTTCTCACGCGACGACGAGACCGTGCCCCAGCTGTTCCGCAAGATGGCGTTCTCGCTCAATCCCGGCGAGGTCTCCGACGTGCTGCGCGTGGGACCCTGGTATCACCTCCTGCAAACCGTGGAGCGGATCGGACCCGATGACCGCGACTTTGCCTCGGTCCGCAGAGAACTGGAAAGGAACGTGCGAGAGCGCATGGGGGCTCCGGTTATGGAAGCGCTCTTCAAAGAGCTACTGCAACGAGCCGATGTCCGCATCTTCGACCCAATGCTCCGAGAAGCCTTTGAGGCCAAGTATCCGGATCGGGAATGGTAGGGGGATTGCCTAGGCGGCGACCCGGGGCTTGGTAACGATACCACCGGCGGGCACGGCGCTGGCAGGGAATGATCAATCGAGATAGGATAGACTGGCGGAGTGGGCTATCCGGTTGTGGCTGTAAATAGGAGAAGAAAGTGCCTGGCGCAGACAAGTATTCGGCGATCTTGTTGTTGGGTGGGCCGGGTTCCGGAAAAGGAACCCAGGGCGTGATCATCGGGCAGATGCCCAATCTCGTTCATCTCGCGATGGGCGACATTTTTAGAGGGATCGATCCAAACGCCGAGATCGGCAAGGAGTTCTTATCTTATTCGACGAAGGGGCACCTGGTCCCTGACGAGTTGACCATTCGTGTGTTCCGCCACCACGTAGAAGAGAAAATCAGAGCGGGAGAAATCGATCCCGCCTATCACACCCTTGTGCTCGACGGGATTCCCCGAACAGTTGAACAGGTCAAGCTCCTGGAAGGCGTCGCAGTGGTGAAGCGAGTTGTCTATCTGATAATGGAGGACAGAGAGGCGCTGATAGCACGTTTGGTGGGGCGGGCAAAGAAGTCGGACCGTCCGGACGATGCCGATCGAGCTGTGATCGAAAACCGGATTGACGTCTACGAGCGCGAGACGCGCCCGGTGGTTGACGCTTACAACAAGAAGCTGCTTGCGAGGGTCAACGCTGACCAACCGCCCCTGGCGGTTCTGCGTGACGTAGCTGGATGCCTCGTCGGCTACGTTTCGGCAAGTATCTGACAACGCATGGTTTGCTGGGCTAGCGTAGCGCCAAAACGTACTGAATCTCACCCGGTTCCTCAGTGCGCGGAAACAAATCCACACCTGGGTCGGTGATCGGATCGAGCAGTTCGCGGAACAGATCTACCCAATCGCGTTTAGTTTCAGTGCGCGTCTGCGGGGAGAGGTTGTTGGCCATTCGCACAAGTATCGGTGCGATTGGTCGCAGCCCAATATCCCAGATGTGAGCGTGGGTGCGTGTAATGAAGGGCGTAGCCTCCTCGACCGACAGGCCCGCAGCAACAAACCGCGACTCCCAGGTCGCGCGATCAGCCAGGCTGGGCCAGGATTCCGCTCGACCTCGGCCGATGATGTCGAGGAAGCGATCACCCAGCGAGTCACGATGAGATTCGAGTGTATATCCTTTCAGGCTGTCAAGCTTGACCTGCAGTACGACCCGGCCGGTGGGGCGGGTTATGCGGGCCATCTCCTTCAGGAACCCGTCGATATCCGAAACCCAATATGCCGCGTTGCAGTACACCGTTTCGAAGCTGTCCTCCTCGAAAGGGAGCGTGGTGTTGGCGTCGTGCTCGACTAATCGATCGTAGAGATCGAGCCGCTGAGCCTTGGCCAGTAGCGCCGCTTTATGATCCGTGCCTGCAGCAATCCGCGATTCAGGACGCACAACGATCGGTGGGTGGTAGGCATCATTCACGCAGTCGAACATGTCGCTGTGCTGATCGCGCACATCGTCGAGATGATCGACGGCCGAGAAGACGTCGAACGCAGGATCGAAAACTCCGCCCGTGTGCAGAAAAGTGAAGACGCCGTCGCCGCAGCATAGGTCAGCAGCGGGTCCCGCAAGGGGCACTTGTCCCAGAGCCATGCTGCGCAGGGTCATCCAAAAGGCATTTTCCGGACGGAGCCAATAAGCCTCGAGGAACCGACGAAGGAGCTCCGTTCTTGTCGGCTTTGCCGGTGGTGCGACGGTGCTGGTCAACTCCGGCTGCATGTCACCTCCTCGGCGAGCACCTGAGCAACATTTATGGTATCGACTCTAGGCAGCCGCATGGTGTCACTGTCCCGTGTCACCCAACTCTGCTCCGTGGTGAAGGCGTGGGCAAAGCCTGCTGCTCTACAGGCGGCACTGATGGCGTCGTCATGCCGGCCAAACGGGTACGAGAACGGGCGAATGTCTACGCCGAGCCCGTCACGAAGCACGGCTGCTTCGCGGTGAACGTCGCAATCGCGCTGTGATGGGGTGAGCTGGATGTAAGGCTCGTGGCTGAATCCGTGCCCGCCAATCGTGTGCCCGCGAGATTGCATTCGGACCAGATCATCCCATCCCAGGTACCAGTGTCGTGACCAGCGTGCGGAGGCGCCCACGTGCCGCTCGAAGAGCGTATCGACGGCAGCGTTACGTAGATCGTTCGGAAGTGCCATCGTCAAGAGATACTTCAGGTTGGCGCGAACCGGTGTCTCGTAGTGGTACATGCTATTGACGGCAGCCGGGTCCAAGGAATCCACGCCGCGTGCTTCATCACCGTGGCTCTTGAGGTAATCGTCAAGTTCATCGAGCAGACGCTCCTCTCCTATGGCAGCGAGGAGAAGATGGACAGCATGGGCGGGCAACATCCGGTGAGAAGTGAGGATGCGCCCCGGCACGAAGAACACACCTCTTAAGTCCCGGTCCTCCAGAATCGGTACGACATTCCGGGCGTGATCTGCTAAACCATCATCAAACGTCAGCAGGAAGCAGCGCTCGGGGATGTCGGCTCGTCCCTGAGCCCAGGCGTACAACGAAGGCCAGTCAATTGGTGTCAGGGTCTCTCGCAGAAGATCAAGCTGTCGCGTGAACTCACTACCGGTCAAGCCCCCAACCTGTCCGGCCGTGAGAGGTTCCTGATCGTGCACGTAATGATACATTACGGCGAGACAGCGGGGTCCGGATGGGCCATCTGACGATGGCTGGTGGGTTGATGTTGTGTGTTCAGATTCCACGGAGGCGCGGCGATCACATTCACACGCATTCATAAAGCTGTTTATCGGCCATCGTCGCCTCATGCTCCATCCGCCGTTTCCCCTCGAGCGAGATTGCCAAACGCGTGAGCTCGTGTCCGGGCGTCGCTATCTCCCTAACCGGTATCACCATTGCCTCTTGTGTGGACAGAGTCCGCCCCGCAGAATGCACCTCAAACCCGCGGTGGGCGAACCACACCGGGTTCGCTGCAGAAAGGCCTCAGGCGACATCATGTCGCTTTTACTGAATGAGCACGCATCCGGTTGATTTTCGGCAGCTGCTTCTGCCTCGCCCGCGGCACGTCGAGGCTCTACCGGGAGTTTGCACTGTTGGGCAAGGAGCGCAAGTCTGTGTTGACGTTGCCGATTCGCGTATCGATAAGGCCGTCCATGCCTGGAAGTCGGGGCTTGGCGACGCGGCTGAAACGTCTGTCGGAAGCGCCGGCACAAAGATCCGTATCGCCGTCGAACGGGGAATCGTCCGACATCGCGACGGTTATCACCTGGAGATCCAGCCAAACGGCATCACATTGATAGGCGGCTCGGCTGCGGGATGCTTTCATGGGCTACAGACGTTGCGTCAGTCATCACGCTCTCGCGTTCGCCTTGGCGAATTCCCCTGCTGCACCGTGACGGACGGGCCCGACTTCTCAACGCGAGGGCTCCTCCACGATGTTACCCGCGGGAAGGTGCCCACCTTGTCAACGCTCAAGCTGCTTGTCGATCGTCTGGCCGAACTGAAAGCCAATCAGTTGCAGCTATACATAGAGCATGCGTTCGCATTCTCCTTCGATCGGGACATCTGCCGTCCTGCAGACGGATTGACCCCCGATGAAGTTCGGGAGCTCGATGCGTACTGTCGCGATCGGTTCATCGATCTGGTTCCCGCTCTCGCGACCTTTGGCCACATGGGGCGCATCCTGTCCATGCCCAGATATCACCATCTTGCGGAGGTAGAGGCGGCCAGAAGTTGGGAGGAGATGTCCTGGCCACAGCGAACCCGAGGCCTCACCTTGGACTGCACCGACCCTGAGGCACGAATACTGGTTTCTCGCATGTGGTCGGACATCCTCGACGCATTCTCTTCGCCGGTGGTAAACATCTGCGGTGACGAACCTTGGGACCTGGGCGAAGGAAAGACCCGGGCAAGTTGTCTCTCCCAGGGCAAGGGTGAACTTTACGTTGACCATCTTCGCCGCACTCACGAGCTGTGCGCCGCTAGGGAGCGGCGGACCCAGATCTGGAGCGACGTCATCCGCGGCTACCCTCAACTTCTTGATCGGTTGCCCCGCGACTTGACCGTCCTTCACTGGGGTTACGATGACCAGGCAGACTACGCAGGCACAGCCGCATTTGTCGAAGCCGGGCTCGATACGTTCGTGTGCCCGGGCACAACCGGCTGGAAACGCGTAATCAACGCCCTGGATCTTGCCGAACAAAACATTACTGCTTTCGCCGCCGCGGGATTGGAGCGCGGTGCTTCCGGCCTGATCAACACCGATTGGGGTGACCACGGTCATTTCAACCTACTGGCCTGTTCCTGGCACGGAATTGCGCTTGGGGCGGCCCTGGCGTGGGATGCGGGTCATCCCCGTGGCGAGCCATTCGACGATCTGTTTGCACGAGCAGTCTTACGGGTCAATGACGCCGGCATCGTGCGCGCCCTGCGTGCGGCATCGCGCCTTGGCAACAGAATCGAAACGTGGCCGGCACTTTGGATGCCCGTCGCACAGATCCTGGAGAACGCCGCGCTGCCATCGTACGAGGAACTGAACGAATCAATTCAGGCGACCAACGACGCACGACTTCGACTTCAGCACGAACTGGCTGCTGATGACTGCGCAGACTTGAAGGAGCTATCAGTAGCATGCGCGTTCAGCGAACTGGTCGCGGAGAAACTGCTGTTCATTAGGGAATCTCGGTCGTCACCGGAAGACTACTCGCGCACACATGACGAACGAATCATGTGGGCAAATCGAGTGGTCAAAGCAGGCGGGGAATACGCCGATGTCTGGACCGCCCGCAACAAGACCTCCGGACTCGACGACATACTCTGCGCTTTTTCTACCACGGCCGAAGAACTGCGCAAGGAGAGACCCTGATGTCCCTGGGATTGCTCGATCTGGCAGTCTTGGGGGCATACGCGCTGGCGATACTCGCCGTGGGCCTGTGGTTTGGACGGGGAGAGCGCAGCACGCATGACTACTTCCTCGGCGGTAAGCAACAGAACTGGCTCGTTGTGGGGATGTCCATAATCGCCACGGAAGTAAGTGCTCTTACGTTCATAGGCGTGCCGGCGGTTTCCTTCAAAGAGGACTGGAATTACCTGCAAATGTACGCGGGTTCGTTTATCGGGCGTGTGCTAATCGTCTTTCTGCTGTTGCCGGCATTCTACGGCTCGGCTGTGACCACCGTCTATGAGTATCTCGGCAGACGCTTCGGCCCCTGGACGCGGACAACAGCATCGTTGATGTTCTTCGCCTCGCGCATTGTGGGCAGCGGGATTAGGTTGCTTGCCGCCTCACTCGCCATCGCCGTCGTATTTGACTGGCCCCTGACTTGGGTCGTGATCGGAGCTGCGAGTATCGCGGTGGCTTATACGACCTTCGGCGGAATCAAGGCCATCATCTGGACGGACGCCCTCCAAGCCCTCGTCTTCCTTGCGGGCGGCTTGGCTGTGATTGTGTTCCTCTTCGTTGTCACCCCGGGTACCTGGCAGGAGAACCTCTCATCGAGCTGGAATGCCGGCAAACTCCATACCTTCACCTGGAAGCTCAGCCCAAACAACGAGAAGACTTTCTGGGTGCTGCTAATCCATGCGACGCTGTTTAACATGGCGGCGCTGGGCACGGATCAGGATCTAACCCAGCGCATGCTGACCTGTCCGGACCTTCGCCACGGACAGCGCTCCCTTATGTTCAACGCCTTTGCCGGTTTTCCCATCGTGTGTCTGTTTCTGTTAATCGGCACTCTGATGTTCACTTACTACGATGCCAACGCTGCAAGCCGAATACCTCCCTCGGTACTCGAAAGGAACGATCGCATCTTTCCACACTTCATCGCTCAGGTGTTACCCTCGGGATACGGCCTGAAAGGTCTGTTGGTTGCCGGGGTATTTGCTGCGGCCA
This sequence comes from Phycisphaerales bacterium, assembly GCA_020348265.1. Lineage (GTDB taxonomy): Bacteria > Planctomycetota > Phycisphaerae > UBA1845 > UBA1845. The sequence continues at coordinate 2,817,585 of CP070744.1, read as the reverse complement.
TGTCGAGCCTGGATTCGGCACTAGGGGCTCTTTCCTCGACGGCGGTGACGGATTTCTATCGTCCGTGGCTTAGACGGCGCGGGGGAGGGGGAATGGGCATATCGGAGCGGCATTTCCTTGGCGCCGCAAGGGTGTTTGTGCTGCTATTCGGCGCGTTGCTGGTTGCCGTCGCCCTGGCCTTTGCTCACTATGACGACTTGCTGTGGGAGGCTTTCCGCTGGGTCGGGCTCATCTTCGGCGGAATGCTGGGCATTTTCCTCGTGGCCGTAACCACGAAAGACAGAGGCGACGATCGATTCAACACTCTCGCGATGCTTTCGTCCGTGGCCGTCCTCGTCGCCATAAAACTGCTGCAGGAGCGCTGGGACGCCGCGTACATCGCCTGGCCCTGGTGGGTGGTGATCGGGACGGGCTGGACCTATATCATCGCAATCTGCCGGAGAACCGTCCGTGCATCACCCACACGAAAGTAGAGGGTCTGAACCGGCCGCTTGCCCATGATCCTCACCTGGCAGGCCAAAGGACTCTCACCTGCCACGGGGACATCGATAGGCCTTGGGCGGGGTCGTGGATCAACTCTGCGGATATAACGTCTCTGGCAGGACGTGACTCGATGCCTTCGAGTCGTAGCTCACGGATCTGGGGGCACAGGTTCGCCACGGCAAAGCACAGGCCGCCTTGCGGGGTTCGACCGGTTCGAATGAACACGTTAGCGGCGAGCCGGCCGTCCAACTCGTTGGCCGTCACCCGGCTGGCGTATGCGGATTCGCCGGCAAGCTTCCTCTCAAGACTGATAAGAAACGAGCTTAACTCGCTGGCGTCCGCACGGCGCAGTGTAGTCACCACGTCATATCGCTGATGGAGCTCTCTCGAGAAAGTGTTCTCACTCACCAGATCGAACGACAACTGTCGCTGGTACAGCGCATCAAACACCGGCTCTATCCACCCGGCCCACGCATTATCGTCATCCGAGTCAAGAGCATCATCCTGCAAGGCTAAGACCAGTGAAGGCCTAGAGCGCAGAGGTGTGATGTATGGCCCCAGTTGCAGCAGGTCGAGGGCGGTAAGAGCAATGGTCTCGGTCTGTTCGGGGTGAGTCAGGCGACTGGGATAGGGGTTTGCCGAGCCGTCACGCAGATCGCGCCAACCGCGAACAAGACCAAGTGTTTGGCCATCGACGGCGTGAACCCACATGGCTGCCGCAGTCACCGCAACGTCGTCGACCTGCCCCGGGGCGACTGGGGCGTTCCATACATCCGCCACATAGCGATTCCGCCCCGTGCAACCACGCGCCAACGCCCGGCGTGCCAGGGACGATGCCCACGACTCTCCAAATGGCGGATCGATTAGGGCAAGAGAGTGCCCCGGTACTTCCTCTGTTGTTGCGGCGTCCGTATGGAGCTGACGTAGCGACGCTCCTTTCACGGTCAGCGCATGGGCGGAGGCGGAGCGTGAGGCTTTCGCGGGGGTAGAGGCGGCGAGAAAAATCGTCGCAATCCCAAGTGTGTTTGCCCGTTCACCTCGCAAACGCGCGGCATCCGCGGAACCGGACTCGCCGTTCAAACGGGTGTAGACGCGCAATCCCATTGCAGCTACGAGATCCAGGTCGCCAAAGGAATGGCTGCATCGCGTGCTGGAGGCACGATCAACAAAGGAAAACAAGGCTGGTGTTGTTGATGCGCTACCCAGGATCGCCTGGGTGACACCTGTGCGATGAGGGCGAAAGTCCGCTTCCACCTCCGATGTGATGACGCGATCGACTGCCCCATCAGCCCACGTGAGCATTCTGCTGACGGTCTCGTCCCGCATGGCTCCGTTTCCACGCTCTCGCAAGCGGGCTTCGCGGTCAAGCACAGAAACCGTCTTGTGCAGCACGGCTAGCGTTGCCCGGGCATAAGGTCGATCGAACCAGGCGAAATGCAGTGTATCCAGCAGATCCTCATTTCCGGCCAAAGCGTCAAGCCGGCTGCGCAGATGGGCGAGCCTGGCTTTCAGGCTGACCGGATAAACTACATTTGCTCCCGGCGGGTCGGCAAGCCCCGGCCGTGCGGAGAAGCAGACCAGCGATAGCACGAAGAGGCCGATCGCGCTGCTCACGGCACCGGTATGTCGAACGTGCGTCGTGTTCATTTGCGCCACCTCCACCATCGTCGTTTTGAGACAGACTGCGAAGACCCGCGCAACGTGGACGGCAAGCGGGCGGGCAACTGGGATTTCAGGTCGATCAGGCGCTGCCTGGAATACTGCTGCGGGTTGTTGCGAAAGCGCCCCAGCGATTCGTCGCCGAAAAACGCCTCTTCTCTGGGCAGATCGTTGTCTGCGTCATCATAGAACTTCAGGGCTTCATCGAGGCATTGCCCCGCCTCAATCTCCAACTGCCGGGCCTGCACCTTGTCCGATTCCTTACCGGCCTCCTCCCGCATCATACGAAACAGCGTCAGCCACTGAGCGACGTCTATGATGCGCGAGGGGGAGTCCGTACGATTGACCTGAGGCGGGTCTACTTCCTCGTCCGATGGGCCGTTCTGCGCCAGTCGGAACGAGTGCGTGTTCCTTCCACCACAGGCGCTGCAGGTGCCTTCGACGGTGACGATTGCACCAGCATCCCGATCGTTGACGGTGTGCGCGTGAAGGTCTTCGACAGGGCCCTTATGGCAAAGGGAGCAGGGGGTTACCAGCAGAAAAAGACAGGCCTCCGTGGGACTGTGGGCAACGAGGGGAACATCAGGCATCGACGATCACCTGGCGAGCCTTTCTTAATCCATCCTACGACCTGCCCTGGGCGATGGCACTTGGCCCAGCTCACCGCATTAGCCGCCCTCGCCGGGTTGCGCAAACGGGGCAGTCGCACCTTCGACGCCGGCAATGGCGTCTTCCGCCGATAATTCGCCGGAGGCCAAACCAGCCAACCACTCATCCAGACTGGCGAGTAGGGCGTCCACGCCGGGCTTGACCTGTTCGTATGTCGCAAGATCGGTCATCTCTATGTACCAGTCCTCGTCCTCGTCGTCCCAGATGAAGCGGCAGGTCGGGCTCACCGACCCGGGCGACAACACACCCGAAACCTCCGTTTCACTCACGACTTCCAGCGAGACGACCGCCAGGGCCTGCCCGGGTCGGCCGCCCAGCTTGGCAAGAGCTGCATCGGCCCGGTCTTTTTGATCAGGCAGTTTTTCTGCGATCGTAGCACCGAGTGCGGTCAGCTTGTCGGTCAGGGTCCCGTGAGCTTCAAGGAAAGGCGTAAGAGCCTCCTGCTGGTCGCCTACGTAATACCCGAGCAGCTCATCTACGGCCTCTTCGGCAGCGACCTCATTGTACCCAGTGAGAAGTTCTCTAATTTCTGCTTTAGTTTCCCCATCGGCAGTCGCGTCCTCCGCTTCCTTCGCTGTGACCTCAGAGGGTTCCGAGGGCTCACGGAAGGGGCGCCAGTCCGCTTTGCCTTTTGCCTTCTGGATGTCTGAGACGGCATGCCACGGCGAGGGGCCGGGGAGAAGATACGAACTATCGTCGGTGCTCAGGTCGCGGTAGAACGGCTTCGTTGGTTCGGAATCGCGACAACCGGCCAATAGAAGGACTGAAATCAGCAGCGGGTAGCATATAATGTGGTTTCTTGGAAACAGTGCCATCTTCAATTCCTCGCGTACTCGATTCCCCGGGCGACCAACGGCAGCGGCGTTTCATCGCCCCGGACTAGCGTATATTGCTCGATAGATTCGGTCAACGGCTGACAAACCGTATTCCCCGGGATAGGCGCAGCAGACGATAATCCCGACTCGGCCGACGTCGATGTTTGGTATAATCGAGGTGGTTGATTCCCGGAATCGATGTATCCGCCGGGATGCACCGCGGTGCGTTCCGGGGTAGGGGGCTTCGTATGTGGCAGTCTAGGTTCTTGCGGTGTGGTGCACAGACTGGACTTCTCTGCTGCACCGTTCTTACCGTGGCGGCATGTGGAGCCTGTCTAGCTAAGCGCGACAAGTCCGCAATCCAGCCGGTCAAGCCGATACGCTTGGAGCCGTTTGAGCCCGCCCGGGTCGAGCCGTTTCAACCACAGTCAGCCGAACAGGACTCACCGGCTGACAGTCTGGTCCGGGCCGAGCGCGCTCGGATGGCTATCGAGGATCAGAGGAGGGCGGCTAACGCCTTGGAGAAGATCGAGGCTACGCCGCAGTACCGCGACGAGCCGATCTTGTTACGGCCTAACCGGTAGCGCTTCGCGCCGTGTGCCGGCGTTTTCAAGCAGTGCCGATTGCGTCCTTGCGGTGTTCGTACACTACTCACGAGCAGAGTGGCACACCCCCCTGCCTCCCGCGCAGGAGCAAGAACTATCGCCGCCTGATGAACTTGGGAACAGCTATTCCCAGCGCCATCAGGAAGATCATCCCGAAACTCAGCAAACCACAGATGCCGAAGCTAGGCTCGATGACTCCGTCCAACTGCGGCTCATCGCCGGTCGCTGCCTCGGGGTCGCCGATCTCGATGCGATCGTCGAATGGTTGGGCGCTGGTGCTGGTGATCAAGACTTCATTGGTCAGTTCGAACCGCTGATCGGTCGAGTCCCATTCCAGGGCCGCCGAGGCGCATTCCTGGTCGTTACCTTCGGCGTCGGGGCATATTCTCGATACCGCGGACGGGATATTGGGACCGCCGACGAAACCGTCACCATCGATGTCAAAGCCGGGCATGCGCCACGCATAGAGGATTGCCCAGATGCGCTTGTCAGGGATGAACTCGGAAGTCTCTGAAGATGCCGGTCGCAGCAGATCCTGCCAGCCCATTCCGATTCGGCTCAGCTCATCACCCTGCACCCCCGGTAACGTGCCAGCATATACTTGGTAGCCGGGATCGTTGACCAGCCCCTCAAGCTGTGCGAACGTCTGCGGGAAGTACAACAAGTGTCCTCCGACGCTGAAGAACTCGTCCGGTGGAGTCGAGTCAGCCTCATCGGTATCGGCAATCACTATCGACCAGTTTCGGACATCCGTAGTGTTCCACAGGCCGTTGCCATCCCAGTCTGCACCCAGCAACTCCTCGATCGCTGATTCCGGTACAATCCCCTCAGCCAGGAGATCCTCGCGGAAGAGCCGGAGCAGATCCACAACGCTGGCGGGGTTGTCTATCACTTGATAGTCCGGAACGTCGGTGCCATCTTCGCTGGTCAGGTCATTGCCCATGTCCATGCCATTACCCAGGCCATCCTTGTCGATGTCCGCGTTACCTTCGGCGTTGAGCCGAACAAGGATGTCGCCGCTGTTTCCGAAGGCACGTGGGTTGATCAGCGGGTCGTTGTCTTCCCCGTCCTTCTTGCCATCTCCGTCCGTGTCCGGGTTCGTGGGGTCGGTGAAGACGAATCCGTCGAAATCGTGGAGGATGCCGGCACCGTCCAGGTCTATGGGATGTTCACCCGGGCTCGGCAATCCGTCGCCATTCAGGTCGTTCCATTCGTTGGAGTCGAGCAGGCCATCACGGTTTATCTCATCGATGAACACCAGACCGAAGACTTCAACGTAATCGCTCAACAAGTCTCCGTCGCTGTCGGGATCGAGAGCGTCCGTGGCAACACCCCGGCGAGTGAAGATCGGTGTGGGAGGGGTGCCCGGGACGATTGCCGAAGGAGCGGGAAAGAACACCACTCGATCGGTGGTGTCACCCTGAGCGGTCAACGCCTCCACACCAGATGATTCCCAGTTGTCCGGCAGACCGTCTCCGTCGGTGTCGGGGGCGTTGTCGGCGATTCCGTCTCCGTCAATATCAAGCTGACTGAGAATCGCGGCTACAGCAAGGTTCGGAGTGCACATGCGAGTTGCGGTCGTGCCCTGTCTTACGATGCCACATTCCCCGTCATAGACCGTCCGCACGAACCCGATAACCTCCTCCAACTCCGAGTTGCAGAGCTCGTACGTTGCCCACCCCGCCTGCGCGGGACAATCTCGGGCGGCCTCGATGTCGGCGCAAGCGGCCAGCTCACACGCTTCCTGGCAGTCTGCGTCACATGGCAGAATGGGATCATCGTTCTGTGCGAAGGCAACCGAGGATGAGGCAAGAAGAAGCGAGCAAGCCGCAAGGCGTCTTTTGAAGCTTCGGTTCATTAGTTTTTTTCCTTTCGTGTCTTTCGTGGAACGGGTCTTTGGTCCGTCGCCCGTTATCACACCTAAACCGTGAGGGCGCACGGGCCAACCCGACCTTAGAGTCTATCGGATTGTGTCGGCTTGCGGGCGCGTACGGTAAGGCGGAGCCCCGCGGCCGATAACCGCTGGACACATCGTAGAGGATAACCGGGTTTGCACGCAACATTTGCAGCACAGCGGCCTCGCTTTCCGCGCAGTTGGGGCCGCCTGGGTCACTCGTCTACGTGACAGACGGTCCCGACCCGACCGCACCCGCGATCGGATCGGCACCGTCGTCGCTACTGTTTCTTACTCAACACCAATCCTTCCCAACCGGAAGAGGGCTGCTACGGAACGCAGGAGAACAGCTCGCCTTCCAGGCAGGTGCCGCCGATTACGTCGTCCACCTCGCAACAGGTCGTGCCCGCGCCACAATCGGCATCGACCGCACATTCCACGCACAAGCCGATATCCGTCTCACTGATCGGGTCATAAAGGGCAACACACACGCCGTCATCCACGCCGACGAAATCACAGGCCCGGAAGTCAACATAGGGTGTATGCACGCACTCTCCGGTCTCGCATGCGTCGGCAGTGCATTCGGCTCCGTCGTCCGTGCACGGGGTGTCGTCCAATGCGTGGTTGCCCAGGCAGTTGCCGAATGCATCGCACGTATCGGGATCGGTGCACTCCGTAGTGCTCGGATCACCGCACGCGGTTAGTTCCGGCTGGAACACGTCCGTCGGGCAATCAACCGTAAGACCGTCACAGTACTCAGCCACGTCGCAGTCGCCGACAGCAGTTCGACACTCGGTGGATGTCGGTTCGATTTCGTCCACTGGACAATCGTCGGCTATTCCGTCGCAGAATTCCGCCACATCGCACACTCCGCCCACCGCTCTGCACTCCGCCGTGCTCTTCAGGTCTGCGGGGCACGCAGGGGTAAGTCCATCACAGAAGTCAGCTGTGTCACAAACACCGACGGAAGGGCGACACTCGGTCGTTGAAGGTTGAAGAGCATCCGCCGGACAATCGTTGCCTATACCATCGCAGAACTCGGCCGCATCGCACACCTCGACCGCGACTCTGCACTCATCCGTGCTCTTCAAGTCTGCAGGACACCCCGTGCTGACTCCGTCGCAGAACTCTGCTGGGTCGCAAACGCCCGCAGAAACTCGGCATTCCGTGATCAAGGGTTCGAGGGCATCCGCCGGACAATCAGCTGAAGATCCTGTGCAATACTCGGCTGCATCGCACACGTCCACGGCGGAGCGACACTCGGTGGTGTCAGGCAAAAAGTCGTCACTCGGGCAGTTGGGCGAATTACCGTGGCAGAACTCTTCCACATCGCACGGGCCGGCAGCGAGGCGGCAAACCATACTGCCAGGCTCGTTGTTCACCAGGCAGTTGCCGGCACCGTCGCATTTGTCACCTTTGTCGCAGACACCTAGTGGAGTCACATCTCCGCACTCGGTATTCAGCGGTTTGTAGTTCTTGACGCATACACCAGCACCGTCGCAGGTTTCAGGATCTTCGCAATCTGTAGAGGTCACGCCGCACAGCCAGCCGGCGGGCGTGTAGTTGGCTAGACAGTTCCCAAAACCATCACACGTATCGGGCCCATTGCATGTCGAGCTCGTAGGATCATCGCAGGGCGTCCCGGCGACCAGATTAACGTGTGTGCAAATGCCCGACGAGCAGGCGTCAGTGGTGCAGTCGTTTCCGTCGTCAGCACAAGGAAGGCCATCAATCGCATGGTTATCCAGGCATAGGCCCGCTCCGTCACAGGTATCCGGAGCGGTACACTCACCAAGCGTCGCATCTCCGCAAAATGCGCCAACAGGCGCCAATGCGTCTGCAGGGCAGTCGGTGGAGGCTCCGTCGCACTCCTCAGGCAAATCGCAAGCGTCAACCGCAGCGCGGCAAGGCGCCCCCGAGGCGGCAATCACGTCCGCGGGGCAATCGGCAGAGACTCCATCGCACGACTCAGCTATGTCGCACACGCCGGCTGCCGGGCGACACTCGCTTGTATCATCGAGGACGTCCGCGGGGCAGTCGGCCGACGATCCCGTGCAGAACTCGGCGATGTCGCAAACACCTGCACTCGCCCGGCATTCTTCCGTCGCCGGCTTCAGGTTGACGACACACACGCCGCTTGCGTCGCATGTGTCACCCTCGTCGCAATCACCCAAAGGGGCGACGTCTCCGCAGGCGGTTCCGACTGCTGCATACGTACACGTCCCCGTGCAACAATCACCTCCATCGCACTGCTCTGTGCCACGGAGAAGTCCATCACCGCAAATCGGGGTGCAGGGTGCGATGTTGCAGGTCCACCCCAATTCGAGCGTACAGCTTGACGTGCAACCGTCACCGGAGAGGGTATTACTGTCGTCACACTGTTCCGATCCCTGCTTGGTGCCGTCACCGCACGCGGAACCGGCTCCCCCGGAAACATCCAAGCTGATCACATCGGTTGTCTCCGCCCCTACGTTATCCTTGACACGTACGGCGATGGATACGGGCCCTGCAACATTTGAGGCCCGGAACGTCAGGCTGAGCGTCTCCGTTACAGCCTCGCCATCCGCATCTACGCCGGCGATGTCGCACTGACACTCGGCAAAATCCTCAAAGTACTCATCCGTCGGGTCGCAGCCGGGATCAAACGCTGTGAGCAAACCGCCACCGGACTGCACGTCGTAGCAGACAGTGTACGGGGGAGTTCCACCGGACACCTCAGCGGTGACGGGCGTGCTCTGCCCAAGCGGTATTGCAGACGTCCCGGCGAATGCCAGGACGTTTAGAGCCTGAGGTGAGGCTATCGACAAGGGAATAGTCTCTGTCGCCGTCGCCCCAACGAAATCAACGATGGTGACTCTGATCAGGACAGCCCCGACCTCATCGTCCGGAGCTTCGTACTCACCGGTACAAGGCTCGTTCGCGTCACGGTTGGTACATCTGCTGCGGACCAGACGCCCAAGGGGATCCTCTCCAACAATCGCAAAGCTGATGGTGTACGGCTCCTCACCGCCCGTACCGGCGGCTGTCAACTCAACCGACTTGCCGGGCGCGACCCGGGAGTCTTCAGAGGACGCATCTGCAACGACCAGGGCTGTCTTGGAAGCCACGATTATAGGAAGCGCGCTTGATACTCTGTTTCCGGCGGCATCCGACACCTCGATAGTTGCCACGACGTTACCCGGAAGTTGATCCTTCAGGTCCTCGTTGCGCGGTGCCGTGTATGTCGCTGTGGAGATGACTTGTCCATCGTCGCTGCTGAGACACTGAACCGAAAGACCCTCGCCCTGCAGGTCTGTGATACCCCACCGTACGTTGTACACCGGGCTTGCGTTCGGAGGCACCTCCGGATCGGAACCGCTACACTCCTCGCGTTCATCGACGTTAAACGGGCGGCCGCCGCTCAGGCGGGCGCGCAGCGTCAGCGAACCTCCCGGAGCGACCGTGCTACCTTCTGCGGCAGCGAGGGATGCGGTCAGCGGGCCACTGGGTCTGGTGATCGCAATCGTCCTGACCTCCGTAGCGGCTGAATCTTCACCCTCGAGCACGATCAATGGCTGTGTGCCGTCCACCAGTGGGGCGGCGTCAAGGTCTTCTCGAACTTGCCTGGCGGTAACGCTCACGCGCACGATCGTGCCATTAACGCCCGGATCGCCTGTCACGCTGGTAATCTTCAGTTGCCCCACACTGGCGGTGAGCAACTCGCCGTCTGCACCGACAAACAAGCTCCTGATGAGGTTGCCGTCTTCGTCGGCAAAGACGGGAAGCGTGAATCCCAGGAGTTCTCCTGCTGCCAACGCGGCGTCTGATTGGCTGTCGCACGGCGGAATGGTCTGCAGCGCGGCGGAGTCAATCACGTCCAGGCACCAATCGAAGACGGCCAGTTGGTTTGCAGTCACCGTCAGCGTAGCCCGCCCCAATTCCGCGTCGTCGCGCACCAATAGTGGTCGATCAGACGACAAGAAGGCGGCAAACGCCCGCGGGACGGGTTCAGTCGCCCCGGGATCGTCCGGCAGGTCGGTGGGAGACGTTGACTGTACGTCGCATGCCGTAGGGGCAAGCACGCACCCGGCAAGAACAATAACGCTTGCCATTAGTATTCGATCAAAACGCATGGTGCACCCTTCCTCATATAAAGCGCCGCGCGGCGCAGCTAAACTCGTCAGCATCCCTGCGAATTGCGACCTCCCACGGCGGTCCATCCCCAAGGTGGGCAGCCACTGCGAAACGTTTATCTCGAACTTCCCGACAATCGAATCAGTTGCTCGACGTTGGGGTTCGCACGTATTTGATTCAACGTCGTCCCCGGGCTTCCAATAACCCGCGTACGACGGATTCGCTGTCCTACGACGACGTCCGTGGGCACACCTGACTCCAGCAAGGCCCGCGCCGGACTGACCCGGGTCGCCCGTACGGGCTGCAGAACGGCTCGTGGTGCCGGTGTCGCAACCACCGAGCGAGGTTGATCGAAGGCCAGGCTCGCGGTCAGCTCGGTGCGAAAGACCTGTACGCCACCCCGCGCGGCCGCCCGCACCGGTGTGAAATCGCCTTGCTCGGCCCGTTCAATCCAGTCGGCCCCCTGGGACAGGCCAAACGCAAACAAATCGCGACTGGCGTTCTCCAAGACACGGCGTGCCATCCCCTCGGGAACTCGCTCTGTCAACTCTGCCGTCGAGATGGACTGCCCCTCCTCTACTACATTCCCCGCGGTGTCGAGAGGTTCGCCGGACTCATCCAGCAATGCCTCTCCCGGGATTGACCCCGCAAACCAGATCGCCTCGCCGGTCAATACCGCCAGGCTCACGCCGCTATCGTTGGACTTAAGCACCAACGCACCGTCCTTGGACAAGGCGTACCCGGAATCCACTTCGCTAACGGCAGCAGCCAGCAGCCAACCGCCGGCTTGCCGTCTAAGGATATATGCCTCTCCTTTTAGCAAGGTCAACGTAACGGGGAGATCATTTTCACCGGAAGTCCAGTGTCCCAAGATCAGCTCGGAAGATGGACCTAGGCGGATAACTACCCCGCTGTCCGGTAAGACCACAGAAACGGTGGATTGCGGAGGTGTTACCACGCTGTCCCCCGCGCTAATCCCGTTGTCTTCTTCCGAGAACCGCGCGACTCCGGTGGGGAATGCGGGTCCGGATATTCCGCGCGTTGCACCTTGGCCGGTAACAGCAGTTACGAATGCCGCGGGGCCGTTCTCGTCCGATAGTGCGTGGAAGCCGGGAGAGGCCATCAGCACACCCGGCAACACCAATACGCCAAGCAAGTTACGCGCAGTCATCAAACACCTCGCGAGGTCAAGATCAGTTGAAAGAGAATGCAACGGAGATTCCGCACAGCAGGCGGTCATACTCGAAGATTGCCTGTCCATAGCGGTCAACCACGTTGCTATTATCATCAGTATAGGTCGCATGGGCCCGGATGGTCATCAATAACCGGTCGATAGCGGGCGTATACCGGTTTGCCATCACGCCGCTGCGCAACACGAACGAGCGCGAGAGGCCAATCTCATATCGCTGGATGAAATCACGTCGGCCGCGGCGATGGAAATCAATCAAGCTCCCGTGGGAGTATTCCTGCCACTGGAACTCCGCCGCCGCATCCAGCGAGAGACCCCAGGGAAGCGGGGCAGCCACTCCCGCCGAAAGCGCGTACTCCTTTTGGTCGAATTCATCGCCGACCGTGCTGTCCCACGCATACCGCAGACTAACGAAAGGTGTGAGATACCGAGCAGGGAATTCCGGATCCTCCTGTCGGAAGGACTCATCGCCCGTCATGCCCCACGGCTCTATCCCCCAGCTCTGATACTTGGAGGTCATATCCACGGTCCTGTACTGCTGGACGAGCCCCAGTGCGAAATACTCTCCATCGCGATCGAAACGGGAATCGTAAAGAGGCTCCCGATAGTCGCGGTTCTCGTACATGAGGTAGCCGGTGGTTTCCGCACGCCGGTCATCCCAGAAGACCCGCACGTTCGGACTGATGGCATGTGTTTCGAGAAATGGCGAACCCCCCAACCGCGTGTAGTCGTAGTCATACTGAAGCCTCAGATAGGTCGGGCCGAAGCTGCCTTCCTGTGGAATCGCCTCATACTGAAGCGCCAGGCTGAAACCGGCGCGGCGCTCGTCAAACTCATTCACGTCCGGATGCCATAATTGTGACAGCCTACCCTGCACGCCGAGGATCCAGTGTTCTTTCAAGGTAAGCGTGTGGTCGATCTGTGTTCCCAAGGGGAATCCGAAATCCCCCTCCTTGGGAATGTCACGTGGCAAATCGGTGCGCTCGCCCAGCAGCACGACGTTTGAGTCGTAATGGAGTCCGCTGAACAATGACAGACGAATGTCGTTGATGCCTCGTGGGCCCGTAGGCTCGGCTTCCCTGATCCGCTGTATCTGCTCGCGCTGGCGCCAAACCACGTCCGGAATGCCCATGTTGCTGGCCGAGCGCGGTAGTGCGTCTTCGCTGACGATAGTGTCCAACGCAGCGGCCTGGTCCAGGTAGTGCTCCGCTGAATCCAGAATAGTGTCCCGTTCTGTGGGGTCGGATTCCAGGCTGGCTCTGAAGGGGATGATCAACCCAAGATACAGGGCGGCGTAGCTCCGCCAGGTCCTGTCAATCTGTGGATCATCCGCAAGCTCAGCCATAATCCTCTCGGCCTCTAACAGCATGCGGAAATTGGTCTCGGGAAGCTCATCGGGCGCTCGCTGAGGCACAGCCTGACGATAGCGAATCACACCCAGGAAGAAGCTGGTGCGAACGGCATCTTCACCCGTTACCGTCGGTCGGAGCTTCTGGAGGATTTTGGCGGTCTGTCGGAGGATGTCGGCAGAGGAGGAGCGCAGCGCGCGCGCGGGGCCGCTCGCGTCATCCGGCAGGATGTAACCGCTCTTTATGCCCAAGGCTTCGTCCTCATCGGAACGGGCGATCTTGGACAGCGCGATTACTTTGAGGAGTCGGATCACGGCCTGAGGATGATCCAAGACGCGAATGAGGCGCTTGAGATCCTCAGTCATGAGGCGGTATTCGGCTCGTTCGCGATCAGCATAAGAATACCGTGCCGCCCGGCTTATCCTCAGGTTCTCTGCGAGCTGCTCGACCGAATCCTGCACAGTATCCGTGACCATAGCGACAAGCTTCTCCAGATCGACCAGTCGGGTCTGGTCCAGGATCCATGTCGTGGGGTCATCGGCGCTCTCATCCGGTGCCTGACTGAGCTCGGCCATCTCCCGTTGAGCCTGTTCCAGGAGCTGCGGATCTCCACGCATTTCGATGAGCTTCTCCCAGACGAAGGCGTCGTCTTCAGCCTGAGCCTTCACGTAGTTCTCGAGCAATCCGACGCGTCCGTGCGTAAGAGCCCGAAACAGCAGTGCGGCGGGATTTTCCGGTTCCTTCTCGAGCACTCCGTCCAGCAGCTCGATTGCCGTTTCGTATCTTTCGCGGCCTCCGGTCATGTAGTGGTAGATTGCCTCGTTCAGATCGACCACCACGTCGGGGGAGGAGATCGTCTGCGCTTTTGCCAACGTTGGAGGCATACTCCAGGCGAGCAGCACCGGGAGTATTGCGAGGGAGCTTCGAACCTTCATAGGGCTTGCCTTTGCTTTACAGTCCACGACCGCAGAGGCTCAGGCCATACTCCAGCTGCCGAGGGGCCCGCGGAGTTCTTGGACGGCACAAAGCCGATTCTCGGACGGGGCATATGGACATGTGCTTCTTCTAATCAGCGTTATCACCCGTTGCAGCTCCGATAATCGCCGCATCGATCACAGTCGCCAGCGTCGAGACGCCCGTTCGAATCGCAGTCGATGTCAGGAAGTCCTGCAACTGGAGGGTCGTTATGCCGCACGGGCCGGCAAACAGGCATCCACTTGCCAACGTGCTAAGAAGCGCCCAACGACGCCACTTCGTTCTTCTCATCATTCCGATCCTTTCGCGTTTGCCGGTTCAGGTTGTGAGCCCGGCCCGCTAGAGTGAGTTGGCCAGGTTCTCGAGTAGGAAGATGGCCAAATCCGACCCCGCAGATAGACCAGCACGGAGGATAATGTCCGGATCTACGCTGCACCCCGCAAGCTGGAAGACGCCCGTGCCGGCACCTACGAGATACGCCCAACGAACAACTTTCTTGAATCGCTCTTGCATGGATGAGTCACCTAATATACGAAAACCGAACGGCGGATCTTTCTATCGGACCGCCGTGTAACAACATATTCCAGGTTCCTGCGCCAGCCCCGCAGAGCGCGCATTCGCGAGAGCCTTTCCGTACCGGTCCGCCGGACAAGCCCAATATCCAGCTAGATAGTTCGCTAATTTGAAACCGTAAACTCGAAACTGTCAAGCGAATTCTTGCTGGATAAATCGTCGCTTTCTCTCGTCGTGGCGTCCGCACTCAACATACGCATTTCACAGAGCGTTGTGCGGACCACTTGTCACCAACGCAACCGGGCTTGAATCGAGAACTTGCCGAAGCGAGGGTGAGAGGAAAGGGATAATCTCGCTGGCAGTATCGCGTCGCATATCGTAGGTTCAAGTGACGCTCCAGCGTCCAAGGGGGGAGAGAGAATTGAGCATCAGCTGTGTAACGTCGTTGCGCGCGTCGGTAATGACCGACGTGCTGCAAGCCGCTCTGAGTCAGCGGGAAAGCACGCGAGATTCGTGGCTCACGTTGAGCACAACGAGCGATACCAGTCAGTTCGCACCATCAGCGTTTCATTACAGCTCCGGGTCGCACTCCACCAATGGGTTGTACGACAAGCTGGGACGGTTGCTCGAAGTGAGCGCGTCCACAGGCGTGGCTGCACCATCATCTCTATCCGATAAGGCACCGGCCGACGCGCTCAAGAGGGTTGCGAACACTCTAACGCAAGGAGACACGCAAGGTGGGCGGACGGCAGCTCAAGGGTTGTTGGAGAGGTTTCCCGGGGACAGCGACGCGACCCGTATGGTGGGCGTCTCCTATATGCTCGAAGGGGAGTATAAGAAGGCTGAGCACGTCTATGCGCGGGCGGCTGCTTTCGATCGAGACAATCCACGTCTGGCCGAGGACTTGTCCGTTGCCCGCACACTCCAAGGCGCCGACGATGAAGTGTTCGCCGTTGCCCGGCGGTACCTAGACAGCCCATTTCATCGCAGTCAAGCAATGCATCTGCTGAAGTACCTCACGGATCGAAGCCCTGACCGGGCCGATGCCTACCTGGCGCTGGCTGATGGGTTTAGTGCCGAAGGCAAGCCGGAGCAAGCGCTCGGCTCTCTCCAGGAAGCGCTTCGCCATGCGGATGACAGTCAGACGGAAGAGGTAATAACAAAAGCGTCCCAGCTGGCCAAAGACCACCCGCAAGTGGGCCTTCCCCGCAATCTCCTTGGGCGGGCGCTGAAGAAGACAGGACACCTGGATGAGGCGATCTCACAATTGAAAACCGCCTCGGACATCGCGCCATACAATATTCCCTACGCCAAAGACCTGGCCGGCGCGTATGCCTCACGTTCAATCAGCAGATTAGCTGCAGGCAACACCGACGGAGCGGTCATGGACATGAACTCCGCCAACGAAATCTCCCCGACCGATCCGACCGTGAAGGAGGCGACGGCTCGCGTCGACGCCCATAGGGCAAGACAGGATATCGTCAAACGGCATTACGCAAGCGCTCTCGGTAGGTTGGCGTCAGCGCGCAACAAGGCTCCGGACGACGCTAAGTTCAAGAAGGAACTCTCCAGCCTGTACAGTACCATCGCTGCTCATTACCAAGGTAGTGGGGACGACACGCAAGCCCTTGCCAGCTATACCAAGGCGCTTGAACTCGATCCGCAATCCACATCCAGTCGAAAGAAGGTAGCACAGCTCAGCTATTCGCTCGGATTGGAGGCGAAGACTGCGAAGCGCTACGACCGGGCCGTCAATCTACTTCAGACAGCCTATGATACCTATCACCTTGACTCCAGTTACGGACGGGAGCTTGCCGGCGCATATAACCTTCGCGGCGAACTGCACCGCAGTCTGGGCGAAGATGACCTCGCTTTGGAGGACTTCACCAAGGGGATCAAGCTGGACCCATCCAACGCCTCCCTTGCCGCCAACTACGCGTCAGCCCTTGACCTGTAGGGTGTGCATTTGACTTTCTCCACGTGGCGAGTGACACACCTATTGCGGCACTTCGGGCAGACTGACCTGTTGCGGAGCGACTAATTCCGTTCCGTTGTAGTACGCTGCGCTCTCTTCCTATGAGACGAATAGGGTTGGAGCTCTTCCGCTGCCAGGCAGTCGCGTGCTTCAAACGCGGTACCGCCCAGGAGATTCCCGTGAAGTACAAGATCGACGGGAGTGTTCGGGCCGACCTTCCAGAGATGAAGCGCATGCACCGTCATGCGGGCATCAAAGCGAAGAAGCAAATCGGGGATTCCGTCGGGGTGAGGACGGTCAACTGGGGTCGACGCTTCATCAGGGCTGCCGGTTACATCTGCGAGCTGTGGTTCATCCGCTTGCATTGGGCGAACGTCGCTACCGACACGGTCGACGCGCGCCAATGCCAGGGAAAGAGGATCGACCTTCAGTATGTCGAAGAACTCCGCTCCGGCGATCGCAACGTACAGCGCCTTAGTGGACTGCGGGTCCCAGACGTTGGGGTGAATTCCGGGCAAGATATCCAGCTGGGCGATTATCAGCCTGGAAGGTGGAAGGTCAGGGGCATAAGCCCCTCCCACGACATCGTCAACTTGGTTGTGACTGAGATCGGCAGACTCAGTGTCGGGATGAATCGTCCCTTGTGATTGCTGGTCAATCTCAATCCCATCCCAGTCCGGTTCAGGTTGGGCGCTCTCACCATCTTCGACCAAACCGCTTGTTCGGCCGTCCGGGTGCGCGCCATCTACTATCGTGTCGGGTCCAACGCCGTTGGGTGAATCGGGAGTTTGCCCGAGGACAACAGTCGTGAGGAAGGCGCACAAACCCGTTGCGAGGAACACCTTGTAAGGACACATGATCGCTACTCCCTAAGTGACTGCCCGAAAAACCTTTGTAGAATCCCAGTATACCGAGACGGTCCATGCGGACAAAGTAGAAACGCGCCGTGTCGCTGTGCGGCGGCGCGCGGGCGCGAGTCAACGGGACTAATGCGGTTCGGCTCCGCAGCGCCACCTGGCGAGACTCCCCTGAGCGGGCTATTGACCTTATAGCCGCCGGCGTAGTCGTGTTCACTCTGCAGGCGCCGGAAGATCTGGGCGGCCGTGTGTCGCTGCTTGCGTGGCGCCTTCTCGTCTGCCTTCAGGATTTCATCGATGATCGGCTTCAGCGACCCCAGCTTGGGGGCCGGCGGATCCTTCGTTCGCATGTAGGGCCTGGGTTCAGGACAGGCGAGGGCTTCCCGAACCTTCCGCCGAGAGTGATGCAGGGTTCGGGCGATGGCGCGAATGCTCATGCCGTCCCGACGAGCCCTGCGTATCCGTCCGTAGTCGTCCACCGTAAGCATCCTTCGCCTCCGGATCAGCTGGTCCTCGAAGAAAAGAACCAGCATCCAGAGGCCGGGGCGGTCTGGAAACCACCCGCCTTAGGCGTTGCTACGGTGGGCCCAGTTTACGCGCCGATATCACAGGGAATCTCACAGCCCCGGGTGGGCCCCAATTGCGCGCCGATTACCAAGTCAACGGGACTAATGCGGTTCGGCTCCGCAGCGGCATCTGGCGAGACGCCCCTGAGCGGGCTATTGACCTTAGGGTGCGCAAACGCGGGGCGACGTCGACCGACGCACCGGCACCTTGACATCGACGCCGCCCGCATATTCTCACGCCTTCGTGCCGTCGCTTAACGCAGTCACCGCAACGGGCTACTCAGGCATAAAGCTGAGCAAACGAAGACGCTCTCAAACTGCAGCGAACGCTGAATGGCGACAATCATGCCCGTGCCGACTACAGTCGCGTGATGGTACGCACGACCAATCCAAAGACACTGAGAGACGCCCTGACGCAGGACGATTGTTCCTCGCTCGTCACCACATTCGTCTTCAGACGGGCACTCTCATCCTAGCAGAATTCGCCCTGGATTGGGAGAAGATTGTCGCGGCGGGGCTTGCGAGTAACGCGAAAAGCCGTCGAGCGGGGCTAGACACCCCCTACGGTGGCTGCTGGCAAAACTCCGGAAAGTGTAGATGTACGCTCTACACCGATTGTTTACTGAGAGCGCCTCGCACTGCACCGCCCAGGACTCGAACCTGGGACCCGCTGATTAAGAATCAGCTGCTCTGCCGACTGAGCTAGCGGTGCTTTTCGGCGATTCTGCGCCATAAACGCCGGTACTGCAGCGACTTACAAACTCTCGTGAATCAGCACGTTTTGCCAATCGTTGCCAATCATACCGGGTGTTTCGCCGACCAAAAAGCAACATATCGGCAACATTCCTCAACCCGCCTTTGTATTAGCTTCGGTCGGCTTCGTCGTCAAGTCGGGTAGCTTGCCGATGGCGCTCACACGGCTGGCGACGCGCGGGTGCTGGTAGTATCGCATCGTCAGCTGGATGTCTGAGTGTCGCATCACATCTTGTGCGTCAGCCGGATGGACTCCGGCTTGTTGGATGTTCGTGCAGAACGTGCGTCTCAGTGAATGGAAGTTCCGCGGGTTGCCCTCAGAGTCGCATTCGTCAATGTCTGCGGCCTTCATGTCGGCCCGGAGCACGCGCGCAACATGCGTCTCATCGGCCGTCTTGGGGAACACCAAGTCCAGACGGTCCACCTCGCCCCGTTCATCGCGACAGCAGGCGAGCAATTGCGCCAGGGATGCAGTGAGAGGCTGGTCGTATGCCTTGCGGTTCTTGGCTCGCTTGACGGTGACGCTGACGGTAGGGGGGTTCCCCTCAAGGTCCACGTCGCCCCAAGCCATCGTCCGGCATTCGTTTGAACGGAAGCCCGTCTCGGCTGCCAATTGGTACAGCAAGCGACGATCAAAGCCCGTCATCCCTCGGCGTACCCGCCCGCGTTCGGTTTCTTCGAGTAGCGTCCGCAGCTCGTCCGGCTCGAAGGTGCCGCACTGTTCTTCATCATCGACTGTCTTCTTCTCCATCCCGAAAAGCGGGTTATCCGGTGCTCGCTTTTCCTTCTGCATCCACCGGACAAACTGCTTGACAGATTGCAGATAACGGTTCTGGGTATTCCTCTTGAACGCTTCGTCATCTTGCAGCCGTCCGAGATACCGATACACGTCGGCTGAGTTCACATCCACCCACGTTTCGAACTTGCACCAGTTGCATAGCGCCGTCACGCATTGCGTCAGCTGGTTGACGTGTTTTGTTGTGTTACCCTTACCCGCCAGCGCTGCCTTCCAGTCCGCGATATGCTCGGTCAGCGGTCGCCGCTTGCCCATCTCATACTTGTCGATGAGGCCCAACGCGACGGCTGTAGCCTTGCGCTCGAGGTCGTCCAGCTTCATCTTTGCGGCTGAACGGTCGCCGGTCTTAAGCGGAACCTCCATCCGCCTGCCGGTGCGTGGGTCTTCATACTCGCCATAGTAGGAATTCGTTTTTTGGGTGAAGCTCGTTCCGTCTTTCCGTCGCCGCGTTACGGTTTTCTTAAATAGCCGTCCCATGATTCACCTCAAGAACAAAGCCCGGCCACACGTGCCGCTAATGGCATCACCGAAGTGATACGCACACGCGCAACCGGGCAAGTTCGGTCTACTGAAGTCGATGATGCCATTAGCACCGCCAATCCTGCCGTTTCCCGCAAGCATGTCAAGCGAATCCTCGAAGCCTGTCACAATCGCCGCACAGGGGCCGTGTCTTACGCCTTCCTTGCGGTCGCTCGGTCCCGTAGAATCTGCTTGGGCTATCCCTCATCACATCCAATCCGAAGGACATCCAACTCAGACGGCGAACACGCCCGCAGCCCCAAGCGTTGAAGCTCGCCGTTGACATACAACAGAGCAGGTTCAAGCGTGGGTTGTTCGCCTTCCCACGTCGCCACCGCCCGTCCAATCACATCCCCTCGGTTGATAGTCATTTCCATATCTCAGCACCTAGGACGCGTTGGACGCGTTGAAGGGTCTTTTCGTAATCTTCCCACCTGCGCGCGCGCGTGAGAGACTTCCGTAAATGGGTGCAAACGCGTCCAACACGCCCTAAATATCACGCTGTCTCTTCTCTTGCTTGAATTCCTAACCATCCACGTTGTCCTGTAACCTTCCCTTTGCTAAACCCTCGGTCGGTTAGCCTGCGCCCGAACGCTGTTCTCGACATCGGGCGCTCGCCAGCCCACTGCCGATACGTGTCGTATAATGCCTTGCTGGATGTCTTGACGTGGCTTGCCACCTCGCACGCGTCGGCTATGAATTGTGCGACGATGTCCTGCTCATTTTTGTATTCGCCGGTCGCGGCCTTTACGACATCCGGCGCCGCGAGCCCGCCGTCTTGCCATGCCCGGCAACCTTCAATCGCCCAGTTCAGAATCCCTGGAAGTTCGCCCTTCAGCGTCTCGGGTAGCCTCGGGTCGCGCTGGTCTTCCGGTATCACCACGTCAAAGGGTACAAGCCGGATGCGTCGCCAGATTGCCAGGTCCTGTCCGCGGATTGTGGGCTTGTGGTTGGCTGCCAGGTACAGCTTGAATTCGGGTGAAAACTCGAAGTGCTCACGGAACAGAAACCGCGCGACGATTCTATCCTGCCCGGTCAATTGCTTCACGAGTGATTCAGCCAACCGGCGCCCTTCTTCGCTCTCGATAGCCGCAACACATCGGACGCCAGCCAAGCGCGCGATGTCATTACGGACAATATCGCCGCGTTTCGCCATGAACGTTTCGGCACTAGCTTGCGTCGCATAGTCGCCTAGCATCGCCTGCAACACGCCCAACAACGTGCTTTTGCCGTTCGCGCCACATCCATGCAGCAGGAAAAGACACTGCTCGCCAGTCTCGCCGGTCAACGTGTAACCGATTGTGCGTTGCATGAACGCAATCAGTGAATCATCACCGCCGAGTATTTCCTGAAGGAAACGCAACCATCGCGGCGCCGTCGCCTCGGGGTCGTATACCACATCAGCGCATTTCGTGAGCAGGTCGGATTGACGATGTTTGCGGAATGTGTGGGTACCTAAGTCAAAGGTGCCGTTGAGGCAGTTGAATAGGTAGTTTTTCTGGTCCAGCTTGTCGGTTGACACGCGCAGCGCTGATTCGCTTTCGGCTTGCTTCAAAATCCCCCGCACACTGTTCGCGCGCTCGAGTCCTCGCAACGCGCGAAACGCCGAAGTTCTTGCAGCGTCATCTAGGTTCGCGAGTTCGGCGTAGGCGCTGCGAACGGTATCTTTTGCCAGCGTCTCTGCCGCCCCAATGTCATCACGCCGCCAGTGTGTCCCGGTCCAAGCCAGCCACCCATATTGTGTGTTGAACCGCAGCCGCTCGGCGCATGTTGCCGCCATGCGTTCACCAAACCCCATTTCGGTAAGTCGCGAGGGTATCGCCGGTATCGCTGGGTCGCGTTCTTTGCTGTACGCTGAGTCGAGAGTACGCAGCACCTCTTCGCGTGACAGCCCCGCGCCAGTGAACTGTTCAAGCAGTTTGTCTTCGACGCTATCGCGGTCGATGCCGTTGCCTGCGTAGTCACACGCCAGGTCGAAGAGCCTCCCGTTGCGTTCACCCTCGGGGATGTCCGCAGCCAGCTCGATGGTCTGCCGGTTCTTCTTCGACAGCTTCGCACGCCTGTTTCGCTTCGTTGCCGGGGGGCGTCGCGTGGGTTTCGGTGGTTCCGGTTGTGGGAATTCGTCTAGGCTGTACGTTCGTTCGATGTCCATTATTCCACCACCTCTACTAGATTCCCCCGCCCCGGCTTCGTGTTCGTGAACCCCGGCAACCTCATCACCCTTGACGGGTCGCGCACGTTTGGGTCGCTGTTGACCGCTTCGATGATTCGGGTTTGGTGACGGGTCCACAGTGCTAGGTCACATAGTGGTTCGGACAGACGCCACCAGAAATGGTATCCGCCCCCGGTAAACACTACCGCTGAGCCTCGTCAGGGTCCACTAGTTTGTGATTTTGCCCTTGGCAATCCGTTTGCGGTACTGGGCACAAGGCTTCCATCCGGCTGGCCAGACGCGTAACGACCGCGACAGCCACATCGTGAACCGCAGTTCACCACTTGCGGCGTGCCTGCACCAACCAATAGGTTCAATCGCCGGACGCTTCCGCCAG
Organism: Phycisphaerales bacterium; assembly: GCA_020348265.1. Classification (GTDB taxonomy): domain Bacteria; phylum Planctomycetota; class Phycisphaerae; order UBA1845; family UBA1845. Next base: position 2,795,306 of record CP070744.1, on the reverse strand, counting down.
CGGAGGAGCTTCTCTCCCAGAGGTCGGAACAATCCCCATTGCGGGCAGGAGCCGTTATTGGGACGACCCTCAGCCAACCGCACC
>CP070744.1:2768612-2795122 GCA_020348265.1 Phycisphaerales bacterium | reverse complement strand
TGGCAATGTACGTTCCTACAAACGACGGTGAGAGAGTAGCAAGAGGCGCCCCGGTGAATCGGTTACACTCTCATGACCAGCCCCGGAGAGTCATAAACGCCGAAAGAAAACGTTGGCGGAGACGGAGCGGAATCTTACCGAACCGGAGGATCGGGCTGATTATGGCGGGTATCGGCTGATTCAGGCGGATGCGCATGTTGCGCGGGGTGAGCTTGCTCGGCTTATGGGTGATGAAGCGAAGGTTCGGGAGGAATGCCGGGCGGCTATCGCGATCTGCGACGACGCTACATGCGGATATGCTTGGGCTGAGCAGGATGCAGAGGCGTTGTTGCAGGGACCGCAGCGATTGGTTTGATCCGCAAGGCGGACGCCTCGGTTTGTCCGCTCCTTCACAGTCGCGGCTCGGAATTACCACCTGTCCGCGGGCTTTGCGCTCGCGCGCTGATTCGGTGACGAGCGCATGGAAAAAGCGCCGCCCACCAGGGACGGCGCTACAATCGCCACATACAGTTAGGAGTCTGCTCCACTGCTTTGTCACACGCAAAGCTTCGGGTTCGGGCCACGCCGTGACGTGGCTCTACACTGCTCAAGAGCAGTGGCACACCCGAAAAGCTAGGCGTGTCGCAACGCGGGCGCTACGCGCTTGGTTCGGCGGCGGGTTCGGCACACTCACACACCGGCTTGTGTTTGGGTGCCTTGAGCATCAACGCCAAGACTGCTGCGGCCAGACAGGCAATACCTGCAACCAAGAACGGCGTCTTCCAGGCCTCCACGCCCGTGGCGGTATCTCTGAAGTAACCGGCAATATATGGTCCAGCTATCCCGGCGACTCCGTAGGCCAGGAACACCCAGGGGTAGTTGGTCCCGACGTTCTTGTTGCCGAAGAAGTCCGCCGTCGCAGCGGGGAACAAGGCGAAGTTTCCGCCGAAGTTGAAGCCGATGATGCAGGCACCGACGATCAAGCCGAGTTCGGTGGCTCCGACTTTGAAGAACATCAGCATCATGATGCCTTGAATCAAACACATCAAAAAGAGGGCGGTCTTGCGCTCAATCTTGTCGGAGGCTACTCCCCAGACGATCCTTCCCAGGCCGTTGAGAATTGCTAACCATGCCATCGCGGTACCGGCGATTATGCCAGCGGCATCCTTGGCGGTCATGTCAGCGGTATCACTGACCACGCCGTTCGCCTGCAGACTGTCAATGCCGAAGAGCCTGATGCAATAGATGACCATCAAACCGGCCAAAGCGGATCCGATGAACATGAACAACAGCCCCCAATACTGCGGCGTTCCGGCCATTTCCCCGGCGGTCAGATCGAAGGTCCCGGCGGCAGCCGTACCCCCAGCGACGGGGGGCTCCGGGTTCCACCCCGCGGGCTTCCATCCTTCGGGGGGATTGACCATCACGAGACTTCCCAAGAGGACCAGGAGGAGGAAGACCACGCCGTAGATCAGGAAGACGCTCTGCACGCCTGGCAGGCCGAACAGGCTAGTCGTGTTTAGAAGCCCGCCAAACCAACTTCCCGCAAGTTTGACCCAAATAGTTGCCCCAAACCCAAACCCGGCAACTGCCAGACCGGTGATCATCCCCTTCTTATCAGGGAACCATTTGACACCGACGGCGATGGGCACGACATACGCCAGCCCGATACCGGCCCCACCAATGATTCCGATACAGACGAGTTGTGCCAAGAAGGTTTTGCCCAGGATGCCACCGAGTATGTATCCGACACCGAGTACGATACCACCGACGGCAGCGACGGTTCGCGGTCCGACCTTAGCTTGCCAGCGTCCTGCAAAGAGCATCACAAAGGCGAATGTGGCCAAGCCGGCGGAGAACACCCAGGCTGCTTGGGTGGCAGTGAACGCGTACCCCCCATCTGCCATGGTCACCTTCTTGGTGAACACGCTCCAGGCGTAAATGGCTCCGAGGCATAACTGGATGAGGATTGCACCGACTACCACGAGCCACCGATTCATGACCTTTTCGTTTGCCACGCCTTTTGCTCCATAAGTTGGCCCTGCCGTCCGTCTGGACCTTGCCGGGCTATATCAATTGACCACCCGCGGGGTGGTAACCGCTTTCACGACCGACGCCGTATCTACCGGCGTAGGTATCGGCGTGCCGATGTCAGGCCAGCCAACACGCGCAGCGCCAGCGCCCGGCATTCGGGCGAAAGACCAGCTGCGCTTATAAGATGCAAGCCTCACGACCTGGGAGACTGAGCCCAACCCTGGGACCATGTCTTCCAGGTAGGAGGCTTGCGAATCAGTCGCAAATACGGGCGCCGCTCCCGTCAAGCTGTGCAGGAGCACTTGGCACCGCATGTGAACCGACCTAATCCTCCGGGTACAGCTTCTCCCCGGTGTCTTTGTCCTCAACCGTGATAACGTCTACCGGGCAGCTCTCCGCCGCCTCCAGAATTTTCGCCCGGTCGTCTGTTGAACCTTCAAGTAGAATCGCCTTGGCGTCATCATCCAGGGCGAAAGTCTCCGCAGCGCAATCGACACATGCTCCGTCGCCGATGCACTCCTCCGCGTCAATAGTGATCTTCAGCTTGTCAATGTCAGCCATTCTATTCCTCCTGGCCTTGAACTCTTCCTACACCGTGAACACCCTTGCAAAACGGGTACCACCGATTGGCAACCCGCCAGGTTTTTGTACAAGCCCCTCATGTGGGCACGTTTGCGGTCGAGACAAAAGCGAGAACGCCGGACAGACGGTCCGAGATAGCCTGCGCCTCACGCCAAACGCCTTCGCCACGGCTTGCCCAACTTGCTCCACAACCAGCTTCGATCTCAGCCGGCGGGCTTTGTAGCGGAATCTGGCCCGGTGCTCAAGGGTTGTTTTTCCTGGCGTCCTGCCATCTGGGGCCGTGCGTTCTCCGCGTCCTGCCGGGTTTTCGCAGCGTGGTTCCGCCCGTAGAATCCGCGACCCTATGCTCACAGAACTCGGCCCTTATATCGGCCCGGCTGCGGGTGTCGCCACGGCGATACTCTGGAGCGCTACGAGCCTGTTTTTCACTGCAGCAGGTCACCGTATCGGGCCGACGTTCGTCAACGCAACCCGCATCCTGTTCGCCACCGTCTTCCACGCGGTCACGTTTCGGCTCCTCACCGGAAACTGGATGCCCGATATGTTAGCGGGCCAGGTTCTCTACCTCGCCGTGTCCGGTTTCATCGGGTTAAGCCTGGGTGATCAGGCGCTGTTTACTGCGTTCGTTGATGTCGGACCCCGACTGGCCATGCTGATCATGGCCACTTCACCCCTGTTCGCTGCCTTCTTCGGCTGGGTCGTACTTGGAGAGACCTTGCGGGGGCTGGCCTGGGTCGGGGTGACGTGTGTGATGGCGGGAGTGGCCTGGGTGGTTCTCGAACGGCCCAAGGACACGTTGGGATCACACCATAAACACCGTGTACGTGGAATCGTCTGCGCAGCGATTGGTGCGGCCTGCCAAGCCGGCGGCCTGCTGCTGAGCAAGCAGGGCATCGGCCACGGCTGGTTGCCGGCAGATCAACATATGAGCGCCCAGGCTGCGACGTTGGTCCGGGTGGCATTCGGAGGGGTGGGGATGGTGCCCATCCTGGCAGTTTATTGGGGACGCGAGCGAAGCCGCCGCGTCGCGGGGCTCATTCCGGATCGGGCCGGGTCGGTAAGGGTCGGCGTGCTGCTCACGGTGGCCGGAGCGGTCGTGGGGCCTTACCTTGGTGTGTGGATGTCGCTGGTGGCATCCGATCGAGCTCCGCTTGGCGTAGCCCAGACCCTATGCTCGATGGTCCCGATCTTCGTTCTGCCTTTCTCGGTGTTGGTCTTCAAGGAACGTGTCAGCCCGCGGGCAATCATCGGCGCGTTTCTCGCAGTCGAGGGCTCGGCACTGCTGTTCCTTCCGACTTGATTGTCTGGTGACCATGGCCATTACGGTGTTACTTGACACGTCCTAGGTCCTCAAAGAACGGATGAATTGCTTGCCACGGGAAGTCGAAAAGTTGTATAATACTTGTAGATCAACACCTGGCGCTGCTTTGCAGCGTCCAGATATTAGCCCCTGGCGGTTGCACGCAACCGCCAGTTTCTTTATGGTCGCAGTCGATGGATCGTGTGTGCATCTTCATCGACGGAAGCAATTTCTACCACGCCCTGAAGGGGGCCAACCTCCCCGACCGAGATGAAGGCAGTGCATGGATTCTCAGCGAATGGAGCCGCCGACACCGGTGATGTTCAACTGACCTGCGAAGGGGGCGCAACCGACAGGAGTCGATCCGCCAGATCTGGCCTTGTCCAGCTTCCTGCAGCCAGCCGGGGAGGAGGCTGAATGAGGATAACGTTGTCTGGCTGAATGAGTTTGGTGCAATGGTGCGCAGTATCGCAGCTCTTGTGAAGCCGGAACTAGTCCGGTGGGCGCGAAAGAGCGCCGGTCTCGACCTGAGAACCGCCGCGCGCCGCATCGGCCAGCCGGAAGAGCGCATCCGAGCATGGGAGGCCGGTGAAGAGGCTCCTACGATCGCCCAACTCCGGAAGTCTGCGCAAGTCTACAAACGCCCACTTGCAGTATTCTACCTCCCCGAAGTGCCGAAGGACTTCGCACCGCTTCGTGATCTGCGTCGACTTCCGGCCGATGTTCCTGCGCAGTACTCACCGGAACTTCTCTATTTAATGCGAAGTGTCCTTGCGCGCCAGGAGTGGGCAATCGAGATGCGCCGTGAGGTGAAGCTGACACGCGTGAGATTCGTCAGCTCCGCCGATATCGACGAGAGCATCCCCGCCGTGGCGAAGCGAATCCGCAAGATGCTGAACATCTCACAGGATGAGCAACTTCGGTACCGAGACACCGACGCGGCGCTTCGACGATGGGTTGCGCAAGTAGAACGACTCGGCGTGTTCGTTTTCCAGTCAAGTGACGTTGCACTTGCTGAAATGCGCGGCTTCGCGCTACCTCATCCCATTGCTCCGGTCGTACTAATTAACTCGAAAGACGCCCGGAGCGCACGGGTCTTCACGCTGCTGCATGAATTCGTGCACATAGTGGTCGGATCTGAAGGTGTCTCGAATCTAGTGTTGCCCAACCGGCCGCGCACGCTCGAACAGAAAACTGAGGTGTTCTGCAACGCGGTTGCAGCAGAAGTTCTTGTGCCTGAGCTAGCGCTGCGAAGTGCGATGAAGGCGGCAGGCACCTGGCAGAATCGCATCGACGAGGTGATCCGCGAGCTTTCACGGGACTTCAGTGTAAGTCGCGAGGTAATAGCGCGCCGCCTCACGGATCTTGGGTTTACGTCGCGTACGTTCTACGAGCGGAAACGAGAAGAGCTGACGGACGAGTTCGAGCGATACACGAAGTCACGACGCGGTAAGGAGTTTCGTGTGCCCTATGCACGCATAATTCTGCGAAACAATGGGAGGGCATTTGCACGCTTGGTACTCAGCGCACACGGCGACAGCCTCATAACGGGCCGGGACGTATCAAGTTTACTCAATATGAAGCTGAAACACTACGACCGAGTCACCGCAGATGTGTTTCGCCAGCGAATCGCGGGTGGGGCTGACGAATGATCTACTGTCTTGACACCAGTGCATTCGTTCAGCCCTGGCACGAGCGTTACCCAGTCGATGTTTTCCCGTCGTTCTGGAAAGCCATCGAAGACTGGATTGAAGAGGATAAGATAATCGCTCCTGAGGAAGTGATGATCGAAGTCCAGAAGGTAGATGACGACCTCCTGAAATGGATCAAGAGCCACAAAGAAATGTTTCGCCCTCCGGACGCAGAGGTGCAGAAAGAGGTGCAGGAGATTCTCAAACGTCACACTCGTCTCGTGGATACAAAGCGGGGGCGTTCGATCGCTGATCCTTGGGTCATTGCGCAGGCCGTGGTGTGTGATGCGATCATTGTAACTGAAGAGCTCCCCTCGCGCGGAAGAAGTCCGAAGATACCCGACGTTTGCGAGGATCTGGAGATTCCCTACACAAATGTCTTGGGGCTAATACGAGAAATGGGGTTGAAGTTCTAGCGGGGGGATGACCGCGTGACCAGCACTCCGTTTGCTACTCCACAGTGAGATGCAGAGTAAGCAGGAGAATTAGCTTGCAGCGTTGCTATGACATTGTGGTGATTGGTGGGGGGCATGCTGGGGTGGAGGCTGCTTGGACGGCTTCACGCTTGGGGGCCAATGTTGCGCTGGTTACGATGGAGTATGAAGCTATCGGGCGGATGTCATGCAACCCGGCCATAGGGGGACTGGGGAAGGGGCAGATTGTCCGGGAGATCGACGCACTTGGCGGGCTCATGGGCCTGGCGACCGACCGGGCGGGGATTGAGTTTCGCATGCTTAATCGGTCGAAGGGGCCCGCGGTTTGGGCACCACGGGCGCAGGCCGATCGAGCTGGATACTCGCAAGCACTACGGGAACTGCTTGAAGAGGCGCGGTCGATCGACATCATAGAGGGGCTTGTTGAGGAGATTACTCATTGCAGCTGTCCCCCACCCTTGCTACGCAAGGATGGGGCACCCGGGCAATTCGACGTACCACCGGAGGAAGCACGGGTGGACGAGCCACCCGTGGCACACCAGCTGGATGCTCCGCTGGGTGGGAAAGGTCGGGACGCAGTCTGTCCCCCACCCCACCTTCGGCGGGATGGGGTACCGGCACCGGACAGGCGTGTCACCGGGGTGACGCTGCGGGATGGGCGGCGGCTTGACGCTTGGGCGGTTATCGTCGCCACGGGGACCTTTCTGCGCGGTTTGATGCACTGCGGAGATAGAAAGACCGAGGGCGGCAGGGTTGGAGAGCAAAGCGCTACGAAGCTCAGCCTGTCGCTGCAGGCGATGGGACTTGAACTCGTACGGCTAAAGACCGGCACCCCGCCGCGCCTGCATCGCGATTCCATCGACTACTCGCAATGTGAAGAGCAGACCGGTGACGAAATTCCGACACCGTTCTCGTATATGACCGACTCGATCCAGCAGAAGCAGATCAGCTGCTGGATCACCTGGACCAACCGCCGAGTGCACGAACCCATCCTTGCCAACCTGGATAGAGCCCCGCTGTACACCGGGCAAATAGAATCGACGGGCCCGCGATACTGTCCGAGTATTGAAGACAAGGTTGTCCGTTTCGCAGATAAGCCCAGACATCAGGTGTTCCTGGAGCCGGAAGGCTACGACAACGAGCGGATTTACTGCAACGGCGTGAGTACATCACTCCCCGACGACGTGCAGGAAGCCTTCGTTCACGAGATCCCCGGTCTGCAAAAGGCGAAGATCCTGCAATACGGTTATGCAATCGAGTACGACTATGCCCCGACGCATCAGATCGCCGATTCGCTGGAGACAAAGCAGATACAGGGTCTGTTTCTGGCTGGGCAGATCAACGGCACGAGCGGCTACGAAGAGGCCGGTGGGCAGGGGTTGATAGCGGGGATCAACGCGGCGCGGCTGTTACGGGGTTACGATCCCATCGTTTTGGGCCGCGACCAGGCCTACATCGGCGTGATGATCGACGATCTGATCACCAGCCCACCCAGCGAACCTTATCGGATGTTCACCTCACGGGCGGAGTACCGGTTATTGCTGAGAGCGGACAACGCGGATCAGCGGCTCACGTCGATCGGCCGTGAGGTGGGTACAGTGGACGACCGCCGTTGGGCTCGGTTCGAGCAGAAAAGGGAGGCACTCAAAACGTTCACCAGGTTGAGCGAACAGACCAGCGTTGACGGCGTCTCGCTGTACAACTGGATGCGCAGGCCGGACGCGAACCTGGGCGGCCTCGCAGATTCCCTCGCAGGCGTTGCCAACCGAGCTTTCTGCTGTGACGTCCTCGAACAGGCGTTGATCGAGGCCAAGTATGCCGGTTACGTAGAACGCCAGGCCAGGCAGATCGAGCGTCTGAGTCGGCTCGAAGCGCTGGTTATTCCTCCAGGGACAGATTACGGTTCAATGACGGGCCTGCGTCTGGAGGCCAAGGAGCGCCTCGCGCGCGTTGCGCCAAGAACGCTCGGTCAGGCTGGGCGAATCAGCGGAATTACGCCCGCCGATGTTACGGTGCTATGGATCCACGTTACCGGTCGCAGATCCCTGAAATCGGCCTCCTGACGCATAGACCGACCGCAACGCCCGAGAAAAAACAGCCCTCCAGACTGCAAACAGAGGAGATGTCGACGCTTGCAGCGATCACTTCAGTTTTTCTGGTTGACATACTTCGCAGCCGAATGTACGGTGTAGGAAGTATGGGGTAGATAGAGAATGTACCGGCGTGAGCAGTTGGCTCGGGAATAGGCATGGAGGTCTAGATAGGAGGGTCGATCATGTTGGATGTAGGGACGAAATCCGTGTACACGACCGGCGAAGTGGCCCAGATCTGCAAGGTCAGCCAACAGACGGTGATCCGCTGCTTTGACAGTGGGCGTCTTAAAGGGTTCCGCGTGCCGGGGTCGCGCTTCCGCCGCATCCCGCGGGACTCACTCATTTCGTTTATGAAGGCCAACCAGATCCCTATGGACCAGTTGGACAGCGGCCGAAAGCGCGTCTTAGTAGTTGACGACGACGAGGCGATCGTGGAGATGTTCACGGAGCTTCTAGAGCGCGACGGGCGTTTCGAGGTGAGAACAGCCAGTACCGGGTACGATGCCGGTATCCTCACCGAGCAGTTCCTCCCCGATGTAATGTTATTGGACTTCAAGCTCCCGGACATAAACGGGACGGCGGTCTGTCGGACTATCCGAGCCAATCCGAAGCACGAACACATTAAGATTATCGCCATAAGCGGCGTGGCGGACCCGGACGAGGTAGATGAACTTCACATGGCCGGCGCCGATGAGTTCATCCGCAAGCCGTTCGACATAAACAAGGTCATCAACCGCGTAGCGGACCTTGTTAACGCTGCGTAGACCGCGAACCTGCCGATATCTTCTCGCAAGGAGCGGTATACACTGTGACCGGTGGCGTACGGACAGTCCCGGCAAGACTTCAATCATCGCGCGAGCGCGTGGAGCTGATTCTAAGCCAGCTTGACCGGCTGCCAACGCTCCCCGCGGTTGCTGCCCGGTTGCTGTCGGTGACCACGTCGAATGAATCCTGCGCCCGTGACGTTGTTGATATCGTCGAGTCGGACCCATCGCTTACCGCGGCCGTCCTCAACATGGTCCGACGAGCAGACCTGGGCGCGAGCGGGCAGATAAACACTGTTCAGCGCGCGGTCACGGCGCTGGGCTTTCGCGCGGTGCGGAACGCAGTCCTTTCGGTTCACGTATACTCGGCTCTTCCGCACGCAGACGCGAGCGGCAACGAGCGGCAGGCCTCTGCCCGCCGGGAGCTGTGGAAGCACAGTCTTGCTGTTGCCTGCACTGCGGACATGCTCGCGGAACGCATGAACGGGTTCGAGGCCAAGGACCAGGCATTCGTATGCGGCCTCTTGCACGATGTGGGTAAGATCGCCCTGGATGCCTGTTTGCCGAAGAGTGCGGCTCGGGTGTTTGCGCGGGTAGATGCTGACCGCGAGTGCATTTGCGACGCTGAGCGCGAGCTGTTCGGCCTGGACCACACGGTGGCGGGCAAGCACCTGGTGACTCGATGGCAGCTTCCGGAGACCATCACGGAGAGCGTTTGGTTTCACCATCAGGATCCTCAGGCGTTACCCTCATCGGTGACAAGCCCTCAGCTTGTAAGGCTGATTCACCTGGCGGACAACGTTGTCCGCGAGCAGCGGATTGGTTTCTCGGGGTATCAGCACGTGGCGGACATCAAGGCCTGCGCCGAGGCCTTGAAGATCAAACACACCGCGGTGGACGACGTGGTCGAGGGCCTGCCGGCGCGGATGGAGCCTCTGTGCGCGTTGGTGGGTCTTGATGAATTCATAAGCCAGGCAATCTACACCGAGTCTCTTTCCAAAGCGAACAGAGAGCTCGGAATCGTCAACTCGGAGCTGGCAGAATCTCAAAGAGTGCTTGAGCTGAGAGCACGGTGCTTTGAAGCGCTGAAGCAGTTTACGGAGTGCCTCACTGTTCGCGCGGGTATTGCGGATGTCTGTACTGCGGCCGCCGGGTGCGTTCAGGCCGCTCTTGATGCCGACGGCGCTGTTGGGTTTGTCTGCGACGCGACCAGCCGTTGCATGTATGTTGGCCGTTCGGGTCCTTCGGATACCGGAGGGCCGAGTGCATCGATCATCGAGGTCGGCGACAAGGAGAATCGCGACGTTCTCGGCGCTGCTGTAGCCGTTGTCCTCGAACGCAAGATCGGCGAAGCTCCACAAGGGTGCGAACTCATCTGGCGACGGTGCATGGATTTACCTGCACCCGGTCCGATCTGGATGTTATCCTTTGCCAAGACCGATGCCATGGTCGGCGCCGTTCTGTTCGTGGTTGGTGACGATGTTGTCGCCCGATGGCGAGGCGCCGAATTGGAGTGCCACGCATTGTCATCAGCGTTCGAGCGGGCGGTGTCATCGGCGCAGTTGCGGGTCGAGTCGGAGCGGATGAACGAGGAACTGCTCGATCTGAACCGGCGCCTTTCCACCGCACAGCGGGCCCTGGTGCGGGGTCGATCGATCTCGATGATCGCGGAGATGGCCGCGGGCGCAGCTCACGAATTGAACAACCCTATGTCGGTAATCTCCGGGCGGGCACAAATGGCGATGGCGACCAGCGAGGACGCCGAGCTGACGCAGACACTCAAGCTGGTCAAAGACAAAGCCCATGAGGCGTCACAGATCGTGACTGATTTGATGCACTTCGCGAAGCCCCGCGCTGCCCGACCGCTGACACGGGAGTTGGGAAAGCTGCTGGAGTCCTGTTGCCAGCGTTGGCAGGCGCGTTTCGCACTTGAACAAGGCAGGCTGACCCGCACCGTGGACGATCCGCAGGCCACTGTCTGCGCCGATCCTGACCAGCTCCAGGAGATCCTGGACGCTGTAGTCACCAACGCCGTGGAAGCCTGTGACCCTGAATCCTTGCGTCTGCAGGTCAACTCACGCTCGCGGGAATCCGATGAGACAGTCCGGATAGTGATAGAAGACAACGGGGCGGGCATGTCCCCCGAGGTACTGGAGCATGCCTTTGATCCGTTCTTCTCGAGTCGTCCCGCCGGTCGTGGGCGGGGGCTGGGTCTGTCGCGAGCGTATCGGCTTGCGGAAATCAACGGCGGATGTTTGTGGCTCGAATCGACACTGAACGTGGGGACAACGGTGATAATCGAACTGCCTGCCCACGCGCCCATCTCGTAGACCCAACTTACGGACTCCACAACCCTGCTTTGCCGTGTGCCTTAGGGATGTCGCTTCGTCCGCGCCGTCCTCGACTCCGGGGATACTTTCGAACGTTTGCCTGATGGCTGAGAACCTACCGAAGATAATGCTGGTCGAACCCGAGCCGGATATCGTGGAGATACTGGTCTCATCGATTTCCAAGCGGTTGGATACGCAGATAACCTGCGTGGCCGATGCAGAGTCCTGTCTGGACGTAGACCTGGTCGACCCGCATCCGATCGTAATCTCCGAGATCGACCTTCCCGACATGCATGGGGTCACATTGGCGGAGAAGCTCACCACGCTAAGCCGTCGGGCAATGATCCTGCTAACCGATGACCCCATGCCGCAGGATTCCATTGAGGCGATGCGGCTGGGTGTTCGCGACCTGTTGATCAAGCCCTTTCCGGTGACTGACCTTTTGGACTCGCTCGACCGGGCGGTGCACAGCTGTCAGGTGCACGAAGCGCATACGGCGAAGTATCGTCGGATGCGTAAGCTGGTTCGGCAGGTTTTGCGCGAGCGTCGTGAGCTCAACGAACGTATCGAGCTGGTGTGCCGCGATTTGGTAGGCGCTCATCGAAGACTCATGAACAGGGTCCTCGAATCGGAGAAGACGCGGACCTGACAGCACGTGTCCCGGTCACTTCGAGCCGGGCCGGGACAGAATGCTCGGGTGAGACGGAATCCACCGCCACGGAGTGTGAAAGCGCTACCAAAGCCACCTCACAAGCAACCACTCAATAAGGATCGCCGCAGCGAGCACCAATGATAGCCTGGCCGAGTTGGGGATACGCACGGGATTGGGCTCGACCAACCTCAGTGCGTGGTTGCGTTCGACGGGATTCGCACTCTTGAGAACCTCTTCGCGACAGGCGGTGACCATGCGCCCCGCCTCGGTGGCGGACAGACCCATCCCGGCAGCATAGCGGACAATGCGCCGCCGACGCGCAGGTGTCAGTCTGCCGTTTCGCAGCTCATCGGCTATGAGCCGACGGAATACTTCGCGGTTATCGATGGAGGGAGTGAAATCCGGTGAATCGTGGTCAGCAGGACTGGGTGTGCCCGTGGATCCTGCCTGGCAGTTGTGTTGGGTGTACATCTTCCGGCCCCTCCTCGACTCGTTCGAGTATGCGCTTCTCGTTCAATGTTAGGAAGGCTAATCGAGGATGTCCTGAACCCTCGAGCGTCCGGTAACTTACGGAATCTTCAGGAAAGCGTGCGTGATAGGAGCGCGTCAGACTTCGACGCGGTTAAGGTGCCGGGCACCAACGATGAGCGCTATCGTACCTGCCGCTACGCTCACGATAGCGGCTACGGCGCAGATTGCTATGTCCAAGGCGGCGGGCGGTTCCCCCTGAGGCAGGTATAGCGAGTGCCAGGTCGCGATCCCGACGCCGATTAGAACCACGGTGACCAAAGCAACGGAGGCGAGCAGGTTAGTAGTACCCCCAAGCCCGTTGGCAATCCGTCCCGCGTTGAGTTCGCCGAACATGGGCAGTCGAGCGCCGATTCCAACCGCAAAGCCGCAGAGCCCGTAGCAGACCGCCACGGCCACGGTAACGTGTATAGCCGTCCAGATGAGGTCAATCCTCAGCATGACAACTGCCAGGAGCATCGAGCCAAGGGCCACCAGCAGGGTGACAGTCATTGCGAATGCAAACTTGGCGTGAAGGAGCTTGCCGCGCCGCATGGGCAGCAGGCCTATCAGCCAGAGCTTCTGCCCCTCAAGCGATACGAGGGGAAACACGAACCGACACGTAAAGGCTGCGAGTATCAGGCTGATCGCACACAGGTTGAGGAACGGAATCAGGGCGAACCACCCCAGGCCTTCGAATTGCTGCCGGATGGTCGGCATATTGGTCAGATAAAGGGCCAGCAGTCCGAAGAGAATGACCAACTGGCTCCACTGCAGCGGATCGCGCAAGAATGTACGCAGATCCTTTGCCGCGATCAGTCGAAGGGGCAACGGGAGATACCAGAATATCTCCCCAGCCAGGCCTCCCGAAGCCTGCGCAGCTAACCGGCGACTTGCGTCACCGCCAGATGAAGCTCGGTTATAGGCGCCGTCGAAGTAGCGGGACACCAGCATCACCGCGATCCAACTGAGGAAAAGCCCGTTGATGAAGGTCACGCAGAGGTACATTCCGGCATCCCCAAACCGGCCGTACATTGCCCGATCAATCCCCGCAGCGACCCAGTTGTTGGGAAGGAATGCTGACTGGACTATGCCCATACGCTGCTGGAAAGACTGAAGCCAAATCTCCGTGGCTCCCTCATCGATACGCAGGGAGCGAAGACCCAGCACGATGAGCACGGCCATTATCGCCGCGGCAACAGCAGCCGCTATATGAATCATCCTGCGGGGGAAGAACCGCGCTGCAGCCCAGGCCATCAAAAGTCCCAGCGCGCCGGGGATGGGAATAAACGCAATAAAGAAGGCGATGAACAGGAGATAGAAGACACCGTGCTCGACCTGTTTGGCCAACGCCAGCATCAAAGGGATTCCCAAAAGAACCAGAGACCAACTGGCTACAAAGAGACTCTCGACGCACTTGAGGGTTACGACGTCAAGCGGCATCAGCGGCGAGCTCAAGAGGTAGGCCGATTCGTCCTTTCGGAACAACGCCCCGTATGCGATGATCGCGTTTGAGAACGCCAGCAGCACAAGCATGGCGGCGAAGAACACATTGAACACTAGCGGTAGCGCAACGGTAGCTTCCAGGGGACTTCGTCGGAGCTGGTTGAAGACCAGAAGAAACATGACGTAGATTCCGGCCCATATAATCGCTATGAGAATTATGGACGCACTTAGCCGAAGGGGGGCTTCGCTGACCGTCTGGCAGATCCGATTCCATAGCCCCCTTGCTCTTACGCGAAAGAGCAGACCGACTTGAGGATGCGACGGTGGAATCGCGGGCGCTTCACACATCGTTGACCTCAGTGAGTCGCAGGAAGATCTCTTCCAGAGAGTGCTCTCTTTGAGCCTGGGCGCGGAGCTGCTCCAGAGAGCCGACCGTAATCAGGCGACCTTCGTGGATGATTCCAATCCGATCAGCCACGGCCTCGGCGATTTCCAGAATGTGCGTACTCATGAAGATCGTGCCGCCGTTGCCAACAAGGTCGACGAAGAGATCCTTGACTACGCGGATGGTGCGCGGATCGAGTCCGACCATCGGTTCGTCGATGACCAGCACCGCCGGATGGTGCAGAAGTGCCGAGGCCAACACAACTCGCTGCTTCATTCCGTGGCTGTAGTTCTCCGTGAGTTGGTCCAGAAACTCGCTCATGTCGAGTTGGGCGATGAGCTTGTCAAGCATGGCATCACGCCGCTCGGTAGTCAGACCGTACATCTCCGCCACGAAGTAGAGAAACTCCCGCCCGGTCAGCTTGTCGTATAGAAACGGCTGGTCGGGGACATAGGCCATCTGCGCCTTGGCGGCCAAACCATCCAGTCCAATGGCGTGTCCACAGACGCGAACGTATCCACTGTTGGGTTGCAGCAGACCCACAATCATCTTGATAGTCGTGGTCTTGCCTGCACCGTTGGGTCCGAGGAAGGCGAACAACTCACCGCGGGGTATATCGAGAGACAGGTCCACCACGGCTTCCTTGCTGCCATAGGACTTGGAGATGGTGGAGAGTATTATCGCAGGTTCGTTCACGGGATTGCTCATCGGCGACCTGCCCTTCCTGAGGCCAACGTGGCCTGCCGAGCAGCCGTCTTGGCCCGCTCGTCGAACACGGCTTCACGGACTATTCTGAGTTTACCGAGCACTGGCAGGATGACCTCTTGCTCCTGAACGGCCCCGTTCCTGTCTATCCATGCCTTGGCGTGGGCAGCCTCTACAACCAGGCACGAGACGGTTCCGCTTTCCGTTACAAGGGTCTCCTCACCGGTTACCTCCACGACCATTGGTATGAAGCGTTCACCCATGCCGGTCATGACCGCAATAGGATTGAATGCCTGCATGCGCCAGGTCTGACCGACCTCTAGATCAGCAAGTTGGGCGAAGGGGCTTACCGCTCCGGAGAAGATCCCTCCTTCAGCCAGGGGGATCTTAAATGCCTTTTCCATCGGGCCCATCTCGAGGAAGAACGAGAAGTCGGTGGGGAACCGTTCGCCGTGCAGGCGAAGACTCCTCTGCGAACTTGAGAGCCGGACGGTCAGTTCGTCCAGAGTACCGTCGATGGTGAAGAAAGACTGCACGGAGATACCCAACGGGAAGAACTCCTCGCTGTATCCTTCGATCCAAACCAGATCCCAGCGCTGGACGGATCGCTCGTCGATTATGTATACGGTCCAGAGCGTCCCCAGCCGCCCCTTGTCGTTGTAGATCGCGAACTGGGTCCTGCGTCCCGATTCTCTGAGCCAATCGGTTACTTGAAGCTTGGGAGCGGTTTCTGCGACGAACCCCGGCCAGACATCATGGGCCACCACCCAGGTCATGGCTGCGAGCCAGAGCGGGACTATCAGCAATCCGGTTCTTCGCGTGAACAAGTCTGTATTCCGTGTCCCCAGTCGGTTGGACGGGGTTATGCGCCCAAGTAAGAGCGTGTCCGCAAAGTCTTCCGTCGCGAAATACGATCAAGTCTTGGCGTGCCGGCAGCGGACTAATGCCAAACCCTCAGCCAGCCGCCCGAGTCCACCGCTTAAACGCAGGCAGAGCGTTTCCCACAATCGGGACCGACACTTTGGGGCTCAGCTCTTCCCCGCAAGTGCGGATAATTGTAGGGTAGGGGTGCACGGGAGGTCAAACTTTCCGACAAGTTTCAACCGTTTAAGGAAGGACATCGTTCCCACGTGCGAAGAACGAGCCGATGGAGACGAACTTGGCGTGTTGTGCGACGCAGCCTCACGGGAGCACTGGCTCTGGGGGTCGTCGTCTTGGTCGTGTTGTGGCTCATGTTTCAGCACAGGCCCGGCTGGTATCAGCCGGTAACGGTTGATGACGCTGCCGTCCAGCGCGCCCAGGCCTCGGCTGCAAGATTGGTCGACCGGATAAGCGACCGACTTGCAGTGGGGGAGCCTGTGGAAGCCGTCCTGGCGGGTGGTGAGGTCAACGAGTGGCTCGCTTCGCTTCCTCAGCTCTGGCCTGAAGCCGGACAAGCCGTTCCCGAAGGATTTAGCGATCTGGCCGTTGGTTTCGAGCGCGGGCAATTGCGTATCGGCGCCCATCTCCAAAACGGTCAGGTTCAGGCCATCATGCACTTGAGCTTGGCCGTCGAGCTTGCCGCGGACCGTGCCAGGTTGAAGATCAGGCTCGTTACAGTACGCAGCGGCGCGCTCCCCGTACCACGCACAGCCCTGGAAGAGCTTCTGGAACGATTCCAGAGCACTGCTGAGTGGTCCGAGGATTTAGGTGCGTTCGGTGGAATCCTGAGCGGAGTCCAGTCGGTCGAAGAGCTCTTCGACGGTATCGAGGTTCACAATCGGTTCGTCTGGCCCAACGGCGATCGACCGTTTCGGATCAGCTCGATCACTTCCGAGAAGGGTGCGTTGCGCATCAAGCTCGAACCGATATGAATCGATTGACGGTCCCATCGGCCGGGCCGGTTCTACTCGTAGTTTGGTGCCCGTCCCCAGTGGAGTTTGTTGACCAGCTTGTGCCACTTGGCGTAAAGCGGATTGCGAACCATCTTGAGGTCCGCGGAGAAGCGTTTGATAATGACGCGATCGTCTTGCTCTAAGGGAGATGATACCTGCCCGTCAATAATGACCGTCGTGCCCTCGTTGACTGCACGTGCAAGGATGTCTATTGCGGCCTCCCGCTCGATAACCAGCGGCTTATGCGTGAGTGAGTGGGCGCATAGCGGTGTCAATACGATGGCATCTACCCCGGGCTGCATGATGGGCCCGCCCGCTGAGAGGTTGTGGGCGGTGGACCCGCTGGAGGTGCAGACGATCATGCCGTCTCCGCTGACATCGGCGAGGCGCTCGTTGTTAATGGACACCCCCATGTTTATCAGCCGAAAGGGCGCCCCGGCTTGTATCACGCAGTCGTTGACCGCCAGATAAGTGAGAGGAGTGTCCCCGTCCTTCACTATGGTGACCTGCAGCATGGCCCGCCGGCTGATCAGCGTATCGTCACTGACGGCCCGATCGAAGTTGTCTTTCAACTCCTCGATGGAGAATTCCGTCAAGAATCCCAGTTTGCCCACGTTGACACCGATGAGGGGAATCTGATCCGTATTGAGTGATCTGGCCACCCCGATGAGCGTCCCGTCTCCTCCGATCACGATCAGACGCTCGGCGCCGGTTTCGACCGCTGCTCCGCCGTCCAAACCGAGGTCCGCACCGACGAGCTCGCAGCGCGACGCTGCAAACGGGCGCAGATCCCTCATGACAGCCCGAGCTTCGGACTTGTCAGGATTACCAAGGAGAAACGCCCGTCTTGTCTTCGCTGAATCAGGCAACCGACCTTGCTCACACACAGCGGCTTATACGAACCCTTTGGCAAAACTCAGTCGACACCATTATACCAAGTTGCCCGGTTCAGGCGACTAGACCTGGGTTTTAGTGGACGGGGGCGGGTCCAGGATCACTTTGTGTGGGATCGACGTGCTACGCTCTTGGGTCGACGAGAGCTGATCAGCCCGCTCCACCGCGCCAACGAGACGTTGGATCGTCGAGGCGATTCCGGTGGCGTCGTAGCCGCATTCGGCCATCTGCCCGGCCCGTGACCCGTGAGCAATGAAACGATCAGCCGGCATCCCCAGGCGAACGACCCGTGAGGCGTCAAGCCCCATCTCCTGAGCGGTCTCCAAGACGGCCGATCCGAATCCGCCTGCGACGGAGTGATCCTCTACGGTGACGGCCGGCTTCCCGTCAGCCAGGGCATTGCTGACCATCTCCCGATCGATAGGTCTAGCAAAGCGAGCGTTGATCACTGAGACCTCGGTGCCGCTTTCGGCAAGGAGATCAGCCGCTGCCATCGCATGCGTGGCGGTCACTCCGTAGCAGAGCACCGTGGCGGTATCGCCGTCACGAAGCCGGCGCGACTTGCCCAACTCGAACGGCGGGCAATCCGGCATAGGCGCGGGCACGCTGTCGCGCGGATAGCGAATGGTACAGGGTCCGTCCAGGTCGAACCCGAACTTCAACGCCTCTTGCAGCTCCACCTCGTCGATGGGGGCCATCAATACCATGCCCGGAAGCCCGCGCAGATAGGCGATGTCCAAGAAGCCGTGGTGGACGGACCCGTCACTGCCAACCAGACCGGCACGGTCTATGCAGAACATCACCGGCAGACCTTGGAGGGAGACCTCCTGGAAGACCTGGTCGAAGGCCCGCTGAAGAAACGTCGAGTAGATGGCCGCGACCGGGCGCAACCCGGCTTTGCACATCCCCGCCGCCTGATCTACCGTGCAGCTTTCCGTTATGCCAACATCACGACACCGCTCAGGAAAGCGTTCTTGAAACTTGTTGAGCCCGGTGCCGTCGAGCATCCCCGCGGTAAGGGCGTGAATCTTGTCGTTCTTTTCCGCGAGCTGAATGAGCGCTTCGACAAACGCCGAGGTCCAGCTCTTTCCCTTGCCGCTCTTGATGGTGACTTTTCCGCCCTCGATCACAAAGGGCTTGGGGCTGTGGAACTTCCCCGGTTCAGCGATCGCCCAGGCGCAGCCGTTTCCCTTGACGGTGTGGACATGCAGAAGCACGGGGTGCTGCGTAGGTTTCAGCCTCTCCAGAACGTCGATCATGTGCTTGATATCGTGGCCGTCCACAGGCCCGACGTACTGCAGGCCGAGCGGCTCGAAAACCTGCCCCGGCGAGACGGTGGCCTTTATGCCCTCTTTGAGATGGGCGATCATCTCGAATGCCGGTTTGCCGAACACCGGAAGCTTAGGCAGCAACTCCTTCGTTCGAGCCTTGACTTCGTCATAGAAATCGCTGGCCCGGAACTTGGCCAGGAACTCCGCCATCCCACCCTGGGTGGGAGAAATCCCCCATTCGTTGTCGTTCAGGACAACCAAAAACTGCCGCCTCAGCGTGCCCGCCTGGTTGAGTCCCTCCAACGAGACACCGTTGACAATGCTGGCGTCACCGACCAGGGCGACGACGTTTCGATCTTTCTTCAGGATCTGATCTGCACGGGCCATCCCAACGGCGGTGGCGACGGCTGTTCCCGCATGGCCTACGTTGAACAGATCGCACTCGCACTCCGCGGTGTTGGGAAAGCCGCTGATGCCACCGGCTTTGCGGAGGGTGTCAAAGCGCTTGTTCCGCCCGGTCAGCAGCTTGTGGGGATAGCACTGGTGGCCGACGTCCCACAGTAGACGATCGTGGGCGAAGTCAAACACGCGATGAAGGGCGATGGTCAGCTCGGTGACGCCCAGATTGCTGGTCAGATGTCCGCCGTTCTTGCCGACGATCTCGATGATTCGATCGCGGATTTCCTTGGCCAGTCCGGGCAGGCTGTCCAGGGGCAAGGCCCGCAGGTCCGCCGGCGATTGGATTTGATCTAAGACGCTCATCTACGTAGTCTTCCCACCGTTCACTTCCGCGACTCGAACGACGGTCCTAGCGAGGCTGGGAGGTCAGTGCCCTTCACAACGGTTTGAGTGTACTTGATGGCGACAGGCGATGTCATTCAAGAGCTTTCAATAATTTCGAGAAATAACGTATTGGAGCAAGTCGCTAAGGTCGGCGACGTTCTCGCCCAAACCGGCGAGCTGCTTGGTCGCCTCGTTGGCCATCTCAGTGGCCATTGTCCGACTCCGCTCAATTCCTACGCACGTGGGGATACTTTGTTTGTTGGCCCCGGCGTCCTTGCCGACCTCCTTCCCCATTACTTCGGTCGTTGAGGTCAAGTCCAATAAGTCGTCGACGATCTGAAATGCCTGTCCCAGGCATAGACCAAATCGGCCGAGTGAATCGACTTGCTCTGGTGTTCCGTGGCCGGCAAGCGCCCCAAGTCGACACGCCGCCTGGAAGAGACCGGCAGTTTTGCGCTCGTGAATGTACTTCACTAGCTCCAGACTGGGTGGTTGCGATTCGCCGAGCACGTCCGCCGCCTGCCCTCCGATCATCCCCGCCCAACCGGCACCACGGGATAGTTCCAGGGCCATCTGCGAGGCTAGCTCTCGATCTTTGACGTTCGCGGTGAGCAGCTCGAAGGCCAGAGCCACCAAGGCATCACCTGCCAGGATGGCTATTGCTTCGCCGAACTCCTTGTGGCAGGTGGGTCGGCCGCGACGGAGGGCGTCATCGTCCATGGCCGGCAGATCGTCGTGAATCAAGCTGAAGGCGTGGACACACTCGACAGCAGCAGCGACCGGCCAGGCGTCACCACGCTGCCCCCCCACCGCTTTACAACATCGCACGACCAGATAAGGGCGGATTCGCTTGCCCGGCGCCAGAGCTGAGTATCGTATCGCTTCCAGAAGCCGAGGCGGCACGTCCGCTGTGGGATTAAGATAACCTTGAAAGTGCTGATCGAACTGGGCGGCAAAGGCTTTGAGACGATCCCTGATCGGTTCGTCGACCGAGTCGCCTTGGTCTGCGGATGCCGACGCGGATGTGCATGAGCATTTGCAGCCAACGGGATTGTTGTCTTTGCTGGTCATCACTTATCGACTCTCGAACGTCTGGCGCGGTGCTCCGCCGAGCGCCAATCTGCGGGTAGCGGTTTACGCGATATCGTGTGCCACTGCTCTCGAGCAGTGCTGGGTGCCATGCCTAAGACCGCGGAACGCGGGCGCCGCCATGCTGAACAAACGCAACATCCGCCACACAAATCAACAGATCGCGGGGTGCCCCATCCTTGCGTAGCAAGGGTGGGGAATCGACTGACTGCGTAATGGCGTTCAAGGGCACGAATCGCTTTCGTACCAAAGTCCGCCCCCCACCCTTCGCCGAAAAGGCGAAGGATGGGGCACCCTCCATGGCCAAGCCCGCGGCAAGCGGGCGCCGCCATGCTTCGGTGCCATGCATAGCCTCACCATCCTGACCAACCGCAACATTCGCCACACAAATCAACAGATCGAGTATACCCCTGCCCCCAATGCCCAACAATGGAAACCTGTGGCTAATTGTGCGGAAACGTCCCCAGCGGGGGCCCCACTAGCAACACCTGTGGAGTAACGTCTCCGAGCCGCGACCGTGAGGGAGCGGACAGCATTGCCTCTGTTTTGCCTTCGCTGCATTCGTTACTCCCCATTCGGCGATTCATCCTTCATCCTTGCCACCCTCTCCCTCTTCCTCCGTGCACTCATCCCAGTGCTTGGGGTGCGTAAGCCCGTCGGGCAGTTCCGTTTCCCTGCTTCCACGCGCCAAGACGATCTGCTCTTGCTTGAGGCCAATGGCCCCCTCGAGGTGGGCATCGTACAGATCCGCTCCCTCCAGGTGGGCCTTGGACAGCCACGCAAATTCGAGGTGCGCTTCGTACAGAAACGCCCCCAAGTGGGCTTTCTGCAGGTACGCGCCCTCCAGGTGGGCAAAGTGCAGGTCCGCCCCCTGCAGGTGGGCATGGCGCAGGCTCGCCCCCCGAAGGTCCGTTGCGCTCAGATTGAGCCTATGGTCCTTATCATCGTTTTCGGTATTTCGCCGCGCGATGACTGTCAGAGCCGCCTGGACGTCAGTGGCAGGGGTTGGCGGTGTTTCGTCCTCGCTTTTGGTCTCACCCTCGCCGTCCGTCTTTTCCGTTTGCGTTCCCTTCTTGGGCGGCCAAGGTGCGTTCTCCCGAACGAAGGCGGTAAGCACCTCCATGACCGTCCAGTGGTCATCCTTGGAGTCTTTGGCTATCCGTTCCAGGGCGTAGATGCCCCCCCACCCTGACTTCGAGACTCTCGCTGGCCAGTTGATCAATGGCCCGGGAAAAGCGCTCGGTGATCTGCCCTTGTTCAGTAGCCTCCGTCCGTCGTTCCATAGCAGTAACCCGCCGCGCTGTAAAATAGAGACCAAGGAGGAGGCCAGCACCGCCAAAGAACTGCACCAGGGTCTTACGACACTCGTTCTCAAACAGCGCGACCTTCGTTGGCGTTTCCTCCGCTGCGCGCAGCCCATCAGCCTGCATCTGCGGAAGACGCCAGAGGCCCAAGAGAACCAAGACGACCACCGCGACGATCAGGATTACTTTCGCAGCCTGTTTCATCGTTTCCTCCCAGAGAACTCGTGCGTTGCTTGCGGGTCAAACTCAGGGTGGACCCATCCTGCCCCCGATCTGCTTCATTTCTTGGCCATTCGATCTGCCCCTGATCATGGCAAAAGTGATTTCCATATTCTCCATTGTAACGCACATTCACCCCGCGGCCAGACTGCCTCCAGGCGGCCCGCTTCCCCACGGTTGCGGCTCTGATCGAGCTGCGAGATCCCACGGAAGTGTCGCGGACTGCTCGCTGTCCGTCAGCGACGTTTTCGGCCAACAGGGTGATGACTGACACGCACAGGGTGGTTGGACACCAGAAGTGCCGGGAGAGTGGGAGATGAGTCAAGAGCGAGGGGCGCAAAGGCCAACATGGCGGATGCTACTGGCTGGTCCGCTTCCTTACGGGCGCGGCTCGGAAATGGTGTCGGCGCATGGCGCGGTGGTCCGCATGGCGAACCCTACGAGGTAGAAGAAGGGTGGCTAGACCGGCGTGGGCTACTCCTGCAGGGTGAAGTTGTCCTTGCTTACACCGCAGACCGGGCAGACCCAGTCGTCAGGAAGATCATCGAACGACGTTCCGGGCTCGATCCCGTTTTCGGGATCGCCCGTCGCGGGGTCATAGACATAATCACATGCGTCGCACTCGTACTTATCCATGTTCGTTAATCTCCCTCGTCTTGGCCCAGTCGATCAAGCACTCAAAGAGCCCAAAGTTCAAGGCGATCCTCGACACCTGTCAAGACCTTGCTGGTCAGGTCCGTAGAGGGCGACCGCCTGTGCGAAACCTATGGGTCAACGCAGAGCTTTCCGCCCGCCTTACGGTCGGAGGCCATCTCCTTCGCCTTCGCAGCCAACAGCTTCCCAGCTGCACGACATTCAGTCAGGACTTCCGCGTTTGGTTCGTATTGGGCCCTGATCGGCTCGCGGAGAATCTCCCACTTCATCGCTTTCATTTTCTCATCGGCCGCCTCCGCTCCACCTTTGCTCCAGCCGTAGGAGCCGAACGCCAGGGCGGCCTTGTCGACCGGCTTCAACCCCTTCAAGTAGGTCAGCACGGCACTGGCCATGGGAAGGGCATCCTGGTTGAGCGTTGAGGAACCGAATGCCACGCAGGCTGCATCAAGTACCTCGGTGGCGATCTTGGTCAGGTTCGAGGTTCGAACGTTGATCAGCTCCGCCGTCACGCCGGCTTGGGACGCCCCCTCATGAATCGCTGCAGCCATCTCGCCGGTGGCGCCCCACATGGTGTCGTAAATCACCAACACTTTCGGCTTGGGTCGACAGCAAGCCCAGTTTCCGTAGGCCTCGACAATCTCGGTTATGTGGCTGCGCCAGACCACGCCGTGGCTGGGGGCAATCATCTCGATATCGAGCTTCGCCGCCCGGTCAAGAGTGGCAGCCACCATCTTGGAGAAGGGCATGATGATGTTTGCATAGTAGGTTTTGGCTTCCTCCATGGCGGTGCATAGCTGCACCTCATCGTCGAAGCGCTGGGAGGTGGCGTAGTGCTGGCCAAAGGCATCCATCGAGAAAAGCAGCTTCTCCTCGGGGACGTAGGTGAACATCGACTCCGGCCAGTGGACCATGGGAGTCTCGATGAATTCGAGCGTCCGCTTGCCTAAGCTGAGCGTATCGCCGGTGGCGACAATATGCGTCTTCCAGCCGGATGAATCATGGTGCATGCCCAAGGCCGCCTCGCACTTCTTGTCACACACGAGGGTGGCATTTGGAAGTGCTTCCATGACCTTCGCCATCGCTCCGGCGTGATCAGGCTCGGCATGGTTGCAGACTACATAGTCGACTTTTGCCGGATCCGTCAGCCCCGCGATGTTTTGAAGAAGCTGCTCCGCAAACGGTGCCTTTACCGTGTCAATCAAGGCCGTCTTATCGTCGCGGATCAGATATGCGTTATACGTGGCACCGCGGTCGGTACTGTAGCCGTGGAAGTCGCGAACGGTCCAATCCACGTACCCCACCCAGTCGATGTTCTCGCACAATGTCGTATTCATGCACTCCCTCCACGAGCGTTGTCTTCTTCTGTCTCCTCGGGAACAAACTGGTCCTTAGAGGCTCCGCACCACGGGCAGCGCCAATCATCCGGCAAGTTCTCAAAAGGCGTTCCCGGCGGGATACCGCTATGTGGGTCACCCTTGAGCGGATGATATCCGTAGGAGCAGACTGTACACGCGTATCGTGTCATGTCCAATGCCATCACTCGCGCCTCGTCCCGGACTCTCCGGTGGTGGTCTTTCTGTCCGAAGTGTTTGGCAAAGTCTCTGCTTGGTCAAGAACCCTTATGAGTGCGTCTTGGTCGGTCACCGGCAGCTTGCAGTTGCGATCCTTGCACACGTAAACCGTTGTCCTATCCGAGATCATTGTCTTGCGACGAAGCAACGGGAGGCGTTCCTCGATCGCCGTCGATCCGGGGACGCCCGGTTCCACCAGGGCCAGGACTTTGTTGGGAATGAACCGCTGGTGAATAACGTCAAGCATGCGTCGCGTATCGGCACTACCCGGTTTGCCGGCGATGGCAATCTCTCGGGTTGGATAGAGGAAGAACTCAGCCGCCCAAAGCAGGTTCAGGTATCCCCTCGGCTGGGCAAGCATCAGATCTCCTGCAGACGTGAGGATCTGCTCCGCCTTCTTAGCGTAACCGGCATCGCCGAGAAGCGCGGACAGTCTGAGCAGCACCAGTGTTGCCGTGGAGTTACCCGAAGGGACTGCGCCGTCATAAAAAGGCTTCGTACGCGCCAGCAGATTCTTGTGATCTGCGGATGTGTAGAAGAAGCCGCCGTTCTCATCGTCCCAGAAATCCGTCACCATCCTACCGGCAAGCTGATCCGCGGCTTGAAGCCAACGCAAATCGAAAGTCGCCTCGTACAAATCGATCAGAGCATCCGCCATTTCGGCATAGTCATCGAGGTAAGCGGGCAGCTTGCTGACCCCCTCGTCTTCCCCGTCGCCCTTACCACGGTACGTGCGCAGCAAAGTGCCGTCACGCACCATCTCGGTCAACACGAAATCCGCTGCCCTCTCCGCTGCGTTCAGGAATCGTTCCTCGCCCAGAACCTGATAGCCACGAGACATCGCGGATATCATCATGCCGTTCCAGGCTGCAATGATTTTGTCGTCCTTACCTGGGTGGACACGTGTCTCACGGGTCTCGAGCAGCTTGTGACGCAGCGATGTCAACTGATTCTCCAGCTCCTCCAGAGGAATTCCTCTTTGACCCGCGAACTCTACCGGATCCAGCGGTACGTGGAGGATGCTATGTCCCTCGAAATTGCCTTCTTCGGTCACACCGTAGTATTCGCAGAATAACGCCCCGGGTGCGTCACCAAGAACACTCTTGATCTCCTCCGGCGTCCAAACGTAGAACTTGCCTTCCTCGCCCTCGCTGTCGGCATCTTCGGAGGAATGAAAACCGCCGCGGGGGTCGGTCATATCTCGAAGCACGTAGTCGAGGATCTCGGTGGCGATTCGCCGAGAGAGATCCTTGCCAGTCACCTGCCAGGCTTCCAAGTAAGCCGGAACGAGAAGGGTGTTGTCGTAGAGCATCTTCTCGAAGTGAGGCACCAGCCATTGACTGTCGGTGGAATAGCGGTGGAATCCACCGCCCAGCTGGTCGTACATGCCCCCATACGCCATGCGATCAAGTGTTGTCGTGGCCATCTTCAAGAGCTTCTCATCGCCTGTGTGGGCGTGTTGGCGCAGCAAGACCCCGATGGCCCCGCTGGGTGGAAACTTCGGTGCCTGGCCAAACCCACCCCATTGCGGATCGAATACTCGCTTGAGCTGTTGCGCCGCCCGCGAAAGAACGGCTGCGTCGACCTTTCCTGTTTGCGCGGCGTCACGTTCGACAGTACCCCTTATCGCATTGGTCAATTCCTCGGCGTTGCGCCGAATACCCTCGGGATTCTCACGCCACGTCTTGACGATCTGCCCTAAGAGTCTACCGAATCCGGGCCGTCCGTATCGGTCATTAGGTGGAAAGTAGGTTCCGCCATAAAAGGGCTTGAGGTCCGGCGTGAGAAACACAGTCAGAGGCCACCCTCCGCTGCCGGTCATCAATTGTACGGCGGTCATATAGATCTCATCCAGATCGGGCCGTTCCTCGCGATCGACCTTGATGGATACGAAGTCCGCGTTGAGAACCTCGGCAACTTGAGGGTCTTCAAACGACTCCCGCTCCATG
>CP070744.1:2700081-2768512 GCA_020348265.1 Phycisphaerales bacterium | reverse complement strand
GGATCATCGGAAACGGCTTGCCTGACGGGACTTCCAGTGTTGGTGGCGTAGTATGGGATGCCGCTTATGTGCTCGTTGAGAACTCCTTGATCGCAGGAAACATCGGTGAATCCGGGGGCGGCCTTTCCGCCCACGATGGTGCTCTTGATGTGATCGGCTCCACGATTGCCTACAACGTTGCCACTCAGGGGGGAGGCGCAGGCATAAACGCTAGTACAAACTTGCTCGGAGTAGAAAACTCGCTCATATGGCAGAATGTCGCAAGTGGTATGCTTCACCAGGGCGCGCAGATCGCCTTCCCGAGTTCACAGGATGACTACACCATCTCCTACACGAATGTGCAGGGTTGGAACGGCTATTATGGCGGCATGGAAAACTTCGGCCTTGATCCCGTGTTCACGGATCCGGAAGGGCCGGATGGCATTCCCGGAACGGAAGATGACGACCTTCGTGTGACGCCGGACTCACCGTGCATCAATCGCGGTGATCCCGCATTTGTCCCTCTCGATGGTGAGCTTGACCTGGATCGCGATCCGAGAGTCAAGGGGTGCCGCGTGGACGTGGGAGCCTACGAGAGCGACGCGGGCCTGGCCAGCGGCGATTACGACATCGATAGAGATGTGGACTTGCGGGACTTCGCCGAATTTCAGGACTGCTTCCGCGCATCCGACGTTAACTCCGACGGATTTGACACGTGCCTTTGCACGTTTGACCTACACGAGGATGGAGTAATCGACAGTGCCGATTATGCGGTCTTCTGGACGCTGCAGATCGGCCCCTAACGGCCACGTTGCCTATGTGGTGAGGCGCCGCAAACCCGTGATGACAGCGCACGAGCCATTCACGTGCTCCACGTCCGGGCAGGCGACAGGCCGCTCAGCACGTGTTCGGTGACGTCGAGTGGCATAAAGAACGCATCACAGCCGGTCTTGACGCCATAACGTACATCTACAATCTCGCCCAACGCCACAAATCGTTGACCGAAGCGCTGCATAACTTCAAAGTAGAAGTCTGGGGCGCGTAGGTAGCGACCCCACTTGCCCGCAACGTAGTCGCCATCGGAAACCTCGATCAACGGACCCGGGTCGCTACTGCCGGCTATTGCAGGCACCGCACAAAGAGATCGTCTGGTTCGAGAACTCCGGACACATGCCCAATCCGGAGGAACCAGATGCGTATCAGGATATGCTCGTAGACGTCGTTCTAAGAAACATGCACCGCGAGTAAGACGGAACCGTCTGTTTGCGAAGTTCTTCGGCCGGATACTCAAGAACGCCCTTTTTCTGGACGAGCAGTGGAATGGCGAAGGGAAGACCCCGACCCAGCTGATTGACATACTCGACCGCACGGTTTGTGGCTGGTGGGATCGACGTGACGGTGCGGATTGGATGCCGCCGCTTTACAACCACCACGGACCCAAGTGTATGCTGATCAATGGTCCCTCTGGTTCTGGACGCGGCCTCCTCCGCTATTACTTCCCAGAGCGAGAGCTTGACCAGCCGATCGGCACGAGCAGCTGGGGGCGGGCTCGTAGGCATGTCCAACAAGGCTGTTCTGCCAGCCGACTGGACATCGATCTCCAACGGCAAGCTTACGGAGGACTGATCAGGTTTCGGACGCCGCACGGATTCATGGACATTCAGTGAGCCAACGTCCACGGCCGACGTAGTCCCACGTGGCCCAGAAAACGCAGAACAACTGGGGGAAAGCCCAATCTGGTAGGCCCTCGGCTGCCAAGCAGGACGGAAAGGATCGTAGGGACATCCACTTCCACCACCGACACAATCACACAACAAAGTGGGCTGATCCGGGTTGACATTTGATTCTTTCTGCGCCATTATACATACATGCATGCATGTATATAAATCCGGAGATTGTCAGCGTGCGTAGAACAAAAGAGCAGGCACTCGAAACCAGGGAGGCGCTGCTAAACGCAGCGCTTCGAATATTCAGTGAAAATGGACTAGAAGCGCCCCGATTGGAGGATATTGCCCAAGAGGCAGGAGTTACCCGCGGCGCATTATATTGGCATTTCAAGAACAAAGAAGACCTGTTGATCAGCCTGTTGGATTTCTATGAGGAGCGGCTGCTGCAGAAAGTCGTGGAGTTTGTATCTGATCCACGCCACCAGGATCTGAGTCTCAGCGAGCGTGGCAGC
Organism: Phycisphaerales bacterium; assembly: GCA_020348265.1. Taxonomy (GTDB): domain Bacteria; phylum Planctomycetota; class Phycisphaerae; order UBA1845; family UBA1845. Next base: position 2,766,354 of record CP070744.1, on the reverse strand, counting down.
GTTTGGATCGCCTCTCTGGCGGAAATCCTGATTCGCGAGCGGGATCTCTTTAGAATTCGCAATCTCCACAGTATCCGCTTCCCTGAACAGATCTCACGTCTTCGACAGGAAACGAACGCGCAGATCATGAAGAGAACCTATGAGTTCTTCACTCCGGTAATGCATGAAATCAAACGTGGCCGCCGGGAGAGGGCGCTGAAGTGCGTGATCATGACCATCGATTACACGCTAGTCTACAACATCGTCTTTGCGAGTATTGACGATCCTGTGACTTCCGGGATCAGCGTGAAGATATTGACTGATGAACTCCGTCAGATGTTTGATGCCTATCTGGGGCTCGAGGCTCCCTAGTATGAAGAAAGCTGGAGTAAAGTAAATGCGAAATCAAAACCAAACAGTATTGGCCTTCTGCTGTGCACTCTTTGTGCTGAGCGGTGTAATACCCCACGCTGCCCGCGCCTGTTCAACGGTGATGCTGAAGAAGGCAGGTCGCTTCGTTGTTGGCCACAATCTGGATCAGCCTGGAGTCCGCGTGCCAGGATATATTGTGGTCAACAAACGCGGCGTATTCAAGATTGGTCGGACCTGGGCGGAGCTAATGTCCAAGACTTCCGCCGGAGGATCATCACTTAATTGGGTTTCCAGATATGGCTCGGTGAGTTTCAATATCTGGGGCAAAGATCTGATTGATGGAGGTGTTAACGATCAAGGGCTGTACATCTGGGAGATGAGCAACGTCTTCACTCAATACCCCGCAGATGGCCGCCTCCCCAAACTGTCCGCAAGTAATTGGATGCAGTATGTGCTTGATAACTTCCACAAGGTTGAAGAAGTCGTCGAGATGGCCTCAGCCGTTCAACTTGACGGCCCAGGCTGGCATTTCTTTGTCGCTGACAGGCAGGGAGACTGCGCCGTCATACATTACATTGGAGGACAAGCGATTGTTCGCCGCAAAGACAACATGCCGGTACCGGCATTGTTCAATCGCACTTACGATCTAGAGCAGCGCAGACTGAAATGCTTTAGAGGCTTTGGAGGTCAGTATGACGCTTCGCTGCAAGGTGATGCGCCGCGTTTCGTACACGCAGCCGTCATGTTGGAGGAGTACGTGCCGCAACAGGATCCGGTCGACTACGGATTCATGATGTTGAGTCAATTCAGTGGCGATACACCCAGTCAATGGTCGGTGGTTTTTGACTACAGTGATCAACGATTCTATTTCAAAACCGATGTCAACCCGGACATTAAGACGTTCTCTATGCTTGAGTTTGACTTTTCCAACCAGACTCCGGCGAGATACTTGGATATTGACACGCGGCCGGCGGGGGAAGTGGCGAACCGGTTCAAGGAACTGGGCGCTGAGGAGCTCCTGGCCCTCGTGGAACGAATGCCTTTCGCCGATCAGTTCGGCGCCGGCGGAGGATTGAGCGTGGAAGAACTCAAGAATCGCGCGGCAACCCACCATCAGGCTGCGGCCTTGCCGGAGAATCACCATTTCGTGGGCACGTGGAGCGCCGCCGTATCAATTCGCCATCCGCTTTTTCAAGCCTTCTATCCGGGGCTGTTCCTTGATGATCTGTGGCAGGTTGAAATCACAGCCGCTGAAGATGCGGTATTCGGGGAAATATCCAATAAGCAGGGTCCGTTTTCAAAGACATCGCTGGACAACTTCCAACTCGTCAATGAAAGGCTGTCATTCACGGTGCGCGTGAGGGGTGCCATCGTAACGGTTGAGGGTGTAATAAGGGAGGATACCCTGAATAGCGTTCTCTATTTCGATGGTTTCCCGCTTGCGGAGATTACGTTTTCTCGGGGGAAATGAGCTTGGACCACTGACTCTCACGTTGGGGCGTGGATGGTCGGCTGCGGCCCCCCTGCGTCGGTGACAGTCGCGCCTTCGAGGGGTCTGACTCGGTTTACTAGCGACTTGAGGAACTCCTCCACTTCTGCGTGGTGAGGGTTCTCCAGGTAGGGCAAGACCTCAATTCCGTAATGCCGTTGCAGCATGTCAGCCCTGGCCTGCCAGGAGGCGCCTGACACGGCCACCAAGACATGGTGTTTCTGCTCCCCTCCACGGAAACGGATGCCCTCAAGATACGCCGAGATACCTTCAAGGCTGGCTCCGAGAAAGAGCAACGTACGAGAGACGAAAACGCTCTCGATGAATTCGGCGACCGGAAGAAACGTCGCATAGCGTGTGACGGCAAACCTGGCTGCTTCGTTGGACGCGGTGCGCAGGCGCTCTACGCGGGCCTGCGTCTCATTCACTTCCTTGTTGGGAGAGTCAGCCATGATGCCTCACAGGGACCTCCCACCCTGACCGGTCACCATTGTCCGGACTGTACAGCAACTGCGCGTATTTGCAAGTCGGATTTAACTGCTCCAACCAGTGCGCAGCTTGGCGTCGCGATGGTCTTTCGTAGCAATCCCTGGCGCGCAGGCTCAGACGCTGAAGACGAGACTAGCGGCGCCCGGGATCGAACCGGGGACCTTGGGTTTATGAATCCCACGCTCTAACCAATCTGAGCTACGCCGCCACTACGGACTTATCAGGGCAAACATTCTATACATACCTTCGGCTGGCGAAAGTGGCCTCTTTCATTTGACTCGCTTGTAGGACACCTGCGCCGGTTGAAGATGCGCCCGGTCCGGTCGAAGGCCGCCGTTCGGCCGGCCGCCAGGTTACGGGCAGTCGGCAGGGTCCTTGTGATCGGGGTTTTGGGTGAAGGTCTGCCCCTCGTTGCCAAACAGAATGCTCTGCAGATCAGAGACGTTGAGGACGAAGTTCGGCGGGCGCCCGTCACCCAAGCCGTGGAGATCGACCCATGTTATATCCGCACTTGGGCTCTCTTCGCCAGCGGCGGTGAGCGCATAGGCTTGCACATCGTTGATGTTGACGATTCCGTTGGGTGGGGTGAATCCCAGCTCGGGCCAGAGTAGTCCCGTTCCGACCCCGACGGTGTCTCCGTAGTGCTTATCCTGCGGTTTAGCGATCGTGCCAACCTCCAGAGGGAGCGTGAAGATGACCCCATCAAGCGTCGAGCGGAACTCATAGCGCGCAACGGGAATCACCGCACAGTCGCCGACGTGGATGAAATCCTCGGGCCAGACACGGAATACAGGAGTGGACACGATGGCGGACACTCCGTTCTCGTCCGGTTCATCCACCCACCCGAGGACCGCGCCCACATCCGGATGTTCGACGCAGGGACCCGTTCCGTTTGGACATTCACCGTCATCCGAACATGCCCAACTCAGGTCCCCGCTACAGCGCATCATGCAGGCCAGCCTCACCTGGATAGCGACGGTCTCCTCTCCGTTTGTGCCTGGGGCAATTGAGACGTACCGATTCTTGCGCACGTTGTGGGGCGAAGGAGCCTCCTGAGGCGTTACGGCGGTATACTGAGTCGCCAACCCCTTAATGCAGAAGTTAGCGGTATCGTCGCGTTCATAGAGATCGAGCCAGGTTGCGCCGTCGCGGTAGTAGCTCTGTCCCGGTTGGGAAGTGGACTCGACCACCACGCGATAAGACGCGCCGAGCAGGACAGGTACCTCCGAGGTTCTGTCAAAGGCGTGGCCTCCGATTGACAGTTCGAGGTAGACGAAAAAGTCATCGTGTGTTGTCAGCGCCACTGGTGAATCCAGGTCTACGGTGTGGAATCCAAGATGTGCGATCGTTCCGGTCTTGGATGCAAGCTCATCGAGAAGCTCACCACCCTCGAAGCGGTCATATATCCTCACGGTATACGATACGTTGCCGGCAGCGGTGAAGAAGCTGACCGCATGGAGCAGGCCGGTGTATGATGCGGTGAATGCGTTGAATGCTTCGGTGCAGTCCTCCAACGTATCCCGCCATCCGTGATAATCGTGGCTATAGATGCGGTTATAGGCAAGCGGTTCGACGTTCTGGAATGAAACTGCCCCCATTTCGGGATGCTGGCCGGCCCACTTGTCGTAGTAAGAGATCCAGAAATACCCTTCCAGACCCCATGCTCCCCAACTGTTTTTGCAGAGCCACGCTCCCGGGAGAGGGGCCTGCGTAACCAAGTCATCGTCCCATCCGACGATGGCAACGGCGTGGTTCGGCTGAGCCCCGCTGGTTGGCGGTTGATAGTGCATGTAGTTGACCATAAATGCACCGTTGTAGCAAAGAGCCGTTCCCATCACGCCCTCAGACATGACCTTGCTCTTAATCAGGTCGATGTTGCTCAGGTCGGACTTGGCAGTGTACCACTCGATGTCACGGGGGTAGTAGTAGTGAAAATCAGGTCGGGACCTGTCCGGAGGAGGGTAATACGACTGCCCGTCGATGTCCCGTACGGCACCCTCCCCGCGTGCTAAATAGGCTGCGGTAACCAGGTAGTCCCCGCCCTGATGTACCTCAAGCCCTCCGCCGGTGGGCAGGTCGGTATCGTCATTGTTGTATTGGTTGAAACCGTTCCACCAGTCGAGGTGGTACTCGGCCAGGTTGGGTTCACCGGTTTCTCCGGCTGATTCCCAAACGTCGGTCATAAGGAGGTTTCCCTCGATGGCAGCCATGGCCCCGTGTGTCCAGCATGTGCCACCGATCTGGTTTTTCACGGAGGTAACGTAGTTCTGTCCGTCCACGTCGCGCAGATCAAAAGAACTGGGCAGATCGAGTCGCTGCGCCGGCAAGGGGATGTTCGTTGATTGCTTTTGTCCCTTCGCCGGTTCGGTCGCCAACATACCCAACGCTGCAAGAGCGACGACAATCAAAAAGCGGGAGGAGTTGATTCGCCACATGGTTGTGCTCCGGGTGTTGGTTTCTTTCCACCAAGCGCACCGACAGTGCCCGGGCCGATGCCGAATTCCGGTGCTAAGGACGGGCACGTTCGGGGTATCTCAGCAAAGCGCTATTGTAACGGATAATGCTACGACCTGCAAGGTGGTTCTAAGAAGCGCGAACATGTATGCGCATCAGATTAACGAAGCGTTCGTGATATACCTGAAGACACACCAGCGAACAGGTTCGCACCGGAAGCATCAGAGTCCTTGGCCGAGCCGGGATGCAGTCGTCTTCAACCGGTATTGCGGCTTCGTTGACACCCTAAGTGGATCTTCGCCGCCACAAGAAGCAGTAGTGTCAGCACAAGCGCACCCCACCCCGAGAGGGTTGGGATGGGCACACCCGGCCGATCGCACGAAAGACAGCTGTCCAATCCGTCACAGTAATCGGGCAGGAAGGATTCCGGAGGACAATCCCCCGCGTTGTGGATTGGAGCAGTTTGCCCGAACTCATCCACGATGCGGGTATAGGGATTGTCACCGCGCAGCAGGCAGATTGACTCATCCAGGGTGCCGGTCAACTCGAATTCCAGACAAGCCATTGTTGTGGGGCCCGAGCTTCCCGGGCTCCACGGGTCCGAGTGTACTGCGTAGAAGAGCCATCCGCCGACCGGGTCTACTTCGAGCACCGGATCCCAGGAGAACGGAGACGTCTGATCGCAAGTGTTGCCGGGTGATGCACCTATCAGCTTCAGCGCCTCGGGGTCGTATCGTATGGCAAACTGCCCGCTGGTGATGTTCTGGTCACCCTGGCCAAGTCTAACCTTGACGAGTACGGTCGAGTTCTCTCCCGGCCATGTCCAGGCGTCTTCAGCCACAAGGCATAGGCTGTGATCACTGCAGACTGAGTCGAACCCGATGCATGTACCTGTGATGCACATGTCCAAAGCCGTGCAGGAGTTGCCGTCGTCACACGGCCCCAGATTGTTGATGATTTGCGTTTCGCAACGCCGCGAGTATTCATCACATACACCCACGCGGCAATCGGTATCCAGTGCGCTGCAGTCATCGGTATCCGGAACGCACAGACACTCCGTATCCACGGTAATGGCATCGCAGGACAGGATCGGCGGTGGCGCCGCGGGAGGGCAGTCTTGCGAGTTGTCGATTTGCACCAGGTGACCGGAGATGTCGGCAAGCAGTGTTCCTTGAATATATGATCCATCGAACAAGCAGACTTCGCTCTGCGAGGTATCGATGACCTGGAAATTCAGGCACGCCATGGTCGTGGGGACGCCCGCACCCGGCTCCGCACCGAACGGATCGACGGCTACCGCGTAGAACAGATCGCCGGCGAGCTCGCGAACATCCTCGAACAGCTCCATGATGAACGGAGATTCCGGGTCACACGCCTGGCCGGGAGAGATGCCGACAAAGTCGATGACTAATGGGTCATATCGAACCGAAAACATACCCGTAGTGATGGCTTGATCGCCGGGACTAAGCTCCACCCTTGCGGTTACGCCCCCAAGAGCCAAGCACCCCGCGTCAGCTTTCATGCAGAGGCTTGCAGTCGACGCCGGTTCATCGCCTGCGATCCGCCCCGCCGAGAAGACGCCACCCGCAACGCCGAGGACGACGAGGGCAGTGATGCATCGCCTGAACATGCTGCCCCTCCTGTGTACAGGGCTTCTTGCTTACAGCACGACGAGCACTAACTGAAAAACGCCAACCCAAAGTAACAAAGCGGAGAAGTCTTTGCAAGAAAAAAAGAAATGTTGTCTTCTCGATATATTCCCGGTTTTAACATGGCTACCGCGCGTCGACGCGAGCAGCCAGCGTGCGTCTCTGAGACGGATCGATGCGGTGGATGCTCCGCACTGTCGACAGTCACACTCCTGGCGGAAGGCGGCCGGCGTTTTCGCCCTGCAGAACACCGTCTGTGAGGTTCACGGTTGAGCTGGAGGCTTTCCTCAAGAGTGCGTGTGGACCTTCTGATGCGCACTATTCCCGAGACATACGGGTGGGTGTCAGCTCCCGGATAGTAATCAGTGCGGCGGACAAGATAAGCGCGCCGAGAACGATGGCGAGTAGCTCGGGCACCGCGTTTGCCCCCTGTCCATAGAGCTCTTCGCGAAGCTCACGGGGCAACTCGTACAGATTAATCACGCGGGGCATGGCGTCGGCCATCATTACCCGTAGTTGATGCAGCAGGCTGTACACCCTAGCACGGACCGGGAGATTGCTGAGGATCAGTTCGAAGACCACCAGGTAGCCTACCGAGATCCCCAGGGGGCGAGACGAAACCAGACCAATCAGATTGAAGATTGCGAGGAAGCCCACCACTGCGAGCGGGATTATCAGAAGATAGCAGCGCAAATCGCCTGCGGGATCCCAGTCTGAAAGCCTGGATGGGATGATCAAAGACTCCATCTGAACCGCGCTGAAGGCGCAAAGATGCAGGCCGAGCATGGCCAAGTCGCAAAGCACCGCAAGCACCAGCGCTGTAGCAGCGAACTTCACGAACAGCATGGTGGACCTGCGCATTCGTCGGGTAATCAAGTATACCACTGTGCGGTTCTCGACATCCGCGCCTATCAGTGAGGTGCCGTGAACCATGCATATCAGAGGTACGAGTCCCATGATCAACATGAACTGAGCGAGGACGTGGTACATCTCCCACAGCTCTTTTGCAGTATCGAATGGGGGTGCGACGCTGCGGACAACGGCCACCAGCACACAAGGTGCCGCCAGCATGAGTACCGTGAGCCACAACTTCCGATTGAGGAGCGTCTGGCGGATGGTGAAGTTGAACAAGGCGATCATAGGTCTCACGATGTACACCTCACTTGTTATCCGCTCCGTCGGGTCAGATAGTCAAAGACAGCTTCCAGGCTTTCGTCCGCCGCAGCTATCTCGCTCACGGTCAGACCCTTTTCGAGAATAAGCCCGGGCAGCTGCTGGTATACCTGCTCGGGGGAGGGTGTTTCGATCATCAGCGCGTCGGGGGCGGTGATCTTGACTCCGGTGATGATGTCCAATCCCGCAAGGTAAATCGCCAACCTGCGGGGTTGATCGACTCGCACGCGAATTGCGTGCGGCCTGTCATGCATTGTTCCGCGCACCGTATGAACGTCGCCCTGGGCAATTATCCGGCCGTGATCAATCATGAGCATCTGCGAGGTCAGGGCTTCCACCTCGTGAAGAACGTGGCTGGAAATCAGGACGTCCACGCCTTGCTCAGCCAGTGAGCGGAATAGGTTGCCCAGTTCATGCCGCCCCACCGGATCAGTCCCGGTGAACGGCTCGTCCAGGATGAGTAAACGCGGGCTATGGACAAGAGCCTGAGCAATCTTGATGCGCTGGCGCATTCCTTTGGAATAGCCTTTGATCGCCCGCCCCGCATAGCTGGTCATGCCCGTCAGTTCGATCGCCTTTTGAACAGCTTCGCGCCGCTTCCGCCCGGACATACCTGACTGTTTGGCCAGGAATCCAACGAACTGGCTTCCGGTTAGATTCAGCCAGAACACGTCGCCTTCCGGACAGTACCCTATCTGTGAGAGCACAGCCGGGGCATTCCAGACTTTTTGCCCGAGGACTCGAATTACCCCCTTGCTGGGATGGAGCTGTCCCATGGTCAACCCCATCAAGGTGCTTTTCCCCGCGCCGTTGGGCCCGACCAGACCGGTGATGCCGGCGCCGATAGTCGCAGTCACGTTGTTAAGGCCGATGACCTCGCCATACCACTTCGACACTTTGTCCAATTCGATAACTGCCAACTCTATCTCACACATTCGCCGCTGTTTGCGAGAACTTGACCACTCGCCGGTAACTCAGAACCAGGGCTGCAAGGGTCCATGCCGCCAACACGGTGGCGGCGCAAATCGGTTTGACCGGTTTCAGCAAGGCATTGGTGAACGCCTCTGCCGGTAAGTCTGACGACTCCAGCGCTTCTCTCATCCCAAACAGCCAGTCCGTAACGGTCATTATGTTGTCCCGCAGAGAGACGCACCCTAGCCAACCGGTGGTGGATTCGGGCGGAAGCAGGTTGTTCAGAATCGTCTGCCCGAAGACAGGTAGTAGACATACAGCCAACCATGCGACGGCTACATATCGATGATCTGAACTCAGACTCGAAAGTGCCAAGACAATCGCACCACCCACGAGACACACGGAAAGTCCGGAGAGCACCAGGTCCAAGCCCAGGCTTGCCGTCTGTGCCCAGGTGTGCAGTCCGCCGGTGATCAACACACCCACGATCAATGACAGAAGGTTGGGGATGAAAGTGACCAGGGCGATGAAAACGGCAACGACCAGCCACTTGCTGGTTACATAGGTCAGCGGCGTCACCGGTTTGGCGAAGTAGATGGGAAGGGCACAATGTTTCAAGTCGCTTGCGATCAAGCGCGGACCGACCAATGCGACGATCAGCAACACCCAGAACATCTCAATCTTGATAATAAGTAGAAAGAAGACGCGCCAGAGGCTTTCTCGGAACTCTGCGATACGAGACACCTCGCTCACATCCACTCCAAGGAAAGCGTGCACGAATTCGGCAATGGCTTTGCCCTGCTCGGTTCCAGCCAACAGCTCAAGAAGCGACAGGACGTAGAGAACGATACATGCGCCCAGTACGACCATTGTGATTGTTGTCACCAAAGAGCGCGTCTTTCGATCTTTCAAGGCCAGGCGCACACCAGCTACAACCATGGCCAGCCAAGTCCAGCGATTCTTGTTAAGCTCGCCATCCCAGCGCTGGTAGCGATGCACTCTGTTTGCGGGGGCGTCGGTCATGTCTGGTGCTGCCTTTGAATCGCTGCCATGAAGGTCTCTTCCAGTGAGCTGCGCCTGGGGTGCAGGCCGTGCAACTTACCGCCAGAAGCGCGAACCGCCTCGAGGACGGCCGTCTGGGAGTTCTCTCCGGGAAGCTCGATACTCAACCGCCCGTTGCTGTGTTCAAGCACGGATACCTTGCGTTCGGCGAGTTGCTGTCGCAGGGCTGCGACATCGCCCGCGAAATCGACGGTATAGAGCGTTGGGTGAGGCTTGCTCATCTCGTCGATTCGACCGCTGGTCAACACCTGCCCGCCCGCCATTATGATGACCCGCTCGCAGACCCGCTGAACGTCGGGCAGCAAATGGCTGGACAGCAAGACACTGATACCCGCATTGCCCAGATCGCTTATGAGCGAGAGCATAGTCTGACGTCCCTGGGGGTCCATGCCGTTGGTCGGTTCGTCGAGGAATATCAAATCGGGATCATGGACCAGGGCCTGGGCGAGTTTGAGGCGCTGCTTCATGCCCGCGTAGTACCCCTCGGTCGGGCGATAGCGCGCCTCCTCCAAAGCCACGTAGTCGAGCACTTCGTGGGCTCGCTGCATGGAGTCCGCGTGTGACATACCAGCCAATCTACCGGTGTAGTAGACATAGCCCGTTCCGGTCATGCCGGGGATGAGGCAGTCGTTTTCCGGTACGAATCCTACGCGGCGGCGGATACTCCTCTGTTGTCGGCTAATATCCAGCTTGAGGACCGACGCCTTCCCCACGGTGGCCCGCGTCTGCCCCAGCAGTACGCTGATAAGCGTGCTCTTGCCCGCTCCGTTGGGGCCCAGCAAGCCAACGACGCCGGGCTCGACCGCTAGGGTCACGTCCACAAGGGCGGTGACACGGCCGTATCGTTTGCAGAGGTTGTTGCAGCTAAACACTTCCACCTCACAAGTATTCCACGAGCATTGCAGTTTATTCGGGGCGACTATAGTGGACTCGGGCGTCAAATCCAGTAGACAAACGCTTCATCCGCGGAAACAGACCTCGAGATGGGGCTGAATGCGCCTCGCTGCCTGTTTACACACGTTACGGCCTGTCGGGTGACCCTGTGGGTAGTATTGGCTTGTTAACCCGTGCAGAGCTGCCCAGGGCTCCAGGGTCTGCGGCTGATTACAATGGTCGCCAAGTGTTGTAATTGCTGTTATCCCCACAAGATGTACATTGTAAGTAGTGTGTGCTGTCGGCAGGCACTAGACGATTCGGCCTCAAAAGAGGAGGCTATTTGCGTTGGGCGTTTTCGAGCATCTGCGGGCCCTTTCGATCAGTTGGCGGTGATGAATGATGAGTTTGATTAGCGTTGACAATTTGACCAAGCGCTACGGGCGGCGAACGGGCGTCGTTGGGCTTGATTTCAACGTGCCCGCTGGAGCGATGTTCGGTTTCTTGGGTCCAAACGGCGCGGGTAAAACAACCACCATTCGTGTTCTCTTAGGGTTCCTCAGACCCACCGGTGGCAAGGCCGGCGTCTTTGGGCTCAACACCTGGCGGGACAGCGCCCGCATCAAAGCTGAAGTCGGCTACGTACCGGGGGACCTCAGGTTCTATCCCTGGCTGACCTGTAAGAGCGCGTTGAAGATCTTCGGACAGGTGCGCGGGCGCGATCTTATGCCGGCGGGTGCGGAACTATCGCAAGACTTCGATCTTGATCCCGACGTGCGGGTTCGCAGCATGTCACGGGGGATGCGCCAGAAGCTGGGTCTGATTCTAGCCCTCGTGCATGAGCCCAGACTACTCGTTCTGGATGAACCTACGGCCTCGCTCGATCCGCTCATGCAGAAGAAATTGTACGATCACTTGCGCTCGCTGGTTTCCGCAGGTCATACGGTGTTCTTCTCCAGCCACACGCTGAGTGAGGTCGAGCAATTGTGCGATCATGTGGTCATCCTCCGTGAAGGGAAACTGGTGGCTGACGAAACGCTGGAGAACCTGCGGGCCCGGGCCCGTCGTGACGTGACAATAGTGTGGCAGGACTCCGTCAAGCTCGATGCGGTGACTGTTCCCGGCTTCATCGACGTCTACGAACGCCACAACCGACAATGGAGCGCGTCGCTGACCGGATCGGCAACGGAACTGATTCGCTGGGGTGCACAGCAACCTATTGAGGACTTGACCATCGGACAGCCTGATCTTGCCAGATTGTTCGAGCAATACTACGAATAAGGAGCGGACTTTCTGATGCGCGGGCTGATCGCCAAGACGCTGCGCGAGACGCGATTTACCATCATCCTGCTCGTCTTATCGCTCGGGGCGATGGAGATGTTGCTGGCGTACATCCTCCCCATGTTCATCGGGGAAGAGTATGGCCAGTGGCTTAAGGTGAAGTTCATTCGCCAGTTCGTTACCGTGATGTTGGGTACGGAGGTAGGACAGAGCATCAGCCCGCGGATGATCGCTGCAATCGCATGGGTACATATGATGGTCCTGGCGATTGTCTTTTCACAGGCGATCGCATTCTGTACGCGCGTACCTGCAGGTGAAGTCGATCGGGGAACCGTCGATTGCCTGCTTGCCCTGCCCGTATCGCGGAAGAAGCTCTACCTTTGTGAGTCGCTGGTCTGGCTGCTCGCGGGAATGTTGACCGTGCTGATCGGTCTTGCAGGCAACGCTATAGGCGGGCGCGGCGCTCCTGAGGAGATGAAAATGACCTGGCGGCAAAGCCTCATTGTGATCACCAATCTATACTGCCTGTACCTGGCGGTGGGGGGGATAACCTGGTTGGTATCGTCGCTGAGCGATCGCCGGGGGCGAGCTGTGGGCGTAGTGCTGGCGATCGTGCTGGGGTCATTCTTTCTGAACTTCATCTCGCAGTTCTGGAACCCGGCCAAAAGCCTGGCCTTTTTGGGTGTGCTCAACTACTATAGACCGCTGATGATCTTGCGTAACGGCGCGTGGCCCGTTGCGGATATTTCCACTCTTGTCGGTGTGGGTGGGGTTGCGTGGCTTTTCGGCGGAATCATCTTCGCCCGGCGCGACATTCGGACGACGTAAGGTCTTCGATCGAAGCGGTGGGGGAGGTTCGGATTAGTCTTCTGCGGGTTCGATGTCTGCGCTCATGCTCCCTTGGCAGCGGGGGATGCGCCAATCACGCCCAAAGGCATGGATCTGATCACGCTTGAGCTCGGCCCGTTCAAACGTGGTGGTGTCAAGAATGACTCTGCCTGCCTGATCGACCTCTGCGGCTAGCTGCAGAGCGTGCTCCGGCGTGTACCCAAAGAGCTTACGCACCATGCCTATCACATAGTCGTAGGTGTGATCATCGTCGTCCAGAAGAATGACATGGTACGGCGGGAGCCTCTTGGGCCGGTTTTCTTTGGCCGGCGCTACCTTCCCCGGAGCGGTAAGTGTCTGGGCTGTCGTGCTCATAATGGTCCTTTTAGCAAATCGGGTAACTCGCCGCAAGAGGTACAGCCAGTTCGGCTCAGGGTGATTCGGGACGGTTCAAGCAGATGTGAACATTCGTTATGTGGACCTGCTCGTCGGCGTGGTGCGCCGTCAATCTCGAACGACCTCCCCGTGCAGAGTCAGGGCGGTGACCGCATTAATACGGATGTCTGCGAGCAGGCCAATGTCCTCAGGCTTGCCCGGAAATACGACGATCTGGTCCTTTCGCGTGCGCCCTGCAAGTTGATCCGTCCGCCGCCACGCGACCTCTTCGCCGCGGAGCTGTTCGGCCTCCTGGGCCTTCAGTGCGGCCTTGCTGAATCCCTCAACGAGTACTTCGACGGTGGTTCCGATGAGCGTTTGGTTGTGGGACGAAGCCAGTCGCTCCTGCAGGGAGAGCAGCTCGATGTTGCGGGTTCGCTTGACGTCTTCCGGTACATCATCGTGGTTGTGCCTGTCCGCCACGGTCCCCGGGCGCGGAGAATACTTGAAGACGAAGAGGTTTTTAAACCGGCAACGCTCGATCAAACGCAAGGAAGACTCATGCTCCTCCTGGGTTTCGCCGCAGAATCCCACTATGAAGTCGCTGGCAACGGCGATGTCGGGAACGTATTCGCGAGCCCGGTCGAGCAAGTCGATGTACTGTCCGACGGTGTATTGACGGCGCATGCGTTTCAAGACGGCGTCGCTGCCGCTTTGGACCGGTATGTGCAGGTATTCGCAGACCTTGGGTACGTCGCGCATAGCTTCGAAGATGTCGTCGGTGAAATCGCCGGGGTAGCTGGTAACGAAACGCACACGCTCGATTCCCGCGACGTCGCTGACACGGACTAGCAGGTCCGCAAGCCTCACGGGCCGGCTGTTCTCCGGATGAACATAGCTGTTTACCGTCTGACCGATCAGAGTTACTTCTTTGGCACCTCTGTTGGCGAGCATCCTGGCTTCATCGAGGATCTGCGCGGGCGGCCTGCACCGCTCCGGTCCGCGTGTGAACGGAACGACGCAGAACGTGCAGAACTTGTCGCAGCCGCGTTGCACGCGAACGTAAGCCTGCAGGAGGTTCTCATCCGGAGCCGGATCGCGCGACAGATCAAGAGCTTCGACCGAGTCGTGCTCCAAAGCGCGCTGCAGCACGGTGTTCCTGCGGGACATCGACTGAGAAAGTGCTATTGCGTGAGTGCGGTTTGCCCGTACCTCTTCAAGCAGCGCGGAGACCTTGTTGAGCTCCCCCGGTCCGCAGACCAGGTCTACATGGGGCATCTTGCCGAAGATGCCGTCGGGATCGCGCTGAGCCATGCAGCCGATCACGCCCACGATCATATCGGGATTGTCCTTCTTGGGCTTCTTCAAGGCGCCCAGGCGGGAGAGGACCTTCTGCTCTGCGTGCTCGCGTACGCTGCAGGTGTTGATCAAAACGACATCGGCTTTGGCTGCATCATCGACGGGCCTGTATCCAATGGCGCGGAGTTGTCCCATGACCAGCTCGCTATCGAGCACGTTCATCTGGCAACCCATCGTCTCTAGATAAACCGTCGAACCCTGCATGAATCTCCGTCTTCGAAGTCTCGTAATCCACAGACTTACGGACTGCATTCTATGGAGCAGCCGGATCAGGAACAACTCGAAGCAGGGTATCGGATAAAGCATGTGTTGCTTTTGGGTAAGTCCGATACTCGGGCTCAACGGCTCAGCCCGATTGCGAACAGGTTTATCCGGTTGGGGCCTACGGTGTTGGTGGTGAAGAGATAGTAATGGGCGTCGAAGTCGGGGGGGACGAGCGATGCTAGACGCTCGGGGAGGGAGGGCGCAATCGCCACGCCTACGGGCATGGGTGTGCTGCCGATCTTGCTCTCCGGTCCACCGAGGAGCATAAGCAGGTGACCTTGCTGACTGAACAAGTGGATGTGGGCGAACTGGCTGTCGGCGATGAAAATCGTGCCGTCCGGGCCAACGTCCAGGTGCTTGGGCTTGCCCATGTCTCCGTAGCGGTCGCCCGGCTGCCCCATGCTCATCTGAAAAACCTGCTGCGGACCGAAAACTTGCACGCGAGAGTTCATCATGTCGGCCACGTACACACGACCATCAGCGTCCGCAGCTACGCCCATCGGGTAATAGAACATACCTAACTTGCTGCCGAGCACGCCGATCGAGGCGGTGAGGCTTCCGGTGTCGGTGGCAAAGACGTCTACGGTGTGCGAGGCGATGTCCGCTGCGTAGAGCGTATCTCCGTGAAGGGCAACGGCGACCGGCTTATATGCTTCGCGATTGGGGGGCTCGAAGTGACGTACGGAGCTGCCCGAAGCATCGGTGGCTATGATCTCGCCTCGCTCTGAATCAGCGATGTACAACATACCCAGCTCATCCACAGCCACGTCGACGGGATGGCTTGGGGCGTCCTTGCCGGTCAACTTGATCCGCTCGGCCCTTCCTCTAGCCAAGTCCCAATTGTGCACTGTGTCCAGGCCTGTGTCGCAGATGTACAGGTGGTTGTCGCGATAAGCGATGCCGGCCGGTGTGCTTACGTACGGGCTTACGGGCCGACCGCGAAAGACCTCGACCCAACTGCCCCGGCGAGGGACGAGTTCGCCGAGGGAGTTGAAAGACTTCAAGTGAACGGCATGCGCGGTGCTAGGTGGCGGCGGGATATATTCCAGATCAAACGTCGTACGTGTTGATGCACAGCCGGAGAAAGCGGTCAGCAGCACGACGGCAACAATCAGGAAATGCGAGCACTGGCAGCAAGCTGCCAGTGGCACACGGTGAGGAACCAAGCTGGGTGTGGAGTTTGATTTCCAAATATCGGGCGTAACTAAGCCGGCCGGTGCCATGCCTATTTCTTGTGGCAGGTCAGGCACAGGGCGCTGCGGGCGTTGCTCTTGATGAGCATGTACCTGACCTCGGACATATCGTGGGGGTCGTGACAGGAGACGCACTCGACCTTGCCTTCAGGGAGGGGTACGTTTCCTCGGGCAGTGACCAGCAGCGGGGGATGGTATCCTTCCTTGAACTGGGGGTACTCGATACCGACGGGATGATCAGTCGTGCCGTGCGCTGAACTCACCCGCGCCGGGTGGTGGATATTGGCGAAACGCTGCTTCTTGGTGCCACCGACGGCGTCCTTGGCGATGGTACCGTCGTGGCAGCGGATGCATACCAGTGTGCCATTACCCGGCATCTCGGAATCGCTGACCGGCTTTCCGAAAGTGCGCTGGACGTCCGCCTTGGGGTCCCACTCCGGTCCGGTCGTAGGAGGCATGACCTTGTGAGGGGCATGACAGACGCCGCACTTATCTCCACCAGACCACTCCTGCTTGCTGAAGTCGTGCTTGGAGCCCTCGATCTCGGCCCACGCCCATCCACCGGCGACGCACAGCACAAAGACAAGAGCAAGAGACGCTACCCCTGTGTGTTTCATCGATTCGCTCCTCGACTCAGACTACGTACCTGCGACGTCGAGCCTCCCGCAGCGGTGTTGGCATAAGGGAAACTGACGTGGGTAAACCCGTGGCAGGTCATCGTGCAGGTTCCCGACAAACGTCCTGTATCCTCGTAGGTCACGCGTCGTCCGCTGGTAGTGTCGGCGGGCATGACCACGGACAGATCGAAGTTGATCAAGTTGCTGTGCTCGGTTGCGTTGCCCTGCCCCCGGTAGATGCCGTGGGGGTCGTGGCATACGCCGCAAGGTGTACGTATGTCCACAATATGACGGCGGTGCCTGGAGAAGCTTTCGTCGTTGAGGATGCTGTCACGGCTATGACAACCGTAGCAAAGGGCATAGGCCTGGGCGCTCTCCACGGTGAAGTCGGCAGTCTCGTAGTTGCGAACGAGCAACGAGTCGAACATCGATCCGTGGGGGCCGTTAGCACCCGAACCGCCTGCAGAGCGGGCGTTGTCACTATTGTGGCAATCAGTACAGGTGATCACACTCCCGTTTCGCAGCGGTGGTATCAGGCTTGGAGAATCCGTGGCCCTGCGCGGGCCGGCAACCGGATGGAATGACGGGTTCGACGTGCGGAACTCCAGTCGCACGTTGGTCTGACTGATCTGCCGCGACGTCCGAAGCCGAGGGCGCGACGTGCTGTCCCCATGACATTTGAAGCAGATTTCGTACAGATAAGTCGCCCTGTCCGTCTCACGCCCGGTTATGCTCACGCCGGAAACGTGCAGGTTGGGGCCCTTGACCGTCTGCCCGAAAGTGCCCCGCACCGTCCCCATAGGATTATGTTCGACTGCGTGAGGGTTGTGGCAGTCGGAACACTCAACGTGCCGGCGCATCGAAAATGGCGTCTCCGCCGGATCGTGCGTCCCGGTGCGCATGGTCACGTCGTGGCCTGAGCGCTTGCCGATCTCCGCAGCGACGTTGAAACTGGCGACAGTGCCGCTGTGACAGTTGAGACAGTTGTGTTCTTCTTTCGTGAAACGCAGCAATCTCTCGCTTTGCGGGGCGGAGTGAATCTTGTGACAGCAGGAGCAACCGTTATCGGTCACGCTAGCGTACTTGAGCCTCTCGGTCGGATCGACAACTCGTCCGGTCGTTCTCTTACCGCTGACGGCATGTGACGCACGATACCAACCGTCCAGGTCATGGCAGGCCAGGCACATGGCTGACATCTGGTCCGACATCCTCAGGAAGTCGCCCAGCTCATTGTTGTGGGGGTCGTGGCACGACGTGCAATGTAGCTCCCCATGTACGCCGAGGGGGAGCTCTCGGGTGACTACTTCGACCGGACGTAGCTGGTTGTCCACGTTGGTGAGTGCCCGATCGTAACGGAACCCGATCGGATGATCGTCGGAAAGATCAATGGTTAGATCGCCGTGTCTGGGCGGCATCGTTCGTGCGGTCATCACGATAGGCCCGGCCATCGGTCGCGACAGGACATTGCCCAAAGCCATCGACCCGTCGTGACAGCTCAGACACATCTTGGACGGTCCCGAGGGCTGATCGATCCGCGCGTCCGTGGTGGAGCTCTCATAGATGCGATAGTACGTTCGCGGGTTCTCCCGGTTCCACAAAGGAGTCTGCGGGGCGGCATTATGCGGCGTGTGGCAGAAGATGCATACCTCGTTCTCCTGCACGGCGCGAATCGGTCCGGGCCCGCGAACGGACAAATCATGCTTGGAGTTGACGATCGACTCGTCAGCCATCGCGGCTGCGGCCAATACGCCACACATGCAACAGCCTGTCAACAAAACCCGTTGCATCTTCATAGGGCTGTCCTCATATATTCAAACATCTGGATGCGCCCGTTCCCCGGGTCTGCGATCCAGATGCGATCCTGCCCGTCTATAGCGAGTCCAGCCGGCAACCAGAACTGCCCCAGGTCACGTCCTTCCTCGCCAAACGCCATTAACACTTGCCCGTCGCTGTTGAAGATCTGGACATTCTCGAAGTGGGCATCGACGACGTAGAGATGTCCTTCGCTGTCGAGGGCCACACCCTTGGGAAGCGAGAGATCACCGGCGCCATCACCTTTCCGGCCGAATGCCCTTATGAACTCCCCGTCCAGATTCAACCATTGCACACGAAAGTTCCCGCTATCTGCCACGATCAACCGATCTTCCGAGCAGCAGATATGTGACGGGAAATTGAACTCGCCCGGGTTGATCCCTTGTCTGCCGATGGTGCGGACCACGTTGCCCGCAAGGTCGAAGACCTTCAGGCAATGAGATCCGCCGTCGACAACGTAGAGCTTCTCGCGGACTTTGGAAAACGCGATCCCCACCGGGCGAACGAGCACCCCGCTTCCGAATCGGCCGCGGAAACGACCGTCCACGTCCAACTCTATTACCTCGTGACGCTGTGCATCGGTCACAAATAGTCGATCGCCCACCCAAACCGCGCCGATGGGCACCGCAAACTGCTGGTCATCCCAGCCGATGACGCGTGCGTGGGTGCGTTCGTTCAAGTCAATGATGTGAACGGCTGCCCCGGCCCCATCGGCAACGGCAATAGTATTGTCTGCATGGACGGCCAGCGCCTGCGGGGCAGAGAACTTGATCGGTGGTCGCGGCCCCCGCAGAACCGTCTTGAAGCTCTCCATTCCGCTTTTGGAGGCCTTGAGGTCTTCACTGCTCGAAAGGGCTCCGATCAGTTTGATCCGCGGCGTGTCCGGTGGAGCCGGCCAAACCTTGGGCGGATCGATGGGCTCGAAGAGCACTCCCCGTGTAGTTGCGCACCCGACCAGGCAGCCCGCCACTACGCAGCCCGCTACTAAGGTGACAAGTCGCGGATTGTTACTGGAGGCCCAGCACATTGGGAATGTCCCTGCGAATCCTGAAGTATAATCCGAAGTCTTCCTCGTCGGAATCGGGAAGCTCCAGTCGATCGTATTCGAGCGTCAACTCGCCAAAGAGGTCCCCGACGGCATACTCCACACCGGTGGTAACATCCCACGCGTGGGTGTCACCGGCGAAGGAGTCATCCTCGAATCGATAGGCCACCCGCTGAATGGTCGACAGCCGCTCCGTAAGATGCCAGCGGTGATCCAACTCGACGTCCAGCATAGTCACATCCCGGTCGTCGATGCCGCCTTCAAAGTAGAGGCGTGACAACCGGCTCGAAAGGTTCATGTTGTGATCGACACTTTCGACTACGCGCATCATGCCGTCGAGATGGAATGCGTCGTAGGGCTCGACCGTGTCATCGAAAACCTCGACTTCGCCACCGAGTGTGAAGCGCTTTGCCTCGTACTTCACGCCGAGGCGATGGTGATCCGTGCGATCCGCCCGGCTGGCGTAGCCGAAAGATACGTCGTCCTCCTGATTGCGGTACGACCAGCGATAGTACGGGGTAAGACCGTTGGCGAACCGTTGCTCGAGGCTGAAGTCCATACGGATTGTGTCGAGTTTGCCGTCGGCAGGCGTACGGAACTGGTAATCAACCAGGACGGTGTCTCCGTCGGCGATTCGCCCGTTGAGCACACGCGCGATTCGGGTCACATTGCCCCGGCTATACACCAGGTAGTCTGCGCCGACTTGAAACACCCGGCGATTCGTCGAATCCGTAACCACCACGGTATGAAGCACCACCTCGCGATTGCGCAGGATCAGGGTGAAGGGGTCGCTGAAGGTGTGGGCTTCATCCAGCACGACCCTCCGGCCGTTGTCGCCTTCGACATCTTCGGTGTCGTACGCCAGAGCCAGGTTTGCATAAAGCCGGCCGAAGCGGTTCTTCCGGTTGTACTGCCAATCCACCGAGGCACCGTACTGCGTCGTGTTGATGTCGTCTTCGATGTCCTCGTACAGGCCGAATACATCTACCGTGGTGGTAAGGTTAGTGTGCAACTGGTGCACAAGCTGGAAGTCCGCACGCTGCGTTTCGATGTCCAGACCTGCGTAGCGCTCGCGGTTGAACTGGTATTTGTACATAGTCTGGAGATTGTCGGTGTGCTGGATCTTCAGTTGCGGGCCTATCTCGAACAGGTCGCGGGCGAAGTCCCCGCTCTCCTCCTGCCAGTGGATAAGCGTCCTGACGTCGTGTTGATGGTCGTCCCCGAACTCCAGCTCGTGTTCCACGGTCAGAAGATCGCGCGTGGTTTCGAAGGGTTCGTAAAGCCCTTGGTATTCCTGTTTGGTGTTGGCGTGTTCGTAAGAGAACTTGAATCGGTGATGATCGGATACGAGCCAGTCAACGCCGTAATGGAGTGTACTGTCGGTGAAGTGCTCGTCGTCACGGTAGTCCCGGTTGCCGGTGCGATCTGTCTCCAGGTAGTCATAGGTCAGCTCCATGGGGAGCTTTTCGTGAGTGAATACCCAGCTCGTACCGTACCCGGTTCGGCGCTCGTTCAGCGTGGATTGGAACCGCCGGTTGATCCTATTGTCCCTCCTAATGGTGTGGATTGAACCGGAGATGATCTTGCCCTGGAAGAAGTCCATGCGGGTGTCATACTGCAGCAGATAACCGTGGTCTGTATCGGTGTGATCGTAGGAGTCGATCCTCTCTTTGAACCAATCTTGAGTTAAGGCAAAGCTGAAGTCACTGCTGTAGGTGATGAAACTGGGATCAACGAACGATCCGCCGAGTTTCAACCCGATCCGCTCCTCCAGGCCCCACTCGCGGTTCTTCTGGATACGCTTTGGCCGGAAGGAATCCCGGCTCTTCGTTTCCACGCGAGTGCGCGCATACTCAGCCTCGAATTCCAGGTACGCATCGAGGTAGTCGAGGCTAAAGAGCCCTTCGCTGGTGGGCTCTGTTTCTTCCTCGTTACCAGCCTCGACCACAGGGACGATGACAAGTAGCGCTCCTACCGCCAAAGCCGCGTACCTGATAGAAAAGGAGCGTAAGGTGCCGACCACGCCAGACATTTCACACCCTTCCGCCAGTCTACTTGCCCGCGGTGGCTCAACCACGCCGCTGAGGCCGGGGCAGCCGCACAACTCGACGAAGCGAGAATACAATCTATAGGCGAATATCGTCCAGCACGCAATAGAAAAACGAACGAAATTGCAAAGAACGTCGCCTGATCGACGATATGTTAACGACCGGTGCCTCGCCGCAGCTCCTCATAAGAGGCGAGCACATCCGGGAGGCGGAGTCCAGGTCGAAAAGGGAAGTATTGATTCCTGGACCAGGTCAGGTATGGTTATGGGATATGGCGTGGCAGGTCCGAACCCGCGGCTCGGTTTTTAACAGGGGGCTGTTATGCACAGGCTAAGTAAGACAATCCCGCTGGGTTTGATCATACTGGTGGGTTGTTCGCAAGGTACTCGCGAGCGCTTGAACTCGTTCTTCTTCGAGCTGCCCGAGGAGGGGGCGTCGTCGAGCACGGCGGATGCTCCCGCGCCGGCAGCTGCGGGCTTGCCGATGTTGGCTATGGCCAAGTCCAAGTACACATCGGCGCACAAGCCTTTCGTCCAACGTCAATGTCACAGCTGCCATGACGCTGCTCAGCAGCAGCAGGTGCGCGAGGATTTCATGGATGCGTGTCAGACGTGCCACGAGCGCTACTTCAGCGAAGAGGTGGCCCACTCGCCGGTTGAAGACGGTGAATGTGCCGGCTGCCACCGCCCGCACCGCAGTGAGTTGGTCGGATTGCTGGCTGAGCCGGTGCTTGATCTCTGCGTGGGTTGCCACGACGAACCCGACGAGTTGAGCGAGGAAGCCCACAGCGGTGAAGATGTTGAGAACTGTTCAGCGTGTCACGACGCGCATTTTGGTGACGAGATGTTGCTCAGGCCGGGGCGCGCCGGCTCGATAAGTGAGTAATATTCGGTTCGGGCAGTAGAATCGTCTGCGAATTGCCCCAACGAGAGGATCAACGAAATGCAACAGAGCAAGAGCTTTTCGCTAAATCGTGTGCTACATCAGTTTTCGGTTGGCTTAGTAGCTGTCATCCTGTTAATCGGGGTCTCGGGGTGCGGAACCAACCTCGCCGACGTTCTTTACCAGACTGCAACTGCCGCCGGACAAACCTACTTTGACCTTCTGATAACCGAAGTGGCTAACGACGTCTACGACGCGATCGAGGGGGATGATTCCGCCGCGGATGACGCGGACGACGACGGCGATGTTGACGATGGAGACGACGTCGATGACGGAGACGACGTCGATGACGGAGACGACGGAGGCGACGTCGATGACGGCGACACCGTGGATGACGGTGCTGACCTTTATGCGGCAGAATGTTCCGCGTGCCACGGCGCCGACGGTGCCAGCGGCTTCGCCCCGGATATCACCGGGATGAGCGCCGACGAAATAGCCGTCGGGCTGGAATCCGCCAGTCACGGCTCGATCTCCCTGACCGACGACGAAGTGGCCGCCATCGCCGAGTTCCTCGGAGGCTAAGTCACCGCCACCATCCCAGTCATACATCGCGCCCGAAAGGTCGTCGTGCATCTTTCCGCGTTCTCGCACGCCGTCCCTCAAATATTTGCTCGCTCACTGCGAATAAAGCACGGTGGTCAACACCGCTGGGAAGGAGTCGATGGCCATGAAGGGAATGCTAAAGCAAGCTCCTCACTGACAACTCGAGACGCGCACAGTCAGCGAGCTCGCCCCTTCGGGCGGATTCACGTTAAAGGCTAACGCGAGTTGCGGGTGGTCCTTGTTACAGATTGACCACGTAGTGGCTGTCGACACTGGGCGGGCAAAGCGTCCGTTGCGAGCGAGGTTCAACAGGGCGCTCGCAGACGGGACCAAACAACGCTGCGTGCCTCTGGCTCCAATCCTCTCGGTAATCGTGTATCAAGTACTGTCCGAGGAGTAAATTATGCACACGCAGCGCACCGTATATTCATCGCTACTGATACCATTATCAATATTGACCCTTCTCCTTGCCACACATTGTACGGGCTCGGTGAGGCACGTCGGCCACCGAACACAGTCGATAGCGGCCACGATCGATATCCAAGGCTGGCGTTCGGACATCGATTTCCTGCTAGAGCGAATACGATCAGTTCATCCCAATCCGTGGTTCCGCATCCCTGAAGAAGAATTCGTCGGCCATGCTCAACAACTCAAAGAAGACATTCCCAGTCTTGATACCAAGGAAATAACGGTTCGCATCATGCAGCTCGTCGCTCTCTTGCGCGACGGCCATACACTCCTTCCTCTCGGAGGTAACCCCTCCTTCACGCACTGGTTTCCTTTGCGACTCGATCAGTTCTCCGATGGGGTATTCATAACTGCGATTGACAACGCGTATGCGAAGCTTGTCGGGGCAAAAGTATTGCGCATCGGAAATCTCTCAGCACTGGAAGCCTTCCGGAGAGTTGCATCAGCAACATCCATTGACAGCTGCCACAGCATTCCCAAGGAAGTGCCCGCATACATTTCAAACGCAACAATATTGAAGGCACTGAAGATCATCGACACTGGCCATTCTCTACCGCTCGAGCTTCAAATACATAGAACTGAGAGGGTGAAAATCTCCATTCCTTCAGTTGAATGGAGAGCCAATTTCGGTTGGGCAAGAAATCGTTACCACATTCCTGCGGATAGTGAGTCTGTAAATGTATTCAGTGATAAAATGGATAAGTTACCTCTGCATCTGAAGAATCTGTTGACAAAGGGAGACTACTACTGGTTTGAGCTGCTTCCGGATTACACGACCCTATATGTGCAGTTCAACTCCGTTAATGATGCCGAGACGGAAACATTTCATCAGTTTGTAGAGCGCCTTTGGGATTACTACGACGAACACTCGGAAATGATCGACAAGTTTGTGCTTGATATTCGGTATAACGATGGAGGCAACGGGTATATATTGCAGCCGCTTATTCACGAATTCATCAAACATGAGGAGATAAGCAAGCGCGGAAGCTTGTATGTCATCACAGGTAGAACCACTTTTAGCGCCGCCGTCAGGTGTCTGGCTCAGATTATTGAACATACGGATGCAATAACCGTCGGTGAACCCACCTCCGGGCCATTGAACTGGTTCTCCGACACAGAGCTGTTCGAATTGCCATACAGTGGTCTATATCTATTGGTCTCACAGTATTTTTGGCAAAAGGGACATCCCTCCGACGAGCGCGGTTACTGTCCACCGGACTTTCCCGTTCCAGTAACATCTCAAGACTATTTCTCGGGAACTGATCAGGCCTTGGAGGCCATATTAAACGACAGAGTGATCACTCTCGAGGATATCCTTCAGAATGAAGGCATCGGTGCGTTTATGGCGGAATATGAGAGGAGGAAGGAGAGATTCGTCCACTGTGATTGGTGGTTCCCTTATACAGAATTCGAGCTCAGATCTGTGGGATACGACGCATTTATTGCCGGAAAAGTGGATGATGCGATCTCGGTGGCGAAACTGAATACAATCCACCATCCGAAGAGCTACAAAGTCTGGGATGACCTTGCCCACATCTACAGAACGAGAGGTGATAACAAGAAAGCTGTAGAGTGTTACAGGAGAAGTTCTGATCTGAACTCCGGTAGAGTCTCTACTAAGTACTATCTCAACGAATTACAGGGTGAAGCAGACAAAGCCGGGAAGTAAAAGACTGTAGCTAGGATATCACAGAGTAAGCAAGTTGTGCGATGTATCCGGATGCACGTCTCACCTGTGTAGCGGTCCACCTGCCCTGTGAGAGCGTCGTTGTTCAAACCGGTAGAAGTGCTGTCTCGGCAAAGTCGGGTGGGGGAAGCAACTTTCCCCGGCGATGGAAGCAAACGAGTGATCGTTGCCTGAGAGAGAAGAGACGGCGTGAGGCCCTCTGCGAGTTGACAGGTCGTAACATTCCTGAACACGGAGACGACTCGCAGATAGACAACGTGATGTCCGACGACGCCTGGACCGGAGAATGCCGGTGCGGATGAGCCGAGGTGGATGACGGGCGCGATACAGACGATGGCCTTGCAGACTATGCCGCCATCTGTGAAGCGGACCGCTCCGCATACCACGGTGCCGACGGTGCCACCGGCTTTGCCCCTGCGATCACCGGCATGGGTACGGACGACTTGGCCGCCGGATCGGAGTCACCCAGTCACGGCTCGATCTCCCTGACCGACGACGAAGTGGCCGCCATCGCCGAATTCCTCGGTGGATGAGTCAGCAGCACTGCCGACCCAGGCATCTACTGCAGCCGGAAAGTCGTTGTACGTCCTTCTGCGTCCTCGCAATGCGCCCCTTTCAGAGGTAATGTAATAACCTGTAATGGGCGGCCAACGACGATTGGCCTCGGACCCGGTGTGCGCTAGCATGTAATGGTTTAATAGCGTCTGGCTGGGTCTCACCGGGACAGCACCTGGCGTTTGCACTGGGGACACTGGATGAGTCCACCGAATACTCCTGGACGACTGCGTTTCTTGCCCATTTTCACGTTGACCCTTATCGGCGTATCAGTGGTTGTATCGGTGTTTCTCCTGCCGATGCCCTCGGCGCACAACGCGGCATCCGCGGCGAAAGATGTCGACCAGTTGACCTTAGACATCGAGCGCACGGCGAGGGACCATTGTCAAGCGTACACCCAGAAGGACTGGCCCCGTGCCATCGGACTGGCCCTGAGGCTCAACAAGCTCGTACCCGGCAACAGCACACACCAGTACAACCTGGCATGCGTGTATTCCCTTAACGGAGAACCCGACCGCGCGATCGAGTGGCTTGGCAAGGCCGCTCAGAACGGCTTTTCCCGTCTCACCCTGTTTGAAACCGATACCGACCTGGGCGCCACGCGCTCCCACGAGGGATACAAGGCCGTGCATTCTGCGGTGAAGAGTAACCGCGGGAGGATACTCGCTGATCTTAAGGCGAGATTCGAAGAGACCCCCCTGCATGTCGTGCTGCCGCCCGAGTACAACGCCGATCAAGCGGCACCACTGATCGTTGCGTTGCACGGATATGGTGGTGGAGCACGCGGGGTTACAGAGGAGTGGCGGAATGTCGCAGCGGAGATGGGCGCGATCGTGATTGCCCCACAGGCCATATTTCCCATACCCGGGCAAGGCGGTGTCACCTGGATAGACCCGAACCGCATCGATGACCCCACATGCCAGGATGACGCTGAATTTCTAGTGCAACTTACCGTGGAATATGCCTTGGCAAATCATCGGATCGACAAGGAGAGAATGATCCTAGTTGGCTTCTCTCAAGGGGGCATCATTGCTGTTGCGGCCGCACCGCGGAGCAAATACAGGTTTGCCGGCGCTATTCCGATGGCCGGCGAGTACCTCCCCAGATTCGACGCCCCGCCGAAGGCAGTCGGAGACAGTGCGCCACGTTTCTACTTCATGATCGGGGAGCGTGACCGCGATGTAGCAGTTGCCTCGTATCGCTTAGCAGTCAAGGAGTTTACAGCGGCAGGTTACGTCGCAAAGCTCCGCATCTACCCGCGTGTCGGCCACCGATTCCCCGACGACCGGGACAAGGAATTACGCAGAGCTATTGACTTCGTGCTTAAGCTTTAGGCCGGCTGATTCTTGCGAACCTACGGGCACTCGCCGCCGTCATAGGGGGATTCCAGATTCCAGCCTCGTAGAAATGCTCCGGCTCCGTTGAGCAGGTCTATCAGGCGGAGGATATCCGCGGTGTTAACCACATCGGAACGGTCGATGTCGCAGCTGTACTTATCATACGGAGGCGTGCACACTTCGTTCAGACAGCAGTCTATCAAGGAGAGGATATCCGAAGTATTAGACAGACCATCCGCGTTTGAGTCTGCCGGCAGCGACGTAAACGAGCCGGTTGCGCTGGCGGTATTACCCTGGTAGGTGATCTTGGTCACGGCGCCCGGAGTCAAGCCCCGCGCCAGCTGAATGCTGTATACTCCGAGGGCGTATTCGGTGACTCCCTCAATGGTATTCGGGGCTTCCTCTGAATCCGTTTCGCAAAGCGCCCAGCACGACGGGTCGGCGCCCATCGGAGCCTGTGTCACGATGAGGTCTATGCCCTGCAACTCTGCGGTGGTTGCGTCGCGCGGCTGGCGGGCATCGATCACCCCATCGAGCGGTGCCAGCCAACTGATCGGTCCGTCGGGACAATTGAGGCAGTAGTAGAGTTCAACATCGTCGACGTACCATCCGTCAAGCCCGGTGCACCCATCTTTGCCGAAGTCGAACCTTAGCTGGATTGTCTGTGCGCCGGCGGCAAGTGCGCTCAGGTCAACCAGCGAGATGCCCCATTCCCCTCCCACGCCAGTGAACGCGGGCTGCCCCGCGAGCGGGTTGGTATTCCCGTGGCTCGCGGTGCTCAGTAACGCGTTGTAGGGGTTGTGCCTGAACGTAGACGTTGGAACGAGTTCCCAGCCGCCGCCGTCAGTGCTCACGCGGAGATTGCCACCGTCCCATCCGGTCTCCGTGGCGACATAATGGGCGAAAATCAGTCTGAGATCAGCAGCCGCGGGTGGTAAGGCGATTACGGGGCTATAGAGTGAGTGGACGGCGGACTCGTCCTGAGACCCACAGTCGCCGATGTCCGGATCACTGCAGAACCAGGCGAAACCCTCGCGGAAAGCAGGTAGGTCTGTGGTCCACTGCCAGGGAGAGGGTGTCGGTGGGTTGCCGATGGTGACAAAGGAATACCACCCGTTCGGTCCGTTCTCAAAGTCGCTGGTATAGACCGTCGTGCGGTTGGAGCACTGCTCCGGCGGATCGGGGTCGAAAAACAGATTCGTGGCTCCGCATAGACCGTCGGTGTTCATCTCGACGGCAAGCAGGGCCTTATCCACTTCGGCTGCGTCCTCTGCGGTGAACGTGCTGGGATAAGGCAGACCTGTGCGTGGGTCGTTCGCGTAGGTGCCTATCAGATCAGATGCCGCTTGGTTCAAAGCGATGTAGGCGTCCGTGAAGTCCGAGCTCGGAGTGAGATAGGTCGTCATCGCCCGATACCAGACAGCGAGGGATTTGATCAAGCCGATGCCGTTGACCAGGTATCCGTTGAAGCTCTTTCCGTCGGTCATCATGGCAAAGGCGTGGTTGGGAATCCCGCTGCCGCTGTGCACCCCTCCCCAGTCGGCTGCGCTGCAGGTCTGCAAAGGACTGTTGGCCCGATCGGGATGGCCTTTACAGGTCGGATCCCACATGTCGCGGATGACGACCCAATCCTCGCCAATCAGCCAGCGAACGCTTGAGTCATACCCGCTGCAGGTGAACCGTCGAGAATTGGGCGTATCTGTGCCGTTATCCTGGTATCCGGAATCCTTCGGCCAAGACGTGCCCGCAGGCAATCCCGGTTCCGAGGCGTCGCCGTTGAACAAATCGACGGCTTCGCCGAAAATGTCGGAATAGCTCTCGTTGAGTTGACCAGATTGATTCTGATAGATCAGGTTTGAGGTGAAGGTGGTGAGCCCGTGTCCCAACTCATGTCCCACTACGTCGTCTACGGTCAGGCCGGGACAGTAGACCGACTGCAGGGCACCGGTGCGCCACTCGGCGTTAGGGCAGGTCAATGCTTGTGAGTTGACGGTTGCGACGAGGTGCAAGCCGGCGTCATCGATGCTGTCACGTCCGAAGCCGCGGTAGAGAAGGTCATAGGTGTCGCCCATGAAGTCATACGCGGAGTTCACTTCGTACCAGAGCCTGGGTGGTTGACCTTCCCAACGCTCGAGTACACCGGGCAGATAAGTAGTGCCTTGGCCGTCGTAGACGACCCGATACTTCGCCGAGTGCGAGAGCCCCCACCGATCGAGTACGTCCCCGGTGTGCGCGTCTACGAAAAAGGCGTCGTGCAGCGGCACGGACCAGTCGGTCAGGACAACGTAGTACGCCAGATGCTCCCCAATCGCCACATCCCCATACCAACCGGGATCGACAATCACCAATCTTGTTTGCTCGACTTCAGGTTCGCCCTGTTCCGCATGTTGGATGGCGGCATCGGCGGCTTCCTCTGCACTGAGCGTCGGGGTGGTATTGAGTTTATTGCTGATAGGATAGAAATCGCCGTTGGCTGCATAGACTTCGGTGTTTGAATCCTGGTGCACCTTGAGCATCCCCGAGAAGACCTCGATGCCGTTGTGCAATTGTTGATATATCGTGTGCCGGTGTCCCAGGGCATCGGTGTCGGATCGGCTGACGGCCAATTCGTTGGCGGGATCGGTTACTCCAAAGAGTGGGCCATAGCTGTGCAGGAAGTCCGCGGGTCGAACAGCCGGACTGCGCGTGCGTGTGGGTAAGCTGATTCTGCCGCCGTCTCGGGCGGTGACGAAAGTGGCCAGACCCGTATGGCGCGACCTGTGCACGGACAGATCACCGTCGACGGTTTGCGCAACGGTGGTCATCGGCAAGGCCGCTATTGCCGTCAGGGCGCAGAAGAGCTTTCTCCAGTGTCTGCTACTTTGGCATGAACCCGACTGACGTCCGGTACGCTTTTTCGGTGAAGGCGCCGAGTCTTTGTGCATTGGTTACTCGCTTTATCCTAACCCCGTTCTTTACCCCCTGGCGTGAAGATACGACCCACAGACCTCGCTCGAAGGCCGCGCTCCGATAAGCCCCAGAGGTCTCTCTATACCACTAGAGCTTAGGCGCGCGTTCGCGGGTGGGCAATCGCCCCTGGGTGGACCGATAAACTGAGGTTTGACTAATAGATTTCACGTTTAACGGACGGCAGCACGTACTCCGCCGGAAGCATCGCTGCAGACACTGCTAGGCGTAGTCGCTGCGCGAGGGCCCAATGTGTAGGAAGTTGTCGTTGTGCCTTCTAAATGTCGCCTGCACACCTGCCGCCGGTTACATCAGGAATCCGCCCAAATCCCTAATACTACAGCGCCACTTGGTCGTCTCGGGCGGAGAAACCCGCGTTTTGGGGCCGCCAGGGCAAGCGCAAATGGCCTGAAGGGCCATGTGGCGCTGTAGTACTAATACATCACGACAGTTGCCGTTTCCGGCGGCGGATCACTATAAGACTCTGTCCGCAAGTGCTCGGGCGCTTGGGGATTGGTCAGTAGAAGGCGGGCGCCTTAGCCGTGCAGCAGGCTCGTTTGAAGATTCCTTGCCTCAGTCCGACACAACGCGCTCGCTGGGTGCTTTCCGGATGGATGAAGCTGGTCGGTTTGCGCTGGTCCGTCCAGCAATGATGCACGTTAACGGTCAGGCTGGTGCTTCATGACAAGTAATCTGATGCTTGGACAAGCAAAACGCCGCCACATACGTGTCGCGGCAGCATGCCGGCGCCCGACTTTGTCGGGCTTGGGCATGGCACCCTTCGCTCTGCGTCCGACTTTGTTGGGCTTGCGCGCGGCACCCTTTACCCGAAGACACCCACCCTGCGAGGTGTCACGGAATACTAGAAGAGAGGATCAAGTAAGATGACAAAACCGATTCGTATGACCGCCGCCGTCGTCGCCGCGGTTGGTGCTATGGTTGCTACGGGTTCCGCCAACACGGCATTAGCGGAGACACACACGGTAATCGTTGGCGGAGCATCACCCGTTTTCATGCCCAGCGACATCGTCATCTCCGTCGGAGACACCGTGCATTGGGATTGGGACGGGGGGGTGCATGACGTCGAGAGTGGAGTCGGCGGAGTCCACGATGGGAAATTCGACTCGGGCAGTCCGACGTCAGATACCAGCACGACGTTCGACGTCACCTTCGACCAGGCATTCCTTGATGCCAACCCGATGGTCAACAACGAGTATCCCTACTATTGCTCGTTGCACTTCGGATCGGGCATGACCGGAACGGTCACTGTGCAAACCGACGTTCCTGCCGTGTCGGGTCTCGGCGTTGCAGGCATGCTGCTGGTGGGGTTGGTCGTTGGATCGGTCATGTTCGCCCGCCGGGGACGCGCGGGCGGTTGTGGATCAGTCTGAGGATGCAACAGCCGTCAGGATGACGGCCGAGACTGATTGTCGGTGCAGGTTCTGTCAGGAATCAAACCGACAAGTCCTTTGTGCGAACCGGGTGCGTGATCAGACCCGCCTGGTCCATTCCTCTCCGACGTACTTGGCAGTGAGGGAATCTGCGGCCGTCACTTCGGGGCGTTCCCACTCCCCAGACTGAAACTCCTCCCCCGATAGGGTGGCGAGGTGTGAGGCTAAGATCGCTCGGAGTCTCCGCACGGCGCGGTCGAAAGGCACCGATACGGTCGCGGTGGACTGTTGCTCGTACCGGTTTCCAAGGATAATAGACCCGTGCTGCAAGATCGCATGCGCCGTGCGACGCTGGGCGCTTCCTGCGATTTTCTCGCTTCCTAGGAGCAGATCGAAGGCGTGTCTGCGGTGGAAACAGAAGAACGGACCCCGTGCTGCCCCTGAATCATCACTCCTTCCGGCCCGCGCGGTCTGCGCGCCGAGTTCAGTCAAACACGCGACAATCGCGTCGTGGGCCAAGCCGTACAGCCAATCTGCGCCGTTGGATAGCAGAGGGTGGCTGACCGGCAGGGTAAGCGAGTAGGTCAGCTCCAGATCGTGCAGGATTGCCCCTCCGCCCGTTGTGCGGCGGACTACGGCCAACCGACTTGCCGGCGGATCGAGCGCTTCGTAGTCCGCATAGTGCTGAAAATACCCCAACGAGATCGTTGGTGGATCCCATTGATACAGCCTCAGAGTGGCGGGCGACGCACCTTCCCCCACCGACTTCAGCAAAGCCTCGTCGCGGGCCATGTTCGTGGGGCCGTCAAGTGGCGGATCCTGCAGGATTCGGATGGCAATCGTCCCGTTCATGACTGGTTATACAGTTAATGTGGGGAAGCGGTGAAGGCAATAGAGTTCCGGAACGCAATTGCCAAGTACTCACCGCAGTGCGGAACGATGCACGGCGCGAACCGGCTTCACTGACCACGCCAGCGGACGTTTGGCTTGCGACTGGCGACAACCTCGTCAAGGCGTTTCACCGGAGCGGTATGCGGCGCCGTCTTCACGACCTCAGGATCACTCTCGATTTCGTCAGCGATGTCCAGCATCGCCGTGACGAACTGATTGAGTGTATCCAACGACTCCGTTTCCGTGGGCTCCACCATCAGGCAGTGGTGAACGGGCCAGCTCATTGTGGGGGGATGGATCCCGTGGTCGATAAGCCGCTTGGCTATGTCAAGCTCGCTCACGTCCGAATCGGGAAACTCAGGAACCATTATGAACTCATGGGCGTAGGGCGGCTTGAAAGGCATGGTGTAGCGATCCTTCAACCTTGCGGCCACGTAGTTCGCTGCCAGAGTAGCTTTCTCGGCGACGTCGCGTAAGCCGTCGCCCCCCACGCTGCGGATATAGGCATATGCACGCACAAGCACGCCTATTTGACCGTAGAACGAGCGGACCTTGCCTATGCTATTTGGATGACCGTTGTCCCATGTGAATGTTCCGTCGTCGCGTTGCGTGAGTTGGGGAACGGGCAGGAATTCGCGCAGATGCTGTGCAACCGCAACCGGTCCGGCGCCCGGTCCGCCTCCGCCGTGTGGCGTACTGAACGTTTTGTGCGTGTTGAAGTGCATGACGTCCACTCCGAAGTCTCCCGGCCGGGTTATGCCGAGGATGGCGTTCATGTTGGCGCCGTCAAAGTAAAGCTGCGCCCCTTTGCTATGCAGGATATCGGCAATCTCGGCGATTTGCTCGTCAAACACGCCTACGGTGTTGGGGTTGGTGATCATCATCGCTGCAGTGTTTTGATCCACCTGGCTGCGCAGATCATCCAAATCCACGCGACCGTCAGGTTTGGACCTGACCGTACAGGTATGCTGGCCACACGTTGCGCACGAGGCAGGATTCGTGCCGTGGGCACTATCCGGTGCGAGGACCTTGCTGCGTGATTCACCCCGGCTTCGGTGATAGGCATTGATGATCATAAGCCCGGTCATCTCACCGTGAGCCCCCGCCGCCGGCTGCAGGGTGACTTCGGCAAGACCGGCGATTTCGGCCAGATCGCAGCGCAAACGATAGAGCAGTTCCAGAATACCCTGGACGTCCGCTTCATCCTGATAAGGGTGCAGATTACAGAATCCCGGCATGGCCGCGGCGCACTCGTTCACCCTGGGGTTGTACTTCATTGTACAGCTTCCCAGCGGATAGAAGTTCCCATCAACGCTGAAGCAGCGATGGGCCAGCCGCTTATAGTGGCGCACCACGTCCAACTCTCCCGTCTCAGGCAGCGGCGGCAGCTTGTCCGCGATGAGCTGGGTGGGCAGGAACTCGTCCCGTTTCGGCGCGGGCACATCCGAGGGCGGCAGCGACGCTGCGCACAAGCCCGGCGCGCCGGTTTCGAATAGGAGTGGATGGTCAGTTCGGCGTGTCTTTGGCACTTCGTTCATCGCGTGCTATGAACCTCGCAACCGGTACAACCTACCGGCTCTGTTTTATCGATTGACACAACTCAGGCAGCGTCCAGTGCCACAATCAGGTTGTCTATTTCCGCTTTGGTTCGTTTTTCGGTGACGGCCACCGAGAAACAATCGCCCAGCTGGTCGTCAAAGCGTACGAGAGATACGCCGCCGAGAATGCCGCGTTCGCGACATGAACCCAAAGCGGCCCGGACTCCTCGCGTGGTGCGGATGACGAATTCCTTGAAGAAGGGGGCATCGAATCGAAGCTCGTAACCATCAAGCTTGGCGATCTCCGCAGCGGCGTAGTGGGCCTTGTCAAAGCACCGTGAAGCCACCTGCCCTATTCCGGATCGACCCATAGCAGCCATATAGACGGCCGCCCGGGCGGCAAGTAATCCCTGATTGGTACAGATATTGCTCGTGGCTCGCTCGCGCTTGATATGCTGCTCGCGGGTCTGCAGGGCCAGGCAGAAGGCCCGCCGACCGTCAGCGTCTGTGGTCGCCCCCACCACCCGCCCGGGCATCTTGCGCAAGAACTTCTCGCGACCGGCCATAAGGCCCAGATAAGGCCCCCCGTATTGAAGAGGGACGCCCAGCGCTTGTCCTTCCCCGACCACGATGTCCACGTCGAACTCGCCGGGGGTCTTGAGCAATCCACCGGCAATCGGGTCGGTCGCTACGATGGCCAGCGCCCCATGCTGGTGGATTGCCGGCACGATCTCATCGAGTCGCTCTACACAACCGAAGAAGTTCGGCGATTGGACTACTACTGCTGCCGCCTTATCGCTAAGAGCCTCCCGCAACGCTTGCTGATCCACAACACCATTGGGTGCCGCAACGGGAACAATCTCGATTTCACGTGCCCGGCAGTAAGTCTCCAGAACACGCCGCGTGTCAGGATGAGCGGATTGTGCGACGATCGCCTGGGTGCGCCGTGTCGCCGCGGCGGCCATGATAACGGCTTCGGCCGCAGCGCTGGCGGCTTCATACAGCGACGCGTTGGCCACCTCCATTCCAGTCAACATGCAGATCATCGTCTGGAATTCATAGAACAGCTGCAGAACTCCCTGGGATGCCTCGGCCTGATAAGGTGTGTAGGCGGTGAGGAACTCGCTCTGCCCGGCCATCTCGTCCACGACGGCGGGTATGAAATGGTCGTACGCCCCACAGCCAAGGAAGCAGACAAGATCATTACAGTTGCGGTTGCGAGCTGCCAACGTGCCGACGTCTCGCAAGAGTTCGAGCTCACTTAGCCCCGCAGGTATATCGAGCCGTTCCTTGAATCGCAGCTGCTCGGGAATCGTCGACAGAAGTGCATCTATAGAGTCAACCCCGATCGTCGACAACATTTGGCTGACTTGATCATCGGTAAACTGGGTATATCTCATGTCTATTCCGGTATCGGCAGGCGCAGCGAGCTTCGCTCAGTCGCTTCGCGTCCCCATGATGTCGGGTTTGAAGATCTTTGTTTCCAGTGCCTTGTTGTAGTTTGTCCAGTGGCTGGATGCGTCCGGGTGGTTCGCTATCTCGCCGAGGAACATATTAATCTTCGCGTCGAGATTGTCGAGGTAGTGAATGGCGATAGCCTCGGGAACCGCGGGCAGCTTGGGGCTTCCAAACTCATAGTGTCCGTGGTGGCTCAGTACGATGTGTTGAAGCACCCATCGAAGCTGATCGGGAAAGGGCGTGCCTCTCTTGGAACCGACCGCGTCGGCCTTCCTCTCGATCCACATGACCGCCTGAGTTATATGTCCGAGAAGTTGTCCGGCGTCGGTGTAAGTAATGCTGGCATCGCAAGACAGCTCAGCCGCCTTGCCGATGTCATGCAGGAACAACCCCGTTAGCACCAGGTCCAGACTGAGTTTCGGATAAAGCGGGATGACCCGCAGGGCAACTTCCAGGAGGTTGAGGGTGTGTTCCAAAAGCCCCCCAATGCAGGCGTGGTGCATGAGCACCGCTGCCGGTGACCGGCGGAATCTATCCATCAACTCCTCGTCAGCAAGGAACTCCTCGATAAAGGCGGCAAGATCGGGATGTTTGACCTCCTCCCGCAGGATCTCCACCAATCTGGCCCACATCTTCTGCGGGTCCAGCGACGATGTGGGAAGGAAGTCGTCCAGTTCGAAAGATCCCGGTTCGGCCGGTCGCATCGCGTCGATGATGAACTGTAGGTTGCCCTTATAGTTCTCCGTTCGACCCTTGAAGCGCAAGAACCCCCCGTTGGGCATTCCGTTGAAACCCTCCTGGGTCGCCTGCCACTGCCTGGCAACGAGCCCGCCGGTCCGGTCAGCCAGGACGGCGTGGATATACAGGCCGCCCTGCGTCGTGGTTCGCAGGTCCTTCGACCGGATCAGAAACACCTCATCTTCGATTCGCTCACCGGGCTGGAGTTCGTTGATGTATCGTCGGGCCATGTTCATCTCCGCAAGCTGTCTCGGTGTTGAGAACCGGTAGAGTAAGGGTAACCGAGCAGGCGGGCAACAGGATGACGCCGTCGGGTGTGTCTGGACGAATCGTCAGCCTGAGCCGATACTACTCAAGTGTTGCGACTGTCCCAAGGCGCCTGTGTTCAGGCGGTACTTCACGGAGATGATGCCGTGGTTCGTACTTACGCTATGTCGTTCATACTGTTGCTTTTCGCGTGCTACGTGCGGGCGAATCCAGATGACCGCCCCGCGCGTTCTACACCACTGCGAGGTTCGGAAACCGCGGCAATGAGTGCATCCGAAGATGAGCAAGTGCCTGTCTATGCAACGGCAGAGGACGTGCTCGAGGCACTTCAAACCCGACGCCCGCTGAATGTCGTAATCCCGCCGGCTTCGCTCAGGTTTGGAGCCCAGACGAAGAAGCCTGCGGTCCTATATCCGGAGGGTTGGGCTCTGGTCAGCCGACGCGGGCGACCCGTTCAGGATTCCGCGCGGTGGGTGTTTGTGTTGGATGAGGCCGACGGCCCGTCGCGACTCGGTCTCTTACCGAATGCGACGATGGAGGGGATGATCCGCTCCAGCCTGGGAGCTACATCCCCGCTGAGTTTCGTTGTGTCGGGTGAGTTGACCGTGTTTCAGGGTGAGAACTACCTGTTGCCGCGCTTGGCGATGCGATCCGAGGTACGTCCGGAGGAGTCCATTCGGGCGGACAAGACTGACAGGCGCGACGGGCCGGACGCCCAGCTCGGCGAAGGCGAGGAGGCATCCGCAGAGGAAGTCCTCGAGTTGCTCATGGAGCGATCGCCGGCTCAGAAGATGATCCCGTCAGTTGTTTCTGCAGGTGCTGACCAAAGTCCGCACGAAGCGGATTCCCCAGCCTCCTTAGCGGGTCATGCACTCTTGCCGGATGGTGCGCCTCTGGTCGATCGTCCCGGACGGATCATCGACGAGGGGCAGTGGTGGGTCTTCGTCTTTGAATCGGACCACCCGGACTATCCCGAACCGCCCATGAAGCTTTTGCCCAACCAGAACGTGGAGTTCATGGTCCGGGCTTCGGGACGCGGAGAAGACGGATTGGTCTTTCTCGTTTCCGGCGAAGTGACCGTCTATCGGGACGAGAACTACCTCCTGCCTCGCGTGGTAATGCGCAGGGTGGACTCGGGAAATCTGAAGAAGTGACCGTGCGCGCAGCGGATGCTTACCTTGGGGGCCAGGTGTTGGCCAGGCGTGGTTGAGACGGGGACGGCAGGATCTGCCGTCGTCCTGTTCGACGCAGAACAAGGGCTCGAAGATGGAAATCCAGATTGACAGTAGTGGCCCGTTTCCGGTGGCGAATATCACCGGCGAGCTGGTCGGAACCGAGGTCGAGCGCTTTGCGGAGGAACTCCACGAGCTTGTGGCCGGCCAAGGGGCGGCATTAGCCGTTGTCCTCTCCTCGCTGGATCTGATCGACTCGAAGGGTCTGGCTGCCCTGATGAATCTGGTTACACGGGCCCGTCTCAGCGATGGCAAAGTAGTCCTGGTCAAGCCTTCCGCGTTTGTAGAGGGCATCTTCAATGTGACCCGCCTGGATACCTGGTTCGACATCTGCGACAACCTTGAACAAGCCGGACAACGCCTCGCGTAGCCTTCACGACATTGTCGACGATGGTGTCATTTCTGCCGCGCCGCTGTTATCGGCGGGACATCGGCAAGCCGGTCCCTCAGGCAGCGTCCGGTGTGACTGGCTTCGCAGTCGGCCACCTGCTGCGGTGTTCCTTCGGCCACTATATACCCGCCCTGGTCGCCTCCCTCGGGTCCCAGATCGATGATCCAATCTGCCACCTTGATGACATCCAGGTTGTGTTCTATCACAAGGATGGTATGGCCTCTGTCGGCCAAACGGTTTAGCACAGTGAGGAGATTTCGCACGTCGGCAAAGTGCAGACCGGTTGTAGGCTCGTCGAGAACGTACATGGTGTGAGCGTCGTGGGTCCTGCGAAGCTCGGAGGCCAGCTTGACTCGCTGTGCCTCTCCACCCGACAGCGTGTTGGACGATTGTCCCAGGGTGACATATCCAAGCCCCACGTCTTTTAGGGCCTCCAAACGTTGGCGGATATTGGCGAAGTTTTCAAAGAATGTGGTAGCTTCTTCGACGCGCATGGCCAATACGTCGGCGATGTTCTTGCCGCGATATCGCACTTCGAGCGTTTCGCGGTTGTAGCGCGACCCGCCGCAACTGCTGCACTCCACGTAGACATCAGGCAAAAAGTGCATGGAGATGCGCTTGGTGCCTTGCCCTTCGCAGTGTTCGCAGCGTCCCCCCTTGACGTTGAAGCTAAAGCGCGCGGGGGTGTAACCTCGAATCTTGGCCTCGCGCGTACGGGCGTAAAGCTGACGAATAAGGTCGAACACTCCCACGTAGGTGGCGGGGTTGCTTCGCGGCGTGCGCCCGATGGGAGACTGGTCGATCTCGATTATCTTGTCGATGTTCGCGCTTCCGACGATACGTTCGAACGACCCGGGCCTAGGCCCGCTACGGCTGATGCGCCGCCGTAACACGCGAACCAGCACCTGTGTGATGAGCGTGCTCTTGCCGCTTCCGGATACCCCGGTAACGCATATGAAACAGCCCAGAGGAAAGCGCACATCGATGTTCTTCATGTTGTTGGCCGTCACTCCGCGCAACTCCACGGCACGGGTGAAGTCCGCGGGACGCCTCTGCTCGGGCAGGGAAATCCGAGACTTGCCCGTCAGGTACTTGGCGGTAATTGACGCCTCGGAGTCGAGTACCTCATCGAGCGTGCCGCTTGCGACCAGCTCCCCGCCGCGCGCTCCGGCGCCTGGACCTATATCGATCATGTGGGTTGCACTGGCGATGATCTCCTCGTCGTGTTCCACGACGATGACCGTATTATCCATCTCTGCGAGCCGGCGCAGAACACCCGAAAGTCGTTCACTGTCCCGGGCGTGCAGCCCGATGGTGGGCTCGTCAAGAACGTAGCAGATCCCTGCCAAGGAGCTCCCAATCTGGGTCGCGAGTCTGATGCGCTGCCACTCGCCTCCGGAAAGAGAGGCGCTTGCACGGTCCAGTGACAAATACTCGACACCTACGTCACACATAAAACCAAGCCGCTGCCGAATCTCGCGCACCAGCGGTTCAGCAACGACCTGCGCCTCCCCGGTGAAGCGGAGGTTATCGAAGAGGTCTAGCGCTACTGAAACGGTCTGAGCGGCGAAGTCAGCGATGCTCCGCCCGTCGATTCTAACCGCGAGGGCTTGTTCCTTTAGCCTGGTTCCCCGGCACCTTTCGCACGGCGACTCGTACAGAAACGAGTGAAGCCGCTGCTTCATCGACTCGGATTCGGTTGTCTGCCAGACTCGCTTGAGATTGGGGATGATGCCTTCGAAGGCGGCTTCATACTCCCGGGCTTCCGCCTCGCTGGTGCCGTAAAGCAATATGTGAGATGGTCTCTTGGGTATATTCCTGAACGGGATGTTCTTCAGAACGCCGAAGCGTTCACAGAATTCCTGAAGCATGCCGGCGTAGAGCTCGTTAGCCCGCCTTCCATGATGTCGCCAGGCGACGACGGCACCCTCAGCCAATGAAAGGTCGCGGTCGGGGATGATCAACTCAGGGTCGAACTCCTGAGTGGTGCCAAGGCCATGACAGAGCTCGCACGCCCCCTGCGGAGAGTTGAAACTGAAGAGCTGGGGATTGATCTCGTCAATCCGCACGTCGTCGTGGATTGGACAGCTAAGAGCTGCGCTATATACCTCGTCGGACCATTTCCCCGGTTTCACTTCGGCGGTTATGACGATCCGCCCACCGGAGAGCCGCGTGGCCAATTCCACGCTGTCGGCCAGCCGTTGCCTGATCGTAGGCTTGGTGACCAGCCGGTCTACGACGACCTCGATGGTGTGTTTGCGGTTCGCAGGCAGCGGCCCGGTGTCCTCCAAGAGCGTGACCTCACCGTCTATGCGGGCGCGGACGAAGCCCTCCTTGGCGATTCGCTCCAAAACGGTCTTGTGCTGCCCGCGCTGCCCGGAGACCAACGGACCCAGGACCATAATACGAACCCCTTCCGGGCCGGCCAAGACCGCGTCAACCACTTGCGACGTTGATTGAAGCTCGATAGGGCGATCACATTTCCAGCAGCACGCCTCACCCGCGCGGGCGAATAGCACGCGCAGAAAGTCGTAGATCTCCGTTGTGGTCGCTATGGTGGATCGCGGGCTGGACGCCGTGGAACGCTGCTCGATGGCAATCGTCGGACTCAGTCCTTCAATCCGGTCGACGTCCGGTTTCTGCATCTGTTCCAAGAACTGGCGGGCGTACGCGGAGAGGGACTCGACGTATTTGCGTTGACCCTCGGCGTAAATAGTGTCGAAAGCCAACGAACTCTTGCCGGATCCGGAGAGTCCCGTGATTACCGTTAGTGACCCCCGAGGGATATCCACATCGATGTTCTTCAGGTTGTGTTGGCGGGCACCTCGGACGCGAATACTTGGATGCGTGGTCATCGTAAATCCTGGACGTCCATCTTGCAGCCACAGCTTACCATGATCGCGGGCAGAGCGTAGACGCCTTGCTACTGACGCAACGCACCAAGCTAATCGGGAATCAGTCTTCGTTCAATCCTGACCTACTACAGTGGGATTACACATGAGCGCTGAT
Organism: Phycisphaerales bacterium; assembly: GCA_020348265.1. Taxonomy (GTDB): domain Bacteria; phylum Planctomycetota; class Phycisphaerae; order UBA1845; family UBA1845. Next base: position 2,725,687 of record CP070744.1, on the reverse strand, counting down.
CGGTGCGTTGCACCGTCCGAGATTGCAGAACGTAGAACACTATGAGGGCGGGCTCAGAATCGAGGGCTTGGCCTCCAGGCAGATGTTCACCGATGGTTATGTAGTGGAGAACAGGGACGGCAACCGGCATGTAAGGAAACGTCATGCCCGGGCAGGACAAGTGGACCCCAGTATTGGCGTTTCTTATACTTAAGGAGAGGGCCTTCTTCAGCCGGGCTTCTATGCCGGCTGCCGAACGGAAAGGCCTCCATTTCGCTGGAGGGTAGACGGAGTCGCCCCGGCTCGGAACCACCGGTTCGCAGGGGAGCCTGGGTCCGGTAAGCGCCTTTGTGGGACGGAGTGCGAGCTCGAGGGTTTTCGATAAATCCGCGAGAGTTCAGAGTACCTAAGGAGCAGTAATGCGATATTCGGTTCTTGACAATATGGGGAAGAGACTGGGCTTGTTCGCTGTTGCCTTGGGGTCTCTGTTCGCTGGGAGCATGGCGGCGGCAGAGGATACGCGGCAGGCCAGCGCGGTTAAGAGTGACGAGCTCTGGCGGCAGGGTGTCCAGCTGGTCGAGAAGGGTGAGTTCAAGCTTGCCCGCGACACGATGCAGCGAATCCCCGCCGGCAGACAACTGACTGATCAAGTTCGCGCTTGGCTCGAGGAGTACGAGGCGAAGCAGGCAGAACGCCGGGAGATCGACAGGGCGGACTACGAAAAGTACGTCGGGTACGCCAAAGCGAGAATCGAGCGCAAGGAATATGACAAAGCCCTGGGGTGGGCACTGGCTGCTGCCGACTGCATTGAGGATCGCGAGACTCTGCTCAGCAGCGATTGGATGACCGAGCTGGTGGAGTTGTCGATCAAGGCTGCGCAAGAGACCCGGGAGAAGCAGGAATGGCGGGATGCGTGGGGCTACTATGCCCGGCTGGGCGACCTATTCGAGCGCGAGCCCAAATACAAGAAAATGGAGCACGAGGTCCTTACGCACTTGAGGCTTGACGCCTTATTCAAGGACGACAACGACTGGAAAGAGCGAATCGATCGGGTTCGCTGGGCGGATGCGGAAAGGGCTATGGAGTACGTCGACCACTATTACGTGGAGCCCCCGGACTTCAAAGCCATGACCGAAAGCGCGCTCGAACAACTCCTGTTGCTGGCAGAATCAAAGACTGCCAAGGAGAGATTTGAAGGCCTGCAAGATGACGTGGCACGCCAAGAGTTTGAAGTCCGCGTGCAAGCCATACTTGATCGGGTTCGCGGGATGACCAGGCTGGATCGCAGCGGCGCCGTCAAACACTTCAGGCGCGTGGTGAGGGATATCAACGAAGAGACCGTAAGATTCCCGGAGGAACTTGTCGTCAGTGAACTGATGCGTGGTGCGCTGGATCCGCTGGATGAGTTCACGACCGTCTTTTGGCCCCAGGAATCTGATGAGTTCGATAAACACACGCGAGGTGATTTCATCGGAGTGGGCATCTCCATCATACAGAACCGTGCTGAAGAGATCGAAGTCGTCTCGCCTATGGACGGCGGGCCGGCCTTCCGCGCCGGCATTCAGGCGGGTGACATCATCACGCTGGTGGACGGGGAGAGCCTGGAAGGATTCTCGCTCAACAAGGTGGTGGATACAATCACCGGGCCCAAAGGCACCGCGGTGACGCTGACAATCAAGCGCGGTGATCAGACGCTCGAGTTTCCTCTTATGCGCGAGAAGATCAAGATCTTCTCGGTCAAGGGCACGAAACGCGACGAAGTCGATGAGGAGCAGTGGAACCACTGGCTCGATGAGGAGAACGGCATCGGGTATGTCCGGATCGCTAATTTCCAGAGGAACACCGCTGAGGACGTTGAAGATATCCTAAACGGTCTGGATGCAGCGGGTCTGCGCGGGTTGATCTTGGATGTGCGGGGCAACCCGGGAGGGCTTTTGGATTCAGCCTGGGAGATTTCCGCGTTGTTCCTCGAGGACGGCGAAAACGTCGTGAGCACCAAAGGGCGAAACCGGAGTGAGAATCAGAGACTCGATGCCCGGGTGGACGGACCCTTCTCCGATCTCCCCATAATAGTGCTTGCGGATGAGAGCAGCGCGAGCGCTTCGGAGATTGTAGCTGGTGCGATCCGTGATAACCATCACGGACTGGTCGTCGGGGCCAGAACCTTTGGCAAGTTCAGCGTGCAGAACTTGATCCCTCTGGGCAGATCTAACGCCAAGCTCAAGATTACTACCGCCCGGTACTACTTGCCCAGCGGCGTGTCACTACATCGTGAATCTACCTCGGACAAATGGGGCGTCGAGCCGGACGTCCCCGTCCGACTGGTCCGCTGGGAGCGTGCGAACCTCTGGAAGATGCGGCGCGAAGCCGATCTGCTTGGTCCGCCCAAGCCCGAACGCGATGAAGATGAGTCGACTGAGAAAGCCGCCGACAGCGATAAGGAGGATCAAGGCGCTGAGAAGTCCGCCACCGCGGAGCCCGACGCAGATGCCAAGTCCGAAGATGCCGCTGCCGGAGAGGGTGACACCAAGACCGCTGCTGCCGATGAATCCAAAGAGGACGAGTTGGCCGAGCTTGTTCAGCCGGATGAGAACAACCGCCCATTGGAAGACCCGCAACTGGACACCGCGCTGCTGCTGATGCGCGTGAAGCTGCTCGGCGAGCAGCACCCCACGCTGGCGACGGCCAATGCCGAAATCCCCGAGACCGCTCGGAACCCATAGGGACGGTCAACCCGATGACAACCCGGGACTGTACCGGCTGCCCGGCGGGGCGGAAGGCGCGCCGCGATTCGTCCCCGCGCCGGTCCCCGCGCGCTTCGTCTTTACCATAGCACCTGCCGCCTCGATGGCTTCACCCGCCGGTGTGTCGCGAGGCCTTGTCAATGGCAGCCACGATGGTAAGGTGCACGCTGCGGGCGATTAGCTCAGATGGCCAGAGCGCCTCCCTTACAAGGAGGAGGTCACAGGTTCAAGTCCTGTATCGCCCAGTTGCCCACCCCTTGACGCGCTGGGCCCGTGCTTTCGTGGAGGTGCATTCGCCTCCCAGACGCGACGAAAGTCGCGTGTAGTATCGCATCGTGTGCCACCGCTCTTGAGTAGTGCCAGTAGTCTGGCATTATGACATCCCGCGGATAATGCGTCCTTCGCCCACCCAACATTCACAGGTTGTCCTGCATTCCGAGCCGTCCCGACGTTTGTCGGGATGAGGGAGCGGTATACTGTGAGTGACACTAACTGGCACAATAGCCCCCTCCCTTACGGTCGGGGTTCGGCAAGTGTGTCGAAGTACATGTTATCTTGCGACACGTTGCGTGCGGCCGAAGAGGAGCTTGCCGGCTATCAGTAGCAACAGTGCCAAGAGCACCAAGCCCCATGCCGAGACGGTGGGAATATGCCCTACGCAGCCGGGGGCGAAGACGGTGTCATCTACGCCCGGGCATTGATCGAGGCAATCAACCACGCCATCCCCGTCCCCGTCTTCGTCGTCTTCCGGAGTTCCGCACCCGCAAGTCCCGGGAACGATCTTCGTGGGGTCATACGGGCACTGGTCGTTGGAGTCGCACACACCGTCACCGTCGGAATCGTCGGGCGAGTCCAGCGGGCATGGGTCACACGCGTCGATGACCCCGTCACCGTCGGTGTCCGTCTCGCACTCATCCGGTATCGCGTTATCGTCACAATCCTGGGAGAATCCGCTGGCGATATCCTCCTCGTCAGGCACGCCGTTCTCGTTGCAGTCCGGAGGAGGCGCCTGCATGATGTACTCCACCGTCTGAACACCGGCCCCATCGTCGAAGTAGAAAGTGGTAGTCTCTCCCACGGGCATCCCGCGATCGAGCACGATCTCGACGATTTCAGGTGGATCGTTGTCCCGGCGGCGAGTGCGCAGGATCTGCGGTGCGGTGCCCCCGCTTACTCCCACGCTGATGTCATCAAGGTAGACGAAGTTGGCAGACTCGAAGGTCACGGTGAAGCGAGTCAGGTACGCGTACAGCGCGGGGTCGAGATAGCCCTGGGGCGGGTCCGTGGAGACAATCTGTTCACCATAATCGATCGTCCCGAACCGGACATAATCCCACTCGCTCTTCTTATTGGGGATGCTGTCTCCGCTGCATCCGCCTCGTGGGAAGAGCTGCAAGTAGTGATAGTCGTAGGGTTGCCATCCGGCGCGAACGAAGAACACCAGACCATCGACGGCAATCTCGTAAGTGATCCCATCGAACGTTTCAAAGCGGTATGTGTGGAACTCATCGATAGCCAACCCGTCAACCACCGTCCCTCCGTCCCGGGAAATGACCGCATCACCGTTCATCTCCACACCGTCCGCCGCCCAGCCATATTGGAGAGAGAAACCTGCATCGCAGCCGTAGAAGATCCCTCCAAAGGGGTGGTTGGAGCGGTAGCTCCACTCGATCCAGAATGGAGGGGGGGGGGGCTCATCCGGTGGCTGAGCAATCCGGTAGGTGTAGTTGGCGCGGTCGCCCGGTTCGGGCCAGAAGAGCACGAAGTGCCCGTTCTCAACGGACTCGTTGCACTCCTCCTCGCAAGGGTCATAGACCAGCCAACCGGCGGTGGAATCATACGGCAGCACGTCGCCCTCGTAGCGATAGACTGCCTCGTCGGCCAAGACTACGCCCGTCGAAACGCCAAACGCAAGTGTTAGTCCGATAAATCTTCCGCACATGGCACGCCTCCAGTATCCCCCATCAAGCCGTACTGATCTTAGCAGATCTATCCTTGGGCCGCAAGTCAAAACTAGCGCCATCCGACCCCTGCTGTTTGTGCCATAAGATCGACACGATTATGCATGGGTGTGCCAATGCTCTTGAGCAGTGTCGTAATAGTGACACCGCGGTAGCTGTCGGATGTGCGTCCGGCATACGACAGGACGGGGTAAAGTGGTCCGCACGGCGGGCCCTACGACTGTCGGGGTTCGGCAAGTGCTCGCACGCACATGCCATCCCTCCGTGCGTCACGGGCTGGCGGTCTCGTCCAGGAGGGCTTGTTCGGGGTCGCGCTGTTTGGGTTGGTATTTTGCCAAGAGCTTGCGGATTCGCGGCTGCTCGGGGTTGAGCTCCAGGGACCTGTGCCAGTGTTCGCGGGCCCGCTCGTGGAGTTCCGTTTTGGTGTTGTCTTCGAGATAGCGGAGCATGTTGATTGATCCCAGACCGGCATGGGCGCGGGGCAGGCGCCAGTTACACTCCAGGGCCCGCTCGTACGCCACCTCTGCCGAGTCGAAGTCACGCATACGAAAGAGACAATACCCCAGGGCCTCGTGACCGGCTGCAAGTTCCGTATCCATATCCAACGCAGTCCGCAACGCCTGGCGGGCCATCTTGAGTCGATCCTGGTTCATGTATGTGTGGGCCAAGTTAACCAAGACGACGGGTTGGCGGTTGTCGCGCTCGAGAGCCTCCTTGTAGGCGCGGATGGCTTCGTAGTAGTTCTTTTGGGCATCGAAGGCGACGCCCAGATTCACGTATGGATATGGCCTGCTCGGATCGATTTCGATGGCCTGCTCAAAGCGCTCGATCGCCTGGGAGTTGTCCCCCAGCTGCTGATAGCAGGTCCCCAGGTTGAGCTGGGCGTCGAAGCTGTCGGGCTTAAGCTCGACGGCGTGGAGGTAGGCCAATACCGCGTCCTTTATCCTGTCGGTGAACTGATAAAGCTGTGCCAGATCGAAGGTGTCTTGAAAGGAGAACGGGTCCCGTCGAATCGCCTCTACAAAGGCGTTGATGGCCAACTCGTACTCACCCATCCGCCGATAGATGGTGCCCATTTTGGAGTGGGCGACGGCCATCTGAGGGGCCAGCTCAGCCGCAGCCTGGAACTCGGCCAGTGCGGCTTCGAGGTCGTCTTCGGCAAGCAGGGCTTGTCCGGAGTTCAAGCGGTGCCTGGCCCGGTAGTCGCGCAGTGTGTAGCAACCGGACAGATAGGGAGTGACTATCAGCGCCAGGCATACGAGGCCACGACGCCCTACACTGAGAGGCCGCAGGTTGTCGATAGTTGTCTGATGGCAGCTCATGCGTACAGCTCGGTTATCGTCATACCGGGCCGTATTTCCGGCCCCCGGTGTTGCGTCGATCCTAAGAGTAGCACATCTTCAGGGTGAACCTCAAGCCGAGCGACTGACAACCGCGGTTTGATTTTTCGCGTTTTCGCACTATTATACTCTTGTCCAGTTGACAAGCGGGTCGACTTTCCCGACGGATCGGATCCAAAGTTATGCCTCAGGAGCATCTTCTAGCCATTCCCGTGTTCAACGAACACCGGTACCTCAGCCGCGTTCTGGCGAAGGCACGACTCTACAGCCGGAGTATCCTGGTTGTCGACGAAGGGTCCACCGACGGGACGGCTGATACCCTGCGCCGGCATCACGGAATCCACTACATCACACACCCCTGGAATCTGGGATACGGCAAGAGCGTGTCGGACGCCTTTGAGTTTGCGCAGAATCGCGGATACGACTGGCTCATAACCATGGATTGTGACGAGCAGCACGAACCCACGTGTATCCCGGATTTCGTCGCGGCCTGGTCGCATGACGACGCTGATATCATCAGTGGGACCCGATACCCCGGTGGGTTTGATGTGAACGGGGCAGCGCCCAAGGACCGGCGCAGGATCAACCGGATCATCACCCGGACGATCAACCAGCGGTTGAACCTGGGTATTACGGATGCCTTTTGCGGCTTCAAGGCTTACCGGGTATCCGCTCTGGAGCACCTGAGAATCACGGTTCCGGGGTATGCCATGCCCATGCAACTGTGGGTTCAGGCTGCACGTGCCGGCCTGCGAGTTAAGGAGCTGGCCGTACCATTGATATATGATGATCCGACCCGGCATTTCGGTGGAGTACTGGATGACCCACAGGTGCGCTATGCCCACTACATGGATGTGTTCGAGTCGGAGATGGCGAATGCGGCATCGGGGCTGTTGCCCTGTGGGTGTGGTTGTCTGGCATGTCCTTGATTTGCCCACCAATGATTGACTTCTCGAAGCTGCGTGCTCCGGAGGGACACGGCGAAGTACTGATTGAGCCGCACCAATCCGGCTGGCTGCCGGCCGCCCGGGCAAACGCGGATTCTTTGAGTAACGCAGACGTTTGCATTCTCGGTGAGCCGTTGCGTTCTTGGCGGAAGAAGACGCGCCAGGCGACCGTCGGGGCTGACGACTGCCTCGTATTCGTGACAGGGCATCAGCCGGAGTTGTTTCACCCCGGCGTATGGGCCAAGCATGTCGTTTCCAGCCGACTGGCAGAGGCGTCAGGTGGTCGAGCGCTCAACCTCGTTGTCGATTCTGACGTGATCAAACAGACCAGTTTGCCGATTCCGGCCGCGGAGAATGATCGACTCGCCGTCCGGAGGGTCCCCTTCGTTACCGCTGCTCCCGGATGCACCTACGAGGACATTCCCGCGCAATCGCAAGGGCAGATCGAGCGCTTCAGGCAGGCAACAGTTGAGGCACTCGGCATCAGGTACGAGCGTACGCACATGCCGATCTTCTTCGAAGAGTTGGCCAAGTCGCCCGGCGCGAAGGACTGGACGGATCAGGTCGTCGGTGCCCGCCGGGCGGTGGAGGCTGGATTCGGGGTCGCTCTTGAAGATCAGCGCGTCAGCACTGCCTGGTACGAGCCGCTGATACTCGATATCCTCCTCGATGCTCCCCGGCTTGCCGCCTCATATAACAAAGCACTAGCCTCGTATCGACAGGCCGCCCGCGTGCGGGGGAGCGGAAGACCGGTCCCGGACCTGGAGTGTGGTGCCAACCGGTGTGAAGTTCCCCTTTGGGCGCGCAGGTCTGGGATGGCCCGCTGCAGGCTCTTCGTGGAGCGGAGGGGTGACTCGGTGGCGCTCTTTGCCGACAGTGACACGGAGATAGGTGAGATTTCCGTTGCCGACGTTGTCTCGTGCGATGGCGGACGGAGTCTGCTGGCTGCTCTGCATGGGTGGCAACTGCGACCCCGGGCGTTGGTCTTGACCATGTGGGCAAGACTTCTTCTTGCAGACTTGTTCATTCATGGGATCGGGGGTGCGAAATACGACCGGATCAGTGACACGATCATTGACGACTACTATGGTTTGACGCCTCCGTATATCGCCTGCGCCTCGGCCACCCTGCACCTGGACCTGCCCCAGCGTTCCGTTACGCCTGAGGCGATCCGCAGTCTACAGCACGAAGTCCGCGATCTTCGGTATAACCCGCAAAGACACATAGACCTTGATGATGAGATTGCCGAGCTGGTTCGACGGCGGGCCGATGCAGTTCTGCGGTCGATTGACCTTCGTGAAACGGATCGGCGCAATCACTCCGCTCGGAGGCAGGCCTTCAGCGAAATACGCGAATCCAGCGCAGCGATGCTTGCATTACGTACGGAGGTGACAGCGGCAATGGAGGTGAAGCTCGCTGCGAGGCTTCGCGATCTTGCGGAATCGAAGATCGCACGCAGTCGGGAGTACTTTTTTGCTCTGTTTGATCGCGATGGGCTGATGAAGTTGGCTGGCGCTCTTCCCGGAACCCGTGACTTTCTGGTATAGTCCTATCGATTGGGTGGGCACTCGGATCGCTCGCCTCTCGCGTTTGTCTTGCACTGGATCCAGCGACATGGATCGTGGCCCGCCGGGCAATCGCACGATAGTTGAAACTCGGAGAATGACATGAGTGACGAAGGTTCTAAGAGCCGCTTGCATATCGACTCGGACTGGAAAACGGAAGCTGCGCAGGAGAAGGAGCGGCTGGCCAAGGAGGAGACCGTCTCAGCCGAGGCGGGTGACACGGGGGCGCAGGCCGGCGCTTCGGGGTTTGCCGAACTGTTGAACATGCTGGCCATGCAGGCGGCAATTGCTCTGGGGGGTTATCAGGGCCCGGGTGGAGAACGCATCCCACCGAACCACGCTGCTGCAAAGCACCAGATCGACCTGCTCGAAGTGCTGGACCAGAAGACCAAAGGGAACCTCACAGACGACGAGAAACGCATGCTTGATAGCGTGCTCTACGAGCTGAGGATCCAGTACGTGCAGGCGGTGGGTGGTGGCGCTCCCACACCGTCCCCTGGAGCTTAGCGCTATCTTGTATGGTTGATCTGGCGATTATGTTTCACACAGCCGCTGGACTTCCGCAATGCAGTACTGGAATCGATAACGATGATCATCCCGATCCGCACGGAGGCGTCGATTCGGCGCATGCCGTACGTCAATCCAGCCTTGATAGCGGCAAACATAGTTCTCTTCCTTCTATTTAACCAGCATCTACTGGGGGAGAGCGCGGAGGGCTTTCGGGATCGATTCCTTATTTTTCAGTCAAGCGAGCCCGCCTTTGCACAGTTCTTCACCTACCAGTTCCTGCACGCCGACGTCGGTCACCTCTTGGGGAACATGTTGTTCCTCTGGGTGTTCGGTAACGCGGTCAACGCGAAGATGGGCGACCTACCTTATCTTCTGTTCTATCTAGCCGGAGGAGCTTTTGCCGCCTGGGGGTGGGCTACGCTTACGCCCGATCAAGGTCGTTTGGTCGGGGCGTCCGGATCGATCGCGGCGGTGACCACGGCGTATCTGGCTCTGTTCCCCCGCAGCCGCGTCACCGTGCTGTTCTGGTTCTTTTTGATCCATTTTTTCGAACTTCCCGCGATGATAATCATCGGTCTGAAGATCATCGTGTGGGACAACGTCATTGCCCCGAGCTTTGGAGGATCGGATGTTGTCGCCCACAGCGCGCATCTTGCGGGGTACTTCTTCGGCTTTGTAGGTGCGCTGGGTCTGTTGTTGGTTCGGGCGCTTCCCCGGGATCAGTTTGATATTCTAGCCCTTTGGAAACGCTGGCATCAACGGCGCGAGTTTGCCTCGGTCATGGCGGACCCGGAAGCGGCGGCGCGGGCCCAGTTCGGCACTGCCGCCCGTGTGCCTGCGGCTGATCCGATTAAGCGAGCGGCTGAAGAGCGACAGCTTGATCAGGTGTCTCAACTGCGCGAGCAGATAGTCCAACTGCTGGGCAGACGCGACCTGGCTGGGGCAACGCAGGAGTATGGAAAACTCGTTGCCCTCGATCCGCGGCAGTGTCTTGCAGAGATACAGCAGTTGGAGATTGCCCGAGAGTTTTACCGCATGCGGCGCTTCCCCCAGGCAGCCGCGGCGTTCGAACGCTTCCTGGAGTGCTACCCGCGTTCCCGAGAGATGGACGACGTGCGGCTCTTGGTGGGGATTGTCTACGCGCGCGATCTAAAGCAGTACGAAGCTGCCGACAAGCATTTGACACAATCGATAGAGACGCTCCAGGACGACAAGCGTCGCTCGCAATGTTTGGAATGGTTACGGGAGGTCCGGGAGGTACTGTCCAGACCGGCTCCGGACGGATGATTACAAGGGGTGCATGCAAATGACGGAACTGGCATATATCAACGGAGTGTTTTGCCCCATCGCCGAAGCCCGCGTGTCGATCGAAGATCGTGGGTTTCAGTTTGGAGATTCCATCTATGAGGTAATCCCCGCTTACGACGGGCGATCCTTCTTGGCAGAGGAGCATCTGCTTCGCCTAAGGCAAAGCGCTGCAGGGATTGAACTCCAATACGACTTTAATGCTGAGCCGTTAGCTCCGATTGTGGAAGAGGGTCTTCGACGCAGCGGCATCGACGACGCGATGATATACATACAGCTCACCCGCGGGGCGGCGCCTAGAACGCACGAGTTTCCCAAGGGAACCCCCCCGACTGTGGTGATCACGTTCAAGCCGCTCCCAAAGATCCCAGGAAGACAGCGGCAAGAGGGTGTCAAGTTGATGACCGTGCGGGACGATCGCTGGGCCAGATGTCACGTTAAGGCTACTACGCTCCTGCCCAACGTCCTGGCGAAGAATAAGGCACTTCGCAGCGGCTATGATGACGCCCTCTTTGTGACCGTCGATGGTGAGGCCCGTGAATGTACCTCGGCCAATCTGTTCGTGGTGACGGGCAGGCAGATAACCATACCGCCTCGGAACGAGTCCATCCTTCGCGGAGTCACCCAGGAGTTTCTGCTCGACTGCGCAGGCGATTTGGGTTTCGAGGCTGTGGAGCAGCCGGTATATGTTGACGGTTTGTACGGTGCGGACGAGGTTTTCGTAACCAGCACGATCATCGAAGTATTGGGCGTGGCGTCCATTGATAAGAAACTCATCAGGGACGGTGGCGTCGGCCCCGTCACCCGACGCTTCTACGAGGAATTCCGAGCCCGCTGCCGTGCGGAATCACCGGACAGAAAACCCGCCACGGTCCAGACGTAACCTGCGCGGGAGCCGGGTGTCATCCGTGCGGACTTGCCGGGATCAGGTGTGCCACTGGCGGCTTGCCCGCCAGTGCCGAGACGATGACACTTAACACGGGTGGACAAGCCACGGGCGGCACACACGCACTGATATTTCTAAAGAGCAGGCGCCGCGCAGTGGATACGTGGAATCCACTCTCCCCGACGTGGACCGGGCGGGTGCGGGCGTGGCGGTGGTGCCCGCGGGAGCAGTTAATCCTCGCAACACCCCTGATCCTGATGCCTTGTATGCGTGCCACGGATGAATAACTGTTGAAGGACCGGCCCTGCGTGTACAATGACGTGCCAAGGGTCCCGAGCAAGCTCCTCCAAGGCTGGGGCTGAGACCGGAAGTTGACTACCCCGAATGTCCGATGAGGCGCGAACCATGAGGAATCGATTGAAGAGTACTGTTAGAGCACCGGGGTATGCGGTTGCAGGTCTGTTGATGTGCGCAGGATGCGGCACGCAAGTTGGCATTGCAGCTTCGCCGTCGGAGATCTATGTGGAGGTTGGCGGAACCGCTTCCGTAAACGTGGTGGCGGTTATGGACGTCGGTTCTCCAACGACGGTAGCAGTGCCGCTGACGATCAGTTCCAGTGATGAGGCCGTCGCCGTGGTATCGGGCACCACCGTTTCGGGTGTGACGGAGGGTGCTGCTTCGCTCACGATCACCGACGGGGTCTATAGCACATCGGCGACGGTGCACGTCATCGCCGCCGGCACGCTGCCGAGCGGGTTGGTGGTCACCCCGACGTCGATCTCGTGCACTCCGGAATCCGAAGACGTTCAACTAGAGGTCTTCGCTGTTATGAGCACCGGAACAAGTGAAGACGTCACCGATTGGGCGTCGTACAGCAGCAACGACACTTCCGTCGCGCTGGTGACCGCAGAGGGCGTGGTTGTGTGTGTAAGCGAGGGACAAACCTCCGTTACTTCGCAGTACCTGGGCTTCTCGCAAGTCCTGGATGTCTCCGTCGACGCAGTTCCACCTCAGGCGCTCGCGTTCTCTTCGGGTATTCTGACCTGCGAAGTCGGCGAGCTGTATCAGACGCAGGTACTGGCCACTTGGGAGGATGGGACGACGACGGATGTCAGCCTCTCGGTGGTGTACTCGTCAACTGATACCGAGGTCGCTGCCGTGTCCCTCGGGGAGGTTGAGTGTCTTTCTGAAGGCTCCGCTACCATCATCGCCGAGATCTCCGGAGTGACGAGTCTTCTGAGCGTCAACGTACAACCGCCTGCACCTGACCCCGACGAGCTGGTTGCCCTGCGTTTTGACCCTCAGGTGCTGGACTGTCCCTTGGGTGGGGCGGCGGACTTCACCGTGATAGCGGAATTCGGCGACGGCAGCCTGCTGGAGGTGACCGGCAACAGTCAGACGCAGTACCAGAGTTCCGATGATGACATAGCCTTGGTGTTCCAAGGCCAAGTGCTCTGTGTGCAACAAGGTCAGGCCACCGTTCAGGCCTCTTATGGTGATCTGGTCGCATCGGTCAGTGCGACGGTGCGCTAAGTGCGATATCCTTCCGGCGTGGTTACGATGCGTCCTCCTGACCGTACACGATTGGAGTCTTAGGAGCGGAGGTCTTTGCCCGTGCGGCCGGTCAGCAGACAGCAGGGGATGCGAGAGTGGGGGCTTCTTCGTTAGAGGATGAGACGGCGCTTCCTTTGGGAAGTGCGCCGGACGGGGTGGCGTTCTTCACCTTGGCGAGTGTGCTGCGGAGTTGAGCGGGCACGTCGCGCATGGCGAAGATGGCTTGGAGGTTGAGGCCTGACTCTCCCGCTGCCCAATCCTCCCAGCAGGCAAGGGCGGCCTCGCAGGCCTTCACCAGTTCGACCTTGGGGTCTGGCGCAACGGTTCTTGCCGGAGCTGGCGGACGAGGGGGCGTACGCGGCCTTGAGCGTCGCGATCGTTTCTTGTGTCCGAAAGCGCGCGGGGGAGTTGTCCAGGCAGACTCGGTGCAGGCTACGCCGTTGCGTATTAGAATCCACAACGCAGCAAGGGCTATAGGGGCCCCGAGTACGGCCATGATGGTCATCAGATCACTCACGGATCTGCTCACGCGGTACGATACGCACCTGTTGACCTAGTTATCGACCATAATTCAACGCGAATGGACCGATAGCCTGGAATCACGACGCGGGGTGTCCGGCTGTCGGCCTGTACTCGAGCGCCCGATACCATGCGCACGTTCAACACCGGGCTGAATCACCCGCGAGTCATGTGACGGCCGATCGCGGGCGCATAATGGAGGCCCGGCGGGGTGGGCCGGGCCTTGGGGGAATCCGACCCGTGGGGGAACGGGCCGGTAAGTGGGTTTATTGGACTAACTTAAATGTCGCACAAAAACGGCCTTTGTGCAAGTGTAATCTTGAGAAAAACTGCAGTATTATACGGTTTGGGGCATCTGGGGTGGCAGTTGAGACTGCAGATTCGCCTGGGACGCGGATGCCTCCGGGCTGAGCCAGCTCCGATAACGCGACAATGGGCGATACGGGAGGTGTGGTGAGATGCTAGGCTGTGAAGATTGCGAGTATTGCATGCGAAGCCCGGACGGTGACGTGCACTTGATGTGTGATCCATTCTCCACGGTCAAAGAGCCGGAGTGTCTTGTGAAATGGCAGCTGATGGAGCTGAGAACGATTGCCCAATCGCACCGCGCCACGCAGGAGATGTACCGGCGCCTTGCCCCGCTGCAGGAGAAACTGTTTGCCCACATGGAGCGGGAGATCGACGAGGCTAACGAAGCGGATCAGTGGAAGCTGGACGAGAATGATGATGAAGATGCACCGTTCGGACCGTGACCTACGTTCGTCGAGTTCCTGCTGACTCACGTCAGGTAAGCGGAGACGCCGCAGGATCTACACTTCGAGCAACTCAGAACTACTCTCACGAGGAGCCAGGTGGACGGGATAGTCGTTGCCTATCGCGCGCAGTTGGGCATCGACGGCCAGTTCGGGGCGGTTGTTCTCCTCGCTCAGGTGGGCGACGGCCACCCAACGGGGCAGCTTCGATCCACATCCGCGCAGCAACGCTGCCGATTCATCGTTTGATAGATGTCCACCCTTGCCCCGGATTCGGGCTTTGAGCTGAGGAGGATAGGGCCCGGCCTCCAGCATCTCGGCATCGTAGTTGCATTCGAGATAAGCTGCGTCGACCGATTCAAGCGCACCCCGCAAGCCGGTGAACGGGTGGCCGAGATCGGTGAAGATGCCGAGTCGGCTCGCTTCGCATTCCACTACGAAGGCCACGCCGTCGGCGGCATCGTGCTGGGTCGGGATGGTGTGTACGGTCATGTCAGCAAACGAGAGGCTGTCCCCTGAGCGAAAGTATCGTACGTCGCTGAGCTTGCCCAGATCGCACCAAAAGGCCTGGTGCGTCCGGCGGGTCATGTATATGGGCATGCCGGAGTGTCTCTGGTAGATCCCCGCACAGCGTACGTGATCTGAGTGATCGTGCGAGATTATCAGGGCATCGACGGAATCCATCGTGCGGTTGTGATCGGCCAGCCGCCGGCGTGCCTTGCGCCCGCTGATGCCGGCATCGAAGAGCAACCGCGTACCGTTGGCCTCGACATAGATGGCATTGCCATTCGACCCCGATTGCAGAGAGAAGGTCCGCATGCCGGGATTGTAGCATGAAGACTGATTTCACCAATAGGCGGCGGATAGGAGATACTGGAGGAAGCCCTGTTGGGTGGGTTGTGCGAGCGTGTTTCGGGCTGTAATCAGTTGGCAATGGCGGGTTTGGGAAGTGCGGGATACTATTGGCGGAAATGGATGCACCGACCGACATCGCGTTGAAGGATGCTGGCCAAGTCAGGCGATCTTGGATCGAGTGGGTGTGGCTTGGGCTGGCGGGGGTGGTGCTTATCCTGTTCAGGCTTCATGCCTTCGATCTTCCCCTGGAAACCGACGAGTGCAATTACATCTACATCGGCGGTCGACTGCTGGACGGCGATCGGCTCTACATCGACGTGTGGGATCATCAGCCCTTCGGGGTGTTCGCCCTGTTTGCTGGAGTGATCGCTCTGTTCGGCGACGGGCCTGAGGTGTTCCGCTGGTTGGCGGTTGTGTTTTCGCTGGTGTCGATTTTGTTGATCAACGGCATCGTGCGGCTTACGGCTGGCCGCGTTGCGGCGGGTGCTGCGGTTCTGCTCTTTGCGATTTCTTCCGCTGACCCGGGTACGGCAGGTGAGGGGTGCAACCGCGAAATCTACATGAACACCCTGATACTTGCCGCGTGGCTTTTTGCGCTCAGGTCGAGCTCGAAACCGGGTTGGGGGTTCTTCCTTTCCGGTTGCGCATTGGCTGTCGGGTCCTGCATAAAGACCATCCTCGCCGTCCACTGGCTTCTGTTGGCGGTGTGGATTGCTGTTACGGCATGGCAGCGGGCTGCACGTCGGCGGCGTACGCGATCCGCCCTAACAGCATTGGGTTTTTTTGCGGCGGGACCGATTGTCTTGTGGTTGGCAACCTTCGGCTACTACGCGGCTACGCAACGATTCGGTGAATTCATCGACGCGGTGTTCCTTTTCAATCTGAGCTACAGCGAGAGCCCGGAGAGCTTCTTCGCGCGTTTTGCGCGGTTCTTTGCACCGCAAAGGCATCCGTTTATCTTCGACAGCGCGTTTCCGCTGTGGATTGGCGGGGGAATCGGAAGCGTCTTGCTGATTTTCGTAACCGCCTTGCGGCGGAATCTCAACGCGCTTGCTGCCTTGCTGCTGGTGCTGGGAAGCTACCTGGCTACGTGCCTTCCCGCCCGGTTCTGGCCGCACTACTACTATCTGCTCGTTCCCGCGATGACGATCTCGTTGTCGATAGGGCTAGCCGTGTGTGTAGAGATGCTGGCGAGTAGACCGCCTCACGTACCATCGACAGTGCGAAAAGCAGTGAGCTTGTGCCTCTTCGCCATCGTCTTCGCGGCCTTGTTGACTACCGAATACAAACACTATCTGAGCCAACCCCCGTTTGGGATCACGGTAACGCGCTACAACTCGCGGGATTTTTGGGGGCGTGCCCAGAGTGAAAATGTTAGACGTGTAACTGAGCCGGGTGATGAGGTTTTCGTTTATAGCAACGAGGCGGAGATCTACTATTACTCGAAGCGGCGCTGCGCGTCGCGTTATACGATGATTACAGGCATCCGCGCCGGGGTCGATCCCGGCAACCGCCGGCGGGCGACGATGATGGAGGAACTGCGCGAAGATCCACCGCGGCTGATAATGGTACTATTCGACGATCCCGCCTTTGATCGGAGCAGTCCCCAGTTTGACGAGGTTGCGTTCAGCGATTGGCAGGCCTTCCTGAACGCGCATTATGGTGAGCCGGTCGGGTGGGATTTCAATGATCGCACGCGTGAGCCGATCATGTTCGTGCTCGCCCGCAAGGATCAGCCGATCGAGAAGATCAATTGGGATTGGGATCGCAAGGAAGTCGGCGGCTGGAATCTGGGTGAGGAGCACTAGGAGTACGTCGGTACGTGTTTGGCGTCGGTTCGCCCAGTCCCGGAGGGAGGATGGCAGGTCGCCCACGGCGCCGTGGGAATATGGACGTGTGCCAGAGCAGACTGAAATGTCCGTCGCCCCTCCGGGGCTTGGCGCTGTGACGGTTGACTTGTCCACGGGCTCACGCCCGTGGCTAGTGTCCGCCGCCCCTGCCGGGGCTTAGCCGTTAAACACGTACATGCGTCGCTCGCGGCGCATAAGTAGGCATTAACGAACATGCTGGACATCGCGAACATTCAGAGGACGCTTGACACGCGACGCGTCGGTCGACGCATTGAACATCTGGAATCGACGACCAGCACCAATGACGCAGCTTGGGCGCAGATAGACTTGGGCGGGGCGGACGGCCTGGTAGTGTTTGCCGAACACCAATCAGCCGGGCGGGGACGATTCGGGCGAAAATGGGAGTCGCCCAAAGGGGCGAGCCTCTTGTGCAGCGTTGCAATCGTCGACACGAGTGACGAGATCAGCGGCGGGGAGCTGAGCCTCCTTTCAGCCGTCGCCGTCCGTGACGCCATCGCACGCTGCAGCGAAGTAGTCCCCACGATCAAGTGGCCCAACGATCTACTGGTTTTGCGTCGTAAGCTGGGCGGGATTCTGGTCGAGTCGCGCGCTAACGGCGGCGGGGGGCGGGTGTATGTCGTTGGCATCGGCATCAACTGTCTTCAGCAGCGCGGGCACATTTCCCCCGACTTGATCGACCGGGCGACATCGCTGGAGCTGGAGAGCAAGCAAAAGATCGATCGCAATGAACTGGCCGCGGCCGTTCTTGCCGAGCTGGACGGCTGGCTGGCTGATCCGGGCGGCTGGACATACGAAAAACTGCATCGGGATTGGCTGTTGCGGGCTGAGCCGCTGGGTTGGCGAGTTCGCCTTCAGCATGCAGGGAAGATTCATAGTGGTTCCGTAGTCGACATTGACCCGAATGCCGCCCTAGTCGTCCAGCTTGACGAAGGGGGGATCAGGGCTTTCAATGTGGCTGACACTACGGTCGTACCGGATGACCCATCGGCAACTGAGTAGCCGTCGGGCATTTGGTCGGCATCCCGAGGAGCCGGTTTCGGGCAGGAGGCCCAGTGATGTCGGAGCGCATTCGGCAACGCCTGACGAGGCGCACAGCGCGTCGTTCGCACCGCCGGCATCATCGGCGTCCGACGCGGGCTGTCTCGCACGTTCTTCTGCCGGCTGGCGATACCCCCCTTGCCCATGAGAATCCGTCTCTGGCGACCCCGTACACACCGACAGTCGCAGAGGATGTGAGATTAAGAAGAGCTGCGCTGGTGGCAGCTCTTCTGGGAGTCTCGATAGCCATGGCCATCGTGGGGTTGTGTACGAGGCTCCGGGCTGAGTTCGCAGGCCTGGCGCACTGCTCCGACATTGTCGTCGGCAGCGCCCTGCTTGCTCTTGCGATCGGCGTTCGGGCCCCTCGCCGCTTAGCTGTCTGGGCCTGCGCGAGTGCCTGGCGACGGTTCGTCAAACGCGGTCAGCCTTCGGCACTTTCGGACACTCTTCTCAGGCCGGGCTCATCGGATCGCTCACTCTATTGGCTCGCGCTGTCAATAATCGCGCTGGTGTCGGGAGTCATCACGGCCCTGTGGCCGATTAATGCGAAGTTCGCTATGGCGACATACGTGTGGATGAATGCGCATTTTATCTGGTCGCCGATTCCTCTTTTGGTTCTGCAGACGGCGACGATTGTCCTGGCTGGTTTTGTCCCACTGGCTGCGATGGGTCTTTCGGTTTCCTGCGTTCACCATGTTGCCTGCCGATTCGGACAGTGGGACAGCCGGGCGCTGCCGTGGTTGTTAGTCGGTTCGGCTGGTGGGGTGTTGATTGCCGCGCAGATTGTCCGGCTAACGAGTCAGGTCAACTTGGTGCTGGTGGCGGCGGCGTTGCCTGTTCTGCTTGTTTCGCTAGTCTGCGCGGTTTCGGGTCCCGTGCGACGGGCGGACTCGTCGGACGGGCCGGGTGCGCGTTCGATGTCGCTGCCGACGTGGCGTGATCGCTGGCCGACCCTTCTGCGGCTCAGTATCGTGGTGGTGGGATGTAGCGGTGTTTTCGCCCTGGCCCTTCTGGTGCGGTATGCCGGGCGAAGCACAGCCCTCGACGGTTATCCCGTTGTGTTGGCGACTCTACTCGGGGCGATGGGCGTAGGAGGGCTGCTGGGCTCTCGGCTTCGACATTCCGGTTTGCGGTCGATCGGCGGTTTTGGAGTTGCGTGCGCGGTAGCCGGTGCTGTGACCCTTTTGTCCGCGTTCGCTCACAGTAGGATGGATGCGCCGCCGCCGTTGTTCGGTCTGCTTGCGGGATGCGTGACCGTGGGGACGCTGATGATGGCGAGCGCCTACGGGCACCAGGTCTTGCTTCATCGTGTCGCCAACCGCTCATCAGCGGGTGCAACCATCTTGGGTAGACTGTTTCTCGGGAGCCTCTTGACGATCTGCTTGGTCGTGCCGGTGCTGACTCGACTCACGACGATGTCGCGCCTGCTTGCTGCGCTGTCGATCGTTTTACTCACTCTGAGCGCGGCGATGATTGCCCACGAACCGGCCTATTCTGCAAGGTCGCGAAATGTTCGTTTCTTCGCCGTTATAACGGTAGTTGTTGCAGTTGCTGCGTTTGCGGTGCTCTCGGCAGATCCGGGACAGATCGGATCTCCCGCTGCCGTCGGACCGTCGGATGGTTTTCCAACGCTCTGATTCATAAGGAGCCGTCGATGTCCTCTCCATACAGAACCTCCGGTTCCCACTTGGCTCGCCTGGTGTTGGCGGCCTTTGTGCTGATAAGCTGTTTGCGAGTCTGGCTTGGGCCGACACAGATCGTGCCCAGCGCGGAGGCCCAGATCCCGGACAGTGCGATGCAGCGGCGGTTGTTGGTGGAGGAAGCCAAGCGCACGAACCAGCTCCTGTCCGAGATCAAGCAAATCCTCACCTCACGTACGCTTAATGTGCGGGTCGCAGGTGCCGATAAACCAGGTGCCGATAACTAGGCCCGCCGAGGCATCGGACCGCGCGGGCCGGGCACTGTGACGCTGACGCAATGATTTCGCGCCCAGTTGTGAGCGCCTGCGCGAACGGCATGCGTAAGGAGCGCCGTGTGGTGAACGAGTTTGGCAGTTCGCGAGTTGTGAGGCGAGTGGTTTGCACTCGTGTTTGCCCCTGCCGGGAAGGACATGGCGGACGCCTTGATACACTTTCGAGCGCAAAGGCCCTTCTTGGTACGGCGTTCTGGCTGATGGTTGCGTCTCAATGGACAGCCGTGTCGGCGTTAGCTCAAAACTCTCCGTCGGACAAGGTCGATTCCCCCCCGGGGGAGAGGATTGCCGCCGTGGATACGCCACCTGCCGACTCCGGCGAGGCAGCACTACCTGATCTGACGACCCCGGTCAGGGTTACGGACCGCGGTCGGGTTGAGCTGCATGTAGCGGACATGCCGCTCTCCGACGTTCTGCAGATGCTCTCGATCCAGGGGCAGCGCAACATCATTGCCTCGCCTGCGGTCGAGGGTACCGTAACCGCTGACTTGTACGACGTTACTTTCGACGCGGCACTGGAGGCGGTGCTCGTCGCCAACGGAGCAGGCTATCGAAAAGTCGGCGATTTCATCTACGTTTACACGGAGGCGGAACTTGCCGAGCTGGCCGCCGCCAGTGCCAAAAAGCCCTATACTCGTGTCTTCTGGCTGAACTACATCTCCCCAGTGGACGCGAAGGCGTATGTCACCCTCATCGTTGGCGAGAACGAAGAGGAGAGAACGGTAGCTGTCTCGCCCGTTGCGGCAAACAGCATCGGCAGCAGCCCCGAGGATTCGGGAGGGTACGCCAGCGCCGGCAGAGATTTCATCATCGTCACCGCTCGCCCCGACAAAATGCAGGAGATCGCACGGGTCCTGCAGCAGGTCGACGTAAGACCACAGCAGGTTTTGATCGAGGCTACTATCCTCAGGGCGCAGCTCACTGACGATAACGCACTGGGAATCGACTTTTCGATAGTGGGGGGCGTCGATCTCGAATTGCTGACCGCCCGATCAAACGGACTGACCGATCTGGTATTGGGAGTCTTGCCCACCGACAGGTTTGAGAACTTCAACGCAATTGCTACTACGGATATCGCTGATGACGTTCCCGACGGTGGTTTGACCGTGGGAATAATCAAGGACCAGGTGGCGATATTCCTCCGTGCACTCGAGCAGGTTACGGATACGACCGTGGTTGCGAATCCCAAGGTCCTGGCCCTTAACAAGCAAAAGGGTCAGGTGATCGTCGGGCGGCGCGACGGGTACTTGACCACAACCGTCACCGAAACTCAGGCCATCCAGCAAGTGGAGTTCCTCGAGACGGGTACGACTTTGATCTTTAGGCCCTTTGTTGGCAATGACGGGTTCATCAGAGTCGAGCTTCACCCGGAAGACAGCGTCGGGTTTGTGAATGCCCAAGGACTGCCCTCCGAGCAGACCACGGAAGTGACGACCAATGTCATCGTCCGCGACGGAGAGACCATTCTGATAGGCGGGCTCTTCAGGGAAGTTACCACCGACAAGCGAACGCAGGTCCCTGGACTGGGGAGCATCCCCGGCATCGGTCGACTGTTTCGCACCAACACCGATTCGATCTCCCGCGAGGAAGTCATAATCCTGCTGACCATCAAGGTGGTGAAGGATCGCGGGGCCTATGCAGAGGCCTCATTCGAACAACTGGAAGATGTAGAGCGGATTCGCGTGGGGCTTCGCCAGGGTCTGATGTGGCACGGCCGCGACCGGCTGGCCCAGACACACTACCGCAAGGCGCTCGAGCAATATGCCGCGGGCGACACGGACAAAGCGTTGTGGTTTGCCAGGTTGGCGTTGTACTGTGATGGCAGGATGTTGGCAGCGCTGCGCCTGAGAGAGAAGATACTCGAACAGCGTGCCTGGGATGAAATCGGAACTGAGGGGCGCGATTTCATCTACCATCTGATTTCGCGGGAGCAGCCGGATCGTCGATCACCTTACCCCCGGCCTGCGATTTCGCTGCAGGTTCCCGAGCAATCCGTTCCCGGTGAGGATTCGCAGTTAGATGATTGATCTTAATCAGACAGCGTGGCCAAGTCGCATCGCACGCGTTTTTCTATGTACCTGCATGTTGCTGGCGGGCTGCAACACGTTGACCCATCCTGCTGCAAAGCAACAGGCTTATGAGCACTGGAGCCACGTACGCGCCCGCGTCAAGTTCCAGCTTGCCGAGCAGCAATGCGAAACCCGACTCTTCGCCGAGGCGGTAAGGACGGCAACCGAATCGCTTTCGCTCGATCCGATGCAGGTCGACGTTTATGTCTTGATCGTCCGGGCCAATCTCGAGCTGTCGCGTATCGGATCGGCGAGTCAGGCAATCGAGACGGCAAAACGCGTCGGTTTGGAGTCGCCTGATCTGATATACATGGAGGGCGTCATCCTCGAACAGCAGGGCCGGACCGAGGAGGCCCTGGCACGGTATGCTGAAGCACACGCCCTGGATAACACCAACGTGGATTACCTCGTGGCGACTGCGGAGTCTTTGGTAGCCGCTGGCCGATCGGACGAGGCGCTGCTGCTGCTCGACGAGTACGCCAACAGGCTCGATGACGACGGGACCGTTGGTGTGCTAAGTGCTCACGTAGCGGCGTTGACCGGTGATGTCGACGGAGCGGTGAAGCGCCTCTCCGAGGCTGTCGTCCCTCCGGCCAGCACCGATGTAGTCGCCGAAGAGTTGGGTTTGACGCTGGCTCGCTCAAACCGGCACGAGGAAGCGCTTGCCGTTCTAGAGCCTCTTTGGGATCGCCAAGCTGACGGTGAACCCAGCGGAGCGGTGTGTCGAGCGCTGGGTAAATGCTATTTGACGCTGAACGATCCGGCAAGAGCGAAAGACGCGTTGGCCGATTACGCGAATCAACATCCTGACGACCCTGCTGCCCAGTTGCTGTTGGCCAAGGCCGCCGTTGCCACAGGTGACCTGTTGACCGCCCTGCGTGCAGCCGATCTCGCGGAACGCCACGCTCCCGACGATTCGGAAGTCAAGCTCGTACGCGCCGTCATTCAGTGGCGACGCGGCGACCTGACCGGGGCCGCTACGTCTCTTGATCAGATCCTCGCGCTCAACCCGCGGGATGTTGAGGCGCACTGCCTGGCGGGCGAGGTATCCCTCGCCCGGCACCAACTCGATGCGGCGCGCCGACACTTCCGACACGCACTGGAAATCAATCCGCACTGCACCTGGGCTGAAAACGCACTCAGGCGGACGGGCTAGCAAGGTCCGGTTGCAGGTCGCATCAGCACGGATTGATACGTCTTCCCTGGTCGCATTCGCCCTTTATGTCCCCGCTGCGCAACGACTTGCGAGGTGCCTGGCACGGGACGTGCAGTTGACGATTATCGGGGTTGAGGCTAACCTCCCTGTCTCACTTTCTATCCTGCAGTAGCCGTTGCGGCCTACGGCTCGGAAGGTGGAAACGTTGGATTCGCGTGGACCGGGCGCAGGCGTGTCCGGCCGGGAGATATTGAGGAGGACTTCGTATGGTCGTTGGAATCATCGGCTACGGCGCGCACATCCCCAGGCGGCGGATCAAGGTAGAAGAGATCGCCAAGGTTTGGGGGGCGGACGCACCCAGCTACAAGAAAGGCCTGGAGCTGCGTGAAAAGTCGGTCCCCGCGTTGGATGAGGATACAATCACCCTCTCCGTCGAGGCGGCTCGGAACGCGCTGGCCCGGGCGGGAATCGATCCAAAGGAGATAGGTGCGGTCTACATTGGGAGTGAGTCGCACCCTTACGCCGTCAAACCTTCAGGCACCACGGTGGCCGAGGCGATTGGCGCTACGCCGGCCTGCCACTGCGCGGATTTCGAGTTCGCCTGCAAGGCGGGTTCGGAGGGCATGTTCGTGGCCTACGGCCTGGTCAAGGCAGGGCTGATCAAGTACGGCCTGGGCATCGGGGGGGATACCTCCCAGGGGGCGCCGGGCGATGCTCTGGAGTATTCCGCCGCTGCCGGCTCTGCCGCCTTCATCATGGGTGCGGATGACAACAAGGTGGTGGCCAGCATAGATGAGACGTTTTCGTTCATGCACGATACGCCGGATTTCTGGCGCCGCGAGCACCAGTTCTATCCATCGCACGGCGGTCGATTCACCGGTGAACCCGCGTACTTCGCCACGGTAACCGGGGCGGTCAAGGGCATCTTGGAGAAGTCGGGAACGAAGCCCGGCGATTTCAAATATGCCATCTTCCATCAGCCCAACGGGAAGTTCCCCAAGCGGGTAGCGAAGATGATGGGATTCAGTTTTGAGCAGATCGACGTCGGCCGCCTGGTGCCCACGTTGGGCAACACCTACTCGGGCTCGTCGCCCCTGGGTTTGACCGCGGTCCTGGACGTAGCCGACCCGGGCGACCGGATCATGATGTGTTCTTACGGCTCGGGCTCGGGGAGCGATGCTTTTATCTTCACCGTTCGCGATCGCATCCGCGAGGTCAAGGATTTGGCGCCGAAGACGCGGTGGCTGCTGGACGAGAATATCAGCTACCTCGAATACGGCGAGTACGCCAAGCTGCGGCGCAAGATCCGCCTGGCGGAGAAATAGGAGGATATACAGATGAGAGATGTTGCCGTTATCGGCGTCGGCATGCAGAAATGGGGGGAACTCTGGGAGAAGTCGGCGCGCGACATCTTCGTCGAGTCTGCCCTGTTGGCGATGAACGACGCCGGTGTCGATACCCTCGAATCCATGTACGTCGGATGTATGACCCCGGGCCTTTTTGATGCCCAAGAGCACTTTGGCTCGTTGATGGCGGATTACCTGGGGCAAAAGCACATTCCCAGCACGCGGGTCGAGTCTGCTTGTGCTTCGGGCGGTCTTGCATTCAGGCTGGCATGTATGGATGTGGCCAGCGGAATGCATGACGTGGTTCTGGCAGGCGGCGTCGAGAAGATGACCGACATCAGTGGCAGCGATGCTACACATGCCCTTGCCACTGCCGCGGACCTGAAATGGGAAGGGGTCAGCGGGGTTACCTTCCCCGGTCTTTACGCGATGATCGCTGTTGCCCACATGGCGAAGTACGGAACGACACGTGAGCAGCTCGCCGCAGTCGCGGTCAAGAACCACGACAACGGGAGTATGAACTCGCGGGCTCAGTTCCCCACGAAGGTGACCATCGATGGAGTGATCAACTCCGTAAAGGTTGCCGACCCGTTGAATATTCTGGATTGCTCCCCGATTACGGACGGAGCGGCGGCGGCGATTGTGGTTCCTGCTGATATGGTCAAGAAGTTCAACAAGCCGGGCGTGAAGGTGATTGGCACGGGGCACGCCACCGACACGATCGCACTGCATGATCGGGAAGATATGACTACGCTGGCGGCGGTCAGCGAAGCTGCCGACCAAGCGTACAAGATGTCCGGCAAGGGTCCCAAGGACATCGATTTCTCGGAAGTTCATGACTGTTTCACGATTGCCGAAATCGTCGTGTCAGAAAGCCTCGGTCTGTTTGAGCGGGGTAAGGGCGGCCCGGCGGCACTGGCCGGGGAGACGGCCATCGGAGGCAGCACTCCGATCAACCCCAGTGGGGGACTGAAATCCAAGGGGCATCCCGTCGGTGCGACGGGTGTGGCCCAGATCGTTGAGATAACCGAGCAGCTTCGTGGCGAAGGCGGGGACCGGCAGGTCAAGAACGCCCGCGTGGGGCTGGCGCAGAACATGGGAGGTAGCGGCGGAAGCTCCGTCGTTCATATTCTGGAGGTGATGTAGATGCCACCCGCGAAATCATGGAGAGCGTATCCACAGACCTATCGTTTGGAGGCAGGCCGCTGTAAGAAGTGCGGCAAGGTTTCCTTCCCCC
>CP070744.1:2670014-2699981 GCA_020348265.1 Phycisphaerales bacterium | reverse complement strand
CGAGACAACCTACTACTGGAAGGTTGTTTCTCATCTCGATGAAAACAGCGAGGAGGGGCCCGTCTGGTCGTTCTCCACTCTGGGCGGTCCGGAGGACTGCAACGGGAACAGCATTCCAGATCTATGCGAAATCGACGTAGGAGATGTGCCCGACTGCAACAACAACGACATACCCGACGGCTGCGATCTTGCCGACTGCGCGGGTGACCCGGCGTGCGATGATTGCGATGGAAACACCATCCCCGATGGATGCGACATCTCCGCGGGCACCCACCAGGACTGTAACAGCAATGGCATCCCCGACTTCTGCGACATCGCCGATTGCGTCGATGACCCCGCCTGCGACGACTGCGACGGCAATACCGTTCCCGACGGATGCGACATCTCCTTCGGCACCCATACCGACTGCAACAGCAACGGCATACCCGATCAGTGCGATACGGACGATTGCACGGGCGATCCCTGGTGCAGCGATTGCAACACCAACGGCGTGATCGACTGGTGCGACATCGACGCGGATCCCTCGTCCGACTCCAACGGCAACGGCATCCCCGACGAGTGCGAGGCCTATCCGCCGGGGATACCGGCGGAGCCGCACGAGGTCTTAAAGAATCGCTACATCTCCATCGACCCCAGCGCTTGTGGATCGAACCCTGTCGCCATAAACGTGACACTATCCTCGATGAAACGCTGCACCGGTGACCTCTCCCGGGCGTGTATCGTCGACGCTGATTGCCCCATGGTCTGCAGTTACGATCATACACGCGTGTGCACCGGGGAGGCACAATGCCCTGGAGGCACATGTGATCCTACCGAGCCGTGTATCGAACACCCCGACGTCGGGACAGCGTTGGGTTGGGTGGGAGAACCGTTCAATGTGCCTGACGGATGCGCACCCGCGGTATGCGGTGACGAAGACTGGATCGCCCGCGTCGTTCCCGAAGCTGTATACCGAGTATGGACGGAGAGCGTGCTCCACATCGGCGACTGCGAAGTCGTCCCTGGTGCCGCCTACGAACTCAGAGCCACTCCCAGCGGGGTGTTCTTCACGGATGCGCTTACTGTGGGCACGATCGCCAAGCCCGAAGACAAGAACTATGGAGACGTCGTAGGTTCGGTGGACGTTGAGACCGGAGAGTTCACCCCGCCGGACGGTTTTGTCAGCATACTCGACGTGCAGGCGTTTCTGCTGTCGGTGCAAAACTACCCCCTCGGGTCGCCGTGGGTGCACCGGACGTGGATCGACCTCCACGGGCTCGATCCCGGTACGGCTCCGAACTATATTGCGAATGTCTCAGATCTGACACGAATTCTCTTCGGCAACGAGGGGATGCCCTACACTCAGACTCCCAATCAGGAGGATCCCACGCAGTGTCCGTAGCCTATAAGCTACTGTATGGAAGACAGTTACAGCTGACTAAAGTGTGCGGACTCACCCGGTCGATCAAGCGTTGCGTCGCCTGGGCGTCGCTGCTCGTGCGGGGATCGTGAGAATTCGTGTTTTGCGATGTCAGCATTGCATTTATCGGATTCTATGATACAATTAATGACTGCATGGTATTATGTGCAGGTCTTTGCGGGCGTGAATGCGCTTGGGGGTGAAAGCGGCTGGTGTATAGAATGATAGGCCGTGGCTGTGCACGGGGCCGGTCGCGGAGGAATCGCACAAGACAAGGAAATGCTCAGCGAAAGAGAGGAGCGATCAATGCAGAACGTATTCAAGAGACTAGTGGCGGTTACGTTGGTGGTAGGGCTAATCAGCGGGGTCACGGCGTTCGCAGGCGACACGCGCGCGCCGGCGGATTTGCAGGTTCCTGAGGGGCCAGGCCTGACGACGGTGGCGACGCAGAGCACCGGGAAGGCGGGGGATCTATTTGCGGTGGACGTCTACCTCAGCAAGTTCCAGGATCTGGGCGCCTATCAGGTCGTCCTGTCTGCAACGGGCGGGACGTCAGGAAGCCTGGTGGCAGAGAACGTAAAGGTCGACCGGACTCGACAAGATTACGTCTTCAAGGGTAGTCAGGTCGTCGAAGCGCTTTACAAAGAGCGCAACATGCGGATCGGTATGGTGCGCCAGGGTGGCGGGATTCAAGTTCCCGAACCCCGCTATGCAGGCACGTACTACTTCCGGGCGTCATCCGATGCTAAGGGTACATTTACGATCAATGCCAAGATCGGCCCGGCTGATTCCATGGCGACAAACTCCATCGCGGTGGACGTACCGTTCACGGTAGGTAAGGCGTCGACGATCAACATCATCGAAACGAAGCGCGCTCGCACCGACCGATAGGACAGTCAGCCCACGCCGGACAGCAAACCAACGCGGGGCAAGATTATCCTTGCCTCCGCAGGGCAGTATCTGATTCGGGCCGCCGGACATAACCCGGCGGCCCATTTCATGCGCCTACGCCTGGGGACGAGAGAATCCGGATCGGCTCGGAGCGTCATGCCCAGCGCACACAATCCCGTGAAGAAGCTGCGCAACGACGGTAGATTGGAACTCACGGGCATGTAGAATCATCGCGTGTACGCACCAGGAGGATCGATATGCCGATGAAGTATGCGATTGTAATACCTGACGGAGCGGCCGACGAACCCGTTGCCAAGCTCGAGGGGAAGACGCCGCTCCAGGTCGCTCGCAAACCCAATATCGACTGGATTGCAGCTAACGGGCATCAAGGCTGCGTCGTTACCGTGCCCAAGGGATTCTTGCCGGGCAGCGACGTCGCCATAATGTCGCTCCTCGGCTACGACCCTGCCGTCTGCTATTCCGGTCGTGCCCCTCTCGAAGCCGCTGCCCGTGGTATTTCCACGCTTGCGGATCAGCTCATCTTTCGATGCAACTTCGTGACCGTGGTCGATGGATTGATGGAGGACTTCACCGCCGGGCACATCTCCCAGGCAGAAAGTGTGCGACTCATCGCCGAGCTGAATAATCATCTGGGCGGTGATCAATGCGAGTTTCACCCTGGGATCTCCTATCGAAACCTGATGGTCGCCTCGGTCTCCGCGGAGGTGAAACCCACATGCACCCCGCCGCACGACTTCCCCGGTCAGCCGGTGGCAAAGCACTTGCCTAAAGGTCCCGGAAGCGAATGGGTCAAGGGCATCATGGATCGGGCTCGCGGCGTTCTGGAAAGGCACGAGGTGAATTTCGTCAGGCGTGATCTGGGAGAGAATCCGGCATCGGACATCTGGCTGTGGGGGCAAGGCAGGCCCAAGGTGTTTGAGAGCTTCCTGTCGCGGTTTGGGCTCTCCGGCGCGGTAATAGCCGCCGTGGACCTGATTCGAGGTTTCGCCAAGAATGCGGGGCTCGAGGTGATTGACGTACCGGGGGCTACCGGCTACCTCGACACCGACTATGCGGCCAAAGGCGCTGCTGCCGTGGATGCGCTTGACTCCTTCGACCTGGTGATCGTTCACGTGGAGGCGCCGGACGAGGCCGGTCATCTGGGAAACGTCGACGAGAAGATCAAGGCGATCGAGCAGGTCGATCAGCACGTGGTCGGCCCCGTGCTGGAAAAACTTCGCAGCTTTGCCCGGTGGAAGATCCTGGTGGCGGCGGATCATCCCACGCCGGTCGAACGCAAGATCCACACCGCCACTCCGCCGCCGTTTTGCATAGCCGGCCATGCCGTCCAAGCCGTGCTGGGAGAACAACTCTCGGAGCCCACGGCCCGTGCCAGCGATCTGAAAATCGACCCCGCGCACGAGCTTATGGAGTACTTCCTAAGAAAGTGAAATAAGACCGATGGAGACTCAACCGGCAACCTGCGACGTCGCGCGAGTCAAACCCGCGGTGATAAGAATACTCTGCAGCCCCGCGACATCGCTATCGTCAAATGCGCCGATTTCATGGCTGTCGAGATCTAGAACACCCCAACAGGCCCCCGACTCTTCGAACAGCGGCAGTACAACCTCGGAACGATCGCGCGGATCACAGGCGATGTAGTTCTCCCCGAGTTCAGCTACGTCGCGCACCACCAATGCCTGTTTCCCGATCAAAGCCTGTCCGCAGGCCCCCTGAATAGAGATCGGTGAGCAGGCGGGTCCGTCGCGTCGCGGCCCGAGTACCAGCTCGTGCTCGCCCTTATGCAGGTAGAATCCAACCCACGAGACCCCGGTGACGTGCAGGGCATCCCAAAGTGCGTCAACCACAGCCTGCATGCGCGCTTGCCGATCAGCGCTCAGATCTGTGAGCGAAGCTCTCAGCTCTTCGTAAGGGCGACGCATGATCCGGTTTCTCCTCAAAGGCAGTCGCCAGACTCCTTCCCACTGCCACGACTGAGGATCGTAGACGAATCTGCGTGCCTCCGCCAGACAGGTGCAGGACTCGGCCGCGCACAGCCGGGCGGTTCCGCCGGGTAGTTCGTGTTACAATACGAGAATGCTTACTGTGCTCTTATGGATCAGTGCGGGTATTGGGGGTCTCTTCCTGCTGCAGACAATCCTGAATTGGGTCTTAGTGCCCGAGTTGGCGAAGCTGACACCACGAGCGCCCGTCAGGTGGCCTTTCGTCTCGATCGTGGTACCTGCCCACAACGAGGAACGAGCTGTTGGCCAAACGGTGAGCTCCTACCGCCGGCAAGACTATGAGGAGTTCGAAGTCATCGTTGTTGACGATGAGTCCACTGACAACACGCCGCACATTCTCCGCGAGCTGCAAGCACAACACGCGAATCTGACCGTTATCTCAGGGTCTGCCCCGCCGGAAGGTTGGCTGGGAAAGCCCAACGCGCTTCAGATAGGCCTTGAGGCTGCGGAAGGCGAATGGATCCTGTTCGTCGACGCAGATGTGACCTATGCCCCGGATCTTCTGCGAAGAGCGATGGCGTATGTCCTGGAGCAGGATTACGGTATGTTGGTTGTTTGGCCCCGCTACGTTACCGAGGAGGTGCTGGAGGCTGTGGCGATGTGCTCCCCGTACCTGGTTATCTTCAGCGCCTTCCCCCTGTTTATGGTCCCACGGTCGCGCCGGCGCTGGCTTTCCACAGGGAACGGTACGTTCAACCTCGTGCGCCGCGACACCCTGGAGGACTGCAACGCATTCGAGAGCCTCAAGGCTGCGGTATTCGATGACTTCGCTCTGGGTTTCAAGGTCAAAGGCGCCGGGCACTCCGTGGCCGTTGCTGCCTCCGGACCGCTGGTGCAGATTCGTATGTACCACGGCTTCAAAGACATGCTCAGCGGCCTTACCAAGAACGTCTACCATGTCGCGGGACGAGTGTCGCCGTTGCTGATGCCTTTCGGCTTCCTGCTTGCTAGACCCTAAGCGCGCTACCGTACATCGCCCTGGTCGTCGGGCTCGTAGGCGGGATCATCAATGTTGCCGCCGTGACAGCGTTGGTTTTGATGCACCTGGTAATGACGCTGGTTGTTATACGCTTTCGTCAGCCGTGGTACGTGATCTTCCTGAATCCCGTCCGGGAAATCTGTTGGTGGGCAATAGTCTTGCGCTCGTGCATTCTGTATTACCGCAGAGGCATCGTCTGGCGCGGGCGAGTCTACAGTCGGCTTGACGACAGCGACACTCATCAGGCCTGATGCTGCAGGGCTCTCCGAGGCTTGACACTTATGGCGGCCGAACTAGGGTAAAGCTCGAGTCGCGCAGTCTTGCCGTGGCACGTAGCTATCAGGATGACAGAATGACGAAGAAGGCAAAACGCTGGCCAATCTGGAAAATCGCGGTGTCGACGTCGACCTGCCTGGTGGTCTCCCCCCTGCTGTTCTGGCTGTCGGGACTGGCGGAAGAGGCTATTGACCAGCAGACTGCGGATCCGGCCCAAGGAAACCCGGTTGTGACGGTTTCCAGCCTCGTCACCATGCTGGGTATGGTTGCGGCGATGCTGGGCATCCTCGGCATTATCTGGCTGGTAGTCCGCATCCGGGATGCGCGGACTCCTGCGTGGAAGAAGCGAGCCAAGAAGGAACGGTTTTGACCTCCTGTGCCGCTGTACCTGACCTCCGGCCTTACAGGTATCCCAAGTCCTGAAGTCTGCGGCGGATCATCTCTTCTTCATCCGGAGAATAGCAGGCGGACTCGACGCGCTCGATGTGCCCAATGTCCTCCAGAACCGCAATGGTCCTGTTGACCGCGTCATCGACGGTCAACTTATCGGTTTCGAGCAGCACCTCCGGATTGAGTGGTTCTTCGTAGGGGGCGTTCACCCCGGCGACATGGGCGATCTCCCCGTCGCGGGCTCTTTCAAAAAGCTCGGCTGACCCACGCTCCTCCAGGACATCCATTGGACAGCGGCAGTAGACTTCAACTAACCCGGCAAGCCCATTACGGATTCGTTCCCTGACATCGCGATAAGGAGATACAGCCGTTACGATCACGGTTACTCCGTTGCGATTCAGGAGCTTGCATTCGTATGCGAGCCGAACGAGGTTCGTCTCGATTTCTTCACGGGTGAAACCCAATTGGCGGTTGAGCTGTTGGCGGATCCGCCCCGAGTCAAGGACCTCGACCCGCAGACCGCGCAAGTGCAAGGCGTCGCCAACCGCGCGACCGATGGTGGACTTGCCCGAGCCGGACATCCCCGTAAACCAGATTGTGAAGCTCCTCTTCAATGCGTCACCAGGCGTTAACCTTCAGCACAATCCCCCACCACGCGACTATAACGGCGAAGACCACGGCAAGGCCGGTCACAGTCAATGGCCAGCCGATCTGCACGGCCTGGCGAATGCTGTAGTGTCCCGCGGAGAAGCTGATCGCATTGGGTGGAGAGCCCACGGGCAGCAAGAACGCCAAGCCGGCCGGTATCGTCACCGCCAGAGTCATCATCACGGGCCCAACACCCGCCGTATCTCCTAAGGAATAACCGATCGGGAGCAGGATCGCTACTGCAGCTGCGTTGCTGATCCCCTCGGTGAGCACGATAGCGACGGTTGCAATGGTCAGGACGATGAACAGTGGAGGGGTCTGCGGTGAGATAACCTGATGGGCGAGCCACTCCATCGCTTTGGTTTCAGTCAGGGCGGCACCAAGGGCCACAGCGCCGCCGTACATAACCAAAACGCCCCAGTTAGCGTAATCTTGCGCAGCCTTCCAGTCTATTACCCGGAGGAGGAAGAGTATGACCGCCGAAACCATGGCGATGACCGCTAGTCCTACGGTATGGCCCATGCTGATCCAGGCGGCAATCGTGGCAATTCCCAAGGCAGCCAGGCGAAGCTCCCGCCCTGACATAGGCCCGAGACGCCTGACACGCTGATCCAGCATTCTCGTGGCGGGCTTGATGTCTTCAATATCATGGGGAATTCGCGCGCACAAAGTCCAGACAGCCAGGGCTGTCATGATGAGAACGATCGGAAGGGCTGCGATCATCCAGGAAAGAAAGCTGATTTGCACGGTCGGGTAGGCTTCGTGAAGCAAGCTCAACGCGAGAGGAGCACGCGCGCCACCGAGAAACGTCCCGACACCACCGATGATCGACCCCCACGCCAACCCCAGAAACAGCTTCTTGGCGTAGTTGGCACCTTGCTTGAGATCCAGAGTATCGATGATCTCCACCACGATCGGGAAGATCATCGCCGCCACCGCGTGCTCGGGCATCCAAAGGGCCAGGAATGATGCCGAGACGGTAACGCCCACCACCAGGCGGGTGGGACTTCGGTCGAAACGCTGCAGGAAGAGCAAAGTGATGCGCTTTGACAGACCGGTGGAGATCATGGCTGCCGAAAGAAGAAACACCCCGAGCATGAAGAAAACGGCGCTGTTTCCGAACAGGCTAAAGGCCTCGTCTTTGGGTAGAACATCCAGAAGCGGCAGGAGCGCAATGGCCAACAGCCCCGTCGCCGCCAGCGGAATCAGATTCGTGAACCAAAGGGACATGCAGACGAGGAATACGGCAACGCAGCGTTGAGGAGCCTCAGGGGCCATGTCCGCGGGCAAACCCTCCGGCGTGATCACGGAGGGCCCCAGCGTCATCCACGTGCCCACAGCCACGGCACAGCCGACTATGGCGAACTTGATTGCTAGTTTCTGTTTCCTGCTCACAAGGGCAGTCCTAATGGATCTTCAGACCGATTATGTTTCACGGCTCCAGGGGGGCAAGGGCCGATCGAAACACAAAACCGCAAACCCGGCAACTGGAAGGTCGCACCCATTCTGTCGCGGGCAGGTGGCAGCGGGCTTCGGAGACACGAGTCACAACCGCCTTGAGGCAAGGGGGGCGGGGTGGATTGGGTCATCTGAGCCCTTTGCGGTCCACTTGACCGGAGCGCAAGGCGGTCTATCATCGCCCGATGATGGGCGCTAGGGTAACATTTTGCGCGTTGGCGGGTCTGCTGGCCGTCTCGTTGGCTGGATGTGCTCGACTGCAACGCGGTGACTACCTGACAAGCTGCGATCTTGTGATTCCCGCGTCCTCAGAGCAGGCAGACCGCGTGTGGGATGCCGTCCGAGATACGCTTCGCCGGCATCGCTTCCGCCTGGACCGCGTCGATCGTCGGGCCGGCGTGATCACCACGATGCCCGAGATGTCCCAGCATTTCTTCGAATTCTGGCGTAAGGACGTGGCCACCCGCCACGATTTCTGGGAAGCCACCTTGAACCCCATCCGCCGGTGGGTGGAAGTACGCGTAACGCGCGGGGAAGACGACCAATGGGATCGCCTGGCTGTGCTCGTGCACAAGCAACGACTCTCTTCACCCGATCGGCAGTTCAACAGCACAGGGGCAGCGTATCAATACTTCGGAGACAGCCTACCCTCGACCACCGGGCTGGTTCAAGTAACACCGGAGGATGATCGTTGGCTCACGCTCGATGACGACGAGGCAATGGCTGACTATCTGCTGGGCCGGTTTATCGATGAGGCGGGTTTGCCGCGAGCCGCAGCAGGGCCGTCGGAGCGAGTGAATGAACAGACGGGCGACGAGGGTGTAGGCTAGCGGCCTTTGGCGCGAGTTTTCAATTATATCGCTCGGGGAGACATCTCGTGAACCTGGCCATCGCGTTTCTGACAGTGGTGCTGCCCGTGATCCCCGGGCCCCCTGTCGACATCGCAGGAAGCGCAGAATGCCCGGAGGTCTACGAGATTGTCACAAGCATATCGGTGCCGATTCTTCCTCAGGTAGTGCGTCCTTTCTTTGAAGGACGTTTGCACGACCTTCGTTCCGGGTCGATGCGCACGTTTGAGACGGGCCGCCGAACCACGGGTTGGCCCAACGACGGCGCCGATCACTGCCTGATGCTGGACGCTGCAACGGGATGGGTAGAGCACGACGCCCGCCTCGCCGCGGTACGCGGGTTCCCGCGAAACGAAAAAGAGGCAAAGAAGCTCTTCCGCCAGAAGGGCAGGAGGGATGGAGGAAGACTGCCTTGGGCGGTAACAGACCACCATGAGCTGTTGACCACGGCATTCCGCGATAGAGATGCCGATGCCATCGTACGCGAAGCAGCGATTCTGATCCATCTTGCCGCCGATGCTGCCCAGCCCTTTAATACCACCGTAAACCGCAACGGGAGTATGTCCGGGAACCTCCACTGGTCAACGGAGGAGCCCACGGATCCAAACAGAGCACACGGCACCGTCGGGTATCGTTGCCAGTGCCCACTGATAGAGCGTTGTCGCGAGCAGCTCGGTTTTGAGGTACGTGTTTGGCCGGGAAGATTCCGTCGCGTGTCCGATCCGTTCGCCACCGTAATGGATGTGATGGTCGGCGCGTACGCGGATCTGGAGGCGATTCTTGCGGTTGACCGGGACCTTACTTCGAGATTCAGGATTGTTGATGCAGAGAGCTTTCTGCGTGTCTCGGCGGTGTACTATGATGAGCTAGCGGCGAAGGTGGCGTCAACGATCGAGTCCCATCTGGAGGCGGGTGGATTGCTTGCCGCGAACCTGATAGGGTCTGCTTGGTTGAACGCCGGGAGTCCACCTCCGGAGCGGTTCACGACCGGGGCACAGTCCAATACAGTTAAGACTGAGGTAAGCGGAACCGACGCCGACTATGTCGGCAGCCGAAACTCGAAGGTCTTTCATCGCGGCAGCTGCGCCCACGTAAAACGAATAAGCCCTGAGAACCTAGTCAAGTTCCCGACGATTGAGTCGGCTGAGTCGGCAGGTCGCCGCCGCTGCAAAGCGTGTCTTCCCAACGTCGAGAAGTGATACCCCTGGCGTTGGCACAGTATGCCCGGCTCTTGGACCGCAGCGTAGGCGTTTTCTAGGGTAAAAACCCGAGGCGGAAGGCACATCCTGTTTCAGGAGCACCTTCCGCCTCATGTTCTTGTGCCGAAAACCGGAGCCGTTGGCGGGCGACCTGATCGGCTGCCGTGGCGAGAGCCGAGCCAGATTCAACAGACCCGCCAAGGTTCACAGTCGTATATCAGCACTTCCTTTTCTTCCTGGCGGCTTTTTTCTTCTTTACTGGCTTCTTCTTGGCCACCTTTTTCTTCTTGGCGACCTTCTTCTTGGCCACCTTCTTCTTCGCTACCTTCCTCTTCGGCGCCTTCTTCTTGGCAGCTCTCTTCTTTGTCTTCTTCACTGCCTTCTTCTTGGCAGTTTTCTTCTTAGCCACCTTACGCTTTTTAGCCATAAACATCACCTCCCTTCTGGATAAAATCGTACACTACCTTCGCCACGTGTCAAAGAAAATCTTTCAACAAAGGTGTCGGTCAGGCTCCAAACGACTGAAGAGCCCGTGCATCGATGTGGGCGGTCCGGCGACGACCGCGCGGTTGAAACCAGGCAAAGACGCGATGACTCCAACTGACACGTTGACGTCATCAAGCACCATCTGGAGTGCTGCGGAATGGTTGCAGCAGCCGAGCATCACCGTCGGGTCGGGATGTGATGCGCGGACTCCTCGAGGCATGTTCTTGAGTCGCCTCAAGTCGGGCCCGGTATGGTCTACGGGCTGCGCATGGTCGCGAAATACTGGAAAAAACGGAACAAACGTCACGTACGCCCGTCGAGCACGTTTGCCGCAGGCCGGGATCAACGACGAGTCCGTGGATGATCCCGCGGGTCTGGGAAGTCCTCTTTTAGTCTAAACATCTCTCGAGATTGCTGTGACACTGATATGTCAATAGCCAGGCGGTCAACGCGCATGAGTGCGTTTGTCGACCTTGCAGCGTCTCGCGAACGCCGCGGACAATCGCAGCGGTTCAGAGCGTCCGAACCCGTCAAGAAAGGCCTTTGTACCCGAGAAAAAAAATTTTGATTTTTTTCGATTTTTCGCTTGCCGGGGGGTGCGGAAGACCCTCGGTTTGAACGAATCGGACCCGAAGTGCTCTCTTGCGCTTTGGGGAGAATTCTCGTCGACCGACGCATCCTGCCGCGCAACATCAGGCACGAAACGATCGAAGAACCGCCGATGGACGCATTCGTTCTTGTTGGTCCGAGCCCACAAGTTTGCGTACCGGTCAAAGGCGGGGCGGTTCGATGGGTACCTGTGAGATTCCCGCACAACGGTGAACGTTCAAACCAGACGTGAGCATCGGATACACCACGCGGGCGTCCCCGCAAGCCCTCTTGGAGATAGTACACACCCTGTTGCGATTAAGCGAATATGTAAGGAAGTGATGTAGCCTGAACGCCTGAGCCTCGTAGCCTACTTCGCACGCTCAAGATACTCGCCGGTCCGCGTATCAACTCGAACGACCGTGCCTTCCTCGACAAACGGGGGAACCCGGACTCGCACGCCGGTCTCCAGAACGGCATCCTTGAGTTGGTTGGTGGCAGTGGCGCCTTTTATCGCCGGAGTGGTCTCAGTTACCTCGAGCTCAACGACAAGGGGCACTTCGAATGAGATCATCTGCCCTTCGTAGAGCTGACAGGATACCCGTTGATTGGGCTTGAGCCACTTCTCCGCGTCGCCGACGACTTCTCCGGGTACGGGAAACTGGTCATACGTTTCGAGGTCCATTACAACCAAGTCTTCGCCGTCGCGATAGAGGAACTCGTAGTCCTTGGACTCAACAAAGGGGATCTCGATCCGCTCGTCCACGTTGAAGCGCACGTCGGTGATGGTCCCGCTCTTGAGGTTCTTGATCTTCGCCTGCATGTAGCTGCGCTTGTTCCCCTTGGCGACATGCTGGGCCTCGTGCACAACGCTCAGCTGCCCGTCGTGAACGATGGTCCTGCCTTTGCGAAGTTCGACGGCCTTTATCATCTCCGATCACTCCCGAAACGCGGTAGAAACCCTGTTGCAGCACCTATAGTTGCATAAAGAGCACGTTGGGTCAAGGCCGTACCACCCGAGGTACGCTCCCTCCAGCACACTCTCCTTTGCATCGTTTTCGCCCGATCAGGTGACATTCGAGCACGGGGGACGTCCTGGCTACCGGGCCAACGCGGATCCTCACGCAAGTTATCGAACCCTCCGGATCCGAAATGCGTTCTCCGTCGTCGATTTGATGGGACCGTCAAGCGAGCTACAATCGCGTGCGTATGAGCAAGCCCCGCCGATCCGCAGTCAAGAAGTACCACGATCGCGTCGCCGGACGTTACGACCAAACCTACGATGATCCGTTCTGGAAATGGCACGATGCCCTCACCTGGGATTACCTCAAGCCGTTCCTTCCGCGCGACGCAAATGCAAAGGTCGCCGATCTTGGGTGCGGTACCGGAAAATGGGGCGCGAAGATCGCCAAGAGTGGGTATGCCGTCACCTTCGTCGACGTTTCCTATCCCATGATCGAGCGGACCAGGCAACGAATTGGCCAACTCGGCGGGGCCGCCCGAGCGGATTTCCTCCATGCGGATCTGTGCGATCTCTCCGAGCTATCCGCAAATGAGTTCGCCCTTGCAGTTGCACTTGGGGATCCCATCGGGTATACGGAATCACCCGCCCGGGCCCTGAAGCAGATCCGTCGAATCCTTCGCCATGACGGGGTGTTGATCGCAACGTTCGATAACCGGCTGGCGGGGATTGACTACTATCTCTCCGGCGGAGACCCCCAGGCACTCTCCCACTTCCTGCGGGACGGAATGACCCGCTGGCTTACGAAGGATGCTTCGGAGCAGTTTCCCATTGCCACCTTTACGCCGGGGGGCGTTCGCGGATTGGTAGAGGGTGCGGGTTTCGAGGTCGTCGATCTCCTTGGTAAGACCGTGTTGGATATGCGTCATCACCGTCGTTTGCTGGCTTCCGCGGAGGAGCGGCGGAAGTGGGCCCGAATTGAGAAGGGGCTGTGCCGGGATGTGGACGCGATCGGGCGCGCATCCCACGTGCAGGTGGCCTGCCGCCTCGTTGAGGGCTGACCTCGAGGAGGACGGCGTGGAGCCGAAACCGGCTTCGCTTTGATCCTATGATCGGTGGCTCCGGCGCCGTCCTTGCAGCAAGCATGAATCGATGGCATAATGGGTGATTCGAGCGAAGTCGCGAGAGCAGGCTTATCGGAGTGTGGTTTTTGGTGACCAGGGCACAAATGGGTGAAACACTTCTAGATGCGTTACATCGGTTGCAGGAGATCGAGCTGAAACTTGCGGAGATACGTGGGAAACGTGAGGTGAAAATACGCCTCATCGAGAGCCGCAAGCGCAAGGAGAAACAAGCTGAGGAGAAGCTGCTGACAAACGAACGGCTGCTCCGCGAACGCCAGATGAGACTCGATTCTCTCTCTCTGGATGTCGCTTCCAGAGAGGAGAGCATTCAAAAGCACCGCGAGGCACTAAACAAAGCCAAGACTAACAAGGAATACGCGGGAATCCTGGCGGCAATGAACACCGAGAAAGCCGATGCCGCCAAGATTGAGACCGCTGTCCTCGAGTTCATGGAGGAGATTCAAACGCTCAAGGACTCCACAGGCAAAGCCGAGGAGGATAAGCGGAAGTTGGCCGAAGACGTTCGGGCCGCCGAGAAGCTGCTGGAAGAGTACGACCTGCAGCGCCGCGAGGAATTAGCCAACCTGCAAGCCGATCGCGACAGCTGCGCCGAGGCCATTCCCCCTACAACCCTCGCCAGCTTCACGCGCATCGCTCAGAGCCTCGAGGGCGAGGCGATGGCGACGGTCATCAAGCTGTACCCCAAACGCGATGAGTACATGTGTGCGGGGTGCAACATGACAATCTCGCTCGAGATCGTCAATGCCCTGCGCAGCCGAGATGAGGTTCAGCAGTGCGGAAACTGCGGGCGGATTCTCTTTTACGACTCTTCCACGGTGGAGCGAAAGTGATTCGTGGGGAAGGCCCCGGCGTCCCGGTTGCGACCGAGTGCATTACACGGGGGGCCGTGGTGCGATGATCCGGGCGATCCCGAGCGGATGAGCCACGGTATTCTTACCAAGATGCCTTAGAGTGGGCTTACGCTGCGGCGAATCAACTCGTAATGGAATCGATAACGCTTCTGTCGGGCTCTTCGAGATGCTTGCATATTCGGCGTGCGGTCTCCTCCAGCACGTCATTGCCATCGTACATATTCGCACTGAGTGCGGTGCGAGCAGAGTGCACTTTGAGCATGCGCACGCTATGCAGGACGGGCATAGAGCCTATGGAAGACGCCCTGCATGCCGCGGTTTCAAATGTGTGCGGCGGAGATGACGTCAAAGGCATATACACTAACACGTCCTCCACAAACGTCCGAGAAAACACGGGCGAGAACGCCCGTGCTCGGCTTATGCTGCTGTTTTGATCGAACAAAAGAACGAATCGGTTTAGCATTGGGTCGAGCATGTGGCCGATAGTAGCTCACCTGTCGGATCAGGTCCGCAACGCACATGACCCA
Source organism: Phycisphaerales bacterium (assembly GCA_020348265.1). GTDB lineage: Bacteria > Planctomycetota > Phycisphaerae > UBA1845 > UBA1845. Next base: position 2,685,311 of record CP070744.1, on the reverse strand, counting down.
GGCGTCCAGCGACGAGCATACCCGTGACCGTCTTTTCTCTTGACGAGGAAGGGGGTCCTGACCGATAACTTGAGCAGTTTAGATTATCCTTGAAGAGCTGAGGGGATCTGGATGCCGGCGCGCCACGTTACCTGCAGGATTACCATCGTTGTAGCGCTGCCGATCCTCGGCAACCTTAGTTGTGTTTCCCCCGAACCTGCCGAGCTCCCGACGCGTTCCCGTCACTCATACTCGCGATACAGATTGCCCGAACGGCATCCTGAAATGCGGCGAGCGCCTCGTCGGCGGTTGACCGCACCGTCTCCCGCTCCGGTCTATGAGGCCGCCTGGGCACCTGCCGGGCGGAAGATCAGCCCGCGGTGGACGACCATAGTGATCCACCATAGCGCTACGGCAACCGGTGGGGCGGCGGAATTCGACCGCTACCACCGTGACGCGAACGGTTGGGACGAACTTGGCTATCACTTCGTGATCGGCAACGGTACGCACACGCCGGACGGGTACATTGAAGTCGGCTCGCGGTGGCATAAGCAAAAGCACGGGGCACACTGCAAGACGACCGGCAACTACTACAATGAGCACGGGATCGGGATCTGCCTGGTGGGCGACTTCACGAAGAGCGAACCCACGGAGCGTCAACTGGCGTCTCTGCAGCGTCTCACCGGCTTCCTGATGCACCGTTGCGGCATCCCGCCATCCCGTCTGACCACGCATGCTGCGGTCACGGGCAAGACCAGGTGTCCCGGCGGGAACTTCAAGCTCGCAGACCTAAAGCGATCGCTCGCCCCGGCTGCGCTGGCGTCAAGTCTCAGGTGACAGGTCCCTATGGATCCGCACCCCCCGTTGGGGACCCGGAATCGACCGCCTTTGACTCTGCGACCTGCTCGGCGGTAATTCGTACAATTAAATATAGGGCGGTCGCTTTGCGTCCGATATATGACTATCGGTATGGGTGGACGAGGTGACCATCCGGATTGGCGATCGACCGCCGACCCGAGCCTGGGTAAGCAACGCGCGTGCGGTGCGTTGTACGGCTGTTGCAGGAGCTTAAGAATATGACCAAGAGAACTCTTCGAGAACGGCTCACTCGGTCTGTAATGGCCGTCGCGATCGGCGGATCGGCGTTCCAGCTTAGCGGCTGCGACCCCACCGTGCGTGACGCCCTGCTGACCGGGTTGGAGACCACCACGCAGAGCTTGTCCAGCACAATCATCTCAGCCTTTTTCCTGAGCCTGGATGACGAGTCGGACACGAGCGGGCTGACCACAACGTAGAGCTTGTTGACCCCACGTACGGGCGAGGCGTGCTTCGCAAAGACGTCGAAGCCTGTGCTGCTATCCGTTTGACTGACCCAACGAGGACCGCGAGCAGGCGAGCCACCCGCCCACTCACGGTCCTCGTTGGGTTTGCCGCGATTTTGGCTGTAGATTTTGCGCTGCCGCTGTCACGATAATCCTACTTAATCACTGCCGTACACCGATAACCTCGTCTTGGTCACAGGTTCAATCGTCGCAGCTACTTGCTCGTTCCGGCGAAGCTCCGGCAGAAGACGCCGACGTCTTTTAGGTCGACATCGCCGTCGAAGTCGGAGTCGAAGGCCGCGAGGTAGGTGGTGAGACACGCAGGAAGTGGAACGGATGGCGAGACGCCCGGGCCATCCAGGCAGTCGGTCAGCTCGATGTAATCTTCGAGATCCGCGTAACCGTTGGCGTCGAAATCACCGCTGCCTACGGAGTCACATTGATCGGAGACGCCGTTATCGTTGCAGTCTGGCAAGTCGCAGATGCTGCCTACTCCGAGAAACGTGCCGCCGTCGGCATCGCACTCAGCCTCAGTCAAGAAGCCTCGACACCAAGGCTCCTCGTTGACGCAGCAGGCCCCCAACAGGGCGTCCGTTGCGCAAACGGTGTAGTCCTCCACCTCACCGTAGAAGAGGTTCGGACAAGGCTGGTTGGGGTCCACGTGGAAGTTCTCGACAACGCGCATCCGTGTGCACCCGCGAAGTGCATCAGCAGGAACCGTGATTGACCTCGAGAGCGTTGCGTCTATTCCCTCACCCAAGTAGTAGCTCTCGCTGGATTCAAACGCACAATCCTGATTCCAGTCGATCCACACCCTTACGTGTTCGACCCATTGCCCATCCGAAAAGAAAGACACGCGCAAGGTATAGGAGGACTGACGAGTAACGGTTGTGAAGAGAGAAGAATAGTCTCCGTAACTGCACGAACCGTCCTGTTCGGTGGTGTTATCGATGGTGTTGAACACGACGCGGGTAATCCAATCGCTGGTCGGATCGGTGTAGCAGGCGTCGCAGTACTCGCAGGGCGGGCAGTCCTCCGGGCAACTTAGATGCGTTTCATCTGGATCGCACGTACCGTCACCGCAGTAAGCCGGCTCGCAACCACCGCTTAGGTCTGCCACAGTTTCGGCGCTAGCGAACTCCCGTCCCGATCCGACGATTTCTCCCTCGTAGTAAACGCGATAGTACCCCGGATGGAGCAACCCGTCGGTATAAGTGTCGTAGATGGTGAAGTTGTAGCACTCGGTCGACTCAACACACACATCCCAAGTGTGTAGCGTCAACGGATCGCTGAGCGGCCCGCCACTGGCTATCGTGCCCACACCCTCCTGCTTGAGCATCCAGATTGTCTCTTGAGGGTACCAATCGGTCATTATCTCGATCGTGACTGTCGCGTCGGGACAGGTACTTCGTGATGCGGCTGGGGAGACTCCGCCGTTGCCGACGGCGGAAGAACTTTGGGTCCAAACGCGCCCAGGCAATACAATGGTCGGAAACAGAACCGTGGCTGCGACGTGCTGCAACCTCATTCTTCTCATCTTCAAGCTCCCCATCAGCAATATGCACCGACACCCGCACTGGACCCTTATATTGTACAGATTCACGGCGCATCTAGAACGGAATTATTACCCGTTGAGGTAGGAACTTGTCGCCTCGTCGGGGCCGGTCCACCGCCCTAATTGACGCGACCCACACTCCAGGAATAAGATGGTCGCACTTGGGGCGGCGTGGCGATCTGTGGCGCGGCAGAGATTGCGGGTGCGCGACACTTGGCTAAACGTTAGTGAACGCTGAATTATGTTATAGGACTGTGCTACGTGTGCGGCATAGGTTTCGGGCCCACCCGGCCAGCTACGTGAGACCGACTTCCCGAGCGTGTGCTCTCGTTGGGTGCGTGCAACCAAACCCATATCCGCGACAAGGACGTGTTAGACCATGGTACATAGAACAGTTGCTCTGACGGTGGCCGCGCTGGCTCTCAGCGGGCTGATTATTGACGGCGGCCAAGCCCAGGCCGCTCTGCCAAACGGCTATCTTATCACCGGCGCTCCCACGGCTTTAGCGCCGGCGCTTCAACAAGCTGGACAGGAAGAGAGCACTGCCGGCGAGGCCGACGACGCACTCGTACCCCAGAGTCGGCTCGCGTGGCACGTACCCGACCCACAGGCCAGTCGAGAGGAAGCGCTCAAGAAGCTCGAAGAGGCAGTACGCGACGGAGAGCGGGCCGCCGCTGCTTACGGCACTCGAGTGATCGATCGAGTCGATGTGATACACCGGCCCGAGCAACTAGATTTGAGCCTGGAGGATGCGTTACGACGGGCGCTGGACAATAGCTACGCCATCGAGACGGCGGCGTACAGCCCGGCAATCGAAACCGCGCGGGTGGTGGAAGCTGAAGCTGTCTTCGATGCCCTTTTCTACACCAATGTCATAAAGAACATCCAAGACAAACCCGTGGGCTCGGACCTGGCTTCGAGCTACGTGAACTACTTCGATCTGCGTAGCGGGGTGCGCAAGCTGCTCCCCACCGGAATGCAGGTTGGGGCCAGCTACGGAGTGAAGCGCACTTACACTTCGATCGTGTTTCAGCAGATTAACCCGGAGTATTTCAGCGATATTACTCTGGAGATGCGCCAGCCCCTCTTGCGCGGCTTCGGGATTGACTATAACCGCTCGTTGATTGTCATCGCGAAGAACAATCGCCTGATCAGCGATTACGCGTTCAGAAGACAGGTCCGCGACACCCTCCGGCAGGTGGAAGAGGCCTACTGGCGACTGGTTCAGGCCCGCCGTGACGTGGTCGTCACCGCCCGCCTGTTGGCCGGCTTCGAGGCCATATACGAGTATCTGGAGGCCCGAAGAGACTTCGATGTAATCCCCGTCCAGCTGGCCGCAACCAAGGCCAACCTCGAATCGGCCCGATGGGACTTTGTTCGACGATGCGCGAATGTCTTTGACGCCGAGGATCAGCTCACAGCATCAATGAACGCCCCGGACATCAACCTCGCCGACGCGGTGGAGATCATTCCCCTGGATTTTCCCTCTCTAAGCCGAATCGTGGTGGATCCTCTTGCAGAGGTGCAAGTCGGTTTGGATCATCGGCCGGAGATCAAAGAGGACGAGCTCAACGTCGCCAACGCAAAGATCGCCGTTGGCCGGGCCAAGAACGAGGAGCTTCCCAAGCTCGACCTCACCTTCCGCTACATGATCGACGGCCTGGCCGGAAACGCCGACAAGGCCTTCGACGAGGTCAGCCGGAATAAGTACAGCGAATACTATGTCGGCGTAGACCTCGAGGTCCCCATCGGCAATCGCGGACCAAGGGCCGCCACCAAGCGGGCTAAACTCCAGCATGATCAAGCCGTCTCCCGGCTCAAGCTGCGTTTTGAAGAGGTGATTCTTGACGTCAACATGGCCGTGCGCGAGCTCTCCACCACGTACGAACAGATTGCCTCAAGCTTCGAAGCCGCTGAAGCCCGTGAGCGGGAAGTGGAATCGATCGTCGCTCGGGCTGAGCGAATGGACATCAACACGCTGACCAACGAGCTCAACGCCCGGCAGAGCCTTGCTGCCGCCCGTCGGGCAATGCTCGCGGCTGTGGTCGACTACAACATCGCCATCATCGACCTGGAACGGGCCAAGGGTACGCTTCTCAGACACTACAATGTAGCAGTCGCCCCGAACGAAGGTGAATAGGCGCGTTAACGCTCCGCAGCGCTTCAGTCCGCGGACGTGCCACTGCTCTTGAGCAGAGGGTGCATGAGCGCCGGGAGGAGCTAAGAGAGACTGCTTGAAAGCACCAGCGCGGGCACGGCGTGAACCGCCCATTCGCACGTCTACGCATCGTTCAGCGCCGGGCAGGTTGTTCGACCCCCGGTGGATGGCCGACGTCACAGACACTATGATCCGGTGAAGGAGCTTGCACTATCGACCAGACGGACGATCAACCGCTTCGTGCATACGGCAGCCATCCACGCGATTGGCGGGAGAATCTCTACGTCTACCCGGTGATATCCCGTCGGAGCCGGGGGCTTAGCATCGGGATAAACCTTAGCCCCGATACAGCGTGCAACTTCAAGTGTGTTTACTGCCAAGTCGACCGTGCCATCACCCCGCGCACCAGGAAGGTCGACGTCGAGGTCGTCCGAAAGGAGCTGGCGCAGATGCTCGCCGTTGCCCGGGACGGTTCGTTGTTCGACGATCCTTCATTCGCGGACGTGCCCGGCGAGCTTCGGCGGATCAACGACATTGCCTTCTCCGGCGATGGTGATCCGACCACCTGCCCAAAGTTTGGCGCGTGCGTGAGAATCGTGGCTGAGCTCAAGAAAGAAGCCCAACTAGCGGAGACCAAGATCGTTCTGATTACAAACGCGTGCCATTTGACCAAGCCGGACATAGCGGCGGCGCTGGCGGTGATGGACAAGAACAACGGCGAGATATGGGCGAAGCTCGATGCCGGGACGGAAGAGTGCTATCAACGGGTCAACAGGCCCAATCGCTCTCTGCAGCACGTCATCGACAGCATTATCGCCACTGCGCGCATCAGGCCCCTAGTAATCCAGACTCTGTTCATGCAACTGGACGGCGCAGGGCCCGATCCACAAGAGTTGGGTGCCTACGTAGAGCGTCTCGGTGAAATCACTCGTAGCGGCGGGCAAATCGACCGTGTTCAGATATACACCGTTGCCCGCCGACCAGCCGAGGATTTCGTGACCCCACTTGGCGATGGGGAAGTCGATCGAATCGCGGACTTTGTGCGACAGCGTACAGGCCTGCATGTCGAAGAGTTTCATGGCATGGCATGACCGTTCCCGGCGCATGTTTGGGCTCCTCGTGCCTGTGAATATATGATCCACTTGAACGTCTTCACCTTGGCGGTGGAGATCTTGATCAGATGCCAACCGGGCAAGGAAAGCTCGACCTGCTTGAGACTCTATGCTGAACTTCGCTGTACAGTGGATTGTCGAAACGTGGGAGATCGTCGTCGAGGCGGGGCCTTGGCTTCTGTTCGGTTTCGTGCTCGCCGGGTTCGTGCACTTACTGCTTCCGGTCGGCAAAGTAACGGCCCATTTGGGAAAGCCGGGGTTGGCGGGCGTGGTCAAGGCGTCGCTGCTAGGTATTCCCTTGCCGCTCTGCTCGTGTAGCGTCATCCCCGTCGCGTCTTCGCTCCGCAAGCAGGGGGCGGGGCGCGGGGCGTTTGTCAGCTTCCTGATAAGCACACCCGAGACCGGTGTTGACTCGATCGCCCTGTCCTATGCCCTTCTGGGGCCGTTCCTTGCTATCGTTCGTCCGGTGGCGGCGTTCGTGACAGCCCTCACAGCCGGCTTTCTGGTGGACCAGATCGATCGAGCTGGTCCACCACGCGACGACACAAGTCGCAATAACTGCTGCGGAGATTCATGCTGCGAAGCAGCCGCCCCAAAGGTGATTGACTCTTGCGCGATCAACTCGTGTTCATGCTCAGACGAGGATGACGGCAAGGCAAATGCGGGGTTGTCGGCGAAGATGATGGCCGCCCTGCGTTACGGATTGGTGGATCTATTTGCCGACCTAGCTATGTGGCTCACCGTCGGCTTTCTCCTGGCCGGCTTGGTTTCCGCGGCAATTCCGGAGGGTTTTCTTGAGCGTTCCATCGGCTCCGGCCTCGGAGCAATGCTGCTGATGGTGTTGCTCGGACTGCCTCTTTACATTTGTGCTACTTCCTCAACACCGGTAGCGGCTGCCCTGATAGCTAATGGCTTGAGCCCCGGTGCCGCTTTGGTGCTGATGCTCGTGGGACCGGCCACTAACGTCGCCACAATGGTGATCGTCGCTCGAGATGCCGGCCGAGCGGGCCTGACCATCTACATATCTACCATCGCCGTTATCGCAGTATTGTTCGGCCTGGCTATCGACGCCGCTGTAGTGTCATTACCGGCGCACGTCATCGGCCTACCGATTCACGGCAGCCACGAGCCTACTCCCCTCGCACTGGCTGCCGCCATCGTGCTGATCATTTGCACGCTCAACGGAATGCGTATTCACTTCAGCAGAAAGACCCAACCGCCTGCCTGCGGCGTATGAACTCGCCGTTTCCGCTGCAATCAGCGACCCGGTTTGACGTCGTCTTTCCCCCACCGCTAACCCGCGAGCCGCTCACCCACCAACCGATCCATCGAACACCGCTTCCGCAAAACACCGCCCACTACAAGTCTCGCGCCAACCAGACAAACCACCACCAAACCGGCGCGGTAGCCCGAGAAGCCCCACAATAGCAGAGTTGAAAGCGGTCAGAGCAGGTCTGCCGGTAGTAAACTAAAGTCCTATAATCTGTCCAGCTAGGACGTCTTCAAGCTAACTTGGCTGTCATCCAGCGCGACCGGAAGGCAAAACGAGCCAAACTCCGGACAAGCCGATCACGCCTCGGTTTGGCTGGTTTTCGCCTGAAATCGAGGTTCGACGGCCCTTTGAAGGCCGTTCAAACGGCCCTCCATGGCCCGTCGGCCCCTATGTCGCGCCTGCCTCCCGGCACTGCTCGGACTCGGCTCGCGCCCGGTGTCGAGTCATGCCAATCAGGCCGCCGATTATCCGTTAAGCCAACTCGCCATCGGCTATCTCGTCGATCAACGATACGCCGAATCGCGCTTGGAACCATTCCGCTAGCTGACCATCCGTGAAGACGAGCCCGTCGCCGATCTTCAAGCCGGAGGTTGTTGGACTAACATAGGAAGTGGTACACCGAAGGGGGCAGGTCACCTCAGACCGCCGCCGACAGACACTTTCACACAATTACATACACCCCTTGCGCAGGCCCACCAGACAAGTCTGCTACACTGGACTCGGTAGAGCGGCGCGAAGTAGGGGGCGATAAGCCTCCTCGCGTGGCTTCAGCAGGTCACTCCTTTCGTGTGACCACCTGCGACGCCAGAAATAGGCAATTCTCAATCATAGAAATAGGAGACAACTGCAATGCGCACACTCGAGGCAGTATTAGTCCTCACACTATTCATCACAAACCCTTCACTTGCCAGAGGAGACGATTCCAACCCGAACAACAATACCCGCCGCGATATCTTGATTGAGGACGTTCGTCAATTGGCCGATATCCTCGAGGATTCACATCCCGACCCCTATACTCATGGCGGCGGAAGAATCGCCTTTCATTTACGTTTGCACCAACTGCTAAATAGCATCCCAGAACACGGAATGACTATAGATGAGTTCATCACATTACTACGTCCCTTCATTGCCGCTGTAGGGGATCAACATACCTCCATATATACTGCGTACGACGTTACCCCCCATATTCCAGGTGGGCTTCCGTATGTATTCCGAGTAGTAGAACGCTCTCTATATGTTTACATACCTTTCTTACGCAGGGATCAGGAGCAATTCGGATCGCTTCTAGTATCTGTCGAAGGTGTGCCGGTCAATACACTGATCGCGCGCTTTGCTGCTCTGGAAGGTGTCGAGAATGAGTATTTTGCCTTGCGCCGATTCTGCGAGACAACCCTTCAGTTTCAGTCGTACCTCAAGGAGCTGTTGCCTGAATGGGAAGACACGGGGAAGGTTACCTTTGAGCTTCGGCGTCCAACGGGTGAAATCGAGCAAGTGACGAGGAAACTACCCATCGCGCTTACAGCTCATACGCTCAGACCGCCCAAATCGAGTATGACGTTACCAACGCCGGGGCCGTCTGGGTTTCTATGTGATTTCATTGATCCCACGAATCGTGGCGAGGAGACTGCTTATCTGCGCGTTGACCATATGCAAGGCTATCGTGAAGCGTATGAGATGTCTGTCGCTGTAGGTAGGGCAAGCTATTCCACCGAGCAACTCGCGACTTTTAGTTCCGCCACCGAAGAGTTCCGGAAATTCGTTCAAGCAATGAAGCAAAGGAACACGCAAACAGTGTTAATTGATTTGCGCAAGAATGGCGGCGGCAATGCCACGATGTCGTACATCCTCCTGTACTTCCTTTACGGCAAGGAAATGCTGACGTCTATCGCGAGACAGGGGTCCACGTCCGGCGGTGGGCATGGCGTGAGGTATTCTTCACTCTATTTCGACGAGCATCCAAAGATAACCCTGGACAGTATTAATAGAGAACGAACAATACCACTCAGAGTAGGTGATATTGACTTTGCTCGGATCTTCTCAGACCTAGAGGGACGTAGAGACACTAACGGACAATTGCGTGAGAATCCGGAACGTCTCAAGATGTTCAAGAGAGCGGTGACATTTTATCAGGAGTATCAAAGCGGTAGTTATTCGGGGCATTACTGTCCGAAGAACGTTCTCGTTCTGATGACTCCTTGGACGTCGAGTTCGGGATTGGATATGGCATTAGCTCTTTACAGATGCGGTGCTATACTTGTCGGAACCCCATCGGCTCAAGCGCCGAACTCGACTGGCGAGTTATTGGAATGGGAGTTGAAGAATACGGGCATAAATGGAGAAGTGGCCAGTGCTTTCGATATAGCCTTCGGCAACGATCCTGAGAAAGGTCGAGTTCTCCCTGTGCATTATCCTCTTTCGTATGAGAAATTGAAGTATTACAAGTTCGATCCGAATGCAGAGGTTTATTATGCTTTCGAGATTAGTGATGACTTGGAGAGGGGAGACAGGTAGATGAAACAGGATTGACACAATCGGGCATTTCAGTCAGTTCGTGTGGTCTTGACCCGTGAAAGGAGGCAACGAACTTGACCACAGAAGCTGGAGAGATCATCCCGTAGTGTCCAAGAACGCAAACGCGCCTAATACTACAGCGCCACTTGGTCGTCTCGGGCGGAGAAACCCGCGTTTTGGGGCCGCCAGGGCAAGCGCAAATGGCCTGAAGGGCCATGTGGCGCTGTAGTACTAACCGCTTGCCGTTTCGGCACTTACGCGTGTGTGTGTGTTGCCGTGGTAGAATCGTCTTCATGAACGTTCTTCGACCATGGTGACTACTCTACCGGTACCGGAGTCCCATGTGCTGGCACACGGGGCTTGCTGGGGGACCCGAGCGGGTTCAGACCACATTCATGCATTCTGTCTGCCGTACAAGTGCAGTCTCCTCCTGGAGTCGGACGAGGAAGTAGCCGGGCAGAGTTCGGGATGGTGTGGCGAGACAAGCAGGCCAGAAAGGCACGGGCTAGTGCATCGCGAGATTCTTCGATTTTCCTTGCCCGAACTGCATTTCACACCTGTTAATCTACGAAGGCTGTCTATATGTACTGTATGACGACGCTCGCCACTGCGAAAAAGCGCGATCACCTGTCCGCGGCGTGGCTAAACATGAACTTAGCCCACGTAAGTCGTTATTTGACAAGGATTAGAACGCGTCGCACACCGCGTTCAAACGGCGTCCGCGATCGGCACAAAACGTTCCATTTTCGCCCGTTTGGTTCATTCTGACTTCCGCGCCATATCGAGCGCGGTTTGCGGATGGAATAGGACTCTCGGAACCTGGCCTTCTCGTAACTGTTTACTTGACAGTCACTTAGGAGCTACCAAACCCTCGCTTTCTCTACGAAGCGGTTTGGGACTGTTTTGGATCGTTTTGAGTTCCGGATGACGGTCGTCAGCCAAGAAACTCCTTGACCTTTGATCAACGCGCGCATAGGTTATTAGTTGATCGATCAACTAATTCGCTCAGGCTGGTTGTAGAACGCTGAGCACGGGTTTGCCGCCGCGGCGGCAGGGAGTCGCTATGACGAAGGTGAATCAGAGTAGAGATTCCGGGACGACTCAGCGAAGTCTGACGAAGCAACGCCTCGTCGAGACGGCCAGAGAGCTATTCTATCAGAACGGCTACGAAGCTACGGGGATCAAGCAGATCCTCGCCAAGGCTGGAGTCAATAGCGGCAGCCTATACTACTTCTTTCCGACCAAGGAAGACCTGCTCCTTGCCGTCTTGGAGAGATATAAAGAGCTGCTTTGGCCTATGGTGCTCGATCCCGTGTTTGATCGAACCGGCGATCCGATCGAGCAGGTATTCGGAGTGCTGGAAGGTTACCGGAAAATGCTGCTTGCTACGTATTGTCGCCAGGGCTGCCCCATCGGCAATCTGGCGTTGGAGATGAGCGAGAAGTCCGACGCGGTCCGTAAAGCCGTTGCCGAGAACTTCGAAGGCTGGCGGGTTGCGATTCGGCAATGCCTAATGGATGCCGGTGATCGCCTCCCGGCCGATGTCGATCGTGACAGGCTTGCGACATTAATCCTTACGACGATGGAAGGCGGGGTCATGCAAGCTCGCGCCCACCGCAACCTTGAGCCCTATGAGGCTTCGGTAGCAATGTTGCGCGACTACGTGGATCGACTGCTGCTGCACAAATCGGGTGGGGTGTCGGAATGTGCTGGTTAGTTACTCTTGGGCGCTGTGCGCCTCGGAAATCAGAAAGGAAGACCTTGAAATGATGTACTCATCAGAACTCGTTTGGATTGTACTGTTGATGGGGATGGTTGGAGCAAGGGCGGCGTTCGCAGATGATGCCTCCAGGGCGACACGTGGTTCAGACACCGGGCAACAAGCCGAGCAAATCCTGCGCACGGAGACCACCGTATCGGCATCGCTGTCGGAAATGTGGCACGCGTGGACCACGACCGAAGGCGTGACCAGCTTCGGACCCCCGGAGGCGAAGATCGAGCTGCGCGTCGGAGGAATGTACGAATGGTACTTCATACCCGACGCGCCGGAGGGTTCTCGCGGCGCGGAAGGTTGCAGGGTCCTGAGCTATCTCCCTATGAAAATGCTCTCGTTTACCTGGAACGCCCCGCCTTCGATTCCCAAGCTCCGCGAAGCCCGCGTTAAGACGCATGTGGTCGTGGAGTTCACTGAACTTGACGAAAACCGCGTGAAGGTAGTCGTCTCGCAGCTGGGGTTCGGCCAGGGCGAGGATTGGGACAAGTACTATGCCTACTTCGACAAGGCTTGGCCCAGTGTGCTTCATTACCTGAAGAAGTATTTTGAGCCGCATCCTGCAGATGCACCGCAACCCGACAAATCATGAGACGATGCTGAAAACTGCGCAAGACCCAGCCATCAGGCGCTACAGTGCCATAAATGTGTCATAAGAGCTGTTGCGATTGTCGGGCGCCTTGACAATCCCACCGATTAAGGGAAAATCAAAGACCGAAGAGGATCCTCAAGTGACGAGACTCCGACAACCGCGCATGGAGATAGAAGATGGCCCGAACCGAGCTGAAACCCAACGAGTGGATGGAGTTCCCCATCCTCGCCCGACAGATGCACGCTCAAATGTCACACGAAGGCATCCTTATCGCCTCGCTTGATGCGGCGGGCAGACTCAACCCTATGACCATCGGCTGGGGAGTGTTTGGGTGGATCTGGAACAGGCCCATCTTCACCATACTGGTGAGACCCTCACGCTACACCTATGACTGTATAGAGGCCACCGGCGATTTCACCGTGAACGTTCAGCCGGCTGATCGTCGGGATATAGTGGACTTCTGCGGCACTATTTCCGGTCGCGACCACGACAAGATGTCTGAGCTCGAGCTCACATCCCTGCCCAGCACACACATTTCCAGCCCGGGCATTGCGGAGTGCCCCATTATCTTTGAATGCAATGTCGTCCATCTGACGGACGTCGTTCCGCCCGAGCTACCGGAGAGCATCAAGAGTGAGTACTACCCCCAAGGCGATTTCCACAGGATATACTTCGGACAGGTTCTGAACGTCTCCGTCGAGAAGTCCTTCTTGGAGGAATCCTAAGACGACCCGACAGGGTGCCAAGACGGCCCGCCGCAGCTTCTCGCCGGGCCGGTGCCCAGTTTCTTAAACCCTACGACTATCGTGCAGCGCAAACCATTGCCAAGTCAATCACCTGCCACCGGGTGGTCTCGCCATCAAGGTCCACACCTGGTAATCGCCGTGCAGTCTGAACCCACCTCGCGCTGTGAGATGTTCTGGATGTCCGCGTGCAGAATGGGCCCACCGTGGCAACACAGGATAAGGGCGGTCTTGTTCCAAGCCAGCAGATCCGGAGGCGAAGGATGGTTACGGTGGACAATTACGCGGGAATACGTCGGGCCAATCGCAACTGGGTGAGCGCGCACGACTGCCGAGTGCGTTTGCGCCGCGATAACGGTCAGGTGTCGGCGAACGCGGGCGGTGCAGCGTCCCTCGTTCGATGCACCCACACCGTGATGAGCATCACCGGCGCTGGCGGTAGAGCGAAGGATCGACTGCGCGGACCATCGCGTCCGTATTCAAAACGCCGCCGAGGAACTCGTTCACAGCTTGGGCCACGGGCGCAGGCTCGCTGATGAGGTCGTTGTAGTTTACTTGATGAACCCGGAAGTTGGGGTGTTCTTCGAGCCATGCAGCCACCTTCTGCAGCTGCGTCTTGAAGATCTGGATCACCCGCTCGTTGCTCAGATTGCCGGTCGACTTGCCGCTTCTCTCGAGCATGACGTTCTGCGAGGCAACCACCTCTTCCAGCTTTCGCCTCATGAAGACAACGCGGTACTCCCGGTCGAGGGGCAGGTCCATCAGGAGGAGATGCACCATCTTGACCACCTTGCCCTCAGCCTGCTGAAGCCACGAGGGGTCCTCCTTGGTCTTCTTGACCGGTTCAAACTCGTAGTAGCCCTTGGGGTTGTCGTCATCAGCTTCGCGGATGCGGTCTGTGAGGGCCGGAAGTCCCCCCTTGTCGATCATCTGCATCATTACCGATGTTCCTGATCGAGGCAGACCTGATACGATGGTTATGTAGCCTTTGTTCGCTGGCGTCATCACTTCCTCTTTGTTCGTCAACACATCGGTTGCTGAACCACTCGGGACGGTGCACCCATTGCCGTTAAGGGCAGGCTGCTACTGTCGAGGCGGCGCAATCTCAGAAGGCAAAGGCTAACAACACATCGAGCGTCTGGCAACCGCAACCCCTGACCAAGGCTTCGCCCCGCTATCGGCCATGCAGCCCGAAGACCGACCTGTTCCTCGTAATGCCCTGTCCAAGTGTTGGCATATCGACCGCTATTCGGCTCAGGTTTATGACGTCCGGGATGTCCGCGGGCCGGCCCGGCTTTGACCCGCAGGGCCGCCCTGCGTACGATCCACATTGACCAGTTGCCACTGAACGAATTACCGGGCGAGACAGCATGAACCTCCAACGAATCGAACAAGCGGTACGTGACATTCTTATTGCCGTCGGCGAGGACCCCGACCGCGAGGGGTTGAAGCTCACCCCTAACCGCGTTGCGCGGATGTATGAAGAACTCTTTAGCGGACTCAAGACCGATCCCGCTGAACACCTCACCAGCTCCTTCGTCGAGTCCTATGACGAGATGGTGGTGCTCAAGGATATCGCCTTTAACTCGATGTGCGAGCATCATTTGATGCCCTTCGAGGGGCACACCCATATTGCCTACGTGCCCGACGGACGGATAGTGGGTATCTCCAAGCTCGCCCGCGTGGTCGAGGAGCTGGCCCACCGCCCCCAGGTGCAGGAACGACTTACCTCGCAGATTGCCGATTTGCTTATGGATAAGCTCCAGGCCAAAGGCGTAGCTGTCGTCATCGGGGCGACACACACCTGCATGACCTGCCGGGGGGTGAAGAAAGCCGGCAGCCTGATGATCACCTCAGCCGTGCGGGGCAACTGCCGAAGCGACGCCCGCACCCGCAGCGAAGTAATGGCCCTTCTGCATAACTCACATTAGAGCAGACTCGGATTCCGTGTAGCGATTGTAGCGCCGTCCCTTGTGGGCGGCGTCCGTGCAATTCCCTCGTCACCCACGAGGGGTGACGCTACACTACAACCGAGAACGCTCTAAGGTCGTGCACCCAGCCGGGCGCACGCCAGGGTGCCCCATCCATCGCATAGCAATGTGGAGGGGAGAGCTTATCCATAAGCAAATCGGCAATCTGCACCGCTCAACCACAGACCGTGGGGTCCGCCGTGCGGACCGGATTGCTCTGCCCGGTTGGGTGAAGGGTGTGCCACTGGCGGCTTGCCCGCCAGTGCTGACACAATGACACTTAACACGGGTGGACAAGCCACCCGTGGCAC
>CP070744.1:2634034-2669914 GCA_020348265.1 Phycisphaerales bacterium | reverse complement strand
CGCCACGCTCCACGAGGCCACGGAGAGCGGGGGTGGTGTCGTGCGCCTCGTCCGCGAGCGATGTGCGGTCATAACGGACGGCGTCGGTGATGACGAACAACAGGTCGTGGCCCTCCAGCTCGAAGACGGCCGGAAGCTCGGGCAGACCGGACTGGGTGGTCCATTCCACGAACTTGATCTTGGCGGAGGGGTTGGGGGTGAGGCCTTTGGTCAACCGGGGGGCTTCTATGATGTAGGAATACTTGCTTCGCTCCAGGGCTTCGGCGGTCTTTTCCGATTCGTCTACGGTATCCTTGATCAGATCGAACACTTCGCGGTGTCGTTTGGCTTCGTCGACCTTGCCCAACCGGCGATAGAGCGTAATCAGCATGTAGCGCGAGGAGGGATGCTGCGGTGCCACCTTGACGGCCCCCTCGAACGCCTCTACCGCCTCCTCATAGCGGCGGAGGAAGTTGTAGCACACGCCGAGGTTGTAATACGCACCCATACATTGCGGGTCGTGGACGATGACGTGCTTTAGGCTCTCTATGCCTTCTTCGTACTTCTGCTGCCGCTTGTACACGATACCCTGCAAGTAGTGAGCCGCCATCAGATCGGGATCCAACTTCAAGGCTTGGTCGATGGCCCGGAGTGAGTCTTCGTAGTCGGTCTTACGCATCAGGATCAGGGCGAGGTTAAAGTGATCGGTAGCTGAATCCGGGGCCAACTCGGTGCAGCGCTTAAACTCTTCAATGGCTTCAGCAAACTTGTCGTTTTCGTAGTAGGCCTTGCCCACCAGACGGCGAGCGTCGAGCTCGGCAGCCGCATCTTTGTTGACCTCGTCGCCAAGAGTAGATGGACAGAACGACGCGAATCCACAGACTGCTAGAGCTGCTGCGCAAGTCAGGGTCCCAATACCGCTCACTAGTTCCACTCCTATCGCCGGCCAATTACCGCACTGGCGGGCAAGCCGCCAGTGGCACACTGCGTGTTCACAATACTAATCCACCCAGACGCGGGCAAGATCAGTGTCGACAGGGTCCTCTAGACCGCGCAATGCCCGGACGAACGCAATTAACTCGTCGGTCGACTTGGCAGCCATCTCCAAGCGCGTCTTGAGGTCCTGCGAATCGGGGTATTCACTGATTCCCTGCTCCCAGGTCTGTTTGGCCTTGGCCATATTCTCCTCGAAGCCCTGGTCACGGTTCTTGACATAAGAGTCGCCGAGCCCCACGTAACCCAAAGCGAAATAATCGCGCTGCTTCTGAGTAGGGAGCTTCTTCTGCAACTCGATCAGCTCGGTGAAGTCTTTAATCGCCAACGGCGCGTGGTTCAGCTTTCGCGGCCAGTGCAAATGGTTCATGCCCCGGACAAACTTCGCCGTCCAGCAGGCAGGGTCGATTTGAAGGATCCTGTCCAACTCCGCAAGCGACTTGTTGGATAGCTTGCCCTGGCTGACGATCCCGAGCTTGGGATAGGGCATCTTGTCCACATAGGCAAGGGCCTTGTTTAAACGCGCCATGACCGATTGAGGATGGCTTTCGGCAAGATCCTCGAAGAAGCGTATCGACCGGTCGAAGTAGAGGTGCCCGTAGCCCCTGATCAACATCCTATAGGTATTGGAGTAGAGCATGGCATCGGGCTCGATGAGGATAGCCTTCTCCAGTTCGCCCAAAGCGGCGCTGCGCCGCCCCCGTTGGTCAAGGAGCATGGCAAAATCGTAGCGTCTCTTTGGATCGGCAGGATCATCCACCACGGCCTGCTTAAGCTTGAGGTAGTCTTTCTTGAACTTGGCCTGCTCCTCCCAGCTAAGCTCGGGCTCCTCTTCGACGACGCCCGTTGCTGTCTCCGCCATCTTCTTCTCGCGCTTAGCTTCGAGCTTGCGAGCCTCGATCTGTGCCTCTTTAAAGAGCTTGCGCTCTGCGAGGAATGGTTTGGGTGTGTTCTCGGTGTATTCGAGGAGTTGGTTGGGTTTGATGTTTTCGAAACGCTCGACGTAGCCGGTGGGCCAGCGAATCTCCAGGTAGTCGATCTTCTTTCGCTGCCCCAGGCCGAAGTGCATGCGATAGGGGCACTGACTGTGGTCGCCGTTGCCTCCGTTGACCTCGCGGATCTGGGACATTCCCTCGGAGACCACGGTCACCCGCGTTCCTATGGCGTCGCGATTGCAGTTCGTGCCGTTTACTCTGACCATGAGCCAGTTGTTCTTGCTTCCAATGTCGTTGCGGTAGAAAGCTGATTCCTGCCCCTGGTTGGAGATGTACACATCGAGGTCACCGTCATTATCAAAGTCGGCGATGCCCAACCCTCGGCCGTCGCGGGTATCCGCCAACCCGAGCTTCTCCGCGACTTCGGTAAAGACTTCGTTGCCTTCGTTTCGCCAAACGCGGGAAGGTTCGTAGCCGGAGAAGGTGGAATCGCCCATCATGGGCCAGTTCTGCGCTTCGATGGGGTCAAATCCGGGTTTGGTGACCGTCGTGGCCAGCTTGGCGAAATACTCGTCTTCGGGATTCCCGGAGATGTATCCGTTGGCGACCATGATGTCGAGATACCCGTCGTTGTCGTAATCCCAGAACCGCCCCGCCCAGCACCAGCCGGCATCGTAGACGTTGGCTTCGAAGGAAATGTCGCTGAAGGTCTTGTCTCCCATGTTGCGATATAGCTGATTGCCCTCCCGGACGTATTCTTTGGTCCAGATGTTGGTGATGTAGAGGTCGAGCCAACCGTCGTTGTTGTAATCGCCGAAGTCAACATTCATTCCCTTGTGTGTGTCCCATCCGATGGCATCGTCGGTAACGTTAGTGAAGGTGGCGTCGGCGTTTAGGCGGTAGACGCGGTCCTGGCCGAAATCGTTGGCGTTGACCAGGTCCTGATCGCCATCGTTGTCGTAGTCTCCGGCCCCGGTATCTAGTGTCCAACCGCTGTCATCCACACCGAGTTCTTTCCCGACGCTGGTGAAAGTGCCGTCGCCGTTGTTTCGGTAGAGCACATTAGGGCCGGCGTCGCGGGCGGTTTCGAAATCCTCGTGCATCTGACGCGAGTCTTCGAGGTTCCACAAATCGACGTAGCGGAAGTAGTTGCCCACGTACAGGTCGATAAAGCCGTCGTCGTTGTAGTCCATCCAGATGGCCGCGTTGCCGTTGCCCTGATCGCCGACACCGGCCTTCTCTGTAACATCGGTAAAGGTCCCGTCGCCGTTGGCCTTATAGAGGATGTTCCATCCCCATTTGACGACGTAGAGATCCAGGTGTCCGTCGTTGTTGTAGTCTCCCCAGACGGCATCCATGGATGTGCCGTGTTCCGCGTTGGCGTTGGCGACTCCAGCCTGCTCGGCGACATCTTCGAACGTGCCGTCGCCTTTGTTGCGAAACAGCTTGTTGGGCCTGCCCATCTGGGAGTTGGTCACGTACAGGTCGACATCTCCGTCCTTGTCATAGTCCACGGCTGCTACGGAGGCACCAACCGACGCCATCCAGGGCATGATGCAGTCAAGCTTCTTGTCCAGCACGGGTTTGTGGTGGAGGTGGCGCACACCGGCCTGATCCGTGACGTCCACGAAGGGCTTGGCATCAGCCTTTGGCCTAGCGCAACGCCCTGGTTCTGCGAACACACCGATTACAGATAAAACGATGGCGGCAAGGGCTGTTGGAGCACAAATGCCACCTCTGCGATTGTTGCACATATTTCTTTTCCTTCTTGTCCAGGCACGGCCCGTATTGCAGTACCCGTTCGGACGGTCCAACACACCAGCCTTGACGCCGGCGCGACAGCCCCTAGATTGTGACACCCTTAAAGAAAGCTATTGCTCAACAGCGTTGTCGTCAAGCCACACTTGTGGCCGGGAACAGTAATCGTGCGATCTTACTTCCGTTTCATCACCTCGCGACCGGTTCCAGTGCTGGTTATCGTGGCGATCGTCGCAGGCATTTCGGGTTCGTTCATGCTGCGTCTCACCAGAGAAGTAAGCCCCGACGCATTCATCCCACCCGATCATCCTGCTCTTACCCTTAAGAAGCAGGTTGACGGTGCCTTCGGGCTCAAAGAGCCAATCGCCATTGGAGTGATCCGAGACAAACCCGGGGGGATCTTCAATCCGAGCACCCTCCGTCTGATTCAACTGCTTACGCAGTCCATCCAGCAAATCCCTCAGATTGACCCCAAGGATGTGCTGAGCATCTTCACCGAATCGGGCGTCTTCTTTGAGGACGGCGAGCCCGGTTTCGACCTGCTGATCAGGGACATCCCCGAAAACCCCGATGAACTCGAAAGACTAAAGGATGAGATCCTCGCTTACGAACTCTATCAGGGCACGCTGCTGGCCAAGGATGCGTCGGCAGCCTGCATCATAATCCGCCCTTCGGATGAACGCCAAGCCGACGCCCTCTATCGAAATCTTAGACGTCTACTCGACAGTTCTGACATCACCAGGCACATCCAGCAGGGGGAACGGCTGGTGGTTGCCGGCGAGGCGGCGGTCCGGGCCCACATGGGAAAAGCCGTCTCCGACGATGCACTGCGGATGAATTTCGTTTGCCCGGTAGTGATGATACTGCTCATCATTTTAGCCTATCGCACCGTTCGGGGGACGTTCCTGCCCTTGTGCGTGATCGGAGGGGCTTCATCCCTCGCCCTGGGATTGATGGCTGCATCCGGGGTGCCCATATATATCGTAACCAACGGCATATTCGTTATCATCATGGCCCTGGGAGTCGCGGATTCCCTCCACCTGCTGGGGCAATACTACGAGGAACAGCTCGACGTTGCGGGCCGGGACAAACAAGAGCTGATTGTCGACGCTTGTATGGCCTTGTGGTATCCGCTGCTGATTACGACTTTGACCGACTTCGCCGGATTCTTCGCCCTCTTCCTGGTGGGGAGAATGCCCCCCATCGAGTATTTCGGGTTGTTCACCTGCATAGGTGTACTTGGGGCACTCGTTTATTCCTACACGGTTATCCCAGCCGGGCTTATGGTCGTGCCTTTGAAGATGAGCCGAGCATTTGCAGCCCGCAAGACTGACGTCCAGGCATCGGGTGGGCTCGATGCCGCCGGTGCAGTAATGAGGCGAATTGGAAGCTTGACCTTTCATCGGCGTAGGGCGGTGCTGGCGGTCAGCGGAGTGCTGATCGCCGTTGCCTGCTGGGGAGCCTCGAAGCTGATCGTCAATGACGCCAGAATCCTCGCGTTCAAGGAAAGCCATCCGATCGTGCAGGCGAATAACGCGTTGAATGAGCGTTTCGACGGCACAAGTCACTTGAATATCGTGGTACACGCATCGCAAAGCGCGGCCATGCTGCAGGCGGACGTGCTTCGCAAGGTAGAAGCGCTGGAAGCGTTTACCGAGACGCTTCCGCACGTGGGGGGCACGCATTCCTTGGCCGGGTGGATCAAACGGGCACACCAGAAGTTGAACGACGAGAGACCGGAATTCTACGCAATTCCCGACGATCCATTAGAGACCCAGTTCTACCTGGATGTTCTGAGTGACAAGGAAACGTCACCAATGGCCCACCTTCTGAGTGAGGTGGTTGACGAGACCTACACCAACTGTAACTTGATCATTCGCATGAGAAGCAGCGAGTTCATCCACCAGCGCGAGGTGATATGGAGACTGGAGCAATACCTGGATGAAGAGTTCAACGATGACTCAATCAAGGCTGAGTTGTCCGGGCGGGTTCACCTGGACTATCATTGGCTCCAGATGATTCGCACGACGCATCTTAACAGCGTGGTCGTTTCCATCGCCTGCGTTTTGCTGCTGACGGGTCTGATGTTCCGCTCAGTCGTCGCAGGGATCCTGTGCACGGTGACGGTTGCGCTGGCCGTGTTGGTGAACTATGCCATAATGAGTCTCAGTGGGATTCCACTCGGCGTGGGTACTTCGATGTTTGCCAGTATCGCTATCGGTGCGGGGGTGAACTTCCCGATCCACATTCTGGATCGGCTGCGAATAGGCCTGCACGCACCTGATACGGAGCCCGCGAATGTGTTTGCTGATACCCTCGCGTTTACGGGCCGGGCACTCTTTTTTACCGCGTTCGTCGTTGCGGTGGGCTTTTTGCTGTTATGCGTGTCGGAGTTTCGGACTCTGGTTCGCTTCGGGCTGCTCATCGGCGTGGGAATGATCGTGAGCTTCCTGGCCAGCGTATTCCTCTTGCCTGCCGTTGTGGCGGTGACCAAGCCCGGTTTTGTTTGGGACGGGTGCACTCCCGTCGCAAAGCCCGGGGAAAACGATGCCCGGCCCGGCGGCGATCACACAAGGAGATGATTGCAGTGTTTACTTTCAGCCGGGTCCCCGATGTACCCCTTCTGTCACTTGCAACCGTAATCACATTCTCGGCTCTGGCGAGCATGTGTCCTGCCGAGCCCACGAGTGACCCGCATGACGTGTGGCAGGCTGCAGATGCCGTTGTGCGCACGACCAACCGAGGCGTTGCCCTGATGGAACGCTACGAATACGCCGAGGCCGTCAAGATCTTTGAAGAGGCGACCAGGCTCGCTCCGGACTCCGTGGAGATTCGCATAAACCTTGCCATCGCCATGTACAATCGATGTGCGCAGGACGACTTGAAGAAGGCTGCAGTACTGTTGGATGCCGCCATCGAAAAGGACCCAGGCAACGCCAGGGCACTGTACTTCCGTGGGATCATGCATCAGCACGAAGGCCGGGACGACCTTGCGATTCCCTGTTTCCAGCGGGTGTTGAAGATACGCCCCCATGATGCCTTCACCTGGTACCTCCTGGCTCGCAGCAAGAGTCATCTAGGACAGTCTTCCCGTAGCGACCTGGAGCGGGCCGTGCAAGAGAATCCCAACCTGGTCAGTGCCTACTACGATTTGATCCGCGCCGCCCGGCAAGAAGACGATCGGGAGGGGGCGCAGGCCTACATGAAGAAGTTCACCAAAATGCGCGAGAGTCCGCTTGCCGAGACAGTGGTCATGCCCCAATACAGAAGGATGGGACCGCTGGCCACGGTTGAACCGCTGCCCGGCACGCCGAAACGCAGCATAAGCAGTGGAGAACTCTCCGCGGGGCGGGTTCGCGAAGCTTTTGAGGGAACGGAAGCAAGGCCATTCCGCGGTTTCGAAGCGGATCAGCGGCCATCAGTGGTTGCAGATATCATCTCCATACATGGGATCCAGTCGGCGATGGCGGATGTGAACGGAGACGGGCATGTTGACATTATTACCACCGCTGCTGTCAAAGACGGTCAGCGACGTTTAGCACTGTTGTTGGGGCAACCTGGCGGCACCTTTGCTGACTCCGCTGAATCCTCGGGTCTGACAAAGGCGCGTGGAGTAATCTCATGTGCGCTGGGCGACTATGACAATGACGGCCACGTAGACCTTTTTGCAGCCTGCGCTGGCCCGAATCACCTCTTCCGAGGGCGCGGTGACGGCACGTTCGAGGATGTTACAGACAAAGCCGACGTAGCCGGCCCGGAGGTCATCAGCATCTCGGCGGTCTTCCTGGATGCTGACCATGATGCAGACTTGGATATCTACGTGTGCAACGCTGGTTCTGCCAATAGAAGCGCTCACGCTGTAAACCAACTGCTCAACAATAACACCGACGGAACGTTCACCGATATCGCAAAGCGTGCTGGCGTAGCCTGCGAATCTCAGCGAAGTATCACGCTCGCCCCGGCCGACATCGACGGCGATCGCGATACCGATCTTGCCGTGTTCAACTGGGATGGATCGACACGAATATTCTTTAACGAGCGATTCGGTGAGTACCACGAAGGTCGGATCAACAAAGACCCCGTAGAGGCGAGGTACGGCGGGGTCCTGCAGGACTTCAACGCAGACGGGCGCGTCGATCTGCTATCCCTTCCCGGCGCCGCCGGCGCAGGGCGATTGTATCTTGCGGATGGCGCGGGGACGTTCCTGGCGAGCACGCAATTCGACGGGGCCTTCGCTGCTCTGGCTACGCGGGACGCACTTACTGCTGCGCGTGTAGCCGACGTGGATCTGGATGGAGACCTGGATGTCGCCGTCTTTGGAAAACGAGGCCACGTTCTACTCAATGACGGGTGGGGAAGATTCCTTGCCAAGCCCGACGTATGGCCTGCCCCGACCGATGATGTGGTGATCGGACAAGACCTTGTCGACCTGACCGGCGACGGAGTGCCTGACCTGTTGCAGATCTCCGCGCGGGATAATGGACGCGTCCTGCTTACCGAAACGCGACTGACTCCGCCGGCTAATTGGCTGAGCATTACACCCACGGGTGATCGTGGAGACGACAAGAGCACGCGCAGTCCGGCGAGCGGCTATGGCACGCTGGCCGAGGTTCGTTGCGGGCTTCACACGCAAGTGATGACCTACACGGGCCTGAACGGAGGATTGAGCCAGTGTCGCCTGCCGATGACCTTCGGTCTTGACGGAGCCGCCCAGGCGGACTTCCTGGCCCTCACCTGGCCGGACGGCGTGACCCAGTACGAACACGAACTCGCCGCACGTACGCACCATCACATCAAGGAGACAGAGAGGCGAATATCCAGTTGCCCGGTGCTCTTTGCCTGGGACGGCAACAGGTTTGGGTTCATCGGTGACTTTGCCGGCGTAGGAGGCCTGGGATATCTGGTCGCCCGGGGCGAGTATGCCATGCCCCAGGTCCTCGAACACGTCAAGATAGGCCCCACGCAGCTGGCACCACGAAACGGCTTCTACGAACTCAGGTTGACCGAGCCCATGGAAGAAGTTGCGTATGTCGATCGACTGGAGCTTCTCGCGGTCGATCATCCCGCAGGTACGAGCGTTTATCCCGATGAACGGCTGATCCTCACCGGGCCGTCGCCTACACACAAACTGCTATACGTCGATGACCCGGTCTTTCCTGTCAGGGCAATGACACCTGACGGGGTAGACTGCACGGGGCAGCTCCGTACCGTAGATCGCAAATACGCGTATCATCCCCAGCTCGATCCGCGCTTTACGGGATTCTGCCGCCGGCACTCACTTATCGTGGACTTCGGCGATCGCCTGACCAACCTCGACGCGGATCAGAACGTCTACCTCTTCCTGACGGGTTCGATCGAGTATCCCTACTCCCAAACGACATACGCAGCCCGCCAGGCCGGTGTGATGTGGGAACCCGTTTCCATCGAACAACGAAACGATGCCGGTCAATGGGAGACAATTGTGCCGGATGCCGGCATGTTCGGGGGCATGGGTCGAACGATTACCGTCGATCTTGCGGGCAAGCTTTCTGCTACTGACTGCATATTACGTCTCACCACTAACATCGAAGTCTATTATGATCAACTGTTCATCGCAAACGACCGTGGAGCGGGCGAACTCACCATCAGCACTGCCCCGCTGGCATCGACAGAGCTGCGCCGATTAGGCTTCCCCTCGGAATACTCGCCGGACGGAGAACACCCGTACATATACACATACGACGTGATAGAACCGACCTCATCATTCAAGATGCCTGCTGGACGTTACACAGCCTATGGACAGGTGCAGGATTTACTGGCCGAGTTTGACGATCAATACGTCATCCTGGGGTCGGGCGATGAAATCGCACTTAGGTTCGATAGTAGTCCTCTCCCGCCGGTCCGGGCAGGCTATCTCCGCAGCTTTGTCCTGGTGTCCCACGCCTACTGCAAAGACATGGACCTCTACACTGGTGCGCCGGACACGGTGGAGCCGCTGCCTTTCAAGGATATGAGCGCCTACCCCTACCCTTCAAACGAACGTCACCCCAACGACACGGCATCCGATCGCCGGCAGGAGAGAGTGAACACGCGCCTGGTTGAGTGACTGCCGTAATCACGGTTCGCCGGCGGGTCTTCGCCGTCCGTTATGGATCGTGCCAAGCTGGACGGGGCGAAGATTGGATCCGGTAGGATCCCAGGTGATCACCCCTGTTACGCCGCTGAAAGGCGATAGCTCCCGCACCGCGTCGCGGATTCGGACCCTGTTGAGCCCCGCCTTTTTGACTGCTGCTGTCAACAGATTAACCGCATCATACGTGTGGGCAGCGGTGTAGTCCGGCTTGACTCCAAAGCGGTCATGAAAGTGCTGAAAGAACGTCGACGAACGTTCTCCTGCAGCAGCCTGATGCCACAGCAGGGGAAAGGTCACGCCGTCGGCTGCAGAGCCTGCAGCTTCCAGGAAGTCTGCCCGTCCCATGGCCGTCCCGCCAATAACCGCGACTTCAGGATCATCCCGACGCAGAGTGGTTAGGAATCGAGCAGAGTCATCCGCTCCGGCAATCAGAGCGATGGCTTTCACCTCGCCATCGGCAAGGTCGGCCAGTTGCCCTGCGAAATCGGTGCATCCAGCTCTGAATCTCAAGTGAAGAGCGGGAAACACTTCACGTTTGTTGAGGGCCGACAGCAGTTCCGTCGTAAACAAGCGTGAGTCGTGATCGGTGGCAGAGACAACGGCCACTCCGCATCCCTCGCTCTGCGCGAGTATGGAGTCGGCAAGCGTCGCTGCCTGAAGATGATCGCCCGGCGCACATGAAAATATCCACGGAACGTTGGCGAGGTTAGTCGTCTTATCCGTGCTGACGGGACTGATGAACACGAGTCGAGCTTTGGCCACCACCTGGGCAGCCAGATGAGCGGACGGGCCGTCCGGCGCCCCCACAAGCGCCCAGACTCTCTCCTCATAGACCAGCCGGGTGACATCCCTGATACCTGTACCCCAGGGATTCACTGACCAGCCGGGTACAAGCCGAAAGGGAAGCCCTTGGAAGCCTCCTGCTTGATTGGCCTCTTCCACCGCCATTGTTGCGGCCTGCCACATCATACCGGTTCCCTCGTCACCATCATCTTTGGGCCCGAACCATCCAATCTTCACTTCTTCGAGGTCATCGGGTGGAGGCACCTCTCGCCCGGGGCCCGCGTATTCAGTCGTGTGCATACGTGCGTTGTAGAACGGACTCGGCGCATCTGCCAGTGTCCGGGAAGATGAAGCATCAGACTTAAGGTCACGTGAGCCTCCTCGAACACACCCCCCCAGTGCCAATGTGACACCAAGGGCTACATACAACGTCCGAACTCTCGAAGCGAGTCTATTGCCGTAGCCATTCACAATGCGAATGAACCTCTATCGGATCTGGTCGGATGCGCGCTGCACATCGGAGTAACGCAATTCGCATCCGATCGACTAAAGATAGTCGGGTACCATGGCCAAGCGAAGCGCCGCCATGCTATCGCGAAGACATGCCGGCGCCCGACTTCGGCGAGCTTTGGCATGGCACCCAACTCCTGATCCGCTGCACAAGAGACGAAAACGCTCTAGTCCACCGGAGCGGTCTTTCTGCTTACGCGGTCACGCGGGTGGATCACCCCCTGGGGAACCTCCCAGTCCTTACGGGAGTAGTAATTGAACTCGCCGTTCTCTGCCTTGGCAAAGAAGACTTCTCCCAGATCATCCAAACACGCGCTGAGGGGAATCAGACCGGTTACGCCCTTGAAAGGCGTGGGACGATGGGCGATCACGTCCCTGATCTTCGCCCGGTTTAGCCCGGCAGTCTGGACGGCCCAGAGCAGCATGTTCATCCCGTCGTAGCCATGGGCTGCATAAGTATCCGCCTCTGCGCCGAACCGCGCTTCAAAGACCTCTCTGAAAGCTCCGAGCTGGGGGTCTTTGCGCGTCGGGTCCCAGGGGTACCCTCCGATCACACCCTCGGCGTTCTTGCCGGCGATTTGAAGAAACTCGTCGGAGACGCAACGATCGCAGACGAAGTAGGGCTGGTTCATGCCCCGGGCCCGCATCTGGTTGAGAATCAAAGCCCCGTCGACCGCGTCGCCCCAATGCACCATCGCTTCAAGATTGCTCTCCTGGAGGCGCTCCAGCTGCAAAGAGTAGTCCTCCCCTCCCACCTGGTAGGCCATCTCCAGGATAATCGGGTGCCCCATCCGGCGGGCTCCATCGAGAATTTCGCGCACCCCGAAGCGCCCGTAACGATTGCTCGCCCGGATAATCCCCACTCGGGTGTACTTCATTTTGCGGAAGAGGTAATCCACCAGCATATAACCCATCTGCCGATCGTCGCCGATACATCGGGCAACCCAGGGAATGTTCGTCTCGATGAATGTCGGATCCGTGTCGCCACTGTTCATCATGATGACCTCGGCCTTGAGGGCCACGCGGATGGCAATGTGGCTGTTGGCTCCGTCAATGGTGCCCAAAATAGCCCAGACCTTGTCTTTATAAGCCATCTTGATGATTTCGTTGCCCGACGCCCCCCACAGGCCGTTATCATTGGAGATCACCATCCCAAACGGCAAACCGCGCTTGAGGTATCCACCGCGCTCATTGGCCTGCTCGACGGCGAGGAGTGCCCCGCGAAGCATGGCGATGCCCAGGGATTCCTCGTGGCTCTTCCCACCGGTGGCTACCGACACCGTGGACATGATCGGTCCGATGAAACCGATCTTCACCGCATCCAAATCCTCGGGCTCGGGAATCGCCCGCCCCGGACCGGTGTACTCCATTTGCTCCAGGAAGTGCTCTTTGAAGGGGGTAACGTGCCGAAAAGGCTCGACATCCGCCGAGGAGCGCGCGTAGTTGTCATCCTTCTGCAGGTCCAGCTTCGGCACCTCATAAGGCCCTACGTCGATCGCGTCCAGAAGTCTGTCAATGTCAGTCTGCCCCGTGGAGGTTGGTGTTTTGGCATCTCCTGCTCGCCCGGCGGGCTCGGCCTCTGCCGCAGTCGCCGTCCCGACGAGGAGTCCCCCTATGCACACACTTACCGCAGTTCCAAACCAGACAGGTAAGTATCTCGTTCTCATGGTATTGCCCTCCGGCCCGTTGTCCTCTCATCGGCTCGCGGGCCCATAGTCACCCGATCGGCGACTTTCAGACCCGGGTAATAGCCCTCCCCGATGGCATGACCAAGCCCCTTAGAGGTTCCAACCCATACATCATCCCCGTCGCAGTCAACCCACAGGACGTAATTGTGTGGTATGTTCGGCGCGGTCTCGAATTCGGCAATAACCTCGCTTCCGCGTTGGACTAGGGCCTTGCCTTTGTGGGTCTTGTGGTCGGTTGTATACGTTACCCATGTGTCCGTCGGAAAGTCCATCAAAGCGCCGAGGCCCTTGTCTGTAGCGAACCATGCCTCGTTGGCACCGCGTCCTTGTACGGCGTTGCTGAAGTTGCTGGGCAAACCGGAGTCGTGATCGAAGTACCCGCGCCAATGCCGGCCGTCATAACGGCTCGCCCCGAAATAGGTCGACGCCCAGAGTGTCTTCTCTACGAAGCTCACGCCGGTCGTGATAACGTGGACGATGCCGTCATCGCGGTAGAGATCTATCTCCATCTCCCCGTCGGGATCGAGATAGTCCTTCCACGTGCCTCTCTCGATGTCGTATTCCAGTACGCCGCTGCCCCACACACCGAGAAACACGAAACCGTCAGCGGCGCAGACACCGTAGTTCCAGATCTCCTCCATAGGGGCGTTCTTCTCCGTGAAGATCGACCATTCGCCGGTGACGGTGTTGTATCGGCTGGCACCGGCCGTCGTAGCTGCCCAGACATTGTCGTTCTCCACAGCCACGCCGTAGACTACGTCATTCACCAAGCCACTGTTGAGTTGATGCCAATGGTCGAAGCGGCCGCCACTGAAACGGGCCAAACCGCCGCCGAAGAGACCCAGCCATACGTCGCCCGTTCCAGGATGCACATCGATGGCCGCCACCACCTGCCAGGGCAATCCGTCTTCCTCTTTCCAATACTTGATCCGGCGGGTCTTTTTGTCCAAACGGGCCAATCCGTCTTCGGTGCCGATCCACACCCGGTCGCCGTCAGCTTTCACCGCAAAGATGTGGTCATTGGGGAGACCGTCCTTCGTGGTGAACTGTTCCCACTTCGTGTAAACATAAGGCAGCTCAGGCGTCTGCGCTGTCTGTGCGACGGGTCTTGCCGTCGCGTCGGCTTTCCCCGTGGCTAGCGCGCCGCCTTTCACGCGATCACTTGCCTTTGCTGCAAGAGACCAACCCGCCGCAAGGCCGAGGGCGGCGATAACTGTTATCCTCTTCCGTCTCGATCTGCTTCTCATCTCTCCGTCTCCCCAGGAAGCCTCAAAGCGTCTTGAGATACTCGACAAGGTCGTTTAGCTGATCCTTGGTCATGTCGTTGCTCACGCCGTGCTGGTCGTAGGGGTTGTACTTGGTCCAGATCTCCTCCAGGGTCTCGGAGATGCCGTTGTGTAAGTAAGGCGCGGAATCATAAATGTTGTTCAAATGGGGTACGTCAAAGTCGGACTCCCGATCGAGCGACATTTTCGTCCCGACATTGCGCCGCGTGCGGTCCGTAAACAATGGTGCGAAGTGGCAAGTCGCACAGCGGTTCTCCACGGGGATCACCCGCCCGTCGTTGGTCGTCGTCCGCTCGAACACCGTCTTTCCGCGTCTTTGGGCGGGCGTCAGCTTGCCGCCCAGCGGTCGGTACCGATTCGGCGGGCGCGGTATAGTGCAGATATAGTTGTCCAAAGCCGTTAGCTCTTCAGGCGTGAAGGGATCAATACGAGTGAAGAAGACGGCAAGCCGCGGACCGCACTGCCGCTGCAAGCTGGGATTCGTGCCCTCCCATTTGAAGGGTGCCGTATCGAGAATGCCTCGCAAGGTGCGGTTGTCCACCGGGCTGATGCCTATGCCGTCCGGCTCGATGTCATACGTGATGCCATCTACGTGACCGTCCGGATGACACGAATGACACGAGAACTGGCGATGGAAGGTAATGTCGGCACTGTGGAAGACTCTCTCGCCGTAGCGGACTTTGGTGATTACATCGGGCCCGCCGAGGTCGATGCGAGCGACGGCCTCGAGCTTATCTACGTCGATTACGCTGAGCGAATCATCCAACGCGTTGGCTACATATGCCGTCTTGCCATCGCGCGAGAAGAGAATCCCCCGCGGGCTGTTCCTTGTGGGAATGCGCTTGACTACAAACTCGGTGGGCTTGCCCAGGTGGTTGGGGAAGACATGTGCCCGCTCGTATTCCGAGGCGCTGTTGAGCATTTGGATCAGCTTGTTGACATCAACGACCGCCACGCAATCGGACCCGCTGCTGGTCACGAAAGCCAGCCTGCCATCCGGACTGAAGGCCACATCGGCGGCGTCGGGAAAACACATGTCCGGCTCATCGAGCAAGACCTGGTCCACCTGCCCGTCACGCCAGATCACCCCGAGACCGTTGGTGATGGTCCACCCCTGCACCAGTCTGGTCATAGGCACGAGATTCTTTGTGCGGTTCAGAGTGACAAAAGCGAATGAGCCGCTGGGATGCCAGGCGACACCCTGCATCAGATTCGCCCCGGGAACCTCGACCCGGTCCTCGATCACGGCCCGTTCGGTGTCGATGATGGTCACTTCCGAGATGGAAGGAGTGCGGAACTCCACGAAGCGTGAAAGCGTGTTCGTGGCTGCAATCCGTCGACCGTCGGGGCTAATGCTCAACGACCAAGGCCCGCGACTGGCCGGCAGCCGTTTCTGCTCGGTGAGAGTCTCAGCATCGATCACGGAGATGCTGTCTGCCGAAGTATTCAGGACGTAGATGAGCTTACCACGCGGATCAGTGAGCACGCCGTGCGGTTCGTCACCGACGGCAATGGTCTGCACCACCTTCCGACTGCGCGTATCGACCACTGCCAGCGTATCATCCAGCCGATTGGTGACGTACGCTAGGGTTCCGTCCGGGTTGAATGCGACATCCGTCGGTTGCCCACCCGTGGAGATCTCCCCGACTGCTTCGCGAGTAGCCACGTCCACTATTATCACCGTATCGGACGCCTCGCAGGCAACGTAGAGTTCACAACCATCCGGGGATAAGGCCAGATTAAGCGGGGTCTTGTAGCGCGGGCCCAGCGAATGCCGGTCTGTTTCAGTGGGACGCGTCGGGTGGGCGATCTTCCGCATCCCCGCTTCAACATCGAACTCTCTGCCGTGGGCATTCTCGTGGCAGGCCATGCAGGTCTTGTTGCCGACGGGCTGCAGGCCGAACTTTCTAGCGGCCGCCGGGTCGCGCATAATCGCCTCGGGGTAATACTCGCTACCGGGCCCGTGGCAACTCTCGCACTGCACTCCATCGCCTGGATCAAACCCGGGAAGGAAGTTGTCCTCGGCAAGATCGCTGCCGGGGCTATGGCATCGCAGGCACTTGGGGGATTCTTGTGGATTGCCTTTCACCCCCGCCGCGCCCGCCGTCTCATACGCTCCGAAGGTTCCCAGAACGGCGTACGCACGGGCGTGGGCGCTCTGCCTCCACCTGCTGAACTGATAGTTCATCATGGGGCCGCCGTGACACTCCCCACACTTCGGCACACCTACGTACTTGTGCTTCACCGCCTTGGCGTCTTTCGCCATCTTCGTCGGAGCGATAGCCGCCGGCTCGGAATCCGGGATTGGATGAGCGATCCGCTTCATGCCCTCCGTTGGGTCGAACACCGAGGAACCGATGATGGCAACGTGCGAGCCCTTCACGTTGTGACACATCATGCACTCACGCTGGGTGGGCATTTTCAAACCGGCCATCATGGCCTTCTCGCGGTCCATCATAATCTCGCGAGAAATGTACTCACTGCCCGGCCCGTGACACCTTTCGCACTGGACGCCGTCCTCGACGTGGAAGTGCTCTTCCTTTTCCCATTCCTCGGCGTCTGCTCCGGTTGCATGGCAACCTAAACATGCCGCCGCCTCTTGAGGTTCTTCGCGGATTCCGCTGAGCTCCGCGATCTTCTTGGACTCCGCGGTCCACAATGAAGCGTAGCCTTCGGCATGCTTCGAGACCCGCCACAGGCTGAATTGGTGTCCCGACACTGCGTCTGCGTGACACTCCGAGCATACCCGGACCCCCACATAAACCGGATGGCGATCCGCAACCCCGGTATCGGATGCGCTAAGTGCAGTCGCAGCAACTACCACCGCGAACGTGAGAACCCCGGCCCCAAGTACAACAGTACACCACCTACGCTCTTTCATGTTCAGTTCCCGAAGACATCGAGTATCTGATCAGCTTTCACATTCTCGAGCTTTGTCGTCTTTCCGCCCGGCCAGAGTATCTCCACTTGATCGACCTGGGTTGCCCGGCCGAGACCGAAGTGGGCCCTAGGATCACTCTGTGACAGATAACCCGTGACCCCGACGACCTCCCGCACCATGCGTTTGCCTCCTGCGGTAACGGCAACCCGTGCCCCAATAGCCGATACCTTTGTACGCGCAAGCCGGGGCACAATCGTCAACCAGTGATTCCCCGTCTTGCCGTCATTGCGCAGCAGCTTGGCAGGTCCGTTGAGATTCATGACCAGTATGTCAACGTCGCCGTCGTTGTCATAGTCGGCAAAGGCCGCTCCACGCCCGACGAACTTCTCTCGAAAGTAGGACCCCGACTTCTTCGCCACGTCGGTGAACTTTCCTTTACCGTCGTTGCGAACCAGAACGTCCTCCTCAGTGTACTCGTGATGGGCATTACCGTTGGCGATGAAGATATCAAGGTGTCCGTCGTTGTCATAGTCAAACAACCCGCCGCCCCAACCGGTATACTGCCCGCAGATGACCGCAAGGTTGCTCGGAGCGGTCACATCGACGAACCATTCTCCTTTGTTAGACAGGAGGCATCCATAACCCATATCCGGAATGTACACGTCCAACAGGCCATCACCGTCCACATCGCCCACAACAGGCCCCATAGACGACGCACCTTGACCGCCCTCCCCGAACGCCAGCCCGCGTTCCATCGCCTCGTTGCGAAACTGCCCCTTTCCGTTGCTCACGAAGTAGCAGTTGGGGGTCGCGTCGTTGGCGACGTAGATGTCCATAGACCCGTCACCGTTAAGATCGGTCGCCGTCGCGCTCATGGCCCGTCCGTCGGGGAAGTATACTCCGGTTTCTTTAGTGACGTCGGTAAACGTACCATCGCCGTTGTTGCGGTATAGCCGATCCGGCTGAGCTTTGTAACTCAATGGGCCGGGATAGCCCGCAGCAGGGTAAAAGTCCCGGAATTTGCCGGCGTCGTATTCCAGGTAATTCGCCACGTAAACGTCCAGGTCTCCATCATTGTCATAGTCCAGCCAAGGTGCGGACAGGCTCCAGTATGGGTCGGCCAAGCCTGCTTCTGCGGACACATCCGTAAACGTGCCGTCGCCGTCGTTACGGTAGAAGACGTTGGGCCCGTAGTTCAGAACGTACAAGTCCCAGTCGCCGTCGTTGTCGTAGTCGGCAGCGGAAGCGCCCATGCCGTAACTCCGGTCGCCTACTCCCGCCTTTTCGGTCACGTCGGTGAAGGTTCCGTCGCCATTATTCCGGTAGAGAGCGTTGGTCAGCCTTCCGCGCAGATCGCGTCCGAGATTGTCGTTGACTTCGCGCAACCAGCAGCCGTTCAAAAGATAGACGTCCAGACAGCCGTCGCCATTGTAGTCGAAGAAGGCTACCCCCGGCCCGGTACCCTCGACGATGTTGCTGAGATTGTGATCGCCGTAGCTGTGTTTGAACTGTATACCGGCGCGCTTCGTAACGTCCTCGTAGACCGGGAGAGAAGGCTCGCTTGACGCCATTCGTGTAACTGCAAGCACCGCAAACGCAACCAGTATCAAATGAACTTGCCTCATTTCTCCTCCTGATCATGCGCATGTACAGGGGACCCGGCGGCAGCCTTATTCTTGCCGGGTATCCCGTCCCAATGCGCGCCCAAATCAATCCATTCGATCAAAACCTGCTTCTCCTCCGGAGTCAGTTGCTCAGCCTCGGGTGGTGGGCACTGCCCCGCCAATTGTCCCGGCTGATAGACTTCATCCCACGGTTGGGCCGTATTCTCACCGAAGATTTGCCAGATGACCTGACTGGTCCTTGCCTGTCCTGGATGAACGTACTTGCCAACCACCGGCCCCTCGACATCATCGTCTTCATCCACTCCTGTCAAGAGCGTTGTATAAGCTCGGTTGAAAGTGCCGCCGTCCTTATCGTTAAGATCCAGTCCCGTGCTTTGACGAGCGTGACAGGGTGTACACTTGCGCGCAATGATCGGCATGACGTCTCGGCGGAAGTCCACGGTGCGCCGCTTCGATGCCGGCAAAGTGAGCTTTATACCCGGACGCTGCACCGCTTGTACGAACCTGTTCTCCGGGGTCAACTCCGGATCCTCATGGCAGCCTATGCATCCGCGCGGCTCACGATGCTTGACCCAGATCCATCCGCAAGTTCGAAGAGCCATACCATTGGCATCGAGGGTCTGGAGCTGCACGGGAACATCTGCGGGAAGTTCAATGTGAAACGAGCCGTCCTCCTCAACAGGCACGATGCCAAGCAAGCGCTTCTGAACCACCGGCGCTGCGCCGTTAGCCCTTGAAGTCGACCCATCGATGTTACCAGCTCCGCTCAAAAGCGGGCCTGCCGACCTTGGATCACCCGCCAAGGGCACGCCTTCGATCACCCGCAAGCTGCGGATCGCCCCTGGGCGCACGTGAGGCATGATCTCCGGATCGGTGAGATAGGCGTTCAGGCAGTAAAGCTTCCCCGTAGGATACTTCTCGTTGACCACGCTGGACCTGCCGTCCGGCTGCGGCCGAGGTGCCAGAACTCTGCAGTGCATATCGTGGAAGTCCGGATCATCAAAGATCAACTGCTTGTCCCCGGAAACCGGGTCGAGTCGGAAGATCCCGTGCGTCCCCGTTACGTCCGTTGGGCGGCTCGACACCAGCAGACTCCCGTCACGCAACGGCGAAGGGGAGTGATACACCCGCGCTGGGTCATCCGTAACCGGGCGATATGAATGGAAGTTGCGTCGCAGAGTCACCGAACCCAGTTGACCGGCACCGTCCCAGCCCACCCGGTCGGCCTCGACAAACACGACCAGGCGACCCGTCGTAACACAAGGCATGTGCTTGATGCGCTTTCCCTCATCGCCACAAAACAGAGCGTAGTCTGCTCCGTCGGTGTTTACACCGAACAGCGATACACGTCCCCGGAAGCCTCGCCGCAGGTCCATCCTCTGCCAACCAGCCAACAGTACGCGACCATCGTCCATGAGGAATGGATCCATGTCGTCGCTGAGATTCATGGTCAACCGGCGCAGCGAGCTACCGTCCAGCCTGCAACTGTAAAGGCCCCTCTCCAAGCCACTGCCATACTCGTTCATAGAACTGGAAGCGTCACTTATGAACATGACCTGGTACCACGGCTCTGCGGAGATTATCGTGTACAACGTGGCTTGATATGCTGGGCTCCTGCAGTTCCCGATGTTGTTGGTAATACGCCGCACACCGGACCCGTCGGCCGCCATTTCCCAGATGTCCCAGCGGTCGGGCGGCTCACGCTTGGCCGCAAAGAGTATGCGCTGCGCATCGAAGGAAACGTCCAGCTCACACGCGCTGGTGAACCCTTCAGTAAGCACGCGAAACTGCCCGCCGGGATCAAGGCGGACTATCCGCCCACCCTTGCCGTACTCCGCCCGAAGCATCCCGCCGGATACCGACGGCAGCTCCCCCCACGCCGCGTCCACCGGGAGCTGCACGAAAACGATCGGCGATTCCAGCACGGTACCTGGTGCGTATGCGAACAGCGGACCGGCACCGCATATAAGCCAAGCTACTGTGGCGATCTGCACGAGGCAGCGATTTGTCGGCGCTTCTCGCATTCTTCTTCGTCCTGTTGACGCCCTGGAGAGCTTCCTGCCCAACACCGGCATATGCTATCGGCTAACAGCCTGTTGAAGAGGTAGCTCTAGCCCATCCATGTGTAGCGCCACCCCTCGTGGGTGGCGTCTTTCGAGGCTCTGCGCCGCCCACGAGGGGCGGCGCTACATTCTTCAACAGGCTGCTAAGGCAGATAGTCTAGCATACGCACGATGGCATTACCAGACTAATAGTACGCCCGCGCCTCAACCTTGACGCCTGCCCACACTGCGTGGCAGAATCCCAGGCTGCTGAAGAGACGTTGGCGACAAACAGATCCCAAGACGCCTGGAGCATTAGATGACTACTCCCGATATGAGATACCGCCGCCTGGGTCGGTGCGGCACACAGGTCAGCCTGCTGGGCCTCGGCGGGTGGACGACGTTCGGCGGAAGCGTGACCGATGAGAAAGTCGTGCGGGCGACGCTAACCGGTGCCTTCGAGGCCGGCATCAACTTCTTCGATATTGCCGATGTCTACGACAACGGCAAATCCGAGATGGCCATGGGCAAGGTGCTGGGGGAATTACCCCGACACGAGCTGGTTATCTCCTCGAAGGTCTACTTTCCCATGAGCGACGAGGTCAACGACAAGGGCCTTTCGCGAAAGCACATAACGGAATCCATCGAGAAGAGCCTCGATCGCATAGGCACCGATTATCTCGACATCTACTTCTGCCACCGGTATGACCAGGATACCCCTCTCGAAGAAACCATGCGGGCGATGGACGACCTCGTGCATCAGGGCAAGGTCCTCTACTGGGGTACAAGCGAATGGACCGGAGCGCAGCTGCGCGGCGCGCACAGACTAGGCGACCAACGCAACCTTTATCACCCGCAAGTCGAACAGCCCCAGTACAGCCTGCTGGCCCGATACAAGTTCGAGAGTGACGTCCTGCCGGCAGTAAACGAGCTCGGCATGGGGCTGGTAGTGTGGAGCCCCCTGGCATCGGGCCTTCTGACCGGCAAGTACGACGACGGGATTCCAGCCGACTCGCGCTTCGGGCGCATCGACTGGATCCGCAACTGGTTCTACACGAACGCTCGTGTCGAGAGTGTCCGGCAATTCAAGGCCGTTGCTCAGGAAGTCGGCTGCTCGCGATCGCAGTTGGCACTGGCCTGGGTGGCGTCGGAAGCGGGCGTATCCAGCGTGATCCTCGGCTGCACGAGCCCCCAGCAACTGAAGGAGAACCTCGGCTCGCTGTCTGTCGACGTCACGGAGGAAATCAGAGTCAAACTGGACGGACTCTTCCCCTGTGACGAAAGCAGCAAGATATAGAACATCGTGTAGCATACCCGCCCCCGGGTGTGCCCGGTGCGGCATACCCGCCGGGTGCCGCTGGCGGCTCGCCCGCCGGTGCCACCTTGTGGCACACTCGCCTTCGAGTGTGCATTCCCTGGTACACCGACTCCTGGAAGTGAGTTCAACAAATGGACCTCGTACTTGATGACGTTTTTGCGGCACTGAACCGCTCGTCCTTTCGCCGTCGGTTCCGACTGGGGGAACGTGAACGCGCATACCTCGACGCCAAGGGCATCGATACGATCCTGCGTCATGCCCGGGACTTCATTCAGCAACGTCTGGCACCGGCCCAGCCGCGCAACGACGGGAAACAGACACCGATGAGGGGCCACCCGGTATTCATCGCCCAGCACGCAACCGCCACCTGCTGTCGAACCTGTCTGTCCAAATGGCACCGGATACCCAAGGGACGCCCACTGACCAGCGATCAACAGGATTACGTGCGCAGCGTGATAGAGACCTGGATCGAGAGGAACACCAAAGCCCGAACGTCAGAAGGGAGCCGATGATCGCAGGGCGGCTCGGGAGCCTACGATCCACCGTGGCGCGGTGCGCGCTGCGGAGTGATCAGCTCTTGAGCCGGCGCAAGCTGCAACAAAGCGCCCTTGGGATGCCAATCACAACCCAAGGGCGCTACACAGAAGCATCATTTGTCAACCGTCGATCTTTAGCTCATTCGCAACAACCTGAAGTGTCTACAGGCAATCATCCGGGTCGACGTTTTTACCGGGCCAGGACCACGGTCGACCTTCCAGCCCGAAGAGTATCTGAGCGAGGTCACTAACATTCAGTATCCCCTGCGGGTGGTAGAGAGGCCAGCCGAAGCCCTCCAAATCAACCCACGTCCAGTGGGCTTGCGGCTTCGGATCACCCGGCAGACCGTAGTTCTGATTGGTCAGCAGATAGCCTGAAATGTCACCGACTGACGGAATCTGGTTGGGCGGATCGAACTCAATGGTAACCGGATCGACCGGACCGACCACATCACCAAAGTTGCTCGGTGGCGGCAGCAGTATTGTGCCAATCTCCAGCGGCTCACTGCAAATGTCGTACGTAGGCGGTACACAGAAACGTACATGATACGTCGCAACCGGAATAATCCCGCAGTCGCTGATATGCAGCACCGAAGAATCGCTTACGCCGAAGTCACTCCAGTCTCGGACAAACGGATCATCGCCCAATCCGGCAAACCAGTCCGTATCGGTGCACCCGCCGGGCAATCTGCAGCCGGCCGGCTCTTGCATCGGATCCTGCACCCATTTTGTGTGCCCGACGGACGGATGTGCCACACAGTTCGTGCTGGCTCCACCCGCCACACAGAAGCTGCCGGGACACTGCGCATCAGTTACGCAGGTGCGATCCTTGTCGTTGTCACAGACACCCGAACAATCGGCATCCGTCCGACACGACCGTCGCAGATCGTTCTCACAACGCCACAGCTCGGTCAGCTCGACTCTAAGGGCCAAGTCATCACTCCCGTTGGTGGTCGGGTCGATCGACAGGTACCGATGCTTCCGCTGTGCATGGATCCACTCATCGGGAAGATCCGGTCGGAACGGGGTGAGGCATATGTCCGGGTCGCAGTCGTTGGGGATCCCATCCCCATCGCAATCGGGATCGCAGGCATCTCGAATGCCGTTTGCGTTGCAGTCACAATCCGTGGTTGGCTCGGGATCCACTACCCCCGGATGAAAAGCAGTGCACCAGGCCGGTGCCTCCAGATTGAGGTTCGGGTCAGCGTCGACCACCCACTGATCTTCGTCTTGCAGGAGCGGAATGGAATCATACCCTTCGTCGCCTGTGTCCAGCACCTCGACAACACCGGGGTCGCTCACTTTGGTGAACTCGAATCTCGGCATGACGTAAAGCGCTGTCTCGTAGGTCCCACCATTGCACTCCCCGCGCCTGGCAGTAAGCGTTGACTGCTCCTCCGGGACGACATCCGAAAGAGTGACGTGCACGTCCCATTCCTCCGGATTCTGCCCACCGTTGTATGTGACGATAATCGGGTCGATACTCTTGAGATTGAGAGCTACGATCTCGATGTCGACTTGGCGTTCTTCGCCACCGGTAGGCAGTTCACACCGGCCGAAGGGATCTTCCGACCGCCAGATAAGTGTGTCGGCCGTCTCAAAATCACCCCAGTCGGTGGGGCCCAGGGGTTCGCCTTGCAGGCACACCTCTTGAGCAACGGGATCACCGTACGGATCTGAGCCGGTCCCGAAGAAACCCGCAGGAATTGGCGGTGACCCTTCGACACCGAATTGATGGCATATGTCATGACCCTCATCTGCCGTCATCCACGCATCGATGAGATCACCGCAGGCATCCCGATCGCCTCTCTTGGTAATGTTGTAGCAATCCAGCCCCGGAGTGGTCCAGTGAACGATGGCGACACCCCTGTGGGAATTGGTGCGCACGTTTTGAGTCGGGCACTTCGTGCCCTCGCCGCGGAAGGCGGTCTTGCCCGGCGGGGGAGTGGGGGCTGTGGCATTGCAGTCCCGCAGGGTCATCTCCGTACATGCATTTGCGGCAAAGCAGCAAGCACCTGTGGGGGCCTCCGAGAAGACAAAGCGCACCTCTCGGTTTGCCGACCCGAGGTTGGGGATTCCATCTCCGTCCATATCCGTCAGATACTCGCGCGTGGTGGTCAACCCGACGGAGTCCGTCAAATCAACATTAGTCTGCGCCGTGTCGTGCAGATAGCCCACCCAATCCGCGCCCAGCGTTTCTCCAACTTCGAACAGGCGGACGGCATGACCTCCGGTTGGATTTCCGAAGGCGTCGTCACGAGAGTATACCAGTTCCACGTCATAGCCGTCCATCAATTCGTCGCGGATCCACTGCCAGGTAACGT
Organism: Phycisphaerales bacterium; assembly: GCA_020348265.1. Lineage (GTDB taxonomy): Bacteria > Planctomycetota > Phycisphaerae > UBA1845 > UBA1845. The sequence continues at coordinate 2,645,144 of CP070744.1, read as the reverse complement.
TGTTGCTGACACTCTGGTCCTTCGCGGTAATCCCGTGAGCCGTGTAATCCCCCGCGGGCAGCGCATTCCCGGCTCCGCCCCAGCCCCGTCCCTGGTAGGCGTGCGCGAATGCCTTGGCCAGTGAGTTGGAGTTGAGGTAGTCGAACTTGCCGGAAATCATGGGAACAAACCACATACCGCTGCCCGAACGGCGGGAGGTGACCGCGCGATTGCCGTACGTATCGAGCTGTCCGACCAGCGAACTGTCCCCCTTCAATCCCAAAACGTGGTTGTGCGGCATCGTAACTTTGGCATATCGGTTGTCCAGGTATTCCAGACTGTTGGCAATCGCCATTGGGAAACACTGATTGCACGCTGTCTGCACGTTTACGGCGTTTGGCTGGGTGTGCGCCCAGGTACCCGCACCTGGAGGGAAGGATATTGCCCATGGCGCAGGGGGCGGTCCCAGCACGGTAGCCAACGCAAGGCCAACGCCTTGAGCACTGTACGTCATTCCTCCAACGTAGAAACCTCCGAGGGGATCGCGGCGGGCAGCGGGGTCGGGAACGGGTTCCACGGTGTACTCGACGGATGCCAAGAGCCCGGCGATGCCGACTCCCACGCTGGTACCGAGGTCAAAGTAGGCGGTAATCGTCTCAGTGCCGTCACTGCCGTCAACCCACACGTTCTGTACCACCCAGCCTAGATCCGTATACATATTGACAAAACCGGCCCCGATCCCTGTCCGCTCGACCAGATCGGAAACCGAGATTGTCAGTACACCCCAATCCGTGTTGGCTACCGGCTGTGGCGGTTCACCCAGCATCACGTCCATTTGTTGGATGCCGACAACTGGTAGGAGATAGGGGCAGTCCGCACAAGTGCCTCCGCTCTGGAAACCTCCCTGGTATTCCAGCTCGCACTCCAGTCGACCCATGTCTTCCATGCAAACTTCGTCGGCAGTGCAGCAGGCACCCGTTGGCGGCACGGTGCATACCATGGCTCCCGCAAAATCAGATACATACGGTTCGGTGAAAGCTGCGTGGCCAAAGAGACCGGGAGGAGGACACTCCTCCTGCACAAAAACGCTTTCGCCAAAATCATCGTCGAGCGCCGGTCCACCGATAGTCTGCTCCGCCAAGGCAATCTCGAACCCGGCGCCGTCAGTGTCGACTCTGAACATCATGAAGAAGTCTGCGTCACAAGTAGTCGGAATTCCGCTGTTGTCCGGCAGGATAATTCCAGTGGGAAAACCGCCGTTGGGTTCACACAACACTGTGTCGGGCGGGGTACCGTTTGGCTGGATCTGGAATTCGTCGAGCACGCAGCCTGCACCTACGACGAGATCATAAGGCAAGCACGTGTCATCAGTATTGAGCGTCGCCAGCGCCGTCTCCACGATGTACGGCGTGCCGACATCCGTGGTTCCGTCCTGATTGATGTCCCGGGCGACTATTCTGAAACTGTAGCTGATCAACTCTCTGCCTGCCCCGTCGGCCAATTCAATATCGTCGCCGAACCAGGTCGATGCACCCGCGCAATAGTTGCCCTGAGGGTAAAACGAACCCGCGCCACTTCCAGCAAGCCAACTCAGACATGGATCAGGGTTGACACATTCGCCGGTGGGCTCCAGACATTCCTGGAAGGGTTCACACGGCGGAAGTCCGCCGACGCACTCGCCCGTGGCAACCCAGCAGGTTTCCGCACCATTGCAGGCCAAACCGTCGTCGCAGTCGGCGTCGCTCTCACAGGCGCTATATTCGAAAAGCCAGGTGTAGGTGCCGTAGGTGAGCGTCGACCAGCCGTCAACGACCAGGTAGTAGGTAGTACCCGCCTCCAGGAACGCCTGCTCGATGAGCGAAGTGTAAAGGGCCGCGGAGCCGCAGAAGTCGCCGTCGCAAGCCACTTCGGTGCCGGGGCAATCGCCATCGTACTCATAGATCACCAGGCTGGTGTCGAACGAGGCGTAAGGATCACCGTTATAGCAGGTGCCGAACATCCAGGCCCCGGTGCTCGCCACCATGAACTCCCAGATCTGATCCTCCCCACCGACCCCCAAGTCGCCGCAAGCGCTTCCCGGATGCTCATAATTATTTCCTCCATCGGTGGTATCACCGGGAATCCCGTACAATCCGTCGTCGGGCAGTATTCCCGCATCAATCGCGTCTGGGCAAAGGGCGGCTGGTCCCCGCGCCCCCCCGGCCTCGCGCATGCTTTGCCTTAGAACTTCGCTCTCCTCAACTGCAACGGCCTGTTTGACTTCCCAGGTCGATGACACCCGTTCCGCCGCGGCACCGGAGAAGCACCCACGCGCGAATTCACCTTGCACCGGCTGTGCGAGTTCCTGTGGACCTTCCCGCTGCGCCGTATCGGCATCCACTCCTCTCTCTGTTAGCACAGCAGCCTGTCCAGGCGGTGGACACCACATCAATGCCGCTAACGCGGCAAGCACGACCCCACATCTTGCATACATGTACATAGCTGATTCCTCCGTTTCGGGTCAGGTTAGAATTGACCAACACTCATCACTCAACGCCGCATGCGCATTACAGCGCTTTGTTCAAACTTGATCACCGGCGCGCAAAGCCGGCGCGAAATGTCGGGTCTATCATACCTGCAAGCGCGAGCAGGCCACTTACCGCGTGCCCAGGTCCGTCCTGATGCGCAACGCCGAACCGGACTCTAGACGAGCACTTGTGCCGTGTAGTGCGCCCCCGCAACTGCAGCAAAAGCACTAAACCGATAAGCCGAGCGAACTTCTGAAAACACTTCTTCTTGAGAATCTGCCGCGTAAGTGACTGGGGTCCCGCGGAGCCCCACCGCGTATACCTACCTACGAAACGCTGAGCTGAGCGGGTAGACTACCAAGTAAGTCGAAGTGAAGTCAAGAACAATCTGTCGGTTTTATGCAGAAAAAAGACTGTCACAAAAAGAGAACGCCGTTAGGAGGTGGTCGCGGGGTTCTTGCCCACAGAGCGAGGCGCTTGTCCGACTGATGAACAGAGTGTCGACGCGAGAATGTTGCAGAATCGAATACCCCAACGGCGACTACATACCGATTTCGTAGGTTGTGTTTGCGCATCAGCGGGTATGCGCTTTCCTTGGACTGCGCAGCCAGCGCCGGCACTCTTGACTGTGATCGCGCTCGCTTTCGCGAGTAATGCGCTCTATCGTTAGGAAAAGAGCCCGCCACAACGTGCCCCGTTGTCCGGCTGGCCAGTAGGAGACCGGTTGTGATGAGCTACTACGCGGAGAAGCTGTCAGCACAGCGATTGCGCAAGTGCTATGACATCGCTCCGCCTCGCGTCAGGCAAGACCTTGATGCCGAGGTGGCCCATGTCGCCGGTCGGATTCGACCAGGTGACACCGTCCTGGAGTTGGGCTGTGGTTACGGGAGGATCTTCGAGAAGCTTACTGACAGGAGCACGACACTAATCGGCATCGACACGGCCCTTTCGAGCCTGCAGCTTGGCCGCGAGATGTTCGGTGGGTTCGGCAACGTCCACTTCCTGCAAATGGATGCAGCCAACCTGGCGTTCTGTGACGGCGCGTTCGACGTCGTCCTCTGCATACAGAACGGCCTGTCCGCGTTTAAGGTCAACCAGCGCGACTTGATCGGGGAATCGGTTCGTGTTACCCGCCCAGGCGGCAGGGTGCTCCTATCTACCTATGCCGAGAAGTTCTGGGAACATCGCCTGCGCTGGTTTAAGCTTCAAGCGGATCACGGCCTGCTCGGAGAGATTGATCAGCGGGCTACGGGCAACGGCGTGATCGTGTGCCGAGATGGATTCAAAGCCACGACGATAACCCCCGATAACTTCCAAGCCCTGACAAATGAGCTCGCGCAGCGGACACATCTTCTTGAAGTTGACAAATCAAGCTTGTTCTGCGAAATCTCAGTGTAAGTTAAGTCGCAGGGATCACAGCCGATCAAACGTTCGGAAACGTCACTAACGGGTGGACCCGGGCGGGGTGAAATCCACACTGGCGCCCTGTTTACGGCACATTGTCAGAAAAATGTGAAATCTTTTGGATGGAATGGCTTTCCGGGGATGATTGTCGCGCATATCAATGTAACATAGGAAAGCGTCGCCAGGGGGCAGCCGGTTAGGGTGCGCTGAGTAAGGAGCGCTTGCCCATTGGCTGCTGATGCCGGAGGGGGATCATGGGATTGTCACGGTCTGCAAAGCGCTGGGCGTCTACAGCGGGGCTATTGATCATCGCAGTCGTCAGCGCTGCGCCTGCAATCGCCCAAGATCCGGTATATGTCGTCACCGACCTGGGAACTCTGAACGGTACCGGGAACGTGTTTGGCTACGGTGTGAACGGCACTGGCGAGGCTGTCGGCCAATCCAGTAATCACGCGTTCCTTTGGGTCACACCCGGCCCGATGCAAGACCTGGGAACCTTGGGTGGCTTTAGAAGCACAGCTGTGGGTGTTAACGACTCCGGCCAGGTTGTCGGCTACTCCACCAACGCACTTGGACAAACCTTCGGTTTCTTCTGGACGGATGACGGAGGAATGATCTCGATCGGGGCGCTGGAATCGGGCCTGAATAGCTGGGCCAATGCCATCAATGGTGCCGGGCAAGTAGTGGGACAGTCGACGACACATCGATATGACCAGAGCACCGCACGCGCGTTTCTCTGGACCAAGAACGGCGGGATGATCGACCTGGGAACCTTGGGCGGCGGCGTAAGCGGAGCCTTTGACATCAACGATTATGGCGAGGTGGTTGGCTCGTCGGCCACCGAAACGAGCACGTGTGATCACGCATACTTCCTGGCGGATACGGAAAGCCCCATGGAGGATCTGGGCACGCTTGGCGGCGCATGCAGCTACGCTTACGCCCTGAACAATTCGGGCCACGTAGTCGGCACGTCCAGCATTTCGGGCACGACCGACTATCGTGCGTTCCTCTGGACCCGCAGCCGCGGAATAACCAACCTGGGGACCCTGGGATGGTGGAGTTGGGCATACGACATCAACGATGTTGGGGACATCGTGGGCAGCGCTCAAACCAGCCCCGACCAAGTGGGGAGCGAGCATGCCGTCATCTGGATCGAGGAGGAGATCTTCGACCTCAACGACATGATCGATCCCCAGTCCGGTTGGGTGTTGGCTGCTGCAGTTGCGATCAACGAGTCCGGCCAGATCGTGGGTTCGGGCGACCTCGGCAGCGCGAAACGCGCGTTTCTGCTGACTCCGGCCGCGCCTGAGCCGGATGGCGACTTCGATGGAGATGGGATCGTGGACCTGTACGACCACACCCCCTTTGCGGTGTGTATGGACGGACCGGGAATCCCGCCTCAACCTCCCGAGCCGCTGACAACGGAACTGTGCCTCGGTGCCTTCGATTTCGACGGGGATGACGACGTCGATGTTGCGGACTTCGGACGATTCGTCACTCTGTTCGGCGGATCGTAGCCCTTTCCCCAACGCACCATGAGGCAAACGCGTCCGGCAGCATGCGGAACCAGTCTGACTGTCCCATTCACAAGCAAAGCTGCCCGTTACGCGGGGGAAGACGCCGCTCGTAGAGCCCGGCCGCTGCCAGGTCGATAATACCTGTATCAGGAGACCATTCCGAGCCTGCGCGACGATACGGAGCGCTAATTCACGGTTTCCCGATAAACGAACTGGTTGACGGATAATCGTTTGAGAGACATTCTGGCATCGTTACGTCAGTCTTGCGACGATCCCCGGCAATAACGTGCGGCACAGCGCAAGGGATCATCGGATTGCCGCTTCGACAGGGACTATTGGGAGCTGATCAGCAATGAGGATCTCCGTTGTGGGTACCGGGTATGTCGGTTTGGTCGCCGGAGCGTGTTTTGCGGATAGCGGCAACCACGTCATATGCGTGGACAATGACAAGGACAAGGTCGCTAAACTGGAAAACGGCGAGATTCCCATCTACGAGCCGGGCTTGCAGGAGATAGTGGCGCGCAACGCCAAGGCGGAACGACTGACGTTTACGACAGACCTTCCCGAGGCGGTGCGGACCTCACGAATAATCTTCCTTGCGGTGGGGACTCCCCCGGCGGCGGACGGATCGGCCGACCTGTCAGCCATCCTTGACGTTGCCAAAACGATCGGCAAGCACATGGACGGATATCGGATAGTGGTGATGAAGAGCACGGTGCCGGTGGGGACGCATCGCAAGGTGTCAGAGGCGATCGCCGGCGGCACGGATCAGCCTTTCGACTACGTGAGCAACCCCGAGTTCCTCAAGGAAGGTGCCGCCATCGAAGACTTCACCAAACCCGATCGCGTAGTGATCGGGGTGGATAACCCTGCTGTGGTGGAGATCATGAAAGAGCTTTATTCACCTTGCATGCGTCGTGGCGAGCGGATGCTGGTGATGGATGCAGCCAGCGCCGAGATGACAAAATACGGCGCTAATGCGCTGCTTGCCACCAAGATCTCCTTCATGAACGAGATCGCCAATCTCTGTGAGAAGTATGGAGCCGACGTGGAACATGTTCGCCACGGGATCGGCTCCGATTCACGCATCGGGAATCAGTTCTTGTTTCCCGGTGTGGGCTACGGCGGCTCGTGCTTTCCCAAGGACGTAACCGCGTTGATTTCGATGGGTGAGTCAGTGGACAGGCCTATGAGCATTGTCGCTGCTGTTCACCAGGCCAACCAGCGTCAGCGGATGATCTTTGCTAAACGAATCCTCGACCACTTCGGAAATGCCTGCAGCAGCATGACACTTGCAGTATGGGGTTTGGCCTTCAAATCGCGCACCGATGACGTGCGCGAATCGCCGGCAATAGCGGGCGTCAAGGCGTTCCTGGAGAGCGGCATGAAAATCCGAGCCCATGACCCCGAGGCGATGGACAATGCCCGGAAAGAACTGGGCAACGACGTCTTGATGTACTCCGACGGATATGAGGCCCTCGAGGGGGCTGACGCCCTGGTCATCTTCACCGATTGGTCCAAATTCCGCACGCCGGACTTCGAGCTTATGGCCGCTAAGCTCCGCAACCGTCTTATTTTCGACGGCCGGAACCTATACGACCCGGCAGCACTCGCGAAACGCGGATTCGAGTATATCTGCATCGGCAGGCCCACACTGACACCTGCGTGACATTACGTTCGGGAGCATCTATTGTCCAAGATCGTTGTAACGGGCGGAGCAGGATTCATCGGCTCACATCTCTGCGAGGCGCTGCTCCGCACCGGCAGCAAGGTCGTCGCTCTGGACAACTTCGATGACTTCTATGACCCCAGTATCAAGCGCCGCAACCTGGCATCGGCGTTGACCAAAGATCGTTTCGTACTGGTCGAAGGTGACATCCGCAACCAAGATGCTATCGCGGAGGTGATCGACGAGACGGTGGATGCCGTCGTCCATCTGGCTGCACGGGCCGGCGTCAGACCATCGATCGACCAGCCGCTGCTCTATCAGGATGTCAACGTCGGCGGCACATTGGTGCTGCTCGAACGATGTCGCCGATTCCCGCGCTGCAAGTTCATCTTCGCGAGCAGCTCGAGCGTGTACGGCAACAGGACGAAGGTGCCCTTCAGCGAAACCGACCGGGTCGACAACCCTATTTCGCCTTATGCCGCCACCAAACGAGCCGGTGAGCTGCTCTGTCATACTTATCATCACTTGTTCAGAATGGATATCACCTGCCTGCGCTTCTTCACCGTCTACGGGCCGCGGCAACGACCCGATCTCGCCATCTACAAGTTCGCCCGCCTGATCGAAACGGGAGAGAGGATTCCCGTGTTTGGCAGGGGGGGTGCCATGCGCGACTACACCTACGTGGACGACATTGTGGATGGCGTTCTGCGGGCGATCGAGCGATGCGAGGGTTATCACATATACAACCTGGGCGAGTCTCAGCCGGTGGCCCTTACCGATCTGATTCGAGCGATCGAGGAAGCTCTTGGCAGAAAAGCCGTCATCGAACGCCTCCCCCCCCAGCCTGGAGACGTCGAACGCACCTACGCGGATGTAACGCTCGCATGCCGGGACCTGGGCTATCGGCCCTCCACCGATCTTACGATCGGGCTTGAACAATTCATAAGTTGGCTTCGTAATGAGCAATCATAGCGCCCGCCCGCGGCTCCACGGGTTTTTACAGGAACGAGCCTATTCGTTAGAGTCGCTTGGCCGCCTCCGACGTAAAATGAACGTGCTGAGTGGAATATCAACAAAAGCGCTGATCGCACCACTGATGCCAAGTGGAACCCGGTTCAGAAAGGCTTTTTAATGAATACCATTGCGTTGTTCACGGCATGGACCGTGATGTTCTCCGCTGTTCAATCCGTTACACCGGACGTGTCGGATCGAGCTGAGTCGTCCGCGCTGCAGAGAGAAGACGTCGGAGAGAGCGGAGGATCGGATCCCCATCCGTTGATCGGCTATCTCGCTGATGAGCTCATGTATTCGATGGAGAACCTCGTCGCCGAAGACGGCACAAAGCCGTACTACATCAATTACACGGTCTACGATGAGCAGACAACCGTAGTGCGAGCGACGCTGGGGGCGATCAGGCGAGATCGAACTACGGACAGCAGAAACCTCAACATCGACGTCCGCGTCGGTGATTACCCTCTGGACAACACCCACCAGCTTCGCAGCGGCGGGCGAGGCCGGGCGTCGGGAAGCGGCAACATCCCCCTCTCCGTGGAGGACGACCCCTACGCCATCAAGCATGCCCTTTGGTACCACACGGACCTGATTTTCAAACGTGCTGCCAAGCGATTGACACGCATCAAAACCGATCTGAAGATCAGTGTCGAGGAAGAGGACAAATCCGATGACTTCAGCCGAGAAGAGGCCCACGTATACTATCAGGCTCCCGTCCGGCTGACGTTCGACAGAGACGCGTGGGCAAAGCGCGTCAGAGAGATCTCCGCCATCGCAAGGTCCTCCCCGCTGGTCTATTCTTCCTCGATAACCGCACGAGCCTACGCCTCAACCAGATTCATCGTCAACAGCGAAGGCACGCGGCTGCAGACATCCAACAAACGCTACCGGGTGATGATGACAGCCCGCACCAAGGCTGAGGATGGAATGACCCTGGCACAGAACTTCGACTTCAACACCGCTTCCGAAGAGAAACTCCCCAGCGATGCTGAGATCGAACAGGCTTTCCGTAAGGTCATCAGCCAGGTTCTTGCCCTGCGCGAGGCACCCCTTGCCGAACCCTATATCGGACCGGCGATTCTGCGCAACAGGAGCAGCGCCGTCTTCTTTCATGAGATCTTCGGGCACCGGATCGAGGGACACCGTCAGAAGGATGTCACCGAAGGGCAGACTTTCACCAAGAAGATCAATGAACCGGTACTCCCTTCGTTCATCAGCGTGTATGACGATCCCACGTTGGCTCACATGGGCGATATCGACCTGCGCGGACATTACCTGTTTGACGACGAGGGCGTGCGGGCCACTAGAGTGCCCCTGGTAGAGGGGGGAATCCTCAAGACCTTCCTCATGTCGCGCAGCCCAGTCGAGGGCTTCCCACAATCCAACGGGCATGGACGGCGCCAACCGGGCCGGGCTGTTGCGTCCCGGCAGGCAAACCTAGTCGTCGAGTCGACCAGGCAAGTGTCGTTCGAAGAGCTTCGACAGAAGCTCTTGGAGGAGTGCGCTAAGCAGGGGAAACCCTACGGGCTTCTCCTCGAGGACATCTCCGGCGGGCGGACAACCACAGGGCGAGGCGGTCCACAGTCGTTCAAGGTCCTCCCACTCGTTGTGTATCGCATTTACGCCGACGGTAGACCCGACGAACTCATCCGTGGAGCGGACATCGTGGGCACACCCCTGACCAGCTTTGAGAAGATCACTTACACGGCTGATGATCCCGGTGTGTTCAACGGTTCGTGCGGTGCGGAATCGGGCTGGGTACCGGCATCCGCAGTATCACCGAGCATTCTTGTCTCGACCATCGAAATCGAGAAACGGACCCGAGACCAGAGTCTCCCACCGATTCTTGACCCACCGTTGGGGGAGAAGCCTTGAGCGTTATCGTAACAACCCCTGACCGGCGTGCAAATGCAGAAGCCTCCTTGCGGGATGATGACGATCGACGATATGGAGTAAAATACATGCGATTGCAGCAGCGCAGTCTTCCACGGAACCTCATGACCCTCGGGATCTTGCTCGCCTCTTCACCCGCGCTCAGTCTGGCCGATGCGGAGGTGCCGGACGACGACGTCATTATATCGGCGATGGTCGATGAGCTTCAGCGCTCGATGGCGGAGTTGGCCTTGGATGACTTACCACGACCTTACTTCATCCAATATCGTGCACAGGATCAACACACCTACACGATGGGCGCTGCCAACGGCGCGCTCCTGCAATCGGAGTACGAAAGGACGCGCGACTTCTACAGTCGAGTGCGCGTGGGTTCGTACGAACTGGACAACACCAACGTGGGTGGACGAGGGTTCGAGACCTCGCTGCCGCTCGACGACGACTATGTCGCCATCCGTCATGCGATCTGGCGCGCGACCGACCTGGACTACAAACGGGCCGTCGAGACACTGACGCGAAAACGGGCTTATTTGAAGGACAAGAACATCGAAGACCCCCCGGACGACTTCACGCCCGGCAAGGCCATCGTGGTGATCGAGTCCCCTGCTGAGCTGCCGTTCCACCGCGAGGAGTGGGAACAGAACATCCGCAGGCTATCGGCCCGCTTCAAGGCTCATCCCCAGATTCAGATCTCAGGCGTGTCCCTTTTTGTGGGAACGGTGGACGATTACATCGTCAACTCCGAAGGTGTTCGCACACGCACCGGCGATACGGGAATGATAATCCAGATCAGCGGCAGCCTGCAGGCTGATGAAGGAATGCACCTTGGCGACAGCCGGACGTACCTTGGCGAACGTATCGACCAGTTGCCTCCGATTGAACAAATGTTGGCGGACATCGACGAGATGTGTGACAAGTTGACCCAGCTATCCAAGGCGCCGACTCTGGACCACTACACCGGCCCGGTTCTGTTCGCCCCCGAGGCTGCGGGGAAGGTGTTCGAGTCGCTGCTTGCCGACAACGTCTGCGCCAGGCCGGCACCTTTGGGAAGTGGAGGTAGAGACCTTTCCTCCCTGGAGAAGAAGCTGGACATGAGAGTCCTCCCGCGATCGTTCCAGGTGTATGACGACCCC
>CP070744.1:2601106-2633934 GCA_020348265.1 Phycisphaerales bacterium | reverse complement strand
TGAGGGCAAGTATACGGTATTTAACGTGCCGGCTGGTACGTACGAGGTTCGAGGCTATGCTGCCGGAGTCCAGCTCGTTCCGGCAACCGCCACGCTACAGGCCGGCGAGGAACGAGTCGACGTTGATTTGACCGAGTCCGAGGATCCTCTCAGTGTCGTTTCCGGTAATGTCCAGATCGTCAACGCACCGGGTGGCGCGGTAACCAGCGTGGTATTGGCCGTCGAGAACACGTTTGTCGAAGCTGCCGGTCGCGGGGCTGTTCCTCCCGGACTCCGCGTGGGCAACGTTACCGGGGTCTTTACATTTGAAGGCGTCCCGGATGGACCATATGTCGTCCTGGCAGCATTTGAGAATGACGACTTGGTTCGCGATCCGGATCAGACCATCGGGGGAACGGCCACCGTACGCATCGAAATACCCGACCCATCGTTGGGAAACACCGTCGACCTGCCTGAAGGGTTCAAGGTGACCGGTGCACTTTCAGTCGTTGCACCAGGAGCCGATGTGCCCGAGCAAGTTCTCACACCGACACCGATCTTGGAATGGGAAGACGACTCCAGTGAGGAGGGCTACGAAATCCACGTCTTCGATGCGTTCGGCGATGAGATTTGGGACGATGAGATTGGTCCCGTTTCGGGCTCCCCCACGGTAACGCATGCATATTCCGGACCCGCTCTCGAGCCTGGCATGTTCTACCAGTTCCGAGTTACTTCCTTCCGCGAACGAGACGAACAGCGAACAGCCATCAGCACGACAGAGGATCTTGAGGGCGTCTTCTACCTCCTCGACGATTAAGCCCACCCGGCATTATAGCAGATTCGGATATTGTGTAGCGGGCGAATTGCATGCCGGCGCTTCGCTTGGGCATGGCACCCAACTCCTGAACCGCTAGACAATAACAGAAATTGCTCTAGCTGCAACCTCCTTCCGTCCGCGGCTCGAGCCGGTCGTTGCGGTACGGAGGGAGAGCAGGCGCCCAGGTCAATGAATCGACATGTCAGACTTGGCGCAGCGAACAAACTACAGGGTTTAGTTGCGCTCTAGGAAGATGCGCAGAGGGGGTACCACTTTATTGTCTGTGTGTACGGTCACGCAGGGCTTTGAACGCAATCCTCGCTGAGACTACCCAACACGCATCCGCAGGTTTGCTACCCGTTGATGTCTATTGGAACGCGCAGGGCGAGGTCTTCGCTGGAGCGCTCGCGGAACTCCAAATACCCGACCGGGCGCAACCCACCGGGGTTGGCGGGTGGCTTGGAATCCAGGGCGAATTCCAGCTCAGTGGGTACGCCGGGAATGAAGCGGACCCGGGAGCCTTTTCCATAGGTCACCTCTATCGGAATCGGGTCAGCGAGTAACTGGTCGATCTTGACCGTAATAGGTGTCTCGCGCTTGTCGTCGGCGACGGCAAACCCGCCGCGAATGAACACCGTCACGGTAGTCTCCTCACCCTCCACGGGCACATCCACGGTTCTTTTGTGCGTGCGATTGCTGAATGCGGAGAAGTGAATCTCCTCGCCGTTAGCCTCGACGGCCACGCCGATATCGGTGGTCGTTGCATATGCTTCCGGAGTCATCTCCAAGTCAACCCGCAAGCGATCGTAGTTATCATCGAGAGTCAGCGTGTATGAGAGCTCGTCCTTCAGGCCTTCGAAGTTGTCCTCCTTGTACTTGCGATAGCCCTCCAACTCGCCTGTGGCAGCTGTCGGCACAGGATGTTCGAACACGTTCGTAACCGTCAGTCCACCCGCGGGCGGTGAGCCTGCCCACTCGGTTATCTGCTTGGGCTCAGCGTGCAATCCGAAGAAGCGAACATCGAGATCGAAGGGCCACTGTTTGTCGGGTCGGTTGGCGATAATCGGTATTTCCCACACGCCGGGAACCAACGAGTCAGCAACGGACCAACTGACCTCTCTTCTGCCCGCTGTTGTGTCCAGTCTGTTGGCTCCGCGGCGTAGTCGTGATCCAGTGGGATCGAAGATGCGGTCGATTCTCGCTTTGGATTCCCGCCCTTCAGGTGCGGAAAGCTTCAACTCCATAACCGACGCGCCCGGCGGAGTCGTCAAGAAGTAGCGCGTCGGCCTCCAGCCATCAACAATCTGGTCTTTGAATGACAAAGCAAAGTCATCTGCTACCTTACCGCGGTACGGCACGACGATGGTATTGAGCAGGCGGAACTCGAGGATGCCTTCCGAGTAGGCTTCGATCGCTCCAACATGCACGCCCGGTTCAGTCAGCTTCTCAGCTTCATACTTGACATATACGCGGGCAGCTTGCTCGGATCGGAGGTACACCTCTTTCTGCACCGTCGTGCACCAGGGGACCGTCGAACGCAATTGATACTTGCGGGTGAACGAAGTCCGTTCGGCCATATCCGTACTCGGCGCAAAGACCGGTTTAATGGTGAAGGTCTGGTCCTCATCGGTGGGGAAGAACGTACTCCTCCAATAGGCCGCACGGGCTCGCCCTTCGTATCCATGGGGGCACGAGGTGGAGATGTCGTGGCCTATGATCGGATCATCCTTGGCTGAGGCCACCAACTTATCGAGCATCTTGGCCGCGGCGGGAAGGTCGGGCAGGCCGTACCCGTACGAGAGCGGCAAGTGTCCCGGAACCGGCTTGGCGGTCACAGCCAGCGCCCGGCGGACATCCCAAGCCCGTATCTTCCTTCCTGGGTGGCGAGCCTGAGCATCGCTGATCAACACCGCGCAGAGGCCGGCTGCGTAAGGAGAGGCCATACTCGTACCGGGCCAATAATCGCCCTTTTTTATCCAGCGGGGAACCGTTGAGGTGGACCACCCCGGCGTGGCGATATCAGGCTTGTCCAACTCACCTCCGCGTGAGCTGAATGCTGTGAGTATGGGCTCATCGAGGTCGTACCCCATCACGTTGCGGGCTGAGTCCGCAGCGAGGATCGCTGCTACGGAAACAGCCTCGGTGGCTGCTGCCGGGGTCCCCACGCTGGACAATCCCGGCCCTTCGTTACCTGCCGACGTGCAGAACATCAGATGCGGGTGCTTGCGCAGAAACCCATCCACAAACTTGTCGATGTCCGAGTTCGGCTCGATCACGGATTCAACGCCGTAGGAGAGATTGCACACGACTTGCACATCGTTCTCGCGGGCGAAACGGGCGACGTACTCGAAAGACTTCTTGAACGCCTCCGTGGTGCTGACCCCGCCAATGGCATTCTGTCCGATCTTGATGCCAATGACCTTTGCACCCGGTGCGATGCCGTTGAAGCCATCCTGGTCGTTGATTCGATACCCAGCGGCTATGCCGGCAACGTGAGTACCGTGCGCCCCGTCATCGTAGTAGAGCACTATCTTTGCCTGGCGCAAGAAAATATTGATGGCGAACGCCGCAGGAACTATCTGCTTTTCGGGCTTCTCACGGTGAAACACGAATGTATCGTAGTTGAGCTTGTAGTTACGCAACGGTTTTTCGTTAGCGAAACTACGATCCAGATTGGTGTCGACATAACACACCGCCTGGTCATCGCCGTCGCCGGACAGTGCTGTTACAACGAGGGGGAACTTGTCGTCGGTCGTACCGTTGTCGTTCAGATCAGGCACATCCGAGTTCACGAACTTCCCCTCGTCAATGTATGCAAACCAGAAGCGGCGCTCCTCGCCGGTAGCGCTTGCCGGCAGCGCCGGGAGGTCATAATGCACCGGCGAGCCGTCGTCGTCGTACTCAACCAGCTGCCCGCTTTCTTCGTCGAGGCGAACACGATGAAGGTCAGTATCACCCTGCCCGCTGAAATCCTGAACGTCTATGACCTTGACCTCACCGTCCGGAGTGAGCGTCAGACCTGGAATCGACGGGTCAACGCCGGTGTCAAAAACGGCAACCACCACGCCGCGCCCGTCACTCGTCGGATTGGCTTTGATGAACTGGTCGACTTGACAAGTGGCGAGGGAAAGCTGCGGCCACGACTCCGCCGGCTGGGCACAGGCAGCGCTGGAGCTAAGCCCAAAGACCAAGAACGATCCTATCCGTGCAAACATACTCTGTAACCTCCAGATCATCGGCGCAAGAAACTACGAACAATGCAAGCACTATACTCCCGAATCATCCGAATGCACACCCTCTGGTCGGTCGTTTGGTCCGGAAACAAGGCCAATGAGGGTAAGAACTTGTTGATAGTCGTTGCGTGGAAGATGCGGCAAGAGCGTCACCACCTACCAGGCCGGATGCTCATGCCATGTTGGCAACCGCCGCTATGCATCCCTGCAGGAACCACAGCGGTATTCTCAGATGGGCAAGTACTACCAGTGCAAGAGTTCTTGGCCAGCGAATTGCTCCGACCATGAGCACGCCTGTCTACCACGAAGTAGTGTGCTTATGCGTGTCATCTATGGGGTTCTTGGCGTTGGCGTCTCGCTCTTGTATGCGGAAGAGGTGGCCGCCGATAGCTGTTGCTCCAGGCGGATCATCTTCTCTGTGAGTTCGGCAATGCGTTTCTGCTGCACGCTGATCTGCGCCTGCTGGGAGGACAGTGCAACATGCTGGGTCTCAATCAATTCGTGCAGACCCTGAATCGCGGCGAGGGCAACGCCGTCGGCGTCTGCAGTGCCAATGTGTTTGTCGCTACCGCCGAGCCCGAACGCGCTGAAAAAATCCTGCGCCATAGGACCAATGTGGTGGACGTTGTCCGGCTCTCCCTTGTACTGCCACGTTGAGACGGGCAGTGCGACCACTTTGGCCAGCACGGAAGCGCGGTCTGCCGGCTTGAAGCCGCTCTTGGAGTCGCGATCGGATCCGTTCGTCCACATGCCGCCTATAGTCACGTGCGCCCCGTTGCCGTTCGTGCTGTCTGTGCCTACTTCCAAAGGATGCGTCGGTGCTGCGGTGCCGATTCCGACACCGCCCGTTGCGCGAATCAGGAATTGGTTCGCGCCTGTGGACGTGAAGGCCTCGTTGGTTGAATCCGCCCATACAAACGTCCCCGTATCCTCAGGTCGAACAACGGCCCGCCGCCCGGCCGCTAAACTGTGGTCCGCGTCGGCCTGGTTCATCTGCCCGCCGGGAACCGTAGCATACAGACCACCTGCGGAGTTGTTCGCACCGCCGCCGACCGCGGCCCCTTCTCCGGTCACGAACTGACCGCTTCCGCCGGCTATCGTCGAATTGCGACCCTCCGCGTAATTGTCCATGCCGCCACTGATCGTACCCGCCTCGTTATCCGTCGTGTTGCCTCCGCCGTCACCGATTGTGGAGCGCACTCCACGGGCGATATTGCCCCACCCGCCGCCAATCGTGGCCGACTCGTCGATTGCCCGGTTGTCCCAACCACCGCCAACGATAGAGTAATCCCCCTCGGCATCGTTACCGTCGCCACCACTGATGGTGGATTTCTGCCCGACTGCCACGTTTCCCGTGCCTCCTCCGACGGTGCCGTACCATCCTCTTACGACATTGTCCCGCCCGCCGGCGATCGTAGCACCGGCCGCAGTCTCACCGTAGATGTGGTTCTCTTCGCCACCACCGATCGTGGAGGTAGGCGCATCAATGTAGTTGTACGTGCCGCCTATTGTCGCGTACGCTGCAGTGACTCCGTTGTCGGTACCGCCCCCGATGACGGATGCAACGATCCCCGATTCCCATCTTCCAATGAGATTATCTTCGCCGCCGGCGATCACGCTGTTACTCTGCTCAGTCTGATTGGATTGGCCACCACCGATTACCGAATACCATCCATCCGCACGGTTCATGCCTCCGCCGCCCACGGTGGCGCTTTCCCAGCCAGCCGTGTTGCCGGTGTCGCCGGCAATGGTGGTGTAGTTTCCCGTGGCCTTGTTATCCTTGCCGCCGGCAACCGTCGCAAATGCGGCGGACTGCGTGTCACCTTGGTTGTCACCAGCCTGGTTGCCACCACCGCCGCCGATCGTACCGAAGTCGTCAGTAATGCTGTTGCACCCTGCGGGAAGATGTACACTGAAATCACCACCTCCTCCACTGATCGTGGCGCTCACTACGTCGGCATGGATCCAGTTATGGGCGTAGCCACCGAGAATGCTTACGCTTCCCCAGGGGTCGTTTCGGGTCGTCAGACCGGGCAGGGCGCGGGCGAACGGTGCCGGGGCAATACGTTGCCGTGGCGAAAGGACGACATAGCCTTCCGGACCCGGATTCGGAGGCTCCGCGTGTGGGCACCGCACCGTGACCTGGAGCCATCGCTCTTCGCTGAAGTAAACGTCCCCGAAATCGAGGTCGACGGTGAACAGACCGTTGTTAACCTGAACCGGTGGGGGATACAGATATCTACCGTCAAAGACGAGCCCAGGGCCGACCTGATCCGTAACCTCTGCGGAGACCGCATCCGACCACAGCGTGAATACCATGTCGCACGCACCGTCGACGGGAACGCCCCCGTCCTTCAACTGCCCCTGGTAGGTCACCGCCGTATCCAGGCGGCTCTGCGCGAGGGCCGTACGCGTACCGAGCACTGATAGCACGACAAGCGCCAATGTGACGAGTTCCAGTTTGCGGTTCATCTTGCCTCTCCCCAATGGGTCAACATCTCCGAGTTGCCGAGCCTCCAGCCGCCATTGTACTGATGCGAACCATCTGATTCCAGCGAAAACCGCCTTCCTTACCCTTACTTGTGACTAGCGAATCGCCGACTTCTCTGCACAACTATCGCCGCGCCCGTATCCGGGATTCCTGATCTCAGAAGGCCGAATCTACGCACCCGATAACGGGTGGTCGTTTGGCCCGGAAGCCGGGCTTTTTGCGGGTGAGGACTCGTTGATAGTCGTTGCGCAGAGGTCCAAGGAGAGTCCTAAAGAAACTGTTCATACCGCTTGCAGGCATGAGAGACAAGACAACCACGGTTAACAGCATGCCCATGCAGAACGATAGTGCCAAGGCGGTGACCACGCGCTTCCAACTCGTGCCACCGGCCTAAACAATGCGCCAGATCGAATGGAGAACATCTTGAAGATGGGTTTCAGCTCCCCATCGCAGACGACGGGACTTGCCCCGGCGTGATTTCGCAGATCGTAACTACATGCGCGACAGTGATACTCGGCGTCTGGTGGCAGGTCTCGCCCGGGTCTGTGAAATTAATCTCATCCACCTTTCAACTGCCCGTCTATCCAATCGTCGTCAGGTTCACCATCGAACACGGCAACCTCAGCGGTGATTGTAGACATCGGCAAGGTCGTGCATATAATGCATGATTATGGCAATCAGAAGAGTCTATCTCGACAACAACGCGTCGACGCTCCCTCTCCCGGAGGTCATCGACGCTATGATGACCTTGCTGCGGGAGGAGTATGCGAACCCCTCGAGTCCGCACCAGTTCGCCCAGTCGGCAAAGTACCGAGTGGAATGCGCCCGCCAACAGGTGGCCGACCTCATCGGAGCCGCGCCCAAGGAGATCATCTTCACTTCCGGCGGGACTGAGAGCATAAACCTAGCCATCCGCGGCTTCTTGCAGGCCAACACCCCGGAACCGTCCGCCGGCCGATTCGTGACCACAATGGTGGAACACTCGGCGGTCTTTCGTGTGGCTGAGCGGCTCGCGGCGGATGGCTATGATGTCGACTTCGTGGGTGTGGATAAGCACGGCCGGATAGACCAAGCCGAATGGGATGCAAAGCTGACTCCTGAGACGTCGCTAGTTTCGTTGGTTCATGCCAACAACGAAACAGGCGTGGTGTTCGACGTAGCCAAGTTGGGGGCGGTTGCCTCGGATCGCGGGATTCCCGTACACGTCGATGCTGTTCAGTCTGCGGGTAAGCTCCCCATCGACGTATCGAGTTTGCCCATCTCGCTGTTGAGCATGTCCGCACACAAGCTTCACGGGCCCAAGGGAGCTGGCGCGCTCTATCAGAAGCGACGCACCCGACTCGCTCCGGTGCTTCTGGGCGGCGGCCACGAACGCAATCTGCGGGCGGGTACGGAGAATGTGCCGGGTATCGTCGGAATGGGTGTAGCAGCCGAAGCGGCAAAAAGAGATTGTGGCGAGTTTCGGCCGCGCGTAACGGCCCTGCGCGACCGCCTGCAGCGGGGCATCCTCGAGGCTTTCCCGGACGCCCATATCAACGGCCTTAAGGCGGAGCGCGTCTATAACACAGCCAACATCTCGTTCCCCGGTCTCGAATCCGAAGCGATTCTCATACTTCTGAGCGAGGCGGGAATCAGCGTCTCCAGTGGTCCGGCGTGCAGCAGCGGATCGGTGGAACTCTCACGTGTTCTCAAAGCGATGGGGCTGGACGAACGCATCATCCGCGGGGCGATCAGGTTCAGCCTGTCCAGGTTCAATACCCCTGAGGAGATTGAGTACGTCGTCTCCTTAATGCCTCAGCTCCTCTCGAAACTGAGCACCATGTGCGGTGCTTGACGAGGCGGTAGCAGAGAACGACACTCCAAGGCTGGACGCTGCACTGATTAGGAGCGCTGCGCGATGCCTTCAATTCGTGAGACTCTGGCCAAGACTAAGGTAATAACTTTCGACTGCTACGGCACGCTGATCGACTGGTGGGTCGGGCTGCGAAAGTCGTTTCAATCCATCTTCGCGAGTGCGGATACGCAGCAGATCGACGAACTGGTGGATGCATACGTCGATACCGAAGCCGACATCGAGGGGCAAGTCTATCGGCCTTACCGAGATGTCGTCACCGAGGCGGTGGAGAGACTGGCCCAACGGTTCAACCTGGCCATCCCTTCGGGCAAAGCCAAGCTCCTGGCCCAAATGCTGCCGCACTGGACTCCTTTTCCTGACACGAATGAGGCACTAAAGCGGCTCAAGGAGCGCTTTCAGCTGGGCGTGCTCTCCAACATTGACCGTGACCTCTTCGCTGAAACTACGAAGCACTTCGAGGTGACCTTCGATTTCGTCATAACCGCCCAGGACGTACAATCCTACAAGCCGGCGATGGGCCATTTCGAGCGACTGATTGATCAACATGCTTCCCCCGATATCGTTCTGCACGTAGCCCAGAGCCTCTATCACGACGGTGTTCCCACCGGCAAGCTGGGCATCCCCTATGTGTGGATCAACCGCTATGATGGTACGAACGATCTGTCGGTTGTACCGCTGGCGCTCTATCCGGACCTCAAGTCACTGGCCGATGCGGCATGTAGCGATTAGCAGCCTGTTGAATAATGTAGCGCCGCCCCTCGTGGGCGGAGTGAAGCCTCGAAAGACGCCACCCACAAGGGGTGGCGCTACACTTGGATCAGAACAAGCAACTTGTTCAACAAGCTGTTAGTCCTAAGACCAGCGTAGTCTGGACGCCTTGTACAGAAAGAGCCTCGGAATGCCTTCGGTAGAGCGCTGAGGCCCAGAGGTGCTGTAGGGTCAGCGCAGACTTGCCGTCTTATTCCAACGGGTTATTTGTATTCGAGAGTGCGGGTGGGGCAGAAGGTGGCACAGGCGGGTTCGCCCTTGCACAGGTCACACTTGACCGCAATCCTCATTGCCGAATCATGGTTCATATGTCCGAAGGGGCACGCCACGGAGCACAGTCCGCAACCGATGCACCGCCCCTCGTCCACCTCAATCGCGCCTGTCGATTCGCTTCGGGTCAACGCCGTTACCGGGCAGACTTTGACGCAGGCCGCCTCATCGCATTGGAAGCAGGTCAGGATGACGTTCTTTCCCTCGCCCCGCATGAACGCTCGTATGCGTGACAGCCCCAAGGCACCGTTGCGCACGTGCTTGAATGAACAGGCCAACTCACAAGTCTTGCAGGCCGTGCAACGAGAAGGAGTAATGACCAACGTCTTTTCCATAGCTCTTTCCTGTTACCGGGCTACCTCGAGGGAACCACCGGGCACGGTTTTGCTCTGAAACGAGGACTGCACCGTTGCCAAAGTCTGATCCTGGGAGCATTGCGGGCAGGTTGTAAGATACTTCGCGTCGAGGCCTGCCTTTGCCGCCTCGAATTCCAGCTGCTTTTCGGGCATCACGGGACGACCGCAGGAAACACACTTGACCATCTTGAACTTGTGTCCCCAGATCTTACGCAGATCTTCGGTGTCCGTGTATTTGATCGTGTCCGTCGGGCAAATGTGGGCACAGCTCGCGCAGCCGATGCAATCGGGCGGTGGTTGACGAAACGGGACGGCTATTCCTTTGGTGATCCCCCGCCCGGTTGCCCCGATGGCATTGCAGCCCTTAGCCGCACAAACGCGAACGCAGAGTCCGCAGAGGATACAGGTAGTCTCCTCCTCGCGCTTCTTGAAGGACGTTGCGGTGATGCCGTACTCCGCCGCGCATTTCTGGATATACGTAGCCTCCGGACACCTGGCCAGAAGAAGATCAAGGAGCGTCTTCCTAGCGGTGTGGATCTCCGGGTTGTTGGTCGTAACCTGAAGACCTTCCTCGATCGGGTAGAGGCAGGAGGTCACCAGCCCCTTCCAACCCTTCCAATTCGGGTGGGTTATTTCCACGAGGCACAGACGGCACGCTCCCACGGGCTCTAGAGCATCATGCTGGCACAGTGTCGGGATTTCGATGCCTTCACGCCGGGCCACTTCGAGGATGGTCATTCCCTCATCGGCCTGGAAGAAACGACCGTCGATCTCGAGGTTGATCGTCTTGTTGTTCGTCATCAAACCACCTTTATAGCGTCAACAGCGCAGATGTTTCGGCAAGCACCGCAGCGCGTGCACGTTTTGCCGTTAATCCGATGGACTTCCTTTTTCTCTCCGAGGATGCTGTCCACCGGGCAGGCCTTTATGCACAAACCGCACCCCACGCACGCCTCCTCTGATATCTCGAAGCTGAACAGATTCCTGCATACACCGGCTGCGCACTTGCCGTCGTTTATGTGCGCTTCGTACTCGTTGCGGAAGTACCGCAGAGTGCTCAGAATGGGATTGGGCGCGGACTTGCCCAAAGCGCACAGGGACGCGCTGACGATTACATCGCTCAAGGACTCTATCTTCTCAATGTCGCCGGGTTGTCCCTCCCCGGCGCAGATGTCCTCCAGGATGCAGTGCAGCTGGTGGACGCCCTCGCGGCAGGGTATGCACTTGCCGCAGGATTCGTCTACGAGGAACTCCAGGAAGTAGCGGGCGGTATCCACCATGCAGGTTCGATCGTCCATGACGATCATCCCCCCCGATCCCATCATGGAACCCGCTTCAGTGAGCGTATCGAAGTCCACGGGGAGGTCGAGCTTGTCCTCAGGCAAACAACCGCCCGAGGGCCCACCGGTCTGAACGGCCTTGAAGGGGCGATCCCCGATAATACCTCCGCCGATTTCGAATATGATCTCCCTCAAGGTGATTCCCATGGGGACTTCGACAAGACCGGTGTTCTTCACCTTCCCCACCAGAGAGAATGCCTTCGTGCCCGTACTCTTTCCTGTCCCCAAAGTCGCGAACTTCTCCGCACCTTCGTTGATGATCCAGGGCACGTTGGCCCAGGTCTCGACGTTGTTGAGCACGGTAGGTTGATCGTGCAGGCCGCGGATCACGGAGTGTATGTACTTGGCGCGTGGTTCGCCAACTTCGCCGGCGACGGACTTCATCAGCGCCGATGATTCTCCGCACACGAAAGCCCCGCCTCCGCGGGCAATATGCACGTCGTAGGAGAACCCCGACCCGAGAATGTCATCGCCCAAGAAGCCCTTCTCGCGAGCCTGGTCGATAGCAAGTTGGAGATGCTTGACGGCCAGAGGATACTCTTCACGTACGTAGATGGAGCCGCTGTTGGCTCCAACCGCCCAGGCGCCGATCACCATACCCTCGATCACGGCGTGTGGATCACCCTCGCAGATGCTTCGATCCATAAAGGCCCCGGGATCTCCCTCGTCTGCGTTACATAGAACGTATCTTGTCTCCGCAGGAGCGTTGCGACATGTTTTCCACTTGCGTCCGGCAGGGAATCCGCCGCCTCCCCGACCGCGAAGACCGGACTTAGTGATCGAGTCGATGACTTCTTCAGGGGTCATCTCAGTCAGTGCTGTCGCCAGACCGGCATAGCCGCCGACGGCAATGTAGTCATCGATGCTGCCTGGATCGATCTTTCCGATGTTGCGCAGGGCAATACGAAGCTGCCGGCTGTAGAAGGGAATCTCCGTGTATTCCTCGATTCTCTCCTTCGTATTCGGATCACGGTACAAGAGGCGCTCGATCACCTCGCCGCTTATCAAGGTCTTCTCGATAATCTCTTTGACGTCCTTGGGCTTGACCCCTTTGTAGAAGATGCCCTTGGGTTGAATGACCACAAGCGGACCCTTCTCGCAGAAACCGTGGCATCCTGTGGTCTTGAGGCCGAGCTTGAGCTCGGCGGTGAGCTTCCTGCTGCAGATCGATCGCTCGAGGGATTCCACCACGGCGAGGCTGCCGTTGGCCAAACAGCCCGTGCCGGCACAAACGAGCACTTCGGTCTTGATCGACTCACGCTCGCTACGGGCCTTCTTTGCGGCGACCTTCAGGCTCTGAACAGTTGCAATGCGCATGGGTTTATTTCCCACCTCGTATCTTCTTGCTCATTGTCCCCGGCTGAACGTTGCCGTGGTACTCACCATTGAGGGAGACAACGGGGGCCATGGCGCAGGCTCCCACGCAGTTGACCGTCTCGAGGGTGAACTTGAGATCCTTTGTAGTCTTACCGGGAGCCACATTGAGTATGCTGCAAAGCTCATCCACCAATGTCTGAGCCCCACGAATGTGGCAGGCGGTCCCCGTACACACGCGGATAACCACGTCACCTTTGGGTTCGAGGCTAAAAGCTTTGTAGAACGTCGCCGCGGAGAAGGCCTTGCTGATCGGGACACTAAGATGTTCGCAAAGAAGCTCAGCCGCCTCGCAGGGAACGTAACCGAACTCCGCCTGGATATCCTGCAGGGCATGAATCAGGCTCGTGCCGTCACCCGAGGGATAGCGATCGAGTATCTTGCGTGCCTTTTTCGGATCGACACAGGTCTTAGTCATCACTTTTCCCCGCTTTGGCCAGTTCGTACCCCTTCGTGAATGTCTTGCGATTGACGTCAATGAACTTCTTCTTCTCGGCAAAGGCATGCTCGATTGCCGTTATCAGTGTCTTGTGGGAGACGATCTCCTCCAAACCGATGTAGGCCCCAAGCATAACCAGGTTTGCCGATCTTCTGTTGCCCATCTCCGAGGCAAGATCGTCTGCCCTTATCCTGAAGCAGCGGATGTCCGTCCTATCCGAGTTGATCGGAATCATCGTGCTGTTGACTACCAGGATGCCGTCTTTTCTGAGCATCGGGGCGAACTTCTCCAGCGAAGGCTGGTTCATCACAATCGCTGCCCACGGCGAGGTGATCAGTGGTGACCCGACGGGCTTATCCCCAATAACCACGGTGCAGTTGGCGGTACCCCCGCGCATCTCCGGTCCGTAAGACGGAAGCCAGGTTACGTTCTTTCCTTCCTCGAGCGCCGCCGAGGCCAGGAGCTTCCCGATCATCATCAGGCCCTGCCCACCGAAACCGGACATGATCACTTCCGTCTGCATCTTACGCTCCTTGCAACACACCCGCTTCAGCAGCGGAATCCGCCTCACTCCGGTCGGGATGCTTGAACACGCCGAGCGGGTAGTAGGGCAACATGTTCTGTTCGAGCCACTCGTTCGATTCCGCGCTGGTCAGGCCCCAGTTGGTGGGACAGACTGAGAGAATCTCGACCATGGTGAAGCAAGTATTCTCGGCCTGGAGACGAAAAGCCTCGCGAACCGCTTTCTTGGCCTCGACAACGTGAAGAGGCGTGTGCGACGCCACGCGGGCGAGGTATGCCGGCGTCCTCAACGTGCTCAGCAGCTCCACTACTCGGATGGGATAACCCTCGTGGTCCGGGTTTCTCCCGAACGGGCAGGTTGTGGTCACCTGCCCAGGCATTGTGGTAGGTGCCATCTGCCCGCCGGTCATGCCGTAGATGGCGTTGTTGACGAAGATCACCGTGATCTTCTCGCCGCGATTGGCCGCATGGAGGATCTCCGCCGCTCCAATAGATGCCAGATCACCGTCGCCCTGGTAGGTGAAGAGGATGAGGTCCGGTCGGCAGCGCTTGGCCCCG
Source organism: Phycisphaerales bacterium (assembly GCA_020348265.1). Classification (GTDB taxonomy): domain Bacteria; phylum Planctomycetota; class Phycisphaerae; order UBA1845; family UBA1845. The sequence goes on along the minus strand of CP070744.1, from coordinate 2,619,932 downwards.
GTTGCGACCGCAGGTGCCCGGCCATGAGCAGCCTCGAACATGTCACAGTTGAAGTAGTTGTAGGCTAAAACGGAACACCCTACCGGGGCGATTCCAACTGCCCGCTCGCGCAGTCCCAACTCGCCCAAGGACTCCGCAACCATCCGGTGAATCGTCCCATGCGTGCATCCCGGGCAGTAGTGGGTTTGGTTTGTCGTTAGCGCCTCTGGATATCCGAAGACTTTCTTCATGCTTTTTGCCCTCGCATTACTTTATCATGCTCCGGAGTTTGTGAGCTACGTTATCCGGGGAAGGGACCATCCCTCCGGTAAGGCCGTAGAACTCAATGGGCTTCTTTCCGAGCACGGCGAGCTTCACATCCTCGACCATCTGCCCGGTACTCATCTCCACCACGAGGATCTTCTTGGCCTTTTTGGCTTCTGCGGCTAGTGCTTCGTAGGGGTAGGGCCAGAGGGAGATGGGGCGGAAGACACCGACTTTCTTCTTGTCTTTCTTTTTCACCTCGTCGGCGGCGGTCTTGCAGATCCGGGCCATCGTCCCGTATGCCACTACCAGGACGTCCAACACATCTCCTGGGCATGCATAAGCCTCGCTGCGCTGCTCCTTCCTCTCGATCTCGTCCGCCTTCTCCTTGAGCTTCCAACTGTTCGCGTTGCACATATCCTCTTTGAGGTACAGCGAGTTGATGATGTTCGGTCCCCGTCCGCATGCACCGGTTGCGGCCCAAGGTTTCTCTACAAGATCGCTCAGATCGCGCATATCCGGCAAGTCCACCGGCTCCATCATCTGTCCGATCATACCGTCACCCATGACCATAACCGGAGTAAGATAATGGTCCGCCAAGTCGAAAGCCTCGTAGATCAGATCAACCGCCTCCTGCACCGAGGCCGGGGCAAGCACCAGTAGCTTATAGTCCCCGTGTCCATGCCCCTTGGTCGCCTGGAGATAGTCGGATTGCGCCGGGAGAATCCCGCCCAATCCCGGACCGGCGCGGACAATGTTGACGAACACGATAGGAAGATGACAAGCGGCAATATAGGAGACTCCCTCGGCCATCAGGCTTATCCCGGGACTCGACGAAGTGGTCAGCACCCTCTTGCCCACCCCGGCGCCGCCATAGAGCATGTTTATTGCCGCGACCTCGCTCTCCGCCTGCACGTAGCTCCCGTCCACTTCCGGGAAGCGCTTGGCGAGGTACTCGGGGACCTCGGTCTGCGGAGTAATGGGATAGCCGAAGAAGTTTCGACACCCGGCGCGAATGGCCGCCTCCCCGATCGCTTCGCAGCCTTTCATCAGAACTTTGGCCATGATCTAAAGTCCCCTTCTAGTACTCGATAAACTGGTACTGCGTCCCATGCACGAAGACCTCGATGGCAATGTCGGGGCAGTTGATCGCGCAGAGCATACAACCCAGACATCGCGGTTGATCGAAGGGAACGGCATAGAAGTAGCCCTTTTCGTTGAGCTGCTTTGACATAGCGATGACACTCTGCGGACATGCCTCAACACATCGCTCGCAACCCTTGCACCTCGTTTTGTCAACGACGATCTTCGGCATACGCGCTTACCTCGCTGCTAATTCGACCCCGCGTCATTCTCGTGAAGCGTCGGGTCTCTACCCAGCACCCTCTGGGCCCGATCAGTCATGCTCCTCAACTTCCAGGGAGGAAGCATTCGCCTCTTTATCCACAAGACCGGGCATCCTGCCGCCTCAGTGTCAAAACTGTTCCGCATGTTCTCATCAGCCGTAACAAACGAAACCGGCAAGCCGCTTGCTTCTTCGACATCCCGCGCCAATCGGAGACCATCAAAGACTGTGCCTGCGTCCGTTTCGTCCAGCAGGTGCGTGTTGGACACGAGCCCCGTGACACGCAAACGGGAAGCAGCCTCGATCTCGCGCCTGATTCTGAGGCAGCCCTCGACAGTCTCGGTAAAAGGGCGCTTGGCATTGAGAACCTGGAGCATAACGCAGGGTCTGTCCAACAGCACGTCGGCAAGTGAGCTCAGCACCCTGGCGCCCACATCGTCTCCGCCGACATCACAGATCAATACGCCCCGCCCGTCAAGAACAGCCCCTCGAATCTCCGGCAGGATGATTGGCAAATCCGCCGCCTGGTAGTCCCCCTCGGGATTGATCACCCGTATGCCGGTTTCCTCCATCTCGCCCCTGACTTCGCGGCAACGAAAGTAAGGATTGACAATGTCGAGATCTACGATTGAGACGGACTGTTCCTGCGATAGCCGTATTGCCAGATTTACCGCAACCTCCGTCTTTCCCGAACCGTAGTTGCCCACGATCAACACCACGCGATGTTCCGGAGAGTACTCGAGTTCGCCACTCATTGGGCCAAGTTCCCAGCAGAGAGTTTGTGCCGCAAACGGAGCATCGCGTCAAGGACCCCCCTGAAGCAAGTATCACGAGCATTGCCGCCCCTGGGGAACTTCCGCCCCGACCGTCAGCGACCGGTGATTGCTCTTTGTCAAGTGTCCCTAACGCTGCGTGAAAGCAACCACACGGCGTCTCGCCCCGGACGCACTACTCTGCGCAGTTTCACAGTCTTACCGTAACTGTGTACGCCAGCCGCCCGCAGACGCTTCTGCTTCACACCCGCTATGCGGTCAGATCCCTGCATTTCTCATGCCGCCCGGACGCTCTTCGCGGCAGTCTCCGGCGCCTGCGCTGCGCGACTGCGACTACAGCGAGGCGTAATGCGATTCGAGACGACGTGTTTGTCAAAAGTTGCATTGATCGCAGCCCGCTCATCCCGCGCGCTTCCCGTAGTACGGCTCGAGCACTTGGTCCATCACCCAGCTCGTCCTCGCTGCGGAGAAGCCGGTGGACGGACATGTGCCACGCGATTCGAGTTCGTCCACCACAGCCTGTATCAGTGGCTGCTGGATGGCCCGTGGGTTGGAGATTCTGTATCTCGTCGTTCGGTACCGCCGAACGAGTCTAATCGGCCTGTTGGCGAATGTCGGGAGGGAGATGGTCCCCGCTGTTCCCACAATCGTTATGTCATCTACCGTGCGCCTGCAGTTGAAGTGCCATGCGCCTGTCCCTTGCACGCCGGATTCGTGCACGAAGCACATGACTACTGCATCCTCCACATCGTACGCTCCACCCTGATTACCTGCGTGGCCGCTTACCTCAACGATAGGACCGAACAGGAAGTCCAGGTAATCCAGCGTGTGGCACGCCAAATCAACGAATAGCCCCCCGCCGGACACTTCATATCGAAGGCGCCAAGGGAGATTGTCACGATCGTATCTGCCTGGTTGACACCGTAAGGTAGCCGATACTGTCAGAACCTCTCCGATCGCACCGTCATCGATCAGCGACTTGACTTTGAGGAACTTGGGCAGGGCTCGTCGATAGTAAGAAACGAAAAGGGGGACATTCGCCGCCTTGAACGCTTCAACCATCTGCAGGCACTCGTCGTGATTGCGTGCCATTGGCTTTTCGACCAGGGCAGCCTTGCCGGCTGCCGCAACCCCCAGGGCAAGTTCGCAATGCCTGGAAGGAGGTGTGGCGATCGACACTGCGTCCACATCCTCGTCCGCGATCAGAGCATTTGCGTCGCTATACCACTTTGCGACCTTGTGTCTGCGAGCGTAATCCGCAGCCCTGTCGGCATCGCGTCGCATCACGGCGACAAGTGTAGAACCGTTTGCATTCTGGAATCCCGGGCCGCTTTTGACCTCCGTAACGTCACCGCATCCGATTATGCCCCAACGTATCATGAGTACTCCGCGTCCATCCAGGCTCCGGTTTGCGGTCAGCACACACCCACGCCGGACGCAAGATGCAAGATACTGTACTCTAATCCTGACCGAGGGAGGACGCCAAGCCAACCGCGCGGCGTGGAGGCGGCCCACCGCGCCGTGCCGCGGGTACTCCGTCTTCCGGACGATTGATCTGATTCCGGTCAGCAGTTCCCACACGTGGTTTCTTTCGCCAAGAAAAAAGCTCTTGTGTAAACTGCCACTCTACCGCGCGGTATGCACTGTGCGTCAGTCTCATGCACACGGGTCGCCTGCCGTTGTGGGATCGTACGCTCGTGGTTGTGTCTCCGAGTGGGCGATATACCTCATCTCGAAACCTCGACATTGCTTATCGTTTTTGCTAGTATCAGACTTGGCGTTTGCTTGCTTTGTTCGGGCGCATCGATGATATGCGGTATGGCGGTACGCGAGGCAGCCTCATGTACGCTACTGGCCCTCGCGATCGCGTGCCAATCCGCCGATCGTCGTTAGCGGAAAGAACCGAGTGACTGTTTTGCTTGAGTGTCGCTCGTAGACACGATCTTCCGCGGAGAGAACTCGCAGTCTGCGCTTCACTTTCTTGCATCGCGAAGCGCATCTGCCAGACCGGCAACACAGTCTGGACGGGCAGGCTGGTCGATCGGACCTGTTCTAAGAGGCCGCCCTGAATCGAGCCTTGGCTCGTAATCGGACCGGCCCTGGAGCAACGTATGAGAGTGCGTCTAGCGACAGTCGGTCTGTTCACTCTGCTAGGCGTTCTTCTATGGCTGGCTGAAGCTGTCGTACGTTATTCCTTCGTTCGTGATGGCAGCTTCTGGGGTGCCCTTTTCACAGATCTTTCAGCGCATGAAGTCTACACGCGATCGGTCATTCTCGTGTGTCTTGTCGCCATTGGTGTTGCGCTATCTCACGTCCACAGCGTGCGCGAACAAGCTAAGCAGCTGCAATCGAAGAGTGAAAAGCGCTTCCATTATGTAGCGCTGGCCACACGTGATGCCGCATACGACTGGGATATCGTTGCCGACACGTCTTGGCGAAACGAACGCTACCACGAGCTCTTTGCCACTCCGGAATCCACCATTTACGATCGATGGGAAGACGCCATCCATCCCGGTGATCGTAACCGCATCATAGTGAGCCTTCAACGGACCCTCGAGTGCAACGACGACTACTGGAGCGCCCAATACCGCTTTCGCCGCGCCGACGGAGAGTACTGCCATGTGGTGGACCGTGGTTACCTAGTCCGTGATTCTTCCGGACGTGCGATTCGCATGATCGGTGCGATGACGGACATTAGCGAACGCAAGCGCGCGGAAGATGCGCTGAGGTTCACCCAGTTTGCCGTCGACAGGGCTTCGGACGCGGCGTTCTGGATCAAACCCGATGGGAATTTCTTCTACGTAAACGAGGCTGCTTGCCGCTCACTTGGTTACTCGCGTGACGAGCTCTTGTCCATGAGCGTGTCTGACATAGACCCCAACTTCTCGGGGGAGGCTTGGCCCGATCACTGGAAGTTACTCAAGGAGCTGAGCCCCAGTGCCATCGAGTCGCATCATCGATCGAAAGACGGACGGGTTTTCCCTGTTGAGGTGACCGTCAATTTTGTGGAGTTCGAGGGGAACGAGTACAAGTGCTCTTTCGTGCGGGACATCAGCGAGCGCAGACGAGCGGAAGAAGAGCGGAATCGTTTGACTGCGGCTGTTGAACAGACCGCAGAATGCGTGCTTATAACCAATGAGGAAGGCACGATTCAATACGCTAATCCCGCCTTCGAGCAAATAACGGGGTATTCCCGCAACGAGGTTATTGGGCAGCGACCCCATCCACCGGATGACGAATGGAGGCCGGCTTCCTGGTACGAACGTCTCTGGGACTCACTAGACTGCGGCGAAGGGGATTATGCGGATCAACCTACGCATGTTTCGATGGGGCGCAGAATGCTGTCGCGCGGCGAAGTGTGGCGTGGGCGCGTCACCGACCGTAAAAAGGACGGAACCCTATTTGAAGCAGAAACAACCATTTCGCCTATCCGCGATGATAGGGGAACGATTACGAACTATGTAGCTGTGATGCGTGACGTCACTCATGAGGTCGTCCTGGAGGGCCAGCTGCGCCACGCTCAGAAGATGGAGGCCATCGGAACACTTGCCAGTGGCGTGGCACATGATTTCAACAATTTGCTGACGGCGATCTTCGGCTATACGGACTTGGCCAGGGAGACGCTCCCCGAAGGCCACGCGGCAATCGAAGCCCTCAGAATGGTCGAAGAAGCTGGGCGGCAGGCCCGCGGGGTCACTAATTCACTATTGACGTTCAGCAGGAAAGTAGCTGCGTCAAAGACCCCCGTGAACGTCGGGAACCTCGTGGCAGATTCGAAGAGACTACTGGGCCAGTTGCTCAGCGCCGCTATAGAAATCGTGGACGAGGCTTCTTCCGTGAGAGATGTATGGGTCAATGCCGATGCGACCCAGCTCCAGCAGGTTCTGATGAATCTCGCCGTGAACGCTCGTGACGCCATGCCCCAGGGTGGTTGTCTGAGGATCACTCTGGCAAGAGAGGTTCCACGCTCGCCGCGATCGGAGGGGGCGGGACCATCCGGTTCCCGACCGCAGGCAGTGCTAACCGTGCAAGACTCCGGAACCGGAATGTCTGAAGAGACGAAATCGCGCGTGTTTGAGCCGTTCTTCACGACAAAGCCGAGAGAAAGCGGCACGGGGCTGGGAATGTCCATTACCCACGGGATCATAGTCGACCATGGCGGACATTTAAGCATCGAATCAGAACCGGGTAGGGGAACACGTGTTACCATCACGCTCCCTTGTTGTGATCCGCCCGATGAGGATACAGCCGAGTTCGAGCCCGAGCAGCGGAGCCGCGGACGTGGCGAGATGCTCGTCCTCGTCGAGGACGATAAGCACGTTCGCTCGATAATGACTTCTACTCTTCGGGGAACAGGGTATCATGTACTTCAGGCGCGAGACGGTCTGGAAGCTATGGATACTATCCGGGCACACAAGAATCTCGTTCGATTGGTCGTGCTCGATCTCGACGTCCCTAGAAAGAGTGGTGAATCTTGTCTCCGTGAGATCCGCCAGATGCTCCCGGAGACCCCGGTAGTCCTGGTGACCGGCAGTGCGGACCTTGAAGCTGCCACCGAACTGGACGGCAGCCCCTGCCTGCTGCGCAAACCATTCCGGATGGCCGAACTGTCCTCCACGGTTGGCCGAATACTGGAAGAGTCGGGAATCACTCAAGGAGTTGTGAGATGAAGGGCGATATTCGAATCCTCGTCGTCGATGACCATACCCTTGTGCGCGGCGTGCTTGCTGAACGTCTGCACAGAGAGCCGGGAATCACCGTGGTCGGAAGTGTAGGAACGGCCGATGGGGCGATTGACCGGACTCTGGAATCTTCCCCCGACATTATACTGATGGACATAGACATGCCGGGGCTCAACTGCTTTGACGCCACCAGGCGAATCCATTCGCTCAAGCCGGATACCCACGTGATCTTCGTAAGCGCGTTCTTCCACGACCACTACATAGAACGTGCCCTGCGGGTTAGGGCAAGCGGGTATTTGACCAAGACCGAGCCGCCCGAGGCCGTAGTAAAGGCGATATTCGAGGTGATATCGGGAGGGGCCTACTTCTCCCCGGAGATACGCTCGCGCATAGTCGTAGGTGAGCAAGGTGCCAAGCTCGCGGAGGAATCCAAGAGTCGCCTGTCCATTTTGACCCGCCGTGAGATCGAAACGCTGCGCTACATCGCAAAAGGCTTGGCCAAGAAGCAAATCGCCGCCACCATGGGAGTCAGTGCCAAAACCGTGGACAGCCACGCCGCCAATCTGATGTCTAAGTTGGGGATTCATGATCGCGTCGAATTGACCCGCTTTGCTATCCGCGAGGGAATCGCTGAGGCTTAGTGTGCTGACAGGCTAACCGCGGATGTCGTGGTCGTCTGATAGAGCGGGGAGTTCGTCGAAGGCATCTTCATCGGATTCCTCAGGCTCGTCACGGTCGGCCTCATAGTCGTCTTCGGCATCCCTGGCCAGTTGTCCCTGCAAAGCCTCCCACTCATCAACGCTCATCAGGACCTCGCGGGCTTGCGAACCTTTATACTCCCCCACGATTCCTGCATCAGCCATTTGGTCTATCAAACGCGACGCCCGCGAGTAGCCCACTGTAAGCCGTCTTTGCAGCAGGCTGACGCTGCCTCTTTTGGATTCGAGAATGATCCCCACCGCATCTTCGAAGAGCGGGTCGCGAACGTCAGAGCTATCCGCTCCAGGCCTCCTAAGACGGATGAGCTCAGGATGGAACTCCGGCTTGGCCCGAGTGGCTAAGTCATCAAGCACCGCATGCACTTCGGCGTCTTCGAGGAAGGTGCCCTGGGCACGGAGGAGTTTATGTGATCCCGGGGGGAGAAAGAGCATGTCACCCTGTCCCATCAGAACCTCACCACCGTTTTGATCAAGCACAATCCGTGAGTCCATGCGCGAGGCCACTCGGAAACAAATGCGCGCGGGCAGGTTTGATTTGATCAGACCGGTGACGACGCGCGCCTCCGGTCTCTGCGTCGCAACGATAATATGTATGCCAACCGCACGCGATTTCTGGGCAAGACGCGACAAGTGGTGTTCGACTTCCTTGGCGGCGGTCATCATCAGATCGGCAAGCTCATCGATGACAATAACGATGTAAGGGAGATGAGTCGATATTCGAGCCTTCTCCGCATCAGTTGCGGGATCGAATCGCCGGCAAATCTCCTCCTCGCCGAGGCGGTTGTATCCTGCCACGTTTTTGACACGCGCCTCGGCCAAAAGCGCGTAACGCTCCTCCATCTTCGTCACCGCCCACTCGAGGATCTTCTCCGCCCGGGCCAGATCGGTGACGATCGGACACATCAGGTGGGGCATATCCTTGTAATGGCTCATCTCGACCATCTTGGGGTCGACCACGATCATTTTGACATGGTCAGGCCTCTTGGTCATAAGCAGGCTTAGAACGATCGCGTTGAGGCAGACGCTCTTTCCCGATCCGGTCGTGCCGGCGATCAGAAGATGAGGCATCTTGGTCAGATCAGCCACAATGGCCGCCCCTCCGACATCCTTGCCCAGGAACAGAGGCAAACCCATGTCACTGGCCTTGCGACCCGCAAGGGTCATAAGCTCCTTAAGGCGGACCTTCTCCTTCTCGATGTTGGGAACTTCGATGCCAACCGTGTTTTTCCCGGAGATCGGAGCGACTACGCGGATGGCATGGGCCTTCAGTGCTCGAGCGATGTCGTTGGAGAGGGTGGCGATTTGTGATACTTTGATTCCCACGCCGAGCTTCAACTCGAACATGGTGATCACCGGGCCGGTGTCGATTTCGACCACATGGGCATCCAGCCTGAACTCCTGCAGCGTTTGCTCGAGCACGCGGGCTTGCTGACGCACGAAGGTTTCCTGTTTGGCGGTGAAGCTGAACTCGGGCTCGTGCAGGAGTTCAATCGATGGCAGACGCCAGTTCTCGATCTGACGCGGATAGGGTTCAGTTATGGGGAGCTGGGCCAGTGAGGGTACATTGACCTTCGGCCCCTGCTTGGCCTTTGCCGTCTTCTTCGACCTCGGCGATGCCGCTTCATCGTCGTCATCGCATTGATCGTTCGTCCCGCGATCAGGCTCGTCGTCAGTCGGCTTCTTTGCCTTCTTGGACCGGTTTGGGTTAATCCTGAGTTCCGGGCGCTGCACGGTCAGAAGTGCCTCGGTTTCCTCCGCAGTAACGGCATCATCGTCCACAGCTGCGGCCGCACCTGCCACCGCACTTGCGCCGACTCGGACGCGAGCCACGGCCTTGCCGGACGCGGATCCGACCCTTCTGAAAAGCACCGGCAAAGTGAGTATCCAACCTTCCGTGGCAAACAGCACGCCCACGATCAGGCTGGACACCAGTACAATCAGCGTTCCGACTCGTGATAAGTTGTGCGTTAAGACGTCGCCCAAGGCATAGCCGACCAACCCGCCGTGGCCGGTGGGTAGCGGCGTGGCCGCGCGCGCCGATATTAAATGTGCCGAGACCGACGTACAGGCTACAACGACTGTCAATCCAAACAGTCGCTCAGGTATTCCTCTCAGCTCACCTCGCACGAGACGCACCAGAGCGGCAAGCGTGGCAAACAGCAGCAACGGATAGACGCCGTCGCCAACATAGAAGAAGAGCTGATAGCTGCACCATGCGCCTACCACGCCGCATGCATTCATAGTCGGCGTATGATGAGGAAATTGGTTTGGGCTGGGCCAATCGCCTGCGTCGAATGTCAGCATCGCCGGCCAGAGGAACACACACAGAACCAAGGCGCAAATCGGCCACAACAAGGACCGGGGGTGGGTCGGTTTCTCCTCGTGTGTCATCCGCAACCTCGTGGGTCTTACGGATTGTCCCTCAGCCATCTGGCGCGGGGACTACTTCGTCGACCGGCGCCCCCCAAAGACAACGCAACTCAGGTTGGGGAATCCCTTGCGACGATACTGATATCCGCATCTTGTCCGTTATCGGCGTCCCGGTGGCGAAAGCTGGAGGGAATCCTGCGTCGCGCCGATTGCCCCGCTTAACAGCCCAATGCCCCTGCTGGAAGGGGAATATCCAGCGTTCTTGGGGCAATCACGGGCGCAGACTATTCATCGACCGCATTGTGAGAACCTTGCCGGGCAACGCTGAAGCCGCAGCCAAGCTTCTGTCGCGCACCCGCCGGGGCGGAGCGCGGCAAGATACCGCCCGGTCACGGTCTGCGGCCCTTCAGGGTGAGCCACTTGGTGTCGGCCTGCTTCAGAATTGCCGCGGTCTCTGCGTCGAACTTCTGTTTAGCCTTTGCGTCCTTCAGCAGATACGTCTTGCCATTGAGAATGCTGAATACTGTTGGATCCCCGAGCCAGAGGACGTCGTCGGCAATACTCACCGGGCAGAATCCATGATAGGCAGGCACGTAATTCGCGGGCCCTTTGTCGAACGCATCCTGGAAATCCTGCGAAGACATGTCATAGGCGTAGCCCCGATAGACCGAACGGAACACCGATGTGCCTTTGCGGGCCTTTTGCTCGAGCCGGTAGGAGACCGGACAGTGTCCGCCGGCGGCGGGCACGTTGAAGCGCCGATGTGCCCGCTGAGTCAGAGGCTCGAGCTTGTCTTCGTAGGTACGTTTGGCTCTTGTGCTCGAGTAGAAGTAGAGCCTGCCCTCAAAGATGGAGAAGATCCGGGGGTTCCCCGGCAGCCTGTTGGCGTAGGGGCCGCCCAGTGCCGTTACACACATCCCGCCCAATTGTGGCAGATACTTGTAAGGCGCCGCCTCAAACTTCTTCTTGGCCTCGGCGCTGGAAAAGTAATAAACCTCACCGATATAGGTCATCTGATGGGCAGGATCGCCTGAGAGGGGCTTCTCCCGCCCCTCATCGAAATAGGAAACAAGGCAGAATCCACCTGCTGCCGGCTCAACCTGTCTCATCTTCTCCTGCGGGGGAATCTTCTTCCCTGCTGAGGCCGGCGGGTTCTTCTCGTCAGCGGATACAACCGACGAGCCGGCGATAAGAGCTGCTAGCAGCACGGCAGCGAATCGGTCCGACGCCTTGGGGTGACTCTTCGCACTCATCTGACGGTACTCCTGTACTGTGTCTCATATCCTGGGCGGTAGCACTGCCTGATTCCGCGCTGCAGCACATGCACTAAGAATCTCGACAGCATTACCATACAGTCCATTATTACCTGTGCCAGCCCGCGAGACAAACTTCCCGCCAAACGCATCATGCCGCAGGTTCGTCTTGATCACCGACGCACGCAACCGCCTCATACTCATCCACAAGCGGGCTTCCGCAAAGCAAAGGCAGCAGATGCCGCTTGAGAAAGCCGGCACTGACCCATCCCGTATGGCCGCTGTGATGACCGAGCGCCGTCAACGCGGGCGACCAGTGAAGTTGCTGCAGGCGCGCATACAGGTCGGCTTGATCATCGGAAAGACGTACCGGCTGCTTAAAGCCCACACATCCGGCGGCGGCGGAAAACCTCCGGTCGGTTGTGCCGAACACGCGCGTCCCCGCTCCCAGAATCCACCGATCGTGTCGGCTTATCAGCGCATAGCAGCGCCGCACGGCGCTTAGAGCGGGGGCAAGGTTGTACTCCGGTGAAAGGGCTGGACACGCCAGGACTAATGTCTCCACGATCTGACGCCCTCGGAGCTTCTCACATGCGAACACGGCAATCCCGCACCCGCCGCTGAATGCCAACACATGGATCGTCGTATCTGGATAGGTCCGACGAAAGGCCAGCAATTTTCTTGCCAGCTTCGCGGCCATCACTTGATTACGGCGCAGCCACATTAGGTCCGTCCATACCTCGCCCATCAGGCCGAACTGCCAGTCATACAGCACGGTTGCCAACGAGTTGCCTTGTTCCCGCAGGATCTTTCGGACCATAAGTGGGGCAATCTGAAAACGCCCGACGCCGTCGAGTATGAAAAGCACTTCCTTTCCGACCGGTCCGACCACCTCGGGAGTGCCGTAACGTGCCCGCTCGTAGAGGTATTGACTGATAACCGTTATGCGATTGGTGAGAAAGCCCATGGCAATCAAGTGGGTCATCGACCCACCGCATAAGGCCGATGGCGGATTTCAATCCCCGTCAGGCGATCGGCTCTCTCCGGTCAGCCGACTGAACACTTCCGAGCGCTTCAACTCTTCGAGAAACCGTACGTCGGAAACACCCATCTCGAAACGGCAAACGCTGCTCATAGCACACCATGAACAAGGAGAGAATGTGCGCAATCGGTACGGATTAACCGCGACTACGCCATCAAGGATGCCGTCAGCCAACTCCCCAAGCTTCATCCGCGTGTGCTCAAGCAGTGCTCCGAACGCACCTGGATCGGCGGCATCCGTCCTTTCAGTTTGGAGGGTGCCGTCTTTCTTACGGTATATACTGAACACATCAGACCACCCTGCTTTGGACGATTGATCGAGGGCATCGGCAGCGTTGGTCACGAGTAGCCCGCGAGGTCGGGAGGTCCCTCCCGCCTCGATTTCCCGGGAGCTTGCCAGCTTTGGGTGGTCTACTTTGTGATACCTGGGCATCAAGCTGACGTAAAACGCCGCCGCCGGCTTGATCGATCGCCCGGCCAGGGTCATTCCGTTCTCGGCCAGAACGAGCAGGTACGCGAGCAGCTGTAATGATAGACCGTGGTACACGTCGCAAAGACTGAGCTGTTTGTCGCGAGTTCGCTTGTAGTCGACGACTATGCCGAGCAGCTCATCGCCCAGCTCCGCCAGGTCTACGCGATCGATGTACCCCCGGAGTCGTACGCGCCTGCCGGCCGGCGTCGTCAGCTCCAAGGCGGGCAGGCTCTCCGGCGAACCGAACCCAAAAGGCAACTCCGCAGCCCGCGGCCAGGCTGTTCCTGCTCGCGACACTCCACGCTGTGCTCGGATGATGCGGGCAAGATGAGAAGCCGATCTTCTTAGTATGTACGCGTTTCGCGCGTCAGACATTACACCCTCAGCAGGAAGACGGGTGGCGATCCGAGCACAACTTTGCTGCAGGCTCCCCAGCAGTTCTCCATCGCTCAATCGCGCGAAGTTCCGGCTTTGATCCGATAGTCCGCGTACGAAGTCCTCCAAAATGGCGTGGTGAACCTTGCCCACGTCTATCGGCGCAAGGTCGGCCTCTTCGCGTTCCCGCAAACGAAGGGCGTATCGCGCAAAGTGCTGAAACGGACAGGTGGCGTAAGTCTCCAGCTGCGAAACGCTGGTATGCAGCACAGTCGGAATCAGACGCTTCACGGAACGCGCCGAAAGCTTCGCACGGTCCTTTTCGTCCAACGATGACAGCGCCCAGCGCAGGGAGGCATCGGCGTGCAGGCTTGCCCGAACCATGTCGTACAGCTCGTTCCATCTGCTGCGCAGACCGCCGTCATCCTGCTCTATCAAGGGCCTGCTGCGGTATTCCTCGGTCAGCCGTTCGGCAAGATCATGCGACGACAGGACGTCCCAAGTCTCACGCAAACGTGACGGATCTCCGACAGATATCACCAGCAAGTCGCCACAGGCAGCTCGCAGAACTTCAAGATAAGGTGAGGGGCGAAGGGCTTTCCCGTCATTGTCCGTCGTGGCGTACGTTACCACTAGTGAATCACTGGCACGGGTCATCGCCACGTACACGAGTAGTGCTTCGTCCAGGATTCGATCACGGGCTGCAGGAGAGACACGGACTCCATGGTCTTGAAGCAGCGTGCGGTCGTCATCATTGAGAATGGCATCCTCACTCGCACGCTGGGGAAAGACGCCGTCATTGAATCCGAGGATTACCGCAGCCCTGATATCCGGGTGGCGGCTGCGCTCGATCGATCCTACAAGCACCTGGTCCACCATCGGCGGGGCCAGGCCGAGAGTAAGACCGGCCAGACCCTGTTCGAGCACCTCAGCCAACTCGCCGATCGTCAACATCGGCTCATCAAACGCGAACGCGAGGTCTTCCATGAATGACATCACGTCGCGCCAAACCTGTCTGTGCTCCGCAGCTAGATCGGCGTCTCCGTCGGCTTCCGCCTCATCAGCAAGATCCTGGAGTATTCCGGCGATGTTCAAGGCATCAAGCCATTCGACAATGGCACGCGCCCACCGGTCGCCGGTGTGTCCGTCAGGCTGCAGCGCCACCTTCATCCACACCCCGACCGCTTCAAGGAAGCGTCGCCGAGTGGTGTTGATCCGCGCGAGCCGCCGTTCATCACGTTCGCCAATGTCCTCGTTAATCTCGCCAAACGCCCGGCGTGAGACAAACGACCAGTCTTCGCCTTGCCAGACATCGATCCCGGTCAATCCGTGAGCGATCAGGTAGTTCTCCAGCTCATCAGCGGCATGCAGTGCGATGGGTAACAGCCCCGTCTTGAGCAGGAGTCTGACCGATCCGAGCGAATACCCCTCCGCTGCCAATGCCGCTGCCCCGCGAATAAGCTCCACCAGCGGATGATGGGCGGTGGGACGTCGTCTATCAATGAAGAAGGGAATACCCCGAGCGGTAAGAGCCTCGCTGAGCAAGTCGTGATATGGTTCAAGATCACGCACGATGATCGCGATATCGCGGTAACGAAACGACTTGTCGCAGCCCTGCACCCATTCGTAGATGCGCGAGACTGCATAGTCGACCTCGATCCGCCGGTTGGGAAGCTCGCAGAGCTCGACGCCTGTAAGACCATCTCCACCCGCCTCGGAGTTACTGTCGGGTGGGGTAAACAACGAGCGTTCGAGTCTTGCCAGCCCGTCATTCTCGGAAAAGCGCGCGGGGGACTTGGAGTGCAGGACTAAGGGTTCTTCCACAGTGATACCGGCCTCGAGAAAAGACCGTTCGAGGTCTCCATACGTTCGCAGCGTCTTCTTGAAGAGTTGCGCAACGCGCACCTGTTTCGCGTTTCCTGCAACCGATGGCTTGCATAGCAGCGGATCCAACAGCACGGTGACATCGACATGCCCACACATCCGCGCCAAAGCGAGCAAGGTCAGCTTCTCCTGGCCGCTCAGCGAGGCAAATCCGTCGACCCACAGCTCCGCACCCTCGAGCCATCCACACCGATCAAGATGGTTGCGGGCAACCTGAAGATACTGCGAGGGGTCCAAACGATTGCTGCCCAGATAGTCTAGATAGGCTCTGTAGATCAGTTGCAGATCGTGAAGCTTGGCCTGTTGTGCCGGATTGTCCTCCGTGCATTGCTCAGCCACCTCCGCCAGCTCCTCGGGGTCGACGGCTTCCTGAATCAGCTCCGCTACAGTGGCTGCGATACGCTCGATATATCCGCCCAGACGATCGACCCGGCGATAGTAGTGCAATTGCCTGGACCGATCACGAAGCAGATGGCGCAGGACCATAGCCCGCGCAGGTTCGGATAGTGCCTGTCGCGGCGGGGCACCGGCCGACTCAAGGACCTTCAAGGCCAAGCGCTGGAAGGGCAGGACATCCACGCGATGCGCACCGGGGATATCCGCTGGGGCGAGGATAGCCCTCTCCATCTGCAGGCCGGCCTGTTCGGGCACGAGCAGAAGCAGTCGCGGACCGTCGATGGCGTCTTCGCGAAGTCGGCTGCGCACCGCCTCGATGCAGTGGTGCGTCTTGCCGGTGCCCGCCCGTCCGATGATAAACCGAACCGCCATGATCAGCGGTGGTATCACAGCTAAACGAGGGGGTCAATGGGGGAGGAACTTCGAATTGCGAATTACGAATAGCGAAGGACTAACGTGCTCGGGCCTTGATCCAAGTCTGCGTCTACTCTCCTTGCCTTGGCGTCTACTCCCCCTCCTCCTCGATAATGCGTTTGGAGATGCTTCGATAGTCCTGATAGGCCCGAAAGTGTACGTATGCCCGACCCGCAAAGTAGGCCGTCAGACCCGCAAAGGTAAGTCCGATGAATAGCATTGACCCGTTAAAGGGAGTGAACGCGGCGCAAAGAATGGGGAACGCTATCGCAGCAAAGAAAACCGCGGCCAGCGGATCTGCAACCGGCGGAGTTGTCACCTGGGGGAAGAATATCCCCTTCATCGCAAATGGCCTGGCGTTGTAGTGGTGCCCGCATTCCGGACAGCGGTACACATAGGGCAGAGTCTTCAGGTTATAGCCGCAGGTGCCGCAATATATCGAACCGGTGATGCGGCGGTTGCGGTATATATCATCCGCCATGGACTCCAATTCGCTGTTGCTCAGGCCCATGGCATTGCCCTCCGCGTTTGGGAAGCGACTATTCGGCGAACATCGCTTCCATAAATGTGGCCGGATCGAACGGCTCGAGATCGGCGGGAGTCTCTCCCAAACCGACGAATTTGACCGGGACCTTCAACTCATCCTGGATTCCCACGACGATACCGCCTTTGGCGCTGCCGTCGAGCTTGGCCAGGATAATTCCGCTAACCGACACATGTTCAGAGAATTGCCGCGCCTGGATGACGGCGTTCTGCCCGATAGTGGCGTCCAAAACCAGCAGCACCTCATGGGGCGCCCCGGGAATCTTGCGCTGTACGACCTTCTGTATCTTGGCCAACTCGCGCATCAGATGATCCTGGGTGTGCAGTCGGCCCGCAGTGTCAACCAGAAGTATGTCAGCGTTACGGGCGACCCCGGCCTCGCAGGCATCATACGCGACCGCACCGGGGTCCGCACCCTGGTCATGTTTGACAATCTGCACTCCGATACGCTCCGACCATATCGAAAGCTGCTCGACCGCAGCAGCGCGATAGGTGTCGCAAGCCCCTAAAATGACCTTCTTGCCCTGATCGACGAAGTATTTTCCCAGCTTGGCGATGCTGGTGGTCTTCCCCGAACCGTTGATTCCGGTGACTAATATGACCGTCGGGCCGGAGTCGGCAAAGTGGATCCTCCGATCTTCCTCAGGCCAAAGATCGATTATGTGTTGCTGAAGATACTCCGCAATCTCCTGTTCCTCGGAGATCTCTCCGCTTTTCCAACCGTTTCGCACCACGCCCATCAGCTTCTCAGTCGTAGCAGGCCCGAAGTCCGCTGCGAGCATCGAATCCTCCAGCAAACTGAGAGTATCTTGATCGATTGATCGACCGATTCGCAGGACCGAGCGGAAGCTCGACGAAATCTTCTCCCGCGTCCGGCTAAGCCCTTTTTTCAAACGATCGAAGATACCCATCAAGCCCCATCCTTCGCTGGTTGATCCAGATCCTTCAGCACGCTGTCCAGAATGCCGTTCACAAAGCGCGGCGAATCCTCTCCGCCGTATTCACGCGCAATCTCAACGGCCTCGTTGACTGCCACTTTTGCCGGCACTGACTTCGCCAGCAGCTCCACAACTGCCACGCGCATGACATTTCGGTCGACCGGCGAAATCCTGGGAAGGTCCCAATTCTGCAGGACGCCGGCAAGGCGGCGGTCAACATCTTTGCGCCGGCTCCAAAACTTCTGCGTAAGATCGACTGCATATTTCACGGTTGCCCGCGTACTTCCCAGGTCATCCAGGAAATCCTCCAACACGTCTGGAGACTCGTCGTGGTGGACCTCCCATTGACACAGGGCTTGCATGGCGAGGATTCGTCCTTGGTGTCGATCTTGGGGCATCGCGTATCAAGACCGGGCCGGAAGCAGCGCCATGAGATTGACCAACTCGATCGCAGTTAGTGCAGCATCCGCACCCTTGTTGCCCGCTTTTGAACCCGCCCGCTCAACCGCCTGTTCGAGTGTGTCCGCCGTTATCACCCCAAAAGTAGTCGGAACGCCCGTCGAGAGGCCCACCTGGGCGATCCCCTTGGCCACCTCGCTGGCGATGTAGTCGAAATGGGGTGTCTGTCCGCGGATGACGCACCCCAGGCAGATCACAGCATCATAAGAACCTGACTCCGCCAGCTTGCCCGCTACGAAGGGGAGCTCGAACGAACCAGGCACATGGACACAGGTGATATTCTCCTCCACACCGCCGTGTCTCTTAAGCGTGTCGACTGCCCCATCCAACAGCTTGGAAGTGATAAACTCGTTAAACCGGCTGATGACCACCGCGAAGCGTTGCCCATCGATCTTGAGTTGTCCGTGCAATTCAGCAGGCATTTTGCCGTCGTCCAAATAGAATCAACATCGCGCCTTCAACCCGGTAGGTTAGACGCTCACCAGTCTGTCTATCATCCGCGCATAGACCCGACGGTCAAGCCCCGGACATTAGCGTAAAGTGACGGGTACGCAGGGTGTGCTCCGGTGGCCAGACTTGTTTGTCCGTGGGTTGTGGCGAGATGACACGCGCAAACACGGGTGCCCCATTCTTGCTCAGCGAGGGTGGGGAACGGATCACTTGCGTGATGAAAATCACGTCTGTGGATCGCTTGCCCGCCGAAGTCCGTCCGCTGCCCTGCAGCATGGTGGCGCGCGTTTGCCGCGGGCTTGGCCATGACACGCACCACCCATGCTTGACTGGGGCATCCTGCATGTCCACGCTTCGCGAGGGCATGGCGCCCACGCAGATTCGGATATTGTGTAGCGGGCGAATTGCATGCCGGCGCTTCGCTTAGGCATGGCACCCAACTCCTGAACCGCTAGACAATAACAGAAAT
>CP070744.1:2573962-2601006 GCA_020348265.1 Phycisphaerales bacterium | reverse complement strand
TTCCATGCGGATCGGGGAGAGAGGGAGGTGATCTCAGCCGCTCGGCCCGAACTTGCGCTAACCAAAACCAACCATGCTGCGGATGTCCATATCGCACACAACCCCCGTAGACGGCTGCGCGCAGCAACCGCTACGTCCCTCCACCTTCTGCTACACATGGTTTGGCTCCTAAGTAGACGAAGTTCTGCCAAGGCCCCCGGACTGTCCTGGGCTCAAAGCGCCAGATTACCGAAACAAGGGCGCCCTTGTCAAGAGAATTATGTCCGAAAAACGAAAGAAACATGTCTCAGACATGGGTTTTTTTATTATTGGTCGTTGACGAAGATAACATTCCGGTAACTACTTTCCCGCTGCTCCTACCGGCTTGCAGGCCGGCTCCACAAAAAGCCGGGTCTAGAGCGTCTGCTTACCGCTGCGTAGCACGGTCGGCCCTGCACATATGATCTTCTGCCGAAGCTTGACTACAAGGTCGACCGGGTTAGGCTCGCTAGGCCTACAAAGCCCCTCAGCCCGCCTCAGGCACGATTCCAAGGCATCCAAGGCGTCGTGGCACTCTTGCAGGACGTCTTCTCCCGAATCGCACTGGGGCCGGTTTGGATGATTCATATCTTTTCTCCTCGTCAAACAGCCTGGTGCTGTCCGGTAACGCCAGCTAACCGGCAAGCTTCGGGCACGCCTCCGCAACTCGTTCCCATCCTCTTGCAGGTTGCTCAGCGATGCCCCGTTACTCAGTGCGGTTTCGATGTTTGCAGCCATTTTCGCCATCGGAGCTACAGTCGAAATCGGCAGGACAGGGTCCTCGACATGAGGTAATTCATGTCCGAGACATGATGGAATCATTAACCGTCAGGCGGGTTATCCGCCGTAAGTATATGTTCTAGAGTATGTTACAGACAATCAGGCGGTAACATTTGAGGGGGTTACGCGTCTTGGTCGTCGACACCGGCCTGTTGCGAGCGTTGCTCAGCACGCACCCGGGCCAACTGACGGTGGCGTTCAGCTTTGACTGGATCTTTCTTAGCACGTTCGTAGAGCTGCGCGAGACAGCGGTGCGGGAACGGATTGGCGGGGTTCTGCTCCAATGCGACGTTGAAGGCGCGAATGGCCCAGTCGATGCGTCCCACATCCGCTAGTGCCAGTCCGAGATGAATGTGCGTCTGCGGTCGATGGTGAAGGAGGGCGATCGACTGCATGTGTTCGTAGACTGCTTCTTCGGGGCGCTTTCGCCACCGATAGGCAACCCCCAGCCCGTCGTGCGCCTCGGCACTGTCCCCATCGATGGTCATCGCCTTATTGAAGGATCGCTCGGCGTCGGCCCACCGTTTACGCCGGAGGTAAACGTTCCCGATCTGGCAGTGCAAGCCAGGCAATCGAGGGTCGGCCTTCTCTGCTCGCTGAAGATACCTTAACGCTTTGTCCGTTTGGCCTCGACGAAACGCGATCATGCCCATGTACAGGTTGGCTTGGGGCGCGTCGGCCTGGTCAGTCAGGATGCCTTTGATGGCCTGCTCGCACTGGTCAAGCTGTCCCATCTGCAGGTGGCATAAGGCAATGGCAATCTTGCACGCCTTGTCATCGGGCTTTTTGGAGAGCACCTTCTCGTATTGTTCTATGGCTTTTGCTGGACGGCCGGTGGAGGCGTAGACCTGGCCCAGGTTGCGTGCGCGGTCGAGGAGGACGCCTTCGGTACCGCCGTCCTCGATATAGCCGAGGGCGGCGAGGCGAGAAAGCATTTCCTGAGCCACCCACGGGTCTTCTTCGGCATCAAACGCTGCGGCGTCATCCTGCGGCGTTTCGCAGGTGTCGATCTCATCGAAGTCGACTGGCTCGCTGTCGAAGATCTGAGTCAGTACATGACCGTCCATATCCTTGGGGACCGGGCAGCCAAGCATGCCCAGAATCGTCGGTGCGATGTCCAAGAGCGAGGCGCCGTAGACGCGCTGGTCTTTCTTGATGTTCGGACCGTTGATGGCCAGTATTCCGTGCAGCCGATGCCAGGCAACGGGCCTTCCGTCCTTGATTTTGCTGGAACCTGTGGGGCGAAGACGATCACAATGGAACCCATGATCACTCAGGAGGATGATGGTGGTGTCCTCGCCGGCCAGTTCCATGATCCGCCCAAGCATCATGTCATGAAAGCGGTAGCAGCCGTTCATAACGTCTTTGTACTGCTCGAGGTCTTTGTCGCTGACGTGGTCCATCTTCGGCGGGTGATACTCCATGAACGCATGAGCAAAGCGATCGACCGTGTCGTAATACACACCTATGAAGTCGCATTCCCGGGTGTGCATCAGCCACGTGGCTGCCGAGTGGGTCGTCGCGCACGTGGCTAGCAGCATTCGCAGTTGGTGAAGGTTGCTGTCCTTGGCATGATCGAGCTCCGCCAGCTTCGGGATGAACGGCAAGATTTGCATCGGAGTAGTGGCAGCCGGGTGGACGCGACAGTCTCGCAACTCCTCAATTAGCTCAACCGGATGGACCGCGTTGGCTGGAACCGGCCACTCCTTATCGGGCGGACCCGCTGCATGAGGAAAACGATCGGTCACGACGAATCCGTTGATCTTCTCAGCCGGGTGACTCGCGAACCAGTTGACCACGCCGGCCTTCAGGCCTCGCTCCGAGAGGATGTTCCAGATCGCCTTGCACTTGCGAGATGTGCTGGTGACGGGGCGGATGTTGCCCGTCGCCCCGTCGGGTTCCGCAAAGCCGAGGATCTCATGCTTGTCGGCGTGCTTCCCGGTGGCGATCGAGGTCCAAAGGATGGGGGACAGCATCGGCGTGAGACTCGCGATGTTGCCCATCACGCCGCCGTTGATAAAGCGCTCGAGATTGGGCATCTGCCCCTTCTCGAGGAGCGGGTTGATCATCTTCCAATCGGCCCCATCCCAGCCGATCAGGAATACTCTTTTGGCGAGTCGCTCCATGCTTGCCTCTATTTATTCCCAGAGATTCGCGGCACGAGCCTCCTGATCCGCAGCTTACGAAATCGGCGTCCCCAGATCAATCATGCATGTCTCAGACATGAAAAAAATCTCTCAGAAACACCAGAACAGGGAGCATCAAGACTTTTCAGGAGCCCTTGGATGCGTTATAATCATGCTTATGATAGATTCCACTATGTCCGAAATCCGTGACCCGATCGAACATCGCCTTAGCCGAGCCGCTGAACGAGTCCGCACAGCGATCGGTGAACTTGTCGACACAATGCCGGTCCGGGTCAAGCGACCGGCCGAATTCCAGCGAGTCCTGAAGCTGGACCGCAGCCTTAGCAGCCGTGTGCTCCGTGCGCTGCAAATGGACGATCCTTTGGCGGCATTGCAGCGTATGCCGGGCCCACACGGTCTGCGGTTGCTCCTCAAAGCCGCGAAGAAGGTGACCAGCGATGAAGAGTCCGTCTTGCGAGCGGAGGAGGCCCTAGATGACCTCGAACACTTGGTGACCAGCGAAATCGGGGACTGGAAGGCGTTAGAGGCGGCTCTTTGCGGTTGGCTGCCGGACGCGCGTGAACAGTTCGAGATGAGCAATCGGCAGGTCGCGTTCCGGGCTATGAGCAACATCAAGGGCGTGATGGCTCACGCGGAGTTATCGGTCACCTTGATCCATCCCGGCGCCGCGAATACGGACTGCGTAGACCGGGCGGGCATCACTGGAATCTGCCGGATGAGGCGTCTTCGGCCAGGAACTCCAATGGGATTGCTGCACGGCAGTTCGATCGCACCCCCGCCTGGTACGCAACGGTTGTCGCTGGAGGGTAATCGGATCGACCCGACGCATGGGGCTCCGTTGCTCCGGGAGTTCTCCTCGTCGCCAACGCCGAAGTTCGAGGTACGGGTGGACGGGGAAATCGTTCACTACGTGCTTACCGGGGACGGCGTCGGAGTGAGTTCGGCTGTTGACCTGTATTTCGCCGACGTCATGCGCGGCAGGTATCCGTCCAACAAATCGATAAGCCCGCGACCAGCGACGCCTGGTGCAGTTATCGACATTCCTGTGAAAACGCTGATCGTCGATGTGCTCGTCCATGAAGAGGTATGGCCTGGGGTAGAGCCGGAGCTGCGCATGTACGATACCGCTGGGCGTGGAATCGCCAACCCCACCGACCCCTCGCGGGACATGGACCGCGTCGACGTGTTGGAATCGATCCAGAGCTTGGGCACACAGTTCTCGCGGTTTCGGACTACGGAGGTGGCGCGTTACCCCGACATGGTGCGTTTTGTCTGCGGCAGGCTGGGTTGGGACAGCGAGCGCTTCCGCGGCTTCCGCTGCAGGGTGGATTACCCGGTGTATGGCACCCAAGTGAGCATGATCTTCGAACCGCCGGCTCTGACGGACGGCGGTTAGGCGTTGCCTTACGAATCGAGTCCCCGGGGGGGTGCGCTAGTTCAGCGACTTTGGACCCCTGTTTTCAGGTGTTCCTGCCCAGAATTACGTCCGGCTCTTGTTGTGCCGCAACCGGCATGATTATTGGAATCCACGAAACCAAACGGGCCGCGTGCGCAAGAACGACATCGGATACGTCGTTGGAATTGCGAAGAATGAGACGTTGAAACGGCATGCCAAGCCGTTTATGGATGCGGGTGCGAAAGCGTATAACGGCCGTGCCCACGGGCGGCGGATTCTGGGCATCATGGTTGCCATTCGCGGTACCGCAGTGCTGGCCGTTCTGTTGGTGGCTTGCTGTTGTTGTTGACCACTACTCGAGACGTTCGACGGGCTTTTCCGTCTTTCCAAAGGGACCCGAGTCAGTCGCAGTGCGTACGTTTCTTGGAGAGGTGATCGCTCAGGCCAAGACGAAACCCAAGTATTTGATCTGTGACAAGGACAAGATCTTGTGGCGCGAAGACTTCAAGTTCTGGTGCCGACTCAAGAGAATTTGCCCACGGTTCGGCGCTGTCGGGCAACATGGGAGCATAGCTGTCGTCGAACGCCCCATCAGGGCCCTGAAGGGCGAGGCTACTCGCAGGATCGCGGTCCCATGGCGTGAAGCTGACTTTCGCAAAGAGCTCACTTCGTTCTTTGCTTGGTACAACAAGCATGGGTCGCATACAACACTCCACGGAAAGACGCCGAACGAAGTCTACTTCCGTTTACGGCCGGTCAGGCATGGGCAACGAAGATGACATTCACGGCTGAGTCGAGCATGAGCGTCGACTGATCGCCGCCGCGGAGCGCGAAGCATCGGAATTGGCCCATCGGCAGGTTTCATCCCTGCCGCCGCCGGGCTCCATAATCGGCTACAAGATCATCCGCGAGATCGGCCGCGGCGGGATCCGTTGCGCTGTTTGCGGGTTGATGGCCAGCGCGTCCTTCTTGGCGCCCTTTTTCAGGACACGGAGCGAGTCGAAACCTCGGTTGCCCTCCGTCCTTGGAACTCGCGGCCGTGCCTTCGGGAGCGATGAAGTCTTTGGACATTACGACGGTGGCCTTACAGTCCATCGGACACCGTTCGTACACCGAGCGGACACGCTATGTGCCGGAATAGGGACATGGTGTCGCGGACGCCGGTCTCGCACAAGGTCACTGTCTGGGATCGCGTACTCCAGTGAATGCCCCGTCTCTGGCCCAGAAGTAAGGTAGATGGCGTTTTCGGTATTGACAGCGCGTGTAGGCCACGGCATATTAGCCCGACGAGATCACGTGAAGCATAGCCGACGTCGCACGCCGGCGCCAGCCGTTTGGTGACGGGGTGCTGGCATGTTCTCGTGCTTCGTCATAGCACCTCCAGGAGTTGCTGAAAGCGATCATAATAGCTCGGTTGGTAAGCGGTTATGCACAACCGCGGGGTACTCGAGAATCGGTGGACCACGATACCTCCGTCGACTGAACCGGAAATCTACGCCAAATGGTCAAACTGAGCGGATTTAGTCTGTTGTGGCGAGTTACTTGGGAGACATATCAATGCCAACGAGAGATTCGCAGGGAACATGGACCCGCTTACGCCCGCTGCAGCGCGACGAACTCGACCCCTACACCCGGGCGGGTATGGTCATGGGAGAAACGACATGGGGCGGCTTTCGCACCAACCTTCTGAAAGTCATGGCCTATGCGCCGCGCTTGATACAGACCGAGGTGGAGTACTGCAACACGTTCATCTTCGATCCTCCGACTTTTCGCGGCGATGTTCAGGAGGCGGGCTTCAACGACCGCTTTATCAAGGAGTTGGTTATCTCCAGGACCTCCCTCCTGAATCGCTCGCGCTACTCGATAACGCATCACGGGCTGATCGGCATGCTGCTGTATGGTGAAGCCGGGCGCGGCGACGAGGCGCATACGAAGTATCTGCATCTTCACGAACACCAGGAGTGGCCGCACGTCTACACCGACCGCGAACGGGTCGTGCTGGACTACACCGTCAAGGTCGCCAAGGATGCCCACCTCGTCACCGACGAGGAGTTCGCCGAGCTGCGGCGCGTGCTGCGCAAGCACAACCTACAGGATGCGCGGCTGAAGGCGCTGTCCGACGAGGAAATGGATCGGCAGGTCAGCTCGCAGATCGTGGAGTTGACCTGGCTGATCGGGCATTTCTGCCTGCTTAACCGCTGGTTTACCGTTCTTCAGGTACCTGAGGAGGGGCCGGACGACGAGGACAACTTCGGCCCGTTGTATGAGCAGTTTGTCCCGGAGGATATTCGCAAGAGGAACGAAGACATCCTGCGAGGGCTTTTTTAAGGGCAAAGAAGTTGAAGCGAACCGAGATCTCGCAAGGTCCGTGGACGCGAATCCGCCCCCTGCAGCGTGACGAAATCGATCCGTACACCCTGGGGGCGATGGCTAGCGCGGAGGCGAACTGGGGGATGCGCAACAACGAGTTGAAAGTGACCGCTTACTGCCCCGGGATCCTCCAGACAGGGATTGATCACGCGAACAGCTTCATTTTGGATCCCCCCACATTCCGCGGTGACGTGCAGGAGGCCGCGTTCAACGACCGCTTTGTAAAGGAACTTGTCATCTCGAGAATCGCTTTGATCATGCGCTCCCGTTATCCAGTGACGCACCACGGTTACATCGGTGTGGTCTTGTACACAAGTGCCGGGCGTGGAGACGAGGGGCATCAGAAGTACCTCCATCTCCACGAACACGAAAAGCATCCGGGTATCTACACCGAACGCGAGCGAGTAGTCCTGGACTACACCGCCAAAGTCACTCGCAACACCGAACCGATCACCGACGAGGAGTTCGCTCAGTTGCAGCGGGTGCTGCACGAGCACAACGACCAGGACGCGCGGTTGAAGGGGCTTCCCGAAGACGAGATGGATCGCTACGTCGATCGCCAAATCGTTGAGTTGACTTGGCTCATCGGTCATTGCTGTGGCCTGAATCGTTGGTTCAGCACGCTGCAGGTCCCCGACGAGGGGCCCGATGACGAGTACGACTTTCTCGCCGCCTACGAGGAGGTTGTTCCGGAGGACATCCGCAAGCGTAACGAAAGGGTCCTCGGTGGTAGATTCTAAGGTACCTTGTCTTCCAAAGGAGTTTCGTGGGATCAGCCGCTTACATGAATGGAGGAAGACATGAAACCAACCGAAATCTCGCAAGGTCGCTGGACGCGAATCCGCCCCCTGCAGCGCGACGAACTGGATCCCTATACCCGGGCCGGCATGACCACCGCGGAGATTATCTGGGGCATACGCAACAACCTCTGCAAGGTGATGGCCTACACCCCGCGCTTGCTGCAGACCGAAGTCGAGTACGCCAACTCCTTCATCTTCGATCCCCCAACCTTCCGCGGAGACGTGCAGGAGGCCGGGTACAACGATCGCTGTCTCAAGGAACTGGTCATCTCGCGGACCTCACTGATCAACCGGTCGCGCTACTCGGTGACTCACCATGCCTACATCGGCATGGCCACCTTCCAGAGTGCCGGACGCAGTGACGAGGCGCACGCGAAGTATCTGCACCTTCACGAGCACGAGAAGCATCCAGGCGTCTACACCGAACGCGAACGGGTCGTCCTGGACTATACTGCCAAGGTGGTCCAAGACGCTCACTTCGTGACCGAAAAGGACTTTGCCGAACTGCGGCGCGTGTTGCGCGAGCACAACAATCTAGACGATCGCCTGAAGAAGTTGTCCGACGAGGAGATGGACCGGTACGTGGACACGCAGATTGTCGAGTTGACCTGGCTCGTCGGCCATTACTGCCTGTTGAACCGTTGGTTCACCGTCCTCCAGGTGCCCGACGAAACTCCCGACGACGAGGATGACTTCAGCGCCGCCTACGAGCAACTCGTCCCGGAGGATATTCGAAAACGCAACGAGGAGATTATCGGCGAGGGCTTCTGATTGAACGCTTTCTGATCGGAGGACTACACGATGCCACTTCCCAACGAGGAACTGATGCAGCGATACGCCGACGCGGGTCACCGCGGCGATATCGACACGGTGCTCGAGTGTTACGCTGACGATATTGTTATGCATGTGCCCGGTCGCAATCCCCTTGCGGGTGACTACCACGGCAAGCAGGGAGTACTGAACTACACCAAACGGTTTATCGAACTGACCGGCGGTACGTGGGGTGTGACGCAAGTCGTGGATGTGTTTGCCAACGAGCGGCGGGGTCTGCTGCTGCTGAAGGTGTGGTTCGAGCGACCGGGAAAACGCGTGGAAGTGAGCCGGGTCGACCTTTACCGCATCGAGAACGCGAAGCTGGCCGAAATCTGGATTAGCGATGACGATCAGTATGCCGTCGACGAGTTCTTTACTTGATTGGCCCGGCGCAAGCCTCGGGGCGCGCGCACGGGACCGCGAATTCCAGACCCTGTGGGCGATACCGTTCGCGCCACCGGATGTAAATGGCAAGGCGGACATCCCGAGCGCCCGGGTCTACGGCGAAGGAGCTGGCGATGAGTCATCCGAACGTCGAGTTTATGCGCGAGTACTTCAGCGCCTGGATGACGGGCGATCTCGACACCGTTCGAGCGTCCTTCAATGACGATCTCGAGGTGCACTTGGCCGGCAAGAGCTCGTTTGCCGGAGTGTACCGGGGGATCGACAACTTCTTCAACGATTACGTCCAGCGCGTGTACGCGCTAACGAAGGGGAATGCGCAGGTCGTCAGAATCAAAGACATTCTGGCGAACGACGAGAGGGCGGTTGTCCTTGCGGAGGAGCGTTTCGAGCGTCCCGGGAAGGTTCTCGACGTGAATCGATTCCTTATCTATGAAATCCGCGCTGGGAAGATCTCGCAGATTTGGGAGTTCGAGGACGATCTCCATGCCGTTGACGAGTTCTTTGAAGACGATCCCGGCAAGTGAACTTCCGGTCATGAGATGACTCGCACGAACGATCGGTTGCGTTTGCCCGCGATTCCGGTTGGAGCAAGAGGAGTAGGAGAACGTGATGGCGGATCCGAATGCGGAACTGGCTCGCAAGTATCTCGAGGCTTGGTCGGCGGGTGAACTGGACACGGTGCGGAGCATGCTGACCAACGATGTGGAAGTGCACATTCCCGGCCGGACGCCGCTGGCCGGGGTCTATCGAAACGCCAGCGATTTCTTCGGCTACATCGACAAGGTTCTTGACCTCACCGGCGGAAAAACCGAACGCATTGAAATCCTGGACATCCTGGCGAATGACGAGCGGGCCGCGGCCATCACTAGGGTCCGGTTCCGACGTCCCGGAAAGAACACCGAATGCCGGCGTTTCTTCACGTTTGATATTCGCGACGGGAGAATCTACGAGCTGTGGGTCTTCGACGAGGACCAGTACGTCGTCGACGAGTTCTTTTCGTGATCGACCTGTCGCTCCGATGACCATCCTCAAAGATTGGCCGTAAACCGTGAACCCATGAGAAAGCGTGATCGCGCAACGCGCCAACAACCGGTACGGTGAAAAACCGCTGCGGGTGTCGAGTCTTGTAAGCTAAGGGAATGGCTAGTGCCGTTTCAGGCGGTACAGTTTCGCGCGTGCCCGTATGATTGAATGTCGAGACTGCGATGGTTTCTCCAAAGGAAGTAGTTTTGAATCGCCTCCTCTTGCTCCTGATGACTGGAGTGGTCCGAGTTATCCAGCGCGAACTTCTTCAAAGGGCCGAA
Source organism: Phycisphaerales bacterium (assembly GCA_020348265.1). GTDB lineage: Bacteria > Planctomycetota > Phycisphaerae > UBA1845 > UBA1845. The sequence continues at coordinate 2,590,973 of CP070744.1, read as the reverse complement.
GTGGCGTTCGATACGGTTGAGCCAGGAGGCGTTGGTCGGCGTGAAATACAGCCTGACGATGTGTGCCTTGGCCCATGCCACTAACACCTGGCTGCAGTGTGTTCCGTAGTTGTACAGGACCAAATGCAGGGTCTGTTCAATCGGATGGCCATCGTCTCGTCAAACTTCGCCAAGGTAAAGGCATCACAGATCGAATCTCTTGGCTTACCGATTCCGAACCCTGCGATTCGCATAACGAATTCCTTCAGGCTGAACCAGTCTGGTTAGATCGGTGCACCAGGGAGAGTCAACCTCGACCAATAAATGCATCTCTAGTCGGGCTTCAACTCTCATTCACCTCTGACCTTTGTCGAGCACGACATCGTTCAGGGACCTGAGTTCAACCTCGATCGGTCCCGCGGCCTCTGTGGCGCCTTCGGCCAGCGGATCCTGCTCACGCAAGTCACCAAACGAAAGGTGGGTAAGTTCTTCAACTTCGCTTATCGTCTTCTGGAAACTCCTGGGTTCCCGGACCGCTTCCACCATGTCGTCAATGAGCCCTTCTTGCGTAAGTAGATACGCCGTCGCACGCAATTCGCCGTCGCGGTGCACCATCGCGACTACCTTCCAGTATTGCAGTGGAATCTGGACGCGGTCACCGCTTTCCGTCTGATAGAACGGATCGTTCCTTCGAAAGACCGGGCCCGTAAATACGGTGACCCGTTGATTGTGGGCGTTCGCGGTCTCGAGAATCCAGTTCTCCACCAATCCCCAAGTACTTCTGTTACGGTTGAACTGCTCATGCTGGGGACTGCAGTTTGTCCAGTGAAACGTGTCGTCATGGGCCTTCCTGGCCTCTGAAAATCGCCGCCCCCAAACCGGATCGAGACGCCGCACCAAGTGGCCGCGATCGAACTTATTGCGTATATACAGATCATTCTGCAACTGTTCGTTCGAACCGATGCGCGGATCGACAAACCATTTATCCGAGAAATCGCCACGAGAAATGTCCTTTTCGCGTCGGCCGTCGATATTCACGGCCGTGAAATATGCCATTCGACGCTCGCGGTTCATCACGACGCTGAAATGATGATAGGAGAGTACGTGCCGCTGCTCGTCGGCTTGCCGATTGAACGCCACGCCTCGATACTGCTGTTCCGTCAGCCAGGGCAATGGAATCTCGAACTGATCGCCGAGGAAAGTCGGATCGTAGCCGCTCCGAGTATTGTAGCTTGGATCGGGCCTCAAAGTGAACGCCGGCGCCTCGGCTTCGACGACTGAGACGTCGGTCGAATCCGTTTGCCCGTTGCTCGGGGAACCCAGCGTCACCGTAACCTGAAGCGGTATCGTCCACGTTGTTGTCGTACCGCCGGCCCGTAGGGTCGGCCTGACGTCCGGTTCGGTAGCGATGTCCCGGTCGGAGGATGTGGGCAACCCCACATCTTCCGACTCGGGGTCCGCACGTCGCCACGCGTCGTCGTATGTGTCTGTCACCTCGATCGAGCCGGCGAAGTGCATTCCCGTATCCACTACACGGTTGTCAGCGGCTAGATCATGCGTAGCTACGGCATAATTGGCCTCCAGGTACCTGCCTGCGAAATGCAAACCGACAACCTCTCCCGTCTCTACATCAATGACGGCGGACCCGGAATTGCCGCCCAGCGTGGAACTATCATGTGACATAGCGCTGACGCGGTTGCCGAAGCTGTGGATTTGCGCCCTTGCCGTGATTTTCCCTGGTTGCATGCGTTTGACATTGAAGATACCACGGAAGATACGACGTTGCAGATCCAAATCGTTTCGCGAATCCATGGCCGGGTATCCGATGACCACGACATCCCGATCCGTGAGGTCGTCGGGATGTGTGACGGATAATGTCAGCGGACGCTGGGCCTCGGGCAACTCATCGACGCGCAAACACGCCATGTCCCAATAGGGATGGATCATGACCACCTGCCGGACATCCAAGTAGATCGGGTCGGTGGGGTTGACCTCGCGGCGAAAATCCAGACCCGCAACTTGACCGGGACGGAAGCTAAGTTCCCGTCGGCCTAGCCCGGTGGCAAAAATCTCCGCCACGTGTCGGTTGGTCATGATGAGATCGTCGCCCACCACGAACCCCGTCCCGCCGTACGGCAAACTGGGGTGATTGGGCAGCTCGATCCGTCCGACCGATGGGATGACCGTTTCTATCCTTGTACGAGTGTCACCCGTGCCCAAGTGCGCCCATGGAGAGGGTGGATCGTTGAAGCCGTCATTCACGATGTCGATGACAGGCCGTCCCTGAGGAAGAATAATTGCCTCGAGAGCGGACATTTCGCTCTCGTGCAGTTCCGCGCCGCGAGCGATGTTCTCGAGGCCTTTGCGCGCACGATCCACTTCCTCTTCCTCCGGTGCACCTGCGCCCGGCATGGCTTCCAATCCCGACGCGGCCGGCGCAAGTCCTTCCACTTCACCATCGGGCGCGATCTGCTTGACGAGTGAGGACAGTCGTCGTGACTTTTCTTCACGATCCATGGTGGGTTCTCCCGAATTCCTACAACCAACGCAGATACTTCTTGGACGGCATTGGCCGTCATTAGCGCTAAGTGGTCTTGCGGGCCAGTTGCCCTCTTGTCCACACCTTGGCAACGATCATGTCATCTCCATTCAGTGCGACGTGGCTACGCTATACGATTTCATTTACGACCTTCAGTTCTGCTCTTCGATCAAGCCTTCCTTGCCGGCCCCCTTCAAGTGTTTCAAAACTGCGTTCATGGGCACACCGTGGTTGTTCACGTTCTTCTCGCCATGGTGGTGGATGGCCACCAGGTCCCAATTCTCGTTGAAGACGGGTGAACCCGACGATCCCGGCGCCGTGTTCGCCGTGTAGGCGACACGCCCCATAAAGCTGTTGTTGTCGAAGACCACACCGTAGGCAAACCGCAGCGGCTCACCATTGGGGTAGCCGAGGATCCCAACGGGCTCACGAAGATTCTCGAACTGGTACGATCGTACTCTGAAGTGTTTACGATTACCCTCTGGAACCGCCTCCAACTGGAACGCGGCAAAATCAAACTCCCGCGGTTCGCTGCGGGCAACCTCCGCCACGATCTTGTACTCCCGCAGTTGCGATCTCTGTGTTTTCCCCACGAAATCGAACACTGCCCCGCACTCGGCCAGCGACGTGCTGCTTGGGATTACGTGCGCGTTCGTGAGGATTCGATCAGGAGCAATGAGAAACCCCGTCCCGAGATGGTTACCGTTGCGCCCGACCGAGCACACCCGCCGCTTCGATTCGTTCATGCGGGTGACCCATTGCTCCACATCAGAACCCGAGTCCATTTGCGGAGTCTTGACCACCAGGGCTTCGAGAACACCGCTGGTTTCGTAGCTGCTCAACGCCTCGCGGACCTTGTCGGCGTTTGGATTCTCTTGATCTGGGGCATAGTGTGGTTTGAGTGCGGCCTCCAGGGCTTCATGCTGCTTGGCTACTTCATCGGCCAGCTTGGCTGCGAGAGTCTTAAGCCTGGGATTGTTCGGTTTGCGTTGAAGGGCTGCGAGGAACAACTCGTCGACGCGGCCCTCGGAATCGGTCCATGCAATCAAGTCGAACACCATTTGACGCAATGGCCCCCGGGCAACGACGTGCTCGAGCGCGAGGTCAAGATCGAACTTGACCATCATTGCGAGTTGACTCTCCGTGCGGTAAGCGTGGAGCAGCGCCTCAGTCAGTTCCTCGAAGTGCTGTGACAGTTCCATCGTCTCTTCCGTTGCGCTTGGCACGCGGTAAACCGAGCAATCCGGGTGGCTTGGAATGCTCTTGCCGGGCGGATCGCTTCAAGGCTTCATCTGTGTCGTTCGCGACGTCGCATACCAGGGCTCGCATTCCGCAAGTTCGCCGAAATCGAGGCCGGTCAACTCTTCGATGTCCGCCACCCGGATCTGATAAGCGCTGGCGTCGAAGGCGTTCCAGTCGAATGGATTATCCTTGGGCGTCGTGGGGTCTACACTGCTGTACTGGTCTGCGAGAAACGCGTCCACTGTCGGCTCACGCGAGCCGGCGGCATGACACGATACGACAATCTTCCAGAAGGAGCGGGCGACCTTGGCGGTACGAGATTCTGGGGCGTTGCTCCAGCCCCCGTCTTTAGAATACCGGTAAGAATAGTCGTCATCTCGGAACACCGTTCCCGTGAAGATCGTGACACGTTCGGCCTTGGGGTTGTGTTTTGTTCTTACCCAGTCCTCAATCCTGGCCCACAATCCCCTATTAAACATTTCGTACTGCGGCGTGGTATTGGCATAGGTGTTAACCGCCGACTGCACCGCTTCGTCCGTCAAGCTCCCTGGCCTGTCCCACAGCACGTCCAAGCGGGACACAAAATGTCCTCGGTCGAAGTCGTTGTCGACGTAGGCTGCGGCCCCATGCTGATATTCTTTCGCGATATACGAATCGAACCGGAAATTGTCCGGACCGTGCCTCACGCGGATAGCTTTAGTACGATCGTAATTGCACGCAGTGTAGATCGCGGTCCGTCGCTTTCGATGAAAGACCAGCGAATAGTGAAAGTAGCCGAGCGGTCTGCCGCTGTCGTACGCATCATCCTTCAGGTCGCGCGTGAGTTCAGGTAGCGGGACGGAGATCCCCAAGAAATCCGCGTCATAGGGGACCCGCTCCGCTCCGCCCTGACTGGAATGGACCCAGGCCATCGCGCCCAAGTTTTGTTGAAATGCCTCGATGGACATCTGAAACGGTGAGTCAGGGGTGCTGGTGTCGTACTCTTTTTGGTAGAAACCGACGATCTGTCTGGATTCTTCTAGTAAGGCCGCATAACGCTGATTCTCCTCCTGGTACAGGTCGGCCTTTTGTACGGCCGTATCCCGTGCCTCCTTTTCGCTCGCCCGCGCAGCCTTTTCCCTGGCCAGTGCTGCAACCGCCTCGGCCCCTTTTACCGACGCATGCCACGCGAGCCCGATGCCGGCAATCAGCAGAAGGAGCGCGACGATGAAGAGGGCACGGAATCGGTTCCTGGATTTTCTGAGCCGCTGAGTCTGCGAGATTTCCGCGTTGCGACTCCTCTCCACGAACTCACGCTCCCGATCGTTCAGATCATGGAACGTCCGAGCCTCGTCCAACAACACCCCACGGATCAGGGCACCTTCACTTCGGGCATGGTGTACCCAATAATTGACCGTATCCCGGAAACGGATTCGCTGCTCGAGCCACTGTTTCAGCCAATCCCAGACACGGAGCAACGCTTCGTTGGCTAAAGAAAGCTGTTCTGCCGCTGATCCCGGGTCACCACCCATTCGCTTCACTGCCCCGGCGCCAATAAGCCCGTCGATGATCGTGCGGACGATGTTGGGATCACCAAGTACTTCCAGCGAGCTGCGCGCCGTCGGGGCTGTGCGCACTTCCTCCGTTTCTGCATCCAACTCGGTCAAACGAAGGAGCACCCTGCGGGCGAGTTCCTGATCGGCCGCAGAGAAACTCTGAATGAGACGATCGGCGTTCTCGGTGGCCTCGCCAACGGTGGCGGTGTCGAACCGCGCTAAACGGGTCTGCGCACGAGGCAGACGAGGAACCGACCCCTGATCCTTGGCGCTTTCCCTAGCCTGAACGTACTGCGTAGTCACCCAGTAATCCAACAGCCCCTGGGCTTGCCTACGATCTGCGGCGCTGTCGAATAGCGTTCCAGCAGCCGCTGCCTTTTCCAGGAATTCCTGAATCTGCTCCTCATCCTCTGAAGTCAGCGACTCCTCGGATATCCGGGAAAGGAGTGCATTGTGAGCGTCGCGCAGTTCCGCAAGAGAGCCGAATCGATCCTGTTGAGCCGATGTTTCAGGGGTTTTCATTGGTATAGGCCTCTAACAGTGTCTTAAGCGGTCTTCCCACCTTTACGAGGTTCTCACAGAGGTCGCGCATTTCCGTGTCGACCCCGAAGAACCGATCCATCGCCTGCGTGCGAAGCGAGTCCGCCTCAATCTCGCACGTTTGACTTTCGTTTCTCTGGGCGGCGGCCTCCCAGTTGGACAGGTGACTCATGATCTTCACCGACCAGTCGTCGCCGGAAAAAGCGTTGCAGAGTCCTTTGAGCTTGTCTTTGACTCTTCGCCAGCGCGGGACCTTATCCTCGGGCCGATACCCGGGATTCGTTTCGATTCCCGCCAACTCCTTATCCAACGACTGCCAATTGTTGTGCTGGGCGACCAATCCGGCCAGCTTTGGTCGAATCAGTCTTAACGCATCCCGCCCGTCTCGAATCTGTTGACTGGCCGAACCTCCTTTGGTGGCTGCATCTGAGCTGCGACTCTGGTCAATCTCCCCAAGCGCATCAAGCAGTTTTCCCAGCGGAAGATCACTGACCGCGACCGCAAGCTGCCCATCAATGCGCGCTGACTCCCGCAGCAGGACCCTCAAATCACTAACCACGGAGGTCATCGCGGTCCCGTCCGGCGTCTTCAACGCCTTGTCTGCGTCTTTCACCGCCTGGTCGAGCTCGTCGATCCACATCTTCTCCATCATCGCCGTCGGGAGCCCATCCGCCCGCTCGCGCGTCCGGGCAACCTGCCTGCGCAGGTCGAGTAGCTGCCGCGAAAGCAGCCTGGCCGCATTTACGTCGGTGTCGAACCGCTCCGCAGCGTCCTGAATAGCGGGCACTTGCCATTGCAGAACGTGCAAGACCTCATGCAGTTGCTTGTATCCGGACACAATCCGCGTCCGCTCTTCGATCGTCCGAAAGTCGGCCTGGAACCTGCCCACGGTCTGGCGAACCTGTGGATCAGCCAGGAAGTCTGCGACAGTCCTTAGCGCGTTGGCTGTGTCCTCGATCAGCGTTTCCGGGGCCAACTCATCAAGCACGTGCGCGAAGTTGGTACGGCAAAACTCGACAATATCATCTCGTTTCGGGCGTGCCTTCAAGATCCCGCGCAACAAGGCTTCCAACTCTCCGCGGCCCTCGAACTCCTCAATCAAATCCAGTACGATCTTCTGTTGATCCTGGTGCAAATCGACAAAATCCGCCAGCCTCGCACCGAGGTGGATTCCAACCAGAACCTCCAGATCGTCTCCATCGAACGCGTCTAAGATGAAGGCGTGGAGTTGCTGGCGCTGATAAGGGCTCAGCAAAATCATTCCAACGTGACCTCCTGTGTCCACTGGCACCCTATCGGTACCGTCCGGACCGCAACGGTTACCGTTCATCGACGGCTAGCGGGCTCGGCCGCGAATGCCCTTTCTCACGGTGATGCTTTGAGCCGCTTCCTTCAAATCCGGATTGGATAGCTGGGCGGTTCGCCCTGCCCAGGCAGCTGCGCGCATTTACCGTGAGCTGCCGATCAACTTCCACTGCGTGATTTCGATCGGTTCAGCCACCAAGCTCGTCGATCTTTCCAGCCAGGCTTTCAGGTAAGGCTTGCTCAAATGCTGAAGGAGCGCGTCCTGACTGGCCCAGCATTCCGAAATCCAGAACTGTGTTGGATCATCCACCGCGCGGTGCAGATCGAAGGTTATGCAACCCTGCTCAGCGCGCGCCAGCCGAACGATCTCCAACAGCGCTTGTTCGACATCCTTCTGCACGTCAGCGAGCGCGTGGATGCGGGAATTGACTGTCACCTGTTTTTCCGACATGGTGCACTGGCTTCTTCACTGACGTCTTTCTTCATATCGTCCCGAGACTCAACCTTCGCACAGTTTCAGTCCTATCAACACCTCAGATTCAACGCAACCGCAAGCCCTTCGGGATCTCCCTCAAGGTCTGTCGCGTACACCTGCATTGATTTTCACAGTCTCCGCGACGCAAGCAAGCGACCGCACCATTGGCACTATACGAGGCTAGCGCGCGCCGCCGGCAGCCCGGAAGTTATGTTTGTTTTTTGCGATACCAGCTCACCTTGCATCAAAGATCTTCGTCGTCAAAAATCAGCCATTCAGGATTTTCCACAAACTTGTCCTGCTCCAGATCGTAGCGCTTTGGAATCTGCATGTTCAGCGCTTCGAGGTATGGCAACAAGGGCCTCTTCGGCGGGCACTGCTCATCGTGCAAATCCAGGGCACCTTTCCGCCACCCGAATTCACCTGCGTACTGCGCAAAACCGAATCCGTCGAAGAAGTAATGTCCGTCGACCAGCGCCATATACCACATACTGGGCATGGCACCGGGATTGGAACGAAGCGGTGCTTGCTTGGCGAGTTCTTCGAGCATGGCCTGTCCTTTTTCGTCCCCCTTTTCTTTGAGGTGCGCTTCAAGTTCTTCATATACGGGAAAGGTAACAGACGGCGACACGAACAGGACCGGCTTGTGCTGTAGACGCGCCATGACGATCTCGTGGACGGTACCCACGCTGTAGATGTTCGTGGGAACGAATGCGACGAGAAAGTCGGCCGTATCCGTCATGCGAAGGTCCACGTGCAACGTCGGCCAAAACTCGTCACATAGTTCTGCCCGCGTCTTGTGGCCGTCGGGCGAGTCATCGAACGTCCAGTTTTGCCGCTTCTGTGTCGAGAACTCATCCTCCTTGCCGTAGTGGCGCATGCCCTTCACCGGAGGTTTGTACCAGGGATCGTAGACCGTGACCTTGTAGCGCTTAAGGAACTGACCTACCCGATTGCGCCAGCCGAACTCCTTTTCCTCCTTGCGCGATGCCACAAAGTCCATCGGGCCGGACAGATAGACGGTAGCACCCGAGAGAATGTTCTTCTTCTGGGCAAGCTGTCTGGAACGTACGGCCAACGTCTCCTGGGTAGCGGATTGTTTCGTCGACATGGTGTCGCTTCCTTTCTTTATGAGATTTCCGTCAGAGGCCCGCCGATTTAGCTGCCAACAAGCACCCAGTGTTTTTTCCATCCCGTTTGCAGTGTCTCGTTGATGGCCTCTAGTGGAGACTCGAGTTCAGTGATACGGCTGTCGATCAGGGTCGCAGCTTTGCCCTCGATTTCCTTGACGACTGACTTGTCCTCCAGGACGCGGCACAGGAACCCGCCTCCCACCAATGCGTGAATCCTCCGGACCCCCGGTCCGGTTGGCTCGCCCTGGAAGGACAACTGATGGTCACCCTCCATCGTGCCACTGACGGCGCGGGGACGTGCCGTACTGCCGGTCGTGAAGATGCCGGCCACGCCCAGCTTTCCCAGCTCAAACGCCTGGTTTGGCCTGATTCCACCCGACCAGAGCGCCTTCAAACCGAGGGTCTCGGCGTGCCGCGTAAGCGTTCCAACATCCTCCAGCGTCAGGATGCCACGGTCGTTCGGACCACCCGTTTTCAGCAGCTTGTGCGGGTCAATGCGATCCGGACAGTCGATCAGCGCGACCTTCACACCAGCCTCGGCGATCATGTTCATCCATAAGCGGCAGCCCTCGACGCATCGATCACTCTCGCAGACGTCGTTGTCTGTCACCAAGGCCGTGTCCACATAGTAGGCCGGTATGGCCGTCCACGCGTTACCCAACCAGCGCTGGATATCATGGACCACTTCCCTCTGCTGATCGAATTTCATCGGAAAGAGCCCGTACTTGGCCGCGGTCAATCCCTGCGCGCGTGCCGTGTGTAGCCCCGTCCAAATCGTCCGCGCCGCGGTTTCCTCGTCTACTTCGTAATGGTAAACCAAACGTACCCCGAGCCTCTCGCCTTCCTTGAGAAGTTCCCTTGTGGTGCCGGCATCCATCACGTTGAGCAAACCTTGTATACTGATCCGACGTCGCGCGCCCTCCAGAAGCCTACCGTCAACGGCAACCTCAGGGACCTTCAGTTCGGAGGCCGCTTGCATGAGCTTCCTGATTTCCCCCACATCGTCGCCCTTGATCACGCGGTCGAACTCAATAAGAAAAGACAGGCGGTGCAACGAAGGCGAGCCCAAGCGACTGTCACGCCTACCGCTCTCGATCTTGGGCGCCAAGTTTCGAAACGCTTCAACGCAGGCGGCGGTCTTGACAAGCAGTCGTACTGTCAGGGGGCGCGGCTTCCCGTCCGGAGTATGAATAAACGGGCGAAATCTCGCGAAGATCGAATCGAGCCATCGCTGCTCGTCGGCCTGCGCATCGGCCACGGCAAACTCCGGCAGGGGCTGATGGATTCGTGTATTGACCCTCACGCCGACGTTGGTCGTACTGAACGTCCATCCACCGGCAACAGGTACCAGTTGATCATATTCGTCGGGCCCGATCGGAATCTCACCGGCACTGCCCATTCTTTCGCCATCGATGATCATGCCGACACACATCTCATCGGCTTCGTCCCCCAGGGCAAGCGCTTTTGCCGACATGTACGCCGCCCTGGCAATCGTCTTCGCCGCGCTTCCTTCGTCACTAATGCCCACGATGGGTCCGAATCGCTGGTTGTCGTATGCCTCAAGTGCCTTCGTTGTCACGACTTTCTCCTTGGCGTTGCACGGAGTCCTCCGAATACCAAAACTCGGGCTCACGTCCTGCGACCACGCTCGAACTGGAAGTTGAAGCTCTCACCACCTGACACCTCAACGCCCACGTACTCATCCCAAAGGCGCTGCGGCAATTCAAATGGTTCAATGATCTTCTCATACACCGGCTTGAGCCATTCTCGCAGTTCCGACATTCGCGAGGACTTGGCCATCTTCGCATCCGACCAGTGTTCCCAATACACAACGAAGTTGCGTGACGCCGACACGATGGCGCCGTCCGGTCCTTCATTCTGCTGAACACCTGTCAGCCAGTTGGCAACCTCTTCGTGAAACGAGTTACCTCGCTCCCGCACGCCTACGAATGTTTTCACGACACCGTGCTGCCAGTCCACAGGCTCATTAAACAGGTGGTATTTCTCGTCTTCGACGAGCGTCCCCTTGTACGGATCCGGAAAGCCGGACATACTGCGGTTCAGATCAAACGCCAAGCCATGCAGATCACTGTAGGCACGCCCGCCAACCGTTTTCTTGGCATCGTCGTACGCCTGCTTAACCTCATAGAATACGAGGGCGATCTCGTCCGGCGCCTCGCTCGGTTTGTCCTTGGGAAGCACGCTCGGCAGATATGCCGTCAGTCCGACCGGTAACTGAATCTGCACCGTACCCGGAATGAAAAACGAGCCCAACTTCTTGAAGAACTCCGCTTGCGACAGATGGCTCAGGCGAAACCCGCGCCATACGCGTACCGCATCGGGAGCCACTTTGACTGTCTCTTTCCTCGCGCCTGCTGCCACAAGAGTCTCCTTTCACTTCTTCGTGCGTGCTCGCTCGCGACATTCTCGACCAGCCTACTATGCGAACAGCAATCTCTCCGCGTACAATTGTGTACCCTCGGTGTAATACGGTTCGGTCCAAGAGTCATCGGGGCACAAGTAGACCCTCGCTTCCACCTCCTCCTCAGATAGTGCGTTCACCTCGTTCCGCCAATGAAAATGGTTGAACATCCGCATGAATTCACCCAGAAAAATATCCGCCAGGCGGGTGTTTCCACGAATAATCAACATATTCTCGTCGTTTTTTATCGTGGAGGCGTCACTAAAGTTAGCCGAGCCGGTGATGACCACGGGATCGTCCGAGAGCGGATCGATCAGCATGTACTTGGTGTGCAAGTACTCCACATGGTCGTTCAGGCCGGTCAGCGTCTCGATGAATTGCTGGTGCTCCGGGTCGTCGCCACGCCGGCGCAACGCATCACCCCACGCGATCCGGTTCTGGGGGCACTTGGCCATCTTCCGGTATTTCTCGCGCATCGAACTCGTAACGCTCTCCAGAAGCAGATAGCGCTGGTAGGGCTTCCCTTCGGCGACCCGTTTCTTCTTCTTCACCTTTTCGAAGATCTGATCGGCCACGGTGAATGCCGCGGTGAAACAGGCACAACTCGCCGCAGCTGCCAACCTGTTGGCATACCAATCCAGCATGGCTGTGGTCAACCGTGGGCTGAAAACCGGCGTAATCGAGTTTGGCGGTGGGGCCCCTTTCAGATCTCGCTGTTGCAGCACGGTCCAATTCCGCATGCCCTTGTCCTTCGGATCGGACTTCGAAGATTTGGCCTTGGGATCCGTCGACAGCTTCTGCCAGTACTCGAAGTACTTCCCGGCAACCGCCTCGTCCCGGACAATGTGCCCCACGTTCGATTGTCCGAAGATGCCACCCGCCGTGTAGTTCGTCGATCCGGTCCAGACCTGTATGGGTTTGTTGTTCTTCAGCAGCACAATGAACTTGTTGTGAGATATTTGTGTGCGCGTCCGTTCTATCATCATCTGATCGAACGCCTCTTGATTCGCATGGTCCTTTAGCCCGACGTTCTTGAGTGTTGCATCAGCCTCTTGACAGACGCTGTCAGGGACCCGCCGGTCAAGCACGTATTTGTTCTTGAAGGTCACCGGGGCTCTCTCGCCATCGGTGTAGTTGACCGTTGTATCGGCGTCGTTGTCCTTTTTGAGTTGTAGTAGTCGCTGACGCTTGGCATGGTGTACGATCTTGACGTCGACTCCACGTTCCAGAGCATCAACGAATGCCTGAACGGCGGGCAGATAGGTGAACTCGTATACCGCCGCGCGCAATGAGTATTCAGGACCCTTTGCCTGGGCGATGAAACCCAACATTGCCTCTTCGAGTCCACGCGACAGCCATGTGTACGCCTCTCTTTCAGGGATGTCTTCCGGTCGCAGCTGTAGCCGCCACTCCTCGCGTCCCTGATGTTCAACTTTGTACCACCTCTGGTGGTCACCGAATCTGCGGCTGTAAGCCTGACTGCCGGCCACCCCACGGTTGAAGTAGACCGCATGCACCTGGTCTTCCGGATCTTCGGTCGTTACGGTCACCTCGACGGGCTTCGCCTCCCGTGGGGCCGCCGAGTCATCGTATACGGCGATTGCTCGATACGTGTAGGTCGTGCCGGGATCCACGACGTAGTCTCCCCAGAGAAACGCCTGGATGACGCACGACGGTTCGTCGACGTCCGCAAAACGTCGCGGTGCGGGCAGAGGCTTGAACGGCCCCAAATCCCCATCGCGTCTCTCGATGCGAAACCCGAGCAAACCCTGGCTCGCCTCCGGCTTGGCGTCCAAACCGAGCAGGATTACTTCCGTTCCAGCGATTGCGTGAATTGAAATCCCATCGTTACTCGATCTTTCGCGCATAGGTTTCAATCTCCCATAGACAGACCCAGCCACCGCGCTCGCACTGGGCCGAAGGTGCCGATTCACATGCTTTCACAAGTACGGCACCGCATCTTCTGCTGACGACTCCTGCAACACAACGTGCGCCCGCGCATGTGGCTCTCCTATCGGCGTGTGTGGACACTTATTCTACATTCGCCGACGGCGTGCAACGCCTTCTTTGCCTGCCGAAGCGCGCGGTCTACCCGGCGGCGCAACCCACCGAAAGTGGAGTCTCCACCATAAGACGCGGACTCTGAAATTCGAATTTGCCGAAGTCCATCCGGCCACGATGCGCCAACCGTCTCTGCCATGTGCAGCACGGTCGGTTCTTCTTGGTCTACAGCACGATCAGTTGAGTTGGCGATCGAACCGCGCTTGCCCCAAACGTTTCAAGCAACTCGTTAGCCGAACGCCCCTTTGCGCCAGCCACAAGCACAGGCAATGGCGGCAAGAAGAACTTCGACCGACAACGGGCAATCGTAGATTCCGCAAATGCCCTGTCAATCCCGAAAATGTCATCCGACCGGTCTTGGGCTCGCTTGGCGCCCTTTCGATAGCGTCAAGTCCCACACGACACTAAAGCAACAGGTGCCCCTGGACGGGATCCAGGGCCGGATTCGAGGTCTCCATGGCAAATATACCGTCCGCCGATCCCTACCTGAGAACGCTAGAGCAATTTCTGTTATTGTCTAGCGGTTCAGGAGTTGGGTGCCATGCCCAAGCGAAGCGCCGGCATGCAATTCGCCCGCTACACAATATCCGAATCTGCTATAACGCAGTCGCACAGAATGGTCTTCCGTATCGGAGGGTGCAAAACGCGAGACCCCCAGACGTGCCCGAAGCCGGACCTATTGCGTAGGTAATCCGCGAGCGTCAGCAGGTTCGGACGTTCACAGTCGCGGCTCGGAATGACAACTGCCGTAGGATTCAGCCCGTCGCTGGATCATTCGACGAAGCGGCGATCTTTGGAAGAACATGCCCTTCGCAGTCTCGCAAACCCCAAGACAGCGAGCATAAGCGGCAAGACGACCACAATGCCGCGTCCACAGCACCGCCTGATGCACCGCCGGCAGGGGGGCAACTTTTTCACAGGTGATACCGCTACAATGTCGGAGAAGTGAGTGAGCGTCGTACAACAGGTTCCACTTGGGGACGTGGCGGGGCAATCACAGGTCGCGGTGTGTTCGTGGTAAGCGAGACGGCAGGGCAGGTCGTCGGGTGGGCAGTCTGCATCCGTCAAGCAGTTGGAATCGGCGTCGGTTCCGCAGATTCTGTCGGAGTGGATGAAGCGCAGCTCGCTGCACTTGGCCGGGTCCAGGCCTAGTCTCGCGTGGTCAAAGGTCATGCAGAGCTCGACGTCAGGACAAAACGCGAGCGTGCCCGGAGTGAAAGTATAGGCCATATGCACGTCAAAGTCCGCGGTGGCCATGTCAGTGAGTTCTATGTTGTATACCCTGGTCGGGTATACACCCTCTTCGATGCCGATCTCCACGTCGGTGCCCAGGCAGCCCGGAGGAAACTTGACCGTAACCGCCCCGTCGGGTGTCGCCACGGTCCCACCGGCAGGTCCCACCGTCTGAGTGACCGTAGCACAAAGCGTGGGCGTGCACGAGGCCCCGGGTAGAAAGTTGCCAGCAGGGCACGCACCCAAAGAGGCCACGTTGGAGCAACCCGTAAGCGCGCAGCACGCCCCCGGACTTGGAGGCGCAATCGTGGCGTTCCAATCACGGTCTACGAAGATTTCGATCTCTCCCTCCGTCACTTCAACCACCTTTTGGCTTATGAGTATGGGCTGAAGATCGGGATCTTTTCCTGCCTGGCCGGGGGTGACCTTGTAGTGAAAGATTTTGTACTGGATGAGCGGGGGGGAATCCGTTAGCGCAAACGCGATCAAGAACCCGTTGGGATCCGTCCCCGTCGTATTGATCCCCGCATTCCACGCGAATACCGGGTTGTATCCCTCAGGGTCGATGATGCGGACTCCCCCGAAAAGAACCGTACCGGCCTGGAGCCGCGAGGGTGGTGGTGACTCATTTACGTCATAAAAGGCGAGCGTTTCACCCGTCCCATTGGCCAGCTTTAACGTCCACGCTGCCTCGACGCGCGGCGTACCTGCGAACATCGCCACGCCGACTGCACCAGTCAGCATCCTCCGCCAGTTCCTCGCGTTTGTTGCACTCATCTTTGTCTCCCGGTCATCTAGATATGCATTTGTCAACCATTGAGACCACACCGCCTCTTGCCGACGCCCGAAGTGAAATGTCGCTCATTCCCAAGGCGCCGACATGGCAATCGCCACGCCCAATCCCAAGATCGTGGCGGCGATCATCGACCTGTAAATCGAACAATACCCGACAAGCACCGATCAACGCAAGAGAGATTTACGCCCAGCTGTGGTTCTGTTGGGACTGACTGGCAATCAGTTCTGCGAAGCGAACCGCAATCAGGGCTCCCTCTCTTCAGCCCTCATCCATGCGCCTTCGCGCTTCCACGCTTGTCCTTCACCCTTCATCGTTGCCGTAGCAGGAGCTGCTTTGTGGTTGAGTCGAGAGCGGTGAGCAAGTACGATTTGGGCTTGCTTTCTGATCAATAGCGAATTCTGCTTCACAGGAGCTTCGACATGTTCTATGCACGTCTGACGAGCTGTGTTCTACTGTTGGTGGCACTCGTTGCCTGTACGTCCGGGTGTCACGGAGTGCATGAGAGGTCCTGCGCGCATGAGCGCACCGGAGTGTTCGTGCATATCAGCCACGACGCCGAGGACGCACATGCCGTATTGATGGGCCTGAAGATGGCCAA
Source organism: Phycisphaerales bacterium (assembly GCA_020348265.1). GTDB lineage: Bacteria > Planctomycetota > Phycisphaerae > UBA1845 > UBA1845. The sequence goes on along the minus strand of CP070744.1, from coordinate 2,575,115 downwards.
CCTCATGGCCGAGGACCGCGACGTTCTGGTCTACTTCGACCTTCAGGGTGTGCACGTCGTACTCAAGGGTGCTGAGGACATTTCGCATAACGCGTTCGACTCGTCACACACGCAACTGCGTACACTCATCGATCGTGGCGTGCCACTCTATGTCTGTCCGGCTTGTCTCAAGGCGGCGGGTAAGGGTCCCGGCGATGTGATGGAGGGGGTCAAGGTCGCCAACAAGGAGGCGTTCTTCAGCTTCACCAACGGAAGAATCATCACGTTGGACTATTAGCAAGGGGCAGGGGAGATGCGCCAGCCGGACTCGTGCACTGGCTAGGTGCTGATCGGTGTAGCCCGGAGTACTGAGCTGAAATCGGTATATAAAAACGGCCAGCACCGGTTAAGATGCTGACCGTATGTTGTTTGACCTCAAACTCCGATTCTGACCGGTGGTCTACTCTACCAGTCGCACGTTCTCAGCCTTTGGACCTTTCTCCCCTTGAACCTTCTCAAACTCGACTTTGTCGTTCTCCTGAAGCGACTTGAAACCTGTGCCCTGGATGGCCGAGTGGTGGACGAATACGTCTTCGCTCCCATCGCTTGGGCTGATGAACCCGAACCCCTTTGTGCCGTTAAACCACTTTACGTTTCCTTGCATAACCACTACATCTCTCTACTGCACACCGGAACTAGGCCGAGTTGAAACAAACACTTGCCTCGTACGGAACTCGAATTGCTCAGCGATGCGCTTCTAGCGTTCACGTTACACGATTTATCGACCGGAGTCAAACGAAATGTCTGTTTTCGCAACTTTCTTGCGTATTTCGCATCGCCAGCAGGTACGGCAACTCGCTTCCACGGGGCAGGACGGCCACCGGACAACGGGCTATCGTGACTACGACCCGTTGGAGAACCCGTAGGATGGAAACAAGACAGGCCGCCCAGGGGCAACACGAAAGATGTTGTCCAGACGCCATTCGTGTGAAGAACAAACGCGGCACCCGCGCCCGAAAAAGCGCGCGAAACCACCTCCACGCAGGCACATCGCAGCAACAGCTTTAAGCAGAGTGCAGCTTCGCCCGCGCCGAAGCAGCCCCGTTTCAACATGCCCCGGTAGTGCTTCTCTCGAGCGGGAGGCCTATTTGCGCTTGTAAATGCCCTTGAGCCC
>CP070744.1:2543307-2573862 GCA_020348265.1 Phycisphaerales bacterium | reverse complement strand
AGGTCTTGGACCAGCTTGACATATTCACACTTGGCGAGATCTGGACGGCAGAAGGGGACGAGGCACTGGCGAAACCTGTTTCTCAGAAGAAGGCGCCGAAGCAATGAAGGCGCTGATCGTCTGCGAGGGTAAGCACGAGCGTGGGGTTACCGCCGACGATAGCGGTGAGCAGGAACGCCCGGGCGCGCTAGAAACCATAGTACGTCGCCTAGCCCAAGAGCAACACCAATACACTCTAGCATCCGTCCGTCGAGACGGCATCCGCGCCTATCACGGCAGGGGAAAGGGATTCTTCAAGCGGGCCATGCGGTGGCTACTCCAGGCGAAGGACGAGGGCTATGACATACTAGTCTTTCTGATTGACGAAGACGGCGAGAGGGAGCGCGTCCGACAGATCGACGAGGCGCAAGACTTGGTAAGAGATGACTGTGTAGAACGCAGGGCTCTCGGTGTGGCCATCCGTCGCTTCGACGCATGGATGCTGGCCGACGAGCAAGCTCTGACTTCCGTCCTTGGGTGCTCGGTGCCGCGTCAGCGGTCTCCCGAGAGCATCCGCGACCCCAAGAGCACCTGTGAGGGTCTGCGCGATTCAAGCCCTTCAGACAAATCGCTTTCCGAGATGTACGCGGCTGTTGCGGACGCCGCTGACCTCGACCTCTTATCCGCGCGCTGCCGCGGAGGGTTCAAGCCATTTGCGGAGCGAGTTCATGCTTTGTAGTGTCGACAGCGGGGGGGGCCGATCGGCCTCGCTGCCGTTTCCACGTCGCTCCCGCGGTAAAGGGAATAACGCCACCCAACGCGATTACACCTTTCCGCTCAATTAATCCTACGCCTCCGCATCTGTGACCTTGGCAGCACCCACGAAACTCCACGTCGGGTGGTGATTCTGTAGAAAATTGTATGGCCCACCGATTTCTCTTGCCTGTCGGGGTTCGTATTCGGTAGCGTGGGTTTCGTATGGGGATTCGCCTGTGCATACCGTTCTGGTGGGTCGAACCGGGGGCCCGAGGACCGTGGATGGTATCACTGCGTTGCATGAGTCGGCATCATCGGGGTTACCGGCGGACGAGGGCACTACGGTTGGCGACGTGCTCCCAGCACTGCAAATCGAAGAGGTGTTGTGATGAAGAGATTCGGAAATGCATTGGTATCACTGCTGATGACATGCGCTTGCACATCCTTTGCCTACGCGGAAGTGGTCATCGAAACCGTTACCGTTGGCCATGCGGGTAATGCCGGAGAGCTTTCGGGTACCGGCGCCGGTGGGCTGGGGCCGAATCGCATCTGCGGCGCGGTGGGCTACGCGTACGAGATCGGCAAGTACGAGGTAACCACCGGACAGTACACCGAGTTTCTCAACGCGGTTGCTGCGACCGATACGCACGCGTTGTACAACACGCAGATGTGGAACCATGCCCGCGGATGCAAGATCGAGCGGAGCGGCTCGCCCGGCAGCTACACCTACAGTGTTGCGTCCGAGTGGGCAGACCGACCGGTAAACTACGTGTGTTGGGGCGACGCGGCACGCTTCGCCAACTGGCTGCAGAACGGGCAGCCTACCGGACCACAGGGACCGTCCACCACTGAGGACGGCTCTTACGCCTTGAACGGGGCGACAAGCGCTGCCGCTCTACTCGCGGTTGTGCGCAAGCCCACTGCTGGATGGGTGGTCCCCTCCGAGGACGAGTGGCACAAGGCTGCCTATCACAAGAACGACGGCGTTACGGGCAACTACTGGGTCTTCCCGACCGCCACGGATGCTTCCCCCAGCAACGAGTTGACCTCGCCAGACCCGGGCAACAATGCCAACTTCGATGATGGCGGCTACACCATCGGCACTCCATACTTTCGGACGGACGTCGGTGACTTCGAGAACTCCGCGAGTGCCTACGGCACGTTCGACCAGGGCGGCAACGTCTGGGAATGGACCGAGGCCATCGTGCACACCTCCTACCGCGGGTTCCGAGGCGGGTCGTTCTTTTTCACCCGGTTCTACCTTCAGGGGAATGTGCGCGATGGTGGATACCTCCCATCTTACGAGGACTACACTTACGGGTTCCGCGTCGCCAGCGTGCCGGAATCGGTTCCGATGGCATCTCCCTGGGGTATCGTCGTAACGGTTCTGTTCGCAGTGATGGCTGGCACACTGGTGCACATGCGCCGGCGTCCGAGCGAAGGCGGACTCTGTCGCTGACATCGTCAGTGCTCTTCTCTAATCCGTCTCCGTCACCTCGCGGAGAAACTGGGATACCACGCTCAAGAAGCGCAGCGGCTCTTCTTTGGACGGGGCGTGGCCGGAGTGTTCGAAGATCACCAGCTTGGCGTTGCGTAGGGCCTCGGCGATCTCCACCTGGTTGATGGGGGGGCAGATGCGGTCGTAGCGCCCGCCCATGATAAGGGCCGGGCCCGTGAAGTTGGCCAATTCGGGGAGCAACTCGACGCCCCTTAGCGTGCCCGTGACTTCCCATTCAGGATCTTTGCCGATGATCGCTTCGTAAACGTCGGTGTTGAACGTAACCGACTTGGGATCATTGTATTCGTCGGCTTGAGCGTGCAGGCGCTCCTCGCTCTCGGGGTTGTACGCGTAGAGTTCGTCGATGTCCCTGAACATCGAGGCCAACTCGCCCTTACTGGTAAGCTTCCCAGCGTCGTGCAGTGCGACGATTCTCTTCCAGCGTTTCGGATATTGATACTGGAGGAACCGTTTGACGCCGTCGATGTTTCTCTCTTGCCAAACGCGTGCCCCGTGCATTCCCGCAGTAGTTATCAGCGCCAACGTGTGCTGTGGAAAGCGGGTCGCGTAGGCCATCGCGACCATGCTCCCGTAGGAATGACCGAAGACGATGATCTTCTCCGCCCCCAGCGCCTTGCGCACCGCCTCCACATCCTTCAGGTCGTTGTAGAGCGAGTAGGCCCCTTTGCGATGACCGACATCCTGTGATCGACCTCTCCCACGGTTGTCCAAAAAGACCAGCTGGGCGTAGGGCTGAAGAAGCATATGTGTGCGGCGGAAGCGCTTGCTGCTACCCCCCGGGCCGCCCGCGATGAAGACGATGGGCACACCGCTTCCGACTGCTTCGTAGTAGACCTTTACGTCATCTTCCGTCCTGGCGAAGCGCCCCTCGCCCGACGCCGTCGCGACATTACCCAGCAAAGCTGCCAACAGGATGATGGCGATTAGACCAGTTTGTGGATTCGTGTGTCGAGTTTCGCATTTGCCTAGCATGGCGGCGCCCGCGCTGAGCGGGCTTGGCCATGGCACCCAGCGCGCAGGCACCCACCGCGCGGGCACCCAGAACTTGGGTCTGTGCGTGGCAGGGCGCGTCGTACGTTTCGTGTCCCCCAAGTCACAAGATCCTGATGAGCGCGGATTCGGCGTCACTTTCGCTGATCCAGTGCACGCGCTTTCGTCGTGACCGCGCGATCGACGAGTTCCTCCGAGTCCGGCAGCTCCGCAGGGGTGAGCACGAAATGCTTGCTGCGCGAATCGTGAATACGCCCGGGCCACAGAACCTCGGCAAAGAAATCCAGCGGCACCAACTGATACCACGGAGGTTGGATGTCCCAGTGGGTCTTGAGCGTTTCGTAACCTTCTTTGCGCAGAACTACGTCGTAATCTCCGTACCACACAAAGTCGGTCGTAACTTCGCTGCGCCCTATCTCCTGGTCGTTAAGGAACACCAGCGCACCCGGAGGCTCGGTCGTGATGGTCACGGTACGGCGGACACACCCGGCAAAGATGATGCCCACGGTCACCACCGCAAGAGCAGTCAAGAGTTTGACACTATTTCGATCTAACAAAGTCTGGTCACCTCCTTGCCAGCCAGCCAACGATTTCACCTTAGATTGCCTATAGTGTACCCGCAGCCCCAACAAAGCCAATACGCCGGCCCTTAACGCGGCAACAGGTCGATGATCTCCGCCGAAGGTCCGTCAGTGTTGATGATGGCAATGCTGCACCGACCCGTAACCCAGCCACAACACTCCCCGGGGTTGACAAACAGCGTCCGCTGGCTGATCCGGACGTCGGCCTTGTGTGTGTGCCCGGTTACAACGATGTCCGCCCGCTTCACGTCAGCAGGTTCACACCAATCGGCGAAATGATGCACCAGGATCGCGCGGCCGTCCGATTCCACGAACAACGGACCGTCGGTAAGCTGGGGGAGAACAGCCTTCAACCCCGCCCGTTCACCGTCGTTGTTGCCGAAAGTGGCATGAATCGGCCCGGCAAACCTTTTGAGCCGCTGAATCGCAAAGGGTGCGACATAATCACCCGGATGGATAAGAGCTCCGACTCGACGCCGCGCAAAAAGACCCAGCGCCGCATCAATCATCGGCAAGCGGTCGTGCGTGTCGGCCAAGACACCGATGAGCATGGCAGTTGCTTCCACGGGCTCTGGACCTGGACATCCTCTGCTGTCTGTGCAGCTTTGCCGTTTTTTCTCCTAATGGATGACCGGTGTCAAGTTATACCCAAGCGGAGTCTGTGAGAAGACGCAAAGTGCTCTTGTTGGGGGGGATACGATCCGGTGTGGGCCACCGATCAGTGTGCCCGCACGGAGAGGCGCCGGCGGATCCGTGCCGGCGCCTCGCCAGTCCCGTCAACTTCCTGTGACGGGGTCCTCCGCGGGCTGAGCCTGAAGAGGGAGCCTTTCTGCTATGGACAGTCCGCCGGGTTATACTGATCCGACGCCTCCGCATAGGCCGCCCCCTCCAGACCGAATAGAATGCGTTGCAGGTCGGATACGTTGAGGACGTAGTTGGGTGGGGCGCCGTCACCCAGACCATGCAGGTCCACCCAGGTCGGATGTACACTTGGGGTGGTGTCGCCTTGCGCGGTCAGAAGATACGCAGTCACGTCGTTGACGTTGACGATCTGGTTCGGGGCTGTGAAGCCGGGTTCGGGAGGAAGGGCTCCCGTGCCCACGCCCACTGTGTCACCGTAGTGCCAGGGATAGGCCTTGGGGATCGTTCCGACACTCAGTGGTTGCGAGAAAATGACCTCATCAGCAGTGAAGCGCATTGAGAAAGTCGCAACCGGCACGGTTTCACAGTCGCCTATGTGCAGGGGGTTCTCAGACCATACGCGGAACGTCGGCGTACTTTCGATGCGGGCGACGTACTGGCCGGTGCACTCGTTGCCGTTTGGGGTACCGTCCTCTCCCGTGCAACTGGCGTCCCAGGGCTCTGCCACCCAGCCGAGAAGCGTTCCGACTTGAGGATGCTCCACGCAAGGCCCCGTACCCGAATCGCAATCAGCATCTTCCCCGCAGCTCAGGTTCAGATCTCCGCTGCAACGCAACATGGACGTCAGTTGTACCTCCAAGGCGACTGAAACCAGTCCGTTAGTCGTGGGATCGAGCGAGATATAGCGGTTCTTGGGTGTGTCGTGCGGTGGAGCTGCCGGAGCCGGCGGTGGCGAACACTCGTCCGGGGAATGATTCGAGTCCACGTCGGGTGAGTAGCCTGAACGGACATCACACCAGTCAGGAACACCGTTTTCATTGCAGTCGGCGCATGAGAGGTCTCCCGGAGCGCAGCCGGTGATCTGCACACCATCGCACACCCCGTCGCCGTCACAGTCCATCTCACCGACATCCGTCTCGCAATCATCCGGCGTGCCGTCTTCATTGCAGTCGGCGTCACACTCGTCCGGACGCTCGTTACCATTACAGTCCGTAAACGTCTCGCATGCGTCGATGGTGCCGTTGTCGTCACAGTCGGCTTCGCACTCGTCGGGAATGTCGTTTGCGTTGCAGTCGGCGCTGCCGCTGCTGATGTCCATCAAGTCGTCTATGTCGTTATCATTGCAGTCCGCGCGCAGAGCCGCCAGCGTATCGATTACCCCGTAACCCCTAACGTACAGTGGGTCAAACGTTCCATTGGCGACATAGTAGTCAGCAGTGGTAAAGAGCGCCTCGCGCATCTTCTGGGGCGTCCAGTCCGGGTATGCTTGAATCAGGCAGGCGACGGCGCTGGCTACCAGTGGAGTGGAGAAGGACGTTCCACTCTTGCTAATAAAACCCGCTGGATCTGTGGTGTGAACCGTCTGTGTAGCAACTCCACGGGCGAGTACCTCGGGTTTGACGCGGCCATCCCAGGTTGGCCCGTCGGGACTGCTCCCCGCGATATCCCCCGTGCTGCTCACAGACCCGACTGCGATCAGATCGAATGCGTCCGCTGGGGCGTCGAGATGAGACGTCTCCGGGTCATCGTCGTGCCCGCTGTTGCTGGGGGAGTTACAGCAGTGCATTCCATTTGCCGTTGCCTGGTTGACCGCAATGGTCATCAAGGCGGTCTGCCCATCAAGGTCTCTCTGGGTATAGTTGTCGCTGGGGTCATCGAACCTAAGGTAGCTTATTGACGCGGAGGACATATCCGCACCGTGTGCTTCGATGAATTCCAGGCCTGCGATGTAGTTGTCCTCCTCACCTTTGTATTCCGCCGCATCATCCTCCGTCCTGCACAGCACGAAAGAGGCGTCGTACGCGCCGCCCACCAAATCGTCGGGCATGTAGGCGCCGATTATGCCGAGAACCTCGCCCCCGTGTGAAGAGAAGCCCGGATCACCCGGTTCCAAGGCGGTGATCGGGTCATCGCCGACGAAGTCCCATTCGGCAATCACCTTGACCGGGTGGGTGGGGTCTTGGAAGGCATCGTGGATGCGCGTGAAACTGCTGTCCAAGAGCCCGATGATGACGTTCTTCCCCGTGAAACCCAAGCCGTGTACCGCAGGCAGATTGATCTGCGTGAGCTGCTGTTCTGCTATCCCATAGAATGCGCGCGAACCCGATTCCCGGGCGTCTCCTGCTGCATCCGACCCCGACGACGATTCCTCGGATTCCGCCGGCTCAACTCTTCGGCCGCGCCTGACGAGCTCGAGCGACTTCACAAAGGGAAGCGTGTTGATTCGTTCTACCTGCTGCTCGGTGGCAAAGATGCTCACCGCGTTGAGCCATCTGCTTCTGACGTGGACTTGTGCCCCCGTCGCCTCGACTTCGGCGATGTATGCCGGCACGACCGGAAGATCATGCTCGTCGAACAGTCCCGGCAATGTGCGTCTTCTGGCGCGTCGCTCAACTGCCCGACGGTTGTAGGTGGAAGAGACTCTGATGACGGATGCCTCATACTCGCCCCATGAGGAGATGCCCTTGTCCCTGAAGAACACCCAGGCTTTGACCGAGTCGCCCGGCAGGGTCTCCGCCAACTTATGCACCAGTGCGGCGCTGATCTTCACCGCGTCGGACCCCGTCGTGCTGGTCCGCGACGGGTTTTCATAGATACTCGCGTAGGGTTCCGCCGGGTGACGGACTTGTGTTTCTCCCGCCCACGCCGCTGATTCCGCCAGGATCGGAACGAACAGCATAAGAGCGATTGAGCGGCAGAATATTCTGAAGCTTCCACATACGGACATGAGCCGACTCCTTCTGTAACGAGAATCGTACGCGCCTCTCTGACCACAGTGCCATGCATACGGCATGTACATTGTCCGGCAAGCTGGCAATCGGTTTCTCACTGCACTCCTGCCCCGCTGCACCCGGGCTATATTGTATTGAGGATGGCGAACTGCTTTCCACGCGACTTCTGTAAGAGCTTGTGCGTTTATGTGCGGCGTGGGCTTCCTGTTGTGTCCAGGTGTACTTGCCGGAGCTTACCCGCTGCGCGGAGTCCGTGCGCCGCTCAGAATGTGTACGCCGGTCTTGTCGGTTCGTTGATACCGGGAAGAGGCGATTAGAGAAGAGAGGCCTGCAGAACACGGACGTAGGGGGACGCGGGTCGGGCGAGTGTGGGCCACCCGACCCGCATCGCATGTGCCGGTGCGTCAAACCGGCTCAAGGTGCAGATTCGCGGTCAAGGGCGCTATTGAGGAACGATCATCCTGAGTAATGATCTTAATCAGCTCTTGGAGCCCCCGTCCGACCAGGGCAACGCACCCCCTCAACGCGCCTCGTTGACTATTACTAGTATACCCGTAAAAGCCGACGAAAGGCGATCATACTATCGCCTAGAATGTCGGAACTTGTATCCTGGTGCGTCGGCAAGAGCGAATCGCGGGCCGACCAAGTCGCCAAACACCGCGAGAAACGTGCTTATTAGTGAGGTGAAGATCCCTTTCCCTATGGTACGAATTTGTAGCCTATACTGTGCACCGTCACGATGTGTCGCGGTTGTTTGGGGTTCGGTTCGATCTTCCGGCGAAGGCTGACCACATGGTTGTCCACGGTTCGGGTGGCCGGGAAGCCCTCCAGACCCCAGATTACATCCAGGAGCTTGTTCCGCTCAACGGGAGCCTCTGCGTTCTCCAGGAGCATCTTCAGAATTTGCAGCTCGAAATGTCCGAGGTTGGAAACCTCGCTACCGCGTTCGACCTTACCTTTGACCAGATCGACGACAGCCTCCCCGATGCGCACCGTTCGCGCCAGGCCTTTGCCCGCCTCTGTACGCCGCAACGCCGCTTTGACGCGGGCTAAGAGTTCGCGGATGTTGAACGGCTTGGTGATATAGTCGTCCGCGCCAACCTCGAGACCGCGGACGATGTCAATCTCTTGACTCCTGGCCGTCAACATGAGGATCGGGATGGTCAGCCCGCGCTGCCGAATCTGATGGCATACTTGAAGTCCGTCAACCTTGGGCATCATAAGATCCAGCAAGACCAGATCCGGATTGGACTCGGCCACTGCGGTAAGAGCGGCTTCGCCGTCCTCAGCGGTGACAACCGTATAACCTTCGAACTCGAGATTGTCGCGCAATCCCTTTGCCATGTCCGGTTCGTCTTCGGCGACCAGTATCGTTGCCATCTGCTTGTTCTCCACTTGGCTCGTATTGCCAATCCTCGGTTGGCGTGCTCAGGTCAATATCGGCTTCCCGCCGTTGTGCTCATTATCTCGGCCAGCCTGACGTTCAGATGCCGGCAAAAATACACGAAAAGTACTACCTTTGACCAGTCGAGATTCCACGTCCAGCGATCCATTATGAATATCGACGATGTGCTTCACCAGGGCCAGACCCAAACCGGTGCCCCCTTTCTGCCGAACGCGCGTGTCCGACGCTCGGTAGAACCCTTCCGTCAGGTTGGAGCGCTCCTCAGGGCGGATTCCTATACCCCGGTCGTGCACGGAGATCAGCACTCCGCGCCGCCCACGGCGCGTATCCTTTCCCACTTCAATACCTAGGTATCTCTCGTCCTCGCTGTACTTCAGGGCGTTGGTCATCAGATTGATCAAGACCTGCGCTATCGCGTCGCCGTCGGCGTCTACCGGGGGAAGACCGCCCTCAACCGTCAGGTTGTGCTCGAAATCGCACTGATCCAGATGGGCGCGATATGTTTCGTAAGTCTCGCGGATGACCTGCCCGACGTCGGCAGGCTCAAGGGTGTACTCCTTTCGGCCGGCCTCAATCCGCGCGAAGTCAAGGATGTTATTGATCAAGTTGGTCAGGCGTTCACTCTCGTGTGTGATGATCGAGTAATACTCCTGTCGCTTCTCCGGCGAAGAAACTCGTCCAGCCTGAAGCGTTTCCGTATACAACTGAATCACCGCCAGCGGTGTTTTCAACTCGTGGGACACGTCGGCGACGAAGTTGGCTTTCAGCTCCGCCAGGGCCATTTCTCGGCGGGCGACACGAAGAACCAGCCACAAAGCCACCAGCAAGGTGGCCAGCGACAGGATCGTCAGGCCCAGATAGGCCAATGTCTGACCCATGACCGTGAAACGCTGTTCCTGAAGAAAGGACTCGGTTGGCTGGATCAGCCACGCTCTGGCCGGGCCGAAAAGCGATTGCCCCCAGGGTCGGTCTAATCGGCGGGCGTCTTCTCTTGGGACCAGCTCCAGGCGGTCATTAGGGGCAAACAGCGGCTCGATCAGACCGGCACGCACACCTACCGCATCGATGCAGCCGATTATAACGATGGGGGACCCGTCCGCATCCTCTGCCCACATCACCGTCGACACAACCGAAAGGTCGCCGGTCCGATCGTCAAGCATATCCGGTTCGTAAAGTCTGTTGCCGCTGGGTGGTCTGACCGGCAACTGGGTGAGCCTATCCCGCATGATCTCAAGCTGGTCGGCTGTGGCATTGGACGGAGGCATCAGTTCCCACAAGGTCGATGCGTCCCACAAGTACACTCCGTCAATCCACGGAAGCCAGTCCTCCGGGGGTACCCAGCGACGGCGGCGTTGCCCCTGCACGTCTTCCGCGATTCTGCGCAAAGACGCGCGCAGCTGTTGCTCGAACTGCACCCGCCCTTTCTCCGCGATATCTACCGCTCGATTTTGGGCCTGCACCATAGCCCGCATACTTAGCGAGCGGGCTTGTTGCAGGGCAAGCCCCATGCCCAGAACGGCTAGGATAATCGCAAGCACCACCATCCAAGCGCCGGTCAGTCGCCAGGTCTGTCGGGGGCTTGGCTCAGAAGCGTGTGTGTCTGGCATGAAAACGTCCGGCCTGGTGGCTATGCTCTTGTGCTGTCTACCCTAAGAAGTCAGTACCGTGTTATACGAGCGTTGCGACTGTGTGAACCGCGGGCTTGAGCCAGCGCGGAGGCCCGCGCACGCTGAAGCCTGCAGCTCGTGTTCCACGATAGTCGCAGGATTTGTGATACCTTGTAGCGGACGTCGATACTATTGCCCTGACCAAGCAGGGACAGACTGCAACTAGCACCCGGGCCAACCGTTGGTATCTGGTCCCCATACACGAAACCCACACTACTCCACGCCGATTGGTTGCCAATCCGTTGCGTACGTCAGTCCTTCTTGTCAGGCTCTCGGGGCTGCTTGTTGCCGATCGTGCCCGCATCAATGACCCTGGCGTCTGGAGGCAGCGCATACGCAAACTCAGAATCGGCAATCGGTTCGTCAAGCGCAAGTGCCGATGTTCTCAGCTCCGCCGTGCCCCGCCCCGCCCAAACATGCCTCTTCTTGAGGATTAAACCGTGGCGTTCACTGATCCAGTACGTGACTCGATAAGGAATACTGCCGGTCTCACCCGCAATCTCGAGCACAACGCACGGCTGGCCCTTCACGGTTTCACGCTCCTTCATCTTGGCCGTACCGTTCTTCAGCAAGGCCCAGACCTCGGTAAAGGCGCTTGTCACAACAGGTTTGCTTTTCAAGACGATTGTCTGGCCATCCAGACGTGTTTCCGTCCATTCGGATACGCCGTCGGACACGCGGAGTGATTCCGACAAGGATTTCTGCTTCCTGGTCTTGTCGGTCGTTGTCGTTCTCGACTCTTGACGCGTGAGCCATACGCTGCCGACCCGTTTTTTGAACGTGCGCGCGACGGTTTCCTTATGCACGCCGTCTCTCTGCTCCGTTCGCGTGGTCGCCAGGAAGAGGGTGTTCATTCGATCTTGCTGTTTCTCAAGCCTCTGGAGAGTCTCCCTTGGGGTTTCCCCGCTGGAACTCCCCCCGGTCGTGAGGTACAGAAAAGCCGCAAGTGTAAGGAACCGACTTGAGTGTCTTGTGATCCCGATTCTCATGCTGTTTGCTCCAAAACCGTGCGACAGCCCCTGACTCTCCGCGATCGGGCGGAGTGGGATGCCCGCAAAGCCGGAATCGCCGCCACCGGCAAGATAACACACCATGCGGGCGACTGGCCAGCATCCGACGCGAATGTGAAAGTGCGGCACTTACTAACCGCCATGATTCGTGCGTCACCTCGGTACAAACGTCGGCCTGGATCAACCCGAGTCTTGCCAATATATTCCTGGTGTGAGTTCAAGGGTTCAGCTATTACCAGTGTGACATGAGCACTTGTATTATGTAATATTGGCTTAATTTAGGAGTGATCGGTCGTGGCCGAATTGTCGCGGGAGCAAGTCCTCGAACAGCTCAAAACTGTAGATGATCCCGAGCTCCATGAGGACCTCGTGACCCTTGGAATGGTCAAGAATGTGGCGATTCGCGGGACTGACGTTAGCGTAGAGATAGAGCTGACGACGCCGGCTTGTCCCTTGAAGGCCAAGATCAAGGGGGATGTCGAACAGGCCGTCAAACGAGTCTCCGGAGTTGACAGCGTTGTGGTCGATTTCAGCGCCCGGGTGCGATCCACCCGGCGTGAATCGCCCGCGCTCCCGGGTGTTAAGAACATCGTGGCGGTGGGGGCGGGTAAGGGTGGAGTCGGAAAGAGCACCGCGGCTGTGATGTTGGCCTACGGACTCAAACGCACCGGGGCGGCTGTGGGCCTGATGGATGCTGATGTCTACGGGCCGAGCATTCCTGCAATGGTCGGAATCGAAGGCGCCGAGATCGAGATAGCGGACGACATGATCGTCCCGCCCCAGGCGGACGGCGTGAAGATCATCAGCATCGGCTTCATGATCGACGGTGATAAGCCGGTGATCTGGCGTGGACCGATGATCCACGGCGTCATCAAGCAGTTTCTCGAGCAGGTCAAGTGGGGAGAGCTGGATTATCTCATCGTCGATTTGCCTCCCGGAACGGGCGATGTTCCTTTGACGTTGGCCCAATCGCTGCCCATGACCGGTGCGGTAGTCGTCTGCACGCCGCAGGACATCGCGCTGCACGACGCCCGGCGGGCGGTGAAGATGTACGAACAGCTTAACGTGGAATGCCTGGGGATCATCGAGAATATGAGCTACTACCTCTGCCCGCAATGCGGGCATCGTGATGAGTTGTTCGATCACGGAGGTGCCGAAGCTGCCGCGCGTGATCTGGGGGTTCCGTTCCTCGGCGAGATCCCACTAAATGCAGGACTAAGAGCCTTCGTTGACTCCGGCGCGCCGGGTAGAATGTTCGTCGAGACCGACCAACACGTGCGCAGAGCCATCGATCGGGTGGTAGTGACCACCGCGGGGCAAATCAGCATCAAGAGCGAGCGGCAAGAACGCACCTTTCCAGTGTTGTCAGAGTAGGCCCGGCAAAGTCGCCGGGCAACTGCGATAGGGTTGAGCTTGACAAAGATCACCGAGACGATCGACGCCAGGAAGCGGCGAGCCAGGAAGATCCAAGCCGGGTTGCACAAGCTGTATCCCGACGCCGGGTGTGCGCTCGAGCACGCTGATCCGCTCGAATTGCTGATCGCTACGATTCTGTCGGCACAGTCTACCGATGAGACGGTCAACAAGGTAACGCCGGTTTTGTTCAAGCGCTTCAAGAGTCCGCGGGCAATTGTCAACGCACCCGCCGATACCATCGAGGGAATAATCCATTCTACAGGCTTCTTTCGCCAGAAAGCCAAGAGCATCCAAGGTGCGTGCCGGAAGATCGTGGACGAGTTCTCTGGAGACGTGCCCGGCAACATGGACGATCTGCTGACGCTACCGGGCGTAGCCCGCAAGACCGCCAATGTCGTGTTGGGCACGGCGTTCGGCAAGAATGAAGGTTTCGTGGTCGACACGCATATCGGGCGGCTGGCGACGCGCATGCACCTGACTTGGTCGAGCAGAGACGCCAAAGACGCGGTGAAAATTGAACGCGACCTGATGGAGCTTTTTGCCAGGAAAGAGTGGACATTCCTTGGTCACGCACTCATCCAGCACGGGCGCAGGGTATGTTCAGCACGGAAGCCCCAGTGCGACAAATGCACTCTTGCCGACCAGTGTCCGTCGGCCGGTTCGTTTGAGGCCGATAAATCGACCCGGACTTCGAAAAGAACGCCCGCGACTCGCTAGGACGGGTCACGCCCGACCTGGCGCTAGCATCGCTTTCTCTTGCATCCGATGGTCCTATTAGGATAGACTCTGGAACTGTAACGGATACTCAGGGGAAACGACTCCAAAGGCGGCAAGTCGTTGACGGGCAGTTGAGAAGGCTCTGTGGGGCGCAAGCCCGCGCCACGATGTGGCGGTTTAGAGAGGCCGGGGCCCCCGAGCCGATGTCAGTTCAGGAGTCCACTTGCTGCTGAACAGGTGATGGACCGGCAGGCGATCCGTGCGGGTGGGGTTTACGTCCAAGATAAGGATCCACCCTCGCTTTTGGGGAAGATTAAATGGCAAAAGAGTGCGAACGTCGGACCGCTGTTCTTGCCGGACTGAAGATTGTACTGCCGAGTGTGGTCGTACTAGCCTTGATAGCTGGGTGTGTGGCAAATGGCCCGACACAGCAGGTGGCGCACCATCGCCCGAAAAAGGACCCCGAGCGCAGGATGAGGATGGGTCCGCCGCCTCATAAGTATATCAGGATTACCGGCGAGCCCGTGCCCGATTGGGAGTCCGCGGATATGCTGCGCGGCCCCCTGGGACCTCGAAGCCACCTGGTGTGGGAGCCGCTTGGCCCGCGTCCGATCCTCAACGAATTCTGGTCGGGCAACTCCGATGCGAGTGGACGTGTCGTCTCCATCGCTCCTCATCCGACGGACCCGGATACGGTTTACATCGCTTCCGCATCAGGGGGTATCTGGAAGACGACCAACGGCGGCGGGCTCTGGTTGCCCATGAGCGATGAGCTTTCCATCCTAAACCACGGGTGCGTGGCCATAGATCCATCCAACCCCGACACGATCTATGCGGGTACCGGAGAATACACTACCGGAAGCACGGGTGACGGGATCTTCAGATCCACCGACGGCGGCCTGACGTGGACACAAATCGCCACGACGGCGGACGTGGGTACGACCTGCAGCCGCATAATAGTCGATCCGGACGATCCTCAGCGTATACACGTTGGTGGTAACGGTGGGTATGTGCGTTCCGAGAACGGCGGGCTGAGTTGGAACGTGTTTCCTCCGCTCGGGAGCGTTTCGGATGTGGCAATGCGTCCGGACGATCCATCGGCCCTCTACTTGGGCCGCCACTCCCAGGGCGTCTATCGCTCCACGGACTGGGGCGATAACTGGACGCTCATGACCAACGGTCTTCCTGACACGGGCATCAGGCGGATCCTGCTGGCAGTAACACCGGCTAACCCGGACGTGGTTTATACCGCGATGATGGACTCTACCGGAAGAAGCCTGGAAGGCGTGTACAAGTCGACCGACGGGGGCGATAGTTGGGTCAAGATGGTCAACACTCCCGACTTTCCGTATCCCCAGGCATTCTACGACGCGTTTATCGCCGTTGATCCGGTCAACGAGTTGGTTGTCTATGCAGGCGGAGTATATCCGACATACGCTGTCGCGGGGGTCATCAAGTCCATCGACGGGGGGAGTAGCTGGTCTGACATAACCTTTGGGGCGACTCAGAGTCCCCACGCCGATCAGCACACGATGGCATTCGGGGCGGACGGTACGATGTGGCTGGGGACCGACGGCGGGGTGTGGAAGAGCGTCGACGACGGGGCTGACTGGATGAACACAAACGCGACCCTCACGGTCACCCAGAATTACACTATAGCCCTGCACCCCAGCGATCCGGCGCAGGTCATGGGTGGTACACAGGACAACGGAACCGTCGGACGTGAAGCTCCAGTCGAAGAGTGGCCTCAGGTGCAGGGTGGAGACGGTGGTTTTTCAGCGTACGATCCGTCCGATTCTCTTCGCAAGTATACAACTTATGTTTACCTGACCGTCTATCGTTTCTATGGTTCTTCGGTGACGGAGATTACCGGTCCTTGGCAGGTCGAAGGTGATCCGGTGAATTTCATCGCTCCATTGGCTATGGATCCGAACGATCCGCACTCACTTGTCGGAGGAACCAATCGTGTGTGGCGAACAAACAACGCACATTCGGGGGCGGATTGGACGGCGATAAGTAGTTCCTTCGTGAGCGGGGGTGGAAGGCTCAACGCCATCGCCGTTGCTGTTGGCGAATCTGACACCATCTACACCGGCAGCAGTACCGGACAGGTCTATGTCACGACCGACGCAAGCACATGGAATAACCGCGCGTCTGGCCTGCCCAGTGGGCAGATAAGTGATATCCTTATCGATCCGGACGATCCGGGTACTGCCTATGTCAGCTTCTACAATACGACCGGTCCGCGGGTGCTGAGAACCGGGGCCTACGGCACCGAATGGACGGACGTTACCGGTGACCTGCCGGCAGGCGTGTCCGCGAGGGCTCTTGCCATTCATTGGTTGTACGATCCTCCACACTTGTATGTCGGGTCGGGAGCGGGTGTCTACTCGTCGGTCAACGGAGGCCAAAATTGGGTCAAGGATGGAACCGATCTGCCCAACGTCAACATCGGTGATCTCGCCATTGACTTCAACGAAGGGACGATTACAGCAGGAACCTATGGTCGCGGCGCGTGGCGGGCACTGGCCGAGGACTGTAACGCAAACGGTGTACGAGATGCGGACGACCTCGTTGCCTGTCCTTCCGAAGACCCCTCCTGCCAGGACTGCAACGAGAACGGCGTCCCCGATGTATGCGACATCGCAGTACAGATCGTAGAGGACGTTAACGACAACGGTATTCCGGATAGGTGCGAGGCCGCAGCACCTCTGCCCATCACGGCATTTCCAAGTTCTGCCCGGAAGAATCGCTACATTTCGGTTGATCCGACCTCCAACGGTCCCGACATCGTTGGTTTCCAGGTGGAGCTGGTGTCCATGAAACGGTGTAGCGGCAATCTCAACCGGGCTTGTGGGGCCGACTCCGATTGTCAGATCCCAGCTCCCGACGAGGGATCGTGTGTTGAACATCCCCACACGGGCAGCGTGCTCGGTTGGGTCCAGCAGCCCGTTCAGGGTTGCAGTCCGTCTCACAGCTGTGGCATAGATGACTGGTTTGCGACGATTGGCCCCGACCCCTGGCTCCAGTCGTGGGAGGGCGTGCCAACGCTCCACATCGGCGACTGCGAGATCGTTTCCGTGGCCACATACTCGCTACGTGGCTCGCCCGACGGACTTGCTCTGGGCGATTCCATGGAGGTTGGGACCATCCTGAAGATCCTCAACGAGGGCAAGTATTACGCCGATGTCGCCGGCCCCGTATATGACGATGGTGGCACACTGAGGTTCAATGAGCCGGACGGGTACGTCAATATCGTTGACGTGTCAGCGTACCTGCTGACGGCAGATTCGTCCCCACCTATCGGCCACGTGACCTGGCTGGACCTGCACGGCGGACCAGCAGGAAGCGGCAATCCGCCGCAGCAGATTCTCAACATTACCGACCTGCAACAGATTCTGCTGGGCGATACCGGCGTGACATACAAGGGGGCAGGCGACGCTGACCACCTGGATCCGTGTGAATGCCCCGGCGCACTCTGCCCGTAAGGTGACCGGAGCGACCGACTGGCGAGGCGAGAACACGAGGTTGGCGCTGAATGTTGCGGCTCCTCCGTGACTTGGTCTGAGGCTGCCTTGACAGGTTGCCTTGCCTTGTCTAGTCTATCCACATACCCCGAGGCTGGGCCGAGGTGGCGCGGATCTTGGCTTGTTCATTGTGAATGGCTGTGCTAGCCTGTGGCTGTAGCACAGGCGCGTGATAGGTTGACTAGATGGTACCGGTAAAGAAGAAGTCCAAGTGCAGGACGCGAATGCGTCGTGCACACCACTCAATGCGTCCGGTCACGCTTGTCGCGTGTCCTAAATGCGGCAAGTCGAAGTTGCCTCACGCCGCCTGTCAGTTGTGCGGGTTTGTCAGCAGCAAGGTCACGCTGCCGACTCGTGAAGAGGAAGCCTAAGACGCAGGGTGGCGCATCGGCCTGCTTGTTGTCTAACGGGTGCGCTACGCCGACGCTGGTGTGCGCCATCCGTTGCATCGTTCGTTGCGTTCGCTACCGGTCATCGAAGGACCAAGCCCTATGGCAGCAAGGTTACCGATTCGGATCCTTGGCACAGGTACATACCTCCCTGAGACCGTCCGCGACAACCAGTACTTCGTTGACTACTTGGATACAAGCAACGAGTGGATTCTGACCCGCACGGGTATCCGGGAGCGGCGTTGCGCAGCAAAGGACGAATTCACCTCGACGCTGGCAGCCAAGGCGGGGCAGCAAGCGCTGGATGACGCGGGTCTGACCATCGACGACATTGACGTGATCATCTGCGGCACTGCCACAGGGGATCATGGGTTCCCGGCGACTGCAACCTTCGTTCAGGCCGAATTAGGTGGCCGTGACATTCCATCTTTTGACGTCGGGGCGGCTTGCGCAGGATTCCTCCATGCCATGATGACTGGCGTGGGGTTCCTCGCGTCCGGGATTTACCAACGGGCGTTGGTAATCGGAGCCGAGGTGCTTACCCGCTTCGCCAAGAACGAGGATAGATCAACCGTGGTTCTCTTCGGCGACGGGGCCGGCGCAGCTATCATCGGGAAGACGGATAATCCTCGTCAGGGTATTCTCTACGCGGATCTAGGATGCGATGGTTCCAAGGCGAACTTGATCACACTCCCCGCCGGTGGTTCAAGACTTCCCGCTTCAGAGATGACCGTTGCCGAACGGCTTCACACTTTGCACATGCGTGGCAGGGAGGTGTACAAGTTCGCAGTTAACAAGATGCAGGAGCTTATAGACCATGCCCTGGCTGAGACGGGTCTGACCCCTGCGGATTTGAAACTCGTTATACCTCATCAGTCGAACCTGCGCATCATCGAGTCGGCGCGAGAGAAGATGGGTTTGCCGCGAGAGAAGGTCGTGGTGAACATCGATCGATACGGAAACACGTCGGCGGCTTCGGTCCCAATGGGGCTGGACGAAGCGCGTCGTAATGGGATTCTGCAGGAAGGCGATCTTGTGTTGATGGTGGCGATTGGAGCAGGACTGTGTTGGGCCACCATGATAATGCGACTTTAGGCTAAGTTCGGTAACAGGTACTTCGGAATTCGCTGCTGGCGTATTCCTCACTACGGGCTATCCTGCAACCACCCTCCAGGGCGAGCGTCTCAGGTCGTGGGTGGGATTCAGTCGTCCGGCGTACTCGGGATTGCCGTGAGATGCGCCGCTTTCGTTACTTTGAATGTGGGGAACTGAAATGGTAACAGAACCTGCAATACCCTCGGCAGTATTCCCTGAGCTGACGGGCAAAATAGTACTCATAACCGGTGCAAGCCGAGGGATCGGCAGAGCCATCGCGGAAGAGTTCGCAAAGCAGAAAAGCCACTTGATGCTCGTTGATGTTGTCGAGGCCGTGGAACAGACCGCTGCGGAGATCGCCTCAGCGTACGATGCAAAGGTGAGTTTCCAGCTGGCTGATGTAACTGACCCTGCCCGCGTCAAGGAAGTCGTGGATCAGACGGTAGAGCCTTACGACAAGTGTCTCGACGTTCTTGTCAACAATGCGGGGATCACACGAGATAGACTGGCGATGAGAATGCCGGATGCGGAGTGGGATGCGGTCATTGCGACCAACCTGACGGGAACGCACAACTTCTGCAAGGCGAGCATCAGATTCTTGAGGAAGGCTAAAGGCGCTGTTGTCAATATCAGTTCGATAGTCGGCCTGGTGGGTAACATCGGACAGTCGAACTACTGCGCTGCCAAGGGCGGAGTAATCAGCTACACCAAGGCACTGGCGACGGAGGCTCCTGAGGTGCGGTTTACCGCGATCTGTCCCGGGTTCATAGATACGGACATGACAAACCGCTTGCCCCAGGAAATCAGAGATCACTACATAAACAAGACCACGCTTAAACGGGCAGGCAAGCCCTGGGAGGTCGCCCAAGCGGCGGTGCTTCGCGCAGCCAGCTACGGCAACACCTATTCGGCGTGCTCGGTCACGTTAGTTGCAGGTGGAATGGAATTGGGCGGCTAGCCGCGGAGGCTCTGCGGGGCGGTGGCAGGTGCTCCGCCCGCTTTCTCGATTGGCGGTTCTTCTCGATGAACGATTCAGCGGCCATCTTTCCGGGACAGGGCTCACAATCTGTGGGTATGGGGCGCGACGTCGCCGAAGCTTGCGCCGCTGCCAGACGGGTCTTCGACCGAGCGAATGAGGTGGTGGGGTACGATCTCGCCTGCGTGTGCTTCGGAGGACCTGCGGAGGAACTCGAACGGACGGACAGACAGCAACCCGCGATTTTTGTTACGAGCGTCGCGCTCTGGACGGCGTTTGTCGAGGCGGGGGGGCGGCGCGAGCAGTTTAGCCGCATGGGTGGCTTGAGCCTCGGTGAGTATACGGCGCTTCACCTTGCTGGTGCACTTACGTTTGACGATGCGCTGAAGCTGGTGCAGCGGCGTGGGGAACTTATGCAGCAGGCGTCCACGGCAGCTCCTAGCGGAATGGCTTCGTTGGTAGGTGCGGATGAGGCGGCTGCACATGCCCTTTGCGATCGCGCTCGAGGTGATGACGTGCTCGGGCCGGCCAATTTCAATTGCCCGAGGCAAATCGTAATCTCAGGGCACAAGACAGCTTGCGAGCGCGCGGTTGCCTTAGCTGGAGAATTCGGTTGCCGGGCGGTGAGCCTGCCCGTCGCAGGTGCGTTCCACTCGCTGCTCATGGAACCAGCTGCTGACGATCTGTGGACGACTCTGGAGCAGACGCCTTTCGCAGTTCCCTGCGTGCCGGTTATTGCGAATGTTGACGGCGAGTATCATAAGGACCCGGACAGTCTCAGAGACGCATTAAAGCGACAGCTGACGAGACCCGTGTTGTGGCAGCGCTGCATCGAGAGGATGATCGAGGACGGGATGTCGCGGTTCGTCGAGATCGGCCCAGGGCGTGTGCTGACCGGTCTGATGCGGAAGATCAATCGCGAGGTATCGGCGATTAACGTCAGCAAGGCGGAGTTGTTGAAGGATGCGGTGGTGCAGCCAAATGCTGGCTAGCGCCTGGTTGCGGGGTCGTCGGTTCGAGATTGTAGCGGTGCGGATGAAGTGATGAACGACCGAGTCGCACTAGTGACTGGAGGAAGTCGTGGAATCGGCCGGGCTATTTGCCTCGCCTTGGCCAAACGCGGTGCGAAAGTCGTCGCGTGTGCGCGTGATGGTGATGCTCTTAAGGAAGTCACCGACGAGGCGCGTTCACGTGAGTTGGCGGGAGAGATAGACCCGCGTGTTCTGGACCTGAACGATCGGGAGGCGATTGACCCCTTCGTAAGTGGTGTGATCGACGATTACGATCGAATCGACATTCTCATCAACAACGCGGGCATCACGCGTGACGGATTGCTGGCTAGCATGGGGGACGATGAGTTCGACGAGGTGCTTACCACGAATCTGCGGTCGGTCTTCTGGCTTACTCGGGCTGTGTGTCCCACGATGGTCTGGCGGCGTTGGGGAAGAATCGTCAATATCGGGAGCGTCTCCGGCGTGATGGGCCTTGCCGGGCAGGCGAACTATGCGGCAAGCAAGGCCGGGCTGATTGGGCTCAGCAAGACCCTGGCTAAGGAGCTGGGAAAGCGAAAGATCACCTGTAATGTGGTTGCGCCGGGTTTTATCACTACAGACATGATATCCGGCCTGCCGGACGATTTGGTGAAGTCGTTCAAGCAGATGATACCTCTTGGGCGCTTCGGAGAGGTCGAGGAGGTAGCAGAGACGGCCGTGTTCTTGGCGAGTGATGTTGCCTCCTATATAACGGGTCAGGTCATCGTGGTGGACGGAGGGATGCACATGTAGCCCGGAGGCGACGGACCGGGCCTGGGGAGACAGAACGGTTGCTTTTTTGTGCGTCGTGTGTACCCGGAGATATTCCCGGTTCTGGACGACAGGCGGCATCTTGCCTCGGGTTTGCCCAGCGAATAGTATTCTGCCCGATCCGTGCTGGGTGGGCTCTTGGCGTCTTGAGACCGAAGTGAAGGAGTGGACAGTGCCAATGGCGACAGAAATCGAAGAGAAGGTCCTGCAAGTTATCTCTGAGCAGTTAAGCGTCGAGAGGAGCGAACTCTCGCGCGAGACATCGTTCGTGAACGATCTGAACGCGGATTCGCTCGATACGGTCGAACTGGTCATGGAGCTCGAAGACGAATTCGATATGACCATCCCCGACGAGGAGGCTGAGAAGCTGACCACCGTCGGAAGTGCTATCGATTACATCGAGAAGAACAGCGGCAAGAAATCCTAGCTCGACAGGAGCCGCGAAGACCCATGGCTGATCGGCGGATTGTGATCACCGGGATGGGGGCTGTCACACCGTTTGGCGTGACGGTCGATCGCTTCTGGGATGCGCTCATCGAGGGGCAAAGCGGGATAACCCCGATTACGCTCTTCGATGCGTCCGATTTCGACGTGCGCATTGCCGGTCAGTGCGGTGGGTTTGATCCCACCCGGGTTATCGATCGCAAATCAGTCAAACGACTCGATCGGTTCTCTCAGTTCGCGCTGGTTGCCTGTGACGAGGCACTGCGGGAAGCCGGACTGAATCTCGAGCAAGAGGATCCTACCCGTATTGCGGTTATTGTCGGCACGGGGATCGGGGGGCTCAGCGAGCTAGAGCAGCAGCACGCTCGATTGATGGAAAAGGGTCCTGGGAAGGTCTCTGCCTTTACCATCCCCAAACTCATGGTTAACGCGGCCAGCGGTAACATATCTATTGAGCACGGGGTGCGCGGTCTGAGTGTGGCCATGAGCAGCGCTTGTGCCTCTGCTACCAATGCCATGGGTGAGGCCTTGATGCACATTCGGCGACGGGATGCGGAAGTTGTCGTTGTCGGCGGCTCGGAGGCCGCCGTCACGCCCCTGGCGGTAGCGGCGTTTGCGTCGATGAAGGCGCTGAGCACTCGCAACGATGAACCGGAGAAAGCGAGCAGACCGTTCGACCGCGATCGCGACGGGTTTGTACTTGCGGAGGGGGCAGGGATTCTGGTTTTTGAAGAGCTGGAACATGCCAAGAAGAGAGAGGCGCCGATTCTGGTTGAAGTCGCAGGTTTCGGCGCATCCTGCGATGCGGACCATATTACGCAACCTTCCGAAAGCGGGGCGGGTGCCGCTTCCGCCATGCGGATGGCGCTGAGGGATGCGGATATTCACGGCGACGAGGTGGATTACATCAACGCGCACGGTACGGGTACACCGCTCGGCGACGTCGCGGAAGTTTTTGCCATTGGAGAGGTCTTTGGCGATTGGGCCAGGAAACTGGTTGTCAGCAGCACGAAAAGCGCGGTGGGGCATACGCTCGGGGCCAGCGGAGGAGTAGAGCTCATAGCTGCGGTCCAGGCGATTCGCCAGTCTGTTGTCCCGCCCACAATCAATCTGGATAACCCGGACGACGGCTTCGAACTGGACTTTTGCCCGAACACCGCCCGCGACCGGAAGATCCGCGTCGCGCTGAGCAACTCCTTCGGATTCGGCGGACACAACGCCTGTATTCTAATCAAGCGCTACGAGGACTAGAGCAGCCGGCACCGTGCTGTGCGGCTATTCACGCCCGACGGGCCCAAGACTGCGGTGCTCCTACCTTGAATTCAACGCCGGAGGCTCTCTTTGTGTCCTCAGTTCGGAACACTTCACATTCGGCTAAGTAGCCGGGTCTGTGTGTGTCGATAGCAGATATTGGAGGTACGAAGGGAGCGTGTGCGCCTACTCTGGAGTCCAGGTGGAATGAGTATCTCGCAGGCTGCAATCGACAAATTGCTCGCGCAGAACGGGCAAGCGGAAAGCACGGGCCAGGCCGATGCAACCGTGGCGGAGGCACCTGTCAAAGAGTCACCTAGGTCCACCGCCTCACCCGAGAAAGCGCGCGCGATTCCGGACATCAATAGAATCCTGCATCTCGAGGTCCCCCTGTCGGTAACGCTTGCCGAAAGGCTGATATCGATCGAGATGGCCCTGGAGGTCAGAGTTGGAACGATCATAGAGTTCGAGGAGTCGTTCGACGAGGATTTGACACTGAATGTCGGCAAGCGGCCGATTGCCAAAGGGCAGGCCGTCAAGATTGGCGAAAACTTCGGGATTCGCGTCACGCGAGTCGGCACGGTGGAAGACCGCATCGAGGCGATGGGTGGGGGTCCAGGCTCTTGATGTTCACATTGCATTCCTGACGAGGGCGACGGCCTGATCGCGCGTTTTGATCCGGTTGTTGAGTTGCGCCCGGTACACGGTGTCAAGCAGCTCGCCAAGTTTCGGCCCCGGTCTAACGCCCAGGGCGGCTAGATCGTCGCCGTTGAGTAGACAGAGCGGAGCGATGTCCTCGTGGGGTATAGCCTCGCAGCGTTGCCGCAGACGAACCAAAGGCGCACTTCCGGCGTTGCGTGCGCCGAGGTCGACGCGGAGCAGTTCGAGGAGTTCCCCCCAATCCGTATGGGCCATCAGCAGCTTAAGATCGGCCAGTTCTAAGTCTGCTTCTTTGCGTGCTTGAGGTAAGGAACGGACAAGCCACGTAACGGCCTTGCACAGTCGATTGCTCAGCCGAAGCGCCCGACAGACTGTGCCCACCCGCTTGGCATCCCGATCGCAGAGCGCAGTCGCCATGGCGAGCGATGCAGGTACGGGCTCGTCTAAGAGCAGTTGCAGGCGCTGGAGAGCCAGCTTGTCTTCCGCGGGAGTGACGGGCCAAGATTGCGAGAGATAGCTGCGCAAGCCCGTCCGGACAAGCAGAGTCCATCCCGTTGCCCGCGACGGCGCTGTCAGAATGAGCTCCAGCTCCATCCAGATGCGTTCCGCACTAATGGTCTCGAGGCGGGGGGCGAGATCTCGAATCGCGTCAAACGTGCCTTGGTCGATTCTGAATCCAAAGCGTGCAGCGAAGCGGACGGCACGAAGCATCCGCAAGTGATCCTCGGCAAAGCGTTGCCGCGGGTCGCCTATGGTGCGGATGATCCCGTCCTTCAGATCGACCTGTCCTCCGACATGGTCGATGATGCGATTCTCCGCAGGGTCGAGAAACAGCCCGTTGATGGTGAAGTCGCGGCGTCCGGCATCCTCCACTTCGGTGCCGAAGATGACCTCATCGGGGTGGCGGCCATCGCTGTAGGCTCCGTCGGAGCGGAAGGTCGCAACTTCAATATCCGCACCATACTTGCGTACGATCATCACTCCGAACGTGGCTCCTACGTGCCGCGCCCTGGGGAAGATCTTGGCCACCTGGGTCGGGGTGGCATCGGTGGCGATGTCGTAGTCCTTGGGTTCCAGGCCGAGTTGACGATCGCGCACACACCCGCCCGCGAGCAAGGCACGGTGCCCTGCGGCGTGCAGCTTCTCTATGATGTAGAGTGCTGCATCAAAGGGGTTATGCGATTGGGTGGTCATAGCTCAAAGAAAGTAACCAGATTACTGCCGAATTTCCGTTGTTTATAAACGGTCCAGTTGTCGCCCGCCTTCGCCTCATAGCGTACGCGCTGATCATGGTGCAGCACAACCAGGGGCGTCGAGGAGGATACTTCGCCGAGTTGGGCAAGGTATTGTCGAACGGCTCCGGCGCTGGAGGTGTCCGCAGAATCGGCATAGGGTGGATCGAGCAGGACGAGGTCGAACTGTCGTTCGCCAGGCCCGCCAAGCGCCTCGCGCCAGGCGTCGCCCGCTGCCAGGGAGGCTTCCGGGCCCACGCGCAATGCGTCGAGGTTCTGTTTCAAAGCGGCAAGCGCCGTTCGACTTCGCTCGAAGAAACAGCAGGAGGCGGCCCCGCGCGACAACGCTTCCAAGCCCATCGAGCCGCTGCCGGCGAAGACGTCCGCAACGTGAACGCCGGGAAGTCCACCCGGCGTGTCGTAGTATGCTCCGAGCATGTCGAAGATCGCTTCTCTGACGCGGTCCGGCATTGGTCTGGTCTTTGAAGACGCGGGGCTGGCCAAACGACGAGAGCGCCATTTCCCGGCAATAATCCTCATAAAGCTACCATTGCAGTACGAACAGCGTCAGTTTGACCCTGAGACACTCATCACGGTATAATCCACCTCTGTGTTGGAGTTGGCAAGGCGAGAAGTGAGGTCGTAGATCTGTGGGTTCGATTCTGTGTGAGCATTGCGCCGCGGCGTGCTGTCGATACGTGGCTATTCCGCTGGACAAGCCGGAAAACGCGCGGGACTACAGCGACATGCGCTGGTATCTGATGCACGAGAATATCAGCGTCTTTCTTGAGGACGGCGACTGGTACATTCAGTTCCAGACGAGGTGTAAGAACCTGGCATCCGACAACCGCTGTAAGGCTTACGAAACCAGGCCGCACATCTGCCGCGAGTACGAGGCGGGAGAGTGCGATTACAGCGGCGGTAACCACGGGTACGACGAGTACTTCACCCACGCCAAACAGGTCGACGCCTATTATGAGAAGAAAACGGGTAAGAAGCTTCCGTTGCCGGACGGCGTGCCCAAGCGTCGGCGCTCGAAATCAGGCAAGAAGAAGACGGCTTAGCCATGAAGCTTTCCACTACGAACTATAGCAGGGGTATTGCGTTGTTTTGTCTGGCGGTCGTCGCGAGCATTTCCAGCGGATGCATTTATGCGTCGTTGGCGTCTACAACCGGTCCGTGTCCGCCCGGGCACCAATGGTCTATGGACAGGCGTCAGATCGTGCACGTGGGTGAAGACGTAGAGTTCGATTTCGTGCTTCTGGGTACGTTCCGCAAGTTCATCCATCCGCTGGGCATCGCGGACTACTGCGTCACCAATTGGGGGAGCGAACGGGTTGAGGTCGAGCCCGATGCATACGGGCATTTCCGCTTCTCGCTGCCCTTTGATATTGCTCGGCCGGGTCAGAAGATCAAAGCCACGACCGCCGCGTACAGGATGAGGGGTGGGCGCGATTTCATGAGGATCGGCGGGGAATGGGTGCAAAGCGACAGCCCGTACGAGATTGCCGACAAGAAGGTCGCTAGCGACTCGATCGTCTTCAGCGTCTATGAGGCGCCTATCGAGCTTAAAGTAGTCCGCCCGCCCGATGACCTCGATCCGGAGACGGGCGTGATGCGGATTCGTCGGGCAGACGCTTCGATGGTCTCGGTATATGTGGACAAGCCCAACCGCCCCGGGTTCACCTTGAGCGACCCCGGTCCGGATGGCTATTATCGTGTTGTCTATCGCCCGACCGGAAACGATTTGAACCCCACGGGAACCACCGACGTGGACTTCACCGTTTACGACGTGTCCGGTCAGCCCCACCACGCATCGGCGACCATCGAGACGCCTTAGCGGTATTGCCCGGTGTGGGCTTGAGCTCGGCAGTGGGAGGGGGAAGCCAGCATCGTGCGACGCCACATTCACTATGAAGCGGCCTTTGAGGACTACATCCGCTTACGTGCCTGGCCTTACATTTCGGTGAACGAGCAGAAGAAGGTGATCTTCGACGGTGCGCGTATCAAGTCGTTTGATTTCATAGTATATCGGCCGGGAAAAACGGCCTGGTTGGTCGACATCAAGGGACGCAAGTTCCCCTATGACGGGAAGCAGGGCAGACGCTACTGGGAGAACTGGGTCACGCAAGAGGATCTTGACGGTCTGCGCGAGTGGGAGGGTGTATTCGGCGAGGGGTTCGAGCCAGTCTTCGTGTTTGTGTACTGGCTAACAGCTGCGGTGAACGACATTCTTGCTCCCGATGCCCACGTCTTCCGCGACCGCTCCTACGCCTTCGCCTGGGTCTCAGCCAATGACTACGCTGCCCATGCCCGCAGAAGATCGCCGAAGTGGGACACGGTATCGGTTCCCAGCCAGGAGTTCCGCAGGCTCATCCGGCACATCGACGAAGCATGAAGAGGAATGCAGAATAGCGAGTGATGAATGGCGAATTGCGAGTAGCGAATTCAGAAACGGTTGGTGTGACCGCGTCTTTAGCTATTCGCAATTCGCCCTTCGCCATTCTTATGGGCAATCCCCCGGATCTAGCTGATCCACCGCGAACGTGTACTTCTGACCTTCGATCCCGAAGAGTATGCGCTGGAGGTCCGATACGCCGAGAAGGTACTGGGGTGGATTTCCGCTTACGCATCTCTCACCGGGCGGGCACTCGGCGGAGTCGACACACGAGGTGAGGGTCTCGCTGCACACGCCGGGCGGTCGGCCCAGGCCGTGGAGATCCACCCACGTTCGATGCACGTTTGGTCTGGTCGGACCTTCCGCGGTCAGCAGAAACGCTG
Organism: Phycisphaerales bacterium; assembly: GCA_020348265.1. Classification (GTDB taxonomy): domain Bacteria; phylum Planctomycetota; class Phycisphaerae; order UBA1845; family UBA1845. The sequence goes on along the minus strand of CP070744.1, from coordinate 2,546,072 downwards.
TAATGTCCGTGACGCCGCAGATTTGGTTGGGGGGCGTAAAGCCAGGGTCGGGGGGGAGGTCCCCCGTGCCGACGCCTGCCGTGTCACCATAGTGGTGCCACCGGCCGGGCTTGTGGATCGTCGGGACTATTAACGGCTGTTGAGTCTCAATCTCGTCCAAGGTGCAGGCGATGCCGTAGGTTGCCACCGGCACGATTTCACAGTCGCCGACGTGGATCGTGTCCTCAGGCCAGGTGCGATAGACCGGTTCCGTGACCACGCGGGATATATAGTCCACGCCGTCGCATTCCGGTTCACCGGGCAGCGGATCACCCGTGTCGATGTCCTGACAGCTCGGATCGCGGGGCTCACCAATCCAGCGGGCAACCGTGCCGACGTGCGGATGTTCGTCACAGGTGCCCATGTCCGTGCAATCCACCTCTTCGCTGCAGGTATAGCCCAAGTCTTCGCTGCAGCGCATCATGGACGCCAGAGAGATCTGCATGGCGCACTCGATCTCGGGGTTGTTGGGCCTGAAGGAGACGTAGCGGTGTTTTGTGGCGCTGTGGAACGGGCCCTCACCGGCAAGTGCTGGAGAGCAGCCGAAGCAGCACGTGTCGTAGTAGCAGTCGGCGGCGTCCATGCAGTCGGCCAGTCCGTCGCAGTCGTTGTCGATCTCGTCGCAGCAGGTGCCCTCGGCGATCTCGTTGTCCGGCGGAGGTCCGGCTTCGATCGGGCAATTGCATGGATTCTCGAATAACTCGAGGTGCCCATTACCACAATGGGCTTCGTAAGCACCCCGGTCCACGACGGCATCGTGGTCATCCTCCCAGTCTATGATGCGGGGCATCCCGTCGAGGTCGGTGGTAACGTTGCCTGGGACGGCGGTGTTGTCGCCGGTTTCGATACAGGGCGAGCCGGGAGAAAGCCGCAAGTTGTCGGGAGAATCGATGAACAACGGATCGTCGCCGCTATTTTCATCGGCGGGGAATTCACAGAAACCACCCACGGCTGTGTTGCATCCCTCGATGCAACTATATGTGACGGTAGCAGTGCTTCCGATCTCAACGTGAATCTGTGCAGATTCATCGATGCCGCCTGAATCTGAGTTGCTCCAGAAGATGCAGTTGGCGATCGTCGTAGTACTGTCGAGGTTGTACACGCCGCCGCCAGTTAAGCCAGCGGCATTTCCGCTAAAGGTGCAGTTGACTATCGCCGTAGTGCTCCCGCTATTGCCAATCGCGCCGCCCCAATGGTCAGAGGAATTCCCCGTGAAGAGACAGTTGACGATGCCCGGGGTGCTGCCGTTGGTGTTGCTCACTGCGCCGCCAAGGTCGTTACCGCCCCCTATCGCACGGTTGTCGCGGAAGATGCAGGTAGACACGTCTGGTGCGCTGCCGGAATTGTACATCGCGCCGCCGTCTGTTGCCGTGTTTCCAGTGAACTTGCAGTCTCTCAACGTTGGGTTACCTTCAAGGTTGAATACTCCGCCCCCGTTATCGCAGTAAGCAGCCACGCCATCCGCGTTGCCAGCGGTGATTGTGAACCCGTCAAGGATTGCCGTCTCGTCGGTTCCGCTCCCCGTCACGACGTGATAGCTGTTCTCATCGTTGTTGACGAACTCGGGGGCGTCGTCGCCGTTGAGGTCGCCGCTTAGGATTGTCTCGAATAGCTCGAGGTTTCGCGTGTTGGGATCGTATACACCGCACCCAGCATACCCGCCCGCGACGGTCACGCCGCTTATCAGTTGGAACGTCTCGGCCCGTTCGGGTGACGCCGAGGTACAAGGCGAAGGATCGCAGGTTGCGGGAACGTAGGTTCCATCAGCTACCCAGATCTCGTCGATTATGCTTCCGGGCAGGGCGGCTTCGGCCAGGGCGTCCTGCAAGTCGGTGTAGGCTGTGCACCAGCTCAGACCATCCTGGGCCGGGCCCAGAGCGTTGGCATCGACGTATCTGCGGGTCATCTCGGCGTTGTTGATCACGATGGGCACAACGGGGACGTCTTCGTAGAGATCCTCACCCACCATCACCGAGTGGGTCTCGACGGCGACGATGGCGTCCACGACGTCCATGCCTTCGATCACAATGCCGAAGACAGCATAGCCCTGGTTCGACGGGCTCACGTAGTCCAGGAAGAGGTTGTTCACCACGTTAATGAAGAACTGCGAGGTGGCGCTGTGCGGGTCGGAAGTGCGGGCCATCGCGATCGTACCGCGGAGGTTGCTCAATCCGTTGGAGGCCTCGTTGACGATCGGGTCGTGGGTGTCCTTCTGGCTCATATCAACACGATGTCCGCCACCCTGGGCTACGAAACCGGGAATAACCCGATGGAACGTCGTCGCCCCGAGCCCGTCCTCGCCATCGAAGAACCCCTCGTTGACGTACTGCAGGAAGTTCGCGACGGTTATCGGAGATTCCGCGTCGTAGAGTTGGATGCGGATATCGCCCATCGTGGTCTCGAGAATCACATCGGTGGCCCGGGCTTCGAGCCCACCCGCGACGAGAATCAGAGCTAAGGCGGCTCCGAGTGATCGCGCGATGGCTGCTCTTGTCGTTGACATGGCTTCTTCTCCTCTTTAATAGCGAGTTGGGGCGTGTCCGCGAGCCTCAGACGCCGCAGACGCCAATCCACCAGGTATTTCGATCGCTTGAGCCTCAGTATATCAAGTGTCGCCCATGATCGGAAGCGCGAAGTTGCGCGTGGGTCTGTGGCCCGGCCGCCCTCGGCTGGGGGCACTAAAACGCCGGATTCACACCCGAGGGCGGGTGTGCCACACACGCGCC
>CP070744.1:2521627-2543207 GCA_020348265.1 Phycisphaerales bacterium | reverse complement strand
CTCCGGCCTCGGAGAGGGTACTGCGTCTCTTGGGCAGGGCGACGGGACGGTCTGGCCGAGTGTAAGTGTGTGGTTCAATTCGGCGCAAGCTGACTGGCGCACGGCCGGCAATTCCGGGAACTGCTCCATCAGGGCAGCATCTCCTCCCTAACGTCGCGCCGCTTGTTTCCGACGATCGCGGTGTATTGAATAGGCTTACGATTGGTTCCGACGCGATGCTGGTAGTGTCGCGTCTTGCGAACCTCAAGTGTCTTGTCGGCCATCACTGATTGGATCAGCCGCGCGAATCCGCTACTATCGTCCTGATCGAGGTAACTTGACTTGATGTTGAAAGCAATCCAGCCGCCGGGCTCGATCAGATTGTACGCGTTTGCGAACGCTTCGGTGGGAATGTCCCCGAAACCAAGGGCCGCAACGCAGGTCAGACAGTTGAACTCATACCCAGCTAGTTCACGTCGATAGCTCTGACACAATCGCGTCATATCCACAACGTGGTAGTCTGCGTAGATTCCGGGGCGATCACGCTGTGTGGCCTCGGCGGCCGCCTCAAGGATGTCCGCGCCGACTATGAACTCGGCACCCATGTCAGCGAGTTCTTCGCCAACCATGCCGTTTCCGGCGCCGAGATCAAGCACTCGTAGCGTGGCTGCCTGTGTGTCACTAGCGGCCAGCTCCGTCTCGAAGAGCTTACGAATCCTAGCGGGAGAGTCGCACTTCAGTATGTCGTAAATGAGACGTTCGTACAGACCGGGCACGGAGAACAGTTCATCGTAGTCATGGAGCCGGATCTCACGCCACTCATCGTTCAGGCGAACTACGCACCACCTCAACGTACATTGGCGCCGGCGGTCTGGGTGACTTTATCAGCCGTGGTCTGGCACGCAATGACGCTCGATTGACCTTACTGGGGGCCGTACCGGCCGCAGCGATGGCAGTTGTTCTGAGCTTGGGTATCCGCGTCGTCGAACGTCTCCTTCGCCAGAAGTGATTTGGGGCCGATCGAGACACGATGCATGTCGCAGGTCATGGCTCGCGCGGGGCGCGCCGCCGGATGGGATTCTCTGTCAAACGAATGTGCTGGGGAGAGCATGTCCACGGGCGGGCGCGCCAGCTTCAGCCCCCCCACGGCCGCTTTTCGCATCTGCTGGACGCGCTGACCAGCGGCGGTGAAGTGTAGGCTACGGCGCGGTCCGTTTCGCGGCCGGAGAGCGCGGCGAAAGGGCCGGTTCGGAAGGTCGCTTCGCCTTGCCCCGGGGAATGCGGCGTGCAACGGTCTGGGCTCTCGGCTCGGGCTGGCTCAGGGCATACGCAAAGGAGTGCGTGTTCGTGGAGCTACCCACATGTCAGAAGGGCGATCAGCAGAAGAGGCACTACGAAACAGCACCTGGCCAACGCCCCCTTTCGGGAGTGCGGGACAACGACTGCTTTCGTAGTTCAAGAGCCCAAGGGCTCACGTTGGCGGTTTCCTGCGAACCGGCTACTTGACGCTCGCGCGTCGTTCAGATTGTCAGATCAGTCGTTTGCTCTCCTTCATCCAACGACGGGACCACACGCTCCGTCCACACGGCCACTCTACGCCAGGGCTGCCAGGGTGCCAAGCCGATCGAGCCGCCCCGGAGACCTTGGAGTAGGTTAGGAGGGGGTTAGGGTCAGGGTGCCATCAAACGCCATACAGAGGCCTACAGAGGACACTCAGGCGATCGTACGGGGCCGCCGGGTGGAGCGACCGAAATCGCAACAGGCTCGCCCTCTGGGCCTTTGGCGGCGGTTGGAGGTTTGGGTGGAATGGGAGTCAGTGGGCGGGCGCTCGGGGTCGGAGCTCATCACCCAGAGGCAGCATCAAACGCGGAAACCCTCGTAGATTCCGGAAAACGCAGGTTCTCGTCCGGATGGGATTTCTGGGAGGTACACTGGTGATTCACTGGTCGGCAAACGGAAGCTAGAGGCTTAGATAGTCTTCCAGGCCGACTACGGAATCATTGGTCACGTCGAACGGACACAAACACAATTCGAGTGTATCCGGATCATTCAGGTCAACGCTGAAGCAGTCCTGGGACCCGGCGAAGTCCACGCAGGTTGACTCAATACCGAATGCCAAGGGTGCGCACACACGCCGAGTCAATATCATTCAGTACGACACCCTGCCGGATGCCCTAAAGATGGACGGCTAATCGGTTCCCCGGACGGCCCGCAGCACGATTGCGTGCGAGCCACAAAAGCCCCGGACGCGGTTTTCGCCAGGGACTGCCACAGTGGCAGGTTGCCCCTGCATGGGCGCGTTAGCGACGCACATGACCTAAGTCTCCACCTCGTAGAGTTCCTCGACTATTACCGTCAGACAGGCAGCACACGCCTCTTGATCTCCCTGGAAGTTGCCGTCAGGTGGAACGTTCTCGCAGCCGGCAACCCATTCCGCGATCGCGTGCTCAGCATCCGGAAGGTCCTCGCGTAGCCCATCCACCGCGAGGATCCAGGCTTCAAGAAGCTCATCCGAAAGCATCGGGCACGCCTCCCGCATACTGTCCGTTACCTGTAAGTCACTCGCAGGCGCCCGGGAGTTCAATCCGCAGCCCGCCGCCGTCAATGTGAGTGATAAGACCGCTGTGAGACGACACATTTTAGATGCTCCGTTTGTCAGTCTGGTTTGCCTTGTGCAACCCTCGGCGCCGTTGCCAGGGGTCATTGCGAGCACGGTTTCCTGCCAGGCCCGTCGATGCCGGACGAACGCGCTGGCGTGTGCCAGGCAAAGGCCAGCCTATTGAGGTCTAATCGCCATGAAGAACAGGCTGTCGCCCGGTGTTCCGGTTGCGAAAATACGCACGAACTCACCGTCCGTTCCGCTGTACTCCAGCACGGAGTCGGTCTCCTGGCTGACGACCAGGAGATTCCCCGTGTCCGGGTGCACGAGTATTCCTCCCGGCATGCTGAGGCCACCTGCTCCTGAGGCAACAAACCGCCGCTCCACGACTCCTGTGTCGCGGGCCACCCGGGCGACGCTGTTGTCATCAAAGATACTCACAAACAGGTCGCCCGATGAATCGAAGGCGAGGTCGACGGGAGTCGTCAACTCCACAGCTCCAAGGTCTGCGAAAGTGCCCATCAACTCGCCGGTAAACCCATCATACTCAATGACGTCGTCTGTGTCTTTGCTGACGACAAACAGGTTCCCGTTCGGGCCGAAGGTAAGACCTACCGGATTGTCCAGTTCGCCACTACCGGGTTCTACAGGTTCTACAAATGTTCCGATCAACTCGCCGGTCGTTCCGTTGTATTCCAGGATGCTGTCGGCGGATGCGTTCGGCACGAAGAGGTTTCCATTGGGACCGAACGCCAGAGTGAACAGGACAGCGCCGGGACCGTCTAAAAACGGCACCGGGTCAACCGGTGCACCCGTCGCGCCGTCGTATCTGATAACTCTGTTTGTGATAGCGCTGACGACGAATAGATCGCCGTCAGGGCCGACGTCGATGCCGGCGGCGAACAACAACCCGCCGCTCTCGGATGTGACGATGTCGCCCAGAGCCCTTCCATCGAAGCGGTCAAACTCCGTGACGTTGCTCCCGACAATGCCCGTCACGAGGATATTCCCGGGGTTGCCGATAGCGGGAACCCACTCGAAATCGGCCTGAACAGCCTTGTTCGCATCCATCGTGATAGTAAGCACGGGGTCATCACCGGTCGCATCGCCCGTGTACTCGACAAACTCATAACCGTCGTTACTCGTCGCGGTGAGGGTGACAACGGTGCCGGCAACGTACGAGCCGCCGACCGGGTCGACGGATACAGTGCCCCCGCCGCCTGGCACCACGTCAACCGTTAGAGTGTACAAGGGAACAAATCGCGCCGTGAGTGAGACGTCATTCTCGGCTACGAGTTGATATGTAGGTTCGGTACTGAGGACCGTTCCCTGGTCATCCGTAAAGGCATCGAATGAGAAACCTGCGTTGGATGCAGCCGTAAGTGAGACCGTGGTTCCGAACTCGTAGGTGCCGCCCGGTGGATCAAGGCTGACGCTGCCCGCACCCGTGGGGTCGACTGTCACCGCAACAGAGACCATGATCGGAGCGAACTCGGCAACGACTGTCATGTCCGATCGTATCGTCACGCTGGCCACCCGATCAGTGCCTGAGGCGTCACCGGAGTACCGCGCAAACTCGTAGCCCGTGTTCGGGGTGGCGGTTACGGTTACCAGCGTTCCGTCTTCATACGGCCCCGATTGAGGATCAAGCGCTACAGTCCCGGAGCCGGAGGGTGTAACAAGGACGGTCAGTGTATGCAGATCCTGCTCCTCTGCCACGAACCGCGCGGTGATGGAAGCTGCCCCCTCCACCGTTACAGTGAGGACTGCCTCAGTGCTTAGCTCGTTGCCTTCCTCGTCCAGATAGGAATCAAACACATAGCCCCGGTTTGCCGAAGCCCCCAGCGTCACTGATGTCCCGAACTGATAGTCGCCATCGGGCGGATCAAGCGTCACGGAGCCGGCACCATCCGGCTGTACGGTCACGGTGAGTGCAACCATCATGGGCTCGAAATTAGCGTGGATCAGTAGGTCTCCATCTACGGTCAGCGTAAGTTCAGCCGACTCACCGCTGGCGTCGCCGCTGAAGCTCACAAAGGTGAATCCTTCGTGGGGATTCGCTGTTACCGTGACGCTGGCATCTTCCTCGTAAATGCCTCCCGGCGGATCCAGGGTAACCGTACCCGCATCATCCGGGTCGATCACCACATCGAGTGAAAACAGTACAGGTTCATCCTCCTCGACCAACACGGAGATGGCGTCGACCGATGTCGCCCCGAGGTCGTCCGTGACCGTGAGCGTGACGATGTACTCGCCGGGTTCGAGGTAGATGTGCGTGTCGGACACCGTGTCGGAGCCATGTCCGTCCCCGAAATCCCATTCGTAGGCCACGATCTGGCCGTCTTCATCCCAGCTACCGGTTGCATCGAACTCCATCGGCTCACCGAGAGTGCTAAGCCGATCCTGACCTGCTACGGCCGTGGGAGGAAGATTATCTGCTGGGACGACCTCGCCGGCAGGCGGATCATCCCCCGGCGCCCCTTCAAAAGCCATCGGACAGCCGCCCACGGTCACTGCTGCGCAGGCAAGAAGCAGGCGAAACACGGTTCGGTAACGGTTCGCGATTGTCAGGTTCATCAGACTACTCAGGGGCACGGGCGGACAACGCCGGCTGGACCGACAACGCATGCCGCAACCCCCATCCACGACTCATGCGAGCAGGTCGATGCCAAAGCCGCTGCTCTGGTTCGTGCCGGACCTGTACGGGACTATAGCGGGCGCGCCAGCCGTGATCAACACAGCGGTGCCTTTGCCATTGCTCATGCGCTCCACATCCAGATGCCTCTTGCCCGCCGCGAATTATAGGAATCTTCTTATCTTCCGGAACGATCGTCGTCGAACATGTCCTGGTTCAGTCCACATGGCCCTAATAATGGCGGCGACCATCTCTGATAAACACTTTTTTATTCTTATTGACCATCGTTTTTGGGGGCCCTACCGTGGCTTAGAGATGGCGGGTCCGAAGTCTCCCGGCACGCCGTCCGAGATTGCTGCTAGGCTACGTGTGTAGCAGGCGGTAAACACAACGGAGATGCTGACTTTGTGAAGGAGAAAGAGATGGGTCTGATCGCAGCAATTACAATGGTTCTCGAAATGCTGGCCGACATTCTGCCACAGGACGCCATTGATGCCCTGATGGCACTGCTCGGCTAAGGGAAAACAAGCGGCCTCTGGTCGCTCCAACAAGCTTCAGGCGAGTTGAGTGGGGTGCTCAACTCGCTTGTGCTTCATGCACGTCGGTCAGCACACTGCAGGGATGGTATGCGCAATGACCTGGGGGGAACGATGCACAGACCGTCGCTTCACATCAAGAGACCGTGGAACGCGGTTGCGCTTGCTCTTGGAATTCTCGTGAACGCGGGTTCAGCGACGGCGAATGTCTGTCTTGACGAGGGAACGGTGTATCCCACGACAAGCGGACCTGGAGAAAGCCCACCATTCTCGGCGCTGGCCTGCGACCTAAACGGGGACAGCAACGCGGACCTGATCACGGCCAACGATGGCGACGATACCATCTCAGTGTTGCTCAACAACGGCGATGGAACGTTCGCGCCCCCGGTCCGTTTTTCCGTCGGCGACACGGAAGAGCCGATCGAACCGGTTGAACCGGTTGCGGTCGCCTGCTGCGATGTGGATGGAGACGAGCTGGTCGATCTGGTTACGGTCAACCATACCTCGGACGACATCTCACTGCTCTTCAACGAGGGGCTGGTGGAGGGAACACCCCAGTTCGCCGCGCCGATTCGCTACGCTGTAGGCGAGGCTCCGTGGGGTATCTCCTGCGTGAAGGTTGATTCGGATGATCATGTCGACGTCGTGACCGCCAATTTCACCTCGGACGACGTCTCCGTCCTGTTGAATACGGGTACGGGGGCGTTAGGTGCGGCAGTCTCTCATGCTGTCGGCGACGGCCCAAAGGCCTTGGCTATGTGCGATATAGACGGCGATTCGGACTTGGACGCAATAGCGGCAAACTTCGGCGGCCAGAGCATCTCCGTGCTGCGTAACAACGGGTCCGGCAGTTTCGCGGCTGTTGGAGACTTTGAGTTGGGGGCGAGTCCGTTCGGTGTCACGTGCTGCGATCTGGACGGCACGCGTGAGGTCGACGTGGTTGCCGCGAACCTGATCGATGACTCGATCACCGTACTATTCAATGATGGGAACGGCATTTACGGGCAGCCTCAACGCTATGCAGGTGTCGACGGCGCCGCAGCTGTTGCGTGCGGGGATGTGGATGGCGACCACCTGCCCGATGTCGCCACGGCAAACTTGAGCTCTGATGACCTCGGTCTGTTCTTGAATTTGGGCACGGGAACGCTTGGCGCGCCGTCCTTTTATCCGGTCGGGACGAATCCGTCTTCGGTGCAGGTGCTTTATGTAGCTGCGAGCGATGTCTTGGACGTTACCGTAGCTTTCGCGAACGGTGTTCGAGTCTTCGCGAACGACTGCGCTGCCGCTTGCGGGGATGGCCTTTGTGAAGGGGCGGAGGAACCGTGTACATGTCCCGAAGATTGTGGGCCACCGCATGCCAGCGAGCTCCCGGGGTCAACGTGCACTGATGGATGGGACAATGATTGCGACGGTTGCCTCGACGAGGTGGATGCGGACTGTGGCGGCGGGGAAACAAATTGCGATAACGGCATCGACGACGATTGCGACGGATTGCTGGATTGTGACGATCCGGATTGCGCATGCGGCGACCTCGACTCTGACGATGATTCGGACGTCGACCTTGTGGACGTGGCGGCCTTCCAGATCTGCTTCGGCGCTGAACCGGTGCCTCTCGAATGCGAGGCAATGGATTCGAACGCGGACGAACAGATCGACCTGGCGGACTTTGCGGAGCTGAGCCGGCTGCAAACTGGACCGCGGTGAAAAACGAACGTCCGAGGGGGGCCCGACCCCGATTGCACTCTGAGCGGAATAGTGCGATCCGCAGCGGAAGCGACGCGCGGTTTTCCTGTGCCTGAGTCGCGAGGATGAGCCCGAAATAAAGGTGGTTTGATTTTCCTTGAGCAGACTTCCGGCACGGCATAGCGTGAGGGAAGTGGCATGGTGGCTTTTCAGAGTTGAGGTGTAGAGCGACGCGGCGCGCTACGCCGCTTGGAGCAGGGAGTTCACAGGATGCTGGCTGAGATCATCGGCTGGGTTCTTGATAATTTTAGTGACGTCCTCCCGCAGCAGGTGATCGACTTCCTGCTGTCATTGCTGGGCTAGGGCGCTTCGGCTCGGGTTCCTATGGTTTGAGAGGACCGAGCCTGCAGGTGTCTTATTCGATGACCGGGCGAGCTCGTAGAGGGATTCGCGCGGTTGGCGTACTGACGAGGTTGGTTTCAGGACCATACGGTCCAGAAAGGGGGCTTAGATGCTCGTTGAAGTGATTGGTCAGATTTTGGAGTTGCTGGCGGACATCCTGCCGCAGCAGGCAATCGACCAGTTGATGCGTCTGCTCGGCTGATGTGGAACGCAACGTTCCGACCGAAGTTGTAACGGATGCCAGCGGGCCGGTGAGAAGTCGGTCCGCCGCGTCCGGTTGCACGGCACGTTATTTCGCTCGACGACACGAACGTTGGGGGAAAAAGGTGATGTTAAGGGTCACGACCCAGAGACGGAGCCCACGGGTCGTGGGCTCGATGACGCTTATCAGCATAACCTTTTTGTTCGTCTCAGTGCCGGAGGTGCTCGGACAGTTTTGCCCAGATGCCGGCACCGTGTATTCAACGACCGACCAAGCGGAGGGCGATGCGCCGATCGTCGTTCGGACGTGCGACATCGACACCGATGGCGATCCAGACCTGATCACGGCCAACGACGGAAGCCACACCGTGTCCGTGCTCATCAACGACGGAAACGGCACCTACGCGGCGCCGTCGCGCTGGACGACCACGACCACGCCGTTCGAACCGCTCTGCTGTGAGGAGCCCGTCGATTTCGACTGCTGCACCGAACCGGTGAACGTAGCCTGTTGTGACGTCAACGGCGACACCCACGTCGATCTGGTCACGGTCAATCATACATCGGACGACGTTTCTGTACTGCTCAACGACGGGAGCATGCAGTTCGCGGCACCGGTGCGCTACACGGTTGGCGAGGCCCCGTTCGGCATCGAGTGTCTCAACCTAGATGGGGATATCGACAACGATCTGGTCACAAACGGATTCACCGAAGATGCAATCTCCGTCCTGCTCAACAACGGAGATGGAACGTTCGCCCCGCACGTAACTTACGCGGCCGGGGATGCTCCGATCGCGATGACTCTATGCGACGTAGACGGCGACGGCGATGACGATGTTGTCACCGCGAATATGCTGAGCAAGGACGTCTCCGTATTGCGAAACAACGCTGACGGGACATTCACGAACATCGGATCGGCCGGCCTTTGCACCGGGCCGACGGAGTGTGTCAACCCGTTCGACATTGCGTGCTGCGATTTCGACGGTGTCAACGGCCCGGACGTTGCCACGGCCAACGGGATCGTAGACACGGTCACGGTTCTGTTCAACGACGGTGCGGGCAGCTACGGGGGGCTGGCTAGCTATAACAATCTCGACGGAGCCTACGGAGTGACGTGCTGCGACCTCGATGCGGACGCGGACGTCGACGTCGTGTCGGCGAACCTGGTCTCCGACGATCTGGCGGTCTTTCTCAATGATGGGGCCGGTTCATTCGGCGCCCCATCGTTTCTGACGGTCGGAACTGACTCTACGGCCGATCCATCTTCCGTCATTTGCAGCGATCCGGACGGTGATCTCGACACGGACCTCATCACCTCGTTTATCGGCGGCGTCACGCTTTTCGAGAATGACTGTGGTGGCAGCACCTGCGGGAACGGCGTACCTGAGGAAGGCGAGGCGTGCGACGACGGATTCACGGATGACTGTGGAACCTGCAATGCCACGTGCACGGGCCCCGGCAACGGCTCGACCTGTGGCGACGCCGAACTATGTCCGGAGACCGAAGCGTGCGATGATGGCTTCACAGACGTCTGCGGAAGCTGTAACGCTACGTGTACGGGCCCTGGCACCGGGTCGACCTGTGGTGATGGCGCAGTCTGTCTCGAAACCGAGGAGTGCGACGACGGCGGGGAGTCCGTCACCTGTGATCTCGACTGCACGATTGCCGAGTGCGGTGACGGGACCCTGAACGTGACTGCGGGCGAGGAGTGCGACGATGGGAACACAATCGATGGTGATTGTTGTTCCGCAGGATGCCTGTCAGAGGATTGCCCTTGCCAAGCTCCTGCCGTATCGGCTGCTGGGCCTCGCTATCTGGCTATTACTCCTCAGCCGCTGGCGTCTGCGGAACCGGTCAGGCTTCGCGTGACCTCACCTGACTGGCCTTGTCTTTCTAAGTACGTCGGAGTGATGGAGTGCGGCGGGGATGGGGATGTATGCCGGACCGACGCCGACTGCAACAAGTGCAGCTTCACCCAGATGCCCTGCCTGACCGACGAGGACTGCGATTATGGTCAGTGCGACGATGGTACACCATGCTCGGTTTCTCTGGACAACTGCATTGTGGGCACCTGCGTTCGGGCCGAGCACTGCGCGCTCTCCGGCTTGCTCTGTGAGCCCGCCGGGCTCGCCCCCTTCGACATCAACAACGATAGCCTACCCGACGGGACGCTGGCCGCACTGGTCGATGATCCTACCACCGCTGCCGCGTTGACGCCATCCCAGTGGAGCGGAGGCGTGATGCGCTGCAGCAAGACCGCCATCCCATGCGAGACCAATGGCAACGCCGACTGCCGACGCGGCTACTGTGAAGATACCGGATCGGTATGCGATCATGTTCTGCAGAACTGCTATGGTCAGGGAGAACAGTGCATCCTAGACGAAGAGTGTTTGCCCGGCGCCGTTTACGTCTACGGCACGGACATCCGTCCGAGCGACTACGACGCCATGACGCAAACACTGCTGCCTATCCATTACGAGGTGCATGCAGAGTGCACGGTGACCATTGATCCAGTCTCCGTAACCATGTGGAAATGGGGTGACACGAACAACAACGGATATCTGAACGTCACAGACATTCACCTTCTGATCCTGGCTATCCAGGGTCACTACGACTACAGTACATTGGTCACGGACGATCTGGCCGGAATAAACCCCTGCCTTCCACAACAGATACTTAATGTCAGCGACACGCAAATGGCCGTGCAGGCTGTGGAGGGCTGGAAATACCGGGATAACAACTGTCCGGAACCCTGTCCCTAACCGTTAACTCGCCATGAATCCATCCGATCAGGCATTCAACATTGGAAGTCTGCAAGAACGTACTGAATATCCGTGATAGAGAGCACCGTCTTCCAAGGCGGGCGCACCATGAGATGTTCCGAGTGTTGGAAGGCAACGCCGGACCGTTATGGAAGTCTCGGAGGTGACCAGCACGGCTACGGCTGAGGACGGAATCTTCCTGCTCGGCGGTTTGCCCACCGGCGAGTACAGCGTCGAATTCTCACTGGCTGGTCACGACGACGTTAGCATCGCCGACGTGACCGTTACTGCCGGAAAGACGACACTGGGCGTCGGTGTGGTGAGAGCGTCAGCTTCGTAGACGCGGATGGAGGCAGGCGCCCCCTGGGCGGAAAATGTCCGCCCCGGGGCACCAATAGCCCGCCTCGAGGTGCGCTGCAGACATCAGATCCTGGCGCTTTTCCAGTCCTCAAGCCGGCCCTCCGACAAAGTCAGGCCCATCGCCGTCCAAGACGCGCGGATCCCTATCATTTGTCAACGCGCTTCAAACGGCCCGGTCTCAACGATGCGCACGTCGACTCCATCGATCGTGTCCGGGATTGTGCTGCGCGTTTGGGGAGTGTCGCGCTCGACGTAGACCTCGATCACAGGGCGACCCGATGTGTCACGCCCAACTCCGGTTCCAACCACGCCCGGCGCGCTCATCAACTCTCGATTATGTCTCCTCTTTACGTCGCGAACGCGCTCGAGATCCGTCATAGCCGCAATGGTCCAGATAAACAGGCGTCCCCGCAAGCCACTGGCGATGCGAGGACGCCTGAATTTCAAATAGTCTGACCGGCGGATAGAAGCCACCGGAAGTGACTTCGTTGCTGGCCGTTTTGAGCTTATCGAGCCTCAAACGGCCCGGTCACCTCGACCCGAACAGGCACGTTCTCCAAGGCGGCCGGGATCTGAGCCCTGACATCAGCACTCTCCCTGGCCAGGAAAACCTTGATGATCACGTTCCCGTTCGCATCAAGGCTGATGCCGTGGCCCACAACGTCCGGAATCGCGAACAGCCTGGCGGAGTTGCGCTTCTTCACCGCACTCGCGCGAGCCAGACCGGGCGGAATCGGCCCGTTCCCTGGCGGGTCAATAACCATGCTTGCGCCACTCATCTGGCACGTGTTTCCGCCTCCGGTGCAACGCGGGTCGTTGCAGTCCACATCGTCGCCGCAGCAGTACCGTCCGGATGGTCTTCCGGTAGTCACCCCGTTGCAGTCATCCGAGCAGTTACGGCAGTCCTCGCCCAGATCGATCTCACAGATGTCGTTGCCACAGACGGGGCCACTCGGGCAGTCCGGATCGTTGCTCGAGTCGCACGTCGGCCCGCAACATCCATCCGAAATGCCGCACGCGGGCCAGGTGTTCTCGCAGAAGGCCCCGCAGCTCGTGGGGGCCACGCATTCATCGGTCGTGCACGCCTCCTGGTCGTCGCAGTCCGCACTAGTCTCGCAGATCGGAACGGTGCACGTTCCGCTGCAGCAAACGCCCCCGGTGCATGTTGTGTTATCCGGTACGTTGGTGTATTCGCAGACGTCGACGTTGCACACGTCATTGGTGCACTCATTGTCGTCGTTGCAGTCTGCGTTCGTCTGGCACTCCGGCCCGCCGCCACCAAGCATGGCTACATTGAGTGCCGACAGCACGTTGTCGATCGGATTAGCGATCGTGTACGAGCTACTGCCAGCGAACAACAGGCCGACGGCGCGAGGGTTACTTCCCGTATCCTCTACAATGACTGAGCCCGAGTCGCCGCCATCACTGAACGTGCCGGGCGTAACAATGAACTGGTTCTCAAAGTAACCAATCAAATCCGCTCTCCTCAACCCGCATTCGCTGGTGTACCCGACGTTCACCGAGACATCGACGGAATCAACGGCTCCGAATGTCAGCCCTGTTGTCCGTCCAGATTTCTTGACGTTCAGACCCACGTAAGCAGCAAGAGTGTCCGAGCCGAGCGTTCCGATCTCGAGGACGGTGCCGCTCGTGTCAACCGCACCGGCGCGAATCTCAGCAATCGCTGCATCGACGTAGTTGGTACCGCCACCGAAATCGAGCGCTACAAAGTCACTCAGATCGGCAACGGCGTTGGCGGGGTCCGGGTTGAAGCAATCGTCCAGGATAGACGGTTGCACGATGTCTTCACCGATAGCAGCCTGGTTCACCCGCGCAAGAACGTGGTTGTTGCTGAGAATGAAGATCGTTCCGCCGGCGTTCTCCACAAGCCCACCAAGTGTCCCACCACAGCAATAGACAAATGGCCCTTGGGTCCGCCAATCCTCGATGTTGCCACCGGTAATTCCCATCGGCACAGGGCGCTCCATCCAAACCTGGTGATCTCCCGGCGCGGCCCAGGCTATTGTTGCGCAAAGCGCCATCAACGCGACGGCTAGGCCGCCATACCTCCATCTCACTTCCGATAATCTATTCATCTGTCTGATCCTCCAAATGGTATTGCCTGCTCGGCACGCTACACGCCTGCCTAAGCGACAAGAACGAAGGAAAAACAATTATTCAGTTACAGCGATTTGGCAGAAGTGGCCGGAAATCAGCAGGGGCGGGCACACCTACGTCAACTCCGGATATGCTCAACGGCATAACGATGGCTCTCACCTACCGGTTCATCCGGCAGACCCACCTCCAGGCAGACGCGCAACCACTCGGATCCACTCATTCGCCGCGCACAGCCCATCCTGCAACAAGAGTACTTCCCAATAGAGCTCCAACGCGGCAAGTATAACAGCCTAGGCGACGATCCCGGGCAAGAATAAAGGACTCTTTATTATCGGGCAGTCCGCTGCGGAGAGTCGCTGGGGATCTCCGGGACAAGCTGGTATAATTGGCTAAGCCCGGCAGCGGGTCCGTACAACGCGGTGTCGAGATCTCACATCCGAACACGGAGGCGGTGTCGGATCAAGGGAGAGTGTGGGCCTGGAATCGCGATGCGAGGCATGCAAATAAACGTCAACATCCGAAGTCGCCTGTTGGGGCTGACATGCTGCTTGACGTGGTTGGTCACGGCACAGGCCGTGCCGGCGCAAACAGCCTCGACAACGGTGGCCGATGCCCCTTGGGATCCTCTTCCCCGCCCAATGGATCCGGGGGCGGTCCTGCCGTTTGATCTGGTTGCGCATCGCCCCATTGACTTGGGAAGCATGACAATCGGCACGTGGGCCCCCGACGACCCGGTGACCGACCTCTTCACTGGCGAATACGGAGCCGACGGCGAGTTCCTCCGGCTCGACTTGACTGTGAATGGGCTGGTCAACCCACCGGGTAACGCCGACCCCTTCGCGTTTGACCCGTTCCGGTACGGCGATCATCCAGTCTACGGCTTCGTCGAGATCGACATGGACGCCGACGTGTGGACAGGCGGCGAGCTGTTTGCGCCGGAGTACCGCTATCTCGGCAACGTCGTCCGTTTTGGTGGGAACGTCCTTCATCCGGAATTCCTTGACCGCGTTGCTCTGGACGGCTCCGCCTTCGACGACGATTTCCTGACACCGCCCTTCGTCGAGCGCCACGGGGAGGAGTTCCACCTGGCACTGATCGGTGGCCAGTTTGGAGCAGGGGATATAGTGGAGGTCGCCGGAGACGACGACGGCATCTTCGAGGAAGGCGAGACCTGGAATATCAGAGGCCCTTTCTTTCACCGGGCCCACGGATACGAGCTGTTCAGCTTTGTTGAGGGTGGGCGCTATCCGGGAGAGTATGCTCCGGACGCCGACCTTCGGTTTCGCCACGATCCCGTCAATGACATCACTCATCTGTCGCTTGTCTTCCCGCTCACGAATGTCGGTGCCGGGCTAATGCGTGACGAGACTCCGGAGCCCGTGAACCAGGATCCCACGGATCAGACTTCGGTACTTGAGGGCCTCGCGGACCTTCAGCTCAGCGCGTTCTACTTATCCGTCCTGCCTACCGGCCTTCCGGAGGAAGACATCCTCGTCAACTGGGCGGAACGTGATCCCGAGGGATGCCTCGATCCGATCTCGTGGTCGATGACGGCCATACTCGGAAGCAGCTACACCGCGCCTCATCCGACGGACATTTACTATCTTTGGACGGACATCTATCCGAATGTCGTCACGGGCGACGTTGACGCGTCGGGCGAGCGTGATGGGCGAGACACACAGCTAATCGCTCAGCACATAGCAGAAAGAGATTTCCTTGACGGACTCCTCGATGGAATCGTTACCATCGTTGACTTCGCTACGGACTTCAGCGTCTACGACATTAATCACGACGGCGTCGTCGATGCAATGGACCTCATTCCCATGGTTCCCAACGGAGACAGCGATGAGGATGGTGACGTCGATCTGGCTGACTTCGCCGCGCTCCAGTGCTGCTTCGACTCGCCGGGGGGGCTCGGTCCACCGTGCGGCCTTTTGGATCTCGAGCGAGATCAAGAGATTGATTTGAAGGACCTCGCTGCGTTCCATCGCAGGTTCGGCGGTCCGCACGAGTGAGCTTATGCGTGGTGCACCAGCCAATGGAAGAGAGGCGGCGGGCAGCGGCAGGACTGGCCACGAGGGGTTGGAAAGGAGCTTAGTGCCCGGGCGAGTGGAAACATCGGCTACGCATCACTTGCACCGATTACCGGTGACAGGGGCGGTACGTGCATTTACGCTGATCGAGACTCTTATCGTTATGTCTATTATCGCCGTGTTGCTGGCGATTCTTCTTCCGGCTCTCAACTCTGCTCGACAGGCGTCAAAGGCGATCGTATGCACGGCGAACATGAAGACCGTTGTGATGGAGTTTGGCTTCTTCGCGGAGGGGACAAGCGCCGGCGGGCGCGGTGACAGCGAATCGCTCGGTGGAGACAAGTTTCGGATCAACGATTTTCTGGATAGCCTGTACCAACTCGATGAGTTCTGGGACCGCGATGAAGACTCGGTTGGCACGCTTAAGAGTGGGAACGATTTGGCACTTTGTCCGGCGGGTGCGCCCCGTTTGACCAAGCGCAAAGGATACCCGTGTGGCCGCGAGGCAGTTGGGCCGGTCGAAGATGTCTCGATAGCAGTGAACATGCGGTTGTATAGGGCTGTGTTCGAAGTCAAGGACATGCAGCTTCTTGCGTCACCGTCAGCAACACATGTTAGCCCCCGGATTCTCAGGCATCCGTATGTTCCTCTTATTCTCGATGTTGACGGCCAGGAGGCCGCACAAAAAGGCGTCGATCCCTTCTACATTGCACCCGCGCTGAAGGACGTGGAAGATCCCTATACCACCGGTCGATACTGGTCACCATCGACACGGCACGGAGGCAAGACGGTCGTTGGTTTCGTTGGCGGGCACGTACTCAGCAGCACCCAGCCCGACGAGGAACATTGGGACTGGAGCTATCAGGGGGAGCTAGGTCGATGAGCCTTCGCAAGCGGCTACTCCTGTTGCTCGGAATCTTCGCCATCTATGCGGTCGTGGCGGCCGGTGTCACCGTTTATGGCAATCATTGGCGCATCGAGGCTTCCTTGAAACGCTTTGAACAGGCTGTGGGCCAGACTCTCCAGATGGACCGGCTGCATCTTCTCCTGACCGAACAGATGTTCCACCTGACTGACTTGGTAGAGGGCCAAACAAGCGCGCTTAGTTCGTACTCATCAGCTCGGGATGTGTTCTTCACTAGCCTCCGACAGGCGACTTCATTTGCTCCGGACGGCTCCAATGGCCAAGACTGGGAAGAGATCCTGCGTCTGGCCGAATCCTTTGAGATTGAATCCAACAGGTGCCTGACCCACGCCGAGGCCCAGGCCCGACAAGAAGCACGGGACATCCTGACAACACGGTTGGAGGCGAAGATTGTACCGGAACTTCGTGCGCTTCTGGTTAAAGCCAAGACGCAGCTTACTACCGTCCGGAACATGAGCGCCCGAGAGTTGGACACGGCGTCGTCCCGAATACTAACATTGACGATAGCCGTTGGAATCCTTGCCGCCGTTCTGGTGATTGTTGGGGCACTTATGATTCATCGGTGGCTGATGGCACCCCTTAGGGTGATCCATAAGGCCACGCGGCGATATAGCGATGGCGACCTCTCCTTCCGTACCTCCGTAATGCGTCGTGATGAACTCGGGGAGTTGGGCGGCGCCCTCAACGAGATGGCTCAACGTGTTGCCGCATCGGAACAGAAACACCGAACGCTGTTTTCCAATCTGCGCGATGCCGTTGTCATCTGTGAAAACGATGGAAGAATCGTCGAATACCACGATGGGGATACACACCTCCTATCCGTCGACGAGGGGCAACACATCGGTCGGTATGTGTTGGATGTCTGGCCGGAATGGGGTGCCGCCGTCAAGACGTTTCCCACGATCATTCAGCAAGCTATCGCTGACGGACGGCGACATGAAGCGGCCAACGTTCCGCTTTCCACGGCTGGGCACGAATCGAACGACACCTACGTTGACTTTATCGTCTATCGCGTTGAATACGGGGAGGAGCGTTATGCTGCGGTTGTCATTCGGGACGCGACGGAACGCAACCGGCTACAACGCAGAGTCCGGCGTGCTGAGACAATGGAGGCCGTTGGCACTATGGCCGGGGGGCTCGCCCATGACGTGAGCAACTTGCTCTCGAGTGTCGTTGGTACTCTTTCCGCACTTGGCTCCGACCTAGCCGGCTCAAAACACGCCGAACGAATTCAGGCCGCACTCAAGACTTGTCGGCGTGCCGCCGGTCTGTCAAAGCGACTCCTGAACTTTGCGCGCGGTGCGCACGGAACGCAGCAGGTGTTCGCTCCCGGGAACATCGCTGACACAGTCCTGGACTCTCTTGAGCCTGAATCTTTACGAGACATCGAACTCGAAAGAGACCTGGACCGCTCTGTCCTCATTCATATGGATCAGGATCAGTTCGCGCAGATCCTCTTGAATCTGCTTCGCAATGCACAGGACGCAATGGCTGAGGGGGGAAAGCTGCGGGTCTGGCTTCGCACAACACGCACACGCAATCCGGACACATCAGAGCCAGAGCGACTTTATGTGTGCCTCGAAATCCGGGATTCAGGGGTTGGAATGAGCCCTGACGTCGAACAACGCGTCTTCGAACCGTTCTTCTCGACAAAGCCACGTACCGATCAGCACGGTCGCGGCATGGGGATGGCCATCGTACATTCTGCCGTGACCAACGCGGGCGGCTTTGTGCTGATCGAGAGCGAAGCTGCTGTTGGCACGACCGTTCAAGTATTCATACCCGTTGCCAGCAGCGCCAATGCGGAAGGCCAGTTCTCCGGCACATCTGTGGCTCCCACGGAGTAGAAGCCGCACCGCTCAGGAGAGTTCTTCGGGCTCCTTCTCGGAAAGCATGTAGCCGACGCCCCGTACGGATCGGATGAGGCGTGCTTGGGGGCTTGAATCGACCTTGTTCCGTAGCAGATTGATGAAGACGTTGAGGACATTGCTGTCGACCTCGACTTCATCACCCCATACCTCCTCGAGAATTCCTTCCCGGCTCAGTATCTGCTCAGGATTGCGCAGCAGGAATGCCAGCAATGCGGTTTCACGATCGGACAGTGTCGCCTCGAGATGCTTTCTACGGGCTGTCCGGGTCAGCAGATCCAACTCGATATCTGCGTAGCGCAGAAGGTGCCGTTCGCTGGCGCGGGCGCGACGAAGGATCACGCGCAGCCGCGCAGCTAGTTCATCGACATCGAACGGCTTACCAACATAGTCGTCTGCCCCGTGCTCAAATCCGACCAATCGGTCCGGCACGCTGTCTCTCGCAGTCAGCATCAGGATTGGAAGCTCGGCGCCGGCAGCTCTCAATTGGGACGAAAGCTCAAGCCCGTCCCCGTCCGGTAACGTCAGATCCAGGACCACGGCGTCGAATCGCTTTGAGGTGAGCAGGCGTTTACTGACTGCGAGGGAAGAGGCCCGCTCCACACCGAACCCGTGCGCGGCAAGACCGTTGCAGATTGTACGCGACACCTCCTCGTCATCCTCAACGAGCAGGACGTGTGCGTTCGTCGTCCTGGGAGCAGTCTCTGGCATCGTCACCGGCAACCTCGGGTATTCCGTCCATATTATAGCATTCGCCGCAACGTAGACTAAACCGGTTTCTCGGACCTGATGCTGGCTGTTGGACGGGAAGTAAGGCGTCTCGGACTGCCTCGCTTCGCGTCGACCTGTGGGACATTCGTTCAATTGCACGCCGCGCCCGTGGGGGCTGCAGTCCGCCGACGCCACGGCACTCGGCATAGTGGTGGGCAGACCGGCTGCATTGCCGCCTCGGTCGGTTTCACGACCCACCTTAACAAACCACCAGGCGGTTGAGGCTCAGTGTGGGACCCGCAATGGATGCGGGTCGGATGTGACGCATGGGAATGGTCTATAGGAAACAGTACACGATGCCCCTTCCGCCCGGTGCGGAGATCACCGAGCGCGACGGGAA
The DNA here is from genome assembly GCA_020348265.1 of Phycisphaerales bacterium. Taxonomy (GTDB): domain Bacteria; phylum Planctomycetota; class Phycisphaerae; order UBA1845; family UBA1845. The sequence continues at coordinate 2,523,998 of CP070744.1, read as the reverse complement.
GCGCGTCGCACGCTGGCGGCTACGAAACGGTCAACTTCGCACCGGGGATGTGGTCGACTCCAAGGATGGCGGGATCCGCGTTCGCGGGTGCTCTCGCTTCTACATGGCCCGTTATCGTGACGGGAATGGTGATGTTGTCGACGTCGCCACCGAATGCAAAGACGAGGTAGCGGCCCGGGCGATTCTCACCAAACTCGAGCGCCGTGCAGAACTGATTCGAGCCGATGTGATCACTGCGGACGAGGGTGATGCTGCCGACCACGCAGGCCTACCGTTGTCGACGCACTTCGATGCCTACGAGCAGCACCTGCGAGCCAAGGACGGCAACCCACGCCGCATCGCCATGCTTCGGCGCCGCCTTGAGCGACTGGCTCGAGATTGCCGCTTCTCCAAACTCAATAAGATGTCAGCCGGTCCAGTCGAGCAGTGGCTTGTGGAACAGGCTGATGCCGAAATGTCGGCAGCAACACGCAACTCGTACCGTGAGGCTGCTATCTGCTTCGGCAACTGGTGCCGCCGAACACACCGGCTTACCTACAACCCCTTCGCAGACGTCCCTCGAGCTGATCAGAACGCGCACCGGCGACACGAACGACGGGCATTCAGGGAGGAGGAGCTGGTGCAACTCCTCAAGGTCGCCCGTCTCCGGCCCTTGGCAGAGTATGGTCGAGAGATCACCACCAAGGACAGTGCGCCCAGCCTGCCGCGGCGCAGCCGGGCCACGTGGAAGCGGGAGCCTTTGACCATCCAGAATCTCGACTCAGCCGTCGAGCGGGCGCGAGAGGCATTGACAAGAAACCCCAATCTGACCGCCCAGCTTGAACGAACCGGATACGAGCGTGAGTTGATCTACAGGACGTTGGTGTTGACCGGTCTACGTAAGGGAGAGTTAGCCTCGATCACCGTGGGGCAGGTCGAACTCGAGGCTCCCGTGCCATATGCCGTGTTGAACGCTGCTGATGAGAAGAATCGCCGGGGTTCAGACATCCGTCTGCGAGCTGACCTGGCAGCTGAGCTGCGCTTGTGGCTTGAGGGCCGGCTGGGTCAGTTGCAGGCCAAGGCTCGCAAGGAGGGCAGGCCCATTCCGGTACACCTGCCGGCGTCGACGCCTCTATTCCGCGTGCCAAGCGAACTCTCACGTATCTTCAATCGTGATCTGGCGGCCGCTGGTATTCCCAAGCGCGACGAGCGAAATCGCGTCGTCGATGTTCATGCCCTTCGAGTGACCTTCGGCAGCCACTTGTGTGCCGTAGGGGTACCTCTCCGAACGGCCCAGGCGGCGATGCGGCATTCCAAACCGGAGCTTACTGCCAACATCTTCACCGATCCGAAGCTGCTTGACGTGGCCGGGGCGATCAACGCCCTCCCGGCGTTCAGTGCCGACACGCGCACGGTGGCAACCGCGACACGCGTTGCTCCCTGAATCGGCCCGGTCGCAGCGCGGGTCGTCATGTTTCCTGAGTTTACCCTTCGCCAAAACTCGCACCAACTGGTGACCTTCCTGGTCGACTCGTGGCCACTGCTGGCAAAACGGACAAGGATTTGGCAAGCTGGGCAAGGCGCGGCGAGGGCGTCGTAACCTACGCTGGGGTCAATAGTAAGACGCCGTTGTCGCCTCTGGACAACGGCAGTCAAGGACAGCGGGTGATGGGATTTGAACCCACGACATTCACGTTGGCAACGTGCGGGCAGTGAGTTCTAAACCGCGCAGTACCAAAGGTTTACGGCGCGGCCCCAATCACCTTGCACTGTTCCTTCCCGGACGGCGACGAGGTCGGCGAACGCAGGCAAGAAGACGCCGCGTGCGGCGTATGCCGACAGTCTGGTCGTCTGCATTGGTCTTCCTTGCTTGAGCCGGGATGTCCCTGTGCCACAATCTACCTCATTCCTTCGAAAGGCCGCGAGCTGCTAACCGAGAAGAACCTCGCCCCGTTAGAGAGGTCAACGTGGCAACAACGATACCTGATGGACATCTATCTTATATGTGCAGCGTCTCACGCCGCCCAAAGACGAGTGTGCCCGCTACGACAAGAAGCAGCAGCGTCACCACGATGCCCCATTCGGAGACAGTTGGCATCTCCGGGTTATGGCTAGCACCTTGACACTCATCGCTGTCTATTAGCGCATGCTGGCACACTCCATCGGTACATGCATCCAACGTGCACGCGTCCCCGTCATCGCAATCGGCGTCGTCGACACATGAGCCGCATCCGGGAATCGGGTTACCGGTGCATATCCCCGCGGTACAGACGTCATTGTCGGTGCACACATCGCCGTCGTCGCACGCGGTGCCGTCGGGCGCGTCAACATACTCGCATACACCGCTCACGCAGATGCCGATGGCACACATGTCGCCGTTATAGCAATCAGC
>CP070744.1:2468776-2521527 GCA_020348265.1 Phycisphaerales bacterium | reverse complement strand
TGGAGCTCTATCGCGCTGCGGGTTTATCAACTAAGGGCGGTGGAGGCAACACGGTACGTAACATCATGGCCTGCCCCGATGCCGGCGTTTGTACGCGGGAGGCGTTCGACGTATCCCCCCACGTGATCGCATTGACCGAGTTCATGCTTTCCGATCCTGCGAGCTTTCGGCTCCCTCGAAAGTACAAGATCGCCTTCTCCGGCTGTCCGGGAGATTGCATCGGAGCAACGGTCAACGACCTGGGGTTTATCGCCAAGCAAGGCGAGGGGGGTCCGGGCTTCGCTGTCTACGTCGGTGGAGGGATGGGTCCTCATGCTCGTGTGGCTCAACTACTGGAAGAATTCGTCCCCGCCCATGAGGCACACCTCGTGGCCGAGGCGGTCAAACGGGTTTTCGACAAAAACGGCAACCGTAAAAACAAGAGCCGCGCCAGGCTGCGATACCTTGTCGAAGAGAGAGGTTTCGATGGTTTTAAGGAGCTCTACTCAAGCGAACTTACTCAACTCCGCGAAGAAAGCCCCGCTAAGCCCGAGATGCGTCACTTGCCTCATCGGACAACGCCAACTCAAGCAGCGGGATTCGAGCAGGCCGAGGGGTTCGTAAGTTGGTGCCGGGCTAACGTTGGCGCTCAAAAGCAGAGCGGGTATTACCTTGTGCATGTCCCGCTCTTCCTCGGCGAAATCAGTGTGGACACACTTGAGAGGCTGGCCGACGTTGTGGAGACCTATGGCGAGGGAATGGTCCGGGCCACCCCATCTCAGAACCTGGTCATCCGCTCGGTTTTGGGGACCACCCTACCAGGGTTGCACCGCGCGTTTGCCGCACTGAAGATGACCGGCGGCCGGAAGAATCGCTCACCCGTTTTACGCGAAATGATCGCGTGCACCGGTGCGTCCACCTGCAAGCTGGGCATCTGTCTATCGCAGGGACTTGCCGAGGCAATCCGCGACGAATTGGAGCACTCCGAACTGGACCTGCAAGATGCGACTCTGCTCAGACTGCACATCAACGGATGCCCGAACTCTTGTGGTCATCATCCGATTGGATCTATCGCCTTATTCGGCGCTGCCCGTCGCATCGGTGATCGACTGGTCCCCCATTATGTACTTCAACTGGGCGGTCGACTCGGCGAGGGCAGGACGAGGTTGGCGGAAGGCAAGGAGGTCCTGCCCGCTCGAAACGTTCCTGTGTTCCTCATCGAGTTCCTGCGCGTCTTTCGAGAGTCCGAGCAGTACCCTGACTTCGATTCGTTCCTCGATTCAGGCGGAAGGGAGCAAGCCACACGGATCGCTGCTCAGTACAAGAATGTCCCACCCTTCGCTCAGGGAACGCGGCACTACTGCGACTGGGGCGAAAACGAACCCTTCTCGCTGGCCGGACGCGGACCCGGAGAGTGCAGCGCCGGAGTCTTCGACCTGATCGAGGTGGACCTGGCCAGCGCACGCCAAGCCCTCGAAGAGGGCAAAACGCTGGCGGCTGCTGAGTTGGCCTCGCGGGCACTTCTCGTAACCCAGGGCGAAGAGGCCCACACTGCAGCGGAGGCCTTCGATCTCTTCGAGAAGCACTTTCTTCGCACAGGGCTCGTGGACGATTCCTTCCAGGACCTCATTGCGGAGGCGCGAAACCGCGCCGCGCGCCTGAACGGTAATAAGCCATTCGATGTAGACGTGCGCCGCATCTCGTTCCTAATCGACGCAGTCGAGAGCCTGTACGAGAACATGGACCCCTCTTTGAGATTCAAGGCCGTGCCCCAGCGCTGTGGGCCCACATGTGCGTGTCTCAAAGAAGCGCAGCTTGTAGCGTCCGATGACGTGGCGGTAGATCGCGAGGCAGACTTTCGGGGAGTCACTTGCCCACTGAACTACGTTAAGACTAAGCTACTCCTCGAGCAGATGAACCGTGGCCAAGTCCTCTCGGTCCTGCTCGATGAGACCGGCATTCGCAGTGTGCCCGATAGCGCCGCAAACGCCGGCCATGAGGTGCTGTCGAAACAAGAGGAAGTTGACGGGTGGCGCGTACTCATCCGCAGGGCGTGACTGTCGATTGACAAGGGATACACCGATGGCAGACGGCAGCGGGCGAAAGAACGGGCGAGACAGCGGACCGCGCCGCCAATGTGTCTGCCCCAAACGCCCACAGCGTTCAACGAATCCTGAACTTGGGACGGTCTACCTTGTCGGGGCCGGACCGGGCGATCCCGACTTGTTCACAGTCCGTGGCCACAGGCTTCTGGCCCAGGCCGACGTCATCGTACATGATCGACTTATCAGCCGCGAACTGCTCGACCGCGCCAGGGGGGACGCGGAAATCATTGACGTCCGCAAAACTTGCGGGCATGGCGAACGCGCTCAAAGCAAGATCAATACCATCCTGGTCGAGCGCGCCAAGCGAGGTCTCACCGTGGTCCGGCTCAAGGGAGGCGATCCTTTCGTCTTCGGGAGGGGGTGGGAGGAATGGTGTGCGTGCCGCGGCGCGGCCGTCCCCTGCACCGTGGTGCCTGGAATAACCAGCGCTCTTGCTGTACCCGCAGCCGCGGGTATCCCGATCACACACCGCGGAACCGGCCGCGCGTTTGCCGTGGTTGCTGCACAGGGAAGCACCAGCGATGAAGCCGCTGGTTTGGACTATGGGGCTCTAGCGAAGATAACAACGGTTGTCATCCTCATGGGAAGGGCCAATCTGGCCATCGTGGCGCAGTCTCTGATCAAGGCGGGACGCAACGCGTGCACACCAGCGGCTTGCATCGAGCGAGGCACGACTCCACGGCAGCGGTCGGTCGTCGCCACGCTGGGAACGATCGCGGAGGCTGCCGATCGCGAAGGACTCCGAGCGCCGGTCGTCACCGTCGTTGGAGAGGTTGTGCACTGCGCCGGAGAGTGCGGCAATCAGCTCGTTGGGAGGTCCGTACCGAACGCCGAACTCCACGAACCGCTGGCCGGCAGGCGCGTCGTGATCACCCGCTCGACCTCATCTTCGCACCAGCTTCGCGAGCGATTGACCGCGGCGGGTGCAATCACGATCGACGCCCCGATGATCCGGATAGAGTATCCGCCGAATCCGGACAGGCTTGACGCGGCAATCGCGAATCTGGGATCCTACCAATGGATTGCATTCGCCTCCGTCCACAGCGTACGCGGTTTCTTCGAGAGGCTGGCGACTTTGGGCCAAGACGCCCGAGCCTTATCGCCTTGCAAGGTGGCCGCGATCGGTCCTATTACAGCCAGCGCGTTGAACAAGCGCGGAATCCGTGCGGAACTGGTCGCGAGACCCTACTCGACCTCTGTTCTGGCCGACGACTTGCTTGCGAACACCGCCGACGGAACAGGCCGGGTGCTTTGCCCCTGCGGTGATACTGCCGACTCGGGACTACCTCAGGAACTTCGTCGAGCGAGACTAGGCGTTGACGGAGTCGTTGTCTACCGTACTGTCACCTTGAAACCCGAGGAATCTGCGCTTCGGGCTATCAGCGATGGTGTGGACGCCGTTCTCTGTTGCAGTCCGTCAGCGGCGCGGCGTTTTGCCCGGCTGGGTATTGACATCGCAAGTGCCACGGTAGCGTGCATCGGTCCGTCAACTGCATCCGCTGCTCGCGCGGCGGGGATGCCCGTTGCTGTGACCGCTGACGAACATACGGACCGCGGCCTTGTTGCGGCGCTCGCGCAGCATTTTCGCTCAGCCGAGGAGGCCGCGCGGCTGCACGTTGAATATGCGCGATGATCGCGACCAATCATGAATGGCAAACGACTTGGCGGTCTCGCCGGTTCGAGAGTCTCGTGTTCCTGACATAGGAGTGCCCTGGAAATGTCATTAACTGCTTATCTCATCGCTGTTGTGGTAATTGGCCAACCTGCGGAGGCAGCGGATGTGGATTGCGTTACCTGTCACACCCAGGTGGCCCCCGGCGTGGTCAATGACTGGAAGCTGAGTGCCCACGCTGAGTCCGACATAATGTGCACCGACTGCCACGGCGAGGGGCATAAGTCGGTCGAGGACGTGGGCAAGGTTCGCATCCCCACACCTGAGACCTGCGGCGAGTGCCACGAGGATCAGGTCGAGCAGTACGCCGAGGGCAAGCATGCCTTGGCCTGGAGCTCGATGAAGGCGATGCCAACGGCCCACTGGCAGCCCATAGCCCTTATGGATGGGATGAAAGGCTGCGGGGGATGCCACAAGCTCGGTCTCAAGACTGAAAGCGAAATCAAGGCCCTTAAGAAGCAAGGTGCCGGATTCGGGGTCGCTTCCTGTGACGCCTGCCACACGCGGCACCTCTTCCTGGCTGAAGAAGCCCGCCAACCTCAGGCGTGTCGAACCTGCCACATGGGGTTTGATCACCCTCAATGGGAGATGTACTCGTCCTCGAAACATGGCGTGCGGAATGCCCTCAAGCAGATCGGAACGCTGCCGGAATCAGCCGCCGCCCCAACCTGCCAGGAGTGCCATCTTCCGGACGGTACGCACGCCAACCGGACCGGATGGGGTTTTCTGGCGGTGCGTTTGCCGATGCCCGAGGACAAGCAGTGGGCAGAGGATCGAACGGTAATCTTGCAGGCCCTGGGCGTACTTGACCCGGCCGGGAATCCAACGCCTCGGTTGGAGTTGGTCAAGTCAGCGAGACTCGCCTCCCTGACGCAGGAGGATTGGCAGGGCGAAAGAGACCGGATGATTAAGATCTGCAACCGGTGCCACTCCAAGAACTTCGCTGTGGCCGAGCTCGCCAAGGGTGACGACATGATCAAGCAGGTTGACCACGTAATGGCGGAGGGCATCCGAATCGTGGCTGGGCTCTACAAAAAAGGCAAGCTGACTATGCCAGAGAATTACGCTTACGCATTCCCTGATCTGCTGACCTTCCACAACGCCCCCACGGTAATCGAGCAGAAGCTGTTCGTGATGTTCCTCAAACATCGCATGCGGGCCTTCCAGGGCATGTTCCATATGAACCCGGACTACGCGTTCTGGTACGGCTGGAGCGAGATGCAGCGGGATCTGACCGAAATCAAGGCGCTGGCCAAAGAACTCCGACATTAAACGCGCGATGAATGATATTGATCTCTCGCACCCGACAGTCTATCGGGGGCGCACGCCATCCGCACAGTGCGGCTTTGTATGGTCAGTCAGAAGTTATCGACACTGGACCGGCTCGCAGGGCGTTGCGCGAGCCTTATCTTCGCCTTCTCCGGCCGCACGCAGACAACGGGTCGCGCCTTTTTTTGAGGGCGTTTCGGAAGAGCGCCATATAATCCTCGCGTAGAAGGCCTGCGCTCGCCGGAAAGCTGGTATGTTGTCGGCGCCCCCTGTCGAACCGAGAGGTGCGCATTGAATGTCCGATAGTGGTCGCGCGGCATTGCCCATTAGACGGAGTCGATTCGGTCATGCAGCTAGAGTCAGCCAAGACGCGTTCCACCCCGCTTAACGATCCAGCGAGAGTCTTGCGCTGGTTCGGGTGGGTCTTCACACTGTCTGCCGCTGTTCTTGCGGCGTTCCTGGTCTGGCAATCCCTTCGAGTGGACGTTGGGTTTGGTGCGGTTCCCAGCTGGGAACTGGCTCTGGCCGTGCTTCTGCTTGGAGGTGCAGCTTTGCTTCTGCGCCGCGTGAGGGCAGCGTTGTTCGCGACTCGTCACCAAGCTGACGCAATCACCCGCACATCGACGGAGTCCGAGGCCCGTATGCAGGCGATCGTGGATACAGCCGCCGACGGGATCGTCATTATCGATGAGAAAGGCCTTATAGAATCCTTCAATGCGTCGGCTCAGCGAATGTTCGGCTACGATGCTGCGGAGGTAGTGGGCAAGTCGGTCAATATGCTGATGCCCTCACCTTTCCAGGAGCGCCACGATGACTACATCGCCCAGCACCTGCAGACCGGCAAATCGAAGGGAATCGGGATCAGTCGAGAACGCGAAGGTAAACACAAGAATGGGACAATCTTCCCCGTAGAAGTCGCCGTGAGTGAAGTCCGTCTGCCCCAGAAGCGGCTGTTTGTCGGGATCTTCCATGACATCAAGGAACGACAGCGCACGCAAGATGCCCTGCTGCAATCGAAAAGCTTCCTGCAAAGCGTTGTTGACCAAATCCCGGAATCACTGATGGTGATCGACCGTGATTATCATATTGTGCTCTCAAACCGCGCGTTCCGCGATTTCGCCGGAGAAGAGGACCCGGTTGCCTCCTGTCTGAAGTGCCATCAGGTCTCGCATCATCGCGAAGAACCGTGCGACGGGTTGGAGCACGAGTGCCCGCTGCGCCAAGTCTTCTCCGATGGAGCTCCCGTGGCATATACCCACGCGCACCTTAACTCACAAGGTAACAAGGTTCTGATGGAGACAGTAGCGGGGCCCATTCTTGATGACACCGGTGAAGTCGTGCAGATCATCGAGACTTCCCGCGACGTCACTGCGCGGGTGCGGGCGGAAGAACAGGCCCGCCAGCGACAAGTGGAGTTGGCACACGTTGCCCGGGTTGGGACAATGGGCGAGATGGCCGCGGGTTTGGCGCACGAGCTGAACCAACCACTCTCAGCCATCATCAACTACGTTCAGGCCTGCCTGGAGAGGATCCGCGCGGGCTCTGGAGAACCTGACGAACTGGCTCGATATCTCGAGGCGGCGGCTGCGCAGGCACAGCGCGCCGGTGGCGTCGTCGAACACATCCGGGCGTTTCTGCGCAAAGACAAGGCAACCTGGAAGAAGATGAACTTGAACGGTGTCGCACGAAACGCGCTCGAATTGCTGGGAGGAGAGCTCCGGCGGAGCGGAACCGAACTGCGATGTGAGTTGGCGGATTCGCTTCCCGAGCTGGATGCGGTTCCGATCGAGATCGAACAAGTCGTCGTCAACCTGATCCAAAACGGGATCGAGGCGATGCTGGATGCCGATGCGGACCCTCGCAAGCTGACGATTCGGACCCGGTGGGATCGCCCTGATCATGTCGAGTTTGCGATCACGGACTCCGGACCCGGGTTACCGTCCGACTCGCGGGACCGAGTTTTTGAGACTTTTTTCACCACTAAGCGCAACGGCCTGGGAATGGGTCTTTCGATCTGTCGTTCAATCATCGAGGCACACGGCGGGCGTTTGCGTGCAGCGAATGATCCGGGGGGCGGAGCAATGTTCGTCTTTACGCTACCTATATCGAATGGAGACAATCGGAATGAAACCTGAAGCGACGGTTTTTGTCGTGGACGACGACGAGGCCATGTGCGATTCGCTACGAAGCCTGATGGAGTCAGTCGGGCTGTCGGTTGAGACGTACGCGACCGCGGAGACCTTTTTGGATGGATACGACGCCGCCCGCCCCGGCTGCCTGCTCCTCGACATCCGTATGCCGGGAATGAGCGGTCTGGAACTTCAAGAGAAGCTCGTTTCCGACCGTGTTCGGATTCCCACGATCATCATCTCCGCCCACGGCGACATCGAACAGGCGGTGCGGTCAATCAAGACCGGAGCGGTAGACTTCATCAAGAAACCTTACAAGGGCGAAACGTTGTTGACTCGCATTCACGAGGCAATTGACTTGGATGCCCGCCAGCGTCTGGACGAGGCGGAGAATGCGGCGATCGCATCCCGCTTCGCTCGTTTAACACCGCGCGAACGTGAAGTCATGTCCCACCTGGTGGATGGAAAAAGCCCCAAACAGATCGCCTTCGAGTTGGGCCTGAGTCGAAAAACCGTTGATGTTCACCGTGGTCATATCATGGCAAAAATGCAGGCGGACTCACTCATTGAATTGGCGCGGATGAGACCCGGCGTAGGGCAATAGCGATGCGTCACATCCGGCGCAGCCGCTCCGCGCACGCCCGGCGCACTGGTTCCGGTAAACTTGGTCGGAGCTTCCGTCCGCGCGATAGCCCTGTGAGTAGCTGCGGCGCCGGCATTTGTGGACGGCGAGGGCGAGGGCGAGCAATTGACCGCAACACTTGCCAAAGTACTGTCATTCTGTAGTACATTGCATACGCGGCGCCGCTGCCGCCGCGGTGCCTCGTAGGGAAATTACCTAGGCGAATTCCCGATAGCTGGACGCGGGCAAGCTCGCTAGATTCCAGTATAGCGATTGCGTTTTGCAGTGCTGTATTGGGCCTGCCCACACCTGCAACGCCCCTTCCCTCCGGGCTTTGTTGGTGAGGAGTCGAACGGTAGCTCTCGGGAGTAGCGGATTTCACGCCTGCCGTCTGCACCCATTGTAACCGTGAGGTTCCGAGGGTTAGGAGAGAGATCGGGGCCGCGCTTTCGAGCGTGGTCCCGATCATTTTTTATTCCCCTCTACCGCAACGCTGCATCATTCACTGCCTGCACCGTGTCACAGTCTGGTTTGCACGTTGGCCGACTTCGATGTTTGTGCGGAGCCAATCGGGCAGCGTTTGCGTACAGTATGCATCAGTCCGCCTGCCGAGCTCCTCTTATAATCACACACTACCTGTATCCGACAATCTCGTAGGGTTATCGCTTAGCCTCTTTTCGCAGTGTTAACTAACGGGCGGTGGATGTATATGTGTGTGGTGGAAAGCAATATTCTGACGCCGCTTCTCGCTTACGGCGTTGTTGCGAGGAGCTGCACGGCAAGCTTTGCTAGTACTGTTTTGACTGCTGCAGAACATTGCATTTATCCGCATTTAGGTGTTTCGGCGCAGCCAGTTCTAAATACGCGTGAGCGGCATGGTAGTTCATAGATGGCGGTAAAGACCCGAGACACTGTCAGTGTGTGGAGGATATTGATCATTCGCACAACCGACTGCAGGGAGACAAACTGTCTCACACATCTACTCATAGGGAGAAGATAATGGAGCTACGAAGAGGCGAACGGCGATCTATACAGCCTTTGAGGCTGTCGATGGGGAGGACATGTGCGGTATTAACCACCGCGCTGGTTATTGGGATTCTTGGGGTTGCGCAGTCGGAGGCGACTATCTGCATCGTACCGAACAACGGCGGGTCACCGCAGATGCCCCCGGAATGTACGGACGGCTACGTGAGTCCGCAGGAGGCTCACATGATCATCGACGGTGCACCTCCGGGGAGTGAGATCGTTGTAGACGTAACCCACCGCGAGTTTGGCCTGTATAGCAGCGGGCCCGGCGGAGGCTTGGGTGGAGAGTTCGAGCAATTCACGTCCTCCCTCATGCTGGAAATGCAGGGAACCGGAACACTCGCGTCATTCAGCAAGACCATTGTGATGCCGGTCGACTGCGAGACGCACATCGGCCCCCGTAACTTGGGCGATCCGGTTCAGGACTTTGACACGGAGTTTGTCAGAATAGACGGCCAGATCTTCGGCGATCCGGATTTCGATCTCCTGCGCATCCAGGCGGGGAGTTCGTTCGGACTGCCCAGCCCCGGTCATACCACGTTGACACGACTCGGACCTCCCGGTAGCGACTTTCAAGTCGACAGCTTTTTCGATATCGAATACCGCATCGAGTTCCAAGGTGCGCCGGGTGGCGCGTTAAGCGGCCTGGGGGGTATCACTACCGACACCGTGCGCATGCAGGCCGGAGAACCCGATGCCGACACTGAGTGTTCCGCTTGTGGTCCAGGTCCGCACTGGATCGACATATGTGCTGCGAACACCGACACCATGCCTACGTCGGCAACCGTTACCGTGGACACCAATCTTGATGGCACGATAGACACAACTCTGGTGATGAGCGGTCCAACCGTAGTCACCCGTTCGAATCCGCTGGACGTTTCGTCGCAGTTCCCCGGCGAGTTGCCGGACGGCCACATCGACGTAATGGACACCGAGATAGTATCACTGAGTCTGACCGGCGGAGGAGCCACACTGACTGCGGGCTCGCCTTTCGGATTGCCGCCATCACTAGGTAGAATCAAAGAACTGCCCTCAGACTCCACGCTGGGCGCCGGCTTCTTTGACGTTTTCTTTGAAATCTACGTGGGAGGTGGGGTGAGCCTGTTTAATCACGACCCGATCAGGGTTGAATCTATCATCGACTGCGTGCCCCCGAAGGCGCACTTCGTCTATGATGGGCCGGCGATTCCCTTGTACGATACTCCAGACGCGACCGGCGTACACGTTGCTGACGTTTACTTCACTGACCACGAGACTTACCCGCCTCCACCCCCCCCACCTCCGGACGATCACTTGACACTTGATCCTACTAAGGTGCAATTCGGCGGCGGGCAGGCTGTACCTACCATCCCGGCGAACTTCTTCGGACCTAGCTCGGATCCGTTCTCTGGCGATGTGCAGCTCACAGGGCCTTTGCCTGGTGAGCGATCCGTTCGCCTACAGCGTAGCGAGGATCCGGTACTACTCGACGACCCTGTTGGGACGATGAGAACAGTCGACATCGAGATGGTTTCGTTGAGCCTTGTTTCGTCATCTCCGATTACGGTGACATACGGCGGGACAAGCTCCGAGCTGTGGGACTTGCGGGTCTCGAATATCGGCTCCAGTGGCCAGGACGGAGTGCGACAGGGAAGTCTCACCGCTACCAAGGATCACTCCAATGGTGGAACGTTCTTTGCTGACGTTTTCCTCTGCCCGGTACTCACGTTCACCAGATTGTCCGACGGCACGGAAAAGACTCTTGACTTGTGCCCGACTTCACCGCCTGATCCAGCCGAGGCAATGCAGCTGACCCTAAGTGGTCACTTCGTGCACAACGTCGATCCTGCCCTGGGTGTCTGGGTACCGGAGGGCGCCTTGTTTGTCACTGGAATCGAGCACGAGGACATCGGCGGCGCGGCGCAGCAGATAATTCCTATTCTCGCGACGACTCTTGATACCCCACCGTCCGTCGAACACTGGGTCGGGCCGATCATTAAGGTCTGCATCTATCGGGTGCAGTGCAGGAACATCACCGATCCTGCCAACCCAGACGCCTGTGACCAGTGTCCGCTTGCTTGTGGCGATTTGTGCCAGGGTTCGCAGTGCCCCAACGATACTTGTTCCACGGGATACTCGACTACGTGCGGTCCGAACGGCTGCTGCTTGCGGCTGGAGTGGACCTTCGAGTGCCGACCGCCTAGCGGTGAGCCGGCCTGTCCGACTCAGGAGCCGTGTAGTTGCGGCTTGCCCGGTGCTTGCTGCGACCTCGCGAGTGGGTCATGTACTATCGTGGACAACGAATGTGACTGTCAGGGTAGCTTCATCCCGGGCGTGGACACCTGCCAGCCTGTCGGCGCTTGCTGCTTCGACGCAGACGGCGACGGCAGTAAGGAGAGCTGCACGGAGATCGCTGAAGTATGTTGCGAAGACATTGGCGGCGACTTCCGTGGCGGGCTGTGCGATACCGACGGCGACGGCATGGACGACGCCTGCCACGCGTGTCAGACCGATGCGGATTGCGATGACGGAGACGATTGCACTATCGATAGATGCCTGGCCGACGGTACATGCCAGAACACACTTGAATGCACGTCCGACGCCGATTGCGACGATGGTGATGACTGCACTACAGACACCTGCGGCGCTGACGGGTGTTGTGTGAACAGACCCGACTGCACAACAGACGCGGACTGCAACGACCTGAACGTGTGCACGACGGACACTTGCGGTGCCGACCATTGCTGTGATTTCACGCCCGAGTGCATAAACGATACCGACTGCGATGACGGCATTGACTGCACGGTTGACTCCTGCAATGCCGCGGGATGCTGCGAGCACACTCCCGACTGCATAGCGACGTGCGTCATTTACGATGGAGCAACCGGAGTCAGTATTGTTACGGACTGCGACTGCATCGACCCGAACCAGTGCCGTGTCGACACTCCCGCACAAGGCGGGCTGGCCCTGCGCGAGCCGGGTGACGCTTGCACGGTGACCGACAACGGAACCGGAACAGTCACCTTGCCGCCGGCGGGGTGCGATTACCTGAGCCCGGATGAATTCCACGAGATCGCCGACGGGTTGCCTCCAGGCACCACAATTCAGCTCGGGGCAATACACAAGGACTTCATCTGTCGCGATGCGTGTGGCGACCCCGTCTCCAGTGCACCATGCACCGTTGCAGGCGGCATTCTGGGCGGAGAGGTCGAGTGCTTTGATTCGACTCTCGAACTTGACGTAAGCTTCGCCTCACCGGGCAGAGGGGTAAGCTCCTTGCCGCGAACCATTGTGATCCCCGATGTATCCTGCTGGGTCCATACTGGACCGCGTAACCCCGGCGATGCCGTGCAAGACTTCGACAACGAGATGTTCCGGTTGGAGGGCGCACTACCCGCAGGTGACCCGGACTTCCAGAGTCTGACAATCGTGGCAGGTCTGGACTTCGGTCTGCCTAGCCCGGGCCATACGACGTTGACCCGCCTGGGCCCACCGGGGAGCGACTTCGCCGTCGACAGTTTCTTCGACATAACTTACAGGATCGATTTCGAGGGTGCACCGGGCGGTGTGTTGGACGGCATGTCAGGCTCAACAACGGGTACGGTGCGCATGAGCACCGGCTCAATGCCTTCGTGCGTGGGGACCTGCCCCGATCCTGAGGACTGTGTCGAGACCATAGTGGATCTCGGTAACGGACAGTTCGAGATCTGCTGCTCGTGCGTGTCGGAACCGGTAGAGGCATGCTGCCTCCCTGACGCGACCTGCGTAGACGCTACGCCTGAGGATTGTGCCTGCTTCTACAACGGTATCCCGCAGGGCCCAGGGACTGATTGCACGACGGTCGAGTGCCCGGTGAACACGATCTGGACCGGAATGAACATCGACATCCATCAGGATAATCCCGATGTGGTGGCCAACGATTTCCACATGGAGGGTATCATTGAGTCTTCGGCAGTTCCGGTCGTGGTCGACCACGTTGACGACCTGTTCACCAACTTCAGCTACTCGGTGACGCAGGATCAGCCGTCGTGCCCCGCAGGCAGCATCTGGTGGTGCTTCCAGGCGGACTGGAGCGGGGCGGACTACCCGTTCTGCACTATTCTACACCTCGGTCTGGTCTTCGAGGTGGTCTGTCACAACGTGATGATTGATCTGACCGGTTGGTGGACAGTGGATGGGAATCCGGTCGGCGGAGGCGACAAGTTCGCGGAACTGCTTCCCGCGCAGCCCGGCTTCTGGCCGATGCTCGGCTTCGATGTTGAAGACAACATTCGGGTACCTCCAAACTCCGAGCCTCTGGACCCACGCGGGCAGAACATCCTTCTGCGCAACGGCAATGCCAACGGCATACCGGAACCCGGTGAGATCCCCGTGGAGATCATCCAGCTGGACCTGGCCGCTATTAGCTCATCGGAGCTCGATACGCTGCTGGGGAGCCGCCCGTTGGACGAGCTGCGCATCGGTGGTCGAGAGGCGGACCTGCCGTGGGTACCTGTGCTTAATCCTGCAGGTGAGCTTGTAAGCCCCACGAATCCGACGCCGATGAATGCGGACGATGAGATCATGGTGTTGTTGCGTCCTGCACCGGGCTTCACCGAGCACCAAACGCAGGTTGAGATTGAGATTCCGCCGGGCGGCTATCTGATTGCCAGGCAGTTGGTCCGCTTCGAAGGTAACGGACCGGCGTTCTCTGAGGAGATCCACTGGTTCTGGGAACTCCACGGCGCGCATGAGCTCCCGCAGGCTGAGGCTTGCTGTCTGCCGGATGCAACCTGTGTGGACGATCTGCTCCCGTCGCAGTGCCTCTGTGAAAACGGCACACCGCAAGGCTTCGGAGTGCGTTGTGCAGGGATTCTGGTCGCCTGCTGCTTCGATGATGGAAGCTGCCAGGATCTGGACCCGCTCTGCTGCGAGGATATGGGTGGAACGCCGCAGACTTTTGGATCGGCCTGCCTGGGCAACGGTTCGGATGAGATTGACGATGCCTGCCAGCCGCCGGAGCTGGTGTGTCCGCTTCCGGAGCCCGCTGCAGTCGACCCGTGCTCCATACTGCAATCTGAGGACTGCCAGAGCGACGATCCGACGTCCACCACGGTTTGCCAACCCAGGTGTGCCGACTACGACGCGGCGGTTGGTGTGGTCACGGTCACGGATTGCGAGTGCATGGAGCCTGATGACTGCCGCTTGGAGGTTTCCGACGTAGGTGGGCAACTGCGCCTCGCGGGCCCGTCCGATCCGTGTGTCGTCCCCGACGACGCCACCGGGACGATCACCCTGCCCCCGGCTGGATGCGAGTACCTCAGTCCCGACGAAGTTCACGAGATTCTCAGCGGGGTGGGCAGCGCCACAATCGAGTTTGACGCTATCCACCGGGACTTCGTTTGTGGAGGAGCGAATCCCGATGTGCAGCCGGCTTGTTCGATTGCAATCCCACCGGGCGATTGTGAGGCACCGGGCGGCTCGCTGGGCGGACAAGTAGACTGCTTCGATTCGACGCTGGAGCTTAAGGTTGAAGGCACCGGTGATCTGGCGGGGTTCAACCGCACGTTGTTCCCTCAGATCAACTGCGAAGTGCATACCGGTCCACGTAATCCCGGAGATGCCGTGCAGGATTTCGATACGGAGATGTTCCGGCTGCAAGGCGAGCTTTTCGGTGATCCGGACTTCTGTACCTTCCGGGTCTCCGGTGGATCGAGCCTCGGTTTCCCGAGTCCTGGACACACTACGTTAACCAGGCTGGGTCCGCCGGGAAGCGATTTCGCCGTCGACAGCTTCTTCGACATCGAATATCAGATCGAGTTCCAGGGGTGCCCGGGCAGTGTGCTCGAGGGCATGTCCGGAACGGTCACCGGGAAGGTGCGTATGGAGACCGGCCTGAAGCCCTCATGCGTGGGTTCCTGTGCTGCGAATGAAGTCTGCTCGGAGACCGTAACCGACAATCCCGACGGGAGTGTGCATATCTGCTGCGAGTGCAAACCCGATGTCATCGTGGTTCCTCCGGTGGTAACCGGTGTTCCCCACAACGTGAGGAAGAACCGTTACCTCTCGATCAACCCGAGTACAAACGGCGACAATGAAGTTGCCTATCGGGTCGACCTGGTGGAGATGAACAGGTGCAGCGGTGATCTGCGGCGTGCGTGCTCCAGCGACGAAGATTGTCCGCGTGTATGCGACAACGACGCGAACATCACCTGCTCCAGCGATGCGGCGTGCAGAGGTGGAACCTGTATCGAAACCACGCCGTGCATCCATCACCCGGATGAAGGCTTGAGCTGGTGGGTGCAAGAGCCCCAGCAAGAACCGCTGGGATGCAGGCTCCCCGGCGGCTGTACGGACGAGGACTGGTTCGCCAGGCTGGATTCCACGCCGCATTTCCGGACTTGGAACGACTTCGGCGTCGCAGATTCGTCTGTGCTGCACATCAGCGACTGCCAGATTACGCCGGTAGCGACCTATGCGGTTCAAGCGTGTGCACCTCCGACGGGTGACGTTTGTAGTGACCCGTTGATCATCGGGACGATTTTGAGACCACCACCGGGTAACTATGGCGATGTGGTCGGCCCGGTTGACCCGGTGACCATAGAGTTTGATCCGCCGAATCAGATCCTCAGCGTTGGGGACATTTCGGGATACCTGCTTACGAATCAGAATTACGGCCTGCCCGGTGATCCTAAGCCGCAGGCGCACTGGACGTGGGTGGATATGGAAGGCCAAGGCGCGCCGTTCTATCGGCCGCAAGGAATTCTGAACGTCGGTGACCTCAACCAGATTCTATTCGGCCTTATGGGTCGCCCGTTCTCGTGGGCAGGTAACAACGTCGATCCCGGCGATTGCCCTTAGCACCAACGTGTCGGAGCGGAGTCCGAGTGCAGCAGAACCGGGCACTACGAACTCCGTGTGAGGAGGATGACACCGTGCCGGAAGGGGCGGGTCGAAGGTGACCCGCCCCTCCGTGGCGGTCCCCTATCGCTTCGTGTGCTGTTTACCGACAACCCACTACAATCCTTATCAACAAGAGGCCAACTATGGGAGTGAACGTAGTGAAAACGCCGGAGCAAGGCCGGCAAGAGGTCTTGGAGTGGGTCGCGGATGCCACTCAGGTTCCGGTAGACGAACTGGACCTGGAAAAGCAGCTCGTAGAAATAGGGCTGGACTCGCTTGAAGTAGTCCACCTGATAGCGACCATAGAAGCGATTATGGGCCAGGAGCTTCAAGAGGATATGATCCTACAGGCGAGTTGTCTGCGCGATATTCTCGATCTGATGGACCGACGCGTGCTCGCGGCTTGACGCCGGCTCCTCCGGACCGCTCTTTCCGCGGAGTTTAGGCGGCGCGAGGAATCCAGGCCCGTGATCAACTCGCCGGGAGAGCTTAGATGGCAGAGGGCGCAGTCGCTGATATCAATAAGACCGAACGGACACAGGTCAAACACCTTCCGGCGGTCGGTCCGCGGCTCAGGAGGCTGCTCTTCTTAGTCTTCGCCCTGTTCGCGCTACTGGCCATAAACGCTGTATACCTTTCGAGCATCACGGCTATGGAGTGGGCCGCCGGGCAGGTCTACCAGAATTATTTCTACCAGTACATGTTCTTGATGCACCTCGTACTGGGGCTGCTAATAATCGTACCGGTCATCGTCTTCGGTCTGTCACACATGGCTAACGCCCGCCACCGACTTAACCGCAGAGCCGTCCGCGCCGGGTACGCGTTGTTCTCAACCGCTCTGTTGCTCCTCGCAAGCGGCTTGGTCCTGACCAGACTGGATCTGATCGCCTTTCAAATCAACGTCAAGAACCCTCAGGTGCGTGGTATCGCCTACTGGGTGCACGTTATCACGCCGCTTGCTGCTGTCTGGCTTTTCGTGCTGCATCGTCTGGCCGGCCGACGGATCAAATGGAGGGTTGGAGGCACATGGGGAGCGGTGGCAACTGCGTTCGCAGCCGTAATGGTCTCGCTGCAATCGCAGGACCCGCGACGCTGGGACATGGTCGGCCCCGAATCCAGCGAACGATATTTCTTTCCGTCGCTCGCGCGTACTACCACGGGCAGCTTCATCCCGGCTGAAGCGCTGCTCAACGATAAGTACTGCCTCGACTGCCATGCAGACGTTCATGCGAGCTGGGGGCGGAGCATGCACCGTTTCAGCTCGTTCAACAACCCGGCCTACGGATTCTCCGTGCTGAATACGCGTGCGGTACTGTTCGCCCGCGATGGGAATATGCAGGGGTCGCGCTTCTGCGCGGGTTGTCACGACCCGGTACCGTTCTTCAGCGGCGCATTCGATGACCCCAAGTTTGATGATCCCGAATACGACCTCAGCAGCGACGCGTTGGCCCAGGCCGGGATTACCTGCAGCGTATGCCATTCGATCAACACGCTTAACTCCGTGCGCGGCAATGCTGACTACACAATCGACGAGCCCGCTCATTACCCCTTCGCCTTCAGCAAATCAGGCTTCCTGCGATGGGTCAACAAGCAGCTGGTCAAGGCGAAACCGGCCTTCCATAAGAAGACGTTTCTCAAGCCGCACCACAAAACAGCCGAGTTCTGCGGCACTTGTCACAAGGTCCACCTGCCTCCCGAGCTCAACGAATACAAATGGCTTCGCGGCCAGAACCACTACGATTCCTATTTGCTCAGCGGAGTGTCCGGCCACGGCGTCAGCAGCTTCTACTACCCACCGAAAGCCGAACACGACTGCAACGGCTGCCACATGCCCTTGGCCGGATCGAATGATTTCGGGGCCAAGGATTTCGACGGATCGGGCACCCTGAAGATTCACGATCACCAGTTTCCCAGCGCGAACACGGCCATCCCCCACTTGCTCGACTTTCCCAAGTGGGTCAACCAGAGGCATGGCGAGTTTCTCGAAGGCATCATGCGCGTGGATCTCTTCGCAGTGAAAAGAGGCGCAACCATTGACGGTCCGCTCACCGCGCCGATTCGTCCATCCGTACCGGCTCTGGAGCCGAGTGAGCGTTACTTGCTCGAGATCGTGATTCGCACCGTGAAGATGGGACACGTCTTCACAGAGGGCACAGCCGACTCCAACGAAGTGTGGCTCGATGTCACCGTCACCAGCGGCGATCGCATCATCGGGCGCAGCGGCGGCTGCAATCCGGAAACCGGCGAGGTGGACCCCTGGGCGCACTTCGTAAACGCCTACGTGATCGATCGGCATGGCAACCGCATAGATCGCCGTAACGCAGAGGACATATTCATCGCACTCTACAACAACCAGATCCCACCCGGCGGCGCAGCTGTCGCGCACTATGCACTGCAGATTCCCGAAAGTGTCAGCCAACCGATCACGGTCGATATAAGACTCCTGTACCGCAAGTTCGACACTCTGTACATGCAGTTCTTCCAAGGCGAGAACTTCAAGAGTAACGATCTGCCTATTACCACGCTTGCCTCAGACCGAGTGATCTTCCCTATCACGGGGGTCGGTGAGACGGTCCAAAACCAGGATTCCTCCATCGAGCTTTGGCAACGCTGGAACGATTACGGCATCGGTCTTCTGCGCAAGGGCGACGCCGGCCCCAATCGTGGCGAGCTTCGCCAAGCCGAGGCTGCATTCACCGAAGTGGAGAAGCTGGGACGCCCCGATGGACCGCTCAATCGAGCCCGCGTTTACTACAAGGAAGGTCGGCTCGACGATGCCGTGAAAGCCCTGCAGCTCGCATCATCACATGATCCGCCTGCGCCGCCCTGGGTTATCGCCTGGTTCAGCGGACTGGTCAACAAACAGAACGGCTACCTTGACGAGGCCATCGCGGATCTCAAGAGCATCATCAACATGGACACGGCGGAAACGCGCCGTCGCGAGTTTGACTTCTCCCAGGACTACCGTCTGCTTAACGAACTGGGGCAAACGGTGTTCGAGCGTTCCAAGCAGGAACGTGGTGACGCCAACAAGTCTACGCGCCAGCGACTGCAGCGTGAGGCGGCTGAATGGTTCGAGAAGGCCCTGGCCCTCGATCCGGAGAACACCACTGCACATCACAACCTGGGCTTGGTCTACGCCCAACTCGGCGAAGCCGGAAGGTCCAAAAAGCACAGAAACCAGCACGCCAAGTACAAGCCCGATGACAATGCCCGCGATGCAGCCATCGCTGCCGCACGGCGCAGATCCGCCCCTGCGAACCACGCAGCTGAGGCGATCGTCATCTATGACTTGCAACGCCTAGGCGCCTACGAACTCGACATCGACGGATTGGAGATAGCCTCTCGTGACTGACACCATTGACAGTCGTACTCCCCGCTGCGCGCAATCTGCTCCTCTCCCACTGGATGAGACCCCAAGTTTACAGGAGCTCTCTCCGGACGATGATGTCGTCATCGGCAAAGCATTCAGATGGTCGCTCCTCGTTCTGGGAGTCGGCATTGCTGCAGTGGCCGGGGGTATTTCGATAGCCAACCGTGAAAAGCCTGCAGCACCGCTGGTGGAGACTATTGTCACGCCTCCACGTGTTGTGGAGCGATCCGCCGATCCGCCGCAAGTCACGTTCATCGACATCACCGCTGAAGCCGGCATCGACTTTGTTCATGTCAACGGTGCGACCGGTGAGAAGATGCTCCCCGAATCCTTGGGCGGCGGCGTCGCGTTTCTCGATTATGACTCCGACGGCGATCAAGACCTTTTGTTCATAAACTCCGACTACTGGCCGGGACATGCTCCCTCTGGCACCGCCTCGCCCACTATGGCGCTTTATAGCAACGACTCCTCCGGGCGGTTTGAGAACGTCACCGCGGGTAGCGGCCTGGATTTATCGTTCTACGGGATGGGCGCAGCCGTCGGCGACTACAACAACGACGGATGGGTGGACGTGTTCGTCAGTGCCCTGGGCACCAACTACCTTTTCCGCAACAAGGGCCGTCGTTTCGAGCAGGTGACCACAGGCGCAGGTGTTGCCGGCGACTCGACGGCATGGAGCACGTGTGCGACCTTTTTTGATTCCGACAACGACGGCGATCTGGATCTATTCGTCGGCAACTACGTGCAATGGTCGCGGGAGATTGACCTGGAGGTCAACTATACGCTTGTGGGCATCGGCCGCGCCTACGGTCCGCCAATGAACTTCCGGGGCCACCATCCCTACCTTTATCGCAACAACGGCGACGGCACGTTTGAGGATATCACCGCTGTCGCGGGAATGGCGGTCACCAACAAGGCCACCGGCGTCCCCGTAGGGAAGACACTCGGTGTCGTGCCTTTCGATCTTGACGGGGACGGTTGGATGGATCTCGTCGTCGCCAATGACACCGTGCGCAACTTCTTCTTCCGCAATAACCAGGATGGGACTTTCACCGAGCAAGGTGTGGACACCGGTCTTGCTTACGACATGAACGGAAGCGCCACCGGCGCGATGGGCTTGGACATCGCCCACTACCGCAACAACGAGGACATTGGCCTGTTCATCGGCAACTTCGCCAACGAGATGACTTCGCTCTACGTCTCCCAAGGCGATATGCTCCTGTTCGCCGACGAGGCGATCTCCGAGGGCATCGGCTCACCCTCGCGACTCATGCTCACCTTCGGACTGTTTCTGTTCGACTATGATCTGGACGGTCGTCTCGATCTTCTCCAGGCCAACGGCCATTTGGAGGAGGAAATCAACATCGTCCAGCCTAGCCAGAACTACGAACAGCCTCCCCAGCTATTCTGGAACACAGGCAAAAGCCGCCGTTGCTTCGCCACAGTCGATCCCGCCACGACCGGCGACCTTTCGACGCCTATCGTCGGACGCGGCAGCAGCTATGCCGACATAGACGGTGATGGAGACCTTGACGTAGTGTTCACGCAAGTCGGGCGCCGACCGCTGCTCCTACGTAACGACCAGCAATTCGGGAACCGATGGTTGCGTCTCAAGCTCGTCGGTGACTGGTGCAACCGTGATGCCATCGGGACAATCGTAGAAGCCGAGGTCGGCGACACGGTGCAGCGGCGCATGGTCAATCCGACGCGAAGCTATCTCTCGCAGGTTGAACTGCCGATCACGTTCGGCCTGAGCGATGCCGAGTCGGTGGACCGTTTGACGATCACCTGGCCAAGTGGGCAGAAGCAGACCTTCACCAACCTTCCCGCCGACATTGCCTATCTCTTGCATGAAGGCGAGAAACCCGTCGGTGTAGGTCCCTGAAGCAGCAGAAACGGGTTGCGCTACACCGTCCTCATTCGATCTGGATATCAACGCGCCAAGCAACCGGCCTTGTGCGACGAGGGGATCGAGGATAATAGACTAGGATTGGTGCTGGCCAGGGGCGAGGCCCAACAAGGGATAGTGTTTCGATGGACTTTGTGCGGGTCCGTTGGCGAGTTTCGGGGAAGCATAGACAGTGAACATTCTTTTACTGGGCGGCGGACTGCAGGGGCGAGCCGTTTTGCACGACCTAGCCAAGACCGCCTCAGTGGAGGCGATCACCTGCGCGGACTGCCAGATCGATCGAGTGCAATCGTACCTCCAGCAGCTGCGATGCCGAAAGGCCAAAGTCGTCCATCTCGATGCCACGGATGAATCCTCCTTGCGCCGTCTGATGGGTGGCGGGTTTGACGCAGTGATCGATATGCTCCCCCGCGACTTCGGCCGACCCGTGGCGGAAGCGGCAATCCAGGCCGGAGTACACCTGGTCAACAGTCATTACGATCATGAGCTCAGGAGTTTGCGTGATCAGGCAGTAGCTGCCGACATTGCTATACTCCCCGAGATGGGTATGGATCCCGGAATCGACCTCGTCCTTGCCGCAGAAGCTGTTCGGCGTTTTGACAAGGTGCATCGTCTGGACAGCTACGGCGGGGGCATTCCCGAGCCCGGTGCGGACGACAACCCCCTTCGATACAAGATCAGTTGGACCTTCGATGGTGTGCTCAGCTCGTATGTGCGTCCCGCCCGCCTCATGCGCAACGGGGTTGTCATCGAGATCCCCGGTAACCGGATCTTCGAAGACGAGGTAGTGCACACCATCGAAGTGGAGCCGTTCGGTACAGTCGAAGCCTTCCCCAACGGTGATGCCCTCAGCTACGCCGCGAGGTTCGGGATAGAGGCTGCAGTGCAGACCACCGGACGCTATGCTCTGCGTTGGCCCGGCCATGCCAGGATTTGGCAAGTCTTTTCGCGCCTGGGGTTTCTGGAGGACACTCCAAACCCGGCGTTAGAACAGATCTCCCCTCGCCGGTTCCTGTGCCGTCATTTGGAGCCGCGCCTGCAGTATGGCAATGAAGAGCGTGATGTCGTGATTATACGCATTGTGGCCGAAGGTGAAGGCTACAGTTCACCGCGCTTGACCTTGGAGGTTATCGATTATCGCGATACACAGTCGGGCCTCATGGCCATGAACCGGACGGTAGGCTATCCGGCAAGCATCGCCGCCCAGATGATCGTGAGCGGAACCATCAATGGTCGCGGGTTGTTGTCGCCAACCAAGCACGTCCCCTACGGACTCTTCGTTGCAGAGCTGCGTGAGCGCGGCATCCAGGTGAGAGAGACGACACTTTGATCAACGCGCTTGTCAGTTGCGAGCCTAACCGCGTCAAACGAAGATCCTAAGCCATGAACCGAGAAACCTGTCGCCGCGATTACGCAGACGATCCTAGGCTGTTGCAGCACGTATTTTCGCTGCTCGATCTTGCCTTCCCCGGCCTGGCTGCGCACGCGCGTGCACTCCAACCGATCGGACTGAGTTGGGATGAGGTGTCCACACCTTTCCTGATCTTCGATGGCGATCGGTCTATCTCGCACGTCGGGGTCCTGGAGATACCCATGATCGTTGATGGGCAAGAGATGCTCATCGGCGGAATTCATGCGGTCTGCACCCATCCGGACCATCGTCGACGCGGGTACTTTCGTTTGGTAATGGATGAGGCCCTGGCGTGGTGCGATGAGCGATATGCGACGGCGATGTTGATTGCGGGCACTCCCGAGATATACGAGCCCTTCGGCTTCCGCGTCCTACGCGAAAGCCGTTTCGTCGCACCGATACGCCGATCAGCGGGCGCCCAGGACGGTACCAGGCTACGGCAACTGGATCTGAGACTACCGGACGACTTGCGCTGCCTGCACCGACTGCTCGATCAGCGCGCTCCCGTGTCGCAGCGACTTGGTGTAATTCGCGAACGCGCCGTCTTCCCATTCCAACAGGCACACAAGCCTATGTGGTATGCTGAGGACTTAGACGCGGTCTTGTGCTTCGAAATCGGGGACGCCACACTCCGCCTCTACGATGTCGTCGCTACTCGAATCCCGACGTTTCAACAGATTGTCGACCGGATCGACTTACCATTAGAAAGGGTCGAGGTCTACTTCGCACCTGACCAACTTGACGCAACACTCTCGCCTCAACTCCACGTGCTGGAGGAGAACAGCTATCTCATGGTTCGAGGCGAGTTCCCCTGTGGACACAGCGAGATCATGCTACCGCGCACCGCCCGCTTCTAATCGCGGTCCTCTAACCGCGCACCTCGCGCAGGATCGGACGCGTGAGGCATGTCGGTCCCCCGCCACCCTTAATACACATCTCACGCGCGACGCAATCGAATACTTCAGCACCAGCCCGCTCGAGTCGAGTGCGCGTCTTAGGGTTTCCCCCATGCATAATGCACCTGCGAGGCCCCACAGCAAGAACGTTGCAGCCCATCGACTCGAACTCGGAGTCTGGGACCTCGACAAGCTCAATCCCGCGGAATAGCAGAACCTCACGAAACGGAACGGGCATAAGCGGCGAGTACGCCAGGGCAAGATCGTAGTCTATCGGGCTGAGGATCGACATAAGATGAAACACATCGCCTGGGCCGCGCCAATGCGGCAAAGGAACGACGATCAGCTCATCGATGCAATCGCCCAGAAGGTCTCTGAGCTGGCGAATCCCCTCGTCGTTGGTGCGGTAGCCCCTTCCAACGGCAAGCGTCCGCTCGTCGATCCAGGCAACGTCACCGCCTTCGATCCGCCCCTCGCCGGTGATGGCTCCACAAACCGGTACGTCCAAGGCCCGAAATACTGCCTCTTGAGCGGCCGGCTCGGTTTGCCTTGCGGCTTTGCCCATGTTGCAGAGGATCATCCCTTTGCTGCACGCGATCGACGCGTCTCGCGTATACAGCGAATCCAGACTGACATCTTCGTCTTCGGGAAGGTAATCGATCTGAATGTCAAATCGCTCAAGCAGTGCGACGAAGCGATCATACTCCTCAAGCGCTCCAGCCAGATCCGGGCGTCCCAAGTAGCCAAGTTGCTGCCACTGCTTCGCAATAGCGTTGTCACTCACGAAGGCGTCTTTGACATGCTTAATCAACAGACGTTTGAGGGTACCAACATCCGATTGATAGCCGAGAGTCATACCTGAGACCTACCGTCCCCGTCGTCATCGAGGTGACAGAGCCGCCCATATACGCTGTGCTCTGCCCACTTGCTGGACACAAGCGTGGCTCGCCCCACTGGCGTGCACCTGTTTCGTGAATTCGTATTGTACCGAATCGGGACGACAGATCCAATTTAAGCTTGGAGTGGGTGGGCTGCCTGAGGCTCACGAAGCCCCGCCAGGAGCGTTCACATGCCGTCGATGGCAACCGGCACGGAAGACCTGAAACCGGACCCAAAAAACTTGGCGTCCTGCTTGGCGCCAAAGGGTCAGCGCGAGGCGATTTCCGGAGGCGCAGGTGGACGCGAGACAGCAACGATAGGGCAACGCGAAAACGGCGTTAACGATGCCGAAGACGCTGAAAAACAGAGTAAAAACCGGAGAGGGGGGGATTCGAACCCCCGGTACGGTATAAACCGCACACTGGTTTTCGAAACCAGCTCCTTCAGCCGCTCGGACACCTCTCCAAAGCACGCTCAGGCACGGGCCCATCGCACAAACCGCAACCGTCAGGGCTTTCGCCGAAAAGCAAGATAACGGGCGAGGCTTGTCGCAGCAACACACCCCTCTTCCAAGGTGAAGAACCAAGCCATAGGCTCCCACTCGAGCAAAAAACGGGGTTGTCAGATCAAGTACCGTACAGCTCCGACCGCGACGCGATAGCCCTCAATGGCCACGCACTCGATAATCCCACAATCGCGCTGCAGGGCTACTGTACCGTCACACGCGAGCCTGTGGGCGTGACGCCGCTCTTGAGCAGTGTACGACCAAAGCACAGACCCGACCGACACCGTTGTTCGACAATTGCATACGCGAAAGCGGGACCCACTGCCCTAAGCATAAGCCGTGACAATGCGCTTGGCCGGTCCGCGCTGCACAAACGGCAGCATGATCCGGTCGCGCCTATCCCCTTCCGGGCCGACCCTGAAGCATCTGCGCGGTCCACCAATGGAATGGGCCGACCTCTCGGCCGGCCCGCCATCACTCGCCCTACTACCCTCTTTCCCCAGAGAATGCGTTTAAACTGCCCTGCGGTCGTCTATGCCGCCTCCGCCGCTGCAGGAATGTTCTTCTTGGCTATCTCCACGACAGCATCAAAATCAGCCGGCGAATGGATCGCTATTTCGCTGAGCATCTTGCGGTTCAGGGTGATATCCGCTTCATTCAGGCCAAAGATGAATCGGCTGTAGAGAATCCCGCGACTGCGACAAGCGGCCGACAGCCGGATCACCCAGAGCTTCCTGAAATCTCGTTTGCGTTTGCGCCGATCTCGATAGGCAGTGGCATCTGCCCGGACAACTGCCTCTTTGGCCGTACGCCAGCGCTTGCTGCGCGCTCCACGAAAACCCCTCGCCTTGCGCAAGATACGTACCTTCTTGCGGTGTCGAGCAGCTCCGTATGTTACTCTTCCCATGATCGTAGACTCCCGGTCAAATCGGCGTGCAGCGGCCTGCCGGCCGCAAAGCCGCTTTCCGTGCGCTTAGTCTTCTCCCATCGCAGCCCGTATCCGCTTTTGGAACGCGCTTTTGAGAATCGCCGGTAAGCGCAGCCTGCGACAACGATTGCCGGACTTGCCGCTCATCAAATGTCCGGAACCGGCTCGTTTATGTCTTACCTTGCCCTTCGCGGTGACTTTCACACGCTTCTTCAGGCCCTTATGCGTTTTCATTTTAGGCATGGTTGCCTCGCCATCGGCTGTATCATCGACACCAAAGCCCCGCATTATACACCCCGCAATCTGCCTTGCAACAGGCCCGAGCGTCGATTATGATCCCCACCCCATGACGACCCAGAACCAACCCCGCGGGGCCGCACCGGATGATGACCCTCGCGCGAACCCCGATCGTCCCGGAGTCTTGTCGCTCATCGGCAACACTCCAATAGTCCCGATTAATCGGGTAAACCC
Organism: Phycisphaerales bacterium; assembly: GCA_020348265.1. Classification (GTDB taxonomy): domain Bacteria; phylum Planctomycetota; class Phycisphaerae; order UBA1845; family UBA1845. The sequence goes on along the minus strand of CP070744.1, from coordinate 2,495,492 downwards.
AAATCGCAACGTGGAGCTTTACGCAAAGCTCGAACGAACCAACCCTGGCGGTTCGGTGAAGGACCGGATTGCGCTGTTCATGATTGAGGAAGCTGAACGCTCCGGAGAGCTCACCCCGGGCAAGACCATCCTGGAGGCCACATCGGGTAATACGGGAATCGGCCTCGCCATGGTCGCCGTCGCCAAAGGATACCCCATCCTGCTGGCCATGAGTGAGGGCGTCTCAGTGGAGCGTCGGAAGATCCTGGCGGCCCTGGGGGCGGAGTTCCTGCTCACTCCCGCGGATCAGGGCACCGACGGGGCGATCGAGCGGGCTTACGAGCTCGCCGCTCAGGAGCCTGACAAGTACTACATGCCGGATCAGTTCAATAACCCGGCAAACGTCCTTGCCCATTACCAGACAACGGCACCGGAAGTCTGGGAACAGACAAATGGCCGCGTGACGCACCTGGTGGTAAGCATGGGGACGACGGGGACTTTGATGGGCTGCTCCAAGCGCCTCAGGGAGCTGAACCCCGCGGTCCGAGTCATCGGCGTGGAACCCTATCTTGGCCACCGCATCCAAGGCCTCAAGAACCTGAAGGAGGCCTACGTTCCCGGCATCTACGATTCGAAGGCCAACGATGAGAAGGTGAACATAGAAGATGACGACGCCTACAAGATGGCCCGCCGATTAGCCCGCGAGGAAGGCCTGCTCGTGGGCATGAGCTCCGGGGCCGCCATGCACGTGGCCTGCGAAATCGCCGCCCAGATCGATTCGGGTGTGATCGTGGCCCTGCTCCCCGATGGTGGAGAGAAATACCTATCCACCCCCCTCTTCCAGGTGGCTGAACCGGAAGTCGCACCGGTCAAAGTCCACTTTTTCAACACCCTGTCGAGGCGTTACGAGCCCTTCGAGCCCGTCTCCGGTGGGCCGAAGGTCACCATGTACTCCTGCGGGCCGACCGTACACCGCAGACCGCACCTGGGCGTGCTCCGCCGCTTGTTGGTTGACGATCTCGTTCGCCGAACGTTGGAACTGGCCGGCTACGAGATCGAACACGTCGTAAGCATTACCGATTTCGACGACAATACCATCTTAGAATCCGAGCGCACCGGCAAACCCATGACCGAGCTGTGTGCACAATACGAGGCTGAGTTTCACGAAGACCTGCGGGCGCTGGGCATCAAACCGGCCCAGACCCTCATCCACGCGTCCGAATCCATAGACGACATGATTGCGCTAACCCGTTCTTTGGTCGAGAAGGGTTTCGCCTATGAGAAGAACCGCTCGGTGTACTTCAACATCGGTCGGGTCGATACCTACGGAGAACTCTCCGGCACGGATCTGGGCAAGATAAAGATCGGTGCTACCGTGGACCTGGACCGCTACGATAAGGAGGATCCGCGCGATTTCACCCTGCTTCGTAGATCGACGCTGGGCGAACTGCGCAAAGGACTCAGCTTCAAGACGGACTGGGGCAATATACGGCCCAGCTGGCACGTGCAGTGTTCCGCAATGGCCCGGGCGACGCTCGGCGAGCGTTTTGATATTCACACGGCGTCAGCCGATCTCATCTTCCCCCATAACGAAAACGAGATCGCTCAGAGTCGCGCCCTGATCGGCGAACCGCAGGCTCGACTCTGGCTGCACTCGGAGTTTGTTCTTGCCGGGGGGAAGAAGATGACCTACTCCGAGGAGACGTGCGTCGTCCTCCCCGACCTGATAAAGCAAGGGTACTCTCCGCGTGAGATTCGCTTCTTCCTGCTGCAGAGCCACTACCGCCAGCCGGTGCATCTGACCGAGGACCGGCTAGAGGCTGCCCGCACCTCACTGCAGAGGCTGGACGACTGCCTGGGCAACCTGGCTGCTGTACGCACGACCGGGCCCAAGGTACCGGAATTGGAGGGCTGGCTCTTCGCCATGAAGGAAGGTGTACGCGAGGCCCTCTTCGATGATATGAACATCTCGACCGCCTTGGCAGCGGTCTTCCGCGTGGTGAGGCAAACCAACTATCTGCTCACGCACGGCAGACTACACCGCGAAGACGCGAATGAGGTCAAGGACGCCCTGGCAGTGGTGGACGAAGTGCTGGGAATCCTCCCCCCGCATGCAGCACCTGAGGAGATCCCGCACGAGATCGAGGACCTCCTGCGTCAGCGGGGCGACGCTCGGAAAGACAAGGACTTCACCCTGGCCGACGAGATTCGGGATGGCCTGACTTCCCGCGGCTATGTAATCGATGACCTCCCCGGGGGAACCCGCATAAAGCGCCAGAACTAGGCAAGTCACAGATCGTACAGTTCCAGGCGAGCAGCACAGATCGCCCATAGGCTCCTCATCCGTTCCACATCGCGGACATTCGGAATAGCGTTCGGCCTGGAGACCTGTTAAGAGTAACGTACGTCCACAGAGGCCGGGTACTCGGAAGCGACAACGTCGATGACGTACGAACAAGGTGACATACCCCAAGCCAATCGCCCCGCCAGCAGAGTCTCTGTGACGGTTGCGCTGATGGTCATCATCGTAATCGCGGCCTGGATCCGCTCTGACCAGCTAACCGACCGCGAACTCTGGTTTGACGAGAGCTGCACCTTCTACGCGGTAAACCATCTCCTCGACTGGCCGGCTGATGGACCTGATCCGCAACGGGAATTGGCCCACATACCATACTTCTTTCTGCTTCATGCTTGGACACGCCTGACCGGTGAGACCGCCTGGGGGCTGCGCAGCTTCTCGGCACTGATGGGCGTGCTTGGCGTCTTAGCGCTTGGAGCAATCGGTCATAAGCTGGGAGGTCGGCGCGTCGCATTGGCCACGGCCGCACTGGCGGCCCTTAATCCGCTGCATGTCTACTACAGCCAAGAGGCCCGTGTCTACACGATGTGGGTCGTGGAGATGAGCCTTGCCCTGCTCCTGTTGTACCAAGCAGCACGTATGCAGGGGCTTCGCTGGTGGATCGCCTACTGCGTTGTCGTCTGGATCACAGTCGCAACACACTATTACACGCTCCTTTGGCTCCCAGCGACGGCCACCGCCGCGCTAATCGCGAAAAACCGGTCACGCTTCGCGAGGCAATGGCTAATCGCACACGTCGTCCTGGCCGTTTGTCTTTTGCCCTTGGCCTACCTGCTGATTATCCCGCTGGCGCAGGGTGGGCCTAAGATGTGGCTTCGCGAAATGTGGCTCAGCTATCGGCCCGCGCTGGCCATTCCCAAATCGCTTTGGGCGATGCTGCCATCCGGAGGCTACCCCAGCTACCTCGGATCGCTGACCGGAGCCGCAGAGGTAGCAGCAGGCAATCTAGGCCAGGCTTTTGGACTCGTATCGCTCTGGGGCGCAACTGCGGTCACGGCAGCGGTGATCCTGACCCTCACTGTCACATCTCAGAGTGGTAGCGTTGCTAAAAGAGAAGGCATCCACGTTGTAGTCAGCGACTCTGACGACGAATCAACCCATCGCCTGCAAGTAGCGCTATTCCTGTTCGGTTCAGTCTTGGCTTTTCTGCTCTTCGCGTTTGCGTATTCCTTGCTTGCCGGGCCAAAGTACATCGTAGCTCGATATGACCTTGCCGCCTGGCCCGCCATAACGCTTGGGCTTGCCATGTTGGTCGACGTACTTGCACGTCGGTGCCACAGCGGTCAACTCCAGCGTTCAGCAATATGTGCAACGATCACCGCGATGCTGCTGGCTTGCAGCATGACCACGCTTGCCGGCGCCCGCTCCGTGCATCCACAGAACTCAGCAACCGAACGAGCCCGCCGCATCGCGTCTGCTGTGGCCTCCGACGACCTCGTAATAAGCATGGCCATGTACCGCTGGTTCATGACCTACGAATGGCACCAATTGGAGTTTCGTCCACACGTGGTGTCATTCCCCCAAGCTCACGACCGACAACTCTGTTGGGACAATCCCGAGGCGGAGCTGGCTGATCAGGAGTCGCTTGCTGCCGATATCGCCAGCGTAACCGAGCGGATTCATCGCAGCTTTGCCGATGGAAGGCGAGTCTGGCTGCTCGCACACGGAGATCCAACGGGTCCGCGCTGGCCAGTGGATAGCCGGTTCTTTGCGGCTCTACACGCCTCCGGGATCGACATCCAGCTACATGACGAGTGGGCGGGACTCGCCCAGCTCACCTCCCGGGGACAATGCGAACAGCCCACCACCGAGTGAATGACCGATCAGTCCGCTACCGGCTGTGCCCGCTTCGAACGCTTAGCTTTTCGCTTCTTGGTAAACGGAATCCTCAGGCGGTAAGCCCCGTCTTCCAGCTCGCTTTCTACGGAAAAGCCGCACTTATGGAATACGCGAAGCATGCCGTGGTTGCCCGCCAATACGTCGGCAGTGAATCCAGCTATCCCGTGTCCTCGGGCTACTTCCACCAACGTGCTCATCAGGGTGGTGCCAATACCCTTGCCTTGCCAATCGTCGCGGACCAGGAACGCCGCATCGGCGAAATTTGCGTGCGGATCATTTCCGTAATGAGCAATCCCAATGACGTCGGCCTGCTCCTTGGAGTCCGTAAGCACGACCAGGGCCATATCCGCCTCATAGTCCACGCGGAGGAACTCCTGCATCTTCTCGTGCGGCATGGCCTTGATCATGCGGAAGAATCGGTAGTGCACCGATTCGGGGGAGAGCTTGTAGAACATATCCCGCAACATGGACTCGTCAGTAAGCTTCAGTGGGCGAAGGAATACTCTACTGTCGTCTCGAAGGTCGACCCACCGTTCGAGCTCGTCGGGATAAACCGGCGTCCTCACCGGCAGTTCGATCTGATCGGGGTAGATTAGGTTTCGCGCTTTTGCCTCCGCCAACAGCCAGGGCCTGAACTTGGGGTGGGCGATTTGAATGAGGGCCATCGCCCTCTCGCGGATGTTCTTGCCGTGCAGATAGGCCGAGCCATACTCTGTCACGATGTAATGTACGTCTCCCCGGCTCGTGACCACCCCGGCTCCCTGCTTCAAATAAGGCACGATTCGCGAGTAGTTGTCGTTTGACGCCGTCGACGGAAGAGCAATGATCGGCTTGCCCCCCTTCGACCTGGACGCCCCGCGCACAAAGTCGACCTGTCCACCAATCCCGCTGTAAAAGAGCGTACCAAGCGAATCCGCACAGACTTGCCCCGTAAGATCCACTTCGATTGCCGCGTTAATCGAAATCATCTTCTCGTTCTGGGAAATGATGAGCGGATCGTTCGTGTACTCCACCGGGTGCATCTCGACCAGCGGATTGTTGTCGATGAAGTCGTACAGCTTTCGTGAGCCCATCACAAAGGTCGCCACGATCTTCCCGCGATGAAGCGTCTTCTCCGAATTAGTGATGACCCCCTTCTCGATCAGAGGAATGACCCCATCGCTGAACATCTCCGTATGGATGCCCAGGTTCTTGAAGTCACCGAGGAAGCGCAGCACCGCGTCCGGAATCGTACCGATGCCAAGCTGCAGCGTAGCCCCATCCTCCACCAAACTGGCAATGTGGCGTCCGATTCGCCTGGAGAGCTCGTCAGGTTCACCCTGTACCGCTTCAAGAATAGGGATGTCGCTGGGCACCAACATGTCGATGTCGCGTACGTGAATGAAGCAGTCGCCCAAAGCTCGCGGCGTCTGGCTGTTCACTTCGGCGATGACAATGTCAGCTGACTCAGCGCCGGACTTGACGATGTCGGTCGACACACCGTAGCTGCAATAACCGTGTGCGTCCGGCGTGCTGACTTGAACCAACGCGACATCGATGACCGTACGTCGCGACTTGAAGAGCTCGGGTATCTCCCCCAGGAAGATCGGAGTATAGTCGGCTCGACCCTGTTCGACGGCTTGGCGCACATTCGGTCCGATGAAATACGCGTTGTGACGAAAGCGGTTCCCAAAACGGGGCTCAGCATAAGTAGCCACCCCAAGGGTCAGAATATGCACGATCTCCGTATCACTCAGATCCTCGCGGGCCGACAGCGCCTCAACCAGCGCCTGCGGCTCACCTGCGCCGGAGCCTATAAACACCCGCTGACCGTGGCGGACGCAGGCGATGGCCTTCTCCGCCGTCGTTACTTTGTCAGCATATTTCTCCTGCCAAGGAGCAGTCAGTGCGGAACACTCAGATACATCCGCCATCTTAGCTCTCCGAGAATGAGGCCATGAAACGATGGTTATCTACTCAGCCGGCGTCGAACACATGGATTGACTAGCAAGACACATGCCGCGAGATGCCGGATCGGCACGATCTGCCCACCTACCCCCGGGCAATACTCGGGGCAAACGCCTCAGCGTCCGCAATCGTGCGCCAGGCATGCTGGGAAGCGCGATCCGGCTCAAACTTGCTGTCGAAACCCGCGCACCCGACCTATCGACGGATTGGCGGGTGGATCACGAATCAATCTCCACAGACCCGGCGGGACAGAGGAGCACGTACGTGGCCGCCGCGCGAACTCCCAGGCAACCGCTCCTGAGGAATCTACGGGTGGGGCCAGGGTCCAGTGTACGCCGGATCCGATCATGCACCTGCCGAAGAGCAAATGCAATTTTACGCGATTTCGAGCGTGGACATCTCGAACAGGTCGTCAACCATTGGCGAAGAGCGCAACCTGATCGACCGGTAAGCCCCCTACCGCGATGCGAGGAGGAGCCAGCTTAGCTCGCCCGCACGGACCTATGCTATGGGCAATCCGCCGGGTTCAGGTGGTCGGGGCCATCGCTGAACTGGACTCCCGCAAGACCAAGCAGGATCTGCTGAAGGTCCGAAGCGTTGAGAATCTGGTTTGGCGGTGAACCAGGCCCCAAACCGTGGATATCGATCCAGGTTATGTAGGCACTCGGGGATGTCGGCCCCTCTGCGGTCAGAACATAGGCCTGGACATCCGTTACGCTGACGAAACCGTCTGGAGGCAGGAAGCCCTGGCAAGGCGGCAGAGTCCCTAAACCGGCTCCGACAACGTCACCATAGTCATGTGGTTCCGGCTTCTCGATTGTCCCCACCACGAAGGGTTCGCTCAACGCAAGCCCGTTGAACGTGGAATGAACGGCGTACGTCGCTGCAGGAACGATCTCGCAGTCGCCAACATGAATCACTCTCTCCGTCCAGTCGCGATAGACCGGGGTATTGACGATACGTGCTACATGCCCTTCAGGATAAAGCTCTTCGGGTTCGCCCACCCATCCCAGAGAACCTGCTGGACCCGGTCCGTCAGTCAAATAGACGAGAAGTGCCACGGGCAAATCAGACTCAAATCCTGAGAAGGAGATGTAGCGATGTTTCCGCGAGTTGTGCGGATTCGGCGCCGTCTCGGGCGGCCTAAGCTGTGTGCTGTACTCGATGTAACTGGCCCACATTCCGATGCTCGAACATCCGTATTCAATACGCATGTACCCAGCCTCGCCCCAACCGCGACCCCACGAGTTACGCATGATCCAGACACCCCCATCGCCTTGATTGTCGTCCCAGCCAACGAGTACCACCGCGTGATTCACCAATTCACTGCTGCACGCATTGAACACACCACCGTTGTACGCATGCATGGCGGTGTTCGAATGAACATGTACACACACCGGTCCATAATCCATAATGGCTTGCTTTAAAACGCTTGTGGGCACCACCTCTTCAGGATCCAGAATGTATCCCCAGCCATCGATGAAGTAGTGATGTGGGTACGGGCAATCGCACGGGACCTTCGTGGCGGTGTACGGAAAGTCGGCTTCCTTGACAGCCCCCGTTTCTCTGCACACGTCCATTGCTTCACCGAAGTAGTGATGCGCCCGCGACCCTCCCCAGCAACCCCAGTTTTCTCGGTTGCAGCTCACCAACCATTGCTCCGAGAGGTCCACCGAGAGCCCGTCTCTGATGCGGATAGACTGCTCCAATACCCCGACAGTGGCAAAAGCCCAGCAGCTTCCGCACTGCCCCTGGTCTTTCACCGGGGTACAGCACCCACGGGTGCGCCAGTCAAATGAAGCCGGTAGGTCCCTGTTCGGCACACCGCGGTAAGTACGACTTCCTTCTCTCCAATTCTCAACGGGCAACGCGCCCGCCAACTCCTCCATACTGCGGCTGGTGGCACTGTTCTCGCCTATGTCGAAGGTCCAGCCTTCCTGCTCACCCCGCTTTCTTAGATCCTCGATGTCCGCCGGAGAGAGCTGACCAAAGGCCAAACCAGGCGCCCCAATAAGAGCCAGTCCCGCCCAGGCGCTGAATCGCCAAGCGATCGTTCCGCGCACGCTAATTGCCAACATGAGCACGTCCTCCCCAACTCCCGCATGTCTAAGCACAGCAAGACTGGTGCGGGTGATGTCCCGTCACCGTCCGCGTTAAGAGCACCTCTCGTTTACAGCCGCGTGACCACCCGGCGAATCGCCATGTCGCATGATGGCAAACGTGCCGTGCCCACAACCTGCCTGACAACACGAGTCCACCTCACAACAATGCGTATTCCCCGCGATAAGGCGCACAGGAACATCGCATTTGCGTTGTTTCAACCATATGCGAACGCCATCACGTTCACTTTGACAGTACAGATATGAAGCAGAATTGGACCTCCATCCGAACGACGCAGTCGTTCCCTTCGATGCGCCGACGGGAATCGGCCCGAATAGTCGGCCCGAGCCCAAGGAGGACCTTTAAGTAACCGTGTGTGTCTACACAGCCCGGCGTTACGGGCAATCTGCCGGGGCCAGATGGTCGGGGCAGTCGCTAAACTGGGCTCCCGCAAGACCAAGCAGGATCTGCTGAAGGTCGGAGACGTTGAGAATCCCGTTGGGTGGAGAACCCGGCCCAAGACCGTGGACATCAACCCACGTCACGTGGGCGCTGGGAGAACCAAGTCCTTCGGCAGTCAAGGCAAATGCCTGGACATCAGATACGTTAACCAAGCCGTCCGGAGCCAGAAAACCCGGTTCGGGTGGGAGGACCCCCAGGCCTGGACCCACAACGTCACCATAGTACTTCTCCCCCGGTCTCTCGATCGTCCCCACTACGAAGGGCTCGCTGAACACGACTTCATCTACCGTCGCTCGGATGGAATACTCAGCCAGGGGTACGACCTCGCAGTCCCCACAGTGAACCACGTTCTCAGCCCAGAAGCGGTACACCGGTGCATCGACAACCCGGGCAACATACACCCCGTCCTTGATCTCCTCAGGCTCACCCACCCACCCGACAACGCCGGTCGACCCCGGACCGGACGTCATCTCAACGCGAAATGCCACATCCATTTCGTTGTTTGGGACAAAAGAGATGTAGCGGTTCTTCCTTGCGTTATGGGGAGAAGGCGGCACAGCCGGCGGCATGGGGGCTTGTCCGGTGTACACGACGTAGTTGGCAGCATATCCGATGTTCGAGCATCCGTAGGGGATGCGCATGTATCCCCCTTCGCCCCACCAACCACCCCAGGAGTTGCGCATGATCCACACGCCCACGTCTCCCTGGTTGTCGTCCCAGCCGACGATCACCACACCGTGATTGACCGACGAGCTGCTGCATGCATTAAATATGCCTCCGCTGTAGGCCTGCATAGCGGAGTTCGCGGTGACGGCCACAGTCACGGGCCCGTGATAGAGGATGGCCTGCTTTATCGCATCCGTAGGGGCTACCTCCCAGCTGCTCCCGATGTACGCCCAGCTGTCTATCAGGTAGTCGTGTGGATAGGGGCAATTGCACGACGCGTTGGTGCCCGTATAGGGAAAATCACTCTCAAACACGGATCCCCTCCCACCACATGTATCCGTCTTCCAATCGTGATAGTCATGCGCCCACCAACCGCCGCCACAACTCCAGCCGTCGCGGTTGCAGCTGACAAGCCACTGTTCGGAAAGGTCCACCGACTGGTTGTCTTGGATAATAATGTTCTGCTCAAGCGCACCCACTGTAGCAAAGGCCCAGCAGCTTCCGCACCCGCCTTGATTGCGCACCGGCGTGCAGCAGCCGTAGTCACGCCAGTCAAAAGACCCCGGCAAGCTGCGTTTCGGCGTGCAAGGATCAAAGGGCGCGTCGACCCACCACTCTTCGGGCTCAACCAGACCGGTCAACTCTTCTAGCGACCAATCCGTGGCACCATTCTCCCTCACTTGGAAGGTCCAGCCCTCCCTTACACCCTGCTCCTCCAATGCCGCGATATCCGCGGGGGTGAGCTGCCCGAAAACCGTACCAACTGCCGCAAAGAAAGCCAAACCGATCAACGCAAACCTACGGAACCTGATTGTCGCCCACATGCTCTTTGGTCTCCTTTGGGATGTCCTCTCCAGCAGGCCGATGGCCAGTCCACAGCGGCGCTCGGTCCGGTATGCAGAAGCTGACGCGAAAAGACCGAATCGAACATTCGCTCGTCCTCCCACCTCGCGAGCCTCGATCAAAAGGCAGCGCGCAGGCGCCCAGAAGCCCGGCTATGTCCTGGATGGCTATTATAACAGTATTACCCGGCCCAAGCCACACAAGAAGAACAACGGCGGACATCCTACGTGCAAGTATCCGGGAAGACCTGAAGCTCCCCATTCGATGCCTTTGAGGAAAGGAACGACTGACTAATGGTGGCGTGACTTTCAATTCCGAATGCGCAAGCCAACAAACGCACCAGCATAGTCTAGAGCAATTTCTGTTATTGTCTAGCGGTTCAGGAGTTGGGTGCCCAAGCGAAGCGCCGGCATGCAATTCGCCCGCTACACAATATCCGAACCTGCTATAGCCGTGGCTTAAGCGCATCTGTTGCCTGTCACGCAGCGGGTGCCGACCTACGGACAGTCGGCCGGGTCCGGGTGCTCAGCACCGTTGCCATACTCAGCCCCTTCAAGACCCAGGAGGATCTGCTGGAGATCCGAGATGTTCAGCATGAAGTTGGGTGGAGACCCGTCACCAAGACCGTGCAGGTCGATCCAGGTAGTCTCGGCGCTGGGTGACATCGGACCCTGAGCGGTCAACTGATAAGCCTGTACGTCAGTTACGTTAACTACACCGTTCGGGCCGGTAAATCCCTGCAGAGGAGGCAAATCACCCGTGCTGTCCCCCACCACGTCGCCGTAGAACCAGACACCCGGCCTATGAATAGTCGAAACATCAAGAGGTTCACTAAAGACAACCGCGTCGGTTGTAGCGCTGACACGATAGGTAGCGAGCGGGATGACCTCGCAATCGCCCAAATGCACAACCGACGGCCAGTCGGCGGCATAATACGGAGCATCCTCGAACCTGGAGACGTCGTTTACATCGGGCTGGCCCACCCAGCCCAGTACTCCAGCCGAGTCTGGAAACTCCTCGCTTTGCGTGAGTTCTACACGATAGGCCACGATCGTGGGATAGTTGGTCGGGGCAAAAGATACGTAGCGGTGCTTCCGCGTGTCATGTGGTGCCGGGGCTGGCGCCGGAACCTGCAAACCGCACAGGACATCCGTGATCGAAAAGGCATCCACCGCAGCCTCAACGATGGAGCCGGATCCGAGATCGGACGCCTCGAAACGGACCACTACCTGATCAGTCAAAGTCACGTAGTCGGCGATGTCGAACGTCTTTTCGTACCAACCGCCAAGAACCTCATCACCTGAAGGCCCGACTGTCTCGAGCGTTGCCCAGTTGATCCCACCGTCATCGGATACGCGAACCAAGAACGTGTCGGCCATTGGACTGTCTCCCGCAACATTGGAGTACCAACGGGCATAGCTCACACGAGGACTGATCATGTCGCTCAGATCGAACGTCGGGGATGTCAGAATGGTCGTACCGTCATCTACGTCGGAGTTGCCGGTCACGTTGTCGGTCAAGTAGCACCTGCCCGACCCGTCATAATCGCTCGGCGGACCTCCTCGGTCGGGATCGACGGGAATCCCCGTACCCCACTGACCATCAGACGCATCACCGGACACCGTCCAGCCCGTACTGGACTCGAAGTCATACGCCGCGACCTCGATGACCTCCGTCGCCACCACCGACGCGAACGTCGACGTCGGACTTCCCGGCGGATCGGTCACGTCAGTGCCGCCCGAGAAGTCCACCACAACGGAAAAGTAGTAATCAATGGTCTCGGTGCAGGAAGACGCAGGCAGTGTGGCTTCGTACTCATTTGCCGCAATCTCCGTCATAGGAACAGCCGTAAACGCCTCCTCACCCACGCGATAGTTGATCATGGCGCTGTCAGGGGTGGGGTTGGCAACGTTCGGCAACACATTTACTCGAAGTGTATAAGCCTGCTCCGGCGAGATGGTCTCAGGCAACCCCTCGGGATACTCAAACTGTACCAGAACCAACGCTGGACAATCCAGATTGTGAGCACCGAAACCTGCACAGATCTCGCTGTAATGGGGCGTGCCGTTATCCAAGTCAGCGTCGTCGTCATCCAAGGTGAGGTAGTCGATGGCAATCTGGGGCGTGGTTAGCGAACCGGTGTGCAAGAGCATCGCGTTGATCGCCAGGTTCGAGAGAATATCCATGTAGTCACGTTCTGTGATTACCAGCTCGTTCCGCGTGTCCCAGACCGCCCCGGAGAGCAGTCCCGCACAAGCGTGAGCCTCGCCTGTGCAGGGGTATTGCATGGTGTTGTCCGCCGTGCGCAACGGAACGGTGCACGTGCCGGTGAAGCCGTAGCCCAAACCGGGATCATCCGCGAGGAGAATCGACATCACGTCCCCCATGCCCTCGCCGTACTGGTCTTGGCCGCTACCCGCTGCGGAGACCAAGTGGTGTCCATACTCGTGCTGGACGACGCTGGCAAAGGCAGTGTTCGGGTAAGGCGAGCTGGCGCTGCAGAAATTGAGCGACACATCGTAGCTGTACCAGGCGTTGCCCGGACAGTAACCATCCGTACGGTTTACGTAGACCGGAAAGCCAGTTTGATCAAGCGTGGGATATGAGGGATTGAATCTGAGAACATAGTCTCGCACGTCGTTAGCGAATACGTAGGCGTTGACCTGCGCCCTTACAAACTCGGTGTTGGCCTGGTTGTGCAGGAAACCCGCAGGCCCCGGGGGCGTCACCGCTTGCGACAGCACCTCGTCAGTACCTGTGTAGTGATAGACCGTAAACCACTCCCCGCGAATCGGCGAGTCGACCGTAACTTCATCCGTCCCCGCATTGGGAATCACGAAGTCGCCGCTCACATCCGTGTACGCGATCGTTCCTCCAATGTTCACATGAGCGTGTCGCATTGGTCGATCCAGCTCAGGCGCACATTGCTCAGCAACCGCGCCTTGAGTTGCCCGCCCGGAAACGTTGCCTACGACATCCTCCGTTTGGATCAAGCTCTCTCGGTAGAGAACCTCCCCGGTTTCCGCGTCCGCGACGAAGAGCCACCGCTCGGGAAAATCGCTCTGCCCGATGAAGGTGTAAGCCAGCCGCGGTTCGACGACCATGTCGTCTACGCCGGCCCAAACCACCAGTTCCTGCTGTGCGTAGCGCTGAAGCTCCGGTGAAGCCGACATAACTCCATCGCGAGCTGCTGCGGGGCCAACAGACGCGGACCGCCCCGCCACGTCTAAGTCCCCCAGATCGTGCAGTGAGGACTTCACCAGAACCACCGGATAATCAGCTTGGTTGCGAACCAGAACCCGCAGGTCGGATCTGAATACAGGCACACCGTCGCGTATCTGCGAATAGTAAACAAGCGTGAACCTGTAGGTCCCCGTGTCACGATCGTACATCAGAGGCTGGGTGCGGCGATTACCCCTCGAGTACAGTCCCGGTTCGAGTTCGTCTGCTTTCACTCCGAACACCGCAGCGTCGGCCGTACGCACGCGCTCCGCAGCAGCCATCGGCGTGGCTCCGGTCGCCAGGATCCGACCGTAAAGCGACCTGACGCGGGCGCCTTCCAGAGTCGCCCGCACGCCGGGATAGCGAGCCTGTAACTCATCCAGAGCCGCAGCGCTAGCCGCTCGGTCGGGTCGCTCGCCGCCCGGGGATACGCCCGACAGGGCAAGCACGCATGCTGCAGTCAGTACTCGTGAGAACTTGGCCACTTTCTCGCCTCCAGTTTGTAGATTAGCGGGACAACGCACTTCGGATCGGCAACATTATAGTGAATCCAGCCGCGAAATAGTAGACGCGCCCCCTATAATGGCACAATTAAAGCTGAGTCATAACACAGCAACGTGGCCGCGATGTGAGAGACAATTCAGACCAGAAGAGACGACTGCTGCATCGGATGCCCGCAAGTACACCCGTTGTCCCGCTTGGCAAACGTTGGTCCGCTAAGCACTTCCCCCGTCGCCGTCGGAGTCTTCCCCCAACTTGTGCTTCGGTGTTCTGTCGATGACAACCGGCCCGCGATATGCCGGTTTGCGGCCGTACGCCTCTTGGAACACTCGCCCCGCCCGTTCGACACCCACCGCCCCAGGATCGCCGGGCAGGGTGGTGGACGCGGCTTCCCGATCCGCAGCGCCGGGGTGGCGATCAAGCCAAACGGTCTGCGTGGGATAAGCAAACTCGACGCCGAGCTTGTCGGCCAATCGCAGGATATCGATGAAAAGCCTGTGCCTTTCGCGTAACTCCGTCGCCCAGTCGGGGACTTCAAAGAACGTGTACAGCAGGATGTCCAGCGATGAGGCGGCAAACTTGTTGAAGTAAACGTGATAGTAGTCTTTGCGCGTGTAGGGATGCAGGCGAATCAACTCGCGGATCCCCTCGCAGAAAGCGTCGATCTTCTCGGGCGGGGTCGAATAGGTCACCGAAAGCATGATCTTTGCACGTCGGTATTGCCGGGCGCCGTAGTTGTCGACCTGCGTGTTGACCACCATCGAGTTCGGAATCGTGATCACCGAGTTGTAGAAGGTCCGCACGCGAGTGGAGCGAAAACCGACCCTCTCCACGGTTCCATCCACGTCCCCGATGACGATCCAGTCTCCGATCCCAAAGGGACGATCCAGCAGCACCGTGATCGAACCGAAGAAATTGCCCAGCGTATCCTTGGCGGCAAAGGCAACCGCCAAACCACCGATCCCCAACGCACCGAGCACGGTTGTAGGTTGATACCCAAGCCAGCCTAACAGGACGAGGATAACGACGATGACCACAACCAAACGGAGAATCTTCCTCAGCAGTGGAATCAGCACATCGTCGAAGTGAGTTAGGCGGACATCCTTGTCAGCGGCAATATGTCCACCAAGAACGTCAACGAATCGATATCCGACCCAGACGGCGGTAACACCCAGAATGAGCGTGGTCACGGGCAACAGAACCACCAAGACCTGCTCGGGGAGGCTGAGATTCTTGATGGCGTAATACCAGAATAAAACCGCGACCAAGGCCCCTAGCGAACGGAGGATCCCCCGTTGCAGATCGCGCTCGATCTTAATCTTCCGCCGCCTGAGCCATGTGCTTAAGACAGGCGACGAAACCACCGCGGTGATCTGTTGAATCAAAAAGCCCAGCGGAAGCAGTGCAAGCAGTGCGAGCCACTGCCAACCCTGCAGACTCCAGAATTCCGTGCGGAGCCAGTCGGGCATTTGCCTCTGCAACCACAGGCTGAAGGTGAGGTCTTCGGTGATCCCCGCCTCTCTAAGCTCGCGGACGATCTCCTTGTCTTCGAATCCACGATAAAGGGCGTCCAGAGTCCGAAGGGTCTTCCCGGTAAACCGCCACTCCCCCTTTTGCGGGGTGAAGGCCCAATCGCCTTCCTTGTCCGGCTCGGCATCGATACGACCAATGACGATGTTTCCCGTTTCACTCGTGTACCAGACGTAAGGCACTCCGTCGGGTTTATCCGGAATCTCTGTGAGAACCACGAACTTGATCTTGTCGATCACGTTCTTGAGCTGGGCGGCTAACTCCTGACCGCGGACGCTCCAGGCTTCCGGATCCTGCCCGGTGGGATCCAGGCACAAGACCGCCGCATCAAGATCCCGTGCGTTCATCGCATCGAGGAACGTGCCCATGGTCGCCCGAGGAGAGCAGCGGGAAGCCGGAACCCCGCTGGCGGCTGCCTCGCTCGGTGCGGCCTCCTTTACGATTTTCTCCTCAAGAGCCGGTACGGATTCGAGGGTAAAGAAGGTGAAGAGCCAATCCGCGGTGCTCTCCACACGGGCGAGTCGGATCTCCGCGGTGACAGGACCGACTTCCTCCCCAGTGCTCAGAAAGACATAATCGGCGGTCAGGGGATCTTCGGGGATGTCGTCGAGGCTGACCCCATGTTTATCAATAACCGTGTAAAGCCTGCGGGCAAGTGCCCGAGACCGCTCGATCCGCTCCTCACCCTCCAGGTGTGAAGTATCCATGCAGGCCACGGCTTCGTCGATGCGTTCCGGATGATCACTCAGAGCCTCTTGAACGGCCACGAGAAATGTGCGCATGGTGGCCCGAGGGCTGCCGAGGTCCAGCAATCGAGCAGGTTCATCTTCTGCATCCTGCTCCAGCTTGGGATCGGCCTGCTCCTCCCGCCCCTGGTCCGGGGAAGCGGATACCGGCTGCTGGAGGAGAGGTTGGCCTTCGGTTTGGGACGGCGTAGTCTGCGCAACAGCCAAAGAACAGGGTAATACGAGGCTAAGAAGGATCGCCCACGCGGCGATTGCGCAAACTTGTCGACTATGTCCGTTCATAGCAACTCGGGTCGCACACCGTCGATGGACTACAATCCATGAGCACTAGCTCGCAGCACTCTCCGCCTGCTTCTTGGACGCATCGATTATCTGCTGCTGAACGTTGCCCGGCACGACCTCGTAATGAGAGAACTCCATCGAGTAACTGCCCTGCCCACCGGTGATACTGGATATGCGGGAGTTGTAATCCGCAAGCTCCGCCAGGGGCACCACCGCTTTGATCGAGGCCATGTTTCCCGGAAGCATGTCTTGGCCCTGAGGTCTTCCCCGCCGAGAAGCCAAGTCACCCTGAATATCTCCCACGTTCTCCGCCGGGACGGTGACGTCAACCGTGACAATCGGCTCCAGAAGGACAGGCTTGGCCTTCATAAACGCGTCTTTGAAAGCCCCACGTCCCGCGATCTGGAATGCTATGTCCTTGCTGTCAACCGGGTGCGTCTTACCGTCGATCAGCTCAACCTTGACATCCACAACAGGATAGCCGGCGAGCACTCCTTCCGCCATTTGAGTACGGATCCCCTTATCCACACTCGGTCGAAACGCCTGGTCAATCGCCCCGCCGAAGATCTTGTCGATGAATTCGTACCCTTCGCCTCTCTCAGCCGGGAACATGTTTATGATGACCCGGCCGAACTGCCCCGCACCACCGGTCTGTTTCTTGTGAGTGTATTCGATATCACGTGCCTGGCCGGTAATCGTCTCGCGATATGGGATCCTCGGGGGCTTGGTCTCTACCTCGAGCTTGTAGTTCTTGGCCATACGCTTGAGGTAGGTACGAAGCTGGGCATCGCCCAGGCCACGAATCACCAGTTCGCCCCCGGCGCCTCGATCCATCTCGAAGCAGGGATCCTCCTCCATGAAACGCTTAAGGGCCACGCCGATCTTGTCCTCATCCCCCCTCGATTTCGACTCCAAAGCAAGGGAGTACATGGGTTTGGGAGCCACGGGCATGGCAATCGTCCCACCTTTATCGGTAGACAGGACATCCCCGATGCTGTAGTCCAGCTTGGCCAGCGAGATGATGTCCCCGGCGACACCTGCGTCGAGCTCCTTGTATTCGTTACCGAACGCGCGCATGAGCTGGCCTGGTCGTGTGCCCTTGGTCTCGCCCACCGTCTTGATTGACATATCCGAAGTCAGTGTCCCGGAGTGCACGCGAACCGCAATGTGCTTGATCCTGCTCCGCGGATCTTCGCTGATCTTGAACACCTGCCCGATGAACGGCCCACCGGGGGTGGGCTCGACCTCCGTCTCCTTCTCGCCTTCGACCATGGTGCGACGCTTCCCCGTCACCGGACTGGGGCAGCATGAGATCAGGGCGTCAAGGAACTCCGTGATGCCGACATCAGAACAAGCATCAGTGAACAGAACCGGAATAAAAACGCCTTGAGCAACGGCCTTGGCGGCGGCTACTTTGACCTCCTCATCGGAAAGCTCGCCACCGAGGTACTTCTCCATCAGGTCGTCGTCAACACCCACGATCGCCTCGACCAGGGCCGTATGCGCGTGCGCAACGCTGGAGAAGTCGGCATCACCCGACTCGTTAGTCAGGCAGTCGATCACTCCCTTCCCCCCACCGGTGGGCAGGTTGAGCGGAACACATTCCGCACCGAAGGACTCTTGAATCTGAGATAGAAGCTCCGGCAGATCGAGGTTCGGAGCATCGATGTGGTTGATGACGATCCATACACCCAACCCATACTCGTGAGTCCGCTCCATCATCTTGCGCGTGTTGACCTCAATCCCCGCGGATGCGGAGACGACCAGGATTGCACATTCCCCCGCGGCGAGGCCGGCCACCGCCTGTCCACAGAAGTCCGCAGAGCCCGGAGTATCCACCAGGTTGATAAGCGTGTCCTTGTGCTTCAGGAAGCACACCGCGGACTCCAGCGAGGAGAGTTTCTCGCGCTCTTCCTCGGAGGCATCCAGTATCGAAGAACCGTCCTGAACGCTGCCCAGGCGGTTGGTGGCCCCGGTCTTGAACAAAAGTGCTTCCGCAAGCGAGGTCTTACCGGACCCCGAATGACCCACGAAAACCACATTACGATGCTGGTCGGGCTGAAGAACTGCCATCGATCACTCCCACCTTTGCTTACGGTCTCGAAAAACATCCACGACGGAAACGGTGCGCCGGATCCACGATCCGCGCGGAAACCGGAATACTACTGTAACACCGCCACGCCCGCCAATGTGATTTTTCCGAGCCCGCAGCTTCGCCGACACGTTCGAAATCGCTACCTCGGCTCCGGCAGGCCTTGATAGGAATGCCCACGCCCCCGCCCCACGGTGCGGACTGTAACGATTGACGGTCAATTCAAGCGCGGTACCCCCTAAGTGTCGCGGATTCCGCCGGGAGGGCTTATCATTCCCGATTTACTCTACAGGGCGACTCAGGAGTCACAGGATGTACAGAAGGCCTTGCTTGCCGGTGGTGATTCTGGCGGTTCTATCGCTGACGTTGTTCCCCAGTCGCGGTTTCGGGCAGCCGATTTCGCCATCGCGGCTCAAAAGCCCCTCCGTAGACGTTCCACCTGATTGGCTCACGCCCGCCGAGTCGACCTCGTTTCGTCAAACGCCTCGTTACCACGAGACGGTCGCCTTTAGCCGACGGCTCGCCCAATCGAGCAGATGGATCGACTATCAGACCTTCGGCACGAGCCCCGAGGGTCGTGAACTGCCCCTGCTCATTGTCTCGACAGACCAGGCGTTCACCCCGCAAGCGGCACGGGCAACCGGCAAACTCGTCGTATTGGTGCAGAACTGCATACATGCCGGGGAGTGCGCCGGCAAGGATGCCTCCTTCATGCTCCTGCGAGACATGGTTATCACGCGAACTCGGGCCGGGCTCCTCGATAACGTCATCCTCGTGGTCATCCCTATCTTCAACGTCGACGGGCACGAACGATTCAGCCCCTACTCACGCATCAACCAGAACGGCCCGGAGGTGATGGGCTGGCGGACGACTTCACGCAACCTGAACCTCAACCGAGATTACATGAAGGCTGATGCCGTCGAAACGCGGGCCTGGCTGGCATTGTGGAACGCCTGGCGACCGGATCTTCATTTTGACAACCATACCACCGACGGCGGCGACTGGCAGTACGACATCACCTTTGCCTCCGACACCTACCAATCCGCCGCCCCGCAAGTGGCCAAATGGCTTGAGGGCACCCTGTATGCCGGGCTATTCCGCGTCCTTAAGGCTGACGGCCACGTACCCATGTTCTACTTCTGGATGGTAGATTCGAAAGATCCCAGCAAGGGTATTCGCTCGAGCGGCTTTGGACCCCGGTTTGCCACGGGGTACGCTTCGATCCGCAATCGACCTTCCATCCTGGTCGAGACCCACATGCTCAAACCATACCGCACACGGGTGATCGGACACTACAACATCATGCTCCACACCTTGGAGCTGCTCAATCAAGACGCCGGCTCGCTGCGCCAGGCCGTCCGCCGGGCCGATGAATCAACCGCCGCTCTGGGGGCGGCCCATGATTCGGAACGTCGCCTACCCATCGGCCTCGAGCGGACCGATGAATCGATCCCCTTGACATTCCAAGGGTATGCATATCACCGAGAGCTAAGCCCGATTTCGGGTGATGTGCGAATCATCTATGATAACACCAAGCCCGTTGAGATCGAAACCGTCTATTACAGCGGAACGAAGGTCAGCAAGGAGATCAACCCGCCGCTGGCATACATCATTCCCCCGCAGTGGACCGAGGCTATCGAACTCGCCCAAGCCCACGGCCTGCGCTGCCGGCGTTTGATCGAACCGATCAGCGCAGAGTTCGAGTCATATCGCTTCACAGATGTGACCTTCCCTAAGCGATCTTACGAAAGCCGGTTCCTGCCGAAGTACCAGACTGAATCCATCGTAGAAAAACGAACTTACTTGCCGGGCTCGGTCGTCGTACCGCTTGATCAACCCGATGCCAAAGTGGCGGTCCACCTGCTCGAGCCCGAAGCACGCGACTCGTTGGTGGCATGGGGATTCTTCAACGCCATCTTCGAGCAGAAGGAGTATGGCGAGCATTACGTCCTGGAGGAGTTGGCCCACACCATGCTCGAAGCTGATCCCGAGCTGCGCAAGGAGTTCGAGGAGCGCGTCCGCACCGATCGCGAGTTCGCCTCCAGCCCCCGCGCCCGCTTGCAGTTTTTCTACAAGCGCTCACCGTATTGGGACGAGCGCATGAACGTCTACCCAATCGCCCGGATCACCAAACCCATCGACGCTAAGACGGAGAGAATGTAGGATTGTGAATCGGAAGACTGTAGGTCAAGTTTCACCCGGTCGCTCGTAAACCACGGGTACTGTCAAAATGAAGACTCATAGTTGCGAGAGCTGCTACTTCAGACGCTACTCGGAGCGCAAGCCCCACTCGATCGTCGCCCGCCTTTGGAGATGGCACACTAAATGGTGCCCGGGATGGAAGGCTTATCAACGGGACTTGGCCGAGCAGGAGCAGCAGTCTTCTGACGGATCCGAGAAACCCACTGAGTAAAACTCGCTCGACTCGATGCGGGATTACCAGATCCCCGGCACCAGCCGACACTTCACTTCACTCGCATAATCAGCGTAGCCTTCAAGGTGCTCGTGCAGATAGCGGTCCTCGATGACCGCGCGACGAAGGGCCAGTACCCATAACGGAGTGAGAACCAGCATCGACCACCATGAACCCAGTGCCGGCCCGCTGCACAACATGGATGCAAGCGCGGATACATACCCCGGATGCCGGACCCATCGATACGGCCCGGTCTTGACAACATGATGACCGCGCTCGCTTTGCACTCGTACAACCGGGGAGAAGAAGCGATTCACCGCTATAGCCCAGATCGAAAGACCGGACGCACACGCCAGACCGCACAGCGCGGCTATCTGGATCCCTACCGGAATCCGACCACTCCATTGATAGCGCCCCACGTCAAGTCCGGCGATGATGAGATGCCCGGCATAGAAGGGCAGCATAGCTAACGGCAGCTTGCGGTCGACCCCGCCCGGCCCGGGTTTGGCACGCTCGCGCAGCAGACCCTTGTCGGCCAACCCTGCCGTCAGCAGCATCGCGGCGACAATCAGTGCTATGAACGCCCAGAAGAACGGCAGGTCCCATCGGCCGGCGCTGCCAAACAGTATCGCGATCGGAAGGACTATCGCCAGAACTAAACGCGGCACGTACCTGATCATGGCAGCCGTCATACCTCGTCAAACACCCAGCGTCAACGGCACTTACTTGTCGGTAATTGTACTCGTCGGGCCACACCGTAGGACAAGCAGAGCAAAGCGACACGTGCGACATGAGCAGGTAGGGCAGGCTCGGCCGGACGGTTCTGGGATTGCCGAACCAGGCGCGACCTGTCCTACCCGTGTGAAACCCGTTATCCCCGACCGGCGCAACTCGGCGTTAAAGACCTCGGATCCGAAACCTAGTAGCCTGGGTGAACAGGTCGTTGATGAACTCGAGCCGAGCCCCCACCGTTGACCCAGTTTTCCGGCCCTCTATTTTGGCATCCTGCAGGGTAAAGGTGAAGCGGGCTTCACCATTGACCGGTACACCGAGGTGCTTGAGCTGCCCTTGGTACGTGAACGCCGTGCCACCCGGCGCCTGTGGCCAAGCTGGACCAGCCACCAGAACGGCGGCCAATAGTGTTGCGCAGACTGCAAACTGATTGCGTCTCATGATGCTCACCTTCTAAATAAGTTGTCTGGATTAAGAAGATGCTACGGAAGGCGGGACTGGCCGTCGGCCCTCCCCCTGGCAGCTTCTCTTCCCGGAAGTAGGTCGGTTAAGCTCAAGGAAAACCGGACCCAAACTCTCTCCGCTGTTATGATAGTGGTTACAGCGCTGAGAGTAAAGGGCTCTCCTCGATCGCGCGCGCCAGAACGGTGTCGTGCGCTACGTAACGGAAACAGATTTCCTCATTGTTCGGATTGGATAACAGCAGCGCCGCCACAAATGTCCAGCACAAGTTGAGTGAAGCAACTTATATAGCAGATTCGGATATTGTGTAGCGGGCGAATTGCATGCCGGCGCTTCGCTTGGGCATGGCACCCAACTCCTGAACCGCTAGACAATAACAGAAATTGCTCTAGGGCAGGTCCATGCCAGGTGGAGTCCGCCTCACTTGTTCTCCGCTGCCTGGCCCCAACGTACGTCGCAACGGCTCCTATCGCTTTGACTCGAAAACGCACAGTCATCTAGCTGACTTGCGGTGTTGAGACGAGCTCGGCGAACCGGGAATACCCCAGGCGATGGAGGACGTCTTGGCCGCATTGCGTAGCCAGGTCGCCTTGTTGCTCGACTGTCAGACCTCCGTCACCTGCCCAGCGCTCAACCGCTTCGACATGAGGTTTATCGTGCTCGAGGGTCTTCTCGTCACCCCAGCCTTCATGGTGAGGATGGTGGCCATAGTCGATCATCTCCCGCTCGAAAGGCAATGCCAGGAACTCGCACACTTTCCGGACAATCGGTTCCGGGTCGGCGCAGAGCGTTTCGTAGTCAACGTGAACCGATCGGTCTGCCTGCTGCATTAGAAAACGGTCAATGGTCCGGCAGCTGTGGGCGACGTCTTCGAAGTGCCCTGTTGGGTCTTTACTCTCGATGTGCTTCCAGGTATGCCTTGACCACACCGTCCCACGAGGATCGCGGCTCAAAACGATGAATTTCGCCCGTGGAAACAGACTGGGCAACAGATCGGCAAGCTTGAGATAAAACGGCGTCTTGTCGACGAAATATCTCGCGCTTGCCGGCATAGCTTGCTGATAGAACCGCAACGCAAACGCCCGACAACAGGTGAGAAAGCGCTCATGATCGACGTGGCTCTGGATTGCGGCAGCAGCCTGGCGAGGTGTGGAATCCTGGCCGGCATACTTGGCCTCCCACAGGTCAAGCAGCGGCAAAAGGAACCAGGTCTCCGCAGGCGCGTGCACAAGTGTGTGACTGTCCAGGATCTTCCGTAGAAGCGTAGTCCCGCTGCGCCACTGCCCCAGCAGAAAGACCAGTCCGCTGTCCGCGTCTTGGCTTGGTCTATTCCCGGAAGACGGGGCAGAAGGCCGTGATGTTTGAGCGTTTCGCCGAGTAAGATCCAGTGCACCGATCACCGCAGCCGCCCGGTGTTTCCAGCAATGGTGTCTCAAGGATCGCTCTCGACCGACTCGGGCGATTTGTTCGATGCGATCGGGGTGAGTGAGCAGGTCGGCGACTTTCTCGCGACATTCCTGCGGCGTGTTGAATGCCACCGCCTCGGCATCCGTAAAGTGATCCTCGATTCCGACGCGATAAGCCTGAAGAAGACACGTACCTGACAGCGTGATCTCAAAGGGCTTGAGATTAAGGCCCAGATCGTCTTGCCAGCGCATTACGTTGAGCCCGAAGCGGCTGCGACTATAGGCCAGCGACTGGTCTTTGTATTCCAGCGGACCGAGATAGGCCCACTCGCCGGGCCACTGCTGGAAAGACGGTCCGAAGCCGAAAGTCGCACACTTGAAGTAGCGCGAGAGGTACACGAACGTTAAAGCCCGCTCCCACGATTCCATGCGGCGAAGCAAGCGAGAAGACGCCACGTAACGCTTGGCGTCCTTTATCAGGGCCAGAAT
The DNA here is from genome assembly GCA_020348265.1 of Phycisphaerales bacterium. Classification (GTDB taxonomy): domain Bacteria; phylum Planctomycetota; class Phycisphaerae; order UBA1845; family UBA1845. The sequence goes on along the minus strand of CP070744.1, from coordinate 2,471,422 downwards.
CCCCTGGGAAAAGTCGGGTTGGGCATGGGCAATGCCGGCGATCTGTTCGAGAACCGGCGCGTGGCGGTTAGCCAGGCGAACTTCGATAGCCCTGTCTACAAAGGCATCAGCTACTCCCTGCATGTCCTCCAGTGGACGGATGACATCAAGGAGCTCATTTCGGAGTGACGCTGCTACGTCAGCGCGAATTGCCTGTACGTCGGGCTCGTCCTTGACAAGCTCCCGCAACATCAAGGGCCTGGGCTTGGTATCATCAGTTATGCCAAAGACGATATCGAAGTCCTTGCGGTCGACCGGTCGAGGTCTGAAAGTGTCGGGATTTGCCGCGTTACTGGAAGTGATGATGTTGGAGAAGCCCATGATGGCTTCCATCTCTTGTGCTGTACCTGCGTTGTTGATGAAGTGATAGCTGCACGGACCGTTGAATGCCCAGGAGGGAAAGTCGAGCACCTCACCCTGATGGGCCCATTGCGGCGCGTCCAGCCAATGCATCACGATGGGCAGGCCTATCGCGTCGAAGAAGTTCCGCTCGTCATAGTGATCGAATGCCGCGGGCCCGTTGCCCCACATGCAGACACAGAGGTCTATTCTCTTCTCTGTGGCAAGTGCCTTAACCTCGTCACCAACCTGCCGAGTATACGCCGTCCTCTGCTCTTGCGTGGAGAGTGCCTCACGCTTGTTCACAATCGGGGCAAGTTCGAGCACGAGACCGTTATGTCCGGCCTGGCGGTACCCCTCAATGATGTCAAAGAAGACGTCGCGTGTCAGCACGCCCTGGTGCTGCAGGAACAGTATGTTAAGTCCCATCGAATCGCCTTGTACTTCGATAAGGTCTGCACGGCGGGTCGTCTCTTATATAGGCGCCCTACCGGGTGGACATCGTTGGTAGCTGCCCGCATTTGTACCATCGGGTGTTATCGGCTTGGGAAAGAGCTGCTTCGCATGTCGAAGCCCCCAATGTGGAATCTCACCTGTCTGACTTGGTTCCGCGGGAGGCCCGCGAGCGTTCTGCTCAGTCTCGGCGCGGCCCGGCGTATCGTTGCTTCACCGTTTGCCGACAACCGAAGCCTGACCATCGAGCATGAGCCGATAATACGCCCCACTCAAGCCACCAAAACGAAGGGAGAGCGGCATTGCTGCTTGTCTTTTCCAGCGAGATACACTAGACTACTAGTAGTTATAATGCTTTGTGGATGCTTCTGCGGGGGTCTCTCCGTGTACGTCGTACATCAACGCCGCGCACTGAGCGCGTGGCGCCTGGCTCGTAAGCGACTGGAGTCGTGTTCCAGGCCGAGAGACTCGCGCAGGTTTAATCACGCTGTTGCGCTGATTGGCACCGGCAGCGTGCCCCTGACCGGGTATGGGTGGATGCTCCACTTGTAGCCTCCGACCACCATCAGCGTTGAGGATGATTGTCATGCGGTTCCGTTCCAAGAGAAACGTGGTCCCCGTGCTTATTGTGACCCTCGAGGTCTTAGCGGCTGCCAGTTCCTCGCTCGCCGGCGACGTTGCAGCATTCTCGGAAGACGGCATGTGGCAAAACGTCAAGATGGTCCCTGATGCCCAATTGCGCACAGAGCCTTGGGTCAGGCCTGCGTTTTTCCAGGGTTCGCGCCTGGATCAACAGGTTCTAACCGGCGCTTTGGCGCGAGCTCCGATGGAGTTCACGAAAGAGGCGATGGAAGCGCCTCTTGAAATTGCCCTTCCAATGCCCGACGGAACGTTCGCGAGGTTTATGATAGTCGAATCTCCGATCATGGCTCCGGAGTTGGCGGCGAAGTTCCCCGAGATAAAGACCTATGCAGGGCGAGGCGTGGATAACCCCGCTGCTAGGCTGCGGATGGACTGGACGCCTGCCGGCCTGCACGCACAGATTCTCTCGCCAAAAGGTGCCGTGTACATCGATCCGTACAGCAAGAACGACACAAGCTTCTACGCCAGTTACTCCAAGCAGGACAATCGCAGCATGTCCGAACCGTTTGAATGTCTGACCGAGTCTGACGACGTCATCGCCGACAAGGACACGGGCACCCCGGCATTTCGTGACACGGGTGAGACGCTGCGTACGTACCGCCTGGCGGTCGCGGCCACCGGAGAGTACACGCAGTACCACGGTGGAACGAAGACGGACGGGATGGCGGCGATCGTAACCGCCATGAATCGGGTGAACGGTGTTTATGAGAACGACTTCGGCATTCGGATGGAACTCATCGCCAACAACGACCTGGTCGTGTTCACCAACCCGGCTACTGACGGCTATGACAACTACAACGGCTCGGCGATGCTTTCGCAGAACCAAGCCAAGTTGGATTCGGTCATCGGGACCCTCAATTACGACATCGGACATGTATTCAGCACGGGCGAGGGCGGCGTTGCAAGCCTGCGTGTGCCGTGCCAGGCCGGGTCGAAAGCCCGCGGCGTGACCGGGCTGTCGTCCCCTATCGGCGATTCCTTCTACATCGACTATGTCGCTCACGAGATGGGGCACCAGTTTGGAGCCAATCACACTTTCAACGGTGTCGGTGGTAGTTGCGGCGGCTTTAATCGTAACGCCGCAACGGCTTACGTACCCGGAAGCGCAACGACAATCATGGGGTATGCCGGCATTTGCGGTCCGGGAGACGATCTGCAGCCACATAGCGATCC
>CP070744.1:2450968-2468676 GCA_020348265.1 Phycisphaerales bacterium | reverse complement strand
GGCGGCTCGTCCGCTAGTGCCGGGGATATGACACTCAACACGGGTGGGCAAGCCACCCGTGGCACACAGATCCATCCCTTACCCTTCGCGCGTGTGCCACTGGCGGCTCGTCCGCCAGTGCCAAATCTACGACATTCAACACGGGTGGGCAAGCCACCCGTGGCACACATATCCATCCCTTACCCTTCGCTGGTGTGAAGAATGGGACACTCGCCCGTTTGTCAGTGCAACGGTCCGCTTCCTCCGGGCAATGCCGGGGTCCGGGCCGGGCGCGGTTCGGATTGATTGACCCTCTTCTCGCACGCTCAATCTCCAACTCGATCCTACGCGTATCGAGACTTAGTCGCGACGGGATGGCTTTCGTGCACGCGGGCGGGATGATTCATCGACGTGAGCTGTCCGCAGGTGAAACACTCCGCCTGGATGCCGGTTGTCTTGTGGCGATGCTGCCGTCGGTGAACTACGACATCCAGATGGCCCGGGGAATCAAGAATGCGGTATTCGGCGGCGAGGGGCTGTTTTTGGCCACGCTGCGCGGGCCCGGAACGGTGTGGGTACAATCGCTGCCGTTCACCCGACTGGCCGGGAGGATCCTGTCCAACATAGGCCCGCGAGGCAAGGGCGAGGGCTCCGTGCTGGGCGGTCTCGAGAATATCTTTGAGTCCCGCGATTGACGGAGCCGCACGCAATTGAACGCGAATGCATGGCCGCCGCGCCCGATTGTGAATTTGGCGCTTTGGAGGGCTTGACGGGAGAGGAAAAGGCGCTACACTGATCGGTTCGTCGTTGTTCCAGCGAGCGTGGTTTGAGCGGTAACCTTATGCCTCAAAGTCAGTTACGATGTTATTGTGCCCGGCCGGGCGAGGTCGACCAGGGTTGGTGGCATGTGGATGCTTCCGACAAGGTCCTCGGCAGGATGGCCACTAAGATCGCCAGGGTGTTGATGGGCAAGCACAAGCCCACCTACACGCCTCATGTGGACACGGGCGACTTCGTCATCGTGACCAACGCGCACAAGGTGCGGGTGACCGGTCGCAAGGCGGAGACGATGGTATATCCACGGTATTCGTACTATCCCGGCGGCTACAAGGAGGATTCGTTTGAGCGAGTGCTTCAGCGCCATCCCGACCGAATAGTGCGGGAAGCCGTACGGCGGATGTTGCCGAAGAACGCCCTTGGTCGGCACATGCTCAAGAAACTGAAGGTTTATGCGTCGGACAAACATCCCCATTCGGCCCAGCATCCTGCACGGCTTGCGCTGTAGGATGGTGAGACTTTACGCGGAGACGTTAACACGTGACGGACGAGCCAGTATCTGAGCCCCAGCAGGATGTTCCCTCCGAACCGCCGATCCCAGAGCCGCCGGCTCCCGAGCCGGTAGCACCGATAGCCAAGACGGCCAAGAGTGGCCCGTTCATCTGGGGCACCGGTCGGAGAAAAGCGGCGATTGCCCGGGTGCGCATCCGCCCCGGGGAGGGGAAGTTCATGATCAACAACCGCGAAGTGGAAGAGTACTTCCGCATCGATCGGCATCAGGCCGCAGCGGCCAGACCGCTGGAAGTTACGGACACCGGCAAACAGTTCGACGTGTTTGTGAACGTGTGCGGCGGTGGGATCACCGGGCAAGCAGGGGCGGTGATGCTCGGGTTGGCCCGTGCCCTGGCCAAGGCAAACCCGGACTTTGGGCCCAAGCTCCGCGAGCATATGCTGCTTCGTCGTGATCCCCGTCGAGTGGAACGGAAGAAATACGGGCAGCGCGGGGCCAGAAGACGCTTCCAGTTCTCGAAACGTTGATCCCCAACGTTCCCGCCAACTGAAACTGACATAGAAAAGGCTCCCGGACGATGCGAACCCGGGGGCCTTTTTCGTTATAGCTCCGCGATATTGCCGGGTATCACTCTTCGTCGAAGAGGAATTCCAGACCGATGTAGAAGCTTGGTTCGACGGCGGTGCAGTGTCGTATGGCTCCTCTGCCGTGGAAGCTCATCTCCGGCTGATGGATCGCCAAGGCAAGTTCGAGCCCCACGGGAAGCTCGATATCAGCCAGCATTCCCACCCCCCCGAGGCTGAGGTTCAAGCAAGTTGCCAGCTGGTGTTCTTCTACACCGTCCTCGCCCGGCACCCACAGCTCTACGGTGCCCGGGAAAGGCCAGCGTGGCGTTTGACGCCTGCCGTTGTCGTACGGCTTCGAAGGTGTTCTGACGTTGCGATCGTCCAAGAGCTTGGCGATAGCTTCTTCAGTAAGCGGGCTTATTTCTGTGGCGTCCATTATCGCATCTCCTGCTTACCAGGCGCGCAAGTGCTGTTTCTCATCTATCGTTATCGGTCTGCCGGGAACACGACTTGTCCTCGGCGCCAGACTGTTTGCCTGCAGCATTCGATTTCAGAATACGTGCGGATTTGGATCCGGCCCAGCCGGGCTGTACCGTCGATACCAACGACGTAGCGCTCTCTTGTACCGCTCGCTGGCCTCTCTTACGCGACTCGTACTCAAGTCGTCCAGACAGCTCGCGGCCACAAGATGCAGTAAAACTCACTTTTTCACACATCTGCCACCGGACGCGCTGTCGGGCAGGAACCTCCTTCGGATACTGAGGATCCTGCGGGATTACAGGGTCAAGAGTTATAAAACCGGTTGACGATGCACTTTAGGTTCGAAGGCAAGGGCGAGTTGACATTAGCGCCCAAGCGCCTACATTCCGCAGGCTGGTTTGCCTATCCGCTGGATGTATGCGACAGACCGACCGTACGAATGTTTCGTACAGTCGCACCGCGGATGGAGCTGAAAGAGGGCTCATAGCTCAGTTGGCAGAGCGCGTCGCTGATAACGACGAGGTCCGAGGTTCAAGTCCTCGTGGGCCCATTTGCATTGTTGGCCGATCGTTGCGTGTTTTCACCTTGGGATGCGTAAATCCGCACACCGCGAGCCGTTTCCTCCAGCCGTGGCCAGGGGCAATGCGGGGTGACGATACCGGGAGTGCCTTTCGTTCGATGTGCCCGATGGCGGAATGGTCGTTCGCCGACGGCAAAACGGCTGCGGCATCCCGCTTGCTGGTGAAAGATCACGATCTTCGGCGGTCGTAGGTCGGCGTTTGCGCTGACGTGGCGTGGGCATTACTTGGCATTGCGTTTTGAGGCTATACATCATGACAACCATTTCGACCAAATGTGCCGAGAAGGAAAAAGCGGCACGTGTTCCCTACATCGGTACTCAACTGCTGCAGGATTCGATGTACAACAAGGGGGCGGCATTCACTCAGGAGGAACGACGATTGTTCAGACTCCAGGGTCTGCTGCCTCCCAAGCAGTTCACCATTGAAGAGCAAGTCGCTCTGGAGATGGAGCATCTCCGTGAGAAGGGCAGCGATCTGGAGAAGTTCATCGGGCTGGCCAGTCTCCAGGACCGGAATGAGACGCTGTTCTACCGGGTCTTGGTCGAGAACATGGCTGAGCTTATGCCCATCGTTTATACCCCGGTAGTAGGACAAGCGTGTGAGCGTTACAGCCACATCTTCCGACACCCGAGAGGATTGTGGATTACCCCCGACGACATCGAACGCATTCCGGAGATTCTGCGCAACGCCAGCAACCAGGAGGTTCGTCTTATCGTCGTGACGGACAACGAGCGCATCCTCGGACTCGGCGATCAGGGTGCGGGCGGCATCGGGATTCCCATCGGGAAAATCGCCCTGTACTGCGGGGGAGCGGGCATACATCCCAAGTACACCCTGCCAATCAGCCTCGATGTTGGGACCAATAACGCTGAGCGACTCAACGACCCGCATTACATCGGGTATCGTCATCGCCGCCTGCGGGGCGAGGAGTATGACAAGTTCATCGAAGCGTTTGTCGGCGCGGTCAGGGACGTATTCCCCAGAGCACTCCTGCAATGGGAGGATTTCTTCAAGGATATAGCCTTTACCCTGCTGGATCGCTATCGCAAGCGCCTGCCCTGCTTTAACGACGATATTCAGGGCACGTCGGCGGTGGCCCTGTCTGGTATGCTGGCTTCGCTTCGTATCACCGGACAGAAGCTCTCCGATCAGAGAATCGTCTATGTGGGTGCCGGTGCCGCCGGCGTGGGCATCGGGCGTCTCGTCGCAACCGCCATGCGGGAAGAGGGCATGAGTCCGCAGGAGATCCACGAAGCCCAGGTGTTCCTCGACAGCCGAGGACTGCTCTATGAAGGCCGGATGATAAAGGACGAGCACAAGAAGGAGATGGCCCTCAATGCGGAAGCCATGAAACGCTATGGATTCGGGAGGGATGAGCCTGCTGGCCTGCTGGAAGTAGTCAGCAAGGTCAAACCCACGATCATGCTGGGGGCTACCACCAAGCCGGGCACGTTTACCGAAGAGATCATCCGCGAGATGGCCAAACACGTGGAGAGGCCGTTGGTCTTCCCGTTCAGCAACCCGACGTCCAAGGCCGAGTGCACGCCGGAGGAGGCCATAACCTGGACGGACGGTCGTGCCCTGCTTGCCACGGGCAGCCCCTTCCCGCCGGTGGAGTACAAAGGCAAGACTCACATTCCGGGTCAGGGCAACAACGTATTTATCTTCCCAGGCGTGGGACTCGGATGCATTTTGGCGGAGGTCAACGAGGTTACTGATTCGATGTTCCTCGTGGCTGCTCGCACGCTGGCTGAACGCGTCTCCAAGGAGCGCCTCGACTCCGACGCGCTGTATCCGGATCAGGGTGATCTTCGGGACGTCAGCCGAGCAATAGCGTGTGCGGTGATCCGCGAAGCCCGCCGGCTGCATCTCGGGCGGATAATTCCCGATGACGCCATCGAGGAAGTGGTCGCCGATGCAATGTGGTTCCCGGATTACCCGGAATACGCGTAGCGTCGTCAGTGATGACAGCCTGCCGGTAGGCAGTGCGGGTGTGTCGACTGATACAACTTAAGAAAGTCTTACAGCACGGTCGGGTCAAGGTCCGGCCGTGCTTTTTGCGCACAGCAATGACACAGGGCGTTTCGTACAGTGCCTGAGATCGGCACGGAGAGCACGGTGCGATCTGTAACCAATTGCACAAAAGCGCCGGCCCATTGCGTTTATGAAATCGGGTGTCGCACCCGGCGTCGGGTTCTATCTCGATAGGCAGGCCCCGACGCCAGGTGCTCGGTCAGCGCATCTGTCAGAACGGCAACGGGCAGACATATACGCAGTCGAAGCCGCAAGCGTCGAGCACGCAGACCATGTCTCCTATCTGGATCGTCTCCGGACATGGGCAGGGCGGAGGTTGCGGCTTGCCCTTTGCCAGAGCGGTCCCGGGCGTGAGCACCACGCAAAGCCCGACGACTAGAATCCCAATCAAAGCCAACGCTCCGAGCATTCTCACATTCTTGCGCATGATGAAACTCCTTCCCGACAAACATGTGAAAGAGAAGTCAGAAGCGACTCCACACGGAGCCGCAAACCAAGCATCCGTAAGCGCCGGTGGGATTCGCCGGGAATCCACGACTTACCGGCCCCAGCGCCTCGCCGACAGCTATAGCAGATTCGGAATTTGTGTAGCGGGCGAATTGCATTCCGGCGCTTCGCTTGGGCATGGCACCCAACTCCTAACCCGCTACACAAAAGACGAAAACGCTCTAGTCAACTGAACTTATGGCGCCCACCAGCATCGCTTCGCGCTACACCCGATGTCGTGCGCGCGTCGACGAATGTGTCCTTGTCCGAGGTGGCGCATGCCAACCCGGCTCGCTAAACGCGCGCTGTACCCTCACCACTCCGTTCAAACGTGTGAATCCTCCGTCGCACATCTCCGCTGACCCGCAACGGGTTCCCAAGTAGATCTGCCGATTGCGCGCACTACGCTAATGGTATATCCGAAATTGAGCAATCAATGAGGCGTACCGCGTCTTGTAAGAAATTGTATCCTGTCACCAGGTGCCCTGAGATGCGAAGGCGAGTAAGCGGGCGTCGGCAGGGTCAAACACTCGTTTTCCCATTAGCCGAGAGCAGGCCTGCCGCGGCAGAGTGTCGATACAGCCCTCCCGGCACCGGAGTCACCGTCCGCGGCGAAGCGTTAGGGCGTTACACAACTCATTCCCTCGTCGACGCGGTTCCGGCGGTAAGGGGGAAGCCAGGGTTTCTCCAATGTTGCCCGGACTTGCTGTATGTGGATCGTGTATATGATCGCATGGCTTTGTGGATCTGGGGAATTGCACCGGCCAGCGTCCATCGAAACCCCAAATTTTGCAGCGGAAGAGGAAAGTGTGGCTGGATCGTCGAATGGACGCTGAGCTGCCTGCATCAGTTCCCCCCAACTGTGGATCCGCTGCTAACGCCGTTCCGACATCCACGAGGCGTTCCTCTGCCTGGGCTGCGAAATGTTCTGTTGGCGACTGTTCAAACTTGGGCGCCCTTAGTCACGCATGCTTCCACCGGGTTTCCCGAGATCCAACGCCATGATGTGTCTACGATCTCGCACATATAGTGTCGTACCGACCAGTGTCGGAACGGAGTAGGAATATCTTTCTGTTACTGTGTCCTGCGCGAGCACCGTGAGTTCCTCAGGCGTGGCAGTGGTCAGTGTAAGCTTCCCGTTCTCATCCAGGATGATGAGCTTGCCGTCCGCGTGGATACATGCCGCATTGGGGAATCTGCGCTGTACCCACTTGCGTTCTCCGGTCTTGAAGTCGATCGCCACGAGCCCCTGTTCCACGGCCCCATAGAGATGGTCTCCGATATGCACTGGAGTCGGAACGAAGATGGACAGTTTTGTACTGGTCCAGAGCTCTTCCGGGATGATGCGCCCGTCACGCTCAGTTAGTCTGACCGTCGAGGTTCCCTCGGCAGCCTGGGCGCCGGCACGGCAGAAGATCAGATCGTCACCATTCCAAACAGGTGTCACGATCATCGTACGGTAGCGCATGGGATAGTCGTATCGCCACAACAGACGGCCATCGGCGGGATTGATGCCCAAGAGTTGATCAGCAACCAGTAGCACGATTTGTTCTTTCCCTGCAAAGTTGATCAGAATCGGTGAGGACGCGCCGGCAACAAAATCCTGGCTCTTCCAAACAACGCGGCCGCTCTCTTGGTCAAAGGCCACGAGTGACTGCCCTTTCCGTTCCTGGTTGTGTTTCAAATGGCCAATGAGGACGATCACCAGGTTCTTGTACGCGATGGGGCTGGGGCTGTAGCCTTCGCTGTTTCCCGAGGATGTCCCGCGATATTCGGCCTCGAGATCGTGCTTCCAGAGCACGTCCCCGGTCGTCCGACTTCGGCAGTGCATCATCGTGCGCGAACCGAGCGTAAACAGCCGCTCGCCCACGATTAGTGGTGTGGAGTTTGGCCCGCCGCCTCCCCAACTTGAGTAATCCGGTGCCGAACCCGGTGGTGCCGGATGCCCCTGCTCCCAGATCGTCTTGCCGGTCTTCGCATCAAGACAAACCGTATACTCTTGGGTGTAATCCGGCCCCTTGCGACACATCGTGTATAACATATCGCCGTGGGCTACGATCGAGGAGTAGCCGTCACCCAACGTCCGATGCCAGAGCTTCCGCGGTCCACCCGGAGGCCACTGGTCGGCAAGTCCGGACGTGTCAACCGTGAAGTTGCGGTTTGGACCGCCCCACTGAGGCCAATCCGTGTCAGTCGCACCGGCGAATCCACAGGCGACAAAGAGGCCAACTAACAGCGCGTAGAGACCGGACCTTCGCGTTACGTGGTTCATGGGAATCTCCACCTCCCGCCTACCTTGACGCGTTCCTCTGTCTGGGTTGCGCCAAGATCTGTCGACGACGACTCAAGCATGGGTGATTCTAAGCGCTCCACGTGAATCGGCGGATTACGTCAACCACGCTACAGATGCATGCGGAATTGGGCAATCCTTGTTCACGTCGGCTTCTGTGTAAAACTGTAGGCCATCACCGGGAGTCCTAAGGTGCGAAGACTCGCATGATCTTCAACCGGGAACGGGCCTGGTGTAGCAGAGTGTCGCTATGGCCCTGCCGGCGACGGAGTCACAATCCGTGGCGGTCAATGAACAAGAACTAGCCGGATGAAACAAGAGGGACTTGCGCGTAAGTTTGCGCAAGTCCCTCTGTGTTTCACGGCCGTACCCGTAACCGCAGGTACGACATCACCGTCGCGGCAATCTCCTAGTAGGAGGGAGTCCGCGGGTCATTGATTTCACTCTATTGCGTCTGAGCCGGAGTCACCTTCGCCGGCTTACGGTTTGCCCCGAGGATTCCGGTCCTCACACCCGCTGCCGGGAGACCGCGTGCCGCAGGTGGCGTCTCCACCGTAACGCCCCTGAACTTCCGCACGATTACCTTGAAGTCGTCGACGAGATCATCCCACGTACGGGGCCCGCAGTCAGCGCAGTCGGTGCCGAAATCACAGTCGAGGAAGGCTGCCCCCACACCTCCGTCGTCGCACTCTCCGTCATAGGCCCAAATGCAGGTGTTGGTGCAGAGGTCGAACTCGTCGACGCCGTCATCAAAGTCATCGAAGCTCCGCACGCCGCAGTCGGTGCAATCGCTGCCAAACTCACATTCGGCGTAATCGGCGCCGGGCCCGCCGTCGTCGCACTCACCGTCGAAAGCGAATCGGCAGGAGTCGGTGCAGAACTCGGTATCGTCGATGCCTCCGTCATCGAGGTCACGCGAGCCACAGTCAGTACAGTCGGTGCCGTAGTCACAATAGAAGTACAGCGCACCTGCTCCGCCATCGTCGCATTCTCCGTCACCGGCGAATCGGCAAGTATCAACGCAGAGCGTATCCTCACCGCCGCCGCCCTCGGAATCCCGCACGCCGCAGTCGCCGCAGTCGGTTCCGTAATCGCATAGGAAGTAGGCCGAACCGGGCCCGCCGTCGTCGCACTCGCCGTCATAGGCAAAGATGCAGATGTCGGAGCAGACCCCTTCCCCACCTCCACCATTGTCATCCAGAGGTTCGATCGTGGCTTGCCCGCTATAGATGAGATCGTTTCCGGCTTCGGTCTGAACGTCGAACTCGAGCGTGTAGACCCCCGCCTCCCACTGGAAGCCGCCCGTCTGAACAAAGTAGACATACCCGTCGATGTACCAGGTGTTGTATTCCTGCTGACCAATGCCGCCGGACGGATCGGTTACGGTCACGGTCCGGATGTATACGGGTGCATCGAAGTGATAGAAGAAGACCAGGTAGACTTGCCGTTCACGCGTGATCGGGTCAGCGTCCGCAAACTGGTAGGCCTCATCCAGATATGCCTGGGGATCCTCGGTCGGTTCAGGGTCAGGATCGGGATCGGGGTCCGGATCCGGGTCGGGCTCCGGAGGTTCACGCTCGCCCGCGGGCTCAATCGAATAGGCCTCAAACGCCGTCGCTTCAAACGTCTCGTAGGCCATCCACATGTAACCGGTGTCGCCCCACTGGGTACTCCAACTATTCATGATCCGATAGGCCCCGCGATCATCATCGTATCCCACAAGGGCCATAGCGTGCGCTGCGTGCTGGTTGTTTTGGGTCAGGAACGTTCCACTACCCTGGTACACGCTGCTACCGGTGAAGTCCGGGAAATCGTCATAGAGGCGGGCTCCGAATACGACTACGCGCCCCGCGGCCAACTCCCCGCGCACGGCGTGTCGATCGGTCTCGACGACGCGGTTGAAGCTGCCGACGCGGAAGTTCTCAGCATCGCCGTCGGGTGTGCCCGCTGAGCAGGCCTGGTCGGAGTAGCCTATGTATTCAAGGCTGGCGCAGCCCATCTGAATGAGCAGGTTCATCGCCGTGCTTATGTATGTACCCGAGCCGCAGTCCAGGCTGTCCGTTTCGAGGAGCTTCTCGTACAGGAACCCCGGGCTCGCTTGATGGTCGGCTGAGGTAGCGCCCCAGGCGTATGATCGATTGGCCGTGTAAGTCGCCCCGGTGTACCCAGCCGCCCAGGCCGTGCACGAACCCAGCGCACCCTGGTCGCCGATCGGAGGTACGTCTTTGGTGAGATCGGCAGTTGCAGGAAGCTGGGCGCTGGCGTTGGCTGCAAAGGGGTTGATGGCCTGTGGGCGAGCCTCGACGACCTCCGGGTCGGGCTGCTCCAAGCCGAACGTGACACCCCACTGGGTGGGATCGCCGTTGTCATTATCATTATCATTACCATTATCATCTGGTATTACGGGGCCCGGCGCACAGCCCGCAAGGCTGCCCAGGAAGAGCAAGCCGATTGCCAAGGTGGCAAAACCAACAACAAAAGATCGTTTGAACATCTCCAGAATCCTCCATGTCAAGAGCACTTCGTACATTGATCGCAGCCCAAGCCCGACGATCGGGAAGCCTGCGCCCATTCGACGTCAATAACGCAAGAAGAACAAGATGCGGTGGGGCATCTTGCCTGAGCCCAGCCAAACCACAGGGCAGAAGCGGTTGTTACGCGTTCTTCCACAGCGAGCGACCCACGCCAAAGCCACTCACGCTTAACGGTTGGAAAGGCCCGATTCCAACATCGGATGAGATGGTAGAGCCGGCAAAGCCCGGATGCAAGGGAGAGAGACTAGCCGGCAAAGCGCGCTGCAACCTGCGACAGTAGGTATGAGGGGGTTCATCGGCTTCTCACGATTGCCAAACGTACCGGCGTTTGACTGACGCGGGTGTCGTCTGCAGTGATAAGGCCTGTTACTTCTTCTTCTGGGCCTTCTCGATCTTCGCCCAGGTGTCACGCAGCGATACCGTGCGGTTGAATACGAGTTTGCCGTCGGAGGAGTCCGGGTCGACGCAGAAGTACCCCAAACGCTCGAACTGACATCTGCTTCCCGGCTTCCAGTCGACGACGCTGGGCTCGACCCAGCACGAAGGCAATGTCTCCAGCGAGTAGGGATTCAGGTTGCTTTTGTAGTCGGATCCTGTCTCAACATCGTCCGGGTTTGGCTTGCCGAATAGGTGATCGTAAAGACGCACCTCTCCTTCGATCGCATGGTCGGCTGAGACCCAGTGCAACGTCGACTTGACCTTGCGGCCGTCGGGGGCGTCGCCGCCTCGCGTGGCCGGGTCGTATGTGCAGTGCAATTCGACGATTTCTCCGGTCTGCGCATCTTTGACCACGTCGACGCAGGTGACGAAGTACGCATAGCGGAGGCGGACCTCGCGGCCCGGGGATAAGCGGAAGAACTTCCTGGGCGGGTCCTCGCGAAAGTCATCCTGCTCGATGTACAGGACGCGCGAGAAGGGGACCTTCCGCGCCCCCATGCCTGCGTCCTCGGGGTTGTTTACGGCATCAAGTTCCTCAACCTGTCCTTCCGGGTAGTTGTCGATGACCACGCGGAGCGGGCGCAGCACGGCCATGACACGCGGAGCCTTTTTGTTCAGATCTTCGCGCACGGCATGTTCGAGGCGAGCAATGTCGATGGTGCTGTTGAACTTGGCAACTCCGATGGCCTTGCAGAAGTTGCGGATGGACTCGGGGGTATAACCTCTCCGACGCATACCGGAGATGGTGGGCATGCGCGGGTCATCCCACCCGGAAACATGTCCTTCCTGAACAAGCTCCAAGAGCCTGCGTTTGCTCATCACGGTGTAGGTCAGCTCGAGACGGGCGAACTCGATCTGCTGAGGGTGGTAGACACCCAGCTCTCGTAGGCACCAGTCGTAAAGCGGACGGTGGTTCTCGAATTCCAGAGTGCAGATCGAATGGGTGATGCGTTCGATGGAATCTTCCAGCCCGTGGGCCCAGTCGTACATTGGGTAAACACACCACTCATCCCCGGTGCGGTGATGCGAGGCCTTTAAGATGCGATAGATGACCGGGTCGCGCATGTTGAGGTTAGGTGAAGCCATATCGATCTTCGCCCTCAGCACGCGGGAGCCGTCGGGGAAGTCACCAGCCCGCATCCGGGTAATCAGGTCGAGGTTTTCTTCGATGCTGCGATCGCGGTGCGGACTGTTCCTCCCTGGTGTGGTCAATGTGCCACGATACTCTCGGATCTGCTCAGCGTTGAGGTCGTCAACGTAGGCCTTGCCTGCCTTAACAAGCTGCACGGCATACTGGTACATCTGTTCGAAGTAATCCGAGGCGAACAGCAGGCGATCCTCCCAGTCAAAGCCCAGCCAGCTCACGTCCTCTTTGATCGATTCAACGTACTCATCTTCCTCCTTGATCGGATTGGTATCGTCGAAGCGCAGGTTGCAGATTCCGTTGTATTGCTCTGCCAGGCCGAAGTTCAGACAGATTGACTTGGCGTGGCCGATGTGCAGGTAGCCGTTGGGCTCTGGTGGGAACCGCGTGTGCACGCGCCCGTCCCACTTGCCGGTCCTCAGGTCTTCCTCGATGATCTCCTGTATGAAGTTGAGCGACAGTTTTTCTTCACTTTTGGTCATTACTAAGTCTTCCATGCTCTTCGCACCCCTCGTTGGTCCGCGTATCGGCTCCAAGCGTGCATTCTTCGTACGAGTCTCGCGGTGCTTCGATGATAGTCTCCAGTCCGCTTAGCGACAAACGGTAAGGCAAAGTCAAATAAGGCATGTGCCTCTGTGTGGACTGACGCGCTTGCTTCGGGCTGAGTTTGGAAGGAACGCAGATCCAAGTTTTCTTGAGATTTTTCTTTTTTTTAGCGTGCGCTTTGCGCACAATTCGCGTCTTTAGGCTAAGTGGCAGGGTGGATAAGAGGACCGAATGAAAGAACGCCGATCGGATTCGTTTTCCGCTGATTTGCGCGCCCAGATTGATGAGTGTATTGCTCCGTTCGCACGAGCTGTAACGGAAATCAGCGCTGATCATGTAAGAGGCGTGCTTAGCACTGCAGAAGAGCGCGGCATCTTCGATGATTGCGCGCGCTTCATTCTCGACCATAAGCCTAAACTGTATCTCCAGGTTTACGTCGTCGTGCAAGAAGTGTGGGCATCGAGGTACCGAAAACAGAATCACGCTGAAGTCCAGCCGTCCGATTCTTCCCTGGGCTGAGGGCACCGAGACACGTGCGTCGACAAACTGCAGCGTCTCCCACCTCTCCCGGGACATTTCTATGACTTCGAGAACGTGTCGGCCACTTGAGCCGCACATAAGCGTGTGATGCCGGGTATCTCGTGCACCGTGCACCCCCTCTACTTGATGACCAGACGCCGGGCGAAGCCGCAAGGACCGACTTGGCAATGTTGCGCACTCTCTCGCCATAGCGGTCGATGGCAAATGGACGCAGGTGGGCGAAAGTGGATTGATCGAAGGTGGTGGACAGGGTAGTCCGCTGGGGCTACAATCGCCCGTCGCGGGGCGAGGAATGCCGTTTAAGGGCATCGCGCGACCGCTTAATGGGCTGTGGTGCAATCGGTAGCACGTCTGACTCTGGATCAGAAGGTTCTAGGTTCGAGTCCTAGCAGCCCAGCTTTAGGGCCGGTAACCCCGGCCCTTTCTTCTGCGCCGCTCATTGGCTCTAGCGAGGTGCCTTGCCGAGTTTGGGTCAAGCGGAGCCGTTTCAAGCGACCTACGCCACCCGTCCACAGCTTGCGTCCTCCATCTCGATTGGATATAAGCCAGAGTGACGATTTGCACGTACAGCAAGAGCACTATGGCCCTTTCGCGCGATTCATGTAATGGCAGCGAAAACCGATTTTACGGCTCGACTCGAAGCCAAAGTAGGAGAGCAACTGCACAGCCAACGAGTTGGTTATCTCTTGGGTGCCGGTGCTTCCTACCTCGACGGTCGGGAATATCCGCTGGCAGGTGCGCTTTGGGATTGCATCCGCACCGAACTCGATCCAGAGTATCGAGCGCCGATTCAGGCGAAGCTCGATGAGGGCGCGGACGGGCTCGAACACGCTCTCGACCTTCTAGATACGGGCGGACCCGCCGATTCGCCCTACAGACACGCGGTGACGGATGCGATCGCGAGCCACTTCGCCCCACGGACCTGAAGATCTCAAGGTGGATGACATTGTCAATCGATGGCGACGGCAGGAGCGCTAGTGGTCGGAGGCGTTCATGAGCGCGAAGAATCCTGAGCCGAAGCGTTTGCGTGAAGGTAAGGCCTTTCACAAGAAGGTGCAGGCTGATTGGGAAGCCGACGCTGAGGGGAACGTCGAGGTCGAGAAGACGGTGAAGAAGGACGGTGGAACGGGTCGACTCGACGTGTTTGTCTCCGACGACGGCAGCGAGGTTCGCGCTATCGTCGAGATCAAGCACTCTGACTGGGACAAGATGACACCGCAGGCCGTGCGGCGCAACGTGCGGCGCCAGGCCCGTCAAATCTGGAAGTACATTGAACTCCAACCGACGTTTGACGGCATCTGTCCGGGCATTGTCTTCCCCAAGCGGCCCGCCGATACCGAAAGGCTCAAACTCATCGAGCATCTGTTCGAGGAGGAGGGCATACCCGTGGTCTGGGAAGAAGAATCCACAGCAGAAAGAAAAGCGAGATAGACGCTAAGCCCGAGGCGGTAGCCTGACAGACCCATCGCCCCAATTTCTAGTCTCGCCCGTGGGCACAACCACTCAATCGTCTAGAATCGCATCCGCTTCGAACTCAACCAGCCACTCCGGGTCGACGAAACGTGAGACTTCCATGATGGTGTTGGCCGGTCGGATGTCACGGAAGAATTCCCCGTGGACTCGTGCCACTGCCTCCCAATCGTCGATGCGGGTGAGCAGGGTCCGTGTGCGATAGACGTGGTGCAGACTAGCTCCCAACTCTCCCAAAGCGTCACGGATGATTTCGAGGCAGCGACGGGCTTGGGCTGCAGGGTCGCCCACGCCGACGGTTCGCCCGTCCGCGTCAAGTGGTGCCGTTCCTGTAACCGCTATGATTTTCCCGGCCTGCACGGCCCGGGAAATACCTACTATCGGTTCATAAGGTGATCCAGTGCTAACTCGTTTTCGATGCTTCGTCATGGTCGACTCTCCCTGCGTCCGCGCTAGCATACATGGCGAATATGCGAATGCAACGTGCCCGGGATTCGTGCGTTACGGCATCCTCGCCTGCCGCCCGTTTCAGGGCACCACCGGACCTGGATAAACTCCTCGCCCTAGTCAACCACTTGCATCCAGCTCCCATTTTGCGGAACATGGCTGGCATGAACGAACATGCTTATCAACAGTGCATCGCGTCGGAATGTGGGGCAACGTACGACCTTAACGAAATCCTTTTTGCCTGTCGCAAGTGTGGGGCATTGTTGGACGTTCGCTACGAGTGGGACAAGCTAGAGGTACCCAAGTCGCTTTCGTTTTTCGACTCCAGGCGGCGGACGGCTAGTTGGACGCCGGAAGGACGGGCGAACACCAGCGGGGTGTGGCGGTTTCGCGAACTCCTACCCTTCGCCCCTGTCGAGGATCTCGTGACTATCGGCGAGGGGCAGACTCTCTTTCAACGGGCGGACGAGCTGGCCAGGGCCATCGGCATCAAACCGGAGCACCTCTTCCTGCAGTATGAAGGGTTCAACCCCAGCGGCAGCTTCAAAGACAACGGGATGGCGGCGGCGTTCACGGCTGCTCGGAGTCTGGGCAGGCGGCGGGTGGCCTGCGCTTCGACGGGAAACACCAGCGCGTCGATGGCCATGTTTGCCGGCCACATCACCACCAAGTGGGGCGAGCCCATCCAGACCATCGTGTTCGTGGGCGGCGATAAGATCGCTTTCGGCAAGCTCTCGCAGGCGTTGGACTATGGAGCCAAGACGATCCAGATTGCCGGTGACTTCGACGCGTGCATGAGGCTGGTGCAGGAGTCGGCTGATCGACTAGACCTGTACCTGATGAACTCGGTCAACCCGTTTCGCCTGGAAGGGCAAAAGACGATCATGTACCGCGTGTTGGCCGGGCTCAACTGGGAGGTCCCCGATTGGATCATCTGTCCGGGAGGAAACCTGGGCAATAGCAGCGCCTTCGGCAAGGCGTATATCGAGATGTACGAACTGGGCCTGATCAAGCGCAAGCCCCGCCTGGCGATCATCAACGCGACCGGAGCGAAGACTCTATACGAACTGTTCGACGAGCAGGGTATGACCTTCTCCGATGGCAACGTGGACATGGGGCGTGTGCGGGGG
The DNA here is from genome assembly GCA_020348265.1 of Phycisphaerales bacterium. Taxonomy (GTDB): domain Bacteria; phylum Planctomycetota; class Phycisphaerae; order UBA1845; family UBA1845. The sequence goes on along the minus strand of CP070744.1, from coordinate 2,452,723 downwards.
TACTTCGATCAACTGGACGCTGAGGGACGCTATGCCAAGACGATTGCCAGTGCGATCGAGATCGGTCGGCCGGTGAACCTGTCCAAGGCTTTGCGCAGTCTGGAGGCGATGAACGGCGTGGTCAGACACGTGCCCGACGAGGTGATTCTCGATGCGAAGGCACTTGTGGGGCGGTATGGTTACGGATGCGAGCCGGCGTCGGCGGCGTCGGTCGCCGGGTTGAAGCTGCTCCTCGATGAGCAGGTGATTTCGCCGTCGGATCGCGTCGCGTGCATCCTCACGGGGCATGGCCTGAAAGACCCTAACGCGACGGTTGACTATCATTCTCGGGAGAGCTGCGACGAACCCGGACGGCGGTATGCCAATGCTCCGGTCCAGGTAGCGGATGATTTCGATGCCGTAGCGGCGCTGCTGGACGAGGGCTAGTAGTCCGACACACGTGATTCGATGGGTTGGGTGGCATGGCCAAGCGCAGCGCCGCCATGTTGACTCGGCAGGGAGCAGCACGCCGGCGCCCGACTTCGTCGGGCTTGGGCGTGGCACCCTCGATCGAGTGGCACACGATGAGGCATAAACGCCTGATTTGTGAACGGAAGATCCGATGATTGAGCTTGCTGTTGCTGGTGCTTCGGGACGAGTGGGAAGGCGTACACTTGAACTGGCTGCGGGTGACGGGCGCTTTGCGATAACAGCGGCCCTTACGGATGTGGGCTGTCCTTCATGCGGCTCCACCGTGCGAGTCGGTGAGCAGGAGTTGACCATCGCTGATCGGCTGGGGACCTCATGCGAGGTGCTGATCGACTTTACCATTGCGTCGGGGACGATGGCCTGGCTTGATGTGTGCAAGCGCTTCGGCATACCTATGGTGATCGGGGCGACCGGGCACGATGAGGACCAGCTGGGGGAGATTTGCGAAGCAGCTCGGATCATACCAATCGTCAAAGCGGTGAACTTCAGCGTCGGCATGCAAATGGTTCAGGAGTTGGCCGGTCGACTTGCCAAAGAACTGGGCGACGACTACGACATCGAGGTCGTGGAGACACATCATCGGCACAAGATCGACGCCCCCAGCGGAACCGCCCTGGCTATCGTCGACGAGATCGTCAACACCACGGGTAAAAGTCGCGACAAAGACGTCATTTTCGGTCGGCAGGGAAAGACGGGTCAACGCCCCAAGGGGCAAATCGGCGTCCACGCTGTGCGCCTGGGCGAGACTATCAGCCAACACGAAGTTCGCTTCTGCGGGCAAGGCGAGACGATCACACTTGGTCACGTGGTGGATTCGCGGGATACCTTCGCAGCCGGCGCCCTCCGCGCCGCCGCCTGGATCGTCAATCAGAAGCCGGGGCTCTACTCGCTTCGGGATGTGATAGGGTGACGCGCTTCGCGTAGCGCGGATTCGCTGGGCGAAGGCAAAACGCCCGGAAAGAAACGCGGGCGCAGTAAGCCGCCGAGGGTATTCTACCACAGTTTGCGGACCACGGAGGCAACGATACGGAGGTAGGTTGCAGTGACGCAAACAGCGCTATTGGCGATCATCGGCGTTATTCTCGCCGTTTATGCACTGGCTAGGCCACCGCAGCGCAAGTCAGTCCGCCTGTTCGTCCCTTTTTGGACGGTGACTGCCGGTTTGGTCAACTCCTGCATTCTCCTAATAGCTCTGGACTACCTGGTCGAGTGGGAGATCAAGGCCCCCGGGTGGAAGTTTGTGTTGGGGAACTTGGCGTTTTTCTTGCCTATTGCTGTTACCGTATG
>CP070744.1:2417416-2450868 GCA_020348265.1 Phycisphaerales bacterium | reverse complement strand
CCACACGCTGGCCATGTGGATGAGAATCACCAGCGGACCTCTTGGCACAGCTCCTGCGGATTGGGACACGCTGTAGTTATTCCACTTCGTATCGATTACCCCTTTGTACATGCAGCACGAACTCTGCTGATAGAGCAAGGGAACACGATTGGCGAAACGAATCACCCGTGCCTGGGCAGGCCCGTCTGACTTCTTGCCGTTGCCCTCCTCGTCACCGTCGCGGTGATCCGAGCCCAGCGCCCCACCATAGGCCAGGCCAACCTCGATCTGGAAGGGATTCCCTCGATACACACTGGGTGGCCTGGTGCTGGCTGTGTAGAACTCCGCTTTGATCCCCTTTAAGAGCCCGGTGAGAATCGCTTCTGCGCCGATGGGAGCGAGACAGTTCGTCGAGGGGGCCTTCAGCTTCATCTCCTGGAGCGTGTTATAGATTCGCTCCGCCACAGGTGGCGTGATCGCGTTAACCCAGGTCGCCGTGGTGACATCTGCCGCACCGCAGACTCTCTTGGCAATCTGGCTGCTCACCCGGGAGAACTCCGTGGTGAGAAACGCCCCGAGCTTCTTGGCCTTAGTCTCCTTGAGCATCTTCATCAAGGTTCCAAGCTCGATCCCGTAGGGATGCGGCTTGATCTCCTTCGTCTCCTCCGGGAGGTTCTCGACGCCCCGAGGATACTCGACAGGGGCACCTGTCGGCGGACGGTAGGTAAACCCGGCGTGTGGGTTGGTTATTGCAGTAAGCTCAAGGTATTCATCTACGCTTTGCCGACCCTTGTTGTAGGACGCTTCGATCTCGATGGCGACTTCGGTTCCGTGGGGCCAGTCGGTTTCCACAGGCTCGTCGGCGATGATGTCGGGCCGGTTCTTCTTGGTATCGATGGCCAGCTTGTACATGTGCGCCTGGGCGCGAGCGCCTGTCCGACTGGTTACGCGGATCGGCTTGCCGGTAGTAATCAGCCCGTACATACCCGCGGCACTTATGCCGATACCCTGCTGTCCGCGGGACATCTTCAAGCGGTGGAACTTCGAGCCGTACAGAAGCTTGCCGAAGACGTAGGGGATCTGCTGTTTGACGATACCGGGACCATTATCACGAACGGTTACCAGGAAACGATCCTGATCAGTCTGCCTGACCGTTACATCGATTTCCGGGAGGATGCCGCCCTCTTCGCAGGCATCCAGGCTGTTGTCGACCGCTTCCTTTACGGTCGTCAGCAGGGCCTTGCGCTTGTTGTCGAACCCGAGGAGGTGGCGGTTCTTGGCGAAGAACTCGGAGATCGAGATCTCCCGCTGTTGCTTGGCAAGCGCCTCGGCGGAGGCACCTCGCGTCGCTCGCACGCCTTTCCGTTTCTCAGGGGGATCCTTCATGCGTTTTGCCTGCGCCCTGCCAGGAACTTGGACCTTCGAACAACCGTCGCTCTGCGCGGATGTCGAAGTAAATGCCAGTGTAAGTTGACCCTCCGCTGACGGTGAGTGTGCTGGGGGCGGTTCGGTTGCCATCCGTGGCGCTCCGGTTCGGGCACGTACCTTCTTCAAACTTGTCTTATCATAGCAGAATGGGCTTCAGCTTCAACTCCCAGCGCGTCGCGCGTAAAGGTCGTTACAGCTTGGCATCCTATGCTGCAGACGTTAGAATACCGTTTTAGGCGTGGGAGGTTGGAGCCCCTCACGGTCCGTCGCACCCGGCGCCCCTTACTGCTAAGTCGACACTGAGACCCTGTCAGGAGGACAGCGTCCGCCGGAGGTGTCGGCTTGCGTATGTTGTTTCCCGTCGTTTATGGCCACAATACCGACCACACTTTGGGATGACATCGTCGGGCAGGTGCGACTAAACCACACCCAGCTTGTGCGAGGCTGGTTCAACGAGTTGGCCCTCTCGTCGCTGGATGGGGGAATCATCGAGATTCGGGCGCTGAACGGTGCTCAGGCGCGCTATCTGCGCCAGCACTGTCAGGTTGCCTTTGCCGAGGCCGCCCAGGCCGCCACCGGCCGCCTGGTCTCGGTCAGATTCAGCGCAGATGAATCCCAGGATCCGACCGCGTCGCCGAGCTCTCACCCGTTTACAACACCCGACGAGGAGCTGCAACTCAATCCGGATTGCACCTTCGATCATTTCGTCACAGGCCCGTGCAACCGCCTTGCTCACGCCGCTGCCCTCGCCATCGCTCAGGAGCCGGGACGGGTATACAACCCTTTCTTTGCCCATGGCCCGGTAGGCTTGGGAAAGACCCACCTGCTGCAGGCGATCTGCTATGCGATCCGCGAACACCAACCCCAGGCGAGATTCTGTTATATCTCTTGCGAGACCTTTATAAACCACTTCATCGAAGCCGTTGAGAGTGGAGCCCTCCACCACTTCCGGTACCGGTATCGCCATGTTGACGGGCTGGTTATTGACGACGTGCAGTTCCTGGCCGAACGCGAGCGCAGCCAAGAGGAGTTCTTCCACACATTCAACACGCTGCATCAATCACACCGCCAGATCATCCTCTCGGCGGATTGCTCACCATCGGAGATTCCGAGTCTTGAGGAGCGCCTCGTGAGCCGATTCAACTCGGGTCTTGTCGCCCTTCTGGATCGCCCCTGTTTCGAGACACGGATGGCCATCGTTCGCAAGAAAGCGAAGCTCCGCTGCATCGAGGTTCCCGAGGAGGTGGTAGGCCTTGTTGCTAGCAGGATCGACACGAACATCCGTGAGTTGGAGGGCGCCCTGATTAAGATCGATGCTCTTTCTCAGGCTGGTGACGGAAGAATTACTCTCTCGCTAGCGCAGGAGGCCCTCGGGCACGAACCTAGCCGACCCGTGACAATACCGGCGATCCTCGAAGTGGTCGCCAGGGGGTTCAACGTCAAAGTGTCGGATCTGCAGAGTAAGAAGCGCTTCAAAGCCGTGACGCATCCACGCCATATCTGCATGTTCTTGGCTCGTAGATTGACCGCACAGAGCCTGGAGCAGATCGGAGGCTACTTCGGAGGCCGAGATCACACGACTGTTCTTCACGCCAGCCGCGTGATCGCTGAGCAGGTGGAGGCCAGTCCGGAGTTCGAGCAGCTCCTTGACGAGCTTGCAGCTCAAGCCAGGAACGTGTCGTAACTCTACCGGAGACCGTGCGTTTTGCTGTCAATTCGTATTGCAGGGCATGCCACCGGGTACCAGCCGATGTCCGGCCGTGCCTGCCCCATCGAGCACCGACAGGTATTCTCACACGAACCTGCCCGAGCAGGGTGCCCGCTGTGGTTCCTATCCCTCGTTAAGGGCGAAATTTACGCCCGTGGTCTTCGAAATCGCACGCTTTTCACCCGGCCTAATATGAGTATGATATTCTAGTACAGAATTAAGAGTATATAGGAGCTAGCCGGTCAGTTGGTCATTCCCTAGAAGGAAATGCACTCTCATGAAGCTGCGATTCAATCGAGAAGAAATGGTCGAGGCGCTAGGCACCATTTGCAACGTAGCCGTGTCACGTTCACCGAAAGACGTCTTGAAATGCGTTTGCATCGAAGCGCAGCCGGATGTGCTGCTGTTGTCGGCGACGGATCAGGAGGTAGGTCTTCGCTACTCGGTGGTCCAGGTTGAGGTAGACGAGCCGGGTAGAACGTTGGTTGTTGCGGACACCCTGGGCAAGATCGTGCGGGAGTGCGACGACGAACTGCTGAGCATCGAGACGGAGGAGGCCATGCTGCACGTCCGCGGCGTCGGGAGTCACTTTCAGATTGTGACGCACGATCCGTCTGAATTTCCGGCAATGCCTACAATGGAGGGCGAGCCTGGTTTTGTGATCGGGCATGCGCTGTTGCGCCGTTTGATTGAATGGACGGTCTTTGCGTCAGCCCGCGAGAGCACGCGTTATGCGATCAACGGCGTGCTTTGGGAAGTCGAGGGCGATGCGTTGACGATGGCGGCTACGGATGGGCGCAGGCTCTCTCTGGGCCGAGGTAAACTGGACAGCGGTGGCTTGAGCACAGTACCGCAGGTTATCGTCCCGACCAAGGCGTCAACGCTGTTTGCCCGACTACCAGCAGAACCGGAGGCCGCCGTAGGCGTAACGATGGCGCCGAACAGATTGTTGCTCAAGGCCGGTGGGGCGCTGGTCAATACATCCCTGGTCGAAGGGCATTTTCCAAAATACGAGGACGTCATCCCGACGGATTGCGATCGTAAGATGGTTGTAGGTACGTCTGTTCTGCTAAGTGCCCTAAAACGGGCAGCGTTGCTGACGAATGAGGAGTCGAAGGGAGTGCGCCTGTCGCTCGCTGAGGGGGAGCTGACTTTGTCAAGCCGGGCGCCGGAGCAGGGTGAGTCTACCGTATCCATCCCCGTTCATTATGATAGCGAGCCGATGGAGATAGGCTTCAATCCTATTTTCCTCCTTGACGTGCTCCGTGTTGCCGACACAGAAGAAGTTACGCTTGCCCTGAAAGCGGCGAACAGGCCGGGAGTACTTCGCCTAGGGGATGATTTCACACACGTGGTGATGCCGGTGAATCTCGCGTCGGCATAGAAGAGCAGATAGTGGCAATGTCAATCGAAGAAGAACTCACTTGGGTTCAGCGGAACCGGGCGCGCAGGCCTAGTGAGCGGCAAGCTGGGCAAGTGATGGAAACGCTCGTTGTTCGTGAATGTACGGATGCATTCGAGCGCTGTGGCGAGCTGGCACGTGCCCTGGCAGGTTACGTTGACGATGATTTTCGTCGTCATTGCCGCCTGGCTGGAGTCTCCCGAGGAGTGCTCACTATCAATGTGGACGAACCGTCTCTACTCTACGCGATGCGTATGCGTTGGGAGGGAGTGCTCGGTGATGCCGTGCGGCGGTGCGGGCGCAGAGGGGTGATCGGGCGGGTGGTCTTCGAGTATGGCGGAACAGGCATGCGCGTGCCGGTCAGGCCGGCTTGCTCAACCGGACCTATGGGAAGGTATGGATAGGCGGAACAAACGTGGCAGAGAGAGTCTACGATGAGTCCAGTATCACCGTTCTTGAGGGGCTGGATGCGGTGCGCCAAAACCCTGGCATGTACATCGGGGGCGTGGGGGCCGCAGGTCTGCATCATCTGGTCTATGAGGTGATCGACAACGCGGTTGACGAGGCGCTCGAGGGTTACTGCGATTCGATACTTGTGCGCCTGCACGCTGATGGGAGTTGCACGGTTGTCGATAACGGTCGGGGGATCCCGGTAGGGCCTATGCGGCACGACAACCCACTGCTGAACGGCAAGCCCGCACTCGAGGTGGTCATGACCGTGCTCAATTCAGGGGGAAAGTTCGACAGCCACAGCTACAAGGTCTCGGGTGGATTACACGGACTCGGTGTCAGCGTTGTGAATGCTCTGTCGGATTGGTTGCGTGTGGAGGTCAACCGCGACGGGGTTAAGAGCACAATGGCGTTCCAGCGCGGCGAGGTCACGCAGCAGCTGGTTCAGGAGCCGGGACTGGACAAGGCGGGTACGACGGTCGTGTTCAAACCGGATTCGGTTGTCTTCAAAGACAGCGAGTTCAAGTACGAAACGCTGCAAAACCGGCTGAGAGAGCTGGCATACCTCAATAACCGGCTGCGCATTCGGCTGGTGGATGATCGTTCCGGCAAAGAGAGCGAGTTCTTCTTCGAGGATGGGCTGAAGGACTTCTGTGTGCATTTAGCAGGTGGAGCGCAGTGCCTTCACGGCGAACCCATCCTGATCAAAGGCGAGGACGAACCCGCGGGGTTGAGCTGCCAGGTAGCCCTCCTTTTCACCGACAGCTACACCGAGAACATCATCTGTTTTGCAAACAATATCCACAACCTACATGGGGGGACGCATTTGTCCGCCCTCAAGACGTCGGTATCTCGGCTAGCCAACGGATACGCCCGGAAGAACAATCTTATCAAAGGCAACACCGTAGTTACGGGTGACGACTGGCGCGAGGGGCTGACTGCGGTGGTTTCGGTCAAGCTGTACGAGCCCAAGTTCGAGGCTCAGACCAAGGTGAAACTGCTCAACCCCGAAGTCGAGAGTTTTCTTCAGCAGGTGCTGAATGAGCGGTTGGGGAACTACCTGGAGGAGCATCCCACCGAGGCCAAACGGATCGTCCTAAAGGGTGTTCAGGCTGCTCAGGCCCGCGAAGCCGCCCGCCGGGCGCGGGACTTGTCGCGCAAAAGCGCCCTAAGCAGCGGGGGTCTCCCGGGCAAGCTGTGGGATTGCCGGAGCAAGGACGCCCACAACACTGAACTCTATCTGGTGGAGGGCGACTCAGCGGGGGGTATTGCCAAACAGGGTCGCGATTCGTTCACCCAGGCGATCCTGCCGCTTAAGGGAAAGATCCTCAATGTCGAGAAGGCCCGAATCGACAAGATGCTGAGTCACGATGAGATCACCAAGCTCATTTCCGCTGTTGGCTGTGGTATAGGCAAGGAAGATTTTGACCTTCAGAAGTGCCGCTACGGGAAACTGGTCATTATGACTGATGCGGACGTCGATGGTTCGCACATTAGGACGTTGTTGCTGACCTTTCTGTTCCGGCACATGAGGCAGCTTGTCGAGACCGGACGGGTATTCGTCGCCCAGCCTCCTCTTTATCAGGTAAAGAAGGGAAAGCACTTTGAGTACGTGCTCGACGACCACGTTTTGAACAAGAAGTTGGCCCACCTGGGCCTTGCGGAAACGACGCTGATTGTTCGTGATGAGGCAGGCGTCGAAAGGACCATCGGCGGTGAGGACCTTGCGATTCTCGCCAGCCAGTTGAACTCGCTGGAAACACAAACTCGCATACTGGTACGCAGGGGCATCGACTTCGTCGAGCTGATCCTCAGACACCGTGATGTAAGCCGGGGATTGCCTAAGATCTTGGTGTACATTCACAGGCCCGGCGAGGAGTCTGCTGAGCAGCGTTTCGTGTATGACGAAGCGGATCTTATTGAGCTGAGCCGGAGCGAGACAGATCGTTTTGGCAAGGTCGAGGTAATGGAGGCAAGACACGTCCTCCTCGCCCAGGGGGACGAGGGCAACGGTAACGGGGAGGTAGACCTTGCGCCCCATCGCATTGTCCGCTACGAATTGGCGGAGTGCCGTCTCTTGGATGAGAGCATCGCGCGGATCGAGGCGTTCGGCCTGCCCATAAGCGACCTATTCCTGAAGCGAGAGGAGCTGGTGACCGGCGAGCTTCCCCCGGCAAAGTACGTGCTTCGCAAGAGTGGGGGCGAGCCGGTGGAGCTGGATAACTTGGCTCAGGTCGCGCCGGGGGTGCGCGACCTAGGCAGAGAGGGTTTGGCGATCAAGCGTTTCAAGGGACTAGGGGAGATGAACGCCGACGAGCTCTGGCAGACCACCATGGATCCGCAGGCCCGGACCTTACTCAGAGTGGTCATCTCAGAGGATATGACCGACCTGGAACAAGCGGACCTCGATGCCCGCGAAGCCGACAGGATCTTCCGTCTCCTTATGGGGGAGAACGTCGAGGACCGCCGCAGGTTCATCGAAGAAAACGCGATCAACGTCAAGAACCTGGACGTGTGAGCATCACCCTACGGGCTTAAGGACGATGCCCTGTCTGGTTCGGCCGTCCAATCTTATGTGGAGCGGCTCGGACACGGAGATCCGCCGCAGAAAAGTCGTTTCCACCACAGGCTCCCGGGCCGCCAGCCAGTCCCAGTCGATGAACCCTGCCTCCACGGAAGGATCGACTGTGAAGTAGCCTATACCCAAGGAGGTTAGGTTTTGGAAGAAGTGGGTTCCCTGGGATGGCGTAACCACGAAATCGCGGAGGGTGGTTTCGACGATCACTTGTGCGGACGATATCTGATTCCAGGTGGCGGGGATTCCCAGCCAGCGGTCCGCCGACCCCCATCGACCCGGACCGATCAGAACGCATCGGCGGTCGGTGCGGTTGAGTTCGTTGTTGATCTTGGCCAGCTCGGCGGCGATCTCGCGAGTCTTTGAAGAGTCGAAGGTGTCGGGCTTGACGTAGACGATGTCGCGGATGCCGCCGATCTGTCCGTTGCCCAACGCCCGCGGGCTGTAGCAGACCGTCTTTCCGGGGTCCACCTCTGCTATGGTGACGGCCTCGCCTTCTTCGTGGGAGATGATGGGGCGGATCTGCAGGAGGCCGAACTCCATGGGCTTTACGTTCATGTTGACGGCGAACTCTATCTCGACGGGGCATGCCATCCCTTCGACACCGATGTCCAGGAGGAGTCTGAGGATATCCGCCAGCGGGAACAAGTCGGACTTGAGCACGTGGGCGAAGGTGACCAGTCGCGGTCCGTCACGGAAGACGCCGTCGTAAATAACGTCATTCTCGGGTGAGTAAACCGAGCCAATGGGGGGGAGTGTTCCATCTGCCTCGGCAGCATCAAGATCCATGAGAAGCAGGTTGGCATCGGCATCCGGGGTTGGATAGACCTCCGGATGGCCGATGTCCAGGGCGAAGAACTGCCGCTGGGAGGAAGCCAGAGTATTCGCGGTCGTGGCAAACTGAGGCAAAACGTGGGGCATGGCGGGTGAGAAGATCAAGGCCTGCCCTCCTTCGACCACCATCTTGCCCAACCCCAGCGCCACTGCGGCTACGCCGTCCTCCGGCTTCGTTTCCCCGGTGGGGTAGAAGTTGAAGGAGCGTGCAACGCCGGAGAAAGTGGGGTAAAAACGTTGGCCGTAGGCACTGCCCACCAGCTGCTGCAGGATGACCCCCATCTTCTCTTCTTCAGCGTGCCGCCCGGTGGCTTCTAGGTAGCGCCGCGATGCCCGTGCGAATGTAGAGGCGTACACCAGTTTGATGGCGTCGCGGAGTTGTTGCATCCGAACCTCGAGGTTGGGATGGTTATTGGGGATCATGTGTGTGGTGTAGATGCCGGCGAAGGGTCTCTCATGTGAATCCTCCAAAAGACTGCTGGAGCGGACCGCCAGTGGATATCTTATCTGCCGCAGGAACGCCATAAGGTCGGCATCAATGGCCCGGGGTAACGTAGCCTGCAGGAAAGCGCGGGTAATCTCCTCATCCTCGACCTCTTGTGCGGTAAGTGGCAGAAGATCGTTTTCGTCGAGGAAGGCATCGAAGACATCCGTTCCCACAGCGGCAATGGCGGGTACGGCAATCCGCACGCCGTCGAAGCGTTCCCGGAGGCTGTAGCGTCGAATCAGTGCGTTAATAAAGGCCAGACCGCGGGCTTTACCCCCCATCGAGCCGCCGCCGACCCGCGTAAAAATCGTTGGAATCTCGAGGCGAGCCGGGGAGAAGTCAGTGACCACTCCGCTCTGGTTTTGTTCGCGGAACTCAGCAAGGGTGTCTCGCAAGTACTCACGCAACTCCGCAACAGTGCCGAAGTCCGTCACTCTTCGCGGGCGGATCCTGGCAGCCATCTCGAATTCTGTACGGGCCATCAGCCAGTTGCTGAAGTGGTTATGCCGGGCGTGAAAGACTAGCGAGTCGTCCGGCACGGTGGCGATCGCGTCCTCAAATGAGTGTAAGTCGCCGGCCCGTCCGACTTCGCTGCCGTCCGGCAGACAGAAAACGAAATCGCCGAATCCCAGGTTGTTAAGCAAGAAGGCGCGGAGGTTCTGCAGGAGTCGGCGAGAGCCCTTGTGCAGAAAGGAAGCGTCCAAATCACGGGCCGCTTGAGCATAGGAGGTGTTGGAGGATTGAAGAAGAACCGGCAAATAGGGCATGTCCTTACGTACGAGGCGGATGAACTCCAAACCGGCTGTACCATCCAACTTCCCCCGGCGGGGAAAACGAACGTCGGAGATTACCCCGAGCAGGTTCCCGCTAAACGTCGAATAGAGTTTCGACGCCTCCTCGAACGTCTCTGCCAGCAGAATCTTAGGCCTGGCTCGCATCCGCAGCGTTCGATGCATCAAATTCAAGCCATCGGCCATTAAGGAATGCGTGAGTTTGACTACTTCTCCATAGATCAGGGGCAGATACGCGGAATAGAAACCGACGGAGTTCTCGACCAGGATGATCACCCTGACGTCTCCGACCTTCGTATCGTGTTCAGCGTTGAGGTTGTCTTCGACAAACTTGATGATTGCCAACAGGATCTTCGCGTCCCCGCTCCACACGAATGTCCGATCGATGCTCTCGCACTTCGCCAGGCCGCTGTTCCGCTTGAGTTCTCGCGGTTCCCCGGCCAGCACCACCACGGGGAGATTGGGGCGCAGCCGTTTCACCGCCCCGGCGAAGTCGGGCAGGTTCCATTGACCGAGGCGGGTCATGGTGATCACCAGGTCGACGGTTTGGTCTTGGATGAACTCCAAGGCAGCCTCACCAGTCGACGCCCGGACCACCCGCGGTGCCCGGGTAAGGTTCATGTCCATGTACTCGCGAGCGATGCGCTCGGTGAGCAGACCCTCCTCCTCCAAGATGAACGACTCGTACAGGCTGGAGACAAGCAGCACGTTCTGTACCCGATGGGGCATGAGGTTGTGAAACCCCGCGAAGTGCAGGTCGGGATCGTCTCGGTATTGATGCGTGTCTGATTCGACCATGTCTTCCGTCTGCGTCGTGTGTTCCTCAGCCGAAACCTTCAGGGCCTTGCGCAACCACATAACCCGGGCGTCCGCGGCGTTCCACCACAGGCCCTATGTGCTTCCAAGCAGAGCGCTGGCCACCATGTCTGCTTCGGGTCCAGGATAACAAGAAGGGGGGCGAGACGGGAGTACCGCCTCGCCCCTCGTTACTGGTTTGATTGCTCCGCGGCCTGCCGGTCAGACGACGCCCTGATCCAACATCGCGTCGGCCGTCTTGGTGAAGCCGGCGATATTGGCACCATTGACATAGTTTCCTTGCGTGCCATAGGCCTCAGCTGTATCTACGCAGGCCTTGTGGATGCTCTTCATGATGTTCTGCAGCTTCCCATCCACTTCCTCGCGTGACCAGCCCAGGCGCATCGAGTTCTGGGACATCTCCAGGCCGGAAACCGCGACACCGCCGGCATTGGCGGCCTTGCCCGGCCCGTAAAGGATCTTGCTCTCTATAAAGACGTTGACCGCATCCGGAGTGCTGGGCATGTTCGCACCCTCGGAGACGCAGTAGCAGCCGTTCTTGACCAGGTTGTTGGCGTCATCGACGTTGATCTCGTTCTGCGTGGCGGCGGGCAGGGCGACATCGCATTTCACCTGCCAGAGCGGGTTGCACTTGGCGCCGGATTCGGTGGCTTGATACGTGGCCTTGGGATACTTGTCCGCGTACTCCTTAATGCGCCCGCGCCTGACGTTCTTAAGGTCCATAACGAAGGCGAGCTTCCTCTCATCGATGCCCTCTTCGTCCACAATAAACCCACTGGAGTCGGAGAAAGAGACAACCTTCCCACCGAGTTGCAGGACCTTCTCGGTGGCAAACTGGGCGACGTTCCCCGAGCCGGAGACCACGCAGGTCTTACCCTTCAGGGATTCGCCGCGGGTCTTGAGCATCTCTTCGGCGAAGTAGACTTGCCCGTAACCGGTCGCCTCGGGCCTGATCAAGCTGCCGCCCCAATTGAGGCCTTTGCCCGTAAGCACGCCCTCGAACTTGCGGGTGAGTCTCTTGTACTGCCCGAACATGAAACCGATCTCGCGACCACCCACGCCGATGTCGCCGGCGGGCACGTCGGTATCCGCTCCGATATGGCGGAAGAGCTCGGTCATAAAGCTCTGGCAGAAGCGCATGACTTCCATGTCGCTCTTGCCCTTGGGGTCGAAGTCAGACCCACCCTTGCCCCCCCCGATGGGCATCGTGGTAAGGGCGTTCTTGAAGATCTGCTCAAAGCCGAGGAATTTGATGATTCCCAGGTTGACCGAGGGGTGGAAGCGCAGGCCGCCCTTATAAGGCCCGATAGCGCTGTTGAACTCCACCCGCATACCGCGGTTGACCTGCACCTCGCCCCGGTCGTCGATCCAGGGTACACGGAACATGATGACCCTTTCGGGTTCCACGATCCGCTCGAGGATCTTCGCCTTGCGGTACTCGGGGCGCTTGTCGAGCACCGGGATCAGAGACTCGACGACCTCGCGAACCGCCTGATGAAATTCCTTCTGCTCAGGGTTCTTGGCGATTACCCCAGCCATGAAGGTGTCCACAGCGCTAGCCATTGGTGTTTCTCCTTTTTCTACTCGTTCGTACAGTGCATTGGTGTGAACAACGTACTCGGATCGCCAAGCCGACCCGCAACTGTTAAGTCAAGGAATCTTACCTTGACGCTCTAAACGACTAGCTCTCGGGGTGTTCTCCCGGCCCAGACAGAGCGATCCCTCCGTGGACCGGCACTCAGATGATCCGTCATGCGGCGCAGATTATAATACGGCGTCCGTCTGCCGCAACACACGCGATCCGCGGGACCCTGCGAGCCGTCTCCTCCGCTATCAGGCACGCTCAAACTGGAGTCAGCCCGCCCTTTTCTCCTGATCGCCGCGGGGTGCAAGATGCATCCGTCGATGGGTCTGCATGGCCGATCACTCGTGCGAACGTGCCTGTGGCGGACAGCTCTGCCATGCCCCTCGCGGACAGATCGGCGCGTATCCCCGCAACACCCTAATGGGCATAACTAAGCAATCGCCGTGCCAGCCGGAGTCGGCGGGAGGGTGCTGCGGTGAACCCTCCGGGATAGCGACCTGACAGGCGGCGTTTTAGCGAACATAGGGTCAAGGAGCGTTCCCCTCACGCGCTCGGCTGTTCCTTGCGGACAGGTTGGTTCGCGTCTAAGCTGTTACCGCCCGGCGCGGCGTCTTTTGCGGGAACTAAGTAGCGTGGATGTCGGTCAACTTAAAGAACGGATAGCGGAGATTGAGGCCGGTATCGCCGCCAATGTGTGCGATATCGACACTGCGGACGCCCTGCGCGGGCTGGAGACGGCCGTCCTCGGCAAGCAAGGAACGCTCGGATCTCTGGTCAAGACCATCAAGGACTATCCGCCGGATCAGCGCGGACACGTCGGCAAAGTGGTGAATGATGCAAAGGGGCGCGTCAAAGCCGTCATTGAGCAGCGCCATAGAGAGCTTGAGGCGGCTGATGCAAGTGCAGACGCCGCCGATGCCGAGGCGTTTGACCCGACTCTCCCCGGCATTCGCGAGCCTATGGGCAGCGTCCACCCGGTGACGGCCGTTCAGTGGGAGATAGAGCGCATCTTCGAGCGGCTGGGGTTCACCGTCGAGGCCGGACCGGAGATGGAGACGGAGTACAACAACTTCGAGGCGCTCAACATCCCCGCGACTCACCCCGCCAGGGATATGCAAGACACGTTTTGGCTCAAAAGCGGCATGGTCCTTAGGACCCATACTTCTCCGGTGCAGCATCGGGCGATGCTCAAGTTTGGGGCCCCTCTGCGAGTGATTGTCCCGGGCAGGTGCTTTAGATACGAGACCATCGACGCCTCTCACGACAACACCTTCCACCAGGTCGAGGGGCTGATGATCGACCGAGGGATCTCGATTCCCAATCTCATTGCGATGGCCAAGACTTTGCTTTACGAGGTCATGCAGCACGAGGTGGAGATTCGCGTTCGCCCGGGCTATTTCCCGTTTGTCGAGCCGGGTATCGAGATCGACATGAACTGCCAGATATGCGGCGGTGCGGGATGCCCAACGTGTAAACAGTCCGGCTGGCTGGAGATCCTGCCGGCGGGAATGGTGCATCCCAACGTCCTTGAGGCCGGGAAGATCGATACCGAAGAGTTCACCGGCTTTGCGTTTGGTCTGGGCCTGACGCGGCTGGCCATGATGAAGTACGGGATTGGTGACATTCGGGTGCTTAATTCCGGTGATCTTAGACCTATCGTTTCGCCCGACAGGCTTGGCGGACCGGTCATTGCTGGACAAGTTGGCAGCGGCACGAAGCGGTAGATGTGAGCCAGAAGACTCATGCTTGTTTCGCTCAAATGGATCAATGACTACGTGGAGTTGCCCGCGGACCTCGACCCCCGAGCATTCGGCGAGCGCTTCACGCTGACGACGGCGGAAGTCGAGGGCGTCAGCCAGGTCAGTATGGGCGCCCGCGGGTTGATCGTAGCGCGGATTGAAAGCGTGGTAGCCTTACCCGACGCTCCCCACTTGCGACACGTAGTGCTCAACCTCGGAAACGGCAAGACGGTGGGGACCGTGACAGCGGCCCCGGCTCTGCACGTGGGGTCCAACGTGGTTTATGCGCCCGAGGGCGCTTCCGTGGCTGCTTTTGGCAAAATAACGACCGCCAAGGTAGCGGGTAAGACCAGCGCCGGGATGATTCTCCCCGGGGACGCTTTGGGCGCTGCAATGGCTGCCCAAGAGGCCATCTTTCCGCCGGGTGTCGCCGAACCGGGTGAGGAACTCCCACCCGAGTTGTTCGATGATTGGTTAGTTGAGGTTGACAACAAATCTCTCACCCACCGACCTGATCTGTGGGGTCACTACGGGATCGCCCGAGAGATCGCCGCCATTTACGGGCTGGCCCTGAAGCCCTACCCGGTGGTTGCACTCGAAGAACTGAGCGATGAGGTCCTTCCCGAGGTACCCATCTCCATAGCAGATCCGGACGCGTGTCCACGGTACTGCGGGATCGTACTCGAGGGCGTTCCTGCCGAGTGCGCCCCGTTGTGGATGCAGCTTCGCCTGGGGCGCGTAGGCATGAGGCCTATCAGCGCTCTGGTCGATCTCACTAACTACATCATGGCTGATCTGGGGCAGCCCATGCATGCCTTTGATGCAGCCAAGGTGGACCGAATCGAGGTGGATTGGGCGAAGAAGGGCGAGCGTTTTAAGACGCTTGACGGGGTCGAACGACAATTGTCGCCGACTACACTGATGATTCTCCGTGGTGGAGACTCAATCGCCCTTGCCGGTGTAATGGGTGGACTCGACACCGAAGTCGCGGACTCGACTACGACTTTGTTGCTCGAATCGGCGAACTTCGATCCCGCCGCCATACGGAGGACGGCTTCCTGCCTGAATCTTAGAACCGATGCCAGCGCCCGGTTCGAGAAATCTCTCGATCCGGCGCATGCCCGTTTGGCCATCCAGCGGTTCGTCTACCTCGGTCGAGATATCTACCCGTCTCTATCGAATAGGACCCGCCTCTCGGATTGTTTCCCCAAGCCGCTCGAGGAGATCACCGTTGCGGTGAACCCACACCATGTGGCCCGGACGATAGGTCGGGAGGTGTCTTTAGAGGAAGCCTCCCAGCGCTTGTCGCCTCTGGGTCTTGAGTTGAGCGAAGCCAATGCTCACTGGCACGTGCGTGTGCCGTCGTTTCGCGCTACGGGTGATGTGTCCATTGAGGCAGACGTTATCGAGGAGATCGCCCGCTGCGTGGGTTACGATAATATCGAGCCGGAGATGCCCCGCGTTTCCATGCGCCGCTTCGAGTTGAATGCCCCGCGCGAACTGGAGCGACATGCCCTAGAGTACTTCACCACGGCGCACCGCTACAACGAGATACAGAACTACCTATGGTATGATTCGACTTGGCTTAGTCAGCTCGGGATCGACCCGGGCTCATGTGTTGAGCTGAAGAACCCCGCGGCTGAGGGGCTCCACCGCCTGCGCCGCTCGCTCATGCCGGAGATGCTCGCTGCGGTGGCACGCAACCGGTTTTATTTCCCAGCCTTTGCGCTCGTCGAGCTGGGCAGCGTGTTTGAGCCGCATGAGCCCGATGACTTGGAGTATCGACGCATCGGCCTGATCAGCGCCCGGAGGGGCAAGCGGGCCGAGGACGATCTGTATAAACGCCTCAAAGGCGCGATCGAAGGTTGGGTGTTCAAGCGCTTCGGGCGCGGCGTGGATTTCGTACGTGCAGGGGCTGACGCCGCTCGCCCGTGGGAACACTCCAGCAGAACTGCCCAGTTGCTCGTCGAAGATACGCCCGTGGGGCGTGTCAGTGCCATCAATAGGACACTGCGGCGGGCTATGGATGAACATCTGGCAGCTTGGTCCGTCGTCTGGGCGGAGCTCGAGCTCGACAAGTGTGGGAGCATCAGTGCCCGGACCGAAGGGCTTGGGATCATCCCAGCGTATCCCCTGGTCGAGATGGACTTCTCCTTCGTCGTTCCCGCGTCAACACGTTACGCTGATGTGGTGCAGGAGCTGGGTTCGTTCAATAATTCCCTGCTCAAGGAAGTGCGCTATGTAGGGAGTTATGAGGGCGAGTCCGTCGGGACGGGCAGGCGGAGTCTGACGGTTCGTACAATTCTCGGCGACGACACGCGGACCCTGGTTGAAGAGGATGGGCTGGGCTTTCGCGGTGAGTTTGAGGGTTACCTCACAAAGTGTGGCTACGAGCTGCGCAAATGACCATGACAAGACTTGTTTTGGGCCCGCACAGACTTTTTAGACTGTGTATTATAGCGTGTATTGCGACAGTTGCAGCCAGTGCTGGTTGCTCCCAGTACATTGACCCCAACGTCCCCGAACCCATTCGCCCGTTCGTCGAGCCCGAACTGGGACGGGAGTATCTGCTCTATCGACCCTCGCACTATGATCGTGAGCATTCCTGGCCCCTGATTGTAGTATGTCACAGCTCGTTTCCCGATTCCCCAAACAAACAGCTCCGGGCCTGGACCGAGTTTGCCGAGTCTCATGGGTTCTTGGTGGCGGCTCCTGAGCTGAAGGGTATAAAGAAGTCGTTTCCTCCAAAGGCTGCTGAGCAGATTGCCCTGCAACGCGAGGATGAAGCGTGCATCCTGGCGACGCTTCAGCACGTGCGCGCCGGGCATAACATCTCCCACGATCGTGTTTTCCTTCATGGATGGGCTGGCGGAGCATATGCTGCCCTGCATACGGGTCTTCGTCATGCCAACCTGTTCCGCGCGGTGAGCCTCATTCAGCCACGGTTCAAGAGCGGCTACCTGGTGGATGTAGACAATGCCATAGACCCCTACCAGCCGGTGTATGTGAACTGCAGCGCCGCCGACGCATTTACCGGTAAGCACGGACGACATTTCGTCGAATGGGCGAAATCGCATGGAATCAACCTCAGGGAAGATTCAGTTGGGTCAACCAGGTCAACCGACACCGCACGAGTCGTGAACTTCTACGAGCACGTTATTCGCAAAGAACCGTGGATTCGCATCCGTGCCCTGCCCACGGGAGGGGAGAATCCTCTGGAGCTGCAGTTCGGGCTGCGCTGCTCATACACCCCCACACAGTACTTGTGGGAGTTCGGGGAGGGAAAGGAATCCCCCGTGGCTCAGCCTATTCATGTCTTCGACAGACCAGGCACACACCGCGTCGCTGTGACCGTCAAAGGACCGGACAATCGCGAAGACCATCGAGAGTTGACTCTCCAGCTGCCGTAGGGCGAAGGAGAGGTCCGTGAGTGGGGTCTGAGTCGTTGTTCCCGCCGCGGCGGCGTTTGCGTGTGTACGGCGCATGTTTGCTTTGGGCTCTTCGACGTCATTATTGTCTCTTTCCGCGTGGGGCGTAACTCATACGCGTGACGATGCCGGCACGGCGGGATTCGGGCTGTGCTCTCGATCAATGGGGACGGTGCATCGGCCAGTGTGAGATATCGCGTATCGCTCGTGGGGATTGCTCAGAGTACTTGACATAAGGGCTTCTTAGGCTAAATTGGAGGGTTGGCATTCTCCAGCCTAGAAAGGAATGTCCATGTCCAAGCTAGACATTGCGTTAGAGCAGTCGGAAGCTAAACAACTCGCGGAAGAGCTGAAGAAGACATCCTCTGATTGCCCCATCGAGGTGCGAGAGCTAAGCACGCGAGGTCTTCCGGAGGCTTCTGCGGCGGTTTCCATAGGCCTGGAGGCGATAGGGGCGCTGGGAGGAGCGGTGGCGCTGGTGGATATTCTCCTGCGTTTTGTCGCCAGCCGTGGTGAAGGGTATCGGATGGAGGGGAGAGTAGACGGGAATCATGTTGTCTTTCACGGCGAGAGCCGCGATACTCTGATCAAGATTCTCAAGGCCATGCCGAGCAAATAAGACGGAAGGTGTCAGATCTGTGGACGCTCAATCTGAGTCCATCAGCGGCAAACCGCGACTGTGGGCGGTGATTGTGGGCATTGATCGTTATGAGCGCCTACGCGATCTGAACGGTGCGGTTCGCGACGCGCGTATTGTGCATGATGCTCTTCGTCGCACGCGGATGAGTGCAACGGAGGTGCGCTCTGAACTGGTGGTCACTGACGGTGAGATTGCGCCTACCCGCGACACTATCGTGCGGGTGTTATCTCGGGTAGCCGCCGTAGCGGCGCAGAACGACACTGTGGTCATTCATCTTGCGGGGCACGGCGTAATCGCGGGACGCGCTGTCAGCTTCGTGCCGGAGGACGGCGATCCCAAAGTGGTCGGCACGCTCTTGACGGTAGAAGAGCTCCAGCATCTGTTCGATAAGTGCTCCTGTCCGCGCCGGGCGCTGCTGCTCGACATGTGCCAGAAGGCGTCAGATACTCAGGGGGCGATCGATTCAAGCTCGCGGGGTGCAGATGGCGCGGCGAATCTCGCCGGCCACGTTGACGGACGTATTCCTGGGCAGACCCGCAACGGTATTTCGTACCGAAGCCGAGGGGGCATGTCCTCTCGACTTTTGGAGGGTCTGACCTTGACTGGGCGAGGGTGGACCGTCCTCACGAGCTGTGGCCCAGATCAGTTTTCACTGGAATCCGAGGAACTCGGCTGGCATGGCATTTTCTCGCATTACGTGGCGCTGGGCCTCCGTGGCGAGGCCGATCTGGACGGAGACGGTACGGTCGGGCTTGGGGAACTGGCCCAGTACATCTCCAACAAAGTGTCGTGGGAGGCCAATCGCGCGTCGAGCGGATCCGTCGAGCAGGTTCCAGAGCTTATCTGTCGCGGGCGAATTGACCCGATGACTGACCCTGGTGGTGCGTCAATCCGCTCCGCGCCGCCGGAACGACGGGAGTTCGAATGGCCTGAGGGTCTCGGGCGCGCTTGGCTTGGCGTCTTCTGTGGCAAGTGGCCTTTCGAGCAGGTGACGATCTGGAGTTGGCTGGTGCGTGGTTCTGCGCTGTTGTATGGAGCGGCTATGGGACTGGAGGTGCTTCTTATCGCCGATGCTCGCTCTATCGCCGTTTTGCTGACCGGCGTGTCTGTAGCTTTAGTCAGTTGCGTTCTGTGGTACGCCGTGATTTCTTTTTCAATCGTGTCTGCCACGAATCGGTATCACCACGGGGGCTACCAAGGTGCGGCAGCGGTGGTAGCCTGGCATTTGATAGTGTTTGCCGCCTGCATTCCACTTGCAGTAGACATAGCGCATCTTATCCACTTCGGCGTAGACGTCTTCTTCCTCCTCGTGTTTATGATTGTGTTTGGAGTCAACGCGCTGCACATCATCATCAACGTCTTCGATCTGGAGAAGCGTCGTGAGGAAGGGGTTCTGCGCGATTTCTTCCGCGAGCTGGAGAGGAAGCTTATGCGTGCCGAGTTTCCCAACCCTCTGCCTTGCGAGTCATTCCATCCGAAGGTCTACCTGGCCGTTTGGCCTGTGATCACAATCTTACTGCTGGTGCACATGGGGATGGTGCTGTCAAAAGAGCCGCTCTCCGGTACGGACGGGCTCGTGTTTCTGCGCGACGTGATCGTCTGGGTGCTCGTGAGCTGGTTCGTATCAGGGAACTTCGCGGTGTATCGCACGCTCTTCCGCAGACATCCTAAGCAGGTGAAGGCTTGAACCGCGGGATAATGCAGGAACACAGTCTGGGATCGCCGGCTGTGCGAATAGTAGGCACTGCGGTGGGGGCGGTGGCGTTCTGCGTTTATAGCCGCACGTGGAAGGACGTGTGGCACATAATCTATGATATCCCGGCGGCTGTAGCTGTGTACAGCTTCTGCGCGCAGTTGTTGGCTGAAGGTCTGGCGCGGCGAGTCGACCGCTGGTGGTGGTCTCGCTTTATTGCCGTTGTTGCGATGAGTGTCATCACTGTCGGGCGCGAGTTCTACTCGTGGCCCGTCTCGGGTCATGTCAGCACCGTGACGGCAGTGGCGCTTATGCAGCTTCGCGAACGCCGACTTCCCGGGGCGTGGCGTTTTGCCTATCTGCTCCCACTGCCTGTTCTCGTTTCAGTACGTATATTCGTCTTCGACGTCGGCCTTGCTGCGCCTCTCTGGACGGCTCTTCTCGCCGGGGTGGGGATTGGCCTGGGAACGGTCGCGCTTGGGCGGGCCCCCGCGGTGTTGAAGGATGGAGAGCGAGGAGACCGTGCCGGTGAGGGGGAGGTATCAACCGGCCCGTAAAGTGTTTCGCAGATCCTTTGACTATCTGTAAGACCGACACGTAGCATCCACCGCACCGGCGTTTTCCGTACAACGTGTACCCGGAAACACACAAGAACGTGTGCCCAGGCCAACTCCTCACGATGGTGCCGGACCCGCAGTCGCGGCGCGGAAACGAGATTCTTCTCGCCCCTACTTGCCTCCACCCCTCGCCAGCGGGGTGGGCAGTATCGGTGGTTTGTCG
Organism: Phycisphaerales bacterium; assembly: GCA_020348265.1. GTDB lineage: Bacteria > Planctomycetota > Phycisphaerae > UBA1845 > UBA1845. Next base: position 2,430,533 of record CP070744.1, on the reverse strand, counting down.
AAATCGCGGTCTATCTTGGCTAGGTCGAGCTCCTCGAAGAGTAGAGCCGGGACAGCTACCGTCTTGGGCGTACCCCCGCCGGTGTTGAGCACGTAGGGTGTATTGCCGGCGGCCAGTATGCGTTTGAATGCCTTGAGGTCGATGGCGGCGAATTCCGAACCGCGGACGAGTTCCTCTCGGCCGTCGGGAAAGACCTTGTACATAACCAACGGGTTGGAGCCGCCACGGCCGTACCCACCGAAGCCGAAACCCATTCCGAATCCGTAGAACGAGTGGCTGTTATAGCCCGCTGCACCGCTCAAGGAGGCTACACGGATTCCGAATTCGAGGTCTTCGTCCTCACACGCTTCGAGGAGCTCGCTCTTCAGCTCATCCGGACCCATTCCGGGTTCAGCGGTTACAACGACGCAGCCGATCGCGGAGCGGACCCGATAGGGCCCCCGTCCATGCCCGGTTGAGTTGCTGAACTCCTTCGAGGGGTTGCGCGACATAACCAGCTTTTTGAGCCGACCCTTCTCAACGAGTTTCAACGGCTTGGCGGGCACGCCCTGGTGATCATACTCATAGTTCCCTATGACCGGCACGCCGGCGATGGTTTCCTGCGTGGGATCATCGACCACATCCATGAATCGCGGCAGGATGCGTTTGTTGAGCTTGTTGGCCAGGTCCTCGGGGTTGGCCCTGCTGCCGACCGCCCGCTGCCCACCGGTGAACTTATCAGCAAAGCGCTTGGAGAAGATGGCCGCTGCCGCCTTGGGCTCAAACAGGATGGGTCCGGTGTAGCTCTCCAGCTTGGGCGCGCTTTTGAGCGCAATTAGCTGCTGGATCATACGGCTGCACCTGTCTGTCAGCTCGGCTAGCTCGGGAAGTTGTGCCAATTCATTGACGTCTATGGAGATTGAATCAGAAAGCTCCATACCGTCATCAGCCTGAACGGTAGCATTGACTGCAACGGAGTAATACACGCCCCCTGCGCGCATTCGCGTTCCTTCGGTGTTGACCAGATAACTGTTACCCCCCTTCCCGCTGATGGTGACTCCCGAGTGTTTAATCTGCGGAGTCTCGCGGAAGAACTGTGAAAGTTCCAAAGCCAGGTTCTCCAGATGGGCAACGTCCATAGCGACGTCGATGCGTTCTTCGACGTGCGTTGTGGGCTCCTCGCGGGAGAAGTCATTGGGCTTATCTTCAATGACCTTGCTTTCCATGAACGCCTTTTTCTTGGCGAATTGCTCGATCACCTCCTTGTACTTGCGGTCTGTGCTCCACCAGATTGCCTGGCGGATGGCGCCGTAATCGTCCTCGATGGGGATCTGCGCTTCTCCAAAAGGACCGAATCCACCGCCAAAGTACCAGCCGTAGCCTCGACCGCTGAAGTTGGTGTTGTCAAGTTCGTATGAACCTACGCGCAGGTCGGTGCGCAGCCGCCGCGAGTGGTTGACGTTCTTTCGAGTCACCGCACCGAGCGTAGCCGCCACGGACACCCGAGTGGCATCGTGCAGGGCGTATTCGATGAAGTAGGGTTGTTCGAGATCCTCGAGCTTCAAGCCTACCTTGCCGCGTTCAAGTTCATCCACCAGGGCGCGCAACACGAGATCCTGTTGCACCGCTTTCTCAAGGGTCTCGTCGACCCGGATGAGTCCGGGAAACAAACACAACATCAGGGCGATTGTGGCGAGTCGTTTCATCGTTGAATCTCCTTGCCGAAGGGCTTAAGAGCGGCCCCCTCGTGCCAGGTTAATGTCCTTTTCTTACTGGGCATCCGATGCGATGGGGGCCTCGAGGATCGGCGGGCGGTCCTGGGCCTTTTGTTTCTTCTCGACTTCAATCTGTCTTACGAGGATGCTGGGCGATATCGCCGACACGGGAACCATTCCGGATTCAGCTCCACACACACCGTTGAACACGCCGGGGTCGTCTGCGGTGGAGATGATCTGGGAGAAACATGTCAGGGGCGTGCCCACGATATCCACGCCCCGGACCAGTTCATCACCCCGGCCGTCGGCGTAGACCTTGTATACCAGGATGGGTAGCACCTTGAAGGCCTGGGGCATCCAACGATCCGTGAAGGTGAATCCGCCGGAGATGTCCGTAAACAGCAGGCCGTACTCCTTCTCCTGCTCCTTGCATTCCTTAACCAGCTTCGCCCGCAGCTCGCCAAACGAGCAGGTCTCGCTCGACTGCACCATTAAGTTCCCCTGTCGGGCGACCACGTTCATGCCGGGCTGTCTGCGTCCGTGGCCGTTGGACTTGGTGAAACCTCGCGTGGGTGATCTGGAAAGAAGGAACGTCTTCAATACGCCGTCCTCGACTATGCGGGCCGGCTGAGCGGGGACGCATTCATCATCGAACTGGTAATACCCGTTCAGCTCAATGTCCTTGAACATCCGCTGAGACGGATCGTCGACGATGGTGAGGAATGGCGGCAGAATCTCCTGTCCGACCTTCTTGGCGAAGGTCTGTCCTTCCTCGACGTCCTTTTGGCGATGCCCCTCGATTCGATGGCCGAAGATCTCGTGGAAGAACACCCCGCTGGCCCTGCTCATGAGGATCGCAGGACCTGTGTAGGGATCGACCACTGGCGCCTCACGAAGGGCAAGCACCTCTGATATGAGCTTGTTCGCTGCCTCTGCCAGTACGTCGTCACTGGGTAGGCCGTCGACCGTGTGCGCGTCGAAGGCGTTGTACTGCCACAGTTCCATGCCGTCCTCGGCGATGGTTGATGCGTGAATGCCTATTCGCCACCACTGCCTGCCGGTCTGGATCTTGCTCCCCTCGGAGTTGATGGCCAGACGGTTGGTGATCCGTACTATCAGCATAACGTTCGAGTTGTAGATGAGTGGGTGAGCTCGAAAGAGGCGGGAACATTTCTTGACCCGCTGGGCAAGTTGTTCGGTGTCAAACGTCGGATTTATCCAGGATCCAGCATGCACACTGGGATCTTCGCGGGAGAAGTCGTCGGATAGATCCTCCTCTTCCACTTTGACCTTGACGTTGGCCTTAACCTGTGCCAGGCGCTTGACGGCTTTCTTGAATTTCTCGTCGGTAGCGAGCCAGATGGCATGGCGGGTTGCCAGCGGGTCGCCGTTGAGGGGCAGCTGCGTGCTTCCACCCCAGCGCTCGTAACCCCCCCAGAATCCTTCGCCGCGGATCTGGTGGGTGTTGTCCAGGGTATAGTCGCCTACCCGGACGTCCACATCCAGCTGCCGGGAGCGATCCACGTCGTTGGCGGTGATCGAGCCCAGCGTTGCCATGATATTAACCTCCTGCTGATCGGTCACGGTGTATTGCAGGAAGTAAGGGTTGGTGTCGTCCGGGGCGACCAGTTTCTTCATCGAGAGATCGAGCTCGCTTTGCATGATTTGCAGGAGCGCGCCGTCCGAAGCGGCGCGAGCGCCGGCCGCCATCACCGGAACCAGAAAGCAACCCAATGCCGCACTCGCGATTGTCTTAGTGGCCGAGGATTTCATCGTTTGTCTCTCAACTGTGCCTGACCTAACGGAAACTGATCCGCTGGGCATATTATCGGATGCGCCGGCTTTGGGAAGTAACTTGCCTTGACTGGAATCTCAGGGGCGATTTCGAACCCCTATCACTTGGTCGAAGGCCCCTATTCGTGGGCGCCCGTGCATGGATCGTAGGCGACCGACCAGGGCTCGTCCTTGATTCTCCAGGTGTTTGTGTCGCGTATGACCCGGCGATAGAGCGTGTCTCGCTCGATCGGCTCGCAGCCGGCCTCGACGATCAGGCGTTTGAGTCTATCAACGCCCATCTCCTGATGAGTCGTGCCCTGCCCCTCGCGTTTGGTGATATCGTAGTAAACCACCGTCCCGTCGATGTCGTCGACGCCCCAGTTGAGCGATACCTGGGCGATCTTGGGGGTGTGCATGATCCAGAATGCCTTGATGTGGGGGATGTTCGGGCACATCAGTCGGCTGATCGCTAACGTGCGCAGATCGTCCAGCCCGCTCGGGCCGTGCAAATGAGAAAGCTCGCTACCTTCGGGGATAAATGACAAAGGTATGACACAGTTGAAATGAGCGGAGCAAGCTTCCAGACTCTCTTGTTGATGCTCGCGCAGTTTGATCAGATGCTTGACGCGTTCCGCAGGTGTTTCCATGTGGCCGTAGAGCATCGTCGCGTTGGTGAAGATACCCAGTTCGTGTGCGGCGCGGTGTACGTCGAACCACTGGGCCTCGCCGACTTTGCTCTTGAACGCTTCACCGTGCACGCGCTCGTCGAAGATCTCCGCCCCCCCGCCCGGCAGACTGTCGAGGCCCGCGTCGCGCAATCGAGTCAAGACCTCTTCGATTAAGAGGCGGGGTTTGGCGATCCGCGCGAAGTGAATGATCTCGATCGCGGTAAAAGCCTTGATGTGCATATGCGGACAGGCTTCGCGAATCGCGCTGCACATATCCGTGTAATACGAAAATGGCAGCTTAGGATGCAGCCCGCCGACGATGTGTGCCTCCGTCGCACCGCGGGCGTAAGCCGCCTTTGCTTGGGCGACGATCTCATCGATCGACAGTTCGTATCCGCCGTTGCTCGCATCTTGGCCGGCCGCACCATCGACCCCCGGTTTCGGATAAGGTCGATAGAATGAGCAGAACTTGCAGCGAAGCACGCAGTAGTTCGTGTAGTTTATGTGCCGGTTGATGTTGTAGTACGCGACCCGCCCGTGGAGCTTCTCCCGCAGACTGTTGGCCATCTCCCCCAGCGTATGAATATCCCGCGACTCAAAAAGGCGCACCCCGTCTTCAAGGCTAAGCCACTCGCCGGCTTCGAGTTCCTGCCGGATGTCGTCGAGTTCGTGGGCGGCCGGTTTAGCCATTCAAAAGCATCCTCAGGCTACGTGTGGCGTAGCTCTCCGTGCAGCACCGTCTTGCCTTGCCAACGGAGTGTCCAAATATCCCCTGTTACCGACCGGCTGCGAGTTTATCATAGGCTTCGAGAATCAGGTCAGCAGTTTGGAATCGACTGGTTGCCGCCTCGTCGCGCCGTTGCGTGGCGGTGAACGTGGACAGAATGTACTCGACGTCATCGCGCCCGATTCCATAAAGGAGAAAATACGCCGCGTCCAATTGCGCTTGCAGGTGAGCTCGCTCTTCCGCCTTCCACTTATGTATCCCCTGCTTGAACCCAGCCGCCGCCGCCAACGGCTTCATATCGTTGGCTGTGCAGGTCAACTTCAAGACGCGCTGAGAAATCCAGCGGAGCAGCGTCTGTCGGGGAGCCCAGGGGCAGCGGTCGGAGTACGCGTCGGGTGCTAGGGTCGGCAGCTGTCTGACAATGAAGAAGTTGAGATGAATGCCTCCGATTTTCTGGCGCGCCACGAAGTCATATACGAAAGTGTTCAAGTTCGCCAGCAGGCAACACTCGAGCTGAGGAGTGATCCTCGCATCAGTTATCACGAGTGGTGCCGAGTTCACAACACCCACGTGCGGAATAAAGGCCGCAATCATGGTTCGCTCGTTTGTCGGGCTAGTTACATCCTTATAGGAAATGTACCATCCGGGAGATACCTCCTGCATACCTTGCTCGACTGCTGATCTTTCTACCCACCAGCGTGGCTCGACGGTGAACTCGGGATTTTGATGCGATACCAGGGACGTCGGAGCAGTCTGACCTTGGCGCATCCATTTCTTTGCATCGACGACCACTCCCGCCGCCCGGTGGTCGTACATCTGGATCATTTTCGCCTCATATAGAGGCAGGAAGGTCTTCTTTCCCCGAGTCCAACGGTTGCCGCGGCGCTTAAAGCGCATATCTTTGAGCTGATCGGACGTGTGGAATAGCTCCGCATCGTTGGTCTGGTCAAACATCCTGACGAACTTGATCCCCCACGGATTGCCGCCGGACTCGCGGGTCTCATCGACGAGAATGGGAACGCGGTTGTAGATCGCCTTGGTCAACTGTGCATCGCGTCGAGAGCGGAAAATCGGGCACGTTCGGGTGTTGGGATTGACCAAGGCCATATCCTGAGCAGTTAGCGAGATATGCCGTTCCCTGTCGGCAAGGTCCTTCATCGAGTGGGCGAAGAATGCGAAGTCAGCCCCCTCCGTCTTGCGCTCTGTCCCGCCGAATACCAGCGAGCAGAACTTGAATGATCTGTGTAGGTCCGCAAAGATGCCTTTGCGGTTCTCGAAGTCATACAGGCGAACGAGCGCTTTGGACTGCACCAGCTCGTTGAAGTACTCACGGGTGGTGTTGTCGCTGCCGATTCCCGAAGGGACGAGGAGTCCCACGAGGCCGGCGGGCGCGACGATCGTTCGAGCGAGTTCCGCGAAGAGCATGTATGTATTGATGTCACCTCTGCCCGTAAACGGGTACTTGCCGGAATTGCGGGCGTAATCAAGCATGCGCTCCGCCTGGTCCTTCGCCTGGACATACCGCTTGTAAAGTCCGGGGTTGCCGGTCTCCAGTTCGCCGACCAGTTTCCGTCTGGTAGCTGCACTCACCGCTTCCGCGATCTTCGGCGCCGACAAGGCAAAGAACTCGCGCTCCTGCACCTTTACTCGTTCCCAGGGCGGGTTGCCGATTACGCAGTCAAAACCAGCGTTCTCCCGCGCGAACACGTCCGAGAAGGTCTTTTCCCAGGCAATCGCTTGAGCATGGACTGCAGGGTCGTCGGCCAGGCTGTTGCCGCAGACAATGTTGGCAGATAGATCGGCCAGTGTCCGGTTCTGCCGGGCGGAGCGAAGCCACAACGCCAGCTGAGTAATCTCCACCGCCTGAGGCGAGACGTCCACGCCGAAGAGATTCTCCGACAAAATCATGTCCGGGAAGGTGTCGCGGAGCTCATCAGCTTCGCGTAATTCCCCGAGCATTTCCAGACTGTCGGCTATACGGATGTAATGTTCCTCAAGCGCGTCGTAGGCGGCGATGAGGAATGCGCCGCTGCCGCAGGCAGGATCACATACCTTCACTGTGCGCAGTGCATCAAGGGCGTCGTGCCAATAACCCACGAGGCGTTTGTCGTCGCCGGCGGAATCGGGATCGACCTCATGGGCTTCCGTGAGTCTGCTCAAGCGTTCTGCGATAATCTCGCCGACGGTGCTGTTTACGATGAAGGTCGTGAAGTCGGGGGGCGTGTAGTAAGTGCCGAAGCGCTTCCGCTCGGCTGACTTTTGCATAGCGGATACGGGTTGTTCCTCGGCGCCGGCGACCTCGAAAAGACCTCCCGAGCGCATCTTCTCGAGTTCGGTGATGGATCGTTCGAAGAGATGTCCAAGGACGTCGACATTCACTTCGTCGCGGAAGTCGTAGCTGCTGACACTGCGGAAAAAGTCCGTCCAATCGTCGTCCAACTGCAGCTCGTCGACGTCGGGGTCGTGGCGGAACAGCCCCCCATCGTACCCTTCGCGCAGCCCCAGGTTCGAATGGCCGACGTCTACTGCATGAAAAAGATCGAGAAAGTTGCGCCACCGTGGATTGGTGGCCCGATCGAACATAGCTACGTTGTTCCAGGTCTTATCGATAATATCGGTAGGAAGAAGCTCACGATCCTCGCAGAATGCGATGAAGATAATGCGATCCAGCAACTTCTGGGCGATGTGCATCGCCGTGTCCAAAGGCCGTTTCTCTTTTGTGTGCAAGTGGTAGATCAAGGAGAGGCGGTTTTGGCTGTACGATTCGTAAAGCCGATCACCGATCGTGCGCTGCCGCTCATCGGTGAGCTTTAGCAGGCCATCCGCTGTTGGTGCTCGGCCTAATGTACCTTCCACCAGTCCGCGAAGGTGAAATAAGCAGTAGAATTGGCGGAAGCGCGTAAGATCACGCATTTCCTGTAGGGTGAATTCTTCGAATGCAAGCGGTGTTTTGTCGCGATGGTAGAGGCGAATAGTGCCGAAGTTGCTCACGATACCCCAGGCGCAGTTGGGCAACGCGTTGAGATAGTCCCAGCACTGTTGCACGGGTGTTCGCCCTGCTGATCTATCGCGGTCGAGATCAACGCCGCCTCGCTTCAGCTCGACGACCGCAATCGGCGAGCCTTCGTGTGGCAGGGGGAAGATTCCCAAGGCGGCGTCCGCAGAGCCGCCACCGGGAAGGGCATACTCTCGTTCCAGATGGTAAGAATCAGGATTTGCCGTCGATGTTTTGTATCCCAGTGCTTCGCCAAACACCTCGTTCAGGAACTCGGCATCCAGCGCCGTTTCCTTTCTTTCCAGATGCCCTTCGGATTCAAGGTCAGCCCAATGCTGGATAATCCCATGGGCTCGATTCTGATCTGCACCATGGTAAGTCTCTTTCTTCCCCTCCTCGTCGAGCAAACGTGGGAGGAACAGTGGGCGCTTGCGCCTGGAAGTCCCGTTGGCGGTGAAGAGCTTGTGTTGGTTGTCTGCTGGGCGTTTCTTGGCCATGATCGCGTGCGCTTGCTCCACGCTCACCGAGCGACCAATGGTACTCAGGTATGACGCTGTTGGTCAAACGACGTGCCGCCTGGACTGCAATGTGCTCTGTGTGAGCGCGCGGTCGGTTGGCCCTGGTCCGTGCCAGCGCGTTAGCGAAGGGTCGCCCGCGCAGCCCCTCTGTGCCAGATCAAGGGGGCGCACATTATGGGTGGCACCATCGCCGCAGTGCGTGATTATCTGTACCGCCGAGCGTCCTAATCCACCGGGCGGGCGAAGGCCAGGGCCTCACCTTCGACCCTCCAGCCCACTGCAGCTTTCACGATCGAGCCGCTGGGGATCAGGTAGATGTCTACCCGGCGGTTCTGGCTTCGGCCTTGCTGCGTGGAGTTGTCCGCCACCGGCCGATACTCCCCGCAGCCCATCACCCCGATGCGGTTGGCGTCATAACCGTTGTGCAACAACACGTTAGCCACCGAGATGGATCGGTGGGCGGATAGATGCCAGTTGGTCGGATGTTTGGATTTCGTAGCTGCCCTGCTGATCGGACGGTTGTCGGTGTGCCCGACGACAATGACCTCGAAGTCGGATGCGGTCGGCGACTTGACTATCTCGGTGAAGCGCTTCAGCGCCGCCTGGGACGATTCCTTCACCACGTCGCTGCCCAAAGCGAAGAGCAGGTCGGATTTCCACTTCACGCTCCCCCGGGCGGAATCGTATTCAACGGCGCTGGGATGTTCGTCGGCAAAGCGTTTGAGTGCATTATCCAATTGTGGGGGCAGCTTGGGCCCGGCTATCACCACGTCGCTAAGATCCTGCTTGTTGGCCAGTCTCTCCAACTCCGCCTGGGCCAACAGGCGCATCTCGTCGAGAACGTCGTTCTCGCTGCGCAGGTTGGCGATGAGTTCGTCCTTGGTGGCCACCTCCCCTTCACATGCGGACAGGCGAGTATGCAACGAGTCGGACCCGTTGCGCATATCATATAGTTCTTGGGCAAGGGCCTCTTTGTCCGCCGCCATTCGCCGGTTCTGTGCTTGGAGCCTGCGATACTGGTCCATAGACACGCACCCACCGCAAGCAATCACAACCCAACAACCCAATACCAGACCACCAATCCATTTGCCACAGCGCATCACATGCCTCCTATGCTGTCTTGCCACGACGCCGCCAGACCAACTGTGTGCCAGCCGAAGCACGAACAGTCCCAGCGACCTACGACCTTCAAAGACTTCCAGAAGCTCCACCGCTACGTTCCGCGAGTTGAATCACATCAGCAGAGGGAACGGATCAACGGACCGCCTACCTGTTGCCCTCGCCCCTCGTTCCTGCCCCAGCAGTATAATACCGGAGCAAACCGACCGGATGCTTGCATCGTGTCGGTCATTCAAAGCTGCTTGCGCCGTCCGACAAACCGCTCGTGCCGTACGCGCTTTCAGCCGGACCGCTTCGCCATGGAGAATGTAACGCCGGCGGCCACGACTCCGCCAAGCAGGGCGGCCACGGCGTATATCCACAGATTCGCGTAAATGACACGAATCATACCCGGGGCGATCCCGCGCACCATTGCCATACCCGCAAGCCCGGCAAACCACATCACCACTACGCCGACGATCATAAGGGCCGTCAGGCCAGTCGAAAGTGCGTCCGGGCCGTACTCCACCACCTGCCTGACCGCCACGGCAGGCCTGCCCACGGCCTCTTCCTCCTCAGCTACGGGTACGAGGTCTTCTGTTCCTTCACCCACCTCTTCCTGTTCTTCTGTCACCGCCTCGTCGATACCTGCACGAGTGGCGTCGCCCATCTCGACGGCTTCCTCTTCCGCCTCAGCTGCGCCGCCTTCATCCTCCTCGGTGTATATCTCCTCGAGGAGCTCCGCGCCGAGCGAAGTATCGTCACTCTCGCGCGTCAGATCCAAGATGCCCGAGCCGCTGCCTCCGCCTTCCAACCCCAGACCGGCGACATCCGTCACCGCCGTCTGAGCGAGCGGGTCGACCGCCTCGTCGAGATCTTCGTCGTCAAAGACGTTCACGCCCACCGAGGGCACGACGGAGTCTTCCTTCTGTTTCTGGGCTTCCGACCTCGTGCCGGCCGACGTGTCGCTCACGTCGCTCAAGTCCACTTCTTCGAGGCTCAGGATGTCCGAACCCGCACTGTCCAGATCGAAGTCCGTGTCCTCATCAGCCGGTTCGAGCACGATCTCCCCACTGGCTGACTCGTCGTGGATTTCCGTAGGAGCCGCGTCGGCCGGAGCCATCGCGTCCACGTCATCGACGCGATACGTCGACCTACCCGCATCGCGAAACTCGCGCAGTTTGCCAGCTTTAACCAAACCCTTAACTTCCTCCTCGGTCATCCCGAGTCGTTGGGCAGCCTCTTCCGCAGTGTAGAAACTCTTAGCCATAGCTCGTCAGTCTCGTCTCTCGACAACACCCGATGCCCTAGTCCGGGGGTATCTGGGCTTCACTCGTCTCCAGGCGATACCGCCTCTGATCCTCTATCATCTGCTCGACGACATCGGGCGGCAAATCGCACAGGTTATGGTTTTCCAGGTACCGATCATAACGCCAGGTGCGGGCGGCGGCCAGTCGCATGCATCCTTTCTGGGGCAGATATTCGTAGACCCACATGGTCATCGCGTCGACGTCCACCAAGTAGACGCCGTAGGTGCCCTTGGAGAGCTGCCCCGAAAACGCGAAGATCCCCCGCGCCCCACCACTGCTCACCGGCTGGGCGAAGGCGGGGTCGCTGAAGGAAAACCCACCCGTTCCGCTGGGGCGGACCACCAACGTCGTCGCAATAACGACCAGCGCAGCCGCAATCACCCAGTAAACCGGGTGCGGGGCGGGCTTATGGTGCCGGTTGGGAGCCGGTAGTTCCGGTTGGCTAGTTAAAGTGTCGATGACAAAAACTCCGGCAGGAGACAGCCGCACCACAATCCACCTTCACTCTGCGAAGACGACTCGATTCACCCCCACCTGTTGAATTATAACCCGAGATCAGCCGGGTACAAGTATGCTAAGCCCCGCGATGCCAGAACGACAGGTTTTTCACCAGGAATCGCGCAAGACGCCGGATGTGATTGCCGTGCGCGTTGGATGTTAGACGTCCAAACAGACCGTCGGTTAGAGATGCTTGATCCGATCCGCAAATGACTTAAGGGTCTTCCAGTCTCGGTTCGCCCCGAGCGAAGGGAATTCAGGAAAAGTCGGGAAGTGCTTGCGGTCCATTGGGAACTGTCTCAGTTGTGCTGGCGGCATCTTGTCACATCTGAACACAACGAGTTGGGCGATGGACGCCCCGCAAGGTAACTCCAGCGGGATGTCCGCAGCGTTGCATAATTCGAGTGTTAAACACCCTTTCCAACCCGGCTGAACATATGTGGCGGTCGCGACGATTAATCCTACTCGTCCATAGCTTGACCGAGAAAGGACGAGCGCCGCGTAGTCGTCAGGCAATGCTATGTACTCAAAAGTGGCGCCAAGTACCAAGCGGTGTGGATGTAGAACAAACGTCTCTCCGAAGGATTTCGAGACATGCTGCTGAAATTGCCGGACTTCGCGTGTGCCAATGTCCTGCGGTTTGACCGACGGAAGGTCAGCTGCCTTTGTGACAATAAAATGAGTGCCGAGCCTTAGATTGACGCTCCCCTCACCGATCTGGGTTGTGGGTCCTGAAAACCTCATCCGAGCCTAGAATCGCGGTTTTTGGGCATGTCCGCGAGCATCTGCGATTGACCGTTTCCGGACCACGGCTACGCTCGTAGCCGTTCACGCACACATATAAAGGTAATAAGTCTGGGAGCGGAGTATGGGCTGGGCACAGGTGATCTTCGTCTTCCTCCGGGCAGCAGTTCGGAGCCAAGCCGAGTTGGCCGCCGAGAATCTCGTCCTTCGGCAGCAACTCGCCGTCCTTGAGCAAGGCTCGAAACGGCCGCGGCTGAGGAACCGGGACCGCATCTTCTGGGCCTGGATCGCCCGCCTCTGGCCAAACTGGCGATCCGTGCTCGTTATCGTGCAACCGGCGACCGTGATCCGCTGGCACAAACAGGGCTTCAAGCTCTATTGGCGATGGAAGTCGCGAACTGCCAAGGTTGGTCGGCCGAGCATCGATGCCGAGATTCGCAAACTCATCCGGCGCATGTCGCGGGAGAATCCGCTCTGGGGAACTCCACGAATCCGCTCGGAACTCCGACTCCTCGGCTACGAAGCGTCGAAGGCAACGATAGACAAGTACAGGGTGCGTCATCGAAAGCCACCATCACAGAGCTGGCGGACATTCCTGGATAACCACGTTCGCGACATTGCGGCGGTCGACTTCTTCACGGTACCTACGGCGACGTTTCGTATCTTATTCTGTTTCATCGTACTGCGCCATCACCGCCGCATGGTCGTTCATTTCAACGTAACGGCGAATCCGACAGCGCAGTGGACGGCTCAACAGGTCATCGAGGCATTCCCTGACGATTCAGCACCCCGCTTCCTGCTTCGCGATCGCGACTCTATCTACGGTGACTTTTTCCGCCAACGGATCAAGCACATGGGAATCGAAGAAGTCGTAATAGCACCACGATCCCCATGGCAGAATCCGTACGTTGAACGCATGAACGGCAGTATCCGCCGAGAGTGCCTCGCGCATGTCATCGTACTCAACGAGCAACATCTGAAGCGCATCCTCACCTCGTACCTTGAGTATTATCACGAGGACCGAGCACATCTTTCCCTTGACCGAAACGCACCTTTCCCCCGTGAGATCGAACTGCCTGAGCAGGGAAG
>CP070744.1:2409747-2417316 GCA_020348265.1 Phycisphaerales bacterium | reverse complement strand
CTGCGGTTACACTCTGCGCCCATGTATTGGCTTGTGCTGGTTGCCCTTGTAGGCCCACTCGTGTTGTCGCTGTTGGCGACATACCTCGTGCGCGCCTGGGCGCGCCGTAGCGGCTTTGTCGACTGTCCCAGCGGACACAAGAGGCACGCGTCGCCGGTTGCCCTAGGCGGGGGCATTGCCATCACCTTGTCGATCTGCGGGCCGATCCTTGTCGGATCGATCGCTGCCTGGGCTTTGCAGGGGAACACTCCCCCGAGCTGGCTTCCCGGGATCATTCAGACACATTTAGCCGGGATCGCCTCGAAGCTGCCCGTTGTCTTGGCGATTGTCGCCGGGGCTGTGGTTCTGCACGTTGTCGGGCTTGTTGATGATCGCCGAGCCCTGGGCCCCTGGCCCAAGTTCGCCGCCCAGTTCGCGGTAGCGATCTTCATTGCCGGACCGGTCGGCATCCGTGCGGTTGAAGCTTTGCCCGCACCGGCCTCCATCGCCATAACCGTGCTCTGGATGGTCCTGATCACCAACGCCTTCAACTTCCTCGACAACATGGATGGACTAAGCGCCGGCGTGGGTGCCATCGCCTGCACGATCTTCGCCATCGCCTCGATGGGAACCGGACAGATCTTTGTGCCGGTGACGGCCTGGGTTGTCGTCGGAGCACTGCTGGGCTTCCTGGCTTTCAACTTCTCACCAGCAACGATCTTCATGGGGGACGCGGGGAGCTTGGTCGTCGGCTATATGATGAGTGTGCTTACGATACTGGTCACTTTTTACGACCCCGGACAGAATCTCACACCCGTCGGCGTGGTCATCCCTCTGGTCGTGCTGGCCGTACCATTGTACGACGTCACCAGCGTCGTGATACATCGCATTCGGGCCGGGCAGAGCCCCTTCGTCGGGGACTGGCGGCACTTCTCCCACCGCTTGGTCAAACGCGGGATGAGCCCGCGCGGTGCCGTGCTCACAATCTACCTCGCTACCGCCGCAACAGGACTGCCCGCCATCGTGCTACCCCGCGTCGATTGGCTCCTAGCTGTTCTACTCCTGGCACAATGCCTCTGCGTAGTCGCAATGATCGCCATCCTCGAGCACACCCGCGCAGGGCAGTCGGATTGAATCGTCAAGGTACGTTCGACTATTGCCCTCCGGCGCGCTGACGGATCTTAGACGCGATTTCCCGTGCCAGTGTAACATATGCATTGCCAAGCACTATGACATGCTCGCATCCGAACGCAATGCTGGTATGGCAACCCGCCATGCGTCTTCTCGCCTGGTGCCGGGCCTCCCCAACCTACCCCACGAGTTGCATTCACGTAACGAGCTGCCCAAGTGCGGCGGATAAAAGCGGCCACGCACCTAATACCCCTAACGGCGGGCACAGCACCAAGGACCGCTCGAAGCCGATCAAGCTGTTACAAATCCTGACGGGGTTTGTAACGCAGTGGCGTCGCTGTTTGTGGTAGAATCAAAGTGTGTCCTGGTAGTCTCCGTTACCTGGTTTTGGATCACCGGCGATGGATTTGATCTGTGGAGCTTGCAGCCAACCCAACGCAGTGCATGCGCGATACTGCGCCGGTTGCGGCGCGCCTATGGACGACGTGGAGCCGACTTCACCTCACAGCCCGGTAGCGAACTTCGCCCTCATAGTCGCGGCCGTCCTGAGCGTGATGGCCGCCTCCGCTGCCATAGGTGGGGCCGGCGCTGCGGACATCAACACCGTCATCGAAAGGGACTACTTCTTAAGGCAAGAGAAAAGCCACGCACTCTTCGAACTGCTCCGACCGAAAGACGTGAAGGTGTTCGTCAGCCAGGACGATGGCTTGTTCACCGCACAAGGGAATGAATGGGAGATAGCCGTCCTCGACGATTTCGTGGAGCTCGTCACCCGCTACGACGGCCAAAGCCAGGAGGCGGTTAGCGAGTATATTGATCGAGCAGCCAAAATTTCCAACACAGACAGAAGTTACAGACTTCCTCGGGCCAAGACAGAAGCGCTGCACAACGTACTCAAACCTGCCGATGTCCCGGTCCTCGCAGGCAAGCAGCGGCGGCGTGTCAGCGTTCAGGCCACGGAGAAAGACCAGAAAACCATCAGCAATATGGTGCGAATCCTCAGCGGGAAGCGAAGCGAGTGCGATGGCCTGGGTTGTCTATTCAAGATCAGGTCGAAACGCCGACCACGAAAGTCGATCGAGGTAATTACCCCTGGTGCACAAATGCACAGCTACATTGCTGTACCCGCCACTGACTGCAATCCGACCTGCGATGAAGATCGCTGATCTGCGTCGCCCACTCTGGAAGGACGCGTGACGGGGCTTCAACAGAGGCGGCCGCCGGCGGCAAGATCAATCGACCAACCGTGATGCCGGCACAGAATCATCCGTTACCTCCACATGAAACCGATCGGGGTGCTGTGAGAGCAAGCTCCGCAGCCAGGTCTCGGGATATCCAACCTCCTGGGGGCGTCCCTCCTCGTTCTTGACGAAACCGTCGTTGTACTTGGTCAGCAGATGTCCAGCCAGTTCTCGCCACTGAAGAACCACGTTTTCACCGCGCGAAACCGAGTAATCGGTCAGGTAACGCCCCGCCATCGTCGGATCGAGTTTGTTGAGTTCGATGGCTGTTCGCTCCACGGCAGGCTGCATGACAAAGAACGTTTCCTCCAGCCGACCTTGTACATCCTGAACGTCTTTGACCATCGCGGAGTAGCGCAGCTGGGCGTAGTTGGCGACGAAGTTGAACACCCACCACGCGGAATCCCACGAGAATTCCTGCAGGCGACCGACCGTGTATGACGGAGGTACGTCAGTAATCCCGCAGTAAAGCGGGACATAGCAGGTAGTAAACGTGTCATCTACACCATACCAGTAGACCCCTCCAACGGGATCAGGCAGCCAGGATCGCGACTGAGAGACAAAAGAGAACCCGGTCTGCTGCGTCGAGATGGGGCGTTCCCACGCGCACGTACTACCATCGACGGACCAGTCCAGCGGTCGATAGCGATATGGACTTCCGTAGGGGCCGGAATCCGTCCCGGCGGTCAGGTCGTAGTCCGTCCCCTCATAATGGTCGCGCATCAACGAGAAGACGTCTCCTGCGGACAGCTTCTTGTCCGGGGCGATCCATAACGGATACGGAACTGCTCCTTGCACCGCCCGATGATAGTCCGCAGAGAAGTTTCGTGACGGTGCTGCCCGCCTGAAGATGCTCCAAACCCGCGTGTCTCCCCATCGCTGATTTCCCGGCGTCGACGGGCAATAGGCGTCACAGAACCTGAACGGCTCACCCGATTTCGGATCGTAGTAACCCTTCTCTATCGCAAAGGAAATCACGTTGTCCGAGTAAAGGCAGCTATCCGGATCATCCAGGGGAAACTCGCCGATACGTGCCTTGTTGGCATGGCAGGAGATGTATCCCTCCGGAATCCGCCTTGCGACCCAATGGGCCCCCTCGCCATCGGGTCCGGGGCCGATGATCTCCATAAACCACACCTCGTTAGGATCGGCGATGGAGATCGACTCGCCCAGCGAGCGGTACCCGTACTTGGCCACCAGTTCCGTCATGACGGTAATCGCCTCGCGAGCGGTCTTAGCCCGCTGCAGAGAGAGTCGCATCAGATCCCAGTAGTGGAGCATCGCCCCCGGGTTATGCAGATCTTCCCGCCCTCCGAAGGTCGACTCCCCGATCGCCAACTGGTGCTCATTCATCAAACCGACGACCTTGTAGGTATGCTCAACCTGCTCGATCTCCCCACGGATGTTCCCCGACCAGTCCTCGATCTTGAGCATCTCACCCGGCTCATAATCCGCCGCGGGCATGATCCGCAGATGAGGGTGAAACTCCCCGTCACATGCGTAGGTGATAATGACCGACCCGTCGGCTGAGGCGCCTTTGCTGACCAGAATGCTCGTGCACGCCCAAGCGCTGGAGACACTCAAGGCAACAGCCCAGACCACGGCCAAACACGTGAGGGTAGACACCGTCTTGCTCATCAGATCACCCGTCTCCTTTAGCACTCTTGGGATCCACCCCGGCTGCAAAGTCGCCCAGGACGCAGCGTATTCTATTGCGTAAGGCGTTTCATGCCTACGTCTGCGATCCTCTAGCCGATAAGAAACGACATATCCACCCCGAGCAGCGGGGATATCGGTTCAAATCGCAGGAAGGGTATACCACCTGCCGGCATGCAGATAACACCGCGCTCCTCGCCCCTGCGTCAGCTCAAACACTCGTGGTAGCGTTTGGCCAGGTCGGCGTAGACTTGCTTGAAGGCTTGCCATTTCTGCTTGTAGGCCTCGTCGATCTTGCTGTCGAGCACGCGGGCGGGTGTGCCCACGGCAACGACGCTTCCGGGGATCTGCTGGTGCTGAGTTACCACGGTGCCTTCGCCCAGAACCGCCCACTCACCGATGACGGACCAATCGGAGACGATGCTGCCCATCCCCAGGATCGCCCAATCGCGGATTGTAGCGTTGTGCACGATGGCCCCGTGGCCCATCGTGACCCAGTTGCCTATGGTGGTCTGCTCATCGAGACGGGCGTGCACCACGCAGTTGTCCTCGATGGCGGAGTTGTCCCCAACTACAATCTGGCCGTAATCCCCGCGCATGCGCGCGCCCGGGCCAATCCAGCAGCCCGAGCCAATGGTCACGTTGCCGATCACATCGGCACCGGGGTGGACATATGAACCGTCACCGATGACCGGAGTACTGCCTTCGAAGGTGCTTATCATCTTTCCTCAAACCGGCGCTTTGCGAAAACCCCGGGTCAGCCAGGCGATCCACTTCTAACCGCGCGCGTTTCATACCCCCCATCGTCTATCGGAACCGCGCCGGGCAGGACTCGAACCTGCGACTTTCGGATTAGAAATCCGATGCTCTGTCCGACTGAGCTACCGGCGCTCTTTGTGTAACTATATACGCCACAGCGGTTTACGCCACTCGGACGTTTCCCACAATGTCGCAAAATCGGTCTCGGTCGCAAGATGGTCGCAAAACTCATGATGCAGACCTCGACAATCGGGACACGGCCTCACGTTTCATCGGGTCGTCAACCAACTGATAATACCGGGCCGTTGTCGACGCACTCGCATGTCCCGCAAGCCTCTGCACGACCAGTTGATTAACACCGAGCCGAGCCAAGTCCGTACAGAACGTTCGCCGAAGATCGTGAATTGTGCAACCGGCAATTCCGGCAGTCTCCACGATCTGCTTGAACCGATGCGAAACGGTTGTCCCATCCGGTCCCAGGCTTACGAATGGTCCGCCATCCCTGAGAGTTGATCTCTGCAGATCCCGGAGCATCGCAACAGCTTCAGAATTCAAAGGCTGGACGCGGTTACGCTGTGCCTTGGTCCCCGTGATGATCAGCCTGGCGTTGGCAAAGTCTACGCGATCCCAGGTAAGACCGAGCAGCTCGCCACGACGGCAACCGGTCGTCAATGCCAAGTGCACAAATGTCCGCCACTGGTCCGTCGGGCAGGCATCCAGCAGCTTCGACTTCTCTTCGTCTGCAAGAGCTCGAGGAATGGGATCATCCTCGCGAGCCCACT
The DNA here is from genome assembly GCA_020348265.1 of Phycisphaerales bacterium. Taxonomy (GTDB): domain Bacteria; phylum Planctomycetota; class Phycisphaerae; order UBA1845; family UBA1845. The sequence continues at coordinate 2,411,768 of CP070744.1, read as the reverse complement.
CCCAACCATCCATCGGACTCCTGGAAATATAGCCTCGCTTGATCGCCTTGTTGAACGCCGCGCGGAGGTACCGGAGCTTTTTGTTGATCGTCGCGGTTCGGTTGTTCTTCTTTCGCAGGTGAACAACGAAGGCTTCGACCATACCGTAGGTAATCGCTCGCGGGCTCACGGGGCTGCAGGACCTACCGAATTCGTCCAGGGCGTGTTTCGCGGCAACCGCGTTCGCCGCTCCGGCGATCTTGCTGACATGATCCTGCACAAACTCTGGCCAAGTGCTACGTTTCAAGTGTTGGTACGTGCCCTGCTCTAGTTTTTCCTCCATCTTCGCGGCTTCACGTTCAGCGTGCTTGCGGTCAGTGCCAGCTCGCTTCGACGTCATCTTCCCGGCCACCGGGTCGATCCATCGGAGGTGGTACGTTGTGCGCTTCCTGCACTTGCGGCGCGAAATCCATACACGTGCTTCATCGCTCATCGGACTTGCTCCCAAAAGGTCGGGACCCACACGGCTGGTATCCAACAGCTGCACAAGGCGTGTTGACCGCATGGGTCCCGTCTAATCGTCGTGCGTGACTTCCACACAGCTACTGAATACCTCCTGTAGCGTACTACTCTGGCAATCATGGGTCAATCCTCGGGTTCCAGTTGGTCAACAAAGTCCTTCAGTGCTGCGGGTTTCCACCTGTTGTGCCCACCCACCCTGACAGCTCGCAACCGCTTCACTCGATGCATGTAGTCAACGCTGGACTCCGGAACGCCCAGCAATTCCGCGACTTGTTCGCGGGTGAGCAGCAGCCGACGCATAAGTGCGTCGGTCGTATCTGCGGAGACCGGCAGTGGCGTTGCGTCGCTCACGATCTGCCCTCCGCGGCCGCGCCGATGGGTTCGACGTGTCTCGCCTCGTAGGACATCGTGGATCGTCGGTACCAAACCTGTGCATCCCCGGTATCCCCCTGCCGCTGTTTGGCAACGATCAGGGTCGTGCCGAACAGGTCGTCATGCCGGTCATTCTCGCGATGAATGAGAATCACGTTATCTGCATCTTGCTCGATATTGCCACTGTCCCGCAAGTCGGACAGCCCAGGTCGACGATTGCCTGAAGCGGATGCCCGGCTCAACTGCGATAATACGATGACACTGGTTCCACTCTGGACCGCCAGCTCTTTGAATGCCTTCGACATGGCACCGACGCGCAGGTCATGGCGGTCGAAATCGCCGGGCATGGAACACAAGCCGAGATAATCCACAACCGTCAACCTCACATCGCGGTGGCGAATATGCCGCTTGGCGTGGGCGATGATTGCCCGGACGTCGCTGCATCCGTCGAGGATGTAGACAGGTTGTCCGTTTTGGGCTGCCAACGCCGCTTTGTTGCGTTCCACGCGGAAAGCATCCTCGTCGATAACACCGCGACGAATATTGCCAATCGAAACCCCCGAGCGCATGGACAGCAGCCTCAGCCCGATCTGCTGTGCTGACATCTCGATCGATGCGAAGAGCGACGCGCACCCGTCGCTCGCTCGGGAGGCATGAAGGCACAGCCCCAACCCTAGGCTTGTCTTGCCGCAGGATGGTCGCGCGCCGATGATTGTCAACGAGCTAGGGTCGAGTCCACCGTCCAGCAAGAAACCAAGTTGACCGAGCGTCACCGGGACTTTATCGCGACGCAGCTCGTGTGGATTTTCCATTGACCGGAGCAAGTCAGCTTCACACTGGCTGTCCCTGTCGCCTTCGCCACCTTCGCGGATGGCGTCGATGCCACTCTCCATAGCGGTAATGATGTCATCGGGCTCCGTGAGACGTCGACCGTCATAGTCTACGCGTTCGACAGGCTCGCACGGGACGCCGTCGAAGGAATGTCGGGAGGCGCCTGAGACCGGTTCTCCCGCACTTTTGGTGATGGCTGATTTGGCGGGCTGCACGGGCTGACCGCAGGCGGGGGGCACTGCAGCCGTGAGCAGGTAAAATGGACTTCGTGGGGATCCAAGGACGGATCTCAAAACAGCGGAACGGAGTCCGCTCAG
>CP070744.1:2409568-2409647 GCA_020348265.1 Phycisphaerales bacterium | reverse complement strand
CGTCATCGATGCACACCTCGCAGGTGTCATCCACTTCATCGCAGTAAGGATACGTCGGGTTGATGCAGATAGTAGGATC
>CP070744.1:2409389-2409468 GCA_020348265.1 Phycisphaerales bacterium | reverse complement strand
CGTGTGCCACTGGCGGCTTGTCCGCCGGTGCCAGACTTACGACACTCAACACGGGTGGGCAAGCCACCCGTGGCACACA
>CP070744.1:2409210-2409289 GCA_020348265.1 Phycisphaerales bacterium | reverse complement strand
GTGCCACTGGCGGCTTGTCCGCCAGTGCGTATTTTGTGACCCTCAACACGGGTGGACGAGCCACCCGTGGCACACACCA
>CP070744.1:2409031-2409110 GCA_020348265.1 Phycisphaerales bacterium | reverse complement strand
GCCGTTTCGCCCGTGCTCTACGATCTGACCGTGAGCGGAGACCTGGACAGTCCCGGGGACTGCAACAACAACGGAATCC
>CP070744.1:2408852-2408931 GCA_020348265.1 Phycisphaerales bacterium | reverse complement strand
ATGGCCGGCGTGCAGAGAAGTACGTTTCGGACGTGTTTGATGTTGGCAAGACGGAGAGATACCTGTATGATGGTCAGAA
>CP070744.1:2408673-2408752 GCA_020348265.1 Phycisphaerales bacterium | reverse complement strand
CGGCTAGAGCAATTTCTGTTATTGTCTAGCGGTTCAGGAGTTGGGTGCCATGCCCAAGCGAAGCGCCGGCATGCAATTC
>CP070744.1:2408494-2408573 GCA_020348265.1 Phycisphaerales bacterium | reverse complement strand
CGCGGCACTCCGCGGTGCTTTTCGCATCAACAGGACAAGCTGCGCCCGTCCCGGTGCAGAAGTCAGCAAGGTCACACAC
>CP070744.1:2408314-2408394 GCA_020348265.1 Phycisphaerales bacterium | reverse complement strand
GAAAATGGCAATCAGGCCGAACTCTCGTTGGGGATCGCCATCGACATGCTCATGCCATGCCACTGGCGATTCGTGACGAA
>CP070744.1:2408134-2408214 GCA_020348265.1 Phycisphaerales bacterium | reverse complement strand
GTGGGCAAGCCACCCGTGGCACACATATCCATCCCTCACCCTTCGCGCGTGTGCCACTGGCGGCTCGTCCGCCAGTGCCA
>CP070744.1:2407954-2408034 GCA_020348265.1 Phycisphaerales bacterium | reverse complement strand
TAATACTACAGCGCCACTTGGTCATGGCCTATCCCGTCGGCACGAGGGCAACTCTTCGATCTTGATACCCCTGGCGGCGA
>CP070744.1:2407774-2407854 GCA_020348265.1 Phycisphaerales bacterium | reverse complement strand
CTTGCGAGCTTCGCTCGCAGTGGCGAGTCAAGGACCGGCAATCTCATCGATGACGGCGACTTCATCTACGAATACGACGC
>CP070744.1:2407594-2407674 GCA_020348265.1 Phycisphaerales bacterium | reverse complement strand
ACCTACGACACTCAACACGGGTGGGCAAGCCACCCGTGGCACACAGATCCATCCCTCACCCTTCGCGCGTGTGCCACTGG
>CP070744.1:2407414-2407494 GCA_020348265.1 Phycisphaerales bacterium | reverse complement strand
GTGGCCATGGGCAAATCGGGCACCGACGTTGCGCGCGAGGCCGCCGAACTGGTCATCAGCGATGACAATTTTGCCACCGT
>CP070744.1:2407234-2407314 GCA_020348265.1 Phycisphaerales bacterium | reverse complement strand
GTCCGCCAGTGCCAGACCTACGACACTCAACACGGGTGGGCAAGCCACCCGTGGCACACAGATCCATCCCTCACCCTTCG
>CP070744.1:2407053-2407134 GCA_020348265.1 Phycisphaerales bacterium | reverse complement strand
GGTGTGCCACTGGCGGCTTGTCCGCCAGTGCCTGTTTTTTTGTGACCCTCAACACGGGTGGACGAGCCACCCGTGGCACAC
>CP070744.1:2406872-2406953 GCA_020348265.1 Phycisphaerales bacterium | reverse complement strand
TCTGGGGTGTGCCACTGGCGGCTTGCCCGCCAGTGCTGACACGATAACACTTAACACGGGTGGACAAGCCACCCGTGGCAC
>CP070744.1:2406690-2406772 GCA_020348265.1 Phycisphaerales bacterium | reverse complement strand
CACGGGTGGGCAAGCCACCCGTGGCACACATATCCATCCCTCACCCTTCGCGCGTGTGCCACTGGCGGCTCGTCCGCCAGTG
>CP070744.1:2406508-2406590 GCA_020348265.1 Phycisphaerales bacterium | reverse complement strand
CGGAGATGGCCGGCGTGCAGAGAAGTACGTTTCGGACGTGTTTGATGTTGGCAAGACGGAGAGATACCTGTATGATGGTCAG
>CP070744.1:2406326-2406408 GCA_020348265.1 Phycisphaerales bacterium | reverse complement strand
GCGGTGTGCCACTGGCGGCTTGTCCGCCAGTGCGTATTTTGTGACCCTCAACACGGGTGGACGAGCCACCCGTGGCACACAC
>CP070744.1:2406144-2406226 GCA_020348265.1 Phycisphaerales bacterium | reverse complement strand
AGCCGCCAGTGGCACACGCGCGAAGGGTGAGGGATGGATCTGTGTGCCACGGGTGGCTTGCCCACCCGTGTTGAGTGTCGTA
>CP070744.1:2405962-2406044 GCA_020348265.1 Phycisphaerales bacterium | reverse complement strand
AGCCGCCAGTGGCACACGCGCGAAGGGTGAGGGATGGATATGTGTGCCACGGGTGGCTTGCCCACCCGTGTTGAGTGTCGTA
>CP070744.1:2405779-2405862 GCA_020348265.1 Phycisphaerales bacterium | reverse complement strand
CTCGTGGTGTGTGCCACGGGTGGCTCGTCCACCCGTGTTGAGTATCACAAAATAGGCACTGGCGGACAAGCCGCCAGTGGCAC
>CP070744.1:2405596-2405679 GCA_020348265.1 Phycisphaerales bacterium | reverse complement strand
ATGCTTGTCCGCACCGTCCTCAACCAGAACTCTTCGTGTTCCTTGTAGTATTCGGGACACCGGCTGCGGTAATTGACGTCATA
>CP070744.1:2405413-2405496 GCA_020348265.1 Phycisphaerales bacterium | reverse complement strand
ACGGGTGGGCAAGCCACCCGTGGCACACAGATCCATCCCTCACCCTTCGAACGTGTGCCACTGGCGGCTTGTCCGCCAGTGCC
>CP070744.1:2405230-2405313 GCA_020348265.1 Phycisphaerales bacterium | reverse complement strand
CGGCTTGTCCGCCAGTGCCAGACCTACGACACTCAACACGGGTGGGCAAGCCACCCGTGGCACACAGATCCATCCCTCACCCT
>CP070744.1:2405046-2405130 GCA_020348265.1 Phycisphaerales bacterium | reverse complement strand
ACGGGTGGGCAAGCCACCCGTGGCACACAGATCCATCCCTCACCCTTCGAACGTGTGCCACTGGCGGCTTGTCCGCCGGTGCCA
>CP070744.1:2404862-2404946 GCA_020348265.1 Phycisphaerales bacterium | reverse complement strand
CACTCAACACGGGTGGGCAAGCCACCCGTGGCACACATATCCATCCCTCACCCTTCGCGCGTGTGCCACTGGCGGCTCGTCCGC
>CP070744.1:2404677-2404762 GCA_020348265.1 Phycisphaerales bacterium | reverse complement strand
AATACGATGCACCTGCCCTTGACTCGCGACTCAGGTAAAGGGAGCTAGCCGCTGGCGCGGGAAACTCCCGATGAGGTTCTCGATG
>CP070744.1:2404492-2404577 GCA_020348265.1 Phycisphaerales bacterium | reverse complement strand
CACTCAACACGGGTGGGCAAGCCACCCGTGGCACACAGATCCATCCCTCACCCTTCGCGCGTGTGCCACTGGCGGCTTGTCCGCC
>CP070744.1:2404306-2404392 GCA_020348265.1 Phycisphaerales bacterium | reverse complement strand
CTAGCCTAGAGTTTTGCACATTATGCGGCTGCTTCCAAGGCTTGGAATAAGGGCAGCAGCTTTTTCGTGGAGGGTGGTTTTTGCCT
>CP070744.1:2404120-2404206 GCA_020348265.1 Phycisphaerales bacterium | reverse complement strand
GGATGGATCTGTGTGCCACGGGTGGCTTGCCCACCCGTGTTGAGTGTCGTATGTTTGGCACTGGCGGACAAGCCGCCAGTGGCACA
>CP070744.1:2403934-2404020 GCA_020348265.1 Phycisphaerales bacterium | reverse complement strand
CACGCCGGCCCATTCCGCCTGCCCTTGACTCGCCGCGGCGAGCGAAGCTCGCAATCGCTCCGCGATTCTTGCGTGAAACGCAAGGC
>CP070744.1:2403747-2403834 GCA_020348265.1 Phycisphaerales bacterium | reverse complement strand
CACGCCGTTTGTCACCTGCGATGACAACGATGCTTGCACCGAGGACACCTGCGACCCGCTCACCGGGGAGTGCGTCTTCACGCCGTT
>CP070744.1:2403558-2403647 GCA_020348265.1 Phycisphaerales bacterium | reverse complement strand
CGGACCATTACGTCACAAAACGCACGTCTTTGCCCCTCGTAGTGTGTGCCACGGGTGGCTCGTCCACCCGTGTTGAGGGTCACAAAATA
>CP070744.1:2403369-2403458 GCA_020348265.1 Phycisphaerales bacterium | reverse complement strand
AACGGCGTGAAGACGCACTCCCCGGTGAGCGGGTCGCAGGTGTCCTCGGTGCAAGCATCGTTGTCATCGCAGGTGACGAACGGCGTGAA
>CP070744.1:2403180-2403269 GCA_020348265.1 Phycisphaerales bacterium | reverse complement strand
AATGGCAATCAGGCCGAACTCTCGTTGGGGATCGCCATCGACATGCTCATGCCATGCCACTGGCGATTCGTGACGAATCTTCAGATTGT
>CP070744.1:2402991-2403080 GCA_020348265.1 Phycisphaerales bacterium | reverse complement strand
CGCCAGTGCCAGACCTACGACACTCAACACGGGTGGGCAAGCCACCCGTGGCACACAGATCCATCCCTCACCCTTCGCGCGTGTGCCAC
>CP070744.1:2402801-2402891 GCA_020348265.1 Phycisphaerales bacterium | reverse complement strand
GTCTCCAACAACCTGAGAAGCGAGAAGCCGTTGTCGGCGGCTCGGGCAAGGCACTGGGCCGCCTTGTCGGGCTCTGCATTAAGGGAATAG
>CP070744.1:2402611-2402701 GCA_020348265.1 Phycisphaerales bacterium | reverse complement strand
CGTGTGCCACTGGCGGCTTGTCCGCCAGTGCCAGACCTACGACACTCAACACGGGTGGGCAAGCCACCCGTGGCACACAGATCCATCCCT
>CP070744.1:2402421-2402511 GCA_020348265.1 Phycisphaerales bacterium | reverse complement strand
TACGACACTCAACACGGGTGGGCAAGCCACCCGTGGCACACAGATCCATCCCTCACCCTTCGAACGTGTGCCACTGGCGGCTTGTCCGCC
>CP070744.1:2402230-2402321 GCA_020348265.1 Phycisphaerales bacterium | reverse complement strand
CCAGTGGCACACGCGCGAAGGGTGAGGGATGGATATGTGTGCCACGGGTGGCTTGCCCACCCGTGTTGAGTGTCGTACGTTTCGCACTGGC
>CP070744.1:2402038-2402130 GCA_020348265.1 Phycisphaerales bacterium | reverse complement strand
CGCCAGTGCCAGACCTACGACACTCAACACGGGTGGGCAAGCCACCCGTGGCACACAGATCCATCCCTCACCCTTCGAACGTGTGCCACTGG
>CP070744.1:2401846-2401938 GCA_020348265.1 Phycisphaerales bacterium | reverse complement strand
CACTCAACACGGGTGGGCAAGCCACCCGTGGCACACATATCCATCCCTCACCCTTCGCGCGTGTGCCACTGGCGGCTTGTCCGCCAGTGCCA
>CP070744.1:2401654-2401746 GCA_020348265.1 Phycisphaerales bacterium | reverse complement strand
ACCGGGGAGTGCGTCTTCACGCCGTTCGTCACCTGCGATGACAACGATGCTTGCACCGAGGACACCTGCGACCCGCTCACCGGGGAGTGCGT
>CP070744.1:2401461-2401554 GCA_020348265.1 Phycisphaerales bacterium | reverse complement strand
ATCCATCCCTCACCCTTCGCGCGTGTGCCACTGGCGGCTCGTCCGCCAGTGCCAGACCTACGACACTCAACACGGGTGGGCAAGCCACCCGTG
>CP070744.1:2401268-2401361 GCA_020348265.1 Phycisphaerales bacterium | reverse complement strand
CAGACATCCGCTGCGGCGCGGCACTCCGCGGTGCTTTTCGCATCAACAGGACAAGCTGCGCCCGTCCCGGTGCAGAAGTCAGCAAGGTCACAC
>CP070744.1:2401074-2401168 GCA_020348265.1 Phycisphaerales bacterium | reverse complement strand
ACACTTCTCAAACACCCTTTATAGCAGATTCGGATATTGTGTAGCGGGCGAATTGCATGCCGGCGCTTCGCTTGGGCATGGCACCCAACTCCTG
>CP070744.1:2400880-2400974 GCA_020348265.1 Phycisphaerales bacterium | reverse complement strand
ACCGGGGAGTGCGTCTACACGCCGTTTGTCACCTGCGATGACAACGATGCTTGCACCGAGGACACCTGCGACCCGCTCACCGGGGAGTGCGTCT
>CP070744.1:2400685-2400780 GCA_020348265.1 Phycisphaerales bacterium | reverse complement strand
CGTTGCACGCACGGCGGTGTGCCACTGGCGGCTTGTCCGCCAGTGCCTATTTTGTGATACTCAACACGGGTGGACGAGCCACCCGTGGCACACAC
>CP070744.1:2400490-2400585 GCA_020348265.1 Phycisphaerales bacterium | reverse complement strand
TCAGCATCGTGAATGATCGTCCGCACCGTCCTCAACCAGAACTCTTCGTGTTCCTTGTAGTATTCGGGACACCGGCTGCGGTAATTGACGTCATA
>CP070744.1:2400295-2400390 GCA_020348265.1 Phycisphaerales bacterium | reverse complement strand
ACGCAGAATGTCTCGACCGGTGTCCCACCGATAACCAGTCCGATCTTCACCACCGACCCGCGGGGGTCTTCGAGCGTGTCTCCCTCCAGGTTCCC
>CP070744.1:2400099-2400195 GCA_020348265.1 Phycisphaerales bacterium | reverse complement strand
ACACTTCTCAAACACCCTTTATAGCAGATTCGGATATTGTGTAGCGGGCGAATTGCATGCCGGCGCTTCGCTTGGGCGTGGCACCCAACTCCTGAA
>CP070744.1:2399903-2399999 GCA_020348265.1 Phycisphaerales bacterium | reverse complement strand
GTCACCTGCGATGACAACGATGCTTGCACCGAGGACACCTGCGACCCGCTCACCGGGGAGTGCGTCTTCACGCCGTTCGTCACCTGCGATGACAAC
>CP070744.1:2399706-2399803 GCA_020348265.1 Phycisphaerales bacterium | reverse complement strand
ACTTCATCTACGAATACGACGCACCTGCCCTTGACTCGCGACTCAGGTAAAGGGAGCTAGCCGCTGGCGCGGGAAACTCCCGATGAGGTTCTCGATG
>CP070744.1:2399508-2399606 GCA_020348265.1 Phycisphaerales bacterium | reverse complement strand
TGTGCCACGGGTGGCTTGCCCACCCGTGTTGAGTGTCGTAGGTCTGGCACTGGCGGACAAGCCGCCAGTGGCACACGCGCGAAGGGTGAGGGATGGAT
>CP070744.1:2399310-2399408 GCA_020348265.1 Phycisphaerales bacterium | reverse complement strand
CCAGTGGCACACGCGCGAAGGGTGAGGGATGGATATGTGTGCCACGGGTGGCTTGCCCACCCGTGTTGAGTGTCGTATGTTTGGCACTGGCGGACAAG
>CP070744.1:2399112-2399210 GCA_020348265.1 Phycisphaerales bacterium | reverse complement strand
TGTGCCACGGGTGGCTTGCCCACCCGTGTTGAGTGTCGTATGTTTGGCACTGGCGGACAAGCCGCCAGTGGCACACGCGCGAAGGGTGAGGGATGGAT
>CP070744.1:2398914-2399012 GCA_020348265.1 Phycisphaerales bacterium | reverse complement strand
CGTGGCTTGCGACGCAGTACGCCCCCCTCACTCGGCTCAAACGCCAGGGCAACATCCTGGATGCCGTTGGTTACGAGATTGAGCCAGAGAAGTTGCAC
>CP070744.1:2398715-2398814 GCA_020348265.1 Phycisphaerales bacterium | reverse complement strand
GACGATCATTCACGATGCTGAGAATGGCAATCAGGCCGAACTCTCGTTGGGGATCGCCATCGACATGCTCATGCCATGCCACTGGCGATTCGTGACGAA
>CP070744.1:2398515-2398615 GCA_020348265.1 Phycisphaerales bacterium | reverse complement strand
ACCCGTGTTGAGTGTCGTAGGTCTGGCACTGGCGGACGAGCCGCCAGTGGCACACGCGCGAAGGGTGAGGGATGGATATGTGTGCCACGGGTGGCTTGCC
>CP070744.1:2398315-2398415 GCA_020348265.1 Phycisphaerales bacterium | reverse complement strand
GGCAAGCCACCCGTGGCACACATATCCATCCCTCACCCTTCGCGCGTGTGCCACTGGCGGCTTGTCCGCCAGTGCCAGACCTACGACACTCAACACGGGT
>CP070744.1:2398115-2398215 GCA_020348265.1 Phycisphaerales bacterium | reverse complement strand
ACCCGTGTTGAGTGTCGTATGTTTGGCACTGGCGGACAAGCCGCCAGTGGCACACGCGCGAAGGGTGAGGGATGGATATGTGTGCCACGGGTGGCTTGCC
>CP070744.1:2397914-2398015 GCA_020348265.1 Phycisphaerales bacterium | reverse complement strand
GCATCGATCCACCGCAAGAACCAAAAGCGTGCCGTTACGGTGACCGCTGACGTCGACATGGCCGTGACTAACTCGAACGAAGTGCTTGCGGAGCTAGCCAC
>CP070744.1:2397713-2397814 GCA_020348265.1 Phycisphaerales bacterium | reverse complement strand
AGGGTGAGGGATGGATCTGTGTGCCACGGGTGGCTTGCCCACCCGTGTTGAGTGTCGTAGGTCTGGCACTGGCGGACGAGCCGCCAGTGGCACACGCGCGA
>CP070744.1:2397512-2397613 GCA_020348265.1 Phycisphaerales bacterium | reverse complement strand
TGATTGCCATTTTCAGCATCGTGAATGCTTGTCCGCACCGTCCTCAACCAGAACTCTTCGTGTTCCTTGTAGTATTCGGGACACCGGCTGCGGTAATTGAC
>CP070744.1:2397310-2397412 GCA_020348265.1 Phycisphaerales bacterium | reverse complement strand
TCCTGCACCCAACAAGGATGAAGGATGAAGGTTGGGTGAAGGGTGTGCCACTGGCGGCTTGCCCGCCAGTGCTGACATGATAACACTTAACACGGGTGGACA
>CP070744.1:2397107-2397210 GCA_020348265.1 Phycisphaerales bacterium | reverse complement strand
GGCGGCTTGTCCGCCAGTGCCAAACATACGACACTCAACACGGGTGGGCAAGCCACCCGTGGCACACAGATCCATCCCTCACCCTTCGCGCGTGTGCCACTGG
>CP070744.1:2396904-2397007 GCA_020348265.1 Phycisphaerales bacterium | reverse complement strand
TCCATGCTCGACCTGATAGCGTAGGTTGCAGCGGGTATAATCTCGCAGTCGCCGATGTGAACGACTTCCGGCCAACCGGCATCGAAGTACGGTTCATCCGCAA
>CP070744.1:2396700-2396804 GCA_020348265.1 Phycisphaerales bacterium | reverse complement strand
CCGCCAGTGGCACACGCGCGAAGGGTAAGGGATGGATCTGTGTGCCACGGGTGGCTTGCCCACCCGTGTTGAGTGTCGTAGGTCTGGCACTGGCGGACAAGCCG
>CP070744.1:2396496-2396600 GCA_020348265.1 Phycisphaerales bacterium | reverse complement strand
TGTGACCCGCTCACCGGGGAGTGTGTGTTCACACCGTTCGTCACCTGTGACGACAACGATGCTTGCACCGAGGACACCTGTGACCCGCTCACCGGGGAGTGTGT
>CP070744.1:2396292-2396396 GCA_020348265.1 Phycisphaerales bacterium | reverse complement strand
TACGGACTCTGTTCTTTCGATGTTCGTTGAGACGCTGGATCAGGTCGTTCGTGCTGCCATAGTAGTATTTCCCGTCAGCACATCGAAGAATGTATGCGTATGCA
>CP070744.1:2396088-2396192 GCA_020348265.1 Phycisphaerales bacterium | reverse complement strand
CGGCACTCCGCGGTGCTTTTCGCATCAACAGGACAAGCTGCGCCCGTCCCGGTGCAGAAGTCAGCAAGGTCACACACGCCCACAGATGCGCGGCACTCCGTACT
>CP070744.1:2395883-2395988 GCA_020348265.1 Phycisphaerales bacterium | reverse complement strand
GTGCATACGCATACATTCTTCGATATGTTGACGGGAAATACTACTATGGCAGCACGAACGACCTGATCCAGCGTCTCAACGAACATCGAAAGAACAGAGTCCGTA
>CP070744.1:2395678-2395783 GCA_020348265.1 Phycisphaerales bacterium | reverse complement strand
GAACGTAGCGGGCGATTGGAGTCCCTCACATTCGTCGGGGATGCCGTTCTCCGGATCAATATCGAGGCTGCCCCCGCAGGAGCCGAGCACGCACCCTTCAGCAGC
>CP070744.1:2395473-2395578 GCA_020348265.1 Phycisphaerales bacterium | reverse complement strand
AATTGCATGCCGGCGCTTCGCTTGGGCATGGCACCCAACTCCTGAACCGCTAGACAATAACAGAAATTGCTCTAGGGGCTGGATAACGCTACAGACCCCGCTGCT
>CP070744.1:2395268-2395373 GCA_020348265.1 Phycisphaerales bacterium | reverse complement strand
ACAATCTGAAGATTCGTCACGAATCGCCAGTGGCATGGCATGAGCATGTCGATGGCGATCCCCAACGAGAGTTCGGCTTGATTGCCATTTTCAGCATCGTGAATG
>CP070744.1:2395062-2395168 GCA_020348265.1 Phycisphaerales bacterium | reverse complement strand
ACCCGTGGCACACACCACGAGCCGATGATCGTTGCACGCACGGCGGTGTGCCACTGGCGGCTTGTCCGCCAGTGCCTATTTTGTGATACTCAACACGGGTGGACGA
>CP070744.1:2394856-2394962 GCA_020348265.1 Phycisphaerales bacterium | reverse complement strand
GTGCCACTGGCGGCTTGTCCGCCAGTGCGTATTTTGTGACCCTCAACACGGGTGGACGAGCCACCCGTGGCACACACTACGAGGGGCAAAGACGTGCGTTTTGTGA
>CP070744.1:2394649-2394756 GCA_020348265.1 Phycisphaerales bacterium | reverse complement strand
ACGGGTGGGCAAGCCACCCGTGGCACACAGATCCATCCCTCACCCTTCGCGCGTGTGCCACTGGCGGCTTGTCCGCCAGTGCCAGACCTACGACACTCAACACGGGT
>CP070744.1:2394442-2394549 GCA_020348265.1 Phycisphaerales bacterium | reverse complement strand
TCAACGATGGCATAGTGAAACCCGCGGTGGACTATTTCTTCCGGAACTGTGGCCAGATTGTCCCGCAGGTAATCGAAGGCGATTTCAGAGTTGGTGCCGTACGTCAC
>CP070744.1:2394234-2394342 GCA_020348265.1 Phycisphaerales bacterium | reverse complement strand
AGCAGCGGGGTCTGTAGCGTTATCCAGCCCCTAGAGCAATTTCTGTTATTGTCTAGCGGTTCAGGAGTTGGGTGCCACGCCCAAGCGAAGCGCCGGCATGCAATTCGC
>CP070744.1:2394025-2394134 GCA_020348265.1 Phycisphaerales bacterium | reverse complement strand
CAAGCTGCGCCCGTCCCGGTGCAGAAATCGGTAAGGTCACACGCGCCCGCAGATGCGCGGCACTCCGTACTAACGGGCTCAAAGGCGTCCACCGGACAGTCGTCGTTGA
>CP070744.1:2393816-2393925 GCA_020348265.1 Phycisphaerales bacterium | reverse complement strand
ATGCTTGCACCGAGGACACCTGCGACCCGCTCACCGGGGAGTGCGTCTTCACGCCGTTCGTCACCTGCGATGACAACGATGCTTGCACCGAGGACACCTGCGACCCGCT
>CP070744.1:2393605-2393716 GCA_020348265.1 Phycisphaerales bacterium | reverse complement strand
GGAGGTACGTGCCGCTGGTGTACCAGCTGTCCCGCTCGGGGCACCGCTGGGTAGCTAAGCACGGAAAGGATAACCGCTGAATGCATCTAAGCGGGAAGCCCCCCTCAAGAT
>CP070744.1:2393393-2393505 GCA_020348265.1 Phycisphaerales bacterium | reverse complement strand
CCAGTGGCACACGCGCGAAGGGTGAGGGATGGATATGTGTGCCACGGGTGGCTTGCCCACCCGTGTTGAGTGTCGTAAGTCTGGCACCGGCGGACAAGCCGCCAGTGGCACA
>CP070744.1:2393181-2393293 GCA_020348265.1 Phycisphaerales bacterium | reverse complement strand
CCAGTGGCACACGTTCGAAGGGTGAGGGATGGATCTGTGTGCCACGGGTGGCTTGCCCACCCGTGTTGAGTGTCGTAAGTCTGGCACCGGCGGACAAGCCGCCAGTGGCACA
>CP070744.1:2392968-2393081 GCA_020348265.1 Phycisphaerales bacterium | reverse complement strand
GTGTGCCACTGGCGGCTTGTCCGCCAGTGCCGGGCATACGACACTCAACACGGGTGGGCAAGCCACCCGTGGCACACAGATCCATCCCTCACCCTTCGAACGTGTGCCACTGG
>CP070744.1:2392754-2392868 GCA_020348265.1 Phycisphaerales bacterium | reverse complement strand
CTCAACACGGGTGGACGAGCCACCCGTGGCACACACTACGAGGGGCAAAGACGTGCGTTTTGTGACGTAATGGTCCGCTTCCTCATCCCGATGCACATCGGGCGCCGGTGTGCC
>CP070744.1:2392539-2392654 GCA_020348265.1 Phycisphaerales bacterium | reverse complement strand
ACCCGTGTTGAGTGTCGTAGGTCTGGCACTGGCGGACGAGCCGCCAGTGGCACACGCGCGAAGGGTGAGGGATGGATCTGTGTGCCACGGGTGGCTTGCCCACCCGTGTTGAGTG
>CP070744.1:2392324-2392439 GCA_020348265.1 Phycisphaerales bacterium | reverse complement strand
GTGTCCTCGGTGCAAGCATCGTTGTCGTCACAGGTGACGAACGGTGTGAACACACACTCCCCGGTGAGCGGGTCACAAGTGTCCTCGGTGCAAGCATCGTTGTCGTCACAGGTGA
>CP070744.1:2392107-2392224 GCA_020348265.1 Phycisphaerales bacterium | reverse complement strand
TGTGACCCGCTCACCGGGGAGTGTGTGTTCACACCGTTCGTCACCTGTGACGACAACGATGCTTGCACCGAGGACACTTGTGACCCGCTCACCGGGGAGTGTGTGTTCACACCGTTC
>CP070744.1:2391889-2392007 GCA_020348265.1 Phycisphaerales bacterium | reverse complement strand
GTGCCACTGGCGGCTTGTCCGCCAGTGCCTATTTTGTGATACTCAACACGGGTGGACGAGCCACCCGTGGCACACACTACGAGGGGCAAAGACGTGCGTTTTGTGACGTAATGGTCCG
>CP070744.1:2391671-2391789 GCA_020348265.1 Phycisphaerales bacterium | reverse complement strand
AATGCGTGCTCCCTTTTCCTGGCCTGATCCTGCGTCTCAAATTCCTCGAAATATACCAATTCGATGGGGAGTCGTCGTGAGGTTGTACGGACCCTACCCATACGGTGTTGTCGGAGAC
>CP070744.1:2391452-2391571 GCA_020348265.1 Phycisphaerales bacterium | reverse complement strand
GCACCTGCCCTTGACTCGCGACTCAGGTAAAGGGAGCTAGCCGCTGGCGCGGGAAACTCCCGATGAGGTTCTCGATGGTCTTACGGCGTGTGCGGCCGTTCTTGAATGCGTGCTCCCTT
>CP070744.1:2391232-2391352 GCA_020348265.1 Phycisphaerales bacterium | reverse complement strand
CGAAGAATGTATGCGTATGCAGTCACAACGGCACATCTAAGAGCACGAACGATGTCGCGTGTCAAGGGTGCGAACCGCCTGGTGAGGGTCCGGGCCAAGGAGGACGACTACGCCATACAG
>CP070744.1:2391011-2391132 GCA_020348265.1 Phycisphaerales bacterium | reverse complement strand
ACCCGTGGCACACACCACGAGCCGATGATCGTTGCACGCACGGCGGTGTGCCACTGGCGGCTTGTCCGCCAGTGCCTGTTTTTTTGTGACCCTCAACACGGGTGGACGAGCCACCCGTGGC
>CP070744.1:2390790-2390911 GCA_020348265.1 Phycisphaerales bacterium | reverse complement strand
GGCAAGCCACCCGTGGCACACAGATCCATCCCTCACCCTTCGAACGTGTGCCACTGGCGGCTTGTCCGCCGGTGCCAGACTTACGACACTCAACACGGGTGGGCAAGCCACCCGTGGCACA
>CP070744.1:2390569-2390690 GCA_020348265.1 Phycisphaerales bacterium | reverse complement strand
CACCCGGATGATCGCCCTGAGCCTCAAGAGCACCGGGAACATCACCATCGACTTCGGTCCATCGGGAACAGCCGAGTATTCAGTCCGCGCCGGGCTGACCGCAACGCAGAATGACGGCTCG
>CP070744.1:2390347-2390469 GCA_020348265.1 Phycisphaerales bacterium | reverse complement strand
GGGCAAGCCACCCGTGGCACACAGATCCATCCCTCACCCTTCGAACGTGTGCCACTGGCGGCTTGTCCGCCAGTGCCAGACCTACGACACTCAACACGGGTGGGCAAGCCACCCGTGGCACA
>CP070744.1:2390124-2390247 GCA_020348265.1 Phycisphaerales bacterium | reverse complement strand
GGGCAAGCCACCCGTGGCACACAGATCCATCCCTCACCCTTCGAACGTGTGCCACTGGCGGCTTGTCCGCCAGTGCCGGGCATACGACACTCAACACGGGTGGGCAAGCCACCCGTGGCACAC
>CP070744.1:2389901-2390024 GCA_020348265.1 Phycisphaerales bacterium | reverse complement strand
TTAGAAGCGTATCTGCTGGCGCAGTTGCGCATCCATGCGCGAGATTCTCACGGTCCATCGCGGAAATTCCTTTCTGGATTAATTAGCGGGAATAAATAGTCGGTCGATTTTCGGAGACGGCGC
>CP070744.1:2389674-2389801 GCA_020348265.1 Phycisphaerales bacterium | reverse complement strand
CTCCGGTGCGCAGTCTCCCCCGGGCTCCACGCAAGTGTAGCCGATGCACGCTTCGTCCGGCGGACACTGCACCGGCGTGCCGTCCTGGCAGTAGTGCTCACTTCCGTCTCCGGGCATGACGCAGGTC
>CP070744.1:2389447-2389574 GCA_020348265.1 Phycisphaerales bacterium | reverse complement strand
GAATACTACAAGGAACACGAAGAGTTCTGGTTGAGGACGGTGCGGACAAGCATTCACGATGCTGAAAATGGCAATCAAGCCGAACTCTCGTTGGGGATCGCCATCGACATGCTCATGCCATGCCACT
>CP070744.1:2389219-2389347 GCA_020348265.1 Phycisphaerales bacterium | reverse complement strand
ACGGGTGGGCAAGCCACCCGTGGCACACAGATCCATCCCTCACCCTTCGCGCGTGTGCCACTGGCGGCTTGTCCGCCGGTGCCAGACTTACGACACTCAACACGGGTGGGCAAGCCACCCGTGGCACA
>CP070744.1:2388991-2389119 GCA_020348265.1 Phycisphaerales bacterium | reverse complement strand
TTCACACCGTTCGTCACCTGTGACGACAACGATGCTTGCACCGAGGACACCTGTGACCCGCTCACCGGGGAGTGTGTGTTCACACCGTTCGTCACCTGTGACGACAACGATGCTTGCACCGAGGACAC
>CP070744.1:2388763-2388891 GCA_020348265.1 Phycisphaerales bacterium | reverse complement strand
CAGACATCCGCTGCGGCGCGGCACTCCGCGGTGCTTTTCGCATCAACAGGACAAGCTGCGCCCGTCCCGGTGCAGAAATCGGTAAGGTCACACGCGCCCGCAGATGCGCGGCACTCCGTACTAACGGG
>CP070744.1:2388534-2388663 GCA_020348265.1 Phycisphaerales bacterium | reverse complement strand
CAACAACAACGGAATCCTGGATGACGAGGAACTCGACTGCAACGAGAACGGCGTCCCGGATGATTGTGACGTACCCGCATCACCAGGCTTTCCCGAAGGGTGGTGCCTGTCCGACTGTTCGAACGACTG
>CP070744.1:2388304-2388434 GCA_020348265.1 Phycisphaerales bacterium | reverse complement strand
CTTCGTGTTCCGGCCACAGGAGCGCCTGGTCCTGATGCCGCCGGATCTTTTTGGCTCTGGGGCGTTGGCGGACGCGTTTGGATCGGGTAGAATGGTTCACTTGAAAGGCCTCCTTGCTATGCGATGGCTG
>CP070744.1:2388072-2388204 GCA_020348265.1 Phycisphaerales bacterium | reverse complement strand
GTTTCCCGCGCCAGCGGCTAGCTCCCTTTACCTGAGTCGCGAGTCAAGGGCAGGTGCGTCGTATTCGTAGATGAAGTCGCCGTCATCGATGAGATTGCCGGTCCTTGACTCGCCACTGCGAGCGAAGCTCGC
>CP070744.1:2387840-2387972 GCA_020348265.1 Phycisphaerales bacterium | reverse complement strand
CCAGTTGCCCTGCCCATCGGTCGCAAGCTGAGGGTGAGCGTCCGTCCCGGCGTCGGACGCGGCGTTGGTGTTGAGCGCGGCTGGGAAAGTAATGTAGTCAAAGAGGCAGTCGTCGATCACGCCGCACTCGTC
>CP070744.1:2387607-2387740 GCA_020348265.1 Phycisphaerales bacterium | reverse complement strand
ATGGCATGAGCATGTCGATGGCGATCCCCAACGAGAGTTCGGCCTGATTGCCATTCTCAGCATCGTGAATGATCGTCCGCACCGTCCTCAACCAGAACTCTTCGTGTTCCTTGTAGTATTCGGGACACCGGCT
>CP070744.1:2387374-2387507 GCA_020348265.1 Phycisphaerales bacterium | reverse complement strand
TGAGACGCTGGATCAGGTCGTTCGTGCTGCCATAGTAGTATTTCCCGTCAGCACATCGAAGAATGTATGCGTATGCAGTCACAACGGCACATCTAAGAGCACGAACGATGTCGCGTGTCAAGGGTGCGAACCG
>CP070744.1:2387140-2387274 GCA_020348265.1 Phycisphaerales bacterium | reverse complement strand
GCGTGACTCTGTTCAACCGAGGAGAGGTCGACGTCCGTGCAGAGGATGTGATCCTCTTTGCGAGGCGCGCGGGTCAATACCGTGCCGTCCGGTTGGCAGATGAATGATTCACCGGCAAAGGTGAGGCGGCCCTC
>CP070744.1:2386904-2387040 GCA_020348265.1 Phycisphaerales bacterium | reverse complement strand
GGGGGCGAAGGCATGTAGCCACGGGTGCAACCCGTGGTCGTTGGGGCTCCGCAAACGCCCAAGCCCCGGAGGGGCGGCGGAACGTCGGTGCGAACGTGGACGCAGATGTTGGCGCCTATGGGCCATTGGCTACGAA
>CP070744.1:2386667-2386804 GCA_020348265.1 Phycisphaerales bacterium | reverse complement strand
AGGCACTGGCGGACAAGCCGCCAGTGGCACACCGCCGTGCGTGCAACGATCATCGGCTCGTGGTGTGTGCCACGGGTGGCTCGTCCACCCGTGTTGAGGGTCACAAAATACGCACTGGCGGACAAGCCGCCAGTGGC
>CP070744.1:2386430-2386567 GCA_020348265.1 Phycisphaerales bacterium | reverse complement strand
GGCTTTTCCAAGGTGCGCGGTGCGCCTTTCCTGATCTCGGAGATCGAATCGAAGATCAGGGAGATGGCGAACGGGAGGAAGTCATGACTGTCGAGACTACAGGCGTGGGATTGACCGCGAAAGCGTTCACCAACGAC
>CP070744.1:2386193-2386330 GCA_020348265.1 Phycisphaerales bacterium | reverse complement strand
CGTTTCGCCCGTGCTCTACGATCTGACCGTGAGCGGAGACCTGGACAGTCCCGGGGACTGCAACAACAACGGAATCCTGGATGACGAGGAACTCGACTGCAACGAGAACGGCGTCCCGGATGATTGTGACGTACCCG
>CP070744.1:2385955-2386093 GCA_020348265.1 Phycisphaerales bacterium | reverse complement strand
CACGCCGTTTGTCACCTGCGATGACAACGATGCTTGCACCGAGGACACCTGCGACCCGCTCACCGGGGAGTGCGTCTACACGCCGTTTGTCACCTGCGATGACAACGATGCTTGCACCGAGGACACCTGCGACCCGCT
>CP070744.1:2385716-2385855 GCA_020348265.1 Phycisphaerales bacterium | reverse complement strand
AGTGGCATGGCATGAGCATGTCGATGGCGATCCCCAACGAGAGTTCGGCTTGATTGCCATTTTCAGCATCGTGAATGATCGTCCGCACCGTCCTCAACCAGAACTCTTCGTGTTCCTTGTAGTATTCGGGACACCGGCT
>CP070744.1:2385477-2385616 GCA_020348265.1 Phycisphaerales bacterium | reverse complement strand
CACGGGTGGGCAAGCCACCCGTGGCACACATATCCATCCCTCACCCTTCGCGCGTGTGCCACTGGCGGCTCGTCCGCTAGTGCCGGGGATATGACACTCAACACGGGTGGGCAAGCCACCCGTGGCACACAGATCCATC
>CP070744.1:2385238-2385377 GCA_020348265.1 Phycisphaerales bacterium | reverse complement strand
CGGGTTCAAAGCCGTCCACCGGACAGTCATCGTTTACCCCATCACAGGACTCGGCGATGTCGCAGACATCCGCTGCGGCGCGGCACTCCGCGGTGCTTTTCGCATCAACAGGACAAGCTGCGCCCGTCCCGGTGCAGAA
>CP070744.1:2384999-2385138 GCA_020348265.1 Phycisphaerales bacterium | reverse complement strand
CGACGACTCCCCATCGAATTGGTATATTTCGAGGAATTTGAGACGCAGGATCAGGCCAGGAAAAGGGAGCACGCATTCAAGAACGGCCGCACACGCCGTAAGACCATCGAGAACCTCATCGGGAGTTTCCCGCGCCAGC
>CP070744.1:2384759-2384899 GCA_020348265.1 Phycisphaerales bacterium | reverse complement strand
GAATACTACAAGGAACACGAAGAGTTCTGGTTGAGGACGGTGCGGACAAGCATTCACGATGCTGAAAATGGCAATCAGGCCGAACTCTCGTTGGGGATCGCCATCGACATGCTCATGCCATGCCACTGGCGATTCGTGAC
>CP070744.1:2384516-2384659 GCA_020348265.1 Phycisphaerales bacterium | reverse complement strand
CTTGATCTTCCGCCGTTTGGCCCGAGCGGTTCTACCGCGGACAGCTTCTTCGACATCTTCTTCGAGGTCGAAGTAGGTGGTGCGACATACTACACCCAGGATCCCAAGCGTATGCGCAGCCTGATCACGCATAAGCCTCCGGG
>CP070744.1:2384272-2384416 GCA_020348265.1 Phycisphaerales bacterium | reverse complement strand
CGCGGCACTCCGCGGTGCTTTTCGCATCAACAGGACAAGCTGCGCCCGTCCCGGTGCAGAAGTCAGCAAGGTCACACGCGCCCGCAGATGCGCGGCACTCCGTACTAACGGGCTCAAAGGCGTCCACCGGACAGTCGTCGTTGA
>CP070744.1:2384028-2384172 GCA_020348265.1 Phycisphaerales bacterium | reverse complement strand
TTCACGCAAGAATCGCGGAGCGATTGCGAGCTTCGCTCGCCGCGGCGAGTCAAGGGCAGGCGGAATGGGCCGGCGTGCAGAGAAGTACGTTTCGGACGTGTTTGATGTTGGCAAGACGGAGAGATACCTGTATGATGGTCAGAA
>CP070744.1:2383782-2383928 GCA_020348265.1 Phycisphaerales bacterium | reverse complement strand
TGGTCAGGGTTCGGGCCAAAGAGGACGACTACGCCATACAGACGGCGGGATTTTTACCCTTGACACGCCGCCTTGCGTTTCACGCAAGAATCGCGGAGCGATTGCGAGCTTCGCTCGCCGCGGCGAGTCAAGGGCAGGCGGAATGG
>CP070744.1:2383535-2383682 GCA_020348265.1 Phycisphaerales bacterium | reverse complement strand
GTGCTCCCGATCAGATTCGCGTGGTAATAGAACGCTGCCCCCACACCCGTGGGGTAGTGCACTTCCCCGATTCCAAGCTCGTAGGACATCTCCTCGGTGACCGTGGCTCCTGAGGCCGTGTAATCGCCGTAGACCTCGTTCCCGTCG
>CP070744.1:2383288-2383435 GCA_020348265.1 Phycisphaerales bacterium | reverse complement strand
ACCTCATCGGGAGTTTCCCGCGCCAGCGGCTAGCTCCCTTTACCTGAGTCGCGAGTCAAGGGCAGGTGCATCGTATTCGTAGATGAAGTCGCCGTCATCGATGAGATTGCCGGTCCTTGACTCGCCACTGCGAGCGAAGCTCGCAAG
>CP070744.1:2383040-2383188 GCA_020348265.1 Phycisphaerales bacterium | reverse complement strand
GGCAAGCCACCCGTGGCACACATATCCATCCCTCACCCTTCGCGCGTGTGCCACTGGCGGCTCGTCCGCCAGTGCCAAACATACGACACTCAACACGGGTGGGCAAGCCACCCGTGGCACACAGATCCATCCCTTACCCTTCGCGCGT
>CP070744.1:2382791-2382940 GCA_020348265.1 Phycisphaerales bacterium | reverse complement strand
TTCCTCGAAATATACCAATTCGATGGGGAGTCGTCGTGAGGTTGTACGGACCCTACCCATACGGTGTTGTCGGAGACGCTGGATCAGGTCGTTCGTGCTGCCATAGTAGTATTTCCCGTCAACATATCGAAGAATGTATGCGTATGCAC
>CP070744.1:2382542-2382691 GCA_020348265.1 Phycisphaerales bacterium | reverse complement strand
GGCACACCGGCGCCCGATGTGCATCGGGATGAGGAAGCGGACCATTACGTCACAAAACGCACGTCTTTGCCCCTCGTGGTGTGTGCCACGGGTGGCTCGTCCACCCGTGTTGAGTATCACAAAATAGGCACTGGCGGACAAGCCGCCAG
>CP070744.1:2382292-2382442 GCA_020348265.1 Phycisphaerales bacterium | reverse complement strand
CAAGCTGCGCCCGTCCCGGTGCAGAAATCGGTAAGGTCACACGCGCCCGCAGATGCGCGGCACTCCGTACTAACGGGTTCAAAGCCGTCCACCGGACAGTCATCGTTTACCCCATCACAGGACTCGGCGATGTCGCAGACATCCGCTGCG
>CP070744.1:2382042-2382192 GCA_020348265.1 Phycisphaerales bacterium | reverse complement strand
CTGACCATCATACAGGTATCTCTCCGTCTTGCCAACATCAAACACGTCCGAAACGTACTTCTCTGCACGCCGGCCATTCCGCCTGCCCTTGACTCGCCGCGGCGAGCGAAGCTCGCAATCGCTCCGCGATTCTTGCGTGAAACGCAAGGC
>CP070744.1:2381791-2381942 GCA_020348265.1 Phycisphaerales bacterium | reverse complement strand
TCTGGGGTGTGCCACTGGCGGCTTGCCCGCCAGTGCTGACACGATAACACTTAACACGGGTGGACAAGCCACCCGTGCTGACACGATAACACTTAACACGGGTGGACAAGCCACCCGTGGCACACGGCGGACTCTTTCCGAGCCCCGACCG
>CP070744.1:2381538-2381691 GCA_020348265.1 Phycisphaerales bacterium | reverse complement strand
CCGGATCCTCCGCCGGGGTATCCCCCGGAGAACGCGGAGTGTATTCAGGCTCTGGTCAGCTATCCTGATACCTGCCCGGGCAGCCCGACGATGCCTCCGTGCGCCGCCAGCTGCACACCGGGCCAATACGATTGGGGCTCGGCATACTTCCCC
>CP070744.1:2381284-2381438 GCA_020348265.1 Phycisphaerales bacterium | reverse complement strand
AGGAAAACATCGGCCACGGAGGGCCGAGAACATCATAGCCATCCGCCGTGCCGGAGCAATACGCTCACGCACGATGGAGATTGCTAAGAATCTCCGGGTGCGCCTGAGGAATGTCCGCGCCGACGAGCCTCAAAATCGACGGCAGTGCCATTCG
>CP070744.1:2381030-2381184 GCA_020348265.1 Phycisphaerales bacterium | reverse complement strand
CCCAAAATAAGTGAGCGTGGGGAGGATTTCGCTTGTTGGCGGGCGATTGCGGTTGGCGCGATGGGGCGCGAGGACCGCATGGTGTGGCAGACGAGGTGGTGTCCGATGTGGGCACGCGAGGACGGCCTTGGAAGGGCAGAATTGGGCGTAGGGG
>CP070744.1:2380775-2380930 GCA_020348265.1 Phycisphaerales bacterium | reverse complement strand
GGCAAGCCACCCGTGGCACACAGATCCATCCCTCACCCTTCGAACGTGTGCCACTGGCGGCTTGTCCGCCGGTGCCAAACCTACGACACTCAACACGGGTGGGCAAGCCACCCGTGGCACACAGATCCATCCCTCACCCTTCGCGCGTGTGCCAC
>CP070744.1:2380520-2380675 GCA_020348265.1 Phycisphaerales bacterium | reverse complement strand
ACCGGGGAGTGCGTCTTCACGCCGTTCGTCACCTGCGATGACAACGATGCTTGCACCGAGGACACCTGCGACCCGCTTACCGGGGAGTGCGTCTACACGCCGTTTGTCACCTGCGATGACAACGATGCTTGCACCGAGGACACCTGCGACCCGCT
>CP070744.1:2380265-2380420 GCA_020348265.1 Phycisphaerales bacterium | reverse complement strand
TGCTATCCGCAGAGACATTATGGACTTTCATGCGCGAGTTCTCGCCACCATCTCCAGCGAAGACCCAGATTCGAGTCATGCTCCGTTGAGGTTGCCTCATCCGGCTCTGTCTGAAGTTGCCGCGAGAGCGATCGGCGTCATGATTGAGTCATGAA
>CP070744.1:2380009-2380165 GCA_020348265.1 Phycisphaerales bacterium | reverse complement strand
CGAAGAATGTATGCGTATGCAGTCACAACGGCACATCTAAGAGCACGAACGATGTCGCGTGTCAAGGGTGCGAACCGTCTGGTCAGGGTTCGGGCCAAAGAGGACGACTACGCCATACAGACGGCGGGATTTTTACCCTTGACACGCCGCCTTGCG
>CP070744.1:2379753-2379909 GCA_020348265.1 Phycisphaerales bacterium | reverse complement strand
ACGGTCGGGGTTCGGCAAGTGTGTCGAAGTACATGTTATCTTGCGACACGTTGCGTGCGGCCGAAGAGGAGCTTGCCGGCTATCAGTAGCAACAGTGCCAAGAGCACCAAGCCCCATGCCGAAACGGTGGGGATATGCCCCGCGCAGCCGGGGGCG
>CP070744.1:2379497-2379653 GCA_020348265.1 Phycisphaerales bacterium | reverse complement strand
ACAGGACAAGCTGCGCCCGTCCCGGTGCAGAAGTCAGCAAGGTCACACACGCCCACAGATGCGCGGCACTCCGTACTGGCGGGTTCAAAGCCGTCCACCGGACAGTCATCGTTTACCCCATCACAGGACTCGGCGATGTCGCAGACATCCGCTGCG
>CP070744.1:2379240-2379397 GCA_020348265.1 Phycisphaerales bacterium | reverse complement strand
TCCCAAAATAAGTGAGCGTGGGTGGCCTTGGGCATAGGAAAAGGCCTTCAAGCCGCGATATACTGTGGTTGTTGGAACAACAGCCATCGCATAGCAAGGAGGCCTTTCAAGTGAACCATTCTACCCGATCCAAACGCGTCCGCCAACGCCCCAGAGC
>CP070744.1:2378982-2379140 GCA_020348265.1 Phycisphaerales bacterium | reverse complement strand
ACTAATACTACAGCGCCGGATAGGCTCAAGCCAGGCTGTGAGTTGAACCGATGAAGTCCTCTAAATGCTTGTCATTGGAGGACTTACGGCATGGATGCGACAGAGATTGCTGGATTGGAGTCGGAGTTGGTGGATTTCCTGGGCGAGTTTGATGACTG
>CP070744.1:2378721-2378882 GCA_020348265.1 Phycisphaerales bacterium | reverse complement strand
CTAGTCCCAAAATAAGTGAGCGTGGGTGGCCTTGGGCATAGGAAAAGGCCTTCAAGCCGCGATATACTGGTGTTGAATGGGCATCAGCCATCGCATAGCAAGGAGGCCTTTCAAGTGAACCATTCTACCCGATCCAAACGCGTCCGCCAACGCCCCAGAGC
>CP070744.1:2378459-2378621 GCA_020348265.1 Phycisphaerales bacterium | reverse complement strand
TCGTCCACCCGTGTTGAGTATCACAAAATAGGCACTGGCGGACAAGCCGCCAGTGGCACACCGCCGTGCGTGCAACGGTCATCGTCTCGTGGTGTGTGCCACGGGTGGCTCGTCCACCCGTGTTGAGTATCACAAAATAGGCACTGGCGGACAAGCCGCCAG
>CP070744.1:2378197-2378359 GCA_020348265.1 Phycisphaerales bacterium | reverse complement strand
ACGCTCGAAGACCCCCGCGGGTCGGTGGTGAAGATCGGACTGGTTATCGGTGGGACACCGGTCGAGACATTCTGCGTGGTGGATAATCGTGTCACCCTGGCCCCGCCGTTCGTGTATAACACCTGTGTGGACCGCAACGGCGACGGATATATCACCACTTCG
>CP070744.1:2377935-2378097 GCA_020348265.1 Phycisphaerales bacterium | reverse complement strand
CCCGGTACGCATCCTACATGGGTGGACCTGCACGGTCTGGGCGTTGGAGCCCCTCCGAATTACATCTTGAACGTCTCCGACCTTCAGCGAATCATGCTCGGTCTGGAGGGGCAACGCTACACGGATTCACCGGACCAGATCGACCCGGCGGAATGTCCGTGA
>CP070744.1:2377673-2377835 GCA_020348265.1 Phycisphaerales bacterium | reverse complement strand
AATGCGTGCTCCCTTTTCCTGGCCTGATCCTGCGTCTCAAATTCCTCGAAATATACCAATTCGATGGGGAGTCGTCGGGATGTGGTACGGACTCTGTTCTTTCGATGTTCGTTGAGACGCTGGATCAGGTCGTTCGTGCTGCCATAGTAGTATTTCCCGTCA
>CP070744.1:2377409-2377573 GCA_020348265.1 Phycisphaerales bacterium | reverse complement strand
ACACCCTGGGGTGACTTGTAGAACACCGAGATCGTCAGCTGACCGCCATCCATCGCTACATAGCCGCGGTGACCGACAATAGCATCCCAGCGATCCGAATCGCCGACGTAACCCAGCTTGTCCTTGCTCGACTTCTGCGGCATGGCCGGCGGCACCGGCCCGCC
>CP070744.1:2377144-2377309 GCA_020348265.1 Phycisphaerales bacterium | reverse complement strand
CGCACGACAACTTGTCATGGAGCGGTTGGGAACGGTTAATCTGCCGGACGATCTGCCCAGCCCAACGATGGGGCCGGTGGCGACAGGACTTGGCGAGGTGTTCCATTACATCCTGACCAGCCAGACGCGTAGCCTCAGCGAGCTGCGCACCATCCAGGACTGGAT
>CP070744.1:2376877-2377044 GCA_020348265.1 Phycisphaerales bacterium | reverse complement strand
CGCTTTGCGCTTCATGCAAGAATCGCGGAGCGATTGCGAGCTTCGCTCGCAGCGGCGAGTCAAGGACCGGCAACCTCATCGACGACGGCAACTTCATCTACGAATACGACGCACCTGCCCTTGACTCGCGACTCAGGTAAAGGGAGCTAGCCGCTGGCGCGGGAAAC
>CP070744.1:2376610-2376777 GCA_020348265.1 Phycisphaerales bacterium | reverse complement strand
GTGCTGACACGATAACACTTAACACGGGTGGACAAGCCACCCGTGGCACACGGCGGACTCTTTCCGAGCCCCGACCGTAAGGAAGTTGACTCTGGGGTGTGCCACTGGCGGCTTGCCCGCCAGTGCTGACACGATAACACTTAACACGGGTGGACAAGCCACCCGTG
>CP070744.1:2376342-2376510 GCA_020348265.1 Phycisphaerales bacterium | reverse complement strand
TTCACGCCGTTCGTCACCTGCGATGACAACGATGCTTGCACCGAGGACACCTGCGACCCGCTCACCGGGGAGTGCGTTTACACGCCGTTCTTCACCTGTGACGACAACGATGCTTGCACCGAGGACACTTGTGACCCGCTCACCGGGGAGTGTGTGTTCACACCGTTC
>CP070744.1:2376072-2376242 GCA_020348265.1 Phycisphaerales bacterium | reverse complement strand
CTTGGCGAGGTGTTCCATTACATCCTGACCAGCCAGACGCGTAGCCTCAGCGAGCTGCGCACCATCCAGGACTGGATTATCAAGCCACAGCTGCGGAGCGTGTCCGGTGTGGCTGAGGTCAACAGTTGGGGAGGGCTTAAGCGCCAATATCAGGTCGTCGTCGATCCGAA
>CP070744.1:2375797-2375972 GCA_020348265.1 Phycisphaerales bacterium | reverse complement strand
CTGTATGGCGTAGTCGTCCTCCTTGGCCCGGACCCTCACCAGGCGGTTCGCACCCTTGACACGCGACATCGTTCGTGGTCTTAGATGTGGCGTTGTGAGTGCATACGCATACATTCTTCGATATGTTGACGGGAAATACTACTATGGCAGCACGAACGACCTGATCCAGCGTCTC
>CP070744.1:2375519-2375697 GCA_020348265.1 Phycisphaerales bacterium | reverse complement strand
GTGCCAAACATACGACACTCAACACGGGTGGGCAAGCCACCCGTGGCACACAGATCCATCCCTTACCCTTCGCGCGTGTGCCACCGGCGGCTTGTCCGCCGGTGCCAAACATACGACACTCAACACGGGTGGGCAAGCCACCCGTGGCACACAGATCCATCCCTTACCCTTCGCGCGT
>CP070744.1:2375241-2375419 GCA_020348265.1 Phycisphaerales bacterium | reverse complement strand
GCGAAGGGTGAGGGATGGATATGTGTGCCACGGGTGGCTTGCCCACCCGTGTTGAGTGTCGTACGTTTCGCACTGGCGGACAAGCCGCCAGTGGCACACGTGCGAAGGGTGAGGGATGGATATGTGTGCCACGGGTGGCTTGCCCACCCGTGTTGAGTGTCGTACGTTTCGCACTGGC
>CP070744.1:2374962-2375141 GCA_020348265.1 Phycisphaerales bacterium | reverse complement strand
ACCTCATCGGGAGTTTCCCGCGCCAGCGGCTAGCTCCCTTTACCTGAGTCGCGAGTCAAGGGCAGGTGCATCGTATTTGTAGATGAACTTACCGTCGTCGACGAGGTTGCCGGTCCTTGACTCGCCGCTGCGAGCGAAGCTCGCAATCGCTCCGCGATTCTTGCATGAAGCGCAAAGCG
>CP070744.1:2374680-2374862 GCA_020348265.1 Phycisphaerales bacterium | reverse complement strand
ATAGGGCTCGGTCAGCCCGCTCCGTTCGGATTCTCCGTACCCAATGGAATTGTCAACGTTAACGACGTCCAAGCGTACTTGCTGACCGCGCAAGGCGATCCCGCACCCGGTACGCATCCTACATGGGTGGACCTGCACGGTCTGGGCGTTGGAGCCCCTCCGAATTACATCTTGAACGTCTC
>CP070744.1:2374397-2374580 GCA_020348265.1 Phycisphaerales bacterium | reverse complement strand
TGCCACTGGCGGCTTGTCCGCCAGTGCCTGTTTTTTTGTGACCCTCAACACGGGTGGACGAGCCACCCGTGGCACACACCACGAGACGATGATCGTTGGACGCACGGCGGTGTGCCACTGGCGGCTTGTCCGCCAGTGCGTATTTTGTGACCCTCAACACGGGTGGACGAGCCACCCGTGGCA
>CP070744.1:2374113-2374297 GCA_020348265.1 Phycisphaerales bacterium | reverse complement strand
TGGGTTCGATTGGCACAAGCGGCGACCTAACCGGGCACGGCATCGAATGTCCCTGCGACTGTGGCGACGAGCAGCCCAAGTTCCTGGACGACAACATCCACTTCCACGAGGAAAATCTTGATTGTAAGGCTTCACTTGGCGTGACATATCTGGTATAATCGTATGAGCAACACGTCCTAGAACA
>CP070744.1:2373829-2374013 GCA_020348265.1 Phycisphaerales bacterium | reverse complement strand
TCTGCTCAACCGGGAATGTGATCTGTTGCTCGATCTCCAAGGGCGTCAGTGCCGGCGCAACGGTGTTGATCTGGACCTGAACCGGTGTCGTATCGGGGAACGCATCAACGGGAAGGTGCAACGCGGAGTGTGCCCCGGTAATGACCAGAAGTAGAGTCAGCGCAATGACCAGGAACCGGTGACG
>CP070744.1:2373538-2373729 GCA_020348265.1 Phycisphaerales bacterium | reverse complement strand
CACGCCGGCCCATTCCGCCTGCCCTTGACTCGCCGCGGCGAGCGAAGCTCGCAATCGCTCCGCGATTCTTGCGTGAAGCGCAAAGCGACGTGTCAAGGGTAAAAATCCCGCCGTCTGTATGGCGTAGTCGTCCTCCTTGGCCCGGACCCTCACCAGGCGGTTCGCACCCTTGACACGCGACATCGTTCGTG
>CP070744.1:2373246-2373438 GCA_020348265.1 Phycisphaerales bacterium | reverse complement strand
GTGCCACGGGTGGCTTGTCCACCCGTGTTAAGTGTCATTGTGTCAGCACTGGCGGGCAAGCCGCCAGTGGCACACCCCAGAGTCAACTTCCTTACGGTCGAGCCTCGGAAAGAGCCCGCCGTGTGCCACGGGTGGCTTGTCCACCCGTGTTAAGTGTTATCGTGTCAGCACTGGCGGGCAAGCCGCCAGTGG
>CP070744.1:2372953-2373146 GCA_020348265.1 Phycisphaerales bacterium | reverse complement strand
ATCCCGCGTTGCCGTGAGACATGGCGGCGCTGCGCTTGGCCATGGCACCCTTCCGGAGAGCAGGACCACGGGCGCGGTTCGGTAAGACAGCTCAGTCCGCACGGCAGACTCTACAATCTTGTCCGCTTCCTGACGGACGCGGTTCGGAAACAACACTGCGGACCCGGTGTTGCCAAAGCCATCCCGCGTTGCC
>CP070744.1:2372659-2372853 GCA_020348265.1 Phycisphaerales bacterium | reverse complement strand
GGATGGATCTGTGTGCCACGGGTGGCTTGCCCACCCGTGTTGAGTGTCGTATGTTTGGCACTGGCGGACAAGCCGCCGGTGGCACACGCGCGAAGGGTGAGGGATGGATATGTGTGTCACGGGTGGCTTGCCCACCCGTGTTGAGTGTCGTAGGTCTGGCACTGGCGGACGAGCCGCCAGTGGCACACGCGCGA
>CP070744.1:2372363-2372559 GCA_020348265.1 Phycisphaerales bacterium | reverse complement strand
CCGGCCAACCTGACATGATCCAATCGATATGCTCTTTCCCTTGGATTGAATCGGCACTCAATAACTAGAATTAGTATTACACCCGTTCGGCGAATCCCGGTCGTTACGGGCAGGATGTGTTCACCGGCGTTGGACTGAGGAACCAGGACGTATAAACACCGGCACCGTTTAGCAGATCAACGAGACGCAGAATATC
>CP070744.1:2372065-2372263 GCA_020348265.1 Phycisphaerales bacterium | reverse complement strand
AAGGTCACACGCGCCCGCAGATGCGCGGCACTCCGTACTAACGGGCTCAAAGGCGTCCACCGGACAGTCGTCGTTGACACCATCGCAAGACTCGGCGATGTCGCAGACATCCGCTGCGGCACGGCACTCCGCGGTGCTTTTCGCATCAACAGGACAAGCTGCGCCCGTCCCGGTGCAGAAGTCAGCAAGGTCACACAC
>CP070744.1:2371767-2371965 GCA_020348265.1 Phycisphaerales bacterium | reverse complement strand
AGCGAATCATGCTCGGTCTGGAGGGGCAACGCTACACGGATTCACCGGACCAGATCGACCCGGCGGAATGTCCGTGATGCGGTTGGTGTGTGGTGAAAGTCCGCGGGCTTGCCCGCGATAGTAGTCGGTTTCTTGAGGATGTGATCTCTCAAATGGGGAGAAGTAAGATGTGTGCCATCAGGAGGATACCAGCGTCGG
>CP070744.1:2371466-2371667 GCA_020348265.1 Phycisphaerales bacterium | reverse complement strand
GGGTGTGCCACTGGCGGCTTGCCCGCCAGTGCTGACACAATGACACTTAACACGGGTGGACAAGCCACCCGTGGCACACGGCGGACTCTTTCCGAGCTCCGACCGTAAGGAAGTTGACTCTGCAGTGTGCCACTGGCGGCTTGCCCGCCAGTGCTGACACGATAACACTTAACACGGGTGGACAAGCCACCCGTGCTGACA
>CP070744.1:2371162-2371366 GCA_020348265.1 Phycisphaerales bacterium | reverse complement strand
TGGACTGGTCCCAGGTTATCACGGCGGCTACATCACCGACAACTTCAGCGGGGTCCGCCACGACATACAGACCGACTTCAAACGTCATCCCGGCTACAACCGGTCCCGTCGGCCCACGCAACTCGAGATCCACCAGTGCAAAGACCTGTGAAGCCAGTCCGAACTGCACAACGCTTCCGCATAAGACGGCGAGCATCTTCCAAC
>CP070744.1:2370856-2371062 GCA_020348265.1 Phycisphaerales bacterium | reverse complement strand
ACCTTCGAGACTTTGATGAGCTTTAGCACCTCGTCGACCTGCTCCGGTGAGACGGTGGCGCTTAATTCGGCATCGCCCACCTGATCGACTCGCCCACCGATGGCCTCCAACCGGGCGACAGCCTTCTTCACACCCTGGGGTGACTTGTAGAACACCGAGATCGTCAGCTGACCGCCATCCATCGCTACATAGCCGCGGTGACCGAC
>CP070744.1:2370544-2370756 GCA_020348265.1 Phycisphaerales bacterium | reverse complement strand
TGAGACGCTGGATCAGGTCGTTCGTGCTGCCATAGTAGTATTTCCCGTCAGCACATCGAAGAATGTATGCGTATGCACTCACAACGCCACATCTAAGACCACGAACGACGTCGCGTGTCAAGGGTGCGAACCGTTTGGTCAGGGTTCGGGCCAAAGAGGACGACTACGCCATACAGACGGCGGGATTTTTACCCTTGACACGCCGCCTTGCG
>CP070744.1:2370225-2370444 GCA_020348265.1 Phycisphaerales bacterium | reverse complement strand
GGCTTCGTCTTCTTGATGTCGGTCAGTGCGGCTCGTATGCGCAGGACACCCGGACCCGGCGCGTCGACCACGGAGTACCGCTCTGACAAGCCCTTCTTCACCTCATCGTAGGCATAGTCCGTCAGCTTCTTCAGCTTGGCTGGGTCGAGCGCAGTACCTTTCGCATTGGGAGCGAAGTGCACCAAGACTGGATCGATCATGAACTTGTTATAATCGCCC
>CP070744.1:2369905-2370125 GCA_020348265.1 Phycisphaerales bacterium | reverse complement strand
GCGAGCTTCGCTCGCAGTGGCGAGTCAAGGACCGGCAATCTCATCGATGACGGCGACTTCATCTACGAATACGACGCCTGGAATCGTCTCGTCAGGGTTCGGGCCAAAGAGGACGACTACGCCATACAGACGGCGGGATTCTACGGAGATGGCCGGCGTGCAGAGAAGTACGTTTCGGACGTGTTTGATGTTGGCAAGACGGAGAGATACCTGTATGATG
>CP070744.1:2369583-2369805 GCA_020348265.1 Phycisphaerales bacterium | reverse complement strand
CAGCGATCCGAATCGCCGACGTAACCCAGCTTGTCCTTGCTCGACTTCTGCGGCATGGCCGGCGGCACCGGCCCGCCATCGTGCAGGTTCCGAATTCGGTAGCGGTGTTTCTTGGCGTAGGCGATTAAATCCTCTTGGTTGCGATTTAGAAGCGTATCTGCTGGCGCAGTTGCGCATCCATGCGCGAGATTCTCACGGTCCATCGCGGAAATTCCTTTCTGG
>CP070744.1:2369259-2369483 GCA_020348265.1 Phycisphaerales bacterium | reverse complement strand
GAAGCGGAGCGTATGGAGATGGATTGGCGGGAAGCACACCGCCAACGGGACTTCCCCCGAGCCATCGAACTAGGGCTCAGACTGAACGAACTTGCTCCCGAGAACACCTCGTACGCGTACAACCTGGCGTGCACCTATTCCCTTAACGCAGAGCCCGACAAGGCGGCCCAGTGCCTTGCCCGAGCCGCCGACAACGGCTTCTCGCTTCTCAGGTTGTTGGAGAC
>CP070744.1:2368935-2369159 GCA_020348265.1 Phycisphaerales bacterium | reverse complement strand
CGCGCACCAAACTGGGTGAGGCGCTGGTTCGTGCCGGTCTGACCGATGATGGTATGACCGAGCTGCGAACAGCCGCCGAGCAGAGTCCGACTGATCCCATCGTGCTATTCGCACTTGGAAACGCATCCTCGACTCTCGGTGATCCGGATGGTGCGGTCGAGTACTTCCGAGAGACGCTGCGGTTGCAGCCTACGTTTGCGCGGGCACACCACAATCTGGCCAAC
>CP070744.1:2368610-2368835 GCA_020348265.1 Phycisphaerales bacterium | reverse complement strand
AATGTGCTGGAAATCATGCGCCGACTCAACCTCCAGTCAGTCAAACAGCTTGTCTCGGGCCGCGTTGGCGATTGCGATTACCGCAGGGTGTTTCACTTTCCTCTCCGCAGAGATTGCGTAGAACCGCTCCCGGACGGATTCCAGCCGGCCGACAACCCGGACTCCGTATTGTCGCCGAACCTCCTTCTCGATCACGGTCGGGGAGGCGAACAAACCCGCGCCGGT
>CP070744.1:2368285-2368510 GCA_020348265.1 Phycisphaerales bacterium | reverse complement strand
ATCGTGTCACCCTGGCCCCGCCGTTCGTGTATAACACCTGTGTGGACCGCAACGGCGACGGATATATCACCACTTCGGGCGGGCCGGGTCCGCTGCCCTGGCCCAACCAAGGCGATGTGGACACCGACGGGGGTGTCTCGACCGCCGTGGATGAGTGCATCCTGCAGTACGTTCGCACCACGGGCGACACCACCCAACACGTTTCCGTGAACGCAGACAACGATG
>CP070744.1:2367960-2368185 GCA_020348265.1 Phycisphaerales bacterium | reverse complement strand
AAGAACCTGCTCTTGCAGATTCGCCCGGCATTTGGTGGGAACATCATAGCGACAATCATCAATCACGATCGCTGGCCGCAGATGGCTACGGTGCGCGAGGGTGTGGTTGCCCTGGGCGAGCCCGATCCGAAGCGGACAGGCAAAATCGTTGATGAGACGATCGAGCTTAGAGACTTCGACCTCGCCGTCGAGCTCGTTCAGAAACATCGCGAAGAGCGCAAGGTC
>CP070744.1:2367634-2367860 GCA_020348265.1 Phycisphaerales bacterium | reverse complement strand
AAATTCTTCTTTGCCTCAAAGAGCGTTCCCCTCTGAAAGAATGGCAGGTCCAACGAGTGATTGAGAAGATCCGCAGTGCGATCCATTGGCCAGAATCCAGCGACGATCCGGCAGCACAGTATGTGTGGCTGTTGTTGGGTGGGGACGAATATGACGTCAATTACCGCAGCCGGTGTCCCGAATACTACAAGGAACACGAAGAGTTCTGGTTGAGGACGGTGCGGAC
>CP070744.1:2367307-2367534 GCA_020348265.1 Phycisphaerales bacterium | reverse complement strand
AAATGCTCTTTGATCCACGCCCTGGCAGAGTCGAGAGCGTTGGGCAGACCCGTAGCATCGTTTCCCCCACCCTGAGCCATGTCGGGCCGACCGCCGCCTTTACCGCCCACCGCAGGAGCGATCTCCTTGATAAGATCACCCGCCCTGAGCCCCTTGCCGACGACATCCTTGCTCATACCTGCAATCAGCGTAACCCGATCGTCGGCAACCGTAGCCAGCAGAACAGC
>CP070744.1:2366979-2367207 GCA_020348265.1 Phycisphaerales bacterium | reverse complement strand
GCGGCGGGTTCGTCTCCGGGGCAGGTTACTGCATATATCGAGGCCAGGTCCAGCTCTCCCACGAGAAGCCCCCTGAACACTTCCAGAAACGCTCGATTTTCCCCCACGCCAACGCCATCGTGAAAATCAGCGAAGACGGAATGGCTGCGGTTCTTATGATTGGAGCGGCGGAGATCGGCCAGGGAAGTGACACCGTGCTGACTCAGATGTGTGCCGAGTCGCTGGGTA
>CP070744.1:2366651-2366879 GCA_020348265.1 Phycisphaerales bacterium | reverse complement strand
ATCCGCGACCGGGCCAGCGACATTCACATCGAGCCGTACGAAGATGACCTCAAGATTCGATACCGCATAGACGGCGTGCTGCACACCACCAACGTCCCGCCCGAGATACGGCGGTTCCACGCAGCCATCGTCAGCCGTATCAAGATCCTGTCGAATCTCAACATCGCGGAGAAACGGCTGCCGCAGGACGGCGGCTTCAAGATCAAAGCACAGAACCGCGACATCGAC
>CP070744.1:2366323-2366551 GCA_020348265.1 Phycisphaerales bacterium | reverse complement strand
ACCCGATTCTCGGCTCGGGCAGCGAAAGGGTGTTGTTCATCGGCGATGTGACTCCAACCGTCGCGCATCTACCCCTGAATTGGGTGATGGCCTACGACATGGCACCTGTGCAGACCATCGCGGAGAGAGAAGGCGTCTACCGGCGCTGCTTCGACGAAGGGCTCATGCTGGCATTCCCTCACGATCCAAAGGTACCGGGCGTCGCGATCGAAGGGAAAGCAGAAAGAC
>CP070744.1:2365995-2366223 GCA_020348265.1 Phycisphaerales bacterium | reverse complement strand
CGATCAAGCCGGCGATCATTTCGAGAAGAAACATCGCGCTTTGGAGCGAACCTTCACTAAGGTGGACAAAGCTGCGCCGGATGAACATGTCGCCAATCTTGAAGGCCAAATAGATACTCAGAAGGAAGGGGATGTATTTTGCCAAGCAGCCCAGCATGCGCATTTGAGGTCTGAGCCCCAAAGCCCAGGAACCACAAATCGAGGCGAAGATGACCGTCGGGAAACCCA
>CP070744.1:2365667-2365895 GCA_020348265.1 Phycisphaerales bacterium | reverse complement strand
GAGGCCTTTGTCATTCACGTCATCGCTCATCGCGAAGTAGACCTTCGACGAGATGACCAATTCATGTCGCGGGAATTCCTTTAGGACATCCCCCATGGCCCGCTCCGCCTCCCCATTCGCGTAGGCATCTGCGATGTCAAAGAAGTTGATGCCTGCGTCGAAGGCCGCGCAGAGGATCGCGCGCGTCGTATCGCGATCTGTTACGCTATCACCGAACGTGGTCCAGCC
>CP070744.1:2365339-2365567 GCA_020348265.1 Phycisphaerales bacterium | reverse complement strand
GCACAATCGAATAGGCTGGATTCCAGGTCGCTCTCACCCGCGGGTTGCCCTCGCCATATGGTCACTTTTGTGCCCTCGCAGAAGCTGAAAGCCCCAGGGTACGGTCGACCGACAGCGCGAATCAGCCTGTAGATGGCGTCGGTAGGCTGCAACCAGTCAATCAAACCGTCAGCCGGCGTCCTCTTGGGATAATAGGTCGCCTCGTTGTGGTTCTGCGGGGTGCGGGGC
>CP070744.1:2365011-2365239 GCA_020348265.1 Phycisphaerales bacterium | reverse complement strand
GCACAGGCACGGTGGGCAGGGAATCGCCGTTGAGCTTAACCCAGTGTCGGCCTCGATCAATGCTCACGTAAAGCGCGTTCTCAGTACCGACGTAGAGCACACTTGGGTTGGTGCGGTCTTCGCGCACCACACGGATCGATCGCCCCGACGGCAAGTCGCCTACGATCGATTGCCAGGTTTTCCCTGCATCGGCGGTCATAATCAGATGGGGATTATAGTTGTCGCTGC
>CP070744.1:2364682-2364911 GCA_020348265.1 Phycisphaerales bacterium | reverse complement strand
CGGTTCGTCGCAAACGATAAACTTGGGTCGACCGGATAGTGCCCGGGCAATAGCAACACGCTGTCTCTGGCCGCCGGAGAGCTGGTGCGGATACTGATCGATGTGCCCTGAGCGCAGCCCGACCAGTCCCAGCAATCCCGCGACACGTTCACGACATTCGCCGCGTCGGAGCACACGATGAATCACCAGCGGTTCGGCGACGATCTGCCCGATGGTCATGCGCGGATTG
>CP070744.1:2364353-2364582 GCA_020348265.1 Phycisphaerales bacterium | reverse complement strand
TCGCCAAGGGGCTTTCTTATCTGCATGACCGGGGCATCGTGCATCGCGACATGAAGCCCGGGAACATCTTCTACGACGACGGCTATGTGAAGATCGGCGACTACGGGCTGAGCAAGTTCATTGCGGTTTCGCGGCACAGCGCCCAGACCGCAAGTGTCGGGACCGTGCACTATATGGCCCCCGAGATCGGCAGCGGCAACTACTCGCGCGGCGTCGACATCTATGCGCT
>CP070744.1:2364024-2364253 GCA_020348265.1 Phycisphaerales bacterium | reverse complement strand
CGGCCAGCCAGTCCCAGTCGATGAATCCGGCATCCACGGAAGGATCGACGGTGAAGTAGCCTATACCCAGAGAGGTCAAGTTCTGGAAGAAGTGTGTTCCCTTGGATGGCGTAACGACAAAATCACGGAGGGTGGTTTCGACGATCACTTGTGCGGATGATATTTGATCCCAGGTGGCGGGGATTCCCAGCCAGCGGTCTGCGGATCCCCATCGGCCTGGGCCGATCAG
>CP070744.1:2363695-2363924 GCA_020348265.1 Phycisphaerales bacterium | reverse complement strand
TGCTTCTTCAGGATTCCTTCACCAGCAGAATGACATCGAACTGCCCATGACCATAGATGCAGAACATACGCACGCAGGAAGGCACGAGGCATGGAGGACGGTCCTCCAGCACCGCTTTGCTGTTCTGCTCTGCGCGCTCGCCTTGCTGCTGGTAGGCGCACCACTTGTACGCATGTTCAGGCCAGACGCGCAATCCAGGATTGCAGACCTGGTGATACCATTGCTCTTC
>CP070744.1:2363366-2363595 GCA_020348265.1 Phycisphaerales bacterium | reverse complement strand
CTTCACCCAAAACGATTCCACGTCAAGATCAAGGGAACACTGCCGGGATCCTCAAAGGTCCACGATATCGAGGCCGGGAGCGATGGTGAGATGTTCTTCCTCGTCGACCACGCCAACAAGAAGGCCTACGAGGATATAGAGTATAGCGTCATGGGCTCTGCCGTGCGCATGGTGTTGGCTGGGCTTATGGTCGAATTCACTCATCCGACGCCGTTCTTCGCCGAGATCA
>CP070744.1:2363037-2363266 GCA_020348265.1 Phycisphaerales bacterium | reverse complement strand
GAAGCGCCGGGTCAACCTCTTCAAGGACCACCAGCGTGACGGGTATGGGGCCATCATCTGCTAGGGCAACATCGAGGATACGCGCCTCGGGGTGCAGGAATACGCCATCGAGAAACTGGGAGTCGAGCACGTCGAGCTCAAGTGGGGGCAGGGGGCCAAGGACATCGGCGGCGAGGTCAAGATCACGAGCTTGAAGAAGGCGCAGATGCTTTACGAGCGAGGCTACGTG
>CP070744.1:2362708-2362937 GCA_020348265.1 Phycisphaerales bacterium | reverse complement strand
ATCGCGGGAAACCCGTGCCGGTCATTCTGGAGGAACTCGGGAGCGGACAAGGCCGGGCGGTTGTGATCGGTGCGCGTGGCCGAACCGGTGCGGCCGGCGTTCTACTCGGTACTGTAACCGAGCAACTGATCCGCAGGAGCCCGTCACCCGTATTGGCTGTCAAGAAGAAGGGCGAGTGCCTCGGCGTGCTGCGCGCCTTGCTGGCCATCGCCGGACCAGAAGACTAGAC
>CP070744.1:2362379-2362608 GCA_020348265.1 Phycisphaerales bacterium | reverse complement strand
AGCTCGCGCTGCAGGTGGCGGCGCTCCGTTTCCGGGCCCAACGCATCCATATCAGCAAGGGCGTCGACCACCACGTCAAGCTCGTTGTTCACGCAGGCGTAGACGATGACGATCAGCTCGGTCATCAACTCTTCCGTGATCGTTCCAATCTGCCCGAAATCGATAAGCCCGACGCTCCCCGAAGAATCTACAAGAATGTTTCCCGGATGCGGGTCAGCGTGAAACACCC
>CP070744.1:2362050-2362279 GCA_020348265.1 Phycisphaerales bacterium | reverse complement strand
CTTCACCGATGAAGATGGTCTGGTGCTCGCACAGATGTTTGAAGGCCAGAGCACGCAAGACGGGGACGGAGTACTTACCATTGTTCTCCTGGTAGAACCCCGTCATGAGCCGGGCACGTTCACATGAAACAGAGGGCAGCGCATCGATACTACGCTGCCGCAATCTTGACACTCTATCGTTCATTATCAGCCGCCGATCCGTACCGTTAAACCAAACCCCTCCAACCGC
>CP070744.1:2361721-2361950 GCA_020348265.1 Phycisphaerales bacterium | reverse complement strand
GCGCGGGGCAAGGCGGGCACGTTCAATTGCCTCGTCCATCGACTCGATGTACGACGGACCATAGGACGACGGATCGAGCCGCTCCCCCTGGATCGCCTCCTCTGCTCTCAATCCGCCGGCCCCGATCAAACCAAACGCCAAGAGAGATAACACCGACGCTGGTATCCTCCTGATGGCACACATCTTACTTCTCCCCATTTGAGAGATCACATCCTCAAGAAACCGACTA
>CP070744.1:2361391-2361621 GCA_020348265.1 Phycisphaerales bacterium | reverse complement strand
GTATCCTTGGCTGCAAACGCAACCGCCAGACCACCAATTCCCAGCGCACCGAGCACCGTCGTAGGTCTATACCCAAGCCAGCCTAACAGGACGAGGATAACGACGATGACCACGACCAAACGGAGGATCTTCCTCAGCAAAGGAATCAGTACATCGTCAAAATGAGTAAGCCGGACCTCCTTGTCGGCGGCAATGTGTCCACCAAGAACGTCGACGAATCGATATCCCAC
>CP070744.1:2361061-2361291 GCA_020348265.1 Phycisphaerales bacterium | reverse complement strand
GGCGGGCCGGTTGGGGATCGAGTTGCAGGTGGCCAACCCGTCCCATGAAGGCTGGCGTTGGCGGAGGGTGAAAAAGAAAACGGATCGGGTGGACGCCCTTAAGCTGGCACAGTTGTCTGCGGTGAACCAGTTGCCGCTGGTGAACGTGCCGTCGAAGAGAGTCCGCGAATGGCGTGCCTTGATCCACTACCGTCAGTCGCTGGTCGCCCGGCGCACGGCGATCAAGAATA
>CP070744.1:2360731-2360961 GCA_020348265.1 Phycisphaerales bacterium | reverse complement strand
ATCGATGAAGTCAACAACGAGTATTATGCCATGTGTGGCTGGGAGAACCAGGTTGAAACGGTGGCGCGCGTGTACGCGGGCCTTACACTGGATGACCAAGCCAAGTGCTCGATCTGGGCAGGCAACTATGCGGAGGCCGGAGCCATCGACTTTTTGGGGCGACGATATGGCCTTCCCGGAGCCATCTCCGGGCACAACAGCTACCACATGTGGGGGCCTGGAGACGCAAG
>CP070744.1:2360401-2360631 GCA_020348265.1 Phycisphaerales bacterium | reverse complement strand
TGTCTACACGCGGTCGTGCCGGGACATGACAGGGGACGATGATTGCGACGATCCCGATGACATCCCGGCGAGAGTCGTCGGCGTCGACGGGATCGACGTTCGTCTGCTGGACAGTGACACGGTCGGCTCTGAGGAGATGTGGTCCGGCTACACCGACTCCGACGGGTACTTCGACAGCGGCGTGTTCAGTTGGGAGGGGAGTGAGTTCGACCCGGACCCGGATCTGGTCA
>CP070744.1:2360071-2360301 GCA_020348265.1 Phycisphaerales bacterium | reverse complement strand
GACTCTGGAAGTGTGTCTGGCTCTTGATCAGGGCATCTTCCTCTCGGCTCGCGACGAGGATGATGCAGCCAGGGTCGACGAGGTTGACACTTCGACGTGGGACTTCACTATCACGACGTCAGAGGGACAGGAGGTCGTAGGCGCCGTTCACCTGGCAGACCGCTATGAGCCCGCCGACACGACTGATTTGGCCGTAATGCGACAGTTCAACCGTGAGCAGTTCGCCCAAC
>CP070744.1:2359741-2359971 GCA_020348265.1 Phycisphaerales bacterium | reverse complement strand
AGGTAGCGCTCGGCTTCCGCCTCCCCTTTGACAGTGTTCACAAAGTGAAGATCGTGAAGCCTTTCCACGTCGGCCTGGGCGACTGCCTTCTCCAGTTCGTTGCGAGCTGACAGGCGTTTGATTTCCATTTCGGCCTGCAATCCGATAGCTTCGGCCTGGGTCAGCATCTCACTATAATTGGCCTCGGTAATGGCCGTGCTGCTCTCGATTTCGCGATCAATGCGGGCCAG
>CP070744.1:2359411-2359641 GCA_020348265.1 Phycisphaerales bacterium | reverse complement strand
GCGCAGGACGGTGTCCGGATGGACGATCACCAGCACGGAGCGCCGACCAGCCCAGAGTCGAGACAGCCATACCCAGAAGATGCGGTCGCGCTTCCGCAGTCGCGTGCGCTTGGACTTGTGCTCCAGGACGGCAAGCTGCTGCCGGAGGGCGAGCTTCTCGGCGGCCAGCCCGGCTTGTCTTCGAAACAGAGCCCCAAGGAAAACGAAGATCATGTGTATCGGACCCATGC
>CP070744.1:2359081-2359311 GCA_020348265.1 Phycisphaerales bacterium | reverse complement strand
CACCGTGCCCGATGTCGTGACGGCCACCCAGAGGAAAGGCAGCGGTTTGGGCATCTCATTCCGCTCCAGCAGGTTGCCTGCGCCCGTGGTGAGATTGACCAACTTTGCCCGGCCGTCGTGAAGATAACCATCGGTGAAGTCGAGCGTAGTGGTGAACGTAGCGGGCGATTGGAGTCCCTCACATTCGTCGGGGATGCCGTTCTCCGGATCAATATCGAGGCTGCCCCCGC
>CP070744.1:2358750-2358981 GCA_020348265.1 Phycisphaerales bacterium | reverse complement strand
ACGTCGCCCTGATAGGCACCGAGGGTGTGAAGGTGGAATTCACCGATGACGCGGTTGCGGCACTGGCGGATATCGCCTTTCGGGTGAATGAAGGCACGGAGAATATTGGCGCACGCCGCTTGATGACCGTAATGGAGGAGCTCATGGAAGACCTGAGCTTCGAAGCCCCGGACCGATCCGGGGAGTCAGTCTACATCGACGAAGCCTACGTCTCCAAGCGCCTCGCCGACC
>CP070744.1:2358419-2358650 GCA_020348265.1 Phycisphaerales bacterium | reverse complement strand
GCCTCCTGGCGGCCGGCATCTCGTGCGGTGAATACAATGGAGCGGCCGTCAGGTGTGAAGATATACTCCTCCGGGCCACCGAAAGGCTTAGAGGGACAATCGGCGTCCATGTTGCGCATCACGTCGACCGGTGCCCCTCCCTCCACAGGCCTAACGAAGATGTGCGAGCGCCGCCCGTCCTTCCATTCGTTCCAATGCCGAATGAACAGCCGTTCGTATATGCGCCCTGAC
>CP070744.1:2358088-2358319 GCA_020348265.1 Phycisphaerales bacterium | reverse complement strand
CAGCCTTGATGCGAAGACCGGTAAGACGCTTTGGGAGTATGCGTACGACTCGTTACCTTGCGAAAGGAACATAAAGCAGTTCGGTCGCGGCCCCAGGGCCACGCCGCTGCTCACCGGTGGCCGGCTCTACACGATCGGCATTGCCGGCGTAATGCACTGCCTGGATGCCAACACAGGATCGGTACATTGGTCGCATGATTTCGTTCGCGAATTCGGTGGGTTCGGTCTGAA
>CP070744.1:2357757-2357988 GCA_020348265.1 Phycisphaerales bacterium | reverse complement strand
GGAGAATTCACCAACTGTGTCGAGTCGCAACACTTCGCCGTGCATACCTTCGTTATTCTGCACGGGGGTGAAGTAGACATAGCGTCCATCGAACACTCCACCCCAGTATCCGTCAGGTTGGCTGCCTACGTCGTGCGCGCCTGCGTCGAATGCCGCCCAAGAAGAGACCTCCGTAAAGCCGCCGGAAGTGTCGTACCGCAGAACCTCCCCGTGGGATCCAGTGTTGTTGAT
>CP070744.1:2357426-2357657 GCA_020348265.1 Phycisphaerales bacterium | reverse complement strand
GGGTCAATGACCATGCTTGTGCCGCCCATCTGACACGTATTTCCGCCGCCGGTGCAACGTGGATCGTTGCAGTCCACGTCGTCGCCGCAGCAGTAGCGCCCGGATGGTCTTCCGGTAGTCACCCCGTTGCAGTCATCCGAGCAGTTACGGCAGTCCTCGCCCAGATCGATCTCACAGATGCTGTTGCCACAGACGGGGACGCTCGGGCAATCTGGATCGTTGCCTGAGTCG
>CP070744.1:2357095-2357326 GCA_020348265.1 Phycisphaerales bacterium | reverse complement strand
TTCTTCGTCGCCCTGGTGGGCATCTTCGCTCACGGGCATACCGTCACTCAAATGTTCATGTTTGGCGTGGCGTTGGCGGTCTCGGCCATACCCGAGGGATTGCCGATCGCGATGACAGTAGCGTTGGCTATCGGCACCAGCCGGATGGCTCGTCGGGGTGTGATCGTCCGCCGACTCGAGGCGGTGGAAGGTCTAGGGAGCTGTACGCTGATCGGGAGCGACAAAACTGGA
>CP070744.1:2356764-2356995 GCA_020348265.1 Phycisphaerales bacterium | reverse complement strand
CCATCCAATCAGCGTCCCGCTGGGCAAGGTAGTCGTTGACGGTGACCACATGCACGCCTTTTCCAGCGAGAGAGTTGAGGTAGACAGGGAGCGTCGCGACCAGCGTCTTGCCCTCTCCCGTCTTCATCTCCGCGATGAGTCCGTCGTGCAGGGCCAGCCCTCCGAGGAGCTGGACGTCAAAGTGCCGCAATCCGAGGGTGCGTCGTGCCGCCTCGCGCACTACGGCGAAAG
>CP070744.1:2356433-2356664 GCA_020348265.1 Phycisphaerales bacterium | reverse complement strand
AGCGCCTGCGCGCCTCCAACGGGTGACCTATGCAGCGAACCGTTGACCGTTGGCACTATCCTAAGACCCCCGCCGGGTAACTATGGCGACGTAGTTGGCCCGGTCGATCCCGTAACCACCGAGTTCGGCCCGCCCAACCAGATCCTCAGCGTCGGTGATGTCTCGGGTTACCTGCTGACCAACCTCAACTACGGTGTGCCGGGCGATCCGAAACCGCAAGCCCACTGGACG
>CP070744.1:2356102-2356333 GCA_020348265.1 Phycisphaerales bacterium | reverse complement strand
AGATCAACACCGCTCGTGCGAACGGCCAAGCCGTAGATCATCTTTTCGTTCGGAGGCGTTGAGCGAATCACATCCAAGACCGGCGCAAACTGCGGATGACGCAACGGGTCACCGAATCCGCACAGCACCAGCAAGGTATCGTCGAAGCGGGCAAGCTCGCTAACGATCTTCTCGACTATGGCAAGATCGATCGGTCCACGGTCAGGCACACGCGAGCCCCGCGGGCGAAGC
>CP070744.1:2355771-2356002 GCA_020348265.1 Phycisphaerales bacterium | reverse complement strand
GGGGATCTTGCCGGCTTCAGCTAGCTCGCGCAGATGATCGATCTTGTCCATCGCCAGCGCGTTGCGACAGCGTGGAAACCCCGAACAACTGAGGAACGGCCCGCGCCGACCCGTGCGAATCACCATAGCCCGGCCGCACTTGTCGCAGCGCACACCGGCCTCGGCGGGCTTGGGCTTCTCTACGTAGACTCCCGGCGGCATAGGCTTGGTCGTCCGGCACTTGGGATAACC
>CP070744.1:2355439-2355671 GCA_020348265.1 Phycisphaerales bacterium | reverse complement strand
CCAACGAAAGAGGACCTGCTGGACGAGTCGGTATTCAACGAACGCCGGCCCCTGGGGCCGCGCAGCTACACGATGGTAAACAGATTCGACACCGGCACTCGCGACGCTGAAAACAGTCCGGTCTACGTGAAAATGAACTGTATGCACTGCAATGATCCCGCTTGCGCGTCAGCGTGCCTCGTCGGAGCGATGCGCAAAGAGCCGAACGGCGCGGTCAGCTATGACGCCTGGA
>CP070744.1:2355107-2355339 GCA_020348265.1 Phycisphaerales bacterium | reverse complement strand
AGGCATCGACGGGCATGCGATTGTATTCGTATGTCCCGTACCCGATCACCGCGATGATCATCACGATGACCAGGCCTTTGGCCCTGAGTGATGCCTCGATCAGTCTGTCTATCATCTGGCTCTCTTCCCAAGGTGTCCATTCATCGTTTGACCTGCCCCGGGCTTCTTGCTTACGCCGAGAACGAGACGCCGAATCACCCTTGGCGATTGGGTGCGTCAGTGCCCGTGGCCC
>CP070744.1:2354775-2355007 GCA_020348265.1 Phycisphaerales bacterium | reverse complement strand
CAGGCCCTTACCGATCAACTCAAAGACCTGCAATTCTCGATCGCTCAGGCGTCCTACGGCTGAATCTCCACCGTTGGGCGTCCCACCGACGAACTTGGAGAGCATGCGCCCGGCCATCCGATCGCTGAGATAGATCTGGCCGCTCAAGACCTTGCGAATCGCGGTCATCAGCCTCTCGGTCGCCTCCTCCTTCATGACGTAGCCCTTGGCACCGGCGCGGAGGGCGCGTTCC
>CP070744.1:2354443-2354675 GCA_020348265.1 Phycisphaerales bacterium | reverse complement strand
CTGCGCTGACGACCGTGCTCGGGATGATCCCCCTGCTGGCAGACGCGTTCTTCGTCGCGATGGCCGTGACCATCATGTTCGGACTTGCGTTCGCCACCGTCTTGACTCTGGTGGTCGTTCCCGTGCTGTACGCCTGCTTCTTCAGGATTCCTTCACCAGCAGAATGACGCAGGACCGCCTATGACCACAGATGCAGGACATACGCAGGCAGGAACGCACGAGGCATGGAGGA
>CP070744.1:2354110-2354343 GCA_020348265.1 Phycisphaerales bacterium | reverse complement strand
GTCGTCGTCACTCGCCAGATCCACAAGCCGCAATCCAAGGCCAAACCGCAGAAAAACGACCTGTCCCAGTACCTGGATGGGAACTTGATGATCAATATCGATGATCCGGAGTTGATTGCGCTCGCAAGGCGTGCCGGAGGAGGTCTGACTGAGCCGTTTGCCCTGGCCGACAGGCTGCGCAGATTCGTGACGGAATACGTGCAGACAAAGAGCCTCAACGTCGGTTTTGGCAG
>CP070744.1:2353777-2354010 GCA_020348265.1 Phycisphaerales bacterium | reverse complement strand
ATTCAAGAACCCGGGCTTTACTGCGATCGCATTGATTACACTTGCTCTCGGCGTCGGCGCCAACACGGCGATTTTCAGTGTTCTGAATGCCGTGGTCCTCCGACCGCTGCCGTTCCCCGAACCAGATCGGCTTGTGATGATCTGGGAGTCTGCGGAGGACAACGGTATGCCACAAGCACCCGTTGCCTATGCGTACTCCGAGGACTGGCGGCAACAGAACGACGTTTTCGAGG
>CP070744.1:2353444-2353677 GCA_020348265.1 Phycisphaerales bacterium | reverse complement strand
GAATGCGTAGCGGCCCCCGCCGTTGCGATCGGCGTAGCCGCTCAGGGTGCGGATGCTCCGCATGGTGCCCGTCTTGCCGCGCACCTTGCCGGGGATGTCCTTGAGGCGTTTTTTCAAAGAGCCGTCCACGCCGGCAATGGAGAGGCTGTCGAAGAACAAACGCCCACTCGGTTTTCGGGCGATCCAGGCTAACACTTCGGTGAGTTGGCGGGCAGTGCACCAGTTGTAGCGAC
>CP070744.1:2353111-2353344 GCA_020348265.1 Phycisphaerales bacterium | reverse complement strand
CATTCGTCGGGGATGCCGTTCTCCGGATCAATATCGAGGCTGCCCCCGCAGGAGCCGAGCACGCACCCTTCAGCAGCACAATCCACGTCACATCGGTCAGGAATGCCGTTTATGTTGCAGTCCTCGGCAAAGACGGTGCCGGCCATGCAAACGCCAAGCACCCCTGTCAACGCCAAAGCAATGCCTCGAAACCCGCATCGACTCAATCGCATCTCACTTCTCCCGATCCGCAG
>CP070744.1:2352778-2353011 GCA_020348265.1 Phycisphaerales bacterium | reverse complement strand
GCGGGGCATACACTTGGTCGCCAAGCCCTTACGGAACCTTCGATCAGTGCGGCAACATGCATGAGTGGGTCGACACCTGGGAGGAAGGCGTGGGCCCCTTCCTGCGTGGCAGCGGGTATCCGAGTTTTGACCCCGGCCATGCCGCAAATCACTTCGGGTACATACCGGAGGGGGGCATATACACCCACACGGGCTTTCGCGTAGCTGCCATGCTCGAACCGGAGCCCATACCG
>CP070744.1:2352445-2352678 GCA_020348265.1 Phycisphaerales bacterium | reverse complement strand
GGTTGGCCGGAAGTCGTTCACATCGGCGACTGCGAGATTATACCCGCTGCAACCTACGCTATCAGGTCGAGCATGGATGGTCTGATCTTGGGTGAACCCTTGGTGTTAGGCACGATCGAGAGGCCGGATCCGTGGTACTACGGAGATACGGTGGGCATAGGGCTCGGTCAGCCCGCTCCGTTCGGATTCTCCGTACCCAATGGAATTGTCAACGTTAACGACGTCCAAGCGTA
>CP070744.1:2352112-2352345 GCA_020348265.1 Phycisphaerales bacterium | reverse complement strand
ATGCAGGTCGTCCTTCCTGTTCAAAAGTGTGGGGCGGGCCGGCGTGCACCTTCGAGCCGATGCACGCCGGTCCATGACCACCGTCAGGGTCACTTGCGAGCGGCAGAGAAATCCTGCCATTTTCCGATCACGCGGATCCGGTCGTGGGAAATGGTTCCGCGGCCCAGACCGGCGACACCATCGTAGGCCGGCCGCACTTCAAGGTGCGGTCCGCGCGGCAGGTCGACCAGCAC
>CP070744.1:2351778-2352012 GCA_020348265.1 Phycisphaerales bacterium | reverse complement strand
AAGGCGTACGCACGCATGGATAATGCCTGGCTCGGGTCGATTGACATTGCTATCAAGAAAGCCCGAACGGCACGCTTCTTCGACATGAACACCGGCGAGATCGGCAGGCTCTCCCAGCCAGGTGGTTCGCTCTACAACATCGAGCACTCCAACAACGGGCTGATCACGTTCCCCGGCGGCGTGCCGATCAGGAATGCTCAAGGTCAGATCGTGGGTGCCATCGGCGTCTCCGGC
>CP070744.1:2351444-2351678 GCA_020348265.1 Phycisphaerales bacterium | reverse complement strand
GCGCACCAACGGCCATGCCCCACTCAGCGTTAATGATGCGCAGGGCCTGTACCGTGGCGTCGTAGTTGGCCAGCGGCTCGCCCAGGCCCATGAAGACAACATTTGAAAGGCGCTCCGCATCGTCACACAGTTGGCGGACGCGCATAGCCTGTTCGACGATCTCTGAAGCGCTGAGTTGACGCTTGAGCCCGCCCACACCACTTGCGCAGAACGTACACATGACCGGACATCCGA
>CP070744.1:2351110-2351344 GCA_020348265.1 Phycisphaerales bacterium | reverse complement strand
ATGGTGTGGAGATGAACGGTGATGCCGCCATTTCCCGGGACGGAGGGACGGTGGTTGACGGGTTGGCTATCGATGAGTTCCACACCTACCGCTTTGAGACGTTCGATGGGATCACTTACGAGATTGCCGTCGATGGTCTGGTGTTCTTCGTTCACGCCGGATGGCAACCCTACGACTATCACTTCATGAAGCTCATCCCGCGTGGCGGATGCAGCGGCGACAGCATCCCCAATA
>CP070744.1:2350776-2351010 GCA_020348265.1 Phycisphaerales bacterium | reverse complement strand
CCAGGGATCGAAGGTCCCCGACATCGCCCGAAGATTCTACTTTTCCGAAGCCCATGTGCGCACCATCATCAAGTCGTTCAACGAAGAGGGGTTCTCTGCATTGGAACCCAAGTACGGCATCGGCCGGCCCAAGAAGTTCACCGAGGAACAACGCAGCCTCATCATCGAAACGGCCCTCTGCCCACCCGATCTTCTCGGTGAACCGTATCGACGTTGGTCGTTGCCGAAGCTCCG
>CP070744.1:2350442-2350676 GCA_020348265.1 Phycisphaerales bacterium | reverse complement strand
GGTGCAGCGCGGTCGTGAAGACGTCAGGATCATGGTCCGCTATCCCCCCGAGTTCCGCCGCAGAGTCTATGACATCGAATCGATGCGCCTGGCTACGCCGTCGGGGCGGATGGTCCCCTTCACCGAAGTCGCCCGCCTTACCGAGGGGACGGGGTATGCATCGATCCACCGCAAGAACCAAAAGCGTGCCGTTACGGTGACCGCTGACGTCGACATGGCCGTGACTAACTCGAA
>CP070744.1:2350108-2350342 GCA_020348265.1 Phycisphaerales bacterium | reverse complement strand
CAGTCGTTCGAACAGTCGGACAGGCACCACCCTTCGGGAAAGCCTGGTGATGCGGGTACGTCACAATCATCCGGGACCCCGTTCTCGTTGCAGTCGAGTTCCTCGTCATCCAGGATTCCGTTGTCGTTGCAGTCTACAAGTGTCCCAAGATCTCCGTTCACTGTCAGATCGTAGAGCACGGGCGAAACGGCCTCTCCACCAACCTCGCAAGACCCGTAGAAGCGCACCTGAACC
>CP070744.1:2349773-2350008 GCA_020348265.1 Phycisphaerales bacterium | reverse complement strand
CCAGGACGGTCTCCGTGTTCTCCAACACCTGGAGACACTTGACCCCCGCCCGAGCCCCCATGCTGACGTGGTCCTCCTGCCCGAGGGATGTGGGAATCGAATCAACCGACGCCGGCGTGCACAATCCCTTGTTCTCGCTGACCAGTGCCGCGGCCGTGTACTGCGCCAGCATGAACCCGCTGTTAAGGCCCGTGTCCTGCATCAACAGCTTGGGAAGCCCGTCCACTCCGCTGAG
>CP070744.1:2349438-2349673 GCA_020348265.1 Phycisphaerales bacterium | reverse complement strand
GTCTCGACCGCGGGCATACCCTCCTCGGTGGCGGGGACCTGGATAAGAAGATTGCGGCGGTTCACCTGGTTAAACAGTCGGCGACCCTCGCTGATGGTGGCTTCGGTGTCATAGGCGAGCTTGGGATCCACCTCCAGGCTAACGTATCCGTCCACACCCTTGGTGCTTTCGTAGATCGGCCGCAGCGCATCAGCCGCGTCGGCAATGTCGGGGATAACCAGACCTTCATAGATGG
>CP070744.1:2349102-2349338 GCA_020348265.1 Phycisphaerales bacterium | reverse complement strand
GCTCGTTGCACGTCAGAGTTCCAGTCTTGTCGCTGCCGATCAGCGTACAGCTGCCGAGGCCTTCCACCGCCGCGAGTCGGCGGACGATCACGCCGCGGCGAGCCATCCGGGTCGTGCCGATGGCCAGCGCCACCGTCATGGCGATCGGCAGTCCTTCGGGTATGGCGGAGACCGCTAGGGCGACCCCAAACATGAACATCTGGGTAATGGTATGCCCGTGGGCAAAGATGCCTACC
>CP070744.1:2348766-2349002 GCA_020348265.1 Phycisphaerales bacterium | reverse complement strand
GGAAACCTGCCCCGCAGCCCCCATGACCACAGGAAAGCGACGTACTATCCCAAGAGGACCCCGGCCGATGGTCTGATTGACTGGTCACAGCAGACCGACGTCATCTACAGATTGATTCGCGCTGCCGGTCGACCTTATCCCGGTGCGTTCAGCTTCTGTGAGGGCACAAAAGTGACCATATGGCGAGGGCAACCCGCGGGTGAGAGCGACCTGGAATCCAGCCTATTCGATTGTGC
>CP070744.1:2348430-2348666 GCA_020348265.1 Phycisphaerales bacterium | reverse complement strand
TCATCCAATCGACCCTCAACATAGAAGTTGTCGATAGTGAAAACGATGCCGTCGTTGGCCCCGCCTGCCGTGCCGGGTGCGGAGTCGAACTCGATCGAGTAGATCGGAACTCCACCGGTCATCGATGTGTCGATCTGGAAGGTTATCTGGCTTGCCCCTGCCGTCTGGCTAATCAGAGTTCCAGCCTGATCGAAGGCATAGAGCGTCTTGGGCGTTGTGTCATCGTCCGTGTCACC
>CP070744.1:2348093-2348330 GCA_020348265.1 Phycisphaerales bacterium | reverse complement strand
GGGACATCTGTGCGTACGCAGCGCCGACAGCAAACATCTGAATCACCGTTATGATTAAACCAACAGAATATCTCATGGCTTATGCTCCTATTGTTCGCGTAATCTCACACTTGCCGGGCCCTTACTGAAGCGAAACAAGCACGAGCACGAGGCCGGTGCCCTCATCCAGGGCGGTCATAGCCTTGCCGAGCACGGCGCCCTGGGCTTTCGCAAAGTCGCTGACTTTCATGGCGTGCC
>CP070744.1:2347756-2347993 GCA_020348265.1 Phycisphaerales bacterium | reverse complement strand
AGACGATGATTCGTGGTTCAGCTGGCATGATCCTGGCAAGCTTGATTGCCGCCGGTCCTGATGCGGGGGCGAGCGAAAAGCTGCGCATTGGCGGCCCGCCTCCGATCTTGCACGGAATCGAGTGGGTCCGGGGTGATCCGATCGACATAGACCGAATCCTCGGGCAGAAGGCGCTTCTGATCGAGTTCTGGGCGAGCTGGTGCCCACCCTGCTTACTCGATCTGCCCTGGAGAACGG
>CP070744.1:2347418-2347656 GCA_020348265.1 Phycisphaerales bacterium | reverse complement strand
ACATTTGCAATTACCAGGCCGCCCGGCTCCAAGTCGTCGATGTTCACCTTCAGCGCCGCCGGATTCATCGCGATCAGGGCGTTGGCCCGGTCGCCTGGAGTACGGAGCTTGCGCGCCCCGAAGTTCAGTTGAAAACAGCTTACCCCCGCCAGCGTACCGGCCGGCGCCCGGATCTCCGCTGGGAAGTCCGGCAGCGTGCTCACCTCGTTGCCAAAGATCGCTGACGTGTTAGTCATCT
>CP070744.1:2347080-2347318 GCA_020348265.1 Phycisphaerales bacterium | reverse complement strand
CAGATCGTCTCCCGAACCGCAAATGCCGGCATAGCCCATGATTGTCGTTGCGCTTCCGGGTTCGTAAGCCGGCGCAGCGTTACGATTAAAGCCGCCGCAACTACCACCGACACCGTTGAAAGTGTGATTGGCTCCAAACTGGTGGCCCATCTCGTGGGCGACATAGTCGATGTAGAAGGCATCGCCGATCGGAGCCCCCTGGCCGGTCACGCCGCGGGCCTTCCATCCGTAGTGGCAC
>CP070744.1:2346742-2346980 GCA_020348265.1 Phycisphaerales bacterium | reverse complement strand
GCTGCTGAGCAGAGTCTCGCGATCCTCAATGCAGTCGGCAGCGGCCAGCGCCCATCCCAGGGCTCTGTCATACTCCTTGCGCTCGATTCTCGCTTTGGCGTACCCGACGTACTTCTCGTAGTCCGCCTTGTCGATCTCCCGGCGTTTTGCCTGCTTCGCCTCGTACTCCTCGAGCCAGGCGCGAACTTGATCGGTCAGTTGTCCGCCGGAGGGGATTCGCTGCATAGTGTCGCGGGCC
>CP070744.1:2346404-2346642 GCA_020348265.1 Phycisphaerales bacterium | reverse complement strand
CCTTCAAAAACTCCGCGTCGTACTCCAGCTCAAAGCGCAGCTTGTGCTTGGCCTCCTCCTGAGCCAGACCCAAAAGCACCGCCCGCAGGTTGGCATCATCCGTGGTCGAGGCCAGGTCGCTGTAGAGTCGGAACGCGGCCTTCTCCGCCTTCATGGCCAGGATCAGAGCGTCGCGATAGCTAATGTCCGCCGAGGGGGTGGCGTCTTCAAGGTAATCCCCCACCTTCAGATCGAGGAC
>CP070744.1:2346066-2346304 GCA_020348265.1 Phycisphaerales bacterium | reverse complement strand
CAAAGCCGAGAAGAACCACTTGCCGCAGAAGTACATCAGCGAGGCGCGCATCGGAATGAGCAACGTGGACGTGACGCTCAACGGGGCACGGGCCACGGAACTCGATCGCGACGCGACCTTCAGGCGGCGCAGCGCCCAACTGTGGAATAAGCGCACGAACGCTGCGGCAAACGAAGAGATATCACTCGCAGAAATCCACGAGGCTAGGCGCCAGCAAGAAGCCAAGCGAATGGAACTT
>CP070744.1:2345728-2345966 GCA_020348265.1 Phycisphaerales bacterium | reverse complement strand
AGGTCTCTGGAATTGCCGCACAACTGATGGCCAGGAATGGTCTGTCTTTGCGCGGGCTATGGTGCAGGATGGCCCGGGCAATCAGCTCCTTGCCTGTGCCGCTTTCCCCGGTGATGAGCACGTTCACGTCTCGCGGGGCGATGCGCCCGATCAGCTTGTAGACTTCTCTCATCGCGGGTGACTGCCCGATGATTCGCTCGACGGAAATGTCATCGTCCGGCTCTTCATACACCGCCTG
>CP070744.1:2345390-2345628 GCA_020348265.1 Phycisphaerales bacterium | reverse complement strand
AAACGCACATCGGAGGCGTTGGGTTTCCCGGCAAGACCACACCGACCGACGAATCCATGGATCTGGACGTGCCGGTATCCGAAAAGGTCATGGCCGTTGCTCCGAACATCGACCCGGAAGACATCGCGAAATTCCAGTCCTCCTTGGCGGAGGTGCTGCATGCTCGCACGTCGGCCGACGCGCAGTTCAGCTCGATAGAAGCTACCTACAACGAGACAAAGACCGCGATCGAAAGTGA
>CP070744.1:2345051-2345290 GCA_020348265.1 Phycisphaerales bacterium | reverse complement strand
CCGAGGGCCTGTTCCGTGCGGGAATGTTTGCGAATGTCTACCTGGAAACTCGAACCGCCACAAACGTCGTGGCCGTACCGGAGAAGGCCATCGTCAAGGACAACGGGCGTCCGACGGCCTACGTGCTGGTCGACGGCGAGAACTTTCAGCGGCGCGAGCTAGAGGTCGGCGCCCGCGACAACGGTTTTGTTGAAGTTAAAGGCGGTGTGACCGAAGGGGAGCGCGTCGTGACCAAAGGC
>CP070744.1:2344712-2344951 GCA_020348265.1 Phycisphaerales bacterium | reverse complement strand
AATACCGTTGCCGCTTCGCGCATCGCCGGATAGGGGCCTTCGGATCCGTAGACGTGCAAGATTTCCTGTGCGGATACTCTGGTGACTCCGATTGCCGCTACGAATAGCGCGACGACAAGAAGAGGGCGACGTATACGAGTCGAAAAGTCGAACATAAGTATTTGCCCCTGTCTGCGCACGACCATGGAGTCGTGCTCGCGTTACGAGTACTTCCGCCAAAGAACTCTAGAGGACCCGGT
>CP070744.1:2344373-2344612 GCA_020348265.1 Phycisphaerales bacterium | reverse complement strand
CTGCTGTTGATGGGTCGAGATGGCCGGGATGGTGGCCACGCTCTTGATTCGCCCCAGGTCCGTGGCCCGCCAGATACGCTGCAGTCTGTCGAAGAACTTCCGTGCAGGGTCCGCCCCGCCCTTCACGCAGAATGACATCAGGTGACCATAACGGTTCACGGGCTTACCGAAGTACTGGTCGTCATGCTCCGAATCCACCAGCCACATGTACTTGCTGGCCAGCTCGTGCAGCGGGTGAG
>CP070744.1:2344033-2344273 GCA_020348265.1 Phycisphaerales bacterium | reverse complement strand
AAAACGTTCACGTGCCCGACGAAGTTCATCACAAACTCATTGGCCGGATGATGGAAGACCTCTTCCGGCGTGCCGACTTGCTCGATCCGTCCGGCGTTGGTGATGACCACTCGGTCCGCCACCTCGAGCGCCTCCTCCTGATCATGGGTCCCGAGCACGCTGGTCACGTGCAGCTCGCTGTGCTGGCGGCGAAGCCACCTTCGCAGGTCCTGCCGTGTTTTGGCGTCCTGAGCTCCGAAC
>CP070744.1:2343693-2343933 GCA_020348265.1 Phycisphaerales bacterium | reverse complement strand
CTCCGGTTGCTCCTCTGCGTCGCAATCCTAGTAACCGGACTCGTCAAACACATCGCAATCCGGATCCGGTATGGGGTTCCAGGCTCACGTGCAAGTCACGAGGTTAAGCGCAGCTTCCCATGGCCAGACCCAACAACCCTGCCACGGCCAGCAGAACCCATCCTCCCAGGGCCAGGTGAACTCATCCTCCCAGGGCCAGGTGAACCCGGCATCCCAGGGCCAGTGCCAGCGTAGCCGCAG
>CP070744.1:2343353-2343593 GCA_020348265.1 Phycisphaerales bacterium | reverse complement strand
CCAGAAAGGAATTTCCGCGATGGACCGTGAGAATCTCGCGCATGGATGCGCAACTGCGCCAGCAGATACGCTTCTAATTCGCAACCAAGAGGATTTAATCGCCTACGCCAAGAAACACCGCTACCGAATTCG
The DNA here is from genome assembly GCA_020348265.1 of Phycisphaerales bacterium. Classification (GTDB taxonomy): domain Bacteria; phylum Planctomycetota; class Phycisphaerae; order UBA1845; family UBA1845. Next base: position 2,343,461 of record CP070744.1, on the reverse strand, counting down.
GAACCTGCACGATGGCGGGCCCGTTCCGCCGGCCATGCCGCAGAAGTCGAGCAAGGACAAGCTGGGTTACGTCGGCGAGTCGGATCGCTGGGATGCTATCGTCGGTCA
>CP070744.1:2343013-2343253 GCA_020348265.1 Phycisphaerales bacterium | reverse complement strand
GTGACACGGCAGGAACACGGTCCAACAGCGAAACCGGTTGAGATCCGGCTTCTGGGGGAAGACCTTGAGCAGCTTCGGGGGGCGGCGGACGAACTTCGCGCAAAGCTGGCTTTCTACGATGGAGTCTTCGATGCGGAGATCAGCCTGCGCCCTGGCAAGCGTGAGCTTCAGGTTCTACCGAAACCGGGAGCCCGTGCACTGGGTGTGACCGTTGCAGAGCTGGCTGCGCAATTGCGTCAC
>CP070744.1:2342672-2342913 GCA_020348265.1 Phycisphaerales bacterium | reverse complement strand
CTCCGGTGCGCAGTCTCCCCCGGGCTCCACGCAAGTGTAGCCGATGCACGCTTCGTCCGGCGGACACTGCACCGGCGCGCCGTCCTGGCAGTAGTGCTCACTTCCGTCTCCGGGCATGACGCAGGTCTCCTCGCCGTCACATGCCAGGCCGTTATCGCAGGGACCGTCATCGATGCACACCTCGCAGGTGTCATCCACTTCATCGCAGTAAGGATACGTCGGGTTGATGCAGATAGTAGGA
>CP070744.1:2342331-2342572 GCA_020348265.1 Phycisphaerales bacterium | reverse complement strand
CGAGATGCCGACCTACGAATACGATGATGTCTGGACACCCCAGGTGCGAAAATGCACTCTCTGCTCAGATGACGGCAATCCAAACAAAGGTGGCACGCCAGCGTGCGTACAAGTCTGTCCGAAGCAGTGTCTGATCTACGGCAAGCGAAGCGAGCTCCTCGCGCGGGCTCATGGCAGGATCCGACGGCATCCGGACGTGTACATCGACCACGTTTACGGGGAGCACGAGGCTGGCGGGACA
>CP070744.1:2341990-2342231 GCA_020348265.1 Phycisphaerales bacterium | reverse complement strand
CGCCGCTATCTGCCTGGATGTCTATGACGCCGGTGGCGAGGTTGTTGAATACCACTGTACCGGATGCCAAGCTGAACGCGCCGAGGAGCGTGGCCGTGCCGGCGTTGTTGAAGACGCAATCGCGGAGCGTCTTCTCACCACCGCCTGGATTAACCAGCACGCCGCCGTTTGCATTGACGGTTCCGGGACCAGAGAAGCCCCCGGCCGTGTTCCAGGTCAAGAGTCCGTCGATGGTGATGTC
>CP070744.1:2341649-2341890 GCA_020348265.1 Phycisphaerales bacterium | reverse complement strand
GTATCGGAAATCCGCTGCTGCCCGCTTGTTCCCCGCGTCAGGCAAGCCACCCCAAGGAGTCCAAGATACGAGATTCTCGAATAACGCTGCGTTCTCATTGCCATCCCATTCTGCGGCCCGTTATCAGCGCTTCGCCCGGCAGCTCCATACTTAGCACAAGTGAGGCTTCTTAGAAACGCCGCCTGACTTGCACAAAGAGCGCTGAAGCTTCGCTCTTGGCGAAATCATCATTGTATCGACC
>CP070744.1:2341308-2341549 GCA_020348265.1 Phycisphaerales bacterium | reverse complement strand
CGGGCTACCCGGGCATGTATCAGGATAGCTGACCAGGGCCTGAATGCACTCAGCGTTCTCCGGGGGATACCCCGGCGGAGGATCCGGGCAAGGCGGCGGTGCACCGGTCGATGGACAAACGCAATCATCCACACCGGCTGTGTTCACCATGCAATCGGCATCGGTAAGACAAAGGATCTTGCAGCCGGCACACTTGTCACAGGGATCAAGCGTATCATCCTTCTGAAAACTCAGAACCGTC
>CP070744.1:2340967-2341208 GCA_020348265.1 Phycisphaerales bacterium | reverse complement strand
ACAGCAGCAGCACGGGATTGACGGGGGCATGTTCGACTGGGTCTACGAAAGTGTGACCAGTGAACACAACGTAAACCTCGCGTCACGGATGACCGACCGATTCACTCGCCATCGTCTAGAGTGGCGCGATGCGCGGGTTTGGCCGACTCTAGATTGGGACTGGCTGGATACGCGCATCGTCGCCGCTTTGAACTACTTGAGAAAGCACCCCATCGATCCGCAGTCGGCTTCTGTGGACTTG
>CP070744.1:2340626-2340867 GCA_020348265.1 Phycisphaerales bacterium | reverse complement strand
CTCGGGGCACCGCTGGGTAGCTAAGCACGGAAAGGATAACCGCTGAATGCATCTAAGCGGGAAGCCCCCCTCAAGATGAGGTCTCGGTTCTGCTTTAGAGCGGAAGAAGGCCCCTCCAAGACTAGGAGGTCGATAGGCGGGAGGTGTAAGCACAGAGATGTGTTGAGCTGACCCGTACTAATGGCCAAGAGCTTAGCCGCACTCATGAGCGGCTGTCAGGGCAACCGCCAGCGCGGTCCCT
>CP070744.1:2340284-2340526 GCA_020348265.1 Phycisphaerales bacterium | reverse complement strand
CTCATCGCGGGCGATTGCCCGATGATTCGCTCGACGGCAACATCATCATCCGGCTGTTCATAGACCGCCGGCACGTGGATGTCGCGGCTGATGCGAAGCGCCTCTCGAATGTGCTGCGCCAGGATCCTCGTCTCGATCGGCGTGACCAGGTAGTCAAGAGCGCCTCGCTTGATGGCCTCAATGGCCTGCTCGCTGTCGGCCGGCTCTGTATACAGCAGGACGCAAGCGCGCGGGAGCTGTTC
>CP070744.1:2339942-2340184 GCA_020348265.1 Phycisphaerales bacterium | reverse complement strand
ACGTGCTGTTTGGCACCATCGTCGCATGGGTCCTGGTGCGTTACCGCTTCCCGGGACGACGAGCGGTGGACGCGTTGATCGACCTTCCTTTTGCTTTGCCGACAGCGGTGGCTGGCATTTCACTGACCGCCATCTATGCTCATACTGGCTGGATTGGCCGTTATTTACAGCCGCTTCACATCAAGGTGGCGTTCGCCCCGTTGGGCGTCGTCGTGGCCCTCACGTTCATCGGGCTCCCGTTC
>CP070744.1:2339600-2339842 GCA_020348265.1 Phycisphaerales bacterium | reverse complement strand
CCTCCTACGTTCCAGGATTGCAGCTATCCGCTGGAGCTCGGCACGATCCTGCTGGCTCCGCCGACCAACTACGGCGACGTGGTCGGTCCGGTCGATCCGGTAACGCTCGAGTTCGATCCGCCGAACCAGATTGGCTCGGTTGGTGACATCTCGGGTTACCTGGTGACCAATCAGAACTACGGTCTGCCGGGTAATCCCACACCGCAGGCGCACTGGACATGGGTCGACTTGGATGGGAATGC
>CP070744.1:2339258-2339500 GCA_020348265.1 Phycisphaerales bacterium | reverse complement strand
GAGCGTTTCGAGGCGGCTATCTTTTCGATGCTGCCTCGGGCAACGATCTTCCCCCCGCGTACGCCCGGGCCGGGGCCGAAGTCTACTATCTCGTCCGCCACCCGCATGGTATGCTCGTCGTGCTCCACCACGATCACGGTGTTGCCCAGATCGCGCAGTCGGCAGAGTGAGTCGAGCAAGCGTTGATTGTCGCGGGCGTGCAGGCCTATGCTGGGCTCGTCGAGGATGTAAAGCACGCCGAC
>CP070744.1:2338916-2339158 GCA_020348265.1 Phycisphaerales bacterium | reverse complement strand
TCTGCGGACTCCGCCTTCAGGCCTTCTTCGACAAGCTCGCGGAGTTCGGGAACGTAATGCGTATAGAAGGTCTTGGCCACTTCGTAGGTGCCGTGCCAGTGCGTGTAATCCGGGCCCATCATCGAGGCCCCGTGGCGGGCGCGGCGGCCTTCATGGTGCCAGAGCTCCCACCAGGACCAGTCGACCGCGTTGGCGAAGTTCATCGGAACCTTGCGCAGGGGCTTGGCCAAGTTGTATAGCTC
>CP070744.1:2338574-2338816 GCA_020348265.1 Phycisphaerales bacterium | reverse complement strand
GTTCATCGATCCAAGTATCGTTCGCAAGGCGGGCATCGAGGTCGAGCGCGTGCAGCGCCGTGCGATGTCTGCGACCATCGAAGTCCCCGCGGAAGTGCAGTTTGACGCGACGCGGCTTACGCGTATCACACCACGCGTTGCGGGGATCGTACGAGGGGTGCCCGTCAATATAGGCGACTCCGTGGACACCCACGATCTCCTGGCAATCCTGGATTGCCCTGCTCTCGGCGAGGCCAAGAGTC
>CP070744.1:2338232-2338474 GCA_020348265.1 Phycisphaerales bacterium | reverse complement strand
CCGGCCGAGAGCTGGACACGGATACGAGCCAGCCCCTTGCCCACCACCGGATAGTAGAAGCCGATCACGTAGATGCCCTCGGCATACAGGTCGCGGGCCATGTCCTGACTCAGTTTGGCGTTGTAGAGCATGATGGGCACGATGGGGTGGACGCCGGGCTTGATATCGAAGCCGGCCTTGGTCATGCCCTCGCGGAAGCGCTTGGTGTTGGCCTCGACCTTGTCGCGCAGCTCGGTGGAGCC
>CP070744.1:2337889-2338132 GCA_020348265.1 Phycisphaerales bacterium | reverse complement strand
GCCCCCGGCTCGTTCAAGCTCTTCGACCTGTTCGGGCGGGAGACGCACGATCTGTCCGGGTACAACGTGCATTTCACGCCGGGCTCAGCTGCTATCAACGTCCTGGACTACGCCACCAATGATATCCGCAGGCCCACCACCAAGGACTACGTCGATTATGTAAAGGTTGTCAGCGGTCTTGGGTACATCGCATCCCAGAGCACGGCGTTCATCCCCGGTGACGTACACCAGAACGTTTCCGAC
>CP070744.1:2337546-2337789 GCA_020348265.1 Phycisphaerales bacterium | reverse complement strand
TGACCGACGATAGCATCCCAGCGATCCGACTCGCCGACGTAACCCAGCTTGTCCTTGCTCGACTTCTGCGGCATGGCAGGAGGTACCGGCCCGCCATCGTGCAGGTTCCGAATTCGGTAGCGGTGTTTCTTGGCGTAGGCGATTAAATCCTCTTGGCTGCGAATCACTGGGGTGCCTGCCGTCGCAGTTGCACATCCATGTACGGGGTCATCACGATCCATCGGGGAAACTCCTTTTCGAATG
>CP070744.1:2337202-2337446 GCA_020348265.1 Phycisphaerales bacterium | reverse complement strand
TACTTGCGATCATGGTAGTGCTCTTCGGCTTCAGCGGATGGTTGGCCGCCAGCCGCCGAGTGCCGCTCAAGATGCTCCCGTTCGATAACAAGAACGAGTTCCAGGTTGTTGTCGACATGCCCGAAGGCACCACTCTGGAGACCACCGAGTCCGTCACCGCGGAACTCGCGTCGTATCTTCGCGGCGTGCCCGAAGTGACCGACGTTACCACGTTTGTGGGAACATGCAGTCCGATGGACTTCAA
>CP070744.1:2336858-2337102 GCA_020348265.1 Phycisphaerales bacterium | reverse complement strand
GCTGAGGAAAGACCAGTCTATGTGAAGATGAACTGCATGCACTGCAATGACCCGGCCTGCGTATCGGCATGCCTCGTAGGGGCGATGCGCAAGGAGCCGAACGGCGCTGTGAGCTACGACGCCTGGAAGTGTATGGGCTGCCGTTACTGCATGGTGGTATGTCCGTTCGAGATGCCAACCTACGAATATGATGATGTCTGGACACCGCAGGTTCGCAAATGCACGCTCTGTTCGGATGATGACA
>CP070744.1:2336514-2336758 GCA_020348265.1 Phycisphaerales bacterium | reverse complement strand
CCCAGGGCACGAGCGATGCTCTTCCGCACACCAGCGTCCTCATCCCGTGCAAGTGCGGTGAGCAAGAACGGAACGCGCTGAGCCCTGCCCTTGGATCCCAGGACACGTGCCGCCTCGTTGCGCACGCGAGAATCCGGGTCTGCCAGAGCACTCGTTACGGCGTCGAGGGCGTCGAAGGTGCCGATTTCCCCCAGTGCCCGTACTGCTGCAGCACGAATGGCCTGGTTCCCGTCGGTAACCAAGG
>CP070744.1:2336169-2336414 GCA_020348265.1 Phycisphaerales bacterium | reverse complement strand
AACATGGAGAAGATCGTCGCGCTGTGCAGGCGGCGGGGCTTTATCTTCGGCAGCAGTGAGATCTACGGCGGCATCGGCGGGTTCTGGGACTATGGCCCGCTGGGCACCGAACTCAAACGCAACATCAAGGAAGCCTGGTGGAACGACATGGTCCGCAACCCACCGGTGGGGCCCAACGGTGTCGAGTTCCAGATGGTCGGTGTCGACTGCTCGTTCATCATGAACCCCAAGGTCTGGGAAGCCTC
>CP070744.1:2335824-2336069 GCA_020348265.1 Phycisphaerales bacterium | reverse complement strand
AGTTTTGCCCTGACTCCGGCACCGTATATTCAACGACCGACCAAACGGAGGGGGATGCTCCGATCGCCGTTCGAGCGTGCGACATCGACAACGACGGCGATCCCGACCTGATCACGGCCAACGACGGAAGCCACACCGTCTCGGTGCTCCTCAACAACGGGAACGGCACCTACGCGGCGCCGTTGCGGTGGACGACCACGACCACGCCATTCGACCCCATCTGCTGCGAGGAGCCCGTTGACCCC
>CP070744.1:2335479-2335724 GCA_020348265.1 Phycisphaerales bacterium | reverse complement strand
AGGGTGCGTATGCGATCAAACTCGCCTCACTGTCACCTGCATCCTTCGGACACGGACACGGACACTAAGGGAGGACGATTACCATGATCAACGCACTGATTCGATGGTCGCTGTCCAACCGGGTGGCCGTGCTGATCATCTCGATAGCTCTGCTATTTGCGGGGACTTACGTAACCAGCAATATGCCGGTGGATGTGTTCCCGGATCTGACGGCGCCGACCGTAACGCTCCTTGTAGATGGACAC
>CP070744.1:2335134-2335379 GCA_020348265.1 Phycisphaerales bacterium | reverse complement strand
TCCATATCAACCCACGTCCAGTGGGCCTGCGGCTTGGGGTCGCCCGGCAAACCGTAGTTGAGGTTTGTAAGAAGGTAGCCCGAAATGTCCCCTACGCTGAGGATCTGATTCGGCGGATCGAACTCGGTGGTTACGGGGTCGACCGGGCCGACCACGTCGCCGTAATTCCCCGGCGGCGGTCTTAGGATCGTACCGATCATCAGCGCGTCGCCGCAGATGTCGCCCGTTGGAGGTAGACACGCGCT
>CP070744.1:2334789-2335034 GCA_020348265.1 Phycisphaerales bacterium | reverse complement strand
GGTCCAGATCAACACCGTTGCGCCGGCACTGACGCCCTTGGAGATCGAGCAACAGATCACATTCCCGGTTGAGCAGACCATCAGCGGGCTCAAAGGGCTCAAGGAGGTCCGGTCACTTTCGAAGTTCGGGCTATCTCAAGTGACGGTGATCTTCGAGGATGGCGTCAATATCTACTTCGCCCGGCAGCTGGTCATGGAGAGGCTTGGAACGGTTGACCTGCCGGACGATCTGCCCAGCCCAACGA
>CP070744.1:2334444-2334689 GCA_020348265.1 Phycisphaerales bacterium | reverse complement strand
GTCGAAGTAGGTGGTGCGACATACTACACCCAGGATCCCAAGCGTATGCGCAGCCTGATCACGCATAAGCCTCCGGGACCGGGTGATCTCTATGAGAATGTGGACAGGATTCCACTGTACGACGCCGCGGGCAGTCTGACGGACTTTGCCATCGGTGCTACTCATCACCGTCCGCGTCCCCCGGTGGAAGTCGACGAGTTCGACATGTCCATAGGGCAGTTCAACCTGATCACTGACGTTGGCTC
>CP070744.1:2334098-2334344 GCA_020348265.1 Phycisphaerales bacterium | reverse complement strand
GTGCAGATCGTGGCTGATCGAGCGGCGTGTTCCCGTTTTGGCATCGCGGTCAGCCAGATTCAGGAGATGGTCGAGCTCGCTATCGGCGGCGAGGTCATCGACACGCTGTACCTCAACACCCGGCGTTTCGCCATTCACATGCGCTTCCGGGAAGATCGCCGGGTGGACCCCGAATCGATACGCCGCCTTCTTGTGCATACGGACGACGGATCCCTGATCCCCCTGTCCCAGGTTGCCGACGTGGTA
>CP070744.1:2333752-2333998 GCA_020348265.1 Phycisphaerales bacterium | reverse complement strand
AGGGCTCACCTGGCTCGGACACGTTGCCGTTAAACAAGTCAATCATCTCACCCCAGACGTCGGAAAAGTGCTCGCTGAGCTGTCCCGATTGGTTCTGGTAGATGAGATTGGCGGTGGCGTCGGTTAACGCGTGACCTAATTCATGCCCAACGACGTCGTCATACTCCGTGTACGTACAGTACGCCGCCTGCTGCCCATTCCACATGGCGTTGGGGCACCAATCATCTATCTCGGGATCAAGCGACC
>CP070744.1:2333406-2333652 GCA_020348265.1 Phycisphaerales bacterium | reverse complement strand
ATGGCATGAGCATGTCGATGGCGATCCCCAACGAGAGTTCGGCCTGATTGCCATTCTCAGCATCGTGAATGATCGTCTGCACCGTCCTCAACCAGAAATCTTCGTGTTCTTTGTAGTATTCTGGACACCGGCTAAGGTAATTTGCTTCGTATTCGTCCCCGCCCAACAGGAGCCACACGTACTGTGCCGCCGGATCGTTGCAAGGTTCTGGCCAGTTTATCGCACTTCGGATCTTCTCAATCACTC
>CP070744.1:2333059-2333306 GCA_020348265.1 Phycisphaerales bacterium | reverse complement strand
CCGGCCCTGGGACAGGTCGGACCGAAGTACAGGTCGACCGAGCCATCGTCGTTGTACTTCAGATCCATTCGCGATGACTTGTCGGGCAATTCGCCGGTATCGATCAGGCAGCGGTCGTCATTATCGTAGACCGTCACCGACCAGAACTGCTTTACCGGCGCGTCTGCGGGCACCGTGAGTTTGTAGTTCTTCCCGCCGTCGAGCCAGTCGCCGTCGCCGTCCTTCTGGGATTCGAGGTACACCTGCC
>CP070744.1:2332712-2332959 GCA_020348265.1 Phycisphaerales bacterium | reverse complement strand
CACTCTTCAACGGGCTGTTGGCGGCGTGGCACACCGAGTCCGCCGGTTGTCCTGACGCAACGAGCGCGGTACCTTGACCAGCGACTGAAGGACCGGCTGCCGGCGCGTGTCCGCCCACGGCATCCGGCGATTGTTTTGACCAACGTGCAACTTCACGAGCACTTCGACAGGAGAGCGTGTAATGGCTGATAAACCTGAACCACCTGATCTTGAAGTGGACATTCCAGTGCCGGACGGCCTGCGGGTC
>CP070744.1:2332365-2332612 GCA_020348265.1 Phycisphaerales bacterium | reverse complement strand
CTGTATAGATGCAGGTAACAACGAAGCGGATGCGGAAGCGTTCGTACCGGGAATCAACCCTCTTCCGGAAGTCGACGCGCTGGGTAATCCACGCGCTGTGGATACTCCAGGCGCACCGGATTGTTGGCAGCAAGCGGATCCGCTGAATTGCGGCACGCCCCCAATTGTGGATATGGGGGCGTATGAGTTTCAACCGTTCACGCCGGTTGCCCCCGGGGTCCCTGCGCATTGGTGGGACCTAGAGCCT
>CP070744.1:2332017-2332265 GCA_020348265.1 Phycisphaerales bacterium | reverse complement strand
CCCCAAGTACTTCCGTGGTGACGCGGCGTTCGCCATCCCGGCGCTGTACAGCGTGCTGGAGGAGGAAGGTTTCCAGTACACGATTCGCATCCCGGCGAACAACGTGCTGATGGACAGTATCAGCCATCTGCTGATCCGCCCGCTGGGACGCCCGTCGTACAAGCCCAAGGTCTTCTACGAAAGCTTCTCGTATCGGGCGCAGAGTTGGGACCGTCCTCGTCGCGTGGTGGCCAAGGTCGAGTGGCACT
>CP070744.1:2331669-2331917 GCA_020348265.1 Phycisphaerales bacterium | reverse complement strand
GGTTACGTTGAAGTGGACGACTTTTCGTCGATGATGACGAAGAACGACGAAGGCGAAGAGTATACGGAATGTAGCCGTCGGTACGGTGAAAAAGTCGATGGCGACGATGTCGGTCAGATGATTATCCGGGAACGCCCGCCACGTCTGCGACGGTGGCTTGCCATGCCGAATCATGTACTTGTCGACAGTCGTTTCGGACACATCGTAGCCGAGCAGCTTAAGCTCGGAGTGAATCCGCGGCGCGCCCC
>CP070744.1:2331321-2331569 GCA_020348265.1 Phycisphaerales bacterium | reverse complement strand
TCTGAATTCGAGCTTCGATGTCGACGTACTCAGCGGTGACGTCGGCAGCCTTGACATTCTCCGCTTCGACTCGGCCAATGCGCTTTAGAGCCGCGAAGAGCTGTTCGAAGTCCGCTGGGCCGACTCGGATGACCAATTGCCCAGATAGCGCTCCGCCATGCTTCTCCCGCGTCGTGGTATCCGCGATGAAGGCACCGTGCTGGGCGACGATCGTTTCGACCTCGTGAACCGCGTCGGTGTAGCTCTCG
>CP070744.1:2330973-2331221 GCA_020348265.1 Phycisphaerales bacterium | reverse complement strand
GCCACTCAGGGCCGAGCCGCAGGCATAAACGCTCGTACAAACTTGCTCGAAGTAGAAAACTCGCTCATTTGGCACAATGTCGCAAGCGATAACCAGGGCCCGCAGATCGCCTTCCCGAGTTCACAGGATGACTACACCATCTCCTACACGAACGTGCAGGGTTGGACCGGATATTATGGGGGCGTGGGCAACTTCGGTCTTGATCCCTTGTTCGCCGATCCGGAAGGGCCGGACGGCATTCCCGGAAC
>CP070744.1:2330625-2330873 GCA_020348265.1 Phycisphaerales bacterium | reverse complement strand
GGTTCGTACAGTTGTTTGGCGGCGCGGACGATTAGCGGATCACGATCGCGCGGCTTCTCGGGGATTAAGAGGCTGGCCAGCACCGGCATGAGCGTCAACGAGAGCACCAAGGAGCCGAGCAGGGCGAAGATCACGGTGAGCGCCATGGGCCGAAAGAGCTTGCCCTCGATTCCTTCCAACGTGAGGATCGGCAGGTAGACGATCATGATGATCAATTCGCCGAACATGGTCGGCTTGCGGACTTCGAG
>CP070744.1:2330276-2330525 GCA_020348265.1 Phycisphaerales bacterium | reverse complement strand
CCCTTCAGTCCGCTGATGCTCTGCTCAACCGGAGACGTGATCTGTTGCTCGATCTCGAGAGGCGTCAGTGCCGGCGCAACAGTATTGATCTGGACCTGAACCGGTGTCGTATCGGGGAACGCATCAACGGGAAGGCGCACAGCGGAGTGCGCCCCGGTAATGACCAACAGCAGTGTCAGGGCAATGACCAGGAACCGGTAACGAAGCGACCACGTAATGACGGCGTTGAGCATGGCGTTCTACCTCCCA
>CP070744.1:2329926-2330176 GCA_020348265.1 Phycisphaerales bacterium | reverse complement strand
ACTTCGATGCGGAGGACCGCGACGATATAGCCGACCTGGGCGAGACGGAAGAAGGCGAACCGGTACAGGTCTGCAGGGGTGTGATCGACGCCGATCTGGTCATCTACGTCGATTCCGTGCAGATCCCGCTCAACGGAGGCCACAAGTCGGTGGCAGTGGGGTTGGGGACTTACGAATCGATCGCCAACCACCATCATCCCAAGATGACGGACGAGATCCCGCACGTGATGCAGCCGGATAACTCGCAGAT
>CP070744.1:2329576-2329826 GCA_020348265.1 Phycisphaerales bacterium | reverse complement strand
CCCCTTCACAAAGGCCATTCCCACAGGCCGCAGCGCAGTCGTTCGCGAAGACTCGAACGCCGTTTGCGAAAGCTACGGTAACGTCCAAGGCATCGCTCGCCGCTACATCCACGAGCTGCACCGAAGACGGATTCGCCCCCACCGGATAAAAAGACGGCGCGCCTAGCGTTCCCGTGCCCGAATTCAAGAACAGGCTGAGGTCATCAGAGCTCAAGTTCGCCGTGGCGACATCGGGCAGGTGGTCGCCATC
>CP070744.1:2329226-2329476 GCA_020348265.1 Phycisphaerales bacterium | reverse complement strand
GACCGCGACCCAGTTCCCGTTCCCGTCGGTCGCAGTGCAACAGTTCGCCCCACCACCGGTGGTGGCGTTGCTGTTCAACGCTTGCTCCAGAGTCCAGTTCCCGCCCGCGTCCGCGCTACGGCGAATCAAAATGTCGTAGTCGCTACCGATCGTCCCGCCGAGGTCGTCTTTGGAATCCCAAACCGCCACCCAGGTCCCGGTGCCACCGGTGGTAAGCCAAGGAGCCCATTCCCAGTCGTCGAGCTCGCCC
>CP070744.1:2328876-2329126 GCA_020348265.1 Phycisphaerales bacterium | reverse complement strand
GGACAATGTCTGCTGTGCCAGCCCAATAGTGTGGGGCGGCACACCAGGCGGTTCGGGCACGAATTGCATCGGTAGCCTCCAAGGTTGTTGCGATGGTGACGGCGACTGTATCGATCTGGAAGCAGTCTGCTGCAGCGCGTACGGCTATGCTCCCCAGGGACCTGGCGAGCACTGCACGGCTCCGGAGGTATGTTGTCTGGATGCCACCTACCCAGATGACTGCATCGAGGTCGATCCAATCTGCTGCGAC
>CP070744.1:2328526-2328776 GCA_020348265.1 Phycisphaerales bacterium | reverse complement strand
ATTTTCGCCATCGGAGCTACAGTCGAAATCGGCAGGACAGGGTCCTAGACATGAGGTAATTCATGTCTGAGACATGGCGGAATCATTGACCGTCAGGCGGGTTATCTGCCGTAAGTATATGTTCTAGAGTATGTTACAGACAATCAGGCGGTAACATGCAGGGCTTACGTGTTTTGGTCGTCGACACCGGCCTGTTGCGAGCGTTGCTCAGCACGCACCCGGGCCAACTGACGGTGGCGTTCAGCTTTGA
>CP070744.1:2328175-2328426 GCA_020348265.1 Phycisphaerales bacterium | reverse complement strand
CGTCAGCGCTGGAGCAACGGTGTTGATCTGGACCTGAACCGGTGTCGTATCGGGGAACGCATCAACGGGAAGGTGCAAAGCGGAGTACGCCCCGGTAATGACCAGGAGTACCGTCAGCGCAATAACCAGGAACCGGTAACGTAGCGACCAGGTAATAACGGCGTTGAGCATTGCGTTTTACCTCCCAGGATCCACTTCACAACATCCGGCCCCGATGTTGCTCTTGAGGATCTCCGTTTTCATTAGGAAGC
>CP070744.1:2327824-2328075 GCA_020348265.1 Phycisphaerales bacterium | reverse complement strand
CGATTTTGGATGCCGAGGGGTGGGCCATGCGCAGCAATACCGAGATCGTCGATCCAACCAGTCCCCTTACGGTTGGGTTATCCACGACATCCACACTGACTGGTTACAGCGTGGTGTACACGCTCAAACCCGAGGCCAATGTCGTGATCGGCTGGGAAGACGGCGAAGCCATGACCGTTGAATACGAATACGGCGACGGAAAAGTCATCTACTTCAATGATTATTGGGCCGCTTTTGGGCATCTTTGGGAG
>CP070744.1:2327473-2327724 GCA_020348265.1 Phycisphaerales bacterium | reverse complement strand
CCTGATCGTCCGAGTGGCCGGCTATAGCGACTACTTCGTTGATCTTGGGCGTACGCTTCAAGATGAGATCATTTCGCGCACTGCGCAGAGTTCCGTCTGACCGGCGGCCGTCATGAGCGCGAAAGCCAGGGGCCATAGAGCTCCGGACGGCGATCCGGAATGAACAGACGACGGGCGTGACTCTGTTCAACCGAGGAGAGGTCGACGTCCGTGCAGAGGATGTGATCCTCTTTGCGAGGCGCGCGGGTCAA
>CP070744.1:2327122-2327373 GCA_020348265.1 Phycisphaerales bacterium | reverse complement strand
CTCGTAACCAACGGCATCCAGGATGTTGCCCTGGCGTTTGAGCCGAGTGAGGGGGGCGTACTGCGTCGCAAGCCACGGCCTCCCCGGGAGCCCATTTTCAATCGGCTCATGATCGAACGCACGATCATCGGCGCCATCGTGATGGGCTGCGTGGCATTTGGCGTCTTTGCGTGGCTGCTATCGGCCGGTTGGAGCGAGGTCTCAGCGCGTAACGGGATTCTCCTGCTTATGGTCCTGTTTGAAATCGTCCA
>CP070744.1:2326770-2327022 GCA_020348265.1 Phycisphaerales bacterium | reverse complement strand
GATTGCGCGGTGTTAGCCTTTGCGGATCGGGAGAAGTGAGATGCGATTGAGTCGATGCGGGTTTCGAGGCACAGCTTTGGCGTTGGCAGGTGTGCTTGGCGTTTGCATGGTCGGCACCGTCTTTGCTGAGGACTGCAACATAAACGGCATCCCCGACGAATGCGACGTGGATTGCGCTGCTGAAGGGTGCGTGCTCGGCTCCTGCGGGGGCAGCCTCGATATTGATCCGGAGAACGGCATCCCCGACGAATG
>CP070744.1:2326418-2326670 GCA_020348265.1 Phycisphaerales bacterium | reverse complement strand
CGATGTGATCCTCATCATGGGGTCCAACGCTGCCGAGAATCATCCAATCTCGATGAAGTGGGTCAACAAGGCCCGCGAGAACGGTGCAAAGCTTATCAGCGTCGACCCGCGCTTCACCCGAACCTCTGCGGTGGCGGACATTTACGCACCGATGCGCAGCGGGACGGACATAGCTTTCCTGGGTGGCATGATCAACTACATCCTGGAGAACGACCTTATCCAGGAGGAGTATGTCAAGGAGTATTCCAACGC
>CP070744.1:2326065-2326318 GCA_020348265.1 Phycisphaerales bacterium | reverse complement strand
CCTGACCCTCCTCGGCGAAGGAGAAGATGAACGATCGCGGGTCCAGATAGTAAAACACCGAGTAGGCCAGGGCGCACAAGACTCCCAGCAGCAAATACACACACAACGACGCACAAATCATGTCCGAGCTGACGCGGCCACTGACAAACAGGAACTTCAGAATGAGGACGATCACGTAGCCGAGAAAGAGGATACCAAGAACATGGCCCGCAATCGCCAAGCCATCGCTGGCAATCCACGTCTGAAGGCTTTG
>CP070744.1:2325712-2325965 GCA_020348265.1 Phycisphaerales bacterium | reverse complement strand
CAGCACGGTGGCCACACCGGCACTGCTTCGTCCGATTTGTCATGGTGCCGACATCGTGGTTCAGTCGGCCACGAAGACCTTGACTTCCAGTGGTTTCGGGATTTGCGGCGCCGTAATTGCACGCAAAGACCTGGTAACCAACATCGACAATGACGATCTGAAGAAGGACTTCTCCCTGTACACCAAGTATCTACCCAACCGTGACTACGGGCCCAACCTGCACCCCATGCAGGCCATCATGACCCTCAATGAC
>CP070744.1:2325359-2325612 GCA_020348265.1 Phycisphaerales bacterium | reverse complement strand
GATCGACGCCCAGTTTGAACATCAGGGGGGGGTTGTGTCGCCCGCGACCATAGTGGAACATCTCCTCCCGTGAGTAGATCATCTTCACCGGCCGACCCGTCTTTTGGCTGAGGATAGCAGCACATATGTCCAGCGGGCTGGTTGCGGCCTTTCCGCCGAATCCACCGCCGACGGTGGGACGAATTACGCGAACCTTGCCCAGAGGGATGTGCAGCACGTGGGCCATCATGTACTGCACGTAATGCGGTACCTG
>CP070744.1:2325006-2325259 GCA_020348265.1 Phycisphaerales bacterium | reverse complement strand
GATGCGGACTGTGGCGGCGGGGAGACGAGTTGCAGTAACGGCATCGACGACGATTGCGACGGCTCACTGGATTGCGACGATCCGGATTGCGCATGCGGCGATCTCGACTCTGACGATGATTCGGACGTCGACCTTGTGGACGTGGCGGCGTTCCAAATCTGCTTCGGCGCTGAACCGGTGCCTGTCGAATGCGAGGTTATGGATTCGAACGCGGACGAGCGGATCGACCTGGCGGACTATGCGGAGCTGGTCC
>CP070744.1:2324652-2324906 GCA_020348265.1 Phycisphaerales bacterium | reverse complement strand
ACATCGTGGTGCGTGGGTGATACCCAGTCGGAGCGCCTCCAGATCGGCGCATTCCGGGGCACATTATGTAGTCAACAAATGGGGTGATACCCGCATGAGGATCGGCTTTCCCGAACAGGCAGACGTCCGCGGTGCGTTCTTCGCCGGACAGTCCGGAGAAGGTGTCTGGACGACGGGGATTCGCGTTGTTGGATTCCGCGGGGGGGAAGTCGTCGGAGAGACGGACTGGTTTACGGACATTGGCGCGGTTCCGG
>CP070744.1:2324298-2324552 GCA_020348265.1 Phycisphaerales bacterium | reverse complement strand
CAGCGGACATTGGGCTTACGGCTGGCGCCAACCTCGTCAAGGCGTTTCACCGGGGCGGTATGCGGCGCCGTCTACACGATCTCAGGATCGCTCTCGATCTCGTCGGCGATGTCCAGCATGGCTTCTACAAAGTGATTGAGCGTATCCAATGACTCCGTCTCCGTGGGCTCCACCATCAGGCAATGGTGGACGGGCCAGCTCATCGTGGGAGGATGGATCCCGTGGTCGATGAGCCGCTTGGCAATATCAAGCTC
>CP070744.1:2323944-2324198 GCA_020348265.1 Phycisphaerales bacterium | reverse complement strand
CCGACCCGGACGGGGTCACCGATTTTGACATCAAAATTACGAACGCCGTGCTCGATGAGGACGAGACCTCGGTGGTCTTGACCACCACGCCCCAGGAAAACATCGAATACACCATAACCGTCGCCAACGTGAAGGCGCGCTTCACCTGTTCGGACGGGGAGCTGGTCGTCCTGGACAACTCGGACTTGGGCCAGGGTGACGTATGCACCTACGAGTTCCAACGCCCTTTGACCACGGAGGACTTGATCGCCCCC
>CP070744.1:2323590-2323844 GCA_020348265.1 Phycisphaerales bacterium | reverse complement strand
GGCGTCGAGCGATCCGCCCCGGCGCCCGAGATGGGTAGCGGCAATGAACTCGCCCCGGCTCATCGTCTCCTTCCGGTTTTGGGCACCCAGCAACCGACTCATCGATTGCAGCACGGCGACGACTGGAAAAGTGATCATCATCAGCAGGCGCGTGGTGATGGCCGTGAAGCGGGCCAACGACTTGGCGTAAACCGCTCCCAGCGTCTTGGGGATGATCTCGCTGAGAATCAGGATCAGCACCGTCATGACCGCAC
>CP070744.1:2323235-2323490 GCA_020348265.1 Phycisphaerales bacterium | reverse complement strand
GACGTTCTTTCACACCATCGCCTGGCGCGATGCCGTTGCAGACGTCTTCGGTCACGAGCCCGTCTATCTTGTTGCCTTCCGCGAGCGTCGCGTAACCGGGATTTTGCCCATGTTCGTGGTCTCCAGTCGGCTCGCCGGCCGGATGGCGGTAAGCGTTCCCTATGGCGTGGGTGGCGGGATTATCGCCGACGGAGAGGCTGCGGTCACTGCCCTGTTTCGTACGGCCCGGCGGGTCACCGAAGCTCGAGGTTGTCC
>CP070744.1:2322880-2323135 GCA_020348265.1 Phycisphaerales bacterium | reverse complement strand
ACCCGATATACGGTCGACCGAGCTTATTGGCCATCGACGTGCGGGACTCGACGCCGACGGTGATTGCGTCAAGTCCACCTGCGCTCGGTCAGGAGTTCGTCCATCTGGATCTCCCCTATGTCTACACCGGTGGGAATAGTATCCCCGACTTTGGACCCAGTATGGTCACGTTTCGGGTTGAGCAGTCGGGCAGCGATCAGGTCGACGGGGATATGGACCTTGGCGATTTCGCGGTTTTTCAGCGGTGCTTCGGAC
>CP070744.1:2322524-2322780 GCA_020348265.1 Phycisphaerales bacterium | reverse complement strand
TCATGAGGCTTCCGGCGATTCCTGCGCGCAGCATGCCGTTGGCGGCGAACAGCATCGACAGCGGAATCGCCGAGGCAACGATCAAACCGGCGCGCAGATTCCCGAGGAAAAAAAACAGGACGGCGATCACGAGCACGGCGCCCTCGAACAGATTCGTCCTGACCGTATGCAAGACATGATCCACGAGCTCGGTACGGTCGTACACTTCGGTGACCTCGACATCATCAGGTAGCGAGGGGCGGATTCGCTCCATCTG
>CP070744.1:2322168-2322424 GCA_020348265.1 Phycisphaerales bacterium | reverse complement strand
GGGCGACGATCAGCGGCGCCGGTTTGTCCTCCTTGTAGTCCGGTGGAAGCACCACATGCATGGGCTGCTCTTCGAAACGCTCCCGCAGATCGGCGAGTTCCGCGGCCCGGGTCTCCTTGACGACGGCCAGCGCCGCCTGGTACCCGACGTGGGACCGCATGCTCTCCAGATCCGGATCGGTCTCCAACAACCTGAGAAGCGAGAAGCCGTTGTCGGCGGCTCGGGCAAGGCACTGGGCCGCCTTGTCGGGCTCTGC
>CP070744.1:2321812-2322068 GCA_020348265.1 Phycisphaerales bacterium | reverse complement strand
AGTAGCGCCAACCCACATGCAGGAAGGGGAAGTCGCCGGGGGAGTAGGAGTCGACGTCCGCCTGGTAACCATGTGCAGCGGCGTAGCCATGGCGATAAGACGCACCCGAGAACAGCTCGCCGAAGGCGGTGTACAA
This sequence comes from Phycisphaerales bacterium, assembly GCA_020348265.1. Classification (GTDB taxonomy): domain Bacteria; phylum Planctomycetota; class Phycisphaerae; order UBA1845; family UBA1845. The sequence goes on along the minus strand of CP070744.1, from coordinate 2,321,932 downwards.
CGCTGCACCGACCTTGAGTGGCCCCGGCCTGGTCATAAACCGTGTGCTCCCGATCAGATTCGCGTGGTAATAGAACGCTGCCCCCACACCCGTGGGGTAGTGCACTTCCCCGATTCCAAG
>CP070744.1:2321455-2321712 GCA_020348265.1 Phycisphaerales bacterium | reverse complement strand
CCCGCAGGCCACGGGTAACCCGGTCCACCTGCCGGAAGATACCTTGATCCTCGCGCGCAGGGCCGCTGATGATCAACGGCGTGCGCGCCTCGTCGAGAAGCAAGAAATCCACCTCATCAACGATGGCATAGTGAAACCCGCGGTGGACGATCTCTTCCGGTACCGTGGCCAGATTGTCCCGCAAGTAATCGAAGGCGATTTCGGAGTTGGTGCCGTACGTCACGTCACAACCGTATGCCGCACGGCGGTTCCTGAGC
>CP070744.1:2321098-2321355 GCA_020348265.1 Phycisphaerales bacterium | reverse complement strand
GTCGTGATCAAGTCAGAGGACGGCGTGCCGGTCTACGTGCGAAGCATCGGCGAGGTCGTCGATGGTCATGAGATTCGTCGCGGTGCCGTCACATATGGCGGGCAAGGCGAGGCTGTGCTTGGCCTGGGCTTCATGCTCATGGGCGAAAACACTCGCGAGGTGACCGAGCGAATGAAGAATCAGATGGAGCGAATCCGCCCCTCGCTACCTGATGATGTCGAGGTCACCGAAGTGTACGACCGTACCGAGCTCGTGGA
>CP070744.1:2320741-2320998 GCA_020348265.1 Phycisphaerales bacterium | reverse complement strand
ACCTTCGTCGTTCTCGGTCCAGAGAGTCTTTTCCTTGCGTTTGGTATTGCCGGCGATCAGTGCATCCGCTGCCGCCAGGATGCGTTTGGTCGATCGGTAATTCTGTTCCAGGCGAACGACCTTCGCAGCGGGGTAATCCTGCTCAAAAGTGAGGATGTTCTCGATATTCGCCCCGCGCCAGCCGTAGATCGACTGGTCGGGATCGCCCGTCGCGCAGATGTTCTCACGCTCCCTGGTCAGGAGTCGCGCTATCGTAT
>CP070744.1:2320384-2320641 GCA_020348265.1 Phycisphaerales bacterium | reverse complement strand
CACCGTCGTCGGTGGACGGACAAACCACCGGAGGAGAAGGCCGCGGTCTATGGGAATCGTCGCCGGGTCCGGGGGAAGCGAGGCAAAGCACTGGGTCGCCTGCGCAGTGAATACACAGAACGGAGCTTCGCCCATACGTGTGAGACGGGCGGTGCGAGACGGAGTCGCCTTCGGGGACTGATGGACGTGGCCAAACGTTACTTGATGTACGCAGCCGGAAGGAACCTCGGCGTGATCATGCGGGCGCTCTTCGGAAT
>CP070744.1:2320026-2320284 GCA_020348265.1 Phycisphaerales bacterium | reverse complement strand
CTTCCTGCTTCAGAACGGTGTCCAGCACACGGCGTGCTCCCGCGTGATCAGGCCTATGGTGTATTGTCTCGCGCAGCGCGGCGATCGCGTCGCTTCTACTTCCGACCTCCAAAAGGGCAAGCGCAAGTCGATAACGCGCTTCCGCGTGATCGGCTTTGCGGTGCAGCAACTCTTTGTACTCCTTGATCGACCCCTCGAAGTCCCCGGACTTGGCAAGTGTGTCGGCCAGGCCAAAACGGGCGCTCACATCCCCGGGAC
>CP070744.1:2319668-2319926 GCA_020348265.1 Phycisphaerales bacterium | reverse complement strand
GACAGATCCTCGCAGTTGCCTTCGCCGAGACAGCAGGCGCCGGTCGAACTCAAGTCATCGCACCCATCCGGCACACCATCGCAATCGACATCGCTCAGGCAGTCCCCTCCGCTACAAAGTCCACCGTACGTGTCCTCAATCTCGCAGATGTCTGGGATGTCATTCCCGTCGCAATCCGCTTCGCTCGCGCATTCGTCCGGGACACCGTTCTCGTTGCAGTCGTCGGAGCAGTCGGTCAGGCAATGGCCTCCAGGAAAC
>CP070744.1:2319309-2319568 GCA_020348265.1 Phycisphaerales bacterium | reverse complement strand
CGTGCGACGGCTTCGAACTTCAGGGAAAGGCGGGTTGGCGGGTTGGCAACGGTCAAGCACCGCCTATGGCCGTCAATCCCCACCCCCACGTGGGATTCAAAAATCGAGAGAAGTTCGTCGAGGAACGATGGGGCTACGCCCTCAACGCCCATGAAATCGACCGTTATCTCTGCCCTGCCTGAGGCATCGATGCTTGTTCCTGCGCTGGCCATGATCTTGCGGAGGGCGTCTTCAAGCAGGCGCGCAGACTCGCGGCTGA
>CP070744.1:2318949-2319209 GCA_020348265.1 Phycisphaerales bacterium | reverse complement strand
AACGAGTCGCTCGTGGGCGTGTTCGTACGAGCGTTTCATGGCCTTTGCTGCTTCGTGCTCCGCCTCGGCGAGGCGGAGGGTCTGCGCGGCCTCATCGTAGCGCTGGTCCGTGCCAACACCTTTCTCGCGAAGCTGGTCCGCGCGATCCATAGCGCGGCGGGCAAACTCCAGTCGCGCCTCCGATTGAATGAGCGAGCGGTCGACCTCCAAGGCCTTCGTGTCGAGGTCAAGTTCACGCAGCGCCAGTTCTGTTTCGAGCG
>CP070744.1:2318589-2318849 GCA_020348265.1 Phycisphaerales bacterium | reverse complement strand
GTAGAGCTGACTTGACAGCGCACGCGTCAGTGCCAACGATCCGAGCAACCCGATTCCCAAACCGACTGCCGTCAGTTTGAGCCCCTGCCTGAGCACCATGCGCAGCACATGACCGCGTTGCCCGCCCAGCGCCATGCGTACGCCGATCTCCCGCGTCCTTCGTGCGACGGAGAAGGAGACGACACCGCACAGACCCACCGACGAAAGCCCCATGGCCACCGTAGCGAACAGGCCCAGCAGAAGCATAATGGCCAACCGCT
>CP070744.1:2318229-2318489 GCA_020348265.1 Phycisphaerales bacterium | reverse complement strand
GACCGTATTTACACTGATGTACATGGTGCGTGCGATTTCCTTCTTGGCCATTCCGCGGGCGAGGTACCGCAGTACCTCCATCTCGCGCTCGGTCAGCGTAGACACACGGGACCTCACGCCGGAGGCGAGTCTCGCCCCCTGGGAATCGACCACGATTCGGGCCTTCACTTCAGGTGAGAAGTACGCGATACCGGAGGAGACTTTGCGGACGGCCTCAAGAACCGAATCCTCAGGCTCACTCTTTGTAATGTAGCCCCACG
>CP070744.1:2317869-2318129 GCA_020348265.1 Phycisphaerales bacterium | reverse complement strand
GCGGCAAGATTTTGTCAATGATGTACAAAAAGAAGCCACCGCCAAGGAAACCGATGGTGGCCGGTCTCCAATCACCGCCCGACATCTCGATGGCCGGGGCAAGCAGCGACCAGAAGCTGGCCGCAATCATGACCCCAGCCGCCAGGCCAAGCATCCCATCCATCATCTTCTGATTGACCCGCCTGGCAAACAACACCGGCGCCGCACCGGCCGCAGTGACAAACCACGTAAAGAGCGTGGCGATCAGCGCCTGCGTGACC
>CP070744.1:2317509-2317769 GCA_020348265.1 Phycisphaerales bacterium | reverse complement strand
CTCTTGACCTGGAACGCCAGCGGGCACTTCTCCGGGCCCGGAACGATCAATGCCAACGGCGATGTGCTGGTTGGCCCGGGCGGTGGTGAGAAAACGCTCCGTGACTGCGTCTTCAATAACGCCGGCACGGCCACACTCCTCGGGGGGTTCAACATGCCACACGGTACGGTGGTATTCAACAATCTCGCCACCGGGGTGATAGACATCCAGGCAGATAGCGGCAGCAGCGGAAGCATCATCTCGGGCCTCGGCCAGACCCT
>CP070744.1:2317149-2317409 GCA_020348265.1 Phycisphaerales bacterium | reverse complement strand
CGGCGATCGTAACCGCCATGAATCGGGTGAACGGTGTTTATGAGAACGACTTCGGCATTCGGATGGAACTCATCGCCGACAACGACCTGGTCGTATTCACCAACCCGGCCACTGACGGCTATGACAACTACGACGGCTACACGATGCTCTCGCAAAACCAAGCCAAGTTGGATTCGGTCATCGGAACCCTCAATTACGACATCGGACATGTATTCAGCACGGGCGGGGGCGGCGTTGCCAACCTTCGCGTGCCGTGCCAC
>CP070744.1:2316788-2317049 GCA_020348265.1 Phycisphaerales bacterium | reverse complement strand
TGCGCGCAATGACTCGTTATCCAGCAGAAGCGAGCGCCTCTTACAGTCGCGAGCCTCTCGATTGGCGTTTTGCGGCTTGCGTAAGTTTCGTGCGTCGTACGACGCCTTCGGCGATGGCCTGGCTGACAATCTCGTTGAGTTGCTCCTGGGTTACGCTGCCCTCCTCGGCCACGTCGAGCAGAGTGCGAAGCGGTGCGGTCACACGAAACCCCTCGCGCTGTTCAACGTCATCTTCGTCGAGTTCCTTCTTGTGTAGGACAC
>CP070744.1:2316427-2316688 GCA_020348265.1 Phycisphaerales bacterium | reverse complement strand
TGTGCCTGGCAACGCCACCCGACTTCTGTTGGAATTCAGCGGCGGGAATCGGGATGCGCTGAACAAGCTCGTTCCATTGGTCTACCGCGAGCTTCGGACGCTGGCGGGCCGGGCGCTCCATCAGGAACGGCGGGGGCACACGCTCGACACCACCGCTCTGGTACACGAGGCCTATTTGCGGCTGGTGGATCAACGAAGCGTCCAATGGCGGCACCGGGCCCATTTCTTCGGTGTGGCGGCTCAAATGATGCGCCGCATTCT
>CP070744.1:2316066-2316327 GCA_020348265.1 Phycisphaerales bacterium | reverse complement strand
CCCCTGCTCGGTCTACAACGCGTTCACCATCTGCACGCCCGAGTGGGAAAAGTACATGGAGGACTTCAAGATCGATTACAAGCCGGAGATCATGATCAACTTCGGCTCGAACTCCGTGATGACCATGGCCAACGCCGAGGACGTCACGGAGAACTTCCTGAAGAAGTTCGACTTCGTCTTCTCGTTCAACATCTATCAGAACGAGTTCACCGAGGCGGTGGCCGACATCGTTCTGCCGGACACGTGCTTCCTGGAGCGTTA
>CP070744.1:2315703-2315966 GCA_020348265.1 Phycisphaerales bacterium | reverse complement strand
CAGCATCGAGCACAGAAACGACACTCCAAGCGCGGTCGCAGCGTAGGTAATCAGCAGCAACATTGTCTTATCCCCCAAGTACCTCTTCGAGCGCCGTGCCGCTCGCCGAGATGCCTCGAGTACCTGTCGACATAGTGAGTAGGGCAGGTCGATGACCTGCCTTCATTATCCGACATTTCCCACTTGGCTCATTCCCGCGAGACGCTCGCAGGCTAACCAAGCACTCTACTCGGACCGACTGTGAACTCAAGACTTGTTCCGCC
>CP070744.1:2315340-2315603 GCA_020348265.1 Phycisphaerales bacterium | reverse complement strand
TCCAGCTCGCCCCGTTGTCCGTGCTGTGCGAAAAGAGAATGTCCGGGTCCGTCCCGATCGTCCCGCCGAGATCGTCCTCGGAGTACCACACGGCCAGCCAGTTGCCCTGCCCATCGGTAGTGAGCTGAGCGTATCCGTCCTCGCCGGAGTCGGACGCGGCGTTGGTGTTGAGCGGGGCGACGGGGGTCCAGCTCGCCCCGTTGTCCGTGCTGTGCGAAAAGAGAATGTCCGGGTCCGTCCCGATCGTCCCGCCGAGATCGTCC
>CP070744.1:2314976-2315240 GCA_020348265.1 Phycisphaerales bacterium | reverse complement strand
GTCTAAATTCACTTACCCTGGATTTCCGCTTGTAATTTTCCCAACTTAGCGGTATATTGAGACTTCGATTAACGGGTTAGCAGTTGAGGGGCCGTTCCGGCGTCGCCTGGGGAGCCAAGGAAGCCTGGGAAGACGGCGGTGCTCGCCCGGGACATTTGTGTCGGTAAGGACAAATCTCGTCTTCACGGAAACGGAGCTGGGACTCCCTACCGGCACACAGAGTGTGAACGAAGGGTCTGAGGGAGGTCATATTTAGCTGCGCAC
>CP070744.1:2314612-2314876 GCA_020348265.1 Phycisphaerales bacterium | reverse complement strand
ACTCGGCTGTTCCCGATGGACCGAAGTCGATGGTGATGTTCCCGGTGCTCTTGAGGCTCAGGGCGATCATCCGGGTGTTCACCGTAGCCGACTCACCGATATTGAGGGCACCGGTGGTCTGCAAGCGGTCGACGATCGTGTCGACTTCAAAAGTGCCGCCACCGACTTCATTGACTTGGAACGGGTGACTCTTGAAGTCGATGCGTCCGTAAAAGGCGGCTGATGCCTGCCCCATGACCTCACCGAAGACCCCGGGTGGTATCG
>CP070744.1:2314246-2314512 GCA_020348265.1 Phycisphaerales bacterium | reverse complement strand
AGAACCGGGCGGAGCCTTGTCAGGGCCGCCTCGCGAATCGCCCCGCGAAGCGCATTGCCCTGCTCCAACAGATCACGCAGGAACGACACGTAGACCATGTCACCGAGCACCGAAACGCCGGACATCGCCACGAATCCAACACCGGCGGACACACTGAAAGGCATGTCTCGAAGATGCAATGCCACGACGCCGCCAATGGCCGCAAGCGGCAGAGTCATGAAGATGCGCAGAACGTCGGCGATACGGCCGTAGGTGAGGTAGAGCAA
>CP070744.1:2313879-2314146 GCA_020348265.1 Phycisphaerales bacterium | reverse complement strand
CTGCCACACGTCGATATGGACGATATCCAGCGCTCGTGGGAAATAGACACCTACGAAAAACAGAGTAACGAGGCGAATCAGATTGATCACCTGCAAGGCCAAGGCCCCGACGAGGATGCCCCAAGCCTTGAACGACACCGAGACCGGGGATGCCAGTACTGCCGCAGTAAAAGCCGCCACCGGTTCGATCGCGTCGCACCCCCGCACGATCCGCATCGCAAACTCCGGCGATGTCACGGCCGAGCCGGTAACCGATGTCTCTTGGCC
>CP070744.1:2313512-2313779 GCA_020348265.1 Phycisphaerales bacterium | reverse complement strand
AACTGGGCGAAACGCTTCGTCCCGGCATCGTGGTTCTTACCGCCTATAAGTCTGCAACCGATCAGAACGGTAACCCCGGCTACTACGTGTTCAGTCACGGTAGTGGTTTCGTGTGGAACTCCAACGGCCTGATCGTCACCAATTATCACAACGTGGAAGTTGCGGATAGGTTCGACGTAACCCTGTCCAACGGCGCGCATCACGAGGCGTTCGTGGTCGGCGCCGATCCTCGTTCCGACCTGGCGATTCTAAGGATTGAAGTCTCCA
>CP070744.1:2313145-2313412 GCA_020348265.1 Phycisphaerales bacterium | reverse complement strand
ATGCCGTATCATCTGCTTCGCATGTCCGAGGGAATCCAATCCGGCGCCGATCGATAATCGGTTCCCCGCCCGCGTATCCACAACCGCTAAGACGCGCTCCCCGGTCTGTGCGTCTAGCCCCTCGGCCTCCATCGACGCACCACCCAGGCCGATTCCCGAGAGCTTCGTCGCAGGGTGGATGTTCATGGCCGGCTTCGTCTTCTTGATGTCGGTCAGTGCGGCTCGTATGCGCAGGACACCCGGACCCGGCGCGTCGACCACGGAGTA
>CP070744.1:2312778-2313045 GCA_020348265.1 Phycisphaerales bacterium | reverse complement strand
CATGATGCGCACCCCCGGCTTCAAGAGATCGGGAAAGTCCGAGATCTGCTTAGGGTTCTTCGGTCGCACGAGCACCGCCGAGGGGCGCATGTACAGTGGAGTTATGGAGGCCTCGTCAATCGCAAGATCCGTAGCGCGCAGGAAATCGGCCATCATGAACTCGGCGCTGGCGAAGACCACATCCGCTGTACCTGCCGCCTGATCAAGCCACTCGTTCGGTGGCCCTGTGACGACGTCGACCTTCAGGTCATTCCTATCACGGAAGGC
>CP070744.1:2312411-2312678 GCA_020348265.1 Phycisphaerales bacterium | reverse complement strand
GTTGGCCATCTCGCGGGAGAGCATGATCTCCATGTTCCCCGTACCCTTGAACTCGTTGAAGATCACCTCGTCCATTCGGCTGCCCGTATCGATCAAGGCCGATGCCACGATGGTGAGCGAGCCGCCGTGCTCGATGTTTCTAGCGGCGCCGAAGACGGCCTTGGGTTCATTAAGGGCGCTGGAGTCCAACCCGCCGGACATGATCCGCCCGCTCCCGCGAATGAAGGTATTGAACGCCCGGCCCAAACGGGTGAGCGAGTCGAGCAG
>CP070744.1:2312044-2312311 GCA_020348265.1 Phycisphaerales bacterium | reverse complement strand
GAGCCTCTGTGGAGGGACCAGCTTCGACTCCAAGCTATATGTCTATGCGAGCGACGCGGGTGGTTGCCCGGGCACCGGCAGCGACGACACCGGTCTGCAGATCGCCTGCAACGACGACGCCTGCCCGACACCCGGCGGTCTCGTCTCGGAGATCACCGGCCTCGTCCTGACGGGCGGCGTCACCTATGGCTTCGTCGTCGACGGTTCTGGGGACGAATGCGGCGATTATCAGATCATTGTAGCCCCCTGTTCGAGCACGTCGTGTAC
>CP070744.1:2311676-2311944 GCA_020348265.1 Phycisphaerales bacterium | reverse complement strand
CGGAGGTCAAGCTCCCACCGGGTTACTTCGTACGGTTTGGCGGGCAATTCGAACATCTGGAGCGTGCCGGTCAGCGATTGATGGTTGTTGTTCCCCTCGCGCTGCTTTTGATATTTCTGTTGTTGTACCTCACCTACGGCCGTGTGGCCGACGTTCTGCGGATCTTTATGACTCTGCCACTTGCGGCCATCGGCGGCGTCGTGGCCTTGCATCTTCGAGAGATGCCTTTCAGTGTGTCTGCCGGTGTTGGATTTGTCGCGATGTCCGG
>CP070744.1:2311307-2311576 GCA_020348265.1 Phycisphaerales bacterium | reverse complement strand
GTAACCACCCGGGTTTGGTCGAACTCAATTACGTCGGTAGTATCAGCCGTGGACGTGTCCAGTCCCGCAAGTCCATTTCCGGTGGGAATGTTCACTGACCTGGACGCCGCGTTTGATGTGGTGGTATCGGACGGCATCGTATATGTAGCTGACCGGGAAACGCACCACCCGCCGAGTCTGCAAACGGCCAAGGGACTGGCGGTCATCGACTTCGCGACGGACGTATCCGATCCCACGCTGGTCGGCACCCTTTCGACGCATGGGGCGGT
>CP070744.1:2310937-2311207 GCA_020348265.1 Phycisphaerales bacterium | reverse complement strand
CCCGGAGCAACTTGGCTTGCATGGGCAAAGCCGTATCGCCGATCTCGTCGAGGAAAATTGTCCCGCCATCCGCGGTCTGAAAGAACCCCGCGCGGGCTTCATGAGCACCGGTGAAGGCGCCTTTAACGTGCCCAAAAAGCTCGCTCTCCAACAGATTCTCCGGAACTGAACTGCAGTTGACTGCTACAAACGGGGCAGACACCCGTGAGCTGCTATAGTGAATCGCCCGCGCCGCCAACTCCTTGCCTGTTCCGCTTTCCCCGGAAATGA
>CP070744.1:2310567-2310837 GCA_020348265.1 Phycisphaerales bacterium | reverse complement strand
GGCACCGCGCACAGCTGGGCTCGTGATGACACTCGACACATCTGAGCCCAAAGCGGTGTACGTGTTTGCGATGACGAAAGGCGACCTGCCAGCCAGGCAGCCGTTGGGATCCGGACCGGTAGAGCTCGCCCTCCGGTTCAGGAATCGGTGGATGCATTCGGCCCATCAGGTCGTCCGTTGTCACGGGTACCGCTGCGCTGCTGCCTTCCCGGCTGCCCGCTTTCGGTGAATGACAGGCGTCGCAATCTCTTTCATTGATCCACTCGCGGT
>CP070744.1:2310196-2310467 GCA_020348265.1 Phycisphaerales bacterium | reverse complement strand
GGATGAGCCATTCGGTGCTCTGGACGCCAAGACACGCCAGGAACTGCGGAGGTGGCTTCGCCGCCTGCACAATGAGCTGCACGTGACCAGCGTGCTCGTGACTCATGACCAGGAGGAGGCGCTGGAGGTCGCCGACCGGGTGGTGATCACGAACGCCGGACGAATCGAGCAGGTCGGCACGCCGGAAGAAGTCTTCCATCACCCAGCCAATGAGTTCGTCATGGACTTCGTGGGCCACGTTAACGTTTTTCACGGCCGAGTGGAGGGTGAC
>CP070744.1:2309825-2310096 GCA_020348265.1 Phycisphaerales bacterium | reverse complement strand
TTCTGGCCGCCTCGACCAACCGGGCAACGTCCCTCTCACCCCTGGCCGCCTCTTCGACTGCTGCGAACAACGCCCGGCTGAGTGACTTTGCCTGCGCTCGCTCAATATCGGAGAGATACGCGTTTCGGCTGGACATAGCCAATCCGTCAGGCTCACGCACGGTCGGACAGGCGACGACCTCGATGGGCATGTTCAGATCCCGGGCCATACGCCGAATTACTATTAACTGCTGATAATCCTTCTCGCCGAAGAAGGCGAAATCGGCAGGCAC
>CP070744.1:2309454-2309725 GCA_020348265.1 Phycisphaerales bacterium | reverse complement strand
AGAGGCGGAATCCCTCTTTGTGCCAGCGGATCACGGTTGCCGGTTGGACGATGACGAGAACGGAACGCCAGTTCGGCCAGAGCCGGGCGATCCAGGTCCAGAAGATGCGGTCCCGGTTCCGCAGCCGCGGCCGTTTCGAGCCTTGCTCAAGGACGGCGAGTTGCTGCCGAAGGACGAGGTTCTCGGCAGCCAGCTCAGCTTGGCTCCGAACTGCTGCCCGGAGGAAGACGAAAACCAGCTGTACCCAGCCCATGCTCCGCTCCCAGACTCC
>CP070744.1:2309082-2309354 GCA_020348265.1 Phycisphaerales bacterium | reverse complement strand
ACTGGCAAGCGGCCTTCGAGCTGACTATGCTATCCGCGTTGGACATGGTCCAGCGGTGTCTCCCTGAGATGATTGAACGGGGGTACGGCCGTATTGTCAACATCAGCTCGATTTCTGCGAAAGAGATCACCACCGGCACTCCACTATCGAATGGCATAAAGCCTGGTCTGTTGGGTGCACTTGGAACACTCGCGCGTGAGGTCGGGGCAACGGGAGTTACAGTAAACAGCATTTTGCCGGGGCCATTCGATACGGACCTATTGCGACGATTC
>CP070744.1:2308710-2308982 GCA_020348265.1 Phycisphaerales bacterium | reverse complement strand
GGGCCAGCTCTTGGTGACGAGACTTTGTACCGCTACGAGGGCAACGTTCTGCCCTACGACCCGACCGCGGGGTGGAGCCAGAACAATCCCTGCGAGGATCCCTGCGTAGAATCGCTCGATTCCGGACACTTTGTGCTCACCTGGCCCGACGGGTGGGATCTAGTGAACTACAGTTATTGGATCGCCCAGCCGCCTGACGATCCCCCCCCCCGTTCTGGGTGGAGTGGATCTTCGAATCCGACCACGAGTGGGTGGATAGTGAGGATTGTGAC
>CP070744.1:2308337-2308610 GCA_020348265.1 Phycisphaerales bacterium | reverse complement strand
CCGGCTTTCCATTCCTCAGGCAGGTCGAGCAGAATGTTGTACGCGGTCTTATAGCTGCGATAGGAGTAGTCTCCCAGGACCTCACGTGCGATGATTTGTCGAGCTTCCGCTTCAGCTCGCTTTCGCTGGGCAGTGCGACGCGCACTCCCGTCCTCGACCCACATCGTTGCAAGTTCGAGGCTCAGCGGGGATATCAACACCAAAGATGCAACCACGGCATCCTTCAATCGCTCTCTGGCGAAAGGCGGTGCCGCTACGTAGGCCACGCGTAGG
>CP070744.1:2307964-2308237 GCA_020348265.1 Phycisphaerales bacterium | reverse complement strand
TCTTCAGGACGCGCTCGACCTCACCCCCGAAATCCGCGTGACCGGGCGTGTCAATAAGGTTGATTTTCGTGCCCTTGTAGGTGATGGCAATGTTCTTGGCGAGAATAGTGATGCCGCGCTCGCGTTCGAGCTCGTTGGAATCGAGGATGCGCTCCCCGGCCACCTGCGACTCGCGAAACTGACCGCACTGGCGGAGCATCTGATCGACCAGCGTCGTCTTGCCATGGTCGACGTGAGCGATGATGGCAATGTTGCGAATTCTGACATTTTTCA
>CP070744.1:2307591-2307864 GCA_020348265.1 Phycisphaerales bacterium | reverse complement strand
CCTCCGACCGGCGAGAGTCCAACTTATGAACTCTTCTCGACTACGCCGCTGCCAGCCGGGCTCTTCGGTGAAGTCATGGGTCAAGCATCGGCTGCGTTTTACGGACGCGTCGACTTCAAGAGTCACCCGTTCCAGGTCAATGAAGTCGGTGGAGGCACTTTTGAAGTCGACACGATCGTCGACCGGTTGCAGACCACCGGTGAACTCAATATCGGTGAGTCGGCTACGGTGAGCACCCGGATGATCGCCCTGAGCCTCAAGAGCACTGGGAAC
>CP070744.1:2307217-2307491 GCA_020348265.1 Phycisphaerales bacterium | reverse complement strand
CTCCTCCGGGGCCATGCCGTGTCCGTCCACGAGAATCGTTACGGTCGGCGCCGTCAGATCGGGGAAGACGTCCACCGGCATATTGCTGGTGACGTAGCTCCCGGCAAACAGCAGAGCTATCGAGATGATCAGCACGGCCACCCGGTTGGACAGCGACCATCGAATCAGTGCGTTGATCATGGCAATCGTCCTTCCTTAGTGTCCGTGCCCGTGTCCGAAAGATGCAGGTGACAGTGAGGCGAGCTTGATTGCGTACGCGCCTTTGGTCACGACG
>CP070744.1:2306843-2307117 GCA_020348265.1 Phycisphaerales bacterium | reverse complement strand
GTGGGTGACGGCCATCACAGGATAAGCAAAGGCCCTCGACCCGTCTCCCAGCGGGCCGAGGGCCTTCTTTCGCTATTCAGCATTCGCGATCCAGCGGGAAGCCTTCTTTCGCTATTCGCCATTTGCTATTCAGTATTCCTCATCGAGCGAGACGCGCCTTCTTCCGCTTCTTTCGCTATTCGCCATTCGCCCTTCTGAATTCCTCCTACATCGGCCCCGTCATCCCCTCCTGCCACGCCGCCATGTCTGCGTGATCCACATCGCCATCTTCGTC
>CP070744.1:2306468-2306743 GCA_020348265.1 Phycisphaerales bacterium | reverse complement strand
AGATACGCCTGTACATCCGTGATGTTGCAGTAACCGTCGGGAGGGCCGTAAGCGGGCCCCACGCAATCGCCATAGTCCCGCTGAGGCTTCTCGATAGTCCCCATCAATAACGGGCTGCTAAAGATGACGCCGTTTGCGGTGGCACGTAGCTCGTAACTGGCCACCGGCACGATCTGGCAATCGGTGACGTGGACGGTATCCTCGGTCCAGACCCGGATCACCGGGTCGTCCGCCAAGTGCGCGAACATCTGAGTCGAGCAGTCATTCTGCGGAAC
>CP070744.1:2306093-2306368 GCA_020348265.1 Phycisphaerales bacterium | reverse complement strand
GGTAGAACCGGACCCCGCACCAGCCGGGATGCCCCTAGAGCGTTGAACCACAGAATGCACTGCTGCGATGGCTAACAGCCCTCTCGCCACGGAGTATATTGCATAACTCCCTGCAAATAAAAAGGTTACGTGAATTCTCGCAAAGCTCCTGCTCCCGCGGCTAAGCAATTGTGGGCCGAAACGGGCGATCGCGCTATGTTCCTGGGAAATACGCGAGTCCGGCGTTCGGCGTGAGGAACGCTTATCGGGAGTCTGCCCAGGTGCTTCGCCGGACT
>CP070744.1:2305718-2305993 GCA_020348265.1 Phycisphaerales bacterium | reverse complement strand
ACCGAGGCGTATCGCTCAGGTCAGGGAAACACCACTCTGTCCGAGTTCGCCCGACCGATCGAGGCGGTGCCCGAGCAGGCCTCGGTGGCCGCCGCTCTGGAACTCATGTTGCGTAATCGCGAGCACATCCTGCTGGTGGTCGACGAATACGGCGGCTTGGAGGGAATCGTAACGTTAGAGGACGCCATCGAGACTCTCTTGGGCATGGAGATCGTCGACGAAGCCGACGCTACCGCCGACCTGCAGGCTCTGGCCCGCCGGCTTGCTCAGCGCAG
>CP070744.1:2305343-2305618 GCA_020348265.1 Phycisphaerales bacterium | reverse complement strand
ACCTTCGAGACTTTGATGAGCTTTAGCACCTCGTCGACCTGCTCCGGTGAGACGGTGGCGCTTAATTCGGCATCGCCAACCTGATCAACTCGCCCACCAATGGCTTCCAGCCGGGCGACGGCCTTCTTCACACCCTGGGATGACTTGTAGAACACCGAGACCGTCAACTGACCGCCGTCCATCGCTACATAGCCGCGGTGACCGACGATAGCATCCCAGCGATCCGACTCGCCGACGTAACCCAGCTTGTCCTTGCTCGACTTCTGCGGCATGGC
>CP070744.1:2304967-2305243 GCA_020348265.1 Phycisphaerales bacterium | reverse complement strand
TGTCAAGGCTCAAGCGGCTGTTGGCGTTTGGACTTGCCCTGGCGTTCCTACCGGGATGCACGCTGGTGGAGATCCGAAGCAAGTCCAAGACCGGCCCGGAGTTCCGCCACCGCGGTGTTGATCGGACGAACAGCATACGGTGGTATGCGCAGCAAGGTTTCGAGTTCGTGTGGCGAGACGACAACAACAACAAGATTACGACAGGCGTTACGTATCGACGCCGAGATATCGACAACGGAAACAGCGACAACGACAACGGCGTCTTTTTCGATTTCT
>CP070744.1:2304591-2304867 GCA_020348265.1 Phycisphaerales bacterium | reverse complement strand
CCGTCGACTCAACTAGGAGCGCGCGTAGAGACAGACGTGTTTTGTGGGCATGCAACGTCCGCCAGTGGTGTGCCTGCCGGCGCAGCTCGATCTCAGAGCCTCGGACTTCGGCACCTTCAATGAGCGTGCCAACCTGGTACGGGCGTTGCTAGTGTGTCCAGCCGCCGCGGCAAAATCCCGGCAACGCCTCGACGCGACTACGGGTTCACGGAATGTTTACAGATTTGTAGCTTATTCTGAGCCGATCCGGCCCTGAAGTGCTGGAGTGCCGGCAAG
>CP070744.1:2304214-2304491 GCA_020348265.1 Phycisphaerales bacterium | reverse complement strand
TGAGGACGCTGGTGTGCGGCAGAGCATCGCCCGCGCTCTGGGAGACATAAATAACCCCGCGGGCATTCCCGGACTCGTTGCAGCATTGGACGACGCCGACGGTTCGGTTCGAGCCGAGGCGGCCCGATCGCTCGGCCGGATCCGAGATCCATCGGCAGTCGATGCACTTATTAGGTCGTCGCGGGATGAAGATCCCGACGTGAGGTGGATGGTGGCATGGGCCCTCGACGAGATCCGTCAGAGATGATCCGAGATCGCCTCAAGTTCGTGCGCGATT
>CP070744.1:2303837-2304114 GCA_020348265.1 Phycisphaerales bacterium | reverse complement strand
CGGCCGGGGCAAGAAGTACCTCACCGGGATCGACTGGTCGCAGACCAAGGCCTATTGCATGGGACTTGCCGGAATCTGGCTCAACGTCAAGGGGCGCGAAGCCCAGGGAATCGTCGAACCAGCCGATGCGGACAAGCTCCGCGAAGAGCTGTGCGAAAAGCTCACCGGTCTGCGCGACGAAGAGAACGACGAACTGGCCATAAACCGCGCCTTTGACACACGAAAGATATATAGCGGTCCGTATAAGACGGAAGCGCCCGACATAATACTCGGATAC
>CP070744.1:2303459-2303737 GCA_020348265.1 Phycisphaerales bacterium | reverse complement strand
GCCTGGAAGCGCTCCTCAGCGAAGCTTTCGCGGTGGTGCGTGAGGCGGCACGACGCACACTCGGTTTGCGCCACTTTGACGTCCAACTCCTTGGAGGGTTGGCCCTACACGACGGACTCATCGCGGAGATGAAGACGGGAGAAGGCAAGACGCTGGTTGCGACGCTCCCCGTCTACCTCAACTCTCTCGCTGGGAAAGGTGTGCATGTGGTCACTGTCAACGACTACCTAGCCCAGCGGGACGCCGATTGGATGGGTCCGCTTTACCGGTTCCTAGGC
>CP070744.1:2303080-2303359 GCA_020348265.1 Phycisphaerales bacterium | reverse complement strand
ATCACCACACACGTGTCTCCTGGGTTGTGCGCCGCACACTGCGAATCCTCCGTGCACACGATGGTGGCGTCAGCCGAACACACCCGCGGACAATCAGCGTCCTCCGAACATGCGCGCGAGAGATGACCCTGGCAACGCTGCATCCCGATCAACTTCACCTGTAGAGCCACGGGATTATCACTGTTGGTCGTCGGATCGATCGAAATATAGCGGTGCTTAGGCTCTCGGTCCCACCAATGCGCAGGGACCCCGGGGGCAACCGGCGTGAACGGTTGAAAC
>CP070744.1:2302700-2302980 GCA_020348265.1 Phycisphaerales bacterium | reverse complement strand
GGGGCAAACAGGCGGGTTACTGCTCAGTAAGCAAGGAATGGGACACGGCTGGCTGCCCGATGACCAGCACCTATCGCCTCAAGCCGCCACTCTCATCCGCATGGTGTTTGGCGGGGTGGGCTTGGCTCCGATCCTGCTCGTCCAGCTTCGCCGTGATGGCATGCGGCGGGCTCGTGGCATTTGTCCCCAGCGCGTCGGCTCGCGCAGAACGGGGTTCCTTTTCGCCTTTCTTGCCGCTTTCTTTGCGGGCTACCTGGCCGTTTGGTTTTCTCTGATCGCA
>CP070744.1:2302320-2302600 GCA_020348265.1 Phycisphaerales bacterium | reverse complement strand
CTCCCGTTCGCCATCTCCCTGATCTTCGATTCGATCTCCGAGATCAGGAAAGGCGCACCGCGCACCTTGGAAAAGCCTTCTGCATCGACTAAGTACTGATCGCGCAGACAATGCACGAGCTGCCCCAGATTAAGTTCGGGCACTAAGATGCGCTCGAACCGTTTCAGCACATCGCCCAAGTCCTTGTGCGTCGGCTTGAGGTATCGCAAATGGACGCTGGAGACCGCTACCCCGTCTTCGCGGCAACGCTCCACCGCGGTCGTAATCGCCCCGTAGGTAC
>CP070744.1:2301939-2302220 GCA_020348265.1 Phycisphaerales bacterium | reverse complement strand
ATCAGCTTGTAAACCTCTCTCATTGCGGGCGATTGCCCGATGATTCGCTCGACCGCAACGTCATCGTGCGGCTCTTCATAGACCGCCGGTACGTGGATGTCACGGCTGATTCGAAGCGCCTCTCCAATGTGCTGCGCCAGGATCTTCGTCTCGATCGGTGTAACCAGGTAGTCAAGAGCGCCTCGCTTGATGGCCTCGATAGCGTGCTCGCTGTCGGCCGGCTCGGTATACAACAGGACGCAGGCGCGCGGGAGCTGTTCTCGCACAACCTCAAATGTGGA
>CP070744.1:2301558-2301839 GCA_020348265.1 Phycisphaerales bacterium | reverse complement strand
CATCCGGTCCAGAAAGGGGGTCTAGATGCTCGCTCAGGTGATTGCCCAGATTCTGGAGTTGCTGGGGGACATCCTGCCGCAGCAGGCAATCGACCAGTTGATGCGTCTGCTTGGCTGATGTGGAACGCCACGTTTCGACCGAAGCTGTAACGGATGCCGGCGGGCCGGTAAAGAGCCGGTCCGCCGCGTCCGTTTGCACGGCACGTTATTTCGCTCGACGACACGAACGTTGGGGGAAAAAGGTGACATTACGGCTCACGACCCAGAGACGGAGCCCACGG
>CP070744.1:2301177-2301458 GCA_020348265.1 Phycisphaerales bacterium | reverse complement strand
GTGCGCGAAATGATCTCATCTTGAAGCGTACGCCCAAGGTCCACGAAGTAGTCGCTATAGCCGGCCACTCGGACGATCAGATTACGATGTTCCTGGGGATTCTCCTGCGCGGCGCGGAGCGTCTCGGCATCGATGACGTTGAACTGAACGTGGTGGGCGTCCATGCGGAAGTAGCCGCGGATCAAGTGTGCCAACTTCTCGACGCCCTCTTCACCCTCCAAGACTGCGCGGGTGAACTTCTGATTCAGCAGTGTCCCGCCCGTCTTGATATGGTCCATCTT
>CP070744.1:2300796-2301077 GCA_020348265.1 Phycisphaerales bacterium | reverse complement strand
ACGGCGAATCGCAATAATGGATCGGGCAGCGCCGTTACCTGCGCAACATGTTCGAGCTTCGCCCGGGCGTCGGCAATAGCACCCAACAAGGAAGGGTTCCGCGCCAGCGCGTCGATAATCCACTGCTGCAATTGACTTACAGACTGTGACGATCCGCTTGAGTCGTGGTCATCATTCGCCTCGGTCGCGCCCGCGCCCGGTGTTGACTCGGGGGCGGCATGACCCGAGCGCTCGCCCGACTCGTTTTGGACGTAAGGCCTTTGCCAACCCTCAATGGCAAG
>CP070744.1:2300415-2300696 GCA_020348265.1 Phycisphaerales bacterium | reverse complement strand
CCCCCCCCGTCGAACATCAAGAACGAGTGGGACTACGTCCGCTTCGGAACCATCGACTACGGCGAACAAATCGTCTCCACCGATCCACCCCAGGGTTATCTCGACCCCGACGAGTACTTTACCCTTACCCGCTTCACCATAACTTTCGACTCGCCCAACTTCATCCACCTGGACGACATCAGCGTCGGTGTCACCGGCGGCACCGCACCCGAGGTCCTGCGCATCCGCCGCCGGGATAACGATCCCCCCGAGACCATCGAGATCGTCCTCGATCGCGGCAT
>CP070744.1:2300033-2300315 GCA_020348265.1 Phycisphaerales bacterium | reverse complement strand
TACGGCACCTCTGCGGAGAACGAGGTTCAAGACCGGCTCGTACAGCCGTTTGGCGGCGCGGACGATTAGCGGATCACGATCGCGCGGCTTCTTGGGGATTAAGAGGCTGGCCAGTACCGGCATGAGCGTCAACGAGAGCACCAACGAGCCGAGCAGGGCGAAGATCACGGTGAGCGCCATCGGCTGAAAGAGCTTGCCCTCGATACCTTCCAACGTGAGGATCGGCAGGTAGACGATCATGATGATCAATTCGCCGAACATGGTCGGCTTGCGGACTTCGAG
>CP070744.1:2299650-2299933 GCA_020348265.1 Phycisphaerales bacterium | reverse complement strand
ACGCACGTTGGTGACGGTCCGCTTCAATTGGGGTTCGTCATCGTAAGAGAGGGTGAGTCTGCGCATAACGATATCCACATCTGCGTCGACCATGCGATCGACAATCACGGGCAGAGACGCAGGCTGAATCGCAACTACACTGAGCTTCCTCAGCTCGTGGAACTGCTCGGACGTCGCCCCCTCGATCATGTCCTTGTCCAATGAGATCGTCGACGATCCGCTGGGGAGATCGGCGATGCGCAGGCGTATGACGTAGGGTTCGTCACGCGCCTGGACAACCTCC
>CP070744.1:2299267-2299550 GCA_020348265.1 Phycisphaerales bacterium | reverse complement strand
ACACCCCGCCGACCAGCGAGGGAATCCTGCAAGGCATCACCCGTGACCTGGCAATCGAACTTGCCCGCAAGCGCGGCATCACCGTGATGGAAAAGCGTCTGATCCGTCACGATCTTTACATAGCCGACGAGTGCTTCGCGACCGGCACGGCAGCGGAGGTCATTGCCATCGTGGATATCGACTGTCGCCCGGTCGGCAACGGCAAGCCCGGCCCGATCACGACGCAATTGCTCAACGACTTCATCGCCTATCGAACGCCACGGTAAAAGCGCCGAACAGACAG
>CP070744.1:2298883-2299167 GCA_020348265.1 Phycisphaerales bacterium | reverse complement strand
AAGAACCTGGAAAACGCCGGTGCCGATGCGCTCGAGTTGAATACGTACTACATTGCAGCAAATCCGAACACGACCAGCCAGGAGATCGAGAAACGATACTTGGATGTCATCGCAGCGGTAACAAAGGCCGTCAAGATTCCGGTTGCGGTCAAGATCAGCCCGTTTATCACGGCATTGGCGAACTTTGCCAAGCGCATGGAAGAGGCGGGTGCCGACGGTTTGGTACTGTTCAACCGTTTCTACCAGCCGGATATCGATTTGGGAAGCCTCGAGGTCTCCGTGGA
>CP070744.1:2298499-2298783 GCA_020348265.1 Phycisphaerales bacterium | reverse complement strand
AGTCGCTACCCGTCGCGTCGATTCCCGGAAGAGAGATCACCGGTGCAACTAGCGAGCTGACTCGCCGCGGGGCAGGAACGTGTGTCGGCAAGCCATTCCCCGACGTGGATATGCGTTTCATTCGCATCACCGACGATCCTCTCTCCGAATGGTCCGCTGATCTTGTTGTACCTGACGGGGAGGTGGGGGAGATCGTCGTTTCCGGGCCGATGGTGACCAAGGAATACTATGGCCTGCCGGATGCAACCGCGCTGGCGAAGATTCATGATGGTGGCCGCATCTGG
>CP070744.1:2298113-2298399 GCA_020348265.1 Phycisphaerales bacterium | reverse complement strand
CCGTTTGCAGGCTCTTCGGGGTTCCGATGCCGAAGATCGCCCGCATGATTACCCCAAGGTTCCTTCCGGCTACGTACATCAGGTAGCGTTTGGCCACATCGACCAGTCCGCGAAGCCGACTCCGTCTCGCCCCGCCCGTCTCACACGTATGGGCGAAGCTCCGTTCCGTGTACTCGCTGCGAAGACGACCGAGTGCTTTCCCTCGCTTCCCACGAACCCGACGACGATTCCCATAGACCGCTGACTTCTCCTCCTCAGGTTTGTCCGTCCACCGACGCCCGTGCCG
>CP070744.1:2297727-2298013 GCA_020348265.1 Phycisphaerales bacterium | reverse complement strand
ACCGCCCCATGCGTCGAAAGGGTGCCGACCAGCGTGGGATCGGATACGTCCGTCGCGAAGTCGATGACCGCCAGTCCCTTGGCCGTTTGCAGACTCGGCGGGTTGGACGCTTCCCGGTCAGCTGCATATACGATGCCGTCCGATACCACCACATCAAACGCAGCGTCCAGGTCAGTGAACATTCCTATCGGAAATGGACTTGCGGGATTGGACACGTCCACGGCTGATACTACCGAGGTAATTGAGGCCGACCAAACCCGGGTGGTTACGTATACCCGGCCACCAC
>CP070744.1:2297340-2297627 GCA_020348265.1 Phycisphaerales bacterium | reverse complement strand
ATGTACACGGAGCAGGGTAAAGGCTTCAAGTCGGTAGCTGAAGCTTTGAACCTCGACGAGATTCCCACGCCGCGTGGGCCTGCGTGGTCGCACATCTACACCGGGCAATGGACCGACACGACGATTCGATCAATCCTGATCAACCCCGTCTACGTCGGCGATATGGTTTGGAATCGCCGGACCGACGCCCGATTCTATCAGATCCGCGACGGTCGCGCCGTCGAGCGGGAGAGCGTACATGGGGCTAGGCTGGTTCCCAACAACGAATCGGACTGGATCGTCGTGCG
>CP070744.1:2296953-2297240 GCA_020348265.1 Phycisphaerales bacterium | reverse complement strand
ATCAGGAGCAGGAGGAGGCGATTCAAGACTACTCCCTTTGGAGAGGCCATCGCAGCCTCAACATTCAATCATACAGGTGCGCGCGAAACTGTGCCGCCCGAAACGGCACTAGCCATTCCCTTAGCTTACAAGACTCGACACCCGCAGCGGGTTTTCACTGTGGTTGTTGGCGCGTTGCGCGATCACCTTTTCCCATGGGTTCACCGTTTACGGCCGAGCTTCGAGGACGGTCATCGAAGCGACAGGTCGATCACGAAAAGAACTCGTCGACGACGTATTGGTCCTCC
>CP070744.1:2296566-2296853 GCA_020348265.1 Phycisphaerales bacterium | reverse complement strand
GACAACATCACACCAGCCAACCGCGACCTGGTAGACCACAGACTTGAGGAACTTACCCTGCAGCAACGAGAGCTTGAAACGCGCCTGGACGAACTCGATCAACTGGCCACGTCGAAGACCGAGATGGCGGCGATAGTGGCTGATGCAATGCAGTTCCTTGGAAGTCTGGAGTTCACACTTCGGCAGGGCTTGCCTCACGAAAAGCTAGTCGCCCTCCGCCAATGCATCGAGCGGATCCACATCAACAAGCCCGGCAACGAGATCCAACTTCGGATCAAGACCGTCCC
>CP070744.1:2296179-2296466 GCA_020348265.1 Phycisphaerales bacterium | reverse complement strand
ACGAGGGGCAAAGACGTGCGTTTTGTGACGTAATGGTCCGCTTCCTCATCCCGATGCACATCGGGCGCCGGTGTGCCACTGGCGGCTTGTCCGCCAGTGGCTATTTTGTGACGCTCAACACGGGTGGGCAAGCCACCCGTGGCACACACCACGAGACGATGACCGTGGCACGCACGGCGGTGTGCCACTGGCGGCTTGTCCGCCAGTGCCTATTTTGTGACCCTCAACACGGGTGGACGAGCCACCCGTGGCACACACTACGAGGGGCAAAGACGTGCGTTTTGTGA
>CP070744.1:2295791-2296079 GCA_020348265.1 Phycisphaerales bacterium | reverse complement strand
CTGCCGGACAAGCCCGTCAAGGAATCGACGATCGGGTTTCATCATTCGGTGGTGCTGGGGCTGGCTGACAAGATCGTTGAAGCCGTCAAGGCCGGCAAGCTCAGTCACTTCTTCCTGATCGGCGGCTGCGACGGCGCGGAGCCGGGCCGCAACTACTTCTCCGAATTCGCCCGCAACACGCCGGCGGACTCCCTCGTCCTGACTCTCGGCTGTGGGAAGTTCCGCATTCGCGACAACGATTTCGGTACGATCCAGCTCAACGGTGCCGGCCCGATCCCCCGTTTGCTC
>CP070744.1:2295403-2295691 GCA_020348265.1 Phycisphaerales bacterium | reverse complement strand
CTTCTCGATGCTGTTCGCTTCCGCTAGCAAGCGATTGGATTCGGCCTCTCCTTGCTCTTCGGTGGAACGTAGCTCTACCTGGATGGCTTCGACCTCTTCCTTTCCGTTTTCCATGACCACCTGGGATTCTTTACGAAACGCCTGGGCACGGGCGGAACCATCGTCGAGCGTGGCTTTGGCCAGGGCTCGCAGCTCGGATACCTCCGCGAGAGCATTTCTTCGGAAAGCCTCGGCCTCTACCATCGCCAAATCGTATGCGATCCTTCCGGCTTCCAGCTTCGCCATGAC
>CP070744.1:2295014-2295303 GCA_020348265.1 Phycisphaerales bacterium | reverse complement strand
TCAACTCGCCGAACATGGTCGGCTTGCGGACTTCGAGGGCGGCGTCGCGTACGACGTCAAGGCGTGGTCGACCAGTCGTGTTTCGGGCAAGATGTCGCATGCTGTTTTCGATCTGGATGACCGAGCTGTCCACAATCAGGCCGAAATCGATCGCGCCCAGGCTCATGAGGCTTCCGGCGATTCCTGCGCGCAGCATGCCGTTGGCAGCGAACAGCATCGAAAGCGGAATCGCCGAGGCAACGATCAAACCGGCGCGTAGATTCCCGAGGAAGAGGAACAAGACGGCGAT
>CP070744.1:2294624-2294914 GCA_020348265.1 Phycisphaerales bacterium | reverse complement strand
CCGCGCCAACGGGCATTTATGTAGGGCCCTTATCGGGAAAACGCCGCACAAGCCATGAGTCTTTCTACACCACGGTTAAAGACCCACTACACGCGGCTGTACAATCCCAAACACCCGATCGTACCCGCAACGGGAGGCAAATCGCCCCGCCACCGCCAAACTGGCGGGGGAAAGTCGCACAGCACCGAATCGACGTCGAGACGGGTCCTTATTCAAGCCCGCGGAATATTCCCTCTTCACCTTCAAACAATTGGTGCTATAATAGCGTTGTAGTCCAGCCGGTTGCCCCT
>CP070744.1:2294234-2294524 GCA_020348265.1 Phycisphaerales bacterium | reverse complement strand
GCCACTGGCGGCTTGTCCGCCAGTGCGTATTTTGTGACCCTCAACACGGGTGGACGAGCCACCCGTGGCACACACCATGAGACGATGACCGTTGCACGCACGGCGGTGCGCCACTGGCGGCTTGTCCGCCAGTGCCTATTTTGTGACACTCAACACGGGTGGACGAGCCACCCGTGGCACACACCACGAGACGATGATCGTTGCACGCACGGTGGTGTGCCACTGGCGGCTTGTCCGCCAGTGCCTGTTTTTTTGTGACCCTCAACACGGGTGGACGAGCCACCCGTGGC
>CP070744.1:2293844-2294134 GCA_020348265.1 Phycisphaerales bacterium | reverse complement strand
ATTGCGCCAGAGGGGTTTTGCCTGCGCTCACCTGCGTTGGCTTGCGTCCATTTGTCCTCATCTTTGCGACCGTTTTGCGACGGTTTGGTGTCGTGGGATGGATCGGGTTGCGGGGCAAATATGTGCTCGCCCGCCACGGGGTCTCGGTCAAGAGAACGCTGGACTGGCGCTGGTGCGTCCACTGGAAACGGTCGGACGCCCGGCGTCACGCCAGCGCCGTCTCCGAAAATCGACCGACTATTTATTCCCGCTAATTAATCCAGAAAGGAATTTCCGCGATGGACCGTGAG
>CP070744.1:2293453-2293744 GCA_020348265.1 Phycisphaerales bacterium | reverse complement strand
CTGCCTGCGCCACTAACAGCAGTAATGCTAGCGCGATGGCTACGATTCGCACGATGCACTTCTGTAAGAATCACACCAATGTCACGGGCAATCACCCGGGCCGACGTTGTTGCCCGCCCAGGAGTATGGGCGACCCATCAGGCCGAAGAGAATCTGATTCAGGTCACCGACGTTTAAGATCGCCTGCGGACGATAGAACGGGGCGCCTTGACCTTCCATATCCACCCAAGTCCAGTGTGCCTGCGGCTTTGGGTCGCCCGGCAAGCCGTAGTTGAGGTTCGTGAGCAGGTA
>CP070744.1:2293061-2293353 GCA_020348265.1 Phycisphaerales bacterium | reverse complement strand
ATCGTTGCAAGTTCGAGGCTCAGCGGGGATATCAACACCAGTGATGCAACCACGGCATCGTTCAGTCGCTCTCTGGCGAAAGGCGGTGCCGCAACGTAGGCCACGCGGAGGCCGGGCGCCACAGCTTTTGAAAGCCCAGTAATGAAGAAACCGCGTTCCGGCAACAATTCTGAGATGGGTGGTCCTGCGTCGGGCGCCAGGTGCCGGTGCACCTCGTCTTCAAGCACGAGGAGGTCATACTCTCTGGCGACTTCCGCAAGGCCTCGGCGGCGGTCAGCTGTCAAGATCGCCG
>CP070744.1:2292669-2292961 GCA_020348265.1 Phycisphaerales bacterium | reverse complement strand
CCTCTCTGAACAACCACGTTCGTGACATTGTGGCGGTCGATTTCTTCATGGTACCCACGGCAACGTTTCGCATCTTGTTCTGTTTCATCGTACTGCGCCATCACCGCCGTATGGTCGTCCACTTCAACGTAACGGCGCATCCGACGGCGCAGTGGACAGCTCAACAGGTCATCGAGGCATTCCCTGAGGATTCAGCGCCCCGCTTCCTGCTTCGCGATCGCGACTCCATCTACGGCGAGTTCTTCCGCCAGCGTGTCAAGCACATGGGAATCGAAGAAGTCGTAATAGCACC
>CP070744.1:2292276-2292569 GCA_020348265.1 Phycisphaerales bacterium | reverse complement strand
CCGGGAGGGAACACGTGGGCGTCATTCGCATACTTCTTATTATCATGAACAGCGCGGTTCGGACTCGAGCCGAACTGGCCGCCGAAAACCTCGCCCTGCGGCAGCAGCTTGCGGTCCTGCAGCACAGGTCTAAACGTCCTCGGTTGCGGAAACGTGATCGGATCTTCTGGGCGATTCTATCTCGGATCTGGTCGAACTGGCGTTCCGCCCTACTCATCGTACAGCCAGACACAGTGGTCCGTTGGCATGGCCAGGGCTTCAAGTTGTTCTGGCGATGGAAGTCCCGCGCGGGC
>CP070744.1:2291883-2292176 GCA_020348265.1 Phycisphaerales bacterium | reverse complement strand
GGTTCGCCACGTCTGCGACGGCGGCTTGCGGTGCCGAATCATGTACTTGTCGACAGTCGTCTCGGACACGTCGTGGCCGAGCAGTTGAAGCTCGGAGTGAATCCGCGGGGCGCCCCATGAGGGATTCTCGCGACACATACGGCGTATCAGCTTGCGAATCTCAGCCTCGATACTGGGACGCCCGACCTTGCCTGCACTGGACTTCCATCGCCAATACAAACGGAAACCGTCCCGATGCCACCGGGCCACGGTGTCAGGCTGGACGATCATCAGCACGGTGCGCCAACCAGCCC
>CP070744.1:2291490-2291783 GCA_020348265.1 Phycisphaerales bacterium | reverse complement strand
TGTTCTAGGACGTGTTGCTCATACGATTATACCAGATATGTCACGCCAAGTGAAGCCTTACAATCAAGATTTTCCTCATAGAAGTGGATGTTGTCGTCCAGGAACTTGGGCTGCTCGTCGCCACAGTTGCAGGGACATTCGATGCCGTGCCCGAAGAGGTCGCCGCTTGTGGAAATGGAGCCCAAGGCCTTGCATATCTGCGTGAAGTGCGGCGTGCTGTTGAGTAGGTTGGTATCATCGTCGTCGGTGCGGAGTATCTCCAGAGCCAGCAACTCCCCCGCGATCGTGGAGTT
>CP070744.1:2291097-2291390 GCA_020348265.1 Phycisphaerales bacterium | reverse complement strand
CCCCCCTCACTCGGCTCAAACGCCAGGGCAACATCCTGGATGCCGTTGGTTACGAGATTGAGCCAGAGAAGTTGCACGGGAAGAAGCGGAAGCGGCATCCCGGTTGCGACGGCTAGGGCCACCAAGACCACCTCAGCGGCTCCGGTGGAGATAAGGAGGTAGATCACCTTTCGAACGTTATCGTAGGCGATGCGCCCTTCCTCGACGCCGGCAACAACGGTGGCAAAATTGTCATCGCTGATGACCAGTTCGGCGGCCTCGCGCGCAACGTCGGTGCCCGATTTGCCCATGGC
>CP070744.1:2290703-2290997 GCA_020348265.1 Phycisphaerales bacterium | reverse complement strand
GCACCGAGCTCGTGGATCACGTCTTGCACACGGTCGAGACGAATCTGTTCGAGGGCGCCGTGCTCGTGATCGCCGTCCTATTTCTGTTCCTCGGAAATCTACGGGCCGGTTTGATCGTCGCCTCGGCGATTCCGCTGTCGATGCTGTTCGCCGCCAACGGGATGCTGCGGGCGGGAGTCGCCGGAAGCCTCATGAGCCTGGGCGCGATCGACTTCGGACTGATAGTGGACAGCTCCGTCATCCAAATCGAAAACAGTATGCGACATCTTACGCGTAACACGACCGGCCGCCCGC
>CP070744.1:2290307-2290603 GCA_020348265.1 Phycisphaerales bacterium | reverse complement strand
CCCCGAAGCGCACGTAGTCCCACTCGTTCTTGATGTCGGGTGCGGGATCGACACCACATGCACCGCGCGGCTGCAGCCTAAGGAGATGAGTGCTGTTGGGGTCATCATCGAAACGGTCCATAAACACCAGCCCGTCGACGGAAATGGTATAGTTCTCGCCGTCCGGTGTCTCATAGCGATAGGTGTGAAACTCATCCATTTCCAGTCCGTCGATGATCGTTCCCCAATCCGCCGAAATCACCGTGTCGCCGTACATCTCCACCGCATCGCTATTACTACCGTAGACTACTCGGAAG
>CP070744.1:2289910-2290207 GCA_020348265.1 Phycisphaerales bacterium | reverse complement strand
GCCTGCCTAGCGACTGCAGATGCAGAACGGCAACCTTGGCGACCGTCACTCGTCCTTCGGAATGTAAGGGGTCATTGTCCCGGTGACCCGTTGAGCTACCGCCTCCCCCTCCTCGTTTTCTTCACGCTCTTGGCGCCTTCGGATTCTCACGCCAACCACAACCAGCACCGGGCCGATGAGAATCAAGGCGATCCCGACAATAGGCGAAGAGAATAACAGCACCAAGCCCGCCGGAACGGCTGTTACACCCATGACTATCGAGAGCAGGTGCGTGGGCATGAAGTAGAAGCCGACCAG
>CP070744.1:2289513-2289810 GCA_020348265.1 Phycisphaerales bacterium | reverse complement strand
GGTGCCGACGGTTTGGTACTGTTCAACCGTTTCTACCAGCCGGATATCGATTTGGGAAGCCTCGAGGTCTCCGTGGACCTGGAGTTGAGTGCAGGGCACGAGATGCGGCTTCCGCTGCGCTGGATCGCCATACTCGACCCCATAGTGAAGTGCAGCCTGGCGGCGAGCACGGGTGTCTACACCTCCCATGACGTACTCAAGCTCACGATGGCCGGCGCTAACGTGACTATGCTATGCGCCGCGATTCTCCGCAGCGGTGCGTATGTCGTGTCGGACATCCTCAAAGGCGTAAACACC
>CP070744.1:2289114-2289413 GCA_020348265.1 Phycisphaerales bacterium | reverse complement strand
AGAGCGCATCGCATTGGCCGGAGTGCATCTTCTTCAAGAAGGCCAAGAGGTTCGTCCGTTTCTGGGGCAGGGGGACACCGCGCCATGAACATCGCTGAGGCCTCCATACGATACAAGACGATCACGCTGGTGACGACCATCCTCATCATCGGTGGCGGAATCTGGTCGTATGAGCGGTTGGGCCGGCTGGAAGACCCCGAATTCACCATCAAGAACGCCCAGATCTTCACGGACTACCCGGGCGCAACCGCCATGGAGGTCGCCGAAGAGGTCACCGACGAAATCGAGACGGCCGTGCA
>CP070744.1:2288715-2289014 GCA_020348265.1 Phycisphaerales bacterium | reverse complement strand
CACCTGCTGGGCGAGTGTGCCGTTTCGATCTTCGGCACGAAGGAATTGGTCGATTCCCATCGCCGGCGCTTTCCGACATCACTTGACGGGGCACCGTTCCTCTTGCCCGCGAGCACGACGGCATTGCGTCAATCGCTTGAACAGTGGTTCGACTCGGAGGGAATACGTCCGGTGATCGTCGGCGAGTTTGACGATAGCGCCTTGCTTGAGGTGTTCGGGCACACCGGCGCGGGTTTGTTCGCCTCCCCGACCGTGATCGAGAAGGAGGTTCGGCGACAATACGGAGTCCGGGTTGTCGG
>CP070744.1:2288316-2288615 GCA_020348265.1 Phycisphaerales bacterium | reverse complement strand
ACGTCAGTTCAAAAAGGGGGTCAAGCTATGTTCCAGCAAGGGTTCAAGGTTCTCGGGGTGGTTCCTGTTCTTCTATGGGTTTCCTATGCCTACGCCTGTCCGTGCAACACGGATGTCAATGGTGACGGGATTCCCAGTGTCGGCGATATCAGCACGGCGCTGTTGTGCATTCAGGCACTCCCCGACCCGCCCATGCCCACTTGTCAGTACATGGATGTGGATTGCGACGGGGAAATCACACCGTGGGATGGGTGGCTGGTCCAGTGTGTGTCTGACTCTGAAACGGTAGGCGATTGCGT
>CP070744.1:2287916-2288216 GCA_020348265.1 Phycisphaerales bacterium | reverse complement strand
CGCCCGGGTAGTTCGTGAAGATCTGGGCGTTCTTGATGGTAAATTCGGGGTCTTCCAGCCGGCCCAACCGCTCATACGACCAGATCCCGCCACCGATGATGAGGATGGTCATCACCAGCGTGATCGTCTTGTATCGTATGGAGGCCTCGGCGACGTTCATGGCGTGGTGTCCCCTTGTGCTAGAAAGGGGCGAACCTG
The DNA here is from genome assembly GCA_020348265.1 of Phycisphaerales bacterium. GTDB lineage: Bacteria > Planctomycetota > Phycisphaerae > UBA1845 > UBA1845. The sequence continues at coordinate 2,288,018 of CP070744.1, read as the reverse complement.
TTGGCCTTCTTGAAGAAGATGCACTCCGGCCAATGCTATGCGCTCTCCGCCGCTCAAACCGTCGAGGATGAGGATATCATTCTGCATCATCTCGCCGACCGT
>CP070744.1:2287516-2287816 GCA_020348265.1 Phycisphaerales bacterium | reverse complement strand
ATCGGCACGTTCCAGCCGAAAGACGAAAAGAACCAGGACTCGACCGAGCTCACCGGTGACATCAACTACCGCAAGATCGCGGAGTACGGCAGCGACAGCGACCCGAGAGCCTTCAACTTCGATGGCGAACTGAACATCGCCAACCGCGGGCTCATCGAGTTTATCGAGGTGCTGAAGCTGGATGTCGCGTTCCTGTACGACCTGCTCGGGGCCTCACAGGAGCACCTGATCAAGCCGAAGAAGTTCGCCCAGACGAACATTGACGAGGTCATCATCGGGCATACCAACGAGCCGGAGTAC
>CP070744.1:2287116-2287416 GCA_020348265.1 Phycisphaerales bacterium | reverse complement strand
GAGTCGACACGGGCGTCGGTGGACGGATAAACCCGAGGAGGAGAAGTCTGCGGTCTATGGGAATCGTCGTCGGGTTCGTGGGAAGCGAGGGAAAGCACTCGGCCGTCTTCGCAGCGAGTACACGGAACGGAGCTTCGCCCATACGTGTGATACGGGCGGGGCGAGACGGAGTCGGCTTCGCGGACTGATCGATGTGGCCAAACGCTACCTGATGTACGTAGCCGGAAGGAACCTCGGAGTGATCATGCGGGCGCTGTTTGGAATCGGTACCCCAAGGAGCCTGCAAACGGAGGAGGAGGG
>CP070744.1:2286715-2287016 GCA_020348265.1 Phycisphaerales bacterium | reverse complement strand
GTGCTCGCAAGCTCGGGCATCCCAAACGGTTTGCGGAGCAAAACGGTCTTGTGGTCTAGCGTTGCGGCGTCGAAGTCTACGTTGCCTGTGATCATGATCGCGGGCGTGTTCAACCCCCTCTCGCGAAGCGCTTTAACACAGTCGGGCCCGCTTTTCTCGGGCAAGTCTACGTCCAGAATCAGTAGCCGAATGTCTTCACCATGGTGCACGGCCATCTCGAGTACTGAGACGCCGTCCGAGGCAAGTACGACCTTGTAGCCGAGAGAATCGAGAGTCGATGCGATCATGCCAAGCACATGTT
>CP070744.1:2286314-2286615 GCA_020348265.1 Phycisphaerales bacterium | reverse complement strand
CCGGAACACAGAAAGGGGTCGTAGTTCACGAAGGTGCGGTGGGTTACGCGGACCTGGAGGACTTCAGGGCTCAGAGCCGGTCCTTCGAGAACTTGGGGGCTCTGCGCGGGGTGGGCTTTACACTCAGCACTGAAGAGGGGCTGGAACGTATCTCAGGCGCGTACGTCTCGGCGGACTTCTTCTCCGTGCTGGGCGTTGAAGCCGCAGCGGGACGTCTCTTCCACCCGAGCGAGGATCTTCCCGGTGCAGAGCAGGTCGCTGTGATCAGCGACGCATTCTGGCGGGATCGATTCGATTCAGA
>CP070744.1:2285913-2286214 GCA_020348265.1 Phycisphaerales bacterium | reverse complement strand
TGCGACAACAATCCGGTATGGCAGGTAGAGCCGGCCTGTGGTTGTGACAGCACCCCGTACGACAACGAGGACGACGATGGCGATGGTTTCGAGAACTGCTTCGACACCTGCGCCGGCGTTGATGATGCTGTGTTCGGTCCTTGTGATGACGCCATTCCGACCGTATCGGAGTGGGGTCTGGTGATCTTGGCCCTGTTGCTGCTGGCTGCCGGCAAGGTTTACTTCAGCCGTCGGCCCGAGCTGGGCTAGTTTGAATTGACCGAAAGGCGCGGCCTGCGAGCAGGGCCGCAATGACCCTGCT
>CP070744.1:2285512-2285813 GCA_020348265.1 Phycisphaerales bacterium | reverse complement strand
GAATCGCGCGAGTGCCAGACTAATGGCATTATACACTGTACGGCATGGCTCGGCCCGGGCCCAACGCCGCGTCCGTCCTTGACTCGCCGCCCGGGCGGGAGGATGTGCCGACGGACTGTCACAAAGCGACAAGTGGGCTTCGCCCACAGCGCCGTGTAAAGGATTCGGGCTTTGCCGATTGGGGTTACTTGGTCACCGTCGACATAGACCCCCAGGATTCCTATGCCTACGTCTGGCTACGCTACACCGATGCGAACAACGGCGAGCGCTTCAAGATCACCGACAAGGGAACCGCGACGCT
>CP070744.1:2285111-2285412 GCA_020348265.1 Phycisphaerales bacterium | reverse complement strand
ACCCAGTGGTAATCGGCGCGCAATCTGGACCCACCCAGGGCTGTGAGATTCCCTGTGATATCGGCGCGTAAAATGGGCCCACCGTAGCAACGCCAAACGAGGGCGGTTTCCAGGCCGCCCCGGCCTCTGGAGGCTGGTTCTTTTCTTCGAAGACCAGCCAATCCGGAGGCGAAGGATGCTTACGGTGGACGACTACGGACGGATACGCAGGGCTCATCGGGATGGGATGAGTATTCGGGCGATCGCTCGAACCCTGCATCATTCGCGGCGGAAGATTCGGGAGGTTCTGGGCTGTCCTGAG
>CP070744.1:2284709-2285011 GCA_020348265.1 Phycisphaerales bacterium | reverse complement strand
GTGCAGCAGAAGTCGATGGTCACCACTGCGCAGTCATCGATACTGAATGCGTGCCACCAGGTAGGATCGGGGGACAGCAGCGGGCAGTCAGGTGCTGTAGCGACGCTGTTGTCACCCTCTACTGTCGCCTCTGTCTGAGTGCTCAGATCGATAAGACAACTCGCATCGTCGGCTTCATCACATGAATCAGCGCCACCGAGCAATGTCATATCCGGGCAGCAGTTCGGGTCGCAGTGACTCCCCCAGCCCGAGAATGCACCGTCTTCGTCATCACACCAAATAGCATCGTGTGTGCCATCGCA
>CP070744.1:2284307-2284609 GCA_020348265.1 Phycisphaerales bacterium | reverse complement strand
AATCCAAACCCCGGCTCTTGGCCGGCGCCGACTTCTTCAGCTATACTGACCTCCGCACCGCGGTGGATAGGGCAACGCCGGGGAGCAACCCGAGCGCCGCGGTGTGCAGCGAACGGCATGGCCGGCCTCCGCTTTTGGAGGCCGTCGGCCTTTTGGGGCGATCACACATTCTCATGCCGGTGCTGCCCAAAGCAATAAACCCATCTAATCTACCATGACGCCTCAGGCGGCCAGGGGGATCGTTCTCGGATCCCAGTCTCGATCATCTCGCATCATCGCCCAACACCAGATCAGTACCCGCC
>CP070744.1:2283904-2284207 GCA_020348265.1 Phycisphaerales bacterium | reverse complement strand
GGCTCGCATCCGGTCGTTGGCTGAGAATCAGCATACTGTTGTGCCAGCTATACTTGTGGAAACGTGCTTGCACGTCGAGATAAGCCTTGAACGTCTCGGAAGCCCGGACATCGTCAACAGCCCGGGCGAGCGTGTCCAGGCTGTCATCGATGCGTTGGCGCATCGCTTTTGCCCTGTCTTTGCTACTTTGCTTTTGCTTCGGTGGACTCTGTGCTAGAATTGCCATCGTCAATACCTCTCTTCCAGGTGTTGGCCACGGCCACGGGTGTTGCTGCACCGCGTGGCCACTTGTCTATGATGATT
>CP070744.1:2283499-2283804 GCA_020348265.1 Phycisphaerales bacterium | reverse complement strand
GAAACGAACATCCTGGCGCAGCACATCCGAGAGGCGCTTCGCATCAGCCGCGATATCCGCGTGCCGGCGGTCTATGAAGAGCCTGACGATGACCTTGCCGTCGAGCGAATCATCGGGCAATCGCCCGCGATGAGAGAAGTCTACAAGCTGATCGGGCGCATCGCCCCGCGAGACGTGAACGTGCTCATCACCGGCGAGAGCGGTACAGGCAAGGAGTTGATTGCGCGAGCCGTCCTGCATCATAGCCCGCGCAAGGATAGACCATTCCTAGCCGTCAATTGTGCGGCGATTCCGGAGACCCTGAT
>CP070744.1:2283093-2283399 GCA_020348265.1 Phycisphaerales bacterium | reverse complement strand
ACTGGTCTAACGCCCCGCTTGGACTGCGAGGGAATGTAGGGTCCGCCGTTCGGACCATCGAACTTGGAATACCGCCATGGGATGTCAAAAGGCACGACAATTCATCGATCAACTGGTGCATCAAATCGGACCGGGTGTAGACGTTGAAGACATGGAAGCTGCCCTGCAGATAGCTTCCTCGAAGGCGCCCAAGAACACCGAAAAAGAGTGGTCGGAGATTACCGTCCACGTAGCATCCTGCCCGGACTGCACCAAAGAGTGGAATGAACTCGTCCGCGCCCGCAAGCTCCTGCAGGGAGTGGCAAC
>CP070744.1:2282687-2282993 GCA_020348265.1 Phycisphaerales bacterium | reverse complement strand
AGTTGCGCATGGCCTGGCGGAATGCCGCCCGGGCGCAAACCTGGAAAGCCAGGTCGGACGAGTCCACCGCATGGGCTGATCCGTCTTCCAGTTCCATTCGCGTGCGGACGACTTCGAACCCCGCAAGCGGGCCTCGCGAACGGGCCATCTGGAAACCCTTGTTCACCGAGGAAATATACTCGGTGGGAATCCGCCCCCCGGTGACCGTGCTCTCAAACTCGTAGTCTTCCTCGCGATCAGCAGCAAGGGGTACGAGCCGGCCGATCACATGGGCATACTGCCCGGACCCGCCGGTCTGCTTCTTAT
>CP070744.1:2282280-2282587 GCA_020348265.1 Phycisphaerales bacterium | reverse complement strand
GAGCGAAGCACGCATCGGGATGACCGAAGTTGACACGAAGCTGACCGATGCACGCGCATCCGAACTTGAGCGCGACGCAACGGTCAGGAAAGAGAATGCTCGGATCAAGAATAGGCGAATCAACGCAGCGGCTGAGGAAGAAACCGAACTGGCCGAACTCGACAGGCTTAAGAAAGAGCAGAAAGCCAGGCAGGCGGACCTTGTGGCAGAGCTGTCGGCGCGCGAACGTCAGGCAAAGGCGATCGTCGAGAAGAACAGTCGAATGGCCGAGGCTCTGGCCAAAGAACAGCGCACGATTCAGCAGGAC
>CP070744.1:2281873-2282180 GCA_020348265.1 Phycisphaerales bacterium | reverse complement strand
ATGTAGAGGTTGCTCAACAACGGTGAGAGCGGGGCCCCTTGCGGTGTCCCCCGATGCTCGTCCTTATTACGGGTCGTTCGACAGGTGCGCCCTCGATCATCGATCTCTTCCACCGGTGCCTGCAGCCACATCTTGATCAGATGCAGCACGTGACGATCGCTGACACGTCGCGCCACCGATTTCATGAGTTCGGCATGGGGAATGCTGTCGAAGTACCCACTCAGATCCGCATCGATCACCTCCGTATGCCCCGTGTTCAGCAGCGAGTGGATGCGCCGGATGGCATCCAACGCACTGCGACCAAGTC
>CP070744.1:2281466-2281773 GCA_020348265.1 Phycisphaerales bacterium | reverse complement strand
GAAAATGGCAATCAGGCCGAACTCTCGTTGGGGATCGCCATCGACATGCTCATGCCATGCCACTGGCGATTCGTGACAAATCTTCAGATTGTTCTTGAGGCCATTGGCGGGAGGCTCGATCCGGATGAGCGTTTCGCTGCGTGTGGTAGGAACATAACCCTGTTACCGATTCGCGACCGGATGGAAGCTGTCTGCAGCTCCTTGCAGGCATTCTGTGGCACCGCGGAGTCAAATGAGAAGACGGATAGGGAGTTGCTGGCACAATTGGGAGAACCGACAGAAGCAAAGAAGTGGCTTGCCGCCTCCT
>CP070744.1:2281058-2281366 GCA_020348265.1 Phycisphaerales bacterium | reverse complement strand
GCTGGTACGTAGCGTGAAGAACGTGAAACGCAGCGCCGTTTGGTCCATGGAGACGTACATGCAGGGTTCCGCCGCACGATCCAAGGATGTGTCTTTCACGTCACCGACGATCCCGACGATCTCGAACGGTTCGCGCGTGCCATCATTGAGGGTCCAGCCAAGGTCAATGCGCTCCCAGAGTGGATCGCTAGTGGGCCAGTAGCGCTCAGCCATCGACTCACTGATGATGATCACGGGTGGGTGCCCGGTGGTATCCTGCCGGGTGAAGTACCGTCCGCGAAACAGTGGGACCCCGAGGGTCTCGAAGT
>CP070744.1:2280648-2280958 GCA_020348265.1 Phycisphaerales bacterium | reverse complement strand
AAGACCGGTGAAACGCATCAGGAGCGGAACCTCGTCGCACTGCCAGGTCAAGCTCTTGGCCAGCGACCAGCGCATATCCACCGCAACTGCCACAACGATAAGCGTGACAGAGACGAGCGGAATCCAGGCAATGGCGCGAATCCGCTTGCCCGTTTTCGCTTCCTGCCGGACCTCGTGAAAGCCAACCGGCACGGAGTCGGTCATCGAAGTGCTGGCAATGGTCGACATTCGCGTTCGTATTCCACTAGATCGTTTTCGTCGTTTGTGCAGCGGGCCAGGAGTTGGGTGCCATGCCTAAGTCCCGGCGCGC
>CP070744.1:2280237-2280548 GCA_020348265.1 Phycisphaerales bacterium | reverse complement strand
GACTATGAGTATGCCTGTGACGCGATGGAGTGTAGGCCGTATCCGGCGGGCTCCTATGCTGGAACGCTGGAAGTGTGCGTCCCCGAGCGGGCGGGCGGCACGTACGAGCTGGGCTGGGTGGAGCTGGGAGGCTCTCCTCCGGAGTATAAGACGTTCATTCGCAATTGCGCTGGGATGGAAATCCCCATTTACACCGCGCCGGTAAAGATCACCATCGAGTTGCATGGCAAGTGCTGCTGGAATATTGGCCCCGGCACGACGATGTGCGATGACGGGCTGACTGAAGCGGAGTGCGACGCCCTGACCGCCCC
>CP070744.1:2279825-2280137 GCA_020348265.1 Phycisphaerales bacterium | reverse complement strand
AAGGACAGCAAGAAGTCGATAACCTGCTGCGGGAGGACGTCGCCAAAATTGTCAAGAATCCAGCCAATGATCTCAGCCAGCATCCTGTGGACTCCTTGCTCAAAGCGGCGTAGCGCGCCGCGTCGCTCTACACCTCAACTCCGACAAACCACCGTGCCGCTTCCCTCACGCTATGCCGTGCCGGAAGCCTGCTCAAGAAAAATCAAACCACCTTTATTTCGGGCCCGTATTCGCGACCCAGGCGCACACAAACCGCGCGCCGCTTCCGCTGCGGATCGCACTATTCCGCTCAGAGTATAATCGGAGCCGGGC
>CP070744.1:2279413-2279725 GCA_020348265.1 Phycisphaerales bacterium | reverse complement strand
CGATGAGTAGAGTCGAGATGTGGCGCGGTGGTTTAGGTCGGGCCTATCGGTTTCCGCCCCTTTCGTTCGGCGGTGCCTCACTAGCCGTACCCTGCCCCGTTTCCACATCCCGCTCGTCGAACCGGACGTGCGGATCTCCCGCATCCGGCTCTCGGACAAGGACTCATGCTTTCGCCCACGGGAAGTTGCGCGTGCGCAAGTCCAGCCGGACGAGCCCCAGCTTATCGTAGAGGAACTCGTTGGGGAAGCGTGACGTCCCCGCACCCGGCACCTTGTGCTTACGACACAACCACCGACGCAGCCCATACCTGG
>CP070744.1:2278997-2279313 GCA_020348265.1 Phycisphaerales bacterium | reverse complement strand
GGCCGTGTATTCGCTCGTGTCAGCCCTCGCCAGAAGCTTGACCTGGTCGACGCAGCGCGCCACGCGGGACAGTATGTGGCAGTCACGGGGGACGGTGTGAATGACGCTCCGGCTCTGCGCGCCGCCAACATCGGCGTGGCCATGGGCAAATCGGGCACCGACGTTGCACGAGAGGCCGCCGAACTGGTCATCAGCGATGACAATTTTGCCACGGTTGTTGCTGGCGTCGAGGAGGGGCGCATCGCCTACGATAACGTCCGAAAGGTGATCTACCTCCTTATCTCCACCGGAGCCGCTGAGGTGGTCTTGGTGGCCC
>CP070744.1:2278581-2278897 GCA_020348265.1 Phycisphaerales bacterium | reverse complement strand
GGTAGGCTCGATCCGGATGAGCGATTCGCCGCGTGTGGTAGGAACATAACCCTGTTACCGATTCGCGACCGGATGGAAGCTGTATGCAGGGCTCTGAAGGTATTCCCTGGCACCGCGGAGTCAGATGAGAAGACGGATAGGGAGTTGCTGGCGCAATTGGGAGAACCGACGGAACCAAAGAAATGGCTTGCCGCCTCCTTAGACAAGACAATCAGGCTTCAGTTGGACCCACCCACCGAAGTGCGAGCCATGTCTGCCCTTGCAGGACCTGAGTGGCTGAGAACAGGGCGCTAACGCCGCCACGGAAGGGCTTATG
>CP070744.1:2278164-2278481 GCA_020348265.1 Phycisphaerales bacterium | reverse complement strand
CTGAATGTCCGCACGTTGTTTTAGACGGCGGGCTTTCGAACGGAGTTCCATCGCGGTCATTCCCGGAGTGTCGTCGATGAATAGCGGGGCGTCTTTGAAGTCTGCACAAGCATTAAGAATGTTTTTCATTTCATTTGACAGCGCGCCGATCTGCCTTCGACGGAATTTCTGTGATTCAATACCCGTGTAGGATGAGATTATACGCTGTGCCACTTGGTCATTGCTCATTTCCATCGAGAAGAAGACAACCCCCTTGCGCTCTTGAAGTGCCAGATACTGGGCGATCGAAAGCCCCAAGGCCGTCTTGCCCATCGAGG
>CP070744.1:2277747-2278064 GCA_020348265.1 Phycisphaerales bacterium | reverse complement strand
GGTCGTGGCTTGCGACGCAGTACGCCCCCCTCACTCGGCTCAAACGCCAGGGCAACATCCTGGATGCCGTTGGTTACCAGATTGAGCCAGAGAAGCTGCACGGGGAGAAGCGGAAGCGGCATCCCGGTTGCGACGGCTAGGGCCACCAAGACCACCTCAGCGGCCCCGGTGGAAATAAGGAGGTAGATCACCTTTCGAACGTTATCGTAGGCGATGCGCCCTTCCTCGACGCCGGCAACCACGGTGGCAAAATTGTCATCGCTGATGACCAGTTCGGCGGCCTCGCGCGCAACGTCGGTGCCCGATTTGCCCATGGC
>CP070744.1:2277329-2277647 GCA_020348265.1 Phycisphaerales bacterium | reverse complement strand
ACCCCGAGGACAGCAACATCCTCCCTGTAAGGCCTGTCACGACGTCTCGGCGGATGAAGCGAACATCGACAAACCCGCCTTGCGGGGCGCATATCACCAGCAATGTCTGAACTGCCATCGCGAGTGGATCAATGAAAGAGATTGCGACGCCTGTCATTTGCCGAAGGCTGCCAGCCGGGAAGGCGGCAACGCAGCGGTACCTGTGACAACGGACGACCTGATGGGTCGGATGCATCCACCGATTCCTGAACCGGAGGGTGAACTCTACCGGTCCGGATCTCAGCGGCTGCCCGGCTGGCAAGTCGTCTTTCGTCATCG
>CP070744.1:2276910-2277229 GCA_020348265.1 Phycisphaerales bacterium | reverse complement strand
AGCGTCATCACTACGAGACCCCATTCAGATACTGTTGGGATTGGCTCAGGCATCGCTGTGTCATAGCGCAGAACTTCGCCGTGCATTTCTTGGTGCCAGTTGCTCGGCGCAAAGTACACGTATCGTCCGTCGAAGGCGCCTCCGTGGCGTCCATCAATGCCGCTTCCGACTCCGGCGCTTAGGGGGTCAAACACCGCCCAAGACGTTATATCCCTGAAGCTCTCCGCTGTATCATAGCGCAGCACCTCCTCGGCCCCCGCTACGTCGTCGGAATGCGGGGCGAAGTAGATATACCGTCCATCGAAGACACCGCCCGCGA
>CP070744.1:2276489-2276810 GCA_020348265.1 Phycisphaerales bacterium | reverse complement strand
GAGGAGGGCAACCACTTGGTCCTAACCGTGGATATTCATGATCTTCGGCGTCGATTAGTTGATTTCGAAGTCCAGGCTTCTCCACACCACGCTTCCGTCCGTCTTGTTGAAAGCGATGATGGCCTGATCCTTGCCTCCGACCAAGGCAATGACAGTGTTCTTGTACTCGATGGGGCTCGAAGAGTATCCGCATTCGCACACTTTCAGACCAAACCCACCGTATTCTCGCACGAAATCATGTGACCAGTGCACCGCGCCCGTCTCGGCATCCAGGCAGTGCATCACGCCGGCAATGCCGATCGTGTAGAGCCGGCCACCGGT
>CP070744.1:2276068-2276389 GCA_020348265.1 Phycisphaerales bacterium | reverse complement strand
AAGCCCTCGCGATCGTCATCGGTGTGCTCATGTTTGCCATGGGAATGCGTAGTGGTGTGCTCATCGGCCTCATCCTTCTGCTGACCGTGCTGGCCACACTCATCGTTATGAAGATCCAGGGCATCATGCTCGAGCGCATCAGCCTGGGGGCCTTGATCATAGCGCTGGGCATGCTGGTCGACAATGCGATCGTGGTCGTGGAGGGTATCCTCGTCAACCTTCAACGCGGTATGGACCGGGTCAAGGCAGCCAGCCAGATTGTCGGGCAGACGATCTGGCCATTGCTTGGAGCCACGATCGTGGCCGTGCTCGCCTTCGCAG
>CP070744.1:2275646-2275968 GCA_020348265.1 Phycisphaerales bacterium | reverse complement strand
CGGTCCTCGCGCCCCATCGCGCCAACCGCAATCGCCCGCCAACAAGCGAAATCCTCCCCACGCTCACTTATTTTGGGGCTAGTACGCCGTCACGTGTCGATTGATGGATAGAGTTTGCGTAGCCGTATACGCGCATCTTTGGTGGTGAATCGCCAGTTGACGCGCGTTCCTGTCTTGTTCCGTTTGTTTGTCCATGCACGCACCTGTTTCTCCATCATCTTCTTTTCCGGAATCCGCCGGTACAAGCATTGCCGACCCAGCGCACTGAGTTCGATCTCCGCCATATTCAACCACGACCCGTGCTTCGGCGTGTAGTGGATTT
>CP070744.1:2275223-2275546 GCA_020348265.1 Phycisphaerales bacterium | reverse complement strand
CCTGAGTTCCTCGTCTTCATCGTCACCCATTTCCTCGAGGATTACACCGACGGTAAGGCCTAGGAACCGGTAAAGCGGACCCATCCAATCGGCATCTCGCTGGGCCAGGTAGTCGTTGACAGTGACCACATGCACACCTTTCCCAGCGAGAGAGTTGAGGTAGACAGGGAGCGTCGCCACCAGCGTCTTGCCCTCTCCCGTCTTCATCTCCGCGATGAGTCCGTCGTGTAGGGCCAGCCCTCCGAGGAGCTGGACGTCAAAATGCCGCAATCCGAGGGTGCGTCGTGCCGCCTCGCGTACGACCGCGAAGGCTTCGCTGGAGA
>CP070744.1:2274800-2275123 GCA_020348265.1 Phycisphaerales bacterium | reverse complement strand
TCTGATCGACGGCTCGACCCTATCGATGCCCGACACGCCGGAACTGGTCGAGCACTTTGGCTATCCCAGCAGCAGGCAAGAGAGAAGTGCTTATCCTAATGCCATTAGGGTTGAACCCCGACGAGCTGCTCACGACCATTGGAGCTGCGCGCGGCATCTCGCGTTCCGAGAGCCGCGCGCTGAACTCGGTCGGAAAGTCGTTTAGGCGCGACCTAGCAGTAACCGGTCGGTTGACGGGCCGATCACGTCCGGCTGATGTTGGACAAAATGTTTACATTTTGCCGCCGGCGGCCCTGAAACGAAAACAGCAGAGACCCTCCGGG
>CP070744.1:2274377-2274700 GCA_020348265.1 Phycisphaerales bacterium | reverse complement strand
TACTCCGTGGTCGACGCGCCGGGTCCGGGTGTCCTGCGCATACGAGCCGCACTGACCGACATCAAGAAGACGAAGCCCGCCATGAACATCCACCCTGCGACGAAGCTCTCGGGAATCGGCCTGGGTGGTGCGTCGATGGAGGCCGAGGGGCTGGACGCACAGACTGGGGAGCGCGTCCTAGCGGTTGTGGATACGCGGGCGGGGAACCGATTGTCGATCGGCGCCGGATTGGATTCCCTCGGACATGCGAAGCAGGTGATCCGGCATTGGGTCGAGCGGTTCGTGAAGCGAGTGGACAAGGCCCACGGATACAGCGGCAAGTA
>CP070744.1:2273948-2274277 GCA_020348265.1 Phycisphaerales bacterium | reverse complement strand
ATCGAACCGGTAGCGGTCGCCTGCTGCGACGTGGATGGAGATGAGCTGGTCGATTTGATTACGGCCAACCACACCTCGGACGACATCTCAGTGCTCCTCAACGGGCGGCTGGCGGAGGGAACACCTCAGTTCGCCGCTCCCATTCGCTACGATGTCGGCGAGGCTCCGTGGGGCATTTCCTGCGTGAAAGTTGATTCGGACGATCATGTCGACGTCGTGACCGCCAATTTCACGTCGGACGACGTCTCCGTTTTGTTGAACACGGGTACAGGGGCGTTCAGCGCTGCGGTTTCTCATGCGGTCGGCGACGGTCCAAAGGCCTTGGCCAT
>CP070744.1:2273517-2273848 GCA_020348265.1 Phycisphaerales bacterium | reverse complement strand
GGGAAGGCGATGCATTGGCGGATGTGTTTTTCGCCGGTGAGCCATGCAATGGTTCTTTCTATTCCGAGGCCGAAACCGCCGTGCGGGACAGAGCCGTATTTCCGCAGGTCAAGATACCACAGGTAGCTTTCAGTTTCGAGGCCCTTTTGTTTGATTTTTTCGACGAGCCGGTCGTAATCGTCTTCGCGAACGGAGCCGCCGATGATTTCGCCGAAGCCGGCAGGTGCCAGCAGGTCGAAATTCAGGACGACCTTTTCGTTTTGGCGGTCGGTTTTCATATAGAAAGCCTTTGCCTGGGCGGGGTAGTGAGTGACGAATACGGGCCTGTCGT
>CP070744.1:2273086-2273417 GCA_020348265.1 Phycisphaerales bacterium | reverse complement strand
GCCTGTTCAGGTCCAGATCAACACCGTCGCGCCCGCACTTACGCCCTTGGAGATCGAGCAGCAGATCACATTTCCGGTTGAGCAGAGCATCGGCGGACTCAAAGGGCTCACGGGGGTCCGGTCGCTTTCGAAGTTCGGGCTATCTCAAGTGACGGTCATTTTCGAGGACGGTGTCGATATCTACTTCGCGCGGCAGCTGGTCATGGAACGGTTGGGCACTGTTGACCTGCCGGAAGATCTGCCCAACCCGACGATGGGGCCGGTGGCAACAGGACTCGGCGAGGTGTTCCATTACATCATGACCAGCCAGACGCGCAGCCTCAGCGAGCTG
>CP070744.1:2272651-2272986 GCA_020348265.1 Phycisphaerales bacterium | reverse complement strand
GCTGCTGCCCGGCACAAGTGGATCACCCTCTATCTCGACACTCATGTTGGGCGGCCTCTGGCTAACGGGAAGGGCCGAAGTAAACGCCACTGACGACACCCCCGGAAGGGATTCGACGCGGGCCGAAAGTGCCCGGAAGAATTCTCTGACGTAGTGGTCCTCCGGATAATTGACCGGAGAAAGGGCGACGCGCATGGTCAAGATGCGCTCAACCTCAATACCGGGATCAACTGCTTGCAGCCGGCGGATACTTCTGATTAACAGGCTGGCGCCGACGAGCAGCACAAGAGACAATGCGATTTCGGAGACGACGAGGGCGGCGCGAATCCGCCCCC
>CP070744.1:2272216-2272551 GCA_020348265.1 Phycisphaerales bacterium | reverse complement strand
CGCACGTACTCGTACACATTCAGCCCACCTTCAATTCCAATAGGATCGCGTTGCAGGAACCGCCCGATTACCGGGTCGTAGTATCTCGCTCCCACGTGCATGAAGGGGAAGTCGCCGGGGGAGCCGGAGTCGACGTCCGCTTGGTAGCCATGTGCACCGGCGTAGCCGTAACGATAAGACGCGCCCGAGAACACCTCGCCGAAGGCGGTGTACAACGCTGCACCGACCTTGAGTGGCGTCGACTCGGTCCTAAACCGCGTGCTCCCGATCAGATTCGCGTGGTAATAGAACGCTGCCCCCACACCCGTGGGGTAGTGCACTTCCCCGATTCCAAG
>CP070744.1:2271781-2272116 GCA_020348265.1 Phycisphaerales bacterium | reverse complement strand
CCACGCTCGACGGTTTCTCGCAGGTCCTCTGCAGATTTCCCTACGAGTTCGGGTCCCGTGACGACTTGTCCAGGCTCTGTGGCCAGGCCGAGGTCGCGGGCGATTGCCAGCGCGGTCACCGGATGGTCGCCGGTGATCATCGCAACCGACACGCCTGCATCCTGGCACGCAGCAACCGCTTCGCGAACGCCTGGTCGGGGAGGGTCGATCATGCCGACGAAACCCAAGAACGAGAGTCCTGACGGTTCCGATGGCGCCGGGGATGAAACCACGGAATCGGGGGCTTCAGCTTGGGCCAACGCCAGAACCCGATATCCTCGCTGGGCCATGGACTC
>CP070744.1:2271343-2271681 GCA_020348265.1 Phycisphaerales bacterium | reverse complement strand
GAGACGTTCAAGATGTAATTCGGAGGGGCTCCAACGCCCAGACCGTGCAGGTCCACCCATGTAGGATGCGTACCGGGCGCCGGATCACCCTGCGCGGTCAGCAAGTACGCTTGAACGTCGTTGACGTTAACCAGTCCGTTGGGCACGCTAAACCCGAACGGCGCGGGCTGACCCAGGCCTATGCCCACCGTATCTCCGTAGTACCACGGATCCGGCCTCTCGATCGTACCTAACACCAAGGGTTCACTCAAGACCAGACCGTCCATGCTCGACCTGATAGCGTAGGTTGCAGCGGGTATAATCTCGCAGTCGCCGATGTGAACGACTTCCGGCCAACC
>CP070744.1:2270902-2271243 GCA_020348265.1 Phycisphaerales bacterium | reverse complement strand
CAAGGGCAAGCTGTGCTGTCCCTGCTCGATGCCGTCGTCGAGCAGATGGGGGACATCTTCGAGGTGTCAGCCGACCCACACCACATCGATATCAAGGTTTAGCAGCCTGTTGAAGAATGTAGCGCCGCCCCTTCTATGAAGCCGGGCCTGTCAAGAGCGCGGGTTCGATCGGCCTAACCTTCTATCCGAGTTTCCGTGGGCGGGCTCTGCCTCACAGCGGCGCCTACAAGCCCACGGCTCATTCTACTGCTACAGAGGACGTTGCCCATCCTTGTGGTCGAGCTCGAAGCTCGAGGGGCGGCACGGGCTTTCGTCCAGACGATCGAACATCGCTTTACAGT
>CP070744.1:2270460-2270802 GCA_020348265.1 Phycisphaerales bacterium | reverse complement strand
CAATCTTCTTCTTTACACTGAGCCTGGCGACCGGGTGCGTAGCCGTCATCTTCACGGCCCAGGCCTATCGGCGGCACGGCTTCGATTTCCTGCGGTGGTTCCTCTACTTCGTCATCGGCCTCAACCTGGCGCTTCTGGTTGACTTCTTCTTCGCCTACCTGTCGGTCAACGTGGCCGAGCAGAGTGCCCCCCGACTGGCCCGGGCGATCTCGGCGGCCGGCCGGATCGTCGAGATGATCATAATGTGCGGCGTCTACTTCAGCATCCTTCAGTCCTCGCGGAAGCTTCTCGCCCAAAAACTCTCTCGGCGCTCGAAGCAGCTACTGGCTGCGGTGGGCGTCC
>CP070744.1:2270013-2270360 GCA_020348265.1 Phycisphaerales bacterium | reverse complement strand
GACGAGTTCACCGGGCGCATCTCCCCGGACAAACGCTATGCCGACGGTTTGCACCAAGCGATCGAAGCCAAGGAAGGTGTGCACGTCGAGTCGGAGGATCAGACTCTGGCAAAGGTGACCTACCAGACGTTCTTTGGGCGTTACGAGAAACTCGCCGGGATGACTGGGACGGCGTGGTCGGCGCGCAAAGAGTTTCAAAAGACATATGGGCGCGATGTAGAGGTCATATCGACCCACCGGCCCATGATCCGCAACGACTACCAAGACGTTGTCTTCGACACGCTGGACGAGAAGCATGCGGCCATCGTCCGAGAGATTCTCAGGCGGCGCGCTGCGGGGCAACCCGT
>CP070744.1:2269565-2269913 GCA_020348265.1 Phycisphaerales bacterium | reverse complement strand
CATGCGCAGGGTATTGATCTCAATCTCTTCATCCATGGTGACGTCGACGTCATCGAGCGTTATGTTGAGATTGTCAACGCTATCCTGATTGTCCGGGTAGTTGCCCGGCCCCAGGCCCCAGATTTCGTCCGTCCAGTTACACTCCGTGAGGCATTCTCCATAGACACAGGTGTCCGGTTCGCTGTCCGCCGGGTCATCGCACCAGTCGGGGATGTCGTTTATGTTGCAGTCGTCGGTGGCCGGGACCCAATAATAGATGTCGCACTCATCGGGAATGTCGTTGGAGTTGCAGTCGTCGCACCAGGGCTCGCCGGTGCAGTCCTCCAGGTCCTGCTCATCGGGAATGCC
>CP070744.1:2269116-2269465 GCA_020348265.1 Phycisphaerales bacterium | reverse complement strand
CCCAGCGGCGGGGTCACCATGTCGATGTAGCAGGGCAGTCTAAGAAGTACGACGTTTCGCATAGCTCCAGCGAATCCTCAGTGGGCGATGTTGCAGCACCTAGCGCACCGACGCTACTCAATTGATGAGTGCCATTCGATCGAGGGTGCCACGCCCAAACCCGACGAAGTCGGGCACCGGCGTGTTGCTCCCTGGCGAGTCAACATGGCGGCGCTGCGCTTGGCCATGCCACCCAACCCATCAAATCACGAGCGTCGGAGCAGCAGCGCACCTGAACCACTCAGTAACAGGCGCAGTCTGATCGATTATCGGCCCCCTGCCTGGTCCACTGAAGCTTGCCCGTGTAGCC
>CP070744.1:2268666-2269016 GCA_020348265.1 Phycisphaerales bacterium | reverse complement strand
AGACCCGTAACGCGGTTTTGACCGAGGCCGGTGTCGAAGCGGTGTCAAATGGGCTCGGTGTGGAAAACCTCTTTCGTGCGAAACACCTCGATCTCTGGCACGCGGTTCACCAATCCGTGGTGGCCCACGGGGCCTACCAACGCGACGTGGACTATATCGTCGAGGACGGACGGGTGGTCATCGTTGACGAGTTCACCGGGCGCGTCTCCCCGGACAAACGCTATGCCGACGGTTTGCACCAGGCAATTGAGGCCAAAGAAGGTGCCCAGGTCCAGTCCGAGGATCAGACCCTGGCAAAGGTGACCTACCAGACGTTCTTCGGGCGTTACCAGAAACTCGCTGGAATGACG
>CP070744.1:2268216-2268566 GCA_020348265.1 Phycisphaerales bacterium | reverse complement strand
CAACAACAACGGAATCCTGGATGACGAGGAACTCGACTGCAACGAGAACGGCGTCCCGGATGATTGTGACGTACCCGAATCGCCCGGCTTTCCTGAAGGGTCGTGCCTTTCCAACTGTTCAGATGACTGCAACGAAAACGGCGTCCCGGACGAGTGCGAGATAAGCCAGGACAGCACCGCAGCGGGTGGCCCGTTCTTCTGCAACGGTTTCTGTGCGGCAGACTGCAACGATAACGGTATCCCGGATGAGTGCGACGTGCCCGCATCGGACGGGTTTCCTGGAGGCCATTGCCTGACCGACTGCTCCGACGACTGCAACGAGAACGGTGTCCCGGACGAATGCGCGAGCG
>CP070744.1:2267763-2268116 GCA_020348265.1 Phycisphaerales bacterium | reverse complement strand
CTTCAGGGCGGCCGGGCACAGTTGATCAATCTCAACACGGGCGCGGGCGGCCTGCTGGAGCGGAATGACATGCCCAAGCCGCTGCCGATCCTCTGGGTGGCCGTCACCACATCGGGCACCGTAATGAAGATCAACACGGATACGGGTGGTCAGCCCGGTGAGAACGGCGACATCATCGGCGAATACTACAGCTCACCGGCCACGTGGAACGGGGAAGAACGGGTCAACTTCCTTCCTTCACGAACAGCCGTCAACCTCGACGGAGAGGTTTGGGTCGGGAACCTGGAGGGAGACACGCTCGAAGACCCCCGCGGGTCGGTGGTGAAGATCGGACTGGTTATCGGTGGGACACC
>CP070744.1:2267309-2267663 GCA_020348265.1 Phycisphaerales bacterium | reverse complement strand
TACAGGTCGTATAGGTCGCGTCACCGCAAGCAGTGCCGGCCTGCGCGGGGTTATCCAAGCAGGTCCCAGCACCGTCGCAACTGTCGGCGTAGTCGCACTCGGTCTCGCTTGCATCACCACACGCTGCACCGGATACCTTGTCAACGTGCCTGCAGGCTCCCCCTGCACACTTGTCGTCGGTGCAGTCGTTCCCCTCATCCACACATTCCGTGCCGTTCTCCTTGGGCGACCAATCCCACGGGTCAAGATTGGGGTTGCATTCCTCGCATTCCTCATACGGATTGGTGAAACGCTCGGGAGTGCAGAAGCCCCGGACCACGCAGTACCCGTCGGCCACGACACGTTCGCACCGGA
>CP070744.1:2266855-2267209 GCA_020348265.1 Phycisphaerales bacterium | reverse complement strand
GAACAATCGCCTGATGTACTACGAGGTTTACGATACCGACCCGGACCCGCACGAGTTGGTATCCACAACCTGGTACTACTACAACGATTGGGGCAACGTCACTCGCGTGTTGACCAACGAGGATGGGACGACGGCTTATTCAGCCACGCGGATGGCCTATGCCGCCAACGGGAGCGCGGTTACGTACGCCATCGGCGAGGATTGGACCTGGGACGGCCAGAACGATCCCGCCAACTACAATGTCGATTACGCGAAGGAGTTCCGCTATGATGGTGTGCGTCAGCGCTATCTGGCGCGGGAGCTTGCCCCCAACGAGCTGAACGAACGCTCCACAGTGCAAGAAGGTGACTCTGA
>CP070744.1:2266398-2266755 GCA_020348265.1 Phycisphaerales bacterium | reverse complement strand
ACTATTTCTTCCGGAACTGTGGCCAGATTGTCCCGCAGGTAATCGAAGGCGATTTCAGAGTTGGTGCCGTACGTCACATCGCAACCGTACGCCGCGCGGCGGTTCCTGAGTTCCTCGCCTTCGTTGTCACCCATTTCCTCAAGGATTACACCGACAGTAAGGCCCAGGAACCGGTAAAGCGGACCCATCCAGTCGGCGTCTCGCTGGGCTAGGTAGTCGTTGACAGTGACCACATGCACACCTTTCCCAGCGAGAGAGTTGAGGTAGGCAGAGAGCGTCGCCACCAGCGTCTTGCCCTCTCCCGTCTTCATCTCCGCGATGAGTCCGTCGTGTAGGGCCAACCCTCCAAGGAGTTGG
>CP070744.1:2265939-2266298 GCA_020348265.1 Phycisphaerales bacterium | reverse complement strand
AGATGCTGCGGCAGCGCTCGCGGCCCTACCTGTTCAGCAACACCGTCTCTTCCATCGTCGTCAAGGCTTCCATCGCGGTGGTGGACATGCTGACCGCCACAACCGAGCTGCGCGACAAGGTCGAGGCCAACACCAAGCGCTTCCGCAAGGGCATGACCGCAGCCGGCTTCGACATCAAGCCCGGCGACCACCCCATCGTCCCGATCATGCTCTACAACGCCAAGCTCAGCCAGGACATCGCCCGCGACCTGTACGGCGAGGGCATCTACGTGATCGGCTTCTACTACCCCGTCGTCGGCAAGGGGCTGGCCCGTATCCGCGTGCAGCTTTCGGCCGGGCACGAGTTCAAGCACATTGAC
>CP070744.1:2265479-2265839 GCA_020348265.1 Phycisphaerales bacterium | reverse complement strand
AAGGCGTGGGGATACATCACGAAAAGTGAGCCTGAGGATTCGGTTCTTGAGGCCATCCGCAAGGTCTCCGCGGGTATCGCGTACTTCTCGCCTGAAGTGAAGGCCAGAATCGTGGTCGATTCGCAAGGAGCGAGACTCGCCTCCCGCGCGCGGTCTCGCGTGTCTACGCTGACCGAACGCGAGATGGATGTACTGCGTTACCTCGCCCGTGGAATGGCCAAGAAGGAGATTGCACGAACCATGCACATCAGTGTCAATACGGTTAACCGGCACACGACGAGCCTAATGTCCAAGCTCGACATCCACGACCGCGTCGAGCTGGCTCGATATGCGATTCGCGAAGGCCTGGCCGAGGCATAG
>CP070744.1:2265015-2265379 GCA_020348265.1 Phycisphaerales bacterium | reverse complement strand
AGTAGGCCGACTGCGCCCACGCATATTTTAATTAGAGGAACTGAGTTCTGAGATACGATCGCGTTAATTAGTACACCATTCGCGATGCTGAGAATTCCAAAAACTGTCCAGAACCTTGTATTTTCCTCTCGGCGAAGTTCGAGGAGTTTTTCAATCAAGAATCGCGTATCTTCGTCAGGCATGGTCAGTTCTCCACTCTATCGCAGTTCACATAGCACATAGCGCGCCGCCAGCCCGCCTTTCATCCCTCAACCTTCATCCTTCTCCAAATCCTCGCGGCACTTTTCATAATACTGACGCAACAAAGCGTATCGAAGAGCGTGCTTTTGATCTCGCAACTCCTTAAACCGCTCGTGTTCTGCTG
>CP070744.1:2264551-2264915 GCA_020348265.1 Phycisphaerales bacterium | reverse complement strand
GACCTTGCGCTCTTCGCGATGTTTCTGAACGAGCTCGACGGCGAGGTCGAAGTCTCTAAGCTCGATCGTCTCATCAATGATTTTGCCTGTCCGCTTCGGATCGGGCTCGCCCAGGGCAACCACACCCTCGCGTACCGTAGCCATCTGCGGCCAGCGATCATGATTGATGATCGTCGCTATGATGTTTCCACCAAATGCCGGCCGAATCTGCAAGAGTAAATCCTTGTGCGTAGTCTTCGTTCCCGGCTCAACATAGTCTCCGATATCCAGATCGGTGCAGTCCGCGGTGAGCCCGGCCCGCATCTCCGATGCCACCCGCGGAGCGAAATCACGCCCGATAGGCGTCGCACCATAGATGACGATT
>CP070744.1:2264085-2264451 GCA_020348265.1 Phycisphaerales bacterium | reverse complement strand
GTGATCGGGTACGGGACATACGAATACAATCGCATGCCCGTCGATGCCTTTCCCGACATCTCCCCGATAATGGTCCCCGTGTTTGCCGAGTGCCATGGTATGGCTCCGGAGGAGGTAGAGAGGCTCGTCACCTATCCCGTCGAGTCCTCCATGAACGGGCTTCCCGGCGTGACCCAGGTCAAATCGACCTCCGCCTTCGGCATGGCGGTGATCTACGTCTACTTCCGGGACGACATCAGCATCTACTTTGCCCGCCAGCTGGTTGCGGAGCGGCTCGCGGTGGCCGTTGCGGAGCTGCCTGAGATGGAGGAGCCTCCGATCCTGGGCCCCATATCGACGGGGCTCGGGCAGATCTTCATCTACTAC
>CP070744.1:2263619-2263985 GCA_020348265.1 Phycisphaerales bacterium | reverse complement strand
CTACCGCGCTCGCAGCCGCCTCCGCGAAGCTTTACGGGATACGGAAAGTGCAGGTGAGCTATGAACTCGCCACATGAGAATGACCAACAATTTCATGACAACCTTCGGGAGTTGGGCCGGCGGATCGACATGCCCGCCTCGCCATCACCCGAGTTACTTTCATCGTGCAGAGCCCAGTTCGATCGGCCGCACGATGGACACTGGAGAATAGTGAAGATGATGAAGAAACCATCCGTTATTTCCGCTCTGGGTCTGGCTGCTTGTGTCGCCTTTGCCGCGGTTACGTTATTTCCCTCCAATGGCGGGCCGGCGGTACACGCTGCCATGATCATGGAGAAACTCAACGAGCAGATTGAGGAAAACCCC
>CP070744.1:2263147-2263519 GCA_020348265.1 Phycisphaerales bacterium | reverse complement strand
CGATGCAGGCGTGTCGGTAGCGATGATTACCGGCGACCATCCGGTGACCGCGCTGGCAATCGCCCGCGACCTCGGCCTGGCCACGGAGCCTGGACAGGTCGTCACTGGACCCGAACTCGTCGCGGAATCTGCGGAGGACCTGCGAGAAACCGTCGAGCGTGGCCGTGTATTCGCTCGAGTTACCCCTCGCCAGAAGCTTGAACTGGTTGACGCGGCGCGCCACGCGGGACACTACGTGGCGGTAACCGGGGACGGGGTGAACGACGCTCCGGCGCTGCGCGCCGCCAACATCGGAGTGGCCATGGGCAAATCGGGCACCGACGTTGCGCGCGAGGCCGCCGAACTGGTCATCAGCGATGACAATTTTGCCAC
>CP070744.1:2262675-2263047 GCA_020348265.1 Phycisphaerales bacterium | reverse complement strand
TCCTACTATCTGCATCAACCCGACGTATCCTTACTGCGATGAAGTGGATGACACCTGCGAGGTGTGCATCGATGACGTTCCCTGCGACAACAGCCTGGCGTGTGACGGGGAGGAAACCTGCGTCATGCCCGGAGACGGAAGTGAGCACTACTGCCAGGACGGCGCGCCGGTGCAGTGTCCGCCGGACGAAGACTGCATCGGATACACCTGCTTCGAACCCAACGGGGACTGCGTGCCGGAGCCGATTAATGATGGGCTGCAAGTATGCGATGACGACGAGCAGTGCACGGTCCGTGACGCGTGTGACAGTGGGGCGTGCTTCGGTCAACCGCCTACGATCCTAGGCGGGGTGAACCTGGAGCTGCGTTTGCC
>CP070744.1:2262199-2262575 GCA_020348265.1 Phycisphaerales bacterium | reverse complement strand
ATGCGCACCGGACCGGGGTCGCCACGATTCACCCGCGTGACAAATTGCCCGGTAAATGGCGACAGTATCCACCAACGCTTGCATTTACGGGCCTCCACAGCGCTGCAATTGTTTTCGGACCTACTTGGCATGCGGTCCGCGCAACAGATAATGAAAACCGTTTGGGCTGCAGCTGTCTGAACGATATAACCCTATCTGAGGTTGTATACACGATGCCGAGGGCACGCTGACGATGCGTAGGGATGGAATGACTGCTTTTGACCCACTTACCGGGTCGAAGGGGCGTGGCGTTGCGATATTGCGGCGCGGGCGAAACATGCGCGTGATCGTTACGCTCGCGGTGCTTTGTGTGCTGCTCGCCCAGGAGCCCGCCCAC
>CP070744.1:2261722-2262099 GCA_020348265.1 Phycisphaerales bacterium | reverse complement strand
GGGCAGGTATCAGGATAGCTGACCAGAGCCTGAATACACTCCGCGTTCTCCGGGGGATACCCCGGCGGAGGATCCGGACAAGGCGGCGGTGCTCCGGTCGAGGGGCAGATGCAATCATCCACGCCGGCTGTATTCACCATGCAGTCGGCATCGGTAAGACACAGGATCTTGCAGCCGGTACACTTGTCACAAGGGTCAAGCGTGTCATCCTTTTGGAAACTCAGAACAGTCTCATCCCAGTTAAGGACGACTTCAGATGCTCGAAACTCTTGACTCGGCGACAGAACGCAGAACTCGTTGGGAATACATGATTGACCACCCGGACAGTCCTGTGCGGAAATACTGCAGGGGGTATGGTCAAAACTGCACGTACCTTC
>CP070744.1:2261244-2261622 GCA_020348265.1 Phycisphaerales bacterium | reverse complement strand
ACCCTGCCTGACGCACTGGCCTATGACGCAGCCGCCGTTGGACGTCAGATTAGCGCACTCGCTATCGCAGCCGCAAGGATCGCCGACGGCTTTCGTACCACGATTCGCCGGCTGGCTGACCGCCACGGTGTCCGAGACCGACCTGATTGCACCAAACCAACTGGCAATCTCAGGATTGGCCTTGTCGCCGTTCAACCCGGACGCCTCGCGAGGCATCACCTTGTCAGTATTAAGCGCATCCGATCTCTTAACACTGACCTTCTCCATACCCGGTGTCGCCGCATCGTCTCCCGCAGGTGCACCCTGCAAACTGAGACCAAAGGCAAGCAAGCCTATAGCAAGCACTCCTGCCCATGGGCGCCACTTCCAATTACCCTT
>CP070744.1:2260764-2261144 GCA_020348265.1 Phycisphaerales bacterium | reverse complement strand
CACGATCAGAGCCAAGGGTAGTGCAACAGCACCGATCGACCGGGCCACCGGCCAATAGTAATCCAAACAGAGCGGATGGGGCCAAAGCGACAGCTTCAGGTAATGGATAATGACACCCGGTTGACTCAGCAGATACTCCAGGGGCGTAACACCCTTGAACGCAAACCCGACGTGCCTCCCAGTCTGCGGGGTCGTATCCAGCACACCCTGGATTACTCCGCACCAGAGCAGCGCCGCCCAAGTGGCCCCCAACCCGAAGTACAGACCCCACCTCCGCCGCAGGGCTTGGGCAAACGATCCGGCAAGAAAGGCTCTGTCATAGAGCAGCACGACCAGCGGGGCCGTCACCATCACAGCTTTACTGCCCATGCCCAGTCCGC
>CP070744.1:2260284-2260664 GCA_020348265.1 Phycisphaerales bacterium | reverse complement strand
GGGTTGTGGTTGGTGATCTCGGAAACGCGGGAGAAGTCTCTGGGGCCGGCGCCGGGGGGGTGGGCCCGACTCGAATCTGCGGTGCCGTCGACTACGAGTACCGGATCGGCAAGTACGAAGTCACCAACGGACAATACATCGAGTTCCTCAACGCCGTCGCCAGCATCGAGGATACGCACGGGCTGTATGAAGCGGAAGACCCGGGCGGTCAGGGAGGCATGGACGGTCAATACGGAGGAGTCCAACAGATCGGCGTCCCTGGAGACTACACATACGTAGTTAAGGACGGCGACACCGAATGGCTCGGCAAGCCCATACACTTCCTCGGCTTCTACGACGTCCTCCGTTTCGCCAACTGGATGCACAATGGGCAGCCGACC
>CP070744.1:2259798-2260184 GCA_020348265.1 Phycisphaerales bacterium | reverse complement strand
CTCCGCGGAGCGAGGATCTCCCCCACCTCGCACGCGGTACGGAATTGCGATGCCGTGAATGTCGGCGACCTGTCGATAAAAACGGCTGCCAACTTCACCTCAAGTGCTTTTATGGGTGGCCGGTGTTGGCGGCCCCTTCGATGGCGAACAGCATACCTTCCGTTTTACGTCAGCTTTCTGCAGCACCCCTCGAATGGGTCTGGTCATATGCGGGTTAGCCCCTTGTTGCGCAAAGCGATGTTCCTGGCGAGCGGTTCTCGCCAGGATTCGACCTCTTCAAGAAACTCGGTGAGGACCTCTCCCGACTCGCGGTCCGTCACATCGGTCTGGCCGCCAATGGCTGTCCTCTGTGTCGGCGAGTCGGCGCTGCTTACACCGGCAACAAG
>CP070744.1:2259311-2259698 GCA_020348265.1 Phycisphaerales bacterium | reverse complement strand
GGTTGATGCGGCCCGCCACGCGGGACACTACGTGGCGGTAACCGGGGATGGTGTGAACGACGCCCCGGCACTGCGTGCCGCGAACATCGGAGTGGCCATGGGCAAATCGGGTACCGACGTTGCACGTGAGGCCGCCGAACTGGTCATCAGCGATGACAGTTTTGCCTCCGTTGTTGCCGGCGTCGAGGAAGGGCGCATCGCCTACGATAACGTCCGAAAGGTGATCTACCTCCTCGTTTCGACCGGGGCCGCGGAGGTGGTCTTGGTGGCCCTAGCCGTTGCAACCGGGATGCCGCTTCCGCTTCTCCCGGTGCAACTTCTCTGGCTCAATCTCGTAACCAACGGCATCCAGGATGTTGCCCTGGCGTTTGAGCCGAGTGAGGGGGG
>CP070744.1:2258824-2259211 GCA_020348265.1 Phycisphaerales bacterium | reverse complement strand
GATTGCGCGGTGTTAGCCTTTGCGGATCGGGAGAAGTGAGATGCGATTGAGTCGATGCGGGTTTCGAGGCACAGCTTGGGCGTTGGCAGGTGTGCTTGGCGTTTGCATGGTCGGCACCGTCTTTGCCGAGGACTGCAACATAAACGGCATCCCTGACGAATGCGACGTGGATTGCGCTGCTGAAGGGTGCGTGCTCGGCTCCTGCGGGGGCAGCCTCGATATTAATCCGGCGAACGGCATACCAGACGAGTGCGAAGGACTCCAAGCGCCTGCTACATTCACCTCTACGCTCGACTTCAAGGAGGGCTATCTTCAGGGCGGCCGGGCACAGTTGATCAATCTCAACACGGGCGCGGGCGGCCTGCTGGAGCGGAATGACATGCCCAA
>CP070744.1:2258336-2258724 GCA_020348265.1 Phycisphaerales bacterium | reverse complement strand
CGGCGCATCCTTGGTGAGGCGCATCCCAGCACGCTCGATTCGATGAGCCACCTCGCACATACGTTATATCGTCAGGGCAAGTGGGACGAAAGCGCGAGTTCACACAGAAGGACACTGGAAATCAGACGCCGCGTTTTGGGTGAGGAGCACCCGAATACGCTCGTGTCGATGAACAACTTGGGGCTCGCGCTCCGGGACGAGGGCAAATGGGCCGAGGCCGAAAAACTGCACCGAAGGGCACTGGAGCTCCAGCTCAGCCTCCTCGGTGAGGAACACCCGAACACGCTCGCCTCAATGAGCAACCTGGCGAACGCGGTCTCCGACCAAGGCAAGTTGTCGGAGGCAGAGAAACTGTACAGACGAGCGCTGGAAATCCAGCGCCGCGTCC
>CP070744.1:2257847-2258236 GCA_020348265.1 Phycisphaerales bacterium | reverse complement strand
ACGAAACCGAGGCTTGCGACCAAGCCCGTCATCAGGACCGGGCGGAGTCTCGTTAATGCTGCCTCGCGAATCGCGTCCCCAAGCGGCTTGCCTTGCTCCAACAGATCTCGCAGGAACGACACGTAGACCATGTCACCGAGCACCGAAACGCCGGACATCGCGACGAATCCAACGCCGGCCGACACGCTGAAAGGCATGTCTCGAAGATGCAAGGCCACGACGCCGCCGACGGCCGCAAGTGGCAGAGTCATGAAGATCCGCAGAACGTCGGCCACCCGGCCGTAGGTGAGGTACAGCAACAAAAAGATCAAAAGCAGCGCAAGCGGAACGACGACCATCAATCGCTTACTGGCACGCTCCAAATGTTCAAACTGCCCGCCAAACCGGAC
>CP070744.1:2257356-2257747 GCA_020348265.1 Phycisphaerales bacterium | reverse complement strand
TTCGAGTTAGTCACGGCCATGTCGACGTCAGCGGTCACCGTAACGGCACGCTTTTGGTTCTTGCGGTGGATCGATGCGTATCCCGTCCCCTCGGTAAGGCGGGCGACTTCGGTGAAGGGGACCATCCGCCCGGACGGCGTAGCTATGCGCATCGATTCGACATCATAGACTCGACGGCGAAACTCGGGGGGATAGCGGACCATGATCCGGACGTCCTCGCGGCCGCGCTGCACCTTGCGTGCCTCGAAACCATAGAAGGCGGAGCGGACCTGGGTGGCCAGTGATCGCGTCGTCAGCCCCAAGGCGCGGGCGGAGTCGAAGAGTTCGATCTTCACCTCCGGCATTCCGGCGTCAAAGTCGTCGGATATGTCGAGCACGCCGTCAAACTGGG
>CP070744.1:2256861-2257256 GCA_020348265.1 Phycisphaerales bacterium | reverse complement strand
CGCGTACCTCTCCGTCGCGCACAACGGAAGCGCGGATTTTCAGGAACTTCTGAAGCGCACGGCTGCTTCTCTCCGCGCGCCATTCCTGGTAGCCGCCGATAAGGGCATTGAGAGCCAGGACCGCGGCGATGATACCAGCGTCCTTGACGTCGCCAATCGCGATGGAAACCACAGCGGCGATGCCCAGAATATAGATGAGCGGGCTGCGGAATTGGCGCAGGAAGATCTCCCGCAATGTTGGGGCGGGGTGTTCCGGCAATCGGTTCGGGCCATAGCTCTTCAGGCGAGCTTCGGCCTCTGCAGAGGTAAGCCCGGTCTCCGCGGTGGAGAGAGCCTGGCGTGTCTGTGCAGAGTCAAGCGCGTGCCAGGCGACACTCGACGCTCCTTCCTGCTTA
>CP070744.1:2256366-2256761 GCA_020348265.1 Phycisphaerales bacterium | reverse complement strand
CAATACCGACGAGCGGGGAGTTTTCCGGTGGGTATCCCCGCAAACCCAACCAAACGCCGGCCGAAGCGCGTGCCATGCTGGTGTGTGAAATCTTGACCGAAGAGCCCGTCAAGCTGGGCCAATACAGCTACTCCAACGCGGGATACACGGTAGCCGGGTACATGGCCGAGTGTGTGGCAGGACGATCGTGGGAGGAACTGATGCGTACACTGGTCTTTAAGCCGTTGAAGTTACGATCAGCCGGTTTTGCGTGGCCGGCAACCAAGGCACGTCCGAAACAACCCTACGGCCACAGCGGCATGCCCCCGGATTTTAGCGTCCAGGAAATCGGTGCAGATGTGCTGGGTGACGACGACTACCTCAGCCCGGCTGGCAGTATTCACTGTTCAATCGAG
>CP070744.1:2255870-2256266 GCA_020348265.1 Phycisphaerales bacterium | reverse complement strand
CGATTCCGGCGTCTCGAATCCTTCTTTGCCTTGGGGAGCGCTCCCCGCTGAAAGAATGGCAGGTCCAACGAGTGATTGACAAAATCCGCAGTGTGATCCACTGGCCAGAACCCTGCAACGATCCGGCGGCGCAGTATGTGTGGCTTCTTTTGGGTGGGGACGAATATGAGGCCAATTACCGCAGCCGGTGTCCCGAATACTACAAGGAACACGAGGAGTTCTGGTTGAGGACGGTACGGACGATCATTCACGATGCTGAAAATGGCAATCAGGCAGAGCTCTCGTTAGGCATCGCCATAGACATGCTTTGGCCATGCCACTGGCAATTTCTGACGAACCTTCAGATTGTCCTTGAGGCCATTGGCGGTAGGCTCGATCCGGATGAGCGATTCGCCG
>CP070744.1:2255369-2255770 GCA_020348265.1 Phycisphaerales bacterium | reverse complement strand
GGCCGGCGTGCAGAGAAGTACGTTTCGGACGTGTTTGATGTTGGCAAGACGGAGAGATACCTGTATGATGGTCAGAAGATAATCGAGACCCGCGACGGATCGGGTAACATGGTCCAGCAGTTCATCGCACCCTTGACACGACGCACTCCGCAAACCGGAGGTGCCGCGTTGCGGCACGCAGGCTTTGCCTGCGGCGGCGAGTCAAGGGCAAACGGCACGCAGTACACCTGTCCTTTATGCGAGGCGATAGCCGAGTGTCAAGGATCGATGAGCTGGTCGTGACGCGCACAGCCGACAAGGGTGATCTCTACGTCCATCAAGACGCCAACTGGAACGTCATCGGCTTAACCGATCTGGGTGGGAACGTCGTGGAACGCTATACCTACACACCCTACGGCATA
>CP070744.1:2254868-2255269 GCA_020348265.1 Phycisphaerales bacterium | reverse complement strand
ATGCTTGTCCGCACCGTCCTCAACCAGAACTCTTCGTGTTCCTTGTAGTATTCGGGACACCGGCTGCGGTAATTGACTTCATATTCGTCCCCACCCAAAAGAAGCCACACATACTGCGCCGCTGGATCGTTGCAGGGTTCTGGCCAGTGGATCGCACTTCGGATCTTCTCAATCACTCGTTGGACCTGCCATTCTTTCAGAGGGGAACGCTCTCCGAGGCAAAGAAGGATTTGAGACGCAGGAATCATATCAATGGTCACGTCCACTGAAGCAGCAGGACATCCGGCGACCCATGCCGAGAGTGCGGCGCAGGCGCTCTGCCAGACCTTTTCAGTGGGATGTTGCTGGCCAGGTGATCGGGTGCCCAGGCCTTTGCTTGTCCCTCCTGCCCCGATTGCTTC
>CP070744.1:2254362-2254768 GCA_020348265.1 Phycisphaerales bacterium | reverse complement strand
CGCATCATGGACGTCAACGGCTGGTTCTGCCTCCACAGGCTTGCCAAAACGCAGGAACAGCGTCGGAACAACCAGCATATTAAGGAAGGTCGAGGACAGCAGACCGCACAGGATGACAATCGCCATCGGCGTGAGGATCTCTCTGCCCGGCTGTTCGCCACCGAGGGCCAACGGAACTAGGGCAAGACCGGCCGCGAGTGCCGTCATCAGAATCGGAGCCAGCCGCTCCATCGCTCCGGTTCGAACCGCCTCGCTGAAGTCCGTTACACCTTCGAAACGCTGCAAGTGTCTAATGTGCGACACCATCATGATGCCGTTCCGAGCGGCAATCCCAAACACACTGATGAACCCGATGACCGACGCCACCGACAGGATGCTGCCGGAGACGAAGACGCCCGCCACACCA
>CP070744.1:2253852-2254262 GCA_020348265.1 Phycisphaerales bacterium | reverse complement strand
CGCTCGCGCATTCGTCCGGGACACCGTTCTCGTTGCAGTCGTCGGAGCAGTCGGTCAGGCAATGGCCTCCAGGAAACTCGTCCGATGCTGGCACGTCGCACTCATCCGGGATACCGTTGTCATTGCAGTCTGCCGCACAGAAACCGTTGCAGAAGAACGGGCCACCCTCTGCGGTACTGTCCTGGCTGATGTCGCACTCGTCCGGGACGCCGTTTTCGTTGCAGTCTTCGGAGCAGTCGTTCAGGCACCACCCTTCAGGAAATCCGAGTGATGTGGGGACGTCACAATCATCCGGGACGCCGTTCTCGTTGCAGTCGAGTTCCTCGTCATCCGGGATTCCGTTGTTGTTGCAGTCCCCGGGACTGTCCAGGTCTCCGCTCACGGTCAGATCGTAGAGCACGGGCGAAACG
>CP070744.1:2253338-2253752 GCA_020348265.1 Phycisphaerales bacterium | reverse complement strand
CCGACAACCCGGACTCCGTATTGTCGCCGAACCTCCTTCTCGATCACGGTCGGGGAGGCGAACAAACCCGCGCCGGTTTGCCCGAACACCTTAAGCAAGGCACTATCGTCAAACTCGCCGACGATCACCGGACGTATTCCCTCCGAGTCGAACCACTGTTCAAGTGATTGACGCAATGCCGTCGTGCTCGCGGGCAAGAGGAACGGTGCCCCGTCAAGTGATGTCGGAAAGCGTTGGCGATGCGAATCGACCAGTTCCTTCGTGCCGAAGATTGAGACGGCACACTCGCCCAGCAGGTGGCTGAACACCCGCACCTGAACGCCGGGACTGACGGGACTGTCAGACAAGATCAGATCCAATTCGTGGATTGCCAGCTTCGCCAACAGGTCCGGCTGCGTGCTCTCCTGGCAAATC
>CP070744.1:2252823-2253238 GCA_020348265.1 Phycisphaerales bacterium | reverse complement strand
TCGGGATGCCCGAGCTTGCGAACACGGTGTCCGAGGCACTCGGCCGAGATCCTGGACAGGAGGCGCGATCATGACAGCTCCGATTTCGATTCTTCTCGCCGACGATCATTCTATGGTGCGCCGGCTACTCGGCCAGCGGCTGGAGACGGAGATGGACATGACCGTCGTGGCCACCGTGGGCAACGCCGACGAGGCCATCGGCGAGGCCATCCGACTGAAGCCAAGCATTATTCTGATGGACATAGACATGCCGGGCTTGAGCTGCTTCGAAGCTGCAGCGACGATCCGTCGGCAGTGTCCCGATTCGCGCCTCATCTTCCTCAGCGCCTTCTTCCATGATCGATACATCGAACAGGCGATCGCGGTGAGGGCGTGGGGCTACATCACAAAGAGCGAGCCTGAGGATTCGCTTCTT
>CP070744.1:2252306-2252723 GCA_020348265.1 Phycisphaerales bacterium | reverse complement strand
TGGACTTGACGCAATCACCGTCGGCGTCGAGTCCCGCACGTCGATGGCCAATAAGCTCGGTCGACCGTATATCGGGTCGTCGTCATCATGGACGCCAATTCGCGCAGATCCCGTCACGTATGCAATCCCGTCTTGCGTGTCGAGTCCCGAGGCCCCGGGGACCGTCAACAGGCGCCGCAGATCTACATCTGTTACGTCCCCTCCCGGAAGAATGTCGTAAACCGCTAACGTGTCCTCGTCCCAGTTCTCGAGTGTACATAAACGCTCGCCGTCCAGGGAAACATGCGTGCCGCCTGTGCCATACCCGCCGCATTCCTGGATGGGGACCTGGTTGTAGGGGTCGGAGAGGTCATGGATTACCAGGCCGCAACCCCCGAACATGATCCCGTACGCGACCAACTGATCCGATATCGCCCA
>CP070744.1:2251786-2252206 GCA_020348265.1 Phycisphaerales bacterium | reverse complement strand
TTCCTCGAAATATACCAATTCGATGGGGAGTCGTCGTGAGGTTGTACGGACCCTACCCATACGGTGTTGTCGGAGACACTGGATCAGGTCGTTCGTGCTGCCATAGTAGTATCTCCCGTCAGCACATCGAAGAATGTATGCGTATGCACTCACAACGCGCATCTAAGAGCACGAACGATGTCGCGTGTCAAGGGTGCGAACCGCCTGGTCAGGGTCCGGGCCAAGGAAGACGACTACACCATCCAGACTGCGGAATTTTTACCCTTGACACGTCGCCTTGCGTTTCACGCAAGAATCGCGGAGCGATTGCGAACTTCGCTCGCCGCGGCGAGTCAAGGGCAGGCGGAGATGGCCGGCGTGCAGAGAAGTACGTTTCGGACGTGTTTGATGTTGGCAAGACGGAGAGATACCTGTATGATG
>CP070744.1:2251264-2251686 GCA_020348265.1 Phycisphaerales bacterium | reverse complement strand
GATCGAGGACTACTCCGCGGGCGATACCCGGTAAGACGGGCGTGTCCAGGGGAGGCGTCTTCAGAACCCGGTCTTTCACGACAAAGACGTTGCTGATCGATCCTTCCGCCAGACGATTGGCTGTGGTGAACCACAGGGCTTCGTAGCAACGGGCGCACCGGGCATGTCGCAGCCCCAGCAACCTCCCGAGATATGCGGTGGTCTTGTGGCCCGCAAGCGGATCGCTGGGTGATTGTCGGAATCCACAGATCACCACGGGTACACCAGTTTCGTACAACTGAGTGGATGGCGGAGACAGCGGTGAAGCCGTTGCACATACGGTCAGCGGAGGGTCCTCCTCAGGCGTGGCCTGCATCGAACCCGCAGACACGGTCAACCGAACACGGGCGGTGGCGAGCTCATTGCGTTGAAGCAGCTCGAGC
>CP070744.1:2250741-2251164 GCA_020348265.1 Phycisphaerales bacterium | reverse complement strand
GCGGCTCTCGGTCATGTCAACCAAGGGCTCGCCGCGGTCGGGGACGTCGTTGAACTCGATGGGCTCGAACACGTCTGCACCACCGCCAGCGCCGCCACCGTCGTCGCCGGAACTCTCCCGGTCTTTGAGGCAATGTGGGCAGTAAAGCTTGCTTCCCTCGTACTTTGCGATACCGGAGTCAATGTGATCCTGATAGACACTGGCCCCGCAACCCGAACAGTCAAATACTTCTTCCTCTGCCATCGAACATGCTCCTGAGCCAAGACTTTAGCTTGAGTTTACAGGCAGGGGACGGATGGCGTCAAATGCACACAGACCCCCCTGTGTTGCTCCGCGAATCGCCCTCTATCGCGTTTGCGCGTTGTCACAGGTCAATCCGCAGGTAGCGGTTCACGCTGCTTCGTGTGCCACTGCCTTCAGTCA
>CP070744.1:2250216-2250641 GCA_020348265.1 Phycisphaerales bacterium | reverse complement strand
ACCACCTGGTCCTCACCGTGGATGTTCATGATCCTCGGCGTCGAGTAGTTGATTTCGAGGTCCAGGCTCCTCCACGCCACGGTTCCGTCCGTCTTGTTAAAAGCGATGATGGCCTGATCCTTGCCGCCGACCAGGGCAATGACGGTGTTCTTGTACTCGATGGGGCTCGAAGAGTATCCGCATTCGCACACTTTCAGACCGAATCCACCGAATTCGCGCACGAGATCATGTGACCAGAGTACCGATCCCGTGTCGGCATCCAGGCAGTGCATCACGCCGGCTACGCCGATCGTGTAAAGTCGGCCACCGGTGAGCAATGGCGTGGCCCTGGGTCCCCGGCCGAACTGCGCTATGTTCCTTTCGCAAGGCAACGAGTCGTATGCGTACTCCCAGAGCGTCTTGCTCGTCTTCGCATCAAGGCTGAT
>CP070744.1:2249684-2250116 GCA_020348265.1 Phycisphaerales bacterium | reverse complement strand
CTCTCGAAGTCGTCGCCGAAGAGCTTGATGCCCAAATCGCTGCGGATGCCGGCGACCATCTCGTTGACGCGCATTTCTATCGGCTGCATGAAGATCGTACGCATCGCGGGCATCCCGGCTAGCTCCACCTCCATCAGTTCGACGAGTCCGGCCTGCGTCTCGGCGCGAGTCCACTGATCGCGCGGATTCAGAGTCACGAAGATGTCCGTCAGTTCGATGCCCATCGGGTCCGTTGCAACCTCGGGGGCGCCGGTGCGAGACCAGATATGTCGAATCTCATCGGAGAACTTCTCGAGTAAGAGCTTCTCGATTTGCGTTCCGTAGCGCACCGATTCGTCGACGGAAACGCCAGCCAACCTCACCGTGTTGATGACGACTGCTTCCTCCGATAGCCGGGGAATAAACACGGTTCCGAGACGCGTCGCCATGAAC
>CP070744.1:2249152-2249584 GCA_020348265.1 Phycisphaerales bacterium | reverse complement strand
GCGGATCATGGGCTGGTTGGTCGGTATGACCTCTACATTGCGCCCATATGTCTTTTGAAACTCTTTGCGTGCCGACCACGCCGTCCCAGTCATCCCGGCGAGTTTCTGGTAACGGCCGAAGAACGTCTGGTAGGTCACCTTTGCCAGAGTCTGATCCTCGGACTCGACCTGCACACCCTCCTTGGCTTCGATCGCCTGGTGCAAACCGTCGGCATAGCGTTTGTCCGGGGAGATGCGCCCGGTGAACTCGTCAACGATAACGACCCTTCCATCCTCGACGATATAGTCCACGTCGCGTTGGTAGGCCCCGTGAGCTACCACGGATTGGTGAACCGCGTGCCAGAGATTGAGGTGTTTCGCACGAAAGAGGTTGCCCACACCGAGCCCATTTGACACCGCTTCGAAACCGGCCTCGGTTAAGTCCGCGTTGCG
>CP070744.1:2248614-2249052 GCA_020348265.1 Phycisphaerales bacterium | reverse complement strand
AGCGCACGCGTACCTCAACTTCTTGCCCGACAAGGTTGCCGCTATCGCCGCTCGGATCGCGCCGAGCCGGGATGACCCAGGCATCGTTATCGCTAGCCAGCCAGTAAGCTCCGTAGGACGTATCCAGTCGCAACTTGGAGGTGGGATGAAGCGTTAACCGGATCTTCGGGCTAATGATGTTCTGCCAGCTGAACAGGTCCGAAGTAGACGGGCAGTGCGTAGCCTGGAATAATCGGTCAAAGCGCTCGCTCAGCCCGTCGTCAGGATCGCGATCGCCACTTGCGTAGGTGAAAGATGCGCTGAGCCGTGGCCTCCAGGTGTGCTGGAACGTATAGCCGACTTCGCCATAAACGGCAAACGCCCGCTGTCTTCGCTCACCATCATCTCCAAACTGAAACGCCGTGTCGAAATCGTAGTCGAACTGTGTACCGCCGATCG
>CP070744.1:2248076-2248514 GCA_020348265.1 Phycisphaerales bacterium | reverse complement strand
TCGACGACGTGTCGAACTGGGCGGCCTTCGATCCCGGGGGCAATGATGTAGGGGACGATCCCGATGGGTATTCGAACGCGGTCTTTGATGGGCGATACGTATACTTCGCTCCGTGGCATAACGGGACCGGTTTCCACGGGGAGGTTCTCCGGTACGACACGCAGGGGGAATTCGGCCACGCCTCTTCATGGGCTACCTACGATCCGGCGGCCCACGATGTCGGTGTTCGCCCTCGCGGGTTCACTGGTGCGGTGTTTGACAACCGGTATGTCTACTTCGTTCCGTGGCATAACGGCGTCAACTTCCACGGCGAGGTACTGCGCTACGACACTGAGGAAAGCTTCTCGGACCCGTCCTCCTGGGATACCTATGATGCCAAAAGCCACGGAATAGGCAGTGATCCCACAGGTTTTGGTGATGCGGTCTTTGACGGTCGCT
>CP070744.1:2247529-2247976 GCA_020348265.1 Phycisphaerales bacterium | reverse complement strand
AGCGGGATCGTGGCGAAACTGCAGGTCTGCGTCCGGAGCATACTCTCCCGGATAGCGCCCACCTTCTACGAAGCTGAACAGCTCGTATCCGTGGGCCCGGTGAAAGAAAGGGCCCCTGATGTTCCAGGTCTCGCCTTCCTCGAAGATGCCGTCGTCGTCTCCGGCGACCTCCACTATATCCCCTGCTCCAAACTGGCCACCGATCAGTGCCAGGTGGAACTCCTCCCCGTGGCGCTCGACGAAGGGCGGTGTCAGGAAATCGTCGTCGAAGGCGGAGCCGTCCAGAGCAACGCGGTCAAGGAATTCCGGATGAAGGACGTTCCCACCAAAACGGACGACGTTGCCGAGATAGCGGTACTCCGGCGCAAACAGCTCGCCGCCTGTCCACACGTCGGCGTCCATGTCGATCTCGACGAAGCCGTAGACTGGATGATCGCCGTACCGGAA
>CP070744.1:2246980-2247429 GCA_020348265.1 Phycisphaerales bacterium | reverse complement strand
TGTCGCAACGTGCCCTCTAGCTTGTAGCCGCATTTCTCCGCCACTCGCTGGGCGGCGATGTTGTCTGCATGCGTACTGAGTTGCAGGCGCGGAATGGGTTTGAGCTCGAACAGATACGCCGAGAAGATGCGCAGCGCCTCCGTTGTATATCCCTTGCCCCTGTCTTCTCGGCGGAATACGACGAAGCCAACCTCATACCCGGATTGAAATGACGGCTCCTTTATGAACATGATATGGCCGAGTATGCGAGCGTTTTTGTCGGTGATCAGCATGCGGCCCAGCTTGTCGTCCCAGCCGCCGGTCTCGCTCAGATGCTTGCGAAACGCTGCCGGCGAGCGCCAGTCGACAGGAGTGAACTCGCCCATCTCGGCATATGTGTTTTCGAGCTTCAGGAACTCATCCAGGTCATCGTCGGTGAAAAGCCTCAGGATGACGTTCGGTCCTTCCAG
>CP070744.1:2246430-2246880 GCA_020348265.1 Phycisphaerales bacterium | reverse complement strand
TTGGGCATGTCATTCCGCTCCAGCAGGCCGCCCGCGCCCGTGTTGAGATTGATCAACTGTGCCCGGCCGCCCTGAAGGTAGCCATCGGTGAAGTCAAGCGTAGAGTCGAACGTAGCGGGCGCTTGGAGTCCTTCGCATTCGTCGGGTATGCCGTTCTCCGGATCAATATCGAGGCTGCCCCCGCAGGAACCGATCACGCACCCCTCAGCGGCGCAGTCCACGTCACATTCGTCAGGGATGCCGTTTATGTTGCAGTCCTCGGCGAAGACGGCACCGACCATGCAAACGCCAAGCACTCCTGTCAACGCCAAAGCAATGCCTCGAAACCCGCATCGACTCAATCGCATCTCACTTCTCCCGATCCGCAAAAGCCTTGTGCCGCGTGATTCGCGCAGAGCCCCCATGCCTCGTAGCGAAACCGCCGCCGGAGCGGCTGTGATGAGACGTGAC
>CP070744.1:2245879-2246330 GCA_020348265.1 Phycisphaerales bacterium | reverse complement strand
AAGATGGACCATATCAAGACGGGCGGGACACTGCTGAATCAGAAGTTCACCCGCGCAGTCTTGGAGGGTGAAGAGGGTGTCGAGAAGTTGGCACATTTGATTCGCGGCTACTTCCGCATGGACGCCCACCACGTTCAGTTCAACGTCATCGATGCCGAGACGCTTCGCGAAGCCCAGGATAATCCGCAGGAACATCGTAACCTGATCGTCCGAGTGGCCGGCTATAGCGACTACTTCGTGGACCTTGGGCGCACCCTTCAGGACGAAATCATCTCGCGCACCGCGCAGAGTACCGTTTGACGGACTGTAGTCACGAGCGCGAAAGCCAGGGGCCATAGAGCTCCGGACGGCGATCCGGAAGGAACAGACGCCGCGCGTGACTCTGTTCAACCGAGGAGAGGTCGACGTCCGTGCAGAGGATGTGATCCTCTTTGCGAGGCGCGCGGGTCAA
>CP070744.1:2245325-2245779 GCA_020348265.1 Phycisphaerales bacterium | reverse complement strand
GAATTGCATGCCGGCGCTTCGCTTGGGCATGGCACCCAACTCCTGAACCGCTAGACAATAACAGAAATTGCTCTAGCACAAGGCTCACACGGAAGCTGCAGTCAGTGAGCAACGTTCCCAGTGTGTTTGAGTGAAACAATGCGCAGGCATCGTCCGCCGATCGCACCGTGGACGGCCGGTCATGTGGCTACACGTCGCGTTACGCCCCGTTTCCGGACGAATCGGAGCAAAAGAAAACCCCGCAAGGACTCGTAAGTCCTTACGGGGCAAGGCTTTATACGCACGAGGCCGAAGGGATTCGAACCCTCAACCACCGGATCGACAGTCCAATCGATACCCCGTTCTTGAGGCCGTAAGAGCGTCCCACCTTCGATTAAATTGCGCCAGAGGGGTTTTGCCTGCGCTCACCTGCGTTGGCTTGCGTCCATTTGTCCTCATCTTTGCGACCGTTTTG
>CP070744.1:2244766-2245225 GCA_020348265.1 Phycisphaerales bacterium | reverse complement strand
GCTGTGGAACAGCCGCTCACCGCGGCGGATTTCCGTGATCTGCTTGGGGCCGCCAAGCGGGATTTCGTCCACGACGTCGAACGTGGACGCATCGATCACCGTCACCGAATCAGATAGTGCGTTAGCTACGTATGCGAAGCGGCCGTCACGCCCGAACACCACCGCCCGTGGGTTAACGCCGACGTCTGTCCGTTTCTTGACGAACCGGGCACTCATTCCCAGGTGGTTGGGTAACACCCGCCCACGGTCGTCATCCGAAGCACTCGCGATTGTGGCGAGCAAGGCGGGCACATCGATGACAGC
Organism: Phycisphaerales bacterium; assembly: GCA_020348265.1. Classification (GTDB taxonomy): domain Bacteria; phylum Planctomycetota; class Phycisphaerae; order UBA1845; family UBA1845. The sequence continues at coordinate 2,244,922 of CP070744.1, read as the reverse complement.
CACCTGGTCCAATCCACCGCTTGCGACGAGAGCGAACTGACCGTCAGGGCTGACCGCCACATCCATCGGATCGGGAACGGAGCCACCGGGTTCGTCCAACAGCACCTGATCGATCTGCCCGTCAGGCCATACCACGCCGAGTCCATTAGTGATTGT
>CP070744.1:2244205-2244666 GCA_020348265.1 Phycisphaerales bacterium | reverse complement strand
AGGTCCCCACCGGATCACCGATCTCCCACTGCCCCTGTGAGGCGGTGTCATCCGCGCTGCCCAGTTCCCACCCGCGAATGTTGCCGTTGTCGAAGTCGTCCCAGAAGAAGGTAGCCACGCAGAGTTCGTTGCCTTCGTCACAGTAGCCACCTGCACAGGGGTCGTAGCCGGGCTGGCAGAGCCCGTCGACGCAGCTCTCCGTGCCGGTGCAGAACGCACCGTCATCGCAGAACAGGGCCCCGTCGCAGGCGCAGAAGTAGACCCTGAAGTCGTCGATGTACCAGCCGTCGTACCCGCCACAATCCTTGCCAAACTCGAAGTTTATGCGGATGCTGTCCGAGCCGCTCACGAAAGCGCTAAGATCGACCACCGACGTACCCCACACCGTGCCGATGCCGGTCCAACCGTCTTGTCCTTGCAGCGGGTTAGCATACCGGGAGGTCCCGATGATGGAGTTGTAC
>CP070744.1:2243642-2244105 GCA_020348265.1 Phycisphaerales bacterium | reverse complement strand
ATCCTGGACGTCTTCGGGAATACCGCCAGCGTAAAGATGCGCATGCACGACTGGGTCGATTACATGCACATGGTCAAGACCGATGGGCGTTGGATGATCGTAAACGTGCTCTGGGAGCTGTCCCCAGAGGCCAAGAAGAGATACGGCATCCCGGAGGAGCTGTAGACTCAAAGGGCGCCCCCTCTTCCTCCGGAGAGACCGAACGCGATCGGGCTCCGAGCTACAGATGGCAGCTCGTAGGGTCCGCCGTGCGGACCGAATCCGCCGGGAGGAAAGCATGGTTCGCAAGGCGAAACCTACCTTATGGAAGGACCAAGGCCGATCACACCGGCGCCGGTACCTGCACCTTCATCTTCTGCTCAACCTCGGCGACCAAGAGCCTGGTCTTCACCGCGACATCCGGCGTGACCGAGAAGCTGTCGATCCCGCACTTGACCAGAAATTCGGCGAAGTCGGGGAAATC
>CP070744.1:2243079-2243542 GCA_020348265.1 Phycisphaerales bacterium | reverse complement strand
GCGGGGGCAGCCTCGATATTGATCCGGAGAACGGCATCCCCGACGAATGTGAGGGACTCCAATCGCCCGCTACGTTCGACTCTACGCTCGACTTCACCGATGGCTATCTTCATGACGGCCGGGCACAGTTGATCAATCTCAACACGGGCACAGGCGGCCTGCTGGAGCGGAATGACATGCCCAAGCCGCTGCCGATCCTCTGGGTGGCCGTCACGACATCGGGCACGGTGATGAAGATCGACACGGATACAGGTGGTCAGCCCGGTGAGAACGGTGACATCATCGGAGAATACTACAGCTCACCAGCCACGCTCGATCAGTATGGTGATCGCGTCAACTTCCTTCCTTCACGCACCGCCGTCAACCTCGACGGAGAGGTTTGGGTTGGGAACCTGGAGGGAGACACGCTCGAAGACCCCCGCGGGTCGGTGGTGAAGATCGGACTGGTTATCGGTGGGACACC
>CP070744.1:2242514-2242979 GCA_020348265.1 Phycisphaerales bacterium | reverse complement strand
CTGTATAGATGCAGGTAACAACGAAGCGGATGCGGAAGCGTTCGTACCGGGAATCAACCCTCTTCCGGAAGTCGACGGACTGGGCAATCCACGCGCTGTGGATACTCCAGGCGCACCGGATTGTTGGCAGCAAGCGGATCCCACGGACTGTGGGACGGCTCCGATCGTGGACATGGGGGCGTATGAGTTTCAACCGTTCACGCCGGTTGCCCCCGGGGTCCCTGCGCATTGGTGGGACCTAGAGCCTAAGCACCGCTATATTTCGATCGATCCGACGACCAACAGTGATAATCCCGTCGCTCTACAGGTGAAGTTGATCGGGATGCAGCGTTGCCAGGGTCATCTCTCGCGCGCATGTTCGGAGGACGCCGACTGTCCGCGGGTGTGCTCGGCTGACGCCACCATCGTGTGCACGGAGGATTCGCAGTGTGCGGCGCACAACCCAGGAGACACGTGTGTGGTGAT
>CP070744.1:2241948-2242414 GCA_020348265.1 Phycisphaerales bacterium | reverse complement strand
CGTCATTCTTATCACCGAAGGCCCCTGCGGCCTGTTGTACGGCGGGCGCCGGTCCCTCGGATCCGTACACACGCAGGACCTCCTGCGCCGCGGCAAGCGGTGCTCCCAGCGACTCAAAAGCCAACACCGCCAGCGAAACGCACGAGCCTACGATAACATGACGTGTACACATGATTCGGTCTCCCGTATGTTGATGTTCCAATTTGCAGACTGCCCAGGTGATACCACGGTTTCAGCTTACGGCCCCATATATACGTACCCCTGGTGTCCCAGTTCCACTACTCTCGCGCACACACTGCTGACGATCTTGACCTCGGGCAGAATGTTGCCACGTACCCAACCGTTGCGCCTCATGGTGCGGGCACACAGCTCTATACTGACTCCCCGTTCGACTAGATCGAGGATGGTCGACTTGGCCGGATTGCCGTCTACCCTCTTCATAAGGGTGTTGTATGCTTCGTCTCGC
>CP070744.1:2241381-2241848 GCA_020348265.1 Phycisphaerales bacterium | reverse complement strand
TGGCCAGAGTTTCCGCAAGGTAGCGCTCGGTTTCCGCCTCCCCTTTGATGGTGTTCACAAAGTGAAGATCGTGAAGCCTTTCCACGTCGGCCTGGGCGACTGCCTTCTCCAGTTCGTTGCGGGCTGCTAGGCGTTTGATTTCCATTTCGGCCTGCAATCCGACAGCCTCGGCCTGGGCCAGCATCTCACCGTAATTGGTCTCGGCAATAGCGGTGCTGCTCTCGACTTCGCGATCAATGCGGGCCAGTTCGGCAACAAGCTCCTGCTCGGCTGCGTTGATCTGGGCGTCGATTTGCTCGGCCAGGGCAGCTTCGCTCTGTTCGACGCTGTTGGCTTCTGCCGTCAGTCGACTGGCCTCGGCTTCGCCTTGCTCCTCGGTGGAGCGTAAGGCGGCTTGGATGGCATCGACATCATTCTGTCCGTTTTCCATGACCGTTTGGGCTTCTTTTTCAAGCGCCCGGGCTTGG
>CP070744.1:2240808-2241281 GCA_020348265.1 Phycisphaerales bacterium | reverse complement strand
AATCGCCTGATGTACTACGAGGTTTACGATACCGACCCGGACCCGGACGAGTTGGTATCCACAACCTGGTACTACTACAACGATTGGGGCAACGTCACTCGCGTGGTGACCAACGAGGATGGGACGACGGCTTACTCGGCCGCGCGAATGGCCTATGCGGCCAACGGACGCGCGGTTACGTACGCCATTGGCGAAGACTGGACCTGGGACGGCGAGAACGATCCCGCCAACTACAATATCGATTATGCGCAGGAGTTCCGCTATGATGGTGCCCGTCAGCGCTATTTGGTGCGCGAGTTTGATCCGGAGGATCTGAACGACAGTCCGCCGGTGTTTACGGTGTCGAGCGAGATGTGGTCGGATTACGCCGCGAACACGGTCTACGGTGATTACACGGGTTCGGGAGCCACGGTGACCGAGGAGATGTCCTACGAGCTTGGAATCGGGGAAGTGCACTACCCCACGGGTGTGGG
>CP070744.1:2240229-2240708 GCA_020348265.1 Phycisphaerales bacterium | reverse complement strand
GTCCCGGATGATTGTGACGTACCCGCATCACCAGGCTTTCCCGAAGGGTGGTGCCTGTCCGACTGTTCGAACGACTGCAACGAAAACGGCGTCCCGGACGAGTGCGAGATCAGCCAGGACAGTACCGCAGCAGGCGGGCCGTTCTTCTGCAACGGCTTCTGCGCGACAGACTGCAACGATAACGGTATCCCGGATGAGTGCGACGTGCCCGCATCGGATGGGTTCCCCGGAGGCCATTGCCTGACCGACTGCTCCGACGACTGCAACGAGAACGGCGTTCCGGACGAGTGTGCGAGCGAGGCGGATTGCGACGGGAATGACATCCCAGACATCTGCGATATTGCGGACACGTACGGAGGACTTTGTAGCGGAGGGGGCTGCCTGAGCGATGTCGATTGCGACGGTGTGCCGGATGGGTGCGATGACTTGAGTTCGACCGGCGCCTGCTGTCTCGGCGAAGGCAACTGCGAGGATCTGTC
>CP070744.1:2239648-2240129 GCA_020348265.1 Phycisphaerales bacterium | reverse complement strand
CTCCTATGGGGTCGTTATGAACCCAAAGAAAGGAGGCCACTATCGTGACACAGACAGCCAAACGTGCGAATGTGAAGCACCGAGCAGTCGGCTATGTTCGCCGGTCCACTGATCGGCAGGAACAGTCAATCCCGGATCAGAAGCAGGCCATCGACGCTTACGCCGCCGAGCACAGCCTGCGGCTGGGCAAGTTCTACGTGGACGACGCCATCAGCGGCACGAGCACCATCGGGCGCCGGGCGTTCCAGCAGATGATCCAGGATGCCCAGAGCTCATCGCGCCGCTTCGATCTGATCATTGTCTACGACGTCAAGCGCTTTGGGCGAATCGACAACGACGAGGCCGGCTACTACCGCCATGTGCTGCGAACGCATGGAGTCGACGTCCGCTACGTCAGCGAAAACTTCAACGGCGACTCGACCGACGATCTGCTCCGACCCGTCAAGCAGTGGCAGGCCCGGCAGGAGTCGAAAGACCTCTC
>CP070744.1:2239065-2239548 GCA_020348265.1 Phycisphaerales bacterium | reverse complement strand
GGCAATCCCGTCCGCCGGTAGGCACAGGCCGAGCCCGTCACAGAAGCTCTCCTCACAGACGCTAGCCCCACCCTCACCACAAGGCGTCCACTCGGGCTGGGCGTGGCATTCTGCAAACCTCTCGCAGCAATACTCCGTTTCCTCCGGTGGTGGGTCCCCAGGCATCCCCCCAAGGACGCACCAGATGCAATCGGCTGCCGTTTCAGAGTCAGGCATACACTCGACCAGCCACCCATCCCACGTTGTGATTTGCCCGTCGCAATCAACATCCATGTACTGACACGCGGGCATTGGCGGGTCAGGGAGTGCCTGAACGCACACCAGCGCCGTGGTGATATCGCCGACACTGGGAATCCCGTCACCATTGACATCCGTGTTGCACGGACAGGCGTAGGCATAGGAAACGCATAGAAGAACAGGAACCACCCCGAGAACCTTGAACCCTTGCTGGAACATAGCTTGACCCCCTTTTTGAACTGACGT
>CP070744.1:2238480-2238965 GCA_020348265.1 Phycisphaerales bacterium | reverse complement strand
ACCCCCGCTCGTCGGCATAGGCTCCGGCCACGACGGTGTCTCCGTCAATGTCGACGGAAACGCCGAAATGGTCCCCGGCGGCGGCGTCCGGAGCCACAAGCTTGACCTGCTGAGTCCAGGTCGTGCCGCTGCGTACGAAGACGTAGGCCGAGCCGGCGTGGATCGGCGAACTCCCCCCACCCCAGGTGCCGACGACGATATCGTCGCCGTGAATCGCGATGGACTGGCCAAAGTACTCCCACGTGGCTCCGTCAGAGGGCAAGAGCTTGGCCTGCTGGTTCCAAACAGCTCCGTCGCGCACGAAGACGTACACCGAGCCGGAGTCGACCCCCAGCTCGTCCTTGCCCTGGGCCGCAACCGCAATGGTCTCACCATCGATCGCCACGTTATAGCCGAAACCAGGGTGAGAGGATGAGTCCCCGGGCGGGGCATCTCCAGGGAGCAGCTTGGCCTCCTGCACCCAGTTGTCGCCGTCGAAGCGGAAG
>CP070744.1:2237892-2238380 GCA_020348265.1 Phycisphaerales bacterium | reverse complement strand
CACTATCACGTGGAGCCTTAGCGATGTCTGAGCCTCCAAACCACTTTATGGCTCTCGATCGCGACGATGACGGTCAACGCGCAGCCCAGCAAAGCCAACCAGACGGCCGGCTTAACGGGCTCCACATCGAGCAGCGTACGGCCCACGGGCAGGTACATCATCGCTACATGGACCAGCATCGCGAGAGCGGAGCCGGCGATCAGAATCGGGTTCCGGAGCGGAGACAGCCAGAAGGCGGATTTCGTCTCCGATCGGCAGTTGCCAATATGGACGATTTCAAACAGAACCATGAGCAGGAGAATCGTGTTACGCGCCGAGGCCTCGCTCCATCCGGCCGAAAGGAGCCACGCAAAGACTCCAAATGCGACGCAGCCCATCACAACCGCACCGATGATCGTGCGTTCAATCATAAGCCGATTGAAAATGGGCTCCCGGGGCGGTCGTGGCTTGCGACGCAGTACGCCCCCCTCACTCGGCTCAAACGCCAG
>CP070744.1:2237290-2237792 GCA_020348265.1 Phycisphaerales bacterium | reverse complement strand
GCTGGTGATCGTTCAGCCTGACACCGTGGTGCGGTGGCATCGGGAGGGCTTCCGTTTGTATTGGCGACGGAAGTCGAGGGCAAGCAAGGTGGGGCGTCGCAGGATAGAGCCCGAGATTCGCAAGCTGATACGCCGTATGTGTCGCGAGAATCCTTCATGGGGCGCGCCGCGGATTCACTCCGAGCTTCAGCTGCTCGGCTACGACGTGTCCGAGACGACTGTCGACAAGTACATGATTCGGCATCGCAAGCCCCCATCGCAGACTTGGCGAACGTTCCTGGATAATCATCTGACCGACATCGTCGCCATCGACTTCTTCACCGTTCCGACGGCCACTTTCAGAATACTATTCGCCTTCGTCGTTCTTCGTCATCATCGACGACATGTCGTCCACTTCAACGTCACTGCACATCCGACAGCCGAGTGGACAGCCCAGCAGATCATCGAGGCGTTTCCCGAGGATCAGGCGCCACAGTTTTTGATTCGCGATCGCGACTCCATC
>CP070744.1:2236687-2237190 GCA_020348265.1 Phycisphaerales bacterium | reverse complement strand
ACCGTGAGATTGTCGAAGCAGAGGTCCCCGTTCTGGCCGATGCCTTCGTCCTCGCTGCAGCCCACCTCGGTCCAGAGCGTTTCGTTGCAGACATCCAGTTGATCCACCGCGTACAGGGCGTAGGCCGAATCACCCGCCACGGAAGACAGGTCGGTCCGGATGCGCGCGCTGGTCTGCGGCGGCACAAACTCGTAGAAGACCGTGCAAGGTTCATCCGTGCTCGAGCAGCTCAGGTCCGGATCGTTCGTCCCGTGGGTGGCCAGCGCGGTATCGACCGTGGCGGAGCCGGCGCATGGCAGCACCTCCCGGCCGGTGCAGTCGTCATTTGGCGGGGCGACCCCGCAGGGGCACTCCACGTCCACGGTATACTCGCCACACGACTCCAAGGCGGAGAATCCGGTCAGCATCAGGACGTAAGTGTCACCGACCGTGAGATTGTCGAAGCAGAGGTCCCCGTTCTGGCCGATGCCTTCGTCCTCGCTGCAGCCCACCTCGGTCCAGAG
>CP070744.1:2236081-2236587 GCA_020348265.1 Phycisphaerales bacterium | reverse complement strand
TGGGCGATATCGGATCAGTTGGTCGCGTACGGGATCATGTTCGGGGGTTGCGGCCTGGTAATCCATGACCTCTCCGATCCCTACAACCAGGTCCCCATCCAGGAATGCGGCGGGCATGGCACAGGCGGCACCCATGTTTCCCTGGACGGCGAGCGTTTATGCACACTGGAGAACTGGAACGAGGACCGCTTAGCGGTTTACGACATTCTTGCGGGAGGGGACGTAACAGATGCAACCCTGCAGCGCCTGTTGACAGTCCCCGGGGCCTCGGGACTCGACACGCACGACGGGATTGCATACGTGACGGGATCTGCGCACATTGGCGTCCATGATGACGACGACCCGATATACGGGCGACCGAGCTTATTGGCCATCGACGTGCGCGACTCGACGCCGACGGTGATTGCGTCAAGTCCACCTGCGGTCGGTCAGGAGTTCGTCTATGTGGATCTCCCCTATGTCTACACCGGTGGGAATAGTATCCCCGACTTTGGACCCAGCATGGT
>CP070744.1:2235474-2235981 GCA_020348265.1 Phycisphaerales bacterium | reverse complement strand
GGGGCGTCTCCTCCTGGGGCGCCAACTTCGCGCTTCCGATTATGGGCGCCGTTTGATATACTGGGGCCGAATCGATCGGTGTATCTGGTGGATCGGGAGCGTCTACGGTGCCAGCGGCCGTCGAACCCGCACCAACTCGTTACCAAGAGGAGAAGAAGCCATGTCAACAAGAACAGTGTCCATCCCGCGATCGCTCGGAGCCGCGTTTGCTCTGATTCTCGTCGCAGCTGGCCTCGATGCCCGCGCCACCGATGTCGTTCTCCAAACCACCATGGGCGACATCCGCATCCAGCTCTACGACGCGGAATCTCCGATAACCGTCGCCAACTTCCTCCAGTACGTCAACGAGGGGTTCTTCGACGGCGAAGACGGGCTTGGGGCGACCATATTCCATCGGGTTATTCCAGGCTTCGTCGCCCAGGGCGGCGGGCATCGTGTTGATATGAGCCAGAAGGACACCCACGACCCGATCGTCAACGAGGCCTCCAACGGATTGAGCAACCTCCG
>CP070744.1:2234864-2235374 GCA_020348265.1 Phycisphaerales bacterium | reverse complement strand
ATGCAGGGTGGCGGTTGGCGAGTCCGTTGCGGCAAATGACGTGCTCTTCGTTGTCGTGGACACGTCGAACATGTGGCTTATGGCCGATGTGTACGAACGCGATCTGCTACAACTACGCGTCGGTCTCCCAGTCCATGTTACGGTCGATGGAATGCCGGGGGCCGGCTTCGAAGGTCGCGTCACTTGGATCAGCAGTCAGGTCGACGACCGAACACGGACCATCCGACTGCGCGCGGACCTTCCCAACCCGGGCGGCGTACTCCGTGCAAAGATGTTCGCCCGTGCCAGGATCGTTCTACACGAGAACGGGCAGGTGGTCAGCGTTCCGATCGAGGCGGTCCAGACGGACGGTTGCTGTCAACTCGCCTTCGTTCGCGAGTCTGAAACCGTCTTCCAGCCGCGCAAAGTAATGCTCGGTGCCACCGCGAATGGGTTCGTTGAGGTGCTTGGGGGATTGACCGAAGGCGAGGTCGTCGCGAGCTCCGGCAGTTTCCTCCTTAAGACGGAGAT
>CP070744.1:2234252-2234764 GCA_020348265.1 Phycisphaerales bacterium | reverse complement strand
ACAGGACAAGCTGCGCCCGTCCCGGTGCAGAAGTCAGCAAGGTCACACACGCCCACAGATGCGCGGCACTCCGTACTAACGGGCTCAAAGGCGTCCACCGGACAGTCGTCGTTGACACCGTCACAGGACTCAGCAACGTCACAGATGTCTGCGGCGGCGCGGCACTCCGCGGTGCTCTTGGCATCAATAGGACAAGCCGCACCCGTCCCGGTGCAGAAGTCGGCAAGGTCGCACACGCCAACGGACGCACGGCACTCGGTACTGGCGGGTTCAAAGCCGTCCACCGGACAGTCGTCGTTGACACCATCACAGGACTCAGCAACGTCACAGATGTCCGCAGCGGCGCGGCACTCCGCGGTGCTCTTCGCGTCAACAGGACAAGCCACACCCGTCCCGGTGCAGAAGTCGGCGATGTCACACACGCCTACAGATGCGCGGCACTCCGTACTGGCGGGTTCAAAACCGTCGGTTGGACAGTCGTCGGCTATCCCGTCACAGAACTCGGCTACGTC
>CP070744.1:2233637-2234152 GCA_020348265.1 Phycisphaerales bacterium | reverse complement strand
GTTGTGTGCCGGTTGACCGTATTGACACTGATGTGCATGGTGCGCGCTATTTCCTTCTTGGCCATCCCGCGGGCGAGGTAACGCAGTACATCCATCTCGCGTTCGGTCAGCGTAGACGCGCGGGACCGCGCGCGGGAGGCGAGTCTCGCTCCTTGGGAATCGACCACAATCCTGGCCTTCACTTCAGGTGAGAAGTACGCGATGCCCGCGGAGACCTTGCGGACGGCCTCAAGAACCGAATCCTCAGGCTCACTCTTCGTGATGTATCCCCACGCCTTCACCGCGATCGCCTGTTCGATGTATCGATCATGGAAGAAGGCGCTGAGGAAGATGAGGCGCGCATCGGGGCGCTGTCGGCAGATCGTCGCTGCAGCTTCGAAGCAGCTCAACCCCGGCATGTCGATGTCCATCAGGATGATGCTTGGTTTCAGCCGGATGGCCTCGCCGATGGCCTCGTCGGCGTTGCCGACGGTGGCCACAACCGTCATGTCTCTCTCCGCCTCCAGCCGCTGGCC
>CP070744.1:2233022-2233537 GCA_020348265.1 Phycisphaerales bacterium | reverse complement strand
GTGGAGGAACCTGGACTTGGAAATCAACTACTCAACGCCGAAGATCATGAAGATCCACGGTGAGGACCATGTGGTTGCCCTCCTGACCACGCACGTGGTCGGTGTCGAGGCCAACACCGGCAAGCTTAGATGGCAGTTTCCCTGCGTGAATGAGTGGAGAGAGAACGCTACGATGCCGGTGCTGGTCGCTGACAATACCGTGCTCATCTCCGGGCCGGCGGTTGGATCGCGGTGTCTCAAGATCACCAAGAACAGCGCGGGGTTTGATGTTGAAGAGGCGTGGTCCACCAGGAAGCTCCAGGTCTATCATGGCAACTCAGTTCAACTGGGCGACTACATCTACGCATCGGGCGGTGTTATGGGGCCACACTTCCTCACTTCCGTGAACGTCAGGACGGGAAAGATCGCGTGGCGCGAGCGCGGATTCGGAAGCGCTAACTTCGTGTATGCCGATGGCCGGTTCATTATCCTCGATGAGGACGGGACCCTGTTGCTTGCGACGGCAAACCCTGATG
>CP070744.1:2232398-2232922 GCA_020348265.1 Phycisphaerales bacterium | reverse complement strand
ATGCGCGAACGCATGCAGATGCTGGGCGCTGACGAGGGCATGACCGTCTGCACCTTCCACGCCTTGTGCGCCCGACTCCTTCGCGTGTATCACGATCGGTTTGGCGTCCCCCGCAATTTCACCATCTTCGACCGTGACGACCGCCGCAAGGTGATAAAAAAGGCCATCGAAGCGTCCGATCTTGCAGCCGACCGCTGGCAGCCCGCAATGGTGGACGCGGAGATCAGCCGGGCAAAAAACGACATGCTGACCGCTGCTATGTTCGCATCGCAGGAGACGGACTGGCGACATGCCACTTTGGCGCGGATCTATGCATCCTACGAAGAACTTCTCACCGGGATGGACGGTCTCGATTTTGACGATCTGCTGATGCGCGTGGCCCTGGTTCTAAAGGAAGACGACGAGCTGCGCGACAAGCTCGAAGATCGATACCGATATGTGCTGATCGACGAGTATCAGGATACCAACGCAGCGCAGTATACGATAGCGCGACTCCTGACCAGGGAGCGTGAGAACATCTGCGC
>CP070744.1:2231774-2232298 GCA_020348265.1 Phycisphaerales bacterium | reverse complement strand
GAGACAATCTGTTCACCATAATCGATCGTCCCGAACCGGACATAATCCCACTCGCTCTTCTTATTGGGGATGCTGTCTCCGCTGCATCCGCCTCGTGGGAAGAGCTGCAAGTAGTGATAGTCGTAGGGTTGCCATCCGGCGTCAACGTCGAACACCAGACCATCGACGGCAATCTCGTAAGTGATTCCATCGGACGTTTCAAAGCGGTAGGTGTGGAACTCATCGATAGCCAACCCGTCAACCACCGTCCCTCCGTCCCAGGAAATGACCGCGTCACCGTACATTTCCACACCATCGTGCGCCCAGCCATATTGGAGCGAGAAGCCTGCATCGCAACCGTAGAAGATCCCTCCAAAGGGGTGGTTCGAGCGGTAGCTCCACTCGATCCAGAATGGGGGGGGGGGGGGCTCATCGGGTGGTTGGGCAATCCGGTAAGTGTAGTTGGCACGGTCGCCCGGTTCGGGCCAGAAGAGCACGAAGTGCCCGTTCTCAACGGACTCGTTGCACTCCTCCTCGCAAGGGTC
>CP070744.1:2231146-2231674 GCA_020348265.1 Phycisphaerales bacterium | reverse complement strand
GTGGCAAAATTGTCATCGCTGATGACCAGTTCGGCGGCCTCGCGCGCAACGTCGGTGCCCGATTTGCCCATGGCCACGCCGATGTTGGCGGCGCGCAGCGCCGGAGCGTCGTTCACGCCGTCCCCGGTTACGGCCACGTAGTGTCCCGCGTGGCGCGCCGCGTCAACCAGTTCAAGCTTCTGGCGCGGGGTAACTCGAGCGAATACACGGCCACGCTCGACGGTTTCTCGCAGATCCTCTGCAGATTTCCCTACGAGCTCTGGTCCAGTGACGACTTGTTCAGGCCCCGTGGCCAGGCCGAGATCGCGGGCGATTGCCAGCGCGGTCACCGGGTGGTCGCCGGTGATCATCGCAACCGACACACCCGCCACGTGGCACGCGGCAACCGCCTCGCGAACCCCGGGTCGGAGAGGATCGATCATGCCGACGAAACCCAAGAACGAGAGTCCTGACGGTTCCGACGGCGCCTGGGATGACACCACGGAATCAGGAGCTTCACCTTGGGCCAACCCCAGAACCCGGTATCCT
>CP070744.1:2230515-2231046 GCA_020348265.1 Phycisphaerales bacterium | reverse complement strand
TCCAGAACGACATCCTCAAGGAGTTCCACGCTCAGAACGAGTTCGTCTTCCCGCCCGGGCCCAGCGTCAAGCTGGTGATCGACACGATCGAGTATTGCACGAAGCACATGCCCCAGTGGAACACCGTCAGCATCAGCGGCTACCACATCCGCGAGGCCGGCGCGACCGCCCAGCAGGAGCTGGCCTTCACCATCGCCGACGGCATGTGCTACGTCGAAGAGTCGCTCAAGCGCGGCCTCGACGTCGACGCCTTCGCCCCGCGGCTGAGCTTCTTCTGGGACGTGCACAACGAGTTCTTCGAGGAGATCGCCAAGTTCCGCGCCGCCCGCCGCATCTGGGCCCGAACCATGCGCGACAGGTTCAAGGCCAAGAGTGAGCGAAGCTGGTGGCTGCGCTGCCATGCCCAGACCGCCGGCGTCTCGCTCACCGAGCAGCAGCCCATGGTCAACATCATTCGCGTCGCGTACCAGGCCCTGGCGGCGGTGCTCGGCGGCACGCAGTCGCTGCACACCAACAGCATGGACGAGACCC
>CP070744.1:2229870-2230415 GCA_020348265.1 Phycisphaerales bacterium | reverse complement strand
AAGCCGCGCGGCAAGCATCTCTGCTCGGTGTGCATGGGCACGGCCTGCCATGTTCGCGGCGCTCCGGTGATTGCGGGGGAGTTCGAGCGACAACTGGATACAAGCGTTGGTGCGACGACAGAAGACAACGAGTTTACCCTGGAGACGGTGAACTGCCTGGGGGCGTGTGCCCTCGGGCCGATCGTGGTTGTGGACGGCCACTATTTCTCCAACGTCAACTCGTCGCAGGTCAAGAAGATCGTCAAGAAGACGCACGCGGGCCTCGATGAGGCCGAGATCAAGGCAGATCGCCGCCTTTATCTGCACACCGTCAGTTGCTCGCGATGCAATCACAGCCTGATGGATCCCGATCACAAGATCGACGGCTCCCCGTCGATCCGCGTGACCGTGTCATTTGAGCGGAAGCACGGATGGCTCCGGTTGTCGTCCCTCTACGGGAGCTACGCAGTTGAATCCGAGTATCCGATACGTAGTGACGAAATAGTGGATTTCTTCTGTCCGCACTGCCACACAGACCTGAAGAGCGCATCTGCTTGCCCGCTCTG
>CP070744.1:2229220-2229770 GCA_020348265.1 Phycisphaerales bacterium | reverse complement strand
GTATCGAGGATGCTTGGTTTCTTGCTCTTCTTATCTACAACCATGGGAACTTCTCTCTTCGGCAAAGCTAATACCCGAACAACGCCCAACCGTCAACGGCGATGTCTGCGTAGCCGCGCGCGTAGGGAGTCGTCGCCGGGCCGAGTTATCTCCCCACATGAATAACCTGCCTCGGGCACACGTGGCGCGGGTCTGAGATCGCCACCTCTCTCTCGCGCGTGCGCGAATGTACACGGCGTTTGGGCTCTGTGGAACACTCACAGCGTCGGCCAAGGTTGGCATTCAGTCGTCTTCCGTTGCGACATCTTCAAGGCCGTCAAACCGCCCGTACAGAATCACCTAAAGGGCCGATTTTGATTCGCCGGGTGCTATACGACACTACCTGCGCCGATTCGTGCGTTTCTGCGCCCTGAGCGTGTTCTGAAAGCCGTCTCTTCAGTGAAGTTGGATTGCCACCCGGATTACGAAGTGGCACCTTCGAGACTTTGATGAGCTTTAGCACCTCGTCGACCTGCTCCGGTGAGACGGTGGCGCTTAATTCGGCATCGCC
>CP070744.1:2228543-2229120 GCA_020348265.1 Phycisphaerales bacterium | reverse complement strand
GCCAGGATCTGCTTCGAGCGCCGGGAGAGTTCTTCGGCGAGGAGCTTCCGGGAGGATTGAAGGATGCTGAAGTAGACGCCGCACATGATGACCATCTCGACGATCCGGCCGGCCGCCGAGATCGCCCGGGCCAGTCGGGGGGCAGTCTGCTCGGCCACGTTGGCCGACAGGTAGGCGAAGAGGAAGTCGACCAGAAGCGCCAGGTTGAGGCCGATGACGAAGTAGAGGAACCAACGCAGGAAATCGAAGCCGTGCCGCCGATAGGCCTGGGCCGTGAAGATGACCGCTGCGCACCCGGTGGCCAGGCTCAACGTGAAGAAGAAGATTGTCAGGTGCTGCATGACCGGCGCCGTCCTCAGCGGCCCCGCGCGTCGCGGATGGTGAGGCCCCAGGGCAACTCGCCGACGACTCCTGGGAAACGGACCCAAGCCGCCTCTCCCGCCGCAGGACTCCAGGAGTAGGCCACCGAATCCGCCCCCCCCGGCTGGTCGAAGGTCCAGGTGTGAGGCTGGCCCGGCGTCCCCCTGTCGTGGTCCTTTTTGCTTCGAACCTCGTAGGGTGTCATTACTCGACCTAC
>CP070744.1:2227862-2228443 GCA_020348265.1 Phycisphaerales bacterium | reverse complement strand
CTTGGCGAGGTGTTCCATTACATCCTGACCAGCCAGACGCGTAGCCTCAGCGAGCTGCGCACCATCCAGGACTGGATCATCAAGCCACAGCTGCGGAGCGTGTCCGGTGTGGCTGAAGTCAACAGTTGGGGAGGACTGGAACGCCAGTATCAGGTCGTCGTCGATCCGAATCGACTACTCAAATACGATCTGACCCTGCTTGACGTCTTCGAGGCACTGCGACGCAACAACCTGAACGTCGGCGGTGGTAACATCACGCGAGCCGGAGAATCACTGCTCGTGCAGGGCGTCGGCCTGCTCACGACTCTTGAGCAGGTCGAGAACGTCGTGATCAAGTCAGAGGACGGCGTGCCGGTCTACGTGCAAAGCATCGGCGAGGTCGTCGATGGTCATGAGATTCGTCGCGGTGCCGTCACATATGGCGCCCAAGGCGAGGCTGTGCTTGGCCTGGGCTTCATGCTCATGGGCGAGAATACTCGCGAGGTGACTGAGCGGATGAAGGAACAGATGGAGCGAATCCGCCCCTCGCTACCTGATGATGTCGAGGTCACCGAAGTGTACGACCGTACCGAGCTCGTGGA
>CP070744.1:2227150-2227762 GCA_020348265.1 Phycisphaerales bacterium | reverse complement strand
TTGAAAAGCTCCGTAGCTACATCTATGGTCGAGTCGATGTTGCGCCCGGTGATCGCGGAGGTAAACGCCACGGGGGCATAATCGACCTCGGGCAAGACCTTGCTGAGGTACTCGCCGTAATCGTCTGACGATGCCCGACCCTTGGCCAGATCCCATTTATTCACCACCAAGACGCAGGGTTTGAACTCGCTTGCCACCAGCTTGGCGAGTCTCTTGTCCACCTGGCCCACCGGTACGGTGGCGTCAATAAGCAGCAGAGCCACGTCACATCGCCGAATCGACTGCGTCGCCCGGGAGTAGGCGTAGAACTCGACGTCGTCAGCCATCTTGTTCTTCTTACGCACCCCCGCAGTGTCTATGGCCACAAGTGTGCGATCGTCCTTCTCGAAGCGCACGTCGATGCTGTCCCGCGTGGTGCCCGGGGTCTCGCTGACGATGACCCGCTCTTCACCCGCAAGGGTGTTGATAAAGGAACTCTTACCCGCGTTGCGTTTGCCCACGATGGCGATGTTCATCACCGGCCTTTCGGGCACTTCGTCGCTCGTCCCGGCAATGGCATCTTCGATGAGTTCCATCAGTGCCGGACGCCCGCTCCCGTTGGCTGCACTTACC
>CP070744.1:2226406-2227050 GCA_020348265.1 Phycisphaerales bacterium | reverse complement strand
CGGTGGGTTGGTATGACCTCTACATCGCGCCCGTATGTCTTTTGAAACTCTCTGCGTGCCGACCGCGCCGTCCCCGTCATCCCGGCAAGTTTCTGGTAACGGCCGAAGAACGTCTGGTATGTCACCTTTGCCAGAGTCTGATCCTCGGACTCGACTTGCACGCCCTCCTTAGCCTCGATCGCCTGGTGCAAACCGTCGGCATAGCGTTTGTCCGGGGAGACGCGTCCAGTGAACTCGTCAACGATAACGACCCTTCCATCCTCAACAATATAGTCCACGTCACGTTGGTAAGCCCCGTGAGCTACCACCGATTGGTAAACCGCGTGGTAGAGATCGAGATGTTTTACACGAAAGAGGTTGACCACACCGAGCCCGTTTGACACCGCTTCGAAACCGGCCTCCGTCAATATCGCGGTGCGGGTCTTGGGCTTCACTACGTAGTGGAGCCCCTCCCGCAGGCAACGGGTTACCCGGTCTACCTGCCGAAAGATACCAAGATCCTCGCGCGCGGGGCCGCTGATGATCAACGGAGTGCGCGCCTCGTCGAGTAGCAGGAAATCGACCTCGTCAACGATGGCATAGTGAAACCCGCGGTGGACTATTTCTTCCGGAACTGTGGCCAGATTGTCCCGCAGGTAATCGAA
>CP070744.1:2225659-2226306 GCA_020348265.1 Phycisphaerales bacterium | reverse complement strand
GTCCCACACCCAGGGCGAGCTGTAGTACTCGCCGAGGATGAGCTTCTCGGGGTCGGCGCCGGGGTCGATGTCGATCTTCATCACAGTACCCGATGAGGTGGCAGCCACCCAAAGGAAAGGCAGTGGTTTGGGCATCTCATTCCGCTCCAGCAGGTTGCCTGAGCCCGTGTTGAGATTGATCAACTGTGCCCGGCCGTCGTGAAGATAGCCTTCGGTGAAGTCGAGCGTAGAGGTGAAGATGGCAGGCGCCTGGAGTCCTTCGCATTCGTCGGGGATGCCGTTCTGCGGATCAATATCGAGGCTGCCCCCGCAGGAGCCGAGCACGCATCCCTCAGCGGCGCAGTCCACGTCACAACTATCAGGAATGCCGTTTATGTTGCAGTCCTCGGCGAAGACGGTGCCGACCATGCAAACGCCAAGCACTCCTGCCAACGCCAAAGCAATGCCTCGAAACCCGCATCGACTCAATCGCATCTCACTTCTCCCGATCCGCAAAAGGCTTGCGCCGCGTAATTCGCGCAGAGCCCCCATACCTCGTAGCGAAACCGCCGCCGGAGCGGCTGTGATGAGACCTGACTTCCACCTGCGCAAGTGCAAGCTCATGGCGCAATACCCGCACGAACGAGACAACGATGGTCACTGTCCAC
>CP070744.1:2224912-2225559 GCA_020348265.1 Phycisphaerales bacterium | reverse complement strand
CGACGTCCGCCGTTCCCACGTTCCGGGTGCCCAAGCCCAGGAAGAGCCGGGCCACCTGCATCCGGCTCTGGACCTTGAGCTTCCTGAAGATCCGGTAGTTGTGGTCCTTCACCGACTGGACTTCGATGTAGAGCCGG
This sequence comes from Phycisphaerales bacterium, assembly GCA_020348265.1. Taxonomy (GTDB): domain Bacteria; phylum Planctomycetota; class Phycisphaerae; order UBA1845; family UBA1845. The sequence goes on along the minus strand of CP070744.1, from coordinate 2,225,422 downwards.
TCGGCGATCTCCTTGTTGGCCTTGCCCTGGCAGATCAGCTCGATGATCTCCCCCTCCCGGGGGGTGATGCCGAAGCGCTCGCAGAGGGCTCCGAAATCTCGAACATCAATCTCCGCCGGCCGCAGCTCCGCTTCCTCGACGAACACCCGCCGGATGAACTTCCCCAGCAGCAAGACCGGCACCAGGTTGAAGGCGATGTAGAAGAGGGAGATCGCCAGACCGAAGCGGACGACGGGAATGGCATCAAAGGCGTAGAGCAGATCCAAGCCCAGCAGCGCCACGATCAGGGCCAGGTAGATCCGGGCGGCGATGGTCAGGGCCGCACGTTGCGCGGGCCGCTCGACCCGCCGGGCCTTGAGCATCAGGTGGACGAGGACACCGATGCAGAAGAGATGCCCAAGGAGATTGAAAAGGCCGTTGATCCGCGAGTGGATCTGGATCCCCTCGACCGAGAGTATGGAGTCGATCGAGACGGCAAAGACCACGACTACGAGAACGCCCACTACAGCC
>CP070744.1:2224156-2224812 GCA_020348265.1 Phycisphaerales bacterium | reverse complement strand
GGGTTATACCGGGCTAGTCCGGGCTGAACCCCTGCTCGGGATTCTTCGACAGGCGCGAATCCCAATCCGTTACGGCGGCTCGCTGTAGCGACGCCTGGTGTTTGACCAACTGGGCCAGCCGCTCTTTGGTCTTCTCGCGGGCAGCCTCGGCCTCGGCCAAGATGGTCTCGGCGTTGGCCCGCTCGCGGGACGCCTTCACGAGGGTGTCCGCCTTCTCCTTGATACGGTCCGTGTCGACTTCCACGACACGCGTGTTGAACAACGATTTGACGGTGGTGGCACGTGCGGCGGCGATGCGACGCTGCGCCTCCACCTCCGCACTGAAGGTGTCAGCCTGTGCCTGGATGGCGACCTGCTCGGCATCGTTAAGCGCGTCCGAGTTGGAGCGGTCAGCCAACGTCTCGGCCATGCGACGATCGATTTGCGCCTCATCCCTGATCGCTTCCACGAAATTCATGTCGTGGAGGCGCTCGATCTCAGCTTGGGCGAGCGCTCTGTCAAAAGCGTTGCGCCCGGCCATTCGCTTGATCTCCATCTCGGTCTGCAATCCGAGACCCTCGGCCTGTGCCCACATTTCATAGTAATTGGTTTCGGCGATGGCCGTCTTGTTCTCGATCTGGCAATCGAGGTTGGACAGATCGGCGGCAAGCTCCTGC
>CP070744.1:2223395-2224056 GCA_020348265.1 Phycisphaerales bacterium | reverse complement strand
AAGAAGCTTCGGTACAGGAGTTCCGTGACAAGCTAAACCTGGTCAAGGACAACACCGTCGCGTTGTTCATGGTCGACCAGGAATTGGGTAAGCGTCCGGCACCGGGTGCCGGTTGACCCCAGGCATGATACCGAGCGTTCTTACGTGTCCAAGCACGGATATATGAAACGCGAGAAGCCTGCGAATACAACGACAAGGAGACCGTACGATGAAGAAGTGGAAATGCGTGTGCGGGTACATTCATGACGGTGAGATCCCTCCAGCGCAGTGTCCCAAGTGTGGCGCGATTGCCGAGAAATTCACAGCGCTGGATGGGCCGGCCGCAAACCTCGTGGAACACTCGCGACACACAAACGCCCTGCACTGCCGCTTGGTGGACTTGGGCCGCAAGATGGAGAGGGTCTGCAAGGACGGCATCGAAGACAATCTTGATCCCGGATGTGTAGATGTCTTCCAGAAGTCGCTGGCCCATAGCTACGAGATGATGAAGCTCTCGATGACGGAGATACAGGGCCACATTGCCAAGGGGAAGTGGGGTTAGCGTTCCGGCACTTGTTCGAGATGCCGCGGAGAAACACCGAGGTTTCTGGACCAAGAATCGGTACACGAGGATGGGCGAGCACCCCGTTGAAAGAGTAGTCTCCGGTGCCCCAAGGGTAAC
>CP070744.1:2222618-2223295 GCA_020348265.1 Phycisphaerales bacterium | reverse complement strand
CCCGCGGACAATCATGTCTGGGTGGCGTACAACAAAGTCATCGACTTGGGTGCCTGTAAGGGAGTAGACGACAATGTTGTGTTACGCTACGACAATGACGGGAACTTGTGTGAAACGATCGACGTTGGCTTTCAGCCCACTGGGGTGGCCGTCGACGGCATTGGGGACGTGTATGTGACGAACCTAGCCAGTAGTTCGGTGTCACGAATCATTCCCGGCCCTCGTCAACCAGGAGACTGCGCCAGCGGCACCGCATCGAACGTCACGCTGAAATACGTAGGCCTTGGCGCCATGCCGGACGACTACGGCACCATGACCGGGCTTGTCGCCCTGCAAACTAGCGGGACGGGAACGTGGACCACGGTGCATGACGGGGGAGTCTACGGCGGGCGTTGGGCCAGAGTCGACTGGAGCCCGGATAACTCCAACCAACCGCCGGGGACCGAGCTTGTGGTGAGCGTTCGGGCGGCTGACACGGAGGCGGGGCTTGCGGCCAAACCTTACGTGCCGGTTGAGAGAAACGTTCCCTTCACCGGCATCCACGGGCGGTACGTCGAGGTTCAGGTGCGCTTCTACGGGTCTTGCGAGGTTGGCGGACAGGCCGTTTCGCCCGTGCTCTACGATCTGACCGTGAGCGGAGACCTGGACAGTCCCGGGGACTGCAACAACAACGGAAT
>CP070744.1:2221833-2222518 GCA_020348265.1 Phycisphaerales bacterium | reverse complement strand
TCGTGAACACTGCCAAGCCCAGGACCAAGCGCGAGTAATGATCCACGGCACACGCGACCCACCAGCAGAATGGCCAAACTTGGGGCAGCGAAAGCGGAAACCAAGGCGCCCAGAACCCCGCAGTCGTAGGGACAACCGTAAGGTCAACATGCCAGACGTGATTTGGGTACTTGGCTGTCACGGTCCGGAGCTCAACCGTCTGTTCCTTCCCGTGTGTTGTCGCTTCAGCCTCTGCGGGACGCTCCGGATCTCGACCTCGATGTTTCAACATGCGACCCACCGTACTTGCACTCAGCTGGAGGCCGGCTCGTGTCAAGGTCTGGGCGATCCGCTTGCAGCCCATGGACGGACATAGCACCTTGAGTCTGCGAACCACGTAACGCACCAGATCCGGGAACTTGTTGACCGGTTCACGTACCTGGACCAGCGGCGCAGTGCCGGGCTCGTCGATCCGTTTGAGCCACGAGGCGATGGTCGTCGGCTTCACCAGAAAACGCCTTGCCGTCTCGGCCTGCGACCACCCTCGTGCAGCCTTGAGTTCAAGGATCGCCATCCGCTCAATTGGTCGATAGTACGGGCGCCGGTGCGGGTCGATCATCGCCATACGGCCATCCTTGATACGAAGCTCCTCTTCCAGCATCGCAATCTCATCGAGCGCTCCCTGCAGATCCCCGGCTCGCCTCGT
>CP070744.1:2221040-2221733 GCA_020348265.1 Phycisphaerales bacterium | reverse complement strand
GTCCAAGGTGTCGAAGACAACTTCCTGATAGTCGTTGCGGATCATGGGCCGGTGGGTCGGTATGACCTCTACGTCGCGCCGATATGTCTTTTGAAACTCTTTGCGCGCCGACCACGCCGTCCCCGTCATCCCGGCGAGTTTCTGGTAACGGCCGAAGAACGTCTGGTAGGTGACCTTTGCCAGAGTCTGATCCTCGGACTCGACCTGCACGCCTTCCTTGGCCTCGATCGCCTGGTGCAAACCGTCGGCATAGCGTTTGTCCGGGGAGACGCGCCCGGTGAACTCGTCAACGATAACGACCCTTCCATCCTCAACAATATACTCCACATCGCGGTGGTAGGCCCCGTGAGCTACCACGGATTGGTAAACCGCGTGGTAGAGATCGAGATGTTTTACACGAAAGAGGTTGCCCACACCGAGCCCATTTGACACCGCTTCGAAACCGGCCTCCGTCAATATCGCGCTGTGGGTCTTGGGCTTCACTACGTAGTGGAGCCCCTCCCGCAGGCAATGGGTCACCCGGTCCACCTGCCGAAAGATACCGAGATCCTCGCGCGCAGGGCCGCTGATGATCAGCGGAGTTCGCGCCTCGTCGAGTAGCAGGAAATCGACCTCATCAACGATGGCATAGTGAAACCCGCGGTGGACTATTTCTTCCGGAACTGTGGCCAGATTGTCCCGCAGGTAATCGAA
>CP070744.1:2220239-2220940 GCA_020348265.1 Phycisphaerales bacterium | reverse complement strand
GGACTGGCGGTCATCGACTTCGCGACGGACGTATCCGATCCCACGCTGGTCGGCACCCTTTCGACGCATGGGGCGGTCAACGGCGTCACATTGGTTGGAACGACACTCTACCTGTTTGACCAGGGCGAGGGCGTTATCGCCGTCGACGTCTCGAGTCCCGAAAACCCTGTGCGCCTCGGCACGTACCACTCCCCCGGATACATACGGGGGATCGACAAGGGAGGCGACCACTTGTACTTTACCGACTACTGGAACGGGGTGACGATCCTGGGCGTCTCCGATCCGACCAAGCCGACCCTAGCCGGGTTTTATCAGATCGGCCCCTTCAGCGGAAAAATCGGTGGGATTCGTCTGCAGGATGGGATGGCGTATGTCGCGGGCGGGTACAACGGGCTCGAAATCCTCGACTTGGCTGACCCTGTGACTCCCACGCACGTCGGGCAGTACGTGCTCATCCCGGATACCGACAACGATCCGATGATGTCAGCCGGCCTTGGGGTCAAGGACGGCGTGCTTGTCACCTCGATCTGGTACAACACCGAGCCGCCGACTAGCGTATTTGATGTGAGCGATCCCACGATTCCGGTTCCGGCGTCCCCCATCGAGCAAGGGTACATCAACGACTGGGCGATATCGGATCAGTTGGTCGCGTACGGGATCATGTTCGGGGGTTGCGGCCTGGTAATCCATGACCTCTCCGA
>CP070744.1:2219424-2220139 GCA_020348265.1 Phycisphaerales bacterium | reverse complement strand
CGCCGGTGCAGTGTCCGCCGGACGAAGCGTGCATCGGCTACACTTGCGTGGAGCCCGGGGGAGACTGCGCACCGGAGCCGATCAATGACGGACTGGAGTTGTGCGATGACGACGAGCAGTGTACGGTCCGTGACGCGTGCGACAATGGGGCGTGCTTCGGCCAAGCACCCACCGTCCTTGGTGGGGTGGACATGGACCTTCGTCTGCCCTCCGGAGCACCGACGGAGTACGAAACCAATGACGAAGTCTTGGTTGATCTCTATGTATCAAAGAACTCGTGGATAAAGACGTGCACGCAGAGCGGGGTCGTCTGCGATGTCGACACTGATTGCAGCGATGAGGGTACGTGCAGTTTTGACCATTCCCCCTGCAGTATTTCCGCGCAGGACTGTCCGGGTGGTCAATCATGTATTCCCAATGAGTTCTGCCTGTTATCGCCAAGCCAAGAGCTTCGAGCGGTCGAGGTCGTTCTTAACTGGGATGAGACTGTTCTGAGTTTCCAAAAGGATGACACGCTTGACCCCTGCGACAAATGTGCCGGCTGCAAGATCCTGTGTCTTACCGATGCCGACTGCATGGTGAATACAGCCGGTATGGATGATTGCGTCTGCCCCTCGACCGGAGCACCGCCGCCTTGCCCGGATCCTCCGCCGGGGTATCCCCCGGAGAACGCGGAGTGTATTCAGGCTCTGGTCAGCTATCCTGATACCTGCCC
>CP070744.1:2218577-2219324 GCA_020348265.1 Phycisphaerales bacterium | reverse complement strand
GCGGTTCGAAGGCCGAAGGCCATCGTGTTAAATGTCTGCTGTCGAAAAGGAACGTACAGGTACGGTTGCGGCTCGTCGAGAATCGCGTCGCGACTGTCCGCGACGACGCCGACGATCTCGTAGGAATCTGGGTCTTCGTCGTCAACCTTGTTCGGAAACTCGAGTCGCTGGCCCAGAGGATCGCTGTGAGGCCAGAAGCGCTGCGCCATGGCGTTGTTAATGATCATCACACCAGGACGGCCACGCGTGTCTTGCTCCGTGAACGGGCGACCGCTCAGAAGTGGGATCCCCAGCGTGCTGAAGTACTCCGCGTTGATCGTGCCCACTTGGGCCATCCAGTCCCGGGCCACTGTGGGCTTGGGGCGGCTCGGGATCGTGAAGGCCCATTCGCTTCCAAAGTCCGTGAGTGGCAGACCCAGGTTGGCGCAAGCCGAGCGTACACCGGGCAGCGCTTCGACCCGCTCCACCACCTGCCCGTACACCTCACTCCGCTGGGCGCCACTGAGTTCCATCGTTGGCAGCAGCGAAAGCCGAAACGTCAAGATGTTGCCTGGATCAAAGCCGAGGTCCACGCTGGTCACGCGATGGAAACTACGCATCAGCAATCCTGCCCCGACCAGCAGTACCAGGGCCAGAGCCAACTCTGACACAACAACCGCCCCCTGCAAGCGGCGGTGCTGCCGCCCGCCAGGTGTCGCCCGCCGGCCCTCTTTCAGCGACGCCGGCAAGTCAGACGGACTCGCGTAC
>CP070744.1:2217712-2218477 GCA_020348265.1 Phycisphaerales bacterium | reverse complement strand
GTCCCCACTGTCAATGACGGTCACTTCGCCGAGCGATATGTTGTTGACGCTCTTGGCGACTTGTTCGACTACGCCGGGCATCAGCTCAACTAGCATGACTTTCAGGGCGTCGGGGTGCTTCTGGATCGCCTGGCCGATGCATTCGACGGCGGCGGCGCGGGCCTTGCCCTCCTCCAACACGGAAGCGGCATCACCCTCCGCCTTGGCCCGGGCTACGTCGCGCTCGGCAAGGGCGGCCTGTACTTCGGTGGCCCGCAAGCGGGCCTCCTCCGCTTTGGCGGCGGCATCCTGTTGCTCAGCTTCTTTGAAAGCGGCTTCGCGAGCTAGCTCCGCTTTGCGGATGCGCAGGGCGTTTTCGGCTTCAGCGATGGCCTTATCCGCGATGAGCCGGGCTTCCTCGGCTTTCTGGCGGGAAATAGCCTCGGCGGTTTTGGCTTCGGCGTCGCGTTCCGCCTGGGCCTTTCGCGCAGAGGCAGAAGCCTCGGCCTCTTTGATGGACGCTTCCGATGCTCGCTCCGCCTCTGATTTTCTGGCGGCCGCCAGGACCTCCGCGGTCGCTTTTCGGGCGATCGATTCCAGGTACTCCTGCTCATCGTGGACGTTCTGGATGTTGACGCTATCTATGATCAGGCCCAGCTTGCGGAAGTCGTCGGTGACCTCTTGCATAACAGTCTGAACGAACTTATCACGATCTTCGACGATGTCTTCGGGGATCATCTTGCCGATGACCGCGCGCAGGCCGCCTTCGAGCGTTTCACGCGCCAC
>CP070744.1:2216844-2217612 GCA_020348265.1 Phycisphaerales bacterium | reverse complement strand
CCTTCCAACGTGAGGATCGGCAGGTAGACGATCATGATGATCAATTCGCCGAACATGGTCGGCTTGCGGACTTCGAGGGCGGCTTCGCGTACAACGTCAAGGCGCCGTCGAGCGGTCGTGTTGCGGGCAAGATGTCGCATGCTGTTTTCGATCTGGATGACCGAGCTGTCCACAATCAGGCCGAAGTCGATCGCGCCCAGGCTCATGAGGCTCCCGGCGATTCCCGCCCGCAGCATGCCATTGGCGGCGAACAGCATCGACAGCGGAATCGCCGAGGCAACGATCAAACCGGCGCGTAGATTCCCGAGGAAGAAGAACAAGACGGCGATCACGAGTACCGCGCCCTCGAACAGATTCGTCTCGACCGTGTGCAAGACGTGATCCACGAGCTCGGTACGGTCGTACACTTCGGTGACCTCGACATCATCCGGTAGCGAGGAGCGGATTCGCTCCATCTGTTCCTTCATCCGCTCGGTCACCTCGCGAGTGTTCTCGCCCATGAGCATGAAGCCCAGGCCAAGCACAGCCTCGCCTTGGGCGCCATATGTGACGGCGCCGCGACGAATCTCGTGACCATCGACAACCTCGCCGATGCTTTGCACGTAGACCGGCACGCCGTCCTCTGACTTGATCACGACGTTCTCGACCTGCTTGAGCGTCGTGAGCAGACCAACGCCCTGCACGAGAAGCGACTCTCCGGCGCGCGTGATGTTACCACCGCCGACGTTCAGGTTGTTACGTCGCAGTGCCTCGAAGATGTCAAGCAGG
>CP070744.1:2215956-2216744 GCA_020348265.1 Phycisphaerales bacterium | reverse complement strand
AGCGCGAGCGAGACGACCCCCGAGTTCGACCAACGCCGGCGTCAGGATCAACGATATCACAACGATCGCGATCGTGGTCGCAGTAGTGGCATTGTCGATGATCCCCTTGTCATGTGCGGCGCCGAGGACGATCAGGCTGAACTCCCCGGCCTGCGCGAGCGAGAACCCAACCGCAATGGCGATGCTCGCGGTGGTACCCAGCGCCCAGCAGGTGCCCGAGATTACCGTCGCCTTGAGAGCCATCATCGCGGCTCCGCCCACGATGATGACCCACCACCACTCGGCAAGGACACCGGGGTCGAGCTTCATTCCCAGGGTGGTGAAGAACACGGCGATGAACACGTCCCGCAGCGGACCGATCTGACCACTCAGTTGATGCCGAAACGGCGTTCCTGCGAGCACGAAGCCGGCCAGGAACGCACCCATCTCCAGGCTGAACCCTACGGCCTGGGCAGCAATGGCCGCCAGCAGTGCTGCGGCTACGCCGACGATCGTCATCACTTCCAACGATCGCCCCTTGAGCGATTCGCGCAGGACTCGCGGTAGTATGAGCCGGCCGACGATGATAAGTGCAGCCGCAGCACCGACGCGGACGACAGCGTCTACGGCGAATCGCAGCCAGCCTCCACGGGCATCCGGCGAATCGGCCTGACCGAGTGGCGCACCACTGGCAGCGCCGGCCCATTCGGCCAGAGCGGGCAGAGCCGCCAGCATTCCCAAGACGATCATGTCCTGAATCACCAGGATCGAGAGGGCTAACCGGCCGCGCGCACGGCGAAGCTCCCGCC
>CP070744.1:2215052-2215856 GCA_020348265.1 Phycisphaerales bacterium | reverse complement strand
GCACGCACGGCGGTGTGTCACTGGCGGCTTGTACGTGTTTAGCGTGCGATGGTGAGGGTTGGACGAAGGAATTCGACGAGGTCTTGGCCGCGTTGGTGGCAGGTGGCGGCCAGACTGGTGAGGATTTCCCAGGTGTGCTTGCCGCGGGGGGTCTTGTTGCCGCAGGAGAGCTTGCGGGCGATGACCGCCGGGCGCAGGGCACGCTCGGCCCGGTGGCCGTGCTGACCTGCATCGGATGCGTGCTGCGCACCTCCCCGCAACGCCGACAACGACCGGTGTAGGTAATCAGTCGGGTGACATGGGGTCGCACGGGCGGCAAGTCTTCGATGATCTGCTCGCAGGGGTGGATGTTTTCGACCGGACCGCCGCAGTGGGGACACCCTTCCAGCGAGATCTCAACATGATCGTCGATGTGTGGGGGTTCTTCGCGTCGCGCGGGCGGATGGCCGGGCTTTCTTCCAGGTTTCCCCTGTTGTCCCGGAGGTTTGCGATCTTTGTCCTTGCGTCTAAAAGGCGCCGCCTGGCGTGCCGCAGCGCGCTCAAGCTCTTCGATGCGATCCTGAAGCCGCTTGATGAGTTGACGAAGTTCTTCGATTTGGGCGTCGCGGACGGCCAGCGCCTCGCGCAGCCGGGCGTTCTCGCTCTCGAGTTGGCCAATACGTTGATCGCGTGGATCGGCATCCATGCCAGACTCCCAACGCCACCGTGCCATGCGGTGTCATTGAAAGTATGCGCTATGGAACCAGAGTGCGCAAATACAAAGCCACTGGAAAAGATATCGATCGCAGGACGCTAAACATGTAC
>CP070744.1:2214143-2214952 GCA_020348265.1 Phycisphaerales bacterium | reverse complement strand
TGGGAAGTGCCGGCTTATCTCACTCGAAGGAATACCTGCGCCGCGTCGTCTTGGTCGCGTGCGTCTGCGTGACTTCCGGGTGCGCAACAGAGAAGAAGGTGTCGGGTGCACCCGACCGGGTGCGGGTCGCCGGGATCGTCCTCAAGTGGAGGGTCGGCGATCGAGCAGCCAACTACGAAAACGCTGAACGTCTGATTCGCGAAGCGGCGGGCCATGGGGCCCGGATCGTCTGCACGGCGGAGAGCTTCTTGGATGGCTACAGCATCCGGGATGCGAGCTTGAGCATGGCCCGCTTCCGCGCCCTGGCCGAGCGGGTGCCGGGCGGGGAGTACTTCTCCAGGTTGCAAAGGCTGGCGGACGAGCTCGACATCCACCTTATCGGCGCCATTTCCGAACGCGAGGGTGAGAAAGTCTACAACTCAGCCTTTCTCATTGGGCCCGGCGGCGAAGTGCTGGGGAGGTATCGCAAACGCTACCTGTGGGGCGACGAGAGGAGCAAGTACACTGCCGGCACTTCGTTCCCGGCCTTTGCGACACCGCACGGGAAGATCGGCATGATGATCTGCTCCGACCGGCGGCAAGCTGCGGCCATGGAGGAACTGGTCGCGAACGGCGCCGATCTCGTTTTTTGCCCCGCTGGTGGGGGCTTTGGCCAGGACAACGACCAAGTCGTTGCTCAGCGATCGAAGGAGGGGAGGGTCCCCATCGTGTTCGTGCATCCGATCGAGTTTCTCGTCACGGGACGCGATGGCGCCGTGCTGACAAGCGAGCTCTTCGGGGACTCTCTAGATTGCGAAGAAGGACGCGCC
>CP070744.1:2213138-2214043 GCA_020348265.1 Phycisphaerales bacterium | reverse complement strand
CACCTCCTCGGCCCCCGCTACGTCGTCGGAATGCGGGGCGAAGTAGATATACCGTCCATCGAAGACACCGCCCGCGAACTTATCGGGGCTGTCGCCGAGGCCGTTACTTCCAGGGTCGTAGGCGGCCCAGAAGGAAGCGTCGGAGAACAAGCCGGTCGTGTCGTACCGCAATACCTCCCCGTTGTGTTCCCCACCGTTGATCTCCAGTGGAACAAAGTAGACGTATCGCCCATCGAAAACACTGCCGATGAAACCGTCGGGCTTATTGCCCACGTCGTGGACCCCGGGGTCGTAAGTGGTCCAGGAGGCGGGGTCGGAGAATTCACCAACGGTGTCGAGTCGCAACACTTCGCCGTGCATACCTTCGTTGTTTTCCACGGGGGTGAAGTAGACATAGCGTCCGTCGAACACCCCACCCCAGTATCCGTCAGGTTGGCTGCCTACGTCGTGCGCGCCTGCGTCAAATGCTGCCCAAGAAGAGAACTCCGTAAAGCCGCCAGAAGTGTCGTACCGCAGAACCTCCCCGTGGGATCCAGTGTTGTTGATGAGCGGAACGAAATAAATATAGCGGCCATCAAAGACCGCATCACCAAAACCTGTGGGATCACTGCCTACTCCATGGTTTTTGGCATCATAGGTGTCCCAGGAGGATGCGTCCGAGAAGCTTCCCTCAGTGTCGTAGCGCAGTACCTCGCCGTGGAAGTCGACGCCGTTATTCCACGGAACGAAGTAGACGTACCGGTTGTCAAACACCGCACCAGTGAATCCGCGAGGGCGAACACCGACATCGTGGGCCGCCGGATCGTAGGTGGCCCATGCAGAGGGGTCGCCGAATTCCCCCTGCGTGTCGTACCGGAGAACCTCCCCGTGGAAACCGGTCCCGTTATGCCACGGAGCGAAGTATA
>CP070744.1:2212130-2213038 GCA_020348265.1 Phycisphaerales bacterium | reverse complement strand
ATAAGAAGCAGACCGGCGGGTCCGGGCAGTATGCCCATGTGATCGGCCGGCTCGTACCCCTTGCTGCTGATCGCGAGAAAGACTACGAGTTTGAAAGCACGGTGACCGGGGGGCGGATTCCCACCGAGTATATCTCCTCGGTGAACAAGGGTTTTCAGATGGCCCGCGCCAAGGGTCCGCTGGCGGGGTTCGAAGTCGTCCGCACGCGAATGGAGCTTCAAGACGGTTCAGCCCATGCGGTGGACTCTTCCGACCTGGCATTCCAGGTTTGCGCCCGGGCGGCATTCCGCCAGGCCATGCGCAACTCCAAGCCGACGCTGCTTGAGCCCATTATGAAAGTCGAAGCCGAGGTGCCCACCGAGTTTCAGGGCCCGGTTATGGGCGACCTGGCCTCTCGGCGAGGGACGATCGCGTCAAGCGAGTTGAAGGTGAAGGCGGTGGTGATCCACGCTGAGGTGCCTTTGGCGAACATGTTCGGCTACTCCACCATCCTCCGCTCACTGACCAAGGGCCAGGCGACGTTCTCCATGGAGTTCGCCTGCTATCTCCCCACGCCGCGCGTGGTGCAGGAAGAAATCCTCCTCCAACTCCGCCGCGACGAAGACAACGACAAACGCAAAGCCCGAACGGCACGGTAGCGCAACTGCTGCCCACTCGGACGTAGCCGGCCGGCATGGTATCGCCGGCCTTGACGCGGACTTCCCTGGCAGAGCGTTCGCGCTCGCCAACAGCGCTTCCTGGGCCGGGTGGCCCATCTCCCTTGGAGGCTGGGTGGCCCACCTCCTTTGGAGGTGGCGGAGGCGATGATCGCGGTCATCGTCCTGGCGCAAAGTGTGCCACTGGCGGCTTGTCCGCCAGTGCCGGGCATACGACACTCAACACGGGTGGGCAAGCCACCCGTGGCACAC
>CP070744.1:2211098-2212030 GCA_020348265.1 Phycisphaerales bacterium | reverse complement strand
TCTTTCTTGTGCTGCCCGGCGTCCTCGGGGCTTTCGGCCAGGAGTTCGAACTCACCCGGTGGACGGTCGACGGTGGTGGAGCGATGTTCAGCACGGGCGGCGAATTCGACCTGTCCGGAACAATTGGCCAGCCGGACGCGGGCGTAATGTCCGGTGAAACGTTCGAGCTGGCCGGCGGGTTCTGGTTTCCACTCACTGCCGGCGACTGCGACAGCGACGGTGGTGTGAGTCTATTTGACTATGACGACTTCGAACCCTGCCTTTCGGGTCCCAACGGCGGTGTGACCTTGGACTGCCGGTGCCAGGACATCGATCGGGATGGGGATGTCGATCTGTGGGACGCAGCTTCGTTCCAGCGATCGTTCACCGGCGGATAAGAAGGCGGAGCCTGTCGGAGTCCGGGATACCTCCGGCGATAAGCCTCTCCCGGACCTTCGGGGTGCTTTTAGGCCCTCTGTATAGCCGGCCGAAGGCCGGCGTTAGCTAGGAGAAAGACAAATGCAAGCAACAAAGACGTTCGTATTCGTAGTGGCGTGCGTCCTACCCTGGGGACATACCGGCGTGCTCGCGGAATCCGTCGGCACGGCCTTCACGTTTCAGGGGCAGCTTAAGGTCGATGGAGTTCCCGCGGATGGCAACTACGACTTCGTATTTAAGCTGTTCGACGCGGCGGACGGCAACGTGCAGATTGGCGCAGAAGTTCCGATCGACGACTGGCTGGTCAGCAACGGGCTGTTCACCGTCGAGCTGAACGGTAGTGGTGAGTTCGGCTCAGACGCGTTCAATGGCGATGCCCGTTGGCTGCAAGTAGCCGTGCGACATGCAGGCAATGAGGACCCTCACACTGTGCTGACACCCCGAGTCGCGTTGAATCCCACTCCGTACGCGACGTACGCGCTAAACAGCGCCGACGGCGGACTTTGGGCGGCCAA
>CP070744.1:2210024-2210998 GCA_020348265.1 Phycisphaerales bacterium | reverse complement strand
GAACGGGATTCGTTTTCGCCTTTCTTGCCGCTTTCTTTGCGGGCTACCTGGCCGTTTGGTTTTCTCTGATCGCAGCTGATCGTCTTCCTCTGGGAATCGCTCAGACGCTCTGCTCGCTCTCTCCGGTTCTCGTTCTTCCTCTTGCCGTACTGATCGAGAAGGAGCGCGTCAGCCCGCGAGCGGCAATCGGGGCTTTCGTTGCCGTGGCCGGCACCGCTGTGCTTTTTCTACACCCGCAATGACGGAGCAGAGTGACTGATCAAGGAACCCGAGCTTGTGTTGCCTGAACGCACGAATGAAAATGCTGGACGCCGATCGGTCTAGGAAAAGAGGTGAGGTATGTTGAAAGGCAGGAAGGTCGTCCTCCGACTGTTCACCGAAGAAGATCTTGAGGAGCTGTTTGCCCTTGACTCGGATGTTGCCGCCCGCGGCGAGTACGTCCCTATTGTGCTTCATACCCTGTCGGAGATGCGGAAGCAGTTCCGTGAGACCGGGTGGTGGCAGGAAGATCAGGGCCGCATGGTAATCGCAAGCGGCGACGGGAAGATGGTGGGCGCCATCGTGTTCTTTCGGCCGTCGCCGATGCTGGCCGGCTATGAGGTCGGCTACGCGATCTTCCGGCCCGAGGATCGCAGCAAAGGCTACATGACCGAGGCGTTGGGCATCTTCTCGGCGTACCTGTTTGAGCTCAGACCGATACCGCGCTTACAGCTCGGCATGTTTAAGGGTAACGCGGCGTCACGCAAGGTCGCGGAGAAGTGCGGGTATCAATATGAGGGCACTCAGCGCCAGGGGAATTTCCTACGCGGGGAATACCGGGACCGCGAGACATTCTCGTTGCTGCGAGGCGAATGCCAACCGTTGTCGGAAGCTTTGTTGAGCTGAGGTGCTTGTTCGGGCGGACTCTCCGAACTCAGTACGGCAGCACGAACACGAAAATGGGAGAAGCGCCCCGGATAGGACGACTTTACGTT
>CP070744.1:2208861-2209924 GCA_020348265.1 Phycisphaerales bacterium | reverse complement strand
GATGAGGCGGGAGTCGGGACACTGCCGACGGATCGTCGCTGCAGCTTCGAAGCAGCTCAACCCGGGCATATCTATGTCCATCAGAATTATGCTCGGTTTCAGTCGGATGGCCTCGCCGATGGCCTCGTCGGCGTTACCGACGGTGCCCACGACGGTCATGTCTGTCTCCGCCTCGAGCCGCTGGCCGAGTAACCGCCGCACCATTGAATGATCGTCGGCAAGAAGAATCGAAATCGGTGCTGTCATGATAGCGCCTCCTGTCCAGGATCTCGGCCAAGTGCCTCGGACACGGTGCTGGCAAGCTCGGGCATCCCAAACGGTTTGCGGAGCAAGACGGTCTTGTCGTCTAGCGCAGCGGCGTCGAAGTCTACGTTGCCTGTAAGCATGATCGCGGGCGTGTCTAAACCCCTCTCGCGGAGCTCTTTAACACAGTCGGGCCCGCTTTTCTCCGGCAAGTCTACGTCCAAAATCAGTAGCCGAATGTCATCATCATGGTGCGCGGACATCTCGAGCACTGAGGCCCCGTCCGAGGCAAGTACAACATTGTAGCCCAGAGAATCGAGAGTCGATGCGATCATGCCAAGCACATGTTGGTCATCTTCGGCCAACAAGAGTAGCTCCCCTTTCCCCGTAGGTGTTATTGTCGCAGGCGCTTGTTGGGCGGCCTCCCCAGCTGGGATACAGGGCAAGAAGACTGTGAACGTAGTCCCCTTGCCAAGCTCGGACTGGACCTCGATGTGTCCCCCGTGTTCTCGAATGACGCCATGGACAATGGAGAGTCCCAACCCTGTGCCTTGGCCACGCGCTTTCGTCGTGTAAAAGGGTTCAAAAATGCGGGCCTGGACTTCCGGCGGTATCCCCGCACCGGTATCCGTGACGACCAGGCACGCAAGTTGCCCGCCCAGGGCGAGCTCGCCTGGTAAATTCTGGACGTTTGACTCGGCCATCGAGGAGAGAGAAACACGCAGGGCTCCGCCGTCCGGCATGGCATCACGGGCGTTGATGGCCAAGTTCAGAATGACCTGGTGCACCTGGGTCTGGTCGGCATTAACCCAGAGGGGCG
>CP070744.1:2207653-2208761 GCA_020348265.1 Phycisphaerales bacterium | reverse complement strand
CGGTCGGGGCTCGGAAAGAGTCCGCCGTGTGCCACGGGTGGCTTGTCCACCCGTGTTAAGTGTTATCGTGTCAGCACTGGCGGGCAAGCCGCCAGTGGCACACCCTTCACCCAACCTTCATCCTTCATCCTTGTTGGGTGCAGGACGTTGATGCTATCCCCCGGATGCCGTGTGCCACGGGTGGCTTGTCCACCCGTGTTAAGTGTCATCGTGTCACCACGGGTGGCTTGTCCACCCGTGTTGTTCAAATCAAGTGTTCGTTATTCGGTGAAACCGGCAACGGTTGGCAAGTCGGTGTCAGGCGAGTAATCTGGAGCAAAGTAGAACCCCCAGCTTGACCACTTCCAGTCTCCCGGTGAGCTACATAGACCACGCCTGACAGGGTTGTTATGCACGTACTCGACGGCTGTTCGAAGCGTCTTTGTATTCGTGATGTTTCGATCGAAACCTGGCCCTTCCTGCCAGAACCGAAAAGTCTCTTTTCCAGGGCGTTCGCGAATGGTGAGTTGGCGAGCCAACTCTGAATTGGCCTCCGCAATCATTGATTTGACCCGGAACGAGAACGGTCGTTTGATCGCGAACAGCAGTTTCGCAACAGTAGCTGCCGGTTCGACCGGCCAGACAATCAAGTGCACGTGTTCCGGCATGTAGACAAAGGCGATGAGTTCGAATCCTCGGCCAGGGACGGCACGGTCGATGCACTGGGAAAGCAATGCGCATCGCCGTCCCTCGATCAGCAGTGGCTGCCGCTGGTAGCAAGACCAGGTTAGTTCGTGGGCGTGGCCCGGCTCGTCGTAGTGTCGAACAAGCTTGCGATGAAGGGTCGGGTTGGTCATTTCATCCCACAATCCCCAAGCTGCCCAGATGCGTTCGCGTTTACACCAAATCGACGGGGGTTCGCACCATCTCCTATATCGCGGATAGCACTGGCGGGCAAGCCGCCAGTGGCACACCCCAGAGTCAACTTCCTTACGGTCGAGCCTCGGAAAGAGTTCGCCGTGTGCCACGGGTGGCTTGTCCACCCGTGTCAAGTGTTATCGTGTCACCACGGGTGGCTTGTCCACCCGTGTTAAGTGTTATCATGTCACCACGGGTGGCTTGTCCACCC
>CP070744.1:2206399-2207553 GCA_020348265.1 Phycisphaerales bacterium | reverse complement strand
ATTGCATGCCGGCGCTTCGCTTGGGCATGGCACCCAACTCCTGAACCGCTAGACAATAACAGAAATTGCTCTAGCCGGCAATACCTCGGGAACTTGCCCTGAATGTGGAACACGGGCACTCTCGGGGTCGGAATGTAAGAAGTCGTAGCGCTCCACTCACGAAGGCTGCCCTAGCAGCCTGATGAAGAATGTAGCGCCGTCCCAAGTGGGCGGCGCAAAGCCTCGAAAGGCGCCACCCGCAAGGGGTGGCGTTAGACCTGGGTGAGAGGAAGAGACTTGCCCAACAGGCTTGTAAGCCGGCGTAGGGGCAGTCTCCAGGGGGACTTGGTGTAATGCCGACACACATTACCACCCGAATCGCAGGCTCCCAAAGTAGCGTGAACAGGGAAACTGGATCTCTCCGAGAATTCAACCTTGGGAAACTCGGAGACCCTATTGATCCTGACAATCCGGTGTCTCATAATATGGTTTGGCAACTTGAAGGGCCGGTCGACGGGTTGTCGATATCGGAGGAGTGAGCGGAGTCCCAGCTATGGGTAGTGACCCGAGCACTGTCCCCTGGCCGATGGAGGGCGATGCGCTTATCGTTGATGATGAGCTGGTGGTTTGTCGCACTTATGCCGGGCACCTGGAGAAGGCCGGTTGCACGTGTCACGCAGCTCAATCATACAACGAAGCGCTTTCCGTCTTAGATTCGCAGCGACGAGTGACGCTGGTAATCACCGATCACGGTTTGCACGGCGACGATACCGAGCAGTTTGTGACCACGTTACGGGCACGGCGTCCGGGCGTAGTCGTGGTGGGTAGCAGCGGGAAGGACTGCCGGGAGGATCTGGCGCGATTCGGCGTGGATCGCTTCCTGCACAAGCCCTGGCGAATCGAGCAGTTGGTCGACCTGCTGTCAGCCAGAATCGGTACTTGTGCAAGCTGCAACACCCCACTCCCTCTTCGCCGAGCCTTTCCCGATGAGGTTGGTGAGAGCTGGGTGTGCGCGTTTTGCGGAGCGCGGTACAAGGCGATGCTCGATAAGGATTCGCCGGCCGCGATACTTCGTAACGCCCGACGGCCACAGCCAGTCTAGAGCAATTTCTGTTATTGTCTAGCGGTTCAGGAGTTGGGTGCCATGCCCAGGCGAAGCGCCGGCATGCAATTCG
>CP070744.1:2205118-2206299 GCA_020348265.1 Phycisphaerales bacterium | reverse complement strand
TTCAACACCAGTATATCGCGGCTTGAAGGCCTTTTCCTATGCCCAAGGCCACCCACGCTCACTTATTTTGGGACTAGGGGCGGAGTTGAGCGCGGATGACGCGAATACACGCCCGAAGCGTTCATCTTTCTGTGCACCGGCAGAGTCGCCGCCCGTCTGGGCGGTGATTGTGCCAAGTTCCCGTCGACGCGGCCGGCGTCTGCCCACGACCGCGCTTACCGCCCGGGCATCAGCTTTATCAACGAACGGGCTACGAGATTCAAAAGAGCTCCACTTCGCGGACACGCACCCAGCCCTGGCTACCGTCGGTGAGCTCGATGCGCAGCCAGCCACCGCGCTGTTCGATGACCCTGAATTCCACGCCCTCGTGCAGCGGCTGTCTGAACTGTGGGTCATAACTCTCTCCGTTTCCCTTGCGCACCACTACGTCGTTGTTCACCAGCACGCCTTCAGCCGATCTAGTACGGGAGGGCAGGTCGATCGCCACCGACAGCCCCAGGGGCACCCACAGGAGCAAGCACACCAGCGCGGGATACCCGATCCGCACCCGGGGCAACAGCGCCCTGACTGCAAGAAGCAGCCAGAACAACGCGTAGCCAATCATTGCGGCCGTCTTGCGCGTTTGCGGCGGCCATGAATAATGCCAGAAAAAGACGGTGCGCAGGAAGGTCCGCTTGCCGGTCGGTTCAATATGGTCGCTCCTCAGCGAACGAGCGAATCGCAGGTTGGAGATGAGTCGTTGGTCATTGGGTCCGAGCCGTTCCGCCCGACGGTAGTCCGCAATCGCTTCGCCTATCTCGCCCAAACGCAAATGAGTGTTTCCCAGGTTGTAATACAGCTGTTCGTTGTCGATTCCCGCGTCGACCACGGCCTGGAACATATCATGCGCCTGTCGAAACGCCGCCATCGCCTCGTCAGGCGCTCTGTCCAACAGCGCCGACCCGCGATCAAAGGCCTCAAGGGCGCTGCTCAGACGGAGCAAAAGCTGTGAGCGCGAGATCTCCCGCGGTTGGTCTGAGATCTGTGCGCTCAGCATCGGCGCAGGTACAAGCAACGCCGCGATAACAACACTCTCGAAGAACCGACGACCAGTCATAAACTCAGAGCTTTCGCCTTTCAAGCTCGGTCACACAGTCACGCGCCTGTTGAATAAGCCTCTTTACGCTCACGTGTTCCGTGGC
>CP070744.1:2203776-2205018 GCA_020348265.1 Phycisphaerales bacterium | reverse complement strand
CGTCGACTTCCGGAAGAGGGTTGATTCCCGGTACGAACGCTTCCGCATCCGCTTCGTTGTTACCTGCATCTATACAGCGTGAGGTTGCCAAGAGCCGCAGGTCGTCGTCGAGCGTGCCCGGCATTCCATCGGGGCCTTCAAGGTCCACGAACAGAGGATCCTCATTGATGTTGTGCTCTCCGTCGGACCACTCGAGTATGTTGCTGTACTCCGTCATCGTGCTTGTGGATGAACTGCCGTCCAAGGCTCTATTGTCATCGCTCCTCCAGAGAATCGAGTTGACGATAGAGACTGTCCCACGGTTTACAACTGCTTCACCGGCGCTCCCGCCCCTCATGCCGAATGTGCAATTGGCTATCGTTACCGCGCCGCCGTTGGCGATGTAGGCGCCCCCACCGGATGGGTCCAGATTGCCGTTGAACGTGCAATTGACCAATGTCGCACCAGCGTCGCCGTCGACGTAGACACCCCCTCCGCACCCGTTCGCGTAGTTTCCGAGGAATCGGCAGTTCCTAATCGTCGGGAGCGCACGCGACTCAGCCTCCGGCGAGATCAGAAGCCCGCCACCGAACTGTTTCGCGCAATCAGCGTCCGCGTTTCCCCCGATTATGGTAAACCCGTCCAGAATGGTCCGCAACTCGCCGTACGGCGTGGTGTTCGTACAGGTCAGCACGTGACAGGAGTTGTCCAAGCGGCTGGAGTGCAACAAGTTACCCTCGTCGTTGCCGTCCCGGTCCCCGCTGAGGATCGTGGGGTACTTCGCCCAGTCGCGATCGGCGAGTCGCTCCCGCTCGCATCCCTCGGTCGTGCAAGTCTCGTGGTTGGCGAATCCGCCGTAGATTGTCACTCCGTCATGCAGAGTAAACGTATTCTCGCGCCCCGCTATCCCCGAGGGCGTGTAAGTTCCCTCGGCAACCCAGATCTCGACGTTCCAGACCCCAGCCGCGTTCTCAGCAGCCGCCTCCAGGGCCTCGCGCAGGGTGTGAAAAGCGCCGCCCCATGTGCCCCCGCTGCAGGTATCACATGGCGCGAGGCGGTCCACACGCAACACCGTCTGACAGCCGTCCGGGATGTCGTTCTGAGGGTCAACATCCATGCAATCGACGTGCACGCCATCACAATTCACCATCTCGTCATAGAAGTGGATGTTGTCGTCCAGGAAGTCGGGCTGCTCGTCGCCACAGTCGCAGGGACATTCGATGCCGTGCCCGGTTAGGTCGCCGCTTGTGCCAATCGAACCCA
>CP070744.1:2202362-2203676 GCA_020348265.1 Phycisphaerales bacterium | reverse complement strand
ATCAACTCCTCAGACGGTTCGGAAGCTGCAGAGCGCGTTGCATGCCAAAGCGAAGGGAACACCCGATTGCCGCTTCTACGCTTTGTACGACAAGGTGTACCGCGAAGACATCTTGGCCTTCGCTTACCGCTGCTGCAAAGCCAATGGCGGTGCGGCTGGTGTGGATGGCCAGAGGTTCGAGGATATCGAGGCGTCTGGCCTGGAACGGTGGCTGGGTGAACTGACGGAGGAACTCAAGAAGCGGACATATCATCCGGAAGCGGTCCGCCGGGTTTGGATTCCCAAACCGAACGGCAAGCAAAGACCGCTGGGCATTCCGACAGTAAAAGACCGCGTGGTTCAGATGGCTGCGGTGTTGGTTTTGGAGCCGATCTTCGAGGCCGACTTGCAGCCGGAGCAATATGCATACCGGCCTGGTCGCAGTGCGTTGGACGCCATCCGGCGTATCCACTCGCTGCTGAACACGGGGCACACGGAGGTGATCGATGCGGATCTGAGTGGGTACTTCGACAGCATCCCACATGCCGAACTCATGAAATCGGTGGCGCGACGTATCAGTGACCGTCACATGCTGCATCTGATCAAGATGTGGCTGCAGGCGCCGGTGGGAGAGATCGATGATCGAGGGCGCACCTTTCGAACGACCCGCAACAAGGACGAGCGCCGGGGTACACCGCAAGGGGCCCCGATCTCACCGCTACTGAGTAACCTCTACATGCGTCGATTTGTGCTGGGCTGGAAGATGCTGGGCCACGAGAGGCGTTTTGGCGCCCACATCGTCAATTATGCTGATGACTTCGTGATCTGCTGCCGTCATGGAGCCAACCAGGCTATGCAGGCGGTACGCGGCATGATGAATCGGCTGAAGCTGACGGTGAATGAGGCCAAGACGAGTGTATGCCGGATCCCCGATGAATCGTTTGACTTCCTGGGTTACACCACTGGTCGATGTTATTCGGTCAGGACGGGCAAATCCTACATTGGAACGCGTCCGTCCAGGAAGAAGATCGCGCAGGTTTGCTCTGCGATCAGCGACTCGACCCATCGACGGTGGGGCCTGAAGGATGCTCAGGATCGGGTAGGTCGACTCAACTGCCTGATGATCGGTTGGGCAACCTACTTCTGTCTCGGGCAGGTCAGCAAAGCCTACCAGGCGGTGGATGCACACGCCCGGTATCGGCTGCGTCAGTGGTTGCGCCGTAAACACAAAGTGTCGGGCGCGGGGACGTCACGCTTCCCCAACGAGTTCCTCTACGATACTCTGGGGCTTGTCTGGCTGGACGTGCGCACGCGCGACTTCCCGTGGGCGAACGT
>CP070744.1:2200655-2202262 GCA_020348265.1 Phycisphaerales bacterium | reverse complement strand
CCCTCCTCAACAGCGCGCCGGCACGCACGTACCTCGGCCTTGAGTCTGGCGAGTTGGGCTTGCTGCTCTGCACGGTTGGCACCGCCTCGAAAATACTCCCGGATGTATTGGCGCGCCAGCCAGAATCGCACCTGTCGCTCAGCAAAACGCAGCACGTAGGACGAGCTGGCAAAGCGCAGGTCCTCATCCCGGACACGATAGATCCGCCTCAACACGGGGTCCAGATCAATGGCCAGATCATTGAGATAAAGGACGTGGAGGACCAGATCCGGCCTGAGTTCATCGCGGAGTGACAGGTACAGTGTGCGGTGGTCGTCAGGACCGCTCGCAGGCTCACCCAGGTTTATGGTGACGACACCGCCCGGAACGTCATCGCTCAGCAATCCTTCCGCTAGATGACAGAATGACTCGTGCTGTTCCACACCGTACCCGTAGGTCATCGAATCTCCCAAAAAAGCAATCCGCAATCGTGCGTCGTCTTGGGAGAGCGCGTCCCAGTCTTCGCGAATCCCCAGCGCGTTTCTTGTGTTGTCAACGCTTTGGTTCTCTTGGATGTAATTCGGCAACGGGACCGGCGGCTGTATATCGAAGACCCGTAGCGTTAGTTCGGCAAGCCCAAAGGAGATGACCGTGGAGAGCACAATGACGACACATCTGTACTTCCAGCGGCGCCGGCAGACCAGCGATTCCTCGGTCGGCGCGGTGGCGGAGTAGGCGGCCAGGTTTCCCCGCGCACGACAAAGACGCACCAGGACTACGGCACAGCGGAGCTCGATGATTCCCAACCCGATCAAGAAGGCCACAGCAAGAAGCGTCGTGGCCTGGTTCCCCACGATCGCCGCATAAAGTGAATCCAGATCGAAACCTTGCGTGCCGAGAAGAAGAATCGCCGGGATCGCCAGGGCTAAGCCTGCACGTAGATAGGCTTGTCTCCCAGTCAACACGACTTCATCCCAACGATCGCCTCTTTGCCGTCGCCACGCCCCATACGATGGTCCGCATCTTGGCAGTATATTGAAAAACCGTAGCGCCGCCCCTTTCGACCCGCGAAAAGCCCCTTCTGGACGAACCGATTGCAGCGTCTGCGCTAGTCACGAGAGCAAAGAGCTTGCCGCCGTCGAAACCAAGTCACATCTCGTCTTTGAATGTGAGCCCGTTGACGAGCAGTACAAAGTCGGATCTTTCGTGGTGACTGTACCCTTCGAGGAGATAGTCCGCGTAGAGGTCTTCGCCGTGCACCCCAGCGAGAAACGCGTAGACTGGCCGCAAATCACCGGCTTCCGCAGAGGCGCCGAACCCGCCCCGCCGGAAAGACCATGGGTCGCCCGAATCCGACGGTTACGAGGTGCGCGGAGCCACATCAACTGTCATCGCCGAGTTCGTTCGGTGTATCACAATCGGCACGCTGGGCGGCTGCACGGCAGTCGGTGTAGAACCTCCGAAGAGATGCATCCCTGAGCCACCTGACGAAGACCGCACGGGGAGCGTCGCGCACAATCCGGCTCACTATGTCGCGCGGTGACTCTTCGCTCGTACGGGCTCTCTCCTTCACCGCACCCTTCACTCGCCCCGTCACGTGCATGGAATCAGAGAGGTCCTCTGGCGAC
>CP070744.1:2198752-2200555 GCA_020348265.1 Phycisphaerales bacterium | reverse complement strand
TGCAGCGGGTATAATCTCGCAGTCGCCGATGTGAACGACTTCCGGCCAACCGGCATCGAAGTACGGTTCATCCGCAATCCTGGAGACGTCGTTCGCATCGGGCTCGCCAACCCAGCCGAGAACACCGCTCGACGCGGGAAAGAAAGCACTCTCCGTCATCTCCACCTGATAGGCCAAGGCGAAGCTACTGTCCGGACTCACGGAAATGTAACGGTTCTTCCGTCCGCTATGTGGACTCGGCGGGAGTATCGGTGGACGGACCTCGCACTCGTCGGGTATGCCGCCGCCGTCGACGTCCGAACTCGTGCCCTGGGTTATGTCACAATCATCCGGAACTTCGTTGCCGTTGCAGTCCTCTTCACATTCGTCTGGTATGAAGTTAAGGTTGCAATCAGCTGAGAGACCACATCTTGGTACATCGCACTCGCCTACAGGTGTCCCGCAATCTCGATCACAGTGGTCTGGGATGGCATTGTTATTGCAGTCAACGATGCCGGTGGAAAGAACGCCTATGTAGGTGCCCCAGATGTCTTCGGCGTGTACGTACTCCTGGATGGTCCAGAAAGTCGCACGGTCCACCGGATCGAGAGTGGTGTAGCTGTAGTCTCCCCAGCGGTTACGTCCGCCAAGGTCGATGACGTTATACGGTGCAACGCCGTATTTATACGTAACCGGTTCCGCCATTTCACCCAAGGGATCGGTGCTCAATCTACCCGTGTAGTAACAGCTGGGGTACTGAAGGTAGTAGGACCCGGAGAATCCCATGACCACAGCATTGGCCTGATTGACCATCATCGCGGGCATGTAGTAATGCAGCACGGGGTGGGCTATCGTTCCGTATTGAACCAGCATCATCGACGCAACATCGACTTCGTACCAACGACACGCCGCCCGGCCGTCGACGTCGATCGTGTGCGTAGTCCAAATCGAGCCATCCCTGTATACTGACATCATCAACCGGTCGCCGACCGTGTCTATCGGTGTGACGCTTCCAAGAGCCGGTGCGTCGGGAGCCCATGTGAATGATGGTATATCAACCTCACCAAGATCTATCAGTGTCGGAGATGTTAGTGGAGGGTCGACCCGACGAATGTGCAGAGTATCAAAGCCCGTCCCGGTGGAGATCAAGTACTCGCCCTCGGGTGTGCCGTACGTATGTGCGGGGTGAATGGAAGCCTCCATGTGGGGTAGATCACGAAAGGCCGTGATGGTGCCAAGACTGGGCGACGGGGCAATCAGAGGCGTCTTGTCAATCGCGAAGATGGTCAGCCCTCCACCGATCCATACTCCCGAGTAGATTCCGTTGGCGTCAACGCCCAGTGTGGGATAATCGGGTACATACTCGGGATCCGTGACGAAGCTGGTTTTGAACCAATCACCGGTAGGGTCGTCAGTAAGAGAAACCGCAAGGAAGATCGTCGAGCTCACATAGAAATCTGTGATGATGACAACCCACCTCCAACTATGATGATCGAACACCGCGCGCGGGTCACCTCGTGATCCTGGCAGGAACGTGACCATTTGCATATTGATGAGTTCGGCGCCGGTCTCCTTGTCGTAGACGGCAAAGTTACCGTTGAGAACTTCGACGTAGTGATTGGGGCCAATCGCGCCGTGGCTGTCCGGGACAATACGATACGTACCCGCATCGCCTCTGATCACTCCCTGGAAACTCCTGAGTAGTGTCGGAGTGGTTGCACGAGTACCGGAAGGCTCAGCCTTTCGACCTGCGTGGGAAGATTCAGAGGTGTAATCCGACGGGCTCAACGGCGCATGGATGATATCCGTTCCTGGGAAATCGCC
>CP070744.1:2196693-2198652 GCA_020348265.1 Phycisphaerales bacterium | reverse complement strand
CCATTTGCGCTTGCCCTGGCGGCCCCAAAACGCGGGTTTCTCCGCCCGAGACGACCAAGTGGCGCTGTAGTATTAAGGGTGTCATGAGGACTTGGCAACTGCGATCTGTGACAGTTTCAACTGCAGTGGCTAACCCAGACCAACTTACCGTTCACCGTGATTGCTGTTGTCGATTAATGCTATCTGACGCTTCTCTTCTAAATCCAAAAAACAACTTGCATTACCCTGCGCGTGGGGTATTATTCCAGTGATGGACATTCGTGATAGCGGTGCATCTTCAACACATGACACACAAGGGGAGTTACTATGAAGAGTCTTAAGCGACATTGGCGAGGTATGTTCGTGGTGTGCGCCGTCCCGATGCTTTGCGGGATCGCGTGGTGGCACGGTGGCAGTGAACGAACGGCTCTGGCTGACGAGCCCTACGATCCGCTTACCAGGGTGCAGCGTAGTGGGATTATCAACGTCCTGGAGGAGATCTCCCTGGACCGCGACGCTCTGATTGCCCTTAACCTCAGTGCCGAGCAGGCCGAGTCGGTTATGGACACGGTCAGGAGCTGGTATCTGACCAATGCTGCCACTCTGGCGACACTGCAAGAGGACCTGGCCGAGGCCAAACACGATGTACTGATGGCCAAGAAGGTCATCGCCAAAGGGCCGGCTAATCCAGCCAACGACGCCGCCCTGGCCGTGGCACGGGACGATCGCGCGGATGCCAAGGCGGCATACGCTTCGGCATTCAGCTCATTGAAGAGCAGTATCAACAGCGAGCTAACCGAATCACAGCGGACCACCTGGACGGCGATCCAATCCGGCTGGGGGCAGAACATGCCCCTACGGATGTTGAGCCTTAGCGACGAGCAGCGGATTGCCATCAGCAAGGCGGAGCGCGGTTACCGCTGGCGGCAGGCCGCCGCAGAGAGCGATAGCGACCGGGCCAACGCAGTCAGCGCCCGTGAAACCGCGTGGACTCAGATCCTCACCGAAACGCAGCGTTCGGTGATCGACGCCTACCGCAGTTACTATGCGACATCGTCAGCCCACGTGGCTACGGCTTTCGACACCGTCCTGGCTGTAGAGGAACAAGGGTAGGCGCGGCCGGGTGCAGCCGACTGTGAGAGCGAGCGGCGGCGCGGCGCAGGTGCGTTCTTTTTTTGGGCACAATGACCATGCGACGGGGCTACTATGTGCTTCCGGTGGCGGTCATCGCCGCCGCTATTATGCTTAGTCATCCTGCGCACGCTGACGAGCCTTTTGCCGTTGACGGCGACAAGGTGCTCATAAGCTGCCCGGAGCAGATCGAGCTGCAGTTGCTGGTCGACTACGCGGGCAAGGCCCTGGATGTTCGCTTCATCTACGGGGAGGAGCTGAAGAACAAGCGCGTGGAACTCCGCCCCTCGCCGGTGGAGGTGCCCAAGGAGCGCCTGCTTGATCTGCTGGTGAGTCTGCTGCGCGTGTGCGACTTGGCCATGGTGGAGGAGTCCGCCGGCTTCTATCGCATCGTAAGCTCAGAGCAGACCACACGGAGTGTCTCGGCAATCCTCCCTGCAGATGCCCCCGCAGACCCCGCATCGTTGCGGATAGTAACCCAGGTTCTGGAGGTTCCCTCGGGCAAGGTTCGAGAGATAAGCGATAAGCTGGCCAGGTTCACGTCCTCTGCCAAAGGCAGTTTGGTTCCGGTACCGGAGATGGGTCTGCTCATCGTCACTGACTACGAGGCCCGGATAGCCTTGCTGACGGACCTGATGGCCCTGCTCGACGGCGGCTATGGCGACGTTGAGGTCAACACCATTCGGGTGGGCAGCGCCGACCCCGTGCCCCTGGCTGAGCAGGTCTCGGCGATCCTCACGGAGACTTACCGGGTGAGACAATCCTCCACACCTCCACCTGCGGTACGGGGTGACATCCTGGCAGGCTCGGTGGTGGTGATAGGCACGCAGGCGCAGGTCAAAGAAGCAG
>CP070744.1:2194458-2196593 GCA_020348265.1 Phycisphaerales bacterium | reverse complement strand
AGCGAATCATGCTCGGTCTGGAGGGGCAACGCTACACGGATTCACCGGACCAGATCGACCCGGCGGAATGTCCGTGAACGATGAGTGGGGCGGCTGTAGGGCCTTCGTCGGCGACGCAGCCGCGGTTGCCGGCAATTCGAATAGAGAGCGCTTCTCCTGCCGCGTTTCCTTCATCGCGGTTGACCAGGAGTTACCGTCCGGCTGGACGATGCGAGCTGGGTCGTCCTGCGCGTAATCGGAACCGACATTCCGGCACTTGAGAGCTGCCAAACCGGCGATGAGGCGGCGAAAGACCTTGCTGTTTCTTGTCGCAGACCTGTATACTGTAGGGACTAAAGGGCAAACAGCGGAGGTGGTGTGCCTCGGGGTGCCGTCCGGCGCCGAGCGTTTCTACGGAACGAGGGGATGTACTATGTCTCGTAAGACGATCAGGGTCGTATTGGCCATAGCAGTGACATTCGTGTGGCTTGCCGGGGCAAGGTCGGCGAAAGCTGGACCTCCTGAGGACGAACGGACAATCCACCGTGAGGTCCCCGATGATCCGTACATTCCCGTTCCCCTGGAAAGGCGTGCCACGGGTCCGGCAGGGGAGTTTGATCGCAACGGTTACGTGAGCGTTCAGGTGAACGTTAGCGCTGAGGGTTTGAATATAATCGGTGATGCGGCGAATGAACCTTCTCTTGCCGTCGATCCGACGAACCCCTTGAGAATGGCCATTGGTTGGCGACAGTTCGATACGATCGCGAGCAACTTTCGGCAGGCTGGATGGGGTTATACCACGGATGGCGGGCAGTCATGGACGTTCCCCGGCGTCATCGAGCCGACCGTCTTTCGATCCGACCCTGTCCTTGATGCCGACGCCCAAGGTAATTTCTACTACAACAGTCTCACGACCGATTTTGCCGGGCGGTACTGGTGCCACGTCTACGAGTCTACCGACGGAGGAGCCGCCTGGGATGACGGCATCTACGCATTCGGCGGCGACAAGCAGTGGATGACCATCGATCGCACTGACGGATTCGGGCACGACAACAACTACGCGGTTTGGAACTCTTATTACAGCGATTGCGACGGTGGGTTCACACGCTCTTACGACGGCGGGCAGTCGTTCCTGGATTGCCTGAGCGTACCCTCCGATCCCTATTGGGGTACGTTGACCGTCGGGCCTGACGGCGAACTGTACATCGCGGGTAACGGCTTTATTATCGTCAAATCGACCACGCTCAGGTTTGAAGAGGCCCCGGCGGCGTTTGACTTTACCACCGCAGTGGACCTGGACGGGACTCTGGGGCATGGAGAGGGTCCCAATCCGGGCGGTCTGCTCGGGCAAGCTTGGGTTGCGGTTGATCACTCCGACGGCCCAACCCGGGGGAACGTTTACCTGCTTGCCTCGGTGGACAGATTCTCGACTTCGGATCCGCTGGACGTGATGTTCGCCCGCAGCGAAGACGGCGGAGTGACCTGGAGTGATCCTGTAAGAGTCAACGACGATCCGGAGGGCAACGGAGCCTGGCAGTGGTTTGGGACGATGTCGGTTGCGCCCAACGGTCGCATCGATGCGATCTGGGCGGACACGCGCAACGATCCCGGTGGATACGATTCTGAGCTGTACTATGCCTACTCGGTTGACGCGGGTATAAGCTGGTCGATCAACGAAGCGATCAGTCCGTCCTTTGACCCTCATCTTGGTTGGCCTCAGCAGAACAAGTTGGGTGACTATTACGATATGGTCTCGGACAACGGCGGGGCAAACGTAGCCTATGCAGCCACTTTCAACGGTGAGCAGGATGTCTATTTCGTGCGTCTCGGTGAACCGTTGTACGAGCCCGGGCCTGCGCCAGGGGAACACATCGCGCGGAAGAATCGGTACGTGTCCTTCGCTCCGCGAGCTGCCGGCACGAACCTGGCGTTTCGTGTGGATATGACCGCAAGCTACGAGTTCCCGGAGTCTGTCGGGGAAATCGGTTGGGTGGGGGAAGCGGACGGGGACAACGTTTCCCGCATAGTTGGCTTGCCGTACTACAGCGATTCCTGGCCCGAGGTTGTGCACATCGGGGCCTGCCAGATCATTCCCGTAGCGACGTACGAGATCCGCGGTACCGCCGACGGAGTGTACTTCAGCGCCCCGCTGGAGG
>CP070744.1:2192187-2194358 GCA_020348265.1 Phycisphaerales bacterium | reverse complement strand
GGGCTGCTCGTCGCCACAGTCGCAGGGACATTCGATGCCGTGCCCGGTTAGGTCGCCGCTTGTGCCAATCGAACCCAAGGCCTTGCATATCTGCGTGAAGTGCGGCGTGCTGTTGAGTAGGTTGGTATCATCGTCGTCGGCGCGAAGTATCTCCAAAGCCAGCGATTCCCCCGCGATTGTGGAGTTAACCCCGTTGAAATCGCGGCCTTCCGTAATCATTGCCCAGTCGACAAAAAGCTGTCTGGTTACTTCGAGTCCGCACAGGTGGGCGGTCGCAACATTAAAGCGCTCTGAATCGACCGGGCAATCAGACGGTTCGTACTGCTGATAAAGCAGGTGGAAATAGCTCTGCATGTTCAGCTTGATGTCCCACCAGATGCCCGCGAGGACCTCGCCGCAGGCGTGTATCTCGCCGGGGCACGCCGTGTCCAGTTGCTTCCTCAAGAGAGGATCTGTGAAGTCGTAGCTACGCCCGAAGGACCCCTCTGCCGTCCAGTTGGGGAATATTATCGGGTCGTCATGGACCAGGATGGCATAGGCGTCGGCGAAGCCTTCCTCAAATGCGTTTGTATCCGGAACGCCCATGTTGAACCGAATGAAGTGGGCGTACTCGTGCGTCACCGAAGACCGGGCGGTGAAGTTCGTACAACTGTTCAGCGCTGACTTCGGAAAGTAGATGTACGGACCGGGCGGGTCCCACGAGATCCCAGGGGTCTCGCATTGCGCTCCAAAGCTCGGGAGCACTTTGAGCGGAACATCGAAAGCGACAAAATCAGGACGACGCTCCTTGAAGAAGTCGTGGGCGAGCTGCGCATAGTAGTACGCTGTCACCTTGGCTGTCTCGATCTCCGGAACGAGCCACCACTGGGGGTTGAACACGAAGTCGACGTCCACAAAGGGCAGTTCGGGGGCGTACTGCGGGCCAATGGCGTCGGCGCTCACAAACACCCAATAGGGGTCCTGGAAGTCTAACGCACCCACGTTCGCCCACACGCCATTCAACTGAGCGGTTAGCACGGGATCTGTCCCTTCATACGCGATCTTGTACCAGCCGTCCTCGCAAGTGCCTTCGCCGGGATCGCAATCTGCATCTTCTGTGCATGTGACGCCAGGATTTCCCGTACATCGAGCACTCGTGTAATCACATTGTCCGCCTTCCACGCAAACGAGAACGCCATTCAACGGAGCCGATTGCAGTTCAGGATTCACGCAACCGCTCCACCCGTTGTCGCCGCAGATCGGCCCTTCGGTCAGGTCAACCCATCCGTTAACCTGACCGCTGACAGGATTGTCGGCAAAGAGTGGCGTTTCAAGCCCCCCGAAGACCAACGCGCAACCGCAGATTAACTGACAGTGCACCCACTTCACGCGGTGGCGTCGGAACCGAGTTACGAGGGCAACTGCGCCGAGCAGCAGCAGCAGCGTCGCAGGTTCTGGAATGACTCCAAAATAAAGGTCGTCGAAACTCGTCTGGTCTTCTGAGATAACAACATGGGAGATCATCGCCTCCGGGCTGAACAAGCCCGCGAAACCGTAATGTATGTCAAAAGAGTTACCGAAATCCCGTCCGAACACGACCCCGTCTATCACTTGCTCATCGAACTGGACGGATTCTATCAGGTTGGACGCAACTCCGTACACCTGGAATACCACCGGATCACCCTCGGACCAGTTGCGAATGTTCAACCCCACAGCATTGACCGGCGTCTCAAAGTCAAATCGTAGGAATCCATTAGGCTGGGGTACGGCAATCACGTTGGGCGGGGATCCGGAAAGCGCGTGTGCAAGGTCACTCTGCGGGTTCTCGAGACTGTTTCCAACGATAGCACGGTTATTGCCAAATATGTTCTCCGACGACGTGATTATGACACCCAATGATCCGTACTCCTGAGGCGGCAATTCAATCCATCCACCTTCTCGTAGAATCAGCGGCGTTCCGTCACCATAGGTTTCAAAATCGATAACCGTGTAATCTCCGACAAAGTCGGCTTTGTCGTCGATGATGATCGGTGAGGCGATCGCCGTGCCGTGCGTCACCAGAATGCCTATGACCAATAATCCTGCGTTTCTCGCATTCATTGTCCCCGTCTCCCTTGTTCTAGGACGTGTTGCTCATACGATTATACCAGATATGTCACGCCAAGTGAAGCCTTACAATCAAGATTTTCCTC
>CP070744.1:2189904-2192087 GCA_020348265.1 Phycisphaerales bacterium | reverse complement strand
CCCTCTTCACCCTCCAAGACTGCGCGGGTGAACTTCTGATTCAGCAGTGTCCCGCCCGTCTTGATATGGTCCATCTTCCCCGCTGATTTCATCACTGCCGTCGGTCCGTTGCGATCCGCTCCCTGCACCGGCGAGATACCCTCGGACAGGGGCGTCCAGGCTTTTCGCCCGTCGGGAGTCGCCTCGGTCACGGACCCGAAGTAGACGTGGCACGTGGTGGGGAGCATGTTGATGTGATACTCCCCGCCCTTGGTGTTGGGGCGCCCCTCGACCGCATTGAAGAAGACGTCGAAGCAGGCCTGCATTATGTCATCCGCCTCATCGTCGTCGTTGCCGTACTTCGGCGACTTGTTCAATAGCGTCTTACGCAGTTTGTCATGTCCGGCAAAGTCGGCACCGATCGCATCCAAAAGAGCATCGAGCGTGAAGGTCTCTTCCTCAAAGACATGCTTCTTGATAGCCGCCAGCGAGTCCGTCAGGCTGCCGATTCCCACCCCCTGGATGTATGCGGTGTTGTATCTGGCCCCGCCGTCGTTGTAGTCCTTGCCCTTGAGTATGCAGTCATCGATCAGGATGGAAAGGAACGGTGCCGGAGCATAGGCGGCATACATCCTCTCGATGATCTGATTGCCGTGGATCTTGACGTCTATGAAATGTTGAACCTGCTTGGTCCACGCCTCGAATAACTCGTCGAAGGAGCGGAGTTTTCGGGCATCTCCGGTCATCGGCCCAAGCTGCTTTCCGGTTCTCGCGTCCACGCCGTTATGCAGGGCGAGTTCTAACAGCTTAACCAGATTGAAATAGCCGGTAAGAATATACGATTCTTTCCCGAACGCTCCCGTCTCTACACAGCCGCTCGTGCCACCCTCTCGAGCATCTTCGATGCTCTTGCCCTGCCGCAAGAGTTCATCCACTACCGCATCCGCGTTGAACACGGAAGGAAAGCCGTAACCCTGGCGGATCACCCGACCGGCCGCCTTGAGAAAGCGCTCCGGCGTCTTCCGCGAAATCTGGACGTTCGTGCTGGGTTGGAGGATGTGCATGTCGTCGATGATCTCCAGGAGCAGGTAGGAGACATCGTTAACCGCGTCGCTGCCATCTCTGGATAACCCGGCGATGTTGATATTCGCAAAATCCGTGTAGGTCCCGCTTTCTTCAGCGGTAACACCCACCTTGGGCGGGGCGGGATGGTTGTTGAACTTGATCCACCAGCACTCCAAGAGCTCCTTGGCACTCTCACGAGTCAAAGTGCCTGCTTCGAGTCCCCTTGCATAGAAAGGATACAGATGCTGATCGAGATGCCCCGGATTGAACGAATCCCACCCGTTCAGTTCGGTGATCACGGCGAGGTGGCAGAACCAGTACATCTGCAGCGCTTCGTGGAAATCGCGGGGTGCATTTGCGGGAACGTGAAGACATGTCTGAGCAATGCGCTCCAACTCTGTCTTACGATCAGCATTCTTCTCTTCGGCGGCCGACTGTGATGCCAACTCGGCGTGCCGTTTGGCGAAGATCACCAGTGCGTCGGCGGCAATGTCCATAGCCTTGAGCTGCTCGCACTTGTGATAGGCTGAAGGATCGCCACCGAAGTCCAAGCTCTCGAGGCTTGCGGCAATGTCGCGCTTGAAGTCCAGCATTCCCTTGTGGTATATCTTCCCGTCAGCCACGGTGTGCCCGGGTGCACGTTGCTCCATGAACTCGGTGAAGATGCCCGCTTCGTAAGCTTCCTTCCACTCTTCGGTCATCTCCTGGAAGATCCGATCCCTCATCGAACGTCCCCGCCAGTAGGGGATGATCTTCTTTTCATATAGCTGTAGACACTCGGCGCTGACTGCGTAGCATGTCTTCTCTCGGTCGTTGAGGATACGCAGATCCTCCAGGCTGTGGCAGGTGAGCTCCGGATAAGTCGGTGTGGCCTTGGGTTGGGGTCCACGCTCCCCCACGATCAATTCATCTTCACCGATGAAGATGGTCTGGTGCTCGCACAGATGTTTGAAAGCCAGAGCACGCAAGACGGGGACGGAGTACTTACCATCGTTCTCCTGGTAGAACCCCGTCATGAGCCGGGCACGTTCACATGAAACAGAGGGCAGCGCATCGGTACTTCGCTGCCGCAATCTTGACACTCTATCGTTCATTATCAGCCGCCGATCCGTACCGTTAAACCAAACCCCTCCAACCGC
>CP070744.1:2187584-2189804 GCA_020348265.1 Phycisphaerales bacterium | reverse complement strand
CCCGGCCCGATCACGACGCAATTGCTCAACGACTTCATCGCCTATCGAACGCCACGGTAAAAGCGCCGAACAGACAGCCAATGCGGTAGCGCGTGATGTGGTACACTCGTCTCAAGGTGTGTGCCTGCCCAGTGTGACCGTGATTAAATGCGCACCATGCATTCTACCTACAAAGCGTCTTCGAGCAGTCAATCCAACTTCAGCAGCCCACCCCCGCCCAACACGACATTGTACTCGCAGCGCCCGTCGACGATTGAAGGACCGTTGATTCTAACACCGTGGCGGACGCTGACGTGATAACCACACTTATGCGTCTCAAGACGTTTGAAATCAAGAAACGGAATCTCAGGGTCTTCGGCGGGGAAATGCTCCCGCGCCCACTGGAGCACCACATCACGAACCGGATCATCCTGGAAGTGTTCAAGGAAAGCTCTGCGCGAGTCCTCGGGAAGGTCGCCATGTTCCTGCATGCATCTTAACATATTCGCGTCTGGATTATCCGCCTCCAAACGCGCTTGAAGATCTGACATAGTGATCCGTTTGAATGAAAGGTCCAAACCTAACTTGCGCTTCCCGAACCAAATCTTGACTCTGGTGCTCCCCGTATTCACCTCGAGATCGTGAAGGTCATCGGGCTGCGCTTCAAAATCATTGTCGCGGATCCGGGCGATCACTTTGTCGTCTGCCGCGCGCACATCCATCGATAAGAGCAGAAGGCCACCAGGTCCTCGCTTGAGCTCAATTAGGTTCTCATCTTCGATCGTTAATACGAGACCTTCATTCCCGACGTAGTTGCCCCCAACACGATATACAATATCACTATTAGCCCAAGGAAAGCGTGCTTTGACACTGTCGAGCGAGTATTCCTGACCCTTCAGGTCTCTCAGATGCGCCTTCGAGTATGCTCCGGCGCCAGCCTGCCTATGGCATTCTACACATAGGGCGATCATACCATCCGGGTTATGCGTCTTCGCCTCATGCCAAGGGGGGTCGAAATGGTGATACTCCAGAAACGGTTTACGGCAAATCGGGCAGCCGAATCCGACTTCTTCACGCAGCATTCTCCGAATGTCTGCTGGTGGCGTTCGAGTTGTAGGCACGTGTATACCTCCTGTGAAGGGCACGGGGCAAATGTGACGGCTTATTGTACCGTGCAGGGTCTGTACAACAAGCTTGTTCTCCTGCACGTGGAAACCAGTCCAAGATATGGACTTGCCAAAGGACTGGGTACCGACCGACCCAGTCCCAATCTTCATCGACGTCGATTCAGCAGTTGCCTATGCAGGAGCACCCCAATCTAAATGTAGCGCCACGCCTTGTGCGTGGCGCCGACCGCGAGCATTCCGCAGCGGAGTCCTCGCGGCATATTCGCGATTTGTTACAATCGAGGGAAACGCCACCCACAAGGGGTGGCGCTACATGGAACGCGAACGATGGCAGAGAACTCGACGCGATACAGAACGTGGAGTCAGAATCGCTCTGTGCGACTGCCGGAATTCGACTACCGGGAACACGTTCCGTATCACGTCACTGTTTGCGCGTGGCACGGGATGACACCGTTCGCCAATATCGCCTTGGCCACGATGGTCTGCGAATCCCTCTCTCGTTTATGTGATGAATACCGGGCGTACCTTGGCGCCTTCTGCTTGATGCCGGATCACCTTCATATCCTGCTTTCGCCGGATCGGAGCGGGCTTACGCTCGGTGACCTTATCGGACGCGTGAAAGGGAGCACAACAAACCAGAGCTGGAAGCTCGGCTGGAGCGGAAAGCTTTGGCAGCCTCGGTTCTACGATCACATTGTCAGGAAGAGCGAGGGCGTTGCGGAGGTCGCGCGATACATCTTTGAGAACCCAGAGCGAAAGGAACTCCGAAACGATTACCCGTTTCGCTTCGTTGATGACGAGCTAGCGTGACTGGCGTCGTCTATCGGACGTGCGCCGGTTCTACCTGGAAAAACCCCATCAAGCCCAGCGTTGGAGGCACCTTACTGAATCAGACAATTCCTTCGAACAAATCCGGAGCGGATTGTGGCCGGGGGGACTTATTATTACCGTGGACTCGACATGGTCATGGCTGAGAGGATTAGATGAGTTTGGCTCATGCACAAGCCTTTGTAGGTGAAGTCGACGGAGCACCGCTGGAGCCCGAGCAGGAGCTGATCGAGCGGGCTAAGCGCGATCCGGACGCGTTCGGTGCGCTCTACCAGCAATACTGCCC
>CP070744.1:2185225-2187484 GCA_020348265.1 Phycisphaerales bacterium | reverse complement strand
ATTGCATGCCGGCGCTTCGCTTGGGCATGGCACCCAACTCCTGAACCGCTAGACAATAACAGAAATTGCTCTAGCCGCGTCTGCTGTGAGGATGATCCGTCAGTGCATAGTGTGATCTGCTAACACCGTACTCGCCCGGCGCCGCGCAGCCCCCTTCTCCGGGGCCAGGGCGATTAGTGTCGGCGGATGCGCCACGCGGACAACTGCCGTACCTCAAGCCGTGGACCAATACCGCGGACGCCGCGCCATTCCTTACCCAACCCCGACTGGGCTATGGGCAGACATCCGAACAGGCTGCAATATCCCGGAACTTCGTGCCTTCGACAGCCTGCACGACTGCGAACACGTCGGTGACGCTGAGGATCTGTTGCGCCAAGCAGGGATCCAAACCGGCCAGATCGTCGTTAGACAGCGTGCTGTAGTCGTAGAAGCCCTCTATCGCCAGAATCACCATGTGGATGTCGGTAACACTCAAGAAAGTGTCATTATTGGTGTCACCCCAACGCCACATGACCGTTGACGACGGTTCCGGGTTATCCTCGGGGTCTACCATACACTCCGCTTCAACGTTGTAGGTTATGGGCTGAGCCGTCTGCGTGGGAATATCAAAATCGCTGGGGCGGATGTCCGTGCCGTAGACAAACACTGCACCGGATACGCACTCCTCATTGAGGATGCACGTCTCACCTTCGCCGTAACAGTTCTGAAGCACGTAGTCGCAGACCGATCCCCAAATCGAACAGTAACCGCGTCTGCAGTCATCGTCGCCGTTCGCCTCACAGGGTACGGCGGACTTGCTGCAGCGCATCACTCCTGCGGTCCATTCATCTGGCGTCAAGGCCGTCGCTAGGTCTGGGTCATCGACCAATACAGCCAAAGTGCCGTCGGGCAATCCGTCGCTGTTGATATCAAAGAGACCGACCGATGCCGCCTCGCACAGATCGCCAGAGATTACGCAGTACTCGGCCCGCACGCACACGCCCACATCGCAGTTGTTCAGCGAAACGGAACACTCTCGTCCATCACCGCAAATACCGTGATCGCAGTCCTCATCAGACAAGCAAGGCATCTTGGTGAA
Organism: Phycisphaerales bacterium; assembly: GCA_020348265.1. Lineage (GTDB taxonomy): Bacteria > Planctomycetota > Phycisphaerae > UBA1845 > UBA1845. The sequence goes on along the minus strand of CP070744.1, from coordinate 2,186,406 downwards.
GCTACACTCGTTACAGTCGGCGTCAGATCGACAGGCATCACCGTCTCCGCCACACTCCAAAACTCCGACGTACTTGTCCAAACACGGGTAGTCGTCAGATGTCACTCTCAGCTTCACCAGGACATCCGATCCCAGCGGTTTCGGTCTGATGGCCAAGTAGCGAGGACCGCCGGGGCGGAGATCGGGCGTTTCACACGGGCAAAGCTCGCCTTCGATGCAGTTCGTGCAAGGTGCGCCGGCGTGGACGCACCCTAGCTCGATGTCGCAGATCTCCTCGCCATTGCAGTACAGACCATCGTCCGGACACACGCTGTCGTCAGGTATGTTCTTGCATATTCCGTTGGGAGCACCGATGCACTCGTCAGAAGTACAAGGAACGAAGTCGTCGCAATCAAAATCCCCGGCGCAGCCGGAACATCCTGGTATCTCCGTTCCAACGCAGTTCCCCATTCCATCGCACGCATCGTCCTCCGTGCACGGATCACCGTCGCTGCAATTGGTGCCTTGCGGGAACGGGTCGTGGGTGACGATGCCGGTCAACGGATCGCAAACGTCATCCGTGCAGGGGTTGCTGTCATTGATAGTGATGATGCCGCCGGTCACCGGATCGCAACAATAGTAGTCCGGGTTGTAGTTCACCGGGTTGCTGCAGGTATCGTCGGTTTCATTACACGAATCATTGGTGCATTCGCTGCCGTCATCGCAGGGAAACTCGCCGGGCAGGCAGCAGCCGGGTTCACCGGGTGTGCATGAGGGCGTCGAGCAATATTCCTCACCGTTGCAGAAGTCTCCGTCATCGCATAAGTCGTCCGTGCAGCTCGCCCCGGTTGAGATGGTCAGATCGAACAACTCCCCGGTAACGACGTCGGCATTGGCTCCGATGATCCGCGTAAAAGTCGGATTCTCCGCGCCCTCGAAACAGTCCTGAAAAGTGATGTCTGTGTCACCGGTCCCTGCGATGACGATGAACTTGAACCGGGCGATCCAAAGATCCTGTGTCGAGGAAACCTCCGAGAGGGCAACAGCCAAGGGGACTTGCGTCGTGTACAGGGCATCACCGTCAGCAGTGGAGACGTTCAGCTGGTTCGGGTCAAAGGCCCCGAAGGGGAAGTATGCCGAGCCCCAATCGTATTGGCCCGGTGTGCAGCTGGCGGCGCACGGAGGCATCGTCGGGCTGCCCG
>CP070744.1:2182827-2185125 GCA_020348265.1 Phycisphaerales bacterium | reverse complement strand
TCAGGAGTTGGGTGCCATGCCCAGGCGAAGCGCCGGCATGCAATTCGCCCGCTACACAATATCCGAATCTGCTATAGATCAGGTTTCAGATCCGCAACCGCTGCGGCGTTAACATGCGATGAAGGCAGGTCGTGGTCGTTCTCTTCAATGCGTGTTTCAAAGTGATGTCCCAGCCGCTCGAAGGCCGACCGACAATCGCGCATTGAATACTGCAGGTATGTTGTGAAGCGGCTTGTTAGGCCCAATATACGCGGGGGCTCGCTGCTCTCGAGTCGCCGCCTCCAGTGAGTCGCGGGCAGAGAATCATAGTGACCGCACGCAACGGCGAGGTTGTCTACCGCCTTTTGTGCCCGCGCCTCGCCCAGCAATCTGACTGTTTCGAAAGTATGCTCAAATGGATCCCACGAGGATCCGCAACCAGTGAGGATGTGCTCCGGTACCGAACGCTTGGGATGCTCCTCGAAGAAAGTCAAGAATCTCTCAATGGCATCGGAGCCGACAAACAGTAACACGCGATCGTCACAGTATGCATCGATGGATTGTGAAACAAACAGAGTCACGCCGAACTGGATCGGGTCCGGTTCTACCAGGTAAATCCGCGGCGTGAAGGTCAAGAACATCTTCTTGGTGCCTTCGTAGGCACGCTTAAACAACAGACCGAATCGATCACCCAGCACCACGTAGGCGCCGCAGAAAAGTGCTTCAGGGTCATGCCCCAGTCTGGCCTGCTCCAACAGTTGCTGAATGTTGCACAGGTCGAGCACCCAGCGACGTGCACCATCTCGCTCGCGAGAGGCGAGTTGCAGGTCACCGTCCGAAGTCTCGTATAGCTCGTACTTCCGCGGCATCGTGCGGAAAGTGTTGTCGTGCTCTCGCAACGCTGCGTGCTTTTCGTACAGCTTGGCGGCGTTAGCATCGAAACGCTTCTGCAGGGAACTCCACCCCACTCGCCCGGAGGGGCTTGCGCCATCTGCTCGATGACGGCGCGACCGTGAGGCATGGCCGCGATATCCTTTCTCGAACGGTTTGCCAAGTCCCGAGCCGGTCCGATCAACCCCAGGGATACGTACGCACGACATACGAGCACTGTCAAAGCTGCATCGGCCGCGCAGGTCTGAGGATCTGAGAGGGTGATGTTAGGAAAAGCGTAGTAATCCTCGTGCTCGAACAGATTCGCCGGAGTCGGTCCGGTTCTCACCGTGTCTGCAACTGCAACAGAATCTTGGGAGGTCATCGTCGGCCCTTCCGCACAACAGGCGGCCCAACCGTGTTCGCGCGATCAGGCCGGCGCACTCGGATATAGACATCCTCAGGAAGCCCGGATAAGGCAAAGTCAACAAGCGTACAGATCACTACTCTTCGATGTGCCGAGGTTCGTACACCAGACCAATCGACACGAGCATGCTTCTCGCCCGTTCATAATACTTGGAGTCCCGATTGGCCGTTGACGCGGTTGCTCCTTAGTCTACGCCATGTGAACGATAAGCCTTGAATGGCGCTGGCTGGCGTCCAATCTTCGGCCGCGTCTGCCCAGCCTGCTTGGCGAAGAACGACTGATTCGCTAAACTCACAATGCATTCCGTCGCGACGGTGCGAAGATGTTCGCCGCCTCAGCGAGCCGACCCGTCGCACGTGCTTCGAGACCATCTGCGTCTCGGGCCTCCAAACCTGATCGAAGCCCGCGCGGTTTGCCATGTGAGTTCCCTCCGGTGGGAAGAGAGGTTCTGGTGCCTTCCGGAGAATCGGTCTGAGGCATGTCGCGGCATTGGTAGGTCAACAGTGCCCCGCTGAAATTCATTGTTGGCCGGCTCGCGGGCTTCCGGCCTTTTCTTGCTGTCTGCTTGCTGCTATGTCATTGGCACCTGCCTCGACCCGTCACAGGCGGTGCGACGGCTTTGATTCTAGATAGCACTGTATCTTTTGGTTGGATTACGGGCCTGGTCCAAGCGAGTCGCGTTTCGGTGAGATTGGCGGGACAAGGGCTGATCTCTTGATGGTGATATGACGTGCGTGAGTGATGTGTAGCTGCGAGCCATTGAGACCACAGAGTGCGCGTCGCCACAAAAAACACGCAAACAGGCGCAGAATATTCTTGCAAAGGTCGGGTTGGTCCGGTATAATTAAGGCACGCGGAGGGTTTGTGCAGGGGTGTCCATACACAGCCGCCGTCATTCGTCTAAACCAGGGAGAAAAACGCATGTCCCACGACCAGGACAATATAAAGGGTAATTGGAAGTGGCGCCCATGGGCAGGAGTGCTTGCTATAGGCTTGCTTGCCTTTGGTCTCAGTTTGCAGGG
>CP070744.1:2180320-2182727 GCA_020348265.1 Phycisphaerales bacterium | reverse complement strand
GCCCGTCGACACATGGGACAAACGATCCCGAATCTGTGTCAAGGTGACCCGGCTTTCATAGTTTCTTGTGGGTGGCGCCTTGTTGGTGATGCTTATCGAGGCTTTGCGCCGCCCACTGGGCGCGGCGCTTCATTTTCCGACAGGCTCCCAACCCCGTTTGTCCAGCCCGCAGAACTATCACAGATTGCCTAGTTCCTCCACTAATGCTCTCCTTCGTTGGCGGTGGATGCTGGTCATGTCCAGACGTTCGCCTTTGAACTCAATCTGCCTGACCGGCTTGGTGCCATCTTGGCTCTCGCGTTTGAGGTAGCTGCTAATCTCCATCCAGCGGACCTCGTCGAACTCCAGCTTATCCTTGCCGGCAAAGCGTTCTCTATCCTCGGCAAAGGTGCCGATCACCAACATGACCGGATGGGGCTGCCGCAGCCAGTTCTTCACCCAACCCTGCTTCTTAATCGTGAAGATCTCGGCTCCGTCCTTCTTTCGCCTGCGGAGGTGGGAATTGCCCGCCTTGAGCTGCAGGTAGAGGCGTTTGCCGGTGCCTTTCGCCTCGTCGTCGGTGAACTCCACTTCCATGTCCAGGCCTTCGTCTTCCGTGGCGGGAATTTCGAAGCACTTCTGATCGGCGCTGGTAATCCGCGACTGAACCTCAAGTACCAGCAGCTTGCCTTTGCGACGCGAATCCAGCCGGATGACATCGCCGGCCCGCAAACCCCCCACCGCCTGGCGTACTGCCTTGCTGGCAAACTTCTTCTCCAACGCATCCCAGAGAGGGAAGGGCCTATCGCACTTGTCGCATACCGTCTCGGCTTTCTCCTTCTTGGCCAGCAGCTTCTCCATCAGGACCTGAGGATTCCCCTTAGGGGTATGGCATTTCGGGCAAACGTACTCGCGCAGTCTCTGAACTTGTTGGCTGTGTTCTTCTAGATGTGCATGGATGTAGTTGGCGAAGATCACTTGCTCTTGCCGAGTTACGCCCGGACCGAAATAGACGCCGATGGTTCCGCTGCCGCTGGCATAGCGGGTGAGCTTAATGCCCATGCGATGGTCGCCCTCCAGGGTGTCGAAGTCCGCAGCGTCGCGCCAGAGCTCCTTCAACTTGAAGGCTTCGCTATCCGACAGCTTCACCACAAGCGTCGAATATATGTCGTCGAGATACCCCTTCACCTCATAGCTGACGAATACTGCCGGATGCTTGACCACTTCCGGGCGGTCGCGTCCGCAATGACTAGGGAAGACCAGCTTGTCCCCCTGGCGCAGGCACAGACCCCGCTCCATCAGTTGCCGCTCCATCTCACCGAGGACGATGCGTTCCTGAGCCTCGGGCAGACGTTTCATTTTGGAGACCTCACCGTCTCGCCCGACGCTCTGGTAAACGAGCTTGCCTTCGGCGATGCTTCGCAGGGGCAGGCAACCCAGTTCGTTCTCCTCGGCCCGCAGGGTGCGGATCACGGCCTGGGCGTAGGCGTTGACCCACGCAGGCTGCAGGAGGATGTAGGTGCCGTAGTCAAGCTCCTTCACCGCTCCCGGACCGTCCAATAGGCTGATCACTGCGTGCAGGGTTTCATTGGTGATGCGTTCCGTGCCCTCAAGTCGTCTGCACAGCGCCGCCCACAGTTCCTTGAAGGTGTGCAATACCTCCCCCTCGTCGCGGAGCCTGAGGATCTCGTCCTTGATGCGCTTGAAGAGTCGCTCCGTGGTGATGACCGGGAGGTTCCCCCAGGGTATAGTGGAGAGAATGGCCGAATGCACTTCTTCGCATCCAGTGCCGTCCAGCGAACTCGTTTCATAGTAGGCCAGCTTGTGTTCCTTGGCGAAGGCTTTCAGCTTTGCCTTGCTGGCTCGAAAGCCCGTATCGATCCGCCCGGCGACAAGGAACCGCACCGTCTCGGGTGGGACACAGCGACTAAGGGCTGTCTGCCAATCTCGCAGGCCCGCGAGCACGTCGTCTTGGTCGGCATTGAATAGCAGCAAGATCAAAGAGCTGCGATCCATGTAGAGCAGGTTGATGAGACGCTGGTCGGCCTGGCCGCCGAAGTCCCAAAGCCAGATTTCCCGATCCACACCCGCGCCGGTAGTATTGTCGCTCAACTTCCACTGCGTCGACCAGGCCCCCACCGTGGAGGCATCACTCGGTCTCCACCTTCCCGTAGCCAGGCGATGAGCCAGGCCGGTCTTGCCCGCGCTGGTGTCGCCGACGAGGAGGACTTTGGCGTTGGTGTATTGGACTTGAGGTTCCGCCGTAACCGGTTTGGCGGCGGCGGGTTGCTCTGGCGGGGTCTCCAGGGCGAGTGGCGCGAGGCTCCACACCCGCATGACTCCGTTGTACGCGCCGGAAAACGCCCGGCGGCCATCGGGGCTCCAGGCCACGCTACGGACATAGTCCGAGTGGCCTTCGAGCACGGCC
>CP070744.1:2177691-2180220 GCA_020348265.1 Phycisphaerales bacterium | reverse complement strand
ATCGCGAAGAGGAATGTCCGCAATCTCCACTTGTTCTATTAATGTCTCGCCCCCGTAAGGCGCGAGTCTCATCACCTCCGCGGGCATGACTACTCTGACCCCGGTCTGATCCCAAATCGCTTGTAGCGCATCGCTCAGCTTGATGTCCTGGAGAGTAATCCGTGTGGGTTCGTCCAAGGCAAGCTCTATCAGTGCACGGCTGTCAGCCTGTCCGGCCCGAGCAACTGGTGTCGCCACCGCTGACGCGAGTAACGTCACCACGATCAAGATGAACCTGATTGTCTGCATCCGTAAATCCCCAAAACACGCCTACAACAAGAGACCGGAACTCAACGAATATAGCCGTCGACCGTGCATCACAGCGGGGGCGCCTCCTCCATATAGTCCTCGGGCATCGGTGACGCACCAAGAACAATGAACGAAATCCCCGGGGTTGTCGACTCGGGAACGTAACTCTCGGCAGGCTGACGCCCAAACGACACTATCGACGTACTTTCCGACCCGCCTGCCGGGGTGACCATGGCAAACCTGGAGATAGATACTTCAGAAATCGGTCCAATCGAAGAGCCTGACCGGAAAACACCCGTAAACGCCAGAGCTATTGCCACTGCAGCAGCCAGCGGGACTCCCAACCGGAAGATGAGACTGCGCCGACCCGGTCGCCTCGTCGGCACTCCGATCTTCCGCACCACTGCTGCTGTGAAAGCGCGCTTGTCTACCCCAACTTCTACGCCTCCCCAGTGAGCCAGCAAAGCGTCGAGCTTCTTCTCCCGCTCGGTATCGCGTCCATCCAGCACCTTTGCCCGGATCAATCGCGCGTGGGCATCCCAGTCCAGTTCGACCTCGTTGTCGGCGACACGCCGAACCAGATGATCGACCTGCCGCAGCTTCTCAACCTCCGCCCGCAACGACTCCGAATCAGCAAGAGCATCCTCCAGCCGTTGCCGCTCACTCTCGGACAGATCCTCATCCAGGCTCCTGCTGGCCAGGAACAATGGGTCGTTCGGGTTGTAGGGCTCTTCAATCATTACTGCCACCCGTTCTAGCGCTCGATCCGCATCCGTTTCGGTGACGTGAGTCCCCGTCGCGTCGCGCTTATTCCTGAGATGCTACAGGTACTCCGTGAGCATCTCCTTAAGCTTCTTCCGGGCCTGGAACACATTCCACTTCACCAGCTCAACGCTGCATTCGAGGATCTCCGCAACCTGCTTCTGCGGAATTCCCTCGATGCTGAACAAAACCAATGCAAGGCGCTGCTTCTCGGGCAGTTGCCCCATCGCATCGTCGATAGCGGTCTGCAGTTCATCCGGCAGACTTTCCGCTTCTTCCCCATCTGCTCCCGTAAGCCGTAGCCCCGTCCCGGGCTGGCGGGCCTCCTCCGGCAAGGTAAGGCTGTCGTCCAGCGAGACAGCCTCCCTCCTTTTGCGTCCCCGGCGGAAGTCGAGCGCCAGGTTGCTGACAACTCGCAGAAGCCACGACCCGAAACGCGACAAGTCCTCCAGTTGCCCAAGGTGGCGATACGCCCGAATGAAGGCTTCCTGGCTGACATCGCTGGCATCCTCGATGTTGCCCAAAAGCCGATACGCCACCGAAACCGTTCGCCGCTGGTAAATGTCCACCAGATCGGAGAACGCCTCGGAATCACCGTCCCGAGCCCGTCGAACGAGGGCAACCTCGGCTGATTCCGCCACCTCGTACCGTGCTTCCAAGTCGTGTGATTCCATAGGTTTAGACACACCCGCGCTCTTACCGTTAGCGGCCGAGCAGAGCAGCCTTATGACCTATAAGGCCCCCAAGCACTAACACCTGCATATGGCGTGGTACCGGGATGATGACTTCACCTTGCACGCGCACCCGACAACAGTGCTTTTGCATAATTCCACGCCGGCTGTACATTAGGCGCCGACGATGGGTTGAAAGCAACATCCTGTTACTTAGAGGCTCGGCTCACCGGTATGGATGTCTTTACGGATATAGATGCGTGTCGGTCGGCTGTGCGTGACTTGCACCGCGGGGGTGTCACTGTTGGGCTTGTACCTACGATGGGAGCGTTGCACGAAGGACATCTGTCTCTCATCCGAACAGCTCACCGCCGGTGTGACGCTGTGACCGTTACCATATTCGTCAACCCGACCCAGTTCGGTCCGAACGAAGATTTCCGGGCGTACCCAAGGGTCCTCGACTCCGACCTAGCGGCGTGTGAAGCGGAGGGGGTTGATATCGTCTTCACTCCGGACGTCGAGGCCATGTACCCCTCGGATGCGCATACTACCATTCACGTCGACCAGCTCACGGACGTGCTCTGCGGTCCATGCAGGCCTGGACACTTCGACGGAGTCGCCACCGTTGTCGCAAAGCTTTTCCAGATCGTGCCTGCCGATTTCGCCTTCTTCGGCGAGAAAGACTACCAGCAGCTTGCGGTAATCCAGCAGATGGCCCGGGACCTGAACATCCCCATCGAGGTCGTCGCCTGTCCGACCGTGCGTGAGCCTGACGGATTGGCTATGTCCAGCCGAAACGCGTATCTCT
>CP070744.1:2175052-2177591 GCA_020348265.1 Phycisphaerales bacterium | reverse complement strand
CTAACATATACCGAACAGAAGCAGGCGTCAAGCGGGTAAAGGGGTGTGAAATGTAGGCGGGACGACCGCAATCGACGCAGGGGCGAGAAATCTTGTAGTGACCGAGGTTTTGCGCAGATTGCGTTTGCTCGTAAGTGCTTGTTATTGCGGGGGTTACGTGAGAATCCGGCTCGGAGCGGTTTTGCGCGGCGAAAGTCGGATCGGGAGGCGATTGCAGGGTATTGCGCTGGTGGCCAAAACGCGTAAGCCCCGGTGATTCCAAGGGGTTACGCGCGTTTTGCGGCCTGGGGGCTTTTGGCCATCGGACACCCTTTTGGCCACTTTCTGTGACGGGATTACCGTGGCGGGGCGGCGCGGGGGGCGGTGGCGGAGCCCGGTCGAGGGGGCTTCGACAAGGCGTCGAGGTGTGTTCGAAGCGGGCATATCTAGAGAATTAGTTCGAGTTTGTGTTAGCGGTCCCGGCGTCAGCGGGACTCCTCACGGCGGGCGGTGTACCGACCGTGCCACCAGTCGGGATTTTCTGCAGCACGATGCCGCTGGCGATGGCCACAGCGATTGCGCAGACAATTGCTATCGTCGCTGCGATCCCAGCTGTTCTGCGCTGGATATCTGTTAGCGTTTTACGGAATTCGTCTTCGGTGGATCGCCTGTTTTCGGCTTCAGCTTTCAGATCTGCACCCAGGTCCCCCAGGAGCCCCTGGAACCGGGTGAACCACTCTTCCCTGCTGTGGAACTGCTGGCGCAGATCATCCAATCCCTTCTTGATCTCATCGATCGACTCACGGATGCCTTCTTGCGAGATCGGCGCGTAGCTGAGCATGAATCTGACCAAATCATCGGGAAAGTCGTCGAGCGGCTCGGGTGGGGCCGCCTTAGCGGGTATCGCATCCGGTGGCAGCTCGAAGAACTGGGCCGCGACGAGTTTTCGTCCCGGCATCAACGGGAACGGACTCGATGATAGGTTATATAGCCCAAAAATGAGGCGGCCCCTGTACCCAGGGTCCACGCAGAAGCCACCGAGGACAAGGATACCCAAGTGGCTCAGTTTTCGTTTGAGGCTCAGCTCGGCCTTGATGGTGTCTGGTAGCTCTAGCCTCTCCTCGGTCATAACAAAGGCGAGATGCCCGGGCGGGAGAGCCAGCTGCCCGCGCTCATGCTCCGAGAGATTGGCGGTGTCTATCGGTTGTTCGCCAGAAAAGAGAATACGCGTCCCCAGGCGAAAATCGTATTTGAGCCCTTCGGCACAGCTTGCGTCGCCGCCCTTGATAAAGCCCTCAGGTTGGACTGCGTCGCGTAACGATACCTCCATGAGTTGTGCGCTCATCGGGTTCCTTCCCTCGTAAGATGTCAGCTGTTCCTCCGATACGTTGACCCAACGTGGTGGATTGTAGAACATGCCGGGTCGCGAGTCAACGCCAATCTCTTCATCAATTGTCAGAGGGTATGGGATGTTGCGCATGTAAATGTCACAGGTGTTGTAGGACCGAACAAAAGCCTAACAGTGCTGCTTTACATAGCATCCTGTTGAGGCATCGAGCCTTCATGGTGCAACGGCGCTCCTGAGCATGCCGGCATCGATCATGGCTTCGCGGATCATGTTCATGTGCTGACGGTCGGTCAGTTCGATCGCTCCCAGTGTGACAGACTGCTAACGCTTGGTGGCGGTCTTCTTGCGTGCCGTCTTCTTTGGCGCCTTCTTCTTAGTCACCTTCTTCTTGGTCATGGTTTAGGCTCCGGAGATCGGTCCGCAGGAAGGCCGGCCCTGAGGGTCGCGAGTTGCTCCTGCTTCTTGTGCTCTCGCTCATAGATTGTGTCGAGAACGTGGGTGAACGTTGCCCGGACAGCTGGTAGCAACTGCCTCTCAGTATCCGCTTCGGTGTTGGGATCGTACGGTTCTGAGTCATTGTCGGAGTCGCTCGATTGGACTGCGGGGCCAACATGGCATGCGTGATCACCGAGTTGTTTAAGTACGTCGAGAAAATCGGTCTCGACTTCCAGAGCCCACTGTGGCGCCTGTCCGGCCTCAATGGCCCGTTGGAGATCACGTAGTTTGTTCCCGCACATTTTCCGGGTGTAACCTTGCTCGAAAAGCACCTGTTCGAGCGCGCTGCGGTACATTGCCAGGGCGGCACTGGTGGCGCCAACCGTCTCAGCGCGGTGTGCTTGGTCGAGGAAGTAGTTGACCGGATCGGGCGTATGCGGCGTGGACAACCCGCCGTATTCATTGGAGAAGACGGCGAGCGATGGGCCGTCCGGGCCAGCATAGATGAGAAGAGTAAACTCGGTCTTGCAGTCGGTGCAACTTGCCAGGAATAGGTGTGGCGTCAAGTTGATGAGGTTGCTTGGTGCGTTGGTGGGATGCTCTTCTGACTTGTACTCTCTGCGACTATGCCGCTTCATTAGAGCCATGCGGTGGTCTGCCCCGCAGGTCGGGCAATAGAGGCTTCCTTCGTCTACGGATCTCCCGTGCCACAATTCAGCCCAGTTTTCCTTGACGATCTGGAAGAATGTCTTGCTGTCGCTGAGTGAACGTCGGTCC
>CP070744.1:2172378-2174952 GCA_020348265.1 Phycisphaerales bacterium | reverse complement strand
GTGTTGCCCTGGCTGCGGGAGGCTTCACCACGGCGGCATTGGCCCACATCTTCCATCGCGAGCATTACCACGCAATTGCCCGCCCGGCGCTTCTGACCGCGATGCTGGGGTACACTTTCGTTGGTATCGGGCTCCAGTTCGACCTGGGGCGCTACTACAACATCTGGCACCCGATCATTCTCTGGCAGGGCAACTCGGTCCTGTTCGAGGTCGGCATGTGCGTGGTCTGCTATCTGAATGTGTTGTACATTGAGTTTATGCCGATCCTCTGTGATCGGCTTCAGGATGATCTGCGCTTTCCCACCATCTCGCGCCTTTGCACGTTCCTCAACCGTTGGCTTGACAAGCTGATGTTCCTGTTCGTCATTGCCGGAGTGGTGCTCTCCTGTCTGCACCAATCCTCGTTGGGCAACCTGATGGTCATCGCTCCGTCGAAGTTTCACGACCTTTGGGACACGCCGATATGCTCGCTACTGTTCCTCTTGTCGGCGTTCATGGTGGGTTTTCCCATGGTGATCTTCGAATCGATGTATGCCTCCTGGTCGCTTAAGCTCAAACCGGAGATGGAGATTCTGAGCCCACTTTCGAAGTATGTCGTGTTCTTCACCGGGCTGTACCTGGCCTTTAAGGTCGGTGATATGCTTGTCCGCGAGAGCTATGTGCTTCTAATCGACGGGTCAGTCCAGAGCGTGTGTTTCACTGTCGAGATGGTCTTCGGCCTGGTCGTGCCGTTCTTCATGCTCTTGTCCGCACGCGTACGGAATACTCCACGATTGTTGTTTACCGCCGCGTTTCTCATCGTACTCGGTGTTGCGTTCAACCGCGTTAACGTGTTCCTGATTGCCTACCAGCCACCGTACGCGACGAAGACCTATTTCCCCTCGCTCGCCGAGATCGCCGTGACGGTCGGGCTCATATCGTTGTTGATATTGGTCTATCGGGTCATCGTGACCTATCTCCCAGTGATTAGCCAACCAGACAAAGCGAGAATAGCATGAGTGGACGGTTATCGAGCTGCGTGCACCGGGGTGCCTTCGACGGAGGAGGACGCAGCGTGCTATGTATCCTGATCCTGGCCTGTGCCGTAGTAGCCACGAGCGGCGTTTTCTCGGCCGTGGCTCAGGAATCCCCCAAAAGCGTCGAGCAGCCTGCCCGACAGAAGACCACGGCCATGCGCGCCACGGGGTGCGATGTGGGTTGCGCGTGCTGCCACACTTGCGATCGCCCCTCTCCTGAGAATCAGTGTCTACCGGCGTGCGGGCGAGATCCCGGGTTGTACATGCACGGTCAAAAAGGCCCGGACGTTGTCGTGCTTGACGAACTGCAGGATGCTTACCTGCCAGTGCCTTTCGACCACAAAGGCCATGCTGACATGGCCGAGATGACCCGCGGTTGTGTGGTGTGCCATCATTACACACCCGAGGGCCAACAACATCCCGCCTGCAAGACCTGCCATGAACCGGGAGTCAAGGGTACGGGTATTCACAAACCGGGGTTGAAGGGGGCCTACCATCGACAGTGTCTGAACTGCCATAAGGACTGGCTCGATCCGTCCGATTGTGCCATCTGCCACCGCCGGAGGACGAGCGGCCCGAGGTCGCGTGATGTCGCGGCGCGCCCTCCGGGATACGACATTCTCGAGCAGATGCACCCGCCGATCCCCGAGCCACAGACCGAGTTCTACCGCGCCGAGTCCAAGGAGGGCGCCAAGTCTATGGTCATCTTCCGCCACTGGGAGCACGTACACGGCTTCGATCTGCGCTGCGCGGAGTGCCACCACGAAGAGAACTGCACACGTTGCCATATAAGGACCAACGGAAAAGAGGAGGCGACTCGCACCGTAAGAGAGCACCACCAACCGTGCCTACACTGCCACGAGGCTGACATGAACAGTGGCACCACAGAGATCACCGGTAAATGCAGGCGGTGCCATTGGCAGGAGGGTCAGCCGAGAATCGAACCGTTCGATCACACAAACACCGGTTGGCCGCTGAGTACGTATCACAAGGGCAATAGCTGTCGCCAATGCCACGAAAAGGTACCGTTCGTTAAACCGAGCACTGTCTGCAACGATTGTCACGGCGACTGGGAGCCGGACACCTTCGATCACACGGTCACGGGACAGATTCTGGACGACAACCACGAGGAGTCCGACTGCGCGGAGTGTCATCCCGACCGGAAGTTTGATATTCCACCCACGTGCGATGAGTGTCATGATGAAGAGATCAGCTACCCCGCGCAGCGTCCGGGACTGCTGGTCGGGCCCAGAGCCCGCATAAATAAGAACTGAACGCGGGGTTCTTTCTTGCCGATTGTCGCTGGATTCTCGACACACATAGCCGGGCCAGGTTGAACGCTCCCGACCGGTTTTCGAGCGTCGTGGGGGATCCAGCAGTTCCGTAGAGGTCTGGAGGATCGCGAGGGAATGTTGCCAGGTAGAGCAGCGCAGTCCGCCGCGGTGAGCCCACGAGTCGGACCCATACCCCCGTTATAGCACATTCGGATATTGTGTAGCGGGCGAATTGCATGCCGGCGCTTCGCTTGGGCATGGCACCCAACTCCTGAACCGCTAGA
>CP070744.1:2169554-2172278 GCA_020348265.1 Phycisphaerales bacterium | reverse complement strand
TAGTCGGTTTCTTGAGGATGTGATCTCTCAAATGGGGAGAAGTAAGATGTGTGCCATCAGGAGGATACCAGCGTCGGCGTTAGCATTCTTGGCGTTTGGTTTGATCGGCGCCGGCGGATTGAGAGCGGATGAAGCAATCCGCGGCGAGCAGCTCGATCCATCGTCCTATGGTCCGTCGTACATCGAGTCGATGGACGAGGCAATTGAACGTGCCCGCCTTGCCCCGCCAAAAGCCGGAGAGGAGACTCAACGTCGTCCTGGCGCTTGGTTGATCCCTACCCGCGGCGCGACCACGGCACCGCATTCCGGAGCACATAACGTGATCAACAAGTGGGGTGATCCGCGCATAGGCATAGGTTTCCCGGGTGTAGTGGATGTTCACGGTGCATACTTCGCCGGTCAGGCAGCCGAAGGCGTTTGGACGGACGGGATCCGCGTGATGGGCTATCGCGGCGGGAAAGCTGTGGGGAAGACCGACTGGTTCAGGGATCTTGGTGCTGAGCCGATGTGGTTCGAAATGAACCTGAAAGGAGTGGATCGGATCGAGATCGTGGCCGTACCGGTATTCAGAGGTGCCGGCTTCTACGCTATGGATGATCTTACCTACTCCGTGACCGCCGATTCGGAGGAGACTACAGGCAAGAGAATCGTCGTCGACTTTGACGACCTTCCTTACAAGACGGAATTGACCGGAACAGGATACGCGGGGTTGACCTGGGAGGCGGGTGCCGGCGAGTTTCCGGAAACTGATTTCATCCATGCGCCGTTTAGCCCGCCGGATGAGGCTGTCTCGCTTTCCAGTTCGGCGCAGAGGGTTAGACCCTCCGGCACTCGTGCGACCGCTCCGACGCTTATCACGAGCTTTCAGGGAGTGATTAGAGGCGATGCGGGTTCGTTTTCCAGGCCGCCGGATACGGACGGTGCCGTGGGCCCGAATCATTACGTGGAGACGGTCAATCGCGTCTTCGCCGTATACGATAAGGAATCAGGAGCTGAACTGGTCAGTATGCATCTGGGTACATTCTTGCCGGGTTCGTCCGGTGATCCGCGCGTGTTGTTCGATCATCATAGCTGGCGATGGATTATCCACGTAACGGATTTTGACGCCAACATCTTCCTTGCGGTTTCGCTCAGTGACGATCCCACAGGCGACTGGTTCAAGACCAGCTTTTCCGTCAGGCCGGAACCGAACTCCTCCTGCTGGCCCGATTATCCCACATTGGGTGTTGATGCCAACGGTATCTACATCGGTGTATACACCGTGGGGTGCGACATGACGATCTTCGCGATTGACAAAGCTCCTCTGGTCGCCCCGTCGCCCAGTCTTGGTACCATCACTGCCTTTAGAGGTCTGACCATATTCGGCTACTCCTATCACCCCGCGCACACGTACGGTACGCCACCTGGTGAATACGTCCTCTCACTCGGGGAAGACAAGGAGAACCTGCACCTCCATCGGATCGATCCTCCACTGACGTTGCCGACATTGGTGGACATTGGCGAGGTCAGTGTGACCCCATTTGTCAATCCACCTGATGCGGATGCGATGGGAAGCATTACGCCGATAAGCACGATAGACGCCCGGTTAATGATGTCAGTCTATCGGAACGGTTCGATTTGGAGTGCCCACACCGTCAACGTCGATGGCCGGGCTGGAGTGCGATGGTACCAGGTCGACGTGGCATCTAGGACGCTGGTTCAATCGGGGACCGTGGCCCACGCCGTGCTTCACTATTACTTCCCGTCAATTATGGTGAACCAAGCCGATGCTGTGGTCCTGGGCTTCTCCGGGTCCTACTACCTCCAGTACCCCAGCTGTTACTACACAGGAAGACTTAGCACCGATCCGCCCGGTGAGATGGCTAATCCGGTTGTGTTCAGGTTTGGCGAGGCGCCGTATAACCTCCTTGACCCGGGCGGACACAACCGCTGGGGCGACTACAGCTATACTACGCTCGATCCGGTGGACCGGGCGACTTTCTGGACGATCCAGGAGTACGTACACGCTGAGGACGTATGGGGCACATATATAGGCGTTCTTTCCACCGGTATTGTTGACTGCAATAACAACGCCGTCCCGGACCACTGTGATCGAGATTGCGGACCGCCCGGCGGTGAATGCGATGTTTCAAGATGCGGCATGTCCATCGACTGCAACCTGAACTTCATACCAGACGAATGTGAAGGGGACTGCAACGGCAACAGGGTGCCGGACGAATGCGACATCGCGCAGGGCACGAGTTCGGATGTCGATGCCTCGGGCATACCCGATGAGTGTGAAGTCCGTCCACCGGCGATACCCGGAGGCATTCATGGCGGACGCAAGAACCGTTACATTTCCGTGAGTCCGGACAATAGCTTCGCCTTGGCCTATCAGATCGAGATGGCGGAGAGTGCCTACTTTCCCGAGTCGACGGGTGTTCTCGGTTGGGTTGGTGAGCCCGACGCAAACGGCGTTTCCAGGGTCGTAGGTGAGCCATACTTCGGCAACGCTTGGCCCGATGTCGTTCACATCGGCGATTGCCAGATCATACCTGTGGCAACTTACAGAGTCCGATCGACGATGGACGGCGTGATCTTCAGCGATCCGCTGATGCTGGGCACGATCGAGAGGCCGGATCCGTGGTACTACGGAGATACGGTGGGTATAGGGCTCGGTCAGCCCGCTCCGTTCGGATTCTCCGTACCCAATGGAATTGTCAACGTTAACGACGTCCAAGCGTA
>CP070744.1:2166537-2169454 GCA_020348265.1 Phycisphaerales bacterium | reverse complement strand
CTTCGCACGGCGCACTACCACTTCCTATGTTAGTCCAACAAGCTCCGGATTCAAGATCGGCGGCGGAAGCGCAATCCGTGGAATAAGTCCGCCCAGTGCAAGAACGACCTTATCAAGAAGCTGGCTGAGGCTTAAGCAGAAACACGATTCCTATTCGCTCCCGTTGGTGTGACAGCTCCCAACGACACCGTGCTTGGCAGCCTCAGCAGAGCGCTCCCTGACGGTCGCGGTTCGGATAATCCAGGGGGTCCAAACAGTTCACGATCAACTTGCTTCGGCTGGCCATCTATGCCCGTGCCCTGCTCACCGACCCCGGCGAATGGGTAAGATAGGGCACTCCGGAGGCGGAGGGCGCCGAGTACATCGCGAACCCCCGCCACAGGTACGCAGCGAATCCGAAGGGCACGCCGGCCTTAGAGCCGGCCGGCACACGCAAGCCGATCTCGTGATCGGCAAGCTGGGCACAGGGCTCCGTGTGTTCCGAGTGTGTCGGTTCAATCCGCATGGCGTCTCTCTAAGCACTTGGTGCCATCCGACCGGCAGGGCCGGGCTCCAGCCGCCGGCCCAAGAGCGCACGTCATCTCGGACTCAATCAGTACCATGGCGTTGGGCCTCTCCGATGGCGTACACCCGGCGACTTGTGGCGATGTAGAGCGTGCCGTCGGCCACGACCGGGGCGGTATAGATCGAGTTACCCAGCTGGTTTACAGCTAGCTTTTGGAGCTGACCACTGTGCTTCAGTACATGCAGTTCGCCGTCGACGTTGCCCAGCATTACTTTGCCGTCGACCACCAGTGGCGAACCCCAGACACCGGAGCCCATGTCGTATTTCCAGTGCTGTCGTCCGGTCTTGAAATCTAGGCAGTAGAGGACACCGGAAGTATCGGCGGCGTACAGTAAACCATCCGCAATCGCCACGGTCGAAACACTGCGGCCGAACTGTCTTCCGCCAACGAACCAGAGTCTACCACGGTCGGTGATGTCACCGCGCGCGGTTGCGTCGATGGCATAGAGCCGACCAGGACCTTCACCATCCGGATCATTTCCACCCCCAAGAAATACCTTGTTGTCGTGGATCACGGGCGTTGCGATGATGTTGAGTTTCGTTCCACCGCGTCCCCCGCGTCCCCAGACGGCCCCCTTAGGGTTTAGATTGAACTTCCAGAGGAGTGCGCCGACCGTTGCATCGTAGCCGTAGCACCTGCCGTCACCACCGCCAAAGACGACTTGCGCCGTGCCATCAATCAGACCATAGGCCGGTGACGACCACTGCCCGTGGAGAATCTCCGTTCCGGGGTCATTGCGTTGCCAGACCACTTTCCCGGTCTTCTTGTTGACGGCTATGAGTGACGGTGCCTCTGGTGCGGGCACTTTGGCGGACGGTTCTGCGTAGTCTTCGCCGAGCCCGTTGCCCGTAACCACATAGACCAAATCACCGGCGCCGACCGGGGAACTGGCCGCCAACACGTGGGGGAACACGCCCAGCTCGCCGATCATGTCCAGAATCCAGACGAAGTCGGCATCCTGTTTCTCCGTGAATCTCTCCTTGTCGAAGGTGCCGTCGTTCTCATTATCATGGAAACCGTAGACGTCGGCGCACACCAGCTCGCAACGATTGCTGACATAGTAGACTCGATCGCCGTCGACATAGGGGTTCGAGGCGATGCCCGCTTCCGGCCAATCGTTCACCTCTCCGGTTGGCAGCTTATCATGCGTGGCTTGCCAGAGCAGCTTGCCGTCCTTTGCGTCAAGGCAGAGCATGCACCCCCTGTCACCCCTGCTGTGTGGCCGGAATGTGCCACCGTTATTCGTTCCCACATAAACTCGATGGTTGGCGACGACCGGTGTTCCGTAGGTCATCGTTCCAAGCGGAGCGATCCACTTGATATTCCTTTTGAGGACCACCTCCCAGTCCGCGGGGATCTCGGTCTCGGTGGAGACGGCGTTGCGGCCGGCAGAGCCACACCACATGGGCCAGTCGCGGCCGACCGGCTTGAGGTCCGGGCGTTGTCCTATGGCTGCCCCAATACCGACGCCCAAGAGCCCTACTACCACCATCACTGCTCGACAATCTCGAAGTCTCATCAATACGCCCTCTCTTGTTCGATGCAATGCCGCGCAGGATCGCCGAACTGTTCGAGCAACCCTGCGCGATGCGGGGATCCAAGCCGCGCCGCCAACCTTGATCCAATGGTCGTTCTGCGCTGCAAATGAAAGTCAACAAGTGGTAGTCTCCTCCATCGGGTCACAGGGCCTCCGCCAGGGATGGGCACTCGTCGCGCAGCAAGGAATACAATGCGTAGTCAACGTACTTCCCGCGCGTAAAGAACATCTGCCGCAACGTGCCCTCCCGTTTGTAGCCGCATTTCTCCGCCACTCGCTGGGCGGCGATGTTGTCTATGTGCGTACTGAGTTGCAGGCGAGGAATGGGTTTTAGCTCGAACAGATACGCCGAGAAGATGCGCAGCGCCTCCGTTGTATATCCCTTGCCCCTGTCTTCTCGGTGGAAGACTACGAAGCCAACCTCATATCCGGATTGAAATGACGGCTCCTTTATGAACATGATATGGCCGAGAATGCGGCCGCTCTTGTCGGTGATGAGCATACGGCCCAGTTTATCGTCCCAGCCGCCGGTGTCGCTGTAGTGTTTGCGAAACGCCGCCGGCGAGCGCCAGTCGACAGGGGTAAACTCGCCCATCTCGGCATATGTGTTCTCGAGCTTCAGAAACTCATCCAGGTCATCTTCGCTGAAGAGCCTCAGGATGACGTTCGGTCCTTCTAGCATGATTGTTCTCCCATAGGATGTCGTTCTATCCGGGGCACTTCTCCCATGTTCGTCTCCGTGCTGCCGTACTGAGTTCGGAGAGTCCGCCCGAACAAGCACCTCAGCTCAACAAAGCTTCCGACAACGGTTGGC
>CP070744.1:2163483-2166437 GCA_020348265.1 Phycisphaerales bacterium | reverse complement strand
CCGGTGGATTCGTACACGGTAGTGGTCGTGGCCAGATCGGGACGTTCGGTAATCGAACGACCGTGGTAGGTCAGCGTGTCTGGGGTGCCGCTCGTGCCCTCCTGGATGCGGATCTTCTCGGGATAGCCATCGTAGGTGTCCGTGGCGTAGTCGTAGTCAATCACATAAACAACACCCGCGCTGCTGTTTAGCGTGACACTGTAGGGGGAATCTTCGTCATAGTCGGAACACGCCGAGGGATAATGAATTTGAGTAAGGCGATTCTCGCTCGCCCCGCTGGTGCCGTAGTCGAAGTGCCAGATCAGCTCCCGCGTGGGCGAGTCCTTGTCGTCCTGGACCACCCAGGTGAGGATGTCATACCAGCGGTTGACATCGAAGATCACTCGGCTGTCATCCGCGCGGTCGGCTATGCAGTGGATCTTCCAGGTGTCCAGGTTGGGTGTGCCGCCAGCATCGGTCCAGGTATAGCTTGTCGTTCCCGGTGTGCCTCCCGCTCCGCCGCAGCCACAGCCGCTGCCGGGCAGACGCTCCTGGGTCTCGGATACGCGGCTGTTCGCGTCGTACTTGTAGTAAATGTTGGCGTAGTCCTCGAAGTCGGTGTTGGTCTGGCTCAGCGGATCGCCCTTGTCCGTGTTGAGCCGGTCGGCGTTTTCGGGGTAGAGGACGTACTTTATCAAGTGGTCGGTGCCGGGATTACTGCCGCTGTCGTACACGCCCTTGTAGTAGCGGTAGTAGTAGGTCTCGCTGATGGAGAGAACGCCGTCTCCGTCCGAAGTACCCTTGCGCGAGATGATCACCTTCATCAGATCATCTTCCAGGCCGTAATCATCCGTCGTGCTGTCGTGATAGACATACTCCATCTTGCCGATGAGGTTGGCGTCGGTGGTTGTGGTGGACTTGTAGACCTTGATGTACTGGAGCAGTCCGTCGTTGTCGCCGGAGGTGAAGTAGCTGTAGGTGATCTTGTGGTCGGTGCCCTCCACCACGTCGACGACGATGTCGGTCAGCTGACCCGACGAGTAGGTGAAGGCCCAGTCGTTGTCGTAGGCGCAGACGATGCGCTTGAGCTTGCCCGCATTCGTGGCTTCGCTGTCGTGGAAGACCCAGGTATAGCCTTCGGGGTTCTTGAGGATGTACTCATCGTCACCCGAAGAAAAGGTCAAGGTATAGAGGAAATTATCGTCGCACGTCCACGACCCACCGCTGTAGGTGAAGTCGAGAGTCGTGTGCTGGGTCATCTCCACTGAGACGTTGCTCGCCCCTTCGCTGCCGGCTACGGTGAGGTTCATCATCTCGTTGCTCCACCAACCTTCGCCATGCCAGCTGATTGTTGATGAACTCTTTGATGAGAAAAACCTTCTATGATGCCAGTCGATACCATTTAAGGGCACATGAAAATCCGTATGGTCGACGTATGACGCGCCGTTGCCCAGAAACACTGTTCCTCTGTCGCCAACCCCGTTTACCGAAGCTTCCACATGCGCGCCCGCTACGCCCGCCAAGTTCATCCCAGCATCAAACCAGAGAATCTTTGGCATACCGGTCTGCCCGGCCAATACGCTGCTGGCCATCGATTCCATAGACGTTTGAACAGGCGTGGGCCCGCTAGAACCCCCGGCCACAGGGCGTGTAACACTACCGGTAGGACTGCGCCCTGCGGTAGCGTTCTGTTGTTTACCGCCTCCCTTGTTCGAGAGGGCTTCCGCCGTTGGCAGCAGCGCGCGGGCCACCGCCGGGCAATAGCCCCCCCCCCCCGGTACTCCGCCCCCGATGCAGACAGGTGTGGTCTTGCATGTTTCCTTTGCAGACACTTCACTGCAGAGCAACCCCGCAAACACCGCACAACCGACAACCACAGCGCTGCACACAAGGATCACTATTCTCCTCATAACAACGTCTCCTAATCTTGGCGCTCCGTGCCTAGACATCCCAGGTTTACACCCCTGTTTGATTTCCTTGGAATCTGAATTCCCCGATATTGCTCACTATCAAGTGTAACCTACTGTGAAGCCAAGCCAGTGGACCGGTCAAGTTCTCTGCTAGCCCAGCGTTTCCACCTGCTATTCCTGTTTGCCTGTGCAAGTCCGCGCAAAAGGCTTGCCGCACTCTGTGAGTTTCCTTCGCTCTGCAGACATACAAAGGCCAATCGCCCCATAGCCTCGGTATTGTCCCGATCAAGGCTAAGGGCTTTCTCATACTCCTCAACTGCCGCCGCATGCCATCCAGCAGTCTCATAGAGTCTCCCCAGGTTGATTTTTGGCTCGACGGCGCGACTATCTACCTTGGCGGCGAACGCAAACTCCAGCGCCGCTTCGTAGAGCTGTCCTCTGCTCAGCAGAATATTCCCCAGATTGCAGTGTGCGGCGGCACATGAAAGATCCGCCCGCAGGGCCTCCCGGAACGCCACCTCCGCAGCCTTGAGATCACCTGCACGGGCCGATGCCACTCCGCAGGAGTTCGCCTGCCGGGCAAGCTCGCGATTGCTTCCGACCACCGGAAGAACCGTGCGATAGCCCACGGACTGGGCTCCGCGCATACAGCCGCCCGCAGACATCAGGACAACAGCCAACAACATGTATGAGATGCGCAAGGGCATACCCCACGCCTTCCCGGCGCACCGGAAGCGCATACCTATCAACAGAAGCAACCTCGATGCAACAACAACGATACTGGTATAATACTTTCAGGGGCTCCGTCCCCAGTGAGTTGGCTTTCCCTGGTGCACTCTAACTCTAACACCGACTTTGACCGGTGTCAAGCATGAAACACAACTCACACTCTGTGAGATTCTGCAAGCACTTGTTGCACGGGTGTTTGCGCACTGAAAAAAACAGAGCCCCATATCCCCATGTCAAAGACTGTTGGTGGACTGCATCACTTAATACTACAGCGCCACATGGCCCTTCAGGCCATTTGCGCTTGCCCTGGCGGCCCCAAAACGCGGGTTTCTCCGC
>CP070744.1:2160422-2163383 GCA_020348265.1 Phycisphaerales bacterium | reverse complement strand
ACATTGTCGTCTACTCCCTTACAGGCACCCAAGTCGATGACTTTGTTGTACGCCACCCAGACATGATTGTCCGCGGGAGTCACCGCTACGCCCCGGCTGCATGACGACCGCTGGGAGGGGTACTCAAGAACCTCACCGGTTGATGTGACCTTGGTCAAGGTGGTGCCCGGTCCGCCGCTACACCATATATTACCCTCGGTGTCAGTGGCGACGCCCCAGCAGGCTGCGTGCAGGGACTCCGAGCAGGTTGTCTGGCCAAGCGCGAAGTGTGCAGGAGAGCCCACAACAAGGGCAAATGCGCTGGTTACCAACAGATTCTGCCCCAATCTTCTCATCGTTCAGTACCTCGAAACGTGATTACCCACAGCAATCATCAATCATACATCTCCGAATGTGTCGACGTTCTCTCCGCCACTGCTGTCTCCCACTGAGAGCCCTCATTCAGTGCGATCGCTGTCCGGCTGTGGACTTGTGGACGCACACAACCATTTCCTCGTCTTCGGATCGACAATATACCGGATGTGGTTGCGCAAGTTTATACCGATTGCGGGGTTGGTACCGGAAATCGGCGGAATCCCTCGTAGTGTAATCGCCCAGACTGGGCGCGGCGTCCGCCACTTGCCCACTTGCGACCACATGACGTAGACTGCGCGAATCTGTTTCGCCACGAGCGGATTCTCGGTGTCATTTAGTGCATTAAGGGCCTCTAGCAGAGTGATACCCGGACCATCCTTAGGAAAAGAATGATACCGCTCCTCGCCCGCGCGCCTCATCTGTTCCTCCGCGCTCTTACTGGACGGCTCTGGCGCGATCGCAGGGATACCTTTCGGCCACCGTGAAACCGCCTTGAGGAGTTGGCCGCCCGCTGCATCGAGAAACACGTCGAACGTTCTCGTATGCCTGTCCTCCTCGCCGGCATAGCGCTCAAGCCGAATCATCAAATTGTCCACTACGACGTGCCAAATCGGGCTTCCTTTGATTTGTGTACTCAGGAACGGCGTATTGTCCTCTGCAAGCGTCGTTAATGTAGCCCGTACCTTTAATTCCCTCGCATCGCTCACGCCGAGAATTTCATACGCCCTCGTAATCGCTACGTCATTCGTGCGGATTGCCCATTCACTTCCTATTCGAAGATCCTGCTCGTTTCCATCCTCATTCTCATGTGCACATTCCGCACCCTGCGCGTTTACGGAAGGGAGCCCGAGCCCACCAAGCAGAACAAACAAGGGGATCGTATTGGTGAGGAGACTAAAAGGTTCTATATGAGTGCGCTCCAATAGCATCTTCATCTTCTCGTATCCCATGCTTCGAACTCGCATGATTGACATCCAGGTGGGTTGGCAATCAACTGGATCACCGCAGGGTAGTTTGGGCCGGGTGGAAGTTTGAAAAGGTCCCCCGATACGAATGCGACGGGCGAGAGGCTCTCCCAGTTCTTCGCGTACTTACATTGACGGAACTTGACGGGTGCGCTTTGCGTACCCCAGCGCTCGTCCTCTTTGGTGTGTGTTTCGATTGCGTAACTTATGGTGTTTCCTGTAGCATCCTTCCAGTTGTCATGTGTTAGGGAACGAAAAAGCTCAGGTTCGCCAGGTCTTTTGATATAGAACTCCCACTTGCCAGCGAACTTAGGGGTGATGAGATAGCACTTGTACTCGATCGATTCCGCGTGAATACCCGTCTCCTTATAGAAGTGATAATCGGGATCAGCGTCGTCGTATGTCGGATACTTGTTCCCGGACCACACTTCGGCGTAGGTTACAGACTCCACGAATCCGTTCTTTGGGCGAAAGCGCTTCATGTAGCCTACTTGCACCCACTTCTGCGGCGCGAGCACCTGCTGTCCTGATCTTGGATGGTACATGTAAACAAAATCTTCTACGCCTATGTACATGTAACTTCCAACCGTTCTCCGCGGCTTGTTCGCCGGCGGCGATCCGCAAAGCGCAGGGAATGGCAAAGGCGCATTTACCTCCGCGCTCACGCCGGTGGCACCGGCTACGGATTTCAAGGCCAGAACCTGAAACACCGGCGTACCCGGTGTGCAAGTTACCTTGCTCTTCACCTTGTCTGTCTTCTCATCCCTCTGTCCATTGACCCAGATCGTGAACGTAATCTCGATCTGGTCATAGGTGTCCAACGCTTCCACCCAAACCGAGGATGGTGGAGGCCAGTCATAGGGTGGCTCCGTGCCTTCGGCCGCGTTGTCCAGTGGGGCTCCTGCTGAACCCGCTCCGTTGGACTTATCCCTGTGCGGCCAGATCAGGACGGAACCATCCGGGTCAACCCACGAAAGCGACCAGTGGGCATCCTGATCGCTTAGATCACAGGCGGTGCGGAGTTTGATCTCGACCAGATCGTCCTCCCAGGGTGCAGGCCCACCATCCAGGTAGTCTGGAGAATCGTTGCCGTCGTCGTCGTCAGAGTTAACGGGGAAGATCAAGAAGTCCGTATCTTCAACCGCCTCGTCCGCTTCGTCGATGACCCCGTCGCCGTTGACATCGGCCAGCATGTCTGCCTCACAGCAATCGAAGCTGTATACGTCATCATATTCGGTGTTGTAGCGGAAGAGGCGGCGGCGGTCCGGTGTTTCGCTGGCCGACCAGAGAACGTTGTTACAGTCTACCAACCCTCCGAGCCCGCCACATTCCACATCGAACGTGGCATCAAGAATCTCGCCGGTGAAACCGTCCAGAAGATCGAAGGTATTGTTGCGGTAGTGTCCGCCCACCCAGACATTATTGTCTGCATCCACGGAGACGTGCCTGGTCGCTGTACCCGTTGTGCGGACGTACTGCAGGATGCACTCGTCCTCAGCGGTTGAGACACCCCCCTCGGTGTCCGCGCCACCCTCGTTGGGCCAGGACAGCGGACCCGCCCCGTTCGAAGTGGTGATATATCCGTCGCCGTTGCGGTCCACACAGGTGTTATACACGAACGGCGGGGCCAGGGTGACACGAT
>CP070744.1:2157321-2160322 GCA_020348265.1 Phycisphaerales bacterium | reverse complement strand
TGCAGCGGGTATAATCTCGCAGTCGCCGATGTGAACGACTTCCGGCCAACCGGCATCGAAGTACGGTTCATCCGCAACCCTGGAGACGTCGTTCGCATCGGGCTCGCCAACCCAGCCGAGAACACCCGTCGACTCGGGAAAGAAAGCACTCTCCGTCATCTCCACCTGATAGGCGACTGCCTGGTGGCTGTCCGGACTAATGGAAACGTAACGGTTCTTCCGTCCGCTATGTGGACTTGGCGGGAGTATCGGTGGGCGAACCTCGCACTCGTCGGGTATGCCGCTGCCGTCGACGTCCGAACTAGTGCCCTGTGCGATGTCGCATTCGTCCAACACGCCGTTGGCGTTACAGTCCGTCTCACAGGCGTCCGGTACGGTGTTGAGATTGCAGTCCGTCGCCTCGCCACATCCTGCGACATCGCACTTCCCGCCTGCCGTTCCACAATCGAGATCGCATTCGTCGAGAATGGTATTGCCATCGCAGTCGAGTACGGAGAATGCCGCTATGGAAGTACCCCACGTATCCTCCTCATGTGTGTACTCCTGGATCGTCCACAAGGTCAAATCGTCCACCGGATCGAGAGTGGTGTAGCTGTAGTCTCCCCATCGGTTGCGCCCTATATAGTCGATGACGGTGTAGGGAGCCGTCCCAGCCCTGTATCGCACCGGTATTCCCATCTCACCTGGGGGATCGCTGCGCACCCTGCCGGTGTAGTAGCAGCCGGCGTACTGCGCGGAATTTGAACCGCTGAATCCCAACACGACGGTGCCAACTTGGTTGACCATGATCGAGGGGTAGAAGAAATGCAGCGAGCTATCCGCTACGGTACCCGACTGGACCAGTGAGAGTGTATTTGCATCGATCTCGTACCATCGCACGGCAGCCCGCCCGTCAGAATCGACCGTTTGTGTCGTCCACAGCGACCCATCCCGGTACACAGACATCTCCATCCGCCCATTCCCCGTGTCTAGCGGCGTAGTGCTTCCCAGAGCCGGTGCGGACGGCGGGGTGGAAAGAGCCGGAACGCTGATCGTACCCACGTCCACCAACGTCGGCGATGTAAGGGGAGGATCAACGCGACGAATGCGCAACGAGGAAGTGGTGGCAATCGAGACGAAGTACTCACCAGGTGGTGTACCGTAGGTGTGTGCGGGTTGCACAGCGCCTTCCCAGGGTAATTCCCGAAACGCCGTGATGGTGCCCCGACTGGGCAAAGGTGCAACTAAAGGTGCTTTGTCAATTGCGAAGATAGTCGTGTCGCACATCCTTGCACTGATGTAGATGCCGTTAGCGTCAACGCCGAGGGTAGGATAGTCGGGCCAGCAACTGACCGGGAATTCTTCGACGCAGAACCTGGTCTTGAACCAGTCCTCCGTTGGATCATCCGTGAGTGAAACCGCAAGGAAGATCGTCGAGGTGGCCATGAAGTCTGTTGAGATGACGATCCACCGCCCGCTGTGATGATCGAACACGACGCGGGGGTCGCCGTTGGTACCCGGTTGGAACGAGTAGAGGTGTAAGTTGACAAGCTCAGCACCGGTTCCCTTGTCATAGACTGCAAAGTTGCGGTTGACGACCTCGACGTAGTGATTCGGTCCGACTGCGCCGTGGCTATCCGGCGGGACGGCAGTGGAATTGGCGTCACCGCGGATAACGCCACGGAAGTTCCGGATTACTCTCGGATGTGTGTCGCCGAGAACAAAACTCGCAGTCTCCGTTCCCTGCGGGGCTGGCGCACCGGCAGCAAACGAAGGCGGCGCTACCGGGGCGTGCAGGACATCATGTTGTATGCACTCGCCGGCACCTGCTTCCCAAGATAATCCCGCGTGGGCCGAACCGGTCAGCTCCTGCCGGTAGAAAAGGTCATCAAAATCAACGACGATCTTCTCCTCAGCTTTCCCTTGAGAACCGGTCGACCAGGAGAAGGTTAGATCATCCATCGCGTAGAATCCGACTCCGTCAATCACCGGTATCGCGTCGATCTCAATCCGGTCCACTCCATACAAGTTCATCGCGAACCATTTCGGATCCGCGCCAATGTCCGTGAACCAGTCCGTCTCCCCAACAACCTCCCCCCCGCGGAATCCAAAAACGCGAATCCCCGTCGTCCAGACACCTTCGCCTGACTGCCCGGCAAAGAACGCGCCGTGGACATCTGCCCGCTCGGGAAAGCCGATGCCCATGCGGGTATCACCCCACTTGTTGACTACGTAATGCGCCCCGGAATGCGCCGATTTGGAGGCGCTGCGACTGGGTATCACCCACGCACCACGGTGTTCCTCGCCCCTCTTGCCGCTCTCCGGCGGTGGACCGAGACGGTCACGTTCGATGGCCGCGTCCATCGATTCGATGTATGACGGGCCATAGGACGACGGATCGAGCCGTTCGCCTTTAATGGGTTCATCTCCTTTAGCCCAGGCGGCGCCCATGAATGCCAGCACCAAAAGAGCTTCCACCGACGCGGATATCCATCTAATGATACACATCTTACTCCTCCTCGTCTGAGCGACCCCACCCGCAAGAGACTAAATGAACTTAAAGGCGAACCCGCAAATCGGTACGGATGTTTATCTTGTAGCGATTGAAGGGCGCAGACCAAGCGTCTGAACCGTCGTTCAACCACGCACCCATAACAATGCGCATTTTTCTAGAGGAAGCGGGCGCACCCGCCCGATTTCTTCACGTCTTTCCGGCGCAAGGAGGGTCGACACCGGTCTGCAGATGCCCATTCGCTCACCTGGGGCGCACAGCCTATGCGGCGTCAATCGGCCGGCGGGCGACATTTGAAGGCGTCTTTCGCCGCCCACCGAGTCGTTCAACGGGCTCCTACGTGTTCCGCGACACCTCGCATGGTGGGTGCCTTCGGCCGCTGTGTGCCACGGGTGGCTTGCCCACCCGTGTTGAATCTCATATCCCCGCCACCGATGGATCTGTGTGCCACGGGTGGCTTGCCCACCCGTGTTGAGTGTCATATCCCCGGCACTAGCGGACGAGCCGCCA
>CP070744.1:2154220-2157221 GCA_020348265.1 Phycisphaerales bacterium | reverse complement strand
GACTCGAATCTGGGTCTTCGCTGGAGATGGTGGCGAGAACTCGCGCATGAAAGTCCATAATGTCTCTGCGGATAGCAGGGCGTGGTGCACAACCCCCGATCGATCAGCGACTGGATCAAGTCCTTGACGACCTCGCTGTTCTCCGTCGCCCCTTCGTGAAAACCCAGGATTCTCTTGCTGCCTTTCGTGGTGAATCCCAGGGCCACCATCACGTGAGAGCGGGCCTTCTCGATCCCATCGATCATGATGCAGCAGTACGTTTCCCCCGATAGATCCCGCCCGTTGAGTTCATCCAGATCGCGTTGACTGGAACGCTAAAAGGCCCGGCTGGCCGACGACTTCCTGAGCGGCAGATCCTCGTCGAGCTTCTCGGTCGACTCCGAGAAGTCGCGTGTCGAGACGCCGCGAATGAGCAGCCGCTGCACATCGTCGCTGAACAGGTCGTAGTCGCGCAGGGTGTCATAGGCTTCGAGATGGACTTCGCCTTCGGTGCCGCGGACACGCGGTCGGCGAAGGGGCTCGCGGCGGCCCTCCCAATAGATCGAGCCTTGTTCACTGCCGGCCCGAGCGCCCTCGACCTGGCGATCTCGCTCGTACCGTGGACCGCACAAGGCTGTGACTTCTTGCTCGAACAGATCGTGCACCAGCCCGCGCATCGCTTCATGGAGCTGCCCACGCAACGCATTCCGGATCATCTCCCGCGGTGATCGCGAGTCGGCCAGTCGGAGTGCCTTGCGTGATTTGGCGCTTGCCTTACACTTCTTCATCGGGGTTCCTCCTTCTTTACGAAGAAATCTACACACACTGGGATCTTCCCAGCGGGAACCCCTCTCTTCAAATTTCAACGATCCGCGGGACATCCTCTCAACGAGCGTGGAATCGTCGAAGTAGCGTATCATCGGTGTAGAGCAGCGGGCATTACTCGGCTCGTGTTGAGTTGAATGCGAATGACCGAAACGCTACTGTGCTCTCGGATGGAGTTTCTGTTAGGGACATCTGTATTTTTGGCGAAAACGGTGGCATCATAACGTGGGTGAGTTCCACTTGGCGGCTATTTCACCGTTTCGGAAGCTTGTTAGCTCGCGACCGTCGTCTGTAGATCTTCCGACCGCCTCATGAACATCAGCCGGATGCTCTTTGCGAGTTTCTCTGAGGTGACCCTGAACGGGACCACGCCGTGCGTGCTACTGTCAGGTGCATTGGGTGATTTGAAGAGAACGAGCAGCGCCCCCGCCATCGCTAGCGTGAGGCGATCGGCCAGGTACGAACTGAGACCCTCTGTCCGGAATTCGTGAGAGCGCCGGCAGAACTTGATCTTCAAGCCGGAGCACCGCAACGCGCTCAAATCGTCGTGAACCGTACGCCGTGATACGTCGAGTACGGCGGCGATCTGGATGGTATTGAGTGCCTTTTGACTCTCGATGAGATCGAAGATTCGCAGCCGCCGATACACCAGTCGGGCCTCGCCCATCAACTTGGATGCCTCCAAGCGTCGCTTCGGTTCTCCGGAGGGTGAGGTTTCTGGTGGGGTGGATACGTCACTGGCAGCGTTCATCACCTCGCTGCCCCCGTGGAATCGCCGCAGCCCTGACAGCAGCGTACCTACGGCCGTTGATAGTGCCGCAGAGGAAGCATACGGTGCAACCGGGCGGCCCGAACTCCTGCATGCCACGCACCATGCCCATACAATCGATGCCTCGGCCTTGGTAAGCCGAAGGGCGAAACCCGGAATCTCCGCGTCGATACGCCAGCGTTCGTTGCCATCAACGCTTATCGGCAAGCCCTGACGTTGCAGCAGCGCGATGTCGCGCTTGACCGTGCTGACACTCGCATCCGTGATGCCCGACAATTCCGCAACTAACGCGGACAACTCCTCCAGCGAGGCCGAGCCGAGCCAGTACGTACTGTCCACTATCTTCAAACACCGGACCTGTTGCTCAACCTCGCGCATACCATACCACTGTTTTCTCCTGCCTCTTGTTATCGTGACTGACGTACAACCAAATTTGCGTATATGGCACTCTCGTGGACGCGACCTTTCCCTATAATAGCCGCTTTTGATCGTGTTGCGACGGAGAATTCCGACGAATTTTTCAGAAATGCAATTGCCCGGCGTGCCGATCGCCCTCTCAGCGCTCATCTCTTGCGAGCACAAGCACGCCGAGTTCGACAAGCCTACAGGCGACTGGGCCACACCGCGGATGCGACGCCATGTTCCTTAA
Organism: Phycisphaerales bacterium; assembly: GCA_020348265.1. Taxonomy (GTDB): domain Bacteria; phylum Planctomycetota; class Phycisphaerae; order UBA1845; family UBA1845. The sequence goes on along the minus strand of CP070744.1, from coordinate 2,154,999 downwards.
CGAGACGACACAACCTCTGAACAAGCGTTTGCGCGCCCGATTTCCAGTTGTTTCGCGCTCTGGCCCGGTTTTTTTGTGTTTTTTTTCGACAGCAAACTGCAATGCCGGCTTCCGCACGCCTCCATTGGAGAATCCTGATCCAGGGTCCCGTCCGGCACTCTGCAATAGGGGCCACTGATCACCTGCCGGCCTGTGATTTTGCAGTTTGCTTTTCGGACCAAGCGCGGGCATACTTACATTGTACGGGTTTTATTGGTTGATCTATTGTAAGGACACTCGTCCGAACTAGTACCGAAGCCTATCGATAATCCGTTCCCAGAGATGCCAAACGAAGACATGAGTTGAGGAGAGTGCGGCTGCGCCTACCGAGCGCGCCGGCTGAAGGAAGCGACTCAACTGTATGCCCACCAGAGGTAGAACCCGTGCGCGCACGGTTTCGCGCCCGGGCTCTAGCCTCCTGGAGAGGGAGATAAGTAACCGTGAGTGCGGCAATCGTAGGATCAGCTAAACCGTCTTCCATTCGCGACACCGCGGATACAACCCTCCGCTCGAGCGCGGCCGGCCCGGTGGGAGCCCGGGGCTTCGGGCTGCTCCCGTGTCAGCCTCGCAGGGCAAACTTCCAGACCCGCCGCTCTCGAAAGAGGGCCGTCGTAAATGCATTTTGTCGGGTCTTGCCGACCCGACCTACCGGGACCGGCCTAGGCCGCCTCGGGCTTGGGGCGCTTCTTCCTGAAGATCCATGCACCAGACGCCAGCGCCCCCAGCGTCATGGCAATCAT
>CP070744.1:2151007-2154120 GCA_020348265.1 Phycisphaerales bacterium | reverse complement strand
TCACACAAGTCCACCGCGGCATTCGCGTCGAGGTAGTTGTTGTGGGAAATCTGCTTTTCCGAGCCAAACCCAGCATCGGCAACCGTGAGATCGACGTGACGAAGGTCGTCGCGATAGCGAAGCAGCTCCGCCTCTTGATGTGGGTTCTCCCCGTAACGCAACGGTCCGGCCTTGGACAATTCGAGAAAACGCACCCTTGGCCCACTGTCATGGGAATCCAAGGCGCTAAGCCAACCGGCGATCGTACTGTCGTAGCCGGCGGTCTTCCGGAAGGTACTAAGCGCACCGAACCGGTGGATGTCGGGGCCTTCGGCGGTCTCTTCATCGCGAAGGTGGCGCAGTACTCCGGGATAGAGCTCCGGCTCCGCAATAACCAGCACGTGCTTGTGGTTCTTTGCCGAGGCGCGCAGCAAGCACGGCCCGCCGATGTCAATCATCTCAATGGCTTGCTCAAAGCTGCAATCCGGATCGGCAATCGTCTGCTCGAACGGGTAGAGGTTCACGACCACCATATCGATCGGTTCGATTCCCTGCTTCTCGAGCTGGCGCATGTGATCCGGGTTGTCGCGGTCCGCCAAGATGCCCGCGTGGATCTTGGGGTGGAGCGTTTTGACGCGACCGCTCATCATTTCCGGAAAGCCGGTGACCTCTTCGACGAGCGTCACGGGGACGCCTTCCTGCGTAAGTAACGCAGCAGTGCCGCCGGTTGAAACGACCTCGATACCGAATTCGCTAACCAAGGTTCGCGCGAAGTCGACGATCCCGGTCTTGTCATAGACGCTGATCAAAGCGCGTTTGATGTTTCGCTTTGGCATGGACGCAATATACCTTGAAAAAGAGCACTATAGCAGATTCGGATACTGTGTAGCGGGCGAATTGCACGCCGGCGTTTTGCTTGGGCATGGCACCCAACTCCTGGTACGCTACACAAAAGACGAAAACGCTCTAAACGGAAACGGCCGGAACGCCGGTCCGGTCGACGGACGATGAGAACTACGCACAGCGGATGAGAACGGAACCGCCGCATCGTTCCGCCCGCGAATCTTACGGTCTAAGATCGCGCCGACTGCGTAGCGGATCGTCCTTCAGGGGATCAGCCTGTTCGGTCGCGGTATCGTCTGCGGTCAATGCCGCTCCAACGTCACGGCGGGGTGGGGTTCTCAGCCGGGCACGAGCAGCATCCACCTCCCGAGGTCGCAGGTAAGGCACGTTGTCCGGCCGCAGGCAGATGACTCGACCTCCACGCTGCAGGAGGAAAACCGCATCGCTCTGGGCATTGGCGACAGCGAGTTCGGCCGGAGCCGCACTGATCGATCCCAGCAGATTCCCCGTCTGGTGGTCGACTATGTTCAGTCGCCCACCGGCAGTAAAGACAACGTCACGATGGGGGATATGGGCCGCCAGCAGAAGACCACTTGAATCTCGCCATCTCTCCGCACCCGTGGCTGCGTCGACGGCAATCAACCCATAATCCGAGCAGTATTGGTAGACCGTGTCCAAAACCACCAGCGGTCCCTCGTTCAACGGGCTGGGCAGCCTGAGCCGCCAAGACATTGCACCGCTCTGAAGGTCCAGGCTGTACAGTGACCGATCCATACTCGCAACGTAGACACTGCCATCGTCAAACGCGGGGTTGCCTAGAATCACGCCACCCGTCCGGAATGACCAGCGGTACCCCTTATCCGCCACCGAACAGGAGTAGACAATGCCGTCCTGCGAGGCAAAGAGGACCTTGTCGGCATCGTACAGCCGCGGTGCCGCCGTCACCGGACCACCCGTGCGTATTTGCCAACGCTTAACCAACTGCAAATCGCCGGCGCCGCCCCACGCATACGAATAGAAACTCCCGTCTATGCTCCCCGCGAACAATGCGTTTTCCAGGCCGACGACCGGGCTGCCCGGAGCGAAGGGGGGCTTGAACTTGCCCAAAACCTCACCGGAATAGCGATCCATGATGAAGAAATTGGTGGTCGTCGGGACTACGAGATGCTCACCATCGTCAACACCCCGAATCCTCGCCGGAGTATAGATGCGATGATGGGCTGCACTGAGCGGAATTCCCCAACGGATCAAGCCCACCTCTGCCTGAAGGGCGAAGACCGTGCCGTTATCCGTAGCGACATAAAGGTCGCCCTCCACGAGGAAGGCCTTGCCAACCGAATCTCCGTCGGCAAGAGGCAGATTCGCCACCCAATGCTTGGTCAGACCGACATCCCGCAAAGCTGAATAATCCAACGAGCCAACCTCGGCACCCGCGCCGGGACCGGCTGTCGCCACAATCCCACCAATAAACGAAACCAACAGGTACGCCAGCATGAACAAAGGCCCCCTAAAGCGCCACGGTAAGACGTATCTCAAACCGAATCGAATGCGTAAGCATGCGTCGATCCGCAGGCGTCCAACGTGGGCTGCATCAGGCCACCCACGACAGCATTCCCCGCAGCTTGGACTAGGACGTATTTGACGGGAAAACCCCGCAAACGTCAAGCCAGACGCCGGGGTGTCGGATGAGACCCGTGCCACACCTTGCGGGTGGCGAGGACCGCCCGCAGGCGTCACCAACGAGTGCGGGGCGTCACATTATCATGGCGCAGCCGGCGATCCTCGACGGACCGCGGCAACTGCTGCGTACCGCCTCAGCAGGTGTCTGAGAAACCCGTTCCCACCCATCCAATCGAGTCGTATTCGGAACAGAGGCGATCACACCCCAGTAAGAACGACGGATGAACGTTGAAGGCTGGGAGCCGGCGAGGAAACTCTGTTCATCCTTCATCCTCCCGCCTTCATCCTTGGTCGGGGTCGGAAGCTGTGGACTTCTCAGACATCGTCTCAGTCGTCGGCGCAGAGTCGGCACTGATGTTCCACCTCCCACGCTTCCATCGCCTCGATCATGCTCAGATGGGCGGCGATAGTGGCTTTCATCCCCGGCGTATCGGGGATGGTCTCGAAGACATGGGGCCGACCCCCGGCTCGGGCCCGAAGATCCTCCACAAAGTCCTCCCAGCTGCCTTCGTAGAGGGTGTCGCGCATCTGAAGCAGCATACGATGCTCAGCGGTCAGTCGAAACGCCTCATCGTCTTGCCGCCGATCGGTATCCATAGCTGCTGTTGACC
>CP070744.1:2147772-2150907 GCA_020348265.1 Phycisphaerales bacterium | reverse complement strand
GTGCCACTTTGCCCACTAGTTCCTCCTCGTCTTCTGCGGTCTCTCCGCGTCAGACCTCGGCCGCCTGGATTCGCTCCGTCGTCGTATTGTTATCATCGGCTGAGTATCTCGCATCCTGCGAGTCCGATTGGCGCGAAGGCGTTTGATCGGGCGTGCTAAACCAACAGTGTACCGGGCGCGAAGTGCGTCCCATCAGACGGTTATGTGTAGCTGCCGCGTGGACTGCCCCTGTGTTGGCAACCACGTAGGCGTCGGGCTCCAACTTCAGGGCTTCATCTTCCGGGAGTATGGGTACTCCGCGATAAACGCGTTTTGGCGCGCAAAAACGGTCGTCGCCAATAGCCCGAACAGTGATGCCGGCAAGCTCGGCTCCGCGAACGAACGGGTAACAGTTCTTTCCCAGATCCGCCAGGACCACCCGACAAACACCGCTGCGGGCCAATCCCGCCATCTCGGCGCGCACGCGTTCCCAGCAGTACAGTCGTTCAAAGGCGTCGGGGCCAAGCCGATGTGATCGATAACCCAGCCGCTCGACCGCACTAAGCCATCGTCCGGCTACAACCCCCTTGGCCCATGCAGACCTGTGCCCGTCTCGCTCAGCGAGCCACTTATAGCGTTGAATAAACTCCTTCCGGTAGATTCTGCGGTACGGGTCAGGAAGATATCGCTCCACAACGCGCAGGTTGTTGCGCACATCCAGGAAAGTGGTTCGATCGGATCTGCGCGCTGCCGGGCTCTTTAGGTGCTCGACCTGCACGTCCTCGAAGACTCCGATCCCCCATCCCGCGCTCACGAGTCTGAAACAAAGATCGTACTCTTCCGCCTGCATGAAGAAAGTTCGATCCAGGCCTCCCACGGCCTGCAGCACATCAGATCTCAACCCCACCCCGCAACCCACGAATACACCGGGAAGAGCGCTCCCCTCTCGACGCCCGTCGTGTAGGCATACCGTATACCCGGCAGCGGCCAGTCGTGGATCTTCCTCAAAACGCCTGATCATGCGCGACACCGAACCGGGGCGGGGATAGGAGTCGTCATCGAGAAAGACGATGTAACGTCCCCGAGCATGATCTGTGCCGACGGCCTTGGCGCAGCTTCCCATGTTCTGGTCAAGGCGTATCACCCGGTCTGCGACGTCGGCAACTACATCCGGTGTGCCGTCAGAGGATGCATTGTCCACTACGATGACCTCGTAATCGCAACGGTCCAGACCGCATTGTAGAATCCGCGTAAGAGTATGGGCGGCAACCTCGCGCCGGTTGAAGGTTGCCAGAACAAAACTGACCTCAGGGCTTCTCAGCGGCATCGCAGTGCACTCCTCCGTTTGGGCTATTATCGGTCCAACCACCTTTGCCCTTCACGGAATGTGCCGGGCAAGGAGGAACCACACACCCTGTGCGCGCGGAAATCGGCGTTCGGCGTCGTTTGCGCGCGATGCCCTGATGAACACATGGACACCCCGCAGTGGCTGAATACCCGCACGTTCGGCGCCGACTGGAGCGCCGCCCACGATTCCGTTGACGCTTGAGGTGGCCGGATATACGATCGCGACAGCACAACGTTCCCCTGAAACGAGAGCACCACAGGGCGGAACCGGCCATGTCGCGCGGGCGGACAGACCGCACGGACAGGATAAGATGCACGGCACTATGGTCGATCGAATCGCACTATTCGGCGGGAGTTTTGACCCGATACACAACGGTCATCTGATCATCGCACGGGCCATTGCCGAGCAGCTTGGACTCGACAAGGTGGTTTTCCTTCCATCGGCCCGGCCCCCACACAAGAGCCCGGACTCCCTCGCCTCTCCTGCTCACCGTGCTTCTATGGTCGAGCTGGCTATAGAGGGCGATGCCCTGTTCGAGTTCAGTGACTTCGATCTGTCACGAGAAGGCCCAAGCTATACGATCGACACAGTCGACCACTTTCGCCGGGAACTCTGCGAAAAGGCGGATTTGGTGTGGATAATCGGGGCCGATTCCATAGAGGAACTCCCCACCTGGCGAGAGGTTGACCGTCTGTTGGATGCGTGCCGGATCGTGACTGCCGCGCGAGCAAGCTGGGAAAAGACCGACTGGGGTGCCCTTTGCCAAACCCTTGGCGAGGCGCGGGTAAGCGCTCTTAGAGCCGACATAGTCCGAACGCCGGTAATCGAGATTTCCTCTACGGAGATTCGAGACCGGCTGCGCGCTGGTCTGCCGATTCGATACCTCGTTCCGGCGGAGGTTCGGACTTATATCGAGCAACACAGGCTTTATCGGAACTCATAGCGTCCCGAGAGTGGTCCACACGCGCGCCGCGTCTTCTGACACTTCCGCGGTGGCTGCGTGATCCCGCGGGTCATATTCCTCTCGCAATACAAGGAGGTTTCGTGTAGAATGGTTCGCGTGTTTATGGGCTGGGCGGGGAAAGGGCAGTTCCAGTGCCGCTTGCCCGGCTGAGCCCGATCGGAGGCACGTGCAAGAAGAGATCAGCGCGTTGGCTGTCTAGTCGCGCACCACCTGGTGCGGGCCTTCTTGCCCGATAGGGGCTTCGCGTCAAAACGAATGGAGAAGTCGACTGCGTCCGCGGGAATCAGGGACTGTCGATGCGCGCCAGGGACCGCAGGGCCCGTCGCGTTCGGACGGAGAAATGGATCGGAGTATGAAGCGCCTGGCCGAGACTGCTCGCGACAGGCGAGTGAAGTACAGTCGAAAGGAGCATCACATGAACTCACGTTCAGCACGAATATACGGCATGCTTGGTGCAAGCTTGCTGGTCCTGTCCGGTGGAATCTCGGCGTTCGGTGAGCCGCAACTGGAATCGATCTCGAGAACCGATCTTGTGCTGGTGGAGAAGGAGCCGGCGCGGACCGTGGTCCTGTATGCCGACGGTCGGGAGATCGAAGTCCAACCTGAAATCGAATGGCGATTCATGGTGGGTACGGACATCTCAAACAAGACTATGCAGGACCTGCTTGACACTGTCGAAACCTGCAAGGCATTGGAGAAGGACGATCCACCGCCGCCACCCACGCCCAAGCGCGATACTCGCAGCGGCTTGGATATCGAGTACAACGTGCTTTCCTCCTTGCCCCCCGGCGCGCAGGCTGCGATGGCTGCCGTGGAAGCGTATCTCGAGAGCACCTTCGGCGAC
>CP070744.1:2144488-2147672 GCA_020348265.1 Phycisphaerales bacterium | reverse complement strand
GCCGATATCTGACCATCTCGCCCCTGCCGGATCGAGCCGATCCGATCGCCCTGCTGATCACAGGTGATCCTGTCAACCCCGTGATATCTTGCGTCGAGGGTTATGTCCAAGCGGACGGCATGTTGGGTGCTGATCCGGTCTATCAGATGCCTGAGGTATGGGCCACGATCGACGTGCGCGGGGACGGGATCATCCCCAGCGCAACGTACTGCGTGCAGATTGACGACGGTGTCTCGCTTTCCGAGGCGGTAGAGGTAACGACGTGGCAATGGGCCGACGTCAACCACGACACCTATAGGAACATCACCGACGTTCAGCTGATCGACCTGGGCATCACCGGTCAGTTTCTCTGGGCGAGCCTCCCGGGGTTGGATTTGATCGGCATGCAGGGCGAGACCTGCGCCCCTCAGCGAATCCTCAACGTAACCGACCTGCAACTGGCTGCCCTTTGCGTCGAGGGGATGGCCTACGAGGATCTGATCTGCCCGGATGTCTGTCCGTGACAGCGTGGCGGTTGGGGGCTGCGAAATGGCGCCGCCCAACACAACAAAGGAGAATTGGTCATGCGTTACTCACTTCTTACATTGATTTTGTTGTTTGGGGCGTTTGCGGTAGAAGGTGCGTTGGGTCAGACAATCGAGTGGATGCCGGTGGCGTCCACGGGCGACGTTCGTTGCATGCCCGGCCAGGGGGATTGCGGAGATAACGAGATAAGGCTTGGGGCAGGTGGTGCGACGGTCACACTGTTCCTGCGACTTGACGGCTGGGACCCGGACGACGACGGCGATCCGTTGCTGGGCGCGTTTCAGGGTGGTCTCGACGGGACAACCCTCGAAGGTGGGTTAGCTGCGGGAGTGGCCCATGTTGACCACCCGGGCAACCCTGGCACATCCCTCGCCTGTGATCTGGCGACCCACGGCTTTGACGTTGGCGATTGCGAGGTCGGGGTGTTCCAGGCCTATAAGATCTGCACGTCGGATACGTCTGATCCGGTCGCCAACGCTGACTGGTTGAGCGATTGCACCGACTATTTCGGCATTTGTGGTCCCGAGGCCACTTGCCCGCCGGTGAGTGGATGCATCGACCGCCCGGACTGGGTGTTCGCAAATCTGCAATATACTCCCACAGTCTCTTGCTGGGAGGGCGACTACTATATTAGTGCATCGTCCCAGGACTGCCGGGATGATGATGACGAGTTTCCGGTCTACTACGGCGGTACGCTGATCGTCGACGTTCCTGAGTGCGCCAAGGGAACATACAACCTCGATTTCATCAGAAACGTCAACTTCACAATGCTCCTCGAATGCGGCGGTCCCCTGATCCCGGGTATGACGCACACCGGCGCGCAGATCACGATCGAGACCGGTAGCTGCTGCTATGGCATTGGTACGCCTGAAGCCGGTTGTGTGGACAATGTCCGCGAGGATAGATGCGAGCTTCTTCCGGAGCCGCGTGAGTATCGGCCGGGTGTCGGCTGCGAGTATGACTGCTGTCCCTGCATTCATGACTTCGACTGCGATGACGGTAATGCGTGCACGATTGACTGGTGCGATTCTTGTTACTGCTATAACGCCCCGAATTACATGGTCGATATCGAGTGCTGCAACCCGTACACCGGCGCGTTGGAGCTGATCGACGACGACAATCCCTGCACCTCCGACATATGCATGTACGGAGGCGGGGTGGAACACTGGCCCCGTACCGGGCCTTGCGACCATCCGAATCGCTGTGTGGTCAACGCCACGTGTCAAGACGGTATGTGCGTAGGCACCGATGTACGCACCGTTCCGTGCACTACGCCGGGCTTGGGCGATCCGGCCTGCGATTTCGGCGATGAGGGTGTAGTGGAATGTGTCGATGCGGGGCCCTCATGCCCGCCGGGAGAGGACTACTGCTGCGATTGTCCGCTGTGCATGCCGGGGGTGTGCGATGATGGTGATGCCTGCACCGATAACCTGTGTAATCCGGACACGGGCTACTGCAGCTTTCCGCTCAGCTACGTTCCGGGCGGTGAATGCTGCTATGCGGGGAACATAGAGGTCATTAACGACGGCGACCCCTGCACTGTTGACACATGCCGGCCCTATAGTGGAACCGTCAGTCACGAACGAATCGACCCCGATGTGGACTGCGTCGCACCCTTTGGAAGCCGCTATCTGGCCATCTCGCCCACGTATTGGCCTGACCCGATTGCCCTGCTTATCACCGGCGATCCAACCGATCCAAACGTGTCTTGCGTCGACAGTTACGTGCAGGAGGACGGCACCCTAGGCCCCGATCCGGTTTTTCAATGCTCAGAGTACTGGGGCACCATGGCTGTGCGGGGGAACGAGATCATCCCCGACACCACCTACTACGTGCAAATCGACGACGGCACGACTTTGTCCGATCCGGTGCCAGTGACGACGTGGCTGTGGGCCGACGTCAACAACGACACCTACAGGAACGTAACGGACGTTCAACTGATCTGTTTGGGCATCGAGGGCGAGTTTATCTGGGCGAGTTGGCCGAACCTTGACCTGATCGGCACACTTGCCGTGGACTGTGCCCCGCAGACAATCCTCGGCGTGTCCGATATCCAGATGGCACTGCTATGCATAGAGGGGGTCGCATACGACGAACTGCCTTGCCCCACGATCTGCCCGTGATGATGTGGTGGACGGAGGCTGCGAAGTGGTGATGCCTGACACGGCATAAGGAGGAAGCATGATGCGCTATCCGCTTAGTGTGCTGATCTTGTTGTTCGGGGCGTTCGCGGTAGAAGGTGCGTTTGGTCAGACAATCGAGTGGATGCCGGTAGCGTCCACGGGCGACGTTGTCTGCATGCCTGGGACGGGCGATGCTGCGACGTGGGAACCACAACAGCGCCAAGTTCTGGCGTCGAGTCTTACTGCCGGTCATCGAGCGATACCGGGGTCGCGATATTCCGAAGTACTTCCGTGGCGATGCGGCGTTCGCCATCCCGGCCCTGTACGGCGTTCTGGAAGCGGAGAGCTTCCAGTACACGATTCGCATCCCGGCGAACAACGTGCTGATGGACAGTATCAGCCATCTGCTGACCCGTCTGGTTGGACGCCCTTCGTACAAGCCGAAGGTGTTCTACGAGAGCTTCTCATATCAGGCGCAGAGTTGGGACCGTCCTCGTCGCGTGGTGGCCAAGGTCGAGTGGCATCGGGACGAGTTG
>CP070744.1:2141171-2144388 GCA_020348265.1 Phycisphaerales bacterium | reverse complement strand
ATCGCAGGTCGTAGGGATAGCCACCGTTGGTTACTATCTCGAAGAGCATTACGCCCAGCGCCCAGGTATCGCTGCGCTCATCAATCGGTCCGGAGACGCCTCCCCAGGCCTGCTCGGGGGACATGTACTTCAGTGTCCCAATGATGTCACCAGGACGGGTGATGGTCTGACAAACGGAACTATCCCACCCCTCGGCTTCGAGACCGCAGATCCCGAAGTCGAGGATGTGAGGCTGACCGTCCGAATCAATAAGGATATTTCGCGGCTTGAGATCACGGTGGATTACACCCCGCGAATGGGCTTCGGCCACCGCCCCGCAGACACGCTGTAGAATGGTCAGCTTCTCCTCAAGCCCGGACGCCGATATCTCCAGGTACTCGTCCAAATGTACTCCGCGGATTAGATCCATCACGAAGTAACTGGTCCCCCCTGCAACACCGGACGCGAAACACTTTACTATGTGCGGCGAATCTATTTCCGTAAGAACCTTGATCTCGCGCTCGAAGCGCTCTCGTTCCATGGCCCCGGCAAAGCTCAGGCACTTGACGGCAACAAGTCGAGGCTCGTCCTTGAGCCACCACGCTTTGTAGACTACGCCGAACCGGCCGCTACCCAATTCACCAACGATGTGGCAGTTTTCAATCGATGGAAGTGAGTGATCCTGGCCTTTTGACACCAGGTCATCCAGGCACCTTTCGCACCTGCTCAGGTGCTCTTCGACACTGTCGAGCTCGTAGCCGGAGAGATGCCCGCTGATGTAGCGTTCTTCGATTGCTGCAGTGAGACACTCAGACACAGGAGGTCCGGATCGCTTGTGGTCATCGGTTGTACGGTGGCTGTGTCGGCTCGCCCTGCCTCCTCCGCGGGACACCGCCCGCGAGCCAGGTTGACCACAAGTATCTACCATAAGCACCGACGACACGGTTCCATGGATGCCTGGCTCCCGGGTGCGCGCACAGGTCCTTTGGGCGCGAACTCGCACCAGCATTGCTTATCGGACATAGGCATCGCTGCGGGCCAGGGAATCCGCATCCACCAGCGGATGAATTGCGCCCGGGCCCCGACACTCTCTTGTTTGGATTCGTCCGCGGCTTAAATGAGTTTGCCCAAGCTTGTCACAGCTGAGGTCCCTTCGGCGCAGGCAGTTCCATTCAACCGTTCCGTCAGCATAAGGAAGCCATGGCGGGGGCTTTGCTTTCTTGCGTAGTTATGTTGATGACCTTGAGCTCGGGCACCTTGGAGAGGTCGATGATGCGACCGGTCGGCCCGCCGTTGACGTCGAGGGCTTCGATGACCGGACGGGTATGCACGCCGGGGTTTGCCCGAATGACTTGCGCACGTGAGCCGTTGCTGAGCTCGACTCCGCTTCCGATGGGGAATAGTGAGATCGTGTCCAAGAAAGCCCGCACCGTCTCGCGATCGAACTTGTTCAGACTTCCCTCGGTAAGAACGATCTTCGCAGCTTCATAGGGGAGCATCGCCGGGCGGTATGGGCGCGGGCGAGTCATCGCCGCGTATGCATCGGCAGCGGCAACGATCTTGGCGTATTGGTGAATCTCCGTGCCGGAACGTTTGCGCGGATAGCCGCTTCCGTCCACGCGTTCGTGGACCTGATAGGCGATCATCTTCGCCAATCGCGGCACACCGCGAAGCCCCTCCAGCAGTTCCAGAGTGTGCAGAGGATGACGCTCGATCTCCATGCGTTCGCTCGGCGTAAGGGCCCGCGGGGCTCGCCGGATGGACTCCGGCACACGGAGCATGCCAATATCCTGAAGCATCGCCCCGAGCCCTATCTCGATGATCTGCTCATGCCCCAACCCGAGTTGGTTGGCGATCGACATGCTCAAAAGAGTCACATTTACGCAGTGGTCGTACAAGTACTCATCCTCGGCTTTCTGCATACTGATGATCAGCGGTAGGAGGTCGAAATCCTGAGCCGCCATATCCGCGAATCTGCCAACCGCGGCTTGTATGGCCGCGTTGGACAGGCGTTCGCCGCTCTTTTGGGCACGCTGGAGGTGGGCGCAGACTTCCTCTACCGTGGCGCGTGTGGCAGAGTGACGGCTGACCCCGAGGGCAGCTTCCGCCTTCAAACTCTCCAGGGACATCCGCGGACGACGCCACCCGGCGACCGGACGAAGCTCAGGCTGTTTCTCCAGCTCGCCGGCAAGTTGCAAGTCCAGCATGCGGCTTACCGGCGAGTGCATATCGATCGGACGAACCGCTTCCTTCGGACGTGCAGGCGGAGAGAGGGGTGCTCCAGGCTTCGCCACCCCAATCCGCAGGTTGGTTATGCCACGCTCACGCAGCAGCTGCAGAAAGCGCGGGGTGATCTGCACTCCGGCCGCCAGCAGCAAAACACCGTCTTCATCATAGATGTCGTGCGGGAAACGAAGCCCGTCCAAAATCGTCCGTGAGACCTCCTTGCGAAAGTCCCGGATACTGACCGTGGAACCATCGAAGGCGGACTGGAGCATCTCTTCGCCCGCGGCAGAAAGACCGCTAGAAAGTTCCTCCCCGTCATGCCACTCCGAGCCTCCCAGGCCGTTCACAACCGCGGCGGCAACGTCGATCGGCCAGTCGCTCCCGCCGTAGAGGTGCGGCGTGCCCAGCAACTTGATGTCGGCGACGTGTTCCTCAGTCAAGGTGATGCCCGCCTCAAACAGACACTGCCCCGACTCGTCACGCAGATCGCCGGGGAGACAAAGCCCCGGCAACAGCAAATCAACTGGGATGCGTGTCAGCATCGCTAAGCCCGATAACGACGTTCGGCGAACGTCACAGAGGTAACCATCGCCGATACCGCCAGATCGGCCTACTTCAAGGTGTCCTTGAGAACCCGCAGCGGATGATCCATCCTCGAAGTTGGATCTAATAAGTCGTTGCTTAACACGTGGAAATCGCGAGTGGGGCCGAAGGAAAGGGGCTCTGGACTAATCGGTCCCCGAAAGCACTGCAGCGAGACTGGTCTCCTGCTGCTTCCCGGGCTGCATAGGCTGTCTGAGCGGGCCTCTTTGTCTGCGCATCCTCCAGCTCGGGGCCAATGGGAGCCGGCGGGAGGCGCGTACGGCAATCAACAAGAAACGGGCGCTGTCAACGGAATGCTGTGGGGCCCGCCCGCCCAGTCTGACGTGGGCTACAGCAGATTCGGATATTGTGTAGCGGGCGAATTGCATGCCGGCGCTTCGCCTGGGCATGGCACCCAACTCCTGAACCG
>CP070744.1:2137731-2141071 GCA_020348265.1 Phycisphaerales bacterium | reverse complement strand
TTCCAACAACCACAGTATATCGCGGCTTGAAGGCCTTTTCCTATGCCCAAGGCCACCCACGCTCACTTATTTTGGGATTAATAGGGTGCCCACGCCATTAGCTCGCCCCAATGCCGGCAGGTAAGTTGCTAGTGGGACCTCGGAAACCTAGTACACAGGGAAGAGCCTCAGGGTGCGAAGGGTGCGCGAGCCCCGTGCTGATGGCCACGTTCCTCATTCCCGGCTCCTGGCGCCCTGTTGAAGAAGTCGCCTAAGGTCACCCAAGTGTAGTGCCACCCCTTGTGGATGGCGTCTTTCGAGGCTTCTCGCCGTCCGCAAGGGGCGACACTACAGTTATTCGGCAGGCTCCCAAGTCTGCGGCTTTGCTCACTCTGCCATCGTGCCACAGTTCAGCCTTCGCGCCGATCTCAGCATCGCGGATGATTCGAGTTTGCGGCACCCTGCTTCGACCGAACAGCTGCGCACCCGCAATTATAGCGGATTCGGATACTGTGTGGCGGGCGAATTGCACGCCGGCGTCCCGGCGCGCCGGGACTTGGGCATGGCCCCAACTGCTGACCCGTTGCACAAAAGAGAAAGACGCTCTGGTGGGGCCTGTCTCCCGTGTCTGGATGATGGCACAGCAAGGAAACGCCATGCTATGCTGCCACCGACGGTACGCGCACCTTTAAGTTTCAACGAGACCGTGCCGCGGTCGCAGGTACCTCAGCCATGTTACAGCGGAATTCTTGCGTTACGCACACTGAACGGCTATAATCCCCGTTTATCCACTCTCGGCGCGCAGACAGGCGAGCACACGGACTCGTGCCGCCTCCGGGACCTGGTGTAGGAGTCTGATGAATGCAGAAGCCTTGTCAAATTAAATACAAACGGACCAAGCGCAGAGTGATCACGCGCAGAGGTGTGTTGTGGCTTGGACAGACCTGCAATCTCCGCTGTCAGTTCTGCTATTTCCTCGATCGTATCAACTCATCCGAACATCCGGAGCAGGCTTTCATGCCCCTGGGCAAGGCTCGGATCATCTGTTCCTCTCTTGTCCAACACTACAATAACTGCGCCGTCGATATTCAGGGTGGGGAACCGACCATCTACCCCGACATTCATGCACTCATTGCCCATTGTCGAGAGATCGGCCTTCTGCCATCTCTGATTACCAATGGGGTAATCTTAGAAGACAAGACGCAATGTTCGACGCTCAAGGCGGCGGGCGTGCGCGATGTATTGCTGAGTATCAACGGACTTGGCGATACCGGCGACATGATCGCCGGTGTTCCAGGCTGCTCAAGAAAGCAACTGGTGGCTCTGGACAATCTCACGGAGCTGAGCGTGCCCGTACGGTTCAATTGTGTCCTCTCGAAGCCGGTTCTCCCTCAGCTCGTGGAACTGGCTGAATTGGCTGTCGCGCGGGGCGTGCGCATCGTGAACTTCATAGCTCTTAACCTCTTCGAAGATCAGCGGCGTGCTCGTCAGTGTAGTGAGACTCTACCGACATTCAGCACAGTTACTCCCTATCTTCACGACGCACTGGATGTTCTGGCGGGCAATGACATCGAGCATAACGTGCGCTACTACCCCCTGTGCATGCTCAAGCCTGGGTACAGGCACGCCGCGTATAACTTCCAGCAACTGCCTTATGACATTCATGAATGGGATTATGCGTCCATGGCCTGGACCGGGCTCACTGAACAACGCATGGCGCACGGCCCGGTGTCAGGCGTTGTCTCCCTCCGCAAGGTTACGCCACCGACCGGGCCGCTTTCTGTCACCCCCTTCATCGCGCTTCGACACGCAGTCGCACGAACCCTGCGCCCGCACCCCAGAGCCTACGCCGTCGCCACCCGACTCGACCGTATTTTCAATGACATCCATACCCACAGCGCCCGATGGTTCAGCGATGGGAATGCAACTGTGGAGACCGTATACAAAGCGCACGGTCGACTCAGGGCCTCCCGATCAAGATATGTATACACAAAAGCATGCCGGCAGTGCGCAGTGCGGGACATATGCGACGGCTTTCACAGTGATTACCTAGGTCTTTTCGGCTCTGACGAGGCCACTCCCATCCTCGGCAACCAGGCAATCACGGATCCAAAACACTACATCAACGACCAGGTGAAGTATGTGGAAAAGGAGGACTGGCATTGGGCAATGTAGACGCACGACACCAAGAGCCGCGCCGCCCCGTGGACGCGCTTCATGATTGCGTCATCCGAATGACTCATTCGCTTCTCTGCCCCCATGACCCAGGGCGGTATCAGCGGCGGGGAACCACAGAGTACGATCCAAAGAGTGGAGTATTTTACTAATGACCAGGTCAAAGGGCATTCTGAAAAGGCTGGCCAACTACCTTGGCTTTGAAGTCTACCGAAGACCCAAGGATGTCGGAGCACGCCCGCATAGCCCCACCACCAACAGACAGCTCGATCTGTCGAGGGCGCACCTGATAACCGATGCGCCCATCGAGAACCTTAAAGACGTACGATTCGTCGAGCGACTCCTGCTGCAACTGGGCCTCAACGACGAAATGCTGCACGAGTTTCCAGGAGAGCTGCACCAATATACGGGCCAAGGCTTGTTGTCCTGGCAATATCCCAATCAGTTCAGCAGGCTTCTCGTTAAGCTGAGCGAGTATCCAGTCCGGTCATACATGGAGATTGGTGCACATCATGGAGGTACGTTCGTGATTGTCTGCGAGTATCTCAGACACTTCAATCCGGACTTCGAGACAGCTCTTGCGATTGACAAAGTGCCATCCGACAGCCTGGCCAAAATCGCGGGTACTTATCCCGGCGTTGAGTACTTGGTGTGCGACAGCCGGGCACCTGAATGTCGGGCTTTCTTGGCGGATCGGAGCATTGATCTCGTGTTGATTGATGGAGACCACAGCCTGGACGCATGTATGGGCGACTTTGAGCTCGTAAGGGATCGGGCCGGATTCGTGGTCCTTCACGACATCTCCAGTACCGTCTGTCCGGGTGTTTGCGCTACCTGGCAACATATCAAAGCCATACACGGCGAGCGGTACGACTTCTTTGAATTCCTTGATCAGTACGAGGATGTGTATCGAAGAACAGGCAACAGCTACATGGGATTCGGGCTTGCGGTGCGCAGGACGTGAAGCAAAGATCCATGAGGAGCAGGGCCGAGCACGGGTCCTTGCAAGAGCATCGGCCGGTCCACGTAGCGTCTTGCCCGCCTGCACCGCGAGATATAACCCAAAGTTGTGGATCGTGACAGGATGAAGAAGCGGCGTACCCTTGGTGTTGTAATAGACACCGAATCGCCCACAGGGGCAGAAGGAGTACGCCAGATGCAAGGTACTGTCGAATCGCTGGCGATG
>CP070744.1:2134284-2137631 GCA_020348265.1 Phycisphaerales bacterium | reverse complement strand
ACCACCGTCGACCGTCCACCGGGTGAGTTCGAACTCCTGGCCGAAAGCCCCGAGGACGCCGGGCAGCACAAGAAAGACAACACCATACTTTGCCACTTTATGCTTCATGACTTCTCAACCTCCAGACTGTGTGACGTGTTTACGACCAAGGAATGCGCAGGCATTCCTTCCGTTACGGTTGTCCGCACTTGGACATGCATTCTCATTCTGACATCTCGATATGACCGCGCTCTTTTATGACAGGGCGCACTAGCCGCGGTTTGGCTGGTGCGGCGTTGGCTCGGTCCTGCGATGCCGAGCTTGTTCAGAGTCGTTGAAGAACGGTGGTACCATGTTAAACATCTGATGTGGGTAAAGCTAGGTGTGTAATGTTAGGATCGGGAAATTTGATTCTTTCGTGGAGACCTGAGTCTGTGGTGTCGCATGAGAGCGCGCCGGCGTCGGGCGGAGCGGAGCCCTTTGTAGCGTAGCGCAGACCGCCGCCAGGGCCTGAGTATTGGTGGTCCCGCCGCGGGCAAGGCCTCATTCCCCGATTACTGCCGTTCCTCCACCGGCCACCAGCTGAACCCGCTTGTCCAACGTCAGTGATTCCGGATAGTGCCCGGCTTTGATTGAGAGTCTAGCACCGTCGAAGGCGCAGAGATTCACCATCGACGTGGAGCGTGCTGCCGGCGGTGAATCACTCCGCGCTTCGCCCTAAAACACCAAGTATTGTGCTTCCCTATTCATTTCACACTTGGGATCATCCTATCCACCTAGTATCACCCACCGATCCTTACGGTGCCGCCGACTGCCTGCAGCGTCATCGCCTTAGCGATTGTCAGGGTCTCGGTTGATGAGCCGGCCTTGATCCGCACCTTCCCGCCGGGATTGACGAAAGCGGCGGCCAGGGTGAGCGTGTTGAACGGGCTCAAGAAAGTACCCAACCCTGCCATGTCGTGATTGAAGTCCACCCAGACTCCCTTGAAGCTATACGGATACTCAATAAAGGCGGCAACGTCGGCGACTTCCGAGCAACCGTAGGGTATGAGCATGTAGCCGCCTGCACCCCAATCGTCGCCCCAGGAGTTTCGAAGGATCCAGTGGCCACCTCCGGCGTCGTTCCAACCTACCAGCACGACTTGGTGGTCGGTATCGCCGTCCTCGCAGGCATTGAAGAGGCCGCCATTGTAGGCTTTGAATGCGTCGTAACCCGCGTGGATGGTGACGTCGACCGGGCCGTAGTGCAAGATAGCTGACTTGATCGCGTCTACGGTAGGCGGAAATACGTAAGCCCAATCCGAAATCCAGTATCTGTGCGTATACGGACAGTTGCATGGCGCGTCCCAGGCCACATAGGGAAACGACCCCTCATGAACCGCGCCGTGGTCGCCGCAGAGATCCTCCTCGTCCATGTGGTAATCGTGAGCGAACCATCCGCCGTCGCAGCCCCACCCGTCGTCGTTGCAGCTCACGAGCCATTGTTCGGACAGGTCCACATATGAACCGTCCTTGATCGCGATGTTGCACTCCAGAGCGCCGACGGCGGCAAAGGCCCAGCAGCTTCCGCAAGGGTTCTGGTTGCGGATCTCGGTGACTCCACCCCAGTCGCGCCAGTCAAACGCCCCGCGTAGGGGTTGGGCAAGCGGAGGCGGAGTCTTGAAGCGAGCGTTCTCTTCCCAGTTCTCCGGGAGGATGGAACCACAGAGGCGCGCGGATGAGTTCCGCGTGGCCCAGTTTTCGCCGACTTCGAAGGTCCACCCTTCTTTTTCGCCGCGGCGGCGGAGAGCCTCGATGTCCTCGGGGGTCATCTGTGCGTACGCAGCGCCGACAGCAAACATCTGAATCATCGTTACGATTAACCCAACAGAATATCTCATGGCTTATGCTCCTATTGTTCGCGTAATCTCACGCTTGCCGGGCCATTACTGAAGCGAAACAAGCACGAGCACGAGGCCGGTGCCCTCATCCAGGGCGGTCATAGCCTTGCCCAGCACGGCGCCTTGGGCTTTGGCAAAGTCGCTGACTTTCATGGCGTGCCCGGTTCGCCCTGCTGTGGTGAGCAAATCGCCAGGTGCGATGGGCTGACCCGTGGCGTCGCAATGGACCCACACCCGGCCGCTCAGAGCCACAGCCGGGGCGTCCTCGTTGCCGGGCACATTTCCCAGCACGGCACCTGCAGGGAGGTCGTTCGCGCCGCTGACCACGCCGGCAACGCAGCGGTTGTAGGCACCACGTGACAGGCAGAGTTTGCCGGGATGGTCGGGATCGATTGCCATGACCATGCCCGGTTTGACTTCCTCGCTCGTGGGGAACTTCTCAGCGACGTCGGCACCGGTGATATAAAGCACCTCCACCATTGCGTCACCGTGGACAGACAGCCCGCTTCCCGTACCCGATTGATGGATGGTAACTCCAGGGCCGGTCGAGTCGGCCCAGAGCTCAAGTGCCGGACCGTTGAAACTCATGATTCGGGCCGCCGCATAGAGGTGCGCCCTTGCATACACCTCCAGCGCGTGGTCGCTTCCGGCGTTACTGATATATACCGCAGGATAGGTTGGTGAATCCGTACTGACCTTGAGGCCTACGCCGTCGTCGTGGGTGATGAAAACAGCCGCGTCACCGGTTCTGTCACTATGCACTTCGAGCTTGTGCTGCGGTGAGTCAGTTCCAATGCCGACCTTGTCGTAGCGGCTCGTGGCAAGGACTGTCTTCTGTCCACCTGGTGCTCCCCCGCCGGTCATATATACATCCCCTTCATGCCAGTTCAGGTAGAGCGGGGACGGGTCGCTACCGTCGCGGGCGTCGATCACGTTGGTACGGAGTCGGAGGTGTGGTCCGCTCATCGAGCCCAGTCTAAGATCGCCGGGTTCGAGGTTCAGCGGTCCCTTCAGCCAGTTGCTTGCCTCCGCGCCCACCTCCTGCTGAAACTGCATGTGCGTTTCTTCGCCCACGGTCAGCGTTAGGTAATCCCACGTCCGGGTATCTGGTGGCAACGGATGGGGGGGCGTCGCGTCGATGCGCCGGTACTCGATTCCTCCGATCCTCACGTCTGCATCATCGAGGAAGTCTAAGCCGCCAACGATCCTGGGATTTAGCGCTCCTGGGGGAACCGAAACGGAAAAAGCGCTCCGCAACTCCAAGTGCGCGCCCGTGCGATCGTCAGCTTGGGCAGTGGTGAGCCTGATCTTGGCTTCCCCCGAGTGCTCGGAGTTCACTTCCAACATGGCCTGTGGCTCGCTCGTTCCGATGCCGACGTTACCGTCGTTCGTGTTGTAGATGTCGCTTCCGTTGGCCGCCCAAAGTCCGCCGTCGGCGCTGTTTAGCGCGTACGTCGCGTACGGAGTGGGATTCAACGCGACTCGGGG
>CP070744.1:2130816-2134184 GCA_020348265.1 Phycisphaerales bacterium | reverse complement strand
GTCCGCAAGCACGATGCCCAGGTTACGGTCGGCATCATAGATGAACTGACCGGTTTGGGTCTGGCAGTGGGCCAGATCATCCCAGGCGCACACCGCACAAGGCCTGTGGGCGCACAGGACACCGCCGTGGAACTCGCCTTGAGGCAGCGACTCGCACAACGCTCGCGTGTTCGCACCGGTGTCGTCACGGCAATCACCGCCCTCCAGGCAGCAAGAACCAATGCTACACGGGTCGAACGCACAGTCGGCGATCGGGTTGGGCTCCAGGTTGGACAGGAAGTCACCGCCCAGCGTAGTGCACTCCAGCTCGGTTATCGTGTAACCCGAGCCGGTCGGGAAGTACTCGCACAGACCGCCGTCACAGTCGGCGTCACCGTTGGCGGGGTCACAAGGATCACGGTAGTTGGTCGAGTCGATGTCACAAGCATACAGCGGGCCGCAAGCATCAGCAAAGCAGCATGCACCCGGCAAACAAGGCTCGACATACCAGTGGAACTGATAGACGCGCTTCTCGTCGAAGCAGAGCGTACCAGCCTCACACTCCGAGTCGTTGCTGCAGTCTGCGGTCGTGCCCTCGCAGTGCATACCCGCAAGCGGAGCGTACCAGTACGTGCCTTCAGGAACCGTAAACTCTACCGAGTAGTTGCCGTCCTCGCAGCAGTGGTCGTTACCGCAAGCGTCACCATAGCCGGACCGATTATCGTTCGGCTGAGTAACCTCCACACGACCCGCACACGGGCAACCGGCAAACACGTTCTGCGAAACCAGATTGATGTTCGGACTGTTGCAGCAGAAGGTGTAGGTCAGCTTCGCGCAGTCGTCGACGTGGATCTTGTTGTACCAACCCGAGTCAGTACCAGCGGCACAGTCGTCGGCTTCGTCGGTAGCCAGAGTACTATCACTGGTAAAGGTGTACGTGTTGGTGCAGGAATCATCTATCAGGCAGTCCGGATAGACCGGAACCGTAGCCTGAATCACCGTCGGACCCTCGCAGACCAGCTCGCAACTGCCGCACTCGCATACCTGCGGCACGCAAGCCTGTGACAGACAGGCCTCGTCAACGATGCAGTCCTCGCCCGGCAGCGGACAGCCCACTCGAACGTCGCAAGGAATCCCCGTCGTCACCGAGCAGTGACCGAAGAAGCAATCCTCGGTCGTGTCGCAGTAGTTGATCCTGCCTTGGTTTAGCGCCTCTTCACAGACGCCTGGACAAGGATCACCGCCGCCGACGCAATCGTCGGCGCTCAGCTCGCAAACCTCAGTACAAGGCTCCAAGAATACGCATGTCTCATCAGGATCGAGGCAGTTCTGAACCTCGACGCTGCAAGGAGCTAGAGTGCTGCTCGGCGGATCGAGCAGGTCGATGCACTCACCCGCGGCAATGTCGCACGGCGAGCCTCCTACCGAGCACTCACAGGTGCTGAAGCAGTTATACGGATCAATCCCGTCAGGATCGCAACGCGTACCACCGGGCACGGGATCACCAGCAACAGTACCCGTACACCAGTAAATATCACCACAGCAGTCGCCGCCGACTTCCTCGCCCAGACCCTGATAGGGCTGCTCGCAACAGTTCGGAGTGCAGTCCGTACCAAAGCCGAGGAAGGTACCGCTATTGTCGTCACACCAGGTGGATTCATGCTGGTCATCGCATGAGCCGTTGGTGAAGCAGCAAGCACCGAAGCTGCACGGGTTCGTCGCACAGTACTCCGCGTCGGAAGTCTCCGGGAACCGGAAATCGTCACGCGTACGCGGACCCAGGTAGTTGACTGTTCGGCAGTCCTCGTCCGGTCCCCAGCAATCCCGGTCAACGTTGGTCCAGTTGCCCCTGGCGCGGTCGCAGATCGCCCCGACGTTGGGGCCGTCGCCGGCGCAGAAGCGGCACTTGGCTTGCAGCGTATCGTCGCAGTCAGTGCCTACGCAGCATGCACCAATCGGATCGTCAGCCGGTATACCAATCAGCTCGAAGGCCAGTACACGAGAGCCTTCAGCCAAGGGGCCGGCATCGCCCACGCCGATCGGACCGTCGTCAACCCACATCACGTTGGGGTCGTTTGTTCCGATTTCAGGAGCGCCAACCGCCGGAGGCCATACACCGGTAAGATCGTTGGGAGCACCCTGCGTAAGGAAACGAGCCGCGTGGGCTACGATGTAACCCTTAGGCGGAATGAACAACGGCGGATCCTGGTAGCAACCGCCAGGGCCGGAAGCCAATGTCGACTGGCACTCACAGCTCTGACCCGGACACTCCTGACCCGGATCGCAGTTGGGATCGCAGTTGGGCTCCAGCCAGTAGGTGCCGATCGTGCCGCCGCGTTGATACCGAACACTCCAGGTAAACAGACGCGTCGGACCCGTCGGATCCAGGTCCTCGTGGGTGTAGAAGTCATAGCTGACTGCCTCAAACTGAACACCCAGACCACCACGCCAACGAATCTCTTGCAGCATAAGGTAAGAAGCACCCTCCAGCTGGTAGTCGTCACCAATCATGAAGTAACCGTCACAACGGCCAATACCGTCGGTAACATCAACGCAGGTGTCGGGATCGCACGTGCCGCCCGGACAGGCTGCATCACGGGTGCAAATGGCACCGTCGTTGTCACCACCGTTGCACCGGCGGGCACAGTCTGCATCCACCTCGCAGTAGTTCCCGTAGTTCGCTTCCTCGTCCCGCTGGCCGCACTGCTTGGCCGGAGGAACGATCGGACCGACGGCATTCTCATCGTCGGCGCCGTCCGTACCCAGACCCGAGCTGTACTCCGGGCAACGAATCGGAAGGTGCATCAGATCGTCCGGATCGGTAATCTCCACCCACGTGCCGCTGTCACCAAGGCACGCGGCTTCCGTCGTGAACGCGTCGGGGTTGACGGCCCCGCCGCAGCAACGACCGACATCCGCACCGTAACCGTAGCCGGTGCCGTCCAAAGCACAGTCCCAGGCACCGTCGCCCGGCGTCGTATCAATGCAGCTTACTCCGGGCTTCTCTTGGCAGCCGAAAGTGTCGACCGCATCGACCACGTCACAGTCGTCAATTGTGTTACAGTTCTGCCCGTTCTCGTCCCCGCCAACACATTCGGTGGCGCAGGGCGAAATCGAACCGCGGCCATAGCCGGCAACGCAATCCGGGTCGGCATCGCACTCCGCATCGTTCGTGCCGTCCATGCACTGACCCTGGAAGTCGCCACCACCGCAACGACCAACCGTGCAGTCGTTATCGTCGGTCTCGCAGATGATATCTGCAAAGGCGAGCAATTCCTGGCAAGTGCCGTCGAGATTGTCCGTCTCGACCTCACCCTGCCTGACGCACTGGCCTATGACGCAGCCGCCGTTGGACGTCAGATTAGCGCACTCGCTATCGCAGCCGCAAG
>CP070744.1:2127335-2130716 GCA_020348265.1 Phycisphaerales bacterium | reverse complement strand
CTTACAAGGTTCGTCGCCGCCCACGAGGGGCGGCGCTACATTCTTCACCGGGTTTTTGAGCAGCCAAACGGTATCTTCGGAATTCGCTGCCTTTAACACGTGATTCGCAGTCATGTACAAGTGGTTTTTAGCCTGGCGTTACCTGCACACCAAGTTGATCGCATTCTTTGCGATCGCCAGCGTGACGCTTTGCGTGGCTATGGTGCTCGTAGTCATGAGCGTGATGGGCGGGTTTCTGGACACGATCCGGGCCCGATCGCGCGGGCTTCACAGCGAAATCGTGCTGGAGGGCTGGTCGCTGCAGGGTTTTCCCTACTATCAGGAGTTCGGGGATTATCTGCAGGAGAACCTCTCTGATGTGGTGAAGGTGAGCACGCCCGCGATCTACACGTACGGGATTTTCCGTGTGCCTGCCACGACGTATACGAAACCCGCGCGAGTCTTCGGCATCCGCCTGGACGAGTACGTTCAGGTTAACGATTTCGGCGACGGCCTTTACTACAATCGCTACTATCCCGGCTCGACGACTCTCGCACCGCAGTCGATGCCGGTGGCGGGTTTCGACGAAAGCGGCGCATTCAAGCTGCCCGCAGACTTGGAAGCAGCTAACGCACGGTGGCGCAGCCGGGAGACCGACCCCGAGGAACTTTCTGCTTACAGCGCAAAGCCTTTTGAAATTTCTCCTCATCCCTTTGTAACACCTGCAAGACCCGGCGACCGAGTCTTCGCCCTGGCGGAGGGAAAACCGGACTACGTGGGTCCGCCTCGTGACGGTGTTATCGTAGGAGCCGACCTGCTCCACCAACGGAACATAAACGGCGACTTCGAGCGCTATCTTGCACGCGGTGCTGACATTGCTCTGACACTTATGCCGCTCAGTCAGACGGGCACCACGACCGGCGAGCCTCCCGTCCGTGTGCCCATGCGCTATGTCGACGATTCGCGAACGGGAATCTTCGAGATCGACAGCCTCTGTGTTTACGTCGATTTTGACATGCTCCAGCACAAGCTGGCTATGGACCCGCAGGAGATGGTCGACGGCGGATACACCAAGCCGCGAGCAAATCAGCTCCTGATCGGCCTGCAGGACGGCGTGGATCTCAACGAGTCCCGCAACAGGATAGCAGCCGCATGGGGAAGCTTCTGCAACTCGCTGGGGCCTGGGGCAACTAAAGCTGATGAAAGGGCATTGGGATTCGTTGACGTTTACAGCTGGGAGGATCTGCAAAGACCCTTCATCGCCGCGGTCGAGAAAGAGAAGGTCCTGGTCACGGTTCTCTTCGCTCTAATCAGCATGGTTGCGATAGTCATGCTGGGGTGCATCTTCTACATGATTGTGGAGAAGAAAACGCGGGACATAGGCATTCTCAAGGCTGTCGGCGCGTCGAGCAGGGGCGTCGCGGGCCTCTTCATCGCCTACGCAGGTTCGGTAGGGCTGGTTGGGGCGATCCTGGGCACGCTGATCGGAGCTCTCTTCGTCTGGAACGTCAACGACATTCAGGATTTCCTCGCCTCGCTCAACCCCCAGCTTAGGGTGTGGAGCCCGGATGTGTATTCGTTTGACAGGATCCCCGAGGTGGTCAAGCGAGCCGATGCCATCTGGGTGGCCTCCGTGGCAGTTGTTGCGTCGATGGTGGGCTCGTTGATCCCGGCTATTCTGGCCGGACGCGTTTGGCCGGTGAAGGCATTGAGGTACGAATAGAGCGGTGCTTTGCGTCAAAGGCATTCATAAGTCCTACGGCATGGGCCGGGCTCGGGTGAAGGTGCTGCGCGGTGCCTCCCTGGAGGTTGAAAAGGCTGAATTCCTGGTCATCGAAGGGGCCAGCGGATCGGGAAAGAGCACATTGCTGCACATTGCCGGGGCGTTGGACGCTCCGGACCGAGGCACGGTCGAGTTTGATGGTCAAGACCTGTTCAAACTGCCGTCCGGCGTGCGAAATGCTCACCGAAATCGTCAGGTCGGCTTCGTTTTTCAGTTTTATCACCTTCTTCCGGAACTCAACGTGCTGGAAAATATGTTGATCCCGCAGCTGGTTCTGCACTCGGGATGGAGCTGGCTTGCAGCCCGACGTCAAGCCAGACACGATGCCTGGCAGATCCTCGAGCGGGTGGGGCTGACTGAGCGGGCAAAACACCGCCCTCGGGAGCTGTCCGGGGGAGAAATGCAGCGTGTGGCGATCGGGCGGGCCCTGGTCAATCGCCCCAGGCTCTTGCTTGCGGACGAGCCAACTGGTAACCTGGATGCGGCTGTCGGTAAAGAGATTCTTGCTCTGCTTTCCGAGCTCAACGGAGCGGGCCAGACGATCGTGATGGTCACACACGACACCAAGGTGGCCTCTCGGGCCCATCGTCGCGTCGTTCTCGGCGACGGGGTGGTCCGTAAGGCTACCCACGACGGAGGACAGCAGCCGATCGACCGACCCGCGAATAGGGAGGTGGCACGATGACTACTTTGGAGGCTGAGGCGCTAACAATGCCGGAAAATCCATTTGAACCCAAGTCCGACCTTATTATCTGGATCGATGGTAAGCTCGCCCCGGTTTCCGAGGCGAAGGTCAGCGTGTTTGACCACGCTCTTCTCTACGGCGACGGCATCTTTGAAGGCATCCGTGTATACGGAGGGAAAATCTTCAAAGAAGAAGAACACATAAAACGCCTGTTCGAATCGGCCAAGGGCATCCGCCTTGAAGTCCCCATGACGCCTCAGCAAGTTTCCGACACCATGTATAAAACGCTGGACGCGAACGGCATCACCGGCGACGGGTACATCCGCCTGGTGGTTACGCGCGGGGTCGGCTCGCTGGGAATCTCCACCAAGCACACCGCATGCCCCAACCTCATCGTTATTGCCGACAAGATTGCCCTGTATCCTCCCGACGTGTACGAGCGCGGGCTTCACTGCCGCATCTCCAGTTTGATCCGTAACCACCCCAACGCCACAAGCCCACGGGTTAAATCGCTGAACTATCTGAACAACATAATGGCCAAGCTCGAAGCCCAGGACAGCGGTGCGGATGAGGCCATCCTGCTCACATTCGACGGGCACGTCAGCGAGTGCTCCGGGGACAACATCTTCCTGGTGCGCGACGGAGTGGTCTACACCCCGCCGACCAGCGAGGGAATCCTCCAAGGCATTACCCGCGACCTGGCGATCGAACTGGCTCGCAAGCGCGGCATCACCGTGATGGAAAAGCGTCTGATCCGTCACGATCTTTACATAGCCGACGAGTGCTTTGCGACCGGCACGGCAGCGGAGGTCATTGCCATCGTGGATATCGACTGTCGCCCGGTCGGCAACGGCAAACCCGGCCCGATCACGACGCAATTGCTCAACGACTTCATCGCCTATCGAACGCCACGGTAAAAGCGCCGAACAGACAG
>CP070744.1:2123846-2127235 GCA_020348265.1 Phycisphaerales bacterium | reverse complement strand
ATGGGATGACGACCCCGTCGATCCCATTCGAGTTTGGCTAGACCCTGAGAAGTCCGACGGCGCGGGAGGTCCCGGCTACGGGGTCCTTAATGGGTTTGAACATGCCTGGCCCCCACCAGAATCAGTGTGGGTCGAGGCGATTGAGACATACGACGAAATGGATCTCACTTTCACGGTATCAACGGTGGGCCGGTCGACTCTCAGTATCGACACAATCAAGACGAAAGGAGAACCTGCCTACAATTACCGTCTCCGTGTCGTCATGTTGGTTGAACCGGACATCGCGGACTACGAAAATCCGCCCAATCCCACGGGCGGGTGCAGACTCAAGGAGTCCCAGGTCAAGGATATCGTACGACAGTTGATCCTGATGGGTTCTTCCATGCATGAAGGCGTCCAGTTCATATGGGACGAAGATGAGACTGTCGTAAAGCTCGAATCCGAATGTATGAAGTGGATAGGTCTCTTGGGTCTACCCGGTGTCTCGGTGTGCGGAGATCTCCCTGCCCCCCTTAACAATTATCGCATGCTCAAACTCAATTGGTTCGAAACGAACGTTCTCGATCATGCTGCTGGAGGGCCGGCGGGGCTCAGGCAGGCTGACAACTACAAGCCGCATGACTGTTGGCTGAATATCTACTTCACTGGGAATTTCATCGACTCGGATACCCCCCCTTTACCACACATACCAGGAATGTCGGACGTTGTTTGGGGAACGACTTCCATAATCGTTGGAGGAGGCATTCGCGACAGTCTCTTTGTCCTGATTAACGACGCCGCCTTCTTTGATGACGGTGTTTCAGAGGCCGGTATGACAATCCGATCCGACACAATTTATGCGCGCAGAACTATGTTGCATGAAGTTGCCTGTCATTGGCTGACCCGGGGGCGCGGGTATCCCGATGGGCACGAACCAATCCGCTATGGCCGTTGCCCTCAAACCATATGTGTTAGCGGCTTGGACCTAGACAACTTGGCGGGAATATGCTACCCTGCGGGAGCGCTAATTGAAGATCCGAATGATGAGAACTTTGGACTCCGTATTCCAGCGCCCGAACGTGATGCGTACGTGCCAAAAGACCCTGTCAAGAATGCGATGGAGCCGGAGATTTTCCAGTGCCGAGGGTTCTAATAGCATGAGAAGGCAACGACTGTACGTGACTGGCGTGTGTCGCAGGAGTCGCATCCTTCCGAGATGTATGACCGGATGCATGGCACGGATGTGCGAGTGTGCGTGACCATACTGGCGAGGCATGCTTGGGCTTGCAGGGCCACTATTGGTGGAGAACTTCAATGGTATGTGAACGAGTAACACGGGAGCTTCGGGCGGAGATGAAACCAAGTAGGCTCACAGAAACTGCCGGGCGCAATGGAAATACCGGCTCATGCCGATGTAGGCGCGAATACAGAATACCGCTTTCACTTATTGCAGGGATCTGTTTAGTCGGCATATGTCTACCTTTGGCTGTTGGCCTGGATCCGCCATTTCCCTGGGTCGCGCTAGAAGATGTGTGTAGTGATTCCCACGCGCACAGGCACTTCGTTGCGTGGAGCCTCCTGCGAGTAGAGAGGGGTGAGGATCGTCAGGATGTTCTCGACGTGCTGGAGTGTGTAGCGCGCGCTCCAAAAGCAAGTAGGTACGGATCGTACACGGTCGAAGCCCTTTTTCATATCGGCGCCGCCGACGCGGACGTACAGGAGCGCCTCCTACGGATCGTCTCGGATCCGCAGACCAGGCAAGATGCGAGAGCGAAGGCATGCTATCTTCTTGGGTTAGGAGCCGACGAGGGCATCCAAAAAGCGCTTCTTGAGCGCGTCAAGAGTCATGAGGCGATTGAGGATACGCTCGCTGAACAAGCAGCGCTCATGGATCTTGGGAATGAGGAGTTCATTCGTGTTTTTGCGCAGAAGGTCAGCGCGTTACCAGACGAAAACGTGATGAAGCCAAGGTATCAGCGTTACGTGAGGTTCATGCGCGCCGCGCAGAATCTTCCAGAACTGCTTGAGTTGCTCTCATCGAGCGAGAACATCGGAGGTCGTGGGTGGCTCGTGTTGCAGGCCGCACGCCGTGGGGCGACGCGTGAGCAGATTCGCCAGGCGGTGCTGGACTACCTTATGCTCCCCAAGGAACTGACGGTGAACCACGACAAGAGCGGTTTGTTGGGCGGCGTTGCCAAGCTCGGAATTCTAACAGAAGAGGACATCCAAGAGTTCCCGAAGTTGGGGAGAGTCCTATTTGCCGAGCACAGCGGGATGGGCTCATTGGTCGAGTGGGCAACTCGTCCCAAGGAACGATGGGGACAGGTGCATCGGCTGAAGGAACTGCGAAACGAGAATTACGACATGAGCGACTAGAGAGAGTCCGAGGTGGACCGGATGTGAGCAGAAAGTGTAGACAAACGTAGAGCTGTACACGTGTGGCAAAGACACGGCACACTGGAGGGCGAAATCGTGAGCGAATTCGAGTCAATCCTCTCATCACTTGTGACGCTGGGTCTGCTGCTAGTTGCTTCCACGCAACCCGCGGCCGCCCAGACGACCTGCTCGGAATCCCTCAACGCTCCCTGTTGGGGCGTGACTGTTGACACGGAGGGGAACATATGGTGTAGCGGAGGATCGAGCGCAACCCTGACCAAGACCACACCGACCGGCGAGGTTATCACGTATGATTCCCAGCGGTGGTCGTGCAGCCGGGGCATTGCGGTGACTCCCGCGGACAATCATGTCTGGGTGGCGTATAACAGGAAGATCGACGCGGGCGCCTGCAAGGGCGACGATGACAATGTTGTGCTACGCTACGATAGCAACGGCACATTATGCGAAACGATCGAGGTTGGCACTCTTCCTACAGGGGTGGCTGTCGATGGTGACGGGAACGTCTATGTGACAAACCTGACCAGTTGTAC
Source organism: Phycisphaerales bacterium (assembly GCA_020348265.1). Classification (GTDB taxonomy): domain Bacteria; phylum Planctomycetota; class Phycisphaerae; order UBA1845; family UBA1845. The sequence continues at coordinate 2,124,329 of CP070744.1, read as the reverse complement.
GGTATCGCGAATCATTCCCAGCTATCGTCAACCGGAAGACTGCACCAGCGGGGGCCCATCGCAGGTCGATGTGGCATACGCTGTTGGCCTTGGCGGCCGGCCGGATGACTACGGCACCATGACCGGACTTGTCGCCCTGCAGACGAGCGGAACGGGGACGTGGACCACGGTGCATGACGGGGGAGTCTACGGGGGGCGGTGGGCTAGAGTCGACTGGAGCCCGGATAACACCAGCCAACCGCCGGGGACCTCGCTTGTGGTAAGTGTTCGAGCGGCTGACACGGAGGCGGGGCTTGCGGGCAAACCTTTCGTGCCGGTTGAGAGAGACGTTCCCTTCACCGGCGTGCATGGGCGGTACGTCGAGGTTCAGGTGCGTTTCTACGGATCTTGCGAGGTTGGCGGGGACGCCGTTTCGCCCGTGCTCTACGATCTGACCGTGAGCGGAGACCTGGACAGTCCCGGGGACTGCAACAACAACGGAAT
>CP070744.1:2120231-2123746 GCA_020348265.1 Phycisphaerales bacterium | reverse complement strand
GGAGTTGGGTGCCATGCCCAAGCGAAGCGCCGGCATGCAATTCGCCCGCTACACAATATCCGAATCTGCTATAGGTGCCATGCCTCCGCCCGCTAAACGCGGGCGCAGGCATGTAGCAAACCGAGCCGCGACCGTGAGGAGCGGACAGAAGGTGGGGCAGGTCAAGGTACGAGACCTGCCGCAGAGAATAAGGACAAAAAAATGCCCCATCCCGTCAGTTGGCGGGGTGGGGCATTCATCTTTGCGAGAATCGTCGTTCGCCTACGTCTCGTCTCCCGTGCTGGCTACAACAGGTTCGGGCTCGCTGGTCTCTACGACCATACCGGTCAGCAGGAGCTTGCCTTCCTCGCCCTCCTCTTCATCAGCCGGCAGAGCCGTCACTTCCACGGCGTTCTTTCCGGCAAACTCCCCGCGGAGCATCGCCTCGGACATGGCGTCTTCGAGGTAGTGCTCGATCGCCCTGCGCAGCGGACGGGCACCGAACTTCTCGTCCGTGCCCATCTCGATCAGGAAGTTCTTGGCGTCATCCTTGACGATCAGTTCCATGCCCTTCTCAGCCACGCGCGTGGCGAGCTTGGCCAGCTCCAGATCGACGATGTCGATCATGTTCTCGTGGGTCAGTTTGCGGAACACGATCATCTCGTCGACGCGGTTGAGGAACTCGGGACGGAAGTGTCCTTCCATCTCGTTCTTGAGGATCTCCTTCATCTTCTCGTAGCTGATCTCATCGTCACGCTTCTGGAAGCCAAAGTCATCCTGCAGGGTTATACGGTGTGCACCAACGTTGCTGGTCATGATGAGGACAACGTTCTTGAAGTCGACGTGTCGCCCGAATGAATCCGTCAGGCGACCTTCCTCCATGATCTGCAACAGCATGTTGAAGACGTCCGGGTGAGCCTTCTCGATCTCGTCCAGCAAGATAACCGTGTAGGGCCGGCGGCGGATGCGCTCGGTAAGCTGTCCGCCCTCTTCGTACCCCACGTAGCCTGGAGGGGCACCAATCAGCCGAGAAACGTTGTGCTTCTCCATGTATTCCGACATGTCCAGCACGAAGAGTGCCTCGGCGTCGCCGAACATGAACTCGGCCAGGCACTTAGCCAGGTAGGTCTTTCCTACGCCGGAAGGCCCCACGAAGATGAAACTGCCCATAGGCCTGTTGGGGTCCTTCAGACCGCTTCGGCTTCGGCGAACCGCCCGGGCGATGGCCCGCACCGCCTCATTCTGGCTCACAATGTGTTTGTGCAGTTCCTTCTCCAACTGCAGAAGTCGCTCCGCTTCATCTTCGCCCATTCTGGTCAGCGGAATGCCCGTCATGGTGCTGACCACCTCGGCGATAATCTCGTCATCAACCACCCCGTCGATTTCCTTGCTAAGATCACGCCACTCCTTCTGCATGGTGCGTTTCTTGAGCTTGATCGAGTCGATCTTGTCACGCACCTGGGCAGCACGCTCGTAGTCCGCGTTCTTGACCGCCTCATCCTTCTCCGCCCCGAGCTGCTCCAGCTCATGTTCCAGGTTGGTCAGGTCGGGTGGCTTGGTCATGGACTTCAGACGCACCCGAGCACCGGCCTCGTCCATAACGTCGATGGCCTTGTCGGGCTGGACCCGGGCGATGTAGCGCGCAGAAAGCTCAACCGCCGCCTCAAGGGCGTTGTCCGTGATCTGCACGCGGTGGTGTGCTTCATAACGGTCGCGAAGCCCCTTTAGGATCTCGATGGTCTCGTTCTTCGTCGGTGCTTCGACGATTACCTGCTGGAATCGACGCTCCAGGGCGCTGTCTTTCTCGATATACTTGCGATACTCGTCAAGCGTGGTTGCCCCTATGCACTGAATCTCACCGCGGCTAAGCGCCGGCTTAAGCACGTTGGATGCGTCGATGGCCCCCTCCGCTCCGCCCGCGCCGACCAAAGTGTGCAACTCGTCGATGAAGAGAATGCAATTCCCCGCCCGGCGAACCTCGTTCATCACCGCCTTGATACGCTCCTCAAACTGCCCGCGATACTTGGTGCCGGCGACCATCATGGCCAGATCCAACACGACAATGCGGTGATCGGCCAGGAGCTCCGGTATGTCATTCGAGATGATCTTCTGGGCGAGCCCTTCGACAATGGCCGTCTTCCCTACTCCGGCTTCACCCAGCAGAACGGGGTTGTTCTTCTGCCGTCGGCACAGAATCTGGATGATACGCTCGATCTCGCGCACTCTTCCTATGACCGGATCCAGCTTGCCCTGTTTGCCCAGCTCGGTCAGATCGCGCCCGAATGAATCCAGTGCGGGCGTCTTGCTCTTGCCTTTCTTGGGCTCACCGGGCATCGGCGTAGCCATCTCCTCGACCTCCTCGCCGGCGCCGAGGAGATTAAGCACTTCCTCGCGAACGTCTTCGAGCTTCAGGTTGAGGTTCATCAGCACCTGGGCAGCCACGCCATCCTGTTCGCGGAGCAACCCCAAAAGCAGATGTTCCGTGCCGACGTAGTTGTGGTTCAGGTTGCGGGCTTCTTCGATCGCGTACTCGATGACCTTCTTGGCTCGCGGCGTCTGGGGGAGCTTGCCCATAGCAACCGTTTCCGGGCCGCTCTTTACCAGCTTCTCCACCTCGAGACGCACCTTGCGTAAGTCAACGTCAAGATTCTTCAGAACGTTTGCACCGACACCTGAACCCTCCTTGACCAGCCCGAGGAGGATATGTTCAGTGCCAATGTACTCGTGGTTGAAACGCTGCGCCTCCTGGTTGGCGAGAGCCATAACCTTTCGAGCACGATCAGTGAATCGTTCGAACATAGGTTTCAATTCTCCAAGGACGACAGCCCGAGCGAAATCGGAGCAACGGCCCGCGATCTACGCAAAGCTGTCTATCCCAAAGTGTGCAACCTGCACTAGCAGTGCTACTGCATGGAGCCCACTGCCAATCGAACGCCCCCGGCACGAATGCCACAGGTGTCTAAGACTCCAACTCGACCGCCGGGAATACACGGCGGGTTCGATAGGTATTTTATCACTGCCCCAGCGCCGCGGCAACTCGGGGCCATTGGACTGGAGTCGGCTACAATTCTTCTATCGACCGCCAGTGCAACTCTGATGATGTCCTGAATGGGTTTGTCGGCACGGAAATCGGTCAATCGAAATACCGAATGTGGGCACGGGAGTTGCGAGCATGATGATGATTATCGGAACAAGCAGACGCCGTGCCGGCGCAAAAGAAAAGCCCGCGCCGTACTGGACGGCGCGGGCTACGGCTTTGATAAGCAGAAGCCACGGACGCTGTTGGCGTTGGGGTAGGGACCGCGCTGGCGGTTGCCCTGACAGCCGCTCATGAGTGCGGCTAAGCTCTTGGCCATTAGTACGGGTCAGCTTAACACATCTCTATGCTTACACCTCCCGCCTATCGACCTTCTAGTCTTGAAGGGGCCTTCATCCACCCGAAGGTGGAACCGAGACCTAATCTTGAGGGGGGCTTCCCGCTTAGATGCATTCAGCGGTTATCCTTTCCGTGCTTAGCTACCCAGCGGTGCCCCGAG
>CP070744.1:2116555-2120131 GCA_020348265.1 Phycisphaerales bacterium | reverse complement strand
GGCGATGCTTGACGTCAGCGACACGGCGTCGGGCACCTTCGAGATCTGCCTGAGCGAAGACACGCTTAATCGCAGCTTCTTGATTGACTGTGCCACCATTCTCCAGATTGAGGAGTTCGCTTTTGCCTGTCTTACAGTAACCGTTCCCTTGGGCGACTGTGATCATGGGCCGGACTGTAATGGGAACGGGCGGTGGGATATCTGCGATCTTTACTATGACGACAGTATTGACTGCAATCGTAACGACATCCCCGACGAATGTGACATCACTGGTGGGGAAAGTGAAGACTGCAATGAGAATTACATTCCAGACGAATGTGATTTAGAGGCCGGCACAAGTGAAGACTGTGGCTCGTCCGGCAATGGCATTCCGGATGAGTGTGAACCCGATTGCGACGGTGATGGAACACCGGATTCATGCGACCTGGCCCAGGGAATGCACGAGGACTGCAACGAGAATGGTGTTCCTGACCAATGCGATATTACCGATGGAACTAGTTCGGATTGTGAGGAGAATGGCAACAACATCCCCGACGAGTGTGAGACGGACTGCAACGAAAACGGGGTAGCGGATAGCTGCGATATTGCTGTTGGGACGAGCTTCGATGATGACGAGAACACAATACCGGACGAGTGTCAACATTTTCGTCGTGTGCCCGGTGAGTACACCACGATTCAAGATGCGGTAGACGACAGTCTACCTGGTGATGTCGTTGTCCTGGCGGACGGAATCTACCGAGGTGAGGGTAATGTCGATGTCTACTTAGACGGGCGGCTTTTGACACTGCGCAGCGAGAGCGGCCCGGAGAATTGTATAATACAGACGGATGAGGATGAACGCGGTATCTACCTGGTCGATGGTGAAGACTATCGTACGAGGATAGAAGGGATCAGGTTCGTCGATACTCTGGTTGGCGTGACCGTAAAGGAGGGCAGCAGCCCGCGCATCGAGGGATGCGTCTTTGAGGGGAACTACATCGCAGTATTGGCGGCGGAAAGCAGCCCGACTATCCGTGGCTGTACGGTGAGTGGGAGTACAGGGGACGGTTCCGTTTACTTTACGCAGCGAAGCCTGGGGACTCTGTCACAGTGTCGCGTAGTGGAGAACGAGGGCGCTGGGGTGGTTTGTTGGTCAAGCGATGCGACGATTCGCAACTGTGTAATTCTCGATAACGGCGGCGTGGGGATCTACTGCAGCAACAGCGATTCGCACATTGGGAGTTGTCTGATTGCTCGGAATGGGCCAATGGCAGGGGGAGGCATTCGTTGCCGAGGAGGCACCCCATTGATCTATAACTGTACGATTACCGACAATTGGGCATTCGGAGGGAGCGCTATTTACAGCAGTCACCGGAGTAGCCCGAGAGTGGTTAGCTCTATTGTGTGGCAGAATGAGTGGCTGTTTGAGATGTCGGGGGTGGTAGTATCAGACAAATCCACACTTGAGATGGTGAATAGCGATGTAGAGTACGGGGCGGAGGGAATCTTGAGACGAACGGATGGCAAGCTGAAATGGCGGAGGGGAAACATTGCACTGAATCCGCGTTTTATTGGGGGAGAGGATGCCGAGGAGGCCTATCAGTTATTGCCACACTCGCCGTGTATTAACACCGGAGACCAAGACTTCGTTGGAGATGAGGGCGAGACGGATGTTGCGGGACGTGATCGCGTGATGTTCGGTGTCGTGGATATGGGGGCGTACGAGGCGGATGCGTTCGCGGACTGTAATTGGAACACCATTCCTGACAGCGTAGATGTTGTATCGCATGATAGCGAGGACTGCAATGCGAATGGTATACCAGACGAGTGCGATCTATCGACGGAGGCAAGCACGGACTGCAACGCGAACGGGATTCCGGATGAGTGTGACGCAAAGTCGGGAGCGGACTGCGATGGGGACGAGGTGCCGGATGAGTGTCAGGTGGACGATGATGGTGACGGAGTGATCAACGAGTGCGATGGTTGTCCGGTGGATGCGCGGAAAACGGATCCGGGGTTGTGCGGATGTGGAGTGGATGAGACGGACAACGATGGGGATGCGGTGCCGGACTGTACGGATCGGTGCCCGGGTTTCGACGATCGTGTGGACTGCAATGAGAACGATGAGCCGGACGGGTGCGACATCGCGGAAGGTATGAGTAAGGATCGTAACCAAAACGGTATTCCCGATGAATGTGAGCGCGTGACGGTGAGGAGTGTGGGTGGCCGGTATCTGGCCATAACGCCGTTCGAGAGTCAGAGTACGGTGGCACTGCGTGTTAGTGGGGAGGCGTCGAACCCGTCCATAGCGTGTGTGTCGTTGTACGTGCAGGAGGATGGCGGGTTGGGGAGCGAGCCGGTGTTTCGCTGGACAGGCGAGTGGGGTACGGTGCATGTGACCGGAGAGGAGATAGTCCCGAGTGAGATCGGAGAAGAGGGGCGCGTCAGCTCGGTGTATGGAGTACAGGCAGACGTTGGGGTGCCTGGTGACCCGGTCTTGTCGTTTGCGGCAAAGGTGTCTCCGTGGCTTTGGGGTGATGTGAACAACGACGGGGTGACGGATGACAGGGATGTCGAGGCGGTTTTGGACGGGTTAGGTGGTGAGTTTGAAGGAACATCAATTCAGAGCCTGGATCTGGCGCCTTGCGATCCTGATGGAATACTCAATATCTCGGATCTTCAATACGTGCTAAAAGCAGTAGGGGGGCAGAGCTTCCGCAAGGGCGTGTGCCCGGCACCTTGCAGGTAACTTTGGGCAGCACTTGCAGCTGATAGAGGGGGAAGGCTGCGCCGGCGAGAGGGGAGAGCGACGTCATTTATTGCGGAGGATCGAGACGACGTCGCCCGGGCCAATCTGTCGGCGGGAGAGCTCGCCGGCGGGGACTTCCAGTGCGTAGAGAACCGGCTCGATCGAGTCATGGTAGGTAGTGGTCAGCGGCTGCATCGTGTCGGTCGAGGAAACGACCAGATCCTCGCGAATAAAGGCGATGTCGAGTGGGATCAGAGTATTGAGCATCCAGAACGAAAGGAACTGGGGCCCGTCGAAGATGAAAAGCATCCCCGCGTCGGCGTCAAGCGTGTTGCGATCCATCAAGCCGTGCTGGCGAGTCGCAAAGGTGTCGGCGATTTCAACGTTGATGGTATCATCGCCGATGGTGACCGTGCCGGTGGGCAGCCCGGCGGGGCTGATGGAGGAATTGTCGTTGGCGGAGTTGTCGTTTACTGAATCGGTCACTTCACTATTACCGGAGTCGTTGAGGTTGTCGAGGCGAACCTGCCAGTCTATCGCGTTGCAGGTCGCAAAGAACGGGATAAAGACAGCCGCGAGGACAAGTCGTACAAACATGCCGTATGATACCAAGAAAGCGGAGCCTGCCTACTCATCGTATAGGCGATCTTGGGTGCGACGGATTTCGCGAGCGCCGGGTGCAAAGACGAGCGCCGGGTGCAAAGACGAGCGCCGGGACAAGTCTCAAACTGCCCCGGCGTTCTTATTAGGAGAATTCCAGTCAGTGTGTGCCTGCTATAGCAGATTCGGATATTGTGTAGCGGGCGAATTGCATGCCGGCGCTTCGCTTGGGCATGGCACCCAACTCC
>CP070744.1:2112839-2116455 GCA_020348265.1 Phycisphaerales bacterium | reverse complement strand
GTGTCGACCAGGTGCTGTTGGACGAGCCCGGTGCGTACCTTCCCGACCCCTGGGATGTTGCAGTCAATCCTGACGGCACGCTCGCGTTGGTTACCGCCGGCGGGGCCGACGAAGTGATGGCTGTCGACGTCACGAAGTTGTCGAACCTCATCACGTCAACACCCGATCCGCAACGCAAGGACGTTTTGCCGGGCCACCTAGGCATGAGCGACCGCTTCGCGATCAAGCGAATCCCCGTCGGAAGGAACCCGCGGGGCATCGTGTTCTCCCCGGATGGTCGGTCTGCCTATGTGACCAACGCCCTGGATGACTCAGTCAGCATAATCGATGCGTCGAGTCTGACCGTCACGGGTAGCATAAACCTCGGCGGGCCGGAAGAGGTCACCGAAATTCGCCAGGGCGCCAGAGTCTTTCACAGTGCGGATATAACCTTTGGTCGACAGTTCTCCTGTCGCAGTTGCCACCCGGACGGTCACATCAACGGCCTGCCCCTCGATATCGAGGCGGATGGTATTGGGATGCACCCGGTGGACAACCGCACGCTTCGGGGAATTCTGGATACGTCGCCATTCAAGTGGGAGGGGGTGAATCCGTCGCTGCATCGCCAGTGTGGGGCCAGGCTCGCGGTGTTCTTCACCCGTTTGGCACCCTACTCTTCTGAGGACTTGGATGCTCTGGTGCGCTATATGTGTACGATCGAACACCCTCCCAACCCCTATCGCAGCCCCGAGGGGCTGACTGTTTCCCAGCGCCGCGGCAAGGCTGTCTTCGAACGCCGCTTGACCAACGCGGGCGCACCGCTCCGCCCGGCGCAACGCTGCATGACCTGCCATTTCGATGCGTACAAGAAATCTCCGCAGCCGACACCCATCATCAACAACATGTGGTTCGATGCGCCGGTCGCGCTCGAGGAGTTTGATCTTTACGACAAGCAAGAATACGGCGATCTTGGAGTGTATTACTACGTGGAGATGCACACGCCGCCTAATACCTTCGACGTACCGCATCTAATAAACATCTATAACAGCCCGCCCTACTTGCATAACGGAGCGGCCAATACGCTCGAAGAAATGTGGACACGCTTCGATATTACGGAGACGCACGGCTACACCGACGATCTGACCAGAGAACAGTTGAATGACTTGATCGCCTACTTAAGAGCTTTATGAAATGCCCCGCCTCTCGCTGAATCATCGTATTATCTTTCGTCAAGCCGGCGCGTACATCGCCTTGCTGCTCATGTTGGCCTGGACATCCCCTGTTGTGGGTCAGCAAACTGATACAAGCCCCACCGTGTACCGCAACTGGGAGAGCTTCGACACGCGCAAGGGCCTGCCCCACAACAGCATCCGGACAATCCGCATAATCGATGACCAGGTGTGGGTGGGAACCGAAGGAGGTTTGGCGTCGTACAACGGGCATACCTGGCAAAGCTGGACGAAAGATGACGGACTACCGGCACATGCGATCAGCTCCATCGACATAGACGGCGATACGGGTGAACTGTGGCTGGGCACCTGGGGACACGGACTGATTCGTTTTTCGGCCGGCCGATTCGACCCGTTCACCCAGGTCACCAGCGGTCTTGCAGGTGATCTCATCTTTGCTGTGCGCTGCATTGAAGGTCGAGTTCTGGCGGCAACCAATGCGGGTATAAGTGTGTTCGATCCCCACGCGTCCATTTGGGATCTAAAGGCCGGTCGCCGGGCAGACGAACCGGAATCGGTCATCACGCAGATGAGCGTAGTCGGTGCAAACCTGTTCACCGCAGGCTGGGGCAAAGAGCCACAGAAGTCCGATTGGATGCGCGGAGAGTGGCACGACCTTGACCTTTCCGGGATGGCCGATGTGTCGTATCGGGCGGCGTCGGGTGACACGCAGAATCCGGTCATCGGCCTAGCCGGCACGGAAGAATCACTCTGGGCCCTTACTAACGACAAGCTGTTCCATCACACTGCGAAGACGGGATGGAGGGCGCTCGACCTGCCCGCTCCTGCGGACGCCGGCGGGTTTGCCCGCTGCCTCGCGGCGCCGAGCGATTCGGAGGTATGGGTAGGCACCAATGACGGCCTGCATGCCATGATTGACTGGGACACCAACACCTGGATCACGTACCGCCGCTGCGAGCCGGGGCACACTAGTCTGGTAATCGCGGCTCAGAAAGGCCGGATCGTCGCCATTGAAGCCGTCGGTCCGACCATCCCTGATAACCGGGTCCGCTGCATCGCGCTTGACCAGGACGCCGTCTGGGTCGGGACCGCCAATGGATTGGCCTGCCTCTCGCGACCGGAACCGTGGAAGTACACGTCGGGTCAAGGTAATGGCACAGCTACAGCCTGTCCGCAATCTGCACAGCCTGCAGTCGCCGCATTCAACATGTCCGACGAGACGCAGGGTAAAGAGAGCATTACCCTCGGCGTACTCGGCCCCCGGGCCAGACCGATTGCCCTGCCGGGTGGAAATCGCCGCCAAAGAGGGGACGCCCGCCGGCCGGATCCGCTGGCTGTCCAGTATGCCGTCGACAAAGCCAACACTAGCGGTTCTCACGGTAGGAGTCGATTCGACTTGGAATACGGCGTAGGTGGTTACCGTCGTTACGGGTGGCACAGCCCCGAAGACGACTTCACCACTTTCTTGTATGAAGACCAAGCGGCGGCAGCGATTGCGTACCTGGGGCCCGAATACGTCTACAGAAGTGCAGCCGCCTTTTACACCGAGCTGCCCGTGATCAACGTCGCTGCGGTGGCCGAATCGAAAGAAGATAACCTAATTGACAATCCCTGGGTCTTCCGTTGCTTCGGAGATGAACCCAGGCAGCATCGCCTGCTGCTCGATTATGTCTTTGACGAGCTGGGCTATACTCGGTTGGCTGCGTTGCGCACACCGACCAGGGTGACGCAAAGGCATCTCAACTGGTGGGCCAGTCATGCGGACGCGCGGGGACATCCGCTCGTCGCTGATATTCCACATTCAGATGACGCACAAGAACTCGATGACGTTCTCGACGCCATACGGCGCTCAGGCTGCGAAGCGCTGCTTACCTGGACGGACGCCAAGACGACTGCAAGTGTCGTGCGGCGGATGCGCGACCTGGGAATGAGGCAACTTGTTGTCGGGGGCAGATCAATCGTGAATGACCTGTTTGCCAGATCGGTTGGAGACGATCACGGCCAGGTCATTGCCCTGTTCCCTGCCCGTCGCTTGGCTCAGAGCGAGGCGATGTCGGATTTCTCAGACTACTACACACAGCGAAACGTGAGAGGGGGTACTCCGATAGGGCCGGGCCCCGACGCGCATTCTTCCCTTGATGCAGCGAATCACCTGATTGAGGCGATCAACACAGTCGGGCGGGATCGCGAGGCAATCCGCAGGCAACTCGATCTAATGAGCCGCTCTGCTGCCGGGGAAGCACACTACGAACGTTTGCACCCTGAAGGCAAGGCGGTGCTGGCCCATCTCGATGCAGGTCGATGGAGATACAAACCCATCCCCTGAAGTTGACCTGTGAACGAGTTTCGTGACTCAGGAAGATGAATCACCTAGAGCAAGCTCTATTTGCTTGTAGCGTCCGAAGACAGGTTGTCCCCGGCGGACAATAGGGACTAGCCGCTACACT
>CP070744.1:2109015-2112739 GCA_020348265.1 Phycisphaerales bacterium | reverse complement strand
GTAAAGGGTGTCTGCCCGAAACCTCTTCTTGCACTCCTTGCAGTCGACCATCGGATCACTGAACCCCCCCACGTGGCCGGAGGCTTCCCAGACCTTGGGGTTCATGATGATGGAGCAGTCGAGGCCGACCATCTGGTATTCGACGCCGTTGGGTCCGGGCGGCGGGTTGCGGACCATGTCGTTCCACCAGACATCCTTGACGTTGCGCTTCAGCTCGCTGCCCAGCGGGCCGTAGTCCCAAAAGCCCCCGATCCCGCCGTAGATTTCGCTGCTGCCGAATATGAAGCCCCGCCGCCTGCACAAAGCGACGATCTTCTCCATCGTGTCCATCTGAGCCGCCATTGTTGTCTCCGCTGAAGTTCCGTTGCTCGGTCAATCGTCAATTCATAGTTGGGTGGCATGGCACCCTTCAAGCGCGCGTGCCGTGGCTAAGCGCAGCGCCGCCATGTCAACCCGATCCTAAGCCAAGTATGCCGGCGCCTTCGGCTTGGGCATGGCACCCTTGTACCGCTCAGACGCCCCGCCCCTTGCACTGCTCAAGAGCAGTGGCACACCCTGGCCCGCAGGTACGCTCTAGATAATCCCCATGCCGAAAGGGGTCGAGGTGTCCTCTAACGCGTCATCGGAGCCGGATGCGTCGGCAGCCGCCTTGTCCAAAGACACGTGATCCCTGCCGCCCCGCTCGGGCTCTGCAGACGCAGTAGCCGCGGGTTCCTCTCGGCCGGCTTGATCGGAAGTCAGCTCATCGGCCGGCTCTTCGACTCGGTCATCATCGCGCGGCTTGTCGTCATCGTCTCGAACAGTCCGCGGTTCTGATCTTCTGCCCCTCTCCTCGTCCCGCGGTCGTCTATCTCGACCCCGTCTTCTGCGGCGATTGTCATCCGACGATCCTCCCTTGCGCTCACGGGAGCGTCCCTCGCCGCCGCGTCGTCTGGACGAATCATCACCGCCTTGGCGCGACGACTCTCTGGAACCGCCATTCAAACCGGCGATAAGGTCATCGTATTCACCGCCCTGAGCATGAGAATCGGAGTGCGCATCGTCGTGCATGTCGTCCCGGTAATCCTCATCGACAGGTTCCCTCTCGCATTCCATGCGATACACCTCGACGATGCGGGTCTGTAGCTTCTCGCGAAATGCGGGAGTGATGGGATGGGCGATGTCGCGGTGTAGTTTGACCCGTTCCGCGGGGTCATCCGGCATGGGCTTGACTCTGAGCTTCGCCCCGCACTCTTCACAGAAACGCGCCCGGACCTGGTTCTTGTGCCCACACGACGGGCACGGTGAAGTCGCCTTCCGCGAGGGCATGGCAATGAAGAAGCCATTGGTACCCTCGACGATCTTGATGTCCCGAATGACGAATTCATCGTCAAAGGTGACGGTACAGAACGCCTTGAGACGATCCGTTCGGCTGTTGACGAGCCTCATGCGTATGTCGGTGATTTCCATTCAGTCCTCCTCGCTCATCATAATAGGGCCTTGCCCGACAGGTGCAGCCACAACTTGCGTTGCCACGTCCAGGCCCTGATGTTCTATCTCCGCTGCGATGTGGCAAGCATCGTTCTTGTCATCGAATAACCTATACATGGTAGAACCGGCGCCGCTGACTGTCATCGGTCCAAAGCCCAGACGCTGCAGTTGTTGGTGAGTTCGAGCGATGCTTGGTGATACCCTGAAGACAGCCGGCTGAAGCTGATTACTCACCAGCTTGGACAACTCGTCCGCAGTAGTCGCCCGAAGAATAGCAGCATCCATGCCGCCGGGGACTTGGCTGGAGTCTACGGTCCGCCATTCCCGGTAAACGTCCGCCGTGGAGACGCCGCCACCGGCAAACACAAGCAGGACCCAACCCGACCAGGACAAGCTCACCAGCTCAACCTGCTCGCCTCGTCCCGTAATTACCGCGCTGGGCAGTGATAGAAACAGGGGCACATCCGACCCGATGCTCGAGCCGACCTCCGCCAGACCGGCGTCGTCAAGGCCCAAGCCCCAAAGGCGATTGCACAGGCGTAGCATGGTGGCGGCATCGCTGCTTCCCCCGCCAAGGCCGGCCCCCAACGGAGTACGCTTGAGCAATTCGATCTTAAGCCCCGTCCTCGTCCCCGTATGATCTGCCAGGGCTGTACCTGCCCGCAAAATAAGATTGTCGTCGCCACAGAGTGCGGAATCCGCGCAGTCGAGGGTGAACCCGGGTTCGCTACGGCGCGTGCAGCGCACTTCGTCCTTGACGTCGATCCCGATCACCAGCGATCGAATCTCGTGGAAGCCGTCGTCGCGCAGACCGATTACATCCAGGGTGAGGTTAATCTTGGCGTATGCATCTGCACGGGCGGACGCCGCCTGGATGCTTCTGTCACTCTTAGCCACGGTCATGAGGCTCAAACGCGCCTTGCAATGATGTCTAACGGCCGGGTGGACGCATTCTCCGCGCGCGCTCCGCGGACATCAGCCAATCCCACGGCGGACCATTCGCCAGCCTACCAACCCTCGAACACCTTCCAACGATGCGCCGGCGATACGCTCTCCCGCCGGTGGCACCGAGATCGAACGCATGTTAGTCCGGCCTGTTAAGGTGTCAACTAACATCCTCGGACACACATGCACGCGGCGTAACGACGTTGCTCGGAGCATTCTATCGCCACTGTCCTGCACTACGCACTAGCGGCGCTGGGAATTGTTGCACCGGCAATCGCGCAGCGTCTTCCCCGCCCAGCCTAGACACTTGCCGATAACGCACACGCCCGCGTCTCCAACGTTGCCCTAGTGAAACACCTCCGCCGTTGCCATGTGGCCTCGATACCACACGCCGACATGACCGACCCGTCGCCCTGGGCGCGCCGCTTGCACGTAAACCCTATAGAAGAAAGAGGTTACGAACACGTCTTCCCGAATCGGACGGACCGGGCGTCGGTTTGCCAATTGGGAGTTCAGCAGAGCCTGCGCGCTGCTTGCAGGATTACGATCGGGGAGAGAAGTTATGGGTCCATTACCGGGAATCAACCACGGCATCGCCGGCAGTTTGTCCTATACGTCGTCGGTCGGGATCACAGCAGAGAACGTTCCGCAGCTCACGGACAACTCGGGGGCGATCGGCGCGGGGTCGGCCGGAACGAGCGTGTCTCGGTCGATCACCTCCATAAACACGATGGTCACCGACCTTCTTCAGTCCGTCGGAGGGGGCGCGGAAAACGACAAAATATTGCGCATGATGATCGTGCTATTGATCCTCTTGGCACTTCTTCAAAACCAGGAAGGCAATTCCGGTCAGACAAGTGACATTCTGCAGTCACTCAATGGCGGCAACAATAACAACGGTGAGAACATCCATATAGTGAGCCTCTATAGCTCCTCCACAACAATCTCCATCCAGCAAAGTACTACTACGATGATGGTCGGTGGAGCGTTTGACACCGGAGGCGTCGAGACTCAAGGCACCGAAGGCCAACTGGATGTCGTGGTGTAATACGCTTTTCGATCTTCCCGGAGTGTTGATCCCTTGAGCGTGGGGTCAACGCGCGCATAAACGCTGCAATCGCCTGGAAACCCGCACGCTTTCCGTGTTTGAACTTGACACACCCCCTAAGGACCGGTAAACTGTAAATAGAGGGCTCCGTCGGAACTCGTTCGGAGGATCGCTACTCGTCTTTACGTCAGTTCAAAAAGGGGGTCAAGCTATGTTCCAGCAAGGGTTCAAGGTTCTCGGGGTGGTTCCTGTTCTTCTATG
>CP070744.1:2105124-2108915 GCA_020348265.1 Phycisphaerales bacterium | reverse complement strand
CGGTCCTCGCGCCCCATCGCGCCAACCGCAATCGCCCGCCAACAAGCGAAATCCTCCCCACGCTCACTTATTTTGGGCCTAAGTGGCTGTCTCTGCTGAACTTACGTGAATAGAGGGAACCGAACGCTCTTCGAAACTTCAAGAACGCGAGAAAGAGACAATTTCGCTGTTGGCTTCGCTAATGCGAACCAGACTGCTCGGGTTAAGAGCGGTAGCGCGCTTTCGGCGGCCGTCGCGCGGTCGGGGCCTAGATCCTTAGCGTCTGCCCTTCGTCGGGCGGGGGTCCAAATGTAGGTCGGTTGTCATCACCGTACTGTCCACAGTTCTCGCTCAGGATGCACAGACTATGCTTCGTTGGTTTTGCGTAGCTCTGCACCTCCTTCACGAAGCCGGTGCCGCCCGCCAGGACGCTCGCATCCGTTTCCTCAAAGCCCAGGTTGAGATCCTCCGCCGCACGCTTGGCGGCAACCGGGTCATCCCTAGTCCCGACGATCGCGCCCGGCTATTGGCAATCGGCCAGGAACTTGACCACGACATTGCCGACGTGATCGGCATCGTCACACCACGGACCTATTGTCGCTGGATTACCGTAATCCGTGCCCGAAGGTGATATAGAGTCAACTTACGGACTGCGGAAACGCTCAGATTCCGCATCGTCCAGGTTGAACGGCCTACCGCCGCCGATCTTGCATTCAAAGCGTGTTGGACTAACTTAGAAGCTGGTACCGCCGGTGAGGACAGGTTAGCAGGTACGTTCTGACGCGATAACTCTCCGTATCGGAGCGTCCGCCTGTCGTGACGGACTTTGAGAATGTCATGAAGTCCAAGAGGGCACTCCTACTTATAGTCATTTGCGTCTCTGGATTAGGCGTGTGGATGTCGATTTGGGCCAGCTCTGCAAACGATTCCTGGCTCAAGTCATCGGACGGCGTTGACGCCAAGGCAGTGAACATTCTGCAGCGTGCAGATGCGGCCTGCGAGGCAGCGAAAGTCGTTCAGTATAACGCCAGTTTCCACAAGAAGGGGTCGCGTAGCCGAGTTTCGGGGATGTTCCTTAAGGACATACCTAACAAGCGGTTGAGGATCGACGCGACGCGCACTTCGCCCGTCGCCTCCGAACGAGGCGCTTACGAGTACTCCTGGGCCGATACTACCTGCCGCTTCGTGTCACACCTGGATCAGATATACATGCACGGGGCTTACTCCGGTTTCAATTCTCTGCCACGGGACGTGTGGGGGCTCAACATGTTCGAGCTTGGCCTCAACGATCCGTTTGGAGATGAACTCAAGGGCCTCAGCAGGTACGAGGGGCAGGAGTGGGTCGAGGGCGTCTTGTGCGACATCGTTTACGTCAAGTACAAGACGGCTGGCTCATATGCACGCTGGTATGTTGGCACCGACGCTCTACCTCGAAAAGTCGAGCGCTACCTCAACATGTTTCCGGATCTTCCCGCAAGCCAACGAGTAGTGAGGGTTCTTACGATCAGGGACCTTGTAGTCGATCCACCAGTTACGGACGATGATTACGTGGTGCCGGCGCCTGAGGGGTATACCGAGCACATACTCCAGCCCGGGCCGCTGATTGTGGGGAGTACCGCGCCAAACTGGACGCTTGAGACGGCAGACGGGGACAATGTGAGGTTGGAAGACCTCCGTGGTAGTGTCGTGTTGATGTGCTTCTTAGCGGCGAATAACCCGATGAACCAAAGGGTGATAGACGGTTTACAGGAATTGCACGAGCATTTTGCGGACCAGCCCGTCAAAGTCCTAGGAGTAAGTTGTGACGAACAGACGCGTGACAACGCTGTCGACCGCATGAAATCACTGGGATATACCTTTGCACTGCTGATCAACGGTGCAGACGTCGCGAAAACCTACGCCGTCCAGAGATTTGCGACAACCTATATAATCGACTCCAACGGAAGGGTCGCCCATTCGGGTTCGTCCGGCTCGGCTGTTGGTTACCTAAAGAACGCAATCAGGCAGCGCTTGCCCGCCGACGGCGCGAGCCTGGATGAATCGGAACAGTGATCTTCGTGGAGTGTCCCGTTGCCGCCCCCCGAGATGACCGCCTCGGATCGGCGTTGTGCTCGCGAGTGCGTTCACTTGGATTCGCCAGACCGACCGTCCTCCCCGAAACGTTCAGGGCTCATGTATATGTATGCTCCCACGCTGACTAGGCCAATCACCAGAGTACGCAACAGCGAAGTAACCAACCACGCTCCATGGTCAGTCCCGAAGGTTCTGTAGACCCAGATAGTACAACGATGATCGAGCGCTAGCTGTGTATTCAGGAATTCGATCACCCAACATGCGATGGTAGCGGCAAGCAGCGCGGTGACGATACGTTGCCATCTTGGGATGATCCACAACGTGTTCGCACGGCCACATTCCGGACATACGCCGGACTCGTTGCCGACCAACAAATAACCACACTTAGAGCACAAGTTTCGTGCGCGACGGTGAACACTTCGTAGAGGCCAAGCCACAAGTGCAACCACCGGATAGAGGGCGAAGAGAAGGCACGGAGTCCAAAGCCGAAGTCGCATCTCGATGCTCTGCACTGAGCGCGCCGGGCCTGGTGCGGCAAGAGGCAAACCCGAGGAACCACCAGGCCCTGGAAAGACGACACTCGCGCCAAATCGCGGATACTGCCTTGTTTCGTATGTGAAGCCCAAGAAGCCGAATCTGGTGTCTTGGGCCATGACTCCCAGTGCCAGCTGCCGAGTAAGGGCGATTCTGAGATATCCTCGGTCGATATATAGGAGCGTCCCGGATACTGGTTGCCCACCCCGCATACGTCCAGACAGGGCTGGTGTATTGTCGTACAGCACCAGAGTCCTACGACGACTTATGCTTCCCAACAAAGCCGTCGCCAACGCGCAGGCCAATAGTGACCAGATTAGAACTTTTCGCCCCGTGATCGTACTCCTTCAGTGTTGGCAGAGCTGGCGAACGCCACATCTGCTCGGCCTACAAAGCTCGACGTCCGAGCTATGCTCGGTTCCAGCGACGGCTGGGTGACCCATGTCCTTCGTAGGAATGCGCACGAAGTTCCACGCAGCTTGTTTTCCATCTCCTCCAGTTTGACGTGCTTCCTGTTCACGACCATCCCTGCAGGATCCACCGCCAGAGTGTTATTCTACAGGTGGATCCATCCGCGGGGAAAAGGTCGTGTGACAGACTCCCCCAACGCGCGCACCGGCAGGCCCAAACAGGCCTTCCGCAGGCTTAACACACCATCTGATCCTGTGAGTTGTTTTCGGGGCGCGCCATAAGTGGCTGTAAAACAAGGACTTACAGAATATAAGGGAACCAAACGCTCTTCGAAACTTCAAAAACGCGAGAAAGAGACACAAGAGCTGTTGGCTTCGGTACTGCGAAGCAGACGACCCGATTCTAAGCGTGTAGCCCGTTGCTGGCGAGACTTAGGGGGTGGCGGGTGAGGCCCGTAGTGATTCGCCTTGCCTTGCGTGGGGGTGTCACCTATATGAAGCGGGAAGTCAAGGCACCTTCCCTGCAGGTGCGCCTTTCCTCTTGACTTTCCGAGGGGCACCCTCTCGGATGCGAGCGTCGTACCGTATCCAAAGCGCCCTGGCGCAGCTGCCTCGCGGGTTTCCGATCCGCTTGCTATGTCGTCAGCCGTTCGTTGCAGATCTTGGTCGTCGCGGGCGATCGCATAAGGCGTCGCTCAGGCACCTATGGGGGACTCTCACTAATACTACAGCGCCGGATAGGCTCAAGCCAGGCTGTGAGTTGAACCGATGAAGTCCTCTAAATGCTTGTCATTG
>CP070744.1:2101223-2105024 GCA_020348265.1 Phycisphaerales bacterium | reverse complement strand
TCGTATTCGTAGATGAAGTCGCCGTCATCGATGAGATTGCCGGTCCTTGACTCGCCACTGCGAGCGAAGCTCGCAAGCGCTCCGCAATTCTTGCGTGAAACGCAAGGCGGCGTGTCAAGGATCTTGTTCTCGCTCCCGAAACCCTCACTGACGAGGATTACGTCCTCTACATCGTCCAAAGACCCATTGCCGGCGCGACTGTTGGTGTAGTCATGCCGATTTGAATGTCGTCAAACTCGGCTGATGGCCCACCCAGGGCCACGCTGTACAGTGTACAATGTCATAACTATGACACTCGCGCCACCCTGTGAGCGTTAGGATTTAGGTATGGTGTCCCCCGATAGTGAGGTGCGCGAGGAGGGAGTAGTGAGCGCCGTAGGGTAGGTGTGAGTTTCGACGCCGGTTCGAGCCTCCGTTCGCTCCGCTCACTCCGGCCCGAACCGGCAGGTTTCTCAACAGGATGGCTTCATGGAAATGTGCGCAACTTGACGGACACTATCATCGCTGGACCAGCACACTACGACGATCGTACGTCTCGATTGTCTTGATCGGGCGCAACTGTGTCGAGCACGTTAGGCTTGAACTCGGCGCCGCACTCGGGACATCGCGCACCATGTAGTCCGCGGAGCGAGTATCCGCACTCGTCGCATAGGGGGGGGTACTGTGTCTCAGAGGACCGAAGGACAACGCTTCCAATCACCTTAACGATGATGTAACCGACAACGCCAACAACTATCCCCCAGCCCGGCGCAAACACCAATGCAATCGGTGAAGTTGAAGAGGACCGTCCCGGTCCGTAAATAGACACACAGACACTGACATGAATGCCAACGATTGTGACAAGCATGACAACGGCCGCTGCGACGTCTGCTATTCTACTTACCTGATCCTGCCGTTTCGCTACGAAGCTAGTAGCTCGCCCTGACCCGAAAACAAGGTGCCCGACAACTGCGAAAGGAACTCCATGGAAAGTGAACATCATCAACTCGTGCGAAACAAAATTCAAATCGAATGATGGAAACTTATCCGGTCGGAGAAACAGAACGACCACGTTTCTCACGCACAACGGAATGAGTCCACCTGCCACGCCCAACGCGGTAGCCTTGACACTCTTAATACCCATAGGCATTCCTGTCTACAAACATGCAATCACGCTCACCATCGTCCTCCGCTAAACCCGGCTATTCTGTTCGGGATCAGCCACCGGGTTTGAGCCGCCCATGCCTAGCAGCCTGTTGAAGAAGGGTTTTTGCTCACGCGGCGCGGGTGGTCGACGTTACGCCGACCCTACGCGGGCCTTGTGTGAGGCATAGCACCAACACCCCGTATAGTCGCAGCAGATCGGTGCAAACTACTTCCGGCCATGCAAAAACCGCGCAGGGAGAAGCCTCTCCCTCCGTTTGCAGGCTCTTTGGGGTCCCCGTTCCGAAAAGCGCCCGCATGATCACTCCCAGGTTCCTTGTGGCTACATACATCAGGTAGCGTTTGGTCACATCGATCAGTCCGCGAAGACGAATCCGTCTCGCACCGCCCGTCTCACACGTATGGGCGAAGCTCCGTTCCGTGTATTCGCTGCGCAAGCGACCAAGCGCTTTTCCTCGCTTCCCACGAACCCGACGGCGATTCCCGTAGACCGCAGCCTTCTGATCCTCAGGTTTGTCCGTCCACCGACGACCGTGTCGACTTTCTCGCTCCCGAATGTACGTGCGAATCCCAAACGACTGGCACCAGGTTACATTCTCATTGCTATGATACCCTTTGTCCGCTACCGCATCCTTGATTTCTTCGTCACTACCCGCCAGTATGAGATTTGCCTGTGCCATCGTCAGCGTATGAGGCAACGTCTGCGTATCCGATTCATCCGCATGATACACCCCGGCAGCCAGCGCCAGATCACTCTTGAGGTCCACCGCGTGCTCGGTTTTGTAGGCTAGGTGCGTCCGACCGTCCTTCATCTTCGCAATCCTGGCGTCGGGATCGTTGGGATTGAACCACTCGTTGTTGCTGACCTTCTTGCCCTTACGCTTGCGATCGGACTTGCGAAGTTCTTCGTCAGTGGGATTCTCGATTCCCTCTTCCGCGGCCAGCTTCCTGACGTATTCTTTCCAGTCATCACCGCTGTCCCGACGCACGATCGATTTCATGGCTGCCTCTGCCTCGATCAAGGTCGAATCGACCGCTGTTGACTTGCCATGTAGCAGCTTCTTGTCCTGGGCGATTCGGAGAACCTCTCCAAAAACCTGCTCATGAAGCGTCAAAGGAAGACGTTGGCGAATAACCGTCAAGGAGGAATGCTCCGGCGTTGGATCGGTGATCGAATAACCAAGGAATCTCTGCAGCGATCGACTGTCACTACACCGCCAGGCGATGGCCCGCTGGGAACTAAGACCTTCAAAGTACCCCACCAGGAGCATGCGGAAGTAGACCCCTGGGGGTATCCCCGGACGACCTACACCGTCCGCATAGTACGGCCGGCATAGCTCTTCGACATAGTCGTCGAACTTCGCCTCGCCCAGCAGTCCGTTCAGCTTCTCGTAAAACGGATGCCCCGGAGACTGTGGCAGATCGCAGGTGGCAACCCACGCCTCCTGCTGCTGTCGCTTTCGCTTGCCTAACGCCATTACCTTGTCCTCCGTGACTCACGCGTTCCCGAAAACCACGTTGCACGCGCCGTGCCAGAGGGCGTTATTCAACAGGCTGCTAGGCCACTGGAATATCACATGCTGCCGCACACCAGTCATCGCATATCTCGGCCTCCCCTCCGTAAACATCATAGCACGCCTCATAGCACTGCGCACAGTCATCATCATCATCGGGGGGCGGAGGCTCCTCTTCTGGCTCCTCACAAGACTGTGCTTGGGCATTGTTGAACGCGTCGAAGCCCAACGGACCTGCGACCGCAGAGTAATAAACGTCTGCCGTCATAAAACATAGTAGGGCGTTCAGCGGCCAAACCGGGTTGCAGCAGTACCAAGGCCCAGTACAATAATGGCAGGTCTTACACGCAAGCATCAGACAATCACGAAAGTCCGTGTTGCATTGGTCAAAGTCCGAGCCACATGTTCCATAGCAGTTGTCATGTTTCTGGCAGCATCCACCGTAGGGACAACCCGCCGGCCCGTATTCGGGTACCCAGGCGTCGCTCCAACCGGAGCCACACTGTAACCCGAATGCGTCAGTACGTGTCAGAGGAGCGCTGCGCTCATAGGCATACAAGCCCATTCCGTCGCTGTAATACTGACGTGGACGAACAGTGCTCTTAATGCCGAAGCGGTCCCTCTGCATGAAACGCATTGTCGCCGGGGAAAGCTGCCTCGTCCTATTCTGGTAACTTCCGATTTCGGGTTCGAAGAGCAGGCCCTGGTGTCCGAAGGGTTGGTCCACTCCGCTGGTGGTTCGTCCGGGGTGGCGGGCCAGGCCTTGGGGGAGGTCGTCGAAGAGGTCCAGGTCGTCATCGTCCACGTCGTCATCGAAATCCAAATCAAGCAGCCGGCACGCCCCGGTTGGGCCCGAGCCGCGGCAGGCCCCGCCGACTTCCGCCTCTGCTCGGTCAGCTGCGCCCACGTGGAAGTCGCCGTCGTAGTCGCCAGGGCCGGTCACCCCATCCACGGCCATTCTGCCGTACGGCGTGTAGGTGTAGCGTTCTACGACGTTCCCACCCAGATCGGTTAAGCCGATGACGTTCCAGTTGGCATCTTGATGGACGTAGAGATCACCCTTGTCGGCCGTGCGCGTAACGACCAGCTCATCGATCCTTGACACTCGGCTATCGCCTCGCATAAAGGACAGGTGTACTGGGTG
>CP070744.1:2097300-2101123 GCA_020348265.1 Phycisphaerales bacterium | reverse complement strand
ATTCAAGCCTCTCAAATGTCGTCACAAGACCATAATCGCCCGCCTTCAATACAAGAAGGCCACCTTCCTTGATGTTCACGATTCTCTTGCCAGAGGTACTGAAGCCTTCTGGGCCAACCGTCATGTCATATGAAGCTGGTTGCACATTCTCGGCCGCAAAGCCTTCGATGATCAGCTCCCCAGACTGAACTGCTTCTTGGATCGCCGCATCAGTCAAGATCATGGCAGCGCCTCACTACCCTTCCATAAACCGAACAAAACCGAAGTGGTCGGTAAATTATACACCATATGTACCGGATAGCAAGCGAAAACCCACAAGAACTTGATTGTTGTGTCTGTGAGACGTAGTTGTCCTCGTTCAGCCATGTGGTCTACTCTAGTTGTGCCTAGGCGATCAAGCAAGAATATGCGTCGCCCCGACTCCAACCAGTTCGCCAACGGCGTAGATGTGGTAAATGAAGCCATATCCGAAGAACAACGCGAAGAGTCCACATCTGCCACCACCGAGGACGACGACAAGAACCCCGCTGCAGTCGCGCTCGCCAGGCTCGGTGGGAAGAAGGACCCGCCAGCCCGGGCTAAAAGCTCAGCACGAAAGGGCGCAGCGAAATAGCGCGCAACAATAGAAAGTAACGCTTGGCCTAAAGCGACTCACAATCAGCATAGATTTCAGCATAAAAATCAGCATAAAGTTCTTGTCAACGGTCTCTTGGGGCCTATAATTGATCCGACTGGCTAGGAGCCACCATAATGCGACAGGAATGATCAAAGGAGTGATCCACATGTTAGGGCAAATCCCCCTCTTCCCCGGCGACCCGATTCTTAATGAGTCACAAGTCCACGAACGCCTGGACCGGATCGTCGACAAGATCCGTTCCTGCATTACAGGAGCGTTCGGAATTATGAACGGTACTGCTTCCTCGACACCTATGTTCGCAACTGCTCTCGACTACAAGGGGACACGCCCGATGGTCATGAGCGGTTTAGTATTCGCCCACATACACAAGGAATTCGCAGGTGTTCCAGACGTTGAGATCCGCAACGTAAATGGTTTTGTCGAGTTGCGCGTAGACGGGGTGATTGACCTCCGGTTCAAGCTCGTGGATAAGGCGGGGCGCACACAGAACATGGATACGTTAGCCCAGAAGCAGTACCGAAACCTCCTGCCACTTGATGGTGTTGGCAAGTTGGATGTGATGAGATTGACAGTGGGATGGAGATGGGACGCGGCAGCGACCCGCCTCGAAGACATCCAGATTGTTTTCCTTAAGGGAGATGATCCGGTGTGGAAGTACTCGGTGTTGGATGCCGAGGAAGCAACCCAAGTACTTAGGCTTCCCAAGGATGAGGATGAGACTCCGCCGACGCGCTATACCTCTACAACGCAGCGAGCAACGAGCGCTAAGAAGGGGGGCTAGATGGGCAAGGCCTTGTTTAATCCAGAGATGCTCATCCTGGCGAGAGAATCACGGGGCTACACGCAGACCGACCTCGCGCGGGCAACGGGCTATGCTCAGTCGCACGTATCACGGTATGAAAACGGCACGCTCCCGTTAACAGAGGAGAATGTTGCCAAGATGGCGTCTGCGTTGAATTATCCAGTGGCGTTCTTTGGGCAGGGCGACACTGTGTATGGCCTTGGGAGTAGCTTCCTTCTTCATCGGAAACGGCAGAGTGTGCCAGCTACACGGCTTCGCAGGCTTCAGGCGGAGATCAACGTGGCGAGGATCCGAATCGAACGTCTCCTCCGAGGTCTTCAATACCAGCACGATTACGAATTCGTGACGTATGAAGTGGACGAACATGGTACACCGGAAGAGATTGCACAGATGGTACGGTTTGCGTGGCAGATGCCAGATGGCCCCATCCGTAACCTCACGCGGACCGTGGAAAGTACTGGCGCTATTGTTCTGTTGTATCCGTTTGGCAATAAGAAGATCGACGGGCTCAACTTATGGGTTACGCCGACCCCGCCGCTGTTCTTCTTGAATGACCGCGCGCCTGGCGACCGTAGCCGTTGGACGCTGGCTCACGAAATCGGGCACGCTGTAATGCACCGGCATGCTCGTCCCGAGATTGAAGACGAGGCAGACCGCTTTGCGTCTGAGTTCTTGATGCCAGAGGCGGATGTGCGCAGCTCCCTGGTAAACCTGACGATAGCGAAAGCGGCCTCACTTAAGCTGACATGGCGTGTGTCAATGCAAGCCTTGGTGCGCAGGGCAAAGGACTTGGATGTAATCTCGCATGGAAGATACAAGTCGCTTTGCGTGCAGATTGGCGCTAGCGGGATGCGCACAAACGAGCCGAACGAAATCGAACCTGAGCGCCCCGCCAATTTTGAGGCGATTGTGGCGGCCCATCAATCACAACATGGTTATGGGTTGACAGAGATTGCCCACATCGCCCTGGCCGAACCTGATGACTTTGTTCGTCTTATGTCGTCTGCGCCGTCAACTTTGCGGATCGCTCCGTCGTAGGGCGAATACGCCTGAGAGTTTTGACACACTGAGGAATTCCTGCCTCGGCAATGCTTGAGCGGTCACGCATATTGCAGGTAGAACAGACGTGCTGAAAATAGGAAAGTGAGCCAGTGCGCGGCATTAGACCCGCCCAAGTGGGAGGCATTGCCGATCACTAATGGACGATGGGAGAATCGGTTCGCCTGCTGGATTCAAACTGATCCACAAGTGATCAAACCAGGTGGCTGGCGTCCGCGAGGGTTCTTTCTTGCTCGGCCAGCTGCAGATCGGCGTCGACCATCATGCGGCAAAGCTGGCGCATGGTTAAGGTTGGCTTCCAGCCCAGGATGTCTCGCGCCTTGGAAGCGTCCCCGAGTAGCACGTCTACCTCCGTGGGGCGCAGATAGCGCGGATCGATCTCAACACAGTCGTGCCAGTCCAGATCGAGGCTGCTAAAGGCTTCATCCAGAAACTCGCGAACACTGCAGCTTTCCCCCGTGGCGACTACATAGTCGTCGGGGTCTTCCTGCTGGAGCATCCGCCACATGGCGTCCACGTAGTCACCGGCAAAGCCCCAATCGCGCTTGGCGTCCAGGTTTCCCAAGAATAGCCTGTCCTGCAGGCCGAACTTGATCCGCGCTGCTGCACGGGTGATCTTGCGGGTCACGAACGTCTCACCCCGCCTGGGGGATTCGTGGTTGAAGAGAATTCCGTTGCAGGCGAAGAGTCCGTAGGCCTCTCGATAGTTCACCGTCTGCCAGTGGGCATGCACCTTGGCGCATGCGTAAGGGCTTCGCGGGTAGAAGGGCGTGTACTCGGTCTGGGGAGTCTCCCGCACCTTGCCGAACATCTCGCTGCTGGAGGCCTGGTAGAAGCGCACTTCCTTGCCGGTGCTGTCACGATAGTCGCGAATCGCCTCCAGCAAATGCACCGTGCCGATGCTCACGACTTCAGCCGTGTATACCGGCTGATCGAAGCTCGTGCGAACATGCGATTGCGCCGCCAGGTTATAAACTTCATCAGGCTTAACCTCGCTGATGATGCGTCTTACGCTAATCGCGTCGAGAAGATCACCGTAGTGCAGCCTCAGCCTGACGTCGCCCTCATGGCGATCTTGATACAAATGGTCGATCCGCTCGGTGGTAAAGACGCTGGCCCGCCGCATCATCCCATGGACGGCGTACCCTTTGGCCAGCAGAAGTTCGGTAAGATAGGACCCGTCCTGCCCGGTCACTCCGGTGATTAGTGCCACTTTGCCCACTAGTTCCTCCTCGTCTTCTGCGGTCTTTCCGCGTCAGACCTCGGCCGCCTGGATTCGCTCCGTCGTCGTATTGTTATCATCGGCTGAGTATCTCGCATCCTGC
>CP070744.1:2093363-2097200 GCA_020348265.1 Phycisphaerales bacterium | reverse complement strand
ACATTGTCGTCTACTCCCTTACAGGCACCCAAGTCGATGACTTTGTTGTACGCCACCCAGACATGATTGTCCGCGGGGGTTACTGCGATGCCCCGGCTGCACGACGACCGCTGGGAGGGGTACTCAAAAACCTCACCGGTCGGTGTGACCTTAGTCAAGGTCGTGTCCGGTCCGCCGCTGCACCATATATTGCCGTCGGTGTCAGTGCCTACTCCCCAGCAGGCTGCATGCAGGGATTCCGAGCAGGTCGTCTGGCCGGCCGCAGAGTGTGCAGAAGAGCCCACAACAAGGGCAAATGCGCTGGTCACCAGCAGGTTCTTTCCCAATCTTGTCATCGTTCAGTACCTCGAAACGCGATCACCTCAATGCTGATCAGAATCTGCGCTTGCCATCCACACGTCGCGCCGGCGTTCAACATCTCATCGTGGACCCCACCTCAACTTACTGCATATGATCACCGTGGCCATGAGCTACCAATAGTCCATTTCTTGGCTACGGGATCAACGATGCACCTAAGAAGCGTGACCCCCTCCCCGCCGCCCTTGTCCGGAATCGTTTTGGGGAACGGTGGTATCCCGCGCAGAGTGATAACCCAGACAGGTCGTGGTTTCTCATCCATCCGTGACCATACAACCCACTGACCGGTAATCTGCTTAGCGACCAATGGATTGCCACCGTCCTTCTGAACGATGTCAATCGCCTCTGTAAAGCTGATCGAGGGAGTGCCGGCAGGAAAACTGAGGTACTTCTCGTGCCCGCCTTCTACTTGGCTTGTAGCAGATTCCCCATCTGGTTCTGGGGCACTCGCTGGAATCCCTTTCGGCCAACGCGTTGCTATTTTCAATACTGAGCCGCTCTGCGGATCAAGGAATACATCTAATGATCTCGCGTATTTGTCCTTCCATCCAGGCGGCGTAGACGGCAGGTCCATCGACCAATTGTCGATCAATACATGCCAGAGGGGGCGTCCGAGCAGCTGGTCGCTGAGGAAGGCGGTGTTGTCCTCCGTAAGAACGACCACGCGGGCGAGCAGATCTTGCGGTTTTCTGTCGTCCAGGCCAACGATGCTCGCAGTTCTGTTAATCGCGGCGGCTTGCTCGCGCAACATCCAGGCCGACCGATCTCCGCGAAAGTGCGCATCCGCGCGTTGCCCCTGAGCCTCTTGTACTTCATCATCCCGTTCCTGCCCTAATGCGTCGCTCAGAACGAACATTCCGATTACAATACTCAGCACCGCCGTCGGCGCTACGTTGCTCGCAATCGAGTTTGTCGAATACGCGTTCTTCATCATTCGGGTTGGTGCTCCCACCTTCGGGGCTCCGGTGTGTTCGTCGTCATAATCCACTTACCGGTTTGTGCATCGATAATGTACGTGTATTGGTCGGGCACATCCGGCGGAAATCCAGGCGGAGGATTCTGCATAGGTACCCCGCGGAGCATAATCGCCCACACGGCTCTGGGTTCCTTGTCCATCCGTGACCACATTACGTACAAAGCCACAATCTGTTCAGCCTCTGCGGGATTATCTCCTGTCAACCGCGGGATACTCTCAAGAGCTTGAAAGAAGGTTACCTTTGGCTCTTTTCTGGGGAAATCGTGGTAACGTGTCCGTCCGAACCGAGTCATTTGTTCGGCACCCGTCTCGGCACTTACTTCCGGCGCCATTTCGGGTACGCCTTCCGGCCATCTTGTCTTCAGTTTCAGTATCCGTCCGCTTACTGGATCCAGATAAACGTCAGCTACGCGAGAATATGGATCGTCTATTGAGACAGACCCCACTCTGACGTTGATTGACCAGTCGCGTAGGACTACACGCCACAACGGTCTTCCGATGAGCCGGGCGCTCAGAAAAGGTGTGTTATCTTCAGCTAGCGTGATCACCGAAGCGTCGGTGTTGCGCGTTGCTGTGTCGTTCACTCCTAAGATCCTAATGGCACGTTGCGTGGCTTCAACACCACTGTGCACCTGCCACCTGGACATATCTAGCGATTTTTGGTTAACACGTCTTGGCTGAGGCGGCTGCTGAAGCGCCCCTGCGACGAGTTGGGCGCCGACCGTCATTGCGATAAATATTCCACAAGTGACAGCTCTCGTGCCTAGAGTGCGATATACATACATAAGTTCTTCCTTAAGAGTAGGTCACGGGTTTACATCCCAGATCTGAAAGCTTGTTGTGCTAAGAAGTGAGCACCCCCACTCTGATTGGCCCGGTCCTCCGATCGGCCAAACCCCACATTCGCCCTCCAGGAAATATGCTGACACCGGGCTTTGCCAGTTGTACGCCCGTTCGCATTCGGAGAACACACAGGGAATTTCAGATGTGCCAGCTAGTTGGTTTTCTAGGTGGGTCAGCTCGCCCATCCATGCGACTGAGTCTCCTCCATTACCAACCCAAGCTGGATGCTCAAACATGAACGTCTGCGGCAGCATGTCGAAGTAGTAGTACCAAATACCGAGAAGCGGACTTGGCGATATTATCGTGTACCTGTGAGCGCCCGGACTTGGGGCTTCGTCCACGGCGTAACCTCGGACCAACCACTGTGGCGGTGGGCCCTTGTCATACCCGACAAGTGCCTCATAATACCGTTCGGAGACGGGGATGGGTATCAACTTCATAGAAGCTTTATACCCCATTTGTACCCAACTACGTCCTACTGCGGGGAGTGCTGACGCGTCAATACCAATATGAACGATGCTCGCCGACCGCTGGTACCATTTGCCCGGATTACACAGACTAAGTGGAAGGTGTGTCGTAATCATGGCCGATGCTCCTGTGACACCGGTGGCAAGTCTCTGACTCGCGCCAATCCAGTATCTGGAAAGTGCTGGTGTACACTCCACCTTCGTCTTGACGGTGTCTGTCTTGTCTTCCCGGAATCCCTCGACCCAGATCGTGAACGTAATCTCGATCTGGTCATAGGTGTCCAACGCTTCCACCCAAACGGAGGATGGTGGAGGCCAAGCGTAAGGAAAGCCGTTACCAAGCGGAGTGCCCGGGCCTGGGTCATCCCCTCCGTCGGACTTGTCGCGACGAAGCCAGATGAGAATAGAGTCATTCGGGTCAACCCACGATAAGGACCAAGAGCCACCCTGATCGCTTAGATCGCAGGCGCTGTGGAGCCTGATCTCGACAAGATCGTCCTCCCAGGGTGCAGGCCCGCCATCCAGGTAGTCTGGAGAATCGTTGCCGTCGTCGTCGTCGGAGTTAACGGGGAACATCAAGAAGTCCGCGTCTTCAACCGCCTCGTCCGCTTCGTCGATGACCCCGTCGCCGTTGACATCGGCCAGCATGTCCGCCTCACAGCAGTCAAAGCTGTGGATGTCATATTCCGTGTCGTAGCTGAAGAGGCGGCGACGGTCCGGTGCTTCGCTGGCCGACCAGAGAACGCCTTCACAGTCCACCAAGCCGCCGTGCCCGCCGCACTCCACGTCGAATGTGCTGGGGGCGCCCCAGAGGTCGAGAATCTCGCCGGTGAAGCCGTCCAGCAGATCAAACGTGTTGTTGCCTGCGTGTCCGCCCACCCAGACATCGTTGTCTGCGTCCACGGAGACGTGTCTGGTCGCTGTACCCGTCGTGCGAACGTACTGAAGGATGCACTCGTCCTCAGCGGTTGAGACACCCCCCTCGGTGTCCACGCCGCCTTCGTTGGGCCAGTGCAGCGGACCCGGCCCGCCCGAAGTTGTGATATATCCGTCGCCATTCCGGTCCACACAGGTGTTATACTCGAACGGCGGGGCCAGGGTGACGCGATTATCCACCACGCAGAATGTCTCGACCGGTGTCCCACCGATAACCAGTCCGATCTTCACCACCGACCCGCGGGGGTCTTCGAGCGT
>CP070744.1:2089273-2093263 GCA_020348265.1 Phycisphaerales bacterium | reverse complement strand
ACAGGGAGAATGTGTATTCGGCTTCCACTCGCGGGGGATGGATATCCTGTTAGCCTTTGCGGGCGTGGTGACGGCCTTGCCTCTGCTCTGGTTCAACAATGCCGCACGAAGGCTGAGATTGGCAACGTTAGGATTCCTCCAGTACATCACACCG
Organism: Phycisphaerales bacterium; assembly: GCA_020348265.1. Taxonomy (GTDB): domain Bacteria; phylum Planctomycetota; class Phycisphaerae; order UBA1845; family UBA1845. The sequence goes on along the minus strand of CP070744.1, from coordinate 2,093,109 downwards.
AGCATGCACTTCTTGCTGGCTGTGGCGGTCTATCGCGAGGGGTTCACCACCGATCATCTGATAACCTTCTTGTGCATATGGAGCGCGCTGATCATCTACTCGATCGATACCGCAAAGCGGTCGAGCGCGTAGTTCACATGGGTGAATACTCAAACACCCAAGCCGAAATCCCGGAAAGATTAACCGCTGAGTGGCTAAGGGCAAAGGTCTGTACGATGTCGGCCGGCGCTGCAATCCAGTGGTCACGCCATTTGTTGTCAGGGTCGAGGACGAAGAGAACCTCCACACCGCTCACATCGCGCGCCGCACAGATGCGCCTGACCCAGGTCATGAGCGTTTCAGCGTCTTTAGGAATCGGAAGCGTGGGCACCCCGGTCTCCAACGCCAGGTACTCATGGAAGTTGCTGACCACGACGAGATCGGGCGAAGCCCGGTAAACAAGCCATTCAAAGAGCGTATCCGCACCGGGCTCGAAACAGCGCGACCATTGACCGTAGGAGGTCGCTTTGCGGGTCGTACGAACGGTTGGTGTTTCATCCTCTTTGAGGGTGGGGAACGGCTTATGCAGCACGTCTGCCCGAGTCACTCTGTCAGTCAACGCTTGTCCGTCGCCCGCCCTTGTCTGCGACAAGGATGGGGCACCTGCTGTGTGCCAGCGCCGATAAGGCTTCACCCAATCCTGCCCGATGATCCACGAACATGCAATCAGCAGCCCTGCGAGTGCAAGCACCTTCACGCTTCGCCTAGGAATGAGCAAGACCGGTGCGGCGAACAGTAGGAAGTAGAGCGGCCTGATCGGCAGGTAGTAACGCTCTAAGCCAACATAGTTGAACTTATCACCGAAGAGAGTCGTTGCGGCGATCAGCATCACCAACATCATGATGACAACGATCGCACTCAAGCACACCGATGGTCCGCCAAGATACGAGCGAAGTGCGCGTCTCATCGGGGGAAGGGACATCGCTATGACCACGATCGCCGCAGGCCAAAGGGCGTACACCCAGTGAGTAAACCAGTGATAGTCATAGAACCCGAGATTGGTGAACATCCACCATACGTGCGATATAAGCCCGGGAGAGTAGTCAACCCTGATGCTCTGACCCAGGTTGAGTTGAGCTTGCAGGGGACCCGGACTAAGCGCGCGATTAATCAGCAGCAGAGTTACGACAGGCCACGCCGCACATGATGTGAATACAACGATATGGCGAATCGTCATACCGGGGCGCAGACGACGCCACAGCTCGATCAGGAGATAGACGCAGACCGCAGAAGGCAGGAAGATGCTGGCATAGCGTAGCCAAAACAGAGCGCCCGCCGTCATGCCGGCCAGGGCAAGATAGCCCATTGCCTGCTGCCGACCCCGCGCATCCGCATCGTTGCCCAGGCTTCTGACCGCTTCATTCGTGAGCAGCAGCACCACAGGGAGCAGCGCGATCAACAACAGGTCCGTGGAGGGATTGACCAGCAGGGCAGCGGGCAGGGAACATGCCGCAGCGACCGCCGACAGGACAACACCGGTGACACCACGTGGCATGATCGTCCTCATCCACACGAACCATGCCGCCAGCGCAGTCGCACAGGCCACAACGCTTATCCACTTGCAGGCAACAAGCGTGGACCAGTCGGACATCAACCGAATCGCCCATACGAGCAGGGAATACCCTATCGGCCATTGCGTCAGGAAGCCCCAGTCATACGCCCAGTCCCAGGACTGATGGGGCGCCACCGGCTGGAGAGAAGTGAACCCCAATCCACTGTACATACGGTCGGCTGCCATAAGCAGATAGCAGTAGTCCGACTCGACAAGCGGGACAACCGGGAATCGCAGGACCAGCGCGCCAAGCACACAACTCAGGCCGGCTATTCCCGCAACGAGGCCCCACCATGAGACTCCGGAGCAACACGCGCGCAGTTCTTCGGAGGCGGGGATGCCGTCACCGGCCACACCGGGGTACTCTTTCCGTTCCAAGATTGACTCAGCCGGGCAGTCCAAACGATCGTCTCCGTCCAACTCCGGTCGGCGCGTAATGGACCCACCTGATCCGTTATCGGTCCTATCGACCGATGCACCCGCCCGGTTGAAGCCGGTGCCGCGGAATCATTTCAAGCAGCCAGGCCTCTACACCGAAAACATTATGGGAACTGCGCCGTGAAACTGAGTATCGTCATACCAGCCCTGAACGAAGAGGAAGCCATCGGCTCGACCGTCGAGCGGTGCCTGGCCGCCCGTGATACGATCATCGCCGGCTCGCCCGTTGATGTGGTCGAGGTCATCGTGGTCAACGACGGCTCGACCGATCGGACTGCCGAGATCGCCGCGAGTTATCAGGACGTAGCGCTGATCAGCTTCGAGCAAAACCGCGGCTACGGGGCAGCGATCAAGGAGGGTTTTGCGCAAAGCAGTGGACAACTCGTTGCCTTCCTGGATGCCGACGGCACGTGTGATCCGACCTTCTTCGCCGCCCTTTGCCGGGCGATCATTGGGGAGAATGCTTCGGTCGCCATCGGGTCCAGAATGGGACCCGCCAGTAAAATGCCTCCGGTTCGCAGGTTGGGGAACAGGGTTTATGCGCTGATTCTGTCAGCCCTGAGCAACCGGGAGGTAAGCGACACGGCCAGCGGGATGCGGGTCATCCGCCGCGATGCGTTGGAACGACTTTACCCTCTGCCCGACGGCCTGCATTTCACCCCCGCGATGAGTGCCAGGGTGCTGATGGATGATCACCTGACGATAATCGAGAGGCCCATGAGCTACGAAGAGCGCATCGGCAATTCCAAGCTGCATGTAACCCGCGACGGCGTCCGCTTCCTTCACACCATTTTGGAAATGACCTTAATGTGGCGACCGGCTAAGTTCTTCGCCTCCACAGCTCTTGTCTGTCTGGCGGTGATGACCCTGCTGGCGACCCATCCGATCGAGATGTGGTTGAGGATGGGTCGATTCGACGAGGATATGATCTATCGCCTGCTGTTTTGCTCTCTGCTGGGCACCGTAGGGGGCACGCTCTTGTCAGCAGCCACTCTCTCCGATCACGTGCACCGTCTTCTCGATGACAGGCTTGGCACCCGGACCTTCGCATCCGCGCTACTGGATCGTGCCTATACTTTCCGGGGATTCGGCATCGTCACCCTGATCGCCGCCCCAATGCTCATCTGGCTAATCGGCAGCGGAATCTGGACGCGTGTGACCGCGGGCATCGTCACGCTGCACTGGTCGCGTGTAGTGCTTGCCGGCCTGATCGCTTTCACCTTGTGTCAGATGCTGATTACCGTGTTGATCGCCAACGTTTTGCGCTTCCACACCGCCCGACGGGCTGTGCCTGGTTCGCTCCACAACTGGGTCCAAGCGTCGCAGGGCAACCCTCTTGAGGAATCTTGGGGGTCTTCCGCCGTCATAGCCCAACGCGCCACTGCATCCGCCGACTCGATCAACATAGCAGTACCCACTGAACCACTCCGTTCTGTCGAGACCGAAACGACCGTGTCAAAAGGTTGAGCTGCTCCGCCGTACCAGCAGCGAAGTGAATCGGAGTGACGCTATGGGCGGCGGGCCGCTGGAGTATCTCTTCATGGCCTTGGGAGTACGCGCGATCTGGCTTATCGCCTTGGGCGTGTATTTCGCAGCATACCTGGCCACCAAGATCAAACCCGGATTCACCACGCCTTCACCAGTCGCCGCCTGAGCAAGTATGTTGCGGTTTTGGCTGCAACAGCTAGCCCGTCTTCGTCTTTTGTCTAGCGATCAGAAGGTGGGTGCCATTCCCAAGCCCGACAAAGTCCGGCGCCGGCATGCTCACGCGGCAAACACATGGCGGCGCTTCGCTTGGCCATGCCAC
>CP070744.1:2085052-2089173 GCA_020348265.1 Phycisphaerales bacterium | reverse complement strand
TGCGCAGAGCGAGTATGGTTGTAATACAACCCCTTGGTGATCTCGCACAGAGCATGCATCACGGTGACTTCAAGAGTGGGCCGGTACATCGATCCCATCCCATCGTGTGCATCGATTTCGATAGTGATTCATGATAATACGTATCCGCTGGTGCCGTGGCTGCGTTGACGATGACGCTGACGGAAGAGGAATAGCGGGAACACACGGGGCCGCTGCCACGTGGTGGGCGCTCCATGATGAACCTATGATCCGCAAGACCATAATCGTGGTGCTGACGTTGGGGGCGTTGACAAGCGGTGCCCTATTCGTCTTGAGTGGGTATTGGTCGTTCGAATGTGAACTCCGTGAGTATCGCGAAGTCGTAGGTGAGGACCTGGACGCGGACGGGAAGATGCGTATCGCCCCGTTCCTTGCTGTATACGCACGCTGCGGTGCGCTGGGATTGTACTTCACTGATACGATTCGCTACGGTGGCCATCCTGGAAACTACTGCGAATGGGTTGAGTATAATTGCGAAAGTTCCGGATTGTTTCACTTGCCTAGCTGTTCTACGGGCCCAGGAGTTCTCGTTATCAGGCTTCCTTTTGGGTTGCTAATACTCCTCTTCGGCACCTACCCCGGTATCGCCTTCATCCGCGGCCCGCTGCGGAGCTTGGGGCGAGCGCGAACGGGAGGTTGCTCAGGCTCCGTGACGACAAACACCTATGATCGTGACACGCCCCCCTTCACGGGAGCGAACGTGCTACGCGTACCGGCTTCAGGATTCTTCAAGCGAGGATTCCGCTTCTGGCTATTATTCCTTGGCATCCCGCTGATTGTCACGTTCATCCCCACAGGATTCAGGCGTCAGTCGATGGGCCTGGATAGCGCCCGCAAAGCGACGGGTGTGACTTGCACGCGTTACTCGTGGGAGCTGGGGCTGCCGCCTTTCCACACACTCTGTATTGCCTGGCATGAATGGACTGTGGTCGACGCACGTGGAAACGAGGTCACTGCAACAGATGTACAAGTAGACGCGTTTCTCGCTATTCTGCGAGGAACGACGCGGCCATTCAAACGTAATCCTCCTATACTATCACGGTTCCCCAGGGAATGGTGGTACATGTTGCAGAGACCGAGAGACGTTGCATATACGTTTAATCCTTTCATTGTAGTTGGCAACCTGGCGCTGTGGATATATGTGGAGAGCATAGTGCTGCGAGCGCGGCGACGATGGCGAGTCGCACGAACAGAGCAGCGCCAAAGAAAAGGCCTTTGTAGACAATGCGGCTACAACCTTGCCGGTAACGTTTCAGGCATATGCCCTGAGTGCGGGTGTGCCACGGAAAGCCTGGGAAAGGAGGAATGCGATATGGGCTGTCCCTAACAGAAATTCCATCCGGGAGCATGACAACGTCTAGTTGGCTCGAGCACGAGGCTGTCACAAGCTGAGTGTTGCTTTTGAGTCCGCGCCAATGGCGCAGTGAGGGAGAGGTCGGCGGGGCCTGCCGCGGCTCGAGCCCGACCGGGGCGTGTCGGGTGCTCGACTTGGATTTTGATGACGACGTGGACGATGACGACCTGGACCTATTCGACGACCTCCCCGACGGCCTTGCCCGCCACCCCGGCCGAATCGCCAGCGGGGTAGGCCAACCGTTTGGACATCAGGGTTTGCTGTTCGAACCTGAGATCGGAAGCTACCAGAATCGAGCAAGGCAGTATGATGGGAAGGGGCGCTTTATGCAGAGGGATGCGTTGCCACGTATGCGATACGTTGGCGATTCCTCTCAGGTCGATTGGAACCTCTACGCTTACGAGGCGGCCAATCCAATCTCACACGTTGACTGGAGCGGTTGGGCTCCGGCTGGCTGTCATAGTACTCTTTGCTTCTCGAATTGTTATCCTCCGAACCCACAATCCCTGACTCCTGCAATATTGTGTGACGAGGATAGCCACGGAAACCGCGTGACAACAACGTGCACGTACCGCTGTTGGGCCGTGTGGTATTGCCCTTGTATGTCGACATGCACGTGTACGGGCCTTTGGACATGCGTTAACACCGCTTTCGGAGGATATCATTGGACGTGATCATCGAGCAACACATGTTTGCTGCGCTAGATCAAGTATCCGCGGCAGTCGAGAGATGCCTCCGGGGATGTGCTGGCACGCGTGCTCGGCATCCGGCACAGTTGCCATGGCGGCGCTAGAGTGTCTCGCATAAGATAAGTTGATTCGACATGATTGCATCAATAGTGCTAGGTAAATGTTCAAGGCCTTGCTGTCGTTGCGATGGAGTATTGCGGTGCAGATGAGGATGATTATTCGCAATTCCCGTAAACAAGATGAAACTGATCGTCAGAAAGTCACATAGCCACGCGCGAATTCTGGCGTTGTTGTTGATCGTCGTTGGCCTTGCTGCATTGCTTGGCAGCGTGTTATTCCCTCCAGGTATTCGGGCTTTCCCATGGGTTATTGGTCTGCCTGCCCTATTCGTGGGGGCTTATCTGCCGCGGCGATGTCAACATCCGACCTGGTATGGTATTTTCGGTGCCTGCACGGTGATTGGAGCGTTCCTAATCCCGGTCGTGGTCAGAATGATTCTGATACATGGAATAAGCGCGCTTCGCAACGCCGATTTGCTTGCGGCGCTCGGGTGCTTGACTGCGGTTTGTGCGGTGCTGGGTGCTTTGAGCGCGATAACATGGGTGTGGGTGTACCGCCTGTTTATCGCGCGCCTTGTGCTACAAGATGGGCAGACATGCCCCATCTGTGCCTACAACGTGAAACACGTCTTCACAGACACGTGCCCGGAGTGTGGGCAGCAATTCTCGCCGGATGAGCTGGCGCCTGGGCCGTACGTTGCGTCTTCCGGCATCCCCATGAAAGTAGCGGTACCCACGTTGCTAGCGCTGTTGTTGACGATACTGGCCTGGCGCTTCTTCAGCGTGCATCGAGTTGTCCCGCTTTCCGTGATTGGGAAATCAGAATACTGGGGATATCGGATCTTCGAAAGCAAGATCGCTCGCGGCGAGGAATTCTACGATTTGGTCCTCTCACTCAATGAAGACGCCGTTTACCGCGGAAAGCGAATGACACCCGAAGACTTCCGGGCGATCGTGGGTTTCCCCGACCTCTTTCTTGCAGACGACACAGGAACGTATTATGTGTATTATTTTGCCGGCGGATCGCAGGTGGCATATGTGACGTTCTCCCAAGGTCAGTTAACCAATCTTGGCTTCAACGCGCCCGGGGTCAACAACCATTCGGGATTCAGGCCATTCCCGCCAGATGCAGGTAGGCGAGTTGAAAACTAGTGTTGTCCCTAACAGAAATTCCACCGGATATCGGGGGTGTGTTGGTCCACCGATTCCCTATCGGGGGACTGTCCCTAACAGAAACTCCATCCGGGAGCATGACAACGTCTAGTTGGCTCGAGCACGAGGCTGTCACAAGCTGGGTGTTGCCTTGCTATCGGGAGACACCATTGTCCCTAGCAGAAACTCCATCCGGGGGCATGATACCGTCCTGTTGGTTCGGGTACGAGGCTGTCATAAGCTGAGTGTTGCTTGCGGCTCCGCGCCAGGGGCGTGGTAATGTGACAATTCCGCGCTATTTGACGTGCGGGCGCGCACCTTTGCAGTCGGGTGCACCGGGCACGTCATACGGATCGATGTTCAGGCCGCTCGGCGATAGCGATGATGCAGTCCACCGACTTGCGGTATCGAGATCACTTTCCCGCGCTCAGGCGGTTCGACCTCGCGAGGGATAGGCGAGTTCCGCTCAAGCGACAAGTGAGTTCTCGAATGATGAGTAAGCGTCCGGTGAAGAACGTGGTTCAGAGTTGACAGGCGGGCACGGCCATTGCCTGGTGTGCGTGGGGTCAGTTGGTGGTGGGTTGCCAGCGGTCGGGTAGGAGTTGTTCGAGGTCGTTGATCGGCATGGCTGCGATGCGGGTGAGTACATCGCGGAGATAGCTCAGCGGCTCGACCTTATGACGCTCGCAGGTGGCGACCAGGGTGAACAATGTCGCCGCCGTGCGCGCTGTATCGGGGGACACCATACTCATTTCTCGACGCCGCCAGGACGCCGATAGTGACATAGCTATGGCATTATACACTTTGCAGCGTCGCTCTGGGGGGGCT
>CP070744.1:2080749-2084952 GCA_020348265.1 Phycisphaerales bacterium | reverse complement strand
GTCTGAATAGACTGTCGCCGTGCTTGACAAGGTCTTGCCCAGGTTCAGCAAAGAGATCCAGTCTCGCGAACGTTGTGAACGCTGCCACAACAATGATCAGCAGCGTGCGATTGAATAGAAGCATTCTACTCGAACTCCATCAGGTAAGATCGTGCGCGGTCAACTCGCTTCTGCACCGCCCGTGTCAGCCGGACTACATCTGAAAGACGCGAGCCGCGGTCAGTTTACTTCACAAATCTCAGATTTCTTATTAGAATTTCTTGAAAATATCTATTATTCAGATATCGTATCTGCGATGGCGAAACGAGACAAGGTATATGTCATGCGACAGGCGGAGCAGCTTGCCGCCCTGAGCACCCCCATTCGCTGGCAGATAGTGGAGACCCTTTCCGTCCACGGGCCCAGTTCGGTACGCCAACTCGCCGAACACCTCGATAGAAAGCCCGAGCCCCTTTATTACCATGTTCGGGCGTTACTCTCGGTTGGTCTTGTGCTGGTGGACTCGAAACGCAAGGCCAACCGGCGGGCGGAAGCGGTCTATCGTCTTGTGGCTTCGCATGTAATGGTCGATCGCAAGCAGCGCTCGCGGGCATATAGAGAGGCTCTTTGCCGTTCCTGCGAGAGTTTCCTTCGGCTAGCCGCACGAGAGCATCGAGCGGCTGTCGAGCGGGGGGATCTTGCCGGAGAGGCTGATCTGCGAAGCTTGATGATTCGCAGACACACGGGCCACCTTACCCGGGACGGCTTGAGGCGACTCAACCGTCTTCTTGCCCAAATGGAGGAATTGCTCGACAAGAGTGAAAGTGTCAGATCAAGCGAAACATACGCACTCACTGTCGTGCTTACGCCGCTGCCCGCTAATCAAACGCAGTAATGTCTCGCAGTAGTTGGCGACACTCCTTACGCTGCGCCGCTCTTGGACCGCTGTGTCCTTGCCCGAGCGCAGGGCACTGCTTGCCGTCCGTTCTCGCCTCACATGATCGGACGTTGGTACGACGTGGTTCGTGCGGCTTTACTTGACTCCTGTGAGTTTTCAAGTTAGTATCACATCAGCGACGTCAGATAACTGCTTGCGTGCACCTAGGGGGGGCTAAGCCCAGGGGATCGACCGGCTCGCGTGCGGTGTCGTCTGTATCGGCATATGCGTTGAGTGTCGTGCTGTCGGGGTGATGTTGCCTGGCCTTCTTAGTTCGCCGCCCACTCAGTGCGTTGTGGTTGCGTCACGCGCTGGCGGCGTGGCTGCGCTCGTCGGAACCAGGCTGGCGCAGGTTCTAGTCGTCGTCGGAGGCCTATTTGCCGAGAAAAATGAATGACGGGCCGACTGGACGTCCCGCCGAGTGAGTTATCGGAGCTCGATCTGCCACACCGGAGTCGCGACTGACGCGATACGCGGGTTACTGGGCGAAAGAAAGAGACGATTGTCATGACCAAAGCATGGAAGTATTTCGTATTCATAACCGGAGGGATCGCGCTGGCTATAACGTTGCTAATGCGTGCCGTGCCTATGCCGGCGCAGGCCGGTGGTACTGACCAGGGACCGGTCCTCGTTCAAGGCGGCACGGTGGAGTTCAACTTCAACACCGGCCTGTTGGAAGCGCTGGGGTTTCGTTTCCATGCCCAGGGCCAGCTCTATGAAGCAACCGACGACTCGACGGCTACGTTCGCCATCGCGCAATCATCAACCTGGGAGGTATCAGCAAATAACGGTGGGGGCGTTGTGGTTGACGGTGGGATCCTACGAACCGCTGGTGCGTTGATTTTGGAGAGGCCTGGTAGCCGCATCGTGATTGGGAACTTGGAGATTCACCCAAGCCCCAAAGACGTCCTGACGATGAAGAACACGCTCACGCCGCAAGGTCTTCCCGAAGACATCTTCGAGCTTCAATCTGTGATGATCGAATCGCGCCTGGATGCCCGCGAGTTGACTCTGATCGGGGAGCTGGTGATTGCCGAGCAGTGGGGGGCGGTGTTGGACTTTCCTGCTGCAGCCGGGGCCATCGTCGGCTCCATCGTGGTCGAGGCGCAGACAATTCCCAGCATCGACGTCGCTGCTGACGTTGGATCATTATTAGTTGACGCGGATATGTCAGCCTCACGCCAACCGACAGGGACCGAGGATGGCTATCCCGATGTGATAGTGGCCGATCTTCAGAGCATCAGGCGCTACTATGACCCCGATGTCCCGACCATTACTGCTTTCGCCGTCGGCACGCACGCCTGCAATTATGGCACTGCGCGGGCGAATTGGTTTCCTTTGACCAACCAGCATCCCCTGATCATCCAAAACGCCTATCGACTCAAGGATAACCGCTTCGAGCAGATTGGGTTTAGCTGGCTCAAACACGGATTCTACGCGGTTGACGACGACTTGTGCGGCCTGGGGTGCGAGGATGTCTCGGATATTAATCCTCCCGGTACTCAGTTGGGGATTGGCTGCTCCGATCCTTACTCTTCTACGCTCAACGGTCAACAGAACAACCTGAGTCCGCGCTCCACCGTTAATGCTTTTTCGGGATTCTTCCCGTTTCCGTGGCCCGGCTGGGAGGATGATCCGCCGGTTCTTTCGCCTATCGAGCGTCGCCTGCAGGTCTACAATGCCGACCTCGACCCCGCGTTCAATCCCGGAGCACGCTACTTCGTACAAGGACACTACATTACACCGGGGGACTCGCTTGCCGGTACGCAGGATAACAACGCGTCATACCGCGAGGTGTTGGCCGAAAAGAACGAGTTTGGCGAATACAGCTTGGTGGTCGATTACCAGTTTAATACGCAGCGGGAGCAACCTGCCGTGCGCGCCTGGCAAGATTGCGATCCGACCGTCGTCGAGACGGACATCCGTGTTCCCGGTGAAGGCCTTTTTATCCTCGCCGCTAAAGCCTATGAAAGCGGTCACGGCACGTGGTTGTATTCATACGCCCTGCAGAACCTCAATTCCGATCGCTCCGGGCAATCGTTCACCGTCCGTATTCCACCAGGCGGACTGGTTACGAATCTCGGGTTTCACGACATCGACTACCACAGCGGTGATGCAATCGATCCGACGGATTGGGGGTATGTCGTCGATGATGAGTCCATCACTTGGTCCACGGACACATACGATGTCAACCCGGATGCCAACGCCCTTCGATTCGGCACGGTCTACAATTTCTACTTCGAGAGCAACATCGAACCCGCCCCCTCTACGATCACAATAGGAATATTCAAACCGGGTGTTCACAATGAAGTCCACGGCAGCACTATCGGGCCCAAGCTGTTGATGGTCGACTGTAACGATAATGACATCGCCGACGAATGTGACGTCGATTGCAGCGCACCGGGTTGCGAAGCGCCGTGCGAGACCAGCTCCGACTGCAACAGTAACCAGATTCCGGATGAGTGCGAGCCGGACTGCAACAACAACGGTTTGGCGGATGAGTGCGACATCGCCGATTGCCTGGAGGGCGAGGTCTGGTGCGACGACTGCAACAACAACTCTATTCTGGATGACTGCGAGACGGACTGTAACGACAATGGACTTCCCGACAATTGCGAGATTCTGCCCGACACAGATGGGGATAATGTTGCGGATTGCTATGATCTCTGCCTTTCGACTCCCGTTGCATATGCTTGTGCGTGCCCGGAGTTGATTGAATGTTGTTTTGGCGGTGGCCCCTGTACTCCAATGTACTATCAGACTTGCCTGGACCTGGGCGGAATCCCCAGTTGCTTTAAGGTTCCCTGCCGGCAAGGGTGCATGATTGGTGATCTTGATGCCGACGACGATCTTGACCTGGTGGATTTCCATACGCTGCAGACGTGTATATCGGAGGATGCAGCCGATCCGGGTTATGTCCCACCGTCACAAGAATGCTCCATTGGGTTTGACTATGACAGCGACGATGACGTCGATCTGTTGGACGTAGAGGCGTTCCAGGAGTTCTTCGAGGGTCCGTAGGGTGCATTGGCGGACCCGGAGTGAGAGAGGGTTTCCATCCCGGGGACTTGGCGACTTGCCCGGGTTATTCACGGGGGTCGCGACGTCACATGCATGCGACTGTAGCGCCACCCGTTGTGGGTGACGCCGGGGACAAGCCCCGGCGCTACATTAGGTTGGAACGCGTCCGGCTGCACCATGAATAGGCCGGGCTATAGCACCGAACGATCAAGTGTAGCGGCTAGTCCCTATTGTCCGCCGGGGACAACCTGTCTTCGGACGCTACA
>CP070744.1:2076233-2080649 GCA_020348265.1 Phycisphaerales bacterium | reverse complement strand
CGGGACCCTTACCGATGCGAACATCAAGGACTAAGAGCCGCTGGCTGGAATCTGCCACTGCGAAATGGGCCATTCCTGTTCCTGCTATTGACGGGGGCTCGCTCATAGATGCCCCCCAAGAACGGATCCAGGGTGTATGTTAGTATCATGCGGTCTCTGGATCTGAAGTAGAGGTCGAATTATGGCGAAGAGACGGCACAGAGCACACGTGCACCCACGTTGGTCAAGGGCAGTGGTACGCTGCTGCGAGTGTCATCCGATACCGGCGGCGCCGGCTTGGGCGACGGTGTGGTCGTTTTCCACCGTGCTGCCGGAGACGCCGATCGCTCCGATGATCTCCCCGCCCGCGCCCCGCAGGGGTACTCCGCCGGGGAAAGTGATCAGCCCGTTGTTGGAGTGCTCGATGTTGTAGAGTGCTCCTCCGGGTTGCGAGAGGTTGCCGATCTCTCCGGTGTTCATGTCGAAGAAGCGGGCGGTGCGGGCTTTCTTAATGGCGATGTCAATGGACCCGAGCCACGCTCCGTCCATGCGGAAGAAGGCCTTGAGATTCGCGCCGGCGTCGACAACGGCGACATTCATCTTGACATCCAGAGCCTTGGACTTCTCAAGGGCTGCATCCATGACCGAATGGGCCTGTTGAATGGTGATCTCGTTCATGCCTATCACTCCTTTAGACGTACGCTTTTTGAGATGGCGGGATGCGGCCCGTCCAGGGTAAACGCACGTGCAACCCGCGAACTTTCTTACTGCACGAGTCGATACTATCTTTCAAGCGCCGGACTGCAAACTTGTCAACGTGAGTAGCCGTCCGGACGCACAGTCTGCTTTGTCAATCAACCACCCTACTTCCCGCTCCCGGATCTAAACTCCACGCCCAGCTGGGCAAAGAGAAAGGCGTACATGCTGGTGGACTCGGCTATCTGCTCGGCGAGGGGCGTGCCTCCGCCGTGTCCCGAGTCGGAGCTGGTCCGAAGCAGGATCGGTTCATTCGAGGCGGTCGCCGCCTGCATCCTTGCGGTCATCTTACGCGACTGCATGGGGTCGACCCGGGGATCGTTCGCTCCGGTCATAAATAGCGTTGCCGGGAACTTCACTCCGTCCTTGACGTTGTGATACGGCGAATATGCGTGCAAGGCCTTGAAATGCTCGGGGTTGGTGACCGTGCCATACTCGGGAATGTTGAAGGCACCGTTGGCTGAGAGCTCGACCCTGAGCATGTCATAGACGCCGACGAAGGAGAGTACGGTGTGGAACAGCTCGGGGTATTGAGTCAGAGCAGCTCCCATCAGGAGTCCGCCGTTACTTCCCCCCATGATGGCCAGCTTGTCGGGCGAAGTGTACCCCCGCTCGATCATGTGTTGGAGAACGGCCTTGAAATCGTCGAACACATTCTGCTTGTTGGTCAGGTTGCCTTGGCGATGCCACTGCTCGCCGTATTCTCCGCCGCCGCGAAGGTTGGCCACCGCGTAGATCACACCCTGATCCAGGAGTATACGCCTGCTGGAACTGAAGTACGGATCCAGGCTGACGTTGTACCCTCCGTAGCCGGTCACCAGGCAGCGGTTTGAACCGTCAAGTTTAGCTGTTTTCGGCATGATGATATTCACCGGTATCTTCGTGCCGTCCTTCGAGGTGGCGAACTCGCGGGTGACTCTCACGTCGTCGAAGTTGACAATCGTCTCGCTCACCAGGGCGGTTCTCTTGGTCTTACCCGTCTTAGCATCGAAGAAGTACCGGGCCGCCGGCGCGATAAACGACGTATTGCCGAAGAGAACATCGTCGCCGGTAATGTGCGTGAGCCCGTAGACCGCGGAGACAGGTAACTGTCGCGGAGCGGCAAGTGGACTGCCATCGTAGCTGAATACGCGGATCTCCGACGGACCGCCCAGCTGATACTCCACGTACAAGCGTGAATCCGTGGGAAGGACGGTAGGGGCGCCATGAAACTCGGTCACGATGGTATCTTGGCCCTGCGGCACAATCGTCTCGGCCTTGGTGACGTCGAGAGCGGCAATGTGGACGCGGAGGATTTCCCCACGTGGCGCATTTCGGCGGGACACAAGGATCATGCTGTCATTGGGCGCAAACGCCGCCTGGACGATCTTATCCCCGAACCGGCTGAACTGACGCCATTTTCCGTTGGGTGTTCGCAGATAATGGGCGAACTCGCCGCTGTCACCGTATTGCACCGTTGCGAGGACTCTCCCCGACTGGTTATCCACGTCGAGCTGGATCTCGGCTATGCGGGGGAGTTCTTTACCGATCTCGTAGCGGTCCTTCTCCGTAGGCGTGCCGAGCTTATGGAAGTAGACCTGCTGGTAGAAGGCCATGTCTTCTTCGGGGCGTTCGTCGGTACGGGGGTAGCGCGTATAGTAGAAGCCGGAGCCGTTTGGGGCCCAGGCGACGTCGCCACCGGCGGTGCCACCGTTCACCCGCGGAATGACCTCGTGAACCAGGCGTCCGGAAGCGGTCTCGTAGACGTACACGTCCCCGGACTCGCTCCCGCCCTTGGACAACGAGACGGCAACCAGGTTCCCGTCGGGCGAAGGTATGTACCAGTCAATCGAGGTCCCGCCCGAAGTGTCAATGGTATTCGGATCAACAAGAACACGTGCAGTGCCTGTATCGTCTGCAGAGGTCATCACGATCAGGAACGGCTGCTGTTTGGGCGGCTGTCGCTTGATCGCGAATATCCGGCCGTTTCGGTAAGACGGTTTCCCGTAACTGACCTTCTTCGCACCGAGGATTTCCGTGACGCGGGCGCGGATTGCATCGACATTGGGCAGCTTGTCGAGGATATCTCGCGCATGAGCATTCTGAGTGTCACTCCATTCGCGTACTGCCGCGTCATCCCCGTCCTCGAGCCATCGGTAGTCGTCGATTACCTTTGCGCCGTGATAGGTGTCGATAACGGGCTTCTTTTCTGCCGCCGGCGGTCCACCCGCCGTCGCAGCAGCTGCGATTCCCAGAGATGCTCCGATCAAGGTAACGAATGTCATGGCTTATTCCTCCTGTTGGACGCCGCGGGTCGTCTTGCCGGGCAGCTACCATACTCGAAGCGGGCGTGTGTTTGAAGACCGGTTGATGTAGGAAGGTGTCCTCAGCCGCACAGGCAAGCCTTGATCGTCCTACTTTGGACGTCCAGCTGCCACTTTTTACATTCGCAGATACAATAGCGGGGTATGAATGCTCGACAGCTAGCGATGGAGGCGGTTTATACATCGGCTGACCGGAGGGAATGCCGCAGGCAGGCCCTCGTGCTTGAGGCGGCAGGTATCCGCTACAGGATTCAGGCGGAGGCGGGTGAGTACGCAGTTTTCGTCGCCGAGCAGGACGCTGAGAGGGCGCGTGCGGAATTCGATGCCTACGAAGAAGAGAACCGCGATTGGCAAACCCGCCCTGCTCCGCTTGCCCAACGCTTCAGCGGTTGGGAAGGGGTGTTCGCGTACGTTTCAGTGTTACTGCTCGTATCCATCCTCGCCCAGTGGCACACGTTTTCCGCCGACTGGTTCAAAGCCGGCAAGACACACGCCGGGCTCATATGTGACGGACAGCTGTGGCGGACGGTTACCGCCCTCACTCTCCACTCCGACATCCGCCACCTCTTTGCCAATGTTGCGATCGGCGGGTTGATAGGCCTGTTTGCCGGGCAGATGCTGGGCTCCGGGTTGGCGTGGGTCAGTATCCTGTTCGCCGGAGCCATGGGCAACCTGCTCAATGCCATGATCCGTCCGCCTAACCACACTTCGGTGGGGGCATCGACCGCGGTCTTTGCCGCTTTGGGGCTCGTGGTCGCATATGTGTGGAAGCGACGGCGGCACCTGCAGGCTAGTCGACTCACGCGGTGGACGCCGATTGTGGTCGGTGTCGTGCTGCTGGGCTACCTGGGCACGGGCGGAGTCCGCACGGACGTAGCCGCCCACGTAACCGGCTTTCTTGCCGGCGTCGTACTTGGCGCCATCTACGGAAAACTGGGCGACCGCGTGTCACTTAAGGAAGAAACGCAAGCTTGGCTGGCACTGAGTGCCCTGGCGATACTCGCACTTTCCTGGGCACTCGCCTTGGCACCGCACGACGCTTAGCCTTCGCTCTTTTTCTTAGGTTTGTTGTCTTGGCGGTTCAGATCCTCGTCAGGTGGTTCATTGTCGGTTAGCACTAATCCGCGATGCTCCAGCCTGCATAGACGAAAGCCTACGTCCGGGCTCCGCCGCATATCTCCTTCCTTCGTAACCGTGCCGCCGTCTACGACCATGCCGGCAACCTCGTCGACGACGGCAACTTCATCTATGAATACGACGCACCTGCCCTTGACTCGCGACTCAGGTAAAGGGAGCTAGCTGCTGGCGCGGGAAACTCCCGATGAGGTTCTCGATGGTCTTACGGCGTGTGCGGCCGTTCTTGAATGCGTGCTCCCTT
>CP070744.1:2071685-2076133 GCA_020348265.1 Phycisphaerales bacterium | reverse complement strand
CCCTCGTTGATGATGAAGGGGATGTGCACCTTCGACCCGTTGGATGCAAACGTCAACCTGTTGACTTCGACGGTCAATCTTGCCTCCCGCTCCTTCTGCGGCGGCGTCGAGAGGAAAGCGCCGACCGTCGCCGTTACACCGAGCGCAGCCGGTGTAAGCAACAGCAGACTGATGCTCAGTGTCGCCTTGACCATTTGTGAAGATTTCATTTCGTGTTTCTCCGACTGCGCGTGTGCCGTTCCGCGTCAATCAGTCCGTCGATAGGACCGGTGCTACAGTGGACTGATGGCGCCTTTGCCGCGTTGACCTGTAGAGGACATCCTCGTCTGCGCGAACGTCGATGCGGCGCTGCGATACACGTTACGCCGCCACACAGCTTTTGGTGCTCGCATCCGCATTGCCAATATAACAAGCTCCAGGCATCAGACGGTCCCGTTTTCCAGTCTCGGACAACTTCTTACAACCAGCGTTTGGACTTCTCATGCCATCGGCGCCGCCCACGAACACGGCAGAGCACACTGGTTCTCGGACGTGTGTGTCTGTGTGTGGGGTAGGCGAAGGGCCGTTGCGATGGAGTTCACCAGCACTTCTGTCAGCGCCTTAAGTATATCAAACCACTGTTACTTGGCGTCGCACCGACCGATACGTCGAACACGTCAACGTCTCTCAATTGCGGGCCGATTCGGGCAAGAACAGCTACGAGCTCGTTTACGAACCACCTGTAGCTGTGGCCTTACCGTAGCTCACGACAGCGGTGAGCCAGTTGAAACGTGCGACACTCCGGGGCAGAGTTGGCTGCCCTCTAATTGACCTCTTTTCTGACGTTCCCGCTTGCGCTGAGGTTGTCTGAAACCTTCTGAAGGGTTGCGAGTCTAAGCTCATAGAACAGAAAGAGCCGCCACCGTTTGGGGGTTGCACAAGTTCTCGAATCGCTTGGAACCCGTCCATCGACAGCGGGGGTGGTCTGCGCGCTGACGATTGACCAAGGAGAAGAGTATGAAACGGCAAAGCATCCCTTCTTTATTGCTTACAGTTACGGCATTCGTAGCCTGCGGGAGCACCGCATTTGGCCAAACGATCATCATCCCTCCTTCGCCCAGACCGCTTCCACCTCCGCAGAGGATAGCACCGCCCCGTCCGCGGCCAATACCACCGCCCAGGCCGCCGATGCGCAACGCGACACTTGAGGTCCGCACGCATCGAGTGGAGGCGTCAATAGTAGACGGCGTTACGGTCACCAACGTCGATCAAGTGTTCTTCAATCCCTATGACCGGACAGTGGAAGGCACCTACATTTTTCCGCTTGAAGACGACATAGCCCTGAGCAAGTTCAGCATGTTCGTGAACGGCAAAGAGATCGAAGGAAAACTGCTCGGGGTGGAGGAAGCCAGGCGGACTTACGAGTCCATCGTTCGGCAGATGCGCGATCCCGCCTTGCTCGAATACATCGGGACGCGTATGTTCCAGGCCCGCATATTCCCCATCAACCCAAAGAGCGAGGTTCGAGTGCGCCTTTCATACACGCAAATGCTTGAGACCGAAAACGGGCTCGCCCATTACCGCTATCCACTGAACACCAAGCGACATTCAGCTACTCCGGTGGGAAACGTCTCGGTATCGGTGAATGTTACGAGCAGCGTGCCGATCAAGAGTGTCTTTAGTCCGTCGCATAAGATCGGCGTGAGTCGCCCGTCGGATTACCGGGTTGCCGCCAGCTTCGAAGACAAGCACGTCTACTCGAACAAGGACTTCGAACTCTATTACTCGCTGGGTGATAAGGAGTTTGGCCTGACCGTTTTGACTCATCGGCAGGCAGGAGAGGACGGCTTCTTCCTGGCACGAATCGCCCCACCCGCAAACCTGGATGCTGCCGATGTGATGCCCAAAGATATCACTTTCGTCGTCGATACGTCCGGTAGTATGGCGGGTCAGAAGATAAACCAAGCCAAGAAAGCGCTTCAGTTCTGCCTGGACAACTTGAACAAAGAAGACCGGTTCAACATCGTTCCCTTTTCTCACGAGGCGATGGCATTCCGCAACAAGCTGGTCGAGGTGACTCGCGATAACGTTGCGGAAGCCGGTCGGTTTGTCGAGGAACTTGGCGCCGCGGGAGGTACGAACATCAACGACGCACTACTGGCAGCTTTGCAGGCCAATCCGGCCCCTGAGGCCGCCCGTCCATATATGATCGTATTCCTGACCGACGGCATGCCCACAATCGGAGTGACTGATACTACTGAGATCCTCAAGAATGTCCGAGTCGAGAACAGTGAGCAAATCAGATTGTTCGTTTTCGGCGTGGGGCATGATGTCAACACCCACCTCTTGGATTTGCTTGCGGAGCAGAACGACGGCACACGCGACTACGTCGATCCTGACGAAGACCTGGAACTGAAGCTTTCGAGCTTCTATCGAAAGGTGGAGCATCCCGTACTCGCCGGATTGGCCCTTTCGTATGGCGGCTTGAAGGTGTTGGACATGTATCCCCCTAAGCTGGGCGACCTGTTCTCCGGGTCGGAGTTGGTCGTTGTGGGCCGCTATGGCGGAGCCGGATCATACGCCGTCGAGCTTACCGGAACCCGCCGCGGCAAGTACGAGCGCTTCGTCTACGAGACCAGCTTCCCGAGTGAGTCGCAGCCCCATGAATTTCTGCAGCGTCTGTGGGCTACGCGAAAGGTCGGCTACCTCCTGGACGAAATGCGGCTTCATGGCGAAAACAGGGAGTTGAAGGACACGATCGTCCAGTTGGCCACGCGTTACGGCATCGTCACCCCGTACACCGCGTATCTCGTCACCGAGCCAGGCGAGATCACCCGCCGAGGCGGCCGCAGAGACAACTGGCTGGCGGACACGGTCGCCGCATCCCCCGCATTGCACAGGAGCGCTAAGAAGCGTCGAGAGACCCGCCGGAGCAGGTCAGCGTCTTCGTCTGACCAGTCGCGGTTGCAACCATCGTTCGGTCCGGTAGCTGTTGAAGAGTCAAAGGAAGCAGACGCCTTGAAGCGGCTTGGACGCGACGGTTCGCTTCCCTACGCCGACTCGGCTTCCGGTGGCAGAGGAAACTCCGCCAGTGAGCGAGCAACCGTCTCGCGGGTCGGGACACGTACGTTCTACCATGTCGGCGACAGGTGGATCGACTCTACCTACGACGGAAAGACTGAGACGCGGAAGGTCGAGCTCTTTTCACAGGCCTACTTCGACCTGATCCGCCAGGATTCACGACTGGGCAAGTGTTTCGCACTGGGTGAACGGGTGATAGTCGTTGTGAACGGAACGGTTTACGAGGCGACGCCGCCTGCAGATCTGGAGTAGTCCTCCGGCCTCTCCGGAGCTGAGCCCCCAGCCCCGCGAGCCGCGTCCTCCTGGATGCATCTCGGCAGCCGGTGGCCCATCCCGCCGCAGGCGGGGTGGGGAAGGGACAATCTCTCGCGGCGTTAGGCACGACTCGACCAGTCCCTCACCATTTCCCGCAGAAAAGGAGAGGCATCGTCCATCGATTCGGCTCCATCGATGAGTCAAACTCTACAACGGCATTATTCGCCTCGGAATCGATCAGCAAGCCGCTTGCCAAAACCCAAGTTTTCGCGCAACGTATCGAGGCGGACGCGGGATCGTAGTGCCGCGTTCCCAGCCGGTTGGTCGGAGCGACGTGTTGGCTCCGTCTCCCGAACCGTGTGGGGCCTGTAGCTCAGCGGTTAGAGCAGGCGACTCATAATCGCTTGGTCGGGGGTTCGAATCCCTCCAGGCCCATTGCCGTTTTCAGCGTGTAAGCCTAGAAAACAAGGGGTTTCCTCAACTGACACGTCTTTGTCACCCTCATCAGTTGCGACTACTTGCGAGTCGGTGCCGGAGCTTGCTGCAGCGCTTTTTGCAGCGCTTTCATCGTCGGAATTCACACTCAGGCCCGCTGCCCCGTCGAACATGTCGTCAGTGACCTGCAGGTAGTGCTCGCGTGAGACGATCTCGCTGTGCCCGAGCCAAGCCGATACCGCGTGCTGCGGGAAACTCTGACTCCATTCAGTCTCACATGACTGTCGGCACGTCTGGAAGAAGCGTTGGATGTTGGATTTGCCCATTTGGGAGGTTTCGGTGGGGTTTTGCCATAGGCGGCTAACGGCGGTGATCATTGATTCGCGGTCGTCGGGTTGGACTTGGATGCCTTCATATCCTAAGGGGATTGTGGAGATGATGGCACAGCCTGCGGACCGGTCCCACCGCTGGCGCGGTGGGCTCTGACTAGTTTCGTAGGGTCTGCCGTGCGGACCGTCAGTTTCATCATGTCGCCCCAAGATGGTCCGCATGGTCGACCCCACCTGGCTGAGTGCGTATCATCGTCTCCCCCACGTCGGGAGGACGTGGGCCACCCCGCCGGATCATCGTCTCCCCCACGTCCGGCAGGACGTGGGCCACCGAAGTCGGTGTGCGTTCCGTGCGGTGTGCCACTGGCG
>CP070744.1:2067130-2071585 GCA_020348265.1 Phycisphaerales bacterium | reverse complement strand
CTGCGCAAGCTGAGCATCCCGGTTCGGTGCGGATTCGTCATGGTGTCGAGCTACGGCAACGATACGGTGACTTCCGGCAAGGTCGATCTCCGGCTGGACCTGACCGAACCGATAAATAGTGATGAGCACATTCTGCTGGTCGACGACATTGTGGACACGGGCGTATCGATTTCGTGGCTGATCGACCACTTTGCGAAACAGAATCCGGCTAGCGTGCGGCTTTGTGCTCTGCTGGACAAGCCCGCCCGGCGGCGCACGGACGTGCAGATCGACTATGTCGGCTTCGAGATCCCCGACCGTTTCGTGGTTGGTTACGGGATCGACTACGCCGGCCGATACCGCCAGCTCCCGTATGTGGGATACGTTCCCACCGACAAGTGACCCTATCACATTCGCGAGAAAACGCTGTGTCTACACCCGGCAAGGAGGTCGACGTAACACTGCTCCAGAGGCGCATGCGCGTGGCTCTGGGACAAGAGCCCGGCGACTTGCTGCTCAAAGGCGGACATGTTGTCAACGTATTCACCGGCCAAACCGAACCGGCGAATGTGCTGATTGCAGACGGGTGGATCGCCGGTGTCGGGCCGTACGATTGGACCGCTACGGAAGAGCTCTCCCTTTCCGGCGAGGCGATCATTCCGGGCCTGATCGATGCCCACATGCATCTGGAGAGCACGCTCTTGATGCCGGCGGAATTGGCCCGAGTCGTCGTACCGCACGGAACGACCACGGTTCTGGCGGATCCGCACGAAATCGGCAACGTCGCTGGGGTCGCGGGCATCAAGTCTCTGATCGACGCAAGTGAAAGTTTGCCGCTGGAAGTGTTCTTTCTGGCACCGTCCTGCGTGCCGGCCAGTAAATGGGAAAGCGCCGGTGCCGAGTTGGATCACGCGGCTGTTGCTGAGCTGCTCGGTCACCCACGGGTGATCGGTCTGGCAGAGGTGATGAACTTCCCCGGAGTACTCGACGGCAATGACGAAGTCTTGCGCAAAGTCCTGAGCGCATCGAGCCGCGGTCTCCCGGTTGATGGACATGCTCCCGGTCTCTCCGGTCAGGAGCTGATCGCCTACGTGGCTGCCGGAGTTCGTTCCGATCACGAGTCGTTTGGACTGGAGGAGGCCCATGCCAAGGCGGATCTGGGGATGCTTGTGCAGGTCCGGGAGGGCTCCAGTGCCCGCAATCTGGATACCATGCTACCTCTGCTTGTCGAGGATAGGTTGGGCGACTGGTGCTTAGCCACCGACGATATCCACGTCGACGATCTGATAGACCACGGTCATCTGGACGGCCTTCTTCGTCGCATAGTGGCCGCGGGAGTCCCCGCTGCGCGGGCAGTTCGTCACGCTACGCTGGTTCCCGCCCGACACTACCGGCAATTCGATCGCGGCGCGGTTGCTCCCGGCTACCGGGCTGACCTGTTCGTCGTGGAAGATCTAGTGGACTTCGCAGCGCATTCCACCATCAAGGATGGTGAGATCGCGGCACGCTCCGCTCGTCCTGCGGCACCCGCGGAGCGGCCTTCGCTCACGACCGGCAACACGATCCATCTAGGCCCGCTTGACCGGGCGGCCTTCGAGCTTCGCCCCGCCAGCGACGAGTGTCCGGTAATCGGAATCATTCCAGATAGCATCGTCACGAAACATGAACGGCGGGCGATCCGGCGTGATGCGGTGACCGGTTGCTGGGTGTTCGACCCCAAGCAGGATGTTGCACTTGTCGCGTGTATTGAACGGCATCACGCCACAGGCCGTGTTGGCGTTGGGTTGGTGAGCGGTTTCGGCTTCAAGCGCGGCGGGGCGCTGGGTTCGTCAGTGGCCCACGATGCCCACAATCTGATGGTCACAGGCACCAACCCCGCTGATATGATGACGTGTGTGCGGGCTTTGGAGGAGATGGGCGGTGGATACGTGGCGGTGTCTGACGGGACGGTCGTTGCCCGCCTGCCGCTGCAGATGTGCGGTCTGGTCTCCACGCTGGATTTCCGGATGGTTCGCGGGCAGCTGGACGGCGTAGCCGCCGCCGCCCGCGGCTTGGGATGCCCGTTGGCAGCTCCTTTCGGAACTCTGTCTTTCTTGGGCCTGTCGGTTATCCCCGAGCTGCGCATCACCGACCGCGGCGTTTTCGACGTCTCGCGGCAGCAGATCATCGCGGTATGAACGGGGCTTCTTTGCGGCACCCGTCAGTAGTTTGGCACGTTCGTCTGTTTTTGCTATAGTCCTGAAGTGCTGGAGGTCGGCCTTGGCGCGATTAGGCCGCTCGGTAACACAAATTCCTTATCCGCAATAAGTTACGCGGCATAACGAGGTAGAAAACCAAGAAGAACGCCCCGCGCAAGCCGGCTTGAAGCTGCCGAGAGCGAGACGGGCGAGCCTGTAAGGAGATCGACAGTTGAACAAGAAACATCTGATATTGCTACTCTCGTTCGCGGTGTGCGGTGTTGCCTTGTGGCTTGCCGCCCAGCCTGCCGTCGGGCAGGTCCCGCCTGATGCGACCCCTGAAGCGCCAGCGTCGCCGAGCACGGAGGCGGCTGCGTCCACTGAGGCGGAAGGCCCCAGTCTCCCTATCTGGTGGTACCTGGCCCCGATCTGCGGAATCGTGGCCCTGGTGATGGCCCGCAAGTATTACCAGGAGGTCGTCGATTCGGACGAGGGCGACGAGGACATGAAGCGTATCGCGGGCTACGTCCGCGACGGGGCAATGGCCTACCTGTTTCGACAGTATCGTGTCGTGTTCATTGTCTTTCTGTGCTTGATAGCGATTCTCAATTGGATGGCCCACTACTTGCACGTTCAGCACTGGCTTGTGCCGTGGGCATTCCTCACGGGTGGAAGCTTCAGCGGTCTTTGCGGTTACATCGGTATGCGCACTGCCACCATCGCGGCGCACCGCACGACAGCTGGGGCGCGGAAAAGCCTGAACGAAGGTTTGCGGGTGGCCTTTAGAGCAGGAGCGGTAATGGGTCTGGTCGTGGTCGGCTTTGCGGTAATCGACATCACGTTCTGGTTCGGTGGTTTGCACTGGTTTACAGATATGCCGCTGCATGAGATTACGGTGGTTATGTTGACCTTCGGGATGGGGGCTAGCACACAAGCGCTTTTCGCTCGAGTCGGCGGTGGTATCTACACCAAGGCAGCGGATGTGGGAGCCGACCTCGTTGGCAAAGTCGAAGCGGAAATCCCCGAGGATGACCCGCGTAACCCGGCAGCGATTGCGGATAACGTCGGCGATAACGTGGGCGACGTGGCCGGCATGGGGGCAGACCTCTACGAGTCGTACGCCGGGTCGATTCTGGCCACCGCAGCACTGGGTGTAGCTGCGGCCCACGCGCTCGGTAACGCAGACATCTCCGCCGACGCGATCAGGTTTCTTGCGGTGCCCATGGTCATTGCCGGGGTGGGCATCATTGCCAGCATCTGGGCAGGCATCAACCTGGTAAAGACCGAAGAGGGCGCTAGCATGGCCCAGCTCATGGGGGCCCTGAATAAGGGGCTGCTCGTCTCCAGCGCCGCAATCCTCTTGGGTGCATACATCGTGTGCGGGTTGCTTCTGGGCGGTGTAGACGGTGTTTCATGGGCAGGTGTGGCGACATCCGTAGTGGTTGGGCTGATCGCCGGGTGGGGGATCGGGCAGTTCACCGAGTATTACACCAGTTACGACTACGGACCCACCAAACGCATCTCCGAACAGGCCCAGACCGGGCCGGCTACGGTCATAATTGCCGGCGTTGCAGAGGGAATGAAGAGCACCTGGGCTTCCTTGGGCATCATAATCGTTGCGATCATACTAGCCTTCACATGCGCCGGCGGGCATAACGAGTTCATGCTGGGTCTTTACGGTGTTGGTCTGGCCGCGGTGGGGATGCTCGCGACGCTAGGCTTCACCCTGGCCACTGATGCGTACGGTCCCATTGCCGACAACGCCGGCGGTAACGCGGAAATGACCGCCCAGGAGCCTGAGGTTCGAGAGCGCACCGACGCCCTTGACTCGCTGGGCAACACGACAGCCGCAACCGGTAAGGGCTTCGCCATCGGATCGGCCGCTTTGACAGCGCTGGCTCTGCTGGCTGCCTACGTCGAGGAGGTCCGCATCGGGCAGGTTCGCGAGGCGATGGCCTATGTCGAGGTGTTGGAGCCCGACGCCAAAGAGGATGCCAATGTGGGAGTCGGCGAAGTCTTCTACATGGGGCACGGAAAGTTCGCTGAGAAGTTCGAGCCCGGTAAGGTCGAAGCCCACTACACCGCCCACATGCTGCTTAGCAGGCAGGCCCAGGACATGCTCGACAAGAAGTTGGAAACCGACGGAAGGGCAAACGTCAAGCTTACCGGATTGTCCGCCGCGCGGCGGGAGACCGACTACGTCCGTAAGACCACGATGATTGGACCCGACGGGAAACGTCACGAGATTAACATCGTCTCGGCGCGGAAGGCGTCTTTGCAGCAATACATGGACTACTAC
>CP070744.1:2062553-2067030 GCA_020348265.1 Phycisphaerales bacterium | reverse complement strand
GGAGACGCCCCCTTTACTGCGATTTAGGGCCGGATATAATCCAGCGTATGAAACGTACAGGCCGATTATTGCGTGTTGGAAGGCTTCGAATCCCGCGATCGTACCGATTCGTAAGCGCGGTTGTATTGGCGATGCACTTTGCTGCGACTTCGGCATTGGCACAGACGCCGGCACGTTTGCCGGGCAAGATGCCCGGATGGATGCCTTGGGCCGTTGCGGGGGGGATCATCGCCGTCGGCTGTGTCGCGGGGTTTCTGAATCCGAAGCGATCACACCTGGGATAGGACGGGAATTACGAATTGCGAATAGCGAATTACGGAGATTCCTCGACGTGCTTGCGTCGTTCTTCGTAATCGCGGATTCGTAGATTGGTAATCCTCTATTGGAGGTTCGACGTGTTTAGCAAACGCTCGATTATCGCTCTTTTGGTGGGGCTCAACGTGTTGCTTCTTGTGCTGTTGGTGATGGGAAGTTACTCGATGCCGGCTGCGTTTGCCGGCGCCCGCGCCCCGGACGGTGATTACATTTGTGTCACCGCCAAGGCACAGGGGCAGTCGTACGATGTCCTTTACATGCTGGATACGAAGGCGGACACGCTCCACGCACTGTATCCCACGAGCGTGCAGAGTAAGCAATATGCGACCGCAGCCCCTCGGGATCTTGCGGCGGACTTTGGACAATAGTCGGCCTTGCAGCCGCTTATAGACACGGTGCTATTATGAACTCCAAGGACTACGCAATCGGCATCCTCTCGACCACAGCGGTGATTCTGCTGGTGGGCATCATGGTTATTCACAGTCGTCCCGATCCGGCTATGGCAACGGGTATGACCGTTTCCGGGGGGGGCTATGTCATGACCGTAGGGGCCATTTCCATAGGCGATGAGGAGCTCTTGTTTGTCATCGACACCCAAGCGGGAAAGATGATCGCGTATCGCTTCGATATAAGAAGTCACCAGGTCAACGTTGTACAAGGATTTGACCTTGACAGCCTGGATCAGGGGGCAGCGGGATCATCGAAGAAGAAGTCCAAGTCGAAGAAGAGAAGGCCGTAGGCTTGTGCTTCGGCGATGCGGAGCGTTTGGCTTGCGCCGGCTTGTTTGACCCGCCTGTGAGGTTGAAAAGCCCCGGCCTCCTTATCTAGGCATAAGTACATATTCGATTAGATACCAGATGTCTGCCTGATCGTGGCGAGGGCATAGGACGCTTGTGCGACAGCATAACTGTCCGTTCCCTGACGGTCGCGGCTCTGAAAGAAGCGTCGTTGATTCTCGGCGTAGCCGCAGTGGGCGGGTTAGGTGAAGACGATCGCGGCGTATCCGACCGAATCGGACATGTCTTCGCCCTGCGTGCCGCCGAGGACCTCGCTGCTGGAGGTGTGTTGGAGCAGAGTTCCCTCACTGGCGCCAAGCAGTGATAACGCACCCAGCGTTGCAGCGACCGCACCTGCTCCGCAGGCGCTTTTCCTCTTGGACGCTTCGGCGACCACCTTGTCGCTCTGCATCGAGCAGACCAATTCGATGAATGGTTGGTCGTTGACCTCCTTCGCCCAGGTATTGCCTTTGGCGCCCACGCCCTGTGGGGTGAAACCGTAGTTGGGCCCATAGTGCGTAAGATCGGTGGTTCCGATAATCAGAGCGTCGTATTTATATGAGGAGAGTGTTCGGCCCACCGCTTGTCCGACCTCGTGGGCGTTGGGAACAGGAGGCACGGTGATGGGGACGACCTTTGCCTCGGGGAACAACTCTGCGACGAACGGCATCTGCACTTCGATCGAGTGTTCGTCGGCGTGGGCATAGGGATCATCAACGATCAGATTGGTCTGCCCGAGAATGCGCTCGGCCAGGCGCTTGTCGATCCCGACCGGTCCGATTGGAGTCTCCCAACGACCATCACCGAAAAGGGCCGCTTCTCGACCGCGAAAACGATGTGCCGCGCCAAACAGTACGATCGTGCGCGCCGAAGAGTGTGCAGCCAGCAGGGCAAAGACCTTTGCCGCGACGGCTCCGCTACACGTCCATCCCGCATGAGGCACGAGCCCGCCGAGAAGTCGTGCGTCCGGATCGATGTTGGACGCAGGCTCTTGCAGCAACTTGGATAACTCGGCGCGGCACCGGTCAGACTCGCCGGCGTAAAACTGTCCTGCGACTACAGGTTCTCGCACGCGCATTGGGTGTCTCCTTTGGTCATCGCCCGCCTGAATCCCTAGCTCTACCCAAGTAGACCGTGCATCCCGTTCGGCGGCATGAGGTCGAAGACCGCGTCCGCGCGAGATCGTTAAGAACGGACGCGGAACGGCTGCCGTAGCGCCCGCCGTTTATGAGCATTCTAACAGTGTTGTCGCTTGATAGAAGCCGTCTTGCAGGAGACTGACAGGTTTAATCTGAGCGGTACGCGACAGCGCGGGTGTTGTCGGCTCTGTAATGCTACCCAACCGTACGAGCGCATGCAGACGGACTTGAGCTCTTGGCGGATTTCGAGGAAGGTACTCAGCGGTGCATGTTTGGAGAGATAAACTTGCGGGCCTCAAGTGGCCGGAGAGCAGAGCAATGTGGGAGATCGCGGGCCTTATTCTGTTGATTCTTTGCTGCGTAATCGGCGTGCTGATCACCGCCCTTCGGCTCCCGGGAACGTGGGTGATCGTCGCCGGGGCGGCGGTATTCGGATGGTGGTGCGATTGGACCCGTGTGTCCCTTACACTCCTTGTGATCCTGATCGGGATCGGTCTGGCAGGAGAGGCGATCGAGCTGCTTGCGTCAATGTTCACTGCGCGCCGAGCAGGTGCGAGCCGTCGGGCTGCCTGGGGCGGGCTAACCGGCGGGATCGTGGGAATGTTTCTGTTCTCACTTCCGGTTCCGGTTGTAGGTACGATCGTCGGCGCGCTTCTGGGGTGTTTCGCAGGGGCTATGGTCGCGGAGCTGTCCGTGCGCAAAAAACTGGCGCAGGGTGCGAAGGTTGGCTTCTTCTCGGCAGCCGGTTTTGCTCTGGGTGCGGTTGCCAAGCTGGCCGTGGCGATGGTGATGGCCGGCGTGCTGGTGACGTCGGCGGTTTGCTCTTCTTCGATCACTCCACCGGGACCGGAGAGCACGCAACCCATCGAATCGAGTGCAGCTCCGTGATTCTCAGCTCGGCGCGATGCTTTGGCGTCGCGGGTGCAGTGTGGCAGTCTGACCCGTGTTTCGAGTTACGGGTTTAGCTCGTCTATGAGCCGTCGGCGGGTGCTGGGGCAGGGTACGGCCCGGGCGTACTTCGCTTCCATTACTTTCGTCTGCTTATTCCCCGCAAGGGAGTACGTGGTCGCCACACGATTCGAGTCATCGATGAATTTGTCTACAATTCGGTATTTGATCGTCGATCCGTCGCTTCCGGTGGACTTGAGCGTAGAGACCATCTCTCTCTTCTTCTTGTTCCACTGGGCCTCAACCGTTGTAGGTCCGCTGGTGGATATGTTGTCGAAATAGACCCCTTCGAATCTTTCCGTGGCTTCGTTCCAGGTGAGCAGGCCGATCGCGCGATACACTGCCGACTCGGCCAACGTCGTAAACGTTCGCTGAATGACCCGGTGTCCCAGGGCCCAGACGATGTCCTCCGTGCCCTTCACCGTTCCTACCTGCTCGCCGTTCTCATTGAAGTACTGGGCTACTACGTTCCAGTTGGTGACGTAAAGCTCGAGTTCCGAGAGCTTCTCCGCCACCGGACCGCCGGACTTGGCCTTTTCGGCGTCGTCTCCCTGAGCTACCGCGATCAGAAGAACAAAGGGCAAGGAACGAGTCAATCGACCGATTCGGTATGCCATGATCAAGCTCGCGACGGAACGTAGAATCACTCTGCAGTCTCTCCCCGCGTGACACTTCCGGTGTTGGGGTCCGGATACATGAATCACCGCGGCTTTGGTGATTATACGTATCGAGAGCCGCCCGGGGTCACCTTGCAGCTAATTCAGTCGCCCTTTGGATGATGTGCTCCAGCCCGACACCCGTGTGTGCGAACACCTCACCGGCGGTCTTTGCAGATTTGGGCATACGCCGGGCGGTCATTCCGAAAGCTCGGATGTCATTCGTCTGGGCTGTCCATTCGGCCAGTTCGGCGTCAAGGCCCCCGGTGTAGTTGTCTTCGACCGTCAGAATGGCCCCGCCCGCCGCTCGCGCAGCCTGGAAGATCGGAGCCGGATCGAGTGGAAGGGTGTACGCATCGAAGACGTTGCACTCCGTCCCCTGGGCCGCGAGTCGTTCCGCTGCCTCGAGAACCGTGAATAGCATGTATCCGCAACTCACCAGGGTGAGGTGATTCCCCGATCGCACTTGTTTGCAGCCACGAAGCTCGAGCTTCTCGTCGGACGGATAGACGAACGGGGCGGCCGGGCGGTGCGTCCGCATGTAACACATGCCGTCGATATTGGCCATAAGCTCGCAGCAGCGATAGGCGCTGATCGCATCGCACGGGTGGAAGACGTAGCATCCGATCCGCCCGTTTCCCGT
>CP070744.1:2057690-2062453 GCA_020348265.1 Phycisphaerales bacterium | reverse complement strand
CAGTGGCGAGAACTCGCGCACGAAAGTCCAGAATGTCCCTGTGGATAGCACTGCTGCTTTTGACAGTCGGGAAGGTCTACTTTGTCGTTCGACGACGCGTCAGCTCATAGGAGTCTCCCGGGAGAAAGAGAAGTCAGGCTCAATCCTGTTAGGCACAGGAGTCAAGATCACTCCGAATACAAGATCGGCGGCGGGCGGAGCGCAGCCCGGCGCTCGTCGCAAGCATGCGGATACGGGACGAACTCCGCCGTACAGGTCATGAGGTTCCGGCTCAGCGGCATCAGCTTGGACGAATTCAGGGCGCGCTACTACACTCGGTTGTCTAAGAGCGATCGCTACGATTCGACCCCCAGTTGTAGATCAACGCTGTCCCTGCCCCGCGCTTGCGTTTCCTGCGGCCTACGGTCTTTCCGGTGGAACAGGTTCGGCGCCTCTGCGGAAGCCGGTGATTTGCGGCCAATCCACGGGTTTCTCGCTGGGGTGGACGGCGAATACCTCCACGCGGACGATCTCTTCGAAGGGTACGGTCACCACGAAGGAGCCGACTTTGTACTGCTCGTCAACCGGTTCACATTCAAAGACGAGATGTGACTTGGTTTCGACGGCGGCAAGTTCTTTGATCTCGTAGCTGAACCCGTCGCGAAGGTATATCAGCGTTCGCATCTCCAGCTCTTCACGGAAGGCGGCGATTTCGCTGTTGTTTTCTTTTTGGTCCAGATCGACATCGGGAAAGTGCCGGGCGAGGCAACGACATATTGCTTCTCCCTGCTGTTGCTCGAATGCTACGCCGTGAAACCAGTCATAATGAAACATACTCGTCGGCCTGTCTCACCAGGGGCCGTCAGTGAAGGGCCTTACGCCAGGACCCCCAACCGGCAGCACGATTAGGAACGCGGCAAGGTACCGGGGGCAGCACTTACCGTCAATTCCATCAACACTTGTATCGGAGATCCCCAGAGTTACCATGTGCGGATGCTGGACGAAAAGCTCACCAACTTGGTCAAGTCCATAGCCCGCGAGGTGGGATTCGACCGCTACGGGATTGCCCGAGCGGAACCTATCGGACGAGCGGAGTACGTGCGGGCATGGCTCGACAGCGGGCGGGCCGGCTCCATGGCGTATCTACACCGCCATTTCGAGAAGCGGGTCGATCCAGGCAAGCTGCTCCCGGGGGCCCGGAGTGTTGTCGTTGCGGCCCTTTCCTACCACCAGCCCGTGCCGGGGCCGGGTCTAGCTAACCCGGATCTGCTTGGACGGGTGGCGATGTACGCTTGGGGGGAAGATTATCACACCGTGGTGAAGGACAAGCTGTTCCGCATTGTGGATCGGCTTCGTACGGAGGTGTCCGAACCGTTTGAGGCCAAGGTCTGCGTCGACACGGCTCCGCTCATCGAGCGTGAGTTCGCTGCAGCGGCTGGGATTGGGTGGATTGGGAAGAATACGCTGGTGCTCGATCGGCAACTGGGGAGTTACTTCTTCCTTGGGGAGATTGTGACAACGCTGGACTTGGTCGAAGACGAGCCTGTTGCGGACCGATGCGGCAGCTGCAGCGCGTGCCGCGACGCGTGTCCCACTAACGCCTTGGACCTTCCCTATCAAATGGATGCCGCTCGCTGCATTAGTTATCTGACTATCGAACATCGGGGTGAGCTGTCGGATGAACTCGCCAGGCAAACGGGGAACTGGATCTTCGGTTGTGATATCTGCGAGCAGGTGTGCCCCCACAATCGCCGGGCAGCACGCACCCGGGAACCTGCCTTCGCAGGCCGCGCTGTCGCGTCCGGATTGCCGTTGGATGAGATCTTGGGATGGACCGTGGACGATTATCGTGAGCGACTTCGCGGTAGTACGATGAAGCGGGCCACGCTGGAGATGCTCAAGAGAAACGCTCGAATTGCGAAGGTCAATGCGGGTTGCGACGAGGGGACGTCCTGATAGCCAAGGGATTGTCTGCCTTGATCCTGACAGAGGCGGGGCGTTGGGGTTACTCGTAAAGACGTTACGCGGACATCCGGCGCACGACCGCCGCGTGCGCTCCGTTCGGTTAAGCCAATGTTCTAAGAGTGAGTGTTGCTGCGTGTGGCCTACCGTGCCGCCTTCGGCTCAATGCGCCCACGCCTGGCAGAAGGACACCCTCCCTGCTGAAGACATCTACACCGGACTATTCTGGGGCGGCGGCACAGGCCGCCCATCGGACGAGCGCTGCACCGGCTGGCCGAGAGATTGAGCAGACTCCGATTCTGTGTAGCGACTGTTTCGCCGTTCCTTGTGGGCGGCGCTCCCGCAATTCGGCAGTCTCATACCGATTTCAATAATCAACCGCGCAGCTGATCAGAACCGTGACCGTGAGGGAGCGGACCATTACGCGGCGCAGCGCGTGTTTTTTCTCTTCATGGTGTGTGCCACGGGTGGCTCGTCCACCCGTGTTGAGTGTCATTGCACCGGCACTGGCGGACAAGCCGCCAGTGGCACACTTGCTTTGGCGCACTCGGCGCTACCATTTGATCCGACTCAGATACCGGTTGTCTTTTGATGCAACCGTCGCAATCCAATTCGCGTTTGATCTGCAGTAGACGAATCTGGTAGCATCGCTTATCAGTCGGCGGTTGTGGTTCCGGCGCTTGTGGCAGGGTGCGGAGGCGAGTTTGCCGGTCCCGGCGACCTTGATGAATACCGTGACGAGGTCCTCGATCGTTACTTCACCGAGGACGCCGCCCGCATACTGCGCTATGTTCCACTGAGCGAAGGAACGGTCAACGTTGCCGCGGGCTTCTCTGTTGGTCCGGATTGGGGCTCTCGGCTGGCAAGTGCCGTATTTGGCAACGGCGGGGAAAGACAGGTGCTTATCGTGGAGACAGTCGGAGAATTAGTCGTCTTCCATGAATATATCCACCAGGCTGATTACTTCGGCTTGATTGACCGCGAGCTATTCGCGAGTCGCTACGAGCAGCTGTTGGCGGGCGTCGGATACCGGGCTATTGCCGAGGACGCGGAAGCGACGATCATCGAGCTGCACTCCGGGGACTTCCTCAGCCAACTTGCCCTGGCTTACAACGACGGCCTCACAAGGGAACTGATCGCCTATCTGATTGCGGGCTACGTGCGCGGCGACTACGACTTACCCGAATACTTCCTAGAGGTGTACGAATCCGTCGTGCGCATTCCCGTGTCTTACGATGAAGTACTCGATGAGATACTTTAGCAACCGATATGCACCTGCAGACCG
The DNA here is from genome assembly GCA_020348265.1 of Phycisphaerales bacterium. Taxonomy (GTDB): domain Bacteria; phylum Planctomycetota; class Phycisphaerae; order UBA1845; family UBA1845. Next base: position 2,059,227 of record CP070744.1, on the reverse strand, counting down.
AGATTCATGATTCCGTGAACCTCAGTTGAAACACAGCGTAGTCGGAAAGGTCCACGTCACCATCGTCGTTGGCGTCAAGACATCGGCAGTTATCAGGGTAGGCCGGAGGCTCCACCGGGCCGACGGGGCCGGTCATACATCCGGGAATGCCCGCATGATCACCCACGCTGATAACGCCGTCTCCATCGATATCGCCGATCGCCAGGCATTGGACACACTCGTCAGTGTCTTCGCTGCAGAAAGGAAACGCCGGATCAGTGCATGAGCTGCTTCCTGATTGGCAAACCGATTGCGCGTCGCATGTCTCCGCCCCGTTGCAGAAATCCCCGTCGTCGCAGTCGAGGTCGGTAACGCAACCGTTCGACGTGATTGTGATCGTCCCCTGAATCAGCGTTGTGGTGACGCCTTCCCAATAGCTGTCTCCAACGCCGGTAGTCAACATGACGTCCCACTTGCCGGACGCATCGGCACTTGCTCTGACCGGAAACTCCGACAGGTCGCCGGCGAAAGTGGTTGGCGCTGGAACCAGCGTTCGGTTATCGTGAATAGAGCCATTACGGGCGATTGAGAAGGTTCTCAGTGTATCGAAAGCCTCGAACGTGCCATCCGTTGGCCAGGGGTGCTCAAGTTGGATGATGTCCATCGGTGGTTCGGGTGTGAACTCTACCTGGCCAACATTGCCGGCCTGCGGTTTGAGTTCGAGCATGATTGTCACAGCGTAGGTCGAGTCACCCGAGATACTGCCTGATGCGATTATCGACGCAATCGTACCGGGACTCATATCGATGCTCGATACTGAGAGCTCAGCAGCGGGAGCAACAACGGCCATTAGCAATATGACGGCGGAGATACTCCAGGCTGTTTGGCGTCTTAACATACTCTCCCCTCCGCCCCGGCCCACAACCCAGCTAAGAGCCCCGTCTCGCGCGCGAGACCTGAGGCACATTCGTCCGGCGGCCCGGATGACGTTCAGGCAGACATTCTACGAGACGGGACTCGAAATCCAAAACGTGCGTGCCCTGGGGCGCGATAGGGCTTACTCTCGACCATTCGGCCTGCAAATGGGCGGTCTGACGGGCATCCGAACGTGGCTGTTATCAGGACTCGGCCCGGGCATAAAAGTTGCCGAGCATGCGTAAACCCAGGCTTGCCGTCCGCTTCGGGACTGACTACGGTCGCGCGTTGAACAAAGGGAGCAGGTTACCACGAAGGTGTTGGGTGATGCTAAGGGCGGCAATTCTGTGTCCCTCCGGGTTGGGGTGCTCGTTGGCGATGCTCACACGAAGCTCAACGGCATCACGACCGGCAAAGACGTCCAACAGGTCGAGATAGGGCAGCTCTTCCTCCAAGGCGAACAGGCGGACGGCTTCGTGCACCTCGCCGAACGGGTAGTTATCCAACTCTGCAAGAACGGGGAAGAGGATGAGTGAATATGCCGCGCCTCCCTCCTCAACAGCGCGGCGGCACGCACGTACCTCGGCCTTGAGTCTGGCGAGTTGGGCTTGCTGCTCTGCACGGTTGGCACCGCCTCGAAAAT
>CP070744.1:2052822-2057590 GCA_020348265.1 Phycisphaerales bacterium | reverse complement strand
AGATCAACACCGCTCGTGCGAACGGCCAAGCCGTAGATCATCTTTTCGTTCGGAGGCGTTGAGCGAATCACATCCAACACCGGCGCAAACTGCGGATGACGCAACGGGTCACCGAATCCGCCCAGCACCAACAAGGCATCGTCGAAGCGGGCAAGCTCGCTGACGATCTTCTCGACTATCGCGAGATCAATCGGCCCACGGCCAGGCACACGCGAGCCCCGCGGGCGAAGCAACGACTGAGGATAGGGGTCGTCGGTAGTGAGCTCGATCTCGACCTCTCTTGGCAGAGGTTCCACGAACGTCCGGTTTTTCTCCGCAAGCCATCGACCGATGGCTAGCGAGTCAGGTTCGTCATGGTCGCGCAGAAGATCCGCGATCGCCTGTGCGGACCGATCGGTGTCGGCAATCAGGCGGCCAACCGCGTAACGCAGATCGGAGGGGAGCTCGTAGCAGCAAGGTTGGAAGATCAGGTCCTTCCGCGGATTGCCGGGCTGGTACGCGAATACCCAACCAAGGGGAGTTCCCTTCTCAGCCAACTCATTCACGAGCGGGGCTTCAAGCAGTATGCCGGTCAGACCGGGCGGCGCCTGGGTGAATGTCACGCGCAGGTCATCTTCAGCGTCCTCTCGATGCTGAATCATCGCGTCGGCCACCTCGGGATCGATCAGCGGCGCCGCAGCCGGAACGCTAAGCACGGCCTGGGCGTCGACGGTCTTTAGCAATCCGCTCAGCAGCCTGCAATCCGTGTACTCATCGAAGCTGGTCGTGCCTCCGATCCCCCCGCGCCACCCTTCGAGCGACCATTTTCGTGCTGTCTGGGTCAGGAGTCCCCAATGCGGCGGATCGGCGTCAAACCGGCGCACGACGGCGCCGGTACCTTCCAGCAAAGACTTACAGTGCTCGAGCTGGGGGCTGGGGCACAACACATACACCTCCTCGATACGTTTCGCCCGGCTGATGCGTTCGACCGTTCGGCGGAGGATGGTCTTGCCCGCAAGCTCGTCCGTGAGTCGGCTGCGCGTACCTACAGGGCTGGTCTTGAGGTCTGCCTGAATGGCGGCAATGGTCTTCATGTTTTCCCCATGCCTTCAACCACGCGCTGTTGCGCCTCAGTCAGCATTGCCTTGACATCGATCGCCCCATCACGAGCACCGGTGACGAACTCGACATCGCGGGAGATTTGCCGCTCGGCACGCTGGGCGCCTTCAAGCTCGTCTGCACCGATCCTGCGATCGGCCGAGAACCGTCGAAACTCCGCAAGCTGGGTGGCAGCATTGACCATCTGATAGGCTCTGCTGCTCTGATATATCTTCGCCCGCAACTCATCGACGCGAATCAGACGTTTGTTGAATCGCTGGGGATCGTCCGTAAGGCCCTTCAACTCTTCGAGAAGCTCGAGCAATTCGTTGCAGACTTCGACGACCTCGTCCAGCTCGTCGATCCGGTTTTGAAGTTGATCCTGTGTAGCCTCAAGCCGAGCAGGATCGTGCCAGTTGGTCGTTTCGCGGTAGGCAAACCTTTGCGGGTCGATCTGCTCCCGGCAGTGCTGCTCTATCGCCTCGCTAAGCGGCATGGCCTCCGTACCGCGTATTTTCGCTCCCCCTTCGCTTGCGTTGATCACTTTGCAGGCTATGGCAGCTACGTCCTTCTCGAACTGCTCGAGATACGTCAGCAACAATTCGTCGGTGTACAGCTCGCCGCCCGTCGCGGCTTCCACACGATGGAGAATGGGCCTGTTTCTTACGATCCGGTCCCACTCCTTCTGTTCCATGGTGTTGAAGCGGTTGATCTCGCTTCGCCAGGCTTGATGGATTTCCACTCCGGGTACGTAGAAGACATGTCCGGTGAAGGCGAGGTCCTGTCCCACGAAGATGATGGGGTCACAGCCCATGTACGCAGCAAGATAGAACGCCAGATGGGCCACGGTTGCACCCGCGGCAAGCCCGCCGCGATTGGCTAACTCATCGCCGATTACCATCCGCGCCCAGCTATTGTCCAGCAGGCTGATCGGGCCGGGGTAGTCGTCGATCACGTGCCAGGTCGCTTTGGGCTCAGCCACAAGATGCACTTGATCGAGATTGCCTACTCCATCGTAGAACTTGCGGGACATTTCGTGGAAGTCGAGGCTGGTTACGAAGTCGGGGATTATCCCACGTTCCATGAGCGGCTTGAGTGTTGTCTGCACTGCACACAGAACAGCCCGGCCTTTGAGCTCGCCCAGTTGATCAATGTTCCGCGAGAGCGAGGGGCCGGCCGAAATCACCACCGCGGGATTGCCCACGAACCGGCCGCGGAGGATGTCGATAGGCGGGGTCGACACATAGTTGACCAGGTTCATGGAGATGTTCTTGCAGGTGATGCGCGAGTTGGTCATCAGGGTCCACAGGGACATGCGCGTGTAAGTCACGAACTCTGTAAGAACCGCGGTAATCCCAGCCTGGGCTTGCGGGGCAATCCGCATTGACGGGGCGTGGTTCACGAATTCAGCCCCGAGCATGATCAAAGCATTGTAGGGTTTGAGCCGCTCATGCACGCGGGTCTTGTCATCGTCTGCAAGAATCACGAACCGCTCCGATGCGATCAGATCGGCAAGATCCACACAGCTAAGGGCGGTGGCAATCAGCGGAATCGAAGGTTCCGCACAGAGGATCATCGCGTCGCCCTTTAACCGTTCATACAGCGCTCGCACGTGATAGCCCAGACCCAAACCCGAGACTACGAAGCAGAACTTGTCCTCCAACGGCACTGCACCGGCGAAACGCTGGGCTTCCGCTTGGGGGTCATGACGACTGTGCAGATATGTGGCCTTGCCGTCCGGCGTGGTCATCCGCGCCGTCCAAGTGCCCGTGCGCGTAGGTTCGAGGGGAATTCGCTGATCATCGGGCACTGCATCCACGAGCAAGGCCAAACGAGGATCGTGCCGCCACAATGCACGCATGTTGTGCACGAACATCTCATTGCCCACAGCCGGGGCAGCGTCGGGATTCGTAGATGCGTTTGGAGGCGTCACTTCGATGTCCGTGAAAGACTGCCGGGAGCTTCATCAAACCAGCAGGATACTCTAAGAGCCTCGGCAAGTCGCCGTTCGTACTCTCTGCGGGGGATTTCCACAGCTCCGAACCGCCTGAGGTGCTCGGTGGCGAACTGGACGTCCAGCAGCTTAAACCCGCGATCGCGCATGCGCTCAACCAGCTTGACCAGGGCCACCTTGGACGCATCGGTCACGCGATAGAACATCGACTCACCGAAGAATGCACCGGCAAGAGCGACCCCATACAGACCGCCTGCGAGCCGATCATCCTTCCAGGCTTCGATGCTGTGGCAGAACCCCAACCTGTGCAATTCCGAGTAGGCTTCCGCGATCTCCGCAGAGATCCACGTACCTTCCGGGCGATCCGCACAGGCGCTTACGACCTCGGCAAAGGCACGGTTCACACTGACCTCGAAGACACCCCGCTGGACTACCACGCGCAAAGATCGGGACACCGTGAAAGAGTCAAGATTGATGACCGTACGAGGGTCGGGTGCAAGCCAGTGGAGCTCGCCGTCGTCATCCGCCATGGGGAAGATCCCCACCGCATAGGCTGCCAGCAGTCTTTCGGGCGCAAGGTCAGCATGCATTATGATCGTTGGCGCAGGATGATATCAGGAACTTCCGCCAAGCTGCGAAAGACGTAATCAGGACGTGGGCGTGCACCGGGGTCCTTGTCCCCGCGCACATAGAGTGCGGTTGTCATTCCCACGCGCGACGCACCCTTTATGTCGTTATCGAGCCGATCGCCCACGAACAGCGTGCGCTCAGCAGACACACCGATGCGATCCAAGGCAAGCGCGAAGATACGCCTGTCCGGCTTCATGTAACCCACGTCGGACGAATAAACTCTCACCGGGAAGTAATCGAGGAAACCCTGCTGCCCGAGGAAGTCGTCGATGGTCAGGCCGGGAAGCACTGTGTTGGAGACCAGCCCCAGCTTAAGGCCCGCGTCTCGTAGTTGCTCAACGACGGTGAGCGCGTCGGCATCCACGGTGAATATGGTGCTGACCGCGTCGATACTCCGGTGACAAAGGTCGCCGGTCTGCTGCAGTTCAAGCTCGACCCCCATCTGCGCATGTAACCTGCGCATACCCTTCACAACCGATATCTCGCGACGGGTAATCCTCGACCAGACGAACGCCCAAACGAAGCCGTACTTCATTCGGCGAATGTACCTCTTGAACGGCGGGAGGCCGAAACCCAGCCCGTTCAAGTGGTCGTAGACAGGCCGCATAGCCAACTCCAGTGCCTCCGTTGGCTTGAATGCCCGGGCGTGGAGGATGGTATCACCCACGTCGAACAGCACGGCTTCGAATTCCTTCATACACACAGCTCCGCCCAGCGGATACCGACAGAGTTCCCGTAGCCTCTGCAAACCTCGCCGGTGGGCTTCAAAACGCGAGCCCTCTCCGATTGTCTCGTCACCTGACGGCTGCCCCAGACGCCTCCATACCGGTCCGTTAACGCACCACCGATCGATGCGTGGGGTTATCCACCAGGCTGCAAGTTGCGGGAAATGATACCCGGTCCGCGGCGTTTCAGCCAAGTACCGCCAGCAGGCACGATTACGCCAGGCTTAGGATGTAGCCCTGCCGCCCTCGGCTGGGGGATCCGTAAAGGCCACACCCCGGGGGCGGGCGTGCGACATGCGTGTGCCGCAACCATGTGCGACTGACTGGAGGCGAAGGGACTCGAACCCTCGACCTTCGCATTGCGAACGCGACGCTCTCCCAG
>CP070744.1:2047890-2052722 GCA_020348265.1 Phycisphaerales bacterium | reverse complement strand
AGTCGCTCCTACGACCAACTCATAGAGAGTACGACAGACTTGGAGGCTGGATTCAGCGGCGGACCGCTGATCGACATCGACGGCAGGCTCCTGGGGATAAACGTTGCAGCTTCTCCGCAGGATGCAGATCGCGGTCTGCGGGGCTACGCTGTTCCCTTCAACGCGGAAGTGCGCGAGGCTCTAAAGCGCCTCATAGAAGAAACACATGCGGATGAGAGGACTCGAACCTCCACGAGCGTAATGCTCACTGGCACCTGAAGCCAGCGCGTCTGCCAATTCCGCCACATCCGCGGTTGCCCAGAAGGCGTACGTAAACCGCACCGCCATTCGGGTTCCATCAGCGTATGCAGCATACGTTTCCCCGGGCCGCTGTCAAGAACGCAAGACCTTCCACGTTCTTCCGGGCAGCACGCCGGCCTCATTCTCCGCCAGGCATGACGGAAAGGTGCGCGTGCGTAATCCCGCGCATCGCCTGGATCTCGTTGGCCAGCCCTTGAATTTGGCTTACCGGACCGATCAACACCACAGCCACGATATCGCGGGTGGGATCGATCGGCGCGGAGAATGACCCTCGGACGCGCTCGGCCTGTTTTGCGATCACCCCTCGGACCCGCTGAGTGACCTCACCGACATCGTGATCACACGCAAACGTCAGCACCGCAGCAGCGGGTTCGTCTCCTTCCTCGAACCGCCCCGCGACAAGAAGCTCGCGGATCATGTCCCGGATTGCCTCGGAGCGATTGTCGTACCCCTTAGCGGCTATGTGTCGATCGAAAGCCGCCAAGAGCTCCGTGTCCAGCGAAACACTGAATCGATCAATATGAGCCATCACCGACCGCTAATCCTCATCCTGAGACTTGGCCAACTCGCGGGCGCGTTTCGTGGCCTTTACGAGCTTGGGTGCGGGAAGGATGGCACCTCGAAACATATCCTGCATGTTGCTCATCGAACCCATCATTGCGAACGGGTTGAACTCTCCCGGTCCCTCATCGTCGTCGGGGGCTTGGAGAACCACAATGCCGACGAACTTGTTGTCGGAGGTGAAGACGGGCAGCCCATAGGAGGCGCTCAGGCCGTACTGGGTCATCCACAGTTTGCGCGGCCGTTCCACCTGTGCGGATATCGTGTCGGTGTGTACCTCAGGATGCCTGTCGAAGTACTTCCCCAGGCGTCTTACAGCCATGATCTGTTGGCCTATCTTGACTTCAGTGGAATCGGCAAGATCAAGGGCTTTATACTTGGCTTTCTCGTCGTTCTTTATCTGCACCCAGGCCAAGTCCAGCTCGACATCGCGGGCTACCAGCTCCGCGTCGAGTTCGTTCTCTTCGGCTCCGATCAGGACTTTGATGTCCGACGGCTCTGCCGTGAGGTCGAAACCGGGCATGCTTCCCATCATTCGTTTGATCATGCCCGTGATCCCTCCGAACTGCGTGTTGGAGCACAAGACCAGTCCGTCCGGGTCGATCATGACCCCGGGAATCTCAGACTCGGTTTCCTGGTCACCGAAGCCACCGGCCCCGCCCATCTTCATATTGAGGACGAATCTTACTGTAACGATTACATCCGCCCGACTGTCAATCAGACGCTGATAGGAAGCTCCGTCGTCCGCTGAGGCAACCGGTAATAACGGAAAGAGCACTAACGCAATTGCTGCAGCTGTAAGGTGTATTCGCCGGCCACTTTGAACGGGTTTGGTCATCAGTCGGTCTCCGTGTACTTGTCAGTCTCGTGTCATGGGGTCCATTCCGGTTCTACATACTGAAATCTTGTGCGCACACCGCGCAACAGGCCAAAAACGATACGCTCAGGCCTGCGTTTGTCGATTGTGCGCATTGCCTCACGGTAAGATGCCAGGTCACTAATCTCAAGGTCGTCGATTCTCTGAATCAAATCTCCGGGACGAATGCCCCCGAGGCCGGCCCAGCCGGCCGATTCCACGTGGATGGCTATGACTCCCTTGACATCATCGCCCCAACGATTGTCGACGCGGTCAAAGAAGGTAAGTTCTCGAACGGTCAGCTCGAAGTCGCGATTGCGATCGCGCTTCGCCTCATCGGGACGGATTCGCGTTCTTTCCAGAACGACCTGCGTCTTCAGTTGTTGACCCTCGCGCACAATGGTCAACGTGGCGGTGTCATCTATGTCCAGGCGGCGAACCTCCCGTTGGAACATTCCTCCGTCCTCCGGGCGGCGAGGCTTGAATCGCCTGTCGTTCAGGTGCGTTACCACATCGCCGACTTTCAGATCGGATTGTGCAGCCTTCGTGCGGGGATACACCTGTGTGATCCTGAACCCTGCGGCCTCCTCCGGCCCCATCCGTTCTGCAAGATCCTTGAGGAATGGTTGCACGGCGACCCCCACCCAGGCTTTAGCGATCTCGGGTGGTGGATCACGGTCCTCCTCCGGTTTGGGCTCCAGCAGCGTGAGATAGATCTTTCCTTGTCGCTCGAATTCCACCAGCACGTACTCGGGAAGCGGGTCCGAAGCCATGACGGATTCGTAAGCATCGGTGAAGTCGCTCAAGTCTGATATGGGCCTGGTCTCGATCGATTTCACAACGTCGTTCTTCGACAAGGGTGGCTTGGCAAGGGCCGCTCCTCGGCCACTGCGCACCCCTGACACCAGGACGCCGGCAGTCGTGTCCAGCAGGTGTTCACGTGCAGCCATGGGGGTGATGTCCAGAGCGGTCATGCCCCAGCCATGAAAAGCCAATTCTTCCCCTTTGTCCTTCTCGAGCTTCGCCGTGGTAACCACGGTTTCCCTTACAGCCCCGTCCCGTTCGCACGTAACGGCTATTGATGAACCTATCGCATAGTCTGCGACTCGCTTCAGGAGTAAGGGTATTTCCTCAGGATAGCGGATGGTCAGGGCTTCTCCGTCGAGGGCCACCACTACGTCCCCCGGCACGATTCCCGCCCGATCGGCCGGTGAATCCTGGACTATGGAGTCGACGAGGACTCCTCGCTCGAGCCCGGTCCGCTCTATCGCCTTGAAGCTGACCCCGATCCAACTGCGCGCGACCACTCCGTCTCGAATCAGAGCTTCAGCGACCTCCTTGGCGAGGTTTCCGGGTATGGCAAACCCCATGTCTCCGCCCCAGAGTCGGCCAAGCTCGTTGACCCCGATTACCTCCCCTTTCAGGTTAACCAGCGGACCACCGCTGTTACCGGGGTTGATGGCAGCGTCGTGTTGAATCCAGCGTGTGTACAGTCCGGTTCTTTGGCCCTGGGCCAAACGCATTTCATCGGGATCATGTTCTCCAGCCCACCCCGCGAAGACGCGTTCGGTGTTGGAGACAATCCCCGAAGTAACCGAGCGCGAAAGCGCCCACGGACTTCCCATAGCCAACACATGATCCCCGACCAGCAGACGAGACGAGTCACCGATCGTCGCCACGGACACGTTGGGGCCCAGGTCGCCGGTCTCCGCCAGGTCCAACTTCAGCACTGCCAGATCAGTGAGCGGATCCTCTCCCACCAGTTCAGCAGACAGTTCGCGTTTGTCGGCCAGTGTGCAGCGGAAGCGGCGTCCATTGTCCGTGACATGCTGGTTGGTGAGTACGTGGCCCTGCGGAGTGATTATCGTTCCGCTTCCCGCACGGCGATGCCGTATCTCCTTCCCGCCGTAGTACGTCGAGCTGACCAGGGTGATGTGCACCAGAGCCGGGTAGACTTCTCCCTTAGCCTCCTCGATGAGTCGCCGCATATCAGCCCGAAGTGCATCTGTCCTGTTCTGTGGCGCCGGGCCGGGCTCACTCTGAGCATAGCCAATCGATCCGCCGGCGCACGCTACCACGGTCAAAAGTGTTGCCAAACACCGCAACGGACTTGTTGCGTGGTACCTCAGTGTGCGAACCATATCAAACCCTCTCGTGATTTGTGCTACGCGTTCAGAATGCCCGCGCTCCATTGCCTGTGTAGCACCCGGTGTAGTAATTGCAGTATTGCAGATATGACGGAACCTCGCAAGCACGAAGGCCGTCGCGATTGGTTGTTCGGTACCCCCGCGCAACGCGTTCTGTGTGCCTTGTAAGGAAAGCAAACGTGTTGGTGATGCAGGGAAGTTCCTCTGCTCCGTTTGCACCAGGTGCGTAATTCCTACGATCCGCTGGTGCAGGAGTTTTTGGTGAGATTTGGTTGACTCGATCGTGTCGCTAAACGATACTCTGAGATTAGCACGCTGTGGGACGGGTTCTTTATCCCATCGGAGCAACGTTTGCTTCAACTGGGCCTGTCGGTGGTGCGGAGTAGCAGAGGAAGTGGTTATGCAGGGTACCGTAAAGTGGTTCAATGACACCAAGGGCTTCGGATTCATCACGCCCTCCGACGGGAGTTCGGATCTGTTTGTACATTACAGCGACATCGCCGGCACAGGGCGCAGAAGTCTGCGCGAAGGCGATACGGTCGAGTATGAGCCTAGCCAGGGTGAAAAAGGGCCAAAGGCCACAAACGTCCAGGTGATCGAGACTGAAGCAAGCGGTGTAGAGCCATCCAATTCTTAGCGCTTTAAGCAAGTGCGCACTGGGTGCGACTTGCAGCGTTGTGGACAAACAGGTGTCCGTGCCTCCGCAACCGGGCAGCCACTGCGTTTAAGGGCATTGCGATCGCGAGGGTCGGTGCTCGGTTGCGGTGTGGAAGGTGCTCGGCCTGAGAAACCTTCGGCGAAGCCTTGGGCGCAGCCAACTGTGCATCCACCTTTGTCCGCCCCTCGTTGTGGTGACGTGCGCCTCCGCGTCCCGCGCCGGAAGGGCGAATCCTAGAGCAATTTCTGTTATTGTCTAGCGGTTCAGGAGTTGGGTGCCATGCCCAGGCGAAGCGCCGGCATGCAATTCG
>CP070744.1:2042720-2047790 GCA_020348265.1 Phycisphaerales bacterium | reverse complement strand
ACCCCAGGTTTCGACGCGCTTGCCGACTTTCTCTCCAAGACCGGATCCTTTTGTGCTGAACTGAATCAGGCCCAGCAGAAGCATGCCCACGAGAATGAGAATCGGCCCGAGCAACTTGTTCATGTACTTCTGCAGTAGATGAGACACTGTCGGAGCGGAAAGCAAACTCGAAACGAGAAGGGTTCCTAGAAGCACATAGACGAGGGTTCGCCCGAGTGCGTAGAGCAGCCCGGTGGTGACCGCTGCCCGGGGGCTGTCCACCCGCCTGCCTATGAAGGATATTGCGGCGATGTTCGTGGCCAGCGGACAAGGGCTGATCGAGGTTAGAATCCCCAGCCAGATAGCCGAGACAATCGCGAAGAGGAACTCACCCGTCAAAGGCCCTACTCCAAAAAGGCCATCGCCTCACCCGCGACGTACGCCTTGAACTCCAGTTCGTCGCCAACCAGCTCCCACACGCTATCCAGGTTACGCCACTCGAGTTGCGCGCCGTCGGATGTATCCACCAGCACCAGCGAGCTGGAGGCTAGCTCATAATCCTGCACGAAATGCTCGTTCTGAGGTTCTTCGACATTAACTACATGCCATTCGAGTTCGCCACTCTGGAGAGCTTCGGGAAAGGTGTCTTTCAGAGCCTCTTCCGCGTAGGCCTCGATCTTCAGGCACGTTCGACAACGCTGAGTACGGTGAAAATAGTAAGCGATCAGTTTGTGCTGGGGTTCAGCCGGGTCCATTGACGCCCCGGCATCCTCCTCCGCGTGATTGGCAGCTTGCGGGGTAACGGGGGACGCTCCCGCCTGCGGGGTCTGAACTTCCGGCTCCTTTACCGCGGCCGGCGAGGCACCCTGGTTCGGCTCGCTTTGTGACCGCGATTCACCGGCGACGAGGTATACAACACTGACCACTACAAACAGCAGCAGGACAATTGAGACTACGTTTTTGATCTTCATTGCGTTCTACCTCACGAGCCGGCCTGACTTAAAAGCGCTTCAGCTTCCTTGGCGACCTTGGCTACGGTGTCGGGTGTCGCGGGTGATTTTCCCTTCTCCAACCCGAGGTCGGTCACGCGCAAGTGCGCCACGTTCGTGATGCCCGCCTGTTCGAGAGTCAGCCGGGCACAATCCAACGGACATCCATCAACGGCGAGTACATTCCGAGCCGCCTTAGTCTTGTCCATGATTCCGCTCACGCGACCGCCGACTCCCGCGAGACAGAACATCTGTCCGGCACCTTCACAAGTGAGCTTCCTGGCTGCGAGGTCCGCAAGTTCACCAACATCCGCGGCGCCTGAACACGCAAAAATCAAAGAGGGGGCAGCAGAACAATCACAAACATCTGAATCTGACATCATACACTCCTTGTGCTCCTAGACCCGACAGCTCGGAAAAGCACCGGCGATTGGTAATTGGACACGGTCATCCACTTCTTCAGTCCTTCGCAAGTGCTGTGTTCAGTATCGCGGTCAGCTCATCTTCCGTTGCGGCCTTCCCGGCAAGTTTGACCTCTCCGTCGATCACCAGTGCCGGTGTGGCCATGACGCCGTACTCCGTGATCTTCATGATATTCGTGACCTTGCTGAGTTCATACTGCAACCCAAGTTTGTCCGCAGCAGCTTTCGTGTTGGCCGCCAGGGCATTACACCTCGGGCAACCCGGCCCCAGAACCTCTATCTTCATATTACGCCTCCCTAACTGAGCGTACCGTAAACCGTACCGACGACAGTCGCCATAACCACCACCAGGGCGGTGAAGACGACGGTCTTGGTGTTTCCGACCACCGAACGAATGACCAGCAAGCTTGGTAGAGACAAGGCCGGCCCAGCCAGCAGGAGCGCGAGTGCCGGCCCCTGGTGCATGCCGTGTTCCATCAATGCCTGCAGTATGGGTATCTCCGTGAGCGTGGCGAAGTAGAAGAGGCAGCCAATCACTGACGCAACCAGGTTCGACTTGACGCTGTTATCCCCCACCAGGGCCGCGACCTGCTGCTCGGGCAAAAGCGCCCCGAGAAAGCCGACGACAAAAACCCCGCCGAATAGAAGCGGCACGAGCAGCTTGGCAAAGTCCCAGGTGTTGTGCATCCATTCGTCGATTTCGGCACGGTCGAACCATCGCCACACCATCAAAAGCACCGCAAGACCCATGATGCCGGCAAGATACCACTTTGCGTGATAGATCGTCATCACCCAGCTCTGCGCTTCTTCGATTCGGATGATCTCCGTCTTGGCAAGCGTGATCTTCTCACCGACCGCCATGCCGGCAACCGGCCGGTCCACCTGCACCAACACCTCGTCCTTGGTTTCCTGCAAGAGGACAGCGGGAATCTCCACGCCGTCGCGCCTGTGCACGACCACGTTGCCGGGGTTATACCAATCGCTGAAGACCAGAAAGGCCATCATGCCGGCGAAATAGAGAATCGTCTGCCAGAGGGATCCTCTGGCCGCAGCTGGTTCGGGCGCAGAAGCAGCCGCTTCCATGCGCTCTTGCTCGTCCTTGCGGAAGACGGCGGCCATTATCAATCCAATGATGATGCCGAAGATGATCGCCCCGACGGCTCGCGCGATGCCGATCTTGAATCCGAGTACCCGCGCGGTCAGGAAGATGGCCAGAATGTTGAGCGCCGGTCCGGAGTAGAGGAACGCCGATGCCGGCCCGAGCCCCGCCCCAACGCGATAGATGCCTGCAAACATGGGCAGCACGCTGCACGAACACACCGCCAGCACGGTGCCCGACACGGAAGCCACCGAATAGGCTTCAACCTTATTGGCCTTGGGTCCCAGGTGGCGGAGTACAGCCTCTTTTGACAAGAAGGTGATGATGCCTCCGGCAATGAAGAGTGCCGGTATGACGCACGCCAGCGTGTGATTGCGGGCATACCATTGCACCATCTTGAAGGCTTCGAGGATCGCCGCCGTCACCTTGACGTTGGACAACGGGAGCGAGTAGGCCACGATGAAGATGGCCAGGAACGCGGCGAATATCTTCCACTGCTTCATCAGCTAATCACGTTGCTCATGGCGTCATGGCCATTTAGCCACGGACCATTCAAAAAAAAGAAGAATCACAACGCCCGCACCAGTTGCTGCTGCGTCTTGAGATTCGTCTTCAGCACGGATTCCATGCACTCGAAGAACCCACCCAAGCAGGGACACTGCATGCGATAGTAGATCATCGAGCCGTCTTTTCGTCCGCTAACCAAACCGGCACTCTTCAACACGGTCAGGTGCTTGGACACGGTGGACTGATCCGCCCCGACCAGCTCCGTCAAATCGCAGACGCAGAGCTCCTTTTCGCTAAGTGCATCCAGGATCAGCAACCTGCTGGGATGGGCCAGCGCCTTGGCGATCTGCGCCCGAGCCTCATAGTGTTGCCGTGGTTTCGCCTTCATGCCTTCATGCCTTCATGCCTTCATGCCTTCATGCCTTCATGGTAATATTACCATATCGGCAAGAAATGTCAAGGGGCCTTTTCGATTATCTCGGTTTTCCAGGTAAACGCTGAGCGCCCGTTGTGCTCGGCGCTCTGGCTATGGACGGTTGGTGCTCCCCCCCCGACGCCCGGCGGCAAGCTTGGATACTGTGGTTGGCCCGCACGGTGGCCTCTGCGCCTGGTCCGAGCCGTGGGGCGCGAAGCCTGCGGACATGGACACGTGGGGATCGATAGCCCTGCGTTGTCACCGGGCTTTGCGCCCGGTGCTCAGAGGACGCGCCCACAATCGTGGGCGGTGTAGGGCGTGCCCTGCGCACCGTGGAATCTCATCGACTTTTTCCTGGATTCGAGCGCTTCGATTTCCTACCATGGTACAGGGGCAGGGGTACCCCATCTCCTCTGGAGGTGGGGGAGGCGATGATCTTGGTAACGGAAAGTGTCCCTATCGTCTTCGCTGGATACGGCCCGAAACCGCCTCCCGCGATCGGCCGTGCCGAGACTCCGCCGTGTTGGGGAATACACGAACAATGTGCCGCTGCATTGGTCTTCGATTCCGTTTGCCCATGCTTGTCTTGCTGGTGGGTTGCCTACTCGGTTCGGGCGCTCTGCGCGCGCAGTCGATTGTGTACGTCGATCAGAATGCCACCGGGCCTGTACACGATGGGTCGAGCTGGTGTCAGGCGTATCTTGACCTTTCCGAGGCAATCGAAGCTGCGGCAGACGACTCCACAATCCGCGTCGCTGACGGCACCTACAAACCCGATCCGACTGGTCTTGAAGACCCCAGGGATGCGACGTTCTCCATGCGTAGTCGCCTGCGAATCGAGGGGGGGTATGCCGGTTGTGGGGCGCTCGATCCTGACGTCCGCAATATAGAACTCTACGAAACGATCCTCAGCGGCGATCTGGCGGATGACGATACGCCACCCATTGAGTCGAATTGCTTCGAAATACACGAAGGTTTGTGGTGTGACAACGCAGCGTGTGAGGAGATCGTCTGCGGCATAGTCCCCCAGTGCTGTGAGTATCAGGAGCCGTACTTCGACTGGTGGGGTGGGTGGTGCTTAGACGTAGCCTTGACCGAATGCTGCGAGCAGTATGGGCATGTCTGTGAGAACTCGCGCCACGTCGTGGTTGCGGAAGAGACCTATGCATCCGCAGTCTTGGACGGGTTCACGATCGTTCGTGGTTACGCCCGTGGCGCTTGGCTGACGCCGGAGAGCATGGGTGGAGGGATTCTAGTCGCCGAGGGCAACCCCAGGATCTTCAATTGTTCGGTAACGGACAACATGTCGCTCAAACAGGGAGGCGGGATTGGGGTCTATTATGGCAGCCCACGCTTATCAGGTTGCACAATGTGCGAGAATCAGTCGTTAACGAACGAAGGGGGCGGGATTGGAGGCTACTATTCGACTCTCACGCTAGATGGCTGTGTCATTAAGGAGAACGAATCATATTACTCCGGAGGTGGACTTTACGCTATTGGTGGGACAGCCGCTCTGACAGGTTGCACAATTGACAACAATCAGGCACGCAGCGGCGCCGGACTGGCATTCCTGTCCGTCGATCAGATAACAATTGAGGATTCTACCATCACCGGTAACACCGCAACGGGGTTTGCAGGCGGGATGAAGATTCGGTACTC
>CP070744.1:2037550-2042620 GCA_020348265.1 Phycisphaerales bacterium | reverse complement strand
GCTATATAGCTCGAATACCGTGAACCGACCATCGTGGATAGGACGGTGAGGTTCCCACCCACGAAAGTAGCCTCGCACCGCTCGGGCAACGTACCCTCCATCAGCTTTGCCGACACGAGTCGGCTGCTTCCCCTGCCCTCGATTATGGAGACCACATCACGGAAGAACGCCCGGAACTCCTGGGGAAGGCGACTGCGGACCCAATCCTCCGCGATCATTCCCTCCAGCAGACCGTCGGTCGCCCGTTTGACGGCGAACCGGCGCAGCCCATAAGTAAGGAATGCCGGACCCATGTCATATACGCCGATGCCTTGCGCGTACGATCCGACCACGTTCACCAAGGGTGTGAGTTCGCTGAAGCCGAAAACGACTACCGGCTTCGATCGCTTGTCAATCACAGAAAAGTCAATCAGCGGCATAATCCGCGTAAACCATGCCCCCCCGCGGATTAAGACCATTGCAGCAAGGTTGTCGTCCGCAAGCGCGCCTTGAATATCCTCCGCCCGCCGAAGGTCATCACTCCGCCCCCCGCAGAGTTCATCTTCCGCAGCATCCATCAGACCGGCGTCACCGGTGACGGCGTACCCCGATCCAACGGTCTCCTGCACCAAGGCTATAAGCTCTTCAGTCGATCGAGCTTGAACTGTTCCTAGAAACTGTCCGCAAGCACCGGCGGGGGCAATAAGATGGATTCGGGGGAGAGACACTCTACATCACCCTCGCCCGGCGGCACTGGCGAACGCCACGGCTCGGTTCGGATCAACCGGGTTTGTGGCGATGCCGTCTACCTTGATCGCCATCCCAACGATAATACCGCTGGCAGATGCAAGCAGAGTGCCGACGGTCTCCGCGGTCGCCCCACTTCCGACAAAGAGGCGCCGATCGGGAACAGCTTCATGCACCCGGCGAAGATCCGCCGGATCGACCGGCTCGCCTGTCGCTTTGCCGGTTACGATCAATCCGTCAGCCAGGCCTCGATATGCAGTCTCCCTTGCAGCGCCCGCCAAATCCGGCTGGCTGATCTGCGTCGCGTGTTTCACGTGCACATCCGCAAGGAGGGCGATCCGCCTCCCAAGTTGCTTGCGATACAGGAGGGTATCACGTGCCTTACCTTCGATGAACCCCTGATCCGTCGCACTCACTCCGGTGTGCACATTCACGCGGACGAAACGTGCACCAACGGCGGCGGCAATCCCCAGTGCCGCCCGCGCGTCGTTTCGCAAGGCGTTTATCCCCAGTGCCAAACCGGCAGCACGCTGAACATGATCAGCGACAATCGCCACCGTCGCCACGCTCGCCGGACCTAGCTCATTCTTGTTGAAGGGCACATCGCCGAAGTTCTCAATAATCACCGCATCAAAGGCCGCGTCACGAAGCGTACGGGCATCCGCAACCGCCCGCGCGACAATCTCCTCCACGGTGAACTGGTGGCACGGCGACCCGGGAAGGGCGGGAAGATGAATCACGCCGATCAACGCTGGTGATGGAAGATCGATCATAACCGGATCGGGGAGCGCCGGAGTCGATTCCGCGACCCCGGCCACGTGCGTTTATCAAGACGACTTGCGGAAAACCGCAACGACATCTTCAATCGGAACCACGTAGAGACAGTTGTCCGCGTCGAACTCCACCGGGATGGCCTGTTTGGGGTTGAACAGCACACGGTCGTACTGTTTGAGCGGAAAGTCGTCGTCGTTGTCCACCTGAGCGGAGACGGCGACGATACGCCCGGTAATCGTGGGAATCTCGATGGAATCGGGGAGCTCGATGCCCCCCTTGGTCACCTTCTTATCCTCGTCCTTGCGGATAAGCACCCGTTTCCCCAGCGGCTCTACGGTCTCGAACTTCGCCTGCTGTGTCTTCGACTGATCGCTCATGTCAGAGAACCTTTCCTCCGGGCCGGCGCGCCCCTGCAACACCAACCCGGATGTTTATTCTAGGCGCCCAGTCCGCCTGAGCCAATGACCCGATGCAAGATACCATCGGTTGGTACCTCGGAATAACTTGCGGAAGCATCCGTTCCGCCTGGAAAAGACGGTCCGCGCGCATGCATCTTCATCGCGGGAATACAGCCAAGCGTATCTTCTGCAGTTGGAGCCGCTATCGGCCCATAGCTGATGCAGCGGTGTCCGATGGAGGAAGATCCAAGATCGACTGTTCCGGGTAAAAGGCGCCCGGGGGGGGGCCGCCCATTTGGCACCGGCGTCGCCGAGCGTTATGCTATTCCCGGCTGACGAAGTCCACACAGTCACACCAGCGCGGGGTGGCGGGACCGGCACGCCAAACACCGCTGACTTTGAAGACGGCGACTACGCCCGAAACCGCAGGAAGACGGACATGATAGACCCTCGAATGACCAGACTGGCCAAGGTCCTGATTGAATACTCCACCGAAGTGAAGGAGGGTGAGAAGATCCTCATCGAGGCTATCGATGTGCCCGTGGAAATGACCTGTGAACTGCTCCGCGTCGCCCGCGCGGCTGGGGCTGATCCTCTCGTGACGCTCAAGAGCAACCGCGTAACCCGCGCCCTGATGCTCAACAGCTCGAAGAGTCAGATGGACCTGATCGCTGATACCGAAGCCTTGCGGATGAGCAAGGTCGATGCGTATATCGGGCTGCGTGGCAACCACAACATTGCGGAACTCTCCGACGTGCCGGAAGAGGGCCACAAACTCTACCAGGACACCGTTTGGCGCCGGGTTCATCTCGAAATACGCGTCCCCAAGACGCGTTGGGTCGTGCTTCGTTGGCCCCACCCGGCGATGGCTCAGCAGGCTAACCGCAGCACCAGCAGCTTCGAAGACTTCTACTTCGACGTCTGTACGATGGACTACGCCCGGATGGCCGAAGCGATGCAGCCTCTGAAGAAACGCATGGATACCGCGGACCGCGTGCGGCTCGTCGGGCCGGGAACCGACCTTACTTTCTCGGTCAAGGATATTCCGGCCATCGCCTGCGACGGAAAGCTGAACATACCTGACGGCGAGGTCTTCACCGCCCCGGTGCGCGACAGCATCAACGGCACCCTCCAATACAACGCCCGCAGCATCTACCAGGGGATCGTGCACGACGACGTACGCTTGGAGTTCAAGGAGGGCAAGATCGTCAAGGCCACCAGCACAAACACCGAACATCTGAACAAGGTTTTTGATACTGACGAGGGGTCGCGTTACGTAGGAGAATTCGCCATCGGCTTTAATCCCTATGTCACCGAGGCCATGCTGGATATCCTCTTCGATGAGAAAATCGCCGGGTCCTTCCACTTTACCCCTGGCCAAGCCTACGAAGAGGCGGACAACGGAAACAAGAGCAACGTGCACTGGGATCTGGTTTGCATCCAAAGCGCCGAGAAGGGCGGTGGGGAGATCTGGTTCGACGACGAGCTGATCCGCAAAGACGGGATCTTCGTGGTCGACGACCTTGTGCCCCTCAATCCGGACAAGCTCAAATAGTCGAGCGCGCGGCCCGGCCGGCCGGGCTCATCCCCGACATCCGGCAGAGACCAAATGTGCTGGAAGTCCCTACAGGTTCTCGATAAACAACGAACTGCGGCGCAACGCCCGCATATGCGTACGAACGCCTTCCGCCACCGTATCCGGATCAGCGATACCATCAAGTACCACTTCTTTATCGGATGCGTCAGTGGAGACAACCTCGACAGAGCCAAGCCCGAAGACCCGGTCCAGGACTGTCTTGTGCACCCGCACGTCGTCGACGCGAACCAACTCTGTCTGGTCGATGGTTTGCCGCAGGATACCTCGCTCTATGAAGAGGCGTTGCGATGTGATACGGTACCTGCGACTCAGGACTGTGACCGCGACTCGCCCCAAGACCAACAAGCCCGAGACCACAAGAACGCCCACGGCTGACCAAGATGCCCCGCGGAAGGCGAGCCACTCCGTGCGCGATGCCGCCGTTGCGACGAGCAGCATGAAGGCGACGTTGGCGGCGGCCCAAAGAATAATCCGTCCCGCGAAGTGCTTCCAGTGTGTACGGCCAGTCCATACCTCCACTTCAACTCCGGACTCCGCAGGAGGCTTCTCTGCGCTCGGGTTGGCCAGAGAAGGTGCCGACTCGTCGCCTGCCGCCTCATCCGGCACTGCGGGCGCATTCGTCTTAGTACGAGTACCGTTGCCAAGCTCTTGATCGTCGGTCATAGCTAATCCGCCTCATATTCGAGTGGGCGTTGCAGGGTCTCTTGCCGGAATGATACACATAAGTTCAGTTCGTGCATCCGCAGGCCGCAACGGACATCCGTGCCTGCGGCGGTTCGGAGGTCCCCTAGCCCCGAGAAACATGGACTGTCTTGGCCTCAATATCCCCACAAAACGCAGATTTTTCCCTTGACGTTGTCTGCGGCGTTACTAGACTTTGCTGCGGTTTTTTGCTCAGCTGGGTACGGGCAACAAGACTGGGAGGGCTGTTTTCGCGGGTCGCCGCTGGCAAGGATGCCGCCATACATACCAGCCCGGCGGATTAGTGTCGGTTCTTGCGAGAGCGCAGAATGTCAAATCAGCTTCAGACCCATGCGGTCACAGAAACCATGGATCTGCTTGAATCGGATAACCTGGCCCCGTTGCTGTTCGCGGGGAGCGGGGAACAGGCTTCGCGGTACTGCTCCGCGCTCGAGGACGTGAATATCCCCGTCGTAATCGGGGATCATAAGGGCAAGGCCACGAAGGGTCTCGGTATGCCCTTACTGGTACCCGAGTCGTTTCACGAACATGCCAGCGAGATCATCTCCTCGTTGGATCTGTTCGATTCGGACTATGAATTCGACGACGAAGACGACGACGAGGATGAAGATGACGACGACGACTTCCTCGCAGACGATGACGACGACTTCCTGGACTTCGATCCGGATGATGACTAGGGTCCGATCTTACTCAATCCAAGACAGGCCGATAACCACCCAATTCGCGACGGATTCGGGCGCAGTCACTACGGTAACTATCCCCACAGCGTATAATACAGCTCTGCTATTAAGACCCGGCACCGGCTTTCCGATGCTATCGACATGACTGACACCTATGCAGGAGCGGATCGGCGGGGTGAGGACCGCAATCGAC
>CP070744.1:2032376-2037450 GCA_020348265.1 Phycisphaerales bacterium | reverse complement strand
GGTGTAGATGCGTGACCACTCAGGCCCGCGCGGCGTGGAGATCTCGTCGAGGTTCAATGCCTCCGCAACCGACTTGAAGCCCTTGCCCTGCTCGGTGTACATACGGAAGATCAGCTTAATCACCTAAATGCGCGCCGGTGAACTCGGCACTAGCTTCGCCCGATCGCGTTTGGATATGTTGAGCGACTCTCCCCGTGCCAGGGTACGCGTCAGACCGCCATCCTCATCGAGTATTCGTTTGCACCCGTCAGGCGTGTAGCGAACGACGAACAGGAACTCGCCCTCGATGGTCTCGTATCGAAGATCGTAGCCATGAGGCGGCACGCCCCCCATCCACCAGCCCCCTTTCCCGTTGGTCTGGGCTTTGTCATCCATCTTGGAGAGCAGGCCTCGGATTGTGACCTTCGATAAGTCCTTGGATTCCTGCCGGGCCTGCCACTGCTTGACCGGTCGGAGCAGATCGTCGGTCGAGTCGCCGTTGAAGTTCTCGCTAACGTAACGGACGTCGACACCATGTGTTCGCAGCACATGGCGGTAATAGCCAGCTTCGTCGTTGTCGACTCGCCCAAAACGCTTGACATCATAGACGATGATCAAATCGAAACGCCGCGACGGGCTCTGGGCGTCCTGCATCATCTGCTGGAACGCTCGGCGACGAATCGTGCTCGTACCGCTGATGGCATCATCCACGTAGAACTTTCCCAGCCGCAGGCCTTGCTCGGAAGCATAGGCCTCGATGGCCTTCTTCTGATCCGGGATTGACTGCTCTTGCCGATCGGTCGAACGGCGGACATAGCCGACTGCTCGCTGCTTCGCGCTCACGCGCTTGGCTGTTTGTGTCATCCTGGTGACCTCCTTTCGTTGGGTTCATAACGACCCCATAGGAGGCCTAATGAAGGGGGTATAGCAAGGCTATTCTGCCAACATATACGGAATACTGCTCACGCACGAAGAGGTGGTCCGGTGTGGCCGAATAGTGCTACACTTGTAGTGAGGTCAGGGCTTAGATGTTCCGGGTGGGTTGCCGACTATGTGCGCGGGGTTCACACACAGATCACCTGTTGTAGCCGCCGCAACACCACGAGTACCGGCTTGCCTTTGAGTCGTGCTCACAAACCCAACACTTGATCAACGCTGCCAGGACGGGCGTCCCCATGGCGGGTTAGTGCAGATCACAGTCAGCTTTCCCTCGTAGAGCGGCGTCAGCCGGGAGGTAACGAACGCCATCTCAAGGGCATCGGGACCATCATCGTGAACGGCGAGCGGGAACTGCGTTAGCTGATCCAGAGACAATTGATGACGCCGGTAAAGCCGTATCCGACCCTGGGTGATCTCTGGCTCCAAGCTCTCGATTTCTCGGCGGATTACTGCGCCATTACTGTCGCGTTACCTTCGCCCGCACATGAACAATGCACTGATCCTCGGTTGAGCGACTGTTGTCCAAAATCCGTTTGAGGATAAGATGTCCTGTGCAATTTTTCGCGCGCGTCACAGGAGATTGTTGAGGGCCTAAGCGTGAATGAACGTCGGAAAATCCTTGGTCTGTCATTAGCGATTATGGCATGCGTGGGTCTCGTGGTTGCAGGCAT
This sequence comes from Phycisphaerales bacterium, assembly GCA_020348265.1. Taxonomy (GTDB): domain Bacteria; phylum Planctomycetota; class Phycisphaerae; order UBA1845; family UBA1845. The sequence goes on along the minus strand of CP070744.1, from coordinate 2,035,861 downwards.
CTCCTTCACTGTGCTGTATCGCGCCGCCTTCGAGCAGCAGCGGGCGCGGCTCGTGGAGACGGTTCAGAGCCGGGCTCACCTGATCGAGGCGATCGCACAATTCGACGCAGAACGCAGTGCGACGGATGTCACTGGCGGCGCCGAATCAGCAGCGCTGAGCCAAGTGGCCCATGCTCACGAGCAATTCCCCGGCTTTGGGAAGACGGGAGAGTTTACGCTCGCTCGACGGGAAGGCGATCAGATCGTATTCCTTCTGCGGCACCGGCACGCCGATCTGGACAGCCCGAGGCCCGTACCGTTCGATTCCGACTTGGCTGAGCCGATGCGCCGAGCCTTATCCGGCACCTCCGGAACGGTTGTTGGACTGGATTACCGCGGCCAAAGGGTGCTGGCCGCCCACGAGTTCGTCGACACGGTTGGATGGGGCGTAGTTGGCAAGATCGACGTGGCCGAGATCCAGAGTGTCTTCTTGCACGCCGGAGCTGTCGTGCTAATTGTGGGTTTGGCGGTGATAGCCGTTGGGACCGGCTTGTTCCTGCGAAGTACCGGACCACTGATACGGAGGCTGGAGACCAGCGAGGCAAGCACGCGTGCGATTCTGGAGACCGCCGGCGACGCGATAATTACGATCAACGAGCACGGAACGATCGAATCGTTCAATTCTGCGGCGGAGCGGATCTTCGGCCACACGGTTAGCGACGCTCTTGGTAAGAACGTTAGCATCCTGATGCCCTCGCCTCATCGCGAAAACCACGACCAATACCTAGCCCGCTATGTGCGAACGGGCGAGACCAAGGTCATCGGCAATACGTTGCCGGTTGTGGGACAGCGCGCCGATGGAACAGCGATTCCACTTGAGGCATCCGTTAGCGAGGTGAACCTGCCCGATCGGCGAGTTTTCACGGGAGTCTTCCGGGACGTTACCCGACGTGAGCGTACCGAAAAGAAGCTGCGCGCGGCGGAGTCTCGCTACCGCGCGCTCTTCGAGCAGTCGCCCGACGCCGTCGTCGTCATCGACCCGAAGACTACTCTGCCGATCGAGTTCAATGAGCTTGCCCCGCGTCTTTTGGGCTACTCGCCAGCGGAATTCTCTAATCTGCGCGTTTCCGATTACGAAGCAGTCGAGAGCTCAGAGAGAACAAGTACACACGCCGCGGAGGCCTTGCGAAAAGGCGCAGACGAGTTCGAAACCAAGATGTGCACAAAGCAAGGGCGGATTGTAGACGTATCAGTGCGGATACGTGTTGTGGAGTTCTCCGGCCGGACTGTGTTCCATAATATTTTCCGCGACATTACCGAAGCCAAGCAGGCCGAACGGCTCCTGCGGCGAGACGAAGCGCGGCTCGAGGCTATGGTCAGGCTGAACGACATGGCATCGGCTCCCTTCGAACAAGTCGCTGACTTCGCTCTGGAGCAGGTTATAGCCGTAACACAGAGCAGGATGGGATTCCTCGGGTTTCTCAACGATGAGGAATCCGTCATGAAGATCCACGCGTGGTCGGAAGCGGCAATGCAAGAATGTGAAATCGTCGACAAAGCTACAGAATTTGAGTTGGCAAAAGCGGGCCTTTGGGGCGACGTGGTCCGCCAGCGACAGGCGGTGATCGTCAACAACTACGGCAACCTCGACAAGCGGAAGCATGGATATCCAGAGGGACACGTCCCTGTGGCTCGATTCCTGGGGGTCCCGATCTTCGACCGTGATCGCATCGTCGCAGTTGCGGCCATGGCGAACAAGGAGGACGAGTACGACGAGGGTGACGTAAGGCAGATAACGCTGTTGATTGGTGGGATGTGGCGTATAGTGCAACGTCAACGTGCGGAGGAGGCGCTTCTGCGTTCGAAGGCCTTTCTTCAGAAGGTCATTGACGGAATCCCGGATTCGCTGCTTGTCATTGATCGCGACCATAAAGTCGTTCTGGCGAATAAGACTGCCGGGAACATAACTGGCCGCAGAAGCGACACTGACGACGCCTGTACGTGCCACGCCCTAACCCACGGCCGAAATATACCTTGCGGTGAGGCGGGGGACGACTGCCCGCTGGACGAAGTCATAAGAGCCAAAGTTCCGGTGACTGTCACTCACGCCCATAAGGATCGCGAAGGAAACGACGTCATCGTAGAGCTGATAGCCGCTCCGATATTCGATGACATTGGAGAGGTTGTCCAGATCATCGAGTCATGTCGCGATGTCACCGAGCGTAAGCAGTTGGAGAAGGAGATTTTGGAGACAGGTCAGCGGGAACGACAACGCATTGGCCAGGACCTTCACGACTCCGTGGGGCAACATCTTACCGGCGCAGCATTTCACGCCAAGGCCTTGCAGCAGCGGCTGGCAGAACAGGCCTCACCTGAGGCCGACAGTGCTCTGCGTATCGCAAATATGATCAATGAGAGTATTACCCAGGCGCGGGCCCTTGCCCGAGGTCTCTGCCCTATAGAACTTGCGGCCGACGGCTTGATGACTGCCCTCCGGGAACATTCCGTAAACATTGAAGCACTCTTTGGAGTCACCTGCTCCTACAAGTGTGACGAGCCTGTTTTGATTGATGACAACTCGGTAGCTGTGCATCTTTATCGCATTGCACAGGAGGCGGTTAACAACGCGGTGAAGCACGGCAGAGCGCAGCGGATAGAGATCGAGCTGGCCAGGGAACACCAGCGTCTCGTCCTGAGAATCCGAGATGACGGTATGGGAATCCCTGAGACGTTAGACGAGGCCGATGGCATGGGGTTGCGTATAATGGGCTATCGTGCCAGAATGATTGGGGCCGGAATCAGTGCCAGCCGCCACGCTGAGGGAGGAACAATTGTAGAATGCTGGCTCTAGAACGACACTGCACCTGGAGGAGAAGCTGAGCAATGTGCGCAAACGAAGATCTCATAGCCCTTCGCCGGCCACACAAAGTTCTGGTGGTAGAGGACCACCCCATCGTCAGACAGGGCCTTTCAGAGTTGATCGAGCATGAGTCGGACTTATCTGTTTGTGGCGCGGTGCCGAGCAAGTCGGAGGCGTTGGAGGTGGTGGGACGTTCACATCCGGACATCGCAATTGTCGATCTTTCTCTGCAAGACACGAGCGGGCTTGAACTGGTCAAGGATATCAAGGCCCAGTTCCCGCACCTGCCCGTGCTGGTTTTGAGTATGCACGACGAGACACTCTACGCTGAACGTGCGCTCCGGGCCGGAGCGCGGGGCTACATCATGAAGGAAGAGGCGACTGAACGCGTGATGACTGCGATACGCAAGGTACTCAGCGGCGAAGTTTATCTCAGCGAGAAGATGTCCTCACGGCTGCTTTCCAACATCGTAAGCGGCCCCGCCGCTGGCGAGAGTTCGCCGGTGACTCGCCTCAGCGATCGCGAACTGCAGGTATTTGAGTTGATTGGCCGCGGGATGGGGACGCGGAAAATCGCCAATTCGCTGCATCTTAGCGTCAAGACCATAGAGACCCACAAAGAACATATCAAGTCCAAGATGCAGCT
>CP070744.1:2027171-2032276 GCA_020348265.1 Phycisphaerales bacterium | reverse complement strand
CAATGACAAGCATTTAGAGGACTTCATCGGTTCAACTCACAGCCTGGCTTGAGCCTATCCGGCGCTGTAGTATTAGTACGAACTGGAATACTTCGTACCGATGGTACACTATGTACCTGTGAATCCCGCTCCCAAGACGGTGACCACCGCGCGAGTGTCCACGTCGTTAGCCAGTAGTACACTTAGGGGAGCTGTGGTACTCCTCATAAGATGTTATACAGTCGGTGGGCAAGGCAACTGTGGATTCCGAGCTGTTTGAGTAGCGGGCCCGCACCGCGGAAACACAACTGTTGGCACATGGACTGGGCGGGCGGTCATTCGCAGCGCACTGATCGCATGAAGGGTTGGAGTGCGTGGCGCTGTATCATTCGAGCGAGGCGATGACGCTCAATACCCAGGATTCGCGCGGCACTCGTCTGGTTGCCTTTGGTCGCACACAGCGCCCGTTCAAGCAAGGATCGCTTGGCCTGATGCAGCGGAACAATGTCTTCATGATACGTGGTTTCGTTGGAACGACTGGCGGCGTGGGCGCGACTTGTTCCGTTCGAGCGATGATCGCCGGCGGCGGAGAGGACGAACTTCGGGAGGTCGGCGGATCTGATGCGATCGCCCGAACAGAAAACGTGGGCGTGCTCCGTGACATTGCGCAGTTCGCGCACGTTACCGGGCCATGTATATTGTTGTAGCGCGGCCTCCGCGTCGGGTGTGAACTCCTTTGGAGACTCCCGAAACTGCGTGACATGTTCGGCCAGGAAATTTCGCGCCAGGGAGACAATATCGCCGCGCCGCTCCCGTAGCGGAGCAACCTCTAGAGATACGACGTTGAGACGATAGAACAGATCTTCCCGGAACTCGCCGCGAGCTAGCATGTCACGAAGGTTGCAGTGGGTAGCCGCGATAATCCGCACGTCCACTCGCACCGGTGTGACGGCGCCCAATGGGAGCACTTCTCTCTCTTGAATGCACCGCAGCAGTTTAGCCTGAACGGGTAGAGGCAACTCGCCGATCTCATCGAGGAATAGCGTACCACCGTCGGCTGCGCGGAAGAGGCCGAGGGTTGACTGTTCCGCCCCGGTGAAAGCGCCTCTGGCGTGGCCGAAGAGCTGTGACTCGAATAAGGTTTCAGGGAGGGTGGTGCAGTCTACGGTGATGAACGGCCCCGCCGCTCGTGCACTATTGGCGTGGATACCGCGTGCCACCAGCTGCTTACCGGTCCCGGACTCGCCGTGGATTAAGACGGTGCAATTGCGCCTGGAGACGACCTCCATCTGGCGCCGAAGGTGGTCGAGGCATTCCGCGCTGCCAACCATCTCATGGGCTACGGTGTCGTCTCTCTGTCGATCAAAAGTGGGGGGATCAAATGCTGCGATCATGTTACTACTCCTTCCCGCCCAGAGCCGCCTCCAGGATCTTCTTGGCTTCGAGCGTGAGCATGGCCTCAGTGCCGCCACGAAGTTTTCCCAGCTCGTGCGCAATCGCCTCGAGCAGTGAACCTGTCGGGTACACTGCCTGGCTGTCGCACAACGGTCCCATGCTCCCGGGTCCGTCGGGGTCCGTTGTTTCCGTTGGGCACGTGCCTCTCCGCACAACCTGTCGGATCCACAGCGCAGCACTCTTCCTCGTCGGTTCTCCATCCCCTGGATTGGGTTGCGCTCCGCTCCCTTCGGCCACCGATGGGGGAGCGGAGTGCAACGCCGAAACGGAGGTCGCTCCACGCCCCCGTCCTTTCGCGCCAAGCGCGAAGTCCCTCTCTCCAGGGTGCTTGTGCTTTGACATCATCCAGCCAACCTCCTTGTCTGTGGCGCTGCAGTCGGTCGTTGTCATGGGTGCTTATCCCCACTCAGGTGAATCCAGGCTATTACCGTCGCCCCGGCTAATGCAGGATCGGATCGGCTTCGAGTACCTTGCGAATCTTGCTTAATCCCCGGTTTTGAATCTGCCGCGTGCCTTCCTTGGACAGCCCGAGCGTCTGACCCACTTTCGAAAGCGTCTGCTCGTCCCCGCCGCATATAGCGAACCGCCGGGCGAGCACGTGCCGCTCGCGGTCCGTAAGGTGAGCCGAGTTCCGTTGCAGCACGCGTTGGAGCCGATCGACGCACAGCTCCGTCCGGGCATTGACCCACTTGGGACCCTCTTCCGAGCCGTCATAGCCGAGGTGAATTCGACGGTGGTATCCATGAGCCCGGGTTGCCTCTTGAATCAATGCACGAGTGATCGCGGTGCACGCGTACGTGCTGAACCGACATCCACGCCAGGGGTCGAAGCCGTCGACGGCTCGCACGAGCGCAACCAAGGCCTCGCTGCGCAAGTCATCCCATTCAACGTGACTTGTGTCGAAGCGCCTCAGCGCGGAGTAGGCCAGCCCCAGATTCCGTTGCACAAGGTGGTCGCGGATCAAAGTCCTGCGCTGGACCCAGATGTGTCGCACGTCCTGGCCGTTCGGCCCACGTGGCGGACGGTGCGTTGCCTGGTATGCACACGTGTGAAGGGCGATGAAAAGGGCACGCTCGTCCGAAGCATCGTCTCCTTCTTGGTACTCGCCCGTGGCTACGATCTGTTCCGCAATTGCTATCGCCTGGTCCGCGGCTTCTTGAGTCATCACAAGACGACACGGTATGTACTTGATGCTGTTGGCACCGGAGCCCGATGCATCCGAATGCACTAAGACGTTTTCGACGACCATTCTTGATATCCTCTCCCGTAGATAACAGGCACCCGACGCATCAGGACAAGATTGAGTCCATTTGGTGTTCTGCCTGGCTTACCCTTTCCCGCAACCGGCCACACCCACGCGACGAGACTCGGAAGAAGAACACGGATCGGAGTCCGCAAACGCTTTGTCAAGGATGCCCAAATCGCCGATGCGACACAATCGGTGGTTGTCCGGCTTCTAACACGGGGGAGACCCGGTTCCGGATATGGGGGAATCCCTTATGCGACGCTGGCCAGGCGGGCGAAAGAACGGACAGCGAGAGCATTCGGCACACCGGGAAGCGTGGTCAGACGGCGAAGACAACGTTCGAACCCGCACGTAACCCGATTCGCACTGTAGCTGCACGCAAAGACGACGGTGGGGCCTACCCTCTGTAGAGGCTGGGTACCCGGTTCTTCAGGTCGCTCAACGCTCGATAAAACCGGGATCAGTTGAGCCTCTCGAACTGCTGCCAGTACATGGCGTGCCGCATGAGCTCCTGCGAGCTGGTGAGTCTGAGTTTGTCCTTGATGTGTTCGCGGTGGGACTCGATCGTCTTTACGCTCAGGTGCAACGACTTGGCGATCTGGCGCGTGCCCAGGCCCTTACCAATCAACTCAAAGACCTGCAATTCTCGATCGCTCAGGCGTCCTACGGCAGAGTCGCCGGCGGTGGGCGTTCCATCAACGAACTTAGAGAGCATTCGCGCGGACATCTGATCGCTGAGATAGACCTGGCCTCTCAAGACCTTGCGAATCGCGGTCATCAGCCTCTCGGTCGCCTCCTCCTTCATGACGTAGCCTTTCGCACCGGCTCGGAGAACGCGCTCTGCGTACAAGGTCTCGTCATGCATACTCAAGACCAGGACGAGCACATCTGGGTAACGAGCCTTGATTTCCTTGATCAGTTCCAGGCCGCTGGAGTCTTGTAGCGAAAGGTCGACGACCGCCAGATCTGGTTTGAGCTCCGCGATCGCCTGCATGGCCTCGGACACATTCTCGGCTGCGCAACAGACGGACACACCCTCCTCGTGCTCAATCAGCTCGGTGATCCCTTGACGGACGATCGGATGATCATCCACCAGGAGGATCTTGGCCGGACCGTTCGAAGCTGCCTTTCTGGGTCTGTCGGTCATGAGTCATTTCCCAGTCCCAACGCATACGCTCTCCAACGAGTATTCCGCAACGGTCCCGAACTCGCCTCGTCGGCAAATCTCCAGCGAGGCCCCAATCCTTCGGGCGCGGCAATGCGTTATACGTAGCCCCATCTCCTCCCTGTCATCAACGCGTCCAGACAGACACCGTCATCCTTTACTGCCAGCGTCAAACACCCATCGCCACCGGTCAGGTCATCCGTCCACGCTTCACCGGCGAAGGCCTTTGATGATCTGGCCCGGGGTCGGCAAGGGACAGGCAAATGCAAGGCTCCACAGCAGTCCGCTCCTCGCCCTACAGTGCTTTCTTCAGAGCCCGCGGGCGCGCACGGACCGGGCATGCTGACGAGGAGCGGAGGGTGGCATCCTGATGCGGGGAGGTCCATTTCCGAACTTTGTGCGATCCTACGCACCGGGGTGTGTTCCATTTTGTCTCTCAAGAGTAACTGCTGGCGCGGCTTACCCGAAAACTCCCTCGTGCGGAGTCTCAGCGCGGCTGGCCACGGGAGGGTTAGCCGTGGCCAGGCCGCGCATGAGTCCCTAGGAGGGGGAGGTAAGTTCAAGCCCGTCGACTCGACTTTCGACGCAGGCGCGCATGGCGCATCTGCCCTGCGCCCCTGAGGGGCTGCAGAACCGAAGGGCGCGTAGCTTCTTGCGAATGTCCTGTCGTGCGTTGGCAGCACTCTTAGTTATCTCCTCTATGCGTCAAGCGCCGCGGCACGTGCGTGGCCTGGTAACGCGATGCCATTCTCACGTTTCAAATCGGCGCTCTGGAATGAAGATGATGTGTGCAAGGATGCTGCAGGTAAATGGGTGATACCCTGATTCTCAGATTCAGTTTATGCTGTTTCGAACATCAGGGAATCCCCCATGTGGCATGGTCAAGGCATCCGGAGCACAGCCGATATCACAGGCTGTAGCCGCACTGACGGCCAACGCGCCCATCAGATGTTCCACGTGGGAAGCGGTTAACGGCACGTGCAGAACGTTCTGATGAGGTCCAGCCCTATCGAGCGTTGTTGGCTGTTTATCGATTGGCTGCGCTCCACACATGCGACAACAGCGGTGTCGCAGCAAGTGGCTGGGGTATGCCCTATTCGGCACGCTCGAAGTTCATCCATTGAGTAGCGCGTTGCATGAGTTCCGTGCTGTTAGCGAGCTGCATCTTGGACTTGATATGTTCTTTGTGGGTCTCTATGGTCTTGACGCTAAGATGCAGCGAATTGGCGATTTCCCGCGTCCCCATCCCGCGGCCAATCA
>CP070744.1:2021916-2027071 GCA_020348265.1 Phycisphaerales bacterium | reverse complement strand
TACTGGATAAGTGTGGTGAGCATTATGTGGTCCGCCTTCGTGATGGCCTTCTTCCTGGTCCGGTCACAACTTCCGTTCAAAGTGGAGCTACGAGTCAGAGTAGCAGGGCGCGAGCGTGTTATCGGATAATGAAAAGGACGCCTGCCGTTGGTCCTCTATGCTGGCTTGGCCTTTTGTTCCATCGACACGTAGAGGGCCTTTGCTGGAAGGTGTGTCCAGCAAAGGCTGAGAGCAATCGGCGCTCATGGGGGCTTCGCAACGGAGTCGGCAAGATGGCAACGCTTTGTGGACTAACAGGATTGCCAAAAGAGATAAACGGCGCCCGCTGTCTAGGTAGGGAGGAGACCCGGCCATGTCGCGCCAGAGTTTCATTCTCTTTCAGTCCCGAGATGTTCTGCCCGGAAAGGACCTCGCGCGCTCAAGCGTCGTCGAGTTCGGTACCCGCTGATACAACACCCGTGTGCTCGGCTTCGGGGAGCAGTCACAGAATCGCGCATGCGAAGCAACGGCGTTCACAGACGGTAGGGCCCTTCTGACCAACCCTTTTCTGACCCATTATTGACCTGAACCTGCATCGTTGTTCTGATAGTCTCTGGCCGTACCACTACGACCTAGAATAGCGAAGCGCGGTTTGGCAAGCCCGGTTTTGAATTGTGCAGCGCGGTGAGCTGCTCGGGTCAAGAGGGACACAGAACTTGAGGTGTTCGGGTAGGCGTGGGCACGTGCGAACGTAGTGTGCTGCGGCCTCATACCCGATCATTGGCATACCGTCCTGTGGCCATGGAAGGACGACGAACGGTAGGAATTCATGTGATGGGTAGCTCGGTCAATGGACACCTCGGCACAAGCACCGGACGGGCGATCACTATTCTTACATTCATCTGGGTTCTAGCGGTCCTTCTCATCAAGCCAGAGGGCGATTTTCCTCTCAACGATGACTGGGCGTACGGTCTGCCAGCGATGTTGCTGGCACAGGAGGGAACGCTGCAGTACACGGATTGGCAGTCCATGCCGCTACTGACACAGGTGGTGTGGGGGGCGATGTTCTGCTTGGCATTTGGGTCTTCCTTCACCGTTTTGCGTGTATCGACGTTGGTGGCGGGCTGGGCCAGTATCATCGCAACTTACGCCCTAGCCCGGCGCTTCACCCTAAGTAACACCGTGGCTATGTTCGCCGCTCTGACGCTTGCCGCGAATCCCATCTTCCTGGGAATGTCGCACACGTTCATGACCGACGTGCACTTTCTCGCACCGTCATTGCTAAGCGTTCTGTCATTGGTGCGCGGCCTGGAGCGCAATCGGCAACGGTATATCGTCCTGGGTATGGTACTTGCGTGTTGGGCGACTCTTACGCGGCAATTGGGATTGGCTATTCCCATCTCGTTTGCCATTGCCTGGCTTGTTAAATCGGGGTTTCGTCGTCAGTGGTGGTGGGAGGCAGCCTTGCCGCTCGTGTTGATCGCGGGAACGCTGATCGGCTATACGCGAATCATCGAAGCGACAATAGGCCTGCCGGCTGCGTACCACGTCAAGGCCCAATCGATGCTGCAAGCCTTGAATGACCTGCTACATCTGAGGTTTGGCATGTTGAGATACCCTGGCCACGCAACGTTGATCGTGCTGATGTACCTTGGCCTGTTTGCCGCACCGTTTCTGCTGCTCCGTGCGCCAGCGCTGTTTGGGAGCATGAAGACGCGCAGCCGACGGGTGGCTTGGATCTGTGTAGGATCGCTTGCTCTACCCACCGCCCTTACGTGCATTGCTTTGCGCCGGCTGATGCCACTGACAGGCAACATCCTCGCGGATTTTGGTATGGGCTGGCGAAGCCTACCCGGGGCGACGCCTCATGCACCATACGTGGTCTGGCTTCTAGTCACGCTGCTTGCTGCCTGCGCGGGCGCCACGCTGATGGTCGCCCTGGTGGCATCCTTGTGGAAGATTGTGGCGTGTGGCCGGCAAGAGGGCGGAATGCAGGCTTGGCATCTCGTCTTCCTGTGGTCGCTGAGCATCTTGGTGGTGGCCCCGCCGTCATGCATGTATGGCCCGTTCTTCGATCGCTATGTTCTCTTCCCAGTGCCGTTGGCGATGATTCTCTTGCTCGGAGCCCCGCACGGGGAAACACGCCGGCAGCCGCGGTGGGCTATTGTTGTCGCCGCGGCGTTGCTTTTGCTCTGTTTTTGCTTCAGTCTCGGTGCAACGCACGACTACTTAGATTGGAACCGGGCGCGGTGGCGCGCGTGCACCTATTTGACGGAAGAACTGCGCGCGGATCCCGAAAGCGTGGATGGTGGCTTCGAGTACAACAACTACTATCACGACGCGGCAAACATAAGACAGGGCGATACCGGTGAGCTCATCAACCGGGAGAACGCCGACTATCGTATCTCCTTCACTCCCTTGGAGGACTACGAGATCATCAAACGCCTGGATTGCGACCCCTGGTTGCCGTGGTCTATTCGACAGGTGTGTATCCTGCGAAACGCGGGCGATCAGCATCCGGAAGGACCCGCTGAACGATGATGCCGCAGTCTACGCAACATTAGGGGTGTATCCAAAGTCGTTGTCGTGTGGGGGCGAACGGAATCACACGATACTGTTTGTCCAAGGGCGGACTGAGCTACGTCGCATTGAATGCTCCCTGGAGTTGGCCCCAAGGGACAAACCACAACCCCGCCTCAACCCGGATTCCTCAGATGGATTGACGTAATGGCATGATGCGTGCGTGTTTCTCCTGTGAATCAAGGGTTTCCGGCCAATTTGACAGGGGCATCCAATGGGTGATAGGCGAAAACAAGCATTCCGTGTTCAGTTCGACGGCAAACTCAAGCTCGAATTCCACGGAACGAAGATCACGAGTGATGCCGGTTTGCCTTCGTTTCGTGAACCGAACGAGGCGTTCCGTTTAACCGAGAAGGGAAGCACACTGTTGTCGGATTGTCGACAGGGAAAGAATACGCAACACGCGATACTGGCTCTCTTGCGACAAGGTGTTTACGGTCGACTGGCGGACATGAAAAGGTCGAGTGGCATTGGGGCGAGTGGTTTCCGAGAGTCGAGTTCATCGTCTCCAACATGACCGGCTGGTCGAGGAAGGTGGTGAAGTTCTACAACGGTCGCAGAACGGCAAAGCAATGGACCAAGGAAGGCAAGTATGCCGTGAAGTGGATGCCGCTGTCGTGCCGGAACTACAGGGACAACCAGGCGCGGCTTCAGCTATTCGCTCTGGCGCATAACCTCGGGAACTCCCTGCGTCGGTTGGCGTTGGCGAGGTCAGTGAAGCATTGTTCGCTGACCACGCTACGGGAGAATCTGATCAAGAGCGGTGCGAAAGTCGTCGGGCATGCCAAGCACGTGACGTTTAAGATCGCCGAAGTCGCGGTGCCACGTGAGTTGTTCGCAGCGATCTCGGAGCGGATTCGGTAATTCTGTATGCCGCCGCCGTTGGTGCAGCGTGAGTAACCATCACGATCGAGCGAAACGTAGATGATTCGAGTGGGGCACGGGTTGACGCTGCGCGGAAACGGGCTGGAATCGTTGTCCGGGAGGCATAAGGGGCGGGATTGTTGTGATGGAGCGGCCAGATGGGCGCGAAACACGGCGAGGAAGGCCGTTCTCGTTTGAATTGGGTGGGTTATCCGGGTACGATGGTGACTTGAGGTTCGATAAACGGGAAGTCCCTTCAGCGTGCCGCGCGCGCAGTGTTTCGCTGGGACGTTGGTTTACTGCGCCGGGCGATGCGGTGAAGAGTGATGTCCGACTAATCGTCGGATGCACTGGGGAAGATATCTGAAGTGCAAGCGGGTTGTATTACTTTGTTCCTCCTGTTGGCCAGTAGCAGCGCAAGCCCCCCTGATCACGTTGATGGAAGTGTGGAGGTTTTGACCTATCATGGAACGAGTGATGCTTCAGCGGCTGTTGCTGTGGCCGATGGGATGTTCGTTGTAGCCGATGACGAGAACAACATACTTCGGGTCTACAGGACGAACCAGCACTCGGGGCCTGTCTTCAGTTATGATCTGACATCGTTTCTTAGAATCGATCCCAAGTACCCGGAGGCCGACATTGAAGGAGCAACGAGGGTCGGCGATCGAATCTACTGGGTCACTTCCCACGGCAGAGGCGTGGATGGCACAGAGCGTCCGAACCGCTATCGTTTCTTTGCAGCGAAATCCAAGCTGCAGGACGGAGGCATTGCCCTTGACCCAATCGGCACCCCTTGTCAAACCCTGGTTCACGAGCTGATCAATAGTAAGCCTACGGGCCATTTGAGGTTGGATCGTGCTACGCACCTAGGGACAAAGAAGCTCAAGAAGAAGGAAAGAAAAAAACTCGCACCCAAGGAGGATGGACTCAACATCGAGGCTCTGTCTGCCTCGCTCGACGGAAAGATACTATACATCGGATTCAGGAACCCTCGCCCTAGAAACGAGATGACTTCCCGCAGGGAGGCGCTTGTCGTCGTACTCAATAACCCAATCGAAGTCGTTGAGAAGGGTGCACCCCCACGTTTCGGCGAGCCAATGCTATGGGATTTGAACGGCTTGGGGATAAGAAGCATGGAGTACTCCCATTTCCACGGCGTGTACTTCATTGTTGCCGGACGTCACAACGCGAAACATCGTTTCTCGCTATATCGGTGGTCGGGAGACAAGACCGAGCCCCCAGTCTTTGTTCGCCAGATTCTTCCAGACGACAGAGACCTGAACCCTGAAGCAATGGTGCTCTTCGAAGACTCTTCGAAGATGCTGTTGCTTAGCGACGATGGAGCTGTGAGGGTCCCGGTATCTGATGCCTCCGAATGCGTGAAAGGTCAATTGCGTGACAAACAGTACTGCCTGAACAAGCATCTGATCGACAATGGCAAGAAGTGCTTTCGGGGAATATGGCTTGAGCCATAATGCGCATGGCTCTACAGCGATACAGGGTCAACCGTTTCTCGCGCATCCACAAGGCACCCTTCTGCCCGTGTTTACTTACTCTCATCGGTCGTACGAGCAGCGGACAGTGCGTTTGCGGCGAGGGACCAACGGCTTCATCATACAATGTCCAATAGCCACAATCCAGAAAGGAAGATCTAGTCCCAAAATAAGTGAGCGTGGGTGGCCTTGGGCATAGGAAAAGGCCTTCAAGCCGCGATATACTGTGGTTGTTGGAA
>CP070744.1:2016643-2021816 GCA_020348265.1 Phycisphaerales bacterium | reverse complement strand
CTCGCGATCAGCAGCAAGGGGTACGAGCCGGCCGATCACATGGGCATACTGCCCGGACCCGCCGGTCTGCTTCTTATGCCTATAGTTGAAGGGCACCGTGGTCGTGGGGGCCTCGCGATATTGCACCTTGGGCTGCCCCACAGTGATGTTGGCCTTGTATTCACGACGCATCCGCTCGATATACACGTCGAGGTGCAGCTCGCCCATGCCGGAGATAATCGTTTCACCCGACTCCTCATCGAAATGAGTGTGAAAGGTGGGGTCCTCCTTGGTGAAGCGCCCCAGAGCCTTGGCCATCGGATCGCGGTCGGCGTTGCGTTCGGGCTTGATGGCAATAGCGATCACCGGCTCGGGGCAGTGCATGCTCTCCAAAGAGACGTTGATCTTGGGATCACAAAACGTATCCCCGGATGCGCAGTCGATCCCCATGATCCCCACGATGTCGCCAGCCCGGGCGAACTCCAGATCCTCACGCTTGTCCGCATGTATACAGAAAATCCGCCCCACGCGCTGAGTCTTACCCGTGCGAGCGTTCTTGTACACCTGTCCCTTGGCGATCTTGCCCTGGTACAGCCGGGTGTAAGTAACCTGTCCGAAGGGTTCGTCGCAGAGCTTGAATGCCATTGCCACTGCCGGGCCTTCCGGGTCGGTGGTGATGGTGACCTCGGCTCCGTCGTTGGCGTTGTCGCAGGCGTAGGCTACGCGATCGAGAGGCGAGGGCATGTAGCGCGATACCGCGTCGAGCAGGTCCTGCACTCCTTTGTTCTTGTAGGCTGAGCCGAGGAACACCGGAGTGATCTCCCGGCTCAAGGTCGCCCGGCGAAGGGCTTGATGAATCAGTCCGTCGGAAGGGTCGTTGCCTTCGAGCATGGTCTCCATCAGCTCGTCGTCGTAGAGGCTTAGCGTATCAAGCAAGCCGTGGCGGGCCCGGTCCGCCTCCTCACGAAGCGACTCGGGAATGCCAGCAAGGCGCACGTCCTCGCCGGCCGGTCCGTCGTAATAGACCGCTTTCATGCGCACGAGATCGACCACGCCCTCGAACTTATCCTCCAGCCCGATGGGCAATTGCATGGGCACGGCAAGATGCCCGAGCTTGAGCTCCAGCTCCTGGACAACCCGCATCGGATCAGCCCCGACGCGATCCATCTTGTTGATAAACGCAATCCGCGGGACGCGGTATCGCTGCATCTGCCTGTCCACGGTGAGGGTCTGCGACTGCACTCCGCCCACGGCACAGAGCACCAGCACGGCTCCGTCGAGCACCCGCAACGAACGCTCCACCTCGACGGTGAAGTCGACGTGCCCGGGTGTATCGATCAGGTTGATCTGCCTGCCCGCCCAGTCGATGGTCGTGGCCGCCGAGGTGATGGTTATCCCCCTCTCGCGTTCGAGCTCCATGAAGTCCATGGTGGCTCCGCCGTCCCTGCCCTTGATCTCCTTCATGCGGTGGATTCTGCCCGCGTAGAACAAGATCCGCTCGGTGAGCGTGGTCTTGCCCGAGTCGATATGCGCGGAAATCCCGATGTTGCGAACTTTGCCTAGCTGTTCCATTCCCATCGACCAACCTTCTTTTGCACCAGGTCCGAAAACCGGACCTTTTTTCCGCAAAGACGCACCCGCGGGGGCGTACGAAGTCCTTATTCACATCCCCGAAGAGATCACCGCAGGATCCCCTGGTAAACCATAACTCCTTGTCGGAAGGATGGTTACGGAAGGCGGACGCCCTCCCGGCCCGGGTTTGACATCCACAAAGGACGTAGAAGCATAGCAAACCCGATCGTCAGATTCAACCCCACAAACGTCGGTCACGCTCCGCCGCGTGGGTGGCCCTCCTACTCTGCAGGTGGGGGATGCGATGATCGATGGGTAGACCGGGCTCTGCCCGACGCTTCTGGCTCTCGGTAGTGTGTGCCACGGGTGGCTTGCCCACCCGTGCCCAATATCGTGACTATTTCACTGGTGGACAAGCCACCAGTGGCACACGTGTGGACCATCTACTGATGGGTCGTTCGCCTGCTGTGGGCGTGGGGAAGGCGTTGATGGTAATCGCAGGTGGGGGGGGCGGCGTTCTGTCGGGCAAAGCCCAGCGTCGGGCAGAACCCGACCTACCCAGTGAAACGTGTCTGCTCCCTCATCCCGATGTGCATCGGGACGGCTCTGATAAGACGGCGGCTAATGCGTCTGTTGCAGCATGCTTTCTGCGTCGGGGCGGGGGGTGTTCTTTTCGTTGTCCCAGTAGGGGGAGAGTTTGCGGAGGTTGGCTACTATCTCGGGGAATACCTCGATTATGCGATCGACGTCCTCTTCGGTGTTGTACCTGCTAAGGCTGAAACGCACTGAGCCGTGGACTGCGGTGAAGGGCACGTTCATGGCACGGAGAACGTGGGAAGGTTCCAGCGAGCCCGACGTACATGCCGATCCGCTCGAAGCGCAGATGCCGTGAGTGCTTAGCTGATAGAGTATTCCTTCGCCCTCGATGTAATGGCAGGCGATGTTCAGCGTATTGGGAAGCCGCGGAGCTCCCTTGCCGTTGACCTGGACCTCGGGAATCTTCTCCACCAGGGCAGCTTCCAGGCGATCGCGCAGTTTCTGTATTCGCGACTCGTCTTCCTCCATGTTCTCTATGGAGAGGCTCAGCGCTTTGGCCAGTCCGACGATATAAGGGACGTTCTCCGTCCCCGCCCGCCTGCCGCCTTCCTGATGTCCGCCGAGCATATAGGGCCTGCATGGCGTGCCCCGTCTGACGAACAGAGCACCGATTCCCTTGGGGGCGTGGAGCTTATGCCCGGAGAAGGAGAGCAGGTCCACGTGGCGAAACTCTCCTCGAAGATCAATAGGCATCTTGCCCACCGACTGGGTTGCGTCGGTGTGAAAGACGATGCTGGGATCGGTCTCCTTGGTAAGCCGGGAGAGCTGCTCGATGGGGAATATTACGCCGCTCTCATTGTTAGCGTGCAGGATGGTAACGAGCAGAGTGTCCGGGCTAAGCGCGCGGATGAATTCATCTATGTTCAGGTTTCCGTCGTTGTCTACCGGCAGGAAAGTCACCTTGTATCCATTACGCTCCATATCCTTGCACACTTCCAGCACCGCCGGGTGCTCGACGGAACTGGTGATGATATGGCGGCGGTTGGGATTCGCCCTAGCGGTGCCCATAATGGCGGTGTTGTTGCTCTCGGTTGCGCAGGAAGTGAACAGAATCTGTTTGGGTTCTTCGAGCGCGAAGTGCCCGGCGATCTCCTTGCGGGCATTGTTGAGGGCATTGGCTGTTGTGTGAGCCGCGTCGTACATCGAGCTGGGGTTGAAGTATTGCTCGGTGAAGTAGGGGCCCATTGCCTCGTAAACTTCCGGGGCGACTTGCGTGGTGGCGTTATTGTCGGCGTAGATGATCCTCATGTGCGGCGCATCCTTCTTAGACTTGTATCACGCGGAGGTTGTCGCTTACTTGCTCCTTGAGTGTGCTCTCGACCATCATTTTCAAAGTCATCGCCGCCCCGGCACAGCCTGAGCAGGCGCCTTGGAGGCGGCAGTAGACGGTGTCGTCTTTGATATCCACGATCTCGACGTCGCCCCCGTCACGCTGCAGCATGGGGCGAATGTACTGATCCATAGTCTGCTCGATCTTCTTGCTCAGTTGATAAGGCGAAAGGGTCTGCTCCTCGGTCTCCGGTGCGGGGAAGATCGTCTTTAGAGACGGGAGCGGCGCCGGGCCGGAGTATCCCCAGACCTCGTTAAGAATATCCTGAAGTCCGCCCGGAGCGTGGTGACACGAGCCGCATCCTCCGCCTGCCTTGATCGCGTTACTAATCTCGGGGATGGTCTTGAGACCGAGCTCTTGAATCTTGCGCTTTATGTAGGGCTCACTCAAGGAGAAGCAATTGCAGACGATTCGGCCCTCTTCCTTCTCGTCTGAGTGAATATCTACCCCCAGCTTCTCCAGGTCGACGCCGCGCTTGTGGGCCCAGTCGAAGACCGCAGCCTCGAGTGCCTCGGCTCCCATGACCGAGCAGTGGATCTTCTGCTCGGGCAGGCCCTGGAGGAACTCGACAATATCGCTGTTTTGAATCTGAAGGGCTTCGATCGGTGTGTACCCACTTTGCTCGATAAGCGTGCACAGGGCTTCAGAAGCGGCAATCGCCGAGGTGCAGCCGAAGGTCAAGTACTTTGCCTCCGTGATCACATCTTTGGAGGCGTCCTCCGGATGGCGGTTGACCCGGAAGGTGAAACGCATGGCGTCCCCGCAGGCCATCGATCCGTGCTCCCCGATACCATCGGGATTGTCAACCTCCCCCAGGTGCGTGCCGGGCTTCCCATGAACCGCGTCCATGAACAGCTGTTTGGTCTTCTCGCTATACTCCCACGCCATGCTTGGGTCTCCCTTGTCGGACTCTCAGGACGGGCACACCGGTGTTGCCGCGACCGTGACCTCTCGCGAGTATTCTATACCCAAGCCCTGCGAAACCCAAGTGTGCTAGTCTGGGTCGCTTTGGTCGCGTTCGGACTCGAATCGAGTGCGTTTTCTTCGTCCGCGTACCGGTTTCTTCACATCAACAGGCCGTCACGTGAGGTAGTGTGCTGCGTGATCGCTCTCTTATCGGCGAGTCGCGGCGGCGGACGATTCTCCAACTGCAAAGGGAAGCGGGCCGGCGATCATCTTGACCGGTTTGCCGGGTATGCCAAGAATAGGCCTCTGTAAGCGTATGCTGGATGCGTCTCAGCTACACGAAACGCCTTCTATTCCAAGGAGGGGGGTTTGACCGTGAAAGTGCAGCCAATCGAAGGACACGAGCAGTCCGAAGTGCGAATGGAAGGCGCGGCCGGTGTCAAGATGCGTATGCTCATCGGACCAGGTGACGGTGCAAAGAACTTCCACATGCGTCACTTCGAGATAGACGTTGGCGGGAACACACCCTTTCATCAACACGACTTTGAACACGAAGTGTTGATCCTCACCGGCAGCGGTGTAGTCAGGTCCGAGGAGGGCGACAGGTCGTTCAACGCCGGTGATGTGATCTTCGTCTCCAGCGACGAGAAGCATCAGTTCGTCAACACCGGCAACTCGTCATGTTCTTTCATCTGCCTGATCCCCGCACCGAGAGACTGCTGCACCTGAGCGGCAGGAGGTGAGCGGCCGGCGCGGCCCACGGGTGTCACAACGGATCGCAGCACCCCT
>CP070744.1:2011330-2016543 GCA_020348265.1 Phycisphaerales bacterium | reverse complement strand
TATTGTGTAGCGGGCGAATTGCATGCCGGCGCTTCGCTTGGGCATGGCACCCAACTCCTGAACCGCTAGACAATAACGGAAATTGCTCTAGGAGCTTGGGGAGGCGATTTGCGGGAAATTCGTTTCAGGCAGTCACACCCACGAGATCGGGGGCGAAGTGCATGACGGCGTGGAGAATGGCGCAGGTATAAAGGCCTGCGACGACGTCGTCGCCTACGACGCCCCAGCCCCCGTGCCAGCGTTTCTCGATCAGATTCGCCGGGGGAATCTTCACGATGTCTATCGTTCTTTCAACGAAGAAGGCGATAAGAGCCAGTTCCCACGTGAAGGGTACGAACGCGACTGCGATCATGAACCCGACCAGTTCGTCCCAAACGAGCTGTCCGCTGTCCTTGGTTCCCAGGATGTGATCGCCGACCTCGTGGACCCATACCGATGCGCCGGTGAAGGCCAATGTAACAATGACGTAAACAGCGGGGGGCCAGGTATGCATCAGGGCAAACAGGGGGATACCCACAGCGGCGACGGTTACGGTGCCCGATGCCGGTATATGTCCGAGCGGGCCTAACGAGCCTATCAGCACCAAGAAACGCTGCGAAGTCGTTCGATCGTCTGCCATCGGTTCATGGTCACACGGAGAGGAGCCCGCTGCAAGCGGAGAGGGAGAATTCCTCGTGTGGTTTTGTGACAAGACTGCAGATCAGCTCTGCGGAAGTGGCGTAACGCTCTGGTAACAAACTAGTTAGCCGGTTGATGAAGCTCGCCGATGGAAGGTATAAACAGCTAACATAAGTTGGGGCGGATTCACTCCAACGATCGGACGCGGGGGGGCGCGCGACGCCTCGTGAGCAAGCCGTTTGATGGCCGAAGAACAGTGGTCCGTTGGGTTGATTATCGAATCGGGATCCAAGAGAAGGGATGCGACACATGCAAGTAGGAAACGTAAACACCACTCTGCGACACCTGTCGTGCTTGTTGGCTGCGGCGGTTATCACCGTAGGCACGTTTGATGCTCAGGCGAAACCTCCGTCAAAGAAGGCGGGGGCTGCGAAAGATGTAGTGGCGGCACCGGACAAACCCGCCAAGACGAAGCCGGATCTACCCCCGGGTGACAAGCGACCAAGAATAGTCGTCGACGAGCCCGCCCACGACTTCGGAGAGACGTGGATCGGACCGAAGCTCAATCACACGTTCACAATCAAGAACGAGGGTACGGAGTTGCTGGAAATCCAGCGAGTCAAGCCGGCCTGCGGTTGTACGGTGGCGGGGAAGTATCCGGATTCCATCAAGCCGGGCAAGTTAGGTCAGTTTCCCTTCATCGTCAACAGCAAGAAGCTTAGGGGAAAGTACGAGAAGGCGATCACCATCCAGACGAACGATCCGATCAACCCGGTTACGAGACTCAAGCTTCGCGGCGTATGTAATCGTTACGTCGACGTGGTTCCAACAAGCGCAAACTTCGGCAAGCTGGCGTATGATGAACCGCACAAGCGCGTGCTGAAGATCACCAACAACACCGAAGGTCCGCTCCAAGTGTCAGTCGACAAGAAGAGTGAGGGCGAGTTCAACTTCGATATCGTTGAGATTACTCCCGGAAAGGACTATGAGCTGCATATCAGCATGGAGCCCCCATACGAGGAGAGGGGCAACTATCGCGCGGAAGTGAATATAGTGACAAACATCGATGCGCAGAAATCCATTCCGGTTCGTACCAGCGCTTCGGTTCCCGAGCGTTTGGACCTTCAGCCCGCCGTTGTCACACTGTCCAGATCAAAAATGAATCGGGCATATACGCGTCCGGTGCGCTTCTACAACTACGGCCCAACGGATGTCAAGGTCCTCGGAGCCACCTGTGACGACACGAAGATCACAGCGGAAATAAAGGAACGCTCCGCGGGGCGTTCCTATACGGTTAAGCTGGCTATTCCCGAAGGTTACACACCACCGGATGGAACCACGGTCACCATTAAGACGGATGATCCCGCGCAGCCCGAACTCAAGGTTCCGATGATGATCGAAGCGCCGCGGCAGGCGAAGAAGAGCAGGGACCGCGGGAAGCGTGGGGCTGAGTTGATGCTGGGGCAGTGGGCACCGGACTTCTCCCTATCTACGACCGAAGGGAAATCCCTTTCCAAAGCGGATCTGAGGGACAAGGTTACCGTCTTGGATTTCTGGGCGCCCAATTGCGGGTACTGCAAGAGGCAGATACCCAGAATGGAGGAGATCCGCAAGGCGTACGAAGCCAAGGGAGTGCGGTTCGTTGCCGTTTCGCAGAAGATGGGTCAGAAGGAGTATTCCGACGACGAGGTCAAAGCGACGATCGACGGGCTGGGATACAAAGGCGAGTTGGCTATCGATAGCGCGAATACCTTGGGGCCGCTTTTCCAGGCCCGGAGCTATCCGACAATGGTGATCCTCGGAAAGCAGGGGAAGATCGATGCAGTGAACCTCGGAAACATCGCAGATCTTGAGACGCGCATGAAGGGCCAGCTCGATGCGTTGCTCGCCGGCAAACCCGTGCCCACGTTCGAGGCCAAGACTGCAGCGGCTGACAAGAAGAAGCCCAGGAAGCGCCCGGCGGAGGAGATGATCGGCAAGAAGGCCCCGACGTTTGCCTTCGAGACTATGAATGGCAAGAAATACTCGACTGCTGAACTGGCCAAGCATCCGGCGACGGTTCTGAACTTCGTTGCGCCGAACTGCGGCTACTGCAAGAAACAAGTTCCCCGGCTGGAGAAGATCCGACAGGAGTATGAAGCAAAAGGTGTTTCCTTTGTGAACGTCGCTGAGAAGATGCGAAAGGAGTACGAGCCGGCAGAGACGGCGAAGATCTTCAAAGACATCGGGTCTAATCTAGACCTTGCTATTGACAGCGAAAACGTGGTTGGCGGGCTCTTCAAGGCCAGGGGCTTCCCCACGATGGTCGTCCTTGGAAAGAGCGGCAATGTCGAGGCGGTGAACGTCGGGAACATCGGTGACCTCGAAACGAGGCTCAAGGGTCAATTGGATGCGCTGATCGCAGGTAAGCCGGCTTCCGCAGCGGTCCCGGTCATAACCGCCGACGCCAAGCGCCAGCCGGACAGGAAGACACCGACAAAGCCGGCGGCGAAGGGTGATCTGGACGAGCGGATCGGCAAGCCCGCCCCGCAATTCAGCTTCGAGACAACAGATGGAAAGAAGGTCTCGAATGCGGAGTTGGCCGGCGCTCCCGCCATGGTCCTAAACTTCGTCGCTCCTAACTGTGGCTTCTGCAAGAAGCAGGTTCCTCGGGTTGAGGGGCTTCGCGCGGGGTACGAGGCGAAGGGAATTCGCTTCATCAACGTTGCCCAGACCATGCGGAAGAAATACGAGCCAGCTGAAGCGGCAACGGTATTCAGCAGCATCGGTTCGGGTTTGGAGTTCGCATACGATGGTGACAACAAGTTCGGCAAGATGTTCGGTGCTCGTGGTTTCCCGACCATGATCGTGTTGGGCAAGAGCGGAAAGATCGAGGCGGTAAACACGGGGAACATTGGGAATCTCGAGGAGCAGTTGAAGGGCCAATTGGACGCATTGGTGGCTGGTAAGCCCGTCCCCAAGAAGTACCTGGCGGCCAAGCGGGCCAAGCGGGCGCGTCCGGCTGAAGGGATGAAGGGCAAGAAGGCCCCATCCTTCGACATTAAGACACTCGACGGCAAGCCGGTGAACAACGCCGAGTTCGCCAAGTATAAGGCTACGGTGCTGAATTTCGTGGCTCCGAACTGCGGCTTCTGCAAGAGGCAGTTGCCTAATGTCGAGAAGGTCCGTGCTGAGTATGAAGCCAAGGGCGTACGCTTCGTTAACGTGGCCATGAAGATGAAAACGGCGTTTACGGTTGATGAGACAGTGAAGGTCTTCGAAGGCGTTGGCTCCCAGCTCGAACTGGCCACCGATTTTGACAACACGACGGGCGGTAAGTTCAAGGCGACCAGCTTCCCCACGATGATGGTGGTGGACAGCGCCGGGACGATTAAAGAGGTCAACATTGGGGCTAAGAAGAACCTGGAGACTCTACTGAAGGGGCAACTCGACAAAATGACTCAGTAGTCTTGCGGTCTTAGTCGCGCCGGCTCGGACTCTCGCGCCGGCAGCGAAAACGCAAGCTTGAAGACGCTACGACTAAGCGCCCTTCCGTCCACGGTGGCCGGAAGGGCGTTTGTCTTTGGCGGCACGCACCGGCTCAACCGCGGGCGAGCATCAACCTGCCCGTCGAACAGACTGCCCTACCGGTTGCCGGTTGTGGGGAAGAGCCATACATCCTGCGATGGGATCGGCTCTGAAACACGAGTAGACTACGGATAACCAGCGATGTCTTGCCCGGCGTCCCGCCCAGCGGTTATGATGCCCACATGTCCAACTCACCGAACAACGGCACAATGGAATGCCCCGCATCCGTTCTGGAACTCACCAGGCGTTTCGAGTTGCATCGGGACACCTACAAGAAACCAACCTACAACGAGACCCAGGTCCGCCGTGAGTTCATCGATCCACTATTTGCGGCACTGGGCTGGGACGTGGACAACGAGCAAGGCTACGCTGAGGCTTACAAGGACGTCATCCACGAGGACGCCATAAAGATCGGCAGCTCTACCAAAGCTCCCGACTACTGCTTTCGTATCGGCGGCGTCCGCAAGTTCTTCGTCGAAGCCAAGAAACCTGCCGAGGAAATCAAGCAGAAACGCGAACACGCCTACCAGCTC
This sequence comes from Phycisphaerales bacterium, assembly GCA_020348265.1. Taxonomy (GTDB): domain Bacteria; phylum Planctomycetota; class Phycisphaerae; order UBA1845; family UBA1845. Next base: position 2,011,825 of record CP070744.1, on the reverse strand, counting down.
CGCCGCTACGCCTGGACGGCCAAGCTCCCCGTCTCCATCCTTACCGACTTCGAGGAGTTCGCCGTCTTCGACTGCACCAAGCGTCCCAAGCCCACGGATCAGGCTTCGACCGGCCGAGTCCTCTACGTCACCTATGAGGAGTACGCCTCTCGCTGGGACGATATCGTTTCCGTCTTCTCCAAGGATGCGATCCTTACAGGCGCCTTCGACAAGTTCGCCGAGTCAGCCAAGCGCAAACGGGGCACCTCGGAGGTTGACGACGAGTTCCTTCAAGAGATCGAGCAATGGCGGGATTGGCTCGCCCGCAACATCGCCCTGCGCAACTCCGGGCTCTCCGTCCGTGAGCTCAACTTCGCCGTCGCCAAGACCATCGACCGGATCATCTTCCTGCGCATGTGCGAGGATCGCGGCGTCGAGACCTACGCCCAGCTGCGCACGCTACCCAACGGGCCGGACATCTACCCCCGCCTGGTCGAGCTGTTCCGCCGGGCCGAC
>CP070744.1:2005890-2011230 GCA_020348265.1 Phycisphaerales bacterium | reverse complement strand
AAGAATCGCAAGCGATGTCGGTCTTGCTTCGCGGGTGCGACTGTAGGATCCGTGAGGGGCACCTTGAGGAGCTTGCGGAATTGCTCAAGGGACGGAGCAACGCGTACCTGGCAACGCTCGCGGCGCAGCTGAGACAGCGGGCGGCATTTGCGGAGGAGCCAGCCGAGGGGAGCGGCGGCAACGGGCAAGAGTCTTCCCTGCGAGAGCCCGGCGAGCCGACAGAAACGGAGTATTGGCTCGAAGATGTGGACGATGCCTATCGGCGGGCTCGAGGCGCTCTCACGATTTTGGATGACGGAGTCAGCGGCCCTGGGCACCGGGCGTGTGGAGACGGGATTGAGTCGCACGTTGCACCCGCTGCCTAGATCGTTCGGGACGTAGCGGATCGTCTACACGAGTTGCGAGAGAAGTTGGACGCGGCCCGGTTCGACCAGCTTCACGACAAACAGACAGAGGTGCCTGAACCCGAGGTGACGGACACGACCGGGGGCGCCTGCTTCGGTGGACGCCCCTACTGATTGAGCCAAGAGCTGATAGAATGATCGGGGCGGCATCGCAGGAGAAACGGACTTCAGCCGCGGAGGAGTATGACGGATCTGGCGCGGTGTCGCCCTTGTGTCTGAAGCGTGTTCAAATGTCAACGGCGGTAGACTCGGGGGCGGCAGCGTGTGGACAGTTCCGCAGCATATCGGGAACAGCCCAACGCACACACGCAACGTCGCCCCCGTTCTTGGAGCGAGTCGGATAGGCAGTAACTGACCCATGATCCGCACGACCATCATCGTGGTGTTGACGCTGGGGGCGGTGGGAACATTCATACTCCTCGCAGTGAACTCTGGCACAGTGTTCCCGAAGACCTACTGGATACCGCCAGCACACGAATTCAAACTCGAATGGGAGTGCGGAGCGGAGCGAGCACAGGGTAATCGCTGGCTGTCCGTATGCGCGGGAGGCGGTCGCTTCAGCGTTCATTATACAGCGACGGTGGACACTTCAGTTGAAGTCGAGCCCGCCCAAAGCATCCGCGTGGCGGGATTTCGCCTTTTTAGAACAACCCTACTTCCGCCTAAAATCGTAAGAGAAGTGCAAGCACAGTACATGCGATACGGAGCAAGTGGGCCAGTCTGGCTGACTTCGTTACTCCTCGTCACCTACCCACTCATCGCTTACATCCGCGGCCCGCTGCGCCGCTGGCGACGGCGACGGAGGGGTATGTGTTTGAGCTGTGGTTACGACCTGACGGGCAATGAGTCGGGGGTTTGTCCGGAATGCGGAACGGAGATCGAGAAGCCATGAAGAAACACAACCTGCGGTATCTGATTCTGTTTATCGTTGTGGCCGTCCTGTCGGGAGAGCTGGTACTTGACGGTGAGACGCCAACCGAGAAGGCGTATCGGTTGTGCCAAGATTGCGACCTGCCCAAAGCCGAGGTTGACCAGCTCATCGACGACCACCGGCACACAACGCTGAGCCGGGAGCAATCGTTGAGCTTCTTCGACGCAACGTTCAAGCCGGGTGTTACGAAAGGGGAGGAGTACACACGGTGCGTTGAGGCGATTGTGCATGCCGCGGGGTTGGAGTGACCAGGGTATCAGGATAGAATCGTCCGAAATGGGTAAGCAGGTAGCTCCTGCCGAATGTCCCCTGCGTCGTGTTCTGGCACCATCCGGCGCGGCGCGGGGTGGCAGCCCCACTTGGATGGTGTGAAATGTCAGATCCAAATGGATCTTCCCGTCGGTTCAACGAAGCAAAACACCGGTTAACAGGGTTGTTGGAAGAGGCGCTTGCCCGTCTTGAAGAGATCGATGCGGAGTCCTACACACTCAACTTGCTCATGGTGTCACTGGAGGCCGCCATGCTTGCTGCACAGCTCGGATTCGAGAATCCACCGCTGGAGCATATTGGCCGCTTTCGCGGAATACCCGACCCAGCGCTCGAGGCCAACCCAGGGTGCACACACGTTTCTCTCATTCGAGCCCATGATCCCCGTGGCCTCCTCGCATACGACGCCTATGTGGCGTTCCTCGGCGATCGCAGTGAATCGAGCTCGCAGTCCGCTCCAAACCCCTTGTCGTCCGAATCGCGGGCTGCGGCATTGCGTCGCGTTGCTACAGCTCTCAAACAGTGGCAGCGTACGGTTGACAAGCTTGACATACGCGACGTGGAGTACTCAAAGTCCAACCTCCGCGAGAAGCAAGAGTCTCTCGAAAGCTTTATATTCAACACTAATCTTGAACACGCATTCGATGATGGCCGCGATGTTAGATGCGATGATCCTCGGCGTCAGCTTGCAGAGGCGAGGCGTCGGCTGCTTGACCCGCGCGATGAAAGCTACCAGTCGTTCACTGAGAATGACCGGAAGCGGGCAATAGCGTTGATAGACGAACGTCTGATGGAACTTGCGGACGCGGACGACGGCGGAAGAGGCGAGGCAGAGTCGCAGACCTTAGAACATCAGGGAAGCAGCAAGAAGCGCATTAAACGCGAAGTGGCTCACCCGCTGATCGCCACGCACCTGATGAAGCGTCCCCATGACACCGCGAAAGAGGTTGCGCGCGCTGTGAGTTGCAGCATCGGCGTGGTCTCCGAATCCCCGGCCTGGAAAATGAACCGAAGACGGTTGCAGGACGCGAAACGGCAGGGAATTGACCCGACGGCCGTCAAACTTGATGAGAAGACCGTCAATGCTGTCGGGGGTAGTCGAATGACACAGTTGCACGACCACCGCCAGCAGGCCGACAAAACGGATGCCGAGTTGGACCGAAGAGACAAAGAGCTGTTCGCTAGGATTGGAGAATTCGAGAAGTCCCACCCGCAAGCGACCACGCAGCAAATAGCCGCCGGAGTAGGCTGTACCGCTGGTGACGTGGAGCGTCGGCAGGCCACACTGAACCAGCTAGCCGCGGAGCAGAACCAGGATCATCAAGAAGACATCGACGTGGAAGATCCCCTCGCGAAGCGTGGCCTGCGTCGCAAGTGGGGCAACAAACAGGTCTAAATACCCTCGTTCATGAATATTCATGAACGCCGAAACCAGCCTGGCGCTATCGCCACGGTTGTTTTTCGCAATTCCGTATGAATCTCCCCACATAGGCGAAGAGGTATGGTCCTCTTCCCTACGCAAAGGATATTCTGATGGGCGCAGAACCGCCGAAACTCGTTACGGTCGGCGTGATTGCATCGGAGTTGGGCATAACAGTCGACCGCGTTACTCCTATCCTGCGTCGCCACCCGCATATCAAACCCCGCGCCTTCGCGGGCAACGTCCGGCTCTTTGACAACGCTGCAATTGTACAAGTTCGCCACAAGCTCGAAACCACTGAGGCGCAGCATGCAGGGGGTGAGCGATGACCCTGTTCACCGATAACCTCTCCCTCAAGACCGCGGTTCTGTACGTTAACGAGACTCAGCAAGCGGTGGCTCGCTTCCTGAGCGGTTGCGAGGATTACGCACCGCCCGTGCCCTCGGAGGTGGATTTCGGGGTGTGGAGATATTCACGAACAGCGGGGGATTGGTGGTTATCCCCGCGGCTTCCCAAGAGCATAAGACGGGACGATGCAGTCTACGTCCTCGCGCAAGGCTCGCTCTCGCCCACGGAACTAGCGGGGCACCTACGGGACTTGGCGGATCGAATTGAGAACGACGCCCATGAGCCTGCCGAAGCGCATGAGACCAGACGACTTCGTCATGGGGGGCTCACTTAGTGAACAGCGACACCGTCCTCGCCAACCTCGCCGACAAGATCAATGACGCGCACCGCAAGGCCGACAAATCGAGGCGCGAGGCTATCGCTCAAGCTGAACTGGTTGGACGATTGTTGAACGAAGCAAAGGCAGAGTGTGGGCACGGCAACTGGTCCGAGTGGGTTCGGGCTAACTGCGAATTCGGCGAACGCATGGCACGTAACTACATGGCTCTGGCCGAGACACTCCCACAAATGCCCGCGGCAAATCGGAAACGCGTTGCCGATATGTCCCTGCGCCGAACATTTAACGAGGTTACCAAAGTCCGAGCGGCTCAGCGCAGAGAAGAAGAGAAGTCCGCAGCTGCCGAGACACACCAGACGGGCGGTGACATCATCACCGGCGATATGGGGTTGCTGTACGACAAACTCGAAGACGATTCGGTCGACATGGTTCTCACAGATCCGCCATACACCGATGAGGGCGTGAAGGACAACCCTTACGGTCGACTGGCGGAGTTGGCGTTGGCCAAACTCAAGCCTGGCGGGCTGTGTCTCGCATACTGTGGAATATACCACCTACAACAATGCTGGAACGCAATGGCGGTGCACTTGTCTGAGTTCTGGCTGTTCGGCATTCAACACACCGGCGGATTCCAACAGATGTGGGCTCGGAGAGTCATGAACCGATGGAAGCCTATCATCGTCATGGCCAAACCGCCTTTGGTCCAACCGGAAGAGTGGGTGATCGATTTCCATAAGGGCGGTGGGCGTGACAAGCAGTTTCACGAATGGGGTCAGCATGCACAGGAAGTGACTCTCTGGATTGAGAAACTCACGCCGGCAGGGGGGCTTGTAGTCGATCCGTTCTGCGGCGGCGGTGCGATACCCGCGGCGTGCAAGGCACCGGGGCGCAGGTGGCTGGCAACTGAAATCGATGCAGACACTACGGCAGTGGCCCGCAAGCGGCTTGACGACACGATGGAGACTGCGGCGTAATGTCTACCTCAAAGAAACAACGCGCTGCCCGCTCCAAACCCACCCCCAACGGTTTTATTAAGATCCCGCGGGATGTACTCCAGAGGAAGGACCTGAGCGCAACAGCAAAGCTCCTCCTGGGCTACCTGACGAACGCAATCTCTCGGAACTGGCAGCCCGGTTTCAGGGCAATCTGCCGTGATTGCGGGCTCAATCCGGCGCCGGTCAGCAAAGCCATTGAGACGCTCGAGGCTGCCAGACTGCTCTTGGTGGAACGCAGCCACGATGGTCATGCAATCAAGCGGAACGTCTACACACTTCCAGCAACCAACCCAGAGAATGAGGCGGATTCCACATCGCAGGTACGACACGAGTTACCCCAAGAAGAAGTGGATTCCAGCACTTCAGATTCCGAAGCACCGCAGGACGCGAAACAGAGCGCTTCTGAACCCGAAGCGCGTCAGAATCCGGAGCGCTTCACAAACCAAAGCGCTTCAGAATCCGAAGCGCTTCAGAAAGTGGAACGTAGCGCTTCAGAATCTGAAACGGTAGCGCTTCAGAATCTGAAACACACAGAGAAGAGAGTATCTTCAGAGAAGAAGAGCGCGACGCGTAAACGCGCCGCCTCCAAGCCCAAAGGCAAGAAGCCCAAACCGGACCCCCGTGTCAACGACTGCATC
>CP070744.1:2000428-2005790 GCA_020348265.1 Phycisphaerales bacterium | reverse complement strand
GTTACGCCACGGCGGCGCTCCTCTGGCAGTTTGTCCAGCGTCGAGAGCGGCCGTTCGGTCGCTAAGCCTCTGGCCGCCAGAACACGCGTGATAGCGCTGGTCAACGTGGACTTGCCATGATCAACGTGACCGATTGTCCCAACATAGACGACCGGATTATACATATCTACCATTCACACCGCTCCCGCGGTACGATCACAGGATCTCTGATAGGGTCGCCTTCTCCGCCTGTTCCACTTGATGACGCACAAAGCGTTCGAACCAGTATGCCCGCGATTCGCAGAAGACGTCCTTGCGGTTGATGTCACCATACTCGGAATATGTGTGTCCTGGCGAGCCACACTCACACAAGTCCTGCCACGGGCAGGTCTGGCATTCTCTGACATGGTTCAGACGTGATCGCATCGCTTCAAGCTGGCCATAGAACTTCGGTAAGCGAAAGACCTCATCAAGCGTGTGATTCCGGACGTTTCCGAGTTTCCAGTTTCCGTCCACGAATAGCTGGTCCGCAAAGATGTCCCCGCTGGATGTGACGCGGGGCAGACTATTGAACCAGTAAACATGCTTAGGGAATAGTGCGGAATCCAACGAATAACGTCCGTGTGCGTTGTTGCTCAAATCACCGAAGAAATTCCCAAACACTCTGAGTCGTGAGTGGCGGTAGCCGATGATCTTCTCACCGGCTTGTATCCACTGTTCCGCCGTTGGACCCACCTCCTCCCAGGACGTATCCGACGCACGGCCCTGTCTTTGCCACTGAGAGAATACGAGCATCGCAACATCGTACTTCTCGGCCAGGCCGATGATGTCTTCAAGCTCCTCGATGTTGCGTTTGGTCACGCACACCAACAGGACAACGCTGCCGCTGAACTCGGCGTCCCTAAAGTGCGCAAGCGACTTGAGTGCAGCGTCAAATGACCCAGGTCCGCGAATTGCATCGTTCGTCTTTGCGCTCGTTCCCTCAAGGCCCACTTGGATACGAACCGTAGTCTCCGCGCGCTTGCTGATGCTAAGGACCTCGACGAGAAGTTCATCCGGGAATTGGACGGCGTTTGTGCATAAGTCCACGTGATGGCCACAAGTCACCGCGCAGTGTTCTAGGATTCGCCCGCAGTCCCTGTGGAGGCACGGTTCTCCGCCGGAGATGGCAATCCGCTTGCCGGAAAAGCTCGGAAGTTGATCGATCACCCCAATAATCTCCTCAGTCGAGAGTTCACCCTGAGTATCGCCACCCGCACCCACATAACAATGAGTGCAGCGAAGATTGCACGCGCTAGTGATCTCGATATGGAGTCCGAGCAGCGTGTCAACGCTGCGATAGACGGGTCCACCCGACCGACGATATTCTTCCGCGCTGTTGAAGACTAGTCCGTGTCGGCATACATCTCTGTAGAGTCGTAGGACATCCGTATGTCCAATATCGCTGCCCGCGGACGAGAGACTCTCGGCGATCGCGGACAGCCGAGTCCGCCCGTCGCACATCTCGATAAGACGCTTCGCCAGGAGCGACACTATACCCCACGACTGGGTCCATGGTTCAATGGCAAAAGCCATCTTCTCCCCGAAAACGTCCACCATGCGGTAGACCATGTTACTCGGGGCAAATGGACGAACGGAGCCTGTGCTCAGCCCTGGTGACTCAAGCGGTTTAGTGGCACGCACACCGAGACCCTCTGCTAAAGAGGCGATCAGAGCGGGCTGAAGCGCGCGAGCGCCGTTGTGTATGCCGGGCGTCCGTACGACATTTGTGCTGTCGCAGAGCTACCCTCAATTGGCGCCAGTCGCGCCAGCGAAGTCGGGAACTTGGCGATACCGACGTTCCCCTGTCTCAGAGGATAGAAATGCCGCAGTCGTCCTAATCCCATCTCGGAAACATGGTGCTCGCTTGCCTGGTCTATTGTGCTAAGCATGCGATCCTCTCCTTGTTCCTTCTTCTGCTTGCCAGATTTGTGTTGTGGCGACAAGCACGTGAAGCGACGAACTGGTTCTCACATGACGGCACTGAACCCGTCGAACAACAGGCTTATGATAATCCGAAGGTCGAGGGAATGCAACCGCAAAATCAGTGCACGATATTGAGGCATTCCAGATAGCGGTGGAGCACAACAGAGCATGCGGCCCAGAGTTTTGTAAGATGCGTGGACCGCTCACATGACTTAGACGTGGCCTCTCCAATGCCGGCATTCGCGCACCGAATAAGGTCATAGGCGCCCTGCGCGAGGCGATGCGGCTCGACTTGCCGGATTGCCGCATGAAGCACAAACGGAAATCGGTACATATGCGCTAGCAGAACACGCTGTCTGTCCGTTAGTGTGACGTCCTCAAGGGGGGCGTCTACGTAACCGTGACTCAGTTCTGACAGCCTGGTGTTGCACAGCAGAAGTGCAGTCCCACATCTGCCGGACATTCTCTTCATCGCTGCCGTGTCGTACGCCACGTTACGATAGATGTTTGTCCCAAGCAGTAAGAACTTCAGGTTTGCCGTCGCGAGCCGAATTGCCGCGCCTTTGTCTTGGAGCAGGCACGTGGAGTACCGCGACTCGGCCAACTGCGATTCGATCGCGGTTCCCGATGCCTCAACCACATCGTCAATGATGAAATCGCGTGATTTTGACGAACTGATCTTCTGATTGTTTGAGGTTACCATTCCGTAGTTTACCAGAAGACTGTCCCCGGTCGCCTGGTATCCAAGGAGCCCAATGACCCGCGTAAGAACCGACAGGAAGTCTCCAAACTCACTTCCTTCGATGCCAACCGTACCATGGAGTGCGAATTCATCTGCGACGATGGCGTTATGGGCAACGATCACCGCAAGATGGGTTGGGATCCCATTAGCTCGTACGAGCACCGGCTCACGCCTAACGTGCCCCTGGTCAACGACAATCGCCCCGTCCTCTCTCTTCCGAAAGACCCTAAGCCTCATGCCCAGCGCAATGATCTCTGGTACCCGCGCGATGGCCGCGCTCTCGAGAAACCGTCGGTCGAACTGAACACCAACCAGCCGGAGCGTTTGAGCGTGCCCGCCTGCAACGTCGGTGGTTAAGCTACTGAATGCTTCCCGAGTATCCGGATCACCCTCAATCCATTTGAGCGTCATTTCTCCAGCTTGCTCCGCTGCTGACAGTTGTGAATCAGCCCGTGCCGTGTGCCGCTCGAACAGCTGGTAGTATTGGTTCGCAGCGTAATCGGACCTGGGATGAAAGCGCTCTTCAGGCGAGGCAAGGTGGTCACGACCAATGATAGTCTTCGCGATGTGGATCCCACAATCGCTTTCAATCGACCCACGGATTACGTTGGCTCCGACAGACTCCAGCATCCGCGCGATTGTTTCGCCAATGCACAGGCTCCGCATGTGGCCAATGTGCAGCGCCTTGTTGAGATTGGGGTTGCCGTAGTAGACCATCCAAGTGTGACCCGTCTCTCCGCCAGCTGTACCGAAAGCGTCTTTCTGTGTCAGAACGGTATCACATATGAGGTTAAACAAGGCGCAGGGTGACAAGGTCAGGACGACTTGACTTCCCTTCCTCATCACTCGTTCGATCGATGGCGACCGCCGAAGTGCGTCGACAAACCGATCGAAACGTACCTGTGAGATGGCGCTCTCAGCTTTACCTTCAGGCGCCCAGTGGTGTGTGCCGTGGTGGTCGCCAACGCTTGGTGCTGAGACGACCAGATCACCTGCCTTGGCGCGCCTCGGGACGTCGATTCGAAGCTGCGCTTTGATCGGGTCTATCAGCTCCTCTAATTCCCCCCCAAGCCCCAAGGCGAATTGTGTACCGTACTCTGCGGCGAGATCCGATTCGACCTGCATCATAGCACCTGGGCTGACGCTTCGCACTTCTCGAAGACGAAGAAAGTGCCCCATTCTGCCGAAAGAGAGAGCTGTCTGTCAATGTCCTGGAAGAAGCTGACGGATGTTCAGGATCCGGACCCCAGGATCGGAAGCCCCGCTGGTGATTATCTCGTCGACCACGAAGGCGTCAATCCAACAGTCCACATCGTGTTTCACGAAACCTACCTCTTGAACCTTTCTCGTGATCGTACTGGGATGACTGCTGAGGTTGAGGCGACACACCGTTACACACTTCTTTATGGTGGGCGACGGCCTCGATACCGCGACGTTAAGCCAGTGTCACTGGTTCTCCAATTAGGCTTACCGGACGATTGTCGCCCTCGGCTGAAGCGTGCCTCAGAGGGTATAGACGTTCATCGCCAAGGAGGCACCGATTGCTGCAGCGGGCCACCGCCGCGGGTGTTCTCGCGCGGCGTGGCCGATTGTCTATGATGGTTATGACGCATGTTTGGCAGTCTGCTACAAGAGAATTCCAGGGCACTCGCGCACACCCACTTCTTGCCTTTGGTTTTGACCGGGTACTTCTAGGTGTTTTCGCGGTGTTCTGTGCATGTCGTCAGTACCGTAAGGACGTCAAATACTGGCGATGGGCCAGTGGTGATGTAGTCCGGCCATCTGCACTAGAATCCGTTCACAGGACTTGCGTGAGACATGGTCGCGGATCGGGCGATTCGCTGCGTAGAGTTGGAAGAGTATAACGCGCGCAAAGCGGAGTGTGGGGCAATGCAAAACCTCCTCTGGTGGGCGTGTTTCCGTACAGCGTTCCACACCGAATGCACGCGGGCATCGCTGCAGCGCTCAGGTGTTACATTGCGATCCGGGAAGGCGATCTGGCGGAGGTCCGCATCGGTAACCACGCAGGCGCTCTCCGTCAACAGCCCCTTGGCAGTCCCAACGTGGTCAGGAAGTGGGACAGTGCGACACTGGAGCTGCGTAGGAACCGCCCTGACGATAGCGCCAGGGCCGATTGGGAACGCGTCCCCGGCAGGGTTCGAACCTGCAACCTTCGGCTCCGGAGGCCGACAGAGAACCTACACCTGGGTGACACCTAACGTACAAACCGCGTTTTTAGTCCAAGAACGAGGGTTGCACCTGACCTACACCTGGCCGACATCTTGCTATCACGTTGCTAATGGACCCAAAGTAGACCCAGAACGGCCTCGTGAGGGAAGACTCCCAAGTACACCCTACTCTCTCTTTTGTTCAACGGGGGAAAAGACCGTCACACATCGTCACACCGTCACACGCGACCTCAAACCCGCGTTTCTGAATACGAGAACGGGGGTTTGGGTGTGACGGTCCCATCGTCACACGATCGTCACGGACCGTCACGGCTTGTCAAAGAGGTCGGACATTCGAAAAGGAGTTTCCCCGATGGATCGTGATGACCCCGTACATGGATGTGCAACTGCGACGGCAGGCACCCCACTGATTCGCAGCCAAGAGAATTTAATCGCCTACGCCAAGAAACACCGCTACCGAATTCGGAACCTGCACGATGGCGGGCCG
>CP070744.1:1994943-2000328 GCA_020348265.1 Phycisphaerales bacterium | reverse complement strand
CTGGATACGCATTAGCCCCTCGAGCAGTGCCTCGGGGCGAGGAGGACAGCCGGGGCAATAAACATCTACCGGGACTATCAGATCCACACCCTTGACGATGTGGTATCCATACTTGAAGTAAGGGCCGCCGCCGATCGTACACGCCCCCATAGCCATCACGAATTTGGGCTCGCCCATCTGGTTGTAGAGTCGCTTCACCCGGGCGGCCATCTTGTAGGTCACCGTGCCGGCGACGATCATCAGGTCCGCCTGCCTTGGCGTAGCCCGAAACGCGCCCGCTCCGAACCGGTCCATGTCGAAGCGCGAAGCACCGGTGGCCATCATCTCGATGGCGCAGCATGCCAACCCGAAGGTCATGGGCCAGATGCTGCTCGCCCGACCCCAGTTAAGCGCCCAGTCCAACGACGTGACGATTACGCCGTCTTCGAAGCGGTTCTCGATCCAACTCATCTCTACCTAACTCCGAGAGGGCACCGGTTCTAACTTGCCGTCTATTCTTCCGCCGCCCACCCTCATCAATCTACCCGTCGCTTCCCGCTGTCAGCCTCACTACCTTCAACCTCGATCAACACCCCTTTCATGTGTGGAGCGGACCCAATGCAAATAGCCCGAGTGCCACTCGTACATGAACGGGATCGCAATCAGCATGAAGAAGACGAAGAACGCCCAGAATGCCGGCGCTCCCATCTCCTTGAACACGGTAGCCCACGGCCAAAGCAACGCGATCTCCACATCGAAGACGATGAAGATCAAAGCTACCGTGTAGAAGCGCAAATCAAACTGAATCCAGCTGCTTCCAATCGGAGTCTCGCCGCATTCGTAGGCCATTTCTTTCTCAGGATGCCGCGCCGCCGGGCGTACCCATCGCCCGACCGTGAGACCACCGAAGGCAACCACAAATGCAGCAATGAAGAAAAGCACGATGCCCGTGACCAACTCGACATTGGTGTTATTGTGAACCGGGGAAAGCGGCGTAAGAGGCACGCCCGCAGCTAAAGCACCAGCAGTCGTCGCGATAAGCATCACATCAACGTCTCCGCAAAGCGAGTGGAATCACTCCTTTGCCTTTCCTTCTTCCTTCTTCTTCGCCGGGGCTGAAGGTTCCAAGGTGGCGAGCATCATCCCGCGACGCAACTCGTTGTTGCCCGTCAGCTTGTCATCCGAGTGGGCGAAATCAATCCACTCCTGCTTGGTCTTGACGACCCATTCCGGCAAGCGTTCCTTCTGCATCCAATACGGCTGGGGGGTCTGCAAACCTTGCTTGGCAAGCTCGGTAAACTCCACGATCATGTCCGTGCGGCTGAAGCCCGACATGTCGTGAATGCTGCCCATGTGAAGGCACGCAGTGGGACAGGTCTCCGCACACTGCCCACAGAACATGCACTTGGCGTAGTCTATCGCATATCGGACCAAAGCTCCGCCGACGGCGACCCCCGTCTCCTTGTCAAGCTTGCGCGCTGCGGACTTCTCGACGTATATGCAATCAACCGGGCACGCCTTGGCGCACTGGTCGCAGGCGATGCATCTCTCTATCTCGTAGAAATGAAACCCACGGTACCGAGGCTGCAGCGTCGGAGCTACGTCGGGATACTGCACCGTAACGGTTTTCGAAAAGCAGTATTTCAGCGTAAGTCGCAGTCCAATGAGGATTGACCATACCGTCTGGTGAATGTTCAAGAAGTAGCTGCGGATTCGATTATCTTGCATTTTTCCTTGATCCGAGCAGCTCGATCAGACCCGCGACACGCGCCAAGTCGCTGGTCGCCAATCCCTCACAGGGCCGGGATTCTAGACGCTCGCCCTGATGCCCGCAATGCCCCAACTGCATGGGCCGCAAAGTTCGCCTAGCAATTCAGGTGCCTAATTTCACAGCCAGCTCATCTTCCGGCCAAAACGAACTCCCGGTTCGCTGTTCACCCATGATCGCGCGGGCTTCATGCCACCGCCCGTGACTAATGAAGCAATGCCCGTTTTCACAACCCGGAGTCCAGGAGCTTCAACCTGAGCATATTCAACGCCCACTTGCAGGTGCGGTCGCGGATGCCGGCCCGGCTAATGTGCTCCCCCATCAGAAAACGCCGTACCTGCACGCCATCGCAATCGGCCAACCCAACGAAAACGAGCCCCACCGGCTTCTCGGGCGGGTTTCCACCGCCCGGCCCGGCGATTCCCGTCGTGGATAAGGCGAAGTCCGCGCCGGCCTCCGCCCGACAACCCGCCGCCATCGCCTGTGCAACTACTTCGCTCACGGCTCCGTGATCGTCGAGGTCAGAGGGCGGGATTCCCAAAAGCTCAGTTTTGGCCTTGTTTGCGTAGGTTACGTATCCTCTCAGGAAGTAGGCACTGCTCCCGGGTATGTCCGTGAACCGCCTGGCGAGCATCCCCCCGGTGCATGACTCCGCTGTGGCAACGGTCTTGCCCTGCCGGAGGAGCAACGCGGCGACGACCTGCTGTAGCGAATCCTCACCCACTCCGAAGACGATATGCCCAAGCCGACTGCGAACCTCCGCTACATCTTCTTCGAGTAACTGCACGGCCTCAGCCTCGTTGACCCCTCGGGCGACCACCCGGACTGTGAGAATGCCCTCGGAAGCGGTCGTACCCACGGACGGGTTGCGGCCGCGGGCCATCAGATCTACCAGAATCTCGCCCAGTTTCGCCTCACTCATCCCAAAACAGTGGATCCGGGCCGCCTTGGTGCAATGTGCAGTTCTAACTTGATTGATAAACACCGGCACGACGGCGGCCTCGAACATCGCCTTCATTTCCGAAGGGACACCCGGTAGGGCGAACAGATGTGCCCCCGCCTGCTGAAGCCGGATGCCCGGAGCGCTGCCTCGTGGGTTGGAAACCACACTGCCACCTGTCGGTATTTGAGCCTGAACCCGGTTGGATTCGGGCATGTCACGTTCCCATCGGGCAAAAAGGGCGCGGATCTGCTCGAGCGCAGTCGAGCTCTCCTCGAGCGGTTTGCCGATGGCTGCGGCGATTCCGTATCTAGTCACGTCGTCGGGCGTTGGTCCGAGACCACCGGTAATGAGTACTAAGCGGGACCAGCCCAGAGCTTCACCAACCGCTTCTTTGATCCGTTCAACGTCGTCACCGAGTGTGATATGACACACCACGTCCACCCCATGGGCTGTGAGTTGTTCAGAAAGCCAGGCGGAATTGGTGTCCACGCACTGACCGGTTACGAGTTCGTCACCCACGCTGATTATGACCGCGTTCATCGCCTACAGGGTAGCACGAACGACGCTGGAGACCAGCCGTATCCCCGTATGGCCCGGCAGGCAACGAGCCGATATAGTCCGTCATAATGGCTAAGCTGCTCTTTTTTGAAGGGCAACGGACGTGAGGATGACTGAATGAGTCCCTCCAAGAGGTCGAAACGGGGCGCCCAACGGGGCAAACCCGAGCTTCGCGCGCTGTTTACCTGCGTGGGGAGGCGCGTCGAGTTGATCAACGCCTTCCGGCGTGCGGGTGACTCCCACTGCATCAAGCTCGACATCCACGGGGCTGACGCCAGCCAGCTTTCCCCTGCGATCTATCATGTGGATAAGCCGCACATCGTCCCCTCAGTTACCAGCGGGCGCTACGTTGACGCCTTGGTGCGAGTCGTCCGTCGGGAGGGAATCGACCTGCTGATACCGCTTCTCGATCCGGAACTGCCTCTGTTGGCGTCCGAGGTCGGGCGGTTCACCGAGCTCGGGTGCTATGTGCTCGTCTCTTCTGCCGTCACGGTGAAAACCTGCCGCGACAAGGTTGCTGCGCACAAGATGCTCAAACGGGCTCGTATCGATACGCCTGCAACCTGGCTCTGGGCAGATGCAATGAAGCGGAAGCGACATCGGTTTCCCTTGTTCCTCAAGCCCCGCAAGGGAAGCGCTGCGATGGGAAACCACAAGGTGAACACGTTGGAGGAGCTGGCGGCTTTCGGGCGCCGCGTGCCCGACGCCATCGTACAGGAGTTCGTAGACGGCGCGGAACATACCCTCGATGTGTATACCGGCTTCGACGGCAAGCCTCGCTGCGTGGTACCCAGGAAACGACTGGAGGTGCGCAGCGGAGAGGTAAGCAAGGGGATAATCGTCAAAGACCCAGCCATCATCGACATCGGTAAACGGGTGGCTGAGGCGCTGGGTGACTGTCGTGGAGTGATTACGGTCCAGTGTATCGTCACACCCCGCGGGCGCATTCGCGTGATTGAGATCAACCCGCGTTTTGGCGGGGGGGTACCCCTTGCCATCCACGCTGGCGCAGACTTTCCCAAGTGGATACTGGCCGACGTGCTCGGAAAGAAAACGCGCATTAACCCAGTCGGCTATCGCAGCGGAGTGGCCATGCTGCGCTATGACGAGTCAGTCTTTGTTTCCGGCGCATCCAGGTTCAAATGAGACGACCTCTTAGGAACCGTTCTGCGAGGCCTCGCTGAGCCGAATCCGATCGACCCTATGAAATCAATCACCGCGGTAGTCTTCGACCTCGACGACACACTCTACCCCGAGCGCGAATACGCGTTCAGCGGGTTCCGGGCCGTCGCCGAAGCACTCAAGCGTAGACTGGGTGATCCAACCGAGACCTCGGCGGAGATGAGACGTCTATTCGACACCGAACATAGGCCGCGCGTCTTCAACGCCCTGATTGCACGCCTGGGCCTGGGGGATGATGAGGATCTGATCGGCGAGATGGTGCAGACCTACCGTGAACATCCGCCGACGATTTCCCTGCATCGCGACGCCGAGGAGGCGCTTGCGCGTTTTCGCCCGCGATACCGACTCGGCTTGCTGACCGATGGACCGGCTGTCATGCAGTCAGCAAAGATGGACGCGTTGCATGTGCGCGATAGGTTTGACGCAATCATACTCACAGCAAAACTGGGAGAGGGATTCGGCAAGCCTCATCCGCTGGCGTTTCAACGAATCGCTGATGACCTCGGTGTTGAGCCCCGGGTGTGCGCATACATTGCTGACAACCCCGCAAAGGATTTCATCGCCCCCAACGCCCTGGGATGGACCACCATCCAAGTCAAGCGCGCCGAGGGAATCTACCGTGACGAAAGTCCACCGGCTGGCGGCACACCTCACCAGGTGATCGACACACTCGAACGCCTCGACACGCTCTTGGAGTAGCTCGTTCCTCGACACGGCCTACCTGGTCGACTTTTGGCGCGTAATCCTCGTTTTTTCCTAGCAACACCTGCCCTATTCTGCTACAATCATAACGCAGTCAAATTACTGGGAACACTTCCAGGTCTGAGGGTGTTGCGGCGGTTTCGGAGACCCCGCTTTAAGGAAGAAGATCATGTCAAGTTGGAAGATGCTCGCCGTCTTATGCGGAAGCGTTGTGCAGTTCGGACTGGCTTCACAGGTCTTTGCACTGGTGGAT
>CP070744.1:1989347-1994843 GCA_020348265.1 Phycisphaerales bacterium | reverse complement strand
GTGTAGCGCCACCCCTTGTGGGTGGCGTCTTTCGAGGCTTCACGCCGCCCACGAGGGGCGGCGCTACATTATTCAACGGGCTGTTAGTCTATCGAGCATCGTCTTGAGGGACTAGCCCATCTAACAGAAGGAGCAACGGGCTTTCATCCCCATCTACACTCAGGTGGACTTAAGCGACCTCTTCAACAGGCCGCCTAGCACTTGATCCGCCATTCTGTGCAGTATAACTGCGTCGGCGGATAGGGCTGCTTTTCCGCTTGCAGGCAAACGCCCTCGGGCGTATCTTGAGCAACGTGTCGGGACGGTTTTCGGTGTCGCTCAACGAGCGCTCCAATGATGTGGACAACGCCCTCATCATGCACCTGCGCATAAGGAAGCACGATGGAACCTGAAACCGCCGAGCCTTCGTCTGAACGCGATGACGCCCATCATGCAGCCTTGTGGTTCGTCGGTCCGGACATGCCCGGTCTCCTCCGCCTCGGTGCCAAATGGGTGCAGGAGCACGGGGGGAACATCGAAAAGGACATCGCTGTTAAGTTCGGGGAGATGTCCGTCGTCTTCATGAGCGTCACCGCTGATCCTCTGGGTATCGCCGAGATGTACGACGACAGAGAGAATCTGAAGAATGCAACCGGGTGCGGTGTGGTTTTCGAACCCATGGAAAAGCCCACCATCCCCGACGATTTCGAGCAGACGCTCTTCGGCCTCGACGTCGTGACCGACGACGCTTCCGGACTCCTCGCCGGGCTTGCCGAGCTGCTGAGCACCTACGGAATCATGATCGTAGGACACACCGGCGAGCGCAGAGTAGTCCCCGGCCCCAAGCCCTTCGTCCAAAGCGGTCAGAAGCTCGCCGTGCTGCTCCCTCACGAGTTCGACTGTGCCGATTTTCGTGAGAAGCTCGACGAGTTCGTCAAACGCTATCGCGGCGACGTAGTATCCCCCCTCCGCCCCGTACCCGGACTACTCTGGTGGTGGTGACAGGCGGGATTCACCAACATGGACGGTGCGGAGGTCGTAGGTCGGGCTATGTCCGACGGCGGGCGTTCTGTGGGGGGCCTGGGTGAGCAATCACCCGGGTCTACCCGACAACGAGCGTGCAACGCACATGATCCGTAATGTCGTCATCATCGTTCTCGTGTTAGCATCGGTGGCGGCCGCCGCCGCGTGGGCATGGTCGCGGGCGTGGGAAGACGCCATCGGCGGGTGGAGTGCGCGGCTTGGAGGCATAACTCTTGCCCACGAGGGGTATGGGTACGATCTCGTGCTCCGTGTCGGTGACCATCCTGGCTCACGGTGGCGTCCGTTTCGGTTTGGCCAGTTAGGCGGATTCGGGTATTCCTTCGGCCGTGGTTACGCTCGCATTTGGGTGCCGTTCTGGTTCTCAGTATGTGTGCTCGCCGCCTATCCGTGCTTCGTCCTTCTCAAAACGCGGCTTCGACGGAGGCTCATCCTAGAACGACAGCTTGAGGGCTTATGCACGCAGTGCGGATATGACCTGACCGGCCTTACCGAACCGCGCTGCCCAGAGTGTTCGGCCGCGATCAAGCCCATGATCGCCACTGCTCGGACAGCGAAGGCTCTGCGCCTGCGAGATACGTTCCTTCTGTTTGTTTGTCTCGGGATAGGCTATGGTGTGCTTTCTTGGCTGATACTGCTGACGATTGGGCTGATAGCTTCGCCGTACTTTGGGCCAGCCGACCTGGCGTCCGAATTCTTCGGGCAGGTTGTGGGCGTTGTAGGATATGGCGCGGTTGTGGGTATCTTCTGGTGTTCTTTCGGTGTTCCGCTGCTTCGTCGCAAACCCGTCAGACGGATTGTCATTCCACTGGCGCTGGGGGCTGGCGCGGCGGCGTGTGTCACCGTGCCGCTCACCGCTTTCATCCCAGCCGTCGGTTGGATCGTGGTGCTTGTACCCACGCTGTCGCTGGTCATCGCATGCGCGATAATCCGGCGGACAGCTCCCGACGCCCCTATCCCGGACTTGTCGGGTGACCGCCCAAGCGGTTCGGCAGAGCGCACGGCAAGCGCGCGTTCCAGCCCTGGACTACGGACATGACTGCACGGCTGCTGGCGTACTTCCTTCTCTTGGTTGCGTTTGTTGCGGCTCAGCCCTACGGAGTTGGGCAGTCTCCGATCTGGTTTGCCCTCGTCGGGTTCATCGCCTGTGCGCTCCTGACTGTTCTATTCGTGGCGGTTCGGCGGAGCCGCTTCACGATAGCGCTCAAGTGGTGCGGCTTGGCCCTTTCTGCGTTTGTCCTTCTGCTCTGGCTTGTGAGCATCGCCGCGTATGTGCGATTGCCATTTGCGCCGCGCCTGGCGTGGGCGGTGGGGGGCGGCAACCTTATCCGTCAGACAGGTGTTGATTTCGAGGGGAAGCCACTCGCATTGACGGTACGTTGGGCTTGGAGCGGCGTTACGGCCGGGGAGTTTGGATCGTCGTCAGCCTCTTGGGGTCGCGGGCGAACCGCGAATGCGACATACTGTGCCATCTGGCCAGCACTCATTGCACTTGTCCTGCCCGCTGTGATCCTATGGGTTGGCTACCCCAAGCGATACCCTGCGGGTTCATGCCAGAAATGCGGCTATGATCTGACCGGCAACGTGTCGCGTATCTGTCCGGAATGCGGGTGTGCCACGGAAAGCCTGGGATAAGGAGGATTGCGATATGGGCCCTTGAGCTCTGTGTATGAAACCTTTCGCAGGGACCCGGCAGGTGCTTAATCCTGCTCGGCAAAGTTGACCGACAGTCGGAAGCGAATCTTGCATGGTGGGAAACGGACTGATCGAGTGAAGACCCTTGCGTCGCCGAATCGCGTGCGAGAAGATCCGTCCCTCACCCCCCATGGATCGGGATCTACAACCTTCGCCAAACAGGCGAAGGATGAGGCCCCCTGCAACGCAGTCTTGTGCAACGGCGATCAGACCGTTGCACCGTGTCTATCCGCCGGGCAACTGACAGGAGCCTCCGTGCTTGGCATGATAGTCCTGATGATACTCCTCAGCCTCGTGGAACGTCCCGGCAAGTTCGGTCTGGGTCACGATTGCACGGTTGCGGAATGCGTCGGCACCGCGGAACCTCTCGATATACTCTCTGGCTTGCTTCAACTGCTGATGGTCGGTGGCGAAGATGGCTGAGCGGTACTGATCTCCAACGTCGGGGCCCTGCCGATTGACCTGGGTGGGGTCGTGGAACTTGAAAAACCACTCCAGCAACTGCTCATAGGTGACCCGCTTTGGATCGTAAGTGACTCGCACCGCCTCGGCATGTCCCGTCGTCCCCGAACAGACCTGTTCGTACGTCGGTTCTGCAGTCTTACCTCCCATGTAGCCCGAGACAGCGTCGACAACGCCCGGAACCTGCTGGAAGCGGTCTTCGATGCCCCAAAAGCACCCGCCGGCAAAGTAGGCGGTTTCCATCTGAACCGGTCGTGACTCCGGGGGAAGCTCCGTACCCTTTGCGTAGAAACGCAGGGAGGCGGAGTTCAGGCAGTAGCGCAGGCCCGTCGGCGGTGGACCGTCTTCAAATACGTGGCCAAGGTGGGAGCGGCATCTTGTGCACTGGATCTCCGTGCGGGTCATTCCCAGATCCGTATCGCGCTGATAGTGCACGTGCTGCGGATCGGATGGTTGGAAGAAACTGGGCCAACCCGTGCCCGAGGTGAACTTTGCGTCCGAGTTGAACAGAGGCAGTCCGCAAAGGCGGCACACGTAAGCACCCCCCTCCTTGTTATTCAGCAGCGTGCCGCACATCGGCCGTTCGGTTCCTTTGTCAAGGAGGATGTGCCGCTCCTCCGGCGAGAGATCTTCCGCCAACTTGGCGATGCGATCCGCCGACAGCGGCGCGATGTTATATGCACTCTTGGAGTACTCTCTGGTTATGCCCGCTTGCGAGGCCTGTGCTCCCGCAGCAAAGGACGGCCTTGTCCGCTGTGCCCGCCCGCTGGCCAAACGAAGCATGAGGAAGCCGATGGCGAACAGGACCAAAAGGCTCAGAGATGTTGTGTTTGCGACTTTCATCCGAAGGCTCCGGTTGAATCATCTGCCGTGGACTGCCGCTACCCGATGGTGCTCACGCGGAGTCGTTGATCACGGTGGTTTTCCGTATGCTCGATTATATGGTGTACCCTTATTGACGCGGTAATGTCCCGTGTGCAGGCGCTCGCCGCCGGTTTTCGCGGAGATTCCGTACGTTATGCACTTGGCTCCTCAGATGTTCGCTTCTTCAGCCACAGGCCGGCAGCCCGTTCGCACGTCCTAGAACCAGGTGGCGCGTTCCGCTGTTGCGGACACCTTGGCATCGCGGCGGCGGGGCAAGGGGAAGAGCATCGGTGTACGCTTGCGGTAGCGGCGGTAGTCTTCGCCGAGGCTCTTCAATAGATCGCGTTCTTCCATGGTTATGCCGAAAACGATGTAGCCCGATATGGTGATGGCGAAGAGCAGGTGTCCTTGGGTCATCACCGGTGTCGCCCAGGATGCCAATAGGAAACCCAGCATCAACGGATTGCGCACCAGCTTGTACAGCCAAGGCATTGCAAACCCCGGATGCGTATAGTCCAGCCCGCGAAGGTGGAGCACAACCTGTCGAACACCGAACAAATCGAAGTGGTCGATACAGAAACTCGAATAGAGGACGAGCAGCCAGCCAAGAACGAAGAAACCGTGTAGAGGCCACCGCGCTGCAGGATGTTCAAGGCTCCACACAATCTCCGGCATCGGGCGCCACTGCCAATACATCAAGATCAATACAAAACAGGTAGCGACGACGAACGTACTTCGTTCGATGGGCGCGGGGATGATCCTCGTCCACCGGTGTTTGAACCACTGACGAGCCATGATCGTGTGTTGCGCCGCGAACAGACCCAACAAGGCAACGTTGACCACAATCGCCAGGCCAAAAGACCCGGGCACACCGGTGTCTATCGACTTTGGAACCACCAGGTTCCCTATGAAACCCATCGCATACGCAAACGTGCAGAGAAACAGAACGTAGGCTGCGAGCCCGTACGCAAGACAACCCATCCGGTGTCCGAAACTTGAAGAACGATCACTCATTACGATACTCCTTAGAATTGTGTATTGTTGGCCTCTTTACGCCCATGCTAATGATGCCGCTAAAGAATGCGCGGTTGGTTATACCCGCTTGCCAGGCCAGCCTTGGCGCGGTGTGACGGGTTCCCGCAGTCGCACATGGACCTACCGCCCGTTACGGGGCCGGTGACGCGCGCACGACGCATTCCGTTGTCCTTTGGATCTCATTGTCTCTTGGGGATGTGTCGCCCGAACACATCTGTAGGTCTATTGTAGTTGGGATGACCGTTTTGGGCAATTCATTCGCCTGCCATGCCGGCGAGATTCATGGGACCTGCTGTGTGTAGACACTAAATGCGCTTCCACGCGACATTAACTAGGACGAACGCCTAGTACTACAGCGCCACATGGCCCTTCAGGCCATTTGCGCTTGCCCTGGCGGCCCCAAAACGCGGGTTTCTCCGC
>CP070744.1:1983671-1989247 GCA_020348265.1 Phycisphaerales bacterium | reverse complement strand
GTATGCGCTATGGAACCAGAGTGCGCAAATACAAAGCCACTGGAAAAGATATCGATCGCAGGACGCTAAACATGTACGATCCGACAGGCTGTATGCGAGTCAACTCGCGTCTCAAAGGTTTCGACTGACCGACGCAGAGGACACGAGTAGCAGAAGCGCTGTGGCTTGCAGCGGGTATCCGCAATCCCGCGGGAGTCTTGGGGCTGGCTGTGGCCGGTGAGGCTAAGCTTCCGCACGATGGGGTAATCCCGTGTCAGATTGTCGTGGATAGCGCCTAGTAGTAGTGGTGAGAGTAGACTGTCGGGCCAGGCGGCGACGCGGGTGGTGTGTTGCACGGCCTGAGCCCATAGGCCCACCCGTGCCGCCACCGATGGTCATACTCACCCCTAACACGGATTTTCCCTCCTTCAAGGCGGCCACACGGTTTGTTTTCTCCGATGTGGCCTGCGCGCAGCGGCGTGGCGCACTGAGCGGTTCTTCCTGTTGCGTTAGGCGAGCTGATTCCGCGGATCGTGGCGCGATGGTGGCGTGTCACAGAGCTCAAGCGGTCTGAAGTACGTTGGCCTTCGCCTGGATGTCAGCCACGCGGTGGGTCTTCTCCCACGTGAAGCCGTAGCCCGTTCGCCCAAAGTGCCCGTGGCGCGCCGTCTCGAAGTAGATCGGTCGGCGGAGATCAAGGTAGTCGATTATGCCACGAGGCGTGAGGGGGAACTCCTCCCGCACGATTCGCTCGAGTATCGCTGCCGACACGACGCCGGTGCCGAAGGTGTCTACGGATACGCTGACGGGATCTGCTACTCCGATCGCGTAAGCAAGTTGCACCTCACACTGCCTGGCTAATCCGGCTGCGACGATATTCTTGGCGATGTGCCGGGCCATGTAGGTCGCGGAGCGGTCTACTTTGGTCGGGTCTTTCCCGGAGAAAGCCCCACCGCCGTGCCGACCGCGCCCTCCGTATGTATCGACGATGATTTTTCGCCCAGTGAGGCCGCAATCCCCGTGGGGGCCGCCGATGACAAACCGCCCGGTGGGATTGACGTGAACCACAACATCGTCCGAGGCGAACTGCGGACATTCTTCGCGGATCACCGGATCGATCACTAACTCACGGATTTGCCGCTTGGCATCATCGCTGAGCTGATTCGTCCTCTCATCAACGCTGTCGGCGGTGTGCTGTGTCGAAATCACCACGGTATGCAAGGCGGCGGGTAACCCATCTTCATACGCAACCGTGACCTGTGATTTGGCGTCGGGGCGAACCCACGCGAGCTTTCCCGTCTGGCGAAGCTTAGCCAGGCGCTCTACCAAACGGTGGGCGAGCTGAATCGGCAGGGGCATGAATGTTTCCGTCTCATCGCATGCGAACCCGAACATCATCCCCTGATCCCCGGCACCTGCCTCCGCATGCAGGCCTTCCCCTTCAGTTACGCCTTGGCTGATGTCCGGCGACTGAGGGTGTATCTTGGAAACGACTTCGCAGGACTTGTGATCGAATCCGATCTGGGGATCGGTGTAGCCAATCTTCGCAATCGTATCACGGACCGTATGTTCTACGTTGGCCAGCGCGTCTTCAGCGGCCTTGTTGTGAGTAGTAGCCTCACCAGAAACAAGAGCGTAATTAGTGGTCACTAGCGTCTCGACGGCGACCCGGGCCAGGGGATCGTGCCTCAACAAGCTGTCCAGAATTGCGTCGGAAATCTGGTCGGCAACCTTGTCGGGATGCCCCATTGATACCGACTCCGACGTGAATAGATGCGCTGCCCAATCTTGGTTCCGTGGCACGGCAATATCTCCGTACTGAACTGAATTCTCCACCTTCAACGCGGCTGGACGTATCCTAGAGGTGCGCCGGTAAGCTGGCAACCCTGTTTGACCATGTGTTCCGGTTGTGGGTACTGGAACTTTAGCTGTTTGCGGAACGAGGTTCGTGATTCCGTACCCAAACTGGTCCAGATTCGATTGGCTGGACCCGTCGAGATCGAATTCAATGCGGGTGCTTGTGCCCAGAGTCCTGACGAGTGCTGTCCGGTGCATGTTGTGCAGTTATAACTCCTGCGCGACGGTTTTGAACTTGAGCCGGCGGGATCGGCTCAGATGCAAGGGTGAAACCCGGCCAAGCCGTTCACATCACGGGTGCGAGGGCGGCACAAGGTTTGCAGGTGGCGTGAATGCGAAACGTCGCGGCACAGACAACCCGGTGGTGTTCGGTGTTGGCGGCGAACGGGACGTGAGTGTACGTTATGCCGGATAAGAGCAGAGAACCAGGGACGTCTGGTTGCGAGTAACATCGGTTCCCGCAGCATTCGTCGAGTCGAAAGGATTAGACATGGAAGAAGTCGTACTTGACGGAAACTCGCTCAGTATCGAGCAGGTTTGTTCGGTTGCCCGACACGGTGCCAAGGTGTCGGTTTCTCCGGAAGCTCGGGTGAAGATGCAACGGTCTCGCGACGTTATCGAACGTGGGGTTGCTGAGGGCATAGCGATCTACGGTGTGACCACCGGCATTGGCGAGTTCGCGCGTATCCGCATCTCGACCGAGCAGAGTGCGGAACTGCAGCGACGGATCATATACAGTCACTCTGCGGGGACGGGCGATCCGCAAGCGCAGGACGTTGTCCGAGCTGCGATGACGCTGCGGGCCAACACACTGGCTAAAGGTTACTCCGGAGTGCGGCTGTGTCTGATTGATACCGTCTTGGAGATGATCAATAAGGGCGTTGTCCCATTCGTCCACGAAAAAGGTTCGGTGGGAACGAGCGGGGATCTCTCGCCGCTGTCGCAGTTTGCGGAAGTCGCGATCGGCGAGGGGCGTGCATATTACAGGGGCGAGCTGATGCCCGGTGGCGAGGCCATGAAACGCGCCGGCATCAAGCCGACTGATTTGACGTACAAGGAAGGTCTCGGGCTGATCAACGGCTCGCAGATGATGACCGCGGGCGCTTCACTGCTCGTCTATGATGCCGAACGTGTCCTCAAGAACGCCATGATCGCCAGTGCGATGACCCTCGACGCGCTTCGGGCAGTGGAGCGGGCGTTTCACCCGCTGGTTCACGCAGCTCGTCCGCATCCCGGGCAAAACGCGGTGGCGGGCAACTTGCTGCGTCTGTTTGCGAACAGTGAGATTATGGCCAATAAGTCGGGCAAGGTGCAGGACGGTTACAGCATGCGCTGTACCCCGCAGATCCTGGGCGCTTCGCTTGATGCGCTGGAATACGTCCGCCGCGTGGTGAATATCGAAACCAACGCGGCAGCCGACAACCCCCTGTTCTTCGGCGACGAAGGCGAATACTTCGCAGCCGGCAACTTCCACGGGCAGGGTGTGGGCTTGTCGGTCGACTTCCTGTGCATGGCTCTGGCGGAGTCGGCGAATCTGTCCGAGAGGCACACCAACAGGCTCCTCAACCCCGTGCTTTCGGGTCTGCCGGACTTCCTCGTGGAGGGCAAGGGGCTTAATTCGGGGCTTATGGTTGCGCAATACACGGCTGCTGCTTTGGTGTCCGAGAACAAGGTGCTCTCTCATCCCGCTTCGGTTGACTCGATCAGTGTGTCGGCTGACCAGGAAGATCACGTGAGCATGGGGCCCATCGCGGTCCGCAAGTGCAGCGAGATCCTCAGGAACGTGCGAACGGTGCTGGCGATTGAGATGATGTCCGCTGCACAGGCGTTCGAGTTCCATGAGGGGCGCAAGCCGGGCAAGGGGAGTTCTGTTGCGTACGATCTGATTCGCACCAAGGTGCCCAAACTGGTCGACGACCGCGTGCTTCATCCGGACATCGAGGCAATCCGCCGGATGGTCGAGGATTGCTCCATCCTCGATGCCGTCGAATCGGAAGTCGGCCCACTCAAGCTCGCCCGCGAGGTGGACGTACCCGAACCCAACGTGCCGGCGTAGTGAGTGACTGTCGAGGCGTCTTGATCCTGCGAAATGCTGTACTCTCGACGGAGTTCGGGGTTGCCCAGCAGCACGGAGTCCTGTACGCTTTGCGGCGCGGGGTCAGTTTGTGGAGGACTTCTCGATGGAGACAGTACTTGTCTCATCCGAGGTGCCAGGGAAGAACGCACTACAGGCATTGGAACGCAGATGCGATGCGGTTTCCAAAGTGTTGCATGCTGAGGATTCCGAAGTGCGTTTACCTGTCTTCTTCGAGTTTGCGGGCTCTCCGAAGGCAGGAAAGACCACGGTTATCGGGACCGTGGCGCATTTCTTGAAGCGTGCGAAACTGGCTGTCTCGCAGCCTGCGGAAGGGCTTCATTGCGGACGCCACCTGGGCTACGTGACGACTGGCTGTCATTTAACTCGTGGTCTGGGTGTTATGCCCTTCAGCATATCCTTCTTGATAGCAGCAACGACCCGCCAGCAGATGTCGTGTTGCTCGACCGTGGACTATTCGACGCCGCCGGCTGGTTTGAGTTCCTGTGTAATACACAGAAGCGCCTCAGCGCGGAGGACCGGGAGATAATCACTCGCTTCTTCACGCTCGAACTCTGGCGAAAGCGCGAGAACGGCGTATTTCTGTTCACATCTGATCGTGCCACCTCGTTGAAGCGTGAGCAGCACGACAAGCTGACTACTCGCGGCGGTTCAGTCATGAACGCTGAGATTCTGAAGGGTCTTAGGGCGTCCTATGAAGCCGTTGCCGGGCGGCATTCGCATGAGTTCCCTCACCTTTATCATGTCGACACGTCATTCGTTAACGGGGAACCGCCCAGTTTTCAGCAGATCGCGTTTTGTGTAGCAGAGAAGATGACGCACATTATGGAGGAGGCATCGACCCAAATGCTTTTGGTTACGGAACCGGTTGCCTTCCGTGGGTTCGAGCGTGCCCGCGACGTGATGGAGAAAACCATCAAAAGCATCCTCAACGATAACCGTCCCCGATTCTTGGATCGCGCCGAGGCCGAGAAGACCCTCGACGTACAACAGGTCGTGCCGTATGCAGTGCTGCAGAGGGAAGATGGCACGTACTTCTGGGCGAGGCGACGCTCTAATGTGAGGCGGAAGGAGCTGCAGGGGAAGCACACAATCCTGGTAGGTGGACATGCGGAGAAGCGAGACTGGGATGCTGGGAGCCCCAGGGATGTCTTCACGCAATGCCTGAGGCGAGAACTTGAGGAAGAGTTAGTTGGGGTGCAGATTCTGGATATTGAGCCTTTGGGGTTCTTGCACGATCCTCGCAGTACCATGGGCGAACACCACTTGGCGTTCGTACACAGAATCAGAGTCGGTGGGCAGACCGGCATTCGACGACAGGCTATAGACCAGGAGTTCGGGCGGGAGAGTGTTAGCTGGAAGAATCCAGAGGAGATCAAAGATGCGGCCAAACAGCTTGATCCGTGGTCTCAGTTTGTAGCTCATGGTCTTTTCGATGCGCCCTCTCCTAAGGGTGAGCCGCTCCTCTTCTCCGATCCAGAAAGCTGACGGTTTCCGGAGTCTTTGCTTGACGCGTCGGCCCTCGGCCGTAAAGGAGGAGAAAGTGTACGACCGGGGTGCCTCGCCCGTTTATAGCAGATTCGGATATTGTGTAGCGGGCGAATTGCATGCCGGCGCTTCGCTTGGGCATGGCACCCAACTCCTG
>CP070744.1:1977840-1983571 GCA_020348265.1 Phycisphaerales bacterium | reverse complement strand
GGTCCGGGACGACGATGGTCCTCGAACACCGACGTATCCTGTAACTCCTCGTCCGTGGGGACCTCGAACCCGTTGGCCTCGTTGCAGGCCGCTTCGCACCGCCGGCAGCCGATGCACTTAGTGAGGTCCACGAGAACACCCTTCAAATCGTCTGACACCTCGCGCGTCTCAGAGGCAAGCGCCCCAGCAGGCAAGGCGCCCGCGGCCGAGCAGGCCAGACCGGTCAATCCGGCGTTCCTCAGAAAGTCTCGACGACTAACGCTCACAACGGTCACCTGCTCCTCTCTGCTTCTGATGTGCAAGGCGCCAGACGCGGCGAAGATCGCTTCCGTCGGATTCACGCGCTTGCCAATCAGGTTGTCTGGCCCACTGGCGCAGATCCCGACCCCGGCGGGGCCGACCACCTCGTGGGTGTGTGTTGTCCTGCGTGTTCAACCGGCAACGCAGGCTTGGCTTCCTGCAGTTCCACTACCTTGCCATGCCACCCTGCAAGGCCTGTGCCGAAGCCGTCACCGGACACTGCTAATGAGGCCATATCCCTGAAGCTCAAGGTCTATCACTCGGGGATAGAATGCCGGTACCACTTTAACATCCGGCAAGAGGTCCTTCTTCGTCCAGCCTCGCTCCTTCATCGTCAGGCCGCACATCTCCACGCTTACACCGTTCTCAATCAGCTCACGGATGATGGCACTGTTGGGGTTTCCTCCTTCCGCTCCGCCTCGGGCCTCGCGATATGGGTCGTCCTTCAACAGCCAGTAGGCCGCGGCACCATGCACCACAGCGCTGACGTGCAGCTCCTCGACCTTTATCCCGATAGCCTTGTACTCCTCAACCACCCTTTTCAGGCCTGCGAGCCCCACGCCAACGCCCGACTCCTCGTCCCACTTATCCTCTTGGATCGGGCACACGAAGGCGATGTCGGTGTCCAGGGTAACCGGAGACGATTCGGACTGCGGCGCCACCCACCCCCACGTACTGAATATCTCGCCCGCTTCCTTCGACGCCAAGAACTCGATGAACTTGCGGGCCTCCGGTTTGTTCTGGCCCCGAGCCGTCAAGGCAACGCTGCACTGGCGAAGTACGCGGTAGGTTCTGCTCGGAACCACTACGTGCGCACGACCTCGAAGCGGCATTTGCCAGGTATTCCAGGTGATCCAAGCATCGATGTCGTCCCTCATTTTCCACATCTTCATGGCCTCGTCGCTGTCTGCGGCGAAGATCACGATGTTCTTGCGCAGGGCGCGAATGGTCCGGATGTCCTCCAGCTTCCCGGCCATGTCTTCCCACAGGCCGGTGTGTCCGGCGGCATTCACCACCATTACGTTCATGCCCGGTCGTACGAGGTCCGGAAAGTCGCCGATTGCCTTGGGATTGCCCGGGCGAACCAAGATAGCCGACGGGCGGAGATAGAGCGGGGTAACCGAGGCTTCGTCGATCTTGAGATCCATCGAGCGAGCGTAATCGGACATCATGAAGTCGGCGGCACTGAACATCAGATCGGCATCAACTACGGCTTTGTCGCGCCAGATGTGTCTCGGCCCCGAGGCCACCGTGACCTTCACATCGTTACGTGTTGCAAAGACCATCGCCGCCTCCTCAATGGCGGGTGAGGGCCCCACGGCTCCGTATACGCGTAGCCCCTCTTGCGCGGAGACATCCGCGGGGTACGCCCAAGCGACGCTCAACAAGAGAAACGGCAGCCAGCGGCGCGGACAAAGTGAACGTGTACTCATATTCTGATCTCCCGTCTGTGTGCAAACCCGTGATCTAACGACCATCGGGTGCTCCTTACTTAACAAAACTCGAGTCCTCGTTTTCCCCAATGCTCTTGCTTCAGTCGCCGGATGAACGATCGCTTTCGCGACGACTGGGGACGACTAGCGGCCCGGGACGTTTTCCGGGAAAGGCAATCTCTTCCTCTTCTTCATGACATTCGTCGCAGCTGGGCAGCTTGTCATACTTCTGCTCAGCATGGCAATCCGCGCAGTCGATCTCCTCGTGATTCTTGTCCAGTACCTGTCCGGTGACGGCATGATCGAAGCTTGCCGGATCCCAATCGCCATGACATACGACACAGTCACGCTTCAGTTTGTGGAAGGGCGACGATTCATGACAGGTACGGCAAGCGAGCTGGGCATGGTGCTTGCTTAGCGGCCAACCCGTGTCGGCATGATCAAATGGTTTAGGTTTGGCCTCCCCCTCCTTCCAGTGACAGTGATCGCAGGCGTCTTTGTTCTCCACGTCGTGACAGGCGGAGCAAGGGCCGTGCCGATCCGTGAGTACCGGTGGCTCCGTTTCCTCCGTGGATCCTTCTTGATGGCAACGCGAACAACTCTCCTCCCGATGGCATTCTGCGCAGCGCAGCCCGAAACGATCGATGTGCTCCTTATGGCGGAAGATCGCCCTCGCCCCGGGTGGCGGTTTGGATTCGAGTTCATAGATCTTGGTGTGCGGTTCCGGGATCGGCGGGTGCATTTTGCCCAGCAGCTCGTCCGGTGACGGCGTCTCCTGAGCCTCACCGACCTTTGGAGGATGGCAAGCAGCACATTGGGTCCCACCGCTCCACTCACGGTGGCAGCTCATGCATTGACGATGATAAGCGGCCTTGAGGCCCGGCTTGCGAATATCCACCCGCTTCGGAGCGGTCTCGTGGCAGGTCTTGCAGGCGGGCTGGCCCGTGCCTTCCGGTGTATAATGATGACAGGTTGCGCAGCCGCCGGTCATGTCCGCCATGTCGGCATGTCCCTTATGGTCGAACGGAACGGGAAGGTAGAGTTGCTCCAGCTCGTCCAGGTACACCACGCCGGGGATGTGCTTCCGGGACATCTCCCTGGCGATCGCTGCGGCTGACTTGCGGGGGCACACTCGCAGGCACGGGTGCCTTACTGTTGGTTCGTCGCACGTGTGGCAGAAGTCGCAGGCCAGCTCCTCTATTGTCAAGTGTGCGTCACGAGTCTGCGCCTGCCCGGCGGGAGAGAATACTCCGCCCAGGAGTGCGACAGTCATTCCGACGAGTAGTCTTGGCATTGATCCCAACTCCATCTCGTTTTGCCGAGCCACTAGCGCTTCCCGGCGACAAGCCGCCAGAACAGGCAGAAGATGATCATGGCCCCGACGGCTAACAGGTATTCCTGTGATTTCGTGATCATCATGTATTCGTGTAGAGTGTGCATATTACTCTTAGCCCCTTGTGCTAGTGCTCCGGTGGGTAGTCCGGATGATCGTAGAGAACCGGCATCCGGTTGACGATCCAGCGGAAGGTGATCAGGCCCAGCGTGACCACGAAGATAGTCACGGCAAACTCCATCCAGTGAGGAAAGTACCGATCGGGCAGGTTCCACTGGAATGTGATTATGGAGACGTTGAGCCGATTGAGGATAATCCCCAGAACCGTGACCACGGCCGTGAAGCGAACCAGCGCGGCGCTTTGAATCCGTACCCCAATCACAAACAGAAAACAGGGAAGCAAGACGAACCCGAACATCTCCAGCAAAAACCAGTACCCATAGCCGGTGTTCAAGTACTTCCACGTTTGTCCGTGGGCGACTCCGATCCACTTCAGACAGAAGTAGGTGAAAAGAAGCACCGAAGCGGCTTTCCCCAGTCCGATCACCAGCCGGTCCGTCTCGGCCGGGTCGTGGTCGGCGACCTGGGAGTGGAATACGCGATGCGACAGCATGGACTCGAAAATGACCATCGTGATTCCGCCGATGACGGCGGATGTGAAAAAGAAGATAGGAATGTACGGCGAATACCACAGAGGATGCACCTTGCCTTTTGCCAGAAGGAACAGGGCCCCAAGGGCCGACTGGTGCAACGTTGATAGAATGACACCGAAAACCGTGGCTCCAATGGTCAGCCAAACGGCCCACTTGCGGACTTTCTTCCAGCCCAGCCATTCGAAGATCGCCGGGCAGAACTCCAGGAACTGGACCGTAAGGTAGGTTGCCACGTGCCACCCGACCAGGAACATGACAGACGTAACACCGTACGACACGATCATAGGGTAGGGCAGCCGCCACGGGCGTCCCAAGTCATAGCAGAGACCGACTACGACGAAGAAGTAACCCAAAAAACCGGTTAGGATGGCGGGGCGGACCAGAGGATAGTACTGCCGCATTCCAAACAAGTGTACCGCCGATCCGAGGACAAAGCCTCCCGCAGCCAGGGCCACACCGCACAGCACGTCAAAGCCGATCCACAAGCCCCAGGGGGAGTTGTCCGTGAGGTTCGTGGTCGGCTCCAGCCCTCCGATCAGAAACCTGTAAACAGTGATCGGAATGCCGACGCACATGATGATCAACACGACTGCGTTGAACGGGGTGACCAGCCCTCGGAGGTACCGCTTGAACGGCTGCCCCATAAACAGCTTGTCCGCGAGCAAAGCCTGCCAGGTAACTGCTTCTCCGCTAGTGTCGCTCATTCTCAGCCTTCCTCAATGTGCTTGGTTTCTTCCCTATCCGACTCCTCCCCTCGGTTCGTGAAGGCGTAGGCGCCTATGAGCAGGGCCGGCCAACCAATCAGAACCATGGGTACCGCCGAAAGGAAGGTCTTGGTCAGTGCCGGGCGAGGAACGTCATCGAGATCGGTCTGGAAGCCGAGCTCCTCGAACGGTGTGGACGAGATGTATAACCAACATGTACCCCCGACCTCGTATTCCCCGTAGATGTGGTCCACATACTTGTCAGGTGCCGCCCGAATCTTCTCCCGGGCCAATTCAATGAGCTCGCTCCGCTTGCCGAAGGTCATTACTCCCTCGGGACAGATTTCGGCGCAGGCCGGGATCTTGTCTTCCTTGGTGATCAGGTCGAAGCACATCGTGCACTTCTTAACTGCGGGGGTGAAGACGTCGTCGTACGAATATCCCGGTACGTAGAAGGGGCACGCGATCATGCAGTACCGGCACCCTATACACACACTCTCGTCATAGAGCACCGGCGCCTCAGGAGCCTTGTGAAACGCGGCTACCAGACAGGCCGAAGCGCAGGCCGGTTCGTTGCAGTGCATGCATTGCTTCTTGACGTAAATCGGATTCCCCTTGGAGTCCACCGGGCCGGGGCGATCGACCACGGTGAAGTTCTCGGCATCCATGCGCCTGCGCTGCTCGAAGACCGATTTGTCCTCGTAGGCTTGCATGGGCTCGCCTTCCTCCGGCGCCAGTCCATTCACTTTCCGGCAGGCCCACTCGCATTTGCGGCAGCCGATACAGAGGCTCAGGTCCGTCAGGACTCCCATCCAGTCGTCCGAAATCCTCCGAACGGGTGCTGCACCAGCGGTACGTCCGCCGACGAGCGCAGCTACTCCGGCAGTCCCAGCGACTTTGAGGAAATCCCGTCTATTTGTGGTCATGACTCACCTCCAAACGCCGTCCTGCTCGGGGTTGCAGTTGGCACACACCTAGTGTCCTCGCTCTGGAACTTGTGTCAAGAGCGACCCCTCTACCAGTACTGGTAAGGGCGGTCAGTCAGGAGTTGTGGCTCGCCTGGCCAGCTCAACACCCTGCCGCACACTCTCCCCCTTAACATCCGTTCGAGGCTGGTAAACCAGCCCCATAGGCGTCACGATCGGGTCTACTGTGATGGCACAGTTGACCAAAAAGGTGGCTGCCTAGCAGCCTGTTGAATAATGTAGCGCCGCTCCTCGTGGGCGGCGTAAAGCCTCGAAAGACGCCACCCACAAGGGGTGGCGCTACACTTGGATCACAACAAGCAACTTGTTCAACAAGCTGCTA
>CP070744.1:1972002-1977740 GCA_020348265.1 Phycisphaerales bacterium | reverse complement strand
AAGCCGACACAGGGAGTCGAACCCTGAACCTCAGCTTTACGAAAGCTGTGCTCTAC
Source organism: Phycisphaerales bacterium (assembly GCA_020348265.1). Taxonomy (GTDB): domain Bacteria; phylum Planctomycetota; class Phycisphaerae; order UBA1845; family UBA1845. The sequence continues at coordinate 1,977,684 of CP070744.1, read as the reverse complement.
CATTGAGCTATGTCGGCATTAGTACCAGCCTGCCGGGTAACACTCTGTAGCAACCGGTTGAAGAAGTCGCCTGCGTTCACCTCGATGTAGCGCCACCCCCTGTGGGTGGCGTCCTTCGAGGTTCTTGCGCCACCCACAAGGGGCGGCGCTACATTCTTCAATCGGTGCCTCTTACCAGCCACGTTCCGGGCAAGCCCCGGCCCGGTCGAGTCGCACAAGCGACAGGCCCGGCACAGCCAATCTTGTACGTTTTTCGACGTTTCGCGTCAACATCTCACCGTCGATCCAGGGCATAGCGGCTGACCTTCTCGTAGGTGGTGGCCAAGAAGCCGATCAGGGGAAACCCGCCCCGCTCGAACGGTGAGGGGCCCAATTGCTCCAGAAGAGCCAAGGGTGTCTCGGGCGGGCCGATGTGGGTCTCGACCGCATCGAGCTCCTCGCCGGCCTCCCAGAACCGGTCCAAGCATTCTTCTATCGGCGGAGAGGTCGGGTAGATCGTGGGAACGATCTTCAGGGCCGGGGGCATTTCCTCGCCGGGTTGTCCGGATTCCGTCATCACCAATCCTCCGCCACCGCCTCGCGAGACAGCGTGAATAGCTCGCGGAGCTGGTCGGTGGACATCTCGGTGAGCCACTCCTCCCCGCTGCCCACAATCCTCTCCATCAGGGCCTTCTTGCTCTCGATAATCGCGGCAATCCGCTCCTCCAAAGTGCCCAGGCAGACGTAGCGGTGGACCTGGACCCGGCGATACTGCCCAACGCGATGAGCGCGGTCCGTAGCCTGGTTCTCTACCGCGGGGTTCCACCAGCGATCGTAATGAAACACGTGGTTGGCAGCGGTGAGGTTCAAGCCCAAGCCGCCGGCTTTGAGGGTGAGAAGCAGGACCGGTGTGTCAGACGAGCGGGTCTGAAACCTATCTATCAGGCGGTCGCGCTCACGCTGAGCGGTTCCCCCGTGAAGATACAGTATCTCGCGGTCGAGAGACTCCTGCATGTGCTTCTTCAACAGGTTGCCCATCTGGCGAAACTGGGTGAAAACCAGGGCGTGGTGATCCTCGGCGATTACCTCGTCGAGCATCTCCACGAGACGGTCGCACTTGCCGCTTCGATGGGCCAGAGAGCTGTTGTCCGCCAGGAACTGCACGGGGTGGTTACATATTTGCTTGAGTTTCACAATCGCCGCCAGGATCAGGCCTTTGCGCTGTATGCCACCTGATTGGTCGATCTGCCCGAGCATGTCCTTTACGATCCCCTCGTAAAGCGCCGCCTGTTCCGCGGTCAGGTTGCAATACACGGTCATCTCGTGTTTTTCGGGCAGGTCGGCTGCGACCGCTGGATCATCCTTCACTCGCCGGAGAATGAACGGCTGAATGAGCTCGCGAAGTCGCCGGGAGCGGTCTTCGTCGTGGTGCCTCTCGATAGGCACGGCAAAGCGGCGGCGGAACTCGGAGGCGTTCCCCAGATACCCGGGGTTGAGAAAGTCGATGATCGACCATAGTTCGCTCAGGCGGTTCTCTACCGGCGTGCCGGTCAGGGCCACGCGCTGCACCGCTTGCAGCGAACGAACCGCGACGGACTGCTTGGCAGCGGGGTTCTTGACGTTCTGGGCTTCGTCCAGGGCGATGCGATGCCATTGCACTTTGGCAAGATGTTCGAGGTCGCGGTGAGCCAGACCGTAGGTGCTTATCACCACGTCGTGGTCGGCAGCTTCGTCCACAAAAGCGTCGCCGGTCAAGCGCTCCAACCCGTGGTGAACCATCACGGAAAGCGAGGGGGCGAATCTGGCGATCTCCCGCTGCCAGTTGCCCACCAGGGACATCGGAACCACAAGAAGCGTCGGGCCGGGCGCGTCCCCCTCCTCCCGCTCGTTAAGCCAAAGGGCGATCATCTGGATCGTCTTGCCCAGGCCCATATCGTCGGCCAGGCACGCTCCCAACCCGTGCTTGGAAAGGAACCGCAGCCAGCTAAGCCCCTGTCGTTGATATGGCCGCAGCTCACCCGCAAAACGGTCCGGCTGGGCGGTCTGCTCGATGGTCTCATCGATACTGGTCGCGTTGAGCACGTCATGGATCCAGCCGTGCGCCCGTATCCCCGCGACGGGTAATCCGGTGTCCAGGTCGTCGGCCAAATAGCTGAGCCGAAGGGCCTCGAACACGGTCATCTTGCCCGGTCGGTGGTCACGCAAGAAGCGAAGGGCGGTGCCCACGTCCGACGTTTGTACCTCGGTCCACTTGCCGCGGATCTGCACGAGTGGCACGTTATCCTCCAGAAGTCGTGCCATTTCCTCCGGGGAAATCTCTTCGTCGCCCAGGGCAACGTGCCAATCATAGGCCACCAGAGCGTCGAGTCCGACCTTCGCTGTCTCAGCAGGCGATCCTGAGCCGGGCGGGCGAATATCCAGGCGCATGCGGAGCTTCGCTCGATCGCCGCGCCACCATCGCGGCACCCAAACAGCAAACCCCTCCGCCTCCAAGACAGGTGCCGCATCGCGTAGGAATCGGTACGCCTCCTCCAGCGTCAAAGAACACTCTGAAGGCCCATCGGGCTCGGTACAGGGGATCAGCGAGGGAAAGTGCCGCGCCGCTCGGGTCAAGTCTTCGAGAAGCTGTGGACGGGCGTTATCAAACGGGCGCTTCAGGATTGCCGGGTCAGCCGAAGCATCATCCGCAAGACTGGACGCATTCACTATTAAGGACGGATCGTGCAGCGCCTGAACGTGCAGAGTCAATTTCCAGGGCGGGGCGGGTACCTCCGGCGATTCGTCGTCCACGGGCCGTGGGGCATGGAGGTGGAAACATGTCCTGCAGGAACGCTGCTGCGGTGGCGATTCCAGTCGCGATACCCACTGGCCGACCCTGTTGTATACCACCGCGCATTCACCGGCCTCCTCCGTCAGCGTTGGCTCGGACCCCACCAAAGCGCGGAGCCAGCCCATCTGAGGTGCAAGTCTTGAATCCACCCGGTCTTGCAGGCTGTGGGCCAGCTCGTCCCCTTCCAGGCATCGTCGCACAAGGGCGTCAACCGTGGTCCAAAGGAAGTTCTCAACCAGCGTCGAAGCCTGGACGGGTGTCTGCTCCGACTCCATCGAGCGACATACCGGTGGCATTGACGTTATCAGCGCCTTGAGACGATCGGAGGATGACTGATCGTTCACGACCACACGCCAGTAGGATCGGTAGCGGTTCGCACCGGTCCTGTGAATCATGGGTACGAAGCGGTGTTTGGCGAGCGACTCGAGCACCAGATTTGCAGCCTTGGACCAATAGCGTAACGAACCTCCGCAATGGAGGTCCTCTCGCTCGAACGTTGGCAACGCGGTAAGAAGATCCACCGCGTCGGCAGGAGAGAAAGCCAGCGTGTCGATCCGACAGGTACGCAATGAGAGCTTATCGCCATTCGTCAATTCGGACTGTGCATTAGCAGGGCAGTATCCCGACGCCAATTGTCCGTCGCTGTGGGGAAGACGCAGCGCTAGATGTGAGGTCCGAGCGCCGGAAACCAGCAGACTGTCCCACAAATCGCCAGCCAATTGACGCAGTACATCAGTCCCGACGACGAAGGAAGCCTTGCCCTCGCGTAGCACGTCCAGCGTCCGGTTGTCCCTGGTCTTCCCCTTCTCGTTGCACGCGCGTCGCTCGCCCCAAAGATGGAACGTAGCGTCTGTCCAAAGCGCGTGAAGTACTATCATAGGCCTGTCATGAAGAAGTCAGCGCGGAAACTCGTCCGCGCCGTACGCCCAAACCAGCTAAAACGCGAACCATCCATTTTAGCATCGGCTGGCCCCACGTCCACATGACGTGCCTTGAGCAACCCGATTACGTGATTATAAAAATTTGCCAGTGTGCACGATCGACGTAACCAGGCAGCCTGTCGCCTATCGGTCGGAGTCGGAAGGGATCATTTCAAAGTCAATGCGGAACGGATTCGGCCCAAAATCGTCAATCTCGAACCGGATGATTAGCAGAGCGTTGCACGGAAAGTCTACGCCGAGTAGTGCCTCGAACGGCGGCGCGGCCCCCCGGCTGATCGGCTCGGTCGGCGAATCTTCCTCATCTTCCGCGGGGATTTCGAAGAACTCGACGCCCTCGACCATCGCACTTTCCAGGAAGTCGTCATCCGGCAGGTTCTGCCGGATCAGCTCCAGCAGGTCTTCACTACCGACGCTGAAGACGCGGGCGCACTCGATGAAGGCGCGTGAGCTGCCTGGGGTGATCGACGTTGACTCACCCCCTTCGAGGAGTACGTCGGGCTCGGTGAGGCCGGACTGTTCATAGTCAGGGCCATACGCCGGGTCCGTCTGATCGTATGAACCGTAAGTAAACACCGCCCGATAGTCGGTGTTGTTGATGAACAGCACGCGGACGTTTCCCCGAACACCGGCTATGTCGCCCCCCAAAGAAGCGGATTGGTTTGCGAAGAACTCGAAGCATCCGCCCGCGCCCAAAGCCGCGACCGTCAACACTATGCCAAACACGATATGACGCCTTGCGATCATCCGTTGGTCTCCCGTTGGCTACTGTTCTGCAACCGCGACGTAGTCTACACAACCATCAATCCAGGTCCAACAAGGCTTCAAGTACGCCACCCTGAGACGCGATACAGATTCGCTCGCTCGCCCGGGCCCTCGAACGTGCCCTCGAGGACGATTCAGGTGGGCCGTCCACGCCTCCAATGGCCTTCCCACGGCTCGACTCTGGTCAGAACGGTTCGAGCGCCACGAGTGCGACGCCCGCTATGGCCAGTATTACTGCCATGAGCTTTCTCGTGGTGAATCGCTCTTTCAGTATCAGCGTTGCCAGAATCACTGCGAAAACCGTGGAGGTCTGATTGAGTATCCCGGCTATAGCGGCCTGGGTGTACTTGAAGCCCGCGACCCAGAGAATCATGGCTACGTACATCCCCAAGACGGACGCAGGGATGCTTACCTTCCAGACCGGGGCCGGCTTAAAGACCGACCAATACTGCTTTCGCAGCGGTGAGGCGAGAGCAAGCAGAGCCAGGACGAGCGTGCCGGCGACCAATCTCAAGGTTGTGGCCCAAATCAGAGGGAAATCGTACAGTTCCAGACAGGGTTTAGCGATCACGATGCCGAAGGCCATCATTCCTACGGAGAGCCCCGCCATTAGCATGCCCATCACTAGTTGGCCGCGAGTTTTGTCGCCAGGCGGTGCGTGAGTTGAGGAGACGAACACGGCAAACATGATCATCCCTGTCCCGATGTATTGCGAGAGAATCAGACGCTCCGACAGAATCAGGATCGAGCAGAGTATGACGAACGGGCTGTAGAGACAGTCGGTTATAGATATCAACCCGACACCGATCAGATTCAGGGCGCGAAGGAAGATCGTGTCCGCAAGGGCGATCCCCACCAGTCCGCTGACCAGCAGAAGAGCCAAGTCTTCGGGTGCATACTCGTCCAGCGTGTCGAGCCCCTCGCCGAAAACGAGAAGCGTGAGCAACAGGAGTGATAACGCGATAGTGCTCTTGAAGAGATTGAGTGCCAGTGGCGGGACGCGCTCGCCGCTGATCTTGAACAGTACCAGCCCGAAAGCCCACGTAAGGGCTGCCAGAAGCGCATACGTCTCACCGTTGAGGTCGGCTCCCATTATCGAGACTATACCGAGGGACTGTTGCCGGGCAAACGCCGGGTGGTCCCCAGGAAGGCGCGCCGATTCTCCTAGTC
>CP070744.1:1966076-1971902 GCA_020348265.1 Phycisphaerales bacterium | reverse complement strand
GCGCAGGGCTTTGTAGTTCTGCACTCTGAATTGCTTGATCATGGCTCGACTCCTGACCTGCTCATCCGTTCCGGCAACTCTTGGGACATCGGCACAAAGAGAGTCCGTCCCCCACCCTTGTCTTCGACAAGGATGGGGCACCCGACACGTCTCACGTCATCCAAGGGCCAGCGGCGCATTTTCCCACAGGGTGGCACGACTGTAAAGCCTGACTCAGCATCCACGGCGCGAAAAAAGGCGTGCTGCCTCCACTCGATAAGTGGTGGCAACACGCCTCGAAATTCTTCGATTCAGCCTCGGCCCAATGCGGGGCTTGCTTTTCCTACTTCATCTCCGCAACGGTCTTCTTGATCCACTCGGTGGAGACGGACTTGGGCCTGGTGATCGCCGTGCCCAATGCACGGTTGAGGATCAACTGGGCGAGCATACCCATGGCACGCGAGACGGAGAACAAAACCGTGTAGTACGGGAACTCAGTCAAGCCATAGTGATAGAGCAATGCCCCGGAGCCGGCGTCGACGTTGGGCCAGCAGTTGGCAATCGGATTCTTGCCCGCCTTGACGCGCTCTTCCGAGTACTCCGTGAGGACCTTGGGAACCACGTTGTAAACCCGCTCGACGGTTTGGAAGACCGGATCGTCGGCCAGGTGCTCCTTGCCGAACTCCAGGAAACCAGCGAAACGCGGATCGGTAACGCGGAGGACGGCGTGGCCGTAGCCCGGCACCACACGACCGCTGCGCAGAGTATCGAAGGCGAAATCGCGAAGCTGCTCTTCGCTGGGCGCTCCGCCGAACTTCTTCATCGTATCCAGGATCCAGCCGAGGCACTCCTGGTTGGCCAAGCCGTGCAGCGGACCGGCAAGACCGTTCAGGCCCGCGGAGACGGCGTAGTAGGCATCGGACAGAGCCGAGCCGACGGTGTGACAGGTGTTGGCCGAAACGTTGCCACCTTCGTGGTCGGAGTGGAAGTTGAGATAGAGCCTCATCAGCTTGGCGAAGCTGCCCGTGGGATCAGGCATGCCCAGCATGTTGGCAAAGTTGGCCCCATAGTCCAACCCGGGCGTCCAAGGAATGAAATCTGCGCCCTTATAGCGCATGCGATAGAGTCCAGCGGCAACCACCGGCATCCTCGCCATAAGGTTGAGGGCGTCGTCGAGCATGGGCTTCCAGTACTCTGTCTTTTGAGCGCCCTTGTCGTACCACTGCCTGAACACACTCTCCCGCTCCATCACCAGAATGGCCGTGTCGAGCATGCACATGGGGTGGCTGTCCGGAGGCATGGCCTGGAGCACATCCCAGACGTACTCAGGTACCTGTGCCCGCCTGTCGAACTCCTTCTGCATCGCGGCCTTAGCTTCTGCATCTGGCTCATCACCGGTGAGAAGAAGGAAGAAGATCTCCTCGGGCCAAAGATGCTTGATCTCAAGCAGAGGGCGCCCGCGAATGATCAGGCCTGTGTCCGGTCCAACGACCGAAGTGTCACAGATCATCCCCTTGACCCCGCGCATCCCTCCGTACGCCTGGGTAACCGTAACCTGTGAGATGACTTTGTCCCCGTCCTTGCCGAGAATCCCCTTCACTTCCTCTCGATACTTGGGAATCCTCTCCTGTAGAATGTCTTGTAGCGTCGCCATAGATTTGTACCTTTACAAAAACACGCCCGTGAAGAACCAAGATGACCGCCGATTAGTCATGCACCGAAACGCTGAATGTATCACCTGCCGATAACTTTTGCAACCAGGGCCGTTCTGGCCGTGGTATGGTAGAAAGCCGCCAAAACTGCCCTCCCGAGCCTGGAACCGCTCACCGGGCACGGCTATCCATGGTTGACGTATCCGAGCGCCTTACCCACGCGGTGTTGCGGAGGTCTGGACCAACCAGCTGGGCACAGACAACCCCGCCTTCGATCAGACGTAGATTCGTCGAAATCTGCGGTGTGAAGGCTCGGGACGAGTGAGCTGAAACGGGCGCGTACCCTGCTGGAGAAGCTCAGATCGCATACCACTGGCACGGTTGCAGTGTGAACGGACGACACTCCAAGTCCAGGCTCACGCGTGGGTCGTGCCCGGAGCAACGCGCGATTGTCAGGGACTGCATCGCTCCAGTTCCTGTCGGAACGCCTGGAGCGCTCGACCGGCCAGTACCCCACTGCTACGAAATGAGAATTCGCGGGCTGTCTCACCGGTAACGGCGATGTCGATCCATAGTGTCCCTTCGGGCATGGCGTCGTGCACACGATCAGCCCACTCGACGACTACGGCCGAACCACCATGTATGAACTCGTCGAATCCAAGAGCAAGAAACTCCTTCGGCGTGGATAGGCGATAGGCGTCGAGATGATAGAGGTCCAGCCTACCCGCATACTCATTGACTAGTACAAACGTGGGACTGGTGACATCCCGCGTGTCGTCGATGGAGTTGCCCGAGGCGATTCCCTTGACTAGTTGCGTCTTTCCCGCTCCGAGCGGTCCGACCAGACCGATCACCAGACCACCGATCAGCGAGCACCCGATCGCCTCACCGAGGGTGATCGTTGCCTCGGGTGAGTCGGTCTTACAGACGAATCGATCGGCACTGCTGGTCAATGTACGAACCCCTTTGGTTCAAGCGGCTCCAACTGACCATCCTTGCGGCGGATCAGCAGCCCGGAATCGGTGACTGTGCCGATGCGGTGGGTCGTTACACCTGGAATCTGGGGTGCTTGGCCGCACGCAGCCAGAAGAAGCTCGAAATCCTCCCCGTCGGTGAGGGCATGTTCGAGGGCGGGTCGGCCATCCCGCTCGGCCAAGCGCTGCGCATCGTCGCTGACAACCTGCTGCAGATCTTGCTCGTCCAGCGTCGCCCCCACCCCGGAAGCCCAGCACAGTCGCCACAGGTCGAGCGACAGCCCGTCGCTTATGTCCATCATTGCATGGAGCCGGTCTCCGAGAGTCTCAGCGAGTACCTTTGCCTCTTTCACGCGTGGGGTGAAGGTGAGATGTCGCCCCAGCAGACTACCACCGAGTGGGCCGGTTACGTAGAGGGTGTCCCCCGCCTTCGCTCCGGCACGGGTCACCGGTTCGATCCCGGGGAACGGCGAGGCGACAATGGATACATCGATTGCCAGAGGACTACTCCAGGAGGTAGTGTCGCCGCCGGCGATGGCAAGGTCGTATTCAGCCGCAATCTCGGAAGCACCGCGGAAGAGCTCCTGGGCATCCTCCGTCGACGTTCCTGCAGACAGCGCGATTGAAATAGTCGAGGCAACAGGTTGAACGGCCATAGCTGCACAATCGCTGAGACTGCAGGCGATAGCCTTTCGGCCGATCAAGGCAAGATCATGCTTGAACGTGTCGAAGTGCACGCCATCCAGAAGCATGTCGCTGGATAGAAGGATTGTCTCCTCGCCGACCCGCACGATCTCCATGTCGTCGCCGATCCCCAGCACCGCCGCCGGGTGCTCTCTCTGCCGCCCACGCAGCCATTCTACGAATTCGAGCTCATTCATCGTCATGACCGACGCATTCTACCCGCAATGCTCTTGCAAGTAAGCATTCTCGAAGGTACAGATTCCTTGCCAGGTCACACGTGCTCTGGTCCAATATCCGGCAGTCCGTTGAAGAACTGTAGCGCCGTCCCTCGTGGGCGGCGATGATGGTCGGACAGCACCACCCACTAGGAGTGGCGCTACGTTGTTCTAGTGGAACATGCGTCTCATGCTGAGGACGGTTGCCTGCACTTGCATTATAGCGTTTGGCGCCGTCGGCTGCCGGATAACGGCGTTCGATCGGCCCATTGTCGCCCAGTCTCCCGACGGAGCGGTTCAGCCCGCGCGCGATCCGGCCGCGACCAAGCGACTGGCCATGACCGACCCGCTGGGTTTCCTCAGGATGTGCCGGGAGAACTACCTGGCCTGGGTGTCGGACTACCGCTGCGACTTTGCCATACGAGAGCACGTCGCCGAGGTGTTGTCCGAGGAAGAACACATCGAGGTTCTCTTTCGCCAGGAGCCCTTCAGCGTGCATATGCGCTGGCGGGGCGAATCGCGCCCGGCGCACCGGCTCAGCTATGTGGCGGGGAGGTGGAACGTCGACGGGCAAGAGTATGCCCTTGTGGTGCCCAGCGGCGTGCTCAGGTGGCTCGCACCAGCGGGCGTCAAGCAGGACATACACAGCCCGCTTATGCGCGCTGCATCGACAAGACCGGTCGACCAGTTCGGGTTCCTCAACACATTGGACTTCATCATCAACTACTGCGAATCGGCGCGGGACGATCCGGCGTATGATCTCAGCTACGTCGATATCGACGTAGTGGACAACCGACCCTGCTACGTGTTTGAGCGAAGATTGCCGTACACCGGCACGGACGGACCTTACCCAAACAGACTCCTGGTGCTCTACATCGACGCGGAGTGGCTCGTACCTACGACGTGCTTAGCGTATGCGGATGACGCAGCGCAGGAGCTGCTGGGGAGTTACATCACCACGTCGGCTCAGTTCAACGTCGGCCTGACCGACGAGGATTTCTGATGACGGGGTGGGCCATGTCCTTCGGACATGGGGGAGACGCTGGTTAATACTCCGACCTGCTACTGCGATCATCGCCCGATAGTGTAACCAGGATCATGGCGTCCCCCACCTCCAGAGGAGATGGGGCACCCATCGCTGGCGCCATGACCGCAGGATTGCACCCCCTTGTTGGTGTGTCCGCGGGCTTTGCGCCCGCGGCTCTGCGCGGAAGGGTGGCCCATGTCCGAAGGAGATGGGGTACCCGGCTGTGTGCCACGGGTGGCTTGTCCACCCGTGTTGAGTGTCATAACATAGGCACTGGCGGACAAGCCGCCAGTGGCACACCGGGCGTGGCGGAGGGGTGCCCCGTCCTTTCCAAGGGCGGGGGACGGACCACACCGTACGTTGAATGCGTAGGGCTGGTCGAAGTAAGAGACCTGCCGCCAGGGTCTACCCTGGGTCGGTCATCGCCCCCCAGAAGCCAACTGTATCGCTGGCATCAACAGCTGAATCCTCAAATGTATCAAACACACAAAGGCACGTATCACGCCAATCAGGATTGTGTACTTCTGCGTGAAAGCAATCCTGAAACCGCGCGAAATCCTCAAGATCAATATCATCATCGCCGTCGAAGTCGGCTGGCAGTTGTTCCGTATTCGTCTCAAAAGCGCCAAGATCGACTCGACATCCCTGCAACCTCGGTTGACCATCAAGATCAACTTCGCCCTCCGCGGGAATGAATGCCGGGTCACCCCAGTTGATGTACGGCGAATCAGGGGACAAACGCAGGTCGTCGTCTACTGTCCCCGGTATGCCGTCCGGTCCTTCAGGATCAACGAACATCGGGTCGAGTAGGAATAGCCCAGTGCCTTCGTATACTCCCCACCACCCCTGCACACAGGAGTACAGTATGGTGAAATAGGGATCGAAGGGGTGCGTGGGGCCGATCTGAGCACTCCCATGCAGTTTCCCGCTTGCATTGTTCCCCCAAAGAATAGAGTTCTGAACAGTTAGATAAGTATTACTCGCATCGATGCCCGCTCCACGAACATCGGTGACCGTTACGTTGTAGGCAATCGTGGAGCCGATCACCTCAAGCGCACCATCGTAAAAGGACAGTCCCCCTCCAGATTCACCGATGTTCCCCGCTATCAAAGAGTTCTCAACTAGCACATACGCGGCGTCCCATATTATTCCGCCAGTACCGGAGGTTCCGTCAGCCAATCCGTTTGCGATGATCTTGCAGCGCGTAAGCCGTCCGTAGCCGCCGTACGCATCCATTGCGCAGCCGCTGCCACGACAGACGTTCCCACTGATCGTCGAATCGGTCATGGTGAGGC
>CP070744.1:1960068-1965976 GCA_020348265.1 Phycisphaerales bacterium | reverse complement strand
GGCGAATCGCATGCCGGCGCTACGCTTGGGCATGGCACCCAACTCCTGACCCGCTACACAAAAGACGAAAACGCTCTAGTGACTCACACGCCCGCAATACCCGACAACCCCCCAGATGAGTCTTGTTCACTCAAGTTGTTCGGCTGAGCGCATGCGCTTGGCAGGCGACTACTTGGTGGCGGCATCAACTTTGTATTCGTCCTGCATCTTTCGGATCAGTTGAGTGAATGGTTCGGGGTGGCGCCCGCCGCGTCCGCCGTGAATCGGTTGGACGGCTTCGTCCACCTCCAACCCCGCATGAGTGAGCACCGGCCAAACCGCTGATTCCCACTCCCGCCGGCACTGCTCCTCGGAAGGGCTGATTCCATCCTTGGCCAGTATCTCGTCGGCCTCGGTCGGCTCGAACAGACCCAGTGCATGTGGATAGAGCTCATAAAGTGCGTCCTGCAGGCAGCGCCGGTTCTTGTCGGTTGACTTGCCAATCCGCGACACCCATGAGCGACCGTGATCCATGTGTTCCTTCTCGTCGACGTGGATTTTCTCAGCCGTTCGGGCAAGCGGGGCCAATGAGCTCTTTGAGAGAGCGGCCAGACGTACGTTTTCACTGACGTCGTGCAGGAACTGCCTCATCACATTGAAGCACCAATCACCCGTCGGCAAAGTCGCCAGCGACGAACAGCGATAGCGCCTGGGATCTCTTGAAAACATCAGAGATGGCACCTCGCCCTGCCCCAGCTCGCAAAGCAGAGCATAGTAGATCCGGGCGTGGCTGATCTCCGCCTGGGCCACCGACTCAAACGCGCTCTCACCCTCGACAATCGGCGCGAGCCCGGCCCATTCGGATCCCCGGTAACCGGTCAGCAACTCGTCGTCAGCCAGGCGAAAGAGGAGATCCACAATCGCCTGTCGAGTCAAGCCGTCAATGGCGTCGAACGAATCGTATGTAGTCATTTCCTGGCACCTTATCGCGGGGCGCGTTGAGAACATCCACACAACACTGCGGCGCAGTCCGTCTCCTTCATCGGGCTGCGGCCCCCTGGGCTCACGAATCGGATACGTGCTCGAGCTGTCTGCCCCAGTTCTGCTCTTTGACGGATTGAGTGATTCTCTCAGCCATCTCCACCGCGGCATAGCCTTCTTCCGCACTCACCGCAGCCGTTGAGTTTGTCCGAACCGAACTCAAGAACGACCCTATCTCCGCCTTGAGCGGTTCCACGTCGTCGATCACGAGTGGTTCGATCTTGACCATCGATCCGAAGTCGAGGTTCTGCATCTGGGAAAGATCTTCGAAATCGCGTTCCCTGGCCATTCTAACCAGATCAAGGTTGTCCGCCAGCTTGATGGCTACGCCGCTTTTTTTCTGGTAGTCCATAGAGAGATACCCCATAGGGGCGAAGACGCGTATTTTCCTCTCCGTTTTCAGGGCCAGACGCGAGGCGGTCATGTTCACTACGACGCCGTCGGCAAAGTGTACACGCGCGTTGGCCACATCCTCCCACTCGCCCAACACGCTGACCCCCACCGCGTCGATTGTATAGTCGCGCTGTTTGGTCAGGTGCAGCACGATGTCGATATCGTGGATCATCATGTCGAATACCACGCCTATGTCGGCACTGCGGAAGGTGAACGGGCTGATCCGGTGTGTCTCGATAAACCGCGGGGTCACCTCCATGCGCAACATCGCCTGGACCACGGGGTTGAACCTCTCTGAGTGACCGACCTGCAGCACGCGGTTATACTTGCGCGAAGCCTTCAACAGTTGACTGGCGCTTGTCGTATCCGGAGCCAGAGGCTTTTCTATCAAAACGGCCACCCCGCGCTCCATAAGAGGAATAGCCACCTCCGCGTGGTAAACCGTGGGAACGGCAACGGTCACAGCGTCAAGCTCGCCGGTGACATCGCTCATTCGCTGGACGGCCTGACCGCCATGCTTCGATGCCACCTCGCCGGCCCGGTCAAGATCCTTGTCCACGACGGCAACCAGTTCACATTCGTCCAGCTCGCCGTAAATCCGTGCGTGGTGCTGTCCCATGCGTCCTGCGCCCACGACAGCTACGCGTAGCGGTTTGTTCATACCTTGAGCCCCTCCTATTCAGTGGTTTCTGACGAACCTGGCTGTTACCCGCTTGGAACCGTCGACGACAATAACCGCGGGGTTGTTCTTCCCCGAGAGGTTCCCGTTCCACCCGTCAAACCCCCAGCCGGGATCGGCTCTTGCGGTCAGCTCGAACACGTCAAAACCACGGCCGTCGTGTGACTGCCGATTGCGCCGAACCGAACCGGAACCTTCGACTCCGACCGTCAAAGTGTGGCGATCCTCAATCTTCCATGAACCGCGCCTGATCGGATCCGCCCGCAGCGATTCGAGATACCGTCCATGTCGACCGTGGGCGAATGAACGCATCAGGAACTCGCACAAATACTTCACGTGCGAATTCAGCGAGTCATCCTCCAGCAGTGCCTGTACCCGCTCGAGAATCGGCGTACCGAACATACGGGCGCGTCGCGAGAAGATCTTCATGAATGCGGTTTTCAGTGCCGTGATGTCCTCGTGACTATAGCCGCTCCGCTGCAGGCCCACGCCGTTGACCATACGCACCTCGGACCGGTTTCCCCGGGCGGCCACAACGACCATGAACGGCGGGACGTCTGCAGCTATACGGGTCATGCCTCCGATAAAGGAATGCTTTCCGATCGTTACGAAGTGGTGAGCGGCGCTGCCCCCTCCCATGTTGGCGTTGTCTTCGACGTGTACATGCCCGGCAAGCTGGACATAGTTGGCGATGATGCAATTGCTGCCGATGCGGCAGTCGTGGGCGATGTGCACTCCGATCAGAAAGAGGTTGTTATCGCCAATACGTGTGACCCCGCCCCCGTTGCCCGTCCCGGGATGCACGGTGGTCATCTCGCGGAATACGTTCCCTTTGCCGATCTCCAGCGTCGTTCGCTCGCCTCCGAACTTGATATCCTGCGGCTGAGTACCCAGTACAGCCTGAGGGAAAACCTCGCACTTCTCCCCCAGCGTGGTGTATCCTTCGACGGTGGAATGGTGATGCAGCTCGCACCCATCACCGATTACGACGTGGGGGCCCACGTAGCTGTAGGCGCCGATCTGCACATCACGGCCCAGCTCTGCACCGGGTTCTACAATAGCTGTCGGGTGGATACTCACTTGTGTTGGCTTCCTGGCAATGAGTTAGTGGGACTCCGCATCTGTTAGAATGAACTTGATCTCCGCTTCGGCGGCGAGTTCGTCGGCGACACGCGCCCGGCCTTTTACGTGGCCCGTGGACGAGCGCACCCGAATCGCCTCCGCTTCGAGGATTAACTGATCTCCGGGTCGAACCGCACGACGGAACTTCACGTTGTCTAGACTTAGCAGTACGGCTACCTTGCCTTTGTGTTCGAGTTCCTGGCTGAGTAACACCCCGCCGATCTGCGCAAGGGCCTCGATTATCAGCACACCTGGCATGATCGGGTCACCTGGATAATGCCCTTGGAAGAACGCCTCATTGATCGTAACGTTCTTGAGTCCGACGACGCGTTTCTTCCCCTCGATTTCGACAATCCGGTCGATCATAAGCAAGGGGTACCGATGAGGAAGAATCCGCTGAATCTTATGGATGTCCAGCGCGGGTTTCCCCGCAAGTGCCGAATCCCGCTGCCGGGCCTCCTCCTTGGCGAGCAAGGCCCGCACCAGCTCGTGGTTCAACGAGTGGCCGCTCTTGCGGGCGTGTATCCGTCCGACAATGGGTCGGCCCAATAAAGCCACGTCTCCCAGCAAGTCGAGAATCTTGTGGCGTACGCATTCATCCGGGAAACGCAGCGTATTGTCGATCGGGCCGTCTTGTCCAAAGACCACGACGTCAGCATAGGTCAGATGAGGCCCGAGTCCGGCGGCTTGAAGCTCTTCTGCCTCCGCCTGCAGGAGAAACGTGCGCGCCGGTGCTATGTTGGCCTCGAAGCTCTTGGGAGTGATGTTCACCCGATAGGCCTGGCGGGCGATCGGACTGTCCGGGCCGTAGTCCAGATCATAAGTGATCTCCAGGCCATCCGCGTTGGGCTCCAACGCAGGAAGAGCCACCAACTCTGAATCACCGTCCGCCACGCGCACCATATCGGTGATAATGAAGGGTCCGCAGACCGCTTCCTGCTCGCAGATTCCCGCAGCACGAAGGGCCTCGACAAACGGGAGAGAACTACCATCCAGACCGGGCAATTCACTGGCGTTCAGCTCGATCGTGAGGTTGCTGATGCCCAAACCCGCACATGCGCCGAGACAGTGCTCGACCGTCTCGACCGTTCCCGCGCCGTTCTTGAGCGAGCTGCGCCGTGCCCGCTTAGACAGATTCTCTAAATTCGCAACGACCTGCACCGGCGGAGACAGGTCCGTGCGGACGAATCTAAACCCGGTGTGCGGGGGGGCGGGGCGCAGCCGAACGGTTACCGGTTCGCCGGTGAACAGCCCGCGCCCTTCCAGCTCGACATCACGACTTATCGTCTGCTCGTGTTTCAAGGTACTCTACCCACCGGACGGCCGACCACTCTCCGTTGCGTACTTCGCATTGAGCCGGGCAGTCACCTCTTCCGTTAGATCGACCTTCGGGCTCCAAAACAGCACCTTCTGCAGGAGAATCTGCTGGCGAACCTGGGTGGCCGACTCAACCCGTTCCTGGGGCATTCGATCCGCAGCCAGCACCACGTCGATGTCTTTCTCCTGGGCAACGATACGGGTCATCTCTTTGATGTCGGCAAAAATCAGCGCTAAAGAGCGCGCCAAATCCACCTCGATACCCTGCCCTTCGGATTCCACGAAGTACTGCAGTTCAGCCTCGAGAAGGGCCAGCTGTTTACGCCGCGCGAGGAACTCCTCCGTGCCCGGTTTGAACTCCTCCTGCAAGGAACGCCGCAGAACCTCGATCCTCTCGCGCAGCGCATCTCGCTCCTGATTGAGCCTGCGACGCTTGACTTCGAACTGGGCTTCCAGATCCGACGTCTTCTTGTATTGCTCGGAAACAGCGGGGACGTCGACCACGGCCACGAGTGCCGATCCGGTTGCCTGTCCGGCAGGCAGAGTCAAACCCATCACAAAGAGCGGAATAAACGCCATATCGTCTCCCTTGCTTAATGAAACCCGATTGGATATCTCGTGGCTATTGTCGCAGTTATCCTCAAGGGAACAAGCCCCCGCCCGCCGAACCCCTCCACCCTATCCCACCCAGCTCTGTCTGAGATGTCGCTGCAACAAACACGGTGGCAGCCGGGCCCACGCTGGCTCCAATCTTCGATCAGGTGTGGCCAAGGGGTGGATTTACCCATCTGTCGCACGATTCTCGGCATGATCGAAAGCCGCGTAAGTGGGAGAATTCAGCAATTCTTCGGTGCAGGTCACGGATTTTTCTTGCATGCGTGCCTATGATGAAGTAAAGTACCGGTTATCAGATGCGGTGGATACTCCACCGAGCGCACCGGTGCATGCGAGTCATCATTGTCCGAGTTCGCACGCCCGCGGTGTTTACGCAGCTCAGCATAAAAAGGGGACCCGATTATGAAGAGACGTACATCTGTCACCCGTCTAATCCTGTTCTCGCTATTGCTGCCCGTTGCCGCGCTGGCAGTGATCCGCGGAGAAACCGGTCATAAGGACGTCAAGAAACCGGACAAAGAACGGATGTCCAGCGCCTCCGTACGCCACGCCGCGACCTTGCTGAATGTACCAGGCGAAGCCGACCCTGAGATTGCCAGCTGGTTTGGGGCAATCAGATCAGTCTCGGATACCGTGGTGGTAAGTCACGGTGCGGCTACGCGCGGCGGTAGAGCCGTCGGCGATGCTTGCGGCTGCGATAGCGAGTGCGCTAATCTGACGTCCAACGGCGGCTGCGTCATAGGCCAGTGCGTCAGGCAGGGT
>CP070744.1:1953939-1959968 GCA_020348265.1 Phycisphaerales bacterium | reverse complement strand
GTTGTCATCGCAGGTGACGAACGGCGTGAAGACGCACTCCCCGGTGAGCGGGTCGCAGGTGTCCTCGGTGCAAGCATTGTTGTCATCGCAGGTGACAAACGGCGTGTAGACGCACTCTCCGGTAAGCGGGTCGCATTCGTCCTCCGTACAAGCATCGTTGTCATCGCAAACGACGGTCGGCGTGAAGACGCACGCCCCGGTGGCCGGGTCACAAGCGTCCTCGGTGCAGGCATCGTCGTCGTTACATTCGACATCAGTGAACGTACACTGGCCCGCCTCACAAGTGTCAACCGTACACAAATAGAAATCATCGCAACGCGTTACTGGCGTTGAGGCCGGAGCGGGAGCGGGATTGATGATGCCAACTCCACAGCCCGAGGTGTCCGGGTTGTCGCAAAGGTCTTCCCATTCCACCGTTGCTTGATCGCGCAGCAGATCGGGGTCGTCCGCCTCCACCACATACGTGTTCTGCCTGAACCGCACAAAACCAGGCTGAGGATCTCCCGGCAGGCCACTCAGCACGCTGCCGCCCGGCCCGATAAGGCAGGGAAGAGAGCCGCCGACGGTACAGGTCGTGTTGCCTCCTACCTCCACAATTGGAAGATCGCCGGCTGCCGGGACACGCACATTGTCGCCGTCGTAGTCCTGTACATCCCAAGCACTCAAAACCTTGATCGTATCTCCGAAGTCGTCGTTATAACCTAGCTGTATGTCACAGCTGGTCGTCTCGCCCACACACAGGGGGGCCACGCATCCTTTAGCGATGGTTACCCCGTGCAACCCCTGGCCGTACGCAAACTCGGCCCCAGCGGGTGACAGGATAACCACTGCGACCATTGCGGTCGCTGCTAACACGCTTACACTTCTCATAGCACATCCTCCTCAAGGAATCCAAACCACTGTAGAACTGAGGGGTAACAATCCCCCCGGACGAACATGCTAGGGTTATATGGCATTCAGGCGCAAAGTCCAAGAAAATCGCGAGAAAACTAAGGTCTCTGTGCCCAGTTGATTGGCAGCACTCCAGCGCGGCGCTGTATTACGAGTGCTTCGTTTCCGCGGTTTGTATAGGCGAGACTGCGTAGGCCCGATAATAGCCAAGGCCCCGAGCGCACATCTTGCCCACCGTCCGGTGTCTCGTTTCTGCGCAAGTCTGTTGTAGAACCGTATTCCCTGAAGATCCGCGCCGGGGCGTGATACAGTTCCCGCGGCGATTTGACTCTGCCGCACCCGTATCGGAGTCTTCAATTGCCAAGGTAGAGGTTTCCCCGTCTCGTTCACGTTGGAGGACCATGTTATGCGCGAGACTGCATTTCGCACGCGCGTTCACTCGTGGGGTCGGGCGTATCTCCTCGCGACTGTGACGTGTCTCGCCGTACTTCCCGGTGTGGCCTGGGCTCAATGCGAGTTCGATGTAACCCTTGTTGATCCATCTAGCGGAGGATCATCTGATGAAGCCGGTTGCGCGGTAGCCGCATCGGGCGACATCGTGATAGTCGGTGCACGCGGTGATGATGACCGTGGCAGCGGCGCAGGATCGGCCCACGTCTACACAAACAACGGTTCCGGATGGGTGGAAGGGCAGCCGTTGTTGGCACTAGACGGTGCCGCAGACGATCACTTCGGCCACAGCGTATCCGTCTCAGGGGGCGTCGTTGTGGTAGGGTCCTACGGCCACGCGGAAGCGGGCGCAGCCTATGTATTCCGTTATGACGGCTCGATCTGGGTCGAAGAGCAGAAGCTCACCCCCTCCGACGGAATAGCCGGCGACAACTTTGGCTATGCGGTTGGGGTATCGGGTGATGTCGCGGTCGTAGGAGCATACGGGGTCGATGACAGCGGAACGAGTTCCGGTGCCGCATACATGTTCCGTTTCGACGGCTCACAGTGGATCGAAGGACAAAAGCTGACAGCCTCCGATGGGGCAGCTTATGACTTCTTTGGCGTTGCAACGGCCATGTCGAATGATGTTGCTGTAATCGGAGCCTACCTGGATGACGAGGGTGATGCGAACAGTGGCGCGGCCTACGTCTTTCGCCTAGACGGATCCAGCTGGGTTGAAGAGCAGAAGCTGGTTGCCTCGGACGCGGCGGCGGATGATCGAATGGGCACTTCCGTAGCGGTTTCAGGCAACCGAGTGATCGTGGGGGCACCTCAGGACGACGACCAAGGTTCGAACTCCGGCTCCGCATATGTGTATCGGTGGGACAGCTCTCGCTGGGTCGAGGAAACGAAGCTGCTGCTCAGTGACGGTGCTGCTCTTGATACATTCGGCACGTCCGTGGCGGTTTTCGGTGATCTCGCGGCGGTTGGGGCCCATCTCACTGACTTTGACGGCGTGACCGACTCGGGGTCAGTCAGTGTGTTCAGCTTCGATGGCTCCAAGTGGGTCGAGGCCGAGCGACTCCTGGCCCCGGACGGCTGGTACGGAGACTACTTTGGATATTCCGTAGCTCTTTCCGAGGGTGTCACCGCAGTTGGGGCTGTGAAGGACGACAACAGCGGTAACAACTCCGGTTCTGCATACATCTTCGAAGGGCAATGTCCTTCTTCCGAATGTGAATCCGACGGGGAGTGTGACGACGGTAATCCGTGCACGGCGGATGTGTGCGCGGACGGAGTGTGTGTTGCCATGTCGGCACCTGACTTCGATGGCAACGGGAGTGTCGGCCTTGCCGATTTCGAGGTGTTTCAGGTCTGCTTGGACCCGGCAAGAAGCGGCGACTGGGAAGCACTTTGCCCCTGTTGTGATCTCAACGGAGATGGCCCGATCGACCTCAACGACTTCAGCCAGATGCAATCAGCGTTCAACGAAGTCCCGTAGTGCCGGACCGCTAGAAGATGCCCACCGCGTCGTTCCGCCGCAATGCGCGCGATACTGCTGCGCTACGCCCTTTGTGTGCTGCCGCCGCCCAGCGGACCGCAGATGCCGCCCACTCCGGCGAATCTCTCACGAGATGGGCCTTACATGGCTGATAGTGTGGATAGTGCAGGTGAGGCGTTCTATTTCTGTTGGTGCTAGCGGTCCGGTGGGCGATTAACCCATAGGAGCCGTCTGGTGGAGAGCCAGTGCGACTGGCAGAGTATCCCTGTACGCAGTCTACTGGAAAGACTCTGCCGATCGCTGCAACCGGGTTGGCAGCCGCGGGTAGAAGCTTCGTGAGGATGAGACAGCGTGCTTAGGATTATGTTCGGGCTTCTCTTTGCTTGTCTGCCCGCGCTGAACGTGTGGGCTGCGCAGCCGGTCCAGGATGCAACCGCGCCGGTCGAGAAGGTCGATGAACACGCGATTACCGTCAGCGAGACCGAACCCGCGCGGGTGGCGTATCTCGAGCACGTGGGTCCTTATTGGACGGTCGGGCCTGTGTTCAAACGGGTTCAGGAGTATATGGCCGAGCACGATCAACCGGGTCCGATGCTTGCTCGCTATGCCGGCGATCCGTCGGCGGTTCCGCCAGGCAAGCTGCGTAAGCAGATCGGTTTCTTCCTCAGCGGTGATCACGTTCCTCAGCCGCCCTATACAGTCGCAATCCGAGAGGCGGAACAGGCGGCCTCGATGTTCGTAACCGGATCATCGGCCACCCCGGCTCGGTATTGTCCACTGCTTCGTGCATGGGGACAGGCGAACGGCTATGTGGCGGTCGGCCCTGTGACGGAGATCTACCCGTTTCGCTCGGAGCGGGCGGACGGCGCGCAACGAATGCAGGTGCAAATGGTCGTTCGGTCACGCAAGAAAGACGCGGGGAGAGCTGCGCGGAGTGCGGAACGACGAGTGGCTGAGCAGGAGGCTGCGGCTTTGCCTGACAGAGTCGCGCCCGCGAAGCCTGCGCGCCCAAATGCAGTCCAGGAGAAGCCGGACCGTCAGTCACAGCCATCTGACATGACGGTGACAGGGATAGTGCTGAAACCAGTTGCGCCGGTGAAACCTGTGAAGGAACTCGTTGCGGCGGATCAGTTTGACCGGTTGGCGGAGCAGTTGATTCCAACCGGCAACAGGATTCCCCGGACTCATCGGGTTTGGCTGGGGCAGGTAGTGTTTCGCGTCGGTGCAGTCGCCCGCGGGATCGAACAGGTTTACCCGGGGAAGGGTTCACGGATCAGTGCGCTTTCCGGAGCGCTTAGACGCCGGTACGACGCGATCTCCGTGAACTTCGCATCAGATGCACTGGGCTCGGCGGTGGTTAGTGCTGATTCGCGCACCGATCCCGATGCGCCCGCAAAGCGTGTCATAATGCATGACTTGGATATGATTCTCGGAGAGATAGCGGTCAAATCCGCCGATGCAGACAACACCGCAAATCGGCTGGCTAATATCCTCCAGCGCGTTTGCGACGTGGTATGTCAGCAGAGCGAACCGGCCGACTATATGAAGGAGTGATCGCATTTTCGTCACGAATGGCCGAAAACGGTCGCCCGTCAGTAGTTGTGTAGCCGACCCGTCCGACCCTGTGAAGTACTTAACGGGCCGCGATCGGGAGTGAGTTGTAACATTATGATTTGCAAAGGATTAGGATTGCTTAGGGTCAATGCTGAGATGATCGATGCCGCTGCTGTCGCCTGCGTCTATGCGGGATTCTCCTTGCGGACCCACGAAACCGTGATATACTAGTAAGGCTTGGGGCGTCACTTGCGGCGCGGCAGTGGAGCCCCGCTTTCATGGCACAACCGTGCGGATTTGGGCTTTAACATCATGAGCAGTGAACCGGTAATAGCCACCGGCAGCGCAACCTCAACAGGCTCCGTCGGATTCTTGGAATTCGAGAAGCCACTTGTTCGCATCCAGCACGACATCGAGGAGATGGAGCGCGAACAGCGCGAGGGCAGGGATGACCTCACTACCGAAATCAAGCAACAACGCAGCAGGCTGCGGTCCACAACGCGACGGCTGTACCGCAACCTGACGCCTTGGGAGGCCGTCTTGGTGGCGCGCCATCCCGACCGTCCCCTCTCGACCGATTACCTCAAGTTGATCTTCCAGGATTTCTGCGAGCTTCATGGGGACCGCGCCTTCGGTGACGACAAGGCGGTGATGACCGGCTTCGCCCGCATAGGCGGACACCGCGTGTTATTCGTGGGCCACAACAAGGGCAAGGATGTCACGGAGCGCATCGCCTGCAACTTCGGCTGTGCACATCCGGAAGGCTATCGTAAGGCACTATTGAAGATGCGCCTCGCGGAGAAGTACGGCCTGCCCATCGTCTCTCTGATCGATACGCAGGGGGCGTATCCTGGTATCGGGGCGGAGGAGCGCGGAATCGCCCAGGCGATTGCGGTGAATCTGATGGAGATGTCCAAGCTGCGCACGCCGATTGTATGCGTGGTCATCGGCGAAGGCGGGAGCGGCGGTGCGTTGGGCATTGCCGTGGGCGATCGGGTAGCAATGTTTCAGCATGCGTTCTATTCGGTCATATCCCCGGAGGGTTGCGCGGCGATTCTGTGGAAGACGGCGGATCAGCGCAAGCACGCAGCCGAGGCTTTGAAGCTAACGGCTCCCGATCTTCGTAAGCTGGATCTGATCGATGAGATAATCCCCGAGCCTCTGGGTGGTGCGCACCGAGACCCCGAGAGAGCCGCTGCGAGTCTGGAGAAGTACATCGTGGGGTCGTTGAATGAGCTGAAACGGCGGACGATCGACACGCTATTGCGGAAGCGCTACGATCACATACGCCATCTCGGCGCGTTCTTTGACGATCCCAGCGAGGCAAAGCCGGGCAAAGCCTCTGCCAAAGCGCCCGCGGTCAGGCGGGCAGCGTCCCGCTCGATACGTTTGGCTTCTCGCGTGCCGCGTGCTGAAGAAGTGCCTGCGTAGTCTGGCCCAATCGGAGTATCCGTCTCTTCCGAGGGACCCCTTTTACGGTATTATGATCCGACTGAGCGGCCTCGCCGGATGGTTAGTCAGGCGGTGCGGCGGTGATGCTGCAGGAACAGCGTCCGTTCGGGTAGGATTTTGGTGGGCGTAACTAGTGCTTCATTACCGTAATCCGATGGGTGGCATGGCCAAGTCCCGGCGCGCCGGGACGCCGCCACGT
>CP070744.1:1947607-1953839 GCA_020348265.1 Phycisphaerales bacterium | reverse complement strand
CGGATCGGCTCATTGCGGCAACCGCGTTCTCGATAGCGCCAGCAGGGGCTGGAAACGAATCTAGCGCTGTCATACTAACCCCGAAATGCCGAAACTAGTGTATCAGAAGCGACCGCAGCGGGTCAAGAGAATTCTGCGCAGATGACGCAACTTCTGCCCCTCCAGTTCGGATGGCAAAGTGCTTGCGGCGCTGGAGCAGAACTGCAGTTGCACGCTGGAAAAGCCGCTGGTGTGCGCAAGTATCGCGAGGTGTTTATTCAAAGACGTGGCACAGTATACCGCAGACCGAGTGCAAGATGCCCGGCGCTTAAGGCGCGGAATCCTCCAGCATCCCGCCTGTTGCCTCGCGGACGTACTGCGCTTGGGTCACGAATCGGGCATCCCGACCGCCCGGGTCACTGAACATATCGTGCAGAAGATCGAGAGCCAGTTGCTCATTGATGTTAGAAGCCGCAAACGATGCCAGTGCACTGGTCTCATCCAAAGTCGCCAGTCTATTGACAAGGAAGTGGCACAATTTCTTCAGTGCTTCGATGTTGTCAAACCGCGCCAGGATGCCCTGCTCCGTCAGTGACATCATTCAGACCTCCGGGACTCTCGTCGCCACATCGGCCTGCAGCACGATCCCTGAATATCGAAACACACGCTGCAGACTCAGCGCCGAACAACCAAGACTTCCGAGCCGTCGCCTCCGCGCAGGCGACCGCGACTGCCTCAAACGGTACTCGCTTACCGTCGGCTTGACAATCCGGATTATGCCTCTACCGTGCCTGGTGGACGAAACGCTATGAAAACCGAGGTTGTTAAAGCCGATTCCGATTCCACTTGCGACTCAATCGCTGACCGAGCCGCTGAAGTGCTGTCGCGCGGCGGGCTCGTAGCCTTCCCCACGGAGACGGTCTATGGAGTAGCCGCACGCGTGGATCACCCCGAGGCGCTCGATCGTCTACGATTCATCAAGGAGCGCCCGCGCGACAAGGCCTTCACCGTGCATATTGCTTCGCGCGACGATGCTGACCAGTTCGTCTCGCAATTGCCCGGCATTGCCCTGCGTTTCATTCGCAAAGCCTGGCCCGGTCCGCTCACACTGATTCTGAATGTGGAGGATCCAGTGGCTACCGCGGTGACAAAGGAACTCGGTGTCACTGCATCTGAGACCATCTACCACGATAAGACAGTCGGGCTGCGCTGCCCGGACGAGCAGATCGCGACTGCTTTCCTGCGAGCAGCGCGGGCGCCCGTCGTAGCCGCCAGCGCAAACCTTGCCGGGGCTCCTCCGCCGACGTCCGCGGGAGAAGTGCTGCGAGGACTGGATGGGCGGATTGACCTGTTGATCGACGCGGGGACGACTCGATACCGTGAACCGTCCACAATAGTCCGAATCACGGGTCAATCTTATGAACTTTTGCGCGAGGGGGTCTACGACGCCAGGACCATTGAACGTCTCTCGGTGCTGCGCCTACTCTTCGTGTGCACGGGTAATACCTGCCGAAGCCCGATGGCCGCCGCCCTGGCCGAGAAAGCACTGGCACAGCGGCTGGGCTGTGAAGTACGCGAGCTATCCTCCAAAGGCGTAGTCGTGTCCTCCGTGGGGACGGCCGGAGGGCTGGGAGGCGCGGCGGAAAACGCGCAAGAAGCAATGGCCACGCGCGGCCTGGACATCTCCAAGCACGTCTCCACGGCCCTATCGGTTGAGCTGGTCCAACAAGCCGACTACGTTTATGCTATGGCATCGGTACATCGTGACAGAATCATTGGTTTGGCCCCGGCTGCCCGCCGGCGCGTTGCTCTCCTGTTGGGCGATAGAGATGTTCACGATCCGATCGGGGGTTCTGAGCAAGAGTATGAGTTGTGTGCGCAGGTGATTGACGAAGGGATTCAAGCCGTCTTGCAGGAGGTGAAGCTGTGAAAGTCGCATTGGCTTCTGACCATCGGGGCTACGCTACGAAAGAAAACCTGAAGTCGTACCTCAAGGCGGCAGGCCATGAGGTAGTAGATTTCGGTTGTGATAGCCCTTCAAGCTGTGACTATCCCGATACCAGTCTTCCCGGTGCAAAGGCAGTATCGTCCGGCGCCGCCGACCGCGGCATATTTTTCTGCGGTACGGGGATCGGAATGTCTATATCGGCCAACAAGGTTCACGGGATTCGCGCAGCTCTTTGTCATGATGAGCTTACTGCGGAACTGGCTCGCCTGCACAACAACGCCAACGTATTGTGTCTTCCTTCGGACTTGCTTGGTGAGGAATTGATACGACGCGTTGTCGACGTGTGGCTGCGCACCGAATACGAAGGCGGACGCCATGATCGCCGGTTGCAGAAGATTGCCGATTTCGAGGCAAGCGCAGGACCCGGGTAGGTTTTGCTTGAACGATTCAGGGCAGCGCACGCGCTTACGGGCTCGCCCTTGCGCTGAGACTATCGCGCCGGTGTGCCGTGGATGGACGGTCGTCCAGGCGTATTATCTCGCATCGGCGCCGCCGATGGGTATGAATTCCTACAGGGATAGTGCCGTTTGCAGCGGCGAGGGTGTCTGCTCCTGGTCTTGTACAACCACTTCAGCAAAGGCCTTTATTACCTGCGGGTCAAACTGGGTTCCGTTGCAGCGTTCAAGCTCCTTCAGAGCGGTTTCTGTTGCCCCGCCTTTGTGGTAGGGGCGATCGGAAGTGAGCGTATCAAATGTATCCGCAACGGCAATGAGCTTGGATGCCAGGGGAATCGCATCACCGCAAAGCCCCCTTGGATACCCCAGGCCGTCGTGGCGTTCATGGTGGTGGAGGATTGCCTTGGCCACCTCTTCCAGTCCGGGAACGTGCTCGACTATGCGAGCGCCGATATCCGTATGCGTCCGAATGATCTCGTACTCTTCGCGTGAGAGGCGAGAGGGCTTTGTCAATATTGCATCGGGTATGCCAATCTTGCCGATGTCGTGCAGCAGACCGGCGAGTTCCACTTCTCGGCACTGCGACGCGCTGGTGACCCCAAGTTGTCGAGCGGTAGCTACGCAAAGCTGAGCCACACGACCGGCATGATCGTGCGTGTAGTGGTCCTTGGCATCCACGGCTGATGCGAGCGCGTGAATCGTACTGAGCATCTGCTTGCTCACGGCTTCGTGCAGCTGGCAGTTCAGAAGGGCCGAGGCCCCCATCGCGGAGAGGCCTTCCAGGAGTTTGCGGTCGCGTGCCGTAAACTCCGCATGGCCCGTCCGTTCCGTAACCGTCAGAAACCCCAGTGCCTCTCCACGAGCCTCAAGCGGGACACGGACAACGGCAAAGGCATCGGTCTCGTATTCGCCACGCGACAGCCTCGATAGATCGGGCCGCTTGGACACTTCATTGACTACCAGGAGATCCTCGTCCCAAAGAGCGTGTGCTGCCACCGAGTCGGCAATGGGAATGGCCACCCCGCTGAGTTCCGCGGGTAACCCGTGTGAGGCAATGACCTGGTAGTTCTCGCGGTTCTCGTCAAGGGCAAGCAATGATACGCGCCGACAGTTGAGCGTGCGTGCGGTTTCGGCAACCAGCACGTCGCCAATATCCGCCGGTTGTCCTTTGGTGGCAATAGCCGGCAGCAGGGTGTACAGGAGATTCAGTTCTTCATAACCGGTCATAAGCGCGTCGGCCAGATCGGTAATGGCAATCTCACGGCCGAGGGCGTGCTCGATACACGATACCATCGCACGGGCGGTGTCCTCTGCCACTCCGTCCTCTCGCGCATTAGTGCAGAATAGCGCCCCCATCTGCTGCCCACGATACCGAATGGGCCACTGCAAGCCCCCATGCACCGCCTGTTTGTAGTCGCTCTGTCCGAACGGAACGGCTTCGACGGTAAGAT
This sequence comes from Phycisphaerales bacterium, assembly GCA_020348265.1. Lineage (GTDB taxonomy): Bacteria > Planctomycetota > Phycisphaerae > UBA1845 > UBA1845. Next base: position 1,950,006 of record CP070744.1, on the reverse strand, counting down.
CTCCGGAAGCGAGCCGGGTCAATCCGCTCAACGCTTCGTAAAGTGGACCTTTCCGCAAGTGCTCCGTCAGAGGCTCCGGGCTTAACAGGCGGAACCGGGCTGCTGACATACGCCTTTCTCCAACGTAGCTGAAATCAGCTGTCGAAGCTTCTGAGGCTCGAACGGTTTTGCCACTACGGTAGCGCCCCAGACCTCTTGAGCCATCGTTGCGTCGCGAGCCTGCCCCTTGGCAGTTATGATGACGATGGGCAACTCCTTGGTGGCGGGGGATGCCCGGAGAGTGGCCACTACTTCCAGTCCGCTCATCTCGGGCATCATGATGTCGGTGATGAGCAAATCGGGCATCTGTTCTTCGATACGCTGCAAGGCCTCTTTTCCGGAAGTAGTTGCCTCTAATTGCCTATCTGGAGCGCGAAGCAGAAAACGCAGTCCTTCAACGATGTGAGGTTCATCGTCACAGATGATAATCCGTTTCATTGGCTGTACTCCGATGGGACGGCTTGCCCAGGGATCATGATCGCATCTACGACCGCCTCCTCATCTCCGGCGTGGTAAGGGATAGCCGTGGCATTGTGGAGTCTTTCCAGCAGGCGTTTGTTCCTACGGATGGCGTCACCAAGCACCATTACGCGAGTGTTGTCTTCGGGGATGATTCCGAATCCATCGAGTTCCGACCACTGGCTGCTCAAGGAATCGCTCGCCACGAGTATCACATCGATCGCGCAATCGTTGACCAGTGAAACGGCTTCTTTGATATTCTCAGCCATTACACTCGTATGTCCCGCTGAGGATAGGAGCTGACTCAGCCGCAGCGTGTCTATCAGCGCGTTTTCAATCACGAGCACGGTGAGTCCTGCCGCCGATCGCTTCTGCATTGCCAGGTGAACGGCTTGGATCAGCTCATTCCGCGACACCGGACGCCTGAGGAAGACGTCTACGCCCCGACGGGTCAACTCCCGTCCATCGCCCTCGTAACTATGAATGATCGTCCTGAATGAACGGTTGGCCCTGCCGCTCAGGGCCTGCAGAAGCTGATTCGCGTTTATGTCCGTCATGCACAGATCAGTAACCACCACGTCCGCATCGCCTTGATCGAGTTGAGTGAGAAGTCGACCACCGGAGTGGGCCACGCGGACGTCATACTCTTCGCCTCGTAGCGTCTGTGCCATCGTCGCCGCCAACTCCGGATCGGCGTCACATACGACCACACGCCCGGCGGTTCGTGTAGGGTGCGAGTCGTCTGCGGGTCTGACCGTGGGCCCGCGCATAGGGAGTGACACAAAGAACTCTGACCCATGTCCGACTTCACTGTTCAGCCAGGCTGCTCCACCATGTGCCTCGATGATCCTCTTCACGATGTAGAGCCCCAGGCCTACCCCGACGGAGCTCTCGCTGGTGTTCGGATCCGCAAGTTGGGCGAACCGATCGAATATCTGGTCCCATTTCTCCCTGGGGATTCCCGGTCCATCGTCTCTTACACAGAGTACTATTTCACTACCTCTAGTCTCTGCCACCAGTAGGACGTGACCGCCGGAGGGTGTGTATTTCAGGGCATTTGACAGGAGGTTGCTCAGCACCTGGGAGATCTTATCCACATCCGCAACGGCACAAGGCAGCGAGTCTGGACAACCTACGGTCAACTCAATCGATTTGCTGATCGCCATTGCCTCGAATACTCGAGCTGATGCGCGGACCGCGGCAGAAAGGTCCTGTTCCTCCAGATTCCATCGCGTTCGACCTGATTCGAGACGCTGCACTTCAACCAGGTCGTCGACCAGGCGGGACAAACGGTTGCACTCGTCCGAAATAATCGTGAGGAAGGTCTTCTGGTCTTCCTCCGCGAGGGAGTTTATCTCTTCGCTAAGCATCTGGGCATACAGAAGAATCGAGGTCAACGGAGTGCGCATGTCATGAGAGACGATCGAGATGATGTTACTCTTTACCTCGGTCAACTCTTCCAACCTCTGCCGCTGAACTCTGTCATCATCCTCGCGCCTTCTCCACCCTGCTCTCAAATCCAGGATTGCTCGCCGGATGCGGGCAAGCTCTTTTGAGCGCGTTTCTGGCAGATTGCTCGGGCTTTCGCCACCCAGGTCCCACTTGCGCAGCTCCGTCCGCAATGCAGCAAGGAATCGAGATTCGGAGCGGGGCATCAGCCAACCCCACCAAACACCGAAGAGAGCCCCACAAAACGCTACAACTGCGAGCTGAACCGGCCAGCTGAGGTCGTAAAGCGATGGATTGAATCGGGATGCGATGAAGGCACTCGCTGCTATCAGTGTGCACGCCAGCGCTGTTGAACCGGCACACTTCTGTTGGAGGGAGCGTATGGGTTTGCCGTCCCCGTCCGCAGAAATTGATCTCTCCGAGACATCATTGACTATGTCCGAATCGGGGGG
>CP070744.1:1941014-1947507 GCA_020348265.1 Phycisphaerales bacterium | reverse complement strand
TGCATTTGGGGCTTGAGCTAGCGCGGTGACCTACTCTAGAGTGTTTTCGTCTTCTGTGTAGCGGGTGAGGAGTTGGGGGCCATGCCCAAGCGCAGCGCCGGCATGCAATCCGCCCGCTACATAATATCCGAATCTGCTCTAACTCGATAGGCCACCTTCGGTTTTGACCCACTCGACAGTCTCTTACCAAACGCTGAGGAACGCGTTCTCTCGGAGATTCCCTGCAGTACTAGTGAGTCTGACTCCCGGCACGCTCTTCAGGTGAAAGGTAGTGAGTTACACTTCGGACACCCCACATCTGTCCGTCAAACGTCGTCCGGGTTGCGCAGGACTTGTAGAAATCAATCTTGCGCATCACCGGGGTAAGTTTTGTCATCATCCCCGCGATTCCACTGAGCACGGGCTGCAACTCCGGATTTGGCAGGGCGACGCCGGCCATTCCAGTTGCCATCGACACAACTCCGACAACGCCGGCCAGTTCCTCGCCCAGGCCGCGCTGGTCGGTCAGCGTGACGCTCGAAAAATGTCCTGCCGGCACGATCATCTCACTCATAACCCGGGAGTTCTCTCGGATGTTGGGATGCTCGCCCCTCGCCGTGGCAAGGCACAAGGCCGCTGCGTCGGCGGAACTACCGAAGATCAGATAGTTGTCGGCGATTCCCCAGACAGCCGGCTGCGGAGACATAGCGAAGTGGATGTTCTGGAAACCCTCGAGTTGTTCGCGCTGGGCCGGAGACGTATGCACCGTCAACATTGCCAAGCCGGCAAACGCGGGGTTCTTCGCGGTAATCTCACTGACACTCTTGCTTAGCTTCGTCGAAAGGAACTGGAGGGCTGAAGAGACTTTGCCACGGGCGACTTCTTCGTCGGTGACTTTGAGCATCCACACGGATCCAAGATTGTTCTCCAGAGTTACGCTGATGGAGTCTCCATCGATCCACCCGAGGATATCCTGCTTGACGTCCACTCCAACCTGCTTTTGAACCTTGCCCCACTTTCCGAGCAGTTTCTTGCCCCACGGACCGGCTGACTCGAACGAGTCCAAGATGTACTCGTAGAGTGCTCCGAAATCAGCGCCGCTGGAAACTGAGAACGACAGGGTTTCCTTCGGCAGGTAGCGGTCGAAGTTGGTGAGCTGACGACGGTTTCCGAAGACAGGGTATATAGCTTTATCCTGGGCGCCGGGAGCCAAGGCACTGATCGCCTCCGCTTGGACCGTGTGTCCGTCGGTAGTCTCTACCGTGGCGACATAGTCAAAAGTCCCTCCAGCGTCCATCATACGGGCGGCGAGTCTTTTCAATAGGGTGAGTTTGTCAGCGGTCCGATCGGCGGTGAGCTCTGCCGCCATCGTCTCGGCTTTGGTCTGTGTGGTCTTGTATCGCGGATGACTGCGAATGTTCTGTAGATCGGGATCTGTGGAGATGTGTTGCGGACAGTAGTATCCGCCGTCCACGGCCTTCTCCAATGAATCCAAAGCCTTGTTCTCATGCCCAAGCAGAGCGTGGAAACACGCTAGGCAGTAGAGCACTCGCGAGTCTTGCGGTGCCACCGCATAGGCCTGTTTGGCGAGTTCCAATCCCTGCGTGTAGTTCTTCTCCTCACGGGCCTGCCAGGCCTGCATTGTCAGCCTGTGCGCTTCTCCGCTTGTGCTGGAGTTGACGATGGTGTCGTTGCCGCAACACCGTGCAGCCAGTTCGGCGGCCTTGGCCCTTGCCGCCTCATATCGCAGATCACCGCGCAGGCTCTTCAGGTGGGGGTCTTCGGCGATTTTTCTGGGAGCGTAGAACCCACTGTCAACCGCCTTCTCCAGCCAGGTGAGAGCTTCGTTTCTGTTGCCGGTTAGGGCGTGGAAACAGGCCAAGTTATAAAGAAGGAGCGAGTTCTCCGGGGCCACCTTGTAGCCTTGCTGGGTAAGAGTCAATGCCTGAGCGGTGTCGCCGGCTCTGGACGCAGCCAACGCGCGATGGTTGAGTTCAGCGGCTTCGGCGCTCATGCTCGCATTCCGGTAAACGTCACGAGGTTCTTCAACAATGCTCAGAACCGTATCCACCGATACGCGGGCCGACTTCAACAGATTCTGGATGTCGACGAACACCATGCCGTCTTCAGCCGGTGGCAACTTGGAGAACGCGAGCTTGAAACGAGGTTCATTTATAAGGGCCTTCTTGGAACCTCTACCGGCCAGCAAGTTCAGAACATCTTCGAGGATCTGTTCGCCAACGGCGATAATCACGGTGTCGTCATGCAGTGCGACTGCCAGGGGCATGACCACGTTACCTGAAGATTTCGGAAGCAGTTTCGCCACAGGCACCTTGCCGCCAAGTTGTTTACTCTGTTCTACGATCAACGCGTCGGTGTCAACAGCCTTTTCCACTTCGTCAACCATGGCCTCGAGGATAGCCACGAGGCCTTTGTAGTTCTGCGCCGCCCCTTCGCCACGACCTCGAAGCAGCCAGACCATGTCGGGGATGGCAACAACTCCACCGGATATCCGTCTCGGGGGGGAGAGCCGTTCGGCAAAGACCATTTCCCCACCGCCCAACTGTTCCCAATCCACCCCGGCCGACAGTTGCGTGGCCCGTTCCTTGATCCGATCGACCTCTGCCATCTGCTCGGGGTTCAGCAGGGGCTCGATCAGGGCCATAAGGTCCTTGGCGATCCCGCTTTGCTCGAGCTCGTCGAAGACCTCCTTCCAATAGCGGTCGAGAAACTCTCGCTCCGGGTTGTGTTGCTCAGCGACGTACATGAAAACGTCGTTCGGGATCGCCCCGCCCAGCGTAAAACCGGCGGTGTCCACGGGTGCAGATGTGATCAGCGCCGGTGCCACCAATGCAGCAGCCAATCCACTGCCGACGAGTAATGTGATTGCTTTCACGGTCTTAGCTCCTTATCTCGGTGAGTATTCGACGCTCTTGTATGCGTTGCGGTGCTCGTGCTTTCCTTGAGCCGCCCTGCCAGTGACCTTTTGATCCGAGGAGGCGCCTGGGCATCCTTCGCCAGTCAAGACGGGCATCTGGACTGTGTTAACGCCAGGTGAAGATCCTCCAAAGTGATATGCGACGTGGCTATCCCGCGCGCCTCATCGAATCCCAGCTAATCTGCTGTTCTCGCCCCACCTGAGCATAAAACGTCGCTTGGGAAGTGTAACTGCAGGGAGTCCAAACAGACCGTACGAAGAGCGAGGCTGCTGCAGATGTCGACACACGCTCACGCCCTTGGCGTCAGAGTATTTCAGTCTTTGCTCGCTCCACTTTCCGCAGCTTTACGCTGTACTTGCCGCCACTTAGATGCTTGTTCGAGCTTGCCCCAGGACTCATAAAGCCGGACTATTCGCTCGGTCGCTCGGCGTTTGTGATCTGCGGCCACCCAGGGTTTCTCATTAAGGCCCTCATAGCCTGCGAGCAGTAGTGGTTCCGCTTCGGCGAACTTGCCCCCCGCGGTCATCGCGCCGCCCAATCGACTCATTACATCGCTGATCAACCAATGTCCCTGCGGAAGCGCCTGCTGTCTCATTGCCAGGCAGCCGCGCAGGAGCGCCGCCGCCTCGCCGAAGCGTCCCTCGGCCATCAGAGTCTCGCTTTGGAGGACGGTCGCCGCTCCGGGGCTCGAACCGGGGACCAGCGACTCGCCAACGCGTGTCGCCAGCCCTTCCCACGAGACAGCTGCCGCCCCCACCAGATCCCCCTTCTCCATGAGAAAGTCGACAAGCCTCTCCTCCAATCCCGCAAGATCGTACGATCTTCTGACGCGCGCCTGGGCAACGGCCTGACGTTGCGTTTCGATAGCACGATCAAGGTCTCCAGTCATCTGACAGGCAACGGCCAGCGTCTCCAGGAAGCGGGAGTCCGTACCGCCGTCCAGCTCCACAGCGCGCTGGGCGGCCGACAAGGCGGAATAGGGTTTGCGCAGGTCGACCAACTCGCAGTTCAAAAGCTCCCAGGCGTATGCATGCAGAGCCAGCGCACCGGCGTCACGACTTTCTGCTACACGCCGCAGGTGGGCAATGCGCTCGACCAGCAGCGGACGGATGGCATCCGTTTTTTCTTGAATGCGCAGCATCCGCAGCAGATTGTTCATGGGAATCAGCGTTCGTGGGTGATCGGGGCCCAGGATTCGTCGGTCCAATTCGTAGGTTCGACGATATAGTGTTTCTGCCTGCGCGTAGTCCTGCTGATCCTCCAGCAGCAAACCCAGGTCATTCATCACCTCTCCAGTTTGCGGGTGCGTCTCCCCAAGTGCGCTGCGACTCAGTTCGAGCGCTCGCTGCAAGAGGATCTCCGCCTCGGCATACTTGCCCTGTGCTCGACATACCGCTCCTAGGTGACACATAGACTCCAAGGTGTCGACGTGCTTCTCTCCAAACACACGTCGCTGGATCTGAAGCGTTCGACGATGAATCGTTTCGGCCTCGGCCAGTCTGCCCGGCCCGCGCAAAGCTAAAGCGAGTTCATTCATGGTGATAAGCGTATCGCGGTGCTCATCGCCTAACACTCGGCGTTGCGACTCGGCAGTCTGACGCAGAAGAGCCTCCGCTTCAGTGAATTTCCCCTTGATGCGGAGCAATCCGGCCAGCGCCCGGCTTGAGCGCAGCGTGTCCGGGTGCTCATCACCCAACAGACGGCTCCACAGCTCCTTGGCTGCACGTAGATGCGTCTCTGCGGGATTGTATGAACCCAGTGCTTCGTAGGTCTCGCCCAGGGTCATGCGTATGTCAGCTTCGACCTCAGGCTGCTCCGTAAGGGCACCTTCCTCGATTCGCTTGGCGGCTTCGTCCAAGGCATAGCGCACGCTTACCTCGCGTCCCAGCGCTTTGCTGGGGTCCACTGATTCGAGCATTCCCTGCAGGAACCGGCTTACTGTCGTGGACCTGTCAGCCTGCTTTTGTGCCTCAAGAGCCCTTAGTTCAGCCAATCCGCGCTGCTCTTGTGCGCTGGCTCGAGCCTTTTCGGCGGCGTCGCGCTGAATCTCCAGGGCAACCTGGGTACGGATGGCCTTGACAAAGCCGGCCGTTGCCAACGAGATCCCGATCAATAACGCTCCAACCGCAATCGAACCTGCCAATACACCCACTCGATTGCGGCGGACAAACTTCCTGAGCCTGTAACCCACACCCGGCGGGCCCGCTGCCACCGGCTGATTCTCCAAGTGCCTTCCGATGTCATCGGCGAAGTCTTTGACCGTCGCGTAGCGATGCGTGCGGTCCTTCTCTATCGCTTTCATGACGATCCAGTCCAAGTCTCCGCGAATCAAGCGAAGAAGCGCCGCTGGTTCCACGCGGCGAAGACCGGCAATCTCCGCCAGGTTTTCCAGCGCCGATAAACGAGCCGACGGTTTCGGTGGATCTACCTCTTGGATGGTCCGACGAATCTCCTCGTACGACGCCTCGCGCAGCTTCTTCACCTCGAACGGCGTCGTGCCCGTAAGCAGTTCATATAGCAGAACGCCCAGCGAGTAGATGTCCGTTCGCGTGTCCACGTCGATCCCGCTCACCCCCGCCTGGTCCGGGCTCATGTACTCAGGCGTGCCCATGAACTCGCGAAACCCGGTGAAAAGCGTGCGCTCGGTAAGCCGCTGGCTTGTCGCTTTGGCAATGCCGAAGTCGATTACTTTCGGTATGGGCGTGTTGTCCTGCAGGGTCACCAATACGTTGTTAGGCTTGAGGTCGCGGTGGATGATTCCCTTTTGGTGCGCGTGTTGCACCGCCTGGCAGACGGAAAGGAACAGCTCCAGGCGCTCGCGGACCGTAAGTTTGTTCTGGTTGCAGTACTCGGTGATCGTGGAGCCTTTGACCAACTCCATCACGAAATATGGCCTGCCCCGATCAGTTGCACCTGCGTCGATCACCCTGGCGATACTGGGATGGTCCATCAGAGCCAGCGCCTGCCGCTCCGCCTCGAAGCGGGCGATGACCTGCTTGGTATCCATCCCCAGCTTGATGACCTTAAGGGCCACCTTGCGACGGACGGGTTCCTCCTGCTCAGCCATATAGACGATGCCGAAGCCGCCTTCGCCTATTGTCTCGAGTATTCGATATCGCCCGATCTTCTCACCACTGACTTCGTCCGGCACGCGGACTTCCGTCGTGGATTCAGGGTCGACCGGAGGAGTGTCCAGGAAAGTCCCCACCTTCCCGTGGGCGGTGAGCAGCTCTTCAACTTGTCCGCGCAGCTCGGCGTCGTCGCCGCAGGCGGTGTCCAGAAATGCCTTGCGCGCTCCCCGCGAGTCCAGCTCCACGGCGGCACTGAAAAGCGCCTCCAATCTCTCTTGCCTGGTCTTGGCCACTATGTTCTTCTCAATCGCCTACAATTGTGTGCCGTCACGCTTGAGTTCGCCGGAGTGCCGAACTTGAACCCGGAGCCCGTTGCCAAGTCAGAGCCGCAGGCGCCAACCTGTGGACCCGTCCCACCGCTTGCGCGGCCGTGTGCCACTGCTCTTGAGCAGTGCAAAAGCACGATGATCATCCGATCGGCACTGCTTGAAAGCAGTGGCACAC
>CP070744.1:1934373-1940914 GCA_020348265.1 Phycisphaerales bacterium | reverse complement strand
CCACCCGGTCTTGCAGCTGACGGAATAGTATACTGTGACCGTGCGGCGATGGCTAAGCCCGGTATCAAAATCAAAGACCTTGCCCGAGAGCTGGGCGTCACGTCGCGACAGCTGATTGACCGGTGTCGAGAGAACGGCGTCAAAGCCCAAAACAGCCTCACCAAGCTCCCTCCGCAAACCGAGCGGACGGTGCGATCGTGGTTTGTGCGTCACTCGAATGGTGACGTAGGCGGCGATACTGCCGGACCGCGATGAAAACAGTGCAGTACACACCATCGCGCTACCTGTGATTTTTTCTTGCAGCCGTTTCCCTCATGCAAAAATGCAGGGGGCGCGCGATCTGCGCTTGGTATCGTGCATCCACTCGGTGCTCATGGACTGGCGGCCGTGTAAATCGCGGGTAGGATAGACGTTGGCCGTGTGGGACAGCGGCAGGCAAGTCGGCCAAGGCAAGGAAGGAGTCGTCGCCATGAATGAACCTATCGTAAAGAGATACGAAGGCAATCCTATCCTTACCACTGCGGATGTTCCTTATCCGGTCGAAACCGTTCACAACGCTGCCGTAGTCAAACACGATGGCAAGTACGTGATGCTCTTTCGCTCGCATCGGGCCACGGGGCGCTGCATTCTCGGGCTGGCCGACAGCGTCGATGGATTCAACTTCGTTTCCCGTCCTGAGCCGTTCATGGTGCCCTCGGAGCAAGGCGCCTTCGGTGAGTACGAAGCTTACGGCGTGGAAGATCCGCGAATCTGCCTCATTGACGGTGAGTACCTCATCACCTACAGCGCCTATTCGAAGCACGGCGTGCGTATTGGATTAGCCAAGACCCGCGATTTCATAAGCGTCGAGCGCGTCGCCCTGATCACCCAGGCCGACCTCCGGAACGTGGTCATCTTTCCGCAGAAGTTCAACGGGCGCTATGCCCGGTTGGACCGGCCTCACAGCGAGATTTCTCCGTGGTCGATCTGGATCAGCTACTCGCCGGATCTGGTCCACTGGGGCAACTCACACGTGGTGATGAAGCCGGTGCAATATCACTGGGACGAGATGAAGATAGGCCCGGGTGCGACGCCCATTCGCACCTCGAAAGGTTGGCTGCACATTTACCATGGTGTCTTCCCGACGATGGACGGATCGGTCTATCGGCTCGGAGTGGCATTGCACGATCTTGATGACCCTTCGAAGGTGATCGGGGTGTGCGATCGTTGGATTCTCCAGCCGGAGGACCCCTGGGAGGTGACCGGATATGTCCACAACGTCGTGTTCACCTGCGGGGCGGTTCCGGAGGACGACGGCACGGTCAAGATCTACTGGGGCGGTGCTGACAAGGTAATGTGCGCGGGCACAGCCATCATCGAGCAACTCGTCGATTTGTGTCTCACGGACGGTAGGCCGGCGATATAGCCCTGGCAGCCTGACCGAATAGCGGATTATCCAGGTGGGCATTGCCCATCTTACGGTTCTCACGATGCATTTAGGGAGAAACGCATGAGTCAAGAATATGACGATCTGCAATATGTCCTGCAGCACTACTGGCAGCGGTACCGCAAGCGAATCATCGCCATCGTGGTGATCCTGCTGGTGCTGTGGGCCTCGGGCTCGACTTTCTACAAGGTCGAGGCGGATAGCGAGGGCGTGGTGCTGCGCCTGGGCAAGCTGGCCAAGACAACTCCACCCGGCCTGCACTTCAAACTGCCCTGGCCTATTGACGTGGCCTATACGGTTCCGGTGAATAAGGTCCAATCTGAGGAGTTTGGCTATCGAACGCTAAAGCCCGGAGTGCGGACGCAGTACGCCCGCGGGACTGAGGCGGACAAGACGATGGCCCGGATGCTTACGGCCGACCTGAACCTCGCCCATGTAGAATGGGTGGTTCTGTACCAGATCAAGGATTCCGAGGACTTCCTCTTCAAAATCGGCGGGGAGCGTCGGAGCAGCCCGGTGAGGAACGCCCAGGAGCTGATTCGTAACGTCTCGGAAGCGGTGATGCGGAGGATCATCGGCGACGTTAGCGCGGATTCAGTGATCACAATCGGACGGGAGAAGATCGGCTCGGATGCGAAGGTCGAGATGCAGCAGATGCTGGACAGCTTCGAAGCGGGGATCAAGGTCGTTGCGGTGAAGCTCCAGACGGCGGCACCGCCCGACCCGGTAAAAGACGCATTCGATGCGGTCAACCGGGCTAAACAAAGTAAAGAACGTGTGGTCAACGAGGCCAAGGGGGAGCGCAACCGCTTGGTGCCCGCAGCTCGGGGTGCCCGGGATCGTGCGATCGCCGAGGCGGAGGGTTACGCGGTTCGTATTGAGAAAGACGCTCGAGGGCGGGCCAACGCTTTCCTTTCCAAGTTGGCTGAGTATGAGAAAGCACCCGAGGTGACACGGATGCGACTCTATATCGAAGCGATGGAGGGAGTTTTGGCCCAGGTGAGCGAGAAGATCATAATCGACCGCTCGGTGCAGGGGATGCTTCCACTGCTGAATCTTGACGCGGGTACAACAATGGCGCCATCTGCCGGACTCTCAAAACAGGGCCAGAAGGGAGGTGGACGGTGAAAACAGCAAGGGCGACAGTTATTCTGCTGGCCATCGTCGTAGTGATTGTGCTGAAATTGGCCATCTATGTCATTCCCGAGGGACAGCAGGCGGTCATAACCCAGTTTGGCAAGCCCGTCCGGGCCGTCACCGAAGCCGGGCCGAGGTTGAGGCTGCCATTCATCCAGGAGGTCAACCGGTTGGAGAAACGCTTGCTACCCTGGGACGGCGACCCCCAAGACATGCCCACCAAGGACAAGCGGCGTATTTCCATCGACGTGTGGGCTCGATGGCAAATCGTCGACCCCATGAAGTTCTACAGGGTGGTGGGAACGATAGACAACGGACAACAACGGCTGGATGAACTGGTCGATTCGGCCGTTCGCGGGATGATCGCCAAGAACGATCTCATCGACGCAGTTCGCACCACTGACGATCCACTTGTTTACGAGAGCGAGGAGCTGGAGAAGGATTGGGCGGCGCGACGTGAGCGTGTAACGACCGGGCGTCTTCAGATCGAGAAGGAAATCAAGGAGTTGGCCAGCGAGGACCTTGGGGGGACCTACGGCATGGAACTGGTCGACGTGCACATCAAGCGAATTAACTACGTAGAGTCCGTTCGAGCGAAGGTGTACGAACGCATGAGCTCCGAACGTTATCGGATCGCCAGCCTGTATGAGTCCGAGGCTCAGGAGCAAAAGAACAGGATTCTCGGGCAGACCAAGAAGGAACTCGACGAGATCCAAGGAGAGATGCAGCAGCGCTCGGCCGAGATCCGAGGTGAGGCGGATGCCAAAGTGATCGAGATCACCGCAAAGGCCTTCGGGAAATCGCCCGAGTTCTATCAGTTCATGCGCCAATTGGAGGCGTATAAGAACACCTTGGGACGAGACACCCGCTTGATACTGTCGACGGATAACGAGTTTCTCAATCAGTTAACCGGAACCAGCAGCGGATCAGAGTAACAGTGTGCGCAAGGGCTTAGCTGCGTAACGACGTGGCGCGAAGAGGTGGTGGCGAAAGGCGCTACTTCCGCCGGCGTTTCTTGCGCCGATCCTTCTTGCTGAGGGCTCGCCTGGTTTGTGAGGTTTTCCCCTTGATCTTGGGCATTCCCCCGCCGGCCATCATCTGTGAGAGTTGCGTGCTCATCTTGAGACGCTGGGTGAGCGATTGCCCGCTAAACATCTGCATGGCCTTACGCATACCGTCAAACTGTTTGGACAGCTGACTGACGTCGGAGGGGTCGCAGCCCGCCCCGCGGGCAATGCGCCGCCGGCGCGAGGGGTCGATGATCTTGGGATTGGCCCGCTCCTTGGGAGTCATCGATTCGATGGCCGCCTCCATCCGCACCATCTCCCGCTCATCGATGTCCATATCCCCGATGGCGTCGCTCATCCCCGGGATCTTCTTGACCAGGTCCTTCATGGACCCCATCTTTTTCATCTTGCGGATTTGGCTGAGGAAGTCGTCGAGGGTGAAGCGCCCCTTGGCCATTTTCGCTTCGAGCTTGGCGGCCTCGTCCTGATCGAATTGCTCCTGGGCCTGCTCGACGAGGGTGAGGATGTCTCCCATCCCCAGGATTCGCCCGGCGATCCGATCAGGGTGGAATTCCTCGATGGCTTCCATCTTCTCGCCCACGCCGACGAACTTGATGGGTTTGCCGGTGACGTGCTTGACCGAAAGGGCAGCCCCGCCACGCGTGTCACTATCGAACTTGGTGAGAATGCAGCCGTCCAGTTCGAGGCGTTCATTGAAAGCGTTGGCCGTGTTTACCGCGTCCTGGCCGGTCATAGCGTCGACCACCAGATAGATCTGGTGGGGGTTGGTGGTGTACGCGACCTTGGCGACCTCGTCCATCATTTCCTCGTCGATGGCCAATCGCCCCGCGGTGTCGAGAATCACCACATCGCGGTCGGTCTTGCGGGCCTCTTTGATCGCGTTGCGGCACACCTTGACCACATTCTGGTGATTGCGCTCGGTATAAACCGGGCAACCGACCTGTTCACCAAGCACTTCGAGTTGATCGATGGCCGCCGGACGCTTCAGGTCCGCGGCCACCATGAGCGGCCGCTTCGCCTTGCTGATCAGCTGTTTGGCCATCTTCGCGCAGGTGGTGGTCTTACCCGAACCCTGCAGGCCGGCCATCAGCAGAACCGTCGGTCCCGGCGAGACGAAGGGGATCTTCGGGTCGACCGGACCCATGAGCTGAACCAGCTCATCGTGGACGATCTTGACCATTACGTCCGCGGGCTTGAGGGTCTTGATGACCTCCGCCCCGATGGCCTTTTTGTGGACCTCGTCGCAGAAGGCACGGGCCACTTCGAGGTTTACGTCTGCTTCAAGCAGGGCCGTGCGGATCTCCCGCATCACCTCCTGTACGTTTTCTTCGGTGATGCGTCCCCGGCCTCGAAGGCCTCGGAAAACGCTGCCGAGCCGGTCTGTCAAAGCGTCGAACATAGTGGTTTTTTAGCTCTCAAGTCGCACTCGGTCAAGTTGATGCAGTATCTCGTGCCTGGGCAGGCTGCCGCGTCTGAGGCGTACTTTTCCCTGGGCTTGCCAAAGTGATACCATTGCCGCTACCGAACGGGATCGATAGGGAACCCTTGAATGGAAGCTCCGGATAACACAACAATGCTCCGGCGTGCTGACGATCGTCACCGCCTTTGGCTGGCGGTACTCGTAGTGGCTTGGGGGATTCAGGCGATAGTTGCCCAATCACTTCTGCTGCGCGAGGCGCTGGTCCTGATGTTTGGGAGCGAGTTCGCCTGGGGCGTGGTTCTGTTTGCCTGGCTGCTCGGCGTGGCGATAGGGGCATGGGTCGGCGGCTGGCTGGCCAGACGAATCGGAAGGAGTGATGTCGGACTTGTAGTCGTTGTGCTGACTTTGAGCATCGCCGCCTGTGTCGAACTGTGGGTGTTTCGCTCGGCAAGGGCTTGGCTTGCTATAGAACCCGGAGAGATGCTGCCTCTTGTTACGACAGCATTGGCGGCAACGGTCTTCGTTTCTCCGGCTGGCGCTCTGGTCGGAATGGCCTTCCCAGTAGCAGTTTCCATAACGCCGCCTGCCGAGTCACAAAACGACCCTTCGTCTGAACCGCGGACTTCAACCCGTCCGGGTTCGCCGGGTGAATCGCCTCCGCAAATGCGCGGTTCCCTGCAACTCGGCACGATATACGCCTTGGAATCCGCGGGCAGTCTGATAGGCGGAGCGGCGTTCAGCTTCTGGGCGGTCGAGAACCTTTCGCCGATCCAGACCGCTTTGTGCTGCGTGTTGTTGATAGCAGCGGTATCCGCCGGCCTTCTATTCACTGGCGATAGACGGCGATACGGCCTTACCGTGCCAGCTGGGATCGCACTCGGCACGCTCATTACACTCGCATTTGCCGGGCGGACGCTGGATCAGAAGCTAGTCCTTCGACGCTGGGCTGACATTGCGCCAGGCTACGATCTGCGTGCCGAAGCGGAGACGAAGTATCAGAACCTGGCCATCGGACAGAGGGCGGGACAATACACCCTCTACAGCAACGGCAAAGTGGCCTCCGACTTCCCCGATCCCTACACTTTCGTGCCCCTCGCACACTTCTGGCTTTGCCAGCATCCCTCGCCGCGAAACGTGCTGGTGCTGGGTGGCGGAGCGGAGGGTCTGCTGGTCGAGATCCTGCGACATCCGATCGAACATGTTGACTACATCGAGCCTGATCCGCGTTTGATCGAGTTGATCCGGCCATATCTTTCCGATGCCGACCGAGCCGCTCTGACCGATCCCCGTGTCAGCATCCACGGCGTCGACGCGCGCTATTTCGTCAAGACTCAATCGTCTCGATATGACCTGGTAATCGCCCGGCTGCCAGAACCTACTTCCGCGCTGTGTGCCCGTCTCTATACTGACGAGTTCTACAGTGAACTTCGGGGGAGCATGACGCCTCAGTCGGCGCTGTGTACGACTGCTGTAGCCAACCCCGGCAGGCTGAGCAAACCCTTTGCCGAATACCTGGCCTCTATTCGTGCT
>CP070744.1:1927540-1934273 GCA_020348265.1 Phycisphaerales bacterium | reverse complement strand
GGGTGTGTGCAGGATTCTCGCATTGTGTTATAGCTGAGGACTTCCAGGGCGCCCGCACCCACTACTCCCAACGCCAACATCACGATGATGATCTTGCGAATCACCGCTCCTCAAGCTCGCCGCCGCATTCAGGACAGACGCCCGACACGTTGCCCGTCAGATCATACCCGCAGCCAAGGCATGAGTTGCGGCGGCGCCGACGCCAACGACGAAACGGCCCGCGGATGAACGTGATCGTGAGGTAAAGAGCAAGGATAACCAGTAGGAGAAGGTAGTGTATTCCGACCTGGGTCATGACGTGGGTACCACGAGGCGCCGATGGTCCCGTGGGACCATAGTAGCTTACGGCTTGCGGAGGCGAGCCAAAGTCTTTTTCTAGTTTGTGCCAGACAAAGCGCCTTGGCTCAGACACTTGGATCAGACTAACAGCACCAAGGTCCCATCTTCGGACCACCGGAGCAGGTTGGGTCCGGGGGACTACATGACTCCGGGTGAGCACCAGCATGCCTGCTTCAACTTGCAGGGCGATGTACGCTCCCTCTTGAGGATCAACACCAAACGTAGCAAACAGTGGCACTAGGAAACTCGTAGATCCCGCTACGAAAGTCCCCACAGCCCCGAACGTCAGCATTATGATTGCGGTCTTGCGGATCACGTTTCCTCAAGTCTACGGGCGCACTCCGGGCATACCCCCGATTCGTTGCCCGTTAGATTATAACCGCAACTCTCACACAATCCCTTCCGCCGCCGTCGCCGGCGGCGCAGCGGTCCCCGGATGAAGGCTGCTGCGGTGTAGACAGCAAACAGGAGGGACGGAATCCCCAAGGGGAGCGCGTATCCATACGACCACACAATCTCTCCCGAGTCTGCCAACGGATACGAGCGCCCACCCAGATACCCAACCCTCCTACCTATCTGCAAGAAACGCGCCAATCTGGGGAAGCGCTTCCAGAGCATGCTTTGAATGCGATAAGCGCGGTCGCAGAGACCCCGCCGGACCCTATCCTCCCGAACGTGCTCATGAACAATGATCCCGTCGCGGAGGAACAACCCGGTAGCGTGTAGGTCACGTATAGATCCGTCCCGGTCGGCCAGGTTTCTGAATTCGAACGGGTGAAAGTAGCTTGTGACCGCGATACCTGTCGTCATCACTGCCGCGAGCGTGAGCACCACGATGATGATCTTGCGCTTCATGACGGTTCGATCGCCCTGCCGCACTCGGGGCAAATGCCGCTGATGTTGCCGGTGAGGTTATAGCCGCAGTTCCGACAGCTACTGGAATCCTCACGGGTCTTTTGCCGTCTTCGATGAATCCGAAACGGTATCCCCACAAACCAGGCAACGATGCAGCCATACAGTCCCGCAACGAATACGGCAATCGGGAAGAACGGGTCAAGGAACCCTGCATGCAAGTACGCCGCTAGGTTAAACAACGCTGTAGTAGTGCATCCTGCGGTCACCACCGCCAGCCCAGGACGTCGTATCAAGGCGTGGCAGAGAAGCGATACTACGAGGGCTATTCCCAATAACATGAGCAAGCCTATCATGCTTTCGCTCATGCATTCTCTCCGCGGCGCGTTTCCTCCCCACACTCGGGACACACGCCTGACATATTGCCCGTCAGATCATAACTACAACTTGTGCACAATCCTTTCCGGCGCCGTCGACGACGGCGGAGGGGACCACGGATAAACTCGATGGCCGGGTATACTCCGATCACAATAAGAAGTAACCAAGCTGAAACCGAGATGGTCTGGGTACGCTGGACGTTGAGTGTGCCGTCAGTCTCTTCACGTCGGTATTCGACCGGCCCCCATTTCAACGAAGCAGGCGTAGTGTACCGTTTGACCTGCTGCATCCGCGTGAGCACCACGCGACCACTCGCGAAACCCATGCTGAAAGCGTCTTTGCCGCTCATGGTCGCTGTATCACGATTATGGGGACGATAGCTGCATCCGATGTCAGCCCGATAGCTCAGTGGCCAGGCGATGAGGATCACGACACAGATGAAGACAAGCACAAGAATGACCGTCTTGTGCATCATGGCTGCTCGATCTCCGTGCCGCACTCCGGACAAACCCCGCTGATGTTGCCCGTGAGGTTGTACCCGCAGGTGCTGCAGAGCATGGGGTTTATGATGCGCTCGACGTCCTCGTCCTTGACACCCATAAGGCCCACACGAATTCCCGCCCGCTTCAACGTCCGCGCCACGCTCATGTTAATCAGCAGCAAGAGCAGCATGTTCACGCACGGCGCTACCATCAATATGCTGCAAAGAATGATTATCAGTATGTGGCTCCCCTGAGCGTTGAGCATGAGAATCACGCCGATGAGCATCGCCAGCATCAGTACAACCTGAGCGGCAGTCAGCAAGACGAAGACGATCATCCGGTACTGCCCCATTGGAAGTGTGGGGATAAACTGGGATAAGACACCGATCAGGAAGAGCCAGAGTATCCATCTCTGTCGGCGGGCGAGCTTGCGCAGGTCGGGTGTTCGCTTCGTCATGTCGATGGCGTTCTCCGTTTGGACCACTATGACAAGTATGTGCCAGCAAGGCAAGCCGGAGACGCAGATCACCAAGGATGGCGCGGGGTGGCCAAACCGATTAGTTCGCTGAAAGCAGACATTGAACGTTGGCGTGCGCTATTTGCGCTAGCTGAGTCAGGTTCGTCCAGTCTGAGTCGTTTAGCAATGCTCTCGGCGATTGCCCCAGGTCGATTAGCCCAGCCAGATGATTCATCTCGCGCAGGATTGTTTCTAATCGTAATCGGAGGAAGTCGAAGGGCTGACCGAAACAGGCGCCCAGCAGTAAGCTGAAAAACGAGCACCTCGCCAAAACGATGTAACGTCACCCCTTGTGTGCGGTGCCATGTGCGCGTCTTCGTCGCCCACAAGGGGTGGCTCTGCAGTCCTGCGACGGACTGGCGCCGATCCTTTATAGCAGATTCGGGTATTGTGTAGCGGCCGAATTGCGTGCCGGCGCTTCGCTTGGGCATGGCACCCAACGCCCGACCCACCACACAAAGAACGAAAGCACTTTACCCGAAGCGACCGCGGTACTCTTCCTTGGGATACTTCACTGCGTTCTTCTTCATCTTGTCCGCCAGTGCGGATGACAAGTCGATCTCCATCGTGCTGGCGAAGGAAAGCAGGTACGCGGCTATGTCTGCGACTTCCTCGCGTACCTGGGCCATCTTCTTGGCGTCCTCTTGAACCGCATCAAGCTGATCCGTGCGCAGCCATTGGAAGTGCTCCATCAGCTCCGCCGCTTCGATAGCAATCGAGGTGGAGAGGTTCTTAGGATCGTGGAACGGCTCCCATTGTCTCTGGGCCACGAAATCGTCGACGAGTTGCATGAGCTCAGTTACGGTCGTGGTTTGATCGTGCACGATGATTCCCCTCGTTGATCGGTTGAATCTACACTTCGGCCGGGAATTCTAACAGGCTGCGTGTCCCGCTGCCAGACCGGCAGCAACGATACACATTCAAAAGCGCCGCGAAATCGCCCCTGCTTCCCAATCACAACTTTCTCTTGCATCCCATGTACTGGTTCGCTATCTTACTGGCGTTGTCGGGGCGGCCAAGCGAACGCGGTCGGCTAAGCCGCTCGATGCTGAGTTGTTCACTTCGTTCGCGTTTGACGCCCTGAATGTCACTGCACGCGGAGCGTGCGTCGCCGGGACCACCACACCCGGCAGAATCGGCAAGGAGGACGGACAAATCGCGCGGCTGTCCAAAACGACAATCACCCTGTTGGCGACTTCATTGATCGTGTGCTCGAGCGCAGGATCAGCCCGTGCACAGAGCACACTCTACGTCGACGGAGACGCCTCCGGTCCCTCACACGACGGCACCAGCTGGTGCACCGCGTTTCTCTATTTGCAGGACGCCCTGAGCGCTGCAGTCGAGGGTGATGAAATCCGCGTGGCAGATGGAGTCTATACCCCGGATCGAGGGGCGGACTATTTCACCCGCGACCGCGAAGCTGCCTTTGGACTACTCACCGGCATGGCCGTACGAGGAGGGTACGCGGGCTGCGGCGCAGCGGAACCCGATCACCGCGACTTGGCGGCGCACGAGTCAATCCTCAGCGGGGACTTGCGCGGAGATGACGAGGGCTTCTTGAACAACTACGACAACAGCTACCACGTACTGAACGGCAGCGATACTGAAGAGACCGCCATACTCGACGGTTTCACCATCAGCGGGGGGAACGCAAACGGCGGGCCCATCGAGGAGCACAAGGGCGGCGGCCTCTACATCATCCATGCCGGCGATCCGACCTTGATCAACTGCACCTTTGTCGGAAACTCCGCCAACTACCACGGGGGAGGGATGTACAGCTACGACGGCAGCCGCCCCCTGCTGATCAACTGCGCCTTCATAGGCAACTACTGCGACTACGATGGCGGAGGGATGTACAACTGGACCAGTCGCCCCACATTGGTCAACTGCATGTTCACGGGCAATGTGGCCGACGAAGACGGCGCGGGCGTCGGGCGGCCGATGCTTCGGGCGCCTGAGGCTTCGCCGGACGCACTGGTCTGGCGCAGCAGACGAATGTAGAACCGTGCCCCGCAAGGCGGCCCCTATCTGCTAACTGCAACCCATCAGGGCCAAGGAGGCCGCTCTCCGGAGCCTAGATCTACGCAAGAATCACGACTTTTTTCTTGCAACGCCGTCGTGAGATCGGTACAGTTGTATATTATTGCCGGTTGGCTTGGCGAGGGACTTCGGCTGAGCAAGCCAGCTGCACATCGTTTCATGCGAAAATAAGGCGTGATTTGACCCTCAGGCGTTGTTTTTGCGCCCAGGCAGCACCGCATCACCAGGTTAAAGCACGCAGCAGAAGGAGCCCAAACATGCTCTCTTCAAAAAGAGGGAGCGATCCGCGGATACCGCAAGGTGCTGCGAGAGCCAACGCAGAGACGCTTGTTTCCTATCAAAAAATACCCAAGAGATTCCCACTCCGGGGGATCCCGCGCGGGTCGGCGTCGATGGCCTACCGGCATTACTCTTCTTTCACGGAGGCACTCCAATGAAGCGCCACATTGTTATCGGACTGTTTCTTGTCGCTGCACTTACAGGGTCAGCGAGCGCCCAGCCGACATGGTACGTGGATTGGCAGGCACCGGGGCCGCCTAACGATGGCCTGACCTGGTGCACGGCGTTCAATGACTTGGACACGGCCCTGGGTATCGCGATGCCCGGCGACTTTATCCTTGTGGCTCAAGGTACCTACGTACCGGCTAACCCATTGACTGGATTCATACTCATGCCCGATGTGGCCGTACTAGGCGGCCACGGCGGGTGCTATGGTGGATTCGACGCCCGGGATATCGTCAACACCCCCTCTATTCTAAGCGGGGACCTTATGTTGGACGACACGCCCGTCTCCTGCACGGCAGATTCCCCAGATTGTGACGGTCTCGGTGGTCGATGCTTACACGGGCTTTGTGTACTGCCGGCCAACAACATAGAAAATACTTGCCACGTAGTGAGTGCCCTGGGACTCGGTGCAACAGCCGCATTTCTCGACGGTTTCACTATCACTGGCGGCAACGCCGATCCCATGTCTATTCATGTATGCACAGAGCAAGATGGCGGGGGGATGTTAATTCAAAACTCGAGTGTTGCCGTTTACGACTGCATCTTTGAATGGAACGTGGCTGCCGGCGGCGGCGGGGGGATGTACAGCTACCAGAGCGACCCAACGGTAGATGGATGTACGTTTGAACGTAATTCGGCCGACTTCGGTGGGGGTATGTACAATGAGGAAGGCACCCCCGGAGTCCACGGGTCTACCTTCTTGCGAAATGCGGCCCTTACTGACGGCGGGGGGATGTACAACGACTCTGCCAGCCCGGATGTGGGCTTTTGCGATTTCATCGAGAACGATGCAGGCCAACACGGCGGGGGGATGGACAACTATGGGTCCAGCCCCACGGTGTACAACTGCACGTTCAGCAACAACGTTGCCGCCAGTTACGCTGCGGGGATGTACAACTATTACGGCAGCAGTCCCGCAATCACCAACTGCGCGTTCACCGGAAACGTCGCCGGTGGCCTTGGAGGCGGGATGTGCAACTACCTTAGTAGCAGCCCCACGGTGAGCAACAGTATATTCACGGGAAACTATGGGTGGAACGGCGGCGGCATGCTCAATGCCGGCACCAGCAGCCCGACGCTGGTGAACTGTACGTTCACGGGAAACTCTGCCTACACCGGGGCCGGCGGGATCAACGGCGGCGGCGAAAGCTGCAGCGCGACGCTCACTAACTGCATCCTCTGGGGCGACACGCCGGCGGAGATCCAAGACGGCGTCAGTACGACGGTTGCATACAGCGACGTGCAGGGCGGGCTGCCCACCGACATAATCGACGGCGGCGGCAACATCGACGCCGATCCGCTTTTCGTAGACGCCGACGGGGCGGATGACGTATTCGGGACCATCGACGACGATGTCCACCTGCAGAGCGGCTCGCCGTGCGTCAACACCGGTGACCCCAACGATGCTGCATACTCCGGGGAATTGGATATCGATCTCCAGCCAAGAGTCCAACAGTGCCGAGTGGACATGGGCGCCGATGAGACGCCTTACCTGCTCGATGACTGCAACGCTAACGGTCTGGACGACGTCGAGTGCGACATCGGCGGGGGCACGAGCACGGACTGCAACGGGAATTCCGTCCCGGATGATTGCGAGACGCTTCCCTCGGGGACGATTTAC
>CP070744.1:1920629-1927440 GCA_020348265.1 Phycisphaerales bacterium | reverse complement strand
TGGTCGGGCACGTCGTTGCCGTTGCAGTCCGGCTCGAGGTACATCGCGAGGGGAGAGCCCAGGCCGGTCAAAACATCTTCTATTGCCGTCCCGTCCAAGTTGGCCCGGCGGATAACACCGTCCTCAGTACTTAACCAGTACACCTTCCCGTGGGCGACGTCGAGTGCCAGATCATCGACAATCTCACCGCAGAGCAGGGTCTCGAAGGTCGAGGCGCCGAATTCGGCACGGTTGAGAGCCTCTTCTCCGGAAGCCCAGTATACCATGCCCACAGTAAGATCGAGCGCAATCTGGTACACACTGCCCCAGACACTTTCTATCGATATGACGCCCTCTGAATCAGAGCCATCCAAGTTGGCTCTGGTAACCCAGCGTGCACCCCAAGAACTCCGACCCCAATAGACCTTGCGGGAGACGAGATCCAGCGCAATAGTCCCAGAGGTCCGGGTGATGTCCTCCACGTCCGACCCGTCCAAGTTGGCCCGGTACACCTCGTCAGCGTCACTCCAATAGACCTTGCCGCCAGCCGCATCCAAGGCCATGTCCCAGACCAAGTTCCACGCCGAGATTGACACGACGACGTCCTCTACATCGGTGCCGTCGAGATTGGCTCGACGAACAATTGCAGGATCCAGAATCCAGTCCGATTCCATCCAATAGACTTTTCCCGCGGCAGAATCGACAGCGACGGCGATCCCAAAGTACGGGCTTGTCGCCGCGACGACGTCCTCGACCTCCGAGCCATCGAGATTGGCCCGACGGATCATATTGGTGTCGGAATCTGTCCAATAGATCTTGCGCTCGGTCGCCGCAGCCATGCTGGCGAGCAACGCGAAGACGAGCACTAACTGCGCAATTCGACTTCCAGAATGAGACGAGATGATTCCGTTCATGATGAGACCCCGTTGAGCGACGCTACATGCCGATCAGCACGCACGCTTCCACCCTGTCTCAAGTGTAGCACATTTATACGGACGTGTCAAATGCGCCTTGCTGGACGATCCGGGCCACCCCCCACGCCGTAGTCCGCACGGCAGAGCCCACGTTTTGTCCGTGGGCTTTGCCCCACGGCTCTGAGCGCAGGTCATCGTCGCTCGCATATCCAAGGACACGGGGCACCGCAACCGCACGCCCGACCTTGCATGCTGAGTCTTACAGCAACAGACTAATGACCACAGCGCCGCCCACGATAGAGGCGGCGCTGCGATCATCCGCAAAACCAGACTGCATTCCTGCGTAGACTCTACCCGGTGTTCACCTCGACCCTATTCACCAGGGTCGCCGCGCCGTCCTGGCCGATGTAGATCTCGAACCCCTTTCCGAATACGTGCCAATCCGGATAGTAGGGTGTCGAGCCTCTGTGAACGAGCTCAAAGATCGCCGTCTTGATATACACCGGGTCGATCCCATACTTCTTCAACATCTCGTATGTGATCGTGTAGGCATCCCTCTCAGAGACAGGCAGATACTCCACCGGGCTGCTCACCCAGGCCGCCTCTTTGAAGTTGCCCTCCGTGCCATCGATCAAGATGACCACCGCGGTGCCTACGCCGGCTGACTCTAGCGAGTCGGTTCCGATGGTCACGTCAAAAGGCACGGCATAGTAATCGTCCCCGTTGTCGCTGTGCACAAACAAGGGGTCAGCCGCGACCGTGCCCGCGAAGCGTCCGGCAAAGGCGTCGTCGTAGGGGATTAGCTGCTCGGAAACACCCTCGATCGCAGCTTGTATGATCCAGGCATTGGCTGCCGATACCATGTCCTCCGGCGGTTTCTGTATGCTCTGCACCGTCGCTATCAGCGCCGCGGCTTCCGCAGAGAATCGATCGGGCGAAGGAACGTAGACCACATTCTCATCGCCAAGCGTCTCCGGCGGCTCGCAGATGGCCACATATTCGCCGTCATAAGAATCCCCTGTGGTCAGGGGGAGATAATAAGTCGCCAGGAACTCGTCAATTGTCTTGTAGCTGTTCTCCCCGATCCCGCCCAGGGAAGCCGGGTATGGATCGTTCACCCAAAACCCATAGACATCCATCTCCGGGGGAAGGGGATAGGCGTTTTCACTAGTGTGAATCCCTCTGACGGCCATCCAGTTGGTGTAATTCCCGTAGGCGGGGATGACTCCGGGCACATGCTCGGGGTGTCCTTCCTCGTGCCCTCCGTAGGTTCCGATCGGATAAGCGATCCACTGGGCGATCTGCTTGATAATCGCAGCACTGTCGGTGTCGTGACGTCTACTGAAGTTGTAGCCGTACTGCGAATAGGGCACGGGACGATAGTCCTGGATAGTGTGCCACATGCCTAGCATGTCCAGATAATCCAATCCCGGCGTTTCGTTGTTGGCTATCCCGTAGTCGTAGAGCACGCTCTGATCGTCGAAGGTCATCGGCGGGGTGGGGTCCTGCGTGCTGTCCCAGAACATGTAGTTGAGTGTCATCTGAGCGACAGCCGGCCCGCACATCTGATCTTCAGGAGAGTCAGCTTCGTACATGGGGAAGTCGGCCAGGTCGAGGTAGAACTCGTCGAGGATCAAATCGATGTAAATGCTTCCCGCGTTGATCTCCGGTTGGGTTACGACGTGGTCGGTGACGTTGATCCAGTTGCCTCCATCCTTGGCGATCAGGCGCAAGGTGTCGTCGGCGTGGATGTCGCTGCCGGCCTGGAGGTCCAGAGTGTAGTAGTTGTCCGTAGTAGCAGCTGCCCAGCTCGCAGAAGTATCCAGATTGAGTACATCCACTGTAACCGTGTTCACCGGCTCCTGCATGGCCTCATCGTAGAAGCAATAGCCCTCCAGGGTCACCCCCGGTGAAGCTGCCAACATGGCTGCATGTGCGTTCACGATCCCCCAGCCGTAGTAGATATCGTAACCGGCAGCCCCGCGATCCATACAGGTGTCATTCATGATCTGCCCGACCTCTGCAGCAGTAAGTTGGTCGTTGACGGACAGAACCATTGCCGCCACGCCGGCAGCATAGGGCGAAGAGTAAGAAGTTCCGTCAACGTAGCCGTAATCACCGCCGAAGTAACCGGCCGAACCCGTGCGATCCGTTGTCCCGATGGTCTGTCCGGGGGCGACGAAGGCGATTCCGGTGCCGTATGTGCTGAAATAAGCGCGGTTGCCGTATCGGTTGTTTGCTCCGACTGCGTTTACGGTGGGCAGACTCGAGGGATAACCTATGCCGCTGCCTCCGCTGTTGCCCGTAGCTGCAAAATGAACGATCCCGTTGTTGTAGGTTTCGAGGTACTTGTTGGTAATCGAGCTGGACGAACCCATACTGTTACTGTTGTTGGTTACGCGCGCCCCGATGGTCTGAGCCCAGTCAATAGCATTCACCAGCCAGCTTATATAGAACCAGCCGGTTCCGGGGCAGGGGGTGCCCAGGTCGGAGACGCTCCATTTGGCGGCGGCAACTTTGCAGCCCGGAGCAATCCCGGTGACTCCGAGACCGTTGTTGATGATGGCTGACGTGCAGCCTGCCACCGTCGTACCATGGTTGTCGCAGACGTTGTAGGGCCCGCCGTTCGTACCCATCCCGGTGAAGTCCGCACCGGGAATCTGGTTGATGTCCGGGTGGGTCTGCTCCACCCCATCGTCGAGAATGACCACGATAATCGATGGGTCACCAGTGGTGATGTCCCAAGCCTCAGGCCCGTCCATGTCCATGTCCACCGTACCGCCGCTTTGTCCGGTGTTGTGCAAGCCCCACAGATTGGGGAAATAGGGATCATCGGGAATCAGGGACTTTGTGGTCTTGAGAATCATATCCGGCTCGGCAAACTTGACTTCGGCTCTTGCGGCGAGTTCGTTGGCCTTGTCGAGCACCGCAAACCCATCGTTCGATTCACTGCTTAGCCGGTATACACCTTTCATGCCCGCCCAGTGACGCTCTACGATCACCCCCGCACGCAGTTCCGCCAGGATCTCCTCGGCCTGATTCGCGCTGACCCCGTCGTGGAATCCGACATGAATGTGCTGCGTTATGATGACGGGCTCGCCGCGCTCATCCCGCAAGACAGGTGACACAAACTCGACATCCTTGGTTTCCAGGATTCTCGCGCTCAATTCCTTCACGCCCTGTTCGTCCTTGGTGCCGGCCGGCGTTTGGGCGAAATACAAGCTGGGAACAGGTGATGGGCGAACGGCATCAGCTGAGATACCCACGCCGGCTATACCCCGCGAAAGCACGACGGACGGACCACTCTCCCCCGTCTTGTCAAAGACAGCAACCTCTGCATCGTCGCAGGTCAACGGCATCTCCTGGTCAAAGTAGTGATAGTGCGGACTCTTGGTTTGCCCGGCGGACAACTGTGGCCCTATTAGAACCACTAACCCCGCCAATAAGGGTATCCGCATAATGGCGCATGACGATCTCATCACAGTTCTCCTTTCAAGACATGGAACTTGAGTTTCCGCAACGACGCTATGGCTGATGCCACCCGGAAGATGCCAACGTGCTTACCGCTGAAAATGTGCCACGGTAGCTCTGCCGGACGACCATCTCAGCCGCCTCCGCGCGGTAGGATACCCCCGTCGGCAAGTGTCGGCAAGGCCTGTACGGCGCTGCAGAGAGGCCAATCTCGCCCTTTCGGGCACCCGCCTTGCGGACATTTCAGGCGTGCTGCCTGTCGGAGGCGCGGCTACGGACACGCCTCCGACAGGTCTTTTGAGGAGAGGAGGAAGGAATTCAGATTGACCACAAGCAGTGCTTGTCCATAAGGCCCATTTCATTATCACGGAACGCTTTTGCCGGATCTGATGATCGGGCTTATTCACTCACGCCGCCTTTCTCTTGCGTCGCCAGAGATAGTACACCGGCCGGTTGGCGATGAGTCCGCGAAAGGTCTGGGCAAGCGTTTCCGGTGACTGACGGGTGACACGCGATTCGCCACCCACGGTTACGTTGGAGTACCAGTCGTAGACCACGCCGGCGACGATCTCGCGTACGCGGCGGCGGCGACATACCTGCAGGGGAAACTCTCGACTGTTCGGATCTACGTCCATCTCCTTCAGGGCATTGAGCGCAGCGCGACGAGTGGGCGAAACGTCATACTGCCCGAAGCGATCCATCCCCGCCTTCTCGAAGACCGGGTTAAACTCTCCCATAGCAGCCAAACACTCCACATACTCCGTACCGACCAAAGGAAGCGTCTCCCGCACCAGGTAATGCCCCAACCCACAACCGCGAACATCCGGATGAATCACCAGACGCCGGAGTATGCGCATATCACGGTTAACCCGTTTCGGATTGCAGGAAAACTTCCGGTCCGTCGCCATGTTGCGGAGCTTGAGCTCCAACGGACCGCGCCCGTAGGCCACAATACCCAGAGCTTCTCCGGCGCCACCATCACGCAGAAGAAAGACCTTATCGATGAAGCCAAGCTCGTCGGTGGCCCGATAGTGCATGGCCGCAAAGGCGTCGTAGTCGCGTTTAGTCCCAGGCTCGATCCTCAATCGTCCGGCGAAGCTGGGTTGCCGTCGCACGCGTACATTTGGCTCAGTCACTTCGCACCGCCCGTTACTCATGAGCCGAACCACGACATTGGGCTGAAGATCCGGTATTACGTCTTCGTTGGAACAGGCGAGCACAGCGATCAGGTTTCGGCGGGTGACTAGCTTACGCAGGTTGTAGCTGATCGCCTTTGCCACCCGTCGGTGCAGCGTGGAACAAAACTCGTCGCACAAAAGAGGCCCGCCGGAGTGCGATCGAACCTGCAGGCCCACGGCCCGCGCGAGCTGGGCACGGAACTTCTCGCCATCGGAAAGCTCTGAGAACCGCCGAACCCAAAGCCTCGGCTCTCCCAAACTGCACGTGGTCATGATCGAGATGGCTTCATCGAGGGACGCCCACGGTGCCACGCGATCGATGATCGCAGTCTCCGGTGGGAACGTTACTCGTTGGACCATGCACGCCCCGGGCCTATGCCGATCGATCTGTCCGAGTGCACTGGACTTTCCGCTGCCTGAAGGGCCCGTGAGCAGAATCACCTTGCCTGGTTCGAGCGAAACTCGGGTCGCCTCGACAATCGTTGCCGTCGAGCCGAAGAGGGGGATTCCGAAATGCAAACCCACTGCAGCGGTGCGCCGCGAGGACCTGCCCAGCTTCTGCTCGCGCACGCACTTGAGTTGGACGCAGTCGACCCTTGTGCCCGCAGACTTCGCTGCGCGCCTCTTACCCCGTGGCGTCCCGCTGCCGCGCGTCGTCGGCTTCCCCATATCGCTCACTCACCCCCCAAGGCTGCTTGGCCGAATTGACCTGATCGGCAGTGCACCACCCCGATGCATGATACCCTAACATATACCTAATATACACCCCAAAATATTGCTTGTCAATATTGATATTCGATTTTTCTGAGTTTTTTTGTGTGCAGGATCGAGCAGGGACGGGCCTTGACGCTCGCGCTATCGTCGGGGCAACGAGGACGAGTATCACAGCTCCCGGCAGACGAGACGGATTACGATGCCTTGGATGGAGATGTCACGCGAGCGGTCGATGAGCAGGGGGGCAACCTGGGGATTGTCTCCACGGAGAATGATGATCCGCTCTTGATCGCGCCATTCCACTGAAACACGTTTTAGGGTCGGTTGGCCGTCCACGAGACAGGCGCATACCTTGCCCTGAACATGCTCCGGCTCGACTCCGGGCCTGTAGTGGACCAGTACGATGTCCCCCGGCTTTAGCGTGGGTTCCATGCTGTCATACGAGAGTCTCAGGCAGTAGTGATCCGGTGACCACTGGTGCCTGAGTACCGGGAAGAGGTCCAACTGCTCCTGAGACTCAGCGGGCGGACCGGCAGGAATCGAACCGAAAAGAGG
>CP070744.1:1913701-1920529 GCA_020348265.1 Phycisphaerales bacterium | reverse complement strand
CCTACCAGAATTGCGGCAGTACGGCCTACTATTACTTGCGCGTCCTGCTCTACTCGGACCAACGCAACGGCTACAGCATGACCATCGGCTTCAGAGACGGCGAGCATTGCTCCGCGGCTCCGAGTTATGACTTCGACATCTCCCCGGCGATCTACTGGCAAACAACCGGCAACGTAACCGTCTGCACGGGCGGATGCCGGGTGTATCGAGTGTGGTTGGACTGTGCGTATGATTATGATTTCAGTATCTGCGCTGCGGACGCGGTCGGTGGATCGGCCCATCCCGGCGATGGCGATTTCACCATGTACGATTCCGCTGGAACCGAGCTTTGGCGCCTCGATGGCAAATCTCGCTGCAACTATGACGCCTCCACCCTCGACTCGGTCCACGCCGGTTGGTCGCCGCCGTCCAGCGGGTACTACTATCTAAAGGTGCATGAGTACAACGGAGGACCGGTTACCTACAACCTGGCATACAAGTACAGCGCCCCGGACCCCTGCTCTTCCATTACAGCTATGTCTGACGGAGTAAGCTACAGCGGGACGCTGGGTCCGTGTGGAACATGGTATGGCTATGACGGATGCGAGTGGTACGAGGCCGGTCAGGAGAAGGTCCATCAGTTCTCCACCACCGTCCCGGGGGTCTACACGCTGACTGCCGAACAGACGGCCGGCGACGTCGACTTCTTCCTGATGAGCCACTGCAACCCCTCGAGCACGAACATCATGGGGGGTTGCTGGCCTGTGGGCACTCGGACCCTTACGCTGCCCGCCGGCGAAGTCTACTACTGGATCGTGGACAACTTCACAAACTCGGGTATACCGACGGCCGAATACAGGATCCAGGTGGACTACCCTCCCGATTCCCCACCCGACCCGGTGGTTTCATCTTACAGCTGTGGGGAGACCGTGATTGCTCAATCCGGTTCGCCGCCCAGTGGAGTGACTTGGTACTGGCAGGCAACCTCCTGCAGGGTGAGCACGGATCTCGGATCGGGATCCTTTTACTCCGTTACGTCTCCCGGGACCTATTATATAAGGGCCCGCCACAACACCACCGGCGAATGGTCTGCAGCTTGCGGAAGTCTTTACGTCAACGTCAACATGCCTCCGGCAGACCCGAACAACGCGGCGGCCAACCCCTCGACGGTTTGCGCCGGGGGCGTGTCAACCTTGAGCGCCTCCGTCGACGGTGCGGAGATCGATTGGTACCTAAACAGTTGCATGGGGCCTTACATCGGCACCGGCGCTAACATCAACGTAGCACCGACGTCCACATCGGCCTACTTCGCCCGGGCCCGCATTGCGTCCACCGACTGTAAGAGTGCAGGCTGTGATTCGGTAACCGTAACGGTCATTCCCACCGGCGGCGCCTGCGGCAGTCAGACCGACACCACCTGCGATAACCCCAACACCTGCGACGGTAACGGAACCTGCCTGGACAACTACGAGCCGACCACGACGTTGTGCAGGGAGGACGCCGGTGACTGCGATATCCCCGAATACTGTGACGGTGCCGGTGCATGTCCGGTGGACGGTTTCGAACCGGTGGACGCGCTGTGTGGTGAGCCGACCAACACCATCTGCGACCACCCGGACTCCTGCAACGGTTACGGGGGTTGCCTGAAGAACTATGAACAACAAGGGACACCATGCCTGGACGAACTCTTCTGTAACGGTGAAGAAGCCTGCGATGGCGTAGGTAACTGCCAAGCGGGAATTGAGCCGTGTGCAGACCCATTGCTGCCTTTCTGTGACGAGGAGATGGATGTGTGCGTCGATTGCTTGGAGATCGGCGACGTGACCGGAGATGGTGAGGTCGGTCTAGAGGACTTCGCAGCGTTTGCAGGCTCTAAGGGATGTCAGACGGGACCGAGCGGACCGGTGGATCCTCCGTTGTATCCGCCGGAGTGCCAATGCCTCGATGCCGACGATGATGGAGATATTGACTTGGGGGATTTCGCGTCGTTTCAGCAGATATTCGAATCGACTGCGCGGACACCACCTTGAGGCATCCACGATAGCGTCGCGACGGTTGACAGCACCTGCCTCGCGCGTCAGTATCACCTGGCAACCTGGGTCCCCTTGGGATGGTGATAATGGCGTGGGTAGCTCTTGTTGGACCGGAGGAGGAGGAGAACCTCAGCCTCCGTTACCTCGCCTCTTCGCTGGCAGCTGCGGGGTTCGACAGCAAGATTGTAGCGTTCAACGCGTCTCGTGAACTGAGTCGCGTGCTCAGTAAGATTCTCTCAGCCAGTGATTCTCCCGTCGTCATCGGTATTTCGCTCGCGTTCCAGTGGCGGGCAAAGGACTTCCTCGCGTTGATGGTTGCGTTGAGGGAACGCGGCTTCACGGGCCACATAACTGCTGGTGGACACTTCGGCACTTTTGCCTATAGCGAGCTCCTTGCGGACTTCCCCGAGATCGACTCCATCTGTCGGCACGAGGCGGAGAGGACTATCGTCTCGCTCACGTGTGCCGTGGCTTCCGGCGCTCCGTTGCAGGGAATCCCAGGCCTAGCCTATCGGGATTCTCAGGGCGGGACGCTTGTAAGCCCAGTGCCGGACCCCAAAGACCTCTCCGGCCTGGCCTGGCCGGACCGCCGCGGCGAGCCCGAAGAGTGCCTCGGGCACGGGATGGCACCTATCGTCGGCAGCCGTGGTTGCTACGCCAGCTGCGCCTTCTGTTGTATCGCCGCCTGGCACGCTCTAGCACCTACAGGCAAGCGTTTTCGCACGCGTCCTGTCGCTGAGATCGCTGATGAGGTGGCCTGGCTGCACAAGCATCGGGGTATCGACATCTTTACGTTCCACGACGACAACTTCTTCCTCCCCGACCATCGAGCCAGCCTGGAACGAATCAACGGACTGGCCGACGCACTCGACGCTCGGGGCGTCGGTCGGATCGGAACTGTAATCAAGGCCCGCCCCACAGACATCACCCCGGAAATCGTGCGGGCTCTGCACGATCGCCTTTGCTGCATCCGCGCCTACCTGGGCATCGAGACACACACGGAGCAAGGGCTGAAGACTCTGACGCGCCGCGTCCGCACCAACGACAACAATGAGGCGATGCGGGTCATGTGCGAAGCCGGGATCTACGTCTGCTATAACCTGCTCATCTTCGACCCTGATACAACCGTGGATGACCTCGCGGCGAATCTTGCCTTCGCGGAAGCGCACGCTGAGGTGCCGATGAACTTCGGTCGCGTTGAGCTCTACGCGGGGACTCCCCTGCTTGCTCGAATGCAGGCAGAAGGGCGCTGCACGGGCGATTACCTGGGATGGGACTATCGCTTGTCGAGCCCCATGATGCACCGCATATTCAAGCTCGCCATACAGTGCTTTTACCCGCGCAACTTCGCCCCGGATGCCCTAGCGCTCAGTCTGCAGGGGGTGCGAGTTCAGGTCGAGGTATGTCGGCAATTCCACGCCGATTTGTCTGAGGGGGCCTGGCTTACCGAAGCCAAGGAGCTAAGCAGCCGACTCACCCTTGATTCGGTAAATGGTCTGCGAGAGATTATGGCATTCGTCCAGGAGGATGGAGCAGGCCACCAACGAGACTTCGTTCGTGACCTGTCCCGGCGGTTGCGCAAGACTGAAGAAGAGGTGCGTGAGGCCGCACAGACTCTGGAGACGACATTAGGTCAAACGGTAGGTGCTTGCTGCAGGCCCTTGCGCACGATGGAGTCGTCGGCCGCTTCAGCTTGCCCCACTGCCATCCCTGCATGCGAGACTGCAAGGGGAAGCTGAAGATCAAGGAGATGTAATCATGGATCAAGAACCACCATACAAACGCTCCAGACCCGTGCGCAACCGGACCGTGCGCCACATGCGCAGGTTCTTGACTGATGCGGCGGCCGCTGGCGCGGCGTTGCACCTCGCGGGGGGGTGTCCCGATCCTCCGCCACCTCCAGTAGACTGCACCGTCGACGTGACAGGCAGCACTTTCGACAATTGGTCGTACTGGCAGGCACGGTGGATCCAAACGGAGGGCGAGTTGCTCATAATGGTGGAGATTAGCCTATGGGCTGATCCATCCAAGGTGGCACTCTTAGGAGAGCCGACACTGGGGGGTGCTACACTGGTGGAAAGCGAAATCGATGAAAGCAGCATGATCTTCACGTGCGCGCTACTCGAGGGCGTAACCTCGGTGACCGCGTCCGCACAGCTCAGATGCGAAGATGCAGAGCACACCGTGCAGTTTGTCATGGATGTCCGCGGAACGCCTCAGCTGAATGAAAGGGTGCCGATCAGCGCCGTCGATTAGTCGTGTCTTCCAGCGGAAGGCGGTTGCAGGTGATTGAAGCTGGTCGGGGGCGTCGGAACAAGAAGCGAAGTACGAGAACTAACCAGAGGTAGACATGAATCAGGAACGACGGGACACGCCCCCCAGGCCCGTGCGCAACCGAACCCTGCACCACATGCGCAAGCTCTTGGCTGATACTGCGGTCGCCGGAGCGGCGCTGCATCTCTCGGGAGGTTGTTTTTTGAGCGTCGATCCTCTGCCACCTCCCCTGGACTGCACCGCCGACCTGACGGGCGATACACTCGACGATTGGCTGTACTGGCAGAGCCGGCGGGCTCGCTGGATTCAAACGGAAGATGAGCTGCGCATCCTGGTGGAACTTGGTGTATGGGATGCCGAATCCAAGGTGTCGATTTCGGGAGAGCCGACACTTGAGGGAGCGACCCTGCTGGAAAGCCAAACTGCTGACACAAGCATGACCTTCACGTGTATACCAGTCGACGGTGCTACTTCGGCAGCCATATCCTTCCCAATCAGATGTGAAGACATCGATCACACCCTGCAGCTGATCATGGATGTCAGCGGAACGCCCCAGCTGGGCGAGAGGGTGCCGATCAGCCCGGCCGATTAGATGTGTCTTCTAGCGAAGGGTGGTTACATGTGGTCGAGGCCGGCTCGGGGAGGCAGTACGGGAAGCGTCGTACGAGAGCACTGGATAGGTACCAATGGATCAGACTGCGGCTGTCACGCGCAACGGAGAGATGTGGAGTAGGAGTCTCTTCGTACCAGTGTTCTTGGCGCTGGTCACAACTGGATCGCGGATGTCCGTTCGGCCTCCCGGCGACGACGCCGTTGTGGACGGATTCTCCACTGATGCCACGCGCGAGCGTCCGTGGACTGGGACCCGCCCGGGCGTGCCGGCACGTATCAGTTGTCCTCATTTTGCCGCATTCTGCCGCATCGGCAGAACGCATACAATCAGTGACTATCTGTGGTTAAAGGAGTTGGCGATTCTGCAGGTGCGGGGCTCATAACCCGGACGGCACTGGCAGAGGCGGTTGCTTGCCGACTTCCGCAGCACGATAGGCAAAGCGTCGACGTCCCTTGCGGGTCTTGAACACAGACCAGGGCTACTCGTCTTGAACCAACGCGCGCAGTCGTTTCAGGTTGACCTTGTCGAAGTCCGTACCCCGCCCATCCTTACCTTTCGGTGTTTCGAGGATCATGGACACTCCGATCCAGCGCGCGTCGTTCATGAAGTGGGCGAATCCGCGCTTGCCGATCTTGCCCTTTCCTATGTGCTCGTGACGGTCTACGCGGCTGCCCAGCTCGCGCTTCGAGTCGTTGAGGTGGATGCAACGTACTTTCCTCAAGCCCACGGTTTCGTCGAGTTCGGCCAGAAGTGCTGCGTAGCCCTCTGCGGAGCGGAAGTCGTAGCCGGCCGCGAACAGATGGCACGTGTCAAGACAAACCCCCAAGCGGTCGGGCTCCTCCGTTCCCGCGATCATCTCCGCAAGCTGATCGAAACGATGGCCAACCGATGTCCCCTGCCCAGCCGTGGTCTCCAGCAGAATCATTGTCTTGAAGTCGCGCGTCCGCTTGTGTATCTGACCAATAGATCTGCCGACGCGCTCCACACCGCACGCGACACCACCTTCCACATAGGATCCTGGATGCACGACAAGCGACTCAATCCCCAGCACCTCACAGCGCTGGAGCTCGTCGACCATCGCGTTGATGCTCCGCTCCCGCCCAAGTAAGTCCGGCGAGGCCAGGTTGATCAAATAGCTGGCGTGTGCCACCACCGGCCGGATACCCGTATCTTCTTGGGCTCTCCGGAACGCTTCCGTCTGCTCGCTGCTGAGCGCCCGGGAATGCCATTGACGCTGATTCCTGACGAAGATCTGCATGCAATCGCATCCAACCGCGATCCCCGCAGCGAAGGACTTATCAAGCCCCCCCGCCACTGACATATGTGCACCAAGAAGCATTCGCCCACTCCTCTGACCGTCAACGCGCTTACCTGGACACTGTCCTTTTACAAGTTTCACCACACCACGTTTAGCCATGTTTCTCTCCGGTTGATCGCCGTTTTCAGCCGATGAAGACCCGGTTCAAAAAAACTCTGCCACCCGGCTTGACGGTGCCTTCGCATGTGGTAAGTTATCCGGCTCGCCATAGCGGTGGCAAGCATTGCACCGTGATGGTTGAGGTGTGCTCTTTGAAAAGTGAAGACGCGGACGCAGGTTTGCAGGATTGCCGGGCACCTCCTTTCCGGGGTGCGTGCGGTGAGGTACCTGCAAACCGTATGGTATTGTGGCATTGAACCAAGAGTTCCAGATGCCCGCGGATGGGCTGTGCGCATTTCCGGCACGGTCGCGTTTAGGGCAACAGGGACTCTCCAGCGCTGGAATAGGTTGGCTTGACTCATCGCAAATGTTGGGCGTCGGTGGCAAACAGTGACAAGCTTTTGTCATCGACTGACAGCCCCTCATGAGTGTGGTTAAGCTATTAAGGGTGCATGGAGGATGCCTAGGCGTCGAGAGGCGATGAAGGACG
Source organism: Phycisphaerales bacterium (assembly GCA_020348265.1). GTDB lineage: Bacteria > Planctomycetota > Phycisphaerae > UBA1845 > UBA1845. The sequence goes on along the minus strand of CP070744.1, from coordinate 1,913,723 downwards.
TGGTAGGCTGCGATAAGCCCCG
>CP070744.1:1906766-1913601 GCA_020348265.1 Phycisphaerales bacterium | reverse complement strand
GTGCCAAAGGCCCGGGCATGCACTGGTCCGCGGAGGGACTTGTGGCGGTGTTGGCCCCAAGGTTCATTCCCCTCAACCATGACTGAGATGACTTCTGTAAGACCGACCCGCAACGGGCTGCAGCATGATGAATTCACGTCTCAAGAGATATCTGTGTCCGATATGCTCCAGGGCACAACCAAATGCTTGATCCCTGGCCGGGTTTACGGTATGCTGGCCAACGGCCTAAGTGAGTTGGAGCGGAAACGCCGTGAACCGCGATCCGGATCCGGCTTGTCCTGTCGCCGACATGACCGGTACCGCCCCGGAGAATGGGAGAGTTCGGCTGAGCGCTCACCTTGCGTGAAGTGAGGTGGTGGACGGATGCAAACCAGAGACGTCCCAATTGAGGCGCAATACACCGTTTCCTCCATTCTTCGCCTGATTCGTAGGATCTTTTTGATCAACCTTGTAGTCCTATCGTGCGCGTTGCCAGCGCGCGGCGCACTGCCCGGCTCACGCGAGACCGTGCGCGTCGATGCCACGTCTGATTCCACACCCATGCCTGACAACCAGCCAGTGAAAGGATACCCCGCGATTCCTGCGGTGGTGCGGCACAAGCTGCGTGGCGAGCATCATCCCGAGCGACTGCTGGTGCGTTTTCGACCGGGTCGTGGGCAAAGGGAGCAACAGGCCACCCACCAAATAGCCCGTGCGAAGCGCGTGGTCACGTCCTTTCGCCTTGTCGATGGTCTTCAGCTCGTGGAGGTCGACGCCGACCATCTTGCGGCTTCTTTGGCCGCATATGCCGGAAGCCCGGACGTTCTCTACGCCGAGCCCGACTTCATTGTGCACGCGGACGTCGTGCCGAACGATCCGCTCTTTGGCTTTCTGTGGGGCATGCGGAACGTCGGCCAGTCTGGCGGTACTCCCGGCGCGGACATCCGCGCTACCGATGCCTGGGACCTATGGATTGGCGATCCAAACTTCAGAATCGCGGTGATCGATACGGGTGTGAACTACAACCACCCTGACCTTGGACCGAACATCTGGGCCAATCCGGGTGAAATACCCGGCAACGGTATCGACGATGAGGGCAACGGTTACATCGACGACGTCCACGGGTATGACTTTATCAACAACGACGGCGACCCTATGGACGATCATTACCATGGAAGCCATACGGCGGGGACCATCGGAGCCGTCGGCAACAACAGCGAAGGGGTTGTCGGCGTCAACTGGCAGTGCAAGATCGTTGCGTTGAAGTTCCTTGGTGCAGGAGCGAGCGGACCGATATCCGACGCGATGGAGGCCCTGCAATACGCCATCGAACATGACATCAAGGTTTCGAACAATAGTTGGAGCGGGGGCAACTTCTCCCAAGCGATGTATGACACCATCCAAGCGTCGCAGGCCATCGACCACGTCTTTGTTGCCGCGGCCGCAAATAACGCATGGGACTTGGACGCCACCCCACGCTATCCGGCGTCCTACGATCTCCCCAACATCATCACTGTGGCCGCGACTGACAGGAACGATGATCTGGCCTCCTTCTCAAACTGGGGACTGACCGGCGTCGATCTGGGAGCACCTGGCGTCTCGGTCTACAGCACGGTTCTCGGCACCGACTATGCTTATGCCAGTGGAACGTCCATGGCTGCTCCGCACGTTGCCGGTGTGGTTGCATTGTTGATGAGTCGCGATCCCACGTTGTCCTGGCAGGTCGCGAAAGACCGAATTCTTGAAAGCACGCGTCCCGTCGCCTCGCTCGCGGGGCTTACGGTCACGGGTGGCGTGCTCGACGCCGTTGCGGCGCTTGGCGACTGTAACGCCAACGGAATTGATGACGCGGTGGATATCGCTACCGGTGCGAGCGAGGACTGCACCGGAAACGGCACGCCGGACGAGTGTGAGCCGGACTGCAACGACAACAGCATCGCGGATAGCTGCGATATCGCCGCCGGCACGAGCGAAGACTGTGACGGACTGGGCACGCCCGATGAGTGTGAACCGGACTGCAACACAAACGGCGTGGCTGACCGGTGCGACATCTCTTCCGGTGCCAGCGAGGACTGCAATGTCGACGGCGTGCCCGATGAATGTCAGCCCGGGGGAACGGAGGACTGCGACGAAAACGGCAGAACGGACCTGTGCGATCTGTTTCTCGGCCTGGCGTTCGACTGTAACCAAAACGATGTTCCAGACGCTTGTGACCTACTCTTGGGGGCTTCTGAGGATTGCAATGAAAACCTGATCCCTGATGAGTGCGATGTCACCTCGGACGTTCTGTTGTCCGGCGGAGATGCGGGATGGGATTTTGTCGAGAGTATCGCAGACCTGGGGTACCGCGTCGCGCGCGTGGATCGAGATTCCTTTCCAGCAGATCTATCCTCGTTCGAAGTCGTCATCCTGGGCCCCGGTGGTGTGCCATACGACTCGACCACGGTAGGCGATATTGATGAGTTCGTGGCTGCCGGCGGCGCTATGATTCGCATTCAAGACTCTCCCGATTACCACGTGCAATACGGCGGAGAGGCACGTCCCATGTTGGACGCCGAGGGTTGGGCCAAGCGTGCCAATACCCAGGTAGTCGATCCGGGCCATCCTCTCGCGGCGGGCTTACCCGCAACCTCCACACTGACCGGGTATAGCGCGGTGTACACGCTCAAACCCGAGGCGGAAGTCGTGCTCGCCTGGGATGACGGCGAGGCCATGACCGTCTATTACCCTTACGGCGATGGGAAGGTCATCTACTTTAACGATCTCTGGGCGGCTTACGTCTACCTGTGGGAGGGAGACACGGAGTACGGCCTGGCGCTCATGGAGAACGCGCTCAACGAGGCGAGACCACCCGGCCTCGACTGCAACCGAAACGGCAACCCCGACGCGTGCGACCTCGCCTCAGAAACCAGCGAAGATTGCACGGGCAATGGTATTCCCGATGAGTGTGAACCGGACTGCAACGGCAACCTCGTCGCGGATGTTTGCGATATTGACGCAGGGACCAGCGAAGACTGCACGGGGAATGGTGTTCCCGATGAGTGTGAACCGGACTGCAACGGCAACCTCGTCGCGGATGTTTGTGATATTGACGCAGGGAACAGCGAAGACTGCAATGTCAATGGGATCCCCGATGATTGTGAGCCGGACTGCAACGGCAACCTCGTAGCGGATAGCTGCGATATCGCTGCAGGTATAAGTGAAGACTGCAACGTCAATGGGATCCCCGATGAGTGTGAAGCTGACTGCAATGGGAACCTGATCCCCGACGATTGCGACGTTACCCCGGATGCTCTGGTGTTCGCTGGAAATGCGGAACCCGGTTTTGTTGAGAGTATCGCAGACATGGGGTACCGCATCGTGAGCATGGACGACAATCCCTTTCCTTCTGATTTATCCTCATACGAAGTTGTCATTTTCGGGCCCGCGGGGGTCCCCCACAATCCACTGACGGTGAGCGCCATTGACGAGTTTGTGGCCAACGGCGGCGGAATGATTCGCATTCAGGATGCCCCCCTTAGCAACACACAGTACAGCGGGGATGCACGTCCGATTTTGGATGCCGAAGGGTGGGCCGTGCGCAGCAATACCGAGATCGTCGATCCAACCAGTCCCCTTGCGGTTGGGCTAACCACGACATCCACACTGACTGGTTATAGCGCGGTGTACACGCTTAAACCCGAGGCAAGTGTCGCGATCGCGTGGGAAGACGGCGAAGCCATGACCGTTATTTACGAATATGGCGACGGAAAAGTCATCTACTTCAATGATTTTTGGGCCGCTTATTCACATCTTTGGGAGGGAGACACCGCGTACGGCCTGACCCTTATGCAAAACGCGCTCAACGAGACGAAAGCACCCGAACTGGACTGCAACCGAAACAGTAACCCCGACGCGTGCGACATAGCCTCAGGCTTTAGCGAAGATTGTAGTGGCAATGGTATTCCTGATGAGTGTGAACCCGACTGCAACGGCACTCTAATCGCGGATAGCTGCGACCTCGTCGCCGGAACCAGTGAAGATTGCAGCGGCAATGGGATCCCCGATGAGTGTGAACCCGACTGCAACGACAACCTCGTGGCCGACAGTTGCGATATCGTCGCGGAGACCAGTGAAGATTGCACCGGCAATTGGACGCCAGACGAATGCGAGCCTGACTGCAACGAAAACGGCGTTGCGGACTCTTGCGACATACTTGACGGTACGAGCAACGACGTAAACGGAAACGGCCAACCGGATGAGTGCGGACTGGTTCTTTATGTCGACCTCAACGCTACCGGCCAGGGTACCGGGCTGACGTGGGCCGATGCATTCACTGATTTGCAGCAGGGGCTTGCTATGGCGTCGTCACTCAGCGTACCCGACGGCGATCTGGCGATCTGGATCGCGGCGGGCACGTACACACCCTCGTTCCGCACCGATCCCGCCGATCCACGCACCGCCACATTTCAGCTTGTCAACGATGTGCACGTTTACGGCGGATTCGCCGGGGACGAGACCAGCCTCGCCGGCCGTGATGTTAGAAGTAACGTCGTTGTCCTTACCGGTGACCTGAGCGGTGACGACGGACCGGATTTTGCCAACAACGCAGAAAATGCCTATCACGTCGTCACCGGTAGCAATGCCAATTCCAACGCGGTGCTTGACGGTGTCACGATTACCGGCGGTTTTGCGTACGAAGGTACATCGGGTGATCGTGCGCAGGGCGCGGGCGTGATCATTGATGGTGGCAGCGCCACACTCGTAGATTGCACGATAACCGCCAACCGCGCATTCATCGGCGCCGGCATGCTCGTCCGGGCAGGAGGCTCAACCATCGCCAACTGTACGTTCGCCGGTAATCAGGCGGGAACCAGAGGCGGAGGAATCGAAAACGTCAGCAGTAATATACTGGTCGTCAATTCTATCTTCAGCGGCAACACCGCCGGTGATGACCCTGATTACTACGGCAGAGGGGCCGGCCTGAGTTCTAACGGGACCGCCAATGTTGTGGTTACAAACTGCGTCTTTGTGGGGAACCATGCGTTCGAACTGACAACTTTCGGGCAGGGTGGCGGTCTGTGCTCTTACGGCAGTTCCGTGACGACAACGGTCACCAACTGTGTCTTCTGGGACAACACGGTTGGCGGCACGGGAACGTCCGACTTCGCCATGCAGATAGCCTCACTATATGGAGCCGTAATCAACGTCGACTTCAGTTGCGTGTTCGGGTGGGATTCGAGCTTGGGCGGCGTCGGCAATACTGGGTCGGTTCCACAGTTCGTGGACTCGGACGGTCCGGACGACGTCTGGGGAACGCTCGACGACGATTTCCACCTCAACGCCAACTCGCCATGCATCGACGCGGGCGATAACGCCGCCGTTCCTCCTGACCTCGTCGATCTCGACGGTGACTCCGACTTCGCCGAGCCACTCTCGCTCGATCTCGACGGGAATCCACGTTTTGCCGACCATGCATTGACGCCAGACTCGGGGAACGGTGCGCCCCCCATTGTGGACATGGGCGTGTATGAGCTAGGTTCTTGTGGAAACGGCGTCGTTGACTTCGGTGAAGCTTGTGATGACGGCGGCGAATCGGCTGAATGTGATGTCGATTGTACGCTTCCCGTGTGCGGTGATGAAACCGTTAACGCGACGGCCGGCGAGGCGTGCGACGATGGGTTTACCGACGACTGCGGAACCTGCAACGCTGAATGTACGGGACCGGGTACCGGATCAGTTTGTGGGGACGGAGAGACTTGTCCGGAAACCGAGGACTGCGACGATGGGGACACCGACGAGGGTGATGGCTGCTCGTCGAGTTGTACGATTGAAAGTGGGTTTGCATGCGTCGGTGAGCCGAGCGTCTGCGGCTCGGACTGCAGCGGTAATGGTATACCCGATGAATGTGATCTCGACTGCAGCGCGTTGGCCGGAATGTGTAACGTGATCGGGTGCGGGCAGAGTGCCGACGGCAACACCAACGGTATTCCTGACGAGTGCGAGTTGGTTCCACCGGCGTTGCCCTCGGCTTTGCGGCACCAGGCCCGCAAGCACCGATACATTTCGATTGATCCCAGCAGCAATGCCGCCAACGAGGTCGCGTACAAGGTCGAGCTGGTGGAGATGATGCGCTGCGATGGTGATCTGCGCCGAACCTGCTCGATCGATGCCGACTGCCCTAACGTCTGTGACAACGATGCGGACATAACCTGCACCGGCGATCCTGCCTGCAGTGGCGGAACCTGTGTTGTCACTACGCCATGCGTCCATCATTCGGATGAAGGCTTAACCTGGTGGGTGCAAGAACCTCAGCAGGAAGCGCTTGGATGTAGGCTTCCAGGTGGGTGCACCGACGAGGACTGGTTTGCTAGATTGGACACAGCGCTGCATTTCCAGACTTGGAACGATTTTGGTGTGGGCGATTCATCGCTGCTGCACATCAGCGACTGCCAGATCACGCCGGTAGCTACGTATGCGGTTAGTGCGTGCGCACCTCCGACGGGTGATCTGTGCAGCGAACCGCTCGTCATCGGTACGATTCTAAGACCTCCGCCGGGCAACTACGGCGACGTGGTCGGCCCGGTCGATCCGGTAACCACTGAGTTCGACCCGCCCAACCAGATTCTCAGCGTCGGGGACATCTCGGGTTACCTGCTCACAAACCTCAATTATGGTTTGCCAGGTGACCCGAAACCACAGGCACATTGGACGTGGGTGGATATGGAGGGCCAAGGTGCGCCGTTCTACCGTCCACAAGCGATTCTGAACGTCGGCGATCTCAATCAGATTCTCTTCGGCCTGATGGGTCGCCCGTACTCCTGGGCGGGCAACAACGTCGACCCGGGCGATTGTCCGTAACCTCGGTGTGCAGGTC
>CP070744.1:1899769-1906666 GCA_020348265.1 Phycisphaerales bacterium | reverse complement strand
CCGCCAGGGGTATCAAGATCGAAGAGTTGCCCTCGTGCCGACGGGATAGGCCATGACCAAGTGGCGCTGTAGTATTAAGCCGTTCCCTTCTTTCAATAACTCGAACTAAAGACTCATCTTGAACCGCAAACCCGCCACAAAGGCGTCAGTGTCATCCTCATCCCCGCCGACGTTGGTGATATACTGGAGGTCCGGGCTGACAATAAGCCACGGAGCCAGGTAGATGGCATAGTACATCTCATATACCGTCTCCCGGTCTGCACCTGCATGAACCCGCTCGTACTCGTCGGCCAAGATACCCTGGCCCACACCGATGCCGAACAGATCATTGTCGCGACCGGGAATCATTCCCGCGTACTGCGTTGCGAAGGACCAGAAGTCCTCGACCTTGTTTACTTCGCCGTTGGCCCGCCCATAGCGAGCCGCGATCGCAAAGCCCTGCTTGTCCTTCGGGTCATCGTTTTCCTTCCAGACCATCTGATCGAAGCCGAGATAATACCCCCAGTCACCGCTCGCGAAGTGCTCCTCGCGAAGTCCTCCCATGGTGTCGCGGAACTTCTGCTTCCGCGTCGGGTCGTACCACGTACCAACTCGATAGTGGCCCCAGAGTTTGCCCTTCGATGAATCGAACTTGGGCTTGCATCCCAACTCGGCGAAGAAGCGGAACTCGTCTTCGTCGTGGAAGGCCGTGTTGAAGTTCGTTTGCCGGCTTCGGGCGTGGCCATCCAAAGCCGCAGCACTCACGTAGGCGTGCTCGGAAAACGTCCATTTTGCGAAGATCCCCAACCCCTTCGTCGAGGGGATTGTGGCGTTTCGAATCAGAGCTCGGTTCAGGAACCACTTGTCTTCATGGCCCATAATCTTGCTGGTATCGAAGAGATCCTTGACCGGCTCCTGGCGACCAAGCCTCAGTTCCAGTTTCTTGTCGAACAAGAACTGCTGCCAGTGCCATTTGTCAACGAAGATAGGCTCCTCGGAGCTGGCATCCTGATTGGTCTTAAATAGACCGCCGATCTTCTCCTTGTCGAAATCGCTGTCATCACCGCCCCAGGTACCCTTTCCGCGAATCCAGAACGTTGCATCAGAGATGTCCAGCAACTTCTCCATGTCGAAATAGATGTTGAGCTCGTAGCTGCCGGCGGTGTCGTGGCCGTTCTTGGTCTCCTTCCCGCCGTGCATGTTGGCCATGAGCTGGTTCATCAGGCTGATCTTGAACTTGACGCCCAGATCCTCGAGATCGCTGCGCACGCCGCCCCAGTCGCCGGTCATGTACTTGTAGTCCATGTCAAACGGACCATGCGTCGGCTTGGCCTTGGCAGCGTCCGACTCAGGGGGGCGTTCGTCTCGACCTTGTCCCAAGGACAGGGCCGGGATCAGCATTACCAACAGACCGCCTGACACAATCGTATTCACTTGACCTCGTCTACACACCGCATTGCCTCCTGGCAGCGCACATTGCATCCCTGTTCAACCGAGTTCCGCGCCGAGCTCGGCTGCACTAGACGGACATCCGGTATCACAAACCCCTCTCATATCGCCGAGGATTGTAGGCTGGATGTATTTGATAACCATTAAGGAACCGTTAAGACTCTGTCAAGATTTCCAGGCACGGGAATGCGGCCAAAGGCTCACCGCCTGGGCGCTTGCTACAAACCTGACTGCGGGACGGTCACCGTCACCCGTGTACCGACGTTGAGCTCGCTTGTGAGTCTCGCTGTGCCCTTCATTGCCGCAACGGCGTGGCGGACGATGGAGAGGCCCAGGCCGGTCCCGCGCGACTCCGGTTGCCCGCTGCCGGTACCGGATCGGGCTTGCGCGACCTGATAGAAACGTTCAAAGACACGCTGCTGATCTTCAACAGCAATCCCGCACCCGTCGTCGGAAACCTCGATGAACAGATCGCCGCCTTCTCGGCGCGAGTTAACGATAATGCGCCCACCGGCTGCCGTAAACTTGATCGTGTTGTCAACGAGGTCGTCCAACACCAATCGGATCAGCTGCGCGTCGGCCGTAACCTCGCGAAGCTCCGCTGGAGCGATCCACTCGAGATGGAGTTGTCTCTTCTCGACGGCGTCGTTCCATTTCGCCCTGAGTTCCCCACCGAAACGAGCCCAATCGACGCTCACAGGTCTGAACTCGCTCACTGGCGACTCCAGACGCGACAGTGCCAGAAGGTCGGCAACCAGTGCCTCCAAGCGCGCACTGTGTCTGTCGATTACGCCCAGGAATCGCTTAGCTGATGCGGCGTCCTTTGACAGATCAATGTCCAGCACGGTCTCGATCGCTCCGCGTATCGCTGAAAGCGGCGTGCGCAACTCGTACGAAGCGTTGGCTGCGAAATCCGTCTTTACCTGGATTGTCCGGGCAATTTCGGTAATGTCGGTCAACGCCAGAATGCGACCGATGCGCGGTTTGACGTCCGACTCGGGTTCGCTTTCACCTGTCGCCATGCCCGGAAGTGTGATGTCCGAAGCACTGGCCAGCACAACGATGGGACCACTAGCAGAGGGAAGTTCAACTCGGAATTCACCCGGCGGGCGCTCGCCCGGAGCACAAGGAATCGATGTCGAGCCCTTGGCGGAGACGTCCTCAGTCGAAACTTCCGCAGACTTGCTGGGAAGCAGCAGCCTTTGAAGGTCATGTTGTGGCACACACTGCTCGACTAAGCGCCCCACCCACGAAGCCGGTGATGGTCGCCGCGCGCCGTCAGCATCAACGAAACGCGCAGCCGCCGGATTCGCCAGAACGATTTTCCCGTCAGGACCGGCGACGATGATGCCTTCCTGGAGCTGATTCAAAAGGGTCTCAAGTGTCCGGCGCTGGCCACCGATTGTGGCCAACTGCCGGCTCAAGTGGTCGCGCATCTCGTTGAGCGACCGGGCCAGGCCGGCGACTTCGTCTGAGCCACGAATGCGCGCCCGGGCAGAGAGGTCTCCACTTGATATCCGCCCCGCAATCGCCGTAATCCGCCTGATCGGTAACATCCAAAGCCGCGCGAGACCGAGCGCAAAAAACACCGACGCCACCAGTGCAATGATCGCGATAGTCCATACAATCTTGCGGGCGGATTGCGTCTTCTCTCCAATACTCTTGAGGGCAAGGGCGAGCCGGCATTGGGAACCCGAGGAGATAAGAGAGAAGGGCACATACCCATTCCGCCACAGTGAGCCCCGGGAAGTCCAGGAAACACTTAAAGAGATTCTCAGTCGTTTGGGACTTCCAACAACCGACACCGCGCCGGAGGCTCCCAAGAACTATGCTCGAACTTAGCTGCGGTGGACACACCGTATGCGCGGCGGATGTGAACTCGTAATCCACACTATATCGTATGTGCTTGCGTTCGTGCGCTATCGGGTCAGCTAAAGGCGGCGATCATAGTCGGCAACGTCACTTTCAGACACGGGTCATCGGCCGCAGACGTTTGCCTCTACTACCTTTGAACTTCTACGAATACGTCCTTGACGCGTGTCTTGCGGAGGGTGAACGTGCCGACAAGTCTTGTGTCGTCTTTTCTGGCGCAGATGAGCTTGGGGTTCTTGCGGCGTTGTTGTTCGAGTGACCATTCGCCCGCCTGCCTTACTCCTGCCAAGGCGGAGCGCAAAAGCGAGGGAGGCAGCCAATCCTGCTCGTGGACCTGCAGCTCGCCGGCCTTTGCCGCAGCTACGAATCTCTCGAAGGACTCGAAGGCTTGTCCCTGGCTCACCGCCCGGGCCAGGAAACTCGTCAGGGTTGACACCGTCGCTTTGGCATAGAGATCAGCCGTTGGGTCGTAAGGCAGATTCAGCCAATACTCTCGCCAGGCCTTCTCGAACTCCTCCGTTCCCGGTCCGAAGTGCTTTACCCACGCCCGGTCCCACACTCCGGTTCGGCCCGCTTCGCGCAGAAAGGCGTTGAAGGGTTTGTCGTACTTGCCGTCATCACCGTGAGCGAGGAACTGCACCATCGACCACGCCTGGTCGTAATCGTTCCCGCTCATCCTCCGGTTCCACTCCTCGCGGGTGACCTGCATCATTCCCCGAAGCGGGGGGAAGCGAGCGTCCTTCATCTTCCGCTGCACCTGGGCAAGCCGCCATTGCGGGATCAGGCCGGCGATGAAATCATCGCCGGTGAAGAGCCCTTCCCCGAAGTACTCAGCCATCCCCTCATTCACCCAGACGGGGATCTCCCCACCGATGACCATGCGGACGAACTGATGGAAACCTTCGTGCTGCACCGTACCCCAGGCAAAGGCAGACGCAGAATGGCCGATTACTGCCATCAGCTTGTCATCATAGAACACTCCGTTGGAACCCTCAAGCCCTCCGGCCGCAATGTAATCTTCATGCTCTTTGAAGAGGTAGAAAGGCAGCTTGACGCTGATCTTCCGGCTGAACCCCCGCGTCCGCCGGGCGTACTCCTCCGCCATCCGCGTCAAGCGGACGGTAGCCTCACGAACGACATCCGCATCAAGGTCAGTGTGGACGGTGTAGTAAGTCGAATTGTGGACTCTAAGCTGCGGCTGGGCGAAGGCAGATGGCGCACATGCCGCGCAGACGATGAACAATCTGACGATGGAATCAACCGTTCGCGGTCGAATCATGGATTAGTTCTCCATTCCGGTGTCATTCTAAATCACGGTGCACGATTCGGCGCCATCATTCCGAGCCGTCCCGACCAGCGTCGGGATCAGGGGGCGGACGTCTGAGAAGGGTCGTGGCGTGGGTCCGCCCGCGGCAATCCAGCCGCTGCAACTTACCGTTATTAACTGTCAACGTCCGGCGACACGAGGTCTGGGTACTATCATGCAAAGGCTTGGCGGGTTTGGAGATGTACCCAATGAGGCTCAGACGCCCATGTGACCGTTATCGGTCGTTTTGGGCGTCAGGGAATAATCCGGTACCAGGGCCGAATTCACTGTTGACTGGCCGCGCTGCAATCCGGCGGTTCGCACGGTGGACCCCACACCGGTCGGGAGGACTGCACCGAACGCAGCACTGCTCAAGAGCAGTGGCACGCTTCGGACGGCGCGGTCCGCACGGCGGACCCTACACTGCACAGCTGGGCGGTTTTGAGGCGGTGAGCGGGTAGCTTATGATCTATTGACACCGCGTGGTGGTATCAGGAGTCTCGCATGTTAGGCCAATTGTTGTTTGTCCGACTCAAAGCGGCTGAGAAAGCCCTGAAAGAGGGCCGCCTCGATGAGGCCTTCCGCTTGGCGACGACTCCCGACCTGGCCGCCCACCGCCGCGGTCAAGCCGTTCTAAACGCTCTCACGGATCAGTTCGTGGAACGAGCCCGCGCCCACTATCGGGCAGAGCGTTTCGCCGAGGCCCTGATGGATCTGAACAAGGCCGAAGCGGGCGGGATCATGAAGGATGAGATCGCCGAGCTCCGCAGGCAGGTTGAGGTGGTTTCGACTGAGGTACAGCGGAACAGACAATCCCGGCACGATCGGCTCGGCGCGGTACGCAAGAGGATCGAAGAAGGATCGCTGGCCGCGGGCCGCAAGATGCTCGAAGAAGCCTCTGCCCACGACCATGCCGCTGAAGACCTCCGCCGGGAGATTGAGGTCCGGGCTGATGACGCCGATCGACTAGCGGCTGCTGCTGAGAAACTGATCACCCAAGGGCAAATGGCCGGGGCGGCGGAACGTCTCCGCCGGGCCAGGAAGATCGACGCACATCACGAGGCTACAACAAAGGTCGAAGCGAAGCTGTGTGACAGAGTATTCGAGAATGCCCGCGCCGCCCTGACCAAAGGCAGGATCGGGCGGGCGGAGGATGAACTGGCGTGTCTGGGAGACCTCGGCGATGCGCTTCCGGCGAAACGCGAGCTGAAGGACTTGTTGACCGTTGCTCAACAGGCATCCCGTTGCCTGCTCTCCGGAGATCATGCCGAGGCACGACGCCATTTGATGAGCCTGGATCGCCTGTTGCCCAAGGCGGCATGGGTCGGCCAGGCCGTCAAGCAGTTGCGCCAGGTGGAAGAACTCAGGACGGAACTGCTCGCCGGACCTTTAGGTGAAAACGTGGATCTCCCCGTTGAAAGCGAGAAGCCCGCGGCTAAGCTCGCGTCGCTTGACGATACGGTTGCGATTCCCAGCCCGGCTCGTTCGAAAGGCTCTCTGCCGGACCGTCTCCTTCTGCTTGTGGACGGCGGCGGGAGTTTCCTGGTGGTCTGCGGGGATAACGCGTCTATCGGACGAGCGGCTTCAGGCACTCCTGCTGATATTCCGATCTTCAGCGACCTGGCGGAACGTCACGCGAACATCGCCCGGGTCGATGAGGACTACTTCCTTTTCGGTTCCAGAGACGTGGAGGTCGCCGGCCGCAAGACTCGGCACCAGTTGCTGCGTGACGGTCTTCGCATCGTGCTGGGTCGCAAGGCTAAAATGAACTTCCGTCTGCCCAGTCGAAAGAGCCTGACCGCCGTATTGGACTTGAGCGATACGACGAAAATGCCCAACGACGTCCGCAGAGTTATAATGTTCCATCAGCACGCGACCGTCGGGGCTGGCAGCAATGCGCACGTGTTCTGCCGACACGCAGAGTCTCCGGCGGTTATGTTCGAGCGAAACGGCTCACTGTGGATTCGTCCGCTTCGCGGTGGAGCTCACGAGGCCCAGGCGTTGAAGTTGGGTGAACCGGTCGAAATCTGCGGTGCGAGTCTGGTTTTGGAGCCCTGGAAAATAAACACCCCCGGTGGGGCGAAAACGTAAGATAGACGCGATTAGATATTGGGTCGTGTATTATAAGCGACCCCAACGAGTGTTAGCCGGTATTATACAAAGCAGCGAATCATGCCTTATTCGTTCAAACATGGCGATCGACCGCTCGACGACTTCACGATCCAGCGTGCTGTAGGCAGCGGGGGCTTCGGAGAGGTCTACTACGCAATGAGCGACGGCGGACGCGAGGT
>CP070744.1:1892646-1899669 GCA_020348265.1 Phycisphaerales bacterium | reverse complement strand
CGACGGCGGACGCGAGGTGGCCCTGAAGTACCACAAGTCCAACCCCGACGTCGAGCTGCGGGGGGTGGGACACTGCATAAACCTGAAGAGTCCGCACCTGGTATCGATCTTCGACGTCAAGAAGAACGCCGACGGAGAGTATTTCATCGTCATGGAGTACTGCTCCGGAGCTTCGTTACGGGATTTGCTGATCGCTGAGCCCAACGGCTTCGGCCCGCAGAAGGCAGCGTTCTTCGTCCGTGAGATCGCCAAAGGTCTGGCCTATCTGCATGACCGCGGCATCGTGCACCGCGACATGAAGCCGGGAAACATCTTCTACGACGACGGCTATGTGAAGATCGGCGACTACGGGCTGAGCAAATTCATCTCGGTTTCGCGGCACAGCGCCCAGACCTCCAGCGTAGGAACCGTGCACTACATGGCTCCGGAGATCGGGAGCGGCAACTACTCCCGCGGGGTGGACATCTATGCACTGGGCGTGATTCTCTACGAGATGCTGCTGGGCAAGGTGCCCTTCGAGGGTTCCACGATGGCGGAGGTGCTCATGAAGCACCTGACCACCCAGCCCGAGGTGCAAAACCTGCCCGATCCGTTCGGCAAGATCATCCACAAAGCCCTACAGAAGGACCCCAACGACCGCTACCAGACCGTCGACGAGATGATCGACGATCTGCTGGGAGTCGAGGAAGTGCAAAAGAGCCTGGCCGGTTTCAGCACACAGAGCCTAGACGGTGCCGTGGTCAAAGGGGCGGCTGATCGGGCTGGTTCGCCCGTTCCTTCGCCGAATCCCGTGCGCGGGTATTCGTTGGATGCCGCTGCTCAGATGGCCGCTCGGCGTGAGCCGGCCGGACGACCGGGTGAGACGGGTGAAGATGTCCAGTTGTCCGATCGCCTGGCAAAGCGACAGAAGCGGATCGAGCGCAAACTCGCCAAGAAGATCACCAAGCTTGGTGGGGATGCCCCACCGCCCGTGCCGCCACCGCCGCCTGTAGGCGTGGCACTCGATGCGGGCATATCCCCTCCGGATGCCAGCATCCAGAAGAAACGCAAGCTGCTTTCTCTACTCTTAGCCGTCTCGCTGGCAATCGTTCTCGGGGTCATCTGGGGGAACGCATACTACGTATATGAGTATCACAAGGAGAACACGGGTACTGTTAGGGGGGGGCTGGGCGCAGGTGTAGCGATGCTCACGCTTGCCATGGCTGGTGGAATCCTCCTTTCCCGGCGGGCGGTGCGGTGGTTCGGCGTCACCGACGGGCCTAAGTGGGCCCAGGCATTCGTGCGTACCGGATGCAGCGCGCCGTTTATGGCCGCTGGAGCAGCCCCGATTATGGTCGAAGTTTACGGCGGTGTTGCCGTTTGGCTGGGGTTGCTGATGATGACCGTCCTCCCATGGAGGGAAGGCGCTGATCCGACCAGGAGAGGAGAAGTCAGTGTTTGGCGTGCGGCGCTTGCCGCCGGCCTTGGCGCAATCGTCGTAGGAATGTGCACTGAGGTGGTCGGCAAGCACAACGATCAACTCATTGGCATCGGTGCCACCGTCGCAGGCGTTGTCTCCATAATCCTACAGTCGACGACTTGGGTGCGGCCTGCTCCTGCTGGACAACGCAGAGATGCGGCGGTTGCGGCCGCCGGTCTCGCGGACGATACCCCCGGCCGCGTGCCGTATGATCAGCTCTCGCAAGTCGGGACCGCGGAAGGAGTTGCTTCCGATGAGGCAGGGGCCGCGCTCCCGGTGAGTTCCCCCCCGCCTCCGCCATCCGGCGGACAGCCAGCCCCAGCCCATTTGCGTTACACTCGATGGGGCGTGACCCGTGCGTTTTGGAGCCTAGTGGCCTTTGTGCTTATGGGCGGAGCCATTGTTACTCTCCTGCTGGGGATCATTCTCCCTGACGATCTCGGCCACCAAGGCCTGACAGGCATGATCGTGGGAGCGATCGCCTGTGTAGCCCTTATGATCTTCGCCGTCCGCAAGACCACGCCCATCAGGCAGCCGGGCTTTTGGCGGGATTCGCTCAGGCCGCTCTTGATGTCGGTCGCCTTGTTCGGAATCGGCGCGACAATCACCGGCATCACCCGCAATTGGGATTACCTGGACTACGAAACACGCGTGTTCATTGTCTTCGGTCTGGTGGTTTCATCGCTGCTTCTTATGATCAGCATGTTCCCGCGCCGTCACAGACATGTGGAAGCAAAGCCTTTCTTCGATCCGCACGACGATTCGGAGGCCGCCGCAGACGCAGCCAACGGGGGCGAGGCACCACCCGAGGCGCATACTTAGTAGCGCGCTACACTGTTCTCCCGGCTAAATGAGCCGCAGGCTTAAAGCCTGCGGCTCGCGTCACACGATAGTTATATGGCCATAAGGTTTATGAAACTAAGGGCTCGACCGCCATAACGCTTGAGTTTGCGGGCGTGTCCATTTGTGGCATAATGGCCGCAGTACCGCCGTGGCCGTGAATGGGCGAACTGCGCGATGAAACCGGATAAGGCTGACGTATTCCTCGTCGAAGAGATTGTCAAAGGGAACGAGGCGGCGTGGAGGCAGCTGATCGACCGCTTCTCCGGCCGACTCCTGGCCTTCGCCCGGGCCCGCATCGCCAGCCTGAGCGACGCGGAAGACCTGGTGCAGGAGACGTTTGTCGGGTTCCTCCAGTCGCTGGGCCATTTCGACTCCAATCGCTCGTTGGAGACCTATCTGTTCACCATCCTCCGCTACAAGCTCTACGACCTTCTTCGTCAACGGAAGGTAACCGTGCTCTCCGAGCCCGCGGATGACGAGGGCTGGCTCGAGCAGGTTGTCCCAGGTTCCACGGAGACCCCCAGTCGAATCGCCGTCGCTGCCGAATCCGAATCCGAGCAGGAAACGCTCCTCGCCCAGATACTCCGCCGGCTGATCCACGAGCTGCGCGATCGCGACGCCTTCAGTGATCTTCAAGTGATTGAGTTGATCTTCTTCGGGGGCAAGCGCAACCTCGAGGTAGCTGATCTACTGGACATCGACCAGAAGGCCGTCGCGGGGATCAAGTTTCGAGCGATACAAAAGCTGCAGAAGTACCTCACCGAGCGGGAGCCGTCGGCCGTGGCCTGTCTCGACGAGGCCCGCGCGGACATCACCGTCGCTAAGGTCTGGCGCGAGCACAGGCTCACCTGCCTGAAACGCAGCACGCTCGGCTCCTATTTACTGGGCCTCCTCGACGACCCCTGGCAGGGTTACACTCAGTTCCATCTCGACGTCGTAGGCTGTTCGATGTGCGTGGCCAACCTCAGCGACCTGCAAAGCGAACAGGAAGAGGAGAGCGGGATAGACAATGAGCAGTTCTTCCAGTCAAGCGTCGGCTTCCTAAAACGCACGGTCTAAAACGTGGATAGTGGCCACTAAAGTGGGAAAAAGTGCGCGGGGTTGACGCTTCGGAGGGGGCGGCTATCTTGAGCCGTTCGGCGGTTGCGGTGGGCTATTTCTTGCTTTTTCAATAGGACAATGGACATGCAGGACGTACTAAACAAACTCGGCATTGAAGCGGTAAACAAGGGCGGTTTCTGCGGTGAGTGGGTCGGCAGCGGGGACAAGATCGACTCCGTCTCTCCGATCGACGGCAAGGCCATTGCCGCCGTCACACAGGTGACCGAACAGGAATATGACCAGATTGCCACGCGGGCACATGAAGCCTTTCTCAAATGGCGCAAGGTGCCTGCGCCCGTACGCGGCGAAGCCATCCGCCAGTTTGGCAACGCCCTGCGGGAAGTGAAGGCGGAGTTGGGTGCGTTGGTTACTTGGGAGATGGGCAAAATCCGGGCTGAGGGCGAGGGCGAAGTCCAGGAAATGATCGACATCTGCGACTTTGCGGTCGGCCTATCCCGGCAACTATATGGTTTGACCATGCATTCCGAGCGGCCCGGCCATCGCATGTACGAGCAGTGGCATCCGCTGGGTGTCGTCGGGGTGATCTCAGCGTTCAATTTCCCGGTGGCGGTGTGGGCGTGGAACTGCGCCATTGCTGCTACATGCGGTGACTCTACGCTGTGGAAGCCTTCATCCTCGACCCCTCTGACCGGTATCGCCTGCTCGAAAATCGCCGAGCGCGTTTGCCGCAAGATGGGCATCGATCCGGCGATCTTCAGTTTGGTGGTTGGCCGAGGCCGCACCGTAGGCGAGAAGCTCCTGGCTGATCGGCGAGTTCCGCTGGTTTCCGCGACGGGCAGCTGCGAGATGGGATACCGCGTGGGTTCGGTTGTGGGCGAGCGGCTGGGCAGGACCATCCTGGAGCTGGGCGGGAACAATGCGATCATTGTCACGCCGGATGCGGACATGAAGCTGGTCGTGCCGGCAATCTTGTTCGGTTCGGTGGGGACGGCCGGGCAACGATGCACTTCGACTCGTCGTATCATCGTTCATGAGTCGATCCGCGATGAGTTGGTTGACAAACTGATGAGTGCTTACAAACAGGTGAGCATCGGGAATCCGCTCGAAGTGGGTACGCTGATGGGACCGCTAGTCGACACGGATGCTGTCGACACCATGATGAAGGCGATAACGACGATCAAAGAGCAAGGCGGTGAGATTCTTTACGGTGGCGGCAAGCTTGACGGTGCGACCTACCCCGGCGGCTGCTATGTCACGCCGTGCATCGCTGCTGCCCGCAATGAGCTGAAGATCGTACAGGACGAGACCTTCGCTCCGATTCTCTATATCATCAAATACGGCACGCTCGACGAGGCAATCGCGATGCATAACGGCGTCCCACAGGGACTCAGTTCGGCGATCTTCACCAACAACCTCCGTGAGGCTGAGCAGTTCCTGGCTCCGTGGGGAAGCGACTGTGGAATCGCCAACGTCAACATCGGTACGAGCGGCGCGGAAATCGGCGGGGCGTTCGGTGGTGAGAAGGAGACCGGCGGAGGACGTGAGTCCGGCTCCGATGCCTGGAAGGCCTACATGCGTCGTCAGACGAATACGATCAACTACTCGACGGAACTGCCGCTGGCCCAAGGTATCAAGTTCGGGGATTAGGAGGCGTGTGCCTTCTTGAGCGCACAGGGCTACGATCACGGCATGGCACGCGCCGATCGAAAACGCCAGCGTTACCTGGAGTTCCTGGCCCGTTGCGACCAGGCATTCCGTCCCTATGCCCCGATCGATCTTCCAGAGTTCTTCGCAGGGCGCACCGAACACGTCCGCAGGCTGGAAGGCGAGATTCGCGCACCTGGGAGGCAGGTGGCGCTCTATGGCGAACGCGGCGTTGGCAAGACGTCGCTGGCGAAACTCGCCTACTTCTTCTTGCGACGTGACGAAGACCGGACCCACTTCGTGCGCTGCGAAAGGTCAAGCACCTTTGACACGATCTTCCGCGATGTCCTCGCAAGCGCTGGTGTCGAGGTTGTCCTGAACGGCGTTGAGTCCGAGGCGGAGCGCCACGGTGCGCTCGGTCTCAGCTCGGTAGCTTCGGTGGGAATCGGTAGGTCTCGGCGCGTTCGGCGCTCGTTTAGGCGTATCGTCGGAGAGCCACAAATCACACCGCGAATGCTGCTTGAGCAGTTCTCGGCGAGCGAAGGTTTGATCATCATCGACGAGTACGATCGCGTCCGCGATGAGGAATGCCACGCGCGCATGGCCGAGTTGCTCAAGCAGTTCTCCGACGCCGACTCGACAACGAAGATTATGCTGGTCGATGTCGCCGACACGTTATCACAATTGATCGGGGAGCATAAATCCTTGACCCGCTCGCTGGCCCAGGTCAAGCTCGACCGGATGTCCAAGGAGGAACTAGGCGACATCATTCACAAGGGTAAAGAACACTTGGGCGCTACGATCAAGAATACGGTCTCCCACCGAATCGCCCGACTCGCGGATGGCTTTCCGTACTTTGTGCATCTGATCTGCCGGCATGCAGCTTACGTTGCCGCAGACCAGCTTGGTGAGGGGGCAGCCAACCAGGTCGTGATCGCTGAAGACGAGTATGTCCAAGGCTTAGCGGGTGCCCTGAGCAACGCCGAGCACACGCTCAGCGAGCAATACGCACAAGCCGTGATCACAACGCGTAAGCCTAGTGAGAAGTTCATGCTAGTTCTCTGGGCTATGGCCTTGAGCGAGGAACGCGAGGTTCAGGTCAAAGACATCGCGAAGAACATGACTCTGTTCGTGGGCGAGGAGCGGAAGCCCGCTACGTTCAGCTGGAACCTCGGCGAGCTGTCCGGCGAAAACCGTGGGAATGTGCTTACGAAAGTCCGAGAAGGATACTACAAGTTCACAAACCCATTAATGCGGCCGTACGTACGTTCGCTCATGGAACTTGAGAACGCCCTGTACCACGGCCAGCAGTGGGAGTTTCCGTTCATGAGCGGGACCAAATAGGCCGTTCGCTGAGCTGGCAACATGCGGTCGATGCTCTCAGGGACGCCACTGACGACACTAGCGCCGACAGGGAGTAGATTGGCGGCGCGTTTGGTGGTGAGAAAGAAACCGGCGGTGGTCGTGAGTCCAGCTCTGATGCCTGGAAGGCCTACATGCGGCGCCAGACCAATACGATCAACTACTCGACGGAACTCCCGCTGGCACAAGGGATCAAGTTCGGCTAGCGGACGAGCAGCTGCTCGATGATCTGAACGGCGATCGGGCAGCGGGTGTCAATATAAAGTGGATCTGCAGTAGCGCCCCGGTCCAGTGGCCGGGGGCGTTGCATATCCGCACAACTTGCTCCGCTGACGCACGCATGACAGTCTGCGTGACTGAGCAGTCAGCACCTGGCCACATTATATCGGTCCCTGGAAGCCGATATTGCGCGCGAATAACCTCGTCAAAGCGCCGTCTTCTGCTATAATGCTTCGCCTTGGATCAGTGGGCCAGCAACTTGGGAGCGTTCCGTGGAAATACCGGAAACGGGCAATGTAGCGGTAGCAGAGACTGAGATAACCTGCCTTATCGAAGCCGCCAAGCTGGATGAACGCGTTAGCGAACTGGCTGCGGAGATTTCAGCGGATTACGCTGATAGGTCGCTGCTGGTCGTTGGCGTACTGCGAGGGGCG
>CP070744.1:1885356-1892546 GCA_020348265.1 Phycisphaerales bacterium | reverse complement strand
TGTGTTTTTCAGATCTTGTACGCGTGATCGTTCGTCTTGTGTTTTTTTGTATGCATCAATGGTACAGTTGGCGAAGCAGTGGCTGGGCAGAGTTCTTTGATTCGTGAGCCTGGAGAACCGCAGGTGTCTGCAGAGAGGAGCTGCAGGCAACCCCCCACTCAGAGCCGCGAGCGCAAAGCTCGCGGACCCTCGGACGACGCTGGCGAACGGTACTTACCTGCAGTGTGCCACTGCTCTTGAGCAGTGCCGGTATGATGACAGTTGAGTGGCTCATGTCCTTCGGACATGGGGGAGACGATGACGAGTGCTCAGGGTTGTGACCGCCATCATTGTGCCACCTACGAAGTAGGTGGGCCACCCTTCAATCCGGTCGAGGAGGGATGATCAGCTTGTCGGGCACAAGAAGTGCGCGGGCGGCGTCAAGTTCGATCAGGTATTCGGCGCAGCTGCGAGCGGCCTCAAGTCTGTCCAACGAGTAGGCCTGCTCCTCCGTAAATGGGCCGACACTTCGCCGCACTAATGACGTGAGACATCCGCCCGTGCCGAGCGATTCGCCCAGGTCGCGGATGAGCGAGCGCACGTAGGTCCCCCGACCGCAGCACATCTCGAAGTCAATGGTTGGCCAGGCATACGAATGAATGTGCAGCCAGTAGATCATTGCCGGGCGGGCCTTCAGCTCAAAGTCCTGCTGGCGATGAGTCCGCTTGTATGCAGGAACACCACCGACTTTGACGGCGCTGATCTTCGGGGGTACCTGGGTGATCTCGCCCTCGAACTCTCGGCACGCATCGTGGACCACCTCTGCTGTCGGTGGATCGGCGACGTCCACGGGGATGAGCGGTCGATCCAAATCGAAACTCTCGCTGGTCACATCAAGTCTCGCGGTGGCCCGGTAGACCTTGGGCTGATCCATGATCATCTCGACCAGTTTGGTGGCTTTACCCATGCAGAGTATCAGTACGCCCGATGCTGCCGGGTCCAACGTGCCGGCATGGCCGCTCTTGCGCTGCCTGGTGATGGAGCGTACGCGATAGAGCGCTTTGGCCGAGGTGATCCCGGTGGATTTGTTCAGGATTATCAGGCCGTTCACATTCGGATCCCGCCACGGTGGATGCGGTCCAGTCAGTTCGCGGCCCCGCACAACACACCGCGAAAACCTAAAGGATAACCGTCTGGCAGGGCGTTTCCAGGGCATAGTCTTTGTGGAATCAATCCCGTCAACCCGGCGGATTGCTGTATCTTCAGCACCCGTTGCACGTTAGCGAAGGTCAACCTATACTACTTGCAGCGGTGTTGTATTGTTGTCGCGACGAGGAAGCTCTGGGCGATGCCTATATACGAATACGTTTGCGGGGCCTGCAAGCACGAGTTTGAGAGACTTGTCCGATCGATGACCGGGCACGAGGATCTGCAGTGTCCCGCTTGCCAGAGTAATGACGTTGCCCGGAAGCTCAGCGTGTTTGCTGCAAGGCAGGGGCAGTCGAAGACGTCCTGCGAGCCATCGCCCGCGGCCTGCGCCCAGTGCTGTAACCCGGATCGGTCCTGTCCGCTGTAGATAATCACGGAGCCTCTGCGTGGCGGAAAACAAATCGAGCGACGTCCTGCGAGCCCCATTAGCCGGACTGTTCACCTGGCTGGTTCCCGGACTCGGGCACATCTACCTCGGGCAGCGAAACCGCGGTCTGATCTTGCTGGTCATGGTTACCGCGACCTTTTGGACCGGGGTGGCTATTGGCGGGGTGCGGGAGACGGTCGATCCGCACGAGCGGAAGCTGTGGTTTGTCGCTCAGATCTTCAGCGGGGGTAATACCCTGTCAGCATACGCGCTTAATCGCAGCATCGCCCGCTCGGGGGCACCTGTTCCTGGTGGACACTGGCTGTCGGCGGACGTTGGGGTTCATTACACCGGTGTCGCCGGATTGCTTAACCTGCTTGTCATCCTCGATGCCATCTCTCGGGCCGACCCGTCGTACGCGGTTCGAAGACAGCGGCACGGTGCTGTGGAGGGTGAGCAATGACCGGGACGTTGGCGTTTTTGGTGTTGGGTTTCATCGAGCTGGCCGGCCCGCAACGGCAGATACTCATGCTGCCTTTGTGTCTTAGCATTGCAGTCGTCTACAAGACAACGCGATGTGAGAAGCTGAGTGATGTTCCGGTAGCGGCACTTGTTCTGTGGGGCACGATTGTCTTGGGGATGTACGCCGTCGGGGTGGGTCTTTGGCTGCTTTATCTCATCCTGGTTTAATGCTCTCCGTTCCTGTATGGCGCCCGCCCACCTGTGGCGGGCGCGAAAAGCGTAAGTGCACCCATGCTGCCGTGCCAATTCGAAACTGATCCAACAGCTCAAAATGCCACCGAGATGACCATTCAGGTCGCTGAAGTTCCGGTAAAGAGATTGTTTGACGCGTCACGTCGAATCGATGTGATCGAATCGATGAGCGACTTCTATGCTGAATGTGATCGCCTCATCGCCGAACAGCCGGGCAGGTGTGTAAACAAGGGAGAGTGCTGCCGATTCGGCGAGTATGGCCACCGCTTGTACGTAACCGCGCTGGAGGTTTGCTACTATCTCGCCAGAACATCAACGTGCCCGCAGGTAACGGAAGACGCCTGCCCGCAAGCTTACGATCAGAAGTGCTATGTTCGAGACTCCAGACCCCTGGGTTGCAGGATCTTCTTCTGTGATCCCGCCGCGCAACAATGGCAAGGTCCGTTGACTGAAGAGCTTCTCGCCCGCCTGCGCGATCTACATCGCGAACTCGACGTGCCCTACTTCTATGTGGATTGGATGACCGTGGTGCGAGCACTAGGTGAATACACTACTGACGCCCGGTGTTCATCGAAATGAACCAGGATCAATCCGCCCTGGACGTTACAAGTGGCCCTAGTTCGTCTCTTACGTCTTTCTCAAAGGTACCAAAGCCCGTGTTCTTCTTGAACTTGTAGCGTTCTGGTTGCACCAAGCCTGCGATGTCAGCCCAAACGTGCACTGGGCGATCCTCTGAACGCGGGCTCGTCGCGAGGAGCCTGTGAAGCGCCTCCTTGGGGTCCTTGGTCTTTCTCAGACTAGGAATCTGGACCTCGTTCGGCAATTCCATTCCTTCTCGGACTGCGACCGGGTCCTGCAGCAGCCACGCTTCGCCGTGGGGTGCGGCCTCACCCAAAGCTGTTCTAACCGGTGCGTATTTCTCCCTGTCGGCATCGCGTCCCTTACACATCTCACGCAGCCGACGCCCCTTCCTCTCCTTGTCTGCATCAAGTGTCGCAACGAGCCCGTCCGCGCCTTGGTCTCTGACGCGTCGGATCATGTAGAGTACCTTTCGCTTATAACCCTTAACGCGAACCGAGTGCCACGAGCAGGAGACCGGTTCTATGGTTGCGTTCAATATGCGCTTAACGAGTATCGGGACAGTTGCTGCATCGCGCGGGCCATCGCCGACGAAGAGAAGATGCATCACTTATCACGCCTCACCAGACCGTCTTCGCCTTCGTTGAACCACACTTCACCGAGCATGAACTCGTCAAGGAAGTTCTTCAGGCGTTCCTTGTCGACCGGTTCCGCAGTTCGGCTACCGTCCTCTTGTCTGCGGAAGACGAGAACTTGATCCTGCTCCAAGTCGACATAGTCGAGCAAGTGCGGCGAGTGCGTAGTGAGAATAACCTGGGCAGCATTATCACCATGCTTGCCTTGAGTAATTTCCCTCAGCAACCCGATGACGTCCTTGAGACGCTTCGGGTGTACACCGTTGTCAGGTTCTTCAATAAGGATTAGCCTCGGGGGCTTAGGATGGAAGGCCAACGCAACGAAGAAGAACATGAGCCTTACGCCGACGGATGCCATGCTGGCCGGTATTCGCAGCCCACCCTCAATAACCAGATCCACTTGTCGCCTGCTGGCGTCTGGAGTACCTATCTCGAGTCCCTCAAAACCCGGAATCAGCGCTTGCAGCGCTGAGATGACCGCTGAGAACCTGTTTCGATCGCGGCGGAGAAGATGATCCAGGAGCGCTGGAATCATAGTGCCCTCTTGCCCGATGTCCGGCGCCCTACCGGTATCTGGGTACCCCGCAGACGCCATCTGTACGCCGTCGGATGGGAGGACGAAGAACGCGAAGGGAAGAAACGGGTTCGGGGATGGGAGGATTTTCGGGTTGCCATAGGGGCAACGGAACACTCCTTCGTCTGCTTGCCCGTTGACTTCAACGCGAAACTGCTTGTCGCCTCGCCAGCAGTCGAGCACTGTCGGGGCTATATCCCCTACGGCTGTCTGGCTGATGACTTCCATGAAAGCCGATTTTCCCGAGTCGTTCGGACCGATCAGCACAGTCAACGGCCTGAGCGGGACATCGACCTCTCTCAAACACCTGAAGTTCCGTATCTGTATTCTCTGTAACATGCTTCGGCTCCGCCTTGCGTGGCGGCCCAACAAGGTCCTTCGCGGAGCGCAGCTATCCGGATACTACGCTCCGCTGATCTGGGGACAATACCGTGTAGGATTATGCTAGTCAAAGGGGCATAACGGCCGGTAGTCAGCGGTGCACCTGGGGTGAGGGTTCCGCGTTCTACGCCTCACTTGCGTGTTGGGCGGGGTTGTGGGGGCCAGAAGACGAAGTCGTCGGAGAAGGTGGTGCTGGGACTTTCGGCATCGCGCGCCCCTGCGCCTTCGCGGGTCGTTTCGGTGTCTTTGGTGAGCTCGTCATCCCATCGCGGGGAGTGGACGCCACCGTCGTCGACCGCGTTCTCGGAAAGAGAGTAGATCTTCGGGCCGTTATCATCGACTCGATAGGCGAAGTCCTTTCCGGTAAATGGGTCGATGCGCATCTGCCGGGGGTGATCACCGGGAAGCTCGTCGAGCGAGTTTGGCCATCGGCCGTTGCGGGCCTTGAATAGGTGGACGGCATAAGTCAATTGCGTGCCCCTCCGGCTGGTTTCGTCGCGGGCGCGAAGCACGTAAACCCGGGTCAGGTCGGGAAGGAGCAGCTCGGTCCAGACGTTGGTGCGAATGTACCTCTGCAGCGTCTTTTGTATGTCCGCCCCGCGCACTTCCGGATAGCCAGTACGGAATAGATGGGCCAACTCACGGTAGCAGGCATCCGTTGCTTCGATGGAAGTCTGGATGTCGTCTGGGGTCATGCGGGCAAGACGTTCGAGGGTCTCCGCACGCAACTCTTCCGTGAACTCAGTCATGTCCAGCAACTGCTTCGCATTATCCATGTTTATTCTAGGTGTACCACCCGGTTTCTCGGGCATGAAGACGTATTGAAGCGTATCCATGGACATGGCATGTTCGCCGACAATTGCCAGGGTTGGATCGCGATAACCCCCATCGAGCTGCATGAGCAGCTTGAGCGCGCTTTCCAACTGCTCGGCAGAGAACTCGACGTGCTTGAGCGCCCAGCGTGCGTTGTATTGCACATCACGTCGCATAGCCATGGCCACGAGTTCTTCAATCAGTGTCGCTCCCTGTGCTAAATGCCTGGCATCGCGAAGTGCAGTCCGCCACGCCTCCAACAGTCTCTGGGGCGAGACCTCGCCATCGTCCATGCGCCAGGCGTCCGCGAGAGTCGCCCTGCCCAGCCTGCGGTGCGACCCTAAAGAGCCCAGCCTGATGCCCAGCATGAGCCCGTACTCATTTGCATCAGAATCCATCTCTTCTTCGGAGAGCATGACTGGAGGGGAGTATCCCTCGTGGGTTGTCGCTTCGCGAAAGAGCCCGAGCAGTTCCTGAGCTTCACGATTGGACTCCTCCCATTCAGGATGCTCCTGTGGGTCCCACGGAGCAGGGGCGCCTTCGTACTCGCGATCGTTGAACATATCGTTCAACTCGGGCCATTCCACCTGGCTTTCATTCCAATCGCCGGGGCCGGGTATGAAAACTGCATATGCGTCAAAGGCGTTGTCTTCGACCTTCTGGAGTGCGAGCTCGCTATACCAGTCGAGGTATTCGATTTTCTCCTCGAAGTTCGGCGCGGGAACGAAAGCGAGTGCATCCTGCTCGGGCCAATCCTCCGGGCCCGAGGTGGGCCATTCGATATCTGTCAGGTTTGCTTCCCCCGGCTCCGGCGTCGATTCGGAACGAGGTGTACCTGCATCGGCTGATTGTGAGAGGGGCCCGTCCAATCCAGAGTTGTCCGGTCGGGACGTGGATGAATCAGCATCTGCATGGCGATCGTACTCCTCGATTGGCTCCTCGTTGCCACCATCGTAGTCAGCCTGTGCCCAATCATCCTCCCAACTTGCGTCTTCTTCATCCAAGCGTGACGTTGCGGATGGTCGATCTGTTGGGGGCGGAGCGTACGAGTCGGAGACCCCCGACGAAGGCAGCGCCAACACCAGATCGGCATCAGTGCCCGCAGACTCCGACGCCATCCACTGGGAATCTTCTCCGGGACCGTGACGCGAGGCGGCCTCGCTGAGCTGGTACTCCCCTTCCAGGTCTCGCCCTGACGACGGCATTGTGGCGTTCTGCGTGGTTCCGTTATTCGTGTTGTCCACTTGCTCCGCGTAGGAGTCTTTGTAGGGCGGTTCGTCATGTCGGCTGGAGCGACTATTCGTATCTACTGTTCTTTCCGCTGCTGAGCCGATTTCACCATATCCGTCTTTGTACGTGGGACCTTCATAGTTTGCGTGTTTCGTCGACGAACGGCCGGAATCACGCCACCCGTCTGCGGGGCCGTCAATCTCGTGGTCACCCGACGGGGCGGCAGTAGAACCGTACTCTTGTGTATCCGCCGCATCGGCAAGTGCTTCGAGTGCTTGCTCGTCAGCGCTGTCGTCAAAGCCCTCGTCATCGATTCCGGCAATGGAGTCTTCGTAGGCGGCAGTTTCGGGCGCTTGAGTGTCGCCTTCCCATGCTCCTCCCCACAAGTCATCAGTGGAGTACTCGCTCGATACTGCGTCCATCCCGTCAAAACCGTAGTCATGGACATCCGGGGACATGTAGTCCGCTGCGGAGACCAGCTGTGTTGACGTCGGCTGCTGTGTTTCTGCAGATGCGCAGTAGATCATCATGTATGAGCCGTCGCGCAGCTTGATGACAGCGGGATCCCAAGCGCCGGCGAGGCGGAGGCCGGGTTCCGGTTTCCAACGGCGTCCGTCCTGGGAGATAAATGAACGGATGCCATCGTCACCTGAGATGTAAGCACGGACACCTTTACTGATAGCCACCGCGCTGCCCATGAAGGACGCAC
>CP070744.1:1877990-1885256 GCA_020348265.1 Phycisphaerales bacterium | reverse complement strand
CAGGTTTGGTACCGACGATCCACGATGTCCTACGAGGCGAGACACGTCGAACCCATCGGCGCGGCCGCGGAGGGCAGGACGTGAACGAGGCACCGAAACATCGCGCGGTGGAACGGTTGACGTTGGAACTGGACGCCACCAACGCACGGATACCAGCGAAAGAGGCTGTCAGTCGGGCGATTCGGTTTCTAACGAGGATATACGGCGTGAAGGTGGAAGTCAGCGATACCGCCGTGGAGGGTAGGTCGTGAGCAGCGTACCGGCCATCCTGCCCGTGCCTGTCGTGATGACCACCGCCGAAGCAGCGCAGCTACTGCGATGTGAGCCCGCGACGGTGACGCGGTACGTACACAGCCACGAGCTGAACGCGATCAAGATCGGGCGGGAACGGCGCATCCGGGGCGACGATCTGCTCGATTTCCTCAAGAATCGCCCGGTAGTGAACGGAGGAAGGCGGTGATGGCGGATTCCCCTCTTGTACTAGACAGGGCGGCGGTGCACACTCTGAGCGCTTGTGCGTACGTTCTGTCTCAAGTGAATACTGGAACAGGGCTGTGCAGGTGGTCGGTGTCCGCGAGGTCCGGCAACCACTCTTCCGAGAGCGGCGTACAAGCAACCCTGCACAGCCTATGTGCACTGGAGGTGATACGATGAACACGAAGGTGTCGCTGAGTCACGCGAAGGGGCGGAAGCTGCCCTACATTGTGCGTTGGTTCGGCGATGTGGATCACGAGACCGGTAAACAGCGACGCTACAGCCGGTCTTTCAAACACAGCCGTGAGGCCAAGGCATTTCAGATCGAAAAGCAGGCCGACCTAAATCGGGGTAGCCCGCGGGATGAGGTGAAACAAGTTACGCTTGGCCAGGTACTGGAGGAGTTCACGGAGTCACGACTGGCAGGTCTCAGCTACTCTTCGCAGGAGGCGTACCGACGAACGATGGAACAACTCCGGGCGTACTTCGATACGACACATTCGCTACGACTTATCGACCAGCGGCGAGCGGAGGCGTTCATAGTCAGTCGCAAGAGGGCACGGGGAAGTGGTGGCAACCTATCGAGTTGGACTCTGTACCAGCATCGAAAACACTGCCGCGCCATCTGGGCGGCGGCGGTTGCATGGAAGTACGTCGACCGGAATCCGTTCGTGTGCCCAAAGGAAGACAAAAACTCACCTCTGCGGATCAGAGGCAAATCCAGACCGTGGCAGCACATTGTCCCAGCGGAATTCACTGGGTTCATTGCGAAAGTACCAACGGCTCGACAACGTGCGGCATACTGGCTCATGTACGGGTGCGGGCTCCGGCCGGGTGAGGTTTATAATCTGACAGCGGATTGTGTCGACTTGGATGAACGTCGTGTTCACGTGATAAATCGTGCCCCCACGGCTGACGCGCCACCGTTCACCATCAAGGCGGACGGGCAGTCCGCCGAAAGCAAGGAGCGCTCTGTTCCGATTCCCCAGGCGGCAATGCCGGATCTGACGGAAGCCCTGCAACAAGCGTTCAAGTCGGGTGGCTTCATCGCGCTTTCCGCCACGCGGTACGTCACTGTCCAACAGAACTGGCGACTGTGCCGAGCGGGCGAAGGTTGGGCTGGGCACGGACATCGCCCGTGGCAGACTCGCGACTTGCTGAACAACATTTTGCGTGAAACGAAGCGGTATCTTCGGAAGGCGAATATCGAGATCACAAGCCCCTTTACGATGACCACTCTCCGCAAGTCGTTCGGTCAGAACCACGCCAACGCCGGCACACCACCGAAGACGTTGGCTAAACTGATGGGGCACTCCGACGTGTCGGTGACGATGGAATTCTACAACCGCGTTACCGATGCGAACGAGCGTGAAGCGGCACGAACGATGGATCAGATTCTAGGCGGGAAGAAGCAGGCACGGAGGTCCGCAGGTGCGTAGAAACCACCCCAAAACTGACGCTGGAGTGACGCTGGCGCCGTTTTTCGCCCTTTTAGGGCGCCTCCAGAATCGTCGTAACCCCTTGTCACACCTACACTACCGACGCCTGGGCTCGAACCAGGGACCTCCTGCTCCACAGGCAGGCGCTCTAGCCAACTGAGCTACGTCGGCGATCCAACCTCCAGCATACTTTCTCGCCCGGTTTTGGCAAGCATCGAGATGGATCGACCGCACCCGTTAGACTGCGATACGCCAGTTGAAACCGGCCACATGATGCTTCGTTTCGGCCCGGCACGGACTCTGTTCAATACGTTCTCGGGCCTTTGCCTCAACCGGAGGGACACTCCGGGCGCCACCTTTGTGCGACGGTGACTTGCCGGTGCTAACGGCCGCATGAGGAGTCGGATGCACGCAAGGCCCCGGGAACAGTGCATGCAAACAGGAATAGTCGAGGTTTCGTGTGCTCCGGCGGGAAAGGCGGCGCAGATTGCAGCACCCGGCACTTATGTGACGCCGAGACATCCCCATCTTCGAGCCGTAGAGGTACCGGCTCGCGAGCGATATTGAGACAACAGCAGCGCTTCCATGCCCTGTCATATTGACAGCGGCAGCCCCAACGGCGTGCTGTGTACAGGTGCCTGATTCGTAACCTTCTGTAATTAAAGCATTTACATTCCTCACCAAGCGTTCCCAATCTGGAACGGAATCTGATCACACACTTTCGGTGGCTGGCCAACGGGCAACCAAGCCGCAAAAGGAGGTAACAAATGACGCTGGACCGTTTTACGATCAAGGCAGGCGAGGCACTTCAAGCAGCCGAGCAGCTGGCTTCGCGCATGGGCCACAGCGAGCTACTTCCCCTGCACCTGCTCTCCGCGCTGGTCTCGCCGGCAGCGAGGTCGAGTAACGGCGATGGCAACGGTGGAGGGATCGTGGTCCCACTCTTGGAAAAGGCCGGTGCCCACACGGGTCAACTGCGCTCTATCCTCGACTCGGAGCTGAACCGCCTGGCGAAGGTCGCCGGAGGATCGCTCGCCGCCGGCAGCGAACTGCAAAAGGTGCTTCAGGTGGCCCAGGACGAAGCTGAGCGCATGAAGGATCAGTACGTCTCCACCGAACATCTGCTCTTGGCCTTGGTCGAGGTGAAGAGTGCGGCAAAAGAAGTGTTGACCGTCTGCGGAGCGAGCAAAGAGGCGATCCTTGCAGCCCTGAAGGAGCTTCGGGGTAGTGCCACAATAACGTCACAAGACCCGGAGGAGACCTATCAAGCCCTGGAGCGTTTCGGGCGAGACCTGGTAACCATCGCTCGCCAGGGAAAGCTCGACCCCGTAATAGGGCGCGACGACGAGATTCGCAGGTGCATGCAGGTCCTAGCCCGCCGCACCAAGAACAACCCCGTGCTCATCGGCGATCCGGGAGTAGGAAAGACGGCCATCGTCGAAGGTTTGGCCCTGAGAGTCCTCGAAGGCGACGTTCCCGAGGTGCTCAAGAACAAACGCGTGGTCGCTTTGGATATGGGAGCCTTGGTGGCCGGTGCGAAGTATCGCGGCGAGTTCGAGGAGCGTCTAAAGGCCGTCGTGCGCGAGGTCACCGAATCGAACGGCCAGGTCATCCTCTTCATCGACGAGTTACACACCGTGGTCGGAGCGGGCAAGGCCGAGGGGGCCGTCGACGCCGGCAACCTCCTCAAACCCGCACTCGCCCGGGGAGATTTGCGCTGCATCGGGGCGACCACGGTGGACGAGTACCGCCAGCATGTCGAGAAAGACAAAGCACTCGAACGGCGGTTTCAGACCCTCTACGTCCGTGAGCCCACGGTCGAAGATACCATCGCCATACTCCGAGGCCTCAAACCCCGATATGACGCTCACCATGGCGTGAGGATCCAGGATGCCGCATTGGTGGCAGCAGCTACTCTATCTCACCGTTACCTGCCCGATCGCAAACTGCCCGACAAAGCCATTGATCTGATCGATGAAGCCGCCTCTCGCTTGCGGATCGAGAATGATTCGCTCCCGGGGGACTTGGACGAACTCCGCCGGCGCATCATGCAACTGGAGATCGAACGTGAAGCACTAAAAAAAGAGAAAGACGAGGGAAGCAGGAAGCAACTGGAGAACCTGGAGAAGACACTCAGCGAACTGCAGGAATCCAATCGCAGCCTGACCGCCAAGTGGGAAAACGAGAAGAACGAGCTTGAAGCCATCAAGGAAGTCAAGCAGCAAATCGCAACGAAACAGAACGAGCTGGAGGAAGCCCAGCGCCAAGGCGATCTGGAAACCGCTGCACGCATACGCTACGGAGAAATGGGAGAACTGGAAGATGCACTGGCCACACGAGAGCGAGAATTAGCCCGATTGCACGAAGAGGGCGGCGGTCTGCTCCGCGAGGAGGTAACCGCGGAAGAGATTGCCGAGGTGCTCAGCAAGTGGGCGGGTATCCCCGTAGCGCGCATGCTCGAAGGTGAGAAGGAAAAACTCATCAAGATGGAAGAGCGCTTGCACGATCGCGTCGTGGGTCAGGACGAGGGCGTACGGGCCGTGGCTGACGCGGTGCGCCGTTCGCGAGCCGGACTGGGTGATCCCGACCAACCCATCGGATCATTCCTCTTCCTCGGCCCGACCGGGGTAGGCAAGACCGAGTTGTGCAAGGCCCTTGCCGAGTTTCTCTTCGATGACGAAGCGGCCTTTGTCCGAATTGACATGACCGAATTTATGGAGCAGCACAGCGTGGCCAGACTGATCGGCGCTCCTCCCGGATATATCGGGTACGAAGAAGGCGGCAGGCTTACAGAGGCGGTTCATCGCAAACCCTACTGTGTCATCTTGCTCGATGAGATCGAAAAAGCCCATGCCGATGTCTTCAACGTACTGCTGCAGGTGTTGGATGACGGCCGACTGACCGACGGACATGGACGAACCGTAGACTTCAAAAACACTATCCTGGTGATGACCAGCAACGTGGGAAGTGAACATATACAGCAGCTGATTGAGAGCGGAACGACGGACAGCCCCGCAGCCGACATCGAGATCGAGATGAAAGTCAAAGAGACTCTCAAAACCACCTTCAGGCCGGAGTTCCTCAACCGAATCGACGAGACCATCATCTTCCATCAGCTCAGTCGTGATGACCTGGCGGCCATCGTCGTAATCCAAGTGCAGCGTCTGCGGCAACGGCTGGCCGAACGTGAGATGAGTCTGACTTTGACCGACAAAGCCAAGGATCGACTGGCCCACGATGGATACGATCCTGCGTTCGGTGCCCGGCCCCTGAAGCGACTCATCCAACAAGAGATCGAAAACGCATTGGCCAAGCGCATTCTCAACGGAGAGTTCTCCGCCGGCGATGGCATCAGCGTCGACACGAAAGGCGAGGTGTTCACCTTCGAAAGGGTGGATGCCGCTGTCGAGTCAAAACACGCTGGAACGACGGGCGAGCCACTTCCCGCAGGATAGACGTCGTGTTGGCGGAGCGGGTGCCATGGTGTCGCCCGCGACACGCGGGCGTCGCCATGCTCGGCAAGCGCGAAACTCGCTACGTGAATCGGCAGAGCGCAGGGCTTTCCCGGTCATCGTGTGCAATGAGCCGCGGGCGTGAAGCCCGCGCGGAGCTCCGCGGAAAGGGTGCCACGGTCAAGCCCGCGGGAAGCGGGCGCCGCCGTGCTTGACGGTTGTGGGTGCCGTCGTCCCTTGCGCGCGGAGGTTGCGATGTTTGACAAGCGCACCCAGACCTCGCCCCATTCATGGGGCGTACCCGCGCTAGCGGGCTATTAGCCCGGTCCTTCAGGGCCGGGATCAGTGAGAACCACAAACCCCCATTCGTGTAGCCCGTTTTAACGGGCTTAATGCTGCACCGAGACGGGATCGGGCGGATGCAGGGTTCTGAAAGCCCGCTAAAACGAGCTCAAGACAAGAGAGAAACGCCGTGACGTACCCCAGGCGTAAACGCCTGGTCTAACAGCCCTTCGGGAAAGACCGCTGAAGCGGCCTGCACGAATCGCCCCGGCTACCTAGGCACTTCGGCACATGGGCCTAAGACATGGGAGTATGTTTCAGTGGCTGCCAGTCACCGAAGTCGTCTCGGACTTCGAGTATCGAGATTCTGCGTTTGGCTTTGTCGTATGCAATCGGAGCGAAAACGTCTCGCGAAAGCGTCGCTCCTCGGTATTCATACTGGAAACGCCCAAGGAAGTAGTAGGACAAGTACTGCTCGAATTCGGAGTCCCCACAGCCAACAGGAGGACGGCACTCCAGTTGGGCCAAGTAATGCTGAGCGTCTTCACCGTTCGACGTGAGAAACTCCACGGCGATCGCACCCTGCGCCGGAAGTCTTTCAATCCCGAAATCCCACTGTCCCGTAATCGCCTGTGCTTTGTGGCGCGTTACCTTACCGGTTCCTATGGCTTGCATAGGCGGATAAAAAGGTCGACTAACGACCTCCACGCCCGGTGGTCGTTTGGATATCTTCGCGGCCTTGACTGGTTCGGGCAGCGTGATCTGCCCCTCAAACTGCATAATGGATGTGTGGTTTGGATTGCTCACCGCGAGGGTATGACGGCGAAGGTGCGCATGCCTTCCGAGGTCTAGGGTAACGCCAGCCTCTTGCGGCACAGGCAGTCCGGCGCTCGTCACAATGGAAATTCGTGGGAGATCGGGGATGATGCCCTTGTTGGCGATCCATGACTCGTGATCTTGCTTCCATTTGAGAAGGACCTCGGGTGGGTAGGCGGCTTCGTCCTTATCGATAAGCTGCGCACATTCCGAGCAGAGCCAAATGCCGTTCTCGATGCCGCTGCGCTCCTCCGAGGTCTGTAGTTGATCGTAACGCGGGCCACCTCGTGACGCGCCCTGTATATGGCAGGCGATTCCCGTGCGTAGCACTTTCGATGGGTCTGAATGGGGTCCACCCGTAAGCTCACGGCAATCTGGGTTGCAGCAGTGGTAACATGCACGCTCGGCTAGGGTCCGTTTGACCTTTTCCTTGAAGTCGTCGGGGCGCATGCCGTTCTCTCAACAAGCAGCGTTGCGTTGTGTAGATGTCATGTAAGTACATCCCGAAGCGAGTAGAGCCCCGGCTTCTGCTCCACGACCCAGGCAGCGGCACGGAGTGCGCCGGCGGCAAAAGTGTCCCGCGAATCCACCACATGGCCAATCGTTATCGTCTCGCCCTGGCCGCAGAAGCGGACCTCATGGTGACTGATTGTTTCGCCCAGGCGCAGGGCATGGACGCCGATTTGCCCTCTGGGCCTCTCACCGGTCTTCCCTTGCCGGCCGAAGATGACGTCTTTGTCGCGACTTTTACCCGTGGTGTTGACGATCTCGTCGACGATAGCCAGGGCGGTTCCGCTGGGGGC
>CP070744.1:1870539-1877890 GCA_020348265.1 Phycisphaerales bacterium | reverse complement strand
GTGAAGCCTCGAAAGACGCCACCCACAAGGGGTGGCGCTACACTTGGATCACAACAAGCAACTTGTTCAACAAGCTGTTAGGCCTAAGGCCCGGCTTGAGCGGGCGATCGTAAGACGAGTTTAGATTTTGCGCTGGCTTGCCAGTGTGCCACTGCTTTTGAGCAGTACCTGGGTGCCATCAGACCCAAGTCGGCACTGCTGGAAAGAACTTAACGGCGCTCCCGCGCATGCAGCAGGCGAACGCAGGGCCGGATTTCTGCCGGTCCTGTCCGGGTTGAACAGTTCCTGCAGCCCGGCAATGTATTGCAGGATTCTCTAGAGGTGCGACATGTCCACACATTCACTCTCGGGTGGTCACGGACTCGATAGGTTGGTCGAAAAGCAGATGCGCAACTGGGAGCTGGCCCGGGCCCAGCGTCTGACCGTGCCAAAGGAAGACCGCAAAGAGGTGGAGGATTTTATCGCCATCTCGCGGCTGGTGGCGGCTGGGGGGAAGGAAGTAGCTGCCAAGCTCGGCGAGGCCCTGGGTTGGCCGGTGTTCGACAAGGAGATTCTCGATGTAATGGCTGGCGACGACACCATTCGTCGGCAGGTCTATGACTCTATGGATGAACGCGATCTGGGCTGGTATGAGGAAGTCCTGCGCTCGCTGGCCCAGTCAGAGTTCGTCCGCAACGACTACTTCAACCGCCTTACGCAGACGGTGCTGTCAATATCCCGGCAGGGGCATGGCGTATACCTGGGCAGGGCAGCCGATCTGATCCTACCCCGCGATCGAGGATTACGTGTCCGACTGGTGGCACCTTTCGCACAGCGCGTTCAGGCTTTTGCCGATCAACATAAGCTCTCAGCAGATACGGCCAAAGTCGAACTCGAACGCGTCGAGAATGAGCGAGCTGAATTCGCCAAGGCACACTTCGGCATCGACTACAACGACCCCACCCGCTGCGATTTGACCATCAATCTCGACCGTCTCTCAATCACCGATGCCGTCGGTTTGATCCTCACAACCCGCGAACGCCTCGGCCGGGTGGGGTGATCGTCGAGTCGAAAAGAGCACCGACGGCGCGGTGGTTCCCGGTTGTGTGCCATCCCGGTGGATGACGGTTACGTCATGGCCGGCGTGTATCGTGCCCGCAAAAACGCGCCCAATGCCTATGCGGCCCACGTAATCACTGTAATCCAGTGTGGTGATGAGCATCTGAAGCGGCGCCTCGGGTTGAACCTCGGGCGCGGGTACGTGCTCGATGATCTTGTCGAAGAGGACAAAGATGTCGCCCGGACACTGCGTCGGGTCGGTTGTCGCGTATCCGTGTGTAGCCGACGTGTACACCGTGGGGAATTCGAGGGCCTCGTCGTCCGCGCCAAGTTCGATGAACAGATCGAGCACTTCGTCGAGCACACTGTTGGGCCGAGCATCGGATCGATCGATCTTATTGATCACCACTACCGGTCTCAGACCGTTTTCGAACGCCTTGCGCAATACAAAGCGTGTCTGAGGCATCGGTCCCTCGAAGGCGTCGACCAGCAGCAGACAGCCGTCGGCCATCTTCAGGACCCGCTCGACCTCACCTCCGAAATCCGCGTGTCCCGGAGTGTCGATGAGGTTTATTTTCGTGCCCTTGTAGGTGATGGCGATGTTCTTGGAGAGAATGGTAATGCCCCGTTCACGTTCGAGGTCGTTGGAATCGAGGATGCGCTCCCCGGCTAGCTGAGCCTCACGAAACTGGCCGCATTGGCGGAGCATCTGATCGACCAGCGTGGTTTTGCCGTGGTCGACGTGAGCGATGATGGCAATGTTGCGAATCCGGGCATTCTTCATGGTCGTTGTTCTCCGGTAACGCTTGCCCGCGGGCGCTCTCGCAGAGCCGGGTGCTCGCAATGGAGCGAACGATACCGGATGATCACCAACTGGCAGGGCAGTACTTGTAGCGTGGTGGAGGATCAGTGGCAATCGCTGGAGAACATAATTCGATTCCGCAGGGGCTCATGCGGACGGATCGTCATGCTCATCGGTATTCTGAGAGTCCATGTAACCGAGCACGATGAAATCGTGTTTCGATGGCACGGGTCTTGAATGCTATAATCTAGGTGTGATCCACGGTGTCTTTGGGCCGAGTTTGAATTAAGTGCCGGAAACAAACCAATCCCTGGTAGCACCGATGCGTGTGCTGCTCGTCGAGGACGACGCAGGCGTTGCGGAGGTTGTACGTAGTGGGCTGGACGCACGGCTGTTCGCCATCCAGCATGCGCACGATCTCGCGACAGGGTTGCAGTGTCTCTCAACGTCTCGGTATGACGCGATCATCTTGGATCTGACTTTACCGGACGGTGACGGGCTCTCTCTGGCCGCAAGCCTCCGAGCCGCCGGCAACGAAATCCCCATTCTGATGCTGACTGCCAGAGATAGCGTGCCCGAGCGGGTCGCGGGTTTTCGTCACGGGGCGGACGACTACCTCTGCAAGCCGTTTGAGGTGGCGGAATTGTCCGCCAGGTTGCAGGCGATCCTGCGGCGAGCTCAAGCTGGTGAGCGCCATGTGGTCCGGTATGCGGACGTGCAGCTAAACCTCATAAGCCGAACGGTCCGG
Source organism: Phycisphaerales bacterium (assembly GCA_020348265.1). Taxonomy (GTDB): domain Bacteria; phylum Planctomycetota; class Phycisphaerae; order UBA1845; family UBA1845. Next base: position 1,875,302 of record CP070744.1, on the reverse strand, counting down.
AGGAAGGACACCGAGGCGGTGTTGTCAGACCGCGAGGCCGATTTGCTCGCGTATCTAATGCGTCGACCGGATACGATCCTCCAGCGCGATCGCATCCTCGAAGATGTTTGGGGGGATGAGGCTGAAGACGACAGCAACGTACTCAACGTGTACATCAATTACTTGCGGAACAAGATTGAATTGCCCGGTGAGCCTAGAGTGATTCACACGGTTCGCGGTGTTGGATACATGTTGTCGGAAAAGGACCCGGACGAGATAGCGCGAGCTGTTCGATCCTAGCCCTGATTGCCCGTCACGCCGGGTGGTTCCCCCTTCGGACTCGGGAGGTCCACCGGGGCAGTTCCCAACGGCAAGTACACGCGGAAAGCCGTGCCTTCGCTGGGCTGGCTCTGGACGCGCACGAAGCCGCCGGCGTTGTTCACCGCCGAGTACACGACAGCCAATCCCAGACCCCTCCCTCGCCGCTCCGCACGTGACTTCGTGGTGAAGAAGGGCTCGAAGACGCGTCTTTGTACATCGGGAGTCATGCCGTCGCCGGTGTCTTGCACGACCAGTAGGGCGTAGGGTCTCTCGTCTGATGCCTCATCCGGATTGCGCGCCGTCGTCGATTCCACGGAGATGAAAAGACTTCCCCGGTGAGGCATGGCATCTCGGGCGTTACGCAGCAAGTTCATCGCCGCCTGGGTGAACTGATCGGGGTCCATTCGCGTGTGCACCGAGTAGTCGAGTTCCTTGCGCACGTCGACCCCTTCAAAGAAGGAAGGCTCCAGCGAGTCGATGATCAAATCGACCATCTCCGCGATGCAGAAGACGTGTGCATCTCCGTGCGCGCTGCTTGCGAAGCTGAGTAACCTCTTGGAGAGTCCTGCCGCATGGCGGCACGAACGCAGGGCCGACTGGATGCGTTCCGCGTATCGGGAATCGGCAAAATCAGAGGCAATGGACGAAAGCGTGCCCATGACATTTGCCAGGAGGTTGTTGAAATCGTGGGCCAGACCTCCGGCCATCGTCCCGACGGCTTCCATAGTCTCCGCCCGGCGCAGTTTAATCTGCAGACGCTGGCGCTCGGTAACATCGCGTAGGATGATCGCAGCGTACCTCGCCGTTCCGTACCTGATGCGATAGACGAGCAGATCCGCAAATGCTCCGACCTCGCCACGCGCCGCACCGGAGAACTCGACGTCGACCGCGCGGAAACGCCTGCCGTCTGTAATGGCCGCCCGGATAACCGTCAGCCATTCGAGGGGTACGGATCGCCATTCCGGCCACACCTCGAGGAGCTGGCGGCCTTCATGCTCCCTGGGCTCAACACCGAGGCGGGCGGTCTCCCCGTCGTGATACTCGATGATCTTGCCGTCAATGTCGCAGATCACCACCGCATCACGCAGGTTTGCGAATAGAGATCGGTGTTTCTCCTCAGATGCCTGGGTCTCAGCCTGGGCGTCGGCCACCGACTGGGCCATTTCGTTGAGCGCCGCCCCGAGCTTTCCGAGTTCATCGTGGGAGCGAGGCGAAGTCCGAAAGCTCAATTTCCCTTCGCTGAAGCGCTTTGCGGCTTCCTGAAGGTCCTCAATCGGAACAAAGAGCCATCGGCGGATCAACATCGAGCCAAAGATCACCAGTCCGGCTGCCAGGCACCCCACACTGATGGTCAAGCCAAGGATCTGCTTCGAGGTGGCGACTACCTGGCGAGTGGAAAGACTGCGCGATTCATCAAGCGCTGCCTTTGCTGCAAGCAGGCGAGAACCCAACTCAGGGAACAGTTCACCCTCCAGACGTTCCACAAGAAGACTCTTAGCTTCAGAGTCCTTCCCGGTCTCAATCAGTGCCAGGCAGTTGTCGGACTCTTCTTCAAGCGAGTCGGCCAGTTGGAGGATCAAACCCCAGTGCGGAGCATGTGCTAAATCCGGGGCAAAGGAAGCAGCCTGCCGAACCTTCGTGGAGAACTCGTCCCGAGCCTCAAGATAGGGCCTTATTGCATCGCGATTTCCATCTATCACATCATGCAAATGAAGCGCCTGCTCCGTGAGCACGACGTGTAGTCGATAGATTTGAGCCGTCTGCCCGAGAGTCTCTTCGAAGTTCCGAAGCGCACCCTCCACGTGCCACTGGATGGCGTATATGGTCGTGGCGGCGGCCAACACTGCAAAACCGGCAAAGGTGCCCAGTAAGAGCAGTAACCGGTTCCGAAGAGTCATCGACCGACCTCAGCCTGATACTTCCAGTCCCACCGCTCCTTTTCCGGTGCAGTACTTCCTAATACGTGTCCGCCGACAAAACCCACGATGGTCTTGCCTCCGTGTCGCTTCGACGGAAACCAGTATCGACCGGAGGAATAGGGGTCGTCCGTGTTCGGCACTCCCGGGGCTATATAGAACGGATCGATACCGTGCTGCACCGCCTCTTTAGCGTCGACATCCAGAACGAGCGGCACGTAGGGGTGATCGAGGATGCGTTGTGATGCATGTGTGGTCGCCACCGGTGCGAGTATCCGCTTTCCGCGAAAGTCCACGACGGCCCGATAAAGCCGCATGTTTATCGCGAGCGAGACATCCCGGATTGGCTCAATTGCCTCCCGGCCACAGGGCAGCCCCCTTGTTTTGCTGAGCGTCGGTGCCCCGGCTGGGCACAACATGGGCTCCTCTCCGGAAACCAGCATCCCGGTTTCTTCTTCCTTAAGATCCCAGAAGGCGTTGAGATTGTAGAGCCTGTCCTGGAAATCATTGATGAAGAACCGCTTGCCGCCGAGCCTGCTGCGAATTCCAAGACCGCTCTGGTCGTCTCCTGACGCAAAGAGCTCAAAGTCGACCACGACAGTTCTCATGTTCGATGAACACTCGAGCGTCTTTGCGGCGTTTCTGGCGGCGTTTAATGCTGGTAACAGAAGTGATACTAGAACGCTCAAGATGCTGATCACGACGAGCATCTCGATCAGGGTGAAGGCGCGAGGACGGCGCACGGGCGCCGCTGCGCACACCCCTTCTGCTGCCCGAACAACGTCGTGTACGAGACTGGCGGTTGCGTCACACACAGTGCCTCTTGCAGCTCCCCAGATTCACCTCGCTGTATGCTATACAGTATCCCTCGCCTCGGTCTATTGACTATCGAGTCTGAGGCCCCTTCAGGAAGACCACAAAGGGGCCAACGTCATCGACGTCCACCCGTTCATCACCACTTATATCCAAGGCTCGACAAGAAGGCCAGCCAAAACCCGGTGTCCTGGCGAAGCAGCCTTGGAGTACCGCGAAATCAGCGAGATCGACATCTCCGTCGTGGTCGCCATCCCCACACCTGCCTTCCGGTGTAAAGTCTGACCGGTCTACCGTGCCGTCATGGTTTACGTCATACACACTGAAATCCGTAGCGAAGCCGAGAATCGTTACCGCTTCGTCGGTAGAGCCGTCTGAGCTATCGTTCCGTTCGATGTGCTCAGCGATCATCTGCATATCCCCACCGTCCCAGGCGCCGGATCCATTCACGTCCCCTCGCGCAACATCTGGGTATGCGTCGGTCCAAATGAAGCACACTCCGTCCGGGTTGGGCTGAGTGTAGCTCGTGCCAAGCAGGGCCGTGACCTGCCACAACGTTGGATCGAGGTGATCGTTCGGTTCTTCGGCAGCCCAGTCGATAATAATATCCTCCTCTACGAGGCCGGTGGGAAAAAGACCCAGAAAAGAAGCACTGAACTGCAGGTCCTCCAGTGCTTCGAGAATTGAGGCATGATCGGTGGGATTCTGATTTGATGGCTCAGGGGGTTCCCCACGCATCAAACCCGCGCCCATGTTGGTCAACGGGAAAACGAGCGATACATGGGTGAGGTTGGACTGCCAATCGTGGCGAAACTGCAGATCGCTGTCCGGGGCGTACTCACCGGAATGGTATCCACCCTCCACGAAGCTGAACATCTCATACCCATGAGCTCGATGGAAGAACGGACCGCGTATGTTCCAAGTCTCACCTTCGTCAAAAGTGTCGTCGCCGTCTCCAACGATCTCTTCGATGTCACCGTTACCATGATGCCAGCCGAGTAGCGCAAGGTGAAACTCTTCACCGTGTCGTTCGACAAACGGGGGCGTCAGAAAGTCGCCGTCGAACGCGTTTCCGTTCAGTGCGGCGCGATCCTGGAAAGTCGGGCGCAAGACCCTACCGCCAAAGCGAACGATGTTTCCCAGGTATCGATACTCGGGCGCGTAGAGCTCGCCTCCCGTCCACACGTTGGCATCCATGTCGATCTCGACAAACCCGTAGATGGGATGTTCACCATAGGCGAACGGATCGAACTCGAGCGGTTCCACGTTTCCGGGTGGATTGACGAGACCATCCAGAATCAGATGCAACCGAAGAAACTGCCCGTTGACATTATACGCCCCAGTGAAGAGGTCGTTTTCCGGGTCATCCGGCGCCCAGGCGCCCAGCGTGAGCCTGCGCAGTTCGATCAAGCGGTGTGTATCGGGATCAAAGGGGCCGTTTCCGCCGGGATCCGTGCGCCGGGGCGTCGCATCCGTCGGTTGGTCGGACAAGGTGAGCAAACCCGGCTGGGCCGTAGCGGCCGGGACAAGGATGAGCCATACGGCGCACCAGGCCAGCTCTGAAGCCACTGTTCGGGTTCTCGCGACGGATTGCATAATCAGGGCTGCGCTATAATAACAAATCCCCATTCCCAGCCGGCGTAGCCTTCGGCGCGCGGCCATCAGCCAGCGGACTACGTGGCAGTGTCCCATTCTTGGGGTCCACCTATTATAACAGCTTCCGTGCCCGATCGT
>CP070744.1:1863048-1870439 GCA_020348265.1 Phycisphaerales bacterium | reverse complement strand
TAGATGCCGGGGCTGACTTTATCATCCCCGCCCTCACTCCCTTCGTCCTGACCGCAGTGGGAAGCGATCCGGACGACGACCGAGTAACCTATTGTTGGGAGGAACGGGACCTGGGCCCGGCGCAGCAGGCGTTGGACATGGTTGACAACGGGAGCAGCCCGCTTTTCAGATCATTCAATCCGACAAGCAGCCCCTCGCGGACGTTTCCCCGCTTGACGGATATTCTCAACAACACGACGACTATAGGCGAAGTCCTGCCGAGCACGTACAGAACCATGGACTTCAGAGTGACGATACGCGACAACTTCGTCGGCGGAGGCGGGGTATCCTGGGACGACATGCAGGTAACCGTTCGCGCGAACGCCGGTCCGTTCGAGATAACCTCTCCCAACAGTCCCGGTCTGTTGACAGGCACAGAGGTCATCGAATGGGACGTTGCCGGCACCGACGCTTCGGGAATTGACTGCACCAATGTCAACATTCTGCTCTCCGTGGACGCAGGCAACACATTCCCGTACATGTTGGCGGAGAATACACCCAACGACGGAAGCGAAGAGGTAACCCTCCCCGGCGTCCAGACCGACTTCGGCAGGATCAAAGTCGAGGCGGTAGGCAACATTTTCTTTGACATCTCGGATGCGAACATGCAGATCGCCCTCGTCGGACCGCCCGCCATCCCCGAGTCTCCACACGGGGGCAAGAAGAACCGCTACATCTCCTTTGCCCCGAATAACGAAAGTGCCACGGTTGCCTTTGAGGTTTCTGTGACCGACGGACCGGGTACCACGGGCACGCTGGGGTGGGTCGGTGAGCCCTATGAAGGCGGCTGCTTCTACGACGATGGCACCCCGACGGGATTGCCCTGCACCGGAGACTACGTTGCCAGAGTAGTCAGTGCTCCCGTATTTCGCGTCTGGCCGGAAGAGGTAATCCATCTGGGCGACTGTGAAATCGTACCGCTTGCCGTCTACGAGATCCGCGCGACGGACGACGGGGTCGGGTTTAGCCCTGCGCTGGAGCTGCCCACCATCGAGAAACCCGTGGACAAGTATCACGGCGACATCGTCGGCATCAGTATTGGAGACATCTATACCGCCCCGCAGGGCATCGTGAACATAACGGATGTTCAGGCGCTCTTGCAGTGTATAGAGGGGATGGCGACTGCCCCGCACTGGACTTGGTGCGATCTGCACGGCCTGGGTACCGGATCACCCCCGAACGCCATCATGAACGTCTCCGATCTTCAGCAGATTCTCAAGGGCGACGTGGGGCTGACGTACCTCGAATCCAACCCGGACAACCGCAATCCAAGTGATTGCCCGTAGCAATCGGAGACGCCAGGTCAATCGGATTGCCGAACTTGAAGCGGAAGCGCCTCGTTGCTGCCGAACAGGGGATGCTCCGCAAGATACTCACTGATCGCCTCGGCCACGACTTCATGTCCCGCCGGAGTCCAATGCTGGTCATAGGTATAATACACTTGGCGGCCCGCCACGGCGGATGAACGCAGTGCCGAAGTCAGACTGAGAAACGGGATGCCCTGTTTCTTGCACCAGTCCCCCACTACCGACTCCCGGGCATCAGCACCCTCACATAAACTCTCGAGGAACGCACCGGGTTCGGGCAGAGGCTTTCTGTAGCGCAGAGCCATAAACGCCCGCACGTTCCCGGCGGGCAGGCTGTCGGCCATCGCCGGCAGAGTCACATGAGCCTTAGTCGGCGCGAAGACGACAACCAGTTGACATCCCGCTTCGCTGCACAGCTCACTCATTTGGCCAAGCTGACTTCGCGGATTCAGCCAGTGTCGGTCCTGAGAGAATCCCTCGTTGGTCTGATACATGTCGCGTAATTGCTTGGGTGCAAAGGCGTAGTACTTGGCCTTAGGGCCTGGCGGAATCGCCAACGGAAGCCAGTTGAGTATCTCCACTCCATTGACACGCCCGCGACTGTTGACCGGTCCGAGAGTGTCTATCATCGCGCGGTCGATTCCGTTTATGATCGGAGACCGCTTCAGATAGACTTTGAGACGTTTTGAGAAGCTGGGTTTCAGGCGTTTCCGATCGGCTTTCGCTGATCGAAAGTCATTCCCCTCATACAACAGGCAAAGGACATACCTTGGTTTGAATTTCAGGGCGTAATGCCTGAGAGACTCGAGGTAGTGCAACGGTTCGTAGCCGGACATCCCCAAGTTGTAGACGCTCAACCGACTTCGTTCACCCAGCAGCACAGGCCAAACGTGTTCGTCGGATACGTTCGATCCTTCTGCGAAGGAATCACCCAACACGACGATATCGTACTGGTCGTCCGCGGTCCGGTTGCGAAAGCCGTGTTTGTCGGTTGTAAGACTACACCTCGTCGTCCCGTATCCGGCTGGGGCGTTCGGATACGTTCTGTAGGCTTCAGGTTTGTCTTCGTAAACCGCGTCGAACGAAGCGTTGACCGGACGATGATAAGCCACTTGGTCTTTAACGTAATGCGCAGCCTCCGGCGTACGCAAGAGAAAGTCGATCACACCCAGCGCCGGCATTGCCACCAACAGGGCAGCGATGACTTTAAACCAGCGTCTCTTGTAGGTCTCGCCCGTGGACCAGTCTACATAGAAGCTGATCGCAGAGATGACAAGCACTCCGAGGATCCAACTGAAGTGTGTCCTGGAATACCGCCCGAGCATGGTGTGCCTGTCGCGGGCAATCTGCTCGACCACGTCGCTGGGGATGATCCACAACGCCAGGTTCACTACGATGACGATCGTAAGCCAGATCTTCTGTCTAGGTATCAGTTTCATATCCTGCCTGCACGATTGCAGTGCCGCGCCTGGGACCTGAAGACAGGCCGCCGGTTCAGAACGCGATACGATCCTCGCCCCCACCCCAAGGGCCCCACGCCGCCTGCTTCATTTTGGGGCCACCGCGTCGGCGCCCTCCTGGATTGGCTCTATACCTATGCCGTTCAACCATTCGCGGACCCGCCTGACCATTGCCTCGTCCTTAAAGGCGTACCAGCGCTTCAACTCGTTCTCGTTGCGGTCAAGGACACTCCGAAAGCGGCGAAACGCCCCCTTGCCGTCCAGAGCGATAGCAAGAAACTCGCGGAGTTTGGGGTCGGTCACGGTCTCAGCGAACTGCACCAGGTCTTCGTAGGCGTCCCAGGAAGGTACGTCCGGGATAGGCACGTACCTGTTGCTCCCGGCTGTAATCGCCTCGGCAATCGGCCGCAGCTCTTTCTCCCATTCGGGCAGGTCGAGCATATCGTCGTCGTCCTTCCACCCCTCGCGAAGAAGCTCGCGTGGAATGACAACGGGCTCGCCATTCTGCAGATCGAGGTAGTACTCGTCCTCGTGGTCGTTCATTTCCATCAAGTCGGCAACCTCAGCGATATTTACAGAGAGCTTTTTCATTGAACACCTCATCCCACACACGATCACAAATCCCTGGCGGGTACCTGCGCTACCATCTCTCTCACCCTCGGCAAACGGGTCGAGAGCGGTTAGGATTAGACCCGACCTATGAAAAGCGCGCCACCGACACGCCGGCTCATTCTACTCGCCCTGGCTGCTCTTGCCATCCGGCTTGGATACTGTGCCGCCAGCGGCGAGTTGGGGCAGACGCCGGATAAGTACGGCACGGAATACGTCCTCGTCGGTGAACGACTTCTCCAACACGGCACGATGGTGAGTCCTCTTATCCTCGGGGATGGAACCAATGAGCCATCCTGCCTCATGCCCCCGGTCTACGCAGGCATCGTGGCCGCCGTGTACCGCATCTTTGGAAACAGGTCGGTCACATCTGCTGCTGTACTTCAGACTCTCAACGCGGCCGCCACCGCAGTTGCCGCTTTGGTGGTCTTCTTCGTCGCCCAGCGGCTTGGTGATCGACGTGCCGGCTGGATAGCCGCTCTCGTCGTCGCTGTGAACCCCCTCTGCATCATATACACCGGCATGTTCTGGGACACCGGCCTTTTCACTCTCGCGGTCGGCGTGGTAGTCCTGCTGGTGCTTCGTCTGGAAGATCGCACCATCACCTGGAGCCGCGGAATCGCCTTCGGGGCAGTACTCGGTGTTGTTGCCCTGATCAACCCGGCTCTTACGATCGCGTACCCGCTTCTGGTGTTGTGGATGCTCACCCGCAAAGGCCCGATTCGACTGACTCCGCTCCTGCGTGGTATAGCAGCGGTGATAATCGGCTGGCTGGTCGTGATCGCGCCTTGGACCATCCGAAACTACATACACTTTGAGGAGCTGGTTTACATTCGCAGCGGCTTAGGGCTGGAGCTTTGGCTGGGTGCATGCCCGGAAGCTGACGAAGCACGAGGCCGGGTCTTCCATGCGCGCTTCCCAACACTCAACCCGGCGGAGCAGGAGCGGCTTGTCGAGATGGGGGAGGCGGCTTACCTTGAAGACTGCAAGGAGAAAGCCCTTGCGGCAATCGACGCCAACCCCTGGACAAACCTGAAGCTGGCCTCACTACGGCTGGTAGACTACTGGGCAGGGACGGTCTTCACACATCGGGCGCCGGGTGTAGGGGGTTGGCCCGTGACTACTTCACGGAGCGTGCTAACCGTTCTCCTATGTGGGGAAGTGCTGATGATTGCGCTGGGCGTCGCTATCTTGGTGGCAACCGGCCGCTCTCAGACCGATGTGTGGTGGTTGGTAGCCATCGTACTTGTCTTTTCAGTCACCTACGGGTGCACTCACGTCTTCATTCGATTCCGCGCACCTCTAGAACCGCTGTTCGCGGTGCTTCTGGGATTGTGTGTTACCCGCATTTGGCCTTCCATCAGGCGAGCAAACGGACACCGGATCTCCGATGCGGCGTCGTGATACGCGATGGCAAGCCCCGTCGCGGAACGTCCTGCGTCGTCGCGCGAACACCTCCCGCGATGCCTGACAGGGATAACCCTGTGGTCCGGCCCGTCGCCCCGAACATGACCAACGCCGTTACCCCGAGAGTCGATCGTCCTGCCAACGGTCAGTCCGGGGTCACGCGGAAGACTTCGTCATGCTCGCGGGCGTGCTCGACCACTTGCACGCCGATTTCGTCACCGACTTTGGCTGACTGTACTGGGGCGCGGTCAACCTGCATCGAGTCGATCTTCTGCGTGAAGTCGGATGTGTGTCCGATTATGTGGACGGTGTCACCGACATCAAGCTGGCCATCGGTTATCTTGATAGCAGCAACCTGAGCTTTGCCAAAGTAATGTGTGACCGTTCCAACGAGCTGCTCAGCCATGATTCACCTCCATGATCTACCTGAGAAACTTGGTACCGCCGCATTATAACCCCCGCGTTATCTTGGGGAATGGGACGATGCCGCACTTTGCCGGTGGCGATCCGCCAACCTGAAGGACGAGCGCCCGAATAAGGAACACTTGGGACTTGTGGTACCGGTGACCTTTTCGACGAGACCGCTCTGCGTGTATTGTCTCACAGGTTCGCTGTGTGACTATGTGCTCCGGTGGTGGGTAAACACAGTTGCACGGTAAAGGCTGGACGGGAATGCTGACAATTGACGGATCAGAAGGCGAGGGAGGAGGGCAGGTCCTGCGCAGTTCACTCGCGATGTCGTTGGTGACGACCACCCCATTACACATGGTCAAGATCCGCGCCAAGCGGAAGAAACCGGGCCTTATGCGCCAACACCTGACCGCAGTTCAGGCTGCCAAGCAAGTCGGACGGGCAGAAGTCGAGGGCGACGATATCGGCTCGCAGAACCTCAGGTTTCAGCCAAACAGCATAGCACCAGGACCTTACAGATTCGCGGTCGGAACAGCGGGCAGCGCCACACTTGTTCTCCAGACAGTCCTTCCACCGCTTTTAACAGCTTCCGCTCGATCGACCTTGACACTTGAGGGCGGAACTCACAACCCCTTTGCTCCGCCCTTCGACTTCCTGCACGACAGCTTCCTGCCTCTGGTAAACACGATGGGGCCGACAGTCACAGCACGTCTGGAGCGACCGGGTTTCTACCCCGCGGGTGGAGGCAGGCTGTCCGTTGGCATCGAACCCTCAGTCAGACTTGCCGGATTCAGTCTGCTCGATCGCGGTGAGGTTAGGCGGCGCACAGCCCGGGCAATAGTATCTCGGCTGCCACGAAGCATCGCCGAACGAGAGCTCGCCGTCGTGGCGCGGAAGTTGGGATTCTCAACCGATGAGCTGCAGGTTGAGGAGATCGCTGACCCACGCGGACCCGGCAATGTCGTCATGATCACTATCCAGAGTGAGCACGTTACGGAAGTGTTTACCGAGTTCGGCTCGCGCGGGGTCCGGGCGGAGAAGGTCGCCGACAGGGCGGCAGACGCCGCTGAACGTTACCTGGCGGGCAACGCACCGGTTGGAGAACACTTGGCTGATCAGCTCCTCATCCCGTTGGCCCTGGCTGGAGGCGGATCGTTCAGAACATTCCCCCCTACGCAGCACACTTTGACCAATATCGAAGTCTTGAAGCAGTTCCTCAACGTGGAGATCACACCCTGGCAGGTCGACTCTGACACCTGGCAGATTGACGTCAAAGCCGGCTGAGTCTGTGACGTCAACGGTTGGAGGACTCAACCCGGCAAAGTCTGTCGCACGACCATAGGCGCGTCATACAAAGGTCAGAGATCTTCTCAGGAAGCGTTCGAGAAGTCCACAGCTCCCCACAGTGACCAAGGATGAAGACGGAAGGATGAAGGATGAACATAGTCGTCTCGCCATCCTTCATCCCTCATCCTTCAACCTTCATCCTTACTGCAGAACACTCGCCCCCGGGCCGAGTTCGACGCCGACGGCTGGTTGGGGACAGACTTCTTGGAGACCCCCATAACAAGAGTGCCCCGAAGCGATTGTACACTCCGGGGCTCTCGATAGTCTCTAGATGGCGCTATTCCACAGCCGGAACCGGCCCGCCACCCGCAGGCACACAACCCGTGGCGCATGCACGGTAGGCGTAACAGGCGTTGCTGTAGATCTGCCCGTCATCGCAGATAACCGGATCCCACACATCCAGGCACATGATATCTCGCGGACACCCGTCATCCGGTGGTTTGGGCTTCTTGGCGTACGCGGTGGCAGTGATTGAGACGGCCACAATCACTGCAAGGACCACTACAACTTTGACAATCGGCATGTAGCTCTTCACTGGCTTCCTCCTTGTCTCGACGCTGTCCGGGGCATTGGACAACCGGTATGCCCGCCACACCCGAACTGGAAATGGTAGCGCGGAATATACCGCTCGGGGACCCAGATGCAATAGCGCAGCGTCAACGCAGTTTACGCCCCGAGAATCGCCTCGGCAGCCTGTTGAAGAAGTCGCTTCCGGTCAGTCAAGTGTAGCGTCACCCCTTCTATGAAGCCGGGTCTGTCAAGAGCGCGGGTTCGATCGGCCTAACCTTCTATCCGAGTTTCCGTGGCGGGG
>CP070744.1:1855518-1862948 GCA_020348265.1 Phycisphaerales bacterium | reverse complement strand
AGCGCTGTGTAGGTGTTGGCTGCGGCCACCGTCCACCAGGTCTTCGGGTTGGACACCGTTCACGCGATCCGTGGGGTTGGTGGGCTAACGCAGGGGTGAATGTGGTTCTCGACGGACAACGGTCCGCTCCCTGACGGTCGCGGTTAGGATCAAACGGCCCACTCCCTGACCAACAAATAGCATCAAAGGTGCGGATCGCCGATTTCGATACTGGAAACGCGCACTCACTGGGGTCGATGCCCGCGTTTTCGGCCCAAGAAGCGATTCATGCAATGTGTTGTGACGGTCGCGGTCGGATCAGACATTCCACTCCCTGACGGTCGTGGTTCGGATAAGACGCGTACTCTACGATGACGGGATGAAGGCACCCTAGAGTGACAGGACGAGGGCACCTATAAAGAACATCCGGCTCCGCCGCCCGTAAACTTAGACAGCGTCGCCGGATGTTATCTCCCCCTCCTGGGAGAATAGCAACCTACCGGGGTCTCACGCCCGGCAAAGCAGCGCGCAAGCACAGCACCTCAGGGGCCCGGGGCACGCCTCGAAAAGACGTACACCACCCGCATCTCACACCCCTCGTTCTCCGTTCCCCGTTGTACTCACGGAAGTGACAGCCAGATGCCCAAAGGCTCCCAACCAGGCCTAGGCTGGGCCGACTCGTCGATCGTTATATTACCGCCTGGTGACATACCTTGTCAATCCAACTTTCCCACATTCTCACCATTTTTCTTCACTGGAATTGCTTGATGGTCACTTGTTGAGAGAGTTTAGGGCATCTTGCTCGTGAGACGCGGAAAATCACAGGATCGCCCCCTGGTTGGTCGATAAACGGCAATTATCTGTCAATAACGTCGCTGCATCGGTGTGAGTTACCCCTTGCAGGCGCAGATGGAAGCGTGCCTAAACATCTCGTTTGCATATATTTATCGCACGTCAAGCGGATTTCACAACAAATGCGCAGGCACGAGCCGGGCTCATCTGCTTTGCCGGTCGAGTTCTTCCTGATAACGGCGCATAGCGGCCTGTCGGGTAATCAGCCCGCTGACGAGGGTGTTATCCTTCGGGCTGACGGCCACCGGCAGCGAGTCGACGTCGCTACGAGCGAACTTGTCGAGGACTGTGTCGAGCGTTTCAAGCGTGTTGACCACGGGGATTCCCGGGCGAACGAGCTCCCCCACGACCAGCAAGGATACCGCTTCGGGCTCCAGAAGTGCGGTGCGAACGTCACGTCCGGTGACTATCCCCTGATAGGCATCCTCATCGTCGACGACCACGAAATCGGTCGCGTCCGTTTCGGCTGCCAGATCAATCAACCGCTGCAGGGGATCTTCCGGGTGGACGGTGGGTACGGTCTGGTGGGTAACATCAGCCACGGTGATGCGCCGGAGAATGGTCAGATCGGTAACCGTACCCACGCGCACGCCTCGGCGGCGAAGCTTGAGCGTGTAAATGCTGTCGCGGAGGAGCAGTTGAGCGCCGGCGGTGGCTACAATGGCGGCAAACATGACCGGGAGGATGACCATAGGCTCGCGGGTAATCTCGTAGAGCATGACGATGGCCGTCAGCGGGGCGTGGGTCGTGCCCGCTACCAGTGCCGCCATCCCCACCAGGGCGTAGGCGCTAACACTCGACTCTTCGATAAGGCCGATCTTGTTGAGCAACAGGCCAAACGCCGCACCTAGCGAAGCACCCATCAGCAGCGACGGAGCGAACACTCCCCCCGAGCCCCCGCTGCCCAGGGTAAAACACGTAGCCAGCAGCTTAAGGGCGAAGAGCACGAGCAGACCGGCGATGGTGAAGTCCAGAACCTTGTCGCTAAGGGCCGCTTCGATCGCCGGATATCCGTTTCCGAAGAAGGGAGGCACGCCCTCTTCGCCGTGCAGAAACAGAACGTAGGCGATGCCGACGATGCCCAGCCCGATCGCCCCCAGCGCAGGCTTGAGCGCCTCAGGAATCCGGATGACGTCGGCAAGGTCTTCCGTGTAATAAAGAGCGCGTATAAAGGCGTATGCAGCTATGGCGCAGCCGATTCCGAGTATCAGAAACAGGGGCAGCTCAGCCCCGACAAAGACGTCAAACCCCGCATCGCGCAACGCCCGGACCTCGAAGATGGCTTCGTCGTGTTTGCGAAGCGCATGAGTGATCGAACAGCTTATCACGCTGCTGAACACCACGGGCGAGAACGTCCGGAAGGAGAAGTCCTTGAGGAAGATCTCCAGGGCGAACAACACGCCTGCAATCGGTGCATTGAAAATGGCGGCGATGCCGGCTGAGACGCCACAGGCTACGACGATATCCATCTGGCGCCGCTGCATCCGTAGATAACGCCCGACGGCAGATGCCACTGCCGCCCCGATCTGGACGATGGGCCCTTCCGTGCCGGCCGATCCGCCCGACCCTATGGTCAAGGCGCTGGCGACTACCTTGGCACCGGCAACCCGGGGGCGAATCTCGCTGCCCTTGCGATACATGGCATCGAGAACCTCGGGTACCCCGTGCCCTTTCGCTTCAGCAGCGAAGAAGTGAGTGATATGCCCGACCAGAAGAGCGCCCACGGTGGGCAATACGATCAGCATCCAGGCTTGGCCGCCGTAGAGTCCCGCGTGTCCGCCGTTGCCGTAGGCCAACTCACGGGCGTACTCGATCAGGTTGTAGAACAGATGAGCGAATAGCCCGGTCGCTGCCCCGATCGCGATTGAGACCAGGACCAGGAAGTACTCGCCTTTGATTCCTGCCTTAGCCAGCGCACTAAAGAGGAACTTGCGGAATCGCTGGGCATATACAGCAAGTCTGTCTATCAATAGGACCAAGTCAGATGCCTTGAACAACGTCTACGCCCGACACGGCAACCATCGACGGATACCCTTGCAGCGGAAGGACAAATGTCCGTCCGACGCTTGGAGGGAGGTGCCTTGCACGAAACGTGCCGCCTGGACGACGCCGACTGAGGCGGCCTCCATGCATCGCCATCGGCGAGCGAGCACCGTATACTTGCGTCCATGAGCGAAAACGTCCAGCCGCGCATAGGAGCCAACGTCTATATCGCTCCCACAGCTTACGTCGGCGGAGACGTGGTGATCGGCGACCAGTCTACGCTCATGCATCACGTTGTGGTTCGAGGCGACGTTGCTCCCATCCGGATCGGTGCCCACGTGGGGATTCAGGATGGCGCGATCGTGCACACGGACAAGGGAGCTCCGCTGGAATTGGCCGACGATGTGGGTCTGGGGCACCGCGCGGTGGTGCATTGCAGGCGCATCGGGAGGCGAACGCTCATCGGCATCGGGGCTATCGTGCTGGACGACTGCGAAATCGGGTCCTGCTGCGTGATCGCAGCCGGTACGGTGGTGCCTCCCGGTACCATCGTACCGGACGGCTCCGTAGTAATGGGTGTTCCCGGAAAGCGCGTTCGCGACGTTACCGGTCGCGATCTGGCCGCCATAGACGAGGTTATACAGAGCTATCTGGATTTGAACCGGCTGCACACGGCAAATCGTTACCCAAATATAGCGAAATCGCACCCGAATGCGCATTAGCTATAGCTATTAGGCTGCCGAAGAAGCGCCCGTACCAGCGTCCGTCCACGCACTCAGGCCCGGGGGGAAAGCCGCGGACGCATCGGGCGTGCTTTTGGCGGTTATAAACTGGCGACGGAATTGCAATTGCGTCGAAGCTAAGCACGGCGCATCCTTCAGAGGGCAGAGGCCGGGTTTTCGCCGCTGAGCCCAGTAATAGCGGGTGTGGTGACTCTCTTGGGACGAAAATCCGGGCTTTTGTGAAAACCCTGCAAGGATTGCAGCGTCTGTTATAATAGGAGGCTTGGGGGAAAGAGCGCTCGGACGGGCGGCGGCCAGGAATGACGCGGTAGATTCCCGTGGGGCAAGAGCCCGCGCTCTAAAACATCGGTGTCAACGAAATCTGACAATCCTGGTAGCGCCAACTTCGGCCTGACGCCGGGCGGACATCCGTCGCCTGAGGCAGCGAATGGACCCACGGTACTCGGTGACTTCGAGCTTCGGCGGGTCATCGGTCGTGGCGGAATGGGTGCCGTTTTTGAGGCTTGGCAGCGGTCGCTGCAGCGCGTGGTCGCGGTAAAGGTGCTGGGTCAGCACATAAGCGCGTCCCCCAAATCCATCCAACGGTTTCAGCGTGAAGCCCACGCCGCCGCCAAACTCCACCACACGCATATCGTGCCCATCTTCGCCCAGGGCGACGAGGGTGGGGTCTATTTCTACGCTATGGAGCTGATCGAGGGGCCCAGCCTCAACACGATCATTGCAGCGGCACGCAGACAAGCCGACGTTTCCGATATCGACGGCGATGCCGACGAGACCGTTGCACTGGGCCGATCGACGGTGGCCGTCGAGATGCCCGCCGACGGGGCGGAGACGCAACCGATTACCCCGGATGTCTCCTGCGCGTCCGAAGCGACGGTTTCTCTTGTGCACCTGCCTGCGGACCATACATCGCACGAGCACTTTATGACAGTAGCCCGGCATATCGCAGGAGTCGCCGATGCGCTGGACTACGCCCATGAGCAGGGTGTCGTACACCGGGATATTAAACCGCACAACCTGATCCTGGGGCGCGACGACCGCATGCGCATTTCGGATTTCGGGTTAGCCCGTGTGTCGGAACAGCCCGGGATGACCGTCACCGGGGAACTCATCGGCTCGCCCTTATACATGTCCCCTGAACAGATTACCGAAGGTCCCAGCAGGGTCGATAGCCGGACGGATATCTACTCGCTTGGAGCGACCATGTATGAGTGGCTGGTGCTCAGGCCTCCTCATCCCGGAGAGACCCGCGAGCGGGTAATCGCCAATATACTCCGCTCGGAGCCCAGATCGCTAAGAGCGCTCAATCCTGAAGTTCCCATCGACTTGGAGACCATTTGTCTCAAGGCTCTGGAGCGCGATCGCGAGAGGCGTTACCGAAGTGCCGGCGAGTTGCGTGACGATCTGCGCCGGTTCTTGGACAGTCGACCCATCAAAGCGAAACGCGTGGGACTCCCCACCCGCCTGGGGAAGTTCATCGCCCGACATCAGGTTGGCACGCTGGCCACGGTTGCCGCTACTATCGCAGTGTTACTGGGATCCGCCCTTTATTTCGCACAGCGCGAGGTTAAGCAAAAGCGCCTCGAGGCGGAGTCGCAGGCGGCAGCGGCTCAGCAGGCTCGAGAGGTGGCAGCCGCCGCTGAGCAGGCCTTGCAGGAAAGCGAGAACCTCTTTGATGTCTTCAGTGCCATGTTACCTCTGGAAATCGAGCTGCCTCGTCGGGCGGTCCAAGCCGCCCGTCCATACGTCGAGGATATTCTCGAAACACAGCAGAATGTGCCGAACCCAACGGATGTGGTGGATGCTCAAGGGGCAAACAGCGCTCTTGTCGGAACGCCGGAAGGTATCGCCCAGCGCGCTACCAGCGATCTCTATCAGGCCTTTGCCCCGAAATACTGGCCGAGCAGCCCGTTTGAATACGAATGTTCCTATGCTCTTCTGGGTGGCATCGATCTGAACGCACCCGACCTCGGTAAAGCCCGCCAGGTTGTCGATCAGTGTCTACTCAGTAGACCGGACCATCTCGACGCCCGCACGCTGCACGCAGCCCTTTCCGGGCGGATGAGGCAATATGATACGATGGCCAGCGACGCCTATGTCCTGATCCGCAGACGTACCGAGGAAGCCACGGGTTATCTCTGGCTCGGATTGGCTCATCTGCTCCTGGGCGACATGCAGCAGAGCATGGAGGACCTGGATACCGCCCTGGCAAACGCCGGACGAGATGATGGTCGGAGAATGTGGGCAAGAACGTTGCGGGGTCTGGCCCTGCTCCGCCTGAGCCGGGCGAACGAAGCGCTGCTGGAGTTCAACGAAGCGCTGGCCCTTGCACCCAACACCGTTATTGTCCTGCTGGGGCGGAGCTGTGCGATTGCATCCCTGGGGGATTCTGCCGGGGCGATCGCGGACTTGGCCCGCGTGATCAAACAGGAACCCGGTAATGCCTCCGCTTTGGCACTGCGCGGTGAGTATTACGTAAAACTGGGGAACTATGAGGCGGCGATTGACGACTTCGACCAGGCAAAGTCAATCGCCGGCGGGCTGTATCCTGCCACGATCGCAAGCTATTTGTCTGCGTACAGGCAAAGGAGTCTGGCAAACACCGCCAAAGAGCAAGCCGAGGACAAAGACGATGCCGCTGACCCTGCCGAGATCGATCAATCATCGAGCTTACGGGTGTTCGACCGGCTCCGTGGACCCATTGGACTTCGCGAGCAGTCCGCTGACTCAGTGGGAACGGCTTGAACCGACGCAGCGCTCTAAGCCAACGCCTCTTATGCGACCGCGCATCCGTTGAAATGACTCCGATACCGAACCATTCTCCGGTCGACCTCGGCACGCTGCGCAAGCGCGTGCTCGAGGACGAGCTGACGTTCTCGTTTGCGCGCAGCTCGGGCCCGGGCGGGCAGAACGTCAACAAGGTCAGTACCAGGGTCACGCTGCTCTTCGATGTTGGGTGCAGCGACAGCCTCAGCAGTCGAGAGAAAACTCTGCTGCGGATGAGACTTCGGACGCGCATTACCACCCAAGGCGTGCTCCGAGTAGTCTCCTCAAAATACCGGACCCAATCAGCCAATAGAAGGGCGACTGTTCGACGCTTCTACGAGTTGGTGGCGGAGGCATTACATCGGCCCGCAGCGCGCTTGCCGAGCAAGCCGTCGCTTGCCTCTCAGCGCCGACGTGTCGAAGAGAAGCGAAAACGCAGCCGGCAGAAACAACAGCGGGGCCGCCCCAGGCTTGACGACGACACCTGAAGAAGCCCCTTTTCAAATCCGGTAAGAGCGAACCATGCTCCGCGCTGACCGCCGCAAGAACATTAGGTACTTGCGATTGAGCGTTGGGCACAGTTGCCCAACCCGGGTGGTTATGGGCCTGTGACCCCGTCAAATCCGGGACCAAGCCGCAACCCTGGTTGCATTGTTGCCTCCGTAACCTACTCAGAATGAGGATGTTATGAAATGTTGCGGTGTAAGGCGGGTCAGTATCCCTGCCTTGGCATGACACCTGCTCAGGAATAGGGTGGAATAGACTGAGAGGATGGTGGGAAACCTGGGATGTGGGGCCCGCGATCACTCGCCAGTAGCGAGATGCGGTCGCACTTGAAGCTTCACCATTAACTGCACCCCGCCGGGTCCGCTCAGCACGGGGACGTCCGCTGGGGAGATGGGCGCTTTCCGGAGGTGGGCCTGGCGGGTTGCTCCATTTTTACAGAGGAGCAGCCCCTGAAAGGCTTCGAAGAAGTATGCTCTCATCTGTTCATCCTCCGCCCTCATCCTTGCCCGGGGTGGGAGACCGTACACTTCTCAAACACCCTTTATAGCAGATTCGGATATTGTGTAGCGGGCGAATTGCATGCCGGCGCTTCGCTTGGGC
>CP070744.1:1847787-1855418 GCA_020348265.1 Phycisphaerales bacterium | reverse complement strand
GCCTCGAAAGACGCCACCCACAAGGGGTGGCGCTACACTTGGATCACAACAAGCAACTTGTTCAACAAGCTGCTAGGCCCGCACCGCCTATCTGCCCGTCCGCCGCAACGAATCGCCGTCACGGGGAACGTTTCCGCAGTTCATCCGCGCGTAATCCCGCATCGGTGGCCGATAGGGCCTACATAACAGTCATGTAGTGTGGTTTACTCACAATCCGCGTGCCACGGTGCTGTGCTCCGCCCCAGCAAGTTACCCAAGCGAACCAGACGCGGGGCACGTGGGCGGCGTTTGGCGATGCATGAGCATTCGGGGCCGGTTTGGGGGTGATCACACTTCCCGATGGGTCCAACACTATAGCAGATTCGGATATTGTGTAGCGGGAGAATTGCATGCCGGCGCTTCCCCTGGGCTTGGCACCCAACTCCTGAACCGCTAGACAATAACAGAAATTGCTCTAACGGGAGACGCGTCCAACGTGGCATCCGACCCGAGTCCAGCGATGACACGCCGAGCAGTAGACACCCTTGCCACCTCTGTGCCTCGGATCCCGGTGAGCTCAGCTGTGTGTCCCGGTTGCGTCCGCTCCCGGGCAGAGATATATTGATCATCCCAACGTCCGAAGGCCGCTGGCGTGATCCGGAGCAGCTTTAACGAGTTCGTCACAGCTTGATATTGCGCAAGTTGCCAGCGCCGTTGAAGCTGAGCCGAGTGGATGCAGTATGGCGCTTCCCTGCGGGCCACGCTCGCGGTTACAGTGGGTGCCAAGGCGTCGACGTTCCTGGCCGGCCGTGTCTATGTCACGCCACAGGATGTCAAAGACGTAGCCCTGGACGTTCTTCAGCATCGCATCATGCTGACTTAAGAGGCGGAGGCTGAGGAAAAGGACCCGGAAGGCGTCGTCAATGTCGTTCTCGACCACGTGGCGGAGCCACTGCGAGCGCGTATTCGAATCCCCGGTGCCATGATTCCCAAAGACCTGCTGAGGAAGATTCGGCGGATACAAATCCGGACCTCGCGTATCGTCAGCGCGGCGATTGCGGGTCAGTATCATTCGACCTTCAAGGGCCGGGGGATGGAGTTTGAAGAGGTCAGGAATTACGAGATCGGCGATGACGTTCGGGCGATCGACTGGAATGTAAGTGCGCGTCACGGAGAGCCGTTCGTGAAGGTGTTTCACGAGGAACGCGAGCTTACAGTGATGCTGCTGGTGGATCTGAGCCGCTCACACCAGTTCGGGACTTCCCATCAGCTCAAGCAAGAGCTTGCTGTGGAGGTCTGCGCAACGCTGGCGTTTTCGGCGCTCCGCAACAACGATAAGACCGGTATGATTTCGTTTGCGGAGGAAGTGGAGCAATATGTCCCGCCGAGGAAAGGGGCACGGCATGTGCTCCGGATAATCCGTGATCTGCTCTACATTAAGCCACGAGGTAAAGGGACGAATCTTACTGGAGCGCTCGAACATCTGAACCGGGTGGTCCGGCGGCGTTGCGTGGTGTTTCTGGTGAGCGATTTTCAGGCCCGCGGGTATGAGCGTGCGCTGCAGGTGGCGGCGCGCCGGCACGATCTGATCCCCGTTACCATTAACGACCCGCGCGAAGTGGGGTTGCCCGACGCGGGGCTCATCGAGCTGGTGGACGCCGAAACGGGCGAAGCGGTACTCGTGGACGCGTCTGACCGCCACTTGCGCCGGCGCTACTCGGCCCATGCCGCGAGGAGGGTCGAGCGGCGGGCGCGGGTCTTTAAGCGATGCAAGATCGACTCGATCGATGTGACGACAGGTGAGCCGTTCATCGAGCCGATGAACAGGTTCTTCAAGGCCAGGAAGGCGCGATTGTGATGATGAGTGATCGAGCCGCGCTATGAACGTGCGATCCGGAATCATCCTGATCTGCATTGTGGGGTGCTGGACAGCACATCTCGGGTGTGGCGGCGAGGGTGTGCCGACTCCGCAAGAAGGGGGGCAAGCCGGGTCGATCGTGCAAACCGCTGAGCGCGGGTCGGTGAGGATGACCGTCGCTGTCGACAAGGGCGAGATCACGCTGGCTGAGCGGTTTAACCTGACAATAGAAGTGACGGCGGAGAAGGGTGTCGACGTCGAGATGCCCTGGTTCGGCGGAAGCCTGGCCGATTTCGTGATTCGCGATCATCGCGAGTATCCGGTCGAGATGTTCGAGGGGCGATGGCGACGGCGACAGGAGTACCGCCTGGATGTGTTCCTTGCCGGTCCGTACACGATCCCCGACCTGACGGTGACGTTCACGGATGGGCGGGCGGGCGGTTACTCACACGCCGAATCGCAGGTGACGGTCAGCGGGTTTACCGTGACGGTCAGGTCGGAGATGGAAGGCGATATCGATCCGAGTGCGTTTCGCGACATAAAGGGGCCGGTGCCTCTACCCGCTGCTCGGACGCAGCAGTGGGTTTGGCGGGCCGGCTGCGGGCTCGCAGTCGTGGTGGGGTCGATTGTCTTGGTAGTCCGGGTGCTTCGCAAACGCGATCGACAAGTGCGCGATGCGGTGATGTCACCGCACCAGTGGGCTTTTGACCAGTTGCAGAGTCTTATCGATGAGCGGCTCGTCGAACGCGGACTGTTTCCTGAGTTCTACTTCCGACTGAGCATGATCGTGCGCCGGTACATAGAGCGGCGGTTCGGTTTGATGGCGCCGGAGCGAACCACCGAGGAGTTCGTGTGGGAGACACAACGGACGCTGAAGCTGCCGCATCGGTATCGCGCAACGGTGTACAGCTTCTTGCAGGCGTGCGATATGGTGAAGTATGCGCGGCACGCGCCGCAGGATGACGAGATCATCAAAGCGATCAAGGCGGCTCGTGATTTCGTGGCCCGCTCAGCCGAGGGTGAAGCGCGCCGGGTGACCGCAGCATGACGTGGCATAACCCCTGGATGTTGTGTTTATTGGTCCTCGTGTTGCCGATCTGGTGGCGCTGGCTGAACCGTGGACGGCACTCGGCCGTCCGGTTTTCATCGGTACGGTGGCTGACACGGCAGCGCCGCACCACGCGAGTCAAGGGGCGACAAGTGATCCCTTTAATCCGGACCCTGGCGATGGGTTTACTGGTGGTTTGCCTGGCTCGCCCCCAGCAACCACACCAGGAGACGAAGATCCTATCCAAAGGGGTCGCCATCCAGATGCTGGTCGACCGCTCGAGCAGCATGCAGGCTATGGATTTCAAGCTCGAGGGTCGGCGAGTGAACCGCCTGAAAGCGGTGAAGAAGGTCTTCAAGGGGTTTGTGCTCGGTGACGAGGACCTCGGCGGTCGGCCGGACGATTTGATCGGGATGATCGCGTTCGCCGGCTACGCAGACGACCGGTGTCCGCTCACGCTGGATCACGCTTTCCTGATTGAGGTTCTGGATCAGACCGAAATAGTCTCGCCGGAACAGCGCTGGGAAGAGGATGGGACGGCCATCGGCGACGCGATCGCCCTTGCGGTCGAGCGGCTCAGCGACCGGGATCGTCGGAGGGAAGTCACCTCAGCAGGCACGATCAAGAGCAGGATCGTCATTCTGCTCACCGATGGAGAGAACACCGCCGGTGACTTGTCGCCGAAGAGAGCGGCGATGCTTGCCGCCAACTATGGGATCAAAATCTACACCATCGGCATGGGGACGACAGGCGTAGCCCCGATGCCGGTGCGTGATCCCTCCGGAAAGGTGTCCATGCAGCCGATGCGGGTGACGGTCGACGAGACCATGCTCAAGCGTGTTGCCGAGAACACCGGTGGACGGTACTGGCGGGCGACGGACACAGACTCGATGCGCGAAATCTGTGCGGAAATCGACGCGTTGGAGAAAACCGAGATCGAGGAGAAGCGCTACTTCCAATACTCGGAAATGGCGACCGACGCGGTGCGAATCCGTGGGGTGACCGTGCCGCCGATATTGCCATTGGTCGCGGGCCTTTTGGCCTTGGAGGTGCTTCTAGTGAATACCTGGCTCCGGAAAGTGCCGTGAGGAAGACTGTTATGCGTTGTATGCGACGAACGGGATGGCGTGTGGAAATATAGCGGTAGGCGCGAACACCCGGCGTACTGCATGGTGTGAGTAAATGGACGCCCTTGCTTTTGATCATCCGAAGATGCTGTATGTCCTTTGGGCGTTGCCCGTATTGTGGTCGCTGTACGTCTGGGGTTTCGCGAAGAAACGGGAGGCGCTGCAGCGTTTCGTCACGGCCAACCTGCTCCCAACGCTGATCCCGTCGGTGAGTGTGATGCGTCAGCAGGTCAAGGCGGCGTTAATCGTGGCGGCGGCAGCCGTGTTGGTGCTTGCCACTGCCGGACCCCGCTGGGGATCGCGTTACGAACATGTCCCGGTGCGAGCTATCGATGTCATGGTCGTGCTGGATGTATCGAACTCGATGTTGTGCGAGGATGTCGTACCCAACAGGCTCCAGCGTGGAATGCTCGACATCGAGGATATGCTTAGAGTCTTGCCGGGCGATCGGATCGGACTCGTTACCTTCGCCGGCACCAGCACGCTGACATGCCCACTGACCGTCAACTACGGGGCGTTTCGGATGGCTTTGGGTGCCGTGAATACGCGCAGCACACCGCGCGGAGGGACGAATGTCGGAGACGCCGTGCGCCGGGCGGTCGACAGTTTCCCCGAAAAGGTGAGCGATCACCGGGCGATCATCGTTATCAGTGACGGAGGTGAGACTGACGAGAGCTACGCGGTGGAAGCCTCGCTAAAGGCCTTCGAGGAGAAAGGTATCCGGGTATTCACCGTGGGTATCGGGGATATGACGGAGGGGGCTAGGATTCCGATCAAGCGAGACGGGCGGCCCGCCTATATGATGCATCAGGGGAAGGAGATCTGGACGAGACTGGAGCCGACCCTCCTGCAGTCCATGGCGGCTGCGGGCCACGGCGCGTACTTCGCGAATCCGGACTTTCGGCGGGTATCGGCCGGGATTCGGTCCGGACTCACCCCGCGCGAGCTCGAGGCGACTCGAAGAAGGACGCAGAATGTACGCTTTCACTGGCCTGCGAGCCTGGCCTTGGCCCTTTTGGTCATTGAAACGCTGATGACGGATCGGAAGGCGGTGACAGCATGACCCGGATTCTGGCAGGGGTCGTAGCCTTGGCATACGTCGGTCTGGATGCCCCCGCGCAGGAGAAGGACGTGCATCTCCGCGTCAGGGAGGCCAACCGGGCATTTGCCGACGGCGATTACGTTGCGGCGCTCGAGGCCTACAAGGCCGTGGGAAAGACGTTGCCCGATTCACCTGAAGTGGCGTTCAACCAAGGGGTCGCGTATTACAAGATGGGGGATTATACCCAAGCTCGTGATGCTCTAAACCGGTCGCTGACAACGCACGACGCCAAGCTCGAGGTGAAGGCCAAATTCAACCTGGGCAATATCGCCTACGCCTCGGCGCGGCAGAAGATGTCCAATCCGACGGAGGCGATCGGTCTGCTGAAGACGGCCATCGGGTACTATCGGGACGCCGTCGAACTTGATCCCGAAGATGAGGGGGCGCGTATAAACATCGAGTTGGCTCAACGGCTGATCAGGGAACTACTCGACAAGTTGAACGAGCAGCGAGATGAGCGGCGCTCGCAGGAGGACGAAGAGCAGGAGCCGCAGGAAGAGAGCCAGGATCAGCGACAGGGCGGGCAGGGGACCGGAGAGCAAGAGGCTGGTGCCGAACAACAGCAGAAACAACTGCAAGGACAGGCGGAGGACAGTATGACGCCACAGGAAGCGGAGCAGTTGCTGCAGGCCGTGCGGGATGAAGAGCAGCGACGCCGAAAGGAGCTCGCACGACGGCGACGCCTGCAGCGAGTTCCGGTAGAGAGGGACTGGTGATGCTACGCCGATCGGTGATGATCATGGCGGTCACCCTCCCGTGGGCGGCCGGGCACACCTCACGCGGGGCGGAGATTCTGTGTACGGTGGCGGCGTGGGAGACGTATGTCGGAGCACCGGTGCAGCTCCAGGTAATCATCAAAGACGCTCACGTGTACGAACCACCGGTCCTTCCTGACGTTGACGGAGCGGAAGTGCGGGAACTGCGTCGAGAAGATCACGAGTACCCGAAGGTAACACGCCCCGGTCGGGGAGCGGGCTTAACGGTTACTTATACCTATTCCGTCATCCCTAGACAAGCGGGCATACTCACGATTCCGCCTATCAGGGTGACCGTCGACGGCGAACTGTTCTCCACGTCGCCCTTTCAGATCACAGCCAAGGAATCCGTAGCCGGCGACCTGCTGTATCTCGAACTCATCGGAGACCGTAAGAACGTTTACGTCGGGCAGCCGATCAACGTCACATTGGAGATATGGATCAAACCCTACGAGAAAAACGAAGTCCGCATGGATGCCGACAACATGTGGCGTTACGCGATCGATGAGAACGCAAGCACGTGGGGTCCCTTCCAGGAGAACGTCCTGGCTCGTCCCCCGGATGTCACCTGTCGCACCGGCGCGCGACCCGATGCCAACGGTGTCAAGCAAACCTATTTCGTCTACTCACTCACTCGTGAGGTGTGGCCCGAGCGTCCGGGCACCCTTGATGCCAACGGTGTCAAAGTTGTAGCCGACTATCCGCTGAAGGCGCGGCGCAAGCGCTCCGTGCTGCTCGGTCGGCCCTACGAGGTCGTCGAGTCGCGCCCAATCGTGGCTGAGGTTGAGAACTCGAAGATCGTGGTAAGGGCGCCACCGGAAGAAGGTCGTCCCGACACCTATCAGGGCGCGGTGGGCGCGTATGAGATGACGATCTCGGCTACTCCTACGGAAGTGGGCGTTGGCGATCCGATAAGCCTGACCCTGCAGATTCAGGGTACGGGGCGGATGGACCTGGTGCAGGCGCCGATACTTGCCGATCAGGAGTCGTTGACCGCGAACTTCCGCGTGCAGGAGGGTCGACCGGCAGGGACCGTGGATAACAACGGGGTTAAGACGTTCAGCCAGACGATCCGCGCCAAGCATGGCGGAGTAACCGACATTCCCCCCATAAGATTCAGCTACTTCGATCCTCACGAAGAGCGGTACGTCTCGCTCAAGACTGATCCGATCCCGCTCACTGTGCAGGAATCAACACGTTCGGTGATCCCACGGGTGGTCGCCGGCAGCGGCTACGGGCAGGAGCGAACTGAACTGACCGCGGTGGAGGGGGGCTTGCTGGCCAATTACGACGATCTGGAAATGCTGTTGACGCAGCAGTCATTCGTTATCGGATGGGGTACGTGGAGCTTGGTTGTGTTTGGACCGCTCCTCTGTCTCGCGTGCCTGTTGGCCCGACGTCACCGTGACCGGGTTGCAGGAGATGCGGGTATCGAACGGCGGCGGGCGGCCCGCAAAACAGCATTGGCGGCCATTCGCCGCGCCTCCGCTGAGGCGGATGGAAAGGCAAGCGTGGCGCACTCCGCAGCCGCGGTGACCGGCTATGTGGCGGACCGCTGCAATCTGCCTCCCGGGAACATAACCAGGGAAGACGTGCTCCGTGAGCTTCGCTCGCGAAAGCTCCCGGAGACAGCGATCAACAAGGTTGATCACCTACTGGCTGAATGCGAGGCAGCACAATACGGTACCACGGAACACGTGAGCGTAAAGAGGCTTATTCAACAGGCGCGTGACTGTGTGACCGAGCTTGAAAGGCGAAAGCT
>CP070744.1:1840012-1847687 GCA_020348265.1 Phycisphaerales bacterium | reverse complement strand
TTGCCCGGGAAATCGTCTCGCTGGCTGGCGAGCGTGGGGTACTACTGCACAGCCATTCGGTGGAGGAATCTTGCGACTCGGCCCGATAAGACTGTCGTCAGGCGCGGTCAATGGGTGTTTTGGTATGTCCCGACGCTCGCCGCGACCATTGTGCGCAAAGAAGCATCGCCGACCGGAGCTAGTCGTTGGGGTGACTGGCAGCGGTCCTTTGTTCTTGCGCAGAGGGGACGGTTCACGGCAATATGTTGTCCCGCTGTCGATCGAACCGCCACGCCCGCTGTATTCTGAAGGCGTTGAGGAAGTATCATGCGCACAGTCTTAGCCCCATCTGCGGTCAAGCCGGTATCTCAGAAGAGTTACCGCGGCCTGCGTGTGCACATGATCGGCGTTGGCGGGGCGGGGATGAGCGGAGCGGCCAAGATGCTCGTGCAACTTGGGGCTACCGTGTCGGGTTCGGACCTCACCTGTTTCTCCGGATTGGGCGCGCTGGTGAGCCAAGGGGTGCGGGTAACGATCGGCCACGATGCCGGCTACCTCGATTCTCGAACCGATCTGGTTGTTGCCAGCGCCGCTGTTCCTGAATCCAATCCCGAGTTGCAGGCGGCTGTGCGAGGGGACATTCGTCTCATCAAGTACGCCGAGCTGCTGGGCGAGCTGATGGACTTTCGAGATGGTGTGGCGATTGCCGGCACTCATGGCAAGACCACGACCACGGCGATGTGCGCCTATTTGTTGCAACACGCCGGTCTAGCCCCCTCGTTTATCTTTGGAGCAGAATCGGATCAGTTGGGCGGCAGCAGCGGCGTCGGGTCGGGCAGACATTTCGTGGTCGAGTCGTGCGAGTTCGACCGCTCATTCCTTCATTTGCGGCCTTGTGCAGCAGCCATACTGAATGTAGAGTCGGACCACCTGGATTGCTACGGCAGTTTGGATGCGATCGCAGAAGCCTTTGGCAGGTTTGCGGCCAACGTGGACCCCGGTGGTCTGGTGGTCTGCAACGCGACTGACGGCTTGGCGGTTGAGACCGCCAGGTGTGCCAGCGCACGGGTTGAGACTTTCGGCATCGAGTCAGATGCTGACTGGCAAGCGGTAAACTTGCGGTGCGAGCGGGGGCTGTTTATCTTCGACGTTGTGTACCAAGACTGTGTGGCCCTTTCGACCCGATTGGTGATTCCAGGACGCTATAATGTGGAAAACGCCTTGGCGGCAACCGCTCTTGCTGCGTTTTCCGGGGTCGAGCCGCGCTGCATTGCTGAGGGACTGGCACTGTTTGCGGGTGTCGGTCGACGGCTAGCCTGGCGCGGTCTGGGCCGTGGCGTGAACATAATCGACGATTATGCACATCATCCCACCGAGGTTCGGGCTACAATCGAGGCGGCGCGCAGCAGGTATGAACCCAAACGAACCTGGGTGGTGTTTCAGCCTCACCAATACGAACGGACTCGGTGTTTTCTGGACGAGTTCGCGCGTTCGTTCGGCCAGGCGGACGAGGTAATCATTCCGACGGTTTTTGGTGCGCGGGAGTCCAGCAGCGAGGATTGTGTGGTCGGTTCGGAGTTGCTGGCGTCGCGGATTCGGGATCGCGGCATGCCGGCACACTATGTGCCGACACTCGACGAGGCGGCTGACTATGTGGCTCAGCGAGCCACGGACGGGGATCTGGTAGTAACCATGGGGGCTGGAGACGTCTGGAAGGTAGCCGATGCGTTGGTGGAACGACTTTGCTGAGGCGATGAGCCACGATGCGCCGTTGGGTCGGCTGACTCGGTTTCGACTGGGCGGGCGGGCAAGATACATGTTTCGTCCGCGCAGTGCGGAGCAACTCTCGGCTATGGTGGTCCGAGCGAAGCACGAGGGTATTTCCGTCAAGGTTCTCGGGGCTGGTGCAAACGTGCTGGTAACCGATGACGGCTTTGATGGAGTGGTCGTTCGCTTGGATCAGCCGGCATTCATGGAGGTTGACCGGGATGGTGTGACGGCAACCGTAGGGGCAGGTGTGGAGCTCATGCCCTTTGCTCTTAAGTGCTGTACCATGGGGTACGCCGGTCTGGAGGCTATGGCTGGAATTCCCTCGAGCATCGGCGGCGCGGTCAAAATGAACGCGGGGGGACGACACGGCGAATTTGGGCAGGTTGTGCGCGAGATCAGCGTCCTCAGGTCGGACGGCGCAGTGGAGGACTGGCCTCGAGAGCGAGTCGGCTTCGGCTATCGAAACAGCTGCGTCGACACTGAAATCGTGCTGAGCGTGCGGGTAGATCTTGGCGAAGATGACCCCACCAAGTTGAAGAGTCGGTTTTACGAGCACTTCGCCGCAAAGAACAAATCGCAACCACTAAAAGGTGACAGTGCGGGATGTATTTTCAAGAACCCTGAAGGGAAATCGGCCGGGGCGCTGATAGACCAAGCTGGGTTGAAAGGTACAAGACGCGGACAAGCGGTCGTCTCCACACGTCACGCGAACTTCATCTTGGCAGAAGAAGGCGCAACGGCCTCAGACGTGCTGGAGCTCATTGAGGTCGTTCGCGAGGGGGTACTGCAGACTTTCAACACCGCGTTGGAACTCGAGGTTGAGATCTGGTAAGAGGCGTAGGGAAGAAGGCACAGCCGATGACGGTGGCGGGCGCGAAGCCGACAGCGGGGTCCACACGAAGTAAGCGGATTCCAATGCTGGATATCACCGTACTGGCCGGCGGGCCTAGCGATGAGCGTGAAGTGAGTCTGGCCAGTGGGCACGCAGTCTATGATGCGCTTTGTCGACTCGGACACCGTGTGGAACTCCGCGATATCGGTCCGGAAAACCTGTCAGCATTGGATAGACCCGCCGATTTCGTGTTCGTCGCGCTGCACGGCGAGTTCGGGGAGGACGGTACCGTACAAACCGAACTCGAAAGACGCCATCTGCCCTATTCGGGCACGCGCGCAGAGGCGTCGCGCGTGGCGATGAATAAGGTTGCCTCCAAGCGCCGCTTCGAGAGCGCCGGTGTCTCGACGCCGCCTTATGAGATCGTCGAACGAGACAATTTGGCGACGCTTGCGTCACGTTTTGGTGTTCCCGCGGTGGCAAAGCCGATCTCATCCGGCAGCAGCGTTGACACATGGATTGTACGCACACCTGCTGACTTGACGGATGCTGCTTCACGCGTGGTAGATAAGTACGGTTCAGCCCTTGTTGAGCGATACATCGCCGGGCCGGAATTGACCGTCGGAATACTGGGAACCGAGGCGCTTCCGGTTTGCGAGATACGCACGAAACGCGAGTTTTACGACTATGATGCAAAGTATGTCGACGACGACACGCAATACCTCCTGGACCCGGATCTGCCCCCTGAACTGATCGACCGTGTTCGGTCGATGAGTCTAATAGCCCATGAGGCACTCGGTTGTAGGGTGTTCTCACGTGTCGACTGGATGGTGGATGCGAACGATCAGGAACCTTATGTCTTGGAAGTGAATACTATTCCGGGGTTCACGAGTCACTCGTTGCTGCCCAAAGCGGCAGCACGGGTGGGGCTCGATTTCGATCAGCTGTGCCAGCGCATAGTGGAGCTTTCCATGCTCCTGGATGCGTGACTTCCAGTTACTCGATGATGTGATTCTGTCTTGCAGTCCCAAAGTTCTTGGTAAACGGCGTGAACCGTGGCACGGAAGCCGAAGTCAAAACGACGCAAACGCACGCCCGCGAAACCGGGGTGGTGGTTGTCGCTTGCTGACCAACAGCGGCGACGGATCTTAAACGGAGTCGGAATAAGCGTTATCGCGATCGTCGCGGTCGCGGCAGGCTCCGTCGGTATGATGCGCCTCAAACAACACGTCGAGGGGAAAGTCGTTGACCGGGCTTCTCCAACCTTCGCTTTGGTGGATCTTCCCAACCGGCTTGCGGACCTGGCGGGTGAAGACTTACGGGAAGTTCTGACAGGCACTCTGGCCCAACGCGAGTGGATCGACGATGAGGCTTGCCGGGAAATGGCTGAACGGCTGGGCTCGATCGGCTGGGTAGCCCAGGTCCACTACGTGCGGCGAACAAGCGACGCACGTTTCGAGGTAAGTTGTCGGTATCGCCAGCCCTTTGCCATGGTGCAACGACAGGATCAGTTCTTCTTTGTCGACGTCGAGGGTGTGCGTCTTCCGGGCCGGTATCTTTATAGTCCCACGTGGCGGCTCATTCAGGGCGTCGGGGCGTCGACACCAGACCCGGGACAAGTATGGCCGGGAGATGATCTGCAGGCCGGTGTCAAAGTGCTCAGAGCACTAGAGGTGGAGCCCTACAGTCAACAGGTGACGGCCGTCCTCGTGGACAACTTCGCCGGGCGAGTCGACTCACGAGCGGTCCACATCGAGTTGGCGACAGATCGCGCGGGAGGCAGGATACGATGGGGATCAGCACCCGGGCGGGAATTGGAGGAAAACAGCATAGCCCAGAAGTTGGCCATTCTGCGCGAGAACTACCGGCGGACGGGGCGGGCCGATGCAAACAACCCGATTATCGACATTTCCACCTTCCCTGACCGATTTGCGGTGCCAGGTTAACGCGGGAGCTCTTTCGGACCAAGGGCAGCTTCGTTCCGAGGTGCGAGTATCCCAGAATATTGTAGTCTGTAAGTCGAATAAGATGAAAACTCGGGGATAGCGACCTGAGAAGGGATAATCCAATGACTGATTTTGAACCAATCCTCTCACAGCTTCGTGCTTTCGTGGAACAACACGTGAGCGTGGACGCGGTGTCCAATGCTCTGCCCATCGCGATCGTTGCACTTGTTGTGGGTATCGGACTCAGCGTGCTCGGGGCCAAACTGGCCCGGCCCGGTATGACCTTCGCCCTGGCCCTGGCAGGAGGGTTGGTAGGTGTCAAGTACGCCCAAGCAGGTGGCTTCCCGGTCGTGGTTGTCGGACTGGTCGGGGCACTCATGTTTGCTGCGATTGCCCACCTGACCTTCAGAATGTGGGTTGGAGTGGCTACCGCGCTGGTGTGTTCCTCCATCGCGCTGGGGACGCTTGGCCAACAACGTGTCTTGCCGCACTATGGCGAGTTTGAAAAAGTCACCGTCCCTGCCGCCCACAGTGGCGTGAACTTGCCCATGCCTTCGTCCCCGCCACAGGAGTACTTCAGCCGACCTCCGGGCGAGTTCTTCCAGCAGCTTTGGGACTACGTGAAGCAGAAGGACTCGGCCGTCCAGCTCGATGCCGGGTTGCTCGGATTCGGCGCAGGGTTTATCGGTCTGTTCTTGGGAGTGGTCGCGGTCAGGTGGATGCTCATTCTCTCGACTTCGATTGTAGGCACGGCTCTGGTGGCTGCCGGCGTTGTAACGCTCTTTGACGTGTGCGTGCCGGATTCTTATCAGGCCTTCCAGGCGCATCCTGCGGCTATGGGCATGGGCGTCGGCGCGTTCCTAGTTACCTCTCTGATTCTGCAGACGCTGTTGACACGAAAAACGCCGTCCTCAAAGGACGAAAAAACCGCCAAGAACTAGTATGACAGCGCTAAGATCAGAGCCGCAAGCGCAAAGCCTGCGGACATCCCAGCTTCACCCCCTCACGATGTCACCGGGCTTTGCGCCCCGTGCTCTGAATGACTGAACCGCGTCAATCCGTGATCTTGTTGCACCAGCAGTGGCACACCCTCCTAACGTCCGCTTTTTGTGGTCGCGGCTCAGGGCGATAGCGCGCGCTCATGCACGGGGACTTAGACCTTTCCAAGATATCGTAGACTAATCGCATAAGAACAGGACTCGTATAGCTACTGCGGGGTCGTCCGTGCGGTGCGGATTCCTCGAACGGTGCTGGACGGGCGTGACAACAAAGGCCACGCATGACGCGTTAGCGGCAGAGGCAGAACATGATTGACTCAGTTGGTGATTGGGCGTTGTTGCTGCGAAGATCGGATCCGCTGGTGGGCATTCCACTACTCATAGGTGGGGTCGGCCTGATGGCATTTGGATGGCGCCTGTGGAGGGTCTGCGTCGTTCTCTCCTATGCCCTGATTGGATTGGCGTTAGGGGGCGCGTGTGCCCCTGCCGCAGATCAGCAGTCGTACTACGCGATAGGTGCCGGGGTCGTGCTGGCTGCGGCGGCATATCGCCCGGTGAAGTACTCCATCGCCGGCTTGGGAGGCATCATCGGCGCCGCCTTAATGATGTACTTCCTGGACGGTCTGCGCATAAGTGGACCCACGCTGTGGATTCTCGGCAGTGTGGCGTTCATCGGGGCGTCCGCTCTGGCGTTTCTCAACAGACGTCTGGTAGTGATCGGGGTCACGGCGGCGCTGGGCGCGGCGTTGACTCTGTCCGGGTTGACGGCGTTTCTCGCGGCCTCTCCGAGCGCATACGGCACGGTAGCGTCGTTGATCGACAGCAGTGGCATCATCATGCCCTTCATCTTTCTGGTACCTGTTGTGGTGAGCTGCTTCTTTCAGGAGGCAGAGGTGCATCGGCTCCGGGTCGAGATTTGAGCAGGTACAGGCGCGTTGTTATTGGGCAGCCGACCTCCCAAGTCTGAGAAGCGGGTGTCTGCGCGCACCACGCAAGACGCGCCAGTCATGCAAACGCTGCGGCTCCCCATGAAGTCGCTCCCGCTTACAACTTGGCATCCGGCGTCTTTTCGCTACATTGAGGCACATTCGTATGGTCCGTATGTGGGATGTGCCACAGAGTGTCTGCCCAAGAGCTATGAGCGAGCCAACAATAGGAGTCGACGTTGACGACCTTCGCCTGGGGGTGAAGAGTGGGCTCCGTACCGCCTCCGCCCTGGAGTTTCGTAGTGTGGAGCTGGCCACCGTAGCCGGCGAAGTTGCACCTGCGAACCTTTCATCCAGCGGCCGTCGGCACTTGTCGCACTTCGTCAAGAGCCTGGGGCTCGAACTTTCCTCACTGACAGCCGACATTCCGGGACTGCGCATAGCTGACCCGAGCACCGTCGGCGAGCGGGTGGAACGCACCTGTCAGATCATAGAGTTGGCCGCCGACCTGAACGTCCCCGTGGTCAGCGCATCGCTGGGGGCGATCACTCACCCGGACACTCAGGAACCTTCCCCGCACGCGTTGGATGCGCTGAGACGAATCGGCGAGTTTGCCGACTCGCGCGGCAGGGTCTACGCGCTTCGTCCCTCGGTCGACAGCTGTGATCAACTCGCGGGAGTATTGGATCTGCTGAACTGCCCGGCGCTTGGGGTCAGCTTTGATCCTGCGGGGATGATCATGGTGGGCACAAACCCGTTCTCGTCCATCGAGCGACTGATCGAACAGATCGCCGTCATTCAGGCGCGGGATGGGACAGTGGGCGGCACGGAGCGGACTGGGCATGAGACTCCGCTAGGTGAAGGAGACGTCGACTGGGAAAGCGTGTTGGCGGTACTTCGCGCAGCAGAATACGACAGCCCACTAGTGCTACGCCGGACTGATTCGCAGCGCCCCATCGAAGACATCCAACGAGCGCGCGATGTCCTCACCCGGATGTTATGGAACAGCCACTGACGACCGGAAACGCCTCTGTGAACAATAGAATGGGGCACAATCAGCGCACCTACAACATTATACGCGATAGCAGCTTGAAAGTTCCGATTCGCTGCCGCAAGATTGGCAGCGATTCATAAAGCTGCATGGCGACTACTATAGCAGATTCGGATATTGTGTAGCGGGCGAATTGCATGCCGGCGCTTCGCTTGGGCATGGCACCCAACTCC
>CP070744.1:1832134-1839912 GCA_020348265.1 Phycisphaerales bacterium | reverse complement strand
CGGCGGAAGCGCATGACGCGCGACGCACCGGTCTTGAGCTACTTCTGTCCGATCATGTGGGCGACTGCACAGCTCCGTGCCAGAACACGTGTCCGGCACAAATGGACGTTCCCTCGATGCTTCGGGGGGTGGCCGCGGGTGATATGGCCGGAGCCATTCAAACGATTAAAAGGGAGATGGCCTTTCCTGGGGTGTTGGGCTGGGTCTGCCCCGAACTGTGCGAGCATACCTGCCGGCGAAGTGATCTCGATAAACCCGTGTCGATTTGCCTGGTGAAGCGATACGCCGCCGAGGTCGATCTGGCGTCAGATGTACCCCATCTTCCACTGTGCAAACCCGCGAGCGGAAAAAAGACTGCGATCGTAGGAGCCGGTCCCGCCGGGCTATCCGCTGCCTATCACCTGCTGCAGCTCGGGCATGCGTGTGATGTATTCGACAAGCACGCCGAGCCGGGCGGAATGCTGCGAAGTGAGTACGATGAAGCCTCCTTGCCCCGCAGCGTTCTTGATGCGGAGATTGGCGTAATCGTCAAGCTCGGAGCGAGACTCCGTATGGAGACACGAATCGGCAAGGACATGTCGCTCGCGGAGCTTACGGAGGCATACGATGCCGTTCTACTTGCCGTCGGCAAGTTGGAGGATACTAAGTGTTTCTTTGAAGAAGTCGAGGTGCAATCGGGTAAGCTCAGAATCAACCCAAGTACATATCAAACGTCACGATCCGGTGTTTTCGCGGCAGGCGATGCCGTGCAACCCGGCAAGGTGGTGGTACGTGCGCTAGCCTCAGGCAAGAATGCGGCAAGGTGCATAGACCAGTATGTCTCGGGCATGGAGGTCGGAGCTCCCTCGAGACCCTTCACATCACGGGCCGGTAGATTGAACGAAGACGAACTGGTCCAGCTGACCGTGGGGTGCAGCTATGCTGATCGAGCTACGCCGTCGGGCGCTCCGGGGTCAGGCATGTCGGAGCAACAGGCCCGACAGGAGGCGTTGCGTTGTCTACACTGCGACTGCGCGAGGAAGGAAAACTGCAAGCTGCGAGACTACGCAGAGGCTTACGGAGCTGTCGTCAACCGCTATCGCGGTGAGAGAAGAACCTATGAACGCCACCTTCAGCACGCCGATATAGTTTACGAACCGGGTAAGTGCATCGTCTGCGGCCTGTGCGTGAAGATTGCAGCGGAGCAGGGCGAATCGCTGGGGCTCACCTTCATAGGGCGTGGTTTCGATGTACGCGTCGATGTGCCCTTCAGCGAATCGATTGCAGAAGGTCTCAAGCGAGCGGCGCGTAAGTGTGCCGAGGCTTGTCCAACGGGAGCGTTGGCCCTAAGAGCGGCCGCCGAATGCGGTGTCGGGATGAACTCGGAAAACGCTGGATGTTCTGCCGATAATACGCCACGATCCGATTGTTGAAAACCTCAACGTGGAAAAGCCTCGACCACGCCCCCGTCTATTGGAAGGGTGGCCCCGGTTGTAGGGGTGGCGTTGCTGGCGAAGAAGACTACCGCGTTGCCCACGTGACGCCCGTGTATTCTCGCCTTGAGCAGATTCCGGTCACGGTAGTACTCGGGGATCTCGCTGGGGTCGATGTTGCGGCTCTTTGCCCGTTGCGGGCCCACTTCTTCCCATAGTCCGGAGGGACACTCGAGTGATCCGAAGATTGCATCGGCGTTGATCATGTTGACACGTATTCCAAACGGTGCCAGCTCGATGGCGGCAACCTTGCCGAGTTGGTGCCCCGCCGCCTTGGAGGCACTATAAGCCCCGAAATCCTTGCCCGGTCCAAACACGTTCTTGCTTGCACTGATGATGATGTGGCCGCCGAGGCCTTGCCTTTTGAGAATCCTGATCCCCTCGCGCATCAATAGCATGTACCCGACTGCGTTCACCTCCATCACCCGGTGGAAATCACTTAGTTCCAGTTCGTCGATCGGTGCTACGTGTGCGATTCCCGCATTAGGAACGATGACATCGACTCCGCCGAACTCAAGCACGGCCTCCTCGAACCCGGCACGGACGCTCTTCTCATCGGTCACGTCCATGATCACGCCCAGGGCGCTGCCCCGACCGTGCCGAGCCTGGATATGTTCGACAACGGATGTAAGACGCTCTGCGTCGACGTCGGTAAGCACCACGTGTCCGCCATTCTCTGCGCAGACTTCGCCAACGGCGGCTCCAATTGCGCCTGCGCCACCACTGATGACGACGACCTGTCCTTGTAGGGGGTGATCATGTTTTCTGCCGAGCTTGGCCCGTTGGAGCGCGCGGTGCTCCATGTTAAACAGATGATCCGCCAGGAGCGGACGATATTCTCCTATGGCATCAGCCCGGAGCTTGGTTATCAACGTGTGTTCAGCAATGTCGGCGACGGCGCTTGCGTCACGCTTGCTGGTTGCCCAGCAAAATAGACCTGCACCGGGTAACAGAATCACGCGCGGAGAAGGGTCGATACCTTCCATCGATCCGCCATTAAATGACACATAATCTGTATACTCAGTTCGATAAGTGTTGATCGCTTCTGTCAGCTGGTCACGGAGCCTCTGCTCGTCTTCCCATTGCGGGTCGTCCACAAGCAAATACACCGCCTTGGTGTGTATGAGGTGATCACCTGTCAGGGGACCGTTTGTCGCGAGCGGAGCGGCCAAGGTACTGTTCACCAATTCCAGCAGGTGATCATCTGCTCGCCATTCCATCACCGACCTGCTGTACGGTTGATCCTCGTTGCCCGTTTCCCATGCCAGAGCCCCGCGAAGTAAGGGGGCGACGCGTGCGGCTAGCGCTGAAGGTGCTTCCTTTTGCTGAAAGCTGACGGCGAGTACGCGTCCCTCAGCACGTTTGCGAACGAATCCCTCACAGGTGTCGACGAGGGCAATATGCCGTTCGTACACACTTCGTGCATCATCCCCAAGAGTAATCAGGCCGTGATGTCGTAACACGACTGCGTTCGCCTCGCGGTTCGCCTGGCACGCCCCAGCGACGGCCTTTGCCAATTCCAGCCCGGGTCGAACATACGGAACGACGATTACATCGTCTCCCATAACCTCCTGCACGAGCTGGGTGCCATTTACCTGGTTCGTCAGTGCAAGTACCGCGTCAGCATGGGTGTGATCAATAAACCGTTGCGGCAGGAAGGCGTGCAGCAAAGTCTCGATCGAAGGCGTCGGCCCGGACGAATCGAACATGGATAGGCGAAGCTGATTGGCCAGTTCTGCGTCGGTCAACGCATCGAGTAAGTGGAGGCGCCTCAGATACGTCAAGTCGAGCCCGACCAGCTCAGCCGGTTCCAGCGTGGCCAGTTCAGCCCCCGACGCCTTGACGTAGATCGCCTCGACCCGGTCCCCAAGAAGCGTCGTGTAAGGAAGCTTAAGGGAGACGTTTCCGCCGCTAAACAGCACCAGCTCGTTGTCCGCCCCCAGCAACTGGGCACCGTACAGTCGAAGCGCAAAGTCCTCCCCGTGTTCATTGCCCCAGCGCCGCACCGCCTCCGCTGCGCCCTCATCGCTCCATCGCTTCTTCATTTCGCCTCGGGGAACACCTGTTTGAAGGGATTGACGGTGACGGTTTCGAAAACCCCGCCCGCGACATAGGGGTCCTTGTCCGCAACAGCTTGGGCGTCTTCGAGACTCTCAGCTTCGAAGACAACCACGGCCCCAATCGATCGCTCACCCATGTCGTCGCGTATGGGGCCGGCAAACGCGATCTTGCCGGCGCGGTCAAGATCTTCGATGTGGGAAAGATGGCGATCACGGTGCTTTTCGCGCCGCCTTGCACCGTTCGGCCCATCCCAGCCTATCATTATGAACTGTGACATTTGTTGGACCTTCTCATAAGACTTGTAGAATCGATTGCGTTTCTACGAGACCCGCCCGTGTTTGGCACACGTGCTCTTCTATCCGATCATACCCTCGAGTTCTTCCCATGCTTGCTGGTCTGACTTGCCTTCCTGCACGATTCTGCGGACGGCCTGTATCATCTGCACAGGCCACCTGGACTGGAAGATGTTTCGGCCCATATCCACTCCAACGGCTCCGTCGGAGACGGCACTGTAGGCCAAACGGAGAGCCTCGCGCTCCTCGACTTTCTTGCCTCCGGCGATGACCACCGGCACGGGGCAACCGTCGACCACCTTCTCGAATCCGTCGCAATAATACGTCTTTACGATCTGTGCTCCGAGCTCTGCTGCGATCCGACAGGCAAGACCGAGGTAACGCTCGTCGCGGACCATGTCGCGCCCAACCGCCGTCACCGCCAGAACGGGAATGCCGTACTTCTGCCCTTTGTCGCACAGCTTTGAGAGATTCGTCAAAGATTTCTTCTCGTGGGGCGAACCCACGAAGATGGACAGGGCCAGACACGACGCGTTGAGCCTGATGGCATCTTCGATCGATACCGTTAGGTCTTCGTCGGAAAGATCGTCTTTGAGCACGCTGGTCCCGCCGGAGACGCGCAGAACGATGGGCACCTGGGCGCCGCCGTCAATCGTGTTGCGCAGCACGCCACGGGTGAGCATAAGCGCGTCGGCATAGGGCAGCAGCGGGGCGACCGTCTCACCAGGATGTTCCAAGCCCGTAGTAGGACCCTGAAAATACCCGTGGTCAACCGCGAGCATTACGCAACGGTTCGTCTTGGGCGAAATGATTCTCGCCAGGCGGTTCCGCATTCCCCAATCCATGGAATCAACCTCCCTCTGTTTACCGCAAACAACACTCGCGACGACCGGATCTCAGCTCACCCCGCTCCGAAGCGAGCCCGCCTCTGTGAGAGTCTACACCGTCGCGTCGCTCAACGCCAACCGGCCCACGAAAAAACCTCAGCCAATGCCCGCGTGCCGCGTGTCTGCCCAACGGTCCGGGCGGGTGCCTTAGTGTGACGGGTGCCATGCCCAAGCCCGACGGAGTCGGGCGCAGGCATGCTGACGCGACGAATACATGGCGGCGCTTCGCCTGGCCATGCCACCCATCAGATTACGTGTAATGAGGCGCTAGCGACGGCCAAATATCGGCTCGCCTTGCTCCGAAGCGAGCCCGGCTCTGTGAGAGTCTACACATTCGCTTTGCTCAACGCCAACCGGTCCACGAAAGGACCTCAGCCAATGCCCGCGCCGAGTGTCTGCCGAAAGGTCTGAGCGCCCCATTCTACACCGATATGTTTTAGCAATACAACGAGGTTAATCGGACCCTTTCCGTGCCGTGGGTGGCTCGTTCTCTATTAGGCAGGCCCACAGACCGGCGGGCTACATGGCAGTCTGCGCCGGGCAACACCAGCGTTCACGACGCGAGGATAACAGTCCGTTGAAGAACTGTAGCGCCGTCCCTCGTGGGCGGCGAGAACGCCTGGATGCGCCACCCACGAGGGGTGGCGCTACACCGTTCTGGCGAAACACGCGTTTTCCAACGGACTGATAACCTTACAGACGCTCTACGGGCGAAGCTCGGCCTGCCAATTGACCGGACAGTTGGCCTTTCTAGAGTTGTACCGGAGCGTCATTCTCTAATCGAGAAAAAAGATCGACTCCGGGGGAAGATGCAGCGACGAATCGTTCGCGCGAGCCTGTCCTGTGACCTTAATGGTTGACTAGCGCGCCAATTTCTGGAGATCGTATTATGTTCAGAGAACTCACTTCCGAATCTCAGCTCAAACCGTCAACACGACGGCGACTTTGTCCGCTTGCAGGCTGTCTTGCCTGTTTGTTTGCTGGATTTCTCTTAACCGGTTGCTTCGATGACCGGTCCGATAATCGCGGCACCGGCAACCTGGAGAAGTTCTCCTCCCACATTGCCTTTCAAAGATACGTGGGTGAGCGATATGTGGAGGAGCGTGCACGCGATTGGTGGTACTACGGCGACTACATGACGGATGACATGCCTCTACTGCTTGAGCCCTCTGTAACTGACGTTGATGGGTTGGCTGACTCGTCCGGCCCCCAGCCGGAGCCCGGAGCTCCCCAGCCTCTCCCCAGCGATGGTAACGGGCAAGCAGATGCCGACTATTCCACAACCAACCTGCAGGAAGAAGGAGTTGATGAGGCCGACGTGGTCAAGAACGACGGTGAATACCTCTACATACTCACGGGCAACACCTTGAAGATGGTACGAGCCGTACCTGCAGACGACATGGCCGTTATGTCCGCATTCGAAGTCGCAGGCAGCCCCAGTGAGATGTACTTGCGGGGCGACTCCATCATCCTCGTGGGAAGAGGTTTTGATTATGATAGCAGGCAAGACCTCAGCGTTGTCACCATTGTCGACGTCATGGACCGCGCCTCACCTGTTATCCGCGCAACCATTGATGCCCAGGCATCTTTGGTCAGCAGCAGGCTGATCGGGGGCAAGCTCCATCTGGTTGTCAAGTTGTGGCCCAGCCCTCCGGTTGTATCCGGGCTACTCGCCCTTAATTGGAATGACGTCGACGCCCTGATCCCGGATCTGACTGTCACCCTTGGCGACGGTGATAGCTACACCGAAAACGTCATCGAATGGTACGACGTCTATTACACCGCCGAGCCCGACGGATACATGGTAACCGCGGTCGTGACTGTCGACGTGGATTCACCGGATGAACCGACTCATTCGGTTGGGGTAATGGCCAATGTGGGAATCACCTACGCTTCAACGAATTCTCTCTATATCACCGATACGGAGTACAACTCAATCGACGAGCAACGAGAAGGCACGCAAATCTACCAGTTCGATTTTGAGGAAGATGGAGCCGTCTTTGTGGCTGGGGGAAGCGTTCCCGGACGTCTGCTCAACCGCTTCTCTTTGGGCGAATACGGCGGCCATCTGCGAACTGCCACAACCATGGGAAACGTCAACCGATGGGGCGTAAGTGACGCGACCAACAACGTCTACGTGCTTCATCCTGATGGCGGCGAGCTCAAGATCACGGGAAAGATTGAGGACATCGCTCCTACCGAGAAGATCTACTCCGCCCGTTTCGTTGGTCAGCGTGGTTTCCTCGTGACTTTCAAGAAGGTCGATCCCTTGTTCACCCTGGATCTGAGCGATCCGACATCACCGCGCGTCGTCGGCGAGCTGAAAGTGCCCGGCTATTCCGATTACATTTACCCGTTGGGCGAAAACCATCTGCT
The DNA here is from genome assembly GCA_020348265.1 of Phycisphaerales bacterium. Lineage (GTDB taxonomy): Bacteria > Planctomycetota > Phycisphaerae > UBA1845 > UBA1845. Next base: position 1,832,823 of record CP070744.1, on the reverse strand, counting down.
GACTATCGGCAAAGATGCGGTGGATATGGGTACCTTTGCCTATTATCAGGGTGTGCAGCTTTCCCTCTTTGATGTGACTGACTTCGCTGATCCGCAGCGCACGGACGTGGAAATCGTCGGTGTGCGCGGATCGACTTCCGAGGCGTTGAGCAATCCCCACGCGTTCAACTTCTTTGCACCCGTAGAGACGCTGGCTGTTCCCATGCGCGTCTACGAGGGACCGACCGAGTCTCCCTCCCAGATGGGCACATTCGCCTACGAAGGCCTCTGCCTCTATCGCGTGAATGTAGATGAAGGAATCGAGCGGCTAGGCGCAATCAGCACCGGATCGCCCGACGACTGGAGCGTTATGGAGCCTTGGAGATACTACGGGCGTCCAGATTGGACCCGGGGCATTTTCATTGGCGACGCTGTTTATGCGGTGACTTCCCAAGCCGTTCAGGCACTCCCCCTCGACGACCTGGCCGCAGAGCCGTATCGACTCCCGCTACAGTAGACGTTTAGCCAATCCGCCCCCGACGAGGCGTCCGCAACAACGGGCGTCTCGTCTGCATCCTGAAGCGAGGAGGCTCAAGCGTAGAAACTACATCCTATCGGTTGTCCACAGGTAACAGGCACGCAGCATGTAGGGCGGGCTTAGAGCAATTTCTGTTATTGTCTAGCGGTTCAGGAGTTGGGTGCCATGCCCA
>CP070744.1:1824210-1832034 GCA_020348265.1 Phycisphaerales bacterium | reverse complement strand
ATACGAAATACGGAGGAGGATGAGGTCGCCGTAGCCTGGTACCGCCCGTCGGAGCAGTCGGACGGGGACATTTATCCCATCCGTCCCGAGCCCAACTCGCACAAGTTCGTGATCGGTTGGTATCAGACTTCTTCTTTACAGAACTGTTGGCCGGATGCGATATATCGTTACATAACGGATTGGCCGGCCGATCCGCAATATCACGTGATTCACCAGGACGCTCGGCCGGGTGCGATTCCAGCGGGGTCGCAGGTTGATCTGAGGCAGGACGTATACTGTCGTACCGAGGTCATGTACCAGGAGGCATTCACCCTGGGCGAAGAGCCGCCGTACGGTCACGTCACCGCCGAAGGCAAGTTCGCAGCTCGAAACCCGGGGTATAGCGTCCTGCGCTTCGACAAACAGCCCGATGAGATCTCGGAGTGCGGAGACTGGGTTACGTTCGAGGTTATTGAATCCTATGACCGTACTGACGGCACGGTACTTGCGCCCGCCGATGTGAGTGTTTCCTGGGCGGTTGGTACGCAGCTGCGGTGCACGGGAGACAACTGCGGCTGCGACCTGGAAGACTGTAGTGATTACTTCGACGAGGAAGCCAGCACCTATCCTTTCGGCTTCCTCTTCATACCACAAGACCAGTACAGTCCCCCCTACGCCGTTGAGATCTACGACGAAACAGGCCAGATCTTCCCGGTTAACAGCTCTGCAGAGCACGGGCTTCTGGAAGCGTGGTGGTACAAGGAAGGAGCGTATGCGGAGGGAGTGTACTGGCCGAACAAAGTCGTCACCTACGACTGCGACTGGGTATGCCTCACAAAACGCCAGATTATCATCGCCTCGCGACAAGGGGCAACGACCTATGACGGTGAGGTGAGTGGCGGCTATCCTGACGGCTCACGGATCTATAACGTGGGCTCCCTGAGCGACAACGAGTTTAGAACACCCGGATGGAACCCTAATGACGAGCACGCAACGCTATTACCCGTGGGTGGTAAGCTCAAAGTGTTTGCCGTTCGCGATGACGACAATTGGGGCGTGCAGACCGGTCACCCCTATGTGTTGGTGCAATATCCACATCCCGACGATGAGACTCTCTGGGGGATGGGTGCGCACTGCGTGGTTGCCGAGTATCCTCCACATGACTTTTACTACGCCGAGTATACGGTCATCGATGAGGATTGCGGATGCGGCGACGATGGTCAGTGCTATGGCGGCCTGACCGACGGGCAAGCGTGCACGACGGATGGCGATTGTGTTTGCACGGTAGATCTCCCCGTTGTGGCGGGCCAGCCCGTTGATCCGCTCTTCCCGGTCAACTTCGGCGCAGCGATGTGTATGGATGACCAGGATCCGCCTCAGCCTAAGACATGGATGCAGCCGGTCACGGGTGACGCGCTGTGGGTGGACCGCAAGAGCGGCGTGTGGGCGGTAGAAGATTGGGATGAGCCCTTCAGAGACTATTGCGAGGTCAATCCGGACAGCCCGAATTGCGTGCACAGTACGGCGGACATTTACATCTGGGAGAATTGGCCGGGGGATTTCGGCTGCCAGCCCTGGTTAGCCAACGGCCCCGGTGGATCGGGCGGAGATGGTGTTACTCCCTGGCCGGTGACATACGATCCCAACTGGCCTCTAGTGGATCCGAATCCCAACGAGAATGTACTGGGGGATGCGTGCGTCTATCCGGATGATCCGAGTTGTGCTCCGCTGCGGCACATCGGGGCACGTTTCGACAAGAGCGGTGAATGTGGTTCCATCGAGCTGCTGCACGACACGGTGGGTGTGCGCATTCTTGATCCTACATACGAAGTGTCGGTGCCTCACGCTACCCCACTCACCGATGACTTTTTCGCCCCGCTGCCGCCGCACCTAAGCAACGGTGAGATCGGCGGTGGTGGTGAATGGCCGGATCGCATCTGGTACGACTTCCTGACGAATTCACTTGTCTTCCGCGGGGTGATGAGTAAGCGGGACAGGGACATTCTGCTGGAGTTGAGTTCCGACGGTATGTACCAGAATGCGATCGGCGATTTGTACGCCTTGTCACGCGTTCAAGTCGGTGACTATAACGAAGGTGAACCCATCGGCTACTGCGACGGCGGAAGCAGTGATGGCGATCCTTGCCACGATGGGGGAGACTGCTCCGGGGGCATCTGTGTACCGTTCGAGGCAACCAGCGGCAAGTTCGTCTCACTGGCCCATTGGAAGGCTGAAGAAGGCTGGATGACCATGGCATTCCAGAACGACCAGGAATGCGTGGATGCGGGTCTTCCGGTGAGCCTAGGCGTATGGCGGGTGGAGTGTCCTCCGGATAAGGGGTTCATCTACCCGATCGTTCCTCAGTGTCCGCTAAGCGAGAAACAGGTTCTGCAGTTCTCGGGTGACGGCGGGGGCAAGCCGGAGAACCTTTACTTCCAATGGCAGTGGTCGATCAACTACGACTCTTCGGCTCCGGGGCTGGCCTACTGGCAGGATTACCCGGCGCCAGACGAGTACAAAGATGGGAAGGGGCTTCGAGAAATCGTGATCGAAGGTGCGTCCCCCTTCACGCTGGGGGATACTTATTGGCGAGTACGATATCGTGGCTACAACGTCGGGTGTCCCTGTACGGAGGGCGTGGACTGCAACGAAGATCATCCGGACGACATTTACGACCAGTGGGGTACGCTACTAGGCGGCCAGGGCAGTCAGATCTCCGACTGGACGGACGTCCAGTTGGCTGAGGGTTGGGTAAAGCGAGTGGTTCGCGGTATCAATCCCTTTGACCAGCGCATCGAAGACTTCCACGTCAACGAGGCAGCTACCTACGTGGATATGATACGCCAGGCGGGCAAGCGCTACCTGGACCCCGTACCACTCAATTGCAGTCCGGACAACATCAACCAGGTCGGATTGATCGAACTCTATGAGACGGTTCTGCGCCGGGCGCGGGAGTTCAGCATCGATCAGGGTATCGTTACGGATGCTATCACCAAGGCAATCCTGCTGGTGAGCGGGAAGATTGCCGATTTGAACCTCCTGCTGGGTAATGAGGCATATGCCGACGCCCTAGACCCAACCATCGGAGTGTTCGCCGACCAGGGCGAGTCGTCGGGCAGCTATGATCCCCACGCGATGTACTGCTTTGAAGATCAAATGGAGTCGCTGCTGGACGAGGAGCTGGCCCTATTGCGCGGCCGAGACAGAAGCAGACCTCCGGACCACGATGCGGACGGCACGGTGACCGCCACAGTAGATAATCGTATTCCCTGGAACTTCACCAGCGGTAACGGGCAGATTGCCTACGCCAACAACTATCAATTGGGTGACGTGGAGGAGGCCGTCGTCACCTACCCGCAAGGGCATGGTGATGCGTGGGGATATTACCTCACGGCGATCAAGAAGTTCTATACCCTTTTGCAGCATCCCAATCCGGACTTCGAGTGGATAAACGCTACGGAAGATGTGCTGGTCGCCGGTCAGCCGGTCCCTGTGGGCTTTAAGTACGAGCGGAAGTTCGCAACGGCGGCGGCTGGACGAGCCAGGGCCGGTGCTGGAATAACATCGCTCACATTCCGCCAACGGTACACGGCAGATCCGCTCGCTCAGCAGATGGGTTATCCCGATTCCGATTCGCAGCGCTCCTGGGGCGTTGTCGACTGGGGATGTCGAACAGGACAGAGTGCCTATCTGGACTGGGTTATGGCGAATGCTCTGCTTCCCGCCGATGACGTGGACCACGAAGGTATTCAGAGAATCGATCGCACGACGGTTTCCGAGCTGCGCGAAGTCCCGGCGTATTACGCCGAGATCCAGACCGTTGTGGACAAGGCGGACGGTGGATTGAACCCGCTAGGATTGGCCGCAAACGTCGTGCCGTTCGGGATTGATCCCAGAGAACTGGAAGAGGAAGGAGTCACGCACTTCGATCAGGTCCTCCAGCGAGCCGTCATCGCTTTGAACAACGCCGGGACGGCATTCGACTATGCCAATTCGAATACGCAGCGTCTGAGGTCCATGCAGGACAACGTCGACGACTTCGATGACTTGATCGAGGAACGCGAGCTGGACTATACGAACCGACTCATCGAGGTCTTCGGTCGACCTTACGATGAGGATGTCGGTGTGGGCGGTGCGTACCCCGATGGATACGAGGGGCCGGACCTGTTTCACTTCTCCTACATGGATGATTCCGTCCTGTTGGAGTCAGGTGATATACGCACGAGTCCTGTTACGGGTACCACAACGATTTCAGTGACCTTCACTGATCCTGACTTCAGCGTGCTCGGCGAGACTGGGTCTACACTTGAAGGTCTGGATGAATGGGTGGTCGAGTTCAACGTCTCCACCGACGGTCTGGGTTTGGTGAAGCCCGCACGCTGGGACAGCCGCCTCGTGCCGGGAGAGGTCCAGTTCGCCCGAGCGGAGCTACTGCAGACGGTAGCTCGTTACCGCCAGGCGCTGTTGAGTTACGAGTTGTTGATCGATCAGATCCAGGACCAGGTGTACCTGCTGCGCGACATGTACAACCTTCATGGGAGTGTTTTGGGGATCATGGTTGCGGGGCGGAACGAGCAGAGCCAGCTGAATGATTGGATTTTCGGCGCTCGCGTAGTCGCGGCTGCAAGCCGAACCGCATCACGCATCGCAATGCGCATCGCCGAGGCGGGAGCGGAGGCACTGCCGCAGAATTTCGTGGCGGGGTTGGCTTCCGGGGGTGACTTCACCTCCGTGCCTCGGTCCTCGATCTGGACCGTGGGCATCGTGGCAAGTGAGATTGCGAGCGTCGCTGCCGACGCCGCCGATCTAACGGCTGTGTCCTTCCAGAATGATAAGGAATTGGTCTCTCTTGACCAGCAAATCACGATCACAGGGCTGGAGAGCGCCTATCAAGAGACGCAACAGGTGGTGGAGTTGAAGCAGATGATACGCGGCCTGGCAGCGACACGCCTGGAGCTGGTCGCCCTCGAGGAGGCAATCGAGCAGTCCACCGGCCGTTATCACTCGGCCATCGCGCGAGGCCTGCGCCTGCTCGAGCAGCGAACCGCTTTCAGGCATCGCACGGCCGACCAGATCACCAAGTACCGCTATCGGGATATGGCCTTTAGAGTGTTCCGCAATGACGCCTTGCAGAAATACCGTGCCCAGTTCGACCTGGCCGCCCGGTACGCATTCCTCACCGCAAAGGCTTATGACTACGAGACCAATCTGCTGGGCAGCGATAGGGCGAGCGGGCGACATTTCCTGGAGTCCATCGTCCGCGAGCGCAGCCTGGGTATCATCAACAACGGCAATCCGCTGGTTGGAAACGGGCTTTCCGGTAGGCTTGCGGAGATGGCCGCCAACTTTGACGCCCTGCGCGGAGCATTGGGTTTCAACAACAAGGATCATTTCCAGCGTACATTCAGCCTCCGTTGGGAGCTATTCCGCATACCCAACAGCGTGGCCAGCGACTTTGATTGGCGCAACGCCCTTGGCGGAAGCGTGATCATGGATCTGAACGAGCTGGATGTCTACCGACTTCACTGCCAGCCTATGCTGCCGGTTCGGGAGAGCGAGCCGGCAATAGTCATACCGTTCGGCACTACGGTGGCATCCGGGATTAACCTGTTCGGTTGGGATTCGCGGGGTGATGAGATACTGCCTTCGGATCGTTATGCGATTAAGATCCATTCCGCGAATATCGGCTTTGGCCAGGCATACGCCTCCCCGCCGTTAAACAAGGAGGTGCACGCTTACCTGGTGCCCGCGGGTACTGATTTCATGCGTGTGCCCACGGACGGCTCCGTCCGCGAGTGGAATGTTTTGGATCAGCGGCTGCCCGTGCCGTTTCCGGTAAGCCAAGCGGAACTGCAGCAACCGGATTGGATGCCGTGGGATACACTGGTAGGCGGCTCCGCCGAGATGGTGCACCGCCACCGTATCCCAACGATAACCGCGCGCCCGCTAACTTCGGAGACACAAGATCTGAGCTACAAGTTGACCGGCCGATCAATCTGGAACAACCAGTGGTATCTCATTATCCCCGGATCGGAGTTGATGGGTGAAGATCCGTATCAAGGCATCGATCTGTTTATCAATGGAGAGTCGGGTACGGGTGTCCGGGACATCAAGTTGACATTCGAATGCTACGGGTACAGCGGCGATGTGCAACCGGATCTCTGATCCGGGGCAAGCTTGCTCACGACCTTGCGAGAGAGGTTAGACATAATGAACTATCGACCAGGCAGAATAGGGTATGAGATGAAGACAAGGATCATCGCCTGTGCTTTCGCGCTGCTGATGTCGGTGCAAGTGAGTGCCGATATCAGCCAACCGGATGCAATAGTCTATGGCACGCTGCGCATAGATGGTGAAGTCGTTGGGGCGAGCGGGGCATACACTGTAATAGCCCGAGTCGGGGGGGCTGACGCTCCGGTTGCGGTCTATCGAATGGGAGACCATCCTGCAGCGGGGCATCGATACGTCTTGCACTTCCCTCATGCCGTCCAGACCGATGGCAAAACGCCTTCAACGGACAGTCCGCAGGAGGGCGCCCTCGCCGAGGTTTATGTAATGGATAACACGGACGGGAACGAAGTCCTTGCGGGAAGTATCAAAGTGCCGGCCAGTGGAAAAGCCCAACAACTTGACCTGCTTGTCGCCGGTAAGGATTTGGACGCCGGCTACGCGTTAAACAACTCTTCCGCAAACGGATGTAGCGCGGAAGGAGGAACTTGCGGAGCTGTTGGTGCGATTTGTCCGTTGCTGATGCTTTGCGGATTGGTGCGCATGAGACTGCGCTATAGACCTTGAGAGTTTTCCGACGCAGCATACGGCCTCAAGGAATTCTGAGGGAAAGAGCTCGACTATACGGCATGGAGAGAGTGAGGGCGAGTCCATTCAGCCAAGACATCTGTTGCTGGGTGCGCAAGTGCGGAGGCCGGGTGGTCAGACCATGAGACCGCCCGGCAGCCGAGGAATTGGATCATGATTCGATGTACGTGGACCATCCTCTTGCTGTGGGCAGCCATGCCATTCACGTCGGCCATGGGATCCGAGGACAAAAACGGCGTATCGCCTAACACCATTTCGCGTCCGTCAGGACCAGGCTCCTTGGAGGGTCTGGGTGACGCCTTCCAGCCAATGCTGAATAGCGGCATGGCCAACTACACCGTCAGGCTCGCCCTCCCAGAAGGAATCGCAGGTTTCACTCCCGAGCTTTCCCTTCAATATGATGCGGGTCAAGGATTTGGCGTCGCGGGGATCGGATGGTCCTTCGGCCCCGGCAGTATACGTCGACAGACGGAAAAAGGACTACCCCGCTACGGAGAGGCGCCGGATGGCGAGGACATCCCCGATCGTTTCTTGGGGATGGAGGGCGAAGAGCTTGTCCCTCTCCAGAATGGCTACTACCTCGCCAAAGTGGAGGCTCTGTTCATTCGCTACGCGCAGGTGGACGATCACTGGGAAGCACACACCAAGAGCGGAGTCAAGCTCGAGTTCGGCCTTACGCCGTCGGCGCGGATTGCCAGCCCGGATGGAGCAAAAGTGTACGCCTGGTATCTCGAGCGCCAGACGGACACGCATGGAAATGTCATCGAATACAGCTATGAACTCCTTGATCCCGAGGACCGCCAAGTATATCTCACCGCAATTCGTTATGGTCCCGGCAGCGGACCGTGGGCGCACTCGTATGCGGTGCAACTGTTCTACGAAGACCGCTTCGATCCCTTCGTCGACTATCGAAGCGGCTTTAAGGTGCGCGTGTCCAGGCGTATTTCGCAGGTGGATGTGCAGTACGATGATCAACTGATACGACGTTACCTGTTTAGCTACCATGCTCATACGCACTGGTCCTTCCTC
>CP070744.1:1816262-1824110 GCA_020348265.1 Phycisphaerales bacterium | reverse complement strand
GAAGCGTTGGAAAGGCCCACGACGGTCGTGGGCTGGAGTTCATCTGGGACATCCCGGGGAAGAGGATACGGCACGTGAGTATCTCTGCACTGATCATTGTGATTCACCAAGTCGTCTTTCAGGGCATGTTCTTCGCAAAGAACATCTCGCTCGGTCGCAGGCTGGGGATGCCAATCAGGGGAAGGAATCGCGAGGCCATCTTGTCGATCGGATTCGTTGGCTTGTTCATCCTCTTTTCCGTTGTGCTTGGTTTGCTGGACGCTCCCATTGGAACCGTTGCTGTTCTCACGAGAAGCGCCGCACTGGCCATCGCTCTTGCTCTTCTTGCCGTGAATCTCTTTGTAGGAGCGGCGTCGCTGATCGGGTTGAGGGATTCGTGGCGTGTCGGCGTCCTGGAGGATCAGCATACCGACCTTGTAGAAGGAGGGATGTATCGTTTCTCGCGGAACCCATACGTCCTTTCCTGTCTGATTATGTTCGCTGGTTACGTGGTTCTCCTGCAGAACGTGATCCTTTTCATCCTCTGGCTGGTCGGATTCGCTTTTTTCCATGCGATGGTCTTGAGAGAGGAAAGGCATCTCACGGCTCTGCATGGGGAGAAGTATCGCCAGTACAAGAAAAGGGTGCCCAGATACCTCATCTTCTGACGTGGGGGGGCGCGGGAGGTTCCGAACTCCAGTCAGCATGGTGCAGTATCCCGCCTAGCGATTCCCCAGGTCATTCAGGCACCTCCAGGCAAGACTCTCGGAGCGGGGTTAACCGCACACCGGATCCCTGCGCCCGTAATGCCAAGGTATGCCGCCGGCATTCTTGGCATTCCCGATTGACACCTCATCGGCGTTTGTGTCCACCGGGAGCGACGAGTATGTGCCCGACGATTCATTGTGCCATCCTTCATTAAACGTGATCGCTGTTACCGCCCCGGGGGTAATCCAACGCTAGTGCTCAGCCGACGACCGAGTCGCATTCTCTCTCATCAATGCTTCTCAGCTACTTGTATGGGCAACTGGATGTGGACGTACCGGAACTCTTTCGTGAGCATCACGGGAGGGTCCCTGCTCGGTTGCATGGGGATCTAGCGCAGGAGGAGGTCCCGCGCATAACACAGCGTTATACGAGGGGGTTGATGCAGCCGCACAGCAGCGGGTGGAGTTTCCTGCATAGTATCAACGCGCAGGTGGTCTACGCTAATACCTTGGTCGCCAGGTGACGTTGGATTGTCGCGATGAGTTTTTTCCGGTCGATGGGCTTGGCCACATAGTCGTCGCAGCCTGCGCTAATACACTTCTCCCGATCACCTTCCATCGCATGAGCCGTCAGGGCAATGATCGGTCCGGCGTAGCCCTTCTGCCTTAACAACTCGGTCGCCTTGTACCCATCCATCACCGGCATCTGCATGTCGATCAGGATGACATCGAACGGACGCTCGGGGTCGTTTTCACGTCTTCGGTTGAGGGCGGCCAGCGCAGTATTGACCGCGCGTTTTCCGTTCTCCACGACGGTGACCTCGGCGCCGGCCTTGGTCAGCACGTGTGCGATGAGGCGCTGGTTGTCCAGGCCGTCCTCAGCCAGAAGAATGCGGCAGTCGAGCTTGTCAACATCCGGTTTCGGCGAGGCGCCCGCATGGGGCTTCACTAGCATAGCCGTTGTCGGGTCCTCCAGCATCTTGACGTCGTCGAGCGGACCGGTGTTCACCGTAACGCGGAACTGGCTGCCCTTACCGGGTTTGCTCTCGACGGTTATGTCGCCGCCCAGCATGACCGCCAGACGCTTGCTGATCATCAATCCCAGGCCCGTTCCACCGAAATTGCGCGTGGTTGAGGTGTCCGCCTGGGAAAATGCCTGGAACAGCCTGCCCACCTGCTCTTCGGTCATTCCCACTCCCGTGTCGATCACGTCATACTGCATTCTGGGTCCGGCACGGTCATCGACAAACCGGGTGACGAGCCTGACCCCACCGGTATCGGTAAACTTGATGGCGTTCCCGATCAGGTTCACGAGGACCTGCTTCAGGCGCGTTGGATCACTTTCGATGGTCTGGGGTACGGCTCCGATGTACTCGGTCAGGAAGGAGAGATTCTTGGCGTCGGCGCGGACCTGCATGAGCGATTTCACATCGGCTATCAGCTGAACCGGGGAGCAGCGAATACGCTCGACCTCGACCTTGCCGGCCTCGATCTTCGAGATATTCAAAATATCGTTGATGATCTGGAGAAGGTGTTCTCCGTTACGGCGAATGGTATGGACGGCGTCGAACTTCTCAGACTCCGAAAGTCCCGGATCGAGCATGGTTTCGGTGAATCCCAGAATCGCCGTCATCGGCGTGCGAATCTCGTGGCTCATGTTGGCCAAAAACTCGCTCTTGGACTGCGCGGCGGCCTCGGCGTCCTGCCTGGCCGCTTCGAGCTGTTCCATGGCTGATTCCAGCTCCGTCGATATCCGCTTCTCGCGGGCCAACGCCTCGACCGTCTTGGCATTGCTCTCGCGCAGGTCTTCTCCCGCCGCCTCCGCCGACTTCCGAGCAGCCTCGGCGTCCTCCATCATACCCATGGCCACCCGCCGGCTCTTCTCCAGCTCGACGGTTCGTTGCTTGAGCTCTATCGTACGGACGGCCTCGGCGGCCTCGGCCCGTTTGCGCTCGGTGATGTCTAGGATGAAGCCGTCGAGGTATAGAAGCTTGCCGACCTCGCCAACGATGCCATGCCCCTTATCGTACACCCAGCGCGTAGACCCATCTTTGTGGCACACCCGGTATTCGATTTCCCAGTCCTGTCCGGCCAAGACCGCTGCGTGGACTGCCTCATAAACTCCCGGCGAATCCTCCGGGTGGATTACGCTTTCAAAGGTCCGTACCAGGTTGTCAATGAAATCACTTGCCGGGTAGCCCGTGAGTGACTGAGCCGCGGCGCTGATGTAGTACATGGTCCAATCCCTATCGAGGGCACATCGGTATGTGACCCCGGGGATGTTGTTAACCAGCGACTTATATTGACTCTTGCTCACATGCAAGTCTTCTTGGGCCTGTTCGCGCTCTGCGATCTCGCGCTCAAGCTCGTTCCTTGAAATCTGTAGGTTTGCGGCCATCACGTTGAAAGCGCGGGTCAGCTGGCCAATCTCGCCTTTCGAGCGGGTCTCAACCCGGGTAGTCAGATCACCTTCCCCGATTATGACCGCAGCATCGGTCAGTTTCCTCAGCGGATTGCAGATTGACCCGGAAATGAAAACGCACCAAACGACTGCTAACGCCGTGACTACCAGCAAGACACTCAATGTCCTGGTCCTTAGCGTGACAACCGGGCCAAGAACGTCCTCCCGATCGTGCTCAACTACCAGGACCCATCCCAATCCCTCATAATCCCTGAAACCGCTCGAGCGTGCAGCAGCGAAGAGTTCCTCGCCCGCACCGGGCATGTCCCCTTCCGCCATGAAGTAACCTGTCTGGCCCGGCGCATCGTACTGTAGCAGATGGAACGACAGACGCTCCGGCACAGGTTTGAGGGATTCATGCTCTTCCGTAGCGTAGATCACTCTATGGTCGTCGGTGAGCAGTTTGAACTCGACGGGTCGCCTTATTTCTTCTTCTTTGAGACATTGAACGACTTCGTCGAGATTCACGACGGCTTTCAAGACGCCGATGAAGCTACCATCTTCGTCCTCCACTCGTACGCTAATATCAGTGGAATAGACCTTCGCGCTTCTGTCATATTCGACATCTCCCACGTGAAGCCCGTTCTTGTTTGCCTCCTGCCACCACTCCTCATCCGCTTGGTAGTAGTCGCTGGTTTTCTGAGATTGAGCGACATTTGCGCCGTACTTGTTGGTTACAAAGACTTCACTGAAGACCTCATGACCGCGCGTCCGGCGGTAGAAATCCTTCAACTCCAGTTCGTCTCTCAACTCCGTTGACAGTTCATTGTCAATCAGGTCTGCCATGACAGCTGTTGTGTCGGTTTCTTCGGCGGCCTGCCAGGCTCGGTCCTTCTTGGCAATGTATCCCTGTAAGCCGTCCATCGCCGCAAATTCCCGGTTTGAGCGCGCAAGTTCGAGCTCTGTAGCGAGGTCCAACGCGTAAACACGAAGCTGTTCGATTCTCGCGTAGACAGATTTGTCGATATTCTCCAACACTTGCCTGGCCCAAGCGGCAGATTGTCCTCCGATGCTGTCTTGCAGTGCCTTCTGCCCGGCGCTGACCGAGTAGTAGCCCACAACTGCCACGATCAGCGCCATGCTGAGGAATGCAAAGGTCAGTTTGGTGCGCATGTTCATGTTAATGCTCATTGATCTCCCGCAACGGAGGTCGATCTGGTGCGCGTCGGTACTTGTTGCCAGCCAATCACCTCGACATCTCCTCTGCCGCGGGCGGGGCGCGTCACGCCAGGAGCCCAGACCATCACCTTTGCTACCTACACGTGCTCGTATTTGCGTGCCCGGCCCAGTTCGGCCAGCAACGTGTTGACCTCCTCCTTCATCTCCAAAACGCGTTCTTCGCGGCCCATCATCGCCGAGTTCAGTCGCTCCATATCCTCTGCGGCCCGCGTCGCCCGCTCGGCGCTGGTCCGGGCTTCATCACTTGCCTGCTGGCTCACTTCCTCGGCCCGCGTCCGATCATGAACTTCGCGCTGCAAACCCTCGTTCGCCTTGCGTAGGTCTGCGGTCTGATCCCTCACTCGCTGCTCAAGCGAAGCGTAGGCGTCGCGCACTTTGCCAACCATGGTGTTGAAGCTGCGAGTTAACGCACTGATCTCGTCGTCGCCGCGTACCTCAGCCGGTTGCATAGTGGACGCATCGGGCTGGCCGGCAATCCGCTCGAAGTGCGTCCGCATCATGGCCAGCCGACGGGCTACGACGAAGCGGAACACTACCGCGATCAGGATCACCAGCAGGGCGCAAGCGACGCCCATGGAAATCGCGTGGCGGCGTGACCCCGTTCTGATGCCCGCCTCGATCTTGCTCATTGGAATCGCCACCGTGTCCAGGGCGACCACCTCGCCGACCGGGCGGTGGAAGCCGGCGGCAGGTCCATAGCGTTCGACCAGCGAGGCCGGCGCGTCCGCGGGATCCCCATGACAACGCAGACAACGCTCCTTCATCCTCCGGGCATTGAAATGAGCTATGTGCGGCCGCCCATCCAGGTCGATCTCACCGCTCCACTTCTTTGTGTCGGGACGGTCGTTGAAGAACTGGATCATCCGCAGCTCATCGGGGCCGGCTTGATTGTTCGGATTCCGCGGGTCATCCGAGGAGAACTTGATGATATAGTCGGGGAAGTCCTCGTGGACCTTATCGAAGATACTGCGGGCCACAAAGGACGTCGACATGGTCTCGGGACAGAACTCGCCCGGGGCGACCAACCGCTCCACAGCCGGGCGGATCTCCTCGGCCACGTAGCTGCGGATCGCCAGATCGAATGCCAGGGCCATTGCCGCTTGGCGGTCCACCAACTCCGCCGCCTCCCTCTTAGTATCCCGGTAGTCCCGGTAAACGTCCACCGCCATGAATATGGCAGCCAGAACGAGCACGGGAAGCAAGAACTTCGTGGCGATGCTCTTCATAACCTGGACCTCTTGTTCACATTGCAGCCCCGCAATCCATCGCTTGGGGAAAACCGGTGGTCGCAGCCTTTGGCACCCGCAAGGATTCAACCACTTGCCTCGCGCCAGGACTCATCGTGTAGCGTACCCGCGCACCTCGTCGCGGGCTCAACACAAATCAGCGGGATGAAACCAGACACCAACGATATCGGTGAACACTGGCGGACGGTTCACGACGGGGTCCTGATCGGCGGCGCAGTGACCTGGCCAAACCACTTATCGGATAAAGATCCGCGCCGAAGCGCAGCGACCCGGAACACACAGGCGGCGACCGGGATTGTTCTATCGGTCCTAGCGAGCCAGCTCCGACCTGTTTTCCATGTGCAGCGCGACGCTGGTGAGGGATCAGGCCAGGGCGAGATCGAGGTAGACGTTCAGGACTCAGCTTTACCCGGCAAGTTCACGCGACTCGCCCCTACTCCGGTTCGTGCACGGCAACCCCTCACCCCGGGCTGAAGCGACGCGGCGTGGTATTGTCTTCGGGGTGACACTGGGGGACACCAAGAACTACTTGGCGCTGCTGACTCTGGCCGCCGCTCCGGTGATTGCTCGCGGCACAACAGCGGCCGCATCCAAACCCGACGTGGCAAGCAGCGGGCTTACCATCCGCGATATTACAGACTCCGCTGGACGAACCCCAGCCGAAGAAAACGGCAAGGGCAAGAAAGACGAAACCGAGCAATCCAAAGAGAGGGTAGCCAATCTTGCGGGAGTCGTCGAGTTCGCCCCTTTTCTGGAACCGGTTGCGGTGGGTTTTGGATATTGGTGGCGAAGTGCTTTTCGCTTTGCGTGCAGCGGTCCTCACCGCCACCCGCGTTTTGCGCACATCACCCGCCTTGGACCCGTTCTTGGGAGGGCGGGCGAGGCAGGGCCCCCGCAAACCCAGTGTACCCACGACCGAGTTGGCTGCTATTGCCGGCACCTTGTGTCACGCTTGGCGTGGAGCTGTGAGACGAGCAACGGCGCATCTTATGCTGAGGGCGACGACCGGATGTGGTCATAGGTTCGACATCGAATCGGTCCTGGCGCTACCGCAAATACTGTTTTCCCCTCGCAACTCTTAAACTGAAGTCAGGCGTAAGGTCGATGTAACGTTGTGAAACCACTATAATCGGACGTGCACAGGACAACCGCTATGAGGAGTGGGCCGCCTGTCATGAGCAAAGCCGATCAAGAACACGGACTTCCCCCGAACAAGGCGGAAGTGTCCGATCCGGATACATCGGCTGAATCTGTCGGTGATCGAAGCAAGCTTGAGACGCTGGCCAAGAAGTACGACGAGTGCGACATGGCCAAAGTCATTGAACGACTGCCGGCGCAGATAGAGATCGCCCTCGAACAGGAGATCCCACGGCTTCCCGCTGGACCATTCAACGAGGTGGTCATCGCCGGGATGGGCGGGTCAGCATTGCCCATGGACGTCCTGGCGGACGCGTTCTCCGAGCAGCTCACCGTCCCGATAAGCGTCTGGCGACAGTACGATCTCCCGTCCTCAGCCCATGCCAAGTGCCTGTTCATTGCGAGTTCCTTCTCAGGCGGAACGGAGGAGGTCCTTTCTGCATTGGAGCTGCTGCCCAGCCGCGCGAAGAACGTCGTTGTCCTTTGTCGCGAGGACGAGCCAGGCGGCAAGCAGGCCGAACTTGCCCGGCTGGGAACCGAGAGAGGCTACCCCGTCATTCGGATCCCCGTGAGTCGCGAGCCTGAGGGTTTCCAGCCAAGGTCCGCAATCGGCTACACCGTGACCTTCTTAGCACGAATCCTCTCAGACGCCGGCATACTGGCTAATCCGCAGACCGAATTGGCAGGCGTCCCTGCATTCCTCCGCAAGGTTGAGATACGACCGGAGGCCGAGGGCATAGCCGCCTGGCTCGCAAACCGAATTCCAGCGGTGTATACGGACGAGAGACACCTCACGTCCATCGCCCGGGTTACGAAGATCAAATTCAACGAGAACTCAAAGCGACCGGCCCTGTTCAATGCCCTTCCCGAGGCGAACCACAACGAGATGATTGGATTCCGCAATAAGGATCTGGGCAAGTTCGGGCTCCTATACCTCCATGATCCCGAGAGCCATCCGCGCATTCGCCGCCGATTCAACGTAATGCGCGAGTTGTTTGAGCGGGAGGGGATGACCCATGCTGCCTTTAGGGAATGGGAGATGCCCGGAACCACAAAGGTCCAGAGGATCTTTGCGGCGTTGGCATTTGCGGAATGGTGTTCCTACACGCTAGCCCTTCTTGATGGCCTTGACCCCACA
>CP070744.1:1808069-1816162 GCA_020348265.1 Phycisphaerales bacterium | reverse complement strand
TCACTGCTGACGATGGGCTCGTCACAGTACTCCAAGATACCCTTGAGCTTGCTCTCCGCCGCCGTCTTCAACGCTCCGTTGATGTCATCCACCGTCACCGACTTCTTTAGCGTGGCTGTCAAGTCAACCAGTGAACCATCGGGCACGGGCACGCGAAGTGCAAAACCATTCAGCTTGCCGTTCAACGCCGGCAGCACTTTGCCCACCGCACGGGCCGCCCCGGTTGTCGTGGGGATTATGTTTACTGCCCCTCCCCGCGCACGACGCGGGTCGGAGTGAATCAGGTCAACCATCCGCTGGTCGTTTGTGTAAGCATGGACGGTGGTCATCAGACCGTCCTCGATGCCAAAGGTTTCGTGAATGACCTTTGCCGCCGGTGCCAGACAGTTGGTCGTACAGCTTGCGTTGGATACGCACTGATGACCCGCAGTGAGCTGATCATCGTTAACCCCGAGCACCACGGAAAGGTCGGGATCATCCTTGGCAGGCGCACTCAGGATGACCTTCTTGGCACCGGCTTTGAGGTGATCGCCGTAGCCCCCCTTCTCGCCGGCCCGCTTCGCGAATACTCCCGTCGCCTCCAGCGCCACGGTGACGCCAAGATCGTTCCACGGAAGTTTGGCTGGGGCCCGTTCACTCAAAACCTTGACCTCGCGCCCGTTGACCATCAGCGCGTTGTCGGTCGCCTCGACGGTGCCGGGGAACCGCCCGTGCACGGAATCATATTTAAGTAAATGTTTAAGCATGGCAGCATTACTGAGGTCGTTGATCGCCGCGACCTCGAATTCCTGCGGTCGCTCCGCCATCGCCCGAAACACCAGACGCCCGATCCTGCCAAACCCGTTTATTCCAACTCGCACTGCTGCCATGGCTGATTACTCCATATGTCCAACAAATAAACACGTGGGCAGACGCGACGTTCCGATAATCCCTTCGAGGTGAACGTCCGCACCTCCTTATGCTGCTATCGGCACCCTGCCGCAGGTAGACTAAGTTCTAACCAAAAGAGGGTCAACAATCTGCCGATACAGGCCCCCCGGCCGTCTTATCCGCAGGGGCTTTCGGGGATTGTCACCGGCAGCGGAATACCCATACCTCCGGTACAGGTTGGCGGATCCTCCTGCCACACACCGGCAATCGGCTCCTCACAAAACGGGCATGCCGAACTCTTCATCCGGTTCTCTTCTACGATAAAACCGCGCCGTTTGATCAGTAACTTCTCACAGGACGGACAATAGGTGCTCTCGCGGTTCCCCACGCCCCCCGCAAGATTGCCCGCATAGACGTGGCGCAATCCGGCAGCTTTGCCGATGTCGTGGGCCCGAATCAACGTACTCGCTGGCGTCCGCGGCGGATCGGACATCTTATAGTCCGGATGAAACGCCGTTACGTGCCACGGAATGTCGACCGAGACCTCCGCGATGAACCCTGCGATACTCTTCAGCTCATCGTCACTGTCATTGAACTCCGGCACCACCAAGGTCACAACCTCAACCCAGAACCCCATCTGCTTGGCAAGCTTGATGGTCTCTAAGACGCTCTCCAGTACCGCACCTAGCTTACGGTACTTGCGATCATCAAACCCCTTCAGATCGATCTTGTAGAGGTCGACGTATGGTCTAATGTACTCCAGCACCTCGGGCGTGGCGTTGCCGTTGCTTACGAAGCCGCAGGTGATGCCCTCAGCCTTGGCCAGCTTGAAGATTTGCGCAGCCCAATCCGCGGTAATCAGCGGCTCGTTGTAGGTGCTGACCATCGCCGGAACCTTATGCTCAACCGCCGCCGCTACCAGCCGCTCCGGATCGACGAAGGTTGGCCGAGCGACCGCACGATCGTCGCGTAGAACCTGGCTGCTTATCCAGTTCTGGCAATAACTGCAGTGCAGGTCGCATCCCAACATGCCAAAGGACAAGGCATCGCAGGCTGGGAACGCGTGGTAGAAGGGCTTCTTCTCGATGGGGTCGATCTGAAGCCCCGCGACGTAGCCGGCCGGTGCCCGTAGATCGCCATCCTTGTTGAATCTGACTCGACAAACCCCGCTTCGCCCCGGAAGGATCGAGCATCGATGAGCACACGCCAGACAGCGGACCCGGTTGTCCTTCTCACGAGCTGTCAGCTCCGGCGTTGCCAACATGGTGGACTGTTCGAGGATTTCTTTGAGACGCATCGATGCGGACATGACACATAGCCTCCGTCAGCTGTCTTACACGGGCGCGCTTGCCCCTGCATATTATATATCGAACAGGCCCGGCGCATACCGCGTACCACTAACAGCCTGATGGAGAACTCGCTTCCGGTCACCCGGGTGTCGGGACACCCGTTGGGTGTAGCGCCACCCCTTGTGAGTGGTGCCGCGCGGTGGGTTTCGTCGCCCACGAGGGGCGATGCTACGTTATTCAACAGGTTGCTAGCGGATAGTCCACACTCGGGTAATGAAGTCGTAGGCGGCGATTGCGGAATAGTATTTGCCTCAACCAGGCGACCCGGCCATAATCGCACGTAGTTCGCGGTCGTCCAACCTGCGTTTAGCGCGCTACATCGTAGAGTCTCAGAGCTTTGTCCGAACATCACGAAGACCATCACGCAGACGATCATACCGGGCACCGGCACCGCAACGCTTCGGCCCCCCTGTTAATGGAGCTTCGCGAGCACGCCCCGTTTTCCATATCTTCCGTCGCCATCGGGCTTATCGTCGCCGGGGCTCTGTGTATTCTCGGGTCACAGTTTCCCGAGGTCGTCGAGGAAGCCTCGGGACACGATCACGGCGGAGATCACGGCGACCACGCCCACGGCCCGCCATTCGCCCGACTGTTCTTCCATCTCTTTCACCCGGCACACATGTTCTTTTCAGCGGCAGCCACCACGGCCATGTATGTTCGTTACGAGAGGAAAATCGCCAAAGCGATTATCGTCGGACTGGTCGGAGCAATCGGGGTTTGCGGTATCAGCGACATCGTCATGCCCCACATCTCGCTCGCGATACTCGGCGCTCAGCCTCCGTGGCACATTTGCGTGATTGAGAACCCCAGCCTGGTCCTGCCCTTCGCTGCGGTAGGCGTCTTGGTTGGCATCGCCACCGCAGGCGCGGTCATACGCAGCACGCTGATTTCGCATTCGCTGCATGTACTGATGTCCACCATGGCCAGTATTTTCTATATGGTCGGCCCGCTCGGTTTGATCGCCTGGATCGACGATGCGGGTAAGGTCTTCGTCTTCGTGGTTATCGCGGTCATGCTCCCCTGCTGCGCCAGCGACATCGCCTTCCCCATGCTCATGACCTCTGCGGGACGTTCCGCCTACGACGCCGATGGCTGCGGGCACTGCCAGCATTAGTCTTGCCGACGTGCACTCGCGTAGAAGGGTCCGCGCCTCGCGGACCAGCGAAACGGCCTCGCGAGCTCCGCACCCCGCGAACCGGTCTGGGCCGTCGCTCCGCGAGGATCTTACTGTTTCCTGCCGTCTCTGAGCCGCGCCATCACTCGCGAGATCGGGTTCGACGCACATTTGCTCTAGAAGTTTATTTTTCGCTTGCTCTGTCAAGCTGGGATGTGTACACTGGTTCATTATCGGTTGTTGACTCGGTAACCGGGTTGGAGGGCGGCGAGTCGCATTCGCGGGCGTGACAACTCCTGAACCACAGCCCCCACCTCCACACCGCAAGCGGAAAGTCAGCAATCGTCGTTTCTGAACCGGCACAAGTGACAGGCGCTTGGCTTTGGGTCTACGCAAAGACTGAGGCGAATCGTGAGTGTGGCAAATCGAGGACAGGCGGGAGCACTATGCAGGACCGACGAGCTTCTGCTGGCTGCGCAGGCGGAAAGATCTATCGGCGGTCACGCAGGGGATGCGCATTTAAAGGAGCAGAGGGAATGTCACATCGCAACAGTCCTGGAGCACCTCCCCGAGGAGAGAGCTTGAAGATGCGGACGGCATTCCGCACATTTGCCGCCGGCATATCGGGGTACGTGATGCTGACGTCGGCGGTATCGGCTGACCCGATACAGTGGCAAGTTGAACATGGAGGCAACGGACATTGGTACAAGTTGGTGCCGGGTGCAATCCGGTGGCAACCTGCAGTGGAAGCAGCAGCCGGCGCTGTTGATCGCCCCCCGGGTACAGTGTCCTATCTGGCAACAGTCACCACCAAGGAAGAACGCCAGTTCATCGCCAGCCTGACCGACAGCGCGCACGGTTATCTACTGGGCGGATATCAGGACACCGGCGATGATGAAGACCACCCCGGCTACGTTGTGGAATACGAACCCGTCGACTGCAACGCCAACGGCATCCCCGACACCTGCGATATTGACTGCGGCACACCCAGTGGACCATGCGATATTGCGGGCTGCGGGCTGAGCAACGACTGCAACGAGAACGACATCCCCGATGAGTGCGACACCGGCTCGTGTTACGACACCGTCTGGGTCGATGATGACTGGACCGGGCCGGGGGATGCTGGCGGGCATGATTGGGGTTGTGACGCGTTCGCTACTGTCCAAGAAGGTGTGGACGCTGTTTGCCCCGATGGAACTGTCAATGTCGCTGCAGGCACCTATACCGAGCAGGTCTACATCGCCAAGAGCCTGGACCTTGTCGGTGCGGGCATTCACGACACTTTCTTGCAGGCAGTGCCGGTGGTGGATCGGGCCCCATACGACGTCATCCAGTGGAACGGCACTGTTCGCACAATTGACGCATGCATCGGAGTGAGGGATGCCGGAACGGTCAACATCTCCGACCTAACCGTGGACGGTCTCGACCTTGGTCACGACAACTTCTACGGAATCCATTACTTCAATACAAGCGGCTCGGTAAGCGACTGCCACATCAAAGACATCACCTACTCCGCCGTGCCGACCGCGTCACGAATCGTCAGCCTGGTGGCCACTCACGGCGTGGGCGAAACTATCAACATCAGTTTCATACACAACTACATTCCCAACTTCCAAAAGGGAGGAATCCTGGTGATGGGGCCGGGGGCAACCTTTGCGGTCAATAGCAACGGCGTAACCGGGGCGATCTCCGACGCGATCGCGGGTAACTGCATCCAACTAAGCTACGGGGCGACCGGCTCAACCTACGTGAACATTGTAGAAGGTGCTGCGTACTCGGGTGACGATTGGGCGGCGACGGGAATCCTCCTGTTCGAGAGCGGCAGCGTCGATATGGTCGGCGACCTTGTGCATCACGGCCAAAACGGCGTTAATTACAGCGATTGGGGCTGGGTGCACCAGCATCCCACGCCGGTGAATCTTACGTTTACCGATCTGTTGCTGATCAACAACCAGTGGTCGCTCGGGACCCAGCTAAGCCGTGACAACAGCGACGTCAATATCACCGTCTCCAACTGCACGGTGGACGATTCCAGTGGTGACGGCATCGACATCTGGGGCACCGGGCCCGACCCCTGGGGCGGCTCATACTACACCGGCTGGGACAACGGCGATCTGAGCGTGAGCATAACCGGAACCATGATCTCCGCCAGTGGCTATGACGGGATCTGGACTGGCGACCTTTCCGGGAATGCCAACACCGTTCATTCGTTCGATGTCTATGAAACGGCGTTCAACGGGAATACCAGCTCAGCGATCAACAACAACCTGCCCGGCTTCACCATCAACGCCTCGGGATGCTGGTGGGGCGACGCCACGGGCCCGGTTCAAGGCACGCTGAGCAGTCGGGGCCTGCGGCCAGTCGCACCACCGGTTCAACCCTTCGGAGAGGATCTGCCGGCAAACGGAGCTTCAACGACAACGGAATCGGCGTCGACTCGAATGGCGGATGGGGACACCATCTTCGGCCCGGTGGACTACACCCCCTGGATGGCCAACGACGGCGTCTATGTATTCCCCGGGTTTGAGGGGGACTTCGCCGAGTTGTGGGTTGATGATAACAGCCCCCAGACACAGACTACCTGCCGTATCCAGGAAGGCATCGACATGGTCACGGCCAGCACGGTCAACGTGGCTGCGGGCACGTACGACGGGCCGCTTAACATCGAGGGACATGCCGGCCTGAACATCATCGGGGTGGATAAGAACACGGTGATCTATGTGCCATCTTCCACGCTTGGATGGAACGTGGCAACGTATGCAGAAACGCGTCAGACGTCCGTGCGCATTGTCGATTCCACAGACATCGTCGTTCAAAACATGACTATGGACTTTGACACAATCAAGGGCAACAACGTGTTCGGCGTATTCGGGTGGAATAGCAGCGTCTCGGTGGAGAGCTCCATCCTTAAGAACATGTCGGTTCCCGACGCTACCGGCGGGTATTATGAACTCACCTCCTACTTTCGGGCACCCGACTACACAGTCAACGATCGTGCCGACGTCTCACTCTCCGACAACATCTTCATCGACACCGGCCGCGTGGGCGTTGTCACGCACGATCACGTATGGGCGGTCATCAACGGTAACACGTTCTACAAGACAACTGACGATTTCGGCTACGCAATCGAGCTGGGTTCTCAGTCGGCGGGTAGTATCTCCGGAAACACTATCTATGGTTATGACACACCGGCTGCCTCGGATGGAAGCGAGTCGGCGGGTATCTACATAGAAAACTGCTTTACCGCAGGCAGTCCCGGAATAGTGAAAGTTGTGTTCCTGACAGGCAACGAGGTCTATGACTGCCAGTATGCCGCGTGGATTGGAAACGGGCACGACGGGTTCGCTGGTGACGTGAGTATCCTGCTAATAGCAACGAGCAACCATTTTCACGATAACATCGAGGGCGCTGTCGTCATCCAGGACGAGGATGCAGAGGCGGGTTCCTCGGTAAACGGGAGTTTCCACGGCAATAGGATTGCCGACAACGGCGGCAATGGATACTCGATCTTTAGCGACGGTGACGGTGACATCAGCACCTCGATCCGCTACGACACGATTACCGGAAACGACGTCGGCATCTATCTGAACGATTATGCCGATCCCGCAACAAGCACCAGCGCTTACGACATTACCGTAAGGGACAGCATCATCTGCGGGAACACAACCTTCGGAGTGCAGAACGAATGTTCTGGTACGGAGATTCTCGCGCATTATAACTGGTGGGGGGACGTGGACGGACCTTACGACGCCGCTAACGACCCCGGGGAGGGAATAGAGGTTTTCCTACCCTGCACGGGATCGCCACAAGCAGAAATTAACGAGGACGGCGCCCCCGACAACATCGGCGACACATCAACGGCAGTGGTCGATTATTGCCCCTGGTTGACGTTCAGTCCGTTTTGCGGCGACGGCGTCGTCGATCCCTGCGAGCAGTGCGACGACGGAAACAGCAGTGACGAAGACGATTGCCTAAACACCTGTGTCGAAAACGTCTGCGCCGACGGCTTTGTAGACATGCAGGGACCTGACGCTGAGGACTGTGACGACGGGAACTTGGATGACGGCGACTGCTGCTCCGCTACCTGTTCATTCGAGCTTAGCGGAGACCCGTGCGATCTGGATGACGATCTTTGCACAATCGACGAATGCGATGGAGCTGGCATGTGCGAATACAGCGACGGTGACGTCGTTTGCCAGGCTCCGATCCCGCCTTGCGAAGCCGGCCAGGAGTGCATTCCTGCCACGGGTTATTGCAGCGATTTGCCCGATCCTGCAGTTGGTGTCCCATGTGACACCGACTACAACGAGTGCACGCTTGATCAATGCGACGGGAACGGAAACTGCGTGCACCCGAGCAATGGGATGTGCGGGGCGTGCTGCCTGCCCGACTTGAGCTGTCGCGACGACGTGCTCGACGATACTTGCGCGAGTCTGGGCGGCGAATTCGTGGCCGCGAGTGAGCCTTGCGGGGCAGATAGCGACGGTGACGGCGTTGTCGATCATTGCGACACCTGTGACGGTGTTGACGACCATGTCTATGGACCTTGCGACAAAGATACGATTCCAACTGTATCCCACTGGGGGCTGATCGTTCTGGCGCTGCTGCTCGTGACAGTGGCTAAGGTCTACTTCGGACGGCGTCGCCACCGGGTCAGCTAGAGCAATTTCTGTTATTGTCTACTACTACAGCGCCACATGGCCCTTCAGGCCATTTGCGCTTGCCCTGGCGGCCCCAAAACGCGGGTTTCTCCGCCCGAG
>CP070744.1:1799776-1807969 GCA_020348265.1 Phycisphaerales bacterium | reverse complement strand
GGAGTTGGGTGCCATGCCCAAGCGAAGCGCCGGCATGCAATTCGCCCGCTACACAATATCCGAATCTGCTATAGCAGCACTTCCGCTATTCGATGTCTTTGGCCCTGAGATGCCGCTGCCCCCCTGCTGTAGCGGTACATCGGCCGCGCACTAGTAGCTGGACCAGTATACCGGGCTGCGGCCAAACGGAGTTGCCCATCTGTGGGTCGTAAGATGAAACGTGGCGTCGCTGAGGCATGACATCGGATCGCCAGCCATCTATCCCGGCCCATCCCGATTATCGGAGTGAGCTTCGCAGCGTTCGAGCACCACTTGGTGCCAGAAGCGTGACTTCTTTTCAACCGGGTCAGGGCCCGCGCCGAATAGGCTCGCTGACAGCTTATCTGGCCTGCGATTATAGGCCAGCTAAGCAGACCGTCGAAAGGTGTTCCGACCCGCAAAGCACGATTGTCTCGCGGTTGTACGGCTGTGCCGAAGGGATGCCGTGCTCCCATAACGGTGTTGACGCAAGAGGTTTTGACCGGCCGAAAGTCGGCGACTACGATCACCTGAGGGAAACTGTCCACCAAATGCCCTCGTAACAACTTTTTCGATGGTGGGGGGAAACACGCTTTGGTGTCGCCGAACGGGCCGGCTTGAATGGCTACGGTATCCGCACAGGCAAAAGCGCGCAGCTCGCTAGAGACAATGGTTCTCGACTAGTCGACCAGTACGATTGTAAATCGCGATGTCCATCTATTCTTATAAAGCCCGAACTATCGCGGTGATACTCGCAGCTGCTGCGAGTGGCACAGTGTTGACCCCTAACATCTGTACGGCAGGGGCAATCCCGATGAGCCTTCAGGTTATGTCTGATCATGCCGGTCAGGTGATTATCGGCGAAGTAGCGTCCATCGAAAGCTACTGGGGCGAGAATCCCAAGCAGATTGAGTCCAAAGTGACCCTCGTCCACGTGGAATACCTCAAAGGTGCACTTTCCGACTCCACCGATGAGTTCACATTAGTCGTACCAGGTGGGATGGTCGGCGAGACCCAAATGCGGTTGGGGTGCGCTCCTGATTTCGGGCCGGGTGAGAAATGGTTGTTATTCCTATTGCCTGCCTACAAGACCTTCCCGACAGTGGGTATTTCGCAAGGTGCGATGCGAATTGAGACCGATGCCACGGGCGTCGATCGGGTACTGTCTGCATCAGGCAGACGCATCGTCGGCATCGACGACGAGGGGTACGCACGGGTTAGTCGGACAGAGGCTACTTCAATCTCCACAGGACGCAGCAAACTCATCCATTCGACCAGCGCAGACGTGGTACTGGTAAGAAGCGATGCGATGCAGGCAATGAGTCTAGATGAATTCCGCGGGCAGCTGCAGCCCATATTGGACCGTAGCACACAGCATGATCTGACCGTACCTTCAGCACGTCGAATACCGGTCCGGTACACTCCGGTACCACTCATCCGAACGATTGACTCTCACTTAATAAGCGGAGATACGGGCGAGTCCTTGCGCACCGACAGAAAGATCACCGCGCCACTGGTTACTGCGAAGACACACACACACACGTTCATCCAACCGGTACACCAGAAGGCCACAGTGTCCGACAGTCTGGCGAATCCATAAGAGAGCTTTCCGTGAAACGTCGATTCCCGTATTTTGTTTGTCTTGCGATGGTTGGCAGCATCACGCTACTGCGTGGTGACGGCACCGAGGGTTTCTATTACTACGACATCGGTGAAGGTCCGGTTGTCTGGGCGACACCAGGAAGCGAACGCTATCTGTCACCCACGACGTTCCCATGGGACAGCGACGCGGAAACACTTGCTCTGGAATCCATGGGGCTTTGGAACATCGTTCCGGGTTCCGACTTTGCGTATACCGTATATCGTTTGGACCAGGACTATCCCATTGATCACTATGACGGCTACAACGACACCGCGGCCGTTGCCGCATCGGAACTCGATCCGGGTACGCTGGCGGTCACATATCTAGTGGGGGAGGGCGCCAACTGGTACGACATGGACGTTCTCTTCAGCGACAGCCCCGGGGGAGTGGGCTACACCTTGGCCGCCAACCCAGACTGTGATGTTGTAACCAATCCTACACCGACCAATGGGTTCTCGTTCCTGCTCATTGCCGTTCACGAGATGGGGCACGCCCTCGGCCTGGCGCACAATCCCCTCGGAGACGAACCTCCCGGTACGCCGTGGTTTGTAGCGACCATGAACCCGAGCTACCCGGCGGGCGGCCCCGTGGGCCAGGAAAACATCATCGAAGTGCACACCGACGACCGGAATGGTATACGCTTCCTCTATCCTGCTGCTGCACAGGTAGATCCGCCATTCCACGATCTGGCCATCGCGGGGTACACCAGCGGGCCCACCATCGGTGTCGTCGAGCCCGTGTGGTTCGATCCGCCGAGCATTGCCCCATTGGAACAGCTTTCGGTTCGCTCGGTAATCGAAAACTTCGGCACCGCGGACGAGGAGTCCGTCTGGCAAGGGTTCTACATCTCCACCGACGAGGTCATCGACAATAGTGATCAACTCGTGGGGCTGCTTCTGTGGGATCTTGCCTCGTCGGATGCCATTGAGTTCGACATGACTATGAACCTGATCGACGATGTGGCTGCGGGCACCTACTACTTCGGCTCGATACTCGATGACCAGAACGAGGTTGCAGAGGTCTACGAGGATAACAACGCCATCGCCTATTGTGAGACGATTACAATCACGCAGGCAGCACCGGAAATCAATGAGATCGATCCCGATGTAGCTCCGTGCGGTCGGGCGTATGTCGGGCCGGCTCCGAGTGTCACCTTCCCGATCAACATGGGGCCGATCACGTGGAGTCTTGAACGCCCCCTGAGCGGAATGACTATCGACAGCAACACCGGCGAAATCTCCTGGGCGAGCCCCCTACCATCGACTTCGCCCTACGCCGTTACGATCCGCGCCACCAACGGCGCGGGTAGTTCAACTACGCAGCTGCAGCTGACCGTAGTCACCGGCGACACCAGCGGCAACGGAACACTCGACTTGGCCGACCTGCCCGACTTCACCACCTGTCTGACGGGTCCCAAGGGTACTCTCGATGCCACCTGTACGTGTGCCGATCTCGACGGCGACGACGATGCGGACCTGAGCGACATCGCTGAGCTGCAAGTGATCTTCGAGAATTGATCCAGTCCACTGCCCGGAAACTGTGTATCCACACTCCTATCAGAACCGCGCCCGTCAGGAAGCGGCCCTATATAGCTCCATTCAGGTCGTCGCCTTGAGCATCGCAGGCGTATGTGCACGCCGCCTCCACTTCATCGAGCTTCCACAGATAGCGCGTACTGCCATGTCGCACCCAGGCTTTCGTGTTGGGCGGCAGTACTCGAGCCTCTACCATACGCCGAGTGCACCACGACTTGAGTGTATTCATCACCCGCTCAGGAGTCTCCCGCGCACCGATCACCGCGTGCACGTGATTAGTCCGCACATTTAAGGCGTGCACGGTCCAATCGCGGTGGGCTGCCACTTCCAGAATCGTCTGATTCACCACGCCGCGACGACGAGCATCAAGTAGTACCTGATCCTGTTTGAGACGCCGCTCTTCACTTGATTCACGCGGTTCGTTCGCATCAAGCATCGGCGTACCGGGTATGTTATGATCCCGATCGACCGACCCCCGCGCGTCTCCGTGAAGCCACGTGCCGTAGGTGGGGAAAGTAATCAGGTATGCCAAAGGCCAGTTGTCACTCGTGCTGATCTGCTGATCGCTCATGTCGATCCGTCCGTCGGTGGCGTTAGTCTGCTGCTTGGTCGCGTCAATATGTTGCTCACCGGCGTCGATCTGGCCGTCCGTTGCGCGTATCTTATCAGAACCGCGCCCGTAAGGAAGCGGCCCCTCATCACACAATGTACGCGGTATAGCCGCTCCCTTACGGTCGCGGTTCGGAAATGGAGTCATCGCTGCGTCACCTCACTCCGTCGAATGGCCAAAGAACCAATGCTTGAAGCGCATACTCGCGTTTCCGCGCCACACGTCGGCAGCTTTGATGTCAGCCGCACACCATCCGACAGGATAGGAAAACAAACGACTCTCCGCCAGTACATAGCCATCCTTAACAGAAAGCGAATCCTCTCCGAGTAACGCCAGAGGGTTGTGAGCAACAGCATCGGATGACGAAAGCAAATCTGACGCCGCAACCGCATACCTGCAGTGGTCCGATTGCAGGATTGCCAGGAACAGACCGGCAGTCGCGTTCACAGCGGCGCGTAAAGTTGCACTCTCCCGGTTCGCCAGTCGATCATGCTTGAGGTTGTTGTATGCTTGCCACCAAGGGAGCGCTTTATAGGTATCCGCGCCATCCCAAGCGTTGTAGGGGCAAATCTGTACCGGGTCCTCTCCGCCCCAGAGGACGACCCATCGCTTACCGAGTGGAGTCAAGGATTTGCCAGCGAAATAGCGGAAGTAGTCACGCATGTTCAAGTCGTCCTTGCGTTTCTTCTTCTCACGTACGCACGGCGAGAGCCAGGCCGTGTGACGCCACAGCGAGTCAAGTTGGCTGCAGCTTTCCATGATCACGGTCGTGAGGACTGGAGACCAGACGTTCTCATGAGCCGCACACCAAGGCACGATGCGAAGGACGCTCAAGAGCGTCTCCTCACAGGAAAGAAACGAGGTCACCACCGTTCTAGCTGGAAATGTTTCGGTCTTTGACATCGTACGCCCTTAGACTCTTACTACTCATTCGACAATCGTGACTTCGTCGTCGGCCTGCTATTCGAGGTCGCAGGCGAGTCGACTCGCCCGACGCACATTATATTGTCCTCCTAC
This sequence comes from Phycisphaerales bacterium, assembly GCA_020348265.1. Taxonomy (GTDB): domain Bacteria; phylum Planctomycetota; class Phycisphaerae; order UBA1845; family UBA1845. The sequence goes on along the minus strand of CP070744.1, from coordinate 1,803,147 downwards.
GCGCTGAAGGTACTTTCATGCCACGCTTACGAGTACGAGTTGGTGTATGTCATGCCAGCGCTAGGATAATGTGGTCTTTGACCACTCTTCGCTGGACCGTGCAAGTGTCAACCGTCCTAACGTGGGCACAGAATACCGAATATCACTTACCTAGTCTACCTCGGTCTGCGCACCACGGCTTACACACTAGGATCGTCGACTCGAATCGGAATCGCCCATGGCAGCAGCGGGGGGGACTGATCCGTGCCGCCTCTTCTGGACGCTCATCTCCGGCGGTTTGTCCAGCCGTTGCCGCGTAAGGGTTTGGTCAGTGGATCACAACCCAGCGCCGCGCGGGCGTTGATTGCCGAGTCGATTAGCGGCTGGCCCTCCGCCTCGCTCAGAATGTCCGCCCTGTAGGTCAGGGCCGTGATATGATTGATGAAGGCCTTCAGTGTGTTGCAGGCTACGTCCTCTTTACCCCGCTCGATATCGCGAGCCGCGTGCTCAAGCTTCCGAGACACAGCGTTGGCTTGCCCTCTGTTCAGCGCTCCGGAATCGCCAAGCGCAGTTACTGCATCGACGACGTTGCTGATCACTTCCGCCGCAGTGAACACCTTCACGGTAAACGTGCACGACTCCTGGCTGCCCGCGGCGTCGGTGGCCGTGCAGGTCACCGGGGTCTCGCCGATCGCAAACAGACTTCCGGCAGGCGGATCACACGCGAATGTCACGCCCGGACAGTTGTCGTCAGCAACAGGCGCGTCGTATGCAACAATAGCGCCCGCAGTGCTGGTCGGCTCGACTTCCAGGTAGGCCGGGCAGGTGATAGTCGGCTTCTCGTTATCACTGATGATGATATCCACTGGGCACATAGCGCTCAAACCGACACCATCGGTCACGGTCCAGCCGACCGAGGTGGAGCCTTCCGGAAAGACCGCGCCGGCCAGCGTATTCGGATCAGGAGCGGCCCCGTAGTCATTGCTGAGCGTGGCGTCGGGGCAGTTGTCGTCGAACGTCGGATCAAAGCCCGTACCCGGCATGGTAAAGGTGCAAACACCGGGGTCGGTCGAACGCGCTGAGTCGATGCCGCTGCAATCAATGGTGGGATCCGTCTCGTCGGGACCGCCGACGCATATGCCTGCATTGCAGGAATCGATCGTGCTGCATGCGTCACCGTCATCGCATGCGCTGCCATCAACGGCCAGGTTGTCGTTACACACGCCGGACCCATCACACATGTCGGGTCCGTCACAGTCGGTCTCAGTCGCGTCGCCACAGGCGGTGCCCGACGCGGAGAAGGTGCAGTCCGACGCGCAGCACTCGTCTCCGTCGCAGTCTTCGTTCCCTTCAACGTTGCCATCACCGCACACCGCTCCGGCTGACAAGGTACCATAGGCAAACATTACTCTTCGATCGTCGCCGGTGTCATCGCTGTTTCTGTGGAAAAGAACCATGATGTTGCCGCTACCGTTCATTACCGCATCCATGAAGCTGCCCGTACCGAAATCGTCGCCGGGGTTGTACCAAACCTGCTCATCTTGCCACGAATCGGAATCGATTCTTGTAGCGGCACGGATACTGGACGGAGTCGAGTCGCTATCTCTGTACACGATGACCTTCAGGCCGGCGGAACCATTGATGCCGATAGCGTTTGGACTGCCGTGATCCCCGATGCCGACCGCAGTATTAGCAGCGCCGAAACTTCCACCTGCATTCGTCAAGAGCCGCACGGAGGAAGCACCGTATTCTCCATAGGAATAGGAGATGTATACATTGCCGCTCGTGTCCAGTTCGAGGTCTGTGTCGCCAACGCCTTCGCCGGAGGGATCGTCGTTTCCGACGTCCACAAGCCGTGTGGGTACGAAAGAACCCGAGACGTTATTCGCATACATCAAGTCTGCATCCCATGCGTCGCCGTCCTCTTTGCCGTAAGAGAGATGCGCCTTATCTGAACTGTCCAGAGCGAAACCCCCGTTAAACAGTTCCATATTGCCGGCGGTGCTATCAACGTTGGAGATCGACCAGGGGGTGCCCCACACAGCATACCTTATGTTCTCCAAGTCCGGATCGTTGGCATCACTGAACTGATAGGTCATGTGCGGCGTATCGGCGCTATCCACGTCGATACGAGGATCATCGTAATTCTTCCACCCGTGGGGATCTGTAGACGTCTGCACCTTCTCGATCGTCCACGAAGTTCCGTCGTATTTGGCATAGAAGATCCCGCGTTCGCTGGTGGTGCCTCCTCCCTTCGACGCCTTAAAAGCAACGTGGTAGTTCCCCGCACTATCGATAGCTACAGACACATCGTCGCTAAGGGAGTCAAAGAGCGACGAGTCTGCGGGGGAGAAGCTGGAAACCTTCGTCCAACTGGTGCCGTCAAACGCACCTATTTCGATGAAGCCCTCCGACCCGCTCTCCGGACGCCAAACGCCATGGAAAGTGCCCGCACTGTCCGTTGTCACAGCGACGAAGTTGTTCGTGTCTCCGCCGGTTGTGATACTGCCGGTTGTCCAGCTGCCCACCTGGGCAGCCGCGGGACTTGAGCTTAGTGCAAGGAATACGCACAAGATCAATAAGTGGACGACGAGCGTGGCTGTGGACCTCGACACCTCAGAAGTCGTTCTGTTTAGTTTCTTGGACACATCGGTCGGCTCTGCGCAAATCATCTGTATTCTCCTTCATTTCACACTGATCAACACTGGCTCAGGCGGCATCCGTCAACCCGCACAAGCCGATTGCAGTGATCGGCCGCGTGCGGCTGCCGTCGCCAATATCGGCGAGCGTTGCATCATCCCTTGCTGCAATGACAGAGGGGACGGCCTTGGCCGTGCGAACGATCCCAAAGGACGCCCAAATCAGGCGCGATAGGAAACGCTTGTTCGTGCTTCATCCTCCGACAGTCGGCCCGGATCCGCCGAGACGATCGACAACGTATGCTCTGTCACTCGCTTCCGGTGACCTCGCCGGGCCACTTTCACTGCACATGATCGTAGTCGACGAACCGTCAAAGGCAAACGTGATCTGCTGGAAGACAGGTGTCCGATAACTCTTGTGTTGAAGTCTCAATGCGCGCTACGGTCAACAGACGTTCCGGGGAGCCCCTATAAGGTCCGTCGACTCAACTAGGAGCGCGCGTAGAGACAGACGTGTTTTGTGGGCATGCAACGCTCGCCAGTGGTGTGCCTGCCGGCACAGCTCGATCTCAGAGCCTCGGACTTGGGCACCTTCAATGAGCGTGCCAACCTGGTACGGGCGTTGCTAGTGTGTCCAGCCCCCGCGGCAAAATCCCGGCAACGCCTCAGCGCGACCACGGGTTCACGGAATGTTTACAGATTTGTAGCTTATTCTGAGCCGATCCGGCCCTGAAGTGCTGGAGTGCCGGCAAG
>CP070744.1:1791428-1799676 GCA_020348265.1 Phycisphaerales bacterium | reverse complement strand
GGGCATGGCACCCTTCACCCTAGGCCACCCCTCGTGCAAGGTGTCGCGGAACACTAGTGTACCGGCACGCCTGGGTCTTCAAGTTGTCCTTGCCGCCAGCGAAGCAGCACGTTCGAGTGTGTCAAAGCACTAGCTCTGTTGATTCGTGGTGTTATGCCATGTATGTGACATTAGGATATTCCGTTGCGGGCCGCCCGATTCGGGCTTTCGTTGGGCGCGAGAGCGGCGGCGAGAAGATTGTGGTGTTGGGCGCCTTTCACGGCGATGAACCCAAGAGTGTTACGGTTGCACGGAAGCTCATCGACCTTCTGGATACCGAGCCGCAACAGGGCAAGGGACATGAGTGGGTCGTCGTGCCGATTGTCAATCCGGACGGTTACGAGGCCCGTCGGCGGCGCAACGCCAACGCCGTAGACATTAACCGGAATTTCCCCACAAAGAACTGGGTGCGCAGTCCGCGCAGAAGCCGAATGTTCAGCGGGGACTCGCCGGGCAGCGAACCGGAGACCCGGGCGGTGATCAAGGCGGTGAAACGCTATCGACCAACGCGCATAATCTCCATTCACTCGATCGACGGGCGCCGTCACTGCAACAACTACGACGGGCCGGGTAGGGCGATCGCGGAGGCGATGGGCCGGCGCAACCGCTATCCGGTGCGCGGTTCGATGGGCTACCCCACGCCGGGGAGTTTCGGTAACTGGGCGGGTGTGGAGCGTGGAATACCCACTATCACTCTCGAACTTCCCTCGCACCATTCTCCGAAACGCTGCTGGGAAGACAATCGGTGGGCGCTTTTTTGTTGAACAAGGCAAGACACCCCGGTACACCAGCCGCAATTGCCCCGTATTTCATATCGCTTTCGGCGAACAGCGTCTCGTGCTAACATTCGCATGGTGGACCCGTCTCATATGTGTGGCGGAGACGAAGGGCGTGAGCGCGTCGCAGGCCATCTCAGACTCGGTGGACCAAGACAAAGGGGCATCGGATGCGCCTAATTGGGATCAGGTGCCGTTCGATGTGGAGTGTGCGCGATGCGGGCATGATCTCTGCGGCCTCAGTGAACCGAAATGTACGTCGTGCGGGCTTGAGTTCGACTGGTCGGACGCGGTTCCGATCGAGAAGCTTCTGTGTTCACATTGCGATTATCACCTCTACGGTTTGAGCGAGACGCGCTGCCCAGAGTGCGGAGAACCCTTCACCTGGCCGGAGGCGCTCGACGATTATCACCGCCGGAAGAAACCGCTCTTTGAATACTGGTGGCGCAAGAAGCCCTTCAGTTCTCTTTGTTCGAGCTGGTGGTTGTCGATCCGCCCTTGGAAGCTCTGGCAGGTCGTCGACATGCACGATCCTCCGCGGGGGCGGCCTCTGCTGGTGATCGTGGTAGTTGCGTTCGTCACTCTTGCGCTTCTGGTACCGACCATCACTGGTGTGGCACTTTGGCTGAATGGCTGGTTTGGAGAGTACTTGCCCGGTGGATGGCGAATTCCAGGTCTCGCGGATTTCGTTCCGGCAATATCGCTGGGTTTTGAGATCTGGCTCCGGGTAGGACCGGTGCTAGCGCTATGGTGTATGACGAGTCTGGGTACATTGATGATCTTCCGTGAATCGATGCGGATCTACCGCGTTCGCCCGGTCCACGTTCTGCGGGTATGGGCGTACGCATTCTTCGGTGTTCTCCTGTTGATGGTCCCGGCGTGGAGTGTGGTGATGTTTGTTGCCACCATTCTCTTCACGAGCCCACTCTTCCATGTCGCGTCCTCGTACTCTGTTTGGCTGATCCCTGCCGGCATAACATTCTGTCTTTGGGTCGGCTACAAGAGGTATCTTCACATGCGGCATAGCTTGGCGGTGGCTATCGCGTCACAGGTGATCGCGATTCTCGCAGTGGCCGTAGTTGTGGTGGTGCTAGCACGCTGAATCTATGGTGACACGTGTCTTGCTAGTGATCGCAACGGCATCGGCATGATGGATATCCTTCTTTGGGTTGGCAGCGGCTGTGGACATCCGGTCGTTGTGAGGAAACGGGCACCGACGTACAATCCGCTCCGATGTGCTGTGCAGATGCAAATAGCGAGCAGGAGACGCGGTCCGTCCTGGTCGTGCTCCCGACTTGGGTGGGCGACTTTGTGATGGCCACGCCGATTCTGCAGGTGATCCGCAAGCGTTTCGCCAATGCCCGCATAACGTTTCTGGCAGAGCCCAACCTGCGTGAGTTGATCCGCGGTGGGGATTGGATGGACGAATGCGTGGAATGGCCGGTAAAAGAGCGGCGAAAACCGTGGCACAAGGAGCAACGCACGCTTGCCGCTAAGCTGCGCGGACATCGGTTCGATTTGGCAATTCTGCTCCCTAATTCCGCCCGGGCGGCCTTGATCGCGTTTATGGCGAGGGCGAAGCGGCGAATAGGCTACGACCGTGACGGACGGGGATTACTTCTTACCGACCGGGTGCCGGTTAAGAACGTCGCGAAGGGGAAGTTCGTTCCGATGCCGCTGGTGGAGTACTATGCTGATCTGGCTGAGGCGATTGGATGCGAAAGACCCGGCGACCGGCTGGAGCTCTTCACCACGCCCGACTGCGAAGAGTCCGTGAGCAAGCGTTTGTTGTCGCTGGGCGTCGCAGATCGACATCCGCTGATCGTGCTCAGCCCCGGGGCGAAGTATGGGGCGGCCAAGTGCTGGTTCCCAGAGCGGTTTGCCGCCGTGGCCGATCGACTCATCGAAGAATGCGCCGCGACGGTGGTGGTTACCTGCGGTCCGGGGGAAGAGTCGATTGCTCGCACGATCAGCTCAGCAATGAAACAGAAAGGACTCGTGTTCGACGATCCACTGTTGACGCTCGGAGAACTCAAGTCGTTGATTGCCGGGAGTGACCTTCTGATCTGCAACGATGCAGGACCAAGACATTTTGCCAAGGCCTTTGACGTACCCGTGGTAACGGTGTTCGGTCCGACACACCCGGAGTGGACGGCAACGAGCTACGAGGCGGAGCGGATCGTGAGTGTCGACGTGGACTGCGGCCCATGTCAACAGCGAGTCTGTCCCCTGAAGCATCTTGACTGTATGGGGGGCGTGTCCGTCGAGATGGTTTACGATGCTGCGGTTGAACTACTCAAAAGCAGTCTTAACGCGACAGGTGCGGACGACAACCGGCATGCATGAATCGACGGCCATTCCTGCGAGTCCTGTGACGGTGCAACTCAACGACCTGACGGTGGCGGCCGAGCATGAGGGGCTGTTGCGGGCCAATGACGTCGACTCACTAGATGCCCTTTTTGCGGTGTCTGACGGAGAGTCGCTCACCAAGCCCGGCCTGGGTTCATGGCGTGAGCGGATTCGTCTTGTTCTATCAGACGGCGAGGCATCGCGTACATTCTACCTCAAGAGATTCACCGAGCCGCCGACTGCGGTCCGTCGAGCGGTTCGCAGGTCCGGAAGCGGCGCATCCAGTGTGGCGGGGGCGGAGCGGGCATGGATGAACCGCCTGACCCGCGATGGGATCGCGTGTCCTACACCGGTTGCGTTTGGCGAGGATCTCATCGGTTCACGCGAGCGGCGGAGTGCGCTGCTCATGGAGGAGGTCCCGGGCCAATCGCTGGAATCCTGGGCGACTCGCTGGCGCGCCGAGAAGCAGCCTGTGGTTAGAGAGCTGATCGAACCGACGGCGTCGCTGATCGCCCGCCTGCACGAATGTGGATACATCCACCGTGATTTGTACCTTTCGCATCTGTTTTTCGATGCGGACGCACCCGCGGATCGGGCTTTGCACCTGATTGACCTCCAGCGGGTCATTCGCCCGGCAGGCCGACAGGGACGGTGGATCGTCAAGGACTTGGCTTCGCTGAACTTCTCCACTCCGTTTGTGCTCTTCTCGAACATTGACAGGTTACGGTGGTTGAAGCACTACCTGGGTATGTCTAAGCTGGACGCGTCAGCGCGGAGGTTGGTTTATCGAATTGTCGGCAAGACACGGAGCATCGCCAGGCACGACAGCCACAGGCAAGCACGGCTTCAACCACGGAGTGATTCATAAGTGAAGGTAGCTTTGGTGGCGGAGTGGATGGACCCTTGGCGTGGGGGCGCGGAGACCTCCACTCAGCAGTTCATTCATCACTTGCTGGACCGAGGAGTCGAGCTGCATATCTTCACGCGAAGCCGGTTTTCGTCGACTCCGTTCATGCAAATCCACACGATCAGCGGTGCTTCGATGTCACGAACGCGGCGGAGCATGACTTTTGCACATCGTGTCCAGCGGTTGCTGCGGAACGGCTCTTTTGACACTATCCACGCGATATCACCCATTAAAGGTGCGGACATCTATCAGCCTCGCGGCGGAACGGCAGCGGAGACGATCGAACGAAACCTCGCCCTGCGAAAGACTCTTGCGGGGCGTTCCCTGAAGCGCTGCGCAAACGTATTCAACTTCAAGCAACGTTATCTCCTCACGATGGAGCGGGAGATTCTCGGCAATGATGACGGACCTGTAGTCGTGGCTATTTCGGAGTACGTTGTTCGACAGCTTAAGAAGCACCACGGCCTGCCGGATGAACGCATACGCTTGATCTACAACGGGGTGAATCCGGACGAGTCCACCGAAGCCGAGAAGGCACACGATCGGGCAACGATTCGCGAAGAGTACAAGATCGCTGAGCACGACATCCTCGTCTTGCTGGTCGCGCACAACTTCAGGCTCAAGGGGGTTGCTCGGTGGATGGAAGCTCTGTCGATGCTGTTGAAACGCGGCATAGGCAATGTGCGCTGTGCGCTGATCGGAAAGGGTGAATCGCGACACTGGCATCATCTTGCTGCGCAGTTGGGAATCCGACAACGCATCAGCTTTGTCGGTCCGAGTGATCGAGTAGGCGCGTTCCATCATGCCGGGGACGTGCTGGTTCATCCGACTTACTACGACCCGTGCAGTCGGGTGGTCCTCGAGGCGATGTCGGCGGGTCTGCCTTGCATCACTACCCGTTGGGACGGCGCCGCCGAGATGATCGAGGACGGTGTCAGCGGGTATGTGATCGACGATCCGTGGGACGTATCAGCACTGGCTGAGAGGATCGAGAGACTCCGACAGCCCGATATACGCCAAGCCATCGGGACGTCAGCGAAACAAGTCTCCCGGCGAATCGGCATGGAACGACATGCGGACGAGATGCTGGCATTGTATGAGGAGAGTTCATCGACCGCTGCGACGCAGTCTACACGTTGACGCCATACCCCATTCAGCAGCTTCGTGTCCCGGTGTGCCGATCAAAGTCAGTGTCACGATAACAAACGGGGCGACGCTCTCTCCGGTGAGATTGGGGGGCGTTCCGCTGCGTTTCGCGGGTGGATGGGGCCTGTCGGCGGGCGGAGAAGGCCTCTTACAGGGTGTCGAAGAAGTCTTCTCCCGTCTATCGGCTGGAGTCGAACTTGGCGTAGGGGTGATCGCCCCGCAGCAAAGGATGAAGGTTCAAGTATGAGGGATGAAGACTGGCGAGACGATTCCGTTCATCTTATCACTCTCGTTCTTGGCCGCGGTGGGAAGCTGTGGACTCCTCAAACACCCTCAAAGAGCAGGATTGGTCCGATATCTCTCTGAGGCGCTTGCCTCCGGATCGCGCAGATTCCGCGCGTTTGGCGGCTTTGGAGGTAGGGGCGACGGTCTGCGCTGTCCAATCCAGATTAGTCGATTCAATGTCACGCGACGGGAGTCAGTGAAACACACATCCCGTCAGGGCGATTCGATCGGACTAATCCTGAAATTAATTGCTTTTTACCTCTTGTATCGCACAGGGGCTGGCGGTTACCCTTCTCGGCTTGGTCTAGGGCCAAAGGACTAGGCAAACGAGACATATTTGCCAGTTGGCGCCTAGAATTGGATGGGGAGTAGAGGCGTGTGCAAGTGAGTAAGAGAGATGACGACGAGTGGTGTCAATCAGTTGCACGTTCTGATGCTCGGTGAACCCGACTGTGGGGAGGAGTTCATCCGGTGGATCGACAGTCATGCCCAGGTCGAGCATGTTCACACATTCGAGGCGGCTTTGCAGGCGTTGCGCGCCGAGCCGTTTGACCTGATCATCTCGCAGGCTGCCGATTTCATTCCTTTTCATGGCGTTCATATAAGCGGGCAGGCAGCGGCCATTCTCGACGGAGTGAGTCAGGGAGTGGGCATCGTTGACGAAAGCGGCAACCTGGAATGGGCCAATCCCAAGCTGCTCAGCTTCTCCGAGGAGATACGCAAGCACGTCTGCGACTGTTGTGTGAAGACCTTCAAGTGGGCCCGGAAGGAAGCCAAGGCGGGCCTGTCGCACATCCGCGGTCGTCGTTTCAGCTTCATGACCGAGAACAACAGGTGTTTTGAAGCGACGGCCACTCCGGTGATCGACTTGCACAACCGGATTACCGAGGTTGCTGCTGTTGTCTGGGATGCGACCAACGCCAAGCGGCTTCAGGACCGGATCGACGCCATCGATCGCGCGGGGCGTGAACTGTTGAGCCTGGATGTCCAGCAGTTCTCCCGGTTGGACACTCATGAGCGTCTGGCGTTGTTGGAGCAGAAGATCCTCCGCTGTACGCGCGAGCTCCTGCACTTTGACAACTTTGAAATCCGCATTCTCGACAAGAAGACCAACAAGCTGGAACTCGTGCTCATGTCGGGCATGCCCGAAGACGCTCATGAAGTAGAGGTCTTTGCGGTGGCCGAGGGGAATGGCATCTGCGGCTACGTTGCCGCCAGGGGACGAAGCTACATCTGTCCTGATGTGAAGAACGACCCGCGCTACCGGCCTGGGATTGCCGATGCCCATTCGTCGCTCACCGTGCCTCTGATCCTGCATGAGCAGGTTGTCGGTGTCGCCAACTTCGAGAACACCAAGTTAGCCGCCTTTAACGAGAATGACCGTCAGTTTGCGGAGATCTTTGCCCGGTACATCACCCTGGCGTTCAACATTCTCGACATGTTGGTCACCGAGCGTCACACGACCACCGGGCGTCTGGGCAGCGACGTGATGGCGGAGATCACCGAACCGCTCAATGATATTCTCACGGATGTGGAGAATCTGGTGGAAGACTACATCGGGCACGACGATCTGCGGCATCGCCTCCGGCAGATGTCGGAAAACGTCGTCAGGATTCGTGAGACGATCAAAGAGATTACCTCCCGCAAACCGGCACTGATCGGCTCTAAGTCGTCAAAGACCAAGCGGACAGACCCCGAACTGGAGGGTAAGCGGATTCTCGTCGCCGACGACGAAGATATCATCCGCGAGACGGTGTGTGATGTGTTATCGGGGTACGGATGTTTGGTCTCTTCCGCAGCGGACGGAGCGGTCGCCCTCGAACTCGTCGCCGCCCAGCCCTTCGACTTGGTTCTCAGCGACATCAAGATGCCGGGGAGCGACGGATACCAGGTCTTCGCCGCCGCCAAGGACGCCAATCCGGACACGCCGGTCATTCTCACAACGGGTTTTGGCTACGATCCGAACCATGCCATTGTCCGTGCCCGTCGCGAGGGACTCGCCTCGGTGCTCTTCAAGCCGTTCAAGGTCGACCAGCTCCTCAGCGAGATCCGCATGGCCCTGGCCAGCAAGGAAAAGTAACCGCTGCGCAACTTCTTCCGCCGATTACACATACTCCGCCCTATCCGCGTACATACTCTTGTCGTGCGGTCTCGATTATGACAGGAAGGACGTTCCTCTTGCGTCACGATTAGGAGGTTGCTAGATTCCCTGGCGTTCCCTGTTGAGGTGACTGTGGTCGTACTTAAGAGGTGTTTAGATGTCAACAACGGCGCTGGACATTAAGCAAATCAGCGAAGAGGTCAGCAGGCAAAGTGAACCTTTCCGGCGGCTCTTGGAGCAGATGCACCGGGTGATCATCGGACAGGATGAGCTGCTTCACAGGATGCTCGTAGGCCTGTTGTCGAATGGGCACATGCTCATCGAAGGGGTGCCCGGCCTGGCGAAGACGACGGCTGTGTCCTGCCTGGCGCGGGGAATCAGCACGAGTTTCCAGCGGTTGCAGTTCACTCCGGATCTGCTGCCGGCCGATTTGATCGGCACATTGATCTACAAGCCGAATGATGGTTCCTTCGCCGTGCAGAAGGGGCCTATTTTCGCAAACATCATCCTGGCTGACGAGATCAACCGCGCACCGGCGAAGGTGCAATCCGCCCTGTTGGAGGCGATGCAGGAGCGCCAAGTGACCATCGGCAAGGAGACCTTCGGGCTGGACGAACCGTTTCTCGTTCTGGCCACGCAGAACCC
>CP070744.1:1782733-1791328 GCA_020348265.1 Phycisphaerales bacterium | reverse complement strand
ATTTCTGTTATTGTCTAGCGGTTCAGGAGTTGGGTGCCATGCCCAAGCGAAGCGCCGGCATGCAATTCGCCCGCTACGCAATATCTGAATCTGCTATAGATCGCAAGCGCATTCCAGGCAAAGTCCCCAGCGAAGCCAGTGGCGTCCGCCGAACACCCGGAACAGGATGCCAGTTGGATAAAACGCGAAAAGTGCAAACTGAACAGATCTCGACCGACGCAGTACGCGCCGTGCCGCCTGGCCATTTTAAACGGGTTGCCACCAGCACCCCATTGAAGAGCGGCGATTGTGTCTCCTTACGTAATGCAAGTCGCTCGCTAGACCCCGTCCTCCTCCGTCGTTGCTCTTTGGATAAGCTCGGTGACTCTCTCGGAAACGCTGCACATGTATTCACGGTTCAGATCGCGGAGCGCGTGCATGACAGCAAGCACGCCCTCAACATCTCTCTTTTCGATTGCATCCGATAGTTCCCGTTCGCGACTAAACCACTCGCTGCCCAGAGCCGTCATCCTTCTAGCCCTATCATCGCAGTCGGCAAATGCTTCCATGCATACCTGCCATTCGTTGAGGCCTTGGGCCAACCCCTCGCAAATCACGTTGTGAAAACGCACAGAAAGGGCATCAAGCACCTCTGCAACCGGCTTCCCTTGCGTCTGTGGGAGTCTCTCTATCTCTCGCTGGAACGGGTTCAACACGCCCCATCGAAACATCCTGCAAATGACCAAGCTGCTGGTAAGGGCGCGAATCCACTTCTCCGTGTGACCAGCATGTGGCGGTACCAACGTCGTAGCGTCCGGCGGAATGTAGGTGAACCGTACTTCGAATACGCGCTCGCGTCCCTGTCCTCGCGACACGCGGTTCAATTCGGGACGATACACTCTTTCATCGTCAGCGAGCAACAGAGGCAGCGTTGTGGGCGGAATAGCATCCTCTCTGTCCGTCCGCATCGCCTCTCCAATAGGCTCGGTCCAAACGGCTGCGTGGTCGGTGCGGAAGCGTTTCGGTCCGACTCGGCCACTGCGCAGGTGTACGATGAATTCTCCCCATGAGATCCCCTCGGGTCTTTGCTGCAAGCCAAACAGTGTTCTGAGAGAGCCATCACGTCCGAACACGCGTGTCGCATCCGGAACGCAACCTCTGTCCGCCCCATCGATGGCATCCTCCGGCACTCGAAGGTCTACGGTAAGCGCATATATGCGGTCAAGAGGGTCGGCCATGAATGGTTCAGATATTACGTTGACAATCTCCCTGAATTTCGCGGGATCTGTTGGCTTCCGTCGGGCGAGATCGGGATTGATTGGATCAGGGTCGCCATAGGCGTAGATCCATCTCACAAGATCCTCAACATCCGGATCTTGACCATCCGCCTCATCATGTGAGACAGTATGAGAAGGTCGTGGTCTATGTGCGGTAGACGCAACCGACCTGTACCTCCGAAGTGGATCGGGCACAGGCACCCTGCCGGCGTGGATTACGACTAACTCCTTTTGGGCGGCGGGGTTACGCTGCTTCTCGTTTTCGAAGTATCCGATCTCAAAGAAACACCAATTCCATTCAGCAGCAGGGTTGTTATAGAGGAAAACCAACCAGTGGCTCTGCCGCAGCATCTCGAGGACTTGCGCCTCCCAGTCTGCGCCGTAACGGAGCTCCTCAGATATGAATACGTGAAGTCGCCCATTCCCATGCTCCTCAAGAATGTTCTTTATTTTCCAGGCATACTGGGAATCCTCTTGCTTATGGCTGAGAAAGATGTTAAGCCTCCTAGGACTTGCACTGTTCGCTTGCGGCATGTCAGACATACGCTGCCCTCCTTTCCATGCGTCATTCAATGAACAAAGAAGAAGCGACTATCCACGGGGGCGGCCTGTTCGGACGCCCGCCTGTCCATTTGGATCGTCCGATACACGTCAGACACGTTCAACCCTGTAGCCCAAAGCAATGATCGCCCGCAGCGTCTCGGTTGCGGCGATACGATCGTATTCCTTTTCCGATTCGGAAAGCTCGCAATATGGTACCAGGTTGGGGTGTGTCTTCGCAGCATCATCACGCTGTTCTCCCCAGGTCCATCCTTCAGCGATGCGAAGTCGGGCCCAATGGTCATGCGCGCTTTCGGCAAGGGCCTCAGTCAAACCGGTAAGATCGCCGGGAAGCTCGACGGCAGACGTATCGATTGGTCGAGGTTCATAGGTGTTCATTCTACTGCTCTCTTACCAGCCGGTGGGCACCGGCCAAACCCTCAGGGGCCAGTGTACCCTTTGCTGAACATGAAGGAAAGTGATCCGGTCGAACCTGCTTGCGTGCAGCCTTGGAGGCCACACGGAAAAGGCAATCCATGTTGCCCGGCTTGTCCATCTCTTTGAGCTTGTCGAGTTCTCCGGGTGGCAACGCGATGCCCAGCTTATTCTGCAGCCAATGTCCTTCCAGCTCAACGTTGTAGCGGATGTAGTGGAAGAGCTCTCGCCCAGCCAGCGAATCCTGACCAAGATCACCGATCTCAGAGTCTATATGGCGTGCAGTCGGCGAGGATGACATCCACTGAAGTAGAATCTCGACCTCGCTGGCACAATCGTCCATCAGACCTAAGAGGCATCGAACGGCAAAATCCCCGGAAGGCCGGCTGTTGTCGAATCGCAGTGTTCGCAACCCGGTCCCTATCGAGTAGAGTTCCAGATTGTCGCATCCAAGCGGCCAACGGAAACCGTAGCCGCGGAGCGTCGCGAGCCGCAGAAGTTGGAGGGCCGGATTGTTGTGCGGGCTAACGCCGCCGTCCACAAAGACGCCGATTTCCTCCTTGCCGCTACGAAGATACGCCACAAGAAGCTCTTGCGGTTCAAAATAGGAGGGGGCTGCGCAACTGGCGGGCAGAAGATGTGCCAACGTGAATTCCCTGTTGGCTATCCAGTCTTCACCGTCGGGACAGTCGAAGAATGGACCTTCCGGATTGTTATGCACAGGCCAAGGGCTGCCCGTATCTACGCGGCGCATCATGATCATCAATCCGGTTCGGATTTCCTCGCTCCCGAGCTTGACGTCAAAGTGCTTGTTGGTCTCTTCGCCTAGACGCTTGCTGTCAAACTTCGGAGCGAGCAGGCCTCGCAAGAGCTTGCCAAGGAACTTTGGCTGGAAGATCCCCTGGGCGAGCCGCTTGTAGAGGTCTATAATCCACTGGACTTCCTTTCCCATGGCCAACGATGCGGCAATGATCGATCCTGTCGATGTGCCACCGATCAGATCGAAATAGTCGGCCAACACGAGGTCTTTGTTTCCGTGGTCTGCACGAAGGAGGTTCTCCATCTCGGCGAGGTATGCCAGAGTAACCACTCCTCGAACGCCTCCGCCATCCAAGGCGAGAAGTCGCTTCGGGCCATCGTGCTGCCAGCGGTCGTGCAAGTGTGTCATCATTCTCTCTCCTGGATGCGTAGAATTGCTGCACGATGCAGGTTCCCATCCACTCCACGATTTGTCAAGCACGAACTCAATCGCCTGCACAACTTGCCATCGCAGTGCAGATGATGGAGATGATGCGCGAATCTCCGATCTTCACACCGATCGGCAGGGCTTAATCTTGCAGTTCAACCACCTTCTCCGCTTAGTGTGTTTGCCAGTGATGTTCTCCAGTTCTCGGCGTCCCTGCGGCGCAATGACTGTCGAAGCATGCCTGCCCGACTGACGTTGTCGCTCCCCGGGGAGGATTAGGGGATATGTCTCGCTCCTGCGACATTTCACTCGTGCGGAACGGTCGTACGTACTGAGTATTCCATTAGAGCCGAATTCGGGATGCGAAGACGGGTGGAGTCTGAGCGCGACGTTGTGGAGTTCCCACTGCTTGGTGAAGCATCGTGTCGCAGCCAGAGGGGCAGCATACGAGAGCCTGAGGTCAAAGACTGAACGAGCGTGGGGATGCACGACGCGTTTCCGGGACTCTGCAGTATGTCAGCAGGATCCTTCGGATCCCGGAGAGCAACTGTCCTTGTCTTCCTCCGTGAGTCTTCTCAGCACTTCGGCGTATCTAGCAGCCGTATTGGCTACTATGTCGGGAGGAAGTCCGGGTCCAGGTGCAGTCTTGTCCCACTTGCCCGCTTCGACCAGAGTGGTCAGGTAATTGCGGACGTACTGCTTGTCGAAGCTCTCTTGATCACGTCCGGGCTCGTAGACATCGGCCGGCCAGAAACGTGAGGAGTCGGGGGTGAAGACTTCATCGACCAGCACATAGTCGCCGTCGAATTCACCCCATTCGAACTTCGTGTCCGCAAGGATGATGCCGCGCTTGGCGGCATGCAGCACCGCTCGTTGGTAAAGATCGATGCTCAGGTTGCGGAGGAGTCTCATGCAAGATTCGCCCACCAAATCGCAAGCCTGCTCGAATGAAATGTTCTCATCGTGCCCTACATCCGCTTTGGTTGAGGGCGTAAAGATGGGCTCGGGAAGCTGCTCGCATTGCTTGAGCCCTTTGGGAAGCTCTACCCCACAGACCGATCCGGTGCGCTGATAATCTTTCCAGCCCGAGCCTGCCAGGAAGCCCCGAACCACGCATTCAATGGGTATGACCTTTGCCTTCTTGCAGCGCATGGTTCGCCCGCGCAGCTGCGGCAGGTAGTCTTCCAGCCCGGGCGGGGCCCGATCCTCGACCACCTCAATGAGGTGGTGGGGCACGGCCATGTTGAGAAACTCGAACCAAAACCTGGAGATAGCCGTCAGCATCACTCCTTTTTGCGGTATGGGGGTCGGCAACACGACATCGTAAGCGCTGATCCGGTCGGTTGCGACCAAGAGAATCTCATCGCCCAAGTCGTAGATGTCGCGGACTTTGCCCCGTCGCAGGGGCAAATCGGGAATTGCAGTCTGCGTCACAATCTCCACAGCATCGGTCGGCATCCGTCTTCTCCTCACGTGCTCATCCGGCGGTTAGGTCTATTCACAATAGCCCCGGCCGGGCTACTAGCCATGACCAACCGGTAAAGGCCCCATCGGGTGCGACAGCGCGCAGGCAGCACCAGACCATCCGGGCGGCGCCCTTCTGTGGTCCGGTGTCCCGCCGGCTCGGAGTTGATCCGCTCATCTGCCGGCGGGCAGCCTGTGAGGATCATACTACAAATCCGCCTTGCCGCGTCCAGCACCCTGGATGTGCCTGCAGGCTGCGTACCGGGGAGGTAGGAGCTGTGCCTCGGGCGGCACGCTCGGGCGTGTTTCGGGCTTGGGCCGCTCTGACCGCCCCCGCCGAAACCGAATCTTCCCAGGGACGGGGCGGCGAAAGCTGCGACTTCAAAAACCCGCTTGTATCCCTCGACGAGGGAGGTACTCTTCGCCATAATGGGCTCCGCTTGAAAAGGTGCCCCGCCTGACGGTGATGGGCACGCCAATGCGAGTGTATTCTTGGCTCATGGCGCCCTGCGGGGCTTGCCTGCCCTTTTTAGACCGCTGGACCCTGGAACCTGGATGCTATCTTTCGCGGCTTACAAGCAGAATGAACTGGCCGAATCGATCGACTTGTCCGGAGCGTATGTATCCGGCAGCGATGATATCCCTTTGCGCGCGGAGATCAGTTTCAAAGACGGTGTCATTCACTGCGACAAACGGGCCGCGGGCCCGGCGGGTCTGGCGCTTTTGTGGGAGGTGGAGGGCTCAGGCACGATCCTCCTGGAAACCGTCCGTCTTCAGGAACGCCAGAAACCCTACATTCTACAGGTGGAACTGGCCCGTGGTCGGCTGGTGCGCCTTCTGCACAAATTCGAAGACTGGGGCCTGTTCAACTACGAAGGAACGGAAGAGATCGTCGCCCAGGTCCACAGGAGTCGGGATCTGTTGATCGAGGCGCTTAAGGCTGATATGCCGGGACCAGCTGCGGAATTCGGGGACAAGGCGCTCGGTCTTGCCGTCGCGGCCAGCGAATCCTTATGCCGCTTCCATGCCAACATGTTCATCACGCGACGGAAGCAGACGGGCGGCTTCCCGCGGCGGGTCTTCGGATGTTCGGTGAGTCTGGATCCGCCGACCGAACAGTCTCGGCATTGTATCTCCAAAGCGTTCGATTTCGTGACTGTGCCGGTCACCTGGCGGGATGTTGAGCCCAGCGAGCAGACGTTCAATTGGAAGCCTCTGGACGAGTGGGTTGAGATGCTATCAAAGCACCGCATCCCCATGAAGGGCTCGCCTCTGCTTTCATTCAGCGACAGAAACGTTCCGGATTGGCTCTACGTTTGGGAGCACGATTTCGACACCATCCGCGACTTGGCGTTCGAACACATTCGGCGGTCGATCAACCGCTACGGTCAGTACATACAGGTCTGGGATGTGGTCAGCGGTATTCATGCCGACAACTGCTTCACATTCAACTTTGAGCAGTTGATGGAGCTGACGCGGATGGCGGCGGCTTTGACCAAACAGATCGCTCCGCGCGCTTTGACGGTCATTGATATTGTCTTCCCCTGGGGCGAGTACTATGCCCGGAATCAGCGCACTATTCCCCCGCTGCTGTATGCGGACATGGTCCTTCAAAGCGGAATTACCTTCGACGCTTTCGGCCTGAAGATGTACTTCGGTCCCGGTGTCGATGGGATGTACGTGCGAGATATGTTCCAGGTGTCTTGCCTGTTGGACCAGTTTGTCAAGCTGAGCAAGCCGCTTCATATAACCGCGGTGCAGGTTCCTTCGGCGAACACTCCTCCGGGCGCCGGTTCAAGCGACTTGTATCGGCTGGCAGCGAACGGCGGAATCTGGCACGAACCGTGGAGTGAACGTGTTCAGTCGGAGTGGCTGAGCCAATTCATCGAAATCGCCCTGAGCAAACCATTCGTAGAGACAATCGCATGGCACGATCTGGTTGACCATCCCAACCAGATGATGCCCCAAGGCGGACTGCTCGGCTCGGACATGATCCCCAAGGTTGCCTATGAGCAACTGCTCAGTACGCGGGCCCGACTGTTGACGGGAACGCCGCGCACGGACCGAGGCATAGGGTTCTAAGAGGGTGTCGAAGAAGTCTGTTCCCATTCATCCCTTGGAGTCGTATTCGGTACACGGGCGATTGCCTAGCAAAGATGAAGGCGGAAGGTTGAAGGATGGGAGATCGACAAGACAGTTCTGTTCATCTGCGGGCCGTACACTCCGCGGCGTTATTCTGTTTGGGTCTGGTTATGCTCACCGCGCTGTTGCGTGGTGTGCCTTGGGATGTTCCCAGCTACCCGTTTCCGGAAATACAAACGAGAGTCGATCCCAATACGGCGCCGTGGTGGGAACTGAGCATCCTGCCCGGTATCGGTGAGACCATCGCGCGGCGCATCGTACGTTTTCGCGAGGCCGCCGTTTCTTCACCACACCACGAAGCCGGCCGGCCGGTGTTTGCGTGCGTCGCGGATTTACGGGGTGTGCGCGGGATTGGGCCTGTAAAGAGTGGGCGGATGGGGCCTCACCTGACGTTTCCCGACTGAGCCGCACCAACCAGGATGCCTACGCTGCCCGCCCTACGAAGTCGGCGGTTTCTCTTAAGAGCTTATCTCTCGTCGTCTTGGGGAGATGGCAGAAGCGTCCGCGGATGATACCCGCGATGTCGGCGTGCGATCCCTCCAACACCACCTTTAACACATGGGCCTGGTCGGGCCCGTCGGCGCTTTGAAACCTCCGGACGAGTTCATCAGCCCCGGCCGACACCAGGCTGCACTCGATCTCGTCGTCGATGGGCAGATCCGCCCCCATGGGATGGGTCGACATTCTCCGCCTCAACTCGCCGAACTCGGGATCGCTGCTGAGAATTCGCGCTACTGCTGCTGTTATCTGCTTTTCGCACTGGGCCACGCGTGCGTAGGACGAACTGGTATCGCGGGCGATCCGCCGCAGGGGGCGGCGCGTTTCCACATCGGGCACGAGAAAACGCTCCTCGATGAGCATGCCAACGAGCTTGTCCCGGTCGCTGCGCGTGGAAATCTTCGCTGCAATCGCCTTGCCCGCAGCAGCAACGGCGCGTTCGTATTTATCGCGCAAGCGTCGGCCTATGGTTTCTCCCGACGGAATCGCCCTGCCGGCGGCACGATCATCCACCAGACGGGATGCGGCTTCTTCGGCAAGAGAATAAACCTTGGGCTTTTGTGACGTTTTAGTGTCAGTACATGCCAATGCATAGGCGTTATTGGCCGATGTATCTTCGCGGGCGCCGCGTTTCGGGGGGATGCGCACCGTGCTGAACTTCGCCTCCAGCGCTCTTGTGACCGCACTGTGAATCCGAGGCAAGGCAAAGGCCGCAAAGGCGATTCCTCGCTCGGTGCGATATCTTAGCGCCGCTGCGATCAGGCCCATACACCCCTCTTGAAAGAGATCCTCCCATTCCCGGTCCCGTCGCGGCTGGCCCAGGTTATGCACGTGGCGGCGAAGATGTACGGACACAAGGCCCAGATTCTCCTCTACCAATCGATTCTGCTCGTGAGAGAGCGGCTGCAATGCAGTTGAGTTTGCACCCATGGGATGTGTCCTCCAACTAAAGAGATGTACCCCACGCCGATGCACCCCACATCGACATACCTAACATATACCGAACACAAGCAGGCGTCAAGCGGGTAAAGGGGTGTGAAATGCAGGTAGGACGACCGTAATCGACGCAGGGGC
>CP070744.1:1773931-1782633 GCA_020348265.1 Phycisphaerales bacterium | reverse complement strand
CTTCGGATTTGACTTATTCATATCAAAACTCAGCGCCGACCTCGCCGTGCTCTCTGCTTCTACGTTCCTCGGCGCGGGAGGGGACGATTTTAGCGAAGCCATCAGGGTTAACGGGGATGGGGACGTTTATGTAACGGGGTGGACGATGTCCGCGGGATTTCCGACCACACCGGGAGCCTATCGTACGTCGTTTAACGGGGGAGCGTATGACGCGTTCGTATCACGGTTGGACGACACCTTGACGACGCTCACCGCATCGACGTTCCTCGGCGGGACCCAGTGGGATTTCGGCTATTCCATGGCCTTGGATGAGGAGGGATACGTCTACGTGGCCGGGCACACGGCTTCATCAGGGTTCCCTACTACCCCTGGAGCATATGACGAGAGCTACAGTGGCGTGGGTGGCGAAGGGGTTGGGGATGATTCGTTTGTTTCCAAGTTCGACAGCGACCTTGCGAGTCTCGTTGCCTCGACTTTTCTTGGAGATGCAGGTTGGGAAAACGTTACGTTCATGGAAGCGGATGGAGTTGGGAACATCTACGTGGGAGGTGCCACAAGTTCCGCGGAGTTCCCAACCACGCCGGGTGCCTACGATTGCACGTACAGTGGTGGTGCCACCAACGCTGGCGATGCCTTTGTGTCAAGATTCAATACCGACCTTACGAATCTTTCGGCATCTACATTCATCGGCGGTGATCGCAATGAGGTATTGGGGTCAATCGGAAGAGACGCCAGTGGGAATGTGTACGTGGCGGGTGCGACGAATTCCGAGCAATTTCCAACTACACCGGGGGCTTACGATGAGAGTTACAACGGCCCCACAGTTTGGAGCTGGGGGGGGGATGTGTTCGTGTTGAAAGTGGACGAGTTGTTGTCGGCAGACTGCAACTTAAATGAGATTCCTGATCCCTGTGACCTCAGCTGCGGCCCTTCCGGCGGGAACTGCGATGTCGCGGGGTGCGGCGAAAGCGACGACTGCAACACCAACGGAGTCCTCGACGTATGTGATGTTGCGGCAGGCGACTGCAATGCCAATGACATTCCCGACGACTGTGATATAGCCGGTTGCGCGGGCGACCCGGCCTGTGATGACTGCGACGCCAATGATGTGCCCGACGGATGTGACATTGCCGGAGGAGCAATTGACGATAATGTCAACGGCATCCCCGACGAGTGCGAGATGGTTCCTCCGGAGTTTCCCTCGGACTTACGACACCAAGCACGCAAGCACCGCTACATCTCCATCGACCCGAGTCCGAATTACGTGGAGGTCGCGTACAAGGTTGAGCTGGTGGAAATGTTGCGCTGTGCGGGCGATCTGCGTCGAACTTGCTCGGTCGATGCTGACTGCCCCAACGTCTGTGACAACGATTCGGACATCGCCTGCACCGGTGATCCTGCCTGTACGGGCGGAAGCTGTGTCGAGACTGCGCCGTGCGTGCACCATCCGGATGAAGGGGCAAGCTGGTGGGTGCTGGAACCTCAGCAAGAGCCGCTTGGGTGCAGGTTGCCCGGCGGTTGTACCGACGCGGACTGGTTCGCCAGGTTGGCCGCGACACCGCATTTTCAGGCCTGGAACACTTTCGGGGTGGCTGATTCGTCACTGCTGCACATTAGCGACTGTCAGATTACTCCGGTAGCAACGTATGCGGTGAGAGCCTGCGCACCTCCGACGGGCGATGTCTGCAGCGATCGGTTGATGATCGGGACGATTCTAAGACCTCCACCGGGCAACTACGGCGATGTAGTCGGCGCGGTCGACCCGGTAACCACCGAGTTCGATCCGCCCAATCAGATCCTCAACGTAGGGGACATCTCGGGCTATCTGCTCACAAACCTCAACTACGGTTTGTCGGGTGACCCGAAACCGCAAGCCCACTGGACGTGGGTCGACATGGAAGGCCAGGGCGCGCCGTACTACCGCCCGCAGGCGATCCTGAACGTCGGCGACCTCAATCAGATCCTGTTCGGCCTGATGGGACGCCCATACTCCTGGGCGGGCAACAATGCAGACCCGGGCGATTGCCCGTAATTTAGTGCGGCACACCGGACTGGGGAGGAAGACTAACGCGCCGGAGAAAGTACTCCTTCCTCCGGCGCTCCTGTACGCTCCACTCTCTCCCGCTCGACCAGCCAATCAGGCTTCTCCCTCGCCCATCCGGCGACCTTTCCCTAGCGAAATGCCAAGGCGGCCGGGGACATCAAACACACAGCCCGAGGGTGCGGAAGGCACGGGCAGCGCGGATACACGCAGTGGTTCCGTCGAGGCTGCGGATGGGATGCGCCGGAGGAGCGTTCCAGCGACTATTTCGTGCCGAGCGTTCGTGCTGGTCGACGACGGGCTGTATAATTGCCGTTGATGGACGACCAACGCCTTGAAACCATCCGCGAGCGGATCGCCGAGTTTCCCAAGACGCCCGGTGTGTACCTGATGAAAGACGCCGAGGGGCGGGTGCTGTACATCGGCAAGGCCAAAGATCTTCGTTCTCGGGTCAGCAGTTACTTTCAACCCTCCGCGGATCTGCTCAACACGCGCGGCCCGGACATCTGCCGCATGGTCGAAAAGGTCGTCGACATCGATTACCTCGAATGTGACAGCGAAGTCGATGCCCTCCTCAAAGAAGCCCGACTGATAAAGGACACCCAACCGCCACACAACGTCCAACTCAAGGACGGCAAGACCTTTCCTTACATAGAGATAACGACGGGCGATGACTTCCCCGGCGTCTATGTCACACGGACGCCGCGCATCAAGGGCAGCAAGCTCTACGGCCCGTTCGCCTCGCCGATGTCCATCCGCGACGCGGTAAACGCCCTGCAGAAGGTGTTCAAGTTCCGCACTTGCGAGCTGGAGATTCACGACGGTGACGAGTTGCGGCGGTTCTTCAGGCCTTGTCTACTGCATTCCATCAACCGTTGTACGGCTCCCTGCGCGGCGTTGGTAGAAAAGGATGAGTACAGGAAGGACATCGCTCGATTCAAAAAGTTCCTGGCCAGCAAGCGCAGTGTAGTGTTGCGGCAGATGACCAAGGAGATGGATGCCGCCGCTACGGAGCTTCGCTACGAAGAAGCGGCTAAGCTGCGCGATCGGATTAAGGCTATCCAAGGTTTGGAACTGGCTGGCGATGTGCACGAGGACCTGCAACCCGAAGCGTTCTACGTCGATCCTAAGAAGGGCTTGGAGAAGCTGGCTGATCTGCTGGGTTTCGAAGCCCCGCCGCGGAGTATGGAGTGCATCGACATTGCCCATCTGCAGGGCGAAGAGACCGTCGGCGGATTGATCTGCTTCATCGACGGAAAGCCCTTCAAGGCGGGATATCGTCGCTTCAAGATAGAGGCGGCGGACCGGGCTGACGACTATGCGGCAATTCGCGAGGTGATCATAAGGCGATATCGCTATGCCGCAGAAGGGGAGGAGCTTTACCCCGACGTAATCCTGATCGACGGGGGATTGGGACAACTGCACGCAGGTCTCGAAGCATTCAGCGACATGAATATCCGTCCACCCATGGTTATCTCGTTGGCCAAACGTGAAGAGGAGGTCTACATCCAGGCACGGAGTTCGCCTGTTCGGTTGCCGCGCAACAATGATGCCCTTCGCCTGCTGCAATCCATGCGCGACGAAGCTCACCGCTTCGCCCAGCACTATCACCACATCCTCCGCCGGAAGAAGACCTTCGACAAAGACGTGAACGGAGTACGCCGCCCGCCAAACACTGAAACACCGCACGATTACGATGAAACCTAGCCGTGTACGAAATAGGAGACGATTACCGTGAATGAAAAGGTAAACCTGGCCGCGAAGCTGGCCTGTTTCGACGAAACATGGTCGCCCAAAGTCGTCGGCGAATTGAACGGCCAGTACGTCAAAGTGGTAAAGTTCGTCGGCGAGTACGTCTGGCATCAACACGAAACCGAGGACGAGCTCTTTCTCGTATTGAAAGGGGCAATGCAGCTTCATCTACGCGACCGCGTGGTCGACCTCCGGGAAGGGGAGTTCTTCATCGTCGAGCACGGCGTCGAGCACAAACCCGTCGCGAAGACAATGTGCCACGCCCTCCTCTTCGAACCGGCAACCACGCGAAACACGGGCGAGGTCGAGCATGAGTACACTATCGAAGCTGAAGACCTGGAGCACATTTGAGAACGAACGCGTGCTGATCTCTCTCGAAACTGCATGCGTCAGTGCAGCGAGTTCGCTTGCCTGTTTGCCAAGGGACCTACTAGCGTTAGAATCGAACGAGTAGCGCCTCGGCTCCGTTCGGGGATAAGCAACGCCAATTGGATGAGTTCACATGACGAAGAGGAACCTCAAGCGAACGCAAACAGAGCTTATCGATGAGCTGTGGGAGCAGATAGACAACTTGGCTGCACACCGGAGAGAATTCAGCCAGGGATCGTACGGTGTCTACAAGAGCATGTCAGTAATACTCCGCACCGTTCTTACCGGCTCAAGTGGCGATTCTGGATTGGTCCACAGCGTGCTGCCAACGGGAAGGTTCCACCGATTGAACGTCACGCCGATCGGCGCGTCGAGTTCGGGCATCGAAACACCGGCGGACATCGTCGTTGAGAATGATCGAGGTGGGAAGCTGCACTACAAGGCCGGCGGGACAATGCCATATCTTGGGACGAACGGCGGTGGCGTTGTCCTTTCGAAGACAAAGCCGGAGGAGGCTGATGTGGTTCGCCGAACCGAAGTTGGGAATCTCTTCAACGTCCATTCGTCCCCTTTGCCTGTGAACGACTGGCTCGCGCAGCCATTCCTCCGCCCGGATTGGACAATACGCACTTTCATCCGGTGTGTGGCACACAGCGACGGAGGTGCTCATCTTGGAGCTAACGAGCAACTTCGAACGATGAAGAACTTCGGCAGCATTCAGCGACATCTAACGGCGAAGATTGCAGAGTACGTCGTGGGGGAGGTTACCATACAACTACGCCAAACGTATCCCTCTCACACACGAATACAGCACTGAGCAAGGGTGCCCCCGGAGTGCGTGACATGTGCAGGCGAAACGCCGGAGATGGTCTGCTGAATGACGACTTGATGCCCGCGCCGTATACATGGATCGTCGTAGAGTATCATGACAACGCATTTGAGAGCTATACCCCGTAAAGCGAAGCCGTTCATCTTCCTTGGTGTCGGCCACGTCATATATCGATTATGTCTGATGCGGTAGAGAGACGCCCGTCGAATCTTCAGCGTGACGCAGGTGTAAGTGCGCTATCGTGGGAATCGCGAAAACCAGATGAAGCAGCCTAGGCTGTGAGTTGGAGAGAGATCGTGGGTGACGCAACAGCCACGCAAACGATCTTCTTTTGGGGCGAGACACTACAGGGTTCCTCGTGGTTGTGTGATCCACATCCCGAGCGGTGCCCTTACTGCGGTGAATTTCCCCGTTACCTACACGAGTGCTCTCCCGCGACGTTTCCCTCTTATGGACGTCTCCCGCATTATGAGAAGAAGGCGTCTGTTTGTCCTCTTTGTGGTTGGTACATCAGCGTGCAAGCCTGGCCCACCGATGCGACCTCAAAGGGGCCGTTTCTGCACCGCGCTGCTCTGTTAGGGTTTGATCTGAATTCCCCCAGTATTCCTCTCGGGATCCTGGGCGCGTACTTGCGAGAGCACTTCTCGGCCATATACAACCTCGACTGGCGACGATTCGAAGAGCTGACGGCCGACGTGTTCAGGGAACATGGATATTCCGTCATCCTGACGAAACGAACGAGAGACCGAGGAGCAGATCTGATAATCCTGAACAACGATCGTACCGGCGCTCGGGCGATTGTCGAGTGCAAGAGATTGTCTCGGCATCGAACAGTGGGCGTAGCCTTGGTTCGTGAGCTTGTCGGCGCTTGTGTAGACTGGGAAACGCAAGAGGCTGTCATCGTGACCACGGGCAGCTTTTCAACTGTTGCCAGGGCGGCACCTCCGAGATACGCCACCCGGGGATACAAGATTAGGCTGATCGATGCCTACGAGTTCTTGTGTATGCTCGGTGTCTACAACGAAAAGTTGCCGCCCTTAAACCTGTTGTCCGAGAGGATCAGAAGAGAAATCGCAGAGTGCAACAGAAGGATGTTGAGACTCGAATGAAGACGTGTCGATGTGTGAGCAAACCATGGTTTGTTGGTGTTTCGTCGGATCTAATGTCCAACCAAGTCGCGGATTAGCAGAATGGTGTGTGAACGAGCGCCGCACGCGCGACGACACGGTTGCGTTTCGTGGGACAACACGCGCGTCTCCGGGTATCCCGTGGCACGCGCCGAGAGTACTGCGCAGGATTCGCGACAGTGAGTAATAAGGTAAACCTGCCAGAGAAGCTGGCATCTTTCGACGAAACATGGTCCCCGAAAGTCGTCGGCGAATTGAACGGTCAGTACGTCAAAGTGGTGAAGTTCGTCGGCGAGTATGTCTGGCATCAGCATGCCACCGAGGACGAACTCTTTCTTGTTATAAACGGGGGAATGCAGATTCATCTACGCGACCGTGTGATCGACCTCCAGGAAGGTGAGTTCTTCGTCGTCGAGCACGGTGTCGAACACAAACCGGTTGCCGGGGAGATGTGCCACGCCCTTCTCTTCGAACCGGCATCCACTCGAAACACCGGTGACGTTGAGCACGAGTACACCATCGAAGCGGAAGACCTGGAGCACATTTGACGGATCAGGGCTGCACGGAAGGCGCGCGCTGAATGAGCGTGGACTTGACCCAAACGACCCGGTGTCGCTACCTTCCGATATGTTGTTGAACAGAGCGTTTGTGTCTGAGATAGCTGATTGCACGCATACGCAAGGAAACACAGTGACGAGTGCTAGTAACATCCTACAGGCTATCGGAAACACATCGCTAGTGCAGCTTCGCGATGTTGTTCCACCCGGTTGCGCGAAAGTGCTCGTGAAACTCGAATGGGAGAACCCGACCGGCAGCATGAAAGACCGTGCGGCCCAGGCCATGATCTCACGTGC
The DNA here is from genome assembly GCA_020348265.1 of Phycisphaerales bacterium. Taxonomy (GTDB): domain Bacteria; phylum Planctomycetota; class Phycisphaerae; order UBA1845; family UBA1845. The sequence continues at coordinate 1,775,661 of CP070744.1, read as the reverse complement.
CGAGGAAGACGGCCGATTGAAACCTGGAGATACAATTGTCGAGTACACAGGTGGAAGCACGGGCACGTCGCTCGCATTGATCTGCGCTGCAAAGGGTTACCGACTTCATATCGTGACTTCCGATGCATTCAGCCGGGAGAAGCTGGATCACATGTCGGCGTTGGGTGCGGAACTCACACTTGTTCCGAGTGACGGAGGCCGCACCACCAAGAAGCTGATTCTGGACATGATCGAGGCTGCCAAAGAATTGAGTCAAAGGCCTCACACGTATTGGACAGATCAACTCAACAACTCTGACAGCATTGCAGGGTACTATTCGTTGGCTGAGGAAATCTGGAGTCAAACAGATGGCGAGGTTGATGCGTTTGTTCACAGCGTAGGAACGGCGGCGTCTACGCGGGGCGTAGCAACGGTGCTGAAACGCCACAATTCGAAGGTCAGAATCGTGGTGGTCGAGCCGGCCGAATCCGCGGTACTGTCAGGCGGCCAACCCGGACCCCACAAGATCGAAGGAGTAGGCATAGGTTACACGCCTCCCCTGTGGGAACCAAGCCTGGTGGATGAGATTATCCCGGTCAAGACGAACGACGCGAAAGACATGGCCAGGCGCCTAGCGCGGGAGGAGGGTCTTTTCGCGGGGACGTCTTCGGGGGCAAATGTCATAGCAGCGATTCGAGTAGCGGAGCGATTAGGGCCGAATGCCACGGTAGTCACGTTGATGGTGGATTCCGGTCTTAGATATCTCAGCACCGATGTTTACGGAAGAACATGACTTACTCAGAATACTGCGGGTTTTGTGTCGGTGATAGCTATGGTCAGCAATGATGTGCATGAGATCCAGACGGGACTTGACTCGTGAACTCACCGAATCACTCATTCGGCTCGAGGTCTAGCATCTCCCGGCTCGCAGCCATTGCGATACTGGTCTTGGCTTGGCTAATCGGATCGGTGTCGCTGGTGGCGTTCTTTGTACCGTTCCTCTTCGCCGGCTCGTTGAACTTGGTTGACCTGGCGTTGGGCGAAACAGCGAAACTCGCTTGGGATGTTTTGCTCTGCCTCGTGTTCTTCCTTCAACACAGCGGCATGATCAGGCGATCGTACCGTCAATGGTCGGGGAGGTTCATTCCCCAGCAGTATGACGGCGCCACATACACGATAGCGTCGGGTGTCGCCTTGCTGCTACTCGTTGTGCTTTGGCAGGAGTCAGCACACATACTGGCGGCTCCCGGAGGCATCCTTCGCTGGCTCCTGCGCACCATTTACTTCCTGTCGATCGCCGGCTTTGCCTGGGGTATGCTTGCGCTGGGTTCCTTTGACGCGTTCGGCGTGCGGCCGATCATCGATCGTCTTCGTGGCACGGAGTCGCCACCCATGCCTTTCACATTGCGCGGCCCGTACCGCTGGGTCCGCCATCCGCTATACTCGTTCTCCCTGTTGATGATCTGGGCATGTCCGGACCTGACTGCGGACCGGCTGCTATTCAACGTCTTGTGGACTGTTTGGATCATCGTCGGCACGGTCCTTGAGGAGCGCGATCTTGTCTCCGCCTTCGGGGAAACGTATCGTGACTATCAGGGCAAGGTGCCCATGCTGATTCCGCATAACCTGCGCCCAACAGCCTGTTGAATAATGTAGCGCCGCCCCTCGTGGGCAGCGTGAAGCCTCGAAAGACGCCACCCACAAGGGGTGGCGCTACACTTGGATCACAACAAGCAACTTGTTCAACAAGC
>CP070744.1:1765070-1773831 GCA_020348265.1 Phycisphaerales bacterium | reverse complement strand
GAGAGTATCATGACCTTGTCCCGGTGTGGGACCTCCGCCATCGGGTCCCCACCGTCGAGGGCCTCCACCCACACCAGCGTCGCCGGCGCAGTCGACTGCCATTCAACGTCGCGCGGTCCGGTACGTTTGCCGTGGATGGGCACCTCATCCGCGAGAGGTAAGCTGGCTACACGGTACACCATCTCCCCGGATCGATTCCAGACTTCAACCTCTTTGGGAAAGCGCCAATGAGCGTGAAGATAGGAATAAGGTCGGTGGATCCGCTCGACCAATATGTGCTGTCCATCGGGAGCAGCTTGGACCGACGCGAAGATCGCGGGCTCACCGACCGTCTTCACCTTTCCATCCGGCACGGAGACCGTGGCCAGTTGAGAAAGCATGTAATAATCGAAGAGCAACTCGTCGTATGGCGTCTTCAGCGTGTTTCTCGATTCGTAGGTGCTACTGGCCGATTGACCCGAGCACTCCTGCACATTGGGGCCAAGCGGCGCCAAAGGAGCCGCTGGAGGCGCCCCTCGGCTCGCCGGAATCGTCTTGACCAGAAGGCTCCTTTGATCGGGCATCCACCGGAAGGCGCCTCCGAGCAGAGGATTCAGCTGAATCGAGGGAATCCTGTTCGCTTTGCCGGTAGATATGTCTGCTATCCAGAGTTCGACGCCGTTCGCGGTGGTGTTGGAGAACGCAACAAAGCGACCATCTGCGCTCCAGCTCGGATTGCCCAACTGGGCACTCTCGGGAAGCGTTATGCGCGTTTCCCGGTGGTCTTCCAGCCGGTGAATGGTGAAGCCTGTCCGGTATAAGTACCCGTACGTGCCGTTCGATTTGGGGTCAACACGCACGCCGGCAAGCTCGAAATAAGGTCGTGCACGTGCTTCAAGCGTGGAGTAGTACTCCCGATCTGAGAAGATCACGGTTTCGCCGACGGGCCCGACGTGAGCCGAAGGCGGCCAAGGAGCGTTGAGCACGTTGAGAACAGACTCCGCGGGCTGCTTGTAGGTCTCGCTCGCAAGAGCAGCACCGATGGACAACAAACTCGCTGATATGAGGCAAAGAACGTTTCGCATTTAGGCATCTCCGACATCCCACAGGCCTCGGTCCGCAGACTTCGTCGCGTGACGCCGATTCTACGGCAGATCGCTGCCGACCGGAACTCGTGTGTCCAGCGCATAGGATAGGCTTTGTGCTTCCTCCGCGCCGAGCATCATCGTGTAGAAACCTGTCACCGCAGACCGTCGAGAAACTGTACCGCCGCTATTGGCGGGTGGCAAACAGGCTCGCGGGCGGCGAAAATTCTCTTAATGCGACACCCACGAACCGGCGATGCTGCAACGTTGTGGCGTGGCCCGCGGCGTTCAACGGAATGACAGCCACCAAGCAACGGCTGGAGCCCGTCAGGTGAATCGGGCTTCCAACTTGCACCCCAGTCGAGATGGCAACGGCATTCCGCTAAAGTGCGAATCACCCCGGCGCCCGCTACGAAACCATCCGGAGCAATCCCGTTTCTGCTCCTTGATACGCCTGGATTGGAGGTGTACCATTATCGATAGGCCCCGTCGCACCCGGCAGAGTACGATTGGGGGTAGCAGCCCGTCGACAGACCGTACCCTCGCCCGCTGTGGACGGCGAAGACCCTCTGAACACGTCACCCACAGGAGGTGAAGCTACGCCAATCCGACGTGGCGCGCGTTGCTCAACGAACTTGCCGCATGAAAAGTCGGGCGGACAAGACGCCAGCAACCATCTAATGAATACAGGTTCTGAATTCAAGTCGAAAGGAGAAGGACATGCCTATTAACACGATCAGGAATAACACGGGGCAGGTACTCGTGCTTTGGGACGTCGGAACGCAGATTGCGGCTTTGATGAATGGACAAGCCGTTCACTTCGCCCCCGTAACGATCACCAGCATCACCATAGGAGGTGTGGGCTACCACAATAGAACCGGAGCGTTTCAAAACGGTGAGAGCTATCTTGCCACCTTTGCAGCGGGGGTAGCGGGCGGCGGTGGCGTTCTTGGAGTCCCTGCGCAAGTTCATTTTGCTGGAAACTACAGCAACGTGTCCTTCGCCTAGCAGTCGACCTGACCTCCAAGAGGGGGTCCAGGACGTATGTTAGTATCACGCGGTTTCGGGATCTGAGAAGGAGCCCAGATCGGTGCCCTTCAGTCAGAACTATCGCGAGTCTCCCGTGCGCCGCGACGGCGTCGATCCAAGTGTTCGGAGTCGGAGCCGACAGACTTTTGCCTCTCATCCTCGAACCGGCATTCGGCAATCTGGCATTCGTCGGGAATGCCGTCCCCAAAAGCCTGTCCATCCAGGGTACCGGCAAACCTGTCCCTGCTGGTGCGGTTGGCGATGTCGCACTCGTCAGGAACGCCATTGGGTTGGCAATCCCGGCTGAGGCCATCCTCGATTTCACACAGATCCTCTATGCCGTTTTCGTTGCAGTCGTCGAGGAGATAGCCGATGCACGCACCGCTACCGTCACAGACTGCTGCAGGAGTACACTCCACTGAGTCATCGCAGGGCGTACCGGGCGGGCTGAACCAACATGAAGCGTCACAGCAGCTGTCATGGAGCGGTTCGCACTCCTCGCCCGCAGCAGGGTTGACTATGCCGTCGCCACACTCCGCAAGTGTGCAGTCGGCATCGCAGGCATCTGACGCACCGGCGTCATCACATTCTTCGCCTGCAGCAACGTTGATGGTGCCGTCGCCGCATTCCGCTATGGTGCAGTCGTCGTCGCAGGTTGCGGACTCGCCGGCATCGTCGCACTGTTCATCGTCGTCGATCTCGCCGTTACCACAGGGAGGGGGGCCTTCGCTGATGGTGAATGCAAAGTGATAGCTAGTCAGGCCGTCGGTCGTGCGATATGTCGGCAGAGACAAAGTCAACTTCCCAACCAGGGGAAGGTACCAGACGGTTCCTGGGGAAGGTGCGTCGACGATGCCGTCTGGAACACTCAGCAGCTCCAGCATATAATCCCGATCGTCCGGCGGCACGTACACGGTGGAGGCCTGAAAGGTCACGTACATTGTACTCGACGGATACGAGTCTGCAGCCCAGACACAAATCGGCTCCCAGGTCTTGCTCTGGTCGACTTTTAGAGGTGCCCTTAGGTCATCACGATAGTACCCGGTGTATCCCTCCCACCCGAAGGAGCCATACTCGTGGTATACGCCGGCGTACCCCACGGGGCTATAGCCGACTGCTCTGTCAATCCCGCTGTCGAAACCGTCAGTGGCGTTCGACCGAACGCCGAGTCTGCCCGCGCTTCACGAACAGTAGGTGCCAAACGCAAAACGGAACTCGTAAGGCCCCTGTGGCGGGGCATCGGCGCCCGTTTCCGAACCAAGACCCGTTGAAGCACCTGCACTTGCAGCCAAGATGAGCATACTCAACGTCACGCGAGCGTGTTTCGACATTGCCTGTTCCTCCCTTCCGGATCGTACGCTAGGCGTAGTGTCAGTATAACCCATTGGACGTCGGGTTCAAAGTGGCAATGAACCGGTCGGAGGAACGTGACTGGCACAGGTTTCTTTTGACACCCCGCTGTTCCCTACGGACAATCTGCCGGGTCCAACTGGCCCGATATATCGGTGTACATGAGTCCCTCCAGGCCAAGCAGAATTCGCTGGAGATCCGACACGTTCAAGATGTAATCCGGCGGGCTCCCCGCGCCCAGGCCGTGCAGATCGACCCACGTCACCGGGACGCTGGGAGATGTCGAGCCTTCGGCGGTAAGGATGAAGGCTTGAACATCGGTAACGTTAACGATTCCGTCCGCGGAGTTGAACCCGAGGCGAGGCGGCAGGTCACCGGTCCCCACGCCAACCACGTCTCCAAAGTAGCGTACACCGGGCCTGGGAATCGTGGCGACGGTGACGGGCGAGTCGAAAGCAACACCGTCGGGCGTAGGCAATACATGGTACACGGCTGCAGGTACAATCTCGCAATCGCCCACATAGACCACCGAAGGCCAGCCGTCGAAGAAGAAAGGCGCACTGACGACTCTTGAGACGTTGCCCCAGCCGGGTTCGCCGACCCATCCCAAGACTCCCGTCGAATCGGGGAAGTAGGCGCTGTCAACCATGTCCACGCGGAAGGCCCGCATCGTGCCGGCGTCATCCACGACCAGCGAGATGTAGCGGTTCTTGGGGGCCTCGCATTCATCGGGAACACCGTTGGCGTTTCCATCGACACTCACGACGAGTGTCAGATCACATTCGTCTGCGAGCCCGTTGGAGTTGCAGTCACCCTCGCATTCATCAGGAATCTGGTTGGCGTTGCAGTCGTTGCTGGTAGCGGCCGCCAGATCGCATTCGTCGGCGAGACCGTTGCCGTTGCAGTCGCCGTCACACTCATCCGGAATCCCGTTGGCGTTGCAGTCGTTGCTGGCGCCGGATGACAGGTCGCACTCGTCGGGAGCGCTGTTGCCGTTGCAGTCATTCGCACCCAACTCGCACTCGTCGGCTACGCAGTTGGAATTACAGTCGTTGAAGACTCCGCTGCCCGCCCCCTCTCCATCGCGAAAGGCATCGCAAGGATCCCAGGACTCATCCGCACCGATATCGGCTGCACAGCCGAAAGGCCGCGGTTCGGTGTCGACATCCCAGGTACGACCCGGCACTGCGAGATCCGGGTCGGCGGCGTCTACACAAGGTGATTCGTGCAGCACATGGTAATCATTATCTTGCCAGGTATCGGGATCATCATCCGGGCCGTCGAAGTCGACAAACTGCGCCCCGTTGTCCATGTTCCCCATCCCCGAAACATACGAATTCCCTGCCCAAACGTATATATCACCCGGGTCTCGCCCGATGTTGCTATACTCCGCCCTGACCGTGGCATCGCGGACGGTCCCGTACAAGGAGATTTCGTTTCCCATGTCCGCGCTGTTGCCCCGGACGATGCAACTGTTCAGGTTTGCGGTTCCTTGGAGGATATGAATGCCGCCGCCCAGGTAGACCACGCTGTTGCCCGTGATCGTACAGTTCTCAGCAACCACGCTTCCGTTGTCTTTGACGTGCCAGATCACTCCGCCGCCGTGCGATCCGGTGTTCGCTGCGATGAGACAGCTGCGGAGGTCCGCTATACTGTCGTAAGCTGCGACTCCTCCCCCTTGGCCTCCCGCGGTGTTGCCGACAATAGTGCAGCCCTCGATGGTGGCATCGGAATAGTAGTAAGCCAGACCGCCGCCCCAGGCTTCCTGATGGCTCGACGTCGTGTTCCCGGTGATACTGCAGTGACGCAAGATTGTGCTGGAGCGAACCACACACATGCCGCCGCCGTCGCCGTATCCGTGGTAGGTCAACACGTTGTCGCTGATCTCCGTGTCGACAATGACCGGGTTGCAGCCCTCCTCGGCGCTGATTCCGCCTCCGTCAGCACCTGCGCTATTCCGCGTGATCACACAGTTGGTGATCGTGGGACTGCTATCCCATGATAGGTACATACCGCCGCCCTTACCCTCGCAGGAGGCGTCCACCGCCTCGTTGTCTGCTATAAGACAATCCCGAATCGATGGGCTGCCACTATAACATGCGATGCCTCCTCCAACCGCGTTGCCCGAATAATTGACCACTCGATTACCTGTAACCCTGCAGTTTACGATAGCCGGCTTCGCCCGTGTGCTGACGAAGATGCCTCCGCCCATACGAAGTGAGCGGTTTCCGGTCACCGTACAGTTGACAATGGTTGGGCTTGCCTTGGAGCCAACATAGATGCCGCCACCGTAAGAGTCCTCCCAGCCGTTGGTAATCGTGAACCCTTCCAGCAAAGCGCCTGCCGGTTCCTGTTCATCGAAGATGAATCCACGGCCCACGCCCTCCATATCGATGATACAAGCGTCCGGTCCGTTCGCGCTACGCAGGGCAATCGAACGCCCTGCAAAGCGTATGTCCTTGTTCCCATCACCCGTATAGGTACCGTCGGCAACGATAATCTCGACTACGCCATCTTGGCCCGCGTCGAGACTTTGTGCATCGGTGGCGTCCTGGATCCGACAGAACGGGTTTTCTTCCGTCCCTGTGCCTGGACCTGGACAGTTGGTCCGATCGACATAAACCGCCACGTAGGGCTCGCACTCGTCGGGAATCCCATTCGCGTTCAGATCGGTCGAGGTCTCCCCGCTGATATCACACCCGTCCAAGACGCCGTTAGCGTTGCAGTCCACAAACTCTTCACACTCGTCCGGAATCCCGTTGCCCACCCCACCCGGGCAGTCGACGCTGGTTCCCTCGGCTATATCACATCCGTCCCCCACGCCGTTAGCGTTACAGTCCGGTTCACACTCGCCTGCGACGCCGTTCCACACGCAGATCTCAGTAGTGGGCGGTCCGCAGTCGTCGGGACAATTGCACGAGTCCTCTCCCGGGTCGCACGTTCCGTCAGCGCAGAGCCTGGGGATGTCGATCGTGACGGTGGCAACGTCACCCGTGGCGCTGTCGAGCGTAATGGAAATGTCGTGCTTTGCATCGTGAAATGTCTCACCCCGCACGAGATAGGCCTCTGCGCTGTCGCCCAACTGGCTATATGTCACTGAAGTCACGTGGGGGGTCGCGTCCAGTAGTGGCGAACCCACGCAACCGCCGTCCTCTTGAAGAAGAATGAGCACCCCCACCTCCGGATCCTGAAGCTCGGTGAACTGCTCATCCAAGCCGATGGGCCTGCGGTACTCGATGAAGTAGAACACACCGTTACCACTGCCCAGCAGGTCGTAGGATACGGGGATTTTGATCGTCTGCACTTGGTCGGTGGGAAGCTCCAGGGGGTGCAGGGTGATCTCATGCGTACCCGTGCCCAATTCGGCCATGTTCTGGGCATCAAACCAGCCAATCCGTGCCTTGGAGCTGGCATTGAAATGTCCCTGTGTGGACTTGGCCATCAGATCATAGCGATTGCCGCGCTCGACCGGGTCACAGCCGTCGAGGTAGTCGCCGACAACGGCATCTCCGCACTCCAGCTCGCCCTGATGAACAAGTCCGAAGTTGTGCCCCAGCTCATGTATGGCTACCCGCGGCATGTCTGACGAGGCGGGAGCAAGAGCCACACTGGCTATATACAGCCCTTCATCAGTGATGAACGAGGTATCACCGAGAGTACCCACGCCGAATACAGGACAAGCGGACTCACCCGGTTGAAGGGCAATGATGCGGCGATAGAGGGAGAAATTCACCTCAGGATCTACCAGATCGAGGATGTTTTGGAAGCGCGATGCGTATGTGCTGTAATAGCTCGAGCAATCGGCTGCGTTAACCGGTAGAGTGATCCAGTCGAGCACGTCCCCGGCAAGCCACGCCTTTCCGTAGGACAACTCGATGAGCCGGGCGTTTACGGACTCGGGATTCGCCGCGTTGAATATCTGGTCTGCAATCTCGGCAGGCGTATAGGGCTCGCTCTGGTCATCCTGAAAGTTGAGCAACAGAACAAGGGTGGACTGCTCGCCGAGTACGTCCTCGATTCCGTAGATTGAGCGGTTGGAGACGTTGCCCACAAAGTAGTCAACATCAAGATCCATTTCCCGGGTGATATCCGGCACATTCACGCCGAATGCGCTGACCGGCGGGGGAATGGCCTCCTGCACGAAACCGTGGTTGTCCTCCCCGTTAGTGCAGACTGCGCAGTCGGCGGTCTGCGCGGGAGGCGACATCGTGGTGGCCTGTCCGAGGTCTTCCAACAGCACGAATCCACTGGCTACGACTACGTGAACGAGAAGCATTGTGCAGTTCATGGGCCTGTCCTCCACAACAACGCGTCCAGAGAGATGGTGTTCTCCACGTTGCGATTCTACCAAACCCGGCAGCAGAATGTCAATCGGAAAAGAATGAAGTGACAGCGCAGACCGACGCCGTCGCAATCAGAGCGGAGAGGTTCCGCACTTTTGACCCAACAGACCACGGATCTGACCCGCCCACTCTTATTACATCGGGATCGAGCCACCCGAGTGCTTCATTACCCGTGAATCGATGGGTGCCAAGGCCAAGCGAAGCGCCGCCATGCGATTCGCCCCCCACACAATACCCGAATCTGCTATAGGGGCCTCTCGAAAAATGTAGCGCCGCCCCTCGTGGGCGGCGCAAAGTCTCGAAAGACCCACGCACAAGGCGCGGCGCTGCACTTGGGCAACCGGATGGGACCTCGTCAAGAGGGGTTAGGCAATGCACTGAAAACGCGGCCGGCCACCTTCTGAGCAACCGGCCGCGCTATTGCATACGTTGGCGGACTAATGGACCGCCGGTATTGAGCTTACTATTTCTCCTCAAATCCACAGAGCACTTTGAAGCACGAAGTGCCCGGGCCCTTGGGATATCCACCTTGGAGGACACAACAATCCGGATTCAAATTCCGGCATTTGCCGTTCGGAAGGCAGCAGGCCTGAGTAGGGCCGCATACCGAACCTGGACCGAGCGGCGTACCGCCTTGTGCCGCGCAACACCCTGCGGGAATGTTGTCCTCGCAAATCCCATTCGCCCAGCAGCAGGCTTCCAGAGACGTGCAACTGCCGTCTGCGGGAACACCCAACGCATCACAACAAACGGGCGTCAGATCCGCGCAAGTATAGTCCGGCATACAGCAACTGATCGCATAGCCGCCGTCACAGAGCACTCCCTCCGGGAGCGAGCCAAACCCACCGGCCAGCAGGCAGACCCCATCGTCAACGCCGTCGAAGCACCAACCGTGCGTGGTATTCACGCAGCAGCCCAGCGAATCACAGTCCCCAGGTGGGAGAGTGTCCTGTCCTATTACGGCGCAGCACTCAG
>CP070744.1:1756192-1764970 GCA_020348265.1 Phycisphaerales bacterium | reverse complement strand
AAGCTTCGTGGCCTCGACCCGACAAAGGCCATCGCCGACGCGCTCCGAAACTACGTCGCCACCGGCCAGCTCCCGCCACTACCCGATACCGACATTGCAGACGGCTGATGAGTTACGATCTAAACACTCCCACTGACGACACCTCTGGTGCTACCCAGCTGTTCACCATACAATTGGGCAACAGATCAGCATTCGCAGAGGGCGCGTGATGGGAACTGATGGCGATTCAGTTATTTCGGAGGTTGGGCGGAAGTATCTGCAACTGCAACTGACCGACTCGGTCGGCCCGATTCGGTTACGTAATCTGACCGCGCACTTCGGCTCGCTTGATGCGGTGCTCGGTGTCTCCGTGTCTGAACTCTGCAGGGTCGAGGGAATAGGAGAGCATACCGCCAGGTCAATCTTTCGATCTCGAAGCGACGACGCGGTTAACAGGGAAGTCGAGCGCTCCGCAGCGTGCGGCCTGCGCATCGTATGTGCGGAGGACGCTGACTACCCCAAGTCGTTGTACCACATTCCCGATTCGCCGATTTGTCTGTATGTCCGCGGGCACCTGGAACCCACCGACAGCGTGGCAATTGCGATAGTCGGATCCAGGCGTTGCTCACACTATGGTCGTGAACAAGCTGTCAGGTTCGGCGAACTGCTTGGGGGGGCGGGATTTACCGTCGTCTCCGGATTGGCCCGAGGCATCGACGGTCACGCCCACCGCGGGGCACTGCGAGGCGGCGGACGCACAATCGCGGTTCTGGGAAACGGTCTGGCGTCCGTCTATCCGCCGGAACACAAGTCCCTGGCCACCGACATCGCCGACACCGGCGCCCTTCTCAGCGAGTTCCCCGTGGACAGCCCGCCGGAGGGCAAGAATTTCCCTCGCCGTAACCGCATCATCATCGGCCTAGCGCTCGGCGTGATCGTGGTCGAGGCCTCAAAGCGCAGCGGGGCACTCATCTCCGCCCGGCTTGCCTCGGAATACAACCGTGAAGTCTTCGCCATTCCCGGCCGAGTCGACCAGCCGGAGTATAGCGCTGGGGCCAACTATCTGATCCGCGACGGCCAGGCGAAGCTGATCACCTGCCTGGAAGATGTGCTCGACGAACTGGGCCAGGTCGGTGAGATCATAGGACAGGATCTGTCCCCATTCACTCTCGGAGACGATGGGGCGGCCGCGTTGGTATCCCAGCCGATCCCAAGGCTCACGGGCGACGAGCAGAAAGTGCTGTCCGCCATCGCCAAGGGATCGGAAGATGCTGACGCAATCTGCGCCTCGACGAAACTGGAGACTTCCCGCATTGCGTCGACTCTGACGTCGCTTCAACTCAAAGGCGCAATCAAACGCCTCCCCGGCGACCACTTCGTCAAACGCGGCTCTTGAGCAGGCTGGACGGGGGGTCGGATGACGGGCATTCGAGGCCCACTAGGCGTTTCAGAAGCGGCCACAGTATCTTCGCTGCCCTCTTTACGAAGTCCCGCCCAACGCATGGCTTGCCACAATGGGTGAAAAAGCATAGTCTGGCGTCAGCGTGGTACACCGTGAGCAGAGTCCGCGGCTCTTGGGCTACAGGAGGGTCCGGACCACGGACAACGTTGATCCTTAGCTTCGTACGTAGTCTACGATCGCATAGGAGTCTTGACCATGAAACGGATTGCCCTGTTCCAAACGACCATCCTCACGTTTGCCCTGACCGGAGCAACGGCTGCCTTGGCCGGCGACACACTCGAGTCCGTTGAGAAGGAGCTCACCTCCAGGTGGAACAAGCTGAAGTCCATGTCCGCTAAGATGGACACACTCATGAAGATCGAGATGCAGGGTGGGTCATCTAAGACGACCGCCACGGGCACGATTGAGTTCCTCAACAAAGACGGCAAGAGTATGGTTCGCATGGAGCTGAATAGCGAAACCGCCGGCAACTTCGGCGGAAACGAAATAAAATCGCAGGCTTCAACGCTGACCATCAGCGATGGCGAGTATGCCCACACGATGTCCGAGAGGATGGGACACAAGATGGCGCAGAAAACCAAAGCAGATCCCTCCCAACTGGGTGACCTGGCATCGCAGTTCGAGATGATGCGCAAGAATAACGACCTCAAGCTCCTGCCGGAGCAGACCATCGACGGACACTCCGTCTACGTGATCGAAGCGACTCCGAAAGATAAGCCCACCCAAGGCATGGGCAAGATGATCATGTACTACGCGAAGGACACCGGCGTCCCCCTCAAAATGATCATGCACGACACCGACGGCAAGACGATATCAGAGACCACTTACAGCGATGTGAAGGTCAACAAACCCATCGATCCAGCCCGCTTCGTCTTCAAGGCGCCGGAGGGCGTGCAGGTAATGGACATGACCGGCCGGTAGCAGACGGGCTGCAGGGGACTTTTTTTGAGAGAGGCTGACAGGAAAGAGTCCCGCGTTGGCCTGTGAAACTCGCGGGCTGGCTGGACCGTTCGTCGCAACCACTTGGCCTCCCGCGGGGTTGCGCGCCACCGCTCTTGCGCGCTGTTCTCAGACACGGTACCAGCGGATCCGCCACCCGAGAACATTCTCCCAAGACGATCAGAGTCGTGGGGCGCAAGCCCCCGGACAACGGTACGAATGCCCTCTTACACCATACGGCACGGGACGATCTCCAATGCACTCAGTGGCACCGCAGAGATTCGCGTCCGGTCGACACACCTGGACATAGATGTTGCCCGCAGACCCACTTTTTTCTTGTGTTTTCCACCAGGCTGAGTAGAATGGTGCCTTTCAGGGTTTGGAGGAGGAACGGTGCCGAGCCGTTAATTCCAGGTCCGAAGCCGCCACTTCACCAAACGTCAAGGCGATCGCAGATCTGCTCAGCTTTAGTGGAGACCCGGTCATGAAACGACACATCACTGTCCTCAGCGTTTTCCTAACTGTGCCCTTGTTGTCGGTCACCAGCTTGGCGCAGGATTCGGGCGGATTCAGATTCGTCGACTGCAACGAGAACGGTATCGACGATCCTGACGACATCGCCGGCGTATCACCCGACGTCGACGAAAACGGCGTTCCCGACGAGTGCGAGCTGCCGCCGGGACTGCCTTCCGTTTGGAGGCACCAGGCCCCCAAGAACCGCTACCTCTCCATCGATCCGAGCGTTCTGGGTGATCTGGAAGTTGCGCTCAAGGTCGAGCTTGTCGAGATGTACCGGTGCAGTGAGGATCTCCGCCGGACGTGTCGCGCCGACCATGATGAGGATTGCCCAGGTGTATGCGACAACGATCCGAACAAGACCTGTATAAGTGGTGGAACGTGCGGCGAAGGAACGTGCATCGAAACCACACCGTGTCTGCAGCACCCGGCTGTGGGCTTGACTTGGTGGGTCGATGATCCGCGACAGGAACCCACCGGGTGCCGACCGGCAGGAATGTGTACCGACGAAGACTGGTTCGCGTGGCTAAGTCACACACCCGTTGCCCGGGCGTGGAACGACTTCGGTGCGGCCGACTCGTCCCTGCTGCATGTCACCGACTGCGGGATTACCCCCGTCGCCATGTACGAAGTGTCATTCTGCCTGCCTCCGTCGTTTGACACCTGCGGCCCGCCGCTGACAATAGGCACGATCGAAAAGCCGACCTTCAACTATGCCGACGTGGTTGGCCCGGTTGATCCGGTAACATTTGAGTTCGCCCCGCCGGACGGCTTCTTGAGCGTGACGGATGTCTCCGGCTATCTGCTGACTGCCAGTAACTGGAGGGATGCCACGGGCTATCCCAAGCCTCAGGCTCATTGGACGTGGGTCTCTCTTACGGGGTGGTCCGAGCCACTGTACCGCCCGTACATGTTCCTCTGTGTGTGTCAGCTCCAGCAGATTCTGCTTGGGGTAGAGGGACGTCCCTTTTCCTTCTCGGGCAACAACGCCGATCCCGGCGATTGTCCTTGATAGGAGCAAGGTCACGGTGGTCGCCGCAGGAAAATCCCTGTTCGGATTCCTGTGCGCGTCTCGGAGTCACGGCGGAGGACGGCGTGCAAACGTTACCGATGGGTGAAACACGGCCGACAGCGTGGCGATTGCCTAATCCAAGATGTGCTCTTTGATCTTGCGGAGTGCTTCCGCCTCTATCTGGCGCACGCGCTCGCGGGTCAGCTTAATCTTGGCCCCGATTTCCTTGAGCGTCATCGGTTCCTCGTCGTCCAACCCATAGCGCAGGCGGAGGATCTTCGACTCGCGCTCGTCGAGGTCACCCAGAAGCTCGATCACTTTGGACTTCTCCGCCTCGTTGAACAGCTCTTCATCGGGGCGCGGGGTCCGGTGGTCAGCCAACCCCTCGGTAAGTCCCTGTCCGCTAGCGTCTTCGGCGTCCTGGACCGGAGCTGACACGGCCTTTACCGCATTGCGAATGTGATGGATCTTGCTCTCACTGAGCTCCAGCTTCTCGGCCAGTTCACGCATGGTCGGAGGCCGGCCTTCCGTCTCGATGAACTGCTCATTGGCCTCGCGGAAGCGCGAGATCATCTCGACCATGTAGGCGGGAATGTGAATCGGCTTGTCGCTATTGATCAGACTTCGCTTGATGGCCTGTTTGATCCACCATGAAGCATAAGTGCTGAACCTGGTGTTCTGATCGGGGTCGAAGCCCTCGACAGCTCGGATCAACCCCAGGTTCCCTTCGTTGATCAGGTCGTTAAGCGGGACCCCCCGCTTCGCATAGGTCTTGGCAATGTTGACCACGAGCCGCAGGTTGGACTTGACCATCCTCTCCCGGGCGGCGGCAGCGTTGCACTCGGCCTCTTCGCGCTCCACAAGAGTAACTTCGCCGGCTCTGAACTTCTCAGCCATCCGCTCCCCGTTGCGCACGAGGGTCGCCAACTCCTTCTCCTCCTCGGGAGAGAGAAGAGGAGCATCGTTGATCTGCTTTAAGTAAACTTGCAGCCCAGCGTCAACAGCGATGGCACTACCCTCTCATCAGGAATGTCACATCGGTTGTCGAAGCCGGCGAGGCGAAACCGTACTCAAGCGCCGCCCGTCGTATTCGAGTCTTCGTCATCGCCTTGGCGAGCTTGATCATCTGCCACCCCATCGGCCTCACCCGGTCCTTCAATCTTACGATCATTCCCCACGACTGGTTCCGCCTGGCTGCCTTCCTCCTCGGCGGCGCCGGTCTCTTCCGGCGTCCCCTCCAAGGGCTTTGGAGGGACAAAAGGCGGCGGTTCGATCAGCCCCGTGGTTGACTCGCCGGGACCTTCCAGCCCGCCACGTCGCGCCTTGGGCTTCTTCTCCACGCCTGAGTCGGCATCCTGCTCGACCGACCACTCGGCGCGCTTCTTCGAAAGTCCGATCTTGCGCTCGCCTGGATCCACTCGGAGAATCTTGACCAGAACCTTGTCCCCGATCTTGACTTCGGAATGCGGATCCTCAACTTTATGATCGGCCAATTCACTAACGTGCAGCAGTCCCTCGAGATCCTCCTCCAGCTCAACAAACACCCCGAAGTTCGTGATCTTTGTGACTGTTCCTTCGACAATTTGCCCCGGAATGTAATTCTCGATAACTGCGTGAGCCCAGGGGTCCTCGTGAAGCTGTTTCAATCCCAGTGCAATGCGCTGTCTCTCCTGGTCAACGTTAAGAACAACGCAATCGATCATCTCCCCCTTCTTCAGAATCTCGGAAGGATGGTTGACCTTCTTCGTCCAGCTCATATCCGACACGTGCAACAGGCCGTCGATACCCTCTTCGATCTCGACGAACGCCCCATAATTCGTGAGGTTACGGACGCGTCCACTTATCCGCGTATTGGCGGGATACTTTTCAGCCACGTGCATCCAGGGGTTGTCCTGGGTCTGCTTGATACCCAGGGATATCTCCTGCTTATTCTTGTTGACCTCGAGAACGATCACGGAAATGACATCCCCGATAGAGAGAATCTCGGAGGGATGGTTGATCCGCCGGGTCCAGCTCATCTCGCTGATATGAACCAGTCCTTCGACGCCGGGCTCGATCTTCACGAAAGCCCCGTAGTTCATGATGTTGACAACTTCACCGGTGAGCTTCGTGCCCGGTGGATAGGTCAGCTCGACCTCCTCCCAGGGGTTGGGCCTGAGCTGCTTCAAGCCAAGAGCGATCTTCTCCTTGTCTCGATCAACGTTGAGGACTTTGACCTCGATCTCCTGATCGATCTGCACGACTTCGGATGGATGCCCCACCCGGTCCCAACTCATATCCGTAATGTGCAGCAGTCCGTCTATGCCGCCAAGGTCGACAAAGGCGCCGAAGTCGGCGATGTTCTTGACCGTCCCTTTTCGCACCTGATCCTTCTCGAGACCCGAAAGCAGTGCTTCTTTGGCGGCGGTCCGCTCTTCGTCTATGAGCTTCCGCCGAGAGATCACAATGTTGCGACGTTCCTTGTCGATTTTCAGGATTTTCGCTTTGACTTCCCGGCCTATGAACTCGCCGATATCGCCCGGGCGACGAATGTCCACCTGAGATGCGGGAAGGAAGACCGGGTAGCCTATATCCACGAGGAGCCCGCCTTTGATCTTGCGCATTACGCGGCCTTCGACCGTGTCTCCTTCGTTCTTGGTGTCTACGATCCGATGCCAGTTCAGTATCCGGTCGGCTTTGCGCTTGGAGAGAATAATGTGGCCACTGTCCGACTCCACTGTCTCAAGCCAGACCTGCACCTCATCACCTACATCTACGGAGCTGACATCTTCCCACTCGCCGACTCCGACCAAGCCTTCGCTCTTGAGACCGACATCCACAACGAAATCGTCCCCCGCGCGCCCCACGATGCGTCCGGTGAGGATCGATCCCGGTTGAAAATCCTCGTGGTGCTGCTCGATGAGCGTACTGATGCTGCCTTCGCTGTCGCCGTCTGCGAACATCGCAGCGACTTCAGCGTCTAGGCCCATACCGTCCGAATCCAAATCACTAATGAGGTTCTGGTCTACCATGAGTTCCCGACTCTACTCTGTGCAACGAACACCGAGCGCCGCTGATGAGATTCCCACGCCGGCCCAAAGTCCCGCGTAGTTCGGCTTGACGCCCTGATACCGTTCTTCCCCACCTTGTCAGGCCGGCACGTTTGGGCATTGACGCTCCATATTAGTGGCAGCCCGTGTCAGTGAGTAAGAAATGCCTATCGCCCCCATGAATGCGATCCGTCTCGCATCTGATGCATGGGTGACGCTTATCCCGTTAATATAACGTCGTATCAACGCTGCCGCCAATATTCCCCCTGCTTTTTCGTCCGCTCCGCAGGCTGGCTTGTGTATGCAGCGAGATACTGTACGCCATCTGGTCGAGCAATACATCGCCTGGCGCATTGCATCGAGCACGGACATTCGTGCCCTGCGATCGCAACTACTGCAGGATCGGTGTATTGCCAATGGCAAGAGCCCGGCCGAGGTAAGCCCAATGGGCCCCTAGCAGACACTGATGCTGTGGCGGCCTCGACGACGCTTACGGTTGAGCATCTGACGCCCACTGTGCGTTCGCATCCGGGCCCGAAACCCCTGCTTTCGTGCTCGCTTAATCTTGCTGTTTCGCCTAGGATAATGCATGCCTTGAACTTCTCAAACAACCGTGCGAGTCACTGGGCACCGGGCTCCTGGGTTCCCCGCGAGGTCCGCAAAGCAGGGTAGTATACCCGCTCCAAAGGACGACACAAGGCCCCAATGCAGGCCCCGGTAGACGCTATTCTCTAGTTCAGGTCAACGAGGGCAGGCCGGTTCTCGTTCACTTGACCAATCAAACCGCCGATGCTAACATAGTGGACATGCGATGCGGGGGGTTTCACGGACACCTCCGCTTTTGTCTAGTTTCGCAATGCCTGTTTTGCCATCGCTGACCCGTGGCGAAGGGCACGAACGTGCTTCGGTTTGGCTCGTTTCGTGGGTTTCGCCATCGGTCGGCTGGACGGAATCCCCGTGGACGAAGCCGACGTGTTGAACCGCGCCCAGGAGCGCATTGGACACCGATTTCGCGACCCCCAGCTGCTCCTCACCGCACTTACCCATTCATCAATATCGGACTCTCGCCTCGCCAGTAACGAAAGACTTGAGTTCCTCGGCGATGCGGTGCTCGGGATCGTCACCTGTGAGGAGCTCTACAGCCGCTTCGAGAGCTGGCTGGAGGGGGACCTAACCAAGGTGAAGTCTGTCGTTGTGTCGAGGCGCGTTTGCGCCGAGGTTGCCGACGCCACCGGGCTTACCGAGTGCCTCATTCTGGGCAACGGCATAGACAAGGGCGAGGAGCTCCCGACATCGATACGGGCTGCCGTTTTCGAGGCTGTTGTTGGAGCGATGTATCTGGACGGCGGACTCGAACCGGTGAAGAGGTTCGTGGTCAATGCGGTCGCCCGCCACATTGACGAATGTTCTTCTTCCGAACACCAAGACAATTATAAATCTATACTGCAGCAAATGGCCCAGCGTTGGCTGTCCGCCTCTCCGCGATACGAGCAGCTTGATGAACAAGGCCCTGACCACAGCAAGTGTTTTGAGGTCTGTGTCGTGCTCAACGGCGACCGATTTCCCAGCGCATGGGGACCAAGCAAGAAGGATGCGGAACAGAAGGCAGCTCAGCGAGCACTTGAGGCCCTCAGAGCTTCGGGACGAATCAACGGAAACAGCGGAGGGGCGTAACCACCCGGGGTCGGGCTGGTGACGACACTCACTATGGTCCTTGCATAGTATCGTGGCAGGCACCGCGGCCAGACGTAGGGGAAAGCGGGCGTATTGCCCTGCAATCTCACCGTGGCTGGGTTCGGCGTGTGAACAGGACCTTTCCGGCAGCCAGCAGCAGCAACGTC
>CP070744.1:1747295-1756092 GCA_020348265.1 Phycisphaerales bacterium | reverse complement strand
GATCTCCGATGCCAACTGGACCGGGCTGCAGATCGCGGAGTATGTCGTCGCCGCCTGCATCTGCCCTTGGGTTCCGGTCTTGTTGGCATTGAGAGCGCGCCGAGAAAACGGGTTCGCCACCGTTTGGGAGCTTGCCTCGGGAACAAGGGTGGTGGTGAAGCCGAAAGGCACGGTGCGACCGTCGATCGAACTTGCAGCTGGACCGGAGATTCCTGCCGAGGGTGCGGATTCGCTTGGTCCTTACCAGATTGTTAGAGAGATGGTGCCCGCAGAATGGATCGTCGCCGTCGATCCCGTGCTGCGCCGCCAGGTCTGGTTGCTCCGGCGAACTTCATCGGAACCGTCCCTTGAGGTGCCTCGCTTCATGCCGTTGCCACTTGAGCGATTGTCCGCGATCCTCAGGCTACGTTCAGACTCTCTCCGCTCGATCAAAGTGACACGGCGAAGCCACTCTGCGTCGACGATCAAGGGCGAGCGTTCCCGCCGCGAGCATCAGCAGTGTCATTACAACCGTGCCCCACTCTGAGACGGTGGGGATGGAATCGCCCACGCAGATGTCATTCGGTTCATCGCACGCTTGCCCAGGACACGGATTGATGCCTGCTTGGCAACCCGCCAACGCGTCACATCTTTCGCTACCGTCACAGAAGAGTCCGTTGTCACAGACTGCATCGAAAGGTGTATAACTGCACACGCCGGTTGCCTCATTGCATGCGTCAGCTGTACAGGAAACATCGTCGTTACAGTCCATATCGATTATGCATTCAGGACAGGTCACGGTTGCGCACTCAGTATCTGTTCCCTGGGCGATACCGCCTGAACTCACGCATGATAGCAAATCCAGGTCATCGCAACTCAATCCGGGCAAACAGCACGCTTGTTGTTCCGTACCACACGGTCCGTTGGGCGCTTCCGGTGTCGCCAGCGAGAACAACTGCCAGTTTTCGGTGGCGTCGGGGCAGCGACCTTGCGAAGTATCCGTGAATTGCTGCCCGAATGCCAATGTATCGATAGGCATGTTTCCGTATGCGTCCGTGTCGAACAGTCCGATCTCTTCACCGACCGCGCTGAGCTTGAAATTCGTGTGCAGTGGCCCTTGCTCGATGTCGTCGTCCATCCAGAACACGAGATAGCTGTCCCCGGCGATCGAGACGCCAGCCGGAATCTGATACTTCACCGGATTCTGTAAGTCGTCGGTGAGATACATCCCCCCGAGATCGATAGGAGAAGGTCCGGCGTTGTACAACTCAACCCAGTCTTCATAGGCAAGCGGTTGGTCCGGATCTTCGATAAAGTTGTCGTTGTCCGCCATGAACTCATTAATGTAGAGAAGCAGCATATCGTAACCCACGTAGTACGAATAGGGCAACGCCGGCGCGTTGATCGGGTCGACACGTATCGCACCAAGGTCGTCGATAGCCGTGACATAATACTCGACAACGCTTCCATCGCCGAAGGCGGGGATCTGGCCGCCGTAAACGTCGTCCCCCGCACCACCGTCATTGTGGGCGCCGTCGTCGTACATGGCGGTGTCGATCCATCCCCCTGCATAGTAGCTGAGCGTAACGCTCACCACTGCGGAGTCATCTGTTACGGTGGAGGTGACCCAAACCGGATCCACATCGGTGGGCAACTCAGGCGTGCGTGTCGTTCCGCTAATCGCCGGCGGCGCGTTGTGCGGGCTGTTGGCGGCGCCCGGCGTCGGTGTGGCCATGAAACCCCAGCCTCCGGCGCCGTCCGGGTAACGCCCGTAGGAGACGTCGGTCACCTGGGCACCGAACACGATAGAGTCGATAACGGTGACGCCGTTGGTGTCGAACACGTAAAGCTCTTCGCCGCCGGCACCGAGTTTCAAGTTTGCATGGAGCGGTCCCTGTTCCGGATCCTCGTCTGCCCAGAACAACAGGTATCCGTTACCCGGGATGGTCACCCCTGCATCAATCTGCCACTTCGTCGGAAATGTGACATCGTCTGTGACGTAGAGGCCACCGAGGTCGACTTCCGACGCACTGGGGTTGTGCAGCTCGAACCAATCCGGAAACTCGCCTGGTTCATCGGGATCCTCAATAAAGACGGCGTTGCTGGCCATGAACTCGTTGAGATCTACCTGAATGGACGGGCAAGGCTGAAAACCCTCTATCTGTCCAATCACATTGCTCACACGGTCGGTCACAAAGGTTCGCAGGCCGTCGAAGTGATCGGCGACATCCCCGCCGAACTGATTGTTTGGATCCGCAGCGAGCGCGTCCGTCAGAACCGGCTCGACGGCATCGAGGAAGGAGGTCAGGCTCGCCGTCGACCATGGGCCGCATACAAGGTCGTTGAAGATCTGGTTATACTGGGCTCGAAACTCCGCTTCGTTGATTAGTGCATCATACTCGCAACCGCCCGAGTAGATATCCTCGGTGACGGCTTGTTCCGAAAAAGACGAATCGCGATCCCATGGGAAGTACATACGTTTACGCCCGGTCAGGAAATCGGCGTAGTAGTAGTTCTTGCCCTTGGTAAACAGCGCGTCGCCATTCCCCTGGAAGGCGTCGTTGGCCATGAGCGCAAGAAGTCCTTTGACGTTCACCCATTGCTCGGTAGCCGTAACCAAATCGGGATCCGGTGTGCAGGGGCTTTCGGTGTTAAAGGGCGAGAAACAGAGAGCTTCAGTCGTCGGGCTGTCCAGCGGGCCTCCCACTTCCAGCTCCGCCGGACCAAGCTCGCCTTTCTTGTACAGCCAGGTTTCGCCTTCCGTGTACAAGTCCCGGTTTTCCAGAAACCGCTTGTCGCGCTGTTCGACGTTTACGTATACACCCGTGTCCACGCCGTTGATAAGCAGACGCACCCATGCAAAATGACCGGCCTGGTATCCGTACCCTTGCGTGCCCGAGGCCAACCGTTCGACCTGCCAGGCCAGCCCTTCCGTAACGACATCCTCGTCGTCCCCGTTTTCTAAGCTGAGCTTCTTGAGGCCGTGCCAGCTCTGGCCTATGACGTACTCGTTTATATCAAGCTTGAGGCTGACTTTTATGAAGCCGGGTACTTCAGTCAACGGATCGCCAGGTTTCCTGCGAACAGAGATCAGGATCGCATCCTCGCCGTCGGCCCAGAACCAGGCTGGTACTTCGATTTGTGGTTGTTCGTCGTAGGGGTTGTCGTTTTGCACGGTCACCCAGTCACCTGGATCCATGTCCAGGTTCAGGGTCAGTAGCTCCAGCGGATCAAAGGCCGCCGGCCAGTCACCGTACTGCGCCAAAACTACGCCGGAAGGGGGCCAAAGACCTATCATGACCGCCAGAACGACCGCCGTCCGCAACTCTACCATTAGACACCTCCTGCCCCGCCATCCCAGCTGAAACGCTATTGAACTCACCGTTGTTGTGTGCCAAGATGCTTCCTTAGGTCCTATGGTATCGGACCACTGGTGCGCAAGCCCAACGCAAAGCTCAATCCAAGCAGCGCGCGACTGCCTCTGCACTGCTAGCGGGAATCGTACCAAGCGCGCGATCTCACTACATCTGAGCCTGGACGACATTACCTTGATTCTATACAAACTGATCTTCCAAAAGAAGCCCTTGGCGAGCATGCAGCATTCCGCAGCTTCAACACATCGTGACCACGTCATGAGTTTGGAGTCTGACTTCACTGACACACACCAGCAGCCTTCTAAGCATGGACCGGTAACGGGTGGCGTTAGAGCAAGCGCCCAGACGCGCTTCTTGCCGTACGGCGGCCTGATGACCCGGGCTAACGCGCCGCCTGTCAATCCAGAGATGGCAGCCTGCAGGCTCCGCAACGCAATCGCCGAAGAACATGAACATCGTTCGGTAGAACGGATGTCGGCTTTCTGATCTGATAACCGATGGTGCGGCCGGGACACGACGCGCCGTTGCTGCCTGAATCAAGGATCGCGGTAAACGCCGGTTTCGTCTTCGAGTGGGAACCGGCACAGACAGCAGTATTACACCGCTCATTGGAGACTGAAGAAGATGTGTAGTCGGTCAAAACCCTATATCGTATTGTCAGCGTGTATTGCTATTGGACTCGGCACGGCTCGGTGCACACTCGCACCAGCAGAATCGAGTGGAGAGCAGGGATCTCTCCGCGTCCTTGTAACCGACGAACCCTACCCGCTCGACCTGATCGAAGAGGCTAACATCACCATCACGCGTGTTGAGGTTCGGCTTACCGAGGAACTACCTATATGTACCGAAGACACCGATTGCGCTGACAATGTGTTCTGCAACGGCACTGAGACGTGCCTTGAGCGTGAATGTGTCAACGGTGAGTTCCCATGTGCCGCGGGCGAATTCTGTGACGAGGAGTTGGCGGCTTGCATGTCGCCGTGCACAGATGACACCCAATGCAACGATCTGTTCTTCTGCAATGGCGCGGAAACATGCGACCTCGGCACGGGAGAATGCCAGGAAGGCGTCAATCCGTGTACTCCGGACCAAGTCTGTGATGAATCGGCCGACATCTGCACAACGGACGAGAGCGATCAAGATGACGATGATGACGAGTCAACTTGGATAACGATCTTCGAAGGAAACAAGTCCTTCAATCTGCTCGATTTGCAGAACGGGCAGACAGATCTGCTGGCTGAAACAACAATCACTGCAGGGACATACTCACAAATGCGTCTTGTCGTAACCCAAGGCGAAGTGAAGCTAGAAGATGTTGAGGAGCCGTTCCTGCTAGATGTTCCGAGCGGCGAACAGACGGGCATCAAGCTGCATTTCACGTTCGACGTTACTGCGGACGAGGAAACCGTGCTGCTGCTCGATGTCGACTTGACTCGGGCGTTCCGTCCAATACCCGCAGGTCATATTGATGACCCGACGACGATTCGGACATTCCACTTCACGCCATCAGTGGCCATGAAGCTAATCAACCTTCTTGAGGCAGGCACGATCACCGGCACGGTCGTCGACGAATCCTCCAGCGCGCTCGAAGACGTGATCGTCACCGCCTATGACGAGAATGGCGAAGAGGCTGCTTCTGGAGGAACTGACTCAAGCGGTGGATTCACGCTGATCGGATTGCCCACCGGCATCTATCGGCTGGAGTTGTCGTTGAACGGCTTCGAGGATGCAGCTGTGCCCGACGTTTCCGTAACAGCAGAAGAGACAACGGACGTTGGTGCGGTCGTAATGATAGCCGTAATACCCTGACCTCGCAGGTCCACGAGCGCTGGTCCAGAATGTCGAGGATCTGCCGAATGCGCGCGGGAGCGTGAGATCCAGATTGGGCTGCTTTGGGCGTGCCGGCATGTATCAGTCTTCCGCGTTTTTCCTTTATAACACTCCGACATTACCCGGAGGCCGATGCGCGCTAGCAGAGGCAGCGCAGGCCTTTTCGCTTGAATGAAGTGCTTCCGGTAAGTACGATGGAGGCGTCAAATTCGATGATTGGGCAATGCCGCCAGAAGTGAGATTCCGGATTCAAGCGTGCTTCGAGCCCCGTTGTTCGGATGCGCTCTGAACTCGGCTCAATGCAGGTTCTAGTGCCGTTTCCAGAAACGTCGTTCGACATCTGTTAAAATAGGGAGTTTGCGCATTGGGCCCATCAGGTATATATGGATTGCCACGTGTTGACAGGGATGTCGTTGTAACATGTGGAGATCCGCTATGTGCCTGTACGTTCGCAACATCAGCATGCCCGAAGGGCGAAAGCTTCAACGCATGGTTCGGCGTGACGCAAACCGAATCAAGATGCGGCGGGCACAGGTCGTGCTCGCCTCGGACCAGGGATCGAAGGTTCCGGACATCGCCCGACGATTCTACTTTTCCGAAGCACATGTGCGCACCATCATCAAGTCGTTCAACGAAGAGGGGTTCTCCGCGTTGGAGCCCAAGTACGGCATCGGACGGCCCAGGAAGTTCTCCGAGGAGCAACGTAGTCTCATCATCGAAACGGCGCTTTGCCCACCCGATCTTCTTGGCGAACCCTATCGACGTTGGTCGTTGCCGAAGCTTCGCGATTTCCTCGTACGCGAGAAGATTGTCGACTCCATCGCCATTGAAACCGTTCGCCAGATGCTCAAAACCGCCAAGGTCAAGATTCGTCGCACCAAGACCTGGAAAGAATGTAACGACCCCAAGCTTGCCTCGAAAAAAAAGTAATCCGTCGTTACGTGAACCAGCGGGCGAGCAACGGTCCAACGATCGCGTTCGACGAGTTCGGACCATTGGAGATTCGACCGCAGGCTGGGCGGAGCTGGGGAAGCAGCGCGAGTCGCCATCGGGCCGCCTACACTCGCAAACACGCCGTACGGCATTGGCTGGCGTTCTACGATATTCACGACAATCAACTTTGGGGGTACACCCGGCCCAGGAAACGCGCGCGCGAAGTGCTCGAAGTCTTGAAGAAGATGCGCCGACGATACCAGATCGATCAGCGGATTCATCTGATCCTCGACAACTTCTCGCCGCACGGCACGCCGGTTGTTCGCCACTGGTGCAAGCGAAACAATGTTCACCTGATTTGGACACCGACCAACGCATCCTGGCTCAACCCCATCGAATGTCAGTTCACTTCGGTAAAGAAATTCGTCATTCGAAACTCAGACTATGCCAGTCACGAGGAACTGGCCAACGCATTGCGCCGATACGCGAACTACCGAAATCAGCATGCGAAACGCAAAAAACCATAAAACCTTTTTGGAAACGGCACTAGCGCCTCACGGAATCAACTCAGGTCGTCTAGGGAAGGGAAGATTGATGAAGACGAACGGAGCAGCAACCAGATCGAATCGACGTATCCTTGCAGACGTTGTAGCCGTCACCATGAGCTTCATGGTCCTGGCAATGAGTGCAACGGCGCACGCCCAAGCACGGTCCCCGGCTCCTGTCGAGGCAGCAGCGGTGGAAGTGGACGGCCTCCGCGATCTCAGACCGCCGGTGAAACCGAAACCACCGCTTCAAGCGCCCTCCTTGGCCTATGGTGTTGACGTCAAGTCGATCGTCCAGGTTGGCTTGGGGCCGGTAGACGTCGCAGCCCTGCTCGAAGAAGACGCTGCGCGGGCCCGACTCGACAAGGTTCTGCGGTACGGCGTTGGCCGCGACATCGTGGTGGGAATGGCAGACGGCCGGTGGCACGAGGTTCCCGGCGAGGGCTCGCTGTGGGTTGTGGACGTCGTAGCCGAGGCAGCTAACGGTATTCGTCTGCACTTTGTCGACGTCGACATGTCGCCCGGAGCACAGCTTTTCGTGTACGCGATTGCGCAACCCGAACGGTTGGCCGGACCATACAGTAACCGCGGCATCCACGGTGACGGGCAGTTCTGGACCCCGACGCGCTTCGGCGAGCGCCTGCGCGTGGAGTACTTCGTGCCGAGCACGGTTACCGAGGATCCTCGACGACCCGCCTTCGCTATCGACAGGATCCAGCACATCTATCACGATTCGTTTGGAGCCAACAACAGCGTGCAAACGGGGGGCAGCCCGCAGGAAAGGGACAGTTGCGATACGCCGACAGACCCGCCAAACGCACCGGCCGGGGGATCGCGCTCTGGAGCGTGCGACGGCGGCGGATGCACCAGTGCAACCACTCTCTACCCCGACACCCTCTTCTCGACAACCTCGAGTGATTGGACGACGTTTACGACATGTGCGTACGGCGGTGAGCATTCACGATTCTGGGTCGAGTCCGGGCATACCTACGAGTGGTCGGCGTGCACCGGCGACGGGGACGCAAGCTGCTCGTGGGACTCGCAGTTCATGCTTCGGGACACTTCGGGCAACAACATATGCTACAACGATGATTGGTGCGGTACCCAGTCAAAGATACGCTGGATGGCCACGTTCACCGGCGAGGTTCATCTTGCCCGGCTGCAATATGAATGCACGACCAACGATGCATGCGCCACCTTGGTCTGGCGCGAGGCCCCCTGCCGCATCGACTTAACCTGCTACCCCGCGTGGGACCACGAGACCAGCGCGGTAGGAGGCATCGGCTACATTGACAGCGACAGCCTTTATTGCAGCGGCCAGTTGATCAATAACCTTGCCAGCGACTGGACCCCGTACTGGCTTACTGCGAATCACTGCCTTAATACCCAGGCGAAAGCCCAGAGTGCTGAGATTTATTGGTTATACCAAAGCGCCACGTGTAACGGAGCGCCACCCGCGCTGAGTTCCGTGCCCCAGTCCGCGGTTTGCACGCTGTTGGCCACGGGTATGCCAACGGACTACACCTTGTTGATGGTTGATGGCGAACTTCCCACCGGGCTTTGGTGGGCCGGGTGGACCGCAGCTGCAATCGCCGACGGCACTGCCGCCGGGGGCATTCATCATCCGGCTGGAAGCCACAAGCAAATCAGCTTCGGATCGAAAAGCTCAACCACATCGACTCACCACTGGATTAACTGGAGTGACGGGGGCACCGAAGGAGGATCGTCGGGGTCGGGAATCTTTACGCAAAGCGGTCGCCAGCTCTTCGGCCAACTGAGCGGCAACGTGGATGACTGCTATTTCCAGGACAATTACGGGGCCTTCTCCGTTACCTATCCCGATATCTCGAACTTCATGGCGGGCGGCAGCGACGATGTATGGGAGCAGAACGACAGTTGCGCAGACGCTGTGACCGCCGGGTCGGGAAGTTACCCGGATCTGATCGTCAAAGGCGTGGACGAGGACTGGTATAAGATCGGCATCCCCACCGCCCAAACACTGGACGTGCACGTGGCCTTCACCGACGTCTGGGGCGATATCGACATCGAACTTTACGATGTTTGTGACGGGGCACTCGTGGCATCCTCGGCCACCACGACCGACAACGAGTCGCTCTCCTACCAGAATTGCGGCAG
>CP070744.1:1738234-1747195 GCA_020348265.1 Phycisphaerales bacterium | reverse complement strand
AGAGCGTTTTCGTCTTTTGTGTAGCGGGTCAGGAGTTGGGTGCCATGCCCAAGCGTAGCGCCGGCATGCGATTCGCCCGCTACACAATACCCGAATCTGCTATATTCACGACTTGGAGGTCATGAAGCGGTCACCCTGGGCGACGTGGCGGCCGTTGACGTACTCCTGCCAGATCATTTCGCGACCGGACGAAGGTTTCAGTTGGAGGATTTCGACGAAGCCGTCTGAAGCAGCCACGAAGAGGCGGGCGTCTATGGTGCCCGGTTCGGCAGTTGGTTTTATCGGATCTTCCGTCGGGCGCGCCCTGGTTATCGCCACCTTCTCCCACCGTCCGTCTTTCGCGTGGAATTGGACAGTGGCCCCAGGCCAGGGAGTCATTCCGCAGATGTGGTCAACCACGCGCACCGCTGGCTGAGCAAAGTCGATCAGACCATCCGATTTCTTGAGCTTGGGGGCTCGCGTGACCAGAGCGTCGTCCTGAGGTGTGCCCTCCGGGAGGTCATTCCCTTCAAACATTGGCAGGGCGGCCCGTACGGCGTCGACACCTATAGCCGCCAGTCGATCGTGCAGTTCGCCGGCCGTCTCCTCCGGTTTTATTTCGGTCCACCGCGTAGAGAGGATAGGGCCCGCGTCCATTCGCTCGACCACCCGAAATACCGTGCACCCGGTTCGTTCCTCGCCGTTGACAATAGCCCAATTGATCGGTGCAGCACCACGGTACTTGGGCAACAGGGAAGCGTGCAGGTTTATACAGCCGCCCGGCATTGCCGAGAGCAGTTCCGGTCCGAGTTTCTGCCCGAAAGCGATGACCAGACCCACCCGAGCGTCAAGCGCCCGCAGAATCGAAATGAACTCCGAGGTGTTTACGTCCTCCACCTCGAGCGCTTCCAGACCAAGCTCGTCGGCCAATGCTCGCACCGGTGTGCGAGTCTTCCTGCGTCCGCGCCCGCTACCGCGCGCGGGCTGGGTGACAACCAAGGGAACTTCGTGCTCGCTTTGGGCCAGCCAACGCAACGTCGGGTTGGCGAATACGCCAGAGGCTAGGAGGACAATACGCATAGCTAACCCCGCGGGGCTGGGCGACCACCGGCATACTCCTCCTTGAGCTGTTTAATCGCCCGGCGGTTAACGATCTCGTCGGCTGTGGACATGGTATCGCTTATGAGCCGCCCGTCGAGATGGTCGGTTTCGTGCTGCCAGACCCTGGCTAGAAGGTCAATGCCGGACATTTGGAACGGCCTGCCGGTCGCATCCATTGCCTCAATGACAGCATGGGAAGCCCGTCTCTTCGTCACATTGACACCTGGGACCGATAGGCATCCTTCCTCGCAGTCCACGGCTCCGGTAAGCTCAGTGAACCGCGGGTTGACGAACACGAGATCATCGTCAGGCTCGCCGGTGACGTTGCAGACGAACAGTCTGATGAGGATGCCAACCTGCGGGGCGGCAAGGCCGATGCCCGGCTCCTGCTTCATCAATTCGAGCATCCGTTGGCTGAGCTGGACCAGTTCCTCGCCAAACTCCTCTACCGGAGCGCTAGCCTTCTTGAGGATCGGGTTCGGATAGTGGAGAATGGTCAGCTTATCGAGGTTCTCGAACGTCCTCATGGGCGTTTTCCTGGTGTCCAGCAGGGCTTGCATTGCCCACCGGCTAACTTGACAGAGTAGCCGCTTAGGATACTATCAAGTGCCCGGCCTATGGACAAGGTATGTTCTGGTCGGTCAGGCAGGTTCGGGGGGTTTGCCGCCCCGCCACGCACGCCGCCTACGTGCTACGGATCGTGTGTACCGGCTGACGACACCGAAGTCGATGTTGTCGTACGGTGTGCACCTCCCGTGTTTTCGGAAAGTAAGCTGAGACTCTATGGCAAAGAAGGGCAACGACGCTTCGAACGGACCTGGCAGTGCGGATGTACACCTGGTGACAAGCGACGTAGACCAGGCGAAGGCTGCGAAGTGGTTCGAGCGCGGGCGGGAGCTTGGTGAGAAGCGTCAGTTCGATTACGCGATCGAATATTACGTGAACGGTCTGGAGTTCTGGCCTGACGCCGTAGAGGAAGGGCTCAAGCCCTTACATGGCTGTGCGGTGGCTCGCCGGCAGACCGGGGGCAAGAAGCCAGGATTCAAGGACACGATGAAGCGGTCCATGACGGACAAGAACGCTAAGCAGGCGTTGCTGAATTCGTTCTGGCTTTTCGGTCACGATCCTGACAACACCAACTACATGGAGGGAATCGTCCGGAACGGTACCCGGCTCGGGGCCGCAGAGGCGGCGAGATGGGCTGCGAGTGTGCTGCTGAGGGCTTTAGGGGCGAGTGCCAAAACCTCGCCGAAGCAACTGCAGGCACTTGCCCAGTCGCTTGAACAGCTGGGCGATGCGGCCGCCGAACGCGATGACTCGGCGTTTGCGGCCAGCGTGTATCAGATGGGTGTTGACGCGCTGAATGTGTGGTTTCGGAGGAACCCCAAGGACCGAACCGCTGAAAGCGCCGTGAGGAATCTGTCAACCAAGCTGACCATCCTTAAGGGCAAGTATCAGGGGAGTGAGTCTTTTCGAGATAGCATTGCCGACAGTGAGGAACAGAAGGAGCTCCACGACAGGCAACGCACGGTCCAGAGTGAAGATCGGCTGGCACAGCTTATTTCCAAGGCGGAAACGGAGTACGGCGAGAATCCCGATGACGAGCGCTCCCTCAGAAAACTGATCGATCTGCTCACTCGCCAGGAGGAAGAGGAGCACGAGTCACGGGCCATCGATATCCTCATGGGTGAGTTTGAGCGGAGCAAGGACTATCGGCATAAACGAATGGCCGACGATGTGCGCATGAAGAAGCTGGTGCGAAGCATCCGTAAGGCTGCGAAGGCCGGCAATCAAGAGGCGCTCAAGCAGGCCCAGATCGCCAGCCTCAAGTTTGACCTTGCCGTGTTTAAGGAGCGGGTGGAGCGTTATCCGACGGACAACCGCGTGAAGTATGAATACGGAGTACGGGTGTTTCGTGCCGGAAAATATGATGACGCGATCCCCATGTTTCAAACGGCCCGGGCCGATCCCAAGAACCGCGTTGGCTGTGCGATGTATCTGGGGCAGTGCTTTTTCCGCAAGAAGTACTATTCGCAGGCCATTACGACACTTAAGGATGCTATCGAGGCTTACGAGTTCAAAGACGACGATCTGGCCAAGAACATGCATTACTGGCTGGGGCGTACGCAGGAAGAATCCGGGGACATCGATAGCGCCCGGGATACGTACGGAAAGATTCTTCAAATGGACTACAACTTCAAGGATGTACGTGCTAAGATGGACGCCTTGCCGCCGCCCGGATAGGTAGGCCGAACGTGGTAGGAGAGAGTGATTCAACGGAGACCAACTGTGGCGAATTTGCCTTCGGCGAAAAAGAGAGTCAAGCAGTACGAGAGAAACCGAGTTCGCAACCGCGCGCGTAAGTCGGTGATCAAGACGGAAACGCGACGGATGCTCGACGCGATTCAGAGAGGTGACCTGCAAGAAGCACAGGATACCTTCGTCCGCGTGACCAAGAAGATCGACCAGGTGGCGGCCAAGAGTACGCTTCATCGCAACACCGCTGCGCGCAAAAAGTCGCGTCTGGCCAGGCGGCTGAATGCCGCGCTGGCAAACAAGAGCGAGTAATGAAGCCGCGTTGAGGGCGCGTCTTGTGCCCTTTAGAATGTAAAAACTTGTCTACCTGCACGGGTACCACCAGATGGCTGCCCGTGTTTTTTGCGCGCTTCTTGTAGGCGCGCGAACTTGTGATCATGTCTGCGGATGCAGTGAGTTACGTATCACGGGGTGGGCTAAAGCTCGCAGCGGCACTGGACCACTTTGCGGTCGACGTACAAGACCAAGTGTGCGCCGATCTGGGGAGCCATGTAGGTGGATTCGTCGACTGCCTGCTGCGGCGTGGGGCGAAGCGCGTTTTCTCGGTTGACACATCTTACGGGACTCTAGCCTGGAAGCTGCGTCGTGACCCGCGCGTAGTGGTTATGGAGCGAACCAACGCGATGCACGCCACGCTGCCTGAGCCGGCTGGCGTGGTCACCATCGATCTGGGGTGGACCACTCAGGCGTGTGTACTTCCCAACGTCGCTAAGCTCATGTCGCCTGCGGGGCAAGTTGTCAGCCTGATCAAGCCGCACTACGAAGCGCCCAAAGCTTCGCTGGTCGAAGGCGTCTTGCCGGAAGAGCTTGTTGAAGGGGTCGTGGATGACGTGCTCGGGCGAATCACAGCAGCCGGCTGGATTGTCCAAGGCACAATGACGAGTCCGATCTGCGGTCACGGGGGCAATCGGGAGGTCTTCACCCTGCTAAGACGTCCTCAGCCTGACTCGGATCGTGCCGATTAATGAAAGGCAGGTTCCGACGACTTGTTAGGCTCAAAGCGGTCGAACCGACTGGCTGCACCGCTCTGGCATCGAATGCACTGGAAGCAGCGCATTGCGCGGCGCGCACTGACCCTTGCCGCGCCCGGAGTCTCGACGCTTCGTCGCGACGGGCGGCGTGCTTTCCACCTTATCGTTGTTGACGCGACTCCGTTTGGAGACCTGTTCCGATAAAACAGCGCACTGTCGTCGTTTCCTATGCGGTTGACGAATGCTTCTTTGGGCTGAGGTCGGCTTCGAGTATGATGAGAATCGAAGCTGTGGGTGGCTGCGCAGTCCTGGACACGTTGTATCAGGACCGAATACTGTGTGGGGGGGAGCCGGCGTTTAGCTCCACCTCTTGCAGAGGGTTAGCAGGCAAGATATCGGGCAGGGGACGCAATGAAGCGCATACTGATAGCCGTTTGCGTGGCCGGTATGGCCGCCGGGTTGGCCACGAGTCTGGCTTGGTCCCCCGCGCCGCTCGGCACGGCGTTCACTTATCAGGGGCAGCTCAAGGAGGCCGGCGCAGCGGTTACGGATACGGCGGACTTCCGGTTCTCGCTGTGGAGGGACCCGAACAGCGTCGATCCGAGAGACCAGGCCGGTGCGACTATCGCCCTTTCGGATGTAAGCGTGGTCAGCGGGCTGTTCACCGTTTCACTGGATTTCGGAGCGGATGCACTCGACGGAGAGGCCCAGTGGCTGGAGATTGCCGCGCGACGTCCCGCGTGGGACGGCAGCGGTGACGAACCGCTTTTTACCACGATGGCACCGCGGCACCGCGTACGACCCTACCCTTACGCCCTGCGAACGCGGGGTATATACGTTGATCCTGCAGGCAATGTAGGTATCGGAACCACGTCTCCTACGACAAAGTTGGATGTAGCGGGGGACATAATTGCCTCGGGTGAATCCACCGGGCGCGCGGGGTTGTCCGTGATGGTGCCCAAGGGTTCCACCATCATGTGGAGCGGGACGATCGACGACAACGGGGACCCGTTGGTGAACGGTGTTGCGGACCCCAACTGGAATATCTGTGACGGTAGCGATGGGACTCTCGATCTGCGCGATCGCTTCATCGTCGGAGCAGGAGCAGGCTACAACACCGGCGAGACGGGTGGTGCGGCCTCGGTGACGCTTAGCATCGATCAGATTCCCAATCATTCCCACTCTTTTTCCGGACAAACGAGTTCCGACGGCGACCACGCCCACGGGTATCAGGACAAGTATCGGGACAGAAAAGGGTGGTATCTTGGTGGTGACTATCCCCCGATGAGTTCAGACGAAATCGTTATCGAACAGAGCAACACCGATTCGGACGGAGCCCACAGCCACCAGTTCATCGGATCCACGTCCCCGACGGGTGGAAGTGGGAGCCACGAGAATCGACCCCCGTATTACGCGCTGGCTTTCATCAAGCATACAGAGCCTGCACGACGAATTCAGGCGACAGGACGGATCAAATTCGTAGCGGCACCTGCCTCGACATCAGCAGCCACGACTGCTCTGGCTGAGCCGGTCAGCAGCGCCTTCACCTATCAGGGGCAACTCAAGGAGGACGACATCCCCGTTACCGACAGCGCAGACTTCGAGTTTTCGCTGTGGTCGGATCCGGAGAGTACTTACTCGGGGGATCGGGTCGGGGATACGATCACCCTTGGCGAGGTCGACATTGTCGACGGGCGGTTCACTGTGTCGCTGGACTTCGGAGCGGAGGCGTTTAGCGGCGAGGCCCGCTGGCTGCGGATCGCCGTCCGCCATCCCGCGTGGGGCGGCGGCGAGGGACCGCCGTTCACCACGTTGTCACCGCGCCAGGCACTGTCCGGCGTGCCCTATGCTCTGCAAACTTCGGGCCTGCACGTTGATGCCGCGGGCCAGGTCGGGATTGGGACGAGCTCACCTGCGGCGAAACTGGACGTGGTCGGCAACATCATCGCCTCTGGAGATTCCACCGGCCGCGGTGGTCTGTCCGTGATGGTGCCCGCGGGGGCTATCATCATGTATGACGGAGGCATCGATGCCGGCGGATTGCCCCTAGTAGGCGGTGTGCCCGACCCGCGCTGGCACCTTTGTGATGGCAACGCCGGGACGCCCAATCTACGGGACCGCTTCATCGTCGGTGCGGGAGCAGACTACACGACTGGTGACACAGGTGGCGAATCCGTGGTGGCACTTGCACTGGGTCAACTTCCCAGCCACGATCATGGATCGCTGAATGGAGCAACAGAATCCGCCGGTGCCCACAGTCACGAGTATGACGACTGGCACACGGCGTACGATCCGTTCGATCCGGATGTATGGCTTGCCGCTGGGCTGTCAAGGGCTGCACGGGACGTGAGAGCCAGGAACACCGTAAATCAGCCTGCGGGATTGCATGGACACTCCATAAGCGGCTCCACAGACGCGACTGGTGGGAACGACGCTCACGAGAACCGGCCTCCGTACCATGCGTTGTCCTTCATTATGTATGTTGGAGAAGTGCCGCAGAAGCAGGCCAAAGCAGGCGTGGAGCTTGCAGCAGCGCACGCCGTTGCGTTGACAGACACAGACAACCGGGGCGAACCCACCTCTGCGGCTTTTACCTATCAGGGCCAACTCGAGGATATGGGGGCTCCGGTTACCGGCACCGTTGACTTGGTGTTTTCGCTTTGGTCGGATGCGGAGAGCACGGACCCGGGCGACTGGATTGGCGAGGCGATTCCATTGGGCAGCGTCAACGTGGTGAACGGATTGTTCACCGTCTCGCTGGACTTTGGGGCGGAAGCATTCAACGGGGAGGCCCGGTGGCTGGAGACGGCCGCGCGTCATCCCGCGTGGGATGACCTAGGCGACGAGCCGCCGTTTATCCGGCTATCGCCGCGCCAGCCACTGACCGCCGTGCCCTATGCCCTGCAGACGCGCGGTCTGCACGTTGATGACGCCGGCAATGTCAGCATCGGTACGACGTCGCCTGCGGCAAGGCTTGACGTGGCGGGTGACATAATCGCCTCGGGCGAGTCCACCGGACGTGGTGGGTTGTCCGTGATGGTGCCCCAGGGGTCCGTCGTCATGTGGAGCGGAGGCATCGATGACAACAGCCACCCGTTAGTGGACGGCGTGCCGGACACGCGCTGGCACATTTGTGACGGCAACGCGGGAACACCCGATCTGCGCGGTCGTTTTATAGTCGGTGCAGGGGGGAACTACGCCGCAGGTGTTACGGGAGGAGCCGCCCGGGTTACCCTGGGGCCCAACCACGTCGGGCATAGCCATTCGTTCTCCGGTGAGACGATGCCGATTGCATTCCACACTCACGGTTTTAAGGACAGGTGGTGGCAAGATGAGGTTGACTGTTTTTCCCCAGGGGGGGTGTCCGCTGCGAACAACGGCACTGATACCCGTACGGGCACGACCTCGACAGCAGGGAGTCATAGCCACACATTCAGCGGAAACACGGCAAGCGTCGGCGGAGAAGGCGACCATGAGAACCGGCCACCGTATTTCGCGTTGACGTTCATCATGAATGTCGGAGAACCATAATGAAGCGTATTGCACATATTGGTATCGAGGTAATGTCGATTCTGACCATCGCGGCTGCCGGGGCAGTGTTGGCAGACGACCTTCAGATTACGAGGTCGACCATCGACGGCGGAGGAGCGATGCATAGCACCGGTGGAGACTTTGAGCTGTCGGGTACCATCGGCCAGCCTGACGCGGGAACCATGTCCGGCGGCAACTTTGACCTTGCCGGCGGCTTCTGGTTCGAGGAACCACCCGGCGACTGCAACAGTACCGGTGGCGTCAACCTGCTCGACTACGATGGATTCGAGGCATGCCTGGACGGACCCGACGCCGACACTCGGGAAGGCTGCGAATGCTACGACGTGAATAGAAGCAACACGGTCGACCTGGTAGACTTCGCAGTCGCCCAGCAGAACTTCACGGGATAGCTCTTTTCATGAGGCAAATCGAGCTGCGACCGTTGTGACAGCGCGATTGAGCACCCCTTTGAGTCGCAAACGCCACAAGATGGGTCGCTACGACTTCGCGCGAGAACGCCCGCCCAGCGAGCTCAAACACTGAAAACGGCACTAGCGGCGCCCGGGATCGAACCGGGGACCTTGGGTTTATGAATCCCACATCACCGGGCGGTCGCACTGCACCTAAACGATTATCAGATAACGACTTAGGACACTTCGCCGATCGGCACCGCGACCAGCGCGCTGCAGAATGCGCTGCAATCGAAGCTTGGATGCTCGCGTGTCCATGGCCGCTCACGGATGAGCAACGAGGAAGAATCCATGGAATCGTTATGTCTTGAGGTTACTCCGGAAAGCTCCCCGTCGAACGCGTCGAAGAATCTGACGCCTATTCGCAACCAGCACGATCTTCTCGCCTACGCCCGCGAGCACCGCTACCGAGTCCGAAATCTGCACGACGGCAAGCCGGTACCTCCAGCAATGCCGAAGAAATCGAGCCGAGACAAGGTGGGCTACGTCGGCGATTTGGACCGCTGGGACGCTATCGTCGGTCACCGCGGCTATGTAGCGATGGATGGCGGTCAGCTGACGATCTCGGTGTTCTACAAGTCACCCCAGGGTGT
>CP070744.1:1729149-1738134 GCA_020348265.1 Phycisphaerales bacterium | reverse complement strand
GGTGCCCCATGTCCTCCAGGACATGGGGGCGTGGTGTGTGCCACGGGTGGCTCGTCCACCCGTGTTGAGGGTCATAAAATAGGCACTGGCAGACAAGCTGCCAGTGGCACACGCAGCCGCCAGGGGCACACACAGCTAGGGGCACACAAAGCCAGGTCGACCCCGGCCGGCGAAACTTATCGGGCCAAGAATGTGCGGGGTTGCGGTGTTTTGCATATGCTCCTAGGGTGATCGAAACAAGTGTAGACGAGCAGGCCAACGATATCAGCAGGAACGGATAGTTGAAAGGATCAGTAATGGGCCAGGTGGAGTTGATCCAACCTCACGGCGGAAAACTCGTTGATCGAACAGGAGCAAAGCCGGACGCCAAGGCGCCCGCAGTATCGATCACGTTAACCGAACGGCAGCAGTGCGACTGGGAGATGATCGCTATCGGGGCGATGAGCCCGCTCGAAGGGTTCATGGGCGAGGCGGATTATCACAGCGCGTGTGACAACATGACCCTTACGGACGGGACCATTTGGCCCATGCCCATCACCTGCGCAGTCGATGACGCCACGGCGGACAAGGTGTCCGTGGGCGATCGCGTTGCCTGCAACGACGACGCGGGGCGGCTTCTCGGCTACATCACCGTGGACGAGAAGTATAAACAGGACAAGAAGAAGCAGGCTGCTAAGGCCTTCGGCACGGAGGATGAAGCACATCCGGGCGTGAAGGTCCTCTACGATGAGGGCGACACCTGCCTGGCGGGTAAGATCGACGTGGTAACCACGCGGCACGCGCCAATGTTCTCGGATCATCGCTTTAATCCATGCCAGCTGCGCGAGGAATTCAAGAGCCGGGGCTGGCATACGGTGGTCGCTTTCCAGACGCGTAACCCCATACATCGGGCCCACGAGTATCTGACCAAGTGCGCCCAGGAGATCACCGACGGTCTGCTGATCCATCCGCTCATGGGTGCGACCAAAGACGGGGATATTCCTCCGGAAGTGCGTATGCAGTGCTACGAAGTTCTGATCGAGAACTACTACCATCCCGATCATACCATGCTGTCGGTGATGCCGGCGGCCATGCGCTATGCCGGTCCGCGGGAGGCTATCCTTCACTGCATTCTTCGCCAGAACTACGGCTGCAGCCACTTCATCGTGGGTCGCGATCATGCCGGCGTGGGCGACTACTACGGCACCTATGATGCCCAGAAGATCTTCGAGACTTTGCCCGAAGGCGCATTGAAAATCACCACGCTTAACTTCGAGCACTCCGCCTGGTCCAAAAAGGCCGGCGGGATGGTCAGCGGCAAGACCTTCCCCAAGATCGAGGGTGATCAGATCTTCTTGTCCGGCACGAAAGTCCGCGAGATGCTCCGTAACGGCGAGCGGCCCCCCGTCGAATTCACCAGACCCGAGGTCGCGGAGATCCTCATCGAGTCGATGAAGGAATCGTGACAGCGGAGCGAGCGACCCGGTGAGCGATGTTATGACCAAGAAGCCCGTTGTATCGGCAGAGTCCGTGCCCGGCGAGGTGCTCGATGCCCTGGGCAAGATGCGCTCGCCCGTCGTGATCGCCCATATCGTGCCCGATGCGGATGCCTTGGGAGCTATGTTCGCCCTGGCAGTGAGTTGGGCATCGGACACCTGCCAACCAAAGGTCGCCTTGCCGCAAGGGTCGCTATCCCAGAAGTTGACCTTCCTGTTCGACTGGGCCGAGCCTCAGGTTGCGACGGCTGACGACTTTGAGCGGGCCGACGGCTTTATCGTGGTGGATACGGCGAGGAAGTCACGCTGCAATGTCGGCGAGACCCTCTGGGAAAGCGACTGGTCAGCCGGCAGACCGGTGGTGAACATCGACCACCACGCGACCAACAAGCAGTACGGCGACGTCAACTGGGTCATAGGCGAGTCCAGCAGCACCTGCGAGATGGTTTACTATCTGCTGAAGGCGGCGAACAAACCGATCGACTCAATCACCGCGTCGCTCATTTACGCGGGGATCCAGACGGATACGCTGGGCTTCTCTCTACCCACAACGACGCCATCCTGTTTGCGGGCGACTGCCGACGTGATTGAGGCGGGGGCGAATCTGACCGAGTTAGGCGAGCGTCTCTGCCGGAGTCAGCGCAAGAGCGAGTTCGATCTATTGCGCATCGTCTATGACAACACTGAGGTGCTTGCCGAGGGAAAGGTGGCCTATTCCTTCGCGAGCTATGACGACATCCACGGCGCGGGCTGCACGGCTTCGGATATTGACGATCAGATCAACATCCCGCGGTCGCTGGCGGGCGTGCGCCTGGCGATGCTCTTTACCGAGGGGCACAAAGGCAAGACACGCATCAACTTCCGCGGCTCCGGTGGGGTGACGGTTGTCGAACTGGCCGGCGAGTTCAACGGCGGCGGACACTCCGAATCCGCCGGCGCAGTTCTCGACTGCGGCCTGGAAGAAGGTATCGCCCAAGTCCTCCCCCGCGCCATCGAACACATCAAGAAGTTCTGAGCGGATCCTCGCTAAGAACCTGGCGGTTCCCGCAGTCACCCTACGCCACAAGTTTCTACAGTGCAGACGGCAGAGTCAGGGCGGGAAGGGTGGAACAATGCCGAGAAGTTCGCTACATTATCTGCAAGTCGATTTACGTCCACAGACGTACGGTTTCGAGGCGCCGGAGGCGGTCCGGCTGACGTTAGTTTTGGGGATCAAGACATGAGACTACCGATTTTGAGAGTATTTATCCTCCTCGCGCTGGGCGCGTGGTTCATTCCGCCGGCATCGGCCGGCCCACCCAAGCCCGCAACGGCGGAGCAGATCAAGGAGATGATCGCCGCCGCGGGGGAGGCCAAGGACTACAATAACGCCGACATTGTTTACGTCCTCGACGAGGCGGATGTATACGTACAGGACAGCGGCCTGGCGACTACGGAGTCCTGTCAGGTTATCAAGATCCTCGGTGACGCCGGCGCCAAGTCGCGGGCGGTCTTGCGCTGGGAGTTCGACCCGGACACCTACCGCACCACGGTCAAATCCGTGCGCATTCATCGCAAGGATGAGACAGTCGAAGAAGTCGATCTCGGCTCGCTGATCACCCAACCCGCGCCGCAGCACATGATCTACTGGGGGAACTTCCAGCACCTGGTGACGGTTCCGCGTCTGGAGATCGGGGACACGCTGGAGATCCGTACCAGCAAGATCGGATTCAACATTGCCTATCTGGCGGACGGCCAGGGCGGGGGTGGAAGTTCTAAATGCACTCCCGGCGGCGAGTTGATTCCCCCCATGCTGGGACACTGGTACGAGACCACGCTCTTCCAGGGGGATAACCCAATCCTCAAAAAGCGTTACACCGTCTACATGCCCAAGGACAAGCCGGTGCAGTACGAGGTCTACAATGGTGATTTGAAGTCATCGCTGTGGTTCGAGGATGACTACCTGGTGTACAGCTTCCATGCGGAGGACATCCCCGCGGTAAAACGCGAGCCGCGCATGGTCGCCCTCGACGATTGCGTGACCAAGCTGGTGATGGCAACGTTGGAGAGCTGGGAGGCCAAATCACGCTGGTTCTATGAGGTCAATGAATCTCAGTTCGATGCTGACGATGCGATCCGTGCAAAGGTGGCGGAGCTCACTGAGGGGCTTGAGACCGACGAGGAGAAGATCGCCGCTGTCGTTCACTGGGTGGCTGACAATGTGCGTTATTACGGCACGAAGCAGGGCGGAGCGTGCGAAGGTTACACCCTGCACGACAGCCGGATTACTTTCCGTGACCGCGGCGGGGTATGCAAGGACAAGGCGGGCATGGCGGTGACCATGCTCCGAGTACTCGGGTTGGAGGTATACGCAGCTCTGACCATGGCGGGCTCGCGCGTGGAGAAAATCCCTGCGGATCAGTTCAACCACACCATCACGGTGATGCGCAACAAGGACGGGAGCTTCAGGATTCTCGATCCGACGTGGGTGCCGCTCACCCGCGATCTGTGGTCGAGCTTCGAACCCCTGCAGGGATTGGTCTACGGCACGCCGGAGGGGCAGGATCTTACCCTCTCGCCTTACTACGAGCCCGAGTACAACATGCGCTACGTCACCAGTGCGAGTGAGATCCATCCGGATGGCACGCTGTCGGCACGTATCAAGCTGGATCTTCACGGTGCGGCCTGCAACCGCCTGCGGCGCACGGTGGACGGGATATCCAAGCCTGACGTGCGGGCGGCGTTCGAGCGCAATTTGAACATAGCCTCCAACGCCCGGCTGGAGGAATTCGACTTCATCGATCCCTATGACTATTCCCAGGATGCATGGGTCAACATGAGGGTGTCGGCAAAGGACTATGTGGCCAACGGCAACGGCGTGCACATGTTCAAGCTGCCTTTGATGTCCCATCCGTTGAACAACTTCTTCCGGGCGTCTTTCCTCGAGCCCGGCGGTGCCAAGGAGCGCAAGTATGGGATGCGTTTCTGGGCTTCCAGGCTGATTCGCTATGAGGAGACGCTGAAGCTCCCCGACGGCTGGAAGGTCGTTCACGTTCCTAAGGCCAAGGAGCTGGACTCCGGATCTGCGTCGCTGTCTTTCGAGGCGACCCCGGGTGACAGTACGTTGACCTACCGCTTCGAGTTTGCCCTGAAGAACGGGGTGATCCCCGCGGCGGACTATCCGGGATACAAGGAAGCCGTCGACGCCATGAACGAGATCGCCGGTGACTGGATCGTCTATACGGAGGGCGAGGCCGTCACCGATGCTGCCGGCGTTGCCACAAGCGCACAGACCGGCGCGATGACCGTCAACAGATAAACGTTTACCCCCAGCAGCGGGCGGTTTTCGCCTCAAGAGAGAGACCGCCGGCTGATGAATCTTCTGCCCCAACGCGGGGCCAACGAGGTGAAACGCGATGAAGCATAACGTAATCAAGACTTACGCATCCTGGCTGGGTACGGTCGGCGTGGCAGGTCTAACTCTCGCGGCAGTTGTGGGCTGCACCACCGCTGCCGCCCTAGCCCAACCGAGAAACACGGGCGAGGTCGACCTTGGCGTGGGGGCAACCCAGTTTCCCGATGATGACGCCATTATCCTCCGCTGGGAACAGCACTGGACACTGGACAAGGACGGCACGGTCCACCGTCGGGATCACAAGTGGATCAAGCTGCTGAACAAGAGACCCATCCGTCAGTACGGCGACCCGCGCATAGACTTCGCCAAGGGCGAGGATAAACTGATTATCCACAAAGCGCAGTCGATTCTTCCCGACGGAACTATCCTCCCCGTTCCGGATTACTCGCTCAACTTCGCCGGTCCCGATGACGTGGCCGGCTGGCCCGAGTATTCCGCCTGGCAACAGCAGATCGTCTCCTTCGGCGGCATCGAGGACGGCGTGGTACTGGAGCTCGACTATGAAGTCATCACATCGCCAGGAATAACGCCCTGGGTGTGGGCGGACATCCGCGTAGACGATGAGTATCCCGTGGTAGAGCGGATCATATCCGTGACCATCCCGCAATCCGCAAAGCTGACCTATCAGATTGATCGGGTGGCGGACAGTCACGTGAATGCCAAGTCGTCGACCCAAGGCGGGAGCGAAACGCGCACGTGGACCTTCAGTGATTTGGCGGGTGTGCGACGCGAGCGGCAGTCCTATCCCTGGCGACAGCGCTGCGGCCGGCTTCGTTTCACGACCTGCCCGAGTCTCAAGGAATGGGTCACGACCATTGTCAACTGCATCAACAAGGCTACCGTGCCTGATGAGAAGATCACCAAGTTCGCCGAAGAGTTCGTAAAAGAGGAGATCGATCCGGCGCAGCGGGCTCGAAAGATAGCCAAAAAGCTGCATGATTCGTTCAACATTGTCGACTCGTGGAAGACCACCCGGTCGCTGAAGTGTCGAGCAGCCGGAGACGTTTTCCATGTCAACTACGGGAGTCCCCTTGAAGCGGCCGGGCTCTGGGCGGCGGCAATGAGAGCAGCTGGACTGCAAGCGTCGGTTTCCGTCGGTGTAGACGCCACCGCTTGGGACGAGTTGGTGCCCACGGGCTCCTCCCTGGCAGGAGCGGTTGTGAGCGTCGACCTACCCGATGCAGAGCCGATGCACATACATCCGCAGCATGGTGTGTTCAAGAGCCCCGGACACTGGGGGCGACACCTGCTGCTGGGGCTCACTGAGTCAGGCATACCCAAGAAGACATACATTTACGCTCGTGGCGAGGAGGAGCCCAGCGAACTCAACATCAGCGGGAGGATTGTCGTTGGCGATGACGGATCGGCTACAGGCGAGCTGCGGACGCGGCTGACCGGCGCCTTTTATGATCCTGACAACCTGGATTCCGCCGGCGCTCAGAAATCGCTGGTAACCGGGATGGCGGGCCGCATCCTGGCCGGGTTCAACGTTGCCAGCCACTCTGTTCTTACACTCTCAGATGAGACTTTTCGGGCGACGGCCAATGTGGCATCCGACGGGGCGCTCCAGAGTTACGAAAAGCAACATCTTCTGAAGCTGGGCGACGGACCGGCTTTCCTGGCGGACACGCCCCTGCCGCTGGGGCAGTCATACCGGTCAACGGATGTCCACCTGGGCTCGCGTCTTCGCGAGCAGGTTGATCTGACCATCGAAATCCCCGAGAAGTGGAGCGTATCGATCGCGCCGGCCTCATTGGCCGCGGTAACGGGTTCATGGGGTTCCGTCTCGCAAAAGGTTGAAGTGGATAAGAACATCATCCGCCTCCACCGTGCGATCAAGATCAACGCAGAAAGGATACACCCAAACGACTTCAAACAGCTTCGTGAAGCCATAAACGCGTTGCGGGTCGAGCAGAGCCTACTGTTGGTCTGCACCGGGTGACCCAAGCTGCATCATAAATCCGCCAAGGTAAGCGGCGAACCCGAGAGTGGAGTGTAAGCGGTCGAAACCACCGCTCCGCTTGCGGAATGCGCCGGGCAGGGTACCCTGAACCGGCCGACCCTCTGGGGCGTTTTTGGTGTTTTGTGCAGCGGGTCAGGAGATTGGGTGTCATGCCCAGGCGTAGCACGGGCATGCGATTCGCCTGCTGCACAATGTCCGAATCTGCTATGACCCGGCTGGCGTCGTGACTTTTGGACGTTACGCCGAATGTTGGGAGGTGGTGACACGATGGCTAAGTTCTCCGTAATCATACCGGCGGCGGGCAAGAGCGAGCGCTTCGGTGGGCGCGAGAAGAAAACCTTTGCCAAGCTGGACGGACGCCCCGTCTTCATCCGCACGCTGGAACATTTCATAAACCGCGAAGATGTGTGTCAGACAATCCTGGCTGTAGCACCCGAAGACGTGGACACAATGAAGTCGAAGTACGGCCCAAACCTCGGGTTCATGGGGGTCAAGCTCGTGGAAGGGGGCGAGCGGCGATGCGATACGGTGGC
Organism: Phycisphaerales bacterium; assembly: GCA_020348265.1. Taxonomy (GTDB): domain Bacteria; phylum Planctomycetota; class Phycisphaerae; order UBA1845; family UBA1845. Next base: position 1,730,769 of record CP070744.1, on the reverse strand, counting down.
GGCGGCTCTTAAAGTGGTCGCGGATGATGCCGAATTTGTGGCCGTGCACGATTCTGCCCGTCCGTGCGTAACCGCCCAGCATATCGACGCGGTCTTCGCAGAAGCGGTCAAAACGGGGGCGGCAATCCTGGCGGCGCCCGTGACGGGTACGATAAAGCGCACTTCTGAGGCAATGCTGATAGAAGAGACGGTCTCACGCGTGTCCTACTATGAAGCCCAGACGCCCCAGGTGTTCCGCAAGGACATCATCTTGGACGCCTATTCGGGCCTGGACAAGGTCGAGGAGAAGATCACCGACGATGCTCAGCTGGTAGAGCTGGCCGGCCACCCTGTGACTATTGTGAAATCTGATCCGACCAATCTCAAGCTTACGACCAAGGCCGACGTGGCGCTGGCCAACGCGATCATCAAGTCACGGCCCGCCAAGGCGGCCAAACGCTTCGGTGCTTTTGAAGAGGCTCAATGGTAGGCGCCGGTGTCGCTCTTACCTTGACATCAGTGGTTGCCACGGTGTAATAATAGCCTGACACATAGGGTTGGGGATGCCCAGAAGCCAAGGAGAAGCCATGAACCCGAAAACCATGCGAGCGATTAGCGTTATATTGCCGGCAGTCCTGCTGATGGCCAGTCTACCCGCCTGCAATGTTGCGGGTTTGCGACGGAATCGCGATGCACCGGTGGGACCGGTCGCCTCGGCGACGGATCCCAACGTGACCGACGCATCCATTGACATCGCGGTTGTCGACGCTCAGGAGGCGGACCTGGTGGAGGCGTTGATTAAGCACCGCACGCTCTACCATCGAGCGTTAGACAAACTCCGGGCTTATTACGCTGACCGGGGCTACGCGACAAAGCAGCACTGGGCGGAGTTCGAGCAGAAGGGTCTGGGGAACGTCCTGACCTTCAGGTACTTGATGGACGCTGAGATTCCCTCGGCCAGACTCAGCGCATCGGAATCCATTGAAGAGGCTGACGCCTTCTATCGCCAGGCTCTGGATCTCATGACGCGCGGCGGGCATGGCGTACCCGCACTCTACGATCAGGATCTGATGATCCAGGCTGCCAAGACCTTCAAGACGCTTGTCGAGCGCTATCCTACGAGTGATAAGATCGACGATGCAGCCTTTTACTGCGGCGAGATTCATAAGGAATATCTGCCGGGACAGGAGACCATTGCGGTGAAGTGGTACGAGCGGGCTTGGATGTGGAATCCTCAGACGCCGCATCCTGCGCGATTCGAGGCCGCCGCCGTCTACGACTACAGACTGCACAATCGCGACCGAGCGTTGGAGCTTTACCACAGCGTCCTCGAACGCGAGACCGACCACAAGAGCAACGTTCGGTTCGCAAGCCGGAGAATTCGCGAACTCACCACGAGCGACGAGACCGCGGACGCTACGATCCGCTGATCCGGGACCGGGCAGTCAAGGAAGCCGTCCCGTGAGTCCATATTCTCAATCCTCGTCCATGGATCGCGACAGTGCGCCCGGAAACGTGTGGTGGCAGGAATGGGACACACCCCTCGAAGGAGAGTCCGTGACAGCCTGGGTGGATCCAGCGCCATGCGCTGATTGAGCCCGAAAGGCTAGAGCAATTTCTGTTATTGTCTAGCGGTTCAGG
>CP070744.1:1719926-1729049 GCA_020348265.1 Phycisphaerales bacterium | reverse complement strand
GTCGGCGACCACAACATGTAGCTTCTGCGTCCTGGGAAAGGCCTGAGCCATCACAAAGGAAGGGAATGTGCTGTTAGCATGCCGATAGACATTCTCAACCAGCTCCGCAAACATTACAGTCAGTGCACGTTTCTCGGTCTTGCGAAGTCGGAGTTGCCGCCCGAAAAGGTCGACAAGCCTCATGGCAATCTGGTCTGCGGCTTCACGATCTTCACGATCAATTTTCGTCAAAGCTACGTAGTTCTCTCCATCGTACAATGGGGCATCTATCGTGACCCTACCTTCGACAACTCGTTTGTACTGGGTTCGCTCCAAGTACTGCTCCACAATTGAAGTCTGCGCAGAAAGCCGTACTCGCGCTGCATATCGCTCACACCATGCAGCTAGCAACGCAAGGCCGTGAACATACACTGGTTCGCATTCGAACTCAATCAAGAGATCAATCGGAGTCGGTTGGCGCGTAAGATCATGCAACATGGCGAGAAGATGTCGCTTAGCTTGCCCAAAGAGAAGCTCTTCCTTGTCCTCGATGCGCACGATCCCTTGTGACTGCGGCGTGCGCAGGCGGCGCAGCACATCAGAGGACGTTAGTCTCGCATCTGTTTCGTCAAGCTTGCCAAGCTGCGACAACGAGGCTCCTATCACGGCCCGAAGATGCCGTGGACATTTCGCTCTCTTCAGAGTCCGAGCCCGGAGGTGCCCTTGCCAAACCGAGTTGTGTGCACACAGTGCGCTAATGAGCATAGTCAAGCGCTTCTCGTCGTTTGGTGTTAGAGGGTGAGGGAACTTACTGAGAAGCTCCGGCACACCGTGCCGCGGCCCTTTGTGCAGCAGGTCGGAGACTTCCCGTCGAAGGCGAGAGTCGTCAAGTCTGCGTGATCCTGTCACGTTCGAATCTCTTCACAAGCCACGCCCTGATGGTGGCCAACTTGCCCAGAATGTCAAGATGGAATCGCTGTCTCTCCGCGGCATACGATGTTGATTGCCGCTGAGTATTCCCGGTGCCGTGTAATGCAACTCACCTCTGCAAAGGGTCCTTGACTGCTTCGAGCACGTGTTCGACGGATCGATCGCTGTAGTCGATCAGGCTGGGCAGGGAACAAGTTTCGATGGCCGAAACGTCCGAGGCAATGATCTCCGCATGTACGTCGAGCCCACCCACTACGCGGTCGCCGATGGTGCACGACACCTGCCCCAGCCATCCGGAAAGGGCGTTGCTGGCCGATGCCGGATACAGTAAGGCAGTCAAGTGCGGAGGATCGAACGTTGCGACCCGTGTAAGCCAAAGTTCCGTCAGGCACGGAAGCGGATGCCGCTCGGCTGCTTCGAGCAGCTGCGCGTAATCTGTCCGGGCGGCTTCAGCGTCGTTGCGCAGAAAACACATTGCCTCGCGACCTGCCAGGCGTTCGTCGAGCACGCCGCGAAGCTCCAGAGTCCCACTCTCGGTTACGCGATAGATTTCGTAAGCCGTCCCCCCGCGGTGTGCCTCTGATTCTCTCAAGTATCGTATTTCCAGCGCGGTGTACCCGACCGACACGTGCGTCTTGAAGTCGTAGACGTAGAGTCCTGCGTACGCATCCGGATTGGCGATGGCCGGGATCTTCATTGAAAAGAGCAAAGGCCTTCTACTTCAGGACCAGCTTGATGAACCGTCTTTTGCCTCGCTGCAGAATATCGCCCGATTTTACTGCGATCGGGGCAAGCGGGTCTTCAATCACCTGGCCATTCAAGCGGATACCGCGCTCCGCGATAGTTCGCCGGCATTCGCTGCGCGATCTCTCAAAGCCGCACTCGGTCAGCAAACTGAGGGGATCGACCTTGCCGTCGGTGATCAAGTCGGCGGGCACTGTGAATTCGGGTACTTCGTCGGGTAACCCTCCGCCCCCCCCGCCGTGCACGCGACGAAACTCCTCCGCGGCCTTCTCCGCGGATTCGGCGCAGTGGTAATGCGTGATGATGGTCTTGGCCAACTTCTCCTTGCTGTCACGAGGATTGCACTTACTCGCGTCAGTAAGATGGGCTATCTCATCCAGGGGAGTGTCCGTGAGCAGATCGAAGTAGTTTCGCAGCAGGGTATCGGGAATGCGCATCACCTTCCCGAACATCTCGCTCGGCGGGTCGTTTACGCCTATATAGTTGCCCAGCGACTTGCTCATCTTCTCCTTCCCGTCCGTGCCCACCAGGATGGGCATCACCATCACAATCTGCGGGGGCTGTCCGGCATTGCGCTGCAGGTCCCTTCCGCAGAGATTGTTGAAAGTCTGGTCGGTTCCACCGAGTTCGACGTCCGACTCGATAGCCACGCTGTCGCGGGCCTGCATGAGCGGGTAGAGCAGCTCGTGCAGATAGACTTCCTTGCCCTCGGCTTGTCTGCTGGCAAAGGTGTCCCGCTCCAGCATTCGGGCCACGGTCATCTGGCTCATCAAGCGGATGACATCCGCCAGGTGGATAGAGGATAGCCATTCACTGTTATGCCTGACCTCGAGCTTACCCTCCGAAAGATCGAGCACCTTGCCCGCCTGATCGAGATAGGTCCTTGCGTTCGTTTCAATCTGCTCGGGCGTCAAAATCGGCCTGGTCTTCGACCGGCCGCTGGGGTCGCCTATCATGGCCGTGTAGTCCCCGATGATCAACACCGCCTTGTGCCCGAAGTCCTGGAACTGACGGAGCTTTCGCAAGACCACGGTATGTCCCAAGGTGAGATCCGGAGCCGTGGGGTCCATGCCCAACTTGACCCGCAATCGTTTCCCAGCTGAGAGTCGTTGCACCAACTCTTCCGCCGTATACACACCCTCGCAGCCGCGAAGCAAAGCTTCAACTTGCTGAGTGTCGACATTTGCAGTCATGGCGATTAACTCTCGACAGGCTCATCAAAGCGAATCCGTTCGATCGATGTAGCCAGGCCCGTCGTAGTCTCAACGGTGATGATGACCCCGCATAATCGAACGTCATCCGTGGCAACGTCAAACTTGCTTGGCACGGAAGTGACCATTGAGCTCACGACCCGTTCTTTCACTCTTCCCAAGACGGAATCATACGGGCCGGTCATACCCAAATCGGTGATATAAGCCGTCCCCTTGCCAAGCACACGTTCGTCAGCGGTGGGTACATGCGTGTGCGTGCCCACCACGGCGCTCACCCGGCCGTCCAGGTGCCAGCCCAAGGCGATCTTCTCGCTGGTGGCTTCAGCATGCATGTCGACCACGACGATCCTCACGTCTTTGGGAATAGCGGCCAGCACGCGATCGGCAGCGGCAAACGGGCAGTTCACCGGCAGCCTCATGAAGAGCCGACCAAGAAGGGATATCACCGCCACCCGATGCCCGGAGTTGGTCTCGTAGATCGCAAACTCCTTCCCCGGAGCCTGGGAAGGGAGGTTGGCGGGTCTGACGATGTTATCCTCGCGTTCCAGGACGGAGATGCACTCTTTCCGTCGGTAGACATGATCACCGAGTGTTACCAGATTGACACCATCAGCGATCATCTTCTGATGCAGGGACGTGGTCAGGCCAGATCCGCCAGCTGCGTTCTCCGCGTTCACAATGACACAGTCGATCTCGCGAGACTTAATCAGGGCGCCAAGGGCCGAGCGAAGCACGCGCCGACCCGGCAAGCCGACAAGGTCACCTGCACAAAGAAGTCTAAGCTGCATGTTGGTTCCGTTGCGCCCGACCAACGAGAAAAGCGGTCAAGCTCCCGTCGCATCCGCGCCGGCGGCGAGATTTACAGTGAAGACCAGGCTCCTACTGCGCCAGCGATACGGCGCGGACTTCGCGCAACACGGTCACGCGGATCTCGCCTGGGTAGGTCATCTTCTCTTCAATCTGAGCGGCGATATCGCGGGATACCTTCGCCGCCATTGCATCATCCACTTTCTTAGCGTCCACGATCACGCGAATCTCGCGACCCGCCTGGATTGCGAATGCCTCCTTGACACCTTCCGGCTTCTTGGCGACGTCCTCCAATTCCTGCAGGCGCTGAACGTATCGCTCCAACGATTCCCGTCGACCGCCGGGACGGGCGGCGCTGATGGTGTCAGCAGCCATGACTATCGGCGTATACGGGCTGGAGGAGGGGAGGTCTGCGTGGTGACCTTCTATCGCGTTGAGAACCTCCGACCTCTCGTTGAACCGCTTGCAGAAATCGGCACCGATCTTCGGGTGGCTTCCCTCGGCGTTGTGGTCGATGGCTTTGCCGACATCATGAAGAAGACCGCAGCGACGTGCCAGTCGACCGTCAAGTCCCAACTCGTCGGCAATCGCCTGACACAGGAAAGCCACTTCCAGACTGTGGCGGAGGACATTCTGACCGTAGCTGGTACGGAACTTGAGTCGGCCTAACAGATCGAGTTGTTTGCGGTGCAGGCCTCCCACGTTCGCCTCCAAAGAGGCCTTCTTGCCCGCATCCATAATCTCTTCGTCGATCTCCTTGCCGACTTGGTCAACAAGCTCCTCGATTCTCCCGGGGTGAATCCGCCCGTCCTGAATGAGTCGCTCGAGAGATCTTCTGGCAACCTCTCGACGGACGGGATCAAAAGCGCTTACCACCACAACACCGGGAGTGTCGTCCACGATGACGTCGACGCCCGTCACCTTCTCGAATGCCCGAATGTTGCGCCCCTCACGTCCGATCACGCGTCCCTTCATGTCATCCGAGGGAATGTCAACCGTAGAGACCGTGCTGTCACAAGTGTGCTCACCGGCATACCGTTGAATGGCCGTCAGAGTGATCTCTCGCGATCGCCGAAGGGCTTCATCCTTGGCGGAGGCCACTGCCTTCTCCACCAGCTCTGCTCCTTCGTGTTCCAGCTCGCGGGAAAGCTCCTCAAACAAGATCCTCTTCGCCTCTTCCGTGGTGAACTTGGCCACTTGAAGAAGCTGTTCGCGTCTCTCGGCCAGCAACGTGGAGGCATGCTCTTCCCGCTTGGCAACCTGCTCGAGACGGGATTCCATCTTGCTCCGGGCCTGTTCGAGGTTCCGCTCCTTCGTTGCCAGAGTGTCGAGTTTGGCTTCAAGGTTGTCTTCCCTCTTGGCCAGGCGTTTTTCGATTTCCTTGAACTCGGCGCGCATCTCCTGCGATTCAGCGCGAATCGCTTCTTGTCCCTTGAGATGCTCCGCTTTGGCGTCGACCTCTGCGGTCTTCCGCGTGACCTCAGCCTCAGACTGCGCCTCGCTTATCTTCCTTTCAGCTTCGAGCGTAGCCGCCTCGAGGCGCGTGCGGGCAAGCCATCGAACGAATAGGAAACCGAGGAGCACGCCAAACGCTGCACCAACGATTCCTGACAGAAGCCATCCACCGGTCTGTGCGACTAAACCTGTTGTTGACAAGCAGTACATGTTCACCCGATCCGTATAAGCGCTTCAAACGCGAACACTACCGCCCGCTCTTCGGTCCGTAACGCTCAACTTGCCTGAGGCGGACCGCCGCCGACCGTGTATCTATACGCTCGGTGGGCGTGCAGTGAAGTCAGTTCATAATGAGTCCGCGGTGCCGCTCGACGGGCATGGGCCGAGCATCTCGGGAGTGCCCATGTGCACCTCGCATCAGGCGTGTTACGTGCAAGGCAGAATCCGCCAAACCTGTAGTGGTTTGGCTTCTGACCTACACCTCAACCGAAAGGTTCTGTTACGCTCCGTCCTTCCCCAGGCGCGCCTCAGTTGCAGTACAAGGAAACACTTCTGTTGCACAGCCAGACACAAACGAATGTGAATGAGCCGTGCTCCGGGACACAAACTGACGACAACGCGCTCGAAACCTCATCATCGAGGAATAGGTCTTTCAAAGTTGCTTCGGAATGACCCGAGTCTTTCTCACGGGCCGGAACCGTCAACTACCGAACTGCCTGATTAACAGCCCAACAACAGCAATCGCGAACTTCGGGCCCCAACTGCATTATGGGGCGTTCAACGACCGTTCTCCTAATGAAACCACCGGTATATTATCGGCGATTCCGACAGACTAATTGACCTTAAGCCACAGTTTAACACATGCTACATTGTTAAGCCGTTTCATTATAGGCTGAGGGGTGCCCTTGTCAACGATCGGTGATCTTCCCAGGTACACAAATCGTAGTACACGTACTATTCTCCTGGCGATGAACATGAAAAAGAACCGTATTATGACAGTACTCGTTCTCCTCGCTTTGGCTGTCGGAGGGACGCCAGCGGCCAATGGCCAGCCCGGCAAGAACTCCGCAAGGGGAGAACGTCACGCAAACGTCAGCCTCCTCTCGTCGGTCATGAGCGTCGAGGCAGGCAAGCCCTTCGACGTCGCACTTTATTTTCAGATCGAGCAGGGCTGGCATATCTACTGGCAGAACGGCGGGGTGGCCGGACTTCCCCCCAATGCGAAGTGGACGCTTCCCGACGGGTTCACCGCCGGTGAGATGCAATTCCCCGTGCCCAAACGCTACGTCGACGCAGCCAAACTCACCAGCAACATCCACTCCGGAAAGCCGCTCCTGATCATCCCCATCACGCCGCCAGCCTCTGTCACGGAGGAACGCGTCGCCCTGACCTGCAAGGTCAAATACCTGATATGCAAGACTAAGTGTATCTGGGAAGATGCAGACCTGCGTCTGGACTTGCCCGTTGCCGCGCCTGGCGACACTGCAAAGGCAGTCTACGCCGATTTGTTCGAGCGTGCTCGGAATGAACAACCCCGGAAAGAAAGTAAGTACGTTTCGATCCAGCCGACGCTGTCAACCCGGGACCTCTCACCCGGCAAGACGTTCGCGTTCCTGGTCAAGATCAATATCGCGGATGAGTACTACTTGCCGGCGCGCGAAACGCGGGTGTCCGACCTGGAGAAGTTCGATATGTTCGTTGAGCGCACTCCGGGAATCTACTTCGAAGATACAACATACCCCAAGCCAGCGACTCACGGGCACGCCCAACACGGGAGGATCAGCGCATACTCAGGTGGGATTACGGTTCGCGTTCCCGGAGAAGTCGACGAGCCTTTGGCTGCGGGTGCGCGTTTCGGCGGCATCCTTGTGTTCCAGCCGTGCAAGGACGGAGGCGACTGTCTTGAACACGAAGCTGTTGAGTTCGTATTGAGGCTTGGTAAGGACGGGGATGATGCGACAGGGTCGCAAGTTGGTGCGACTGAGACTGCCGGTTCAGAGGGTGTCCCGACCGTGTCACCGACTGCGCCGAACGCCTGGGGCGGTTTCTTCGATCGCCCGGGCTTGATCGGAAAACTGATAGCCTGTTTTCTTTACGGTCTGTTCATCAACGCCACACCCTGCGTTCTGCCCCTGCTTTCAATCAAAGTGTTGGGTTTCGTCCAACAAGCCCATGAATCACGCGGGCGGACCTTGGCGTTGGGACTGGCCTTCGGTGCTGGGGTGTTGGTATTCTTCGTGATCCTGGGGTTTCTCGCAGCTGCGGGGACAAACGTGCTGCAATTCCCCGTCGTAGTAATCGCTCTCGGCACTGTGGTCATGGCCTTGGCACTGAGTATGCTCGGAGTCTACACACTTCAGGCTCCTGCGGCGGCTACCACACTGGAGGCGAGCATTCAACGAGAGGGCACGCTCTCTTCGTTCGGCAAGGGGGCGTTGGCCCCGGTACTGGGCTTTGCCTGTACGGGGCCTCTACTTGCCGGGGCCTTTGGCTGGGCTACGCAGCAGCCGGCTCAGGTCGCCCTGTTGGCGTTTCTCTTTGCGGGCTTGGGAATGGCCAGTCCGTACATGCTCCTGGGGGCCAACCCTAATTGGCTGAGCTTCCTTCCCAAGCCGGGACCCTGGATGATCACCTTTGAACGCATCATGGGGTTTCTTCTGTTGGCTATGGTGATCTGGCTGCTCGGACCGCTCGTTCCGCAGATCGGTGCCGGCGGGCTGCAGTGGACGCTGGCCTTTTTGGTGGCGGTGGCGATGGCCTGCTGGATACTTGGCAAGGTAGAGATGACCATGCCCTCACCGGTACGCTGGCGATATCGCACGGGTGCATTGGCTATCGCTGTTATAGCAGGTGTCGTGATCTATGGATGGATCTATCCACTTGGCGAGGCTGCTGCGAAAATGCAGGCGCAACGGGCAGCGCAGTACTCCACTGACGCCGATTGGTCGACGGGGATACCCTGGCGGCGCTGGTCCGAAGACGTAGTCGAAGAGATCGTCCGCTCGGGGAAGATGGTCTTCGTGGACGTAACCGCTGCCTGGTGCACGGTCTGCAAGGCCAACAAAGTGATTGCTACGAACACGCAAGAGGTTCATGACAAACTTGAGTCACTAGGCGTGATCCCCTTTCAAGCAGATTTCACATCCCGCGACGCTGATATCGCGGCTCTACTGAAGAAACACGACCGCGCCGGCCCGCCGCTGAACGTAATCTACCCCGCCGGCCAACCGGATTCCCCCCTCGTCCTGCGTCCCAACCTGACAAAAGAATACCTGCTGGAGAACATCAGCTTCGCCGCGGCATTGACTCCGCCGAAGGCATCGCAGCCATAAACACGCTGCACGCGCAGTGCCGACTTGTTCCTTTAGCAACAGCAGCTACGGGCAATTGCCCGGGTCTACGTTGTTGCCCGCCCAGGAGTACGGGCGACCCATCAGGCCGAACAGAATCTGATTGAGATCACCAACGTTCAAAATCGCCTGAGGACGATAGAACGGCGCGCCCTGGCCCTCCATGTCCACCCACGTCCAGTGCGCCTGCGGCTTCGGGTCACCGGGCAGCCCGTAGTTGAGGTTGGTGAGCAGGTAACCCGAGATATCTCCCACGCTGAGGATCTGATTAGGGGGATCGAACTCTGTGGTTACAGGATCGACCGGGCCGACCACGTCGCCATAGTTGCCCGGTGGGGGTCTCAGAATCGTACCAATGACAAGCGGCTCCCCACATATTTGACCGGTCGGAGGCGCACAGGCCCTGACTGCATACGTAGCTACCGGCGTAATCTGGCAGTCGCTGATGTGCAGCAACGACGAATCCACCACGCCGAAATCGTTCCAAGTCTGGAAATGCGCTGTCGTGTCCAACCTGGCAAACCAATCCTCATCTGTGCACCCGCCGGGCAGCCTGCATCCAAGCGGTTCTTGCTCGGGTCCTTGCACCCACCAGGTCAGCTCTTCATCCGGGTGGTGGACGCAGGGCGCGGTAGGAACACACGTGC
>CP070744.1:1710527-1719826 GCA_020348265.1 Phycisphaerales bacterium | reverse complement strand
GATGTAGCATCCCGGATCCTGGATGTTCTCAAACTGGACCTGCGTGCAGGTCCAATTGCCTTGATCATAGTTGATCTTCTGTTGCGTTGTGCTGGTCATGCACTCTCTCCTTGAAAGCTAAACCGACCACAGAGATTAGTCTGGGATTGACAATCAGGCGCCTATTGCCACTGGCGAGAAGCTACCAGCTCTCGCCCCCACCGTCCGAGTTCCCATATCGGAGCAACCTCGATTGCGCTTAAGTTAACGGAAAAATACCCATCAGATTATATTGTGCGAACGCTTTATGAAGAAATGAAAGCGTGCATGAACACTGAACCACCCGGTTGATCCCATTTGCTCGACGTGTTATCGAACCACCACGCTGATGACGCCACTATGACCGAATCGCTCAACCGCGTTCCCTTGATTGACCGCAATCTCCAGCAATCCACTGCTGCCAATCATCGCCAGCGATTCGCCGGGGCGAACGTCACAGAACGCCGCATGGATTGGACCCAACAAGACATCATTGACCAATACCTCGGGGGTGCGCCCCCGCCCAACAACGGCTTCGATCTGTTCTCTGCGGATGTTGGTCACCAAGGTGCCGAAGCGGTCCACATGGAGAATCGACCCGTGAATGACGTTCGCCTCGATACGAGGCAGATACTCGACGTCCAGCAATTCCGGCGCGTCCACCTCAGGGCCGAACTCCCGCATAGCCACCCCGGCTGCAAGATGCCCCACCACTGGTGCCATCACATCCCGTCCGTGGAATGTCTCCGATACGCACGGGAGCGTGAAGCGACGATCCTCAACGGAGTAAACGCCCTCAGCCGGCAGATCATGATGAAGGAAAGTCACGATCCCGTTGTCCGGGGCAACGACAAGCCTGCCAGCGTATTGTCCGACAATGATCCGCCGATCGGAGCCAACCCCCGGATCGACAACCACGACATGAATGGTTCTTGGAGGATACCAGGGCCAGACCTGCCGAAGTACAAAGGCCCCATGCACCACATTGTGGGGTTCGATGTCGTGAGTGATATCCACTATCTTGACATCCGGGGCGATCCCGAGAATCACGCCTTTGAGCGCACCAACATAGTAGTCACGGGTTCCGTAGTCCGTAATAAGTGTGACAATGCACATGGAACGTCTCTCCATTTGAAGCCCTCCCGGCGCGGAGCGAAGCTGGATCAATATGAAGCCGCGGTCCGGGCGCGGATGGCCGAGCCGGGATGCAACTTCAAGCACGGCGGTTATCGGCCTGCGGCGACCGACGCGTCCACACAACCGGGCTCTGATTGCTCCGACCCGTCATCGCCAACGCTTCTAGAATCGTGTATACTAGCACGTGCACGGGATGGCAATCCGGCCATTGCAGGGCTGAACCGGCGTAAGAAACGCATCCACGTCAATGACCGAGAAACAAGCTAACAGCGACGACTGGCTGCAACTTCGGCAACGCATGGTCGAAAACCAGATTCGCAATCGCGGCGTGAACGACCAGCGCGTTCTCGAGGCTATGAGAAGAATACCCCGCGAGCGCTTCGTCCCGGTCGAAAGCCGATCAGCTGCTTATGCAGACCGCGCCGTCTATGTCGGTCAGGGGCAGACAATCAGCCAACCGTACATTGTAGCCTACATGAGCCAGAAGCTGAACCCAACGCCCGACTGCCGAGTATTGGAGGTCGGCACGGGAACGGGGTATCAAACGGCAATCCTGGCACTGCTGTGCAAACATGTGTACACCATCGAGAGAATCTCATCGCTCCAGCGGAACGCTCGTAAGGTGCTCGCCCAACTGGAGATCAACAATGTGTCTATGTTCGTGGGCGACGGCACCATCGGGCTCGAGGAGCAGGCACCGTTCGATCGCATACTGGTAACGGCTGCAGGCCCGAAAATCCCACAAGCTCTAATCGAGCAACTCGAACACGGCGGGAGGCTCGTTATCCCCGTCGGAGGGAAAAGCGAACAACGAATAGTGGCCGTCACTCGTAAGGGTCCGCAGGTAACCGAGACCCCACTCTTGCCCTGTCGCTTCGTAAGACTCGTGGGACAGGAGGGATGGGCGCCCAACCAGGAGGAAAAGCAGGATCAAAAAACCGAGTAAGAGCTTAACGTTCGGAGCGCTCTCGCTTTCGCTCTTCCGGCGCAAAGGGGTCCCTCGGGCGGCGTTGGAGCTCTTTCTTGCACCGCGGACATCGAACACCCTTCTCTACACGAACCCACTCTCGACCCCCGACGCGATAGTGTGACGGTCGGCTGCCGCCATCCTCCGTCTTCTCGTAGCGGACCGTTACCTCAAACGACCCGTGAACCGGACAATGGTACACACCCACGGGATATGCCGGTCTCCCGCACGTCGGGCACCTTTTCGGTTCACTCTGCCCTTTCGCGACAAACCCGTGGCCGCTATCGCACTTCCAATCCACAACAACGTCGGTGATCGCCCGGGTGTTAATAACAAGCGCTTCGTCTTCCTGCCAGAACCGCCATGCCAGGAACAACACACCCGCGGGAATAGCAACAGCCAATAGACTTACCGCAGCGGCGCGCGTCAGTCTCTGCCGCTTGACTATGCGCACCTTCCGTCGACGAGCAGCGCGCAATCGCCTGCCTGTAGCTTTTGCTTCGAACATTATTCAGCCCGGACGGGCCCCGTCCACCAGTAAAGACGATCCCGGGCGAATGAGTAGTGATAGGCTCCGCGCATGCGTGGGGCGGTACACAATGAACACCCCCCGGAGGCACAGTCGTGGTAATATCTGTGAACCGGGCGCCGCAAGACGTCCCTGGTACGTGCCCCCCGTACTCCCCCAGCAAGAGTCAGAATCTGGATCCCTTCACCGTGGCGAACCGTCAGCCAGGGTTCGGAAACGTCCGGTTCCAGCGGGTCATAACCGTCGTCCCAGGAGAGAAGACCGCCGTTGCGCTTCGGCCCTCGCAGTTTGTACGTGGCAACCTGACCCTTCCCGTCCTCACCGACACCGTCGTGATCAACTCCATCAACTTCAACCTGGTCACTGAACCCCGTCAGCGACCGGGCGGGGGCAGATTTCTGGGAGGCTGTCTCCGCTGAGACTATAGGACCTCCGTCCGGACCGAGATCCGCAACGAGAATCGTATCCAGTGGGCGCGTGGGCATATGGCGATCCAGGTTCGCCAAGTTACCCCCGGCACCGTGGATCAGAAGGCTGTTGATCCCATAGCTTGCGTAGTCCGCGACAGCCGGACTATCCAAAGCGTCGCGAACGCGAAGCAGGCGATAGCGATACGGATCGCTCGGGCAGGTCAGCGCACTTACGTCCGCCAGATACGTCGGATGAAGCTTCACAAACCAAACCGACGAGGACGTATTCTTAGACGAGGCCAGCCCCGTTTCCTGCTGTGGATCAGACGGCATCCAACCGTCATTCTCAACCCTGTACAGCGTGAGGCAGTGTCCCACTTCACGGAGGTTGTGCATACACACTGCAGAACGGGCAAGTTCCACGGATCGCTTGAGAGATGGAAGCAGCATTCCGAGCGCAATACCGATTATCAGCACGACGATAAGCAGCTCCAAGACGGTGCTGGCTCGCCGTCTGCTGACCTCGTCGCGCGCGCACGGCGCGCACCCGGATGGCATCGCTATCCGACGCATAACGCTCCTTAGAACATACACGTCTTTCGGCACGAATGCAACGCTTTTTTACGGACCAATCCGAGGACCTGCCGGCCCATCGCCCTTGGCCGCACATAACGCAATGTCAAAACCACCACTGAACCCCCTTGTCAAAATGGGAAATTTATTTAGTCTCGACCTTTGGCGGTTGCCGCACCGGCGTCGGAGTCCGGTCTTCCGCACTCTGGAGCGAAGTCTTGCAGACCCTACGAAGCCGGGTGACCACCGAACTGCTTCCGTTCGTTGACCACCCCGGACAGTACATTGGTAGAGAAATCAATCAGCTCGTTTCCGACGGAGATTGGGCCCGAGCCGAGGTTCGTTTAGCCATCGCCTTTCCCGACACCTACTCGATCGGAATGAGCCATCTCGGCTGTCAGATACTCTACTGGATAGTGAATCATACGCCCGGCTGCTGCGCCGAACGTGTCTACTGCCCCAAGCTAGACGCTGAATCGATCATGCGCCAAAAAAGCATCGAGCTGTTCACTTGGGACACGCGTCGGCCGGTATCGACCGCCGACATTCTCGCGATCTCCCTGCAACAAGAATTGGCCTACTCATCAGTCTTGCAACTGCTTGACCTGGCCAATATGCCGCTACGATCTGCCCACCGCGATGATCGCCATCCGATTGTCCTTGCCGGCGGACCGCAGGCGGATAACCCCGAGCCCATCGCTCCATTTATTGACCTGGTGGTCCTCGGTGATGGCGAACCGGCCATCGCGGAGATTCTCACAGCCTGCAAAGAATACAAAGCCGGCCGAATGAGGCGCCGCGACATGATTCCGGCGCTGGCCCGACGTTTCCCGTGGGTCTATGCGCCATCCCTCTATGAACACGCCTACAATGCCGACGGCACCCTGCAGCGCCTCAAGCCCGTTGACGACGGCATACCGCCGGCAATTGAGCGATGTCACGCCTCCAACCTGGAGGAAACGCCGTTCCCAACTAGGCTCCTCGTGCCACACATCGAGATCGTCCACGACCGCATGGCTGTCGAGATCATGCGCGGGTGCCCGAGACACTGTCGATTCTGCCACGCCGGTAACACCAAGCGGCCTGTACGTCTGCGATCCGTAGACCGAGTCCTCGAGCTGGCCGAGCAGATGTACCGATCAACCGGAATGGATGAACTCGGACTCTTGTCCCTGTCCACCAGTGATTACCCCTACTTGCGCCAACTCGTCGAACGCGCCCACGACCGTTTTGACTCTCGCCGGGTGAACATCTCCGTACCCTCACTCCGCATCGACAAAATGCTGCAGGAGATACCCTCGATGGTCAGCTCAGTGCGCAAGGGCGGGCTCACAATGGCCGTTGAAGCCGCCAACCCTGAAATGCGTGACGCAATTCGCAAGCACGTTCTCGACGGCGACCTGCTCGATGGAGTCAAGGAGGCCTACAAGGCCGGGTGGCGAACCGTCAAACTCTATTTCGTGTGCGGATTCCCTGGCGAAAGACCGGAGGACATAGACGGCATCGTGCATCTTTCCCGCGAAGTCAGTGAGCTCCGCCGGGAGCTGGGAAAAGGACCCGCCCAGATAAACGCGGCCGTGTCGTGGCTGGTCCCCAAGCCACACACACCCCTGCAGTGGGCAGCCCAACCTCCTGCCGAGTACTTCCACGAGGCCCGCAGGAGGATGCACGACCTTCTGGGCACCAGACGCCGCAGAAGAAAGGGTCCGATAAAACTCAAGACTCATTCGGTCGAACGCTCCGTACTTGAGGCGGTCTTCGCAAGAGGTGATCGCAAACTTGCTGACGCCGTTGAGCATGCCTACAAAGCCGGAGCAAGGTTCGACGCCTGGGGCGAGCATTTCGACGAGACCATTTGGACACGGGCATTCGACGCGACCGGCATCGATCCTGCCTTCTACGCGCACCGCAACAGATCAGCCGACGAGATACTCCCCTGGGCCCATCTCCATAGCGGACCACCGACCGAAAACCTCATGCGCCAGTACGTTGACTTTCTCGGCAAAGTCGGCCGTTCCTGGCCCACATCTGCAGTCCCGGGCAGCGGCCCCTCCAATCCCGGTGCGAAAGTATGCAAGGAGGAAAGTGGCCGCAACCTGAACCACGGTTCAGCCTGAAGCTACTCATCCTGAGGAGTGAATGTCCGCTCTGCCCGTAACCCATGCTGGACTCAGGAAGGCCATTTCGTCGGGCACAGCCCTGCGCAGTAAACAGCACAATGAGATCACTATGAGACTGCCGTCCCGTCTTGGGCAACTGCTCCATCGCCAGTTCGTTCGGCAGCCCTCCTGGATGTTGCTCTCTACTTCGCGCTTCTGACTCCGGGGTCTCACGTACCGATCGCGTCAACTTGACCGCGCAGCCGGAATCACACACGGGAAAGCGCCTATTCGTTCAATCGACGGCCGCGGCGCTTCCCTTCGCCAGCGGTTTAATGTAGTCCATCATCGTGAGTCCGGGCTGCGGATGCGTTGCTATTCACGTGTTCGACGGATCACCCATGAAAGCCGCAGTGCTTGCAGTTACTCTGCTTTCATTAGTTGCGGTCATCGTATGGAACATCGCTACCTCCTCGACGGCACCTTTTGACCCGACTGCGCAGGGCATAGAGGCACGGACAACAGCCGCCGAATGCACCACCTGGACGGAACTCCTGAACCGCGTCGGTCCGCCGTCGAAATGGAGAGACAGCACAGGTGAGTTCGCTTTCGACTACAGCGTTCGCTTTGAAGAGAGTACACCAGGGCTGATAGCTGAAATGTTGGAGAGGAGCGAACTCTCCCGTGGCTTCAGCTTCTTCTACAGGTTCTCCGACGCCGTCACTTTTGTCGTCAACTTCAACCGAACGGGAGAGCTCATCAACATTCGAGACAAGGAAGGAATGGGCGACCTGATGGATGCAGCTGGTGGGTAGAACTCCAGGATCCTCGCCTTGCTTCGGTGGATCGGAGCCGCGCGGGCAGCTAGTCATCGGTGCCGATCAAGAGCACCTCGCGCGTGCGGCGGTTCTTCGATAGAGCATACTGGTATCGATCCCCATCCACGACTCGAACACGGGGTTTGACTGCCCGCAGCATCACTTCCAGCTCGTCGATACCAGGAATCCCGTCGCTTCGATATGAAACGACGAGAACACTCCTGCGAAAGTGTTCGAAGACTTTGCGAAACATCTCCCAGCAGGTGCGGGCATTGGACCAGGGATACTCCTGGCGCTGCAGCCGACGATGCTTGGAACGTCGGTCGACCATATCCGGCCAGGTCGGGTAATGCACCATCCCCTCGAGAAAGTGATAGAAATCGCGGTAGTCCACTCCAACACCGGCATGGTTGATATACGGGGTGTCGATGTAAACGAGATCGTACTCCGGCTCCACAAAGAGCACATCAGTGCAAATCGCACGACACTTTCCGCCGGAATCGATCAACGCTGCATTAGCCTCGGCTGCGAACACCGCAAAGTGCTCGGCAAAGCTGCGATCCCAACTCGCTTTATTCCCGAAGCTCCGGGTCACGTCCGCCGTACGCATATACAGATTCTTGCGGTGAAAGAGATTGTAGGGCCGTTTCGCCATAGCGGACTGAAACAGCGCGAACCAAGCGATGGCCTTCTTGTAGCGAGAGCCCATACGGGCGATGTTGGCAACAGCCACGTCCAGCCAGCGGTTCTCTTCAGAGGTGAAGTACACACCCTGAAACGTCTGTTCGATAAAATCGGCGTACGTGCCGCCGGTTTGGCGACGTCCCACAGCCTCAACTTCCGCGTCATCCAACGCGACGGAGTCATTCTCGATCAGCGCCAGACCGATCTGATGATTGAAGGACAGAACGTCGTTGTAGGTGACCTGTTTCCCCGCGCGTTTGAACGCATAGGCAACCGAACCCGTTCCGCCGAACGCATCCAGAACGGTGGTGAAGTCGAGATCACCAACACACTCGACAATGGTGGAGGCCAGTTTGCGTTTGCTCCCCTGATAGCGCGTCCGGGGAAAGCGGTCACGCTTAAGCTTGACGGCTCTCGATGCCCTGGCAGAAATCATCAGGTCTGGGTCGTGGTTTTGCCCGCGGGATTGGGGTGCTTGCGTGCTCCACAGCTCGGGTCCGGAGAAGATTTGACCGAGACTCCACTATGGCGCAGCGCAGCCGTGACCAACCCGACGAACATCGGCTGAGGATTCAACGGCCTGCTGGTTAGTTCCGGATGGGCCTGCGTAGCCATGAAGAACGGGTGCACGTCGCCGGGAAGTTCCAGCACCTGCATGATGGGATGATCTGGGCTCCTGCCCGAGAACACCAGCCCGTTGCTTTCCAGCGTGTCAATGTACCGGGGATCCACCTCATAGCGGTGTCTGAAACGCAAGCGAGCCCGCTCAGCCGATCCGAACAGCGCTGACACGGCGCTACCGGGTGTGAGGACCATGTCGAACCCGCCTAACCTCATGGTCCCGCCCAATCCTTCGATCTTCTTCTGCTCCGGCAGGATATCAATGACCGGTTCGGGACAATCGGGTTCGATCTCCGTACTGTTGGCGTACTTCAAGCCGCACACGTTGCGCGCAAACTCGATGACTGCGATCTGCATCCCGTAGCAGAGCCCGAGGTAGGGAATGCCGTTTTCACGGGCATACTTGATGCAGGCGATCTTCCCGTCGACACCCCGAAAGCCAAACCCTCCGGGGACGATGATCCCGTCAAGGCCCTCGAGCCCCTCACCCGCGTCAGCGTCGGTGAGATCGGTGCTGTCCACCCATTCCAGCCGCACCTTCGCACCCAGGCTCGTACCCGCATGTTCAAGGGCTTGAATGATGCTGGCGTAGCTGTCCCGAACGGAAGTGTACTTGCCAATTATCCCTATGGTTACGGAGTGCTCCGCCGCTCGGAAGCGGGCTATGTAATCACTCCAGACTGCCCGGGCGATCTCCTCAGCCTCGAGATCCTCACGCTCGGCCAACCCCAGCCCCTTGACCACTTCTGCGTCGATCCCCGCACCGCGGAGCATCTCCGAGATAACGTAGACGCTGTCGCAATCATGCATTGAAAAAACGCAATCCATTGGCACGTTGGCAAAAAGGGCGATCTTCTCTCGGACTTTCCGTGTAACCGGGCCGGACGCCCGGCAGGCGATAATGTTGGGGTGAATACCTGCCGCGTTCAGGAGTTTCAGGTTGAGCTGTGCCGGTTTGGATTTCTGCTCGCCGAGAATCTGCGGCTCGACTATGTAGGTCAGAGCCACAAAGCAGAAGTTGGCCGCCCCCTCTTCGTAGGACATCTCTCGAACGGCCTCGATGAAGTATGCATTCTCTACATCGCCGGCCGTTCCACCTATCTCGACGAAAACGACATCTGCCTCCGATGCCAAAGCCAATTCGCGCAGGCGCAGCTTCACCTCGCCGGTGACGTGCGGGATCATCTGCACGTCGCGTCCCAGGTATCGCCCCTGGCGTTCCTTCTCCAGAACGGACGAAAAGATCTTCCCGCTGGTGGAGAAGTTCAGGCGAGACAGATCCATATTGAGCATGCGCTCATAGGTACCCAGATCCATGTCGCACTCCAGGCCGTCATCGAGGACGAAGACCTCACCATGACGATAGGGATTGAGCGTGCCGCTGTCCCGGTTCAGATAACCTTCGAGTTTGATCGGTGCGACACGAAAGCCTTTGTCCTGGAG
>CP070744.1:1700876-1710427 GCA_020348265.1 Phycisphaerales bacterium | reverse complement strand
CTACCACAAGATTCACGGCAAGAAGCGCAAGGGCGGTGGTCAGTGCGGCGCTTCTCGTGAGAACAGCAACCGTTCCAATGGGAGCGTCCAGCAAACCAAGCACAATGGAAAAGAGGATGAACAGGCTAACGAATCCGATCGACAAGATGGCCTCGCGATTCCTTCCTCTGATTGGCATCCCCAGCCTGCGACGGAGCGAGATGTTCTTTGCGAAGAACATCCCCTGAAAGACGACTTGGTGAATCACAATGATCAGTGCAGAGATACTCACGTGTCGCATCCTCTTCCCCGGGATTTCCCAGATGAACTCCAGTTCATGACGATCGCGGGCCTTTCCACCGATATTTCCCAGATACCAGACTCCAAGCGGCCGCCCTATCCGAACGTCCTGCTCGATTCAAAGCAAACCAATCTCCGTCGCCGCAAATCACGCACATTGTCCGACTCCAATCTGCCAATCCCTGCCACTGCTGTCTGAAGATCAGAAGGAAGAAGCAGCGTTGCGCGATGACTGTCTATGTGCTATGTCGTCGCATAGCGCGCCAAGACGTCGTTGACGGCTTTGACCAGATCAGCTCGCTTTGCGGTGAACTGGGCGGGTTGCTCTTCGAGCCACTTCCTGCGGTCGTTACCGACTTCCTTGGAAAGCTCGTCGCCCAGGCGGAGATCCTTGATGGAGACTTCGCCTTTCTCCATCTCGTCGGAACCCATAACGAGGGCGACGGTTTTGCCGCTGTCGCTGGCGTATTTGAACTGCTTGCCGATGCCCTGGTTGCCCACGTAGAGTTCAGCGTTGATGCCCGCATCGCGCAGTTCGGCGGCCATCTGCTGATACTGGGCGTTCAACGACTTGTCCAGTCGCGTCACCAGCACCGGGGCGGTGGTGCCTTGGGTGTCAATCTTCCCGAGCGTGCGCAGGGCGGCAAGTAGTCGATCAACGCCAATGGAAGCCCCGGTCGCGGGCATCTTCTGGCCGGTGAAACGCTCGACCAGGTCGTCGTATCGTCCTCCGCCGAAGACGCTTCCGAACTGGCGGGTGATCCCCTTGTCATCGACGATGTCGAAAGTGAGCACGCCCTCGAACACCGGGCCGGTATAGTAAGCCAACCCGCGAACGACGGTGGGATCGATGATAACGCGATCTTCGCCATAGCCTGCATCGGTCAAGGCCTGGTCAATCTCGCGCAGCTCGCCGACTCCCTCGCGTCCGACTTCGCTGTCGCGCACGATTGTCTCGAGTTCGTCGCAGACGCCCCGTCGCGATGCTGTGGAGATATCGAGGTAAGCCATTAGCAGGTCGATCTGGTCAGGCTCCAGACCAAGGCCTCGGGTAAAGTCTCCCGATTCGTCTCTTCGCCCGGGGCCCAGGAGCTCCCTGACGCCCACGAGGCCCACGCGGTCCAGCTTGTCGATCGAGCGGAGGATGTTGAGCGAAGTTGCCTCGGGCATGGTCTTCGCGGCGGCGACTTTCTCGAGCACTCCGTTGAGCACCTTGCGATCATTGACCCGTATGATGTACTCGCCCGCGGCAATACCCAAGGCGGAAAGCGTGTCGCACATGACCATGCAGCACTCGGCATCGGCCAGCATCGAGTTGGTGCCCACGGAATCGAAATCGGACTGGTAGAATTCGCGGAAGCGGTCCGGTCCGGGCTTCTCCACGCGATAGACCGGGCCGACCTGATACCGGCGAAAAGGTCGAGGCAGGTTCGGATTCATCGCCACATAGCGCGACAGTGGTGCGGTCAGATCATAGCGAAGGGCGATCCACTCGTCGTCTTCGTCGCGGAAGGAGAAAATGCCCGCGTCGGGGCGATCGGCGTCGGGGAGGAACTTGCCCAGCACATCAGCGTATTCCAAAGCCGGCGTTTCCAGGGGGGTGAACCCATAGCGCTCGTATACCTCACGGATGCGCGTAATCATGCGGTCCCGGGCTAGCAAGTCCGCTGCGGTGATGTCCCGAAAGCCCTTGAGTCTTCGTGCGACTGTACGATTCTGTTTTGCAGCCTTTCCCACGTGCGTTCCTCCATTGGCGTCGATTCGCACTCAGTCTAGTCGAGGTGGGTGCGCTGTCCAGTGTGGGGTCCTGGAGAGGAGAGCGGGGGCGCGGAACCGCATTGCCGCTGGTGAGCCGCCGCTTACGCGGTTAGGATTCCAGTGCGGTCAGTGTTGTTTGGTTTTCCAGTTTTGGGTTAGGTCAATATCGTGCCAGGTCGCCGCTTAACCATCATCCTGCTTGCGTTGTTCTGGTTGGCAACGGGGGTGGGTTACGTTTGGGCCGGCTGGCAACAGAGACAACGCATAAACCTCAGTGCAGCCGCTGGCGGACAGTACCCCTATTTTGTCTACGCCAGGGACGTGGCGGAGAAAGGTGCTGGAGGATTCTTCGGTGACCGCAACCGCATGCCGCTTTATCCGTCTTTAATGTCCCTGGTGTATGACGAGGATTGGGAAGCGTTCGTCGACGCGTCGGCCCGGTTTGCTATTGCCTCATCGGTTCTTGTGCTGATTGGCGTTGGGGTATTGACTTACCTAACGCTTCCGATCTGGCCGGCGACGGCACTTATCATGACGGCGGTAGTCTGCGTGTTCGTGCGGAACGCGTCGTTTGTGCAGGCGGAGTTGATGTACTACGGAGTGTTGTATGCATGTTGGTTGGTGCTTTGTCGTGTGATTCAGAAACCGCATCCCGGCTGGGCGGTGGTGGGTGGAGCCCTGGTGGGTGTCGCCTATCTCACCAAGGCATCAGGACTTGCGATTTTGGCGGCCCTTGTGGTCCCGGTCTGTGGCGGGGCGGTTCTCTCTCTACACGGGCAGGATGCCGGGAAGGACCGCCGCGAAGGGGGTGCCGAATCCCGTGGGACGAGGTCCATTCTGCTGTCAGGATGCATCGTGGCGATTGTGTTTCTTGCTGTTGCCTATCCGTATATCAGGAACAACAAAGCCCGCTTTGGCCGGTGTTTCTATAACGTGAATTCCACGTTCTTCATGTGGTGCGACAGCTGGACGGAGGCGAAGTCCTTCGCGGATGAGTATCGCGCGAGTGAACAGTATCCCGTTGCGGACGCCGAGGATATTCCTGGCCCAGCCAAATATTGGCGCGAGCACACGGCGGGGCAGATCCTGGGGCGTCTGGCATACGGGGTAAAGACCCTGGCTTTGCTGGCGCTTGATGCGCAGTTCTTCAAGTACTTCGTTGCGACGGCAGGGTTCTGCCTGATAGGTGGAGTGCGTTGGCGCCGCAGGGCAGCGAGTTTGCTCCGTGAGCACCGGCTCGTAGTGGTATTCTGCGTTCTGTTCTTTGCGGGCTATCTTCTTGCATTTGCCTGGTACGCACAGGTTGCGTACGGCGACAGGTTTCTCTTGTCGCTCTTTCTGCCGGGGACGTTCTGCTTGTATTGGCTAAGCGACCGACTCTGGCAGCAGGGCAAGCCCTGGTCGTGCTGCGGACGCAGTATCCGTGCCCTCGATGTGTTTGCGTTTGTGCTGACCGCGTGTCTGGTTGCGGAAGGTGTTGTCACGATTACTGGTATGCTCTATAAGCCGGGCGAGGAATTCGTCCGATTCTATTACAACGAGTCGCGGGAGCTGCAAATTGCCGGGAATCAGAGCGAAGCCGCCAGGGGCTTTGCCGGCGTGGTGCAGCTTGATCCGGACTTTGCGCCCGCACATCACAGTCTGGGGATGATCGCACTGACTTCGGGGCGCTTTGAGGATGCGATCGTGTCACTTCGCACGGCGGTGCGGCTCGACCTCGACAACGCTGACGCGCACAACAGCCTGGGTTCGGCGCTGTTTCAAACCGGCAGGACCGATGAGGCCGTGCAGGAGTTCGAACGAGCGACTGAGCTTGATCCCTTCCTTGCCAGCGCCTGGTACAACCTCGGCGGTTCTTATTGCACCGTCGGGGCTTTCGATCGGGCCGAGCAGGTCCGACAAAGACTGGACACACTCGATCCCAGGCTCGCCGACCAATTGGCTCGGATGATCGGCGAGCGGGATAAATGAGTGCTTTTTGATTGTGGGGTATCGCGGGTGCGGCCTGCAATCACTCCTTTGTTTCGGCCTGGGCGAGATCTCCCGCTCTAATCTCCGGAAACTTGGCATTGCCCAAGTGTTTTTTGAGAGCAGCCTGGATCTCCTCCTTGGTCAGAGACCTGATTCGCTCTATGACTTTCGCCCAGAATAGCATGGTGCGGTCGATCTCCAGCCCGTCAGCTAGCATGTACACCACGAAGAGGTCGTTGGCGAGCATGTTCTCGAACTGCAGGGCGCATGCAGTTCTGCCGGCCGACATCTCTTCGTCGGTGAGACCTCCGGCTATCCACCGGGCAATCTCCTCACGCATTGCTTCCTGGGCTTGGGCAGCCTTTGCCGGCGGGCACATTGCGTACCCTAGAATGGCCGCACGAGCGTCCTTGCTTAACGCCTGGAACGTCGAGCCGGCACCGTACGACAGACCTTCCTCAAACCGCAGGCGGGTGATGAGTCGCGATTTGGCACTCTCGCCCAGGCAGTATGCCGCAAAAGCCAGGGCTGGATAATCCGGATCATCATCGCGCATTTCGAAGACTGTCCCGGTAGCGATCATGGCCATCTTCTTATCCGGGGTGTTGATCGTCTCGCTCTTCGCTTCGACGGTGCGATGCGGCTTCACAATGCGCTTGTACGCCGTCGGCGACTTCCACGAGCCGAATACTCTCTTAATAGTGGCGGCAACTTCATCAGCGTCAAAATCGCCTACCACGCTGATCTCCGCGTTGCTCCCCCCGTAATAACGCGCGTGAAGATCCTTGAGCGTTCCCAGCGATACCGCCTTTATCTGTTCAATCTCCTCGGCGATCGTCGACACATAGTGTATGTGGCCTTTGGGCCAGGGGTTCAGTGCTCGGCGAATGGTGGTGAAGGCGAGAGTTTGCGGATCGGAGAGGGCCTCCTCCAAGCCTGTGAGATTCTCCTTGACGAGTATCTCGAATTGGTTCGGAGCAAACGCCGGTCTCTGCAGGATTTCACCCAGAAGCTCGATGGCGGCGACGACGTTGGCCCGATCCGATTCGATGGACGCTGAAAAGGTTGCCACCCCGTCGTGCAGGTTGATCCTCGATTGCAGCCGGTCAATCTCGTCACGAAGTTGCTGATAGTCTTTGGATTGGGTGCCGCGCATGAGAAGGTCGGGCATTAATTCCAAAGCGGTCCTGTGCCCGGTCAATCCTTCTTCCGTGCCGAAATGGAAGTTGAACCGGGCTCGCACGGCATCGCCGCGAGTCTCCTTGGACAGCAGCGCCACCTTCATTCCAGGATGGATGGCGATGCGCTGGGTGCGTTTCTCGATGTTCTCCGGTGTGGCCGCGAAGGCCTCACCCATCTCGATGCTCTCGCTGCCCGTGTAATCCTTGACCATCTCCGCGACCGACGGTGAGGCGGGAATCTCCGCCCTTTTGGGTTCCTTTGTTGGAATGAACAGCCCGGAAGTGCGGTTGCTTTCGAGTAGGTACTTCTGCGCGACGCGCTGCACATCCGCGGTCGTCACTGCTTTGAGGCGATCACGGTGGATGAAGAAGAGCCGCCAGTCGCCCAGCGCCGCCCATTCACCTATTCTCACCCCGATTCGCCCGCTATTGGTCATGGCCATCTTGATGTGTTTGAGGTGGCGGGTCTTGGCACGTGCCACTTCCTCATCCGTGATTCCTGCCGCCGACACGCCTTCGACGACGTCGATCATCCTGTCCAGAATCTCGTGGATATCCTTGTCGAGCTGGGCCTCGCTCATGAGGAACATCCGCCCGGGCTCGGCCCAGGGGAAAGCGTTGCCCCACACGTATGACGCCGTTCCCGGCTCTACTAATGCCTTGTATAGCCTCCCTGCCGGTTCGCTGGTCAGGATGTCCTCCAAGACCTGCACGGCGGGGAAATCGGGGTGAATTCCTGCGGGGATGTGATATAGCAGGCCGGCAGCGGAGACATCCCCAACACGCTTGAGTACGACTGACCGGGACCCGTCTTGAATCGGTTCGATCGTATACGTTGCGTCCAGGACTCGTGTGGGTCTGGGTATCGCCCCAAAGTACTTGTTGATCAGCTCCAACGTGCTATCCATGTCGAACCTGCCGGCGACTAAGAGGGTCGCATTGTCCGGCTGGTAGTACTTTCTGTAGAACTCCCGCAGTCTTTCAACAGGAACGCGCTCAATGTCACTGCGGTTGCCGACGGTAGACTTGCCATAGTTGTGCCACAAGTAAGCGGATGACATCATCCGTTCCGTCAGTACATTCGTAGGGTAGTTTTCGCGCATCTCGAATTCGTTGCGGACCACGGTCATTTCCGTGGCGAACTCCTCGGCATCTATGAGGCTGTTGACCATCCGGTCGGCCTCCATGTGCAGGGCGAACTTGAGGTTCTCATCGCTTGCGGGCAGGGTTTCGAAATAGTTCGTGCGATCCATCCACGTGGAACCGTTGAAAGTGCCCCCATGATCTTCAAGTACGCCCCAGATGTTCTCATACGTCGGAGTGCCTTTGAAAACCATGTGTTCGAGCAGGTGGGCCATGCCGGTCTCGCCTCGGCCCTCATGCCGCGAGCCCACGTAGTAAGTTACGTTTACCGTCACGGTGGGCTTGGATTGATCAGGAAAGAGCAGAACCTGCAACCCGTTTTCCAGGGCGTACTCGGTAATACCTTCGACGGTTCTGATCTTCTTGATCGCCTCGGAAGCGACATCACCGCTGCGAGTGGCGGCCGAACTTGGCAGAATACCCAAGGCAGAACCGACGAGGCCGACGGCCAGGAATGTTGTCGGCTGGGTCGCGGCCGCCCAAAGGCCGGGTCTCTTGTATGACAACATGCAGATTGCTCCTTCTTAGTCTGAGCTCAGCTTCTCACAGGGGCGCTACGTGAGCGGGATCCAACCCAAGTCCGGGATGTTTGACGCACATTCCGCAGACCGGCGGTTCCCTTTTAGGCGACTTTAACCGAGAAATCGCGCCCGGTTAAGGTCCGTTCCGTGCGCAACTTCGGGATGCCCCGCTCTTGATGCTACGCTGTTCGGCTCGTTACTTGTACGCCAACCTGTAAATAGTTGTGGTTCCTTGCGCTAGCGGGTGTTCGCACGTGGTGGGTTTCTGACAGATTCCGAACAGCACCATACCGGGTCGGCAAGTGCACCTGCGCGCCGGATCGCCCCATAATACGGGTGACTAATCGCGTTCTTAGGCGTGTTAGCGGTGATTACTTGGTTCACCGTGGGCGCCCGGGCGGAGGTCAAGACGCACTGTGTGGGTGTCGTCCGGGGCCCGTTGTCGACGAACCTCCGAAGCGCCCAAGGCGACTCGACGTTCTTAGATCGGTTGATCGCGGGCGCGAATAAGAATACGTTTCACTGCCCGACATTGGGCCGAAGCTCTTGTATCCCGGAGGACTCCAAGAGGAAATCGATGCACTCTGCCAAACGCCAATGCCGTACAATGTCCCCTGTCTGGGCCGGATGTGCCGCTCTCGCGGTGTCTGCAGTCCTCGCCTGCAATGGGATCACTCCATCTGCCCGCCTGCAGTATCGCGTGAGGATTCCCGTGCCGGAGTCCTCGTCAATGACTCCGCAGCCTGATCGGCTCACCCGAGTTCCCAGCGGTGATACACTGACCGTGACTGGGAGGTCGCTGATTCCGATTGCGTTCAATTGCCAGCCGGACATCAAGGCCAGTTTTGAGAGATTCAAGTCTGAGGAAGCTCGCTACGACTTCTTCTACGTGTCCCGGGATTCGCTCACCCCTCAGGTCCGTACATCCAACGCGTTCAACGAGTACCGCGAACCGGACGAAGAGAATCGGACCACCGCTGTAACGCGTGATCGCAGTCACGGCGTCGAGTTCGCCGTTGAAAAACGCTTCTTCGACACTACGGAGCTGGATCTTGCTGTGGGGTATCAGACGGAGGTGAACAGTGACATCGGGAATTATCCCTATGTTACCGGACGTCTGCGCTATCCGCTCTGGGCGTCGCGAGAGAAGCTGGGACGGGCGAGCGAGGATATCTTCCGCCGCAACGAGCTTGACGACGCCCAACTCGCGTACATTCAGCAGGTCCGCAGCCGGTTGCAGGACATGCTCTTTAAGTTCTATCTGGCCATCCAGCAGGAACGCCAACTCGAGTACCTTCGTGAGTGGCTTGAAGATCTCGAAGATCTCGCTCGTAGCGTGGACGCGATCGAGGGCCGCGATGTCGCCACCGACCGGCGGCGTATTCAAGCCGAGATCGCCCGGAAGACGTCCGATATTAGGAACCTGACGGGCCGCAAAGAAATAGACGACGAGCGTTTCAAGGCTTCCTGCGGCTTGCCTTTTCACGTCCAAGTCGAGTTGATCGATGACGATTTCAACCCGTTTGTAGGTGCTACCCATGAGGAGCTTCTTCGAGCGAGCATGGAGACGGATCCGGAGATTGCCACGCTGCGCAATGCCCTGCGCAACGCCGAAGTCCAGCTCGACTTGGCCAGGAGGGGCAAGTGGGACATCGCTCTGACACTGGCGGGTGCGTCGCAGATCGAGGGTCGCGGTACTCTCGAGGGCACGTCGGATTGGTCCGCCTCTGCCGGTTTCGAGGTTAGCGCTGTTGATTCACGGGTGACGGGCAGCCTGATACGACAGGCGCAGGCATCGATCGCTCGGTTTCGACAGGCCATTGCCGCCCGCGAGAACGCCATCTTTGTCGATACGCTTGAGCCAGTCATTCGCATTGAGACACTCGGAAAGAGCAGGGAGGAACTCACTAACAACCTCCCACGCTACATCGAAGATTATGAAAACGGGGTCTCCGAGTTCCTGCGCGGGGCGCTCAACATTGACGATCTGCTCAAACGCCGCGAGACCCTTATCGATCAGCAATACGAGATTGCCAACCTCGCCTGGCTTGTCGGTGCAAACGTCGCAGAACTCTGCTCGGCAACCGGGAAGTTTTTTGACTTGCTGGATGCCGAAGCTGAGTGATTTCCGCGCGCTGTCACTCTAACCGGTAGATGCCGATTGATTCCCACATCGAGCATCGATTGTGGCCTTCCAACCGGCATCGAGGAGAACTGCGGGCTCCAAGCTGCACATCCGCTCCTCCGACGTTTCTTTCTTGTTTTTGCGCTTCTTCAGTGTTATCCTTATGGTAGTGGCAAACGGAGCATACATCGGCCGCTTGCGTCGGGGTGTTCCCAACGCAGCGTTTAGTCGCCGGACGCGAACCACTCGAATGTTCGTGACGGATGCGCACACTGGGGGTGACAACTTGTGGTCATTGCTCGCTATCTGTTAACACTGGCGATTTCGTTTAGCCTGCCTGTTGCAGCCGGCCTGTTCTCGGTAGCGGCCTTCGCCACGGATCAACAAGAGGGGCAAGCAGAGACGACGCAGAACATCGTGACGCTATATGAGCAGCGTCTTGAGGACACTACGACTGATCCTGGGTTCACCGGTTCGCACAGCAGGTCCTTCCAAGCAGCTGCGGTTCATCCTGGGCGGGTTTTGGTTCGCTTTTCTGAGAATACTACGCGGCTGGCGAAGCAGGTGGGGCTA
>CP070744.1:1691139-1700776 GCA_020348265.1 Phycisphaerales bacterium | reverse complement strand
ATGGGGTCGGACATGACAATCGCGTCCGCCTCCTCGATCTCTCGTTTGTGAAGGCCTCCGCCATGTTTAACCCGGGCCTTTCGCCGGGCGGACTCGACCAGTATACGCCGCATGGCTTCAGCAGCAGCCCCGAAGAAATGGGCGCTGTTCTGCCACTTTTCGCCCTCCCCACCGAGCAGGCGCAGATACGCCTCATGAACCAGCGCGGTCGCCTGCAGCGTCTGTCCGGGTTTCTCCCGGGCGAGCTTCTTAGCCGCCAACCGCCGCAACTCATCATAGACCGCCGAGAGCAGCCCGTCCGTAGCCCTACTATCGCCGCTGGCAATGCTCTGAAGGATACGTGTAACGTCGCTCATCGACTTCCCGCGTTGCTCACTACTGCCTCACGTTTACGACCTTCCAACGCTCGACGGGACTCCTCTTACATCAACTTATTGAGCCAGAGTGTGCCACGTGCAGCGAATATCCGCAAGTTCTGCCGGATATGCCGGACAAGTGCATATCCGTGACGCTGCTTGCGAGTGCAAGGGCGCGGATTCCCCACTCTGGCCAACGCGCCACCCGCAGTCTCTGCACCGGAGTCACTCCGGCTGCGTAGAATAGGACGGTGGCCAGCTAAGCACGTTGTCGACGAGTACGCCATGAGGTGGTCTCGTGGTATACTTGTATGAGAGCCAGAGGCAACCGGAGACGCTCACAGTCGCCCGGCCTCAAGACCGTGGACACGTAGAGATGACCGACGAGCACTGTGTCAGCACGATTGCCTGTCCGGGACCTCCGCACTCTGACCCGAGCTACCCAGTCACGCGTTTCGAATCACGCCTCGCCCGGACGTTGAAATGGACAGCCATCGCCCTCTGCATCCTCGTTCTGCTGGTGTGGTTCGCCAGCGGGTACTTGCGAATGAGATTTGGAGACGGGGTCAACTATGCTTTCGATATCAATGCCGACGGAGTATCTCTGAATTGGGCTCCGAACGGTGCGAGGGAAGGAATCGGAGCAATCGGTCTTGAAGCCTCGTACTACCCGTCCGCGCATCGGTTTAGAGCTCCAGGGATCAGTGGTCAAGGGGGAACTGGTGGGATGTGCGGGATGCAATCCATGAACCCGATCTACACATTCGGGATTCCGTTCTGGCTTGCTGTGCTCCTCGTCTCGGCCCCCACGGTGTTTCTCTGGCGTTGGGAGCACCGTGTAACCCGCATCCAGCGCCGTCGTGAGCAAGGCCTGTGTCTGCGCTGCGGATACGACTTGCGCGGGACGCCGAATGGAGTTTGCTCTGAGTGTGGACTTGCCGTCGAATCCGAGCCACCGAGAAAGCTCTCGGGCAGGTCGACGCTAGTGCTCCTGGGATCGTACCTTGTGCCACTTGCCGCTATCCTACTAGTAGACCTCGTTGCCAACGTACCGCTCGTCGAGCCGTGGACGCTGTCGCAGAGGCTGCTTATCGGTTTCATCCGTATCATGGGTCCTGCCGCATGGCTGATCATGATCCCATTCGGAGTGCCCGGTCTTCTCTGCACATTCTTGTGTGCCGTGGGGATGTGGTCCGCGTGGTTGTGGATCGTGCTCAAGACGAGACTACGGAACGTCGGGAGTGTCGCCCACTGCTTCCTGTGCGTGGCCTGGTGCCTAATCGGCATCGGGCCGCTAGGGTTTGTGCCATGGTAGTCGGGCGACACCCTCAAACCTGTACGGTACCTGCAAGCGTAGCCTTGTAAGAACCTGTCATCAGGCGAAGGGCATCCTCACCTCGCGGTAGGATACGATAAAGAATCGTCCTGGGATACTGCTCCTAAGAGTACTTGGGGGTGAATAGCGGTTCCACACGCAGCATAGAGGAGTACAGCCATGAGACCAGACCACGCGACGGACATCTTCTGTTCATCTGTGTTGGTGATCCTGTTCGGACAGCCCCTATTGGCCGAGGACTCTGCCATCCGCCAAGCCTCCAACGCCAGCGCATGCCGTCAATCGGAGATTCGGTTCGACATAACGTCCCTGGAGACCGTCATCCTCCGCCCGGAGACGATTCTCAAAGACGTTGATGCCTTCTGGCGGGAGGATGGGGCGTACAAGCTCATGTCCGTTTGGCACGAGACGAATGACCAACCCAGGAACGTCGAAGATTGGACCAGACGCATCAACACCTACGCGCAGGTGCCTGTTGAGGAAAGGTCTTCCAACCCCTTGCTCGCCCTGGGCAGAGAGTTCAAGAGGGGTGAAGCCGCCTTCAACGATAAGGCGATCGCGCACATCTGTTCATTCCTGCCTGCAGGAATCAAGCCGTTGGAGACTACGGTGTACTTTGCCGCCGAACAGCAGACCAGCGGGATCGCGGTTAGGCGGAACATAGTGCTGAACATCCGAACCCAAGAAGCGCTGAACATGATCGTCCACGAAGCGTATCACGTCGGCTTCAACTCTGCTCGAGGCAACCCCGGTCCCGTTGACCGCGAGGTCGATCCGGTGGGTTGGATTGCCATAGGTCTTCAAAACGAAGGAATGGCAACTTATGTAGCCTTTAGGGCAAGTGATATGTTCCCCGCCCCCGGCATGGAGGACTATCCCCTGCTCGTCGATCCGGCTGCGAGGGTGCGCCTATGCCGGAGGTTGAACAGTCTGCTGGCAAAAGCGAAGTCATATTCCCCCGACAGGCTGCAAAGCACCGCGTGGAGAATCGGTGTTTTGGAAAGGGCGTACTACATCGTGGGGGCGTTCATGGCCCAGACGATTGACGAGAAGCTCGGGCGACAGGCTCTGGTGCAGACAATATCCGAAGGGCCGCGTGCCTTTATCCACAAGTACAATGCTTTAGCCCCGCAGGACATGAAGATTGTGGAGCCTCAGAGCTCTTAATACAGGCTCATCCCACGAGAGGCCGGCGCCATCTTGTCTTTCCCGATCGCCCTCACCCTGAGATCCTGATACGTATTTCCACTTCGCGGTACAGGTCCTCGAATACGTCGTGAAAACGACGCTCGTAATCTCGAGATCCGCGGAGAATGGCTTCGAATTCGTCGTTGGCTGCACGTACCTTGGCTCGGACTACATCGCGCTCTCCCTGGGCGCGGGCGAGCTCGGTTTCTATGTCGCGTACGGTCTCGCCCGGACAACGTCGGGTCAGGCGGGTACATGCCTCCCGCCGATCGTAGAGCCCATAGATGTAATCCTCCAGCCGGTCCTCCGTCTCCTTCAAGAACTCGAGCTTAAGAGCATAGAAGCGGAAGGTCTCATCCTCCAGAACGCAGCCTTCCCGAACGATGTACACGACAATCTCGTCAAGGTCTATCGGATCACGGTAGTCCACCAGGCCCTCCACGAATCGGCCCCAGAGCTCGATGGCCCGCCGCCGCTCCCCCCGGTTGAGGTGTTGGATGATCAGCGTGATGTCACTGCGCCGACGACCCTCGAAGCGGTCCAGCACACTGGGCAAAACCGTCACGCTGCGCTGAATGATCGGCCGAATGTACACCCGCCCGTCATCGCGGCGGTGGTGTTGTGCAATGCGAACGTGCCTGTATCTATCCCGCGTTCTTAGATACGTCTTCTTATCGCGAACCCGGCTCCTCTTCCGCCCGTCGATCGGGGTCGCGCGGTCCTTATGTGGGGAAACACGTTCCCTGTGTTCTGCCTCACGCGGATGAGCGCGTTCCTTTTGCTGCATCTTTTGCGGATGAGCGCGGTCTTTGTGTTGTGCATCATGCTGTTTGGGCTTTGCCTTTTTCGGTTTTTGCTTGGGAGGCGGACCCGTCAGGTAGGCTGGGCTATGCCCGACGTCGCCGGCAGTTGTGTCGGGCAGAGCCCGACCTACGTCTGCGCCTTCAGAGGCTCTTGTCGGCTGAGACAACATCCCGATGGTGGCTGCCAGCACGCCAACAGAAACGATCGTAAACATCGTGTGTCTAAACATGTTCATCCTCCGGATATATTCGTGCGATGCCGATACCCCCCAATCTGAGCCTCGGCGGCAATGTCGCATGCTAAAACCATCGGCAAGTACAAACCGCAAGGATCAACTTCGATACGTAGAGCCCTGGCCTTGATGGTCGAAATCGTACGTCCGAACTCTCGATACCAGCATGTTTGCCGAGAATGACAGGTTAGGCAAGTACCGTCCGGGATTGCCACTGGGGCCCACCCGGCCGGGAACAGGCTTGATGGGCTGAGTATTGATCGGAGCGGCGTCCCCGTTGGGTGTCACGAAGAGCCCGATCTCCTCGACTCACTTGGGCCTGACCGTGACGGTGATCGGTGGATTCCTGTAACGCACATAGCCCCACCACGCACATCCCAGGATCGCCAGGACGCCCACGGCGATGACGCCGGATGACCCCAGCACGTTGATGACCCTCACCAGTAGCTCCTCCAATGCTCGGTGGCATCCGGTGGGCTTGAAGTCCTTCATGTCTCCAAGTCCGCCGGCGAGGATCCATGTGACAACCGCAACAACCCCGGCCAGGACAATGGGGGCCACAGTCGCCCGTCGTGGCGTGAATACCTTTCGCTTGTGTTTCGCTTTGGGTCCAAGATGGTCCCGCAACGATTCAAGAACCTCGCGGAACACATCGTCATCGGGAAGCGGTAATTCAAAGTTGGCGACCCCGTAGGAGGTGACCGCAGCTCGCAGGGACTGATGTCGAATTTCGATTTTCCGCTTCTTCTCGTCGCCGACGATGATGATCTTCTTCTTGTGAGGGATCTTGCGGGCATCGGAAGGGCGGGTATCTGCGGGTGCGCCCTCAACGAGAATTGCGGCGGCAACGCCTTCCAGCTCGTCCGGCGAGAGCTTCGCAATGTACGTCGCCTCGTTCGAGACAGCCAGCAACGTGCTCTGGCCGACTTTCTAAAGATCGGTGCCGTCCTGTGCAGTCTCAACAGCCATCGGTTACACTCCTTGATTCCCTGCAACTGCCCCATAGACCAGCGTAGGTCGGGCTATGCCCCGAGTTAACACGGGATAACGATCTCGTTCATGTGCTCTCGATTCCCGTGCCTGCTGCGCTGGCCGTCTTCGGTTCTATGCGCGAATGGCGCCCTCAATCGTTGTTGCGAGATCAGGCTGCGACACGTGTTTACGTTTCGTCTAGGCTCAACTGGGTCATCTGGTGGATTCGTTGGTGGACCTTGTCGTAGAATTGCAGCGCTACAGCTTGCTCAGCCTTTATGACATCGTCCGCACCCAGTTGAGTGGCCTTCATACCCTTGGATGAGTAATTCGTGCGGGCAACAATGAATATGTCCGGCTTCAACCTGCGAGCCAGGGAGGTCGCATCAAGAACAGCATCCTCGTCGGGGATGGTCAGTGCCAGAATCGAGGCGTCTGAAAGCCCCGCCTCATTCAGAACCTTCGCTTCGATCGCGTTGCCAAAGATGATCTGTCTTCCAAGCGCCCGTTGCGTGGCTACGGTCACCGGGTTTCGTTCAACGATCGTGTATGGGATCTTGGCCTGCTCCAACAGATCAGCGACACAGCGACCAGCCAGGCCGAACCCCACAATGATCACATGTCCATCAAGACGCCCCTCGTCTGCGAGCGGCACCAGCGGTGTTACGCGCAGTTTCGTCCCGTCGGGCCAATCGGTGGATTGATCGAGATGAACCTGGCCATCACGATAAACGCCTTCACGAGAATCATCAGAGACTGGAATCAATGCCTGCCTCGCACTCGCGCCCCGCGCTGAAGACGCACACGACCCCAACATAGACGCGTTGAACAGCGTATGGCGATACAGGCCCTTTGGCAAGGTGAAGCCTGGTAAGACTACGTCGGAGATTTGCCGGAGTAGAGCCGAATCGCCTCAGAGACGATGTAAAAAGACCCCGTAATACAGATCAAATCCTCACGGCTGACCGCGCTAAGCGCTATGCGCATTGCTTCCTTCAGCGTGCGGGTCACCTGCACCATCTTGCCGGATATTTCGGTGTACTCTGCGGCAAGTTCCGCAGGGTCAGCCGTTCGGGGCGTGCCCGTTTCGGTGAATATGATCTTGTCCGCCCCCAGTTGGATCTCGCGGAGCATCCCCGAAATGTCTTTGTCCTTGTGGCTCGCGAAGATAACCACCATCGAGTCGTATGAGATATTCTGGCCGATGGCCCGAATCAGCGCGCGAATGCTGGCAGCGTTGTGAGCGCCGTCGACCAGGATACGTGGGTGATCGGAGAGCGTCTGCATTCGTCCGAGCAGTTCAACTCCGGCAAGGCCGTTCATCGCCTCCTGGTCGTCTATATCGAACCCGCGGGTCTTGAGCGTGTCGAGCATGCGCAAAGCAAGCGTGCAGTTCACCGCCTGGTGCTCGCCAAGCAGAGGCACGTGCAGATGTTCGAACCGGCTGTTGCTTGTGGTGAAGCAGATGCGCGCGTGCCGTCCAGCAGAACGCGAGAACTCGAAACGGTAACTAAAGGAGACATTCTCATCGGAGAACGCGAGAGGAGCATCAATCTCCTTTGCTCGTTCCCCGAGCGCATCTCGAACCACCTGTCGCTGAGGTGCGCTCACGACGGGTATCCCCTTCTTAATGATTCCCGCCTTTTCGCAGGTGATCGACTCCAGATTCGTCCCTAGCTGTGCTAAATGGTCGTAACTTATACTGGTTATGCCGACTACTTCGGGGGTCACAACGTTGGTGGCATCGAGCCGTCCGCCTAAACCGGTCTCGATGACCGCGATGTCTACCTCCTCCTCCGCGAAATAGCTGAACGCCGCAGCGGTCAGTAGCTCGAAATACGTTGGACGAGGTACCCGGGCCTTCGCAGTGATAGCAGCTACTCCCGCGACGGCCTTGGTGAACGCACGCTCGGGGATCTTCTGACCGTCTATTGCGATCCGTTCGCGAACATCCAGGACGTGGGGTGAGGTGTAGAGCCCCACCTTCATCCCGCTGGCATGCAGCATCGCCGCCAGCATGGCTGCGGTACTACCTTTGCCCTTGGTGCCGGCGATGTGGACCGTCTTGAACGACTGGTGCGGATCGCCCATCGCACTCATCAACTTCGTCATCCTGGCCAGGCCGAAGTTGGTCGTGTCATACGGCGCCCTGGTGCTCCGCTCGTAGTTCGTCAGAGAATCCAAATAATTAACTGCTGAGCGAAATGTCCGGAATTGCCGCGCGCCTGGTTTAGCCTTGGAGGGACGCTTTGGTCTATCGAGTATAGCTCTTTGCATTGGGCCGATTATACCCTCTGTTCAGGAATTCGTCAACGCGGAATAATCGACAAATATCCCACGATCTACCCGCACTGCCATTTTACCTATGCGGCGTAACCTAATGTAACAAAATAGATTACGCGGCTTGTCTCAAGGCGGTTACGTTCCTGGCAGTGCCGCGCCCCGGGCCGTAGTGTGCCAAAGTCTTATACGCGTCAAGTACCTATATGGTGCGGTGAATCCGCGAACGAGCGTCCGAAAACGTGTTACGGCGCATCGCGCTATCGGACCTGTTCGGAGTGGCGGGCAGGTTATCGGCGCTAGAGGGTCACAGTCACGACAAGACGCGTCCGAGGAGCGTGGTACAATCCGGGCATGTTCGATTTCCGCATCCAGTTCGACGGACAGACAACCCGCATTGTCGTCCGCCAGAACGTTCTGAAAGAGGTCGGGCAGCTGATCCGTGCCGCTACGGGAAACGCCCCACCGTCATTCATCTTTGTAGTAACGGATTCGCAGGTGGGTCCGCGATACGGCAGGACGGTGTCCGCATCACTTGACGAAGTTGGGTTGCCGACCCATGTTCACACGGTCGAAGCTGGTGAGGCCTCCAAGAACCTTGCCGAACTCGCGAACGCCTACATTGCCCTGGCGGATCACAATGTGGCTCGCGATGCTCTGATTTTGGCGTTGGGCGGTGGGGTGGTGAGCGACCTGGCTGGCTTCGTCGCAGGCACGTGGATGCGCGGCGTACGCTTCGCCATCTGCTCGACGACCCTCGAAGCGGACGTCGATGCGTCAATTGGAGGCAAGACGGGGGTCAACATCGCTGGAGGAAAGAACCTCGTCGGCGTGTTTCACCAACCTATCCTCGTCGTTGTAGATCCAGTGTGCCTGCAAAGCCTTGACAAGCGGGACGTGCGGGCGGGACTGGCGGAGTCGGTCAAGCATGCCCTGATTTCTTCGCCCGAGTTTCTGTCCTGGCACGAGGAGAACATCGAGCCCATTCTTCAACTCGACGAAGCGTTGCTGACCGAGCTGATACAACGCAACATCAAAACCAAGGCCGACATCGTAGCCCGCGACGCAACCGAGCAGGTGGATGTCCGCGTGCTGCTCAACTTTGGGCACACCGTGGGTCACGCCATCGAGGAGGGCTGCGGGTACACCTTGCGACACGGAGAATGTGTTTCGCTTGGCATACTGGCTGCGTGTCGGCTTTCACGGTCCTGTGGGCTGTTCAGTGATGCGGGCATCGGACGAGTCGAAGCGCTCCTTGCTCGGATAGGCCTACCCACAAGATTGCCCCAGGCACTCGATATCGACCGCATCATTGCCACCATGCACAAAGATAAGAAGATCCGCGACCACGCTGTTCGGTTTGTGTTGCTCGAAGATATCGGCAAACCGACCGTGCGGAACGACGTCACGGATGCACAGGTACGGGAGGTGTATCAAGCACTTCTGCCGTAAGAGTCGAAACGATCGGCGCAATGCGCGCTAGCTAAGACCAAGGCGGCCTGGGCGCCCGAGCCCCGGTGGGGTGCAAGTCGAACCTGCAGAAGAGCTGGCCGATCAGCTCCATAGGCAGGCCCACTACATTGGTGAAGCTCCCTTCAACACGCGTGACAAAGGCGTCACCGAGATCTTGGATGCCGTAGGCTCCGGCTTTACCCTCCCACGCACCGGTATCGAGGTAGGCGTCGATTTCCTTGGGTGTCAGGGGTCTCATCGTGACAGAGGTTTGTGCGTGATTGATCATGCGGAAGCCTGCGCCCGCGTCGAACAGGGTGACTCCGGTTATAACCTGGTGTGTTGTGCCAGCCAGGGTTTGCAGAGTGCGCCGGGCGTGGGCGCGGTCGGCGGGCTTACCGAACAGTTCATGCCCAAGTGAAACAATCGTGTCAGCGCCCAATATAATCCCGCGGCGAATGCGCTCAGCCACACTGCGGGCCTTGAAGTAGCTGATTGCTTCTGCTATTTGTGCCGGCGAAAGCCCCCCAGCTTTTTGCCGAGGTTCATGGAGGAGCGGAGGGACAACTTCGAACTCGTAGCCGTACTCGGTCAGCAGGGACGCCCGCCGGGGGCTCTGTGATGCCAGTATGAGTCGCGGGGAGTCGTGAGTCGAGTTATCCTGATTCTCAGCCATCATTCTGTGTGAACGGTTCTGCTTGGCTTCCAGTGTCCAGTTTCATAAGCCATACGACTATGGCGCGATGCCGGCCGCGAGACTCGTGCGACACATCGCTGTCATCATTGCACACATACACGGGCCGGCATCGGTGTCCAAGGTCCGCCCCCTGATCCCGATGTGCATCGGGACGGCTCGGAGCCACGGCGCCGGATTCTGCACGATCATTCAGACATTTACAGTTTACAGCCCCGACTCTTTGATGCCAGCACTCATCCATGCCTATAGCAGATTCGGATATTGTGTAGCGGGCGAATTGCATGCCGGCGCTTCGCCTGGGCATGGCACCCAACTCCTGA
>CP070744.1:1680954-1691039 GCA_020348265.1 Phycisphaerales bacterium | reverse complement strand
TTGGATGTGATTCGCTCAACGCCTCCGAACGAAAAGATGATCTACGGCTTGGCCGTTCGCACGAGCGGTGTTGATCTCAGCGACGACACAATCGAGGCACTGATTGCCAATGAGGTTGACATCCTGAATGTAACGCTCGACGCATGGACGCCGGAGCTTTACCGCAAGCTTCAAACCCCAAACGTAGGGCGGGCTGTGTCCGCCGAGCCTCCGGCCAGTCTCGAAACCGTCTTCGCCCGCGTCAACCGATTGGGCGAGCTGCGCGACCAACAACGAAAAGCCAAGCCGATCGTGCTCCCGGAAATGACCAAGGTAAAGGAGAACGTCCACGAGCTGGACGATTTCTTTGACGGCTGGATCCTCCGAGGCGGTGCTGCCACCATCAGCGGGTACAGCCATTTCGCCGGCCAATGCGACGACCGCAGCGTTATCCGCATGGCTCCCCCGTCACGGTACGGCTGTCGCCGCCTCCAATCCCGCTGCCTGGTACTAGCCGACGGACGGGTGGCGCTGTGTGACCAGGATTTCCGCGGCCTGCACTGCGTAGGATCGCTGCATGAGCAGTCTCTGGAGGGAATCTGGCAAGGTAACGAGCTCACCCGCGTTCGC
Organism: Phycisphaerales bacterium; assembly: GCA_020348265.1. Lineage (GTDB taxonomy): Bacteria > Planctomycetota > Phycisphaerae > UBA1845 > UBA1845. The sequence continues at coordinate 1,690,430 of CP070744.1, read as the reverse complement.
GACGCCCATATCACCGGCAGCTTCGATCCCACCCCGCTCTGCGCCGCCTGCGATGACTGGCACCGACCATAGTGGCGGGGCGGAACAGGCGGCTGTTCAAATCTGCGCCGGTTGGGTGTATGATCCGTGGTCGGAGCGCCGTGGTGGCGGATACTTGAGCCGCTTCGACGTTCATTGACGGCCAGGTCCCATGCAGTGAGGGGATCAGGCAACGGGTCAGGCTGGAGACAGAGCAGCCCACCTGGTCCAATCAGGTGCCGTGGATCGCCTGGCCGTCAATGAGCGCCGAGGCGTGGGCAAAAGTGCGGATCAGGAGGCGAACACCGCCGGGCAGGGCACCACCTTAGCGCGATTGTCCGCGCTTTTGGTGTGCGGGGCATCGGATAGAGGAGATGTTACAGCAGATTCCGATATTGTGTAGCGGGCCCATTGCATGCCGGCGCTTCGCTTGGGCATGGCACCCAACTCCTGCGCCGGCACACAATACGCGAAAACACTCTAGGTTCTAATGTCGTATCGAGTTTTAGCCCGGACTTATCGAAGCAACACGTTCGAGGAGATCGTCGGACAGGAGCCCATTGCGACCACCCTGACCAACGCGATCTCCTCGGGGCGGGTGCACCACGGGTACCTTTTCACCGGCACGCGAGGGGTGGGCAAGACGTCGATGGCCCGGATATTGGCCAAGGCGCTGAACTGCTCAGCAGCCGACAGCCCCACAATCAAGCCCTGCTGCAAGTGTGAGTCCTGCCTCACCACAGCGGAGGGCGAAGATGTCGACGTGGTCGAGATCGACGCAGCCAGCAACACCGGGGTAGACAACATCCGCGAGCTGCGGAGCAACGCTGCCTTTCGGCCTGCTCGCTCACGATTCAAGGTTTACATCATCGATGAGGTCCACATGCTCAGCACGGGTGCATTCAACGCTCTGCTGAAAACGCTGGAGGAACCTCCGCCGCATGTGAAGTTCGTACTGGCGACCACCGAGCCGGAGAAGGTCCCTGCGACAATCCAGAGCCGCTGCCAGCGCTTCGACTTTCGAGCGATAGACGCCACCGCCATCGCCTCTCACCTTCAGAGGATACTCGATGCTGAGAAGATCGAAGCTGAGGAGGCGGTTCTTCGTCGCATCGCCCGACTGGCCAACGGTTCGATGCGCGATGCCGTATCTCTGTTGGATAAACTGCTCTCCTACGAAGCCAACCATCTAACCAGCCAAATCGCGGATGAGGTTATCCCCCCGCCGCACGATGAGTTGGCTTCAGCCGTGGTTGAGGCGGTTGCGGATCGCGATCCAGCTGCAGCACTGCAGGCCCTGGATCACGCCCTGCAAAGCGGGCGTACGGTCGAGCGATTCTGTGATCATCTTGTAGAGCATGTGCGCACGTTGATGCTGCTCAAAGTGTGCGGCTGGGAGACCGACCTTGTGGACGTGGCTGCAGGTGTCCGACCGGGACTTGTCGAGCAGGCCGGACACTTCGACGCCCCGACTTACGTATACATGATCGCTCTGTTGGAGGAGCTTCGCCGGAACGTGAAGTTCAGTGGTGCCGCTCGCGCTCTTGCTGATGCTGCGGTCGTAAGATTGGCGATGAGCAGCCAATTCAGCGACATAAACCAGTTGATCGATGAACTGGACGACGGCGAAGATGCCCCGCCGCCGGCGCGCAAGAAAACGAACAGTGCGCCGATCGAGGACGTGCTGCCGGGCATGGAACCGCCCACCAAACGCGACAGGGGCTCAACCTCCGCCCGCCGCCCCACCTCAGGAAAGGCAAATACTGCAAACCTCGCTGCTCGGTCTCAACCAACACAGGTGGCGTCGGCAGACAGGGAGCGGGTTGAACGCGATCCCTTCGTTCAACGTGTCAAGGAAGCGGTGGAGGGGACACTCCGGGACGTTCGCCCCGCCAAACGCGTGAGCGAACCGGACGTCGGCGTGAACGTGCCTGAAGGAATGGATGATAACGGATAATACTGACTCTTGCAGAAGAGGAACCGCATAATGTTGGGTGGACTAGGAAACCTTGCCGGCATTTTGAAATCAGCCAAGGACATGCAGGCGAACATGCAGAAGATGCAAGAGGAGCTAGCAGCTCAGCGCTTTGAAGGCGATGCCGGCGGGGGAATGGTCCATGCGACCGTCGACGGAAAAAGCACCCTTGTGGACATCAAGATCGATCCTCAAGCCGCGAAAGACCTGGAACTCTTGGAGGATCTTGTCAAGGCGGCTGTGGCTTCAGCCACCTCAAAAGCGCAGGAGGCCCTGAAGACTCGCGTGGCTGGGATGACCGGGGGGATGAACATCCCGGGTCTAAACGAGATGCTTGGTGGAGGTTAACCAGCTCCCGCAGCACGGTACCGCCGGCCAATGAATAGCGAACCGATCGAATCACTCGCCCGTCTAAAGGCCCGGTTTCAGGCCCTCCCGGGAATAGGGCCCCGTAGTGCCGAACGTCTGGCATTTCATGTTCTGCGCGAACCCCGCCAGTTCGCCGCAGAACTCGCCCAGGCTATCCTCGACGTCAAAGACAAAATCATTCACTGCAAGACTTGCTTCAATCTTACCGAGCGCGATCCATGCACCATCTGCGCCGACCCGAGGCGCGAGCACGATGAAATCTGGGTGGTGGAACAGCCGCAGGATGTCGCGGCTTTAGAAGCGACGGGCATAATCCGCGGCGTGTATCATGTACTTATGGGCCATATCGCACCTTTAGAGGGAATCGAACCGGAGGATCTCACCATTGACGCCCTGGTTGAACGGGTTCGTACCGGGTCAGTGCGCGAAGTCACTCTAGCCCTGAACCCTACGCTGGACGGCGACGGGACCGCGCTGCACATTCACAGCCTGCTCAGCGAGTTTGACGTCAAAGTGAGTCGTCCGGCGCGCGGATTGGCTGTCGGATCGCAGTTGGAATACGCCACGATAGGCATGCTGGAATCAGCCATTCGGGGCCGCGAAATTATGTGACGCCCCCAAGTCCTATAGCGTCGATTAGGTGACATCACGTCAAACCTGCTATAATAGGATGCCGCCGGCGTCCGCGAGCCGCGATTCACGGTGCGGCTGCGAGGGGTTGTCGCAGAACAGGACCATCTCCCGAGGATAAGGGTCTTCAGGCCGGTTAGAGTGGTTGGAAAGGGTTGTTGTCGGCGATGTCGCAGATTCTATCGCAGTCATTGTTGCACCAGATGCGGATGGAGCAGAGGCTCACCCCGCAGCTCATCCAGTCCATGTCCATTCTGCAGAAGCCCGTAGCGGACCTGGAGACGTACATCAACGATGCTCTGGAATCCAACTCCGCCCTGGAAATCGCTGAACCCGAGCCCAGCGTCCCGGATACGCTCGAACCCGGCTTGCGCGACGGCATCGGCACAGGTGCTGAAAGGGATCAGCAGAGCTTCGCCCGGTTGGACCGCTATTCGCGAGACTATGATCTTGACTTTAACGATCGCCTGCCGTTTCCCAGCAGACGCCCCGCGCCGTCGGACGAGCGCGATGCCAAGATGGGAGCGTTGGCCAACACCGCCGACCGCGAGATCAGCCTGCACGACCACCTGCTTTCTCAGTGGGGATTGGCCGAGCTGGACGAGAACATCCGCAGAGCAGGCGAGGCCATCATAGTCAACATCGACCCGGACGGTTATCTGCGCGTGCCCTTCGAGGTGATTGTCGAGCGGGCCCGCGCGCCGATTCCGCTCGAAGACCTGCAAGCCGCCCTGACGGAGGTCCAACGTCTGGAACCCGTTGGAGTGGGGGCGCGCGACATTGTCGAGTGTCTTCTATTGCAGTTGGAGGCACTTCCGGGGGACAATCAGGTCGAGCGAACGCTGATCGAGAAGCATCTTCGCGATGTCGCGGGCAATCGACTTCCGGCTGTCTCCAAGGCCACGGGGTATTCCATAGGAGAGATCAACGAGGCGCTGAAGGTAATCCGTTCGACGCTCCGACTACACCCGGGGTACCTTGTCGGCGACCACAGCGTTCCGGCTATACGACCCGATGTCATTGTGGACTATGCTGAGACGGGGGGCGGTTTCATCGTTCGTCTTACCCGCGGGAACATTCCTGAACTGCGCCTAAGCAATGAGGTTGTAGCTGTCGCCAAGTCCAAGAAGATCGAGAAGGAGACTCGGGATTTCGCCCGCAAACAGATCGAGAGCGCATCAGCCCTGATTGACGCGGTGACCTTCCGCAAGAACCGTCTGATGGACGTGGCCCGGGCAATCGTCGAGAAGCAGCGCGAGTTCTTCGACATCGGGCCCGAGGGGCTCAAAGTCTTCAGGATGAGTGAGCTTGCCTTGGAGCTGGGGTGTGATCCCTCAACGATAAGTCGAACCGTCGCGGACAAGTACATCCAGACGCCTCGGGGTATATATCCGCTGAGGTATTTCTTCACCGGCGGTACCGAGACCGATGAGGGCGAGAGCGTCGGCTGGGATCGGGTCAAGACACGGGTCCGCGAACTGGTCGATGCGGAAGACCGCAAAGCTCCCTACAGTGACGACCGCATAGCAGCGATCCTCAAAGATGAAGGCGTGGAGATCTCGCGGCGGACGGTGGCCAAGTATCGCCACCAGATGAAAATCCCAAATGCCCGACAGCGGCGCGAGTATTAACGTCCTTGGTTGTGCGCAGCGATTCTCGGCCTGCATGGCTTCGGCCCTTTGTGAAGATCTTTCATCACAGTGCTCAAGATCGGTTCGATCCAACTTGACGTACCTTTCATCCAAGCGGCTTTGAGCGGCTACAGCGATCTGCCAATGCGCCGGATCGCGCGGCGCTATGGCGCTCCTTTCGCCTTCAACGAGGTGATGCTTGACAAGCTGGTGAACCAGAAGGGCAGGAAACGCAGGGAGATACTTGACGTCGCCGATGACGATCATCCGCTAGGCGGGCAGTTGATGGGGGCTAATCCCGATGACTTCGCGGAGGCTGCTGGGGCGATGGCTCAGGCGGGGTATGACTCGATCGATATCAACTTCGGATGCCCGGTCAAAAAGGTGCTGGGGCGATGTCGAGGCGGCTATATGTTGTCTCAACCCTCCGTGGCCCTGGACATCATCCGCCGCGTCTACGACGCGGTTGGTGCTACCCATCCGGTGATGGTCAAGATGCGCCGGGGGACGGATGACACTGCAGAGAGCGAACGCAATTTCTTCACCATCCTCGACGGTGCCTTTGAGATCGGCGTCACCGCCGTAACCGTGCACGGTCGAACGGTCAGACAGCGTTATGTCGGCCCGAGCGACTGGTCTTTTCTCAGAAAAGTGAAGAGACACGTCGCCGATCGCATCATCATCGGAAGTGGTGATCTGTTCTCTGCCCAGGCGTGTATGCGGATGATCAGTGAAACGGGTGTCGACGGTGTGACAGTCGCACGCGGGGGGATTGGCAACCCGTGGATCTTCCGGGACTGCCGGGCCCTGTGGAGTGGGAATGAGCTACCTCTTCCTCCATCGATCGAGCAGCAAGGTCAGGCCATTACAGAACATTTCCGCATCGCGGTGGAGTACTATGGCGATGGACTTGCGGCCAAGATAATGCGCAAGTTCGGCATCAAGTACTCCGAGCATCATCCCTGTGCCCGGCAGGTTCGTGATGCTTTCATCGCCGTCAAGAGAGCGGGCGACTTCAAGGCAGTACTCGATAAGTGGTATGACCCGACGGCGGATTGGCCTCCGGTCGTACGCCGCAAGGGCCACGGCGACCTGATCGCCGCCGGTGCTGCCGGTTGAAGCGCCGAGATCGTGAGGACGTGCAACTTCCACTTGCCTCCGCACAGAACTGGCGGGGGCATTTGCGAATAGGAGTGGAGTATAGTTGCGCTATGCCGGTAGAGAGAGTAGGCTACCCACTACCGACGCCGAACAGGAGTATCTGTACAAACTTGTGGTCTAGCCTTGACGCAGGCAGTCTATTCCTGTTATGAAAGATGGAATACCGGGCAAGCGGCTGGATACTTGCGCCGGTGCAGACGTCTACTTGTCCGTCAAAAAGGATTACTGATGTCTAGCAAGGCAACGTTCTACGTCAGCGGAATAATGAAGACCAAGTCCGGTGCCACATGACTGGCCTGACCGTACGCGGTCGATGAGTTCCTGGAAGGAACTAACGCTGTCGAAGAGATCATCTGGGATTACGATAAGGATCTGGTGACTGTCAGCTACGATCCAGACCTCGTCACGCACGAGAAGCTTGCCCAGGTGATTACCCAAGATCGTTTTCGAGCCACTATAAGAGAATCGGTAGCTAGATGTAGTCCAGCTACCGCCGCCCGGCAAATTCAGGCTCCGGTGCCGGAAGACGCCCCGGAGTCCTTCATCTCCACGTTCGAAAAGGCACGTGCAGATAGGCGTCCCATGCTCATTGCGTTCGGTGCGAAGTGGTGTCCGGCGTGTCAACGCCTGGAAGAGCAGACCCTGAGCAATCCCGAAGTTGTTGAAGCTCTGTCCGGCGTACAGTTCATCCGCGTCGATCTGGACGAATCGCCGGATCTAGGCCACTGGTACGGCGTCTCGGCCGTCCCTCATATCGTCTTCATCGATCGCGATGGTTTTATTGTTGATTCTGTGCACAACTTCGAACCGCCGGATGTATTTGTCGGTCACGTGGGTAGCCTGTTCAGCGGCTAGACCTGACTGTAGCTTGCACTAGCACCAACAATCCGGTCCGCGAGACGAACGCTGCGATTTGTATTGCTCAAGAGCAGTGGCACACGGCGGAATATGTGATCTTCCTAGCGCACAGCGGATACACTGTCGGGGTCTTTGGCGAATCGGCGGGCTGTTTCCAGGCTGATCTTGCCTATCGAAGCTAAGCGTTGGAGGTCATCGTCCAACATCAACATCCCGTCACGCTTGCCGGTTTGGATGGCTGATTCGATGGACTCGATCTTGCCGAACTTGATGGCCGCCCGCACGGGGTTGTTGACGTGGAGCACCTCCATCGCCAGCGTGCGCTTCCCTTCTGCTGCCGACGGCAAAAGATGCTGGCTTACGACTGAGCGGAGGCTCAGGGCCAGTTGCGTACGGACGTCGTCCTGGACCTCATGAGGAAACAGGTCGACAAAACGGGTGACCGCGCCTTTGGCATCCTTGGTGTGCAGGGTGGTTAGGATGAGGTGGCCGGTCTCCGCGGCGCTCAGAGCCATCTGAGCGGTGTCTCGGTCGCGGATCTCGCCCACGAGGATGACGTCGGGATCCTGCCGCAGGCCGTACTTGAGACCGTCGTAAAACGAATCCACGTCCCGGCCCACCTCGCGCTGAACGACCATGCTGGAGCTGACGGGCTTGTGGACGTACTCGATGGGTTCCTCGACGGTGATGATTCGATAGCCGCCCTTCTGATTTAGCAGGTTGAGAAGAGCTGCGAGAGTGGTGGTCTTTCCCGATCCGGTCACACCGGTGATTATCACCAATCCGTTACGATGACCGACCAGCCGCTCGGCAAATCCCTGACTTATGCCCATCCACTCGAAGGAGGGGATTTCGTTGGGCACATGGCGCAGAGAGGCGCACCAGTCGCCCTGGGCGATAAAGACATTGGCCCGGAATCGGCAAGGAGCCCCTTTGTGCTCTAAGGCTATAGAGCAATCGAAGTTCCTCCCGTCGGCCAGGTGGGGCACTAGTCGCTCCGGCAGGAAGGACTCGACCATTTGACGCACGGCCCGGGGGGTCAGCACCGCCTCTGACACCGCTTCGAGGCGCCCGTGAATGCGATACGTCACCGGATAGCCCGGAGCCAAGTGCACATCCGAAGCCTCCCGGTCGACAGCCTGATGTAGCAGAGGGAGCACATCGCCGCTGAGTTTGTTTTCGTCTGATTCCATCGCGTTCTCCGTGATGCTTATTATACACGATCGGCGGGGGAACGCTGCAACCCTGTTGCGGATCGTTCGCGCCCTCCTCCAGCGACGTCGGATTTGTCGCCCCTCCGTAGCCGGGGTAATCTGATTGGCATGACTACTGACCCTGAGGCCGAGAATGCGAAGATACTCCCAGATCTGCCCGTGCGGTTTGAGCTTAAGGATGGGCGCGAGTGTGTAGTCCGATCAGTCGTCGAGGATGACGCGGCGGATTTCTGTCGGCTCTTGCCGCAGAGCCACCGCGAGAGTGATTTCCTCAACTATCTCCCCGGGGAGTTTGACTGGACGGTGGAGAAGGAACGCGAGTTTATCCGCGATCAACTGGCCATGCCGCGGACCATCCTGCTCTGCGCCGTCGTGGATGGGGCGATCGCCGGGTTCGGCGGGGGGATGAGCAACACGCAGCACAAGCGGCTTAGCCATCATGCGGAGTTTGGCCTTGCTGTGTTGAAGGAGTTCTGGGCGCAGGGAATCGGGCGCAAGCTCTGCGAGATAATCATCGATTGGGGACGCAGGCTGGAGCTCCGTAAGATGTGCTTGAAGGTCTTTGCGGATAACACAGGTGCGATCGCTCTTTATGAGAAGCTTGGCTTCATCGAGGAAGGACGATTGAAAGACGATTGGCTTCGCGGAGATGGGAGCTTCGGGGATAGCATCATCATGGCGAGGTTCTACGAGGGATAGAGTCGCGGGCTTGCGGGTCTAAACGCGCACTCGCGGTAACTGATCCGGGGCGATAACCGTGGTCATCGTCCTGGGCGTCTATCATCGTCCTGGAGCGAGATCGTTGCCGCAACTGGTTTATTGACTCCCTTGGAGTTGCCCGCAGGAAACACGACTTTGACCTCTGGGCTTACGTGATAATGCCGGACCATGTTCACCTTCTCATCTTTCCCAAGACGAACGATTACTCAATCAGCGCTATTCTGGCGGATATCAAACAGCCTGTGACGCGTAGGGCATTGCAGCATGTTCGAGTACACGCCCCGGACGCTTTGACGCTTATGCGCGATGAGCAACCCAATGCCAAGGTGGCTCATCGCTTCTGGCAACGGGGCGGCGGATACGATCGCAACCTGATACGGCCCAAGATCGTCCACGCGACCATAGACTACATCCATGCAAATCCAGTCCGGCGAGAATTGGTGCGTTCAGCAGAGGACTGGTACTGGTCGAACGTGCGATACTTCATGGGACGAACTGATGTTCCTCTCGTCCCGGATGTTGACAGCATTCCGGTCCTAGGTCCACTGGACGGATGAGGGGTGTGATAAGCAGGACTCCGAATCGTGTGGCATGCCTGAGCACGGCGCAAGTTGTGTGGCATGCCTAAGCAAAGCGCAGGCATGTTGGTTTCGTGACGGACTCGGCAATCGGAAGAACATGCCCGCGCCTACGGCTTGGGCATGCCACCCGCCTCCTTTGGAGGTGGGGGAGGCGATGCGCAAAGTGTGCCACTGGCGGCTTGTCCGCCAGTGCCGGGGATATGACATTCAACACGGGTGGGCAAGCCATCCGTGGCACACAGATCCATCCCTCACCCTTCGCGCGTGTGCCACTGGCGGCTTGTCCGCCAGTGCCAAACATACGACACTCAACACGGGT
>CP070744.1:1670547-1680854 GCA_020348265.1 Phycisphaerales bacterium | reverse complement strand
CTCCCGTACAAGTGATGATGTAAGCTCCCGCGATCCATTCCAGCTTCGCGATGGCTGACTGATCGGCGGGTGCTACGCTGCCGCAATTCGCATCCAAAACACACGAGGCATTGTCGCATTGATTATCCGACCATTCGGCATGCGGTATTGCGAACGGCCGGTGCGGACGGATCACGCCTACTTGATCGATCTTGAAGGTAACGCCGGCCCTATCCTGCGCCGTGGCTGCTCCGGGATGACTCAAGAGAATCAGCGCGGTATCCGAGAACACGGTGTGCGACCAGAATTCGCCGTCGCCGTTGAGGCCTTGATCCACATAGGGTCCACGGGCATCACCTTCCTGATTGAAGATGTACATCTCCGCACCGGCAGGCAGAGAGAAGTTTGCGAAGTGCACACGAATGCCTTCCGCGCTGGTCGACGAGATCGTGGTTGCCCAGGTAAAGCTGCCGTCGTCAGACTGTTCGTAGACGCTCTTTGATTGCGGGGAATCCACACCATTCACGGCGATCGGCCGAATCGTTTTGACTACACCGATGCGAAGGGGCGTGGGTCGCAATCCCTTCGGCTGATTCGCGATGTTGTCAAGATCTTGTGCCGTCAAATCTGCGCGGGTGGTGGCCTTGAGCGTACCCGCCGGGGTTTTCCCCATCAGCCAGCCGTGAAGCCTCTTCTGCTGGGCGTAGAACTGCTCGACCGTGATGCCATTCACGGACTTCTCCGGGCCGACACGTACGGCGGCCCGGTCACCGGGTGCCTGCGGCACATCTGCACCATATGCGACTGCACCGAACAGAATAGCCACTGCCCCAAGGAGAAGTAGCCCAGTATGCTTTGTCTTCTGTGTTGCCATAACGATATGCTCCTTGCTTAGAACCGCGCCGACGGTCGGGTGACGCTCCCGAACGCTTGGCGGACAGGGATCATGAGACTTATAGAGTATCGAGTCGACATCCAGGATTCTACGTGCCCACCCGATCCGTTCAAATGTCAAGGAACGGTGCCCACGCCCATATCCACAGCCTGAGGAGACCTGGACACGCCGCCCGTTTTCGGTCGCCTGTGATACCAATCCGGAATGAGCCATAAATGACTGACCCACAAGGATTTGTGGTCGGTAACAACCAGTCGCGAGCCTGCAATTGCCGCGCTTTCGGCACAATCTCAGCCTTGAGCCTAGCCTCCTGCCCGAGCCATTCCTGCGTGCAACCTCTTTCTGTGTCGAGATGACCGCGGAGGTCGTGGTTCTCTGCGTCGCCGACTTGATACAGAAACGCGCGTCTGTTGAAGTGGATAGCTCGTTCGGGTACTTTAGTCGCCCAGTCTCGACTAACGGGAAGTCCCCGTGTCGGAGGAGAAGGGACATAGCGTCGTGTCCCGAGCGCATGTCACATGAGGAAGGAGAGCTAAAGTGAACGCCAGTAAGAAATACGTGCCCGTCGTGTTGGTCGTCTTCGCGTTCCTCGCATTGGTGGTGATTCTGTCCGGCGAACCGGTCCAGGCGGCTAAGGCACGCCCAACACCGTGCCCCAAGATCTATGCCCCGGTTATCTGCGACAACGGCAAAATCTACCCCAATCAGTGCATAGCCGACAGTCGTAACGCCGAGAATTGCGAGCCGCTTGGCTTGCCCGTCGAGGAGGTAAGCGCCGCTTCAGCCCGCTGCCCCAAGATCTATGCTCCGGTGATCTGCGATAACGGCAAGATCTATCCCAATCAATGCGTAGCTGACAGCCGTCACGCCACAGGTTGCGAGCCGCTTGGCTTGCCCATCGAGGAGGCTAAGGCTGCCTCAGCCCGGTGCCCCAAGATCTATGCCCCGGTGATCTGCGACAACGGCAAGATCTATCCCAATCAGTGTGTAGCTGACAGCCGTCACGCCACAGGTTGCGAGCCGCTTGGCCTGCCGTAGACAAAAGAAACCGTATTGACTCCATATTCACACACCGCATGCGTTTGGCAAAGCGCGGGCGGTGTGTGCTTTTTGTCGGCGGTGCGCTTTTGCTCTGCGGCGACGGGTGAGAATTCCGCTCGTGGGGTACGTGCGCCCCGGCAGCGTGGCCGCCGGATGGATCTGCTCGGCCCGTCGCACGTTCAGCGGAATACCCGGAACCAGCGTGCACAGATGGTGAAGCCGGGACTTGGACAGTCCCGACCCAACCAGCCGGCAAAGGGCTCATACGAATGCCGGCGGCGTGTCGATCACTAAGGTGACGTCCTCTCGTAGGATTAATGTGTGGCATTCCATCAGATCCATCAGGTCGAAAAACGCTCATATCCGACGTCATCACGGGTAATCACAAAGACCGCTCAGTTTGAGGGCAACAGATGCTCGCAGCTGACGCTCATTCGTTCTTAGGGGTGCGGCCTAGGGTGACTGCACGTGTGAGCCTGGGATGTGTCCCGCATTGATGCGCCTTGCGCTGTGCATGGATATCAATTGGGTTGGACTGCGGTTTCCGCGGTGGCGACAGTGAAACACCGCGTAGCAGTTTTTCCGTGGTTGGCGCTTGACCCTCGTATGACTGTAGGCTAGATTCCACACGTTCGAGCGACATATGGTTACTCTCCGTTCGGAGAGGTAGTATGCGAGTTCACAGGTGTCGATATCGTGTTCGGCGTGTCTGCCATAGCCATTCTATTAGGAGACCCATCTTGCAATCGCAGCCCACTAGACGCAGCAGCATTATGCTGTTGGTACTTCCAGTTGTCGCTGCTGTCTTCTGCTGTTCCGGCTGTGCGAGTGTCCGGCAGGTGCAGCATTTCGAGGTGATCGGGAAACCTCATCCCGTCACCGGAATCGCCCCAAAGAGCTACTTCAAGATGACCATCGAAGGACGCGGTGGGGGGTTGGTAAAATACAAGATGCGGGCGGCTTATGTCAGCGCGACGACACTTGATCTCATGAACGGAAAGCTCCCCAACCTGCCTGGGGCGGATCTTTCCGAGCAGAACCTCAAGGTGTTCGATGATATCAAGAAGGATTACTTGAGCGCGCTCAAACAGTATTCAACAGAGAAGAAGAGGGAAGACACCAAAGTCAGTGACCCAGCAAGGCATGAGCAGAATATCATTGCCATTGCACGCCAGGGCTGGCTTGCCAGCTTGGCCGATCAGGACTTTATGTCTATGGGGCAGTATGAGACGACCGACCCCTACAAGTTCCGAAAGCTGGTTTTCTATGCCTCTGCGATGAATCTCGATCTTACTCAGTACGACGCGGAGATCAACAGCGTTATCGACAAGACCGCTTCTTTGATTGAAGGCATGAGGCAGCGCAAAGCGGCACGGAAGCAGGAAAAGAACACGCTGGGCGACGGCCTTCGCGGCATCGCCGAAACGTACTTGACGTCTAACCCGCAAGCTAAAGCTGCCCTCGAGGCGATGGCCAATCTGCATGCACCTGCGGAAAACGGTGAGTAGCTACGGCACAGTCCGTCTGCACAGACAGGTAGATTACCAAGAAAACGACTATTCGATAAGGAATCTAACGTGACGACGAACAGAAAGGCCGTGTTTTTCATATTGGCTCTCTTACTGGCGCTGCCGGGCTGCCAGAATTACCTCCGTGTTCAAGTTCAGCTGCTCGATGCGACCGGCCAGGAGAAGGTGACTGAGGGGACTTATCGCGATGCCGTGCTCAAGAGCGTCGCGTCACTCAAGCACTTTGAGCATGTGATTGCCTGCCTCAAAAAGGTGCTCGGCCCTGCGCATGAAGTCCGCATCTCTGAACCCGCCGCGAATGACTTGAAGGACGCTAAAGCTCTCAAGGCCGAGGGTACTGCGCTGGCCGGTGAACTTGTGTCAATGACCGACATATTCGTAGCAGCTGAGAAGGCCCGTGTCTATACTGAGAAGGTGGCCGATTTCTACGATCGACTCCAGGGCTACGAGGAATTCCTTAAAGAGGGATTACAGGATTCCGAACAACTGAAGAAAGTGCAGAAAACACTGGCGGTGCACTGGTCCGCGCCTATTGCGGAGGTTAAGAACGAAGCCGCAGCAGCCACCGCACAGGCTGCGGGATTTGGTGGGTTCTCAGGCGTGGCTGTTCATCAGATTGATGCGTCCGATCGAAAATACGCACATGTTCTGAAAGCCAAGCCCACAGGCAAACCGTTTACGCTGGTGGATTCGAAGGCGGCCGGAGATTCAACAATCGTTTTTGTCCAGGAATCGCCAACACAGATAAGGGCCTATTCGGTCGACATGGATCCCACCCAGCTTGCGCACAACGTTATCTATATTACGGATAAGGCACTGCAGGCGGCGGCGAAATTCGCGGGTCCGGTGCCTTGACCCGGCCTGTATGTTTGCGATCCAACAGGAGTCCAAAATGCCCTATGCAGAAGGTGACCCGGTGAGGCTCAAGGCAAGTATCCAGCTTCCGGCAGAGATCGAGCCTGGCCATGCTGCCTACCGGCATGGTTCGGGGACCGGAAGGACGAGATACGACATTGCCACTGAGTTTGACCTTCAAGAAGAACAGCTCCAGGAAGGAGATCCTCCGGACGGCGATCCCCCGAATTACACGCTCCAGGGCGGATTACCCCAGCAAGTAGTATACTCAGAGGCTGACAAGGGTACAGTCGTGAGTGCGCAGCCACCGGAGTATCGTGTTCGCCTGTACTATGCCATTCTGCGAGATACAGCACCCTGACCGGACAACGGCAACCGGTTCATAGACCGACTCTGGCTGCGTGGTGTGGGGAGACTCGTGGCGCTCTGCGGACAGTTCTTTGGGGTCTGCTCGCGTTCTTGACATTTCCTGGTGCAGTCCTCGGTCCTCGTACGGGGACAATCCGCGATGGTCAGGTTGATTCGGTCTGCTGTTGTTCTCCGACGATGCCGATCAGCCGTTGATCGGTCTTGAGCGGAGCGTCTACGTCGGGCGGACATTGAATCGTTCCGTCGGTCTGTTCGATGCCAATGACCTGAACGTCGTACTTCCGCCGGAAATCCGCCTGACGCAGCGACAGCCCGATGGCCTGAATGGGCACGAGCAAACGTTGAACCCTGGACGCCTTACCGGCGGGCACGCCCGTCACCAACTGATGCAGCGTCTCCTCGTGTTCAATCGACGCCAGGGCCTCATGTTCCAGGACCAGGTGCCTTCCCAGATCATCAAGCTGCCTGCGAACCGTACGGTAGATGTCTCTGCGGGTCAGCATCCCCACCAGGTGCTCGCGTCTATCGCGGGCGACGACAGGCATGACCACGTCATTGTTGCGGGCCATCGCGGCAAGGGCGGTGTACAGATCGTCATCCGGATTCAGCGCGTCCGGCTCGGGCGTCATTATGTCAGCGGCGATGATGACCTCGGAAATCCCCGGCTCGTTCATGATTCGAGTGATTTCGGGTACGAAAATCATCCCCTTCAAAACACCATCCTGAACGACCGCAAAGGCGGGACGAGTCCCAGGCTCGACCCGTGCGACAAGTTCTCCCAGCGTCGTATCCGGTCGAACCATCCCCGGCCAGTCTCGGTGCATCACGTCTTCAACCCGCCCGACTTCCAGCATGTGTACGACAGCGTCCCCCGCGTGCACGGGGGATTCCGTCGAGCTGCGAACCTGTTCGTCGTTCAGACCCCATCGGCGCCCAACCAGGTACGAACTTGTGCACACCACCATCAGAGGGACGATCAGCCCGTAGCTCCCGGTCATCTCCGTGACTATGACCAAGGACGCGAGGGGCACGCGCATGCTGGCGGAGAGCACGCCGGCCATGGCGACGGGGATCAACGCCCGGCGGAGATTATCCGGATCACTCGTGAACGCGTGCGGTGCGACCGCGGAGACTAGCGCGCCGACAAAAGCCCCAACCGCGCCGCCGATAAACACGCACGGACCCAGCACTCCTCCCGGCGCCCCCGAGCCAACTGTAAGAGCGGTGGCCAGGCATTTTGCCAGCGCGACGACACCAAACAACGCCGCCCACATCCACCAGGATTGGGCCTCGAAACCACCCATGAAGTTCCCGTCCATTGCGTTTTGGATGAACAGGTACTGACCGTCCATAACCTGAGGCAGCACGCAGGCAACCGCACCGGTAGCAAGACCCCCAAGGGCGGGTGAAAGCCAACGCAGCACGCGGGGAGCCCGGGCCACCGCCTTCTCGACGAACCACAGGCAAGCCCGGAACACGATGCAAAAAAGTCCGCAAACAGGACCGAGAATCGCATAGGGGATCAGTTCGCGAGGCGACGAGAACACCAGCGTGTTTGCACCATGCAGGAGATGCGCTCCGTATCCCCAGAAGGTCATGTAGACGGAGTAGCCAACCACTGAGGCAATAAACGCCGGAACGATGGCATCCGTCTCGTAGTCCGGTTCGCGATACAGAACGCTCACAGCGAAGAGGGCACCACCCAGAGGGCATTGGAAGATCGCACCAACCCCCGCGCCGCAACCGGCTATCAACATGATGCGCCGTTCGCGGGGTGTCAGGGAAAACACATGGCCAAGGGCCGAGCCGATTGCCGCTCCAAGGGCGGCGATGGGACCTTCCGGCCCGGCGGAGCCGCCGCAGGAGATTACCCCGATCGCCCCTGCTGCGTTGACCGTCGGGCCGCGCAAGGGCATTACGCCACCTTGGCGGTGGAACGCACGTATGAGCAGATCGGTCCCGTGTCCGCCCAGTCGTGGGCACAGCCAGTGGACCAGCACGCCCGCCACAAGCCCACCAAGCGCAGGCAGAAGTAAGAGTTCCGCTCGAAACGTGAGGACGTGGGCCTGGCCGAGGTCGGTGAAGCGACCGACCAGGAACCTGCTCCCCTCGTGCAGGCCGTATTTCAATACCGCCGCCGCTAGGCCGGCAAGTATGCCCACCACGGAAGCCAAGCCAAGTAGCCGGCTCCATCGTGCCATCGGGGTGGGGATTCGAGATAGAAAATTCATCATGGCCGACCTCGCTCAATCAACACCATGGCGAACCGAACGCAGGCCGTTGTCGTAAGCTCCTCATGCAGTAAGATCATACCGTCTTCCAGCCCGCGTCGGAGATCAGCATGCCCCATGCCGCGGGCCGGTGGCACTGTGGTTGTAGGAGTACCCGTTATGACAACGACCTTGTTACACATTTTTCGAAACTCGCCCATGGGACGCGAGAACTTGATGCAATCCGCGTACTTCTGCAAGCAGCAGTTCGGGCTGTCCTTGGCTGTCTACATACCCAAGACCACTCAGTTCGGCATGGACTTCGGGCGTACCCCCGTCAACGTCCAGCTTGATGAGTCGTACGTGGCGTATCCTTCCACTGCCCGTGCTCGTGTTGAAGAGGTGCTCTCCGAACTCAAGTGTATCTATCAATTCTGCGTTCCGGCAGAGCGAGTCGCCGGGGGTATGCAGCTCTTGCCCAACGATTGGGCCATGATGACCTGCCCGCGAGTTATCAGCGAGCAGTCGAGCCGGATTGGCCTGGGCCACATCGGGCCGAAGGTTCGCAGGCTCGTCAAGTACGCCCCCTTCCCCGTCTTCATCCCCAGCATGGCGTTCAAACGCTGGACAAACGTAATCGCTTCCTTCGGCGGGTCCGACCTCGGTGCCGTTGCAATGAAAGAGGGGATGGCCATCGCCCGCCTTGCTCAGGTGCCCTTTGCGATTCATACACAACTTGATGGTATCACCAAGGAGGAGTGTGAAAAGGGTCTGTCGGCTGCCGGAATCCTAGACACCGTATCCTGCGGTGACGTTGAATGGCGGCTGTATGATGAAGGAACGTTCGAGGACAACTTGTACGCTGTGCCCCATGACAGCCTTGTTGTAGTTGGTGCCGCCGGGCACAAGCTCATCAGCGAACTCGTCTTCGGCAGTAAGCTGGAGGCCATCCAGGCGACGTTGCCAAACCCGTTGGTCGTCGTCGGGCCTGACTGCCGGACGCCGTGGGATCGACTGCCGGGAAGCAACGCCTAACGACACCGCAAACGGCTATTCCGAATCGCTGCCGAGCACTGATTCCAGCATGGCAGGCATGTCCTCGGCTCTTAGTCGACGCGGATCTATCGGCAAGGGATCTCCCTCAATCCACGGATCCGGGGACTCCAAACCAAAACCCGCTCGGGCGGCGGGAGGACAGAGCGTGTGATCATCGTCATCCTCCCAATCGTATTCACTCCAACTAGATCCGTGCGAGTGGCAGGACTGGCACGCTATACAACTGTCGTGGGCAAGCATCGCGGGACCCCAGGCTGCGTCGCAAACCTTGCAGAGCCCTTGGGCGTCTCCCCAACCTACTTCGATCCCGCTGACCGTTACCACCACCTCGCGTGCGGTACCGTAGGTTTCGAAGGGCGGACCATTGAACCCGCCAGAGCCAAGCCACCGAGGATCAGCGTTCAGCTTGCCTTCGAGCAGACTGTCGTACTACTGCGCCGCGCACTGACACGTCGAACAAGTGCAGTAGTCACCCAACTCACAGCAGGTAGGCTGGAACATCGGGCACTTGGCCCCGCTGCCGATACAGTTTCCGTTGGCGTCGCACTCGTCCGTCTTGGTGCAGAACATGCCGTCGTCACAGGGTGTAGTCTCGGGGAGGTTGGTGTAGATGCATTCGTAGTTCGTGCAGCTGGCGGTCTGGCACTCGGTCGGCGCACAATCGGTATCCTGAAAACAGTCTATGCCTACAGTGACGATGACCTGCTGTTCCTGTATCTCGCACGGGAGCACCGTACCCGCTTCATCGGTCAGAAATGAAGCACCCTGGCCTTTGATTGCTATGCTAAACTCCCCCGTCGCTCCGCCCACCGGCTGATAGACGAAAGTCGCCAGATATGCAGGCTGCTGGTCGGTTTCCTCTATCTCTCCCTCGCTACGTGCACACGAGAGCCGTTCCTCGTTTTTGCTTGTCGCATCGTAAGTGTACACCGGGTCCCCCGCCGGTCGAAACGCGTAGTCGGGCCTATCGTCGATCCTCGTTTCCCAGAGCGCCAACTCACCACTTGTCCCACCGGCAACCTCCAGGGCCAGTTCGTATCCGCTGAGATCGATGTTCGAGCTTGCATATACGTCGACCTCCAGCTGCTCACCAGCCAAGACGCTGCTTGCACTCGTTTCGAAGCTCAGCTCGATCGCGCCGCCGACAGGCGCTGAAGGCACAATGACGATAGTGGAGCAGTCCTTCGGTGTCACCTGCTCCGCGTACGAAGTGTAGGTTGCGCCGGTTATTCCCGTCAGGATGCCCAGAAGATCCTGCACATTCAGCACGCAGTTTGGCGCACGCGATTTCGATGCCAGATTGCACACTTCGGTGTCAGGGCAATCTGAATCAATTGCACATCTGACCTCGCTTGCGCTGCACTTCCGTCTCCCACACGATTCGGTGTTGACGCACTCTAGATCATCGTGGCATTTATCGACGGTGCAGACGCCCACGCCACATACCTCACCAGAAGGACAGTCCAGGTCGCTGGAGCAAGTTGTCTTTGAGGTGCTGCAAACCCTCCAGACACACGAAGCAACCACGACGCCACAGCCTGCGTCATTCCAGCACGGGTGAGTACCGTATGCGCAGAACCCAGGGCCAACACACGTCTCCCCGACGGGACAGGGATATGAGTCGTCTTCTAAATAGCACGCCTCGCCCGTGCCGCTGCAAAACGCGCCCACGCACAGCTCGCGCGCAGGGCAATCCGAATGATCATAACACACCGTCTCGGTGCTCGTGCATCCGCCGTACTCCAGTGCACCCCCGTGGATGTCTATCCAGGTGAGGGGTGCTTGCGGCTGCGGATTCCCGGGTTCGCCACGGTTCTCCAGGGTCAGGAGGAATCCCGATACGTCGGTGACGCTACAGTAACCATCCGGCGGGGCAAAAACCGGTTCACAAGGTCCGTTAGCCCCGCATTGCGTATCAGATTCACATTCAACGTCGTGGTCGCCGAGACATCGGTTTGTTGGCGGCCCGACAACGTCACCAAAGTTATAGTTGAGTAGCGCAGGCTTCTGAATGGTGGCCACTTCCAGTGCATCGGTGAAAGACACCTCGTCGGCCGTTGCTGCGACTGTATACGTCGCAACGGGTACGATCTCGCAGTCGCCGATGTGCAGCGGTGTTTCCCGCCAGGTCCGATAGACCGGACCATCCACAACTCGCGCTACGTACTCGACTCCGGTGCAGGTACCGTCTGGTTCGTCTCCGACATACAGTCGGCAGCTCGGGTCAAAGGGTCTACCCACCCATCCCAACGAGTTCGGCGGGTCGACGTCCGGGTGCGGTACGCAGGACCCGGGCATCACCACACACGTGTCTCCTGGGTTGTGCGCCGCACACTGCGAATCCTCCGTGCACACGATGGTGGCGTCAGCCGA
>CP070744.1:1659910-1670447 GCA_020348265.1 Phycisphaerales bacterium | reverse complement strand
CAGCGATCCGAATCGCCGACGTAACCCAGCTTGTCCTTGCTCGACTTCTGCGGCATGGCCGGCGGCACCGGCCCGCCGTCGTGAAGGTTGCGGATCCGGTAGCGGTGCTTGCGGGCAAAGGCGATGAGATCTTCGTGTCTGCGGATTGGCGCGGCGTCCCTATTTTCGATGCCCTGCCCAAACGTCAAAGCATCACATTCCATGGTTCAAGACTCCCTTTTGGTGCGTTAGATCTGTACTCCCGTACCGGATCTGAGCGGACACGCCGCCTGAGCATTCCATAATGGGCCGTCTCATCGCCTTGCCGCCTCTACCATCGCGGTAATGCCGGTCCGGATCGCTTCGGGCAGGCCAAACCAAGCGTCAACGACGGCTTGTAGAGCGGGATCTATACCCGGCAAGGCAGGTTTGACGGCCGTGGAATCCGGAGATTCTGTACACCCGGGCGTACACCGGGCAGGGTTGGGGGCGTCGTTTACCCTTTGTTTATAGTGTTTTTGGCGTGTAGCGCGCCTGCTTTGGGAGCAGGAAGTCGCAGGTTCAAATCCTGTCGCCCCGAGTCGAACCCATTTCGGTGCCCTTCGGCTATCAGGTCGAAGGGATAAGTGTATGTCGGAACGAAACTTACGTCATCGAGGCGGATGTCCAAACACAGCCCATAGAAGTCTGTCTGCGTAGTGTTCATGCAGAGGTCATGACAAGTGAGCAGCGGCGTGCAGGTCCATTGATTCCTGCGCTCCGGTACTTTGGACCGCCGCATTAATCGCCGGCTTCGTTGGACGTGTCGGGCGAAGGCGGATCTTCTTCCCGCAACGACTCTGGTGGGAGCTTCTGACGCCACTCGGCGGCCTTGTCCGGCTTACCCCAGCCTTCATAGAGATCCACTATGTACTGAACCGTTTCGATTGTCCGCTCATTCTCGGCGCCGAGTGCAGATTCAAGGACCCCATATGACTCGAATAATGCGTCTTCGGCTTCGCCATAGCGTTCGAGCTTGGTTGCCATCCGCCCGTAACGGCTGAGATGGACGCCAAGATGCCAATGTCCTCCGGGCGTTGAAGACCGGGCTCCCGCCACCGCGGCTGCGTACAGCGGGTCGGCCTTCTCATACTGTTCCTGGCTCTCGTAAAGCCTGCCAAGCCCGCTTAGGGACGCCAACGTCGCGCGGTGTCGCTCGCCCAGAACACGGCGGCGCAGCTCAAGCGCGCGGGTGTACAGCGGCTCGGCTTCCTCGTATCGCCCGAGATCGCAGTAGAGTGTGGCCAAGTTATTCATGAATCCCAACGTTTGAGGGTGCTCGTCACCGAGGACGCGTCGCGTCGCCTGCAGTGAGCGTAGGTATAGTTGCTCCGCCTCCTCGTATCGCCCCAGTTTGCGGTATATCCCCCCCAAGTTGTGCATCTGAATCAACATCTTGGGGTGTTCCTCGCCAAATACGCGAGCGCCCAACTCGAGGCCTTGGGCGAGAAGCGGCTCAGCCTCATCGTATCTGCCAAGGTTGCGGTATAGCAGAGCCAGGCTATTCATGGAAAACAACGTCCTAGGGTGCCCCTCTCCAAGGGTTCGGTGGCTCAATTCGACTGCCTTGACGAGCAGTTCCTCGGCCTCATCGAACCGGCGCTGGTCTCGATACAGCAATGCCAAGTTGGTCATCGACGCTAGGGTTTCCGGATGCTCGTCTCCCAGGAGGAGGCGGCCCAATTCAAGTGCTTGCTCTTGGAGTGGCTCGGCTTCTTCGTATCTTTGTTGTTCGGCGTACAAGACGGCGAGGCCGCTCACGGATGACAGCATCCTCGGATCTTGGTGATCCAAAAATGTACGATGCAGATTTAGCGCGTTGACGAGTAACGGCTCGGCCTCGTCATACCGACCCATATCTCGGTACAGCGAGCCCAGGTTGGCCAAAGAGTAGACAGTGTCGGCGTGCTCTTTGCCGAGTACTTCCCGTCGGAGACTCAGGGCCCGACCGAGATGCCCCTCAGCCTCGTCGTAATCACCCAAATTGCGATACACCAGCCCCAGAGTTGTACGGATAGACGCCTCCACCACTGGGTCATCCGCAAACTTGTCCTCAATCGCGTGGGATGCTTTGTCGAGCACTTCGCGGACGGTAACTTCGCGGCCCGGGGCGCTAGCAGGGGCAGCGGATGCCAGCAGATCGTTATTGAGGAAATCGCTCACCTCCTGCGCAATTGCGGCCTGGCCCTGGGCTTCCTCCTTGGCCCGCGTTGCCTGGACGGCAAACCAAGTGCTAACAACGACCCCAGCCGCTAATGCGAGGACCACTGCCGCTAGGCTTCCCACCAACCTGCGATTCCGACGGGCGAACTTGCGAAGCTGATAGGCCATGCCCGGTGGCCCGGCGAGAACCGGCTCATGGTTAAGATGCCGGAGTATATCAGCCGCGAGCTCTGCTGCGCCCACGTACCGGCTCGAGCGATCCTTGTGGAGGCACTTCATTGTGATCCAGTCGAGATCGCCACGAAGTTCGCGCTGCAACGACCGCGGATCCGATTGATGGTTCTTGGCAATGGCGGTTGAAGCGCCGCCCAGGCTGCTGAAACGCGTGCTAGGTTTGGGCGGTTCCTCCTCGCGAATGATGCGCTGGATTTCAGCGTACGCCGCTTCGCGAAGCGCTCTTGAATCAAACGGCGTCGTACCGGTTAGTAGTTCATACAGCAACACACCCAGCGAGTAGACGTCACTTCTGGTGTCAATGTCCAGCCCGCTCATTTCCGCCTGCTCGGGGCTCATATACTCGGGTGTGCCCACGAACTGGCGAAACTCGGTGAAGAACGTTTTTTCTGTCAGACGACGGTGTGTCGCCTTGGCGATGCCAAAGTCGATCACCTTCGGTACGGGTTTGCCGTCATGCAGAGAAACCATCACGTTGGACGGCTTGATGTCTCGGTGGATGATCCCCTTCTGGTGTGCGTGCTGAATCGCGTTGCACACGGACAAGAACAGATCAAGCCGTTCGCCGGTAGGTAGGCCGTTCGTATCGCAATACTCGGTGATGGGAACGCCTTTGACCAATTCCATCACGAAGTAGGGTCGTCCCGCCTTGGTTGCTCCTGCGTCCAGCACGGTTGCGATGTTGGGATGATCCATCAAAGCGAGGGCCTGGCGCTCGGCCTCGAAGCGGGCGATGACCTGTTTGGTGTCCATTCCCAGCTTGATGATCTTGAGGGCTACCTTGCGATAGACGGGCTGTTGTTGTTCAGCCATGTACACTGAGCCGAACCCACCTTCTCCGATCAGTTGCAGCAGCTTGTACCGTCCGATGATCGTCCCGGGTTCTTCAGACGGCACGAGGGAATCGGAATCCAAGGCGGTCGGATCAAGTACGGGGGCGCTCAGAAAGCTACCCGCCTCTTCATGAGCTTTGAGCAAGGCCTCAACCCGCGCCCGCAGGCCGGCGTTGTCCCCACACGCAATGTCGAGATAGGAAGCCCGTTCCTCTGCAGAACGCTTTTGAAGGGCCGTGCTGAAGATGCCTTCGATGTCCTTCGGTTCAGTGTCCATAGGATGTTCCCCGGCAGGCGGATCTAGAGGTCGTAGTGTCCGGCCTCACCGACCTCATCACGCTATCCGGTTGCACACAAACTTGCACATACCTTGCCAATCGATGAAGACTCTCACATGTTGTCGGGTTCATCACCCTTGGTGATCTCGTGATACAACCACGCGCGGGCGTAGGCCCAGTATCGATCAGCCGTCGCCCGAGAGACCCCCAGGGCCTTGGCCGCTTGCTCTACCGTCAGACCGGCAAAGTACCGAAGCTTGACCAGATTCGCCTTGACCGTGTCCTCCTCCTCCAACTTGGCAAGGGCCTCATCCAGTGCAAGGAGGTCATCAGGTGTAGCCTTACTGATCAGATCACCATCGTTGAGTTCCAGCCGTTTCCGCCCGCCGCCACGTTTGAGGCGCTGCTTTCGACGGGCCATCTCGATGAGAATACAGCGCATAGCCTCTGCTGCTGCGGCAAAGAAATGGGCTCGATTGCCCCAGTTGCGGTCTTCGACGCCGACCAACCGAATGTATGCCTCGTGAACCAGGGCCGTCGGCTGGAGGGTTTGCCCCGGCCTTTCGTGGGAAAGCCGCCGGGCGGCCAGAGAACGCAGCTCATCGTAGACGATCGGGAGCAACTTGTCCGCGGCACCCGCGTCGCCGCTTTCGATTGCGTCCAAGATGCGTGTAACGTCAGCCATCCTCGACCTCGGAGTCGGCCAGCTCGCGCTTAGAGAGGAGCAAGCCTGATGGTGGCGCAAAAGTCGTTTCATCATTGTCTCCTGACCGTTCATCCAAGACAAGAGGACCAGCACCCAGAAACCAGTGTTATCTGCGGTCCTCGGTCAAGAGTTGCCCGTCTTGGTCGGTCGAGGGATGGAACCTGGTGCCCACGAGGATTCTACGATGAAACCGTCACGGTCTCTGGAGGTCACCCCGATGTAGCGTTGCCCTGGTCCTCCTGCTGCCCCGCTGGGTGGGGGCGCGCTTTGGCGTTTTAATGGAGATTGTCGCGGCCTCGCCTGCCCGGAAGGAGATTCTCTGGGCGACGACATTTGCCAGGAGCGACTCGGAGCCAATCTCCACATTCACGGTGAAAGAACCTGCTGCATCGGGCGAAGCCCGAAAGTGGAAGGTCGCCGCGTACAGTGACTTGCCCACTCCTGTTTCACCGGAGAACCTGGCAGCACCAATCCGACCGCCGTTGTTGTCTATCATTTCGACGATCTCGTCCGTGCCAAACACGTAGTCCGTTCTTGATCGATCGATGGTCAGATCTTCCAGCAGCAGACTGCCTGTCGTTCCACCACTGACCGTAAGTATGACCTGATAAGCGGCAAGATTGTCGACGTTGCTGAGGTATACATGCACGGGAATCAGCTCACCCGGCCAGCCCGACGTACGTGCGGCCGCCACGGTCATGCTCGCTCCTTCGCGGACAGGCAGACCTGCTTGTGCTCCCACGTCCCCGGCATAGGTCAGGTTGGCACCAATCATCCAAGACCCGAACAGCGCTAATCCTAAAATCCTTGTTGCATATCGCATGATTTTCTCCTCTCTGGCTGGATTGTCAGGCGGCCCAGATTCGCCCTGACCCATACGTGGTCACAGTCGTAGCGACAAGCCGAAGTCACTAACCCTCCCGGACCGCTTCTTCTTATCAAGACACCGTTTCTCGCAACTCGATGAGCCGTCTGAGGGGAGGGGCGGCCAACCCTGCGGCCGCCCCTCCCCCTGGAGACCGGCTTTCGCTATGGTGGACATGCACCCGGGTTATACTGCCCGGGTGTCGCCGTATACACTCTTCCTGCATTCGCCAGCAGTATCTGCTGGAGGTCCGACACGTTGAGAATTTGCTGCGAGATAACCGGATCTATTCCACCATGGAGATCGACCCAGGTCGTATGTGGAGCAAAAGACATGGCGTTTACTGCAACAAGATAGGCCTGTACGTCGGTGATGTTGCAGATACCGTCCGGAGGGCCGTAACCGGGCCCTACGCAATCGCCATAGTCCCGTTGTGGCTTCTCGATCGTCCCTGTCAATAACGGGCTGCTAAAGATGACGCCGTTTGCGGTGGCACGCAACTCGTAACTAGCCACCGGCACTACTTCGCAGTCGGTTACGTGGACGGTATCCTCTGTCCAGACCCGGATCACCGGGTCGTCCGCCAAGTGCGCGAACATCTGAGTCGAGCAGTCATTCTGCGGAACGCAGGACGATGCGAATGGTTCATCGATCCATTTGGTGACGGTGCCGACGTCTGGATGCACAACACACGGTGAGGTCGGCACACAAGTACCGGCACCGACGAGCGAACAATTCAGGTCCGTTTCGCACTTCCGGTCGAAGTCCGCCGAACAGACCGTGGGGCAATCCGCATCCACAATGCAGGAGCGGCGCAGATCGCCGCTGCAACGCTTCATTGAGGACAGCTGAACCTCGATTGCCACCGGCGTTTCTGCATTGGTCGTGGGGTCAATCGAGATGTAGCGGTTCTTGCGAGCCTGATGCTCCGGATCCTGTGGGAGATCCGGAGGTAGCACGCACGGATCGGCATCGCAGGTCACCCCACCGTGGAACACGTTGTCAGCCGCGATGGCCTCGCACTGGGCCCAGGTATCGTAGCCCGGGCCGTCTTCGCACTCGCCCGAGGTGAAACAGCACGCACCAGTCGCGCACGGGTCGAACATGCAGTCCAGGATTGGGAATCCCACACCGCCAGGACCGAGCCAATCACCGCCGATAGCTCTGCACCCAAGGTGAGTTGTAACCGAGCAAGCGTCGCCCACGCAACACGCGGCCTCAGCTACGGAGGGCACATGGACCCGATAGCCGTACCCGTCGGGTTCGCCAAAGTGGTGCCCGGCGAAGTCTTCGACCCACTCATGGGGGTTGTCTGCGAAGCCTATGGTGGTAGTCCACTGTCCCCACGTACTCGGACTGTCGTTGTCAAACTGGAAGCGGAACGTGTCTGTGATAACGTTCTCGCACTCCGGCCCGTCCCACCACGAAGCCCACGACTCGTCACCTACTTGGTGCACAGCAAAATCCCACGTGGATGGTTGGCCTGGATACACCACGTTGGGAGGGAGGGTCCGGTTCGTGTAGTTACCGGGATTTGGATCGTAAACCCGCACGTGGAAGTCGCATAACGCCCAGTCGGGGGTAACGTCGTACCAGTATGTGCCGGGATGTTCCGGATTACCATTGCCCTGCGGTTCGCAGATGACCGCATTCACACCTGGATACCCCGGAGCCAGGGCATGCAGCGCGCTTGGGCAGTTTACTCCATTCCAGTAGACACGCGTGTCGTCAGAGTCGCCATAGTAGATGATCTTCAACACCAGCGATTCACCGAACATCACCAAGCTGTCTATGGTGCCGAAGTCAAACAAGTACGGTACGCCGTACGGCCATTCGGAGATGTTGTCCGTTACGTACACCATGGCAGAACTCAACAGCGTTCCTTCGTTATCCCATTCCCCTTTTCTCAGCTCGGCAATGACTGCGTTGGAATGGTCGACGACGCTGTTGTCCAGCCAGATCTTGGCATAGAAGCGATATCCCGAGTAATCGGCAACGAGTCCATCAGTAGCTGCGTAGTACGGCTGAACGGGGTCGAGGTACTCTTGCGAACAGGTAGGCAGAACGGGGAGGTCCATGTGCTCCCAGTAAGGCAGCGTACTGGCCCAATCGTTGGTGGGGCTGTCGTCGTCAATGCGCCACGTGATCTCGGGAGTAGGTTCTTCCTCGTCGACCGTCGTAACGGCGAAGGAGAGGTCCCAGCCCCAGGGTTCGTTACCGCTTCCCCACACGTCTCCAACATGGGGAGCGTGTGGGTCAGTCATCTCTACGAACCCGCTGCCAAAGACTTCCTCGCGCGTCTTCCAACCCCATGCATACTGCGGACTGACTACCGAGCTGGAACAGCATTCCTCAGGAGATCCGCCCTCAAAGAGGCAGGTGACCGCTTCTATATCCTGGGAGTCGACGACTTCATCGCAGTTTACATCGCAAGGGTTGACACAGCCTGAGCAGTCTCCCTCGATGCAGTTAAGCACCGCGACGACGTCATCAAAAGTGATGTCACCATTGTCGTCCACGTCTCCGTCGCAGGAGCAGGTTGAATACATTGCGGAGACGCTGATCCAGAAGATCTCGCAGGATTGCCCCTGATAAAACCAATCTTCCTCCGGAACGGCGAAGTCATATCGCCAGCACACGTCGGGTGCGGACATGAAACTGGGATGATAATCGCACCCAGCCACCCTCTCGTCTAACTCATCACGCGGCACAGTAGCTTCCCAGATCAACTGTTGGGGATGCGACATCAGGGAGTCCGACCAGATGCCTACGTGAAAGTATTCCGGCGCCGTTGACGGTGGTGTTGCGGTATCGATCCAGCCTTGATATGAGCCCCACCAGTGGATGCCGGCGACGGGCTTGTCCGTCTCGCAGATCCAATCGTCGGCCAGGATCGGTCGCGACGCCGAGCCGTACAACGACAGATGATCCCAACCCCAAAAGCACAGTGGCTCTGACGATTGGTTTTCGGCTAAAGGTGGCAAAGGTGGCGCGGCCCATTTGATCGGATCACACTCAGTTGTGCTACAATCGGTGTCGATACCCTGGGGATTGCCCATGGCTGCAAGGCAGTCGTTGTAAGGGACGTCAATACAAAAGCCGTTCCACAGACAGCAGGCCTCTGTGGGCCCCAATGGTGCGTGTACTTGGGCTCCGTATCCATTCAGTTTGTCCCAGTGTTCCCACGATGCGTCGGCAAGCTCGCTTGTCGGATCCGAGCCTCCACCGTTCGTCATGGTCCAGGGACTCCAGGCGCTATCTGGCCGACTGTGGTCGAATTGGAAGCGGAAGTAGCTGGAAAGCGCGTTTTGACAGCCGGGCGTGGGGTCCCACCAAGACGCCCAATATTCGCGAGCTACCTGCTGAATACCGTAGTTCCAACCCGGAGGCGCAACCCAGTTCGTGTAGGCGCTGGGATCGGGGTCGAAGACTAGAACGTGGAAGTCACAATAGCTGCTAATAGGCGTGACGTCGTACCAATAGGTCAGCGGGTGCGTGGGGTCGGGTCCACCCTGAGGCTCACAAACAACCCAGTTACCCTCTTCTTCACACGCGTCGTCGACACCATTGTAAGGATCGGCATCACCCAAACAGTTCGCATATCCCTCGGGTGACGCCCACCCCCAGAGGTCTTCACAGCAGGCTTCGTCTGCGTTGATGCACGAGCCGTTATCAAGACAGCAGGCCACGATGTAGCCTGCGCAGGACGATTGCGGCCCCAGAGGTGTGCCATCCAGGAGGACCTCACAACACGTGGGGTCAAGATCCTGGCATGTATGGTCGTCAAGACAGCAGGCTTCGATCCCGCCGCCACATGTAGTGCCAACGCCCACGTAGGTGCAGTCTTCCGGTAGGAAGAGACAGTCTTCGACAGTAAGTCCGTCATAGCATGTCCAGTCGTCGCAACAGCACGCCCCATACTCCGGCTTCTCTCCGGCAATCACAAACGACAGATCAAGCGGGTCTCCCGTGATGGGGTCGTACAGCTCCTCCGGCCCGTCCGCCGGTTGACCGATATTCCAGAAAACAGCATTACCACCAAACTGTGTGGAGTCGGAGTTCTTCCAACCGATGAGGTATTCATCACAATCCTCGTCCTTGATGATCCGGATCTTCAACCAGTAAGTCTGGCCCGCTTCCTGCCAGACCGGCTCGGTTACGCCCGGCTCGTCGACTGTCTCGGTGATATTGGGGATATTGATCTGATATGTGTAGAGGTGATCGTCCTCCAGGTACTCGCCTGAGCGAGGATGGAACCAGCCTTGCCAGTCGATGGCGTAGCCCCGCACGGTGAACTCTTGATCCAGGGCACGAAACTGCCATTCTCCCGGCCCACCGATGGGATCACCGGGAATCGGGTAATCAAAGGGATTCTCGGGGTGACCGACGGGCAGATTATCGCATATTCGGATTCTGACTTCTCTGATGTCGTGGGGAAAGTCGGTGTCGGGGCAGTCAAGCTCGTTCTTATGCGATATCCAGAAGTGGATGTTGTCGATCCATCCCGACTCGCTGCACTGCCAGTCGTCTGCCAGATAGTAGTCGTTCAAGCCCGGCGCTTCGCGCCAGGCGACGTCCCATCCGTCCGTGTCAGGAAGTTGCGGGTAGTGCATCTTGTGATCTTCGCCGGGATCCCAGTCTGCTGGTGCAGACGTGGGCCAGACACACATGGCCAGCACGGTCAGGGCTATTGGAATCGACCTTACTCGCCGGTACGTTCTCTCAGAGCTTGCTACAGAAGGTTTGTTGCGCAGTGTAGTCATGATCCTCTCCTTAACGTCTGGATCCTTGAAATATCCTGTCCTTCAATAAGGACCTTCGATTCAAGCTTGTCTTGTCAAAACGTGTCGGGTCTCCAGTCAGGCAGTGTGTTCACCGTGTCGATGTTCGCCCAAACGACGCCAACCGCCTGGCCGCCGTCGGGCCGGCTCATACGCCCTCTTGTTTCGACCCGGCCCGCTCAGGCATGTAGCAACACGAAATCCACGCCTCAGCGCCGCAGTTTGATCCGCGGCTCCAGCCCGTAATGCGCCAATTAGTCTCCGCGCGCCTCAAAGAAAATGGCTCTTTATCGCAGAAACTCCGTCCGAATTGTCTTGGGGCTGATAGCAGGCGTCGACTGATGCTCTTAGGAAGATAACGCTGCGCGGCACACGACTGACCAAGAACCTTGTCGACAGCATGTACACTCGCAACATCGGCCAATGACAACGACATCGTCCTTATCGCGTACCAGAGCAGCAACGCATACATCTACTTCTGCAACGGTGCGGGCGGTGACGCGATCCTCGCGGCCGGCGAAATCGCAGTGGTTGAAGGGGTGACGGTGGGCAGCTTTGTCGCGGCGAATTTCCAGTAGTGTCTAATACTACAGCGCCACTTGGTCATGGCCTATCCCGTCGGCACGAGGGCAACTCTTCGATCTTGATACCCCTGGCGG
>CP070744.1:1649212-1659810 GCA_020348265.1 Phycisphaerales bacterium | reverse complement strand
GCTGATCTTCCGTATGTACACCGAGCAGGGCAAGGGCTTCAAGTCGGTTGCGGAGGCATTGAACCTCGACGAGATCCCCACGCCGCGCGGGCCTGCGTGGTCGCACATCTACACCGGGCAATGGACCGACACGACGATTCGATCAATCCTGGTAAATCCGGTTTACGTCGGTGACATGGTCTGGAACCGCCGCACCGATGCCCGGTTCTATCAGATCCGCGACGGTCGCGTCGTCGAGAGGGAGAGCGTACACGGCGCGAGACTGGTTCCGAACAACGAATCCGATTGGCTCGTGGTCCGCGACGTTCATCCCGCTCTGATCAGTCGGCGCGTATTCGAGCAGGCCAGGCAACGACGCGAGAATCAGCCATCGTCAATCGAACAACGCGGCAAGAACCTGAGGGGCAGAACTAACGGAAGGATCGGGAATGGTCTGCGCAGTCGATTCATCCTGTCGGGGCTTTTGACGTGCAGCCTTTGTAGGAACAGATACCAGGGCGTCACCCGCAACAAAGGCCGGAAGCGTGTCAATGGCAGCAACATCGTCACACGCTACTACGGCTGCGGCGGCCACATCACCAAGGGCAAGTCCGTCTGCGAGATGAATGTGATTCCGCAGAGTGAACTAGAGACCCTGGTCACCAACGCCGTTCTCGACTTCTACCAACCCTACCTGGCGAAGGGAGGCAGACGCAAAGTCGCTGAGGTCGTGAAGCAGCAGGCTGGTTCGGAAAGCGCCGCCCTCATAGGTGGCGGAGTTGCCGGTCATGGTACAGTTGGTGATTGTGGGGCTGCTCGCTACGCAAAGGACTGCTCCTCCGACGCCTCCGCTGCAATTGGTGATCGTGAACCCATCCACGACCGATGCTTCGGTCTCGCCATAGTGAAAGTAAAACCCGCGTCCACTCCCTTCGCAGTCGATGGTGCAGTTGTCCGCACCGTTCTGGGAGCGGACCGCGATGCGCATACCGCCGAAATCGAGATTCTTGTTGCCCGACCCGGTGTATGTCCCGTCCAACACCAACACAGTGTCGAAGTGGCTAGCGGCGTCGATGCCTTCCTGGATTGCGTCGAAAGGGTGATCGGGTGAGCCGTTCTCTTCGGGATCACTGACGGTCGGGTCGCCTGGCCCAGGATCGTGCAGAGCGTTGTCATCAAAATATATGGTCCCGGCGTTGGCCGTGGCCGCGGCCAGAATGAGGAGCACACAGGCAACGCGACGTGTGGGAAGGACCCGAGGGCAAATTGTTCCTCGCCCTATGCTCCTCTGCATTAGCACCGTGAACCTGGTTCGCCTCCACTCGGGCAGCCAACATGAATGCCTGTCGTTTGCCAAGGCACACGCCGGCACACTTCGCGCCACTGCTTGGACCTGGGTTTCGCCTGTGGCCGATCTGCGGGAACCGAGTCTCGTGTCGCTAATTGGGATAGATGCGTTCTCTTGCATGTTAGAGCTCCTTCATTTGTGCGTAAGGCGGAGAGGCACCGTTACATCAGGTGCGGCCGCTACCCGCCAGCGGCCGCGAACCGAACCTCGCTTCCCCAAAGGTGTTCGCCGGTCAACGAAGCCAGCAGTCCCTGTGCTTGCGTGCGGCACTTTTGAACAAGCTGACGTTCGACTTGGACGACATGCTGGGCGCTGTAATCCCCAAGGCCAACCGACACGAGGACATCGGTTAAGTGTCGTACTTGTTGCCGCAGGTCCTCAAAGTCACGGCTGGCCGACTGTTCGTTGACCTCGGCAGCCGCGAGGGCCAAGGGCGGTATCTCTGATTTTTTGACGGTACGGGCCCAAGTGACAGGTACGTAGGCATCCGGGTGACCAGCGAGCAGCCAGTTGATCGCATACTTTCTGGCAATCCCTTTCAGGGCTTTCTCGCGTTTCGCTCGTTCCATCCGAGCCAGCCGCGTTTCGTTTCGTAGAATCCGCTCGCGCCATTCAAGAGTGAGGTCGTCGAGCTCCCTTTCCTTTGCCCGCGCCTCGGCAACCACCCGTTCCGGGGAGTGCTCCTCTTGGGCCTGGCTCCACGCACGCAATAGCTGGTTCTGGCGTAAACTGACTTCTCGTTCGAGAGCGGGCCCCCAGCCGGCTGGAACCATGTGCGGAACTTGGCCGTGATCGGCGAGTTGCCCCAGCGTACTCAAGCTGACATCAAGGTGTTCCCGGCGTGTAGCGGCCACGTCGTGAACGGCTTGTGCTATCCGATCTTCCGCAACGTGGCGCGCCGGAACGGAGATCCGGCCGCAGATCACCCGGGCCCGGGCCTGGAAACCGGATGCCCAATCGAGGAGGGACGCCTCTTCGTCGGTCAGTTGCGGCGTGGCCGGTGTCCCCGCAGCCACGATGGCGCTCATCACCAGAACCCCAAGAAACCCTCTTAATACTGTGCTGAACATCCTCATGTCTCCTTAGATCTGCTATAATCGGCCCTGTCGAGGGCCATTTCAGCTCCTGACGGCTGTCAAGGGTCCCTATGCGGCACCTGGACGGTGGCTGCGCGCCCGCGGAGAAAAAAGTGGGCAGATTCGACCTGCGACCGGCGATTCCGCTGGAGGGGCGTGGCTATGCGACGATTGGCGGATCGGCCGTGGACGGAACGCAGACAACAACGCACTGGAGCGAGATTCAGGCGGCACGTACGACCACGCCTGAACATCGTAAAGCGTTGCTGAACACGCTGGCCGGGCGTTACTGGAAGCCGGTGTTCTCGTACCTCCGAGCAAAGGGGTACCAGGACGCGGATGCCCGAGACATCACGCAGGATTTCTTCAACGAAGTCGTACTCGGTCGAGATCTGTTTGGGCGAGCGGTTCCAGAACGGGGGCGGTTCCGCGCCTACCTGCTTCACTGTCTGAAGACATTCGCCCGGCAAAGGCATCGCCGTGAACATGCCCAGCGGCGAGCCCCCGACCGTGGGCTCATCTCGATCGAGGAATGGGGCGGCGCGGACAAGTCGCGGTACCATCCGCCGGCCCGGGATATGAGCCCGGAGGCGGTCTTTCACCAACAGTGGGCAACAAGCCTATTCGAGCTTGTGCTTCAGCGCCTGCGACTGGCATGTAGGCAGAACGGACTTGAGGTTCATCTCAGTATCTTCGAGCAACGATTCGTCGCCCCGGCGCTCGAGCAGTCGGCCCCGGTTCCTCTGGAGTCCCTCGCCCACCGGTATGGCCTGACACCCAAGCAGGTCGCCAACCGCACTGAGACGGTAAGGCGGCGGTTTCGGAAGCTGTTCCTTGATGAAGTGCGCGCCACGGTATCCGATGAGGCCTCGGCGTCAGAGGAGGTTGGCTCATTGATCGAGCAGCTTAGACTGCGACCTGAGCAAAGCTCAAGGGAGTCGGAGTAAGTGCCAGACCCACGGACCTTTCAAGCGTTTCGACTCAGCGCTAGGACGCCTTCAGGCCAGTCTCTGGGCATCGCGCGATCGGGCCACTCGCCCGCCACATATACGAGGATCTGCCGTGGCATCTTCGGCCGATGATCTACTCACGCGGGCGACCGACGGAGACGCCGACGCTCTAGCGATCCTACTTGAGCGGCATGGACAGGCCGTGCGAAGGACTTTGGAGGGCAAGATTTCTGCACGCTGGCAATCGGTTCTTTCTGAGGACGACGTGATGCAGCAAACCTATGCTGATGCTTTTCAGGATATCGGGAGCTTTGTTCCTCAGGGCGATGGTTCGTTTGTGGCCTGGCTGACCAAGATAGCCAATCGAAACTTGCTGGATGGCGTCAAGATGCTGGAGAGGGAGAAACGCGGAGGGAAGCGTCGTCGGGTTGAAGCCAGAAGTAGCGACGGCTCATACGTAGCGCTGTATGAGCTAGTCGGCAGGACGAGCTCAACGCCCAGCCAGCATGCGGCGCGGGACGAAGCCAAGGACGTGCTGGGAGAGGCGATTCGGAAGCTTCCGACTGCATATCGCGAAGTGGTCAGGCTGTACGACCTGGATGGCCAGCCGGTGCAAAACGTGGCTGACGCTCTCGGGCGCAGCTGCGGTGCCGTTTTCATGCTGCGGGCCCGGGCCCACGCCCATCTGCGGGAGTTGATGGGGGCGGCCTCAGATTATTTGTCCGGCTCAGCGTGAGTAGCGTACACCGTTGTCGCTTCAGGACGCGGCGTACGCAGTGAGAAAGAGCCATGGCACAAAACGAGTCACCTGATCAGGAAACACCTCTTGAACGCGAGCGCAGGATTGTAGAGGCGGCTCGGCGACAGGTTGAGCTGCATGCCTCTGAAGAGGAGGGTCCGACTACCCCGCCGCCTGATAGCGCTGACGACGCACCGGATCCATCGAGTGTTGGGGAGGATATTGGCTTCGCCCACGTTGGTGCGTCGTTGCTGGAAGCACTCATTGCTCCACCCGCCGATGATGCGGACGAGAAACTCGCGGCGGAGATCTCTCGGTATGAAGTCCTCGGACCGCTTGGTAAGGGTGGAATGGGCGAGGTCTACAAGGCTCGAGACAGGCGGCTAGGTCGAACAGTCGCTATCAAGCGCATCGGACAGAGAATCGCAGGGTCGAAAGGAGCGTTACCTCGTCTTCTCGCAGAAGCCCGTGCCGTTGCCGCGCTCAACCACCACAATATCGTTCAAGTATACGACATCGATCAGGACGACGACGGGCACTTCATCACAATGGAGTACGTTGAGGGCGAGGATCTGCGGGCCAAGATTCAACGTGACGGCAAGATCGACCCTGAACGTGCAGTCGAAATCACGCGTCAGTTGGCGGGCGCACTGGGTTATGCCCACGCCCAGAACATCATTCACCGCGACATCAAACCCAGTAATATCCTGATCAACACCCAGGGCACACCCAAGATTGCTGACTTCGGATTGGCCCGCATGGCTGGGCCTGTAGCCCCCGGACTCACGCATACGGGGGCCATGATGGGCACGGTCGAGTATGCAAGCCCCGAACAGCTGGAAGATGCCAAGAACGTTGACCACCGGACTGACATCTACTCCCTCGGGGCCACTCTGTATGAGATGGTCACAGGCGTGAGTCCCCGGCGCATCGAGGAAAGCAAGATCGTCGAAGAGCTTCGACCTTATGTGATGAGGTCACTCGAGCGCGACCCGGACCAACGCTTCCAGACCATCAAGGAGTTTGAGGAAGCCCTGGGCCAGGTCATCATCGGGGACGTCGAGGCACTATTGCACAAGGCAGAGTTCTGTCACCGGTCTGGTGATCTCGAAGGTGCAGCTCAAAGATACGAACGTGTTCTTCGGATCGATCCGAAACACACCAAGGCTCAGGAGCAGGCAGCGCTGATCGCGTCAAAGATCGAAGAGACTCGCCAGGCACGCCGAGAGGCGACCGAGGCCGCCCGGCGAGGAGACTGGAAGGCCGCCGCTACTGCCTGGCAACACGTCTTGGATTCCGCGCCTGGAGATCTGGAAGCGATCCAGCAACACGCCAAAGCTCAAGCCCAAATCCGCAATGAACAACTGATCGCTGCGATCGAGCAGGCCCGTAGCCATCTCGATGGCGGAGATCCGGTGGCGGCCCGAGCTCAGTGCCGGGTCGCCCATGAGATCGATCCGGAAAACCAGGAAGTCGCGGCGATCCTCAACGGCGTGCGGGCAGCTGAGCGCCGACTTCGTGATCATAAGATGCGCGCGGGCGCCGAGGCCTTCAAAATGAAGGAGTACTCAAGCGCCGTGGTCCTTCTCACTGAAGCCCTGCAGCTAATGCGGAAAAACCATCCGAACCGTTCGAAGCTCATCAACTCCATCAACCTGGCTCAGGCGTCGCAGTGGATCGCGGACGCTGACGAAGCGATCGACAAGGAAGACCTGGTACAGGCCGCCGAGTTACTTGACGAGGCCAGCAAGAAGGCCGGCAAGATGAAGATGGTGGTCAAGCGAATCGAAACTCGCCGTGAGAGAATCAAAGAAAGACAGGCAAGGGCCGCCAAGCAAGCCACCCGCTGGCGTCGGCTACGCATCGGTATGATCGCTGGCACGTCGGGAGTTGGTGTGGCGCTGATTGCCGTAATTGGAGCATGGCTACTTCAGTCTCAAGAACCCGAGGCGCCCAGCACACTGGTCACCGGTGTCGCATCAGATGCCACGGCAGCTCCGGGAGGCGATGGACTGGTTGAAATGCTGAGCGACTTTGAATCTGAGGATCGTTTGGTGCCACGACTCTTCATAAACGCCAAATGGCGAGCGCAAGCTTCCGACCCTACAGCAATGTCAACGTGCGAGGTGGACCTTAGCGATGGTGCAGAAGGAACAGGCTCGTGTCTGCGCTGGGAGTATCAGGCCGAAGGGGCTTGGGCGAAGGTGGGCCTGTTTCTAACCGGATCGTGGGAGAAGTCCGTCGATCTCTCAGCGTACAGTGGGATCTCCTTTCACATCAAGAGTACCGCCGACAGGCTATGCCAGTTCACACTGCAGTCCGACTACCAAAGGAGGGCAGGGATCGCAGAAGCAAAGGTGCCGTTCGACGTTACACCACAGTGGCACAAGCAGATGATTCACTTCGACGCTCCTCCCTTCGAAGAGGAGACCGATTTCACACACGTTTATGCTATCAGCTTCGTTGACCATGATGAAGGTTTTTTTTCAAACGAGATGTGGCTCGATCAGGTCATGTTACATCGGCGGAGGGCGACTGATCTTGAGTCCGATTCCGCCATACCCAACGAGCGTGCCATACCGCTCGTCATCACGGCAGATCAGATCCCGATCGAGGTTGGCGCCAAGTGGACCTCTGCGATTACCTCACCAGACGCCAACCTTAACGGAGGCCGGCACTTCTACTCTATAGTTGATAAGTTCGACCATAACGGCGAAACCTATTTTCGACGCCGGGCCGAAATCCCGGGAGTCATTGAACGGACCGACGGGTTGCAGGTTCTGAAACACGACGGGTGGTTCGGGTTCTGGGAGCCGGGTGATGACGTTCCCTACGACGTGACCGTCAAGCTTCCCCTTTCCGCAGGCATGGAATGGGAGCAGGACGTTCTCTACAAGCATCCGGATGGAACCAAAGAGTTGGTGTGGAACAAATGGCGAGCAGAAGCCGAGGAGACGATCGATGTTCCGGCTGGGACCTTCCGTTGCATACGAGTGCGAAGCTTCGAATACACTCCAGAGGAGGGCAATGACCGGTTGGTGTGGCTCGCGCCCGATGTCGGTATGGTCAAAGTGGTCTTTCTGGGCGGCGGACACACTTTCGAGCTACTCTCATTCGAGTGTTCAGCGTCAGGACAGAATGGCCACCGTCCGGTCAATGAGAAAGAGGTGGATACAAACGAAGCGATCGAGACTATCGACAAAGGGGAGCAACTATCATCTGGAGTGCTAGAACGGCTAGATGTCGAGACTGAGCTGCTGAACAACTTTGATTCGCTACACCCACTCGTGCCGGACCCTTTCCCAAACGCGAGGTGGCGAGCCATTGCTCAGGACGAGACGGCCATCTCAACGCGTGAGATAGAGGAGAGCGGCGGGGCAAATGGAACCAGAGCGAGCCTCAAGTGGAGCTACGAAATCAAGGGCAAGTGGGCAGCGCTGGAGCTGCTATTTGCTGGATCATGGGGTTACTCGGTCGACCTCTCAGCTTACGAGGCAATCTCGTTTTATGTCAAAGGTGCCAGGAGCCGGACCTGTAAATTTAGCGTGCTTTCTCGCTATCTCGCTGGCGCGGGTGGAGGGGCTGTTGATGTTCAAATCTACCCCTCTGCGGAGTGGCAACACGTCGTAGTCCACTTGAACGCGCCTCCATTTAAGGGGAAGACCGATCTCGCGCGGGTCCATGGGATCACGTTCGGTGTCTATCATGATGGACGCGCATCTAACGAGATTTGGATCGATCAGATCATGCTGCACCGGCTGGGTACACCTGACGCCCGAAGGGCCCATCGCGTGGTGCGGGGCGCGCCCATCGCAGTAGAAGACAAGCACATCGAGATTCTGAGCGACTTTGAGTCGGAGAATCCGCTTGTGCCTAATCGTTTTACCAACGCGCGGTGGAGCGCGGGTACTGATGGACCGGCAACCGGTTCAACCTGCACCGTCGATTCAGGCGATGGAGCCGCAGGAAGCGGTTCCTCTCTTAAGTGGGCTTACGAGATCAACGGCGCATGGGCAAATGTGGGACTCCTGCTTTCCGGGTCGTGGGATGTGCCGGTCAATCTCTCAGCCTACGATGCCATTTCGTTCTATATCAAAGGAGCCACCCAGGAGGGCTGTGCGTTCAAGATGCAATCCGCTGCTCGACCAGGTGCGGGGCCCGCCTCAGCAGCCCTCGAACTGGACATACAGGCAGAGTGGCGGCGTATCGTGATCCACCTGGACGCACCGCCTTTCCAGAATCAGATCGATCTCACTCGCGTCCATACCATCGCACTCGTTGACTGGGAGCCAGACCATACATCGAACGAGGTATGGATTGATCAAATCATGCTGCACCGAGCGAGACCGAACGGTCGCTGACTGATGCGCCCAGAGCGCCGATCATCGTCTCCTATACAATCGGCCGTTGTCTGCTTCTCAAGGCGGCGTTTGTGTGCACCAGCACGGCTATCGGGGGACACCATACCTAAACCCTATCGACCCTATCGGGGGACACCATACCTAATTCCTTGACAGCGGGCAGCGAAACGAGTAGGTTTCGAGCATGCCTCGGATTGCACGAGTGGTGGCGGCTGGTTTTCCGCATCATGTTACACAGCGGGGGAACCGCCGGCAGACGACGTTCTTCTGCGATGGGGATTACGAGGCTTATGTGGAGCTGATGGCCGAGTGGTGCTCGCGGTGCGGCGTGGAAGTGTGGGCGTATTGCTTGATGCCGAATCACGTTCATCTGATTGTGGTGCCGGCATCGGAGGACGGGCTGCGTCGTGCCATCGGTGAGGCACATCGCCGGTACACACGGCGAGTCAATTTCCGCGAGCGTTGGCGCGGACACTTGTGGCAGGGGCGCTTCGCATCCTTCGTCCTGGACGAGCATTATCTGTTGGCAGCGACGCGTTATGTGGAGATGAACCCGGTCGTTGCGAAGATGGTTCGTCGGCCATGGCGGTATCGCTGGAGCAGTGCATCAGCCCACATTAAGGGCTGCGACGATGAGCTCGTAACGGTTGCTCCAATGCTCGAGCTGGTGGATGATTGGGGCGAGTTTCTGTCGGAGCCCGTCGACCAGCAGATCACCGACAAGCTGCGGGGCCACGAGCGTACCGGTCGCCCGCTGGGAAATGATCGCTTCTTGGCCCGCTTGGAGAAGCGTCTTGCCCGCGTGCTGGTCCCGCGCAGGCCGGGGCGAAAGCCGAAGGTGCCGGATCAAAGAAACGCTCGCAGGAAATAGGTATGGTGTCCCCCGATAGTTGCACCTTGATGCGAGCGGTACCTGGGCAGGATGTTATAACTGTTGGATCGGTTCCCTAGGCTGTTTCTATTTAGGAATATATGAGCAGTGCTCTAAGAACTGTACTCTGGTGACGTGCACATTGGGTAGTTGTCCCTTCGCGCCTCCACCGACAGGTTGGATTGAATGCGGATGCAATGGCTGCACAGGAGGGGGAGGTGCTGGCCCGACCTCGAACGAGTGTGTTCCGAATGCGGCTGGCGGAGCAAGATGTAGTCCCGTTCCGAGCTGCTGACTGGTATTCTAGGTTTGTAATGACCGCGTCCTACATTCCGCAAGGCAAATGTCCCTTTTGCGGATACCCTGTGGATCCGGGTCGATGTCCGGAGTGCGGGCAGTCTGTGCGGGAAGTCGACTTGGTCAAGAAGCATATACACGCCAAGGCGCTTAGGTGGGAGCGACAACCGTATCTACGTAGACTGTACACCGTGCCGCTGCAATTACCCCTGTTCCTGCTCTTACTGATTCCAGGACGTTTAGTTCCCCGACAGCCATCTCCGGATAAACACCCTATGATAATGCTAATGATCTTGATCGCCTGCGCAGCGTTTGTGTCAATGCTTTTCGACCTCAAGGATTTCCCGCGACTTCACCATATTGTGTTTCACGAAGGGTGGCGAAGGCCGTACTTCGTACTTACGGTGCCTATACTACTTCTGGATCTGGCGATCTTCTTGACTCTCGGCCGCAATCGTAGGATGCGGCGCGTTTACTGGCGAGCAAGTCTCTACGGCATATGCGTCTTTATATTCCTGGCGGGCGCTTCAATCGTCTGGGCAAGTCTGCGAAACACGTGGATCAACGGGCCCATGCCGACGTACGGCGCATGGATAGATCTGATAGACGTCTTTGCATTCGTTGTAGTCCAATTAGTGGGACGGCTGTTGTTTCTGCTGTTGTTGCCGTTGATAGCACTGCTATACATATCGAGGGACACCATCAATTCTGTTCGGCACGGGGATTGCGATGGGTAGGGGAGATTGTCTGCGGGAGAGTGGCAACCGCATATCGGGGGACACCATACTTAAATCCTAATGCTCACAAAGTAGCGTGAGTGTCATAGTTATGACATTGTACACTGTACAGCGCGGCCCTGGGTGGACCTTCAGCCGAGTTTGACGACCTTCAAATCGGAATAGACAACTCCGATAGCGGCAACGGTGATGGGGATTTGGACGACATTGGGGACGAAGTCGTTGTCAGTGAGGCTTTTG
>CP070744.1:1638392-1649112 GCA_020348265.1 Phycisphaerales bacterium | reverse complement strand
ACTCGGCTGTTCCCGATGGACCGAAGTCGATGGTGATGTTCCCGGTGCTCTTGAGGCTCAGGGCGATCATCCGGGTGCTGACCGTAGCCGACTCACCGATAATGAGTTCACCGGTGGTCTGCAAGCGGTCGACGATCGTGTCGACTTCAAAAGTGCCTCCACCGACTTCACTGACTTGGAACGGGTGACTCTTGAAGTCGATGCGTCCGTAAAACGCAGCCGATGCTTGACCCATGACGTCACCGAAGGTCCCTTCTGGTATCGGCGTATCGAAGAGCTCATACGTTGGACTCTCGCCGGTCGGAGGGCCTGCCGTACGGAAGAAGTCGGAACCTGGTTCGATCGTTATTTGTCCTGCCGCGGGTACTGTGATCACAAGACTTATCAATGCCATCATTGCCACGATGGCCGTATTCCTACGTGCATTCATTCTCTTACCTCTCACCAATTTGTCTCACAGGGACGGGAGTCCTCCGCGAGCGTTATGTCTATTAGCGATGCACAATTGCGTTATGGAACGCGAACGACGTAACGTTAACGACGGCCGCCGCGGACGATCATTCATACCGGTATCGTCGCCTCGAGCCTGTTGTGCTGAACTCCCTTTGATGTCCCGTTTGCGAGGCCTTGCAGTGCTGACCTACAAGCCTCACCCTCTCCAGACTGTCTAAACACATCTTGCAGCAGATTGCGCCCCCTGCCGGGCTCCAAAAGAACAGTGGCAGGTGTGTTGATGGGTCAGAACGGAGGAGCACGTGGTTGTGATGGGCGAAGGGCAAAACGTGAGAAACAAAAGAGTGTCTGGGGCAAAAGACGTGCCCCGTTGTTGCCGGGAAGACTCCGCTCGTCGCGCGATGCCGTTGCCAGCCGCACACCGCTCAGGATGGACACCAGCGACGCATTCACCAAGGCGACGAGGAAAGCGACAAGCACGTACCCGAACGAGTTGCCGATCCACGAGACAACGGTCCCGTCGCCGCCAAGGACACCCAACAGCCCGCGGTCAAGACCGACCGGTGCGAAGGCGAGCTCAACTCCCATCCAGCCGAAGCCGAGCACAAAGGGGCTGTAGCCTATCCAACGAGTGAGCCAGGCACCGAGGTACGCGTATATGGCCGGGACGGTCGTTAGCAGCGCGAAAGATGCCGGCGTCGCGAACGAGGCAAGCGAATTGTCCGCGAGCGAGAACGCCCACAGACACGCTCCCCACAGTCCTCCGCACAGAAACGCCGTCCGCGGAAGGGACACGCGGATCGCGACGAACAGTGGCAGGAGGGATAGCCAACCGAGCCACGCAAGGCCAGGCGACACAATGGCTACAGACATGACAAACGCGCTGGAGACCAGCGAAATCAACAGCGCTGCGCTGTACACGTAACGCGGAACGTGTTGTCTGACGGCTCGCTTCCTCTCCACCACCGCAGGCACCCCTTCGGTGATAACTTGCCGGGCTACGCCATGCCCGGAGCCATCGTCACGGTTTCTCACTCACGCACGGAGCACAAGGTGGGCACACCTCACCACCCTTGCTAACTTCAGAGCAAGTCAATGCTCGAACTGCACCTACTTATCTGTTTTCAAGCACCCTCGTGACTAGACCTCAACGCGACCTCCGAATATCGGCCTCGGATCACTGTGTCACTTGCGAGACACGCCTTAGCCTACAACTTGTGCACGTTATGACGTGTGCAGGCTTGTCAGTCTCGCTAAATCCACGCCCCGAAGTGATTGCCCCGGGGAAGCTGGTCACGCCCCACCTTCCGCAACGGGCAACCGTAGCTACATCTTACAGCCGATAAGTACTCAAGCAAAGTACCAGCAGGTGATGACCATGTCAAGAAAAAAATCCCACTGGCCGACATATAGCACATTGACGAAGTGCGGTAAAGCTGTAACCGGCATCGAATATTCGTGGATCACGCTGATCGGAGCAAGCTGCATATGCCGGCGGTGAAGCCGAGAATCCATGAAGCTCCGAGCCGGCGTCCGATGCTGCTGCTGAGCACGCCTGTCGCCGCCAGTTGTCTGTGGCTGTTTGTAATCTTGAGCCGGAACGCCCGGCCGAGGCGGGTTAATCGCACATACAATCAGGTTCTGATGCGATCAATGAGCGCTATTGCTATCGGCGCAAAGATGAAGATCGGAGTCCATGTAGGAAGGGCGGAGGCTGATTCGGGCCGAATGTTCTGGCCTACGAATGTGACCACATAACACAAACCGCAGGCGAGCATGCACTTCCCCGCATCGCTCAAGACGTTGGCAGGCGAGCGGTCCAGGAAGAGCGGCAAGCCCAGCAGGAGCAGGACGATTCCCACGATTGGATTGGCGATGCGCGTGTGTTTGGTCTGTACGATCGTCGCCAGATCTGCTGATTCGTCGCCCATTAGTTCGTTGAGCTGCCCGAGGCTCACGAAGCGAATCCATCCTTCAGCCTGACGGAGCTGGATCGTTCGGGGGTCCAGATCACTTTCGTAGAATCTGGGGTAGGTTATGTGCTTATCCTCTCGTGGGCCCAGCGTCGCGTCGTCGCTGAAGACACGTGTGGTTCTCTTACCTCGTTCCAGGAGCCAGCGTCCGGAGGGACGTCCGCCGCCGGGAGGATCCCACGTCGCCCGATCGGCTTCCAGTGTTTCGATGACGGATCCGCTTTCGTCTCTGGTCAGGATCAGCAGTCTGCGCAGGTCAAGGTCGGTCGGGTGGAACCGTGCCGCAGAGACCAGAGCGCCATGCTTATCGCGCAGAAAGAGCACCTCATAGGCTTTCTTGCCATCCACGTCATCGTGGTCTCTGGCGAGTTTATGAGCGACGGCGGGGATCAGGCATTCCGTGTCGAGGATCAGGAGCGTCGTGGTGGCCAGCCCGAACACGACGATGGGCGCAGCCACTCGATACAGACTTACCCCGGACGAGAGTATGGCGGTCAATTCGTTCTGCTTCCGCAGGCGGGCGATGGTAGCCATGCAGGAAAAGAGCGTGATCACTCCCGACAATTGAGCGAAGAAGAGAAACACGTTGGGTGTATAGTAGTCGACGATGTTCCCAATCACCGTTGAAAGGGGGTGTCCCTGCTCGGTGAACTCATCCATGTTTACAAACATGTCGAGCACCACGTACAGGCAGATCATTACGGTCAGAGTGATCAGGTAGTTGATCATCAAGGAGCGCAGTATGTAGCGATCTAAGACGCTTAGCATTGATGTCCGTCCGCGTTTACCGCCTCAGCACTCTGGTCAGAGTCCACACGTCGAGCCCTACTACCAGGATGATGCCTGACCACATCACCATGATTCCGAGCAGGTGAGTTGGTGCGTTGTGTGCCATCTGCTTGCCCATGACGATGAGGATAATCACCAACAGGGAGGGCAGGAAGCTGATTCCGAAAGCGGTCACCACGTGTGCACCACGGAATATGATCCCGAGTACCGCCCCGAGTATTACAAGAACGAATACGCTTGTGCTGAAGGCAAAACGCTCACTTATGGTGGCGACGATTCGACGCACGATCTCCCCGCGAACCTCGGCGACTCGGTTGCGCCGCTCGACCAACGGGGCATTCTCGGGTGAGCTCGCCTGCGAGGTCAGCATGAGCTGTTGGTCGGTCAGCTGCCTTAGCTGGTTGGCAAGTTCGGCGGGGATGGCAATCGGGCCGAGGACCTCCTTGCTCTTTTCGATGACTGCACCGTCTGCGTCTATACGGGCTCCGTACGCGGTTATCTGGAGGCCCCCCTCGGCGACGCTCTCCCCACGCAGCACCTCCAAGACGGCCCGCTCTGCGGTAATATGTCGAGGTCGTCCCCGTTTGTTCTCGTCGATGATGGGTAACTCCAGTTCGATGCCTCCGTCGCGGGGGATGCGCAGAGGATCTTCCAACGACCGAAGCGAGTATTCGGCACCACTCCCTCCAAGTGCCAGGGAACCGTCTCTTGGCCAGCG
Source organism: Phycisphaerales bacterium (assembly GCA_020348265.1). Taxonomy (GTDB): domain Bacteria; phylum Planctomycetota; class Phycisphaerae; order UBA1845; family UBA1845. Next base: position 1,645,179 of record CP070744.1, on the reverse strand, counting down.
CTGAAGCAAGTCGTCGTATACGATTCTGCGGGAAACCGCCTGCCGCAGCCGAGTCAGCTCGTCCTGAACCTCGCTCCACGTACTGGGATGTCTCCAGTATTGAAAGAGGTTTGGGAGGTTCAAGAACTTGATTTCCTGGGGCACGAGCGTGGGAAGCTCGTTGGGGGGGATCGTCTGCTCCTCCAAGTCGGCGAATCGGGCCGCGCTGCGATCATAGTAGCTCAAACCGAGCATTGTTCCCGAGACCCGCAGGCGGTTCTCGTAATGATCGAAGCCCAGGCGCACCTCCCGGGCTGTTCCGAACCGAACCCACTCCTCGTCGTCGACTTCGACAAATGCGACCCTGTCGAGCAGGACCCTATCGGGCGTGGAGCTGTCGATTGCACTGCTGTCCGCGTGAATACGAAACCGCCCGCCGAGGGTGATACCCCGAGGACGATTGAGGCGCTGTTGGATCATAGCGCCCACGTCCGTGGCTATGAACTCGTTGAGGTTCTTGACCATTCCAGGGATAAGGAAGTTGCTGAAACCGAAAGTCACCGCAGCAGAAAAGACGCTCACCACGACCGTCGGCAAGAACAGAAGGTGCATGTTTATGCCGCTGCTGCGGCAGGCCACAAACTCGTTGTCGGCACTTAGCCGTCCGTACGTGGCCGCTGCACTGAAAAGGGCGGCGATTGGCAAGGTCAGGGCGGCGGCCACCGGCAACATCAAGGCCATTAAGCGAAAGAGCTGCCCGGGGGTCATTTCCCCCAGTTTGATCATTTTAAGCAGACCACCACCCAACCCGATGACTGCGGTCAGCGCAACGGCTGTGAGAAGAAAGACCTTCGCCATTTCCCAGAGGATGTATCGTTGGAGTGTCCAGGGGAACCGCATCGTGCGCGCCACAGACCGGTCAGGGGATTGCCCGTGATTAGGACCACGAATCCCCACCGCGCCTCGGTTGGGTGGCCCTATCCTGCTCAGGCACGGACGGCGAACCTGCCGGAATGACGCAAAATGGTAGAGGCTATCGCCCGCTTTGCAACCGAAGAACACCTCCGGATAGCGACAAGGGTGGAAAAGCGTGTGACCGCAGCCCTCTCCGAGCCGATAACAACGCCGGTGGCCGGTGTTCCAGCGGCATGAGCCGGCATTCAAGAACTGTGAGGACGAGCGCGTGTCGGCAAGCTTTCAAAGCAAGATTGTCAGTTTGAGTGAACTACTCTCAGCAGTGAAGGCCGCTAGGCAGGCGGGAGAGAGCGTCGTGCAGTGTCACGGGTGTTTCGATATCGTACACCCCGGGCATATACGCTACCTGGAGTTTGCCCGGCAGCAGGGAGACGTGCTCATTGTCTCCTTGACGGGGGACTCGGACATCTCCAAAGGGGATCAACGTCCCTACATTCCGCAGGAGCTTCGGGCGGAGAACCTGGCCGCCCTTATGTTCGTCGACTTTGTTTACGTCACGCCGGATCCGACAGCGGTTGAAGTACTTGGCCAAGTCAAACCTGATGTTTACGTCAAGGGTCGTGAGTATGAGCACTCCAATGATGCGGGCTTCCTGGCGGAGAAGAACGTTGTCGAGGGCTACGGTGGGCGCATCATCTTCTCCAGCGGCGAAATCGTATTCAGCTCGACAGACCTAATCGAACGCGTGGGGGCGCGACCCGAGACGGAATCGCACCGCCTCAATTTCGTATGCAGGCGATATCGGATAACCGCGGAGAGGATCCAGGAAACACTGGAGCGTTTTCGAGATCTTCACGTACTGGTTGTCGGCGATGTCGTTATTGACCGGTATGTGTTGTGTGATACCCTTGGCGTGGCCAGCGAATCTCCCATGATCAGCTTGGTGGAGCGGGATGGGCACAGCTACGTGGGTGGTGCGGCTATCGTCGCCCGTCATCTGGCGGCGTTGGGTGCGCATGCTTTTCTGCTCACTGCCGGCGGGGAAGATAAGCAGACCGAAATGGTCACAGATGTTCTCGGGGCAGAAGGAATAGAAGCCCATCTTATCGAATCGCGGGCGGGGATTGTGGAAAAGACCCGTTATCTTGCCGACGACAGCAAACTCTTTAAGGTTGATCGTGGTCAACGTCACCCGCTTGACACGGTGTCGGAGCGACGGGCGGCGCTTATTCTCGAACAGCAATCCAAAATCGCCGACGCGGTCATATTCTGCGACTTCGGATACGGAATGATCACTGAGGGTCTTCTGGGACGCGTGTCGCCCACCCTTCGGCACAATGTTCGTGTTCTCTCTGCAGACGTCAGTGGGGGGCGTGCGGGCTTGCCCGGTTTCAAGAACTTCGACCTGCTCTGCCCCACCGAGCGCGAGGTGCGGACCATGCTCAATGATTTCAGCTCCGGGTTGTCGTCAGTTGCCTGGCACATAATGGACAAAACGCAAGTGCGGCACCTGTTCGTCACGCTGGAGAAGCGGGGTATGGTCGTGTTTGAGCGGCGCAGTCAACAACGAGGGTCACCGGAATGGTCGAACCGGCTCAGGAGTGAGCAACTCCCGTCGTTTGCCGACCACGCCGTCGACCGCCTGGGCTGCGGCGACGCGCTGCTGGCCGCCGCAACACTCTCTCTGGCTGCGGGCGAGGATCTCATGCGTGCCGCATATCTCGGAAACGCAGCCGCTGCGTTGGAGCTGGCCATGCTGGGCAACAGGCCCGTGGAATTCGAGACTCTGCAAGAGTGGCTTGGGAATCGTCGAGAACTCGCGCCGAAGATGCATGAGCGTGAACCTGCTTATGCATCCAGCTAGTGCACCAACAAGCCGCGGATCGCCCTGCTAACTGACTCAGCTTCGAGGTTATGATACTCGCATGTCGCGGCTGCCAGCCCGCCCATGCGGTCCAAGATGTGGCATCGTAGGGCAGCATTGTCCGGCTTGGCACCTTCCAGCACAGTACACATCCGTTCGTAGTGAGCGCCCTCTGCGAATCAGAGATGGAGATGTTGCTTCAACGAAAAGCCTCATCTGAAAGGGCTGACATCGCGTGATCGCGGCGACATCGTCTGACCAATCCAGACATAAACCAACACGATTATGACCCAAAACCGGCTGGCATCGAGTATGCTTGGGTTATACATGCTCAGCACTTTGCTGAGTGAGGGGTGCTTGGGGGACCCCGCGAGGGGTGGATTCGTAGTCCATGAACGGGCTGGAAACCGAGGGAATCAGTCTACATCGAAAGGCCGGGCTGTGGGCATTGGCGCTCATAGCCGTGGGAGCTGCCACGTACGCCAACACTCTCTCCGGACCCTTTATCTTCGATGACGAGAAGACGATCCTGGGCAACCCCGATATCCGTCACGTGTGGCCACCCTGGCCAACGGGGGATTCAGAGACGCAGCACTCTGCAGCCGGACGACCTTTAATCCACTTATCGCTGGCGATCAACTACGCCATAGGCGGGCTTGATACGCGCGGCTACCACGTGGTCAACATTGCGGTGCACATCCTCTGTGCACTTGTCCTGTTTGGCATTGTTCGACGCACGCTCTTGAGCGAGAGACTCCATTTGCGCTTCGGGCACGCTGCCAGCGTTATCGGGCTGGTGTGCGCGCTGCTCTGGATGATTCACCCCCTGCAGACTGAGTGCGTGAATTACCTCATACAACGCACGGAATCGATCATGGGGTTGTTCTACCTGCTCACGCTGTATTGCGCCATCCGGGCGGACGGTTCCGATTCTCCGCTCACCTGGCAAGGGGTTGCGGTGTTCTCGTGCGCGCTGGGGATGGCCAGCAAGGAGGTCATGGTCACGGCACCGGTGATGGTGCTGCTGTACGATTGGGCATTCAAGGTCCAGCCCTTCCGGCAGATCTTTCGCAGGCGTTGGGGGCTCTATGTCGGTCTCGCAGCGACATGGCTGATTCTTGCGGTGTTGGTGGCCTCCGGACCTCGCTCGAAGTCCGTGGGGTTTGGACTGGGGGTCGGCGCGTTTGATTATGCGCTGAACCAGTGCAGCGCGATCGCGACTTATCTGCGCCTTGCGCTCTGTCCTTACCCGTTGGTAATGGACTACGGCTATCCCGCTTCGTTGCGAGTAGCTGAAGTGGCGGCACAGGCTATCCTTGTTGTCGGGCTCTTGGGCGCGACGGCTTTTGCCATTGTGTATCGTCCAATGGTCGGTTTTCTGGGGGCGTGGTTCTTCGTTATCCTCGCGCCTACTTCGAGCGTCATTCCGATCACTACCGAGGTAGCGGCAGAGCGCCGAATGTACTTGCCGCTTGCAGGAGTCATCGTTCTTCTGGCTGTCGGATGTCATTCTCTGGTGGAATACACGACGACTTCGATTCGCGCGAGACGACAGGCTACCAGCGGGCTCAGGACGTTCGGGTACGAAAGATGGATCGGCGTTACCTTGGTCACGGTCCTGGCGATCACACTGGGGTGGACCAGTCTTCTCCGCAATCGGGACTATCGCTGCGCCGTCTCGATATGGCGCACGGCGGTCGAACATCGACCGGACAATCGACGAGCGTACTTCAACTTGGCCGATCTTCTGAACGCGGAGGGAAAGGTCGACGAGGCGATCAGCCACTATCGCGAGGCGTTACGCATCAAACCGGACTTCGCCAAGGCGCACAACAATCTGGGCCTGGCCCTCCAGTCGCAGGGCAAGGTCGACGAGGCGATGGAACACTGGATTGAAGCTCTGCGGGCCGATCCCGAACACGTTGGCGCACACAACAACCTGGGCGTCGCCTTGCACTCACGGGGCATGGCTGATGAAGCAATCAAGCACTATCGCCGAGCCCTTCTGATCGAGCCCGATCACATTGACGCTCACAACAACCTGGGCATCGCCCTTCAGTGGCAGGGTAGACTCGACGAGGCTATCAGCCACTATCGCCAGATACTCCAGATCGAGCCGAGGCACGCTCAAGCTCACAACAATCTGGGGACTGTCTTGCAGCTGCAGGGCAAGCTGGACGATGCCATAGCTCATTTCTTCAGGGCGGTGCGGTTCAAACCCAACTATGCCGATGCCGTGTTCAACTTGGGAGATGCTCTGGCTGCGGCAGGTCAGCTTGACGGCGCCCTGACGCATTTCCTGAAGGCAGTACGGTTGAGACCTAGCTGGCCGACACCTCTTGTTCGCGTTGCCTGGATTCTCGCAACGCATCCGGATCCGCAGCAGCGTGACGGTGAACAAGCGATTCGCGATGTAGAAGAGGCAATCCGTGTGAGCAGGCGCGTGGATGCTAACACTCTGGATACTCTAGCTGCAGCGTACGCCTCGGAGGGGTATTTCGACCGGGCGATCAGCACGGCTGAACAGGCCCTTACGCTTGCGCAAGGCCCCCGTTCCCGCGGAGACACCGCCGGCATCCTCCACCGGCTGGAACTTTACAGACAAGCAAAGCCCTACATAGAGCCTGCCCGCGCGCTTCACGATCCAACATTGGCAAGATTCGGTCTGTAGATGGCAGAACGAGTGTCACGAGTAACGTGCGTCGCGAGTGGGACTGTGCGCCGGCGTTCAACGCTGTAGGACGAACTCGAGCGCGGCACGCACGTCATTGATGTGCTCAATCGGCCAGGCGTGCCCCAAACCGGGGAACACCTTTAGTCTTACCTCAATCTGCCTGGCGCTATAGTCTTCGACTGCTTGTCGGTTCGACTCGACGGTCCGAGGTGAATCTTCCTCCCCGATGAGCATGAACACACGCGGACGACGTGCGGAAGCCTTTCGCGGCGCGCCGGCTGCGGCGGGATCGTAGAAAGCAGCCACGGGGATGATGCCGGAGAAGAGTCTCGTGTTTCGCATGCCGACGGCGAAGGCCACTGCTCCGCCCTGAGAGTAACCTGTCAAGATGATCCTATCGCCGTCGATGTTGTATCGTTGGCGCATCCAGCGAAGATCGTCCAGCACGACGTACTCGCCGTCCTCCACATCCATCCACTGATATCGCCCGCGGGCTATTCGATGAATGGAGCGCGGGGCCATCACGATGGCGCCTACCTCGGTGGCCAGTGAGTCCCACAGGGACGCTGCCCATTCCGGCGTGCCTCCGAATCCGTGCAGGGTGACGATCAGCGGGGCGGGTTTGCTACCATCGTATCCAAGCGGGAATATGATGATCGGTTCAGCCTTGGCCGCCCGGTCCTCAAAACGGTCCGTATTCAGATGGATGCGGGTCAGAACTACGTCGTAGGCGGGGTCGCCGCGAATCGCCGCCAGATCCGGATCGGATGCAGCACGCTGCCAGTACTTGAATCCCGCATTTGCGCTTCTCCCGAACCATAGAAGGGCGTTCTCACGGTCGCCACTGAGTGCGTAACCGACGGCCAAGTTGTAGAGCAATGAGGGGTCGTACGGGGTCATTTCGACCGCCTGCAGACCGCCCTGGATCACCCGGTGGTAGTTGCCCTTGGTGTAATCATCGTGCATCCGCTGGCGGAGGCGTCCCAAGCGGCCAAAGTCGATCGGCTCATTGGCCGTTGTCGCTGTCGCGTAGGCCAGCATGACCAGGCCGCAGAGAGCATACGGACAGAGTGAGCGGAACGCACGTCCTGCAGTGACGGGTGCACCGTTATTCGATGAATGCCTTACGTAATGGCCTTGTTGCAGATTCAAGGGGGTTTACCGCAGCCTTCGTTATCTAACGCTATTATACCCAGCTGGTAAGAGTCCTCTTGCGGCGGGGCGGCTGTGTTTTTCAGATCTTGTACGCGTGATCGTTCGTCTTGTGTTTTTTTGTATGCATCAATGGTACAGTTGGCGAAGAAGTGGCTGGGCAGAGTTCTTTGATTCGTGAGCCTGGAGAACCGCAGGTGTCT
>CP070744.1:1627497-1638292 GCA_020348265.1 Phycisphaerales bacterium | reverse complement strand
TGCCACGGGTGGCTCGTCCACCCGTGTTGAGGGTCACAAAATACGCACTGGCGGACAAGCCGCCAGTGGCACACCGCACGGAACGCACACCGACTTCGCTGCCCCATGTCCTGCCGGACATGAGGCACCCAGCCGAACCGGAAACTGGACGACCTCTCGTCGGGCCGAGCCCGATCTACCTGATCTGCCGGCCATTCCGTCGGGCCGAGCCCGACCTACCCGATCCGACCGTGCGCAAATACATTTTCAGAATAATTACAACTTTCTGACTTCTGTCGGTTGGTCTGTGATATCTGTATAGACTACTGCAAAGCATGTAGTTAGGTCGCGAGGATCGATTAACACGTACGAGCAGGCCCGCTCCTGTCACTCGTTCGGCATTGTTGCGGTGTTGGCGTCGTTTATAATGCCCGCTCAACGATGGTCGGGTGCTTGCCGGCGGGATCACCGACGTGCGGCGTCGACCAGCGCGGACCGCTTAGCGGTCCGGCAAATCGAGACGGAACGGGAAGGATCGCCAGCCGTTTCCGGACTGAAGGTTGATCCTCACGGCACATCAGGGATGCATGCCGGGGTGGAGGTACTCGATACCCTTGAGGTAGCGATGTCTTAAGGGAGGAGGACGGTATGCTGCTCTGGGAAAGACTCACAGCGACGACGCGTGTTGATCAGACCCCCGATCCAAACCAGCAGAAGACGGAGATCGTCCCACGACGCTTGCCTTACGACACTCGTTGTTGCGCGATCACCAAGGTGGGCAGACGCTGCCGGGGAAAGATCCGCAAGGGCACCGAGTTCTGCGCGTTTCACGATCCGCAACTGGCCGCGGAGCGGCGGCGCCGTCAGACAGGCAAAGGAGGCAGCCGCCACCACAAGCTCTCGCACATTCCAGGCGGCTACTTAAAGAAGCTGACCAGCCGCCGGGCGGTCGGCGACGCAATGGATCGTCTATACCGCGAGGTCAGGCTGGGTATGGTCACACCGGAGATGGGTGCTGTACTGTTCAACGTCCTGACCCGCATCCTCGACGCCGGTTTGTACAATACCAAGGGCACGGCGAAGCGCCCATCGGGCCGCAGCAAGGCGGACAAGATGCGTCCTAAGCTCAAAGAGCTGCTCACCCAGGCGGAGCGGCGGGCATGGCGAAGAGCCGTCGCCAATGCACCAGCTGCATTCGTCCACAACAGGAAGCCGGCAACGGAGGGGAAGGCTTCAGGCGAGGAACGAAAGGCTGCACCGGGCAGGAAGGTCGCGCTTCCGGCAGCGTCGTGAGGCTCACTTAGCAGCATGTTGATGAATGTATCGCCACCCCTGATGGGTGGCGCAAAGCCTCGAAAGACGCCACGCACAAGAGGTGGCACTACACTTGGGTGGCCGGAAGCGAGTTTCTCAGCGTGCTGCCGGGGGCAGACCTCACAGCGCTTCGATCGTCTCCTCCACGTACTCGGGAAGCCCATCCAAGAAGGCTGTAAAGCCGCTGCGATCCATCAACCCGAGATCCCGCACCGCTCGGGAGTTGGGCAGGTCGTACGCAAAGTACTGGGTGTACCCCAGCATCGCTACAATCATATCAGTTAGCTGAAGTTGCAGTCGTTGGGTGCGCAAGTCATCGTCCGGCTCGGGGTATACGTGGTGCCCGGAGATCAACTCCTTGAGGTACGAGGGCAGTTGCCAAGAGTCGGCCACCAACTCGCCGAACTCCTGATGACACTCGCTGCATAAGAAGTCGAACGTTTCCAGATCCGGTTCGTAGTTCGTGAACTTTGAATTGTCGTGGACTATTCGCAGTACTATCACACCACCGATATCATGAAGTAGGCCGATCAGGTAGGCGTCCTCTTCAGCAACACCGGTGAACTTGCACAGCGCACGCATTATGCAGGCACCGGCCAGAGATCTCTCCCACAGCAACCGGGCTAAGCCCGCGCTCCATCCCTTGCCTTGGAAGTACGCCGCCCGCAGGGACTCGTGCATCATGAGCGTTTGAATAGCTCGTGCACCAAGTCGGGTCACGGCAGGCTGCAGCGCCGTTATCTCCTGCACCCCTCTGTACAGGGGGGAATTAGTCATGCGAAAGACGGCAGCGGCTACCACCTGATCTTCGGCAATCTCATCGGCAACCGAAGACATGCAGCACTTTGGATCACGCAATCGTCCCAAGACTCGCTCCGCAATGTGCAGCAAAGGAGGCATGCTCAGATCGTGACCGTCGAAGTGGGAGACGAGGAGGTTCTCCAGGGCCCGGGCCTCCAACGGCAAATCGGGGTGCGTGACCTCGGGAGGCTCCAGCAGAGTAGCGCCCTCCGGACGCCACCAGATCTGTGGCGTTTCTCCCTCATCGGGTTTGGCCGACTCTTCTTCCCGCTCAAGAGTTGCGACGGCGGCAGTCTCGCCGTCCTTAAGAGCCTGCTCACTCTCCGCCCTCACTTGGGCAGTTGAGTCGCCGGAGCCGTCCTCAGTAAGTCTGTCCAGAATCCAGCTCCAAAGTCCCATGCCGAAGGCCCCTGCTAGATTGATCAGGCCTGCGGGCCCTCTGCGCAGCCACGTGTGCGTGCGACTCGCCCGTGCATAGTCCAGCCGGTTTATCGACCCCCCGGAGTACAAAGTTCGAGTGTCACCAAAAACCCGCTGATGATGCCGCCGGCAGCGTTGATTATTGGGCGTTACGCCGCACGCTGCCAGCCGGCACGAGGATTTGATGCACACGTGGCGGATAGACGTAAACGAGACGGGTCCGCTGGACACCGGAGCCCAAGCGGCGATCATACATCCTGGAACCGTTGATGAACTAAGGATAATCGCTTTATGACTATAGAACCGACCGCCGCCAAGCTCGAAACACTGGAGCCTGCTGCTGTTTGGCAGTTCTTTACAGCTATTGCAGCCACTCCGCGACCCTCGAAACGCGAAGACAAGATGCGCGACCACTTGCGCAGCGTGGCCAGAAAGTATGACTTGAAGATCCACGAGGACGAGGCGGGGAACATCGTCATCGAGGCCCCTGCAACACCCGGCTACGAAGGCGTGCCTGTAACCGTGTTGCAGGGCCATATCGACATGGTCTGCGAGAAGAACAGCGACGTCGATCACGACTTCGATGACGATCCGATCGCGATGCAGTTGGCAGATGATCCGAAGGGCGGCGGTCTCGTCGTCCGTGCGGCGGGTACCACCCTGGGAGCGGACAACGGGATCGGGATTGCCATGGCCCTTGCTGCCGCGGTCGATCCCCAAGTGATCCACGGGCCTTTGGAGCTGCTTTGCACAACGGATGAAGAGGTCGGGATGACGGGAGCCAAGGCGCTGACACCAGAGTTCTTCAACGGCAGACGGCTGTTGAATCTGGACTCGGAAGAGGACGACCGCCTCTACATCGGTTGCGCGGGAGGATGCGACACCAACTTGGCATGGGATTTTGCGGCCGCAGCGCCCGGCGTCGGCGGCGAATTCGCCCGGGTTACGGTGTCGGGGCTTCGTGGCGGGCATTCCGGCGGAGATATTCACGAAAACCGAGGCAACGCCATCAAGCTGCTCGTGCGGACGCTTCAGTGTGTAGGCGTGGATGGGCTTCAGATCGCCTCGATCAACGGCGGCAGCTTGCGCAACGCCATCCCGCGAGAAGCTGTTGCGCTCGTGTCCGGTCCGGCGGACCTCGTCGCGGGGTTACGCTTGGCGAGTGAGAAGATCCAGGCTGATGCGAAGGGGGAGTCGAACGAGCCTAACGTCAACGTCAAAGTCGCCGATGCCGAGCCGGCGGAAGTGTCAGCCCTGCTGAGTGCTGACGACAGTCGACGTTTGCTTAGTGCGCTTGCCGCCTTGCCGCACGGTGTCTTGGGAATGCACCCGGAGGTTCCCGGACTGGTGGAAACGTCCAACAACGTGGCCAAGGTGACTTCAGCAGCAAGTGAGTCGGGAGGTGGGATGCAGGTAAAAGTGGAAACTCTCTCGCGGAGTTCGTCCCACTCATTGCTGCACGTAACACTCGATCAGATAGTCGCGGTTGGGCGGTTAGCCGGCGCGACCGTCGAGACCGCCAACGAGTACCCCGGGTGGGAGCCGAACCTTGACTCTCCCATCCTGGCCACATGTCGCAGGGTCTATGAAGAGCTCTTCGGCGAGGCGCCCGATGTGACTGCGATTCACGCCGGACTGGAGTGCGGGATCATCGGCAAACAAGTTGGCGGGATGGACACGGTCTCCTTCGGCCCGCGAATTGAAGGCGCCCACAGCCCCGATGAGCAGGTCTGGGTCGCCTCCGTGCAGAAGTCCTGGAAGTATTTGGTGGCGGTGCTTGCGGAACTCGCCCGCGGTTGACCGTGGGATGGCATACTCCGCTGGAATGCGCCGGCGCCGCGCTAGTCGAATACCGCGCTGCAAGGCCCGGGGAGACACAAAAAAGATGGACATAGTCCGGGTATTCGAGAATGCGGCTGCTTGAACGCAGTAGAAGCCTTGACGACAATGCTCCCATCTGCTTGGTTTGCGGGTATTGCCTTGCCCACCTTCCGATCGAGCGGTGTCCGGAGTGCAGTCATCAGTTCGACCTGAGCGATCAACACACTTACACAACGAACGCGCGCCTGGCGGCCAAGCGCCGGGCACGCTTGCAGTTTGCCTTCTTGGTGCTGGGTTTCCCCCTTGTACCCTACCTACTGTGTGATCTGGGAAGCCTGCCCCCGCTGCTTGCGACCGCATTGGGAATGCCTTACGTGATGGGAACATCGATAGGGCGCCGGCGGCAAGGGACGTTGTTGAAGCGGGCAGCGCTTAGTTTTCTTGCCCCGGCTCTTCTCATAGCCCTGCTACCGATACTCTACCAGCTGTGTTTTCCGCAGGCTGACGCGTACGTTGGCTTCCTCTTCGTAGTGGTGCTGGGGTCTTTGTTCGCCCCGATCTTGACCGGATGTCTGTTCGGAGCACTCGTTGCCCGCTCTGGCCCAGACAGACCGCGACCGAGGTTGCCCTGAATGGTAGAGTGGAAACTAGTAGAGACTCAACCACATAGCTTGGCGAAGCGGTTGCGCTTTGATCGAGCGGAACTGGGTGGTGCACTCGGCGACCTGGGCGTGTTCATACCTCTTCTGGTAGGCATGGTGAACCGCTGCGGCCTTCAATTCGGACCTGCCTTGTTCTGTGCGGGCCTGATGAATCTTGTGAGCGGGTTGATCTTCGGGATTCCGATTCCGGTTCAACCGATGAAGGCGATTGCAGCCGTGGCCATCGGGGAAGGCCTGACCCATCAACAGGTCCTGACTGCCGGCATCGCTACCGGAGCGGTGATTCTCGTGTTGACCCTAACCGGGCTGATTGATTGGCTCAACCGGGCCATCCCCCAAAGCGTGGTGCGGGGTCTGCAGCTTGGGTTGGGGCTCAAGCTGTTGATCAAAGGCGTCGAGATGATCACCGATGCGCAGGTGCTGATCGGCTGGGACAGCATAGGGTTGGGGATCCTCTGCACGCTGGTGGTGCTCATGTTGTACGGATCGACGCGAATCCCGGCAGCGCTGCTCGTGTTTGCCATAGGGTTGATCGCCCTGGTTGCGTCGCAACCTGCGCTTCTGTCCCAAACCCGCCTGGGTATGACCTGGACCATGCCTGTGTTATCTGATTGGAGCGCGTGGCGGATCGGTGTTGTTCACGCTGCTCTCCCGCAAATCCCGTTGACCACACTGAACTCGGTCATTGCGGTATGCGCCTTGTCACGGGATTTGTTTCCCAATCGCCCAGCGGCTCCCCGTCGGGTGGCAATATCGGTCGCGTTGATGAATCTCGTTTGCTGTCCGCTCGGAGGAATGCCCGTATGTCACGGTTCGGGCGGGTTGGCTGCCCAGTACCGCTTCGGTGCCCGGACCGGGGGAAGCATCGTAATGCTGGGCGTTGCAAAGATGGGGCTGGCCCTTCTGCTGGGAGGATCGCTGCTACTATGGTTGGAGCATTATCCCCAGTCGGTGCTGGGCGTGCTGTTGCTGTTCAGCGGTGTCGAGTTGGCCTTGGTCTGTCGAGATCAGAGCAGCCGGATCGCATTCTTCGTAATGATTATCACCGCCGGGGTATCAGCAGCAGCGAACATGGCCGTTGGGTTTCTTGCCGGCTGGGCGGTGGCGATCCTGCTTGTCCAAGGCGTGATGCGCATTGCCCCACCCGCGGATGCCCCAAACGATCCAAGCAGTTGAGTGGGTTGGGCAGGGTTTACTCTGTCTGCGGCTTATCTTTCCCGGCGGCGCGCTCAACAACAATGCCCTGTCCGGGGAAGACTCGCCCGGTTCGCAGTACTTTCGCCAAAACGCCGCACTTGCCATCCGCTATTTTGGGGATCTCCGGGTGAACCTGGCCCAGGATGGAGCACGTCGTGCGAAGGACGGTGAGTTCGAGAACCGGACCGCCATCAAGATGAAGGCGGTCACCGGGCGCGAGCCGCTGAACATTCACGCCCTGCACAGTTACGTTTTCTCCAAACGAACCGGGGCCGACCGGATAACCCTCTCCCTTAAGCTCCTCAAGGAGCTCCAGGTCCTGGAGTGATACTGCCCTATCGGTTCGGTGATGAACCTCGTGTTCCTGCCCGTCCCCGAGCAGGCCATCAACGGTGACTTCCGCATCAGGAACCGGCTGCTTGGGGATCCCGCCTTGGGAAACGCACACCGCAACCACCCGGGCTGGCAGATCCGTACACACGCTGTCACTCCTCGTTGTTCGGTCTCGTTTCAGACCTACTCGTCCGCAGTGTCAGGAATCACGCCGGTAAACCAGTTGAAAGTAGCTTCTTCGATGGCGCCGGCAACACCGTTGATGGCAGCATCGCGAAATTCCCTCCACACTGTGTCGGAGCATCCCAAGCTGCACATTCCAGATACAGTCGTAGTCAACACTACTGCCAACACCTTGCCTCTTGTCTTCTTCATCATGCAAATCTCTCCTTGGATAGCCAACGTCGCTCCAGATTCTCGCCATTCGCCGCCGTACTTCAAGTGTGGGAGACACGAGTAATTCAGCCCAGGGCCGGTGATCTATCCGCGTCGAAGACCGCATCTGCAGTACCAGCACAACCCAGGCACACCTCGACTCGCTGACCGTAACCGGTCGCGCCGGTCGTTTCTAGTGCAAGAATCAAAACATGTCCAGTTTCGGTGACAAGCCACGCACTCGATATCACCGGAAGCACGAGGTCCGATACCTAGTACCCCGGAGCCGAGTAGGGGCTTAATCCAGCCGCAGCTCGTGAAGTGCGCGCGCCGCCGGAAAGCTCCAGGTCCCCAGTAAACAGCGGATTCGACTATTCTTTGTTCTAAAGGGGCAATCTGGTAGGATACAAAGGCTACTCTTCCAGGGCTTTTCTCGGAAGATACGACGTGGGCTTGGCACCGCACATAGTCTGGGCGTCGACGTCAGGTGGGAGACCGCTGCATCCCTCTGATAGGGCAGCGACGTGATCAACCGCGTCGACATTCCTCGTAAGCTCATCTGGTAGCGGCGGGAGCCTTCCGAAAGGGAAAGAGGCGTTATCCGAGGTTCAGTGAAGTGAGACCACATGAAACTCAACCGAAAAAAACGAGCGAGCGGTCTCCTACTTGGGGTAATACTGCTTGTCGCCGGAGGCTCAGCACGGGCGGACGTGGGGCTGCCGATCGGCATTAGGATGCCGCCCGACACGCCGCAGGCGGTTGCGGGCCAGGAGTACAAAGGCAAGTTCCTGGTGCACGTGTTTAAGGCGGGTACACTCGATAGCTTTCAACTTGCCGGTGAGGGCTGGAACATAGTCGCGTTCACACCGCCCGCCGCACCCGTGCTGGTGCAACCCGGCGTGATCGAGATTCCCTTCCGCGCGATCCCCACAGACACCAACAAGCGGATCGCCCTTACCCTGACGTACAACGGTCAAACCGTCCATCGCGGCTATAACGTCGGCCCATCCGCGTTTGAGCGGGGCAGCTACTTGCATCGACTTCGCCGGCTGGACAAGGATGACCGCCAGGAAAGGGGCTCGGTGGCGCCCACCCTCGACGACCAGGACGCCGGTCCGGCCCCTTCGGATAAGACCGGCGGGCGGTCCCAGTCGATACACGTGGTCGGGCGTATCGTTTACACGCGATCGTGCCGGGACATGACGGGGGACAGTGACTGCAACGATCCCGAAGACATCCCGGCGAGAGTCGTTGGGGTCGACGGAATCGACGTTCGTCTGCTGGACAACGACACGGTCGGCTCTGAGGAGATGTGGTCCGGCTACACGGACCCCGACGGATACTTCGATACCGGCGTGTTCAATTGGGAAGGGAGTGATTTCGACCCGGACCCGGACCTGGTCATCTGGGCCGAGACCGAGGTCGACGGCCTGGTCGACGTAACCGACGACTCGATTGGGGAGTACACCTATTGGTTCGATACGCCCGAAGTGGAGGATTTTACTGGCAGCTCCTACAACTTCGGAACCTTGACGCCGTCCGATTCGGGCCTCTTCCCGGCACTGCATATCTTCAGCAGTATCGTTCGTGTGGACCGCTTCGTGAGAGATGTGTCCCTTCATAATCTCCCAGAGGTGCAGGTGATGTGGCCGGACGACAGCCAGGGCGGGGGCGCCTGGTACGACTACAATTGGGACCCGCCGGAGATCCACGTCAGCACGGAGCGTCAATGGCGTGAGGCTACTCACACGCACGAGTTCGGTCATCACTACGTGCGCTCGGTGTACTCCTTCGACTTTCCCGAGGCGGATTACTGCAACGATGGGACTGATTATTGCGACTACGGTTCGGGCGTTCCTGCGTGTTACCCTGCGGACATTGAGAAGTGCGGCCATTGCCAGTGGTGCCAGGAGACCGACCACGATGCGTTCGGCGAAGGATTCCCCAACTGGCTGGCCGACGTTGTGACACGAGACTACCCCGAACGATACCTGTTCGATGACGGCACTGAGTTCACCGCGTTGTTTGGTAGTAGTCAGGAAGGAATCGGGAACTGCTGCCAGGACGGCCAGCCGCACAACCCGTTTCTTACCGAAGGGTTCGTTGGCGCATTGCTGCGTGATATCGAGGACGACACGCAGGATGACCATGACAACGACCAAATCATGGATTCGCTTTGCGTCGGGCCGGGACCGATCTTCGACGTTGTGGATACCTATGAGCCGATCATCGTCAGTGATTTCATTGTCGGCTTCGCAGCGATGTATCCGTCCTACGCCGACGAACTGTACCCGACGGCATTCAATGTATCACCGCAGTTCGTCTCGAGTTTCCCGACGGATACCGAACCGCCCAGCGCGGTGGCGTACGTGTCATCGCCATCGCATCCGCTGCTAACCGGCGGCGGTTTGTCGTGCATAACAGTCGAGTGGCTTCCGGCGGATGACGACCGGGGTGCGTGTTTCTACGCCTA
The DNA here is from genome assembly GCA_020348265.1 of Phycisphaerales bacterium. Classification (GTDB taxonomy): domain Bacteria; phylum Planctomycetota; class Phycisphaerae; order UBA1845; family UBA1845. The sequence continues at coordinate 1,628,917 of CP070744.1, read as the reverse complement.
TGAATGGTCGCCGACCTCTGCCGGTGCCGAACCGACCGAGACCCCCCACTTTGTGACCACGAACGGCTGCTACCTGCAGGCCGACGACAGGCAACGCCTGGGCCAATGGTGGTTTAGTATCAAGGCTCAGGACTGCCCAAGTGAAAACGGCAGCCCCGGCACTTGGGGGCCGACCGCAACTTTCGGGCCCTTCGAAGTCACCGACTGCAACGGCAGCGGGTACGCTGACCTGTGCGATATCCGCTGCTGCGACGCAGGCTGCACCGCCGGTCCCGAAAACTGCGTTGTGACAGAGAATTGGTGTCCACTGGGAAGCTGCAATACAAGCGAGGACTGCAACAGCAACTACGTGCCCGACGAGTGTGACCTGGCAAACGGGACCAGCGAGGACTGCAATCGCAACGCCATCCCCGACGAGTGCGAGAACATGTTTCACTGGGACGGCACCAGCGGCTCGTGGCACTCCCCGGTCAATTGGCTTGAGGGGACGGCGCCAACTGCCGACTCCGCAGTCTGCATCGACGTGCCCGGGAGCGAGACGGTCACCTACTCGGACGACGCGTTGCAGATCGCGAGCCTCGCGTGCAGCGAGAGTCTGGACGTCGCCGGCGGGTCATTCCCCTGGGCCAAGCTGACGCTCAACGAAGCCTCGTGGGTTGACGGCGACCTGTGGCTCAGCGGCGACCACACGGAACTGCGCGTAGAAGATCGCCTCGACATCGCCGGGATGCTCAACTGGACCGGCAGTATCTACCATTCCTACCCCCCCGGGCTGGCGGGCGCCGGCGTGACGTATGTTAGCGGCGGGATGCAGATCGTCGACATCGTACGCATGGACGGACATCTGGTGCTCGATGGGAACAGCACGTCGATCACCACCACCGGAGAACTGTATTCCGCGGGGAATTCCGCCGTATTTGAGATTCGTCCGGGTTCAACCTATGAGTACCAGGGAAGCGGCTATATTCTCAGCGGCTTCACCGACGACTTGTTCGACAACCACGGCACGCTGATCAAGTCGGTGGACCCCGGAGAGAGCGTGCTCTCGTTCCCGGTCGACAACTCCGGGCTGATCCACGTCCAGGACGGCACTCTTGTGCTGGACCGTCCCTGTTACAGTACCGGGGACATCCTCGGCGACCCGGGAACCACGCTTGATTTCAGCAACGGCGTGCGCGAGTTCTTCCCAAGCTCGAGCATCGTTGCCGACAACGTGATGTTCACCAATGACACTTTGATCCGCGGAACCTACGACGTCACGACGGCAACGACGCACACATACGACTCGTTGACCTTCACCAACGAGGCAAACATCATCAGCTATGGATCTTCCTTCTATATCCCCTCTAGCACCGTGAACTTCGACGCGATCGTCGGCGGGACGATCCAGTTCGATACCCTCCGGCTGGGCATGGGGACC
>CP070744.1:1616016-1627397 GCA_020348265.1 Phycisphaerales bacterium | reverse complement strand
GAAAGGTCTTCGCGGCACGGGCGATGGTGTGCTGCATCGTTCTTTTTAGCATAGACTTAGGATAACAGCTGCGGATTGAAAGTCCAATTTTCAATCCGCAGGCATCCACCGGGGCAAGTGGCTGGACGGCCGGCTCGCCGTCACCTCCCTTCCTACGAGCAGCGCGCTCAGTTCTCGAGAACGTGGCGGAAGCGTCGCGCCAAGCTTTCGAAGGCCTCGGTGTAGGACGGTTCGAGAGAGAGGCGAACGAAACGATGGGGAAGGAGAAAAACAGGCATCTCCGGGAGCGGATCACCCACTGCCAGAGGGAGGTACCGTTTCAGGAAGTGTGAGATATATAGTGCGAGGGCGCCCAGCATAAGCAGCGGCGGTCCAAACTCCGGCCAGCCTACCACCGGTTGGTCATGGTGAATCTGGGGCATGATCAGCCAGTACAGATCGAGGAATTGCCCCAAGAGCAGCAGCACTGATACCCACACCAGTCGGGTCGCGTTGATCTTCGCCGGCCGAGATAGCAACGCCAGAAACGGAATCACGAAACGGACCAGCGCCAGTGCAATACTGAGAACAAGCCATCCGCCATCCAGTCGCCTGATTAGATAGAAAGACTCTTCCGGGATGTTGCCATACCAGATAAGCATGTACTGACTAAAAGCGATGTATGCCCAGAAGCACACGAAACCGAACAGCAGCACTCCCAGATTGTACAGGTGCCCGTCCCCGACGATCCCTCTTCCAAGCCGACCGGAAGAGCGCAGCCAGACGGTTGCTATCGATATGATGGAGAGTGATGTCACAACCATCCCGCTGAATACGTAAACGCCGAAGATCGTGCTGAACCACAACGGCTCCAGACTCATTAACCAATCGATGCTCGCAAACGTCGCGGTAACCGCAAAGAGCATCATGAACGGGGCGGCAGTCCTCCGCATCCGTAGCGAAACCTCAACTCCCCCGCGTCCGGCATCCTGTTTGAGCGACCCTCCGGTAAAGTATGCCGCAAATGCAATCCACAAGGCAAAGAACACCACGGCTCGAACGGTAAAGAAAGGCAGGTTCAGATATGCCTTTTTGCCCGACAACAGCGAATCATGAGCTACCTTATTCGCATCGAGCCAGGGATATAGGCCGAATCGATCGTTGTAGATGCAGTATAGTAACAGCGGAACGAAGAGAATCGCCACCAGCCAGATCAAACCGGCAAACATCTCCGCAATACGCCGCACTGCGACGGACCACACCGCATGAACCAGGTGCTGCAACCCAACGAAAAACAACGCCCCGAGCGCCACCGCCCACACAAAAGAGAAGGCCCACAGATAGGCAAACCCAAAGCGAGCCCGATGAACGTCGCTGATCAGGGCAGCCACGCTGAGCAGACCACCAACAATCACCAGAATCACCGCGGCGTTGCGCAACCCGGCACACGGCCGGGGAGCCGGGATCAGATCGGTGATTGCGTGGCTCGGTTCGGCGCTCACGGTTTGAGATCCTCCGGCTTGGGCGCCATCGAACGCTGCAACGCGCGCAGGTAGTGCGCCACCATCCAACGCTCCTCAGGATCCAGTTTGTCCGTATAGGCGGGCATCTTACCCAATCCCTTCGTCATGATGTGGTAAAGGGTTCCGTCTTTGTAGTCCAACGCCTGTTTCGTATGAAGCGACGGCGGAGCCGGGAAGCGCCCAGGACCGATCACTGGACCATCGCCTTGCCCTTGATTTCCATGACAGGTGATGCAATACACACTGTACAGTCGCTGGCCGCGCTGCAGGTTGGCCATCGTCATCGGCAAAGGATTCTCCAGGTGCGTGCCGACCTCGCCTGCCGCCTCAATCGTATTGTTTACATGCTCGTAAGGATAAGGGTAGTGGTTGCGCGGGATGGTCCCTTCTACGGGGCAGCGTTCCACAATCCAGTCACCGCCGTAAGTTCGACCGTATGTCGCCTGCGCCTTGCCCTTGGGCTGAGCGGCCATACCATTGAAGAACTCTACGAACGGAAGAGCCACCATGCCTAGAGGCAGCGCAATGGCCAGGACCACCAGCGTGCCGAGGGTCAGCTTGTACATAGTGGGTGACCACCGCGGATAGCAGTCGAGCAGTTTATCGATGATGACCTGCTTGCTCATAAGATTCCGCTATCCTCCTCTTCAAACTCCACTAGAGGCCGAACATCACGGCATCCTGTTTCTTCGAGGAGCGCTCGTACGTTCTGCTCGGAATAGCAGCGATCAGTTGCTTCCAGCACGATGGCAAAGCGATGGCCGGTAACGTGCTTCATGATATCGGAATCGTGCAAAGGCGAATGCCATCGGCCCAGGCCGCAGAAGAGAAACAGTGAGGCCATGAGCGTAAGTGCAGCGAAGAGCACGAACAACTCGAAGTAAATGGGCACAAACGCCTGCCAACTGAAGATCGGTTTGCCCGCGATGCGAATGGGGTAGTCGATGACATTCAGACCACCGGTGAGGGCCACCGCTGTCAACAGTCCTACGAACCCCGCGGCAAGAGCCAACGTCGGCACCGGCGAAGACTTCAACCCCATCGCCCGATCCAGGCCGTGCACGGGAAAAGGTGTGTGACAATCCCAGCGCGTGAATCCCTCATCGCGCACCCGCTCGGCCGCCCGAATCAGCGCATCGGGATCATCGAAGAGCCCCACCATACCAACGGTGTTCTCAGTGGGCCTACTCACGATGCCCTCCCTCCGATCTGGATTCCGCCAGCACAACCTTCAGCTCGGTGGCAGCGATAGTGGGAAGGAAACGGCAGAACAGCAGCATCAGCGTAAGGAAGATCCCGATACTGCCAACGAACAATCCTATGTCTACCAGAGTCGGCTTGTAGTAGTCCCAGCTGCTGGGAAGAAAATCACGGTGCAGGCTCGTTACGACTATGACAAACCGCTCGAACCACATGCCGACATTGACCAACAGAACCACCGGGTACATCAACAGCGCAGTCCGGCGGATCTTCTTGAACCATAACAGCTGCGGGGCAAGCACGTTACAGATCGCCATTGTCCAATAGGCCCACGCGTACGGTCCTAAAGCCCGATTCAGAAAGACATAGCGCTCGTAAGCCACGCCACTGTACCAGGCCATGAAAAACTCCATCGCATAGGCGTAGCCGACCATCAGCGAAGTCGCGATGATGATCTTATTCATCAGTTCCAGGTGGTTGTCCGTAATCAGATGTTGCAGGTGGAACATCTTGCGCAGAATGATGATTAGCGTTGCCACCATGGCGAATCCGCTGAAAATCGCTCCGGCGACAAAGTAAGGCGGGAAGATCGTAGTATGCCAACCGGGGATCACCGACACGGCGAAGTCGAACGACACGATGCTGTGCACCGAAAGCACCAGCGGTGTGGACAACCCCGCGAAAAGCAGGTAGGCCTTCTCGTAGTGACTCCACGCCCGGTTGCTGCCTTTCCAGCCCAGACTCAGCACTCCATACACGAACTTCCGAAACTGATGCTTGGCCCGGTCGCGGGCTGTAGCCAGATCGGGGATCAGCCCCGTATACCAGAACATCAGCGACACCAGACCGTAGGTGGAGACGGCAAACACGTCCCATTCGAGCGGCGATCGGAAGTTCTGATATATGCCCTGATCGTTGGGATAGGGAATCAACCAGAACATCGCCAACCAGGGACGGCCCGTGTGGAACAACGGAAACTGCATGGCGCAGATCACCGCGAATACGGTCATGGCCTCGGCAAAACGGGCGATACCCGTGCGCCACCTCTGGCGAAACAGGAATAGGATCGCCGAGATCAGGGTCCCGGCGTGGCCGATGCCGACCCAAAAAACGAAATTGACAATCGCCCAACCCCACCCCACGGGATTGTTGTTCCCCCATGTACCGATGCCCTGTGTCACGGTGATTCCGGCGCAGAGGGCGAAGATGCTCGCCAAGGCGCCGGTGAAACTGATCGCTAACCACCACCGGGTAGTGGGAAACGACTCCAGTGGCCGGTATATATCATCCTCCAGCCCTTTGAGGGTTACATCTCCGACAAAGAGTGAGGCTGGAGCCAACGCTGTGGAGTTTGCCGTCATCCGTGATGCCCCCCGCTCACATTCTCAGCGCTCGACGGATTCGGATTACGCACCCGCGCCAGATAGGCAACATTCGGTCTGACGTTGTACTCCTCCAGCACAAAGAAGGCCCGCTTCGAGGCGTATAACTTGGCGATCCGGCTTTGGGGATCGTTGAGATCGCCAAACACAATCGCTTGTGCCGGGCAGGCCTGCTGACACGCGGTTTGTATCTCACTGTCCTTAAGAGCCCGCCCTTCGTTCTTCGCCCTGAACTTCCCCGCCGTTATGCGCTGTACGCAGAAGGTGCATTTTTCCATCACCCCCATTTCCCGGACGGTCACCTGCGGATTGAAAGCCAACTCCTGCAGCGGATCCCTCAGTTGAGTCTTCTGATAACGCAGGAAGTTGAAGCGCCGCACTTTGTACGGACAGTTGTTCGAGCAGTAGCGTGTGCCCACACAACGGTTGTACACCATCTCGTTGAGGCCCTCGGGACTATGCGTGGTGGCATTCACCGGGCAGACGCTCTCGCAAGGCGCGTTGTCACACTGCTGACATAGCATGGGCTGCTGGTGAACCGTCGGATTCTCCGAATCACCGTCATGATAGCGATCGATGCGCATCCAGTGCATCTCACGTCCAACGGCACACTGCTCCCGCCCAACGATGGGGATGTTATTCTCAGCCTGACATGCAATCACACACGCACTGCACCCCACGCACACGCCCAAGTCGATCGCAATAGCCCACTTATGCCCCTTCGAGTAATCGTAGGGTTGGTACATGCTGACCAGCTCGGGCATGTGGCGCTTGTGGCTGACGAATCCTGCGTCCTTGCGGTATTCCTCCAGCGTGCCGGTTAGTACAATTGGACGGCCCTGCATCGAAAACTGCTTCTGAGTCCGCACCAGCTTTCGCGATCGCCCTGTTTTTGTTACCCGGGCATCCGTAGCCAGACGTGGAGTTGCAGGATCCTGCCTACCCAGCAGAGCAGCTGCGTTGCCCTCTCCCGCCTGTTGCAGAATCTGCCCGCCGGCGGTCCGGCCAAAACCCAGCGAAGTCGCGATGACCCCATCAGCCATACCCGGCTGGACAAGCACCGGAAGCTCCACGGATCCGTCCCCGACCTCTATGGCGATCATATCGCCTTCACTAACCTCCAGACTCTGCGCCGTTTGCGGGCTGACCGAGGCTGCGTTATCCCACACTAGTTTGCTAACCGGATCCGGCAGTTCCTGCAGCCAACCGTTGTTCGCAAATCGCCCGTCGTAGACAGCGTGATGCGGCTGGATGGTCACCTCGTACCCGTCCGCCGACAGCTCGACCCGTGACAGACTCTCGGCAGCGCCGCGCTTCAGTTTCGGGAGCGGAACTGCTTTTTTCTCCTCGAATGACCCGCCGCGGCGAAGGACATCTTCCCAGCGTTGGCGCTGCTCCCGTTGTTCCGAATAGCTCTCGGCTCCCACCACCTGACCGCCCCACCGAATCCGAAGATAATCGTGCCAATCTTCACATTCTCGGATCGGGCTACCTTCCTTCGTCAGTGCCTGCGTCCACAAGAACAGCGACTCTATTGACTGGCGGCTCTCGAACAGCGGCGCAATGGTCGGCTGGCAGATCGTCCGTATTCCGCTACGGGGCTCTGCGTCGTTCCAGGATTCCAGATTATGGCTGCTGGGCAGCGCGAGAGAACAGGCCGCCACGGTTTCATCACGATGCAGACCGTGTCCAACGGAAAGATGAATCTTCTTCAGAAGATTTGCGAAGTCCTTGCCCGGCCAGTCGTAGACTGGATTGACATCCAGGAAGATTGCTGCATCCACGCCGCGATCTATTGCAGTCTCGACCTCTTCCGGATCATCCACTGGCATCTTAGCTGGAACCGGATTCCAATCCAGCGTATTCCCCGGGGCGTCAAGCCGATCGTTCAGCAAGGCCACGCCCGCGTGGACCGCTCCGGGAAGATGTGGCCCTGCAACTACGAGCGACTTTCCCGTATTGGCCCGCAAGTCCTGCACAAGCGCCTTGAGCAGCGTATCGTCAATACCGTGCACCCGACCCAGGGCCGCTAAATCCTCTGAATGCCCGTCAACGGCTCGAAGCAAGGCTCGCACCACCAAACCCATACCCGAAGGACGCAACCTGATTCGATGATCCGCGTTCGAGCCCGTTACAGTCATTGCCGACTCGACCACGTACAATCGGTTGGTTTCCGCGTGGCGATGCCCCGCGTCCGCAAGACGCCGTCCTTTGGCAAAGGAGCGAATGTTCTCGAGTACCGCACCGTCGCTGCCCAGAAAGTCCGAGTCCAGGCTCACGATCACCCCTGCACGCTCAAACCTGGGCAGTGCTTCTCCGGCAACGCCGTAGACCATGTTCCACGCAGATCGACGAGTCCCATCGTGAACGGTCTCGTGAACGAAGTGTCTGGCGCCCGGGCACACTGCGAGAAACTGACCGATCAGCGCCCGCTCCGTCGGGCCCAGGTTGGCCCGTGTCATGAGTACAACACTCGAAGCCCGACGCAGACCTTCCACAACGCGAAGGTCCACGGCCTCCCAGGAGACCGCACCCATCTCGTCATGTGGCGCTCGCAATCTGTCCGGATCGTACAGTGAGAGCACCGACGCCTGCATACCGACAGTGCTCCCTTCACGGTTGACCGGATGGTCGGGGTTGCCTTCGATCTTGATTGGTCTTCCGTCCACCGTCTTGAGCATCAGACCGTACGGGAAATCACCATCCGTCCAGGTGGACGAGTAGTAAACCGCTTCGCCCGGTCGTTGCCATTCGGGTCCAGTTGCCCGACTAATGATCTGCCGTCTGGGTTTGCGTTCGCATCCGGTCAGACCCAGCGCCAGGGCCGAAGAAGCTCCCATCAAGACACGAAGAGCATCGCGCCGGGTTATCTCATCGGGCGGCGCAAGATTCTCCGAACGCGAAGGAAGCGCTTCTGCCTTTAGGCGTTGCATCGACTCGCGGCTGTGAAATCCCGGCGCTGAATCGCGGCTCATGTCGTCTCCGATTACCGATGGCAGGCCGTGCAGTGGATCGGCCCGCGCGTCGTCCGACCCTCCGAAAACGCCGGATCACCCTCCGGCAACCTCTGTTTGTGACACGCCAAACACCAACTCATCTTCAGGCCGTAGGTCCGCTGCACGTGTTCCATGCGCTCCACCGGCCCGTGGCATTCCTGGCAGGTGACTTCGCCAGCAATGTGGCGGCTGTGGTCGAAGTAGACGAAGTCGGCCACATCGTGGACCTTGTTCCACCGAATGGGCTCTTTGTTCTCCCAGTGTTCCAGCAATGTGTCGATACCAGGTCGGAGGTTACCCAGGCTATCCTTGGGCTGCACTTCGGCGTGGCAGTTCATGCAGGTCGACAATGGTGGAACGAGGGCGTGCGGCCCCTTCTCAGCTCCGGAATGACAGTAAAGGCAATCAATCTGCAGTATCCCGGCGTGCAACTTGTGGCTGAAGGGAATGGGCTGTACCGGTTGATACCCTGCCTCGCGGCGCGACGGCCACAAAACATAGGCACCGAAGGATACTCCCAGCGCACCGGAGAACATCACAGCCGCGACCGCGATGTAGATTCTGCGCTCAAACTTCTTGCTGAACATCGACCTAGCCCGAACTAAGCAGATGACCTATTGGTGCGCCGCCTGCGGCACAGTCTCCGAATGCAGATGTGCACGTCCGTATCGGCCCAGACGGACTCACATCGACCATCATAACTCACGCCATGATATTAGCTATCATAGTGGAAAGCGCCCGGATAATCAACGTTTGTGCGTGCTCGTCCCTTCGACAACGACCCCTGGATTACTGACAGACGCGAGTGCGCCGATGATGGCCAATCTGGACCGAGAGCTCAAGACACACGATCCTTCGCCCAGACGCTAGAGCATGTGGGCGTTGAGCACATTACTCGAGCCCAGAATCGCAGTTTCCGGCGTGATCGCGGATCTCCGCGAACGAATCGCACTCTGTCGCCGTTACCTCGACATACTTAAGATGGGCGTTGGAAGGTTAGGAATTCTGGGAACGATGCATTGGTCCGACTCAGCTTTTACTGGCGCTTCTTCGGCCGTTGCCCAGTAGGTGTGCCCAGCCGCCAGCCGCGAACCTCGCCACCAACGGTCGCACGCCAATCGCTGGCAAACGGAACGGACGACCAGGATTAGGGCGCACAGACGCGCCTTTCGGCTTTCACTCTTGCGTTTGTCGACGGACTACTGGCCCGTGCCGCCAGACATCCAGCCCGACATACGGTCTGACAACATCGCCAAAGCTTCCGCTTGTACCTGCAATGAAATTCGAGTGCGGGCAGTCTGCAGCGTCCCCGCGTCTTCGAGGTCTGCGGATACGATCTTCACAGACTATACGTCGCAGAAGGCCCAGTCCCTGGATTCAGGTACGAAGTGAACACGCGAAGTCCGCGCCGCGCGTCACCCGCTTCTAATATGTTCGGCACATTCAACCAGCCGATCACGCAGGCGTCACGTCGGCGTACGGACCTCGCAGACGTCCTCAGGCGGATCGTCCGCCCAACAGTCTTCACTAATCCTCCGGCGAAGGATCGACCATCACCCGAACCGTGTCGGAACCCGAAAAAGGTTCCCCGCCCACGGTAACGCCTGTGAGTGTAAAAGTGAACGCCGGCGGCGCCACGATTGCCTCAATTGCCTGCTGATTGAACTTGGCCACGAGATCGCCGCGGTTGTCGGCCTTGGTCAGATACGGCACGACTCCGTCCATTTCAACAGACGCGCGGTCCACCGACGCAAACGGGATGTCCGCGTGAACCGTCACTGACGATCCCTTGTCACATCCGAGTACAATTGTACTCGGAGAAACCGCGATCACGATATCGCTGATCAGCGCGTCGGCGGATTCCTTCGAAGACACGGTATCAACCAGGCATCCCAACAACACACCCAACGCGCAAGCACAAACAACTGTCCCCTTCACTGTACCACCTCCATATATGATGGCCTCTTGTCAACCCGATAGGCTCGTGATCACACGAGTTTACCACGCAACTCCTACGTGCGTGAGATCTCCGCTGTATTCCCTCTCAACCTCACGGACACGTTGATGACACCAAGCATGTTTCCGGAAATCGTCGAATGTTCAGGCGCCTGACATTTCAACCAGAACACGGTGTGCACCTCCGCCATAACTACGGGGAAGTTAGATTGAGGTGGGCCCGTTGGCAAACAGAATAAGATAAGGCTTATTATCGGCCGGAATCCCGGGTTCGAAAGTGCAAGGCGCGCGACACTTCTGTGGCTGAATGCCCATGCCTCATTCCGTCCGGAACCTCACTAAGCCCGGGTCAAGCAAGGGTGGATCTACACCATTCGGCTGTTCTTGCGCCCTCCGACAGCCTGAACTTACTGGTTTGTGATTGTTTTCTGGACGGCCATTCGCAGAGCGTCGCGCGGCCAAGAGCCCATAATAAGCGTGCTCTGATTCTTCTTGCCTGCGGGTTTCCCACGGACTAGGTTGAGTGACTATGACCGCAAGGGGTGGACAACGCAGCGCAAACAGGCCGCAACGCCACACGGCGGCGAACCGTAACCTCGAGATCGAAGATGGCGAAAACAGCGTGATTGTCATCAGCAAAGTGGAATGGCCGGAAACACCGTTCCGATGCCCGCGAGGGCTCGGCCAAGGCAAGAATAATCAATACGGGGAGTATGGAAGGAGAAGGCAAAGTGACAAAGAAAATAACGCTCGTGGGAAGTGTTGCCTTGATTGTTGGCGCACTGGCAGTGCAGGCTTCTGCACGAGAGAGTCGCGAGGGACGCAAGACGCAAACACGGGCACAGCAGAAGCAGCCCAACATGCAACACCTTTACCTGTTTGAAAAGGACCCCGCGACGTGGGAGATCGTTGAGGACGGCGCCTGGGGAAAGATGAACCACAAGCGCTCGGGACCGATGTTCAGCTTCGTATTCAACGGCCACGCTTTGGAGCCGGATCTGGATTATACCTTGATCTACTATCCGGACCCTTGGCCGGGATCAGGTCTTATCTGCCTCGGTGAGGACACGACGGATGTGTACGGCAACGTCCACATTGTCAGTGCGGTTGAAACGGGAGATCTTCCAGCGGAATACGATGACAACTTCGAGTTCGGTGCCAAGATCTGGCTCGTTCTCTCTGCAGACCTCAACTGCGAACTCCAGCAGATGGAGGGGTGGAGCCCCACGGAGTACCTGTTCGAAAACAACCTGATCTTCTTTGACGCCGCCGTGAGGCCCGGTGGGCCGCACCCCGATGGTCCACATCCCAACGGCCCTCCGGATCGCACCAGGGTGGTCGTCGGATTGTACGAGCAGCTTGAGGGGGATCCAGAGGATGCACGCGGGAGCGGGGAGCTGTACGGCTGTGCAAAGATCGACTCCGACTGCAGTTCCTTCTTGTCGGTGGAGACGAGGCTCAAATACGTGGAGCCGGATACTTGTTTTGACCTCACTGTCAGGGTCGGCGACAACGCGGCGAGTGCCCGAGCAAACTCGATCTCGGTTGGAGAGATCTGCACCAACTGTGTGGGCGAGGGCGACGGTGAATTCGAGATAGACGTCTCGACTTACGCCGGTCCCGAGGTTTACGTGCAGGTAGTCGTCCAGCCGGTGGAGATATCGAGCACACTTGGCTACGCGACCGACACCGTCCCCGTACTGCTTTGTGCAGAGGGCGAGGGTGATCCGGAGTAGCAGCGGCAAACCGGAGGATGCCGTCAAGTTTCCGGGTCAGTTGGAAGGAATCGCCTGGGGAACTTCAGTCGGTCGCATTGTGGGGCGGGGCCTAACGGCTTCCGCCCTACGTTGCTTGGATGAACAGTCAGGCAAGGACGCAAGACGAAGTCCTTGCGGTGCACCGCGCCTCCCACGCCATCCGGAAAAGTTGTCGCTCTGTAATCCGCGTTGGCCGCTTCAGTTCAGGGAATCGCCCGACGCGACTTGCACGTCTTGTGTTCGGTGGAATGGAGAGGAGGCAGTCTTCCACTCTTTCCGATGAGAATCACTCGTGGATACCATCGCGATCGCGCGCAGCAATGAGCGCGGGGAACACAAATAGGCCCCCAAGGTCAACCTCAACGACTACGATCCCTCCGGTGACAATTCGTTCGAATCCGCAGGCCCGTCGACCCAGAGATTCGCAGCCCCACAGCCCACACGACCGGTGGGAAAGGTGCCCGGACGCGTGTGCTGCAGAGCAAGCGAATCTCACCCTTCGCCGCAAGACGCCGCGACACTGCGAAGGTGAAACGCGAAAAAACCCTCATTGCAGTGTCACGATAATCCTCAAGCTACACTCCGGAC
>CP070744.1:1604470-1615916 GCA_020348265.1 Phycisphaerales bacterium | reverse complement strand
GGCAAGCTCCTCTTCGGCCGCACGCAACGTGTCGCAAGATAACATGTACTTCGACACACTTGCCGAACCCCGACCGTGAGGGAGGGATCTCTTGTGACATTATGGTGTCGGTTGTCGTCAACCGCTCCCTCATCCCGACAAACGTCGGGACGGCTCGGAATGAACTGTCCACCACGTGGTAGGGTTCGCCGTGCGGACCATATTACACTGCCATGCTATGACACTGCTCAAGAGCAGTCGCACACAGGACAGCGTGAATCGACTCGGGGAGACTAAGCTACAGCGATGCTCTAATCGCGCTGGTCGATGAGCCTGCCGTCGCGATATGTGCGGATGAGTTCCACCTTGCGGCCGCCGTCTGAGTATATAGGCGCAGGCGGGGCAATGTTGTCGGCGCTGCGGTCTACGTATCTTTGGGAAGTAACGTCGGGGGGAGATTGGCACAGGATCGTTCGGCAGGCGAGGCGACAGTTGACCGCATCCTTGATGCGAATCCGATCGTCGTCCAGGATTATGTCTCTGCGATAGCGATCGCTTACCAGTTGGTGCGATCGGGACGTACCCTTGCCCACGACCTTGCCGAAACGGGCGATCCACCCGGTCGATGCGATCCAGTGTGCTAATCGCTTGATCCAGGCGAAACGCTGCCGGCCGGGTAGACCCTGTCGGCGGAGTATGCCGTGGATGGAGAGTACAGGCAAAGCCACTTCGACTCGTGTGCGACTGTCCCACCGACCGCTCGTGCGCGTGGCTCGCGGACAGACTACGGTTATCCCGGGTTCATCCAGGCTGGGCGCCCCGGATCGCCAGGTTACGTGCAGCGATCCACCGTTGCGACCGCCTACGACAGCATGATAAGCATCGTTGTTGAAGATGAGTATGCCCGCGTTGGGGTAATGCTCCCGCGTGATCGTCTCGAATGGGAAGCTCGTCGGCAGGGGGAGCTTGGACGAGGCGTTCGTCGCCGCGAGGGTGAGTGAAGGGCCTAGCACAGCGCAGAGATCGTCGTGCCAACCCAAGAAACGTTCGTCGGCAAGTCGTTGGTAGCGTCTGCGGGCAGTCACTGCCAAGGCTGCTGCATCCGGGAATTCCGGCGCGAGCAGCTCGACGCCATAGGGACTGATGAATGCGGTTCCGCACGAACTGTAGTACCCGCCGATCGTGCCGTCGGGATGCACGAGATCGACCAGAAAAGCCAGGACACGCCGCAACGGGTCGGCAAGCTCTTCCCAGGAGTTCTGGCGGTAAACCCGTGCAAGGGCGTCCAAGGTTAGGAAGAGACGACCGACGTCAGGGCCGCCCCGCTCCGGGAACCAGCCCTCCACATTCTGCCGTTTCAGAAACTCCTGGAGTCTTGCGCGGGCAAGCCGGAGCAGCGACGTATCACGAACCAGAACCGCGCCGTCGGCCAGAGCACATATAGTGGACGCCCCTATCCACGGACTTTGCCGTGGTCGACGGATCAGGTGTCTTAGGTTTCGCTCAACGTCAGCCAGGAGCGTTTCGGTCTGATATGTAGTAGTCTCACTGAGCAGCTCGATTGTCAGAAACGCAATGATCCCCTGAAGCGGGTTTCGGCGGAGTGACCCGAATGTCGGGCGTCCGTTGCAGCCCAAGGCAAGTTGCCAGCGGATCAGTGCCGCACGGGCATACTCGCGCAGGATGTGTTCATGAGGGTCGGCGCCTGGAGCTTCGGTCAACAGGCCGATCGCCACCGCGGCGGAGTGTTGCTTGGCCAGTTGGGCGGAGCCTGGGCGCGTCCTTCGATTCCGCCTTCCGGAATCCGGCAGCCACGGAGCCGGACCCACTGCGCGCAACCAGCGCGGCAGGCAGGCCTCGGCAGCAACACGGTAGACGGAGGAATCGGGCACTTCCTGTGGTGTGTTGCGGTCGTGCAGTTGAGGCCGTGAAACAGCGCAGGCAGATTGCGCAGGCGGCGCGTCACCAGGCGATTCCTTTAATGTACTGCTCGGGCTTATCGTCATACTCAATTCTGCCGGATGCCGCTCTGCGCGGACGGGAACCTCTGTGCGACCAAGGAGACTACGAATCCCTTCTTCTGGCAGATTCGAACACCGCGTAGCGGGCGAACTGCATGCCGGCGCTTCGCTTGGGCATGGCACCCGACTCCTGACCCGCCGTGTTTAGGGGGTCTTTTCCGAGCCGCGCCCGTGAGGAAGCGGTCCGGTTTCGTCCACCGGAAACCGCTCCCTTACGGTCGCGGCTCGGTTCGTCATAACCCTTCTTAGACACAATCTCTGGCCGCACACTGTGATGGTTTTATCGAACCCTCACCGGCGTGGTTTGAGGTTAAACCGGCGTGGTGCCTCGGCTGGTCGGCGCATCGGGGGGTACCGGGTCGATTCCCCCGGCGCCGAAAGGATGGCAACGGCACACCCTGCCCGCGGCCAGCAGAGACCCCCGACACAGACCGTGAGTCTGAAGGGCTTCGATTCCGTATTCACTGCAGCTCGGGTGGAACTTGCACGTACCAATCAAGTGAGGTCGAATCATCGCCTGGTAGCAACGAATCGTGAGAACCGCAGTGAACACGATCGCCCTGCGCATGTTTGACCACACGATGGAGGGCAAGTTTGAGGCAAATGTGTGCTGTCTGGGCATTTCCCACTTTTCCCGTCGCTCTGAGTCTTGGGCCGTTTCCAGACCGCTTCCGGTGTCAGACACGCCGGTATTCTAGAACAACGAGCAGATGTAGACAATTACGGAGGTGCCCAGAGTCGCAATCGCGACCCAACCGATGATGCGTCGCGCCACGTTTCCGACACGCTGGGTAGGTTTGTCAATCGCCTCGAGAGCTCGCACTCCACCTTCGCAGGCAAGCAGTCCAAGAGGCTCCAACCGGGCGACCACTTGCCGGGGAAGACGCGACGTGAAGCCACCGGTCCCCGAGCCCGACTCGGCGCCTGTTTCGTCGTCGTCCGCTCCAACGAAGCTCTCGTTCTCTGCAGCTGTGTTCTGCACGTGGGCAGCCGGTGCGGGGCCATTCTCTACCGATGAAGCCTTCGAGTCTGTCGCCGCTGCGGAATCGGTGAACTCCGCCATGAAATCGGGCACGTCGGCGCCGCTGGTTTGCCCAGCCGGCTGTTCTTCCGCATTGGGGCTGCCGCCCGCATCGCCTTCCGGCTCGGTGAACTCACTCATGAAGTCGGGGACTGCTGGGGCAGTCTCGGCGGGCTCTGTGGATTCTTCCGGATCAGGAGCAGCTTCCCCCTCGGGGCGAGTGAATTCGTCCATGAAGTCGGGTATCTCAGGCGAGGTGGTTGTGGCGGCATTTGCGTCTTCGCCCGTGGGCTGCATCGTCTCATCGGCGTCGTCAGTCTCCGCCATTTGAGGGGCTGCCTGATCCTCCTCTACCGCGTCAACCGCATCGCCTTCGGATGCAGGCGCAACCTCATCCCCTTCTACCTTTTCCACAGCCGGCAGAACGGTTCCCGGCGGCTCTCCAGCATCCATTGAGATACCGTCTTCATCAGACTTGTCCGGTGTTGTGCCGATTTCCCTGCTCGTCTGATCGAGAAAACCCTCCAGATTGCCCAATTGAGCTTCCACATCTTTGGGGGAATCGTCTTCCGGATCGCTGGACGAAGCTTGGGTAGGCTCTTCGGGTGCGCCGATCTCGTCAGACATCTCCGTTGCCAGCGTGGTTGCCGCTGCCAACAGAGCATCCAATTCATCCTCGTAGGGATCCTCACCGTCGGTCCCGGCGGGCTCGGGTGATGGAGGATCTGGGACAGATTCGTCGGTCATGCTCCGCGGGCTCCTTCCGTGGTCTATATCGGATACGTCGGCTCCGGAGCTCATCGTGGCCCCGGTTGCACCGCTACCGCGTCGGATGATGTTTTATCGGTCTGAGCTTGACGCTACCTGAGGTTGCCGTGGCGACCGGCGTGCAGATAATCGGCTTCGATGCCGCCGCCTCGTCTCTACTGTTCCAGGATCGCAGAGGGTAACCTCAGACTATCCGCTGAAGAATCACATCACGCTGTCTCAGTGTTGCGCGTCAAACCGGGGGATGAAGTCGTGGTATTCGACGGTGCAGGCCGCCAGGCGGATGCCGTTGTTCAGCACGCCGATCGGAACCGGCTTGATGTGACCGTAACCCGAGTCACAGAGCACCCGTTCGAGCTCGCTTATAAGCTCACCTTGGCCGTGGCCATGCCCAAAGCGCACCGCCGGGGATACCTTATCGAGAAGTGCACGGAGCTTGGAGTAGCAGCCATCCAGCCTATCATCACCGAGAGGAGCGTGGCGGGAAGCAAGCCCGGTGCGGTCGAGAAATGGTCTCGCCGGGCAATCGAAGCAGCTAAACAGTCCAAACGAACCTGGGTGCCGAGAATCGAGACGCCGACCCTCCTGGCTAAATCGATCGAATGTCTGGGGGAGTTTGACGCGGCAGCTCTGGCAGACGCCTCCCCCCACGCGGTTTCCTTCTCCGACTTCCTTGAGACCTTGCCCCAAGGCGGTAGCATCATGTTGTGGATTGGCCCGGAGGGCGGCTGGTCGGACGCTGAGCGAGGCCTTGCTGCGGAGGCCGGCTTGACGACGGTAAGGCTCAGCCCAACGGTGTTGCGCACCGAGACGGCAGCCGCTGTTGCCTGTGCGGCAGTGGCAATGTCCAGCTGACCCAAAAACCGGACTAGTTCGGAAGACTGTGGAGCTCGAGCAACATGAGACCGTATTACACACTTGGTTGCGTGGTCTGGGCGGTGCTTGCCGGCGCACACACCGCCCCGGCGGAAGATGCGGGCGAGGGAGGACGTCTTGCCCGGGCAGCCGCCTATCTCGATGAGCAGCGTGAGCATCAGCGGATCCCCGGACTGTCCGCTGCAATCGTCGTCGATAACAAGCCCGTCTGGTCGCGCGGTTTTGGCATGGCCGACCTGGAGAACGACATACCCGCGACGCCCGAGACGGTCTACCGCATCGCGTCGGTGTCGCAGACGATCACGGCCGTAGCGCTGCTGCAGCTGGTGCAAAGTGGGCGTTTGAGTTTGACCGCTTCCGTTCGAGATTACGTGCCCGAGCTGGCCGATCAGGGTGAGCTTATAACCATTCGGCACGTCCTCGCCCATCTTTCCGGTATACGACATTTTAAGGATGCGGAAGAGTACTTCAACTACAAACACTACCGCCAGTTGGCTGACACTGTGGAAGTGTTCAAAGACGATCGTCTGGTGGGCAAGCCCAACGAGAGGTTTGTGTTGAGCACGTGGGGATACAACCTCCTCGGGTTGGTGATTGAGCGTGTTAGTAGTCTGTCATTTGGCGAGTATCTCAGGCAACACGTTTTTGAACCTGCGGGTATGAAGGCCAGCGGGCTGGACGATCCACATGCCATTATTCCACACCGGGCGCGGGGTTACACGGGCACAAACGGCCAGCCGATTCGTAACTCCAAATCCGTCGATCTCAGTGTGCGATACCCCGGTGAGGGTGTGCTATCCACCGCCGATGATCTCGCCCGTTTCGCCGTCGCTTTCAACACCGGCAAGCTGCTTGATGAGTCGCTGATCCGGGTAATGACCACCGAGCACCAGACCAGTTCGGGAAAGCCCACGCACTACGGGCTGGGGTGTTTCGTCCGCGAGCTCGAGGGCAGGAAGATCGTGGGGCACGCCGGCGCGGTTCCCCAGGCCGCCGCCATACTGCTGATCGTTCCCGATGAGAAGCTCGCGGTGATTATTCTGGCGAACCTCGAACAGGCCGACGTCAAGACCATGGGCTTGGAGGTGGCGAGAATCATGTTGACTCCGGAGCTAGGGCCTGGGTCTTAGAATGCGCCCGAATATCGAACACAATCGGACACCCCAGGGCATTCGATCCTGGCGGATCGTCGCTCTGTTGTACAGAATCTGACCGAATAGTCGGTTTTGCAGCCCGAATCTCCGGTTGGCAAGAGTGATTCTGATGGAGGTGCGCCGTCGTCTTTAAGCGGTATGCACCTCAAGTACCGCGGTGGCTTAAGCGACCACGAGGATACACCATGAACATACCCGTGCTCGGTCCGATACCACGAGCGTTCGAGCGCATGCTGTGGATTCTCTTCAAACCATTCGACTTGAAGAAGTGGCTGCTGCTGGGTTTCTGCGCGTTTCTCGCTTATTTGGGCGAATGCGGGAGCGGGGGCCTCAACAAGGACGCATTTGAGAGGGATGAAGACGACCCACGCCCCGCGTTCATAAGACGGATGTTCCCAAAGCCCGAAACCTCAAGTAATCAGAGCTGCCTGGACACCGGCGACGAGCCCCTCCATCGCGTGGTCTTTTCCAAGATCCGCCGCCATCTGCCCTGGATTATCATCGCCACAGCCTCGGCGTTCACCGTAATCGGGCTGATCTCGGCGCTGGTCATCTGGCTAAGGAGCCGAGGGAAGTTCATGTTTCTCGACGGCCTGGTGCACAACCGTGGTGCTGTTATCGATCCCTGGTGCGACTTTCGCCAAGTTGGCAACAGTCTCTTCGGTTTCCTGCTATATCTGCTGATCATTGGATTGCTGGCTACCCTGCTAATTCTGGTCATTGGAGTCTTGATTGCCTGGCCGGACATACAGGAAGAAGAGTTCGGGGTCTCGGCCATTGTTGGGTTGGCCTCCTCCGGACTGCTTTTCGCAACCATGACGGTCGTGTTTCTGCTTATCGCCTTTATGCTCGAGAACTTCGTCATCCCAACGATGTATCTGCGGCGTGAGCTGGTGATGGATGCCTGGTTGAGAGTGCGCCACGTATTCCTGAGCCAACACTTGGACACCATCGTTCTTTTCCTCTTGATGAGAATCCTCCTGGCGATAGTACTCGGACACGTTGCCCTGGCGACGATTATCCTGACTTGCTGCTGCGTTGCTGCACTCCCCTACGTGGGCACGGTGATACTCCTTCCCTTTCTGGTCTTCAGCAGATGCTACACCTTGTGCTTCCTGGAGCAGTTCGGACCGGAGTGGCGCTTCTTCGCCTTCGATGAGCAGCCCGGCATCGCCGGAAACCACCCCCAAAACCAAGCTCGCCCACCGGGAAACCCGGTCTAGCCGTGTTGCAGCCAGGAGCGTATGTGTTCCAGATCGCACCCGCCGCCCTTGCCTTGTTTGACATCGTTGTGTACAACAGAGTCAGATCGTCGGTGTAGTTGTCCCCAGCCGTATATTGGAGTGAGCCCGTGTGATGAGAAAGCTTCCCTTTTCCGCCGGTATATTCTGGACCGTCCTGGTCATTGTTGCTGTTTTGGCCGTGCTGACCTTCGTCCTCCTCGCCAAATTCACCGAATACGAACGCACCACAACGGACATGGTCGGTACTACGATCAGTTCCATACTCTTCGCCTATCTGCTGCACCTGTGGCTGCTGCCCGCTGAGTATCTTCATCCTGATGAGGAGTACGAGGATGAGTACGACGAGGATGGAGAATACGAAGAAGGCGATGAGGGTGTTGCCGACAATGATGATGATGCCGACAGAAACGAAGACTGATAGCGCCGCCGACTTCCGCATCCTTCCATAAACGCCTTGATGCTCGGCATCTGCCAAGTATGAGACACTTTGCAGAGGGTGTTACTGACGCAAGATGGCGAAAACGTTTTACATCCTCGACGGGCATTATCAGATCTACCGGGCCTTTTACGGGCTGCCGCAAAGCCTTACCAGCCCCACAGGCGAACCGACGGGAGCAACGCATGTCTTTTGCACGATGCTCTTTGGCCTGATCCGCGAGCGCAAGCCCGATTATCTCGCCGTGGCGATGGATGTCAGTGACGAGACCGTGTTTCGATGCGAGATCGATCCGCACTACAAGGCCAATCGCGAACCCGCCCCGGAGGCCCTGCATCTACAGGCGGATCGCATCGTCGCCATAGTCCAAGCGTTGGGCATTCCCATCTATCGCAAGGAAGGCTTCGAGGCCGACGATCTGATGGCCACCATCGCCGAGAGGCTCAAGCATGAAGACGTCCACATCTACCTGGTCAGTCGCGATAAGGATCTGGAGCAGCTTCTCTCGGAGCGAGTTCGGCTCTTCGACTCGAAGAAGGGGCAGGTAACAGACCCGGCGACCCTTCTGGAAGAAAAGGGATATACTCCCCAGCAGGGTGTCGAGGTTCAGACACTTTCCGGAGATTCCACGGACAACATCCCGGGCGTTCCGGGCATTGGAACAAAGACGGCAGCTAAGCTGATCGCCAAGTACGGCTCGGCGGAGGCAGTGGTCGAACGTGCTAACGAACTTACCCCCAAGATGGGCGAGAACGTCAAGGCGTTTGCCCAACAACTGCCCATCACGCGGGAATTGGTGACCTTGCGCCGTGACGTACCTTTCGACTTCGATTTGAGCGACTGTTCCGTGGATCGGATCGACACAGCTTCCGTCCTCCCCATCTTCGAGGAACTGGGGTTTAGCAAGTTGAAGGACTCTCTTGCCGGAATAACGGGTGGCGACAGCTTGTCCCCCGCGGATGCTCCGCCATCAACGCCAATTGCGGCTGAGTCGGATCGGTATGAGCTGATCGATACGCCCACCAAACTTGAAGAGTTTATCGGCAAGTTGACCAAGCAGGATTCCTTTGCGTTCGATACCGAAACAACCGGGCTCAACCCCGTTCGTGCCGATCTCGTGGGCTTGTCATTCTGTTGGCAGGCGGGCGAAGCCTATTACATCCCCGTGCGTGCAGTCACGGGGTCGACGCTGCCCATCGGACTTGTGGTCGAAAAACTCGGTCCGATCTTTGCGGACCCCTCAATCACCAAGGTCGGTCAAAACGCCAAGTATGACATCCTTGTCCTTCGCCAGGTGGGCATCCCCGTGAAAGGTGTGGCGTTCGACACGATGTTGGCTAGCTTTCTGCTCGATCCGACGCGATCCTCCCATTCGCTCGACGCATTGACCAAGACCCTTCTGGGCCACGAGATGATTCCCATCACCGACCTGATCAGCAAAGGAAAGAACCAGATCACTATGGATCAGGTCGATACGAAGCAGGTCAGCGAGTACGCAGCCGAGGATGCCGACTTTACCTGGCGGCTAAAGGAGGTCTTTGAACCGCGCATGGCCGGCAGCCACGTCGAACAGCTCTTCCACGACACCGAAATGCCCCTCGTCGATGTGCTCGCGGAGATGGAACACAACGGCATCGCCCTCGACGAGAAGCTCCTGGCCAAGTTGGGCAAGACCATGGGGAGACGGTTGGAAGAACTCACCACGGAGGTCCATCAGGCAGCCGGACACGCGTTTAACATCGATTCGACCAAACAGCTTGCCGGCGTGCTCTTTGACGAGCAGGGCCTGGAAGTGGTCAGAAAGACCAAAACCGGCAGGAGCACCGACGCGGACACGCTAAGCACCCTGGTGGCCAAGACTGACCACCTCATTCCCAAGCTCGTTCTCGAATATCGCGAACTGGCCAAGCTGAAAAACACCTACATCGACACCCTGCCCAAGATGGTCTGCCCGCGCACGGGCCGGGTCCACGCAAGTTTCAATCAGACCGGCGCGATTACCGGCCGGCTTTCCTCCAGCGATCCGAATCTCCAGAATATCCCCATAAGAACAGAGGCCGGTCGGCAGATTCGTGCTGCGGTAATCGCCGGTGACCCCGACAACGTTCTTCTGACCGCGGACTATTCGCAGGTCGAGCTTCGCTTGCTAGCCCATTTCTGCCAGGACGAGGCGTTGTTGGAGGCATTCCGAAGCGGGCAGGACATCCATCGGGCCGTCGCCGCCCAGGTCAATGGAGTGGCATTGGACGAAGTCACATCGACGCAACGATCCGCAGCCAAGGCGGTCAATTTCGGGATCATCTACGGGCAGTCCCCCTTCGGGCTGGCCCGCTCGTTGGATATTCCCGTAGGACAAGCCCGGGCCTTTATCGACACATACTTCATGCGCTATCCGGGGATACGACTCTTCATCGATAAGTGTGTGGACGATGCCAAACGCACCGGCTACGCCCAGACTATTCTGGGTCGACGGCGTCCCGTACCCGAACTGACCTCGCGCAATCGTCAGCAGGTCGGCCTCGGTGAGCGAATCGCCGTAAACACGGTAGTCCAGGGCTCGGCTGCGGACCTAATCAAACGGGCCATGATCAACATCCATCGTGAGCTTACGGGCGGCAAGCACACTGCCAAGATGCTCATTCAAGTTCACGACGAGCTAGTCTTCGAAGTCCCCCGCAACGACGTTGAACGCGAAGCCGAGATGATCCGCGACAAGATGGAGCATGCCCTCGAATTCGACGTCCCCATCGTCGTAGATATGAACTGGGCAAACACCTGGGCGGAAGGCAAGCAGTAACGAGGACACCTGTCATGAGCGAGGTTAACGACCGATTCAGAACGCAGTTGAACCAAGTCTTGACTGCGATTGAGATGTGCCGACGAGACAAACTCGTTCTCCCGCTTCTCGTGCTGCTTTACTCAGCCATGGACATCATGGCCTCGGTCTGCAGGGCAAAGTCAAAGCCGGAGGTACAACGAGGCGACTTCACTGACTGGGTGGACAAGTTTTTGCTGCCGGAGTCGAAGCTTCCTTGCACGTCGGAGGAGCTGTACGGCGCAAGATGTGGGCTTGTCCACTCGCTTAAAGCCGAATCGAGTACAAGTAGACGCGGGACCGCTCGGCCAATCGCGTACGCATGGGGGGAGGGTGACTGCGAGGCATTGAACACGAGAATCGATGACCGCAAGATCACAACACTCGTCGGCGTTCAGATCGAAGACCTGCTCAATGCGTTCGGGAAAGCCGTAACCGAATGCTTTGCGGCGGCACGGAAAGATTCGTCCCTCGGTGAACGCATGCGTGAACATACTGCAGGTCTTTTTGACGAGTATCTAATCCCACCTGACAAAGGGAAAAACATCGAAAAAGCGTAGGGTGCCGATCACAGGTGTGCCACTGGCGGCTCGTCCGCCAGTGCCGGAAGTATGACACTCAACACGGGTGGACCAGCCACCCGTGGCACACAGCATCCTCGATACCCGGACCTTCGGGCGCATCTGGGATCTCACGATTGCCTTAAGCACCGAAGAGATGACACTCAACACGGGTGGACGAGCCACCCGTGGCACACCGTATCCTCCGATACCCGGACCTTCGGTCGCACTTGGGACGTCACGACCGAATTGAGTGCAACGCGAGCCGCAGGCTTCAGCAGTGCCGACCAGGCATGTTCAATGATTGCCTCAGGTTTTCCCCCCTTGCGCGTTACTTTGTAAGGTCTTGTACTCCAACGTTTCTCAATGGTAACAACGCTCAGCCTGTTTCCACTCACAAGAGAACCGAAAGTGTCACGTTCGTAACACTATCAACGATACCCTTGCAGCGCACTGACCCCAACGCGCACAATGTGTTAGTGCTACCTCTACTGATTAGGAGCCTCTTGAAGAATGTAGCGCCGCCCCTCGTGGGCGGCGCAAAGCCTCGAAAGACGCCACCCACAAGGGGC
>CP070744.1:1592897-1604370 GCA_020348265.1 Phycisphaerales bacterium | reverse complement strand
GCTGATATCTGAGCAACTGCTCTCCCAGCACGGGGTACCACTCAGTCCAGGCATCACCCTGATGGTGCCAAAGTGCCAGGGTAGCTGTGAACCAGTAGTGCGCGTCGGGGGCTTCTTGGCACTCTGCGGGGTATTCAAGGATGAACTCGACCGAATCATGGGTGTGCTCGTCGCGTTTGCGCCCGCTGATCAATTCGTCGATCAGCAATCCCTCTGCAGTTGTGGCTGGTGAGTATCCTATCCCTGGTTGGAAGCTGTAGCGCCCGGGATGCGACCTCGAGCGCACACGCTTAAGCCAATCCTGGGCGGCCCGCAGCGAAGTCCACGAGACAGGAAGCTGGGCACGCCGGGCGTCGCTAAGCGCCATCGTATGCCAGGCGAGAACGCTAGTGTCGGCCGGTGCGCCAACATCGACGCCCCATCCATCGTCGTTCGGATTCCGCGAGCGCTCTATGAAACCTGTTGCGTTTCCAGCTGCTTCTGCGAGCGTCTCCTCTTGCGACGTGACGAAAGCCTCGACCAGTGCAAGCGATGCCATCGCCTGGCTGTACATGTTTTCTCCGTCACGGAGATCGCCGGCAGAATCCTGCTTCCGCGTAAGCCAATGCAGTGCGCGGGCGACGTTGTCGCGGTATGGCCCTTCCTGCTGATGGGTGTGTCCGGCACCCATAAAGCATAGCGTGGCTAGACTCGTCACAGCTACGTTCAGCTCCGCGTCGGCCGCTCCGCCGCAGTTGCCGCATTCCTCATCGAATCGAAGGGCATCCCAGTGGCCGTCGGAACTCTGGTGGGCGGCAAGCCACTTTAGGGCGCGTTCTATCGCTTCGCGGCGGTCACCGGTACCGAAGTCTCTGGATATCCCGGATTCCCTTCGGTCGGCCGGCTCGATAGGCTCAGGTGCGGTCAACTCCGTGGGCACCGCCAACGCCAGGTCAGACGCGCGGGGGAGTTCTGCAGCAACCGACTGGGCGGCAAGCATTACCGACGAATGGACCGGGACCGGCTCGATATCATCAGCCGAGTCTCTCGAATCGAACTCCAGAGGAACCGAGGATTCGCGCAGATGGGCTGCCAACCGTTCACCGCCATCGATGGAATCTTCAATAATGTTAGGGGCGAACCGGCCCGGCTGAGGCAGTAGAGACCTTGCCGCGACCCGTTGCTCGGACGCTTGAGGCACTGTCCCTTCTGCTTGTGGTTCGGTCTGGCGCTGAGCGTCAGACTCGTTGGGGATTGCGGCTGCAACCGCCAGTCCGGGGAGATCCGGTATCTCACCCGCTGACGGATTCAGGGGAGTTGTTGGAGCCGACGATACGGACAACTTCGACGCCAGCCTACTGACACCCATGTTGACGTCCACGAGGGCTGGTGTCATACGCTCCAATGCAGGTGCGTCCAACGAAAGCTGATTCTGCCCGTCGCGTTCAAACAGCGAAACATTGGCCAAGCGCACCGGCTCAGGGACTGTTGCGCTTGGCGACGCCGTATCCACGACCTCTTTACTGGAGGCGCGCTGTCCGGCGGCGGAGTCGGGAAGCCTTACCTCAAGCTCGCTATCGGAGATTGTCGACGCTGCAGGCACGCGAAGCTGGAGTGCGTCCGTCACATCGGCAGAAGCGAGTACATCAGGCGCGTTGGGCAGGACATCGGGCGTGTGCAACGCTCGTGTGATTCCGGCAATTGACTCCGGTGCGGGCTGGGACATCGCGTCGGGTTGAGTTGGTGTGTGCAGCGTCGCCGTTGCGACGGGGGCGCGTTTGGCCATCTCTGCCGTGTTGTTCTCCATCTTGTATTGCTCGTGCGGTTCATCTTGTTTGACCTGCTGAAGGTCGGCTGGAGTAGCCACGTCGAGCATTGGTGAGATGGAATCCTCCAAAGGGCGAGGTTCTGGTGTGACAACCTCGGGCAATCTATGGGCCGCGTCGCGCAGCGTTTCGTCTTGCAGAACCGACTCGTACCTTGGGGTTGTGATGCGCCCTGCCGCCAGTTGCACTATTGCCGGTTCCGCTTGTGCGGCAACCTGGTATTCTCGGCGCTTGACCTCCAACGAAGCCGGCGATGATTCCAGTGAGTTGGTGAACCCTCCGTGGATCTGTGCGGCGAGCGCGTTGCCGCTGCCGGACGAGGTCAGTGCCACACGAGTGCCGCGGCGATGGCCCAGTTCGCCGGCAATGGAAGCGGTTACCTCCCAGATAGTAAGAAGCAACATCAACAGAACGTGCAGGGCCAAGGAGGCAAGCAGGCACCGGGCCAGCAGGCTGAGTCTGCGGCTCTGCATGCCCCGCACGAGATAATGCAGCAGTAGCACAAGCAGCAGTACGAGCAGCCCCCAGGGCAACCCCACGCCCAACGCTCGCCACAGGGCGGCCCAGGTGCCGTCTCCTTCCCGAGTCTCAACCTCGGCAAAGACCTCGCGCGATTCGGTCTGGAAAAGGCGGTAGGAGTCCCCTTGATCGCTATCCGTGCTGTTCCGCTGTTTATCCGAACTGAAATGCAGTGCGTAACCACCCATCGTCAGGGTGGGGTCAAGTTCGTTCCCCGTGGTATTGACCGCCAGGCCTAGGTTGTCTGCGGGTTCATGACGACCCTGCCGCAGCCGGGAACGATATAAGTCAAACCCACCCGCTCCACCTGGACGATCAGAGGCGAAGTACAGAAAGTCTCCCACGGGGCTGACTGCCGGAGTCCCTTCGTTATATGGCGAGTTCAAAGCTGCCAACAGTACGGCACTGCCGACCCCACGATCTGAGATGGTGGCAAAATACAGATCGTACGTGCGGCCATAAAGGTCCTCACGAATCGTACCCGGCCAGGCTTCGGGGAGGGGTTCGTCCGTGTTTGCAGTTCTTGGGCGGTTGGAGGAGAAATAGAGCGACGTTCCATCAGGGGCAAGGGCGACTCCGTAATCGTTGTACTCGGAGTTCACCGCAGGACCGAGGTTTACCGGAGCGCGCCAAGCATCCGCACCGCGATGGGCTACCCAGAGATCGTACCCGCCGTGCCCCCCGGGACGATTGCTGTAGAAATAAAGCGACCGATTATCCGCGGATAGCTCGGGCCCCAGATCGTCGTATTCCGTGTTGACCTCGCCAAGCGGCTGCGGCGGACTCCATCCTTCCACGGACTTCTGCGAAGCGAAGATGTCGGCGTTCTCGCCCGCCTTTCCGCGCACGAAGAGCAGTGTCAAGCCGTCAGCACTAATGTACGGTTCATACACGTCCGTCTCAAAACCCTCCGGCAGGATCGTCTGCTGCGGTGGTTGCCAGAGAATATCGCGCAGAATCGCGGTCTTTGCGGATTCATGGATCTTGTCCGCATCGGTGTAGTAGCGGTGGATTCCGGCCTGCCACACGAGGATAGTCCCCACTGCCGTGGTGATTGCCGTAAGGGCAAGGGCGATTAAAGGCCCCCTCCAGGAAAAGCGGCGCTCCTTTGCCGGAGTTTCGCCAGAAGCCTGAGATTGTCCTGCATTGCGGTTCATTCGGTTGGAACCGTATCGAGATAGGGTTCTTGTATGCCGCGGTTCTTGCAGATGTCCAGGACCCGGGCGATGTGTGCATAGGCCGCCCGCCGGTCACCGCGAACAGTGACTTTCTGCTCGGGGTTCGCGGTGACTGCTTCTTGGATCAACTCACCCAGTCGAGCTTCTTCCAGGGACTGTCCGCTCACCACGATCCGGCCATCAGTGTCAACATTGATGATGATCTCACGCAGCATCGTGCTGATCGGCTCCGTAGAAGATGCTACAGGAAGCGCAATCTGCATCTCCCGTTCCGTCTGATGGAACGTAGTCGCCGCGAGGAAGAAGATCAGGAGCAGAAAGACCATGTCGATGAGGGGCGTCAGCTCGATCGAAGCGGGAAGTTGAGCTTCCTTGGTTTTGATCAACATACTTGTGCTCACTTATCTCGCGGACATGCCGGCCGAGCTGGCGACCGCGGTGTGCGCTGTGATGGCGCGTCCGTCCCCGCCGTCCATTCCACCCGACGGCAACTCATCGGCGTCCAACATCGTCGCCGGTGCAGGTATTCCTCCGGGTGTGGAGGCATATTGCTCGATGAATTCCACGGTCATCTGATCCATCTCCGCCACAAGGTGCTCGGTTTTAGCGCTGATACCGTGATATCCGAGCAGAGCCGGGATTGCGACCATGAGCCCGGCCGCCGTCGTGATCATGGCCTCATAGATTCCCTCGGCAAGCAGCTCGGTGCGTCCAAGTGCCTCGCCGGATGAAGCTACAGTCTGAAAGGCGTTGATCATCCCGAAGATCGTACCCAAAAGACCCATGATCGGGGCGATCGATGCAATCACGGCCAGCAGGCGCAGATACTTGCGGAGCTTGAGCACCTCACGTTCACCGGTGTCTTGAATGTGCTTTTCCAGCAAAGCAATGGGCTCGCCGAGCCGCTTAATGGCCGTTTCGAATATGGAAGAGATGGGTGTACCGCTACTCCGACAGTAGTCCAGGGCCTTCTCGCGATCTCCTGCCTCCTGATCGAGGAGTTTCCCCAGGCCGGGCACGAAGTCTTTGGGAATGACTCGCTCGCGGCGCAGACTGAACAAGCGCTCTACTATGACCGCCAGGGCCAAGAGGGAGCAGATCCCAATTGGAACCATCATGGGACCACCCTTCACGGCAAAGTCCCAGACAGACTGAAGTTGCACATTCTGGGCGGCCTGTCCTGCTGTCTCGGCGGCGTCGCCTGCCCCAAGCGCCAGAGCCGTTCCCGCCTTGGCTGCAATAGTGATGCACTGCCACATGATCGTCACCCTCTGCTTTCCTATTGAGGTTGCTTAGTCCCGGCATGTCCGGGAATGTTCCCCGTCAACGCTTCGGCAAGGTGTTTGTCGGCCAGTTTCGCCCACTGCGTATCTGCGTGTCGCTCCGCCACCGCCTTGAACTGGGCACGCGCCTCTACGTTTTGGCCGAGCTTCTCGAAGCAGCGGCCCGCCTCGTACAAAGCTGCGGCGCTCCACTCCGGATAGGCGTAAAGGATATCAACGCGCAACAGCTCGCGGACAGCAGCTTTGTAGTCCTTCTTGGCGAAGAGGCACTCCCCGATTTGAAACTGCGCTCGAGCTGCGGTGGGCCCCTTGTGTCTCGTGACAATCACCTGATAGGCATCCACGGCTTCGTCAAGACGTCCCTGATGTTCACGCGCCCAGGCTAAACCGAACTGGGCTTGATACCACTGCGGGGCGCTTTCCCCGAAGCGATCGAGATAATCTGCGAGGACCTGTTCGCTGCGCGACCAGCGCTGCAAGCGCGCCAGACACTCCCCCAGGCGCAGCAGCGTGGGACCATACGTTTCAGCATCCGGAAACTCAGCCGCTACTCTGGTCAGGTGCGCTGCAGCCGACTCGAACTTACCCAAGGCGAACAGCGCCTCGCCGCAATAATACCCCGCCTCGCTCAAACGCGAACTCGCCGGAAACTGTCCGATGAACTCCTCAAACAGGTTAGCAGCCTCCTGGAATCCCTCCAGCTCAAACGCACAGACCGCTGACTGATAGATCCCCGCCTCGCGAAGTGACTCGGGTACACCGCTGCCGCGCGATGTGAAGGACTTGCGGAGTCGCAAGAGCAACTGCCTCGCTGTGTCGAACCTCTCGGCCTGAGACTCTATAAGGGCAAGATCGAGCAGGGCGTGCAGCGTTGCGTCGTCGTCGCCTTCCTGGGACGCAACCGCACGATAGATCTTCGCCGCCTCTGAAGTACGTCCAAGCTTGCGCAGACACCAGGCCTGCTCATAATTGACTGCGCGACGGAGTCCCTCGTCGAGCGAGCGCCCGTAGCGCGGCTCCGTTCGCTCAATAGCCTTGAGGGCTTCGTCGTACTGATCCGTGCGCGAAATGGCTATAGCCTGATAGGCGCTTGCCTCTGAAGCCCGAGCATGTGTTGAATGCTTGTCGAGGAAGCCGGCGAACTTTCGCCGCGCCTCCTCATAATCTCCAGCGGCCAGCAAGGCTCGACCCTCTGCAAGCAGGGCTTCCGCATCCGAGGGTGCCCCATTCGACTTCACTCGCCCGAAGTACTTGGCAGCGGCATCATAGTCCTCGCGCTGCATTGCCAGATCGCCCAGATGCTTCAGGGTGAGCGGTTTGAGTTCGGAATCACCGTCCTGCTGCAGGACCTCCTCGAATTGACTGGCGGCATCTTCCACCCGGCTTAACGACACGAGCACCTGCCCGCGCTCAAACATCGCTCGCAGACGCATCGGACCCTTGCTGGAGCGGGCGATGAGGTCGTCATATGCCGCCAGTGCCTCTTTGTGCTCTCCGCTGCGCTGCAGCGCCAGACCTCTTTTGAGCAGTGCCTCCACCACAAGTCCCGGATCTTGCCCACTGGCGACATAAGCCCCAAAACACTCCGCCGCCGGCTTCCACTCGCTGCGGTCAAAGTGAATCTCACCTAGAAGGACGTACGCCGTGGAGAAGTCCACATCCTCCCGCTTACCGCTTGCGATCTGTTCGAGCAACGGTTGCGCTTCGTTTGTGCGGTCCAGTTGATAAAGACCCGACCCCAGTCTGAACTTGGCTTTGTCGACGTCGGGGCCTTCCAGGCCTGCTGCGAGAGTCCGGCGAAACGCGCTCACCGCCTCTGCATAGTGCTCCAATTGAAACTCGCTTTCCCCGACAAGCATCCAGGCCCTCGCAGCCAGACTATGCGAGGGGTAATCGTCGAGCAGTCGCCGGGCAGCGTCTCGGGCGTCTTCGTAACGCGTAAGTCTATGCTCCGAAAGAGCCAGCATATACATTGCATGCGGGATGAGTTCATGCCCGGCGAAATCCTCCGCGAAGGTCCGCAGCAGTCGGCGTGCATCATCGTTTCGCCCGGCCTGAGCTGAGGCCATCGCCTGATCGTAGCGGACCTCGGCCCGCGCGAGCTGATCGGGGTAATCGGCAACGGCCTCCGACAACTCCTCCGCCGCTCGGGCATACTGACTCTCACTCAGTGCACATTTAGCCGACCAGTACGCTGCTTCCGCCTCAAACGCGCCCTTTGACGTGCGAACGGTCCTGAACAGCTCTCGCGCTCGATCGAACTGTCCGGTCTCGAAGAACACTCGTGCCCTGTGGAAGCGTGCCGACTCGGTGAGTTCACGGTTCGGAGATTGCTCAAGCAGTCGGTCGAGCCACTTGGCAGCCTCATCATGCTCGCCACGCTGCAGGGCAACCGTACCCAACCCGAGAAGGGCATCAGGTTGGACCTGCGTTTGTGCCCCCTGCAGGACTCTCCGGTAGGTCACAAGAGCCTCCTCCAGCAAGCCGAGACGATGTTGACATTGAGCCAATAGCAGAAGCGCCTGATCAGTCAGCGGGCTCTCGGGGAATCCGTCGAGCAGGGCGCCCAAATGCCGGGCGGCCTCTGCATAATCCCCCTGAATGGTCAGCGACGACGCCCAAAGAAACTCGATGCGGTCGCGCAGGGGACTCCTAGGCCAGGCTTCCAAGAAGCGGCGACTGCGCGAGAGGACCTCATCGTGTCGAGTCAGGCGATAGGCAGCTTCAACTCCACCGCCGGAGGCATCGTCCTCGAGCTCGTGGCGTCGGCAGTGTCGGCGCGCTTCGTCAAATGACTGCAGGGCTTCCTCGTGCTGCTCCACAGCCATAAGACACTGTCCGAGGACGGTGTTCACGTCGCAGGCGTATGGAAGGCTCGCGTCGTCCTTCAATCGCAACAAGTGTTCGATCGCTTCGGCATGCCGGCCAAGGCGATAGAAGCTGATCGCCAGACCATAACGCGCAATCGGAGCTTTCTCATGATCCGGGTGGGCGGCAAGGAATGCATCGTATTCCGGAATAGCC
The DNA here is from genome assembly GCA_020348265.1 of Phycisphaerales bacterium. GTDB lineage: Bacteria > Planctomycetota > Phycisphaerae > UBA1845 > UBA1845. Next base: position 1,596,561 of record CP070744.1, on the reverse strand, counting down.
AGCTCGTGCAGCCCGCGGCTCAGGAACCCGTTGCCGCTGTAGTACCGCGCCAGCGCGTCGGCCGCTGGAGCCGTCTCCTCAAAAACCTCCGCTGCAACCGCACTCGGCACACACGCAGACAATCCAATTGCCAATACGACAATGAGCAGCTCAAAAGCAGCAGGCCTGGTGTAGTCCATTGGTGGCTCTCCTGATACAGGTGATTCACGACGCTGTCACGGGGCACGGTCGTGGCACGCATAATCACCACGCTGCGGCAAATCGCCCCTATATGACATCCGCTGCGATACTCTTTATTCGTACCGCGCCGCTGAGTATTCGTCGCCAACCTACTACAATTGTCGTAGAAGATCAAGCCCGTACCCGACGACCCGACAATTATCTACATTCGAAGTGACCTTGACGGTGCTCTCGCTTGCGATTGAGCATCGGGTGGCTCATCAGACGCGCGGTGGACGCCGGCATGGCCGAGCCAAAGGCACACCTATGCACGTATCCCCGCCGGCGCTCCCGTGGAGGGAAGCCCAGTCAGGTAAAGTACGAGTGAGACACCGGCCTCGGCGAAACGGCGTTCGTGGCTACGCAACCGCCACCATGTTCGGGCTCACCTACCTCCAAGCGGCGAGCAATGACGCGGATGAATTCGACTTGACACCCGGACGCGTCGTTGTCCCGGTCATCGCCTCGACCGCCCGACAGATCTGCCCCACCCCAAAATTATCTACCGATCCTTATGAGAGACCGGTCCTTTCTCGATTCCCCGGACGTCCCCTTCCGGAGGGGAGGATGCCGGCGAGCCGTGACCCGCCCATCGCCAGGTCCTATCGGGTATAATGGGCTGGATACCCGTGGGCCGAGTGTTATTAAACAGGTTAATCAGAATGACCAAGAAACAGAACCGGAAAGAGCCCAGCCCGGAAACGGCGCAGGTCGAGGGACGGATCGAAGCTATCAAGGCCGAGATTGCCCAGGCGATGATCCAGCGGAACACGCTGCCGAAGTCCGCGTCCGATGAGGAGAAGGATGCCGCGACTGCACGCGTCGAGCAACTCCAAGCCCAGCATCATGAGGCCGTTCAGCACCTCCTGGCTATAAGACGCGAAGAGACGGCCAAGCTCGAACGGGAGCACAAAGAGAAGAAGCTGCGTCACAAACGCCTCAAAGCATCGCGTCAGCCGGGTGGGCACGCGGCACCACATGAAGAAGCTGCCGCCCCACCGCACCGCGCGTCCGCCCACCCACAAATGGATCGCGTCGCAGAACAAGCCCAGATGGACGCGGCCAACGAGGAAGACCTGTTCCTTCAAAGGCGGGAACTGGAGGAGGAAGAGGACAGGCAAAGCGCCGAAGAGCTGGCACGCCTGCGCAGGTTGGCGGAGAAAAAGCGAAGGAAGGAAAAGGCTGCAGAACGCCGGGAAGCCAAGAAACGCCGAAGGAAGGAGGCGGAAGCGAAGGCCGAGGCCGCCAGGCTGAAGGAGGAGAAGGAAGCACGTGCCAAGATCCGCCAGCAAGCGGCCCTTAAGCGCGCGGAAGAGGCGAAGGCCAAGAAACGCCAACAGCGTGCCGAGCGTGAAGCTCGGCTGCGCGCAGCCCAGGACACCCGATCGACGGGATGGTTCAGCGAGTTCCTACGCAAGCTGAAGAAGTTCTTCGGGGGACCTCGGTAGCGAAGTACCTACCGCCTATGGCAGATCCGGATACTCTACCGGCGTCGTCGAGTAGTCCGTCTCTTCTGGGAACGGAGAAGACATTGATACACGCCCGGGAAGATGACAATGATCATCGAGTCCGAGGGTCGCCGCATCCGCTTGGGATTTTGCGGCTGCCCCCTCGAATAGAGGCTATTGTCCTCCGAGGGGGGGAGTCGGATTGGCTTCTGGAGAACCCTGGATATGGCCACATTCAAAGGAAGGATGGCTGCCGGGCTTGCACTGGTCATCTTTACCGGCGTTTCCGTCGCTCAAGAGCTTTCATCATGGCCCGACTTCCCGCCCGAGGTAATTGAGGCAGCCCGCCAACGTTATAACGCAGAAGTGCCGAAGCCGCGCAAACCTGAGCGCAGGATAATACCATCGGCGCAAGACATCACACCCACGCGCGAAGGCATTCTTGAGGCAATTGCGGAGCACCATCATCAACTCCCGCCCAAGGAGGTTCGAAAGCTGGGCGAGCCGGCGCTCGAGGTACTATTGTCGATCCTGGCGGACGAGAGCCTCAGTCCGCGCTATCACGTTCAGGCGATACGCCTGTTGGTTCCGTTTGGCTTGGAGCAGGACACAGGGCAAGACCAGTGGCGCTCCCCCTCCATCGTGCTGCAGCCTCGCTCGAAGGATGCTGCGCGAATCTCGGACGCAGTAACGCAACAGTTTACAGCGCCTCGGCAAGTGTTACCGCGACATGGTCCTGTGTTCCGAAATCGCGCACCGGACTTCCCGCTCAGGCAGCCTGCAACTGCGAGTCTTCATGCCGGCCCTGCGTGAGGGTAGCGCGCATCTTTACCTGCACCCCCAACTGGACAACGCTGCGCCCGGACTCCGGCCGGCTTTGCTTTCCAGATTCTGCTGAGCCTCAGTTAACGTTGGGACCGGCGCCAGACACACGGCTCCGTCTCGCTTTTTCCGGCGCGACTGTTGGCCTGCCCGCCCATTACTGCCGATGGGCAATATATGGGACGTTTGCGCGCGCAGCGGCTGAAATCCGCGGTGGGGCTGATACTGATCCTAGCTGGCATAGCTTTGCTTGGACCGGGATGCGGGAACCTCCTCTGCGCCCTCTTCTGGGCAGCATCTCCCGTCGCGGTCATCAGCACCGACCGGCATCAACTCTCGCGAATCTTCGATGCAGAGCCGCAGGCCTCTCTGCGAGTAGTCCCTGTGGAGGGTCGACCACCCTACTCCTACTCATGGTCAGTAGTGGACCCGAGCGGTGCCGTAGACGACGCACTCCTTGATCCTCTTGACGAATCATCCACCACCTTCACAGCCGGAGAGCTGGAGGGTGTGTACGAGGCGTCATGCGTGGTCACCGACGCATGCGGCCGTACGTACAGAACGGGTCTGGTTCTGCAATCCGGCAACACTATAGGCCTGGACATCGACACCGAGCGTGTTGGCGTGATTGCCGGCGGCGGGCCGGACGGGCAGACGACGATTCTACTGAATCCCGGTTCAGGGATACCCCCGTTTGACATCAGTTGGACGTGTACCGGCCCGGATGGGAAGGTCGACAATGACCGGTTGGACACGACCGATCCGATGTTCCCGGTGTTCACCAGCGGAGATCAGGTTGGTGTCTATATCTTGACAGCTTCGATTACAGACGCTTCAGGTGAAACCTCGGTTGAGTCAATCATCGTTCTAGTGGGGCGGACGCCGGGGCTGGATGTGGTGGTTGATCGCCCGTCGGTGCTCCCCGGTGGAGGAGCGGAGGGGCTGGCCAAGCTGCTGGCCACGCCCATTGGGGGAACCGAGCCGTTTTCATACGATTGGGAAGTCATCGACCCTCAGGGCGAAACGCGCAGTGATCTGCTGTGGGATACCCAGGTCAGATCGCCCGTCTTCGAGAGCCCGGAGGAACCTGGAACGTATCTGCTGCGCTGCGCCGCAACCGATGCGTTTGGCACGGTGTTGATTGGGTCCGCAACCATCTTGGTCGGCCAGGCGAT
>CP070744.1:1581204-1592797 GCA_020348265.1 Phycisphaerales bacterium | reverse complement strand
GTCATGGCTTGCCCTTCCGTGAAGCTATTCTTATTGCACAGTGACTTCCGCCGTCGCTACGACTGTAGGAGTCTTGTCCGCATCATCGAAGTAGCCCACGAAACGCTCCGCCAGCGCGCTGTCTTCTCCGCGCATATCCTCAACAAACGGAAACGCCACGCTCTGATAAAGGAGTTCCACCGCGACGGCAAACGGGCCCTGTCGACCGGTGATGTCTACCATGTACGCAACAGAGTCCCAGCCGTCGACGAAGTCGTTGTCCGCAAGAGCCCCACCTGCTGTAGCGAAATCAGCTCCGGCGGTGGCTTTGTCAAACCCGATGGGCAACAAGCGGTTGTCTTTAGCATACAAAGCGGCGCGCAACAGCGTGTAGGTGATCTCTCCATCGCTGTTCTTCATCACCGACTCATAGATCTGGACCTGATCCTGGCTCGTTATAGCCGTATAATGTGGCTCAAACGTCGAAAGATCATCGTCCGCGTCGTTTCCGACGATGCTGCCGTCGGCCTCAGATGCGCCGGACTCAAAGAACACCACTCCATCACCGTCGGCCACGGTCAGGTGGATCCACACCCGGCGGGCTGGGAAACCGGTGGGGAACTTGTGACCGGCCTTGTTCTCGATCCCCAGATCCACCGTGAGTGTGTCCCCATCCGTTTCGGCCGAGGCGATGGTGAGATCGGCAGCGTCGTTCTGCAATTGGTCCAGCACGCGCCCCGTCACAGCCTCAAAACCAGCGGCGTTGGCGGCTACTTCCAGTTCGTTACGGTGCTCATCCAGGATGCTGAGCATCAGCGCGTTGCCCCCGACGAAATGATGCCGGGCAAACGGCTTTCGCGCTTCAAGCCCGGCCGGGGACACGGAGATAACTACTTCTCCCTGGGCGTCGGGCATGTGACAGTACTGGCAGGTCCGGTCCTCACCTGCGCCGTCGCCGAAGTCACTGTGCTGCCATTCGAGGAATGCGGTTTGCTCAGGAAACTCGCCCAAGACATTACCCTCGGCATCGACGTATGGGGTAAACAGCGTGTGGCACGTAGCACATAGTGCCGCTTCGGTCACGTGCTCGCCGTAGACCGGTGTGAAGCCCGATGTCAATCGCATGGTATCCTGGTCGGGATCGGTATAGGGACCGTAGTTGACCCGATCGGGCGACTCCGTTGTGGTATCAACAACGTACTTGCCGGAGAAGCTGGTTGACTCGCCCAGTCCCACATCCTCAATCTGATGGCAGAACGCACAGGATATCCCGTCCATCGCCTCGGCGTGCAGTTCATTGTCCGCATCGAGCAAGCCGTCATCCAGCATCGCGGCGGAGGAGCCTTCAGCCGTGGTCTGAGTGCGGGCCATCGGCATATGGCACGTGGCGCATGTGTCTTCGATAACTGCAGCCAGATGCGGATTCCGCGCTACCTCCGTACTTACCTTTGCCAGGAAGTAAGGGTCGCGCGCGGCGTTGGCCATCATCGTGGGCTGCCAGGTCGTGCCGATGGATACGTCGTTGTTCGCTTCATCGGACAGCCCGTTGTGGCAGGGCGTGCACAGGCCGGAACGGACAAACAACGCTGGGACATCTGTATCCCCGTCACCATCTGACGGGCCCCCATTATCGCCCACGGGTGCGCAGGCCGGACTCCAACAGACCAACAAAGCCGTGGCAAATGCAAAGACCGTTCTCGCTGACATGTCGATTCTCCACATTGTAGTAAGAAAGCTTCCCGTTTCTCGTCCGTAAGACTGAGCGTCCTTTTAATACAGGCCTTACTTCCCGGCTGCTCCAGGATCCTCGGTCATTCTCTTCAGGTCGAGCAGCTCGGCAAGGCGAGTATCATCCAGAATACCCTTTTTGCGGGCCAAGTCTCGAATCGGCACATTCCTGCTAAGAGCTTCTTTCGCGAGTTTTGCGGCCTCTTCATAGCCGATGGCCGGATTCAGGGCGGTGGCCAGCGCAAGGCTGCGCTCGGCACTTAGCTGGCACGCCTCTTCGTTAGCCTCGATTCCCTCGATACAACGGCTGGTAAACGCCGCAATACCCCCTGTGAGTATGGCAATCTCCTGCAGCAGGTTGTAGGCGATCACGGGCATCATCACATTAAGCTCTAGTTGTCCGGCCTGTGCGGCAGAGACGATCGCAGTGTCGCAACCAAGACAATGCAGGCAAACCATGTCGAGCATCTCGGCCATTACCGGGTTGACCTTCCCGGGCATGATGGACGAGCCGGGCTGGACCGTTGGCAGGTGGATTTCAGCGAGACCCGTGCGCGGTCCCGAACCCAGAAGTCGCAGGTCGTCGGCGATCTTGCGCAGGCTGGTCACCAACACGCGCAGTGCACCGGCTGTCTCAACCACCGCGTCCATTCCTTGCATCGCCTCGAAGAGATTGTCCGCACCGGTGAAAGTGTATCCGGTTGCTTCGTTGATCTGGGCGATGGCGTTCTTGCGGTATCCCGGATCGGTGTTGAGCCCCGTGCCCACAGCGGTCCCGCCGATGCACAGGGGAAGGAGACTCTGACAGGCAGCCTCGATGCGCGATTGGCCCAAACGAATCATGCGCGCGTATGCGCCAAACTCCTGCCCGAGACGAACCGGGGCCGCATCCTGCAAATGGGTCCGACCGGCTTTGACGATGTGGTCAAACGCGGCCGCTTTGCGTCCCAGCTCTTCGGCAAGGCGCGCAACTTGTGGCGCGAGCCCCTCACGCATCTCGCACACCGCTGCGATGTGGATGGATGCGTGTATTGTATCGTTAGTCGATTGAGCCATGTTGGCGTGATCGTTGGGATGAACTCGATCGTATTTGCCCAGCTCACCGCCCAGCAGCTCGTTGGCCCGGTTGGCGAGAATCTCATTTATGTTCATGTTCTGTGACGTGCCCGCGCCGGCCTGAAAGACATCAACAACGAACTGGTTGTCGAACCGTCCCTCCATGACCTCCTTTGCTGCAGCGACAAGAGCCTCGCCAATCTCAGGGTCGAGATTTCCTGCAACCATGTTTGCCTTTGCCGCAGCCAGCTTGATGATCGCTTGCGCGCGAACGAAGGTAGGAGGCAGCCTTAACCCGCTTACCGGAAAGTTTTGAACGGCCCGTTGCGTCTGTGCCCCGTAGTATGCAGCGCGCGGGACCTTCACTTTACCCAGCGTATCGTGCTCGATTCGGTATTCCATGGCAGTCTAATCCGTCCCTCTCCGCTCATCCAATCACGCCTTGTGCGCTGTGAGCTCTCAACTCTCCTTCACGGCGGAAATCAGGTCCACGAACGCCTGCTTGCCATCACTGAACAGCATCAGTGTGTTATCCGCGGCGAAGAGTGGATTCGGAATGCCCGCAAACCCTGGGCTGAGGCTCCGCTTGATCACCACGACAGTGCGGCATTTGTCAATATCGATGATGGGCATGCCGGCAATCGGCGAACTCGGATCCGTTCGGGCGACGGGGTTCACGACATCGTTAGCTCCGACGACCAAACCCACGTCGACCGTTTCGAGCGTGGGGTTGATCTCGTCCATCTCTTTGAGCTTGTCGTAGGAAATGTCCGCTTCCGCCAGCAGAACATTCATGTGTCCGGGCATACGTCCCGCGACCGGGTGGATGGCAAACTCGACGTCAGCGCCACGCGATTCGAGTAGATTCGCCAGATCGCGAACGGCGTGTTGGGCCTGTGACACAGCCATCCCATAGCCGGGTACGATTACGATACGACGGGCCCCATCGAACAACATGGCCAATTCCTCAGCACTGGTAGCTTTGACCTTGCCCTCATAAACATCGTCGGCCGAAGGACCATCTCCCGCTACCTCGCCCATTGTGGCAAACATGACGGCGGCCAGGGAGCGGTTCATCGCCTTGCACATGATATTGGTCAGGATCAGGCCCGAAGCGCCCACGAGTGCACCTGCGATAATCAGGACGGTGTTGTTGATCACAAACCCGGTCGCGCAAGCCGCCAGTCCGGAGTAGGAATTGAGCAGAGCGATGACAACCGGCATGTCCGCGCCGCCGATCGGAATCGTGATCAATATACCAAAGATGGCTGCGAGTACGATCAGAACCCAGTACCAGGCCGAAGTGCCCGGGTTCAGCATGACCAGTGCACAGACAACCAGGCATGCGGCAAAGCAGACACCCGTGATCGCATGGCGGCCGGGCAGCAGCATGGGGTTGCTCATCCAGACCTTCTTACCGCCCCAGCTGAAGCTGACTTCATGCAGTTTGCCGGACGCGATCATGCTGCCAAAGAGAGTCAATGAACCGATCATCCCCGACGCTGCAATGGCAACCAGGGCTGAAATCGGAAACCCGGTGCCTGCAACAGTCTGAGAGGCACCCCCCGTCTCGGCTCCGGACGAGCCTGCACTAATTCTCAATACCAGTTCGCTGCCGGCTACCAAGAATGACGCCGCACCGCCAAACCCATTGAACAGCGCGACCATCTGGGGAATGTCGGTCAGGGGAATCTTGATCGCCATTAGGGCGCCGACGATCGAACCGATTAGCAGGCCGACCACAACCCATGTCCACGACAGGATTCCCCCGGCCATGACCGTGGCCAACACGGCTACGAACATTCCCAGTGCACCCATCTGCATACCGCGCACAGCCGTGCGTGGATGAGTGAGTCCTTTTAGCCCAAAGATGAACAACACCGAGGCCAACAGATAAGCCAGGTTGCGAATAGTCTCTATGTGTGAGTAACTCACGGGTTAGTCCTTCTTTCGGAACATCTCCAGCATACGATGCGAGACCAGGAATCCGCCGACGACGTTGACAGTCGCGAGGATCACTGCCACAAACCCCAGGCCGGTGGATAGAGCGCCTTCCCCGGCGCCGGCAGCCACCAGGGCTCCGACCAGGGTGATGCCGGACACGGCATTAGAGCCGGCCATGAGCGGCGTATGCAGCGTTGGTGGCACCTTAGTGATGACTTCAAAGCCGACGAATACAGCCAACACAAACACAGTCAAGAGCATTACCAGCGTACCCCCGTCACTGGGAGCACTCTGGGCCAGTAGAATAACACTATTCATCTTTTGCGGTCTCCTCTGTTGCAGAAACCGTTTCCGGTAGACCGAGCAGCTCGCGAACCCGCGGCTGCACGACCTCACCCGCGTGAGTCAAAAGCATCTCACGGGTGATTTCATCCTCCATGTCCAGCTCGAGCACTCCGTCTTTCACCAGGTGTACGAGCAGTGTGAAGATGTTCTTGGCGTACATTTGACTGGCATGATATGGAACCGTGGAAGGCAGGTTGGTCGGGCCAAGCACGGTCACACCTTCCTCGACGACCGCTTCGTCGGGCTTGGTGAGTTCGCAGTTACCCCCGCGCTCGGCTGCCAGGTCCACTACGACCGACCCGGGAACCATGCTTTTTACCATATCCGTAGTAACCAGCAGCGGCGCTTTTTTGCCTGGAACCGCAGCGGTTGTGATGACCACGTCGTTCGCCGAAACCACCTTGGCCATCAGTTCGCGTTGCTCGCGATAGAATTCTTCGGTCATGGCCTTGGCGTATCCGCCTTTGCCCTCCGTCTCACCCGCGTTGAGCTCTACTTCCACGAATTTGGCGCCGAGACTCTCGACTTGTTCTTTGACGGCCGAGCGAATGTCGTAGCCGCTTACCACCGCGCCGAGACGCTTTGCGGTGGCGATGGCCTGCAAGCCTGCTACGCCTGCACCGACAACCAGCACTTTAGCAGGCTTTACCGTTCCTGCAGCGGTCATGAACATCGGGAACATTTTCGGAAGCGCTTCCGCCGCGAGCAGAACGGCTTTGTAACCGGCTATAGTGGCCATGGAAGACAGGGCATCCATGCTTTGTGCCCGGGTGATTCGCGGCAGTAGCTCCATTGCGAAGCTCGTTACTCCTGTTTCACCGACCTTCCCCGCAATCTCTGGGCTTGACAGGGGATCGCAGAAGCCGATGGTCACCTGTCCGGATCGCATCAATGCCAGATCGGAGTGGCCCGTTTCAGGGTTCGAACCCACCGAGTGGACCTGAACCACAACGTCTGCTGCGCCGAACACCTCGGTTCGATCACCGGCCAGCCGGGCGCCGGCTTCTTCGTAGGCCGAGTCCGAAATGCAGGCACCGGTGCCCGCTCCGCGCTCCACGAGCACTTCCAGGCCGAGTTCGGTAAGCCGCCGCGCAACGTCGGGAATCAGGGCCACCCGCCGCTCGTCTGGGAATGTTTCTTTGCAGATACCGACGATCATCTAATAGCTCTCCTGCGAAATAACAACCTTGCCCGCGAATACCCTGTAAATGTAAGCGCTGTATGCGATAACGATGGGCATGCCGACGAGCGCAATGATCAGCATGACCGTCAAGGTGCGCGGGGTCGACGAAGCGTTGTAAACCGTAAGGCTGTGGGCAAGATCAAGGCTCGACGGCACCACCCTGGGAAACAGGCACACTGCGGTAAGCCCCATCACCGAGGCGATGGAAACAGATGAAGCCAGGAACGAGCGCAGATACTTCCCTGCCCTATTGGCCACGAATGTGTAGACGGCGGCCAGCAGCAGAATCACGAGGAACACCCAGAACAGTGCCCGACTGAAGGCGCCCTCGAAGAGAAACGGCGCTGCGTAGAACGTCGCCGCGAATGTCGACAGATAGAGGATAACGAAAACGACCCAAGCGCCGAAGACCCATCTTGCGGCGCGCCGCTGCAAGTCGCCCTCGCTCTTGATGGCCAGGAACGCTGCACCGTGCATGGTGAACATCGCCAAGCTCAGAACGCCGATGAGCAGAGCGTACGGGTTTAGCAGCGATGCGAACGACACGTTGGCTCTGCCATCAGCTTCGATGGGAATGCCACGCAAAATGTTGCCTATTGCCACGCCGAACAGAATAGCGGGAATCAGGCTGCCGAGTCCGAAGGCCCAATCCCACGCTCGGCGCCAACCCGGACTGTCCACTTGGCTACGGAACTCCAGCGAAACGGCACGGCAGATCAGAGCAAACAACAACAGCATCAACGCCAGGTAAAAACTGCTGAACACCGTGGCGTAGACTACGGGGAATGCGGCAAACAACGCACCCGCCCCGGTCAACAACCAGACTTCGTTTCCGTCCCAGAAGGGCCCGATCGCTCCTGTGTGTATTCGTCGTTCACGTTCATCGCGGGCAAAGAGGTGCAGCACCCCAACCCCCAGGTCGAATCCGTCAAGAATTGCATAACCAGTTAGCAGGACCCAGATCAGTAAAAACCATGTCGTATTCAGGTCCATTAGTGCACCTCCTCCGCGGTGAGCGACTGGGGTCCACGCTTGACGATTCTAGCCAACGTGTAAACGTACAGGGCACCTAGCACAGCGTAGATCGCACCGAACATGATGATCGAGAAAAGCACCTCGCCGCCGGTAACGTTCGTGGAATAGGCATCTGCGGTCTTCAAGACTCGATACACGACCCAGGGCTGCCGTCCGACTTCCGCGACGATCCATCCAAACTCGCAAGCAAGCAAGGGCAGCGGGATCACCCAGGGAAGCAGCTTCAAGTACCAGTGTGTATCAACGAGTTTCTTCCGGCAAAGCAGGAACACGCCCAGCAGAGATTGGAGGATAAAGAGCAAGCCGAGTCCCACCATAGTATGAAAGGACACGAAAGTGGCCACAAACGGCGGTGTAGGGTGCCCCTCTTTGCGCAGGTCCTCAATGCCTGGCACGTACGCGCTCACATCGCCGAAGGCCAGCAGACTCAGCACGCCGGGGATACCGAGCTCGAAGCTCAGCGTGGGAGGTCTATCCTTGGGATTCCCGAAAACCACCAGCGGCGCGCGAGTCTTACCCTTGGTAAGTCCCTCCATGGCTGCAAACTTCTCCGGCTGAGTGCGGGCTACCTGTTTGGCGTGCCAATCCCCGGTCGGGAAGAGGGCGAGCAGCGACACGATCAGGCCGAAGATGAGCGAGAGCCTGAGCGACTTCCTTGCCACTTCCACCGCATTGTTCTTGACGACAAGGTATGCAGAAACACCAGCCACGAGGAACGCCCCCGCTACCAGGCAGGCATCAAACGTGTGGAAGAACCGCGGCCAAGTTGAGGCGTTGAACGCTGCTTCCGCGAAGCTGGTCAGTTCTGCACGACCGTTGCGAATCTCAAAGCCGGCAGGCGTCTGTTGCCATGAGTTAGCCACGATGATCCAGAAGGCTGACAGTGTAGAGCCCACCGCCACCATGAGGGCGGAGAACCAGTGCATGCCTTTCGAGACCTTCTTCCGCCCGAACAGGTACAACCCGAGGAACGTCGACTCAAGGAAGAAGGCAAAAATGGCCTCTGCTGCCAGTGGTGCTCCGAAGATGTCGCCGACGAACTTCGAGTATTGGGCCCAGTTCGTACCGAACTGAAACTCCATGACGATTCCGGTGGCCACGCCGACTGCAAACGTTACTCCCAGAATCTTCCCGAAGAACTTGCCCGCTCGTACATAGTCCTCATCACCGCGCTTCCACCCGCGCCATTCCATGATCACGACAAGCCAAGCCAGGCCGATCGACAACGGGGGAAACAGGAAGTGAAACCCTATTGTGAGGGCAAACTGCAATCGAGACAGAAGCAGAGCATCCAGTTCCATATCACAGTCACCTATTCATCTCGGTACGTTTTCATACTCACGCCAACCCTACATCGAGAGTCATCATGATGGCAAAGCCGATCATGGCGCCGGCCGTCGCAAAATCGCTGAAGCCGTCCCGCTGAGACTCGGGGATGAGCTCCTCCACCACTACGAAGATCATGGCTCCCGCGGCAAAGGCCAAGCCGTATGGAAGAAGCGACTCCATGGTCATCACCAACCACGCACCAAGCACGCCGGCCATTGGCTCCACCACGCCGGACGCTTGTCCGTACATGAACGCCTTGAAGCGCCCAAAACCTTCTCGCCGTAGAGGCATGGCCACCGCCAAGCCCTCCGGGAAGTTTTGCAGGCCGATACCGATGGCCAGGGCGATGCCGCCCAGCATCAGCTCCCGCCCGGCAGCTGCGTCAGTCGCCTGGGCCACCGCCCCGAAAGCCACGCCAACGGCCAGCCCCTCGGGAATGTTGTGCAGTGTCACCGCCGAAACCAGTAGGATGCTGCGATGCCAGGAGGTCTTGATTCCCTCCGCCTCTGAGGTTTCTAAACCAAGGTGAAGGTGCGGCAAGATCTTGTCAACGATGTACAGAAAGAAACCACCGGCAAGAAAACCGATGGTGGCAGGTCTCCAATCGCCGCCAGACATCTCGATGGCTGGAGCAAGCAGCGACCAGAAGCTGGCCGCAATCATGACCCCAGCCGCCAGGCCGAGCATCCCGTCCATCATCTTCTGATTCATCCGCTTGGCAAACAACACAGGAGCCGCACCAGCCGCCGTGACAAACCACGTAAAGAGCGTGGCGATCAGTGCCTGCGTTACCGGATGGTATTGTTGGAAGAACTCAACGAGCCAATCGTCCATGGTATACTCTCATAAGCTGACTTGCAGGTTGGTGGTCCACGCGAACGCGCTACTCCATCAGTGAGAAACTGTCTTTACCAAGACCGCAGACGGGGCAGACCCAGTCTTCAGGAATATCATCGAATGCCGTTCCAGGCTCGATCCCGTTGTTGGGGTCGCCTTTCTCGGGGTCGTAGATATATCCACATGCGTCGCATTCGTACTTCTTCATGTTCTTCAGTCTCCCATTCTGCTATACAGTCGTTCACCGGCCGATCCAGTCGTTCCCCTCGAGTGGCGCCTTCAGAGTCTACGCCGATACGAATCTCATAGCCTCACGCCTGATGCGACAAGACAATCCTGACGCCGATCATTATCAGTATGCACCCTCCAACCAGACCGGCGACACGCTCCCAACGACGCAAGATCCGATCGGCAAACGCAATTCCCAAAGTGCTGAACAAAGCCGCAACGAGCCCAATGATTACACACGGTAGCCAGACGGATACTTGCAGGAACGCCATGCTCAGGCCTACCGCCAGTGCGTCAATGCTTGTGGCGATCGACAGGGCTACGAGCATCCAACCTCTACTGGGGTCCGCGTTTGCTTTTCTCTCGGTGCTCGAGCGGGCATCGAGTAGCATTTTCCCGCCGATGCCCCCGAGCAAGGCAAATGCCAACCAGTGGTCGTAAGCAGCGACCTGCGCCGAGATAGTCGATCCGACCAACCAACCGACGATCGGCATCATAAACTGAAAGAGCCCAAAGTGGAACGCGATCCTGAACACGTGTCGATGCGTCACGTGGTCGATCGTCAGTCCTGCAGCGATCGAGACTGCAAACGCATCCATCGCTAGTCCGACCGCTATGCCAAGAAGGTTCAACCAACTCACTTTGAAACATCCCATCCAGTCGAATCGGCCGGCAATCACCCGTTTGGCACGCACACACAGTAGTATTACGTCTGTCAACTAGTCGACCGCCGGCACCGCAGGAAAATCCACCTTCGTCTGTACGAGGGCATTCATGTAGTTGGTGAACGTATTCTTCACGACGATCGCTAGGGTCTCGAGCATCTCCGCGTTGGACAACCCGGCGTCTCGCGCAGCCTCGACTTCGCCGTCCGACACCTGCCCACGCTTCTCGACTAGTGCGGCAGTGAGGTTCAGGATCGCCTTGAGCTTCGGGTCATCGGATTCTCCCTTGCGGAGGGCGATCGTCTCGTCGGTCGTCATTCCCGTCATCTTGGCCTTGGCGGTGTGAGCGGCTGTGCAGTAAGCGCAGCCGTGAATCTGACCCACACGCAGCGAGATCGCTTGCTGGGCCTTACCTGCAAGTGCCCCCTCTTCCAAAGCACCGAACATGCCCATCAACGTATTGAGTGCCGCAGGCGAATGCGCGATGCTCGCGAAGATGTTAGGAACCTTGCCGAACTTCGCCTTGATTTGCTCGAGCGCCGCCTTTGAGCCGTCCGGGGCGCTGCTGATGTCAAGTGCTGGAATCCTCTGCATGATATCCGTCTCCTTAAAGGCGACCACAAACGGCCCTCAACGTTTCGCTCCAGCTTCCGGCACATTCCGTTACCAGTTTTCCGCCAGCAACTCGAAGTGTGCCTGGGGGTGGGCACAGGCCGAACATGAGTCCGGGGCGTCCGTGCCTTCGTGGAGATAACCGCAGTTGCGGCACCGCCACACGACCTTCTCCTTCTTCTTGAAAACCGTGCCCGCCTCTACGTTGGCAAGCAGGCCCAGGTAGCGATTCTCGTGCTGTTTCTCCGCAACGGCGATAGCCTCGAACACCTTGGCAACGGCCTCGAAGCCTTCCTCGCGGGCGGTGGCGGCAAACTCCGGGTACATGCTCTCCCACTCATGATGTTCGCCACCCGCAGCGGCCCTGAGATTCTCCGCCGTGCTCCCGATTGCACCCGCCGGGAACGCCGCGGTAACCTCAACGTCCCCACCCTCCAGGAACTTGAAGAAACGCTTGGCGTGCTCCTTCTCATGATTGGCGGTCTCTTCAAAGATGTCCGCGATCTGGACAAAGCCCTCCTTCTTGGCCTTGCTCGCGAAGTAGGTGTAGCGGTTCCTTGCCTGAGACTCACCTGCAAACGCGGTTAGCAGGTTTCTTTCGGTCTTGCTGCCTTTTAGGCTCTTCATTTGCACGTGCTCCTTGCGGGTGTTT
>CP070744.1:1569222-1581104 GCA_020348265.1 Phycisphaerales bacterium | reverse complement strand
CTCTCGGCGCCAGCGATAGTACGTGAAGCCGGTGACGCCAATCCGCTTGCACGCCTGGGCCACCGTCTTTCCCCTGGCGAGCAACACATCCGCCTCACGAAGCTTGTTGACGATCTGCTCCGCAGTATACCGCTTCCTGCTCATGACATTTCCTCCATGATCCACCGCCAAAGTGTAATACAATCGGTGGATCAGATTGAGGGGGAAAGGTCAGGGGGGCGTCCATCTCATGGCAAAACGAGTTTCGGTCTGACGCTGTGCCGAGGGGTCGCGAAGGACTCAGACGGCTGCCCGGTGTTGTTTGTGTCCGCGGAAATGACGGCGCGACAGCTCGAGCAACGGCTACTCTCGATTCACAGCCGTACACCCGTCTTCCGTATTCGAGCGGGGCAACTGGAAGATGACGAGTTCGACTCCCAGCGACACCAAGCGGTGCGGATGGCTGCGGCGGGGCATCCGATGTTCATTCTCGACGGCGTGAACGACTGCCGGGCAATAGCCTCGATATGCCGTCGCTACGTCCGCAAGCACGATGTTGGTTTGATTGTGGTGGACTACCTCGGGCGGTTGTTCATGCCCGGCAAGCACGAGCGCGAGGATCTGCGCATCGGGAAGATAGTGAGGCTGTTCAAAGACTTGGCGTTGGAGACCTCTACCGCGGTGGTGCTGCTGTCACAATTGAGCCGAGCCAACGACAAGGAGGGGCGTGAACCGCGTCTGTCAGACCTGCGCAACAGTGGTGAGACTGAACAGGAGGCGGACAACATTCTGCTGATTCACCCGATTGCACACGACGACGTGAGCCCCAGCCCAACGGGGATACTCATCGCCAAACAGCGCCAGGGTTCCACCGGGCGTGTCGAGCTCGGCTATCACAAAGAGACGATGTCCTTTGAGGGGATGTTCATTGCGCCAGTCGGCGCGGAGGGCAGATCGTGAGCAAGCCCACGCTACTCCCAGTCTCCACGGATTCGACCGACACGCTCATGCGCCGCCTGCTGCTTAGCCGCGAGCAAGTCGCGGCGCTGCTGGGCGTTCCGGAATCGAGCGTGGACTACCTGCACCGGGTAAAGCAGTTGCGGGCTGTGAAAGTGGGCAAGATGAATCGCTGGAAACCTGCCGCTGTGAGGGAATTCGTCGATCGTTTGGAGGCTGAGGATTGAACCATCGGGAGCCAAAGCGTACCTTGCGAGCGATTCCCAACACCTGCGCCGAAGTTGTGCACGACAATCGAACGGAACCCATGCGGTCAACATGCCTTGTGCGGGCGTTGGGATCAGCCGCGTGGGTTCCACGCTTTGGAAGGCGGGTACGATGAGTGATGACCAAGTACGTGTGTGGATTTCACGCCGCAAGTGCAAGAAGCGAACGACTTATCACCTGAGATGGATCGACCCTGCTGTCGGCAAGATGAGGTCGAAGAAAGCCGGGACAGACCGCAAACATGCGGAGCGCGAAGCCGCCCTGCTCGAGGAGAAGCTCAACGCGGGCACATATCAAGAGATTCGGAGGATTCGTTGGTCCGATTTCGTCGACGAGGTGGTTACATTCCTGTCCGGCACGCACGCCGAAGAGGCAAGGCGCACGCTGACTGAGTTCGGCACGATGTGCAGCCCCACGTCTCCGAGGATGGTGCGTCCTTCGATGATTCGGAAGTACGTTCAGGGCCTACGCGAGAAGGGCAATGTGGTTGCCGAAGATGACGAGAAACCTCAGGAGAGAAAGAACTCCGTAGCCACGATCAGCAAAAAACTGCGCTACCTCCGCTTGGCGTTCCGAACCGCCATCAAGCTCGACTATGCAGCGAAGAATCCTCTGGATGGGTGGACCTGGGAGAAAGTGAACCGAGCGGAGCTGCGGATCCTCACCGCGGATGAAGAGACGAAGTTGCTCAAGGCAGCCGAAGAGCTCCACGGCTACAAGCTGTGGGCGTTCATCCGGTTCACGCTGGAGACGTGGGGGCGTCTCTCCGAAGTGACCAAGCTACGCTGGGCTGATGTGCACTTCGATGATGCCAGCATTTACTTCCGGAGCACAAAGTCACACGAGGACCGCTTCATTCCCGTGGCCCCGGAGTCGGGGCTGCTAGATGTACTCCGCCGGTTGCAGGCGATGACCTTGCAGGACGGTGGCCCGTTCCTCGCCTACGGCGACAGGTCCAACTTCGCCAAGAAGTGGAACGAAGTCGTCGAGGCCGCGGACATCCCACCAATCACCCGGCACGATCTTCGGCGTACCGGAATAACGCGCGCCTTGCTTGCGGGCGTTCCACCCGCGGTAGTGCAAGAGCTGGCAGGGCACAAGGACATCAAGACCACGATGCGATATTACGCGCAGGTGAGCCGTCAGGACTTGCGTGACGCAGTTTCGAGGATAGCAGTCGGATGATCGAATCTTGCGACCGTTTTGCGACCGAAGGGCTTACGCCCGATAAAAACTACTCTCCTGAACGAGGCCGAAGGGATTCGAACCCTCAACCACCGGATCGACAGTCCGGTACTCTAGCCAATTGAGCTACGGCCCCAATCTCGTAATGTCACAGGCTCGAAAGCGCCCGCCGTCCGCTCCGGGGTCGTCAAAAACCCGAGTGCCCCAGCCGCGCCAACAAGCTTCTAAAATAAATAGCTTTGACTCGCGGTTTCGTCAAGTACCCTAATCGGCGGAACCCCGCTGGAACCTCAACGGCAGACGGCTGGATGCGTTTTCGGACCGCTGCGAAGGCCGCCAAAGCGATTTTCTCCGCAACGCCAAGCCCGTCGACAGGCCCTTCCCCCTACTCGATCCCGGCCATCCGGAGGCGCAAACGCACCCCACGTACCCATAACGGGATAGCGCCCGCTGCAGGTTCAGGCCCCTACCCGGCGAACGGGCTGGGATCCAGCAGGTTTCTCTTATCATCCTCCTTAGCGGCGTCGTCCGCCCCGGGCATGGGTTCTTTTTGGGCGTCGATGGCCGGCCAATCGCAGGCATACTTCGCATTGATCTCCACGTAATCACTCCACTTCTCCGGGAGATCATCATCGGCGAAGATCGCATCCGTGGGGCATTCCGGCGGGCACAGCCCGCAGTCTATGCACGTTTCCGGGTCGATCACGACGAAGTTGATTCCCTCGTGGAAGCAACCAACCGGACAAACGGCAACGCAATCCGTGTATTTACAGTTGATGCATGGCTCGGCAACAACGTGTGGCATCAGATCCTCCTTACTCTCGAGGCCCTGGGGTCTTCGCACCCGGCTGGTATAGGTGTCGACTTGCGGGCCACTTGTCAACCACCCAAGCCACGATTTCTTCGGGCGTTGAGTACCTGGCCCCTCCAACCACACCGGCACAGCGTCAGGTACGCATCACGCGTCACCGGAAAGCCGACACGCCCGGTACCACAAACGCTTGCAGTTCAACCACCGACGTTCCAAACGGTCCTTGCTATGGCTTAGCCCCCGGAATATGTTGCAGGGAATGCCAGATTCCGGCCGAGTTGTAGCCTCCGCCCGCCTGATAGCCGGGTTGACCCTGTGTTCCCGGGTTCTGGGGTTGCTCCGCGAGTGCGTTTTCAGCCACTTTTTCAGCATCAGCGAGCTTCTCTCCGCCTTTAGAATCGCGTTTATGGCTCCAAACCTCGCCCGCAGGCTCTTCGGAGAGGGGGCTCTTTCCTCGGCAATGATCCCAACGCTCACGGAGAGCATCGAGAATCGCGGCGAGCAGCAATCACGCCGGTTCGTAGGATCCCTCCTCACCGTTCTGGTCGTGGTGCTGATCGTCATCGTGGTAGTGGCTGAGACGGTCATCGTCGCCTGGCGAGCGGTGCAGGACGACACCGCCCTTCACTTGGCCGGCATTCTACTGCCCTACATGATCTTCATTTGCACGGTCGCGGTGGCCAGCGGAGTGCTCAACGTCAGAGGCCACTTCGCCGCTCCCGCAGCCATGCCCATCGTTCTCAACCTGAGCATCATAGGCGGGACCCTGGGCGGGGCGTTCCTGGCTGATCTTCGTGAGCTCGAGCTCATAGTCGTGCTCTGCATAAGCGTACTTGTCGCCGGGGTCGTGCAACTGATCGTCACGGGTGTGGCGCTCAAAGCGGTGTCGTTTTACCCGCTATTCGGACGAGGCTGGCGCGATCCGCAAATCCGAACGGTCCTAAAGTTGATGGCCCCGATGATGATCGGCCTGTCCGCGGTGCAGATCAATTCGTTGGCGGATTATCTCATCGCCTACATCTTCGTGGTCGAGGAGGGCAAACGGGTGGGGCCGGCCGTTCTCGGATACGCCCACTACCTGTATCAACTGCCGTTGGGTGTCTTTGGGATCGCCCTGGCGACGGCGGTCTTTCCCGTGTTGTCGCAACGGGCCGCCCAAGGCGACCACCCGGGCCTGGCGGAGTTGACCGGTCGAGGCGTTAGGCTGGGCTCTTTTATCGCGTTACCGGCTGCGGTTGGACTTATCTTCGTAGCTCAGCCGCTGGTTGCGACCCTTTATCAGCACGGAGAGTTCGATGCTGCAAGTACAAAGCGCGTGGCCGGCGTGCTGGTATTCTACAGCCTGGGAATGCCCGCATACTTCGCTCAGCACATCATTGTGCGGGCTTTCTATGCGATGAAGGACAGCCGAACACCCGCCAGGATCGCGACCCGCATGGTGGGAATCAACTTCGTTATGAACCTCGTTCTGGTCTTCCCGTTGCAGGAGCGGGGTCTCGCCCTGGCGACAGCCGTCTGCGCGATGATCCAAGTTGTCTGGTTGGCCCGTAAGCTTCGCCGAACCCTACCCCAGCTGGTCTGGGGCGATGTTGCCACTCAGCTCATCAAGCCGATCATTGCTACGGTCATCATGGCTGCCGTACTGGTGGCACTGGTGTTCGGCGTACTTACCACTGCGTCCATCGAGGTGGGTTCAACGATCCAGCTTATCGTCCTGGTTGTAATCGGCGTCGCGGTATACGCCCTGACTGCACGGCTGCTACGGGTGCAAGAGCTGCAAATGATCCTCCACCGTGATCGGGCCTTCGAGGTAAAGTCGGATACGCCCGACACGATCAGGTAGAGTCTAAGCCATCCGGTTTCCACGCGTAGCCGCACTCGGGGCAGATCGTTGCTCCGTCTTCCGGATCAACGGGTAACATGCGCAGGTCATATCCGCAATGCGGGCAGTGGAGGCGCTTGAGCATGGCCCTCTCGATGCGATGAAATCGCCGGCGTCGTGCTTCGATCCAGACAATACATAGACTTCCCAACGTGGCCCCCAATAGCAGCGTATACTTCACTAGGCCGGGGCTGCCGGCGGTGCCGCCCCAAGCTTGGATGATCAGATTGACAACAGTAACGCCGAAGCAAACGGCACAGAACAGGGTCGCCCGAAGCCCGATACGGTTAGCCATCGTGAGACCACTACCGATCTCCTCGGCTATATCCTTCAGCACTGCGAGTGGAATCACATCGTGCTTTCGGAGCAAGTACATATCGTAGGGATCGAGCAGCGTAACCCGCACGCCACGCGCGTCCTTCAACTGAGGTATTGGTCTCACGCTCGATGGCTCTCTTTCATTCATCGAGCTCATCCCCTGTACTGCTCGGGTACTCGGCGTGGGGCACGTCGCTGACGGGTTCGCTACGGTCATCCAGCTTCCACGCACACCCGCACTCGGGACAAACCGTCGCTCCGTCTTGCGGATCTACGGGCAACATGCGCAGGTCATATCCACAATGCGGACAACGATGATACTTCAGCATCGCCGCCGCAACTTTGCGGAAACGCGCACGCCTCAACAGGTGCCATATGAACCACGGAAGGAAACACAAGTAGATTATGGAAGAGGTGCGTGCGTAGGGCGCAGCACCGAAGCTCTCCACAATGAGCGAGCGGACGAGAAAGCCACCAATGATGAGCACAGCGAAGACGCTGAAAAGCAGTGTCTGTTTTTGCTTACGCGTTACCCTGACGCCCTCCTCGCTGACGATAGCTCGCAGCACGTCTTCTTCGATCACGTCGTGCTGGTGCAGCAAATACAGGGCCACCGGGTCGGCCTGGGTGACCTTTCGACCGCGGGCATCCTTGATATGTGTCAACCGCTTCAACTTGGCCGGCTTAGCAGGCGATGTTTCCTTCTCAGTCATCGAACTCTTCCCCTACCCTACTCGGCTGCCTGGCAGTTGGCGCGCCGGTAGCGGGATCGCTTTGGTCATTCAGTTTCCACGCGCAGCCGCACTCGGGACAGATCGTGGCTCCGTCTTCCGGACCAGCAGGCAGCATGCGCAGGTCGTATCCGCAATGCGGACAGCACAGATACTTCAGCATCGCCGCCGCGATCTTACGAATGCGAGGTCGCTCTATTAGGGACCACATGAGCGAGAACAGTAAACACAGCACGAAGTACAGGGTGAATGCCTCATCAGAGGTGCGCCCGTAGGGATCTTTACTGAAGCCATCCACAATAAGCGAACGAACGACGAAACCGCTCATGATGAGCAGACAGACGAAGCTGAAGAGCACCGTGGCTCTTTCCTTGAAAGTCGCTCTGACGCCCTCTTCGGCAACGATAGCTCTCAGCACATCTGCTTCGATTACCTCGTGTTGGCGCAGCAAGTATAGGGCCACCGGGTCTATCTGGGTGACCTTTCGACCGCGCGCATCCTTGATATGCATCGAGCGCTTCAACCTGGATGGCTTGGCATTAGGCACTGCTATTTGCTGAGCATATCCACATAGGCACGGTCGATGAGATCTGCCTCGCGAATCTCCAGTCGCTGCATCAGCGTGCGGGTAATCGCCGCTCCGTCTTCGTCGGTCTGTCCCGGTGAGAGCACGACCTCCAGTTCGATGAAATCCCCCAGGTCGGCAACCTCATCGAAGTGGATCCGCGTCTGTCCGACCATGTACAGGTATCGGTTCTTCCTTACCACACCGAGGATGCCCAGGGCAGCCCCTAACGCTTCCTTCAGAGCGTCAGCGGAAGAGATGGGCACGATGGAATAACGGGACTTCGACGGCTCGGTTCGATTGGGGCGCTCGTACTGTAGCAACTCCGCATCGCCCGAGGCAAACTCGCGCAGCTTCAACCTGCCCGCTTGCACGTTAAAGAACGTATCCGTCTGCTCGAGCAACTCAGGCCCCGAGTCGCAGATCTGTGCCGCAATCTCGCGCTGACGTCCCACATCGCGCGCCCTTGCCTTGATCTCGATGTTCTCACCCATCGTCGATACTTGTACCTCCGTATACACACCGTGGCTCCCCGAAGGCGAACCCCCACGAGTGCCACTGGCGGCTCACACAAACCAATCATGCATCACGCCCCTGCTCCGGTCCAACCTTCCGCCCCAGCCATTGGAACGCCTTCGCGGAATGGCCGTTCATCGTTGTGACAGTCAACTCCTTATACGCCAACCTTCGATAGCCCAACAACAGCGTATCGATCCATTCTCGACTGTGGTGGCGCATAACGACGCCCTCGCACAATTCGAATGCGCCGTAGGTGGCGAACCCCTCAGCCGACGCGCGGTATCGCGCGAGATTCCGCTCGTCATCCTGAAGGAGTAAGTCACTGATGTACAGCAATCCATCAGGGCGCAGCAGGCGGGTCAACTCGCTGATGAGCTGCACCTGTGCCTGATCCTCAGCAATGCACGTCAAAACCGTAAACAGGACAACAAGGTCAAACGACGACGCCTCAAAGGGAATGTCGGGGGGCGTTACCACCCGCAGGTCAAGATATGGATGTGCCGCTCGGCCAGATTCTATCATCCGCGCCGAAAAGTCCAGACCAACAACGTCGCGGTATCCGTGATCGTGCAGAATAGCCGCAACGCGACCGTGCCCGCATCCGTAGTCCAGAACGCAATCCTGGGTCGTCGCATAGCTGTCCAACATCTCGAAGTCCACCGGATGGTGGAAGCTTTTGGAGGGCCCCTCCCGTTCCCAATAGTCGATCTGGTTGCTAATGGGTGCACTCATGCGCGTTTTGCTCAACAATACCGTTGCGACTTTCGCCGAGGTTCCCGTGGGCAACGTCCCAGCCTGCGATTCTATACGCCCAGCCTATCTACGCCAAGCCGAGGCAGGCATCGTGGTTGACGCTTATCGAGCATCTGTTTCTGTTGTTGCTTACGGTGGCCACACGTATAATCCTCAAATGCAGCAGGCGTCTGCACAGGAATCGAAGTAACCGATCCAAACGGTTGCTGACCCCGCATAGCGGCGTTCCATACGCGCTGTGCCGTGGTCAACGTACGCACAACAATCAAGGCAAAGAGAGAAGAGTATGTCCGAACATCGTGTGACGGTGGCGTGGTCGTGGAGCGATCACGAATCCAGGCAGAACACCTACTCGCGCAACCACGAATGGCGCTTCGACAACGGCACGGTGGTGCCGGCTTCAGCTGCGGAGAAGTATCTCGGCGATCCCAAATGCGTCGATCCGGAGGAGGCCCTCGTCGCTGCCCTCTCGGGTTGTCATATGCTTGTCTTCCTGGCTATCGCCGCCAAGAAGGAGATTACCGTAGACACATATACCGACGACGCAGTCGGCTACCTTGAGAAAAACGAGGACGGCAAGCTGGCGGTCACCCGCATCGTCCTTCATCCCAAGATCACCTTCGGGGGAGAGAACAAACCGGACGAAGCCCAACTCGCCGACATGCACGCCCACGCCCACGCAGCCTGCCTCATCGCAAACTCGCTGCGCGCAAGCGTAGAAGTCGCCTGACGTGTGTGTGAAACTGGCAGCTTGCCCGCCAGTGCTGACATGATGACACTCAACACGGGTGGACAAGCCACCCGTGGCACACACGAGCTACCGGATATCGCCCGCTTTTGGCTTGCATCCGGGAGGGTAATCTGCTAAGATCAGTACCGCTTCATGGGGTTCAAGGAGGCGAGTCATGCGCGGGATCATAGGTGTAATCGTGGTGCTTATCGGCTTGTCTACAGGGCCAGCTCTTGGTGACGAGACTTTGTACCGCTACGAGGGCAACGTTCTGCCCTACGACCCGACCGCGGGGTGGAACCAAAACAATCCCTGCGAGGATCCCTGCGTAGAATCGCTCGATTCCGGACACTTTGTGCTCACCTGGCCGGACGGGTATGATTTTGCGAACTACAGCTATTGGATAGCCCAGCCGCCTGACGATCCCCCCCCCCCCCCGTTCTGGGTGGAGTGGACCTTCGAATCCGACCACGAGTGGGTGGATAGTGAGGATTGTGACGGGAGGTTCCAGGTTCACTACGGCGGCATGAGCGACACCGTGTACATGCACGGGGATGCGGTGTTCTCGCACAGCGGAAACGACTTCGTCCTCGGGTTGGACATTACCGAGGCCCAAACTTACCGCTATGAGACTCCTGACGGGATCGACTATCGGTTCTCCGTGGACGGACAGGTGTTTACGGATTACGCGTTTGATAACCCGAGCGGGTATCACTACATTCAATTTGGCGGAAACGCTGGATGCAGCCTTGATCAGCTCCCCATAGTCGATGAGTGGGATTTCGTCCGCTACGGTACCATCGATTACGGTGAGAGTATCATCGCAACCGACCCGCCCGAAGGCTATCTCGACCCGGCTGCGTACGGCAATATGACCCGCTTTGTGGTCACCTATGCAGCAGACAACTATGCCTATATCGACGAGATCAGCGTGGAGGTGACGGGGGGAACGGCCCCTGAGGTAATCGGTACCCGGCGGCTGGACAACAGCGAGCCCGACACACTGCAGATCGTCCTAGACCGCCCCATGCCCATCGGGCACACCACAACCTTCACCTTCGACGACGGCGTGCGCGTCCAGACTGTCGAATATACACTGGCCGCCGACCCCGCGGTCCCCACCGTCTCCGCCTGGGGCGTCATAATCCTGACCCTCCTAATCGCAACCACCGGCACAATCCTCTCTCCGCAGCGCGTCTATTCCGAACCCCGACCGTGAGGGGGGCAGGTATGACGTTATGTTGACAGTTGTGATAGACCGCTCCGCTATCCCGACGAACGTCGGGGCGGCTCGGAAAGAAGCTTTTTCCGTTCAACAACTCTTGCGCTCCCCTGCATGGACTACCAAGTAGCACCTCCGTTGCAGCACTAGCGTCCCCACACTCAGAAGCAACAGCGCCATTACGACGAGCCCCCATTCGGAGACCGTCGGGATTGACTCGGGCGCACCCGTGTCATAGCGCAGCACTTCACCGTGCATTAACTCAGGGTAGTTCCAGTTCGTGGGCGCGAAGTACACGTACCTGCCATCAAACACACCGGTGTGGTGTCCGTCAATCCCCGTCCCTACGCCTGCACTTGCCGGATCGAAAACCGACCAGGACAACGGGTCGATGAAGCTTGCCGCGGTGTCGTAGCGCAGGATCACCTCCGTCGATATGTCGAAATCGGTATGAGGCGTGAAGAGGATGTAGCGACCATCAAAGACAACGCCGGCGAAGCTTGTCTCCCAGGTTCCAAGCCCTTGACTTTGAGGATCGAAAGTGACCCAAGAGGACGGCGTAAAAAAATCCGCGGTGGTGTCGTATCGGAGCGCCTCACGCTCTCCGTTTGCCCCAAACCCGGGGCCGAAATAAACGTACCGGCCATCGAACACGATAGTGGCAAACCCGCCCGGGTCCATGCCAACATCATGCTCGCCAGGATCGTAGGTTGCCCAAGACGGCGCTTCCGAGAAATCCCGCTCGGTATCATATCGGAGGACCTCGCCGTGGTAACCGGCACTGGTGTGCGACGGGGCAAAGTAGACGTACCGACCGTCAAAGACGGCACTCTTGTACCCATCCGGTGTGTTCCCAACATCGTTGGCGCCGGGGTCGTACGCATTCCATGCGGAAGGTGTGTCAAAAGTGGCAAGTGTATCGTATCGAAGCACTTCTCCATGAGTCCCTGTACTGTTGTAGAACGGGACGAAGTAAACGTACCTGCCGTCGAATACGGCGTCGTTGTAGCCCGTGGCGTTGTAGCCAATGTCGTGACTCGACGGATTGTAGGCGGCCCATGAAGATAAATCCGAGAACTCCCCGGTGGTGTCACAGCGGAGGACTTCGCCATGCACGGTTCCCGCACTGTAGGCGAATGGTGCGAAATAGATGTATCGGCCGTCGAAGGCGAGTCCCCGATATCCGCGGGCAATCAGGCCGACGCCATGAGCTCCCGGATCATACGCAGTCCAAGAGGGGGCATGATCGAAGTCTCCCTCCGTGTCGTACCGAAGAACCTCTCCGTGGTGTTCCGTGCCGTTGAATCCCGGAGAGAAGTAGACGTAGCGGCCATCGAAGACGATACCGTCGTAGCCATCCGGATCTACACCCACACCGTGTTCACCTGCGTCAAACGCGGCCCAGTTCGAAACGTCGTCGAACTGTCCCATCGCCGGCCATGTAGAACAGGCAGCGGCAAATACAACTACAGTGAACCCTGTGAGTAAACTTGTGCTTCTCATGCGTCTTCTCCTGCTATGCGCCGTACGTCGCGAAAGCAAGGGGCCTGGCTACGTTCCTTCTGCATCTCCACATTGTCCCACGCGCGAAGCCGACAACTGCACATTCGTACGAGCAGAACGGTACCCGTCGTGAGGATCAGCAGGGTCATTACGATCAGTCCCCATTCGGAGACTGTGGGGATAGGCTCAGGCATCGCTGTGTCATACCGTAGCACTTCGCCGTGCATTTCTTGGTGCCAGTTGCTCGGCGCAAAGTACACGTATCGTCCGTCGAAGGCGCCTCCATGGCGTCCATCGATCCCGCTGCCGACCCCGGCGCTCACGGGATCAAACACTTCCCAGGACGCTATATCGGTGAAGCTCTCCGCTGTGTCATAGCGCAACACCTCCTCGGCCCCCGCTACGTCGTCGGAATGCGGGGCGAAGTAGATATACCGTCCATCGAAGACACCGCCCGCGA
>CP070744.1:1557236-1569122 GCA_020348265.1 Phycisphaerales bacterium | reverse complement strand
GTGCTGCCCGAGCGCTTACGCAAAAAAGCCAGGCTCGGCGAGGAGGTCTACCTCGTCGGACAGAAGCGACGGATTGATATCTGGAACCGGACGGACCTCGATCGATCGATGGGCATCGATTGGGAAGGCGAAGATTGGCCCGATTGGCAGAGCTTCGTACGCATGCGTCCGTCCGAGCCCGGTTAAACAGCTTTCTTGACGTGGCGTGTACGTGGAAGGAGCCGCGTGCCGTAGCGAGTGGTTCACAAGGACGTGGAAAAGGCTGAGCCTACGGGCCGGCAAGGCGTGGCGCGGCGCCGGCCCAAGGTCAGCCGAACCCGAGACGAGTTGCTAGCTGGCGCGGGCACTCGTTGGGGTTGGACGCATAAGTGCAAGGTCAGGATTGAAACTGCGGGTGTGCCACTGCTCTTGAGCAGTGCACGAACAACATAGTAGACACTGCTTGAAAGCAGTGGCACACAACGCGGCGTGGACAGCCGCCCGCAGATTGAGATTTGGCGGTGCGCAGGAGCCAATCTGTTAGAAACTGAGCCAACGGCAGGGTGGCATGGCCAAGCGAAGCGCCGCCATGTTTGCCGCGTCAACATGCCGGCGCCCGACTTCGTCGGGCTTGGGCATGGCACCCATCATGCGAGGTGTCATGCAGCACTAGGAGCCGGGTTGTCAGGAATCGAGCCAACGGCGCTGCAGCGGTAGAAGCGAAAGGATTCGCCTCGTTGCAGCGTGCGGTCGGCACCGTGAGGAGTCTGCAATGTTGGGTGGTGCTTTGGATCGTCGGGTATGGCGAATCCAAAGGCAGCTGCGGTCGCTTGAGTCGGGTGATTCGCCGATCCAGATGCCTTTGAGCGATCTTACCGAGTTAAAGGCACGGGTGCGACGATTGCACGACATGGGTGACCGCTACAAGCATGTGGGGCTCTCGAGATTCGTTGCGTGCAGCGATATTCATGGTGCTCGAATCCGCGTTGGGGGTGAATGTGTCGCCACGGAGGCGTGACCGTCCCCCGATCTGTTGGCCCACGGAAGTCTCCCGTGGAAGGTGATCCGCTTGGTCATACACCTGTCCTTGCCAGGCAGGTGTGTGAACTGTTTGAGGTTCGTCCAGGCGAGACGGTGCTTGATTGCACCGTGGGGCTGGGTGGCCACGCCTGCCTGTTTGCGGAGGCCTTGGCGGATACGGGGACATTAATAGGTATCGATGTCGACCCGGAAAGCCTTGACGTCGCCCGGGAGCGGCTCTCCCAGGCTGGCTGTCGAGTAGAGCTGCTGCAGGCCAACTTTGCTGAGGTCCGCGAAGTGCTCGAATCGGTCGACGTTTCGCGCGTCGACGTTGTATTTGCCGACCTGGGGGTAAGCTCACCGCAGCTTGACATGCCCGCCCGCGGGTTCTCGTTTCAACGCGACGGGCCTTTAGATATGCGTATGGATCCGCGTTTGACGGTAACGGCCGCCGACCTGGTCAACCGGCTCAAAGAGCGCGAGCTTAGTGACGTCCTCTACTACAATGCCCAGGAGATGGCATCACGCCGGATAAGTCGGCAGATATGCCAGGTACGCCGCGAGGGACGAATCACCACGACTGCCCGACTGGCCAAAGTAGTCGCTGACGCCCTGAAGGTAGATCCGGAATCACGGAAGTCAAAAATACACCCCGCGACACGTACGTTTCAGGCGTTGCGAATGGAGGTCAACAGCGAGATCCAGCGGCTGGAACAGTTGCTTGCCGTTGCCCCGGACGTATTGAATCCGCAGGGACGCATCGGGGTGATTGCGTTTCACAGTGTCGAGGACAAGCCGGTCAAAATGGACTTCCGACGACGAAAAGCTGAAGGTGTTTACAGCATCTTGACGAAGAAACCGGTGGTTGCTGACACCGATGAGCGAAGATCCAATCCCCGCTCGCGCAGCGCCAAGCTTCGTGTCGCGGTGCGCATGCCGGAGGAGCGTCCCATGTAGGCCCCGAGGAGAGGAAATCGGCTCTGACATGCCGGGAGGTCTTGACGATGGCGAGGGAAACTAAGGTCGGGTTGCTCGCCGGGTTGGCGTTTATCATCTGTTTTGCGATCATCCTGGCCAACCGCGGGCGCCACGAGCTCAACCCTTCGCGGCAGTTCGGCTATAGAGCAGCACACGATACTCCGTCGAGTGATTGGCAGTTGCCCTCCCAACCAGCCAGGGTACAACCAGCGCGCAATCCCCAGCAGCAAACCTCCCCGCAGTACACCATGGTCTATCCGCAGCAGGTGGTTGACCCTGCTGGCGGACAGCAAGTACCCCATGGCGATACTGAAAACGTATCTTTCGCAGCTCACTCAGGGGAGAGTGCCTCTCAGACGGGGCGCGCTCCGCAGTCACCTGGGACGAGCGACACAACCGGACGAACACCATCAGGACCAGGTTCCGCGGAAATGACCCTGATATCGCCGTCTCCGCGCGGCCCGTCTCCCCAGGCGGTTCTGCAACAACGGTTGGACGAGCTCTCCGCGGACATCGCATCTGACAAACGGGCAGCTGCGGTGCGAATCGCCGACGCTGAGCCGAAGAGTCCGTCCAGGCGCGTCCGCGCCGACAGGCAGTCAAGGGATACGATACCCAGACCGACCCGCTACACGGTAGAGGCCGGCGACACCCTTTCGAAGATCGCAGCCGCTCATTATGGCCGAGCGTCTGTGAGGTTCGTTAACCTGATCTTTGATGCCAATCGCTCTATCCTGTCCAGCCCGGATCAGTTGGGTGTTGGCATGCAGCTGGTCATTCCAGCAATGCCCCAGACGCAGGCTTCACCGGCTGACCGTGCGCATGATGAGAGCGCCCCGTCTGAGCGGCGTACGCTGCCAACTGATGCGGAGCGCCCACAATCTCCGATTCGGTGGTATCAGATAAAGACCGATGACAGGTACGTCAGCATCGCCCGTGAACAACTCGGCGACGGCTCGCGTTGGCCTGAAATCCACGAACTGAACAAAGACAAGTTCCCCGATCCGGGGAGGATTCGTCCGGGCGTACGTATAAAGCTCCCGCCTCGGAGGGTCGCGGATTGGACGGAGCGTGGACAGTGACAGTCGGGCGGGCGGCTATACTACTTGTTGCGCTTGCCGTCATAGCGTTGGCGGTTGTGTATGTCCGTTCAGAGCAGACGCGTTGCGCCGCCAACACGCTGGCGCTCGAGTCAAAGATGGTGCAACAGCGTCGCGATCTCTGGCGTCTGCAGGTGGCGGTTGCCCGCCTGCAGGCACCGTCGCGCGTACGCGAGCGAGTGGACTGGTTCCGGGCCGAACTGATTCCGCCGGGTACAGATGAACCGTTGAACAGCACGATGTCACTGGCGTCTTCGAAAGACTTAGAGTAGCGGCATGTCGACTGGGGTGGTGTCGAACGATCGGTGGCAGCGACGATCCGGGGCTGCGTTACTTTGCGGGGTAGCCCTCCTGCTGCTGGCCCTTGCGGGGCGCCTGGCATACGTCAACGCGGTACTGAGACCTCAGCTAGAGCAAGTCGCACACAAACAACAACTTGGCAACGCCATATTGCCTGCGCGGAGGGGCACGATCTTCGACACGCGTGGCAGAGTGCTGGCCACAAGCCGCCAGAAGCCCGACGTGTTCGTCGACCCATTGTATGTGGATGATCTCGACTCCCTGGCCGGCGAGCTGGGGCCTCGTGTGAATCTCCCTGCCGACGAGATCGCGCATAAGGTTCGATACCGGGAGCATACCCGCTTTGTTCCGATTGCCCAACGTGTAGATGAGGTAACCGCCGGCGCCGTCAGGCAGATGGGCAGTCCGGCTGTCGGCCTCACCGAACGACCAGCAAGAATGTATCCAACCGGCAAGTCTATGGCCCAGGTGCTTGGGTTTGTTGGACGAGACGGCTACGGCTTGGAGGGATTGGAGCTGCAGCACGATCAACACCTCAGGGGCGAGAATGGAAGACGTTCGACCATACGTGATGCCAGGCGGCGGGCAATTTGGCCGTCGCACAAGTCCGCGCGCCAGCCCATCGACGGCGGACACATCGTGCTCACTATCGACGCGGAGATCCAGCGGATTGCAGAGGCGGTCCTGCAAGAGGCGGTTGGGAAGTTCGAAGCGCAAAGCGGGGTGGCAGTTGTCATGTCACCGCACAACGGTGATGTGCTGGCGATGGTATCCGCTCCGACGTTCGATCCGCGCAGCTTGGCGTCTTCGCCCGGGGAACTACGCCGCAACCGGGCTATCACTGATCCAACCGAGCCGGGCAGCACCTTTAAGCCGTTCATCGCTGCCGGGGCGCTGGAGGGTGGCTTCGTCTCAACAACCGAGAAGATCGATTGCCACATGGGGCAGCACTACTTTGGACGCCGTCTGGTGACGGACGGTTCACCCCACGGAATGATGGACCTGCTGGGTATTGTCTCCAAAAGCAGCAACATCGGCATGGGTACGATTGCCGAGCGGATGGGGAACGCCGAGCTACACGACGTGATTCGCCGGTTCGGGTTTGGGCAACGCACACAGATCGGCTTTCCGGGTGAGAACGCAGGGTTGGTTTATCCCCTGGAGCGCTGGACAAGCTACTCAACGACCTCGGTATCTTTCGGGTATGAGGTGGCGGTTACACCTCTTCAACTTGCCACCGCGTTCTCGGCAATGGTCAACGACGGCGTACTGCTCAAACCGCGCTTGGTTCGCAGGCTGCTTGGGCCAAATGGAGAAGTCGTCGAGTCATTCGATTCGCCCGAAATAGTACGTCGTGTGCTTGCGACCGAAGTGGCTCGCTTTATGGCCAAAGAGGTGCTTGTAGCGGTGGTGGAGGATGTCAGCGGAAGTGGTCGACGCGCAAAGCTGGACGATTTCACAGTTCTCGGCAAGACGGGCACAGCCAAGCTGCCCTACTCGGACCGCAGCGGCTATGAGCCGGGTGCTTACCTGGCGACCTTCATGGGGGCGGCTCCGGTCGAGGACCCGCAACTAGTTGCAGTGGTTATGGTGCGCCGACCCAACGCCAAGATCGGGTATTACGGAGGCGTCGTCTCGGCACCTGCGGTTGGGGAGATTCTGGAAGCAACGCTGGCCTATCTCGAAGTGCCGCCCGACAAAGGCACGACGTTTGCCGGCCTGTGAGTTTCATCGCTTCAGCTGCGTTATTTGCCTGTGAGATTATGAGATATCACACATGTGCTACCCGGTGAGGAAAGAAAGTTCCGCGCGCCTGTTACACCCCCGGCAGGTTGGGGCGTTTTCACTAGATGACACTAACCCATTAGGCGTTAGAATCCGAGTTCAAGGATGAAAGAGCCTACACGATCCGCAGCCTCTCCAGTCTGGCCGTTGCCGGACTTGCTGGCGCATGCCGGTGTTGAGCCCCTGGGCGAAACTGCACCTCCTCGTGTCAGTATCTCATCGTTGACCTGCGACTCTCGCGAGGTTCATCCGGGAAGTTGTTTCGTTGCCGTTTGCGGCACTGAAAGCGACGGGCATCGATATGTGCAAGCTGCACTCGAAGCCGGTGCGGTCGCTATCGTGGCTGACCGGGAGAAATCTTTACCTGCGAGTGCTGCCATCCTGCGATTCCATGACACCAGGGAGACTCTGGCTAAGCTGGCGGCGGCGTACTATGGGCTTCGCGGCGACGGTGCGAAGCCATTGCGGCTCGTCGGAATCACGGGAACGAACGGCAAGACAACGGTGGCGTGGCTGCTACGCTCGATCCTACGCGCCGCCGGGCATCGACCTGCCTTGCTGGGCACGATCGAGTACGACCTTCTCGCTCAGCAATGCAAGGCACCGCTCACGACTCCCGGACCGGTGGACCTCTGCCGTCACCTCGCAACGGCACGCGATGCCGGAGCGGATACCGCAGTTCTGGAGGTTTCCTCCCACGCCCTGGATCAACGACGCACCGACGGATTGGAATTCAACGTGGGAGTATTCACGAACTTGTCCGGCGACCATCTGGATTATCACGGCACGATGGATGCGTACTGGCAGGCGAAACGGAGGCTGTTTGACGCCCTTGGTGCTGATGCCGTTACGGTGGTCAATTACGACGACCCCGTCGGGGAGTTGATGGCCTCAAACTTGGCAGCGCGGGTTCTGTCCTTCGCGACGGAATCGCCGCAGGCTGACGTAACCGCGCGGG
This sequence comes from Phycisphaerales bacterium, assembly GCA_020348265.1. Lineage (GTDB taxonomy): Bacteria > Planctomycetota > Phycisphaerae > UBA1845 > UBA1845. The sequence continues at coordinate 1,563,002 of CP070744.1, read as the reverse complement.
TTGACCGCGTCGATTTGTCCGGCAGTCGGTTCCTCTTGAAGGGACCGTCCTTTGAGTTGCAGACGAGGTGTGCGCTTGTCGGGCGTCACAACGTGATGAACGTGCTTGCTGCCGCCGGCGCGGCACATGCCTTGGGCGTAACGCCCGAGGCGATTCTCGGCGCGGTCGAATCATTTGAGGGGGTTCCCGGTCGTCTGCAGAGAGTCGAACCGGAGGATTGCCCCTTCTCGGTGCTGGTTGATTATGCACATACGGATGACGCACTGAACCATGCCCTCCGCGCGGTCAGGCCTATGACCACGGGACGTCTTGTCTGCGTGTTCGGGTGCGGAGGGGATCGCGACCGCAGCAAGCGTCCGCGCATGGCAGCTGTAGTGGGAAAGATTGCGGACGCTGCCTATGTGACAAGTGACAATTCACGGACGGAGGATCCCCAGGAAATCATAGATGATATCCTTCCCGGGTTCGGCTCGGACTTTCGCTGCCGCGTTGTCGTGCGGGTCGACCGCAAAGAGGCGATTGAACTGGCACTCGCGGACGCCCGGGCCGGTGACACTATTGTAATCGCGGGAAAGGGGCACGAAACTTATCAATTGGTTGGTGACAAAGTCCTGTCTTTTGACGATGTCACCGCAGCGCGGAACTGCTTGCGGATTGCACAGATCAAGGAGGATGTCGCATGATAAGGATGTTGCTCAAGGAGATTGCAGAAGCGATAGGATCATCGGCTCCGGCATCTGAGGCGAAGATCCCCGTTCGTGGCGTCAGCATCGACTCGCGCGAGATGAAACCTGGTGATCTGTTTATCGCCGTTCAAGGGGCGCGTTTTGACGGTCACGACTTCATCGGACAGGCAGCTATTAAAGGCGCCGGAGCATTCGTGTGCCGTCGGGACAAAGTCGGCCAGCTGCCGGGAGACGTGGTGATTCCACGCCTGGTGGTTGACGACACCATCGAAGCACTTGGACGATTGGCGACGTACTACCGGCGCGAGGTCATGCCGGCGTATACGACCGTCGTGGCAGTCACCGGAAGCAACGGCAAGACCACTACCAAGCGCATGATCGACCATGTGCTCGGGCAGTCAATGAAGGGACGGAGTTCCCCGAGGAGCTTCAACAACAACATAGGCGTGCCTCTGACCATCCTCTCCGGCGAGGCGGACGATCGTTACATGATTGCGGAGATCGGGACGAACGCCCCCGGGGAGGTTGCAGCGCTGAGCGCGATGGTCGCGCCGGACATCGCCGTGATTACATCGGTAGGGCAGGCCCATCTGGAGGGCCTCAGCGATCTGGCAGGTGTCGCCGCCGAGAAAGCGTCTCTGCTTGACCATCTGCGTCCCGAGGGTCTGGCGGTTGTGGATGCAGACTCACCCGAACTCGAGCCCCTGCTAGAGAAAGCCGGGGGAATCCGCATGGTGACTTTCGGCACTTCCCAGTATGCCGCCCTTCGCCTGACCTCCGTGCGGGGAACGATGGATCGCACGACCTTCGAACTGGATGGTCGGTACCACATGGTCCTTCCGATGCCAGGCGTGTGTCATGCTACGAATGCAGCGGCTGCGTTTGCAGTTGCCCTGGAGTTTGGAGTTGGCGTTGACGAGATTGCGAAGCGCTTGAAAGGCTTTACTCCGCCGGACGGTCGTACACGGGTGCTCACCATGGGGCAAATGAAGGTGATCAACGATACTTACAACGCCAATCCTTCGAGCATGTTGGCTGCGGTTAACACTCTCCGTCAGGCGTCGGGGCGCCGGCGTGTCTTCATCATGGGCGATATGCTAGAGCTGGGTGCGGCAAGCCCTGGACTGCACCGCGACGTAGTCGGCGCGATCTGCCGAGCGGGGATCGAGGTGCTCGTGGCCGTGGGACCCCAGACGACAGAGGCCGTTCATAGTGTGGCTGAGACGCCCGGCGGTGTACGATTCGTGTGCTGCGATGACGTGGATGCTGCGGGCAAGGTCCTGCCGACAATCCTGCTGCCTGGCGATACTGTTTGGATCAAGGCCTCGCGAGCGATGCAGCTCGATCAGTTGGTGGACGACCTTAGGATCAAGTTGGGAAAGAACGCTGCGGTCGCATAACGCCGGCGTCGACGGCGTGGTGGGACGGGAAGTGGGTAAACGTGCTTTATTACCTTGTTCGCGAGCTACTGGAGGGTCGGCATTACGCATACGAGAACCCTCTGTTTCGCGGGACCCTGGCGGCGCTTCTGTGTTTTGTGGTTACGCTGCTCGGTTTGCCCCGAGTAATTCGCCAGCTGATCAAGTGGAAACTCGGCGATCATCCGCAGTTCGATCACGTATCGCTGAACGAGCTAACCCGCGACAAGAGCAACATTCCCACGATGGGCGGGATGATGATGCTCGCGTCCATCGCCCTGGCTCTTTTGTTACTGGCCGACCTGAGCAACTTCTACGTACGTATGGGTCTGGTCTGTCTGGTATGGCTGGGGGGACTCGGCGCCGTGGACGACTGGCTGAAGCTAACCGCAGAACGCCGCTCCGCCTCGCGCGACGGCCTGAAGATGTACGAGAAGCTGTTGTTTCAAATAGCCCTGGGCGTGATCCTGGGATTCTACATCTACTATCACGGCGGAACCAACTTCGCGGTGTTGAGCCCCTACGTCGAGCCGATGGACATGCCTTCGTACAGGATTCTGAACGTGCCTTTCTACAAGGCCGGCCTTCAACTGGGGACGTTCGCGTTTATGATCGTTACCGTGGTAGTCATGACCGCGACGTCCAACGCGGTGAACCTAACCGACGGGATGGATGGGCTGGCCTCGGGTTGCGTGGCCATGTGTGCTTTCGTCTTTGTGATTCTCACCTACATCGTCGGCACGCAGGACATCGCCCACAAGCTGTTGTTCCCCTACGTCCCCAAAAGCGGAGAGCTGGTCATTCTGTGCGGCGCGGTCTTCGGGGCGTCGCTGGGTTTTCTGTGGCACAACTGTCATCCGGCGAAGGTCTTTATGGGCGACACCGGTTCGCTTCCTCTGGGCGGACTGATCGGGTATGTCGCGGTGGTAACCAGGCAGGAACTGATGCTGCTGATCGCCGGAGGGGTATTTGTGATGGAGGCGTTTTCGGTTATCACCCAGGTAGGCTATTTCAAATGGACCGGCGGGAGGAGGTTGTTCCGCTGCGCACCGGTCCACCACCATTTTCACCTGGGCGGGTGGAGTGAGCCTCAAACCGTGGTTCGTTTTTGGCTAATCGCGATCATGTTCGCCGCGCTGGCTCTTGCGACGATCAAGCTGCGCTAGGGACGCGTGTTGAAAGCGGTATAACCGCGGCAATGATGGATGGACGTTCATGGAAGAACTCAAGCATAGCAATGAGGTGCATCCCGGCTCGATAGTTCTGGTCACCCTGGCACTGTTGACCCTTGGCTTGGTTGTGGTTGCCTCGGCGACCGCATCACTCGATCGTCCGATGTTTGCCGCGCCTTTGTGGCAGAGCGCTTTCTGCAGGCAAGCGGTTTTCGCGGCAATCGGAGTGGCGGTGATGATAATTGCCAGGTACCTGTCTGTCGGAGTATTGGCCACGTCCGATCGACGAGCGCGGGTTAGTCATGTACTCTTCGCCTTGGTGTTGGTTTGCCTGGTGGCGGCGTTGGTTCCGTCATTGGCCGATCCTCATCGCGGCTCACAGCGCTGGCTGCAGATTGCGCCGCTCAGAGCGGGAATAGGCTTTCAGCCTTCGGAATTCGCCAAGCTTGCGATGGTGGGGATGCTTGCAGCATTGCTGACCGAGCGGAAAACGAGCTTGCGATCATTCCGCGGGGGCTTTCTGCCTGTTGCGGGTGCGATCGGGGCGTATTGCCTGCTGGTGGGCAAGGAAGACTTCGGCACGGCCGTATTGTTGGGAGCCATTGGGGTGGGAATGCTCTTTGTGGCGGGTTGCAGGATTCGGCACCTGTTCGCGATGGGGTTGGTCGGAGCATGCGGGTTCGGTGCTCTGTTGGTGACAGCTCCCTACCGCTTGGAAAGGTTGACCGCATATCAGGATATCTGGGCAGATCCGAAGGGCGCCGGATACCAGCCCGTTCAATCTCTGGCGACGATTGCCTCGGGGGGATGGTGGGGCACGGGCTTGGGAGGCGGCGTGCAGAAGTACGGCTATCTCCCCGAGAGCCATTCCGATTTCATCTTCTCGGTAATCTGCGAAGAAATGGGAATGTTGGGGGGATGCCTGGTCATCGGGCTTTACTGCGCGTTCGTTTGGCTGGGGCTTCGGACAATGATGGCGGCAAGAACGCCCTTCGAGCGAATACTCGCATTCGGAATAACCGCCACGGTCGGATTGCAGGCGGCAATGAACATCGCCGTGGTCACTGTGGTTACCCCCACGACGGGTATTTCGCTTCCGCTTATATCAGCCGGAGGCAGCGGTGTGGTGACATTCTGCGTGGCGTCCGGGGTCCTGGCAGCCATTGCAGCGCGAACCAGGCAAGGTTCGGCGGCGCTTGTCGGCGGATTGGAGGGCAGTGACGGCGCTGTTCGTCACGTCGTACCTCAGGAGGCGACTGCGTGGTGAGCCATACTCCAACAGCTACGCACGATCAGACCATCGTGTTTGCCGGCGGTGGAACGGGCGGCCATTTATATCCGGCGCTGGCAATCGCCGATGCGTTCCGCGGACTGCTCAGGCAAGTGCGCTTCGTCTTCTTTGTGAGTCAGCGGGCCATTGACGGACGCATTCTGGACGGGACGGGTTGTGAATTGATGAGGCAGAGCCTCTTACCTTTGAGCGGAATCCCCTGGCGTTGGCCGAGAATCCTCGCGAGCTTCCGCCGTTCCAGTCTGCTGTGCCGGTCACGGATATCCGCAAGCCGAGTGGCGGTGGTGATCGGTACGGGTGGGTTCACATCGGTGCCGGCCGTGTGCGAAGCGCGCCGCGTGGGCATCCCCACCGTCCTGCTCAACCCTGATGCGATTCCGGGCAAGGCCAATCGACTTCTGGCCTCGATTGCCGATCGCGTGTTTGTCCAATGGGAGGACACGCTCGCTCGACTGCCTCGAAGGGCCTCAGCGGAGGTACTGGGTTGCGCAATCAGGCCGGACTTCTTGAACCCTCATCGTACCAAGGGCCTGGAGCGATTCGGGCTCGATCCCCAACTCCAAACCCTCCTTGTGACCGGCGCATCACAGGGCGCGCGGACCGTTAACGAGGCAGTTATTGCCAATCTCAGTTACCTGCAACTGCGCGATGATTGGCAAGTCCTTCACTTGACGGGTGAGCAGGATTTCGAGAAAGTCGACTCGGCCTACCGGGGTACGTCGATCCGAGCTTGCGTCATGCGGTTTACGGGTCACATGGCCGACGCACTGGCAGCGGCAGATCTGGTGGTCTCACGGGCCGGGGCGTCCACGCTCGCAGAAATCACTGCTGTGGGCGTGCCCGCCGTCCTGATGCCCTACCCGTATCACAAGGACATGCATCAACTTGCCAACGCCCGGTGTCTGGAACGGACCAATGCGGCTAAGATTGTCCACGACGCGGTTGATCCTGTGGTGAACGGTCCGGCCCTGCGACACGCGCTGGAGCCGCTCATGACCGATAGTGAGCACCGCGCGGCAATGGCGTCAGCAGCACGTGGGATCGGACACCCCCGAGCGGCTGAGCGGATTGCCCGGGAAATCGTCTCGCTGGCTGGCGAGCGTGGGGTACTACTGCACAGCCATTCGGTGGAGGAATCTTGCGAATCGGCCCGATAAGACTGTCTTCAGGCGCGGTCAATGGGTGTTTTGGTGTGTCAC
>CP070744.1:1545136-1557136 GCA_020348265.1 Phycisphaerales bacterium | reverse complement strand
GTCGCAGACAGCGCGGAGACCGGCCAGGAATCCCTCAACCGGTTTGACGAAGCCCATGTTGCCTGCGATGGGTTCCACCAATATCGCAGCAACGTCGCTCCCGTGTTCATGCATTATCCGCTCGACGGCGGACAGATCGTTGTATTCGGCAAGCAAGGTGCCTTCCGCAACGGCTGCGGGAACGCCGGCTGAGTCCGGCGTGCCAAACGTCGCCGCCCCGGACCCCGCCGCCACCAACAGGGCATCGACGTGTCCGTGATAGCAGCCCAGGAACTTCAGCAACTTCGTCCGCCCCGTAGCTGCACGGGCCAGGCGAATCGCACTCATGGTGGCTTCCGTTCCGCTGCTGACGAAACGAACCAGCTCCACAGATGGAATGGCCCCGACGATGATCTCGCTTAACTCCGCCTCGGCGGTACAGCATGCCCCGAAGCTCAATCCCTTGTCCGCCGCCCGTTTGACGGCTTCGACAACGGTTGGGTGGGCATGGCCTGCGATCGCCGGGCCCCAACTACCCATCAGATCCACGTAGCGCCCCCCGTCGACGTCGAAGACGTACGCTCCTTCCACGCGATCCACGAAGACGGGATCACCCCCCACGGCGCGAAACGCCCGAACCGGGCTGTTCACTCCTCCAACCAACACAGCCCGCGCCCGTTCAAAGCTAGCGGCAGACTGCGGACGTTCTATACCTGCTTGTTGTGTCATAGCTAAATCACATTCACCGGACTTCTGTCGTTCAAAGCGGCCACCGCGGCGTTGTTGTCGCGTGTTCTGCGCGGATTATAGCGTGTAAGGAGACCTGTCGGCAATTGTCTGCAGTTTATGCTGTGTTTCCGCTGTAGACGCCAGGAATTACGATGTTTCCTCCGCTGGTGCTACCATGTCGCCGGATGCGACATTCCACCCTGGCACGGCATCGTAAGTTGGGTAGAATGCGCCCCGCACCACCGGCGTGCGGGCGGTGCGCCGGGCCGCGGGAGAACCTTACAGGGAGTTACAGTCCACCGAGCAATTCGCGTGAGACCGCAACCATGTTCAAGGCTTTCGTAACAGAACTGTCGGCTGAAGGACTTCTCAGGCAGGCGGGCACCGCGGTCGTCGGAGTGTCCGGCGGCCCGGATTCTATAGCCCTGCTTCACCTGCTTTTGGATCTGAATAGGACTTCCGGCTGGCAGCTCGACCTGCATGTTGCCCACTTCAATCATCAGCTTCGGGGTGAGGAGGCGGATGAAGATGCCGCATTCGTAAAGGCGGAGGCCGACGGACTGGGCGTTCCTTGCATGATTGACTCACGGAATATCGCCGCTCTGGCAGAAAAGGAGCGCATCGGTATCGAGGAGGTAAGCCGACGCGAGCGTTATGCGTTTCTGCAGCGGGTATGTCTGAAGGTAGAAGCTGAAGCGGTCGCCGTAGGGCATCATGCCGACGATAATGCGGAGACGATTCTGCATCGCGTCCTCCGCGGCACAGGCGTGCGCGGCTTGGTGGGCATCCCCCGAAACCGCCCATTGACCCAGGGCAGCGACATACGCCTTATCCGTCCGTTGCTTCGTTTTACACGAAAGGAGATCCTCGCATACCTATCCGACAACGGTATAGCATACCGAGAGGACCCAACCAATGTATCGAACGAGTCCATGCGCAACCGCATTCGCAACCTCGTACTGCCTCACTTGGAAACCGAGGTCAATCCCCAGGTTCGAGAGGCACTGATCCGCTTGGGCGAGCAGGCCCAGTGGGTCGATGCATACCTGCGCGAGACGGTGCAGCGGACGTTCGAAACGCTGATCATCTCCCGAACGGATCAGGAAATGGCACTCAACGCCGACACGCTAGCACGTAAGAGCCGCATCGTTCAGTCGGAGATTGTCCGGCTTGCTTATCAGCTGTTCGGCCTCGGCGAGCAAGCCCTTTCTTTCGCTCATCTCGTTTCCGTGCTGGACCTGATCGCAGACCCTGCTAGTGGAAGACAGACCAAGCTGCCCAGCGGCATGACCGTCGAGAAACGCTATCATCAGTTGATCTTCTCCGTTCCAACGGATGAACCGAGGGAAACGATCGCATCGGAGATCACGGTTCATCTTCCGGGCCGAACGCTCTTGCCCATTCGCCGTCTGCAGATTGACTGCGCGATCGAGGAAGTCGGGAGGGGCGATGTGGCACGGCTCCGGCGTATAGCGGGGAGGATGGAAGAGTTCGTCGATGCCGATGCGGTCCACCCGCCGCTGGTTGTCCGAACACGCCGCCCGGGTGACCGCTTCATGCCTTTAGGGGCACCGGGTTCGAAGAAACTGTCCGAGTTCTTGATCGACGAGAAAGTCGAGCCCGCCAGACGCGAACGCGTGGCCGTGCTCTGTGATCAGCTCGGGCCGATCTGGATCATCGGATACCGTATTGACGACCGTGTCAAAATGACCGAACTGAGCAGGAGAATCCTGCATCTTTGTGCCAGGCCTCTTAACCCGTGACTGCATCTACCTCGTCTTCAGTCGCGCATCCATCAGCCATCACCGCCGCGCCCAAACGCATGAATACAAGATGGTACATACTAGTCTTCATCGTCGCCTTGGTGGCGCGGGCGGGGTGGGGTGGATTCAAGCTTGCCCGGGCCGAGTCCTCCGCCGCGTTGGAGTTCCCCGATGAGCGACAGTACTGGCTGATGGCCGATTCGCTGGCTGGCGGAGACGGACTCAGAGACGAGTTCGGGTTCCGGGCAACGCGGATGCCTCTGTATCCTGCAACACTCTCCCTCGCGGTCGGCCTCGAACACGGTGTCATTGTGGCGAAGGTCGCCCACTGGGTGATCGGAGCCCTGGCAGCCACGCTTGCTACCGGAGTAGCCCAGAGCCTTCTGGGAAGACGCGTCGGTGTGCTGGCCGGATTGATGGTAGCGTGTGACCCATTCCTGGTGTTCACTTCTTCGCTACTGCTGACTGAGACTCTGTTCATCGCAGCCCTGGCAGGACTCTGGTGGATTGTTGCTCCAACGCTTGCACCGAAAGAGCCTGCTCCGTCCATCCGGCGATGGTGCGCCATCGGATGCGTCTCAGCGTTATGCGTACATGTGCGCGAATCCAGTCTAGGCCTTGTCGTCGCCACACTGTGCCTTCTTGTCGTGTTTCGCCGCTTTGAGCGTCGAGCGCTTGCGGGGGCGTCGATCGCTGTCGGCATCGTTATACTTGGACTCGTGCCCTGGGCCGCCCGGAACGCTCGTGTAACCGGAAGCTGGTGCTGGCTGACTCACCGTACAGGCGTGTCACTCTATGATGGTGTCAGGCTGGAGGCCGACGGCAGCAGCGATCTTGCAGAGGTTCAGCAGATGCCGGAAGTATGGGGACTAGACGAGGTCGAATGGAATCGGTATTTCCTCGAAGAATCACTCTTGTTAATCCGCAGTGACCCGGCGCGGATCATTCGACTCGCCGGAACCAAGTGGCTAAGAACGTGGAATCCCTTCCCCAACGTGGGTTCCTATCAGTCTTTGCCTGCGCGTCTTGCGTCCGGAGCGTGGGCGTTGCCGGTTCTTGCTTTGGCCGTTGCTGGAACGACCCTGTTACTGAGAATCGATGGCAAGGGCCGACTGCGCACGACCTTTTTCCTCCTACTGCCCGCATTATATGTGAGTGTGCTGCATAGCCTCTTTGTGGGGAGTGTCCGTTACCGCCTGCCGGCCATGCCCATGCTTGAGATTCTCGCCGCGTTTGCACTCGTGACACTGTTTGAACGCATGCGCCGCAACCCTGTGCCTGAGGCACCAGACAATGATGTCTAACACAGAGACCAAAACTCGACCCGTAGGACAACGCAAGTCGCGCAAGCTCACTGTGATCGTGCTGGCCGTGATGATCACTGGTACCGCTTTTGGCATAGCCTACAGGCACTATACGAATCCTGAACACATTCGGGTCCGCGCGGAGGAATATTTGCAGAGCTTGACTAACGGGCAGGTAACTGTGGGATCGGCCGGTTTCTCTTGGTTTGGCGGAATCCGACTTTTCGACGTCTCTGTCGAAGGTATCTCCCCGGACCGGAGAGCAACCACCGTTGCGGGTGAAACCAGTGAGGTCTTCTCCTGCCGCGAAACACTACTCACGCACGACGTTATGTCGGCCCTTACGGGCAAGCTGACGATAAAGTCGATCCTAGCTGTAGAGCCTACCTGCGTGATCGCGCGAAACGCGCGTGACGGCACAACCAACCTCACTGACTTGTGGAAACCTATAAGTGCTCCGTCATCCCCCGGCGATATCGACCTGCCGACCATCGAACTGCGCGACGCGCGGATCCGCGTTGTGGACCGTGATCGAGCGGACTCCCGCACGGTTGAAGAACTCGTCCTTACAATGCGAGGGCGGAAGTCCAGCGCAAGCCCACAGTTCTACGATGTCGTTTGGCGCGGTGGCGGCAAGCACAAGGCGGAGGGACACTCCCAGATCGACGTTAATACCGGTTCAGTCCGCAATGTCACCGGGGGACTGCCCTGGATGTCAATCGAAGGCGTGCTGATAGCCGTAAACGCCAAGTATGACCAAGCCGGCACGTGGTCGGACTTGTTGGGGTTGGGTGGGACGGTCCGGGCAAGTGACTACGACTTCGGCGGCGCCGATGAAGCCGCCGGTCGGTCTGCCACTATCGAACTCGACAACGCGTCGCTCTCCATACCGATCAGTCCGGAGGAGGAGCCACTCGCCCCCGAGGATCGCTACCTCCGATTCGAGGAAGTCTTCGGTGCCATCGAGGTAACGGCCTATGGAATCAAAGCCGAGTTTGACGGAACGTTTCACGGTGCACGCTGCCACGCGTCTGCCACCATGCACGGGGGAGTAAACAGACTCAAGACCCTGGATGATGTGGACTTTGACGTTGACGTAGCCATCACACAACTGGTCCTCCCACGGATTGATCCAGACGTGCCGCCGGCACAGATCCGCTTTGTCCAGCGTTGGCACTCCCTGAAAAGGTTCTTCGCCGAGTTTGACCCGCACGGTCCGGTGGACCTGGAACTCTCGGCCCGAAAGAACGCCGGCTTCAATGAGAAGCTTCAAGTCGATCGCGTCGTGATCGATGCTCGAGGCGGCGATGCAATGTGCCGGTTCTTCCCCTACCGCGTCGAGAATCTAAGGGGCAGAGTAGAGCTCACACGTGAGGAGGTCACTCTGCAGCAGCTTCGAGGCGAACACGATGGAGGGCTCGTAACCATCGAGGGCCGAATCATAGAGCCCAAACGCTCGTGTGCCGCCGACCTGAGGATCAACGGAACGGGGATACCCATCGACCAAGCGTTGTATGATGCTCTTCCTGCGGTATATAAATCCGTCTACGACCGATTCCACCCTGAGGGAAAGGTGAATGTCGAGCTTTCGCTGTCTCGTACGGCAGGCACGGACGAGGAGCCCAGCAATTGGCAGACCCGATCGGCAGTATCATTCGACGGTCTTTCCGCGCAGTACACGGACTTTCCTCTTCCTGTTGAACAACTGTCCGGGCTTGTTGTGCTTGAGGAGGACCGACTGGAGCTGGTCGGAATAAGAGGACACTCGGGTGATGCCGAAGTGGCCGTGGAGGGGACTGCGTCGTTCGACTCTTCGAGGATGAGGGATCTCAAGGTAACCGTGCGAGGTGAGGGTATGACTTTCGACGAGAGGCTTCTTGCCGCCCTGTCGAAACCTCTCCGCGAACAGGTGGAGGCCTTTCATCCCGACGGGCAGTTCAACGTAGAAACGACCTTGACCTATGATGACAGCGCACAGACGCTTCAGCACGTCTCCGAAGTCGCCCTGACCGGCATCACTATGCACCATGATCGTTTTCCCATCGTGGCAAAGAATGTCGAGGGGAGTCTCCGCGTCTCTCCGGACGGCATTGTAGTGGCCGGCATCACCGGACAATACAACGACGCCACCATCGCCGCTCACGGAAAAGTCGACACCTCCACAGCGCCGCCCACAACGGAGTTCGCCATCAACGGCCAGGACGTGCAGTTGGACGATTCGCTGTTGTCGGCTCTGCCTGCAAGACTGCGGGGTCCGTTGGCCGATTGGCAGATCAACGGTCCGATTGACGTCGATGTCACACTGAGGACGGATGCCGGCAGTGAAGATGACGGCCTGATCGCCGCCGTCGTCGCCTGGCTTGACGGTAACACCGTGCGCCACGCCGGATTACCGCTGCCTCTTGAGGGTGTTCGGGCGCGGATCAACTGTGACGACTCCGCGATCACTGCCTCCGGGATTACGGCTAGGTACGGAGAAGCGCAGGTCCACGTTGATGTCGACGCTCGGTTTGGCGCAGGCCGGAAGGAAGGCACGTACACTATCAGTGCCACCACAGTGACCTTAGATGAGTCCATCCGCGGTGCCCTCTCTCCCGGATTTCGTTCCACGTGGGACAGTCTGGGTCTTGCCGGCTCGGGCGATCTACATATCGAAAGACTCCACTACGAATGCCTCGACGTCGACGAGTCATGTGTATGGTCGGTGGTGGGCAGGATTGACGTGCGCGAAGTCAGTCTGCCCGGCGTGGCTGAAATCAGTGGAGCCACAGGCACACTCACTGGCAGAGGACTTCTGATTGATCGATTGGGCGGTTCCGCCTTATCCGGCAACCTGAGCCTTGAAGCGATGGATGTCTACGGGCAACACATACACGAAGTCCAAGCCCCCTGGTCGCTGGCCCACACCGCAGACGGTCGAGGTCGCCTGGCCTTGGACTCGATTCGAGGTCGTATCTACGGCGGGGCCCTAACCGCAAAGGCCGAAGTGGCATACGACCATGAGCGAACCAGTTACGATCTGAAAACCACCGTCTACAACATGGACATCCAGCCGTACATTGCAGCAGCTCGTTCGCCGGAAACCGAGGGTGATGATTCGATGGACGCCCGCGGCCTCGCTGATGCCCACCTGTACCTATCCGGACTTGCTGGAGAATCGTCGTCGCGCCGGGGAGGCGGCCGCATCGAAATCCGCGACGGGCACATCTATCGCCTCCCTCTAATCCTGGCGATACTCAATGTCATAAACCTCCAGAAACCCGAGGAAGGAGCATTCCAGAATGCGGCGGCGGACTTCCATATCATCGGAAACCGCATGCAACTCACGGACATAGAGCTATGGGGCAAGGTGCTGGCTCTTGTGGGGTATGGCTCGATGTCCTTGCCGGATAAAGGCGTGAACCTTTACTTCGTCAACGTCAGCCCACATCGATGGGCACGCTTCCCCGGGCTGGGCGACCTGGTGGAGAACGCCTCCCGTGAACTCGTCGAGCTGCACGCCACCGGGCCACTGTCCGGACCGACCGTACGAGCCAAACCCTTCCGCGGCCTGACCGAAGAACTCAAGAGCCTCTTCCAGAAGAGAGAGAAAAAGAGAATCATCTCCAACGGCTCGTGACTTCGTGAATCCCCAACGTGTATACGCCACCCTGAAATGCGAATGCATTCCCAAAACCCATCTGAGCCGTGAGCGCGAAGCCTACGGACATACCAAGCGCGCTACCTTACACTTCACCGGCGGCGAAGCTCGCTGCCACGCATGCATTGTGCCGGACGGCGCGAATGCTCCACCTGTTCAAGGCGGAACACGCATAAAGCGATGCCTGCGTGCAACGAATCTCCGCGTCCGACTGCCATCTTGAGCGACCTGGCTGGTCTGTTCGCGAATCCAGTCCGCGATCAACTTCAGCGCGGTTGGGGACATGGTCTCCTTGATCTTGCCATACTCGTCCGGGCGTCCGCTCTTTGCCGTCTGAAAGAAGTGGTTGAGGTTCGGCAGGACCTCGACGCGCGAGTTCTCGTTTCCCGCAAGCGTAAGGGCACTTCCCAGTGCTTCGGCGTTCCCCTCCGGGGGGACTTGCACGTCCTTCTCACCAAAGAGCGCCAGGACGGGACAATTCACTTTCTGCAGCGTTTCGGCAGGGTTATGGGAGATCGAGAAACGGTACCAGGGTGATAGAAACCGTTTCATTGCTGCCTCGAGCTGGTCTCCGCGAAGCGGGGGATCAAGCGCGGACAAGAGCCGGCGAAGCTCCGCCTCGGCAACAGAGTCGGTCTTATTCTTAATCGCTGCGAAGACACGCTCCTGGAATCTGCGCCTGGCTGCGATTGCCTCCTCGCTGAGTCCCAGTGCACGCCCGGCGGACGCCTCGAACTGAAGGTTGTATTCTTCGCCGGACAGCCCGGGTCCCGCCATCATCACGATGAAAGCGACATCGGACGAGCGTGCAGCGGCCAACGATGCGATGATGCCTCCTTCACTATGTCCGATCAAACCAATCTTCTTGGGGTCAATCTCTTGGCGCCCCTTGAGAAACTCGACGCCGGCCAACGCATCGAATGCGAAGTCTTCGCTGGTAGCCCGTGAACGATCGCCTGTCGAAGCTCCCACTCCGCGATCATCTACACGAAGCACGGCAAGCCCACGGCGTGTCAGATAGTCGGCAAGCACCAGAAAGAACCGATGGCCTAGGATGGTAACGTCTCGGTCCTGCGCTCCCCCGCCGGAGATGAGCAGTACAGCCGGGCAGGGGCGGCCCTGTCGAGGCAGAGTCAACGTACCCGCCGACTCTGCTGGTGCGTCACGGGTTGCGTAGACCACATCTTCCGCGTCGTAAGGAAACGGCGGAACCGGCGTTTGAGGACGGTTGGGCTTGCGGATCTGTGATACCTCCTTCAGCACGAGCGGGAGGGTATGGTGTCCCTGATGCCATTGCCCCTCGAGCTTGCATCGTTCGCGGTCGATTCGCCCCTCGAAGAAAGCGTTTGCAGCGCCCACCTCCAGCCGTACGTGGTTCGCATCGAGAACCGCTCTGGTAATCGGAATCTCATCATCACCCTGGTCGGGTCGAGCAAGCGTCCCCTGCACCGTGCCATCAGCCGGCAGTGTGAGCTTGAATACGACCCGCAGCGCAAAACCCGGAAACTCGAGCGACCCTTCCCACAACCCCGCGACGTCTCCGCAGGATGGTTCGCCCGCGTCCGCCCACCCGACGACACCGGCAACGAAGGCAAGAACAACGAGCATCATGCAGAACCGTGCAGAGCACTTTGCCATGTTCGGGACCCCCTGCTTCCCGCCGCAACCGCGGACTGGCCACCCACGTACTCGAGGAAGCGATGCCGTAATTCCTCGATGGATCAGCCAGCCCCAGGCCGTAGACTCCCACAACCACTGCAGGTGTACCCTACGGCCGGACTGAGATTGTCCGGCATAACGCCTGATGCGGCAAGGTTTTGTATTCACCCCCGTGCAGGCGAACAAACGCGTTGATCAACACACCGGTGGCGTTTATGGGCGCGCGGGCATTTACTCGGTCGGCGGCTGCATGCCAACAACAGAAACAAACAGTGCACCGCAGTTGTCGAGCGTCTTGGTCCACTCGTCTCCGAAGGGGCTCATGTCGTAGACGTTGAACGTGACCTTGCGCTCTTCCGGCACCTGGAACTTGATCCAATACCGTCGCCTGGGATTGATATGGCGAAGATCGTCAAGAGCATCGACCCACTCGCCGGTGCAGGTGTATTTCTCTTTTTTGGTCTTGGTGTCGGTCGACAGTGTGCAGCCGCTGTGCCCTTCTGAATCGGTGCGCAGCACCTTATAACCGCCGGGCGAAGCATGCACACTGAAATCCATGACCCAGCGTAGCAGCCAACCTGGATCATTCGGATAAGCTGCGGGCCGAAGACCTCGGATATGGTCAGTCCGAAACTGGAAGTCCTGCAGGCCGCCACCGCCGCCGATGTCCCTCCCTACCGGCTCTTTCTTTACTTCTCGCAACCCGCCGTAGTACCCGGAAAAGATGAAGACACCTTCTACGCGGGCGAGTACCCACCTGCCTGCCTCCACGAGACTAGCGAATTCAACTGCTCGGGACGTGCTATTGTCATCCACAGAGAACCCTACTGGAACAAGAAACTCGCCAGACGGAGAACTTGGTGCCCGCTGCTCATTAGCACCCTCTTGCCCTTCGGGCGACAAATCCATTGGGCTTCCGATCGACCGCCCGTGCCTGACCGGCCTCGCGTAGTTTGGCGCCGCCCCATAATCCTCGAAGATCACACAGTTTTCATTAACATCGCGGCATGCCAGGGGTATCCACTGGTCCGTCGGACGAAACTCCTGTTCAGCCTTGAAGAGTTGCGCCCGAAACGTACCCCTGTAGCCCGCTTTGGCGAGTAATTCCGTGTCAATCTTGATGGATTTGATGTCTTCACTGCTTTCCAGCAACAGGAGGGCGCGATTCTGGCGGAAGGAGTAATCCACCAGTTTTATCTGCGGATTTCCGTCTTTTTTACATTTTTCTTCGCTCTTCAGCTCTCCCTTGCTGTGCCCGCAAAGGGGCAACGTCCACTTCACACCGGCAAAGCCGCCCACCGGCCCTTCTGGGAAGTGAATAACATGCGGGATGGCAGAACCGGGCTGATTGGAGGCGGACGGGGTCAGTATGATTCGCACCATATCATGGGGCTTGGATGTACTGCGAAAAGCACCCGGGCCCCTCCTTACTTTGATTCCCTTACCGAAGAAGGTCCCCGGTTCCTCGAGAACCGTCGAGCACTTGAAATCGGGCCAGGACATCAATGCGTCGGCGTAAACCGCATCGCGCTTCGAGGATACAACAGCACCTTGCAGCATAAGATAGAAGCGATTGTTTCCCTCCGGCAGGTCTATGGTGGAGTGAATGGGGAGTTCACTCCATTCCTTTCTAGGATGGCTCACCGTTGGCGGTGGACCAAACGACATTGAGTTGACCACAGCGTGGATACCTTCGGAAGGTGTCCACTTCCCCCGGCGCACAACCTCGCCGTCTCCCGGAGGCAGCCATTCCTCGGACCCGGCGCGCTCGGCGCACCGCAGCTGACTCGCGGCTAAACATACCAACAGGACAAGGACCCAATATTGTCGCATTGCATGACCCTCGGACGTCAAGGATGCCAAGGCGAGACTCTCTCGATCCACTTGACCTCGGCACACCATAGAAAAGCAACGATCAGTGTTATTCCCGCCAACATCGAAACACTCGTGAGGAGCATGCGGACGTTGATGTCCTCGAAAAACGTCCCCCCCGCAGAGAGCCACGATACCACGGTGACCATCACCAGACACACGCTGATGACGAGGACGCGCAGCGGCAGGACAGCCGCGAACACCGGTCGGGGTTGAAAACGCAGGTAGCTCCCGATCCCACCGGCAATGGGGCACAGTATGATCGCGACCCAGGCAACGCTGCGCGGTAACCCTCCGTTGGAGATCTGCCACAAGCCCTGGAAACCGTGAAGGACGAAGAAGAACAGATAGAACGGTATTGATTCGATGATCGATGCGAGAAACCATCGCCAGGTAACGTTCTTCGAGTTTCCGGGGAGCTGGTAGGCGATCTTCTTGGTTCTCTCACGCAGGTACCAGAGGATTCCCTGCGACACGGCGCCGGTAATAGCTGCGACGAGAACCACAAGCTCCAGGTAAACAAACTCCTCACGCATTACGGCAAGGACTTGCGCGCGATAGCCCGACGTACTGAGGGCACCCAGTATCGGGAACACCGCGCCCGCGGCCACAAAGACAATCAGAGTCGCCATGATGAACCGTAGAAAGTCACTGACGTAAACCGTCTGGCCATACTCGCTCAGCTTGACCAGCCCCGATACCCTCCAACTGACCTTGATGGCAGCTGCCGATTGGTCGATGGCGTCAGTACCACGACCGCTGTCAGAGTCATTCGGTACTCGTTTGATGAGCTCGAGATCCTCGAGCCTCTTCAAGCGTTCGTGAAACTCGTCAGTGCAGCTTAGCTCGTCGGGAAACACATGATTCCTGAACGGATTGTACCGACAAAGGAGCCGAATCTCCGTCAAGAGCTTCCTATCATTCAGATCAAGCTCAGACACGCGTTTACCTCCGCAGCACCATTGGGCGAACTGACCTACTTGCCCGAGACGGCCACCGAGACGGCAGCCGTTCTTACAGCCGTGGTGCGTGATTCTAATGCGGGCGTTTCTTC
>CP070744.1:1532716-1545036 GCA_020348265.1 Phycisphaerales bacterium | reverse complement strand
CGGTGGGAGGTGGGGCCGACCATTGTATTTGCTTGCGGTTGCGGGTACGATAGCAACCTGAGCACGAGCGCACTCGGGTACGGGTCTACCACACCCCGACGACAGGGTAGGGCGTGTGTGCCCGTTGTGGGAAAGGAACTGCGTCACAGCACCAGGACTAGAGGGGGCCACGGGCAGTGTACAGCCGATTGACCACGAGTCCGAGGCCGGTTGCGCGAGCTGGCAGACACTCGTCACTTCGCGCCGCTATTGTGGTGCTGTCGCTTTGGACCCTTTGGGGGCCGATGCCCGCATCCGCTCAATATCATACCTACCCGGAGATCGGCTCGGAGCTGCTTGCTGCCCAGGCGAGCTACCCTTCGATCTGCCAGCGCCACGACCTGGGATCTAGCGGTCAAGGCCGGAGCATCTGGGCGATCTGTATCACCGACAATGTCGGAGTCGAGGAGGACGAACCGGAGTTCAAGTACGTCTCCACCATGCACGGGAATGAGCCGATGGGTATGGAACTGTGCCTCAAGCTCGTCGAGTACCTTACGACGAACTACGGCATCGATCCGCGAGTGACCAACATTGTCGACTCGGTGGAGCTCTGGATTGTTCCTCTGATGAACCCGGACGGGTACATCGCCGACACACGATACAACGCAAGCGGAATCGATCTCAATCGTAACTTCCCCGATCCGTTCACCAGTCCGGAAAACACTCCCGACGGGCGAGCGGTCGAGACGGGCGTGATCATGAACTGGTCCTTCGACCACTCTTTCACGCTGTCAGCCAACTACCACGGCGGAGAACTCGTGGTCAACTACCCCTTCGACAACAATGAAACGGGATCAAGCGTATACACCCCGACGCCCGATGACGAGATGTTCATTTGGATAAGCAAGGAATACTCGCAACACAATCAGCCGATGTGGGACAGCTCGATATTCGACTACGGCATCACCAACGGAGCGGACTGGTACGCCATTTCCGGTGGCATGCAGGACTGGAGCTACCGCTACATGGGCTGCAATGAGGTTACTATCGAGGTCAGTGAGGCCCACACACCGGGCGCCGGGGAGATTCCAACCTTCTGGTCTCAGAACCGCGAGTCCATGCTCGCCTATATCGAAACCTGCCTGACCGGCGTGCGGGGGATCGTAACCAACGGGGCAACGGGTGAACCGCTCGCCGCCACCGTAACGGTAATCGGAAGGGACCACGAGGTTTACACGGACCCCGACGTGGGGGACTACCACCGCATGCTCTACCTCACCGATACATATGACCTGACGTTCGAAGCGGAGGGCTACGACACCGCCGTCGAATACGATGTGCCCGTGACCGGCGGAGATATCACCGTGTGGGACGTCGAACTCTGGCGCACGAATGTCAGCTACCCCAACGGGGGAGAAAGCCTGACCGCATTTACCGAGATAGACGTCACCTGGACGGGTAATCCCGACGCCAACTTCCAGGTGCAATACACCCCCGATGCCGATCAGATTAGCACGGTCGTCGATGGATTCGAAACCGGAGTGTTGCACGATTCCTACCAGACCGGTGGCGATGCATACTGGAGCGTGACCGACTCGGACAGCTACGCCGGCGACTACGCCGCCCGGGCGGGCACGATCGGGCACACCGAGACAACCTGGATGACCCGCACCGTCGAGGGCGGCGACGTCAGCTTCTGGTATCGGGTAAGCTCGGAATCCGGCTACGACTACTTCAGATTCTACGTCGACGACGATCTTATGATCGAGACCTCGGGTACCAGCCTGGGCTGGAGGGACTATTCCACCACGTTGTCTCAAGAGCCCCACGAACTGAAATGGGAATACTCCAAGGACATCAACACCTCCAGCGGGTCCGACACGGTTTGGATCGACGAGCTCGAATTCACCGCATCGGACATGATCTGGACGGACATCGAACCGCTTACGGAACTCGGGGTGACCTCGACGCCCTGGACCCCAACCGAACCGGGGACCGCGTACAAAGTCCGAGCGAGGTCGTACTACGGCACGGGCGTCTACGGCGAATGGGACGAGAGCGATACGGTGTTCACCGTCGAAGCAGGCCCCATGCCCGGCGACTTCGACGGTGACATGGAGGTGAACTATTCGGACTATGTGGACTTCGTCAATTGTTTCACGGGTCCGGGCGGGGGTCCCGTCGATCCGGAATGCGAACCGGGTGACTTCGCACCGAAAGACGGAGACGTCGATTGTGACGATTGGCAGAAGTTCCTGCTCGCCTGGACCGACACCCAGCACGATCCACCGGAATTCGCCCAATGCCCCAATATAATACCAACCGTCTCCCAGTGGGGCCTGGTGGTAATGACATTGCTGATATGGACAGCAGGCACCGTTGTCATTGGTATCCGCCACCGCGGAGCGTACGGGCTTCAAGGCAAAGGAGCGACGCTATGAGTCTTGTCAGACACATCTCTCTTGCCGCAATTATGCTCGCCTTCGCTGCGGGGCTTTGCCTGGCTGGAGATGATCTGGACCTGCACACCGCAGCCGGCGCCGGCGATCTTGCTCGCATGGACACGTTGTTGCGTCAATCGCCCGATCTGGTCCACGCCCGCGACGCACTGGGGTTTACGCCTCTCGATGTGGCGGCGCGTAACCTCCGGGTAAAAGCCGCGGAACTGCTCATCGAAGCAGGGGCTGACGTGAATGCCAAAGACCGGCACGGAACAACGGCTCTGCATGTGGTGCTGGCCGTTCATCGAAAGGAAAAAGGGCTCCAAACCCATCGCAAGGCACTCGTTTCGCTGTTGATCAAGAGTGGTGCTGATGTCAAAGCCACGGACGGACGCGGCAAAACGCCACTTCATATCGTCGCTATGACGGGACAGGATCCGCTACTCGAGTTACTGCACAAAGCCGGCACCGACCTGGCCGCGAAGGATCATCTGGGACGCACGCCCCTGCACTACGCCGCCATGTATGACCATCCCACGGTGATAGACTGGTTCTTGGCGCATGGAGTCGACTCAAGCGTCAAGGACAAGCAGCAGAATACGCCCCTGCATTGTGCGGTCATGCGCTTCCGCCGTCAGGCCGCTCGACATCTGATCGACGGTGGAGCCGGCGTAAATGCACTTAATGACCAAGGCGCAACCCCACTGCATCTGACAGGATCACACGGCCCGCAAGAAAGCGAAGTCGACCATCTGATGGCAGGCGTAGCGGGCGTCCTCCTCGACGGTGGAGCCAAGGTCAACGCCCTTGACCGCGAGGGACTCACCCCCCTGCATCATGCCCTGGCGAAAGAGCGCACACAGCTCGCGGACGTCCTTCGTCGAAATGGTGCGCGCGAATAGACTCGAACACGGGGGAGAATACGGTCTCCGTTGGGTCGCAGTGGCGTTTGACAACGCATGAACCCGCCGCGTGGGTGGAGCCGAAGAGTGTGCCACTGCTCTTGAACAGTGCTGAATTCCGGCTTGCGGGTTGACACCGCTCGCAGCCAGTGCCCGTGTTCAGCGGAGTTATCCCTGACACCCCGGTGCTTACAGCCTATGGCGAGGGGTGCGGGCCGAAGAGGCGTTCCATGTCGTTTATGATACGGGCGACGCGACGGTGATCGCGCCGGGCACGAAACGCGCCGGTGAGCTGAGCATGCTTGAAGATGTCCGCACCCGCGTTGAGTCGTCGCGTGGGTTTCAGCAGCGCCCGATCCAACGTACCGCTCAGGGCGTTCTTCTCCTGATCCAGGGTACAGAAGATTGCCCCGGCACCTTCAAACGTGGCTCCGATACCTCCTTGCAGGATGTGATAGCGGACGGTCCCGTTGATCTGGGCTCGTTCGGCTACGGTATTCCCCGGGATGGACCGCCACACCGTGCGCAGGTGAATGACCTGGGCGATGTCTGTTGTACTGTCCTCCAGACCGGGCTCGCTGCGACGAAGGACAATGTCAACGTTCCCCTGCCCGTCAACGTCGAAATAGGCCTCCTTCATTGTCTCGCGATATCGCCGAGCAGGCCCCCCTTCTCGGTAATCGAGAATATCGAATGTGGAGGAACGTGCAGCACAGCCCACCGCTTGGACTAGCAGAGCCCAAAGCCATACCCGCGCCCAAACAGAGACCGTGACCGGGAATAAGGCATCCCGCCCGCGCAGTTCGCCGAATCGTCCGTTCGCTTCGCTCAGAACGGTACTCATCTTTCGTATCCGCAGGTAATCCACCATGCTTACGGCAGGGTAGTCAGCAGCCCCACAGCCGTCAATGCGACCGGTGCCCCATTCCTTAAGACGCATAAACGTCACCAAACGAGCCTCTGTCAATAATCTTGAAACCCGACAGTTCCCGCGCAAGCCCGTTGGTCTGCCTCCCGCAGCGCATATAATCATCCAATGCACGGTCGCGGTTGAGTTTGCGGATGTGCCACTGCTCTTGAGCAGTGCATGAGCACAACAATCGTCCAATCGCCACTGCTTGAAAGCAGTGGCGTACGATGCGCCGCGAACCGATACCCGCGGATTGGGGGGAGGTGACGATTAACCAGTTGTGGTCGGAGCCACGGTGACGGGGCTCCGGTAGACCCGCTCGACAGACTGCTGGAGTCTCTCTGAAACATAATGCGCTCAAACACAAGTGCAAAGTGGCGTATTGGCGCCGTATCATACTTGAACACGAAGCCTCTGGTCGAAGGGCTGGAGTCCGATCCCAGGATCGACCTGGTCTACGACGTTCCGGCCCGGTTGCCCGGTCTGCTTGACACGGGCGTCGTGGACGTCGCCCTCGTACCCGTAATCGATCTGGCCCAGCGATATAGCGATTGGCAGGTGGTATCCGACGCGTGCATCGGCGCCGAGGGTAAGTCTCTTACCGTACGTGTCTTCTCGCACGCTGCCCCCGAGTCGATCTCCGTGCTGCACGTCGATGGACATTCGCACACGTCGGTGGCCCTGGCCGCAATTCTGTGGAAAGAGCTGTACGCACGAGATCTTCAGGTACTGCCTCTTCCGGATGACGCTCGAGCCGGCGACTGCGAAGCCGTTCTTTTAATAGGCGACAAAGTGGTCACGAGTCGACCTGAGGGTTTTGGTGTGGAGACCGATCTTGGATCGGCATGGCAGTCTCTGACATCATTACCTTTCGTCTTTGCCGTCTGGGCGGCCCCCCGGGGGATGGACACCGCGGAGCTCTCCTCGCTTCTCTCGGCTGCACGGGACCTGGGCGTCAGGTCGGCCGGGACGATCGCTGAGCAACTCGGACCGAAGATGGGTTGGCCCATCACCCTGGCAAGGGAATACCTCACCCAGCGAATCAAGTTCACGCTGGGGCCAACGCACAGTCAGGGCATGGCCAAGTTCCTCGAGCTGGCCAAAGTCCACGACCTAGTCCCGGGTCTGTTCGAGTCGGTGTTTGCATGAACGCGACACAGGCCAACTTGCCAGGCAAATGCACGCCGCGAATCTCCGACGAAGAAGCCCTGGCCCTATACCGAGACTGCTCGATCCACGAGTTGGGCAGGCGGGCACATGAAATAACCATGTGCCTGCATCCCGAACCATACCGCACCTACGTTTTGGATCGGAACATCAACTACGCCAACTACTGCTCGGCCAAATGCATCTTCTGCAATTTCAAGGCCGACCCGCCGGGCCTGGACAGCGGAAGAAAAGACCTTCCTCGCGGCTATGTGCTGTCCTTAGCGGAAATCGCAAGCAAGATCGAAGAGCTGATCGCCATTGGTGGAACCCAAGTCTTGATGCAGGGCGGACTGGTGCCCGCCGAAATCCTGCCGTTTGAATGGTACCTCGACCTCTTGCGTTTCATCAGGCGCGAGTACCCCGGAATCCACATCCATGCTTTCAGTCCACCAGAAATCCACGCCTTTCACCGCATCTTCGGCATGGAAATCCGGGACGTCCTGCTGCGCTTACGGGAGGCCGGCCTGGATACTATCCCCGGGGGGGGCGCTGAGATACTGGTAGATCGCGTGCGGAGCCGTATCGCCCGAGGCAAGACCACGACGAACGAGTATCTGGAGGTGATGCGTCAGGCTCACGGGATCGGAATGCGCACGAGCATCACTATGATGTTCGGGCACATCGAAACGGTGGAAGAGCGCATCGAACATTTGCGACGGATCCGCGAGTTGCAGGACGAGACCGGAGGATTCACCGCATTCATCGCCTGGACGTTCCAACCGGGTGATACGCCTATGGGACGCGTAAGCCCACCTCCAACCGCAGATCGCCACGCGCCGACCGAACGCCACCTCAGGCTTGCCGATGCCAGCGAGTATCTCAAAATGCTCGCCCTGGCCCGAATCTACTTGGACAACATCGCGAACATACAATCCAGCTGGGTCACTCAAGGTGTGAAAATAGGACAACTCGGACTTCTCTTCGGAGCCAACGACATGGGCTCGGTTATGATGGAAGAGAACGTTGTCTCGGCCGCCGGGACGACGTATCTCCTTACAGAGCAGGATATTAGAGCATCAATCCACGATGCCGGCTTTGAACCCAAAAAGCGAAACTGCTACTACCAGTTGTTCTAAAACGCGTGAAATCACAGCCTTGCCCGATCGAGGAACGGCTCCTAGGAACCGCAGGCGTTTGTGAACACCAGATTCCGCAGTTTTTTCTCTGGCAAGCACAAACACCAGTGTGCTACAATGCGCGCGGCTTGCCGTCGACTTCGGGACGATCCGGCCTTTGCTTTCGACGGCAATCCATGTGGCGCCTTTGCTATGCTGTCGATTGCGCGCGAAGACGGAGGGGCGCTTCACAAGCCAGGAGCGATATTGGATGGATTTTTGTGGCTGTGCCCAACGGCGCGTCCGCGATGTCCGGGTGTTTATATATTCGCTCCATCGGCGTAGAGCCGGCCGCGAATCCGATCGCCTCGCGGTGGCCGTTGGGGATACTGGTTCATGATGAACTTCGACCCAATCTTCAGCATTGCCCGCAATGATCTAGTGATCATAACCGCGACCGGCGAACAGGACGTATTCCTCTGGGAACATTCCTCGCGCGTCGCCCGCAGCGCGCAGCTCATCGCACAGTTGCCCGTCGTGCAGGCCCACTTACCCGATGAGTTTGCCGTTGTGGCTGCCGGGCTTTACCACGACGCAAGCTGGGCAATCCAATACCGTGAAGGCGAGATCGAGCGAACCGAGATTCTGCGTCGCCCGACATCGAAGGCACACCGGCAGCGCGGCGTGGCTCTAATGGAACAGAGCCTGGCCGAGTTGGCCCCGGAAGAATCGCTGGAGCGCGCCGCGGACACCATTCGAGCTCTGAACGAGCGTGATCCCGAGCTGGTAGAAGCACAAGTGATCGCCGATGCCGAGAACCTGGATGAGTTTGGCATGCTCGCATTCTGCCCGGCTATTCTGCGCAGTGCCCACGAAGGAAAGGGCGTCCAAGCGGCAATCGATACCTGGCAGCGCAAGAAAGAGTATCAGTTTTGGACTGCCCGCCTTAACGAGTCGTTTCGGTTTGATCCTGTACGAGAGCTTGCAAGAAAACGACTCGCCCAGTATGAGCGAGCCATGCAGGACTTGGACGAACATCATCGAGGGGCTGACATCCCGGTAGCACACAGCGGCCAAGAGCTGGCACACCCGTCTCCCTCACGAACAAGGTAGTGGCGTGTTTCGTAAGCTCCAAGACACCCGCAGATTCATGCGTGGTCGAGTCCAAGGTGTGGTCGCAGGGTAACCCAACCGACTATCCCACTTCTCTTCTCTGGAAGGCCGCTATGGCTATGCCGAGTACGGCCACGGTCAACAAGGATGCGTAGCAGGTAACGTACAGAACGTAGCGAAACGGGATGGCGGTCTCGATAGCATCCGCATAAAGGCCGTCGATGACCCAAAACGGTCCCATGTTGGGCAAGGCCCGATAAGCGACAGCCGCGGCCAGTGACGTCGCTTCGTATTGACCGAATGCGTAGTCGGCGGCGATCCCCAGCCCAAGCACGCCGGTGCAAATGGCCAGGGTCATCAGGTGCCCGAATCGGGTTGAAGCCGCCATCGCAACTGCCCCGGTTAGAATCACCATCAAAAGAACCAGATAGGCTGCGAGGATCACCTGTCCACCAACGAAATTGCTCGCAAACGGGATCACCGCCCACTCCTCGTCGAACTTGCCCACGAGCAATACCCCGAGCGTTAACATCGGGGCTAGAAGGCCGATCCAGGTAGTGGGGAAGTCCTTGCCGTAGAAGTAGTTCGCGAAAGCAGCCCCGACGAGCGAAAGCAGCAGACTACCCAATCCGAATACGAGCACCGGGCCGTCCCAGGGGTCGCTTGAGCTCTGGAGGACGCCGTGTCTCAGCGCCAGGATAAACACCAGAAAACATAGGTAATATGCAACCAGGATAGCACCGAGAATCCCCGTGAACTTACCCAATATGAACACCGGGCGGCTTATCGGTTTCGACACAACCGTGAGCACGGTCTTGTTCACGATCTCGCGGTGGAGCACCTCGGCGGCGCTGAAGACGGACAAGAACAAACCACTCAGTAGCAGCGTAGAAAGCCCGAGATCCAGGAGCAGCTTGTCATCGTCGTCGAGGGTGAAGGCTGCCAGCGAGACGTTTAGGACCAGCAGGACGGCTGTGGCCAGTAGAATCACACCGTAGATTGGTTGGCGGACCGTTTCTACGAAAGTATTCAGCGCCAGTGTGCGGAAACGTTGGAACATGGGATACGAAACCTTGGTTTTTGCCGGCTACCGAACTCGACATCGTCCCGACGCGCGGCCAGGCACGACTCCGCGGTCCGCGTGTTGGCACTTGATATCGATTAGTGTAAGCTGCCGCGAAGTTTCGGCAAGCGGCGTCACGCGGACGGTCACCAATGGTTGGGTACGCTCGCCGGCCCGGCCGTGTTCGTTACCCGATGACGGCTCAGTAGGATGCGACTATGACTGACCCGACCACCCCGAGCGATCACCGCGCCCAACACGTAGCGGCGGTCGGATTCGTTCTGCAGACAGCGGCGTTTGCCACGCTGCTGTGGGCGTCCTTATGGACGCAGTCGGATGCAATCACCACGGTCGCTCGCTTCGTTCTCGCGGGGATTCCCATCTGGCTGGTGCTTTATCTGGTGTTCAACCAGCTTCGCCGGGTCCGGGCGGAGGAGCTTGAAACCGCCGAACTAAAGCGGACGCGACAGGCGGGGGCAAGCACGGCCATCTTCGAGCTCGACGACGAGGAGCTCCTCCTCGAACAACACCGCCTGACGTGGATGATCCGTTGGCTATTGCCAGCCACAACGGTAATCGTATCAGCATTCCTTCTGCTCGGACACTTCATATTCTGGGGTTGGGCGCTCGACCTGGAAGTCGTCTTTGGCCCGGAGGGTCTACGACGGGCATCTGAGCCGACCGTTGTCATGTGGTTCGTGGTTGGCGTAGGTTTTTTCTGCTTTCTCTTTGCCCGATACGCAATAGCCCTTGCCCGCATGCCCGATTGGCGTCTTCTTCGCGCCGGGGCCAGCTATATGGCTGGAAACGCCCTGGCCTGCCTCTTGCTCGCCATCGCCCTTATGGCAACTTCGACGGTGGAATGGGCCGAGCCTCTGCTGGCCGTACTCGTCCGCGTGGTCATGATCGTTCTGGGTCTGGAGCTGGCGGTCAACTTCCTGATGGATTTCTACCGCCCGCGGACGCCGGACGTTGCCCAACGCCCCTCCTTCGATAGTCGCCTTTTGGGCTTGACCAGCGACCCCGGGGGTATCGCCAAGTCCATCGCCGACGCGGTGAATTACCAGTTTGGGTTCGAGGTGAGCTCGACGTGGTTCTACCAGTTGCTGCAGCGCTGGATGTTGCCCATCATGGTGGTCACGGTCCTGGTGATTCTGGGCATGACGAGCATTGTGATCGTCGATGCCGAAGAGCTTGCGGTTAAGGAGCGATTCGGATCGCTGGTCAGCCGTCCGCAAACCGTATTAGAGCCTGGTCTTCACTTCAAGCTGCCCTATCCGATCGACGTCGTGCGTCGTGCGCCGGCCAAACGCATTGACGAATTGATCGTGGGCGAGGCTACGCAAAATGAGAGTGATGCAGATGCGCACAAGGCCATCGTGTGGACGGAATCGCACAAGTTCGTTCCTGAGCTGATGCTCCTGGTCGCCGCGAAGAAAGAAGGCGACGAGGGTAAGGGTGAAGACCTCACCTTCGATGACGACTACACGATCGGGACGAGCGTACCCGTAGGCATGTTGATGGTATCGGTGCCTATCGAATACAGAATCAAGGACATCGAGAAGTACCTCTACAAGTATGACGATCCAATAAAGCTCATGGAAGGCGTAGCGTATCGACACCTCTCGGACTACGCGGCCAGTGTAGATATCGACGAGCTGATGGGCCCAGGACGCGAGGCGTTCAATCGCGGACTCCAGAAACACATTCAACACCGGCTCGACGAACTTGATGTGGGCATCGAGATCGTGTTTGTCGGCGTTCGCGGGGCACACCCTCCGGCCGAGAGGAAGGTCGCTGAAGCATTTCAAAGTGCCGTGTCAGCGCTGACCAGCAAGGCCGCCACTATCAATGCCGCGGAGGGAGAAGCCCGGAGGATTCTGACAACGGTAGTGGGAACCGAAGCGCGAGCTATCGCATTTGACATGGCCATTCGCCACCGGGATCAACTGCGCAGTACCGCCGACGCCGATCCACAAGCTCTGGCCGAGGCTGGACAAAGAGTGGAAGATTTGCTCACGGGGAACTCCGCGAAGGGGATTGCTCCGCCCAGCGGAGAAGTGGCCGTAATGATCGCCCAGGCGCGGTCCGCGGCCAGTGATCTGCTCACCGATGCGGTCACCAAAGTCCGCGCCTTCAGCGCCGAGGTGACTGCCTTCGAAGCCGCGCCGAAGTTGTACCGGCAGCGCAAGATAATCAGCGTCTACTCGGCTCTGTCGGCGATTCGCAAATACTTCATCATCGGAAATCCCGAAAGCGTTATAGTCGAATTCCAAAGTGGGGAGCAAGCAGGATTGGATCGAGTCCTCTCGGACGGGCTCGAAGGGAACAAGTAGCGGCGCGCAACGCTCTTGAGGCTGCGCCGTGCGGAGTAATCGGGTCATGAAGAATCTAGGCACGCTTCTCGCTGCCGTGTTCATTGCCATCGTGCTTCTGTTGTATATGTGCACTTTCCAGGTCCGGTTCACCGAGGTCGCGATAAAGAAGACCTGGGGCAGTCCCGCAAGGAATGCCATCACCCAACCAGGACTGAAGCTGAAATGGCCCAGCCCCATACAGAGCGTGGTCATTTACGATAAACGCATGAGGATAATGGAAGACCGCACGGAGGAGACACGAACGGTCGACGGAAAGAACGTGATGGTGACCACTTTTACCGCCTGGCGAATCGTGGACCCCGCGAAGTTTCACACCAACTTCCCTGGCGGAGAAGAGGATGGGGAGAAGAAGCTGCGCACAACCGTAGTTACTCAAAAGCACGCGGTCATAGGCAAACACAACTTCAGCGAATTCGTCTCCACCGATCCTGCCAAGCGGAAGATCCGCGAGATTGAAAGAGAGATTCAGGCAGCGGTCACCTCCGACGCCGGGGCGGAGTACGGCATCGAGGTAGTGGACTTCGGGATCAAGAAACTCGGCCTGCCATCAACCGTCACAACCGCCATCTTCGAGAGTATGAAGTCGAACGAACAGAAGAAAGCCGCCCGCTACCAGGCGGAAGGCGAGGCTCGGGCGAACGACATCATCGCCAACGCTAAAGCCGCCGAAGATCGCATCAGAGCAACTGCCCGCAAGAAGGCCGAAGAAATAAAGGCCGAGGCCGAGGAGGTCGTAAGCGACTACTACAAGGAGTTCGATCAACACCCTGAACTGCGCATCTTCCTGGATAGCCTGCGAGTGATGGAGGAGGCCCTCCAATCGCGGACTACTCTGATAATCGATACGTCAGAGGCACCCTGGGACGTATTCGACGAGGAAAGTCGACGCCGGGTTCCCGAAGGGGACCGAACCTCGGACGATTGGGGCGGTGCGGCCGGTCAGCCTGCCGATCAGACACTCGTAGCGCAAGAGACGGATTAATCCGAAATGCATCAGATCGACCACCAACACATTCATCGCGATCCGGACGCAGTCGAGGAACCGCTCGATGCTGCGAGCCAATCCTTGGCCGATGCGTTGCGGGCGAGTTTCAGCATCCTCAAGGGGATCATGTTGGTCTTGGTTGTCCTATATCTCTTCTCGAACGTAAGGCGCATTGACAGTCACGAGCAAGCCTTGCGCCTCCGCCTGGGTAAGCTTCTGCCCGGCGTCGAGGAGGCCGGTCTGGTCTGGTCATTCCCCTACCCCATTGACGAGATCGTTCCC
>CP070744.1:1520211-1532616 GCA_020348265.1 Phycisphaerales bacterium | reverse complement strand
CATGACGATAGGGATTGAGCGTGCCGCTGTCCCGGTTCAGATAACCTTCGAGTTTGATCGGTGCGACACGAAAGCCCTTGTCCTGGAGTATTTTTGCCAGCGAACTGGAGAAGATGCCCTTGCCCAGCCCGCTCATCACCGTTCCGAAGACAACCACGTACTTGGTCTTGCCGGCCTGATAGCCGACAGGCATGGGAGTGAAGAACTCCGTCTCGTCGGTGTCGTGCCTGAGCGATGCGAGAATATCTTCAGGGTTCATATTATCTTTCACTTTCCGGCGCCGACACGCCCCGAACGGACCGACATCCGCGACACAAACGCTGCGTAATCCTCCGGCGTGTCGATCCCGACGTACGCGCGATCCACGACCAGAACCAGAACGGGAATCCCGTGCTCAAGCCAGCGGAGCTGCTCGAGTGATTCCGCCTCCTCCAATACCCCCCGCTTGAGACCACCGTCCGACGTGATCGCTCGCAACGTGGCAAGGCGGAACGCATACACCCCCAAATGCAGGAGCCAGCGCGAAGGAACATCAACGGCACCAGCCCGATCCTGCAAATATGGAATGGGGCTCCGCGAGAAGTACATCGCCCGCCCGGCGCGGTCAGCAACAACCTTGACGCAGTTCGGATCAAGCGGCGATCCGGGCCCTTCCTTCGGTCCAGCATCATCAAAGCGTGCCGCCAGCGTACCGATTTCGTAGTCCCTCCCCAGTGCCGTCATCCGGTCAACAAGGTGGGCAAGATCATCCGGGTCGATATCCGGCTCGTCGCCTTGGACGTTCAGCACCAGATCATCCTCCGCCAGCCCGAGGAAACTCACAGCTTCGCCCGTGCGATCCGTTCCACTCGTATGATCCGCTCGCGTTAAGCGGGCCTCGCCCCCGAAGGATTTCACAGCTTGGACAATGCGCTCGTCGTCGGTCGCCACAATAACCCGGTCTATCTTCGCACATGCTTCAACGCGTTCGTAAACGTGCTGAACCAGGTATTTTCCCGTGTCTTTGGCGAGAGCTTTTCCAGGGAAGCGGGTTGATGAGTAACGAGCCGGGATGACCGCGACAGTGGTCATCCACGCCCCCCCATCGAGGCGGCATGTATTTCTTCCTGACGCACGTGGCGAATATACCGGTGATCACTCGCGGTGTCAAACGGTCGGAGAGACTTGTCTGCCAGGTGACATCAGGGCGGCCCCGCACTACACTTGGCGAAAGTATCCGGTTCCAGGGTGGCGTGCGGTTCATGCGGATCAAACTCCACAATCTGATCTTCTTGGGCATGATTGGCGGGCTCGTTGTCGGTCTGGGATTATGGGCGATCAAAGGCCGCGAGGGACCAGCCTACCAGTCGGTTTATACCCAGACACTCTGGTGGCTCGATCTTTTTGGCCCCACGGTGTTCATGGGTGCGTTGAAGATGATCATCGCTCCGCTGATTCTGGCGAGTATCGTCTCGGGCGTCACCAGCCTGCCGAACATGAGCGAGCTCGGGGCCATCGGATTCAAGACGGTGGTCTACTACTTCTGCACGACAACCATCGCAGTCATCATCGGATTGGCATTCGTACTGACTATCCAGCCCGGCAAGAAGGATGCCTCGATCGAAGTGCGCAACAGGCGTGTGGCCGAGCTCGAAGGCTACCGGCAGGATTATCAACAGGCCACGGGCAAACGGGCTATTTCCACCGACGGTCAGCCTACCCCCCAATACGTGGCCTGGGTGGCCAAGCAAGAAGGGGCTTCCCAGGCGTCGGGACAAGAAGCCCATCGCTTCAACAAGCTGGCCGGTGCCCGGGAACGGACTGCGGGCGACATCTTCAAGGATGATATCGTCCGACCATTGTTGACTAACCCCTTCCGCTCGCTCTCAGCGTCTCCTCCGAACTCGCTGGGAATCATCTTCTTCTCCCTGCTTCTGGGCATCGCCTGCACCGTGGTGGGTGATCGGGCGAAGCAGGTCGTAGCGTTCTTCCAAGGTCTTAACGCGGTCATCATGCGCATTACCCATTGGCTGATGTCCATCTCCCCATTCGCCATAGCCTGCATAATGGCCGGTTTGGTGGCGCGCAATGGGCCGGAGATCTTTGAGACACTCGGTTGGTATTGTGGCACAGTCCTCGGGGGCATCGTTGTGCACATCGGAGTGCTCACCGCCATTGCCACAACCATAGGAGGGGTCGGACCACTGCGCCTCTTCCGCGGAATCCGCGAGGCCTACATGATCGCCTTCACCACGCGATCCAGCGCAGCAACGCTCCCCATAACCATCGCCAACACCACCGAGAAGCTGAACGTCTCCCCCAAGGTGGCGAACTTCTCCCTGCCACTCGGGGCGACCATGAACATGGATGGAACCGCTCTTTACGAGGGCATTGCAGTCATCTTCCTCATCCAAATCTACGGCGGACTCGACGACGTATCGATCGTCATGACTGCCATGACTACGTTCCTGATCTTCGTCACCGCCGTGCTCGCGTCCGTGGGGGCAGCTGCGGTTCCGGACGCCGGTCTGGTAACCATGGTCCTGGTCGCAAGCGCCGTCCACCTGCCGATCTACTATATCCCGCTGATCTTCGCGGTTGACGCATTCCTGGACATGTTCCGTACTTCGACCAACGTACTGGGCGACAGCGTCGGGGCGATTGTGGTCAATCGGCTGGAACGGTCCCGATTGGAGGGGTCCCACTAGACCACTACAGACGTTCGCCACGTCAGCAAACGACACGCGGGCGGGGAATTCAGAAGAGAGACCGGTAAGCCAGGCCAGACGGAACCTCAGACGGAGACTACTTGTGAATAGGCGAATTCTGATTGCGGGCGGCGTCGCCGCAGGCGCCAGTGCGGCAACAAGAGCACGACGCCTGGATGAGCAGGCGAGAATAGTCATTTTTGAACGCGATAGTCACGTATCCTTCGCCAATTGTGGCCTACCCTACTACGTCGGCGACGTCATAAAAAACCGCAACGAACTCCTGCTGCAGACACCGGAGAGATTCAAACGACGGTTCAACATAGACGTGTGCGTGCGCCACGAGGTCAAGTCAATCGAACGGAAAGGCAAGCGCATCTCCGTACAGAACCTCGATACAGGCAACAACGAATGGCACGGCTATGACCGCCTGATCCTCGCCCCGGGAGCTTCACCGATCAAACCACCTTTTGCGGGTATGGACAGCACCAACGTTTTCCACCTCCGTAACATGGACGACTCCGACAGCTTGCGAGCCCACGTAGACACCGGCAAGGTGCATCGGGCCCTGATCGTCGGGGCAGGGTTCATCGGCATGGAAGCTGCCGAGATGCTCGCCCACCGCGGAATCAAAGTTGACGTCGTTGAACTAACCCCCCAGGTACTCCCCCCGCTGGACCCGGACATGGCTGCTATGGTCGCCCTTCATTTGCGAGAGAAAGGAGTGTCTCTTCATCTAGGAAGCGGCCTGGAGAAACTCGTGGCTCGCGAAGGGAAAGTCACAGGCGTCGAATTGGCCAGTGGTCGCAGAATCGACACCGACCTTGTGCTAATGTCCATGGGAGTGCGGCCAAATGTGGCCTTGGCCAAGGACGCCGGCCTTGCCCTAGGCCCAAACGGCGGGATACAGGTCAACGAACGCATGGAAACATCCGACCCGGCGATCCTTGCCGCAGGTGATGCGGTCGAAGTGGTCCATTCCGTTACCGGCAAGCGTGTCCTTATTCCCCTGGCCGGACCGGCCAACAGGTGTGGACGGCTGGCCGGCGAGGTTGCCGCAACCGGAACAGGCCCGTCCGCCCCCACCGTTGCAGGCACCGCCGTTGTGCAGGTTTTCGACCAGA
This sequence comes from Phycisphaerales bacterium, assembly GCA_020348265.1. Taxonomy (GTDB): domain Bacteria; phylum Planctomycetota; class Phycisphaerae; order UBA1845; family UBA1845. The sequence goes on along the minus strand of CP070744.1, from coordinate 1,528,805 downwards.
CCGTCGCCTGTACCGGCCTGAGCCGCAAGGCCGCCCAAGCCGCCGGCATCGAAGCGCGGCACATTATCATCAAACGCCCGCAACACGTGGGTTACTACCCAGGCAGCGAGATGATGACCATCAAGCTCGTATATGAGCCGAAGACAAAACGCATTCTGGGTGGCCAGATCGTGGGCGGGTCCGGCGTGGACAGGCGAATCGACATAATCGCGACGGTGATTCACTTCGGTGGTACGGCTGAAGACTTGGCCGCCGTCGATCTAGCGTACGCACCCCAATTCGGCGCCGCTAAGGACCCGGTCCACATCGCCGCATTCGTAGCTGACAACCAGGATCGCGGACTCGTAGAACACGTGGACTCCGAGGATGTCGTAAGTTTGGCCGCTCAGGGCTACCAGATCATCGACGTCCGCAGCCCGGATGAGTTCGCCAATGGTGCCATCGCGGGCGCAATCAACCTCAGTGTCGACGTCCTGCGTGCGGAGCATCACCGCTTGAAGCCCGATAGACCCATCCTGGTCTACTGCCAGGTCGCCCAGCGAGGCTACTACGCCGCCCGCATCCTCCACGGCCTTGGGAGAGACGACGTGGTGAACCTCGCCGGCGGATATGCCGCTTATTCGATCTACAAGCGCGCCGCGGAGCACCTGACTGTCAGCTGACGACTCCGCAAGCCGAGGTCGTCTCCTCGAAACCCTATCGCTATGGCACCGCCTCGCTCTTGCACAATTCGCGGGTCACGTTTGTAGCGTAGGCGCCCGGTGGCAACTTGAACGACAACCTCAAGAAGTACCCACTATCATCCTCGCCGTCGTCCATCTTAGCCTCGGCTAACGGAACGCGCAGGGGACGCCGGGCTCCGTCAAGCCTGGCTCCATCCTGCGAGCGCACCTGCCCCTTGGCCAGGCCGATTTCCGACAACACCGCCACCTCGACGTCGCCGGGCCCGCCTGACGCCTCCATCATCCGCCGTCCAAAGAGTGGACCGGTGGGCGAAATCTCGAACGCGTCGCAACGCGGCTGCTCAACGGCAGCGTCCTCCACATGGAAACAGGCCCCGTTGCGGTGCTTCCAGGCTACATCACCTGTTTCGAGCTTGTCGATCAACGTCACCCGCCTTGCCAAGACCCGGTTAAACAGCTCGCTCTGTACCGCCGAGATATACAGCCTGCGCAGGGTGTGATCGACAGCCCGCCAGGCTCTGCGGGTGTCGCCTTCCGTCTTTATCAGCGTGCGGCAGATTCGGGCTTGTTGTCCGAAGGCTCTCGGCCATGCCCTTGCAGCCTCCTCGAAATGACCTTCATCAAACAGCTCGCGTGCCCTCCGCACGTCTCCCTGATCGACCGCACTTGACCGCCCCAGGATCAGAGCCATAGCCTCATCATAGTCATCGCGCAGCACGGCCAAACCGACCCGGGCATTGTCCCCGCGGGCTCCGAACCGTTGAGGTCCGAAGTAGTTGGGAACTCCCCGAGCAGCCAGCACGTCGAAGATCGGCCTCGCTGAATACAACGCCGGGGTAATCGTATCGCGAATCTTGATGACAAATCGATTCCCAGCCAGATGCCCCAGCTTGAGCTTGTTAGTGTGCCGATTCACGGCCAGCACTGTTACTCGGCTCAAATCCATTTGCTCGAGTTCCGCAGGATCAACGTGCTCCACGCTGAACATCTGTTGTGTGACACCGTGGGCATCTTTCAGGCCCGCATAGCCAATTTCGTTGGGACGTTTGCCCAGCTTCTGGGCGATCAGCTTGATGGCATTCAGGGTCGCCAGGCCCTGCTTCTCGATTGTGAAATAGGCGTGAGTGCCCTCGCCCGACGGTTCGTAAAGCGGCAACTCCTCTACGAAGAAATCAGCGTCATAGCGTTTGATCGCACCGCCCACACCGGGAAGATGAGCGGTGAGAAAGGGCAGTCGGTCTCCGGCATATGCCGCCGTGTCGGGTGTCATCCGTGCAAGTCTATCTCCCCCGCGTCCGCTGCGAAACCGACCTGAATCATGCCAACAGGCTAGGGTCCGTCGTTTGCCGGTACGCAGGTGCATCGCTACGATCCGACCCATGCGATGGCTGGCTGATCTTGTTTATTTGCTGGCGGGCTTGGCGTATACGCCGGTTGCCTTCTACAACGCCCTGTTTCTGGGCAAGAACCGACGTGGCTGGAAACAGCGCTTCGGGACTGTTCCCCGGTTCGATCCAAACAGGAAACGGATCTGGATTCACGCCGTCTCCTTGGGCGAGATCAACTGCACCCCCCTGCTGGTCGACGAACTTCACAAACGTCTGCCCGATTACGACATCGTCGTCTCCACCACCACAGACACCGGGTACGCCCGGGGGGTGCAGCTGTTCGGGGCAGAACGAACCTTCCGCGCCCCGCTGGATTTCAGCCTTGTGGTGTTTCGCTCCCTCAAGCGTATCCGCCCCTCCATAATCATCCTGGTCGAATTGGAGGTCTGGTACAACCTAGTTCATTTGGCCACGAGCCGCGGGATACCTGTTGCGGTGGTAAACGGCCGATTGACCGAGCGGAGCGCCCGGCGGTTTCGGCTCTTGGGTCGTGCAGGCAGATCGATGTTCGAGAAACTGGCCTGGGTAGGGGCACAGGACGAGCCGATCGCCGCGCGATTTCGCGCAGCCGGTGTGCGAGACTCGCGCGTGGAAATCACCTCTTCGCTCAAATGGGATACAGCTCAAGTGGCCGACACGGTGGACGGAGCGGAGGAGCTGGCAGAATCGCTGGGTATCAACCGGGGCCGCCCGTTGTGGGTATGCGGCAGCACCGGCCCCGGCGAAGAAGCCTTAGTCCTCGACGCGTACGATCAGCTCCTGCGGGACTGGGAGGGACTGGCACAAAGCGTGCAAGGCAGACATGCGGCCAGGGTACATGACCATGGACGACCTATCCTGGCGCTTGTTCCACGCAAGCCTGAGAGGTTTGACGAGGTGGCGCGCTTAATCGAGCGCCGCGGATTCCAGTGCGTGCGGCGGAGCGAGCACATGCATGGTTCGACGGCTTCACCCTGGCCTGAGTCAGGTGTGGTGCTCGGCGACACCATGGGAGAGTTGCGGAAGTTCTACTCGTTGGCGGATGTCGTCTTCCTCGGACGAACGCTGGTTCCTATGGGGGGGTCGGATCCGATGGAGGTAGCCGCCTTAGGCAGGCCCTTAGTTATGGGCCCGCACACGGACAACTTCCGGCTGCCCGTGTCGGCCCTGACCGAGGCAAACGCGATCCGCATTGCGGAATCCGCAGACTCGCTCCCCGACCTGATACGGTCGATCCTAGAAGATGGAGTGTTGGCCAAAGCCCTGGGCGTGCGGGCGCGGGAGGTCGTTACTCGGAACCAGGGCGCCACGGGGCGTGCAGCCGCTGGAATAGTCCGCGTGATTGATACCGCACAGTGCTAAACCGGCACCTTGCTTTGGACCGATTATCTGGCGGCTTGTCCGGTTCTCACTGTTTATGCGGCTAACGCAGCGAGTCATCGAGCAGAAGGGTTGGAAATGACGTCTTGGCCGGCACGTCGTGTCGGCAGCCGGCTGAGACTACTTGTTCAGGAGTGAGGAATATGGCTGATACCGTCAGCGTGGAGTGTGCCCCCACCGGGGCCGATGTATTCCCCCCGTCGAGCGAGTTCGCCTCGCGGGCGCACATCAAATCTTTCGAGCAGTACATGGACATGTACAAGCGCTCGATCGAGGACCCGGACGGTTTCTGGTCGGAAATCGCGGAAGGGTTCTACTGGGACAAAAAATGGGACAAGGTCCGCGAGTGGGACTTTGAGGACAAGATCTCGATCAAGTACTTCATAGGCGGGCGCACGAACATCACTTACAACCTCCTCGACCGCCACCTGGAGAAGCGCGGCGATCAGACCGCCATCATTTGGGAAGGCAACGAGCCCGGCGAGGACGCCAAGCTGACCTACCGCGAGCTGCATACCGAGGTCTGCAAGTTCGCCAACGTACTAAAGGCTCGTGGGGTAAAGAAGGGCGACCGCGTCTCCATCTACATGCCGATGGTAAAGGAGCTGGCCGTTGCCATGCTCGGTTGTGCCCGCATCGGCGCGATCCACTCGATCGTGTTTGGTGGTTTCAGCCCGGACTCACTGGCCGATCGTATCGTTGACTCCACCTGCGAGGTGCTGGTCACCACCGACGGCGTGTTCCGCGGTGCCAAGGCTGTTCCGCTCAAGGGCAACGCCGATGCCGCTATGGACATCTGTGCCAAGCAGGGCGTAAACGTCAAGACCTGCGTCGTCTACAAGCGGGTCGGACCGGACAAGATCAAATGCAACATGACCGACGGACGTGACGTATGGTGGGACGAGGTCATGAAGGACGCCTCGCCCCAGTGCGAGCCCGAGTGGATGGACTCGGAAGACCCGCTGTTCATCCTCTATACCTCAGGATCGACGGGCAAGCCCAAGGGCGTGCTGCACACCACTGGCGGATATATGGTCTATGCAGCCACGACCTTCAAGTACGTGTTCGACTATCGTGACGGTGACATGTACTGGTGCACGGCCGACATTGGCTGGGTAACCGGGCACTCCTACATCATCTACGGTCCCCTGGCTTGTGGGGCGACCACAATCATGTTCGAGGGCATCCCCACCTACCCGGATGCCGGGCGATTCTGGGACGTCGTCGACAAATACAAGGTCAACCAGTTCTACACCGCCCCGACCGCCATTCGTGCGATCATGCGCGAGGGCGACGAGCCGGTGAAGAAACGCGATCTTTCCAGCCTGCGAATCCTGGGCACGGTCGGCGAGCCCATTAACCCCGAGGCGTGGATGTGGTACCACCGTATGGTCGGTCATGAGAACTGCCCCATCGTCGATACCTGGTGGCAGACCGAGACCGGCGGAATGTTGATTACGCCTTTCCCGGGGGCTACCCCCACAAAGCCGGGCTCAGCCACTCGTCCGTTCTTTGGCGTCAAGCCTGTGCTGCTCGAACCGGAAGGCAAGTTGATCGACGGCCCAGGCTCAGGCGTATTGTGCATCGAAGAGCCTTGGCCGGGAATCATGCGTAGCGTATACGGTCAGCATGAACGCTTCAAAGAGACCTACTTCTCGTCATACAAGGGGCTCTACTTCACCGGTGACGGATGCCGTCGCGATGAGGACGGCTACTACTGGATTACCGGCCGAGTTGACGACGTGATCAACGTCTCCGGTCACCGCATGGGAACCGCTGAAGTCGAAAGCGCACTGGTCTCCCATGCCAAGGTAACCGAGGCCGCCGTCGTTGGCTTCCCCCATGAGATCAAGGGGCAGGGCATATATGCCTACGTCACCTTGAAAACTGGCCAAGAATATACCGACGAACTCAAGAAGGAGCTTGTCCTCCACGTCCGCAAGGAGATTGGCCCGATTGCCGCTCCCGACGTGATTCACTGGGCACCGGGTCTGCCCAAGACGCGTTCCGGCAAGATCATGCGGCGGATTCTCCGCAAGATCGCCGAAGGTGAGCCCGACAAGGTCGGCGACACCTCGACGCTGGCTGATCCCAGCGTCGTCGAGAACTTGGTCGAGACCTATAAGAAGATGTAACGAACACCCTTAACTTGCTTCCCAACCCTCCGGCCGCGGGGTGAGGTCTTATGACCTGCCCCGCGGCTTCGTTTTGGCCCCGGCGTGACGGGTCTCCGCACACACCTTGATCTTGGTCAGGAATCGCAGCCCTACGAAGTGATGATGCGCGCGGAATCGCACTTGGCGTGAACCGAGCTGCAGTCAATTGAGCGGGACTTCTAGTGCTTCATTAGTCGTAATCTGATAGGTGTCCTGGGCAAGCGGAGCGCCGCCATGTATTTGCGGCGTCCGCATGCCGGCGCCTGACTTCGTCGAGCTTTGGCATGGCACGCTTCACCCGAAGGCGCAACCCCACTTCCGGGGCATCTAATTGCAGTTGATTGGGCGGGGCTTCTAGTGCTCGATCTTGTCGACTTTGAGCTTGAGGTATCGCTGCCGGTGACCCGTCTTGCGTGAGTAATGCTTGCGCCGGCGGAACTTCTGCACGGTGATCTTATCGCCCTTGATCTCGCCCAGAATAGTGGCGACCACCTTCGCTCCTTCGAGCGCAGGTTGGCCAATCTTAGGACCATCCTCGATGTCGCCAACCATGAGAACATGGTCGAACTCGAACGTTGTGGCGTCCTCGGACAGGTCGTGCCGTTGGATCTGAAACGTCTGCCCTTCTTCGACCCGATACTGATGTTCACCGTCACTGATAATCGCGTACACTAGCTTTGCTCCAACCGCAGCATGCGGATGTAAATCGTCAGACAGCCAAGCCGCACTCATACTTCGTCCAAACCACGCCGCGTTTGGATCAAACAAGTTCGACCGAGCCACGCAGTTTGGCAGATTGCCCTCCCGGCGTCAAGACCCAACCTGTACGCACCCAAAAAGAACCGGATCGCGCAAGCCTTCGCTCGGCTTGCGCGGCCCGGATATGCTTCATTCAGCCTTCTTCCACTTGCCGCGGCGGTGCGCTACCCCAAGAATCCATCCGCGATTCCTACGAGCTCCTTGACATGAGCGACGCTAGCGTCGAGCAGCTTGCGCTCGTCGGCATCGAGCTCAACCTCAATGACCTTCTCCACGCCATTGGCCCCGAGCATGCAGGGCACGCCGACGAAGTAACCGCCCACCCCGAACTCCTTCTGGCAGAACGCGGCGCAGGGGAAGATACGCCGCTTGTCCTTGATGATGGCCTCAGCCATATCGATGGACCCAGCCGCGGGTGCGTAGTAGGCGCTGGTACCCATAAGCTTGACGATCTCACCGCCGCCCATCTTTGCCCGCTTGATGATCTCATCCAACCGATCCTTCGGAATCAACTGTGATACCGGGATCCCGGCAACAGACGTATAGCGGGGCAACGGGACCATGTCATCGCCGTGGCCGCCCATCAGAAGGGCGTTGATGTCCTCGACGCTGCAGTTGAGTTCCATTGCAATAAAAGTCCGGAAGCGTGCGATGTCGAGACAACCTGCTTGCCCCACGACTTTGTTGGTCGCAAACCCGGTCTTTTTCCAGGTGGTGTAGACCATCGCGTCCAGCGGATTGGAGACGACGATCAGGACGGCGTCGGGGGCAACGCCGGCAATCTTCTCCGAGACGGAACCCACGATCTTGACGTTGGTTTGGATCAGATCATCACGACTCATGCCCGGCTTGCGCGGGATTCCCGCGGTGATAACCACAACATCGCTATCTGCAGCAGCGTCGTACTCTCCGGTCCCGACGATCTTGCAGTCGAATCTGTCCACCGGCCCGCATTGGGCCAAATCCAGGGCCTTTCCCGCTGTTTTGTCCGCCAGCTCGGGGAGATCAATCAGAATGATATCGCCAAGTTCTCTCTGGGCGGCGGCGACGGCGCACGCCGCACCGACGTTTCCCGCTCCGATGATCGTGACTTTCGCGCGTTTCATGGCTGCTCCTTTATTTCGATGTGTCCCTGAGTCCGCAAAGCCTAACTATCGCCCTATAATAACCAACGCCCGTAGTTTCGCCAAGAGCCCTTTCAAACGAACTCACAGGCTGATCTGTGGCCGTTCCGCCACCTGTTGCCGCACCCCCGCTCTTGCCCAGCGGCCCATCCACGGGGATATTTACCGCCAGACCCGTAGCGTTATTGCCAGCAAGGGCGAAGTTCATGCCGTTCCATGACCAACACGTGCACTCGAATCAGTCGGTCGACTCTCAGGCCGATCCGGCAGAATGCGTCGAGAACGCCCTAAACCACGGCCTGTCCGGGATCACCTTCCTGGAGCACTTCGACCCCCACCCCGCTGAGTGGGATGAGTGCATCTACGATGATCAGCGTTATTCCGCGACAATTGAGAGTCTCAGAAGCGACTCTGGCAACAGGCTGTTCATAGGCAAAGGCATCGAGGTCGGCTACTGCCGCGACAGAATGGACTTCGCGCTGGACTTCTTGAGCCGCCACCAATTCGATCTGGTCATGCTCAGCGATCACTTCTTCGAGGATCGTGCCCTTCACGTGCGCGAGGAATGGGCCGGCCTGGACGCCACCGAGGGCACGCGGCGTTTTCTACAGGAGATGCTGGAGGTAGCCCGTTTTTGCGAATCCGTACATCAGGGTGGGCACCACGTCTTCCACGTGCTTGGTCATCTCGACCTTGCCAAACGGTACACGAGCCGTTTTTTCGACACCAACGCCACGCCGCTCTGCTCCGACTTGATCGACGAGATACTCCGGACGTGCATCGCGGCGAACCTCGTGCCGGAGATCAATACCTCGACTTTGCGTCAAGGGCTCGACGAACCCATGCCGGGCATCAAGACCATCGTCCGTTACGCTAAACTGGGTGGGACAGCCATGTCGATCGGCTCAGACGCCCACCTCGCGGAGCATGTTGGTGCCGACCTCGATCACGCTGCCAGGCTGCTTCGCGCCGCCGGACTCAACCACGTCGCCCTCTTCAAAGATGGGAAGCGGATCGATGTGCCCCTCGAACAGGGGTGCTGCGATCCGTTGTGACACCCGTGGGCCGCGCCGGCCGCTCACCTCCTGCCGCTCAGGTGCAGCAGTCTATCGGTGCGGGGATCAG
>CP070744.1:1507649-1520111 GCA_020348265.1 Phycisphaerales bacterium | reverse complement strand
AAGTGCAAAACTCTAGCCTAGCAGCCTGTTGAAAAAGTCGCTTCCGGTCACCCAGGTGTAGCGCCATCCCCTGTGGGTGGTGTCTTGCGGCGGTCTTCGCCGCGCACAACGGGCGGCGGTACGTTCGTCGAAAGGCTGCCAGCCGATCGTACAAGCCATCCCGAGAAACAAGCCGACACACTGACGCCACACAAAGGGGCCTCGTCCTTGCGACTGCGAAGCCGGCGCGAACCGCTGACGGGTTTAGCGTGTATTATTGGTGAGAAGGCTGCCGCCTGCGACTTTGTGCCTCCCGGGCCGGAATGTAGAATCGGCGTGCGTGGCGCCATGTGATGGTGGAAAGACTACTGTCGCGGTACACTCCGTGATGCCGCTGACGCCTCGTTGTCGATATGCTCTCGATAGTCTAAACGAGCGGAATTGGCCGCGACAATCCAGTTCGGCCCGGCTCGAGATCACTCGTTATGGCGGAGATTGGATGTGAGACATTGCCTTGCCGGTATCAGCTTCCTGATCCTTAGCGCATCAGTCGCCTCGGCCCAGATACCGCCACCGCCGGACAAGCAGATTGCCGACGGTGGCCGCAAACCCCGCATGCACGTCGAACAGCCGCTTCTTGAGCTTGGCTCGATCAGCGATGGCGACAAAGTGCCCTTGGGCTGGCTTCTGGAAAACAAAGGTGACGCGGACCTGTTCATCGAGAAGGTCAGGGAGTCCTGCGGATGCTTAGTCACCAAACTGGCTGAAACCGACAAGATCATCCCGCCGGGCGGTACTCTTGTACTAAAGGCCGTATTCGACAGCACGCGCCGCCGAGGGGACCAGCGGAAGTACATCGTCGTACACTCCAACGATCCTGTTGAACCGATGAAGAAGCTCGAGTTCACAGCCAATGTACAGGCGTTGTTTGAACTGATCCCGCCTAGCGTCGTCAACCTGCGTAACGTGCAGCGGGGGGAAACGGCCGGTCAGACGCTCGATGTCACCCCGGCCACGAAGGGAGATACGCTTGAAGTCGTGGACATCAAGATCACTTCCGGTTCGCCGCTTACTATCACGTGCGACCCCTTCGATGCCGAGACCGGTGAAGGGAGGCGGATTCGCTTTGCGGTGGACGAGTTCGCGCCCTTGGGAAGTCTGTCCACCGAGCTTGAGCTCAAGATAAAGACCGCCGACGTCGAGAAGACGAGGAAAGTCCGTGTCCGAGGTCAAGTGCTAGGTGATCTGATCTGCCAACCGCTGATTGTAGATGAGACACGGCAGGAGTCTCGTGTCGGCAAACAACTCAGACCAGTAAGGGTGGAATCGCCCAACAAGATACCTTTCGACGTTCTCTCGGCTTCCGCCGGCCCGATACTCGATGTCTCGATAGAACCTGTGAAGCGAGCCCTGGAACGCACCAAGTACAACGTCCATCTGACAATCCGGGGGGACTCTCCGCCGGGTCCATTTGGTGCGATACTGGAGGTTCGCACCACCTCGCTGGATCAACCGGTCCTTCGTGTGCCGATCTTCGGTATAGTGGCGGAGCCCGTCGAGGTGCGGCCACTCCTGGTGCTCTTGCGACAGGACGGTACACCGGTGGGCACGCAGAGGCAGATCAGGCTCAAAGCTCCACCGCAGCAGACGCTGGAGATACTGGAAATCTCCTGTGAGAACAAGGCGATCGTGGCAGCAGTCGACCAGGACGCCCCCGGTGCGCGGCGGCATGTGCGGTTTATCAATGTAGAACTCGATGGTAGACTGGCCAAAGGCACCCATGAGACGGCCCTGACCGTGAAGACCACAATCGAAGGCGCCGAGCGTCTGGAGATTCCGGTGAGTATCGTGGTTCCTCGGTAGCGTAAGTCTTGTGGGTGACGGTGGCGCGATTACGGAGTCTTTGTGGTTCGCCTTTTGTCGCGACCGTGCTACGGAGCGCGCGTGTTCCACCCTCAAGAGTCATAACGAGGCAGAACCGGTATGAGTGGAAATACAAACGAGGAGAAGCTCGAGTCTGCAAGCGAAACGCCTAAGGCAGAGGAGAAGCCCGCCGTTGACTGGGCTGACCCGACTATTCCGGTCGGGGATTCCCCACCTCTTCCGAGATGGCCGGCTATCGTCCTGGGTGTCGCATGGTTCGGATGGCTTGTCTTTCTGGCATTCATGGCCGTGTCGATGGGCAACCCCGCAGCCGTTTAGCCTCCGCCCGGGCACGATGCCCGGACAACTCATGCCGGCAACGGGGAGCCGCCTAGTCCGTTGTTTGCTTCGTGAGGCCGGGGAAACCAGGAGTCCGTTATCCGTAAACGGCAGCACAAGGTGTTCGATAGATCTCGGCAGTTCTGGAAAGGAGAGGAGCGCACTCCTTGATCGACACCGCCTCAAATGACTACTCAAAGAACCTCGCGGCTCTGCGCGACCTTCAACCCGACGTTGCCGCGATCGTTGACGCGACGCCCGTCCCACCGTCCGTGAAACCTGCAACCGGGCGCGACGGCAGCAACACCTTCCAGATCGAATCGGGGGATGGGCGAATGACCTGGTTCGGTGGGTCCTCGATGCCTACCGTGAGTGCATCGGAGGTCTTCTCCGGCTTTGTAAGTGATGGACGCAATGTACTCCTACCCGGAGTTCTGACCGGCACTGAGCCGCTGACGATTGCCGACAAGCTGCCTATCCACTCAGCCGTCTTTGTCGTTGCGGAGCACCCGTGGCACATTAAGCTGGCGCTTCATCTGTACGAGTATGCAGATTACATCGCTGCGGGTCGGATTGTGTTCATATTGGCCCATGACATCGTTGCCAGCGTGTGCAATCTTGTTGGGGCGAATCCAGGTTACGAATTGCCGGCGCGTCTGCTCACGGTGCCCCAGCGATCTCAAATCGAAATGGCGACCCTGCAAAAGCAGATGGAGAGCGCCGGGGAGGCGGCCACCGCCGTCTACGCTCGGGTCGTGGAGGACTGCGCTGAGAGGATACGCAGTCGGCGGTTCGGGGTTCTGCCTCCACAGCCGCGAGTCGCCGTTCTTGGGATGGACGCTCGGCCTGATTCCTTCGACCAGGCTTGCCGCGTGGCTCGTGCACTCAGGAAACTGGGCTGGCCGCACGAACTCTGCATACCTGACGCGCCATCCCGATGCCACATGGCAGCGCGCATACAGGTTATTGACCGATTGAGTGCCGAACTCGTGCTGCTGATCAATGGAGGCAGCAGCCGGTTACGCGAGGTTCTTCCGCAGGAGCTCCCTGTCGTATCCTGGTATCTTCCGGGAACGCACATTCCTGTGGTTTCGGCGGAAGGACTGGGGCTTGGCGACAGAGTGTTCGTTTCATACGGGTCCGCTGTGGAGGTTCCATCTCCCGCGACTCTCGATGCGGAACCAGTGGTCCGTTGCGAAGTCGGGGCAGACGACGTGACTTTCCGGTCTCTGGAGCAATCGAATGGCGTATCGCTAATCCAAGACGTCGACGTAGCCATCCTGATGGATCTGCCTGATGATCGGGAAGAGGCCTGTGATGTTTCTTTGGCAAGCCATAAGGCGTTGTGGTCGTCTCTTCGAAAACTCCTTCTTCAGAACGTCGATCGATATCGACACGAACTAGCCGGTGAATTGGTTGACTTAGCACAACGCAACAGCGGCGTGAAATTGGAGGACGCAGCTATGCGCGCACACTTTGTCGGTCTGCTCCGCTCGCGGATTGCGCCGGCGGGTCTGGCTCGTGCGGACACCAAGTCCACCGTGTCGTCCGGATTCCGCGTAGGGATCTGGGGAGCGAACTGGCACGAAACGGGTGATTCCGGACAGTCATGGCGTGGAGCGATCCCCCGGAACGAGGAGCTCAATCGACTTTTTCAATCCGTGGGCGTCGTGCTAATCCCGCTTTGCTCGGCAGCGACAATACAGATGGCGCTTGATGCATTGGCGGCTGGCGTGCGTGTCTTGTGCCGCGCTCCGGATGATCCCTTCGAAAGTGCTTTCCCCGGACTCAGTTCGCTGGCACCGCATCTCCACTTCTATCGCACCGCACACAAGCTAGGTATTGTGATACGTCGGTTGATATCACAGGAGGGTGCGATTGCAGAGGAGGCAAGAGCAGTGCAGAGGCTCGTGCGGACTGAGCATTGTGTCTCGAATCGCGTGTGCGAGATCGTTGATCGCGTCCGTAGGGGGTAAGCGATCCGTACGCTGAGTCGTGAGTTTGAGCTCTGCCTCGTTTCACGAACGCCCCTGAAGCGTCGCAGGCGAGAGGTTGAAGGATATGTGGTCTATTCTCAACGGTACGATCGTCAACACTATAGCCGTTGCTGTGGGAAGTCTGATTGGGCTCTCTGCGTCAGCCAGACTCCCTGAGCGCTACCGACGAATCGTGCTGGATTCGCTGGGGCTGGTTACGATAGTGCTGGGCGTCGACGCAGCGGTAATCAAGTTCGCCGATACGGTGTCCGAGTTTGGTCCGCTGGTCTTGGCCGGCAAGACCTACGGCGCACGTCTGGCGATGGTTATGATTGGGTCGTTGATCGCAGGGGCGGTGATTGGCACGGCTCTTCGTCTTCACGAAGGAATCGAATCACTCGGCACTTGGATCCATGCGCGATTCGCGGGGCAGGACGGACGGTCTTTCGCCGAGGGGTTTCTAACGGCCAGCGTTATCTTTTGTGTTGGCCCACTTACTCTGTTGGGGTGTCTGCAAAACGGCGCCCACGGCGACCCCGGCTACCTCTACATCAAATCGCTCCTGGATGCCTTCTGCTCACTTGCCCTCGCATCAGCGCTGGGCTGGGGGGTGTTTGCCAGCATCGTGACGGTCCTGGGTTTTCAAGGCGGTCTTTCCCTCTTGGCGTATTGGGTCGCCGATCCGCTGGATGAAGTGTCGATTGCATTGATGACCATAGTCGGGGGTGTCGTCTTACTGGCGACTGCACTCATGATCCTGGAAATAAAGAAGATTCCCGTGGCCAATCTGCTGCCAGGGATCTTTCTCCCTCCGCTGGTTGTCTGGGTTACGGAACAAGTGTCTCCCGGTTTACTGTTGCCATTGGCACCGTAGCCCCCCTAGAATCAGTCGAAGCGATGACCGACCTCGAGCATGATGACGAGCTCATTTCCTCTCCGCAGGCTGCCTTCGACGCTCTGCGTAATGTGACTCCGGAGACGCCTTGTCCCTACCTTCCAGGAAGGCAGTCGCGCAGCGAAGTCTACTCCGCTGAACAGCTGGACGGGGAGCTCTACGAGTGTCTCTTAGCCCTGGGATTCAGGAGAAGCGGCAGTCTGATATATCGCCCCCGTTGCCGACGGTGCCGGGAGTGTCGGCAGTTGCGGATCATGGTCGACGAGTTCTCCCCGTCACGCGGCATGCGGCGGGTGCACCGCCTCAACGTCGACGTGAATGTTGCGATGTCCAAGCCCACGCCTACCGACGAGAAGTTCGCCGTCTTCAAGGATTATCTCGACGCGCAACACGACGATACCATGAGCCGGTCATACGACGCGTTTCATGATTTCCTCTATGACTCGCCTTTGGAGACCTGGGAGTTCGAGTATCGGCTTGGCAAGCGTCTGATCGGGGTTAGTATAGCGGATCAATGCTCCAACGGACTTAGCAGCGTATACATGTACTTCGACCCCGCCTTTGGATCACGAAGCCTCGGAACGCTCTCCGTGCTTCACGAGACCGAGTATTGCCGAACCCGGGGGCTTTCATACTACTACTTGGGCTTCTACGTAGCGGGAAGCAGGACAATGGCTTATAAAGCCCGTTTCAAGCCCAACCAGGTACTGGTGGGCAACGATCGCTGGGTGGCGTTTCGGGAGTAGAACATCGGCAGTTGCCGTTTGGCGCAAACGTGAGCCTTTCTGACCGATCATTCGACCGGATTCTCATCGTCAAACCGAGTTCGCTCGGAGACGTTGTGCATGCGCTTCCCGTCCTCCACGGGCTGCGGATGCGTTTCCCGCAGGCCAAGATCGATTGGCTTATCGCCGTGCCTTTTGCACCACTCTTGGAGAATCACCCCGATTTGGATGATCTGATCCTGTTCGACCGCAAGCGTTTCGGGCGCATGGCACGAAGCCCGCGAGCGGCGTTGGAGTTTTTGCAGTTCGTCCGTGGCCTGCGCTCTCGCCGCTACGACCTGGTGATTGACCTGCAGGCGCTTTTTCGCACCGGCTTTCTCTCATGGGTAAGCGGTGCGGACATCCGCATCGGTTTTTACGGTGCCCGCGAAGGGGCATGGTTATTCTACAACCACGACGTGAAGGTCCGGGACTCCGAGATGCACGCGGTGGATCGGTACTATCTCGTGGCCGACTTGCTTGGTTTTGCGGATGTCCCCGTCAAGTTCAGTCTATCCGTACCGGATGCCCTCAGCGTTGAAGCCGGAAAGCTGTTGGGCTCGATGGGGTTGGGCGATCATGATCACGTTGTGGCCGTTGTCCCGGGTGCACGGTGGGATACGAAAGTGTGGCCTGCTGAACGGTTTATAGAGGCGATCGACGCGCTGCATGCTGGGGGCCGAATGCGCTGCGTGCTGCTGGGTGGCAACGATGAACTTGCGTTGTGCGAACAGATTGCCCGGAGCTGCAAGTCCGAACCGATCAACTTGGCCGGGCGCACGAGTATCCCGCAATTGGCCGCGGTTGTAAGCCTGGCTGACGTGGTGCTTTGTCACGATTCCGCTGCGGCTCACCTGGCTGTTGCCCTTGAGCGAGAGTTGGTCTGTCTTACGGGTCCGACGAACCCGCGTCGCACCGGCCCTTATGGTCGACCCGAGGACGTTCTGCGCCTTGAACTTGATTGCTCCCCCTGCTACCTGCGGAGGCTCTCGCAGTGCCCGCATGGTCATCGGTGCATGAATGACCTTGACTCCCAGAGCGTTGTCGAGGCTGTCTCGGCGTCTATCCGGCGTTTATCCGCCGTTGGAACGTGAATTGCCGATATATCCAACATCGCCGAGAAGTTCCTGGAAATCCGCTTTGACAACCAAGTCTATCGGTGGGACGGTCTTGCCGACAAGGGCGGGGAACTGCAGTACAATGGCGGCGTGCAGCTCCGCATGTTCTGGTGAGGGAAACTAGTCAACGTGACGGTCGAATTTGTGGGTGTGCCACTGCTCTTGAGCAGCGCCTGAACGTAACGAGAAGTCAATCGGCGGTGCTTGAATGCAGAGGCACACAACGCGGCGTGAATAGGTAACCGCAGGTTGAAGCGCGTTTATGCGCTAGCATCCTGTTGAATAATGTAGCGCCGCCCCTCGTGGGCGGCGTGAAGCCTCGAAAGACGCCACCCACAAGGGGTGACGCTACACTTGGATCACAACAAGCAACTTGTTCAACAAGCTGCTAGACGATCTAGGCTATGGGTCAGTATCTCTACAAGTTTCGCAGAATTCTGCTGCACAAGGTGCTGCACACGAATGATACGCCTCACCAGGTAGCTCTTGGTGTGGCCCTGGCCATGTTCGTTGCATTCTTGCCGCTTGTGGGATTCCAAACGGCTATTGCCATCGGGTTGGCCGCGTTGTTCCGAGCCAACAAAGCGGTCTGCATCCCGATTGTGTGGATAACCAATCCGTTCACGATCGTCCCCATCTACGGCACGTGCCTGGCCTTGGGCAAGCTGATCATGGCTTCCCCAGCCGCCGACGAGGCGGAGGTTTTGCAGAAACTCCAACAAGGTCAGGAGGCGGCCAAGTTCTTCGAGTGGGCCTTCTGGAAGAACGTGTTTTCGATCCTTATGAACCTCGGTGCGGAACTCTGGGTCGGTTGTCTCATCATCAGCACCGTCGCCGCGGTCGTGTCATACTTCCTTGCCCGGCAAGGGTTGATCGGCTATCGCGAACGTCGACGACGCAAGCTCCTCAAACGCGAACTGTTTCGATCACGCCATCAACGCGGCAAAGTAATCCGTCGGAGCGACCCGACATAATCCTATGGTTTTGCATTGCGGAGCGGTTGCCGTCATTGCGCTTCTACACCCTCGTGCCTTCCACTTCCCAACTGGTCAGGCTCATCGGGATGATTGGCGGAGAAGGAGATGGCAGCACAGCATCATGTTCTTGGGACGAGGCGGGAGATGGATAGCGGACAAGCCTGCCATCGTTCGTCAACGACGATGAGCGTTGTCCGATTCATCTCCCGCCCAGTTTAAGCACAATACTCCCGGTGTGCCTAGTCGTCTTTCAACGCTACGCTACCATCTTCCGCCGCCGGGTGAAGATTATCGTTCCTACCGCCATTGCCAAAAGGGCCATTATTACCGCACCCCATTCGGTAACGGCGGGGAAGTCGCCGGGATCGCAGGCTTCGCCTACGCCGTCGTTGTCGTCATCGCGTTGATCGGGGTTATATTGATCCGGGCAGTTGTCCCTACACGCGGGAATGCCATCAGCATCGGGATCGCCTCCGCATGCATCCCGCCACGCCTTCTGGATCTGATGCCTGAGCCGACGCACCCACTCCCGGATCATCTGGATAATCCACCAGCCTCGCACGGATTCCGGGGCGTAACAGATTCCCATGTTGAATCGGGCGCTGGCGGCCGCGTCCCCCTGAAACGTAACACTTCCCGAACAGGAACCACCGCCGTCCACGCATTCTGTGGAGCCGGGGGCACAGACGAATCCATCATAGTCACCTCCGACACAGACGGTTAGCGAACCACCCGCCGCTGCCGCTACCTCGAGGTCAGCATCAGCTGAAAGTCCCCAGCAACCTTGCGCGATGAACGCCTTCACGGGAGCCGGATCCAGAACGGCAACGGGGTCTCCGTCCGCGCCTGACACTTTTGTAAACATCAGCTTCGGGGTCACACGCGTGACCGAGGCATAAGTGCCACCCTGCGCCACCAAGTCGTGGACTATCGTCATGGAGCCGGTCTCCTGCGCGGCCTCTGCTGACAGTCCGACGCGGACTGAATACTCGGCTGACGTTGCCCCGTCATTGAAGGTCACTTCAATGTTGCTGTTGCTCTTGAGGCTCAGGGCGACGATCTCTGTGTCGATTGTGGCTTGCCCGCCACCCTCGGCAAAGATGGCGGCCTGATTCCGCTCGACGATCGTGTCGACCTCAAAGTCGCCCTCGACTCCGGCGACGATAAACGGATCACCCTCGTAGTCGATGCGCCCATAAAAGGGATCTGATCCCGTACCGAAGAAGCCAGCCGGCAACGGGTCATCCTTGTAGATGGCGAAGGTTGGACTGTCACCGCTCGGGGGGCCTGCCGTACGGAAGAAGTCGGAACCCGGTGAAATCGTCACAGGATCGCAGGCGTCGCCTATGCCGTCCTTGTCGTAATCGCGTTGATCGGGGTTGTAGATGGCCGGGCAGTTGTCCCTGCACTCGGGAATACCGTCCTCGTCGAGATCGAGTCCACACGCAAACTTCCACGCTTTCTGGATCCCATGCTTGAGGTAACGCAAGTACTCCCGGATTAACTGCATAATCCAGCCTCGCGAAGCACCCGGGGTAAAACACACACCCATGTTGAATGCGGCATTGGCGGCCGCGTCCCCCTGAAACGAAACGCTCCCCGTGCAGGTACCACCCGCGCAATCGGAGCCGTCGACACAGGCGAGGCCGTCATAGTCGCCGCCGACGCAGACACTCAGCGAGCCGCCCACCGCCGATGCAATCTCAAAGGCTGCATCAGCGCCTACCGACCAGCAACCATTCGCGATGAACATTGACACGGGGGCCGGGTCCAAGACGGCTATAGCGTCTCCGAGCGTCCCCGACTCCTTTGTAAACACCAGCTTCGCGGTAACATGCGTAACCGACGAGAACGAGCCACCCGTTGCTGCCTCGTAGTCGATGGTCATCGAGCCGTTCTCCTGCGATGCTGACAGTCCGACGCGGACCGAATACTCGGCTGACGCTGCCCCGTTGTTGAAGGTCACGGTGATGTTGCCGTTGCTCTGGAGGCTCAGGGCGACGATCTCCGTGCTGATGGTAGCTTGCCCGCCAACATCGGCAAAAACGGCGGCCTCCAACCGCTCGACGATCGTGTCGGCTTCAAAGTCACCGTCGACTCCAGCGACAAGGAACGGATCGCTCTTGTAGTCAATGCGTCCATCAAAGGGGTCTGATCCCGATCCGAAGAAGCCCGCCGGCAGCGGCTCCTCGGTGAAGACCTCATACGTTGGACTTGTGCCGCTCGGTGGTCCCGCCGAACGGAAGAAGTCGGAACCCGCTGCGATCGTTAACGGTTGCGGTTGCCCCGCAGCGGGCACCGCGATCAAAAGGCATGTCAAAGCCATCATTGCGACGATGGCGTTGTTTCTGTGTGCATTCATTCTCGTACCTCCTCATCAATTCAGCTCGCACGAACGAAAGCTCCGCCAATGCAGCGCTGAGTAACTGCGGCAGATCGTAGAATCGACTGCGAGCTGCCTGCCGTCGGTTGTCACCGACGGCTTGTTCCAGGCCATCCAAGATCAGGATATACCTCCCTGACACGAACCCTGACGCCGTTGCCGCCAACGGCGTTGGGGTTGCCGCGTCAGTGTTCCTCAAGAGGCGACGTATCCTGTTCGGCCCCTTGCACCGGCCTTCCTCGGATGTCCGGTCTGCGAGGCCTCATGTGACTGACAGTCAGGCCTCGCCTTTATTCACGCCATGAAAACGCTTCTTGAATCAGACTGCGCCCCCTGCCGGGCTCCAAGTAGACGGTGGCAGGTGTGTTGACAGATCAAAGGGGAGGAGCGCGTGGTTGGGATGGGCGAAGGGCAGAACGTGAGAGACAAAAGAGTGTCTGGGGCAGCAGACGTGCCCCGTTGTTGCCGGGGAGACTCCGATAGCCGCGCGATGCCATCGGCAGCCGGACACCGCTTAGGATCGATACCAGCGAGGCATTTACCAAGGCGACGAGGAAGGCAACAAGCACGTACCCGAACGAGTTGCCGATCCACGAGACAACGGTTCCATCTCCGCCGAGGATCCCCAAGAGCCCGCGGTCAAGGCCGACCGGCGCGAAAGCAAGCTCCACCCCCATCCAGCCAAAGCCGAGCACAAACGGACTGTACCCTATCCAACGCGTCAGCCGGGTACCGAGGTATGCATAGATGGCAGGCGCGGTCGTCAGCAGGGCAAACGAAGCGGGCGTCGCGAGGGAAGTGAGGTCACTGTCTGCGATCGAGAACGCCCACAGACACGCCCCCCACAGCCCACCGTACAGAAACCCCGTCCGCGGGACGGAAACGCGGATTGCGATGAACAGCGGAAGGAGAGATAGCCAACCAAGCCACGCAAGGTCAGGCGAAACGATGGCTGCGGACATGGCAAACGCGCTGGCGACCAATGAGATCAAAAGCGCTGCGCTGCACACGTAACGCGAAACGTGTTGTCTGACGGCTCGCTTCCTCTCCACCACCGCAGACACCCCTTCGGTGACGGGTGCTCAGGTGACGTCACACCCGGAGCCATCGTCACGATTCCTCACTCAAGCGCGGAGCACCAGGTGAGCGCACATTCCCCACCTTGCTTACCCCGCAGCAAGTCAAAGCTCGATTTGCACCTACTTGTTCGTTTTCAAACGCCCTTGTGACTAGACATTAACGCGACGTCCGCTTATCGGCCTCGGACCACCGTTTCGCCTTCGAGACACACCGTAACCCACATTGTGTGCGCGTTATGACGTGTGTAAGCCCGATAGTCTCGCTAAGTCGGCGCCCCGAAGTGACTGCCCCCAGGAAGCTGGCAACGCCCCGATCTTCCACAAAGGGCAGCCTAAGCCACTTCCTACAGCCGATAAACTCACGGGCAGACTACCAGCGGACAATGGAGTTGTCAAGAAAAAAATATCACTGTTCTACATATAGCACATTCTCTAAGTTCATTGGGACTGAAATGCGTCTTCGGCGATTGATCGTCGCGCGGTCGTACGGTCTGTAGATGCCGATGTTGGGTTGGCCAGTTCAACCATATGAAAGGCGACGCCCGGTGCAGCACCACTGTGGTGCGACTGCAAGTAGTCGTTCCTCAAAGAGCCTGCCTCGCGGCCCTAAGCGGCCATCTTCCGCCTTCGAGTGAAGACTATCGTTCCCACTGCCATCGCGAGCAGCGCCGTAATCGCTGCACCCCATTCGGAAACGGCGGGCCCCCCAAAATCGCATATTGCGCCGACGCCGTCGTTGTCGACGTCGAGCTGATCAGGGTTGAAGTCATCCGGGCAGTTGTCCCTGCACTCGGGAATGCCATCAAGATCGGGATCATCTCCACACGTGTCTCTCCACGCTTTCTGAACATAATGCTCAAGATAAAGCAGGTACTCCCGGATCATCTTGATGATCCAGCCCAGGTCGGACCTCGCGGAATAACAGATGCCTATGTTGAAGGCAGCGTTGGCGGTTGCGTCTCCCAGAAACGAAACGCTTCCCGTGCAGGTACCGCCACCAGCCACGCAGTCTCCGGAACCGTCACAGACGAACCCGTCATAGTTGCCCCCCACACAAATATCCAGCGAGCCGGCTACTGCCGATGCAAC
>CP070744.1:1494491-1507549 GCA_020348265.1 Phycisphaerales bacterium | reverse complement strand
GTGAAGCTCCCCTCAGTATCGTAGCGCAGTACCTCGCCGTGGAAGTCGACGCCGTTATTCCACGGAACAAAGTAGACGTACCGGTTGTCAAACACTGCACCAGTGAACCCGCGAGGGCGAACACCGACATCGTGGGCCGACGGATCGTAGGTAGCCCATGAAGAGGCGTGGCCGAATTCCCCCTGCGTGTCGTACCGGAGAACCTCCCCATGGAAACCGGTCCCGTTATGCCACGGAGCGAAGTATACGTATCGCCCATCAAAGACTGCGTTCGAATACCCATCGGGATCGTCCCCTACATCATTGCCCCCGGGATCGAATGCCGCCCAGTTGGACACGTTGTCGAATTGTGCGTTGGCCACGGATGGGCCGAACTCAAGCGCACCCACGAGCGCCGCGACCAACACCGATTTGCCTCTCATTCCCATTTTCGTTCTCCGCATAGACATCCGCAATTTTCCGGCACGCGAGATTCCCGGCGCTAGACGTAGTCCACTCCACCGTCACCGTCGCTGTGCGTGTCATCGGCGTTTCCCGTATCACCGACGCAACGTACTCGATTTCCACATCCGCCCGTGCCGTTGAACCGATACCAAGCACTGCAGCAGCCACCGCGAGAACAGTCCCGGAGCGCGTCGTTACCATCATCGCTCCTCCTGCTCTATGGCTGAACCGAGTAGCGTTTTCTGAACACAGCCGTGCCACCCGTAAGAATCAGCAGCATCATTACGACCAGACCCCACTGAGATGCTGCCGGTACGGACTCCGGTTCGAGCATGGCAGCTACGCGAAAGCCCGTGTGGGTGTATATGCCCCCCTCCGGAATGTACCCGAAGTGGTTTGCAGCATGGCCGGGGTCGAAACTTGGATAACCACTGCCACGCAGAAAGGGCCCCACACCTTCCTCCCAGGTGTCTACCCACTCATGCATGTTGCCGCACTGATCGAAGGTTCCGTAAGGGCTTGGCGACCAAGTGTATGCCCCGCCGTCGGTGGCATAGTAGGGAGGACCCACCGCGTATTCTCCCCCTCCGTAATAGTTTGCTGAGCCGGGGGGCACCGAAGTACCGGGAGGCGGTTCCGCCACCGGGGGCCAATCGCTGTTCAGACAATAATTCCAGTATCCAGCGTTCGTTCCTCCACCTTTGTAATAGGCCGCCTTGTACCATTCGTCTTCATTGGGAACGAACACTCTGGCCCCGGGTTTGCGCGTGACGCTAGCACCGAGCGACATATCGTACGCTCCATCCTCCGTTGTGGTCTCATCTTGCAGGCCTGTCGGTTGTCCATTGTGCATCCAGTTGGCAAAACGCAGGGTGTCGTAGAAGCTGAGAAAGTGTATGGGCTTGTTGAGCCATTCCGTGTCGCCGTCCTTCACCACGTATGTGTAGGCTCCAGGGCCTCCGATCTGTTGGACTCCTCCGTATTGACCGTCCATGCCTCCGTGACCGCCCGGGTCTTCCGCTTCGTACAGCCCGTGCGTATCCTCGACGCCGGCGACGGCGTTGAGGAAGTCGATATATTGTCCGTTGGTGACTTCGTACTTGCCGATCCGGTATACGTAGTCGACGGCACCGCAGATTCGAGTCGGCCCCGTCCCACCGGCCCCGGCCCCAGAGACTTCTCCGGTGTTTCCGGGATCAGCGACTACTACCCACTCAACTTCCACCTCTGCTCGAGCCTCGACACAGCAGACGAGCAGCCCAACGACCGCTACGGTGGTCCCTATGCGCTTCTTCATCGCTACCTCCATCAATGGCTTATCCCCAAAACGGTTCCCAAGTTCTTGACCGAAGATGTTCAGCCAAGGAAACAAGTCGACGCGTCCCATGGTCGCGGAACGCGCCGACGCAGATACGTGCAGGGTGCCGGCACGTACAGGTCTGAGTTTTACGGCACTTCGATCACTTCCGAGTGGCAGACGTCTTGCTGGGTCTCCTCATCGTACCAACAGTACTCGACGGTGTAGATGCCGGGGGTTAGGTCTACAACGCTGGACTCAACGTTGTAGCAGCAGAGGCAAAAGCACGGGAAGGTGAGGATCTCATCCTCGGTCAACCGCAAGATCATGCCATCGACGACAAGCGACACCACTATGTCATCGGGACAGCAGTTGTAGGTGGCGTTCTCGTGCAGGATGTTCAGGGTGTTGCCGTTGAGAGTTAGCGCCATCTGGTCGTCGCCGCAGTACGGATATACGTCATCTCGGCCGCCGGGCGGATTCTGGGATAGACACCCGCTGTTTTCATAGCCGCCCATGTTCGCGGACGTCGCGGGGATCATGACGGTATCCGTATAGCATTGCTCTTGTCCGGTCTCGTAATCCAACCAGCAATACTCAAGGGTGTATTCGCCGGGTTCGAGGTCGATCACCGTCGCCTCCACGTCAAAGCAGCACATGCAGTCGCAGGGCATGGTGAGGATCTCTTCCTCTCTCAGTGCAAGGTGGTTGCCGACAATGTCAAGCGTTACCAGGATGTCATCGGGGCAGCAGTTGTAGGTTGCGTCGCGATGGACGATGTGTAGCGTGCCAACGTCGATATTTAGCTCGAACTGCTCGTTGTCGCAGAAGGGATATACACTATCCTTGGTGCCGCGGCCAGCCGAGGACAGGCACCCGCTGTTTCCGTAATTCTCCAGATGCGCAAGCGACTCGGGAATCTCGATTTCGCCCGGCTGGCAGCGCTGCTGTTCGGTCTCGTAGTCCCACCAGCAGTACTCATAGGTGTACAGACCGGGCTCGAGGTCTACGATGGTCGCCTCCACATTGAAGCAACAAATGCAGAAGCATCCCCCGCTATCCAGGATCTCCTCCTCGGTAAGCATAAGGTGATGATCGTCAACGGAGAGCGCGACCAGGATGTCGTCGGGACAGCAGTTGTACGTAGCATTGTAATGGGTGATGTCCAGCGTACCGACGCCCGGGGTCAGCTCCAGGTAATCATCATCGGGGCAGGGATACTCAGTACCTTCGGTTCCGCGTTGCGTTCCGGGGAGACATTCCCCGTTTCCGTATGTCTCCACGTGTGGAACCGTTTCGGGAATCTCGATTTCGCCGGTTTGGCATCTTTGCTGGCCGAACTCGTAGTCCAACCAACAATACTCATAAGTGTACTGGCCGGGTTGGAGATCGACCAGCGTCGTGTCCACATCGAAGCAGCATATACAGCTGCATCCTCCGCTGTCGAGGATCTCCTCCTCGGTCAGCGCGAGGTGATTCCCCTCAACGGAAAGTGTCACGCGAATGTCGTCAGGACAGCAATTGTAGGTTGCGCTGTAGTGCATGATGTCCAGAGTTCCGACGCCCGCGCTGAACTCGAAGTGGTCTTCGTTTACGCAGGGATAGTCAAGATCGTCGGCGCCGCGCTGGGTTCCGATGAGGCATCCGCTGTCTCCGTAACGTTGTATCCAGGGGTGTGCCGAGCAATCCGCCGGGGCCAATTGGTCGGGGGCGTCGGTGTATTGCTGTCCCTGGTGCCCGAAGAGAATACGCTGAAGGTCGGATATGTTCAGAATGTAGTTCGGGGGGCTGCCATCGCCGATTCCGTGAAGGTCGACCCAGGTGGTGTGCACCATGGGCTTGGGTGGTCCGTAGGAGGTGAAGAGATACGCGGTGATGTCGTCGATATTGACAATGCCGTTAGGCGGGGCAAACGTCATTGTGTCCGGGTCGACCGGCCCGACGACATCTCCGTAATACCACGGTTCCGGCCGAGGGACCGTGCCAAGCTCCAACGGGATTGAGAAAGTCTCTCCGTCGGCCGTCGCCCGCACCTCGTAGACCGCGTCGGGGACAATCTCGCAATCGCCGAGATGCAGCGGGCAAGGCCATGCGTCACTGAAGAACGGTGTACGCACGACGCGAGCAACGCCGTTCGCGTCTGCCGGGCCGATCCAGCCCAAGACGCCGGTTGCACCGGGCCCGGCGGTCATCTCAATCTGGTATGCAACCGGCTGGGGATCGACCCCGCAGAGCGAGATATACCGGTTCTTCCTGATGCTGTGCTCCCAGATTGGAGGTACGATCGGAGGCTCTACCTCCGCACGTGTGATCATGCCGTCGCTTTCGCGGGCATCGACGGAATCGACTTGCCCCAGGGCCCCTCCGCCCAACAAACAAAACGTTGTCATCAAGATTTGGATTTGCACGTGTGGTCCTCCCTCATAAACGCCTGCGGTACGAGAATGATACCGGCAGATCAGGTCATTTGCGTTGTTCATAGTAAGCCCCTGCGCCGGACAATACAAGTCATTCGAGCTGCGGGTCCAACTCTACCGCACAGGCTCCGACCGCCGCGGGGCACACAAGCAGGACTTCAAGCCTCTGCGACAGTCAATCCCCGGTTCGGTGGGCCGAAGCAGACTCCCGGCTCTGCCCGATCACCGTCTGATTCCGGGCAATGAACTCGAAAGCCGCGAGCAGTATCCGCATGGGCAAAGGCGACTGGCCAGCCCGGGCCGCAGCTCTTTCTGACCTACAGAAGACGACCCAACTACGATTCTGACAAGAAAAGCAGCATGTTCTCGGATGTTGCCGGCATCAGGCGGTCTGGATTGCGCCGTGCTTTTGAGATCTCAGGGTCGTTACAGGATGAATGTACGAAACTGCACCTAACCTTGCTATTGCGGCGACGTTCAGAGATAATAGTGAATGTAATGGGTTCATCCGGAACAACCCGCATTTCTTTTGTTGATCGACTTCGCGGCGGACACGATCAGAACACCTGGATGGAGTTCCACAGGCGCTATGGGGAACTACTGCTTAGTTACGCTCGACGCCTTGGTGCTTCACCCGACAAAGCGGAGGATGTGGTGCAGGATGTGGAGATGTATCTCTTCAAGGCCCTGGACAGATTCCACCACTTTGGGCGAAAAGGGTCTTTTCGAGCCTACCTGCGAACCGCCGTTATGCACGCCGTGGGGCGACGGGCCAGCCAGCAGGCTCGGCAGGAAGCGCTGCTTGACCCGAGGGCCTTTGACACTCTGGCGGACAAGGCGGACTCGGAGGACGCAGACTGGGAGCGTGAGCAGTACCTACACCTCGTCAGGTGGGGCTTGCGCATGATTGCGAAGGAGTTTGAGCCCAAAACTCTCGAGGCCTTTCGTCTACATGTCCTGACCGAAAGACCCGCGGCTGAAACAGCCAAGGACTTGGACATAAGCATAGACAGCGTCTACCAAGCGAAGTCGCGAGTGCTGCGGCGGCTCCGGGAACGGATTGATTCGCTGGACTGGGAGATGTTCGACATGTGATGCGCCGCACGCTGTATTGCGTCACTTGGGGGGTATGCAGCCATACAAAAAAGAACCGCGATCAAGGGTGAATGAACAAGGGCGCCGAGAGGGGATAAAGTCCCGCTAGCCGGTCATCCTGCACTATTCCGTCGGATTCGTGTCAGACCGGCAAAGCTGTTGTCTTACCCCCTATGTATCGTATACCCGCAAACGGATTGGGACGATTCCGTGGCTCAATTAGTCTGTCCAAGCTGCACATTCAGCACCGCCGGCGACGGCGAGGTGGCGTGTCCCTCTTGCGGCAGCACTCTTGCGCAGTCGGACGGCTCGCAAGCTTTGGGAACCTCGGGTGAAGTGGAGCAGCTTTCCGCGGACGTCCGCGAGGCATTCCAGATCTGCGATTTCAGGCTGCACGCGGACGACATCGGCTGGAGCACAAGCTCGGGTTTCAGCAGTGAGTCGGTTGGTTGGCTCGCCCAGGCCGGGGAACTGGTTCCCGGCACAAGATTGGGGGAGTTCGAGATTTTGGAGGAAGTCGGGCGAGGCGGTATGGGCATCGTGTACCGCGCCCGCCAAACCTCGCTTAACCGCGTAGTGGCGATGAAGGTGCTTCCGGCGTTCTCCCACCGCGGAGATTCGGCGGTCCGGCGTTTTCGCACCGAAGCCAAAGCGGTCGCCCGTTTGAATCACCCCAACGTGGTGCCCGTATACGCTCAAGGCGAGTATAAGGGGCACCTGTACTACGCGATGGAGCTGATCGAGGGGCTAAGCCTGGACAACGTGATCCAGAGCCAACCGGAACTGCTTTCGTCGACGTTCCAGCGCGAGGATCCGCAGGCCAAACCACTTGCGAGCAGCGCGTTGACCTCAATACCGATAGACGAGCGGCAGCTCGGGGCCGAGGAATGCGCCCCGCCTCCAGCGACATCCCCCCCACCGCATCGCACACTCGATGACTTTCGCCGTATTGCCACCCTGGTTGCTGGTGTTGCCGACGGGCTTGCACATGCATACGAGCACGGCGTCATCCACCGTGATATAAAGCCGCACAACCTTCTGCTCGGGGAGGACGGGCGACTGCATATCACCGACTTCGGCCTTGCCCAGCTCGCGGACGAACCACACTTGACCAAGTCTGGAGAAGTGATGGGGACGGCCGCATACCTCTCACCCGAACAGGTCAGAGGAGACGTGGGTGCGATTGACCATCGCACCGATGTCTACTCCCTAGGTGCCACCCTCTATGAACTCCTTACCTTGAGGCGTCCATTCGAAGGCAAGACTCGCGATCAGATTCTGAGGGGTATCTGCTCGACCGAGCCGGCGCGACCTCGGCGGTGGGATAAGCGAGTCCCCGTTGACTTGGAGACGGTCTGCCTGCGGGCGATGGACAAGGATCCTGGATATCGCTACCCAACGGCGTTGGCCATGGCTGATGACCTGCGCAGGTTTGCCCAAGGTCGCCCGATTGTAAGCCGACGCGTGGGACATCTCGAAACGGCGTTCAAATGGGCCTGTGGCCATCGTGCCGCCGCCCTTGCTATCGTGACCACGACGGTTGCGGTCGTCCTGGGGGCAGGGCTGATTCAACACTCCAGGATTTCGGGCCGAGAACGTGCGGACAACCTGTTGCAGACAGCTTACGAGAGGCTGGCATACTTCGATTATCGAAACCCCGATCTTGTCAAGGACGCGATTGCGCAGGCATCTGTGCTTCCGGCCGATCCGGTGCAGCTCAATCTTACTCGGGCCTTGGCTTCTCTGGGCATGGCGGACGAAACCACCGCGATGGAGCACCTTGACAGCGTGTTGCGGCTCGACCCAAGCAATTCACCGGCCATGTATATGCGGGCGTGGGCACAGCGAAGAATTGGCGACCATCAGAGCTTGTACGAGACGCTGGAAAAGGCGGATCGCATGGGCGGACCGAGCACGGCTGACGCGTGGTTCTTCCGCGGCCTGGCCGCTCACTTCGACGATCCGACCTTTGCGGTGGAGTGCTACCGCGAAGCCAACACGTTGCGGTCTGGACAAAACGAGTTCTATCCTCAAGCAGCCCTCCACTTGGCCCGAGCTCATAACCAGCAGCTGTACGTTTCGCGCATCCTCGACAACTTCGAAGAGGCTCGAGCGGCGCTCCGACAATTGATTGATCAGGAGCAGTACGGCGCGTACCCGCATTACCTTCTCTCGATCGCCCATCGTTTGGCAGCGGAGACCTACGAAGCCGATCTCGACGTGCAAAGGACGGACCTTGCGAGTCACCACTTTGCCGCGGCGCTGGGATGGGCACGCGCGGGTAATGTGAAGGATCCTATGGACGATCTCCCGCCCACGGCCGAAGCGGAATGCCTCGAAAGCGTGGGTAGACTTGAGGAGGCAATCGAAGCTCGGACTCAGGCAATCGACTTGGCACAAACACCGCGGAGGCGATGGCAGGGATATCATTATCGATGGCGATTGTACTACTGGACCGGACAATTCGATCCGGCTCTGGCCGATCTCGATACTTGTGCGGCGTTTGACCCGGACAGCCGCTTCTACGCCCATGTCTATCCCGCTTTGGTTCTCGCAGAGGCGGGGCGGACGGAAGAGGCGTTGTTTCGGGCACGGGCCTTGGCAGAGGGGGATCGCGCCGGCGCCCAAGCCGTGCTGTGGTCGGCGACGTGTCTTCGGCTGCTCGGGCAGGCAGGCGAGGCTAACGACTTGCTGAGCGATCAGGCGGACCGTGTGGACTTTTCGGGGGGGCTGGTTCACCCGCAGTCTGAACAGTGGATTGAAGCGCTTTACGCCTTCTCCCTGGGGGATGCCGGTTTCGATGACCTTGTCAAACATACGGAAGAGATGCCTTCACCGAGGAAACTGCGTGGGGAGGCTCACTTTCATGCAGCAGCAAAGGCGCTTGCCGAAGGAAGACGCGAGGAGGCCTTTGAGCACTTCACCGGGGCCTATCGCTCCTTCGACGGAGAGCTGGCCTGTACTTTCCACGCCAAGGCGATCCGGTGGAGAATGTGGAACGATACGGATTGGCCGGAGTGGATAGCTACGTTGCCCCTCGGAGATCCGTTGGAGTAGCCTGACCGGAATCGGCGCGACCGAATATGCACGAGTCGATCGCCGCCGTGGGGAGAAAATTGATGAAGGCTAAAGATGATTACCGCGAGGGGCAGCGACGGAAGAGGACGGGGGTGTGCGCCGCTGTGGTAATGCTGAGCGGTTTGATGAACACTGTGTATGCCCGGCCACCGGTTGATCCGCTTCCGCCACCGTTTTTCTCGTTCGGCCTGGAGTCACCTTCAATCGTACTGGGGCACGTCCCTGCGGATGCCATCCTCCAGGTCGATTCTCCATATCCGACAGTCGTGGTTCCAGGCGAGGATCTCGGTCTGGGACGCGAGGGCGATGATCTGGACGCGCTGTCATTGGCCAATGATATGTTTGTATCGAGCGAAACATTCGCCATGCTGTTCTCCATCGACGTAGACAGCGTGGGCGTCGCAGCGCCTGATGTCGATCTTGTGACGGCCGGCCTGCCGTACAATGCCTTGGACCAGGCGTTCCGCCACCAGAGCGCGGGGGATCAGTTCATGTCCACGGTGTTGTTCTTGCAGGGGGGCGGGAAGCGTGCCACGCGGAGACTGAGCCTGAACAACGTCCTTGTTCGCAATAACTTCGATGAGGGCGGGGTTGATTTTTCCGCCCAACCTCCTTCGTCGGCCAACGATGCCATCTTTGATGCGGCTCAAGACCGCGTTGACGCGACTATCACCACCGAAGTACTGACTGCGGTTTACTTCTCCGCAAGCGCGACCTCTCCATCGCTTGAGTTCCTCCCGGGTTCGAGTGACCCAAGCGGCGCGCACGTATTCCTCGCCACTGCCAATCCATGGCAAACGGTGCTCTTTGCTTCCTTCTCGAATCTCGGTTTGGCTCAGGACGACGACATCGATGCCCTGCTTGTGTTCGACACCGGCATCGTCGGCACGTTCGACGACTCTGATGTCATACTATTCTCGCTAGCGGCGGACTCCCCGTCATTGGGAACCATCCCCGGTGCGAGTTTCTCCGGCGGCGCCGCTGATGTCTTTTCCGTTACCGTCGGTGGATCACCGCAAGTGTTCGTGTCTGCCGCTGACCTAGGACTTGGGCATTCGGAAGACAACCTCGACGCGCTGGATTACGTGCTTTGTAGCAACGTGACCGCTTGTGCAATCGCCCACGGTATCCGCGGTACGCTGGACATTCCAGCCGCATCCCTGTGGGGACTTATCGTCCTGACCCTCCTCCAGTTCGTCGGTGCTACCATTATCATTCTCCGTCATCGCCCAGCGTAAGCGCGATGCACTCTCGCAAGGCGAGCGAATCACGCGCTCACCTTAAGCCGACTGCCCGATTGAACAGCAGGTGTTCACGATTTCCCCGATCCCATATACTTGGACCCCCAGGGGCTTGCAGAAAGTCCGCACAACTTACACCGTTGCTGGTGCACAGGACGGCGTACGACGCGGAACAATCCAATCCTGTGGACCTAAGCGCTCGAATCTGCTAACATAGTCTCCTCTATCGCCGGGTTGTTTAAGCGCGAGCTACGGTGTTTTTGGCAACGCAGGCGAGAGCGGCGGTAGCCGCCTGCTAGTTTACGTTGCGTAGACCGTTGCCGGGGCGCTGACCTGTTGAGGATCGAGTCTTGCCAGCAAAGGGAGTAAACTGATGCGCCAGTCCATAATCGGGAGCCTGCGTCGCCGTCTTCACAGAACACCTCAGGGACGATCTTCGTGCATCACCTTTGTTGAATCGGTCCACACAGGCAAGGAACACCGCGCGCACTCCCTTCGATCTAACGCCATCGTCGGCATAGTGTTGCTTGCTGTCAGCACGACGGCATCGGCACAGCTTGCCTCGACTACAAGCTCGACGGCCACCGCTTTGACGGCGGGATCGAATCAGAGGGCAGTCAACCTGCTGACGACCAGTGTCGTTTTTGAGACACCACCACACGAGATAATAACCGTCGGTGATGAGCACGAGTTCTTCGCGGACGGTTTGGGGTATCTGCTGATTCCCGGGAAGCCGAAGATTCCTTCGAAGATTCGAGCGATTGCGATTCCCCCGGGCGCAGAGTTGGTGGACGTGAGGTTCGAAACGGGAAAAGGCGTTGTGCTTCCCGGTACGTATCACGTCGCACCGGCCCCGTTGCCCAGGGTAATCGGCGAAGAAGACCCGGAGATATACGCGCGGGCGAAGGCACGATACGAAGACAACTACAACTCGGTCTACGGCAGTGACGAGGCTTATCCGCTGCAGGTTGCGGAGTTCGTGCGCAGGGCTGGCTATCGACACTACAACCTCGTGGACATGCGGATTACACCGTTCAGCTACCGCCCGCTTTCCGGCACAGTCACGCACTACCCGGAGATTGCCGTACACGTGGATTACCTCCTTCCGGACAGGCGGGTCGAGGCCGTTGCAGACAACACTCTGCAGACCAAGCGGGTTGCCCAGCGCTACATCGCCAACTATGAAGACACCGAGGGTTGGTATTCGCCTGCCTCATCTGCCACGCGGGGGCTCCATGACTTCGTCATAATCACGCTTGATTCACTGACTTCGGCGGTGACGCCGCTTGTGAACTGGGAGACATCAAAGGGACGGACCGTCGAGGTGGTCACGACGTCTTGGATCGACTCCATGTACGGCGGTTACGATCTCGTGGAGGCCATCAGGAACTTCTTGAGGGACAAATACCCCGCGGATCAATGGGGTATTCAGGACGTTCTGCTGGTCGGACACTACGACGATGTGCCTATGCGGCGCACCGCGCAGGATCTGGGCTACGGACGACCGGAAACGGACTACTATTATGCGGAGCTCTCCCTTCCCGACAGCGAGTCCTGGGATTTGGACGGGGATCACCAATACGGTGAGGGCGTCGATCCAATCGATTTCTACGCGGAGGTGAGCGTCGGACGGATTCCGTGGAGCGACGCCGCTACCGTGCAGAGCATCTGCGAGAAGTCGGTAGCCTACGAGCAGAATGACGACCCGGCCTTCAAGAAGAATATGCTTTTGCTGGGGGCGTTCTTCTGGGAAGACACCGATTGCGCCGAGCTCATGGAGGCCAAGATCGATCAACCCTGGATGGCTGACTGGACCATGACCCGGCTGTACGAGAAGAACTCGACGGTATGGTCGTGGTTCCCTTGCGATGAGCCTCTAACACATGCCAACGCGCTGTCCGCCTGGACTTCAGGAACGTACGCCTTCGTTAACATAGCGGGGCACGGTTCGCCTACATCGACCCATATCATGGGATATAACAGCCAGGCGTTCATTACGTCTTCCGATTGCCTTTCCCTGAATGATGACTACCCGGCGATCATCTTTGCGGACGCTTGCAGCAATCACGATACCGATTACAACAACATCGGTCGGGCGATGCTCAAGCAAGGAGCTGTCGGGTTTCTCGGCTCAACAAAGGTCGCCCTGGGAGGTGGTGGCTGGGACGATCCCTATGACGGCTCGAGCCAATCCCTGGACTATTTATTCACCACCGCTGTGACCTCCGGAGAGTACACTCAGGGTGAGGCCCATCAATACGCTTTGAGAGAGATGTATGTCAACGGTCTGTGGGACTACCTCAAGTACGAGACGTTTGAGTGGGGGGCGTTCGCGGGCAATCCAAACCTGAGGATCGCCCCGCCGCCCGCACTGAGAATCACCTTTCCTCAAGATACCCCCGAGTATA
Source organism: Phycisphaerales bacterium (assembly GCA_020348265.1). Lineage (GTDB taxonomy): Bacteria > Planctomycetota > Phycisphaerae > UBA1845 > UBA1845. The sequence continues at coordinate 1,495,569 of CP070744.1, read as the reverse complement.
TCGAGCCGACCGTCGAGACCACCTTCAATGTTCAGATCGAAAGCATAGGGGAGACCTATACTTCCGGCACGGGCCTGCTCCATTACCGCTACGATGACGGCGCGTTTCTGACTACACCGCTGGTCCACGTGGACGGAGATCTCTTTGAGGCGATACTTCCGGCGCCTGAATGTGGTGATACACCCGAGTTCTACGTAAGCGCGGCAGGCGATGGCGGTACAACCATGACGAAGCCAAACGACGCGCCTACCACAGCGTACTCCGCGGACGTGGGGACGTTCATACCGGTTTGGGAAAACACGCTGGATACAGATCCGGGCTGGACCACGGAAGGAGATTGGGCGTACGGCCAGCCCACCGGTGGGGGGGGCGAGTATGGCAGCCCCGACCCGACCAGCGGATATACCGGTGCCAATGTGTATGGGTACAACCTCTACGGCGACTATCCCAACGACATGTCCCAGCAGCACCTCACCAGTACGGCCATCGATTGCACGGGGCTTTCCGGCGTGCACTTGCGTTTCCGGCGCTGGCTCGGTGTGGAGAAATCGACCTACGACCACGCTTATATTCTCGTCGACGATGGGGCAGGCAGGTGGGCGACCATGTGGCAAAACACGGTTGGCGTCGAAGACGCGTCCTGGACCTACGTGGACGTGGATATCTCGACGAAGGCCGACGACGAGCCCACGGTGTATCTACGCTGGACTATGGGCGCAAGCGACGGCGGATGGCGCTACTGCGGCTGGAATATCGACGATATCGAGTTGCACGCCTTTGTATGCATCGGAGATCCGAGCTGTGATGACGGCGTTGAGAACCAGGGTGAGGATCGAGTCGACTGCGGCGGACCGTGTGCTCCTTGCGAATGTACTGCAGATGCTCAGTGCGATGATTCCGACCCCTGCACGGGAGTCGAACCCTGCAACAGACTCGGAGTATGCACCCGCCTGCTAAGCGCCGACTGCAACCTCAATGAATTAGAGGACTCCTGCGACATAGGTTCGGGGGCGAGCGGCGACTGCCAGGGCAACGGCATTCCCGACGATTGCGAGATTCAGCCGCCTGCCGCTGCCTC
>CP070744.1:1480990-1494391 GCA_020348265.1 Phycisphaerales bacterium | reverse complement strand
AATCCGATCAGCCCCATAGCCTGGTAGATGTGCAAAGGCCGGGCCCGCACCGCGAGGATGCTCTCGTGTTCGCGAGTCTGCGGACTACACGCCAGCAGCTCGAGCGGACCCTCGCGAAGAACCACACTGGCATCGACTTCGACAACCCGTCGCTGCCAGTCGATCTTCACACCCGGTGCGAACTGCCGTGGTTGGCTGGTGGCTTCTTCTGGTGCACCGGCGACATCTTCACCCTTGCCACCGGCTCCTGCAGTTGCCAACAGGATTATGGTGACAATGGCGAGCATTCCGCACAGATTAACCCGGGTGATGGATACAAAACGAAAGAGGTGGAAACTTGTTCGATTCATGCTCGCCGCCGCATGGCTAAAGGTGTACCCGGGTTGTGCACGTTACTCGTTACGTTCGAAGAGCTCATAGTAGCGCTCCGGGAATTCAGTACTCCGGTGTCCATCCCGAAGGCCAAGGCAATACGGACGGCATCGAAGGGCTCCCGATCTTCGCCCAAAGACCCCTGCGCCGGCGCTCGGGTCGGTTCTCACCGTAGTCTCATCCTCCGCCAAGCCTTCCAACAGTATGCCAACTCCCGTCCGGCACGGCAACGCTTGCCCGTCGCCTGTGCGGCTGGACGCGTTGCCGAACACCTTGGCGGGGAACGCGAGCATACGCAGAGAGTCTCCAACGACGACGCGTCACCGCGAATACAAAGCAGCACAACCCTCCTTGCACCATTGGGTGTAGTTTCGCATGCATGGACCTTATCTACATGACCCGAGAGATCCAAGTTGCAGGGAAGGCGTCGGCGGCCCCCAACATGCCTGGCTGCATGTGGCGCAACTCATTGCGGCGGGTCAAAGGCTTCGCAGTGCTGCGCGTGGTGCCGCAGACCTGCCCGTCCCCGAGGAAGTATCTGCCCGCCATTTTCCTCTCCTGCCACAGGTGTGTCTCCGCGCAACGCGAACGTGTTATCGGTCGTTACGCCGTGCGCAGACGCAGCGAGCAAGTCCGATAATCGGCCTTGTTTGTTCGCAGCCGCGACGACTAAGAGATCAGGATCCACTGATAAGCCGAGGGAGTACCTTGCCAAACGCATTCTCCCGAATAGAATAAGATTCGTAGATGAATGTTTTTCTGGAGCGAGAGTCCGCATAGTGAGGTTACACATGTGAGCGGACTACACACCTTTGTTCTTGAGGAGGAGGATACGTTATGTTGACTCGAAGAGTATGTTGTGGCCTTACCGCGTGCGCCTTGCTGGCGCTTGTGGTTGCTCCTGCTTTCGCGGGCGAGGGAGGAAAGAAGGGCCGGCACCGAGTTCGCTCGGGAGCTTCCAATGTCGGGCATCTCTATCTGGTGGAGAAGGACCCGGAGACCTGGGACCCCATCAAACGAGGTGCGTGGGGCAAGATGACTTTTCGGATGGAGGCACCTGTCTTTGACTTTGTGTTCAACGGCCACCATCTCGAGGCGGACTGGTCCTATACCCTGATCTACTATCCCGACCCCTGGCCGGGAGATGGTCTGATTTGCCTGGGCGAAGGCGTAGCTGACGAGCACGGAGATGTTCATATCCAGAATGAGGTGGACACGGGCAGCCTTCCAGCGGAGTGGGACGATAACTACGATATGGGTGCCAAGATCTGGCTGGTGGCCTCCGCCGATGTCGACTGCGACTTGCCGCAGATGATCGGGTGGGCCCCCACCGAGTATCTGTTTGAGTGGCAGCTGATCACCTACACCCAGACCGAGGCAGGGCACGGTCACTCGAACGTCGGACACCTGAATCTTTACACGAAGGACCCCGATACGTGGGAGATCATCGAGGGAGCGCCCTGGGGTCGTATGAAGTTCGACCTTGCCGGTCCTGAGTTCGACTTCGTCTTCAACGGACACCTGCTGGCACCCGACGCAATGTATACTCTGCTCTATTACCCCGACCCCTGGCCTGGGGATGGTTTGATGTGCCTGGGCAACGGCATGGTCGACGAGTATGGCGACGTCCACATCAAGGCTGCCGTCGACACCGGCACTCTTCCTGCCGCCGCTGACGACAACTACGGCGCAGGAGCAAAGATCTGGCTCGTCCTGAGTGACGATGTGGACTGCGACATGCAGCAGATGATCGGCTGGAACCCAACGATGTATCTGTTCGAAGAAGAGCTGATCACTTACACCGACACGGACTAATGACGAAGCGGGTGGACAGTGACTTTCACCGCGAGGCAGCGTTCCGTAGGGTCGAAACCGCTGCCACGCGAGTAGTCTTACATTGAGAGACGGATTCGATTACGGTCCCCGCATATCCCAAGGGTGTGCGGGGACTTCTCTTTGCCACTGCAATGCCGGTTCGCTTAACTGCCTTGTTCTGCTATACCAACCCGAAAAGAAAAAAACGATATACCCGAGTGCGAGGCTCGAAATAGTTGAGTCCGACATCAAGTTGCACAACAGCGTTGACTGGAGTCTTGCGACTGACGGCAAGCTCCCCGTAAGGATCTGTCCCGCGCCAGCGCGCCGTACGAATCCGTGGATCGTTACGGCAGGCTTCGGATTTGCCCAGCATGCCGACGCCCGCGTGGCACGGGCGACACGACACCCCCGCGCTGATCTCCCCACAAATCCGAGCGCGCCAAGCACCCACAAGGGACGATGCCGCGGTCTTCAACCAGATGCTAGCCCTTCTTGAATGAGGGGAAGGCTATCTCTTCCTGCTCGGACTGAATGAGAACCTTCGGTTTGATAAGAATCAACAGAGTCTGCTCGTCCTTGATCATCGAGCGCGAAGAGTAGGCCCGCTTGAGAATCGGGATCTTCGACAGAATGGGCACGCCGGCCTCGATTTCCGCCTCGTTAGCCAACTTCTGTCCGCCGACCAGCAGCGTTCCACCGTCAGGTACCGATACGACCGTCTGCAGACGCTGGGCAGACAGCGTAGGCAACTGGATGAACGCCGGGAACGCACCAACACCACCGGCGAACTGGAAGGTCTGCAACGCCAGCAGTCGGGTCACACCAGGCGCGATAAGCATCATCACATAGCGCCGATCCGCGGTTACCGTCGCACGGACGAACAGACTGGCACCGGCATCAACCGTACCTACCTGCGGTGCTTGGGCGACGGCCTGCTGAGCTACGATGGGCTGCAACTGAGTGACGAAGTTCTGCTGAATGGTAACCGCGACCCAAGCCGATCCGCCGTTGAACACTACCAGGCGTGGAGCTGTTAAAACCGAGGTTCGAGAGTCCGCCTGCGTCGCCCGGATCAGGAAATCGACCTGGATATTGTCGAGGAAGCTCCCGAAGATGCTCAGGGCCGGACCGATCTCCTGGCCGGCAAAACTACCCGGAACGTCACTGGGCAGCCTCTGGGCGTTGGTGAAGTCCAAGACACTGTTGCGGATCGGAACGGGAGTACCCTCGCTGCCTCCGCCGCCGGCTTGCTGCGGAATCAACGTTGGGTTGTTAAAGGGCTGGGGTATCGCAGCTCCGGGCGCTAGAGCATTCCCTCCTGCGGGGACGGCTTGGGTATAGCCCAACTGCGAAAACGAGCGCGGTAGCAACAGTCTATTCCCCAGTACCGGGTCGGTAAGCGGCCCCTGCCCACTGTTTATGAAATCATACCCCGCGTTTCCGGCGTTGAGGACGATATCGAGATCCATCCCCAGCTCTTCCAAATAGTGGCTGGACACCGTGAGGAAGATCGCCTCCACCGAGATCTGAATGGCTCGCTCCTCGCGAAGCTGGGCGAGCAGACCACTGATCTGCTCATGCCCGGACGAGTTTTGCGTAACCACAAGCTGTCCGTTGATCTCTTTTATGGAGCCGATCGAGCCGCCCCGATCGACCCAACTATTCGGTGCCACCGTGCTTTGCAGCAGGTCAATGATCTTGCGAACGCGGGTCATCCGCTCGGGATCCTCTTCCGGCTCGTCGTCGTCGTCATCACCCTTCAGCCAAGGCATGTCAGCATCCTGAGAGACCCTCCTCTCAGGCGGCAGTGCATCCCGCAGGTCGGTCATTGGTGGATCATTGAACGTCGTAATCTCCATCAACAGGTCCGTGACGTCGTACACCACCGGATAAGTCTTGTGATCCAGAAGCTTCTGGGTCGCAATGGAGATCACCCCGTCGGACACGTCATAGCCCAGATCCACTAGGCCTCCGCTCGCCTGGTCCAGCACTTCGGTGATGGCCTTTTTGAGCGTGATTTCTTGCGGCAGGCTAAGATCGATGTTGGCATCGGGTTCGACGCCGGCGCGTTTCAGATCATGCCAGTTCACGATGATGTTAAGCCTGTTGGCACTTGCCAACCGCTCTATCACCTGCTGGAAGGGTTCACGTTGAAAGTCCACCGGAATCGGTCTGTCCAAGGCGCCGATGATAAGTTCGTCTTGACGCGATCTGCCGGGTCCGGAACGCTCCTGACGAGTGATCAGCTCGAGCCAGTCGTCGGAGTACTTGAGCTCCTCATGCCAGGGAATCTTGGCCTCTTCGACCATTTCCAGCGCGCCGCGCGTTTGTTCATAGATCGCGTCGCGCGTCTCGCGGGCGCCTCTGTAATGCCTTTGATCCTCGAGGATGTCCATTAACCAGCGGGCAGGAGAGTGCTTGGGGTCGATAACGATGACCTGTTTGAGCACGTTGATCGCCGCACCCAGCTCGCCATCCTTGCGATGCTGCAAGGCCTGCTGCATGAGCATTTCAACCTGACGAGCACGATTCTCTTCGATTTCACGCAAGCGGGCGGAACGCTGCTGTTCGATTTCGCGCCGAGTCTCAGCCACTTTCCGCTCGTGGTACAGGCGCTCGTCCTCGCGCAGTTGCGTGGTCAAGGCCTCGAGCTCGTTACGAAGATTCTCATAAAGCGTAACCGGGTCGGCGAACTGCTTGCCCGAGTCGACGACCTGCTGAGCCCGGACCAGCAATTGATTGGCCTCTTCAAACCGGTCCGCCGACGCGTGATCGCGTATCAACCGCTCCGCATCGCGGTACTGGGCGACCGTACGCTGCCAGTTGATTGCGTCTTCCCGGCGGATACGTTCGATCAGGGACTGTCCGCGGGTACCGAGCACGTTCTCGCGATGCTGTCGAACGCGGTTGATTCCATCGACTGCCTCTGGATACCCCGGGACGGCGCCCAGAGCTTCGCGATAGAGACTTTCCGCCTCATCGTACTTGCCGGCACGGACCAACTCATCGGCCTCAACGGTCAGCGCCGCAGCGCGTTGGACGTCACCCGCGGCCACAGGCTCAGAAGTATCCAGGGCTTCCTCGTCCCGCGCGTCAACGGATTCTGCGGGCGGCGAATCCTCCTGCATACCCGCCTGGACCACCTCCGCACGAGAGGGCGTCTTCGCCGATTCCTCACCGGTGTCACCACGCTCATGCAAGTCACGCAAATGAGCGCTGGCTGCATTCCGCAGCGGCCGGGCTGCGTACTCGTTGTTCAATACGCGTTGCAGGAGGGATTCGGCGTGATCGTATTCGCGCTCAGCGATCGCCGTTTCCGCATCCTCCAGGTCGCGCAGGGCCTTTTCGTACATCGTAATGGCCACTTGGCAACGGCTGAGGTAGTCGTCGCGAAGGGCCTGTTGCTCGGCGGTCAACTGCGACCGCTCAAGCCCCGCTAACAACTCCTGGGCTGCAAGATACTCCCCATCATCGAAGAGCGTAACAGCCTGCTCCAAAACCCGGGGCTCGTCATCAGCAACCGCGGGCGCGGTCAGAAACAGCGCAAGGACGAATACGCAAAGCGCCGATGAAACCACCTTACCTGTCAAGCATTTAAAACCTGGCAACGGAACTTCCTCCCTAGTGCGCGTTGGGCCTGTACCGGGTCTCGTCCACGCCAACGAACGCCACCGACGCGCTTCGCGTACCCGACGAAACTCACAACCCACGCCTTCGCACGGAATGACAAACGCCCCCAGTGCTACCGGCGCCAACGGACCGCTGGGAGCGGCGATTCTAGAGGCTTGCCTCAAATGCCGCAAGCCCGAAACCTCCACCTCTTCTACCCTGATAGATCCCCGGAAACCGGCCTACCAGCGTTGGCAGACCTACCAGCGCTTCTGGTCCCCCTGGGTAAGTTTTTCCAATCTCACGCCATCTTCGATTTCACACCCCATGCCAGACGAGCTCCAGTTCTGCCGTCGCCTCGCGGATTCCGTGGCTCCTCGTCGCAGGGTCTCGGCCTGTTTGCTGACTCACAGGACCTTCCCAGCGCCGCTAGGGTGCTCTGAACACTTTCCCGGTCAGGGTCTTCTTGTCGGGATCGGCCTTGTCCGTCAGGACAAACCGCTCCTGCACCCGCCCATCGGCGTCGACAAACACTGCTGAGCACGTCGTGGAGGGCGATTCGGCAAATGACACCCCTTCCCCTTTCCCCTTCCGTTCACGATAAGGGCGGGAGAAATCAATGTCCACCAGCGTGACACCCGGTTCGAACGGGACGGCCGGCCTGTCTATTTCATTAGAATTGGGGATGGGGACTTCCACACGGGATGTCCGTCGGACAACGTCGCCAACCGCGAAGTTGTTCCGGGTGGTCACCCAAACACCATCGAACCACCTGAAGATCTCAACTCGAACGGTCTTCTTTCTCTCGTCGAAACCTGTCACAAAGAACCGCGAATCCTGCTCGATGTGGATGGGATCGGACGGTTCCGACCACACCCCGCCCACAAGCAGGACCGTCGCATCCTCTTTGTTCTCAAACTGCTTGGCATCGCCGGCCAACTCGTTGAACACGAGGACGCGCATCCTGTACCGATAAGTCTCGCCACTCTTGACACTGTCCGGACCCGCATCGTGAGCCCAGACCTGCTGGATCGGAAGCAGCTCGCGTCCCTCCTCCTCGGGCTCCCCTGGGATGCCCGGTTTGCCTCCCTTCCTCTGCTTGATCCGGTCAATATCCCTCATCAACTGTTCCGCGTCAGCCATCAGCCTCTTGGCTCGAGCCTTGTCCGCCCCGCTGGAATCCTTGCTCAGAACAACTTCAGCGTAGTGATTGTAGGAATCAACCGCGAGATCACCGGCCGTGTCCGGATCGCCCTGCATGATCGCCCGGGATTGCTTGAGCAGCTCGTCCCCTCGATCGAAGTTCAGTTGGATCAGCTCTCGACCGGTGAGAGTCTCCTCCTCCTTTGTTACAGTCTCCGCTTCCCCGAGGCCGTATCGATCGTCCGGCTCCTCGTCCGTTTCATCGGGGTCGAGATATTCGTCGTCCTGGTTGAGCACGTCGCGGTAGCTGGTCAGTATGGGGAACTTCCATTCAGTTCCGTTGTAGACTTCCGGCATCAGGGGTCTTAGAAGCTCGAGCTGAAGCAATTCGTAGTCCAGCTCTTCGTAGTAGTTGCCCACTTCCTCCTGGGCGTCATACGGCACGATGATTTCGCCTCCATCGTCCGCCAAATAGACGTTGGGTGTCTCGTCTGGAAGTTCCCCTCTGGGCCAGGTCTCGATGTCCTTCCAGTCGTCATCCGACCAGCTTCCGTCGGGTCGGCGCGCCTGGCGTTGAAGCTGCACCGGGCCGAAGGAAACCGTATCGTATTTCGCCCCGTATTGGCGCTTCTGTATCTCGATCTGCTCTTTGCGGTCAAAGACGGCAGAAACCGTCACCCAGTTGTTTACTGACAGCACCCGCTCCTCCGCTCCCACCTCGAAAGTGGAACGTCCGTGCACGATGGCGGGTTTGGGCAGCTTGTAGACCTCGACCAGCTTCTTGCGTCCAATCACCGGTCCGGAAGCATCGATAACCGGAACCGTCGGACCGAAATAAGCTGCAAGAGTCGCCTGGGATGCAAGACCGCTGACCTCAAAAGGATCGAGCGCCGCAATGAACTCAGGGTAGAGAGGTTCGGGAGTTTCGACGGTGGGAGTGTGAGCCTCAATCCGCCGGCCGACTTCAAGTTCCGTGTTGCTGACCATCTGGTTGACGGTACCGGGAGTCACCACTTCCCCGCCGAGTTCAAGCTTGTTCGGTGAGGCCACCAGGTACACCGCGATTACGCCAACCAGAATGACGCCGGCAATGCCGATGACGACCTTCTCCAGGTGCCGCTCGACAGGACCAACAAGTTGCTTTGCCATCCGGCTCTCTCCTCGAATGCATTCCCAAAGGTCATGCCTGTGGGGCGGGTCTCAGGACACTCGTTCGCATGGGCAAGCTCCATCCTGCCGACGCCCGCGAATCACGTTCGCGTCTCTTTGCTTTGCAGGTGTCTCCCCGTCGTCGAAGGGGGCAACCTTAGTCCCGGCTAATCCTCCGTTTCTTCGCCCTCTGCCTCGCGGTTTGGACAGTCGATCTCGTCGTAAAGATCGCACACTTCCTGGGGCATAAACCTGCGGGAGAGCCGCGCCAGCATGATCGTCTCAAAGTCCAACACGACGTTGACCGTCGGCTCCGAGCCGTAGATCTTTCCCCTCATGTTCCTGTTTGGAGGAACACTCACGTAGGAAACGCGAAGTAGTGTGTGGAAGCTGTCCTGCGTGATCTCTTTCACCAGGCGGGGAATATCACGCTGGTCCATGACCAGTTTCAGCGTGAATTGGACCACATCATACAGGGGGTTGGTCACCGAGTGCGTGAAAACCATATTCGCGTTTCCACACGGCAGGGCTTCATCACTCCCTCCTGCCGGATATCCAACGGCGTTCTCGTCATCCGAAATTATATAGTCGGAGACGCGGATGGAGATTACGTCCTTGACCGGCATGATCCCGACCCAAATGTGCTCACCGCGCTGCTTGGCCGCTTCAGCCGCTTCGTTATTTACCGCCACGATCGACTCGACTATGTCCTTCTGGATCCAGTAGCCCACCTGTGCCCGCCACACATCTTCCGGCCACGGCGCGTCCATCGTTCCTATGTCGCGCATCTCCGGGTGGAAGTCCAAGCTGGCCACCCGTCTGGACTCCGTATCCGTGAAGTGAACCGCATAACATAGGATTCGCCGGGCCACGTTGATGCTGGCCCGAGCTTCCGGGTTCTCTCTCACCCCCGCCGGGGTGAGCACGCCGGCGGGTGTGCGCCGCGGCCCGGACAGCTCAGGGCCGCCCGGGACAGTTCCCGTCTCGCGGGCTAAGACGTCTTCATTCTCTTTTTTTTCCCGCCACAGCTCGATCTCGGTTTCCGATGCCGGCCCGCCCGCGCTAAGAGTCTCAAACAGTTTCTGCATGGCCCGTTCGTACTCCGTGCGGAACCGACGTCGGGCGTTGTCGTTGCCGCTGGGAAAGGCTTCTTTCACCAGAGGATCAGAGAAATGGGCCAGTTCCGCCACCTTTTCCACAACGCGATCGTGATCGGCTCGGGTGGATTCGATTCTCTCATTCTCTAGCTCGATATGCGCCTCGTTGACCGGCTGGGACCCCGCTGCGATCAACTGGTCATAAGTCTGTTTTGCCTTCTCCATCTCGCGCACGACGTCGGGCATGGCTCCCAGGCCAGTGAAGGCCAAAGCGATGCCTGCTATGCTCGCCAAAGCGCAGACAATGTAGAAAAGTTGACGTCGCAGAAAGTCCATTAGCTTTAACTCCAGACGATCAAGCTTCTAGGCAGTTCTTCGAAACGCGGATCAGCATCTTCCAAGCAGTGCCAACGGTGCAGACTCGCAGCTAATCCTCCTCTTCCTCATACTCTTCTGCTTCGCCTTCCTCGTCTGCCTCCGGGTAGTCCTCAAGGATAACGTCGGCCCAGATCAGGAATCGCCAATCATCCCTGATGGATTCACCGGTAATGACATCCACGCTCTCCGGATTCAGGTCCGTGGACACTACTCCGGACTGCGTCCCCCCAGGCAAGACGCCCGCGGGTCGTCCACCTCGCAACGCGCCCCCGCGCGAGCCGGAATCCTCGTCCAGCGATGCGCTGATTTTCTCCCCTTCGATCAGGTAGACGCGGTCTATGAAATATCCCGTGCCAGCCTGGCGACCATTGGCCTTGAGGCGATCCATGAACTCCTCGCGGATGAACTTGGGCCCACCCGCGTTGGGCGTCCTGCACTCTATCTCGATCTTGATACCGGGGAGTTCGGCGTCACTCGGCGGGATTATCGGAACTTCCTCCTCCCCTACCGGCATCCACTCATACGCGTTCAGATCGTCCTCGAACTGCACCAGCACGGACTCAAAGAAGATCTGCTTCCGCTGGGCGCGAGGCGGAGCATTTGGAACCGCCTTGAGGTACTCATCAAGTGTGCCCGCGCCGTCAAGGGCCCCCTCGGGCTCAGGCAGAGAACTGTGTACCAGCCGCAAGAGCTTGGGAACAAACGCCTTATTCCGCTGAAGTTCGACAAGCGTTTCCGCTGCCTCTCGCTCTTCCTGCCCCTGCTCCAAGACTTCGTTTAGTTCCTCTTTCAACTCGTTGTATTCGTCCAGAAAGATCCTACCCGGTTGGGAACCAGCAAGGGCACGCATGTCAGCCGTCTGCCTGAACCAGATCACTCCGCCGGCCAACACGAGACAGGCAGCCGCCGCAGCGAATGCGGGCCTCTTCTTGCGCCAAACCACCTGCTTGGCAATCTCGGTGGGGAGGAGATTGCTCGTAATCTTGGCCAGCTCCAGACCTTGCAGGGCCAGACCGTATGCCACGGTGAAGCTCTGGATCTGCTCGCTTAAGGTCTCGTCCTTGGCCGCTGCGTTCGGGGTGACCTTCCGAAACCCCCCCACACGCTCCACCTTGACCCCGAGATTCTGCTGGAGGTATTTCTGCAGGCCGGGGAGCTTGGTTGCATTCCCGGTGGTGACGGCCTTGTCGATCTGCGCATCACGATGCGTGGACGAATAAAACCCGATCGACCGCTGGAGCTCCTGGACCAAATCCGCAAGGATCGGACGCATCGCTTGGAGAATCTGCCTGCGGTACTTGCTGCTCTCACCCGTTCGCTTCAGGTTCTCCGCCTTGGCGAACGAGAGCTTGAAAGTCTTGACTAGCGCTTCGGTGAAGTGGTTCCCGCCGATCGGTATCGTCCGCGTCCAAAGGTTGGTGGGCGTGGCGATTACCAGGTCTGCGTTTTCCGCGCCAATGTCGAGCAGGACGGTTGTCTCTTCCGACAGAAGACCATCAAAACGGGCGGCGTTATACAGCGCCAAGGGACACGACTGGACGGCAACCGGCTCGATGGCGGCCTGCTCGAAATGCAGCAGGTGCTCACGAAGCAGCTCCCGCTTCATCGCGAAGATGCCCACCTCCAGATCGGGCAGATCCTCCTCCTCGAACGTCTGGTAGTCCCAGATCACGTCGTCCATGTCGAAAGGAATCTGCTGGTCCGCTTCGTACCGAACGATGTCTGGAATCCGCTTGGGGGCAACCGGAGGGAGCTTGGTGAACCGCGCCAGAGTATGCTGACCGGGAACGCTGACAGCCACCCGGTCCTTCGATAGATCGTTGTGCGAGAGGAACTTCTCGATGGCCGCGGAGATCAACTCGTGGCGATCAGCATCCGGCTGGGAGAGGATCTTCGGGTGCTCAATATAGTCGGAGGCCACGATCTCGACCGAGTTGTCCGCAGCGACGCGAAGCTTCAACGCCTTAAGGGCACATCGGCCAACGTCTACTCCCCAAATCGTCTGTACGCTCGCCATGGACCGCTTCTCCGTCTTGGACAGCACATTCCTGTGCCGGGGTCCTCGCGCTCAACTCGCCCGTCGAGCCCGCAGGCCTTCCCTTCACTGGAGCCTGCTTGTACAGTCCCCCAGCATGGCTCGGAAGTATCGGCTGGCAACGCTTGGCTGTAAAGTCAACCAATACGAGTCGCAGCGGATTCGCGAGCTACTCGAATTGCTCGGGATGCATCCGGCGACCGATCGGGAAGTCCCCGACCTGGCCATCATCAACACCTGCGCCGTCACATCAAGCGCGGCTGCCAAGAGCCGTCAGGTAATTCGACGCATCGCCCGCAAAGGCTGCACGTCGGTCATAGTCGTTGGTTGTGGCGTCGCTGCGGACGCTGAGCGTATAAGCAGCATCGACGGTGTGACAGCCACTCTGGATCACTCCACCGACGTCTGCGAGGAGTTGCGCAGGCTGCTCGCTCCTGAGGCAGAGGGTGTCGATACCTCCGCCGGGCGACCGCCAACATCAACTCCTCAGCGTCCCAGCCCCCCTCGGGATGACGTATGGATAATTCCCTCCACCATGCCACGCCACGAGGACGGGCACAGCGGGTTACGTACATCAAACCACTCGCCCTATATTCTTCCACCCTCAGATAAGATAGTCAAGAACGAGGGCGCTCTCACGGGTACGATCGACCGGTTCGCAGGTCATCAGCGGGCCTTCATCAAAGTCCAGGACGGATGCGACGCATATTGCACATACTGCATTGTCCCTCGCCTGAGGCCCAACCTGCGATACAAGCCGATCGCCACAGCCGTGGGCGAAGCTCGGGCGCTGGTGGACGCTGGCCACCGGGAAATCGTCATTACGGGCATATTCCTGGGGGCTTATGGTCGTCACACGGCCGTTCGCAGGAGGTTCGGCGCCGGACCGTCCCCTCTGGCCGAGCTTGTCCGGGCACTCGCCGTCGTCGATGGGCTTGAGAGACTACGCCTGTCGAGCCTCGAACCCGGGGACGTCGACGATTCGTTGCTGGAAGTGCTGGCCAGCCATGCGAACTGCGTGCCGCACTTGCATTTACCACTTCAATCCGGCAGTCAGGACGTGCTGCGGCATATGAACAGGCAATACACCCTCGACGAGTTCACCTCGATGATCGATCGTGTGAAGGCAGCCCTGGATCGCCCGGCCATCACCACGGATATCATCGTGGGATTCCCCGGCGAGACCGAGGCGGACTTCGAGGCATCGCTGGAGGTCGCCCGCTATGCCGGTTTCCCCAAGGTGCACGCCTTTCCATTCAGCCCCCGCAACGGAACCGCAGCCGTCCGATGGAGCGAGCAGTTCGTAAATCCCTCCGTCGTCCGCGAGAGAATGCACCGCCTGGCCGACGTCGAGCGCGAGTGCTCCCTGGCCTTTAGGCGACGGTTCATAGGACAGGCCGAACGCGTCCTGGTCGAAGACGAAGCCGAAGCGTGCCCCACCGGAGGCCTCCCCACCCGTTCTAGGGGCGGGCGAAGGGCGGAACTTGCGCAGCACCCGGACCCTGGGCCTGATTCAACTTGTCGGCAGACGTTCCCACACCACCACGGGCGAAGCGATCGATACTTCGAGGTCCACTTCGAGGCAGTGGGCGTGAACCCGGGCGACCTGGTCTTCGTTCGAATCGACCAGGTCGATCTCCGGGAAACCCGAGGCACCTTGCTCTAAGGCACACCTCCGCAGCAATGCCTGCAACGTGAAGCCAAACGTGTGCCACGGGTGGCTTGTCCACCCGTGTTAAGTGTTATCATGTCAGCACTGGCGGGCAAGCCGCCAGTGGCACACCCTTCACCCAACCTTCA
>CP070744.1:1467220-1480890 GCA_020348265.1 Phycisphaerales bacterium | reverse complement strand
GCTCAGGTTGACCGCTTCATGCTCAAGCTGGTTGTGGACTATCCGTCGAAGGAGGAGGAGAGGCGGATACTAGATCGGATGGCAGCCACGTCGCCCCAGCTGGACATCGATGCAGTCATGTCTCCGGATGAGATCCTCAAATCCCGTGGGGTGGTCGACGAGATCTACATCGACGACAAGATCAAGGACTATATCGTCGACCTGACGTTTGCCACGCGCGCGCCGGAGGCGTTTGATCTGCCCATAGCGGATTGGATTCAGTACGGGGCGTCGCCACGTGCGACCCTTGCGCTGACGGTAGGGGCAAAGGCGTCGGCGTTTCTGTCCGGACGCGGCTATGTCACGCCCCAGGACGTCAAGACCATAGCGATGGACGTGCTCAGGCACCGAATCATAATCACTTACGAAGCCGAGGCGGAGGAGAAGACATCCGAGGATGTGGTCCGGACCGTGCTCGACCACATTCCTGTACCTTAGTGCCGGTGTCGGTCTTCGGCTACAGTCATGATACCTAAGGAACTGCTAAAGAAGGTCCGGCAGATACAGATTCGCACGGCGCGGACGGTGAATGAAATCCTCGCCGGGCAGTACCATTCCGCGTTCCGCGGGCGGGGTATGGAGTTTGAGGAAGTGTCTCCATACCAGATCGGGGACGACGTGCGGCTCATCGACTGGAACGTCTCCGCCCGCTACGGCGAGCCCTTCATCAAGAAGTTCCGCGAGGAGCGTGAACTCACGGTAATGTTAGTGGTCGATTCCAGTCCTTCCGGGCTTTTCGGCAGCGATCGGCAGTTCAAACTCGATGTTGCTACGGAGCTCTGTGCGGTTCTGGCTTTCTCGGCGATCCGCAGCAACGACAAGGCCGGGTTGATTCTGTTTACGGACAAGGTCGAGAAGTACGTACCCGCGAAGAAAGGTACGAAGCACGTTCTTCGGATCATCCGGGAACTACTCTATCATCAACCCCGCGGGCGGGGCACCGACATAGCCGAAGCGCTGGATTTCCTAAACCGGGTGACCAGGCGTAAGGCCGTCTGTTTTCTGGTGAGCGACTTTCTGGCCGCCGGGTATGAGCCGGCTTTACGCATCGCCCGTCGCCGGCAAGACCTCATACCCATTACGATTACGGATCCGCGCGAGTTGGAGTTTCCCAACGTGGGATTCATCGAGCTTCAGGACCCGGAGACGGGCGAACAGCAACTGGTGGATACTTCCAGTCGATCTCTGCGCAAAGAGTATGAGGCCGGCGTACGCCGCTTGATTGATGAGCGTGAGACGATGTTCAAGCGGATGGACACGGCTGTAATCGATATACGAACGGATCGATCTTATGTCGAACCGCTGGCCAGGTTCTTTCATAAACGCGAGACGCGCCGGTAACGTGAATGTGTTTGTTTTCAATCCGCGCGGATTCAGACCTGCGTTTCGTTGTGCGTTGTTGATCATGGCAACTGTCATGGCGGCGGTGATGTGCGCCGGTGGCTGCGGGCGCGATGACGACGCTTCGAATCGCATAGATGAAGCGGCGGATCGGACTGCGGTGACTCGCCGAGCCCAGGCAGGTCCGGTGAAGATGACTCTGACCGCCGCTCCAGGCGAACTCGATGTTTCCGAACACGTCACCGTGCGGATGGAGATAACAGCTGCGCAAGGCGTAACCGTTCATGCCGATGACTATCAGCGGATTTTGGCTGACGGCGACCTCCGCTTCGAGCACCGCGTCATACGATCGGATGCGGAAGAGGCCAATCCAATCGAGGAAGGCAAGCTCCGTTGGGTGTATGAGTATGAGCTCGAGTTCTTCCTGCCGGGGGAATATGAGTTGCCTGCTGCGAGCGTTTCCTTCGTCGATTCAAGAGACCTGCGCGAGGAAGTAGGCGGGCAGGCAGGCGGAGTCGGTCCGGCTGAACCGCAGGTTCTCGCCACGGAACCGCTCAGTATTGTGGTCCGACAACCAGCGGGTCAGGAGCTGTCCCCGGAAGAGCTGGCCAGAATCAAGACTCTCCCCCCAGTCGAGCTTCCCCCGGAGCGGAACCTCTGGTGGATAGCGGCGGCATTAGCAGTTGTGGTTTCCATAGTCGTGTTGGGTGTGCTTCTGCGCCGACGGCGCAGACACAAGCTCGAACAGGTCGTGCAGATCCCAGCCGACGTCTGGGCCAGGCGGGAGATGGCTGCACTAGTCGCCGAAGACTTGATAGCCAAGGGTTTTGTCAAGACGTTCTATTACCGAATCAGCGATATCGTTCGCGGTTACGTTGAGAGGCGATTCCATGTGTTGGCACCGGAGATGACTACGGAGGAGTTCCTCGCAGCAGCAGCGTCGGACCGGCGTTTCGGAGAGAAGAATACTGGCGAACTTACGCACTTTCTGAATGCCTGTGATATGGTGAAATACGCCCGGCACGAACCGCATACCGGTGAATCCGAACTGCTGGTCAAGACCGCTGGGGCGTTTGTGGAGAAGACTCGCGAGCGTATCGTGCATGGGGCCGGCGATGCTGGGGATTCTGACGGAACTCGGGAACAAGCAGCATGATGGAGTATCTGTCAGAACGTTTCGCACCGGGCCCGCTTTTTGGCTGGTTGTGCGTTTTGTTCATCGGGCTGATTCCTCTGGTCTGGTTTGTCGCCCGCCGGTCAGGCCGACATCCGACCGTTCGATTCAGCTCCAGCGTTCTGCTCAAGTCGTTGCGCAGTACCTGGGCGACTCGTACGCGATTCATAATTCCGCTGTTGCGAACACTGGCGGTCGCAGCGTTGATCATCGCTTTGGCCCGGCCACAATCAGGTGGGGAGTACCAAGACAGCAGCGAAGGTATAGCTATCCAAATGGTGCTCGATGTGTCGGGGAGCATGTCGGAGGAGGATTTCATCATAAACGGCCAGCGAGCCCGCCGGCTCGACGCTGTCAAAGCTGTCTTCGAGGATTTCGTGATGGGTAGGGGCTCGCTTCGCGGGCGGGAGAGCGATCTGGTGGGGATGACTACGTTTGCCATGTATGCGGACACACCTTGCCCTCTGACCCGGGATCACGGCAGCCTGCGTGATCTTCTTAGAGAAACTGAAATCCCCGGCTGGATCGACGGGAGGCAAGTAAGGCAGAACCTGGAATCGGATAATACCTCCCTGGGTGACGCAATTGTCCTGGGCACCGACGTGCTCCGGCGTGCGGGAGAGCAGGCCATTGCAGGTGTGCCCGGTGCGGAAGCCGCCAAGAGCCGGGTGATGATCCTGCTTACCGACGGGGCGGATAACCCCCCGGAGTTTGCCAAGGCCACTGCACCGAATCCGGTGGAGGCGGCCAAGGTTGCAGCGACGCTTGGCATCAAGATCTACACCATCGGCGCTGTTGGGTCGGCAGAAGCGCGCAGGCAAGGCCGCTTTGGTTTCTTCGCCGCGCCACGGGCTCAAGTGGACGAGCAAACGCTCAAGGAGATTGCCCGCGCGACCGGAGGTAAGTACTTTCGCGCTACGGACACCAAGTCGCTGGTGACCATCTACGACGAGATTGACACACTCGAACGCCGTAAGACGGGCGAGCGCACGTTCCGTGACCATGTCTATGCCTGCAAGGTGGCTATGGTAGCGGGGCTCGCCCTGTTGATGACCGAACTTGTGCTGGTGAACACAAGGTACCGCAAGATCCCATGAGTCGGCGACCACTCCATCCTGTGTCTACGTGGGTCCTCTGGGTCCTGGGACTTCCCTTGGCTCTGCTTTGTCTCGGGATCGTCCTGGTGGTTACGACCGAGGTCGGTGAGCTGCCCTTCGACAACCCCGAGCTGTGGTGGCTCAGTGGGGCGGTTCCATTGGCGAGTCTGTTCTTCCTGTACGGGCTTATGCGGAGGCGAAGTGCGCTTCGGAGATTCGCCTCGGAGACGGTTGCTCCGCTCTTGGCGGTTCGTATGAGCCCGACTCGCCAGGCAATCCGGGCGGGGCTTTGCGTCGTGGCTGTGGTCATGTTGGTGGTCGCCATTCTAGGCCCGCGATGGGGCATCTACTTGGAGAAGCAGAAGGTCTACGGCGTAGATGTCGTGGTGGCGGTGGATCTCTCGCGATCGATGCTGGCAAGTGATGTCGAGCCGAACCGCCTCGAACGGGCCAAACGAGAGATTCGCCAACAACTGACCGAACGGGCGGTATTCAGGCGTGCCCATCGCCTGGGGCTGATGGCGTTTGCGGGTACGACCAAGCTGCGGGCTCCGCTGACCACGGATCATCTTTCCTTCCGCAGTAAGCTCGAAGGGCTTCGGGTGGGGAGCATCGCCCGCGGGGGCACTGCCATTGCCGATG
The DNA here is from genome assembly GCA_020348265.1 of Phycisphaerales bacterium. Lineage (GTDB taxonomy): Bacteria > Planctomycetota > Phycisphaerae > UBA1845 > UBA1845. Next base: position 1,476,597 of record CP070744.1, on the reverse strand, counting down.
CCATTCGCGACTGTGCGGACTTGTTCGCCAAGTCCCCCGAGAAGGCCACCAAGGTTATACTCTTGTTCACCGACGGAGAGGACCACGAAGGCGGGCCGGTCGAGGCGGCCAACGAGGTCTACGAAGAACAGGGTATACGGGTCTTCACCATCGGGGTGGGGGATCCTGCCCGAACCGTCGGTGCGGAGGTGCCGGCCGATTCCGGTGGAAGCTCCAAGCCGCTGCTCCACGATGGGCAGATTGTGTTCTCGAAGATGGATGTGGCGTCCCTGCGCAGGATAGCGGAAGCGGGCAACGGGCAATTCGCCCCGGTGAGCGACTTTCACGTGCTTATAGACGCCATTTCGGACATGTGGCAAACGGAACTGAGCACCGAGGAGCGCCAACGCCATCGCCCGCGATATCAATGGTTCGTGGCTCTTGCACTGGTGTTCTTAGGCCTGGAGACGCTGATTTCCGAGCGCCGACCGGGAGCCGATGAGCTCAAACGCGTCTGGCAACAGGAGGCATCGGCATGAGACCTGTAATCATTCTGACTCTCAGTGTGTGGACGGTCATCTGCGCGCGTGCCACAGCGGATGAGTCGGCTGATCCAATGGGGGAACTCAGCGCCCGCGACGCAGTTCGGCAGGGCAATGAACTGCTGACGGAAGGCGACGCGCCGGCTGCCCTGGAGGCATACGCCCATGCCCGGGGATTGCGCCCCGACGCGCTGGAGATTCCCTTTGTCCAAGGATTGGGGCACTATGCGCTGAAGGAGTACGGCGAAGCTCGAGATGCGTTCGCCAGGGCGGCGGTATCGAAGAACCGAAAGCTGGCCAACGATGCCCTATACAGTGCGGGAGCTTCCTATCACATGGAGGCACTTGATAGCGCAGACAATCCGGAGCTTGCCATCGAGAAACTGGAACATGCCATACAGCGCTACCATACCGTGCTTGCGGACGACCCGGACCATGATGCGGCCGGGGATGCAATCGTCAAAGCTGCCTCTCTACGCAGACAGATAATTCAAATGCGCGAGCAGCAACAACAGGAGCAACAGCAAGAGGGGCAGTGCGATAACGAGAAAGAGCAGGACGAAGAGCAGGAGCAACAGCAGGATCGGCAACAGGAAAGCAAGGAATCCGAGGAGCAGCAGGAGCAGCGACAAAGCAGCGAGCAATCCGAAGAACAGCAGGAGGGCGCTCAGGAGCAAAGTGCCTCACAGCAGGAGGAGGAGCAGGAAGAGCAGGAGCAGATGAGTCAGGTCGAGGAAAAGGAGGAGGAAGACGCCTCACGCGAGCAGGCACAGCGCAGACTGCGCGAGATGATGCAGGCCCTGCGCCAGCGCGAAAAGCACCGACAGGAACGGGTAGACCCCGTCCCAGTTGCCCCGGTGGACAAGGACTGGTAGATGACGCGGACAGTCAGCCTATTCGTCATTGTGCTTAGCCTGGCATCGGCAGCCGCCGCCCAGCAGCCGAGCGTCGAGCTGCAGATTGACACGCACAAGCTCGAGGTTGGCGAGGCTGTCGACGTTCAGCTGGTCTGCACGAATACGGGCCCGCCATCCATACCGGAGGGTGTCGTTCCGGACGGACTTACCCTCAATCTGCTCAACGAGAATCCGTTTACCAGCTCGCAGGTGAGCATAATAAACGGACGCCGTTCGGAGAAATCGACCTATACCTATCAGATGCGCCTCACGGCAACCAAGGAAGGGAGTTTCGAACTCGGTTCCATATCGGTCGAAGCCGACGGGAGAACCTACAAAACCGAGCCTATCACTATCAAGGTGAAGAACCTTGATACCGCTGCGAGGCCGCGCGGTGACAGTCGTGTCTTCGCCGAAATCGAAGTCGAGCCGACATCTCTGTATGTGAGCGAATCATACTCCGCAACGCTGACTATAGGAATCCGCAAGGTCGAGCTCGGCGGGAGGATCTACGATCTGAATCTTCTGGAGCTGATTGATCAGCGGGCGTCCCAGCTATCGATCTTCGGGGGGCGATACAGCTCCGGCGACATGGTAATAGCCGACTCGACAGGCCAGCGACACCGATATGTCGTATATCGCCTGCGCAAACAGCTTCGCGCTGAAGAGGTGGGAGACTTGTCCATCGGGCCGGTGTTTCTGAAAGTGGACTATCCCACTGCGCTGCGCCGGGGGTTCTTCGGCAGCGTTGAGGCTTCCCGCACGCGCCGGGAGACGGCTCGAGCTGATGCGGTGTCCATCGAGGTCAAAGGTCCGCCCGCGCAGGATCGTCCCGAAGATTTTTCCGGGGCCATCGGTCGATACGGAATGGAGGTCACCGCCAAGCCCCTTCGCGTTGAGCAGAATCAGCCGGTGACGCTGACCATTGCCATAAGAGGTTCGGCCGTTGGTGGCATAGCCGGGCCCGATCTGTCCAAGCAAGCTGAGCTTGCCAGTCGGTTTGACTATGTCAAAGAGGAATTGGTCGGGGAACTTGAAGGCATCGCCAAGGTGTTCCGCTGTGCGATCTTCCCAAAACAGCAGGGGGAGCAGACGATCCCACCCATCTCCTGGTCATACTTTGACTCTGGAAGTGAACAATACGTTACACTTACCAGTCAGCCTATTAACATCACGGTTGACCCACCGACTGCCGCCACCACGACAATAGCGCTTCTGGACAATGGCCAGGCTGATCCGGAGGTCACGACGCTGACGCTGCTCGCGGAGGGGATATCGCCGAACTACGTCGACCCCGATCTGATTCTCGCCGACCAGTCTTTCGCGTTTAATGCGCCTTATGTCGCAGCAATTGCCCTTTCTCCGACGGCTTGGGCGATTTTGGCTCTTATTGCGCGATACCGCAGGCGCCTAATAGGTGACAAAGGATTCGCCCGTCGGCGACATGCCCGACGACGTGCCGAGACGCTGGTTGCCAAAGCGGTGCGGAAGGACATGCCCGTAGAGCAGTTGGGCGGCCTGGCGGAGGCGCTGGCGCACTTCATTGCCGACCGATTTGACCTCCCGCCCGGCGAATTGACTCCAATGGAGCTGCGCGACTTGCTGACTGACCGCAAGGCCGCTGATACGCTTGTCGATGAAGTAATCTCGTTTGTCGAACAATGTGAGATGGCTCGCTTTTCTCCGAGCGCCGCTGCAGATATCTCGGTATCCGAAACAGCTGGGCGAGTCCGCCGCTGGATAGAGCAGATTGAGAGGGCGACGCGATGAGACCGTCTGTCTGGATATTCTGCTGCGTAGTCACAGCTGTAGGGGGGATGTCGGCAGTCGTCGCGCGTGGTAGCGTAGACCATTCAGACTTCTCGGCAGAGCTCAGCCGTGCCCTTGCCGATTTCGACCGTGGTCAGCAGATCCTGGATGAACGGCCCGACCGCGCCCGGCAGCTCTTTCGATCAGCCGCCCAGCGGTTGAGCAGCATTGTGTCCGCGGGGATCGTCAACGGTCGGCTCGAATACAACCTGGGCAACTGCTACCTCCAGGCCGGCGATGTGGGAGAGGCCATTCTGCACTACTTGAGAGCCCGGAGACTCATGCCCCGCGACCCGCTGCTTGCGGATAACCTCGCACAGGCAAGATCCCGCTGCCTCATGACCATTCAACCGACGCGGCGAAGCGCGGTTTTGAGGAACGTCTTCTTCTGGCATTATGACACGTCGTTAACAAGCCGATCTCACGCGGCGATTGCGCTTTATGTAGTCTTTTGGATCCTGCTGGCGATCCGTGCGTTTATGCCGCGCCCCGGCGTGACCTTGTCGGCCGTCGCCGCCCTTGCGCTGACGGTAATCCTGGCCGGGTCGGTAGGCCTTCAGCACTGGGTTGATCAGCATGCACCCGGCGGCGTCGTCACTACCATGGACGTAACCGTGCATAAAGGGCCGGGCACGGGGTATCAGCGCCAGTTTGAGCAACCCCTACAGCCGGGCGTGGAGTTTACCCTGCTGGAGGAGCGGCCGGGTTGGTGGAACATCGAACTTCCTGACCGGAAGACCGGATGGACCGACTCCTCCGCGGGCAAGCTGATCACGCCGTTACCGACGCACGCGAAACTGGGAGGCTCGTAGGGGGCGAGTCCTGCCCGAGCGGCTCGGCTGCCCCATGTAAAACGCGGTTTGCCCGTTCGTTTCCGGAGAACCTTGGCGAAGCTTCCGGTCTATGGTATGCTCCGAGCGTACGGGGCGTGGCGCAGTCCGGTAGCGCGCCTGCTTTGGGAGCAGGAAGTCGCAGGTTCAAATCCTGTCGCCCCGAGTGCCGTAGTAGCCGAAAAACCCTGTTTTTTCAGGGTTTTTTGCTTATGCCGAGATGTCGTCACTTTGTCACCCGACCGGCCACTAGAGGCCACTTTTACCCCCTTCCGGCCGGCTCTGTGTACACCCGGGCGTACACCACCCCCGGTTGGGGTTGCTCGCCTGTCGTCGGTCCCCGTTGCCCGCTTCGTCTCGGACGACTCGACAGCCTCGGCCCGGATGGGCGGGAGCTTTTGAATCTCTGCCCAGAGGTCGAAGACACCGAAGTCCTGGTAGTGCTTCAGGGTCACACCCTGCGGGGCGTGCCGGGAGAGGATGATTTGAGCCCGCGGGTCGACGCCGTATTGTCCTAGCCATGAAGTGTACGTCGTCTTCAGAGCGTGTAGGTCCACCGTACGGCCCTGAGCGTCCTCGAAGGGTATCCCAGCCCGGTCCAAATCACCGATTTGGTACTTTCCGCGCACGCTATTCCACCCACCCCTAAACGTCCGGAGGCGAGGCGCCGCCTTGAACACCCGGTCCCGGGGCTTGGCAAAGGGTGGCTTCGCACCCGCCAGAGCTTCCGCTAGGTCCGGATGAAGCGGCAGCTCATCTGCTCGTTTGCTCTTCGTGGTCGAGGCACGGAGCTGAATGCACGGGCGGTCACCATCCAGCTGCAAGTCCCGCCACTCGAGAGCAGCAGTCTCAGACACACGCAGGCCAGCCCAGAGCTGCACGCTGTAGAACAACCGCCGCGGGCCACAGACACCAAGCAGCTTGTACGCTTCATCGACAGTCAATGCCCTACGTACCTTGCGCGTGTCGGCTGATTCGTCACGTCTCGCAACCGACTCGACCGGGTTGCGCTCCAGGATCCGCGGTATCTCGATAGCCCACTTCGCGAGTGAGTAGGCACACCTACGGTAGACGTTGACAGTTCTCGGCGACCGGCCCTTTTCCGCCACCAAACCCAACCTCTTTATTACCTCTTCGTTGAGGCTACGTCCGTCCTGTGATTCACTTGCCGCCGCGAACCGGACACCCTTCAGTCTCGCAATATCATTCGGGATGCCGTCGAAGCGCCTCGCCATAATTGCCGAAGCTGGCACGACTTGTGAATAGTCACCTAGTGTCGCTTGAATTGCTTCGGTGAAAGTCGACTTGCCGTTGCGTCCTGTGCCCCACAGTATCAAGAGGACATGTTCGCGGGTAACGCCAACGGCGCTGTACCCGGCAGCCCGCTTAAGGAATCGCACTGTTTCGGTGTCGCCGTTCATAACCTCAGACAAGAAGGTCTCCCATCGCGGACACTGCGCGTCTGAGCTGTAGTCCACATTGATGAACTTGGTCAGATTGTCTTCGCGCCGATGTTCGCGTAGCTCGCCCGTGCGAAGGTCGACATTCCCGTTGCGGCAGTTGAGCACCCACGGGTCAGTGTCGAGGTCGTCAGGTATAACGGGCACCATTGAACGTGCGAGGTCTATCATACCCTTGAGGTGCTTCGTCGCTTCGCTTCGTATGGCGTGCTTGGCGATTGCCTTGCGGTGGTCCTCATTGTCGATTTGTTCTGCCTCGGCATAGATACTGCGCACAGTATCCGCAGCCAGCTTCACAACTTGCCCGTGTTCATCGCGAAGCCACCGTTTGCCATCCCAGATCAACCAGCAGTGCCAGCGGAGGAGCTTCTCTCCCAGAGGTCGGAACAATCCCCATTGCGGGCAGGAGCCGTTCTTGGGACGACCCTCAGCCAACCGCACCCAGCGAACAACCATGCAGCTGCGAACGTGGTTCTACTACCACGGACACTCCAGGAATGCCTTAATGCACTCGTCCGTACCTTCGCAGCACTTCGGGCTGAACGCCGGGCACGGATTCCCGCTACCAACGCACGTGCCGGCACCGTCACATTCATCGGTGTCCGTGCAGAACAGCCCATCGTCGCAGGGTGAACCTTGTGAAACGTCAGCATAGGAGCACACGTTGTCCGTACAAGTGTTGGTCGTGCAGTCGTTGTCGTCATCGCAGTGGTAATCCTCGAAGCACTCGACATCGACTCCGATCGCCGTGCCTTCTCCGAGATCAGACAGCATAAGGACTCCGAAGCTGTCGTTGAGGAATGATGCATTGTTACCCCGCAGGGTCACGTCAAAGACACCACTGGCATCGGCGTCGGCAGTGTAGACGAACGTCGCCAGATACGCGCTCTCCAAGACCTCGACGCCGTTGCTTCCGACGGAAGCGGATGCGCGAGCGCCATCTTCGTCAACGACGGATACAGCGCCAGGTACCGAAGCAAACACATAGTCGGGGCGCTGCTCATCGATAGTTATGCCATCAAGCGTCAATGACCCGGCTATGCCGCCGCTCACCTGTACGACCACCTCGTATGCCGCCACGTCCACTGCCGGTCCGATGAACACATCGACGGCAACCGTCCCAAGCGGCTGAATGATCTCGACATCCGGAACCAGAGTGAAGAGGACAGGCATACCGGCGTCCATTGTCTCGAACATGAAGCCACCTCCTTCGGGGCTGCAGTCGCATGGGTCTTTCTGGTCCGGCGTTCCGGTGAAGGTCTTCCCCTCATTCCCAAACAGGATTCGCTGAAGGTCGGAGATGTTAACGATGAAATTCGGCGCCGCGCCGTACTCTAAACCGTGAAGATCTACCCAAGTGACCGGCGCGTTTGCCGACCCGTAACCTTGCGCGGTCAGCAGATACGCCGTCACATCGTTGACATTCACAATCTGATTCGGAGGCGTGAAGCCAGGCAACGGCGGCAAGTCTCCCGTGCCAACACCCACCGCATCGCCGTAGTGCCAGACTCCCGGTTTGATGATCGTTGGGATTACCAGCGGATTGCTGAAGATTATTCCATCCAGGGTTGTACGGGCTTCGTACGTCGCAACGGGGACGATCCCACAATCTCCAATGTGCACAACCTCTTCCGACCACCTCCGGTACACAGGGGTGTTCACGAGCCGGGCTACATACTCACCAGTACATGGACTACCTGTGGGTGAGCCGTCTGCATAGAAACAGCTCGCATCCCGGGGCTCGCCGACCCAGGCTACTGAGCCGACATGCTCATGTTCCGTGCACGTTCCGGCTGGAGGGTCAAGGCAATCACTATTGTCGACACAGGTTCTGCCACGATCCTCGCTGCATCTCTTCATGGAAGACAATCTCAACTTGATGGCCACGGGGTCGGGCTCGTTGGTGTCCGGCCTCAGTGAGATATACCTGTTCTTGGGCGCATAGCACGTTCCGCCGACGCACACGCCATTAGCCCAAAAGCCGGTACAGTCCCCTGAAACCACACACGACCAGGGTGCTGCATACTCCTCCGGTCCGGGTGTGATCGGGCAGATCAACGAGTCGCATGTGCTTTCCGCGACGAATACTCCACCCTCGGTCTCACAACCCGCTTGCGTTCTGTATGAGCATTCTCCAGTTGAGCAATTACAGCAGGCGGATGTCCCACACGGGGGGTCAAAGTACCCACAAAGCATGCCTGCCTCAAACCGACCGGGACAGTTAGCGGCAAGATAGTAGTCACAGACTCCGTCCACACAGCAAGCACCCGATGGCGAGCCACAAGCGGATGGTTCCAAGGATATATCAACACTGAGCGAAAGGTCATGCGTATAAGAGAAGTCGCTCCCGTCCCAGATGCCATCACCATCCTGTCCAGACATGAGGTTGTACGCGTTCCCCGATGCCTCCCACAGCCAATAGCACCCGTCGTTCTTGCCTCGATTGTTTTGTATCTCCAGCCAATAGCATTCATCATCTTCTACATAGAGAGAGTCCGTGAGTCGGCCGGTGTATTCGAAGACCGGCACACCGTCTATTTCGTCGACCTGAATCCTGGAGACGCTCGCGAACAACTCCGGCCCTAGCACAAGGGAAGAGGGTATGGCTGTGCCGGGTGCCGCCTCATACACAGTGACCGTGAACTCATCTTCGCTGTAATCCGCGCCGCAGTCGGTCAGTGCCGAGGGAGAACCGGAGTACGTCACATGTGTGGTGGAAGACGCATTCTTTCCAAAGTCGTGGTATAGTCCCCGCCAACGGAGGTCTACAAAGGAGCTGGTACCCTCGTCGGCGGGCTTGAAGTCGTCGGCTGCTCGGAGACACGCGCCGGCATCACTTGTAACGAATACATTGCCAGCCGCGGTCTTGCATTGTCCCGGGTCAGGGACCTGGCAGAACGAACAGTCGACCTGCTCGCAGGAGACACCTCCGTGATAGATGCCAAAGTACGGTGAGTTCTCGCAGTCGCCGCGCGTGTTTGCTTCATTGTCGTTGCACGTATGGTCGGGCAGGCAGCAAGATCCTATACTGCACGGCGAGAAGTTGCAGTCCGCAATCGCGGTAGGCTCTAGATCGCCGAGATAATCTCCTCCGCCAGCCACACACTCAAGTTTGCCCGTTACAGAGCACACGTCACCAATGCAGCACGCGCCTTCCGTACACTCCTCCGTGTAGATACGCAGGCGATAAGGCCCTAGCGTGCCGTCATCCGCCGAGTATACCGGGTAGTAGTACGTACCCGCAGGCAGCGTCCACGACAGAGCCACGTTTCCGTTGTCGCAGACTTCGGTGGTGTCAACCGTCTCGGCGCGCACACTCGTCCCGCATGGGCACCCCTCAAAGAGCACAGAGTAATACGGCTCGATCACTGTATCAGTACAGCAGAAATCTATAGTCACTACAGCGCAATCATCAATGCTGAATGCGTGCCACCAGACGGGATCGGGGGACAACAGCGGACAGTCAGGTGCTGTAGCGACGCTGTTGTCACCCTCTACTGTCGCCTCTGTCTGAGTGTTCAGATCGATGAGGTAACCGGCATCATCGGCCTCGTCGCACGAGTCAGCACCACCGAGCAATGTCATATCCGGGCAGCAGTTCGGGTCGCAGTGACTCCCCCAGCCCGAGAATGTGCCGCTTTCGTCATCACACCAAGTCGCACCGTGTGTGCCATCGCATAAGCCGTCGGTAAAGCAGCAAGCACCGAAGTAGCAGGGATTCTCCCAACACTCCGCACCGTCACCCGCGTAAATCCCGCCCTCCAATTCGCAGCAGCCCCAGGTCGACAGATCCTCGCAGTTGCCTTCGCCGAGACAGCAGGCGCCGGTCGAACTCAAGTCATCGCACCCATCCGGCACACC
>CP070744.1:1453429-1467120 GCA_020348265.1 Phycisphaerales bacterium | reverse complement strand
CGCTGCCGCAATCTTGACACTCTATCGTTCATTATCAGCCGCCGATCCGTACCGTTAAACCAAACCCCTCCAACCGCTCCGCAATCGCTTTGATTCTCTCATCGTCAGGCCTGTCGACCTCCACCAGGTCGTACTCACCCCTCATGCGGAGCGCCTTTCCTCGCCCCCCGTTATTGTAGGGGAGAACGTCCAATACACCCACTTTGCCAAGCGATGCGGCAAATCGACCCGTCGCATCGATGTTCTGCTCATCGTCGTTGAAACCTGGGACAACGGGCACCCGCAAAATAAGATCCCTGCCTCCCGATGCCAGACGCTCCACGTTGTCCAGAATGAGGCCGTTTCCCACACCGGTCATTTGCTCGTGCGTTTCGCTATCCATGTGCTTTAGATCGCAGAGAAACAGATCTACGCTTTCGCTAATCTCGTCAAGAACCCGCTGCTGGGCATGACATGTAGTGTCAACTGCCGTGTGAATCTCCCGCTCCCGGCAGGCAATCAGCAACTCGTTGAGGAACGTTGCCTGCATGAGCGGTTCGCCCCCTGAGAGGGTGGCTCCTCCACCGGATTCTTCATAGAAGACTCTGTCCTTCTCAATCTCGTCGATGACCTCGCGAACCTGCACCTCGCGGCCGATGATCTCCCGTGCCTCATTCACGCAAGCTTCAGCACACTTCCCGCACCGCGTGCACAGTAGGTTGTCCGTGACCGGACGGTCGGCGTCCAACGCAATCGCGTCAAACTCACACGCCTTCGCACACTCCCCGCAAGAGGTGCATCTGCTGTCGCGCAAGCTGTGTTCCGGCTGAGGATCCCAGCTCTCGGGGTTGTGGCACCACCGGCACTTCAGGGGGCACCCTTTGAAGAAGATCGTCGTGCGGATGCCCGGCCCGTCGTGCAGGGCATAGCGCTTTATATCGAAGATTGTGCCTGTTGTGGAAATCTCAGATTCCTCATTATGGCAACTCAGCCGGCTGAGATCTTAAGAAACTCCTGTCGAAACCTGCTAGAGTATAGCGAAGTCGTGAGTCGTTCTACAGCGCGGGGTCGGGTTTCGCATCCTGACCTTCGCGTCATGGTCTGATTGCGCGGGATTGGGGCAATGGGATGCCCGTCGGCTACCTTGATTCAAGTCTGGAGCGCGTATGATCCAACCACCAGACGCGAGCCTGGTGACCCTTGCGTGTCCGTGGGCTTTGCGCCTTCGGCTTTGACTGCGCGCCGCCAATCTTGGATTCTTCACCTGTCGATCTGCCCTTGAAAGTCGTATCATGCGTGAGGAGTCGTCACTAAGCAGAGTACAAGAAGATGAAACGCGTCCTTGTCGTTCTGCCGAACGGATTCGAGGTGTTCGAGGCTGCTGCATTCGTCGACGTGCTCGGATGGGCAGGTGAATACGGTTCGGATAGGATCGACGTCACAACCGCGGGGCTTTCTTCGGAAGTTTCATGCACGTTCGGCGGGTTCAGGGTGATTCCAGACGCTCAGCTCAGCGAATGTAATGTCGAAGACTTCGACGCAGTGGCCATTCCGGGAGGGTTCGAGACGGCGGGGTTCTATGAGGAGGCGTTTTCCGAGCCCGTCTTGGGGATACTCCGCGCCTTTGGTGAACACGAAAAGCCGGTAGCTTCGATATGTGTTGGGGCGCTCCCCGTAGCCAAGAGCGGCATCCTCGAAGGTCGGCGCGCGACCACCTATCACCTGTCAGACGGACACCGCCGCAAACAGCTTGCCGCCTTGGGCGTTGAGGTAATCGACGAACGTCTCGTCGTGGATGGCAATGTCATCACCTCGACCTCACCTGCTACTGCCATCGATGTAGCTCTTGAGCTTGTAAAGATGCTGACTTCTTCGGGAAACGCCGCCAGGATACGACATCTGATGGGGTTTGAATGACTTTGGACATCCCGGGCACGTGCTCTCCAGAGCATTCCCGTTTGGCGTGTAGCGTCACCCCTCGTGGGTGACGAGGGGATTGCAGTAACGCAGCCCATAAGTGGCGACGCTACAATTGCTACACGGAATCCGAGTCTGCTCTAATCTCTTCCTAAGTCAGCGACTGACCGGGCAGGAGCGGGGGCATGGGGCAATCCAAGGAGTCGGCGATCGCCCGCAGTAACTCAGCCTCGTGGACGGTGACCTCGCGATCCGCACTCACGCATTCGGCACAGGCAGTCAACAGCTGGCGTTTGAGGCGTGGCGCCGACTGGGCTAATTGATCCAGAGCATTTCCGAGGGCACCCAACCCACATCGCTCCTTCTTTAGCAGTGTCATCTGCAACAACCCGAGCGGCTTGGTAGCTAAGTCGAAAGCAAGTCGGGCCTGATCCACAGTGCGGTGCCCTCCATACGCCAGCACCGATAACAACATCTCGCACTCATGTCGTAGACGGTTAAGTGCGTAGTGTATTACCCGGGGTGGTTTTGCCGCTGCAAACTGCGGCTCGAGATGACGCAGCAAGATACGCTGCAAGACCCATTCAAACAGGTCAATCCTATTGTCGGCCTTGACAAGCTCCACCACATTCGTCTTGAAGACCTTGTACTGTTCGAGGGTAAGGGCCCGCAACGCCGGCATGGTCATGTCCAACAGCGGAAGGCGAACCTCGGCATCCAATCGCTCGACGATTGGCAACAACTTCTTCGTGGCCTGGTTCACACCTGGGTCGCCGTGTCGGGCGAGCTGTTCGAGTTGGAGGCGACGCGGCTCGGGATCCTTGTCGGTAAGAATTGCATAGATCACCGCGCGGGCGCCGTAGGGCTCGTGGGCAGCGGCTTTGACTTCTTCAGGTATCTTCTCTATGAGTTCCGCTGCCCGCTGCACGTGCGCCTCGGTCGGTCGGCCAACTTGATCAACCACCCCACCGCCGCGCCCCCCACTCTTGGTAGGATAGGCTTGCGCAGCGGCCAGACCGACGACACCCACGGCACCGACGGCCGGTCTTGCCGCAGATGTTTGTTTGGGCACCGCGTCCTCTTCCATAAATGCGCCATCCCATGAGGGTTCGATGCGCTTGATGCGCTTTGCCAGAGGGGGATGCGTTGAGAACATGGCACTGAGACCCGAAGTAACCCCCCGCCCAAAGAACATGTGGCTCGCCTCGGGAGCGTTGGGATTGTCGATCCTGGCACCTTGCGAGAACCCACCGATACGTTTCAGTGCACCGGAGATTCCCTGGGGATTGCGCGTAAACTGCACCGCGGACGCGTCGGCAAGAAACTCACGCTGACGGCTTACAGCAGCCTTGATCAGATTGCCGAAGAACGTCCCTGCGAAACCGACGATCATTAGCCCCCCGCCAATCGCTATGATCGGTAGAGGATTACCACCACCCTTGCTCGAACGTCGCCTGGCGCCTCCCGAGTACATCGCCGTCCGCAGAACGTAGTAACCGATGACGCCGATGATCAGGATCCCATGCAGCACACCGATGAGGCGAATATTCGTACGCATATCACCGTTGAGGATGTGGCTATACTCGTGAGCGATGACGCCTTGCAGCTCATCGCGCGACAGACGATTAACGCACCCGCGGGTCACTCCGATCACCGCATCGCCCGGCGAATATCCCGCAGCGAACGCGTTAATGCCTCCTTCATCCTTGAGCAAGTAGACCGGAGGCACCGGCGTGCCCGAGGCAATGGCCATCTCCTCGACCACGTTCAATAACCTCCGTTGGGCGGGGTCCGTAGAATCCGGATAGACTAACTGCCCTCCGAGTCCTTCGGCGATCACCGCGCCGCCGGCCCGCAGTTGGAGTAGCTTGTACATGCAGCCGGTGCCGACAACTACAATCGTCCCCAAGGCAACCACGCCCAATACCTGGAGATTCAACAGATCAGACCATTGAAACCCCCGCGCGGACGGATCGCCCCGTGACGCCGACCACGATAAAACCCAAACCGCCATGAGATGAAGCGCCGCAATGATCACCAGCACGGCCAGCACAAACAGGAAGACCAGGCGGCCCGTCTTCTTACGAGCAACGTCTTGACTCTCAAAAAAGTCTATTGCCATGACCAATCCCAACCGTGCGGTGGGCGGAGCGGAGAAACCTGACCGACTTCTTTAACGCATAGAATCCGGATCGCGTGAACCCGCTCAGAACGCAACCTTGGGAGCTACGTCGATGGCCTCACCCTCAAACTCCAGCAGCGTGGCGTCCGTTCCGTGGCCGAACATCCCCGCAAAGATCAACGACGGGAACGTCTGCTTATAGGTATTATACTTAGTCACCGCGTCGTTGAACGCCTGGCGCGAGAAAGCTATCTTGTTCTCCGTCGAGGTCAGCTCTTCACTTACCTGCATCATGTTCTGGTTGGCCTTGAGATCCGGGTAGGCTTCCATCACGGCGAACAATCGGCCCATCGCCCCGGTCAGCACCCCCTCCGCGCCGACCAGTGCCGAGATAGCATCAGCATTGCCCGGATCGGCAGCCGCCCTCTCCAAACCGCTGGACGCCTGGTTCCGGGCGGAGATCACCGCGTCGAGCGTTTCGCGCTCGTGCTTCATATACCCTTTGGCCGTCTCGACCAGGTTGGGGATCAGGTCATAACGCCGCTTGAGCTGCACCTCGATCTGGGCGAACGCGTTTTTGTAGCGATTCTTGAAGCGAACCAGCTTGTTGAAGATACTCACCATCATGCCCACGAACATCAACAAGAACACTCCCGCGACAATCGCGGCGATAAGTAACGGCGTCATAACCAATCTCCTATGATGGCTCGGACTGATAAGCGCAGGATAAATGACCTGCCGCCTATGGCAAACGCCCTCAGTCCGTAGCGGGATTATCGCACAGAATCCGCGCCTCGGTCAAACCGTGATGTATTCCCTGGTGCGTCGCACCGTTCCTGACCAGAGCGTTTACGCCTTCTGTGGCGCGGGCCAGGAGGCGGGTGCCATGCCCAAGCGAAGTGCCGGCATGCAATTCGCCCGCTACACAATATCAGAATCTGCTAGAGATGCGCCAGGATGGATTCCGAGCCGTCCCGACGTACGTCGGGATCAGGAAGCGGACGTCGCCGAAAAGGGTGCCCCATCCATCGCGCAGCGTTGGGTGGAGGACGGACGGAACAGCTCGCATCACTTCGAGTTCTGACCCCCGATCTGATCTCTAGCCCGGTTCAGATCGTGCACCAGTGCCTCGATATCGTCATGAACCGTGCGATGGTTCATGATACACACCCGCAGTACCGGTTTAGAGCCTCCGATTCTTGTTGACGAGATCCACGCTCTGCCGCTTGTAACAATCTCATCTGCGATTGCCTTCAACCGCGGTTCCTCATCACCGCAGGGGCCGGTATCGTCGACAAAGCAGACAAGAGGCAGCGGCGTGTCGTTGACAATCGCCCAGCTTGAAGCGCCGAGTCGACTCCGCAGCAGATCGCCCATCTCCACATGCCTTCGGATCATCTTCTCGTATCCTTCCCAGCCTGCCACGAGCAGGGAGAGAAACAACTTCAGACCTATGAAACGCCGCGAACACTGCATCGAGCGTTCGTAGGGATCTGCCGCGTCTATCTCCCGCGAGCCGGTAGGCATGTAATCCGCTGATAGCGCGAACGTCCTGTGAAGAATGTCGGGGTGTCGGGTGAAGTACATCCCCGCCCCCATCGGCGTTGCCAGCCACTTGTGGGCGTCGAAGATTATGGAGTCCGCGCGCTCGATGCCGGCGAGGTGGGAGCGCAATCCCGGCACCAACACAGCCGCGCCGCCCCAAGCTGCGTCGGCGTGAAACCAGAGAGATTCGTCCCTGGCAACGTCAGCGATTGCTGAGATGGGATCAATCACACCGGCGTTGGTGGATCCAATCGTTGCCACAACAAAGAAGGGCAGTAATCCCTCCGCCCGGTCGCGGTGGATTTGTTTCGTCAGTTCGTCGGGAATCATCCGAAAGGCCTGATCAACCGGCACGCTTCTGACCGCCTCCGCACCCAGCCCGCAGAGTCGAGCGGCCTTGCTTATCGAGTGATGGCTTTCTGCGGAGGCGTAGAGCACCGGTTGACTGTCTAGAGCCCGGAGCCCGCCCGCAGCATACTCGGGAAAGGCATCCACCAAAGCGGTCAACAGGGCCGTATGGTTCGCCTCAGCCCCGCCGGAGGTAAACGAACCGTCGGTCTCCTCAGGCGAGTATCCGAAACGCTCGGCAATGCTGCGAATCAGGTGCCGCTCGATCTCGCACCCGATCGGGTTGTGATGCCACGTGGCCAACTGGGGATTGAACGCCGCGACGAGCGCATCCGCAGCGATGCTCGCCGTCGCCGGTGCCGGGTTGAATAGCCCATAGTACCTCGGATGGGGGACATGAACTTGATACTCCCGCAACGCGTCGGCGGCAAAGTCAACCGCCTCCGCCGGCGTCATCGGCGTGTTGAAGTCTATCGAGCCGATCTTATCGCGCAGCTCTTTGTGGCCGAATTCCATAGCGCAGGGCTTACCCGGGAGCGTGTCAATGTAATCCTCGATCCCGGCGATCACCCGATCCCACATAGCAAGCCGTTCGTTCTTATCCAACGTCAACATCGACTGTCCTCCCAGTTGTATGAGGTACAGACTCTCCTACCTCCAGTTTCCCCTCGCTTCCCGCCGCCCATTTCCACGCAACTGCACAGACAGTATAATCAACGGCGTACCACATTGAAGACTGGGCGCGGGGTACGAACCGCGTGAAATCGAGGCCCGGTCGGAACGGCAATCGCAGAATGCTCGACAGGCGAATGGCTTCGAACACGGTGCAAACGCAGAAACAGTGAGGTGGGGCGTGGATCAGGAGGAATTGATTGAGATAATCGAGAAGGCCGCGCACGAGAACGTACAAAAGCTGGATTTGAGCAATCTGGGAATCATTCGACTTCCCAGGCAAATCGGGCGCTTGGTGAACGTGATGTGGCTGTACCTCCACAACAATGAGCTCGCCACACTTCCCGAGGAGATCGGCAAGTTGGTTAATCTGAAGACGCTCGCGCTTGACGGAAACCGGCTCGAGCGTCTCCCGCGATCGATTGGAAGCCTCAAGCACCTCAGCAGGCTTGACATCGGCCATGAAAAAACCGGAAATCCATTGATCGACTTGCCTGCGGAAATGCGCAATCTCACTAGGCTTAGGCACCTCGATGTCTCAAACTGCCCAGGCCTCAACTTGCCGCCGGAAATCGTCGCGAAGGAGAGCTCGCCGCAGGAGATTCTCGACTACTACTTCCGCTCGCGGACGGAACCCGCCCAGCCGCTCAACGAAGCCAAGGTGCTCGTCGTCGGTGAGGCGGAAGTCGGCAAGACCTCGCTGATCAAACGCCTTCTGGGCCTCGAATTCGACCCTAATGAAGATCAAACCCACGGTATCGTTACCCATCACTGGAACCTGCCGCAGGCCAACCGCACGGTGCGCCTGAACGTGTGGGACTTCGGTGGGCAGGAGATCATGCACGCCACTCACCAGTTCTTCCTCACCAAACGCAGTCTCTACCTCCTGGTACTGGACTCGCGCCAAAACGAACGCCAAAGCCGTATCGAATACTGGCTCAAGCTGATCCACAGCTTCGGGGAAGACTCGCCCGTGATCGTGGTCTGCAACAAATGCGACCAGCAGCAGATGGAGCTGGACTGGTCCGGGCTCAGAGCCAAGTACCCGCAGATCAAAGCCTTCATCCGCCGAGTAAGTTGTTACCGCAACAAGGAGACGAGCGAGGATCGCAGCGAAGGGCTCGATGAAGTGCACGCCGCCATTGCTGAGCAGATCGCTGGTCTGGAGCACGTGGATACGCTCTTCCCGGAGACCTGGTTCAACATAAAGCAGCGGCTCGAGGATCTGTCTGAGAGCTACATGCTCTACACCGACTACACCACACTGTGCGAAGAAAACGACATCACCGAGGACAAGGAACAACGGCAACTGATCGAGTTCCTCCACGACCTGGGAATCGTCCTTCACTTCCACGACCACCCCATCCTCCGCGACCTGAACATCCTCAATCCCCTCTGGGTTACCACCGCGGTCTACCGCATCCTCACCTGCACAGAGCTGGCAAATGCCCACGGGGTCTTGACCTTTGATGAGCTGGGCACGCTTCTGGAGAAAGTGGCCGAGAGGCGCTTCAAGTATCCACCAGAGCGACAGTTGTTCGTGATCGAGATGATGCGCCGCTTCGAGCTGCTCTTCGACTTCGAAGGCCAGGTAAACCAGAAGTTCCTCATTGCGGGCCTGCTGCCCCTCGAACAGCCCGAAGATGTCGACACGGGCTGGGATGACAGCCTGGGCTTTCGCTACCAGTACGAGGTACTTCCGAATAGCGTCATCTCGCGGTTCATCGTGCGCATGCACCAGCGAATCCACGACGAGACCTATTGGCGCAAGGGCGTAGTGCTGGAGTCTCTGGACGGGGACGCCCACGCCCGCGTGAGGGCCGACTTTGAGGACGCACGCATCGACATCCGCATCCGTGGTGAAGCCAAAGGCCGCCGCCGATTCCTGCAATCGATCCGCGACCAGTTCGACGCCATCCACGCCACCATCCCCAGGTTGGAGACGGAGGAGCAGGTCCCCCTGCCCGAGCATCCGGAGGTGCTGGTTGACTATGAGCGGCTGCTGCTCTTCGAGAAGAAGGGAATAGCTATTGATCACGTGAAAGTCGGCGACGACCTGGTGGAAGTCAATGTCAACGAGTTGCTGGAAGGCATCCGCCATCCTGCCGGCCTGGATGTCTTCATCAGCTACGCCCACGCGGATGGCGAATGGCTGCAGCGCTTCAACATAATGCTCAAACCGCTCGTGCGTGACGGGCGCATCACCACTTGGTCGGACGAGGACATCAGCGCAAGTCACCTTTGGCGGGAGGAGATCGACCGCTCCTTGAAGATGGCTCGCTCCGGCCTGCTGCTGGTGAGCCCCGCATTCTTAGCCTCGGACTTCATCATGAAGCACGAGGTGCCATACTTGCTGCGCGCTCACGAGGAGGGCCGTACGCGGATCATCTTTGCCGTGCTAAGCGAATGCTTTTGGAACGAGACGCCCCTGAAGGACATCCAAGCCGCCCACGACCCCGGCAAGCCGCTGGACGGTCTTCCGGATGCCGACTGCAGCGCCGTCGTCAAATCGATCTGCCAGAAGCTGATGAAGAAAACCTAGTACACCGTCACGCTTGAGTTAGCGGGTGTGCCACTGCTCTTGAGCAGTGTCTGTCGGGTTGTCGTCGAGTTCGCGCACTGCTCAAGAGCAGTGGCACACGACGGTGTCTGACACCACTGACATACGACACACATCCGACTTGATATCGCGCGCGTTTATCCTCATGCGCGCCGGCACAGAGAGGTCCGCTATTATCGTCTCCCGTGCTCGGCCACGCAGGCCTATCAACGCTTCATCCGGCTGTATCTGCACACACCGCCCGGACACGACGCGCGAGCATTTCAGTACGGATAGACCGCTAATCCGGCCTGCTGACCCGGTCGATATACGCCTGAGCGTTCGGGGCGGCAGATGGTAGGTCGCGACCGTGCGCGCAGCGGCCTTGGGGAAGCGTCGCAATGCTCCGGAGACCGGGTGGTCCTTAGCGGGGTTGAGCCCGCCTCCGAAACGACGTGTGTCGGCTTTGCCCATGAAGCTCGGGGCACCGGCACATGTTCCTGCGGGGTCTCCTTGGCCGGCGTTTGCCACGATGACGGGTTGATTGTCGTGCATAAAGATTGGGGTCCACAGGTCAGTTTGTGTAGCTAGGGAGTACACGAGATGCGACAGACGCTGATAGTAACCGCCACAGTAACGGCCACGTTGTTTTCGACCGCCTGCATGCGATCGATGAGCTCAAGCACTTTCCGACCGGATGGCACCTCCGTCTCGGTGCTATTCGTACTGCCGAGCGAACAGGAGAGGTACTCCCGCTCCCAGGTTTACGATGACACACGTCTCGTAGCTGATTATTCCTACCAAGGGTACTCGGGCCCCAACTACGAGTATGAGGAGACGACCGGGGTTCCCAGTGCCTACCACGTTGCCCTTTGGGGAGGTCCGTACGACGGCACGGATGTAACTACTGCGCAGACGATACTCTCCCCGGGTTCCTACAAGTTCGCCTATTTCGACCAGCCTAATGACACGGCAATGCAGGGTTGGCTGAACGTGCGTAACACGGGCAGCGATCTCGCGAGCGTCCTTGCCAAATGGAGGGACAGCATCACTCAGCAGAAGCAGCGACTTGCCTACGATCTGGAGATCGACGGCAGCATGGATTTGAAGACCAGAGATATCTATAAGGACTACGGGGAGAAGATGGATGCATACGATCCACTTGAGCACCGCAGTCCTCCGGAGGTCTTCAAGAGCTTCAAGAAGCAGATGCAAGCCTACAACAAGCTCGAACGCCAGCTGCAAAAGACAATCCGCGCGGAATCGCGGGTACAACAGGCCAGGTACAGGGAGATGGACGACCTATTCCGCTATGCGGACGTGGTCATAATGCCGGGTGAGGATTCGTTCTTCGCGCCGACTACCCAGCCGACCTTCAGCAAAGACGACCTGAGAGCTGTGCGCAACGGCAACCCCGTGAGCAAGCTGGTTCTGGCGGCGGATTATGAGGAGGCCCGCTGGAAACTGGATCAGGTTAACCGATTGTACGATGACCTGTCGCGCTTCCAAGAGGTGATGAGGCAGGAGGCGGAACGGTTGGAGCGTCGCAAGAGCCTGCTTTGTCTCACAGACCATCTGTACCACCACGACAAGCGTTTCGTCGAGAACGAAATCCTCCTGCAGTACACCCTGGGTTTGATCGATCGCTTCAACGATCACGCATCGGACCTTCGTGAACGACGTATGGGTCTGGCGTTCGCCATGTCACTCTTCACGTCGGACACGAATTTCACGGCGCTCGATCAGGAAGAGCGTGACTTGCTCGATGAGCGAACCGTCCTCGAAAGGGAACATCAGCGACTCGATTGCCTGTTCGACGAAACCGGCGAAACCAGTGCCAGACGCGTAGTGATCGAGCGAAACCGCCAGGACGTAAGCAGTAATATAGATACGATCAACTATCAGATCGAACAGATCCAGCAGGCACGCACCACGCTGGCGACCATGCTCGGGTGGACAGATGTCATACACCGCCACAACGACATGCAGCTTCTGACCACGACCTTTGTAGCCGATCAGCTGCCCCCAGCGGTTCGCCGGGTCGTTGAACGCGAAGCCATGATGACCGTCAGGCTGGAGAAGACCGACAAGGTGTTCGCTCCCCGCCCAACGAGCGTTGCCTCAGCCAGGACACGCCCAGCCTGGATGTACGCCGCAGAACCGACTTGGGCGCCGCGTGCGGAGACTGAGCCCCGTGAGGCGACACTGGCGTCTCACAGCGAAGATGCAGCGGATTGGCAACGGGACGATATGAGGAGTCCGCAGGATGAGCCAAATAAGCGCTGCAATTGGTTCAAGCGGCTCATCTGTCCGCCGTGCTGGTTCGGACACTCCACCTGTACCGAATATCCGTCCGAGCAACGTTGACTCGGGGCCGATTGCAGCACAACAGAGGTGACTTTCACAGGGCGGATACCGGAACTGGTCCACCTGAAACGGTGAGAGGGTGCTCAGATCAGCATTTCCCTGCCCGTGCAAGGGAACCGGGTAACCCTCGGAAACGCCAGCCTACTTCTTCTTTTTCTTGCTCTCGTCGAGGTTGATAGCCGTTGCCTCGGCGCTGGAGGCCAACGCTTCTAGCGCCGAGATCGGATCGATCTCCTCGTCCGAAGTATAGACGTGTTTGGACGTGCCCACGCGGGAACCGCCCAGCCCTCCCTCACCGCTTACTTTGCTGCGCACCTGGACAATCTCGTCGTCGGCCGGCTCACCGTCTATTTGAGCGGTAAAGATTACCGGACCGATCATGAGCTGATCCCCTGGCTCCAGATCCTCTTCACCCGCGATCCTGCGGTTGTTGAGGAAGGTCCCGTTGGCGGCACCCAGATCGCGTATGACGGCGGAGTCTTCGCCGACCTCGATCTCAGCGTGCTTTCGAGAGACGACTCCAATGGGGATGCGAATCCCACACTTGTCCGTTCGCCCAATCCTGGTCGTGCCGAGCCTGAGGTGGAAATCACGCCGGCTTCCATCTTCGCGGAAAATTATGAGCCTAACATCCATCGACGCCCATCCGTTACCTGACTAAACATCCAAGTACACTACTTGCGCGACCCGGCGGATTCGCAGCCGCCACCCCCCGGCGCAAAACCCGCCTCTACGCCTCATCAACACTATATCCAACCAAAACTTACCGATCAAATCCTCCCGGTAAAGCCTTCCGAAGCTCTTTGCGGCGCGTTTGCAACGCACCTCGTGCGGTCCGACTTTACGACTGTTCAGCCGGGGGCAGTATATCCTCCGTTCCGCAAAGTTCGCAACCCCGCGGCCTAATTCACGAGAATAGCCGCGAGACTACGGTGCCAACCGGTCCGTGGCGTATTCGGTCCTTTGCCAGTCGGATCTGAAGCCGGCACGTCACTACGACTCCCTTACCAGCCCCGGTTGAGCCCAAAAAGCCCCCAATCCCGCTATTCTTCATAGCACGCAGACCTCATTCGCTGACACGCACAACCCGTCATAGCTGGTATCATACCGGGTTATGTCCGAAGTCGTCAGGCAAGACGTCGCCGCTGCAACCCGATGCGCGCTTTACGTCCACGTTCCGTTCTGCACGGCCAGGTGCGCATACTGTGATTTCTGTTCCGAACCGGTTGGCGAGCACGACACCGCCGCAGTGGTCGATCGAATTTGCCACGAGATAAAATATCGGACGGCCCGGAGCCTCCGGCCGCTCAATACGATATTCCTTGGTGGCGGTACGCCGACTCTGCTACCGCCCAATGAGCTGGATGCGCTGCTCGCCGCTATTTCACAGGCCGTTGGCAACGGCGGGGTAGAGGAGTTTTCCGTCGAGGCAAACCCCGCGACGGTGGACATTCGGAAGGCAACTCTGTTGACCCGCCGGGGGGTTGGACGAGTTTCCATGGGTGCCCAGTCGTTTATCGCCGGCGAACTCGCTATGCTCGAGCGCCTGCACGAGCCCGATGACATCCACGCGTCTCTTGACATCCTGCGCCGCTGCGGGATCAGCCAAGTGAACCTCGATTTGATCTTCGGTATACCCGGCCAGACGCTGGATACGTGGTCAGAGTCGCTGCGCAGAGCTGTCGATCTGGGTGTCGAACATATCGCAACCTACGGCCTGACATACGAGGCGGGCACCCGGCTGACCGACCGGCGTTCGAAGGGCCTGATCACTCCTTGTAGCGAGGGACTCGAGGCCGACATGTATCTGCGTGCGATCGACTTCCTCGCCGAGCATGGCTACGAGCAGTACGAGATCAGTAACTTCGCCAAACCGGGCTGTCGGTGTCGCCATAACCTGGTCTATTGGCTTAACCAACCGTACATAGGCGTGGGCCCTTCCGCAACGGGGTGTGATAACCAGCGACGATACAAGAACATCGCCAACGTGGAGACCTATGTCCGCATGATAGACGAGCAAGGCTATGCGGAAGCGGAATCGGAGGCGCTTGACACACCGACGGTCATCACCGAACTGCTGATGATGCAGCTCAGGCTGATTGAGGGGCTCTCCGTGGATTCGTTTAGTCAGCGTGTACGAATCGATCCGCTGAAGCTATTCATCCGGCCATTGGCGCGCCTGACCGAGCTGGGTCTGGTGAC
>CP070744.1:1439241-1453329 GCA_020348265.1 Phycisphaerales bacterium | reverse complement strand
TTGATGAGACGATCGAGCTTAGAGACTTCGACCTCGCCGTCGAGCTCGTTCAGAAACATCGCGAAGAGCGCAAGGTCAATCTGAAAGGTGCACGGACGATAGTAACCGGCGGGGCGGGAGTAGGCAGCAAGGAGGATTTCAAGCTTATCTACGATCTGGCTGGGGTGATAGGTGGTGCGGTCGGGGCTTCGCGTGCAGCGGTAGACGGGGGCTTTATCGGGAAAGATCATCAGGTCGGGCAGACGGGGACGACGGTTCGACCGGCGTTGTACATAGCGTGCGGGATCAGCGGGGCGGTGCAGCATCGGGCCGGCATGGAGGAATCCGCCAAGATCATCGCCATCAACACCGACCCGGAAGCCCCCATCTTCTCCGTCGCGCACTACGGGATCGTTGGTGACCTTCACAAGGTGATCCCGATGATGATCAAGGCCATCAAGGAACGGGCGTAGGCGATTATGGCGAACTTCTTTGAGGACAACGAGGATCTCCAGTTCCTATTCCATCACCTCGACTTGGGCTGCCTGGCGACCGTGCAAGAGGACGGATTCACCGGTGCGGAACGTGCGGGAGAGGAATACGCTCCAGTTGACGCTGACGACGCCGTCGACAACTACCGTAGAATCCTCACTCTGACGGGCGACGTAGCCGGCAACACCATCGCCCCGCAGGCCGAAAGCGTAGACTCCCAAGGTAACACGCTCAACGATGACGGCACAGTGTCGCTCAGCGATGGCATGCGGAACTACCTCGAAATTCTCGGCAAAGCGGATCTGATGGGCTTTACCCTGCCACGGCGCTATGGGGGGCTGAATTGCCCCTGTGTTGTATACACGATGGCGGTGGAGATGGTCAGCCGGGCTGACGCATCGCTTATGAACATCTTCGGCCTGCAGGGTATCGCGGAGACGATCAACGCCTTTGCCGACCAGGAGACCAAGGACGAATACCTGCCTCGCTTTTGCCGCGGCGAGTTCACCGGGGCGATGGCCCTGACCGAGCCCGATGCGGGCAGCGATCTTCAAGCCGTCGGTCTACGGGCCTGGCAGGACGATGACGGCCGGTGGCGTCTTACCGGTGTGAAGCGTTTTATCACCAACGGTTGTGGTGACGTTCTTTTGACACTAGCCAGGAGCGAACCGGAGATCAAGGACGGCCGGGGCCTGAGCCTTTATCTTGTCGAGCGCGGGCCGAAGTTGAGGGTCCGACGCCTGGAGCAGAAGCTGGGCATCCACGGCTCACCCACCTGCGAGCTGGTGTATGACGACGTTCCCGCTAGACTCATCGGCGAGCGACAGCTCGGTTTGATCCGCTATGTCATGAGCCTGATGAACGGAGCTCGGGTGGGGATTGCCGCTCAGTCACTGGGTATTGCCGAGGCGGCTTTCCGCGTGGCCCGCCTTTACGCCAGCACGCGGAGACAGTTCGGCAAGGTTATCGAGCAGTTGCCGGCAGTGGCGGAGCTGGTGACGGATATGAAGATCTCCATCGAGGCCGCCCGGGCGTTGACCTACGAGACTTGCCGCATCTGTGACCTGGAGAACAACAACCTGCGCATGTTGGAGGTGAACCCTCCGGATGACAAGAACGAGCTGAAAGAGCGCAAGCAGAACGCCCGGGTGTGGAAGCGACTCAACGGCATGCTTACGCCCATGAGCAAGTATTACGCCTCGGAAATGTGCGTCCGTGTTTCCAACCAAGCCCTTCAGGTTCTGGGTGGATCGGGTTACATGGCCGACTATCCCGTCGAGCGACATCTTCGTGATGCACGGATTACGACCATCTATGAAGGCACCAGCGAGCTTCAAATCGTCGCGGCGGTCAGAGGCGTGTGCAGCGGGGCATTCCAAAAACACGTCGAGGAGCTCGAGCAGCACGAGTACCTGGATAAGTCACTCAACGAGCTCAAAGAGGCTCTTGTTCAGGGCAAGAAGCGTGTGCTTGAAGGCATAGCTTTCGTCAAGACACAAGGCGTCGAGTACATGGATCTTTACGGGCGCAAGCTCGTCGACTCCGCTATAAGCGTGTTGATAGGCCATCTTTTCCTCCAACAGGCGGTCGCCAATGAGCGCAAGCGCCTGGTGGCTCACAGATTCATCGAGACGAGCCTGGCCACCCTTCAGCGCGACATCAACCTGCTTTGCAGCGGTGACAAATCAGCCCTTCAGGATTACAAGGTGCTGGCCGGTCCGGTACCAACAGCGACGTAGGTCGATTCGCTCCCTGCGGAGAGGTTCGACGGCACGCCCCCTCAACTTGCCTTTTCCCACTCGTTGCGGTATCCATCCCATAGGAGGATCTTGGTACACCGTGCCGACCTGACTGCACGGTTTGCCACGGACCTCGTGGTGATGAGTAGGATTCACTGCCCGAAGGAGCCACAGAATGCGGCCCGTTGTCAAGTTTCTAAGCGATGAGCTGATCGAGAAGATCGTCTCGGAGGCCCGGAGTATCCTCGCGACGCTGGGGATCGAAATCCACAACAACGGCATCGTGTCGATGCTTGCGGATCATGGGGCAAGGGTGGACACCGGCTCGGGGCGTGTCTTCATCACCGATGAGATAGTGGACAAGGCGCTTAAGGCCGCCCCACGCTCGTTCAAGCTCTTTGATCTGTTCGGGCGGGAAACACATGATCTGTCCGGGTATAACGTGCATTTCACGCCGGGTTCCGCTGCTATCAACGTTCTGGATTACGCCACCAATGATATCCACAGGCCCACGACCAAGGATTACGTCGACTACATGAAGGTGATTAGCGGACTTGGGCACATCGCGTCCCAGAGTACGGCGTTCATCCCCGGTGACGTACACCAGAACATCTCCGACAGCTATCGGCTTTTTCTGAGTCTAATGCACTGCGAGAAACCCGTGGTCACGGGTACGTTTACGATTGATGCCTTCAATATCATGCGGGACTTGCAGCTTGCGGTGCGGGGGACCAAGGAGGAGCTGGCCGCCAAGCCGCTTACCGTCTTCTCGTGCTGCCCAACCGCCCCGTTGAAATGGAGCGACGTTACGTCGCAGAACGTAGTCGACTGTGCGCTGCATTCCATCCCGGTGGAGTATATCTCGATGCCCCTGTCGGGTTTCGTGGCGCCGGTCACGCTGGTCGGTTCTTTGGTGCAGCACACTGCAGAGACACTGAGCGGTTTGGTGATCAGCCAACTGACGAACCCGGGTACGCCGATTCTTTACGGCGGATCGCCGGCGATCTTCGACGTGCGCTACGAGACGACGCCCATGGGCGCGGTTGAGACGATGATGATCGACTGTGCCTACAACGAAATCGGCAAGTATTTGGGTTTGCCCACGCAGGCGTACATTGCCTTGAGCGATGCGAAACGACTTGATGCCCAAGCAGGAAGCGAATCATCCATGGGTGCTACGCTCGCCGCCCTGGCGGGAGTCAACAACATCTCCGGTCCGGGCATGCTCGATTTCGAGAGCTGCATAAGTCTTGAGAAGCTCGTTGTGGATAATGAAATCTGCGGTGAAGTTCTGCGGATGGTTCGAGGGATCGAGCCCAAGGAGGATTTCCCCGCCATTCCTCTGTTTGAGGAGCTTCTCAAGGATCAGCACTTGCTGATCTCGAAGCACACGCGCAAGTATCTCAAGGATGAGCACTACTTCCCCGGTCCGGCTATAGACCGTGCCAATCGCTCACGCTGGCAGGAAGAGGGAGGCATTACGCTACGGGAGCGGGCCCACGAACAGGTGAACAAGCTCATTGCTGATTACGTGCCTCCGTCGCTTCCCGAGGATGTTAGAAGCGAGCTGACCTCTCTTATGGACAAGGAAGCGCGGCGCTACGGAATGGATCGTCTTCCGCATTACGATCTATGACGGAGGTTCTGACATTCTCGACCGGAGAGGTGGAGCCGGACCGGGATTCCGTCCTTCAGAATCAGGGTATACCCGAGGGGGCAACCGTTACCGACGAGATCGAACGACTGCTGAAAAGCGCAATAGGGGCTTTTCATGAACACGGCAAGCCCGTAGGTATGACGGGTGAGATTTCCCACGTGGACTTTGGCGCAGTATATCAAGGTGAAGGTCGAAACGAAGACAAGACTCCCGTGGGGGATATCTTCAGGCGTGCGGAGCGGTTGGCCCTTTTTGTCGTGACTCTGGGTGAGCGGATCTGTGCGAGGATTGATGAGCTGTTCAGGTCCAGTGACTATGCACTGGCTTGTATGCTGGATTCCGTGGCGTCGGCGGCAGCGGACAAGACGGCGGAAGTGTTGCAGGAGCGTTATGCCGACTCCCGGTCAGGGAGTAAGACAGAGAACGAAGGGCGAGCGGTGCTCCGCTACAGTCCGGGCTACTGCGGATGGCACATAAGCGGCCAGAGGGGACTCTTTGAGTTTCTTCACCCGGAGGAGATCGGCGTTTCGCTCAAAGAGAGCTTCTTGATGCAGCCTTTGAAGTCCGTGTCAGGAGTGCTTATCGCGGGTGCCAGAGAGATACACGAGTTCGAAGACTCTTACTCTTTCTGTGCCGAGTGTGCAACGCGAGGTTGTCGAGAGAGGATTCGAGCTTTGTACAGGGAATAGGATCCCAAACCCATACAAGTGGAAGAACGAACATGAGCGTGTTGGCGGAAATAAAGGACGGCCTGGTTTGCGGGGATGACGAGAGAGTGTCGGAATTGACCCAACAGGCAATAGAGCAGGGCCTTTCGCCCCAGGAAATCCTAAGCGAGAGTCTGATCGGAGGTATGACCATTGTTGGCGAGCGGTTCAAGGAGCACGAAATCTTCCTCCCGGATGTGCTCCTAGCCGCCAAGGCCATGCATGCGGGGATGGAGGTGCTAAGGCCCCTGCTCATCGACGCAGGTATTCCGTCGATAGGCAAGGTGGTGCTCGGCTCCGTCCAGGGCGACCTTCACGACATAGGAAAAAACCTGGTCGGTATACTGCTTAAAGGTGCGGGCTTCGAGGTGATCGACCTGGGCAACGACGTGGCGCCTCAGAGCTTCGTAGACGCCGCAAAAGAGCGGGGTGCATCTGTGATTGGGATGTCCGCCCTTCTTACGACTACCATGCCGACGATGGCTAAGGTGGTTGACCTCGTCAAAGAACGGAAACTCGATAGCAGGATCAAGACCATCGTAGGCGGTGCGCCTGTTTCCGAGATGTTCGCCCGTGAGATCGGTGCGGATGCGTACGGTTTTGACGCCGCCAATGCCGTCGACCGGGTCAAGAGCCTTACGACCGCGTGATGCAATGAAGCAATTGCTTGAAAGAGTCAAACAAGGTGACGTGCTGGTCGGTGACGGTGCTATGGGCACGCTGCTGTTCCAAAAGGGCCTGGAGGCCGGGGCGTGCCCGGAATCCATCAACCTGACTCGCCCGGAAGTTCTCGAAGAGATCGCCGAACGGTATCTGGGGGCGGGTGCTGAGATCTTAGAAACAAACACATTCGGTGGCTCCCCCATCAAACTCTCCATGAGCGGTCTTGCGGAGCAGGCAGAAGAGATTAACCGCAGCGCTGTACGCGCGGTGCGCAAGATCGCAGGTAATCGGGCCTATGTTTCGGGATCGTGCGGGCCCACTGGCAAGCTCCTCAAACCCTACGGCGATGCTGACCCGGAAGATCTCCGCGAGAGCTTCCGCGTTCAGATCGGGACGCTTGTCGAGGCCGGTGTGGACGTCATCTGCATCGAGACCATGACCGATCTGGCGGAGGCGAAGCTCGCCCTTGCTGGGGCGCGAGAGGTCTCCGCAACAATACCGATCATGGCCACGATGACCTTCGACGCAACGCCGCGAGGTTTCTTCACCATTATGGGCGTGAGTGTGCAGGCGGCGGCATCAGGGCTTCGAGAGGCGGGCGCGGACATCATCGGCTCGAACTGCGGCAATGGTATCGAGAACATGATTGCGATTGCCAAGGGATTCCGAAGCTGCTGTGATGCGCCGCTCATCATCCAGTCCAATGCAGGTCTTCCTAAGACCGTCGGCGGCACACTCGAATACGACGAGATGCCAGAGTTTATGGCAGACAAGTCGCGTGAGCTCATCGATATCGGCGTGTCAGTGATCGGAGGGTGCTGCGGCACAACGCCCGAGCACACAAGGGCCATCCGAGAGCTGGTCGACAACACACTGCCTCGATAAGCCGGACGGCACATGTACACGGCACCCCCACAAACATGCCGCAGAGTCTACCTGCCAGTGGTCGATATCGATAGGACCGGGGTCGGTGCGAGAGGCGCAGGAGTCGAGCCGTCTCGGCTGCGCAATTCCGTCAGCAGGACAAGGATTGTGATTGCAGCAGCTAGCAGGAGAATTACCACCAAGGTAACCGGAAGGCGCCCGATGCGGACCGACTTGTCATGCGCGGCCTGGTGAGCGGAAGCTTCGGTCTTCTCGATGGCCTCACTCAGCTCTTGGAGCTTCGAGGTCACTTGAGGCGTAAGAGCGGATGCTTGTGCTGCGTCTTGCGCGGTAAAGAGGTCCTTCGTGGTGTGGGGCGGTTCCGTAGCCTTAGGTCCGGATTCCCGATGCAGGAGATTGGATAAGCAGGATGGACAATAAGTGTCAGAGGGTGACACTTCCTCATGACAATTCCAGCACCGGCCGAAGTAACGACATATGTGTGGTGTTTCGACGGCGAATCGCCATTGAAAGTCCGTTTCCGGCCCGCGGATAATCGAGGTTTCCGTCAGCACACCCCGGCGAATCTGGCGCACGATCAGATCGATGCTCACACCGGGGAAAGGCCGCAGGTGCTCCAGAACGTACCAGGGACCGGCGTGAGCGCGCATTCTCTCGATCATCTCATCCCGGAGGTCCTGCCCGCACTGGCTGCACTCACTTGCATCCCGCCGGGCGAGAAACCCACAGGATACGCAGGGCACAGCCTGGCCGTGCCAGATCTCCTTGCCCAGCGGGCTCAACGGACCGATTCCCTCCCTGGCGGCCACTTCCAACGGATGATTACCGGGCGGAAGGTCGCTCAAGTTGGGATCGACTGATCCTTGGGTCGATGATGAAACGTCCGGACCGTCCACAATCAGGCCTCCTGAACCACTCAATTGTATGCACCCCGATTGTGGCCGACAAGCCCGTATTAAAGCTTGAGATGAGCCGTCTTGCCCGGATAGTGTGCAGCAGCTCTTGCAGTTCTGACAGTCTCTTGCGCGACGAAGCGCGAGCTGCATGGCCGGACTGAGCGCCAAGCGTTGCGGACCATGACGCCTATGCCCTATATTGATGGAGGAGTCTGAGATCGCCCTGGCGCGGGGCGACGTACGCATCGGAGTCTGCATCGACGATAGGGTTTAGTCATGGGTCAGTTCATGTGGTTTCTGTTTGTGGCTGTGGTTTACTACGGGATTCTGTCTGCATTTGGCCTGCAGACAACAGTCTAGGATCTGACAGTCCAGACGGCATGGTGCGGCGTTTGACATTGTCAGCGTGACGCCGACTTCCGCGCAGGCGACGATGATGATCCCCCGAGGACGCCATCGCCGGGTAAGGGATTTTGTGCCCAAGTGCTTGGAAATCTATGAGATCAGAGATGGAACACGAGCCGACCATCGACTTCGTCGAAGGGATACGCGGCGCTGTGGGTAAGTACACGCGGCGGACGCCGCTTTTGCGTAGTGGATGGCTCTCTAAGCTCAGTGGATCCGACGTCTTCCTCAAGTGTGAGAACCTGCAGGTGACGGGGTCCTTCAAGGTTCGCGGTGCTGTTGCAGCCCTGTCGCTTCTGCCTGCTGACACGCGCGCGCGAGGAGTAGTGGCCTGCTCAGCCGGGAACCACGGGCTGGGGTTGGCTTTCGCGGCGCACGCCTTTCACGCGCCTTGTACGATTGCCGTACCGCGATCGGCGCCTGCCGTGAAACAAGACGGGATACGGGCGTTGGGTGCTAACGTAATAACGTCTCCGCACGACGGATACGATCGGACCCAGGCGTGGATGCTGGACAGGCTTGATGCCCTGGGTGGGACATTCGTCTCACCCTTTGAGGATGCAGCGGTCATAGCTGGCAACGGCGGCACCACGATGTTGGAGGTGCTGGAAGAGGCTCCGCCGTTCGACGTGGTCGTGGTGCCCTGCGGAGGAGGCGGATGTGCCATCGGAACGGGTGTGGTAGCCAAGTCGCGGAGTCCGATGACCCGGGTCGTCGCGGTGAATACCGATGCTTCTGCGGGGATGTGGATGTCACGCCGCGACGAACGGGCGCATCTGACGGTTGACAGCAAGCCTACAATTGCTGACGGACTCGAAGGAGGCATCAGCGAGATAACCTTTGGGCTTGGCAAGCGCTTCATCGACGACGTTGTCCTGGCGAAAGAGAGTACCATCCGCCAAGCAGTGCCGCAGATTGCCTTTAACGAACGCCTGATTGTCGAGGGATCAGGTGCGGCTGGCGTGGCAGCCGTGTTGGATGGTCGAATCCGCGGCAAGAGGGTCTGCATATTTCTGACGGGGGGGAACATCGATCGAAGGCTATTCGCATCGCTGGGCAAGGAGGGCGCGAACGATGCTTAGGGCGGATAATCACTGAGAATGCATCACCCGCACCGCAGCCGGGTGCGGTCCGACAAGCCTATGAGACGACGCGGAATTCGATTGTCGCCTCGATCTGACCGTTACGCGTGAATGTCCCGATCCACGGGCCGGGCACGAGATCGACCCCCACCGACGACGTCGCGAAACGCCAGAAACTAATCACCGAGGGCTCAGAGAGGACGGTGAAGTCGCTCGTGCGCACTACTTCGCCTGTCGGATCGGATATCGAAAAGGCAAGCACATCGCCGATTTCAGCGTTCACTATCTCGACCCATCCGAGTATGACCTGGGTGCCGAAGGATACTATTGGCGGAGGTGGGTCAAAGACCGGACAGGTGTCAGCGTCATCGCAGAGTGTGTCAGCTATTCCGATCCTATTCACGAAGAAAGTGTCGGGCATGACGAAGTCAACCTGTGCGGGCAGGCTGTGCAGCTCACCATCGGATACCACAAGCTGAAAGGACACGCGATCGAGACCCTCACCGAGCTCGACGGTGAAATGTGTGTCCGCTGCAGTTGAGTCAGCCAGGCTCGCCGGCGGTCCGGATACCTGCGCCCACTGGTAGGTCAGATTCAGATCGCGTGGGGATACGCTCCCGCTGCCTATCAGTGAGCCACTTTGCAGGAAGTCGATATCAGGACTGTCAGGAATGTCGATGACTGCGAGCGGCTGCGGACCCGAAACGGCCTGGCTGGAGATCAGGATCGAGATCGGGGCGACTCCCTCTACCTCGTCGTCTCCGCCGATCACGCCGAAGTAGAATCGTCCCACATGCCGAGGTCCGAATCTCACCGGAATCGCAAACTCTTCGTCGTCGCCCACATCCGTCAGGTCGCAGTACACCGTTTCGAACGATTCCGGGTCGACCAGAGCGGCGCAGACCCAGCGATCTCCATTGAGCACGCGCCCTGAGATAGAGTAGTCCGTCTCCGTTTCAAAGAAGAAGGCGAACGGCGTATCGCCAAGCAGCTCTATTCCGTTGACGGCAAACGCATCCGGCGGCAGCACGGAAGGCGTGTATGTGCTGATCGAGTCATAGTTGAGTACGTTGTGTGATATGACTGTGTCGCCCTCCTGCGGAATTCCGCCCTGCGAGTCTACTTCAAAGAAGCTGGTGGATACGGTTTCTCGAAGGACATCGAACACTTCATAGTGTAGATGGGGCCCCGTGGAGATGCCCGTGTCACCGGAATAACCTATCACTTGTCCGCGGGCGACCAATTGCCCCTCTTCGACCGTCGCCCCTAGGTAGTCGAGATGGGCATAGTGGCTAAGGAGCCCGCTGCCATGATCGATGGTCACGAAGTTGGCGGGTTGTCCGTACTCCGATGTGCCCGGTTGGTTTCTGAGGCTGGTCTCGAGCAACTCGACAACACGACCGGCAGCCGATGCCAATACGGGAGTCCCCACGGGCATGGGAAAGTCCCAGGCGAAGAGCTCCTGGTGCGTCAACGTGCCGTTGTTTCCCTGGCTAACGGTGTGTTCGCTTCCGGATGCCCAGGGAAGGAAGAAGCGAGGCACGTCGGTGCCTGCGATGAGCGGCTGGAATTCAGCCGCCACGGACTTATCCGCGTCCATCACGACGCTGGCGATCGAGACACCACCGTTGACATCGCCACTCCATCCGGAGAACAAGTATCCGTCCATCGGTGTTGCCCGAAGGGCTACGGTGGTACCAGCCGGATACACGGAAGAGCCCGCTACGGGAGTGGTAGCACCTTCACCACTAACGCTTATATGTAAAGTGTAGTAGGACTGCGGGTCCTCCGTCACCACGACGGTGATCAAGCTGGAATCGGAAACCCCGTCTTCGTTACTCACTTCGAGGATGATCTCGTGTTGTCCAAGAGGCAGGACCACGTCCGCGATGATACCCTCGGCGAGAAGTTCCCCATTCCCCCACCAGCGATAGCTGGCCGGTACGTTGCACGAGTCCGTCGACGCACTGGCGTCAAGAGTGACCGTAGTGGAGGCGCCGTCGGCTGCCGTTGTGAGCAGCTCGGTTCGGCTGGCGTCGGCTCGCAGGGACAATCCGGCGTCTTCGGGGCTGCTCCCGCAGGGCGTTCCGCCCATGCAGCCCGTCACCAGCAGCAAAGACAGTCCGACCAGTGGTGCAAAAAGTCTTGCATGCCGTGGGTATTGTGTTATCTTGTATGGCTGTAAGCCCAGTATGTTCATCACCCGCATGAGCATAGGCTCTGCAACGAAACAAATCGACCGCGGTTGAGTTCATGCTCCGGCATCAGTGTTAGGTGGACCCGAATGTCCGAGCAACACATCGCGTCGGTGGCAGTGTCGGGTTAAAAAAGCCCATTCGTCCTGAGAGGGTGGTTGAAAAACCCACAGCTTCCCACCCGCGGCAAAGGATGAAGGCAGAAGGATGAGGAATGAACACAATTGTCTCGCCAGCCTTTTTCCTTCGACCTTCATCCTTACTGCAGGGAGTGCACCGCTGCCCTGAGTTCGACACCAGCGGATCGATCGGAACAGATTATTTAGACACGCTCTGAAGCTCGGTTGAGCCCAGCCCAGCGCGAGAGTTGAACTGTGAATACATTTATGGGTTTCTTGATGTAGGTTCCTGAGGGATGCCTCACATCAAGGTGGGCCTGAAAGGCGATTTTCAGTGTTGGCCGTCAAGAATCGGAAAAGGGTACTCCGATAATAGACGGGTGTGATTGGCAACGGGTCATCCGACGGAGTGTTCTCATCATGGATTCTGACAGCAGTGTTGAACAACGCCGCGCAACTCAGCAGAAGCGTCGACCGCCAGGCGAAGTCGTCCGCGTAACCGCTCGGTTCGACAGCGATGGCGTGTTACAAGAGGACCTGACTTCTGCTCCTGCGGAAGTGATGATTGAGGCCACTGATTCCGAAGGCGAGGTGGCCGTCTGGTTTGACGATTACTGGTGGACCGATTTGATCGAGCGTTGGGTAGACGACCCGATCACGCTTCATATTACGCAGACTCCCGGCGCGTTGCTTCACCCCGTAGTGTTACATCAGATGGAGATGGTCGGCCGTGTAGCTCCGCGCTGGCGGATGGTGGGACATTCCTACCGTAGCGATGTTTCAACGGACGACGCCATAGAGTCGCTTGCCTGTTCCGCCTATCACGAGGTGCGTTTTTTGGACCAGACGAGGCCCGGAGCCCCCAGATCTGACAGAGAGGGATTGGATCTCTCGGTTGATGAGCTGTTCGGGCGCATTCGGCGGGAACAGGTCCGACTCGGTGCAACGCGCCCCGTTTTGGTGAGACTGCCCGCGCAGAGTCCTGTTGGTGTGAAGGAACCGTCGCCCGGCGTGTGCGAGCGGGACACATCTACCCTGCCTGCCTAAAACCGGCGGTTCCGACGACGTCGTGCCAGTCCGTCCTAGAGGGTGTTTGAGCAGTCCACTGCTTCCCACCGTGGCCAGAGATAAAGGCGAAAGAACGAACAGAATCGTCTCGCCGGTCTTCATCCTTCATCCTTGGATTTTCATCCTTCATCCTTCCATCTTCATCCTTAATGCGCTGAGGGTCGCGAATATCCTCCGGGGATGCTACGATCCTCCCGATGTCCCTTTACGTTCAGAAATTCGGCGGTACGAGTCTGGCTACTGCGGAGAGGATTCACCGCGCCGCCCGGCGAGCGATTCGGACCAAGCTCGAAGGACATCGCGTAGTCCTTGTGGTCTCGGCCATGGGGCACACCACCAATGACCTGATCGAACTGGCTCGAGCGACCTGTTCTCATCCCCCGAAACGTGAGTTGGACATGTTGCTCACCACCGGCGAGCAAGTGTCGATTGCTCTAGCGGCGATGGCTATTCATGCAGCCGGGCACGAAGCGATAAGCCTGACAGCCGCCCAACTCGGCCTGGTGACGGACAGCGCCCACACCCGAGCTCGCATCCAGAGAATCAGTCGCGACCGCATCGACCGCGAACTCGCTGCTGACAAGATCGTTATTGTGGCCGGCTTCCAGGGCATCGACGTCGGAGGAGAAATAACCACCCTGGGACGTGGGGCGTCGGACACGACTGCAACAGCCCTTGCCGCAGTCTTGGCTGCTGAAGTCTGCGAAGTCTACACCGACGTTGACGGAGTCTACACGGCTGATCCGTGGATCGTGCCCCAGGCCCGCAAGATCGACAGAATCAGCTATGACGTGATGATGGAGATGGCTGCAGTGGGCGCCACGGTCATGCACTCTCGGGCCATCGAGTTTGGCAAGAAGTTCAACGTCCCCATCCACGTACGCAACTCGCTTACCGACGCGAAAGGAACGATGATCATGGCGGAAGAACCGGGTATGGAGCAGATCTCCGTTGAAGGGGTGACTCTGAAGGAGGACCTGGCCACGATTTCACTCAACGCCGTTCCCAATACACCCGGCATAGCCGGGAGGATCTTCGCCGAGGTTGCCCGCAATCATGTCCTGGTTGATGACATAGTCCAGAACGTCTACGACGGCGGGAAGTATGCCAACCTGGGCTTCTCCACAAATGCCGGCGATGTTCTCGAGGCCCGGGCCGTCTGCGAGCGGATTGCAGCCGATCTGGGGATTGGAAGCGTCGAGATAGACGAGGGCGTTGCCAAAGTCAGCGTGATCGGCCTGGGTATGCGCACGCATGCGGGAATCGCATCCACCATGTTCGACGCGTTGGCCCGTGCCCAGATCAACATCGAGAACATCTCCACCAGCGAGATCGTGATCAGCTGTATTGTGCGGCAGGAGGACGCACCGAGGGCCCTTCGCTTCGTCCACGACGCCTTCGAACTTGACAAGACTGACGGGGCCGACAACATCCAGGCATGTGCGCCAAAAGAGGGCAGCGAGGCATCCCCGACTCCATCCTGATTTCCCCGCGCCGCAGCCGACAGGTTATTCCTTTCGTAGTAATCGCCCTTCTCGCCGGAGGGGTGATATGTGATCGGTCGGCGCAGCCTCCACAGCGCGGCGACGATCAAGCCCGCTATCACGATCGCTCGTTCAGGGTGGTCCACGTTGTTGACGGAGACACCCTCGACATCAACGCACCCGACGCCGACAAGGCCGTGACACGGATCAGACTATGGGGTGTGGACACGCCGGAGGTCGGTCGCGGTGGTGAGAGTTCGATGCACTTCGGCCCGGAAGCGAGCGAGTTCGCCCGAAAGACCCTTGAAGGTCGGACGGTTCACGTAGTCCTCTCCCCCGAGCGAACCCGTGGCAAGTACGGGCGACTTCTCGCTTATGTATACCTCGAACGCGGCGGCAGAATGTTCAACGAGATGCTGCTTGAGGAAGGCTACGCCTATGCTGACCTTCGCTTCGAGCACCACTACTACAAGCAGTTCAAGGATATCGAGAAACGATCCCGCAAGGCCAATCGCGGCCTATGGGGCGACATCACGGTGGAGAAGATGCCCGAGTGGAAGCAGCGCTTCGAGGACAGAAAGAAAGACTAATACATCCTCTGAAAGTGCTTTGCGGTGTCAAGGAAATAGGTATGGTGTCCCGAATGGCACTGCCGTCGATTTTGAGGCTCGTCGGCGCGGACATTCCTCAGGCGCACCCGGAGATTCTTAGCAATCT
>CP070744.1:1424777-1439141 GCA_020348265.1 Phycisphaerales bacterium | reverse complement strand
AGCCTCGAAAGACGCCACCCACAAGGGGTGGCGCTACACTTGGATCACAACAAGCAACTTGTTCAACAAGCTGCTAACTCAGAGCAACGGGCTTTCATCCCCATCTACAGGTCTTCAACGACTGCTACGGGCAGTCTGCCGGGTCGAGCTGATCCGACGCGTCGCCGTACAGTTGCCCCTCCAACCCGAAGAGAATTCGCTGGAGGTCCGACACGTTCAACAGGTAGTTCGGCGGGGCTCCGTCTCCCAGACCGTGGAGGTCCACCCAGGTCGTGTGTGCGCTCGGCGTTGTATCACCTTTCGCGGTCAACAGGTATGCGGTTACGTCGTTGACGTTGACTATCTGGTTCGGAGGAGTAAAGCCGGGCAGTGGCGGAAGATCCCCGGTGCCTACGCCCGCGGTATCGCCGTAGAACCACGGATCAGGCCGCAGGATTGTGCCGAGGTCAAGACTCCTGACGAACGTCACTCCATCCGGCGTAGATCGAAGGACGTAGGTAGCTACCGGGACGATCCGGCAGTCGCCGACATGGACGAGTGCAGGCCAGGCATCGCTGATGTATGGATCGCTCACGATTCTGGACACGTCGTTGTCGTCCGGCTCGCCGACCCAGCCGAGCAATCCGGTCGAATCGGGGAACTCACCGCTGGCGGACATTTCCACCTCAAACGCCGCCGGCCCCGCATTGCATGGGGCGAAAGAAACATACCGGTTCTTGCGGGCATCGTCCGGCCAGGGCGCTGGTTGCGGTCCTTCCAGGGTGCAAAGCTCGATCTCCGGGAGGGGGTCTACCGGCCCCGTCCACGCTGCCAACAACGCGTCGAAGTCAGTGCAGTCAATATCACGGTCAACGTCGAAGTCGCCAGGTGCACACAGCCCGTCCACCGGCCGCACGTCCATCCCGCTGAAACAAGCCTCGAATTCAGCGAAATCCAACATGTCCACTTCGCCGTCGTCGTTGTAGTCGCCGTCAGGAGGCGTCACGTCCACAAGGGCATGGTCGACCAGGAAGCCCACGACCGAGCGGGTGATCTTCGTTGCGAATTCATAGTCGATGTAGTCGGGCGTGTCGACGCTGTCCGTCGGGGCGTGAATATGGGGCCAGCGACTACCCACGCCGGAATTATTGCCGGCCTCGGCCAGCCACACGGCAGAAAAGCCAGCCTCCTCAAACGGAAGAAAATCGCTCCTCAAGGTAGTTTGCATGGCCCTTTTCAGCCCATCACCGTATATATTCGCGGCATCCTCTATAAGCTGCATCAGTTCATCGTTAATGGAGGAGTTTATGAGTATTATTGAGTCCTCGTTTTCGTAGTTCCAGGCGACCAAGTCCACGGCGATCATTCTGACGATATCGTCATTGATGTGATCCTGAACGTAACCCGCAGATCCACCGAAGTTGTGTTCTTCGAGATCAAAAGCGATGAACTTGATGGTGTAAGCTGAAGGGTAGGCGCTTAAGACGCGAGCAGCCTCCAGGATCGATGCTACCCCACTGGCATTATCATCGGCACCCGGAGAGGGCTCCGGACTTAGATCGGGTGAATCGTAGTGCCCGCCGACGATGTAATGCTGATCCGGATATGTCGTTCCGAGCTTGGTGGCCACGACGCTGTAGTGGGGGTTGCCTTCCAGGTCCTCGCAGAGGTGGAGGATGACGTCCAAGCCGAAACTCGTGAAAATGTTGACGATATTGTCCCGAGCGGGAATATGCTCCGGCCCGTTGCGGCTTCGGTCATCTCCCAGGTGAGTATAGAGCATGTCATCCAGATAGTGGCGGTAGTTCTCCTGGGACACGTGCATGACCGCGATCTGCCCAGGAGGCGAGGCCACTGTCGGACAAATCGCACCGAGTATCGCCCCGGCCGCGAGAGACAGTGCGCATCGCTGTGGCCTTGATTTGTTAGCCTTCATCGTAGTACTCCTGCCGTTGTGGTGATGCGAGTGCAGAGGTCTGTAGCCCGACCCCGACGCCGCCGTGGCTCACATCGGCGCTGCTCACCTGAACATGACGCTTGATCGATCTTCCCCTGAGAACATGCATCGCAGATACCCCGCTTAACTGGTTTGAGACAATCAGTCTACCATGAGAGATCCCTCGATTTCAAGCAAAAACCGCGCAAGATACGCAAAGGATCAGGGCAATCGCATTGGAATCGGCGGAACCCGTCCGAAACGGTTGAAACGCGAGGTCGATCAGTTCGGGATTAGCGATGCGGTTAGATCGCCTCGGCATTCTCAGTATGAAAACGCCGTTTGGAGTTTAGATGCTATTGCCCTACCGAACGAGCTTGTCAAATGTTTGAGTGTTGACATGCCGCCGTCACGAATCCTTCGAGACCTTGCCCACGCGGGCGACTTGGCAAACACTCGACATTTCGGATGAATGTCGGCAGAGCTGCGCGACGCGGCTTAGACGACGCTGGAGCCGATACAAGGCAGCTCACTCGCGACGCGCCCCGCGGAAGAATCGCTTCGCCCCAATTCAGAAATTCCGGAAAATCGTGTCAGGGTTCGTGTTTGAGTCTGACTAACTGCACGAAGAGCGCTGCGAGGCAGCGCCGGGTTTCTGAGAAGATTTCTAGTAGGGAGCTTATGATGAAGTCGATTTCGATTGGTGTAGTATTGGTTGCAGCAACGTTGAGTCTGGGTGCAGGCCGTGGCGACGCGCCCTCGCGGACTTATGAAGTTACGTTTACGAACGTCACGCAGGGGACGGTGCTCACGCCGCCGATCTTCTCGCTAAGTTATCACCAGATCGACGTGTTCAAAGTCGGCGAGGCGGCGAGCACGGGACTGGAAATGTTGGCAGAGGGAGGCATGACCGGCGGTCTGAAGACGGAACTGGAGGCCGTGGGCGTGCAGGATGTAGTCCAGACCGAAACTCCGGTCTTGCCGGGTGAGTCCATCACCGTCGAACTGGAAGGGGACCGCTTTTCGCGTTTGAACCTGGCGTCCATGTTGCTCCCCACGAACGACGGATTTGTAGCCATGAACGGGACGCGAGTCTGGCGACGGCACGGTGCGAACAGGTTCTACCTCAAGTCCTATGACGCTGGAACGGAACTCAACGACGAACTGTGCGCGAGTATTCCGGGACCCCAGTGCGGCGGCGAAGGATTTGTCGAGGGCGGCGGCGAGGGATTCGTGGCACCGCATCCCGGCATCCACGGCGAGGCGGACCTTAGCCGGATGGCCTATGGCTGGGGTGAGCCGGTCGCGAAGGTGACGGTCCGACTTGTGTGGGACTAAAGAACCAAGTGCGATCTCCGGCGCACTGGATTCCGGGGAAGCTATGAAGCGAGCATGGTCAGGTTTTGACCGTTGTCAAACACGTTAATCACCGTGTGCAGGGCTAACCGCGCGCCGCTCCCGGAGGGGACGGCAACCGGGGATGCCCTGCCTCGCTTTGACACGCTCCGCCCGCGATCACGATCCGGCGGATACACGGTTTCTTGAACCAGCGCGTATGGAACCGAGCGCTGATCGGCTACACCGTTGCCCGTTAGAGGATCCCTTGCAGGAACTCCAACTGGACAGGAACCCCTGTTGAGCCTACCCCCTTCTGCGTCTTTTTTCGATTTGGGCATAAAACAGCTTTGATTATGACCAGTTTGGTCGTAGGATATAAATAAGACCGATTTGGTCGTCGTTTCGTGAAGCGACATTCACGTGTCTTTGCTCAGGTAGGCTGTGTTGACTAATCGAACAGTGAGTAGGAGGTTGCTGTGTTGACATCGAAGACAATCCGATCCTCAGCTTGGTCTTCAAGAGGTACCATGCTGACAAGAGCACTTGCGTGTGTGCTGCTCGCCGGGCTCACTCTGTCCGTGGGTTGCAGTCAGATGACTGTAGGAGCGCAACCTGCCGAGAACGGCGCCCAGTTATTCTCCAGTATGGGGTCGCATCGGCGAGCGATCACTACGGACTCGGCGGATGCCCAGCGATACTTCGTCCAAGGTCTCACCTGGGCATACGCCTTCAATCACGACGAAGCCATCCGGGCGTTCGAGCGGGTGGCCCAGCTCGACCCCGACTGCGCAATGGCGTACTGGGGACTCGCGCTGAGCAACGGCCCGCACATCAACAATCCGGTTATGTCCGATGAACGATCGGTGGCTGCGTGGAACGCGCTGCAGCAGGCGATCAGGCACATCGACAACACTACTCCGGTGGAGCGCGACTTGATCCTCGCG
Source organism: Phycisphaerales bacterium (assembly GCA_020348265.1). Lineage (GTDB taxonomy): Bacteria > Planctomycetota > Phycisphaerae > UBA1845 > UBA1845. Next base: position 1,434,944 of record CP070744.1, on the reverse strand, counting down.
TTGTCGAAGCGCTACGCCAACCCTTGGCCCGAAGACCGAACGGCGCTCGATAGTGCCTACGCGGATGCGATGGCCGAGGTGTATGCGAAGTACCCGAACGATTCGGACGTCGGCACGCTCTATGCCGAAGCCCTCATGGATCTGAAACCTTGGGATCTTTACACTCCAAAGGGTGAGCCCCGTGAGGGCACTGAAAAGATCGTTCTGTTGCTCGAGAAGGTGTTGGAGCTCGACCCCGACAATCCCGGGACAAACCATCTTTATATCCATGCAGTCGAGCCGAGCGCGACGCCCGCAAGGGCACTGGCGGCGGCTGATCGCCTTCGCGATATGGTCCACGCCAGCGGGCACCTTCTGCACATGCCCTCGCATATCGACGTCCTTGTGGGGCAGTGGAACGAGGCGATTGATCAGAACCGCAAGGCCATGCTCTCGGACGAGCGTTACCGCAAAATCGCCCCGCCGCAGCGTTTTCAGCACCTCTACATGTCGCACAACTCCCACATGCTGGCCTTCGCCGCGATGATGAGCGGGCGGGAGCGCGAAGCGCTGGAAGCAGCCCGCTCCATTCTGGAGGACGTACCGCAAGAGACGCTTCGCAAGTACGCAGTCTACCTCGACTACATGATGTGCGGCGTGTACGACGTGCAGAAGCGCTTCGGCAGGTGGGATGACATCCTCGCGGAAGCACCACCGCAGAAGTTCTTGCCCATCTCAACGGCGATGTGGCGGGCGAACCGCGCGATCGCCTTTGCTGCCAAGAAGGAATTTCACAGAGCTGAGCTCGAACATCAGGCTTTCCGCCGCGTTGTCCAAGGGATGCCTGAGGATCACCTCATGGTCATCAACCCGGCCCGAAAGGTGCTGGCAGTTGCCGATCATCTCGTAATCGGCGAGATCGCGCTGCAAAAGGGTGACCTGAAGCGGGCAGCCTATGAACTGGAGAAGGGCGTTGAGATCGAAGACTCCCTGCTGTACATGGAGCCTCCGGAGTGGATTCAGCCGATCCGGCACACGCTCGGGGCTGTCTATCTGAAGGACGAACGTTTTGCCGACGCCGAGCGCGCTTATCGCGAGGATTTGAAGAAGTGGCCGAACAACGGCTGGTCGCTGTACGGACTGAGCCGGGCGCTGCTGGGGCAGGGCAAGCATGGGGAAGCAAGCGAAGTCGAGCATCAATATCGTCGGGCATGGGCTCGCGCCGACGCACCCACGTCGACAAGCTGCAAGTGTATTCCGAAGACCTAGAAGTCCGGTCAAGAACGCATACTCCATCACAACGCTGTAGCGCCACTCCTCGTGGGTGGCGTCGCACGGACGTTCTCGCGCCCGCTAGAGACGGCGTTACGGATCGTCAATGGACTACGAGCAGGAGGAAGAAGGACTGAGGGCTCTTTGGAGTATCGAAAGTCCGGCTGGGGTACTTGTGCGGCGAGCACGTTGACCACACCCACGGTTCCAGGAATCGAACGCCCTTCCTTGCCGCAGGGCAGCCCGCCTACAGCTTTGTACATGCATCATGCCTGCAAACCGGCTAGAATCTACAACGACGCCTTGAACGTGCAGCCGAATCGGTGAGTGCTTCGATTCGAGCAGTCAAGAGCACGAATCGGCGGGGGAGTGATCAATGAGTGTAACAGTCATCCTGACAGCGCTAACGCTTGGAGCCGGCGTCGGTGAGCCCGTCTCTTCCGCGGGCGATCCCCCGAACCAGAGTGACACAACGGCCGGCACTATTACGGCACAGTATCGACGGGCGGCTGCGCGGATCATCGATTCCACCCTGGCGGGCAACGATGGGTACAACAAACTCGAAGAGCTTTGCGTGGGAATCGGTCATCGTCTGAGCGGATCACCTCAACTTGACCGGGCAGTCAAATGGGCTGTTGCAGCGATGGCCGCTGACGGCCAGGAGAACGTTCATCCCCAGCCGGTAATGGTCCCACATTGGGTGCGCGGTCGCGAAGGCGTGCTCATGCTCGAACCACGGGTCGAATCACTACCCGTGCTCGGTCTGGGGGGCTCGGTGGGCACAACTGCCGACGGCATCACCGCAGAGGTGGTCGTGGTCGAGGACGAGGCCGGCCTCGAAACTCTAGGCGAAGGAGCGCGGGGCAAGATCGTGCTGTTCAACAATCCCATGCCCGAATACGATCCGGAAAAAGGATCAGGCTACGGGACAGCCGTTCGCTTCCGAATAAATGGACCGCGGCTCGCAGCCGAGTATGGCGCGGTCGCCTGTCTCATCCGCTCGGTTACAGCCAACAGCCTGCGCACGCCCCACACCGGTGTGACCGACTACGGCGATGCCAAGGTAAAGATCCCCGCGGCTGCCCTGACCATCGAGGATACCGAGACAATCGCCAGACTTTTCAAACGCGGGATCCGCGTCGTGGTTAATCTGCAGATGGGGGCACGCACGTTGCCCGACACACCCTCGGCTAACGTGGTCGGTGAGCTTCGCGGCTCGACTCGACCTGAAGAGGTTGTCGTCATCGGGGGTCATCTTGATTCATGGGATGCGGGCCACGGAGCTCACGATGACGCGGGCGGATGCGTGATCGCGATGGAAGCGATCAACGTCCTCCGCCGGTTGAACATGATCCCCAAACGGACCATTCGCGTAGTGCTGTGGACCAACGAAGAAAACGGGGTCCGTGGCGGCAAGGGCTATGCCGAAGCTCATGCCGACGAGCTGAGCAATCATGTAGCCGCCATCGAAGCGGACATGGGCGTGTTTAAGCCGACCGGCTTCTCCCTGCAGTGCATCAACGAGACACGTCAAGCCGTTGCACTTGAGCAAATGACGCAGATCGCCGGTTTATTGGAGCCGCTTGGAGCAACGAACATGCGCATCGGCGGATCGGGCGTCGACATCGACCCCATGAAACCCGCCGGAGTGGTACTAATGGGCATGCGCGTCGACGGCTCGAAGTACTTCGACTACCACCACTCCCCAGCCGATACCATCGACAAGGTAGATCCGGAACATCTTTCCCAGAACATCGCCGCCCTGGCCACGGTCGCGTACGTCATCGCGGATATGCCCCAACGTTTCGGCGAGTCAAGCACGGATTAGCGTCGGCATGCGCGGCACACCCACCCCCGGATGTGAATGCCTGTGGCATACATGCGCCGGGACACGCCCCGGGGCGCTTGCGTCGCGGGTGTCAGCCAGGCAGCCAAGCCTGCGTTAGTTGCGGACCAGCAGGCCGTCGGGGTAGTATGCTCGGGCGCGGTTCGCTATCTGACCGAATATCGTTTGAGAAGCGCCCCGCCTCGTAGAGTACGTTCTTGGATTGGCTTAAGGGATTAGGGAGGATCCAACATGACACTTCGTCGATTTCGCCTCGCTTCGGTTAATGGGTGTGTGTGCGCAGCGCTGCTTCTGCCGGTGCTGACCGTTGGATGCAGCCCTGCTCCGCCCGCGGAGACCCCGTCGGTCTTCGGCTCCGGCGTCGACGAGAACGCAGACCAGGGCGAAGCGGCCCAGGTTCTTGTCGATGAGCTGACCGAACTCGTCCCCAGCGACGACGCCAAGATCTCCGGCGCAGTGCAACTTCAGACGGGGCCCGAAGGTGCGGTGGCCGGCATCGGGCTTGAGGACGGAACGCGCATATTCGCGTTGGGGCAGACCGCCGCGGAAGGCGCCGTCGAGCTTACCGGAGCGGTTCTTGAAGACGAGGATGGCAACCTGATCATGATGCAGGAGAACCTCGAGGACGCGATCAAGATCACCCACGCTACAGGCGACGCATTCCTCCTGGAGAATACTGACAGCGGCCACCGCCTCACCGTAACCCTCAACGCAACGGTCCCGGAAAGCACGCTCGTTATCGACATCGATGCGGACGGCGTACCCACGCTGAACGAAGACGAATCGACGATCAACGGCACCGAAAACTCCGAATACAACGTCTCCCGGATCACCCTTCCGCGAAGTAGTGAGTCCATGAAATTACGCCTGGACCTGCAAAGGGCCCTATCCGACGATTGCCCGACGGTAGAAGCCATCGGCAATACCATATCGCAAGCCTGTCTGCTGTGGGGACTCATATCGGGCGGACTCGCGGAGGAGGGCCTCGATCGCACCTGTCTGGTCCAGCAGGCCTTGCTAGACGGACTACGCGGATCGGATCCCATAGTCGCAGGCCAAGGTCCGGAACTCGCACCCAAGCTGATCGCCGGATTGAAGCTCGGCCAGGAACTCACCTGCCAGGTGATCAAGAACGGCCTGAGTGTGGCCAGCATCATCAAGAGCCTTTCCTATCCCGACCTGGCATGTCTTGCGTACTCGATCGCGGACGATGGTGCCCGCCTGCTGACCGAGGACGCCCGCAACCTCACACAGGTCATCTGTGATTCCCTGAGTGAGCCGGTGATCGGAATCGGATGCTCGAACACCTGCGTGGGCGCCGACAACGGTCGGTGCGAAGACGGAGGAACCTTGTCCGTCGCCGCGATCTGTCTTCCCGCGACCGACTGCAACGATTGCGGTGCACGCGATGTGCCCGGCTGTTCAAACACATGCGCAACAGCCCTGAATAACATCTGCGAGGAGGGGATAAGTTGCGACACGGGAACGGACTGCCATGACTGCGGGGGAGCAACACCGGTGCCGGGTTGCTCTGACCGTTGCGATAGCTCCCAGGACGGCGAATGTGACGACGGCGGATCCGGCTCGATGACCGACGGCTGTGCGTTCGGCACGGACTGCACGGACTGCGGCCCGCGTGATCCCGAGGATGAACCGGAGGTCGAAGACGAAGACTGCTCGGACGAGGGGATCTGCAACGCCAACTGCCCGACCTTCGAGCCCGACATCAATTGCACAAACGCGGATCTCTGCGCCGCGAAGGGCTTCTGTTGTGAGGGCGACGAAATCTGCGACATCCAGTCGTGCAACGAGCGCGACGGCGACTGCACCAACGCGGATTACTGCAGCCGAAGATCGTACTGCTGCGACGATGACGACATATGCGATGACGAAAGAGTCGACGCGGACTGCCCGACACACGACGCGGATTGTGCGTACTGCGGCATTCCCGACGACGTGTGTATTTATGCATGTGAGCCTGACGACCCTGATTGCGAGCCCGATGACGAACCGGACGACGCCGAGGGCGGGTGCTGTTATAACGACACCCTTGCATGCATCGGCCCGGTCAACGCGGACGACTGCACAGCACAAGGCGGCGAGCCGCAGGATTCGTGTGACCCCGACCCCTGCACGTTCGCTTGCTGTTTCCCCGAGGGTATCTGCGCGGAAGATCGTTCGGTCGACGATTGCATTGCCGAGGGGGGCACGGTGAACTCCAGAGGATCGACGTGTGATTCAATCGAGTGTGGGGAGGATGAATTTCCCAAGGTGTTCACCGGAACCGGGACTAGAACTCTCTACGCAGAGGGGGGCTTCCCGGGTGATAGCGCCACCAATGTGCAGTCTATCGACGTGGAGATCGTGCTGTACGAAAGTGGCGTCGTGGATGGGGCGATCACCACGCCCGACGGTGAAGTCGTTGAGGTCCCCATAATCGGAGGGGGCACAACCACGCAGATTCTGAATAACCAGTCCGTCGAGACCACCTGCCCGGCTGACGCTTCCAACAACGCCGGAGAGACTGTGACGATCATACTGTACACCTTCGGAAGCGTGGGCGTGAAGTGGGACGGCAACTGGTCCACCGACGGCTCCTATGAGATGGATTTCCCGAGCACCTACATGCCCGCGATCATCTCCGGAACCTTCTCAGACACGAGCATCTCCGGCAGTGGAGAATGGCCTGATCCGCAGGACTTCCCCGACGGAAGGGAGTCCGCCAACTTCATCTGCTCATCCTCGGAAACGACGGTCTATAGCCGACTAGAGTGGCAGTTCTCCGCTCAACACGAGTAGAGGTTAGGACTGACGGACCCTGCTGCGTGCCTGCAGAACCCGAACACCGGGGGCGGTCGTGGTCGAAAACACGGGCCCCTTTCTTGCATGGGAAAGGACAAGCGTTCCCGGTTGGAGCAATCCCGCGCGCTGGGGTAAAGCTGAAGAGGCAGGACTGCTGGAAGCAGACATGTTTTTACAGATCTGCAGCACAACCACCCGCGCGAAGCCTGCCTGAACCCCGGCCACGAGACTCCTGACTTTTTTTCGATTTTCCGCGTGCGCTTTGTGCGCAGTTCGCGTCTTTGGAGAGGGAGCAGGCGTGCGGTGGAGCAACTATGGGGACAAGGCGATCAGATGACTATCCCCCGGAGCTGCGCGCCCGGGTCAGAGAGTGTATCAGCCTCTTCGCCGACGGCATGGAGACGGTCACCGCCGAGCAGGTGCGCGATGTGCTCTGGGCGGCCGAGCAGCGCGGCATAGCGGACGTCTGCGCACACTACATGCTCGACAACAACCTCAGCCTGTATCAACCCATACACAATGCCCTACAAGAGCTGTGGGTGGCGCAGTTCACGAAGTAACGTGGACTGGGCATGCCTACGCGCCTGCGGCGTGAAAGCACGACGCCCCTCACGTGCGGCACCATGCGAACGACGGTGTGCCATGGCTAAGCCCACAAAAAGCTGTGTGCCACGGTCAAGTTCGCGGAACGCGGGCGCCGCCATGCTAACATGCGCGAAACTCGGTACACTCATCAACAGACTGTTTGCGTGTCGGAATCCGGAGCACACCCGCCCTTGGGTGTGAACGGTAAACAAGGGAGTGAGTATGACGACCTTTCAGCTTGAACCGGGAACCGCACGTGCGGTCACGTTGTCGGAAGGCGGCGAACTTACCGTGATCGATCCGCTGGGGAAACAGGTAGCTGACCTTATTGCCTTTCGCGCCGACGACACCGAAGAGTGGCTCAGCTCCGGCCGAACACTGGACTATGCGGGAGCTTTGAGAATCACCCGGGGGCACACGCTATTCTCCAACCGTAGCGCCCCCATGCTTGAGATTGTGAGCGATGATGTCGGTCGACATGACTTCCTCTTCGCCTCGTGCAGCCGCGAGATGTTTGTCCGACAATACGGGGTGGAGAATCACGCGAATTGTCTGGACGCGTTGACCGCCGCCCTGCGCAGTTACTCTATCACGGCAGACCGTATTCCAACGCCATTCAACATCTTTATGAACGTCGACATCGACCCGGACACCGGCGCACTCACAATTCGTGAGCCACTTTCAAGACCGGGCTCGCGGATCGTCTTCCGCGCCATGCTGGATCTCGTCGTTGCTGTTTCTGCATGCCCAGCCGAGAAGACCAACGCCGGAAAACCCGGGCCAATTGTCATAGAGTTCTAGCGCCGCCACCTCGGGTATGAACAACCGTGTGCCACGGCCAAGTCCCGGCGCGCCGGGACGCCGCCATGCTCGACAAACGCGAGACTCGCTGCACGAACCCGCGATTCCGAGACTACTCCTCCTCTTCATCCCAGTCAGGGTACTGCGGCGGACTTTCCCCGACGTGCTTGGTGATCTTGGGGTACTTCCCCCGCCCGGCTTTTTCCTCGATATCTACGACGCTAATCTCGTGCCACCAGTCATCGCCGAAATCGAACCAATAGCCGAAGGCGACGCCAACCTCCAGACCGAGCGAACCGATGGTTGTGCGCACTACGTCACCGGCAGACTCTTCATCGCCCGAGAAGGGCATTTCGATGTCGCTCTCCAGCGTATACCTGCGCGCCTTGGGGTCCATAGGTGCCTTGCCCCCGACCTGGAACTCATACATGTGTTCGTCTTCGCGATCGAAGGCATCGAAGATCGCGTAGTGCAGGTCTTCGAACGTCTGGTCGCCCCGTATTTGGATGGTCCGAGAGACAACCTTGGTCTTCTTGGCGAACTCCTCAGTCACCGGCCCGCCGATGATGGAGACCTCCAGCGTGAAGAGGCGCTTGTCCTGCTCCGTTGATCCCCGTGCCGGTTTCTTGCGTTTTGCCATGGCACGCTTCTATCGCAACCAATCGCAGTTGTCCAGATTCTTATACGAACCAGTACCTAGCGGCCGTAGATTTCTTCATCGTGCTCCTGTTGCAGGATCCGCTTGAGGTGCGGCTCCACCCGCTCACATCCGGCCTGACCCACCTTGCGAAGCTGCTCGTCCGGATGATTACGGAGGTCTTCGAAAAACCTCAGCCAGCCACGTTCGGCAGCGGATTCCTTTCCCATCCGTACCTCAATTGCACCCCGGGCGGCAAAGGCAACGTCACCGGGAGTGTAACCGTATTCCATGGCCACCATGGCCATCGTTGTCCATTGGGCGCTCTGGGGGCGTTGCAGCGGTGCCAGATGATGAACTCGCAGGTTTGGCAGCTGCAGGATATCACGGTAAAGATCGACGTCTTCTCCAACGAGCGCACACAGGAGCGTGCGCATGCAGTAGTCCCCTGGCAGTTGTTGGATCATACAACGTCGGCTTTCCAGGTTGAAGGTCTTGGTAATAGCCTCGATCAGGTTACGCTGCAAGTACAGAGAGTCGCTCCGCTCCTCTATACGCTTCGTGAGCCAGCGCTCGCCGAGGTCGGTGTCGCCGGCAAGGATCGTGGACAGATGATACTCGTGCTCGTGGTGCCGCGCAGGATACCGAACAATTGCGTCTTTCCAATCCTGTTCGATACCTTTGCGCACGCTGGCGCGAGGCTGAGCGTTCCACTCGCCCATCGCCGCCGCTCCGGCAATCTTCTCATCCCTATGCCGTAGCAGGTGCGCGAGGTTGGTATCCGGGACTCGCCCACAGAAGCACTCGCTATCCACGAGACTCGCTGCGTCCGTCAAGTTGCCCAGAATGCTGTCAATGAGCTCTGCCGACGAATCCGTTCTACGCAGGATGATTGCCGCCGCATCACGCCGATAGACATCGCTCTCAGCGCACTTCGAGAGCAACGCGTCAGCCCCGTGCTCGCGTGTCTCAACTGCCCTCAGAAGGAAGGGGAAAACATACTCGGACGCACACTCTTCTTGCACCAATCCGACTGCCCAGCTGACCGCCGAAGCGACTTCCCCTGCTATTGCTCCCGCGAGGATGCCCATAGGATCGGGCCAGATATGGTGCTTGGCGATTGCCATTTCCTCGACATAACGAGCAAACCGTGGTGTGATTGTGCGAGGCTGTTGAATGGCCCACTGCTTGGCGAGCTTCTGCACAGCCTTTGTCCATTGCTTGAACATAGTAGTCTCTGGGACGAACTCCTTCTCGGGAAGGAACGTCTCGAAATCAGGATCAATACTGACTTCGACATTCGTGTGAAGGTGGCGTGCGAGACTGCGGATACGATATTGAGCTCCATTGTGCCCACCCGCGATTCGTGCGACATCTGCTAACATCAGTTTGGCCTTCTCGACCATCATGTCGTATTCATCCTCGGGGGTGTTGCCGAACGTGTGCGCGCTCGGACTGGCCCAGCCCTCAATGATTTCGAAGACCTGCTCCCAAGGCGTGGGGTGCATGCCGGTGAGTAGCTGCAGGGTCGGTGACCAAAGGCAGTAGAGCTCCTCGAGTTCGTCTTCTGTAAGGACATTCCTTCTTATAGAAACTGTCCTTCCACCACCCGGATCAAGTCCGCGGCATTCAAAAGCTGGAGAACAGACGAGGGGTAACACCTGCAGCGCAACGCCTTTCTCCGAACCCGAATCAAGCCATGCCCGCGTCGTTTCTAGTAACGATCGACGTCGATCAACCCCGAGTCGTGTCCCCCGGGACGCGCCCTCTACCCAGTCTTTTATCAGCCGGACAGGATGGTCTGGGTTGGGATTGAGCGGGCGGTGGTCATCAACTGCTCTTACCAGCAGGAGCGGAATAGCGGACGCGGGTGCATTGCACAACGTGGGCATAGCAACAGCGATAATCATTTCCGGGTGCTCGCGCAGGAGCGCCTCACTTTCGTGCTGTCCGATCCATGCGTATTCTCCCCAGGCCTCTACGGATGAGGCCGCATTGAGAATTGCAGTAAGCACGTCATCGGCGATCTTGGCACCGAGTACCTTCGCGCCGACGAGTTCGCGAGCTACGTCGGAGATCTTCGGGGCCTTCTGCACGAACTGCATGTATCCGAGTGATGCGGCTCCCTCGAAGAACACATCCCGGATCAGCGCGTGTCTCAGTTTGGGGGGTCGCACCGAGAGGTGCTGTGCATCAACTTCCTTAACGATTCCCGATGTCGAGAGCTCTGTGATAGCGCTCCTTA
>CP070744.1:1410241-1424677 GCA_020348265.1 Phycisphaerales bacterium | reverse complement strand
GTATCCACTCGGTGGTAGATCGTCGAGTCCGTGAGAACATAGTGCTGGAACTTATGCGACTTCAAAGCCCGGTTCCATCTCTTCGAGATCGGCGGGTTCGTGATACCGCACCCGGTGACTCGAATCTCCTGTCCGGACGGCGCAGGCGGCATATCGATCGTAAAGCACTGCTGCTGAGCCTCATACGGCGTAAGCCTGGTGGTCGGGTTCCGGAAGCAGCCTACATGCGCCCAGTCGTCGCCCGTGGCGTTGGTGCCAGATTGCCATGAGTCCGGGTCGACGGCGTACTGGTCGTCCGGGTGCGACATGACTGGGTTGCCGTCGCTGTCGGAAAGCGGAACATTGAAATGAACCTGCTCCAGGGCCGGAGGGCTTCTGCAATGACCGGCCGTGAGAAGGCAATGCGCGCAGTCGTCGATCAAGAATGCCGTACATTCGGCTCCGCCGTCTTTGGTCCAGCCGCGGCCCACGCGCTTGTCGTCTAGCGGTTCGCGATCGTCCGTCCCGTCGCAGATGGCCCTCTCGCCTCGGTCCTCGCCTGCGACGCCAATGGTCACTTCTCTGATGACGAGCCGATTGGGACCAGTATTCGGATAAGCGATGATCTCGATTTGCACGGCGTCGCCGTTGAAGTATGCCGATGAGTTATGCCATTGGGCCACATGCGTCGCGTTCATCACCTGATCGGCACCATCAGCCAGGGAAGCCATTCGCAGATAGGACGCCGTTCCCCGGCGAATATCGCCCGCTAGAAAGACTTCGCCGAAGTCCAGTCGAGTCCAGACTGCCTCGGGTATCCGAACGGTAGTGGAGAACACCGCCGTCACCTCTCCGACGGTATTCTCCACGAGACCTGAATCGATCGAAACGGGCACGTGGTGTCCTGATGTAGGCTCCGTCTGCGCGATCACGTTCGTGTGCACCAACAGAAGAAGACCGACACTCAACACACCGACGCTCATGATCCTGTGATAACGAATCGTAACATAGATTCTGCAGTTTGCTTCGTTCATGGTAGGGCACTCCGCAAGTCCTCCGGATAACGATCCAATACGCGAAAGCCAAAGCGAGGGATAGTTGCCTATTCAGGGCTTCCGCCCTCCGTGGCCGACCCCACCCTCATGATAACCTCACAAAACGCCGCCCATACTGTCACGGACCCGGCCATGCACACCACCCCCGCGCCCGTGGATGATTCACCGGGCAAATCCACGCCGTAGTCAGTCCACCTGACGGTCAAAGTACCGAGGATGGGGCTATTATAGGATCACCGAGCGCACGTTTTGCTACAGTTGGCGCTCGGCTGCAGACCGACCTGTGATATTCTCTAATCGCGCCACATTACCGCGACTATCTGTGCCGATTCCTAGCAGATAAACCAGCTTTGTGATTTTTTGCTTGCCCCACTCCCCCACACGGCGCATACTGTAACTGAAGGCCGATAGGCCGGGTCCTGAGGTTCACTCGGGACGCACATACGCGGGAAGCCTCGGGGAAGGCGCGTGCCGAATGCAGCACCCCTCCTGATCGGGGCTTCTTTTATTTGCCCCTACCTCTCGAAGTTCTTCGGGGTCTCCGGGACGAGTTCGCGCACTTTCACCTCAATGCAACGCTTGGATCAGCAGCGCTCGACCGCCAGAGCCAGTGCCTCTCCGCCACCAAGGCAGATGCTCGCAACGCCCAACTTCTTGTCGCGGTGTTTGAGGGCATGAACCAGGCAGTTGACGATCCGAGCCCCACTGGCGCCGATGGGGTGGCCGATGGCGACGGCGCCGCCGGCCACGTTTACCTTCTCGTGATCAAGGTTTAGCTCTTTAATAGCCACCATTGCGACCACCGAAAACGCTTCATTAATCTCAAACAGGTCGACATCGGCGATCTTGACATCAAGCTTGTCGCAGAGTTTGCGAATGGCGTGGAAGGGGGCGATAGTGAAATTCTCGGGCTCCATTGCGGCCCCGGCGTATCCCAGAAGCTTGGCATCCGGTGTGATGTTCAGGGCGTCTTTCTTCTCGTCACCGAAGACGATCATGGAAGCGGCGCCGTCGTCGATGTTGGAAGCGTTGCCTGCGGTTATAGTACCTTCCTTACCGAAGGCCGGTTGCAAGGCGCGCAACTTGTCGGCTCCGCGGTATTTTCCCAGATCTTCGTCTTTGTCTACGACTATTGTTTCCTTGCGGCTCTTCACCTCGACGGGGACAACGTCGTCTTTGAAGAAGCCTTCCTCCCAAGCCTTGATTGCCCGCTCGTGACTAGCGATGGCAAAGCTGTCTTGCTCCTCGCGTGAGATGTCGTACTTGGCCGCACACTGGTCTCCGCAGACCCCCATGTGCTTGTCGCCGTAGACGTCCCAGAGGCCGTCGTGAATCATGGCGTCAACGAGTTCGCCGTTGCCCATACGATAACCGCTGCGGGCCTTGAACAGCAGGTAAGGCGCATTAGTCATACTCTCGCACCCCCCTGCGACGATGAGTCCGGCATCACCGCACTGAATGGCCTGTGCAGCGTTGATTACCGCCCGCATGGCCGATCCGCAAACCTTGTTTACCGTGGTGCATCCAATGGTATTGCTGAGCCCTGCGCCCAGTGACGCCTGCCTGGCGATGTTCTGTCCGAGCCCGGCACCGATCACGTTGCCAAAGATGACCTCATCGACTTCCTTGGCGTCTACCCCGGCATGCTCGAGTGTGCCTCGGATGGCCGTGCTGCCCAACTGTGCCGCCGACACGCTCGCCAGACTTCCGCCAAATGAGCCAAACGGGGTTCTCACCCCACCGGCCAAATACACGTTCTTAAGCATGAGTTCCTCCCACTTCAAACCGCCCGGCAAACCCCACAATTGGTGGGATTCGCGACAATGAATAAGCTTGTTGGGGACTATTGTATCGCCGCGGGCCGCCATGAACACTGCTGTGATTGAGCCCGCAACGCCGTCGTACCAAGCGTAGCTTGATCTTTCTGTCCCGGCGGAGTCGTGCGCTTTGGCAGCGATGCGCCGTGTGGACCTCGATTTGGATGTCGCTATCGACAGGCGGGCTTGGTTGATGCATACGCCGGCAAAGGGGCTGTCAAGGGTTCTCAACCGACGCAATACGCGGAGACTGTATTGTTGCTCAGACCTTGGGGTGCAGGTCTTCCAGATCGACCGAGTCGTCTTCGACAATCAGGTCAACGGATGCATCGTCGACCTTCAAACCGAGGTCGTGCGCGATAGTGTCGCTGAGGGTGTCATCCAGGGCCGTCGCTTCGCGGGTGGCCGACTCGGTCTCCGATTCAAGGGAAAGCTCGCGGGCGCTTTGCTTCTCCAGAATGGTCTGCGCGAGGTTGATGCGTTCGATCAGCGAGGGCATGTCGGAGATGCGGCCCGACGGATCGCTCTGGCAGCAGTCGTCAATCAAGCGGGCAACGCAGGCGGGAAGCTCGACGCTGCTTGGCTCGCGGATCTGGGAGATGCGCTTGCCAATCAGGCTCTGCGAATGAATATTGACCGTTTGATTCATCTCGGTGAGGACTGGTTTGCCCGTTACAACGCGGTGTAGTGCTGCCCCGAGCCCAAATACGTCCGTCCGCTGATCCAGGACTCCGCGCTGGGCCTGTTCCGGAGCCATGTAATCGATTGTGCCCTGGATTCGCGGTTTGGCCTCGTGGATCTTGGAGCTTTGCCCGAGGTCGATCAGCTTAATCGAGTCGTCGCTGGTGACCATTATATTGTTAGGCTTTAGGTCGGCGTGCACCCAGCCGGAAATATGCATCTCGTGTAGTCCATAGGCAGCCTGACGAAACATGCCCAGGAGCTCGTTCAACGAGCGGTGGAATGCCGTGGACGACATAGGAATCCCGGCGACGTATTCCATAAACAGAATCGCCCCCCGCAGTCGGAGACGCTGCCGCATGATGCGGAGTTCGTAGACCTTGCGAATGACCGGGTGGTTGATCGAGGAGCCAATGACATGCTCCGCCCGAAGCAGGTCGACGTAGCTCGTGTCTTCCGGCTTGGAGACCTTGACTATCTTAACAGCATAGTCCTTCCCGGTTCGCATGCATCGGGCCCGGTAGATGCAGCTTTCTGCACCATCACCCAGTTTTTCAACTATGCGGTAGTTTGGGATCTCTATCGGCATAGCCCAACGACGTCTGTTTTTGCCAGTCGTTGCCTCATGTTATCGGGCGTACAACCGCCGCTTTGCGCACAAACAACGGCTGAGCACATTGTCGTGTCGGCAGGGTATAGCAGCATACTCAAGCTCAGGGGCTGCGTAACAGCACCTGCGCGCATGCCGAATCAAACCGCAGTGAACGGGACGCCCGTACATACCCGCCGCACCCTAGTTCGTCCATCGGCACCTAGGCCAGACAACCACCACACTCAATGCACGGCAGCGAAGGCGGGACAACCACAAATGGATCGTGGATACGATAATGGCAAATATATACTGCAACCAGTTGGGCGCAACCGCCCGCAGCGTGTTGCCCCAGCAACGCTCGCCGGACGGTAATATAGGTATGAACAAGCGCCCGGTCAAACCGAAGTATCGGACAAAACTGCGCTATTATCTTCCCCGCAGGCATCGTCACTCTGCCCGGCCTCGGCGGCGTTGTGAACTGTGAGCACGGAAAGTTCAGCCGGGCAGTTGACGCGGATCTTCACCGGTGGAGTTACGCCGATCCCGGACGTCACGTACAGCCAAGTGTCGTCTACACGATGTAGGCCGCGAGCCATCCGATTCGGAAGTGCGTCGTTGGTCCAAAGACACCCCAGCAAAGGCCAGCGAATCTGTCCCCCGTGCGTATGGCCCGATAATATCAGGTCTACTCGAGATCTGGGCACGCGAAATATCGTTGAGGGATAATGAGCCAGGAGGATCGATAACTCGTGCGTTCGTTCTCCCGGCAAAGCTCTGTGGAAGTCTTCACCGCCGGTCGCGCTTTGCTCTACTCCAGCAAGCTCTACTCTGCTGTCTCGTGACTCGACGGAGACTGCTCGGTTCTGGAGGAACTCGAGTGGAATCTCGGGCATTTCTGCCAGGCGTGGGTCGTCATGGTTTCCCAGGACGGCGTAGGCCGATCTCCGACCCGCGACCGGCTGAAACAGCCGTGCAGCCAACTCGCCCGTGCGAGGCCAATCCGTTGGGTGACAGCAGAAATCGCCCGTGACCACCAGGAGGTCGTATTCGAGTGCGCAGAGCTCATCTTGCAGAGCCCGAAGGACGACGTTCCATCGCCGAAGGTGCAGATCCGAGACGTGTGCGATGCGCAGACCCCGGAGATTACTGGGGAGGTTTGGAATCGGGACAATGACGTTGGTTACGACGAAAGGGGGCTGGGCCAAACTCACTACCTCCATGTTCTCGCCGGACAGCGCGGGCCGGCCGGTTCCGGATTCTCCACAGGCTGGCGCGCCGGGAGCCTGACTTCGGCACGACACAGATTGATCCCAGTTCTATTCTTCGGTGATGAACGTCCCGAGGCTGCATCCCCGTCTGCGCGGTGGGTGCACATTGATGAATACGCCGAAACCAGGGTTGGGGATGTAAGAGTGGCATAGTCGAGCAGAGCAGCATCAACCAGCAGCAATTTCTCCCAAGGCAGCGGCGAATGTATCCATCTCGCTTTCGGTCGTCGTTGGGCCGAGTGACGCTCGGACCGTCCCCTCCGGAAATGTCCCCAGTTCGCGATGCAGGTAGGGGGCGCAGTGAAGGCCGGGTCGTACAGCTATCGAAAACGAACTGTCCAGGCATGTCGCGACCTCAAAGGGTGATCGTCCGGCCAGCGTAAGAGAGACCACACCCAGGCAGCGCGCCGGGGTTGGATCACCCACCACGCGAATCCGCGGGTTGTCCAACACGGCGTCCAGGAGGCGTTGCATGAGGGCGCACTCATGAGCCAGCGTCTGCTCAGGTTGAAGCCCATCCAAGGCCACGCTCAAACCGGCGAGTCCCACGGTGTTCTGAGTTCCCGCTTCCAACCAGGTTGGCAACTGCTGAGGCTGTGTTGGATGAACGGAATCCCCACCGGTGCCACCTTCTCGCCAGGGCTTAAGCTGGGCGCGCGGTCCAACGCATAACGCCCCCGTGCCGGTCGGCCCCAGCAGCGATTTGTGCCCCGGAAACGCCAGCAGGTCGATGTTCATGGCCTGGACGTCGATGTCCAGTACGCCAGCGGACTGGGCGGCATCGACGAGAAACAGGCAATCATGCTCTCGAGCGATGCGGCCGATCGCCTCAACAGGTTGAATGACACCGGTAACGTTACTGGCATGCAGAGTTGCCACCAATCTGGTTCTTGGCGTGATGGCGGAGCGGAAAGCGTCGGGTTCGACGAATCCCCGCGACGTGAGCGGCAGACGCGTAACAGTGATAAGACCGGCGTCAACCATTGCCTGCAGTGGGCGGGAGATACTGTTGTGCTCCAGAGCCGTCGTAACGACATGATCTCCCTCTTTAAGGCATCCTTTGATGGCCATGTTCAGTGCATCGGTGCAGTTGAAGCAGTGGATAATACGTTCGGGGTCCTCGACGTTGAACATCCGGGCCAGCCTGATGCGCACGTCCTGCACGATTCGCTCTGCAGCAGCGGCGAATTGATGCCCCGCCCGGCTCGGGCTTCCACCCTCCTCCGCAAGGAACCGGGTCATCTCATCCAAAACACGCTTTGGCTTGGGCCAGCTTGTGGCTGCGTTATCCAGGTAGATCATATTCGTTTTCAGTTCTGCCTATCGGAGCCGTCTAATACAGAGTCTCTAGTGCTTCCTTCCACGTAATCTGATGGGTGACATGACCAAGTTCCGGCCCGCTGGGACGTCGCCATATGTTTGTCCCATCAGCATGCCGGCGCCCGACTTCGTCGGGCTTGGGGCATAGCACCCTTCACCCTAAGACACCTCTCATGCGAGGTGTCGCTGAGCACTAGTAGGAGTCTTATCCGCGGTGCGGGTCTCGGTGTACGAGACTCCGCGGACACGAACGCCGACTCCCGGCCTGACTGCATTAGTCTAGCGTGTTACTTAGCAGCCCGCTACCGGCAAGTCATGCTCCGAAGTATCTGGCATATAAGCTGCGGGCTTTGTCCGTGTTGTCGGTACCTTTGATGATTGCGCGCCCGTCGGGGAATAGGGTCAGCTCATAGTCGTCGATTCGGGCCTTGAGCATAAACCTATTATGCTTCACGGCGTCACGAGCGATGGGTTGGAGCCTCCTGGCTATAGCGGGAAAATCGGTCTGCAGTGGACAGGGCGGATAAACCTGGATCGCGCTGCGTCCGCAGAGCAGCGCGCTTTTGGACGTGTACGTTCCGGCGAGATAGGGGAACTCGCCATGTTTGCAGCAACGGCAGTCCCCTCTGTTGTATGCATTTTGGACGCTGATACTCGCAAATCTCCCCGTCCACGCATCGACACTGACAAGGTTTCGATTGACGTCGGCAGCCCTGCCGGCAAGGAGCTTGATGGCTTCAATGGCCTGCAGGCCCGCCACAATCGTGACGGCCGGGGAAAGAACTCCGACCGTGTCGCAGGTGGGGTTCAGCGCGGGTGGGGGTGCTTCTTCGAAGACGCATCGCAAGCAGGGCGTGTCTTGAGGTATGATGGTCATGGAGAGGCCCGTCGCGCCGACGACAGCACCGTAGATCCAGGGTCGCCGGGTTTTGACTGCCAGATCGTTAATCAGGAATCGTGTCTCGAAGTTGTCGGTTCCATCCAACAACAAGTCTGCTTCTTCGCACAGCTGCTCGATATTCGCAGGATTAACGTCTACGACGACGGATTCGACGGTGGAATCGGAATTGATGCGACCGAGTTTCTCGGCGGCAGCAGGTGCCTTGGGCAGGTTCCGGGCGATGTCATCCTCGTCGAAGAGGGTCTGGCGATGGAGATTGTTGAGTTCGATGTAGTCTCGATCGCATATTCGGAGATGGCCTATCCCGGCGCGCACAAGCATGTCCGCCACTGCTGTTCCCAGACCTCCGCAACCTATCAGCACCGCGCGAGCCCCGGCCAGACGCCGCTGACCAGCAGGGCCGATCTTGGTGAATAACATTTGTGGCAGATAGCGCGCCAACGCAGGTTCCGTTGGCCGCGATTCAGGAGGTGCATCCAGCGGTGAGGTCAAAGTATCATCCTGGGTGTGAGACTACCAACTCCGCCCACCGGGTCCATCTTGCTCTGATAAGCTCGATAGGTGACCATCTGATGCAGAGCCCGGCTTGCGCTGCCGGCGCGACCCCGGTTTTCCGCTGCCTGAGGGGCCGGATTTGAAGAGCTCGGGTCCGTCCAAACCACCTCCGAAGTTGGCCAATTCAGCATCCAAAGTCGGATCTCCGTCCGCAATCTTCTCGCTGGGAAGCTTGCGAAAATCGGCCCAATCTCGCATTCCTGTTGTCAGGATCATCACGCCGCAGACTGCGAACACCAGGCAATCCAGTCCAATCCCGTCGCCGATCATCATCAAGATCGCGCTTAGCACGACAAAGATGCCGATGAGGGATGACGTAAGTCCGTGGAGCAGCAGGGCGAGCCGCACACCGATGCTGCACGCCACGGCGACACCGATCAGTGCCAGACCGCCAAGCCGGAGAGCCCACAAGAACAGCGTGTTGCCGGCGCGGAGGAGGCCGACGTCCGAATCGAGCGGCCCATCGAACCAGAAAAAACCAATGACTACGAGTAGCGCTCCGGTGAACGCAGCCGCCCCCGTGTTCGCCCGGACCCGGGCAGAAACGTCGCTGGTTCTCGAAATCTGTCTTGACGGCTCCGTCTTTGTCACTGTGACGCGCCTCCCAAGTTGCGACTGTCAGGACATATCCGAGTCCTGATCGTGCGATCTCACGGTCAACACCGCGCACTGTGCTTTACGGACGACTCTCTCGGTAGTACTGCCGAGCAGTGCGTGTGCGATTGGGCCCCGGCCGTGCGTAGCCATCACGATCAGATCCACGTTCTTCTCGCGGGCGTACCCGATTATCTCCGAAAAAGGTCTGCCCAGTGCGACATGTGTAACGGGTTCTTGCTTCAAACCGGTGAGATGCTCGGTGCGGAACTCCTCCATCCGCGTTCGCCCAAGTTCGATCATATCCTCGGAGGGTGGTCCGACGGGGATGCTCTCGGGACCCATTGCGCTCCAGTACTGGTACGCCTCGTCAACGACGTAGAGACAGTGGATCGTAGCGTCAAACGTCTCCGCGAGCTCACGGGCAAAAGACAATGCCCCGATCGACAGATCCGAAAAATCCGTCGGGAACAAGATCTTCTCAAACCTGATTGACATGACGCGCTTCCGCCAGATATCAGTCGCAAGCCACACTCATCATTGAATACTAACATGCGGGCAGTCCTGAGTCAATGGCGTGGTTGGTGTGGGATGCCCGTTGCTGTACAATCCCTGGTAGTCGGGGCCAGGGTCATTCCAGTGACTCGACGTTTCCGAGCCGTCAGGGAATCGCTTGTGAAATCGAACATGAAACCGTCAACCTGTAAGCCTCGCCGCAGATTGCCTCCGTGGATGAAGCGACCTCTGCCTGGTGCAGATTTTGCGCTGACCAAGCATGTCGTGGGGCTAAGCGGGGTGGCGACGGTTTGCCAGGAAGCCCGATGTCCGAATCTGTCGGAGTGTTGGTCGCGTCGGCATGCGACGTTCATGATCCTGGGGGACAAGTGTACGCGACGCTGCCGGTTCTGCGCCGTGGAGACGGGCAGGCCCGAACCACCGGCTGCGGATGAACCGGATCGATTGGCCGATGCTGTCGACAGACTCGGCTTCAGGCACGTCGTGCTTACCGCGGTCGCGCGGGACGATTTACCGGACGAAGGTGCGGGCCACTTCGCAAGGTGTGTGCGGGCTATCCGCCGACGCTGTAGCGGCACCACTGTCGAAGTCCTGCCGGCGGACTTCCACGCTAGGCGTGAGTGCATCCAAACAGTCTGTGGAGCCGGTCCGGACCTCTACAACCACAACCTCGAGATGGTCGAGCGGCTCACGCGCAGGATCAGGCCGCAAGGCGACTATCATCGTTCGCTGGAGGGGCTGCGGATCGTGAAGGAGATCGCCCCGAAGGTGATCACCAAGTCGGGTTTGATGGTCGGACTTGGGGAGACGACGGAGGAGCTGCATCAGACCCTTGCGGATCTCAGGCGGGTGGGGTGCGAAGTTCTCACCATAGGTCAATACCTACAGCCGACACTCGATTCGCACGTGCTGGTTGCCAGGTATTACACCGAGGAAGAGTTCGACGAGTTGGGCCGCTATGCCCTTGGTCTGGGGTTTATGAGCGTGGCCTCGGGACCGTTCGTAAGATCAAGCTACAACGCTGGTGAAGTCTTCGAGGAGAGCAGGCGGCGCATTGGAGCGGCCGCTGCGCAGGGGCCGTCAACCTGAGATCGAGACTGCTATGAACACAGACACTGCTAAGCTGATCGACGCAGTTCAAGGCAAATTTATCGTCTTCGACGGGCCGGACGGATCCGGGAAATCGACTCAAAGGGAAATCCTGGCCAAGAGACTTGAAGATGCCGGGGCTGCGGTGGTCTCCTGTCGGGACCCCGGTGGGACGGAGATTGGAGATCGCATTCGTTCCGTGCTTCTCGACTACGACCTGAGCACCATGAACGTCAACTGCGAAGCATTGCTGTTTATGGCTTCGCGTGCTCAACTAACGGCACAGATCATACAACCGGCGCTGGAGGCCGGTAAGACCGTCCTGTGTGACAGGTTCATCACCTCGACGTGCGCCTATCAGGGGGCTGTGGGATACGACCCCAAGCGGATCATCGCGTTGGCTGAATTCGCGATTGGTGATAGATGGCCTGATATGACGGTGATTCTGGACGTTGACACCGATGAGGGTTTCGCTCGGGTGGGTCGCAAGCCTCATCACGCGGGTAAGAACCGCGCCAAATCCTCCGGAGAGGGGATGTTATTCGACGGCGCGGCCCCGGATGCGATGGAAGCCAGATCGCTGGAGTTTCATCGTCGCGTGCGGGGGTTGTTTCTCGAAGTGAAGGAATACTATCCCACGCCGGTCGTGACCATCGACGGCCGCGGCGATGTTCAAGAGGTCCACCGACGTGTCGTGGAGGCCTTGCGCAAGTGTCGTTGACTGAAGTGAAACATCAGGGTCCGGCGCAACGCACGCTTCAGCGAGCGCTTTGCGGCGATCGAGTGCATCACGCCTACATCTTCCACGGACCGGACGGCGTCGGCAAAGAGGTTCTGGCTAACGGCTTGGCTCAGGTGTTGTTGTGCTCGTCACCTGTCACTAATGAGTTGGGGAGCGACGATGCGCAAACGGTAGGTGTTGATTCTCTGCGCGTCGGATGTGGCAAGTGCGATGACTGCCGGATGGTTGCCGCGAAGTCTCATCCTGATCTACACCTGGTATATCGCCAGTTGAACCGCGAACACCCGGACAGCACTGTGCGCAAGCGCAAGGGTCTGGAGATCAGCGTCGATGTAATGCGTTACTTTGTGATCGAACGTGTCGGCCTGAGATCCGCGCGAGGGTTGGCCAAGGTGTTCATCGTCCGCGAAGCGGACCGGATCACACGACAAGCGCAGAACGCCCTGCTCAAAACGCTGGAAGAGCCGCCGGGGAGAACGGTGCTGATCCTACTGGTGAGGTCTTTGGATCGGCTCTTGCCTACGACCCTGTCGCGTTGTCAGGTGGTGCGCTTTGACCCACTGCCCATCGAGTTCGTGCGCGGCAAGCTCGGAGAGTTGCTCCCCGATCTGCCACCTGAACAGGTCGAATGGTACGCGCGGTGCAGCGAAGGCAGCTTGGGATTGGCCCATGAACGGGCGGGCGACAAGTGGTACGAACTGAATCAGCGCATTGTCAACATTCTGTCAGCACTTTCCGGTCGGACGATCAGCGAGGCAATCAAGACCTGGACCGAGGAATCCAAGGACCTGGGCGCCGGTTATCGCAAGCGCGATCCGGACATTACCGATACCGAGGCGACGAGACGCGGACTAAAGGCCATCTTCCAGTTGGGGGCAACATGGTATGGAGACTTGCTACGATGCCGTGATGACAATTCGCCCATGCTGGTTAATGCCACACATAAGGCACATATTGAAGAGGCAGCAAAACGGGTGGATCCCCAGCGGGTCGCTTCTATAATCAGTCGCATCGTCCAGGCTGAACGCCAGCTTGATCTCAATGCATACGCGCCGTTGGTGTTGGAAACGCTACTGAGCGATCTTGCCGCTGTTGCCGCGGGTGACGCCGCCTCGGCAGGAGCGTAGGCCGTCGACGTGTAGGGTCCGCCGTGCGGCCCGAGCAAGCCGCAGTAAGGCGCGGGGTCCACCGTGCGGATCGAATCCCCTGGAAAGACCAGGTCGTGGTCCGCGCGGCGGACCCTACGAGCTTGCTCAGGGTTGTGTCGGCCTGGGTAGGTCGAAGATGTCCGTCGTCTTGCAGTAAGTCCACCTACCCAATCGGCCGATTGCCTGCAGCTGCGCGGGGTCGGGCAGTCCATCATCAGCCAACACTGTGTCGTCCACATGAATCGCCACGATCTGCCCAAATACGAGGTTCCCCGCACCGGGGTCCGTCCCGAAGCGCTTTATCTCGATGAGCTTGCATTCGATGTTGGCCGGCGAATCGGCTACCAGAGGCGGTGCAACCAGTGACGCCGGGCGGGGGGTGAGCCCGGACTTCTCGAACTCGTCGACGTCGGGTGTGTAATCGTAGGCGCACCGGTTCATGCGCTCGACGATCTGCTCGGAGACAGTGGCGACCACGAACTCGCCGGTAGACTCCACGTTGTGCAGCGAGTCCTTCTCTGTGCTGTCACGACGGTACGACGGGCAGAACATGACCACCGGCGGGTTGCCGGAGACCATGTTGTAGAAGCTGAAAGGGGCGAGGTTGCGCACCCCGTCGGGTGACATCGAAGATACAAGGGCGATCGGGCGGGGTTGCACGAACGTAATCGCCAGTTTGTAGATATTGCGCCAGTTGGATTCGTAATCACGGGTGTCGAAGTACATGTTCGCTCTTTGTTATCGTACGTTCTGCGTCTCCGCATCTTGTGGAGAGCAGCCGAGTGCCCCATCCTTCCCGCCGGCGAAGGGTGAGAGATGGATTTTCGCATTTGCCGGAATCGATTCCTTTTGCAGTCGGCGCTGCGGGATCTTATGTTCCTCTTTTGAACGTGTGCGAGAAGGCTCGCTTTCGAGCTTTCCCAGCGTTCATCACTTGGAAGAAACCGACGCCAAAAGTAAGACGCCGTTGTCGCTTGTGGACAACGGCAGTCATAAACAGCGGGTGATGGGATTTGAACCCACGACATTCACGTTGGCAACGTGAGGGTGGTGAGCTCTAAACCGCGCAGTAACAAAGGGTTACGGCGCGGCCCCAATCACCTTGCACTGTTCCTTCCCGGATCTTAACGAGGCTGTCGAACGAAGGCAAGAAGAACGCTTGTGACGGGCAATGCGTCGTCCGGTTCTACAACCACCGCGGCAGAGCGGAGCAGTGGATTAGGGAGGGCAAGTACGCCGTCAAGTGGCCGCGGCTTCAGCTCTTCGCGCTGGCGTACAACCTCGGAAACTTCCCACGGCGGTTGGCGCTGCCGAGGTCGGTGAAGCACCGGTCGTTGACCACTCTGCTCGAGAGGCTGATCAAGATCGGAGCAAAGGTCGTCCTGCATTCCAATTACGTGACCTTTCAGATGGCCGAGGTGGCGGCGCCGCGGCGGTTGTTCGCGGTGATCCTCGAGCGCATCCAGCGGTTCGGCGTACCGCCGCCCTTGGTGCAGCGCGGGTGACGCCCGCGAGCGACGGAAACGTTGGTGGTTCGTGCGGGGGCTGGGCTTGGCGCTGCGTAGAAACGCCCACGGAGTGTCTTCGCCGAGGCGTCAGGGGAAGGATTGGTGCGTTGCAGCGGGGCAACGGGTGTGGTTTACAGCGACGGAGGACGTTTTCCGTTGAATCGAACGAGCCATTCGGATAGGCTGACCGCTCGGAGTCTGGTATCTGGGAAATGTCGGATCCTCTTCAGGCTCGACGGGAGGCTCGTGGGGAAACGTCGTCATCGGCAATCCAGCCCGGAATGCTCGGTACGAGCAATTGTATCCAGCGACGGACCGCCCCGTGGCAAGATGGATCAGCCCTGAGGAGCGCACCATGCGACCGTCCGAGACCGTCGTGATCATTGGTGGGGGTCTGTCGGGCCTCGCAGCCGGCGCGCTCCTCGCGCGAAGAGGATTCGCAGTAAGGCTCTTCGAAGCCAATGACAAGCTCGGCGGTTCCTGCGCAACCACAACCCTCGAGGGTTTCACTTTCAACGACGGCGCCGTCCAACTAGCCCTCCCAGGGGCGCTGGACGACCTTTTCGAGAGAGTGGGCCTCGACCGCGCCGCAATCCTGCCACTGCGAAAAATCACCGCCAATTTCTCGACGACCCAACCCGACGGCACGACCGTGACCTTGGGCGAGGGGC
>CP070744.1:1395401-1410141 GCA_020348265.1 Phycisphaerales bacterium | reverse complement strand
ATAGCATCAGACGCATCACAATCCGAGCCGCGACCGTCAGGGAGTGGACAAACCCCGATCCGCCCCGTCTCAACCTACGTCGGGATCAGCGAGCGTACGACACCCTTTCCAAGCCGTCCCACCACGCGTTGTGATCAGGGAGCGGATAGCCGGCAGTCCGTTCGACGCCTAGTCGACGGGGTTGGCGGGAGGGGCAAAGTGTGTCATCATACGGACAACCATGTGAACCAAGAAAGTCTCGCGGAATACTCCAGAGGTGGCATCCGTGGGCAAAGCAGAAGCAGCTCTTAAAGGACCCGCTCAAGCAGCGGGACAAGGTGCGAGAGGAAATGAGCCAGGGCGGTTGTTCTCGTGATGAATGTACGGACAATAAGGGCCATGCTCATAGCAGGGTTGTCAGAACGACGCCAGCGCGGCGCCAATAGGCTTCGCGGCAGATGATGGCTTTCGACGCCGAAAGGACTGGACGATGCTTGATTACTTCCGAGCGGACAATTTCAAGTCGCTTGTCAATGTGAGCCTTGAGCCGACTGGGCTGAATCTCCTCGTCGGAAGCAACAACGCCGGAAAGACGAACCTCTGCCACGCGATGGCCTTCCTCTCGTGGACGAGTCGGGGGTCTCTTCTCGAAGCTTCTCGCAATTGTACCGCCGAACCGTGGAGCCTCGCGAATGTCTATTTGGACAAACCCACGATAGACTTTTCACTGCGCTGCGCTCTCAAATCGGAAGACAAGGACTACAAGTTCGACTATGAACTGAGCTTGACAGCACCGCGCGCCGCGGAGGGACGCGGCCAAAGCGTTCCTCTCGCTGTGCACCGCGAGGTGCTTCGAGTGACGGGAGGAGCATTCAACGACACGGTTCTCATGGAGAATGATGCTGGAAAGGTCAAGTTGCTGCATGAGCGCGTTTTTCTTGGTGAGCAGCAGGGGCCGGATGAGTATGTTTGGACGACCGCTCCGCAGGATCACACGATGCTCTTTCGCCTTTACGATCTGGAAACGAATCAACACGCGAATCTGTTCAAGCGATACCTTGGCACGTGGCTGTACTTCAACCTTGATGCCAGAAGCCTACGAGACAACACTGCCCAGCCCCTGGAGTTTGTCCTCAAGCCGGATGGAAGCAACTTAGCATCGGTTCTGAATAACCTGAACAGCTCAGAACAACGCTTGCTCCGCAAGATCGTGGACGCGGCGAAGACCGTGGAGCCGAAGCTAGACATCATTGTCTTCTTGTCGCCCGATCCTGAGCATGTGTACATGTTCTTCGAGGATGAGAAGGGAAAGCGCTTTAGCGCGACCAACATCTCGGATGGCACACTCCGCTATCTTGCTCTCTGCACCTTCGTCATTCTGAACCGTCGACTTGCGAAGGCGGAGGGAGGTGTACCGCTTGTCATGGTCGAGGAGCCTGAGAACGGAATCTTCGTGGGTCATCTTAAGCCGCTCTTTGAGCGGATCGATCCGTCCGGCAAAGAGGGCCAATACTTGTTCACATCTCACGCTCCGTACTTCATCGACCTATTCGATTCCTGCCTCGATGGCGTGTGGGTGGCGCATAGCCAGCGAACACACACAACCATCGAGCGTCCTCCCAAGGGCAAGATGGAGAAGTGCCTCGGCGAGTACTCCTTGGGCGAAATGCACTTCAGGGGACTGTTGAAATGAGAATAGGGTATGCCGTCCAGGGATCGAGCGATCGTGCTTTCCTGCATGGATTGAAGGGGCGGTGGTGCGGAGATGCCGAGATGGTCGAGGGCGCATTTCGCGGTTCGACGGGGCTCAGCCTTCGACGCGAGCTGGCGAAGATATGCGACGATCTGTTCTGGAAGAAGGAGTGTGATGTTATCGTGTTTCTCTCCGACGCCGACGTGGCTGACTGGCGGACCGTCCAAAGGCGTGAGGTCAGTAGGCTGCCTGACGAAATACAGCATTTTGCGGTCTATGGTATGGCTGACAGGAATATTGAATGTTGGCTCTGCGCCGATCCACACTACGTTGCAGGAGTAACCGGACGGGAAGCAGGGGACTTCGCCGTCGATGACCCCAAAGGCGCGTTCGAGGCGGCAATGGATATCACGCGAGACGACAAACGAGAAACAGAGATCGCACAATTCGTCCGTGAAGCACGTACGGATGTGCTGCAACGTTGGCTGGAGAACAGCGGGTCGTTTGAGGACTTCTACGATCAACTGTGGACGGTGAGCAGACAACGAGACTGCACTATCGAAAACCTTCGCGAAAGAGGTTCCTGATCGCGCAGGTACCGGGGAGAGTCGGACAAGGGGGAGAGGACGCCACATTCTCAGCCGGGGTATCTTTACCACACGCATGGCGGGGCTTCGCTTGACCGGAGTACGCGCGCTTCGTCTGAACAGTGCAACCCCGCGTTTCACCTGTGGAGGGTATCGCAGCGCTCAAGTCCTGAGCTCACAAAGGCCGCCGGAACCATCAATGGTCGACCGGTTTCGCTACAGAACCGACCCCTAGCAGCACAAACCGGGCAAAACAGGGGCAAGAACGGACTTGACAAAGGTCTCTACATATTGTACTATTGTAGTAGTACAATAGAGAGATAGAACGCGAGGCGGAGGTTTGGAGGAATTGCGGAGGTGTGTGGGGAGGTCGGGTTTGTTGGGCATGGCGGCGTCCCGAAGCGCCGGAGCTTGGCTATGGCACCGGGCGAGAACCCAATCGGCACTGCTCGAGAGCAGTGGCACACTGCCTGGCGGCGGCCGGGTCTCGCTCGTCTGGCAATGACTGGCTCACACTGCTCAAGAGCAGCGGCACCCGGCTTGGCCATGGCACACGACGCCGCCCACGAGGGGCGGCGCTACACAACAAACGAGAATGCTCCAGCCCACAGTGTGTGGGCCGGCGGTGGGTAGATGGTGTTAGCGTATGACTGAGGAGACGTGCATCATTTCGATCGATCTGCGTAGCGGCGTGCCATTGTATCGTCAGATAATCGATCGGGTGGTTCTGGCGATTGCGGCGGGAGATCTTAAGCCGGGGGCTCGTCTACCTACCGTTCGGAAGATGGCCATCGATCTGCAGGTCAACCCCAACACCGTCTCGCGGGCGTACCGGGAGATGGAGATTCGCGGGATCGTAAAGACACAGCGCGGCACGGGCACCTTCGTGGCACCGGCGCCAAGCGGCGCAGAAGATTCGGCCAAACGGCGGGAGTTCTTGGAGACATTCTGTGAGGAGTTCGTAGCTGAAGCGACCAAGCTGGGGTTCTCCGTCAAGGAGCTTGTGGAGACCCTGCAAGGCCGGCTGGCAAAGAGGAGTTAGAACGATGAGCGCAACAACTATGACGAACGACACTCGCTTGCCCCCTCAGGCTGCGATTCTGGGCACGGCGATATTCGTCGTGGGAATCACGACCATGGTGCTGGTGACGGCTCCGTGGCGTGAGCCGGAGGTCGTGCGGACCTATTCCTTCTGGGGCATCATGATAGGCATAATCTTTCTCGCCTGGCTGGCGGTTAACTCTCTCAAAGTTGCTGAGCAGTGGGAACGGGCGGTGGTGCTGCGCTTCGGTGCATACAAGGGTCTGCGCGGGCCGGGATGCTTTTTCATCATTCCTATCCTGGAGTATATCTCCCACCATGTAGATCAACGCATTCGCGCCCGGCAGTTCGGCGCGGAGACAACACTCACCCGTGACACCGTGCCGGTGGACGTCGACGCGATATTCTTCTTCGTAATCTGGGATGCGGAGAAGTCCGTTCTTGAAGTCGAACGCTACGAAGATGCGATAATGTACTCCGCTCAGACAGCGCTAAGGGACATAATCGGCAAGCACGAGCTGGCGGACATTCTGCAAAACCGCAAGGAGCTGGGCCAGACATTGCAGGAGATACTCGACGCGAAGACACACGATTGGGGCATAACCATACAGTCGGTCGAGATCAGGGACATTACCATTCCCAAGCAACTCGAACAGGCCATGTCCAAGGAAGCCCAGGCGGAGCGCGAGCGGCGGGCACGCATCATCCTGGGAACGGCTGAGACGGAAATCGCCGAGAAATTCGCCACCGCGGCCCAACGGTATCGCGACAATCCCGTGGCACTACACTTGCGAGGAATGAACATGCTCTTTGAGGGGCTCAAGGAGAAAGGATCGATGGTCATAGTGCCCTCGAGTGCTCTGGAGACGATGAACCTGGGTGCTCAATTGGGTACGACCGCCCTGGCGGCCCAGACCCCCGCTCCGACTCAGTCGAGCGATTGACGCACTGACGCTGTGGCCGGCCTTCGTAACCACCGCAGGTGGCGAGGGGCGAGGTAGGGCACCGCGCTTGATGCGACTCGGATTGCACGCTCCTGGTCTGCGGCGACGGCTGCTCGGCAATGTGCACGCTCGGGGAACCGCTTCCCCCTTGCATCATAGACTTCGACTCGCAATGCCCCGGCGTTGAGGCGATCTGCGGAGCTAGCTTCGACGGTATGGATAGCGAGTGCATCGCCCCGGATCCCGGCTGCGTAAATACTCCCCGGCTGGCCTAAAACGTCGGATACGGCGTCGAAATCACCTTCGAAGGCGATGTCCTCTCGCTTTCCGTAGTATTCTGGGGCGAACGCATGGAAGAGGAGCCCGGCTTCGACATCGGCGCAGGCTTCGGGGGCATGGACTTCCTCGACGTGGACGGCATGATGGTGGGCGAGTCCTTCTACACCGAAGAGTGCTGGTTCTTCCCACCCCAACCGCGCCTGATCACCTTCGACCGCCCCATCCGCACGATCATCGTGTGGATAGACATGGAACCCGTCTGGATAGACACGCTCTCAATAAACCCGCCGGAGGAGCCGGATTAGAGGAACTCCTGTGGACGCCCCCGCGCCAGAAGTGGCGCCCTTGTGGATATCCAATCAGCGGTACAAGGTGCTTCTACGAAGGTCGCATGGAAGAAGATCACTTGGGGGACCTTGTCAATCCGATCGCGGGCGCGTATTCTAGCGCAGAGCGATGTTACAATGTCCAACCCAGACAACAAATCGTGTGTGACGAAGTGCAGCGACGAAGAGCACGATGCTGTCATGAAAGACGTCTATGAGTACGCTCGCTCGATTCGAGAAGAGCAATCGGCTTTCTATGGTGTCTACCTCCAGAAGATTCATCGCCTCATGACGGTCCAGATTCTCCTGTTCGCAGGCATGTCCTATGCGTCAAGCCAAGCGGGTTGGGCCAAGGGCGGCCACATGTGGGCTCTCGGTGGGATTGGCATTCTGGGGGCGTTGCTTCTGTTCGTGGGATTCGTCTGTTGCATACGATGTTTAGGCATTGAGGATGTGTCGGTTCTCGGCATCAAGCGTCTTGATTCTGCCATAAAGGAAAGGAAAACAGAGAGAATCAGACCGGCCGACGTGCGTGGCCAGCTGAGCCAGAACATCTTGCAGGTCATTAGGGAGGATCGCAAACGAGAGGACAACCGCAAACGCTGCGGGAAAGTAGTCAACTGCACCACGATTAGCGGATCGTTTTTTGTTGCAGCATTCGTACTCTATGCCATAGTCGGCAACGCAATCTTTGAACGAAATCCTTTGACGGAGAGAAACATGTCTGATCAGCAGAATGGAAGCAACAACAGCAGCGGCGACCAGTCGGGTGGGCAGGATTCAAAGCCGAGCGATGCCCCACAAGATCGTCCTTCATTAGTGGAGCCGAGCGAGACTTCGCAGCGGGACGCTGGACCAAGCCAACCAAAGGTCGCGGAATCCACTCACACGGTTCCGGTGTCGCGGAACTGCATTCCCCCACTGGATCCAAACCGACAGGCTTAACCGCGCAGGGTCGAGGGACGAGACCTGCCGAAAAGGTTGCGAGCTTTCATCGGGCGAGGAATTGCTCGAATCGAGTAAGGGCTTCGGGCATGTTCCGTCGCCCCATGCCCATTCGGAATTCGTGGCTGGTCTCTGAAAAGACCGTCCCAGGCAGAAGAAGCACCCCCTCGGCTTCAAGCAGATCCGCGCAGAACGAATCCACGTCTTTGCCGTCGGTGAGCGTGGGGAAGGTCACCGGGCTGGCAAGCGGCGGCACCCAACGGAAGCAATCCGTATGCCTGGCGAAGAACGAGCGAAGCAACTCGAGGTTGGCAGTGACGATCTCCCTGCCTCGCTCCAACAGCTGCTCGCCGTGCCGCAGGGCCAGTTCCGCCAGAAACTCACTCGGCGCGCTGCTGCAGATCGTGGTGTAGTCTTTGAACCGGGATATCTTAGCCAAAATGTCCGCGTTTCGTGTGGCCAGCCAACCGAGGCGCAGCCCCGGCAAGCCGTACCCCTTGGACATCAAGCCAAGTGAACTTGCACCTTCATACAGATCGCACGCAGCCGGCAACCTGTCGACATCTTCATACTCCGAGCCTCGATAGGCCTCATCCGAATACACAAGCAGCTCTCTTGCGCTTGCGATCTCGATAAACTCCCGCCACTCGGTCTGGGTCATTTGAAACCCGGTAGGGTTGTGAGGGACGTTGATCACGACCAATCGCGTACTCTCCTTAATCGCATTGCGGAGAAAGTCGAGATCGAGCTTCCAGCTCGACTCGGCTCGGGCTTCCCAGCGCGTCACCTCGCATCCAATACCGCTAGCGATCTGATGCAGCGACTGATAACAGGGGTAATGAACGATGACGTGATCGCCGGGCCTGAGAACGGCATTCATGAAGGTGAAGATGACCTCCTCGCCTCCGGCCTCCACCAACACCTGGTCGGCGCTTATCTTCGTGTAAAGCTTGGCGATCTCTACGCGGAGTCCGGGCGCACCGAGTGTTTCGGTGTATCCCAGCCAGTGATTCTTGTACTTCTCCTCCGCCCCCTCCTCTAGCTGCAACAAGTCGCCGATGCTCATAGACTCGACATCCGAAGCACAGAGATTGAACGGTGCAACAAATTCTCGGGCGGCGAAGAAACGTTCGAGCCTGAACGGTGGCAGTTCCATCATTTCGATCCTTTCTGCGAGCATGCGTTAGATTCGTCGCGTGTTGCCCCGGGCGAACTTCCGTGCCGCCCCACGCTTAGAGAACCCGGCACGCCTCGAATAGTACCTGCTCTGGCCTGAGCGGTCTTTCGGAACCGCCTGATATCGTGTTCAATGTGACATGTTATGACAAGTTATGCTGCCACCCTCGAAGATGTGCGGGCTGCGCAGGCGCGAATTGCCCCGCACGCCCATCGCACGCCCGTGCTTACCTGCTCGACGATCGACAAGCTCGCCGGCCGAAACTTGTTCTTCAAATGCGAGAACTTCCAGAAGGTTGGCGCATTCAAGTTCCGCGGGGGATGCAACGCCGTGTCGCTACTTGCGGATGACGTCGCCGCCCGCGGGGTGGTGACGCACAGCTCGGGGAATTTCGCACAAGCCCTCGCTCTAGCTGCCGCGATCCGGGGCACCGAAGCACACATCGTCATGCCCACCAGCGCACCGAACGCCAAGCGTAGAGCCGTCGAGGGCTATGGTGGTAAAGTCTATCCCTGCGAACCAACGCTGGAGGCACGCGAGACGACGGCCGCACAGGTCATTCAGCAAACCGGCGGAACGCTGATCCCGCCCTACGATCATCCCCACATCATCGCCGGTCAGGGCACCGTCGCCCTCGAGCTAATGGAACAAGTGGATCGCCTGAATGCCGTAATAGCACCGGTGGGTGGCGGCGGACTTATCAGCGGCATCTGCATCGCGGCTAAAGGCCTAAACCCCAAAGTCCGCGTTTTTGCCGGGGAGCCAACCGGTGCCGACGATGCTGCACGCTCAATGGCGGCGGGCAAACTCATCCCCCAGACCAACCCGAACACGATAGCGGACGGCCTGCTCACCAGTCTGGGCGAGCTCACCTGGCCAATCATCCGCGATCACGTAGAGAGCATCGTCACCGTAACCGACACGCAGATTCTGGCAGCAATGCGACTTGTCTGGGAACGCATGAAGATCGTCATCGAACCTAGTGCTGCTGTTGCCGTCGCTGCCGTACTAACCGACACGTTCAAGTCACTATCAGGCGTATCCCGCGTCGGTATCGTGCTCAGCGGAGGCAACGTCGATCTCGACCGGCACAGGTGGTAATCGCTGCGCTCTTAGATAAGAAGTAGCACGCCCTTTCATCGGTCCAATCTGCGTGAGTAGCAGGCATGGCGGCGTCCCGGCGCGCCGGGACTTGGCCATGGCACCCAAGTGCCGCGCGAGAGGCACATCTGCTTTAAGGTAAGTCTATTCCCAACACGTGAATCGCCACGCCGTACATCAAGAGCATCACCAACCCGATGCCGATGAGGTTAAGCCAGAACCCCGCCTTGCACATCTGCGGGATGGTCAGCTCTCCGGAGCCGAAAACGATCGCGTTGGGCGGGGTTGCTACGGGCATCATAAAGGCACAACTGGCTGCAATAGCCATCGGGACAACCAGCAAGGCGGGACTCACCCCCAACCCCACAGCCACCGCACCGAGGATGGGAAGGAACGTCGCCGTAGTCGCTGTATTGCTGGTCAACTCCGTCAGAAATACCACCACCGTGGTGATTAGCAGAATCAGCAAAACGACATTAGGATCATGCAGCCCACTCACTCCTCGGCCGATGTACTCTGCCACTCCGGTCACCTTCACCGCAGAAGCCAGGCTCAGTCCGCCGCCAAAAAGAATCAGAATTCCCCAAGGCAACTTCGCCGCCTGCTGCCAGGTGAGCAAGAACACCCCGCGCTTGAAGTCCACGGGTATGGCAAAGGCCAAAACCGCCGCAACAATGGCGATGCCTGCGTCACTCAAGCTTGCAAGAGGACGCCATCCACCAGGGAAGACGAGACTGACTAGCACCGGACGCGCTATCCAGGCAAGGGCTGTAAAGATAAAGACCGTCAGCACCAGCCATTCGCCGCGAGACATGGGACCCTGTCGTTCGAGCTGCTCTTTGATGAAATCGCGCTCGCCGGGAATGGCGGGCAAACGAATGGGATAGACTATCTTGGTGAGCATCAGCCAGGTAATAGGCAGAAATACGATCACCAGGGGCAATCCTACGCCCATCCAGGTGACGAAGGAGATCTCCATGTCGTATTCTTTTTTCAGAAAAGCCGCCAGCAGCAGGTTGGGGGGAGTGCCGATGAGAGTGCCGATGCCTCCGATCGAAGCCGCGTAAGCAGTGCCAAGCATCAGGCAGATCGCAAAGTGAAACGGCTCACCCTCGCCGGGGAGATGGGCGTCTCCGCGTGCGCGCAGTTCCCGTCGCACCAGCTCGATCACGCTCAACGCAATGGGCAGCATCATCACCACCGTCGCTGTATTCGAGACCCACATGCTCAGAAACGCGCTGGCGATCATGAACCCCGCAACCAGCGATGCCGGTCGCGTGCCCACAATGAGGATCGTGCGCAGCGCTATTCGGCGGTGCAGTTGCCACTGTTGCATGGTCAAGGCAAGGATGAACCCGCCCATGAACAGGAAAATGAGGTTGTTCGCATAGGGTGCAGTGGCTGCTCTGATGGTGACATCGCCGCCGGTAAGCAGAGGAAACAACGCGATGGGAATAAGTGCAGTTGCGGCTATGGGAAGTGCTTCGGTTACCCAAAACACCGCCATCAATATACCGACCGCAGCCACCGCCCGGCCCGGCTGACCAAGCCCGCTTACCGTTTCACCCACGTCGTTCACCGTTTCGGCAGGAATCAACAGGTATATAGCTACGGCAAGTAGAGGACCGGCAATCAAACCCACCCAGCGAGAAAGAAGCGATCCTTGTCGTGCCGGGCGGCTACCTTGAGACTTGCCGCCCGGTCCGCCGACACCCTGAGACGTAAGATTGGATTCCGTTGTCATGCCGAAACTCCGCCGATCTCGTGCTTTGCCAATGTCGGCCCCCAATGACCGTGCACGATTCGACACCGCACTTCCGAGCCGCGACCGTAAGGGAGCGGACGGCGGAAATCGACGTCAGCACGCCTTTGTACACAGTAATCTACGTTTGGCCATCGGGATAGTACTTCTAACAGGTTCTCCTTGTCTAGATCTCCGCAACAAGCGCAGCAACCCCTTCCGCATCCGAAGGGAGCGCAGCCGAAAGCACTTCCGGTCCACCGGCACCTGCGGATCGAACGTGAATGTCGTCTTCAACGCGCAAACCGCCGAAGCCGTCTTTGAGCAGCGCATCTACTGCCGGTCGGTTAACCACATCTGCAAAGGGTCTGACAAGTTCATCATTCTGCCACAATGCGGGTATGAAGTAGACACCGGGCTCTATGGTCACCACCATCCCCGCCTGAAGGTCGCGGTCGAGTCGCAGGAACTTGTTGCCGAATTCCGGTCGGCGCGTGCGCCCCGGAGCGTAACCGGCCAAATCGCCGAAATCTTCCATGTCGTGCACGTCCAAGCCCATCAGATGTCCGAGACCGTGGACGAAAAACAGGGTATGCGCCAGCCGAGCCGTCAACTCATCCGGATCGCCGCGAAGCAGCTCAGCTTCTACCAACCCTTCGCAGATAACTCGGGCGGCGAGGTCATGGATATCACGGAACCGTTTGCCCGGAACGCATGTCGCTACCGCTTCCCGATTAGCCCGTAGAACAGTGTCATAAATGTGACGCTGAATGGGCGTGAACGAACCGCTTACCGGAGACGTACGCGTGACGTCTGTAGCATACCCACCCGGCTCCTCCGCCCCCGCATCGATGACCAGAAGCTGGCCCGACTCCAGCGTGTTGAAGTATCCCGCGTTGTGCAGTATCTCAGCGTGCACCGTAACGCCGGGCGTGAAGGCCGGGCCGCATCCGCGGGCGGTGAACCCCGCCAGCAGCGCTGCCAAGACCTGTGCTTCGGTTCTCCCGGGAGCAGCAGCTCTCATCGCATCCTTATGAGCCTGCACGATGACATCAGCTGCAGTGCGCAACGCCGCCAATTCGTACTCGTCTTTGATGAGCCGCAGCTCGATAATCGCCAGCAACTCATCCTCGTTGGCAGGATGCAGCTTCAGCGACTGTGCCCACTCCAACGAAGGTAGACACGGGGGCCCGACGAAACATGCCTCTCGCCCCGCAA
Organism: Phycisphaerales bacterium; assembly: GCA_020348265.1. Taxonomy (GTDB): domain Bacteria; phylum Planctomycetota; class Phycisphaerae; order UBA1845; family UBA1845. The sequence continues at coordinate 1,399,110 of CP070744.1, read as the reverse complement.
GCTCAGATGCAAGCTCATCCGGCGAGGCCAGGTTGCTTTGCTCGATACCGGCAGCAGCTGCCAATGCTGCGTCCGAGGGAATCTCACCAACCCAGACAGCCTCCTCAAAAACCGCGGGTGGGCGAAACAGAGTACATCCCCCCTCGCCATCACCTTGTGGTTCGATCAGCCAGGCTGCCCCTTCGATTGGTGGACCGCCGAAGTAAAGGTAATTACTCCCCGCCCGAAAGAGATAAGTGTTAGTCGCATACTGCCGTGGTCTTGCCTGACCACCGCAGACTACCATCGGTCGACGCAAACGCGCCGTCAAGCGCGCCCGTCGCTTGCGATAGACTTCCGGAGAGGCCGTCATGTTTATTGTCTGTGACATTTCCAGCAGATCCTTTGGAGGAGTATTCAGTCCGTAATGTCCGTGACTAGTGCTTCACTGCACGTAACCTGATGGGTGCCAAGGCCAAGTCCCGGCGCGCCGGGACGCCGCCATGTATTTGCCGCGTCAGTATACCGGCGCCCGACTTCGTTGGCCTTGGGCATGGTACCCTTCACTCGCAGGCGCCCATCATGCAAAGTGTCGCGGACCACCGGCCTACCGACATAGGGTAACCTGCGTGGGAGATCTCATCAAAGGCGCAGGATCGGGTGGAATCCGCTTTGTAGAATCGTCCGCGCGGAGAAGATCAGGCAGTCACACGTGCAGGCTGGGCGGCGTAATAGACGCTGCGCAGGGCCATGTACAGCTTGGCAGTGATCACAGACGTAACCAGGGCAAGCATCGGCACGGTAAGATCGGGCGTGTGCGACGTGCCCATGATCTGCAGACCTTCGACTGCAAGAGCAAACAGAGTCACGCCAACGCAGGCAATAAACCCACCCCGCGGCCAGTGAGTACGCCGCACCAGCATGAACATAGCTACAGCAAACGTGCCGTAAGTCAGCAGATTCGAGAACAAGATGCTCGCCGCCTGAACCGTTGGCAAACGCCACATGGCCTCGAAGGGTATCCAGCGGACGCGCGATAAGTCGGGGCTCGCTCCTGCGGCAATCAATCCATCTCCGGCGGAAAGCAGCATAATACCCGTCTGCATGGCAACCAGGACCAACAACAGACGCGTCGGGGCAGCCATGCCCGGTCGCTGTCGCCAATCGGATCGTGTGCCTGCATCAACCCCCCCGACGGCAAGTCGCGCACCGAGGATCACCCCCAGGGCGCGCAGGGCAATCGTGACCATATCGAATCCGTGCGAGCGCGTAAAAAGCTGCATGAGCTCAATCACCACAATGAGTATGAGGCTCTTCTCGCTTGCTAAAGCGATGGCTTTTGCCCGTTCTCTACCAACCTCGCGCCAGGCCAACGCGCTTACGTAAGCCAAACCGATGAACCAGAAGGCTCCGCTCAACTCCGCAGCTAGTTCCCCCAAAGGAAGCTCGCCAAACGCACGCATTCGTGCAATGCTCAGGCTCCATTGAGCTCGGCGAAACGACTCCTGCAACCCGGCCGTGTTGGTGATGAAGTCAAAAGGAGCAAGGTTGTACACAAAGAGCCCCAGCGTGAGGATGAACGCAGAGGTCACAAACGGGCGGCTGACCCACTGTCTCCGCAAACGTCCGAAGATCACCGCGGCAACGTCACACAGGCCCGCTCCGAGCAACGCGCCCATTGCCGTACCTGCCCCGTTCAGAATGACATCCGTCAGCGAAGAGATCCGCGAGGCGATGCCTACCTGCATCGTCTCTGCAATAACACTGACTCCAACACCCAAGAGAATGGCGAAAGGTACGCGGGCCAGCCTAACTCTCAGACTGTGCCGACCGCATATGACAAACGCCGCGCCCAGCGGAATGTAGACCAGCAGATTCGTCAGTAGATCGTTTGCATCCGGGATGTGCAGGCCGAACTGCGGCAGGCCGCCATTGAGCGAGCGAACCACGCCTCCAAGATCAAGATCGAAGGGGATCAACGAGCCGTACAGAACCGCCGCCGCCACCGCGAGAAACCAATACCAGGATACTCCGCGCGCAGTAGCTGCTTCGGTGCTGTGACCGTGTACAACCTTCCTGGAGGCCGTTTCCGGATTGAACAACTCTTCTTCCCCTTCCTCTGATTAATTCTAGCCGCCGATTCACCGATTTCACCGACCCGTAACCTGCACCCTCGCCGCCGCCGTATTTGCCCGCTCAAGCAGCTAGGACAAGTTCTTATAGGGATCAGAACTCGCGTGGGCAGAAAGGGTCCGGTATCATCGCCTCGAAGTGCTATGTGGCAACGACCATTAGCTTGCACTACCGCGGAAGGAAAGCACCATGAAAGCAGCAGTCATTCACGGATTCGGCAAACCCGATGTATTCCGTTATGAGGACGTTGAACAGCCCGAGCCCGGCTCGGGTGAAGTGGTCATAAAGGTCGCCGCATGTGGGATCAATCGTTACGACCTCTACTTGCGCATGGGGGCGATCTTCGAGGATATCACCTTCCCGCACATCTTGGGAGCGGATGTCGCTGGCGCAATCGCCGCCGTCGGACCGGACGTAGATGACTTCAAAGAACAGGATGCCGTCATCGTAGCCCCGGGATACCCCATCGACCCGGGCGACTGGGACATCAAACCGGAGAACCTCGCCCCCAGCTTCGAGGTCACCGGCACGCACACCTGGGGCGGAGATGCCGAATACATACGTGCACCTGCCCGATTCGTCATCAAAGACGACACCGGCCTCCCCGCGGAACAGGTCGCCGCCATGCCCCTCGTGCTTATGACCGCCGTCCATGCCGTCCAGACCCTCGGACAAGTCGGCCCCGGGAAGCGCGTTCTCGTCCAGGCGGGCGCCTCGGGAAGCGGGAACGCATGTGTACAGGTAGCTCGGGCGCTGGGCGCCGACGTAGCCGCCACCGTAGGATCGGAGGAGAAGGTCGAAACCGCCAAGACAGCCGGAGCCGAACTCGTCATCAACTACAACGAGAAGGACTTCGCCGATACGATCCTCGATTGGACCGACGGCGTGGGCGTCGACGTCGTAATCGACAACGTCGGGGCAAGTGTCTTCGAAGACAATCTAAAGGCCCTTCGCACCGCGGGCACCTTCGTCAACTTCGGCCTGGTGGGAGGAATCGAGGCGAAATTGAGCATCCGCAACCTCTTTTTCCGCCAGCACCGCTTGATCGGCTCGTTCATGGGCAGCACGGAGGAGTTCAAACGCGGGATCAAGCTGCTCGGCGAGGGCAAAGTCAAAGCCTGCGTCGATAAAACCTATCCCTTAAAGGACGTTGCCCAGGCCCATCAGTACATCTGGTCCCGCGCCGTGAAAGGCAAGGTAGTCCTGATCCCATAGAGCGTCCCATCAGAGCCGCGAGCGCAAAGCTCGCGGACCCTTGGGTTACGTCGAGGAATGGTAAGGTATTCTTTCCGAGCCGCGACCGTGAGGGAGCGGTTGACTGGACGGGTGGCCCATGTCCTTCGGACGTGGAGGACACGATGATATACGCAAGGGTCTGCCATTGCTCTTGAGCAGTGACAATACGATGGCAGTATAACAACTCAGAGATAAGGCGTCCGTCTTCCACCCATCGCTTCGCAATGAATGGGGCACCCCCTACCCCTCGACGCGTCGCGTGCAACCGAACATAAGCTTGCCGACTATCAGTAGCAACAGTGCCAAGAGCACCAAGCCCCATGCCGAAACGGTGGGGATATGCCCCGCGCAGCCGGGGGCG
>CP070744.1:1380322-1395301 GCA_020348265.1 Phycisphaerales bacterium | reverse complement strand
ATATACTATATTGCGTATGCGACTTCCTCTCACGCCGACGCAGGCGCCGACGGCATCCACTTTCATGTCAATCGAGGACACCGCCACCTTGGTCCGGTACCCGGCCTCGCGGGCCAACGCACGGATTTCGATTATGCGCTCGCCCACCTCCGGCACCTCGAGCTCGAAGAGCTTGCGAATGTAATCGGGGTGGGTCTGAGTCAAGAGAATCCGAACCTGGCTTTGCTCCTCTCGAACGTTGAGGATCATGGCGCGTATCCGCTCGCCCGGATTATGGATGTCGCCTGGAATCTGCTCGCTACGGGGCAGATAACCTTCACCTCGACCCAGGTTGACGATTAACGCTCCGCCTTCGTAGCGCGTTACCGTACCCGTAACGACTGTCCCCACACGCTCGGAGTATTCCTCGAATATCGCCCCGCGTTCATCTTCGCGGATCTTCTGGATCATGACTTGCTTGGCGGTCTGGGCTGCGATTCTACCGAGGGTCTTCATATCGATAGGATCACCGTCGGCCGTCGCGCTGATCGTGCCGGCGGACCGGTCTATGGTCACGTCGACATCCTCGGCTTGATCGTATGCCTTGCGCACTGCGGAGAGCATCGCCGCCTCGAGATCACCGAACACACCTTCCTTGTCGATGTTCTTATCGCGACTTATAGAGTCGACTAGTCTGATCAAATCGCCATTCATTGTGGCTGAAACGACCCTCAATGGTTCCCGGTCTAGCCGGCGCCAACCGTGCGATACAAACCATCCGACGGACCCGCCTGGCCCGCGGCGCACCTTCTGAGCACTCGTGCCGTATCGAGAACAACCGCCTCCGGTCCTCACGGCACGGCGTCTCTGGCTTACATCGTCGCTGGTTGGCCAATCAAGACAAAAAAAGTGGGCGCAAACTGCGAACCCACGTGGAAACGATACAAGGCAGCAAGATGGTCCATTCGGCCTTAGACCATGGCGTCACTCCATTCGGTGCCGCAGATACAACCCGTTACATCCACGCCCTCGTGCCTAAAACGTTCAGTCCGCACGAGTCCGCTCTCCGTATGATCGGCTAGACAACGACAGCCTACGGTTAATCCCGGTCACGCGACACCATCCAAGGCACACATCAGCACACACCCCACGTGGGGCGTGGCCGCAGACCTCTCCCACCTCGTTCCACGCCTGAGGGGCGCAAACCCCCCTCTCGCCGGGCGACCCTGCGCCGACCAGCTTGCGGGCATTATAGGGACGACCCAATGGGTGTCAAACACCGATCCACGCTTTTCACAGGCCTGTCTATCAAAGGGCATTTAGAGCGTGTTTGAGTAGTCCACAGCTTCCCATCGAGGATGAGGAGGAAGGCAGAAGGATAAGAGATGAACAGTACAGTATCGCCCGCGTTCATCCTCACTGTAGGGCGATCGCCCCTGTGCCGAGTTCGACTCCAGTGCATTGACGGGAACAGACTTCTGCAACGCCCGGTCGAAGCTATTCTTGCATGTACACCTGTGTCGATCTACGATGCCGTGCGCTGGCAAAATGTTGGGATCTGCTTGACTGGCAAAATTACGTCTTAGTTGGACTGGTAACTTGGGTCTGGTCAGTTGGAGATGGCTGAGCATGCGCCGGAAACTCAATCGCTCTTGCGCCTTACGGCTTGTGTCGTTGACGGTGTTGCTCATGCTTGCGACTAGCTGCACCATCGAGTTCGCTCCGGACGAGCTGTCCCCCAACGACAATAGTCAGCCGACAGATGCCGGTGATGAAGATGTCATCACCGTCAGGCTCCGCAACTTATCCATGTCTGATCCAGTAGAGGTGGAATTTTATGTGGCAGAGGCTCCCCTCGAAGCCATTCCTGACGATCTGTTTTCTGACGAGCATCGGATAGGGGACGGCAATCAGATCGAGGGCCAGGGCATCGGCATAGCCAACACGGGGATCCTTGAACCAGGAGCCCAGGACACGATCATCCTCTCGTGCGATCACAGCTACATTCTTGGAACCACAGGTGGCAGCTTCCTCGATGATGAGTCCGGTGAGGTTAAGGGCGTAGGGACCACGCTGCTTGTGCAGCAAGGTGATGGGTACCAGTTCATCTGCAACGCTCTCATCGGCTTTGACTATGGACCGGATACGGACGGGTACAAGACGATCCTCTCATTGATTGGCGGCTAGTACAGCCCCCATTGGAGCTGGCCTCGGGCTCGCCGCCCGTTTGGAGGTTCAAACGCGTGGTGCGGCGTTGTGTGCTTGCTGCGTGTGTTATGCTGCTGACTCCACCCTCAGCTATGGCTGGTGGTGCCGTAACACCTCCCTCTACCGACAGCAGGCCGGTTGCGGGAGAACTTGCAGCTCAGGTTGAGCTCTTCTTCCACACCGAGAACGCGGGTACTCGCTCCAGGATAGCAGCTACGATTGCCGAAGCATCGCGCAGTGACTTTCAGGCCGTCGCCCGTGCGGTCGCCGAGGTCAGCCTGTGGTCCGAGCTGCCTGCCGCCCGCAACGTTGTTCCTCTTGAGTCCGCAGCATTTGGCACGGTGGATGTGGTTGTTTCCCTGCCGGATGGTTACGATCCCAGTCAGCGATACCCGCTGCTGGTTTGCGTGCCCGGCGAGCCGGACTCCGCTGACGAGGCACTGGCGTTGGCTGAAGTGTGCCTCGACAAGGCGGTGGAGGGATTCGTGAAGGTCTCTCCACAGCATCCGTTCGACAGTCCGTTAGGTGAATCACCGCCTGCTGCAGCAGACTTGCCGGCGTTTCTCCGACATCTCCGCAAGCTGATCCATACCGATACGAACCGTATATTCCTGTTTGGAGCGGGTCATGGAGGAGATTCAGCCTGGCTGGTGGCGATCGCATACCCTGACTGCTTTGCAGGACTTATCACACTGTCGGCGTACCCGCGATGGCCTTATCCGCGTCAGACTCTGCCGCTTGCCTTGAAGAACCTGACGCATCTCCCTGTTTTGACTGCTTGGCAGGTGGTTGCCGATCGCGACAAAACGCCCAGGCAAGTGAAGGTGGCGGCGTTCAACTCCGGGATTGCCGAGTTTGCGAAGCGGGCCGGCCTGCCGATTACGGGTCTTGCCCTTGCTGAGGGCGTTTCGCTCGAGTTACCACAACCCCAGCTGGCGGCAATCCTCAACCACAAGCGTGTGGAGTCAACCCAGCCTGTGTCTCATTGGTTTCGTTGTCCGGCCCAGGGGCGGTCAGGCTGGATACGACAGACGAAGCAGGCAGGCGAAGTCTGGGACGTGAGACAGCTCTCCATACTGTCATCTCCCTCGAGCGATCACGATCGGTTCGTTCGAGAGGTGTTTGAGGAGAATCTTGCGTATATCGGGGGCCGGATCGACGGGCAGATTATCAACGTGGATACCCGTCGATGCGCTCGCGTTGAACTGCTCTTGCCTGCAACGGCACTCGATTGGAGCAAACCTGTTACGATTCGGTGTAACGGGCGGAAGCGGTACGAGGGGCTGCTGCGACCCAGTATCGAGACGATGCTGGAAGCTGCCTACGAGCAGTGGGAGTTTCAATGCCCCGTGGCTGTGCGGAAGGCTTTTTCGATTGGAGCCGATGCCGGTGGGGGGAGGTGAAGCGCGGTGCAACGCCGACGGTTTCCCTTGTCACGAACGGTGGAGTGGGTATAGTCCTAGATCATGGCACAACTACGTTATCTAGATGATACGGGCCAGCTGCAGACCAAGTCGATCGACACTGACCGTTTCGTGATCGGTCGTGCTCCGACTTGTCAGGCGGTCATCGATCACGACATGATCTCGCGCGAACATCTGTTGATCGAGGTCGAAGCTGACGGCCGTTTCCGCATACGCGACCTGGGAAGCAGGAACAAGACTTACGTCAATGGGGAGCTGACTTCGGAGACCCTGTTGACACCCGGTGACGTAATTCGCGTCGGCGAATGCGTCATGGAGTTCCTCGACGACTCGATGTCGCCCGAGAAGATCGACCTCGAGTTCCTCACTCCCGACCGCACGGAACCACCGAACAGCGAATGGGTCAAACTCCGGGCACCCCTTTCCCTGACGGTGGCTCAGATCTCTCAGCTCTCCCAACTATGGGGAGATCTGCCTTTGGTGGCCCGCTCGGAGGATATTGCCCAGGCGGCCCTGGGGAGAATCCTGCTGTATCTGCAGGCCGAACGAGGCTTGGTCGCCCTGCGCGGGCAAGAGAAGATGGACCTTCGCCCGCTGGTCCACAAGGCTTTGAAAAGAGCGCCCGGCGGGTCGCTTACCCCGGTGAGTCAGTCGTTTGCTCTGGCGCCCATTCTGCAGGGAGTAGGAGGGCGTTATCCCCAGACCACTTCGCAGTTGAACGCAAAGCTGGGCTATGCCAGCACGGCACTCGCCGCTCCACTTGTGTTCAATGGCGATGTCGTGGGGATCCTCTACGTTGACCGACCCACCGCAAAGAAGGCCTTCACCGCTGCGGACCTGCAGTATTGTGTGGCTGCGGGAGCCCAGGTTGGTGCCGTGTTGGGAGAGTCGACGCGCAGGCTTGCGCGATCGGCGGCGCGTGAAGGGGTGGCTTGGATGACAACCGTGCGCCGCCTTCAATCCGCGCTGCGGGCTGCATCACCCTCGAGTGATACCTTTGAGGTTGGGGTGAAGTTCTTCCCGGGCCGGTCACGCTGCGGCGACTTCTGCGACGTTGTGCATATCGATGAGCAGCGTTGTTTTGGCCTGGTGGTCGACGGCGGCGCACACGGGATCACCGGACTGGTCCAGGCCAACGCCATCCGGACTGCGGTACAGACCACCGTCGGTGCATCGGAAGACACCCTGATGGACCCTGCGCTGTTCTTCAACGAGCTCAACAGGATGATTGCGGCATCATCCGTGCGCCAAGTCTTGCCCTGCACTTACGTCGGGATCGATATGTCCGCAGGCAAGCTTGTATACATTAACGCCGGTGGGATGCCTCCGCTGCTCATGGTAGCGCCGGGGCGATTGGTTACTCTGGATCAACCCTCTTTGGTACTGGGGATCGACGCGAACTATTACTACGAGGCGGCCCGTGCCGATCTGCCTGAGATCTTCAGGGTCATCTGCCACACGGACGGTCTGACCGAAGCGACAAGCAGAGCCGGAGAGGCGTTGGGGGATCGGCGCCTTCACGAAGCACTACTTCATCGAGATTCGTTCAACACCGTCGAGGATGTTGTGAACAAAATCGGGCATGCGTGGGTCACTCATTTAGCCGGTGCTCAATCAGATGACGATGCGCTGGCACTGGTGATCGGCCGTGGATAAGTGCACCAAATGTTCATGTCGAGCGCCGACCGTGATACACGTGTGACCATGACGCCTGTTGCCCTAACCTACGGATTCTATCAAGCCGAGTGACACAATGATCGCAGCGGAAGTTGCCGAGCAGCCGATTGTCACAAAACTCCTGAACATGGGCACGCTGACCCAGGTGGGACTGGCGGCAATGCGCCGCGAATCCGAGTTAATGGGTCTGCCGCTCGTCGAAGTGCTTCAAAGCCACGATCTCATCAGTGAGAGGCATCTGGCCCAGGCGTACGCCGAGCTGAATGGGTTGCGTTTTCTGGACCTGTCACGCAGGACCCCGTCACGAGCCTGGGTGTTGACCCTTCCGGAGAATATCGCCCGTCGGAAATGTTGCCTGTTGTTCGGAGAGGTGTCGGGCCAACTGGTCGCCACCGTAGCTGATCCAGTTGACCTGTCGGTGCAGGCCGCGATTACGGGTCGGTTTGAGCGCCCCATCCAATTTGTGGTGAGTCCGCGCTATCAGATCAACGAGGTGATAGATGATATTTACGGCTCTGCCCGCGAGCGGGGGGCGCGACTTGCGGACATCACCCCACTGTCCTCCTCGGTGGAGACGACTTCAGCGACCGGCCTGAACATGCTCGAGCAATTCGACAGCATCCTGGACGAGGCGGTCGATCGACGGGCGAGCGATGTTCACCTTGAGCCGGAAAAGGACCGCCTGCGGGTCAGGCTGCGCATCGACGGGCGAATGATGGAAGTGCGCGCCTATCCGCTCGATGCGGCTCCGCCGCTGATATCACGCGTGAAGATCCTTTCGAATATGGACATCACCGAGCGCCGCTTGCCTCAGGATGGCCGATTCAGCCATCGCAGTTTCGATCAGTACATCGACGTGCGCGTCGCGGTGATACCCACAGCCAACGGCGAGCGCGTAACCTTGCGACTCCTATCGCAGGATCGGACGGGGTTGACCCTGGAGACTCTGGGGATGGGGATCGAACTCCGGCAGGCCTTCGAGCGGCTCATCCACAGGCCCTATGGGATCATACTCCTGACCGGTCCTACGGGAAGCGGCAAGACCACTACGTTGTACGCGGCTCTGCAGTGCATCAATAGCGTCGACAAACACATCATTACCATCGAGGACCCCGTGGAATATCATATTGCCGGGGTCAATCAGGTGTCAGTGGATTCCGAGTTTGGCGTTTCCTTCGCCGCGGCTCTGCGCAGCATTCTGAGGCACGATCCGGACGTGATCATGGTGGGCGAGATACGTGACGAGGAAACCGCCCATCTGGCCCTGGAGGCGGCGCTGACCGGCCACCTGGTCTTTGCCACTTTGCATACCAACTCCGCGATCGGTGCCGTCGCCCGGCTCCTTGACATGGGTTGCGAGCCTTATCTCGTTGCCAGCGCCCTGATAGGCGTGATGGCTCAGCGCCTGGTGCGGCGCATTTGTGAGAACTGCAAACGTCCCTACGAGCCAAACGAGACCGAACGGCGGATCATGAACGTACCACTCGATCGCACGGGCATGGAGATCTACCGCGGGATCGGGTGCTCCAGGTGCCTGCGCAGCGGCTATTTTGACCGGGTGGGGGTGTTTGATTTCGTCGCTTTCGATACGACCCTCTCAAGGTTGGTGATGGAGGAAGCGTCGGCAGACGACATGCAAGAGTATGCCGATAAGCACGGGGCCATCACGCTCCGCGAGGACGCAATCACCAAGGTCCGCGAAGGATACACTACTCTGGAAGAAGCTCTGCGCGTCACACGCACTTGATCCGGCGAGCCGGCGCGTGCTCGCGAATCGTGTGAAGTCGCGGCGGCCCCAACACCGACCACTTGTTAGCTGTCGACCTTTGGGAATACCCAGTCGACAGAAGCCGGAGAGTACTCGAGCAGCTCCTGCTCCGTGAAGAAGAGCGGTATCTCGGTCGATGACGATTCTGCCGAGTCGCTGCCGTGCACCAGATTGAACGATCCGCTGGCACCGAAGTCGCCGCGAATCGTGCCCGCTGCAGCTTCATAGCCGAAAGTCTTCCCCATCAGTGCTCGCGCAATCTCGATACAACGATTGCCTTGAAGAACGGTGACCACAACCGGTCCGCTGGTGATGTATTCCATCAGCCGGGGGTAGAAAGGCTTCCCCTCGTGAGCTGAGTAGAGCTTCTGGGCCAGTTCGCGCGAGATTCTCATCAATCTCATACCCGCGATGGTGAGTCCTTTGTCTTCAAAACGTTGTATTATCCGTCCGATGAGCCGACGCTGGACTGCGTCCGGCTTGAGGATTATTAGCGTTCGTTCCACCGTATGTGTTCCTGTCTAAGCTTCATGCGTGCCAGGCGATGCTGTCGAGTCATAGCAGCTTCGCCGAATCTCCCGTCTCCCGCGTCAGAACTACACATTTGTCCGTGCTATGCCATTGGTTCCAACGCAAGAAAGTACGGAAAGTGCCGCGATTGCACAACCCGCTGGAGCGACCGCCAGCCCGTGGGCCGCCGTGGCACGCTAATCCGCGACGCATTGGGTGAAGAATGCATCCAGCCGGCGCTCACCCTCGCCGTCGGTTTCGGTTAGCGCCGCCGTGTGGCGACCCCCCTCGATAACCCAAAGTGACTTCGGTTCTCCAGCGGCGGCGTGGAGATCCAGCGTTTGCCGGTAATCACAGACTCCGTCGGCTGAGCCGGTGATCATAAGAAGTGGGGTAGGAGCGATTCGCTCGACATAATCGATTGCGTCGAAGCCTGGGGCTATGAAGAAGCGTGCGAAAGGTGCAAAGGGCCAAAACAGCAGACTTCGCCGACATACGAAGCCGGCCTCCCGGCGATAATCGCTGAACGCTCCTTCGATCGCGACGCCGCGAAGATCCTCTCGGTCAGCGGATGCTACGATTCCGATCGCTCCGCCCAGCGATTGACCGAATAGCACGAGGCGAGTCGCGTCGACATCATCACGTGACCGGACGTATTCGATCGCGGCATGGGTATCGGCGATAGACCCGGGCCGCGAAGGTCGCCCCTCGGATTGGCCGAATCCGCGATAATCGAAGCAGAACACGTTCCACCCCCAAGCAGGCATCCAAGCGACGAACTGGAAGTGCCCGGTGATGTTCCCCGCGTTGCCGTGGCAGTGGATCACCGTGCCCTTCGGTTCGGCCCCGGCGGGGAAGAACCATCCGTGCAGTCGAACTTGAGCAGCCTCCCCCTCGGCGGATTGTCCCGTTGTTCCGGGACTGTCGAAAAAGACCGATTCGTAGGTCAGATCGAAATCCGCAGGGTGGGCATACGCCTCCCGCGATGGGTAGTAAAACCAACGATCACCAGCAAGCCGCGGCATTCGGTCTGTGTAGCATCAGCGTGGCAAAGTGGCAAGTGAAAGTGGTATAGACAAAGCCACCCGGGACCGGGACCAACGGCGCAGGCGGAAGTGCCGAGGTTCCGGTGCCGTCACGTGAAGCGAATGAGGGTGCTGGGACTCGAACCCAGGACCCACGGCTTAAAAGGCCGTTGCTCTACCACTGAGCTACACCCCCGCAAACACCTCACAAGGAGGTCAGGGGGGATTGTCGCGTGCCCGGCTGCCTGTGGCAATAGCCTTGACTGTGAAAGCGATCACCAGGTTACGCGCCGAGAGGCTTTGCGCGGTCAATGAAGGCGGTACCAAAGCGCAGCGCAGCGGGGCGGTGCGCGTATGCAGGGTTTACACCTTGCGGGCGTTTCCAGGTCTACCCTGCTTCGAGGTATCTACTGATCTGATCGATGTGCGAGAGATCATGGCCGGCCAACATGCGTATCATGGCGCCCAGTGACTCGTCGCCACGCTCATTATGCTTGCCCGCGCGCTCAAAGTCCGATGGAGCCATCTGCCTCCACAAGGGCAGATTGAACGATCGCAGCCCACGAAACATCTCCAAAAGGTCGGCAGGCTCGCGGTCATTGTAGCGCTGCCCGCTCACCCACAGATCCTGATCCATACCCAGGATCGTCGGCTGATCCTCGCACAGAACCAGCCGAATCCGGTAGCCGTAGACCCATTCCGCGTCCGCGAGATGCCCGATTATCTCGTTTGGCGTCCATTTGCCGGGGAAGGGCCGCCTGCGCATGTCCCGAGGTGAATGTCGACCTACGATGTCGTCAAGCACGTCGGGCGTTTCGGAAATAACACTGATGGGCTCGCGATTGCCAAGCAAACGGTCCATCTTCTCGCGGTAAGCGTCGGGATTCGTGAATTCCAAGCCGGTTTTCTGAGCCATTTCGTAAACTCCTCAGTCCTTTCGCAGTTTCCTTGAGCCATCGTCGATCTGCTGGCAATCGCGGTCAAGCTGCACGGGGAACGCTGCCTACAAGTTCGCACAGACACCATCGACCACGAGGGTGACTCCATCCGATACCGGCAGCACGGCCAAGAAGGCTCTATTCTGCCTTGTTTCGTAATATTTTCTAGGCTTTTTCTTGACCTGTCTAAAGCTTCATAGTTTAGAGTATGGGTAGGCAGGGCTTGTCTGGCGGGGGAAGTTGCGAACGCTGACCTGCGGGAGGATCGAGATGGAATCCAAGGACGTGACCGTTGGAGCGTTGGCCAAGGCATCGGGGCTGGCCCGTAGCACGCTGCTCTATTACGACCGCCTGGGCCTATTGCGACCTTCCGGGCGAAACAGGGCCAGCTACCGCATGTACTCGCAAGCTGACGTGGATCGGCTTGAGCAGATCTGTGTGTATCGCCGCATGGGTATTCCCCTCAAGGAAATTGCCCGGGTTCTTAGCGACTCCGGTGACACGTCGTCAGCCACGATTCTGAAGCGCCGATTGGCGAGTCTGGAACGCGAGATCAATGACCTTCGAAGGCAGCAGCGCTGCATAGTTGATATTCTCCAACAGAGTGAATTACGAAAGGAAGACGAAATGCTTACTAAAGAGCGCTGGACTGCCGTCATGCGAGCAGCCGGCCTGGATGACGATGCCATGCACAACTGGCACATCCAGTTCGAGAAGATGGAACCGGACGCCCACCAGGAGTTCCTCGAATCTCTCGGCACAGAGCGCGACGAGATCGACCGGATTCGCGAGTGGGCGAGGAAGAACTAATCCAGACTTTTGCGAGGTTGGTGCCCGGCGCGCAGGGCACCAGCCGCGCCTCTGGCTGCAATCCTCGGGCGAGGGGCTCCGGTGTAGTGAGCAGATACGAAGCCCCTGAAACAGGGACCGGGCCCTGTGACGGAGCATACTATAGGGCCATCGGCGTGACTCGTCTGATCGTACAATGAACAGAAATTGCACACACAGGATTCGTTCAACGGGTGCGCACGATGCGAGGAGAATGCCGCCATGTTAACTCTCGAGGTTGTAGATGCGGATAAGCTTGCCCTCAAGTCCGCGATGCACCCGTGGCTTTTCGTCGGCTCTACGGTGCTGATTGTTGCGGGGTTGTTCGCCATGTCCTTTCCGCGATTCGACCCGGAAATGCCCATCTGGGTGGTCCAGTCGTTTGGGGCCGCCGCAATGGCGATCGGCGTGTGCCTGCTTCTTGGGCGGACCGGAGCGGTTTTAGACAGAAGCACCGGTATGGTCACGAAGTCGTGGGGTGTGCTGGTGCCCCGCTACGAAACCGTCAAACAAGTTACGCCTCGAAGCGTCCGCTTGGCCCGCTCTGTTCAACGCAATCCTGAAGGAGCTGATTCCGTCCGATATCCAATCGTTCTCGACTCCGATAGCGGGCGCATTACGCTGGGCAAAGGTGGCGAGTTAATGCACACATGGAACATTGCCCAGGAAGTCGCCGACTTTCTTGACGTGGATCTGGTTGACGAAATCGACCACACGCCCATCTGGTAAGTCGTTCGTGGGCGAGCGCAACGAGACACAAGCGGGCTGATCAACTGGAAGAGACTCCCGCCGGCTCAGCGGAATGGGCAAGCACAAAGCGGCGGTAGTAGGCAATGGCCAAGCACGTCAACGGGATGGCCAGCACCAAACCCAAGAACCCCAGCAACTTGCCCCAGATGAACACGCCGAGAAGAATGGCAACCGGCTTCAGCCCGGTGGCGTCGCCCATGATCCGTGGGGTGATGACTGCATCCTGAATCAACTGGGCAATGGCGAAGACCAGGAGCGTCAGGACCACCGAGACCGCGAAGCTGGAATCACCTTCTACCGCGCGGAGGCCGGCAAGCATGATCGCCGGTACCAAGCCCACCGTCTGCAAGTAGGGAACCATGTTGAGCAGGCCGACGAACATGCCGCAAGGCACCGCCATCGGTAGCCCTATGATGGTGAAACCGACGGTAAAAAGCGCGCCCATCAGGATCGCGATCACAGCCTGCCCGCGGAAGTAGCGGCGCATTGCCTCACTGAACTGGGCAAGGAACTCGACAATCGAATCACGATACTTGGGGGGCAGAAACTTGTCCCAGGTACGTGCATACTCTGGATAATCGAGGAGCAGGAAGATCAAATACAGCAGTACGATGATAACGCCGGTGAGCCCCAGTACGAAGCTCACTACAAAGGTCACTACCGACCAGCCGCCGGCGATGATCCCCTTGGCAGCGTTGATCAGAAGCTGATTGAACTCATCGGTATTGGTGTACTCAATCGCCCGGTCGAGCATGTCCCCGATGTACGTGCCTTCGAGTCGACTGCGAAAGACGGCGAAGCGCTCCGACCGTGTCTTACCCTCCGTAGCCGTTCGAGACTCCGCCCACCCATCCATCAGCTCGCGCCAACCCAGGGCGGATTTGTCTTCTTCAGCTTCCGGCGCTGCGGGTGAGTTGGCGGCATTGTCATCAGGCGACTTGGCCTCAACTGCAGCCGGGGGAGTCGCCGCGTCGCGGGATGGGTCTGCTTCTGCTGAAGCTGCCAGATCGTCCCGCAGGCTGGCGATATCACGCTGAAACCGGCTTACCTGACTAGCTGCAAGAGGCACCATGATCGCCACTGCGGCCAGCCCGACAATACAGAGTCCGCAGATGGTCAACGCTACCGCAAGCCCGCGCCGCCTGGTTTTCCGCTCGAATAATGTAACCAGGGGGTTAAGCAGATAGGCCAATACGACGGCTGCGGCAAATGGCAGCAACACGTCCGAGAGGTAGCGGAGCAGCGCCAAAAGGGCGACGAGCACCACCACACTGATTACCAGTCGTACCAGGCGATCCAGAGTGTACTGGGTCCGATCGTCGGTCATGTCGATCTCCAGCTGTATTGGAACCGTTCACAGTTCGTTTGGCAATCCGAGGAGGATCGGGCGGACGTTCCCACGTTTCCGGTGACTAGAACGCTTCATTCCTATCAGAGGCGAACCGAACTATACTGCGGTGCTCGGACGATACCCGCGTTGAGCGGGTATGCCGGCCCGGATGGCTCCGACAATGGATGACTTGAGTCGAATCCGCAATTTCAGCATCGTGGCCCACATAGACCACGGAAAGAGCACCCTGGCGGACCGCATTCTGGAGCACACCGGGGTGATCTCTCAGCGGGAGATGCGCGCTCAATTCCTGGACGACATGGACCTCGAGCGGGAGATGGGGATCACCATCAAGGCCAACCGGGCCACCGTGCCTTACAAGTACGACGGCCACGAATACATGCTCAATCTGATCGATACCCCCGGGCACGTCGACTTTCACTACGAGGTATCCCGGGCCCTGGCCGCCTGTGAAGGTGTGCTAGTGCTGGTCGACGCCACCCAGGGTGTTCAGGCCCAGACGGTGGCCAACGCCTATCTGGCTGTCGAGGCAGATCTGCCCATCGTGCTGGTGATCAACAAGATCGACCTGCCTGCTGCCAGGCCCGAAGACATCGCCCTGGAGGTCGAACAGGTGTTGGGGCTTGATGCAGCGGAAGCTGTCTTCACCAGCGCCAAGACCGGAGCGGGCCTCGCTGAGCTCCTCCAGAAGATCATCACCACGATTCCTCCTCCGAAGGGTGATCCGCAAGCGCCCCTGCGCGCCCTGATCTATGATGCCAAGCCCGATCCTCACCGTGGGGTTATCTCCCACGCTCGGGTCTTTGACGGCTCGTTCAAACGAGGTGACGAGATTGAACTGTTGGCCGTTGGAAGGAAATACCTCATCACCGAGGTGGGTAAGTACACTCCCAAGCCCAAACCCGTTGCGTCGCTAAGTGCCGGCGAGGTCGGATACTTCGTGGCGGGGATAAAGACCCTCGCCGACGTGAATATTGGCGACACGATTACGCTTACCTCCAAACCCACAGACAGTCCGCTTCCCGGCTATGAAGCCCCTCAGCAGATGGTGTTCTGCGACTTCTATCCCGGCGTGGGCACGACGACGCAGCAACTCCGAGAGGCAATGGAGGAGCTGTGGTTAACCGACAGCTCGTTTACATACCACACGGTTACTTCGGATGCGCTGGGGATTGGCTTCCGCTGCGGATTCCTTGGTCTTTTGCACATGAAGATCATCCAGGAGCGCCTGGAACGCGAGGGCGATGTAGCGGTTGTCCAGACCGCCCCGACGGTGACCTACGAGGTCATGCTCAAGACCGGCGAGGTTCGCCGCATCGAGTCGCCCAGCGAACTGCCGGATATGGCCGAGGTCGAGGAGATTCGCGAGCCCATCGTCAACGTGCCCATGATCATCCCCGCGGAGAGCGTGGGTACTGTAATGAAGCTAAGCATGGATCGGCGAGGCACGCATAAGAAGACTGAATACCTCTCGCAAACCAGGGTGATGATGACCTATCAGCTTCCCCTCTGCGAGATCATCTACGATTTCTACGACAAGCTGAAGAGCTGCACGCGGGGGTATGGGACGGCCGACTACGATCTTGTAGGGTACGAAGCTGGCGACCTGGTCAAAATGGACATTCTGGTCAACGGCGCTCCTGTGGACGCCCTATCCGTAATCGTTCACAGCGAGAAAGCCACTCGGCGGGGGCGCAGCCTGATCACCCGGCTGAAGAAGGAAATAGGGCGGCAGATGTTCGAGGTCCCCCTGCAGGCCGCCGTCGGGGCGAGAATCATCGCCCGGGAGACCATCCGGGCATTTCGCAAGGATGTAACCGCAAAGTGCTACGGTGGTGACATCACCCGCAAGCGAAAACTCCTCGAAAAACAAAAAGAAGGCAAAAGGCGGATGAAGATGGTGGGCAACGTCGCCATCCCCCAAGAAGCATTCATGTCCATCCTCCAACCGGAAGATTAGCCGCGGCCGGGGGTGAGGTGCAGGTTCATTCGCTCGAAGTCGAAGGTCAATGCGTATGCCCGGAAGAAGCCGTGGGAAATCGTCGCACCAATGCGAAAGCCCATGGCATATTCTATTTCCCGTGTTTTGCCACCATATAACGCAGGTACGCTGAACTGCCTGGCCTTGCCCAGGGCGAGTTCGTCGACTGTAAAGGGCGTGACCTTTACGGTACCGCCGCCACCTATTGCGTTGAAGCTGGGCAAACCGGCGAGATCGATACCCACCTCTTTCAGGGTGGCCTCGCTGCATCCGAATCCCCCGCCAGCCATTCCCGTGTCCACGTGCATGAGACACTCCGCGCGTCCGTTGACTTTCCCCCAGGTCACCATCCAGTGTTTACCGGCCATCCAGAAGGGCACCACATAGGTCCGCCGCGCAGCAGTCTGTTCATCCAGATCCGCAAGCCCTTGTGGAGTTCTACGTCTCAGCACAAGCTCGCCCTTCGGATAATCCAGCGTAGAGAGGAAGTGATATAGCAGCACTGTGCCGATGATGCCGTCAAAGCGCCTCCCCTCCATG
>CP070744.1:1365183-1380222 GCA_020348265.1 Phycisphaerales bacterium | reverse complement strand
AATTGCATGCCGGCGCTTCGCTTGGGCATGGCACCCAACTCCTGAACCGCTAGACAATAACAGAAATTGCTCTAGCGGGCGCTGGGTTTGCGGAAGGTTTTGCGGTATATGTCGCGGGTGTTGCCTTTGGGGGTGACTTTGCGGAACTTGTGTTTCTCGAAGAGTTGGGGCACACCGGTCCAGGCGAAGGCGGCGGGGATGTCTGTGTCGGGTCCTTTGTGGGGACGGATGGGGTAGGCTTCGAGTTCCTTTGCCCCGCTCGCGCGGGCCAGTTTCACGGCCTCTTTGAGCAGGGCGGTGGCTACTCCGCAGTGTCGCCAGGGCGAGGGGATGTAGAAGCACACCACCGACCAGGTTCGTTCGGCCCACTCCGTCTTTAGGGCTTTGGTGCGCTCCAACCTGGGGAAGTCGCTTCGCGGTCCGACGGAGCACCAGCCAACGGGTTCGGTGCCGGCGAACGCCAGGCATCCGCCGGCCTGTCCGCTGGTCACGAGCTTCTTGAATGACCTTTTGTTCTTGGCGCCTTTGCACTCCTCCCACAGCTTGCCACCGCGAGGCAGTCGCCAGTGCATACACCAACATCCGCCGCAAGCGCCCTTGGTGCCGAAGAGCTTCTCGATTACAGGCCAATCGTCGGAGTGTAGCGGTCGGGTGGTGATTCGGGTTTCTCGTTGTGCGGGAGCCTTCTTGGCCATTGTTCAATGCTCCAGAGACTTCGGTCCGCACGACGGACCCTACGCCTTTATGATTGACACGGGTGGGCGAGCCACCCGTGGCACAAATCAGCGGGTCACTCTGCGCCGCTGAGTTCGTGATCGCAGATTGCCTCGGGGAGGTAGTCGATCATGTCCATTACGGTCATTGACCGGCGACCAAGTTCCTCGGCGGCGAAGTCTCCGGCCAAGCCATGAAGGTACACGGCCAGAATAGCTGCCTCAAACGGGTCCATGCTCTGTCCGATCAACCCGGCGATCAGCCCGGTGAGCACATCCCCTGTTCCGCCCGTGGCCATGCCGGCGTTTCCCGTTTCGTTGACGTACAGCCGCTCGCCGTTAGTCACGATCGTACCGGCGCCTTTCAGGACAGCGATGCATCCGAAGGCTTCGACCAACGCGCAAGCCGCTTCGCGTCGGGAGGCGAGCGTCGTCTCTATGGTCCGGTCCTTCCCCCGAGCAACCAACAGTCGGCGTATCTCGCCGGGATGTGGAGTCAGGACAATGCGCTGTGGGTTGGGAATATCAAAGGGCCGGGTGGCGGCAAGCACATTCAGTCCGTCGGCGTCCACAACGATCGGCCCTTTAAACTGTTGCAGAAAGCCCATCAGTACTGCTGTGGCGAGCGATTGCCCCATCCCCGGTCCAAGGGCTACGGCGTCGGTCTGGAAGTCGTGGACTGCGTCGAGCAGGGCGGGAAGCTCGGTGGGCAGCGTGCGCGTGGTTGTATGCGGGGCCATCACCGCGACGACGCCGCGCAGCGGTTCGGGCACCATGACCTGGACCAGTCCCGCCCCACTTCTAAAAGCGGCAATGGCGGTCAAGGCCGGGGCCCCGGCCATCATCACTTCACCACAACACCCGCCAATTACCGCAATCCGTCCGCAGTCGCCCTTGTGTGCATCGGGGCGACGCTCGGGCAGGCGGGCAATCTCTCGAGTCATGATCAGATCTGAAGACATCGCGGGACTCACTCTTGTTTGGATTCACGCCGACGATTGATCAACGATGCGGTGTACCCCGCGCCGAATCCGTTGTCAATGTTGACCACGGTCACACCGGCCGCGCAGCTATTGAGCATTCCCAGAAGTGCTGCCAGACCGTGGAAGCTCGCCCCGTAGCCGACGCTTGTGGGTACGGCAATCACGGGGCACTCGACCATGCCTCCAACAACGCTGGCCAATGCACCCTCCATCCCTGCGACAACCACGGCAACGCTAGCGGATTGGAGTGATTCGGAATGGGCGAAGAGTCGGTGGATTCCGGCCACTCCCACGTCGTATAAGGTGGCAGTTCTTTGGTCCATGATTTCCGCGGTGACCCGTGCTTCCTCCGCAACGGGCAAGTCGCTCGTCCCCGCAGACACTATAGCAACAGTGCCTTGGGATGGCACTGCTTCCTGCTGTCGCAATGTCACGGCGCGGGCAACTTCGTGATACTCAGCCTTGTCGCACACGCCGACCACGGCATCATAGACTTGGCACGATGCCCGAGTGGCAATGACGTTGGTGCCCGCGCGGACACACCGGTCGAAAATCGCGGCGACCTGATCGGGTGTCTTGTGCTCAGCATAGATCACTTCGGGGAAACCGCAACGAATGGAACGATGGTGGTCGATCTTGGCGAACCCGATGTCCTCGAAAGGCATCGCACGAAGGCGGGTGATTACGTCGTCGACTGACTGTTTGCCAGCCTGTATCGATTCCAGAAGCTCGCGAAGGGATTCTTCAGTCATACCGTCCGTAGTCTAGACGAGGTTGCCTGAAACGGCAAACCATTCGGAAACCGCAGGCGAGGCCCGGTGCGGTTCTTCAGCCTCGAGCGCTGGCATCGAGTTCGAGGGTGGCTATGTCGCCTGCGAGGAGCTGGTGATATGCGCGGGCGGCGATCATGGCGGCGTTGTCCGTGCAGTATTCCGGTTTTGCGGCATGAAAAGCCAAGTCTCGTTTGGTGCATTCGTCGGCCAAGGCGGTGCGCAGGGTTCTGTTGGCTGCCACTCCCCCGCCCAGCACGACCGTTGACACTCCGGTCTGTTTGACCGCGAGCATCGTCTTGCGGATCAGCACGTCGATGACCGCCTGCTGGAAACTTGCGGCGATGTCGGCGATGTCGTCTTGCGAAAGCTCCTCTAGTCCGCCTGTGGTTTTGCCCTGGCCGTGTACGTGGTAGAGCACCGCCGTTTTGATGCCCGAGAAGGAGAAGTCCAGTGATTCGGGACCCAGCATTGTGCGAGGGAAGTCTATTGCTTGGGGATCGCCGCCTGCACCGACACGTTCGATTTCCGGGCCGCCGGGATAGTTCAAGCCGAGAATGGACGCCACCTTGTCAAAGGCCTCGCCGGCAGCGTCGTCCGTTGTGGCGCCCAGGCGCTCGATCGACATTGGACCGGCGATGCGGAATAGCGAAGTGTGACCGCCCGACACGATCAGTGCGATGGCCGGCCAAGGCGCTTCATCGAGTCCGATTGCGGGACTGAGGGCGTGGGCTTCGATATGGTTGACCGCGATCAGCGGCTTGCCCCATGCCCAGGAAAGCATCTTGGCGGCTGTCACGCCGATGATCAGGGCCCCCACCAGTCCGGGCCTGTTCGTTACCGCGATTGCATCGAGGTTGTCAGGCTTGCGGTCGGCTACTTCCATCGCCTCGGTGATAACCGAATCGAGTCGTTCGATGTGCGCTCGAGAGGCGATCTCAGGCACTACGCCGCCATACTTTGCGTGCAGGTCGGCCTGAGATGCGACGATGTTGCTGCGCACATCGGTGCCGTCGGTGACCACCGCCGCCGAGGTTTCGTCGCAACTGGTCTCGATGCCGAGGATTGTGGTCATAGTCCGTCGTCCAACCACTGGTTGCCGGAACCCCTCGTGATTCCGGCGCGCAAGGCAGCATAGCACGGTAAGCGGTGGTTTCAAACGATGCGGACTACTGCGTTGGCTAAAAGAGCATTCTGGCAGACGGATCGTTCGACGATACAATCCCGTTATGCGTATTCGAGAGGCAACTAACGCGGATACTGAGCAGGTGAAGGAGATCGTATTTACGGCTCTGACGGAGTACGGTCTTTCACACGACTCGAGCGGGGTTGACTCCGATCTCGAAGATATTGAGGCCAATTACATCCGGGCGGGTGGGACGTTCGAGGTCGTGGAAGACGACGACGGTCGGATCATAGGTTGCGTGGGTTTGCACCGAATCGGTGAGGGCGTCTGCGAGCTGCGCAAGATGTATCTGAAGCGTGAGGCGCGAGGCAAGGGGTTGGGCAAAACGTTATTGAAACGCTCCATCGAACGGGCTGGCAAGCTTGGGTTTCGGCGAGTCGAGCTGGAGACAGCCGCTCCGCTTAAAGAGGCGATTGCTCTTTACGAGCAGTATGGGTTTCGTCCGATTGAAAGTGAGCGCATTTGCTCGCGCTGCGATCAGGCCTACGCGCTGGACCTTGATGAATCCGCACACACCCAGTGGGCAGAGAACGGGGAGGGAAATAGACTCGAATGACCGGTGAATCAGCGGTAATACTCGACTTCGACGGGACGATCACAAAACCCTATCTGGATTTCGACGCGATTCGCTCTCAGATCGGCGTCGAGGGTACCATCCTGGAAGCGATGGCACGGATGGATGAGAAGGGCCGCCGGCGGGCTGATGTGATTCTGCTTGAGCACGAGCGCGACGCGGCGGAGAACGCGACCTTGCAGGATGGCGCTGCCGAGGTCTTGGCTGAACTTCGCCGGAGGGGACATCCCGTTGCGATCCTGACGCGTAACTCACGGATGACGTTGGGCATCGTGCTTCCCAAGTTCGGCATCATCGTCGATGCGATTCGCACCAGGGAGGATGGTGCAATCAAGCCGTCACCCGAGCCCGTGCTGTCCATCTGCCGAGAGGTTGGTGCGGACCCGTGTCGCAGTTGGATGGTCGGGGATTATCTCTTCGACGTCATTTCGGGTACTCAAGCCGGTACTAGAACGGCTTTGATGGTCGGCGATGCACCCGTACCTGAGTATGCCGATCAGGCTGATCACGTAATACGCAGGTTGGGAGAGCTGTTGTCGCTCGTTGACGCCGGCATTAGAAGCGGCCCAGCGAGTAGCACGGAGTGATACCGAGTTCAGCGAATCCGCCCAGCTACGGGGCGGGAGTGAAGGAAACCTGGAACGCGGCAAAGTCCCCCAGATCGATATCGCCGTCGGATTGAAGGTCAAACACCAGCCAGTCGGGGCTCACGTCGAGACCCGGTCCTGTCCAGCGGAGGGTCAGAGCTTCAAAATCCGCCAGGTCGATGAATCCATCGCCGTTAATGTCGCCCGTTGGTGCTGCGAATGCTCTTACGACCCGGAAACCAATGGTGTCGGAAGTTGATTCGGGTCGGGCGTTGGAGCGGTATTTTAACAGCAGGCTTTCGGCAGCTGGAGGGTCGTTCCACGCTCCACCGCGAATAGTCCGTCGGCTGATGTTGTCGATGCCCTCACTGAACCGACCCTGCATCCACTCATCGACGTTGCCGGTGATGTCGTAGAGTCCGTAGGCGTTCTGGCTTCCCGCGGGGTTGGTCTGGAACTCGCCGTCGTGATCGCTTCCGTCGTAGTAGCCAACCGGCGTGGTGCCGTTGTCGAACGGATCACCACTGTCAGAGTAGTTGGCATCCCATCCATCGATGCCGTCCTCGACGTCCCGGCCGAAGCCGTAATCGTGGTTAATGCCTGCCTCGCTGTCCCACGCAGCAGCCTTATACCATTCGTTGTAGGAATCCGCCCGGTCGGTCTGAATGTCTTCGGCTTCGTTTCTGTAACCGTCGTCCATAGGCAGGCGAAACCCACGACAGGTTGATACCAGATCGAGTCGTTCGGCGTCGTTAAGATCGCGCGTTTGCCAGACGTTCGTATCGATGCTCACCGGGTGCCAACCGGGCAGGTTCAGAGAAACGTCCTCGGTGTAACAGCGGTCTTCCGGAAACATCCCACGGTCAATGGTCAACCAGTTGCAGTATTTGATCGCGCCGTACCAACTGACACCGACGACGGGATGATCCGCGAATCCGCTCTGGACGACATAGGTATTATCCACCAGCTGGATTCTACCCGCTTCCGTTGCGTCGTAGGCGAGAGTGTCCATGGTAGCGTTGGGTGCTCCGGTTCCCTCGCTTCCGGTTTGCAGGTTGTTGATATATACGTCTCCGGTGTCGAGGTCGAAGTACAGATGTTGTCCTCGCTCGTTGTCGAGGTTGGCCCGCGCGTCGTTCAAGAAGGCGACGAACTCTGCATTTATAGTGGGGAATGTAGCTACGTTGAATGCATAGATGGGTCCCCAGAACTGATCGTCGGATGCGGCAATGGAAGATTCCTTCAGGGAGAACTTAGGTAGGACAAGTGTGAGCTCGACAGTCTTTGTGGACACTACTTCACCTGCGGCGCCGAACTCGATCGTTGCACTATAGTCCCCTGCTCCGGCGGGAAGTTGGTTGGCGTCAATGGATATCACGATGTTGGTGGACTTCCCACTCACAAGCGTACCAGTTGCTGCAGTTTGTCCGTTTACCAGTAACCAGGGTGACTGTGTAGATACACTCCAATTGATGGGATCTGCTCCGTCCCTCGCAGGGTTGGTAAGGGTATACACTTTAGCAAGCGGAGCCGGTGATCCGTCCAGCGCCCCACGTGATACCAGGCCGTCAAACGGCACAATGGATAAGGTTTCGTTGATGGTCACCTCGACATGCCTGCACTGCAGAATCCCGGTGAAGGTATTCTCGAATGTTACGGTACCCAGATATGTTCCGTCGGTTAGAGCTAAGGCATTGTCGGTGAGTGAGATTGTCACGGTTTGACCGGTACCCAATCCCGGCAAGACCTCAACCGAGTAAGTGTTGGCTTCGAGCCAGTCCACGTCGGTATCGATGAGTACCTCAACAGGTGTCTGGAGGTTGTTCAATAGTGTGTAGCCCTGTGAGGGTAGGGGATCTTGTGGATTGAGAATCGTCCAAGGATCAGCGTCCGCCGGCGGGTCGATGGTAACCGGATCGTTGACAATCAGTGTGACAGTCGTGGTTACTTTATCTGTGGCGCCTACATTTGCGGGATCGCTCCACGTCAAGCGCAGGGTAGCTTCATACTCACCGACGGCGAGGTTGTGGGCAGCCTCGTTTATACTGACGTCGATCGTGATGCTGTCGGAAGCGGGGATCATGCCCGTAAGAGGATCGACTGAGTCAATGGTGATCCAGTTCTGATCGGCGCTGACGAGGTAATCCAGAGAGAAATCCACACCACTGGTGAAATCAAACGCGCGTGAAGTGGGCACGTCAAACGGGCCACCCCATACTCCTTCGAACTCTTGCGGGTCGGGGGATGTAGCCGTTGCCTGGACGGGCTGATCGATTGTCAACACAATCTTGCGTGTGGTATCCTTCCCTGTGGTCAAGTTGCTGAATACTACAGTTGCAGTATGCGTTCCCGGCGCTAGTTCGTCGGCAAGTGTGTTTATGGCAACTGTGATCAGGGTGGGGGCATCGTCGCCAAGAAGCGTACCTGTCAGCTCGTTCTCGACCGGGCCGCTGAGGTCGATCCAGTCCTGGTTGACCGACACTTGCCAATCCATGTCCGCGTCTGATCGGTTGGTCAGCGTGTAATCCTGGACGAAGGTGGCAGCGAATGTGTCTCTGTACATTCCTGCCCCGACGTAGCCGAAGGCAGGTTCCAGGTAGAACGGCTCGCGCAAGTCAAGTATGAAGTAGGTTTCGAAGGCAATGTCGGTCAGGTCGTCGATCACTCTGGCGGTCACGAGATGTCCCGTGCCGCGGACCAGTCGAAAACCGACGTTGTCGTAAGCACCTTCCGGTGCGAGGTGACCTCGGCTTGTTGTATTGAGTGCTTCCGCTGGTTCACTCCAGCTTCCTCCTCGCGTTACCCGATCGGTGGAATCGTTGCCGAACTCCTGGGTCCATTCGGCTACGTTGCCGCTGGCGTCGTACAGGCCATATGCGTTGTCCGTGTCGACCGTCGCAAGCGGATCATCGGGCGGCGGAAAGCAATCGGCTCCCGGCGGTTGATAAAGCGTGCCTATGCCATCGAAGAATCCTACAGAGGTCGTGCCGTCGAGTTGGGTATCTCCACTCTCGAAGTAGTTGGCGTCGGTGCTGCTAATGGCACTGCGCCCGAATCCATACTGAGCGCCGAAGACGGGATTCCCCTGATCATCGGGCATACATGATGCAGCCTTGTACCATTCATTGAAGGTCGAAGCTCCACCGACCCCGTGGTCCATAGGCAAGCGATATGCAAGGATGTTCTCGATCAAAAGCTGTCGACCGAAGTCATTGATACCCGAGTTGATCCAGTCGTCGTCGTTGGCGATGACCACCGGATGCCAGCCCTCGAGGTTCGTAGAAGTACCCTCCGTGTATGCGCGCAGTACCGCGGGGATGCCGTCCGCAACGGTAAGCCAATTGCAGTACTTAAGCGCACCGTACCAGCTCACGCCCACGACCGGGTGATCCTCATACCCGTTCTCGACGATGTAGCCGCTGCCGGTGAACTGAATTCGACCGATAGAGGCGTCGTACAGCGCAACGGCTGACGGAGTGGTGACACCCTCCTCACCTTGCTGCTTATCGTTGACATATACACTTCCGTCGGAGCGATCGAAGAACATGTAGTGGCTGCGCACATCGGGGGCGTTTCCAAGCGCGTTGCTGCGAGCATCACCCAAGAAGGCGGCGAACTGGCTGTTAGTCACCTCTGTCCGGGCGATCCAGAAATCGTGGCTGGGGCCGTCGGTCTGCACATCACTGCTTGACACGAATGCAAAGTCACCCGGCGGCGCAGGCGATACACTGGCATCCACAGCGGATTCGGCAACGCGGAGGATGACATCGACGGCAGTATCCGGCGGCACTTGGCCAGGTTCGACGCCCTCGATCTCGAGCCAGAGTGGGTCGAGTGTAATAGTCAAACGATCGACGGTCTGCTGTCCGAGGTTCTCGATTCTGAGTGTGACTGCCTCGGGCGTGTACGGTCCCCCAACGATCCCCTGCACACGGATTGGATCCGCGGTAAGTCTCAGGTCGGTGGGCTCGACAACCTGTGCAATACGGAAGCCCACAAACCCCAATGCAGCATCGGCAGGTATGGAGCCGCGGCTGTCAGTGCGGAGTAACGTCGAACCGAGAACGTTGCCGAAGTGGCCTCCACGGATACCCCGCTCCGATGCCGTCGCTCCTTGGTCTTGCACCCACTCAGCCACGTTACCTGTGGCATCGTAGATACCATAGCCGTTGGACGTATTGGCAGTCGAGACTCCTCCGCCGGCAAGTTCATTTATGCCATCGTAGTACCCTACCGGTGTTGGGCCGGGTTCGTAGGGATCTCCGCTGTCGTGGAAGTTGGCGTCTGCATTTGTGATGGAGTCGCGACCGAATCCGTAAACTCCCCCAAACACCGGCTCATCATCTATATTATTGGGTTTGCGTGAGGCGGCCTTATACCATTCATTGAAGGAGCTTGCAGTTGAAGCTTGATCGTCCATCGGCAGACGAATGCCGCGTTTGGTCTGCTGATCGGCTACTGGGGCCCAGTCGACGGCGGCAGGGCCTTCCGTATATGCCCGCTCGCTCGCGGCCATTCCCTGGGTTATGGTCATCCAGTTGCAGAACTTGAGCGCCCCGTACCAACTTACGCCAACGACGGGGAAGGCCTCCTTCCCTTCCTCTACGGCATAGACGCCGGCAGTGAACGCAATCGCATCGTTGGCACCAACGTCGAGAAGAATCGCGCCTTGCCCGTCGCTTATGTGGACGTTGCCGGAAGCAGGATCGAAGAACATGTACTGGCTGCGCTCGTCGGGCGCACCGCTTAGCGCATTTCGGTGGGCACTGTTGAGAAAGTGGACGTACTCCGTGTTGGTGATTTCGCATAAGCCTATTCTAAAGTCATACGTCGGGCCGTAGAGCTGCGCTTTCGAAGCCGGCACCATGACCATGGTAACTGAGAATTCCTCGTCGCCTACAGACAGGGTTACGCTGCGCTGCACGCTAGTACTCTCGTCGTCGTTAGCCGTGAATGTGATCGTGGCTACGTAGGAGTTGCCGGGTTCGAGCTGGTTGGCATCGGTCGCGATGGACAGAGTGACATCGTCGGTGTCGTTCTCGTCGAGGATGATTCCAGATGTCGGTGAGACATCGAGCCAGTTGATACTGTTGCTCAGCGCGTCGAATTCCAGAGCGGCCTCCCAGGTCGTGTGTAAGACGCCGTTGCTTCTCACCGTGTACGTCCGTGATGCCGGCTGATAGGGGCCTCCGAGAGGTCCCTGGAAGCTGACATCTTCGCCTGGTTCGACCATCATGCCCGTGACGTCCACCGTGACCACGCGCTCGACCTTGAAGTTGGTCGCGGCGTCCTCGAACCTCACCGTGAGCGAGTGTTGACCGACCGGAAGATCGACACCGCCGGCAGCAATGGAAGCTGTCACGTCGGTGGCATCATTGGCGGGAGTCGTCTCGCCGGATGTATCCAGCTCCAACCAGGCTACATCCGGGGGGGTGCACGCACTTTCGCCGGGAGGTTCTGCGCAGATGGTTACGGTCCATGAAACAGAGTTGTCCAGGGGGTTCTCCACGGTAAAGACATGGGCTGGCGGATCGAAAGGACCCCCAATAACACCCGTTGATGTAACCTCGTCTTCCGGTGTAACCGTAAACGGCGCAAGGATATCCAAAATCACCGGTCGGATGGACTCCTCGCCCGTGCAATTGTCGACGACTGAGACGTTGGCGTTGTAGCTGCCCGGCGTGAGCGTGGCGGCCTGTTGAGCATCAATAGCGATGAAGATCGGCCAGCCGCCCTGCGGCGGAACTGTGCCGGCAGTGGTCGGCCCGATGGTCAGCCAGTTGGCATCGGGTGGATCGGTTTGAGAAGACCATTCAACCGGCTGATTCGATACGTTGTCGAGGCTGTAAACCTCGCTGGACGGTACGGGAATGCCCCCGTAAGTCATTTGCGAGGACAATCCTTCCGCCGGCTCGAGCGTTAGCGGTTCACGCACGGTTAGTGAGACATCTCGCGTTGTAACGATCCGCTGTGATTCGTCCCGGAAAGCAACGTTGGCTACGTTGTCGCCGGTCAACAGGCCATCGCTGCATTCCGGGCTGATCGAGACCGTCACGTCGATCGACTCCCCAGCCGACACGGAACTGCCGGTTGAGTCGACGCTTACCCATGATCTGTTGGCCTCCGCAGTAAACGACACAGTCTGGCCGGTGACGTTCAATACGTTGTAGACGATCTGTGCGCTATCCGGGTCATCGTAGGGGCCGCCCCAAGGGCCGGCAGCTGCCAAGTCATCGAACGGGGTGACTACAAAGTCTTCTGCGACCGATTGCACGACTCGGAATCCGGTGGCGTCGTCCGTCCCGCCCGGGCCACGGTCGGCGCTGAAGTCGGTGCGAAGAACGATCGAGAAATCCCTCCACGATCCGCCACGCAAGCGCCGCCGCGCGGGATTTGACGGCGATTGATCCTGGATCCATTCCCACACGTTGCCGGAAATATCGTAGAGCCTAAAGCCGTTCTGTGTGTCTTTCGTGAGTGTCGAACCCGGGTCAGCAAGTATGTTGACGCCGTCGAAGAATCCGACGGGCGTGGTGCCGGGCTCGAATGGGTCGAAGCTTTCGGTGAAGTTGGCATCGGCGTTGGTGATAGTGTCGCGAGCGAAGCCGTAGTCAGTGTTTACACCCGCTGCAGTATTCCACGCAGCAGCTTTGTACCACTCGTTGTAGGTCTCGGCGGTGTCGCCCCCACCGTCCATCGGAAGGCGATAACCCAGCTTGGCTAGAAGATCTTCGCGTTCCACGCTGGTCAGATCACGAGCGGCCCAATCCGCTTCGCTGATCGTAACGGGTCGCCAGCCGTTTGGGTTGGAGTCAACATCCTCGTGGTAGGCGCGTTCATCCGCCGGCAAGCCCGATTCGATGGTGAGCCAGTTGCAGTATTTGACCGCCCCGTACCACGTGACTCCGCTGACAGGATGGGGGGAGTAGTCGTCAGGTGCAGTGACAACCTGGTAGCTCTCGCCATGGAACTCGATTTGCCCGCCCAATCCCGGCGAGAGCATCTTGATCGTTCGATTACCGGGATCGGTGTCGGTCTGCCCGGTTGACGCGGTGTTGACATAGACGTCACCCGTGGCGGTATCGAAGAACATGTACTGACCGCGCTCGTTGTCAGGGTTATTCAGGGCATCGTTGAGGAATTCGACGAACTGGTCGTTGCGAATCTCGAACCGACTGATGCGGAACTCGTGGACGGGGCCGTCGGGTTGGATCTCTTCGGCGGGGACGAAGGCAAACTCGACCGCCGGGGGATCCGCAGCACTCGTCGAGGCGGCTGCCCAGGATACCGCGATCGCCGAACCCCATCCGACTATGTGCCTCTTAATGATGCGAACCACCCTGGCAAGCCTCCATGCTCTTCAAGTGTTGGTGCTCTTCACCGCGCCGGCACAGAAACCGTCCGCAATCGCACGGCGCGCACCTTATCCGTTGGATTCATTATCGGGAAACCGACCTTCCCGCGCCCAGACGAAGTGGCCCGAGACCCCCTAATTCTTCGCGACACCTCGCACGATGGGTGCCTAAGTGCGAAGGGTATCATGCCCAAGCCCGATGAAGTCGGGCGCCGGCATGATGACGCGGCAGATGCATGGCGGCGCTTCGCTTGGCCATGCCACCCAACAGGCTATGTGTAAGGAAGCACTAGAAACCGTATCCGGTGGCCCCTTGCATGAAGACACAGGCGTTGAAGGCGGCATGGACGGCGATTGCGAGCGTCAGAGCGGGCACGGCCCTGGCCAGAACTGCCGGTTGTTGCTCGCGCCGGGCCTGCTCCCAAACCTGCACCAGGCCGCGTGTGGCCAAGAAGGTACAAAGACCGTGCAACACGATGCACCCGGTCCACCGCCAGGCCACAACCTCGATCGCGGAGTTCGGGTAGTAGATTGAGAGGCATAGCAGGTTCTGCACGACGGCAAATACTAGCGCGGTTTCCAGCGTCATCACATACAGACCAGCGGGCCTGCGTATTAGAAACCCGCGGCACTCCAGGATGGTCGAAGCGGCGGCCACCTTGAGCACTTCCGAGAGCATGGGGCCGAAGAGAACAAACATCAGCAGCGTACCCTGCTCAACGGTCACCAACGCGGGCAGTACGGCCAGCGGCACACCGGCAAGAGGTCCTAGGGCAGCTACCATCCAGCTTGTAGCAGGTGAAATGCGCTTCTGCGACTCCTCGGCCCATCGGCCGTAGGTCTCTTCCCCTTCGCGTGGAGGTTCGTATCGCTCGACAACGCCGCACTCCGGACACGGATGCCCGGTCATCAGGCCGCGCAGGTTGTAGCCGCAGTTTCGGCAGTACCAGTCCTGCTCGATCAGAATCGGCGGCCGATTGGGCAGAATGGCAGGCTCGTTGAAGACGGAATGCTTGGCCCGCTCTTCAGCCGGGTCTCCTCGGAGCTTTTCCCTTTGCAGGCTGTTTGCCGAAGCTCCCTCTTTCGGGTCGGGAGAGAACGCAGGTTTGTCGAGGTGGGGTTCCGAGTCAACAGAATGGTCGCGATCCGACCCTGTCACGGTCTACCTCGATGGATCGTCGGGAACGCAGATGGCCGTGCCGTAGGCATAGATTTCGACCATAGCTGCCCGGCGTCGACGTTGCGACGAGCCAACCGTACTAGTGGAAAGCCTGACGTTGACTACCCGGTTGGACCCCATCGCCCGGGCGGACTCCATCATGCGCACGATGGCCTCTCGCCGGGCACGCTCCAGCAGAGTTTCGTACGTACGCAGCTCGCCGCCTATGATCTTGCGAATACCCGCTACG
Organism: Phycisphaerales bacterium; assembly: GCA_020348265.1. Classification (GTDB taxonomy): domain Bacteria; phylum Planctomycetota; class Phycisphaerae; order UBA1845; family UBA1845. The sequence goes on along the minus strand of CP070744.1, from coordinate 1,366,646 downwards.
AAGGTCTTGAAGTAGTCTGATGCTATGACAACGTCGCCAACCACCAGCCCGCACGGCTGGGGCACACATCCTTGAGGTATCGACTTCGTGTCTGTAAGGAGCATATAGGAAAGAGCCGCCTCGCGCCTTGCCAGTCGGCGAAAGTGGGCTCGCTCGACAATCGTACCGATGCTGAACCCCAGGATCAGGAAGGCTACTACAGGGAGGATTTGAAACCAGAACGTCGCCACGGAGTCAGTTCTCCTGCTCAGCAACGACCGCGGTGCCATAAGCATACAGCTCAGCGGCCCCTTGGGTGACAGCACTTGTCGTGAAACGCACGTTGACCACTGCGTTAGCCCCGAGCTGCTCCGCCTGGGCGAGCATACGCTCGAGGGCCTGCCGTCGGGCTTCGATAAGCAGCTCGGTATATCCCCGGAGTTCTCCTCCGACCACGTTCTTGAGCCCGGCCATGAGGTCTCGGCCCACGTGCTTGGCACGGATAGTGTTCCCCTGCACCAGGCCTTTTACCTCATGGATGGTGTATCCCGGGATCAGTTCAGTATTGACGACGATCATCGCTTACTTGTCCTTGTAGAGTCGGGCATAGACTCGTTGGCGCGAAACGCGCCCCATAGGTTCCGAAGAGTTACTCTCAGGTCAATGCGGCGTTCTGTCAAGCCATGGGAGTACAACAGGTAACGGGTGCGCAAGCGTTTCGTGGAAGAAGGCTTTGAGGCATCGCTTTGGCCCAAGCCGACGACGCGCACCTATGTGCGCAAGCTCGACGGGAAGGGGGAGGCGCGGTTGACCACGCTGGCGTGCAGCGATCCGCCCCGGGGACGGTCGCGTTGGACTCTACGTTTGCTGGCCGATCGGTTGGTGGCGTTGGGCGTGGTGGAGACCATCTCCTACGAAGCGGTGCGACAGACGATGAAAAAAACGAGTTGAAACCGTGGCTCAAGAAGTCTTGGTGCATTCCGCCCAAGCATGATGCCGAATTTGTGGCGCACATGGAGGACGTTTTGGAGGTGTATCATCGCCCGTACGATGCGAATCGTCCGGTGATCTGCGTGGACGAGACGAACAAGCAGTTGATCGGCGAAGTGCGTCCTGCGCAGGGGTGTCGCCGCGGTCGCGTTGCGCGCTACGATGTGGAATACACGCGTAAGGGAACCGCGAATGTGTTCTTGGCCTCCGAGCCGCTGGCCGGGAAACGGCAGGTTCGCGTGACCGACACACGCAAGCGTCGCGACTGGGCGCAGTTTATGAAAGAGGTTCTCGATGGGCCGTACGCACGCGCCACAAGCGTGGTGCTTGTGATGGATCAGTTGAACACGCACTCGACCGCCAGTTTTTACGAAGCGTTTTCACCTGATGAAGCGCGGCGTTTGGCCGCCAAGCTCGAAATCCACTACACGCCGAAGCACGGGTCGTGGTTGAATATGGCGGAGATCGAACTCAGTGCGCTGGGTCGGCAATGC
>CP070744.1:1349829-1365083 GCA_020348265.1 Phycisphaerales bacterium | reverse complement strand
ACACAGCGCTTGTGCGGTATCCAGCCCAAAGGGCTGACAGACGCTAGCCGTGGGCAACGCCCACGGATCGCGGAGACCCAACAGTCCCATCGATTCCGGAGGGGTCGTACATGCCCGGGCCGTTCGGGATCACCAAGTGTTGTTCGACCCACCCAGCACTCACGTTACGTTCTTCGACCCCGCCGGGATCGGGGGGGAATCGTGGACCTGATTCCGGTAGCGGCGTCCGCCTTCGGCGGCCTTGCCAACCGGCTACTGTCTAGCAGACCTTCAGCCTGCGATGCCCGTGTACAACGGGTGTGTAGCCCAGCCGCCTCGGCTGGGAATTGCCGCGGTGAGAGGCCACCCGCAACGCACGTACTCCCTGCACACCCGATGGCTGGTGTGTCACATGGCTATTGCCTCACACCACTCAACGCGGTAGAATATGAACGGATCGAACGCCCCATCTGGGAACCGTCAACGTGTCAAAGAAGAAGGAAATCGTAGGCTCTTCTGCCGTCGCGCGCGATCTGGGAGTCCATGGCAGTAAAGCCCTTCATGATGCTGATTCCACCCTCCTCAGGGGTAATGCGGGGAAGATCTGCATTTCAGGTGCCTTTCAAGGTGGCACTATAAGGGCCGAGACGAACATCACGAGTATGCTAAACGCAAACCTGTGCGATTCCAATACTCACGTGCCGCAGAAGACTCAATCCATGTCCCCCATCGAATTCGATACGGTGCGCGCTCGGGCCTCTTCAGTGCGATGCGCCACGATACCAACGCATGTCTTGACAGAAAGGAGAGTGAATGATGTCTCGCGGAAACGTAGTAATGAACATTGCTGTCCTCGCGCTGCTGATGCGTTTCGGCCTGTCAGTGGCCAGCGCGCAGACAGTAATCTACGTGGATGACGATGCCCTGCCAGACGGGGACTGCACTGCGTGGACTACTGCTTGCAGGTACCTCCAAGATGCTATGGCAATTGTAACCAACGGTGATGACATCCACATAGCCAACGGAATCTACAAACCCGACCGGGACGGTACGAATCCGGACGGAACGGGTGATCGTGAAGCCACTTTTCAACTCATCGCCGGTGTGGGGCTCTACGGCGGATATCGCGGCCTCTCCGGCGGCGGCGACCCTGATGACCGTGACATCAGTATGTTTGAGACCGTTCTCAGCGGAGACCTAGCAGGGAATGACGAACCCGATTTCGCCAACAGGTGGGATAACGCGTTCCACGTTGTAACCGCCAACGGAGTCCCCGAGAGCGCTGTCCTGGATGGCTTCACGATTGTCGGTGGAAACGCCGACTTTGAGGCGGACCAAGCTCTCGGGGGCGGAATGTACGCAGAGCCGGGCAGCCCAACGGTCGCAAACTGCAGGTTCAGCGACAACTTGGCTGAGGAGGCCGGCGGTGGAGTCTACAACGGATTCGCCAGCAACACCACGCTAATCAACTGTGAATTCGTCAGCAACTCGTCCGGCTACGGAGGAGCAATGGCCAATTCCGGAAACAGCCCGACGTTGACCAACTGTGCTTTCATAGGCAACTCTGCATACTATGACGGTGGTGGGATCGACAATTATGAGAGCAGCCCGACACTAGTCAACTGCGTATTCACTGACAACTTCACCGACTATCACGATGGCGGCGCGATGCACAACTCCGAGGGCAGTAGCCCCTCGCTCACGAACTGCATTCTCTGGGGCAACCGCGATAGCGGTGGAACCGACGAATCCGCTCAAATCCACGGCGGCATACCCCTGGTCAACTACAGTTGCATCCAAGATGTGGACCCCGATGATGTCAGTGTCTTCCCGGGCACAGGCAACACCGACGACGACCCGGCGTTCGTGCGTGAACCTGATCCCGGGTTGGACGGAAACTGGGATGGAGTGGACGACGACTTCGGCGACCTTCACTTGGCCTGCGCTTCACCATGCGTCGATTCCGGAACCAATACCACCACTCCGCCGCTGCCCGCCATCGATCTTGACGGCAACCCCCGCGTTGTAAACGGGGTCGTCGATATGGGCCCCTACGAGGGGCCTAACCAAGCTTTCATCATCACCGGGGCTCCGGTGAACGTCCTTGAAGGACAGGATGCCTCGTTCACAGTTGCCCTTGCATGTGATCCCGGTACAGTTGTCAACGCCTCCGTAGACCACGACGCAGGAGACGTGGATATCACTGTCGGAGCCGGCGGCGATCCTACCTTTGACTCGTCCAACTTCTCGATCCCCCAGACGGTAACCCTCAGCGCTGCTGAGGATGGCGACCAAGCCGAAGGCACCGCACGCTTCCGGATCACCGCGACGGGAATCGCGTTCGGCAGCGTCACCGCCTGTGAGTTCGAGAACGACACCGGCCCGGTCGTCTATGTTGACGCCCATGCGGGCGGGGCGGACAACGGCACCGATTGGACAGATGCTCTAAACGACCTAGGGGAGGCCTTGCTGATCGCAGCCGCTTCGCCTAAGGCAGTGAACGAAGTATGGGTGGCGGCTGCAACGTACACGCCCGCGGGTCCGGGTGGAGATCGCAGCGCAACCTTCCAACTCGTCAGCGACACCGCTGTCTACGGCGGCTTTGCCGGGTGGGAAACCAGCCTCGATCAGCGGGATTCAGCGACAAACGTGACGATCCTCAGTGGTGATCTCAACGGCGACGACGGGCCTGGGTTTGCCAACAACTCGGAGAATAGCTGCCGTGTCGTGGACGGCAGCGGTACCGATGAAACGGCCATTCTCGACGGGTTTGCGATTACAGGGGGCAATGCCACCGGCGTGGGTGGTTTCTTTTACAGCGGCGGTGGAATGCACAACAGAAGGGGCAGCCCAACCGTAGCCAACTGTCTTTTCACCGGCAATTCAGCGCAGCGGGGGGGTGGTGGAATGTACAACTGGGTTAGCAACCCCACGCTAGCCAATTGCACCTTCAGCGGAAATCGATCCGTGGGTACCATGGGTATCACCTTTGGCGGCGGAATGTTCAATGCCAGCAGCAGTAGCCCAGCACTGACCAGGTGCATCTTCGTCGGCAACTCTGCCGTCACCCACGGCGGGGGAATGTACAATGACTGGCATAGTAGCCCAACGCTAACCAACTGCATCTTCGCTGGGAACTCGGCCGGCTACGACGGCGGCGGGATGTACAACTATGACAATACCCCAATGCTAACCAATTGCTCGTTCAGCGGCAACACAGCTGGGTGGGACGGCGGCGGGATGTACAACTATCGGACTACCTCAACAATGTCTGATTGCACATTCGTTGCCAATTCAGCATCCAACGGCCAAGCCGTTGCCTATGATTCCCCCTACCAAAACTATCCGAGTACCGCACACATGACCAACTGCATCTTTTGGGGCAGCGAGGATGAGGTATGGAACAACGACGAGTCGACCATCACGATCACGTTCAGCGACGTCCAAGGCGGCTGGCCCGGCGAAGGCAACATCAACGCCGACCCCTCGTTTGTCGATGCCGACGGCCCTGACGACATTCCCGGAACCGAAGACGACAACCTGCGTCTTGCCATTGGATCCCCGTGCATCGATGCCGGGGATAACACGGCGGTTCCACCCGACGTCGCTGACCTCGACGGCGACGGTGATATGGCCGAGCGGACACCACTTGACCTCGGCAATGTCACCCGATTCACCGACGACCTCGATACGCCGGACAGCGGAATTGCCGATCCACCAGACTACCCATACGTAGTTGACATGGGCGCGCACGAATTCTACCCCCCTGTCCCCGCGATCACTGAATGGACTGTGGGCACGATGGCGCTACTCGCTCTCGCACTGGGTCCCTTAGTCTTCAGGCGCTGTAATGCCCCTAAGGCATAGCCGGGCTGCTTTGCCAAGCCGTTCGTCTTCGGGGAACCTTCTCGCAGTGTGTCAGGCATGACACGCAACGTCATATCATACTGCTGCTGACTGGTGGACGAAAGGCGATTCGGCGAGGAAGACCTGGGGCTATCACGGGCGGAAGGTGCAGGCCTGCGAGCATTCCATCAACTGCTCAAGCAGCAAGACAAAGACGGCACAAAAACCTGGGGCGGGCTACGCCGCGTCATCAATCCCAGCGGCGACGTGCTCTGGGTCTGTCCGGAGCACTACAAAGTGTACGATCGTGGTCTGCCAACGGTGAAAACGGCACGTTGATCGCTTGGCATCACTATTGGAGAGTGCCGCATCAGTGACAGTTTAGGCGGGTTCGGCGACGTACAGCAATTCAGCCTGAAAGGCTGGTATACAGTAGCCGCAGGCAAGTCCCCCGGCGTAGGGGGGGGCGCCGCCTACGGTGAAGGCAGCACCCTATCCATTCGACCCTGCAGGGGTTGGATAAGTGTGCCGTCGCAAACGCCGTTGAGAATAGATGACCTCTTCAGGGTCAGGCGACTCGGTGGGGGCGCTATCCGGGGGCGGTCCGCCTTCTGCGTAGACGCCCCCGGCTTGTTTCGAGCAGACCTTCAGCTCGCAGCCCAGGCAGCCGATTCCGTCATGGACCCGGGAGTGACTGCGGCCTTCGAAGAACACTGGCAGGCATGCTGCCAGCGGCACGCCCATCTGGTCCGGATTTACCGGTGACAGCCGGCAGGTTCGCCAAGCACCGGTGGGCAAGCTGCCGGCGGCATCGGGCCAGTGGCAGCAAACATAACACTCCCGGCGGGTAGAGTCCGATCCACGAATGACACGTCGATGTCAATTGCCGCCGACCTCGTAGAGGGTTACGTATCTTCCTCCGCTTGTCGGGTGGGGGAACTCACCTGCCACCGACAAGCCCAGTGGCCCCAACCGTTCAAACAGAGCCGGGTTGACCTCCGGGGCAAAGCCGTAGGTGGCGGACAGGCGGTCTATCTCGAACCAGTTCACCAGGATGCGTGTGTATCCCTTATCGCGGAGCCACTGCACTATGCCCGCGTCATCCTCGCCTGATCGGATCGCCTCGACGAAGGGGTTGCGGTTGAACACGACGCAGTAGTCGACGCGGCGCTGGAAGTAGAAGGCCTTCGCGTCGCCCACGAGGATTATCTTCGCATCTGCCGGCAGGTCGCGGTTCACCACCTTCAAATACTCGTAGCCGGGCAGCTCGCCCTCGTAGATCAACGAAGCGGGCGCCCCGTGGGGTGATTGCGCTCGATGCAAACCAATGGCGAAGGCGGCGTTCCAGCTAGCCCCAACATACAAAGCGCCTGCAATCACTCGCATTCGGATCGTACTGCCGGTGTCAACGACCGACCTACCGCAGAGCAAAGCCAGTGGAATCAGCATGACCACCGCAAAACGCGCGTAGAGATGGGTTGCTCCTAGCCAGACTGCGAACTGCATGAAGAGAATAATCAGCAAGATCAGGTCAGTACGCCCGCGCCTTCGCCCAAACAGGCCCACAACGGGAAGGAGAATCACCAGCGGTCCGAAGCGTTGATATCGATCCGCGGGCACGTGCCTCCACAGCGCACCGAGGCGTGCGGTCAATGCTCCCTCCTGAGGCGACGGGGTATGCCCCCTGTCCCAACGTTCGGTCTCTTCCACGCCCCAACCGGGCGGAGAAGCGGCAAAGAACTTGTTCGCGAGCGGGAAGACGGGATTGCCCGTCATTGCCTGATTCTTGATCAGCCAAGGCGAGAACGTCAGCAGTGCAGCTAGTGCGAATGCCACAGTATAAGCGAGTCTGCTTTTCAGAGAATATCCGGACACGCACAGCACAACCGCGGCGAGTGGAACAGCTATCATTGGGACGGCGGTGTACTTGCATCCGCAGGCGAAACCGGTGACGACGCCGGCGAGAATGAAGAGGCGTAACCTATAGGTGCCCCACCTCCTCTGGAGGTGGGGGAGGCGATGATCGTCGTCATCATCGCGGGCGTCTGTCATCGTCTCCCCCATGTCCGAAGGACATGGGCCACCCTCCGCAAGGTCCGCTCCCTCATCCCGACGCATGTCGGGACGGCTCGGATTGTGTGTGTTCTTCACGGTAGAGAGGACGAGCGCTGTCGCGGTGGTGCCGAAGAGTAGCATACCGTCTTCAACGTACGCCAGTCCGCTTAGATACGCTAGCCAACCGACCGTCGCCATTACCACACCGCAGACGATCCCCGTCCGCGCCGACCATTCCCACCCCGCGACCCACGCAGCAAAGACAGTCAGAACAGCCAGGAACAGGTGGATCATGTTGGCCACCACGCCCACGTCGAGGTAGTCGTCGAGCAGGATCATCGCCAGCAGATAGAGCATCTCGACGTTGGCGGGGAAGTTGGCATAGACATTGTGCGGAGCGTAGGTGATGCTGGCCGCCTGGAGGTATTCCTTAGGCATCTGCAGATGGTATTCGAGCACGTCGTAGCCGAAGCCCTCTTCCTCCCAGATGAATCCCGGGGCGTTGGATGCTGCCAGCAAAGCCAGGCACAGAAAGGGACACGCCAGCAGCCAGAGAGAGAGATAGCGACCTGCAGTTCCATGATCCTCGTTGCCACTCGCCTCGGCTTCCGCCGGTAGTCGCTGCTTAGCTAACAGTCCACGCAGTCGAACTACCCCAAAGCCGACGAATAGAACCTGCAGGAACATCCAGATGGGGCGTTGGAGCAACCCTGCCAAGCCCATCACGAGAATGAGGATTGATGTCGCCCCCAACCCAAGGGCCACTCCAAGCAGCAGATGCCAGCGAAGCGGCATCGGACCTAGTCTGAAGAGGGGCACAAGCCAGAGCCCCATCAGAAGGGGCCCGGCGATAACGAGCAGGGCCTCGACCCCGCCGAGAATCACGCTGATCAGTGCATCGGTGGATGTCAGCCCCACGCCGACCAGCGCCACGACGATCACTACAGACACGAGCAGGCGGGAGGATGCACGTCGATGAACCGTTTGCCTGTCGTCCATGTCTGGTGCGTACAGCTATCGAGTCGCCTCGGGAAAGAGGGCTTTCTTGGCTTTCATCAAGCCGACAAGAGCGTGCTGACAATGGTCTATCCGCAGCAGGTTGAGTGAAGGCGTCGTCCTGATCCCCCCGATGGCGTCCTGCGGGCTGCGTATGAAGTAGGCCTCTTCGAGACGGATCTGCAGCTGCATTACGAACCGGGCAGCGTCGCGGACGAGTTTCTCATAGCGTGCAACCCGCTGAGCGTCGCCGATAGTCCGTGCCAGCACGAGTGCGTCGGCGAACCCTTCGAGATAAGCGGCGGTGGCTACCCCAGCACGCCCCTCTTGATACGAAGCGATGCCGCCCCACATCTCGGACCATTTGCAGTTCGATGGATCAAGCTGCTTGTCTGCAAGCCAATCGGTCAGTTCAAAGACGTACTCCACATAGTCGCGGCGCTTGCCTTGCTGGGACATCAGGGTGTATGCCTGCACTTGCCAGGGTACAAAGGCGGGGGAGGGGCGGTTCTCGAAGAATCCGCGATAGAACGCTATGGCCGAGTCGAAAGCCTGAAGAACTTCCGCGGAGGGTTCGTGGTGATATTGCATGGCCATTGCCAGCAGCGCTTCGCCGGGGAAGTAATCCTGAGCGTCGATCCTCTCTGCAGGCGGGAACGCAGTGACGAACATCCCCGAGGGTCGCTGCAGCCACAACATGCCGTTGACGAGCTTCTTGCGGATCTCGGCATACTGTCCGGCATCAGGGTGCTCAGCCATGGCGATGCACAATAGTGCGGTTACTCCGAGCTTGTTACGCTTGTCCGCGGTGGCGATGTAGGCTGCGTTTTCAGTCCCCGGCGCCACGCTGGAGACCTCAACCAAGCCCTGTAGGTGATAGCGGATTGCCACCTCCGCAGCGGCGCTAGAGGCGCTTTTGCCCGACCAGCGGGCATGGGCGGCCATGGCAGCAGCTGCACCAACCTGACGAACGAGGTTGTTCTCGTCGGTGTAGTGATCCGCGCCGGGTTCGTACTGATAGGTGAAAAGGCCTGAATCCAGTTGGCGATAAGCCATGTAGCGGGCAATCTTCTCGATGCACTCGTCTAATCCCTTGGATGTGACTGCAGAAGCCGGAACGCGGATTAGCCCGCGGTTAAGCGACACAATTGTGTCACTGCCTGCCGGTTGATACCAGTGCGCCGTACGAAAACGCATCAGCTTGGTCTTGGCTATCTGCGACGGGTCGGATTGGGTGTTCTTCGCCCAAGTTGCGAGTATCTCAGCCAGGATCATATCGCTGGTGAAAACGTCCGTGGGGGCGAGTCGATGTTGGATCCGCGGGCCCAGGAGCACCAGCCCGTGGATGCCGGGCTCGATGTATGGATCGACCGCCCGGGGTTGGGTCCAGTCCGAGCTTAGCTCTACGGCCTGCGGAGGACCGATGACCTCGATCTCGATGAGAAAGTCGTTGAGCAGATCGAGCTCAACATCGCTGGCGCTTCCCAGCATGTCGTAGGCAGCGGATGCTGCATCCCGCGTCGCTTGTACAACTGGCAAAGGCCCCGCAATGCCCGCGGCGCGAAGATAGCCCGACTGGCGAAGACGAACGATCACTTCCAAGGAAAGAGAGTCAAGCGCGCCGGGGACATATCCTGGTTCGTATGCGGCGCGCCTTGAGAAAGCATCTCGCAGGGTCCGACGAACAACTCGGCAGAGGAACTCGCGGTGTGTATCGCTGATCGCCGGTACGCTGGGCTCGTCGAGCGCCTGTGCCATAAGTGCGCCGGGTGCGAGGCCAAGGCATACGGCAATCGACATGCAAGTGGCAAGTGACAGTTTGTAACCCATCGTGTCGATCAGTATAGTGCGGATCTTTGTTGGCCTCAAACGCGGAGTTATCAGCGGTACGGAAACATGTCCAAGACTGAAGGAGATTTTGCCGGGCCGATCATCACTGCGGCTGCTGAGGTCGCTGAGGCCGTCTCAGCTCGCGTGCTCTTTGTCTACGCCGGTGCCGTGAACGACCTGGTCGCCCTGCGCGAGGCGATTCAACCCAAGACCCGTCTGGTGCTCGTGTGCCGTGACGCCCAGGATGAGCAGCGGGCTCAGGACATGTCCATAGATACGATGAAAGTCCCGGCGTTTGATTTGACTCGCATGGGACAAATCAAAATGGCTACGCTGATTGCGTTCTCCCAGCAGATCCTCAAGGCCGGTGATGTGTTCGTGTTTCTTGCCGGTGTCCCCGGGCACGGGGTCGATACCATTCTGACCATGCGCGTAGGCGAAGAGTATGAGCTGTTTCAATCCGTGGGCCAGCCTAAGCTTACCGAACATATCCGACGCCCGGTCTTCGAGAAGCTATTGCGGCTGGCTCTGGAATTGGCCCACGAGGGACGCGAAGGCAAGCCCGTCGGGGCACTCTTCGTCGTGGGTGATTACCGCGAGGTACAAAAGTATTGCGTGGAAGGCCGCATCAACCCCTTCAAGGGTTACACGGAGAAGGAACGCAATATCCTCGACGATTCCATAGGCGATACAGTCAAAGAGATCGCCAAAATGGACGGCGCGTTCATCCTTAAAGGCAACGGGGTGATCGTGTCCGCCTGCGCCATTCTCCGCCCGGCAATTGCCGGCGAAGCAGTCCCCCAGGGCATGGGTTCCCGCCACACCGCAGCGGCTGCAATAACCGCCTGCACGAAGAGCTTGGCTATTACACTCTCCGAATCCACCAGCGACGTGCGGATTTGGCGGCTGGGCACAATGATAACCGAGATCGAAAGGTCCGCCCGCCCCCCCCTCGAAGGCACGCCACCGCCCACAGGCGTCGCCCCGTGAGATGCAGGTGCCGTCCAACACGCGCGCCGCTCCGCCGCCAGGAGTGAATTGGCAAGTCTTAGCCGATGCCATCGCCCGTTGACACGTCGGGCGCGCGTTTCTAAGTTAGCCCAAGTATTGTGGGGTGCGATTGTCCGGTCGGCTCCACGAGTGCTGGGGTTGACTTGACTCGACAGACTGCGTGTGAGATAGATCTTGGATATGACCGATACGGTGATGAAATCTCCGCTTTACGATACCCATATCGAGTTTGGCGGGCGGATGGTTGAGTTCGCAGGGTGGTGGATGCCCGTCTCATTTGCCGGCATCACCGAGGAGCACGTCCACACGCGGACGGCCTGCAGTGTGTTTGACGTCTCTCACATGGGCAGGATCAAGGTCGCCGGGGCAAAGGCTGAACCCTTCCTCAACTACATCTGCACGCGCAACCTGCTCGACGCGGAGGTGGGCAGGTCCTACTACTCCCACGTCTGCAGAGAGGACGGCGGGGTGTTGGATGACGTCATCGTGTCCAGGTACGAGAACGATTGGGGCGTTGTATGCAACGGAGCCAACCGCGAGAAGATCGTCGGTTGGCTTAACGCTCACAGCGGCGACTTCAGCGTGACCATTCACGACGAAACCGTGGCGACGGCCATGCTCGCCATCCAAGGGCCAAAGACCCTGGAGCTCGCCAAGGGCATCGCCGGGCGGGATTTCTCCACCCTCAAGCGCTATCACTTCAGTACGATAGAGTTTCTGGGAATGCGGATCTCCGTCTTTCGCGCAGGGTACACCGGGGAAGACGGCGTGGAGGTCGTGCTGCCTGCCGGCGCGGTCAAAATGCTGATTCCCAACCTGTTGGGCACGAAAGACAAGCCTAATCAGGAGATAAAGCCTGCGGGATTGGGAGCGCGTGATACCCTACGTCTCGAAGCGGGGATGCCTCTGTATGGTCACGAACTGTCCGAGGAAGTTGATTCTCTTACCGGTGGGCAGGGGTGGTGCGTGGACCTTTCCCAGGATTTCATAGGGGCCAACGCGATGCGAAAGCTGAAGGAGCACGGCTTGCCCCGAAAACTGGTGGGGCTCGAACTTGACGGAAAGCGTATCGCCAGGCAAAACAGTAAGGTGTGTGCGGGTGATCGCGACGTTGGAGCGGTCACCAGCGGAACGCTCAGCCCTACTTTGGGCAAGAGCATTGCCATGGCCTATGTACAGTCGGAACACACCGATGAAGGCACGGAGCTTGAAATCGACTTGAAGGGCAAGCGCCTCGCCGCCAAAGTCGTGAAGCTACCGTTTTACAGACGGCCAAAGAAATCGTAGAAGAGTTGCGCGGACCGAGTTGACAGATAGGATTCCGGGTTCTTAACCGGCAGAGGAAGAAAATGACCGTTCCATCCGATCGAAAATACGCCGAAACGCACGAGTGGTTCCTTATCGAAGGCGATATCGTCACATTGGGTATCACTCAGTACGCCGCTGACGAACTCACCGACATCACCTTTGTCGAACTCCCCGAGGTGGGCGCTTCGCTCGGTGCGGGGGACGTGGTGGGCGAGGTCGAGTCAGTCAAGGCCACCTCGGAGATCATCACCGCGGTTGCCGGCACTGTAGTGGAAACGAACAGCGCCCTGGTCGATCATCCCGAACTCATCAACGAAGATGCGTTCGAGGATGGGTGGATCGTGAAGCTCAAAGTCGAGTCGACCGATCCTTTGGGCGCTCTGCGCGACGCCAAAGGCTACCAACAACTTATCAGCGCCAAGTAGCCTACGCGCGGTTTCGGCTTCTGTGCGCTGTCAGTATGTCTATGGTGTTGCGCCTGCGCGCTCGTTAACAAACGGATTGGCTGCTCCACCGCCCGGATACCTATCACGGCGAGGAGGATTCTGAGTTGTCCTGCGCCAACTTCCTGTCAGACAGATGGTTAGGTTCAGCGTCACCCCGCCGAAGACCACACCTGCTCACTCATGATGTGCCGTTGCAGGTGCGTCGTGCTCACCACGCAAACCTGCGGCGGTTCTAGTCTGCCGCGAGACAAATCCGCGCGCCCCAACTGCCGATAACACACTCGTCGAAGCACGGTTATCTGTGAGTGTGGCTTTAGGTGCTGCGAAGCGCCGTATCCGCAGTCGGTGGAGGATCCCCGCGTGCTGCCGTTTGTGGCTCATTACGTTGTCTACCCGTTCCACGAACGGTTGTTGGGACGAGCAACCTTTCCGTACTCGCGTGATCTCGAGGAATCACAATGGGGTTCCCCGGACGAGCTCCGAAAGTTGCAGCGCTGCAAGTTGCGGGACCTCCTCACGCATGCTCGGGCTAAGATCCCTTTCTACCGCCGGCGTCTTGACGAAGCGGGTGTCGATCCAGCCACCTGCGATCCCTTCGAAGCGTTGTCCTCTCTGCCGCTCCTAGACAAGACCGAGATACGAGCCGGCGTCGACGACATGGTCTGGCAAGACGCGCCGGGCGGGTTGTTTGCGTACGACACCGGGGGTTCGACCGGTGAGCCGTTGACATTCTACTTCGACCGTCGTCGACAAGGCTATGATCAGGCGGCCCGGATTCGCACACATCGCTGGTTCGGCGTGGAGGTGGGCGACCGCGAACTGTATCTGTGGGGCTCACCGATCGAGACGAGTCGCACCGACGCCCTCAAGCACCTGCGCGACAGGCTTTCCAACCAGTTGCTGCTAAACGCCTTCGATATGTCGGTCCGGCAAATGGATCGCTATCTCGACAAGCTGGAGAGCTTTCGGCCGGTGTGCATCTTCGGATATCCGAGCAGCATAAGCCTTCTGGCCGAGCATGCTCAATCGCAAGGGCGCCGGCTGAATTTGCCGAACCTGCGGGCTGTCTTCGTAACTGGCGAGGTCTGCTACCCCCACCACCGAGACATAATCGACTCTGTCTTCAGTGTCCCGGTTGCAGACGGATATGGCAGCCGTGAAGTCGGCTTCATCGCTCATCAATGCCCCCAAGGCAGTTTCCACCTGACGGCTGAGAACGTCATCGTCGAGATCGTCGATTCCGATCAACCGGTGCCTCACGGCGAAACCGGTGAAATCGTAGTGACACATCTTGATGCCTATGCCATGCCCTTCATCCGTTATCGCACGGGCGACGTCGGGCGACTCAAGGCGGGAAGATGTTCCTGCGGGCGCGGACTGCCCCTTGTCGACGTCATCCAGGGGAGAACAACGGAGTTTCTGTACCTGCCCGACGGCAAGATCATGCATGCCCTGTCGATTATCTATCCCTTGCGGCGGCTGCGCGGAGTGCGCCGGTTCCGCGTTACGCAACACGAAGACTACGCTGTAACCGTCGATGTCGTTTGCGACGATGGAGCTGAGAAGATCACCCGTGAGGCTGTCGCCAAGAGCGTCAGACCCGTGCTCGGCAGTGAAGTTGACCTACGCGTGCAAATGGTCGATCGCCTCGATACTGTCGAATCTGGCAAGCACCGCTACGTGGTGTCGCATGCCAAGCCGGCTACCCCGGCGGCGTTTCAGGAGGCTTGCGCCGGTGTCTAGTGTGGGCGCAATGGCGGAGGCTGTGGATCAGGCGAAGCGTATGGAGGGCGCGTCCAGTCGGCCCGGGTGTCTGGTGACGGCGCTCACGCCCGGTCTGGTGCCCTCATGGAATCTTTACGTGGGATCCCATCCGGAGGCTACGTTCTTCCACACGATCGCCTGGCGGGATGCCGTTGCCGACGTCTTCGGTCACGAGCCCGTCTATCTTGTTGCTTTCCGCGAGCGTCGCGTCACCGGGATTCTGCCTATGTTCGTAGTCGCCAGTCGGCTCGCCGGCCGGATGGCGGTAAGCGTTCCCTACGGCGTCGGTGGAGGGATTATCGCCGACGGCGAAGCTGCCGTCACCGCCCTGTTCCGGACGGCCCGGCGGGTTACGAAAGCTCGAGGCTGTCCGATCATAGACCTGCGCAGCGAGATCGCCTGGGTGCCTGATGTTCCCGTTGTCGACCGTTATGCGGCTTTTCGCCGCGAGCTACCCGCCTCTTCACGCCAGGTGCTCGATTGGTTGCCGCGAAAGGCCCGGGCCGCCGCGCGAAACGCCAGGAACAAACACAAACTCTCCGTCTCCTTCGGTGACGAACACCTCCACGAAGTGTGGAGGCTCTATTCCATCAGCATGCGGAGACTGGGCTCGTTGAACTACCCCGTACGTTTCTTCGAGAAACTCATCGAGCTCACTCCCGGTCGGCATTGGGTATCGGTTGTCCGCCACCGCAGGCGGACCGTTGCGGGGTTGGTCACCTTCCTCTTCAAGGACAGCGTGATGCCCTATTTCGTCGGCATGACCGACGACGCGAAACGCTACAGTGTCGCCAATTACGTATACCTGACCGTAATGGAGCGGGGTGTGGATTTCGGCTACCGCATCTTCGATTTCGGTCGAACCAGACGCGACAATTCCGGTAGCTACGACTTCAAGAGATTTCAAGGCTTTGATCCGCAGCCTCTCGAGTATCAGTGTTACGTGCGTCGGGGCCACAAGCCTCCCAACCTTACCCCCGACAACCCCAGGTTCCGCATAGCTCGCAAGGTGTGGTCGAGACTCCCGCTGAGGATCACCCAAGCGGTCGGTGCCCGCTTGGCAAGGCATATTCCAGGATGACATAGATGAACATACTCTATCTGGCACACAGAATCCCGTTTCCGCCCAACAAAGGCGACAAGCTGCGTTCATTCCGTCAGCTGGAACGGCTGGCAAAGCGGCATCGTGTATGGTGTGCCTGTTTCGTGGACGACCCTGCCGATCGTGCGCACGTGGCAACATTGTCGGCATACTGTCACGATCTTGCCGTCGTGAGACTCGATCGCAGGCGGGCGACGTTGCGCGGGATCGGGGGGCTGACCTTCGGGCGTACGATCACCGAGTCGTTCTATTCGCATCCCAAGATGACCGCCGTTCTGGAGCGCTGGACCCAGGATGTCGCCTTCGACGTTGTTGTAGCGTTTTCCTCGAGTATGGCTCCGTATGCCCTGCAGGTCCCCGCCACCCGCCGCGTGCTCGATCTTTGCGATCTGGACAGTCAGAAATGGCTTGATTATGCAGCCTCTTCACGCGGTCCGGTACGACCGCTCTACGTTGCCGAAGGGAACCGGCTTGCCCTTAAGGAGCAAGCCTGGCTCGACGCCTTCGACGCCACCATCCTCATCACCAAGGCGGAGGCGGAAGCGCTGGGCGAAGTGCAGGCCGAAGCCAAAGCTTCCGGGAAACTCCACATAGTAGGCAACGGCGTAACGCTTCCCGATCCGTTCACCACGATTAACCGCGGCTGGGTCGAGGAGGATTCCGATCAACCCGTCATCGGATTCGTCGGGGCGATGGACTACCGCCCCAACGCCGATGCGGTCTGTTGGTTCGTAGAGAATTGCTGGGAGGGGATTCGCAAGGCGTTTCCCCGGGCGGTATTCAGAATCGTGGGGAGGTCGCCCGTCAAGAAGGTCCGCCAGCTTCAAAGCGTCCCTGGAGTGGAGGTGGTCGGCGCGGTCGAGGACGTCCTGGCGGAGGTCCTGCAGTTCACCGTAAGCGTGGCCCCCATGCAGATC
>CP070744.1:1334436-1349729 GCA_020348265.1 Phycisphaerales bacterium | reverse complement strand
TGGCACCCAACTCCTGAACCGCTAGACAATAACAGAAATTGCTCTAGGGGCTGGATAACGCTACAGACCCCGCTGCTCCGGATTTCCTTTGAGCTTCTCCAGTCGCTCCCGCAAAGCCGGAAGGAGGTACATGACCTCCGCTTCGGGCACCGTTGCCAGCGCAGCCAGAGTTTGATCCACTTGGGTAGCCGTATCGGCGTCAAGATCGACGAAGAGAGCCTTCTGGTCGCGAATGGTGCACAGTCCCCCGCCCGAACCGCCCAATCGTTCCTTGCGCGCTGGAGTCCCCATGCGGGCAAACACGTCTAGCAGTGCCTCTAGCTGAGCTTGTGGGTCGGTCATGACCACCTGCCCTCAAGAATTGTGACAACCGCTGCCGATGTCAAACCTACTTGCTGTTCCACCGTTTGGAAGGATAACACGGAAGGCGCAATCGCCCAATGGTCAGACATCCGCCCGTTCGCACGCGTACGATCGATAACCTGCATCCGACGGCTGTGACACCGGTCGTGGAAGGGTCGGAATCCGCCGTCGAGGCTCACCTGGGCCAGCTTGAAGATAAGCTCACTTTGCTCAAGGCGCAGGTTCACCAGGCCCAGCAGCTCGCCGGATTGGGCACAGCAGCAGCTATGTTCGCTCATGAGGTGAGCAACCTTCTCACCCCGATTCTCGCCTATGCTCAGCGTGCTTTGGAGGAGGATGATCAGCCTTTGCAGCGCAAGGCGCTCACCGTCACGACAAAGAACGTTCACATGTTAATGGCTATGTCCGAGCGGATTCTCGAGATCAGCGCCGCCAAGCCGACGAATCGCCAGGCTGTGCCCGTCAAGACCGTTGCCAACGACGCACAGGAGAGCCTGTGCCGGGATCTGGCCAAGGACGGCATCCGCTTTATTGTGAAGGTTGATGAGTCGCTGACGGTCTGGGCTGATCCGCTGCAGCTTCAGCAAGTGCTCTTCAATCTGTTTCTGAACGCGCGTAGTGCCATGTCTGCGTCACATAACGGACGCCTCACCGTAACGGGCGCCTGTGAGGGAGGCGAGGTCGTGATCGAGGTGAAAGACACAGGTAAGGGCATTGCCCCGGATCTGCTGACAGATGTGTTCAATGCACTGCAAACGTCCAAGCCTGTAGAGGGGGACGGCCCCAAACGATGCGCCGGGCTGGGACTGGCTTTGTGTCGCGACCTTATCGAAGAAAACGGTGGGTCTATCAGCGTAGCCAGCAGCCTGGACGAAGGTACGACATTCACAATCCGCCTTCCCGCTGAAGAGCCTACGGGGAATCAGCCCGACTCTCCCCAGCAATAGTGCAAGACGTGAGCGTCACCCAGCACGCCTGACGCAGCATCCCCACGAGATCGTACAAAACTGCACACATTCGGACTCCGGCACAGCCCCCGCCTTCGCTGACATCGTGTAGACTTACATCCATAGTCTCGATAGATGCGATGTCAGGGGGGTTCCTTTGCCATGTTCTGTTTGACACATACTCGTCATTGTCAGCGTTCGCCGCTGGTCCTGCGCGGTACTTTGTTGGTGTCGGCCGTGCTCAGCCTCTTCGCAATGCCGGTTGGTCTCTACGCTCTTGATGGCGATCCACCCGCGGGCAAGACCCCACAGGCGAACGCGGACGCCGCCCGAGAAGCCGAGATGCAGTTCCCGGTCACTGCAAGCGCCCTGGTCAAGGGCAAGTTCAACCGTTCGGAGGGGATTGCCTTTAATGGGGAAGGCGATCTGTTCGTAACCGCCAACGCTGCGCTTTGGCGAATCGATACCGCTGGCGAAGCTACGAAGCTAACCGATCTGTACTCCAACCTCGGTTTGGCGCCCATCGGCAAGCGTGACGTTCTAGTGGCGGATTTCGGACCCACTAGCGCTTTTGACGGCAGCGAGTACGATGATGGGATTGTCTGGCGAGTGACGCCCGAAGGAAAAAAGAAGATCGTTGCCCGAGGGATAGGCGACCCCAATTTCATCCTCGTACTTAAGGACGGGACTTTCTTGGTCTCCGATGATGCCACCAATGAAATCTTCAAGGTCGAGCAAGATGGGACGGTGAACCTCTTCACCACCGCCGTGAACCACCCCAACGGGTTGGCGCTATCCGCTGACGAGACGGTCCTCTATATCGCTCAGATCTTCAACAGCATACGCCCCATCACCATCGACAACCGCCTGTGGGCTCTGCAACTCGAAGACGGTCGTCCGAAGGGACAGCCCACAGTGGTCGCCAAGACGGGAGAGCGCGGGGCCAACGACGGTCTGGCCAGGGACGTGCTCGACAGGATCTACATCGCCGCCAATGGAGAGGGGAAGATCTACCGCTTTGACCCGGCAACCAACAAGTTGATCGTCGTTGCTGAGAACATGCCCCACGTTGCCAGCCTGGCCTTTGGCCGAGGTGAGTTCGACCATAAGACCATATATGCGACGTCGACACGCAGGGGAGGGGGCACCATCTGGATGGTGCCCGTTGGCGTAGAAGGAGCGCCACTCTATCGCTAGGGCGTGCTGCTGCCCTAAAACCGGTTCTGCATTTGCAGGTCCGATTGAACGGTTGGGTGTGAGCTGCGCAGAACCACTCCTCCTGCGCGACCGCCTTTTAGTGCTGGAGTCTCTTGATACAATTGAAGAACGAGAGAAACGCCTGCTGGATTTCCCTGCCGGAAGGAGAAGGGATGACCGACGCTTCGTTGTTGGCTTGTTTGCTCGACAGCATGAAGAACCCGGTGATGTTCGTTGATACGGACCACATCATCCGTTACATGAACAAAGCAGCAGTTGCCCATTACAAGGAGGGGGAAGCCCTGCTGGATCAATCGGTGCTCGATTGCCACAACGCGGAATCAGTGCGGCAGATAATCGAGATCTCCGCAGCCATGCAGCAGGGCGAGGAAGAACGCCTCATCACTGATAACGACAACTGGCGAATCTACATGCGTGCCGTCCGCGATCCTGCCGGTCAACTCATAGGCTACTACGAGCGCTACGAACCGCCAGCGAAGTGATGCTGGCTGTTATTAAAGGGCGGATTCCTCTCGCACCGCGCTGTGGGCCTCTCGCTGGATGATCCGCTATTCGGCAGCCGGGCCCTTGATGGTCGGTTCGAACTCGACGAAGTCTGCAAGGTCAACGTCACCGCTTTCGTCACAGTCAAACAGGCAGAGACATGTTTCACGCCAGTCGTTGCATGTAGGGAAGTGCAGACCCCTCACGACGGTGATTCCAGGGAGACTGAGAGTCTTTCCGGATGCTGCACTAACATGGTCGTTGCGGTGTACGTCATCCACAATTCGAGATTGGGCCGACGATATACTCAGGTAACTCGTGTATGTCGAGAGCTTGATAGAACATCGGATGAATACACAGTCGCTGTTTTGGCTCGACAATCAGACGAGCCTTCTGCTGGTATGCGAATACCGTTGCATATCGGTTACCCTTGTATCTTCGGCACGGGTCTTTAGCCTCCTGTCCCTCCAGTACGCGCCCGAGAAACCCCACATTGACCAAGACATCCACCGCATACTGTTCATCGATTCTCAGACCCCAAGGCGGTTCGGGCCATCTTGTGCGAATGTGTTGAAGGCCATTGCGAAACCTGTGACTTGCCGTGTCATCGTATTCAAACACCGAATCACACCCGCGGAAACACTCTACCAGATCAATGATATAAGGATGTTCGGCGCCGTACTCATTCCCGAAAAAAGTATACAATTCCAATGTGCCAGCTTGCACGCCTCTGTCAATCTCCGTACTTGAGAATACACTCTTCGTTACAGCCTGCTGGACAATATTCCGGCAGAGTATCAGGAGGTCTCTTGGACGCGAATGACTATGTCTCAGCAGAAACTCGAACACCTTCTGTTCCGGCTGCCTTACACCACGGCGTATGGGCGACACGCTCCCGCGAAAAACGCGCGCCCAAATGGCGGGTGCGTTAAAGTTCTCATCCAACCTGAACGCCATGTTTAGGTCGCGCGCAACACGCGTACACAGGAAGAGGAACAATTCTCTATCGGTCCAGGTGATGCTGTCTACAAACTCAGCAACCTTGACAAAGTCACGATGATCCGTAGGGAGTTTGTCTGCCGGGAACAATATCTTTGGATGCAGGAGTCCCTCAAGATTATGATCGCGGGCAATATCGCGGGCAGCGAATAGCAGAGAGATTAGCAGGTCGCGCAAGAAGATATGTGCGGTCAAATCGTATTGTCGTCCGAGCTGTCGATCAAGGAAGCGGTCAAACCCATCAACGACAATCAACACCTCAATGCCTGTGTTGCGCAGAGTTCTCTTTAGCGCTTCCAAGGCAGCTGCTGATGCTTTCGTCTTTGTTGGGAACGAAGACAATACTGCCTCGGGGATTGGCCGTTCCTGAAGATCATACCGTTCGAGGATGTTGCTGAGTTGTGCGAATATTCGCTGGAGCGTGTACCCGATGCTCTCACGCGCGGTGCCGACTTCCGCGTCCAAGAGAGTTCGAAGGTATTCCCTCATGCATTCCACCTCATCGGCCTGCGCACCTTGCGTCAAGAACTCGTTTTCAGAGGCGCACACTGCGTCCATGGCAAGCACGCTGAACAAGTGGCGCCACGCTGTAATAACCGCGCGCTGATCGATGCTGTATGTCGTGAGAAGGGGTTCCACACATTCGATTAATGCCTGAAGATTGAGGTTGTCCGCACGCACGGCAATGTAATGCTTAAGGAGTTCAGAGAATCGCTTTGCCAGTGCAGTCTTTCCGGCACCCTTTCCGCCAAGAATGATCAACGTGTGATCCTGCAACAGACGTGGCAGGGCGGCGTATGGAACGAAATACTTGAGCAACTGGTCATCGTCCTCAGCATCATACTGCGTGAAGGTAAGCGACATTGCGCCCTCCGAAAAAACAGGGGACCTGTGCCGAATCATTAGACACTATGTGTGGCTCGGGGATCCAATCATTTGAAAGCTATTTCCCTGTACTACTCCAGTTACGACGGTAGAAGAACTGAATGCACACCGCAGCATACCGTGCATTTGGTTTATTGTCAAGGCCATAGCCTTGCTGAACCTGGAGAGCCCACATTTCAAAGAGCGCGCTCGGCGCAGAGATGTATGGAGATAGCACCAGCGCTGAATCGCGGTCATCCATGTTGATCACATTTGCCGTTGAGCTAGGAACCCTTGACGCTCAGGAACGGTGGGCATGCTGCGTTTTGCCGGCACCACGTCTTCATGAGTGAGCTCTCCGATGTTAACGCAAGTGTGCGCCAGCCCCCCGCAGGGAATGGAAGCCTCTCATCAGAATCATCCACGTCCCAACTCGGCGCAGTTGCGCGGTATTGCGCGACAGCCAAGCTCTACTAGCGCAACAGCGGGTGAAGCTGCTGACGGATAGCGCCCAGTGCCTACCTGGAAGAGCATACCGGTGTGCGACATTCACGTAGTCGTGAGGGGAATGTTCATTCTCCGGCAACCGAAGCAGTAGATTCCAGCGGGAACCTAATTATTTCCCTGCGCTAGATTGCGCGTTGACGATTCGGACGATGGACCCCATACTCCATAACCTCAAGAATAGCTGGTTTCTACGTGCGAGACCGCCTCGCCGCCCGGGACGGGAAGGTGGTCTTGTTTGTCTTAACGAGATGAGGAATCTGATAGGCTATGCCCCTTGTCCCTTCTGATGTTGAGCTGTCTGAGGATCAGGTAATGCTCATCGAGACGGCTCGCGACTTCGCCCGGAACGAATTGCTGCCTCTTGACCGCAAATGGGACGAAGACGAATCCACGGTGGAAGAAATCCTCCCGACACTGGGTGAAATGGGGCTGATGAACCTGACGCTTCCCGAGGAGCTCAACGGGGTGGGCTGCTCGTTCGGTACCTACTTCGCGATTTTGCACGAAATTGCCGCCTCTTCGCCATCTACTGCGGTGACCATCTCGGTTCACAGCATGGTTGGTAAGATCCTCCACGAGTGTTTAGCTGAGCCGTTGCGGACGGAAGTGCTTTCGAGTTGGGGAGACCCTGCCAGTTTTGCGGCTTTTGCCCTGACCGAAGCTGACGCGGGCAGCGACGCCCGGGCCGCCAGGGTGGAAGCCGTCGAGGTGGACGGTGGGCTGAAGATCAACGGGGAGAAGATGTGGATTACCAACGGGCTTACCTCGCGGTGGTTCCTCACCCTGGTTCGGTTACGCGATGTGCCCGACAATGGAAGTCTTTGTGCCGTCTTGATTGACGGCAACGATCGGGGCGTGGAGCGCACGAAGATACACGGAAAAATGGGTATTCGTGGGAGCGAGACGGCGGTGATTCACTTTGCCGACACTTTTGTGCCCGAGGACCACATAGTCGGTCAGCGCGGGCGGGGTATGTGGGTATTCACCACGACCCTGAACGAGGGGCGGATCGGGATTGCGTCACAATCCAGCGGAATAGCTGAGGCGTGCCTGAGCGAGATGAGTTCCTACGTGTGCGAGCGGAAGCAATTCGGCAGGCCTATCGGGACTTTTCAGGCTGTCGCAAGAATGGTTGCGGACAGTGCAGTGGAGCTCGAAGCCGCCAAGGCCCTGATCTGGCAGGCAGCGGAAAAGGTCGACGCGGGTTGTCCGAGCCGGTCGGCCAGCTCGATGGCCAAACTCTACGCCAGCGAGGCGGCAAACCGCATCGCATACCGGGCTGTACAGGCCCACGGAGGGACGGGGTACGTCCGGGAGTGCAGGGTCGAACAGCTCTACCGGGACGCGCGGGTGACGACCATATACGAAGGCACCAGCGAGATTCAGCGATTACTCATCGCACGGGAACTCGGTGAAGCAAGTTAGCGTTCCGCCGGCCGTCGCATTCAAGGGCGGGCAAGCCGCCGGTAGCACGCACACCGCGAACATACTGGTGGTCCGATGCCTGCTATGGCTCGTGTAACACAGCTGGGCGCTGGCACGCCGGATGTATGTACCGTTACTGTCGGCTCGTGACCAACGACGCTGCTGACGTTATCATACGCTGTTGCCGGCTGAACCAGGCACGGCGAAACGTGTAAAGCTTTGTAATTCCTGAACTTATGACTGCCAATCTTGGGTGACCTATGGACTATGAACTCTCTGACGACCTGATAGCGCTGCAGGATGTGGCGAGGAAGTTTGCTGCTGAGCACATCGCTCCTTACGCCCGGCAATGGGATCGCGAGGCGAGTATTCCCCGCGAGCTGATCGGCAAGCTGGCCGAGCTGGGCTTCATGGGGATCTTCATCCCCGAGGAGTACGGAGGGTGTGGCTTCGGCGATCTGGAGGCGACGGTGATCATGGAGGAGATCGCCAGACACTGCGGGGCGACTGCCCTGATGCTTGATGCCCACGGGGCCCTCTGTTGTGCGCACTTCATGGTAGGAGCCAGCGAGGAGCAGAAGAAGAAGTATCTTCCCGGTTTGGCTTCAGGCGAGCATATGGGCGCTTGGGCACTTTCCGAGCCGGATTGCGGAAGCGATGCCGCTGCCCTTACCTCCACCGCGGAGTTGGACGGGGACACTTGGGTCCTCAACGGTGCGAAGCACTGGATCACCAACGGGCACCATGCAGGTGTATTTGTCATCATGGCCCGGACGACCCCGGAAGGTGGACCCAAAGGTATCAGCGCTTTCATCGTCGAGCGGGACACGCCCGGCCTGATTATCGGCCCCAAGGAGGACAAGTTCGGCATGCGGGGCTCGGACACCGTCGGCCTGACGCTCGAGAACCTTCGGGTTCCCAAGGAGAACCTTTGCGGGGAGCCAGGCCACGGGTTCCTTGACGCGATGCGCGTGTTGGAGCGCGGGCGTATAACCGTTGCAGCCATGTCGACGGGTTTGGGTCGCGGGGCGCTGGAAGAGGCGCTGGCCTACGCAAAGGAGCGCAAGGCCTTCGGCAAGCCGCTGTTTGAACATCAGATGATCCAGTTCAAGCTGGCGGATATCGCCACAGAGGTTGAGTCGGCACGGTTGCTTACTCGCCGGGCTGCCGTTCTCTCCGACGCGGGCAAGGACTGCAACTATGAAGCTTCGGTGGCCAAGCTCTTCGCCGGTGAAATGGCCACTAAGGCCGGTCTGGAGGCTATTCAGATTCACGGGGCTATGGGCTATACCAAGGAAGTGCCCGTAGAGCGTTACATGCGGGACGCCAAGCTTTGCGAGATCGGCGAGGGGTCGAACGAGGTTCAGCGCATCATCATTGCCCGGCGATTGCTGGAATTATAAGAGGAGTTGCCCATGGATTTTGAACTGGATGATGATCATCGCATGCTGCAGGAGCAGATTCGCGACTTCGCGACCAACGAGGTGGCGAAGGGGGCGGCTGATCGCGATCAAGAGGCAGCCATGCCCCAGGAGTTGATCGGGCAGTTGTCCGAGCTGGGTCTTTTCGGCATCGCCATTCCGGAAGAGTATGGCGGGGCGGGGATGGGGACCATCGCCTCCAGCATCGTCGTCGAGGAGATATCGCGAGCTTGCGCGGGCGCGGGTGTCTTGATCAGCGCCCACGGGTCGTTGTGCGTGGATCCCATTCTCACCTTTGGCACCCCTGAGCAGAAGAAGAAGTACCTGCCGGGGTTGGCTTCCGGAGAGACAATCGGATGTCTTTCGCTCACCGAACCGGGTAGCGGAAGTGACGCGGGTGCAGCCGACTGTCGGGCCGTTCTCAAGGATGACGGCTGGCACATCACGGGGACGAAGAACTTCGTCACCAACGGCAAGGAAGCAGGCGTTGTCGTCCTGATTGCCGTTACCGACCCGGACGAGCCCAAGCGGCGTTTGAGTGCGCTTATCGTCCCCAAGCCCACGCCCGGGCTGGAACTCGGCAAGCTGGAGAAGAAACTCGGCATTCGTTGCTCATCGACGGCGGAATTGATCTTCGAGGACTGCGTGCTCCCAGAGGATGCTCTGTTGGGTCAGCGCGGCCGGGGGATGGGTGTCGCCCTTACGACTCTCAACGGCGGTCGGATCGGAATCGCCGCCCAGGCCCTGGGAATCGGGCAGGCCTGTCTGGAGGAGGCTGCTGCGTATGCCAATACGCGCGTGCAGTTCGGCAAGCCTATCGCCAGGCTCCAGGCGATTCAGAAGAAGATCGCCGACATCGCCGTCGGTGTCGAAGCCGCCCGGCTGCTTACCTATAAGGCAGCGTGGGAAAAGGATAGCGGAAAGGACTTCGTCCAATCGGGGGCGATGGCCAAGCTGTTTGCAGCAGAGGCGTGCTCGAAGGCGGCCAATCACGCGGTGCAAGTCTTCGGCGGATACGGCTATTGCCAGGATTATCCCGTAGAGCGCTTCCTGCGTGACGCCAAGATTACGGAGATATACGAAGGCACCAGCGAGATTCAGCGACTGGTGATCGCGCGGACCTTGGGTTAGGACCGGGCGTTGCGCAAGAAACGTCATTATGGGAATTCACCTGCGAGACGACGCAGGCGCAGAAGCAAAGCGGAGTGAACAACATGAGCGACAACGACAAGAGCGTGGCAGTTATTGGTGCGGGGACGATGGGAAGGGGTATCGCCCAGGTTTTTGCCCAGAGTGGATATGACGCGTACATGTTCGATACCGTGCCCGCGGCACTGGAATCCGCGTCCAAGCAGATTGGAAAGATGCTTTCCAAGGCCGTGGAAAAGGGCAAGATGTCGGCTGAGGATGCGGAAGCAGCAAAGAAGAGGCTGCATCTGGTCAACGCCCTTTCGGACATCGGCGCCCGGCCGCTGATCGTTGAGGCGGCTACCGAAAAACTCGAAATAAAGATCGAGCTTCTTAAGGAGCTTCAGACCCACGTGGCGGACGGAGGCATCCTGGCCAGCAACACCAGCAGCATTAGTATCACTCAGCTTGCCGCCCAGACCGAGCACCCCGATCGATTCATTGGCATGCACTTTTTCAATCCCGTGCCCCTGATGAAACTTGTCGAGGTGGTAAGAGGGCTGCAAACTTCTGACGACACGGTTAAGCGCACCATCGAGCTGGCCAAGGCTGTGGGCAAGACGCCGGTGGAGTGCAACGATCATCCGGGGTTCGTATCCAATCGTGTGCTCATGCCCATGATCAACGAGGCCATCTTCACCCTGCAGGACGGGGTGGCCGAGCCCGAGGCCATCGATGAGATCATGAAACTGGGTATGAACCATCCCATGGGTCCGTTGGCATTGGCCGATCTGATCGGGCTGGATGTCTGCTTGTTTATCCTCGAGGTCCTGCATCGCGATTTGGGCGAGGATCGCTACCGCCCATGCCCACTGCTGCGCAAGAAGGTGCTGGCTGGTATGTTAGGCCGAAAGACCAAGAACGGGTTCTATAGCTATGAGTAATACAGACGTTCGTGTTGATATTGACGGTTCGCAAGCTTCCATCACGCTGGTGACTGAGGGCGGGGTCAACGTAGCCTCGACCGCGGTGCTCAAGAAGCTTCGCGAGGCAATCGCCAAGGTGGCTTCCGCCTCCGGCGTTCGTACCACGGTGGTCAAGGCGGAAGGCAAGGTTTTTCTTGCCGGTGCGGATATTAAGGAGATGGCTCCTTTCAACCGCGAGCAGGCTACGGAGTACGGCAAGCTGGGTCAATCCGCCTTCAATGAGTTGGAAGCTCTACCGTCGATCACGGTGGCGGCGATCAACGGGGCTGCCATGGGCGGCGGTATGGAGTTGGCATTGGCCTGCGACTTCCGCATCGCGGTCAAGTCCGCCAAGCTGGCTTTGCCGGAGACTTCCCTCGGGTTGATTCCGGGTTGGAACGGCATCAAACGTCTGACCGCCTTGATCGGTATTGCCAAAGCTAAGAAGCTCTACCTGACTGCCTTGCCCGTATCAGCAGAAGATGGCTTAGCGTATGGTCTTGTGGATGAGATTGTGAGTGAGGCCGGCGATCTCGGTCCCCGCGTCGCTGCTTTCTGCACGTCATTCAAGCGTGCTGCTCCCGCGGCGGTGGCCTTCGCTAAGAAGGCTCTGTGCACGGGAGATGATCTCTCCGCCTTTGCCGATTGCTTCGAGACTGACGATGGCCGCGAAGGCATGACCGCTTTTATCGAGAAACGACCGGCTTCGTGGATGGAGGAGTAGATGACCACCGAACCGTCCGTCGAGCGCAAGAAGTCCTGCACGTGTGATGCCGAGGCCAAGCCCTTTGTCGGTCCCGAGGATATGCGCGGGTTTGACCCTGCAACGGCGCTGGGTGTGCCGGGGTCCTTTCCGTTTACCCGCGGCCCGCACCGCACCATGTACCGCGAGCGCTTCTGGACCATGCGTCAGTTTGCCGGTTTCGGATCGGCTGACGACACTAATCAGCGCTTCAAGTACCTGCTCGAACACGGGCAGACCGGACTGAGCACTGCGTTCGACCTGCCCACGCTCATGGGGCGAGATAGTGACGATGCGTTGTCGCTTGGCGAGGTGGGGCGCTGCGGCGTGGCGATCTCATCTCTGGCGGATATGCGCCGCCTCTTCGACGGAATCGATCTGGGCGCGGTCAGCACAAGCATGACCATCAACGCACCGGCGGCGATTCTGCTGGCGTTCTACATCGCCGTCGCCCAGGAGCAGGGCGTCCCCGTCGAAAACCTGCGCGGCACTCTGCAGAACGATATCCTCAAGGAGTTCCACGCCCAGAACGAGTATGTCTTCCCGCCCAGGCCGAGTGTCAAGCTGGTGATCGACACGATCGAGTACGGCACGAAGTACATGCAGCAGTGGAACACGGTCAGCATCAGCGGGTATCACATTCGCGAGGCGGGTGCGTCGGCGGCGGAGGAGCTGGCCTTCACTCTGGCTGACGGAATCGAATATACCAAAGAGTCGATCGAGCGGGGTTTGGATGTGGATGACTTTGCACCCCGCCTGAGCTTCTTCTTTGACGTGCACAACGATTTCTTCGAGGAGATCGCCAAGCTGCGGGCCTCGCGGCGGATCTGGTCGCGGGTCATGCGCGATCGCTTCGGAGCGAAGAAAGAGCGCAGCTGGCTGCTGCGTATGCACTGCCAGACCGCCGGAGTGACCCTCACCGAGCAGCAGCCTATGAACAACATCATGCGCGTCGCCTACCAGGCCCTTGCCGGCGTTCTGGGCGGCACGCAGTCGCTGCACTGCAACAGCATGGATGAGACGTTGGCCCTGCCCTCCGAGCAGGCGTGCAAGATCGCCCTACGCACTCAGCAGGTCATCGCCCATGAGACCAACGTCAAACAGAGCGTCGACCCGCTGGGCGGTAGCTATTTCATCGAGAAGCTCACCAACGAGATCGAAGCGAAGGCCCTGGCCATCATCGATCAGATCGATGCCATGGGCGGGGTGGTCCAGGCCATCGATCGCGGATTCTTCAGACGGGCGATTACGGAATCCGCGCAGGCGCAGCAGCGGGCCATCGACAGCGGCGAGCAGAAAGTTGTCGGCGTTACCGATTTCGTCGAGGACGGCCCGCCGGGAATCCCCATCCTTCAGATCACTCAGGATACGGAAGATGCCCAGGTGGCCGGCCTCAAAGAGCTAAAGGCAAAGCGGGATCAGGCCCGCCACAAGGCCGCCCTCGAGAAACTTCGCGAGGACGCCCGGGCGGAGGTAAACGTCATGCCTGCGTTGATCGAGGCAGCCAAGGCGGATGCCACCGTGGGCGAAATGATGGAGACGATGAAGTCCGTCTTCGGGGCATACGACGGCGGCCCGGAATGGTGACGACTTGTAGGAAGGACTTACCGACATGCAGATAGCTTCCCCCAACTTCATCCACTTCCGCATACGCTGGCAGATCCTTGGGCCTGACTCACCGGGGCAGGGGCTTGAACGAGCCATGTTTCAGCGATTCTTCGACGAACTGAACTCGAACCCGGAATTCGGCGAGTATGACGATTTTTCGTATCGACCTGATCGGTGCCAGCTGGCAAAGTCACGTGGAACGGCTCAACAGGGCGGGCAGGCGTTCAGTAAGGTTGTCTACTCACAGGATGCTCTCTCAGTCGTCGAGGAATTCACCGAGCTATCTGCCGATGAGTTCTCACAGAAGATCAAGGTGGTCTTGAGCTGTTGGTTCAAATGCTTCTCGCAGACCTGCGCCATTGCTCAGACCTCGTGTCTGCGGGCTCTGGTCACACCGGTGCATTTCCAGAATTCACGCGACTTCCTCGCCAATGGAGTTCTGAAGATTGGCCCAGCGCTAAAGGAAAAGCTGGACGACCTTCCCCACAGCGTGGGATTCAATTTTGCGTGTCAGCGTAAGCCTGGAAACACGCCGATGAATTTGGAGGCCAAAGCCAGCTCATGGCGTGATGGTCGTGCGGTCTGGATTGAGGTGACTGGTGTGGCTCCGATGGACCAACCATTGAACGCGGTGAAGCATGACCAAGCGCAAGTTGTTTTCGGACGTTGTAAGGAGTTTCTCGAAAGCGAGGTAATACCGCTCTTGAACGTGTATGATAGAGAGGGAACCGACTAGGCGTTTTGGAGACCCTACGATGTTGATGCTGCTTGACAGCCGGAGTAGCTTGGGTTCTGACATCAACCGCCGCGGTCCTACCCCGGATCCTTATGTTGAAAGGTCAGTGTGTCCAGCGGGGTTTGTGGTGGTCCGGACTGTACGCGTGGTTGTGGGGCGTCTTGGCAGACTGTTTCGGCTAAGCGCACAGGAACTGGGTGTCGTCGTTGATGCCGAGACGTTTGAGAGCGCCTGGGTGGAGTTTCTCCGCGTCATTCGCGACAGGGCAGATGCGCCATGGTTGACCTTTGACGTGGGACCGACCCGTCGTGAAGAAATCACCCGAGGGCTTGACGCTCCTGAAGACGAGGATTGGGCGGAACCTCTCGAAAATCCCGGAGTTGATTGATGGTACAGGGGGCATGGAGCCCATCGCGGGGCCAAATCGTCCGCGCTGCTGTCCAGTACTCGGACTCAGAGCAGACTAAGACGCGCTTCCCGGTTGTAGTCTCCTCCGATGCCTTCAATGAGCGCTATCCAGACGTCATCGTTGCGTTCACCACCAAGGCATCTAATGTCAAGCATCCACGCAATTATGACGTCGAAGTCTCTGAAAGGCGTTCTGATTTCAGGGCGACGGGTCTTACCGTTTCGACCACCGTCCGTTGCGGTCGACTCTGGTCGATCGACAAGCGGAAGATCATGGACGTAGTCGGTGCTTTGCCTGAGGATGTTCTTGCGGACGTTCGTCGCTTGGTGCGTGCCTGTTTCGTTGACGACTGATTGCGTGTCATCCATAATGATGACATCCGTTTTGGTTGACACTTGTTAGCTTGTGGAATGCGAATGGACAAGAACGGATCACAACCTCCAAGAGTATTGCTGGCCAAGATCGGGCTTGACGGGCACGATCGAGGGGCAAAGGTGCTGGCACGGTCGTTTCGCGACGCCGGCATCGAGGTGATCTATACAGGCCTGTGGCAAACGTGCGAGAGCACCATGTACGCCGCCCTGCAGGAGGATGTCGACGTGGTCGGCGTGAGCCTGCTCTCCGCCGCCCACATGACCGTAATGCCCGAACTGCTGCGCATACGTAAAGAGCTGGGCATAGAGCACATTCCCGTGATGCTCGGAGGAATCGTACCCGATGCGGACCATCCACCTCTTGAAGAGATGGGCATTGCTGCGGTGTTCAATCCCGGCTCGCCGATTGATGCGATCGTCGAGAAGCTCAAGGAACTTGCCGCAGAGCGTAAGGCTGTGCCCTTTACCGATGCCCGTGCGGGGTATGATAAAGGCGACGTGCGCGCACTTGCCAAAGTGATAACCTGCGTGCAGGACGGCCGGGAGCTCGACGGCTGGAAACCGCCTGCGGGAAAGGCCAAGGTCATCGGGGTCACCGGCTCGCCCGGCGTGGGGAAAAGTTCCTTCATAGGCAAGCTCGGGCAGCGCCTCCGCCAACGTGACAAGCGCGTGGCCGTGGTGGCCATCGATCCATCCAGCCCGCTAACCGGTGGTGCTTTGTTGGGCGATCGCTTGCGCATGATGACCGGCACTCGCGACGAGCAATTCTTCGTGCGCAGTCTGTCCTCGGGCGGCGCTGCGGGAGGCTTGTCCCCTCACTGCGCGGACGTGGTCAACATCATCAACGGCTTCGGCTTCGACTATATTCTCTTGGAGACCGTCGGTGCGGGGCAAGCCGATGTCGCCGTCCGCGAGATGGTCGATCAGACCATGCTTTTGCTCATGCCCGAGAGCGGCGATTCGATCCAGTTCGCCAAGGCGGGCATCGTGGAGATCGCCAGTTGCTTCGTGCTCAACAAGTGCGACCTCCCCGGCGCTGACGCCACCGAGGCACAGTTGCTAAGTTCCGTCGGCGACAGCCGCCCCATCTGGAAGGTAAGCACC
>CP070744.1:1318702-1334336 GCA_020348265.1 Phycisphaerales bacterium | reverse complement strand
ACCTACGACGTCACGACGGCAACGACGCACACATACGACTCGTTGACCTTCACCAACGAGGCGAACATCGTCAGCTATGGCTCTTCCTTCTACATCCTCTCCGGCACAGTGAACTTCGACGCGATCGTCGGCGGAACAATCCAGTTCGATACCCTCAGCCTGGGAACGGGGTTCGGAACCGCGAGCCTTAACAGCGGCGATCCGGTTCAGGTTACGAACCTTATCATCGGTCCGGGTGCGATCCGGGGGCCGAGCACTGTGACCGTCAGCACGCTCCTGACTTGGGGGGGCAGCTATGGAACGACCAGCTTCATCGGGCCGGGTGTGCTCAACGTCAACGGCGATATGACGATCGAGTCCGGGGGTAGCATAAAACGCCTCGATAACCGTGTCCTGAACAATGCCGGTACCGCGACGTTTCTAAGTAGACTGAGGGTGGACGGCTCCGCAGCGTTCAACAACCTGCCCAGCGGGGTGATGGACATCCAGTTCGACGGCGAGTTAATCGACGGAACCGTCAACAACGCCGGCACGATGGTCAAATCTGCGGGGACCGGCACGAGCACGGTCAGAGCGCACGCGAGCAACACGGGTACGGTCGAAGTTCAGGCCGGGGTGCTCGAACTCCACACGCGCTACGGCAGCTACTACGTTCAGAACGCGGGGCAGACCCGGCTCAACGGCGGCGATCTCGCCTTCACGAAGTATGGGGACCCCTTCGACCTTCAGGGCGGCCTGCTGACTGGCGAAGGCACTATCACCGGTGACGTTGCCAACGCGGGCGGGAGTGTGGAGCCCGGCCTATCGATCGGGCAACTGGTTATCGATGGAGCCTACACGCAAGGCCCGGGCGGCTCCTATGGAGTCGAACTCGCTGGTTCGCTCCGGGGAGAATATGACACATTAGTCTGCACCGGCAACGTATCGCTGGCGGGCGACCTAAATGTCGTGCTGATCAGTGGCTTCGAGCCGGAGCACGGCGACATCTTCCAGATCGTATTGGGCGGGTTGGTTACAGGTGAGTTTGAATCCGTGAGCGTGACGAATCTGCCGCCCCAGATGCAGGTGGTCGTGTATTACTCTCCGACTACCGTGACGCTGATCATCCCACCCCTAGCCGGTGATTGTAACGAAGATTACGCAGTGGGGCTTGGTGATCTAGTCGAGTTCGTACCGTGTCTGGCGGGCCCCGAAGGCGGGCTCGGCCACGATTGCGATTGCGCCGATATCGACGACGACGCCGATGTAGACTTGGGCGATTTCGCCGCGTTCCAGGCGGTGTTTGCCGGGTCATAGAGTAACTCGGTCAGACGGCATTCCGTTGTCCTCGCAAGGAGCAGTGGCGGCAAGCATAGCTCTGTCATTCTAGACCCAAGTTATTCACTCTAGAACTCACCATCCGTCCATGCGGCATGCCGCAACCACAGCATCATGACAACCGGCAAACACCTCGATGTGTCGGCCGTTACCGGTCAAATCGGTCGTCTCTAGTACGGACACCAGCTTGTGTCCTGCCTCACGTGGCGAATTAACACTCTATATCGCTGGAAGTACAGGACCCAATCCAGGACATCCAGGAGTCAAAACTAGACCTAGGTTGGCCGCAGCCCAACGGAGTGCGGGCCGCGCCTGCCCCCTTCAGATCGCACTCGCAAAGAGCGGGTCCGATTAATGTTGGTCTTGGAAGGGCGATTTGGTAGGATGCAAGGGCTACTCTATCCGGGCTTTTTTCGGAAGATACGACGTGGGCTTGGCACCGCACTTAGTCTGGGCGGCGACGTCAGGTGGGAGACCGCTGCATCCCTCTAATAGGGCAACGGCGTGCTCAACCTCATCGCCATTCCTGCTCATCTCGTATGGTGGCGGCGGGCACCTCGTGAGCGGGAAAGAGGCACTATCAAAGATACACTGAAGCGAGACGCATATGAAACTCAACCGCAAAAACCGACCGAGCGTTCTACTACTTGGGGCAATGTTGCTTATCGTCGGCGCTACAGCCCGGGCGGATGTCGGCCCGCCGGCGGTGGTCAAAATGCCGCACGATACGCCACAGGCCACATCGGGTGAGGTGTACGCCGGCGTCTTCGAGATCCACGTCTTCGAGGCAAGTGTGCTGGCCGACTTCAAGCTGGAAGGCGAAGGTTGGACCATTCTATCGTTCGACGCACCCGTGGATCGGGGGCTGGCCGAGGTGGGAACCTTACGTGTCCCCTTCAGAGCCCTACCGCAGGATGCGGATCGTCCAATCCGGCTATCGTTCAGGTGCGACGGCCGCCGTGTCACAAAGGAATACGAGCTTGGCCCGAAATACTTCGGGCGGGTCGGCAAGCCGCGGGCTCTGCAGAGTACCGGGGTACGCCTGGGCGACAAGCTCAGCGTACCTGTGCCGGTAGACGCGAGTCAGGCGGATACCTCAAAAAGAGGCGGAGCGGTACCGCTTCAGTTCTCCGGACGGCTCGTCTATACCCGGCCCTGTAGAGACAGAAGTTGGCCACGTGACGGCGACTGCGACGACCCAGAGGACATTCCCCAGAGGACTGTCGGGGCCGACAACATCTGGGTAGAAGTCATGGACGATGACGGGGCAGCGGGCGATCCGCTGGTCGATGAGTCCATCTGGTCCTTCCGCACCGATAAGAATGGTTATTTCAATTCCCCCATCGTATGGTGGGACGACTGTGACGTGGTGGGCTGCGACGAACCCGACATTTACGTCCGTTTCGAGTGCGACACCGGGGTAGGCCAGGTCCAGGATCCCGGCGTGATGGAGGAGGACTACTTCTGGTGGACCATGGACAACATCATTGAGAACTTCACCGGGGAAACAGTCAACTTCGGAACGATGTCTCCCCCCGGCGATGAAATGCCCGCCCTGCATATCTGGAACAGCCTGGTTCGGGCCCACCGATTCATCGATGACGCCATCGGCCTCGATGTCGACCATGTGGACATCCAGTGGCCGGAAACCGGGATCAGCACCTCGCAATACAGCGAGGACTTCGACGAGATCTATATAATCGCCGAAGATCAATGGAGCGAGGGAACTCTCATTCACGAATACGGGCATCATTTCCTTGCGGAGCACTCGGTCAACACGGCACCCGATTACTGCAACGATTTTTGTGATGGCGAAGAATACTGTACCTCCGGCACCGACTGCGAGGATGAGGGTCATTGCTGGTGGTGCAGGGAGACCGACCACGATGCCTGGAACGAGGGCTTCCCTAATTGGCTCGGGTACGTGATCCCCAGTTCCTTCCCGGACCGCTACCAGCACGATGATTGTACGCCTTTCATACCATGGGATCCGTATGGCTTCGAAACCACCAAGACTTGCTGCCAGGACAGCCAGTCACACGACCCCTGGCTGACCGAGGGTTTCGTCGCCGCCTTGCTGCGCGATATCGCTGACGAAAAGGACGACGATCACGATGAGGACGACAACGACGATAACGGGTTGGGCAGCACCACGGACTGCATGGAACTAGGGGCGGAGGAGATTCTTACCGTGGCCGTGGTGGATCAGCCCACCACGCCCGCAGGGTTCATCGCCAGTTTCCGAAGTCGATACCCTGAGCACACTCCGGGGCTGTGGAAGACGGCGCTGAACGTCAATCCCGACTATTCGTCCGCGTTTCCAACCGACACCGCCCCTCCCGGCCGGATCACCGTCCTGGACTCAGTCACACACCCGAGCGGCGTAGGGGGGCCATTACCCTGTATTACCGTAGAGTTTGAGCAGCCCACGGACGATGTCACCGGAACCGCTGGCTTCAGCTTCGAGTGGACCACCGACCCCGGCGGTGTCGTGCCTGGCACCGGTCCCAACCACTGGTACGGCGGCTGTACGTCTCGGGTCTGGAGCGGGGCGCGGGACTTCGGGGAACACTACATCAGCATACGGGCGCGGGACTTCGAGCATCACTGGGGCCCGCACGAGACGTTCGGTCCCTTCGTCATCACCGGCGACTGCAATAGCAACGGGATCATTGATCTCTGCGATATCGAGTGCGACAACATGGAGCACACAAGGGCTGATGGGATCAAGTGCGAAGTCAACACGAGTTTCTGTGACGTAACCGGATGCGGCCTGAGCGACGACTGCAATAACAATCTCGTCCCCGACGAATGCGATCTGGCCAGCGGAACCAGCAAGGACTGCGATCGAAACGGCGTGCCCGACGAATGTGACGCGGCTGCGGGAAAGCTGATTCAGTGGGCGGATGGAGACGGCTCATGGCATAACCCCAACAACTGGTACAAATTCAGCGAGTGTCCCGTGCCGCCACCGCCGCCCACCTGTGATTCCCCTTTCCAGGCGTACTGCCCGGCGGTTCCGGACCATGCCGACAACGTCTGCATCAACAATGCCTACGACGACATCACCGTTACCTACGGAGACGGCTACACCGATATAGACATCCTTGCGTGTAACGAGAGTCTGGACGTCTCGGGCGGATCGTTCCCCGCCACCCTGCATCTCTTCAAGCCCTCGTGGGTCGACGGTGATCTCGGGCTAAGTGGCAGCAACACGGTGTTGGACGTGTACGATCGTCTCGAGATCGGCGGGCTGTTCACCTGGGGCGCGAGCGGCAGGCTGACAGGACCTGGCGAGACGTATGCGCACGGCGGTGTACAGACCAGCAACATGGTATACCTTGATGAACATCATCTCATTCTCGACAACAACAGCACGTCGGTTGGCACCGCACGCGTGGAGTTCGTTGGGGCTTCGGTATTCGAGATTTGGCCGGGTTCGTC
The DNA here is from genome assembly GCA_020348265.1 of Phycisphaerales bacterium. Taxonomy (GTDB): domain Bacteria; phylum Planctomycetota; class Phycisphaerae; order UBA1845; family UBA1845. Next base: position 1,329,575 of record CP070744.1, on the reverse strand, counting down.
CTATGAGCACCAGGGAGGAAGATATTTCCTCAACGGCTATTTCGACGACCTGTTCGTGAACGGCGGCACACTCATCAAGTCGGTGGACCCCGGGGAGAGCGTAATCTACATGTACACCAACAACTCGGGGCTGATCCACGTGAAGGCCGGGACGCTGAAGTTCTACCTGGGCGGAAGCCACGCCGGCGATTTCCTCGCCGATCCGGGCACCCTGCTCAATTTCACTGGCGGACACGATTTCCTCTCCAGCTCCAGCATTGTCGCCGAAAATATCCTCATCTCCTCCGGCATTGGCGCCTGGAATCACGTCCGCGGGATGTACAACGTCAGCGTCGCGACCACCGTACGGGACCACCAGACCCTGATCTTCACCGACGAGGCCAATATTATCAGCTACGGTTCATCGTTCTACATCGTGAAGGGCACCGTGGACTTCGGCGGCTCGATCGTCGACGACGCAATACGGTTCGATACGCTCCAGGTTGGCCCGGGGGGGGGCAGCCACACCGGAACTGCAGACTTCAGCAGCGGTGACCCGGTTCAAGTCACTACCCTCAACCTCGGGCCGGGTTCGATCACCTGCCCGAGTACCATCACCATCGACGGACTTCTGACCTGGAACACGGCCGGGCACTTCTCCGGGCCCGGAACGATCAATGCCAACGGCGATGTGCTGGTTAACCCGGCCGGTGGTGAGAAAACGCTCCGCGACTGCGTCTTCAACAACGCCGGCACGGCCACGCTCCTCGGCCAGTTCACCATGGCACACGGTACGGTGGTATTCAACAATCTCGCCACAGGCGTGATAGACATCCAGGCGGATAGCGGCAGCAGCGGGAGCATCATCTCGGGCCTCGGTCAGACTCTCAACAACGCCGGCACGCTGGTCAAGTCCGCCGGAGCCGGTATGAGCACGATCGCTGTCCCCACGACTAATACCGGAACAGTCGAGATCAAAACGGGAGTGCTCAGGTTCTACACGCACTACAGCGGCTATTACACCCAGACCGCCGGGCAAACCATCCTCAACGGCGGCGATCTGTTCATGATGGGCCCCGCACCGGTCAGCATCATCGGGGGACTTCTGACCGGCGATGGTACGATTACGGGCAACGTCATAATCTACAGCGAAGGCACCGCGGCACCCGGCCTCTCCAAAGGTGTTCTCGACGTCGTAGGAAACTACACCCAGGTCGCTGGCGGAGTCCTTGAGATCGAGATCGACGGCCTGAATCAGGGCACCGAGTACGATCTGGTCACCGTCTCAGGCACCGCCAGTCTCGCCGGAAGCCTGGAGGTCGTTCTTCCCAGCAGTGGTTTCGCACCTATACCGGGGGACAGCTTCGAGGTCCTTAGCGCGGGCAGCGTCACCGGCGAATTCGACCCTGTGAACGTGCCCAATCTATCCCCGTACCTAAGCATGGAGGTGGTCTACGCCACTGATGCCGTCACACTCGACATGGTGGGGGTGGTTCCGGGTGACTGTACACTCGACGGGAATGCGGACCTGGACGACTACGCTGAGCTAGAAACGTGCCTCCTTGGCCCCGGCGGCGGTGTGGATACTGGTTGCCGGTGTTTCGACTTCGACAAGAGCGGCGACGTTGATCTGGGCGACTTCGCGGTTTTCCAGAGGTTGTTTACCGGGTCATAGAGTACGCCGGTCAAGCTGCATTCCGTTCTCATCGCACGGCACAGGGCCAGAAAGCAACGTGCCCCTGTGCGCGAACGACTGCCTTGCTGCCTTGGCGGATTAATCTCAGACGTGTAGCCCCTCCAGCTCAACCTGATGCAAACCAGGACAAGCGTATGGTCACGTCTACCGCCATTATCTCGACGGCTTTTTGATGCTGTATTTCTTAATGCGGTGGCGGACGTGGTAGCGGGTGATGCCTAATGCCTGGGCCGCCTGGGATTGGTTCCAGTTATTCTCTTCGAGGGCCTTGAGAATCAAGGCTCGCTCCTGGCCGTAGAGCGTCGAAGGGTCTTCGCTGGAAGCGTCTTCTGAAACGAGCGCAGCGTCGATGTCGGGTGGTAGGTGACAGGGCAGAAGAGTGTCACCATCTGACATCAACACGGACCGCTCGATCACGTTCTGCAGTTCACGCACGTTACCCGGCCAATCATACCGCGACAGTGTCTCCACCGTCGAGGATGCAACCTGAAGCTCCGGTATATTGCAGTCGCGAGCGGCCGAGCGCACGAACTGATCGATGAACAAGGGAATATCTTCGCGACGATCGCGCAGAGCTGGAAGCTGAATGGGAAAGACGCTGAGACGGTAGTAAAGGTCTTCACGGAACAGCCCGTCGATCATCTGGTTCTTCAGGTTTCGGTTTGTGGCCGCCACGACGCGGACGTCGCAGTTGATGGTCTGTGTGCCCCCCACCCGCACAATCTTCTTCTCCTGCAGGGCGCGGAGCAGCTTGGCCTGCATGGGACGACCGATCTCACCGATTTCATCGAGAAAGAGCGTTCCTCCCTTGGCCTCCTCGAACCAACCGCGCTTTTGGACATGAGCACCGGTAAAGGCCCCCTTCTCGTGTCCAAACAGCTCGCTCTCCAGAAGCGTTTCAGGCAATGCCGCGCAGTTGACTGTGACAAACGACTCCTCCCGACGTCTGGAGCCGTTGTGTATGTGCCGGGCGATCAGCTCCTTGCCCGTACCTGTCTCACCCAACAGTAAAACCGTGGCGCTACTCCGTGAAACGCGATCGCAGAGTCCGAGCACTTCCTGCCAACGGGCTGAAGTTCCGATGATCCTCGTGCCGGCTAATACGGAGTCACGCAGCCCGTCGAATCGTCGTTTCAAGTCCTTATGAGCCCGGGCATTGTGGGCTGCTGTGGCGGCCAGAGACGCAAAAACCTGCAGTATCTTCAAGTCCGCTTCGTCAAAGTGGATTCTGTCCGTGCGGTTCACGACTTCTATGACACCGATTACGTGCGATTGATGGATCATCGGTGCCGCCATCAGGGAATGCGTCCGCGTGCCGCTTATCTCGTCAATATCCCTGGAGAATCTGGCATTTGCGTGGGCATCCACGACGCTGATCGGTTCGGCAGCCCGAACCACTTGCCCGGGAAAGCCTAACCCGGCGTCGAACTCTCGATCCATCATGGCCTCGCGCCAATGACCGGTAGCCGCGACGACGACGAGTTTTCCACTGTGCGAGTCCAAGGTGAAGACGGTGCTGGCCTCTGCATGTGTCACCGAACGGGCGAGGTTCGCGATCTTGGACACCACCGCGTCGAAGTCGAGCGTCGAGTTGATGACCGCCGCCGCCTCGGTCAGCGCGGTGAGGGACACAGGTGGCAGTGAATGGGACGGTATTTCCATGCGCTTCGACGCTCCTGGGTGTATGAGCCAACCGACAGTGTCTCGGTGTTCGGCGGTACGGTCAAGTTGAAAACACGACGATTGGACCTGCGCTGGAGTGGTCTGCCCACCTAGAGTGACCCGGCCTGTCAAGTACTCGCTGTCAAGATAGCTGCAGCCTCACGCCCCTAAGAGAGCAGGGTACGAATGGTGGGGGCTGTTGCTCAAGGATGGACGAGCGGTACCAGCGTGATCTTCACCGAGACGAGAATTCCCACTCAATCGTGCAAGAATCTCCTCCTCGTACCCGACAGCGAAACCGTTGAGAGCCGGTCTCTACTCGTCGACCATTTCCCCCGGGCTGACCATCTCGCCGGGTGATACCATCTTGTACTCGGAGTCCGGCTGGTCGTCGGTCTGCCTGTCGGGCTGCGGCTCGTCGTCGTACTCGTAGATCCTCACGGATGTGTGCGAGGACGTCCTGCACGCTGCCGGCCCCAAGAGCAGAGACAAGGCCGCTAGCCCGCACACACAAAACCGAACCCATGCTCGCATCATCTTGATTCTCCTTGTTGCAGGCTTGGCAACCGTTCTTAGCGGTTACCCGCGGCGTTCGATGATCAGCATATGCTGATGCACAACCGTCCAGACATCGGCAGCTGGGAGCGAAACGGTTACCGTCGCTACCCCGCCTTCGAATGAGGCGGCTCCAGCCACGGCATTGGCCAGCACGGCGCTGACCTGCGCGGAAATCTCGTCATACTCAGTCACGAAGTCCCGCACGGACGTGTTCGAGCTTATTTGTAGTCCGTACACTTGCTCAACGAGTTTGCGCTTGGCATCGAGCTCAGCCGCCCTGGCGGCCTTTAGCCTGCCTTGGGCACTTTGGATATCGGGATCAGTACCTAAGCCGGTAGCCTCGAGCTTCCGGCTCATCCAGTCAGGCACATCGACTCCCGCGTTCCTCGCTTGGCTGATAAACCTGAACGGAGGGACACCCGAGCCCGTGGCACGGATGGTTTTGCGCTGCACGGTTTTTTTGATGTCCGTGATATGAGTTGTTTTGACTCTGTTTCCCTTGTAGTGCTGTGTATGAAGCTCCTTCAGCTTCGTTATCACCTTCTCGACGGGCACTTCCATAGTGACTTCAGCGATAAGTTCGTCGTGATGGAGATATTTGCTGACCTCGGTGGCGCCGATGACTATTCCGTTGGCTCGGGTACTGATCTCATCATACTCGGTAACAAAGTCTCGAACCAGGGTGTTCGAATCGAGCCTGAGGCCTTTGATCTGTTCCAACAGCCGACGCATGCCGTCAACCTTGGCGGCTCGTTCGGCCATCAACCGCGCTTGGGGGGAAACTGTCTTCCAGATCGCAGGGATTGACCTGGTCAACACCACTCCGTCGGGCAGCGGCGTAATCGCATCCTCGAACCCCTCGGGCAAATCGGGAATCTCGGTTCTAGGGGCCCCCGCCCCGGTCACACGGATGACATCAGTCTTCACGCTCTGTTGGATATGTTCAAAATCAGTCGTCTTTATGCTGTTGCCGCTGTAATGCTCGGTGTAGATTTCCTTCAGTTTGGTGATGAGTTTGGCGACAGTCACCTCGCCGTCGACCTCACACGTACCGTCGTCGTAGTAGCGCGGCGGTCCCAACCGGACGCCCTTCACCCAGGCATTTACGCTTGTACGGATCTCGTCGCTTTCCGTAACGAAGTCGCGCACGTACGTGTCAGACGTGAGCTGCAGTCCGTAGACCGTCTCGGCCAGCTTGCGGAAGCAGTCCGCCTCCGCGGCCCGTTTAGCCAGCAGTTTGTTCTGGGCCTCCGCAGCCGGGTCGTCCGCCCAAACGGGTGTGGTCAGCAGGACAACACCGGCAGCTGCCAAAAGTGCCTTCGAGAGATCATTTCTTGCCATTAAAGCTCCTCCTCATCGATCGGCGATACCGCTCCGTTTGGTTCGCCGTGACCCCATGTTCATCTCCCAGAGCGAAACGCCACATCCGGCATGATGTTAGACACACCCGGGCCGCAAAGGTTGGCTGATATGCGCCTTCCCCCTGGTCTGTCCCGATAATGTGCTCGGATGTCTGCAAGAGCCTATCGGCGTGCGCGAGCTCCAAACTCTTTCATTCGATCCAGCGCCACGGTGTACGCCGGCAAATCGGCACCCATTCGCGCCCGTTTATAGAACTTCAGGGCGTCGTGGTATCGCCCGGAAGCCTCAGCCGCTACGCCCGCTCCAAAGGCGGCCCGGTGATCGTTTGAGTTCTTTGCCCAGGCAGACTCGAACAAAACCAGAGCTTCACCATACTCTTCCGCACGCAAGAACCGAACGCCCTGCTTGCAGTTCGCATTGCCGCTGGAGATCACGTCGGCCTCAACACTGATTCGACAGGGCATTAGCCGGCTGATGAACTCGCGGGCACCTTGTTCGACCAGAGTAGCGATGATTGCGTCCCGGGGCGTAAGCTCCGCCTCGGTCCTGCTCGATCCGAAGATGGGGCTCGCTTTGGTTCTGTCCGTCGCTCGGAACGTCTTGGGTGCATAATGCTCCCAGACTCTGTTGTTGCCGGCATCGACCAGCTTGAACGAGGTCTGGGCGGTGATGTTTCGCGTGACGGTTTTAACCTGCCGCGTACGTATGTGCCCCCATCCAAGGCCCCCGCCACCCCAACCGCTCAGACCGACAAGGGTACGTTTCCTCCCCACGTGCTTCTCGATTTTGATGTCCACCTGGCTGAGAATAGCCCCCTGAGCAGCCAGAAGCTGCCCACCACTGCCTCCCTGAGCCGTCGACATCCCCGCCGCTGCGAGGTCAGCCTCGTCAAAGGTGACTTGGGTGTCGCGGCGATCGGAGACGTCGATGTCCGTTCCAAAACTATTGCGCGACTCGTTTACCAGCGATTGCATGACCGTAACACACATCTCGGACCATTTTGCGTCGGTGGTGGGACCGACTTTCGCGGGCATTATCGTGATCGTGTTCATTCCCGGGGGCAGTCCTCTCGTGGGTTCAACCACGTAGCTGAATTCCACCAGGGCCTGCTCCGTGGCGCAGCCGGACAGGATCGGTAAGGCAACCAGGCAACCCACGACAACGATGGAACGCATCTCCATCAACATTACTTGACCTCCCTTACATCCGAACATCAGCGGGCCAGACAGCAGTCTTAAGTGTAATTCAGACACCTGCCAACGAGTCCCGTTGGTGACGAAGCAACGTCAGGGCCAATTGCAAAGCAACTCTGTGTCGGTTTGACAGTCTTCCGACCGCGTCCTTAGAATCGTTTCCAAATCCACCTTCGGAGAAAGAGTGTAGCCGTGATTGCTCGCAAGACAACTCGTCAGGTGTTGGTCGGGGATGTTCCCATCGGCGGTAACGCCCCCGTGTCGATTCAGTCGATGACCAGCACCCGCACATCGGAGGTCGACGCAACCGTACGACAGATCCACCGGCTGGCGGAGGCGGGTTGTCAAGTCGTCCGAGTGGCTGTACCAACCAGGCAGGATACAGAGGTCTTGCCAGCCATACTGAATCAGTCCCCGGTCCCGATCGTGGCGGACGTGCACTTTCACTACTTACGAGCCTTGGAAGCGGTAGAGGCGGGCGTGCACAAGATCAGGCTCAATCCCGGGAACATCAAGGAGCGCAGCCAGGTGGACCGCGTGATCGCTGCCTGCAAGGAGCGCGGAATCCCCATCCGTGTCGGCGTAAACGAGGGCAGTGTCGTCGAGAGGCACGCGGGCGACGTCCGAAGCCGCCAGAAGAGGCGGCTCGCCAGCGACTTTCGCTCCGGGATGGTAGCCCTGATGGTACAGATGCTCGAAGAGTACATGCGAATCTTCGAGGAAAACGACTTTGCCGATGTGGTTCTAGCCGCCAAGAGCAGCAATGCAACCCTGGCCATAGAGGCCTATCGGGCGATTTCCGAAAGGTTCCATCAGCCTCTTCATCTCGGAGTAACCCATGCCGGACCACCCGAGACGGGCCGAATCCGTTCGGTTGCCGCTTTGGGATCCCTACTGGCGATGGGGATCGGCGACACATTGCGGATTTCCTATGCGGCTGACCCCGTGCTCGAGGTCGAAGATGCCAAAGAGTTACTATGTTGCTTGGGTCTGCGCGAGCGCACGGGGCCGGAGCTCATTGCCTGCCCAACCTGCGGCCGCGCCGAGATCGACCTGGTTAAGCTGACAGCTGATGTGCGGGCCAAGCTGGCCGCGATCAAGAGCCCCGTGAAGGTTGCGGTCATGGGCTGTGTGGTCAACGGGCCGGGCGAGGCCGAAGGCGCCGACGTTGCGTTGTGCGCCGGCAAAGGCAAGGGCATCATCTACGTCAAGGGGGAGCAAACCCACACGGTGCCGGAAGCTGAGATGCTCGAAGCCCTCTTCGAAGAGACCCTCGCCTTCACAAAGCGCCTCGAATAAGACACATCCATTCGCGATTCCCGGTGTCTCTGGGTCCTATAAATAGTCCATCCTTTGATCGATTAACACCATTGGGGAGCCACTGATGACTTATCGGACGTTTCAGGCGTGGTAATCTGTGCCAACGAGGCCGGTTTCTGGTACAATATTTAAGTAGCTTCGACGCCCCCGGGACCTCGAGTCAATTTCGACGGGTGCAGATCAGGTCCAGAAGACCAGGCGGTTGTGAATCTGTCCGCTCACGCGAGTAGGACGCCGCCTCCAACATCGTTAGCGGCGAGTGACCGACCTTTCGGGGGGAAGGAATAGGCTACGAAGAGAGCCGTATCGGCCCTCGCAGGCAAGGAATCAGGTTATGTCCTACGAGTTCATACCAAGGCGCCAGATACAGGAGAGAGGTGTTAGACGCGTTAGATACGTTCGTAGCCTCGACAAAATCGCCACGATTCCGGCAGAGGAGCGAGAGGCGCTTAAAGCTGTAACCAATCATTACGTGTTTAGGGCGAATGACTACTATCTAGGGCTTATCGACTGGAGCGATCCGAATGATCCGATTCGCCGCCTGATCATCCCCCAGATTGAGGAGCTCAACGACTGGGGGGCGCTTGACGCAAGCAATGAACAGTTGGTCACTGTCGCCCGAGGAGTGCAACACAAGTACGACCACACCGTACTTCTTTTGTGCAACGAAGTCTGCGGGGGATATTGCCGGTACTGCTTCCGCAAACGGCTCTTCATGGACAACAACGAGGAGGTCGCGAACGACGTTTCGAAGGGCCTGGCCTATATAGCGGACAACCCCAGCGTGACGAACGTTTTGTTAACCGGCGGGGACCCCCTCCTGATGAGCACTCGCCGCATCGTCGACATCCTCGATGCGCTCAGGTTGATCCCACACGTGCGGATCATCCGGATAGGCTCAAAGATACCCGCGTTCAATCCTTGGCGTATAATTGATGACCCGCAGCTTCAAGATGCGTTTCTGCGGTTCTCCACTCCGACGCGGCGCATCTATCTTATGGCCCACTTCGATCATCCCCGCGAGCTCACCGAACACGCCGTCGGGGCAATCGACTGCGCTCTCCGCTCCAGGCTCATCTGCGTTAACCAGTGTCCGCTTATTCGGGGTATTAACGACGACCCCACGGTGTTGGCGGAGCTCTTCCAGCAACTGTCATGGATAGGCTGCCCGCCCTACTATCTCTTCCAAGGCAGACCGACGGTTGGTAATGAGCCTTTTGCGGTGCCTATAGTACGCGGCTGGAAGATTTTCCAGGAAGCACTGCGCCGCGGATCGGGACTGGCCCGGCGGGCGCGCTTCGTGATGTCCCACGCGACGGGTAAGGTGGAGATTATGGCGGTCGACGATTCCAACATATTTCTGCGCTATCACCGGGCGAAAGATCCGGCTGATCGTGGGCGTTTCATGGTGTACAAGCGCAACGACGACGCCTTTTGGCTCGACCAGCTTGAGCCTGCAGACGAATCGGATGCGCCCAAGTTCTCTCAGTCTTCTCGTCTCGCCGTCGATGAAGGCCCCGAGTAAGCGGCTGCCCGGCGTGCAATGCGTGACATGCATGCCGCGGGAGAATCGTACCCCGCGATCTCACGTGGCAATCTGAGGTTCACGTTCAAAGTAGCGGCGGCGCAGCCAGAATGCGACGTTGACCAAACCAATTAGGACAGGCACTTCGACCAGTGGGCCTATCACCGCTGCGAAGGCCACACCGGAACCGATTCCGAAGACTGCCACAGCCACGGCAATCGCGAGCTCAAAGTTGTTGCTGGCAGCAGTAAACGCAATCGTCGTGGTCTTCGCGTAACCCGCCCCGAGCATATTCCCCATCCAGAACGAAACAAGAAACATCACCACGAAGTAGATGCACAGCGGAATCGCGATGCGGATGACATCCAGGGGAAGCTGCACGATGAATTCACCCTTGAGGGAGAACATCACCAGGATCGTAAACAGAAGGGCAATGAGCGTGATCGGCGAAATCCTGGGGATGAACTTCGCCTCGTACCAGCCACGGCCTTTGATTTTTAGCATGACGAAGCGCGTGATCATTCCGGCCAGGAAGGGAATGCCAAGATAGATGAACACACTCTCGGCGATCTGTCCGATGGTGACGTCGACCTCGGCGCCGGTCAAGCCGATCAGAGGCGGCAATACGGTGATGAACACCCAGGCATAGACGGAAAAGAACAGCACCTGGAACACGGAGTTAAACGCAACCAGCCCGGCGGCATACTCAGAATCACCTTCGGCTAAGTCGTTCCACACGATCACCATTGCGATGCAGCGGGCCAGGCCGATCATGATCAGTCCGACCATGTATTCCGGGTACGCACGCAGGAAGATAATCGCCAGGGCAAACATCAGAATCGGGCCGACGACCCAATTCTGCACGAGCGAAAGGCCGAGCACCTTGACGTTGCGGAAGACATCACCCAGTTCCTCGTATTTCACTTTGGCCAGCGGCGGATACATCATCAGGATCAAGCCAATGGCGATGGGAATGTTCGTGGTCCCAACCTGAAACCTGTTGATGAAATCTTCGACGCCCGGAAACAGGTAGCCACCCCCCACACCGATGGCCATGGCGAGGAAAATCCACAGCGTCAAAAACCGGTCGAGAAACGAGAGTCGTTTAGGTTGACCACTGTTCACAACTTTAACTCCAACGAGGTTGAACCACCGGCCTGAACGTCTAAGAAGGGCCGCCACGAGCCGAGCCGCGACCGTGAGGGAGCGGTTTTCAGTGGATGAAACCGGACCGCTTCCTTACGGGCGCGGGTCAGAAGAGGCTTCTTAAACACGCTCTAAAACACCTTGAAGATAAATGCCAGACAAAAGTAGACACCTATGGCGATAAAGAGCACGCCCGTGACATTTCGTGCCCAAAACTCAAACTGTTTGAGGCGGTCATACGCCTGACCGACTCGGTGTGCCCCAAAGACGATGAGGATCGCAAAGAGCAGAACCGGCAGGGCGGTTCCGGCACCATAAACCGTTGGCAAGACCAGCGAAGATTCATACTTGACCGACAGCGGAATCAGGCTGGCAAAGAACAACGCCGCCGATCCCGGACAGAAGGAAAGGGCAAAGACAATCCCCAGGGCC
>CP070744.1:1302816-1318602 GCA_020348265.1 Phycisphaerales bacterium | reverse complement strand
GAAGGCAGCTCAGCGAGCACTTGAGGCCCTCAGAGCTTCGGGACGAATCAACGGAAACAGCGGAGGGGCGTAACCATCCGCGGTCAGAGGTGTACTCATACCCCAGTGATCTCGCAAAGACTTAGAGCAGTCTTTGGAGAATCAGTAGATACCCACTGGCCAACAGGAGTTGGGCGGCGGCGAAGACGGCTCCTATCTTTACGAAACCCAGGAAGCTGACTTTCAGGCCGTGCTTTTTCAGGATAGTGCAGGCAACAACTGTGCTGGCTGATCCTATGGGGGTGATGTTTCCGCCGAGATTGGCCCCGAATACGACGGCGAACCACTGTGCCCGATCCACGGCTGCAGCCGCTTCGGGGGTTGGGCCGAAGATCTTCGCCATCATCGCTGCTAAGGGAATGTTGTCCGTCACGGAAGAGAACAGTGCGGTAAACCACATCAAACCAACCGTGCCGGTCTTGTCGGTCAGGCCGCTGAGTAGCGTGCCGATCTGAAGCAGCACGCCACCTCGTTCCATAACTCCTATGATGATGAACAGACCGACGAAGAAGAACACCAGCGACCACTCTACGTCATCGAGGTCGTGCTCGACATCGTCGGCATGGAGCAGAAGCATGAACACGGCGGCCAACATGGCCACCACCTCGATGCCGAAGTCGCGCAGGATGGGAATCTGAGGCTTCAATGCAAACGCCAATATCACCAGGATGATGCCGACGATCGATGTGCGGAAGAACTTGCGGTCCTTGACCGTCTCCCATTCGTCGAAAGCCGTCACCGCGGCGAGGTTATGTGCCTTCGCGGCCTGTTCGGTAAGAGGCTGCACGGCGGAACCGAACAGCCACCGGGCGATTAACATGCTGACGACGATGGCGATGATGGTGTAAGGCCCAGTGACCACCAGGAATGTCAGGTAGCTGATATCCGCAGCCTTGCCCACGATGATGTTGGGGATCGAGCTTATCAGGGTCAACAATCCGCCGACGTTGGTCATGATCCCTTCGGTGACAAGAAAGGGCATAGGATTGAGATCGAGCTTGCGGCACGCTACGACGGTCAGCGAACCTATGATAATCATCGCGGTGATGTTATCGAGAAAGGCACTGAACACCGTGGTTAAAACCGACAAGAAGATGAGCAACCGGAAGGGATCGCCCCTGCTGGCTTTGAGCATTTTTACGCTGATCCAAGTGAAGATCCCGCTACGGGCGGCTATTTCGACGAACACCGTCGCCCCGATGACAATTCCTATCACTTCCCATTCGATCATCTCGATGTAGACGGGGAGATGATGTCCGGCGGTATGGGGAAAGAACCCCCAGTAGTCCGCCAGGAACAAACACACAAGGGCTGAGATCAGTACCAGGACCGTCTTTTGGATCTTCTCGGTGGCCAATAGCAGCAAAGTTACAACAAGAAGCGCGGCGAATATCCAGGTTTGGTGTGGAGGGACAGCGGCTGTGCCGGAATCACCGGAGGCGAGCAGAGCGGTGCACGGCAAGTTGAACATCACGCTGTCGCACCTCCCAATACTCCTCGATCGATGAATGATTCAGCCTGGCAAGGTCTGACCGTGCATACCGGAGATGGCAAGTGCTGTGTCATAATGCCAACACCGGAATACCACGGACTACATGCATGAGTTGATAGTCACTGGCCCCTAGATAGCTGTGCCCTTCTCGGTGTGAACCGACGACAAACATGCCGTAATCACCAATCTCAAGCTCTTGTTGCACTATGGACACAACATCACCGATCAGGATGCGGTAGCCGACGTCAAACGACCGTCTGCGACTTGCCGCAACAACAGCTTTTAGGAACCTCTCTCCATGGTGAGCCATGCTTTCAAGAAGCTCGTCGCCTTCTTCATCAGCAATGTCCGGCGACACCTGCAGAGCGTCGCGCACATCTGCCAGTTCATCCGACGTGACCGTGTGCAAGAGGAGAAGAACGCCCCCGGACTCGGCCAGCGTAAACGAATGGGCAAAGTTCTGCGTTTGCTGGAAGTTCCCCGTTAGGCTGTGCAGGATCTTCCCAAAAACATCAGCCGGCTTATCAACAGGGCTTCGCACCAGCAAGACGGGCGGGGCAGCGCCTTGAACTAGGTGGTCAATATCAATCGTCCTAGCGGCTTCATCCGCGGGTTCGGGAAACAGCACGAGCTGACTGCGCTCGATGCTCACTTGTCCAACCAATTCCGCCGTCGAGTTGAAGGGTTCCTCAGCCGGAGAGAGACTTCGTTTGCGGGCGGCCGCAAAAACGGTATCGGCATCGGCTCCGGTGGATCGGTACACTCGGACCTCGCTCCCGAAGCGTGTTTTAAGGTGGCTTGCCAAATCGAGGATGGATTCGTCGAGCGGATCACCTTTGACTACCGCCGAGACTCTGGCCAAATCGACGTTAGCGATATTCAGAACGGGGATCGACGCCTGCTCGAAGATTGACTCGAACTCATCTAAAGAGCGTTCACGCATAATGATCGGTCCGGTCAGCCCAAAGAAGCTCGCCGCTGACGAAAAGAGATTGTCGCAGAGTACACCTCAAGGGCAAGTAGCGGCTGAACGCGGAAGACGGCAGACAGAGACCTAGCAGTCCGTTGAACCGTTGTAGCGCCGCCCCCTGTGGGCGGCGAAAACCCTCCTCAGACGTCACCCATAAGAGGTGACGCTACACGATTCCCGGGTAGCCCGCGAAGGCTCACTATCCCAGTACCTTTTGAAGCTCATCGGCAACCAGCTGGCGGACAGCGGCCAATTCTCCGGTGATGCGCGCGCCGGCAGCCCGGCGATGCCCTCCCCCACCCAATGCTTGGGCAATCCTGGCAACATCCAAGTCCGGCCCGCCTTCGCGTAACGGCTCTTTGCTGCGAAAGCTGGTGCGGATCACACCGTCGCCGCGGGCTACCATCAGCACAGCAGCGGCCACCGAATCGATGCGCAGGGGTTCGTTGACGATATCTTCGGTGTCGGCGTATTGCGCACCTGCCTTAGCAAACGCGCCGTCGTCAAGGGTCATTATCGCCAGCCGACCTTCAGCCAGCAGGTCCATCCCCTCCAGGGCGATTCCCAGCAGGCGTATTCGCCCGGGGCTTTCCCGGTGGAACAGACGCCCGTACAACTCATGTGGAGATACCCCCTCAGAAGCCAGAGTCGCCACTGCCGAGAAAGCGCGATCGTCCGTGTTGGAGTGTCTGAACCAGCCGGTATCCATCGCAATACCGACAAAGAGTGCCTCCCGCGCGGTATGATCCAGCTCCCAGGCAACGAACCGCACCCAGTCATGGAGGATCAGGCAATTGGCGGCAGCGGACTCGTCAATGACATACGCGTCAGCCAGTTGGTCACGGGTTATGTGATGATCAACGGCAATCTTGGGAACGTCGGCCGCACGGAGCCAATCGGCAATAGGCCTCAACTGCGCATAAGCACAGGTATCCAACACCATTATCCCGTCCACTCCCGAAAGACCGTCCTCGGAAATGTCTACACCGAGAATGGGCATAGGCTCAAATCGTGAGAAGAGGGCGTATCTACCAGGAAGCGGATCAAACAGCACCGCCAGAGCTTCAATACCCTGCAATTGCAGGATTGCACGCATGGCGGCCAGGGATCCCAGCGCGTCCCCGTCGGGGTTTGTATGTGTGAGGAGAAGCGGCCGTTTCCACGAGTTCACCCGCGCCGCGGCCCCGGAAAACACCTTCGCATCCAATCCGTTCATTATGCTTGAGCCTCCGCAGAAGGCGTATCGGGGACGCCCGTGCCCAAGAGTCTTCTAACCGCCTGGACGTCGCGGCGGATCTGATCGATCAGTGCCTCCGGCGAATCGTAGGTCCTTTGTGGACGAAGCAGCCGATCGAACTCCAAGCGCAGCGGCTCGCCATAAAGATCGCCGTCGAAGTCGAGTAGATACGCCTCGACTTGACGATCGCCTTCGCCAAACGTAGGTGCACTGCCTATGCTGATAGCACTCAGATGTAACGTGTCGCGCACGATGCTGCGGCCCGCATACACGCCGTCGGCGGGTATAAGTTGGTCTTCAACCTCCAAGTTGGCGGTGGGGAATCCGATTGTGCGGCCTCGGCGGACACCCTCGCCAACCGTACCGACAAGCGTATATGGCCGCCCCAGACACAGGGCAGCCCGGTGCACTTTGCCCTGGATGATCAGCCCGCGAATGAGCGAGCTGGACACCAGCAATGTCTCACCTTCCGTGACCTGCAACGTGACCGGGTCAACAATGTGCACCTCACAGCCGAAACCGGCGGCAACATCGCGCAGCAGTTCCGGATTCCCCTTGCGTCCCTTGCCGAAGCCAAACGACGGACCTTCGACAATGTGCGTCGGGTTGAAGCGCTCGCGAATGACCTCGTGAATGAAGGCCTCGGCTTCAAGGTCTAAAAGAGCATGGTCGCTCCGCGCAACGACGACCACATCAGCACCGGCTTCGGCTAGATAGCGCAGCTTCTCTTGAGCGGGCGACAGGCGAGGCGGGGCCTTCTCCGGGCGCACAACGACGAGGGGGTGGGGCTCAAAGGTCAGTACGACCACCGGGCCGCCCGTGTTGGCAGCGAACAAACCTGCCTGGGCAAGAAGCTGCTGGTGCGCTCGATGCACGCCGTCAAAGTTGCCGATGCTCAGTACCGATTGCGGAAACGGTGGGGCAACCGCCTCGATTCCCTGAATTATCTTCACAGCACGTCCTCAGCATTGCTCCCTTACCACCAGCTACAGGAGGAGAATAGCGCGCCTAGGCGGGCGTGGCAAATCCGTGAACATGCCTCCGGTCGAGTGTTGACACCTGGGGGCTGCGGTGGTGTCATGGCCTTGATGTCGGATGCTGATGACAGTCAGGATACCCTGCCGCTGAGCGTTGCCCTGTGCGCAGGGGAGAGGGCACTCGACCACCTCGGTTGTGTACTGCGCTACCTGTCGGTTGGCTTGGTGGATCAGGCCGTCTCCGTTCGCCTGTTGGGCATCGATCCGCGCATTGAGGCGCTCACCCTGGGTCCCATCCAGTCGCTTGTACATGAGCCGCTGACCTGGCCTTGGAGCGGCAAGCGGACCGCGCACATCGTTGAGGTTATGTCGCACCAACCTCCAACAAGCGTACACGCCTTGACCTCAAGCTCGTATGAGCTGGCAGCCTCCATAAGCGAGGCCTTCGACGCCGATCTGGTGCTTCAGGTATCGTCCTTGGCCGACTGCGACCGGCTCGCACAACTGAAGGACAAGCGCGTGGGATGCCATCTTGTCTTCAGCAAACCCCTGATCGCGATTCTCGAAGGCCAGCTGGGCATAACGCCTGACCATATCGAATTGGTCCGTGCAGGCATCCTGGCTTCGAAACAGATCGCCTGTTTTGCGAATCCTGACCGCACTCCCGCAGTCCTTTGTACGGCACCGTTTGAGAAGGGCAGCGGCATTGACCAGTTGATCGAAGCAATCGCGATTCTCGGCAACAAAGGACATGAGGTATTGGGGTTCTTCCTCGGTCAGGGAAAGATGGAGTCGGCCCTCCGCCGCCTTGTGCGCCAACGCAATCTTTCAGCAGTGATCACCTTCGCCAAACCTCTGGGGGATATCGCCTTTGCGATGCAAAGCGCCGACATCTTCGTCCGACCGGCGGCCAAGAGTTGCTTCGACATCCACGCGCTTCAGGCAATGGGCATGGGCATGGCGGTGGTTACACCGCCGGATACGATCTGTGACTATCTCCGCGAGGGTGAGACCGCTGCGTTCTGTGCCCAGCCGAATGCAGTTTCTCTTGCCGGCGCTATAGAACTCCTGTTGCTTAATCGATCAGCCGCAAAGGAGATCGCCGCGGCCGGCAGGGAGTATGTGCGGACGCACCACGCCATGAGCGTAATGGCCGACCGCGCCGCAGCCGTCTATCGCAGGCTCGCCCTGGCCCGGGCTACTTTTGCCATAAGGGAGTAGCCGAAGCTTGAACCACCTATCAGAAGAAACAGCGCAAATGCCAGGAATAGGTCCCGCTCTGTCGCGGCGCCTGGAGGAGAAGCTCGCCGGGGACTTGCGCTGCGATGCCCTTTCGCGCACGATCTACTCCACCGACGCCAGCCTGTATGAGATCGTTCCGGTGGGGGTGGTGCTGCCTAAGACCGTCGCCGATGTCGTAGCTGCGGTTCACGAGTGTGGCAAAGCGGGTGTTCCCATCACCGCCCGTGGCGCCGGAACCGGGTTGACCGGCGGTGCTGTCGGCAACGGACTGCAGATCGATCTGTCCCGCTACATGCACCGGATCGGCACGTTGGATCTTGATAATCGAACCGTCGAGGTCGAGCCTGGAGTCGTGCTGGATGATCTCAACACCCATCTCAGACCGCACGGGTTGCAGTTCGGGGCAGACGTCGCCACTAGCAGCCGGGCAACGCTCGGGGGGATGATCGCGAACAACTCCTGTGGGGCGCACTCGATCATCCACGGCCGAACCGTGGACCACCTTGCCGAACTGACCGTCGTATTGGCAGATGGTGCAGTCGTGACCTTCGGCAAGGATGGTGCTTCCGAAGGTGCAGACGGGGACAAGAGTAGCGCCCCCGTAACATCCCTGGAGAAGGAGCTAGCCCATATCCGCGACGAACACTATCCGGAGATCGAGCGGCGCTTCCCCAAGATCTTGCGCAGCAACGGGGGGTACGGACTCGATCGGCTTGGCCCACCGGGAACGCGGGCCGATGCGATCAAGATACTGTGTGGCAGCGAAGGAACACTAGGCATCGTCGTCGGGGCAAAGCTCAAGCTCATCCCCGTACCCAAGTGCGCCGGGCTGGTGCTTCTGCACTTTAACGAAGTACATGCAGCACTGCGGGCGACGCCGGCGATCCTGCAACACAAGCCAGCCGCCGTCGAACTTGTCGATCGGATGGTCCTTGATGCCGGGCGGGTAAACGCGACTCTCGCGAAACGCTGCGATTTTCTGCAGGGCGATCCCGCAGCCGTACTCATCGTCGAGTTCTACGATAACGACACGGATGAAATGACCAAGCGGATCGAGACACTCCAAGCTGATGGCGAGATAACCCAGACCTCCTTCGCTGCTACGACGGTGCTGGAAACCAGCAGGCAGGCCGATGTGTGGAACCTACGCAAGAGCGGCTTGGGATTGTTGATGTCCAAGCCCGGCGACGCACAACCCCAGGCGTTCGTGGAGGATTCCGCTGTAGATCCTGCCCGCCTCTCGGACTACATCGAGCGCTTCACCGCGATCTTGAAGCAGGAAGACATAGAAGCCGGCTATTACGCACACGCCAGTGCCGGGTGCATTCATATGCGCCCCGTGCTCAATCTCAAACAAAGCAGCGATGTTGAACGTATGCGCCGTATTGCCGAGGCGGTCTGCGATCTGGCCATTGAGTTCGGAGGGACGATTACCGGCGAACATGGCGACGGGCGCGTACGCTCCTGTTGGCTTGAAAAGTTGTATGGACCCAAGCTCATCGCTGCATTCAAAGAGATTAAGAACGTCTTCGATCCTGAAAACCTGCTTAACCCCAACAAGATCGTCGATCCGTTGCCCATGACCGAGCACCTCCGCTACGGAACCTGGCTCGCAACCGTCCCGGTCAAGACATACCTTGACTTCTCCGAGTATGGCGGAATGGTTGGATTGGCGGGGATGTGCAGCGGTGTGGGTGCATGTCGACAGCGTCTGATCGGTGCCATGTGTCCATCTTATATGGCCACCCGGGACGAGCAACACACCACCCGGGCAAGGGCAAACGCCCTCCGCGTCGCCCTCTCTGATCGTGGGTTGCTAAGCGGTCTGGACGATCCCCATCTGGCCGACGTCATGGACCTGTGCATCTCCTGCAAGGCCTGTAAGACGGAGTGCCCCACCGGGGTGGACATGGCCCGCATGAAATCGGAATACCTCAACCGCAGGAACCAGACTCATGGCGTGCCACCCTTAGCACGCCTGGTTGCGGACATGCCCAGGCTCGCCCCTTTGGCAAGTCGCTTCCCGAGGATCAGCAATGCCATCGCCCAGTCGAAGCTCGCACGGGCCTGGGTAGAGCGACATTACGGCTTCGATCGGCGCATCCCTCCCCCTCGTTTTGCCGACAGGACGCTTCGGGCGTGGTTTCGGCGACACCGCAGGAAACGACGTCAAGGTAGTGCCCCCAGAGGTAGGGCCATCTACTTCGTCGACACCTGGACGAATTACTATGCTCCCCAGGTTGGAATAGCAGCAGTTACGCTCCTCGAACGGGCAGGGTTCGAGGTGGACTGTCCACAGACTCAGTGCTGCGGCAGACCGGCGATTAGTAAGGGACTCCTCGCCGAAGCCAGGCAGCTTGCCGAGACTAATGTCTATGCGCTTGTTCGCAACGCCCGCGCGGGTGTGCCCATCATCGGAACCGAGCCCAGCTGCATCCTCACCTTTGTCGACGAGTATCCTCAACTGGTGCGGACGCGGGCCGCCCGTTTGGTTGCATCGCGGTCCGTCACCATCGAGTCATTTCTACTGCAGTTGCTCGACGAGCATCCCGACGCCCTCACCTTCACCCAACCGGTCAAGCCGTTGCTCTACCACGCACATTGTCAGCAAAAGGCCGTCGTCGGCCCGGAAGATGCCGTCGCCCTGTTGCAGCAAGTATGGGGCGAAGGCGCCTGCCTGATCGACAGCGGGTGCTGTGGAATGGCCGGGTCATTCGGACACGAGAAAGCCCACTACGAAGTCTCACAGGCAATCGGTGAGGAGAGACTATTCCCCACAATCCGCAACCGCGGCGATGCCGACGTAGCCATATCCGGCTTCAGTTGCCGCCATCAAATAGGCCACCACACCGACGCCCAACCCAAACACGTAATCGAATACCTCGCCGATGCACTGGCGAGCCCTTGAAGAACGCACGTGTGCCACTGGCAGCTTGCTGCCAGTGTTGATGTGTAGGGCGGGCTCCGCCCGCCGATGCTTCTTTGGATACGTCGCGTCGGACATAGCCCGACTCACATGCTTAAATCGGAGCCGCGACCGTGAGGAAGCGGACCACACACCGTAAGAGTCCCGACTCGCATTCTGTCTCACGTGCCGGTAGAATACATGCATGCCTGACGAAGGGGAACAGTCACAATCAACCCACGACGGCGATATCACTCATTGCCCGGGGTGTATGAAGGTAAACCCACCAAGGGCACCGTTTTGCCATGACTGCGGAATGCCCATCGGAACGATCGCCACGATCGATCCCATCCAACACATCTACTCCAGCGGTTGGATATACCGCCGAGCAATCTCAAGCGGTCGCTGGCCGTTAGCGTTGGTGGGAATGTGGTTGATCTTCGGGCAAGCCGCTCTGTTTGGCCCGCTCCCCGGCACCGAACTCACGTTCCAACCTGTACGTGCCAGCCCTGCGCCCCCGCGGCCTCAAACTGCCCCCTCCACACCGCGCGAAACGAGTGGATATTGGATCGAGGCTCGTCCGGCCCCTCCAGCTCCTTCCCCCCGTCCAGCTCCTCCATCCCCTCCTACGCCATCCGAGACCTTGCAGTCGGCACTAATAAACATGTTCGTGCTTTCACTGTCGCTGATGATGCTGGGTCTCTACGGTGCGGTTCTTTATCGCGTTACGAGATCGTACATCCGGCACCTGCGAGCCAAGCCGGGTACCTGCAATAAGTGCGGATACAGCCTCGCCTACCTGACAGAGGCACGATGCCCCGAATGCGGTTTGCGATTCGATCCAGAGGAGTTGCCCGAGGGTTTGCCAATTGACGTCCCGCTGCTCCCCTTAAGTGACTGGAAGCCGCCGGAACCTACGAACGCGGAAGAGAAGGAGTATGCAATCGATTGCGCCTCGTGTGGCTGCGGTCTCTCTGACCTTGGCGAGGAAGGTGTATGTGTGGAATGCGGCGTCCCTTTTAGGCGCCGAGAGCGTCTGTTTGACCTTTACGGCCCAGAGGTCTTCCTACCCGATGCCAAGCCGCCGCGTGAGCACCTCCTCGACGTCAGCCGGTACAGGGCAGCAATGGTGCTGACCGTGCTGGCCGTCGTGAGTATACCGATAATGCGCCATCTGTCAGAGGCAGGTATCGTACCGTTCGATCGATGGGTGTTCGTCCTCCTCCTGTTCGTTGCTGCTGGAGTAGAATGGATACGGGCAAGTTCTGCGGCTACTACAGACACTGACGATGATGAATCGTAGGGCGGGCACCGCCCGCCGGACTTTCCGCGGAGGTACCCCATACTTACGCAACAATGGTGGGGAATGGATTACCTGCCTGATGGCATTCACACACACGAATCGCCTGCCCGCCAAGGTCAGTCCCCCACCCTTCGCCGAAAAGGCGAAGGATGGGGCACCCGCCCCAACCTACCCCAGCATTGGGCGGGGTATGCACGCCGCAGTCGCGCGGGTGACCACTACTGTCTACTCATCGCCTTGATCTCTTTGTACCTGAAGCACTTGGTGATGTGGTCGTTGACCATGCCTGCTGCTTGCATGAATGCGTAGCAGATGGTCGAGCCGACGAACTTGAAGCCCCGACCCTTGAGATCCTTGCTCATCGTGTCGGACTGGGCGGTGTTGGCGGGGATCTCTTCGAGGCTTTTCCACTTGTTGGTGATTGTCTTTCCGCCGACGAACTGCCAGATGTAGGCGTCGAAGCTGCCGAACTCCTCCTGCACTGCGAGAAACTCCTTGGCATTGCTGATGGCCGAATTGATCTTCAGCTTATTGCGTATGATCCCCGGATCGGCCAGCAGTTGGTTGACTTTGCGTTTGCCGTAGCGGGCGACGATCTGAGGATCGAAGCCGTCAAAGGCCGCCCGAAAGCCCTCACGCTTTTTCAGGATGATATCCCAGCTCAGACCAGCCTGTGCCCCGTCCAAGACGAGGAACTCAAACAACTTGCGATCATCGTGAAGGGGAACGCCCCATTCCTGATCGTGGTAGGGAGTCAACCTCTCGTTGTCGGCCCATTCGCATCGCTGCACGGTTGATTCTCCTGACGACCATCCTGTTGCACTCGCAAGGATGGGTGCCATGCCTAAGCCGAAGGCGCCGGCATGCTTTCCGCGAGTCGATCGGCATGGCGGCGCCCGCGTGCCGCGTGCTTGACCATGGCACCCGTCCATCTGCGGGTCAATCCTCATGGCGGCGCCCGCATCCTGCGGGCTTGGTCTTGGCACCCCTTTCAATGCCACTGCCCACCAACACACCCACCGCATTACCGTTCGATGTCCTGAGTATCAATATCCAACGGCGCGTGGTGGTGATCCGCGGGTTGATCCTCGCGGAGGATTCGCGACATACAGAAGGTCATCAAACCCAGCACCACCAGAACGCTGAGGGTCATGATGACGGTCCCCGCCGAGGTAAGCGTCACTTCCTCCGTTGTTGCCTGTCCCAAGATAATCATCAGGTTGTACATCATCGACCCTCCCATCCGCCGCCCGTATCCTCGACCTGTTTGATGACCCTGCCTATGCGATTTCGACAGGCAATATCGCTCAGCGCGTACAGCAGGATAAGGAACACGATAATCGCGATTAACACCGAGCGAGCGATGTTGGCGTCCTTGACCGCGACCTCCCGATCCTGGGCAGCCTGGTCATCCGCCCCTCTTACCCATTCGGGCATACCGGCAAGATCAATCTGCTCATCCTCCGACCCCAGAAGCTCAGCGACCTTCTCTTCGATAGCCGCCTGTTCGAGACCTTCCTCCGCGAAATGTGTCTGGATTGCCTGCGTGTAGGCACCGCGAAGCGCGGCAGAACCCATCTTCTCGGGATTCATGCCATCCAGGTAGTCAGGCAGGTTCATGTATGACCAGCCGGCCAGGATTAACAGCAGGAAGGTCGGTGTAACGTATCGGATGACGAAAGCAATGAACTTAGGCAGCTGAAAATCCGCCCCGCGATTGGCTTCGGCCAGGCCGCGCTCCGCGCCGATGATCCACCCGAAGATGAGCGCCTGGCTTGTGGCAGCGACTATCATCAGCAGATTGCACCACAGGTCGCTGTGATCCAGGGCCAGGGCGTCCTTGCTGAAATACATGATAGGAAGGGCGCCGCATGCGGTGATGAGACCTAGCAAGGCGACACTCGCACGGCGGCGAAGTCCAAAGCCGTCCTCCAAGAACGCGATCGCCGGCTGGAGCATGCTCAGCGAGCTGGTCACCGCAGCCAGGAACAGCAATCCGAACCACATCGCCCCGAAGAAGCTCCCCCCGGGCATGAAGTTCATGATCGCGGGGATGGTGATGAAACCCAGCCCGAAGGTAGTACCCTTGGCGTTGGCCGCCCCGAGAAACAGAAACGCAGCGGGAACCACGATCATTCCCCCGAGTATCACTTCGCAAAACTCGTTGGTGCTCGAGGCGCTAAGCGAAGTCAGTACGACATCGTCGTCGCGGCGCAGATAGCTCGAGTAGCAGAGGATCAAGCCGAATCCCACGCTGAGGCTGAAGAATATCTGCCCCGAAGCAGCCACCCAGACCTGCGGATCGCGAAGCGTCTCCCATTGCGGATTCCACATGAAACCGAGGCCGGCAGTGATTCCGGGAAGCGTAAGCACACGGATCAGGATGATGACGGCGCAGAGTAACAACGCCGGCATGGCCACTTTGCAGAACGACTCGATGCCGCGGGTCACACCCCGGTAGATGATGACGAAGTTGACCAAAAAGCAGACCAATACCAACCAGAGCATTCTGCTGCCCTCGAACAACGCGCCATGCGCGTTAAGCCCGCAGTTGGTGTTGAAGTGGTTGTCGGTCGCCCCGACGATAACCTGCGCCTCCGTCGCGTCCGGTGGAGCGTTGCCCTTGGCGGTTGCATAAAGCTCTGCAAACCCGCCCCTCATAAACTCGAGACAATAATCCAGACACCATGCCTCCAGCAGGACGTAGAACATGTAGATGACCACGGGAATCAGCAGGGCCATCGCCCCGACAGCCTTAGCCGGTGCCCGCCGCCACAACGCAAACATGATGCCCGGGGCGCTGTTCTGTCCGTAGCGCCCTCCCAGCCGCCCCATCGTCCACTCGCACCAGGCAACCGGAATCCCCACCACCAGGAAGGTGATCATATAGGGGATCATAAACGCCCCGCCGCCGTTGTTTACGGCCTGGCCGGGGAAGCGGAGGAAGTTGCCCAAGCCGACTGCCGAGCCCGCGACCGCGAGAACGACGCCGATCTTCGAGCCCCAGTTTTCCTTGTGTGACAGATCCAGTTCGGGTGTATCGCTCATTGGTGGTTACCCGTGTCGGTTGTGAATTCGCCCGTGCGCTGCCCGGCAGAAACACAAGCGAAGCTATGACTGATCGCCGCGCCGATCGTACCGGCTGTGATTCTAACCCATCAGGCACGATCACTGCAACGGTTGCCTGCAGGCTCCGTACCGGCTATTCTCCGTTTTTCTATCAGGAGCTGTTATTGTGAATCTCGAATCACTCGCCGGTGAGATGGTAAGCTGGGTCTGGGCGACCCCCCTGTTTCTACTTCTGCTGGGTTGCGGGCTGATCTTCTCAGTCTTCAGCAAGTTCATCCAGTGGCGGATCATGACCCACGGATATGCCTGTATCGCCGGACATTACGACAAGCCCGGGGATACGGGGCATATCAACCACTTCCAGGCGCTTTGTGCGGCCCTTTCAGCCACGATCGGGTTGGGCAACATCGCCGGGGTGGCCGTGGCGGTCTCCTTGGGAGGGCCCGGAGCGATATTCTGGATGTGGATCGTGGGCACCTTCGGCATGGCTCTTAAGTTCATGGAGTGCACCCTCGCGGTGATGTTTCGAGACGTCCGCGACGTACCCGATCCTTCCGATCCTGATCGCATGGAAGCCGATGCCGAGAGTCGAACGCTGAGGTACAAAGGCGAGAAACCGCCCGAGCCCGGCGCCGAAGCTGAAGCAAGAGGCGAGGTTCGCGGCGGCCCTATGTGGTACATGCAAAAAGCCCTGGTCGAGCCGCTACGCAAGCGACGCAATCCCTTGTGGGTGGTATTCAAGATTCTGGCTGTTCTATTTGCCGTCTCCACGATGCTCAACTCCTTTGGCGGAGGAAACATGTTCCAGGGCTGGAACGTAGCCGACATGCTTCACAAGCATTTTTCGGTACCGCAACATTTCTCCGCCTTCATCGTGTGCGGGCTGGTCGCGTTGGTGATCATCGGAGGTATCAAGCGCATCGGATTGGTGGCGTCGCGGTTGGTGCCCTTCATGTGCGTGGTCTATGTAGGCGGGGCGTTGTGCTTCATATTTATGCACTTGGGCGACGTGCCCAGATGTCTGGCCCTGATTGTCAAACATGCGTTCACTCCCCTGGCAGCGGGTGGTGCTTGTGCGGGCGTGTCGGTGTGGATCGCCTTCAAGCAGGGCATGCGGCGGGCATGTTTCTCGAATGAAGCCGGTGAGGGCTCCGCAGCGATGGCTCATGCCGCTGCCAAGACCGAAGAACCCATCCGCGAAGGCGTCGTCGCGGGAATCGGACCGTTCGTCGACACGATCCTCATCTGCACTATGAGTGCGTTGGTGATCCTAATGAGCGGGGCGTGGGAAAGACCTCCCGTGGGAATGATCGAATCGATCGACAGTGACAGCGCCATCGTGCGTTGTACCGCGGAGCTGCCCGAGAAGATGGAAGACCTGTATCTCGAACGGATCGTCCCCGGCAGGAGCCTGAGAGTCCATACCATTCGCGGCGTGGGCGAAGATCTCGAAGAGGTGATCATTCCGCTGGGCGAGGATACTCCGGAGCAGGTCGCCGAATGGGCGAGCTTGACAACTCTGACGCTCGATCTAAGCGAACTAAACGACGACGATCGAGACGCGGTTGTAGTCGGTCAGCCTGCGCATATAGATATCACCGGCGCATACCTGACCAGCTTCGCCTTTGACACGGCTATTACCGGTTTCGGCAAGTACATGGTGACCTTGGGCGTATGTCTCTTCGGCTTCAGTACCATGCTGAGCTGGAGCTATTACGGGGAAAAGGGTGCAGAGTATTTGCTCGGTCCGCGAGCGATCCTGCCCTACAAGTTCCTGTTCATCATCTTCGTCTTTACCGGGATGATTTTGCCCAAGTTCCAGACGGTCTACGACTTCTCCGACGCAACGACGGGCCTGATGGTTTTGTGCAACCTGCCGGCTGTCTTGATCTTGTCACCGGTCGTTCTGCGTGCAGCCAAAGACTACTTCCGCCGCCTCGACGCCGGCGAAATGCCCCGGGAACGCTAGGCGCCTGTTGAAGAATGTAGCGCCGCTCCTCGCGGGCGGCGCAAAACCTCCAAGAACGCCACCCACAAGGAGTGGCGCTACACTTAAATGCCCACAGGCGAATTCTTCGAAAGACTGCAAGGCTGTGGCGCGCGCGTACCAGGCTGTACCCATTCTATTCCACCCGCCGGAAGGCCGCTTCAGCGGTCTTCCCCGAAGGGCTATTAGCCCAGGTGTTTACGCCTGGGTCTCGTCGCAGCGCTTCTCCTCTATATCGAGCCCGTTTCACGGCCTTATCGTCACAAAGTGATGACACCGACGCAGTGTGCCACGGGTGGCTCGCCCACCCGTGCGTTCAGACGGCTCCGCTTCGAACGCAGCAAAATTCGCGCATGCCTCGGATTGCACGAGTCGTGGCACCCGGCGCGTGTGCCACTGGCGGCTTGTCCGCCAGTGCCACATCTACGACACTCAACACGGGTGGGCAAGCCACCCGTGGCACACATATCCATCCCTCACCCTTCGAACGTGTGCCACTGGCGGCTTGTCCGCCAGTGCCAAACATACGACACTCAACACGGGTGGGCAAGCCACCCGTGGCACA
>CP070744.1:1286902-1302716 GCA_020348265.1 Phycisphaerales bacterium | reverse complement strand
AGAGGAAAATACAAGGTTCTGGACAGTTTTTGGAATTCTCAGCATCGCGAATGGTGTACTAATTAACGCGATCGTAGCGCAGAACGCAGAGCCTCTACTGAAAAAATGCGTGGGCGCCGTCGGCCTACTGCTCTGTGTCTCTTGGACTGGCATCCAGGCGAGGTTCGCCTTCTTTTGCCGACACTGGCAGGAGAAGATTAGCTACCTTGAGAAAGAGGTCGACGAAAGCCGCAAGCTGATCACGCAGACGTCTCCACCTTGGTACACGCTCCCGACGAAGAGGGGCGGTTATCTGAATATCCTATTTATGGTTGCCTGGATTGGGTTTATCGCGCGAGAGTTTTTGCTTGGTTGAATTACCACGGTCAACAAGTTTGGATTTCATCGCCGGCGCCGTGGCCTCTGATTGGCGTACTTACACGGCTTATGTGGTACTCGCCGGGAGGGGTCCAACTCCGACGGGGACGTCGGCGCGGTGGCGGGTGTCGTTCCTCCCGTGGCCTTTGAAGAGGTTCAATACTCGCGAGAGGAGGCTTCGCAGGAATACCAGGTGGGACATGCGGCGTAGCAACTTTAGCATGGTCACCGGGCGGCAGTAGAACCTTATCGTTGCCCAGCGGACGGCGCTTAGTAGTTCCTTTTGGGATACCTCCTTGGGATGGTAGGGGAGTCTTCCGTAGTAGGAGGTGTATGCACCCCAGTCGATCTGATCCGCCTTCAACTCGCCCGCATCTACCAGGCGATCGAAGTCTTCGCTGCCCGGCAGGGGCATGTAATTTCCGAAATAGGCTGTATCGACGCCCGACTCGATCGAAAAGCTGATCGACTGCTTGATATCCTGCTTGGTCTCGCCGGAGAAACCTAGAATGAACGCTCCGTGCACGGTTATGCCGCTTTTTCTAAGTGCACGAATCCGCTCCTTGACCATGCCCAGATCCCAGTTCTTCTTCATCCCCCGCAGGGTCTTGGCTGAGCCCGACTCGATCCCTACGCTGACCATGTAGGTGCCCATCCGCCTTAGATGGTGAATGACTTCGTCGTCGAGCCGGTCGAGCCTCACGCCGCTGGGGAAGGATACATGGCACTTGACCTGCCGGGCCTCCATCGCCTCTGACAAGGCGATGACATGATCTTTGTAGAAAGTGAAGTTCTCGTCCTCGATGATGATCTCTTCGAAGCCGTAGGTGGATTGCAGGAACTTGATCTCGTCGACGACGCTGTCAATGTCTCTTCTGCGGATCTTCTTCCCCGTAACCAGGTGCCCGGCACAGAAGGTGCAAGGATAAGGACACCCCCGCGAGGTCACGATGGGGACGACGCGTTTGCTCTTGTGGAAGGTGCCGTGCTGCACGGGTGGATACTTGTGGGGTTCGAGACCTTCCCAATCCGGGGCACCGAATTCGTTTATGTCCACGACTTTGATGGGATTGAAAATCGTTTCGCCGTCTTTGCGGTAGACCAGATTGGGGATTTCGTCGAGCTTTCCGGTGAGCGTGCCTTGCTGCTGGTTCTCGACCAGAGCGTGCAACGCATACTCACCCTCCCCGCGCACGACGTAATCGAGCTCGGGGTTTTCTAGCAGTGTATGCTCGGGCAGGGCGGAGGGGTGATGTCCGCCGGCCACGATCACCGTATCAGGGCAGATTCGGCGAATCTGCGGCACCAGGCTGCGCATCTGCGGGTAGTCAACGGAGAACACTTGGATGCCGAGAACGGCCGGCTGCAGCGATTCGATCATGCTCAGCAGATCCGACTCGGCGATGTGATCGCGGTGGGCGTCAATGAAGACCGGTTTGATATCATCAACGCCCCGTAGCGCCTTGAGCAGGTACCCGATACCCAGCGGCGGGGTTACCATATCGATGTAGCAGGGCAGTCTAAGAAGTACGACGTTTCGCATAACTTCGGCGAATCCTCAACGGGCGATGTTGCAGCACCTAGCGCACCGACGCTACTCAGTTGACGAGTGCCATTCGATCGAGGGTGCCACGCTCAAGCCCGACGAAGGCGGGCGCCGGCGTGTTGCTCCCTGGCGAGTCAACATGGCGGCGCTGCGCTTGGCCATGCCACCCAACCCGTCAAATCACGAGCGTCGGAGCAGCAGCGCACCTGAACCACTCGGTAACAGGCGCAGTCTGATCGATTATCGGCCCCTCGCGGGATCGACTGAAGCTTGCCCGCATTCCAGGCCAGAACGCCGCGCCAATCGCCAGAAACCGAAGCCGGATCGCCGCCTGCAGCAGCGCCCCCGGTTTCGTGTTAAGATGCCTCGCCACGAAAGAACGGATATCGAAGTCGATGATGCAGGAAGCAGGCAAATGTTAGCGATTCGCAACATCTCCGAGCTGGTTGTCACGGGGCCCGGTCCGATCGGCGGTCGATCGATGGGCCAGGTTTCACGGATCAAAAACGCTGCGGTGCTTATCGACGGAGAATCGATCTCCTGGTTCGGACCCGAGGCCGAGCTGGCTGCCCCGCCGGGCTGCGAGACTATCGACGCTCAAGGGGGTTGTGTCGTACCCGGCCTGATCGATTGCCATACTCACACCGTCTTTGCCGCCACGCGTGAAAACGAATTCGTGCAGCGGATCGAGGGCAAGTCATACGCTGAGATCGCTGAAGCGGGCGGGGGAATCAAAGTAAGCGTTGAGTCGGTGCGCTGCGCAGACTGTGAAGATCTGGTTGAGCAAGCACTGCCCCGCCTAAAGCGCATGCTGCATAACGGCGTCACTACCGTTGAGATCAAGAGCGGATACGGCCTGTCCGTGGACGACGAGTTGAAGATGCTCGAAGCCATTCGCCGGCTCAAGGATCTTCAGCCGATCGAAATCGTTGCCACTTACCTCGCCGCCCACACGATACCCAAAGAATTCAACGGCAGACCCGACGCCTACTTGGATGCCGTACTTGATGAATCTGTGCTAAGTCGGATTCGGGACGAAGGACTCGCCGAATTCTGCGACGTCTTCTGCGAACAGACCGCCTTCGAC
The DNA here is from genome assembly GCA_020348265.1 of Phycisphaerales bacterium. Taxonomy (GTDB): domain Bacteria; phylum Planctomycetota; class Phycisphaerae; order UBA1845; family UBA1845. The sequence continues at coordinate 1,299,726 of CP070744.1, read as the reverse complement.
CTGGCTCAGTCTCGACGGGTGCTTACTACCTGTCAGCGCTTCGACCTCAAACCCAGGCTACACGCCGATCAGATCACGCAGATGGGCGCGACGGTCCTGGCAGGTGAAGTCGGGGCTGTTTCCGCCGATCATCTGGAGACCATCGACGACGCCGGCCTCGCCGCGTTGAAAGAGGCCGGAACGGTTGGCGTAATACTCCCCGCATGTTCGTTCTTCCTCGGGGTTGAGCAGGCTCCCGCCCGGCGACTCTTGGAAGCCGATCTGGCAGTAGCGATCGCAACGGACTACAACCCCGGTTCATCTATGGTCGAATCGCTGCCGCTCACTATGACAGTCGCCTGCACACAGGCTCGGATGACCCCGGCGGAAGTGCTCGTAGCTTCGACTGCGAACGCCGCCGCGGTGCTGGCTCGTCACGAGAGAGTCGGGGCGATTCAAGTCCGGATGCAGGCAGACCTCGTGGTGCTCGATGTTCCCAATCACGAGCGCTGGATGTATGAACCAGGCAGAAACTGCGTCCGTACGGTGCTCAAGAAGGGCCAATTAGTGGCCACGAACGCGCATTAGCACGGCAATCGCAAACATGAACCCGTCAAAGCACAGCTGAAATGCTGGCGCGGCACGCAAGCTTGTCCGATATCCAGTAAAGCTAGTAACGCCGCCCGCACGGCGGGGGTAAACGGTGCGCCCGGATAGGATGGTATCACAATGTCCTCCAGTTTAGCCGGCAAACGGATTTGCGTGACCGGAGGGGCAGGTTTCCTCGGTCGCTCAGTATGCGCCAAGCTGCGTGCAGAGAGTGACGGCGAGATCTTCATTCCACGCTCCAGCGAATACGATCTGACCCAGGCGGGTGACGTTGAACGCATGTTCGATGCGGCCTGCCCGGAAGTTGTTATTCACCTCGCCGCCGAAGTCGGGGGAATCGGGATCAACCGCAAGCGCCCGGGGCGTTTTTGTTATGCGAACCTGTCGATGGGCTTGCATCTGATCGAAGAATCCCGGCGTCGCAGTGTGGAAAAGTTCGTCCAGGTAGGATCGGTTTGTGCATATCCGAAGTTTTGCGACGTGCCCTTCCGCGAGGAAGACATCTGGAACGGATACCCCGAGGAAACGAACGCGCCCTATGGCGTGGCCAAAAGGGCACTGGGCGTGTTGATCGAATCCTACCGGGCTGAGTACGGTTTCAACGGTATCTACCTGATACCGGTCAACCTGTATGGTCCTGGCGACAACTTCGACGCGGAAACGTCGCACGTTATTCCCGCTCTTATCCGGCAGTTCTGTCATGCTGCGAGTAACGGATACAAATCGGTGCAGTGTTGGGGAAGCGGCAACGCGAGCCGGGAGTTCCTGTACGTTGACGACGCCGCTGAAGCCCTCGTCCGAGCCACCGCGATTCACAACGACTCTAGACCGATCAACCTGGGCACCTGCCGGGAGATTAAGATCGCAGATCTTGCGGCTTTGCTCGCGGAGCTTTGTGAATACACTGGTGAGATCACCTGGGACGCGACCATGCCCGATGGCCAGCCCAGGCGCTGCCTGGACACGACCCGCGCAGCTACACTCTTGGATTGGCAACCCAGAGTGGATCTGGAAGAAGGGCTCCAGCGCACGGTTAGCTGGTGGCGCTCCCAGCGAAAGCAGCCCATCAAAGAGGTCTGCACAGCACCTTGAAGCACCCAAGTCCGTCGCTGAACACCACGCAGCGTATCGCCATACCTCAACCTGCGAGTTGCGGTTCACAGAGTATCGTCTGCCACTGCTTTCAAACGACGCCGATTGGGCCTTAGTGGTATTCAGGCGTTGCTCACGAGCAGTGGCGCACGCCAACCCTCGAGGCGGATGGTGTATCGGCTCGGTACGCCGATTACAAACTCTCACGCCGATTCAACTTGCCGTCGCTTCTGAGGCGTCGTACAATTCAATTGAGTATGGCGGATATGCAATCTCCGCACAAAGGCCGTGAAGCTTTTATGATGACACTTCGGACAACAGGGAGATGCCGTTCGATGCGCCTTATGGGCGTGTTGTGCGTAATTGCTGCCGGATCGGTTTTCTCTCGGGCACGTGCAGATGAGTTAGACGTAGAATCGAAGCCCCCCAGCGATCGCATTGCCGCTGTTCTGCCCTTAAGCGGTACGATCGCCCCGGTGATGGTCGAGAGTCTCGAGCGACGGATTGAGGAAGCCCGGGCGAAGGGTGCTACGGTCATCATATTCGATATGGATACGCCCGGCGGTCTGGTGGACAGTTCCATCGCGATCGCTGATCTGATCAAGAATCTCGCCGACATCAAGACAGTTGCCTGGGTGAATCCCAACGCACATTCAGGCGGTGCCATCGTTGCGGTTGCGTGTGACGAGATCGTGATGGCCCGTTCGTCGCGAATGGGCGACGCCCAAGTGATCACCCTCGGTCCGGGGGGAGCTGGCGCCGTACCCGAGGAGCTTCAGGCGAAGGCCTACACACCGGTCATCAATGAGTTTCGCGCCTCGGCCAGGCTGAACGGCTACAGCGTGGTCCTGTCGGAAGCTTTCGTCATCCCTGACCGCGAGGTGTGGTGGCTCGAGAACACCGAGACTCTAGAGCGCAAGTTCGTCTTCCGCGAGGAGAAGAAAAGACTCCTCAGCGAGAGTGTCGAGGCTACTCTCCAGAGTGCCGAATCCGCAGAGGGCGAAGAGGATGTTGAGAGGGAAACCGGCGCCCCCGAGAGTAAGCAGACTGCCCCAGCGCCCCAATGGAAGCTAGTCGAAACGTATTACGATGCGCTCTTGGATATGGACGTAAACACTTTCCAGCCGATTGTGCCCGACGATGAACTGCTGGAGATGTCGGCCGGGGAAGCTCAGGCTTACGGTTTCAGTAAAGGAGTCGTTCCCGACGAAGCTGCCCTCAAAACACGTTACGATCTCACCTCCATCTTCACGGTGGCGCCATCCTGGTCAGAGGCCCTGGCCACCTGGATGACTTCGATCTACGTGCGCGGCTTTTTGATGATGATCATCCTCCTCGGCGCGTATGTGGAGTTCCACACGCCGGGTGTGGGTGTTGCTGGGCTCGTCGCCCTCATTGCCCTGGCAATGTTTGTCGGCGCTCCTTATTTGACGGGCTTGGCAAACGTTTGGGAGATCGTTTTCATCGTGGCCGGGATTGCGCTTATGGCCCTGGAGATATTCGTAATCCCCGGGTTTGGAGTCGCGGGAATCTCGGGTGTACTCCTGGTGGTGATCGGGCTGCTGGCGACGTTCGTACCGGACGAGCCCGGTCGACAGATCCCGTTGTATATCCCCACGTTGGAATCGACCTGGCGTGGGCTGCAGATCGCGGTGATTACCTTGGTGAGCTCAGCAGCGGCATCGCTGGTGGGCATGTTCATGCTCAGCAAGTACTTGCCGAGCATGCCCCTGTTCAGACGGATTGTGCCCGCAAACCCGACGCCATCCGAAGTGTTGGTCGACGACCCTTACCGAGGCCAGGCCCGCATCGGCGACATCGGAGTGACCGAGGGGCCTCTTCGACCTTCCGGTAAGGCCCGCTTTGGGTCCACGCTGGTCGACGTGGTCACCCAGGGCGATTATCTTGACGCCCATGTGCAAGTTGAGGTCATCGAGCGACGTGGCAATCGTGTCGTGGTAAGGACGATAACGTAGAAACATCGGTGGTTTAGACAAAGGCGTCCGCATGTCCGACGTAGGCATACTCATACTGTTGTACTGCCTGGGGGTTCTTATTCTGGTCGCGGAGATCTTCATCCCCTCGCACGGAATCTTGAGCGTTGCCGGCTTGGGTTTTCTAATCGCCGCCGTCGTCAGGACTTTCAGCTACGGGGGCAGAGAGGCGGGTGTGATTGCCATATTCGCCTGCGTGGTGTTTGTGCCCTCGTTTGCCTTCTTTGCCATCAAGTATTGGCCTATGACACCAATCGGCAGGAAGATCGCACCGCCCAATCCGAAGCTCAGTGCAGCGGACACTTCCCTTCCGGTCGAAGAATTGGCAAGCCTCGTCGGGAAATGCGGCAAGAGTGTATCCCCGCTTCGCCCGGTGGGAATCTGCGACTTTGACGGTCAGCGGGTGTCGTGCGTCTGCGAGATGGGCATGCTGGAAGCCGGCGTGGTGGTCGAGGGAATAGGTATAAAAGGCGGCAACCTTGCCGTAGCGGAGAAAAAAGTGTAGTCATTGCGTCGGCACGAGTTCTCAGGAACTTGGTCCGCAGGAATAGACCGGCTGCTTATCTGACCGGATGGAAAGGTGTCTTACAATGAATGCAAATGCGTCGATGCTGTTGGGCCAGTCTGGTATGGTGATGGTTGTAGCAGTCGTTGCGGGTCTGGTCATACTCGTGATCCTTGCCGTGGTCGCACAGTTCTTCCGCTTGTGGCTCCAGGCCTACATGAGCAACGCGGACGTGGGTCTGTGGGATCTGATCGGCATGCGTTTGCGCAAGGTTGACGGGCACACCATCGTGCTTGCGAAAATTCAGCTGGTCAAAGCCGGCATCCACGATATTGAGGTGAACGATCTGGAAAGCCATTATCTCGCCGGCGGACGTGTAACCAACGTGAGCCGGGCAATCATCTCCGCCAACCGGGCAAACATAGAACTCGACTGGAAGAAAGGTTGCGCCATCGACCTTGCGGGGCGTGACATCATCGACGCGGTTAATACCAGCGTTAACCCCAAGGTAATTGATGTACCCAACCCCGATCTGGGAAAAACGACGATCGATGCAGTCGCCATCGACGGAATCCAGCTAAAGGCACGTGCACGGGTCACCGTGCGGACAAACATCCCCCAACTCATCGGTGGAGCCACCGAAGAGACGGTGATCGCTCGAGTCGGCGAGGGTATTGTCAGCGCGATAGGCTCGGCCCAGACCCACAAGGAAGTGCTCGAGAACCCGGATCGCATCACCAAGGCGGTCCTAGCTAAGGCCCTTGATTCGGGAACGGCGTTCGAAATCCTATCGATTGACATTGCCGATGTGGATGTGGGTGCCAATATTGGTGCCAAGCTCCAGGCAGACCAGGCCGAAGCAGACAAGCGCCGCTTCCAGGCGGAAGCGGAAAAACGCCGGGCAATGGCCATCGCTTTGGCCGCGGAGAACAAGGCCAAGATCGAAGAGAATCGCGCACTGGTTACTCTGGCAGAGGCAGAGGTGCCCAAGGCCATGGCCGAAGCCTTCAGGCAGGGCAACCTGGGAATCATGGACTACTACCGCATGAAGAACATCCAGGCGGATACGTCGATGCGTGATTCACTGGGCAAGGGAGACAGCCCGACGGAACAGAAGGGATAGGCGGCCTCGAGAAGCATTTGGATCGATGAACGTGTTAACGCTACTTGCAGTAGTCAGCCCGCCGTCCGCGGGCGCGGAACTGTTGCTCCAATCTCCGGGCGGCCTTGACGATTGGATACAGTTCATAGTGATCGCTCTGTTCATCGCCGGTTCCGTCCTGGGGCCTATCGCCAAGAAGCTGATCTCCGCCACGACGCCGGAGAAGAAAAAAGAGCCGCCTAAGGACGGAGGCGAGTGGATCGCGGTCGATGAAGGACTTCCCAAGGCGCGTCCGACTGTTCCCCGTCCGACGGCAAGGCCGATGGCGCCAATCCCGCGGCCAGCGGTACAGCCGAATCGTCCCCTTGCCCGGCCCGTAACCGGCGACGCCGAGATAAAGCCGGTAACGCCCCCGCAGCCGTTGGCTCCGACTGTTCCGACCATGCCCGAAGCGAAGCCCAAACCCACCCCACCGCAAAGACCGCGGCGCCCCATACGTCCCCCGGTGGTCCGGCCCCCAGCGACTGCATCGGTAAAGCCGGCCAGAAAGCCCCGCAAACCTCGTAAGTCAGCCAAGCCCAAGCAGTTCGAGTCGAGCGTGGCTGACCAGAAGTTGGAATCCGTTCTGGGTAAGGCGGAGGATCGCGCCTTTGCGGAACGTGCCAAGGAGTTGGGCGATCTGCACATCAAGGACGACTCGGATAGGGCAGGCAAGGCAGTGGGCGGCGAGTTCGCTTCGATTCGCAACCCATCCCACCACGCACTTCGTAAAGCGATTGTAATGAGCGAGATACTCGGGCCGCCGTTGGCCCTGCGCAAACCCGACGATCAGTTGTGATATTGTTCTCTGCCTGGTGCTCCGACGCAGGTGACTTGACGGGTGCCATGGCCAAGTCCCGGCACGCCGGGACGCCGCCATGTGTTTGCCGCGTCAGCATGCCGGCGCCCCACTTCGTCGGCCTTTGGCATGGCACCCTTCACCCCAAGGCACCCATCATGCGAGGTGTCGAGGATCAAGAGGTCTCGCCTGCTCAAGCGCCCCAACCAATCTTAGGTGCTCATGAGGCGCGCCCGATCAGTTTCTTGAACCCAGCCTCGTCCACGGTTTTGACGCCGAGCTGTCTGGCCTTGTCCAGCTTTGACCCCGCGGCTTCGCCGTAGACAACCAGATCAGTCTTCTTGCTGACGCTTCCTGCGGCCTTGCCGCCCAACTGCTTGATAAGGTCCTGGGCCTCCTTGCGCGTGAAACCCTCCAGAGTCCCGGTTACGACGACCGTCTTACCGGCAAGAGGCGAATCAGTGGTGCGCTTTCGCTTGGGCTGCGTAAGGATTACGCCGACCTCTTCGAGTCGCGCAATTACGCGCTGACCCGTCTGACTTTTAAAGAAGTAAACGATACTCCCTGCGACCTCCGAGCCGATTCCTTCGACTTCGGCAAGTTCATCCTCGTCAGCCGCCTTGATTCGGCCCATCGATTCGAAATGCTCGGCAAGGACCTCCGCGGTACTGGAGCCCACGTGGCGGATGTTCAGCGCCGCCAGCAGTCGTGACAGCGGCTGCTTCTTGCTGGCCTCGATCCCGGTCAGCAGACTCTTGACACTCTTCTCCCCCATCCCTTCTAGGGAGACCAGGTCGGCATAATGATCGTCAAGATGATAAAGATCGGCGAAGTCGTGAACCAAGCCTTTGTCAACCAGCGTTTCGAGCAGCACGCGTCCGGCGCCTTCGATGTCCATCTGATTGCGCCCGCAGAAGTGAATCAGGCGCTCTTTGAGCTGGGCCGGGCACGCCGGGTTGATGCAGCGGATATACACGCCGCCCTCATCCTGCTCGACATCACCTTTACATACCGGGCACTTGGTGGGTCTCTTGATCGGCTTGGTGTTCTTGGGCCGCTTCTCCGTCACGACTTCGACAACCTGAGGTATGATCTCGCCGGCTTTTTCGACGATCACCGTATCCCCGACGCGCACTCCCAGCCGATCCACCTGGTCGAAATTGTGCAGCGATGCGTGTCGGACCGTTGTGCCGGACAGCTGCATCGGCTCCATAACCGCCCGCGGGGTAATCGTGCCCAGCTTGCCCACCTGGAAATCAACGCTGAGAAGTACGCTCTGGGCCTGCTCCGCCGCAAACTTATAGGCAATGCACCAACGCGGATAGCGACTCGTCGCCCCCAGTACATCGCGCTGGTCAAAGGCATCCACCTTGACCACCAACCCGTCGGTCTCATACGGATAAGACCGTCGCTTTCGGTCCCACTCTGGAAGGTTCTCGATGATCTTGTCGATCGAATTCACACGAGCCGCGAAAGGGCTTACCGGAATCCCCCAACGCTCGAAACGCTTGAACAGTTCACTCTGCGTTACCGCAGCCAGAGGCTCAACCCGACCAAAACCGTGGGCGACAAACTGCAACCCCCTGCCGGCCACGTTACGCGGATCAAGCTGCTTGAGCGTTCCCGAGGTCGCGTTGCGTGGATTGGCAAAGGTGGCCTCGCCGCGTTTTTCACGTTCAGCGTTGAAGCGGTTGAAATCGTCGGACGGCCAGACGATCTCTCCGCGCACCTCCAACACGTCAGGCACCTTGCCCATCAGCCGCAGAGGCACCGAGCGGATCGTGCGCACGTTATGGGTAATGTCATCCCCCGTCGTTCCGTCACCCCTGGTCACCGCCCGGACGAACCCACCATCCTCATACAGAAGTGACACGGCCACGCCATCGATCTTCGGATCGACCACATAGTGGTACGTCTCATCACCCAGCCCTTTGGCGACACGCTGGTCAAACTCGCGAAGCTGCTCCTCGTCGTACGTGTTGTCCACCGAGAGCATGGGAATGGCATGTGCGACGTGGTCGAACCCTTCGATGGGCGACTCGCCCACGCGTTGGGTGGGCGAATCCGCAGCGATCAGTTCAGGGTACTCGCCTTCCAGTTCACGCAGCTCATCGAAGAGTGCATCATACTGACGATCGGTGATTACCGGCTCGCCCGCGACGTAGTAGGCGTAATCGTGCCGGCGGATCTCCTCGCGCAGCTCCTGAACTCGCTTTTCGATTGCGGTCGCCATGAGGCGATTATCACCCGGCGGGCAGGACACTGGCAAGCAGCGCCTCTTCACTCCATACTCCCGGTTTGCCCGTCCCCCGGTGCGGGCAAGAGCGATTCAAGACGGGTGTTTGCCATCTAAGTGCGGTTGGCCGGCAAGGCACCCTCTGGCGGTGACTCGATCCAGAGAGTACACGTGCGACCGCAAGCCCCGGCGGGAATGCCCTGCAATCTCCCAGCCCGGTTAGATTAACTGATCAGAAGCACCGCCCTGGCTCAGCAGTGCGAGACAGGCCTTGGCCGTGGGATACTCAAAGGTAGGCGCGTTCACAGCGTCGGCTCGGCAAGTCCGCCACCTCTACCACAAACAACCCAAATTCACCAGATACAACCGCCGCGAGTTATCGGACCTAGACGTGCTGGGAGTGCCGACCGGGAGTGAAGTTTTCTCCAAGATTCACAAAGCACCTGCTGGCATGTGTCGATCGAAGGGCGTAGACTAGCTCTTTCGTGCCCCTTGAGGCAGATTCGAGGGGGGTGGATGCGCTAGAGTAATCGTCAGTGTTTTCAGGAAGGATAGTGATTCGCAGTGATCAAAGTCAGGCCTCGCGGGAATGAGTCGATTCAGCAGACCCTAAAGCGGTTCAAACGCCTATGCCAACGTGAAGGACTCACGCGGGATATCAAACGCCACAGCTACTACGAAAAACCATCGGAGCGTAAGCGCCGCCAAACACGCAAGGCAGCGCGAAAGCTCGAAAGACAAGGAATGGAACTGCCTACGTTCCATCAGTAGTCGCTGAAACAGACGAAGGACCGGGCAGCGGTGTGTACTCCTGTCCGGTCTTCTTCTGCGCCCAGACATCTTCTTAGCCGGTTTGCCACGCATCAGCATCGCCATCTTCACATGCAGCTGCGCTACTCTTCCAGTAGCTGGAACGTACCGATACCACATCAAGTGACGTCGCGCATCTCCATCGCTATAGTATGCTCTGCCAGTTGGCACTGAGTCCTCGGAGACGACCAAAATGGTCGAAGAAAAAGTCGCGTTGGTAACCGGAGGTTCGCGGGGAATCGGGCGGGCGATCGGTCTCGAACTCGCCAAGGCGGGATACGCGATCCTCATCAATTTCCACGAAGATATTGGCGCTGCAGAGGAGGTGCGCGAGCTAGTCGAGGATATCGGCGTGTCCGCGGAGATCTGCCAGGGTGACGTGGCCGCCAAATCGCACCGCGACTTACTTGTGGCCTTCACTCTCGAACGCTTCGGGAGGATTGACCTGCTGGTCAACAATGCCGGCATAGCCCAAGAAACCCGCAAGGACATCCTCGAAACCGACGAGGAGAGCTTCAACCTCGTACTGAACACTAATCTGCGGGCTCCTTATATTCTGACCCAGCGTGTCGCCCGTGAAATGATCGATCTGATTAAGTCGAAAGCAATCGATCGGGCCGCGATCATTAATGTGTCCTCGATCAGATCGTACACTACAGCCACTGACTACGGAGAGTACTGCATCAGCAAAGCCGGTCTCAGCATGGCCACCAAACTCTTTGCCGCCCGGCTGGCGGAATATGGCATCAACGTTTACGAAGTCTCTCCGGGGATCATCGAGACCGACATGACCTCGGGAAAGGCTGTCCGCGATTATTATAACAGCAAGCTCGCTGCGGGGATGTCACCGATCAACCGCTGGGGCAAACCGGAAGAAGTTGCCCTGGCCATCGGAGCCATCGCCCGCGGGTATTTCCCGTTTACTACCGGATCGACCTTCGATATCGAAGGCGGGTGGCACATTCACCGGCTTTAGCGGCGTTGTAGAGTACCGCACCATTCGCCGGACGGGACGACGAGGCCCCACTCGAACGTAGCCTATCCGTGGTTCCCATAGGCTGGCGTGTTCGCCCTTGATCAAGGAGAAGAGTCCGCCAAACCTATGGGGTCGTCAGCGCAGATGTCATTGTGCCGCCCGAGAATCGATGCGATTCACGATGAATCGCCCGACTTCCTCGATCGACCGGCGCGCTTCCGGAACGAACCTTGCGCTTGTCTGGAATGCATGCCACATGCCCGGCCATATCTTGAATTCAACATCGACGTCGCAGGCGCGGGCGCGCTCTGCGAAACGCACGGAGTCGCTCAAGAGTACTTCATGATCGCCAACGTGAATACAAAGCGGTGGCAGGCCTGACAGGTCGATGTTCGCAGGAGACAGCAGCGGCGTTTGCGGATCGTTGCCGCCCACATAGTGTGACGCCGTGAGTCGGCACATCTCCGCGGTGTTCAGAGGATCGACGTTGGCGCGAGTTGAGTAGGACTCGCCATCGAAACGCACCCAGTCGGTCACCGGTGAGAGGAAGAATGCTGCGGCCGGAAGAGGACTTTCTTCGTCTCTCAGGGCAATCAGAGTTTGAAGCGCCAGGCCACCTCCCGCTGAGTCTCCGCCGATCACGAGATTTCCTTCCGCATATCCTGTGTCCAGCAGCCAACGGTATGCAGAAACCGCGTCTTGCATAGCCGCAGGAAAGGAATGCTCAGGGGCAAGACGATAATCCAAGACAAGGACTGCGGCGTTGGTTGAAGCTGACAGTTGAGCCGCAAGCTCTCTATGCGTGGCGGGAGAGCACATTACGAAGGCGCCTCCGTGCAGGTAGAGGATAGCTCGCTCCTTCTGTGCGGCGGGTGCACGCACCCATTCGGCAGCGATGCCTTCGGCCGAAACCGGGCGGATTTCCGTCCCGGTTGGTATCTTTTGATTCTTAACGATGAACTCATCCAGCTTTCGCAACTCGGAGATCGAGCTACCGGCGCGTCTGAATTTCGGACCCACAATATGTTTAATCATGAAGCGTAATAGGCAGCTTCGTAGACTTGCCATGACCGTTATGCTCCCTCTGTACCTTGACGCCAGCGGACCCGGGGGCAAAAACCACTTCGTGACGCTGCGTGCGCCCGGAAGCAAGTGGACTCCCCAAGAGGATCAAAGCTTCATCCACCCTACCGGGGGGCGGGGCTCTCCACCCTTGATCGTCCATTGGATCGAGCGGAGAGCCTTCATGTCAGTCAAAGGATCTTCCTTAAGTACAACGAGATCGGCACGCTTCCCCACTTCGGCCGTCCCGATCTCACTTGCGAGATCCATCATCTCCGCGGGGAAGCGCGTTGCGGCCTGGAGAACGGCCATGGGTTGCATCCCGGCAGTGGCCATGATCTCCATCTCACGGATTGTGCTGTACCCGTGGAAGCAGCTTGGAAACAGGGGCCACGCCCCGGAATCTGTTCCCAGGACAATGCGATTGCCGCCCTCGTGCATCCTCACGAGAGCTTTACACGTCGCACGGAATGCACGGCGAAGGGATACCTCCCCAATCCACGGCGGAAAGAGCCAGCTTGCTGCTTTTTTCAACCAGCTTGGCATCCATCTCGGCGCGAGCGTGCGGAGGAAACGTCGCCACGTGTACCGCCACGCTTTCGGGTCCTTCACAGTAGCAACCCGCCGCTTAGGCACGCTCGGCAAGATTAGCGAGTTCTTGGCCCCCTTTAAGAACGATTTGCGCTCGAGCAGGCAGTCAAACTGGGACGCGAGCGTTGTTACCATGTATGTCCCTTGGTCCTTCATACGTTTGGTCAACGCCGCGGGCGGCTTCCGGGCGAGGAGACCCGAGTGCATCAACGCCCGCGGCTGCATTTCCAGAGCGACGGTGTGCGCTCTTTGTTGGATGCTGTGGACATAGACCGGCAGGTTGCGATCAGCCGCCTCCTTCATGATGACACCACGTATCTCGGGCGAGAGAATCGGCCAATCGTAGAAGGGGCTGAATCCGTACTCGATCATGGCCTTGACACCGATAATGCCGGTGATGCCCTCATACTCATTGAAGAGGGCGCTTACGTCCTTGGGGGTACCGGCCGGTCTCCAAATCGGTCCCCAGGCATCAGTGAGGTAGTTGTTATCAAGGTACCCATCGGGGGGGTAGAAAGCCGGTGCGAGGGCCAGGAAGCGGGGCCCAATACCTCCGGAATCTAGATGCCTGCGGATCTCGCGCAGTACCGGTGCGGCGATGCCTGCATCCAATACCGTGGTCACACCACTGGCCAGGTACGCTCTGAGGTGATGCAGACGTGCCTGCCAGAGCTGGTCTTCCGTGTCACCACGGAAGGTTGCCCCCGGGACTGCCTGCAAGTGGACGTGGGGATCGATCAAGCCCGCCATGACGGTGCCGCCGGCGACATCGAGCACGGAATCATCTCCGGGCGGCAGGTCTCGTTCGATTTCGGTGACTCGTCCCGCGCGAATCCTAATCGAACAAGGGGTCCGCGGCCGTGCGCCGGTGCAGTCAATGAGGCGGGCATTCGTAATAAGAAGATCCATGGTCGTACCTCCAGGCGTTCACCGCTTTTGATAAGGGTGACCGGCTTAGAGCAATTTCTGTTATTGTCTAGCGGTTCAGGAGTTGGGTGCCATGCCCAAGCGAAGCGCCGGCATGCAATTC
>CP070744.1:1270817-1286802 GCA_020348265.1 Phycisphaerales bacterium | reverse complement strand
CACCCAACTCCTCACCCGCTACACAGAAGACGAAAACACTCTAGCCCTTGGCGAGCGCAGCTTTGGTGCGCTTGGGTGCTGCGCCGGGCGAGTACGAGCTGCGGCGCTCTTCAATGTCATCCAGCACGGCCGGAAGCACCTTCCGTCCCGACAACGTGCGATGCAGATCGGCGAGGCACTTCGCCGCCCCGTTGCTGTCGCCTATGGTGTTCAACCACGCGCTGTAGTTGTCCACGTAGTACGCATAGTCGATATGTCCAAGCGTCTCGACGGCGCGATCCGCGTTGGTCATCAAGGCAGCGTCCATTTCCTTGCGAGCGTTGCCCTCCTTGGACTCGATCACTTCGAACTCGCCATTGTCGTCGAAGGCGGCCGTCATGTTCGTCATGCCGGCCCCAAGGGCCAGCTTCTTGTAATTGCAGGTCAGCGGTTTCGCCAACGCGACCTTGGCGTGATAGGCCACCTTTCGGTTGCCAAACTTCGCGGCGATCTCGCGTAGAGTGTCATTGCCCGATTCGAGGTGCCGACTTCCGTCAAACGCCAGGATTCGCCCCACGTCCTCGGTGAAGAAGTCCTGAGCGATCAACTCCTCGTCATACCCCTTGGGCGGTGCCACCCGCAAGGTCAGGAGGTTGGAGACGATGTCCTCGTCCTCCAAATGCAGGGTGACGCAGATCGTATAGCGACCGGGCTCTGCAATGTCACAGCCGTTTAGCCCGGCAGATACGAAACACGATTCATACATCGAGTGCCCCGAGGCCAAAGCGACCCTATCGGGTTTATAACAGTAGCGGGCGTAGGGCGCCCATTGGCGCGCGGGCCTGCCGTGTTTCTTGATTACAACCGTCATGTTCTCCGCGGCACCCAGGCAGTTGGCGTCAACCAACTGCGCGTGACCCGACTCATTCGTGATCTTCAGGTCCAGCACTACCGGCTCGAGGAACTCGAAGTCCGGTTTGTCTCGGTTGACACGAACCTCCAGTTTGAATTTCGGCTGGGCGGAGACTTCTGCCTGTTCGAAGCCGTGATTGTCGAACCAATCCGCATTGCCCATCTGTACGAAACGGGCGGGGGCATGACGCATGAACAGCAGTTCCTCATCGATGAACCTGAACTCGAAATCGGCGAAGAAGGCCGACTGTCCACCGGAAACATAGTACGGATAGTTCATGAAGCTCCGCGCTTCGGGGTCATCGGTAAGCGGGATCCACGGCGTACCCAGAGACTTTTGCCAGGAGTGCGCCAGGTTGAAGGCATGTCCCATCTCATGGACGGCGGTCCAGAAGCGCATTCGGTCCACCCAGGCATCGGGGTCCGGATCGCCCGTTGGGGCGTCGGATATGAACGAGTTGCTGAACATTGACGTTCCCTGGCGGTGGTTCGGACCGATGTCGTCGAACATTATCCCCCCGAGACCATAACCAAGGTCGTGCCGCGCCGCGAACAGGACCCACATGGACCATCGTGCCCGATTGGCGAAACGCGACCAGTAGGCCTGCATCGCATCGTGCATCTCCGCGTCACTCCATGTTCCGTTAACGCCGGCATCAGCCAGCGGGATGCTTCCGTCGCTACCTGATTTCCTGACGTTAAAGCCGGCGCGACGATAGACCGTCTCGATCGACAGGTTCTCCGATGCTAACGTCGAGGGATGATTGGGATGCGCCGTCGGGTCGATACTGGTCACCCGCTCCGCTCCCTTCACGGTGTCGAACTCGAATTCAACCGGGCGGAAATAGGACGATTTGAACCTGTAGGTGCGCACGATCTTCCGAGCTCCGCCTCCAGAGAACGTAACCGTGGTCTTCCGCAGATTGGAGAACCAGCTACGCGTGGCTTGGATATCCACGTTCGCATAGGGGAAAGACTTGGTGTCTCCGTCCTTGTACCAGATGGAACCGATCCAGCGGTCGCGTCCCATGGGCTTTAGGTCCGCAATCCAGTGGATGCGCATGGTCAACCCCTGATAGGCCGTCCCGCTCGCAACCATTTGCGGGTAGCGACCGTCCACGTCCAGGCGCAGCTCCTCTCGAGCGAACCACCAGCGCGAGAGCGCCCCGGTCGGAGCCCCCATGTCAGCCGATTCCAGCGAGGTACCGTCCACCTGCCCGGCAGTGTCCTCCGGGTGGCGGCCTGTGGGTGATTCGGCACCTTCGTCCAAGAACGGCGTGCGAGGTATCACCGGTGTGCGCACTCGATAGATCGGGCGCATCGACCACTCGTACAAACCGCTAGCCCCGAGTCGCACGGGCCAAAACGGAAACCCAACAGGCTGAGGAATCGCATCTAGACTGTCGATCGGCTCTTCCATACCCTGCATGATATCACTCTGCGTCATTCTCATGCCTCCTAAAGATGTGTGTGTGGACCCGACACCATGCTGCCGTGGTCCTAATTCGAACTGAGTTACTCGACGGGAGTCGGCCTTCCCGTTGGATTAGCGGCGCTTGTCAAACATATCCGAAAGGTTCGGATTGATGACGGAAATCGATTTGCCCGTCCTCAGTCAGAGTCGCGCCGAGAAAGACCGGCGATGCTCCTTTCAATTCGATCGCTCGCGCTTTCTCCCTGACGGGTAGTACAATCCTCACCTTCACCTGCTCGCCCGCGGTGCTGCATTCCACGCGATCGGCGAGCCCGATCTGAAGCCTTGTGGTCACATCTTCTTGTCGATACACCTCCCTTCCGTCTACCTCGATGACAACCGCGTCGTGATGAAAGCCCTCTCGCAGATCAATGGTCAACGACGGCACTCGACGTGTCTCCCAAACAGTAGTCGCTCCGCATTTGCTTGCCTGAGGCCCGGAATCAGATGACGTCATGGCGCAATCCGCCACGCCGCGGTTCCCTGTTAATAACAAAATTATGACGTGTCAACAGCAGAATCAGCTAAGACTTTAGCCTAGGGGGTCGCGTGTCGGTGCCGCACCCGCCACGGCAGGTTCGCTGCAGAAGAGGTCGAGTCACGTGCCCGCTGGATTTGTCAGCCATTTCAGGGAACGCCCGTGACCGTCGATGGGCTGAACGCCTCTGGTTGTGCCGGAGATGCCTCATGCGTCAGGCTGTGTACGACCTCCCCGAGTGGCCAGCGCAGAGCCGATGATCCTCGGTTATCGAAGCCGCACAGCCCCGCGGTTTGTCCTGCACCATGTCACCCGCCTGGCCGGTCAGCCAGCGCGAGCGATCCCGAGCGTCTGGCTCAGGTGTTCCCACAGCGCAACCCCGGCGCCCGCCTCCTGCCCCGAGTAGACTAGTCAAGTACTGATCCCGCTGTCACACTCGTCCAATCCCCTGCCACGGCCTGGCCAGGATTACGCTTTCCCACCGTCTTCAAGAGGCGCTATGCAAGCGGTTCCCCTGCAGGCTGGGGATGAGTGGGTGTGCTGTCGCGTGTTCCCAAGTGGTCCAGAAGCCTTCCTATTGACAGTGGCGCCAAAGTGCTCGAAATAGCTGTCAAGTAGGCTTAACCTCGCCCGACGCAGAATGGAGCCAGGATGCTCGATATCAAGTTCATTCGCGAGAATGTGGAGCTGATAAAGAAGGCTGCTGTTGACAAGCACATTGCCTGCGACCTGGATAGGCTGATCGAGGTCGATAAGAACCGCCGCCAGCTTCAACAGCAACTCGATGCGCTTAGGACGCAGGTCAAGGAGGATGGGCAACGGGTGGGCCTGCTGCGGAATCCCAAGTCCACTGCGTACAAGGCCGAGATCGAACAGGGGAACAGCGAAGCTGACATAAGGGCTGAAGCGGAGCGCCTCCAGGCTGGTCTGAGCGAACTGAAACCGAAGATGAAAGCCCTCGAAGAAGCTGAAGGGCCTACTCTGAATGAGTTCGAGCAGCTCATGCTCACTATTCCCCAGCCCCCTGCGCTAGATGTACCCGTGGGCAAGGATGAAACAGAGAATGTCGAGCTGCGAAAAGTGGGCGAACCGCGGAGATTCGACTTTGAGCCCAAAGACCATGTAACGCTGGGCGCGGAGCTGGGCATCATCGACATCGAGCGCGGGGTGAAGCTGGCCGGCACGCGTAATTACATTCTAAAAGGCGATGCCACTTTGCTGCAACAGGCCGTGCTGCGCTTTGCCCAGGATCTGATGGTGCAACGCGGTTTTGTTCCCATGACCGTGCCGGTGCTGGTGAAGGAAGAGGTGATGTACGGCACGGGTTACTTTCCTTCGGGCAGGGATCAGGCCTATCTGTGCGAGCGAGACACCTTGTCCCTGGTGGGAACGGCTGAGGTGCCCCTGACCGCCTATCACACCGACGAGATCCTGGCCGAGGCGGACTTGCCGATCAAGCTCTGTGCAACAAGCACGTGCTTCCGCCGTGAGGCCGGCGCCGCGGGCCGGGATACATACGGCCTATACCGCATTCACGTGTTCGACAAAGTCGAGCAGGTGATAGTCTGCGGAAACGGCGAGGAAGAGAGCCTCAAGTTTCACCATGAGATTCTCCAAAACGCAGAGGACGTAATGCAGGCTTTGGGCTTGCCTTATCGTGTGGTCAACGTGTGTACCGGTGACCTGGGCATGGGACAGGTGCAGAAGTTCGACATCGAGACGTGGATGCCTTCGCGGGACGGCTACGGTGAGACTCACTCCGCGTCGCGTTTTCATGAGTTTCAGGCTCGGCGCCTCAAGCTCCGCTACCGCGACGGAGCCAGAAAGGTTCGATTCTGCCACACGTTGAATAACACGGTGATCGCGTCGCCGCGCGTGTTGATTCCACTAATGGAGCACTACCAGCACGAAGACGGATCGATAACGATACCCGAGGCTCTCCGGACCTATATGGGCGGGCGGGAGCGCATCGAAAGAGTTTAATGGGTGCCACTGCTCTTGAGCAGTGCCGATCTTGTCCTCGTGGCTTTCAAGCGCTGCTCAAGAGCGGTGGCACACGTGGAACGTTGCAGGATTTTCACAGTCTTTCGGCACGCGAACGAAACCTTCTTGCGGATTGCGTGTCAAAGTATGCGAAGCAGCTTATTCCTTTGTCACAGTGACGTGTGGACCAACCTTCTGAAAGGGGGCTGACATGTTTACCGGATTGAATCGTTCCGCGATGTTCTCCTCGATTCTCGTTGTCTTGTTCTGTATTCCTGTGGCGCGGGCTGATCAAGCGGGGGAATCTACGGCACTCACCATTTACAGCACGGCCCAACCAGGTGGGGTTCCCCCGGAGATATACCAACCGGGAATGCAGACCCGTTATTCGCCGAGTCAGTACCGCCAGGTGATACCCGGTTATGCGATTGTCAAACAGGACAGGACGATACCGTTTGATCAGCAGCGCAGTACGGTTCGTTTCACGGACGTGGCGGCACAGATAGACCCGACCACGGTGACATTCGTGTCTCTGAGCGATCCCGAGGGAACTCACGTCCTGGAACAGAACTTTGAATTCGATCTGGTCAGCACGGAGAAGCTCATGGAGCGCTACTTGGATCGTGAGATCACCGTCGAGCAGATTCAGGGCGATAAGATCGCGACGGTAACCGGCACGCTTCTGAGCACATCAGGCGGTTTGTTACTTGGCATGGAAGACGGTGGTGTGCAGGTAATCAACGGCTACGCCAACGTGCGTTTTCCCGAGCTGCCTGGAGGACTGATCACCAAACCGACACTCGTGTGGGACGTGTTTACTGCAAAGCCCGGTCAGCAGAAGGTCCGCGTCACCTATGAGACAAAGGCGATCACCTGGTGGACGGACTACAACATCGTGTTTACGGAAGGAAAGGACGCCAACAGCGGCCTGCTGGACGTCGGCGCGTGGGTGAGCATCATAAATCAGTCGGGGGCCGGATACACCGACGCGAAGCTGAAACTCGTCGCGGGCGACGTGCATCGCGCCCCACAACCACAGGCGCACTACCGTGCCAAGGGAAGGCGCATGGATATCGCCATGGCCGAAGCCGCCCCGTCGGGTTTCGAGGAGAAGGAGTTCTTCGAGTATCACCTCTACACGCTGGGAAGACCAACTACCCTAACGGATAACTCGACCAAGCAGATTGAGCTCTTTCCTTCCGCCCGCAACGTGCCTTGCGAGAAAGTGCTGGTTTACTACGGCCTGGGTTCCGCATATCGGTACTACGGAAGCCCGATCTCGGATCGCAACTACGGCGTTCAATCCAATAAGAAGGTGGATATCTACTTGCGCTTCAAGAACGAAGAAGAAATCGGAATGGGTATGCCTTTGCCTTCCGGGCGCATCCGCGTTAGCCAGCGTGATCCCGCTGATGATTCACTCGAGTTCATCGGCGAGGACAAGATCGATCACACCCCGAAAGACGAGGAAGTGCTTATCAAACTGGGGAGCGCATTCGACGTAGTCGGCGAGCGCACGCAGATCAACTTCAGCGTGGACAAACGCCGCGACTGGATGGAAGAGACCATCGAGATCAAGATCCGCAATCACAAGGACGAGTCCGTCAGAGTAATCGTCAAAGAGAACCTCTACCGCTGGAGCAACTGGAAGATTACCGAGAAGTCGCACGATTACAGGAAGATCGACGCGCGGACCATACACTTCCCCATCGAAGTCAAGAAAGACGGCGAGGTCACTATCCAGTATACCGTGCACTACACTTGGTAGATGAGACAGCTGCGGGTCGACAATCGCAGGCTGCGATACACGCGCCGGCAAACGTCGTGCCTGACGGTCTGTTGAAGAAGTCGTCCCCGTTTACTCCAGTGTAGCGCCACCCTTTGTGGGTGGCACCATGCGGTGGTTTTCGTTGCCCACAAGGGGCGGTGCTGCATTCTTCGACAAGCTGCTAATAGGCTGCGGGCGGAGGCGCAAGCTCTCCCCGTTCCGGCGTTGGGGCATGTCAGGCAACAACACTGCTTCCAAGGTGGCGGCTCAACGTTTCGATAAACGTCTTGGTATTGATGGGTTTGGAGACGTAGTCGTCACAGCCGACACTGATGCACTTTTCGCGGTCAGTGGCCATCGCGTGGGCGGTCAGAGCGATTATCGTGCCCCAGTATCCCTCATCGCGCAGACGTGTGGTCGCTTCGTACCCATCCATTACCGGCATCTGCATATCCATCAGCACGATATCGAAGGGATACTTGGGATCGTTTTCGCGTCTGCCGAACATCGCGGCCTGCACGGTCTCGACCGCCATTTGTCCGTTCTCGGCAATCAGAACGTCCGCACCTGCCTTCTCCAGGATCAAGGAAATCAACCGTTGGTTGTCCGGGGAATCCTCGACCAGAAGCACACGACATTCGAGCTTCTTCGATCCCGCCGGGGCGGCCGGTTCTCTAGTTGCGTTACGTCGGTCTAGTGCCACCTTCATGGGGGATTCGAGGAATTGCACCCCGCTTAGGTCGCCTGCGTCTACTGTCAGGCGCAGGCGGGTCCCCATGTCCGCCTTCGTATCCACCAACTCCACGTCGCCCCCGAGAAGCTCGGCGAGGCGCTTGCTGATGGACAGGCCCAGCCCGGTACCGCCGAACCTGCGTGTTGTGGAGCTATCCGCCTGGGCGAACGGTTCAAACGCCTTGTCGGCTTGCTCTTCGGTCATCCCGATGCCCGTATCCACGACGTCGAACTGCATCTGGGGGTTTGCCTCATCGCGATCCACAAACCGGGTGATCAGGCGAACTCCGCCCGTCTCCGTAAACTTGATCGCGTTGCCCAGTAGATTGATGAGGATCTGGCGCAGGCGTGTGGGGTCGGTGTAAATTCTCTCGGGGATCGGGCCTACATACTCGATGTCAAAACTCAGACCCTTGGGTTCTGCCCGCGCCCGTGCCAGTGTCCGTACGTGATTGTTAGTATCTATGGGCGAGCAGGGGATGCATTCCACCTCCAGCTTGCCCGACTCAATCTTTGAAAGATCGAGGATGTCGTTGATAATCCCCAGCAGGTAATTGCCGTTCCGCTGGATCATGTCGACCGCCTCCAGACGCCCAGCCTGCTGGGGGCAGTTAAAATGCTCCGGGCAATCGCCGCATTTCTTAAGATCGTCCTGGACGATCTCTGAGAAGCCGAGGATTGCCGTCATGGGCGTGCGGATTTCATGGCTCATGTTGGCCAGAAACTCGCTCTTGGCGTGACTGGCGACTTCCGCAGTTCCCGCCAGCTCATTAGCCCGCATTATGGATTCTTCTAATTGCTGGTTGAGAGCGGCCAGTTCGCGATTACCGGCTTGGATGGTGCACCTTGATTCCTCCAGAGCCTCATTGGCTTCAACCAGTTCAAGTCGCTGACTCTCCAGTAGTGCCTGCTGAGCCTGCAAGGCCAGATTGCCTGCCTCCAGGTCTGCGATCTGTTCCCGCAAGTCTCGCACCGTCTGGCGGTAGTTGCTCTGCCGCTCTGCATCGCGGAACTCTCGGCGAACGACGGGGAGTAGGCGGCGGAGGTCGTCTTTCAAGACATAATCGCAAGCGCCGGCACGCATCGCCGCAACGACTCGATCCTCCTGGGCACGTCCCGCAAGAACGATGAGGGGCGTTTCCGGAGCACTCTTCTGCAACATCCCCAGGGCATTTTCAACACTGAAGTTGGGTGTGGCGCAGTCGAACAGCACGACTTCCCATGTACCCCAGTCAAGGACGCTGCCAAGACCCGCTGGGGAAGAGACTCTCTCAACCTTGATAGTATGCCAACCCGGGCGTAACGCTTGCTCCAGTGGGAGCGAATCCGCCTCTTGGTCCATGACTATCAGTGTTCTTAAGGGTCCGTCCACCCTCAGCCTCTCCACTGGCTCTTGGCACCCATATTCTGTGCGGAATCACCCTTAATCCGGCGAGGAGCCTCTGTCGCGAACTGCGTCGGCGCCCGTCGATTGCGGATGCGGCGATTACCTGCTCCGCCCGCAGAGCTACCCGGGGGTCTCGCGCGCGAACGAGCCCAGACCGCATGGCTGTCTTCAGGTTCTTCCCCCTGGAGTCCGCCCTCCAGTACACAAATGAGCAAGACACGCGTGCGCTTTCCGATGCGTCGGTTGGGTGGTGACACCCAGCACCCGTCGCTGGACCTCAGCGCCACCCCTGCAGGCTGAAGTCCTCTATGTCAGCCCGTCGGCTGAATAGGTGGCCCGGCTAAAGGTACAACGGCACTTTTTTTTGAAGAATCTCCCGACGCTTCGTGCCAGCCACGCAAGAATCAGCAAGTGGGCAGGAACTGCGCCCACATGCGTTCTTGTGTCGATCGGCAGCCGATAACATTGCCCTTCGCACCTATAATATCGGCTTTCGCGAACACCGGGTCGCGGTAGTGCGTTGGGCGTTTGACGTGCTCGCTCGGGTTGTATAGCCTTACCTAAAGACACGGGGCGTAGCTCAGCCTGGCTAGAGCGCAGCGTTCGGGACGCTGAGGTCGCTGGTTCAAATCCAGTCGCCCCGATTTCACGTAAACCACTCTGGAAGCTGAACTTAACGCACCTGCTCGGGATTGCCCCGTTGGCAAACCATAAGCGGGAAGTGGATCGACTCAGGCGGACTGAGTGCCTATCCGTTGCGGCTGTAGGGACACATGCTGCCCCATCCCATGAGCGCACACACGCACGCCCCGGTCACGCCGTAGACTATGTACTCCTTGCTCCAGCCTTGGATCCAGCCCCAGATCTCGTCGAACGTGCCGGTGACAAGTACCACGTCGGACTGGCGAATGAGTCTTTTAGTTTGGGTCTTGCCATCCCATACAGTCACTCCGAACTTGACGGTCTCATTGTTCTTTCGATTCAAATCGGTGATACGAACATGATCCGGCGTGAAGGACTGCGTAATCGCCTCGGCTATTGCGGGATTGAAGCCGATGAGACCGACGCTCACATTGCCCCACTTTCCACGAACATAATCTGCGAGTTCCGTCGCGCACTTCTCCGGATCGTCGTCGCGACAGTGGAGGGTAGCTTCGATCATTCCGAGGTCCCGCAGAGTCGCGTTTAGCACGGCGATGAAGACCGCTCGATTACGGCTCGACGATAGCTCCAGGGCCAACACGTCGCGCAGCGTGCCGCTGAACTCCTGCGGCGAATCGGTGAAGGCATGTGCCCTTACGCCGCGAAACTTCGCCTCGACGACGCGCTCTTTCCCCTCAACTATGGGAAGATCCCGTCTCTTCGGCTTCCCAATCGCCTGTTCCGCGGTCAGCGGCGTTACCGAGACCGCTACCCCGGTATCAAGCAAGCCTTCCGCAGTGACGATTTCCAGGAACTTGTCCTTGGCTGCCGTCAGGAGCGAGCTCGATCCTCTTTCGCTCATGCTCCGTTCAGTGTTCGTGGTCGTGCAGCGGCTGTGCCTCGTGCGAATGCTCGTCTTCGTGTACGTGCTCGTCGGTGGATTCGCTATCTTCGACGCGGAGAACATCGTTGAGATAATCCGTCGCGAGCACCGTCACGAGGTCGCCAACATATGCACCGGACAGCGTTGCGATCTTAGAGGCGACGTCGTGGTTACACCCCATGATTCCAGACAGAAGGGCGCACAGCAGCAAGACCTGCGCCACTGTCATCTTTACCCTTAATCTGTTCATTATTCTAAGCTCCTTTGTGGCAAGAAGGTCCGGGCGACCACAAAGAGCGCGAGGATCGCGCCAAAGCAGCTTACCAGTGACGGTCCGGTGGGCATGTCCGCCACTGCGGACAGGACCAAGCCGAGCACTGTAGTAGCCGCCGCCACCACCCACGCGATTACGAGTTGCTTGCCGAAGCTTGTGGCAAACAGCGAGCCGATGGCAAAACCACGAGCAGGACAGCACACACCGGGCAAAGCCGGTGAAGCTTCACGATTCACTCCCGTGATGTTTAGAAGTTCAAGTGATTCGTTTTACGAAACAACTGTGAATCCACATGAAAGGCTTCTGCGTTCTACAGCGGAGGGCTTCGCGTCGTGATTCCCAACAGCGGCCTATGATTAGGTTGTGACCTCGGCGGCAAGATCAATCGCTGCATGAAAGTCGGAACCGAGAGTACGTGCAGCTGCCCTTCCGGTAAGCATGTGGGGGCTTTGATGAACAGACAGACTGCACATGACCCATCGTCCCGGTCGTGACAATCGTGGTGACCGGCCGCCACGACCTCGCCAAGGGATAAGGCACCTGCCAAGGTCAATGCGGCTACTGCGGCGCCTGCCCGGGTGTGTCGGCTTGTTCGATGCCGCCGAAACATGATCTGCAATCCTATCAGTGGCCTCGGTTGTGTCAACGGTGTCCTCGCCCGGTGCGGTGCAGCACGAGCAATGTGGTTGGACAACACCCGTTTGGCCGGTGTTGCCAGGAGGGACTACGAGGATATACGCCAGGTACGCTCCTTCAGTTCGCCGGGGTCCGATGCACGCTAAGTAGCGCATCCGGCCATTGCCTGATCGAGGTCGGCAATGATGTCGTTTACGTTCTCAACCCCGACGGAGAAGCGCACCAGGCCATCGCTGATGTTCGCCCGCTGCCGCGCCTCGGGCCCCATACTGGCGTGGGTCATACTGGCGGGATGTTGAATGAGCGACTCCACCCCACCCAGACTCACCGCTAAGCCACAGAACTTGACCGCGTTCATCATCTTACGCCCGGCTTCGAGGCCGCCCTTCAGGCCCAGGCTGATCATCCCCCCGTGTCCGGTCATCTGCCTGCAGGCGAGCTCGTGTTGTGGGTGACTCTTGAGGCCGGGATAGCGAACCCATTCGACCGCGGGATGTTGCTCGAGGAACTCGGCCACCTTGGCGGCGTTCTCACAGTGCCGTTGCATCCGCAACGCCAGCGTCTTTATCCCCCGGTGTACGAGAAACGACTCGAAAGGTGGAAGGACGCCGCCTAATTGATTTAGCGTTTTGCGAAATGGCGCGTATTGCTGTTCGCTTTTCAGTATGATCACGCCGCCCACCACATCGGCATGGCCGTTGAGAAACTTGGTCAGACTGTGTACGACCACGTCGACGCCCCAGCGAAACGGTTGCTGCAAAAGGGGTGTCATAAACGTATTGTCAACCACGACTTGCGCCCCGCGATCGTGGGCCATACTGCAGACGGCCTGAAGGTCAGTGATGACCAACGTAGGGTTGCCGGGCGTCTCAACGAATACCACCTTGGTGTTAGGGCGCATGGCCTCCTTGACGGCGGCCAGGTTCGATGTATCTACCATGGTGTACTCGACGCCGAACCGCGAGAGGATAGTCTCGACCAGCGTACACGTCGGGCCGTACACCGCGTCGGAGCAGATCAGATGATCTCCGCCGCTGAGCAGTGTCGCGAAGGTGGTGTGTATGGCGGCCATCCCGCTGCCACAGGCCAATCCGTCATAACCACCTTCGAGAGCCGCAATACACTTCTCCAGACCGCGCACGGTGGGGTTGCCCATACGCGAATAGATGTAGCCTTCGCGCTCGCCGGAGAACAGGGAGGCCCCGTGCTCAGCGCTATCGAAAGCAAAGGTTGAGGTCTGGTAGATCGGCGGTACGACAGCCAGGTACTCGTTGCTGTCGACTCCGGCGTGCACTGCCAATGATTCCTGCGAAATCTCGCCGTGTTCCTTCATCCTGCGATCCTTATTGGGAGAGACAATCTTTCGATTGTCGTCTACGTGTCCTCAGATTCCGTTTTCGTATCCGTCGCGTTGCAGACACATCGTCCGCGCTGACGTGACACTCTTGTCCCACTGCGTTGGCCGTAGCCTACATGAACTTGTCTCAACAGCAAGTTGAAACAATGTATTCCATCGTCAAGGCAGCCGGTCACACCATCCTGATTGCTCCGCTCGGACAGACATCCACACAAGCCCCGCATCCGCAGCAGACCTCGGCCAGCACCCTCACAGAGTCATCGCCCAGTCTTATTGCCTCTTCCGGACAGGCGGCGTGACAAGCACCGCACGGTGTGCACGCTTCTTCGTCAACCACGGCGAGGGTTGTTGTCCGCTTCTCTTGTGCCTCGTCGTCAAGATCATCGTCGGATTCGCGCTCCTGTGCCTCGGTCATCGCCTGTGGAGACATAGTCCCCGTTTCGTCGACTTCGGAACCGAACTTGGCCGCCGTACCCTCCAGCTGTTCCGCGTCGGGCTTGTCCGAACCATCTGGCGCGTCTCGCTTCCCGCATCGACCAAGGCCCCGCCCGGGAGCCTGGCCACATCCACCGACCATTCCCCGGCTTGCACCACGTCCGCGCCCACGCCCTTTGCCATCGGCAGGACCAGTTCCATCACCTTGGGGCATCTTCACCACCAACCTTTCTTCCGTTTCCAACACCGTGCAGGCATGCTGCTGCGCCTAGTACCCCTCGACGCTTACTCTGCCAGGGCATTGTAGCCCACCGCCCGGAACTTGCTTGATGATATCACGCACGGAGGTCGGAGGGTGAAAAAAGTCGTCTCCGAGTCGATCGGCAGCGAGACAGGGGTATAATTGTATGGCAACCAGAACACACGGGGGTAAAGTGGGCAGGCGGCACAAGTCGCTGACGTTTGCGATCTCGTCGCGAGCAGCAATGTCACGGAAATAGGTTTCGCGTCTCGATTCTGACGGAGACACTTATGAAACGAATGAAGAAGAGCGGAACCGTGAGGCCGATTGGTGCGCCAACACCTGCGTTTACGCTCCTGGAGATCCTGGTCGTAACCGCAATAGTCGCCGTGTTACTCGCCCTGCTCGTACCTGGTTTGACCCACGCACGCCGGCAAGCCGCCACAAGCACGTGCCTTTCGCGGATCAAGGAAATCGGCAGGGCCACGGCAACCTATGCCGCAGGTAGCGCGGAACATATACCGCCGGCGGCCATCGACTGGCACCCGACACAGGAGAAGAAGCTAGGGGAATCGGGAATCGAAGCGTGCGATTTGCCTGTCAACTATGGGTGGGCAGAACTTTTGTACGAGGAGATGCGTCCGAATGCGCTGGTGACGGACTTTGTCGAGTTCGAGCCCGGTCGATGGTCTCAGTTTCCGGCCCAGCGAAACTTCCAGGACAAGTATGAGCGCATTTTCAACTGCCCGCAAGCCACGAAACAAGTGACTCACGCGGGGCATTTTCGCGTCTATCTGCCGGGGTGGGCTAACCCGAGGGTACACTTGGACGAAGAAGGGCGCATCGATAGCGTCGACCCATGTGCGCATAACTTCTCTGCGAAGCTGAGCGACGTACAACCGCACCTTGTACTCTTGGGGGATACCAATGAATTCGCGAGCGTCGGGGATTATGAAGGGGAGCCGGCCCCGGCAAGTCGCCTGCCTTTTGTCGTATGCCCCTCCGTTCAGGAAACCTCCTGGATTGGGTTCATGAAGATGGTTTACACTGACTGCGGTGCTTATCATCTCGTGGGGTGTGCCAACAGCGTTTGCGATGAGTGCGGCAATGCCAAGAGGGCCAACCGGTTCTCGCATCGCCACAACGGCGGGGCAGACTATCTCTTTGGTGATCTGCATGCGGAGTGGAGTACAACGTTGCGCCACAAGCTGGCCTGTGACTGGGATCTCAATGGCGTGCCCGATGCACGGAGAGATGACGTACGAGCGCGCTCCGGATGTGATCCCGAGGCACGGAATCCGTAACGGGCGATTGCCGATCATCAAGATGCGACGATTGAGATTGACAATCATGTATCTGCTGCGTCCGACAATCCTCTATTGTGCTGCCGCCACTCTGGCTATTACGAGCGTGCAAAGTGTAGCGCGCGGCGAGAGTGATCCCCTTCGCGGGGTGGACGCAAGTCGTGCGGCCAGGACGGAGAAGAAGACGTATGCTTCAGCGTCCGGAGTCTTTACGCTTACCGTTGAGCCTGAGAAGCCGGCAATCGACGACGGGATTGCGTATGGAGGCGCGTTCTACCGGTTTCTCAAGGATGGTCAGGAGGTATGGTCCGCCAAGAAGGCGTACACCTTGTCGGGCGTCGTCGTGACAAACGATGGCTCAGTTGTGGGCGTGGGTTACACTAGCAACCAGCCATCTCCTGAGATACAGGTAGATCGGAACAGATATCTTCACATAGTCATTCTCGATCTGGGAGGCAAAGATGTTGCGTACTACCCCAAGAAGCAGGGTAGGGGGATACAACACCGTCCGTGGCCCTATGTGAAGCACTTGTTGGTAGCTGAAGATATCCAGCGCGTATGCCTCTGGGGTGTTCCACCAGTACGTCTTAGCCGAAAGCCAAAAGCTAGCGAGAAGTCGAGTCGCCGCAGCGCGCGAGAGGCTGAATTCTGGGTGGGGGTTTCCGGTAGTGGGGATAGCCTTTGGATTCTGGACCTGGTTACCGGAGACCTTATTGCGCGTTTTGATCCTCAAGAGGTCTGGAGGACGCCGACTGAAGCTACCGGCTGGAACCGGCGTGGCGGAGGCGTAAACATACTCGAACTTCGGCGCGTGCTTGGCACGCCTCTCATTCTAGTTCACTGTGAGGTCACGAAGGCTAAACCCTGGTCTCTGGGAGCGTTATTCGCGCTTGTTGATTTCAATGGCAAGCAGGTCTGGTCTTGGTACCTTCCTGATTCCTATACCGAACTCTTCCGTCGAATTAGGGCCAAATTCGAGGATTTCCCGGGAGGTTCGGCGATTCTGGGCGTGAACGAACCCGGCCGCTTTGCCGTACGCCTCGTGCCTGAGAACATATGCGTTGAGTTTGCAGTTTCTGCGAACGACGCCGGAGAGTGGGTTGTAGCCGAAACAGCGCGGGGCGATTGCGATAAGTTTGACGGACGGAAGGCGTGGAAACGGTAACGATCGGACGCTCGCCGAGTCGGCGGCGAAGCGGTGCAGGCCGAATCTCCTCAGTGCGTCACGCACAGCGGTCCGAGATGCAGCGCGCGCTAATCGCCCGCTCGACTACGCGATGTTGAGCACATCGGAGTCTTTGCCGGAGGCGGGTGCTGAGTCGCTGGATGCTGTGAGTCGATCGATGTGCTTCAAGCACAGCTGCGACCAAGTCTCCATGCTGTCCTGAACCTCCTGCAACTCAGCCGGGGTCATGAAGGCGATCTGCGTGATCATCTGCTCGCGCTTGGTGACCGATGGCGAATCCAGCTGCCAGTGATGAATGATGCCCAGGTGTACCT
>CP070744.1:1254717-1270717 GCA_020348265.1 Phycisphaerales bacterium | reverse complement strand
TAGCAGATTCGGATATTGTGTAGCGGGCGAATTGCATGCCGGCGCTTCGCTTGGGCATGGCACCCAACTCCTGAACCACTAGACAATAACAGAAATTCCTCTATGACGGCCCTCCGCGCCGAATGGCGGATGTTTGCCCGCAGTCCTAGCGCACTTACACCATCGGTTCTGTGTCTTGCGCACAGAATACGAGTTCCGATAAGCGTGCGCGACCTAGAAATGAAAGATGAGTGAGCGCCACAGCATAAACGACCAACGCGGGAGGATTTCAGGAAACCTCAACCCCCAAGGCCAATCCGACCGGCCGCCGATGTCGACGGGGCATTCAATTGCAGTTGGTACCCCCGCCAGTCGGATCTAACATCGATCCTTGTTGTCAATCTCCCTGTGTACTCCTAACTGAATGACGCCCACTCAGACCGGGCACTTCCTCCTCCGGGTATCCGCCCGGGCTCAAAGCCCCCGGCAAACCGTCTCCGGCTCGGCATTCTCCGTTACGGCATGCCTTGCCGCTTCCTCCCGAAACCGACTCCCGCGTCGGTCGCAATCACGCAGTCTCGAAGACGCTCCAGTCTTCGCACAGCGTTTCCGCTGTGGCTGCGATGTGCAGGCTAAAAGGCGCGTGAGTCCACACATAACTCGTTCAAAAGCGCCAGCACACGCAGAAAAAATAGCGCACGGAGGCATGTTCGATGACGGATACAGGCTTAGGAGCAAAAAGAATGGCGGAAAAGCTTACGGATGGATATTTCGTATGATGCTGCGTTTATTTATCGTATATATATCCGCTCATCGACCGCTCTGTTCTTACCGTCCTCACGCTAAGTTCGCTTAATTATACCCGACCCTCCGATAAAGTCAAGGCAATGACCGGAATTAAGAAACATGCTCTCACACGGCCCAACTTCCGATAGGAACCTCCCTGGTCAACCGTCGAACGCAGACTCACCGTCGTATTTCGTTCCCGTTGAAATTATCCGCAGACAGCGAACTCGATGCGCCTGCCCGGGCCAGCAAGACCTCGTCTAATAAGGCTAGCATCGTGTTGAGCTGGGTGAAAACGATGTTCAGACAATCCGCCAGTGCCTGCGAGCGCACCGGCGTCGGTCGCCACGTCTCGCTGATTCGTACCCCGGCGCGTGCAGCATCAGCAGCAGCGAGGGTGGCCGCCACACCTGCCGACACCATGTTCCCCGGCGCCCGGTAGCGAACCGCTCCACCACGAGCAGCCTCGAGCGCGGTCCTACCGGGCTCAATGAGCTGCGCGCTTGCCGACGAATAAAGCAACACTGGCAGTGCTGCCGCAAGAAAAGAAGTCCCGAGTTTACTGTTCAGACGAATCATCAGTCTCTCCTAACGCAGCACACGGATCAAACCAGACTCGGCGCCTCTCTTCTCAAACGCACCGCTTCTTCCATAGCATGCCCATATTATTCGGCATACCGGTGTCCGTGGCAACGAAAAACTCACTATTCCCCCAATCGCATCCTGAGCCGCATACGTTCTATATCGACACGTCACGGCTTGCCAGTACGGGCATCATGGAAAAACGCTACGATTCCTCCGGCGTGCTGTTCCCCTCGTCCACCGGTTCATCGGGGCTCTTTACCGCATCGGTTATGCCAGCTGCGTCTTCCGCACCGTCTCCGTTGCCGTCGGGCACAATCTTCGCCACGGAGACGACTTTGTCTCCGTCATCCAGGCGGATCAGGCGCACCCCCTGGGTTGCACGACCGATCTCACGGACTGCACTCAAGTCGGTTCGCAGCATTATCCCTTTGGCGGTGATCAGCATCACCTCGTCGTCATCGTTGACGGCCTCGATCGCGACAACCATCCCGTTGCGTTCCGTGGTCTTGATGTTGATGACACCCTTCGCCCCCCTGCGGGTCTTGCGATACTCCTCCAGGCCGGTCCGCTTCCCAAACCCGTGTTCGCAGACGGTTAGCAGCGAAGAGCCTGGATCGATGGCCACCATTGAGACAACGCTGTCATCCGCCGCCAGAGACATTCCACGCACGCCGCGCGCACCTCGGCCCATCGCGCGCACGTCCTTCTCATCGAAGCGGATGGCCATACCTCCGCGCGTGCCCAGCACGATTTCGTTGTCGCCCGTGGTCCGCTCCACGTTGATAAGCTCGTCATCAGCATCCAACGATATTGCGATGATCCCACTGGGGCGCGGCCGACTGAACGCGGTCATCGGTGTCTTCTTGACGGTCCCTTTTGCCGTTGCAAAGAACACGAAGGACTCTTCGAACTCCTTGACTGCGAGCACGGCGCGGTGCCGCTCTCCAGCCTGCATGTGCAGGAGGTTGGCGATGGAGCGTCCTCGCGAAGTGCGGCTCATCTCCGGAAGATCGTAGACGCGCATCCAATAGACCCGCCCGCGATCGGTAAAGACCAGCAAGTAATCATGAGTGGACACGGCAAAGAGGTATTCAAGGAAGTCACCTTCCTTGGTTGCGCTGCCTCTCACACCTCTTCCCCCGCGACCCTGCTTACGATACGCGTCAACCTCGGTTCGTTTAATGTATCCTTCGCGTGTTATGGTCACTACGACGGGCACGTCGGGGATGAGTTCCTCCATGCGGAAATCACCGACGGCTTCCACAATCTCGGTACGCCTCTTACCGCCGTACTTCTTCTTCATCTCATAGAGATCTTCACGGATGATGTCGAGAACGAGGTTATCATCTCCAAGCACTGCTTCGTATCCATCGATCTCCTCAGTAAGCTTGCCGTATTCGCCGGCGAGCTTCTCGATCTCCAAACCGGTGAGGCGCTGAAGCTGCATCGCGAGGATGGCACCGGCCTGAACCGCCGTCAGATGACAGTCCGTCGTGGAATAGCGGGCCACAAAGGCTTCCGGAAGAGCGCGGACTAACGTAGCCTGTTCGGTGAGCCTCAAGGGCCTGGCCATAAGACGCTGCTTTGCGGTCGGAGGATCGGGAGAGGTCTTTATCAGCTCGATGATCGCGTCGATGTCAGCGACAGCGAGAATCAGCCCTTCAAGAATATGAGCACGCTGCTTGGCCCGGCGTAGGAGGAATGAGGTTCGGCGGCGAACGACATCCTTGCGATGGTCGACGTAGAGACCGAGCATCTGTCGGAGCGTAAGCGTGCGGGGCTGCTGCCCGACCAGAGCGATATTCATTATGTGATAATTGCTCTGCAAGGGCGTGTACATGAACAACTGGTTCATGACTACGTCTTCGTTGGCGTCACGCTTCAGATCGATCTCGACGCGCACGTCGTGCTTGCGATCGGAAGCGTCGTTTATCGCAGCGATGTCCTTGATCTGCCCCGACTTGACGCCGTCGGCGATTCTTTCCACGATCGTGCTTCGCAGGACCCCGTAGGGCACCTCGGTTATGACGATCGTGCTTTTACCTCCTTTTCCTTCCTCAACGTGGCAGCGGCCACGCAACGTGATGCTACCCCGCCCCGCGTTGTAGGCATCGTGAATCCCTCGGCGTCCGCAGATTTGGCCGCCGGTGGGGAAGTCCGGGCCGGGGATAATCAGCATGAGCTCAGCGAGGGAAATATCCGGATTGCCCATGTATGCGATCAGCGCGTCGCACACCTCGGCAACATTGTGGGGCGGAAGGTTTGTGGCCATCCCCACTGCGATACCCGTGCCACCGTTCACCAACAGGTTGGGGAACCTCCCGGGCAAAACCACGGGCTCAGTACGGGAGTTGTCATAATTGGGAATGAAATCGACGGTGTCGTACTCGATGTCCTCCAAAAGAGCGGTTGCGGCTGCGGTCATACGCGCTTCGGTGTAACGCATCGCCGCCGGGGGATCGCCGTCGATCGAACCGAAGTTTCCCTGCCCGTCGATAAGGGGCTCACGCATGTTCCAAGGTTGGGCTAGCCGTACCAAGGTCGGGTAAATCACCCCATCGCCGTGGGGATGGTAATTGCCGCTGGTGTCACCGCTGACCTTGGCACATTTCTTGGTCTGCGCGCGCGGGCCGAGGTTCAGGTCGTTCATGGCCACCAGGATGCGCCTCTGTGACGGTTTCAGCCCGTCGCGGACATCCGGAAGGGCACGGGACATAATGACGCTCATCGAGTAGGTCAGGTAGGAATCCTGCATTTCCTCGATTAACGGACGATCGGTGATGCTCTCAGCCAACTCCTGCGGTGCCTGTGCCATGCGGCTCCTTCCTATGTATGAATTACGGCGGTTCAGCTGCAATCCGCGGCAAAACGCTATTGTACCGCGCGTGCTTCGGTCGACAATCGAACAGACGGCAGGTACGCGGTGTGCGGTTTTGGTCTGGACACCGCAGAAGTACACGCCCAGGTGGCACGCTCAATCGTCGATCCGATTGTGAGAAGATGGCAGTACGACTGAACGGGTCAGAATCGGCCACCTGACCGGGCAGTAGACCGATCGTGGCACGGCGCGTCCGGTCTCGATCGAATGCATCGGATTCCGTGCGATACGTTGAGGTATAGTGCCTGAGTCCACCAGTGGACACAGGCAGTTTGATGATTGGGTCCTCTTGGGAGGTCAGTTCGTGCAGCGTCGACGTGGCGGACCTGAAGCCACTCTTATCGAGAGTCAGAGTCAAATCTCCCAGTTTTGCCAACGGTGTGGCGACGAGGGCCGCTTCGCGTTTGATACCGAGTTCGTGATGGAGGATCGTTACGAATCGGAGGTCTGCTTACTTCAGGCCGCCGTGGCGGATTCCGTAGTCATAATCGACCCGTTCTCCAAGCTTGACCTAAGTCCTCTGTGGGGCCTTGTTGCGAATGATGCCATTGAGACGGTGGTTCACGCCGGACAAGAGGACCTGGCCATCGCCGTCCAGTACACGGAGGTCGCCCCACGTCGCGTGTTCGACGTGCAAATCGCCGCTGGACTGGTCGGGTTCGACTATCCGATCAGCCTGCAACGGCTCATACAATCGATGCTTCACATCCGCCTGCACAAGGCCAAAACGCTGACTGACTGGCGGAAGCGCCCCCTTACGCAAGCTCAGATCCGCTATGCGGCCGAGGATGTTGCGTACCTCCTTACGATCCGGGAGGATCTCAACAAGAAGCTGGAAAGCCTTGGCCGACTGGACTGGGCACGGGAAGAGTTTCGGTGTTTGGAGGAGCTTACGCGGTATCGGCGAGCCGAGGAAGACAGGCTTTTACGCATCAAGGGCATGGGGAACCTCAAAAGCGAGAAACTTGCCGTTGCGCGTGAGATCATGCACTGGCGTGAGACACTGGCTAAACGGCTCAACCGCCCTGCCCGCGTTGTCCTGAAGGACCACCTGTTGGTAGAGATCGCCAAGCATGGCCTGGCGGAGGTATCCGACATTCGCGATCTTAGAGGCATGAACCTCAATCAGCGGAACATACACTCGTTGGTCGAGGTGATTCGGAATGCTCGCAAGATCCCCAGCAGCGAGTGGCCTGAGCAGAAGCCACGCTCGGTTGATGCTCCTCGTGACGCGGCCTTGCTCGCCCTGGTGACAGCCGTTGCTCGCAGCTACTGTCTGGAACACAAGCTCGCCTACGGACTGGTGGCTACTCAGAAGTCGATCCGAGAGTTGATCCGGCACAGCGCGTTTGGGCGCCCGAGTGACGGAACGGGAGTCGAGCTACTCGCCGGCTGGCGAGGCGAGACGGTTGGAGCGATGCTCGCGGATGTTCTGGCTGGAAAACGAACGGTGCGCGTCGAAGAACTGGACGGCGAAAGGACCGTGCGGGTCACCAGACGACGGGACAAGAAACGGACTTAGAAGGTTCCCCGCCCTTCTGCCCTCGTCGTGTAGGGCCGGCGGCACCAGCGCTTGCGACGAATAAACCACTGCGGGTAGATCTGCCAGCTATGTACCCCCCACTCCCGTCGATTAGAATGTGTCTAGCGCTATGGTGATCCCAACGATCGCCACCGACGAGCAATTGAAGCGCCTGAAGGAGCGCCTCGCCACCAATGGGGGGGTGGTGCACGTTTCAGGGCTGTGGGGGTCTTCTGCGCAGCTGGCGTTGGCGTTTGTTGCATCCGCAACAACTCGGGCGTACCTCTGCATCGCCGCACATCCCGAGGAGGCGGACGACACCCGCGATGATCTCGAGCTATTCCTGGGAATGCCCTGTCGACTGTTCCCTGCCTGGGAGGCCCTTCCCGGGGAGGGTCCATCCAGCGGAGAGATTCAGGCTGAGAGACTCAGACTCTGTACGAAGCTCCTCGCCGGGAGCCTGCGTGGCTACCCGCGAGCTTCTGACAGTCTCGATTCAGAGACTCCATTGGTCATAGTCGCTCCGGTACAGGCGCTGATGCAACCCACCCCGTCTCCGGAGGCGCTAGCGCGAAACACAGTGCGCATTACCGCCGGGCAAAACGTTCCAGGGCCCGGAATCGACACTCCGGATGCACTCCTCGGCTGGGCTGTTGACCGAGGATTCGAAAGACTGGATATGGTCGAATCACCCGGCGACATCGCCAGGCGAGGTGACATCGTGGACCTCTTCGCGCCCGGAGAGAACACACCCTACCGTATCCAGTTCTTTGATGATAAGGTCGAGTCGATTCGGCAGTTCGATGTGAGCACGCAGCGGTCCCTGAGCAACATGGAAGCGGTTGCGATCAGCGCCCTTCCTCGGGAACACGCCTTTGGCAACGAAGAATGCACGAGCCTGCTCGATTATCTCCCCTCAGACACCCTGATCACTCTGGACGGTCCGGCGGAGATCCAGGAAATGGGGGAGACGATTCGAGCCCGCCTGGGCGCCTCCGATGAGCTGTTCAGCGTGACGGATATCCTCGCGGATGCGTGCCGGTTCCCTCAGATGCACATGTCACGTTTCGGCCCGGTCAGCACGCAGGATGAGGATGCCTTTGACTTCCGTGTTTCATCCGCCTCCCGTTTCGAGGGCAGTGCCGCCGAAGCAGTCAAGGAACTGTGCAGCATGGCCCGAAGTCGCACGCTGCACGTCGTCTGCGACAACGAAGGCGAGCGTCAGCGCCTTACGGAGATGATCGCCGAGCAGAATGCCGCCGTCCTCTCATCGATTCACATGTCCATCGGAGTGATGCACCGTAGCTTCGAGTGGACGGCTACGAAAACCGTCGTGCTGTCTCACCACGAGCTGTTCCAGCGACATCGCCCTCGGCGGCGTATTCGCCGACTCTATGCGAGCCGACCGCTCGAATCCTGGACCGACCTCAAACCCGGCGACCATGTCGTGCATGTCGTTCACGGGATCGCGGTGTATCGCGGGCTCAAAAAGATGAGCAAGAGCGCGTCCGGGCAGCAGGAGGAGTTCCTGAGTCTGGAATTCGCCGACAAGGCCATGATCCACGTTCCATGCTCACAAGTCGATCTGGTGCAGAAATATATAGGATCGGGTGGGCGAAGACCGCAACTCTCTAAACTGGGGGGCAAACGTTGGGGCAAGTCCAAGCAGCAGGTGGGCGAGGCCGTCGTGGAACTGGCCGAATCCTTACTGCATGTGCAGGCAGTGCGCAACCATGCCACCGGCATCGCGTACCCCGCCGATACAGATTGGCAAAGAGAATTCGACTCGTCGTTTATGTACGAAGAGACGGAAGACCAATTGCTCGTTGCGGGGGAAATCAGAGAAGACCTTACCCGCATGAGACCTATGGATCGGCTTGTGTGCGGCGACGTCGGCTACGGCAAGACGGAACTGGCTATGCGGGCATCGTTTAAAGTCGTGGAATACGGCAAGCAGGTCGCCGTGCTGGTACCCACTACCGTGCTGGCCGAGCAACACTACCGAACCTTTTCCGAGCGGATGGCCGAGTATCCCTTCGCCATCGGCTGCCTTTCGCGATTTCGCAGCACCGCGCAGCAACGCAAGCTGATCGAGCAAACCAAGAAGGGACAGGTCGACATTCTGATCGGCACGCATCGGCTGTTGAGCAAGGATGTTTCGTTCGCGAACCCGGGCATGGTGATCATCGACGAGGAGCAGCGCTTCGGCGTAGAGCACAAGGAACGCCTCAAGGCCATGCGCGAGACCGTGGACATCCTCACCCTGACTGCGACACCGATCCCTCGGACGCTACACATGTCCCTGGTGGGTATTCGCGATATAAGCTCCCTGCAAACGCCTCCGGTGGACCGCCGGGCAATCAGCACGGAGGTCCGCCCGTTCGACCAACGGCTAATACATGACGCGATCGTACGAGAGCTCAATCGCGACGGGCAGGTGTACTTCGTTCACAATTACGTGCAGTCGATTGCCGCCGTTGCGGAATCCGTCGCCCAAATCGTCCCCGAGGCGCGGGTGGTCTTCGCCCACGGGCAGATGAAGGACGACGAATTGGAGGCAGTCATGCAGAGATTTGTGACCCGCCAGGCGGACGTGCTGGTTAGCACAACGATTATCGAAAGCGGCATAGACATCCCCTCGGTCAATACGATCTTCATCAATCGGGCGGACCGCTTCGGACTGGCGGATTTGCACCAGCTTCGCGGGCGGGTGGGGCGGTCGGATCATCGGGCATACTGTTATCTGCTGCTGACTCCCGACCGCCCGCCGACCAGCAAAGGGGCCAAGCGGCTTAAGACGATCGAGGAGTTCAGCGAGCTGGGCAGCGGGTTTCGTATCGCCATGCGCGACCTGGAAATCCGCGGTGCGGGCAACCTCCTGGGTCGCGAGCAGAGCGGCCACATTGCCGCGGTCGGATATGAGATGTACTGCCGCCTACTCGAACAGGCCGTGCATCGGCTGAAGAACGAACCTGACCCCACCCCCCCACCGGTGCATGTGGACCTTGAAGTGGCGGCACATATCCCTCGACACTATATTACTGCGGAGCGGTCGCGGATCGAGATATACCGGCGAATAGTGACTTGCCGAACGGTAGCCGACCTGCAGCAGTTGGAAAAGGATTTGCTGGATGCGTTCGGCGCCTTTCCGAAACAGGTCCAGACATTGTTGGAGCTGGCGGAGATTCGCGTACATGCCAGGAGATTCGGGATTTCATCAATAAGCCTGAGAACACCGGACATCGTTTTTGCGGTGGATCAAATGACTACGGCTGAGCCGGTCTTTGCCGACGCACCGGGTACGGTACGCATGCCCGACGCGAAAACAGTCCATCTGAGACTGCCGGCTACATACCTCGAGCCGGGTACGTTGATTCCGGTGCTGCGCAACTTGTTGGTCAAAGCTAAGCCCAGAGTGGAGAGTGCTACATGAAACGGCATGTGGTAGGCCCTACAATGATTGTACTTCTTTGCATGGCGGGATGCATGGGGCCGATCCGATCCAACCCGGATCGGTCGGCGTCTTCAAATCATGCGTCCAGCGAGGCTCGCCACAACGCCCGCGCTGAACGATCGGCTCCACAAAGCCCAGGGGACAGAGTAACGGTCAACAGCGAAATTATTAACGCATCCGAACTGCTTCGCTTCATACGTGAGGACGTGTCCCGTCAGGCGGCGACGCTCTCCCCAGTGGAGTTTAGAGCCCACGTGAAGCAGCAATCCCCTCGATGGATTCATGACAAGATCACGGAGATGCTCCTCTATCAGAAGGCGTCCTTGCAGTACACGGAGGAAGTGCAGGCCAACATCGACAAGTTCGTCGATGCTGAGGTTCGCAAGATCGTTACCACCGAACATGAGGGGATAGAGCGACGCTACGACAAACATCTTGAATCGCTGGGGTTGACCATCGACGACATCCGCCAACAGCTTCGCCGCGAGGTCATCATCACCAGTTTCCTTCAACAGGAGATCAGGCCGAAGATAGTCGAACCCACCCGTGCGGATCTTCTGGCTGCCTACAAGGAAAATGTCCAGAAGTGGAGTAAACCTCCGCGCAAAGCGATGTCGCTGATTGATGTGCGTGTGCGGGATAGACTCGGCGAGAGTGCGGCGAACCCCTCGCAAGAACAGCTCGACAGCGCTCGAGCGGAAGCACGCTCGATCATCGAATCCGCCCAGCAAGAGTTGCGCAGCGGTACGGAGTTCAGCGAGGTGGCTAAGCGCTATTCCGACGGATTGCACAAACTCGAAGGCGGCTCATGGGGGTGGGTAAGTGCTGGGAGCGTGCGTGCGCGGTTCGAGCCCGCAGTCGGAGCCCTCTACCAACTTGAAGAGAACGGATTCAGTGACATAATCGAGTCACAAGACGCCTTTTTCATAGTAAAATGCGACCAGTTCGATCCGGGGCACACGCCCACCTTTCAACAAGCCCAGCCCGTTCTCCGCGAAGAGTACAATCGCATTGCATACAATCAGCTGATTGCCGAGCTGGTGACCGAACTGCGCAACAAAGCCCACATAGAACCCCGCAATCTCGAACCTTTCCACAACGCAGTCGTCGCTGAGGCCCTGGCATTACAGACCGCGGGACCTCAATAGATGCGCCACCCGCGAAGATGCGCCTCACAATACAAGTGTTCGTACAGCGTGCTGTGGTCATCTTGGGTGTCTGGCAATGTGCTTGGAGTCCGACACCTCAGCTCCGCAAGGGGCGTAGGACAATAGCCACGGGCGTGAGCCCGTGGAGAAATCCACCTTCACAGCGCCAAGCCCCGGAGGGGCGGCGGACATCCCAGTCGCCATGACACGCATCCGTCGCCCCTCCGGGGCTTGCTGGTTTTGCTTACGTCCATTGTCCCACGGCTCACGCCGTGGGCTATATGCCATCGTCCCTCCGGGACTGGACAAACTGAGCCCAAAAAGGCACTTGTTCTTGCCAGCGATGCGAATGGCCCCTACTCACTCGCTATGCTCTCCTTCAGTAAACTGCAGTGCGATTGCAGAGGTCGCGCAGAAAGCCTATCATACGTAGTACCATGAGTAAGCGAGCCCGCCTAAAGCAGTTCCAGGAAACAGCCCCTGGAGTATCGACGACTCTGTCCACATGGCTGGTGAAATCCGGTTATGTTGCCCTTCAGAACGCTCTCGATGAACGCCGTGGAGGAGTATACCGAACTGCGTGTAATCACTTCAGTAGCCACGCCCCTGCTAGTATTCTTCTCCTCGTGACGGGGTTCGATGCATGGCTCAATGAGGCCTTGTGGATCCTCGACCCGTACGCCTCAGAACTTCGATCACTTGCCGAGAAGCCTCCCGACAAGCGCTATTGCAGCATCCCGAAGTTGGTCAATGGCACGCAACTGCCAAAAAGACTGGAACTTCAAACTGTCTTCGACGTTCGCCATGAGATTGCGCATTATCTACCGCGCGTCGTTGAAGGTGAAGGAAAAGTCCCCGAGTGGCTTGTCGATCTACATCAGCGCAAGCTCCTCCTCACTAGCCCGCACCCTTCGGCGGACTTCGGATTCGGCAACAGACTCTGCTCATACAGTCTCGCATATTGGACATGGACGATAATTGATTCGGCTATTGCAGATTTTCTCGAGGCACTCGGAGAATCTGCGCAGTTGCTGCGTCGGGGAGCCGGGATATTCAGTATGTATACGCGTGTGTGCGCGCCCACGCGACTGGCGCTCTATGATTCTGATCACAACCTCAAGCTGACTGAAGAAGAACGTCAGAAGAAGCGAGAAAAGTAGCACGATCAGGCAACACTGAAAGGCGCATGCGCCGGAGAAACACACCCGCCTGCTTAGGTGTGCAACTCAACGATATCTTTGTCGTGTAGGACGTGGTCGAGGTGGACGTTTTGGCCGTCTACTACGCCGTGGCCCCACAGACGTGCTGATCTGACCCGGGTCTCCAGGCCGCGGTATACCTTGCGGGCCAGCTCGTGGATGTCCGCACCAATGGGAACGACGAAAGGCTCGTCCAGGTCGGGCTTCTTGTGGGGCGGCTTGGCGTAGACCCGGATCACGCGGACCATCTTGAAGAGAAGCTCGGGGATAAAGGCCATTCCATACGCTTCAACCGTGGAAAGTGGTTCGATCCTTACTTTCGCACCGAAAAGCTCGCGGAGCATTTCGAGGTTGTCACTCGAACCGGGCACATCGACTTTGTTGGCCAGCAACAGACCGGGCATCTTCAGCGTCGCTCCCGGCTCTTCGGGCAGTTGGCGCGGCCCGTCGGTCAGCTCGATGAGCCGATCGGAAATGTGGCTCAGGCAGGTCTCTACGTCATCGAGAACCGAGTCGCAGGAAAGATCCGCAACGACGATCAATGCATCGGTCAGACGCCACAAACCGGGAAAGCCGGGCGGGATGTGCTCGGCAGTGATCGGAGGAGTGTCGATGAGCTGAATCTTCACATCCTCGTAGGGAACTGCACCGGCAACGGGCAAGGGTGTCGCAAATGGGTACTCGGCGATCTTCACATGGGCGTTGGTCAGGCCTCCCACGATGGATGACTTGCCGACGTTTGGCGTACCGATCAGGACCACCTGACCGGCTCCGGACTTGGGTATGTGGAACGGATCAGCCTTGGTCGCGCTCTTCTTGCCCCCCTGCAGGATAGCCTTTCGGGCGGCAGAGAGTTTCTTCTTCAGCTCAGCCTGGAGCTTCTCGGAGGATTTGTGCTTAGGAAGCTCCCGCCACATCTCCTCCAAGGCGGCCAACTTCTCCTCGGGCGTCTGTGCTACCCGGTACTTGGCGTCAGCCTCACGATACT
Source organism: Phycisphaerales bacterium (assembly GCA_020348265.1). Lineage (GTDB taxonomy): Bacteria > Planctomycetota > Phycisphaerae > UBA1845 > UBA1845. Next base: position 1,258,178 of record CP070744.1, on the reverse strand, counting down.
GTGGCGTCAGGTTCAGAGTCATGGTCGCGTTTCCCGCTGCATTATAACGAATTTACCAAGTAATGGAGCGCCCGCAAAACCGTTGGCTGGACACTTGGTAATCGCGAGACTGCAGGCGAGAGTTACTTCGGCGCGGTCTTGGACATCTCCATGAGGAGCGATGTGATGGCGTGTAACAGGTGCCCACGGGTGGTCGGGGGGTTTATACTGGCAGCATGTCTGGGTGGGGCGGCTTTCTCCGGGTGCACCGCGCTGGTGGACATTCCGGGGGGAAGCATTAACGTCTCCGACGAGCGGGTCTACGTGAACTTTCCCGGCCTGTTTGTCGACGTAACCGACGACCACATATACGTCGATATGCCCGGCGTCGGGGTTGACCTTGCGGGAAGCTGACCTCGCACAAAGCACGCAATCCTGACGTTACCCGTGCCCACACGGCACACGCAATCGCTCCTTCTGTGGCAAAACGTGCGTGATCGCCCCATCTAGGCTATAACCTCACGCGTGATGCAGGCGGCAACGCACACAACGCAGTGCAGAGAGTGGAGGGCTTACCCCCAGCGCACCAAAACCGGCGCGGAAGGTGCTGAACCAACCGTCCGTCCCGCACCCTTGTCTCCGAGAAGGATGAAACGTCCGATTCATTCGACGGTACCGTTTATTCTAATTGTGTTATCCGGAGTCCTGAGCGCGTCGGCCCAAACCGCGAGTCGCCCACAGGTGGGCATCACCGGCGGTGTGGACGAGACGGCCCGCAACTACACGTGGATCATTACCCACGAACATAGCTCGCCGCTCGTCCGTGTGGTTATCCCGCACTACCGGGCGAGCGTATTTACTGCACCGGAAGGTTGGACGGGGGCGCTTACCGAGCGGCTCGGGACCCATGGTCGAGCGGGCACTCTAACCATCGTAGCCGACGACCAAAAGCGCGCCCTAGTTCGCGGCCGATCCCTTGAAGTCACTCTCAGCGTGATCGCCGAAGGTACGCCACGGGGTCAACGAGAAGTGACGTTGGCATTCGCAGACGGTGTCGAGACCAAAGTCGTAGTGGAAGTCCCCATCAAAGAACCACTCAGTGACCGAAGTGTGTCACTAATAGGCCTGGGAGTGATATTCGCGATCTTCTGGATAGTCCGCGCCTTGAAGCACAAGCCGTCGCAAGCCGAGCCGTCAACGGACTCCGATTCGCCGCCACCGCGCTGATCATACCGGCTCAACCAAGAGCACCAGCCTTGATGGCCTTGTCCGCAATGTCGCATCGATAGCACTTGTTTTCGAAGTCTATGGTCTCGACGGCTGTATAGGCGCGCTGCTTCGCGTCGGCAATATCGCTACCCAGCGCGGTGACCCCCAGTACCCGCCCTCCGCTGGACAAGGCCAGGTGCTCGAGCTTCTTTGTACCTGCGTGGAAAACGTACACATCCTCCAGGGTGGAAGCGCGATCAAGCCCATCGATTACCTTGCCTGATTCGTATGAGCCGGGATACCCGTCGGAGGCCATAACCACGCAAACGGCCGGCTTGGGGTTCCAGCGCAATTCCACCTCTGCCAAGCGTCCTTCGACGACCACTTCGAGAAGGTCGAACAAGTCGGACTCCAGGCGGAAGAGAACCGCCTGAGCCTCCGGATCACCAAACCGGCAGTTGAATTCCAGCACCTTTGGCCCCGCTGCGGTGATCATCAGACCGGCATAGAGCACTCCGCAGTATGGCGCGCCGTCGTTTCGCAGTGCGTCGACGATGGGGACCAAGACTTCTCGCTCAACCTTGGACATCACTTCGGGCGTGGCTATCGGCGCCGGACTGTACGCCCCCATACCTCCCGTGTTAGGACCGGTGTCCCCGTCACCGATGGGCTTGTGATCCTGGGAGCTCTCCAGCATGTAGATCGTTTGGCCATCGACCAAGGCTAGAACCGAGAGTTCCTGACCTTTGAGCAGCTCTTCGACGACGACAACGCTCCCCGCATCGCCGAAAACGCGCTCCACCATGATAGACTCCAAGGCCCGCAGCGCATCAGCCGGATCATCGCACACGTAAACGCCCTTGCCCGCAGCCAGGCCGGATGCCTTCACCACCACCCCGGTTTCCCGCGTAGCCACATACTCCTTCGCCGCATCAAAACGATCGAATATGCGCGCTTCGGCCGTGGGGATCTTCGCTATGTTCATCAGGTGCTTGGCATAAGCCTTGTCACCCTCGAGTCGGGCAGCAGCCGCGGATGGGCCGAAGATACGCAGCCCTTCTTGCTTGAACCGATCGACGATGCCTGCGCAGAGAGGAGCCTCCGGGCCGACAACGGTCAGATCTACACCGCGATCGCGTGCAATCGCTACAAGTGCATCGTGATCGTCCACTTTCGCGTCGATGTTCTCAGCGATTGCTGCCGTGCCGGCGTTGCCCGGAACACAGATGACCTCGTTGACGCGTTTGGACCGTGCCAGCCCATAGGCCAGGGTGTGCTCCCGTCCTCCGCCTCCTATTACCATAACACGCATGATTCGACGATCCTCTTGTAGCTGAGGGGTACAGTGCATCTTGCCGCTGTCCCCCGGCTTGGCCTGCCACTTCTCCGAGAACTCCGCGTCGCGCAAACCTCGCGTCTTTCACCCCTGCGAAACGGAGCAGAATGGTCATGGACAACTCTGCCGAGTTTCGCCCGCCAAACTCTTACGTTGACCGGTCTCGATCAGTCCGAGCCGGATACGCCGCGTGTCCGTCCGTCTGCTGGCTGGCGATTCTACGGACTAACGTGAGGTTAGTCACGACTGGTATCCGGCGGCTATGTTCACCGCTGAGCAGGCTATTGGTCAATCCGCTGCACCGGCGATGACTCATGGTGCTCGCCCGTCACGACGAGGGCGCTTTTGACACCGATATCGCGGTTTCTTGCCGAAATCTGCCTGCGGGTTCCAGGCGAAGCTGCAATCCGCATGGTGCTGCCGTTTCGCCCCCCGCCCTATTCAGCCCGGCGATCTAGCATCGCATTGCCGTCCTCGGCATTGACGGTCACGGTCCTCGGGGGGTTCTGACGATACCCAGTCAGGTGGTTGAAGCAGCAGTCGTCAAGCGACCGACCCGAGAGGGCAACGAAATCGCTGTTATTGCTGGGCTGGCATCTAGTGCAACGGCACGTGTCGACGGCGCGTCGAGCCGTTGCGTCGAGAGCGAGGGCCGTTCCTCGTCGGTGGCCTTGACTCGACGTGCAGGCTGTATTAGGGTGGCAGAAACCTGATGCGGGGTAGAGCAGTTGGCAGCTCGTCGGGCTCATAACCCGGAGGTCGCAGGTTCGAGTCCTGCCCCCGCTATTCACGTAAGTTCAGCAGAGACAGCCACTTAGGCGTCTCTGCTGTTTTCGTTTCAGGGCCGCCGGCGGCAAAATGTAAACATTTTGTCCAACATCAGCCGGACGTAATCGGCCCGTCAACCCAGCAGAGGCAGCCTTTGGTACCCTCGAAT
>CP070744.1:1238341-1254617 GCA_020348265.1 Phycisphaerales bacterium | reverse complement strand
GGACGATCTCGGCGGGACGATCGGGACGGACCCGGACATTCTCTTTTCGCACAGCACGGACAACGGGGCGAGCTGGAGCTCACCCACACCGCTCAACACCAACGCCGCGTCCGACTCCGGCGAGGACGAATGCCCTCAGCTCACCACCGATGAGGAGGGCAACTGGCTCGCCGTGTGGGAGTCCCAGAACGATCTCGGGGGGACGATCGGACCGGACTCGGACATTCTCTTTTCGCAATTCCGCTCGATCGGTGAGGACTGCAACTGCAACGGCACGCCCGACGCCTGCGACATTGCTGGTGGGGCACCGGACGACAATGCCAACGGCATCCCTGACGAGTGCGAGATGGTCTCTCCGGAGTTGCCCGCGGATCCGCGACACCAGGCACGCAAGCACCGCTACCTCTCCCTCGATCCGAGTTCGAATGCCAGCGAGGTCGCGTATAAGGTCGAGCTCGTGGAGATGATGCGCTGCAGCGGCGATCTTCGGCGCACCTGCTCGGTTGATGCTGACTGCCCCAACGTCTGTGACAACGACTCGGACATCACCTGCACCGGCGACCCTGCTTGTATGGGTGGAACCTGCGTCGCCAGCACCCCATGCATCCACCATCCGGATGAAGGCCTAAGCTGGTGGGTGCAAGCGCCTGAGCAAGAACCGCTTGGGTGCAGGCTTCCCGGCGGGTGCACCGACCAAGACTGGTTCGCCAGATTGGACACGACACTGCATTCCCAGACTTGGAATGATTTCGGTGTGGCTGACTCGTCGCTGCTGCACATCAGCGATTGCCAGATTACGCCGGTCGCGACCTATGCGGTTAGTGCCTGCATGCCTCCGGACGGCGATGTTTGCAGCGACCCGCTAGTCATCGGTACGATCCTGAGACCTCCACCGGGCAACTACGGCGATGTGGTCGGCCCGGTCGATCCGGTAACCACTGAGTTCGATCCGCCGAATCAGATCCTCAGCGTCGGGGACATTTCGGGTTACCTGCTCACAAACCTCAACTACGGTTTGCCGGGTGATCCGAAGCCCCAAGCACACTGGACGTGGGTGGACATGGAAGGCCAAGGCACGCCATTTTATCGTCCGCAGGCGATTCTCAATGTAGGAGACCTCAATCAGATTCTGTTCGGTCTGATGGGGCGACCATACTCCTGGGCGGGTAACAACGTAGACCCCGGCGATTGCCCGTAGCTGGCTCCCGCAAAACACTGCTCAAGAGCAGTGGCACACTGCGATGTGCATCGGGATGAGGAAGCGGTCTGCTTGCGCGCATATAGCGTCGCGTTCAACCCCTCCCTTACGGTCGGGGCTCGGATCATATAATCGGGTGTTGCATTGGGCGATCACGGTCTGGACTCTCGACACCCGCCCGGCGGTACGAATGTTCACAGTTGCCGGTCGAGACGCCGGTAGTGGATGGCTTCTGGGACGTCCTCGGAGGTCGCGTCATCTCGATCTGCGAGGTCGGTGATTTTCCGGCTGACTCGTAAGAACTTGTCGTGAACGCGGGCGGAGAAGCCCCCCCTCGGTCATTGCCTGACGCAGTAACGTCTGACCGTTAGCGTCAAGCTGGTAGGTTGTGACAGACCGTTCGCACATTCCCGCTCAACTCGGACAAGTCTTCCTTCAAGAAAGAAACGCGCGCCATAGTCGAATGGAGTGCCTCCGATGAATTCTGAGATAACGCTCACAGACCAAATAGAAAGGCTAGGAGAATGGATGACATCCGCGCGAGGCTTGTCAGATTGACATCCGTGACCCGGCAGATATGATGGAGACTCAGACATCGAGACGCCGAGAACGCAAAGCAAAAAGGGGACGAATGGGGATGGATCCGGCAAATGCGTTGCTGTCTGCGCGCATCGTGCGGGCGAGATTCTATCTCACCATCCGTCACTTCAATCAGATGCAGCTCAGGGCCCACGTAGGTGAGACCAGTCACCCTAACGCGCGGCCAGTGGCGCTACCAAGAGAGGTGAATCATGGCATTTTCCGCAAGACACTCGGTAGGGCTGGTGGCAGGAGTTGTCCTTACCAGCGCTTTATCGGGCAACATCGTATCGGCAAGCGAAGCGAGCCCCGATAACCACCCGGAGCGCTACGTAGTGCGCGGCGGGACGGTGACGTTCGACTTCAATGCGAATGTACTTGATGGAATCGGTTTCGGCATTGTTCCCAACGGGAACCTTGCGACAGCCCTTTCGGACGACGCAACATCCGTGTTTGCCATCGATCCTTCGTCCACGCTGGCGATACTTGCGGAGCGCGGGACACTTGCCGCAGATGCCGAAGGATTGCTGCGCACGCGGGGAGCGTTTCTAGTGAACACTATTGAAGGTCGCGTTGTTATCGGTAACCTGGCAATCGAAGCGCGATCGAGTGGGGCATTGACTGTCTGGACCACGCTGGACTCCCGGTTTGCCCCGGAGGCTGTTTTCGACATAACCTCGGCCATGCTTCGTTTCGACGAGGAGACGCGGAAGCTACTCATAGTCGGGGATGTGTCGCTTGTGCGCTCATGGGCGAAGGTGCTTGGTCTACCCAGTAAGGCCTCGACGGTGTTGGGCGCGATGACAATTGAGGCGCTGATAGTGCCTGCCAGCAATGACCAACCGTCGACAACAACATGTCTGCCAGAGGGCACAGGTGTGGATGCGCCGCACTCAGCCTTGGCTGCGAGTTCCTCTGATGTTGTCGTCGCTGATCTAAATGAGATTCGCCGGTACAGTGACGACGGGATTCCAATAACGGCCTTTGCCATTGGCACGATTGCGTGCAACTTCGGTAACGCCCGGGCCAACTGGTTTCCTACAACGAACCAGCATCCATTGATTGCACAGAACGCCTACCGGCTCAAAGACAATCGCTTTGAACAAATCGGCATGAGCTGGCCTAAGCACGGCTTCTATGCAGTTGCCGAGGACTTCTGCAACCTGGGATGTGAGGATGTTTCGGATGTTGATCCTCCCGGGACCCAATTGGGCATAAACTGCTCCGACCCCTATAGCGCCACTCTCAACGGTCAGCAGAACAACATGAGCCCCCGCTCGACGGCCAACCCCCATACGGGGTATTTTCCCTTTCCCTGGCCGGGCTGGGAGGATCCCGCTCCTACCTCCGAGCTTGAACGCCGTCTGCAGGTTCAGAACGTCGACCTTGATCCGGAGCTGAACGAAGGAGCCCGTTACTTCATCCAAGGCCATTATATTCATCCCGACGACTGCGCAGGGGATACCCAAAACAACAACGCTTCGTATCGTGAGGTTATGGCGACTACTCTGGACGAAGGCGGCTTCACGCTTGAACTGGACGGCAGCCATCTGACTCAGCGGGGGCAAGCGGCGGTTCGCGCCTGGCAGGACATCGACCCGCTGGTTGTTGAGCAGGACATACCGGTTCCTGGTGACGGACTCTTCATCTTGGCGGCCAAAGTAATCGACCTGGAAACGGGCTTTTGGCGTTTTGAATATGCATTACAGAACCTCAACTGCGATCGCGCCGGCGATTCCTTCTCCGTGCCCATTCCCGATGAAGCGATCGTCACTAACGTTGGATTCCACGATATTGACTACCATAGCGGCGACCCCTATGACCCGACGGACTGGGACTACGTGGTGACTGAGGATTCGATCACCTGGTCACCCGCCGGCTTTGATCCTCCGGAAGACGCTAATGCGCTTAGGTGGGGCATCGTCTATAACTTCCGGTTCGACATCAACACCTGGTCGGACCCGGCAAGTATTACCATTGGTTTGTTCAAGCCCGGGACGCCATCGGAAATGGTCGTTGAGACCATCGGGCCCGCGCAGTCGATAATCGACTGCAACGGAAACGGAATCCGTGATACATGTGACTTGTCCTGTGACGCGCCGGATTGCTCGGAGCCCTGTGGGACAAGTATTGACTGCGATTCCAACTTGATTCCTGACGCGTGCCAGCCGGACTGTAACGAGAATGATGTTGCCGATCCATGCGATCTCATTCAGGGTACGAGCCTCAACTGCAACAACAACGATATCCCGGATGAGTGCGAGACGGACTGCAATCAGAACGAGGTTCCGGATGATTGTGATATCGCCGACGGTACCAGCGTGGACTGCCCGAGCGGTATCGGTAACGGGATCCCCGACGAATGTGAAGACTATGTGGACTGCAACGCCAATGGCCTCCTGGACTCGTGCGATATCGCCGGCGAGACCTCGACAGACACAAATGGCAACGGGATTCCCGACGAGTGCGAGTGCTTCCCACCGGAGTTGCCCTCGGACTTGCGCCACCAGGCCCGCAAACACCGCTACATATCCGTCGATCCAAGCAGCAACTCCGACTACGAGATCGGGTTTAGAGTGGAACTGGTCGAAATGACACGTTGCTACGGCGATCGTCGTCGTACGTGCACAAGCGACACGGACTGTCCGAATGTTTGTGACAACGATTCGGATATCACCTGCGCGGGCGATGCCGCCTGCGGCGGTGGAATCTGCGAAGCCACTGTACCGTGCATACATCATCCGGACGAAGGTCTGAGCTGGTGGGTGCAAGATCCTCAGCAGGAGTCGTCGGGATGTAGGCTGCCCGGCGGCTGTACCGACGAAGACTGGTTCGCCAGGTTAGACGATGCCCCTTATTTCCGAACGTGGAACGACTTCGGTGTCACCGGCTCGTCCTTGCTACACATCAGTGATTGCCAGATAACACCAGTAGCTACATATGCGGTCAGTGCCTGCGTGCCTCCAACGGGCGATGTCTGCGGCGACCCGTTGGTCATCGGCACGATTCTACAGCCTCCGCCGGGCAATTACGGCGACGTAGTCGGCCCGGTTGACCCCGTGACTCTGGAGTTCGATCCCCCGAATCAGATCCTCAACGTCGGGGATGTCTCGGGTTACTTACTTACGAATCAGAACTACGGCCTGCCGGGTAACCCCAAACCACAGGCACACTGGACGTGGGTTGACATGGAGGGTCAGGGCACGCCGTTCTACCGCCCGCAGGGGATTCTGAACGTCGGTGACCTCAATCAGATTCTGTTCGGCCTGCAGGGTCGTCCGTACTCGTGGGCGGGCAACAACGTAGACCCGGGTGACTGCCCATAGCGCGGGCGTTTCTCAGTTGCGCCCTTTAGGAAACAGTCTACTCGCGCAAGCAGGTCGTGAACGCAGTTACCGCTCCGCGCCGTCGGAGCGCGAGCAACCTTCCGTCGCTTGCGCGTCCAACCTATGGTCCAACAGCGAACTTGACCTTGAGCATTTCTTGATAGGGCATTCCCTCCGGATCGGTTATGAGCAGGTAACTTTGATCGCCCGGTCGGATTCTGCTCATGCGCAGGGCATGTGTCCCGCTTCGCCTGGTGTCTTTCACGAGGATCTTGCCTTTTTGATTGAAGATGATGACAGCGGCGTCCACAGGAACCTGCTTGATCTGCATCATCCAATCATCACAGTAGCCCCACGCTGGATCATCGCATCCCGGACAATCGATCACGTACTTGCATATCTCGTCAATAGGAACGGGCTCTTCTGGATTGATGACCCACTCCATCTCTTCCCTGACGAAGATCCTCTCGGGAAGCTTGCGTCCCTTCACGCACAGCCATCGGTAATGGTATCGCCTGCATATGCCTGCAACAATTTCGAAACACACATCGCGTATCGGATGGGAACTCACCAGGCTGTAAGGCTGAGTATTGCCGTTGGGGAGATTGTGACCCGTGACTTTCACCTTCCATACACCCGGTCGGGGGCGGCAGGCGGTCAGCGTCTCGACGTTGTTGCGCCGATCTCTCCCGCGACGTGCAGGAACGACCTCACTCGTCTCGATAGGGTCCCGGTCTCCGTCTCCAGGCGTCGCGGTCAGCGGTAGCGGAAGCAGGATCCAAGGGAGAAGCTCTTGCCCTGTAGGATCCTCCACGGTCAAGTCGAGATCGTTAACCAGCTTGGGCGTTTTCTCCCCCGAAGTCGTATCACCCGCTTCATCGTCCCAGGCGATAACGACCTTTAACTGGTCGTCTCCTTCGAGAACATCCGCACACCAGGTATGCGTCTGGCCCGTAGACCCTATTGTCGCCTCCTTCCACTGCTTGGACTTCGTGACTATGTCACGGGCAGCGTCGGCGTCAACCAGGCCGTGGCCTGTCGCGAAGTCCGGTCCAGAATGATATATCACGGGCTCATTCGTATCCGGATTGTCAAACTCGCGGTCTGGATATGCCTCCGTCTTAATCATGTCGCGAGCAGTGTGGATCAACATGGCTCTGTAAGTGGAGGGAAGGAGGTTCGGCGCAGCGGTATAGGTGTCTTCGTACTGCTCCATCATCAAGGCGATGATGGCGCTTACCACCGGGGCTGCCATCGATGTGCCACACTTCTCTATGTACGCGTTTGAGTTACAGTCAGCAGCAAGGATTCCCACCCTTGGGGTAGCGATGCGATCGTTGCAAGCTGGAGCAACCACGTCCGGTTTGATCCGACCGTCAAAGGTCGGCCCCAAGCTGCTGCTCCTGTAGATACGCCCATCCCGTGTATCCACACCGCCGACGCTGATGGTGTTCTTCGCGGACGTGAAGACGGCGTAGTATCCTTCCTCGTCGTCATACTGAACGCTAAAGCCGTTGTTTCCACAGGCCCACACCTGTGGTATGGCCGGTATCGATGCTCCATCGTATGTGGCGTCGCCGCGGACAATCGTATCCAGGCTTGCAGCCTCGGCGTCGTAGACTGTAAGGGATTGAACGTAGGAATGGTTGGTCACGTCGGTGTCATCGTTTACGATTGCGTCGTGATGACTCTGGACGGCACCGTTAAAATGCGGATAGTCACCGATCTCTGACTCCGGGGCATGTCCCCTCAGGCTGAACGCAGGGAACCCCGCGTCAGCGGAATGGAATCCGTTTCCTCCCGCAATCGACGCAACGTGCGTGCCGTGATCATCACACCCAGGTCTTGAGTTATATACACGGGACGCTCCCGCATTGCCTGCGGCGTCGATCGCATCGAAGTCCTCATGATCCTCGTCCACGCCGGAGTCCTAGATTCCGATCCTCACGTTTCGCCCGCTCACTCCATCGTAAGCCGGCCGGGGATTCGACCAGTCTGCTCGCTGGGCTTGATCGCTGTTCGCAATGCGACGTCCCCCTTCATTCAAAGGGAGGAACGGCATCGGACCTTGCTGGATGAACTTCACGGTTTCCGGTCGAGCCAGCTGTCTTATCTTGTTACGGTTCGCTACCACCGCCCATGAATTGTCCGCCCCGTGCAGCTGCCCCTTCAGCCCGAGTGTCGCCAGATCTCTTGTCACGGTCTGCCTATCAACATCCGCGTAGAACTGCACAAGAAGCTTCACGTTATCAGTCCGCTTGTCCAGTGCCCAGTCGTGGAACTTCGCCTTCGTCAGTGGCAAGGTAAGTTTGTCCTCAGGTTGAAGTTGGCCGGCCCAGCGGATCAGCTTACGCAAGCGGCCGGTGTCGATAGCCGTCCTCCGAGGCATGGAGACCGTGTGTGTGAGATCCCAGGTACCCTTGGAGTATCACTCCGGAATCATGCAAAAACTCGTGCTCCTCAAGGCTGAGATCCCTCCTGAACTGGACAATCGCATGTACCCTGGGACGTTCCGTAATCTTGAGCTTTGTCAGAAGTGCCGGCTCGATGCCTCGCTTGGGCGTTAGAGTGCGGTTGCGTAGCCTGATCTTATATCGGTCTCGTCTGACCCCTCCTTTGTGTGGCCCGGGCCCAACACAACTAACACACAAAACCACCATGCACAGCACCACGCCCGTTCGGGCTACATTCACCGGAGTCATGATTCTCGCGTCCAGACGACCCCACGTCGTCTTCCATCCGATGTGTCTCATTACACACTCCTCTCAAGAAATGGTGTTTGGGCCTGCACGCCGCAACGTCGCTGGCTACCAGGAACGAGAAGTGCTTCTACCCGGCGCAGCGCTTGCGACAGGTCGCCTGTTGGGATCATCAAGGAGCATAGTAACCAGGAACAAGCCGTGCGGTCAAGCGGTGCTCTCTGGGAGATTCTCCGCAGTGTGCCCGGTGGTCGGCTCTAATTGCTTCACAGGGCGAATGAGCGGGCTCTTCCAGAGATCATGCCGTAGTCGCAGGCCACGACAAGCAGACTCTGTCCGTCCAATCCACCAGCGCGGGTTGCTTTGTCCGGTTCTACCTTGTCGAGGTCGATTATTGCGCGTCCTGAAGAGGTCCGCATCCGGCACACACGCAACCATTCCAGCTAACCAGGATCCATCAAGTGAATCATCGCGAATGCGGGAGCGTATAAGAGGAAAGAATATAACTACAGGATCAGTTCGGTCACTCCGGTGCTTGCGACACTGACCCCCCTCTGGTCTATCGTCGTCCCTCCAGTGGCACGCGTATTCAAAGCTGCCGGTCGAGACGCCGGTAGTGGATGGCTTCGAGGACGTCCTCGGATGTTACATCGTCTCGATCAGCCAGGTCGGCAATAGTTCGGCTGACGCGCAGAATCTTGTCGTGAGCCCGGGCGGAGAGGCCCAGCTCCGTCATAGCTTGGCGCAAAACTGATTCGCCGGCGTTATCGAGACGGCAGTGTCTACGAAGAGCTTTGCCGGTCATCCGCCCGTTCACCATCCGGGAATCGTCGCTGAATCGGCTTAGCTGCCGCCGGCGGGCAGCGATAACCTGGTCGCGCATCCCCGACGAAGGCGTGCCGTCACGCTCGCTGCGCAACTCATTAAAGGGCACCGCGGGGACCTCGACGTGGATGTCAATCCGGTCGATCAGCGGCCCGCTGATCCTCGCCAGGTATCGGTCGATCTGCACCGAAGTACACTTGCACGGCTTGCGCGAGTCAGTGTAGTACCCGCAAGGACAGGGGTTCATCGCGGCGATCAACATGAACGATGCGGGAAAAGCCACCGTACTATGCGCCCGGGCGATAGTAACCAGGCCGTCCTCCAGCGGCTGACGCAAAGCCTCCAAAGCCGATCGGGTGAACTCCGGAAACTCGTCAAGGAAGAGAATCCCGTAGTGGGCTAATGAGACTTCCCCCGCTTGAGGGACGGAACCGCCCCCCACCAAGGCGGGAATGCTCGCGGAGTGATGGGGCATGCGCACAGGCCTGGTTGCCAGTAATGAAACCCCGGTGGATAGCGCACCGGAAACCGAATGAATGCGCGTGGTCTCCAAGGACTCTTCAAGTGATAGGGGGGGCAGAACGGTGGGAATCCGCTTGGCAAGCATGGTCTTGCCCGAACCCGGTGGTCCGATGAGCAGGACGTTATGCATACCCGCAGCGGCGATGGTCAGGGCCCGCTTGACATGCTCCTGTCCGCGCACATCGGCGAAGTCGCAGTCGTAGTTGCCGGCTTGCTGAAACACGCTGTCGAGTTTGATCACGGTCGGTTCCAGTGGGAGTTGCCCTGCAAGAAACCCCACCGCTTCGGTAAGACAACTGACCGGGATAACGTCGATATCGTCGACTACGGCAGCTTCCGGGGAGTTGTCGGCGGGAACTATGATCCCGCTGAAACCTCTTTGCTTGGCCAGTAGCGCTGCTGAAAGCACTCCCTTGACCGGTCTTACGCGGCCATCAAGGGCCAGCTCTCCCGTGACCAGATAGTGTTTGCTGTTTTCATCGACCACGTCGCCGTTGGCGAAGAGAATGCCCAGAGCGATAGGCAAATCGAAAGCGGGGCCCTCCTTACGAAGATCAGCCGGGGCCAGGTTCACTACGGTCTTGTGACGCGGGAATTGGTACCCCGAGTTCTGCATGGCGCTGCGCACGCGCTCGATACTCTCCTTCACCGCAGCATCGGGCAGTCCGACAACTGTTGCCCCGGCGAAGCCTCGACGGGCGACATCGACCTCCACCTCCACTCCCAGAGCCTCAATACCGAAGAAGGTCGCACTGTGAAGTCTCGATACCATTGCCCCGCGATTGTACAGCAAGCCCCCGGCCTGTGCTATCCCGGATTATTTAAGGAGCAATCGGGAGCGTCGTAACCTAATGTAGCGCCGGGGCTTGTCCCCGGCGCCAATGGATGCGCTGTGCAGGTGCGCGCCCCACAAGGGGTGTCGCTACAGTAGGTTGCGTGTGAGGTCACGACCACCATGAATGATCCGGCCTATCATTCTTCCGGGGTAACTTCGCAGCATTACGGTGGTCGCCGTCGCCGAACGCAGAGACGCATTATTGTAGATTCGGATGTTGTGTAACGGGCGAATTGCATGCCGGCGTCCCGGCGCGCCGGGACTTGGGTATGGCACCCAACTCGCGACCCGCTGTACAAAAGACAAGAACGCTCTAGCCCATGAGGATACTTGCGAGGGAAATGGCTTTAGGCAATGTGAAAGTGGTTACTTGCCCATTTCACGGGATTTGGTGAAGGGTCTGTAGACGTCGTATCGCACCGTTCGTCCGAGATGCCCACCCACTCGCCCCGGAGCCAGGGGCGGTGCGTGCCGCTGCCTCTTGACCACCACTCGCCCGTGGGCTACGCCCAGGGCGACATTCAACAACTGGTCCGCATCCGGATCATCCCCCACGAGGCTGCGGCAGATGCGTAGTTCTTTCTTGCCCAGTGCGAGCTTCTTTCTGGGTGGATACATTGGGTCGATATAGACCACGTCGGGCCGCTCCGCATCGCTCATCTTCTGCAACGTGTCGCGGGCATCCGCCACCACCAGTGTGATTCGCCCTGCAGCAGATCTGGTGTCAGCGTCGGTCGCTGCGGCAGCACGGGCGAGGCCGTCGCGCAGCAACTCCGCAAGGACCGGCGATCTTTCCACCGCGGTCACCGAACAACCCAAATGAGCCAGCAAAAAGGTATCGCGCCCCAGCCCGGCGGTAGCGTCCACCACCGTTGGGCATGCACCGCGGGCGCCGATCGCCCGCGCAAGTAGTTGGCGACTGCCTCGCGCGGTGTGCAAGCGATACGCCATTGCCCCGCGGCAGAAGTCTACGAGAATCGACCCCCGCTTCCCGTCGACATCCTCTACTAGTTCAAGACGACGCTCTTTCACCAGCAACAGGAAGTCGTGCTGTTCAGCGTTCGTACTCCCGCCATCGCAAACCGGCAAGCTCAGCGTTTGGGCAAGTGATGCCGCTTTCGAGACAAGTTCTTCACTGTCGCCATCCGGCAGAACCGCCACCCGCGCTTTGCACGCCTCAAACACTCTACCTCCGTTTGGGCTCACTTCTCGGCGATGCCGCCCCATCCTGCCCCCCACCTGCTTTTGACGACGAGAGTATCAATTCCCAATCATCGCGACGAAAAGTGACCAGAATCCAGAAGAAAACAGGCATGGCATACTGGCTTACGGTAGACGTGGCCACCACAAAACTCATATAGGACAACGTCTTGTCCACAAAGGGAGTCAGCTCGTACATCCTGATTTCGTCCGATCCGGCATACCCTGCCATGATCTGCAGCCAGAGGCCGAAACCGATCCACAGATACAGAAGAACCAGGCCCGCCGCCGCTGCCAGCAGGCGTCTCCTCCACGGCAACGGCGAAGCAAAAACCAGGGCAAGCAGGACGCTAGTCGGCGCGTATCCCCGATATCGCGTGCCAAAGGGCTTGGGCAGCGCCCTTTTCGTCTCATGGTTGCCCAGCAGGATATCACTGTCCCACAATGCGGTAGGTTCCTCCTTCGCCTGAAAAACCACGATGCCGGACGGCCCGAAGTCTTTGAAGATGCTCGTGCCCGCGCTGCGAAACGCCGAAGCGTACCAGTCGCCGATCCCCACCCAAAGGGCGATGAACAGGCCGTATGTCAGCACGAGCTTGATGAAGAACCAACTAACCGTCTTTGGATGCATGTGCCTTCAAAGCAACCGCACGCGACGCGCGCAGTGCCCATAGAGTCCAGAAAAGAATCGCCAAGAAGATGAACAACGCCTGCCAGACATCCACATGCATCACGTGGAATGCCTTGGGCCAGTACACACCCACGTAGAACAGCGAGACGATGCGAATCAGGTTCAGCACCAGCAGGCACACCGTCCCCAACAGCAGACCCGGAAGCTTCGACAGCAACGGTGCGGGAAACGCCAGCACGCCGGCAATGAACAACGCGGACGGCTCGATCGCGTCGCACCCCCGCTCTATAGTCAAATGGTATCGCGGCGAGCCAACTGACTGCCCTTCGACTGTCACCCGGTCTTCGAAAATACCCAGAATCCAGCCGGAGACTTCGGCGTTGAACCGCAGGTAGCCCGGGAAGGCCGTCTTCCGCACGAACGTAGTCGCACAGGCCAGGTGGAACAGCCCCATGAGAATCCCGAAGATGAGCACAAACTGGAAAACGGGGCGCTTGCCGTGAAACCAGCGCACACCTGCGGAGCCGCTTTGCCCGTCTTTTCGTTCACCGCGCGCGTGTCTTGTGGAACGCTTGTGCCCTGGGTTGCGTCGCTCCGTCTTCCGAGTGGATCGCCCCGCCGGCTTATCCCTGCTGTGTCGCTGTCCGCTGCTCACGAGAGGCTCACATATCCGCGACCCGGCGCCTTAAAACAGACTCATGCAGGCTTGTCCACTCCACTTGCGAGACCTCTTCATATAGTCCCACAAGCCGGCCCCGAAATGCGCCAAGGCCCGGGCTCATGTTCGCACAATCGATCATAACGTATCACGCCGAGAAATACCAACGACATCGCCCGCAGAATGATCGGCTCAGCGCCGAACCAAAAGGCGGGCTGCCCCCAACCCCTATGGACAATCAGCCGGATCGAGCTGATCCGCTGAATCGGCGTACTCTTGCCCCTCCAGACCGAACAGGATTCGCTGAAGATCGGAAACGTTGAGAATATAGTTAGGCGGAGCCCCATCGCCCAAACCGTGAAGATCCACCCACGTGGTGTGAGTGCCCGGCGCGGGATCACCCTGAGCAGTCAACAGGTATGCCTGTACGTCGTTGACGTTGACAATCCCGTTGGGCCCGGTGAACCCGAACGGCGCCGGTTGCCCCAAGCCAATGCCGACCGTATCTCCGTAGAACCAGGTACCCGGCCTCTCGATCGTCCCCACCGTCAGAGCATCACTGAGCAGAACACCGTTTTCGGTTGCTCTAACCGCGTAGGTAGCCACGGGCACAATCCTGCAGTCCCCGAGGTGGAGTACGGACGGCCAGCTATCCGTGTAATACGGGCTGTTCACCACTCTGGAAACGCCGTTCGCATCAGGTTCGCCGGCCCAACCTAAAACCCCCACCGAGTCGGGGAAATAGGCGCTATCCGTCATTTCGACCCGCAGGGCCACATTGAGGGTGTTGTTCGGGTTAATCGAGATATAACGGTTCTTCCGCCCGTTGTGCGGAGTTTCCGGCACCACGGGTATAATCACCTCGCATTCGTCGGGCACGTCGTTGAGGTTATTGTCCCGGCTCGTGCCCGCCGCGATGTCACAACCGTCCGGCACCCCGGTTTCGTTGCAGTCTGTTTCGCATTCATCCGGCACATTGTTCAAGTTGCAGTCACTGGACTGGCCGCACTTTTCAATGTCGCACTCACCGCTGGAAGGGCCGCAGTCGATGTCACACGTATCGAATATCGCATTGTCGTTGCAGTCCAGGAACCCGGCCAATAGAACAGCGATATACGTACCCCAGGTGTTGGTCGAATGCCCATACTCCTGGATTGTCCAAATGGTCACCTCGTCCAAGGGGTCGAGGGTCGTGTAGCTGTAGTCGCCGAATCGGTTTCGGCCGTAGTCGTCAATGATGTTCTGGGGTCCCAGGCCTTCTTTGTACATGACGGGTTCGGCCATCTCACCCGGAGGATCGCTGCTTTCTCTGCCGGTGTAGTAACAGGCGGCGTACTGGCCGGAGTAAGATCCGCTGAATCCCATTGCTACCGCACCAAGATCATTGACCATGATCGATGGGAAGTAGTAATGGAGCAGGTCGTCGGCTACCGTCCCGTACTGGACAACCGACATCGTATCCACGTCGATCTCATACCAGCGGCAAGCAGCTCGACCGTCAACCCCGATCGTATGCGCCGTCCAAAGAGAACCATCGCGGTAGACCGACATCATGAGCCGATCGCCAACCGTATCCAACGCCGGGGTGCTGCCCAAAGCAGGTGCGTCCGGAGGAAAGGAGAACGCCGGAACCGCGATCGTGCCAAGGTACGTTACCGATGGCGAGGTTAGCGGCGGATCGACCCGCCGGAGCTTAAAGGTGTAACCGGAGCCAAGTGAGAGGAAGTATTGACCAGCAGGAGTTCCGTAGGTGTGTGCAGGTTGGATGGCACCTTCCCACGGCAGACCTCTGACAGACGTAATCTGACCGAGGCTTGGTGAAGCCGCTACCAAAGGAGCCTTGTCTATTGCGAAGATGGTCATCCCACACCCCACCATGTAGGCAGCCGTGTAGATCCCGTTAGCATCGACGCCCAACGTCGGATAGTCGGGCCAGCAGCCCGCGTCCGATCCCGAATCAGTGGAGAAACTTGTCTTGAACCATTCACCCATAGGGTTGGCGGTAAGCGATACGGCCATGAAGATCGTTGCCGTAGTGTCGAAGTCCGGAACGATGACTATCCATCGCCAGCTATGCTGGTCGAATAACACTCGTGGGTCGCCGCGCGACCCCGGAAGGAACGAGCCAAGATGGATGTTCGTGATCTCCGAGCCGGTAGTCTTGCTGTATACGGCAAAATTGCGGTTGACCGTCTCCACGTAGTGCGACGGTCCCACCGCCCCATCCGTGTCCGGTGGGGCGCTATAAGAACCTGCGTCACCCCGGATCACCCCCTGGAAGCTGCTCTTCAGTGTCGGAAGCGTGCCCCTGGTTGCCGACGCACCGGGCTGCCTGCCGGGTGGCGGGGGCTCGGTGGAAGCGCTGTCCGGCGGGTCCATCGGCGCGTGGACCACGTAACGCTGCACGAACTCGCCCGTACCCACCTCCCAGCTTAAACCGGCGTAGCCCGAACCGGTCAACTCCGTGCGGTAGGGAAGGTCGTCAAAGTCAACGACGATTCTCTTCTCAGTCGGTTCGGCTGCGGCGCTCGCCCATGAAAACGTAAGATCGTCCAGGGCGTAGAATCCGGACCCGTCAAACACCGGAAGCGCAACGATCTCGATCCGATCCACGCCGAACAGGTCAATCTCGAACCAGCGGGGGTCGGCACCTATATCCATGAACCAGTCTGTTTGCCCCACAACGTCACCCGAGCGATATCCAATCACGCTGATTCCGTCCGCCCAGACACCGTTGCTCGCTTGTCCCGCGAAGTAGGCCCCATGAACGTTCGCCAGATTGGGAAAACCGATTCCCATGCGCGTGTCACCGCGTTTGTTGATCACGTGGCGCGATCCGGAATGAGGCGAACTCATCGCCCGGCGACTGGGTATGACCCACACACCATGACGCTCCTGCGTCTCAGCCTCGGTTTGGGGCGATGTGAGACGGTCTCGGGCAATGGCCTCGTCCATAGATTCAATGTACGACCGGCCGTAGGACGACGGATCTACTCGCTCAACCTTGACCGATTCTTCCGCCAATAGGTCCGCCGTGCTGATCGTTCCGTACACAGCTAGAGCCAGCGTCAGCGCCGGCATTCGTCTGATCATGCGCATTTTTGCCTCACTCGTTCTGTCTTGACGCATAAAAGGAAAGCAGAGCGGCCCACCGCTCTTATAGGAGCTTATCAGTTCGGAGAATCGATTACAAGCAAAAGCGGCATGTCTGCGGCGTAGCGGTGGCCTGTCACTTGGATTTTCGGACGCTGAGTGTGCGCAACCATGCCAAAGAGCCACCCGGCACATCCGAGTGGGCCTTCCTACGGGACGGTCATGGGATGAAGAACACCTCGCGCACCGCCCGAATCACGGACAGTCCGCCGGATCAAGTTGGTCGGCAGCGTCACCGTAACGCTGGCCTTCATGGCCGATCAGTATGCGCTGCAGGTCGGAAACGTTGAGCAGGTAGTTGGGCGGAGCACCATCGCCCAAACCATGTAGATCGACCCATGTCGTATGCGCGCTTGGCGAGGAATCACCCTGGGCGGTCAGAAGGTACGCTGTTATATCATTGACGCCGATAATGCCGTTGGGCTCGGTAAAACCCGGGGCGGGAGGGAGTGCTCCAGTTCCAACGCCAACGGTATCACCGTAGTACCACACACCCGGCCTGAGAATGGTGCCCACCTCCAGCGGGGCGCTGAAGTACACTCCGTCGGCGGTACCGCGAATCTCGTACGTTGCCACGGGAATGATCTGGCAGGCCCCGATGTGCACAACCTCGGGCCAGGAATCGCTGTAGTACGGCAAGCCAACTATGC
>CP070744.1:1220982-1238241 GCA_020348265.1 Phycisphaerales bacterium | reverse complement strand
ATAGTCGCAATCGGGCCTACTTCGCAGTAACCCGCCTCATCCGCTCGGTCGAGTATCAGGCGAACCGTGTCCGGGTTGTCGATCGGTGGACGCGTGTTGGGCATGCACGCAACGAAGGTGAAACCACCCTCGGCTGCGGCAACCGTTCCCGTTTCGATGGTCTCCTTGTGTGTCTGGCCCGGCTCGCGCAGATGGACGTGGAGATCCATGAGTCCCGGGCACACGATCAGTCCGGATGCCTCGAGAATGAATGCCGACGACGGGGCGCGCTCGGCGATTGCCCCATCCACGATGGCGATGTCCGCGATCTCATCTCGCTCCAAAGCGGGGTCAATCACACGCCCGCCCCGGATCAGAATCGCCTGATGTGACATGGTCTGGTGCATCTGTTCCTGCCTTTCACCTGCGCTGTACAGGCAGTAGTATAGTGACTCGATCGGCTGAGCGTCCACCCCGAGTGGAACGGCGCTCGCTGTTGTTCTTACTCATCAACCTGGAGATGTCCTGACCATGCAAGTTGATCTGACTGCCTGCGCGAGGCGGCATCGAACGACTGCGCTCGCCCTTACGATTATAACAGCCTGCTTCTTATTCCTTTCGGCGCCATTCCTCTTGGCCGAGCCTCCCGCGCAAAAACGTGAAAGAATCCGTCACGCGGATCTTGTCATCAGCAACGCCAGACTGTGGACAGGGAGCGAACCTGCCGTCGCAGGCAACGCGGACCCGGAACAGCTCGCTGCGATAGCCATATCCGGTGGGACTATCGCGGCGATCGGGGAGGAAACATCGCTTGGTATTTTCTATGGTTCCAAGATTCGCGCCATTGACGCTGGCGGACGACGGGTTATCCCCGGAATAACTGACAGCCACGCCCATCTGATTGGCGGCGGGTTGCAGCTTACACGACTCCATCTTCGAGACGTGGGCAGCCGGGAGGAGTTCACAAGTGCCGTAGCCCGTCGCGCGAAAACCGTGAACCAAGGCGAGTGGGTGCTGGGAGGACGGTGGAGCGTGGAGAGTTGGGACAAGCCACAATCACCATGCAAAGAATGGATTGACCCGGTCACCGGTAAGACGCCGGTGTATCTGACCCGCATGGACGGCCATCAGGCCTTGGTCAACTCCGCCGCTTTGAAGCTCGCGGGGATCGACGCATCAGGTCCGCAGGACCCTGTTGGCGGGGAGATTGAACGGAATCCCCAGACGGGCGAACCGACGGGAATCCTCAGAGAATCCGCCAAGGACTTGGTGAAGGGCCTGATACCTGAACCTTCTCTCGCCCAGCGCTATGCTGCCCTGAAGCGCGCGATGGAACACGCCAACTCCCTGGGCATCACTTCTGTACACTACCTGGTCGCACCGGAGGACATGGAAGTGTTGGAGCGAGCCCACAACGATGGTACTCTTACAGTCAGAATTACCGCCTATCTGGAGGATGAAGACTGGACCGCACACTTCACCGACGTCGCCCAGTCAGACCTGAAACACGATATGGTGCGACTCGCCGGGCTCAAGGGATACATGGATGGATCGCTCGGCAGCCGGACGGCCTACATGCGCAAGCCCTACAGCGATGCACCGCAGGGCACACCCTACCCACACGGTCAGCTCACCGCATTCGCTCAATCACGTGAGTCGTTTCACAGCCAGGTTCAAAAGGCTGATGCACTTGGACTACAGATGGCTGTTCACGCCATTGGAGACGAGGCGAATCACTTGCTGCTTGACGCCTACGAGGCCGCCCTGAAACACAGTAATCGCCGCGCTTCCGGCCATCGGATCGAACACGCCCAACATCTACTTGTCGAAGACATACCGCGCTTCGCCAAGCTCGGCGTTGTTGCATCAATGCAGCCGTTCCACAAGGCCGACGATGGTCGATACGCGGAACGACGGTTGGGGAAGAAGCGTCTGGCGGGCTCATACGCGTTTCGGCAACTCGTGGATTGCGGCGCGCTGGTTTGCTTCGGCAGCGATTGGCCCGTCGTGACCATGAATCCCTTCGCGGGGATTGATTCAGCAGTCAATGCCAAGACCCTCGCGGGAGACGTGTGGCTGCCAGAACATTCGTTGACCCTCGACGAGGCAATGCGAGCCTATACCGTCTCTCCCCAAAAGGCTGTTCACCAGGAGGGCCGGCTCGGAACGCTCGAAGTTGGCAAACTGGCCGATCTTGTTATTCTCGAAGACGACCCGCTCAGCGCTGCTCCGGATCAGCTCGCGAAGACCAGAGTGGCCTACACAATCGTGGGAGGGAAGATCGTCTATTCGCGGGGCGGGCCCGTCACCGGCGTCCCGCCCCTAGACCGGTCCTATCACAACCAGGGCAACGTTGTAGGCAGCATGGCAACCGGCGGCTGAACCGTATCCTCGGTACCAGAATATCAGGGCCAAATAGACACCAGCCATTGTACGAAAGATAAAGCGGGTCGACTCAAATGGCTCGATACCGATGGGTTGGCAGTGGTGAGCTGCAAAAGCCAGCGATGATAACAAGATCGCCGACATCGCCACTGATGTCCGCCCCAGCCTCAGAACATCCACCCCGATCATCACGATTATCGAGATCAGGATCAGCCTGAAAACCAACTCTTCATAGACACCTGCTCCAACGCCCAGGGCCAACCTCGCCAGTAATCCCGGCGACGTGGTCGGGCCGTTGCTCAACGGTATGGCCCAGTTTAGAGCGAGGAGGGGAATCGCCCAGACCGCCGACTCAACGTA
The DNA here is from genome assembly GCA_020348265.1 of Phycisphaerales bacterium. Lineage (GTDB taxonomy): Bacteria > Planctomycetota > Phycisphaerae > UBA1845 > UBA1845. The sequence goes on along the minus strand of CP070744.1, from coordinate 1,235,517 downwards.
CATCCATCCCACGTGCTTCCAGCGAATCGCCCATCCCTTGCCCGAAGCCGCATGGGTCGCGAGCAGGATCACGATCACCCCGACTCCGGGTGCCCACATGCCCGCCTCGCCGAAAAGCTCGAAGAACCTCCGAAGGAGGTCGAAAGCCAACACCCGTTCCGGCTCAGCGATGGACACCACTTCATAGAACAACAGCAGTGGCATAAGGAAGATCAGTGCGTCGAGGGGGTGCGCAAGCAGGCCGCGCTCTTGCGGCTGCTCCAAAACTTGTTGTGACTGAGCCATCGTCCGCATATCGTGCAGACAAAGTCGACGTGTGCAAGGGTAGAAAAGTCGTCGAGAGGTGCAGATTCTTTTTGACACCTGCTGGTACGTAAAATGCCCCCCCCAATCGCGGGCCTTCGTCGCACCACAGTCTCGGTGGGATGATCTGCGACTTTCGGTGCTCTAAGAGCCTGCTGAATAATGTAGCGTCGTCCCTTGCGGGCGACGAAAATACCGGTATGACGCCACTCACGAGAGGCGGCGTTACATTGTTTCACGCAGGCATGCCCCGCCGCCCACACGGGGCCGCGGTACATTCCACGCATCACGCCGATCTACGGTACGCCGACCTACCTACACGTATTCTTGGATGGATGGCAATCTCCGCTGCAGCACTCGGTGTCCGTCGTGCAAGGCTCGCCCAGCAACAGGCAATCCGGGCAGTTCGGGTCGATGCCGTAGCAGTCTGTGTCAACACAGTCTGGATTGCCGTCGCAATCGTTGTCGGTGCCGTCGAAGCAGGTGCTGCCCGGCACTTCACTGCCCGGCGGTGTTCCGCAGTCTCCCGGACAGGAGCACTGGTTCTCGTCTCCGTTGCAGGCTCCGTCACCACAGTACGGGGCTGGCCCGCAGTCAATGAAGCAGTTACTGCTGTTTTCGTCCCCCTCGCACATGCCGTCCCCACAGCAGTAAGGGTAAACCGGCTCGGCGCATGACCATGGGTCGGTGGTGCAGAGTTGAGCTTCGCAGCCGACGGGGTTGTTGCCGTCGCCGTCGCCGCAGCAGAACTGGTCCTTAGGTGGGCCGGCTTGATTTCCGTTGCAGTCGAACGGACACGACAGGCAGTCCTCTCCCACGCTCGGCTGGCAGATACCGTCCCCGCAGACGGGCCGAGCACCGCCGTTGAAGCAGTCGTTCGGGCAGTTGTAGCAGTTCTCGCCCGCCTCGCAGACCCCATCATCGTCGCAGATTAAGGGGATGCAGACCTCGTTCACTTCGTCACAGTCCTGTCCCGGGCAGGGGTCGAAATCGGCTCGGCAGATGCCGTCAATGCAGCTTTCCATACCGTTGCAGAACAGGGAATCGTCGCATTCCGTGAGGGCGTGAAAGACGTAGGTCGACCCTGCATTCATAGGACCGTCGGTTCGATGATACGGAGCCCCTATAAGACCCCAGCCCTGGTCCGTCACAGCCACTGAATGCCCGAATCGTCCGTTCTCCACTCCATCAGAGGAGACCAGCTTGAGCTTTCCCGTCCAGCTGCCCCCGCTGTACTGGAACGCATAGGCCCGTCCCGGGCCGATGCCCGTGATGAGACGCGCGGGCGCCCCGATCACAGCGAGGTCGCCATTGAATGAGACCGACCACCCGAATGTTTCCTCAGCTGCAGGGTCCCAGGCGGTAAGCTTGGTGCTCTCGGTCATGTCCGACCAACCGCCCACGGGTTTTGCAAACACATATACCGATCCGCTCTCGTCGACAACGTCGTCATCCTTCCACGCACCTACCAGAGCCACGTCACCTTTGATCGACACAGAAACCCCGAGTTCATCCCTAACGGCGGCGTCGGAAGCGGTGAGCTTGGCCACTTGAGTCCAGGCGAACCCATCAGACTCAAACACATATGCCGACCCGGAATCGCAGTACAGATACTCTGGACAGGCGTCATCGTCATATTGGGAACCAACCAAGATCGTGTTACCACTGATAGAAACCGAGACACCGAACTCGTCCTGCCACGCCTCTGGGCCCGCAGGCGTGAGCTTGCAGGTTTCGGTCATGTCGCTCCAACCACCCGGCGGCTTGGTGAAGACGTATGCGGAGCCGGTGTTGTAATCCGTACCGTCATCGAGATTGGCGCCCACCACGATCGTGTCCCCGTCTATAGCTACCGACCTACCGAAGTTGTCCCACATTAAGGCGTCAGAGGCTGTCAGCTTGGCCACTTGACCCCACTGGGTTCCCTCTCGCTGAAAGACGTATACTGATCCGGAGTCGCAGTTGTGGTCTTCCGGGCATGCGTCGTCGTCAAAGTGGGCGGCGACCACGGCGGTGTCGCCGCTTATGGCTACCGCATTACCCAACTCGTCGTCCGGAACGTTGTCGAGCGAAAACAGTTGAGCCTCGGTCACCCAATTACCGCCGTCGTATCGCAAGACATAAGCTGATCCACCGCCCAGCGGTAGGCCGGCCGCTGGAGCTCCGATGATGGCCACGTCGCCACTGGTCGCGACGGAGAAGCCGAAGGCCTCGTTGACCGTCGGAATCAGAGCAGTAAGCCTGATTGATTCATCAGCTTGACATTGTCCCCAGGCCTGACCGGGAGCTACGGCCAAAAGCAACGCAACAAACGCGATGGGGACGGTGCTGCTCATGAGCAGACGATCGCGTAAGATCCCTACTGAAAGTCTTGCGCAGGACACTGTTGCGGTTTGTTTCTTAAACATTTCTCTTCCTCCGAGTTAACTCAAGGGTCTGTACCCCGACAACACAACATGCCTGCATAAGTCGTACAACCTTCTCAAAGGTGATTCAACCCCGGACATTCCAATCTACCTGTAAGAACATGTCAGATCGCTTAGAAAGGCGGATGGCTGCATTGAGTTCTTGCGGACATTCACATTTCATCTGCTGTTTTCAGGCCGGAAATCGCGATTAGAAATCAGATGTCAAAAGATATCTGTGCCCGTCGTCGAGATGCGGGTATACGAGAATGGCTGCAAACGCTGAACGCACCATCCGAAAGATGTACGACCTGCTCCTGGCCGCCTACGGCTCGCAAGGGTGGTGGCCCGGGAACTCCGCGCTAGAGGTCGTCGTAGGGGCAATCCTGGCCCAGAACACGGCCTGGAAGAACGTCGAGCGGGCTATCGAGAACCTCGGGGGCGCAGGCTGCCTCTCTTGGTCGGCTCTGAGGGACATCTCACACGGGAAGCTCGCTCGACTCGTTCAGCCTTCGGGGACCTTTCGCGTTAAAGCCCGCCGCCTAAAGGCGTTTGTAAAGGTCCTCTGGGATGATCATGGCGGGTCGCTGGACTCGCTGTTGGCGGGCGACGTTGGACCTGTCCGCGATCGACTTCTGGCGATTCACGGCGTGGGGCCGGAAACCGCGGACGCAATCCTGCTCTACGCCGGAGAAAAGCCGATCTTCGTTGTTGACGCATACACCAAACGCATCCTTCGACGACACGGTCTCATCACCTCCGGCGCCGGCTACAACAAAGTGCAAAACCTGTTCCAACATGCCCTGTCGGAGGACGCCCGGCTTTTCAACGAGTACCACGCTCTCCTCGTCGCCGTCGGCAAGCACCACTGTAAAACCCGCCCGCAATGTGCAGGTTGCCCCCTCGCCGACCTGCCGCACGAATGCGACTAGCGGAGCTCTCGTATCCGGCCGAGTTTCTCTTACGATTGCTCAACATGCACGCCCGTGGCCCTACTCCGCCAGGACAATCGAAAGAATCATGCCCGGATGCCGAATACCCCTTGGAATCTGCGAGCTGAAGATACTCGCAACCTGTTGCCAACCTGTTGCGAGACTTGGCCAACCGGCGTGGTATACTCTCCGGCACGGCATACGAGGTGCCCGACACAGTGAAGCTGCAGTCTATTGGCCGCGAAAAACACAGACTCACTTTGACCCATTATAGAGGTTTCTGCAATGACATTCGTTGATCCGACGGAAGATGCTCGACAGCATGCTGTGCCGCCGACCCGACCGGGACAGGGGCTGCGCTGGATTACTATGCTGGGGGTTTGGGTGGTCGTCTTCTTTCTAGTTTGGACTGTGCTTGGTCCAGCCGTTCGATCTCAGACAACACCGTTGCACGATCCCACCGCTGAACCACGCACGGTAACTGCCCGAGGCGACTTGACGGGCGACGAGCAGGCGACGATCGACATCTTTCACAACGCCTCACCCGCAGTCGTCTACATCACTAGTAGCGAACTGCGGCGCGACTTCTTCAGCCTGAACATCTTCGAAATTCCACGCGGCACGGGATCAGGCTTCGTCTACGACAAGAACGGTCACATCGTAACCAACTTCCACGTGATCCAGGGTGGTGCACGACTGATCGTCACCTTGAGCGATCAATCCGAGTGGGAAGCTGAATTCGTAGGTGGCGAGCCGGATAAGGATATCGCCGTGCTGAAAATTGATGCATCAACGGAGCGTCTGGTGCCGCTGACCATCGGCACTTCCTCTGATCTGCAGGTCGGCCAGAAAGTAATGGCGATCGGGAATCCTTTCGGCTTTGACCAGACCCTCACAACCGGGGTCGTAAGTGCGCTGGGGCGCGAGATTGAATCGGTAAGCGGTCGCAAGATTCGCGACGTGATTCAGACGGATGCAGCCATAAACCCCGGCAGTTCCGGGGGGCCGTTGCTGGATAGTGCAGGCCGCCTGATCGGGGTCAACACTCAGATCGCCAGCCCCACCGGTGCTAGCGCCGGCATCGGTTTCGCCGTCCCGGTCGACATTGTCAACGCCATCGTGCCCGACCTGATTCGTTATGGGCGGGTGATTCGCCCTGGGCTGGGCGTGATACTAGCGGACGACTGGGTAATGCGACGTCTAAGGCTTCGCGGCGTGCTGATCAGGGAGGTAGCGGAAGGCAGCGGCGCCGCCGAAGCCGGGCTCCGCGGAACCATGGTCGACCGACGAGGTTACATCCGTCAGCTAGGCGACGTTATCGTTGAGGTCGGCGGTGAGAAAGTCCGCACGGGCAACAGCTTGAAGGATGTCCTGGAGCGGTACAAAGCCGGCGACGAGGTGCCCGTTACCTTTCTGCGCGACGACAAAGTCCTGGAAACGACCGTCAAGCTGCAGTTGCTCAAGTAACGGGATAGCGCGCACACTTCTCAAGGCGTTCCGTTTTGAATCGCGACAACAGCACCCTTTCTCTAAACGGGATTGCGCAAGGTCCGGCAATCCCCTACAGCGTCATATCTGGGGATCCCCGGGCACACCCGTTGCAAGATGTTGTGTGACAGCGGGGTTATTCCGTTGCGTGAACCATTTTCCTTCAAGCTCAAGAAAACGCTCTGACGATACTACAAAGTAGCGATAATAGCGCTCGAGACGGGTTCGATGGAGCGAATCACTCGTAGCGAGGCCACACCTGGTTCCTTTCGGGCGATTCACGGAGGAATGCCTCAGCAGGATGGTGGGCGCTAGTTGTGCTCGGAAGTAGCACCGGTGCCAGCGCTGTAACTGTGGACTTACAGCGCGATTCAACAGCGGAGGACGTTGAGCTGAGTCTCTTAGCCGGATTGCCCAAGGACGCGTGGGAATGAGTGCGATAATCAACATCACCAGCGTTTACGGAGCCACACCAAGTGCCGGCACGGTCGCCGGCCCCTCCACCAGCACTCCCAGCTCGCGCCTGCATGTTACTGACGTTGTCGAGTTCTCACGCTTCGGCAAAGCGCTCGCCCGTGCCGTCGAGGAATCCTCCTTGCGCATCGCCAGGGTCCGAGCTGTTCGAGAGGAGATCGCCAGCGGTTCCTTCGAAACCACTGAACGCATCAGCGGAACTGCCGATCGCCTGCTGGATGTGATAGCCTGACCACTCGTCTGCACCGACCGTTCTTCCCATAACCTCAAGCCCACACTCTATGACCATGCGCTGGGCGACACTGCGCTTGCGAAGCGTATTTTTGCCACTGAAACCCCATCGGTAGTGCTTCAAGCAAGTGATGCACGGAGCGGCGTGGGCCGTCCTGCAACGCTCATGTTATGCCATGTAGAAGCGGAGAGCTCTTCGTCACTGCAGTCCCCAGACACGCTTCGTGTCGGATAATGCCCCGCTTTTTGACCGGTCCGCTCAAGAGGAACCGTCAAGTCGCCCGAATTTTTGTGGACGCGCGTGCTGAATCGTAGACTGATTTCGGCAGCATTACCGGGGAATAATCGGGAAAGCAGTGAGTACCGCCGAGGAGGGGCGACAGGGGTGATGTCCTACATTGATCTAAAGCCGACGTTAGCCGAATGGCCTTACGATGCAGAGCAGGTTTCCGTACGCAAGATTCTGGGTGCCGACGAAGGAATCCGCATCCAGATGCGCGTCGAACTGGGCGTGCTTCAAATGGAAGCGGAAGGTCGCCCGGACAGCCAGAAGCCCTGCGGCTGCGAGTCGCTCGTAGAATATCATCGCAAGCGCCTCGCCAGACACGAAGACGCCAACGGCACCTCATTGGGCTTCGTCCTTTCGCCGCAGCAGTGCCAGGAGCTCCGCTTCGAGGCATCGCTCTACTATCGCCGCTATGTAGCCCTTTTCGTTCTCGAAGAGTACACCAACGTGGCCAAGGACACCTCCCACAATCTGAAGATCTTCGATCTTTGCCGCGACTTCGCTTTGGAGCCGGAAGATCGTACGTGCCTCGAGCCCTTCCGCCCGTACGTGCTCATGATGGACGCCCGTGCCCGCGCCCATGATGCCATCGAACAGCGCGAATATGCCAGCGCCTTGGCCCACGTTAACCGGGGTATCATGAGCATCAAGGACTGCTACGAGAACCAAGGCCAGTCGGAGGCGATGGAGAACAGCGAAGAGCTGAAGATGCTCCGTGGCCTGGCAATGGAAATAAACGAGCAGATGCCTCAAGACTCTCTACTCACCGCCCGCAAGGCTCTACGGGCCGCCATCGAGCAGGAGAGGTTTGAAGAAGCCGCCCGACTGCGCGATGAGATCGACAAGCTCTCGGAACAGAAGGAAGGGTAGAGGACTCTCACGTGCGTTGTAGCGCCACCCCTAGTGGGTGGCGTCTATCGAAATCCTTCGCCGCCCACGAGGGACGGCGCTACAGTCCTTCAGCGTACGCGTGTACAAGGTCTCGACCATCTCAAACCCCGGTGGATTCCGCGGGCAAGCACCGTCTTCTCCACCACCTTGCTTCGTCCTTCCGCCTTCAATCTTCATCCTTGTCGCCGTCTTCCCCCTTGGTTCTGTAGTATCGTTTGAACCCTCTGATCAGCTTCTCGAACTGCCCCTCGAAAGCGTCCGTCTCCCAGGCTGAGAAGTCGAGGATGTTCTTGTCCGTGAGGTGGCCCCAGTCCGGGTCCGCTTCGCACTTTTGCTTCCAGGAATCATCGAGTGCCACCGGGCAGAGGATGTCACGATCTTCCTTCTTCTCTCTCCGTCGCGCGGCCTTGAGCTCGTGTGTCACCCAATCGCTCTTGACCGAATCCTTGGATAGTACCAGCAGGACGATGTCGTTCACCCGGATCGCCTCGGTGACCTGGCGCTTGATCGGTCCCGCAACGGCGGCATGGCGATCCAACCACACGGGTGCACCCTTCTCCTGGAGCTGCTCGTACACCTTGTCGACAAAGTCCGAATCCTCATGCGCGTAGGAAATGAATACTCCACCGAGGAAGATAGCCCCCGTCGTCCGCAGATCGAAGATCCGATACTGCAAATCCGTTATCTCCGCTGCCGTCAAGGCAGGATCGTACATGCGAGCCTCAAGGACCTGCCAGGGCAAAAACCCGCACCCTCGCAGAAACGCTTCCGGTATGCGCCCTTTCGACTGCGCTAGGGTATCCACACCGACGGTACTCGGCCCGAGTGGAGTGCATTCGGCCAATCCGGTCGTGTGCGCCAGATCCACGTTGCCAAAAGAGGTCTGGTCGAGAGACGCCCCCGCAAACGCAGCCCCGGAAAGGTTGGCTTCGCTGAAGTCAGCTTCTTGCAGGTCGGCCTCCTCGAAGTTCGCACCTCTGAGGTCGGAAAGCCTTAGGTCGGCACCGCGAACGCGCGCCCAGCTGAGGTTGGCATTGCCGAGACTGGCAGCGCGGAACGCGCACGAGTCAACGACAGCACCGCTGAGGTTAGCGGCGCTGAGGTTGGCGGCGCGCAAATCGGCGCAGCCAAGGTGGGCAGCGCTGACGTTCGCACCAATGAGGCTTGCATTAAACAAGTTGACACGCCCAAGGTCGGCATCGCTGAGGTCGGCCCCGTCGAAGTTGGCTCCGTGGAGGTCGGCACCGTGGAGGTTGACCTCGCGGAGTCTGGCGCGTTGGAGATCGCCACCGCTGAGGTCAGGTAGCGCCTCACCTTCCGCCATACGACGGTTCCACTCCGCGACACCCTTCTTCCCTCCGCGCAGCAGCTCAAGTGCCCTGTATCGGTCCATGGCCGGGATTATACCCTGTATCGAACCAGTCGGCACGACACCGCAAGGCAGAAGGATAAAGGTTGAAGGATGAAAATAAACACGCGACTCCTCTTACCCTTCTGCCTTCATCCTTCACTTCTCGCCGCGGGAACGGTCGGACGGTGGCTTGAGTTGATTGATGATGTCAGCACTGACCCACCAGATGTCCCCTTCGGACGAGAAGAAGATGTACTTCCCGTCGTGAGAAAGAGAAGGCATTTGACGATGTCCCTTGTTGATTGACTCGCCGAGGTTGTGAGCATCGCTCCAGGAGCCGTCACCACCACGAAAGCTCACATACATGTCTACCTTATCGTAGCCGCCAGGTCGCATGGAGTCGAAGAGCATGAGACTCCCGTCGGCAGAGATAACCCCGTGAGCATCAAAGGCTTCCGAATTCAAACTGCCTTTCAGGTATCGTGGCTCAGAGAATGCTCCCTTGTCATATGTCCTCATTTCCAAATCCCTGTTGCCGGCCTTGTGGTGTTCAGAGTTGAAATAGAAGGTGTGGAAGTCATGTGTGCTGACACAGTACTCATCAAGAAGGTACCGCGGCTCACCCCACGAATCTCCATCTCTGTCGACAATCCAGCTACCGCGCTGAGTTTTCGCCTCCTTGAAGCTGTCTCGGTAGAAGATCATGTGCTTGCCGTCGGGAGTTAGGAATGGATTAAAATCGCGGTAGACTCCGGAGAAGGAGACAACCCGGGGAGCAGACAACTTCCCGTCTTTCTCGCGAACGACCCAGATCGCTATGTCCGGGCCAGAGGGAGCCGATCGGCAGAAGTAGAATTCCTTACCGTCAGGAGAGGCCGCGCAGCCCATTTCCACCTGATCACTCGAAGACACCACTCCTGGCGCAAATATCTCCGGCTTGCTTCCTGGGAGTCGGAGTCCGAAGAACAGAGTGGTCTCGTCTTCCACCGCCAGTCCGACGCATGCAAACATGGCTACAGCCGAGCCAATGAGAATTAGCAATGGTCTGGTCATCGTAGTTCTCCTGGGACCTTGTACGGGCAATTCCCGAACCCTCTCTCAATCCGGAATTTCCCACTTGTCGAACCTCAGGCGGTCATCGTATCCGGACCGCCTGCTCGACTCAAACAACATCGCCCGCGTATACCAGTTATAACCCATCGCAAACGCCGGCAGGTTCCACGGACATGGCCACTCGCTATGTATGTAATTCTTTGTCGTCGTCGACTTTCGCCATGGCGGGCGTCCGCATCAACTGCAGCGGAGCTTTCCATACGAGGCCCGCTTGATTGCCCCGAGCTGCTCACGCAGCCGAGGCGGAGTTGGGCCGCTCTACAGACTGGATCCCAACAGGTTCTTCTTTGCCGCTATTTGGGCAGCAGGGTCCTGCGAATGTATGGACTGTAGATCGCCCCGATGGGATTGTGGGCCAAGACACGATCCTTGACGATCAGCGTCGTGACAGGAGCCTGCGAGGTCATGTTGAAGATGGCATCGTGCCCCACACATAATCCGCAGAGGATGTTGAGCTGAGTACCGGCTTCGTTGAGGATCGTCGCCTGCCCGGCCGGGTTGCACATGCACTCCGTATCGCTTTCGGCCTCGATCTGTTCTAGTTTGAGCGTCTTCTTGGAGATTCCGCAGAACTTGCAGCAGACGGATACAACCTCGAACTGCCCGGCGAGGGTCTTGGCAATGACCTCAGCCTCATCAGCCAGTCCGACACAGAAAGCCAAGCCGAGTTTGCAGTACTCGAGCTCTCGGGCAAAGAGCATGATCTCCCGGATCCGGGGCTCTTTGCAGTAGTGCCGACCTTCGATAGCCGTAGCTGCCTTGTGCAGGCGGGCGAGTTCTTGATCCTCATACAGGGCAAGGTGTCGGTCCGCGTCGTCAACGCAGTCTTTTCCCCCGCGGCACTCCCTGGTCTCACACGACGCACAATGGCCTATCCTGCTATCGAACACTGCTTCCTCCTTGCTCAAACCGCCCGGGCACGACGCCCCAAGGCAGAAGGATGAAGGTGGAAGGATGAAAACAGACACCCCGCCCCTCTTCGGCCTCCTACGTTCAACCTTCCGCCTTCCTCCTTACCCCCAGACCCTCTCTAGCTCTTCCCATACTTCTCCGAACGGAATACCTCCGACACCGGCTTGCGCTGCGCGGGATCGAGTGGTGCGTTCAGATCATCCGAGGCGGGATAGCCCATCGGCATCATGGCTACTACCTTCACCTTCTCCGGAATGCCCAACAGACTCTTGATCTTCCCCTCGTTAAAGGCACCGATCCAGCATGTCCCTAAACCCTCCGCAACCGCTGCAAGACTGAGATGGTCCAACGCGATGGCTATGTCCACGTCGATACTGTTGCCATAGCCGCCCATGTGCTGGAACGCCTGCTCGGGAAAGCCGCAGCCCACAACGGTCACCGGAGCATCGGCCATCCAAAGCTGTTCGTTGGACAGCTCCGCCACACTCCGGCGGAGTGTCGGATCGGTTACAAAGATGAATCGCCAAGGCTGGAAGTTGCATGCTGATGGCGCAAAGTGAAGAGCCTGTCGCATACGCCCGAGAACATCGTCGGGAATCGCCCGCGGTGAGTATGAACGCACGCTACGACGAGTTCCGATGGCCTCCAGCACGTCCATTGCTGATCTCCTCGATCTGCCTGAGCAGCGCCAATGCTCTCCGGCTCCTTGTCGCACCGGTGAGCGGCAAACGTCACCCGGCCCTGCATCCCTCTACGACGCCAATTGCCAACCGAACTGCCGGGCCCGTTCGACCAGGCTTTCGTCCGCCCGGATGGCGTCGGGGTTCTGGGCGTTGTCGGCAATGAACGCCCCAAGCCACTTGCTACCGCTGAACTGAGCCATTCGGCGGCAGGTCTCTTTGACCAGATCGGCACCGTCGTTCTCCTCGGATCCTGCCGAGATCACCGTCGCCATTCTACGTCCGCTCAGCAAACTCTCGTAACTGCCATCCTTCTGTAGTTTGAACATGCAGAAGAAACGGTCCATAGCCATCTTCGCCAGCCATGACGGCGCCCAGCAGAATACCGGTGTCGCCCACACAACCACATCACTTTCCCAAGCCGCACGAAGCACCGGTTGGAAGTCGTCCTCAAGAGCACAACTCGGCTCGTTGGGCTCTTTCTGACACGCAAAGCATTCCATGCAGCCGGAGAAGTTCTTCAACTCAGATAGCTGCACGGTTTTGATCTGCCCACCTGCGTGCTCCGCCGCTTGAAGGACAATCTCCAGAACCGCCTGCGTGTTTCCTTCCCGACGCGGGCTTCCCTGTAGGGCTAGGATCTTCATCGAACGTGCCTCCGAAAATGCACCTGCCGTCTCTATTTCCCTTGCTTGGACTGTTATCATACCATGGATACCACCGTTTGGCGAATCCGTCGGGATGGTGCGTTCGGACGAAGCGCTTCACTGCGGTCGCCCGGCGCGATCTAACGCCAGGCGGGCTCGTCTGTGGTCGGGGTTGATTCTCAGCGCTTCCGCATAGGACGCCATCGCGTCAACACTTTGATCCTGCCGCTCAAGAGCGACACCCAGCCAATAGTATGCGTCCGCAACGATGGCGGCTGGATCGCCGGATGTGAATAAGCTCAAGGCAGCACGCAACTCCGAGGCGGCCTGCGCCGGTTTTCCCATTGCGATCAGGGCCCTCCCGAGATTGGTGCGAGGTTCGGGCCAAGCCGGACTCAGATCCACAGCTCTTCGAAAATGCCTGACCGCCTCTTCGAAATCACCCATCGAGGCAAGAATGACCCCAAGATTGACGTGAGCGCCGGTGTGCTCCGGATCGGCTTCGAGTGCGGCGCGATACGCTTCTTTTGCGTCTTCCAGCCTGCCCACATGCTCGCAAACGTTTCCAAGATTGAAATGTGCGGATGCCAGATTCGGGCTTAGTGCAATCGCCTGACGATACGCGTCGATGGCTTCATCGCTTCGCCCTGCCGCAGCATAACGCTTGCCCATGTTGTACAGAGCTTCTGCAGAGTCCGGTTTGATGCGCAGGGCATCTCCAAAAGCGCGCAAAGCCTCCTCAAAGTCTTCGGTTGCCACACCCAGGTTCAAATGCGCCCGGGCGTTGCCCGGTCGTGTGGAGACCACATCGCGCCAGACTGCCCTCCGACTGGAGTAGACCTCGTTTCGCCGCCACGTTGCACCAATGAGCACCGCGGTGATAAGTATCACCGAGATCACGCGCAAGGCGGAAGCTAGATGCCTGGTCCTCTCGTTGCCGTTGAGCAGTGCCCTGCAGACATAGTCGGCGCCCAACACCATCAGGAGAATGACGGAGGCGAGGGACAGGTACATGCGATGTTCAACGAGTATGTCGGCTATGGGTACGATGCTCGAAGTCGGGGCCAGGATCAGAAAGAACCACGCTCCCACGAATCCGAGCCACGGGCGGCGAATAAAACCCCAAAGGGTGACGCCAAGCAATAACAACACGAAGACAAGCGGCGGAATGATGACCCGTGCAGTCGATGCGACAGGCCAGCCATAGTCGAAACAGAGTGGATCAGGCCAAAGCGCCAGCCGCAGGTAGTGCACAATGACGCCCGGCTGGGTCAGCGCATACTCAAGCGGCGTGATGCCTCCAAACCCAAACCCGATCATTTTGGTCGGTTCGGATGTGGTGCTGAGCACTCGCGAGACGACTCCCGTGACAACGAGCACGCCCCAAGTAGAAGCCAGTGCCAGGTATAGCAGCCAACGCCGGCGAAGTGCCTGCGCCGGCGACCTGGAAAGAAAAACGACATCGTAAAGAAACACGACCACAGGTGCCGTTGCCATAACCGCTTTGCATCCCATACCCAGTGCACAGGATGCAACAGCCCCCGTGTACCACCAAAGCGACCTCGCAGATCCTGCCCCACGAATCACGCAATAGAGCGTCAACAGGTAGAACAGCCCCATCATCGATTCGCCCCGCTGGATTACGTACGTAACGCTCTGGGTTTGCAGAGGGTGGACGACCCAGATTAGCGCAACGGTCAACGCGAGCCACGGTCCCGCGCGGATCAGCCGCGGGTCCACCCGCTCGGACGAACAGGTGCGGGCAACCACGCCGAACAAGGTCAACCCGGCAAGGATATGCACCACCAGGTTGAACGCGTGGTATCCACGCACATCCAGCCCGCCCGCCGCGTAGTTTGCGGCAATGCTGACCGCAACCACGGGTCTGTTGGTCGATACAAGCGTATCCCAAGCCGGACGGCCTTCGCGGACCTGCCTGTTATAGCTGATGTGGGCCAAGTCATCGAAAAGGAACACGCCTGAGAAACTGTTGCTGTAGGCCAGCAGTGCAGCCAGCACGATCAAAAATGGTGGGCAAAGCCGGCGGAGCATCTCCTGCGTTCTTGTCGCCTGCATCTTCCCGCTAGCACTCACTTGGCTACACCCGTTTGTACTACCCGCGACCCGGGCGGTCGCACCGCTGTGGGTCAATCACACTCGCACCAGCCTTTGGTCGGATTGGCCCGGCAGACCGGGCACTATGGGGCCCTGCGCCTGGCTTTAGCCCTCAACCATGCACAAAGGACGGATGATCGCACCGTTCGCAACTCAGGGCAGAACCACGCGGGCTCAGGCCCGATAAGAATACGGCTTCGGGCCGCATAGTATGTTCGAGCCCACCCACGGACGTCAGCAAGGGCCGGTTGTCTTTGCCCAAGACTTTATTCCCGCACAAACCTTACCGAAGCAGGACCCCGGTGTTTGTGATATCGTATTCTCACCACAGTAGCGTCGAAAACCAAACGGAAACGCCCGAGCTTTAAGGATACTGCCGTGGTCACTCAGGATACCATCAAATCGCTTCTCCAGACCGTGGAAAGAGTCAGCGACGAACAGCTTCGCCACGAGATCTGCCGAATGGTCACCGTGGTGCAGGATGGCTACTCGAATAAGCACCGGGAGCTGAACGCCGTTCAGGCAGAAAACCACAGCCTGAAATCACAGCTGACACGGAACGGCATTCAGCCGACACGGGTGATTATCTACGATCCGCCGGTCTGATCCCACGCCTCCAATCATCACGAACGCTATAGCAGATTCGGATATTGTGTAGCGGGCGAATTGCATGCCGGCGCTTCGCTTGGGCATGGCACCCAACTCCT
>CP070744.1:1203513-1220882 GCA_020348265.1 Phycisphaerales bacterium | reverse complement strand
AAGCCTCGAAAGACGCCACCCACAAGGGGTGGCGCTACACTTGGATCACAACAAGCAACTTGTTCAACAAGCTGCTATGGCTGTATGCCGGGAACAGGTTTGAAGCGAGCATGCTCGCGAACATCGGATAGTCCGGGGTTTTGCATCCGGGCTGCCGGCCCGGCCGGTTCGAGAAACTGTCGATTTCTGAGGAGTCTGCGATGTCCAAGATTGTTGCTGCGGTCATGCCGGCCCCACGCAAGGCCCTGGAGATTTGCGAATTTGACGAACCTAATCTCGAGCCGAACTCCGCTCTGCTACGGACTACATACAGCGAAGTGTGCGGCACGGATGTTCACCTGATGCACGGGCGTCTTGCCGGCGTGCCCTATCCGATCATCCCGGGGCATGTAGCCGTCGGCGTGCTCGAGAAGATTCGTGGCGACATACGTGATGTCCACGGACGTTCCTTCGAAGAAGGGGATGCGGTTACGTACCTGGACGTGCATCGGACCTGTCACGCGTGTTGGTATTGTCTGGTAGCCAAAGCCAGCACGCGCTGCCCGCAGCGCAAGGTATACGGAATCACTTATGGGGTGGACGACGGTCTGACCGGCGGATGGGCCCAGGCGGTCTACCTGAAACCCGGTGTACACTGCATCCGCCTTGACGGGGTCGATCCACGGCTCTTCATGGCCGGCGGCTGCGCGTTGCCGACTTCGCTTCACGCTGTTGATCAGGCACAGGTCCGCATCGGAGAAACCGTGCTGGTGCTCGGGGCAGGCCCGGTTGGACTGTCAGCTGTTGCGCTGGCAGATTTGCACGGAGCAGGAAAGGTCCTGTGCATAGGTGCTCCCGCCCACCGGCTCGAAATAGCTCGGCGAATGGGTGCCTCGGAGTGCCTCGACCTCGCAGAGGCTGACGAAGAGCAGCGGCGCGACTGGATACTCGAACTCACTGAAGGCAGGGGGCCGGACGTGATCATCGAAGCCACTGGTGCTCCAATTGCCGTCTCCCAGGCTCTGCGTTGGATCCGAGACGCCGGAAGAGTAATCGTTGTCGGTCAATACACGGATGCGGGATCGATCGAGGTGAATCCTCACACGGACATCAACCGGAAGCACGTTAGTGTGCAGGGCGTTTGGGGGTCGGACTTCTCGCACTTCTACCGGTCAGTTCAATTCCTGCAGAATTCCCGTGCCACAAAGATCTACAGCGAGATTGTCGAAACCGAATTCAAACTTGCGGAAACAAACGAGGCTCTCGCTGCGGTCGAAGATGGGAAGACAGTCAAGGCGCTTATTCTACCCGCAGCTTAGCCAGCAAGCCGCCGCATTGCCACTGTGGGAAACAGCGCCCTGTCTAGTTACACTTTTGGCGATGGGCCGCCTTGAAGCGATGAAATGCTAACCGCGGCAGCCTCAGCGATCTGCCCCGGAAATCCTTGACTTTTCCGAGCCGGCGCGGTAGTTTTGAATTTCACCTTCTGCGGAGAACAAGGGATGTTCGGGGTACAGACAATTCAGGAGACGAAACCATGGCGAGTCAAACGAGCACAACGTACTGGGGAAGCGGGCGTGTGATCGGGTGCACGTTCCTGGCCGTTATCTGCGCAGCAACACCCACGGTATCGGGGCAGTGGATTCCTTTTCCTGACGGGGCAATCTTGAAGCTCACTCCGGAGAGTCAATACCAGGAGGGTTGCTTCGAGGGGTGCATGTGCCCTGTGTTGGTGCGCGAAAGCGTTCGGGGCACGTTCAAGTTCATCTACCAGGGCTTCGATCCTGATACCGGCGTGCATGTATACGCCGTCGAAGATGTCTACTGGCGAGTGCCATTGGATGACGCGTCGCTGGAGCCGATGACGGTCATTGGATCGGGCGTCTATAGGATCGGTAGCCCCGATCCAATAACCCTGCTTCAGCATCGAATGGAGCTCGATCTTAGAATCGGCGACGAGCCCATTCAGCACTTCGACAGCGGGTGGGTTCCGTTCAGCGACCCAACTGACCTGCACCTCAACATTACTATCTCGATGAACAACATGTATTGCTACGACAAGGTCTTCGTGATCGATGCCTACCCTGTACCCGAGCACGAGATCCAGCCGTATGTGCTTGTCGACGGTAGCACCTTCCAGCGCGGGTGCTTTGATCCCTGCGACTGTCTGCTTGGCCCGGAACTACCCGTGGTGGGCACGTTTAAGCTCGTATTCTTGGCTGAGTTCCCCCTGTACTTGACAGAGTTTGCCGTGGTTGACGTGTCTTGGCACGTTCTCTTCAGCTCCGCCGGAGAGTGCATTCCGATTACTGGTTTCGGTGTGTACCAGCTCTTGGGCGATTTCATCGCGCAGGAGCGTCTCATCTTGGAGTTGATTATCGGTGACGAGGAGCGCGCCCACCTCGACAGTGGTCCCGAGATGGACATCATGTTCCCGAGGATCGATGCCGTCGTTTCAGAGAACGGTATTTACTGCTACGACACGGTGATACACGTAATAGGCGATCCTGTGAACGTCGTACCCTGCGGCGGCCCGGGCACGCCTCCCTGCGCCAGCGACGAATTCTGCAAGCGCCCGGTGGGGCATTGCGCCAATGACGTTCCCGGGGTATGCACGCCGATCCCTCAGGGATGCCCGGACGTATGGGATCCGGTGTGCGGTTGCGACGGCGTAACCTACGGCAACGAATGTGAAGCCGACGCAGCGGCCGTTTCCATCGCTCACTGGGGTGAGTGCGAAGTTGTCTGCAGGCCGGCGGACGACGGGTTCGGTTGTACCCCGATCGTTTGCTCGGATATACCGGAGGAACAATGCATCGCAACCATCCTGCAGATGGACCCGGTGACCGGGGCGATCTACACCATTGCCTGCGAATGCATGGACTTCAATCTGTGCCACGTGGAGTGGGGGGACGCGACACCGTTTGCCGTCGGGTATTGTCCCAACGGAGGCAACTGCGAACTGGTAGGGATCGATACCAACGGCGACGGCGTCTACGATCAGTACACTGCCGAATGTGTCGGTGTCGATACCGGCGCCTGTTGCACCGATCTGGGCGGTTCTCCGCTTCCTGTGCCGGTGTGCACTGAGGTTACGCAGGATGAGTGCGGGCTCGGATTCTTCGAGGGCGTCGGAACGTCATGTGGGCCGGTCGAGGCCTGTTGCTTCACTCCGGGCAACTACTGCGGAGACGAGGACCCATTCTGCTGTCTCTCCTTTGGCGGCATTCCCCAGGGACCAGGCTCCACCTGCTCGGACATCGTTTGCCCACAGGTGTGTGGCGGATTCACCGGCATAGTCTGCGAAGATCCCGGGACATTCTGCAAGTACCCTGAGGGAACTTGCGAATGGGTCGACCACATTGGCATTTGCACACCTATTCCCCAGGACTGCCCGGCGGTATGGGAACCGGTCTGCGGCTGCGACGGCGTGACCTACGGCAACGAATGTGAGGCCGACGCTGCCAGCATGTCTATCGCCCACCGCGGCGAGTGCGGGCAGATCTGCGGCCCTGATGGGGCGTTGTGTCCTGAGGGCCAGTTCTGCAAGTATCCGCAGGGCGTGTGCGGCCACTATAGCCTGAACCTGCACGGCATGTGCACACCCATTCCCGACGGTTGCCCGGATGTCTGGGACCCGGTGTGCGGGTGTAACGGCGTGACCTACGGAAACGAGTGCGAGGCCGACGCTGCGGGTGTATCCCTCGCCCATTACGGTGAATGCGCCTGGGTCTGCTGTGACCCGGCCGCAGCGCCGCCATGTATCGAAGGGCCCTATTGCTGCGCTGACGGCCATTGGGCGTGTGGCGACGGGGGCGGGAGCACCTGCGACGCACCTGGCATCGTCTGCGGACCGGTGTGTCGCTTGTCGCCCGATGGTGACGTGCTCTGCTACAACGCGGACTCCTTCTGCAAGTTCCCCGAAGGCACCTGCGGTGAGGGCGACATCTTCGGAATGTGTACGCCGTTTCCCTACAACGGATGCCCGGAGATATACGACCCGGTCTGCGGCTGCGATGGCGTGACCTACATGAACGAATGCGAAGCAGATGTGTGGGGGGCCTCCATCGCCCACCGCGGCCCGTGCGAACACCCCTGCAGCGAAACGCTTGGCCTGCCGGAGTGTTTGGATGGTATGTTCTGCCTCTATCCTGAAGGGACCTGCGACGACGGCATCCACTTCGGAGTATGCAGGCCCATCCCCGGGCCCTGCCCCGAATATGCCGATCCCGTGTGCGGCTGCGACGGGGTAACCTATGACAACGAGTGTTTTGCACACCAAGCGGGTGTCTCGATTCGCCACCATGGTCCGTGCGAGCGCATCTGCTATCACGACCCCGACCCAACGGTTCCGTCATGCCTGCCCGACGAGTTCTGTAAGTTCCCCATGGGCACCTGCGGAGATCTTTCGGTTGCGGGCGTCTGCACGATCATCCCCGAAGGGTGCCCCGAATACTACGATCCGGTGTGCGGTTGCGACGGGGTAACCTATGGTAACGAATGTATGGCGGATGCGGCGGTGATGTCTGTCGACCATCCTGGCGAGTGCGCCGGTACCGAATGTGCTGCTACGCGGTTCTTCGTCAACGCCACGGATGCCTATTGCCCTGAAGTTCCCCAGACGATTGTGATCGAACTTACTCCACCGGCGGGTACGACAACGTTGGTGCTCGAAGATGAACCGCCGGCTGGCTGGGTCGTCACGAACATCAGCGACAACGGCAGCTTTGACATGGTGAACTGGAAGGTCAAGTGGGGTCCGTTCTTTGCACCGTCGATTCCCCCGCGGGTGAGCTACGACATCGTTCCGTTGAACGACGCCGCCGGCCTCGCATGCTTTGACGGGACTGTATGGGTCGACACGGTGGTCGAGCAGGTCTGCGGTGATTCCTGTATCGAGCTGTCCTGCCCGCCGTTCATGGAAACGGATATGCCCCAGCCTCCGTGCCCCAGCTGTCCGATAGGCGACTGCACCACTTGCCCAGACGGCAGCTGCCGCGACGGACGGATCACTCTGTGTGAGGTGATCGGATACGCGTGCGCGTGGAAGGTCGGCTGCAACGACGACTTGGCCGGCATGGCCCGCGCCGCCTATGTCTGGAGGCACGGCGAGTGTTACTGTTGGGATGACGCCGATGATAACTGGCTTCCCACCGCATGCCCACCGCCTGCTTCCGGGTTGTGTGGAAGCGATCCCGGTGACCCCGGCGTTGGTCCGGGAACCGGCACCGTTGAACACGCCGCTACCGCAACAGTCCGGATGGTGCGACCTCGCGGCAGAGGCGCCGATAAGGCGCCACAGGCTGAGGTTTCGGTGCGGATCGACGCCCCTGCAGGCACGTCGACGGTGGCTCTGGAGTTTGACATTCCCCGCAGTTGGCAGGTACAGGCAGCCAGCGACGGCGGCACATGGGACGGACTCCACCGCAAGGTCAAATGGGGTCCGTTCTTCGACAACCTGTCGCGCACCTTTTCGGTAGAGTTGTCGCAGTTCAGTGCCCGAGAAGCGGCCGAATCGCTTCGATCCAAGGAACAGGTCAGGCCGATGGAATTCACCGGACGCGTGAGTTTCGACGGTGTGATACAGTCGATCGACGTGAGGTAGATCGCGTTAGGTGTACCGTTTGGGAATGGCTGGGGTATGCGCACCGGCACCTGGTTCGTCTGAGCGAAGAGGTGCAGATAAGCCGGCGCGATACGCGTGCGGGAAGGAGGGTTGGCATGTTCTCCATGCAAAGAAGCACGGGCACTTATGTGCTGTCTGTGAGTCTCATCATGCTGACGGCTGCAGCCCAGACGGCACGGGCTGACGGAGCCACACGAGACCTCTCGGCTTATTCTGCCCCAGGGGTGGCGTTTACCGTGGTGATTGCCATTGACACACCACCTGCCACTGGTATGGCGGGTTTGGACGAAGCTCCACCCACCGGCTGGAGTGTCTCGAACATCAGCGACGGCGGCACCTGGGACAGTCAGACCGAGGAGGTCAAATGGCTGTTCTTCGATCCTTCCATTCCGCCGCAGGTTACATACGACGTGATGCCGCCGATCGATGCGTCGGGCGAGCATTGCTTTACAGGGACGATAACGTTTGATTCTCTGCCCCTACCAGTGGCTATCGATGGCGACGATTGCATCTTGTTCGATGCTCCGGCCGTGTCCGAGTGGGGGGTTATCGTGATGGCCATAATCGGCCTGGTGGCAGGGACGGGTGTTCTTGCAGCCCGAGAGCACTATGCGAATTAGGTTGTCGTGGCGCGCACGAAGGTGGTCTGAATCCGTGCCGCCGCACTCATCGTGTGGTACACTACACAGTCCATCGAAGGTACCTGCTTTGGGTAAGGAGGTGCATCATGAATCGTCGCAGTCGGTCCGTGCGATGGTTGATGGTCGTGGGTACCGCGAGCATACTTCCGGCGTTCATCCTCAGATGCGACAAGGCGGCGCTGCAGTTCCAGCGCGGCCTGATGCAAGGACTGGGGGAGGACGTCGCGGAACTCCTGATGACTCAGGTTTCGCTTGAAGAAGAATAGCCAGGCGTAACCTGCTTATCGGGTGGTCTCGGGAGTAGGCCCGCAGGCATATCCAGCATCGCAGCCGACCTCGATCGAGTTGGGAACAGCGCAGGGGCGCCCCGGCGACCATATCTTTGTATTTCAGCGACCGGGGATAACCGTCGTTTAGACCTCTCGCTGCCGACTCCTCGAAGGCGAAGGGGGTGTTCACTCCAAACCTGGACCGCGAGAGCCCGGCATCTCGAATCCAAATCCGCTTGCACAATCCGCTCGGTTCTGTAACCGTAGTGGGCAATAAGGAGCAGAAAGGAACGCAATGGGATATGATCTGAAAGACCGGATTGTGTTCATAACGGGCGCGTCGAGTGGGATCGGGCGGGCATCGGCCGTGGAATACCACCGTGCCGGGAGTCGCGTGGTCGCCGCTGCACGATCGCTCGATAAGCTACAAGAGCTGGCTGATCAACTCGGTGACGACCGCGTCTTTCCGGTGGCTATGGATGTCACTGACCCTGCTCAGCGCGACGACGCCTTAGACAAGAGCCGGGAACGGTTCGGACCCATCGACGTTCTGGTCAATAATGCCGGGTGGGCCAGCTTCTCGTCGATCTACCGAACACCGCCCGAGCACCTCGATCGCATGCTGAAACTCAACATCGCCTCTCCAATCGCGATGATTCAAGCGGTGCTGCCTGAAATGCTTGAGCGCAGGAGCGGTCAGATCGTGAACATCTCTTCGGTGGTTGGAAACCAGCCCATCCCCCGAATGGCCGTCTACAGTGCAACGAAAGCAGCCGTCAGCTCTCTCACCACGGGATTGCGCATGGAACTCAAAGGTACCGGCGTGGATGTCCTGCTGGTCTGTCCGGGCTCGACCAACACACCTTTCTTTGAGTCAGCCGAGAGCATTGACGTCAAAGCAGTGCGCTTCTCCAAGTCACAATACTCACCCGAGCAGGTCGCCCGGGCAATCGTGCAGTCCTCACGAAGGCGCCGCCGAGAGGTCACCCTCACTGTGGAGGGCAAGCTAATCAGTCTGATCCGCCGGCTCTCTCACCGGATAGCCGACGCGATCATGTATCAGGTCGCCAAGCGAAGCATGCCCACGCTGAAGACGTGACCCGAGTTCCAAAACGCGCTCGCCAAATGGCTATCGCGCAGCAGCGGCGCTCGAATATGGGTCAAAACAGGAGGATACGCCTGGCTTGCCCATACCGATAGCCGGGGCCACCTCCGGCCCAGAGCAGGCCTTGCGGACAGCACAGCAGCGGTTGCCATCACCCTCACATCAGCGTATTCTGCGCCTCAGAGTCGGGTAACGTCGGCCTCCGGCAGCGTGCGAGCCATCTCGATGTGGTCTCTTCGTCCCGGGCGCGATGCTGGTTGGTGATTTCGGCGTTGACATATATGGGTCCAGGGTCTGCAGCATTTCTTAACCGCGGTTCCAAAGGAGCGTGCCATGAATATAGCACTAGTGGCTACGTATTCGCACCCCATCGCGCTGGGTCTTCGCTACATCTCCGCTGTCTTAAAGGCCCACGGACACCACGTGGAGATGTTCTTGATGCAATCCAAGCGGGCTACTGCCAAAGCCAGTTTCTCACCCTCTCTTATCTCGGAACTGGCGGAGCGTACGCGCAGCGCTGATATCATCGGTATGTCGCTGATGACCAACACGTTTCATCGGGCCTGTGCTCTGACTAAGGCGGTCCGTACTGCGGGACATAAGGCCCAAATTGTATGGGGCGGCCCTCATCCCACCACGGCTTTGGAGGAGTCGCTCGAGGCGGCGGATATCGTCTGTATCGGCGAGGGTGAGTATGCAACCCTGGAGCTGGCCGGGATGCTGGAGGAGGGCAAAGATCCCACTGCCATCGCCGGATTGGCCTTTCGCTCGAATGGTAAGATCATCCGCAACCCGGTGGCTCCCCTCCGCGACAACCTCAACGAGTATCCCTTCCCCGACTATGACCTCAGCACCCACTGGGTGGCCATGCAAGATCATTTCGAGCCGGCCACTCCCGAGAATCTACGGGGAGCATTGCATCGCTATCGCATTGAGACTACTCGCGGATGCCCCTATTCCTGCACCTTCTGCACCAACGCAGCCTTGATGCGAATCTACAGGGGAAAGGGGACTTGGGTTCGCAAGCGCTCCAACGAGAATATCATCCAGGAAATCGAGCAGGCCCGAGCACAATTCCCAACCATCGAAGCCGTCAACGTGATCGATGATCTCTTCTTCGTGCGCAGTGAAGAGGACATTGAGGAGTTCAGCAGACTCTACGAGGAAAGGGTCAACCTGCCACTAGAGCTCGACGCATTCCCCAATACCATCAGCCGCACCAAGGTTCGCTCACTGGCCCGGCTGCCCATCGCCCTGATCAGCATGGGAATCCAGAGCGGGTCGCAGGACACGCTCAAGCACATCTATAAACGACCCACTCCGCTAAAGACCATCGTTGACGGAATCAACATACTAGCGGACCACAAGATCCGGGCTGAATACCACTATTTGGTAAACAACCCCTTCGAACCGGAGAGCAACCGCATAGAGACACTTCGCTTCGCCGCCGCTCATCATCGCCCGCCAGCCATTCTCCGAGTGTTTCCCCTCCAGTTCTATCCGGGCACGCCGCTCTTCGACCGGGCACGCGAGGAAGGGTTAATCCAAGACCGACACGAGAGCGCCTACCGGTTCACTTACACGGGGAAGACCCATCTGCTGGATTCAGGGTACCTCGACATCTGGCTGCGCGTCGTTCTGAACCTTCGCAATGCGGGCGTACCCCGCGGTGCCGTCCATGCTCTGGTTACTTTCGTAACCCATCCGCGTGTGCGGTACTTGCTGGACAGAAAGTGGTTCGCGCCGTTTTCCTACGGCGTCTACCGCATCGGGCGGTTCATCATGCGCAAACTGATCTACCAGCCGTTTATCCGCCCCCTGCGCCGCCTCCGCGGCAAAGGGCGATATGAGAAGCGGCTTTCACCGGAAGAGGCCCCGCTGCCCATCAGCACGAGACCCCCAGTGCCGGCGACCAACCAGGCGAAAGAGACGGCTGATTGGCAAACCTGCGCAACAGACAAAGAGGTGTGAGGTATGAGAGTATGGAGGAGACTGATGCGGGAACGCTAGGGGTAATCCCAAGGGAGTGCACTGCAGGAATCGCTACCATACGCCGGGATGTCGATCCAGCTCAGGGCACCCACCGTTCCGGCTACGTCATTCGTCACGTTGATCGTTCCACTCAGGGCCCCCATAAAGGTCCATACGGCCTTTCCGGACGCCACCGAGTCAAAGGTGGCCGTGCCCGAGTAAGTCGAACCACGTTCGAGCCCTTACTCACAGTGTCAATCAGACGGCAGTGAGGGGTGCGCGTTCTATATGGAGAAGCGCTGAGCTGCCGATGCATATACAAGAGTCGCCGGAGCTGGTCAGCAAGTCCAGCGAACGAGCTGCGGAGATCGTCGAGAACATCCTTAGTTTCATCCGCAAGAGTGACACCCACTTGTCGTCCCGCGATCTCGGCAAGCTTCTGGACCACACGGTGGACCTGGCAGCAAGCGACTACGACCTGAAGAGGAATTACGATTTCCGGCACATTGAGCTCATCCGAGAATGCGATCCGGATCTGCCGCACATCCCGTGTGAGGGTACGAAAATCCAGCAGGTTATATTCAACTTACTCAAGAACGGTGCTCAGGCCATGGCGGAGCAGGAGAACCCGACAGAGACCCCACGGTTCGTCTTGCGGACGTTGCGTGATGGAGACATGGCCCGAATAGAGTTGGAGGACAACGGTCCGGGCATGAGCGAGGAGACTCGCCAGCGGGCGTTCGAGCCGTTTTTCACAACCAAAGAAACGAACGTGGGCGCGGGATTAGGCCTGTCAGTCTCGTATTTCATCATCACCGAAAACCACGCCGGTACGATGACCGTAGAGTCCTCCCCAGGACGCGGGGCGAAGTTCATCGTCCGGATTCCGTTGAGGAGAGTGGCCGATGCCGTTGCCACACATTCGCTTGCTGGTCGTGGATGATGACCAATCGGTCCGCACCAGCATCGTAAGGTATTTCGAGGATCGTGAATGCACAGTCTTATCGGCAGGGAGCGCCGAGGAGGCACTGGACGTCCTTGCGGCTGAGCCCGTGGACGTCGCGATCATTGACATCCGCCTGCCGGGGACGGATGATGACACCCTGATACTGAAGGCCCATGTACTATCGCCCTTGGTCCGATACATCATCTACACCGGGTCGGCGAAGTACAATCTCCCTTCAGAGCTCGTCGATATCGGGATAGCGGCAGAAGACGTATTTCGCAAGCCGCTTTCCGATCTGGGAATCCTGGCCAGTGCAGTTCATCGTGTCGCGCAAGGACACGAGTATCCTGATGACCACATCTCCACCTGCCACCGTGCTCACCATCGAGAATGACGACGCTGTTCGAAGTGGTATCTCATCCTACCTCGAAGACCGCGGTTATAGAATACTCGAAGCCAAGACCGGGCGCTCCGGTCTGGAACTCTTTCGCAGCGAGCATCCCGATGTGGTTCTGGTGGACCTGCGTATGCCGGAGGTAGACGGGCTCGAAGTTCTCGAGGTCGTCACACGCGAGTCGCCGGACACGCCCGCCATCGTCGTTTCCGGGGCAGCCGCTATTACTGACTGCAGTAGAGGCACTTCATCGCAGAGCATGGGATTACCTTCAGAAACTGATTCGAGACATGGGCGTGCTTCTTCATACGCTCCAGACCGTTCTGCAGCGCGCCCGGCTGATCCGCGAGAACCGGGAATACCAGCAACAACTAGAGGAGAAGGTAAAGGCGCGTACCGTCGAGCTGGAGTCTGCGAACGTGAAGCTGCGCAACCAGATCGGGGCCCGTAAGCACATCGAGAAAGCGATGCGGGAAGGCGAGGAACGCTTTCGTCGCTTTGCCGTCGCCTCGGGTTACGGATTCGCAATGGGCGAACTCAATGGGCAGTTGGTCTTTGCTAACGCTGCCACTCTTCGGATCGTTGAAGAGGAAACTGAAGAGGCGTTTACCAGCAAGACGTTCTATCAATACTATACCCCGAAGGATGCCGAACGCCTCAGAAATGAGATCCTGCCGATCGTCCTGGAGAGGGGCCAGTGGGTGGGAGAATGCCCGCTCCTTTCCGCAAGAGGCAATCTGATCGACACCGAGCAGAACATCTTCCTCATCCGCGACGAACAGGGAACGCCACGGATGGTCGGCAATATCATCACCGATATCACCGAGCGCAAGCGGGCGGAGGAAGGAGTGCGCCGGTACGAGCACATCGTCGCCAGTTCGACGGACATGTTAGCCCTACTGGACACACAGTATGTTTACCTGGCTGCAAACGCGGCCTACGCAGATGCATTCCAAAAGCGACAGGACCAGCTGATCGGGCATGCCGTCGCCGAAGTTTTTGGGAAAGACTTCTTTGACAGAACCATAAGGCCTAATGCGGAAAGATGTCTGGCCGGCGAGGAAGTTCATTACCAAGCATGGTTCGAGTTTCCAGCTCATGGGCGGCGCCACATGGACATCTCATATTTTCCTTATGTGCATGAGAACAGTGACGTGAAAGGATTTGCTGTCCATGGAAGGGATATCACCGAGCGCAAGCAGGCCGAGGAGGCGCTGAAAGCGGAACGGGACAGACTGCAAGCGTTAATGGATGGGCTGTCCACCACCGGGATTGGTGTCGATGTTGTGGGAATTGATTACCAGGTCCTGGCTCAAAACAAGGTTTTGACAGACAAATTCGGAGAGCCTTCCGGGGCACCCTGCCACAAATACTACATGCAGCTCGAGGAGCCTTGCGATTTCTGCCCCATGAATAGGGCGCTAGCCAGTGGTCAAGTGGAAAGTGTCGAGCTGACAGCGGCCGACGGAAAGCATTATGAACTGCTCTCAGCCCCCTTTGCCAATCCAGACGGATCCATTGACAAGGCAATTGAGGTGGTGGTCGACATCACCGACCGCAAGCAGGCGGAGGAGCGGCGACTGGAATTGGAGGTCCAACTCCGCCAATCGCAAAAGCTCGAGGCCGTGGGGCAACTGGCCGGCGGTGTGGCTCACGATTTCAACAACATGCTCACTGCGATCCTTGGCAACGTCGAACTGAGTATGTGCAGCGTGCAAAGTGAGTTGGGAACCGATCACCGCGTGGTCGAATCGATGGAGCAGATCGAGAAGGCCGCCCGGCGGGCGTCCACACTGACAAGGCAGTTGCTCACTTTGAGCCGGCGGCAGGTGATCCAACCCAAGGTGGTGAGCCTTAACAACATTCTGACGGATCTGGAGAAAATGCTTCAGCGGTTGATCACCGAGAACGTGGCACTCGACATTATTACCGACCCGGAACTCAAATCGGTGCACGCGGACTCAGGCCAGATCGAGCAAGTAGTCGTGAACCTGGTGGTCAATGCAGTCCACGCAATGCCCGACGGTGGGCGACTGGCCCTGGAAACCCGGAACGTGGCGTTTGACGAGGAGTACACAAACAGCCACGCCGATGCGCAGCCGGGTCCGCACGTGCTGCTGGCAGTTAGCGATACGGGACACGGTATGGACGCCGCTACGTGCGAGCGAATCTTCGAGCCGTTTTTCACCACCAAGACCGTGGACAAAGGCAGCGGGCTCGGTCTGGCAACCGTGCACGGCATCGTCAAGCAAGCAGGCGGTCACATCGAGGCGTACAGCGAAGTTGGGTGCGGCACGACGTTCAAGGTCTATCTTCCCACCCACGAGGCGGCCCCCGCCGACCAGTCGCCGATTTCGCCAGCGGATCCCGTTCCGGGCGGCAGCGAAACCGTTCTGCTTTGCGAAGACGACAGGCCTGTGCGCGAGTTAGTCGCTCAGTCGCTGCGAACCGCCGGCTACACCGTGATAACCGCGGGCAACGGTCAGGAGGGCATCGAGGCGGCACAGTCCCACGGCGGTTCAATCGACCTGCTGATCACCGACCTGATCATGCCGGACATGAACGGACGTGCGTTGTCCGAGCGCCTGCGGACAATCCTTCCCGAAGCGTCAACCTTGTCCATCTCAGGTTACAGCTCCGGCGTCATCGCCCACCACGGGGTGCTGGAAGAAGGGGTCGAGTTCCTGGAAAAACCCTTCACGCGGCAGCAGTTGCTGACGAAGGTTCGCACGGTCATAGGCAAGGCGCGAGCAGGAGTCTAGCCCAACCCCAGGCGTTCGGCTCGCTCAGCCTGATTGCGACACCCCGCGCAGAACACAAACACCCCCTACCATCCACGTCGGTGGGAATGGCAGGGGGCGCATCAATACGCACCAACCTGGAGCCCGCTACATGCTAGTGTTCCGCGACACCTTGCTTGTAACGTGCCATGCCCAAGCCCGACGAAGTCGGGCGCCGACATGCTGACGCGGCAAACACACGGCGGCGCCTCGCTTGGCCATACCACCCATCAGATTACGTGCAATGAAGTACTAATCCTCGCGCTGTTTGAGGGGGAATATTTCGTGCCCGCCTGATTTCTTCATCTCCTCGAAGTTGAACGGATTGTTGACCGCGTCGTACGTCGGGCTCTGGTCGTTGTGGCAAGTGGTGCATCGGGCTTCCTCGATCTCCCAGACGCCTGCGGCCAGCATTTCCGCATGCTTGTAGTTGCGCTTGGATTTCTTGATTTCTTTGTGCAGCTTGGTGTACTCTCCCCCCGGCCCGTGGCAGCACTCACATCCCACATTGGCCTGCTTCTTGGCTTTCTTGACCGCCTTCTCATCCGCAGCGTCGGGAACGGCATAGCCACCCTCCATCCCGAAGCCTGTTGAGTGACACTTCAGACAGCCCGCATCCGTGGAGTAGTCCTTGTTCGGATCGAGCCCGTGCTTCTCCTTGCTCTCGGTAGCCTGACCTGGCAGAAGGAGCTCGAACGTCTTGGCTTTCTTCTGCGATTCCCAGCTCTCGAATTCCTTCTTATGACATGCCTTGCATTTCTTGGATGCAACATACTTCGCCTCGCCCCCGAGTGCGGGGATGGCTGCTGTGACGGCCGACATCGCGGAAGTCTCATCCGCAGCCGCCGGCGTCGCCGACCCAATATGCCAGCAAACCAGACCAACGCCAAAACATGCAAGAACCGAAATCATGCTCAACCGTGTCTTCATGACTATACCCTCACTCAAGAGAATTACTCCAAACCTGCATTAGCGGCAAACGCCGCCTGCCTGCCGTAACGCGAACAGAATAGACCCCGATGGCCTGCGATGCAACCTCCTCCAGCCGACTCCCAGGGAGCCGCAGGGCTGGCTCTGCGCTCGCAATCGACAAGTCCACGCCCGACAAGCGCAGTAAGCTTGGACGCGACGGAAGGTTACAGCCTCCCCGCACCGTTGTGAGGACAGCCCTTCCGATCGCGGAAGCGGACGATTATGATGCCAGTCATGGTCGATCCGGAGCACGCACTCACGTGCGTTCCGGAATGTGAGACTCAGAAAGGAGAAAGAGATGACCACGCCACGGTGTACGATGGCGGCTTTCGTCGGCTTGTGCTGGCTCTTTGGATGTGTCGCCCCGACGAATGGCCCGGATGCCAATACGGTACGCGGCCGACAGACCTCACAGACACCGGAGGATGAGGGTAAGGCCTCCGCGCCCACAGACGCCGAGGTTGGCGCAACGCATGAAAGCGACACCCAAACCGACGTGTGCAAAGGCAGGCAAATCCAAAGAGTCGAAGAGTCCTGGGACGACGGCACGCCGAAGTTGTGGCAGGAGATCGTTGTCGACGAGAACGGCAACCAGGTTCCTCATGGCCTGACCACCCAGTTCTGGGACAACGGGCAGAAGAAACTGGAGATGCAGTATGACTGCGGCGTCAGGCATGGGCCCAGGCACTCCTGGTATGAAGACGGCAGCCAGTGGGCCGTCGGGGAGTTCCTGAACGGCAAGGACCACGGCACGTGGACGGTCTGGTACTCGGATGGCAGCAAGTCACAGGAATTCACCATGATCGAAGGCGCCTGGCACGGTAAGCATACCGTATGGCACCCCAACGGAAAGGTCAGATCGGAGGTGGTTTGGGATCACGGCAGGCGCCAAGGGCCTGTCAGGTACTGGGACGAATACGGCAACTTGATCAAGGAGGACCACTACGTGGATAACATCAGGCAGCCCATGCCCAGGCCTGCGCCGCCGGAAGTCGAAGAGCCGGACTCTCAATAGCCCGCTTTGCCTCAGGCACGGGAAACGCGCTATGCCGGGAGATGCCGCGGTAAATACGTCTGTCTTCGCCGCCTCGTTTGCGGCATACACACTCGCAATCATCGGTGTCGGCGTTTACTCCGCGCGCTTTGCACGACGAAGCGACGAAGACTACTTCCTCGCCGGCCGATCGCTTGGAGGATGGGTGGCCGCTCTATCCGCGTCCGCTTCAAGCGAATCAGGATGGGTCACCCTCGGGCTGGTAGGGTGGGCGTTTACATCGGGAGTCTCCGCTTACTGGATCATCCCCGGGTGTCTGTTGGGCTTTCTGTTCAACTGGTTCGTAATCGCAGCGCGGCTGCGCGATCGGTCTGTGCAACTTAACGCTTTGACCATCCCCGATTTCTTTGCGTTCAGTTTTCGCGAACGCCTCCCGCTGCTCCGCGTGCTTTCCGTAGTAGTGATCCTCGTGGCGATGCTTCTGTATGTCGCTGCCCAATTGGCGGCTGCGGGAAAGGCCTTTTCCGCCAGCTTCGGCCTGCGGTATGAATACGGTGTGTTAACCGGTCTTGTGATCGTCCTCGTCTACACGGTAGTGGGTGGCTTCCGAGCTGTGTGTTGGACCGACTTCCTCCAAGCTCTGCTTATGGTCGGAACGCTCGTCGTTTTTCCCATCTATCTGCTGGCCACCAAGGGAGGCTTCGGGTTCATCGAAGACAGCCTCGCCGGGATTACGAACAGCGACGGCTTGACGCTGCTAGGTTGGACCCCGGACAAGACGGGCATGGCTTTCATGGGCTTTCTGCTGGGAGCAGGCGCGTTGGGCATCAACTTCGGTTACCCCGGCCAACCCCATGTCCTGATCCGTTTCATGGCTCTTAGGAAGCACAGCGAAGTCATTGTCGGCGGCATCGTGTCTTTTATATGGGGCGCATTGGTCTACTGGGGAGCGGTCACGGTCGGCTTGATGGCTCGGGCGATGACCGAACGGG
Organism: Phycisphaerales bacterium; assembly: GCA_020348265.1. GTDB lineage: Bacteria > Planctomycetota > Phycisphaerae > UBA1845 > UBA1845. The sequence continues at coordinate 1,204,213 of CP070744.1, read as the reverse complement.
GGGCGATGTGGGGTCAGAAGATGCTCGCGGAGGAGACTCAGCAGGTCTATAAAGAGCTGGGCTTGGTCTTGTCCGCGATTAACATGCTTCCCGGCGTGCTGGCCGGTCTGGTGCTCGCCGCCGTCCTCGCCGCGATCTGTTCGACGGCTGACAGTCAGCTCGTGGTAGCAGCAAGTTCAGCCGCCAACGACCTCTACGCACGATTGTTGAGCAAGGATCCTTCAAAACCACACATGCTGGTGAACCGATGCGTCGTCCTGGCCCTCGGGCTTGGTGCGTTTGCCCTGGTGGTCTTTGATCCCGTAGAAGTCTACTCATACGTCTTGACCTACGGATGGGCAATACTTGGCGCCTCGTTTGGACCGCAGATGATCCTGCTTCTTCTGTGGAGACGGGCGTCGTATGCAGGGTGCGTGGCGGGGATGTTCGCCGGATTTGCAGTGGCGATCATTTGGAAGCAACTGTACGACGCCACGGAGACCGGTGTTGAGGTCTATAACCTCCCATTGGCGTTTGTGACGGCGCTGGTGGTCAATGTTATCATCAGCCTGTTCCGCCCAGACGCAGCGCAGGTCCGAGCGTCCTGCACCCAACAAGGCAGAAGGATCAACAAGGATGAAGGTTGAAGGTTGGGTGAAGGGTGTGCCACTGGCGGCTTGCCCGCCAGTGCTGACATGATAACACTTAACACGGGTGGACA
>CP070744.1:1185725-1203413 GCA_020348265.1 Phycisphaerales bacterium | reverse complement strand
GCACCTGGGCGGGGCTGCGATAGACTCCGTCAGTAGGAGGCAGGCCGGGATCGGGCGTGATGATCCCATTGGGAACCTCCAGCAGGATCTGCCCCACCGTTTCCGGAAATACGTCTATCTCGGTTACCGGTTGCGGGCACTCGATGTCGGCACACATGATGCCTTCGCTTTGGGGCTTGCCGCCCCGGGTCCGGCAGTCCGTTGCCGACAGATCGAGACACGAGCCGTCGCGGAAACAACAAGCCCACTTCGGAACGGGGATGCATCGGCACCGGAAAGTGTCATCGACACCGTCCTGATTGGAGTCCGAACCGATCAGGGTGCAGTCATAACCTTCCGGGCAGGTGCCTTCGCACCAGACTGGTGCGGGGCCGCCGGCTCCGAATGCTACATGGCAGGCACCTTCGGGAAGGCAATCACACTCGAGGACCTCAAAGCTCGGCGCTGGTCCGAGCACCTCGTGGACGACTGTCGGAACACACTCGTCTGTTATGAGTGGACAGGCCGCTTGTTCGCAGGACGACCCGTCGGTGGTGGGCCCACACTGTGGCGGCTGGGTCACGCAGTCGCAGCAGATATCGACGGTACCATCGCTATTCTCGGTCAAAGTCTCCTTGCATACCATACCCGGTGGGCACGTCGCCACACACATCGGCGGCATGGAACCCGTGCCGGTCTGCATGCGAATGGTCGCAGTGGTCGTACCCTGGTAATTTGCTAGCTGAGTAAGGGGGCAACCTTCGAACTCGATCTGATAAGTGATGTCAAAGAAGCTGTCTACGTTGAAATCGCCACTGGGCAATCGCGTCAAGGTGGTCTGCCCGGGGCTGGGAAGTCCGTAGTCCGTTCCGCCTATGACCTTGAACGTGCAGAAATCGGGATCGCCAAATAACTCGCCCTGAAGGCGGTACATTTCGGCACTGAAGCTCTGGATTGCGTCGCCTGGGTTTCGCGGCCCGGTGTGGACCTCGCAGGATATGGGCACGGACAAGTGGCGATTGAAGCCGGTAAGGGCTCCCGTGCCACTGACCGTGAGGTCCAGTGTAGAGTCGAAGCAGTCGCCATGCCCGCCGAGCGAGCCGCCGCGACCTTCGCACATGCCAGGCGCCAACGGGACGGAGCAGAAGTTGGTCGGATCATCGAGGCAAATGAACTCCATGTGGATCGGGTCGAGTTCGATCGTGGTCCCCGGATCCAGGCCGTCGATGATCAGGTGAACTTCCTGGGGGCTTAGATAGTCGCATCCTTGAGGGGGTAGTGTGACCGTACCGTTGCCATTATCAGGCACGACGCAGGGATCGTAGGTCCCCGAGCCGGGCGTGCTTAACTGCACGCGACACTCGCTGGGGTTGCGGCATGCGCAGTCCGTGACACTCGCAGCGCCGGTTTGCGGTTCGAAATTCGCGCATCGCGGCTCACAGGTCAAGGAGGTGCCGAAATCGCAGCCGCTCGTCGTGCAGTCTGTACCGTCGGCAAGTGGTTCGCAACGCGGAAGCGGGCACTCGACCGTCGAGCAGAGTTGCCCATCGTACCAGATGCCGCCGAATAGCTCGACGCAGTTGGCTTCGGTGGTGATGCCCACGCACGTACCGTCGACACAGCATGCGCCCAGCCGCGCAGTGGCAGCAGTAAGACAAAGGCTCAGGTCGTACGCGCTATCACCGGACGTTCCGCTGCAGTCCAGATTGGTGCCATCGTGGAAACAGGACATGCCGTCGCCATCGGGCGAACTCAACCACCAGAACTGGCAGCCGGTATCACCGCCGGTCGCCTGGATAGACACCCAACCGGTAAAGAGTCGACAGCACGTGGGCAGATCCGCGCTGTACTCGTAGAGCTCGCCGACGTAACTGTACTCCCACCCCGTCGGAGTACCCATGACCGTCGCAGTGTAGGAGCAGACTTCGTTGCCCGGGAAGGGCACCGCCCCCCCCGGCTCATAGAACTTGATGATGAAGTTCATGGGGTTCTCAGTGCATGCGCCTGCGCCCGAGCCGTAACCTACGCCCCACCAATGAAGGTCGCAGACGGGTCCATTAACAGAGAAATAGTTCTCGTAGCGCAAGACGTTGCCACCAGGAAAGTCCGTGTCGGAAACTCCAAACGTCCAGCTATCCGGGGGAAGGTAAGGCAACTGACCAAGGAGAAGGTTGTCCGGGCAATCCGGCAGATCCGGGCACATGTATGTATCGCAGCTCTTGTCCTCCAACCATATGCCGGCCTCGTCCTCGCATGCTGCCTGCGTGGCGGTTACGCAATCACCGAAGACGCAGCACGCGGCTTCCGTCGGCCCGGCGCACGGCGGCTCCATGTCCGAACACAGCGTACCCACTGCAAAGCGCAGCGGAGGTTGACAGGATTCCGTCTGGATATTGTCGGTACAGATGCCCGTGCTGTCGTCGCAACAAGCCCCGAAGGCTCCTGGACAGATGAACCCCTGGTTGCAGTCCCGGTTCTCGAACCAGGTGCCCCCCATTTCCTGACAGTGCAACCGGCTGGTCGTTCCTCCGAAGTCGTCTACGCAGATTCCATTCAAACAGCACGCCCCTTGAGTGCAGGGGTAAGCGGTCACGTGCAGCTGGTACGGTCCGTGCAGGCTTCCCACGTCGCCCGAGTAGATGGGATAGTGATACGCTCCCGGAGGTAGCGACGCCCAAAGCCCTCGGAAGTTATTCAAATCATCGCAACCGTACAGCCCACCCGTCCACGAGTAATCTGTAGCGTTAATAAGGCTACACTCAGGACAGTTGTCGTTAAGGAAGGGGTAAACCGTGTTAGCGCTGGGGTCCGTGCAACAGTAATCGACAAAAACGTCCGCGCAGGAGTCGATCGAGAAGCCTTCCCACTGGACCGGTTGGCCCAGGCAATTGTCCGTAATCGCATTCGAGTTGTCACCCGAGAAAGTGACCTCGGTGCCATTGACAGGAACCGAGACAACGATGGCATCCGTACAGTCGGTTTGTCCCGTGTAGGGCTGCGGACAGCAATTCGGGTCGCAGTCATATCCCTCGAGCCAAGAACCGCCTTGTTCAAGACAGCTTTCGTAGGTTATCATTGCATCGCAAGCGCCCCGCAGGCAGCAAACCCCGACGCCCGCTCCAAAACTCGGCGGATCACTACATGGATCTCCATTGTCCGTAATCTCCAGACCATAGTTGCCCGCTTCAGGCTGGTAACCGTGGACCAGTATCAGATACTCCTGTCCTTCTTCAGAGCACCAGCTGACCGTCGATTTGACACTGCTTTCTCCGATCACGCACTTCTCGTTAAACCCAGGCGTGTCGTTATTCCCATCTACGCAGATGAGACCGAGGCAATTGTCACGGAAAACGCTGATCTGCGTGTCGTAGTCTGTCGGGCTTGTGCAAGTCGTCGCGGTGATTCTGTTTCCCGTGCCTTTTATTCTGTACCACATTCCCGGTGCGGTCGGAGCCGTCGCCGTGCCGCAAGGCGGAGCATTGTCGACTGTCGCCTGCAGAGTCGAATCTGATATCTGGGCCGGCACCTCGACACGCATCGCATCCTGGCAAAGATCGGGGAACTCGCCGAAGTACTCGCCGCTTCCTGCCTTGCCCGCATCCGTTTGCTGAAGATCCAACGGGGCCGTGATCTTGATCGGTACTCCCGGCTGGGCTGCTGCCGGACGCTTGTGCACTATGACCGAGGGAGTCGTTATGCCCCGTCCGACGGGTGGGGCCTTGGGAGCTCGGACTACAGACGCCTGACCGGGTTTCGGAGTCGCCGGCGGTGAGGGGCGGTGCGGCACACCTTTCTTAGGTTGATTTGACCCTTTCGAGAGAGAGGTAGCTTTATGTCCGCGCCCCCTGACACCCGTGTGTTTCTTCTTTCCCGGCGCATCGGACACACCGGAACCCAGCGTGCGCCTCGCGCTAGCCGCGTCCGTGCACGCGCTATCCATCGCGCTACCCTGGACGTGTCCCAGACACATCGGAACGCGCACACCGTTGGACTCGTTGCACTCCTCGGATGACATCTCCGCGCAGATTCCGTCGGGCCGGCAACACGCGACCACACCGGCGGCGCTGCGTACCAGTTCCGGCTCGGCTGTCATGAACATGACCAGCACGAAAGCCAGCAACATCACTGCTGCCAACGGTGTGACGGTTTTCAGACTCGCGGTACGACCAGACGAGTTGTTCTGTGTCCGAGATGAGGACATGGCTGCCTTCTCCGTTAGGTTAGAAGAACTAGTGTGTTTGCCTGGGAAACCCAGACTTAATCTCCGGCCCACTCCGCAAGCAAGCGCCGCTAGATGCGCCCGCCGGATGCATTCCGGCGTCACATGCGGACTTGCCAATGGCTCAGATGCCTTTGTGACACATTTTGCAGTATTATCGGCGTCATAGCCATTAACCTCTATATGACGTGTGCGGGCGAATCTTACCAGACGTTGCAGTTTCTGCAAGCGAAACCATCAGAAGCGGCGGTTCTCAGTGCTGGCAATCACGTTGAGGCTTTGAGCGGAACGGACAGACGAAGTAACGGATTGAACGCGGGCGCCAACAGACGCCGCTAGGCTGCGGGCACTGTCCGATAACGTGCCATTCAAGCCCGTTGGCCCTGAGAAGATGGTTGGCACGCGAAGTGTCATACCAGAACTTGTACGGATGGTTTAGGCGTGAAGCCCTACGGCTTCCTTTATCCCCCGGCATCTGCCCGCTCGAGCTTCTCGATCACCTCCAAAGCGAAGAGGATCTCCGCATTCGGATCGAACTCGTACTCAGCCAGCTTGTCGTATGACAACGGGTAGTGTGGCCTGAGGACTTGGGCTTCAGGAGTGTCGTTGGGGAAGTACTCGAAGCGCATGTGAGATACGGTCCCACTCAGCCTTGAGTGAGTAAACGTGAAAGGAAACAGACTTCCGAAGCAGTTTGGCCCTTGACTCGAGGGCGTCCCCACAATGAGCGCACCAGCCCGAAACAGATAGTGCATCATCGTCCACCCGGAGCTGAACGTCCGCGGCGAGCAGAGCACTACCACATACTGGGGAGAATAATAGCCGTCATACTTGCCCGTCTTGTACAGTCGCTCGAACGTTGGCGTGCCGGCGACTTCCTGCCTGAACTCTCGGGCTATGCGGGCCAGGTTCTCCGGTTCGTCCCTGCCTACCGGGGGACCAGCCTCTGCGAAGTCGTAGTCATTCTCAACGAGCGGGAACGGTCTTCCGCCGTTAATCTCGCCCAGCACGTCCGCCGGGCTCTTGCCGTCGTATCGCCCCAGGCAGTGCTCCGAGAGCTTCCGCACCTGAACAAGATGCGTCTTGGCCGACAGCAGCACCTCCTCACCGTAAAGCATGTAGAGGAGGAAATTGTACATGGCCGAACTACCTCCATCGTTTCGGCGGAGGTCTATCAAGAGGCTGCGCGTATTCGCTTCCTTCATTTCCTCGACGAGGGTGCGGAAGACCTCCGTCGCGGAAGGCAGGCCCGCTATCAGCTCGTCGACATCCTGCGGGGGTTGCTGTGGGTTATAGCGCGTGAACAGGCCGCGAATGCGATTCATGTCGAGCGTCAAACCGGATACACGCATCCTCTCGAACACCTCTCGATATGTCGCCATGTTGTCAATGACCAGCAATGCGGTCTTCCGCTCTTCATCCAAAAACTCGTAGACGAAATCGCACGCCTGGCGTGAAGGTAGCTGCAGTCGCGACTGTGGACGTACGAGACTGGTCGGCATGACTTTGGGGATCGGAAGTACATGCTCCTCGATATGGCCGTCACGGTGGCGGAGCCTCACGCGAACCTTGCTCCTGTCCGTCCACTCCGGCAGAAGATGTTCGAGGAAACACCGTCTCCACAAAACGCCCTTACGTGCCAGATTACGGAGCAGTAAGTACTCATTCTCCGCTCCCATGCGCTGCCCCTGTCGGGTGACAATCTCGCTGAGCGGCACGCCTTCAACGGAGACGAGGCGGGCCCCGATCAGATGCTCGTAGACCCGGGGTGCACGCGATACCCACAGACTGTCTTCTACGATGCCAAAATAGAGTGGAATCCCTCCCGGGTGTTGGTCGTCGCTGTAGTACGGATCGCGCAGCCAGGTATGGGCATCGCCGATGGCGGCAACGAAAGGCCGCAGATGGCGATAGAACTGCATCCGAGTCAGACCCTCTTGAGGAACCGATCCAATCGTATTCTGAAGGCGACGGTGAAAGGCGATCTTCCCGCCGCCATTGATGTAAGGGTCGGGATGCACAGACTCAATGAAGTCGCTTAATTGTCTGACGTCTGCGATGAGGTCTGCCCGATCAATCGGCGCTTCGAGAACAGAGGCGAGATGAAGGTAACCTCGGGCAATTGCCATGCTCAGGGCAGTGCGCCCGCGCCCGTCTTGAATGCCCCGATCCGCACCGCTCATAATCAGTATCTCGATGGTCTCGTCGTGCCCGCTGACCGACGCCAAGTGGAGAGGTGTCCGCCCTTTATCAGTCTGCGCGTTCACATCCGCTCCTTTGGCGATCAGGTACGCTACCACTTCGCGGTGTCCAAAGCGTGCGGCCAGGTGCAGCGGTGTTTGTTCTCTGTCATCCTTTGCGTTGACTGAAGAAGAATCGCCGGCGAGGATATCCGTTACGGTCGGAAGATCGCCCCCACCGGCCGCCTCATGGATACTTGAGCCATCCTGAGCCCGCGCGACGAAGACATTAAAAACGGATAGTGCCAAGACGGCTACTGCGGTGCACCAGCGGTTTGCCAACATGGGATGCTCCTCCAAAGACCATTCCGAGGCCGGAAGACGTTCAACAATTGGCCAGGCCTGTTGCGTCGACGCCTACCACAGGTGCGGATGATGAAACATTGAGACGGCGGCAACATGTGGTACGCGCATGCATGGACCTCCCCCAGAATATTCGCATCTTTCCCGGAATGATTCACTGGTTCTATGAGTTTCTCTTGTCGGAAGTTGTGCGATGAGCCGCAGAGGGTCCGGCTGTCTATTCCAACCCGAGGACCTCGAGGTATCGATTGAAGACCACGCTGCTGTACCGGTTGGCGTACTGCTCCGCGTATCCCTCGCCGCGAGAAGAATCCTCCTTGGACCGCGTGGTCATGCGGTCGTGATGGTGGCCGAGCTCGTGCAGCAGGACGTGCAGGAGCTGGTACGCCCGCGCGGTCGCCTCAGTGAACTTGCAGAGATACTCGCCCGGCTGCTTCTCACAGGGCACACCCAGGCGCTTCAATATCTCCCGGTGCTCGAAGTAGAACTCCGGGCCCCAGACTTCCCAGATCTTGCGCGGCCAGGCACATACGGCAACGATACCCGGCCTGTGCCATCCATTAATACCCTCCTCGTGCGCGAGGACAATCGCGTCAAGTCCTACCGACAGCTCATCCCAGTCGGGTAGGATACTGATGAAGTCGATCAAGTGTTTCTTACGGATCAAGTGCCGGTGATCCTTGCCCGGTCGCTCGCGATCCAGCACGGGGATCTCCTGAGGTGTGTTGTAGTAATCCGGCGTGGGAGCGTGCCGGTTCTTGCGCTGCACCGTGCCGTCACGGACTTTAGGAGTCGTCTTTCGCTTGTCAGAGAATCTTCGCATTACGCACCGGAATCAGTCTGCCGCTCTCTTGGCTTAAAGGCCAGGGCTTGCTCTTGTGACCAGACCCCGGGAATCGTCTCAGCGCACTTGGGACACTTACCGTCTTGCAGCAGGTTGAAGGAGATGCGGTAGCCCACCCGGTGAATAAGCTCGTGATTACAGTTGTGGCAGTACGTGTTCTCCCCGGGATGGGTGGGCACGTTACCTGCATAGACGTAGCGAACTCCCGCATCCATCGCGATTTGGCGGCAGCGTTCCAGCGTCGAAACAGGCGTACGTGGAAGATTCGTGATTCGATACGTCGGGTGGAATCGTGTGAAATGCATGGGCACGTCGGGTCCCAGCCGCTTGACCACCCATTCACCCATCTGCTTGATCTCCTCCGGTGAATCGTTCAAGGTGGGAATAACCAGGACTACCAGCTCGAGCCAGATGCCGATCTCTCTGAGAATCTCCAGTGTCGTCAGCACGGGCTTGAGCTCGCCCGCACAGGACTCCCGATAGAACTTGTCGCTGAACGCCTTGAAATCGATCTTGACCCCGGTGAGCCGCTTGCAGAGCTGACGCAGGGGCTTTTCTTGGATATAGCCGTTAGAGATCATCACGCTTCCTATGCCCTGCTCGCGAGCAACGACCGCAGTGTCGTGCATGTACTCGTAGAAGATCACCGGTTCGGAGTAAGTATAAGCAATCGTCGGGCACCTCCGTGCCTTACAGGTGTCGACAAGACGCTCCGGCGAGACGGAAACGCTCTTGACCTGTTCCGGGCGAAACTGGCTTATCTGCCAATTCTGACAAAACTTGCATTCGATATTGCAGCCGGCTGTGGCGATCGAAAAGGCCGTGGTCCCCGGCAAGTAGTGAAAAAGCGGCTTTTTCTCGATGGGATCGATGTTAGCGGAACAAAGAGTCCCATAAACGAGTGTTTGATACTTCCCGCCCTGATTCTCGCGTACACCACAATAACCGCGCTCTACGTCAGCCACTTGGCACTCTCGCGGACAGAGGGCACACTTGACCTTCTTCTCTTCAAGAACCTCCCAGTGCAGCGCTTCATGGCGGACGACTCCCTCTAATGCAGGTCCGGGTAAAGCGCCGGTACCTGCCGCATATTGAAGGGCCCACACATACTCACGTTGGAGTTGACATATCGCACCAGCCGCGCAACATGCCGCCCCCCAGCGCAGAAGGTCACGCCGTGACGGTTTAGTAAAGATATTCCCGAGGTCGTCCATCTCACACCTCGATTCGCTCGATGCGGGAAAGATCAGCCACACCCAAGCCGCGGGCCCCGGCTGTGGCAATGTGTTTCGCAGGTCGCCCATCCTCGGAAAGTACGTTTAACCCCTTACTTTTGCGCTGGGCGTCAAGAAGATCCGCACCCACCGCGTCGGCGGCCACGAAATCGGTGCTTACGATCAACCCGCCGAACGGCCAGCGAAAACCGGGATGAAATCCAGGTCCGGCGTTGTACTGGGCACGCGTCCCGTCACATACGGTGAGTGTCCACTTGGGCCCGATGAAGCGGTGCGAGACCACGTCTGCAACGTACGGATCGCAGTTATAATCGTGGTACTTGTTGGGATTGTGAATGGCCCCGTAGAAGTTCTTCATGCCCAGCGATGCACCGGCAAGATTGTGGTCCTTCAGCACCGGAACGGAGATTAACGTGTCGACCTGCTCAGCCGCGATGCGCGAGAAACACGAGCCAATGCTCCCGCTGTCCTCGACTTCACTTTGATAGCCGCCGCCGATCGCTTCCGCATCCGTACCAAAGCACCGAACACCGCTGCTCGATTTGTTTAGCTTAAAACCGGCCTGGGCGAGCTCCACGTCGAAACGATCCCATATTATGATGTTCTTCTCCGGCAAGCCCGCCTTGCGGAGCCCGGCCACGATTGTGTCGACTACCGCCGGTTGCGTCGAGAGCCCCAGCGTATTGACCTTGATACCTACACGGTTTCCGGGGCTGAAAACTGTGCGCCACGCTGTTTCCGCGTTGGATACACCGATCAGCTTCTGCAGCGCAGCCTCGAGCAATCTGCAGAGGAGGTCTCGATGTTCATCGAGCTTGCCTTTCAGCAACGCCTCATCACGTGCCAGAACAACGCGCGCCTTGAGACCCTGTGGCTCCCCAAGAGCGGCCGCGAGCAGAGGGCTACCGGCAAGTGCGACACCGGCACCTGCCACTCCCAGACTTTGCATGAACTCGCGCCGAGTGTTCTCTGCGTACATGACAAGCTTGCCTTAAGTGAACGCGCTACTCCGGCTCGGCGAAGACTTCCGCCGTAAAGGACTGTATCCGTGCATCCGGTTCTTTCCAGGCATTCACGGGAAGACCGGCCTTACGACATGTATGCGCAAGGAACTCCTCGCGGGTCCATCCGCGCTCATAGGCCACCTGTGGAAGAAGCACACCCCGGTTCCACCCCTTGGAGATCAACAGACCGTGCTGACCGACGACGATCTCATCGGTATTGTTCACCAGCTTCATGGGGGTCAAGTAACTGATCTCGATATCCAGTTGATTCAACTCGGCAGCGGTTACGGGATTCATCACAAAACGCCGATCCTTGCAGGCCGACACCGCATTGCGAATCACCGCCTTAAAGAGCGGAGTCTCCGCGGTCATGTTACCGATGCACCCGCGCAGGTCGCCGTGGTTCTTCAACGTGACGAAACAGGCGCCCTTTGCGCGGAGCTTCTCCGAAAGCTCACCAGCGTTTACCTCCGGAAGGGCTTGACCTTTAAGATGCGCGGTGACCGTTTGCCTGGCAAGCTTGAGCAGGAAGTCCCGTTCTGCCGCCCCCAGCGTACCCTCGCGGCGTGTGAACACAAACGATTGATAGGTCACGCTGTTGGACCAGTCGCCCGTAAGTTGCCCCGATGTATCAAAGCCCGTTCGTATTCCCGTTGCCCCTTCGTGCATAGAGAGCGTGCGCAGCATCAGAGACACCGGACCACGCCCGCAGATGGTGTCTCTCGTCTTTTCCAGATGTTCCACAAAGCCGTCAAAGTCGCATTTCAGAAGGGGTTTCGCGGCCTGCTCAGCCAACTCACGGAGCTTGCCGGGAAGGTCCTCTCTGAACGGTACGTAGCCGAAACGCGGGCCGAAATGGGTAAAATCGGTGCTGGTCACAAGCAGAGTATCGCCATCGAGCAACGGCAGTATCGCCCGGGCGGCATCCGCATAGTCCGCCGTCGTCATCCGCCCGACGTACAACGGAACCAGAGCGAAGTCCTTGAGCACTCGCTGAAGGAAGGGGAGCTGCAGTTCCAGCGAGTGTTCGCCCCGATCGACACCCGGGTTGGATACGAATATGGGGCTCTTCCGCAGTAAGTCGCAGGCTTTGCGGTCTATAGGCACCTCTCCCAGCGGCGTGGAATAGGCATCAAGATCCTGGGGAACATCAACGCCTTGGTACTGCGACGATCCGCGATGACTAAACGCCATCACGATGACACGTTTGAAGTTGTGTCCTCTCAGGCAGGCATAAGCGCTTGCCGCCACAGGTGCGCTGAAGCGATACCCCGCATGTGGCGATATGATGCCGACAGGCTTGCTCGGCAAGCTTGCTGCGGAAGCTTTAGCCAAAAGGTCGTCGATCTCCTTGGCCAAGTCGCTCCCGTCGCCCGGATACCAGCTACCGGCGAACTGCGCCGGGCGGACTTTCGATTCAGGGTCTCGGGCTGCAGCTCGTCCAGGACGGACCCAACCCGCAACCACACCGATCAGCGCCATTGCTATGAGTATTTCCACGCGCATGAGCACCACTCCGTTTGGCTAAGACACCCGTAACAGTGTACCCGCTGCCAATCCGGTTTGCCACCTTGGCGGGCTGCAGATCGCAAGTCGGTAGCGGCCGGACCGCCCAGGCAAACACGCCGGGCGCCTGTCGCACCCCTGCGCCACTAATGCAGTCGCCCGCTGCGGAAGATGGCCCAGATAAGTGTGAGCCCCAAGATGCCCGCGATGACGTAGCCGAGAATGCCCAGATCCTGAACGCGAATCCCCATCAGTGCCAACTGCGTGTCGGTACTGACTACGACGGAGCTGCCGATGATGATCGCGGCAATCACAATGGAAAAAGAGAGTCGGTTGCTGGATCTATCGAGTTCGTTGACCAGGCGATCGATGTTTTCGTGTCTGATGTTGAGGCGCCAATGGCCCGAGCCCACTCGCCGCAAACCCTCGCGCAACTGCCCCGGCGCACGCCGGGCGATGCTGAAGGCGTGCCAGGCAAGCTTGGATGCCCCGCGAAGAAGCTGCGGAGGGGAAAAACGCTCGCCCAGCGTCTTTTTGAGCCTGGGCCGAACCAGCTCGACCAGATCGAGTTCCGGGTCAAGGGTGGCGGCCACGCTTTTCACCACCGCCACCGTCTTGAGCAGCATCAGCATGTCACGCGGAATGACAACATCGTGTCTTCGTACGACGTCGGAGAACTCATTCACCAGTGCGCTTAGATCGAAACGCTTGAGTGGCAAACCGTAGTACTTGTGCAGCAGTACCTGTAGCTCGCGCTGAAGGTGTCGCCGCTCGGTTTCCGGCCCCAGCGCGTCCATATCTGCAAGCGCGTCGACCACCACGTCCAGCTCGTTGTTCACGCACGCGTAGACGATCACGATAAGCTCGGTCATCAACTCTTCCGTGATCGTTCCTACCTGTCCGAAATCGATGAGCCCCACGCTCCCCGAAGGGTCTACTAGGATGTTCCCGGGATGCGGGTCAGCATGAAACACACCCAGCTCAAAGACCTGTTTTAGGTAAGCATCCACCAGCGTGCGGGCGACAAGTTTGCGATCCCAGACTGCGCCTTCGCAATCCCCTCCAAGTGCAAGCTTGTCGATGTTCGTTCCGCTGAGGGATTCCAGGGTCAACACTCGCGGGCCGCAAAAGTCCCAATACACCCGCGGGATGCGGATGGCCGAATCGTCGGCGAAGGCCTTGGCAAAGCGTGCAGTGGCCGAGGCTTCGTTGATGTAATCCAACTCCCGCGTCAGGGTTTCTTCGAGCTCAGCAACGAGAATCGTGGGACGATACACCTTGAGTTCCGGGATGAGTGTCTCCAGCGACTCGGCCAGCCAGGCAAGAAGCTGCATGTCCAGCTGGATTTCCTCCGCGACCCCAGGGCGCTGGACCTTGACCACCAGTTCCGTGCCGTCCTTCGCTTTGGCCCGGTACACCTGGCCGATTGACCCGCTCGCGATTGGAGTCGCCTCGATCGACGCAAAGCACTCTTCGACCGGGGCACCCAACTCCTCAGCTATGACCTTCATAGCCACCGCGCTGTCAAAGGGCGGAACGTCGTCCTGGAGTGTTCGCAACTGACTGAGAACTTCGGCAGGGACGATGTCGGGGCGAGTGCTGGCTAGCTGTCCAAGTTTGATGAACGCCGGCCCGAGCTCCGCACAGACTTCGGTCAGATGCCGGGCAACTGTCGATGGCTTGGCGTCGAGCACGCGGGCTCGCGTCTTCTTGCGCATCATCCAGACCGGCACGTACCGTGCGAGGTTGACCTGCGCAACGATGTGACCAAACCCGTGCTGGGTCAGTACCTGAGCGATATGCCGGAGTCTGTTGAGACTCCGAACGTTACGAGTGAAGCGTATCGGTGACATTGACGCCTAGAGTCGCCGCAGTCTGCGCCGTCGTCAAACGTTTTCGGACCAGGCGTTCTCAACAGCGGCGTTTCGGTGGAATCGCTCCGTAGCAGACTGAGCAATCTGTTCCAGTTTCAGCGCACAAAGAAAACTACGGCGGTAACCGAGGGCGTTTTCGGACTATTTCCGGATTTATTCGCGCCGCCCGCCCGGTCCGTCGACAGATATGGTGTTGGAAGAAGTGTGGGTCAACGCGGGGATTTCACCCTCGCAGGACGAAAGCAACGTCCGGTTTCGGCCTGCAAAGTCGACTGTGGCTTAATGAACTTTTTAGAGGTTTTTGATTGGGAGCGGAATCATGAGGAACTTGGTTGTATTAACGATTGCGGCCTGCTTCTTGACAACGGCTGCTATGGCGGTGGATCTCGAACTCAGCGTCGAATCAGGTGGATCTAACAGCGTCACAGTCCAACCCGGAGATCCGGTTAGCTACAGCGTGGAGGGCACGTTGATCAACACCTCCAACCGGGGTCTTGCCCTGGTCGGCTTTGATCTCGAGCTAGTGGAAGCCGGCAGTGGAACTCAGGCCGGCTCTTTGGCCCAGACGAGCACGCCTGCAGGCATGGGCAACTTCGCGGTTCCGGACGGTTTGAATAACCCGGCCGGTTACGGCGGCACGGACGATGCCGGCAAGCTCCTGCAGGTCGGGGGAGCGCAGAACACCATCAACAACACCGTGGACTGCGTCATTGATGACGACTGCCCCGGAGCGTCGAACCTGTGCATCGACCTTGAGTGCACGGCTTCGGCGCCGTTCCCCGTGGGTACGGTGATCGAGAACATCGGGCACACGCAGGAGACGCTGGCCACAGGTACGTTGACTGCGCCGGGGACGGATGGAACTTACATGCTGAAGCTGACTGATGCGTTCGCCAACGTTATCGCTTCGGACCAGAGCGGGAGTGATCTCTACTGGGCAACCGAGAGTGTCGACCCGGCGAATATCGCCGTCACCAACCTGACCATCACCGTCAGTGCCAGCGGTGGGTGCGAGACCGGTGCGATCACATGGAACAATCCGATGGACGGCACGGTCGACGCCCGTCAGCCGCGGGACATCAATAATGGTGCTGTCCTGCAGGGTATCGATACATTCGACGTGAGCGGGCCCGCCAGTGCGGACAACCTGGATTGTTGGACGCTTTGCGAGACAGTGGTTGAAGGGACGGCCAACAGCATCGGCAGCATTGTCGACGACGGTCGGGGCAACTACACCATCACCCTGAATCGCCGGATCAGCCCGGGTGCGGTGACCACCCTCACGTATACGCCTGACGCAGGTGCCGCCAGCACGGGAACGTTCACCTCGCTCCCGGCTGACTCGAGCGCGGATGGTGTCTCCAACACCGCAGACATTCTCTCCTTGATCGACTGCTGCCTCAACGCCGTGTGCACGCCGGCTTGGGGTGTATACAGCTGCGACATCGACCAATCTGCGGTAGTGAACACTGCGGACATTCTGCGCTTGATCGACCTGCTCAACGGTGCGGGTCAGTTTGTACAGCCGTGGAACCTGGCCTCGCCGGTAACTACGGGTTGTCCGTAGGAACGAAGACATCAACCCGACAGGGTTGAGAAACTGAGTAGCTAACAAAGCCCCCCATTGGCAAACGCCCGCGGGGGGCTTTTCTATGCGTAAGCGTCAAGCTGAACGGTGTGCCACTGCTCTCGAGCAGTGCCGGAAAGATGACATCACAACGACCTTCGAGCGGGTGGCCCATCCTTTACTACTGCCGTTTCACGAATGCGATCTTCTTGTCGGGGTAGTTGAACACCACAACGAATGGTTCGAGGAACTCCAAGCCGATCGTTCCGAGCGATCGGTGTCCTGAACTTGCCCCTTGATCCGACAAACCGAACACTACAACCGGCTCCTCGAACCGATGCCCGGCCAGCTCGAACCATTCGACGGTCCCGGTTCGGACTTTCTTCATGCCGCCGGCCCCGCCGTGGAAGCCCGAAGTCGTATCGCGACCTTCCAGCAAGCCCAGGCGTTTCACAGCAGGAGCGTGGAATGTGACCGTGCCGTTCGCACCGGTATCCAGGCGAAACACTCCCTCGTGCTTACCTTCGAAGCCGGCGATAACGTGAGGATGCCTACCTCCGATAAAGAGCTCCTGCCAATCACCTTGCGCAAGCGCGTATGACGCAGGATCCAGCAGTGAGATCTTCCGCTTGTGGGGGTCGAATTCCGCCACGACGCGGGCCAGGAGGTCGTAGCCGCAGATACCCGCAACCTCGACACCGAAAAAGGGCGTCAGAAAAGACAGGTCGAGCTCTACGTGAATCGGCTTATCTATGGTCACGCGCCCCAGGGTAAGGGACTTGCCTTGGCGAAAACGGGTATCCAACATCCCTCCAACGCCGTTGGCGGTTACCTCCCCGAACGCGGGCATGTCGGCGGCGTCGGCAGCCGACGGGGTGATCACCATGGCACCTGCGCCGGTGTCAAAGATAAACCAGCCAAGATCCCGGCCGTCGACACTCGGGTGCACGAGCAAGTGCCCCGTCGGCGTCGCTTTCACTTTGAGTTCGGCGGGGGCGTCTGCGTTGAAACGCGTATCGTCCGGGCGCTTGGTGATTCGCTCGTAGGGGTTGCCCGCGGAATGCGGAGCCGCCGCAATATCGGCAATCTCTACCGCGTCGGTCTTGCCGGCGTCATCTACGTGGTCTACTCGGCAAGCAAGTCTCACCCCTTTAAAGTCGCGGTAGTCCGTGAACGTCCACGTGTCTGTTCCCCCCTTTGAGCTAAGCAACAAGTTCGTTGGCAGCCAACTCCGGCGGTCGATAGTCACTTGCCACGCGAGCACACCGTTTCTTAGACGCAGGTCGAGCACGACTTTTTCACCGCTGGTTTCCTCGGCGTTCAGCGTAATGGCAAAGGGCCCATTCTCCACGAGCCATCGTCCGGTGTGCACCCACTGAGTGGCCAACACTCTTTCCAGGTCCTCCAATTCGAGCAAGCTCGGCAGGCCGCTCCAATCCACCGACCATGCTTCCCTACCGTCAAAGCCCACCGTCGAGCTGAGTCGCGCCTCGGTCTTCTCAACGAATCTACCGTCAGGGTTGAACAACAACCTATAGGTGCCGTCGGTTCCGTAATGCCTGCTCGTGCCTGTAAGCAGAACACCGCTGTTGAGGTGCGTAAGGCGGGCAAACCCTTTGGCATCACGAACATGAGTGAGGATTGCTTCGAGGTCCGGTTCCGGCGTGTCGGCACGCGCAACGGCGAGAGTCATCGCCAGGGCCAGTACGACGGATGTGCACCGGATTACACGTTGGGCGATGGTGGGGGAAACGCTCTGTCTTGTGTTTCGTTCGTTCATTTCGATTCCTTGTTTCGCTGAGTAGTATCAAGTAGAGGTAGAAGCACGGTGGTCAGCGCGCAGGGCTGTCCAGTGCCGCGGGCGTCTTCCTCACGCATTACGTCGTGGATCTCTTGCAGGAGCCGATTAACCCGAGCCAATCCTGTTTTGGACAATCGGGCCTTCTTCAGATTCGCGACGAGATTCCGGTAGCGACCGCTTGAAACAAGTTCACCCAACTCCAGCGCATCCGCGAAGTTGCGCTCGGTAAGGCGGAGCAGGGCGCCAGCCGACTGACGGTAGCATCGAACGTTGCGCTGAGACGACTGATCAAGATCCATGTGAAATCGAGGAGCGGCCAATCTATAGAGCGCTTCCCAGCGCCTCCCCGCCCGCCGCCGCCCTTCTTCGATCAGGACGCCTGCCGCAAGCAACTTGCGGAAGTGGTGATACAGCGATGCAGCCGAGCGACCCATTCTCCGAGCGATGTCGCCGATGGACGACGGCTCGCTTCCCTGCATACGTTCTATGATCTCGATTCGCACCGGCGAAGTAAGGACTTCCTGCTGTTGCGGGCTATCCAGCCGCATACCGTTCTTGCGTGACGACTTCATGCTTGGAGCATACCTTAATGTTAAAATATCTGCAAGTATTTTAATATCAAATATCGTCCGGAGATGCTGAGGCTAGGTGCACAAGAGAGGGACAGCAGCGTTTTCCCGCGCCTGGGCACCTCATGGTCAAAGCTCGCCATGTAAGAACATGTAGGCGGGTGACTGGGTGGCCCATCCCGGCGCGCCGGGATGGGGGAGGCGATGACCGGCTTTCGGTGCTTCGGCGCGGTCATCGAGCCGTACGGTGTGCCACTGCTCTTGAGCAGTGCCGGCGTGATGACATCATGATGACCGCCGGGCAATCAGTCCGTCCCTCACCCCGGGGCATTCCGAGCCGTTCCGGCATTCGTTGGCATAAAAAAGCAAGACGATTCCGAGCCGCGACCGTAAGGGAGCGGACATTCAGAAGTGCCAGAGATCTGTCATACCAGACCCCTCTCTCACGGTCGGGGTTCGGAGCAGACGCAGTGTGCCACGGGTGGCTCGTCCACCCGTGTTGAGGGTCACAAAAAAACAGGCACTGGCGGACAAGCCGCCAGTGGCA
>CP070744.1:1167854-1185625 GCA_020348265.1 Phycisphaerales bacterium | reverse complement strand
ATACCACATTGTCAAGGGTGTGGATCTGATTGTTCCGGTAGATGTTTATTGCCCCGGCTGTCCTCCTCGCCCCGAGGCACTGCTCGAGGGGCTAATGCGTATCCAGGACGTCATTCGCCACCAGACGCGGCGCAAGACGCCCATGAGAAAGGCGAAGGAGACAGCAGTCGTAACCTGATTTCTGATGAGAGCGGAATGCCATCCGGCGCAGCGTTGATTGCCAGGCGGGAATGAATTGGTGACACCCGAAGAAATCTGCAAGTTGTTGAAATCGGAGTATGGCGAAGCCATCACCGAGGCGGTGGTTGAAGGTGGGCACCCCTATGCCCAGGTCACGTCGGAGAAGTGGCCTGAGGTGGCCGCGTTCCTGCGCGATGATCCTCGCGTCGCTTTCAACTTCTTGCGCTCGATTACGTCGATGGACTTTCCCGATGACGGCAAGATCGCCTGTATTTACGACATGAACCACATACCGCTTGACTCTCCGACGGAACTTATCACGGAGACCTACGAGTTTGCGGTGCGCGTGGTGACGGAACGTGACAACCCGGTACTTCCCTCGATAGCCCACGTTTGGCCGACGGCGAATTGGCATGAACGCGAGGCGTACGACCTTATGGGTATAGACTTCACCGGCCATCCGGATCTGAGGCGTATCCTCTGCCCGGATGATTGGGAGGGACATCCGCTGCGCAAGGATTATGAACAGCCGCTCGAGTATCAGGGGATACCGGGCACGACTGAATACGGATTGACGAATCCGCGGCATTGAGGATTCCCAGGTTGCCTATGCCTACACTATCTGCGAAGCCGACTGCCAGCAGAAGCGTGCTCGAGGAAGTAGCCCGCGCTCGCCTAGAGGAGGCGGCAGTCCTTCGCGAGAGGGGATGGCACGCAGGTGCCATCTACCTTGCTACGTATGCCGTGGAATGCTGGCTCAAGATCGCCATTTGCCACGCGCTGGATTGGAGCAAGATGCTTGCGACCTTCACAACGCATGATCTCGAGCTACTGATTCTACACAGCGGGCTTGAACGTCGAATGAAGGGCAATAGTGCTGTCTACACAAACTTCAGAAAGATTCAGGATCTCCTGACAAGAGAGGGCGGTACGGCGATCCGCTACCGAGTTCCGAGTGCGTTTAGTGCCACGGATGCGGAGCAGTTTTTGGAATGGGTTAGTGGCGATGACGGAGTGGTAACGTGGGTGAAAAAGCAGCTCTAATTCAGGCCGCTGAGGCGATTAAGAATGCAATCGAAGCGTTCGTGCATCCTGAAGAAGCGAAGAATATCCGCGTGTTTGAATCCTCTCCGGGACATCTGCGTGTAATCGTCGGAAGCGACCGGTTCAAAGGCAAAGGGCCTGCTGAGTGCCAGAACATAATCTGGGACCACCTCACGGACAAAGTTCCTCCCGACCAGCTCGTGTACTGTTTCGGCGTCCACCCGATGGACGTTGAGGAGTACGAGGAGGAGTTCGCCTCGCAAACAACCGGAGAATCCATGAGGCTGTTCATCGAGGGGCGTGGACTTATGGGTGAAGATGCGGATGAGTGAAGTGAGCCTTCTAGGACAACCCGACGTTCTCATGGATTTTGACCGAAGTGAGCAGGGTGATCTGCAGACGGAAGAGATGCTGGTTAACATGGGCCCGCAGCATCCCGCCACTCACGGCGTATTGCGCGTGATTTTGCGTACCGACGGGGAGATGGTGCTTGAAGCCACGCCTCATATTGGATACCTGCATCGCTGCGCAGAGAAGATCGGGGAGAATCTCAAGCCCCTTCAGTTCATCCCCTATACCGATCGGATGGACTACCTCTCAGCGATGAACAACAACCAGGGTTATTCGCTGGCTGTTGAAAGGCTGTGCGGGATCGAGGTTCCCCCACGGGCGCAGGCCCTGCGTGTGATCTTTGCCGAGCTGAACCGGATAGCTTCTCACCTGGTAACGGTCGGTTGTTTCGGCCTGGATATGGGTGCGTTCACGCCGTTTACCTGGTGTTTCCGCGAGAGGGAGATGGTCCTTGACTTGTTCGAGGCGGCTTGCGGTGCCCGCCTTACTTACAGCTGCATTATCCCGGGAGGGGTGACATTCGATCTTCCGGACGGCTGGATCGAACGGTTAAGAGAGTTCCTCGACTTCTTCGAACCCAAGGTGCGCGACTACAACGGGCTGCTGACTTACAACCAGATTTTCCTGAAACGTACGACCAGCGTAGGCGTAATCCCGCTCAAGGATGCTATTGCTTACGGTCTTACCGGGGTGTGCCTGCGGGCGAGTGGGATCCGCTGGGATCTGCGCAAGGTGCGTCCGTACGACGGCTATGAGAAGTACGACTTCGAGATCCCGATCGGGCTTCCCGGGGGTACGGCGGATCGTCCGGAATGCGTCGTGGTGGGCGACTGCTGGAGCCGGTACTACATGCGGGCTCTGGAAATGCTCCAGTCGGTGCGGATCATTCGCCAGGCGTTGGATAAGCTTCCCGAAGGTGACATAATCGCTCCGAAGCTCAAGAACCTGAAGCTTCCGGATGACGAGATTTACGTTGAGGTTGAGAACCCGCGTGGTCAGTTGGGTTTCTACGTGCGCGGTGACGGATCGGCGATTCCCTATCGGGTCAAGGCAAGAGGCCCGAGTTTCTCCAATCTGTCGATTACCTCGCAGGTATGCCGGAACTGCCTGATTGCGGATATGCCCGCGTTCATCGCCAGTATCGACATTGTCATGGGCGAGGTGGACCGGTAGTTGCCTGGAGATGTTTGAAGAAACGGTTTGATCAAGGCCTGGGCCTGATCAAACGGGAGCGTGGACTTTCATGACGGGGCTTGGCCCGCTAGGATTCGGGCCCTTTTAGCTGCATGAAGTGAGGCGTGGAGCAGCGTTGTGGCACAGTATTTTGAACCCTGGGCTCCTAGAGGCGAGCTGACGAACTACGGCGTCCCCGGCAAGGCGGTGGTCGCGGGGGTTGTCATATTCGTGGCCTCTATTGTTGGGCTGTGGATCAGTCAATCGCTGTTGGGCGGACACCCCCTGGCAATCCTCTGCCTGTTCATCGCGCCTTTGCTTCTCGCTCCCGTCTGCCTGGCTGTAGCGTTCTTCGTCAAGACCTGGCGAACGTGGCGGGCGTGGTGGCGTGTGCTGAGAAAGTTCGCCCTGTTCGTCCTGATCATTGCGGTGGTGGCGAGCTGCATTGGCGTGTTCGTCACCAATGCGTTGTTCCTCTGGGTGCAGGACGACCTTGTCGCCCAGGCGGACGACCAGTCGGTCAGTACTTGGTTCGGCGCACCGCTAACCGTGAACGAGATTAGCGGAGCCATGCCTGGTGGAGGGATATCCGCCTCCATCCCGGACATATTGGCGATCTTGCTTTGGCCGCTGCAATACACGCTCGTGCGGGACGTGATATCATTAGTCGCAATTATCATCTTCTTCTGTATTGTCCCGGTCTTTCTGATCTGGTGGGAGCGGAAAGTAGCCGGACGAATCCAGTCGCGGCTGGGCCCGATGCGCGTGGGGCTGTGGCACGGGTGGGCTCAGTCTCCGGCTGACGGGATCAAATGCGTCACCAAGGAAGATCTGGTTCCAAAAGATGCCGATGGCCCGCTGTTCCGCGTAGCTCCTTACTTCGCTCTTATCCCCAGTGCTGCTGCGTTCATGGCGTTGCCCTTTGGGGCGACGTATATCTTCCGCGATCTGGACGTCTCCGTGGTGGTCATCCTTGCGCTGTTGGGTGTTGAAGTAATGGCGGTGATCCTCGGCGGATGGGCGTCGAACAACAAGTGGAGCGTCTACGGGGGGATGCGCGAAGCCTGCCAGATGATCTCGTATGAGATTCCCATGGGCATGGCCCTTTTGGTTCCCATCGTTTGTGTCGGTTCATTGAGCCTCAAGGTGATCGGAGAGAGTCAGTCGGGCGGTTGGTTTACCTGGCTGGCGTTCGCCAACCCCTTCACCTTTGCGGCTTTTATTTGTTACTTCATCGCCTCGCTGGCAAGTTGTAAGCGTGCCCCGTTTGATTTGCCGGAAGCCGAAAGCGAGCTGGTCGCGGGTTTCCTTACCGAGTACTCGGGATACCGCTGGGCGCTGTTCTTCTTTGCCGAATACGCGGCCATGTTTGTAGTTTGCGGCTTGGTGGTGATCCTCTTTCTAGGAGGGTGGAACTCGCCGCTGCCGGTATCTTGGGGCGGCGCGGTTACGGAGATGGTGGGCGACAATCTGCTGGCCCGTGGAATCAACGGGCTGCTGTTCAGCGGGCCCATCTGGTTCGTGGCCAAGTGCGTTTTCTTCTTGTACGTGCATATTTGGCTGAGATGGACCTTGCCGCGGATTCGTATCGACCAGGTTCTCTATGCGTGCGTGCAGGTCTTGTTACCGATTACGATGATTCTGTTGCTCGGGGCCACGCTGTGGACCTGGGCAGGCGCGTCGGACAGCGGCGGCTGGGCGATGTTCGATCAAGTGGTGAACTGGATTCTGGGCCTTGTCGGTGCGGTCTTTCCGGCCGGGTTTGTGGTTATTGCCGCTTACGGCTTCTACCATCGCAGGCGGATGGTGGGCAATCTCGCGATTGAAGCGCTGCCCGGCTCGTAGGTTGGACAGAGAGGTTTTGGCACAGTGAAGTCGGCAGGTTTGACAAAACGTGTTGCGCTTGCAGCGGTCGTGCTGATCGCTTGGGGGCTTCTTGTGCCGCCGGCGCTGGGATCGGGAGATAGCGCAACGGCTGAGACCATAAAGACGCAGGCGCCGGGCAGCCCGATTGAGGCGGTGCTGTTCTATGGAATCGCGGCTGGGACCATAGTATGCGCCCTGGGTGTTTGCATCAGTACAAACATCGTACGGATGGCGGTCTGGCTCTTCGGTGCACTTGCATGCGTGGCGGTTCTATATTTCAGCCTGGCGGCTACGTTCATCGCCGCCATCCAGTTGATCGTATATGTGGGTGGTACGTTGATCTTGCTGGTCTTCGGCGTGATGCTCACCAGTAAATCGGCCTCGGTTCGTTTCTCAACGGCCAGATGGGAGCTAATCGGCGCAGGGGCGGTCTGTGTAGCGTTGCTGGCATGTCTGGCTGCAGTGTTCATTGGTGCGGGTTGGACGACAATCGAGGGCACAGGTTCCGGGGTCGCGGTTGCGGACATCGGCCGGACCATGATCACCAAGTATGTGGTGCCTTTTGAGGTGGCAGGCGTGCTGTTGATGATCGTGATGGTCGGGGCTGCACATCTCGCCCGGCAGGAAAAGAAATAGGATATGTTGCCCGACGACTTTTTAACGTATCTGACCATCGGCTTGACGCACTACCTCGTGGTGGGCGCGGTGCTGTTCGTTACCGGTCTGTTCACCATGATGACCAAGCGAAACGCCATCGGCATCCTGATCGGGGTGGAGTTGGTGCTCAACAGCGCCGGCGTGAACCTGGTGGCCTTCGACCGGTACATGGCCCCGGGACGGGTGGACGGTCAGATTATGACCCTGTTTGTGATCGTCATCGCAGCAGCAGAAGCGGCGATCGCAGTTGGAATTTGTATCAACCTGTATAAGAACCTCGCGACGGTTGATGTTGACTCGGCCCGGAAGCTGCAGGGCTAGGATGCGCTAGCATCACAGGCGTGCGTCGGCCCGCAAAGGCCGACCAACAAAGAGATAAATGAACGGACACACGTACGAAATCCTGCTTGCCTTGGGCGTGCTGGCACCGTTCGTCAGCTTTTGGATACTGGTGTTCTTCGGCCCGAAGATGGGCAAGCCCGGTGCGGGGTGGTTCGGGGTGGTCATGGGCATGGGTATTCCCCTGGTCCTGGCCATTATCGTTCTTGTCGGATGGATCGGCGAGTTACAGTCGGGTCATGCAGGTGAACTGACCGCCAACGCCTACCGATTCCATTGGGCGAACTTGGGCACCGTCCCTGCCACGATCGGCGTCAAGCTCGACTCACTCACCGTGGCCATGTTTTTCATGGTGGCGTTGGTCGCCTTTCTGATCTTCGTCTTCAGCGTCGGGTATATGTCCGGCCACAGCGACGAGGTCGACGGGCAGTGCAAGTATTCCCGCTTCTTCGCTTATCTGTCGCTCTTCGGCTTTAGCATGCTGGGGCTGGTGGTCAGCAGCAGCCTGTTTTTCCTCTTTGTCTTCTGGGAATTGGTCGGTCTTTGCAGCTATTTCCTGATTGGTTTCTACTTTGATAAAGGCTTCGCCTCCGCAGCGGCGATCAAGGCGTTTATCACCAACCGCGTGGGCGACTTCGGCTTTTTGATCGGGCTAATGCTGGTCTTCTTCCAACTGAAGACCTTGGACCTCGACGATGCCGCCGTGCGATTCGCTGAGCAGTACGCCGCCGGTACGGGCATTTTCGCCAGTCAGTTCACCATGTTCGGCTGGTCGCTGGCAACGATCATGGGCGTCGGGCTGTTTTGCGGTGCGATGGGCAAGAGTGCCCAGTTCCCGCTGCACGTCTGGCTTCCTGACGCAATGGCCGGCCCGACGCCGGTCAGTGCGCTGATCCACGCAGCTACAATGGTTGCCGCCGGTGTCTATCTGGTCGCCCGGGTGTTCAGGTTGATGACTCCCGAGGCCCTGATGTTCGTTGCGGCTATCGGGTGTTTGACGCTTACTTTGATGGCCTTGGTCGCCATAGTACAGACGGACATAAAGAAATGCTTGGCGTATTCGACGCTTTCGCAGCTTGGCTACATGATCTTCGGCATGGGGTGTGGGGCGTGGATCGCAGCTCTGTTCCACCTCATCACGCACGCCTTCTTCAAAGCCATGCTCTTCCTTTGCTCCGGGCAGGTGATTGAAGGGTGCCATCACGAGCAGGAAATGCCCAGGATGGGTGGACTTCGAAAGAAGATGCCCGTCACCTGCTGGACGTTCTTCATCGGCGTGTTGGCCATCTCCGGTGCGGGCATTGCCGGCACGAAGATCGGCCTGGGCGGGTTCTTCAGCAAAGACGAGATACTCGCTGTCGCATACGTTAGGGCGTACGAGTGGGAAGAGGGCGATTATCATAAGCATGACGCAGGCGAAGGACACGGGACGGGGCACGCTTCAACGGTGGAAAACGACGGCGTGACTTACCGCCTTGCATCCGATCCGGTCCACGGCGACGGCCACGGCGAGGAACGTGCCGGCGGTGCTCACGGGGATTCGCACGGTGCAGCTTCGAAGGCTTCGATCTTCGCGCACATCCCCAAACTGCCCAAGTGGATGTTCTGGCTGGCCATCTTCACTGCATACGTGACGCCGTTCTACATGATGCGGGCGTGGTGGATGACCTTTATGGGTAAGCCGCGTGATCAGCACGTGTACGAGCATGCCCACGAAATCCCTCTGATGTACCTGCCTCTGGTCGCCCTGGCGATCGGCACCTTCTGGGCCAGCTACAAGCTGTTCAGGCCTTTGATAGATGACGCCTCGCACGCGGCTACCGATGCAGCCATGGTGCTGGCGACAAACGGCGCCTCGCACACCGAGGCGATCGGTGCCGCTCATCAGTGGCTGAAATTCGGCGTGGGCGGGGCATTCATTGTCGGGTTCGTGATCGCCATTGCGATCTACAGGAAGGGTCTGGCAAGGGCCGAGGCCATCAGAAAGGCTGCCGGCCCGCTGCATGTAATTCTGGTCAAGAAGTACTTCTTCGATGAGGTGTATAACTTCGTCTGGGTGAAGGGTTGCATTCTCGTCGCCAAGATCGCCCGGCTCTTCGATACGTACATTATAGATCTGTTTGTCAACTTGGCGGCGGCATTCACCGCCCGGTTAGCCACATTCTCCGGGATTATCGTAGACAACGGAGGTGTCGATGGCGTGGTTAACGGCATCGCCAATACCTCCATCGACTTCGGTGACGCTGTCAGGCAGCCCCAGACGGGACGGGTCCGCAACTACATGCTGTTTGCGACGGCGGTGGCGACTATCGTGATAATCTGTGTCTTGATCTTCGGGTTGGAAGCGCAAGAGACCGTAGCATCTGCAGGGTCAATGGTGCCGTAGGTTTGGTTTCAAAGAAGACGTTCCCATGAACATTCTAACACTAATCGTATTCTTACCGACGCTTGGAGCACTGCTGTGCTTGTTCGTGCCCAAGTCTCAGGTGCGTGCAGTGGCACTGGCTGCATCGTTCCTGACCTTTATCGTCTCGCTTAGCTTGTTCGGTACCTTCTTCGGGGGCGGACCGGAAGGTGACCCCGATGTCTTTGGTGCGGACTACGGCACGCTGCATCATATAACCCGCACACCCTGGATCGTAGGCAATAGCTTTACCATCGAATACTACCTGGGCATAGACGGGCTGGGCTTCCCCCTGCTCATTCTAACCACTCTGATCGGATTCCTTTCCTGCTGGGCGAGCTGGAACTTCGACAGCTGGAAGATCAACAAGGGGGTTCGAGCCTATTTCATACTGTTTCTGCTGCTTGAGACGGGGATGCTGGGGGTCTTCGTCGCCCTGGACTTCTTCCTCTTCTACATCTTCTGGGAGGTGATGCTGCTGCCCATGTACTTCCTCATCGGGGTGTGGGGAGGACCGCGACGGGAGTATGCAGCGATCAAGTTCTTCCTCTTTACGCTGGCCGGCTCGGTCCTGATGCTGGTGGCTATCGTGGCCATGTACTTCTACAGCGACGCTGCGATTGCGGCGGAGGCTGCCCGCCTGGGAACTGAAGGCATAGCCAGCGGATATCGAGGTGATGGGACGGTTATCAGCAACGGCACGTTCGATCTGATCGAACTGGCCATGAACCCAACAATTCAAGCGTACTTCGGGGCCAAGACCACGCTCTTCTTGGGCATCCGCTTTGCCCCGCTCATGTTCATTGCCTTGTTCATCGGGTTTGCCATCAAGCTCCCCAGTGTTCCCTTCCACACCTGGTTGCCCGACGCCCACGTAGAGGCCCCCACTCCGATCAGCATGATCCTGGCCGGGGTGTTGCTGAAGATGGGCGGCTACGGCTTTTTGCGAGTGTGCTATCCGATCTTCCCTGCCGGGGCGGAGGTGTGGGCTTATACCCTGGCGATGGTTGGGGTGGTGAGCATCATATACGGTGCTCTATGCGCGATGGCCCAGACCGACTTCAAGAAGCTGGTCGCGTATAGCTCTATCTCGCACATGGGATACGTTCTGCTTGGTATAGCGGTGATGACCACTGCCGGCATTCAGGGCGCCATGTTCCAGATGTTGGCTCATGGTATTAGCTCACCCATGTGCTTCTTCCTAGTCGGCGTGATTTACGACCGGGCACACCATCGAGAGATCAATCGCTTCGGCGGTTTGTGGCTTACCATGCCGCGATATGGCACGCTGGCGACGATAGGCTTCTTTGCCTCGTTGGGACTGCCGGCGTTGTGCGGCTTTATCGGAGAAGTATGGGTCCTGCTGGGCACTTTCGATGCGGGCACCAAGTTCGCCTGGGCGTATCCTACGGCTATCGTGGCGGCTTTCGGTGTCGTGCTTACTGCGGGATACATCCTCTGGCTGATCCGCCGGGTCTACCTGGGCAAGGAACGCGAGGAATACAAGGGTTACACCGATGCCACCGGGCGGGAGACGATGATCCTCATACCGATGGCTATCCTGTGCATCGCCATGGGTATACTCCCCGCGCAGACGGTGTTCAACTTCACCAACGGCACCCTGGACAACATCCTGACGCACGTTTCGCAAACGATCGCGATGTTGATGTAGGGGCAAGATACGGATTGGTCGAAATTGTAAGGTGGTTAGTTCTTGGCGATTAGTGATAGGCGGTTGATGGCGTGAATCTTCTGATGCAAGCGAACCTGTGGGCGAACATTCCCGTTGGCGAGCACCTTGCGTTCTTCTCGCCCATGATCACTCTGGTCTGCACGATGTTGGCTATCGTGGCGTGTCCGATCGTTCTTGGGCGCGGCTCGCGGACCACTGCCGGAATTGCTCTGCTGGGCATCATTGCCACGTTCATTCTCGCCCTGCGCGTGCTGCACGCGACTACCACAAACGGCGTTAGCGGGTTGTCGACGGATCCTGGGGCGGGGCTCTTCATTGTCGACGGATTATCCGCATTCTTCCAGGTGCTGCTGATCATCTTCCTTGCCGGCGTGACCTGGCTGTGGTGGCTGGGTTCGTCTGCCAATGAGCGGAACGCCCCCGAGTTTTTCATCCTGCTTTTCGGCAGCGCCTTGGGCATGTCCATGATGGTCAGCTCGGCGAACCTGCTGATGATCGTGGTGGCTATGGAGACCGCTTCCCTGCCCAGCTATGCAATTGTGGGCTTTGACAAACGCGATCGTCTGGGGGCGGAGGCCTCGCTCAAATACATGGTCTTCGGTGCCATTTGCGCTGCTATCATGCTCTACGGGGCGAGCTTGCTTTACGGCCTGACCGGCAGCTTGAGCGTTGCGGATATCGCCCGCTTTACCGTAGCTAATCTGGCCACCGGTGAGCATCACTTGTTGCTCGCTTTGGGCCTGTTGTGCTTTTTGGTGGGGATCGCGTTCAAGGTATCAGCCGTCCCCTTCCATTTCTGGTGTCCGGACGCTTTCCAGGGTGCGAAGATCGAAGTTACCACTTGGCTGAGCGTTGCCAGCAAAGCGGCGGGACTGGTTCTGCTGTTGCGCTTGACCATGATCTTTTGTTCCGTGGTGGGGTCGCCCGCGGATATGTCTTTGATTCAGCCGCTGGCCTGGACCATTGCGATCTTAGCAGCGGTTACCTGCACGGTGGGCAACTTCTCCGCGTACAAGCAGAAGAGCGTAAAGCGCATGCTGGCGTACTCATCAATCGCCCATGCCGGCTACATGCTGATGGCCGTCGCAGTTTTTGCCCATCCCGCAGTCGAGGGGCATCAAGCTGGGATGGTGGCTCTGCTCGTCTACATCGTCATCTACCTGTTCATGAATCTCGGCGCGTTCGGCGTTACCGCCATGATTGTCTGGGACACGGGGAATGACGACATCAAGTCCTTCTCCGGCCTGATGCGGCGGGCACCGTTCCTGGCCGTGCCCATGATTATTTGTCTGGTCTCGCTCGTGGGCCTTCCCCCTCTGGCCGGCTTCATCGGAAAATGGTGGATCCTGCTTGCACTGGGCAGCCTGGACAGCACGCTGGGGTGGTTTTTGGTGATCGTTGCGGTGCTCAACACGCTGATCAGCCTGTATTACTACATGCGCGTGGTCGTGCAGATGACTCTACGTGATGAGGGCGATCCTGCGGTCCAAAGCCCCTTCGGCGGATTGGCCTTGGTAAACATCTGCGCATTGATGCTCTTGATCCTGTTCTTCCGGGCCCACCCGCTCAAGACCACCACGGACCGCTTCGCCAGAACGCTCAACGTTGCTTCGCTTACGACCCCGAGTCCGGATAACGCGGTCGCCTCAAGATTCATCGAAGCGGATTGATAGCACCCCTTTGACAATGAGACTGGACGCAAAGCCGCTCCAACGGTGATGGTGAATGCAGCGCTGTCATATTGGTGGGGTGAATTGCTCAGGCGTTTGCCGCCGCTTGCGCTACCACCCAAAAGCCACCCCACCACCAGCACGCGTATCCCAGGATCGTCAGCAAAGCCGTCCACCAACGCGGCCTAATCGGATGAGCAAGGATGAGTGCCAGCCCAATCAAGGCTTGAAGGACTCCGAATATCCAATAGAAACCACCCCCAAAGACCCAAAGGAGAGGGCCAAGGAATGGCCACCAGTTCAAGGGTGAGGACATGGTGATGGGGGAGCACCCGCCGGGACCAGCGATCACCAACAGCGCGTTAACGAGTATATACGCTGCAATCCATGCCAGTAGCACTCTGCATGCTTGTCCGTACGTATGGCGCCGCAAGGGCGTAACGTAAGTCTTTGGGTCGTTAGGATCGAACGACCGGCTGCATTCCGGGCATCTTGGCTCCGGTAGCCCTCGTAAGAGATAACCACACTTCAGACAGGCTGCGTCGTCGGGAAGTTGTTCCATCGTCTTGTCTGTTCCATGTATGTCCGTCCCCCACCCTTGTCTATGACACGGATGGGGCACCCCCTCCACTCGACTCATCCGACAACGCCGGCGAGGAGTAGTGCTCCGATTACCCAGCAGTAGATGGCGAAGTAGTGCAGTTTGGATCGGCGGACCATGTCCAAAAGGATCAGCAGGGCGACTGCGCCGACGATCAGTGACACGATGCTGCCCACGATAACCGGCCCCCAGGCAACGGCGGATAATTCCTCCACGGGCAACTCGAACGTGTCTTTCATCTTGATCAGGGTAGCTCCGACGATCGCGGGAACGGCGATCAGGAAACTAAACTCCGCGGCCCAGCGGCGGCGCAGGCCGCAGAATGAGGCAACGCAAATCGTCGCTCCACTGCGGGAGATGCCCGGCAGAATCGCACATCCCTGGGCGATGCCCACTACAAACGCCTGCAAGAACGAGAAACGACCCCACCCCCGCGATGGGCGATTCAGCAGCGTGGTCAGCGCCAGTAGAATCCCGGTCACCACCAACGCAGTCCCAATCCATAGTGGTTTATCGAAGGCGGATTCGAACGTGTCTTGAAGAGTAAGTCCCATCACGGTTGTGGGGATCATCGCCACGACTGCAAGAAGCACGATCCGCCAGGCATACCGTCTGCCCCGCCATGACGTTCGGGTCTCGCGGATTATGCGGACCATAAAGCGTTTGACGGACGCGGCAAACACTATAAGCACGGCGACCAGGGTCCCAAAATGGGCGAGCACATCGAACAACAGCATCGCAGAGCTGTTGGCGTCGAGGGCGAAGTAACGTTGAACGATGGCCAGGTGGCCACTGCTGCTGACGGGCAGAAACTCGGTAAGACCCTGGACCACGCCGAGCACAACAGCCCGCAGGTAGTCTAGCTCACTCACGTACTGGAGCTCTCTTCGAGTATGAATCTGGCCCGGACAATGTATTGAACAGCCGAAAGGGCGGTGACTATGACCGTCAGCCAAACGAGTACCTGCTTGGTCACCGTCGCCCACTGTCCCGACGCCCAGGTCGTCTGATGGGCCGCCAGAAGCAAAATGACCGGGGCGGCGATGCTCTGCATCCACATCTTCAACTTGCCGTGCAGCGAAGCGGAGAAGTTAATGCCCCGAGACTCGCTAAAGCCTCTTAGCCCGGTTACGAGCAGCTCGCGTCCAACGATGATCACCACCATCCAGCTCTTCATCTCGGTCACGTTGTGGCCGGCTTCATCGACGAAGTTCGAGCCGATGAACATCATGAACGCACCGCAGATCAACACCTTATCCGCAAAAGGATCGAGCACCCGGCCCAGCGGGGTCACCAGTCCGCGCTTACGGGCGATATACCCGTCCAGAAAATCGGTGCTGGCCGCGACGATAAACAGGCCCACCGCCACATCCAACATCCAGAACTCGGGAGAACGCTGATCATACTGGGCAAGCAAAACGAGGAAGACCACGGAGAGGGCCAGCCGGGCGAGTGTAATCCGATTCGGGAGGTTTATCTCATAGGCCATATCGTCACTGTCTACCTTACCCGTGCGGGCTTCGCAACCAAATCGTACTCTTCGCGACCGACGCACTGGACGCGAACAAACTGCCCCGGCCTCGCCCGACAACCCTCGATATAAGTAGCGCTGTCAACATCCGGAGCCTGCCCTTCGTGCCGCCCCCTCGCCATGTCTTTGCCAACCTTCTCGTCCACCAAGACCTCGAACCGCTTTGAGACCTGTTGTTGCGCCAACTCGAAAGCTATTTCCTGCTGGGCGAGCATCAGCTCCTCGACCCGTTGCTGCTTGACCCCCTCCGGAATCTGCTTGTCCATTCGCCCGGCGGGCGTATCCGGCTCCATCGAGTAGGGGAACACCCCCAAAGCGGCAAAGCGATACTCCCGTATGAACTCCTTAAGTTCCTTGAAGTCCTCGTCGGTTTCTCCGGGAAACCCCGCTATCAGTGTTGTCCGGACGGTCACATCCGGCAATCGCTCACGAATCCGCCTTAGCAGACGTTCCGTCGCAGCACGGTCGATCCGCCGCCCCATCGCCTTAAGCACCCGATCGCTTATGTGCTGCAGCGGCAAGTCAATATAGTTGCAGACCTTCTCGCACTCCGCAATCGCATCGACGATCTCGTCGCTAAGGACCGAGGGATAGGCATACATGAGCCGAATCCACTCGATTC
Organism: Phycisphaerales bacterium; assembly: GCA_020348265.1. GTDB lineage: Bacteria > Planctomycetota > Phycisphaerae > UBA1845 > UBA1845. The sequence continues at coordinate 1,171,494 of CP070744.1, read as the reverse complement.
CGTCGACGCGATCAAGCCGTCGCAGCAGCCCGGCCAAGCCCCCGTCAAAGACGTCCGCGCCCAGACCGTAGCTGGTGGTATCCTGGCCAATCAGGTTGATCTCTACCGCGCCGTCTGAGGCCAACTCCCGCGCCTCATCCAGGATCACGCCCGGGGGCTTGCAGTGCATTCTGCCACGAATCGCAGGGATCGTACAGAAGGTGCATTTCTGGTCGCATCCTTCGCTGATTCGCAGGTAGGCGTAGTGCCGCGGCGTGATCCGCAGTCGCGCCGTGTCAAGCTGGGTAAAGGGATGGTAATCGCAGAGGAAGATATCCGCACCGGGCCCCGGCTCGCGCTGCCCTGAGCCCAGGACCGCTCGTACGATGTCGTCGCGGTTGTTCACCCCCACAATGGCGTCGATTCCCTCGATCCGGTCGAGGATTTGCTCTTTGTCCCGTTGAACGAGGCATCCAGCCACTACGATCCGCTTGAGGTGCCCCCTGGCCTTGGCTTCGACAGCCTCGCGGATTAATCCATCTGCTTCGAGGCGGGCTGCCTGGAGGAATCCGCAGGTGTTGATCACTACTATGTCGGCATCGGATACGTCGGCGGTGATCAGACACCCGGCCTCTGCGAGCTGTCCGAGCATCTTCTCGGAGTCGACGGTGTTCTTGGCACATCCCAGAGATACAAACGCCACGCGTGTCGAGTCTTCCATAGTGCCTCGTATTCGATACAGCCTTGGCCATACAGGAGTCTAGCGGATGTGATGGAAAACGGGAAACGGGTGGTGCCGCTTGCTGGTCGGGTCCACGTTCAGCATGCACGCTGGCGGAGCCTTGCAGCACCCGGTTCGCCCCGCACACCGCAACAACCGAGTGATTCTGCTAGAATGTCAGCATGAACGAGATAGAACATCTAGCCGATTTGTTGTCCTCCGCTCGGGCCGGCATCGCCTTCACCGGCGCGGGTATCAGCACAGAAAGCGGCATTCCCGACTTCCGCAGCCCGGGTGGGGTCTGGTCAAAACACAAGCCGGTGAGGTACGACGACTTCGTTGCCCTGCGTTCCGAGCGGGTGCGCTATTGGGAAATGCGCCAGCAGATGTACCGGGAGTATGCCACAGCCAAGCCCAACGACGGGCATAAGGCGATCGCCCGACTGGAAGAGATGGGACACTTGGTGGCAGTAGTGACCCAGAACATCGACGGGCTTCATCAGGAAGCCGGTAGCCGGCACGTGTTGGAGGTGCACGGCTCGGACCGGATGGTGGCATGTATCGCTTGTGGCAAGGAGTGGACACCCCCGGAGGTCCTTGCCCGGGTCGAAGCAGGCGACGATGCTCCGGACTGCGACGAATGCGGCGCCCCGCTAAAATCCAAGACCATCTCCTTCGGCCAGGCCATGCCTCAGGACGTGATGGCCGAGGCGATGCAGTTATCCTGCGAAGCTGACGTGTACATGTCACTAGGCTCGTCATTGGTCGTCGAGCCGGCCGCTTCCCTGCCCAGGATGGCCAAACATAACGGGGCGACTCTGGTCATCATCAACAAGACTGAAACCCCCCTCGACGGCATGGCCGACCTCATCATCCGCGAGCCCATCGGCGAAACCATGCGTGCAGTCATGCAGCGTTGCGATGGGTGATGTGCGAATCACTCGTGGGATAGCTTATCGACAGGTGGAAGCGCGCACTGCTCTTGAACGGCGCTCTCCTCCAGCCCGCGCCTGAGAGCCCCGACCGTTGCCGGAGCCTCTGTATGACGACAGGGAAGTCGGTATTCATAAAACGCCACTCCCCGGGGGTTGGGACGTTGATGCAGCGTTTCGGCGCTCGCAACGACCCCATGATTGTACGCGTGCCTCGATGAACCCGATGCAACTTGACCGGCGACCTTCTACACGCTTCAATCTGCTTGCGGAAACCGGATGATGAGATCCGCCCCTGTGCCGGGTGAATACGTGGATATAAAGCGCTCTTCTCGTTGGCTCAATCCCCCGGCGGTGATCGTTTTCGCCCTGATACTGTATCTGCCCGGCATCAGGTGGGGTTTACCTGGTACGATATCGTGGAGCCAGGACACGATCGCAGGTCTGCGCACGCTCGGTGCCGTCACCCAATGGCCTGACAACTGGCCCGGTCGATACCCACCGCTGCAGTACTTGCTGCTCAACGCCGCCTACAAACCCGTCTTGTACAACTGGCAGCGCAGCGGAGAGTTTGTCGTAGAACCTGGTTCCATGAGGATCGACTTCAAGCCGCCCCACCCGCCCAAGATAGGGCTTCTTATTCTAATCGCCCGATTCGTCTCGGTGGCGATGGCCATCACTGCAGCACTCGGTCTAAGAGCAGCAGTTCGCCAGCTCACCGACGATGAACTCGCCGCCACTCTCGCAGCTGGGGCCATGATGATCGGCGCTGCGTTTACCTATTTTGCACATCTAGGAAACGTGGACGTCCCCTCGATGTGTTGGTTTGCGTGGAGCGTCTACTTCTACGTTCGCCTTATCAAGCGCGGACGATGGCCCGACGCAGCATTGCTGGGCCTGTTCGGCTCGTTGGCGATTAGTACCAAGGACGCAGTTGCGGGCGTTTATCCGGGAATGGCCCTCGTGCTGCTGGCGTTGGAGACGAATCGGCGCGTCGGGAATTCCTCGCGGGGCAAGGCGTTGCTGCAAGCGACCTGGCAGCTTAAGTGGCTGATCGGCCTGGCAGCGTTCATAATCCCCTACGTGTTGCTGTACAACATCCTGGCGGACCCCCAGGAGTATCTCGAACGGATGAGGTATTGGCTGGATCCGGCGGCCGGCACGCTCCACGCCAGGCAGCATCGCTACGGGAATCAGCTCCAACTGCTCTTGGCGACAATCAGCTACACAGCAGGCGCGGTGGGTTGGCCCATGCTGGCTGCGATGGCTGCTTCTGCTGTCTACGCGCTTCGACGGCATGCGCGGATAGCGTTCATCGTGCTGGTTCCGGCCGTAAGCTACTATCTGCTGGTTATCGTGCAGATCGACTTCGTGTACTCGCGTTTTCTGTTCGCCCCGTTGAGTCTGCTGTGCATACTTCTGGGCGTCTCCGCCGCGGCACTCATCCGCAGCCGACGTTGCCCGCTATTGGTCAGGTTCGGCATACCACTTGCCGTTGCGTGCCTGTCTCTTGGATATGCAGCAGCCGTCGATCTGGAGATGATCACCGACTCGCGATATCAAGCGGAGAAGTGGTTCCAGGGCAATATCGTCCCGTCCTCCAGCGTGGGGGCATTCTCCAACCCACAGTACTTGCCGCGTGTGCACGACCTTGGTTATGCGACCTATCCGGTTGAGATGAGCCCGGAAGCATTCACCAGGCCCCAACCGGAGTACTTGATCCTGACCAGCTACAACTACGAGGACTTCAACGACGAGCAAAAGGCATGCATGAAAGAGCTGATCTCCGGGAGACTCGGGTATGATCCCGTGGTCGGATTTCGCGGGCGATACCTGGGCACAGCATCATCCGCCCTGAGCATCGCCGGATGGGGCGCGCTGCCGCCGGGCAAGATCAGTCCGGAGATCACAATCCTCCGACGCACCGTCCCTTAGAGCAATTTCTGTTATTGTCTAGCGGTTCAGGAGTTGGGTGCCATGCCCAGGCGAAGCGCCGGCATGCAATTCG
>CP070744.1:1149618-1167754 GCA_020348265.1 Phycisphaerales bacterium | reverse complement strand
GTCTATGTGGATCTCCCCTATGTCTACACCGGTGGGAATAGTATCCCCGACTTTGGACCCAGCATGGTCACGTTCCGGGTCACGCAGTCGGGCAGCGATCAGGTCGATGGGGACATGGACCTTGGCGATTTCGCTGCGTTTCAAAGCTGCTTCGGTGGACACCCGGTTGACGCCCGATGCCTTACGTTCGACGTTGACGAAGATGGCGATGTGGATCACGCAGACATGGCGGCGTGGCAGGAGGGGATGACGGGGCCGATGTAGGGGGAATTCAGAAGGGCGAATGGCGAAAGAAGGCGCGTCTCGCTGGATCGCGAATGCTGAATAGCGAAAACAAGGAAGGCCCTCGATCGGCTGGGAGTGGCGCGATCGAGGGCCTTTGCTTACCCTGTGATGGCCGTCACCCACCTGCGTTAGAGCAGAGTCGGATTCCGTGTAGCGATTGTAGCGGCGTCCGTGCGATTCCCTCGTCACCCACGAGGGGTGACGCTACGTTCTTCAAGGTGTTGAGAGTGAGCTGCGATTCTCAATTCGCAGGGAACGGGCCCATGCGTGCGTCTTCGTACTGTGACCGCTGTGATCTGGCGGCATCCTGTGCCGTGATCGCCCGGCGGACGAGGTTGATGAACTCCGCTCGATAGCCGTGGACGTCTTCGCCGACACTCTGCTCAGCCAGTTCGACCACAGCTTCGAAGGTGGAACTACCCTTGTGGGGTGAATCGCGGAGGAGCATTCCAAACGACGCCACCGACGCGGCGAATACGAAATCGTCGGATGCGTCCGCGAAGGTCCAACCCTCATCCGTAATCGGATACTCCAGCAACTCGCTGGTATCGCCGTCGGGCTCCTTGTAGCGGAGCTTCACCGTCATCGTCTCGCCGGTGTAGGCATGGCGGGTCTCAGCCGGCACAGCTTGATACTTCAACGGATCGACGGCGGGCCGGTCGACGGGTTCACCCGCGGGCACTATCTCATACAGCGCGGTTACGGTATGACCGGCACCGATCTCCCCCGCGTCCTTCGTATCGTCGTTGAAGTCCTCCGCCGCCAGAATGCGATTCTCGTATCCAATCAACCGGTAAGCCGCCACCTCCGCGGGGTTGAACTCGATCTGGATCTTTACGTCCTTGGCGATGGTCACCAGGGTCCCGCTGAGCTGGTCGACCAGCACCTTGCGGGCTTCGTTGAGCGTGTCGATGTAGGCGTAGTTCCCGTTGCCCTTGTCAGCCAGCTTCTCCAGGGTGGAGTCTTTATAGTTGCCCATGCCGAAGCCCAGCACGCTCAGAAAGACCCCGCTGGCCGCCTTCTCCTCGATCAGGCGAATAAGGTCGCCCTGATTGGTGACCCCGACGTTGAAGTCCCCGTCGGTAGCCAGGATGACCCTGTTGATCCCCCCGGGAATGAAGTTGTCCACAGCCACGTCGTAAGCCAGTTGAATACCCTGAGCGCCGTTGGTCGATCCGCCTGCGTTGAGGCTTTCCAGGGCATCCAGGATCGTGTCTTTGTCGGCGCACGAGGTTGACGGCAGGACCAGACCCGAAGCGCCGGCATAGACCACAATGGCTACGTAGTCTTCCGGGGAGAGTTCTTCGAGCAGCATTCTCATCGCCCGGCGAACCAGGGGCAGCTTGTTGGCCGGCTGCATCGAGCCCGAAACGTCCAGCAGGAAAACGAAATTCCCGGCCACTCGGTCGTCCGCGTCAACCTCGAAACCCCTGAGGCCGATGCGGGCCAAGCGATGGTTGGGCTTCCAAGGACATTCACCAATCTCAACGTTGACGGAGAACGGAGCATCGCCGTCGGGTTGGGGATAGTCATAGGCGAAGTAGTTGATCATCTCCTCGATGCGCACAGCCCCGGCGGGCGGCATCATGCCTCGTTTGAGAAACCGGCGGATGTTGGAATAAGAGGCCGTATCCACATCGATCGAAAACGTCGACAGCGGATTCTGCACCACCTCCAGAAACGGATTGTGCACAATATGGTCGTAGGCTTCCGTGTTCTGTCGGCGCATCTGCATCCGCCGCCGGTGTTGGGTTTGGAGCAATCTTCGGTCCGAGTGATCGCCGGAATCGTGGGCATAACGGTCCTCGGAATACTCAGGACTACCGTCGTATTCAGAGTCATAGGCAAAAGTGTGTTTAGGTCGGACTGCCGGGGCACCTACTTCTCCTTTTGGCGCCCGCACCACTGACGCCAACTGGATGGGCGAGATGACCTCGGCACCGAAGTGTTCGATTTCACTTGCATCACCGTCGGCGATACTTGTCTTCGTTGGCCCACTGTTATCGAGACCCGGCATGCGGACAACGTCACCCGTGGATGTCACAGGCATCAAACGAATCTCGCTCCCTCCACTGGCGCTTCTCATTGCTGAAAACGTGAACGAAGGGTCAGGATCGATGCACGTTCCCTCGGGTTCCTCGCACGTCTGGTAGGCCTGACACGGTGGAGTGCCCGGGATGCACTCGCCGGTACCCGTATCGCACGTTTCCACGCCCGTGCACGTGAGACCGTCGTCGCAGAACGCATCCGAGTCTGGCATGGAGGAACAATCAGCGCGAGACGATCCGTAGTCTTCCTCAAGTCCAGGTGCATCCGAATCCTTTGCCTCATCAGGAACGGCAGGGTCAGGTCGCGTGCGCTCGCCAAGCTCGACTGCGTCATCCTGCGCCATGATCGCCGATTTATCGATGGCAACGCGCTCCACCGGAGACAGTCCGTTCCGCACAAGAGACGGCAGCACTCCGTAGCCGATTCCAAGGAGAATCAGCACCGACGCCGCCAGGCTCATCGGAACACCAAACCGGCTCCAGAAGGAGCGGCTCGATGTTGCTGGGATTCCCCCCCGCCCGTTCATCTGCGCCGCTTTGTCTTCGATGGCCTTACGCTGCTCGCCGGTCAGAGCAAGCACGGGCTCTTTCTGCAGCTCATCTTCCACCAAGCCGGTCGTGCGGCGAATCTCCTCTACCGCCCGGCGGGCCTCTTCAGATTCGGCAAGCATGGCCTCAACGTCAGCACGTTCCTTCTCATCCAGCTCGCCCAGCACATAGGCGGTAAGTCTCCAATCGTTGGGATCGTAGCTCATGGCAGGTCTCCCACAGCTTGCGACGAGGCGCCCGGCCCGGTGCCCAGCTTCTCGCGGATGGTTTTGATGGCTGTGTGGATGAGGTAACCGACGTTGCTGACGCTGAGGTCCGTTACGCTGGCGATCTCGCGATAGCTCAGGCTATTCTGAAATCGCAGCCGAATGACCTCCTGCTGATTCTGAGGAAGACTGGCCAAGGCCCGAAGCACGTCGCTGGTCGCTTCGTTGCTTTCCGCGAGTGCCTCCGGCAGAGGGTCATCCGCCTCGTGGGTCTTGACGGCGGCTTCGTCCAGCGGCCTCATTCGGCTTTCCTTCCGGCGAACGTCCAACGCCCGGTTGCGGCAGACAGTGAAGAGCCACTCAGCCAAGTGCCCGTCGACCGCCCCGCGATCCTGGTTGCACAGACGCAGAAACGTCTCCTGCACCACGTCGCGGGCGGATTCGACATCCCCGGTGACCCGCGCGGCATAGCGGGTAAGCGGCCCCTCGAAGCGCTCGAGGACCGACCGCATCCACACGAGGTTTTCCGGATGCCTGGCTTTGGTCATGTCCGCCTTCTCATCCAATCATTTCCGCTCTTCACCATCTTCTACGCACGAGCCGCCGGTTTATTAGATTGCCAGGGGAGATTCTCAGCGAATGTCCGAGAATTAGCCAGGAATGCGGGTTCCGTGCCAGCGCATAGGTGTACCACTGCTCTTGAGCAGTGCGGGAACGCCAAAACAACAGAAGAAGACACTGCTCGAGAGCAGTGGCACACGGCAGGTTGGTCTGGTCAATCCGCGTGCTGCACGACCCCGAAGATCTCGGTCCACTCCTTCGGACAGAACGACTCAGGTCGGCGGGTGGCATCGAACTGGCCGCAGACGCGCTCGCGGGCGTCGTCGTCGACCACATACCCGACAGCGGATCGAAACACTTTGCGGCGATGGTCAAATACTCCGCGGACGAAAGTCGAAAACCGCTGGAGTTCTTCTTGATCGATAAAGGGCGACTCCGCGACATCCACGCGCATCATCACGGAATCCACTGCCGGGCGAGGCCAGAATGACTGCGGACCAATCCGAGTGACGGTTTCCACCCGGCACATCGTCTGAGCAATGACGCTCAGGGGCCCGTAGGCTTTGCAGTTGGGCTGCGCGACGAGCCGTTCACCCACCTCAGCCTGGACGGTGAAGCACATTCGGCGAACGTTCGGATGATCGACAAGGAGATTCATAATCAGCGGCGTGGCGATCTGATAGGGCAGGTTGGCGACGAGCTTCACACACCCGCCTGCGCCAGGGTCGAATGCGTCGATCACACTGCGCACATCGCTGCGGATGGCGTGTTTGCTTTCCAGCACGTCACCGAGCAGGAGGGTAAGCCGATCATCACCGGCAAAGCGCTCGCTCAGAAGTTCGTGCAGGGCCTTGTCGATCTCGACCGCGATCACATGGTGGGTCCGCCCGACGAGCAGGTCGGTTAAGCCGCCTGTTCCCGGCCCCACTTCCAGGACCAGACCGGCGGGGTCCAGGCGGGCGGTTTTGACCAGCCGGCGCATGAGGTTTCCGTCTATGAGGAAGTGTTGCCCGAAGCGCTTCCGCGGGCGGACGCCGGCTGCACGGAGCAAAGCCTCGATCTCGCGCTTGGTTTGTACGTGTTCGACGGGCATCGTGATCCACTTCCCCACAAGTCGTGGATGTCAGCCGCGACCTCGCGTAGTATACTCGTATATGTGGTGCGTCCAGTCGCGCGGCGGTATGTCGAGTGTATTGGCAAGCACTTGGCGGCGTCCCGGCGCGCCGGGACTTGGCCATGGCACCCTGGGCGTGTGGTGTCTGGCGGTTAGAGATAGGAATTTGCGATGCGTTCTCACGAGGTCCTCAAGCGTGCAGCTGACAGAATTGGTGTTAAGGCCTTGGCGGCGGCGCTGCGTCTATCGCCCGCTCTTGTCTACAAGTGGTGTCAGGAGTGGGATCCGGACGATCCCGATGCCAGCGGTGCGCGCAACCCGCTCGACCGCCTTGCAGACGTCGTGGAGGCGACCGGCAACCGAGAGGTGGTGAACTGGCTGTGCCACGAGGCGGGCGGCTTCTACGTCTCTAATCCGCCTGAGCCGCCGGCGCATATCGACGCCGAGCTGCTTGGCAACACGCAGAGGCTCGTACAGGAATTCAGCCAACTGCTGCTGACTGTTACGCGATCCATTGAGGATGACGGGGCAATCGAGCCCGACGAAGCTGACCGAATCCGCAACGCCTGGGAGCTGCTCAAAGGAACCGTGGAGACGTTCACCGTCGCCTGTGAACGGGGAGTGTACGCCGCACCGCGCGGGAAGGATGCCTGATGGGACAATGCCGCGCCCGTCGTTTGTGCCTCGACTTGTCGAGAGGAGCTACACAAGTTCCACCCACCATCGCCAATATCCGTCAGCAAGTTGCCAGACGGCGCAGGATCAGGTAACGTCCCGTCTTTGATAGGACTCTGTCGCTGTGTCATCAAACCACGCAAACCCCGTGATTCGGTCCACGACAATCCTTACCGTTCGCCGGGAGGGCAAGGTCGCTATCGGCGGCGACGGACAGGTCTCGCTCGGCGATGCGGCCATCAAGCACGACGCCCGCAAGATCCGACCCCTGGCCGATGGGGCTGTGCTGTGCGGGTTTGCCGGTTCTGCTGCGGATGCATTCGCCCTTCTGGATCGGTTTGAAGGCAAGCTTGAGCAGCACAAGACCAACCTCCGACGGGCGGCCATTGAGCTGGCCAAGGAATGGAGGACCGACCGAGTTCTACGCAGGCTTGAATCGGTGATCCTGGCGGTTTCAAAGGATGCCACGCTGATGATCAGCGGCTCAGGCGATGTGATCGAGCCCACTGACGGAGTGGCCGGATCGGGATCGGGCGGCAACTATGCGGTGGCGGCGGCGCGGGCCCTTATAGCCCACACGGATCTGCCCGCGGACAAGATTGTCGAGTCCGCCCTGGCTATTGCTGCGGATATATGCGTTTACACCAACCAGGAGATCGTGGTTGAGACGTTGGGCTGATCAACGCAAACGACAGGCATAGCGGACACGCATGCAGGACCTCACCCCCAAACAGATCGTTGCCGGGCTGGACAGGTATATCATAGGCCAGGATGCAGCCAAGCGTGCTGCTGCGGTGGCCATCCGCAACCGCTGGCGAAGGCAGCAGCTCCCCGACCATCTCCGCGAGGAGGTGGGTCCGAGCAATATGATCCTGATCGGTCCGACTGGTGTGGGTAAGACGGAAATCGCTCGCCGGTTGGCCAATCTGGTAAATGCTCCGTTTATCAAAGTCGAGGCGACCAAGTATACGGAGGTGGGTTACCACGGGCGGGACGTCGAGAGCATGGTGCGCGATCTGCTCGACTTGGCTATACACATGGTCCGTGAAGAGCAGACCGAGGTGATTCGCAGCGAGGCAGAGAAACTCACCGAGGAACAACTCATTGACGTTCTGATGCCTCCATCGGAGTTCGACCGGACTGACAGTGATGCCGATAGCGATACTGCTCAAAGGCGGCACCGTAATCGTGAGAAGATGCGCACACAGTTGCGCTCCGGGGAGCTGGACGATCGAGTCGTCGAGTTGCACATCGAGACAAAAGCTATGCCGGTCGGGGTGATGGCCTCGATCGGGATGGATCAGCTCGATCCGGACATGCAGAGCTTCCTGGAGCGGATGATCCCGTCTCAGCCCAAGCATCGACTGGTGCCCATTCGCGAGGCCCGCAAGATTATCTTTGACGAGCAGTGCGACAAGCTGATTGATAGAGAGAAGGTCACCGAAACGGCCATCCGCCGCACCGAGAACGCGGGGATCGTCTTCCTTGACGAGCTCGACAAGCTGGCAGCCCCTTCGCAGAGCCACGGCCCGGACATCTCCCGGCAAGGCGTTCAGCGGGACCTTCTACCCATCATCGAAGGTTGTTCAGTAAATACCCGCCACGGTCCGGTCAAGACCGACCACATCCTCTTTGTCGCTGCAGGAGCATTCCATAGCAGCAAGCCCAGCGACCTGATGCCCGAGCTGCAGGGTCGATTGCCCAATCGTGTTGAACTAACTGACCTCTCGCGCGACGATTTCGTACGCATCCTGACTGAGCCGGAGAACGCCCTCACCAAACAGCACGTCGCTTTGATAGGCACCGAGGGCGTCAAAGTGGAATTCACCGATGACGCGGTTACGGCACTTGCGGATATAGCCTTTCGGGTGAACGAGGGCACGGAGAACATCGGCGCACGCCGATTGATGACCGTAATGGAGAAGCTCATGGAAGACCTGAGCTTCGAAGCCCCGGATCGATCCGGGGAATCAGTCCGCATCGACGAAGCCTATGTCTCCAAGCGCCTCGCCGACCTTACCCAGGACACCGACCTGAGCCGGTTTATCCTATAGCGATTACGGAGCACCTTCCTTTTGCACCGCGGAGGGAACGGTCAATACCGGTCGCCGATTGCAGGGGTGGCATGCCCTCGCAAAGCGTGGGCATGCTCGGTGTGATGCCGGGCGCCATGCCCAAGCGAAACGCCGCCATGCCAAACCGCACCCCAGCCTTGCATGCCGGCGCCTTCGGCTTAGGCATGGCACCCTATGCACTGCTCAAGAGCAGTGGCACACGATTACGGCGTGACCCGCTGCACGCAGATTGGGGTGTGAGGATGCACTTGTTCGCGCATCTACGCAATCGTGACAGCCTCATCGAGATAGACATCCTGGATGACATTGAGGAGCTTTACACCCTCTTCCATCGGGCGTTGGAAAGCCTTTCAGCCGGAGATTGAGCCCATCCCGCCGGCACGCTTGTTAATGACGGCGGTGGTGGCTGCATCGCGGAAATCATCATCGCCGGATGCCCCACCCGAGTTGCTCAACCCGGCCCGACCCATGTAACAGCCGGCGACTTGATAGCGGGTCAGATCGATGGAGTTGTCCGTGGGAAGTCTGTCGCAAACGAGTACCGTGTTTCACAGGCTCCGTGGCATCCTCGGCCAGCCACGCGAAGCGCCCCTTTGGAAGGCACCTCTGAGTTCGCAGTCAATCGGGGCATCGTATCATAATCGGTCGCCTCTCGTATTCGTAGATCCGTGAACCGTGCCACACGTCTGCTGGTCTTGCTCAAGTTGATGCTCTACAGCGGGGCTTGCCTCAAAGTTCGTGCTCGACTATGTTCACCCGGATTAGCTGGCCTGCCGCCGGGTGTTTAGGATACTCATCGGCTGGGCAGCTGCGGCCAGCACGGTTTGGTGATCATATTCTCGCACAGGCTGGGACGATAAACGTGTAGGCCACTATTCCGACGAAGATTGGCGATCTGAACAGAGCGTGCCAAAGGGGTCCGCAGGAACACTGGGCCTCTGGAGTGGATAGCACTCTGTTCGTCGCCAGCAGGAGTCTCCAATGGACATGCCCAACGAACGCAAAGTCTTCTTGAGCCATGCCGAATCAGACAAAGGATTAGCCGGAAACATACAGCAACTTCTGGAGAACGTCTCCCATGGGATGATTAGAGTGTGGCGATCCTCGTCGTCGGGTGGGATTCCGCCTGGTGCCAACATCTGGGAGAAAATCCACGAAGAACTCGGCGAGGCCGCGAGGATAGTAGTAGTGCTCACGCCCGTAAGCTGCGCGCGCCCGTGGCTGCTGTGGGAGGCCGCCTACGTAGCAGGTCTTGGGCGTCGACAGGTTATCCCGCTACTTTGCGGCGTTGACAGACAAGACATCCCGGACCCGCTTCGCGTGTTCAGCTGCTACTCAGCGGGGCGCGCCGAGGAACTGAGTGAACTCCTGACTCAACTCCTCACGGGTCTGGGACTGACTCCAACTGCGGAGCTTGTGGAGAACTGCGTGGATTCGTTTGGCCCAAAGCTGGCAGATTACGTCGCAAACCTGCCTGTCGGTCTCAAGATGGACCAAAGTGGTTCACGTCCATCTTCGACCCACCCGGATGATCCAGTCTTCGAACCTCGCAAACAGTTCTCGAACCACCTGATAGAGCACTTGTCCGACGCTAGCGTACGTACAATTCAGCTCATCACCTATACGAGTGAGGTGAACTACGCCTTTCTGAACCAATTCACAGTAGAAGGGAAGAAGACGATCGAGGTGTACAAGCGGTCTGTTCTGGCTGATCTGGCGGAGCAGCAAGAGTACAACCTAAAGCGCCTACAGGCTGGCGTTTCAGTTCGCAGGTGGGACAAGCGCAGGGTCGCCGTGGAAGCATCAGAATCACTACTACGCGATCCTCCGAAGGGATCGACGATTACGCAATACATGTACGTGGGACCTCCCACCAAACGCGCATACGTGTTTGATGACCATGCGGCAATTGTGGCTTACTATGAGACAAAGCCCGACCCACTGGAAACTGGAGGGAGCGTCTACAAAGGAATCACGGATCTTCCAGCTGTGTGGATCACGCGTGAATCCAAGCTTGGGCGGTTTCTGTTGGATGAATTGGCCAGCTTCATGGCAGCGGTCAAGATGAACGGGCGTTCCTGGAATGAAGAGCGGCGGATCCTCCTGGAGGGGGCGCCGTGGCGTGGCGAAGGAAGAAGACCCTGCGTGGAGCCGAGGGCAGTCTTCCTCGATCTAGATGGCGTATTATATGATTCCTTACGTAATTACGTAGAGGCATGGCAGGCAGCATTCGGCTCGGTCGGTGTGGAGCTCCCGGAAGATGAAGTGTACCGGCAGGAAGGACGTCGGGGCAAAGAGACAATCAGCGCGTTCCTTAGCAAGAGTGGTTGGGCGGACGAGGATATCAACGATGAACTAGTTGAGCAGGTCTACGCAATAAAAGCCAAGGAGATGGAACGCCTAGGCAATCCGCACGTACAAAGAGGCGCCAAGAGACTGGTCAAGGCTATCGCCGCCACGGGAATGGAGATGTGGGTTGTAACGGGCTCAAGTCATCCAGCAACCACGGAGCGCGTCGAGTCGGATTTCGACGGGCTTATTGCAGGCGATCACATCATCACAGGTGAAGACGTTCGCGCCGGGAAGCCCGATGCGGATCCTTTTCTACTCGCCTGCCACCGGGCGGGGGTCCATTCTCACGAAAGTGTCGTGATTGAGAACGCGCCCCTAGGCATCGAATCTGCCGACAGAGCGGGTACATTCTGCATAGCGATAAACACCGGGATATTGGCGGACAGTGAGCTGGAGGCGGCGGGTGCGCGCGTCGTGTTTGAATCGTGTGAAAAACTCGCTGAGGTATGGAACACTATCGTGGAGATCCTTCGCGAGTAGTCACCACCCAGGCTCCCGGATGACACCCATGGACACAAGAGTAGCCGCCGCTCGAAGCACGATGACTTTCCCTCGCTCTGCGCCTTCCTGCTAGGCAATTGTGATCGCTTTGTCCAGGTAAACGTCCTGAATGACGTTGAGCAGCTTGATACCTTCCTGCATCGGCCTCTGGAAGGCCTTTCGGCCGGAGATTAAACCCGTTCCGCCGGCACGCTTGTTAATGACAGCGGTGGTGGCTGCATCGCGGAAGTCGTCATCGCCGGAGGCGCCGCCGGAATTGATCAACCCGGCCCGACCCATATAACAGCCGGCAACCTGGTATCGCGTCAGGTCGATAGGATTGTCGGTGGTCAGTTTTTCATAGACTAGCGGACTGGTCTTGCCAAAGTTGATGGCGGTGTACCCGCCGTTGTTCTCCGGCTTCTTCTGCTTGATGATATCCGCCTGAAGCGTTACAGCGATGTGGTTGGCCTGGCTCGTGAGATCGGCGGAAGCCTGATAGTCAACTCCGTCCTTCTTGAAGGCGCTGTTCCGTAGATAGCACCACAAGACAGTGGCCATCCCCAACTCGTGGGCCATGTGGAATGCCTCGCTGACCTCCTGGATCTGCCGGTTCGACTCCACGGAGCCGAAGAAAATCGTCGCCCCGACAGCAACTGCCCCCAGATCCGCCGCCTGCCTAACGTCGGCAAACATGATCTGGTCGAACTTGTTCGGATAGGTCAGAAGCTCATTATGGTTGAGCTTGACCAAGAAGGGAATCTTGTGGGCGTACTTGCGCGCAACGGCCCCGAGCACACCGAGTGTCGAGGCGACGGCATTACAGCCGCCTTCGAGAGCGAGCTTGACAATGTTCTCAGGGTCGAAGTAGATCGGGTTGGGAGCGAAGGATGCCCCGGCACTATGCTCAATCCCTTGATCCACCGGGAGGATAGAGACATAACCCTTCCCCGCAAGCCGCCCGCTGTTGAAGATGGTCTGCATCGCCCGAAGCACCGGCACGGGGCGATCGCTCTGCGAAACCACGCGGTCGATGAAATCAGGCCCAGGCAGATGCAACGCCGACTTATCAATCGTGTTGCACGAATGGCTCAGCAGAGCCTTGGCATCGTCGCCGAGAAGATCAGTAATAGCGCTCATGGTGTTACATTCTCCATGCAATAATTGTCTGACTTGCGTTTTCTGCAAGCCGCATCCTATCACAGATCATATTATCGGCAACAGGTCCACCCAAACTACCCATTGGCGCGGTTTGCACGCGGATAGCCGTTGCCAGCTGGGCCTCGGTCGGGTAGCTTGACCGCGTTATCGGCCGGACCCGACGCGATTGGGATGCCGACCGGGCACTATCGCATGTAAAGGAGCACTTGGATGACCGACGAGGAAGCGGCTGTCGAGCCACAGGAAGACATCGAAAGCGAGGAGCAGGCCGAGGAGCCGTCGGAAGAAGAGCAGGCTATGGCCGAGCTTAAGGAGGCCCTCAAGGTCGAGAAGGAGGACCTCGGAGCACTCCGCCTCAGACTTACCATCACCGTGCCGCGGGACACGCTCGAAGAACGAAGCGACAAGCAGTTTGCGGAACTCAAGCGGGAAGCAACAGTCCCCGGCTTTCGCAAAGGACACGCCCCCCTGGAGCTGGTTCAAAAACGCTTCGCGTCTGACGTCGGTGAGCAACTTGCCAGCGAGGTCATCGGGCAGGGATACACCGCAGCGGTCGAGAAGGAGGACCTCAAGCCTCTGGGTGATCCGCTCTTCGTGGTGAAAGCAAAAGAGAAGCGTACGGTTGACGGGAAGACTGAGACCGTTGAGCAGGACAAGCTGGTCGGCTTCGAGCAGGCTTTGGATCACCTCAAGATGCCCAAGGAAGGTGACATGACCTTCTCCTGCGAGATCGAGGTCAAGCCCGAGTTCGAGGTTCCCGAGCTGGAGAAGATCCCCGTTGAGCGACCCGCGATAACGGTCGACGACGGCGACGTCGAGGAGGAACTCCGGCGGATGCTCATGTGGCGGGGCACGTACAAGCCGGTGGAAGACGGTCCCGTCGAGCTCGACGACATGCTCTACGTCGACTTGAAGATGTCCGTGGACGGTGAGGTGATCAACAGCCAGGAGAACTTCGACCTGCCGGCTCGCGACGTGCCCGTCTTAGGCATACAGGTCACGGGATTGGGAGATGGGCTGGTTGGTAAGAAGGTCGGAGAACAGGCCACCTGTACAGCGGACATCCCTGACGACTATGACAATGTGGATATACGGGGGAAGAGCGCGGTCTTCGAGATCACCATTCAGGAGATAAAGCGGCTCGAGCTGCCTCCGATCGACGAGACCTTCTTGGCTGCGACCGGCTACGACAGCGAAAAGGAACTCCGCGAGGCGATTCGTACGGAGCTCACCTCACGCATCGATCGGGCGCTGAAGCGTGCCTTGCACGAACAGATTGGGCAGCATCTCGTTGAAAACACCAGTCTGGAGATCCCCGAGGGGTTGTCCCAGCGGCAGACGGCGCGATCGCTGATGCGCCAACAGGTCGAGATGATGCAGGCAGGCATCCCCGATGCCGAGGTAGCCAAACGCATCGACGAAATGCGCGCCGGGGCCCACGACCAGGTCGTCAAAGACCTCAAGCTGTTCTTCATCATGGAGAAGATTGCCGAGGAGCGGAATATTACGGTTCCGGAAGAGCGTCTCAACGCTGCGATCGCCATGATTGCCCAGCGCTCCAACAAGCGCTTTGACCGTGTGCGCGACGAGCTGAGCAAGGGTGACGGCTTGGCAACGCTCTATCTGCAGCTTCGCGATGAGCAGATATTGGATGCATTGCTGGAGGATGCGGAAGTAACCGAGGTACCTCCTCCGAAGAAGAAGAAGAAGTCCGCCAAGAAAAAGGCGACCAAGAAGAAGTCCGCCAAACCGAGTGCCTCGGAAGAAGACCAAGAGAAGAAGAGTCCGAGAAAAAAGGCCGTAAAGAAGAAGGCTGCTAAGAAGTCTACGTGAAACAATCGACCCTGCACCCGTTTTTGCCGACAAGCAAAATGGGAGTGACCCCGAGCCGACCGATGGGGGGAAAGATGTCTGAAGCAGGCGTGTCGGCTCTCTTATCGGACGGGTAAACCGGGAATACGCTGCAGGCTGCCCTTCGGGGCTGTTGATGCGTTGTCGGTGTTCTATTGGGAACGCCGGCCTCTCGCCAACAGCAACGCCTGGTGCCATAAGGAACGAACCATGGACGAACTGTTTGGCCCACCGAGGCCCGTCAACCAGTATCCACCGTACCAGCGCACCCGTGAGATGTCCCTCACGGATATGCTGCTGGACAACCGTATCATCTTCCTGGCCGGGCCGATCGTCGAACGAACCGCCAGCATCGTTATTCAGCAGCTGTTGTACCTGCACTCGATTCGCCGCAATCAGGACGTGAACGTCTACATCAACTCCCCAGGCGGGCTGGTTGATCAGACCCTGGCCATCTATGATACCATGCAATTCCTGGGCTCGGAATGCGCGACCTATTGCATCGGTCAGGCGGCCAGCGGAGCAGCTTTGGTTCTCATGGCCGGGGCCAAGGGGAAGCGCTACATCCTCCCCAACGCAAAGGTCATGCTGCATCAGCCTTATGGCGGGGTCACCGGTCAGGCGGAAGACATCAAGATCCAGGCGGAGGAGGTTCTTCGCGACAAGGCCCGGCTTAATGCCATCATCGCCAAGTGTACCGGCAAGCCTATTGAGCAGGTGGCTGAGGACACCGAGCGCGATCGCTTCATGAACGCCGAGGAGGCAGTTGCCTACGGCATCGTGGATGAGATTCTCGAAGAGCACGCCGGAGAGAAGGATACGAAGAAAGCAAAAAAGGGAGAAGACGCTAAGGACGCCGGCGACAAGTAGAGCCGACGGCGTGCCGACCCGGAAGGATCGCAGATCCTTCGATCGGAATCGGCTGCGTAACCGTGAACAGAGCACTTTGAGCCGTTAGCCGAGCGGAAGTGCCGTCAGTGAGACGAGCTTATGGCCGTTATCAACCAGCGAGTACCGTTCGTGATCGAGAGCAGTGGCCGGGGTGAGCGCGAGATGGACATCTTCTCCCGCTTGCTCAAGGACCGGATAATCTTCATCACCGGCGGCGTCGACGACGAGGTAGCCAACCTCATTGTTGCCCAGCTTCTGTTTCTATCGAACGAGGACCCGAAATCCGATGTTCACCTTTACATCAACAGTCCGGGTGGAAGCGTATCGGCGGGCTTGGCCATCTTCGACACCATGCAGTACCTCCGTTGCGACGTGGCCACTTATAACGTTGGCCTGTGCGCCAGCATGGGTGCGATCATCCTCTGCGGTGGAACCAAGGGTAAGCGTTTCCTGCTCCCCAACTCCCGCTCGCTACTGCATCAGCCGCTAATCGGCGGGATTATGGAAGGCTCAGCAACCGATCTGTCCATCGAAGCCGAGGAGATAATCCGCCTGCGAAAGGCCCTTTACAGCATAGTCTCGGCCCGCACAGGCAAGGATGTCGAGCAGGTCGAAAAGGACTGCGACCGCAACAAATGGCTCGACGCCCGCGAAACGGTGGAATACGGCCTGGCCGATCAGGTACTAGAGCGAATGCCCGCCCCGGCGTAGTGCTTGACAACGCATAGACTTGCGGCCCCGGTCGAGCCTAAGAGTGTGCCACTGCTCTTGAGCAGTGCGGGACTCTGATCTTTGGGTCAACACTGCTCGAGAGCACTGCCACACCAACCCGCTGAGTGCCCTGGCCAAGCCCGCGCCACGCGGGCGCCGCCATGCTCGACAGGCACAGGAATGCCTACGCCGTCCGGAGAATCGCCCCCGCTGCACGATACCTCGGAAGGGCCGCGCCCGGTCAAGCGAGATTGGCAAATTCCCGCAACCGCAAACGGGCCTGGGGATACTACTTGCGCGGGCCATCGGCTACGAACCGATGCATTGGGAGGACGTACTTCTTCCTGAGGAGGATACACCATAAGACTGAAGCCCATACACCGCACAGCAATAGTGGTCTTCATGCTGATCCACGCGGGACCGTTTGACGCGCAGAGCGATTCCGCTGGCGCGTGGGCCAGCGACATGACCTATTCTCTTGATGAATTGGTGGCGTTGTCAGACACGATAGCGGTTGTCCATGTCTACGCCACACGGGAGGTGGACGCGCGCTATCGCGACACGGTGAACCATCCGGTGCGCCAAGTGGCCTTCAAATGGGTTGACATCTGGCACATGCCGCCGTTCGTTCCCAGGGACGAAGGGACTGAAGAAAGGCAGCTGGTCTTTTACGATTCCGTTGACCCACAGGTACCGGGGGAGTACCTCATCCTTGCGCGGTATGTGAAACCGGGAACGTATCGAGGAATAGGCCCATTCTACAACTTGTTCGCAGTCGATGCTGATAGAAAGGTCAACGATCTGCCTCTCTTCGACGAAGTCTGCTCTGAGGTCTTCCGTCTCTTGACTGACATTCTCAGGGAGAGAATCCTCTTTGCTGAACTCGGTGACGTAATGGACTGGGCGTGTCCTGACCGAATCGCGCTCACGAAAGCCAAAAGGCTGATCGACGAGCTGACGTCACAGAAGGGATGTCAGGTGTATGTAGCAATCCCGATCCAAAGCGTCACTGTCGAACTAAGAGAAGGCACGGACTTCTGGCTGTTGCGGCTTACACCGAAGGGTCGACGTGTCTTTCCCCCATTCGAAGCTTCTTCACTGGCAGCGCCGGATTATCTGCTCGGATACATCGACGCCGGACGCCTCACCGAGAGTGCCGCCGAGATGCTTAATGGTCGAACGCACCAGACGTTGCGTTTAGCCGGCGAGTGGATCAATGGGGCATACCTTGTGGACGAGATAACCGTGGAGTCTACCGGCCAAGCCCTCCTGAGCGATGGATTGGTGAAATCGCCCAGCGACGTAGCCGCGCCGCCCCGCCCCGGGCGCGACTGACCTACGAGGTAGACCCGCAGTATATCGCGGGAATGCTGTGAAATCTGGGAGAATCACAGGCTGGCGATGATTCGTCGTATTCTAGTGCTTTCACCTGCTTGATCCCATCTGCCCGTCTCGCTAATCTGCCAGCGGAGTGTTGATGCACTGAGCGGTGAAGAAGACCGGGCCTGCCGCGTCCATCCTGCTCAACGGTACGAACCTGAGTGGGTGACCCGTCCTGTTTGCGGATGGGATGCGGACGGATCCGTCCCCCACCCCTAAAGGGATGGGGCACCCGCTTCACGCGGACGAATTCGTTCCGCGCCTTGGAATAGAACGCGGTGACCGCAGCTCGCTGATCCGCACCGGCTCAGTATAACCTGCCAAGAACTGGAGTTATTTATGACACAGGCTGACACCTGCGTAGGGGAGACACGAGTGTCCACGACCAGTACCGTTCATGCAAAGGCGGTCGAGCTCGGCAAGCACGTACTGAGGATGACCACGACAGCCGGTTCCGGACATCCTTCCAGCGCGTTGGCCATCAGCCACATCGTCGTCGAGCTGATGTATCGGCAGATGCGCTATAACCCGGCCGACCCGTGGAATCCGACCAACGATCGCCTCGTGCTGTCGATCGGACATGCCGTGCCGATCGTATATGCAGCCTATGCAGACCTGGGCGGTACCGTGGGCAAGAGCCAAGTGGATTCCCATCGCCTCACGATCGACGAGCTGGCCACCCTGCGCGAGCTGGACAGCGTCCTCGACGGACATCCCAACCCGGCAGAAGGCTTCCCCTTCTTCGACGCAGCCACGGGCTCTCTTGGCCAAGGGCTCTCAGTAGGAGCCGGTCTCGCAGCAGCCGCCAAGCTGGACGAGATCAACAAACGCATCTACGTCATCGTCGGAGACGGCGAGTCCCGCGAAGGACAGATCTGGGAGGCCGCCGACCTGATCGTTGACCTCAAGCTCAACAACGTCTGCGCGATCTTTAGCTGCAACGGGCACGGACAGGCAGCAGATGTATCGCCTCAGCAGTACGCCGAGAGCGTCGCAGCCAAGGCGAGAGCATTCGGTTGGCACGTCGTCGAGGTTGACGGACACAATCCCGATGAACTCTCCGCCGCTTTTGCCGAGTGGAACACGACGGATAAACCGCTCGCGATAGTCGCACGAACCGTCAAGGGTTGGGGCGTCGACCTGATGTTGGGGAAGAACTTCCACGGCAAACCCGTACCGAACGGCGATCTCGACAAGGCACTTGCCCAATTGGACGCAACCGGCACCAATGTCGGGGCTGCAGCGGATGAGCTCCTGGCTCCGCGAGCGCCGGAAGTCGCCCTCCCCAAGGATATACCCTCCCATATAGAGCTGCCCGCGTTTGAAGAAGCTATAGAGCACGCGGGACTGGTGGAAGCACTTGAAGTCAAGAAGCTGGCCACGCGCCAGGCCTACGGAGCAGCACTAGTCGCTCTGGGCGAGGCGGATCCACGCATAGTCAGCTTGGACGGAGACGTAGGCAACTCGACCTTTGCGAACATGTTCGCAGCAGCGTACCCCGAGCGGTTCTTCGAGTGCAAGATCGCCGAGCAGAGCATGATCTCCGCGGCGGCTGGACTCTCCGCAGCGGGGAAAATCCCCTTCGCCAGCAGTTTCGCCAAGTTCATCGCCCGCGGCACGGACCAGATCGACATGGCCGCCATCTCGCGTGCCAACATCAAGATCGTCGGCTCGCACTCCGGGATATCGCTGGGAGCCGACGGCCCATCGCAGATGTCCGTCTCGGACATGGCCTACTTCCGCAGCTTGACCAAGGTAGACACGGGAAACGGGCGGATCTGATGCTACGTCTTCCAC
>CP070744.1:1131311-1149518 GCA_020348265.1 Phycisphaerales bacterium | reverse complement strand
CACGTCGTTCCAGGGACCAGGAGTCGAAAGTCGGGTCCGCCGACCTGAAATCGAAAGAGACGCGATTCGAGGAGAAGTTGAGTCTGGATTTCGAGGGGTTTGTCGATCACCCCAACTTCCTGGAATTCGGTCTAGCCGGGCTGTTCGGGCTGCTTCAATATGACTTCGAGGACACCTATTCGGGCCGGCGACGAACCAGCGGCGACAGCGGCACCATCCTGGAATTCGACTTCGACGGGCACTTCCTCAAAAGCCAAAACTATCCCGGCACGGTGATGGCCCGCAGGTTCCGAACCATCGAACCGCGTCCGTTTCTGTCCAGTCTGGAAGTCACGACGACAAACTACGGCGTGACCTGGCAGTATGTAAGCGACAGAATCCCCACGAGCTTTCAGTTCAGCCACACGGATGTGCGTCTGGATCCCTTGAATGATACGGAAGAGAACGGGCGTCAGCAGAACACCTTGCTGCGCTTTGAGACGGCGTACCGCTTCACTGATGCTAATGTGCTGTCATTAGCCTATGAACGGCAGACGGTGACGCAGAGTCCCTACAACCTGGATTACGACTTCGATGATATCACTTTGTCACACCAGCTCAACTTCGGGTCGCGCAAGCAGTTTCGACTGGATTCCGAGCTGGACTACTATGACCAACGGGGAAGTTTCCAAGTGCGCCGCCTGCGCTGGCGGGAGTTGATGAAGGTGCAACACACCGAGACGCTGCGTTCGCGGTATCGCTTCGAAATGATCGACCGCAAACAGGGCAACCTCTCCGGAGTTCCCCCGATCGACGATACTTCGTATCTTGTGTCGGCAACGCTGGATCACAAGCTGTATGAAAGCCTCTTCACTCAACTGCACGGCTACGTGGGGAGTCAGGACTTCGATTCAGGGGCGACCATCGATCGGTTCGGTGTTGAGGCGGGCTTCGATTATCGACGGACCAACCCCTGGGGTGTCCTGCTAGGCCACTATCGCATCCGATATCAAGAAGAGGACCGGCAAGGCATCGACGTTCAAACCGAGGTCGTTGACGAGACGCACACATTCCGCGATCCGGAGCCGGTGAGGCTCACCAATGTTGGCATCTCGACGGGGTCGATCTTCATCACCGCGGATGACCGAATCACGGTCTATCAGTTGGGCCGCGACTACAACATGTTGCGACTGGGCGACACGATCGAGATAGAGCGCATACCCACCGGGCGCATACTGAACGAACAGACCGTCTTAATAGACTATACGTACAACCTCGCCGGCGACTTCACGCGCGACACCCTTTCGCAAGATCTCGGTCTCCGCCACGACTTTGCGTTCGGGTTGTCCCCGTATTACCAGCTTCGTCGGCAGGATCAGACGGTGTCACCGGAGTCGGAGGACGAACAGGGTGCTTTTGCGGAGGACATCACTGCGCATATCTTCGGGACGGAGTTCCGTCGCGGGGCGCTGCGTTTAACGGCGGAATACGAGGACCACGACTCAACGATTACTCCGTTTGAAGCGATACGATTGGGTGCGGACTACGCTCATCGCTTCAAGTTCGGTGCGACGGCGACTCTGAAAGGGCGTTGGACGGACATCGAGTATCGAGAGCGCTTGGCCCGGGAGATCACACTGTTGACGGTCGAGGGGCGCTATCGGCATCCGGTCTCACAGTATCTCACACTCGAGGCCGCCGTCCTGTATCGAAGCGAGGATGACTCCCTGAGTGGGGACGATGACGGCGTGGACGTGGACGTTGCCCTGCAATGGATACGCAGGGAGACGGAAATTCGAGTAGACTATGAGTTTGGCAGGATTGAGGATGATTTTGCGAAGAACGAGAACTCGGCGTTGTTTGTGCGCGTGCGGCGGCGTTTCTAGTCAGACTGCCCCTGCGGTCTTTCGGGTTTGCCGGCTCATCCTGTGCCTGAGCACTTGTGCACTGACTGGCGCGACCGACACCGGCTGCGCGCGCCCTCGCGGTCCGTTGTTCGAACCGTCGACTCAGGCGTTGTCCTGGCCGCCTCTCCCGGAGAAGCCCAGAATCCGTCATGTAGGCGAACTCCGCACATCCGCGGATTTGAACCCCCCTGTCCGCTTTTCCGAGGCAATCGATCGGCTCTTTATGGGAAGGAGAGCGCCGGATAAGCTCTACGGACCACGAGCCGTGTTTTGCGCCGACGACGGACACAGCGTCTGGGTAGCCGACCCGGGCGGACGGCGCGTTCACGTTTTTGACCTGGAGGAACGAACCTATACGAAGATCACACAGGTGCGCGGTCTTCCGCTGCGCAGCCCGGTGGACGTTGCGGCAGGGCCGGAGGGCACGGTCATGGTATGTGACTCGGAAAGTGTGGCGATCCATCTGTTCAGCGGCGACCGGGATGATGACGTTAACTCGTTGAGGCTTCCGGAGGAAATACAGCGCCCCGTCGCGTTGCACTATGCTGAACAACTCGAAGAGATCTTTGTGGTGGATGCGGCGGCCCATGACATTAAGGTGCTGGACACCACGGGGCGCTTGCTGCGGATGATCGGGCGCCGCGGAAGCGGTCCGGGGGAATTCAACTTCCCTTGCGACATAGTCGAGTACGACGGCAGACTGTGGGTCGTCGATGCCGGCAACCATAGGATCCAAGCACTTACACCGCTTGGCAAACCGCTCAGCGAGTTTGGCCGCGAGGGCGACGCTCCGGGCAACCTGGCGTTGCCCAAAGGAATCGCCTTTGACAGCGAGGGACACGCCTATGTTGTCGACGCCAGGTTCGAGAACGTTCAAGTATTCGACCGCTCGGGCAGGTTATTGCTGTTCTTTGGCGACGAAGGCACCGGGGACGGGGAGTTCTGGCTACCCTCGGGGATTTCCATCGATTCACGCGATCGTATCTGGGTCTGCGACACCTACAACGGACGCCTACAAGTGTTCGACTACTTGGCGGAACCGCATAACCAGGAAGTAACACCCTGACCACGAGGAAGATGATGACTTTCACGTTGTGGAGAACATGTTGGCTGGCCGGGATGATCACGAGCCTGTTATGCGCCACTGCGGGGCGAGCGCACGACCGAGTTTCTGAGACCGTACATAACCTCTCCGTCGGCGGTCCCGGGCAACTCCGCGCGGCGGAAGAGAGCCGCGTATGCGTCTTCTGCCACTCGTCACACAACACCCAAGGCGTCAGCCCGCTGTGGAACCGCACGCTCTCACCTGCCAGCTACACCATCTACGATTCGTCCACATTCGATGCGAATCCCGGTCAGCCGACGGGTGCAAGCAAGCTATGTCTGAGCTGCCATGACGGCACAATCGCGCTGGGCAGCGTCCTGAGCCGTTCGGATCAGATTGCCATGGCCGGCGGACAGTTCATTCCTTCAGGTCTGACGAACTTGGGTACGGATCTTTCGGACGATCACCCGATCAGTTTCCACTACACTGAGGGACTGGCCGCAGCCGACCAACAGTTGGTCAGCCCTTCCACACTGCAAGCCGAAGTGCAGCTTGACGCCAGCGGGCAGCTTCAGTGCACTGCGTGCCACGACCCGCACAACAACATGTACGGCGATTTCATGCTGATCCCATCCGGTTTCGGTACGCTGTGTACGGTATGCCATAGAATGACCGGGTGGATGTCCAGCTCTCACCAAACCTCCAGCGCATCTGTCGCTAGCTCGGGAAGCGGTGATTGGCCGTTCAGCACGGTGGCGGAGAACGCGTGTCGAGGCTGCCACCGCTCCCACGCTGCGGGTGGGCGCGAGCGATTGCTCATCTTCGAGTCAGAAGAGGACAACTGCCTTTGCTGCCACGACGGCTCAGTGGCCCGCACGAACATACGCGCCGAGTTGGACAAGATCACGGCGCATGATCCGCGTAGGTACTTCGCTGCTCACGACCCGGCGGAAACGTACGCAAGTGGTCAAGTGCACGTGGAGTGCGCGGATTGCCATAACCCGCATGCCGCTGCCTCGGCAGGGCCTCCCGTGGGTTACGTGCCCATTGGACCCACGTTGGCGTTCACCAAGGGAATCAACTCGGGCGGGGGTTCTGCGGACCCCGCACAGTATGAGTACGAAGTCTGCTACCGCTGTCATGCTGATGCCGCGGTCCCGGTTCCCCGGCGGATACTCCGTCAGGTGCAGCAGACCAACCTTCGTTTGAAGTTCAGCCCGGGGAATCCAAGCTATCACCCTGTAGCGGCGTCTTCTCCGAGCGCGGACACGGTAAGCCTGATACCAGCCCTGGCATCCGGCTCTTTGATCAGGTGCACCGATTGCCACAACGGCGAGAGTGGACCGCGGGCCGGCGGAAGCGGACCCGACGGCCCCCACGGCTCCGCCTTCGACTTTCTGCTCGAGCGCAATTACGCCGTTCATGATGACACCACAGAGTCACTTAACGAGTATGCCTTGTGCTATAAGTGTCATCGGCGCGGCAGCATAATCACGAACCAGAGCTTCCCGCTCCACCGAGAACACATTGTGGAAGAGAGAGCGCCGTGCTCCGCGTGCCACGATCCCCACGGCATCAACCTTGCGCAGTCTCCCTACGCTTCGGATCATACTCACTTGATCAATTTCGATGCCGAGATCGTGCGTCCGGATCCGCTTACACAGCAGATGAGGTTTCGCGACCTGGGAACGTACTCAGGAAGCTGTACGCTGCTATGTCATGGAAGGGAACACGTTGACGAGAGTTACTGATGACTTCATCGAGGCACCACCCATGTTAGTCCGTTGTGCAAACAGCGAAGTTCCTGGAGAACGGTGCGCCGCGACAGCTGGCACCAACGGGAATACTACGTTTTCGCATGCGTGGGGTGCGGGAGTTGTACCGACCCCGTTGAAGCACCGACCGCGGGTGGGCCCGTCGACCTTGGACACGCAGGGAAGGTCACCTGGAGGATCTCCATAGAACTTAAGGACAATCATGAAACGCCGAATACTCATATGTCTGATGATTCTGTTTAGCCTGTGCGTCATCGGTCCGGTGATCGCGATGCTTTGCCTGAGCAACAGCGTTCAACGTCTTAGCGCGCTGGGCGAGTACCATCGCATTCAGTCGTTACGTTCGGAGCTGGCCGCCGCAGGCATTAGGATAGAGAAAGACCTGCTCCAGGCGGAGCGCCAACGACCTCCGGAGCGCGCCACTAAGCTCGCCACATTGACCCGCTTCGAGGACACCTTGCGGGCGTGCAGCGCCTGTCATCACAACACCGACGTGCAAGCTCGCTTAGATCAACTTCAAGGCGCGTTTGACAAATACAGGACAAAGGTGGACTACCTGATCGTCGTGGGCAAGCCGGACGCTTTTGCGCTCGATCCGGAGGTGCAAGAACTAGCGGCCGGCCTGGTCAATCGGGCCACTGCAATGGCCGACGAAGCAGCCAAACACCTCGCCGTCAGAAGCAGCGATGCAATGGCAAGCGTTCGCCGCTCATGGCGTGCGCTGCTGGCCACGCTGTTCGGCTCGGTGATCATCTCCGGTCTGGTAGCCACGCACCTGGCGAAGCGGCTCACCGGACCGCTCTCTGCGCTTCTTGGAGGCATTGAACGTATCCGTTTGGGTGACGTAAATCACCGCTTCGTGGTGACCGGAGATGCGGAGTACCGCACGCTGGGCGGTGCTTTCAATCAGGCATACGACACCGTGAGACGGGCACAAACCAAGGCCCTTCAAGCAGAGAAACTGGCGTTTGTCGGCAGACTCTCGGCTGGAGCTGCCCACGAAGTCGGAAACCCGCTGGCAAGCATCTCCTCAGTTGCACAGATGATGCGGCGGGAGTGTCACAATGCCAAGGAAGAGGAACGCATCGAGCTGATCATGCAACACATCGATCGCGTAACCCGTGTCGTGCGCAGGCTTCTGACGTTCGCGCGCCCGCCTGTCGCCGAGGAGTACGGACGTGTGGAAATCGAGCCTCTGTTGCAGGACGCCATTGCCTTGCTCCGTTATGACAAACGGTCCGCCAACGTGCGGATTACTTGTCAGTGTGATCGGGACCTGAGTCTCGAGCGCGGCGACAAGGACCGGCTCCTGATGGTGTTTGCCAACATCATGCTCAACGCGATCGATGCACTGAGCGATCTCAAAAACGGCGGCGCGTATATCGCCATTACGGCCAGGGCGGCCGGTGAGCGCGTGTCAATACAGTTCGAAGACAACGGCCCGGGAATGACAGTGGAGCAAATCGATGAAGCCTTCGAGCCGTTCTTCACTTCCGGGGACCCTGATGCAGGTGGCGGGCTGGGGCTTTGGGTCTGCAAACAGATCGTCGGGCAGCACTACGCGGAGATCCGCATCGACAGTCACGCAGGCAGGGGCACAACGGTGACGCTGGACCTCCCCAGACAGCCTTCGCCGGACTTCCTCAAAGAAACGGCGCTACACTGTTGAGGCTCGTCCTCAATAAGGACGCAGATAGCGGCCCTGACTAGATATACCTGATTCAGGACAGCTGGAAGGCAGGCTTGACTCAGGTACACTGCACGAGAGCTTGGCTGGGTGGTCATCAGATCCTGCTTCCAGCCGACGAGGCCGTTTGTCCCAGTTTGGCGCGACATGAATACTGTTGCCGGGACGAGTTCATATGTTGTGGAATCGTATTCTCACTCCTGGGAATGTGGCAGTGCGAGACGCATAGGTATTCGCGGGCGGCTTCGACACAAAACAGCCCACTGGCGCCACTGGAAGCCGACACGACTGACCAAGAGGCCGGTTAAGGCCGGTTTCATGGGTGCTTCTCGGCGGTGGTGGCCAGACTATGGCGTCGCCGGAAGCAGGCGTGTTCGTGGCACAGGCTTTGCCGAATGGCTTGTAAGCGCAGTGCCCGAACGACGGGTGCTGCGGTATCGGTAGGTGAGTAAATGCGCGAATGTCGGCTTTTTAAGGGCGTTGCGGACAGCGCCAGATACGGGCTGTGGCTGGGTCTCGCGCTGGCCTCGCTTGCCGGTCTGGGGTGCCGTGCCGAACCGGAGACCGCCTCCACCGAATCACCGCCGGAAGAACCCGCGGATACCTCGGTGGCTCAGCAAACGAGGACCGACCCGCTGATACGGCCCACGGAACCGGTTGATCCGAGGAGCTGTCTCAGCGGAGGCTGCCACCAAGAGCGTATTCAGGCGAAGTTCCAACACAATCCGGTCGTTGAGTCGCGCTGCGATACGTGCCACTCGGCGGAACAACCCGGCCACACGTTCCCGGTAAAGACTACCGGCGCGGCGCTGTGCACATCCTGCCACGACATTGTGGGTCTGGAGGCACACACTCACGCGGTGATCGAACACGAGGGTTGCCTGCCTTGCCATGAACCACATGGGACGAACGTGCGCTCGATGCTGACGGAAATGAGCGTCGAACTGGTGTGTCGGCAGTGCCATCGTACTGAGAGGAAGGCGCACCTTCATGCCCCGTTCGCAGTCGGGGAATGTGCGGCTTGTCATGATCCCCACGAGGCGTCGAACGCACGCCTGTTGAACGGCGGGGAGGGCAAAGATCACTGCTTTACCTGCCATACTTACACGGAGCACCAGATCGCTTCGTCGACTTTCGTTCACAAGCCTGTTATGGATACGGGGTGCAGCGACTGTCATGTACGGCACACGTCGGAGTACCGTTACATACTGACCAAGCCCATCTATGACCTGTGCGTTGAGTGCCATCCGAATATTCGAGAGGAACGCACGGATAAGGAAACAGCTCACGGAGCAGTCTTCACCGGACATCACTGCTCGAACTGCCACGATCCTCACGCCGCCGACAGGACGTTTCGGCTGCGCGCCGACGAACGGAGCTTATGTTTGAACTGCCACAATCGTCCACAGGAGGCGCGAGATGGCCGAGTCATCCCGGGGATGCAGCGTGAGTTGCTGACCAGCCTGTTTCAACATGGCCCGATCCGAGCAGGGAATTGCAGTGCCTGCCACTACATACACACCACGTCCCATACGAACCACTTGCGAAACTACTTCCCCAAGGACTTCTACGACGCGTTCAACTTGGCCAATTACGCCCTGTGCTTCAAGTGCCACAGCAACCGGATCGTCCTGGATGGGCGGAACATCTGGTTCACCGGTTTTAGAGATGGAACCAGAAACCTGCACTACGTACACGTGAATCGCCCGAAGAAAGGGCGAACGTGCCGCACGTGCCACGAACTGCATGGCAGCAATTTGCCCAAGCACATGGCGTCCGAAGTTCCATTCGAAGGGGGCGGGTGGGCCATGCCGGTCAGAATAAAGCAGACCGAGACAGGCGGTCGCTGCAGTCCGGGTTGTCATGAGCCGAGGGAGTACATTCGATCACCTAGCCCGGTTCACGAGTTCCCGGAATCGGGGCTTGACGAGGCACAAGAGCGGGGAGAATCGAATTGAGACTTCTTGGATCACAAATCGTCGCGTGTGTGTGTGGTCTAGCGCTTTCGACCCTGGCTGCTGATGACATGCCTTCACAGGTCGAAAAGCCCACAGAGTCCATTCCGCGGGGTGGATGCGTGACAGACAAGTGCCATCCGGGAATCAAGAGCGAGCCCTGGCTGCACAGCCCGGTTGTCGTTGACGCGTGCGATGCCTGTCACGAAGAAGTGAGCCCGAAGGAGCACACCTACAAATGGCGCTTCAAGGGCAAGGAACTCTGCCGGTTTTGCCACCGGTTCCAAACGACAGGCGAATACATCCATAAGCCCGTATCGCACGGGGAGTGCACGGATTGTCACAATCCCCATGGCGGAGAGGATCAGAACATGCTGCTTGGCGGTGCCGGAGCGAAGAGCTGCCTGCAGTGTCACAGCTACGTTACCGAAGGATTGCCGGCCGTGCATGGTCCGGTGCTTTCCGGCTCGTGCACGGTATGCCATCGGGCGCACAGCTCGAACCAAGCGGCGCTGCTCACCAAGCCCGGACGCGAGCTATGCCTGGAGTGTCACGCCTTGCTGAGCAGGCAGACGGCACAGGCACGAACGGTCCACAAGCCGGTAAACGAGGATTGCAGAGGGTGCCACCTGCCTCACGCCGCCGAGGACAAGATGCTTCTCAAGGCCTCCTCACCGGCGCTTTGCGGCACCTGCCACGAGAAGCTGACAGCACGGATCGAGACTGCCGCAACCAAACACAATGCCGTCGCAATCGACAAGGGCTGCCAGAACTGCCACGAAGCCCACGCCAGCGACTATCCGGCAATCCTGGTGAATGACATGGTCGAGGTGTGCCTCTCCTGCCACGACGAAGAGATGCCTATGCCGGACGGGACGATCCTGACCAACATCAAGGCGGTGTTGGCCCTTGGACGCACCCCGCATGGGCCTATCGCCCAACGCAACTGTGTCGCATGCCATCACATTCACGGAGGATCGTACTTCCGTTTGTTGATAAAGGAGTATCCGCCGGAGTTCTACGCCCCCTTTCTTGAGGAAACCTATGCACTCTGCATGGCGTGTCACGACC
Source organism: Phycisphaerales bacterium (assembly GCA_020348265.1). Classification (GTDB taxonomy): domain Bacteria; phylum Planctomycetota; class Phycisphaerae; order UBA1845; family UBA1845. The sequence continues at coordinate 1,140,099 of CP070744.1, read as the reverse complement.
GGCAGCGCTTCCTGGTCCAGCACACGGATACGTTTACTGATTTCCGCAACGGTGACCTCAACTTGCACTACTTGCACATCAACAAGAAGATAAAAGGGCGGACTTGCCGGGCATGCCACGAAACGCATGCCAGCGAAAGTCCCAAGCATATGCGCAAGTCCGTACCGTTCGGCTCCGGAGGTTGGGAGCTGCCGGTCGACTTTGAGAAGTTTCCCACGGGCGGGGCGTGTAAATCCGGTTGCCACCGACCGTACGCTTACGATCGCAAAGAACCGTTGGTTTATGAGCTCCCACCGGAACCGGCCAATCCGCCCGGAGACGATTCACCTGAAAAGAACAGAAAGGAGGCCAACAATGACGCAGAGAGTATTGGCCCTTAAGTTAGTGACCCTTGCGCTGCTAATGCTGTTGGTTTTGCCGGCAGCGGCGGCCGACCGAGTACGCAATGTTGAGCCCGGCAACCCGCTGCCGACTTTTCAACGCGCGGGTCTGGACGGAGAGAGCATTACGTTTGAACGGAACTCCGGTGATGTCCTCGTACTGGTGTACCTGAGCGCACATCAGACTCAATCGGAAAGAGCGATGAAAGCGGCCCATGCGGTTGTCAAAGACATCGCCTCCTCCGACCTGAGACTGGTCTATATGACCGCCGATGTGGTTCAGCTGGGCTACTTTCGCGAGATTCGCAAGGAAGGAGAGATCACTGAGCCTTTGGCGCTGGACGAGGGGCACTTGACGTATGGAGAGCTCGGGCTGATCGTCTTTCCCACGACCGTAGTGTCCTCCAGGGAAGGAGACCTTCTTCACGTCCTTTCCGGATGGACGCGCGACTATGAGTACCAACTCGAGGCTTATTGCCGCCACGCTATGGGAGAGTTGGATGGCGTCGCGCTGGCCGATCGGCTCAAACGCAGCCCGCAGGCGATAGACGAGGCTCGGGCCCGTGCCGATCGACACCGTGCGGCCGCCGCTGTTCTGCGCTCCAAGGGAATGCTTGCGGATGCGGCTCGTGAACTCAAAGCAGCGTTGGCGGCCAACCCGGCGTCCGCAGCAGCGATAGTCGATCTGGCTGACGTACTTGTGGCTCAAGGCCACGTCGACGAGGCTGAGGAGAGGATCAAGGCGTTGGTGGCACAATCTCCGGACGTTCAAGGCGTCAGGCTCGTTCAAGGGCTCATCCATCTGAAGCGCAGAGAGCTGGAGCAGGCGGAGAGAATGCTGCGCGACTCCCTCTTGATGAACCCGGACCCCACGCGGGCCCACTACTTCCTGGGGCGCCTTTACGAACAGAAAGGCCAATATAAGGACGCCATGGAGCACTATCGCGAGGCCCTGAAGAAAGTGATGAAGGAGCCTGTGGAGTTCCTCCCGTAACAGCGCATGTAGACCGGCAGCACACTGTCGCGGTGATCTTGACCGGCGGCAACCGGCTATCCCCAAACCTCGGAAAAGTACTGACGGAGGAGAGCCTTCATTCGAACATCTGTATGGACATCCCTGGTAGTCTGCCTTGCCGTGAACAGCACCGTCGTGCGCGCTCAGAGGCCAGCGGAAGACGAACGATGCTTGAATTGCCACGGTCAACCTTCGATCGCCACAAGCACGCAAGAAGAACGTGCCACGATGGTATCGACGCCGATGGCTCCATTACGAACCGATCCGTGGGAGCTGTTCCTTGACCGCGAGATGTTGATTGACAGCTCACACCGCGAGGTAAAGTGCGTTGATTGCCATACAGGCACGGTCGAGCTTCCCCACCCGGCCAAGCAGGGTGAGCCGAGCTGCAGCACATCGAAGTGTCATGCTGAACAGGGTGAATTGTACAACCGCAGTGTCCACGCCAAACACGATTCGACCAACGTCAAGGGCTTTCCCCATTGTTGGACGTGCCACGGGGATCATGGGATTCTTCCGCCGACGGAGAGGAAATCGTGGACCTATCCTCTAAACGTCCTTAATGTGTGTGGAGGGTGTCACGTCCAGCACCGGCATTCAATGTTCCGGTCACCGTCGGATCTCCCAGAGAATGGCACAGATCTGGTACGATGCTTCAACGAAAGCGAACACGGCCGCGGTGCTTTGAAATCCGGTCTGATCGTGGTAGCCACCTGTCCGGACTGTCACCGTGCGCACGACATCCAGCCTTCGCGAGAGCCTACCTCGAGCGTCAACTCGCGCTTTGTTCCTCAGACATGTGGTCGCTGCCACGTAGGCGTTGCCGAACAGTACACCGACAGCATTCACTTCACGCTGGATGAGAAGGATACGAAGAAGAAGCGCCCGGTTTGCACGGACTGCCACCACTCTCACAGCATTACACGGGCGGGAACCCCAGCGTTTGCGCAGGATATCGTTCTGGAGTGCGGTACCTGCCACGAGGATCTCTACGCGACCTATCATGAGAGCTACCACGGCCAGGCCTTCACAATCGGGCACATGCGCGCAGCGAGCTGCAGCGATTGCCACGGTGCCCATGAGATCGCCAAGCTGGCGGAGTCGGGCTCGACCACGGCCATTGAAAGCAAAGTGGCAATGTGCGCTAAATGCCATCCCGGATCCAATGAGAACTTCGCCGGGTATTTACCACATGCCGACCACCGCGATCGCGAGAAGAACCCGCTGCTCTTCTATGTTTGGATGTACTTTGTGATAGTGATTTCCAGCACTTTCACGTTCTTCGGTCTCCATACCGTCCTCTGGTGGATGCGCTCGCTCATCGAACGCTACAGGCACGGACCCGTCGACCACCATGGAAGTCCTAATGAGCGAATGTTCGTCAGGTTCAAGCCGATTCAGCGGTTTACCCACGCCCTTGTTATCACGAGTTTCATGGGGCTCACCATCACGGGCCTTCCCTTGAAGTTTGCCCAAGAGCCCTGGGCACTCTTCCTTTCACAGCTTCTGGGCGGCGGTAATGCTGCCGGCATCCTGCATCGGATATTCGCCGGGGTGATGTTCTCCTACGTGCTTATTCACTTGGTCGTAGTTGCCAAGTGGGCTTATACTCAGGTAACGACGGGACAAAAAGGCTGGTTGTTCGGCCCCAATTCCATGTTGCCACGATGGAAAGATCTGTTCGACTTGATAGGCATGTTCAAGTGGTTCGTGGGTCTAGGGCCAGTGCCCAAATTCGATCGTTTCACTTACTGGGAGAAATTCGACTACATGGCGGACGCCTTCGGTACGGTGGTGATCGGCGGCTCGGGCCTTATGCTCGCGTTCCCCGAGGCGGTCAGCCTGTTCCTCCCCGGATGGGTGTTCAACGTAGCGATGATCATACACGGTTACGAGGCATTGCTGGCTATTGCGTTCATCTTTACGATCCACTTCTTCAATGCTCACCTCAGGATCGAGAAGTTCCCCACGGATACGGTGATCTTCAACGGCCAGATCAGTGAGCACGAATTTCGTGAGGAACGCCCGCTGGAGTACGAACGCTTGAAGAAGGAGGGACGCCTGGATGAACTGCGCGTCGAACGGGTCTCGCCGCAGTCTCTCTTCAAGACTAGACTACTCGGCGTGGTTTTGCTGCTGATCGGAATCACCTTGGTTGTCTTGATCATCTGGGCCGGTTTGGCGGGGCTGTTGAGATGAGAGCAGAAGCTGCCGACAGATCGGTATTGCCGCTAGTATCCATCGCAGGGCTGGTGCTGGCCGTGCTGCCGCTGGTTTCCGCAAGTACGGTTCTTGCCCAGGGCCCCCCGGAGAACGATCGGTGCCTAAACTGCCACGGCAGCGCAACCCTCGTTAACACCTCGCCCGCTGAACGAGCACTAATGGTTCGGGTTTTGCCCAATGAGGTGCCGCGCGAGGACGCAACCGAATTACTGGTGTTTCGTCAGGAGTACGACTTCTCCGTGCACCGTGAGATTGGCTGCACGGAATGCCATCTGGACTGTGAGGAGCTTCCCCACGCGATTCGCACGGAACCAGCACAATGCGTGCGCTGCCACCCGCGTGAGGATGCGGAGTATTCGACGAGCACGCACGGGAAATCCGTGGCGGCCGCCGCGGGCACCTTGCGAAAGGCAGCGTACTGCAGCGACTGTCACGGCACACACAACATGCTTTCGTCGAAGAATCAGCGGGCTCCGACGTACAAGCTTCAGCTGCCGTTGACCTGCGCGAAATGTCATTCAAATCCGGAGCTCATGACCCAGGTGCGAGTTCATCAGCCGCTGGCCGCCGAGCAATACTTAGAGAGTATGCACGGCAGAGGTCTAATGCGGCAGGGGCTGATCATCGCTCCATCGTGCAACGACTGCCACGGTGTGCACGAGATCTGGCCGGCATCCGATCGTCGGTCAAGGATTCATCGTGACAATGTCCCACATACGTGTGGAGCGTGCCATGTCGGCGTCACAAATGTCTACGATCAGAGCATCCATGGACGACTCGTAGATGAAAATGATGAGCGCGCCCCGGTCTGCACGACTTGCCACACGGCGCACGACATCATCAATCCGGAGGGTGACGTATTCAAACTGGCCAGCGATGACAAATGCGGGCGCTGCCATGAGAAGCAGATGGAAAAGTACCGCGAGACATTCCATGGAAAAGCAGCAGCCCTTGGCCTACCCGGTGCAGCGGCGTGCTTTGACTGCCACGGCCAGCACGACATCCTTCGCATGGACGAACCGGGAAGCATACTGTTGCCGGAGAACCGGATCAGAATGTGTCGCAAGTGTCACCCCCGTGCCAGCGACAAATTCGCCGGCTACATCGCACACGCAGACCATAGCAACCGCGAGAACTACCCGGTGCTCTACTGGACGTTCCTGTTCATGAGCATGATCATCGTTGGGACGTTCTCGTTCTTCGGACTTCACACGGTGTTCTGGTTCGTCCGATCCGGAACCCTTTACATGCGCGACCGCAAGGCCTTTAGAGAAACGAAGACGAGTGTTCACGAAGATGACGTGATCTATGTGCGCTTTCGCCCGTTCGACCGGTTCCTCCACTTCCTAATCGTCACCAGTTTTCTGCTATTGGCAGTGACGGGGATGCCCCTGAAATTCTACGAGACCGAGTGGGCGGAGTGGGTTGTCTGGCTGTTTGGAGGTCTGGAAGTCACTACCGCGTTGCACCGTGCCGGCGGGATTATAACGTTCTTGTATTTAGGCCTGCACGTGCTGAGCATGATCAGCAGGTCAATCCAGCAACGGTACCGTTTTCGGGACCCAACGACAGGACGGTACAGCATCCGGCAAGTGTTGAAGGTCGCCTTTGGCCCGGAGATCCCCTTTCCAAATCCGAGTGACGTCGGCGATTGGTGGGCGCACCAGAAGTGGTTCTTCGGCCGTGGCCCCAGACCACAATGGGATCGATGGACATACTGGGAGAAGTTCGACTATATGGCGGTTTTCTGGGGCGTGGGGGCGATCGGCTTGAGCGGCCTGGTCATGTGGTTCCCGGTGGAGTTCACCTGGATATTCCCCGGCTGGCTCATCAATATGGCCTTGATTATTCACAGTGACGAGGCGTTGCTGGCGGCGGGCTTCATTTTCACTTTCCACTTCTTCAACGGACATTTCCGGATCGAGAAGTTCCCGATGGACACCGTTATCTTCTCGGGACGGATTACGCGAGCGGAAATGCTGCACGAAAGGAAACGCTGGTATGATCGCCTGGAGGCAAGCGGGGAGCTGGAGAAGATCCGTTTGAAGGATGAGTGGCGGCATTGGAAAAAGCTTGTTCAGCCGATGGGGTTCATCGCATTCAGCAGCGGGGTCGTGCTGGTAGTATTGATCTTCCTTGCGTTGGCTTCGCGCCTGGGCTCGCATTGACCGAGAACTCAATTGAAACGCAAGCGCAGGCTGCAGACCTGTCGCATCCACGGTCGCGATTTGCACGGGGCCGCCCTGAAATGCCGAGTCAGCTCAAACGCAACTTTTGGGAGCCTTTTGAAGAATGTAGCGCCGCCCCTCGTGGGCAGCGCAAAAGCCGAAAGATGCCACCCACGAAGGGTGGCAATACACTTGGGTGATCAGAGGCGACTTCTTCAACAGGCTGTCAGGCCGGCAGGCCCTCGTGCTGAAATCATCGTGGCGCAAACGGATAGTCCACCGTTTCACCAGCTAGTTCGCCGGGATCGGTCAGGTCACCCAATCGCCGTCGGCGTATCGCGCGCCGTGTACCCGATCGAGGCAGGGAACTCAACTTATCGCCCCCGAGGCAATGTAGCTCCGGCGACTCTGGTGGTAATGTCCACTGTTTCAGTAGACAATCCACTGCAGCTGGACGCCCTGCTTGAGCATTATCACGCTCGGCGTCAACCAGCCAATGGAGGCGCCATCGTTCCACGTAGCAGTATTTGGTGATGAAACGGGTTGACAACACCATCCGTGAGCGGTAGTATGTTATCATCATGAGGAGTAAGCTCACTTATCGTTCAGGTATTGGCCGTCAGCATCACGGGTTCCGTGGTGTTCAGTCAGTGCGATTGCCAGGCCGTTTCGTCCCGGCGCCTTGTGCGTATTGTTGCTGTTGTTGTAGCAGCTCGGAAGGAGGAACGTCCTGACGGAAACGTGAGATCCTGAAAGAGACTTCAGAAACCACGCCCGCAGGAACGTTCCTGCGGGCTTTTTTTTCGTGGTGCGCCGTCCACAGACATGGGGCGAGTGATATGTCCCGGGAGAAAGTGCGACAGGCAAGCGCCCTCAGCTAGCCCACCTCTCCACGGGGCAGGTGAGCGATCGCTACGGTCATGTGTGCGGGAGAAAGTTGGGAGAGAAACAAATGGAGATGCAGCCATTAGCCAGTAGACAGGAGGAGCGCATAACGGAGGACGCACCTACCGATCGACTGATCACGTGGACCCTGGAACGATTCGAGAACCAGCGGATGATTATGACCACTTCCTTCGGTATGGAGGGCTGTGCACTGATCGACATGTACGCCAGACACGGTCGGCCCGTAACGGTGGTCTATCTGGATACCATGTTCTTCTTTCCGGAGACGTACGCGCTGCGCGATCGTATTTCGGAGTGGTATCCGCACCTCGACTTCGTCAACCGCGGTACCACGCTGACGCCCGAGCAGCAGGCAGCTGAGTATGGCGCCGAGCTGTGGAAACACGATTCAGACAAATGCTGCCATCTTCGTAAGGTGGACCCCATGTACGACGTCATGGCCAACGTCGACGTATGGATCACCGGTCTGCGCCGCAGCCAATCCGCGACGCGAGCCAATCTCCGCATTGTTGACTGGGACTGGCGTTACCAGGTTCTGAAGATAAGCCCGTTGGCCGCATGGGAACGCCCACAGATCTGGGAATACATCCAAAAGAACAACGTTCCCTACAACGAGCTGCACGAAAAGGGGTATCCGACCCTGGGGTGTACTCATTGCACAAAGCCGGTACCGGGCAGCACACCGGGTGACTACTCACGTGATGGACGATGGAGCGGCACGGGGAAGCTCGAGTGTGGCTTGCACGACGGAGCGGGTATCTAGGCCGGCATTGAAGATCGAGAATAAACATGAAAGATAATGGAGAACTTCGCTGGGACGCCCGCCTTCGTCGTTACGAAGATGTACGAGAATTGATCGCCAATGCTGCCGAGCCGACGCCGCTGCTGCGACTCAGTCGAACGGTGCCCGACGGCGCCTCCTCGTTGTTTCTGAAGCTCGAATGGTTCAACCCCTTTGGCTCGATCAAGGACCGAACCGCCTTCTATCTATTGAAGGGAATGGAGGAACGCGGAGAGCTCTACGGGAAGGAGCTGGTTGAGCCTACGTCGGGAAACACGGGCATTGCTCTGGCGGCACTATCTGCGATCATGGGTAAGAAACTCACCGTTACTTTGCCGGATGGGGTCCCGGAGGAGAAGAAGCTGATCATGCGCATGCTTGGGGCCCAGGTCTGGCCGACACCGGACGACCTCTGCCCGGTCGATCACCCCAAAGATGGGGCTATCGCCCTCGCCCGATCCATGATCGATAGCGACCAAGGGCGGGCGCATTATGCCATGCCTAACCAATACGAGAATGCCGACAACGTCCGAGCCCATTACGAGACCACTGGGCCGGAGATCTGGAAACAGACCGAGGGACGCATTCTCTATTTCTTCGCGGGTTACGGAACCTGCGGCACGCTGTCCGGGGTGGGCCGATTCCTGAAGGAGAAGAACCCTGAGGTTCAGGTAGTCGCCGTCGAACCCCAGAAGGGACATCGACTTCCCGGCCTCAAGAACCTCCAGGAGTCCAAGACTCCGAGCATCCTGGATCAAGAAGTGATCGACCATGTAATCCGCGTGGACGACGATCCGGCCTATGCAATGACCAAGCGTCTTTTCCGTGAGGAAGGTCTCATCGTGGGGCCTTCCACCGGAGCCATCGTGCATGCCGCTGTCGGGTTCGGCGGGGGCAAAAAGGGTGTTGCTGTCGGTATCTCACCGGACAGCGGCTTCAAATACGCAAGCTATTTCGCCGACGTGTTGGGCGACGAGGGCAATCCACAGTCTTAAGGGCCAATGGTTAGAAAGAGTGAAACGCAATGCAAACGATCCACGATCTACCTGCAACCCTCGAAGCGGATCTGAACAAGCTTCGGGATCAGACCGAACGGTTTAAGTCGGGTGATGTCTCGGCAACGGAGTATCGGGCTTTCCGCGTCCCCCAGGGTGTGTATGAACAGAGGCAAGACGGAACGTTCATGCTGCGTGTACGGCTCCCCGCGGGTGCCCTGCTTCCTGACCAAATGCGGACGCTGGCCGCAGTGGCTCGCAAGTACGGCAGTGGCCGAGTTCACGTCACTACCCGTCAGGATCTCCAGATCCACGACGTG
>CP070744.1:1112581-1131211 GCA_020348265.1 Phycisphaerales bacterium | reverse complement strand
ATGCCTCGCCATGGTGTTCAAGCTCATGGAGAGTGCGTCCAAGAAGTGGCGAGCACTGAACGGATCGACTCTGATCCCGGAGGTCATCGCCGGAATTCAGTTTGTGGACGGAGTGAGAAAAAACGCCGCTTGAGAATCCCTCATCCACAACATTTGGAGATATCTCCTGCACCGCTGGGATCGCTGCCTTACGGAAGCATGGCACCATTCGTAAGTCTTTGCAGTAACGGGGGTTACGGGCCAGGGCCAATCACCATCCGCAATGAGGGTGACCCGGTTCGAAGACCTTCACCCGCGCACGGGGGCGAAGCCGTCTACGTGGCCCGTCCGGCCCTGCCGCCAACGGAGTTGGCGAATCGTCACCCCAGCGTGCGTGTGACGTTCGTACAAAGTGCGCGGGTTGGCGAGTCTTGACTGCCGGGTCGGGCGGTTCTACATTGGCCTCGTGTGTCGCGTTGCGCCGAAACATGCATAGCCAGGCATGTCGACAACGGAACGCATGAGCGAAGCGCTAGCATCGGCTCGCTACGGGCAGGTAGCTCAGTTGGTAGAGCAACGGACTGAAAATCCGTGTGTCGGCGGTTCAAGTCCGCCTCTGCCCAGTCTTGACGAGGGTTTTTCTCGGACGTTGTGATCTCGCGCGGAAGTCCAGCGCGGGCTTGAGGTCGTCAGTAGACCGCGTTCAAGCCTAACCGCCTATCGCTTGCCCCTTTGCGATGCCCCGGTGGTTTGGATCACTCTGGTCGAACGCTCATGCGGATACTTGCGGATTCCACAGAGTGTCTCAGCCAGCTTATGCCGACTGGCATCGGCGAGACACACGCCTGTCGACCGGAACTTGACGCGAATGAACGGGCACTGTGGAAGACGCTGGCCGCGGATTCCGCCGTTTGGGCAACTGAGTTCAGGGGCAGTGGGCACTGCGCCTTCTGGCGTCGCCTTATCGTCATCCGTAGCGCCGTCGAATCACAGTTTGATGTTCTGCGCGAGGCCTTGGGAAACGGCCTGAGCCTGGATGCTCCCACGGCGGCTCTGGCGCTGGAGGGTCGCGGATTCCATGGACAGCGCAGCCGGCCGTGGTCCACGCGGCGCGGCAATCTCTTTCTGACCGTCGCCCTGCCCGTAGGCACACGGGCAGCGGGTTTGACGGTCGGACTCGTAATGCTCCCTGCCGTCGCCGTGGTGGATGCAATAGAGGCGTATAACCACAAACCCACTGCCCCGGGAATCAAGTGGGTCAATGACGTGCTCATGCGGGATCGGAAGGTCGCGGGTGTTCTAACAGCGACTGTATGTCGTGGAGACCGCGTTGAGGTGGCACTCTTGGGAATAGGTGTCAATCTGGAGAAGACGCCGCCTATCGAGCCCACTCAGTTCGTGCGACGAGCGGGGTGCTTGAAAGACCTCGGCGTTGATGTATCATTGGAGCGATTTACTTGGACCCTGCTCGACCGGCTTGCTGTGCGATACCGGGTACTGCACGAGGAGGGCCCGGGTGATCTTCTGGAGTCGTATCGGAAAGCATCTTGTATTGTCGGCCGTCGAGTACGCATATGGCATGAGTCGACAGACAGAGTGGAAACGGACCCCGGGGCCGAATCGCCACCCCCTTTGGCCGCCGGCGTGGTTCAGTCGATTGAGCGCGACCTCTCGCTGAGAATCGAAGGCTGCGTACACCCGGTGACGCGAGGCAGGCTGGCCCTGGAAGAAGACTGCCGGAGGTTCGGATTGTGAGCGAGTCCACATTCCCGCTTGTTTCGCTGCGGGATTCGACTGCGCGCTGGGTGAGGTGCGGAAGTCCTGGAAGGGAGGTTCTCCTTGCCTGAGGCAAACCTATTGACAATCTGTGCTACGGCTTTTGTGGCTGTGTTCGTGATTCTCGCCCTGCAGGCCTTGGCGATCCGGCTTATCACACTGATCTTTCCACAACGCGAACGCGCTGTTGACGCAGTGATGGCAGCAGCGATTTGCAGTACAGTTGCAACCCTCTACCCTGGTGCTCGAGTTACTGAGATTGAGGAGGAGACATGATCTTCACCAGCAAGCCCAAGCAGATCCGGGTCATGTTCACGCCGTTTCGTGACGGTCTGCAAAGCAGCTTCGGAGGCAAGGTGCGCCTGAAAGACATTCTGCCTGCTATGCAAGCCTCTACCGAGGCCGGCATTCGGCATTTTGAGTTTGGCGGCGGGGCACGCTACCAAGCACCATACATGTACGTGGGAGAGGACCCCTTCTGGTGTCAGGACGAGATGCGCAAGGCGGTCGGACCGGACGTCGATCTCCAGATCCTGACCCGTTCGGTATCCGGGGTTACGTTGACGACGCAGCCACTCAAGGCCTTAAAGCTCCAAGCCAAGCTGATGAAGAAACACGGGACCACCTGGGACCGTAACTTCGATTACATGAACGACGTGGATAACCTCGTGCGCACCGGCCAGCCTATTATAGACGCCGGCATGCATCACCAGGTATGTGTAGCTCTGATGGGCCTTCCCTTCGAATCCGGTAAAGTCCACACCCCTGACTTCTACATCGGGATCGTGAAGAAGCTCCTCGATTCAGGCCTGCATTTCGACTCGGTGTGCATGAAGGATGCCTCGGGCACCACGGATCCACGGACCTGCTACGAGACAGCCAAGGGAATCAAAAGGATCCTGCCACCCGAGGTAGTCCTGTGGCAACACACCCATGACACTGCTTCCATGGCGGTTTCCTGCTATCTGGCGGGCATCGACGGGGGCGTGGACGGCATCGATCTTTCCGTTCGGCCACTGGCCTCAGGCACGGTGCAACCGGACGTGCGCTCCATGGCCCACGCACTCAAAGGCACGGGATACTACCTCGAAATCGATGCCTCCAAGATGAACGAGATCGAGAACCTGCTCACCAAAGGCCTGGAAGAGTATGAATTCAACCCCGTAACCACATCAGCGGACGCACGGGTCATCGGCTTCCCCATGCCGGGAGGTGCTATCGGCCCCAACGTACACATGATGGCCGAGGCGGGTATCCTCGACAAATACAACGAGGTACTGGCGGAGTTTCCCGTGGTGGTCAAAGCGGGCGGGGCCTGGACCTCGGTGACCCCGGGAAGTCAGCAGTTTTGGCTGCAGGCTTTCAACAACGTACTACTGGGCCGGTGGAAGAAGATCGAGGCCGGGTATGGGCGGGCCGTGCTCGGCTACTTCGGCCGGCCGCCGCTTCCGCCCGATCCTGAAGTAGTCAAGGTCGCCGCAGAGCAACTCGGCCTAGAGCCGTTCGAAGGGAACCCCCTCGATGCGGCTATGGATACGCTGGCGGAGGCGGAGAAGGCCCTCAACGAGCGCAGCCTTGCAGCAACGGAAGAGAATGTATTCTTGGTGGCATCGGCCATCGTTCCCGGCAAGGACATGGCGTTGAACGGTGGACTGCGGCTGCTTCAGGGAAAAGCCAAGATAGTCCTCCCGCTAAAGAAGACTAAAGAGGAGAGTAAAGAACCGGAGCCAGCGGCCGTCGCACCGGCGGCCCCTGCGGGACCGGCTCTAACCGAACCCGTAACCACAACATGCATAGTCGAAGAGAACGGCAGCAAACGGACTTTTCGCATTACCGTAGAGCCCCCAGCCATTAGCGACTGTCCAACAACTAGCCCAACCACTGCGGCCGCACCCGCCGAGGCCGGAGACTCCCAGGGCGTTCCCGTTTTCTCTCCGTTCAAAGGCAAGGCCGAGCTGGTGGAACTGAAGGTCAGCGTGGGCGATGTTGTCAAAGAGGGGCAGGTCATCGCCGCGGTTGAGGCCCTGAAGGCCAAGCACGATGTGCGCGCCCCGGTGGGAGGTAAGGTGGTCAGTATTGACGCGGCGATAGGCGCTGATGTGACGGCTGAACAGCCGATCTTGACGATTGGGCGATAACGGCATGCAGGGCTTCGAAAGGTTGATCACACAGTCCGGGTTTGCGGGTCTGACCTGGCAGAATATCGTGATGCTGGGGATCGGGGGGCTGCTGATATTCCTGGCCATCCGCAAGAAGTACGAACCACTGCTCCTTGTACCTATCGGCTTCGGCGCCATCCTGGCCAATCTGCCGCATGCAGTGCTGAGCGCGTCCAACGAAGCGCTCACGCGGTCCGACGGCCACATGGTGCCTCCGCTCATGCAGATGGTGTACGATGTGGGCATTCGTACGGAGTTCCTCCCTCCACTCGTATTTCTTGGCGTAGGAGCCCTTACCGACTTTCGACCGCTGCTCTCGCGTCCGATTACGTTTTTGCTCGGGGCGGCGGCGCAGCTTGGCATCTTTATGGCGGCGTTTGGAGCCTTTTACCTCTTTGGCTTCAGCATGGAGGAGGCTGCGTCCATAGGCATCATCGGTGGAGCAGATGGGCCAACTTCGATCTTCCTCACGGCGATCCTGGCACCTCATCTGCTCGGTGCTGTTGCCGTCGCGGCCTACAGCTATATGGCCTTAGTGCCTGTAATTCAGCCTCCCATAATCCGCATGCTTACCACGGGCGCAGAGAGGAAGATGCCCGTGCCGGAGGCCAAAACACCTTCGGCTCGAGCGGTCATCCTTTTCCCGATTGTGACCGGGTTGTTGGCGGGGCTGGCTGTTCCAAGCTGTGCCCCGCTGATCGGCATGCTCATGTTCGGCAATCTTCTACGAGAGTCAGGAGTGACCGACCGACTCTCCAAGACCGCCGGAGGGGCGATGGTAAACATCGTGACCATCTTCCTTGGCCTCGTTGTCGGTTCGACGATGCCCGGTGAGGCTTTCCTGCAACCCCGCACCCTGTTCATCCTGTTGCTCGGGGCGGTCGCGTTTGCCTTCAGCACTGCGGGAGGCGTCGTCTTCGCTAAGATCCTAAACTTGTTGCTCCCAACCGAGCGGCGATTCAACCCCTGTATCGGCGCGGCCGGCGTCTCCGCGGTTCCCATGGCGGCGCGGGTAGTGCAGGACTTCGTGTCGAAGCAATCTGAAGGTCGAGTCAATCCGTTGATGGCCGCGATGGGACCAAACGTGGCCGGGGTTATGGGGTCGGCGGTGGCCGCCGGCGTCTTCCTGGCATTGCTGCGCTAGGTGGGCGAGGATAGCCACGACCTCGCTCACTCCAACGAGTATCGCCCCGCATCAGCAGGTAGTACGTGCGGATAGAGTGCAGTCACGCTACCTCTAAAAGCGTGCATGCGCGCAACACAGTCACTCTTTCACTTGATTCGTGTCGGATTGGTCTCACGCTCTTTTATCTTGCAGTCTCCCTGTTGATGAAGTAAAGTATCATCTATCAGGTGCAGAGGAGATGTCGCCGATGCCGCGGTGTGGGAGTCGGCGACGTCCGGCCAAACGCGCCTGTGGTCGGCTGACCGCTCAGCATACGGGGGATTCTGGTCATGAGGAGACACACTTCTGTCACCAGCCTTGTCTCTCCCTTGTTGTTCCTGCCGGTTGTTGCGTTGGCGGTGATCCATGAAGAAGTCGGTTATCGAATCGCCAAGCACGTAGAGAGTGCGCGTGACGCCAACGGTCTCGCATGCTCGGAACCGGTCTCGGCGGATATGCTGGATGCAGCCAGAGCCGAGATCAGCGGGTTTGGCGCTGTCAGATCGGTCTCGGATACCGTAGCGCCAAACAAACCGACACCAAAGCGCGCTGCCAAAGCTGAAGGCGATCCTTGCGGTTGCGACAGCGAGTGTGCTGACCTGACGTATAACGGCGGCTGCATGGTGGGTCAGTGCGTCAGGTATGGTGAGGTAGAGGAGTACAACCTGGACGGCACTTGCCAGAGAGTGTCCGCCCCCCCGGGTACGCGCTGCGAAGTCGACGGAGACCCGTGCACGGTGGGTCGTTGCGACGATAATTACTACGCACGCTGCATGGACGGCCCCATCGATCCGGAATGCGACAACGATGAAGACTGCATCGCCGGGTATGGCCGCGGCTCAGTTTCTCCATGTGCCAGCGAATGCGTTGGCGGAACCACGAACGGACAAAACTGTGACACGATCGACGATTGCGACCGGGCCGATGGTGTTAACCTCCTGGGCTGCCAGCCTAAGCCGGGTGTGATTTGCACGGATCTGGGCGGCGGAGCTTACGACTGTTCCTACGACAACGATCCGGTCGCCCCCGGTGTGCAGGCCGTCGGTCGCTGCTGCGGTGGGGATAGTCTGCCCGCCGTCTTCACCGATCAAGCCGCGTGCGAGGCTGACAACGGCACCTGGGTGGAAATCACCGATCCGGACGATCTGATGCACTTGCCGGTTCGTTGCCCTGCCTACAGCTCCGGTTTGGGGACCGGCGGCTCCGACGACGGGAATCCCGTCGGCCCGATCGTCCCTCCGGTCAGACAGTGCAGCCGAAAGTCCGGCAGAGCGAACTACGGCGAGTACTGCGAGGTGGACGCAGATTGCGCGTGGCGGTGCGTCGGCGGGGACGACGATGGTGTTGTTTGCACCAGAGATGAAGGTTGCGCTGACGGCACGTGTGAACCCGACACTTGCGTCGACGTCACCGACGGCATTGGTCGCTGTGACGGGTTCTACATGATCGGCGATGACTATCAGCTAAGCCACGGCTCGTACATCATTTTGCAGGAGATCCGCTGGCGAGGCGGCACCGGGCTTCAGAATGAAGTAGTCAGTTTCGACTTCTATACCCATGAGGACCTCGACCCAACCGGCCCGACGCGCCTTTTCACCTGGAGCGTTCGCTTCGACAAAGGTGGCACCGTCGGCACATACTGGCTCGAGCCCAACTGCGATCCCAACTGCGACCCCGAGCAGGAGTGCCCCGGACAGAGCTGCGAGTGCCGGTCGACGAGTGCAGCTGACGGAGGTGGCTGCTGGCAGGATCCCCCGCTGATCATCCCCCCGCGGGGTTATATGGTTGTCCACGCAGCAAGGTTCCGCACCGACGGCATTCCTAACGACCTGACCGGCTTTTGGATTCCCTCAGTTGCCGGAGCGAACATCGGTGCAAACGACGCCGACGTGATGTGGATCGACGATGGTCCGATCGGAGGCACGGTGATACTTGCAGGGGTACCCCATCCCGGATCACGAGTACTCGCGTTTGAGCTGATTGGTATACCGGTAGATGATCCTGTCGGCGCATGCTGCGACGGAACTAGCTGCACTGACGTTCTACAGCCCAATTGCCGATTCTGCGCAGGTGATGGTCCTAATGTGGGCGAGGTCTGCGACCGTGGTAACGACAACTGGGGCAGCATGGATCGCGATTGCTGGGGACTGGACGAAGAATGTCTGACACTCAACTATCTTGGTCCGCGCACGCGAGCCGATTTCCTTATCCCGGAAGCCTCCGACGCGAAGGTATGCGCGGATGGCCCCTGCGCCTTCGGTGCCTGCTGCTTTGCTGACGGCTCCTGTGATGATGAGCACGATGCCGTGTGGTGCGCCGACAACAGCGGCACGTTCACGGGCTCAGGAATAGACTGCGATCCCAACTGCTGTGAGCAGCCCTATCAAGGTTCGGGCGAAGAGCTCGGCGGGGACTGCTGTGGAGATGTCTACTGGTGCACGGGCACGGTGGCCGGTTACCCCGTTCCCGGTGGAACGCGCTGCGATCCTCAGGGCGTGGATCCCTACAACTGCTTCAGCACATGTGAATGCTCGATAGATAACACGCCGTGTGATATTGCCGGGGGCGAATGTCACAACCTGGCTTATCCGCTCAGTAGCAGCAACGCGCCCTGCAGTCTTGTAACACAGGACTGCATCGATCCGAACGAGACGTGTGAGTATGTAGAGACGTGCGGCAATGTGTGCGGCAGAGACTTTGAGCTCTGCGAGCCTGGTGTTACGGAGTGCTCGAACCTTTGCAGTGAGGGACGGACCGAGTGTGTCGACCAGAGTGACTGCCACTTCGGTTGGTGCACCAATCTGCCGATTCCGTGCGACGATCGGAACCTGATGGCGTGTAATTATCACCCTGAACTCTGCGAAATCACTGAGACCTGCGACCCGCAGACCTGCAAACCTCAGGTATGCGAGTGCGGCACCTGCGAGCAGGTCTGCGAGGGACCGACGGCAATTCAAGCTACGGTGCCGCCGTATCCCGACTGCCTGGACGACGACACCTGCACGAACAGGTACGACTTCACAACCGACAGCAGGCTCGCCACCGACGAAGCCGACTACTGCGCCGCCGACGGTGATGCCGGGTGGTACCACTCCATCCACGTCGACGAATGCGCGCGGATCACATTCACCTACTGCTGTAACTCGCCAACGGTTGACGTGGACTCGCCGTTCCTTGCGAGCCGGTGCCCCTGCTCAGGTGGCGCCGAGTATAGGATCTTCCCCGATCCCGGACGTGCGGGTTTTGGTGACCAATGCGGTAATGACCACTGCTGCACCGACGGCAACTACTCCGCTCAGTGGACGGTTGCACCGGGGACATACTGGTTGCAGTTGCCTGCGGGCCGGCATTGCGAGCATACGGACGAGGTTTGCAGCGACGACTCCGATTGCCGAGCCGCTGCTCTTTGCCTCGACGAGAAACGCGTGTATCAGGGCCATTGGATCGTCGAGCCCTGCATCCCCGGCGTGTGCTGTTTCGCTGACCAGTGTGGCCCGGGGATGATCTGCGATGAGGGGTCCGACAACTTTGGCCAACCCTGCGAACTGGATGATGACTGTCCGCCGAATCCAGGTGGTGTTTGCCGGACTTTCAATCCGACCACGGATCCGCCCGAACTGCAGCTGATGACTAAGCTGGAATGCGAGGAGCTCCGTGGCGATTTCCTTTCCAGGCTCGAGCCTGATCCGATTACGGACTGCGCATCCGATCCGTGCGAGCTCGGAGCGTGCTGTCTTCTCGATGGGGAATGTCGTCACGACTCCGCCGTCGACACGCAAACGTTGTGCGAATCTATGCCCGGGGGCGAGTTCCATGGCGGCGTACTGTGTTCTCACAGACCCTGTAAAGTCTGTTACTGGGATGATCTGGATCACTGCCAAACGGGCAACTCCTGTTGTTACAACGCCGACCGTAACCAGGGATTCCGAGCTGCTGACGACTTCAGGGCCGCGGGCGATACGATCGACGAGATCTGCCTGGAGGTGGGTTATTACCAACCAGTCTGGGGCCCATGCATGGACGATCCGCCTGATGAAGACTTCATCATCCGCTTCTACGAGGACGACAACGGCTTTCCCGGCGCGGAGCTTCCGGGTTCACCGGGTCCGTGGATCCCGGACAAGCGGGCCCGCGTTGAGCCAGACTCGTACTATTGGCGCTACTCGGGTGACATTGACCCGCCTGTCCAAGTTGAGGCCGGAGAGTGCTACTGGATCGAGTTTAGCGGCATGGGCGATGATTGCGTTGTCTTGGTCGGCGACAGCTTAGACGGCAACGACTACCACCTTCAGGGGTCTATCGAGGCAGATGGCACCCCAATCGGAGAGTATGGACAGGAAAGCATCAGTCACCGCGACTTGGCCTTTTGTGTCGGCAGCGGGATGATTCCTGGGATCGAACCCGGGCTGGATGGAGGTTGCGGCGACTTTCAGGTAGCCTGCTGCACACCGGGTGGAGGGTGCCATGATGGCGGGACGCTAAACCAGTGCAAGGGTACGATCTGCGCGGAAACGAACAACATTCCGTATCCGCAAATGTCGTGCAGCGAAGTCGAAGACGGTGCCGGATGTCAGGCACTCGTCCCTGCCAACGACCTTTGCGAAAACGCGATGCCCATCTGCACGGACATGGGACCCGATCCGAATCTGGGCGTCTGCACCTACGATCCGTATCTCGCCTATTTTGGCCCGGTCTGTGAGCTGGGAAGTGATGAATGCGAGTATTTTTACGGCGACTGCGAGGAATGGGACCATCCCATAGGTGGGGACGTTTATCGCTGCACGGTCACGGGGGACAACATATTCGCCGGAACCGACGGCCCCGATATGATCGACACCGATTGCGAATACTCGGGTGATTACAGCCTGCAGGCGGATGTATGGTACGAGATAACCGCGCCGTGCACTGGCGATATGCGCATCATCTTGTGCAGAAGTGAGTGGTCGTGGGACGCGATGATGGAAGTATTCGGCAACCACACGGATTCGCCGACGTGCTATGAGAACGAACTCGACTGCAACGATGACGGCTGCAACGGTTCGCGTCGTCACTATCCTACGGTTCCCGCGTTGTGGTTGCCTTATGATTGGGAGAACGAGGGTGTGACCGCCGGTGCCGTCTACCAGATCCGTATAGGCGGACATTCAAACGCAGGCGATCTGACCGACGCGAAGATGGGCACGTTCAATATGGAAATCGGCTTCACCTGCCACTTCCCGCCGATGTGCGGTCCTATGCTGCCGGGCAATCCCGTCCATCAGCAGCGTAAGAACCGGTACCTGTCGATTGATCCGAGTACGTGCGGTGACGAAGAACTCGCCCTCAGGGTCGAGCTGACCTCACTGCTGCGCTGCGAGGGGGATCTTCACCGCTCGTGCAACACGGACGCAGACTGCCCGGGGGTCTGCGACGACGATCCGGACACTACCTGCTTGACTGATGCGCAGTGCCCCGGTGGTACCTGCACGGCTTCCGCGCCGTGTGGGCAGCATCCGTCCGTCGGACTGGTCAAATGGGTGCAGAACCCGCAGCGCGAACCTATGGGTTGCAGGCTGCCGGGCGGGTGTACGGACGAGGATTGGTTCGCCAGGCTGGGAGACACACCCCTCTTCCGCAACTGGGCCAACTTCGGCGATGCGGATTCGTCTCTGTTGCACATCAGCGACTGCGCGATCGTGCCGGTGGCAACCTATGAGCTGAAGTTCTGTTACGGAGCGGAGCTCTACACTTGCCTCGAGCCGTTGACGATCGGCACGATCAAACTACCCCCACCGCACAACTACGGCGATGTGGTCGGCCCGGTCGATCCGGTTGCGATTGAGTTCGGTCCGCCCGATCAGATCCTCTCCGTTGGCGATGTCTCGGCCTACCTGCTGACCAATCAGAATTACGGTCTGCCGGGTGATCCCAAGCCTCAGGCGCACTGGACGTGGGTAGATCTGGAGGGCGAGGGCGCTCCGTTCTACAGGCCGCAGGGTATCTTGGGCGTCGGCGACCTGGGGCAGATTCTCTTCGGCTACTCCGGTCGGCCGTACTCCTGGGCGGGCAACAACGTCGACCCGGGGGACTGTCCACCTGGATAACGTTCTTGTAGCAGGTTCGGATGTTGTGTAGCGGGTGAATTGCATGCCGGCGTCCCGGCGCGCCGGGACTTGGGCATGGCACCCAACTCCTGATCCGCTACACAAATGACGAAAACGCTCTAGAAATCACTGCCGGTGAAGGTGTTTTGCATACCTGCGAAATCCGCCAGGTCAACGTCCGCATCTTCATCGGAGTCGAAGGTTGCGAGGCAGTTGTGCACGGTGATTCCTGCCCACGGCGGGGTGGGCGTGGCCTCCGGACCGTCGAAGCATCGATCGAATAGTACGAGATCGCGCGCGTCTACGTCCTCATCACCGTCATAGTCGTTATCCAGCGGCGGTGGAAGTTGATTTCCAAAGACGGCCAACTGGCGAACGTCGTGCCCGTTCGGTCTTCCCCACCGGTCAAAGAACCTTACGAACCCGCGATATGTGTCACCCTCTACGTAATGCATCACCCATGCCGCGGTATCCCCGTAGCCGTCATGGGCCAGGGCCCGCAGGCCGGCGTGCTCGGCCGGTCGCTGCGACAACCAGGTGCGGGTCAGGCCCCAGTTGAGGCCGCCTCCGGTGATGGATACTTCCGTACCGCTTTCCCAGTCCCCTCCAGCGGCGTTGAAACCCAGGACTTCCATCGACCCCTCAACGCCCCAGCCGGTCGTTGTGCCATCAACATGTCCCTGATAGAACAAGGGAATATCGGCATACCAGACAACCTTGCCGCCCGCGTTCAGGTATTGCCGGAGAGTGCAATCCGGTGTCATTGTCTCCGCCACGGTATCAGGTACGGCGTCCTGTACAAACACTACAACACTCGGCTGATTATCCGCTATCCTGGCAATCATCCAGGCTTTGAGAACATCGGCATCAAGCACGGTGTATCCTTGCCGAACCAGGTGATCAAGCATCCACGTTCCGCTGGTCCACACGCTGGGATAACGCTCGTCGTAGTACACCGCACGATGCCAGGTAATGCCCCCGCGCACGGAGAGATCGAGTGTGACGACGGCACCGCCAGCGGTGAGCTCAACATCTGCGGCGTGGCGCTGCGGACCGACGCCCTGATCTATCATAATGTGAGCCGTCTGCCCTACCACTGCTGCGTTGCCGCTTTGACCACTGCCGTCAGCGAGGGATTCGAGTCGGATTCGCAGGACGTAGTTGTCCCTGGCGGCAGGGTTGTCACCCATCTGATAAGTGCCGACAGGTTCAGCGACTCCATCAACCCGCGCCAGGATGGTTACGCCGTCAGTGGCTTTGATGGTCTGGCCGTCAACCGCGAGGGTACCGTGCAGAACGAAACTCGGTTCGGGAATGCCGGCCATCGTCGCACACGTCATGATGCCGAATGCAAGAACGGCTGCTGTCGCACCGGCACTCCTGATTCGGAAGCTCACCCGTTGATCTTCGACTTCGTGCTCAGGTCGACGCCGTTGGTGCTCCATTCGCTCGAGACATTTGCCCGGAGGGCAAGAGGATCGCGCCGGCGACTTTCGCCTTGTACAGCCTCTCTCTTGAATCGCTCCAAACATTCGCATTGCCTGGAATCTGAGCAACATCTTCAAAGATCAATCCTCGGGAAGCTCCAACCCCAGGGCCTCCCGGCCAACTCCCTGATACGGTGTCCACCTTGCCTCCGTCGGGGCGAGACGTTCCCGCCTTGCCTTCTGCGCCGGCGTCTCCGGCGTGGGGCGAGCCATTGGAGGCAATGGACGACCCTGTTCATCCGTTCCGTGAAATCCGCTTGGATTAGCACACGCAGGACACTTTTCGATTGCCGGTGGGCTACGGAGCTGGCGGTTGGTCGCATCCGCCTTGCGCTGTGCCCGCTCCGCCGCCGTCGTACTGGACATAGATGACGGCGTATGCGCTTCGTATGTGCGGGAACCGGCTGTGTATGCATCCACTTTGTCAAGTGCGAAGTAGGTAGCCGTGTAGACGAACGCTACACCGCCGGTTATCATCGAAGCCTCTGCTAAGGCTGCCCCCATGGCCTTCCGGCCGGCAACCTTGGCGAGCTCCCCCGCCATTCCCGAGCCTCCGCTGGCGGAACCCAGCAGAAGCAGTGCCTCCTGCTCGGCAGTCTGAGGTTTCTCTGTGAACGCAGCAGTAACGTACCCGCTCGCAGCTGCGCCATAAAAGCCAAGAGGTCCCAGGGCAAACGACACGCCTGCGGAGATTACATCGCCCGCAGTGAAGTCCCGGTGATGCTGGAGGCGATCCAAAATGTTGGGCTCTAGGTATCCCCCTTCATTCATTCCTGTGGGATCGGTGAAGATCACCGGCTGGTTGCGGGTATAGGAATAGAGGTTGAGCCTCTGAGGTTGTTGGGGATCCGGCTGCTCTGCGAGCAACGGGTCAACGCGGGTGAAACGACTGATTTCACTAGCATAGTATCTCGCCTCGAAGTAGTGCAGGCCGGTCTCGCTGTCCCGCTCCTTGCCGGTAAACTGATAAATAGGGTCAAACGGAGCACCGGCGTGGTATTCGTAGCGAGGATGGCCGAAGGGATAGTTGGACAGCTCGGACACGAGCTCACCATTGCTGTTGGTCACTACGCTGGTAGAGCCGAGGTGGTCTGCGTGGTAGAAGTGCACACTCTCCGGCGCAGGAGCAGTCAAGACGATCGCTTCGCTGCTGAGCATCCAATAGCCTCGCCGGGCAGATGTATCGGTGAGCGTATTGACATAGTCCGGACTATCCGCTGTGTAGGAGTCCCAATCGGCACTGGAGGGCAGGTAATCCCAGACTCCTTGAATCGAAGGATGCTGCCACACGAGCGAATCGACGGTCCTTTCGGTCATTCCGGGGAACCCAACCAGAACCGGCAAGCTCGCCGGCACATGTACCCCCTCCTCGCTCACCGGGCCTTCGAGGAGTAGTTGGGCGGCACCTGTCATCAAGAGCCAGTAGCCGCAATTGGGAAATAGCTCCGTCAGCGTGTTTCCGACGCCGCCCGGAATATATCGCACATAGGAACCGCCCTCAGAGCCGTAGACTGCAGTGTACAATCCGTCAATTGATGCGAGCACATCCGCCGGCGCCGTCACGCCGGGATCGACCTGGAAGCTGATTAAGTTCCACCCCTCAGTGAGGTCGATGGACTGCAGCTCGTTAGTATTTCGTTGCGATGCTCCGTCGATTCGGGCGATGCGGCTGCCGTCAACCTTCACGTATTTGACCATCCTGCCGTCGCGAAGCTCGCACACATCGCTGATGTAGCTGGTTTGTGTGCCGTCAACTCGTTTGATCACTCGCCGGCCGGTGTAGTCGTAGAGATACTGACTTTCGGTTTCGCCTTTGACTACTCGCCCCAAACGGTTGGCGAAGTCATAGGTGTATTGGACAGGGCCGCTGGCGGTCATGTTGCCGTTGGCGTCGTATTCATAAGTTCGCCGGCGTGCCCCGCCGTCCGTCAAAGTCAGCGCGTGCGGGCCCGGCGGATCTCCGGGAGCGCGCCCGATTCGCCCAGTTGTCCCGGCGTCTCCCCCGGTGAACATGCTTCCGACAATAACCTCTGGGTGAGCGATGTCGGGACTGTTTTTGAATGCCATGTTACCCAAGCGGTCGTAGTCATACTCGATAGTCCCGTAGCCGGTGCCGACTACCTGGGTAAGGCGATAGAGATTATCTACGTCAAACGCGGCTGTCTGATTACGGGGGTGATCTAAGGGAATCGAACGACTGTCCGCAATCCCTAGGATGTTAGCCACCTGGTCATAACCGTAAGACAAGTCCTGCAGGGTATCTTGCGAGGACTGCGAGACAAGGCGAGTCAGGCGCTGTCGCGGATCGTAGGCAAAAGAAGTAAGCACACCGTTAGCACGGAGGCACGTCGCCTTTTGACCGCCGGCTTCGTACGTAATCTGCTCGACGAATCCGGGAACGGTCTCCACAAATCCGCGGGCGTTATAGGTGAACTGAATTACATCGCCGTCGGGGAGCTGCTGCTGGTATACCTGACCTAAGTTGTTGACCGAGAAGACCGTTTTGTAGTCGCTCGAGGAACCGTCCGGCTGGTTGATCCGTTTGATGATGGTTTCCAGATTGCCGCGCTCATCGTAACCGTGAATTTGCTGCCCGGTAAAGTCTTCAATCCAACCCAGCCCGCCTCTTACGTTGCCCAGCCACGAATAGTCGGGATGCGCTTGATCGTAGTGGTAGGCCAGATCAGGCGTTCGGTGCATACTCAACGGATGATCGTCATCCAAATAGTCTTCCGTAAGAACCCGGTTGGCCCCGTCGTAGGTATAGATGATCTCCTGCCCAAGAGCATCAACCCGGCTAATCAGATTCCCCTTGGAATCGTAAGTGTAGGTGAGATGGCCACGATCCGGGTCATTCATGAAGATGCGCCGACCTAAGCCGTCGTAGCGCATATACTTGACGTTGGAATTGGAATCCTCAATCTCCGCAAGGAGATCGGGCAAGGCATAGCGATAACGGGTCGTAAATGTGCCTGCATCAATCTGGGAAAGAGTCTCCACCTCGTGAACTTCGATCAGACGGCTTAAGCCGTCATAGATCAGTGTCTTCGGTGTGTCGGCATGTGAACCGGCCGTGTTGTTGTCCTCACCGTCGTATTGTTTGACCATCAACGGCAAGTAGGTTGTTGTCGTCCGGGCCGTCAGCGCATTCTCATCCGAAGGAGATACGGTCTCGATAACGCGGCCGATGGCATCGTATGCGTAAGTAGTCGACGGCACGGTCTCCGCCGGCAAGGACCAAGTCCCGTCTTCGCCGAAGTAGGGCTGATACACCTTCCACGGGTTACCTCGAGTGTCATAGCGTGTTACCTCGCTCATGACATCTCCACCGGCGTCGTAAGTACCCAGCTTGCGTCCCAGGCCATCGAAGAAAACTGTAGTGGTGAGATCGGGCATGCCGGCGATGTTGTCGCGCGCAATTGATGTGAAGGAACTGACCGGAGTCCCCAAGTTGTAGACATGGGTCGTAGTGGGCCATTCGTCCGGGTCACCCGGGAGAAACTCTTCCGTCAGACGCCCAAAAGTGTCGTAGCCAAAACGCGCCGTATGGCCGTTCATATCCGTGAGAGTAATGAGCGCGCCTAGGGCATAATCATAAGTAGCCGACACCTCAAGGTCTTCGCTCTCACCCCCGAGCACAATCGTCTCGCGGATGGGAAACTTGTGCAGTGCAAGGTCATACTCCAAGAGACGATCATTGCCGTTGGCGTCGCGGAGGACGATCGGGTTTCCGTACGCATCCACTTGTTGTCGAAACGTGTCCACACTTCCACCTGCATCGCGAGGATCGCCAATGGCAAACGAGCGCTCCGTAATCGGTGGCACAGGATCCTTGGAGATGAGCGATTCGGTGCGATGCAACACACCACGGTTGTCCAACTGGCCCAGGGGCAATCCTTCGAAGGGATCACCGTCATAGAAGTTGCGGGTCTCGGAGACAAACGCCCCGTCGGCGCCGCCATCCGTCTGAAACGAACGACTAACACGATCCATGATCCATGCGGACTCGTTCAAGGCGTACTCGAAGGTCTGATATAGATCGTCAGCCGGATTAGACAGATCCCCGTAGTCCCATTTTAATATGGGGTTACCGAGAGCGTCGACGTTAGAATATGTTTCCAGGACCTTGGTTGCCCCGCCGCCGCGTTCGACGACTGAGCGCTGCGTAGACGTACTTGCGACTGACCGGACCGAACGAGCATACGCATCGTTCGCCTGGTAACCCACACCGAGGAGATCCGCCAACAGCCCTCCTTCCGCGGCGCACAGATCGCGGATTTCCCACTCGGAGATCACGCGCTCGAAGACCGCCGAATCGTCCGCGTAGGCGCCGTCCTGTTGGGGATCATCCGGGAAAGAAGTGGTTTCTTTCCAAAGTCCTATCCCTTTGAGCGGTTCCTCCTCACGGCCGCTCCACAGATCGCCCTGTTCGTCGGTCTGCCCGTCGCCGTCGTTATCGACCCCGTCCGGCCCGCCGGTGTGAAACCCGTAGCGGGTCACCAAAGTCGGTGCATCATCGGAACCGAAACGCTCATCACCATGGTCTATCTGCTTGACGAAAGCGAAACCGCGAAACTGACTCTCGATCGCGTCATAGTAGCCGTTGCGATAGACAAACTCGGAAATGTAACGATCGCCATCCGAACCCTCATTGGGGAATCCGTCAAGGTCCAGGCTGATCGATGTTTCCGTTTGGCTTACTACTGCTACGGGAAACGGAACCGTTGTACTCCAAGGGTGTCCGATGTCGTACGCGTCTACGGTGTAGTCCGTTGTCGTCTGGTAGGAAATAGTCGTCGTACGGCCATAGCCGTTGTCTATACTGGTCAGGAGGTTGTAGTGCGAAGAACCACCAAGGATTCTGCCCAAATCAACGGCCTGGATTCGTGACTCCGGCAGTGACGAGTCCGCATAGACTATGTCTTTGGTTCCGTTGCCGTTGATATCTGCCCAGCGAACCGCCGCCTGAGGAGTAACCGGTAGGCCGACGACCACGCGCGAAGTGTCGAATGTACCGTCACCCAGATTCTGCCAGAACCAGAGATCCGAACCCTGGGCACGCTCAACCACAAGGTCGCTAAGCCCATCGCCGTTAGCGTCCACAAGTTCTGCACGGTGGAGATTACCGCCTGGACTATCGTCGAGGGAGCGGTCCGGCAGAGGAATCTCGATGCGGTCCTCGAAGCGTCCGTAGCCGTCGTTTGCCCACCAGATCACGCTGGACGTTGTGATCTTAACCACGTCGTTGAGGCGATCACCGTTCATGTCCGCCAGTGAAACCCCCGGTTGACCGAACTCAACCGGTTGGGATCCGTCATACACCCCCTCGGTCACCAGTGGACCGGTGTAGCGGCCATCTCCCTGATTGAACCAGGTGAACAGCGCGCCGAACTGGCTCTGAATCACGTCAATCCGCTTGTTGAAGCCCAGATCCGATGTCAACACCGAGGTACCGTCTGAACCAAAGGGTGCAGGCGGTGCGCTGCCCTGCGCGGACATAAGCTCCCCGGCCGCCCAGCCGGTATGCCCGGTGTTGGCAAAGAACTCAACATAATCTCCATCGGAACCGGTCACGACCAGGTCTGAAACGCCGTCTCCGGTCATATCCGCCAGATGAACGTACTCGGACGAGAGCGTAAACTGCAGGGTTCGGGATTCTTCCGCAGTTACGTCGATGGGACCTTCCCAATGAATGCACTCGCCGCAGTCTACATCTTCATGAATCCCGCGGTTGAGGTACGCGATGTGCCCTGTGCCGGTAGACAGCAGATCAGGCAGACCATCCGTATTGAGGTCTATCAGTTCTACGTCGGCGCTGTCCAGAACCTGCGGCGGTTCACCCTCCGAGCCTACGACATGACCATCAGAAGGTATCGGTGCCGCCGGATCCGGCATGTCGAACGTTCGGTAGCCGAACGTGGTTACAGGCAAAGCACTGACTGTATCCGTACCGTATTGTGTAACCGTAGTGAGGAAGGACC
>CP070744.1:1093549-1112481 GCA_020348265.1 Phycisphaerales bacterium | reverse complement strand
GTGTTTGGTGAGGACCACTTCAAAACGGCGGTGGCCGAAGCAAGCCTGGCCGGGCTGTACCGCGCCCAGGGACGCTATGCGGATGCGGAGCGGCTGTACGTCAAGGCGCTCGAGGTTAAGCGGCGCGTACTGCCGGCGGACCATCCGGACGTTCTTGCTACGATGAATAACCTCGGCCTGCTGTATCGGCAGGAGGGGAAGTTCGATAAGGCGGAGGCCCTGCTAACAGAGGCCCTTGAGATTCGACGTCGAGTGTTGGGTGAAGAACATCAGAGTACGCTCACCTCCGTGGCCAATCTGGCATCGCTATACCGCGGGCAGCGCCGTTACGACGACGCTCTGAACCTGACTGAGACCGGGCTTGAGATCGAGCGCCGGGTCCTGGGAGACGACCATCCGTTCACGCTGGGCTCGATCAACAACCTGGGCTTCCTGCTCATGTCGATGGGTCGACATTCGGAGGCGGAGCCGTACCTTCGTGAGGCGCTGAAGGGACGCCGCCGCGTGCTCGGTGACGACCATCCGCACACACTAGTCTCGGTTCACAACCTGGGACGGCTCCTGTGCGACCTTGGACAGCTCGAACGGGCCGAAGCCCTCGGGGCTGAGGCAGTTCGGGGTGCGGAAGCGAAGCTTGCTCCGACACACTGGCGCCGGTGGGTTTGGCTGGCTGGACACGCCCGCACGCTTGTAGCGATGAAGCGGTTCGCCGAAGCCGAGCGGGAGCTTCTTGAGGCGCACGATGGCCTGGCCGACTCGCTCGGTTTGGAACATCAACACACTGCCGAGACCATCAAAACGCTTATAGATCTCTACGACGCCTTGGGAGATCTGGAGAAGGCAAACGAATGGCGAGCCAAGCTGCCGGGCCCACTTGCGACGCCCTAACGACCGGTGCCCTGAAACCTGCGTGGGAGTCCCCGCAAAACGGCTCCCAACCGGCTGGCCGCGTTCGGGTCGCGCTGTTGAGGAGCCCGCTGCGAATCGTCTGTCAGCCCCGTCTGCCCCGACCATGTGAGTTGTCAGATGATGTTGCCTCGGGAGCGTCCGAAGACTGATTCGCCCGCCTTGCCGTAAGCGGCCAGTGACGGTATCGATTCGCCTTCGCGAGTACCCGATGAAACTGGTCTTCGATGGTGCCCGATAGTCTCTACGGGTTACGAGAAGTCACTCAAAAACCGCTTTATTTTCGCAAAATCCGCAATTCTGGCTCGGGAACGCCGATTTTCGGCGAGGGGGAAACGGTATTCGATTCCCCCCGCCCTTGGTTCGGGTAGCGTTCGGGTGAGCGAGTAGGTCACAAAGTGGGTCAGTCGTCACGTGATCGCCGGTTGTTGTTCGCTGCTCAGTAACCTGCAAGCTGCTTGAAACCCTCGTATAGACCCCAGAAACGCGGTGTAAGCCCTTGTCAGATAAGCCTTTATGGCGCATCTTTTGGTCTACGGAACCGAAGGTTAGTGGTTCGAGTCCACTGCGGCGTGGTTGTCTTTCGCCCCTGGTTTTTCAGGTTTCACCGTTGTTTTTTGGGAGTTTCCTGCCACCTGCAATTGACCGCACCGTGCGGCTTGTGTGTCTACCTGCGCCTCCGGCGAGGTAGGTTGCACGCTGTAGAAAGCGGCGGCGGGTCATCCTCCCCGCGGGATTCAGGAGAGGGGATAGTAGTCCGCGCCAGCCTATGTGCGAACGGCGATAGGACGAGAGCCACCCATAAGGTCCCACCTGTGTCGGTTGGTGTCCTAGAGGTCGAGCGCGGACTTCCAAAACGAGAATGAGGTCGAGTGTGTGAGTCAGAAGACGGGTAGTGTCAAGCGTGTAGGGCGGGGCGTGATTGGTGTGCTGTCACGCCGCGGGCATTACCTCATGATTCGCCGGGCAGCCGGTCTCAGGAAGGCAGGGTATTGGTGCTTTCCGGGAGGACATCTTGAACCGGGCGAAAACTCGCGGGATGCCATCCGCCGAGAGCTTGCCGAAGAGTTGGGCGTTGATGTCGAGCCGATCAAGCGGCTAGGCTCGGTGCGCTTGCTGGGACCCCGCTACATTCTTGCGGTATGGCGCGTCGCGCACTGCGGCGAGGATTTCAATCCCGCGCCAGCCGAGATTGCCGAGGTGCGTTGGGTACCTGCTGACCAAGTGAGCACCATCCAACCGGGATTGGAGTCGAACGCCCGAGTGGCCGAACTGCTCGCAAGATAGCCGCGGAGCGAGCACGCGCTGTTGCGAGTTAACGAGCGGGGTAGCTCGGGCTATGACCGATTTCCCGATGGTGGCCCAGCGAAGCCCGACCAAGCTGCGCAAGTCACAGCTCATCCGCAGACACTTCGCATAACATGATGTAGAGCGGCAAGAATCCCACCACTTGATCTCAGAGCGTGTTAAGCTGCGATCATGTCCGTAGGGTTGACAGGCGCGTCTCCGGCGCAGACCTTGGGGTCATAATTGGGTTGGATTGACGCCGACTATGTCCCTTGAGGCTGGCGCACACCTCGGTCCCTACGAGATCGTCGCTCCGTTGGGCGCGGGCGGGATGGGTGAGGTCTATCGTGCCAAGGATACTCGGCTGGACCGCGAGGTGGCGGTAAAGGTCCTCCCGGAGCGTTTGGCGAAGGATGCGGACGCTCTGGCCCGCTTCGAGCGGGAGGCTAAAGCGGTGGCGGCCTTGTCGCATCCCAACATACTGTCCATCCACGACATCGGAACTGAGGGCGAGACATCCTACGTAGTGATGGAGCTGCTGGAGGGGGAGACGCTTCGGAAACGCGTGCGACGTTCGGCGATTCACTGGCGCAAAGCTGCGGAATATGGTGCGGCCATTGCCGATGGTCTGGCGGCTGCTCACGCTAAGGGGATCATCCACCGTGACCTCAAACCGGAGAACATCTTCCTGACCAAAGACGGCATCGTGAAGATCCTCGACTTCGGTCTGGCGCGCATGGAGCCGGGTTTCTCGGTGATCCCATCCGAGGAGCGGGCTAATACGCCCACGGTCACGCTTGATACCAAGCCTGGTACCGTACTCGGGACAGTCAACTACATGTCACCCGAGCAAGTGCGCGGACAGAGAGTCGACGCGCGGAGCGACATCTTCTCGTTTGGCTCCGTGCTCTATGAGATGATGACGGGGACCCGTGCATTTGCGGGGGAGTCCACACCAGAGACGATGACGGCGATCCTGAAGGAGGAGCCTCCTAGTGTTATCGCCTCTTGCGCCGACGCTATCCCTGAGGTAGATCGAGTAATCACGCGTTGCGTGGAGAAGAAGCCGGAGCTTCGCATTCAATCGGCACGTGATCTCGGGTTCGCGTTGCGCGATATTCTCATGGACAGCGGTCCCTCGAAGCCCACGATGGTGACTCCAACATCCAAGATCGGGATACTTTCCTGGATCCTTGTCGGCGTGCTGGCGGTTGGCCTGGCTGTGATCCTCACACTTTGGGAAACGGGCAAGCTGGGCAGTGAGAAGGGTGAGGCCATCACTTCCCTGGCGGTGCTGCCCTTCGCAAGTGCGGGCGGCGACCCGGACACCGAGTACCTCAGCGACGAAATCCCAGCAAGCATCATCAACAACCTCGCACGCCTCTCAAACCTGCGCGTCGTACCACGGGGCACGGCCTTTCGCCACAAAGGCCAAGAGAAGGAGCTGGCCACCCTGGGCAAAGAACTGAGAGCCGAGGCGATCCTGACCGGTCGTGTCGCGGTACTCGAAGACAGCCTAGTTATCCACGCAGAACTGAACGACGTGGCCAACGATAAGCAGCTCTGGGGCACCAAGTACCGCAGGACCCTGGCCGACATTCTCGCCATTGAGGAAGACATTGCCGAGCACATCTCCGATGCCCTCCGGCTTCGACTCACGTTTGAAGACAAGGCCCGTCTCACCGAGCGTTACACGGAGAATGCTGAGGCATACCGGGTCTATCTGCAAGGTCGCTTCTGGTGGAACAAGCGAGCGAAGGAGGGTTTCAGAAAGGCAATTGAATTCTTCGACGAGGCGATTCGAATCGATCCCACTTACGCCCTTGCCTACGCGGGCAAGGCAAGTACGTACAGCATCATGGGATACTACACGCATCGCCCTACCGAGGTTGCCCCTCTGGCCCGCGAGGCTGCTGAGACAGCAATCCGGCTGGACCCGACACTTGCGGAGGCCTACCCGCCCCTCGGCTGGGTGCATGCGATGCACGACTGGGATTGGGAAGCGGCAGAGAGAGATTTTCGCAAGGCTATCGAACTTAACCCGCGCTACGCGACGGCCCACCACTGGTATGCGTGCTTCTTGGCGGTGTTGGGGCGTATTGAGGAGGGTGAGCGTGAGATCAGCAGAGCTCGCGAGCTCGATCCTGGGTCGCTCATCATAAACCGTGAGTATGCAACTGTCGCGTATTTCCGGCGCGATTTCGATCTGGCACTTGCGCGTTGCCACCGGGCCATCGAGATGGATCCGACGTTTGCGCCCGCCCACAAGATTCTAGGTGAGATCTACGTATCCTTGAAGCGTTATGATGAAGCGATCGCGGCGTTTCACCGCGCCGTTGAGTTGCAGGGGCGCTCTCCAAGGTACGCGGGCTTGCTGGGATGGGTGTACGGGCTAGCTGGTCGCCGCGATGAAGCGCTCGAGGAACTCCGGATCCTGAATGAGCTTTCCGCAACGGGGGAGTACGTACCGGCTGCTGCGTTTGCGATGATCTACAACGGATTGGGAAACTCCGACTTGGGTTTCGAATGGCTCGACAAGGCATGTGATGAGCGGGACAATGAGTTGCCGTTCTACAAATTCGGCCCGAACACAGATGCACTCCGCGGTGACCCCCGCTTTGACGCGCTCTTGAGAAGGATGAACCTGCCCCTCACTCCCCCGGCGCCGGACGTTGCGTCACGGTTACCTATCGAGGCTACAAGCGCCAAGATCCGGCTGGGCGTGCTACCGTTTGAGGACATGAGCCCCGAGCCGCAGGAGTGGTTCAGCGACGGCATGACGGGGGAACTCATCACGACTTTGGGGAAGATCAAATCGATAGGAGTCATCTCGCGAACCTCGGCGCTCGCGTATAAGGACACAGCCAAGACGCTCCCACAAATCGCGCAGGAGCTGAATGTCAGCAAGCTCGTCGAAGGCTCCGTACTTCGCATTGGTGAAAGTGTGCGCATCAGCGTCACACTCATCGATGCGGTGACCGACATGGTGTTATGGTCAGACAGTTACGAGCGTCCTGAACGCGATGTTCTCACGTTGCAGAACAAAGTAGCCCGGTCCATTGCGGAGGAGATCCAGGTCAAGCTGACCCCGCAGGAAACGGTTCGATTAACCAGTGCGCCGACGGTCAATCCGGCGGCCTATCAGGCATGTCTGCTCGGCCAGTATCATTGGAACCAGTTCACGCCAGAAGGGTACGCCAAAGCCCGCGAGTACTTCGAACTCGCGATCCAAGAAGATCCAGACTATGCAACGGCTCAAGTGTGGCTGGGCAACTCCTATGGTGTCGTCGGCCTGTATGGGACGGTCGCACCCAAGGAAGCTCTACCTAAAGCCAAAGAGGTTATGCTCGGGGCACTGGAGATCGACGACACGCTCCCGGTCGGCCACGCGAGTCTGGGGATGATGCGGCTCTTTTATGACTGGGACTGGGACGAGGCAGAGAGAGAGCTGAAGCTGGCGATCGATCTGAATCCCAGCGAGGCGAATAGCCATCACTGGTATGGCCTGTTCTTGACAGCCATGGGTCGCCACGACGAGGCCCTCGCGGAAGCCAAGCTGGCTCGAAGCCAAGATCCGTTGTCGGCTGCTGTCAAACATACAGTTGGCCGGAAGCACTACTTCGCACGGCAATACGACGAGGCCATCAAGGTAATCGAAAACACCCTCGAGTCGCACGACGACTTCCTTGTAGGCCACGAAGACCTCGCCAAGGCGTATCTACAGAAAGGAATGTTCGAGGAGGCCTTCGTGGAGCTTGCGCGGGCCGGTAGTCGCAGTTGGCTCGGCTACGGGCATGCGTTAGCCGGCAACAGGGATGAGGCACTGGCGATCATCGACGTGTTGAATCGGCAAGCCGAGGAAGAGTATGTCTCGCCCTTCCGTATGGCTGTGATCTGGGCCGGTCTCAACGAAAAGGACCAGGCAATCGCGGCGCTGGAGCAGGCCTACGTCGATCGAAGCGGGTTGTTGGTTTGGCTAAACGTGGAACCGGCGTTCGATCCCCTGCGCAACGATCCGAGATTCGATGACCTCCTCCGACGCATCGGCCTTGAGATTGAACCGAGTCGGTAGCGTCCCGCAGGGTGGGTGGTACATGATTTGCGGCGAGACCCCCGGGTGTACTCCCCGTTCGCCCGTTGTTTCGCATGTTCTCACGGCATTTGCGAGAAACGCTGTCGGCGAGCTGCCAACGGCATGCATACTCCACGTGGGAAAGGCCGGAGGGGTACTCGCATTCGATGCGTGGAGGTTTTGGCCTCCATTGTACAGAT
This sequence comes from Phycisphaerales bacterium, assembly GCA_020348265.1. GTDB lineage: Bacteria > Planctomycetota > Phycisphaerae > UBA1845 > UBA1845. The sequence continues at coordinate 1,106,016 of CP070744.1, read as the reverse complement.
CCAGCGTTTCGGGTGCGCCGGCGACCTCAGGACCGGCTCTAGTAATCCAGAAATGCGTGTGTCCGCGTGCACGCTTGATGGACGGGGTGGAATGTGGTTACATGGTCGGTCGGCGGCGATTGATCGAAGCGGCGAAAGGAATACCTTTTGATTCCTCTGGAGAAGGCGCTGGCAATTGTGGATCGAGAGATGCGGGGCTGGCGGGTATCGGTCCAGACGGTTCCCATTCGTGAGGCGACGGATCACTATCTCGCAGCCGATCAACAATCCAAGCTTGATCTACCTGCCTTCGACAAGTCTTTGATGGACGGTTATGCCATCTTGAAAGGCGATGTTCGTGAGGAGTATCGCCTGGTAGGAGTTGTGGCTGCGGGGGAGCCGGGGATCGATACGCTTGAACCCGGCACGACGGTTAAGGTGATGACCGGGGCTCCCGTTCCCGCCGGAACGGGCAAGGTGGTCATGGTCGAGCAGGCTATTGAGCGTGAGGGACGTGTGCGGCTTGAGCACACCGACTCAGCTAGCCACATCCGCGTGAAGGCAAAAGAGGTTGCCGCGGGGCAGACCATCCTCAAAGCGGGGACCAGGCTCGAGGCGGTGCATATCGCCAGCTTGATCTCATGCGGAATCAGCGAAGTGGAGGTCTATCGACAGCTTTGCGTGACGGCCATATCGACCGGGGATGAACTGGTCAACTCTGTTGCTGATATAACGCCTGGGAAGATCATGAACTCCAACGGGCCGATGCTCAGCGGGCTCGCCCGGCAATGGGGTATGGCAGTGGTCCGCGAGGATTGGGCGCCGGACGACCGGGCAGCGTTGAGACAGAGCATCGATCGTGGTCTGTCTGAGGCGGATTTGGTCGTGCTGACCGGTGGAGTGTCCGCGGGCGACTTCGACTATGTTCCCGAGGTCATCATCGATTGCGGTTTGGAGATTCACTTCTCGCGCGTGGCAGCAAGGCCGGGGAAGCCCACCACGTTTGCCACCGGTGAGAAGGGGTGTCTGTTCGGTCTGCCGGGCAATCCCGTGGCGGCATATATGATGTTTCATCTTTTCGTTCTCCGCGCGGCAGCGTTGCTGAGTGGTAGCACGCAGAAGCTGCGGCGGTTTACCGTCCGCACCGCACACGATATAACCCGGCGTTCGACGGAGCGTGCGGAATTCTGCCCCTGCCGTATTCTGGATAGCGGTGTAGTTGAGCGGGTGAGCTATCACGGTTCTGCTCATCTTTCCGCTTTGATGGAAGCGGACGGATTTCTCTTCATCCCACAGGGCGTCGAGTTGTTGCTTGCCGGTGCCAAGGCAGAATTCGTAATGCTCTCAGAGAGAAGTAGTTAGGTGGGTGGTTCGTTGAGCAGGAAGTCGAAGTGCCGCCTCCGGGTGGAGTCTAGTGCTTCATTACATGTAATATGCTGGGTGGCATGACCAAGCGAAGCGCCGCCGTGTATTTGCCGCGTCGGCATGCCGGCGCCCGACTTTGTCGGGCTTGGGCATGACACCCTTCACTTTCCGGCACCCATCATGCGAGGTGTCGCGGAGCACTAGTTTGTCACGCAATTTGTGGAGGTGCCGTGAAGCCCGACAATGACGTGAAACATGAGTCGCGACCTTTGCGATTCAGGATCATCACGGTGAGCGATCGTGCCAGCCGAGGGGAGTATGAAGATCGGGGTGGCCCACGCGCGCGGCAGCTTGTCGAGGAGTTCATGCAGGGCAAGCACCGGTCCGTTGAGATCGAGTCGATGGTGCTGCCCGACGATCCGGCGCTGCTGCGCAAGGAGTTGCAGCGTGTTCGCGAGGTTCCTTGCGACGTTATAATCACGACCGGGGGCACGGGCGTGGGTCCGCGAGACATGACACCTGACGTTGTGGCGGGCGAGTGCGACAAGTTGATCCCGGGAATCACGGAATATATACGCGTGAAGTACGGAGCCGACAACCCCACGGCCCTGTTGAGCCGGAGCGTAGCAGGCATCCTCGGCAGTACACTTATTTACACACTGCCCGGCAGCGTCAAAGCGGTCGAAGAGTACATGAGCGAAATCCTAAAATCGCTCGAACATCTACTCCTTATGGTCCACGGAGTGGACGCACACTAGATACAACCGGCAAGTCGCACGCCGGAGTGACGACACACTACGGCTCGCCTCGCACGCTCCGCTCAGCTACCATGGCGGGTATGGCGATTGAGGAGCATCCCGAGCAGGTCCAGACGGATCGGCAACGCCGCCGGGCGGAGATTCGCAACGTAATCGCGATGGCGGTTCCCGTTGTGATCACAACCAGTTCGCGCGCTTTAATGGATATCGCCGACTACACCATGATCACGGGCTTGAAATCAGGCGAAGCCCAGGCGGCCATCCTCCCCGCCCAACTGATGGTGTGGTCCTACATCGTGTTCGGGCTGGGGGTGGTCTCGATGGTCAGCACTTTCGCATCCCAGTCCATGGGCAGAGGGGAATATCGCGAGTGCAGCGCCTATGCCTGGCAGAGCATCTATATGGCGGGTGCGGTGGGCGTGATCGCGCTGGCCGTCCGTCCGACGCTTCCAATGATGATTGGGTTGATCGGCCACGAGCCCGCCGTCCAACAGATGGAGCTGGCCTACTCGCGGGTGGCACTTCTGACGGTCTGGCCCACTCTGGCGGCGATGGGCGTCGGGTGGTTCTTCGTCGGGATTCATCGCCCGTGGATCACCACGTGGTCGGTCATCGAGGCCAATGGTGTAAACGTCGTCGTAAGCTACATTCTGATCTTCGGGCACTTGGGCTTTGAGCCTATGGGGATCGCCGGAGCGGCCTGGGGCACGATGGTGGGGGTCTGTTATCGCATAACGCGTTTGACTCTTACCCTGGTGACGCCGTCGCTGGCAGAGAAGTTCTCCTCGCGGGCTACGTGGAAACCGTCGTGGGTTAAGCTCAAGGAGCTCTTCCGCCTGGGGGTCCCTTGCGGTCTGCATTGGGTGTCGGAGGTGATTGTCTGGGCGATCTTCGTCAACGTGCTTGTGGGCACGAAGTTCGGCACGGTTGATCTGATCGCCACGAGCATCGCCTGGCAATACATGCGCATCGCCTTCCTCCCCACGATCGGAGTGGGGCAGGCCCTTACGGCGCTGGTGGGAAAATCGATCGGGGCGGGCGATCCGGAGCGGGCCGTCCGCGAGACCCGCATCGTCAGCGTCATCACCCTGGCATATATGGGTAGCCTGTCGCTTATTTACTGGCTGGGAGGGGCGAAACTTATAGGCCTGTTCAACAGCGACTCACAAGTCGTCGAGATCGGGGCGAAAGTGATGATCTGCGCAGCTGTTTTTCAGCTGTTCGACGCTATCGGTATTTCCTACAACTCAGCCTTGCGCGGAGCGGGGGATACCTTTGTGCCTTCGGTGTTCTTCATCATCAGCACATGGATCATAATAATCGGTGGCGGCTGGCTGGCCGTGGTGATGTATCCCCAGCTGGGGAGCCTGGGGCCGTGGTTGGCTTCCTCAAGCTTCATTGCCATTTCCGCCGTGTTCCTATGGTGGCGCTGGCACGGAAGAGCATGGATGAGGATAAAGATCTTTGCAAAGGATCGAAAAGCAGGGTAAATAGTGCTTGTGTGGAAGCGGTTGAACGGGTGCAAACAAGCCCGCGCGACGTTTCCGAGCCGCGACCGTAAGGGAGCAGACAGTATGGGTGCCCGCCTCCTTTCGAGGTGGGGGACACGACGATCGCGGTCATCGTCCTGGCCATCTATCATCGGCTCCCCCATGTCCGAAGGACATGGGCCACCCGACGAGTGGAGAAGGGCGCGTGAGGCGGCGTGACGTTTCCGAGCCGCGACCGTCAGGGAGCGGACAGGACAGACGCCGTCTTGCATGGCAGACAACCATCGACGGCCTTGGGAGACTGATCGACGATGAGCGACGGAAAGCTACAACTTGCCGTACTGATCTCGGGCACGGGCCGATCGTTGGTCAACATGCAGGAGCGGATCGCCGCGGGTACGCTCGACGCTAAGATCAAGCTGGTCATCAGCTCACGGGGCGACGTCGCAGGTGTCGATCGAGCGCGAGAACTCGGCCTCGAAACGGTGATCATCGAACGCCGGGGATTATCCGCCGAGGAGTTTCAACAGAAACTCACGAACACGCTTGTCGAAGCCAATCCCGACCTCATCTGCATGGCCGGTTTCCTGTCACTCTGGCATATTCCCGATGACTTCCATGGGCGCGTGATCAACATCCATCCAGCTCTATTGCCCGACTTCGGCGGCAAGGGGATGTACGGACACCACGTCCACGAGGCGGTGCTGCGGGCCGGCAAGGTAGTCAGCGGGTGCTCGGTGCACTTCTGCGATAATGAGTACGACCACGGACCGGTCATCCTCCAGCGTCAGGTGCCGGTGAAACCCGGCGACACTCCCGACGACCTGGCCGCCCGGGTGTTCGAACAGGAGTGCATCGCCTACCCCGAGGCGATTCAGCTCTTTGCCGATGGAAGAGTCAAGCTCGACGGCCTGACCGTGACGGTTTCCTGACCCAGAGAATCAAACTGCTACCGTGGTGCCACATTCCGGACAGCAATTGGATGGCAGGCCATAGAGGAGGTAGCCACACTGTGGGCAGCGTGGTTCTTCGATCTTTATAGATATGCGCAGCTTGCACGACACACACGCGGAGTCGCCTATTCTGAGCGACTGCTTCTTGCCACAGCGCGGGCAAAGCACCGTCACAGTTGTCAGCTCTGCAGAAAGAGGCTCGAAATCCACCACCCGGTTGAGCCGGGCAAGAACGGCCAGCGCTAACGTGCCGCATCCGGTGACTATGCCAGCCGCTGCGGCCAGACGGCCGAACAGTTGCCCGTCCACTGCTGCCAAGTTGAGCCTGTCGTCTGCTGCAAGGACATCAAGGCAGGCCGCAGTGAGAATAGCTGCGAAGATCGCTACTGCACGCACCCAGCCCTGCCCTACTGCGAGCGGGCACATGATACTCAAGTTGGCGTGGACGATGACCGCGGCAAGGCTGAGCAGAACGCAGAAGATAACAAACCCCGGATCGCTGCCGAGGCCAATCCAGATTTCCGATAGCCACATTACGCAGGCGACGATGCTGGCCAAGACTCCTGCCCAGCGCCAGTATCTGTGATCGCCAGGCCGCAACCCAATCAGGCTCCCGACGGCAAGGCCACCTAACACCGTGATTGCCCCGCCCGTCTCCCACCAATAAGAGACACCGGGGTGCTGCGCCGGGTCCCATATGGCAAGCACAAACACGAGGAATGCTGTAAGTGTCAACCAGATTCCCACATGTGAGGCCACCGCACCACTGGGGCTCTGCGAACCTCGAAGAAGGACCATTACCAGTAGGACGGCCATGCCAAGATAGAGCATGGTGAGGGCTATTTGCTCTTCATATCCCCCGCCGAACAGGTAGCGGGGCAGCTCCCAGATCAGTATCAGGCTCCCCAAGAACTCGAGGATTACCGCGCCCATTCCCAGCAAACCGGCGGAGCGGGATTTCTCCCGGTCGACCAGGCGAGACGCCGCCATCATAAGCGCGCAGGCAACGGCGGTAGCGACGGCCGTACCCACGACTCGCCAGGCCAGATCGCCCCCCTCGAACAGCACTGCAGCCACACCGATCACCGCAGCCAGGCCCAGCGCCCACAACATGATTCGCAGAAGGATCACTCGAATCGGCACGACAGTCTCCTCAGAAGTCAAACCAGTCGGTTCATACACCGATGTGCGTATCTACGCAAATGACGGGCGGGTACGTTGTGCGCCGCGCACTTGGTATTGAAGACTCAGGGAGGTTTGGGCCTCAGCGCCCGGTCACGCCGGTTCCTTTGGCTTCTATGGTCCCTTGCTTGAGGTCGTAGAACATGCGCTCCGTTTGGACGTGTTTGGGGAGTTCGCCCGGCTTTTGAACTACAATCTGGGCCCTTCGCTGCGGAGTGCCGTAGATTGCAAGAAGGTCGCGGCCTCGCTCGTAGACGACCCGGCCGGCGCTGACCGTAAGACCCTCTGTCTCGTCACGAATCTCCACCGACCCCGATGCCTGGAACTGTCCTAGTTGGGCGGCACTTAGTCGACCCATCCGCCGGCTGCGCGAACGATATGAACGCTCCTCTCGACTGAGGAAGTCGGCGGTAAGCACATCGCAGCTCAGAAATGTCGAACGACCCGGACCGGCGACCGCGGCTGATCCGGAGATTTCCCCGAGGGCCCGCTGCAGCCCTATCCCACTGAAGTGCTTCAGCACAACGCCCCCTTCGAACCGGGTCTGGTCGATGGAGAAGTCGTACCACATGAACTCTTGCCACTTGATCAGTGTCTTGGACGGTCCCGACCCTTCTTCGATATCGAACAGACCTCGCTCAGCATAAGTGTCTGCCTGTGCGCTTTGATCTGCCGGGCGGAAATCCTCCAGCAAGAGCGTCCCCCCTCCCTCGATGAGCATCTTGGAGACGTCGTGGCGCAGGTTGACCGAAAGCTGCGGACCAGCAAGGCGTGCCCGACTCTTGAGCGCGCCGCTCGAAGGGTCCGTCTCCGATGTCAAGGCGACGGCATTACCCGTGGCCAGCATATAGGCGGGTTCTTTGGAGAACCCGCCGGCAACGCGCGAATCCCGCTTGGAACCGCCTTGTCCCACACTGTCTACCATCTCCTGGAATATCCACCAATCCTGTTGGCGGCTTTCACCGCCGGACGCATCGGCGCTGTCGTCGAACTCCACCAGCAACTGCTTGCAGTCGAATTCCGTGGTGTTCCGGCTGTAGGCATGAACCTTGCCTGCGAAGACGGCACGATTCTCCCGTCCTTGGTATTTCATCCAATCCTGCCACTCGATGGAGATGGGCACGGGGGTGTCCACCTTGCGTCCGTCCAGGTCCTTCTGCGATCGGAATGACAAACGCCCGGCACCGGGAACGTGGGCCCACTGATCGGGAACGTTGAGGTCAATCTCTTGACCCGCGACGGTCAAGGTGTCCAGGTGAACTGACGCGGGGTGGGTTTGTGTACCCTTTACAAGAGCCTTGTCGATCTCCCGACCGTTCGTCACCGTACAATCCAACTCGTGGGCATTCAGATCGAGCGACTGGGCGGGATCCGCCACTGAAACCTCGCCAAAGGCTTGAAGTCGTTTAACTCCTGCCTCTCGCTTCAGCTTGGACTCGTGTTCGGCTCGGCGGGCTTCCCAGTCAACATGCGCTACATCTACACCTGCCTCGACTGCGCGGGCGTGCGCCTTAACTGCATCGAAGGGCGGGGCGGGGCGGCTTACCATCTCAAAGTCGACGATCAGTTTGTCGGCAGCGCGGATTGTTCGTTGGTCTTGAACGGCTTCTACGTCGGTCGTGGCAATAGCAGTCAGGGGCACCACCTTGCCATGACGATCCGTGGTCAGCGCCAGTTCGATCTCACTGGCGTTGAGTCGGTCGTCCCCCTGTTTCATGGCTACGTTGCCTCTGGCGACCACGCTTCTAATCGTCTGCTGGCCGTCATGCCGAGGACCCTCAGACTCGAATACGAGATCGAGCGTGTCGGCGTCGAGACTCGTAGCTCCCTGCTGCATGGCCACTCCACCAAGAAAGTGCGCATTGTCAAGCAGGCGATATTCCTGTGAAGAGATGCGCCCGGTGAAGTCGATCCTTCTTCTGGTAGCGAAGTGACCATGCACTTCGAGCCTGTCGGCAAAGTCGACAATTAGCGGCTGTTCTTGGTCCTGCAACGTCCCAGTCGATCCTGTCTCTGCGAAAGCGGTGTCGCTGCCCCGCGTCAGCGTCCCCGGTCCGGTGACGCGGATAAACAGCTTGTCCTCGTCGCGTTGAGTGTAGGCTTCCATCCCGGTGATCGTGCCCTGGCCCGTAGACCGAACGATGACCGGGTCAGCTTCAGCCCCGGTCATCCAGACGGTCGAATCCTGCGGATCCAGTTTCAGCTCCGCGCAAGTAGCGTTTCCCTCCGGGTTGGAGATGCGTACGGGGGAACCGGTGGCGATGATTCGGCCCTCGAGGTCCTCGGCCCAGCGTTGATCATCCTGCTCCACCGCCTCGACCGTGAGCCGTCCGCTCCACTCGAGAAGTACGCGCTCTTGAGGAGCCGATGTCTCCGGCTGATCTTCCGTTGCCGGCGCCTGTGATGTCGACCGGACTCGGTCCCTGTCCTCGTTTGAGAGCGTGCGGAGTATGTCCAGGGCGTCAGCCTGCAGACGCGACCGGGCTTGTTGGCCGACCCATTGTTCTGCCTCAATGTCCTTTTCGAAGCGGGCAAAATACCGCTGTGGTCGACTGGGTCGGTCGCGCTGGCCGTCACCCGGAGTGAATACCGGTGTTCCGTCTTCGGTTTCCATCTTCTGCGTGGTTGTGGGGGTGGCTGCTTGGATAGGCTCGGCGGTCTGTTGAGCATCCAGCGCCGCCTGTACCGTTGTCCGCAGCCATTCTACAAGAGTGGCTCGCTGTTGCGGCTTGACACCTGCAGTCGGCAGCGACATACCGAGCTGCCCGCTCAGATCGCGCATCTCCAGTCGTCCGCCACGAGCGATCCGCAAGTACTCTACGCGGCCCTCGTCCTCGTTGAAGCGGATCTCCATGTCGCCCGCGCGGAAGTCGACATCGCGGGCCGTCAGGTGCACGCCACCGGTTGGGGCGGAAACCTTGGAGTACTCGAGGTCAAAGTCCAGCGTGTCGAGCTTAATCTGTACGATCTGGGCGGGGTCCAGTTCCTTGCGCTGCTCCGGCGGGAGGGCCTCGCGCTCTTTGTCCGTCAACCTGTCGTATTCAATCAGTACCTCACCCGAGAGACGCCCACGCCTGACGTTCAGTCCGTGCCCGTAGTTGCCCTCCAGTGCCGCCCGCTCCCCGGTCACACGGATGCCGTGACCGTCCTTCGTGCGCAGCCGGATCTCCGGGCTCAAGACCAACAGCTCGTCCGGGGAGCCCTCCACCGGCTCCCATTTGTGAAAGGCTATTTCGCCGAACGCTTCCGTTCCCTCGGGACGGTACAGGCTCAGGCTTACCTCGCGCCCGTCGCCTATCAGTGTGTCGCGCACGCGAACACCGGGCGAGCCCTCCGGTTCCGGGGCTTCAGCGGCGTCAGCGGATGTCCCCAACTGACGCGGCGATCTTGCGTTGGGCTTGTGGAGCTCTGGATCAAGCTGGCTGTACTGGTAGATCGAGAAACAGACCAGCAGAATGGCCAGCGTAGCTGTGGCTACAACCACCATTCTGACAAGTCCCGTTCCCAGACGCATAAAGCGCATACGTTGATCCATTCTGTTGAACCAGACTCAGACTTGCGACAGCAAGGCTCGTGACCAGCGTTTCTTCTTCCGCAAGAGCAATTCGATAACCTCCGCAACGGCTCCGCAACCGCCTCGCCGACGCGTTACGTAGCTGGAGGCGCGCTTCACCACTGGGACGGCGTCCGCAACGGCAACCGGAAAGCCGGCTCGGGCCAGCGGCGGTAGGTCAGGAAGATCGTCGCCTAAGTAGGCAACCGCTTCGTCGGTGCAACCCGCCTCTGCAAGGATCGCTTCATAGACCGGTAGCTTCTCGCTGATCCCAGTGTGGACCCAATCGATTCCCAGTTCATCCGCCCGCCGAGTTACTGCTTCTCCGCCTCGCCCGGAGATTATCGCCACCTTTCCTCCGCACCGCTGCCAGAGTTTTAACGCGCAACCGTCTTGCACGTTGAACCGCCTTGCCCCATCTCCGTCTGCGGTGGTGACGATGGTGCCGTCGGTGAGCACGCCGTCAACATCCAGAATCAGAACGTCAATCGAGGCAAAATTCATAAGAATCCACCCTCAAGGCAGCGGAGAGAGTATCACGTGGGGTTCCCCTGCGGTCAAGGGAGGAGCAAGCCAAACGGATTCGTGCCGCTTGACAAGATGACCTTGAAACGAGAACTTAGCGCTGGGAGGTAATCCATGCGCGTTCTTTCGGGCATACAACCAAGCGGCAAGCTACACTTGGCCAACTATCTGGGGGCGATGAGGCAACATATCGAGCTTCAGGACGGGAACGAGGGCCTGTATTTCATGGCGAATTATCACTCCCTCAACACGATTCAGGACGCCCCGCGTCATCTGGAGCTGACCCGCGATGTTGCACTTGACTATTTGGCGATGGGACTGGACCCGTCCAAGGCGGCCCTCTTCAGGCAAACCGACATCCCCGAGGTGACCGAACTCGCGTGGATCTTATCGACGGTCACCGGCAAAGGACTTCTCGACCGGGCGACCTCGTACAAGGACAAGATCGCCAAGGGGATTTCCCCATCGATGGGACTGTTCAATTATCCCATACTCATGGCAGCGGACATCCTGATCTACCGCAGCGACATAGTCCCCGTGGGGCAGGATCAAGTCCAGCACATCGAAATGACCCAAGATATGGCCGGTTACCTCAACCGGTCCGTCGGCCGCGAGGTGCTCAAACGCCCCGAGCCGAGGCTTAACGAGGCATTCATCGTGCCCGGTATAGACGGTCAGAAGATGTCCAAGAGCTATGGCAATACCATCGACCTGTTCGATCCCCCTGGGCAGACGCGCAAACGCATCATGAGCATCAAGACGGACAGCACTCCCGTCGATGCTCCGAAGAACCCGGATACCTGCAACGTATTTGCGATCTACAGGCTCTTGGCAACGCCCGAGGAGACCGCAGCTTTGGAAGAGGAGTACCGTCGCGGTGGCATGGGATATGGAGAGGCGAAGAAACGACTCGCCGATGTCGCTGAGCGCCTGCTGGGGCCCGCCCGCGAGCAGCGGGAGAAGCTCATGGCTGATCCGGACTACGTGGAAGACGTGCTCTGCGACGGCGCCAGGCGGGCGCGGGCCATTGCAACTGAGGTGATGGCGGACGTGCGCGACGCTTGCGGCCTGGCGACGGGGAAGGATACCCACCGTTGAGTGAATACAGGGTCGCACTGGATGTCTACAACGGTCCGCTGGATCTGCTTCTGTTCCTGATTCGCCGGGACGAGATCGACATCTACGATATTCCTATTGCCCGCATTACCGAACAGTATCTGCAGTACGTCGATGTACTCCAACAGCTCGATCCCGAGATCGTCAGTGAGTTTCTGGTTCTTGCGGCAACCTTGATGGAGATCAAGTCCCGGGTACTTTTGCCCCGTCCGCCGGCAGAGGAAGAGGATGAGGAGATCGTCGATCCGCGCCTCGAACTCGTCCGCCAACTGCTCGAGTACAAGAAGTACAAAGATGCCGCCTATTCGCTGGACGATTCCGCCCGCCGGCACGCTCGTCAGTTTCCACGATTCCCCGTTTTGCCTCCCGAGCCGGAGGATGAAACCGAGCTGGAGGACCTGGAAATCTGGGACCTCTTCGACGCGTTCAACAAGCTGCTTGAGGAGACCGGCCAGCGTGAGACACCCCATACCGTCGGTGTAGATGACACGCCAATAGCACTACATGCTGAGGACATCCTGGATTCGCTCGAGCGCGCGGGAGGGAAGCAGAACTTCGAGGAGATCTTCGCCGGGCGAGCCAAAGCGGAGATGATCGGCCTGTTTCTCGCCCTTTTGGAGCTGATTCGCCAGAAGCGAATCCGTGTGTGGCAGGATCGCGCCTTCGGTTCGATCGTCATTCATCTGCTTGATCGCACCCCGCTTAGGAACATCGGTGAGGTAAACGGAGAAGAAGCGGAACGGGCGGAATACGCAGGTGATTACGTGGATGAAGAAACGGACGATGCCGCTGAGTCCGGTGCGACGGAGGATGCAGCCGGCATCGATGAGGCAGACGGGCTCCTTTCCGATCCGGAGATGGAACCTGCAGGACCTGTCGTTGACCCGCCCTTGACCTCCAGCGACGAATCCTCTGATCCATCATCCCACACGCATTCTGATCTCCTCGAAAGTACGGATGAAGTAGAACAGGTCGTCGATCTGCCTGTGCCATTCAACAGCGAAGATCATGACTCGGAAGCTGATACGCCGGATGATCTCGGCATAGAAACGGAGAAGAGCAATGAAACCGAGTGAACGCCTCGCATCCTTGGACATGGAGCTTCCCGCCGTTGCTGCCCCGGTGGCTAATTACGTTCCTGCAATTCGCACTGGTAACTGGGTACTCACCAGCGGGCAGATTCCCACGCGCGATGGCAAACTCGTCCACGTGGGAAAGGTGCCAAACGACGTCTCCGTGGATGGTGCAACCGAGGCAGCGTCGATCTGCATACTCAACGCGGTGGCAGCAGCGGCCCAGGCGGCCGGTGGAATCGACAACATCACCCGTGTAATCCGCGTCGGCGTATTTGTATGCAGCGGCCCGGGCTTCACCGAACAGCCCAAAGTGGCAAACGGGGCCAGCGACTTACTCGTAAAGATCTTCGGCGACGCCGGCCGCCACGTCCGCGCCGCAGTAGGAGTCCCCGAACTACCTTTGAACGCGGCCGTTGAGGTGGACCTCCAGGTCGAGGTTTCCGGCGCCTAATTCAGTTCGCCAGGCTAGA
>CP070744.1:1074415-1093449 GCA_020348265.1 Phycisphaerales bacterium | reverse complement strand
CCCTGCAAACTGAGACCAAAGGCAAGCAAGCCTATAGCAAGCACTCCTGCCCATGGGCGCCACTTCCAATTACCCTTAACACTCATCAATCCTTACCTCCATCAAGTAAACGATCCCCACTCACTCGTTCCACGGTAAGCACGCTCAACAACACGATAAAACCATTTCTACAACATACACATGCACAAACAACACCCGACAGGCACGGTTGTGACACACACCTGCCGACAACAACTATCAAACATGAAACATCCCAATGAGCTCGAATCTGATGACAACCCCAGGCAGCTCAAGCGCTTCGCCCTCCCGCTACGACACCCCGTCAACCGGGTAAGACAACTATTCCCAACACCATAAAGCGGGCGCTTCGGCCCCCGCTATTCCTCCGATACGAGGCCGATATTAACCAAATCAAGAAAACAGGTCAAGACAAATCTCCGCTCGCGAAAGATTTCTCCGCATGGGCTCTCTTTGCCAGATCTTCCACCTCAGCCGGAATTATTGCCGGTACGATAAAACCGGTCGTTCTGACGCGTCGTAACATTATTCCCAGTTATCCCAGCCTGCTCGTGCCCACAATTAAAGTCCTATAACACTATAGGATCGCATGTTATCGAAGCCGATCAAAGTCCTTCAACGCCTATCCAGCACCTCGCGTCAGGGGGAGCCTCCGTGCGTCAAGGCCCGCGACCATCCTGGGGGATCCGGGCGCGCTCGCCCTGGTAAAGAGGGCTGACCCACAGCGCGCGGGACAGGTCTATTGTGGATGCGCGCCGGCGCGTCGTTCGGCACGCCTGGACCTCGGTTAAACAGTGAACCGGAAAGCACTGACTTGGACGGTGGGGGCAGCGTAATCGACTTCGAGGAAACGTTTCGCCAACTCCGGTCGGCGGTCAGCGCTGCACCGATGCGGGCCCTCGTCGTTGGAGTCTTCCTGCAAATACGCTATGCGGCGTCGCGCATCAATCCACAAAACGAAATCTGAGAAGCGCCCAGATAGCCTGAAAGCCGTCTTTCCAGCCGATCTTCTTGCCTGCCTCAACGGTACGGTACTCATACCCAATGGGCACCTCGATGATCTTGTACCCGCGTTTCAGCACCTTGGCGGTGACCTCCGGGCAAAACTCAAACCGCTCACAGCGCAGGCTCAAGGACCGAAGCAAGTTCGTGTCGAACGCCTTATAGCACGTCGCCTCGTCCGTGACTTTCGCCCCGTAGAGCAGCCGGACCATCAAGTTCAGCAGCTTGACGCCGAACCAGAACTTCGTGATGGGCAGCTCGTTCTTGCCGTCAAGATAGCGCGAGCCGTAGACGACCCTTGTTTGCCCGCTCTTTAGGAGTTCGATCAAGCGGGGATAATCCTGTGGGTCATACTCCAGATCGGCATCTTGGATGATAGTGAACTGCCCGCGTGCGCGTTCCAGCGCGGTACGGATTGCGGCCCCTTTACCTCGATTCGCTGCGTGTACGAGAATCTCAACGTCGCCGATGTCCCTGATGGACTCAAGGCGCTGGACGGTACCGTCCGTAGACCCGTCATCCACAATAACGACTTGCTTTCGGTACGGAGCCGCTGTCACCCGGCGAACCAGCTCTTCGACCGTCTTTTCCTCATTATATACGGGAATCAATACCGAAAGCTCGACCGCGGAGCCTCCGGGTGCGTCGAAGTCGCTTTGTTCTCCCACATTACCACCGTTGCTACTGGCCATACAAAAGTCCGTATTCGCGCGCAACGACGATTTTGCGCAAATGGTATTGTACCTTCACCATTTCCTGCGTGCCAGCTTTGCGCTTGATCGCGTGTGATTGCGTGACTATTCGGCGAACCGTTGAGGCGGGTCTTATTCCGAACCGGCACCACCCCGCTCGGTTCTTAGCCGAGCCAGCTTCTTGGCGGCGGATGCGTGATCGGGATTTATTTCTAAGGCGATTTCGAACTCCCGTTCGGCCTCCTCGAACCGCCGCAACGCCACTAACACCTGTCCGAGATCGTCATGCGCGTCCGGGTCCTTCGGATCGAGGCGGATTGCCGTTTGCAGATGAGCGATAGCTTGCTCGACATTGCTGAGCCTGGCCAAGACGCGCCCGAGGTGCCGATGCGCAGCGGAATCCCCCGGGCGAAGTCGCACAACATGCTCCAGATGAGCTGCGGCGCCCCGGAAGTTCTTCCGGTAAGCGTGAAGCACTCCAAGATTGAAGTTTCCGCCCGCATGGTCAGGGTCGATCTCCAGCGCCTTGCTGTATGCCCGGACAGCATCGTCGTATGCCCCTACGCGGCGGAGAGCATTACCGAGGTTGAAATAGGCGTCAGCAAACTCAGGATGGGCCGCTATCGCCAACTGATAATGCGCAACGGCCTCATCAGTGCGACCCAGCTCGACGAGCGTGGCCGCCAGGTGATTTTGAGCGGCGGCGTAATCAGGACGAAGTGCAACCGCCCGTTCATAATGAACGACAGCGGCATCCAGCTCTCCTCGTTCGTAGGCCACGTTGCCAAGCCCGTAGTGCGCTGTTTCCAGCTCAGGCACAAGTTCCAGGGCTTGCTGGAGTGACCGCTCGGCCTCATCCAGCTCTCCTCGACCGATCTGAGCAAGCCCCTGATTAGTTAAGCTCACGGCTTCATGTCCTGCATCCGAAACAAAAGGGCCGTTCGCCAGCACTGCGAACATCGCCAGGACCGCGGCGTACCCCGCTAGGGACCTGAGTTCTCGTCCCCTTGCACGCAGAAAGATCTCCACTATCCCGGCAGCCGAAAACATCGCCAGCAACAAGGCTACGGGCATGCGGTAGCGGGCGCTCACGAAGAAGATAACAACCGTGCCCGCCAGAGAAAGAATCAGTAGGTACAACAGCCACAGCCTGCGCCACTGGTGCCGGGTCGACCAGAGCCCGACTACTGATAAAGGTAAGAGAACGCCAAAGTGCGCGCCCCGGCCCAGGCCACGTAGCAGGAGCGACACGTTTTGATACGCCTCGATGCTCTCAGCGTCGATTGTCTCGACTGCGCTGCACAGTAGGACACACTTCTTCAGCAACAACCGAACCCAGTGTTCGGGATTCTCGCCGATGTAGGCCAGCGACTGATTGAGCCAATAGCGGGATACCTCGGCCGGCGTGAGTTCGCGTCCCGAATCGGCCTCCGCAATCTCGGTGGAATCTTGGCGTTCGTATTCCGGGTCACCGCGGCCAGGGCGTAGGGGCATGTATCGCCCGTCCACGTTATCAAGATTGTTGCCGATGTAGAAGTTCGGGCCCAGCTGGGACGTCGTTATCAGGAACTCCCCGCCGATGGCCCTATTGCGGAACCCGACGGGCAGCAGTACGGCGGCCATCCCGACTCCAAAGAGTGCAACCCACCCGACTCGCCTCAACCAGGTCGCGTCCTTGAAGTGCAGGACCATCCAAAGGATCACAACGGGAACAAAGACGAGCGAGTTCTCCCGAGTCAGGGCAAAGAAGCCCAACACCACTCCCGACAGCACCACCCACCAGATCCGAGCCTTCACCAGCATCTGTGCGAGCAGGAACAGCAGCAGGCAGGTGAAGAACATGGAGACGGCGGCTTTTTGAATCAGGGCGTCGAAGTAGATCGCCGGGGCATACAGGGCCAGGACGACGCCTGCGACCACGCCGACCCTGGGCGAGAAGAACCGCCACCCTGCCGCCGTGATCAATACGCACGATGTCGACCCGAGTAAGACCTGAATGACACGGACCATGTGCACGTCGTGCCCGAAGATGGAGTAGACCACCGCAAGGAAGTAAGGATAGAACGGAGCCTGGTAGAACACCTCGTCGCCGAACCAGTTTCCCGCAGCTATCTCCTGAGCCCAGGCGTCGTACTTGCGGGCGTCGACCACCAGGACGCTGAACAGCTGCGACCCCCACAACTCCAACAAGTAAATCCCACGTACAAGAAATGCCAGGAGAAAGACCCCAATGTACCAACAACCCGCGTTGCCTATGTCCGCAACGGCCTCGCTTTCATTGGAAGCATATGGCTGCTCCAACGGATCGCGGCTCTCGGTCGTCGTAAAATCGGATCTCGAATTCATTTCAATCAACGCTAGTCGCTGAGGCCTTGGTGCCTGATCCGCTAACCAGCTACATCCAGTTGGCCGCAGATCATAGCTCCTTCACGTCTCGCCGTCAGCGTACGATCGGTGGAAACCGGCCCACATTATCAAGGTTTTGCTTGCATCAGACCCGCTGAATCCGTATAAAATAAGTCCCCGGATCGCTATTAGGGCTAGGTACGTCTACTTGGAGGAGAAGCCATGTCCAAACCGAGAGTGTTTCTCGCGGTATCCCTATCCGTATTTCTTTTCGCTGCAGCCTTGAACGGCCAAATCGTCGAATGGACCGAAACGGCCAAACTCACCGCCTCCGACGGGACCGAGGGAGATGAGTTCGGTCATGCGATCTCAATCGACGGCGACTTGGCCATCGTGGGCGCGTATCGCGACGATGTGGGTGGAGGCTACGAGCGCGGATCAGCCTACATCTACCGCTTCGACGGCTCCGCATGGGTCGAGGAGCAGAAGCTGAGCGTCCCCAGCCCACAAGACGCGGATCGCTTCGGCAGCTCCGTCTCAATCAGCGGCGACGTGGCTATCGTGGGGGCGGTCTGGGATGACTGTTCGACGTACCCTGACAACAACTGCGGGGCTGCGTACATCTTCCGCTACAACGGCTCCAGCTGGGTCCTGGAACGGAGGATCGTCGCCGCGGACAACAACCAGGGCGACAGCTTCGGGTATTCCGTCTCAGTGAGTGGAGACGCGGTAGTGGTCGGGGCACCCGGCGCTGATTGCGTGGCGGGGGATGCCTGCGGGGCGGCGTATGTCTTCCGGTTCAACGGATCAACGTGGGTACAGGAGCAGAAGCTCACGGCTTTGGATGCCGAAATGGGGGCCACGCTTGGAATCTCCGTGTCGATCAGCGGTATCGTGGCCGTCGTTGGAGCCGAGGGAGATGATTGCGGGGCGGGCCCGAATTGCGGGGCAGTCTATGTATATCGATACAACGGCGCGACCTGGGTTGAGGAACAGAAGCTAACGGCGCCCACTCCAACGTCCAGCGACTGGTTTGGCACCGCTGTTTCGCTGGAGATGGATGTGGCCGTCGTCGGGGCGTATGGAGCGGACTATGATGCGACCGTTGACAGCGGCGCGGCGTATGTGTTTCGTTTCAACGGGGCTTCCTGGGATACCGAGCAGGAGCTGGGCGCGTCTGACGCTGCCCAGGATGCGGAGTTCGGTAGAGCTGTTTCCGTTAGCGGAAATGCGATTGTCGTAGGAGCGTGGTTGGATGACGGCGCACATGGCCCGGATGATGGCTCGGGTTACGTATTTCGCTTCGACGGAGCGACCTGGACCGAAGAGCAGAAGCTCACCGCGTCGGACGGCGCCAGCGACGATAGTTTCGGATTCGCCGTTGCAGTGGACGGCGATATCGCTTTCGTCGGGGCTGATGGACATGACTGCGAGCCGACGGGCGAAGGCTGCGGAGCGGTCTACGTCTACAACTTCACAAGTTGCTTCGAGGAGGACCAGAAGCTTCGCGCACCCGATGCCGAGCAGAATGACCAGTTCGGGCAATCCGTGTCTGTTAGCGGGGACGTCGCCTTCGTGGGTGTGTCGCATGACTTCTGTCCGGCCGGTGACTGTGGGTCGGTACGCGTATACCGTTTCGACGGGGCCTCTTGGATTGAGGAACAGAAGCTCACGGGTTCCGACGATCCGCGCGCCAATTGGTTTGGATACGCAGTCTCGGTAGACGGCGACGTCGCCGTCGTGGGTGCGTTTCACGATCAATGCGGTGCCGGAGCAAGCTGCGGGGCTGCTTACGTGTTCAGATATAACGGCTCGACGTGGGAAGAGGAGCAGAAGCTTACGGCCTCTGACGCCGCCTTGACCAACTGGTACGGCTACTCCGTCTCGATCAGCGGCGATGTAGCCGTGGTCGGTGCATACGGTCAGGAGTGTGTGGCGGGTCCGGACTGTGGGGCGGCGTACGTGTACAGGTTCAATGGCTCCACCTGGGTGGAGGAGCAGAAGCTGATCGCATCGGACATCGACCAGCATTCCGAGTTCGGCTACTCGGTCTCGCTTAGCAATGATGTCGTAGTCGTGGGAGCCAGCGGAGACGATTGCGAGACGACCGGTTACGACTGCGGAGCCGCGTATGTATTCCGCTACATTGGATCAGCCTGGGTTGAGGAACAGAAGCTCTACGCTTCCGACGCCAACACCAGCGCCTGGTTCGGGTATTCCGTATCAGTGCGCGGCGATGATGCCCTGATCGGAGCGGGTCTAGATGACTCAGCATACGTGTTTTACTACGACGGCGGCAGCTGGACAGAAGTGCAAAAACTCACCCCCTGGGGTACGACAGGGGCAGCGGGCTTCGGGGTCTCCGT
Organism: Phycisphaerales bacterium; assembly: GCA_020348265.1. Classification (GTDB taxonomy): domain Bacteria; phylum Planctomycetota; class Phycisphaerae; order UBA1845; family UBA1845. The sequence goes on along the minus strand of CP070744.1, from coordinate 1,087,025 downwards.
CGACCTGAGCAGCAACGGTAACGAGGCAGTCGTGGGCGCATGGCGGCACGAGTGCCCGGAAGGCGACAACTGCGGGGCGGCGTACGTTTTCCGCTCCGATGGCTTGACCTGGGTCGAATACCGGAAGCTTACTGCGTGCGATGTCGGGGCCGGTGACAGATATGGGCAATCCGTCTCTATTGACGATTCCACAGTGTTCGTTGGAGCCAACTTCGACGACTGTGAGGCTTTACCGGACTGCGGGTCGGCGTACGTGTATGAGCTGCCGGAACAGCCCTGCGAAGAGGAACAGATACTCGCCACCGGTAGCGAGCAGACGGAAGAGCTCTTCGGCATATCCGTTTCAGTCGCTGGAGATCTAGCAGTTGTGGGGGCGTACGTGGACCGATGCGTGGGAGACGGTAGCCATAGCGGATCTGCGTTCGTGTACAGTTCCGATGGTACCTACTGGACCGAAGAGCAGCAGTTATGCGCGTCCGATCGCGAAACCGGAGATCACTTCGGTAAATCGGTTTCAGCTAGCGGAACCGCGGCGGTAGTCGGAGCACCTTCTGCAGACTGTGCAGAGGAATGGGACTGCGGAGCGGCGTATGTCTATCGATATAACGGCTCCAGTTGGGTAGAGGAACAGAAGCTCACTGCTCCCAGCCCCTCCCTGGAAGACTACTTCGGAGAATCCGTCTCGATCAGCGGAGATGTTGTAGTCGTGGGAGCGCCAAGCGACGGTGCGGGATCGCTGTGTAACGCATCGGCCTACGTCTACAGGTTCAACGGCTCCACTTGGATCGCAGAACAGACCTTGACAGCCGGCACTTGCGTTAGTTACGGAGGTTCGGTTTCGGTCAGCGGCGACATCGCAGTCGTTGGCGATCCCCTGGCCTGGTGTGGTGGTCCAGGTTATTGCGGTGCGGCGCATGTGTATCGGTTCAACGGATCCACTTGGCTCGAAGAGCAAACGCTGAACGCGTCGGACGCCACAGAGTTTGATGAATTTGGCTCCTCGGTCTCGGTGAGCGGCGATGCCGTTGTAGTGGGTGCGACTCAAGATGACTGCGTGGGAGCCGAAAGCTGCGGGTCGGCATATGTGTTCAGGTATAACGGCTCGAGCTGGGTGGAGGAGCAGAAGCTAGTCAAACCCGAGGGTGGCGAGTACGACTACTTTGGATCTTCGGTATCAATCGACGGTGGAACGGCCGTTGTCGGACTGTGGGGCCATGACTGTCCGGCAGGCAGTAATTGTGGATCCGCCTACGTGTACAGGTTTGACGAGTCGGTCTGGATCGAAGAACAACGGTTGGTGGGGTCCAACACCAACCAAGGGGATTACTTTGGCATGTCCGTCTCGGTGAGTGGCGGCATAGTCGTTGCAGGCGCACCCAACGGCAGCGGACCAGTTGGAGGCGACGGATCGGCCTATGTTTTCACATGCTTCGGCGACGAAAGCCCCCCCGTGGAACCGCCTGCAGGAGCCTCTGATCCCAAACATGCAGCTCGCAAGCACCGCTACATTTCCTTCGATCCGAGCACCAATGCCGGCAACGAAGTGGCATACAAGGTTGAGCTCGTGGAGATGCTGCGCTGCCAAGCTGACCTTCGGCGGACCTGCTCGGTGGACACGGATTGTCCGGGCGTGTGCGACAACGATTCGGACATCACCTGCACGGGCGATCCTGCGTGCATGGGGGGAACCTGTGTTCCCAGCGCGCCCTGTGTGCATCATCCGGACGAAGGCCTGACCTGGTGGGTGCAAGAGCCTGAGCAAGAACCGCTTGGATGCAGGTTACCCGGCGGGTGCACCGACGAAGACTGGTTCGCCAGGTTGGACACGACGCCACTGTTTAGAACGTGGAACAACTTCGGCGTCGCAGACTCGTCACTGCTGCACATCAGCGACTGTCAGATAACACCGGTGGCGACGTACGAAGTGAGGGGGTGCGCTCTCCCGGACGGCAGTCTCTGCAGCGATCCGCTGGTGATTGGCACGATCCTCAGACCCCCGCCGGGGAATTACGGCGACGTGGTCGGCCCGGTCGATCCGGTCACCATCGAGTTTGATCCGCCTAACCAGATCCTCAGCGTGGGGGATGTGTCGGGTTACCTGCTGACGAATCAGAACTACGGTCTGCCGGGCGATCCCAAGCCGCAGGCCCATTGGACGTGGGTTGACATGGAAGGCCAAGGCGCGCCGTTCTATCGCCCCCAGGCTATCCTGAACGTCGGAGACCTCAATCAGATTCTGTTCGGAATCATGGGCCGACCATACTCCTGGGCGGGTAACAACGTCGATCCGGGCGATTGCCCTTAAGCGCAGTCCGGGACCCTTGCGGGAATGCGCGCAGGCCGCGAGTCACGGGCATAAACCCCTGTCGCACATAGACTTGTGTGTTACGCGAAGACCATTGCTTGGGGAAGAAAGCCTTGAGTTTGCAGCCTGTGTAGACTAGAATACTCCTGCTATCGTGACGGCGGGGGGCTGCCAACGGCGGGACCATCTCACTGCGGCTGTGTAAGCTTGTTGACACCCTCCCTTGGCTGCGGTTCGTTTGACTGAGACGGCGAATGCCGCCAGCGTGCCCTGCCAGGCCTATGCAATACGAAGGAGGCAAGAATCATGAAGCTCTCGCCCGTGATATTGACAGGTGTGATCCTGATGAGCTTCTCCCTCAGGACAAACGCAGCACCCCCCACTCCCGCGAGGCTGCAGCTCACCGATGAGAATGTCGCCAAAACCGTAAACGTGCAAACGTCACGCGCAACCGGTGTTGCCCGGTTCGTGACAGCGCGCGACAGAGGTGCCATTGATTTAGCTCTTCCCGTCGGACAAGATCGAGCGCAACCCGCTGACTTTTTAGAGATCTACGGCGGCCTGTTTGGTGTAGGCGATTCCGCGAAAGAGCTCGTCTTCGAGCAAGCGGAAGTGGACGAGTTCGGCTACACCCACACGTCCTATCAGCAGGTCCACGACGGCGTACCGGTCTTCGCGGGTTCGCTTCGGATTCACGCCAACGCTGCTGGTGAGATTATCGCCGCCAACGGCACGTTCGTCCCGGACATTCGGTTAAGCACAGTACCCGTACTCAGCGCGAACGAGGCCGACGTGATTGCAGTTGATCATGTTGCCAACCAGCTGATAACGCCTGCTGGATTGGCTGCGATTGCGTCGAGACTGCTCGTCTTCCGCACAAACCTGGCCCGAGGTCTTCCGGGAATTGACCATCTCGTTTACGAAGTCGAAGTCGGAAATGGATATTACATTCGCGAGTTCGTCTACGTTGATGCACACAAAGGCAGCATAGTCGACCAGATCACCGGCATTTGCACGTCCCTCAACAGAATCGTGTACAACCAATTCTTCGATGCCGGATCGATCATCTGGTCTGAAGGGGATCCCCAGCCATACGGGGACGTGGACGTCGACAACATCATAGATTTCACGGAAGATACCTACAATCTGGTGGCCAGCACGTCGAACGGAACTTTCCTCTCCTGGGACGGCGTGGATGGTACGATGCACGCCGTTCATGATGATGTCACCATAGGTTGTCCCAACGCCCATTGGACAGGATCCTTCACCGGCTACTGCCCGGGCGTGGATGCCGACGACACGGTCGGGCACGAGTGGGGCCATGCCTACACGGATTCGACCCACAACCTCATCTACCAATGGCAGCCTGGAGCGCTGAACGAGGCCTACGCAGACATCTACGGCGAGGTTGTGGACTTCCTGAACGGAGCGGGCACCGACTCGCCGGCACCTGTGCGCTCTCCGGGTGATTGCTCGATGTACGCAAGGCTCCCTGCACCGACCTTCACCGTCAACTCACCGCCGAGCATCGCCGGCACCTATTTTGCCGGGGGAGCAACGTTTAATCCTCTACCACCCTGGGCAGTTACCGGCGACGTGGAGTTGGCCGACGATGGAGACGATGAAGGTGGCACGGCCAGCGTCACCGACGCCTGCCAACCCCTCATCGGATTCACTGCCGGGAACCTCGCCCTGCTCGATTTGGGTACTTGTTCCTTTCGCACCCAGACGACCAATGCACAGGCTGCGGGCGCAAGCGGGGTCATCATTGTCAATGACATAGACTATGCGTTCGAGATGTGGGACCCGGACCCGGGCTTGTTGGGTATCCCGTCCGTGATGATCGGCGTGACTGACGGTGACAACATAAGGGCGGAGCTGCCCGGAGTGTCGGTCACCCTGGAGCTCAACGTCAACACCGCCGACTCCCTGCGCTGGCTTTCCGGGGAAGACGTCTCCGGCTTTGGCGGCCCCATTCGTGATCTCTGGAATCCAACCTGCCTGGGTGCCCCAGGCAAGGTCTCCGATACACAGCAGTATTGGTGCTATTCGGAAGACGGTGGTGGTGTGCACACGAATTCCGGCGTACCCAATCACGGATTCGCCCTCTTGGTGGACGGTGGGACGTTCAATGGACAGACCATTAACGGAATCGGCCTCACCAAGGCGTTTCACATCTACTGGCGGGCGCAGACGGTATACCAGGTCGAAGCATCCGACTTTGCCGATCACGCCGACGCCTTGGAGCAATCCTGTGTCGATCTCTTGGGGGTCGACCTCTATGCGCTGAGCACGGAAGTGGCAACCGGTTCGCCGTCGGGCCAGATCATTACACCGGCGGATTGTGACGAAGTTGCCAAAACCGTCGCCGCCGTTGAGCTGCGCCTGGACCCGACTTTCTGCAACTTTGCTCCAATGCTCGACCCCAACGCCCCGCCGCTCTGCGAACCGGGAGAGACAACGGTAGGCATCTTCAACGAAGACTGGGAATCCGGCTTGGGTTTCTGGTCCACAGGCACCCGCGAGGTTGTCAACCCGGACACGTTTGACACGCCCGACTGGGCGGTTGTCGGCGGTCTACCTGACGGCCGTACTGGATCGGCGGCTTTCGTCGCCGACCCGGTAATCGGTGACTGTGCAGCCGACACCGAAGCCGGGGTTTTGTATCTTGAGAGCCCAACGATCACGATTCCCGCCGGCGTAACCACCCCCAAGGTCGAGTTCTCCCACTGGGTCGCCACCGAATTCGGCTATGACGGTGGGAATGTGAAGATCAGTGTCAACGGGGATCCCTATGAGGTTGTTCCGGCGTGGGCCTTCGATTTTAATCCCCCCCCGACCTCACTCTACTATGGCGACAACCCGCTCGGCGGCGAGGATGCTTTCACCGGCACCGATGGCGGCGCAGTCGATGGAAGCTGGGGGCAATCACAGATAGACCTGACCGGGATCGCAACCGGGGGAGACACTATCCGATTGCGCTTCGAGATGGGCCTCGACGGATGCAATGGAGTACACGGCTGGTACGTGGACGAGCTTTCGATCTTCTTCTGTGCGAGTTATGCTGCCCCGGCGCTCCCCCCGGCCCCGCATGACGCTCGAAAGAACCGATACATCTCCATCGACCCGAGCACGAATGCCGACAACGAGGTAGCGTACAAGGTAGAACTCGTGGAGATGATGCGCTGCGCGGGAGATCTCCGCAGGACCTGCTCGGTCGATGCTGACTGCCCCAACGTCTGCGACAACGATTCGGACATCAGCTGTACCGGCGATGCGGCCTGCAGCGGCGGGACCTGTGTCCCCACCGAGCCATGCGTACACCATCCGGCTGAGGGACTTACCCGATGGGTCCAAGATCCTCAGCAAGAGCCCCTGGGGTGCCGCCTGCCGGGCGGTTGCACCGACGAAGACTGGTTCGCCAGATTGAACTTATATCCGCACTTCAGAACCTGGAATGACTTTGGTGTGACAAGCTCCGCGCTGCTGCATATTAGTGACTGCGAGATCACCCCGGTGGCACGATACGAGATAAGAGCGTGCGCTCCTCCAACGGGCGATGTCTGCACCGACCCGTTGGTGATAGCGACGATCCTAAGACCGCCGCCGGGGAATTACGGCGACGTGGTCGGCCCGGTAGATCCGGTTACCATGGAGTTCGATCCGCCCAACCAAATCCTCAGCGTGGGAGACATTTCGGGCTACCTGCTCACGAATCAGAACTACGGTTTGCCGGGCGATCCCAAACCGCAGGCTCACTGGACGTGGGTTGACTTAGAGGGCCAGGGCGCACCGTTCTATCGTCCGCAGGCTATTCTCAACGTCGGCGACCTCAATCAGATTCTGTTCGGGATCATGGGCCGACCATACTCCTGGGCGGGCAACAACGTCGACCCCGGCGATTGCCCGTAGGAAGGCACGACGGCAGAAAAATCGGTCCAGAACGGTTCTCGTCAAGAAAAACGCGCTTTTCAGGACCGGCTGGCGGCCGGTTGTTCCTTGCATTGCCTCCGTGAAATCGGCAGAATGGTACGTTATCAGATGCAGGAGGGGCGATGCCAGCCATTCGTGGCACATCAGGCTTAAGTGTCGCTCGCCTGTGCTCAGGCGTTCAACTTGGTGTTGTCTTTGAGGGAGGACCAGGCCATGTCCACGTACTCAGTTGTCGTTGCTGCTGCTGTTCTGTGGTCGTTCGGTGCGCATACGGGAGGGCAAGATCCGGCCAAGGCAGGTGGTGGCCGGCCCCTGGCTGATGGTCAACTGAAAACCGAGCGCGCGTCACCGAGCCATTATTCTGCCAACCACCGCGCGGTTCTCGCGTCGTACAACCCTCTTCCCAGGCAGACCGAGACGCCCGATTGGGTCCCTGGACAAATTATCGTCAAATACAATTACCTTGACGCAGACAAAGGCCCGGTCCGGGGATCCAAGATCAGGCAACGCCAAGAGGAGGCTGTAGAGATCATCTCACAAGCGTATGGCCTCAGGCTCAGGACCCCGCACGTCAGTGAGTCGTTCAGGCCTGTTCATCCATCCTTGATTGCGCGTATGGGGAAGAAAGACAAAACCGAACTCGAAGTGCTCCAGGCACAACTCAACAAACGAGCTGCCAAAAAACCTGCCCTAGCTAATCGAGGAGGGCAACTCAACAAAGACTACGGCTTCTCGCGGACTGTCCTGATCGAACTCGACCCCCGCGTGCGTATTCGGGAGACGATTCGGCGTATGCAGGATCCACAACCCCTTGCCAACACAAGCACCGTTATCGAGGCCGTTCATCCGAACTACATCTATCAGACCAGTTGGGTCCCCAATGATCCTCGCTTCTCTGAGCAATGGGCACTGAACAATACCGGTCAGACCGGCGGTACCGTGGATGCCGACATTGATGCGCCAGAAGCATGGGATATCACGCAAGGAAACGCAGACGTTGTCGTTGCAGTGATCGATACGGGCGTTGACTACAATCATGAGGATCTAGCCGCCAACATCTGGACCAACAACGGGGAGACGCCAGACAACGACACGGACGATGATGGTAACGGCTTTGTCGATGATTACCTGGGGTGGGATTTTGTCGAGAACGCCGGCGGATGTGCAGAAACCGAAGACTGTTCGGTCAGAGACAATGATCCAGCGGACGCACACGGCCACGGAACGCACTGCTCAGGTATTGTGGCGGCCCCTGCGAATAACGGAACCGGCATCGCTGGTCTTGCGCCCAACACCAAAGTGATGGCTCTCCGGGCCGGTTATCTTACAGTCGACGGGCGCGGCAGCTTATATGATTCGGATATCGAGCCAGCCATCCTCTATGCCGTCGGCAACGGCGCGGACGTCATCAGCATGAGTTTCGGAGGCGGAGGCGGCGCAACTGAGGACGAATTTCAGTTTGCATTTGACCAGGGCGTTGTCCTGGTCGCGGCGGCAGGCAACGCTAATACTCATCACAAGACGTATCCGGCTGCCTATGACCAGGTTGTCGCGGTGTCGGCCTCCGATCACGATGACGCCAAGGCGAGTTTCTCCAACTACGGTAGCTGGGTTGATGTCGTTGCACCCGGCGTCAGTATTCTGAGCACTCTCCCTGGAGATGCGTACACTTCCTGGAACGGCACTTCAATGGCCTGTCCGCATGTAGCCGGCCTCGGAGCCCTGCTGTTGTCGCAGACTCCCGGACTCTCGCAGCTGGAGCTAAAAACACTCGTTCGTTCGACCACTGACACGGTCACATCGACGGAGTACCTCGGGATAGGACGGATCAACGCAAACGAGGCACTTTCGAGACCTTCTACCCTTGTGGCTGATCTCGACTCGTCCCTTGATGACACCACCGTGGGCGCAACAATCGACATACTAGGTACGGCAAACGGCACCGGCTTCGTGGATTACACCCTTTATTTCGGCAGCGGCGTATACCCGGACGCCTGGACCCTGATTTCGACTTCCGCGGTGCCGGTCACAGATGGCATCCTTGGCTCGTGGGATACGTCCGAGGGGACAGACGGTATCTACAGTATTCGGCTGGTCGCTGAGGACAGCCTTGCCCAGCAGAGCGAGGATAGGGTCATCCTGACTACCGACAACGTCTACATCAGCTACCCATGGGGCAACGATATCTTCCGTAGCGGCGCCACCATTACACTGAGCGGGACCGTCCGTGGATCCAGCTTTCAGAGTTACTTAGTAGACTGGGGCGTCGGAGAGAATCCAGTCGATTGGTTCAATACTGGCGTCACCTTGACCGACGATGGACACTCCCAGGTCATTGACGGAACGCTGGCACTTTGGGACACAAGCGTCCTTACTGACGCAACCTTCGTTACGTTTCGCCTGACGGCCTCCTTCTCAAGTTACCAGACTACAGAAAAGCTGATGATTTACCTCGATCCCACGCTCAAAGAAGGATGGCCTGTTCTTCTGGAGGCGCCATATGATGAGGAACGGGATGAGCCAATGGCGATGGGGCTATTCCAGCCAAATGTCGCTGATCTCAACCATGATTGCTACAAGGAAATCATCGTTTCCAGAGCGGGCAACCCGCCGACCCTGCATGTCTTTGATCACACGGGGACCCCTCTGCCCGACTTTCCCGTTGCCATAGACCCCAACGGCGGACGCGATGATCGCCTACCATTTCCGGTCATCGCCGACCTAAATAACGACGGGTACGATGAAATCGTTCTACACCGGCCTAGAAGTTGGGACGGCAATTGCGATAATCCACCTGTCATCTTGGTTTACGACTATCATGGAGAGTTACTGGATTCCTTTCCTGTCCTGTTTCCCGACTGGTGTAATGCCTTTTCGTCAGGTATGCAACAGCTCGCCCTGGCTGACTTGGACGGCAACGGGGTGCTGGAAATAATCATAGTCAGTGAGGGCGCTGCTACCGTGCTGGACGACCACGGTAACACGTTTAATGGTTGGCCAAAAGAGCTGATCGGATGGGTCGGTGGCACTCATGAAGGGACTCCATCGGTTGGCAACCTTGATGACGACAGCGATCTGGAAATCATCATCGCAGTTGACTGGGCACCAGTACTGAATGAGCCTACCGAGTATACGGGACGCGTTTATGCTTACAACCTAGATGGTAGCGCCGTTCCCGGCTGGCCAGTGACAACGAAAGGTTATAGTTTCTCGTCGCCGAGCATCGGCGACATAGACGGTGATGGAGAGAATGAGATTGCTGTTGGATTCTTGGACTGGGACAATCGTCCGGAGGAGTACGGTATTTACGTTTATGATAGAAATGGGGACATCGCTCCCGGCTGGCCGCAACTTCAAGGATACGAGGTATGGAGCAATCCTGTGTTAGCTGACTTCGATGCAGACGGCTTACTTGAGATTGTCGTCAGCGCCTTGTTTGCGGGTACATATGTGTTCAGGGGTGATGGATCCATCGTGGACGGCTGGCCACAGAGTATGTGCTGGAATGACTATTACTCCCCAGTCGTCGGAGACATAACCGGTGACGGAGTACCGGACGTTATTACCAATACTAACTATCTCTATGGGGATTGCTCCGTTTATGCTTGGGAAAGCCAGGGCGGTCTCATCGATGGGTTCCCGAAGGTAACGGGAGCATCGGTCGGCGCACCGACGATTGTGGCGGATATTGATGATGACGGGTACGTAGAATTGCTTGCGACTTCGAATACACGAGAATCTGGTGGGCGAGAAATGCATCAGGGCGGCATTTACGTATGGGAACTGGAAGGAGCTGAGGATCCGACAACAATGCACTGGCCAGTCTTTCAGCATGACCGGCAGCACACCGGCTGGTACATGCGTCCGCCTGATTGTAACGAGAACCGAATTGGCGACGATGAGGATATCTCCGGCGGTGCGAGCGACGACTGCAACGGGAATAGCGTACCGGATGAATGCGATATTCTCGTATACTGCAGTAGCGGGGACTGCAATAAGAATGACGTCCCCGACGAATGTGACATTGCAGGTGGAGCAGCGGACGACAATGTCAACGGCATCCCCGACGAGTGCGAGTTGGTTCCGCCGGAGTTACCCACGGGAGCGCGGCACCAGGCCCGCAAGCACCGCTACATCTCCATCGACCAGAGCGTGAACGGCGTTTTCGAGATTGCATACAAGATCGAGCTTGTGGAAATGCTACGTTGCGCGGGCGATCTACGTCGAACCTGCTCGGTCGACGCCGATTGCCCGGGCGTTTGTGACAACGATTCGGACATCACCTGCTCGGGCGATGCGGGGTGCGCGCTCGTCGGTGGAACCTGCGTTGTCACTACGCCGTGCGTTCATCATCCGGATGAAGGCTTGAGCTGGTGGGTGCAAACGCCTGTGCAAGAACCGCTGGGGTGCAGGTTACCCGGTGGTTGTACGGACGAAGACTGGTTTGCCAGGTTGGACACGACAGCGCATTTCCAGACCTGGAACGATTTCGGCGTGGCTGATTCGTCGCTGCTGCACATCAGTGATTGCCAGATAACGCCGGTGGCTACCTATGCGGTCAGTGCCTGCGCACCTCCAACCGGTGATGTCTGCAGCGCCCCACTTGTGATCGGTACGATTCTAAGACCCCCCCCGGGCAACTACGGCGACGTAGTCGGCCCGGTCGATCCGGTGACCATTGAGTTCGATCCGCCGAATCAGATCCTCAGCGTAGGGGACATTTCGGGCTACTTGCTAACCAACCTCAACTACGGTTTGCCGGGTGATCCGAAACCGCAAGCCCACTGGACGTGGGTTGACATGGAGGGCCAAGGCGCGCCGTACTACCGTCCGCAAGGGATTCTGAACGTCAGTGACTTGAATCAGATTCTCTTCGGCCTGGAGGGGCGGCCGTATTCCTGGGCAGGCAACAACGTAGATCCGGGCGATTGCCCGTAGATAAATAACTGTCAATTTATCCGCGTGGGGAAATTTGCACCATCGCTGGGGCATTTCGCCCCATTGCGGATGATGTACGTTTGGTTTCTCGAAACAGAATATATTTCACATTTTCCTTGCGAAGACGACAGCATTCCGGTTAAAGTAACATATGATCCAGGCTGACTTGGAGGGGGACTTCGGCTCAGCAGGCCAGCTGCACATCGCTTCATCCGAAAATAAGGCGTGACTTGGACCCCAGGCGTTGTTTGCCCACCCGTGCGCTATCAGATTGCGCGAGCGAAGCACTTCGAAAGAGGAGGTATGAATGATGAGAAAGGTCAAGGTTAAGAATGGCAAGGTAGTGGCACTGAGGTTTGCCGGGCTCATTTGTGCGGCGGCGGTGGCCCTGCTCGCTGCAGCAGTTGCACCCGCTTTGGGCCAGGGTCAACCCAATCAACAACCTTTGGACACCAGGACCTCCCCCGCGACAGGTGTGGCGTCGTTTGTCAAGGCGGGCGACTGCGTCAACCACCCACTCGGTTGTGGTGGCAGCCAGGACCTCAACACAAATGACATCCCCGATGACTGCGAGGCTCCGTCCATTATTCATGTCGACGAGATGGCAACCGGTGCCAATGACGGCACAAGCTGGGGTGACGCCTACACCGACCTGCAGAACGCCCTGGCCACGGCCGTAGCGGGCGACCAGGTCTGGGTGGCAACCGGCACCTACAAGCCGACCACGGGGACGGATCGTACCGCCACCTTCGCGCTTATCAGCGGCGTGAGCATCCTCGGGGGGTACGCGGGTCACGGGGCCGGTGACCCCGACGAACGGAACATCGAGCTGTACGAGACCATTCTCAGCGGCGACCTTGCCGGAGATGACGACCCGCCGGCAAGCGGAGGGAGCAGCACTTGCTGCACATCACACGGCACTCCCGGGTGCGATGACGCGACGTGCCAGGCTGACGTGTGCGCCGAAATCTCTCATTGTTGCTCTATGGATTGGGACATAATGTGTGTCCGCGAGGCCGCGTCTCTGTGCTGCGACCTGTGTGCGGAGAACACCAATACTTGTGAGAACAGCTACCATGTTGTCACCGCCGACGGAACCGACGCCACGGCCGTCCTCGACGGCTTCACCGTCACCGGGGGCAACGCGGACGCTGCTGCATACTCTCATAGCTACGGCGGGGGGATGTACAACGAGAGCGGCAGCCCGACCGTGACCAACTGCACCTTCAGCGGGAACTCCGCTGCGACCCACGGCGGGGGGATGTACAACTACAACAACAGTATCCCGACGGTAATCAACTGCGTCTTCACCGGGAACACGAGCCCCCACGGCGGCGGGATGTACAACTACTACGAAAGCAGCCCGACGGTGGCCAACTGCACCTTCAGCGGGAACTCGGCCGACTCGGGCGGCGGGATGTGGAACTCTGAGAG
>CP070744.1:1054597-1074315 GCA_020348265.1 Phycisphaerales bacterium | reverse complement strand
GATGTGTTGATTGCCAGGGGAAAGACGGTGGCCCAGGCGTGCAAGGGGATTGGGGTCACTGGCTACACGTACTATCGCTGGCGCCGCTCCCCTTGAATCTGATAACGTAGCAACCTACCGATTTCACGAGGGCGATGCAAGGAAAAACCGGCGTGAGAGTTATGGCATAGGTTTAAAACGCGTGAGCCATAGGCAGTGCTTAACGGTCTGTGTCGTCAAGAAGGGTAGATCGGGACCGGCCAGCTTAGCGGCGGGCGCCGCAGGTTGAATCACCCTGCGCCAGCGATCGATGGTAGATCGCCCGAAGCGGAAGCACCAGGCCGAGGGATGCGATGGCGAAGAAGGCCCACTCCACGCTCATTCGAAAGCGTTGTGGTACATCGACGACGGCAGCGTAAAAGAGTGTCATGAATACGACACTGATTGCCAGTCCGACGAACCACCAGCGTCTGATCTTCAACCGGCGGCACCCTATGCCGGACAAGAGACAGACAGAACCTACCACGAAGCACAGGGCAAGCGGTTTCATCGCAAAGGTTTCGTCGGGTCTCAGGATCGCCAGGGAGTGAAAGAGCCCCTGGGCTGAGGATGCTTGATAAGAGACCGGAAACTCGGCCTGGTTGTGCGTAGCCCAGGGGATGCGCGAGGCATCGCGAGCAAATGAATCAGGTCGCGACTTGGAGAACGCGTACCACTCCAGGCTTGTTTGCGGTTTGAGCCATAATCGAAGGCTGTCGCGGAGTACTACGCGTGCATACGTTCCAGGCCGCCGCTGGATACACTCGAGTGCGCAGCCGGCCATGTAGTCAATGGCCTCACGCTGGGTCATCCCCCACTGGTCTCGACCCGCCCGCCAGAGATCCTCATAATGCAGATACCCGTCGCGCCATCGTGCACCGTTGGCCAACGCAGCGGCGTACAGGCGCTCCAACTTTTCCGGCCGAGGAGGAGCCACCAGTTCTCGGGCATGCACTCCTCGCCAGGCGATGATGTTTATGGCATGAGTCGAATAGGAAAGCTGGTCCGTCGATCGGACATTGATCCATTGACGAGCCCCTCCGCCGACAAGGACGATCACCGCGACAACGGCGTACCACTTGATGACCCGCCATCGCCAGGGCCTGCAGAAACACAAGGCCGTCGCCGGGATCACGCCAGCCAACAGCAGAACCTCGTCACGGTTGACCAACACCACCAGCCACAAAACACCGGCGGTAAAGAGATACCATCGTCGCCGGGTCACCATGTACCCCATCAGAGCAAGAACGGCCAAAGGTACCAAGCTGCATAGTAGCGCATTGGGATGACCATAGTGCGTCCAGATCACCCGGCCGGAGTTGACCAAAAGAAGTACTCCGGTCATCAGACCGGCCAGTACGCCCCACCTTTGACGCATCCACACCATAAGCACGACCGCAGCGGACACCTCCAGAAGGTGTTGCACGAGTGGTAAGGCCCGGTTCAGGGAAATGGGCAGCAACTTGCAGGCGTACATGAACAGGGGGTAGCCGATGTTGCGATCGCGCAGGTCGGGAAGCTGACCAGCCTCGATCGTGTGCATGAGTTCGCAGTAAGCGTTGGTGTCGGCGGTCGCTATTGTGGGGATGCCTAACCACGCCGAAACGTGCAGGATCAATCCAAGGGCCACGATGATGGCGGATGCAATCCACCAGGTGCGCGTTGCTCGTCGGGTCACAAGTGCATCGAGGCCCGAGCGAAGCACGTGGCTGCGAAACCCGATTCGTTGCCCCGCAACTCTATCATGCTGGCGTGATATCGCCGGCGAGACAGAGACGGTTGACATACTGTGGCTCCATAGTAAGAACTGATCGGGCGCACAGATACTCCAGCCATTCATATCCTAGGAACGGTCTGCATGCCTTTTATCGGAAGTAGACGTTCGGCGCTCCAGGAAGAAACCACCATGAAGCGTGGCGGTACAGGCATAGCGCGTAGGCAAGTAGCCATCCCGCCAGGGCTTGAGGAGGCGCCCATCGTGACCGATAACCAGAGCAAAGAGATCTACTATGCCTGACGAACCAGGGACAGCGGGCTTGGACAAAAGCCGGGCACAGACGGACGATGCGCATCTGCACAGGGATTGGAGCACCAGTGCGGCTCTGGGACTGTGTGCGCTCAGCCTAATCGTTTATGTACTCTGCTCGGAATCGGTGGATACGTTCTGCCGCGAATTCGCCCGCCTGGCGGGCAAGCTCTAGCGGAAACCACCTTGCAGACGATCTCTATCATATCGCTGGCGTCTATTGGGATCGCCTGGTCTTGGGCGCTGCGGACGGGATACCGTTGGGCGCTCGCATGCGGGGTGCGCGAACGAGTAGACGCGCTTGCCCTGGGTTGCGTGCTGCCAACCGCAGGGTTGGTATTCTCCGTTCATGTCACCGGTATTTTTGCTCTTCTGTCAGGTGCACCTGCGGTCACGCCGCCGGGTATCGCGGCCATCTTACTGCTTGTGACCTGGCTTTCGAACAAAGTCATTCTTGCACAGATGCCGCCGGAAGACACTTCATCTAATCGAGAGTTGCTCTCACCACGTGTCGAATTGGGCATCTGGTGGGTGCCGGTTCTGGTGGTCATGGGGATGTACGCGGTTTTTCTCGTGGATGCCCTGACGCGGTATCCAACCGGGTTCGACGCGCTGAGCTATCATCTTCCCCTGGCTGTCCAATGGACGCAAAACGGTTCAATGGATCTGACTTTCCTCGGCGTATTCCACATGTCCTTCCCGGGAAACGGATCCATCATTCCCATGCTGCTTGTCTTCGCCAAGCTGGAACGGCTGCTTCCTGTAGTTCACTTTCCCAACGCAATACTGCTTGGCCTGGTTGCCTACGGCCTTGCCCGGGCGATCCGGGTGAGTCCTCGCGGTGCGGTGGTTGCCAGCGTCATGGCGCTCACCGTTCCGATGGTCGTGTTTCAGAGCTTCTCAGGTTACATCGATCTTTATGCTGCGGTATTCTCACTTGTATCCCTGCTGGCACTGGTTTGGACAAGTCGCGCAACAGACCCGCTGCAGGTACGTTGGCTGATAGCAATGGCGGGCTTGTCGGCGGGAGTAGCGCTTGGCGCGAAACTCACTTATCTTGTGCTCGTAGTGTTACTTGCGTTAGTCGTCTTGAGTCTCAACCGTCTGCGAAACCGTTCCGTCCAAATACGCTATAGACCACTCCGCGCAGTCGCGTTGTTCGCAGCTGCGGCATTAGTTTGCTCGGGATTCTGGTTTGTGCGCAACACGGTTCAGGCGGGGAACCCCTTCTATCCATTGGCGGTGAAAGTCGGCGGCCATGAGCTGTTGCCGGGTATTGATCTGGGAGCCTTACTCTGCGACCGACCGCTGACATCGAGAATCACCCGCTCACTGAGTTATCCGTGGAGCGAACCCAAGGCTCCGGGCTACAACTATGGCGTCAACAGTGGTTTCGGTGCCGCCTATGCAGCGTTCGTACCCGTGGGTCTGTTCTGGTCACTGGGTCTCGTATTATTCCGTCGGCCTCGGGATGAACTGGACAAATGGCGCATCGTCTACCTGCTAATCGTCCTGTCCGGCATCGTGCTGCTGGTCACCGCCTTCTGGGCCATCGTGCGGTACGCCCTGCCCTTTGTTGTGCTGAGCATTCCGCTTGCCACAGTGATGATGGATCGTATGATCGCGAGATTCAGGCGGGCCAGTCTGATTCTTGTGACGGCAAGTCTGTTAGTCACAGTGTCCATCGCCACGTTGCGACCAGCCAAGTTCTTCCTGGGACGAGCAAGAGATCACCACTGGGATCGGGCGTCTTTCTACGAAGTTCCGCGGTTGATAGATCGACTCCCTCCCGGCACACGTATCCTGAATGTCGCCTCCGTCTCAACCACTTATCCACTGCTGGGCCGGTTCCTTTCCAACAAGGTCGTCACAGTTGAAGATGAGTTGCCTTCAGCAGAGTTCCTGCGGGCGCAGGCGATCGAGTATATCTACACGCGTAAGCCGTGGCCTGATACGTTGCTTGACGGCTTGGACGTTCAACTCATCTACGACGATACCGACACCCGGCTTCTCAAAACAACTCCCCCAACCAGAGTGTACCGGGTCACTTCGCAAGGCCGGTCGACCGGTGCCGCTGATCCCCCGGCAACTTAACCGCAATCGGGCAGATTCCGATAACCATGAAGAGCCAAAGGAACGAGGTGCGCGCGGGCTACAGACGTCGTCGGCGCGTGCCCCCCTACTCACGGTAGGTTCGTCAAGATGCTGTTCAACAGTTTCGTATTCGCAGCTTTCTTCTTCGTGGTAAGCGCGTTTTGCCTGGCATCCATGCGCCGCCTGGTGGTGCAGAACCTGCTGCTTCTCGTCGCCAGCTACTTCTTCTACGGATGGTGGGATTGGCGCTTCTTGAGTCTGATCGCGCTGTCGACGGTGATCGACTTTCTGTGCGGCAGGGAGATCGATCGTCGCACAAAGTCCACTGAACCCTCATCCAGTCCGTCAACTCGTGGTCATTCACCAGAAGAAAGGATTCACCAGGATGAAGTCGCCGCTGCCGGTGCGTACGCCCACTCTCCGCGCGCACGCAAGGCGTTCCTGATCATCTCGGTTACAGCCAACCTGGGCATCCTGGGATTCTTCAAGTACTTCGACTTTTTCGTAACCGGCTGTGCCGATTTGCTCAACACAATCGGGCTGCCCTTGTCCCCGCGGCTTCTCAATGTGGTATTACCGGTCGGGATCTCATTCTACACGTTTCAAACGCTGAGCTACACGATCGACGTCTACCGTGGTGTTATTCGGGCCGAGCGGAGCCTGCTCAACTTCGCGGTGTTCGTAGCCTTCTTTCCGCAGCTGGTGGCCGGTCCGATCCTCCGCGCCCGCGACTTCCTTCCTCAGGTGTGCCGCCCTCGACAGCTCAGGGCGAGTCATGTTTATGACGGCTCGTACTTGATCCTCTGGGGTTTGTTCAAGAAGGTGGTAATCGCTGACAACTTGGCGATGGAAGTCGATCGCGTATTCGGAGCGGAGACTCTGCCTCATGGCGGTGCGGTACTCGTTGCGGTATACGCCTTCGCAGTGCAGATCTATTGCGACTTCTCAGGGTATACCGACATCGCTCGTGGGGTCGCCCGGATGATGGGATTCGATATCCCTCTGAACTTCAACCTTCCCTACTTCGCACGCAATCCATCCGAGTTCTGGCGGCGTTGGCACATCAGTCTATCGAGTTGGCTGCGCGATTACCTCTATATACCGCTAGGCGGCAGCCGAAAGGGTCCCCGACGTACGGCGATCAACCTGGCACTTACCATGATCCTCGGCGGCTTGTGGCACGGAGCGGCTTGGACGTTTGTGCTTTGGGGTGTTTACCACGGCGTGCTGTTGGTGGTTCATAAGGCGGTCAAGCCTTACCTTCAGAGCTGGGCACGTCTGGTACCCCGCCGCTGTGTAATTCTGCACGACTGGATAATCATTGCGGGGTTCTTCCATCTGACCTGCGTTGGCTGGCTGATATTCCGGGCGGAGAGCGTTGAGCAGATTCCGCGGATGCTCGCGGCGGCCGTGACGTCGTTTAGCCTTACGGGCAGTGGAATCAAAACCCTCGTTGCTTACGCCCTGCCGCTCGTGCTCCTTCAGGTTGCACAATACTACAAAGACGATCTGCTGCTGGTGCTGCGCTGGCCCGTGCTTGCTCGCGGATTGGCCTACTGTGCTATGTTCTACGGTTTAGTGCTCTATGGAGGCCGGAGTGACGCTCCATTCATCTACTTCCAGTTCTAGCAGCGTGCTGGAACCGCCCGCAGTTGCTGTCGCGACGGCGTCACTGCGCGGGCGTCCTGTGGAGTCACTCTCACCGACAGGACGGGCGCCGGCGGCTGTCAGCGCCCGGCGATGGCCTCGGGGCGGGATAATTGCCTGCGCATTGGTCGCCGTCGCTCACGTCGCCATATCGACTTGGGTTTTCCCTCACCCAATCGCCCGCGAGGAGCTGCGCAGGAAAGTGATCGCAATCCCGCAAGGCCAGCGTCCCTCCTTGATCTTCGCTGGTGACTCCCGGGCGTGGTGGCACATAGACCCAGCGGTGGTGGCTGAGAACGTAGACCTACCCGCCGGGAAAGTGGTCAATATCGCCATAAACTCCTGTGAGAGCTCCGGCGTCTTAGCAGCCTATCGTGAGTTTTCCGATCGCTTTGCCCCCGCTCCCATCATCGTAATCAGCATATCCGCTTACAGCATAAACGACGGCGTCACCTACCGACATTGTCTGAACGACGAGGTCTTGTGGTCGGTGGGTCTGTTGGATCGCTTTCGCCTGGCCTCGGTGAAGGACGCCATCCAGGCAACTTTCCTGCCTGAGCGTGAACTGGCCAACCGCATCGCCCGCGCCTATTACGAAACGAAGGCCTTTGTACCACCCGAGGAGGGTTTCTGGGAGATTCCCGCAAAGGGGCCGCTGGATTGGACCTCCGACCACACGCAGGAACGTCTTTCTTTCATACGTGATGTCTGGTTCGAAAATCCGTCGATGACGGGCATCCGCTGGCGACAGTTGGAGGAAGACCTGCAGGATCTCAAGCAGGGCGGAGCTCAGGTTGTGCTTCTGGACTCCCCGGAGCATCCCCAACTTGCGGACCGGCTGGAGGGGACACCGTCCGGAACCGCCAACGCTGCATTCCACCGGCAACTGCACGACCTGGGCAAGCGAATGCAGATTCCCGTTCTGCGCGGCGGACCGGACTGGCTCGGCGATCGGAACGCAGATGAGCTATACTGCGATCCGGTGCACATGAATCGTCTGGGCGCTGAGCTGTTTTCGGCAAGCATCGGCACTGAA
Source organism: Phycisphaerales bacterium (assembly GCA_020348265.1). Taxonomy (GTDB): domain Bacteria; phylum Planctomycetota; class Phycisphaerae; order UBA1845; family UBA1845. The sequence continues at coordinate 1,067,494 of CP070744.1, read as the reverse complement.
TTGCGTAATCTGCTCAACCGGGGTGTGCTGCTACCTAAGGCTATAACACACTAAGAGCAACGTGCGCCAAGACGACGGCCAAGACCCCAGGTTTCGGTTCCCGGCGGCGGCCCCTGCTGCTACGGCTGATCGCCACACGGGGTAATCAGAACCGGCACGGCCAGTACCAAGCTATGGCCGGGATAATCAAGATCTTCAACCGTATCTTCATTGAGATCGAACGTTTGCGTCTCCCGACAACCATCATGGGTAACGGTCACTTCGAGCTGCCCTATCTCCACGTACCGACGACCCACAAACGGGAAGAAGATCCCGATAGGCTGCCCCTCCCAGTTGCCCATCGTGCAGTTGACTGGTCCGCCTATCTCACAATCGAACGAGCGGAGAGTGCGATCGTTTTCTCCCGTCGCTCGAAGGAGAAGCTCGACTTCAGCATCAGCTACGGTATCAAGTGTCTGAGCGTCCAGAACATCGAGCTTGACGGTGTAGACGGGGAACTCATAGTGCGCGATTCCTATTCCACAGCCAAGACCACTGATCCCCAGCACTGCTGCGCCAGCGCATAGAGCCATACGCGCGCCGCGCACTGCTCTTCGCATGGACGTCCGTTTAGTGAACGCGGGGCCAACCAATCCCGATCCCCGATGGGGGAATCCCTTCTTGCCACATGCACGTCGTCGACATGTACGATGCCCTGTCATGGCCGATCTCCAGATGAAGAGAGAAGGGTGATTCTACGCCACACGTTGTAGTTGTACGCGATAACAAGTGTCCTGTCGCCTTGTAGACTGATCTTTCGGTTGTATCTGCAGAAAGAGAACGGCGGGAATTTGCATAAGAACGACGAAGCGTGTCGACGGATTGCGCTGTTTCACACGCCGTGTCACTACGGCGCGGTACGAGTTAGTTGGCACTGCTGCGTGAAACGGCGTTATTCGCTGGTTGCCCGTATTACCTTTGCCCGTCTGAACGCGAGCTTCCACGCCGTCAGCAACAGCAGAGTCATCACCACCAAGCCCCATTCGGACACCGTGGGAATTGCGCCCTGACATCCGGGGGCGAAGACGGCGTCGTCAACCCCGGGGCATTGGTCTACGCAGTCCTGGAGGCCGTCACCGTCGCTATCGCCCGTTTCCGGAGTCCCGCATCCACAGTCCCCGGGTTCGACCTTGTTCGGGTCCTGCGGACACTGGTCGACACAGTCCTGAACACCGTCCCCGTCGCTATCGCCGGTTTCAGGGTTCCCGCAACCGCATCCTCCGGGCTCGACCTTCAACGGATCGTCGGGGCAACCGTCGCACATATCTAGAGTACCGTCGCCGTCAGAGTCGGAAGCCATTCCCAGATCGACATCGCATTCATCAGGATAGCCGTTCTCGTTGCAGTCCAAGCTAAGCCCACTGCTGATATCTTGCTCGTCTAGCACACCGTTGCCGTTGCAGTCGAGCGAGATAATCTGTATTCCGTTGAAGACACCCTGATAGGAGGGCGCCCCGCCGTACACGTGCATACTGAATTCGTTCACCGGGCTGGTGATATCGTGTATCGTGTGCGTCGCCCCCTCTTCGAGATGCCCCGGCCAGGAATCGCAACGCGAAACATGTATGGGAAGATCTGCAGCCAGGATGAGGACCGCTGTAGCATCAAAACCAGGCAAAGCGTTGTACGCGTATGTTATTACGCGGTACGGACCCGGAACTAAACCTGAGAAGTGAAGGGACAAGCCGGCAGTAGTCCTGGTCTCGCCGTCATCCAGCAAGCGTTCGTCATCTTCGTCTGTCTCAGGGTGATCGTATAGTCCGATGTAGACGCATGACGTGGTCAACAGCGTTACATTCGTGGGTGCACCGTTCAGCCCAACCGGAAAGTACTCGCATTCTACGTCGTCACCTGACAAGCCGTTCCACGCACCAGGCAGTCCCGCTGCCGCGTATGTATCCGAGGGGACTCCCGCGCCTTCCCCAATGTCGATGTTGATCGATTGCCCGAACGCAACGCCCGCCCAACCGGCCACCAGCAAAGCCGGGACAGTCCTGCAATACTTGAAGGTGCAAACCATGGGCGCCCCTCCACTCTGGCTACCAGCTATCGTTCCTCAGCCGCCCACCTTAACGCGAATTCCCCCTGGGAGCCGTGTTGAACCGTAACCCGTTTCAGACATCTGTCGGGTGCATCATACTCGGGACAGCCACCGACAATCAAGCAGAAAGTGGCGACGTCCTGGTGCAATCCCAGCGATCGAAATCCGCCTCTCTATGTGTGTCGAACGCGAGACTACTACGAGCCTAGCAGAACGCGAGCCGGCTCACTGAACATCAGTGACGCCTCTGGAAGGCCGATAATCCACTCGAAGGTCTGAAACCAGGATTCTTGTCATGTGTACTAGCGCGCCTTACGCGATACCGGTCATCGTACATGCCGTCAGGCAGCTCAAGCCGCGGTCGATCCTCGACGTAGGGGTCGGGTTCGGCAAGTACGGCGTGCTCTTTAGGGAGTATCTGGACGTCTGGGACGCTGGCGGGCTCGCAGCTACCGAGCGCGAGTCGTGGCACACGCGTCTGGAGGGAATCGAGATCTACCAGGAATACCTCACGCCTCTGCACGACTTCATCTACGACGAGATTCACATCGGTCACGCACTCGAGGTCATCGACGGCCTGGGTAATTACGACGTGATTTTCATGGGCGATGTGCTCGAGCACTTCGAGAGAGCCGCCGGCGAACTGCTGATCCGTAAACTCTGTAAGCACGCTGACAAATGCGTCCTGCTCACTTTTCCGACAAATGCCGCTGCCCGAGCGGGCTTGTTCGGCAACGAGGCCGAGGCTCACAGAAGCGTGTGGGCACGGGCCGACTTCGAGCGACACAGGAATGTCAGCTATACCACCGTCGAGGATCGCGCCGAAATCGTGGCTATCACCAAACCTCAGTGTGAACCACCGTTTCTTGTGGGGTGTATGGCAGCCCGGCGTCGCGCGGGGTGGAAGGGTAAGGTGGCAACGGCGTTGGTACGGACGATCGGTCCGTCGGCTGCCTCGACCGTGATGGGACGAGCTTTGGGGAGGCCGATCGCCTTGCGTACAGAATAGATGAGCGTGACGACTGCACAGATCGACCTTACCCGCGCACCGGGTTCCCTCGAATTAACCGAAGAGGCCCCTTGCCTTCACACTGCTCGCCCAGGTCTGGCCCCTGACGACGCTGAACGCTGGCAGGCGACGATACGCGACTTCTATGACCGCACCGGACCATGCAGACGTGAGGGCTGGAAGTACTACTATTACGAGCGCATCAAAAAGCGCCTGGCTGGGATTGTCGAGCCGGGATCTCGCGTTTTGGATATCGGCTGTGGGGACGGAGGACTACTCGCTTCGCTGAAACCCGCCGTAGGAGTAGGAATCGACCTGAGTGGTCGCAGCATCGCCGAAGCGCGCAAACGGCACCCCCAACTTCGGTTCAGTCAGATGCGCGGCGAGGACTTGCGGAGATTCGGGGATACTTTCGACTATGTGATCATATTCCAGACGTTGGGCGAGATATACGACCTGCGCACGCTGCTCGAGTCGCTGCAATCCGTCTGTCACGCAAGGACGCGTCTGCTGATCGTACATTACAGTCGGGTCTGGCAGCCGATCTTGAAGCTGATGGAATGGCTGCGAATCAAGAGGCCTGCGCCCGAGCAGAACTGGCTTCCTACCGACGAGCTGGCCCACCTGCTCAGCCTCGGCGGCTTTGAGACCGTGGATGTGGTGGGACTGACAATCGCCCCGGCATACATACCGCTTGTCAGCGGGTTTTTGAACCGAGTCGTGGCAAATCTCCCCGGGATACACCATTTCGCGCTCAACTTCATTACGGTAGCGCGATCTGTGCGTCGAGAGGTGTTGGCTCGCAACGAACCTCGCAGCGTCTCGATTGTGGTTCCGGCACGGAATGAATCCGGACACATCAAGCCCCTGCTTGACAGGATCCCTGAGTTTGCACCTAAGCAGGAAGTCATATTCGTTGAAGGCAATAGTACGGATGACACCTGGGATACCATTCAGGAGGTATCCGCAGATTATGACGGACCACTGACAGTAAAGTGCGTCCAGCAGAATGGCGGGGGCAAAGGCGATGCCGTTCGCAAGGGGTTCGCCTTAGCAAGCGGTGATGTGCTGATGATTCTCGATGCCGACCTCAGTGTTCCCCCGGAGGAGCTTCCCGGTTTTTATCAGGCCCTGGTTTCCGGTCGTGGGGAGTTCATCAATGGATCGCGCATGGTCTATTTGATGGACCGCCGGGCGATGCGGTTTTTGAATCTGCTGGGTAACAAGCTCTTCGGCTGGCTGTTCACCTATCTGCTTTCCCAACGATTCCGCGACACTCTATGTGGAACCAAGGTACTCAAGCGCGTGGACTACGAGCGTATAGCCGCCAACAGGTCATATTTCGGCGACTTCGATCCATTTGGCGATTTCGATCTGCTATTCGGGGCCGCCCGACTGAACCTCAAGATCATCGACATGCCGGTGCATTATAAGGCCCGCACATACGGTGAGACCAATATCTCCCGCTTTCGTCACGGGTGGACGCTATTGCGAATGTGTGTGTTCGCAGCACGCAGAATCAAGTTCATCTGAAACGAAGAAGTACCGACTAATCAGGTGGAGTGAATCGAGCAAGCTCCTCCTTCCTCCTTCATCCTTTCGAGAGCAGCCTGCCGAGAAAGCCGCGGCGTCCTCCCTTGTCCTTCGCATCGGCGCCTGGGCCGCTGACGATTTTGCGGGCCATCTTGCGAATCGCGCTGCGGACCGCGTTGTTGTGGTCCAGCGTGGCTATCGGTCTCCCGAAGTCGAGTGAACGGGCGACAAATTGGAAGTCATTTGGAACCGAGGCGAAGATGGGCTTCTTGATCAACTCCTCCAAGTCCTTGACCGTAATCCTTCCTCCTGAACTGTCCCCGCGATTCACAACTACCTCGAGGCGTTCATCGGGAATACCAGCCTGGACTAGCACGTCGCAGTGTCGTTTTGCATTACGGATGCTGGGGACCATAAGCTGACAAACCACGAGAACAAGATCGGCCTGGCTCGCAGCAGCAAAGGTGCATTCGTCGATGCGTTGAGGCATGTCGATGACGACGTTCTCGAATACTGACGCCAGGAGTTCGACGGCGCGATGCACGACCTCGTGCGTTACGCTGGTGGTCTGGTCGATCTTGTCGGGACGGGCGAGCAAGGCCACATTCCCAGGTATCTCCGTAAGTACACCCTCCATCATGGTTCGGTCCAAGTCGTTTCCGGCTGTCGCCAAATCGAAGAGCGTATACTTGGGGTCACAGTCGAAATTGACCGCGATGTCCCCGAACTGCAGGTCGAGGTCCACAAGCCCACATGGTTTGTCCGTCAGATGAGCGATCTCCATAGCCAGATTGCACGCTATGGAGGTTGCACCGGACCCACCACCCGCACCAACCACACAAATCGAACGGCTCGTGCCCTGGGAAAGCAGGCGCTTGCTCGCAACACGGCCAACGGCGGCGGCAAGGTCTGTCGGGTCGATCGGTTCGCAGACGTACTGGTCGCACCCCGCGCGAATAGGAGACAGGATCGCCTCAGGTCCGGTTTCATGGCTCAGAGCGATCATAGCCAATTCGGGAAATCTCGAGGATACCTGGTCGATCACATCGATCACGTACGCAGGATCCGGATCGAGATGGAAGAAGATCAAACTGGTATCGGAGTCGCTCAAAACGTCGGCAAGGTCGTCGGAATTGCTGACCTCACAGGCAAAGCGCACGAAGTTCAAGGCTTCCAGATGCTGCCTGATCTCGGCGGAAGAGGCCGGATCAGCATTATAAAGACACACTTGAAGCATATTGCTCATTGCGACCGTTTCTACCGAACCAAGGCTCCTTTGCGCATTCCTGTAACATCTCTATCGGAGTCCCCGAGCAAGGAGTTTTCTATCAAATACTCCCGAACAGTACGCGGCGGCGTCAGCCTAACACGACGCTTCACATGCAATTGTGCTGCTTCGACACATGCTCTTGCGATAACATCTGTGCAGGCTGCCGAAAGGTGGATTGGAGGTTATCGGCTCTGCCCGTTACAACTCGTGTTTCATTAGGGCACGCTGTGGAAGCCGCGCCTTGAGCTGGTTTTTAGGAAGCTGCCAGGCTCCGTGAGGATAATGATGGGTCTGCCGCCAGTGAAAGCAGAATGCCTCTTGGGACAGTACGCCTGCATTCGCGTGGGCACCGGCCCTGAGCCGCTGATCGTTCTTCCCTGGATCAATGACTCGCTGGAGCGCTCAGCAGACCGGGAGAAGCTCATTGCCTGGGTGTGTCGCGAGTACGCCCGCGATCGATCGGTACTCTGGATCAGTCGCAAGCGTAACATGCCGGCAGGCTACTCGATCCCGGAAATGGCTGCTGATTACGCGAGCATTCTGGCAAAGGAGTATGGCCGGGCGGACGTCATTGGGCTCTCCCTGGGCAGCGTCATCGCCCAGGAGCTGGCAGCAACATATCCTCACCTGGTCAGAAGGATCGTACTCGCGATGGCTGGGGCCCGCTTGGCGCGAAGCACGCTCGGCATTTACCGGCACTGGATTCAGCTTGCGCAACAACGCCGATGGCAGGAGCTATATCTGGACCTTATCGCGCGGACGTACGCCGGGGCGACTCGGGCGGTCTTCGAGTCAATCCTCTCACGGCAGGACAAGTCTCTCTCGGAAGAACCGCCTAGTCCCTCGGACTTCGTGGTGTCGGTAAACGCGTGTCTGAGGCATGACTCCAGGCCACAGCTTCTCCGAATCGAGGCCCCGGCGCTGGTCGTCGGCGGGACCGAAGATCAGCTGATGCCCGTGGAGCTCTTTCGCGAGATGGCAGAGATGATCCCTAATTCAAGGCTGCACCTTTTCGAAGGTGCCGGCCACGGCGTCTTCGCAGAACGTAAGGATGAGTTCGATCACCTGATATGTGGATTCCTGGGCTACGGGAACAGAGACTAGCGGCTAGGATGTGCAACGACAACGGACAAGCGTGTAGCCTCGCGGGGCAACATCCGTTAGTGTGTGCGCGGTCGATTATTCGCGATTTCGCTCGCGGATGTGATCCGTCAGCGCTTTGACATTTTGAGAGGATGTCATAGTATTAAGTGGTCAACGTTGGCTATTGGCCGGCGAGGTCGTATCTATGCAGATTGAAATGCTAAAAGCAAAGCTTCACCAGGCGTGTATAACGGACGCCAACGTCGACTACGAAGGCAGCTTCGGGATCGACACCGAGCTGATGGATGCAGTTGGCATGCTTCCTTACGAGAAGGTGCTGATCTCAAACCTCAACAACGGGAATCGTTTTGAGACATACGTGATTCCCGAACCGGCGGGGTCCAGGCGAATGTGCCTGCAGGGTGCTGCTGCGTGGCTGGGTGCGGTAGGTGATCGTGTCATCATCATGTCGTTTTGCACGGTAGACGAAGCGCTCGTCCGCAAAGGGAAGTTCAAACCCTGCATCTTGCGCCTAGACGAGAATAACAACCCCGTGTCCAGCATCTCCAGCGTAACGGCAAGCACGGATAAGGTACCCACGCTGAAGAGCTGCTAGCCGAATCTCCTGATTATCTCCGAGACTGGGTTCTCGTTGTCTTCAGCCTCATCACTGAGAAGGTGATACCTGTCAGAGGCTGCTCGGGCGGCCTGCGACAGTACGTTGTGTGTGTGCGGCCATGGCGATCAAGAGTGTAATGGTGACCGGTGCTACCGGATTTGTGGGCCGGAGCGTGGTGCGGGCTCTGCTATCCCGCGGGATGAAGCCCGTCTGCCTGGTCCGCTCCGAAGACAGGCTGCGCTTGCAGCATCACCAAGTCGATCCCAGCCAACTCGACGCCGTGGTTGGAGGCCTAGGCGATAAACAGACCCTTGCCCAGGCCGCTGATGGTTGCGAGGCAGTTGTACATCTGGTCGGTGTGATAATCCAACGTTGGTTGCATGGGCAGACCTTTCACAGAATACATGTGGAGGGCACGTGCGGAGTGATCGAAGCGACAAGGCAGGCCGGCGTGAAGCGATATGTTCACATGTCGGCGTTGGGTAGCCGGGCAGATGCGGCCTCTATGTACCACAAGACGAAATGGGAAGCCGAGAAAGCTGTTCGGGCTTCCGATCTCGATTGGACGATCTTCCGGCCCAGTCTGATTCACGGCCCGCAGGGCGAATTCATGACTCTAATGAACCGGCTCATTTGTGGAGTCTTTCCACCGGTCATTCCATACTTTGGAAACGGGCGGGCACGCATCCAACCGGTATCGGTGGAAGATGTAGCGCATTGCATCGCGGAGTCAGTTTCGCGCGACAACACCGTGGGTAAGGTGATCGACTTGGGCGGCCCCAGGACATACTCGTGGACTGAGTTATACAATACATGCAGGGCCTTGATGCCGGGCGCCAGGCATTGGAAACCTCTAATGTCGCAACCAGTCGCGTTAGCCAAGGTAATCGCGGCGTTGTCCGGACCGCCCATGGCCCTTACAGAGGCGGTATCACCGCGCCTGGGGCTCTACCGGTTTGATCGTGGTCAGGTGCAGATGTCGCAGGAGGACAACGTCTGCGATCACACGATCGCCGAAGAGCTGTTCGGATTGCGTATGCGATCCTTCGAGGACGAGTTAAGCCGCTATGCAGAATCGATACGTTGATCTGGCCCTACCCGTGCGGTCCGCCGATAAACGAGAACATAGGCCGTCGCCATCGATCACGTCTTGGCGGATTAGAGACGGATGCAGCTCGAACTGAGGTGAGACTCCAATGGACGTCCAGGAACTTACTCGCGAATTGAAGCTGAAGAACAACTCGAAGATCGTGTTGGTCGTGTCCGACGGTGTGGGCGGTGTACAGGAGACCCCAGACGGGCAGACCGAGCTGGAGACCGCGTCAACGCCCAACCTGGACGAGTTGGCAAAGCAGAACGTCTGTGGACTCACCATCCCCATACTTCCCGGAATCACACCAGGTAGCGGACCAGGCCACCTGAGCCTCTTCGGGTATGACCCGCTGAAATACGCGATCGGGCGTGGAGCGTTGGAGGCCCTGGGCATTGACTTTGACCTGGGCCCCAAGGACGTGGCCATCCGCGGCAACTTCTGTACGGTCGATGATGATGGTGCGATCACGGACCGTCGGGCGGATCGGATTCCCACGGAGACCTGCGTACGACTGGTGGAGAAGCTGCGGGCAATCTCCATCGACGACGTCGAGTTATTCGTCGAGCCTGTGCGCGATTACAGGTTCGTGGTCGTGCTGCGAGGCGAGGGCCTTGAAGATAATGTTGCGGACACCGATCCGCAGGTCGTCGGTGCGAAAGTGTTGGAGCCGGTTGCCCGAACTCCGGGCTCCAAACGAACGGCTGAGATTGCAGCACATTTCGCCCATCAAGCCAAGGAGATTCTCAGGGATGAGCGTCCAGCCAACATGCTGACGCTGCGTGGGTTCGCGTCGCGTCCGCTAATCCCATCCATGAATGAGGTCTACGGGCTGAATTCGTGTGCGATTGCCGTATACCCGATGTATCGAGGTTTGGCCAGTTTGGTGGGGATGGACGTGGTCCCCTCGGGAAGCAGCATCGATGATCAGGTAGAGGCACTTGGCCGGCACTGGAACTCGTTCGACTTCTTCTTCTTCCATTTCAAGTACACCGATAGTGCCGGCGAAGACGGGAACTTCGACGAGAAAGTCCGGCGCATAGAGGAGCTGGACGCTAGGATTCCCGCGATAGCCAAGCTGAGGCCCGACGTCCTCATAGTGACGGGTGATCACAGCACTCCAACGAAGCTGCGCTCGCACAGTTGGCACCCCGTGCCCGTACTGCTGGCTGCGGATACGTGTCGCAGGGACGAGACGACTCAGTTCGGCGAATCACAGTGCGTTCGCGGAGGGCTCGGCCAATTCGAGGCGAAATACCTTCTCACATTAGCCCTTGCCCACGCCGGTCGTCTGCAGAAGTACGGAGCGTAGCTGCCCTGACAAAGCGGGGAGCTCCGAAGGTCCGAGAAAAGCGCAGCAGCATCCCACCTGATACATGTTCTCTTGACACAACGCACGCGCGTTGCGCGCGGGCAACATCACGTTGAAAGCGGGCGACGCACTTGCCGATGAAGGTGATGTAGCGAACGCGCGAGTCATGTTGCCCGCGTACAACGTTACACCAGACAGTCATAACGCTCGGACCGGACCCGGCAATGGCGATCGAAACACAAACGCAGAAGGCCCCCGACGACGGCAACAGAGAAGGTCCGGCTGACCTGGTCAAAGTGTTGGATTCTCTGGGTTTTGCGGTGTTTGCGGCTGATCGCGACGGTAAGATCACTTACCGCAACGCCCTCGCCAAGGCCGATTGGCAGGCAGGCGAAGAGGTCGACACCGTGTTCCACGATGTTGCAGTCCTCGGCCAGTTCGAGCGGTGGGACACTGCGATCGGACACACTGCAAGCGAAGAAAAGGCATTGCAGTTTGACTGCGCCCTCGGTGCCTCGGACGCTGTCCCGCCGCGTTTGCTCGAAATCCATCTAATGCCTTTACGCGGTGAGGATTCGACACATGTAACAGGTACGGTGATATTGGTACAGGAGACGGCCAGGCCGCCGGGCATCGAGGAGAAGATCGAGGTTTCGCAGCGCCTGGCGTCGCTGGGCAAGCTGGCAGCCCGGGTAGCCCATGAGCTGAACAACCCGCTTGACGGAATTCTGCGGTATGTCAATCTGGCGATGCGGGCCGCAACGGACATACCCGAGCCCAGACTCAAGAGCTATCTTGCCGAGTCGCGCACCGGGCTGATGCGTATGGTGCAGATCATCGGCGACCTGCTGGAATTCTCTCGGACGACCGACGGCCAGTTCGACGAAATGGACATCAATCAGGTCGTGGAACAGGCGATTCGCAGCACAGCCTCGGCAGCGGAGGCGAACAGAGTCGTCGTGACCGCGGATTTCCAGACTACGGATATGCCCGCTATGTACGGAAGTCGGCTGTATCAAGTCTGCTGCAACCTGCTAAAGAACGCTATCGAAGTGATGCCCGACGGCGGGCGAGTGTCCGTCACTACCGGCATAGTCGACGACGAGATCATCATCGAAGTGGCCGACACTGGTATTGGCCTGCCCACACCCGCGGAGAAGGTATTCCAACCGTTCTTTACAACAAAGGAGGCGGGCAAGGGCACGGGCCTGGGACTCGCAATCTGCAAGGATTTCGTGGAGGACATGAAAGGCACAATCAGCGCCGGTCCCAACGAAGAGAAAGGAGCGCTTTTCAGCGTGCGCATTCCGACAAGCAGCTGTCACCGACCGTCACCGTTGGCCGACTCGAGGACAGGCCGACCGTCGGCCTCTTCATCGATTGCCCAGAACGACTCAACCGCCCAGGAAGGACTATGACCGCGCCCGTGGAAAGGAAACCATCCATCCTGGTGGTCGATGACGACTGCATCATCCTGGACTCGCTGGGGGAGTTTCTCAGGCTCGAAGGGTATGAGGTCGCCACTGCGTCGTCTTTCGGAGAAGCAGTCCGAGTTATCGACGGTCAGTCCATCGACCTGATCATCAGTGACGTCAACATGCCGGGTGGCAACGGTTTCGAGCTGCTTCATGTTGTGCGCAAGAAAGCTCCGGAAACGGCGGTGATAATGATCACCGCATATGGCACGATCGAAAGTGCGGTTGAAGCCATCAAAATGGGAGCTTACGACTACCTGACGAAACCGATCATAGACGACGAGCTCAAGCTCTGCGTCCAGCGATCCCTCGCCCAACAGGCGGTCCTGCGAGAGAACCGCATTCTCAAAGAGAAGCTCGAACTGCGTTTCGGGCTCGATGCAGTCATCGGACACGATTACCGGATGCTCAAGGTTTTCGATCTGGTCGAGGCAGTGGCGGGCTCGAAGGTGACCGTACTCGTTCAGGGAAAGTCGGGTACCGGTAAGTCACTCATCGCCCGGGTTGTTCATCAGCGAAGCGAGCGTCGAGAGGAACCTTTCATAGAGGTAAGTTGTGGGGCCATCCCGGAAACGCTGCTGGAGAGCGAGCTCTTCGGACATGTTCGCGGGGCGTTCACCGGGGCGGTGGCGACCAAGGCCGGCAAGTTCAAGGCTGCACACGGGGGGACCATCTTCCTGGATGAAATCGCCGCTTCTTCGCCCGGCCTGCAGGTCAAGCTGCTTCGCGTACTGCAGACGCAGCAGTTCGAGCCGGTGGGGAGCAATAAGACGGAGACGGTCGACGTCCGCGTGATACTCGCCAGCAACGTCGACCTCGAGGAGGAGGTCAAAGCCGGGAGGTTCCGGGAGGATCTGTACTACCGTATCAACGTCGTGACCATCGACATGCCCACGTTGGCTGAGCGCGTCGGCGATATCCCCCTGTTGGCCGACCACTTCCTCAAGCTGAGCTGCGCGGAGATGAAGCGTGAAATCCTCGGTTTTGATGACGAGGCATTACAGCTGCTGCAACGATACGATTGGCCGGGCAGTGTTCGTGAATTGGAGAACGCGGTCGCCCGCGCGGTGGTTCTGTGCAAAGGGCGTCGCATCGGAGTCAACGATCTACCTCCCCGGCTTGTGGAGACTGCTGACGCTACTGAACCCGCAGAAGTCTATACACCCAAACCTCTGAAAGAGGCTCTCGAACAGCCGGAGAAGCGTATTCTTGAAGCAGCCTTGCGGGCCAACGGCTGGAACCGACAACTCACCGCCCAACAACTGGGCATCAACCGCACGACCCTCTACAAGAAGATGAAACGCTACGGTTTGGAGGGCGAACCGGCACACACGCGTTAAATGGTGCACGTACTTCCAGGCTTCGGCGGGCTATAGCAGATTCGGATATTGTGTAGCGGGCGAATTGCATGCCGGCGCTTCGCTTG
>CP070744.1:1034695-1054497 GCA_020348265.1 Phycisphaerales bacterium | reverse complement strand
ACCACCGTCGACCGTCCACCGGGTGAGTTCGAACTCCTGGCCGAAAGCCCCGAGGACGCCGGGCAGCACAAGAAAGAGAGCACCCCACTTTATCACGTTGTGAATCATGACTTCTCAACCTCCAGACTGTGTTACGTGTTTACGACCAAGGAATGCGCGGGCATTCCTTCCTGTGTGGTGTGTCCGTATTCGGACCTGCGTTCTCATTCTGATATCTCGATGTGACCGCGCTCTTCGATAACAACGCGCACGAGGCGCGGTTCAGCGAGTGCGGCGTTAGCTCGGCCCTGCGATGCCGAGCTTGTTCAGAGTCGTCGAAGAACGATGACATCATGTTAACCATCTGGTGTGGGAAAAGCTAGGGATGTAATGTTAAGATCAGTAAACTTGATTCTCTCGTTGAGACCTGAGTCTTCGGTGTCGCACGAGAGCGCGCCAGCAGCGGCGACGAAGTCGGTGGACGCGTTGATCGACGCGCACCGGAACGTCCATGCAAGCCCTCGACGCACCCACCCCAGATTAGGGCGGGGTGATACTAAGGCAGCGCAAGCCGTAAGCAACTGACCTGAAAGGACTTATGATCTCGCACCGGAAGGGCTGGCGCCTGTGGCTCTGACCAGAACGTGGACCGCTATACCGCCGGGAGGTCAAAAGCCTGCTCTGCATCATCTATCTTCCGCGCTCGCCGTCAATCGATCCGGCGGAACGTAAACGTACCCAGGGGAAACGGCTCTGCGCCATTCTGGAAGGGGTATCCACTTATCACCTGAATCGGGTCTTGGGGTACGGTATCCTGATTCGGGGAGGTGTAGGTCATTCCACTGTCCGTGCCGGCGTCGTACGGGTCTAGCTGAACAACAAGCTGAGGTGTCCACTGGTTGTCACTAAAAAGAGCAGTGCCGGAAACACCCACGAACCAGTCCGGACTGGGGGCAAGCATCGATATTGCGGTGGCCAGGGGAAACTCGTGCGAGACGGTGAAGGTGACCGAAACGGAGCCCGGCGATAGAGCGATCCCCCCACCGAAAATGACTCGCTCAGCACTACCCGCGGAAATGGCGGCGTATACTTCATCGAGGATTGGGCCTCTGCTGCCGAGTTCCGCAACTTCCTCGACGCCTTGCGAGGCAATCCCCCCGATCTCCCAGAAGACCACGGAGTCGTCATGGGTCGCGCCCACCAAGCCGGAGAAGTGCGGATTGTCGGGGAAGTCCTGGGGGTGCGTGGCGGCGCTCCAGGTCGACTCGAAGACTAATTCGTACTCGGCGGTCGCTGCCGGGAGCCCGGTGAAGAGCGTCTGGAACTCGCCAAAGTCAGCCGCATCCACGTCATCATCGCCATCGCGATCGAACGCGTCGAGGCATTCCCCTTCGGTAAGATCAGTCGGTGCCGGGAGCGCATTCGGACCAGCCATGCAATCTTCGAAAGCGACGTAATCGTCAAGATCGATATCGCCGTCGCCATCTGCGTCCGCGGGATCATCGAGCTTGAACACGGCTGAACCGAAGTTGGCGTCGAAAGCAGCGCACCAGACTGAAAGAGCTGTGTAATTATCCAACGTCTCCCCTTCCGGAAGCGTCAGGGTCAAGGATTCGTCCACATAGGGTCGAGTGAGCAGCGGAGGTACTTCCAGCCCGGTGACGAAGGCGTCATGCGTATCGTTGCCCCCCAGGTAGAAATACACGAGGGGTGCAGTCCCGTCATAGGTGAAGTGCTCCACCTGGATCGTCCGTTCATCCAGGATGGTTGCAGTAGCCTCAACCTGGTTCAGGCCGTCGCTTATCGTGGCGACCCAACCCGCACGAGAGTAGGACTCGTTGGCAACGGCGAAATCCCCCGCGAGACTCAGTATCACCAAGGCCAAGTTCTCGATCGTCTTTACAGTTTTCATCTCGAGTACTCCTTAGAGGATTGGTCCGCACGGCGGACCCTACCTGCTAAATCAGGCGAAGTCGTATCTCCGCACCGAGCATGTCAGTAGAACCGACAGCATCAGGTGGTTGGTCGTGGAGATGCTGGGATCCTTACAAAATGTGTATGGAGAATCGGTCCGCACGGCAGCCCAAACCCAACGGTCCGCACGGCGGACCCTACCTATGTCTTGACGATGAGGCGTAGATTCGGCGCGCTGCAAAGTGGATCAATCGGGGGACCTACAGCAAAAATCAGCGCTGCGACAGCGAACGCTTCATCCGTTCGCGTGCTTCCGGGCTCAGTGCTGGTGTAGATGCGTCAATGACGTCATCGTCGGTAATGCCGCGGAGGATCTGTCGTATGTATCGGACCTGGCGGCTGAACCGCCGACAGGCAACGCAATATAGCAAGTGCAACCATACCGCAAACCGCTCCGTCCGAGGCAGGTCACGGTCTTGGGCGGCGGAGATCAGACCGGTCATATCACGACACGGTCTGTTCAGAAGTCTAAGAAACTCGATCATTCCAGCACTTCTAACTCGTCAACACGCTCCCGCCTTATCGGGATTCGGAAAACCAGTTGTTCTGCAGACACTGACGAAGGCCGAGCCGTGCCCGATGGAGCCTCGCCCAGAGATTAGTCGAGGAAATCCCCAGAACTTTGCATACTTCCTCGCCGCTCATGCTGTCCAGCTCGCGCAGCGTGAACGCTTCCGACAAGCGTGGGGACAGGCCTTCCAGACAAGCTCGAAAAACTGCCCAAAAATCATGATTTTCCAGGAGAGAAGCCGCCCCACCGGCCCACTTGCGCGGTTTGCGCTGCCACAATCCTCGCTTGTTGAAGTAGTCGGCAAGCTCGTCCTCGGTTTCGCCAGGTTCGGTCGGCCGCTCGCGGATTCTCTTGCGCAAATGATCGACTACCTTGCGTTTGAGAATGCCCACCAGCCAAGTTCGTTCCGACGAATCTCCAGCAAACCGCTCCCGAGCGGCCAGTGCCGCAGTGAAGCATTCCTGCACGGCATCCTCCGCTTGCTCCGGATCGCGAAGCCGCAACAGTGCGAAGCGATAGAGCGCATCGCCATGTCGATCGACCCACTCCACGGGATCTGTAGTCGTTTCAAGGTTGTCTTCGTGCGAAACGCCCATGCAACGCTCCGGTGCTCTTCTTGCGTCACCACAATGGCGGAGGCCGTTTCTTGCCCCGTGGTATTATCAACAACCCGCACAGAAACGCACAGAGTGCGGCCATCTTACCGCCACCAAGAGGTGGAGGATACGCATCGGGCATCAACCCGCAGCTGCGACGCACACTCGCTTAAGACAAGCAAGTGAGGGATGCCTCTTTTGAGCAAGACCCGCCCTTCGGCGCGTTCCGGCAGGCGATGCGTCTGCGGGCCATCGAGCCGATCCAATCATGGAATGGTGACTCACACGAAGTATCTTCAATGAGGTTCCGTAGACTGTTTGCAGTCCTGATTGGGCGTTTTTTCTGGTGTTTGCCGCCTTTATCGAGTAGAATCCTGCTAAGATGCACGCGTACCCGGAGGGGCATCGCCGCCGGAGGACTCGTTCGAATTCGGACATGACACCGCCCTTGCCGCCCCATGCTTGTGGGGCTTCCCGAACACGGACGCGCGGCTGTCGGCACATGCCGTCGCGGTGAACCAGGGTGTAGGAGGAAGCTTATGCAACGCTCAATGATGTTGAGCATACTTGCGGTGACAGTCGTTGCAGTCGCCGCCAGTGTGAACACAACGGACACGGTGTCCCGACATTACGCGTCGTGGCCGGTTGAAGCGCCTTCTGTGGAACTGCCGGTTGTGCCCAGTCTATACCGCGACGTACTCGAGGCGCCGGTTGCGGTGTGCTTTGCACCTGGCACTCCGCCGGATGTAGTGGCGCGGTTCAACGACCTGATGTTTCCACCGCAGGAGGGCAGTCTTCGATACTTCCCCGATGGAAGCTGGAGCGGCGTTGGTGAGCCAACGACGTTGCGCTGGAGCCTCGTCCCGGATGGGTTGTACATCCCCGGCGGAGTCGGGGAACCCGGGAGCAACAGCCAGCTCTTCTCCAGAATGGATGCACTGTTCGGCGGCGACCGCGAACGGTGGATTCGACGGATAGCGCGTTCGTTCGAGCGTTGGGCGGGACTGACCGGACTTCAGTATGAGCGCGTAACTTATTCTTCTTACGATTGGGACGACGGGGCTGCATGGGGCTCCGGCGGAAGCAGTACACGCGGAGACGTGCGCATAGGCATGCACGACATCGACACCGCGTACGGCATTCTGGCGTACAACTACTTCCCCGAAAACGGAGACATGGTCCTGGATTCGGCGGAGGATTGGGCCGAAGGCCCCCCGATCTACCTCTTCCTCCGCAACGTGATAATGCATGAGCACGGTCATGGAATCGGCCTGTATCATATGTGCTCAGATGATTCGTCGCAGTTGATGGAGCCCTATCTGAACGTCTCCATCGACGGCCCACAACATGACGATATTCGAGGAGGTCAAAGGCATTATGGCGATCCCTTTGAGCCCAACGACGCCGCGATCGACGCGACCGATCTCGGTCTGGTTGAACTGGGAAGCCCCTTGGTAGCGGGAGACGTTCCCCCGCCGAGTGTAGCACTCGGCTCTACACTAAGCATCGATCGGGACGGCGCTGTCGACTGGTTTCGCTTTGCGCTCGCAGAACCCTTGGTGCTGGCCGTCACCGTGACACCAGTCGGCCGAGTGTACGACAACAGCCCTCAAGGCGCGGGTGGGAGTTGCACCGGGGGCAACCCTTTGGACAGTTCGGCGATGGCTGATCTGGGTTTCGACCTACTTCAAAGCGATGGCTCCACGGTTATTGCCACCGTCGATGAGCTACCTGCCGGTGATGCGGAGGAACTAGCCGGTGTATACATGCCCGACGTCGGCGACTACTACATTCAGGTGTATGAGAGTGACAGCCCTTCCGAATCACAGTTGTATAGTGTGACCCTAAGCGCCCAGGCGGTCCACACGCCCCTGGCAGCCCCTTGGCCGCACACTGCCCCCAAGAACCGCTACATCTCTATCGACCCCAACAGCTCCGGGTTCTCCGTTGCTCTCGAGGTGGCGATGGCAGAAAGCGGCGAGTTCCCGGATTCAACCGGCGTACTCGGCTGGGTCGGCGAGCCGGATGTCACTGGTCTGTCACGCGTGGTTTCGAGCCCATACTACAGCGACGCTTGGCCGGAGGTGGTACACATAGGCGACTGTGAGATAGTACCGGTCGCAACATACCTGATCCGGGCAACGGCGGATGAAGTCGCATTTAGTGATCCCCTCCAAATCGGCACGATTCCAAGACCGGGTGTCTGGTACTATGGCGATACCGTGGGTGTGGGCACGGGAGCCCTTCCACCGACAATGGGCTTCACCGCCCCGAACCAGATCGTCAACGTTACGGACGTTTCGGCGTACCTGTTGACCGCGGAAGGCGATGCCACACCGAGTGTGCACAAGACGTGGGTGGACTTGCACGGCCTGGGCGACGGTGCCCCGCCGAATTACGTCTTGAACGTGTCCGACCTGCAGAGGATACTTTTCGGCCTGGAGGGTGAACAATACAGCGACTCGCCGGATCAACTGGACCCGGCAGACTGCCCTTAGAACACCTCGAGGCCGGTTCGAACCTGAACGTACCGATTTGCCTATCATCTGATGTTAGTTGCGTGCCGCACGAGTTTCGCGAATATCGCTAAGACAGGAGCAGCGAGACGTGTCTAACACGACAGCAGTAGTCCGTTAGCTTTCTGGCACAACACATCTTCTCAACGTACACTGCCGGACATGTGGGTCGATCGACGCCCCATCCTGTGGCTGATCATCGCCGGTGCGATCGTGCACGGATGCGTGTTGATAGCCGTGCATGT
The DNA here is from genome assembly GCA_020348265.1 of Phycisphaerales bacterium. GTDB lineage: Bacteria > Planctomycetota > Phycisphaerae > UBA1845 > UBA1845. The sequence goes on along the minus strand of CP070744.1, from coordinate 1,048,676 downwards.
CCGAACCGGCAGAATTGATGGGTACGCCTTCGCCTCGCGGGATAGCGGCGAGTACTATCAAATCGCACGTAACCTCATCGAGCACCGCTCGTTCAGCCAGAGTGAGAAAGCACCGTTAAGGCCCGACACATGGCGAACTCCGGGGTACCCTCTCTTCCTGGCGGGCATGATGGTCGTAGTTGGAAAGTCACCCGTCGGGTTTATCGTGGTGCAGCAGCTCCTGTCCGTGCTCAACGTCTTCCTGCTGTTTCGGATCGTGCTTTGCCATATGACTGCGCGACGGGCGTTGCTCGTGGCGGCACTGTTCCTGTTTGAACCCTATCATCTCTATTACTCAACCTGGCTGATGTCGGCGACGCTGTTCATAACGGTGCTATTGCTCGTGTGGATCGCCTGGCAGCGGGCGGGAGAGAGCCGCAGTTGGATGTCTTTTGCGCTTCTTGGCGCGCTTAGCGGAATGTCGGTGCTCGTTCGTCCGGTGGGCATCCTCATCCCGTTCGTTGTGTTCTGCGGGATTCTGCTTTCGACACGGACGTCTCGCACAACGGAGCCCCCCACCAAGAGTGTGCGAGCCCCTTGGACTCGCCCGACTGTCTTTGCAGCTACGGTGCTCGTAGTCTGTGGAGTCTGGATGCTGCGGAATAAGGCCGTCGCGGGACACTTCGCCCTTTCCGATCAAGGCGGGGTGGTACTCGCCTACTTCAAAGCCACCGAGGTGGCACTGTGGAGAGAGAGCCGCACAGCGGATCGATACATCGAAACGTCGCTCGATCCCGCTCAAGCTGACGCCCCGCACACACTGTGGGATGAAATCGACAAACGTCTGCAAGGCGAGCTTTCCCACTTGGCCGAGGCGCGGCGGGCCGAGCTTCGTTGGCCGAACTTAGCCCAGGGAAACAAGACGTCGGTCGATTCGTTCGCCATATCAGCCGCGCTGACCCGCATCGGGCGATCCATGCTTGCCGAATCGCCGATAGCCACAGCAGCATGTTACCTGACTCGGTGCGGGGCGATCCTGACCTTTCCGCTCAACCTGGTTCTCACACGTCCGCAAGGCGTGGAGATGAAGCCAGTTCGGATAGTCTTGGCCTTGCCCTACCTGCTTTTGTGCATTGCCGTGGTTGTCAGACTCATCCGCGGCGGACTCGCCCATAGCGGAGTCTTCTTTCCCCTCGCCTGCACGATAGCTCTATTGCTGGCCACCACACCTCAGATCGATCCCCGCTTTCGCGTCCCCATGATTCCCCTACTGCTCTTCATCGCCCTTGCCTCGAAGAAACAGGCCCCGGAATAGCCCTTCATCGCGTTGGCACCGCAATCCACTGGGCAACCACGTTTCTATCTTGCCGCGGGGAAATAGAGCCGGAACGTTGTCCCCCTGCCGGGGGTGCTATCGAGTTCGATATGTCCGCCAGCGTTTTCTACGATGCCGTGTACGATGGACAACCCCAACCCGGTTCCCTTGTCGACAGGCTTGGTACTGAAGAAGGGCTCGAACACGCGGTCGAGAACGTCTTTCGCAATCCCCTCACCGGTATCCCGAACCGTGATCATCACGTAAGAGCCGCTGCTTGCTTGCGGATGCGCTGCGGCCGTTAGTTCGTTCAAATCCACGTTAGCGGTTTCGATCAGCAGCTCTCCACCCTCGTGCATTGCGTCACGGGCGTTTAGCACCAGGTTCATGATGACCTGCTCGATCTGTGCGGCATCACCACAGAAGCGGCGCAAGTCCGGAGCCGGGCGGACCTCAAAGCGGATTGAGTTGCCCAGCACGGTCTCGAGCATCTCCTGGGCCTCGGACACCACCTTGTTCAGATCCAGCAGTTGCACCTTCCACACCCGGGCCCGTCCGAACATCAGCAGCTTGTGCACGAGGGATTGCCCCCGTTCCACCGCGTGCATGATCTGTGCCACCAGACCGGCACTCACTTCGCCGTTGCCATCGGATACACCACTTGCCAGTCTGCTGCTCAAGAGCTCCGCGTTACCCAGGACCACTGCAAGCAGGCTGTTGAAGTCGTGGGCCACACCGGCAGCGAGTTGGCCCACTGCCTGCAACTTGTGCGCATGGCGAAGCTGGACCTCGAGTCGCCGGCGGGCGGCCTCTGCAGCCTTCCGCTCAGTTATGTCTCTAACAAAGGCCCACATGCCCGCGGGTGTGCCGTCTCCGTTTCGCAGGAGATACACGCGCAGTTCGACGGGAACCACTGTGCCGTCTTTTCTTCGGTATTCCTTTTCAAAAACGTCCGAGTATCCCCGAGGCAGAACCTGCTCCCGAACAATCCTCTGTTCGTGCTCGTGCCACTTCTTGGCGGTCAGCTCCTCGTAAGTCATATCGAGCAACTCTTCCGTCGTATACCCCACCATTTGTCGTATAGTGGTATTACACTCGAGAATCTTCCCCTGCATATCGACAAGGGCATATCCGTCGCGACTCCCCTCATATAGTTCGCGATATCTTCGCTCCGAAGCGGCCACGCGCTGCTCAGCAAGCTTGCCCTCGGTAACGTCGATCAAAACGCCATGCCAACGCAGAGTCGAGCCCTGAAGCCGAACAGGCTGGGCAACCACACGCACCCAGCGATACTCCCCCGTTTCCGTTCGTAGGCGATACTCATGATCAACCAGCTTTGCGAATGCGGGTCTGAACTGGCCCTCACCGCGCAGTCTCTCCAAGTCTTCCGGGTGGATGAGCTCGAAGAAGTGATCGACGTCTCCATCCTTAATCCGATCAGTCGCAGCTTGGCCGATCAGCTCCTCGAAGCCGGGACCAACGTATACAGGCGAACGTCGCCCCTCCCCGTCCACATCATAGCTAAACACCGCACCGGGAAGGTTCTCCGCGATCGCCCGGAACCTCTCTTCGCTCGACACCAGTGCTTCTTCAGTTCGCCGGCGATCGGTGACGTCCACTACGGCACCGGTCATGTGCGTGATTCGGCCTGTTGAGTCGCAGAATACGTCGCCCTGACCGCGCAGCCAGCGAATGACCCCGTCCGGGCGGACGATTCGGAATTCAGCCAAGTAGGGCTCCTTCCGATCGATCGAGCGTTTAATTGCTTCCTCCACCGCCCCGCGGTCATCCGGGTGCACCCGGCCGAGGAAATCCTCAACCGCCTGCGTGGAATCAACCGCATCCAGCCCGAGAATCCTGTTGAAGTTCGCGTCTCGCGTATCCTGGTTGGACGACGGATCCCAACGCCATGTACCCGTAGCGGCCGCGGAAAGTGCGAGACGCAGCCTTTCTTCGCTCTCGCGCAACGCCTCTTGGGCTCGTCGCTGCTCGGTAATATCCTGCGTGTGGACCATCACCAGGTTGGGGGGGACAAACGTGTAGTCTACAGCAAGGTCCCTCTCTTCCCCGGTGGACCGCAGTCTGAAACGCATTTCTTCCCTGTAGGTTCCTTGTTCGGCGGCGCAGCGCGCCAGCTTGTCTACAATGTCACGACGGCCGGCAAAGAACTTCCTGGCGTTGACCCCCAGCGAGTCAGCCAGCTTCCCCCTTGTCATTGCCATCGCCGCGTCATTGAACGCAGCCAGCTTGAAGTCGTCGCCGTCCTTCTGCCAGGTATACGTCGGAATCGGGATGCTCTGGAACTGAATGCGAAATCGTTCCTCGCTTTCGCGCGATTCAATCTGGGCATTCTCGTGGTCAGCAAGAGCGCCTTCGAGTTCAGCGACACGGGCGTGCAGGCGTTGCACCTCTTGTTCGAGTTGGGCTGCGCTCCGCTTGGATTCACTCATGGCGTGTCCTGATATACGATCCCTACGAGTACACAATGGAAGGTGCCAGCGAGGAACACCGTCGGGCCGGGCATCCAGCTGATACCGCAAACCGCTAGTCTATCGCAAATGCCGCTCCGATATCAACCCTTCTTGAGGTGCCCACGTGCCGAATCCCGACGGTAGGTACCGCACATTCAGTCGGAACGGATCATCGCGCAAAGCAGAACACTATGCGGGGCATCGCGTCTCCGTGCTCACGTACCTGGGTTCTCACGAAGATTTGTCGGTGGGCAGCGTGCGCCCAATCCCACGGCAGCTGCGAATATCGTCCGACGCGACCCACAGGCTTTGGCCTGGCGGACATCCACGGGAGCTGAAACCCGTGGCCCCGAGGCGCCTAGATTCCGCTTGTCCAAGAAGGGGTGTTTCGCCTTTTGTCGGGACTGCTCGGAGCAAAAGCGCAGAAAAATGCACGGTCGTCTAGTCGTTGTCCGGAGCGTCGAAGTCCATGCGGAACCAGACTGGTCGGTGATCGGATACGGCGGTGATTATGTCATTCCACGTCCAGCCGTTCTCTTTCCACCAGGGGTCCTGATCGAACTCGACGACTCCCATGTGGCCACCCGCCCGCGTCATGGGATTCGCGGTCAGCGCATAACTTGTCTCGTGTGACACCAGCATGTGATCGTAGACCGGCTTTTGGAAGTACGTGGTGCTGGTCGGGTTGTCCTTTTGCTGAATGGTTGTCCGCACAGGCGTCTCACCGGCATCTTTGGATTCATACATCAGCACGCGGAAATCGGTGCCGTCGGGGATGATGGTTGCAAAGTGCTTCGGCTGCCTGGAAGGATTGGCATTGAAATCACCAATGGCAACGATGTTCTTCTCGAGCCCGCGTGCCTCGGCGATCATCCATTGCTTGACGGCGCGAATCTCATCGGCTCGAACCCCATTCAGTTTCTCGTTGAACACCGTATGGACCGTGAGAACGCGGAAGTCGAAGCCATTCCCTCCAACGACCTTGAAGTCCGCGATGTATGGTACTTGGCGGAAGACGGAGTTGTTGATAACCGGTGACGAATGGAACCGTGGCGAGCCGACCATCTCGACCCGCGTCGTGTCCCAAATGTACGCAAAGCGCTCCGTGTAGTCGTTTTTGTCCTGGCCGGGGTTGCTGTCATATCCCGTTAGACCGCTGATCTGAGCCTGATAGGATCTGCCACGCCACGAAAGCTCATCCAGCAGTTCGTCCACGCATTCTTGATAATGACTGCCCCTGAGTTCCTGAATAGCGACCACGTCGAACTCTTCTATCACGTCTGCCATCGTTACGTAATCGCGCACGTCTGGGTTGGAGCTGCCGAACCACTTGATGTTCCAGGAACCCACGATGAGGTCGGGATGGTAGAGCGAAGCCGCACGCGGATCCGCACCCGGCGCGACCGGAGAGTCCTGCACAGCAAATCGATCAGCATTGCGCAGCGTCCGATCGGGGGCCTGGCATCCGGCCGATATGCCAATCCCGACGGCAAGAAGGGTACAACAGAGCCAGGCGAATCCGCTCGGATATGCACGCCTGCGGGGAGTCCTCGGGACAGCGTCGTTGAAGGACCTGAATCGATGAGATACGTTCATGGCGCCACTCTCCTTTGACGAACGTCAGACTCAGACTTGTCCGTGCCACAAGTACGGACCTGTGGGCTATGAGCATACGTGATCCAGCAGCGGAAGTCCAGCGCCTCGTCTTACTCGATTTGAAGAACGTCCCGCTACTGCCGAAGAACCCCCCTTGTACTTCTTTCCGAACCACGACCGTGAGGGAGTAGACTGACCCCCCGTCGCGTCGTTCGCAACCCCATCGCGGCCTCGGTTCCAGCAAGTGTGGCGCGACCAACAGATCCTATCGCCCATTCACCGAGACCTGGTGAAGACACAGCGTCTTGCCTGGCGTGCCGCCCGCCGGTTATGATGCCAACATGTCCAACTCAACCAAAAACCGGACAAAAGAGTGCCCCGAATCCGTTCTGGAACTCACCAGGCGTTTCGAGCTGCACCGGGACACCTATAGGAAACCAACCTACAACGAAACCCAGGTCCGCCGTGAGTTCATCGATCCGCTGTTTAAGGCACTGGGCTGGGACGTCGACAACAAGCAAGGCTACGCCGAGGCGTATAAGGAGGTCATCCACGAGGATGCCGTCAAAGTCGGCAGTTCCACCAAGGCCCCAGACTATTGCTTCCGAATCGGCAGCGTGCGCAAGTTCTTCGTCGAAGCCAAGAAGCCAGCCGAAGACATCAAACAGAAGCGCGAACATGCCTACCAGCTTCGCCGCTATGCCTGGACTGCCAAGCTCCCCGTCTCCATCCTGACCGACTTCGAGGAGTTTGCCGTTTTTGACTGCACCAAGCGCCCCAAGCCCACAGAGCAGGCTTCGACCGGACGAATCCTCTACGTCACCTACGACGAGTACGCGTCGCGGTGGAACGAGATAGCCTCCGTCTTTTCCAAAGGTGCGATCCCGACCGGCGCTTTCGACAAGTTCGCCGAGTCGACCAAGCGTAAGCGAGGAACCTCCGAGGTCGACGACGAGTTCCTCAAGGAGATCGAACAGTGGCGGGACTGGCTCGCCCGCAACATAGCCCTGCGAGACCCCGGGCTCTCCGTTCGTGAGCTGAACTTCGCTGTTGCCAAGACAATCGACCGCATCATCTTCCTACGCATGTGCGAAGATCGTGGCGTCGAGACCTACGCCCAGCTGGGAACCCTGCCCAACGGGCCGCGAATCTACCCCCGGCTGGTTGAGTTGTTTCGGCGTGCGGACGAGCGCTACAACTCCGGGCTCTTCCACTTCGAACACGAGAAGGGTAGGCCTGAGGAGCCCGACACACTGACTCCGAAGCTCTCAGTCGACGACAAAGTCCTAAGGGACATCATAAAGCGCCTCTACTACCCCGAGTGCCCCTATGAGTTCTCGGTCATGCCCTCGGAGATTCTCGGACAGGTGTACGAGCAGTTCCTCGGCAAGGTCATCACCCTGACCGCGGGGCACCGGGCCAAAATCGAGTACAAGCCCGAGGTGAAAAAGGCGGGCGGGGTTTACTACACCCCCAAGTACATCGTGGACTACATCGTCGAGCACACCGTCGGCAGACTTCTCGAAGACAAGACCCCCGCTGACGTCGGACCGATGCTCGATCAGCGCACCACCACCCGTACGCGCAAGGCGAAGAGCACCCGTAAGCGCCCGCCCAAGCGGTTGACCGTCCTCGATCCCGCCTGCGGAAGCGGTTCGTTTCTCCTGGGCGCCTATCAATACCTCCTCGACTGGCACTTACACTGGTATACTGAGAACGATCCCGAAACGTGGGCCAAGAAGAAGAACGCACCCATCTACAAATCACCCAAGCCCGACCCGACAGCCAAGGGGCCGACCTGGCGCCTCACTGTAGCTGAGCGCAAGCGGATTTTGCTGAACAATATCTTCGGAGTGGACATCGACCCGCAAGCGGTTGAGGTGACCAAGCTCTCTCTTCTGCTCAAGGTACTGGAGGGTGAGTCGCACCAGACCCTCGACAATCAGCTCAGGCTGTTTCACGAGAGAGCCTTGCCCGATCTGGCTTCCAACATCAAGTGCGGCAACTCACTGATCGGCCCGGACTTCTACGAAGGCAAGCAGCTCGACCTCCTCGACGAAGAGGAGCGCTACCGCATCAACGCCTTCGACTGGCAAGCCGAGTTCCCCGACATCATGAATCCGCCCCGTCCCGGCGTTCATCGGGATGAGGGAGCCCCCATACCGAACCGCGACCGTAAGGGAGCGGCCACCACCGGTGGGTTCGACGCCGTCATCGGAAATCCGCCGTATGGTGCCCTGTTCGGTGAACAGGAGAAAACTTATTTAGGTTCCAACTTCGTCGCCCAGACCTATCAATTGGACAGCTATCAGCTCTTCCTGGAACGTGGGGTTACCGATCTCCTAGCAGAGGGAGGGTTCTACGGGATGATCATTCCCAATCCTTGGTTGACGAACCTTGTTCAGACGGCGATCAGGCGTTTGGTAACCACCAAGACGCGTATTGTTGATGTCGTCCACTTTCGGTTTGCCGTGTTTCCGAAGGTGACTGTCGACACCCAAATCGTAGTCCTCCAGAAAGCTGACCCCGTTCACTGGCGGGCATCCGTGTCGATTCTCCGCTCGTGGATGGGGCTTACCAACCCCGATTCGCACGATACACCTGTTCGCATCGAGCATGATCAAGATGAATGGCGGGAAGCGAATGGCGCCGTCATCAATATATTCCTGAGTGCGGCAGAAAAAACACTAGCGCAGAAATGTTGCGCCCGGAGCCAACCGCTTCGGGCGTTGTGCAAGATAAATGTCGGAATCAAACCTTACCAGGTCGGCAAGGGAAGGCCCCCTCAAACCAGAAGGACCGTACAAGAACGGTGCTACGATAGTGAGCGTCCCTTGGGCAAGGAATTCCGCGCATACCTGAGAGGATGCGACATCGGTCGCTATCGGATACGTCCCCTGGAAGCGCGATACATCAAGTACGGATCCTGGCTGGCCGAGCCAAGACCAGCAGCAGACTTCGACTCCCCTGTCAAACTCGTCATGCGCCAGACTGGTGATGGCCTGATCGCCACGATGGACAAAGATCAGTACCTCTGCCTGAATAACATGCACGTGATTGTCCCGCAGCAGAACTTCCCAACTCCGTATTTCCTTCTCGCGGTGATTAACTCTCGGCTCCTGAATTGGTATTATCGTACACTCAACCCTGAAGTGGGCGAGGCGCTTGCGGAAGTCAAGAAGACGAACGTTGCCGAGCTCCCAATCCGGGAAATCGATCTGTCTGAACGCAAGAGTCGAACGTGCCATGACACGCTGACCAGCTTGGTGGATCGGATGCTAGGTTTGCACAACCAGCTCGACGCAGCCAAAACACCGACGGACAAGACGGCCATCCAGCGGCAGATCGACGCGACCGACCGCCAGATCGACCGATTGGTCTACCAGCTCTACGACCTGAGCGACGAGGAAATCGGCATCGTCGAGGAAGCGACACAACGATGACCCTGAATCCGAACCGCGACCGTGAGGGAGTGGCTGTTCCCCGAGGGTCGCAGGCAGAGAATATACCCCACACATCGATGAACCAAGGGCCGCTTCCTTACGGGCGCGGTTCGGTTTGGCCGCTTCTTTAAGGGCACAGTCCTCTACTTACGTACGAAGATCGTCTGCCCGGTTACGTACGCCATATCGTCACAACAGAAAGATTCGATAACGGCTGCGACGGCGTCGGGATCCAGAGTCTGCTCTGCCGGGAAGTCCGGGACGTGCTCTCGGAGCATTTGCGTCTCGACAGCACCGGGAGCTACCGCCATTGCACGGATGCCAAGGTCACGTCCTTCGTTTGCAGTGGCCAAGGTGAACAGATTGACCCAGGCCTTGCTCGCCCCGTACACCGAGAAACCGGGGAAGGGATCGACCGAGGCGACCGAGGAAACATTGACGATAACGCCCCCCTTCTGTTGTTTCATGACGGGCCACACCGCCTTTGTAGTGTTGAATACCGCCTGGACGTTGACTCGAAGAGAGTTCTCCACGTCGTCGGGCGTTGTCTCCTCCACGGGCTTTAGGACAGCGAAACCGGCGTTGTTGACCAGGATATCCACCCGTCCAAAGTGCTCTACTGCCGCCGCGATGAGCTGGTTGGCCGATTCGCTTTGTCCGATGTCGCCGGCGATAATCTCACATCGGCCTCCCGCAGCTTTAATCTGTTCGGCGACTTGACCGAGCGCGGATACGTCACGAGCACTCGCCACAACGTTGCAGCCCGAGCGCGCGAAACGCAGGGCCGTGGCCAACCCGATCCCACGGCTGGCTCCGGTTATGATACACGTTCTTCTGGACATGCTTCGCTCCTTGAAGCCCGCCCCTGTGGGGCGATGACAAGTGTGGTCAACCGTCTTCCTTACCCACTGAATTGATCCTCAGATAGTGCGAGAGAAAGCGTACACCGATGTAGAAGGGCACTGTATCCAGCAGCGCAACAATGAGTTTGAACACGTACCCCGAGGCTATGAATACCCACAACTGCGCCGCGAGCGGCTTCGACTCATGGACTGGCAAGGCGTGGGCATAGTAGTGAGTGATGAGAATGACCGCCACGGTGTCTACCGCCTGGCTCACAAGCGTCGAGCCGTTGTTCCGCAGCCAGAGGTGCCTGCCGTTTGTCAGGCGTTTCCAGAAATGAAAGAGTGCCACGTCGCAAAGTTGCGCCGCCAGGTAGGCAAGCATCGACGCGGCGACGGCACCAAAGGTCAACTGTCGCACACGGAAGAACGCCCAGTCGTATGCCTCGCGAGGCGGCAGACCGGTCGCGGGATCCAGGTCGGGCACCGGCGGCAGGACGCCTCCCAGCCACAGTATAAACACGACCCACAGGTTGAGCACCAGCCCCACGGCGACCACGAAGTTCGCCCGCCGTCGACCGTAAAACTCACTTATGAAATCCGTGCATAAGAAGGTGATCGGATAAGGGAGCACGCCTACAGCCACTATGAACGGGATTGTCGTCCCGAATAGTCCAAAAGACATATCGATAAAGCGCGTGACACCCAGGATGTTGAGCATCGCCAGCGTGCCCAGGAACACACCCGCCAACAGGAGGAACACGCGCTCGCGCCGCTCATGGAGCGCCTCGTCGACGAATTCATAGGGTAAGGCCACGGGGCGAAGGTATACGCTGAAACTCGGAGCGTCAACGTTGCCGGTGCGGCACGTGTGACGTACAATCCGAAAGTATGATTCGGCTTACACGTGAAGTGCGTTTCTCCGTCGATCGGGATTGGGCCGGCCATGTCGCCTTCGCACGCCCGATCACGAACTCATGGGGTGGTTGGCCAAGTGCCGTCGGTATTGTTCCCTATTTGACTCTGCGGGGGACATTGGCTGGAACACCGGACGCAACCACGGGATACTTGTGCAACGTCCACGCCATCGACGATCTGCTGCGCAGGCAGGCGATTCCCCACACAGCCGAAGCGTTGAAACGCCACGGATGGCGGTTTTCGGCGGAGCGACTGCTCGGCGATCTTTGGCGGAGCGTCGAACCGGCAGCTCCCCCAAGCACCACCCTGGTAGAAATCGAGCTTTGGGCAACACCATGTTTGCGCTATGCGATCAGACGGGAGGTTTCCACAATGGTGTTTATGACGCAGCAATTCGAGTTCTCAGCCGCACACCGGCTGCACTGCCCTGAGCTGGACGACGAGAAGAACCGGGAGATCTTCGGCAAGTGCAACAACCCTGCGGGCCACGGACACAACTATCTGCTGGAGGTAACTGTTTTGGGTGAACCCGATCCGCGGACTGGTGCCCTGCTGCCGCTGCCGAAGTTCGAGCAACTGGTCAAAGAGCGCGTGATAGACCGGTTCGATCACAAGCACCTCAACGAAGACACGGAAGAGTTCCGCGAGCTAAACCCCAGCATCGAGAACATCGCCCGCGTCATCTGGCAGGCACTCCTTGGCACCGTATCTCCTGCAAGATTGTCCAAAGTCCGGGTCTGGGAGACACCCAAAACCTATGCGGAGTATTCCGAGGACTGATTACTGTTGAGCCGGGATACCACACTGCACCGAGCAACGGACGCAGGAGTGAACTCAAAACAACGCTCCTTGCCGGCGCTCTCACGTCCTCGCACTTAGGGCACACGATCGGCGTGAGAACCAGAGATTGCCGAACTCGCGAAATGCTCAGCACATCGCACTCGGACATCGACGGACCTTTTCGGAGTCGCCGGATTCCTTGACTGCGGAACCCAAGGCGATGTATGTCGTGCTGGCTGACCAATCTTCAACACCCCGTTGAAAAACCGTAGCGCCGCCCCTTTTTGACGGTGAGAAGCCTCGAAAGACGCCCTCCGGCCCGAAGTCAGATATAACTCACCTTGATCATCCTGCCTTTGCTTATGGCGAAAAAGTACACTACCTCGCTCGCATTCCGGCGAGAATGACGCTAGCCTGCCGATGCGATGCCCGAGTTGTTTGGAGATATTCCGTCGTTTGTCGCCTGCGTCCTGATCATGGCTGCAGCCCAGGTCATCTACGCAACCGTCGGTTTCGGGGCGGGTATGTTCGCCGTCTCCCTGATGGCCCTGGTCTTGCCCAACCTGACTGGCGTGGTGGTTGTGCTGCTGATTCTGACCTTCGTGACCGAAGTTTGGGTTCTGGCTCACAACTGGCACCATGCAAGGATTCGCCTGTTGGGCTGGCTCTTGCCCGGTATGGCCGTCGGTCTCTGGACCGGGACCTGGATTCTGGAAACCAGCGACGTGAGCTTTCTCAAACGGTTGCTGGGACTGGTGGTGATCGGTGCGGGGGTGTACTTCATTCTAGAGAGTCGAAATCGACGACACAATCAGAATGCGGCGAGTGGCAAGGCCCAGCTGGCTCAAAAGACGCCTTGGCTTACACTCCCACTCGGTTTGATCTCCGGCGTTCTCGGAGCCATGTTCGGTACTGGCGGGCCCCCGGTGATCATACTCCTGCGGGCTTATGGATTGGACAAAGCCGCCTTCCGCTCAACCATTCTTACCTACTTCCTGCTTATGAGCCTTCTACGTGCAGGGACCTACACCAATGCTGGTTTCATAACCGTTGACTACGCTCTGGCTGCTGGAATGCTTCTGCCAAGTTCGCTGGTGGGGATCATCATCGGCATGATCGTCCACAACCGCATCTCCGAAAGCCGATTCAGCCAATTAGTTTCGGTGCTGCTTGTCGCGCTCGGCATACTCCTGGCCACCGGCGCAGGGAAGTAGGACGTACGCCCGGGAAGACCCCGACTCCTGCGCAGGCTAACCCGTGTTATCATCCGGGCCGGTCACCGGGTTCTTCACATACTTGTCAAACCAGTCGAGCATTTCGTAGATCACGTGCTCAACGGATTCCCGGGCGAGGTAGCCGTGCCCTTCACAAGGAAGCATGACCAGGCGTGCGGTCCCGCCGGTTCCGCGAAGACACTCGAAGAGCTTCTTGGACTGCAGGGGAACCGTTCCGGGATTCTGATCCTCTTCCCCGTGTATCAGAAGAAGCGGCTCGTTGAGCTTGTCCGCGTGCATGACTGGTGAAAGCCTCGTATAGACTTCGGGCACTTCCCACAGTGTTCGGCGCTCGCTTTGAAAGCCGAACGGGCGCATGGTGTGATTGTAGGCGCCGCTTCGGGCGATCCCTGCCCGAAACAGATCCGTATGGGCCAGCAACGTGGCAGTCATCAATCCCCCGTGACTGTGACCGCCGATGCCTACCCGGTCGGGGTCGGTCACGCCCAGCCTGACTGCCTCGTCGATGGCGGCACGGGCACTCGAAACGAGCTGCTCAATGAAAGTATCGTAGGCTGTATCGGGGGAGCCGATGACCGGCATCGCGGGATCGTCGATAACCGCATAACCCTCGAGAAGGAAGAACAACGGGGACGCACCCCAGATATACATGAAGTCCTTGTCCGTCCCGGTAATCTGACCGGCCGTCTCGGGGTCGGAATACTCCAGTGGATAGGCCCAGAAAACCGTGGGAAGTCGCTCACCCTCCTTGTAGTCGGGAGGCAGGTAGAGGTCGAACGAGAGGGGCACGTCATCCTCGCGAGTGTAGGTCACGATGCGCTTGGTGATGCGGCGAAGCTGAGGAGCCGGGTCTGCAAAGTGGGTAAGGGCCCGTGATGAAGACGCGAATTCCGCTTCACCCGGCTCTGCTTCGGTTCCCTCCGCAAGGCGCCGAATGAAGTAGTTGGGAACCTGAGTCGGAGACTGTCGGCGTGTAATGAACTCGCCGGCTTTCACGTCGACCCAGTCGACGAACCACTCCAACTCGGAGCGGCTGCAGCGAAACAGACGCTCCGACTTCAGCGTCTTGAGATTGAAACGGTCCAGGAAGGGCCGCGCCCCTTCCGGTGAGGCTCCGTAGCCGGAGAGATAGATCGCATCCCCATCCTCGATGTAGGCTGTTCGGCCATTAGGTAGAAGACGAGTAACCGGATAGCCCGGGTGCTTGTAGCGGTCATGAACGCTCTGATCGAAGATCAGCCGCTGCTTCGTGGATGGTGCCTTGACGTCATGCGCCCATATCCTGAACCATCGTCGCTCACGCTCCCACTCGGTGATAAGAGCCTCCCGCCCCTTTTCGCCCCAGCGCACACCAACAAAACGGTGCTCTGTCTTGAGCCATTCCTGCGGTGGTGCGATGAAC
>CP070744.1:1014736-1034595 GCA_020348265.1 Phycisphaerales bacterium | reverse complement strand
CTTCTTTGGTGCGGCGGCGCGAGCGATGCGGGATATCCTCGTAGAGCGAGCCCGGCGCAAGATGACGCTTAAACGTCGTGGTGACAGGCACGGTATCGGCCAGAACGAGCTGGAACCGACGGTCGACATGCCCTCGGACGAGATCCTCGCGGTCGACGAGGCGCTCAATAATCTCGAGGAACACGATCCGCGCAAGGCTCAGATAGTCAATCTGCGCTACTTCGCCCGCATGACCACGGCGGAAACGGCGGCAGCACTGGGCATCTCTGTGGGGGCCGTAAGATACGAATGGCGTTATATTCGATCCTGGCTGGTTTCCCACCTGAAGGGCAGCTAAGCAAAGTGGCACTTGCTTCGATCACAACTGAGAATGTCCGGCGTCGGCACAAAGCGGATGTTATCTTATGATAATCGAGTGCGCGCAGGCGTTTCAGATTCGGATTAGAGGGTGAATGTTGTGCGAATGCTCACCGGCCGTGTTTCTGGATCGAGCGCGGAATGCAGCGGCTGAGCCGAGGTCTGGATACTCCGCTATGAATGAGGCGCGCCGTCGTAAGGCTGAGAAGCTGTTCCAACGGGTGGTGGATCTACCGCCTGATAGGCGCACATCATATCTTCAGGAGTGCGATCTCGAGGCGGACGTGTGCGCGGATGTCGAAGCGCTGCTTGTGAACTCAGAGGACAATCGCTTCGCATCGCTGCGGACGGTCGAACTCCTCGATGAAGAGGATGCGGAACTAATCGGCAAGCATATCGGTCCTTACAAGCTTGTGGAACTCATCGGTGAAGGTGGGTTCGGTGTCGTATACGCGGCAGAACAAGAGGAACCCGTTCGCCGAAGAGTCGCGCTTAAGATTATCAGACTGGGTATGGATACTAGGCATGTGGTTGCCCGCTTCGAAGCGGAGCGACAAGCCCTGGCACTGATGGAACACCCCAGCATTGCGACAGTCTTCGATGGGGGGGCAACGGATGCCGGGCGACCGTACTTCGTGATGGAGCTTGTAAGGGGCATCCCCATTACCGAGTATTGCGACGCTAACCGCGTTTCGACGCGGCAGCGTTTGGAGCTGTTCGTTCAGGTTTGCCGCGCGGTGCAGCATGCTCATCAGAAGGGCATCATTCATCGTGATATCAAACCGTCCAACGTTCTGGTAACGCTCCACGATGGGGCACTCCTGCCGAAGATCATCGACTTCGGCATTGCCAAAGCCATGAATGAGCCGCTGACCGATAAGACTCTGTTCACCAACCTTCGGCAGTTCATGGGAACGCCGGAGTACGTAAGCCCGGAGCAATCGGAGATGTGCGGGCTGGACATCGACACCAGGAGTGATATCTACTCGCTTGGCGTGCTTGTCTACGAACTGCTCACCGGGACTACTCCGTTCAACTCGAAGACGTCCTGCAAGGCCGGGCAGTCGGATATCCTTCGGGCCATCCGCGAGCAGTCTCCCCTTACCCCCTCTCGCCGCCTGAGCACTATGGGGGCGGACTTGGCAAGAGTGGCGAGTTGCAGGCAAGCGGATCCGCGCAACCTGAGCAGACTGGTGCATGGCGACCTGGACTGGATA
Source organism: Phycisphaerales bacterium (assembly GCA_020348265.1). Taxonomy (GTDB): domain Bacteria; phylum Planctomycetota; class Phycisphaerae; order UBA1845; family UBA1845. The sequence continues at coordinate 1,033,021 of CP070744.1, read as the reverse complement.
GTGATGAAGGCGTTGGAGAAGGATCGTACCCGTCGATACGAGAGCGCGGCCGCCCTGGCCTTGGATGTTGAAAGACATCTCAATAACGAACCAGTATCTGCCGGTCCTCCAAGCGCGTTGTACCGTCTTGGTAAGATGGTTTCCCGACACAAAGCTGCCTGTGGATTCCTCGCCGCTATTCTCGCCCTGATAATCTGGTTCGGAGTCTGGATGAGCCTGGTATGTGCCCGGGCCGAACAGGCCCGCAGCGTTGCTGAGGCGAATCTCCTGCGAGCCCACGAGGCGGAGACGTGGGCGAAGGCAGAGGTTGATTTCATGCACGAGCTGCTCGCGTCCGTCGACCCGGACCGGGCTCTGGGTCGAGAGGTAACGGTGCGGTACGTCCTGGACGAGGCGTCCAAGAGAATCGATGAAGGCTGGCTCGAAGAACATCCCGCAGTAAAAGCCGCCATCCAGCTGACCATCGGGAGAACTTACTACTCTCTTGGACTGTTTTCCCCCGCGGAGCGACACATCAGAGCGGCCGAGGAAGCCTACAAGGTCACCCTCGGCCCGGAGCATCCCGATACCCTACGTTCGGGCTGCGAGCTCGCTCGCGCGTTCGACGCGTTGGGGCGTCGGTCCGACGCTGAGACCCTTCTTCGCTCCGTGTTGGAGAGGCAGAAGCGAGTCCTTGGGGATGAGCACGCCGATACGCTGGATTCGATGGACGCGCTAGGAGGGATACTGTGTTGGGTGCCGGGAGGGAGGCGCGAGGCAAAGCAGCTCCGGCATGACGCGCTCGAGATCCGTATCCGGGTGTTGGGAGAAGAACACCTCGATACTGTCAGATCGGTATTCGCCCTGGGAAGCTTGCATATGCTGGAGGACGAACTCCCGGAGGCGGAGACGCTGCTGCGCCGATCCCTGGAAGCCCGGCGCCGCCTTCTCGGTGACGAACATCCTCACACTGCGAAAGTATCACATAATCTCGGGATGGTGTTTGAAAGACGAGGGAACTACGCGGATGCGGAAGGACTGTATCGCGAGGCCCTGAAGGTAAACCGTCACGTGTTGGGCGCAAACCATCCTCACACTCGGATTGCCCTGCAGAACCTGATTCGAGTATTGCACGCTCAGGGCAAGTCGGAGGAAGTACGCACCTATGCGATCCAACACGTCGAGAACCTGCGACAGCTCGTCGAGCGCCCGGATGCGCATCCCGATCTCCTTCACGCGTACGCGTGGATGATGTTGACGTGTGAGGTCTTCGAACTGCGCGATCCGGACGCGGCGTTGGACGCGGCAAAGCGGGCCGTCGAACTGACCGAAGGTAAGGGACCCTACATGCTGAACGTTCTAGCGCGTGCCTACGAGATGACAGGTGATATCGACAAGGCTGTGGAAGTCCAGCGAAGGGCTGTTGCTTTGGGAACGCCTCCTGAAGTGGGAGATCTCTCGGTCTTTGAGTTTCCACTGATCGAGTATCTTTGGAAGAGCGGTGATCCGGCAGGAGCGGCGGACTACTATCGTGATAGACTGTGCGAGCACCTCGGTGTGGAGGAGGTCGACGAACACGTTATCGCCGATTCGCTTTACTCGGATGCACAAGAGCATATCGATGCGCGCGACTACTCAGAAGCGGTGGTGTTGCTGCGTATGTGTCTGACCCTGCGTGTGCGCAACCTCCCCGACGATCACGTATTGATCGGGGAAACAGAGAGCCTGCTGGGTAGTGCCTTGCTGGGTAACGCGTCGTGGCTACGCGATCCTGAGGAGTTCGACGATGCAGAGCGAGTGCTTCTGAGCGCCTACCGGAATGTCACGTCGGTCGCAGATGTCGACCCGCTCGATGTGCGTCAGACAATCGAGCGAATCATCGCGGTTTACCAGGCAAGAGACGATGCTGAGGTAGCGGCCAAATGGCGAGCGAAATTGTCACTGGATGACGGCATGTGATACTGTTGCGATATTTGTTCAGCACATCCGCAGCTACCAGCCAAAATCAGAATCTGTAGCAAAACCACCGGCAGAAATCGTATTAGACTGTGTTGGGCTTGCGGCTTCCGAAACGTTGCGCTCCCATCGAGATAGTGATGGTCTTGGAGTGAGGATCTCACTGAAGTTGCCGCGGGTACTGGGAATCTGTGTTCTTGACGGCTTATGACAGTTGACCGAGCACAAGTGGTGTGCTATAATGTAGCGCTCTTTATCCGGGCGCCGAGGGGGGCTCCTGGACCAGCCCGGCACCTGGGGTGTACCACCCGTGCGGACTATGGACCGACTTTGCTGAACGGAATGCTCCTTGTGGTAACCGGTCGCTTGGGAAGCGCCTTGGCCCATTGCGGGTCTCGCGTGGTTGCAGCGCATCGCAGGGGTTTCTGAGCGGATGGGGAGGCACATCATGCTGAACGTGAGCCCGTGGGGGAGTGTGGTTGTCGTTGCCACGCTTGCGGCTCTCAACGCGCCTGCACCGGCAGCTACGAAGTGTGAGCCGGAGGTTGCGGGAACGGCTTCGATGGTGACGGAGTCCGGGCATGAGGTTCGCGACGATGAGTCGCCGATAGGGCAGCTCCGGCCGTTGCCAGCGGATGCACACGTCGTCAGGCACTGGGCTGCCCAACCGGAGAAGGCCGAAGGACTGTCGCTGTTGGGGGCATCCGGCGATGCAAAGCTGATCTACGGCAGCACGTTGGGTTCATACCTCTATTCGCCGGGAAAGTTCATTACCATCGCGGATGACATTCACACGGAATCAATAACGGAGTGCAGGTTACACAGGTTCGCTTTAAGGGTCAGCGGCGGTGTTGAGGATGGTGATGGCTACTTTGACGTAAGGATTCGACTCCTGGAAGACTGTCAAGGCAATGTAATCCCCGGAACGGAGTTGAAGTTTACCGGTCTGGAGGACGACTCCACCCATGTCCATGAACTGGTCGTGGACTATGACGATCCCAACATCGGTATCTGTTCTGACGAAAGAGCGTGTCGGATCGTTGAGCAGGACTGCACGGATGGTTCTCCGTGCGTCCCCGGACCGTACCCTCTGATTCCTCCGCAGGTTTGGTTGCAGGTGGTTTTTAGCACGTATGATGCTGGATGGGTCGTGGGCCGGCCCGCAGAGCGAGGATACTCGGCCGACCACTACGGTCATCTGGTGACCGGTTGTTATACGTGGTTTGGCGGATACCCCGCGCGTCCCTACGCGAGCTTCTATACCGAGTTATACGGGGCCGACACTTGTCCGACGCATTTTCTGGCATACCTGGCAACGACGAGCCCAGGCGACCCGAGTATTCCACCGTTTGAAGTCCAACCCGGAACGGACGAGGTGCGACTTGCCGACGATATTGAGCTCATCGTCGACGAATGCGAGCTGAGTGTGATCGAAGCAGGTACGAAGGGCGTAGCCGGTCCATACCAGATGGATTTCGACATCCGGTTATTCCCAACTCAGCCTCCATTACCTGGTACTACGCGCACGTTTGTCTCTGATCCACGGGGAGGAGTAGGGAACCTGGAGATAGCCAGGCTCTCGTTCGCGCCGGGAATCACAGTGAGTAGAAACTTCTGGATTACCTGGCAGGCCAGTCGACCCTTTACGGGGGTTCTAAACGCGCAGTGGACACAGATCGGAAACAGTGAGCCAACTTACGGCGCGTGGGGGTGTTCAGAGAATGAGCCCCCCGATCAATGGCATACAAACCTGGAGCCTGAGGACGAGACGGACGCTGTGTTTTACTTTGCGGTCTATTGTCGCGGCGAGGCGCCCACGGGTGCGTGCTGTGTGAATCAACCTGATCAGCCGGATATGGATCCGGTGTGTCTGACGGACGTGCCGGTGGCGACCTGTCTTGCGGGGCGCTGGCTCAAGGATGCCGCCTGTCCAGCGATCCAGCATGATCCCAACGATCCTTGGACGTCACTGGGCGAACCTGCCTGCGGAACACATGCCTGCTGCTTGCCGAATAGCAGTTGTGGGAATCTCACTCGCGACGAGTGTGTAACGGTTGTCGATGATTTGGGCAACCCGGCGCGCTGGTTCTCTGGTGAGTTCTGTGGTATTCACGGCCAAGACTGTCCCATCTTTGCGTGCTTTGATGCGGTAGGTAACTGTCACGATGGTGGCAATGTTATTACTCAATGTTCGTCCAATCAGGAGTGTGAAGACCTGTTCGGTCCGGAGTCATACTGCAATCCCGATTGGGGGACTTGCGCTCTTAAGAGAGGGTGCGGCCAGTGGGAGTGCTGCGACTATGTGTGTAGCGAAGACCCGTATTGCTGTCTGGTTGCGTGGGATGACGGCTGCGCGCAGATGGCCCAGGACTGTCCGGGGCGTCCCGGCAATGACAGCTGCTGGTCCGTCCATCCCAGCTATGGTGCATTCCTTATTGGTGTGCAGGATCAAGGCGACGGTACCTATGCGGGACATAAGGAGTCCAACCACACCTATGCAATGAGAAGTGTGACCGACAACTTCTGCTGCCATACGGACGTGGGCAGGACGGCCTATGCTACGACCTGGTATAAGTTCCTGGCTGCCGTCAGTGGAACAGCATTGATCCATACATGCAATACGCCGGGTGCTCCCGACGCTACCAACTCGCTCGTACAAGTCTACCGACCTGCGGATGCGGATATCGGTATTTGTGCGAACGGCAGGCAATGTAGTGTATCGAACCAAGACTGCGCTGATCTCTCCGAGTGCGTCCTGGATGAGGAGATAGCCTGCGAGAACCTCGCAGTCATCGGATGTAACGACGACGGCCCGAGTGGAAGATGCGGAGAGGGGAGTATCAATACGAACTCGGAGATCTGTGTCACGGGGCTTCAAGAGGGGGAGCTGTACTACATAGCAGTTGGTTGCAAGACACGTTACGACCAAGGTTTCTATCGCGTAGATGTGGAGCAGCCGTGCCCTGTGAGCATGTTGCCGCCGGCGGAGTCTGAGTGTGAGACCGCTCTGACGATAAACCCACCTCCAGGCGATCCAACGCTGCCGTTCTCGGTTCCTTTCGACCTGACCAATGCTACGCTGGACTGTCCCGGTGAAGATTGTCTCAGTATCGGTTGGGACTACGAAATGCAGACGATGCGAAACGACATTTGGTTTAACCTCCTGGCCACCTGTCCCGGCGAATTGCACGTCGAGACGTGCAGCGTGACCCCTGAGGATTCCGATCCGGACACGACCCTGGCGATATACGAGGGTACGGACTGTCCGCCCGCGCCGGAATCCTTGTTGGCATGTAATGACGATGCTGTTGTCGATGCATTCAACCATACGCTCAGATCACAGGTGTGTTCGATAACGGCAACCGAATGTGATACCAATGAGGACTGCGCGGGAATGATTTGCGCGGTTGTGCAGAACGCGTGTGAATCGAATGCCGATTGTGATGTTGGGATCTGCGTAGACGATGCCGAGTGTAGTGTATCTGCGCAGGACTGCACGACGGGCATTTGCGACGACGGGTATTGGTGTACAGTGGGTGGAGGCCCGTGTGTCGACGGATCGGAGTGCGATCCGCGTTGCACTCGCACGGAAACGTGCGAGAGGGACGTCTGCGAAAGCAGTTGTGGCCAAGCATCGACAGTCATCGCGCCGGTCTTCCTCGGCGAATACTACACGATCAGACTTGGAGGCCACCTGGGAAGCCAGCCGGCCGGCGATCTAACCATCTGGTGCGATCCCAAGGACTGTAACGGAAACACTCTGCCCGATCCGTTCGAGATTAGCGAGGGAATGAGTCTAGACTGCAACCTGAATGGGCGCCCGGACGAATGCGACCTCTTTGTCAACCCGGTAGAGGTAGAGGAGATCAGTGAGGACTGCAACGCAAACGCAATCCCCGATGAGTGTGAAATCTTCATAGGCACCGGAGATGGGGTTTGCTCCAACCAGTCCTCTTGTGATGTCGCGAATCCTTTCTGCGCCGACGGCTCAGTTTGCGTACCTCATGGCCAAGGCCCCTTCTTCTGCCTGGAGCATTGTGCCAGAGACCGCAACCACAACGGCATTCCCGATGAATGCGAGGGGGCGTGCTGCCTGCCACAACCCCCTTGCCGCGTGTTGCTCCAGCCTGATTGCGCAGACGAAGGCGGCATATATCGCGGTGCATATACGACATGTGATCCGGATCCATGTGCCTGCCCGGTAGGAACGGTCACATGGTTGGATCCGCAGGATGGGACAATCGATGCTCGCCAGCCCTGGAAAGTCGACGACATGTACTTTTTCCAGGGCATCAAGAGTCTGATGGTGGACGCTCCCGGCGGAGCCGGGGACGGTTGTTGGGCCTTCTGCGAGACCGCCGAAGAACTGTCGGCAAACGATATCGAGCTGGTCGCCGCCCATGGTGACGGTGCCTATACCGTCGAGCTTATGCGTCGTATTACACCCGGTGCAGTATCTACTATTACGTACACGGATAGAACAGGGAGCGTCCAAACAGGTACGTTCGTATCTCTGCCGGGTGACTCAAATGCCGACGGCGTGTCCAACACCGCCGATATCTTGTCATTGATCGACTGCTGCCTCAACCTGGTATGTACGCCCGCACACGGAGACTATAGTTGCGACATTGACCACTCCGCCGCGGTCAACAGCGCTGACATCCTGCGACTCATCGATCTGCTCAACGGTGCGGGGCATTTCTTCATGCCCTGGAACCTGGCCAGTCCCTACGACGGTGGGGAGTGCTCAGATTAGTCGACCGTTGACTCCGGCCTTTATGATTATCGGGTGCGGTGTTCATCATGCCCGGCTGTTCATACCATCCACTCATTCCCGATTGCCCGGCGGCGTGGACACGGATGCAGCAGGCACTCAGCACTTTGCAGATCGACGTCGGTTAAAAAGCGCCTTACTCCAGGCCAGTATTGTCAAGGTCATAAGGATAAGCGCCCAACCAGATGCAGTGGGGATTGTGTTCAGGCAGTCTGGCGCGAAGAGGTCATCGTCAACGCCCGGACATTGATCATTGCAGTTGGCCGTTCCGTCAGCATCGTCATCGTCGTCGGGCACTCCGCAGCCGCACGCGCCGGGCTCGAACTTGCCGGGATCATGCGGACACATATCATCCGAGTCGCACACCCGGTCGCCGTCGGTATCGTCGGGGTCGTCGAATGGACACGGGTCACAGTCGTCTATTGTTCCGTCTCCATCCGTATCCGTGTCACATTCATCCGGTACGCCATTGGTATTGCAGTCCGGCGACGCGCCGCTGGCGACATCGCAATCGTCCGGTACGCCGTTACCGTTGCACTCGCTCTCGCACTCGTCCGGCATCCAGTTGCCATTACAGTCAAAACTCGTTTCGTCAGCTACGTCACAGTCGTCGGGTATTCCGTTTTGGTTGCAGTCCGTCTCGCACTCGTCCGGAACGGCGTTTTCGTTGCAGTCCGCGGTTATCGCGTACTGCACGGAAACCTGGATGAATGAAGGTGGATCACATGCATCCGGATCTACATCCCCGGTAGCACGAATCCGTAGCGTTGCCTCTCCGCCATTCAGCGCCCCATTGAATGTCGCCGCGTCAACCGTCACCTGCGCCACATCAGGTACCGACGGGCAATCGTGCCCATTCATTCCGAACAAATGGGCAATCGACACGTCGTTGAGGTAGACGTCTATCCTCTCGGATTGGCTCTGCAAATCAGCGCTCGCAGAGAACTCTAGTGAAACCGGGCTAAGCGCGGGCTGGGCTCCGAGGATAGTATAATCCCGATCCGCTCCGGCTCCGATCGGGGACAGCTCCGGCGAGGAGATTTCAAGCCCTTGCAGGTCGCATTCGTCGGGCCTGTCGTTGTAGTTGCAGTCTGGACTGTAATCATCGGCAAGATCGCATTCGTCCGGGATCTGGTTGTCATTGCAGTCCTGACTCTGACTTTCGGTGATATCGCACTCATCGGGGTGATTATTTCCGTTACAGTCGGATGCCAGTCCGTCGGCTACGTCGCAATCGTCCGGGTTGCCGTTGTTGTTGCAGTCCGGATCACACTGATCCGGGGTGCCATTTGCGTTGCAGTCTGGACTTGTGCCATCCGCCACGTCACATTCGTCAGGCCGCTCGTTACCGTTGCAGTCCATCGCTGTTGGGTCACATATTGACTGCGGTCCGGTCAGTTCCAATCTGAAGTAACTCTCGTAGCTGTAATCTCCGGAAATGCGGATCCAGTATGGAGTGTTCTTTTGAACACCCATTGTTAGTTCGGATTGCAGCTGGCATGCATCGTCATTGCACGCGAGTTCGCTGTCCGCGTTCCCAGGGCAAGATGAATGAATGGATACGACGGTGTCGTAGAGAGAGCCGCAGAGCGATACAGTCAGATCACCGTCCGATTCGGGCACGTATCTGTACCATACATCATTCCCAGGTGACCACCAGTCGCATGTGGATGCCCCATCTTGGGTGGAACTGATGATCGCTCCAACATACACTCTTCCAGAACAGATTGGACCCGCATCAGCGCAATGATCCACTTCAATTTCGGGAGGGTCATACAGTTCGCACTCATCGGGCAGGTTGTTGTCGTTGCAGTCGACCTCGCATTCGTCGGGTATCACATTAGTGTTGCAGTCGTCACTGGTACCGTATAGCACGTCACAGGGATCGTGGGCGCCGTTATCGTTGCAATCCAGTAATGGATCGCATTCGTCGGGAATGCCATTGCCCTCGCAGTCGTGGCTTGTTCCCGCCGCGATGTCACAGTCATCAGGTACACTATTGGAGTTGCAGTCGGTTTCACACTCATCCGGTATCCGATTGGCGTTGCAGTCTTCACTGCTTCCGTCAGCGACATCGCAGATATCTTGAACACCGTTGCCGTTACAGTCGAGATCCGGGGCGCAGTCGTCGGGTATGCCGTTGAAATCACAGTCAGTACTTGTTGAACCGGCGATATCGCATTCGTCGGGAACGCCATTGCCGTTGCAGTCATCGCTCCAGTCCTGATCAGGCCCGTCGCAATCACACTGGGAGACGTTCCAGGCAATCCACGCGCAGATGTCGTCCCATTCATAGAAGCAGCACCAGTAGTCCAGTTCGCAAACGGCGGCGCAACATGAGGAGCAGTCGCATCCACGAGTGCCGTTACCCTCGGGGCTGCAGCAGTCACCCGTACCCGGACATGAACCGACAGGGGGTCCGCAGTCGAAGATGTCGCATTCGTCCGGAACGGCATTGGCGTTGCAGTCATCGCTGGTGCCCAAAGCGAGATCACAGATATCGGGAACGCCGTTGGCGTTGCAGTCAGCAAGCGGTTCACACTCATCCGGTGTGCCGTTGGTGTTGCAGTCGTAACTCGTTCCGTCCGCGAGATCGCACTCGTCGGGGATAGCATTTCCGTTGCAGTCGAGACTCGTGCCGGCGGCAAGATCACAAATATCCTGTATGGTGTTGGCGTTGCAGTCGTCGTCGGGTTGGCACTCGTCGGGCACTTCGTCTGCATCACAGTCCTGGCTGGTTCCGGCGGCAACATCACAGATATCCTGTATCCCGTTGTCGTTGCAGTCGAGGCCGGGGTCGCATTCATCGGGTACGGTGTTAGCGTTGCAGTCCAGGCTTGTGCCATCGGCAACGTCACATTCATCGGGTATGCCGTTGTCGTTGCAGTCGGGGGAGTAGGCACCGGATCCGCAATCGCACTCCGGGAGAGAGGCTGCTATGGCTGCGCAAATCCAATCCCAGGCTACGTAACAGCAGTAGGGATCGTACATGTTGCACATGGCCTGGCAACATGTCGCGCAGTCGCATCCGGGAGTGTCGTTGCCGGCAGAATCGCAACAGTCGCCGCTTTGTGGAGTGCAAACACCCGTGGGGTCGCCGCAATAGTAGATCTCACACTCATCAGGGACCGACGTACCGTTGCAGTCATCGCTTGTGCCGTCGGCGATATCGCAGATGTCCTGGACGCCATTCTCGTTGCAGTCGCCCTGTGTTTCGCATTCGTCGGGCACGATGTTCGTGTTACAGTCAGCGCTTGTCCCCGTGGAGACGTCGCATTCGTCGGGAAGGTCGTTGCGGTTGCAGTCGTGAGATGTTCCGGCAGCCAGATCACAGATATCCTGGACTCCGTTAGCGTTGCAGTCTACATCGGGCTCGCAATCATCGGGGGCCCCGTTGGCGTTGCAGTCGTTCGATGTGCCGCTGAAGATCTCGCACGAATCGGCCAAGCCGTCGGAGTCACAGTCGGGCTCGCAGATGTCGAGTGTCCCGTTGTCGGAGCAGTCAAGGCTCGGGTCGGCGGCGATCTCCTGATCGTCGGGCTGGCCGTTTGCGTCGCAGTCGTAGACGAGGCGGGGTGAGCAACAGAGCGAGAAAGTCTGCGGACCCACTGGTATGTTGAAGGCGCTAATCTCGATCATCCAGAGCCCCGTGGCGGGCGCATGGACGAGGACCTGCTCGGTGTTGTTGATGTGATCGATTTGGTTGGGCACCGCCGCCGCAGCGGGGTTTGTCGGGTTCAGACCCCAGGGGAGATGCACCCCCCCGTCCGGGTCGTGGAGCCGCAGGTCCAAATCGTTGACCAGGTTAGGTGCGACGTTGACCGTACCGGGTACGTCGTCCCACGCCAAGGTCACCTTGAGCTGCGTGTCTTGCGGGGCGACCCGGGCCATTATCGTGAAGGTTTCCCCCTGATCGGTGGATGTTTCAAGAACGTTCAGCCCGTGGTTGCTGCGGATGAAATCGACGGCCTGGCGGATACGAACCGAGCCGTAGCCGGACTTGTAGTCAGGTCCGGGAGGATCGAGATCTTGGGCAGTATGAGCGAGGATGGCCTTGAGCGTAGAGTTAAGGAAATCGGGCCTGGTGGGGTACAGCGCGCGATAGTCCTGGAGAAGCAAGGCGCTTATGCCCGTGACCGTCGGTGCAGCCATGGAGGTGCCGCACGCGCTCAAGTAGCTTGTGTCGGAGAAGGCAGAGCAGGACGTCACTCCGTAGTCGACGTCGCCTTGGCACCCTGGAGCCGAGACATCGGGCTTCAGCCGACCGTCGTCAGTTGGACCCCAGCTGCTAAAGCCGGTCTGGGAGTCGTCGTTGGAGTTTAGGGCTCCGACGGCAATATGGTTCTTGGCGCAGGCCGGGGGAGCTGTCGTGTGGTATCCACCGTAATGTTCGTCCGGGCAATATGGGCAACTTCTCTCGTTTCCATTTGCCCAGACCACGCGGAGTGGTCGCCCGAGGCTACCGCCCACAATTGCATCTATCAAGGCGGATGTCACGCCATAGTCACCCGTGATGGAGCAGGGGAAGCCGTTCCAGCATGTGTTCGTGCCTATGGAGTTGTTGGCGATGTCCGCCCAGTATTCGTTTATGGCTTCGTCGTAGTCGCTCTCCAGGTCACCCGGGTTGCTGTACAAGAAGATCCCGGTACCGTCGTACTCGTAGCCGTAGGATTCGATTGCCACTCCCGGGGCCATCCCTCGGTACGTCCCGCCGCTGGCAGCGCCGCTGCCGCCGACGGTGCAGGCAACGTGGGTGGCATGATCGGCAAGGCCCGAGGAGTCGCGTACGCTCAGACGTCCTGAGAAGTCCAAATGAGACTCCCGGGCGAATCCCCCATCATACACGAGCGCCGTAACACCACTGCCATCAAGGCCATACGGAGCAACTTGGACCAGGTCGGTCTCCGTCATTGCGCGCACACTGTCGTTCACCTCGGACATGCGCGGAAGTGGAGGTTCGATCCACTGGACGACATCCTCACGGGCCAACGCGTCAATGTTCACGAAGGGAATGTCGACCACGAGTGCGTGCACGCTTTTGACTCGAGCACGAATGGCGGCCTCGTGGGCTTCGGCAATCTGCACAGCGGTTGTGTCCAAGGACACATCTTGATGAAAAACGACATAGGCACCGACAACAAGCCGCTTACCTTCATGCGATGCCCGCTCTGCGGGTCTAAGGGCCCACGTCGGCAACTCCTCTGCAACCAGCAGGGGGTGCAGCTTCCACAATCGCTCAATCGGCCGCGCATCCACCAACAACTGACTGTCCGAGAGTGCCTCCATGTCCAAACGGTCCGCCGATATCGACGCAAAAAAGGCGTTGCTACCCAGATAGGCGAGTAAATCGATACCAGCTGCGGCGAGTCCCGCGCGATCCGTGGGCCCAACCGGCTCACTGAACTGCACGACCAAGTGGGTGAGATTCGGTTTTTCGGCAACAGCTTGGATTATCTCGGCGACTTTCAGGGAACTCTGCTGGGTCGCATCCACGGCGCCGCTTCGCCAGGCAATACTCTGTGCAGACACAACGTTAACACTCAGAATCATCCCGAGAAGAGAAAACCCCAGCGTGCCCGCGTGGACGGCACCATCGTTCGAGACGGACATGTGTGTGCCTCCTGTTTCCCTACCAAGTTCCGCTCCGCGCTTATCATAACCGGTCGTGTGTTCGAACTCAAGCTGATTTTTAGAAGCCCGGCGGAGCAAACGGGCGCATTGATCTTTCCGGCGTCGGTAGGGCCGATGGTCCTCCAGTGACGGCGCCCGTGCAGACGGACTTTCCTTCTACTTACCAACGAAAACGAAGCGGCGAACCGGACAAAAGAACGCTTCAAAAGCACTGCTGATGCAACGGCGTATGGGCAGAGGAAGGCCGCGGGATAGGCTCGAGCAGCGCGCAGGTTCGCTCCGGTGCCGATGATGTCTGTATGGAGCAAGCCCCGGAGTTTCGTTCCGTCGGTCCTAGCGTAAGCTCATGGCAGGTTGCCTGTGCGCAGATGTCGGTCTTGAAGCATGGGCGCACACTTCTTGGGCAACGGTTTCGAGCTGCTGATCGGTAAGCCGGGGACACAACGGGAGTGAGAGCAGTTCGTCGCTAAACGCTTCCGTGTGTACGAGGGGCTGAGGAACGAGGCAGCGTCGGCGGAACGCTTCCTGCTTGTGGATGGGCAAGGGATAATGAATCGCCGCCCCGATACCCAGCTCGTTTAGATGGTGGAGCAGCTCATCTCGATTGCCACAGCGCACCACAAAGAGGTGGTACACATGCTCGCAATCTTCTTCCTCTTGGGGCAGTGCCACGGGTGATGAGGCGAGGAGCTCTTTATACCTCTGCGCATGCCGGCGACGTGCTTCATTCCATTCGTCCAAGTGTTGGAGCTTGACTCGCAGTGTTGCCGCCTGAATCGTGTCGAGCCGGGTATTGAATCCGCGCAGGGAATGCTCGTATTTAACGAGCGATCCGTAGCTTCGCACAGCCCGAAGCCATTGAGCCAAGTCGTCTTCGTTGGTGACGACGCATCCCCCATCGCCGATTGCGCCGAGGTTCTTTCCGGGATAGAAGCTGAAAGCTGCCGCGTTGCCCATGCTCCCCGCTCGCTTGCCCTTAAAGCGTGCCCCGTGCGCCTGAGCTGCATCCTCGATCACCAACAGGTCGTGTTCCCTGGCTATGGTCTGGATCGTCTCCATATCCGCCGGCTGACCGTAGAGGTGCACGGGTACGATAGCTTTGGTCCGCGACGTGATCGCCGAAGAGAGCCTCCGCGGATCGAGGTTGTAGGTTGCGGGGTTCTGGTCGACCAGGACGGGCATAGCGCCGACATGATGTACGGCCAGTGCGGTGGCAATGAAAGTGTTTCCCGCGGTTATGACTTCGTCTCCGGGACCGATGCCGAATCCTTTCATCGCCAGGGTAAGGGCATCAAGCCCGCTTCCGACTCCAATGCAATGCTTGACGCCGCAGTAGTCGGCGAATGCTTTCTCGAATGCCTGGACTTCACTGCCGAGGATGAAATCTCCCCGCGTAACGACCGCGCCGATTGCGCCGTCGATTTCCTCACGCAGTTCCTCATGCAAAGCCTTGAGATTAACTAATGGAATGTTGGCCACAGTGATCCCCTTTAATTACGTATTCCAAGACCCAGCAGAAAAATGGGCCTGAGAATACTCCACCAACCGGAAACGGGTTTCATCTTCGTGTAGCCCTGCGCTTTGGGTGGATAGATCTTCGTGCAGGGCACTTCTTTGTGTTTGTATCCGAGCTTGAGGGCCTTGTACAGCAGATAGACCTCGAGCCCGTACGCGTTGAGCCAGGATTGATCCAGGCGTATGCGTTTATCATCGAGAAGTGACAGACGTATGGCTCGAAAGCCGTTGGTTGTTTCGGTCAGGCGTTTGCGGACGAAGAGGCTCATCAGCCAGGGATGTGCGCGCGTCGCCAATTTGCGGTAGAAGGGCATATCTCCGCCGTAGTTTCCGCCCAAGAGGTGTCGAGAGCCTATCACCAGGTCATAGTCTTCGTCGCAGATTGGATCGAGGAGCCTGGGGATCTCTCCGGGATCGTCTTTGTTATTGCCGGCCATGATGACCGCAATGTCGTGCCGCGTGATCTTGCCTTGCCGTAACCCGTTGCGCAGGGCGGCTCCTACTCCGCATCTCGTTCCCAGCGATAGTACTTGAGCACCTCCGGCTCGGGCGACCGCAGCCGTCGAATCGCTTGACCCGTCGTCGATGATCAAGAGAGTGTCAACATAACTGAGGCTAGCGCGGGCCACCACCTGCCTTATTTTGACCTCCTCGTTAAAGGCAGGTACAAGCACGATGACTGATTTGCCTTTATACATAGGCTTGCGCTTGGGCTGGGATCATCCCACCCACGATTCACTCAACTGTCCCTTGGGCACGTCCGAGGACGGTGCTGCTGCCTGAACGGGCGCTGTGGGGATTGGATGGGAAAACTCAGCATTGGCGTCCATGCCGTTGCGAGTACGGCTGAGTGTCACGTGATTGGCAGGAGCCGTGGCACTGACCGCGAAATCGTCTGCCTCCACGGGACACATCGCCCCCCCGTTGGCCATCGATCTGCTCGCCGCTTCGAGTATCTTGGCTATGTTGTAACCCTCGCGGGCGTCGGGGCCGGTGGGGATGCCGGTCTGCACCCATCGGATGAAGGCGTCGGCCTGGTTTACCAGCGGTTCGGCCGGCTTGATGGTCGGCAGGTGCACGTCCGCGTTGCGGAGCAGATAGTGAAATTCACCAAAGGAATCATAGTAAGGAGGCTCATCCAAGCCCTTGTCATAAAGGCGCAGTGTGTCCGAGGGATCGATGTCGTCCCAATGGGCCATCTTGTGCTCACCGATCACCGTCATGGTGCGTATCTTTCGCGGGTTCATCCAACTGACATGAATGTGACCGAGCGTCCCGTCAGGGTATTTCAGGGTAGTGAAACACACATCCTCGATTGTCTCTTGAGAGATGCACCTTCCCAGGGCAGACACTTCGACAGGCTGTGCGCCCATCAAGTAGTTGAAGATGGTGATGTCGTGCGTGCCCAGGTCGTACAGGGCGTTGACATCGCCGCGGACGGGTCCGAGGTTTGTCCTGGTCGCATCGAAGTACTGGATTCTCCCGATCTCACCGGATGTAATCAGCTCCCTGAGCTTGATGATCCCGTTGTTGAACAGGAATACGTGCCCGACCATCAGGATACGGTTGGTTGCCTCAGCGAGGCGGACGAGTTCGCGGGATTCATTGCTTCGCAGGCAAAGAGGCTTCTCGCAGAGGACGTGCTTGCCTGCGTTGAGGGCGTCGGTGACGATGCCCGCGTGGGTGTCGGTTGGTGTCGCGATGACTACGGCATCGATGCCGCAGTCGTCCAGCAGGTCGTGGTAATTGGTCGTCGTTCGGACCCTCGGAAACCGCTTGCGGATCGTGTCGATCCTGGACTGGTTCGTGTCCGCACAGGCCACGACGCACGAGCGATCATGCTCCGAAAACACGCGAATGTGGTTGGGTCCCCAATGTCCACATCCGATAATCCCCAAGGCCACCTGTTTTCCCTTGATTGACATCGTATAGGTCACTCCTAAGCGCAAAGAAACTTCCTTGGTCGTAATATCGGAACCAGGCGCGGGCCGATTGACTTACCGCGTGGACAACGGATAGCCGGGCTGGGAAGCTGCCAAGAACGCGTTGACCCGTTGCTGGCCAAACGCGGCGTGTGGCGTGGTAAGGCGTTACGGCGATCGCCCTAGGCACGAGGGTGCTTGCTGGCGAATACGGTGGCTCGCAGGGGCGTTAGGCCCGATAACATTCGATGGCCCAGTCCTGCAACAGACAACTCGCATGATGTAGCGGGGTGGCGCCCAGCACGTTACAGTCCAGTCGAGGTTAAAGTTCAACGACGATTTCGCCCGGAGCAGCGTGCTTCCGCGCGGCACCGGATAAGAAAGAACGAACGGAGGAAGACTCATGCCCGACTTCGAAGCCGCTATAGCGGAAATCCGCGACGAACTGATCACGCTTCGCCATGAGTTTCATCAGCACCCGGAGCTGGGGTTTGAGGAGACGTGGACTTCCAGGCGGCTGCTCGAAGCTCTCAAGGAGATTCCCGGGTTGAACATCCGAGCCGGAGTTGCGGGGACGGGCATTGTGGCGACATTGAACGCGGCCAAGCCGGGTCGCTGTGTCGCTCTACGGGCGGACATCGACGCCCTGCCCGTTGAGGAGATAAACACGTTTGAATACAAATCGCAGCACGAAGGGCGCATGCACGCTTGTGGGCACGACGGGCACATAACCTGCCTCATAGGAGCCGCCAAAGTCTTGGCCCGTTTCGCGGATCAGTTGCCGGGTAAGGTGAAGTTCATCTTTCAGCCTGCGGAGGAGGGTGCCGGCGGGGGACAGCGGATGGTCGACGAAGGGGCTCTTGACGATCCGCCGGTGGATGCCTGCTTCGCGTTTCACGGTTGGCCTACGAATCCGCGAGGTTCAATCCATGCTGCTCCCGGGCCGTTTCTTGCGGCAATGACCTCCTTTGAGATTGAGCTTACGGGCAGGAGCACACACGCAGCCTATCCACACCACGGCAATGATGTCATCCTGACGGCATCACACATCGTCACCCAGCTGCAGGCGATTGCCTCGAGGTTCGCCGACCCTATGGACTCGGTGCTGGTGTCGATTACCTCGATCTACGCTGGCAAGACGCATAACACTCTGCCCGAAAGCTGCAAGATGCTGGGTACGTTACGGGCACTGGCGCAGTCGACGCACGATGCGGCTAAACAGCACATAGAGGAAATTACCGAGTCAACCGCCACCCGGTTCGGCGTGAAGGCAAAGATCACCCCCGTCTCGGTAGCCCCCCTTCTGGTTAACGATGCCGACGCTGTGGAGCTTGTGTGCTCCGTTGCCCGAGACGTAGTGGGCGAGGCTAATCTCCTTTGCGAACCGGACCCGTCAATGGGTTCGGAGGATTTCGCCTGTTTCGCTCAACGGGTTCCCTCGACGATGTGGCTGTTGGGACTGCGCCCACCGAATAGTGACGACTACCCAAACCTGCACCATCCCGATTTCGACTTCCTCGACGAAGTAATTCCCATAGGTGTATCAATGCACTGCGGCATCACCCACAGATACCTTACTCGAACATAGAAGAGCCAGCGCGGCCCCACTTGTTGCTGCTTCGTTAAAAGGGTGGTCATCCGCGCGCAGCATGTTCCTGCATTGAATCAGTCGTTTCGGCTTGGTCCAGCGCATGTGTGCGGGACGCACCGACCGGATGGGTGCTCCCAGTCCTCCCATCCATCGCCGAAGATACTTCCGAAGCTGCGAATGCTACACGGTTGGTGGTTGGCTGCTTTCGCGAAGCGGTGCGGCACTCTCTAAAGCGCAAACCAAAGGGGCGATCCCTCGCCCCTTTGGGTCTGCTCCATGATTGTCCCGGCCGTCAGCTCAGGCCAGGTTCATAGCATCTGCCGATTAGTGCTCTAGCGGTTGCTGCGCTTACGGCCTCTCCTGGACGGATCCTGTGACTTGTCAACGGTGCACCCGCGCTCGTTCTCCTCCGCGAGCATGCTCTTGATGCCGTTGAAGTCACCGGTCGCATAGGCTTCCTGTACCATGGCGATGATCTCGTTCGCCGTATAAGCGAAGTCAACCTCACCGCTGGTCGCGTTGAGCAAGGCTGCTGTAGCGTGACGACCGAGGGCAGCTTCATGTCCGCCGCCTGTCCACATGGCCTCGAGCAGCGTCTTGCCATCGAGCACGATGGCGTCAACACCGAAGACGTCCTCAAACAGATCGTCAGGCATGTAGTTCGTCCAGAACTTCGCGTGGTGCGGCTGCTTCCAGAAACCTGGCGTACACCCGTCGCCGCCCTCTTCGCAACCCGGAGGCGGAGGATCGATTGGGGTGTAGACGCACTCTCCCGTGAGCGGGTCGCAAGTGTCCTCGGTGCACACGTCGCCGTCGTCGCAAGTGACGAATGGCGTATAAACACACTCCCCGGTGAGCGGGTCACAGGTGTCCTCGGTGCAAGCATCGTTGTCGTCACAGGTGACGAACGGTGTGAA
>CP070744.1:994695-1014636 GCA_020348265.1 Phycisphaerales bacterium | reverse complement strand
TATACAACCATCTGCCGCAGTCCAACCAAGCAGTTGACGGCAGAGCGAACGGGTATTATCACCCGTCGCGACGCGGCTGCAAGGTGCATGGTTCGTTATCGGTGCTACATACGCACACCAGTGGTTCAGCGCGCGTGAACGCAATGTCGGCAAGAGTCTCGGCGGAACGGATACACCCAATCCGAGCCGCGACCGTCAGGGAGCGGACCATGCGCGTCTGTGTTGCAGGTGTTTGCCCTCCGCTTTGGCGATGCCGGTAGACGGATCGTTCACATCTTCGCCGGATCCGTGAAGTGTGATCCTTTCACCCGGCTGTACTATCGAGAGGTTGGGCGGGTTAGAAGCCGTTGGCGTGGCTCACGTGGAGGTGTTCGCCTATTATGTCCTGCAAATTCAGGTTTCTATCGAATCGCATTGTGGAGACGAGAGTCATGGCTTTGCAGGACGACACAGACCTTGTCCTAGACCATCGGGCAGCCCAGAGTAGATACGACTATTTCTTAATGGCGGTTGCAGGCTCGGCGATTGCACTGTCTGTCCAACGCACAACAGGAGAATTGCTTGCGTGGAGCATGATCCCGCTTGGGATTGCGGTCTTGCTTTGGGGCTTCAGCTTCTTTGCGGGTATCAGGCGGCAACACTCGGTTAACGCTGTCTCCGCTTTGAATCTTGACCTGCGACAGGTTCGGGCAGGCGATCACCCAATAGTCGGGACTGACAAACACCTTGTGTAAAGAGCGTCGGACGACCCGCTCAAGGACATGCACAATCAAAGCGACTGGAGCAGTACGTGGCATCGCCTACAGCTTTGGGCTCTACTAGGCGGTGCGGTCGCGTATTTGATTTGGCATGTCTTGGAAATGGCAATTGCAACCTACAAGAACGGTGAAGCCACCGAAGTTATCACGACCAGCCTATCCTTTTAGACGTCTGACGATTATCCATCTTCAAGATCAATGCCCACTTGTTGGGCGAAGGCGATGCTATGAAGCACGCGCTCGAGCCTGCTCATGTTCCCTTGAGTTCGTGGTGAACGGTTGGATCATTTTAGAGATTCCATGCAGTTTCCACACAAGGAGTGGACCTTGACGGGCAGGCAATTGGTGGGAGCGAATGTCACGACGCAGGTAATCCATTCCCCACCACACGACTGGTCCGCTCCCTCACGGTCGCGGCTCGGATTGGTCAACCGGATGCTGCCGGAAGTGTCATGCACGCGGAGCCGATGACCGAGTCGACGACCGTGGTCATCTGTCCGAATGTCTATCATCGCGTCCCCCATGTCCGAAGGACATGGGCCACCCAGGCGAGGCGAAGTGTCGTCCGTACTACATACTTACAGCGGCGGTGAGGAACTCGGCCAGTATTGCCTTGTGTTCGTCGGAGTAGGTTATGCCTGCGAGGTTGTGTCCGCCTGGCGTTTCCATGAAACGCTTGGGAGAAGCAGCTTTGTTGTAGAGTTGCCTGCCCAGTTCGAATGGGATCAGCTTATCCTGAAGTCCGTGGGCAAACAGCTTGGGACAGGTGATTTGCCCGACCTTGCTGAGTGAGTCGTATCGATTGGTCAGAAGCCAGTCGACGGGTAGGTAGCGGTAGTGCACTCTGCCAACGTCCACAAGGTTCGTGAAAGTTGATTCGACTACGAGTGCAGCGGGGGTGTGCCGATGGGCAAGCTCGATCGCGACCGCACCGCCCAGTGATCGGCCAAACAGCACTATACGCTGAGCCGGTTCGCCGACGGTCTGCGTGAGAAAGCGCCAAGCCGTCTCCGCGTCGACGTAGGTGCCGACTTCGTTGGGACTGCCACTACTTCGGCCGTATCCGCGATAGTCGAAGATTAGCACGTTGAAGCCCAGGGAGTGAAACTCTTTGACGTCGAACAGGCGATCTGAAATGTTGCCCGCGTTGCCGTGGCAAAAGAGGATTGTCCCTCTCGCTTGTGGGTGGGGCACGTACCAGGCGGCGATGGACACGCCGTCATCCGTCTTGAGGGTAAGGTCTTCGAAGGCCAGCCCGATGTCGGCCGGCGATGAGTCGTACCCTTGTGAGGGGAAGTAGATCAGACGCGTTTGAAAGACTCGGGCGAAGATGCATACGCCGACGTAGGTTAACACAGCGATGAAGACGAGCCTGACAAGGCTGAACCGCCGCTTGCGACGGTCCCGCGTCACGGGTATGCGAATCGTAACCTCTTTGGGTTTACCCATATCGCTGAGTATAGCCGCTCATATGATCCTGCACTATCCCCGGGCACGGCGGGAAAGGCGGACATGGGTTCCATGGCCAAGCCCGCGGATCACGGGCGCCGCCATGCTGAGGCCAACCCCAACCCCCTGAGGGTGCCCCATCCTTCGCTCTGGCGAATGGTGGGGGACGGACCTCGGCAGGCAGGCAGTTCGTGACGCGAATGACGGCATACGATTGATCCATCCCCCACCCTTGCTACGCAAGGATAGGGCACCCTCCGGGATGTGGCACCCCACGGGTCACGCAATCCTCATCTTCCGGATCACGTCGATGGCATAGTCGACACCTTCGGTGCTGACATCCAGATGGGTCACCGCCCGCACACGCTGCGGGGTAAGGGCGAGCATCCACACTTGCTGAGCGTGCAGTTCGTCGCAGAGCTTCTGCGCCAAGCCGTAGCTTTCGTCAACATCGAAATAGACGATGTTCGTTTCGACCGCGGCGATGTCAACAGAAATGCCCGGCGTCTCATCCAAAGCCGCTGCGAGTCTCTTCGCGTTGGCGTGATCGTCAGCAAGGCGCTCGACATTATGCTCGATGGCATACAGCGCACCTGCCGCGATGATACCGGCTTGTCTCATTCCCCCGCCGAAGATCTTCCGTGCCCGGTGAGCCTGCTTAATCGTCTCTGCGGTCGAGGCGACCGCGGATCCCACCGGTGCGCCGAGGCCCTTGGAGAAGCAGATAGATACGGTGTCGAAGTAGCGAGTGTAGTCGGTGGGCGAGTGACCGGTGGCTACACAGGCATTCAAAAGCCGGGCACCGTCGAGGTGCATTTGCAGGCCGTGCTCATCCGCAACCTGGCGAATCTCCGCGATAGATTCGATGGGCCAACAGGTGCCTCCTCCACGGTTTTGCGTATTCTCCACTACAACAAGAGCGGAGCGAGGGAAGTGCGAGTCGTCCGGGCGAAGGGCAGCCCGCACCGCGTCGGCGTCGAAGAAGCCTTTCTCGCCCGGCAAGAGGTTGAAAGAGCAACCGGATACAACTGCCGGTGCCCCCCCTTCGTACAGATAGACGTGGCTGTGTTCGTGGGCGATGATCTCGTCCCCGGGCCGGGTCAGGGCGCGTATCGCCGTCTCATTCGCCATCGTCCCTGAAGGGACGTAGAGGGCCGCCTCTTTGCCCAGGAGTGCGGCGACTTTTTCCTGAAGGAGGATCACCGTAGGGTCATCACCGAACACGTCGTCGCCCACCTCTGCCTGGGCCATTGCCTGTCGCATCTCAGGTGACGGACGTGTGACAGTATCGCTACGCAAATCCACCGGGAGTATGTCGCTCATTTTTATTCCTCTTACAGGCCGGGCTTCTCCTTCCCGGAGTATTGCATCCGCTGCCGCAGTAACCGGCGGCGTGGCCAACGTGCAGCGATATCCGGCGGGAAAAGTGGAGCCGCGGTGCTTCCTTCTCAAGCGTTTGCCAGGGGATCCCGGTGTTTGCTCGATCGACCCACGGTTCGACACGGCATCCGCGCGGTTTGAACGAGATCGTAGGATTCAGACCCCTGACCGTCAACCGATCGTGTCGTATTCGATACACGTTTTCGGCACATTGCGGCGGGTGAACCTTTCCTAAGCGGTGGAAAAGATATATGCTCAAATAGAGGGAAGGTCGTTCGGTGTGCGACATGCGTTTTGGGAGCATCGCCGATGCACTTTCGGCTGGCGATTCTGAATAGCGTTGTTTCGGGCTGGATCGTGTTGGCATGTGTGGAAGGGCCTTTCGCGGGGGGCCGTAGTGCAGATCGCCTACAAACGGACTGACGCGTTTTATTAGCCCGGAGAAGAGCTGACGATGGCTGAGTGTGGCAGAACCAAAGCCCAGCTTGTCGCGGAATTGGAGACGCTGCGGGCGCGTTTGGCCGAGTACGAGCAGGAGGCCAACACGGGTCACCAGAGTGACGGGGCTCTGACTGATGCCGGTTCTTTACAGGGGCAAGAGCTGGACGAGTTGTCGAAGCTGTATGATTGTGCGCCCGTGGGTCTGTTGCTTCTGGACGCCGACCTGCGTTTTGTGCGAATCAACGATTGGTTGGCAGCGACCAGCGGCATTCCGGCTACCGATCACATCGGTCGAACGATCCGCGAGATCGTCCCTGAAATCGCGGAGACGCTCGAGCCAATCTTCTCGCGCATCCTGGAAACTGGACAACCGGTTTTCGATGTGGAAGCACACGGAATTCTCCCCCCGGAGTCCGCCACTGAGCGGTATTGGCTGGGTAGTTTTCTGCCCTTGAAGTCAGGCGATGGCAAGGTAGTAGCTATCAGCGGGATTGTCCTGGAGGTGACCGAGCGCCGGCGGGTGGAGGAGCGTGCCCAACTGCTTTCATCTGCGATTGAGCAGGCAAACGAGGGAATCGCCGTTACCGATCTCCAAGGCAATCTCGTGTTCATCAATCATGCGTTCGCATCCATGCACGGGTACACCCCGGCAGAGCTGCTTGGAAAGAACTTGACAATCTTCCACACCGACGAGCAGTTGTCAGTTGTGAAAGACGCGAACCGGCAAATCATGGAAACGGGCAAGTTCCATGGAGAAGTGTGGCACCTACGACGTGACGGCAGCACGTTTCCGATGCTGGTGCACAATACACTTGTTCGCAACCTAACCGGCGAAGCCATCGCCATGATCGGGACCGGACGTGACGTCACCGACGAGACTCTTGCCGAAGAAGCGTTGAGGGAGAGCCAACGCACGCTCGCCACACTGATGAGTAACCTCCCGGGGATGGCCTACCGCTGCAGAAACGACCCTGACTGGACAATGGAGTTCGTGAGCGAGGGTTGTGCCGAACTGACCGGATATGAGGCTATCGACCTCATTGGCAACAGGCGCGTTTCTTATGCGCAGTTGATCCACCCTGAGGATAGGAGACCGGTTTGGGATGGCGTACAGGCAGCCCTTGAGGATCAGCAACCTTTCAGGTTGATTTACCGTATTACTACGGCCGACGGGCGCGTGGAGTGGGTCTTCGAAAAGGGGCGCGGAGTATTCGCACTCGACGGGACGCTCCTGGCTCTTGAAGGGTTCGTAACGGACATTACCGAGCGCAAGCGTGCCGAGGAAGCCCTCCAGCAAGCGCACGACGACCTTGAGCAACGTGTTGAGGAACGTACCGCCGACCTTACGGCAACGAATAAGCGTCTGGCGGATGAGATCGACCGGCGCAAACGTGCGCAGGATGAGTTGCGGGAATCATCGGCAAGAGTCGATGCTTTGGCCGAGGAACAGCGCACCCTTTTGCGGCATACACGGGACTTTCTCTACCGACACGACACCGAGGGGATATTCCGCTACATTTCTGCGGGGGTAGAACAGATCACCGGTTACTCCGTCCTGGATTGGCGCAATCATTACACCACATACTTGACTGATAATCCCATCAACGAACGAGGAATTGCCCTTACTGAGGAGACGTTGCGTACAGGCAAGGAGAATCCTCCCTACCTGGTAGAGCTTCGCCACAAACAAGGCCACGCAGTAATGTTGGAGGTAAGTGAGAGACCATATTATGAAGAAGGCAAGATCGCTGGGATCATCGGCGTTGCCCGGGATGTGACCGAGCGCGTGCGGGCGGAGCAGGCTTTGCGCGACAGCGAAGAGCACCTTCGCACGGTGATCAATGCCAGCAAGGATGCTATCATCGCGATCAACGAGAACGGTACGGTAACGCTGTTCAACCCCGCTGCCGAACAGATGTTCAAGCGGCAAGCGAGCGAAGTCCTGGGCGGGGCACTCGACTGCCTGATGCCTGAAGAGTATCGTAATCGGCACAGTGGGCTTGTCAGGTCCTATTTCACAGAGGGGACGCCGAACGGAGCCATCGGACGCACAGTCGAATTGCCTGCGGTTCGAAGCGACGGTGAGCGATTCTCCGTTGAGCTGTCGCTTTCAGTCGGCCAGCGAGAGGGCGAGCGCTTTGCGTTGGCGGTTGTGCGAGATGTAACAGACCGCAAACTAGCTGAGCAGGCATTGATGGCCGCCAAGGAAGACGCCGAGGCAGCCAGCCGAGCCAAGACCAGGTTTCTCGCCAATGTGAGCCATGAGATACGCACGCCGATCATGGCGACGCTAGGGGCGGCGGAGCTGATATCGCACGGAGGGGAGGGTGCCGCGGACTCTGAACACCTCGATGTCATTCTGAGGAATGGGCAACATCTGCTTTCGCTGGTCGAAGACTTGCTTGATTTGTCCCGCGCGGATGCCGGCAAGCTCGAGATTCGGATGCAGTCATGTTTCCTGCCGGACATATTGGCTGATATCCGGGCAGTTGTGGCTCCTTTGCACCATCAGTCCGAGGTAGAGTTCAGGATACTGTGCGACGGCGCAATCCCCGATCGCATTCACACCGATCCAATCAGGCTGAAGCAGGCGGTGATTAACCTCATCAGTAATGCGCTGAAGTTCACCGATACCGGGCACGTCTACGTTCGCGTAGGGCTTGACCAGGCCTCCTCTGAGCCCAGGTTGACGGTGACAGTTGAGGATACCGGTGGCGGGATTCCATCAGCGGATCTGGAGCGCATCTTTGACATCTTCACCCAGTTGGATCGAGGTACATCCAGCGCCGTGATGGGAATGGGGCTGGGCCTACCTCTTGCGAAGTGGATCGCCGGTTGTCTGGGGGGGAATCTCAAGGTGAGCAGTGTCCAAGGCAAGGGCAGCACTTTTGTGCTCGAGGTATCGACGGGTCCGTTGGAGGGAGCGACCTGGATCAAGCCCGAGGAGTTTTCGATTGCCGATCTGACCGTACCGGCGATGAGAGAGTCCCCTCCATCGCGTTGCCTCTGTGGGCGCGTGCTGGTCGCGGAAGATTCTGCTGATCTGCGCGGACTGATGACCGAGGCCATCAGCGCCGCGGGCGCGGAAGTCCACGCGGTAGCAGATGGCGAGGCGGCCGTTGCAACAGCAACAGATACACCGTTCGATCTCATTATATTGGACGTTCGCATGCCCAAAATGGACGGTCTGACCGCCGTGGGTATGCTGAGACAAGCAGGATGCCTGACCCCGATCATCGCGTTAACGGCATCAACCTCGCCGGGGGATCAGGAGCGAATCCTCGGGGGCGGCTTTGACGCATTGTGGACGAAGCCTATCTCACTTCACCGCATTGTCCAAGCCGCCAGTGAGTATCTTCACGCGGCATCGGACGAGAAGTCGACCGAGGGCCTCTTTCACCCGTCGCGGCGCGAATCGCCGGTCAGCGACGAGCGCTTAGCCTCGGCTCGGGAGGATTTCGTCCGATCCCTGCCTGACCGATTGGGCAGACTTCAAATAGCTGTGGACGCAGGCAATCTGGAGCAGGCCCACGAGATACTTCACCAGTTGGCCGGTACCGCGGGAACGCTCGGACACATGTCTTTGTCACAAGAGGCTGCCTGGTTGATACCGATTATCAAGGCGGATGCGTCTCCGAGGGACCGTGCCGTACTGGGCCGACTCGAAAAGCTCATCTTGAAAATATCGCGCGCGGGAAAACTCGGATAGAGACTGAGTGTCAAGATCAGGAGGGAAGACGGCCCCTCATCTTCTATGACGGGCCCGCAGTGGCGCTGACGCAGCCGGCGTCTTCCACGACCAAGCCGCGGCTCACCGGGCCGGTCGAATTTCCGACGAGCCAATCGAGCGCGGAGGCATTGTCGGTGAAGATCTCCATGCCTGCTGCCCGTGCATCCGCAAGCGCAATGCAGGACGACACCAAGGCGACATTGACTCCTCTCTTAGTGGGGTCTGTAAGATACCGCAGCTTGACAGCTTTATGGTCGCCGAGACGGTAGCCCTCCGCTTCGACTACTCGTGCAGCCGATTCGTAGTCGCCCGCACGGCGAAGCAGAGTGAGGAATGCATCCGGTCCGATACCTTCGGGGCACGCCGCTTCGAGCAGTATCCCTCCCCCGTCGCGAACCGCCAAGTGGTTGTTCTTCAAGGCCTTGTCCGCCTGGTAGAGATTGCACCCCAAAGGCATGGGAACCTTGAGGTGCAAGAGGTCCACCGGCTGCGCTACTCGTTGGATGTAGACGTCGACGACTGTGGACATGAGTGCATGGAGTGTATCCAGCGGATGCCCCAAGGCCGCTGCAATCAGGATGTGATCGCGCACAATCTCGTTAATGGCCAGGATCCTCTTACCCGTGGATTCCAGCGCATGGAGGATTGTCACAATACCCTCGTGCACGGGATTCCCGTCAAGGCGGGCAATGTTTGAGCGGGGACTCAGGGCGCAGGCGTGGTTCCGCTCGATGTCTTCGTGTGCCATACACCCAATTGTGACAGTCTTGTGCGCCCCGGTCGCTCCCGCGAAGTAATGTGGCTCGACGCTCCCGATCGGCAGGAGGAACTTCGAGTCCGCAACACACCGGTGCATTCGCACGCCCGCGCAATCGACCAGGTCGGTCGGTATCGTGGCCTCGTGCCACGCGACCTCTTGGATGTCCAAAGCGCAATCGTGAAACGTAGCAACCTCGAATTCGCGGCGCTGAGCCTCTGAGAAACAGTGCGTTCCTGCCGCTATCAAGGCGCGGAAGCGTGCGCTCGGCCGATGTCTGCGCTTGACGAAACCTGCCAGTGCCGCAAGGGCTTCTCTCGTTCGTGTGAAACGGTGTGCATCGTTGATCACGAGAAGAACCGACTCTTTCTTGGTCGCAGCGTCATCCAAGAAACTGCCGAGGACCCCGCTGTCATTGAAGGCATCGGACAGAATCTCTTCGCTGCTTCGAACCTCTGCGACCGGCAAAGGTCCCACAGCCTCCCACTTGAGATTCGATGGATTGTTCATTCCCCAGTGCTTGCCCATTGTTCACCCGCAGCGCCTGCCACGTTAAGGCGGTCAAATTAGTATAATGGCTTGCCCCTGGCGGCTCACTGCACGTCCTATGATTGCCGCACACGGCGTAGCCCGTTGATTCAACGCGGCCAACAGGGCGTCGGCTCGCCCCTCGGCAACGAAGATCAGCAGCCCACCGGAGGTCTGTGCGTCACAGAGCACGTTCACTAAGACGGGATCGACGTCCTTTCCAATGTGGAAACGTTCTCCCAGATGAGCCTTGGCTTCTAAGTGCGCACGCGTCACGATTCCCTTTGTCGCAAATTCCAAGGCGCGGTGCATAAGTGGGATCGATGCTGCCTCGATCTCCAATGTCACCTTGCTGGCATCCGCGACTTCGAACGCATGGCCCATCAAGCCGAATCCGGTGATGTCCGTGGCGGCGTGGACCCCGACTTCGACCATTGCCTCGCTTGCCCCCCGGTTCAGATGTGTCATCACGGAGACCGCTTCTTCGAGTTCATCCTCGCCGATGTGCCCCGCCTTGGCGGCGTGGGTGAGTATTCCGCTGCCTATGGGTTTGGTCAATACGAGTCGATCGCCCGGTTGGGCGGTAGCGTTTGTGATGATCTTCCCGGGGTGGATGCGCCCCGTAATCGAGAGTCCGTATTTGACCTCCTTGTCGCGGACACTGTGGCCGCCCACTATCACCGCCCCTGCCCGGGCGACGCGCTCTTGCCCGCCGCGGAGAATCTCTACAAGCAGGTCGACAGGCAGATCCTTGTCGGGGAAACCGACTATGTTCATTGCCGTGAGGGGAACGCCTCCCATTGCGTAGACATCGGAGAACGCGTTGGCAGCCGCAATCTGCCCGAACACAAACGGATCGTTCACCAGCGGAGGGAAGAAATCCAGGGTCTGCACCAGCGCGGTGTGGTCATCAAGACGAAACACGCCGGCATCATCAAAGTTGCTCGTTCCCACCAGCAGGTCGGGATGAGAGCTCACGGGTAACTTGTGCAGAACCTGCACAATCGACTCCACAGGGAGCTTCCCCGCTCACCCACCGCAAGTGGCATAATCAGTGAGACAGATATTCTTGGCATCACTCATGACATCAGTCTAGCAAACGGTGCCTTCCCGGCAAGGTGTGGACCCCGCCGGAAAGGGCCGTGCCAATAAGAACGATTCCGGCGTGGACGACGGACCCGCGTCAATCGGGATTGGAACCTCCGTTCATCTCGGGATACGTCGCAGCCGCCGCGTGAAGATCGCTCCACGCCTGACGCAGGCGAACGCGGGCCAGGGCGAGATCGGCTTCGGCGGTGATGAAATCCCGCTGCACCTCGTTGAGGCGAGTGAGCGTCTCTTTGCCGGCGACGTACCCGACTTGTACGACGCGACGGTTTTCTGCAGCAGTGTCCAGGGCTTCTCGCCGCAGGACGATCTGCTCCTGGGCGTTCTCTAAGTCGATGACGGCCTGTCTCACCTGCGATTGCACCGCCAGGCGCAGTCGACTCAGTTTTGCGGACGTCTCCGCTCGGGAGCTTTCAGCCTGGTGGACACGCGAGCGCCGGTATCCCCCGCTGTAGAGTTCCCAGCGGAATTCAAGGCCTGCAGCTGACGACTGATCCTCGACGGAATAACGTATGTTCGAGCTGCGGTCGTATCCCCAAGAACCACTGACAGCAATGCTGGGCACGTAGAGCCCCTTTGCAGCGCGGATCTGCTCTGCGTCACTCCGGAGAACGTTTTCGATCTGTTGAATGTCGGGTCGGTTCGTCATCGCCCGCTCGATCCAGGGGCCCGGATCGGGCGTGGTCATGTTCTCCTCCGTTTCATCCTCGAGCGGAGACAGCTGCAGCTCACTGTTCAGGGTGTCGACGTCAGCCCCCAGTAACTCCGTCAATACGACCCTTCCCGTCTCCCGCGCACCGCGGGCAGCAGTCACATTTGCCCGGGCCGAGAGCATACGCACGCGGAAGTTGGCCACATCGGCAATGGTTGCCCTACCGGCAGCTCGCAGCTTCTCGGTTTCCTCGAGCTGCTCCAGACTGAAAACCTCATCCGCTTCCGCGATACGGAGCTGCTCCTCAGCGAACTGAACCTGGTAGTATGCCGCGTCCACTGCCTGGATTATCAAGCGTTTAGCGTCTACAAGCGCCGCTTTCGATGCATGGTGCAGGTGTTTGGCTGCGAGCAACCGGGCTTCACGGACGAAACCATCGAATACCGTCCAACTCACCGTGAATGCGGTAGAGTGCTCACTGAATGGGTTCCGGTCTCCCTGGGCCTTTCCCAGCCCGAACAGCGGCCCCCTGATGGCGTTAAGCAGCGTTGTGACCGCCAGGCCCTGCGTGCTCACGTCCGTTGGTAAGGTACTTGCCGGCTGCAAGGCGGTGTTCAGTCGATTACGACTCGCCGGCGTGTGAAACGTCTTCGTCCAATTATGCGTGAGCACCAGGGTAGGAAGGAAAGCCGAACGCGCCTCGGCAATGCGCCACCTGGCATTCTCCAGCCTTGCTTGGGCTGCATGGATGTCCGGGTTAGAACGAATCGCGATTCGACGCGCCGTATCGAGGGTCAGCGCATCGCCGGATACCATGTTCTCCACGCACTCTGCAGCCGCGTCTTCCGTAAGCAGGACAGGAAGCGGTGTTTGCGTTTCCTCTGGAAGCTTCTCGACGGCCTCTCGATGGCGTTGAAGCGCTATTCGCACTCGGCTTAGTGGTGCGCGGCAACCGATAGCCGGAACCACGCCCAGTGCTGCCAAAAACAACAGTGCACAGAGCATACTATTCCGCTTGAGCGTTCTTGTTTCGAACATTCTGCCAGCGACTCCGTCTGCGTTGGTGTCCAGCGATCACGCCTCTCTATCCGATGGCAATCTCGGGTCTCGGTGCAGCCCGTTCGACCTGTTCTGCCACCGGATATGCGCCGCCGCGGCGTAGCCAATAGGTGAACCGCTTCACGTCGTTCACAACGAGGAACATCGCCGGCACGACCAAGAGCGTCAGTATAGTGCCGAATGCTTCGCCGGATGCAATTGAAAGCGCCATGGGTATCAGTGATTGCGCCTGAGTACTACGTTCGGCCAGCAAGGGCAGCAGTCCGGCAACGGTAGTCACCGTGGTCAGGATAACGGCACGAAAGCGCGCTTCTCCTGCTTGGGCGACGGCCTCGGCTACAGTTGCGCCTCCCGCTACATTCTGATTAACGCGGTCGATCAGCACGAGGGCATCGTTCACTATGATCCCGGCTAGCGCGACCATACCGAAGATGCTCATAAGCGTTATGTCGTATCCCAAGATCCCATGTCCGAATATTGCGCCAATGATCCCGAGGGGGATTGCCGCCATGATGATTAGGGGTTGGCCGTAGGAACGCAGTACCGTGCCCAAAAGCGCGAACATCACCACCGACGCAACCGCTGCCGCTTCCCAGAGGCTCCCCATCGCCAGGTTGATGCGCTTGCGCTGACCGTCGATCAGATAGCGCACGCCGGGATATCGTTCCTCGAGTTGCGGCAGGTAGGAGACCTCCAGGGCCTGCACGATCTGTTCGGCGTTCGCAAAACGCTCGTCAAGGTCAGCGAAGATGCGCACTCGCCGTTTGCCGTCCTGTCGCCATATTTCGGAGTAGCCGCGCACCAGCTTGGTCTCAGCAACTTCGCGGAAAGGGATCTCCGCTCCGCCTTGCGTTCGAATGCGCAGGTTCTCTATGGCTCCAAGGCTGCGGCTGTCCCCCTCGACATAGCTCACCATCGCCCGTACTTCATGAGCTCCCCGCTGCAGGCGAAGAGCCTCTCCGCCATACAATCCCTGACGCAATTGAGACGCAAGATCGGCCACGGTAAGACCCAGCGTGCTCGCCCGTGGCTTGAGCGAGACCTGAAGTTCCCGCTTGCCCGCGGTCAGGTCGTCGTCGATACCGAACACTCCCGCGAACTCGGCAAGTCTAGTGCGCAGATCGTCCGCCGCCCGACGAAGCTGGTCCAAGTCCTGCCCCAACAAGCGCACTTCAATGGGTTTCTCGGCCGGTCCGAGCTCCTGGCGGGTGATCGCCACGAAGATCGCGTCGGGTATGTCGCCGATGCCTTGCCGCCAGCGCTCGATGACTTTTGCGCAAGCCAGGCGGCGTTCCTCGGCAGGCATCAGTTCGATTGATGTCTCGCAGAAAGCGCTACCGGTTTTTGGGGCGAAGTCGGGCCATTCTCCAACCACGGAATAGACTCTTTGCACGAGTTTCCCATCGGCAGCCGGTTTGAGGGTCACGTCTGAGTTTAAAGCATAAGCTGCCTGTTCCATGCGTGCTACGGCGACGTGGCTCGCTTCGATCGGCATACCCTCCGGGAAGCGCACCCTGCAGCGTAGGGTGTTCGTGTCGATCTTAGGAAACATGACAAACGGTATGCGTCCCCCAAGTACCAGGCCGGTGCAGATCAAGAAAACAGACAACGCCCCCCCAAGAACAAGCAACCGCTGCGAGAGGGCTCGTCGCAAAACGGGGCGGTACCAGCGGGTAATGAAGTTGTCGACCCAATTATCCAGCTGGTCGCGAGCCCTCTTGCGCCACGAAGCCACCCCATCTTCTTTGGGTTTTGCTACCCAGTCGGCGAGATGGGCGGGGAGGATCACGAATGCTTCAAAGCCCGATGCAACCACGGCTGCGATCACGACCACCGGGAGAATGAAGATGAGCTTCCCCATAACGTCTTCGATGAACATCAAAGGGACAAACGCCACGATCGTTGTCACTGAGGCTGCCAGGACAGGTAACGCTACTTGGCGCGTTCCCTCGACCGCCGCCAACTCGGGTTCAAGCCCGCTCCGTGAACGAGCACGAACACTGTCCGCAATCACTATCGCGTCGTCGACGATGATGCCCGCGGCCATGAGGATGCCCAGCAGGCTGATCATGTTCAGTGTGCCCCCGAGGACACCCAGCGCCGCAAGGGCACCGGCAAAGGCAACGGGTATTCCAAGCGCCACCGCTGAGGCCGAAGGTAGATCGATGAACAGAAGGAGGCAGACAACGATAAGAATCATGCCCATCAGGCCGTTCATCGCCAGCATCTCCAGACGCGAATCGACGTCGCGGGACATGTCCCCCCACACCGTAAGCTTGATGCCTTCGGGCAAGTCGATCTGTTTGGCGATTACGAAGCCTCGCGCGATGGCGGCGATTCTGCTTATGTCCTCGCGGCTCGTTTTGGCGATGCTGATCAAAGCCCCGGGTTCACCGTTGAATCGTCCGAAGACAGGCCTCTCCTCAAAGGTGTCACGCACTTCGGCGAGCTGACCCAGGCGAATGGACGTACCATCCGGCCGGGCGATGACGATGAGATCCTCGAACTCTTGGGCGGTGTAACGCTGCCCCACTGTACGCACGGTGATCTCTTCACGCTCTGTTCGAACCATACCTGCGGGCAAGTCCAGGCTGCTCAGCCTGATGGCGTCCATAACCTCTTGCAGGGTCAAGCCAAAACGAAGCAACGCCTCCTCGGTAAGCCTTATGGAGATCTCGAAATCGCGCACCCCGGAGAGGCTCACCTGTGAGATATCCGGGTGAGCCATCAGTTCATCCTGAATCTCCTCGGCGATCTGCTTGATGGTGCCCTCCGGGGCATCTCCGTGCACACCGATGTTGATTACCTGATTGCGGGCGATGACCTCGGTGATGATGGGACGCTCCGCTTCCGTAGGGAAAGTGGTGACTGTGTTGACCCGGTCTTGAATCTGGCGGAGTACTTCGCCCGTTGGGGTGATCGACGGATCGAACCGGGCCAGCACCTTGCCTGAGTCAGCTGTGGACAGTGACGAAATCTCGCCCAGACCGGGGATGCCCTCGATTACCTGCTCGACCTTGATGGTGACGTTCTTTTCCGCGTCCTTTGGATCGGCACCGGGATACGGAACGGTGATCAGAACATGGTCAACGGAAGTCTCGGGAAAGCTCTCGCGGGGCAGCTTGCTGGCGGCCACTCCGCCCCAGACGAGCAAGCCCAGCGCCGCCAGATTGGCGAACACCGGGTTGCGTACGCAGGCACCGATGAGTCCGCGCGATAGTGACACGATAAACCCACATCAGCGTGCGGAGATAACAATACCAGGCTAGATGACCGCACCCACCGCCGCCCGGTAGTCTCCGCGTCAAAGGTACGCTGTCAAGCCTGCCCACGCCCGGCGCGCATCGACCTCCGACAAGAACCTACTGGGCGTATTGTGCCACGCCCTCGCAAACCGCGGGCGTGCCATGGCCAAGCGAAACGCTCCCATGTCGTTCTTTTTGTGTGGACCGGACTATACAAAACCAACGCTTCCGACATCCGCGCTCAAAAATCGGTGGAGCAGATCAAGGCCAACTGATACCCTTCCGGTATGCAACAGAAACCTTCGACACAAGAGATGGATAGAGCGTTCCGCAGCAGAGATACTTCTTACGATGGCGTCTTCTTCGTCGGCGTGCGCACCACCGGGATCTTCTGTCGTCCGTCGTGCCCGGCTCGAAAACCATTGGCCAAGAACGTCGAGTTCATCGATACGGTTCAGCAGGCCTTCCTGACAGGCTTTAGACCCTGCAAACGCTGCCGGCCCATGGACGTAAACGGCCAGGCGCCGGAGTGGGTTCAGCGCCTCCTGATCCGAGTGGGAGAATCGCCAACCTCGCGACTGAAAGACGCCGACCTCCGGGCGATGTCTATCGATCCCGCCCGGGCTCGGCGATACTTCCAAAACCACTATGGGATGACCTTCCAGGCGTACCAGCGGTCGCGGCGGCTCGGGCTGGCACTCACCCAGCTGCGCAACGGTGCTGATCTGAGCGATGTCGCAGTCCGCTATGGGTATGAGTCGCACAGCGGCTTCCGCGACGCATTCGAAAAGGTCTTTGGCAAGCCACCGGGTCGGGGGCGAGGCGTGTCTGCCGTCGTCGCCCGCTGGCTGGAGAGCCCGCTTGGCCCGCTCGTCGCAGCTGCGATGCCCGAGGGCGTGTGCTTCCTCGAATTCACCGACCGGCGAGCGCTGGAACGCCAGCTCGCCACACTGCGCAAACGCCTCGATAGCCCCGTCGTGCCGGGCAACAACGAACATCTCGATAAACTCACCGAAGAGCTGGGCCTGTACTTCGCCGGCAAACTCACGGAGTTCACCGTGCCGCTGGTAATCCCGGGGACACCTTTTCAGGAAGCGGTATGGAAGCGGCTAAGAGAGATTCCGTTCGGCGAAACCTTGTCGTATGCAGTGATGGCTCGTGCGATTGGCAGACCCCGAGCAGTCCGCGCGTTGGGCACAGCCAACGGAGCCAACCGCATCGCCATCGTCGTCCCATGTCATCGTGTGGTCCGCAAAAGCGGCGACCTGGGCGGCTACGGCGGCGGCCTGTGGCGAAAAGCCTTTCTTCTGAAACACGAACGCGAAGTCAAGGCTGGCGCATGGCGGGCCGGCGAGACGGTGTAGCTCAGCCGCCCTCGGCCGGGGCATTGGATTACTACTTCGTGTCTTGCACCATGCGAGCAACTTTGTAGAACCTAGCCTTGCGCTTCTGGATCGTAAGCAACGCCCAGGGCGGCCAGTAAGGATCCTCGATCGACAGCGCCTTTCTCGCGACTCTGGCACGCTCTATCTCCGGGAATCGATCAGCATCTTCCCGTTCAAAGACTCCAAACTCATCGCACTGCAGGACAAGCCCGGAGTTGCGCGTCAGTGGGATCTTCTGATCGCGCGCGTCCTCGAAGGATGTAAAGATCGCCTCGCGGATTTCTTCACGCGTGGCTCCGTGTCGGCTGGCCTGTCTGGCAACCCAGGCGCGATCGAGTTCTTCGTCGTCTGATCGTAGATACGCCAGCAGATCGTCGACGTTCTGCTGTATGCGGATATAGCGAGCTTGAGTGCGCAGGAACCAGTCGGGCATCTCGATAACGCCTCTGATAACAGACTCTTCCTCCAACCATTTGAGGAATTCGACGTCCCCAACTTCGCGAAAGAAGTCAAAGTAGTCCCCCCACCGACTGTTCGGCCAGTTTGCCTTCAGATGAGCAAGTACGCGATTTTGAACTTCTTTGTCGGCCACGTAGACGAGGAGCTCCAGGGCTATGTGATGCACCGATTGAGATGTCTGCGGATCCTCAATGATCTCAATCAGGTGACTCCGAACGGATGCTTCGCCCTCAGCAATGTGGAAGATTCCCGCGACCGCTGCGCGGCTACCAAACGGCCCAAGATCCTCTCTCCGACATAGACATGTCAGAGTCTCCAACACCTCGTCGCGCTTGCCAGGCTCCTCCGCGCGCTTAGTGCTGTCCACCACGAAAGACAAAACTGGAACCTCGTCTGTGCAGCTTGAGGCTAACGGTGGGCCGCAGAACGCCGTGGTGCTCAAAGACCCTACGCTCAAGACGACCCCAAACGCTCGCGCTTCGATTTGCCGCTGCTGTTCCAAGCTCTTAATCTTCATCTGGCACCTCTGTTTGATTGGCTTTACAGCCGCATGGTTCAATGACCATTATAGCACCATCTTCGAGGGAATTATACTCGAGCCAGAAGCGCGAGAGTGAATTCCGCCTGTAAGCCCCCAAAGGGGGCGAAGGTACTTAGCCACGGGCGCGAGCCCGTGGTCCGCGGCATTCCGAAAGACGCCAAGCCCCGGAGGGGCGGCGGAAAGTCGGGGTGGACAGTCTTGGCTTGTCCGCAAGTGTTTGACAGTCGACACGGGTGGGCAAGCCACCCGTGGCACCCGGCGCCGGCCGCGATGCGTACCGAGAACGGCGCTGTCGCGCTAATCTGCAATGGCGGACTGTTGCCGGGGTCGTACTACGATGGCGAACAGACCTACCATAATGAAGATGGCTGCCCCAGTCCAATAGGGCCAGGATGGGCCAATGTCATACAGAGCACCTGCCAGGAGTGGGGCGACAGCACGTGCCAATGAGATGACACTCTGGGCGATTCCCAGAGTCTCACCCTGGCGGGCATAGCTTGCTTGTCGGGAAATCAGCGCGCTTAAGTTCGGCGTGGTGAGCCCCTGCCCCAATGCAACAGGGATGCAGCCGACCAACAGCAGGGCCCATGCGAGCGATTGCCCGGCGACTATGGGAACTCCCGAAAGCAGAGAGAATCCCACAGCGGAGATGAACGGTCCTACCGTTACCAGGTTGGCTTCACCGAACCGACGGGCCAATCGGCCCACCAAGCCTCCCTGAACGATAATCATCATCAGGCCGATGTAGGCGAAGACCAGCCCCGTGCCCATCTCCGTAACCCCAAAGCGGCGAATGCACAGATAGACAAACGTAGCCTCCAACAGCACGACGGCGAAGATGGATCCGAAGGAGATGGCGAACAGCTCACGGATTCTGGCGTGGCGGAGGGTAGAGCGCAGCTGTGCGAGGTTCAGAATGCGAAAGCTCCTTTTGGTCGCAGCGGCGGTGGGGCGTGATTCGGGAAGATATCGCCACACCAGAACCAGCGCGGCAAATGAAATGACTGCCGCTCCAAACGCCGGCCAGGCCGTGCCGTATCGTTCGCCGCTTATGGCGCGTCCGACGAACGCCAGAGCGGCTCCCAGCGCGGGGCCCAAGACAAACCCAAGCCCGAAAGCAGCCCCGAACATACCCATACCCTTGGCACGCTTCTCTGCCGAGGTGACGTCAGCGATATATGCCTGTGCAGTGGCGATGTTCGCTCCGGTTATTCCATCCAACATCCGTGCGGCAAAGAGCAGGGGAAGCGATATCGCAAGATCGGCGACGCCAAGTAGTACGTGGCTAGCAATACTGCCCGCAACGCTGATAAGAAGCACCCGACGGCGACCGACGCGATCCGACCAGCGGCCAAGAATGGGGTTGAACGCGAGCTGCATCAGGGCGTACACCCCGATCAGCATTCCGAGTGTCAACCCACTGGCCCCAAGGCGTTTCGCGTAGACGGCTTGCAGCGGAATGATCAACCCGAAGCTGATCAGATCCACAAAGGCGACGACTAGGATGGCATAGAGCGGAGAACGTCTCATGGAGGTTTCCGCGCGTCTTGCGCCGGCGAGTATGCTATCGACCGGTCGGGACGGCACTTTAACCGCAAACGACTTCGCGGGCATTACGGCTGCGGGAAACGACAGGCGCATCGCAAGCGGTCGCCTCGGAGCTATTGGCGCCGCTGTCCGCAACACAAATGCAGCCGTTGTGGATTATTGCCACATCCGGTAAAATGTGCCCGGAAATCATCGAACCGCCAATATTGATATGCGGATGTGGTTGACAAGC
This sequence comes from Phycisphaerales bacterium, assembly GCA_020348265.1. Classification (GTDB taxonomy): domain Bacteria; phylum Planctomycetota; class Phycisphaerae; order UBA1845; family UBA1845. The sequence goes on along the minus strand of CP070744.1, from coordinate 995,365 downwards.
CGTTTCCGTCGATTACCATGCGGTGCTTGCCGTTGCAGGTCTGCGGCGAGGTGCTCTTTGACAAGTGAACAGGTTTGTCGTCGTGAGGATGTGACGGCTCTGCGTGGCAGCGTTCCATTGGCTGCGCGGAGTCGAAAGCCTGCGCAACGTTTTGGCGTTGCGTTAGCACAATAAAATCGCTGGCCCCTCCAGGAGTCGGCGTCTTTCATTCTCACGGACGCTAGTGAGTGATTGCCCTTAGTTATATCCAATCGTTTGGGCGATTAAGCCGAAGCGCTGGGAAACGAACTACAACTGAAGAGTTTGATCCTGGCTCAGAACGAACGCTGGCGGCGTGGCTAAAGCATGCAAGTCGAGCGAACCTTTCCAAGGGGTAACCCGAAGTTAGGTTAGCGGCGAACGGGTGAGGAATACATGGATAACGTACCCTGGACACGGGGATAGCGGCGGGACTTCGGTTCCTTTGCGAAAGCGCCGGTAATACCCGATGACTCGGTTGTGTCGCATGACACTTCCGGCAAAGTTCCGGCGGTCCGGGATCGGTCCATGTCCTATCAGCTTGTTGGTGGGGTAACGGCCTACCAAGGCGGTGACGGGTACCGGGCGCGAGAGCGTGGTCCGGCACATCGGAACTGAGACACGGTCCGGACACCTACGGGTGGCTGCAGCA
>CP070744.1:973153-994595 GCA_020348265.1 Phycisphaerales bacterium | reverse complement strand
TTGTCGCCTCTGGACAACGGCAGTCAAGGACAGCGGGTGATGGGATTTGAACCCACGACATTCACGTTGGCAACGTGACGCTCTACCACTGAGCTACACCCGCATCAGAAGCTTGCTACGATCAAGCCTATCGACCGGCATGGGGCTTGTCAATCCGCTTGGCAACCTCGGATCTATAGCGTGCGAAGGTGTGCTGATAGTACGGACAGCCCGGTAATCTGGCGAAAGGTCGCCGATAAACCCGTCGAATGCAGGCCCTGGGTGGCTGCAGTCCAAAGCACGCCCGCCGCCTGACGGACCGTCCGGCAAACGACGGGCTGGCACTTGGGGTGCTCCGAATCAACGCCGGGATGCTCCTCCCGAGCGTCGCTAGTTCAAAGAGGCAGTGGTGATGTACTCGTCCGTAGGTGTCCAAACGAACACGTCGGCGATCTCAACCTCAGGGGTCAGACTGTCGTAGCCGCTGGTCAGGCCTCGCCACGCGCCACGCAATACTACGTGGCGGGAGGAGCCGGGCAGGATTGGCCCACGCCAGGGGCCGTCAATCGCCAGCGGCGTCGCAACGACCTCGGTCCACTCGCCCACGGGAATTCCATCCTCATTAAGAACGGCTACCCTCAGGGCGAGGATCGACACCGCCTCGTCGCCGCTGTTGGTGACGGTCAAAACCGGGCGCACGGTGCCGGCCCGTCCGTTTTCGACAAGAGTGGCCTTGACGTCGATCTGCGATGCGTAGCCCGGTGCTCGGCGCTGGCTCAGGACGTCGTTCACGCCCGGTGGAAGTGCCCGCAATAACTCGGGAAGTCCCTCTACCGTGTCGGTCGCGAAGCCGAGTATGGTCGAGGCGTGCCCATCGACCATGGACAGGCTGAAGAGCACAACGCCAGTGGCACAGGTGATCCCGATCGCACCTACACCGAAGGCTCCCAGAAACAATGCCGTAAGCGGAGACATTCGCTTGTGTTCGTTCATGATACATCTCCTCGTTGTCTTGAATCGCGGCGGCGCCAAAGGCCGCCGGCGATGTTGGTCTTGCCGTACCTGCTGTACCTGATGTGGATTCGTCGATCGGTGTGGAATATTTGATGGGTGGCGATCACCGTTCTCGAAGGAACTTGCCGATTTGCTTGGCCACTGACCGCACACCTGTGCGTCCAGCCTGGCTCATTAAATTGAACATTGTATTCATCATCTCGCAGAATTCGAGGATATCGGCGAACCGCTGCCTGCAGTCGTCAACCTGCCGGCGTGCATCGCCCCGCAGCTTGGTGTGGTTTTGATCGATCATGTCCGTACAACGCTCGATGGTCTCCATGATGGGGAGGACCTCTCGGCGGCGGCGTTCGCGCATAATAGTCTCAAACATCTGCCAGACGTCCTGCTCAGCCTGGAAGTACTCCTTGCGATCGCCTCGGCGGTGGAGCCGCTGGATCAGGCCCCAGTTCTCCAGCTCGCGGAGGTTCATACTGGCACTTCCCCTCGAGATGGCCAACTGATCCATGACTTCATCCGTGCACATCGGTTCCGGAGCGAGGTATAGCAGGGCATGGACCTCGGCCATCGTACGGCTGATTCCCCACGTAGCTCCCATTTCTCCCCATCGCCTGATGAAGAGGCTCTTCGCAGCGTCGATTGGCTCCTGCGGCATCGCTGATCCTTTCAATATCTTCTGAAAAGGCTACATGAACTGTGCGCAGGATGCAAGAGGGTGGGCGCTGGCGGGTGGTCAGAGAAGCGGTTGTATGTCCGATGGGGCGTTCGCAGGTTTGCCGGGCTTTCGGAATACTCCCGCGTGACTATTTCGACGGGCGCTCTGAGAGTGCTTTAGGCGTCCGTACCTCAGTCTTGGGGGCGGAAAAGTACGTTTCGTGATGGCGCGATGGGAGTGTTCCGACAGCCTGCAAAGCCCGGTGACATGTGCGCAGGCTTTGGGCCTGCGGCTCCGATCACTGCGCGGTTCGCGGGGCGAGGGATCACTCGCGGAGCGGCTCGGTGTTCTGCGTGACTTGGCCGGCTCGTGGCGCTGGGTATCTCGCCGCCATTTCGGTTGCTTATCGAAGGGGTGTTAACAGTCGCACTTACCGGGCATGGTCCGGGTATGTGTTTCATGGTGTCCGAGAAGAACGGGATTCTATGCATGGGCACGCGGTTAGACGGCTAAGTACTGAGAAAACCGGCCTTTTCAGGCGATTTCGCGAGGTAGGCACCCTATACTGCAGGTAGAAGCACGAACCCCGGCTGTTCGCGGCGGTGCGGGGTATGGGGGAGGGGGAACCATGATTGACGAGAGGTTCGAAGCCAGGATGAGGGAGGTGTCTGCGCTGATCGAAACGCTGCCCGAGGACCAGCGAAAGCGACTCGAGCAGCTGATTGAAGAAACGCGTGAAAGGCACCAGCTTGTACAGGAGTCCGTGGTGCGGGCGCATAACGCTTTGGATGACCGGCGACTCTGGCAGAAGTACCTGCTGTTTGACCGTGAAGCTTGCTTACGTGAGGGTATGCGTGATCGGTCAAACGGGGAAGACGACGCGGAACTCGGAGATCAGGAATAAACGGCGACCCGAGGTGTTCGCTGTTCTGACGCCAACTCGCAAGCGCACGCACATGGCACCAGCATCGCGCCGTTGCATAAGACGGAAGGCTGTCACCCCGCCATCGCCTCAGCGATCGAGGCATGTACCGCTTCGGTAATCGAAGTACTGCACTGCGGACACCGCTCTTCGACCCAACCGCGCAGATCGCAGCCGCATTGACCGCAGACGAGTGGTCGCCCACACTCCGGACACACGCCGGACGTGTTGCCCGCGCAGTTGTACCCGCAGCTGATGCACTGATTGCGACGTTTGCGCATACGGCGGAGCACCGGCCCGCGAACAAAGGCCACTGCGGGATGGACGAAGAGGACGGCCACCACGGTCCAGAGCGGAAGCGTCAATACACCGTACCTCCAGTTGTGTCTGTTCGTACCGGATGCGAAGGCCACCCGCCCGAAGAAGCCCAGGGGAACGTACGAAACTCGCCGGGGATAGGGCTGTTCCACCAATCGTGCGTGGGTGAACCGCAGATTCCCGTCATCGACTCTTGCCTCGACCCAACAGCGGTTGGTCACCAGATGTCCGTATCCGACATATCGCCAGAGACTCGTCAGACCGAGCGCGGTCAGAATAAGCCCGGTGACAAAGAGGGTCATGATGTAGGTTTTCCAAACCACCGTCAGGCTCCGCACGAGCCGATGCCTCCGCGCACCGGCTTCGACATCAGGCATTATAGTCGGTCGTGAGTACGATCATGCTGCGGCTCTTCCCGGAAGATTGTCGGTTTTTGTAATCTCGAAGGTGCCCTGCGCACCGCTGGAGACTTTGGATGGTCAAGAAGTACCCAAGCCTAGTGGAACGGCTGGACGGCGGGCTTGTGCCGGCTCCCAGCGCGCGTCGATTGCCGCTTGCCGCGAGCGCCAGTGACGGTTGATCTCTCCCGGCAGGGCGAACCATGCGTCGTCGTCTTCGGCAACGTGTGCCACAAGTCTGCGGTAGAGCTCAAGCCAGCGCGGCTTAACCGAGTGATGCGGCTCGGGATGGGTGAGGATGTTGGCTACCCCCGCCCGAGACTTGATTCGCTCGACGGTCTGGACTTGCACGTTCCACGCCTGCTCGAGGGAAGTACCCTGCAGGTCAAAGGTCCAGTCTTCGGGAACCGTTGTAGGGATCTCCAGCAGATTCATCCCCTCGATGAAGAAGGGCATGCAGGTGGAACATCCTTCGTGGTATTTAGAGAGGCTCAGCGGCCCGAAGATCACATCGTGCATGCTCATGTCGTATTCGAGAATGCCATCGAGCGCCCGAAACAGAGCCGGTGTGCGCAGATAGGCCGGTGAGCGGATTCCGGCAGTCCCGTAGGCGTCGATTAGTTCAACGGCGCATTCGATTCTCCGGGCCATCTCCTCGGGCGGCAGAAAAGCCAGTCTATGATCGTGAATACTCCCGTGGAAGCCTATCTCATGCCCGGCGGCGTGAAGCTCATCCAGTGCCGATCTTCCGGCATCGAGCAGCTTGGTCACGACCATCCATGCCGACCGCAACCCCGCGTTGTGTTCAATGTCATGAAAGGACTGCAAGACTCCCCGACGTTTGAAACAGTAGTCCGAGTCGATATCGTGATTGAGGGTCACGGCAAAGCGCTTGCCGTCGGGCCACAAGGGTGTGCCCTCTACGTCAAGCTTATCCTCGACCAGCGAGCGCACGATGTAGCGCCAGCAATCGACGGAGGGATCAGCCGGACGCTGCGGGAATGCAGCTTTCTGTTGCCGGCGAAGAGCGCGCACACGGTGCATGGCGACGAAAGCAGCCTTGCGAAGTCCCTCCGGTATCCTCGCGGGATTGACACCGAGTTTCAGATAGGCGGGCAGTGTGCGCGTAAGATACCCCTCGTTCTGAATGAAGCTGAGCGTGCCGTCGAGGTCAAACCATACACAAAACGGGTTGTCGGTTGTCCTAGTAACAATCGGCCGTCGGTCGCCTTGAGGCGTGCAGAACCAAGCCGCGGGTTCACCCTCAACGGGAACGCTCGGTTCGAGCATCAGCCAGGTCCACCATCCGGGAGCGCATTGCTCGCGCAGTGGACCACACCGTTCGATGAGTTCGTTGGTGAGTTCTACCCGGCCGAAAACGGGCTTGGCAGAGCCGTTAACCGGGCAGCACAGGGGTTGTCCCGGACCAACCAGCTCGTCAAACACATCCGGTCCGTATCCCCAGAATCGCAAGGTCTCTTTCATACCGCTAAATGTTCTCCGCAACGACTGCGACGCGCATGGCCAGGCTGCGAAGCAGCGGCAAGCGGTTAAGTATTACATCTATGGGTCGAAGAAGGCTTACTGTCTCGCGGCTGACGCCATTGGGAACAAAGGCGAAGTGAGTTATCTTACGTGTCTTCAAGCCCGCCTGATCCAGCATGGCCCGAAACGTCATCCTATTGAGCTTGCGAAACTCCCCGAACCACGCACGAATTTCGTTCTTGTCAATCCAGGTCATCATGCGCCAGAAGGGACAGCGTCCGTTCACTTCGATAAGTACAAGCCTGCCGCCGGGCCGCAGCAGCTGCTTGTAGTTGGCCAACGCCGCAGGTTTGTTCGGGTAATAGCAGAACGTGTTAACACCCAGGATGACGTCAAAGCGCTGATCTATGAGTGGTTCGGGCAAGTGTGCCGCCGGATCCTCGCAATCCCCGGCGATGAAGGTACCTTCCGGACAGCGCCTCCGGGCCTGGTTAAGAATCTGGGCGCTTATGTCCATCCCTACGACAGTGCACCCGCGGTCTGCAAGCCACCGAGAATACAGACCCGTCCCGCAACCCAGCTCCAAGACAGTAGTGTGTGGGCGAATGGCCTCGGTGAGGAACGGCTCATAGTAGCGGGTGAAGTTGTACGACTGCCCCGGCAAGGTGACGCCGTGCTTGACGTCGTAGATCTCGGCGTTGCTGTCGAAGTAATCTTGTACATGCGCCTTGATAGTTGTCACCGTGATCGGCCTCCGACTCTGCACGCTGGAGGGTTTTCGTCTTTGATGTGGCGGGCCAAAAGTTGGGTGGTATGCCCAAGCGAAGCGCCGGCATGCGATTCGCCCGCTACACAATATCTGAATCTGCTATAGCCTACGTCGCCTATATCGGCGGTTTGGGGACCTTCCTGTCGGACGGCGCCGTAAGCTACCGTTGGCGCAGGTATCTCAACGCAGTATGCGAACGCATCCACGGACTTGAACTCGTGGACGACCTGTCCTTTAGCAAGCGCGTATCCAGCCCAGGCATCACCTTCGTCGCCGTACACATGGGTGAAGAACACCCAAACACGCGGATGGCTGCGGGCCAGGGTGTCAAACTCCGCCGTGTAGAGGTCATAGCGCCCTCGGCTTCCTAGGTCTTGCACGTAGACCTTCGCCCCAGGATCGGACCAGTAGAAGTCGAAGCTGAAACCGGCTGCGTAGTAGACTAGCACAGCGTCGCCCGGCTGGACGTGTTGGCGCATAGCGTTTACTACCGGACGGGCGTGGTCATACTCGCGGGGGTCCACGATCGTGTCACTTGCCGCCTGTGAGGCAGCCGGGATAAACCACGCTAACAACAGGAACACGCAGGCGGGTGCGGATCGGAGGTTACGTAGCACGTAGGCCAAACCGCAGCCAAAGAGGGGAGCGAACACCGGCAGCAGAAACACGGACATTCTGTAGTCGCCGAAGGGCCACTTCTTGGCAACGGCCAACACGACGTTCACCGCGATAAGGGCACCCGCAAATTTCACGAACATAGGCCAGCGACGCCACAGTTCGCCTATCCCGGCAAATGCGAGGAGCCCGCCCACCGTCAGCAGAATCGGACCGATGGGTTGCCAGAGTGAGAGAGTTCCCGTGGAGAACCGCAACAGGCCGAGGCTGTTCCGCAGTCCCCAAGACATGAGGGCAAAGGCAGAGTAAGCCGCGGGCCAGGCGGATTCGCGCTCGCCCATGTAGTTGATAGTCCCCTGGCGAAACGTACACCCGCTTACCCAAACATACCACGCCAAGACGAGGGGAACGAACGCCACCGTCAAGACGAGAAAGAGCCGGAGATTGCGGCGCCCGTTTTGCACATTGTTCCAGCACGACCAGAGGATCAGCAGACCCCAGGCGGTAGCAACCATGATCGAAGAAAGCCCAAACAGCAAACCCGTCACCGCTGCGGCAAAGAACACAACGATATGCGACTTCGCAGCGGACTCTGCGGCTCGTGCGCCCGCCCAGATGAGAAGAAGCGTTAGTACCGGCTCGTAGCCTATCTCCTTGGCGGCTCGTGCATAGAACACAGCGTGATAGTGAAGGGCGAGATAGGCGCTGCCCAAAACGGCTGCCCAATTGCCGATGCGATAACGCATGATAGAGAAACACAGGTAGACCGCCAGGATACCCAACAAGGCCACCGGCAAGCGAAGCACCCATTCGTTGCGTGCAATTCCATGTTGCAGTGTCCAGAGAAGGGCAAGCTGTCCGGGCGGAAACCAGCGAAAGAGATTCAGATCACCATGATGAGACCAGTTGGCCCGGATGCACTCGTCGTGAGTCAGACTGTTGTGGGCGAGGTTGGCCAGGCGCAGCGTCGCCGCCGCTGCGATAACCGCGGCCATTGCCAGTCCTATCCGATGGGTCCAAATGAACGCCGTGATCTGCTGAAGACGGGAGCGCAAATTCTGCGCAGCAAGGCCTGATGGCTCAGGCAAATGGGCCGTCATCGAATCGCTGGTGCTCACGAATGAGTTATCGGAATGAACTCAAGCCGCGTTGAGAACGTGTGGCAGGCCGGAGTCGCACCGACAGCCGGTTTGCGCGGTCTCCGCCTGCCCCGCGAGGCGCCTACAACGAAGATCACCCTCTCCAAGTACCGATAACTCGGGAATGGAAGCTGCACTCGAGCGACCGGTTCACCAAGAGATCGAACACGACACGACCTCATCCGTAGCGGAGGCTTGCGGACCGGCTCTGTCTGCCGAGGACGACGTCCGCACCAGCTTGGAACTACTCAGCAGTCAACGCAAGTACAACCGGTGGATCTTCGACAGAGTGCGACCATTCGTGGGCGAGCGCGTTTGCGAGGTGGGCTGTGGCATCGGCAACATCCTGGAGTTCATGCTCGACTGCCGGGAGGTGGTGGGGATCGAACCGTCAGCCGACTCCTTCGGGCAGGTTCAGGCACGTTTGGGTGATCGGCGTAACGTCCGGTTCGCCAACTGCTTCCTGTCGGATTGTCCGCGAGACGACGTGCCCGCTGAGTCGTTCGACACGGTTCTGTGTCTGAATGTCCTGCAGGAAGTGGAGGATGACCTCGAGGCTGTACGCACTATGCGCAAGCTGGTTCGCCCAAATGGAAGAGTAGTCGTACTCGTGCCGGCGCACATGGCACTCTTCGGCAGTCTGGATAGGACCTACGGTTTCTACCGCAGATATTCTCGGAGTTCCCTTGCGGGTGTATTCGAGGCGGCCGATTTGCGTCCCTTGTCGAGCAGCTACTCCAACGTTTTGGGCTTCTTCGGATGGTGGTGGTTCTCTCGGTGCCTGCGGCGCAAAGAACTGACCGCAGGTTCCACGGGATTGTTCGACAAGTTCGTTCCATTACTTGCACTCCTGGAGCGCATAACCCCTCCACCGTTTGGACAATCGCTGATAATGGCGGGAACTCGACACCCGAGAGGGCAGCGGGCCGGCTGACGAAAATGCCGGCGACCGGCCTGGCTGTCCAGCCCACTTCCATCGCTGTTATTTGGCAGAAACCGCGATCAGAAATTGGATGTGCTTGCCCCTGCGCGAACTGTGTCGATGGGGCGTCTCCCTTTGTTACGCGGGCCGCTTGCTGTAGAATCCGGCGGTGATGCGAATCCGTACGTACGGAACCTCGGGGCCTGTAGTGTTTGTACTTCACGGAGGTCCTGGAGCGCCAGGGCATATGGCACCAGTAGCGCGCGGGCTTGCGGACACGTTTCGCGTCGTCGAGCCGTTTCAGCGCGGTAGCGGGCGCGAGCCTCTCACAGTCGCCCACCACGTCGCGGACGTCCACGACCTGGTGGAATCGCATTGTGAAAACGAGCGCCCGGCTCTTGTAGGCTCGTCCTGGGGCGCGATGCTCGCACTCGCCTATGCCGCGGCGCACCCCACAAACGTCGGCTCGCTCGCCCTGATCGGCTGCGGCACCTTCGATCAGGCGGCGCGTGAACGCATGCGGGCAAACCTCAATGAGAGAATGGAAGACAGCCTTCGGCAACGGCTGGAGCGCCTGCCGGAAGAGTTCCCCGATCCTGACCAGCGGCTTAGAGCAATGGGCGACCTGATCTTACCCGTCTATTCCTGCGAGCTCGCGACCACTGAGCAGGAGGTCGAGGAGTGTGACGCGCGCGCCCATCGCGAGACCTGGGAGGACATGGTGCGGCTGCAGCAGGAGGGAGTTTATCCTGGGGCCTTCGCAGCCATTGATGCGCCCGTGCTCATGTTGCACGGCGCGGTAGATCCCCACCCGGGACAGATGGTCCGGGCGAGCCTTCAGCCCCATCTCCCACAACTGGAGTACTGCGAGTGGGAAAGGTGCGGGCACTACCCGTGGCTCGAAAAAGCCGTTCGCGACGAATTCTTCGTGGTTCTGCGCGGGTGGCTCGCCAAGCAGTCTGGGCACGTTCCCCGCTAGCTGAGCGAGGAACAGGCCATCCCGGCCCCGGGTACCGCGTAGCAGATCTGGCCCGACGGCCATAAGCTAACGGAATCAACTAAAGAAGCCCCCGCAGCCGATGATCGGGTTGTCGAGCGCGGTCATGGAAGACCGCCCATCATCGGATCTATGCACGAAGGCGTTGTCATGTCACCTATCCGTTCCCACCGGCGTTGCGTCTTTGCCAGTTTCCGGAAGTCCGGTCTAGCGCCGTTTTGCGGCATCTTTCCACCGGAGGTCTTCAAGGAAGGTGCACGCAAGGCCCATTGTGCCACCCGAGAGGATCGCTCGCTCATTCCCGAAGTTGTAGCGTGGCTGACGATGTACGCGGGGCTGCAGCCCACTCCCATCGCCGTCCCTCAAAGACCGAATGTACGATAAACGGACGGATGAACCGGGCGTCGCCTGGGATCGTATAGAATCCTCGTGTGGATTAACCTCAACGGCCGGCGGTTGATAGGCAATACTTATGGATGAAGCGATTGAACAAGTTGATCAGCCAAAGGCGGGGCGATCGCCAACGACGAACCTGATCATCGTCTTAGTGGGTGTAGTTGCCCTTTTCTACGTCTTGAACCGCCCGGCTCCTGAGCTTACAGGCTGGCAAGGAGACTATAACCAAGCGATGGCCGAGGCGGCGTCCACAGGTCATAACGTGCTTATCGCTTTCCATGCCAGCACCTGTCCTCCCTGCGTGGCTATGGAACGCACCGTACTTGGAACGGACGAGGTAACGCGCGCACTTGAGGAGTACGTCCCCGTTCGCCTGCAGCCGTTCAGCAATCCGGCACTTGCCCAGCGCCTGAAGATCATGGCTACACCAACGTACGCAGTGTTGGATCCTCAGGGGCAGCTTCTGGGCAAGATCGAAGGCTATCTGGCCCCCGATGAGTTCATCGCTTTCTTGCAGGGCACATCCACAGGTTAGAATCGGCGGGCAAGCGCACCCTGCGTTTCCGCGGTTGATGGACGACCGACAACTTGCCCGGCGCTTGTGAATCTGATGACACCTCGGCACTGCTCGGGGGCAGTGGCACGCTGCCGGCACGTACGTCTCCAGTGTTGCCGGAGTCTCCGCGAGCTTTGCGCCTGCAGCTCTGATGAATCGCGTCAGCGATCTCGCCGGTGGCACACGCTGTTCCTTCGGCGAATAGACCGTAAGGCGACGGAGGAGGGTGTTGCTCTACTGCCCCAGGGCTTTGACGTCTACTTTGGTTACGCGGACGATCTCTTCCACTGTGGTGAGGCCCTTCTCCACTTTCATCCAACCGTCTTCGCGCATCAGAGTGAACGCGTTCGCCAGGGCGTATTCTTGCAGCTCGGTTGCGGACTTGCGACGGACGATCATGTCTCGAAGCGTGTCGTCGATCATGAGCAGTTCGAAGATGCCAAAGCGGCCGCGGTAGCCGGTGTTGCGGCAGTCGCGACACCCCGCACCTCTAAACAGTTTCTGCCCCGCTCTGCGCTTGAGATCGGGAGGTAGATCGCCGGGCTCGGGTATGTATTTCTCTTTACAGCCCGGGCAGATCTTGCGGACCAAGCGCTGAGCAAGGACGCCGGTGACAGCACTCGAAACCAGAAAGGGCTCGACTCCCATGTCCAGTAGCCGCGTGGTGGCGGTTACCGCGTCGTTGGTGTGCAAGGTGCTAAAGACCAAGTGCCCGGTGAGAGCAGCATTGATCGCCACCTCAGCGGTCTCCAAGTCACGAATCTCACCGACAAGGATTACATCCGGGTCGTGCCGTAGGAATGAACGCAAGCCAGATGCAAAAGACAGTCCTATGTGGGGCTTGATCTGCACCTGCTGAATACCGTCAAGGTAGTACTCCACGGGGTCCTCGACGGTCAGGATCTTAATCCGGTCACTCCTGATCGTGTTAAGGGCGGCGTACAGCGTCGTTGTCTTACCTGACCCGGTCGGCCCGGTTACCAGAACGATCCCAAAGGGCTGGCTGATCAGATGGTTGATCCCCGCAAGGGGCTCTTCGACCAGACCCAGGGTATCCAGAGCGAGGAGCACGGATTGCTTGTCGAGAATACGCATAACCACCGCGCCGCCGAAGGCTGTGGGTATTACGCTGACACGCATGTCGATGTCGCGGTTCTGGGCTTTGATCTTGAATCCGCCGTCCTGAGGCAGGCGCTTCTCCGCGATGTTCAGATTGGAGAGGATCTTGATGCGGCTGACGATAGCTGCGTGAAAGCGGCGAATCTCGGGGGGGACGTTGGTGGTGTGCAGCACGCCGTCTATGCGATAGCGAATCTTGAGGTCGTCTTCGTAGGGCTCGATGTGAATGTCGCTGGCCCGATCGCGGATCGCTTCAAGGATGATCTCGTTGACCAGCTTGACTACGGTTGCCTCTTGGGCCTGCTCGATCAGATCTGCGTTTTCCGCGTCGACCTCACCGATCACCTCGACTTCGGATTCGCCGATCATCCGTTCGACGGTCTCTCCACCGACGCCGTAGTGCTGCTTGATTATCCGCGAGATCTCCTCGCTGGTGGCCAGGACGGTTTCGATCTTCGCGCCCATGAGCATGCGAAGCTCGTCGAATGCGTAGAGGTTGAACGGGTTGTTCGTGGCGACGCGAATTACCCCGTCACGACGATCGATGGGGATGACCCGATCCCTGTGCACCAGCTTGGACGGCGCCATAGCCAGCAGTTCCGGATCGATCTCCACCTCGCTGAGGTCTATGACCGGAATGGAGAGCTGCTCGGCGTAGAGTTCCAGGAAGTCTCGCTCGGTGATGAACCCCAAGCGCACAAGGCTCTGCTCCATGCGTTCGTTGGGCTTGCGCGCCGCCCGGGCCTGCTCGAGTTGAGCCGCGGTTATTTTTTCACGCTCGAGTAACGCTTCGACGAGACTCACGGTGTCGACCTTGCTGGGGTGCGACGCCCCACACGCTCAAGCGTGCGACGCACCGGCCACATGTACGGGTACCCCACGCGGGCTACCCTATCCATCTTACACCCGATCGTGCCTTTGGATTCACCGAACACCAAAAACCCGATTCTCCCACGTATTAACAAGTTGTGCGCGGGGGGCAAGTCCGATAGCCGGACAGGCCGCCCCGCTTCGAGCCCTTTCCCTGCCTATCGTCCGTCCGCCCGTCGTGGAACAGGCTGGCGTATCGGCCGACCCTCGATGGGCGAGCCAAAGTCAGGAGGTCTGAACCGGACATTAAAAAAGCGTTATCAGCGTTGCCGTGAGACCCTTTGAGTCCGAGGGAAAGAGCGTACTTGCTACATTGGCGGGACGATCTGGCGGCTGTCCAATCCCACCGACTACTGGCCTGGATGGCGGCGTTGGACTGACGCTCGCTCTAGTCACTCCTCTCCAAGCACGTTTTGCGTTCTTACGAACGTTCTATTCCGAACACCTTGGCTTCGCCGAAGGTGTGCCTGCAGCCAACGGGAGCACGTGAACAGACGGAGAATGAAGGGGGTATCCAGTGTAGCTGCGAATCAGTGCGCAGGGGTGGAATCAGGACGTTCTTAGGCTGTGTCGCGCGGGCGAGCCCTGCATCAGTCTTCCTTCTTCAGCATCCGTTCGAGCTGCTCGATTCGCTTCTCCATTCCGCGGAGGCGTTGCATCCATTCAGGCAACTTCGCAAGGGATGCTTGCTCGCGGAGGAAGCGGCGGGCGTCGCGGGCGGGAATGCCGCGGACCGTTTCGCCGTCCTTCAGATCCTTCATCACGGTGGATTTCGCGGCGACTTGCACGTAGTCCCCCACTTTTCGATGATCGCTGATCCCGGCGTGACCAGCCATGACAGAGTGATGTCCCAAGGAAGAGGAACCGCCCATCGCGGAACCTGAAACGATGATACAGTGCTCGCCGACGTCAACGTTGTGTCCTATTTGAACCAGGTTGTCGATCTTTGTGCCCCGACCGATACGGGTAACTCCGCTCCTCGCCCGGTCGATGGCGGTGTTCGCCCCGATCTCGACGTCATCTTCGATGACCACCGTGCCAATCTGGGGAATCTTCCGGTTCTCTCCGTCGCGCTGGAGATAGCCGAAGCCGTCAGCCCCGATTGTCGCGTTGGGATGGATGACAACCCTATCGCCAATGGTAACCCGCTCGCGCACGACGACGTTGGGCCAGAGCTTGCAGTCAGCTCCGATGCGGGCGCGAGGTCCCACATATGTTCCAGGGAAAAGCTGTGTACCACTGCCCACCGTTGCCTCCGTGCCGACGAAGGCGTGGGCACCGATGGCGGCACCGGTGACGACAGCGTCCGGGCTTACCACCGCAGTCGGGTGGATACCCGGCTCAACCTTGTTCACCGGCGGTGCCAGACAGGCGAGTGCCTCACAAATCGCCGCATCGGGGTCTGACACAACAATGACAGTTCGGTCTGCCGGGAGGGCGCTATCATCCTGAACAAGGAGCACACCGGCTTCCGAGCACAGGGCCTGGTCGAGAAAATCGGGCGATCCGACCCATGAGACCCCGCTTTCGCCGGCCCGCTCGAGCGTGGCGATCTCCCGGATCAGGCGGGCGCCGTCGCCTTTCACCGTTCCGCCCAAACGACCGGCCAACTCGGCAACCGTAATGGATGGCTGATCGGACATTTTCGCCTCCATCTTCTCGCCGCACTAACCTGAGAACCTCACAGCGCATCTTACTTACGGGACAAAACCCCCGGCTGCAAGAGGTCGCATCTCGGGCAAGCCCACTTTGGCCGGGGTCGCGGCGGGCACGGCAGACCCAACCGTCCTGCGGGATTCGGTTGACGGTGTGTTCCTGGGCAGGGATACTGACCGTCCGCGGTCGGACTATTCGGGCAATGTCCGTCCCACCGATCGAGGATGAGGCAGATGTAACCTGATTCTAATGACAGGAAGGATTACAGGATGATGAGGTCAAAGATGATTCAACGTTTCCGGGCTGCAGGCTGTGCAGCTGTCACGATTATGTTCCTTGCCGGCCTTACCGGGTGCCCAACGCCGGCCCCACCCCCGGATGACGGCGACGGTGACGATACCCCCCCGGTGGTGTGCGTACCTCTCTCCGTTACGAGCTTCACCACTGATTCGACGCTGTCCGCCGGCTGCTACACCGCCGAGTCCAGCATTTCCGTAAGCGGTGATGCGACGCTGACTGTAGAGCCGGGAGTTACCATTAAGTTCCAACAAGGCGTGGAAATGACCGTGTGGGGTGATGGCAAGCTTTCGGCCGTTGGAACAGCGGATCTGCCCGTCGTACTTACGGGCGAAGAGGCCATCCGCGGGTACTGGGACGGACTGAGGTTTTACCAGTCTAATTCAACGGTGAATCAGCTTGATTACGTCACCATAGAGTATGCCGGGGCCCAATGGGACGCGAATCTGTATCTGGCCGGCTCTTCGAACTCTCCTGCGCGGGTAGACATCACCAATTGCACTCTACGGGAAAGCGAGGCTTACGGCTTCGTCTTTACCGACGCCGAAATCGGAGAATTCAGCGGCAACACCATAACCGCGAATGCGGTGGGTGCGGGTAGCGTTACCGCGAATGACGCGGGCTACTTGGATGATACGAGCACGTATGCGGGAAACGACGTCGATATCGTGCGCATCTCGGGCAGCACCCTGTCTGAGGATCGCACTTGGCCGGGGATTGATGCCGACTACCTGATTGATGGCGACATTGGGGTGCAGGCTCTCCTCACCATCGCCCCCGGGGCCACCCTCGTCTTTGCGCAAGAAAACGAGATGACCGTATGGGGTGATGGACGACTAAGCGCTGTGGGCACCGCGGTTGCGCCTATTCTGTTTACCGGTAATGAAGAGATCCGCGGATATTGGAGCGGCTTGCGTTTCTATCACTCGAATTCCACCAATAACCAGCTTGACTACGTCACTTTCGAGTATGGCGGAGGTTACTTTGACGCGAATCTCTATCTTGACGGCGCGTCCGATTCACCCGCACGAGTAAACATTACGAACTGTACATTCCGCGAGAGCGAGACCTACGGTTTGTCGATGGAAGACGCGGTTGTTGAGCAGTTCAGTGGCAACACCTTGACAGCCAATACGTTGGGGGCAGTCAATACTACGGCGGAGAACGCCGGTTATCTAGATGACACCAGCACCTATGTGGGGAACGACGAAGATATCGTGCGTATAGCATCGGGGACTATTTCAACCGCGGTGACCTGGTCGGGAATCGATGGGGCGTACTTCATTGACGGAAGCATAGGGGTGGATGCTCTGCTAACGCTTGAGCCGGGTGCTCGACTGGTGTTCAACCAAAACGAGGAAATGACGGTGTGGTCCGAAGGCCGGCTATCCGCAGTCGGAACCGCGGATGTACCCATCACCTTCACCGGAGCCGAAACGACCTCGGGATACTGGCGTGGACTCCGTTTCTACCACTCGAACTCGGATCAGAACCGTCTGGACTATGTGACCATAGAGTACGGCGGTGGATACTGGGACGGGAATCTCTATCTCGCCAGCACCGCGAGCGAGCCGGCGACTGTTGAGGTGACCAACAGCTCGTTCACCAATAGCGCAACGTACGGCATTTATATCGATGCTGACTCGACCATCAACGATGACGTCGAAACGGCGAACACCTTCGCGAACAACGCAAGCGGCGACGTGTTTTGGGATGACTGATCCGGCAATCCGATTCGAACGACTATGAGGCAGACCGGGCGCCGTCCAAGTTGGGCGGCGCCTTTCTTATCCGGTCTTCCTCGTGTAAACGATCTGCAGAACCATGAACTCTTTGCCGTCCTTGTCGGGCTCATATAGTTGGAGGATGTGCTTGTTGTCGTCAACGAGCCGGGTGAAGCCGCGACTGTTCTTCTTCACCCCAGACCAGGGATCGCCGTGCCGGCCGGTAAAGGCGATGACTTTGCACCCGTCTTGGCAGGTGCCTAGACTGGTTGTGACTGCGCTGCTGGTTGTATCCACCCAGATCGACGTGTATTTCTTCTCAAAGGTGTCATAGCCGTAGATGGCCATGCCTTGAAACGGCAGAGCCAAGTTGCCCCCGTCGAACTCCTCGAGCACGAAACGATTACCCAGGATCCACCTGCGCTCGCAAGTACCTTCGGACTCTACCACTGGAGACTCGGCGTTCATCTTGTACTTGACCGCCAGGTTCCACTTGCCGGTGAGCTTCTCCAGCAGGCGATGGTGCTCACCGGGCATGGCGTGACTTACCCAGGTGTCGATCATTGACTCGGAGTCGTTGCCGGCGGCGGGCTTGGCTGCCGGCTGCGACGTGGATTGCCCCGCGGGCTCACCTTCCTGCGAGTTAACCCGGTTGGTAGCAAGTGTCGTTATCCCCACAACCGCCAACGCGAGCAAGAACATTCGTGATGTCATGATATTGTCCCTTCTACTTCGCCTTCGGTTATGCAGCTCACGTGGTCTACACCTCGTACAATACGACTTTCTTCCGATGCGCGCCCGTGAGAAGGCGGTTATGTGATGATCCGGTGAAGGAAATCCGTCCGCTCCCTGACGGTCGCGGTTCGGTGCCCATCCTCATCAAGAGCATGGGCAAACACGCGCCGCAAAGGAGGCTTCCCATCGCCTCTACAGATTCCACGCCCGGGCGAAGGCCTTGAAGCTGCGATCATAGGTTTTCTCAACGTCCGAGGGGAAGCAGCATCCAGGAAGCTGCCGCTGCGAAAGATGATACGAGATGCAGTCGCAACACACCCCCGTTTTGTCGCATGCCGTGTAGGTGCACGTACAGTTCTTCTTGTTTTCTTCGCGTTTGCAGTCCATGAGCTTTGTTTCCCTATTCCTGATAGAATGATTGGCAGACCGGCCCGGGCGAAACCACTCATTCCACACGCCGGACGGCACGTGTGTATTCCGAGCCGCGCCCGGGAGGAAGCGGTCATAACATCGTCCGGTGAAAGAGATCTGTCCGCTCCCTGACGGTCGCGGCTCGGAGCGGACGACACATCCCGCTGTGTTCTACGCGACCGTCTGCAGGCGCTTGGGGCCCGCCCTCATCACTTCGTCGGGGCAGCCCGAGGCGAAGAGCTTGAAATTCTCGATGTAACGGGCGGCTATCCCGTCGTAGGTTCGCCAGTAGTCGTCCTTGTTGCCCCAGGTGTTGGACGGGTCGAGCACATCCTCCGGGACGTCGGGGCAGCTCAAGGGTACTTCGAAACCGAAGAGCTTGTCCTCGCGGTACTTCACATCGCTCAGTTTGCCGTCCAAGGCTGCATTGAGCAGGTTCCGCGTGTGGTGAATGCTGATTCGCTTACCCACGCCGAACTTGCCGCCCGTCCAACCGGTGTTAACCAGCCAGCATCTCGCCCCGTGCTTGGCCATCTTTGCCCGGAGCATGTCAGCATAGTGGAAGGGATGATGTACCATGAACGGCGCCCCAAAACAGGCGCTGAAGGTGATCTCCGGTTCTATCCCCAGGCCGATTTCCGTGCCGGCAATCTTCGAGGTGTATCCGCTGATAAAGTGATACATCGCTTGCTCGGGACTCAGCCGGGCGATCGGCGGCAGCACGCCTTGAGCATCGCAGGTCAGGAAGATAACGTTCTTGGGGTGGGTGCGAGCCATGCGCTCGGGCACAACGTTAGGGATGAACTCCAAAGGATACGACGCGCGAGTGTTCTCCGTGAGCATGTCGTCGTCCAGATCGATCTGCCGTGATGCCGGATCGTAGACAACGTTTTCGAGAATGGTGCCGAACCTCCGCGTGCAGTCATAAATCTGCGGCTCGTGCTCAGCGGAAAGGCGGATCACCTTGGCATAACATCCGCCCTCAAAGTTGAACACTCCTTCGTCGCTCCAACCATGTTCGTCGTCACCGATGAGGGCTCGATTGGGATCGGCTGAAAGCGTGGTCTTTCCCGTGCCGCTAAGGCCGAAGAACAAGGCCACGTCGCCATCCTTGCCCACGTTGGCCGAGCAGTGCATAGCCAAGACGCCCTTGAAAGGCAGCAGGAAGTTCATAATGGTGAAGATGGTCTTTTTTATTTCCCCGCCGTAACTCGACCCGGCGACGATGGCCAAGCGCTCCGCGAAGTTGATGATCATCGCGGTCTCGGATCGGGTCCCGTCAACCTTTGGGTCAGCTTTGAAAGACGGTGAGGCGATAAGGGTGAACTTGGGAATGTGTTTCTTATACTCGTCCAGGTGGTTGATGTTAATGAACATGTTGCGAGCGAAGAGATTCTGCCAAGCCTTGTCGGTGATGATCCGAATCGGCATGCGGTATTCCGGGTCGGCCCCGGCGTAGCAGTCTTGCACGAAGAGCTCTTCACCCTGCAGGAAAGCCTGCAGTCTGGCCAACAGGCCGTTGAACTTCTCGTGACTGAAGGGGCGGTTGTATTGTCCCCACCAGATTTTCTCCTCGGTGGAATGTTCTCGAACGATAAACTTGTCCGCTGCCGCCCGGGCGGTGTGCTTTCCGGTGTGAACGAGGAACGGACCGCCGTGGGACACGTGTCCCTCGCCGCGGAAGACGGCCTCTTCATAGAGAGCCGGCGTGGGCAGGTTCCAAAAGACCCGGTCCAAGTGCGTCAAACCGTGGTTGTGGAGTTTGTAGTCGCTGGCCAGGTCACCCGCGTGCTTGACGGCGGGCGTATCGAATTCGAGGTACTTCGTCATTTCCAATCCCTCACGAGTTTGCGATCGCCGATGTACAGCTCGTTCGGCGAATTCGGATCCAGCGCCCACTTCATGCGTTCGATACCCTGGGTGATGTCCTTGATCGACCCACAGGTGGAGAGCCGCAAGAAACCCTCCATCCCGAACTCCACCCCGGGCACGGTAACCACACGGACCTTATCCACCAGGAAGCGTGCCAGCTTGGTTGAGTCCTTTGAGTAGGTGCTAAAGTCGGCAAAGCTGTAGAAGGTGCCGTCGGGACGATAAGCCTTGACCCCGTCGAACGAATCGAGCTGCTCCATCATGACGTTGCGGTTGTTCTCCAAGGTCAGCCGCAGGCTTTCTACGCTGGATTGGATGCCGTTGACGGCGCCGACGGCCGCATGTTGCAGCAAGGCAGATGGCCCGGACGTCTGATGGCTCTGGATGTTGGTCATCACCTCGGTGAGTTTCTTGTTGGCCACTGACCAGCCGATCCGAAAACCGGTCATCGCGTATTGTTTGGACACGCCGTTGATCACGACGAGTTTGGAGTTCTCAGAAGTGTCCTTTGCGAAGTCGTAGCAATTGATCGGTCTTCTGCCATCAAAGATGAGCCGATGATAGATGTCGTCCATGATCAGATAAAGCCCGCGCTTCTCACAAAACTCGACGATCTCGGCGATGAACTGTTCGGAGTACATTGCCCCACTAGGGTTGTTGGGGCTGTTGATCATGACCGCCTTGGTGTAGGAGGTGACCACCTGCTCGATATCCTGAAGGCGGGGGTAGAAGGTGCCGTCCTCGGGCATGACCGGTACCGGAATCGCCCCGCAGAGCTTGGCCATCTCCGGATAGCTGACCCAGTAGGGCACAGGAAAGATCACCTCGTCTTGCGGGTCGAGGATGGTCTGCAGGCAGACCATGATTGCCTGCTTGGCCCCCCCCGAAGCCATCACGTGCTCGGGCTCTACCTTGCGGTGGTAGAACTCGTCGGTGTAACGAATAATCGCCTTCTTTAGAGCGGGAGTTCCGTCGGCCGGGGTGTAGCGGATTTCCCCGGAGTTGAGCAAGGCGGAAGCACTCACCAGAGCGTCAATTGGTGCTTTGCTCTTGGGCTCGCCACCCCCAAGATGTATCACCGGCTCGCCCTTGGCCCGCAGGATCGCTGCGACCTCGTTGAGTTTGAGGGTCGCCGACTCACCAATCGACCGTGCGATAAGGCTAATGGTCATATGGCTAATCCTTCAAAGTCAGTTCCGCTGCTCGCCGACGCTGTCCAGTGCGGCCTTGGCCGGGTTTACCTAGGCTATCAGCAAAACCGTCCCCAACGGAGAAACGGGAACCTATACGCACCCCATTACGGTGTGTCAAGGATATGCACGCGGCGTTCCACCTGTGGGGCATGATTTGCGGGTTTATGCCGAAACAAGTGCCCCAGCCGGTTCTAATTCAAGTTGGGCAACGCTTCCGGAGGCGTTCCATCCCGGATGGCGTGGCCATGCTGAATGAACAGGCCGGCTGTGTTTTCAGAGTGCTTGGGGGTCTGGGCGGTTGCCGGGGTCACGGGATGGACCGTGCTATGCGAAACCCACCCCAGCTGAAGGTTAATTTGGGGTTGCCCCTTCCGCGACTTGCGACGCATTCCTGGGAGATCGAACAGCTGAAACCTGCGTCTCGACTAGCACGATTGGTTCCCGTTTCCGGTCCTGCGGGGTTCTTCGCCGCGGTGTTGGCGTAGTAGTACTGGTCGTACCAATCCCAACACCACTCGTATACGCTGCCGCTGAAATCATGGATGCCCAGTTCGTTGGGGGCGAAGCTTCCTGCCGGCGCGGTATAGGCATAGCCATCATCGTACCCCTCCCAGATCTTCTTCAGGCCGAATTGCCTTGCTGCCGCTTGGTCTCTTGTGTTTCCCGCCAGGCGTCCATCGATGTAGGGCTCGCCGTCACCCCACGCGTACTTGTAGCTCTTTCCTCCGCTTCTGGCGGCGTACTCCCATTCAGCTTCGGTTGGCAGCCTGTAACCGTTGGCAGAGAAGTCGCAGGTGATTTCCTTCCCGCTGCCGCTGAAGCAGGGCTCAAGCCCCTCCTCCCGGCTGCGCCAATTGCAGTACTCCACCGCGTCGTACCAGCTCACACAGACGACGGGATGACGGTCATCTTGCTCATAGTAGACGTTGCGCCAGCTGGAATCGCGTTTTCTTCCCGACTCTACATCCCCGAAAACACGGCAGCCTTTGCCTTGTTCAGCAGTGGTGACATAGCCGGTGGCTTCGATGAACTTCCTGAACTGCCCGACGGTAAGCTCCGTCCTCGCTATAAGAAACGAATCCAATTCCACGTGATGAACCGGCCTCTCGTCGTCGTCTCCTCCCTCGAAGGTGTTCCCCATTTCAAACGAACCACCTTGCACAAGCACCATATCCGGTATCGTTGTGGAACAACCGGTAAGCAATGCAGCAAGCATCAAAGCCGGAAGCAGTGTTCTCATGGTAATCTCCCCAGGGGTAGTCAAGACCTGTGTTTCAGCGCAATTCAGCTTATCTCACGCACATAACAGCCTGTTGAAGAAGTTGTTTCCGGTGACCCAAGTGTAGCGCCGCCCCTTGTGGGTGGCGTCTTTCGAGGCTTTGCGCCGCCCACGAGGGGCG
>CP070744.1:949359-973053 GCA_020348265.1 Phycisphaerales bacterium | reverse complement strand
ACAAGGTGGCCGAATATCGCGAAGAATGTCGGGGAATGGGAATCACCATCGAGCCTCCGGATGTGAACGCGTCGGACTTCGAGTTCATTGTCCAGCGTCCCGGCACCTCGGGGACGAAGGGCACTGATGGTGCCGACGGCAGGGTGGATCAGAAGCTCTGCTCGAAGGAGGATCCGAGCGAGTCTGCAAGAGAACTGCCGGAAAAGAGTGTCATACGCTTCGGTCTCGGGGCCATCAAAGGTGTAGGAGGTAAGGCTGTCGCCGCGATTGTCGATGAGCGCGATCACAAAGGCCCCTACGAGAACCTCTTCGACTTCTGCGAGCGAGTGGATCTGGCGGCGGTCAATCGGGCTACCATCGAAGCTCTGATTTGCGCCGGGGCTTTTGATCGGACTGGTGCCATGCGAAAGGCACTTATTGACGCACTCGACCGGGCCATCACCGGTGGGCAAACCGCTCAGCAGGACCGCCGTAGCGGACAGTTGGGACTGTTCGCGGCTGATGACGGATCATCTGTGACCGACCAGCCCGAGCCGGTAATCGGGACGGAGGAATGGTCAGAATCGGATATGCTCGCCCGCGAAAAAGCGGTGCTAGGCTTTTACATAACTAGACATCCGTTGGCCAGTTGTGAACGACTGCTCAACGCCTGCGCTACTGCGACTACGATAGACCTGGGGCGACGGCGGGACGGGGATGAGGTAGTTGTGGGGGGCATGGTCTCAAGCATGCGGATCGTGACGGCTAAGACGGGACGCAACAAGGGGCGCCGCCTGGGAATCGTGACGCTTGAAGACCTCAAAGGCAGGGTGGAGGCGATTGTGTTCCCGGACGACCTGATCCAGTATCAAGCCGTTCTGGCCCCGGATGCGATCGCCTTTTTGGAGGGTTCCGTGGATCGCAAACGCGAGGAGCCCTCTTTGCGCGTGTCGCGAGTTGTAAGGGCTGCGGATGCCGTGGGGGCTTTCGCGCGAGCGTTAGTTCTTGATCTCAGCCAGGGCATCCCTATGGATGGACTCCTGGGTTTGCTCAGAGCTCATCCCGGCGACTGTCCGGTGTATCTCAACGTGGAGACGGGCAGTGATTTTGTCGCTCAGATCGAGTGTCATGCGTCCCTGCGGGTGGTTTGCGAGATGAGCCTTCTCTTCAATCTTGTCGCCTGTCTTGGACCGGAGGCGGTGTGCGTTATTGGACACGGTCAGCGAGCAATCCCTTTTGCCGTTGAAGGGGTCGGTCTTCCCAGTACCACTCACGCGAATCCTGTAGTAGTGTAAGCTCGCGCAAACCGCTCGGCCTGCCTTATCCACGACGCTGGCAGGGGCGCCTGCCGATAAGTTCACCGACTGTGGGGTTACTGTTGGCACCACTGTTTGCGACGCAAGAAATAATCGAGCGAGTTGAGTGGGACCCACTCTTACGACCGTCTATTTTGGTGACGATGACGATGGCCTTGGCAGAGGATTATGACCCTGAAGAGCCGGTGATCGAGGCGATCCGCGGCGGAGATCGTTATGCATTTGGCGAGCTCCTGCGCCGGCATGGGCACTGGGTTCGTGGGGTCGTCTTCGGCGTGCTGGGTGATGCGGATCGGGTAGACGACGTGGCCCAGCAGGTTTGGACCTCTGTCTGGGAGCGCGCTTCAGGGCTTCGCGACGTCAGGCGTTGGCGACCGTGGCTGTATCGGCTGGCGCGAAACGCCGCCGTAGACGCTGGCCGCGAGACGACACGCCGCAGGGCTCAGGCGCATGAGCTGGCGGCTTCGGCTGTGGAGAAGTCGATCGGTTCTCCGGAGAGTGGGCTGGTTAGTAGCGAGCTCCATCGCGAGGTATTGGGAGCGATCGAGGCGTTGCCGGCTCTTTACCGTGAACCGTTCGTGCTTCGTCATCTGAAGGGCTGGTCATACAAGGAGATTGCAGAAGTGATGGACATGCCGGTGGACTCGGTGGAAACACGCCTTGTGCGGGCTCGCCGGTTTCTCCGGGATTCACTGAAGAACACGATGGGCTAAGACCATGTCAACAGTGGATGAACATATCGAAAGGCTGATCGTTCGTCGCCTGGATGGCGAACTGACGGACGACGAGGTGCTCGAACTGAATCGCGAGCTAATCCGTAATCCTCAAGCACGCTGGTTGCTGGAGACTTACGAGCGTGTCGACGGTCTTTGTGAGACGGTCCTGGCAGGGGTCGTTGCCGATAAGCCGCTGTCATCAGATCCGACAGCAGGGCGCAGGATAATATCGAGGAATCATCACCCCTACCGCTACCGAATGTGGTTGTTGGCATCGGGCGCGGTCGCCGCAGCGTTGCTGGCGCTTGTGGTTCCACTACCGTCGGCAGGGCCGCTGAGCGACGATGTTCAGAGTGTGGCGGTTGAAGACGTTCAACCCGTTGCCCCGATCGCGGACTCACCCATTCTGAACGAGAACGGTCTCATGCGCAACATCGGTATGGACCCGCATGGACCGCGGATCAAGCGGAGGACGGGGCGTGATGTATTCGGCATCATGGGAGACGACGGGAATATCTATTGGATTCAAGTGGATCGTGTACGGACAATGAGGCGGCCGGCTGAAAGCTCGGAAGTCCGGCCGGCAAGAGAGATTCTCTGATCCGTCAGAAGAGCCAAAAGCGCGTTTCGACTGATTGGGTCAACATGAGCAGGTAAAGGAGTAAAGCAATGAACATGATCCTTGCAGGTTTGTTGATTGGCTTGTTGCCGCAAGTGGTGCTTCCGGATGGCCGGGTGGATGATGATCCGGATGTCCAAGTGAAGGCGGACGTCTACGTTCTTACCGGAGACGAAGAAGGGGTAGTGCGTATCAAGGGAGGCGAAGGCTCCGCCCAGGCCTTTGCCATCGTGTCCACGGGAGATGGAGACGATGAAGGGCGCACTCGCCGGCGGGTGATCAGCAAGAGCTTCACGTTGGGGGACTCTGACGATGCCGACAAACTGAGCCGTGGCTGGCTGGGTGTGACAATTGCAGAAGTACCGGATGCCGTCGCTGCCCAAGCGAGTCTTCAAGGTGGTGGCATTATCGTACAGGGTGTGGTCGAGGATGGTCCTGCTGATAAGGCCGGAATAGAGGAACATGATATCATCATCGCAATTGACGGTGCTGAATTGACTGGCCGAGTCGGCCAAGCGGTAGCGATGCTCGGGTTACACCGAGCGGGCGAAGATGTTGACATCAAAGTGCTCCGCGAGGGAGTGGAGAAGACGTTTAGTGTAACCTTGAAGGCACGGTCGGAGATGCCGGAGATTGAGATAGCCATCGCACCCTTGGCGGAGATCGAGGACGAGCTCCGAACACGCGGCGGAATTATTCACCGCGGCCCGGGAGGGAAGTGGGAACTCAAGGACCTCGGTGAAATTATCGACCTCGATGATCTTCCCGAGAGTATCAAGAAGTTCATTCCCAAGATGGGTGATCGGACCATCCAAGTGTGGGCCGACGATGAGGGGAAAACCAAAAGAACGCTCACCATCGCTCGACACGGTGACACCGATGAAGTGACCATCAAGCAAGAGGGTGACGGGGAGATTGTCGTCGAGCGGCCGGATAGCAGCGGCAACAAGACGACGACCGTCTATGCCACGCCGGACGAGCTGCGTGAAGGCGACCCCGATGCCTTTGAGCTGTATGACGGCGCGGCGGAGCCGACGGTCATCGATCTCGATCTCGAAGGTTTGGGCGATTTTGACCTCGACATCGAGGGGCTGGGTGACCTCGACATCGAGTTTGATGTTGAAGATCTAGCGGATCATTTCTCCGAGTGGCAAGAGCATCTGGGGGAAGGCCTGGCTGGGGCGCTCGAGGAGGTCGAACGCCAAATGGAGGAGATCCGCGAACGCATGGACGAGTGGAAGGCTGATCCTCGGCTACCTTCCTCCGCACATCCCGTCTTTGAAGGACTACATTCATTGGGTAAACCTCAGCAGAGCTTTGAGGTTCGTGTAGACGGCACGATTGAGGTTCGGATTCGCAAAGGAGACTCGGAGCTTGTGAGGCTGTTTGCGGATGAGGCCGATCTGAAGAGGCGCGAGCCGAACCTGTTCGAGAAGTTCCAAGACCTGATGTCCACGGAAGAGTAGCGCGGAACGTCTTTTACTTCCCTCAAGACGATCTGACTGTGCAAACCGCCGGGGCTAAGTCCCCGGCGGTTTTTATTCATGCGCCGCCTGCGCCTTCTTCTTCCCGAACACGACATACTTGCTCAGAATGTAGTTGCTCGCCGTTCCGGTAATAATGCCCACGACGCAGAAAAGCTGGTATGCCCATCTCAGCGAGGGGATCAGTATCCACAATGCGTTGGAGATCGACCAGTTGATGACCAGGCCCAGCGAGCACGCAGCCACAAACTTGGGAAGCTGTCGGCTCCAGTCGCCTTGCCGGGCCCTCAGGAAGGTCATCCAACGGTTTAGAAAGAAGTTCGATACCATCGCAACGGCGATACTCGCGATTCTGGCCAGTGGGAAAGCCATGCCGACGTACATCAGCAGCGTCATCAGGGTAAGATCCACGATCATCCCGGACGTTCCCACTGCACAGAACATCCCGATCTGACTGAGATTCGGCCAGCGCCAGTCGTAGAGTCGCCGAAGGTGTCGCAGATAGTTGAGCTGTTCCGCAAGGTTCAGCTTGCTCTCGCCGGCGCCGCGCGAGCTGAATCGGATAGGCACCTCAACCACGTTCTGCGGCGAGCACTTGACCAGTAGCTCCAGTCCAATCTTGTATCCGATGGGGTTCAACGGGGAGGTGTCGATTAGATCTCGCCTTAGGCAGAAGAAACCGGCCATCGGATCGAGCGCGTTGCGACCAACCAGAGGCAGGGTCAACAGCGTGGCAACTCGGCTATTGAGTTTGCGGTAGAAGCTAAAATCGTTGGTTCGCCCGCCCGAGACATAGCGCGATCCGATAACAAAGTCGGCTCCGGTTCGCACGGCGGCCAGCAGGTTGGGGATGGATTCCGGAGGATGCTGAAGATCGGCATCCATGACCAGAACATACATACCTTGAGCGATCCTCAGACCGTCGACTACGGATTGACTTAGTCCGCGCTCGCCGGTTCGTTTAATGACCCGGACGACTATTGGGATTTCAACATTCTTGGCTGCTTCCGCGGTGCCGTCGGGTGAGTTGTCGTCAACAACAATCACTTCGCAGGGGATGTCCTTTTCGACGACCACCCGTGCGATTCGACGGAGCAGCTCAGGGATATTCTTCGACTCGTTATAGGTGGGGATGATGACGGAGAGCTCGAAGACGCTCGACCTTGGTGTGGTCACAGATGCTTCTCTTATGGCGTCTTTGCCTTTCGCTGTGCTAATCGGCTGCTCAGAGAGTGTCATATCCCTCCCCATCTTGCCGGAGGTTGCGTGTGTACACTGTTGCCACGTTGTCAGCAAATGCGGCGGTCCATTTCGGGCTATCCGCGAGCCACGCGTGTAGAGGGGCCGTGTTGCTGATTAGCACGGTGTCGATCCGCCAGGTGTCAAGAAGGTCATCGGCGTGGGTGTTCGGTCTGCGAACGGTGACGACGTATTCCTCGACAAACTCCGGGCCGTAGAGTCCAAAGCGGTCATCAATGAACACGGGCGTCTCGGGCAGCTGGTGGATCAACATGCCTCCGAAGTTGATTTCGTTGAACAGCCGAGCCTCAGTCCCGTGCATGCGCAGGTACTCGACAGCCTCTGGAGGGTATCTGTCTACGGGAGGTCCGGCGACGCCCAGGCCGATTGCGGGCACGGTTGCGCCGGTAGCAAGCAAAACGATCAACACTGCGATGGCAGCTCCGCTGACCAAGCCGCCGCCGGTGCGGAGTTCTGTTTTACGAATTCCCGGCGAGAAAAGCGGCAGGCGTTTGGCAACGGCACCGACCCATCCTGAATCCACGCGCAGGTTGGCCAGCAGGCGTCCCAACTGAAGAGCGAGGACCATTCCCGCAAGCGGCAAGTGACGAGAGCTGCCCAGAGCCTGGCTGAGCCAGAATAGGATGATCGGAATCTCCGCGGGTTTGATTCTGTTTCGCCGCGTGCAGGCGAGAATGGCGGTTGCGGCAACCAGTATGATGGCGGCAATGGCGTCGGGGTCTGTCCAGGTGGGGGGCATCCACTCGTGCACATGCTGGGAAAGCGCCCCCATTCCCATAAGACGGATAATCCACAGGTGCCAGTCAACGCCGTACGGGTTGACCAGCGTGACCACGCCCATCGTCGCGCTCACCGCCAAAAGCATCGTGCCGCGGCGCAGCATTTCACGCCGCGAATGCTCCTGCCTGGAAACCAATCCCTCGAAAAGCGTGCCCAGGCAGCAAAGGCCGATGGTGGCGATTCCACCAAGCACCCCCGGATGCACGTTGCACCAAACGGCAGCGATAGGCACCAGAAGCCACAGGCGCGTGCTGCTGAACCCCCCGCGGGCGTACTGTGTGGACCACCAGAAGCACAGCGGAATGCCAATGGTGCTGGCAAGCAGAGGGCGCACCAGGAAGTGTCCCGAGGCGGCACAAGCCGCTGCCAATGTTATTAGTAGCGTAAGTATCGGCCAGCCGCCTTGCGCCATCTGCGTCCGGTAAATCCAACGGAAGAGGCCGGCCAGCACAATTGCCGTGACCACGGCCAGAAGTGAATACCCGCCGGCGGAGAAGCCCCAGTACATCAGTACATCACCAACCCACTGTGTCTCGACCCAAGCATGCCCTTCGCGTGTGTAGCTGAAGCTGTCCACGACGGGAATCTGTCCAGTGGCAACGATGGTATCGCCGGTCCGAATGTGCCATCCGGTGCCGGGATCGTTGAAGAAACCGGTGGCTCCAAGATGCAGCAGCTGAAACAGAACAACCAAGAACAGGGCATCCGCCAATGTGGGTATTCCAATACTGTGCCACACGCGCAGCAGGCGCCGGGGTAGCGCCGCCGCTACCGGTGGGGAATCGGCATGAGTAATGGGCATCGTTCTCACGTCAGTTTGTGAATCGGTTGCCCCATCGATGTTCTAAACGTGTGATCCAGGTAATCCAGTCCCTTTTTCCTGGGAGGATGCATCGGCGACGCCCATCAAGGATGCTTCGAATGTCCCCAAACACCTGAGGATTACAGAAAGTCCTGCAGAGCAGTCTGTGCGTGCTGCAAGTGGTACCGCTCCTGCTCGCCGGTTATCGGAATCCGATGCAGCAGATGTGTGGTTATCGGTTCAAGCCCGCGGTTATCACACCAGCGGAACTCATAATAATCTAAGGAATCTGCCTGGTATCGTTTGCATATTGGAGATCCGTATTCGACGCTGTAAAAGAGCATACACTCACCGCTCGCGCGGAGGGGCATACGCTAGGCGCGTTGTTGCTGGCGCTGGAGCGGAATGGAAGGGGACATACCCATGAGCACGCTAGCGCAAAAGCTTACAGCGTTCCTGAGATCGGAGGACGGGCCGACAACTGTAGAATATGCGACACTGTTGGCCCTTATTCTCCTTGTGTCCATCAGCATTTTGTCCACGTTCGGCGACAGCGTCTCGGGGATCTACGAGTCCATTGCAGCGGCCGCTGGCGGGTAGTAACTCGACCGTAGCGGGATTTGTCGGTCCGCTCTTAGGTGGGCAAGTGCGTAGTCGAGATTGGATTCGACCGGAAGAGAGAAGTTTTGCATGGTTGCGTTTGCGTCTGTAGAATTTGTTTCTTACGTTTTGAATAAGAGGGTCAACAAGGGTGTTGAGTGTCGCCAAGTCTCGGGGGAGGGAGGCGGCTCTCCACCTGATTGTTCGACCCATCGTAGACAACCGTCATCCGTTCATGGTGGATGTTGAAGGTCGGGTGACGCGCTCTCGAATCGAACGACCAACAACTGGCCCGTGACCCCTGGGAGGTCCGGGTCGAAATGCAGAAGGGGCAGGTTCTGGGGGGCCTGTGCAACCTTCGAAAACAATCAGGGCTGTTTATGTCAGCCCAAGACAGAGAGGATGTAAGAATATGAACGTTGTCAAGAGATTCCTGCAGTCTGAAGATGGTCCGACCGCAACCGAGTACGCGGTCATGCTCTCGTTGATTATTGTTGCCTGCATTGGTATTGTGACGACGCTGGGCGGCACGGTGAGCGGCATCTTCAACACGACCAACACCGCCATGGGCGGCGCCGCGTAAAGGTCTTTGTGGATCCGGCTGACATCGGATGCGAGGCACGAGTTCATTTCCGGCGGCAAAAGGTCCGGCTGGTTCCGCAGCGGACAAGGCATCCAATCGAGATGTCGCGAGCGTTGTGCCGTCAACCGTTGTGGCTCGTGCGGTGTCAAGCAGCTGGAGGCGAAGCGAATATGGGGTTGGTGGGCGTCGTCGGGTCCCGGCGATGTTCACCACCCCGTACGTTTATCGTAAAGCGTGCTGGAGGGGAAAGAAGCATCATTAGGGATTTCGTCGGGCCGACCGACGAGGTGACCGAATCGGTACCTGAACCCTAACAGTGCGGGAGTGTTTCGATGGACGTCGGTTTCTGGCATGTGGTGTGCGGGGTGATGGTCCCCGGTATTCTGTTGGCGTCATGGATTGACTACTCACAGAAGCGTGTCCCCAACTGGCTCAACCTGTCTCTGATCATAACCGGATTCATAGTTCAAGGTCTGTATTTCGGCATGACGGGTTTGGCGACGGGCATGGCGGGTTTGCTCACAGGGTTCGGGCTGCTGATCATCCCCTGGCTGATGCACGGAATGGGAGCAGGAGACGTGAAGCTGATGGCCGCAATCGGCGTTTGGCTGGGGCCTTGGCTCACCCTGTGCTCGTTTGGGCTGGGTGTCGTAATCGGTGGGATTATCGCCGTAATCATGATTCTGGCGACGGGTCGCCTGTGGATGGCTCTGGCGAACATGAGCGTTATTCTGACGAAATGTTCGAACCGCGAAACGTTGTTCACTGAGTTTGGAGGGGCCAAGACTTTTGGCTCTACGTCGCAATTGCTGCCGTATGGAGTTCCTCTAACCGTGGGAACCTTGATCATACTCGCGGCGAGGATGTGTGGCTGGTGGGGGATATGACCATGAAACGTTGGATGAAGCGGGCCTTGTTAAGACGCCGCTCAAGTCGTGCGCGAGGTGCTGCGGTCGTTGAATTCGCCGTAGTTCTTCCGCTGCTGTTGACGATCTTGTTTGGCATCATCGAATACGGATACGTATTCATGGTGCGCCAGAGTCTGCAGCATGCCGCACGAGAAGGGTGCCGGCTGGCGTCTCTTTCGACATCCGATAGCCCCTACACGAATGTGATAACTCGCGTGGATCAATGCATGGCCGGAACAGGACTGACTTCATATACAACAACGGTGACCACCGGGGTTTGTGAGGAGACCGTGACGGTGACGATTCCCTACGATGACGTGTCCTTGATCGGCTTCTTCGACACGCCCAACTACGATTTGACGGGGAGTTGTTCAATGCGCAAGGAGGGATGCACCGTTCCCGGATCGTAGGACTGCAGGAGGTGATGCCGTGCCTTGTGCCGTGCACTCTCGGCGGCCATTGGCTCGACGCTGCAAGCACGCTTTTCAACATGGTCAGGCGAGTTTCACCAGTAATCGACCCCGCGACATGACGTGTCGTGGGGTCGTTGGCGCGCGCGGGAGTGGCGCAGCTCAGCGGGCGAGACCGTCCCAGGACGAAATTCCTCTGCGGATAGGTCTAATAGTGGCCCAAACCTTCCGATAAGCATGCATAGTTTGGACAAGGAGCGCCGGGACCTGCGCTCCTGGATTACGAGTCGCCGATAAGACGGTGTATTCACTATCGTTCGGTGCGACTTTGAGACCTGCAAGAGAGAGGATCAACTATGAAGGGAAAGGCGTTCATACCGTTGGCCCTGGGCCTGGGTATGGGGCTCGTCGCCGTGAAGCTCCTCGTAGACACGCTCCAAAAAGCAAAGGGATCAACGGAGGAGAAGCAGACTGTGACGGTCGTTCGCGCTACACAGGATATCGGCGGCTTCGAGGAAATAGCCGCCGAGCTTGTGGATACGGTCGAGACCGCGGACAACGCGCTCGTCCCCACTCACGAGCGCATAACGTCACTCGACGATGTGGTTGGACGAGTAACGGCCAAGATGATCCCTGCGGGTACCCCCGTTCTCAAATCCATGCTGGCGGCACCGGGTACGACGCCGGGAATGGTCGGGAAAATCCCCAAGGGTTATCGGGCGTTCTCGGTCAAGATCGACGAGGTGAGTGGAGTGGCCTACCAGCTCAAGCCTGGAGACTGGGTGGACGTCATCGCCTTGATGGACGTCGACACGGGGGGGCAAGGGCGTGGTAAGAAAGAGACGATCTCCAAGACGATCCTGGAGAACGTGCAGCTTGCTGCGATGGGCCGCGCTACAACGGGTGCCCCGGGCGACAGCACCGCGTCGACGGTGAAGCCGGCGAAATCCGCGACGCTCCTGGTGCCCAAAGAGGAAATACCCAAGCTTCATCTGTGGCAGACGCGGGGTAAGTTGACCCTGGCAATGCGCGGTGATGACCGGGAGACGACCGAAGAGGCTGCGGTTGCGTATGAGTCGGAGATGTTCGGCGGTAAGAGAGTTGAACCGGTTGTGCCGACCAAGCCGACCAGAGTGGCCCAAATCGCGACCCCGCCGCCGCAGCTACAGCTTCCGCACAGCGTTACGGTTTATCGTGGGTCGGCAGAAGGCAAGCCAACACAGGTGCAGCAAATCATATTCGAGCATCCCCACTCACGGAACGTTGTCGAGCTGAGAGGAGGCCCGGTCGGGCATGCGGAAAAGGCCGGTAGGCGGAGTCCGCCGAGGACTCGCGCTCCCGCAGCAGATGCCGATCGGACCGATGAGCCTCAAAGCCAGGAAGAATCCGAGTTCGATGACGCGGAGGTAGAATAATGACCGCAATGACCAAGGATGAAGATCACACAATGATTCGCCCGGGGCGGTTGCCGGCGTTCCTATTCTCGCGACGTCTAGTCTTGGTGGCACTGGTGTGCTTTGCGTGTGCCACAACCGCCAGCGATGGGATCGTTCCCGCTGGAGATTCGCCGGGAGATTTTCAGGCTGAAGTAGCGGACGTTTCCGGGACCACTCAGGAAGTGTCCGTTCCGTTGAACCGCAGCGCCATCATCAACACGAGTATCGAAGTCGCCCGAGCGGACGTCGTGACCGTACACGTTGCGGACGTCCAGCCGATCAGCCCGACTCAGTTGCTGATTACCGGCAAGAACTACGGAGAAACGGACGTTGTCCTGTGGGATAAGGCGGACCAGCAATACCTTCTTAAGGTCTCCGTCGAGCTCGATCTGGAGAGGCTCAGCGAGGCCCTCAAGAGAATCGATCCCCTGTCGACCGTCGTGGCTAAGTCCGTCATGGGGAACATTGTCCTGACGGGCCGGGTGACCAGCATAGAGCGGGCCAGGAGAATGGAAGACGTCGCCAACCTCTTTCTACCGTCAGGTGGCGAGGAGATGGAGGTGCAGAACCACCTGGATGTATCCGGCGAGGACCAGGTGCTCTTGCGCTGCGTGGTCGCAGAGGTGAGCAGAGGGGCAACGCGCGAGCTCGGCGTCAACGGCTTCCTTGCCGGTGATAACGTGCGCGACGCTTTTTTGGTGAATCAACTAGGCGGGATCAACCCGATCAACATGGGAGCCGCTGCTGACGCCCTGGTGAACCAGCGGATACCGTTCCTGACCGGTACGGATGGCATTCCGCTCGGCGAGGCGAGTTCCATCTCGCTCGGTTTCCCGCGCCTGCAGATGCAGCTGTTCATCAGGGCTATGGCTGACAACTCGTTGCTGGCTGTTCTCGCGGAACCGAACCTGGTGGCTATCAGTGGGCAAACTGCCACTTTTCTTGCCGGCGGTGAGTTCCCCATTCCCGTCCCTCAAGGCAACCAGACCGTAACGATTGACTTCAAGAAGTACGGCGTGGAGCTCAACTTCACACCGTTGGTGCTCGGCCAGCAGGTGATTCGCCTCAAGGTCAATCCCGTTGTGTCGGAGCTGGATTTCTCCAACGCAGCGCAGTTCCAGGGATTCGTGATTCCAGGCGTGACCAAGCGTTCCGCTGAAACCACGGTTGAGGTTGGGGCCGGACAGACGATTGCCATCGCCGGTTTGCTGAGTGAGAACGTCCGCGGCTTTGCCAGTCGTGTTCCGGGTATCGGTGATGTTCCGATCTTGGGAGCACTGTTCAGGTCGGTGAGTTTCCGGAAGTCTCAAAGTGAGCTGGTGATCCTGGTCACTCCTGAAATAGTAGCCCCGCTCGATGCGCATCAGATGGCGCATCTACCCGGCCACGACATCAAACCGCCGAGCAATTTCGAGTTGTACGCGCTTGGCCTGACCGAAGCTAATGAGTTGGAGAAAAAGGGCGGCGAGGACGAAACCTCCGAGAGCTCAGAACCGGACGAGATGTCCATCCATGGTCCCTGGGGTCATGCCAAACCGGCGAGTACACAGTAGCAGCCCCTCCAGGTCTCAACAGTATTGCGTATCGAGCTTAGCGCCGTCACCTGTGGGCGGCGCTTTTGTCATCCGCCCGGAGACGACAACAGTGTGACGCTGCACAATGAACGGGAACGCGCTGACCCGTTTCGCCGGAGGGCGACGTAACTGGCGAGCTGCGGGGGAAGGGCGATAACACACTTTCCAGGCAGTCGAAACATTTCTCACCAGGTGCGTGCCTTCTACTCCTCTCAGTATTTCCGTTCGTTATGTCTCAACCCCCGGATTCGATCACGGATACACATTCGCTTGAGTGTGCCGGCTCAGCGCATGTGCCGAATGCTCCTTATCAGTCCGGGATCAGCCGTGCGGGGTAGAGAAAATCTGCTTTCTTTCCCGATTCCCCGTGAAATGTATCGTAGGCTTTGACTGGTAATCTGCGCCGGCGGCGCCGAAGGAGCGCCGGTTCCGATAAGAAGCCATCTACGGTCGCGGGCCGTACCGGATTGAGACTTTGAGCAAGGAACTGCGAAGCTTTGTCAGTCGCATTCCGGGTATCGGAGACGTCCCGGTGTCAGGTGCACTGTTCAGTACGGTGAGTTACCGGAAGTCTCGTGGTGCGCTGATGATCCTGGCTGCTCCTGAGTCTGCGACACCGATTAATGTGCGCGGACTTCTCCATTTGACTGAGGGAGATGTCAGACCGCCGAGAGATTCTGAGCCGTACGCACTTGGCCTGATCGATGGTTATCACTTGGGGAATCAGCTTGGCGTGGACGGAGCTTCGAGAGCTCACACGCGGACAAGAGGTCCATTAATGGTCCCAGCGAGCATGTGCAACCGGCGAATACGCGACAACGCCGGTGCGACATGGATCGCCCTTGAGGAGGCGGCGGCGAAACGCCTGGGGAAGGTGGAATAGCGGCAAGAGCACACGCAGTGGAGGAAGAGAGAATGAGTAGGCATTTTATCACACAGTGGGGCATGCACCGCGAACGGGCCGTGGTTGCCGTGCAGGTCAGTGTTGTCATGGTAGTCCTAATTGGATTCGCTGCGCTTACCATTGACGTCGGTGCGCTGTACAACGCTCGTGCAGACCTGCAGCGAGCGGCGGACGCTGCTGCTCTGGCCGGGACATCCTCTTACACTTCGGATGATATGATACGCGTCCGAACCGAAGTGGGTGGCACCGAGGCTCTGGCGGCGGTGATCAATGAAGCCCGCACGCGAGTCGGCCTTTACTCGGCATCCAATCCCACTTTGGGACTGTCGACTACATTAGTCGATCAGGGTGATATCCTCACCGGTTGGATGAACGCCGACTCCACATCGGAGACCATCCACACGAATCCCGTGCCGATCGATTACAATGCCGTTCAGGTGACCGTTCGCCGCGCAGCCGGTGAGTCACTGGCTTCAAACGGTCCGGTGAACTTCTACTTCGCCTCAATCTGGGGCAAGTACTTCGGCGAAACATCGGCATCGGCGACGGCACTGTTCGACGATCGCTTCTCCGGTTACAGCGTGTCGACCGGTGAAGCAGGCATGTTGCCCTTCACCATTGATGAGGATGCTTTCCTGTCCGAGCTGGCCGCCGGCGGAGACAGCTACGGGTATGACGAGAATACGGGTTTGGTCACTCCCGGCGCCGATGACATCAGAGAAATTCGCCTCTACCCCTATCCACTCTCCGGCAGCGGATATGAAGAAGGGGACGGGAACTTCGGGGTGCTGAACATCGGAACGGGCAACCAGGGTGTCGACGCGGAAGTCATACAGATCCAAAACGGGATTACGCCGGAGGACTTTGTGGCGGAAATCGGCACATCCGATCTGACGTTCTTCGACGAGTCCGGAAACTCGCTATCCTATGATATAACCGGAAGCCCGGGTTTGGAGGTCGCACTTCAGACCCCGATAACCGAACTCATTGGCCAGACGGTCGGGTTCTTCCTGCACAACAACGTGGTTCTTTCGGGGTCAAACGCGATCTACACCATCACACAGATGCGCTTCGGCCGCGTTATGGACATCCGTTTGACAGGGGCCCCAAACCAGCGCGGCCTCTTCGTCCAGCCGACGTCGTATGCCGGCCCCGGTGTGATGATTCACGAGTTTGCCCCGAGTTCCAACGGGGCGGCAGGACGCATCGTCCTGGTTCG
Organism: Phycisphaerales bacterium; assembly: GCA_020348265.1. Taxonomy (GTDB): domain Bacteria; phylum Planctomycetota; class Phycisphaerae; order UBA1845; family UBA1845. Next base: position 958,463 of record CP070744.1, on the reverse strand, counting down.
ATGACACAAGGCTGAGCAGGACCTTTTCACAAAGCGTATTGTAAGCTCAATGTGGAGGTCCATGTTCGCACTGAAAGGACAAGGAACGTGGCACCGGTGGGCAAACCATCCGCAAGAAGGGAGCGCAGAGCGCTGAGCCTTCAAGAGGCTGTCGCGCTGCACAGCGGTGCCGGGATATAATGGCAGGAGATGGAAGCCATGAAGGTCGTAAGACCGTTTCTAAAGGTAGGGGATTCAAACCGAAAGCGGGCAGTTGTCGCCGTTCAAGTTGGCGTGATGCTAGTGACTCTGCTGGCGTTTGCAGCGCTGAGCATTGATGTGGGTGCCATGTACAACGCCCGGGGTGATCTTCAGCGAGCGGCTGATGTGGCCGCCCTTGCCGGCGCAACCTCGTATGTAGAGGACACCATGCTGCAGGTACGCCTGAATCCTGACGGTGGTGAGATCTCCGAAGTGCTTTCCGCGACCATTACGCGGGTGAATGAACTAGCTGCGGAAAACGCATCATTCGGGGTTGACACAACGTTGATCGAGGGTGGTGACATTACGACGGGTTGGATTGACGTAACTTCGGGGACGTCACCGATACAGGTGGCTGGAAGCTCCGATGCCTACAATGCGGTTCAAGTTGTGGCCAAACGGACCGCGGAAGGGCTCAACGGTTCCATCGCCCTGTATTTCGCACCGATCTTCGGAATCACTCTAAGTGAGACGGAAGTGACCGCCACGGCTGTCTTCGACGACCATGTTGCCGGGTTTTCTCCGGGAGAGGACCCGGGCATTCTGATGCCCTTCAGCATCCACGAAGATCTCTTCGATTCTGAGATCACTGTGGGGTCGGATGAATACAGCTATGACTCTGATGACGATGAAATCGAGTCAGATCCTGATGGTCTGCCGGAGATAAAGCTGTTTCCCTGGACTTCGACGCCGGGAAACTTCGGTTTGCTTAACATAGGACTTCCTAGCATGGGGGCTCCGGGTTTGGCCGATCACATCGAGAACGGTGTTCCACCGGAGGATCTCGAAGCGGAGATCGGTACGGATGTGCTGACTTTTTACGATTGGGAAGGTGATCCGGTTACCTATGACATCGGGGGCGATCCGGGAATGACCGTGTCGCTCACAGCGGCCATTGAAACCCGCGTTGGCGATGTCGTGGCCTTCCTCCTACACAACGCTGTGAATTACCCCGGTGCAAACGCGGTGTACACGGTCACGGACGTCCGTTTCGGTAGGGTGATGAAGATAAAGTTGACCGGCTCACCGACGAGTAAGACGTTCCTGATTCAGCCGGTAAGTTATGCGGGGCCCGGTGTCGTCGTTGACCCTAACGCTCCCAGTTCGAACGGTCTGGCTGGCCGCCTCAAGCTTGCCCGGTAGCAAGTTGCCGCTCCGCCGGGGGCTGCATGCGAAAGCGAACGATCGTTGCAGTCCAAGTTGCTGTGATGCTGGTTGTGCTCACGGGGTTTGCGGCACTGAGCGTCGATGTCGGTGCCATGTACAACGCAAAGGCTGATCTGCAGCGGACGGCGGACGCGGCGGCGCTTGCACCAGCCAGCAGGTTGGCCGAGTGGGATGACGGGAGCCCCATGGAACTGGCCCGGAATGCGGCGCCGGCGCATACCCGGCGCAACGGTGTTCTCGGCCGAGGCATCACAATGGATTCGAAGGAGGACGTAACCTTCGGTCGAGCAAGCTTCTATGAGAAGAGCGGTACGTATCACTTCGCTCCGGGCGGCGAGTTCTCTACCGCCGTCCGCGTTCGAGTCCGAATGACCTTGGGCTCGCCCAATGGATCACTTCCCCCGTATTTTTCCAGAGTCTTCGGGTTTGGCAAATCAGAGATGCAAGCCAACGGTACTACGTGGGGGTACATGCAGAATCTGGGTTATGGGACGGCGGACGATGCGAAGGGCGGTCTGCACGATCCCTGTTACGATCAGGCTGCCGATTCCGGGACGGTCCGTCTCACCAAGTACGCTGACCGGTCGGATGTCAACCTGGAGGTCGCCCTGTACGAACAGGGGCACAAGCATAGCGAAGTCGAAGCTCTGATGAGCAAGGAGTATGACGACGACAGCACCTCGACTTGGCCGGCGAGGGTCGCGTGTGCGCTGGGGCCGGCTTATCGGAACAGCGGGCACGGGGCAGATCCGATAACCGGCGAGCTGCCCTACTACGAGAAGCTGGGTGTGCCGAAGGTGGGCAACGGCAACAACTGGGTCGGGGGTGGCGAAGCGGTCTTTGCGCAGACGATCTTCGGGGATTCTCTTACGGTGCCTACCGATACGTGGGAGGACTGCATCAACTGTACGGCCAGCACATCGACCAGTGCCTGCGAGGCCAATAGCAACTTCCGATATCGTTTTGAGGTCAAGACATTCGCAAACTTCTTGATGGAGAAACGGCGCAGCAACGCCCAGACGCCGGAATTCGTGGACGCTCCTGCTCAGCCTATGCAGGCAGTGAAAGATGCGGTCAACTTCATGGTCAACCTGATCGATGATCTAGATACTGACGATCAGTTGTCTCTGGAGGTATATGGGACCACCGGACACCCGGAACTCGATCTGACGCATGATCAGTCGATTGGTGACCGTCTGACTGAAATGCAGGCGGCCCACTGTGACGCGTCGACGAACATGGGTGCGGGTATGGAGCGCGGAATCGAAGAACTCAGCAGTGTCCGAGCTCGGAGCATGTCCCGCAAGGTGATGATCGTCCTCACCGACGGTAACGCCAATATCGACGCGAGCGGACGATACAGCACCGAGGGAGCAGCGACTTATGCTCTTGAACAAGCCGGCATGACAGCCGGTGATGGGATCCGTATCTTCGCCGTCAGTGTTGGGGCTGGGGCTAATACCAGCTTGATGTCCGAGATAGCCGATATTGGAGGTGGAGAGCGCTTCCACGCGGAAGGTTCGATCGATCAGTACAGCGCTCAGCTGTCGGCCATCTTCCAGCGGTTTGTTAGTAAACGGCCGGTGGAGTTGATCCAATAACTGGAAAGTCTTAGCCGGATTGACGTCGTGAATTGCGACGTCGGTCAGTGCGCCGCCGAGTGGTGGTGCCACCACAGTGCCTTGGCTGTTCCAGTGAGGGAGAAGTATAACAGTCAATGGCGCGTGACGTACGCTTCATCGTCCTAAACGGGGAGGAGGACTATGCGGGGGAGCTGCGCTCGTTGCTCCTCCGCGTTCCTGGTGTAAAGATCGTGGCGGAGGTGGAGGAGCCCGCCCTTTTAGGACAGGCGGTCAAGCAATTCCCCGTCGAAGCAGTTCTGGTCAACCTCGATCCCGTTCCTGATGCCGTCCTTCCTGTTGTAGCAGACGTTGTCGCAAACGGATCACGCCCGGCGATCTTCGCTACATCCTCGTCAACCGACGGTCATTTGATTCTCAAAGCGATGCGGATGGGAGTAAGGGAGTTTCTTCCCAGACCCATCGAAGAGAAGTCGCTTGTCGAGGCCGTCGACAAGGTCGCGGAACAGTGCGTGGACAGTGGGCAGATGGGGATGCTGATCACCGTGCTGGGCACCTCGGGCGGTGTAGGGGCGACAGTGTTCGCCACCAATCTCGCTGCCGAACTTGCACAAATCGTACCTGGGCGGGTCACCATCGTCGACCTGGACTATCGCTTCGGTCAGGTAGCCACGCTGTTGGACGTAGAACCGATGTACACTGTGGCAGATCTGTGCAACTCGCCCGAGCAACTCGAACAGCAGGTGGTGGAGCGGGCTCTCGTGAAACACGACAGCGGTCTGCATGTTCTCGCTCGCCCGGCAAGTTTCGCGCAAGCGGATACGATTACGGCGGCATCCTGTGTAGGTTTGTTGTCCAGTCTTCTTCAGTTCAACGAGTTTGTCATTGCTGATGGCCCGACGCGGATGGATCCCAACTCCAAGTCGGTTTTCGATTTGTCAGACATGAATATGCTCGTGGTGCAGCTGCTCGTCCCCACGATCCGCAATGCCGTTCGCATTATCGACGGTATGCGCGAAGACGGTATAAACCCCGAGCGTACGAAGCTGATCTGCAACCGTATCGGGCGCGATGCCGCAAACCTCTCGGTGGACGACGTGTCGACAACACTGAATATCGAGCCGTTCGCGAGCATACCGGACGAATGGAGCACCGTCAGCGGGGCGATCAATCTGGGAGAGACGCTGCAGGCTTATAGTCCGAAAAGTAAGGTGCGCCAGGCAATCGAGGAAATCGCAGCGCGGCTATACAGCTCCGCCGGCGAGTCCGATGATAAGGAGACGCGTAAGAAGAGTTTGCTTGAACGGATATTCGCGAACAGTTGATGTCGCTGACCGGGGATAATACGCCGCGGGTTATGGCAAGTATCCAGGAATGCCCGGTGACAGCTCAGCGGACTGATGCGGCCCTTGCGATTGGATCACGCACATGTTCGGAAAACGTACTCCCTCCAATGTAACCGCGCCGCCTCCAGCCACTCCACCGGCGACAACGTCCGTACAGACTAAGCCGGCCAAACCGCCCAGTCCGGTAATCAAGGCACCCGTACAATCCGGCAAGAGGCCCGGAGATATGGGACCAGGGGCAAGAGTATCCAACGAGAAGATCGAGCAGTTCAATGCCCTCAAGATGCGCCTGCACCGCAAGCTGATCGATCAGCTTGATCTTACCCGAATGGTGGGGGAGGAAGAGGCCCTTCGCGAGCAGGTTAAAGAAGTCCTCACCCAGTTGGCCGATCAGGAGAACACTCTCCTAAACTACAACGAACGCCAGCGGCTCACGAGCGAGGTGCTTGATGAGACCTTCGGGCTCGGACCTTTGGAGGTGATCCTGGCCGATCCGAGCATAAGCGATATTCTTGTCAACGGCCCCAAACAGGTATACGTTGAGCGCCGGGGAAACCTGCAGCTTACCGACATTCAGTTTCGTGACAACGCCCACTTGATGCACGTCATCGACAAGATCGTCAGTGCAGTGGGGCGTAGATGTGACGAGACTTCTCCGCTGGTCGACGCGCGACTGGCTGATGGCAGTCGAGTCAATGCCGTCATTCCACCACTGGCCCTCGACGGAGCGAATATGTCCATTCGGCGGTTCGGGGCTGACCCGCTTACCTGGGATGATTACCTCGCGTTCAAGTCGGTGACTCCGGAGATGCGCGACTTTCTCGAATCCTGTGTCAAGGCGCATCTCAACGTGCTGGTGATCGGGGGAACGGGGTCGGGCAAGACGACACTGCTCAACAACTTGTCCTCGTTCATTCCGGACAGCGACCGCATAGTTACTATGGAGGACGCGGCGGAGCTGCAATTGCGTCAGCCCCATGTAGTCCGACTCGAAACGCGGCCGGCCAATATCGAGGGAAAAGGGCGGATTACCATTCGCGATCTTCTGATCAACAGTCTGCGTATGCGCCCGGACAGGCTGGTGGTGGGGGAGTGTCGCGGTCCGGAAACGCTGGACATGCTGCAGGCGATGAACACCGGGCATGACGGTTCGCTGACCACTCTCCACGCCAACAGCACACGGGATACCGTCGCCCGCGTGGAGACGATGGTGATGATGGCCGGCTTCGAACTGCCTCTGCGGGCTATCCGCCAGCAGTTTTCATCAGCCATCCATGTGATCGTCCAGGCACAGCGGCTTACCGGTGGCCCGAGAAAGGTGACCAGTGTAACCGAGGTCGCCGGTATGGAGGGAGATATCGTCACTATGCAAGACATCTTCACCTATGAGCAGCTGGGTGTGGGCAGTGACGGAAAGGTCTTTGGTCAGTTTGTGGCAACGGGAATTCGTCCGTCGTTTTTGGGTCGTTTGGAGTCTGCCGGTTGCGGTCTGGATCCGGGCCTCTTCACTCGACAAGTGCTGTTGCGCGACCACGACTGATGGGTTGATTGATCCGAGGGTTTACAGATGGCCTTATTCGCATCGCAAGCCATGATGGGCACAAATGCCCAAGCGCCTGTCTTGGGCGCGGGCAACGACTTTGTCATCTACGTTCTGCCGGTCATCGGTTCAATGTTGCTCTTCTACGGCATTTACCAGGTGATTGTGGAGACACGCACGTCCAATCGCAAGAAAATGCAGGATCGCTTGCGCGGGAAGACGCAGAAGAAGTTGGATAAGACGCCTGAGTCGATCCTTCGTCGCGGGGGGATGGGACAGACCAAGTCGTTTGCAGATGCGATTATCGGTAAGTTCAGCTTTGTTCCCAAGGTGCAGCGAATGCTCGATCAAGGCGATGTGTCTTGGTCTGCCTCTCAGACTCTGGTGAACTTGTTTAGCATCGCGATTCTTCTAACCGTCGCCCTGGCGGTATTCCGGGCGGGGATGGTCGCGGCCCTGGGTTGTGGAGGCGGAGTGATTGTGCTTCCAATGCTTTGGTTGAGCATGCGCCGCGGACGACGCGTACGTAAGCTCGCCAACCAGTTGCCGGACGTGTTCGACATGATGGGCCAGGCGCTTCGTGCGGGGCATTCACTCGGCGGCGCTATCCAACTTATTTATGAGCAAATGCCTCCGCCCATCGCTACGGAATTCGCCCAGGTCTACCATGAGCAGAACCTGGGAATCAAAATCGAGGACGCACTTCAGGCGATGGCCGACCGGGTGGATTCCCTTGACGTCCGGTTCTTCGTTACCGCGGTGATGATTCAGCGTCAAACCGGTGGCGACCTGGCCGAAGTCTTGGACAACATCAGCGGGGTCATTCGCGAGCGTATCGAACTGGCCGGCCTGGTTCGCGGGCTGACCGCGGAAGGGCGGCTTTCCGGCTGGGTACTCTTCGCCATGCCGATCCTGGTATTCGCGGCAGTGATGTATCTGAACCCCAACTACGGGGGAATCATGTTTGAAAACGCGCTCGGCAAGGTGCTTCTGATGGTGGCCGGTGGGATGCAGTTGATGGGTATCGCGATGATCCGCTGGATCGTCAACATCAAGGTGTAGTGGGAGAGGGCGAGAACCCAGGAGAGAGCCGGCATAGCTGAAGGTCGGTTGTAGTAGGAGTGACGAGTATGGAAACCTACGCCATTGGCATCATGGTGGTCGGTGCAGCCGCTCTGATTGTCTACTCACTCTGGCCCAAGAAGGGTGCTGAGGAAGGTACGATCAGGCGCCGGATGGCAGGGCGGAGTCTAAAGAAAGACCTTCCCGATGCACGTCAGCAGGCAAAAGAGTCGGTTGCCAAACGTGTGATGGAGACCGTTGCACCGATTGCGGTCAGGCCGGTACTGCCGACCAATTCGGAGGAAATGTCCAAGCTGCGGATGAAGCTCGCTACCGCCGGTTTTCGCAGCGAGAATGTCCCCACGATCTTCCTGGCGAGCAAGACGGTTGTTGCGATATTGCTGGGGTTGGCCGGCGTTGCATACGCAGTTGCCAGGGGGACGGAAATTCAAAGCGCTGCGGGCGTGATTCTCCTGGGAGCGGGCGTGGGGTTTATGGCTCCGAATCTCTGGTTGCGAATGGCCATCTCCAAACGTGCAGAGCTAATCCGCAAGGGACTTCCCGATACGCTGGACATGTTGGTGATTTCCGTCGAGTCCGGGCTGGGTCTCGACGCCGCCTTTCAGCGAGTCGGGGAAGAGATGCTCAAAGTGCATCCCGTTCTCTCTGAAGAGCTTCAAATCGTGACCATAGAAGCGCAGATGGGTATTCCGCGTAATGAGGCGTTGGGCAACTTTGCCGCTAGAAGCGGTATTGAAGAGGCTGGATCGCTGGTGGGTGTCATCAACCAGGCGGAGCGCTTTGGCACGAGCATCGCCGGTGCCCTGCGTCGTCAATCAACCGCCCTTAGGATCAAGAGGCGCCAAAGAGCGGAGGAGAAAGCTCAACAGACAACCGTCAAGCTGATGGCACCACTTATTCTCTTCATCTTCCCCGCGATCCTCGTCGTCTTAGCCGGACCTGCCGGACTGAAGATGATGGAGACGCTGGGTAACCAGTAGGGCGCAAGCAGCCAGTTAGACTCAACCAGTCAGGCGGACGGTATTGTCGACTGCCGGTTGCCTCGGCTCACCCTGCGGGTGCCATGCCTTCACTCGCCGCAGGCGGGGGTAGGCATGTTCTGCAATGCCCATGATCATGCTTGCCCGCGACTTCGTCGCGTGAAAGCATGCCACCCCTCACGGCGGACGTTCCGCTTCCTGACGGGCGCGGCTCTGAAAAAGGCGGACGTTCCGCTTCCCCATGCCGACGTGCATCGAGACGGCTCGGAAGAGGAGAGGACGGTGCACCTGTAGTAAGACTCCTTGAACGTCTTCGTCTTCTGCGTAGCGGGTCAGGAGTTGGGTGCCATGCGCGAGTCCCGGCGCGCCGGGACGCCGGCATGCAATTCGACCGCTGCACAATATCCGAGTCTTCTACTGTGGTCGGCGCATCTGCACAGCACACCCAGCGGCGCCGCGGACAAGCCGCGGCGCTACATTGGGTTTACACGCTTCCGATTGCACCATGAATGCGGTCTAGCAGCTTGTTGAACAGGTTGCTTGTTGTGATCCAAGTGTAGCGCCACCCCTTGCCCGTCTTCGCCGACGGTGTCCTCCGGCCGGCGATCGTGAACCCGCGGCTGCGTCACGGCGACCGATCCGACACCGGTGACGATGGTTCGGGTCGGCAAATGTCCGTTGCGGACGATCATCCGGTGGCCAACCTCGTCGACGAGTTGCTTGTGATTTTCGATCCGCGTGGCCACTTCGGCCTCGAGGGCCTGGGCGAGTAGCTGCGCCGCTCCATCACGCAGCACGTCGGTCAACACATCCTGGGAAGTCGCGGCTGGCATTGCCAGCGATTCGACGGTACGGTGCATCTGGCGTACTCCTTCTGCCCGCGTGGGCGATTCGTGTTGCTTATCTACAACACGCAGGGTACGCCGCCTTTTTATCCTGTCACCATCCACAACTTTGGGTTATATCTCCCGATGCAAGTCTCAAGATCATTGATCTTGGCTTTGGAAAGAACATCCAAGATTCCGAGGATTTCAAATGGATATGTGTGCCACGGGTGGCTTGCCCACCCGTGTTGAATGTCATATCCCCGACACTGGCGGACGAGCCGCCAGTGGCACACGCGCGAAGGGTGAGGGATGGATATGTGTGCCACGGGTGGCTTGCCCAC
>CP070744.1:925521-949259 GCA_020348265.1 Phycisphaerales bacterium | reverse complement strand
CTGAAGCGACGCCGAGAGCACTATCCACTCATGCACGACCCGCGCGACGAGCTGCGCGAAACGTTGGGAAAAACGTAAGTGCTTGACAGAACAGAGATTGGCGACGGCAGTGCCATTCGGGACACCACTCTTCTTCGGCGGGAAGTTCGTGTTCCAGGCATAGTGACGACCTCCTGCAACCTCAAGGAGATTCGCAAGCAGCTCGTATGGTTCGGACGCTTCGAGAATATGGCCGTAGATCCACAGCTGAAGGTGGCGCGCCACAGTATCGTTCTGGGTCGTATTTGCACAGTCAACAAGCGCCGGAATAGATTCGAGCGTCGTCTGATACGGATCCCATCCAGGATTCTGGGCGCCTCTGACGCGAAACAGAGAAAACAGGAATTCGAGCTCATTCGTGCGTTTGGCCACGGCGAAGATCTCGTCAACAATGGTGAGGTAACGAGGCATCGCCTCAGCGAGGAGGGAACTAATCCTGTCCAGCTCCGAGTCGCTCAGATTAGCCCTCCACACCCCACTCTCGTGCCTTGCGAGCGGCATGATCTGCTCCATTGGTTGGTTCCAGTAACTGACGGCACCGCGTTAGGGTGAACACGACCACAGCTCACGTCAAGATCGACCACGCGCGACTTGCGGTCGTCGGCGTTCTCCGGACCTTCGCACAGTAAACCACCCTCTGAATCTCGCCGTCGTCGCATCCAAGCGCGCGATCCCATCAAGTTCATCACGTCCTCCGGGTGGTAGAATGCCGCGGGGCCTTCCTTCACCAGCTTGATTGGGACTTCCATGCGCCACGCGGCAGAGGCCAGGCGTCGTCGCTTCTCAGCCCGCGGTGTCGTGGACATGACCAACATGGCTTACACCTCACCGGTATTCCCGTGCCAGACGTCCGGGGTGTATCCTAACATAAACCAAACTTCGGTCAAGGGTAGGATGGGCCAGCTCCAGGGCGGGTAGACTCCTGCCCGATGCAACTCAAGAACTCCGCGCTCGATCGCTCACGCATCGTTCTTGCCGGAGCGCTTGGAACTCCCGGGGGCGGTACCTTCGGCCAACACCGTAGTCGCTTGAAACGACGGACGGAGGTGTCGGGAGGAGTTGGCATCCCTGACCAACCGGGCTAATAGAGAGCTAGCCGGGGCTAGCTCGACTGCTAGCTGTAGCAATACGGTGGCGCACGTCGTGTGCATGGTGAGCGCGGCGGTTTCTTTGCCGACAGGCTGGCGTGACGCTTTCGGCTGGACACGGCTCGTGCCTTCGCCCATAATCGTTCAAAATATTTTAACTTTTACGCATGCCATACCGAAGCACGAAATCGGCCCGGCGCGAGCTATCGGACCTCGCGCAAACGCAGGGTGGCTACTTCACGTCGAAGCAGGCCGCCGCGGCCGGGTATGCGCAGCCTCACATCGACTATCACCTGAAGGCTGGCAACTTTGAGCGAGTGGAGCGTGGTCTCTACCGCATGGCCACGAACCCGCTCTCTGAATACGACGACCTGATCCGGCTCAGCCTCTGGAGTCGCGGAAGGGACGACCGGCCACAGGCCATCGTGTCACACGAGTCAGCCCTCAGCGTTCACGGGCTGGGGAATCTGCTGCCGACTCGAACGCACCTGACCGTCCCGCGCTCGTTCCGTAAGCAGCCGCCTTCGGGCTGTGTCCTACACAAGAAGGAACTCGACGAAGATGACATTGAACACCGCGAGGGGTTTCGAGCGACCGCACCGCTTCATACTCTGCTCGACGTGGCCGAGGAAGGCGGCGTGACCCAGGAGCAACTCAACGAGATTGTCAGCCGGGCCATCGCCGAAGGGGTCGTACGACGCACGAAAGTCGCCCAAGCTGCAAAACGCCAATCGAGAGGCTCGCGACTGTCAGCGGCGCTAGCTTCGGCTGGATAACGAGTCATGGCGCGCAAGTTCAGCAGCCCGATTGCCTTCCGCCAGGCCCTCGAACGTCGGCTCAAAAACATCGCCGACGAACGTGGCGTGCCCCTCAACACGCTACGGCTGAAACTGATGATTGAACGGCTACTAGCGCGCCTGTTCGCGCGGCCGAACGCACCTTGGCTACTCAAGGGCGGGTACGCCATGGAACTTCGGTATCGACCCAATGCCCGAACCACGAGGGACATCGACTTGAGCATTGGCGCAGCCGAGCCAAACCCCGATCTGACAAGTTCGCTTGAGACGATACGCGACGAACTGCAAACGGTCGCAGAGGTGGACCTGCGCGACTACCTGACCTTCCGAATCGCTGAACCGACAACGGCACTTCAGGGCGCCCCACAAGGTGGAGCACGCTTCCCGGTGCGAGCACTCATGGCCGGACGAGTGTTTGGCTCATTTCACATCGATGTCGGCATCGGCGACGCGCTGTACGGTGCGCCCGAGCGACTTCAGGGCGAGGACCTGCTCTCCTTTGCCGGCATTGACCCTGCGGAAGCCCTCGCAATCCCAAAGGCGCAGCAATTCGCTGAGAAGATCCACGCCCACACCTATCCATGGGCAGACCGCACCAACATCCGCAGCAAAGACCTCGTCGATCTGCTTCTAATCCTGGAGCGCGATCCGCCGCCTTTGGAAGACATGCGAGCCGCCCTCGATACGACATTCGCTACACGTTCCTCACACGCGCTTCAAGCCCAGATGCCAGCACCGCCGCACGAGTGGGCTGCCGAATTCGCCTCGCTGGCAACAGAGGTGCAGCTCTCGACCACCGAGCTTGACGCAGCGTTCGCCAAGCTGGCGGAATACTTCCATACGTTGCATCTCGCGCCTCCGAGTGCATAGCACCAGCTTCGGTGCCGGCGACGACAGCATCATGACAACGGGGCATCGGGCGATGCGAGTATCAGGCCCAAGATGAAGACAGCTCGGCGAGCCGTTGCCGCTTCGGCGAAACGTGCGACTTGATCCTTGACGTCCTGAGCAAGCTCTCGATATGCTCGCGCGCACACGCCTGGTACTTCGACATGATCCAGACGAATTCAACCGTGTAGTCATCCCAACGTCCGACAGGCCGTAGGTCCTGACCAAGCGACTCAGTCCTCGGTGGGAGACTTCTCGTTTGACCTCCAGGCGTTATTCGGGGGCGCAGGCTCGTCTGCCGATGGTGTCGCATGGTATTCGGCGGCCTTGTCGGGTTTACCCCAGGCCTCGTAGAGCCTAACGATGCGCTCGACCACCTCGCGTTCTTGCTCCGGTTGCGCGTACGGATTGCCTCTCAGGTTACTGATGCCGTTGAGAAGGAGCGACTCTGCCTCGAGGTAATCTCCTTGCTCGATGAGATACTCGGCAAGTGCCACTTCGAGTCTCGTACGCAGCGGCGATTCTTCTGGTGGCAAGAGTGATATTGCCTGGCGTTGGGTTTCGACGGCCTTGGCGATTTCGCCCGTCGCCTGATAGGCAAGGGCCAGCGTGTCGAGGAAACTGCAGTTGTTCGCACTGGTATTGTTGACTGCCTTTTCAGCCGCCAAGAGGGCCGCCTCCGGATCGCGTAGGCCAGCCGGTTCGCACGTCAGGAGCAGCCGGGCGTGTCTATTGAGATCGGCGGCGGTCGCTTGTGGACCACTGGCCCGGCGGCGCCGAAGGTCAAGGATCCTGCGGTGGAGTTCTTCGACCTCAGCAAGCTTCTTCTGTTTTGTGAGCGTCTCTGCCAAGTTGTTCATGGAGGCAAGCGTGCTCGGGTGCTCTTCACCCAGGACTCGGCGCCGGATTTCCAACGTCCTTCGCTGCAGTTCTTCGGCCTCGAACCATTTTCCCGCGTCCCGGAGCGTGCTGCCCAGGTTGTTCATTGACTCAAGCGCGTCCGGGTGCTCCTCACCCAAGACGCGGCGCTTGATTTCAAGCGTCTTTCGCTGCAGTTCTTCGGCCTCAACCAGCCTACCCTGGGACCGCAGCACAGTAGCCAGGATGGCCATCGACCCGAGGGCCCACGGGTGCTCCTCGCTATAAACGCGGCATGTGATCTCCAGTGCCCTTCTGTTCAGTTCTTCGGCCTCGACCAGCTTACCCTGGGACTGAAACGTAGTAGCAAGGATGACCATCGACCCGAGGGTCCACGGGTGCTCTTCCCCCAAAACGCGGCGCTGGATTTCCAGTGCCCTTCTATCCAATTCTTCGGCCTCGACCCACCTGCCCTCCCTATGAAGCGTGATCGCCAAGTTGTTCATCAAGGCGGTTGTGTTCGGGTGCTCCTCGCCCAGGACGCGGCGCTGAATTTCCAGTGCTCTTCTGGTAAGTTCTTCGGCCTCAACCCACTTGCCCTCCCTATTGAGTGTGTTCGCCAAGTTGTTCATCCATGCGAGTGTGTTTACATGCTCCTCGCCCAGGGCGCGGCGTTGGATTTCCAGCGCTCGTCTGTACAGCGTCTCTGCCTCCGACAACTTGCCCTGGTCGGAGACCATGTTTGCCAGGTTGCTCATTGAGGCGAGCGTGCTCGGGTGTTCCTCGCCGAGGACGCGGAGCTGAAGCTCCAGTGCCCTTCGGTGCAGTTCTTCGGCCTCGGCCCATTTGCCCTCGTCCCGGAGGGCGAGCCCCAGGTTGTTCATCGACACAAGCGTATCCGGGTGTTCCTCCCCCAAAACGCGGCGTTTGATCTCCAGCGTCCTTCGGTGTGCACTCGCGCTTTCGTCCCACTTGCCCTGACGATAAAGCGTATGTGCGAGGTGGTCCATCGACTCAAGCGTGCTGGGATGTTCCTCACCAAGGATGCGCCGATAGGTGCGCGCGGCGGAGACTTGGTGCGTCTCCGCGCGGTCAAACAGCCCCAGCGCATAGTAGGCGTTCCCGATCGTGTACCGTAGACGGGCTTCGATTAGCGGTTTATCGCCGAATCGCTCGCCGACCGTTTTCGATGCTTCGTCAAGTACCTGACGAACGGACACATCCTTTCCCAGCTCAGCGGGATCGACGGCTGCGAGCATTTCGCTGAGGAATTGCGTGACTGACTCCGCCTCGTCCTCGGCTTGCTCCGCCAATCGGCGTTGGGTTGACTCACTTTCAGCCAGGCGCGTGGCGTGGCGCTCCGCCGCCACTGCAGCATCGCGCTGGCGCTGCGCGTCGCGCGCCGACATAGTCGCTATGGCGGTCGCAGCGACGAGGGTGAGCACCATCATTGTGGTTAAGCCAACTCCAACCGCATGCCTGCGCACAAACTTGGACACGCGGTAGGCAAGCGTGTCCGGTCGCGCGATGACCGGTAGCCCCTCAAGATGTCGCCGGATGTCCTCCGAGAACTGCTCCACTGAGGTGTACCTGCGATCAGGCTCCTTGCGCAGGGCTTTGAGCACGATCATGTCGATATCGCCCGAAAGCCGACGGCGCAATCGATCAGGATCTCCCTCACGAGTCTGACTGACTGACTGGGGGGTGAGGGTAACCCAGCTGGAACCATCGCGTGTCGGCTCTTCTTCGACGAGCATGACGACCGTGCTGGGCTTCTCCGGTTGCTGTTCGCAGATAGCACGCGGAACCTCATACTGCGGCACGCTGCTGAGGCGACACGGTCGGTGACCGGTCAGCAGTTCATACAGAACGACGCCCAATGAGTAGATGTCGCTTGCAGTCGTGGTCCGCTCGCCGCGTACCTGTTCGGGACTGGCGTACTCCGGCGTCAACGGTTGGATGCCAGTTTGCGTCTGGGCGGCGCCGGGATCAGCGTCGGGCTGCAGGATCTTGGCGATTCCGAAGTCGAGCAGCTTCGGCGTACCCTCCGACGTAACGAGGATGTTGCTGGGCTTCAGGTCGCGGTGCACTACCAAGTGTTGGTGGGCGTAGTGCACGGCTCGACAGACAATCCGAAAGAGTTCAATGCGCTCCGCGATCGACAGGTGTTGGGTATCGCAGTACTCATCGATGGGTTGTCCTTCCACGTAGTCCATCACGAGGTAAGGCATAGCGTCATCCGTGCTCCCGCCATCGAGCAATTTGGCGATATTCGGGCTATCAAGATCGGCCAGGGTCTGTCGCTCAGTATGGAAGCGTAGCAGCAGTTCTTCCCGCCGCCGTGGATCGTCCAGAAAGCGATCTAAGCGGAGGAGTTTGACGGCGACCTGCCTGCGGTATGTGTCGTCGGCGCGCACGCCTAGGTAGACCATACCCATACCGCCTCGCGCGATGGGGCGCACCAGGCGATAGGGACCGACCATCTTGTCCGTGAGCGGATCGCCGCCGGCAATCTCGGGCGCCATCGTGTCTTGCAGGGCGGGGCGTTCGATGAAGCCGGGATCCGATTCGTACGCCGCAATCAACGATTCCACTTCCGCCCGCAGGACCCCGTCGTCGTGGCACACCTCGTCCAGGAATGCCGCGCGACGAATCGTGTCGCGCTCAAGAGCGCCGTGGAATACCTCTTTAACTTTCTGCCAACGCTTGGGTAACATAGTGGCCTCTACAGTAACGCGCAAATCACCGTGAGATCGGGTCAAGATTCCTGACGGCGGACCTCTAAACGGCGAGCCCCACTTAACCGATTTCTCGGCGTAGCCAAGCTCTTGCAACTGTCCACTCCCGTTTGACCGTTGCCGGAGAGATTCCGAGGACCTCAGCGGTTTCCTCAATCGTCAGGCCGCCGAAGAAACGCAGTTCAACGATTCGGCAGGGCTTGGGATCGAACTCTGCAAGTAGATTCAGGGCATCATCGAGTACCGTTAGGTCTATGGTGCTCTCGCTGATGCGGATTGCGGCATCCTCGAGTGGCACCTGACCGCGTCCGCTGCCGCGCTTGGCCGCGCCACGTTTGCGGGCATGGTCGACCAGAATGCGGCGCATCATTTGGGCTGCCACTCCGAAAAAATGGGCTCGGTGCCGCCAATGGACATTTTGTTGATCCACCAGCCGCAGATAGGCCTCGTGTACCAGAGCGGTGGTGTCGAGCGTGTGTCCCCGCCGTTCCCGATGGAGTGCCCGGCCCGCCAGCATTCGAAGCTCGCTGTAGACCAACGGAACCAGTTTGTTCAGCGCATCCTGATCACCGGCGCTGAATTCCAGCAGAAGTTGGGTTGCGTTGCCAGGCGCAGGCTTGGTCATCGAAATCGCTCTGCCAAAAACAGATTACTTGAGCCAAACCGCCTCCTATTCTCGCGTTCTAGGATGAGGGCTGCAAGAGGACGCCCAGGCCGGAGGCACGAGCGGAAGGGCGACAGCAGGTTCGGAATGCACGGGCGTGCCAACCCGATGCCGGTGAAAGGTTGGACGGGGACGGTCCGCGATTGTCGGTTCAGACCTGGTGGCCGATGCACCGCCAAGTCAATCAGACGGGAGGAATAACGATGAGTCGAGTGACACTTACAAGTGCAGCTTTGGCGGCAAACCTGCTGCTCATGACGGGTCCCGCATGGTCCGCCGGTGGGGACACCTGTGTGTCGGCAACCGTCATTACCGCTGTGCCCTACACCGACCTAGGAAACACTTGCAGTCTCAACAACTGGTACGACGAGCACTGCCCGGATCACTCAACCTCGTCGGAGGCGGTCTACGCATACACACCCACAAGCAGCCAATGCGTCGACGTGAGCCTCTGTGGGGGGACCGTCTTCGACTCCAAGCTGTATGTCTATGCGAGCGACGCGGGTGGTTGCCCGGCCACCGGGAGCGACGACACCGGTCTGCAAATCGCCTGCAACGATGACGCCTGCCCGACACCCGGCGGTCTCGTCTCGGAGATCACCGGCCTCACCTTGACGGGCGGCGTAACCTATGCCTTCGTCGTCGACGGTTCGAGCGGCGAATGCGGCGATTATCAGATCATTATCGCCCCCTGTTCGAGCACGTCGTGTACAACAGACGAAGATTGCGATGATGACGTGTTCTGTAACGGCCCGGAGTACTGTGACACGAGTTTCGTGTGTCAACCAGGCACGCCGCCGGACTGCGACGACGCTGACCCCTGTACAGATGACGCCTGCGACCAGCTGGTGGATGCTTGTGTCAACACGCCGGTCCCGGGTTGCTGCACCGTCGACACCGACTGTGACGACGGCGTCTTCTGCAATGGTTCGGAGTCGTGTGGCACGGGCTTCGTATGTCAACCCGGCACGCCGCCGGACTGCGACGACAGCGACCCCTGTACGGACGACACCTGCGACCCGGAAGTGGACGCCTGCATCGCCACGCCGATCCCAGACTGCTGCACGACCGACACTGAGTGCGACGACGGCAATCCTTGTACGAGTAACGTGTGCGACGTGAATGTTTGCGAATACCCGCCTATACCTGGTACTGCCTGCGGAAACCCGAGTAGCACGGCCTGCACCGACCCGGACACTTGTGACGCGGCGGGAGCGTGCCAGCCCAATCACGCATCAGACGGCACGCCGTGCGACGATGGAGACGTCTGCACGGATGACGACGCATGCTCGAGCGGCAGTTGTACCGGGTACCCCAATTTGCTGTGCGAGACCTGCGCGCAGGGAGGACAACCGGAGGACCCGGTCAATCAGCTCAGTTTTCAAGGATTGCTGACGGATGTCGGCGGGAACCCGCTGCAAAGCCCCGTCGATCTGAGCTTCCAGCTCTACGACCTTGCCGGGTATCCGGTGGGGACGCCCATTGACCTGACCAGCGTGCCCATCAGCAACGGGATCGTGAGCACGGAGCTCCCAATTCAGGACGGTGTTCTGGACGGTACTGGCCGCACACTCGGCGTGAGCGTTAACGGTGGAACGGAGCTAAGCCCGCGTATTCCGCTCACCTCTGCCCCGCAGTCGTTTCGAGTGGGTTGCGTGGAGAGCCAGGAAGTGGTCTCTCACGTCGCCTTGGGCGGGTCGAGTGAAAGCGGCTCACTGGACCTCTACAACGCTTCCGGTGAGTTAGTCTTCACCCTGGACATCGATTCGGCTACCGGCGCCCCCTCCTGGACCATGTATTCAACTTCGCAGGGCGCGAGGGCACCCATGCCCGCGATCGTAGCTGTTGCGGACGTGCCGCACGCCGATGTCTGTGACGGAGGAGCCGAAGAGATCTTTCTGAATTCCGACGGTGCCGAGACGATTGTTCTCCGCGCCGAACAGTGCCGCGGTCTGGGTGACGTCGGGGCGTACGTCACCATGTCGGATGGGGTCAACTCTACGATTGCACTCGATGCGGATGACGTAGTTGGCGGTGGCGCCCTGATGCATCTCTCCAATAGCGCCGGAAGGGAGACCGTCACCCTCGATGCCGATGTCAGCAATTCCGCACAGCTCACGCTGTGGAGGCAAGACTCCGCTACAGTCATAAGGGGAATCACTCTAGATGCCGAATCCGGTCACGGTGCACACATAGGAGTCTTTAACGAAGATGGTGGCAAGACAGTCAGGATCAATGGTAGCTCAGGCGGGCTCACAAGCGGTGACGGGGGAATCGAAATCCGCAACCGTGACAACGAAAAGACTATCGCTCTCTATGGCGGTGATATAACGGGGGGTGGTAGCGGCGAAATCCGCCTTTACAACAGCGATTCTCGCATCATCCCTACGATCAAACTCAGCGCTGCGGACTTCGGCGGCATGGGGAAGATCACCACAGAGGTGCTCGCGGTTACGGGTGGCAGCGACCTGTCTGAGCAGTTTGACATCGAAGGATGCGCAAGCGACGTAAAACCGGGCATGGTGGTGTCCATCGACCCTGAACACCCGGGAAGGCTTGTGATCAGCAGCAGGGCTTACGATCGTCGGGTGGCGGGGGTCATCAGCGGTGCCGCTGGCCTTGCGCCGGGCATGCTGATGGGGCAGTCCGGTTCGGTCGCTGACGGTGAACACCCCGTGGCATTGACCGGGCGCGTGTACTGTTGGGCCGATGCTTCAAACGGCTCCATTCAAGCCGGGGATCTTCTGACCACATCCAGTACTGCGGGTCATGCCATAAAGGTGACAGACTACGACGCGGCTCAAGGAGCCATCGTCGGCAAGGCCATGACATCACTGGAGGAAGGTCGAGGGTTGATCCTCGTACTGGTGACCTTGCAGTGATAGGACCCGACAGATAGGAAGGCGCGACGATGACAACAACTACTATGATACTTACCGACCACGGCCGACGAGCGTTTTCACCAAGTCTTGTGCGGACACGTGTGAAGGGGATGACCATGAGATTGGGCAAGTCCTTAGCTAGTTTACTGATCATTTGCGTGGCTTCACCAGTCGGGGCACAGAGTCCTGGCGTGGATTTTAAGACGGAAAGGCTGCGCGTGGATTCCGGTGTACACGACGGTGCGTCAGAGATGCGCGTGGCGTTCCAAGATACCGTCAACTTCTCCGGTGTGCCTTGGATGCGGCTGCACGTTGCCGAGTATTATCTCGGACGCCGCAGTCACATTATTGTCCGTTCTTGGCTAGACGGAGACGAGCAGCGCCTGGACGCAAAGTTGTTGCCCATATGGCAGAACACGACGGCAATGCTCAATGGCGATGCAATCGAGGTGGAGTTGCACGTAGCCCCAGGCGACAAGGGCGTATTCGTGAAGTTCGACGAGATGATCGGGGGCAACTGCGCCGGTGCGGAGCCGGTGGAGGGCGGCCTGCGAGATATCTGCGGTGCTGACAGCCGCAACCGCTCCTTCGACAACCGGGTCGGCCGCATTAGCGGCTGTACCGCCTGGTTCATCACCAATGGAGCATTCCTCACCGCAGGACACTGTGTGGATACGGACAAGGATGCCGACGGCGATCCTGACCCCGATGGCGTTTGGGACCTGGCCGGTATCGTGGAGTTTAACGTCCCCCTCTCCGCTGCAAACGGCAGAGCCGATGTTGCCGCAGTGGAGGACCAGTATCCCGTCCAGGCAACCTACCGTCGCTATAGATTCGACGGCGGGAACACCCTCGGCAGGGACTGGGCAGTCTTTGCGGTCGGGCTCAATGATGAACACGACGAAATGCCCTGGGAGAGATACGGCACCATTGGATTCAGGCCCAGCCGTGAAAACCCCCACGAAGGTGACAGAATTCGCATCACGGGCTTTGGCGTGGACAACACGCCGGCTGGGACTGGGAGTCCGGATGGCGGGGGTGGTTGCCTTGGTCTTGCAAGCTGCTGCACAGAGTCCGGCGGCGACTGCACCTGCGACTGTAACAGTCGGAGTCGCACGAACCAGACCTCAACCGGGCCGTTCGTGGAGCAAAACTTTGACAACAGCAACAAGATCAGCCTTGTATATCGGGTTGACAGCATGCCCGCTAGCTCGGGGAGCCCGATCATCTGGGCGCAACTGAGAGGAGATGTGGCCGTAGGCATTCATACGAGCGGGGCCTGCGGGGACGACGGAAACGCCGGCACAGCGTTTGAAGTCAATGTTCTGGGGAGAGCCCTGCGCGATTTCACGAGCCCGCTCGCGGTGTTCGTCGACAAGGGCCATCCCTATTCCGCCTCACTTGGCAACGGCACGATTGTCAGGCCCTATGAGACGGTCGCGGAAGCAGTTGCCGGCGTCGAGACGGGCGGCGTCATTAGTATGGTTGCCGGCATCTACTTCGCTGAAGATGGTAATACGTTTACAGCCGGTGCAGATGGCAAGGCGATGACGTTCGAAGCGCCGGTCGGAACCGTGAGTATTGGCCACTGAGGAGGTTTTGAATGGGCCGGCCTGCAGTGGTGTTGCGGTGCGGAGGTCCGCGACGACGTCGGAACTACCGGATCTAGTCGTGAAGGGAACAGCAATGAAAAAACGATGTCACGCCAGCAGAACGATTGTCGGGCTGTCAGCGATGGTCGGCTTCGCGTCCGCTGCGCCGGGGCAAGCCAACTATGCGGGGCCGTTGGCCGGTCCGGCGGCGCTTTCCATCATACCGGCTGGCTCGGCGCAGAATGCTCGCGGAAGAGAAGGGGAGGATGTGCTGGCATTCGCAACGCTTTCTGCGGGAGGACGCGTCTATGATAGCGGAACCGTGGTCATCGTCGGGCAGGCGTTGGTGGGCACCCTGAGCAGCAGCCAATTCACAATGGTAGTCGGGCCGGTACCGGGTCTACTTGGGCCCCCAACTCAGACAAACCCGCCCGTGCAGGCAGCAGCACCACACGACGTCAGGAAGCATCGCTACATCTCCATCGATCCCAGCAGCAATGCCGACAACGAGGTAGCATACAAGGTCGAGCTTGTGGAGATGCTGCGCTGCACGGGCGATCTGCGCCGAACCTGCTCGGTCGACGCTGACTGCCCCAACGTCTGTGACAACGACGCGGACATCACATGTTCGAGTGATCCGGCGTGCAGTGGCGGAACCTGCGTTTCCACTACGCCATGCGTACATCATCCGGATGAAGGCTTAAGCTGGTGGGTGCAAGAGCCCGAGCAAGAGCCGCTTGGATGCAGGCTACCTGGAGGTTGCACAGACGAGGACTGGTTTGCCAGGTTGGACACGACACCGCATTTCCAGAGTTGGGATGGTTTTGGCGTGGTTGATTCCTCGCTGCTGCATATCAGCGATTGCCAGATCACACCGGTAGCCACATATGCGGTGAGTGCCTGCGCACCCCCTACGGGTGATGTCTGCAGCGATGCGTTGATTGTCAGTACGATTCTAATACCTCCACCGGGCAATTACGGCGACGTGGTAGGCATCGTCGATTCGGATACAGTTGAGTTCACCGCACCGAATCAGATTCTCAACGTTACAGACGTGTCGGGTTACTTGTTGACGAATCAGAACTACGGCCTGCCGGGTGATCCCGAGCCGCAGGCACACTGGACATGGGTTGATATGGAAGGCCAAGGCGCGCCATTCTACCGCCCGCAGGCGATTCTGAACGTCGGTGACCTCAATCAGATTCTGTTCGGCTTGATGGGTCGCCCATACTCCTGGGCGGGCAATAACGTCGATCCAGGCGATTGCCCGTAGACAAGATGAACAGGAGCGGCCGGGGGAGGGCAACCTCCTCCAGCAACTCGATTCGCGTTCCGAAAGCGCGGGTCCGCCGGGCGAGCTTCCCGGCGTCCTGAATAGCGGAGCGCGTAGTGTCCAAAAACTAGATCGTACCTGCGGACAGGGATGCGCGTGGGCAGAATGAGAGTGAAACCGTTTTGCTCGAGGCGCCGAATGCTCACTGCGCGCGTGACTCTCACGAAATCGTAGGTGAAGTCCAGTCCGATGCGGACTACACCGCTTGGCAATAGTAGTAGTGCAGCAGTCCACCAAGACGCTCTCGACATGCGATCGAGCCATCCACGGCTCCGATCTCTTCTCGTGGGTCGATAAGTTGATTGTCAAGGCCTTGATGGTTCGGCTCGTGGTGATAGTGCGCCATAAACTCGTTGATTGCTTTGCGAAGCGAGTCTTCGCCAAAGAAGATCATACGATGTAGACAGCTCTCCTTAATGGTGCGGAAGAATCTCTCAGCGAAGGCGTTCAGATTCGGCAAATGCGGTGGCAGACGCACGGCTTTGACACCTTCCCGTCTTAAGAATCCGTGGAACTCCTTCGTGAAGATCGCGTTGCGATGCACAATCAAGTAGCGCGTGCCAAGCAAGAATCCATCGATTGGGTCGGTGATGTTCCGAGCAATCTGCGTGATCCGGCTTCCGTGAGGCTGCACCGTTATGCCTGCAATGTGCGCGCTCCAATTCAACAACCTGATGAAAAAGAGCACGTAGTATCGGGTAAGACCGACACATGACCAAACCTCTACAGTGAACAGATCGGTAGCGGCAATGCAATCCGAATGCGATTTCAAAAAGGTCGACCATGGCATTCGTTTGGAGCGTTCCGGCGCAGGCTCGATGCCGTGCTCTTTCAGGATGTTGCGGACTGTCTCACGGGCCACCAGATGGCCAACGTTGGACAGCGCGCCCATGATCGCCGTGTAGCCCCGGCTCGGATTCTCTTGGGCCATCCGGACTGTCAGCTAAGCGATCTCGTCAGCCAGACGCGGTCGCCCCGGGCCGCGCCTCTCGCTGTAGCCCCACTGCTGGGCGACGAGCTTGCGATGCCAGGCCAGGATGGTGTCCAGCGTGACGGTTGAAGCGACCTCGCGTAGTACCTTTCGACCCAGGATCTAGCCTTTGACTGCGAGGCGTCTGCGTTCATCATCAGTGAACCGAATGCGCTTGCGCTTGAGCTTGTTCTTCAGGATCCGGTTCTCCTCCTGGATGTAAACGACCACGTCCTGCTGCTGCCGGTTGATCCAGCCTGCGAGCGTCACCAAGACAAGAGTAGTTGCCATTGTTGAAAAACGTCCATGAACGTCATTCTACCACGGCGAAACACACACGCGTAAGTGCTGAAACGACAAGCGGTTACGCGCGTTTGAGTTTTTGGACACTACGCCGCACCGGAGGGTGCGTCAAATACGGACGTCGCAGGCGTGCGAGAACCCGGGCTTTAGACCCGGATATGGGAGTTGCGAGGGGCAGACTACTGACATCCTCCGGCGATGCACGTTTCACCGTCCCCGCATGGATTGTCGCAGGAGCCGCAGTGTTCGGGATCCGTATTCGGGTCAACGCACTCGTTGTTGCAGCAGATTTCATTTTGCCCGCAGGTCGTACTACCTGCGACGCAATCCCCCGTGTCGTCGCAGGTGTATTCGATGCAGTCTATCGATTCGCAGTTGTCGTCGTTGGGCGTTTCGATGCACTCACCGCTCTCGGGGTCACAGGTGCCCTCCAAGCAGCCTTCCACATCGCTGCAGTCACGAGGAACGCCAATGCACTCTCCATCCGAGCAGGCGTCTTCCACGGTGCAGGGATCGCCGTCGTCACAAGGACCCGGTTTGTTAGGCCAGATGCAGCCTTCCGCCGGATCGCAGGAGTTATCCGTGCAAACATTGTTATCGTCTTGGCATCTCACCTCGGTGCCGCCCTCGCACTCTCCGTCGGAACATTGATCGTCCTCCGTACAGACATTCCCGTCGTCACAAGGGCCCGGTTTGGCCGGGTATGTGCATCCCTCCTGCGGATCGCAGGAGTCATCCGTACAGACATTATTGTCGTCCGGGCATTCCACTTCGGTGGTGCCACGGCATTCGCCGTTAGAGCACTCATCGTTGGTCGTACAGGCATTCCCGTCGTCACAGGCGCCCGGTTTGTCCGTGTGAACACATCCCTCTCGCGCGTCGCATTTGTCGACCGTGCACGGGTTATTGTCGTCGCATTTGGCATCGTCGGGCTTGTGTTTGCATTTTCCCTCTTCACACGTGTCAACCGTGCAGTCTCTCCCGTCGTCGCAGCACTTTCCCTCGCAGCAAGTGCTCTCGCACACGTTTTTACATCCACCGCAGCCATCCTTATCGTCATCGGCAGAGGTATCGACGCACTCGCCCCCGCAACATGCACCCTCGCAGCTGTTGAGACATTCCCCGCAGGTTCGTCGGCTGGTCGTAACGTCCTTGCATTTGTTGCCGCAGCACTTCTCGTGGGGCTTGCAGTCGTCGTCATGATCGCAAGCAGTCTCCGCCGCACCGTCCGCATCGTCGTCGTCGTCGATGAGGTCCGGTATGCCGTCGGCGTCATCGTCGGGATCGATGGTGTTGAGAAGACCGTCGCCATCGATATCTAAATCAATGTAATTTACGATCCCATCACCGTCGACGTCGTAATCGTTTCCATTGCGGATGCCGTCCCCGTCGATGTCCGGCCCGTCAGTGGGGTCGTCGGGGTCCTGGCCTAATTCCAGCTCATCCAGATCGGTCATCCCGTCGTTGTCGCTGTCAAGATCCGCGATCAGGGCGATGCACTCCTCGATGACACATTCGCGCCCCACTCCGAGGAACATGCCCCGCCGCCGGGTGCACTCATCTCGGGGGGTCTGCTCACAAACCAAGCGCATGCAGCAAGCCCCGCTGGCGCGAACAGGTGCTGGATGGTCGTCGGAGGTGGGCAGGGTTACGAGAGGCTGCTCCACCTCGTCCCCTGCAGAGGACAGCAACTGATCCGTCTCCCCGGCGGGACAGCCTGCGAGCATGGCGGTCACGAAGACCAACAGATACGTCTTGGATGTCGTTGTCATCGAGAATCTCCCAGTAACCTGGAAGGAGGCGTCGGCGCAACCTTGTCTGACAAGGTTGCGCCTCGCTCTTGTTCCATCCTATGCCGGACCTACTGTGATGGTGATCGTGAGTGTGTGGCCAGCGTAACAGTCATGTGCCGTGCCGGAACCCGACGAAAGCGGTCCGATGGTCATGGTGTTGACGCCGTCATGCAAGTCGTCACCCTCAAATATGATCGTGCCGAGGTCCCATACCTCGTCTGCGCCGCCAGAACCGCTGTCGTAGTCTCTCACCTGGCCGCTTATCTCAATCCATTCACCCGGTCTGAGGATATAGGTGACCTGATTGCTCGCGAAATTGAACGGCGAATTCCTTCCCAATTTCGCGGCACCCCAAACGCAATCTGGTTCGTCGGCTAGTTCGTTTGTGGAGGGTTCGACGCACACGTAAAAGCTGAAGTCACCATCGCCAGCCGCTCCCCCGTCGCAGTCGTTGTCGCCAGTCATGTAACTGTCAATCTCGATTCTCACTGTCTTGCCGCACCCGTCCGGCTGGGGATCGATTCTCGGATCGTCCACAAGCCCGTCATCGTCGGTGTCGGGGTCCTGTGGATCGGTCAACATGTTTTCTTCCTCACCGTCCCAGACCCCGTCGCGATCCGCGTCACGCGAGAGCGGGCTGGACCAAA
Organism: Phycisphaerales bacterium; assembly: GCA_020348265.1. Classification (GTDB taxonomy): domain Bacteria; phylum Planctomycetota; class Phycisphaerae; order UBA1845; family UBA1845. The sequence goes on along the minus strand of CP070744.1, from coordinate 932,667 downwards.
CCTCGCGGGGCAACTGCTCGCCCTCAATGCAGGGCATGATCACATACGAATCGAAGATCTCGCTGCGGTCGTCACGGCCGTCACCATCGGTGTCGGCAAGCACGACGCTGGTTCCAAACGGTTCGTCGATCGGTGAGAATGTGCAGCGATCCGCATCTGCGCAGAGTCGCGTAAACTGGCGGAACACGCCCACGTCTACGCTGAAGGGCGAGGTGGGGTCGAACTCATCCAGATCGAGGAGACCGTCGCCGTCGGTGTCCTCGCTAGTCGGGTCGGATCGAATCAATCTCTCCAGCAGATCGGGAAGTCCGTCGAAATCGGTATCGGGCTCGAACCGATCGGAAACGACGAACTCACAAGCGAACGGTGGATCGAACTCGTCACTGACCTCCTCGAAATCCTCCTCGAAATTCTCCTCGGGACCCCTAGATACCACCCGGCAGAACAATCCGTCGTGGTTGGAGTGACCGATGAACCATCCCTCGTCCTCCACAATGTTCGCGAGACCGTCGTTGTCGTCGTCACGGAACTTGGAGGCGTCGGTCGCGTCGTTGGGGTTCGCACCCAACGCCACCTCCGCGCCATCGAAAAGACCATCCCCGTCGGTATCACGGTTGAGCGGATCGGTTGCGAACAAGGTCAAATGCGGCGTACCAACTACGTCGTCGCCCATCGGGGTCGTGTCGAGTACACCGTCGAGCCCGGGGCGGACCAAGACCGCGCCGGGGCTGACTTCTGCACCATGCACGAGGTCCAGTCGGACGTTTAGGGTGCTCCCTGCAAGACAGTCGGGGAACACTTCACCGATGTCGGGGATGATCCCCGGGATTTCCAGGTGGTTGTAGATCGGAAGAGTTGTCGGGAGAAATCTCAATTGATCGAGGTGGAAGTCGAGATCGAAAGTTGCCTCATCGAACGGTTTATCAACACAGCTACCACACGGGCAGACGCCGTCCTCACAGGAGTCGCCCGCGCTGCGAATCAAGAGAACGTCATCACCAACGCAGGTTCCCTCAGGGCAAACAGAGCAATCGAACACGCACTCCCCAAGCGGGCACGACAGGCAGTCGAGCCCGTCGGGAACGAACGCGGCAACGAACTCATCGTCGGACGAGTTAATCACATCGTCACCGGCGGTGGGCGAATCGAGTATTCCGTTCGGTCCCGGTGCGATGATCAACTGGCCGGCGGACACCGGGCTGTTCACGGGCGCCACTTGGACGTCGTCGGTCCCTGCTGCCACCGCAGCATCTGCAATGGTGTCTCCGTGGTCCGGTTCGACGATGACCTGTGATGCCAGGATGCTGTCGATGATCTCGTTGGGGCCGGGGTCAATAATGACCGCGCCGGCGGCAGCGTCGCTGCCCACTGCGATCAACTGGACATCGTCGCCACTCGCAGATGTTTCCGCGACACCCGCGCGGTCGTTAGGTTGCCGAATAACAGCAGCGCATGCGTACGGAGGTTGAGGTCCATCGTCTGGGGTGGTACAAACGCCGGGCACCGCATTGGCCAGCATGGGGTTTGGCTCACCGTCGTCACCGCAGGCCACGATGAACTGCCCCGGATTGGTGGGCTGGGCCAAGCCGACGACCTGCTGATCGTAGTCCAGCGCAAGCGTATCACCGAAGCCGTTAGGAATGGGGATGACGTCGTCACCATCCGCTACCGTATCGAGGATGCCGTTGGGGCCCGGAGTGATAATGACTTGGCCGGGTAGGACGGCATCGCCGAGGGCGACTTCCTGAATGTCGTCGTTTAAGGGGTTGCCGTTGAGATCCTCCGGAACCTCCGTTCCGGCTGTTCCGTCGCCTCCGGAGTACGGCTCGACGATATAGGCGCCGCTGAGTGTGTCGTCGCCTCCCAGACTATGCGCGGTGTCGAGCACGGCATCAGACCCGGCGACGATGATGGCGCTACCTGGGGGCACCGAATTGCCGAAGCCGACGAGTTGCACGTCCTTGCTGTCCGCCACCGTATCGACTACTCCGTTCCCGCCGTCCACGATGAACGCCAGTGGCTCCACCACTCCGCGCCGTGTGTCGACGTTACATTGCGGGTCGTTCTCATGAACGGTGACAAAGAGTGTCATCAACTCGTCCGACGACAGGAATACGTCGGTCGAGTTGTCCGCAAAGGAATGCGGTGTGGTGCGGCTCACCACGGCGTCCTCGGTGAACGTCCCAATCACGCTGGAGCCCTTGTTCAAACTGAAATCGAAGTGGTACTCGCCGGGCAGTAGGCCGTCACAAGCATCACCTCCCGGGTTAAAGTCGAGAAACGATACGCTCACTTTGGAGGATGAACTCGGTGTCGGTCCGATCTGAATGTCGTCGCCCTGCGCTACGGTTTCCACGGTGCCATTGCCGCCGTCGAGGATGAGCGTGGTGGCCTTAAGCACGTCGTCGCCCTCGGGGGGGCTGTTGATCACACCGTTGAGCCCCGGGGTGATAATGGACTGAGACGAGGGGCTCATTCCCAAAGCGTCGTCCAGGACGGGGGCGGTGTCCAGGATGTTGTCGAAGCCGGGTGTGATGATCGCCGACTGATAGGGAACGACGTTGCGGATGAGAGTGTCGTCACGACGGATGATTTGATATCCACGCACTTCGTCGTAATCCTGAAGCTCGTCGTCGTCGGTGTCGCGCTTGCCGGGGTCGGTACCAAGGTTCTGCTCCTCGTCGTCGAAGAGTCGATCTGCATCGGTGTCGGGTAGGACCGGGTTGGGGAAGGAGAAGTAGTTGCGCTCACCGGCGACATCGATCTCCCAGCCTTTGCGGACCTCATCGAAGTCCAGGACCGAGTCAAAGTCGAAGACCAACGGGTCGCAACCCGGGGCGCCGTCACCTAACGGGCAACCGTCCGTGTTGTCATCGAGATCGGAACTTCCATAGAGGAACTCCTCACGGGCGATCAGCCCGTCCCCATCTCTGTCCTGAACGTATGCCAGGGAGAATTCGTCGCCCGATTGCATGCGGATGTCGTCGAAGTCGACATCCGGCGGAATATCCTTGGGGGAGAGGATGATCCAAACACGACTCTCGTTCACATTGTTCTTGACGCCCTTGACCCGCACGAGGCGCTCGGCTGCCTTGCATGTTCCGTCCGGGCAATCCGAATCCGCGTTACAGCTTAGCCCGGGGCCTTGTATAAAGTCATCCCCTTCGGGCCTCGTTTCGAGCACGCCGTTGGCTCCCGGAAGAATGGTCGTCCCCGAGATCGTGTCGTCGCCCGCGGCCGGTGAGGTGTCCAGAACCGCATTGGGGCCCGGGTCGATCAAAAGGGCGGTATTGCCGTCACAAGCGCCCATGAGCTCGGTCTCATACCCGGTGACCGTTGCAAGTTCGTCGTCACCGACGGGTGTCGTCTCGAACACCCCGTTCGGTCCTGGGAGGACCATTACGCCATCCGGAGAGGCGCTTTCGCATCGCGCGGGGACGACTTGAATGTCGTCACGCGACGCCCGCGTATGTGCACAGCCGTCGCCGCCGTCAATGATCCTGGTACCCGCCGAATCCTTTTGGTCATCGCCGGACGGTCGCGTATCGAGTACACCGTTGGGCCCCGGCAGAACGATGCTGCCCCCAATCTCAACTGGGGGACAAACGGGTACCACGACCTGGACGTCGTCGCCGATGGCGGCCGTCTGCCCGCAGCCGTTGGGGCCGACGGTGATGGCGTTGGCCGGCTCGTTCTTGTTGAATCCCAAAATATCTTGAAGCACGAACTCCATCGAGACGCCGACCGGCTTAGCGTTGCTCAAATCGCAGGAGCCGTTGGGGCAATCCGCGTCGGAGCGGCAGAAGGCGCCGGGGCGGTTAGACGCGCCGTCACACTCATTGACGTCGTATCGACTGTGGGTCGACACTCTGTATCGACCGACCTCACCCGTACCGAAGTCAATGATCAGACCGGCCGTCCGGTCGTTGACGTCCTGTGTGAGGAAGGCGAAGTTCCGGCCCTGTTCATCCACGATGTCAAAATTGGCCACCTTGAAGATGAGGCCTCGCGGGTACTTCATCAGGTCTTCGACAAGCGTCGGAAACACTTCCCGGTTTTCGAAGACGAAGGGGCCGCGTTCCTGTGCAAACGGTCCAAGCGAAACTTCAAGCCCGCCGCCGCCGAGCGATTCCGACGCCGGCAAAAGCGTCGCTACGGGTTGGAACGAGCTTCGATCGAACGGGTCTTGGAGTAGCCCGGTCAGCTCGATGTTGTGCACGGTGAAGGGGATATCACCTCCGTTGTTGATGGTTACCAAGGCCTGAACGCTTGCCCCCACGACCGTGCGCGTGACCGCTTGCGAAACGTCTCGGGAAACGCCGCTTGTCAGAGACTCCTGGAATTGCTCCTGTGTCTGCCGCGTCGACGATTCGCTCGCCGTGAAAGTGTCGTTCCGTGTATACCCGGCCTTAAGCCCAATCTTGAAGCCTCCTTTGTTTGAGGTTGTGCCCCACTCATGTCCAATCTCAAGGCCTGCTTGGACAGTCTCCTGGTTGGTGGCCGCATGGCTGGTGGAAAAAGTTCTGGATTCACTTTGGGAGAGCGTTGCGGAAGTCGACTTCTGTACGGAACGGGACTCACCCTGGGTATCCGTGTAGGCAAACCTGGTATCAAGCCTGAGGGAAACCTGGCCAACGGAGATTCCCGGATCCGGCAAATCGGCGATCCGCGGATCTCGATTGCCCAGGGGAATCTCCTCGCGATCATCAAACCCGTCACCATCCGTGTCTGCGAATAGAGGTGAAGTCTTGTAGCGGTTCAATTCGCTCGAATCCCTGATGCCGTCACGGTCGGTATCCTGGTTGGTCACGCTCGTACCCCAAACGTAGACCTCGTCAAAGTCGAGGATCAGGTCGATGTCCGTATCGGCTGATCGGGGGTTGGAGAAGCGGGCCCGCTCGCCCAAATCGCCGATTCCGTCCCCGTCGGTATCCGCACGGAACGGATCGCTGGTCACCTCGATGGGAATGGTCTCGCCGTTGGTCAGTCGAATCACCACCACGTAGCCAAGCAGCTCTTGGTTATCCGTCACTCCGTCGCCGTCGGAGTCTACAAGCTCCGATCCAGTCGGCGGGGTACCCGCAAACTGGGCCTTGGAAGGGTCGACCAAGACCTCCTTTGGTGCCAACTGGTTCCCGGCTTGGTCCCTGACATTCACGACGGTGACTTCATAGGTCACCTCGTTCTGTGACGTCGTTGTGAGCTCCACCGCGGTACGATCGAGTCCGACGAAGCGCGGTTTTCGTAGCAGACACGTTCCGCCATCACAATCTGCGTCACTTGCGCACTCCTCGCCGACATTAATCGATGTCTCATCGCAACTGTTTCCAAGAACGGCTAGGGCGCCTACTTCCGGGTTCACATTGACTTGCACGATCGAGTAGGCCGACGCCGCGAGTGCGCTATCGCCCATCGGTTTGTTGAATGCAACCACGACCGTCGTATTGCTCAGGGAAATCGCTCCGACAACGCGGGGCAGTACGAAAGCCGGCTCGATCGCGGGCTGACCGCCGAAGGTAAACACGGCCGTGCTGGGGTCGGGGTCTATTGGGTTGCGGTTCACCGAGAGATCGGTAACCTCCCCAGTCATGTTCGAGACCGTCACCGTATAGGCAACATCTGCCGTCTGTGGATGCGTCGCGAGAACTACCTGCGTGTTATGCGCTGTCAAGAAGGCGTCGAGCACCTGCAGCTCGGGTGTCGGACATTCATCGCAAGTAATCTGGAAGTTGACCGGGTCCGCAGCGTCATGATCCAACGGCTCACTGAAGGTGAGCAGCACGGTCATGTCGGTTGTCGAGACTGCGCTCAGCAAGCGCGGCCCGTCCTCGTCATTCGGTGCAATCCCGAAGAACGTCGCCGTGCAGCGCGTGGGGTTAATCAGGAACCCGTTATGACTTGCGATGTTGGCGACCCTGATTGTATATATGATGTTGTCCTGCGGTGTGGTACTGACAATGACGGTCGTGCGGTCCTCGTCCAGGTCTACGCCGGTGATGCGGATATCGACATCCGGGTCTTGGTCGGGGTCCTCGATACGGTAGTGCGCCGCTTCGTCACACGAAGCGCGATCCATGCGTTCGCTGAGTGTGAGCAGAACGGACCCGTTGGTGAGCGCGATGGCGCTGGCCAGAAAAGGCTCCGGGTTCGTCGAACCGGTGAAGCTCGTATTGCCCCTTCCTTTCGACGCCTGCGTGGGCGATGCTTTGTCGCTGGGTTCGCCGGGTTCGGTGGGGACGGTCAGGACGTAGAGGACTGGTTCCTGGGAGGCCGTCGCCAGGATGACCTGCGTCTTGTCCTCGCTGACGGTCGCCCCGATCACTTCCAGTGGGCTGGAATCCGGTGCCGTAATCGTGTAGTTGGCGGGATTCTCCGCCGCTTGGCCCGCGGGCTGTGTGAACATGACCTCGACGTAGTGGTTGCTCAGCGCTTCGGCGCCCACCAATGTCGGCAGCGCGTCGCCCACCATGCTGTCAGAGACGACTCCGGATTCGCATCCTACGAGGAAAACAGAGATTACGAGGCCAAAGACCAGTTGGATTGATAGTGCTCGTTTCATTAGATCACTCCTGCCGAAGGGCACAAAGACCTGCTTGTCACGCCTACCAGCGCGTCCTGAGCCACCCTCGCACTTCGGCTTATAAAAAGGATACAGTGAACAGGGAGGGGAGCCACATAACCGGCAACGTTTCCCCTCCAAGTCACTGGCTAGCCTAACACAACTGGAACAGCATCGGCAAGGCCAAAAGCCGTGTTCAGCTCGGTTTTTTCGGGAACCTGTCCATCCGAGAATCTCATCCGGGTCTCTCAATGCCAAGAACCTCACGATTATCGGGGCAGAAGAGCCGAGCGTCGGTCTGTGATGACCCGCCCCCATCAATGGGTAGAGTCGAGATGTGGCGCGGTGGTTTAGGTCGGGCCTATCCGTTCCCGCCCCTTTCGTGTGGCGGTGCCTCACTAGCCCGGCCATGCTCCGTTTCCACATCCCGCTCGTCGAACCGGACGTGCAGATCTCCCGCATCCGGCTCTCGGACAAGGACTCATGCTTTCGCCCACGGGAAGTTACGCGTGCGCACGTCCAGCCGGACGAGTCCCAGAGTATAGTAGAGGAACTCGTTGGGGAAGCGTGACGTCCCCGCGCCCGAC
>CP070744.1:900702-925421 GCA_020348265.1 Phycisphaerales bacterium | reverse complement strand
CTGGTCGGCTTCTACTTCATGCCCACGCACCTGCTCTCGATAGTCATGGGTGTAACAGCCGTTCCGGCGGGCCTGGTGCTGTTGTTCTCTTCGCCTATTGTCGGGATCGCCTTGATTATCATCGGACCGGTGCTGGTTGTGGTTGGTGTGAGAATCCGACGGCGCCAAGAGCACGAAGAAAACGAAGAGGGGGAGGCGGTAGCTCAACGGGTCACCGGGACAATGACCCCCTATATTCCGAAGGACGAGTGACGGTCGCCAAGGTTGCCGTTCTGCATCTGCGGTCGCTAGGCAGGCAGGCTGCGAGTATGGTGATTTGTTCTCATTCCGCAGTCCAGTAGAAAAACGGGGGAATGGTCAAGCCGACCACGTCATTGCCGCCGGTAGCCTCCTGCGCCTCACTCAACGCCCTATCCATGTTGGGCGCCCAGGAGACGCCGAGTTTTCGTGCCGCTGAGTCATCCGGTGGACCTACGAGAATCACCTTCGACAGATACTTAAGAGCGTATGTCGCCCAGTACCAGACGGTAAAAGGATGGAACCCGTGGTGGGCGAAGCGATTGCGATAGCACTCGATCAGGTGCTCATCGCGAGCGAAACCCTCCTGGTACTGCTCCTGCATTTCAAACGGGTCCTTGGTTGCAGACAGAACCTCCTCGTAGAATCTCTTGTAGGCCACATGATACAGCGGGTGAAACACCTCAAACACGGGATTGAGGATGATCACCGCTCCGCCCGGTTTCACCAGCGGCTTGTCATAGAACCAGTTGAACACATAGCCCAATACGTCACTGACCACCAAGACCGGGTTTATTCGTGCGCCGACGGCATAAGGACTCAGATCGGGAAGGCCGAAGACCATCGTGTCATATTGCCTCGTTACTGACACCTGCATCTGGGCCTTCATCGCAGCCATAGTTCGCTGGTGAACCGGCTCTATCGCCCCTGCGTTTATCTCAATCGGATCATACACCGCGCGAACGCTGCGCAGGATTGCCTTGCGGACGGGCTCGGGTGTACAGCGCATGGCCAGCGGAGTGCCCCGCTTGAGAAACCTCTCAAACACGTTGCAGCGCTGGTCCGGCTTACCCAGGTAACGGGCATGCAGAGGATAGATGGCGTTATTCATCGCCGCCTCCATCACCATTATCCTGGCGTGCTTCTGTATAACGCGGCTCAGTCGCTCGATGCAATCGTGCATCTGGGAGTTGTCCGGTTGCATCACGTGGGGAATCTCGTGCGTCATCTTGGGATGATGGTGGTTGGCGATAGATTCGTAAGTCCCCAACCCCACTGCAACCGATTTGTGACCGCCGTTGAGCGGAATTTGCACCGAATCGACGTAGATGACCAGATCGGCGTCCACAACACCCTTGCAGACCCGCACCGCTTCACCCTCGTCCGTCTCACCCAGGTCGGCTATGTCGTCGCGGTCCTCCGCATCGAAGTTGTCCAACTGACGCGGATGGAACTCACTCATGATCTTAGACCCGACCATCTGCGCCAGCTCACGTTCGGTCATCTTGCGGTGCAGAGCTACCGCGCATATCAGGCGAATGTTCTCCTTCTTTACCCCGCATGAGTACAGCAGTGGAAGGAGAGCTTCCAGGGCCTGCTGGCGGATGTCCGGCTTCGAGGTGGCGGGGAAGGGCTGACAGTTGTCGTCGAATGCGATCAGGATCTTGGAGCTGCTATCCACAATCTCTCTGAGCGGCGGCATGCCCAGAGGATTCTCAAACGCGCGCACGACGGCTTGGGGTACGCGATTCTTGGGTATACCTGCAATCGCCTCGGGGGCATAGAGGATCTCCGACCTCTCCGGAAGGCGGGCGTTGACGATGTTGTTTCCCGAGTAAGTCAGATAGTCCATTAGCTCACCGCACCTACGATAACCAGAACTTGTTGACCCGCACATCCTCCACCAACGACTCCATTCGTCTCTTGAGCGCATCGAGGATGCATTCATCCTGCTCCTGGGGAGCGGCGTCGGGAATGGCCGGCATCATCGGTCTACCCACGTTGATACAAAAAGTACCCCGCAACACCGTCACCGTGCGATAGACCCGCCCATCCACGACCGTCTGCAGCCTGGAAAACTCGTGCATGCAGCTCTTCGGGGCTACAACCGCGATGGGGACAATAGGCACGCGGGTTTCGCGGTACATGCGGGCTACGCCCGGATAGAACCGGCCAAGCTGAAAAGGCCCCTGCATGTCGCCCTCCGGTGCAAGGTAGACCGCCTCCCCCTTCTTTAGGTACTTGACCGCGTTGGCCACTACCGTCTTGCGATGATCCGGAGAAGCGTTGATCTGCTCGAAAGAATCCAGAATCCGAGCGATAAACGGAGAATCGTATCCCGGTCCAATCACAATATGCACCGGTTCGGTAAACACCGGCAGGACCCAGAAGGAATCGTGCGTGGTGATGTGATTGGTAACGTATATCTTTGCTCCTTGAGGGATGTTCTCCCGCCCCCAGACGCGCAGGTTGTGAAACAGAAACTGATATGCTCTAATCGAGCAGACCAAAGACGAGTATAGCGTGCGGGCAACTAGGTCCATGGTGGAATAAGCGGTGCGGACTTCTACCTCTGCTTTCGAGTCAAACCTGTACTAGCCCACCCTCGCGCCGCAGTCTGTCAGTGTGCCACTTCTCTTGAACAGTGCAAGAGCACCACAACACCTCATTGGCACTCCCTGAAACCAGTGGCACACGACAACCCGAACAGGACGAACTCTCACACGGCACCGTCGCACTAAGATTCTCCGCCAGCCCGTGCACCCGCGCCGAGTGCGTATTCACAGCGACTAGCGAAGGTACTGCCGGTGGAACTCCACAAACCGGGGAATCACCATCTCCGGGCCCATAGTCAAGGCGTACTCGCGGACCAACCGAGACCGCTCGGCATGCTGCTTAGGATCGTGCACAAGAGCAACACAACGGTCCGCCAGCGTCGGTAAGTGCTCCTTTTCCAGAATCTCCACGCCGCTTCCCGGGGGGATCGAATCCACCAGACCCTTGGCACGCAAGACGATCGCCGGAAGACCACACGCCAGTGCCTCGATAAGAGTCAGGCCGAAGGTCTCACTGACGGACAACTGCACAAAGACATCCGACTGCTGATACGCCTCCACCAGATCGTTACCCACGAGGAACCCGGTGATCCGCGCGTTCCACCGCTTGCGGAGCGTTGGTGCGTAAGGCCCATCACCCACGAAGACGGGCCTGATACGCTCGTCGTTGCCCAACAGCTCACAGATCAGGTCAAGGTTCTTCTCTTTCGCAATGCGGCCCACAATAGCCGCAAGCACCGCTCCGTTCTTACAGTACTGATCGCGGAATCTCCCCGCGCGCTTGGCGTCGGGGTGGAATCTCTCCGTATCGATGGGGCAAGGAATGATCTCGGTCCTGCCACTGAAGAAACTCCGGGCTGTAGCTTCAGCACTGGCACTTGCGCCGTACAAGGCCTCGCAATGGCCGTAGGCAAACTTGTCGCAAAGCAGTGCGGCTTTACCACCCAGCCATTCACCCGGCCTGCCCAGGAGACTGCGCCCGTAGATCCGACCATAGTGCTGCAGGTCGGTATGATAGCAGCCGACCATAGGCAGCCTTAGATGCCGGGCGGCGTTGGCACCCGCAACGCCCAAAGCGCCGGACGTCGCTATGTGCACGACCTTCGGATCATCAAGCCGCCCAATGATCTCCCGCATCTTCTTTTCCGAGTAATACCCAAGCGTAAGGTCCTTGTAGAAGGGGTTGCGACACTGAATACCCGTGCGCACCGGAATAACGCTCTCGGGGATCTTACCCACGATAACGTCATCGCGTGCCGGACACAAAACCGTCATCCTCATGCCCCCGACGTGGTGACACCATTTGAGCAGCGTCTTGTAGTAGGTACCCACGCCGTTGGTCTCGAAGAACGTATCCGTCACGACCACAACGTGAAGCTCATCATCCCGTCCCATGATGCCGGGGATCGTATCAGACGCCACGCCGGTCGGCTAGGGATATCCGCCCGCCAGAGAGCCGTTTGCCCAACACCTCCCTCCCCGCTAAGGTTGCCCCGCGAAGACGATCGTTCTCATCCGGATTATTATGAGACGCAGCCCGAATTCGCGAAGTCGTTTGTTTTCAATGGGTTATGGATTCCTGTCGGCCGTGGGCTCATCAGCCGGGGCTAGCAGCACGGATGCAGCGTGTTGCCCGGCTACTTGGTCAACGAACGTCGGCCATCGATCTTGTGAGCAGCGATTCGATTGATACTGCCCAACCGCGCCCCCGCTCACCCGTTCTGCGCGCCACTCTGGCGCATCGGCGCTTCCCGCTGGTTGCGGCATTCGTAGCTATCCTGCTCCTGCTTCCTGCGCTCCGGGGTGGATGGGTGATGGATGACGACGTGCACAGGATCGTCATGACCGATCCTTCTCTGGCACAACGTCTTTGCCTGCCGAACACGGGCTCACCGACAGGCCTGTACACATTTCTCGACGGCGTACCCGAGCATAACCACAGGCTGATGGATGTTGGAGTGGCCCCTTGGTGGACGTTCGAGAGGGTGATTTCATCGTTCTGGCGCCCGGTGGCATGGTTGACACATTGGGTTGACTATTCGCTGTGGCCAACCAGCCCGGTGATGATGCATCTCCAGAGCATCCTATGGTATGCGGCGCTGATCGGGGTGGTCGCAGCGCTCTATAGTAGCGTCATGCCCGCCGGGGTTGCAGCCGGAATCGCGATACTTTTCTACGCCATCGATGAAACCCATGTCATCCCCGCGGGTTGGATTGCCAACCGAAACGCGCTTATTGCAGCGGTGATGGGGATGCTTGCCATTGTCATTCACGATCGTTGGCGCCGTGACGGTTGGCACATCGGAGCTGTGCTCGGACCGGCTCTTCTGGCGATGAGTCTGCTCTCGTCCGAAGGGGGTGTGGGGACGCTCGCCTACCTCGGCGCGTATGCGTTATTCCTTGACAAGGGCACATGGCGTGGACGTTTCGGCGCCCTGATCCCTTACGCTGTCGTCGTGATCGTATGGCGGATAGCCTGGGCCAATCTGGGTTTCGGCGGGGCCGGCGGCGGGCTGGATTATGTCGACCCTCTAGCCGAGCCGCTGCGCTTTGCCTGGGCGTTTCTTGAGCGCGCTCCCGTACTGATTCTTGCCCAGATCGCCTGGCCTCCTGCAGATGTGGCCGTCTTCGCAGGCTCGCGAGCGATCTTGCTGATCGTTGCTGGGGCGTTGTGCACTCTCGCGTTCCTCTGGTTTCTTGTCATACCGCTGGTTCGTACAGACGCAGCATCTCGCTTCTGGGTGCTTGCCACGGGCTTGTCACTCGTGCCAGCCTGTGCGTCGCTGCCGTCGGATCGCAATCTGTTGTTCGTGGGTGTCGGAGCGATGGGATTAATCGCCCGATTTGTCGGCGTAGCGTTCTGCTGGGACGACATGCCCGGCATTCAACAACTGCAATCTGCAACTGAGCGTGCCAGTAAGCACACGATGACGCCCTTGCGATTCCTGGCTTGCACATTGTTCTTCTTCCATGCCGTTGTTTCTCCGATCGCCCTGACGCTGCGTGCCCCTTCGCCACTTGGATGGGGTGCGATTACGCGACAGCTTCACGTAACCCTGCCTCTAGATGAGTCGATCGGAGAGCAGGACGTCCTGGTCCTAAGTGCACCCAGCACGTTGCACGTGGGACATCTGCCCATTCGGCGAGCGCTCGCCGGGCAGTCCGTTCCCCGACACACGCGCATGCTGTCCGCGGGGCAGGCAGCTGCAACGCTTCACCGACCTGATTCGCAGACTCTTATTGTCACGCCGGAGGGAGGATTTCTAGAGCAGGTCGCAGATCGCGTTTACCGCAGCTTGGATCACCCCATGACACTGGGCCAGCGGATTGAACTGTCGGGAGTAACCGTCGAGGTCACCGCCCTAACCATCGATGGGCGTCCGGCTGAAGCGACGTTCCGATTCGAGGTTCCCCTCGAAGACCCATCACTCCGCTGGCTGCAATGGCAAGCCGGCAAGTTTATACCCTTTGACCCGCCTGATGTCGGTAAGACAGTTACCCTCTCAGCACCCGCGCCAACGCTCTTCTGAGACAATAATCCATCGGCTGCGCACGCATACCTGGATCTTAAGGGGGCGATCCACAGCACAAGAAGAGAGCTTGTCAAAGCGATATGCGCCCCGGTCGACGATACGGAAGTGTTCCCAATGAACCGTCGCGCTTGCGTTTGCGAGCGTGCCACTGTTCTTGAGCAGTGCCGAATCGGGTCCTCGCAACTTTCATACACTGCTCAGGAGCAGTGGCACACGACACGGCGTCAACCACTACCTGCAGATCGACATGTAACGATATCTTCGTGTTCCGCGACACTTCCTGTGATGGGTGCCTTCGAGTCAAGGGTGCCATGCCCAAGCCCGACAGAGTCGCGTGCCGGCATGCTGACGCGGCAGACACATGGCGGCGCTTCGCTTGGCCATGCCACCCATCAGATTACGTGTCATGAAGCACTACCGGCCTGCGATGATAGCGGCGAATGGACCGACTGGCGTGGTTGCGATATGCCCACGAACCACCCGAGCGAAATCCGCGGGTTCCACCAGCGGAACCGCCGTCGCTGCTGCAAGACTTTCCTTACGCTGTGCAATCCGCATCCCCAGTGTGGGCTTAGCCAACGGTGACACGACGAGCTTATCTCCAGCCTTCAGCTCGCACTCCTCAGCGGCATCGCTACCGCTATAGTCAACCAGGACCGAATCAGCAATCGCGCGAAGCTTGGGTACCCTGCGGCGCCCTAGTCGCCCCAATGACTCGTCAGACGAATCCACATCCGGCTCAAATACGTAGACCCAGCCGCCGTCATAGATCGCGTGACGCGGAACAAGCAGCGCCTCGTCCAAAGGTTCAGCAGGAAGCTCCGTGCGGCAGTACATCCCGATCGAGAGGCTGGGAGCAGATTCCGTACTCCCCAAGGCCACCTGCGCTACCATGTCAGCCTCGCGCACCTCAACTACGATATGCGCCGTGCGCGTGACCTCGTCCACTCGCTCGAACCGCGTCGCATATCCGTCCCAGGTAAACTGTTGCCCGGGAAGCGACCAAATCACCGTCACCTTTGGACCGTCGGGGTGATCATCTTCCTTCAATGCAGCCGGCTGAATCTCCTTGGCCAGCCAACGCAGATCGCGTGGATCGACACCCACGGCGATTTCAAACGCCTCCATATCGGTCAGGGTCGCAATGGAGAAATGTGCGCTAACAACCTGCGACCTGTAGGCGCTTGTGGACTCAACCCGCGCCTTAAACGGACAGTTGATCTTGGTGTGATCCAGGTTGTGTTGCGCCAGCCTGAGCCTGGCCAGACTTGCATCCAGCTTGGCCTGTGTCTCCAGCTTGAGGTGCGGGATGAGAGCCAACTGATTCTTCAAGCTGACCACAACGTCCCTCTGCTGCAGGTATTTCTGGCGGACGAGATCCACATCCCGTTGCGTGCCCACGCTCTCCGCTTCGAACAGACGCTTCGACGTGTAATAGTCGCTCTCGTCGATCGCCAGCATCTGCTCTGCGTTGGCGATGCGTTCCTTGAGATTCTCCATCTCCTGGTCGTGGCGGACCAGGGCACCCTCCAAACCACGAACTTCCGCCTGAACCTGCCTAGTGCGCGCCTCGTAAACGGTTGAGTCAATCTCAAAGAGAAGCTCTCCGCTGGGGATAATCTCTCCCTGGGCGAGGTTCTCGTGGGTGTACACAAGTTTGCCCGAGATCTGCGGGACGATCTGAACTTGGTTCTTAGGACGCACCGCTCCATAACCGACTACCGGAATCTGTTCCGTTCGGGCATCAACCGTCGAAACGGCAACGCTGGGAACCGGCGCGGGCGTGTGCGTCGTAGGCGGTGGGGGTCTCGTGTGAATGAGCCACCACATGAAACCGCCGCCCGCAACAACCAGAGCGATTGTCAGCAGGAGATTGATGGACTGTCGTACTCGTTCCATAGTCGAAAGTTGGCCGCCCACGGGACTGCGTCGGCCGTAGCGTTCCTCCATGTCACACGACACCAACCGCGCAAACAAACATCACTAGTGCTGCCGCGCGAATACGCATCCCGCATCCACCGGGACCGTTGACCGCTGGCGACCCCGGCCGATAAACGACAACCACGGCAACATTATCCGCCCCTTCCTCAGCTCTGTCAATGCGCTGCACAGTTGATGTGTCTGGTTCGAACATCGTGCCGACCTTCCGCATTCGATCCGTCGCACGCGACCGTGTGGATAACCACACCTTAGACGCATATCGGACTGATGGAGACAGGATGGCTTGCTCAATCTCAAGATTGGCTCCAAGGCCATTGTCACTTTAATTTTGTCCCCCTTGACGAACTGGCGTTGGCCTCAATAGGCACCCATAAGAATCACGCTTGCAGCTCGTGGTAGCCAGGCCTATCGGCCGGAGAAACCGTGTTTTCACGCCTGGGATTTGGCCTCAGAAGCCACACGTTTCATCCGATTGAAAGCCGGTGGTGCTGCTAATGGCAGCTAGGGGTGAGTGTTGTTCCCTTCTATTGGAGCTATCGAGTTATGCGCGTGACCCTGTGTCGTTCTTGCGGTCTGGTCGTTCTCCCAGTCTTTCTCCTATGTGTCGTCGCCGGCTGCGGTGGAGGTGGTCTCCCCGATGAGATCACCGTCACTCTGCCTGACGGAACGGAACAGCGTGTCACGCTGGGGCAGGGGGTTGTCTCCTTGGCCGACACGGAATGGGACTTCTTTCACGTAGCCCCAAGCGGACAAGGGGCTCCGTTTTTGAGGCTACAGTTCGACGAGAATGGAGGACTGTCGAGCTTCGCGAACAACACCATCGCACAGGAGATATTCGGCGAGACGATCTACTTCGACGGCGTCCAACACAGTACCTCACAGGCGGGCCTATCGTATGTCGCCGCTACCTACGGCGCGGAGACGAGCGACGGAACCCAGTTCACCTTTGACGGGCGTGTAACCGCTTATGCCGCGGGCTTGGAGGCTGCCAACGCCACAGCCTCCGCGCAAGGCGAGTTTGACGCGGAGGATCCCGACATCATGCGCGGGATCTTCTACTTCTCCTCGCGAGTCACCCTGCTCGACTATCCTGAGGGCAACCTCGATGCCGAGTACAGCTTCCTCGGACGAAGAGTAATCGAGTAGCAGATAAAACCGGCGCCAACGATTCGTAAGGTCGCAACACCACGACCTTAGAAGCCGAAACGCTTCGACGCTACAAAGCAACACGTGCTACACGCGGGCCTCACCGTCGTGGGGCCCGCTTGGTAACGCCTGGAGAGCAGCGTACGTCGCAGATGGAACGAACCCCTAACAACACTGCGGCGGAATAGCCGACTCGGATGCGGCCGCGACGAGTTGCGTGACCGCCTCGTCGATCTCAGCCTCAGTAGTGAAACGCCCAACGCTCAAGCGTACCCCTCCAAACGCCACGTCATCGGGTGTATTCATCGCTGCTAGGACCGCAGACTTCTCACGTGTCCCGCTGTGACAGGCGGATCCGGTGCTCGCGCAGATATCCGGACATTTCGCGAGGAGGTCCGCGCCGAAGTGTCCGCGTAAGCCTACGGCCAGAGTGTTGGGCAAGCGTCTGTGCGGATGTCCAAGCAGCACGAGACGATCGCCCAGTTTGCTTTGCAGCCCCCGGTGCAGCCTGTCCCTCAGCGCGATTATCACAGCGTCGTCTGCCTGCTGTTCAGCCAATTCAGCGGCGACTCCCAGCCCCACGATTGCGGGCACAGGCTCGGTCCCGGCGCGACGTCCATTCTC
Source organism: Phycisphaerales bacterium (assembly GCA_020348265.1). Classification (GTDB taxonomy): domain Bacteria; phylum Planctomycetota; class Phycisphaerae; order UBA1845; family UBA1845. The sequence goes on along the minus strand of CP070744.1, from coordinate 915,604 downwards.
GTGCCCCGCCCCATGATGGAGAGGCTCAATCTCGATCCCGCTTCTGATAAAAAGCGCACCGATTCCTTGCGGGGCGTAGAGCTTGTGACCCGCCACGGAAAGAAAGTCGACTCCCAGGTCGCTTACCCGCGTTTCGATTTTCCCACAAGACTGGGCGGCGTCAGTGTGTATCAAAATGTTTCGCTCTCGGGCCAGCCCGGCGATCTCCGCAATCGGCTGAATCGTGCCAACCTCGTTGTTGGCGTGCATAATCGATATGAGGATCGTGTCCGGACGGATCTCGTCGGCAATCGCCTGGAGGTCTATCAAACCAGTGGAGTCAACCCCGACGTAACTGACCTCGTAACCGCTCTGCGCAAGAAACCGGCAGGGGATCAGCACGGCTGGGTGCTCGATCACCGACGTGATAATGTGCCTGCCCCGACCGCGAAGCGAATGGGCCACGCCCTTGATGGTCAAGTTGTTAGCCTCCGTCCCGCCCGAGGTGAACACGATGTTCTTCGGGGCGGCTCCCAACAAGGACGCCACCTGCTCGCGGGCCTTGCTCACCGCCTTGCTGACTTCCCGGCCCTTAATGTGCCCGCTGGACGGATTGCCGTAATACTCACCCAGATAGGGCCACATGGCCTCGCGAACCGCCGGGTCGACCGGTGTCGACGCGTTGTAGTCCAGGTAGATCATCTTCGTGCCTCCGGGTTGGCTTGATGCCTCAATACCTTATCATAGTGCTGGGCGAGCGAATCGAAAACTGCCGGGTTTACCGTGCGGGCTCGCGACCTGTTGCGCGGAGGTTCGCCACGACTCCCGCCTTTAGAGCTGTTAAGGAGGAATGATCCATGAAGGTGCTGATTGCGGATAAGTTCGATGATTCCGGCGTGGCTGCGCTGAAAGAGGCGGGGTTGGAGGTCATGGTCAATCCCGAGCTGAAGGATGACGCTCTTACTCAGGCGATTGGCGAAACTGATTGCGATGTCCTGGTGGTCCGCAGCACTCGGGTGCAGAAACCGATGCTGGAAGCTTCGTCCAAGCTTGCCCTGGTGATTCGGGCAGGGTCGGGGTACGACACCATCGACACCGCCACCGCTACCGAAAGGAACATCCGCGTATGCAACTGCCCGGGCATGAACGCCGTCGCGGTTGCTGAGCTGACCCTGGGACTCATGATCGCCCTTGATCGCCGGATTGTCGCTCAGGCTGACGATCTGCGCAAGGGTATCTGGAACAAGAAGGAGTACGGCAAAGCCAGAGGTCTCAAAGGCCGGACAATGGGCATCGTTGGTCTCGGCCGCATCGGCGCCGAGGTTGCCAAGCGGGCTGCCGCATTCGACATGAAGCTCATTTATACCGACATAATCGCCCGGCCCGATCTGGAAGAGCAGTACGGCATGAGCCGAGTGCCGTTCGAGCAAGTCCTTGCCGAAGCTGATTTCATCAGTCTTCACGTTCCAGGCGGCGCCGACACCAAGCATCTGATAGGCGCGGCGGAAATGAAGAAGATGAAGCCGACGGCCTTCCTACTCAACTGCAGCCGCGGGGGAGTAATCGACGAGAAGGCTCTCGCGGACGCGATCAAAGCAGGTGAGATTGGCGGTGGCGGGTTGGACGTCTACGAAATCGAACCTGCCGCTACGGACAAGGAGTTTGCCGATCCGGTGGTGCAGGTACCGCAGGTCTACGGCACGCATCACGTGGGCGCTTCGACCGACCAGGCACAGGCGGCTGTTGCCGAGGAGACAGTTCGCATAATCAAGGCCTTCGCCGACACAGGCGAGTTCATCAATTGCGTGAATCCGGCCTAACGGGGCGATGGGCGGATAGCCTCCCCGCGGGCGTGCAGGAGTCGCCCTGAGATGATAGGCTTCACCCGTGGACGATCGATTCCAGCAAGCTCAGTACGTGTCCAAGATAAGCTTGGCCCTGAACGGCGGACTTGCCCTGGTCAAACTCGTTACCGGGATGGTGGGGCAGTCGTACGCCCTTATCGCCGATGCCGTCGAGTCCATGGGAGACATCTTCTCCTCGGCGATCGTGTGGGGTGGAGTGGCAATCGCATCGAGACCTGCGGATGCGGACCACCCCTATGGCCACGGCAAGGCGGAACCGTTGGCGGCGCTGGCCGTAGCGGGAATGTTGATCGCCGCTGCTGTAGGCATCGCGCTCCAGGCAGTCCATGAGATCAACAGCCCGGGACCGAGTCCGGCACCCTACACTCTGATGGTGCTGCTTGTAGTCATCGCGATAAAGGAATGGATGTATCGCTACGAATCGCGTATTGCCCGGGAAGTGGGGAGTACCGCGGTGGACGTCGACGCCTGGCACCACCGCAGCGATGCTTTTACCTCCGCAGCAGCTGCGATCGGCATCACCGTCGCCCTGATAGGCGGCGAAGGGTACTCCGCAGCGGACGATTGGGCGGCGCTTTTTGCCTGCGGAATAATCGCGTTCAACGGGTCCCGCTTCGCCCGATCGGCAATCGATGAGCTGATGGACACCGCCCCCCATACTTCACTTGTGGACGGCATCCGTGAGACCGCCGAGGGCGTCGAAGGGGCTCGATTCGTCGAGAAGGTCGTTGAACGCAAGGTCGGGCCGAATGTCTACATCGATTTACACCTGCAAGTAGACCCGGAAATGAGCGTCCGCGATGCACACAAAGTTGCCCATGCGGCCAAAGGGGCGGTCATGTCGCGCTGGACCGAAGTTGCCGACGTTCTGGTGCACGTCGAACCGCACGACGCGGCGCCTTCGACTGGATAACGTCGCCTCGCATAACCGTTGGATAGACTCTGGCGCGTATGCGCCGCGGCGTTTCGACTTCAGCTGCGAATGCCCCGTTTACCCCCGGATGAAACTTGTTCGCTCTAGCTGCCGGGGAGAGCCTTTAGCGACAAGTAGAGCTCATCGAGCTGGGCCTGCGATACCGGGCCCGGAGCTCCGGTCAGTGGGCATACAGCACGTTGCGTCTTGGGGAAGGCGATCACGTCACGGATGCTCTCCGAGCCGCTGAGCATCATCACCCACCGATCCAGGCCGTATGCGATACCGCCGTGGGGAGGCGCTCCAAAGCGCAAGGCCTCGAGCAAGAACTCGAACTTCTCCTTGGCCTCTTCAGGGCCGATGCCCAGCAAGCTGAAGATCTTCCGCTGAACGTCCTGTCTGTGGATACGAATGCTCCCTCCGGCGATCTCTATGCCGTTAAGGACCAAGTCGTATGCCTTGTCGCGAACCTTGCCGGGATCGGTATCCAGCAAAGGGATGTCCTCATCGAGCGGAGCGGTAAAGGGGTGATGCGTGCTGAACCAACGCTGTTCCTCTTCGTCCCACACCACCAGCGGAAAGTCGATGACCCAGAGGAGATCCCATCTGTCCTTCGGAATCACGTCGAGAATCGTTGCCAAACGCGTTCGCAGGTAGTGCAGGTATTTGGACACATCGGCGAAGGTACCGGTCATGAAGAAGATCACATCGCCGGGATCCGCCCCGACCTGCTCACAGAGCTTTGCGCAAATGGGCTGGAGGAACTTGGCCACCCCGGTTGAGAACGTCACCCCGTTGTCGCCCTTGTTCACTTTGACTAAGGGCAGGCCCGCCCCTCCAATCCCTCTGATCTCTTCCGTCAAACCATCGGTAATCTTACGCGTCAGCGATTCCGCCTGCTTGGCTACCAGGCACTTGACCACACCACCTTGGTCTATTGCCTCGCGGAACACCTTGAAGTCGACTTCGCCCATGAACTCGGTGACATCCTTAAGCTCCATGCCAAAGCGCGTATCGGGCCTGTCGATGCCGAAGCGCTCCATGGCTTCTTCTTCAGTCATCCGCGGCAGAGGTGTGGTAATCTCGACGCCCAGAGCGTCTTTGAAGATGCGCTTGGCACTGCCCTCGACCATAGCCATAACATCTTCGCGCTGTACGAAGGCCATTTCCAGATCGAGTTGGGTGAACTCCGGCTGCCTGTCCGCACGTAGGTCCTCGTCGCGAAAGCAACGCACGATCTGAGCGTAGCGGTCGTAGCCCGCGATCATCAAAAGCTGTTTGAAGATCTGCGGAGACTGCGGCAGGGCAAAAAAGGAACCGGGTTGCACACGCGAGGGCACAAGATAGTCACGGGCACCTTCGGGAGTCGACTTGGTCAGAAAAGGTGTTTCGACCTCGATGAAGTCATTCTCGTGGAAGTACTCACGGATTGCCCGGGCGACACGATGCCGAAGCCGCAGCACCTCCTGCATCTCCGGACGCCGCAAGTCGATGTATCGATAGCGTAGGCGCGTTTCCTCGCTGGTCTCGAACTCGTCGTTGAGTTGAAAGGGCAGAGGGGCACATTCACTGAGCACCTCGATCTGGTCGACTTCGACCTCGATCTCCCCGGTGGGCATCTTGGGGTTGACCCATTCACCGCGGCTGAGGACCCGCCCGGTCACGGCGATCACGTCCTCGTTGTGGAGTCTCTGCGCGGTCTCGTGGGCGCCGCCTGTCGGTGCGGGATTGAACCTGAGCTGGGTAACGCCCGTGTGGTCTCGGATGTCAACGAAGACAACCCCCCCGTGGTCCCGAGCTGCATTGACCCAGCCAGCAAGAAGAACCTGCTTGTCTATGTCGCATCCTCGAAGCTCTCCGCATCGGTGGCTTCGCTTGTTGTAGGGTATCGCCAAAATCCTGCTCCTCATCTTTTTAGTGACACTTCATGCAGTCTGTTTCGGCTATCTTGTAGAGGTAGACAGGCGGAAAATCAAACTCGCTCGCCGAATGACCATCCACTCCGATAGCCGGGGGTGGCCGTCCGGCGGGCGCGGCCTAGACCGGGATTGTCAGGAGTTGTCGGGTCACAGCGAGATGCCGTTCATTTCCGGCGTCCGGAGCCACGGTTCTGGGACCGGTCCCTAGCAGGTGGGTGCCTGGAGACCCTTCTCACGGCGTTGCCCGGCATTTTTCGGGTTGACCTGACAGTGCGTCGGGCCATACTAGTGAGTGGTGATGTGCACCGCCCTACCATCACTGGTGCGCGTGCCGTGTGTACGGCTCGCGGCGTGGGGTAAGCGAGAGGATCGAGTGGTGCCTGAATACTTAAGCTTAGATTGTCGCGAGCGAGCCGGCAGGCCCTCGCGGGTTCTTCTGCCTATGTTGTTGGGGTTAGCAGGGATGGGGCTGAGCGGCTGCGGCGGATTCTTGAATCCGGCGTTCGTCGAGCTCCTGGACCCAACGGGGCAGTCGACAACGGTGCCCAACGCGGCGGGCCATATCGTTATTACGTTTGTGGACAATGCCGAGGTGGGAGAGCGTCTGCTCAATTATCTGGAGCAAGAGGGCGGATTGATCCTTGATCCGTACGAGAAGCGGCAGCTCAGGCCGCGCACCCGGATGCGCGTGCAGGTTACCTTCGATAACGGAAGTACATCCGCGTTCGAATTCATTGACGGGAGCGCCAGTCTTATTGATCAGACGTTCGACGCGCAGCAGTTCCCCGACTTGAATCAGAACGATTTGAGCAATGCCGTAGTTGCCTGCGGAGCGGGGGTAGCCCGTATCGAGGTGCTCCCCGGTTCACAGATCGAGGTATTCGTTCCCGTTGAGCTGGTCGAGTGGGAGCTGCGTCAGGTGACAAACGCAGCCGGCGACGTCACTCTTGAACCCAACGAGCGACAGCGTTTCGCGCCACAGTTTCGCGCGCTCCGGCAGGATGATGTAGACGACGACAACAACGTCCTCCTGCGCAGGAATATCGACATTCGAGACATGCCCGTGCCGGTGGTCAACCCGGTCTGCGGATCGGTCGTTGCGATTGTTATGAACGGAGCGCTTAGCGTACCGTTCTTCCAGGATGCGCCGGGATACGACAGAGACGATGAGCAGACTGTTGCAGGGATAGGCGGCAGGTTTGAATTCACCGTCCAGTCCGTGGAGTGACTTAATACTAAGGGGCAGGCTTCACTTAGGTTATACAGAGAGACAAACCGTGCAGCGAAAGTGTATCGTTGAAATAGCGCTTACCGTATCTGTTGTCGTGACGGCGATGGGAATCGGATGTGGTGCGAACGCAAGCTTCTTCAACCCCGCGTTCGTAAACACCAATCTGGGTGGTCAGTTCCCGCTAACACCCGGTCCGGGCGCGGCGTTCATACTCGTCAGGTGCGTTAATGAGACGGGCGACGTGGCCGAGTTCACCGTTACCGTCGAGCGGGAGGTTTTTGTCATAGACGAGGAGGGCCTGCGTCAGTTCGATGACCTCGGCAACCCCGTGACAACCTCAGAGCGTGAGACGGTCAGGCTGACAACCTTCGCCGCCCCGCCGGCTAACGAACTTGGAGTGCTGTTCTCTTGTTCCCCTGAACCGGTGAACATCATCGGTTTGGGTGAAAATCTTCTGCCCAGCGACGCGGCCGTTTATGTCGGCGGACAAGGTGCGGGTGGTGCAGCTGGTGCAGGCGTGTCGGCTGCGGACGTCAACCCTCTTTCTCGAACCGCGGGCAACTTCGGTTGCGGCGACACCGTGATATTCCGTGCGTTCACTCCCGGCGGGCTTGCTGGTGGTTCCGTGAGCATCCAGTCGCTGCTGCTCCCCGGATATGAGCAACCCTCGATTTTTGCCGGGCCGGATACGTTCACTAACCTCTCGGAATTCCTCGAGTCCCAGGTTCGCGAGGACGGATAGCAGAGGAGATTCGAGACGACCGGGGCCGACGGGTGGAATTCATCGGTGTCGGGTCCTCGTAAACCAATTGAACAGGGTCGACCTATGAGACGTGGGAAGAGTTCCTCGAGTTTGGCAGTTGCGTTGGCTCTTGCGTTGAGTGGAGGCACGGTCTTCGGCGGCTGCCAGACGCGGTTTAAGGAGATAGCCGTCGCTGGTGTCCAAGACTACATTTCGATCCTCATTAGCCCCGACAACGTTCTGCCTATACTCGGCTTGACGGATGACGAAACGGCGGATGATTAGATCGCAGCTCCCGCTTCCCGGCTGTCGATCCCTCGATGGTCCTGCCCTCCTGTAACATCATTCTGTGCATCGGGGCCGCGTGCGCGCGTTTTTGAGAAACGTGCCACCTGATCACGCAGGGCGCGATAAAAGTGGTGTTGACATAAATCCTCTATAAGTTATTGCCCCAACTTGGTCATTTATTTGAGATTTTGTCTCAATTATTTCGTCCGGCTACTGGATGCAGGTAGCTAGTACGATATACTAGAGCATCGTCCGATGGATTCCTGGGCATTGCCGAAGAGCAGTTTTTCGGCCTGACGCACCCTTAGCTTGGCTTGTTCGAGCTAATCAGCCCGGTTAAGGTTTGGCCTTCGTTCATACGGCTCATACGCCGTTGTCTTCGAGGCAGGGGAAGCAGAGACGGAGTCTCAGTTTCTGCACGTCAGAGCCTATCGTCCCTGGGTCTGCGGTGTTGTGTTCGTGCGACGTTTGGCGTGATGGAGGATTGCGGTGGGTTTGCTTGACCTTCAAGCCGGTGATTGCGGCATCGTCGAGGGGATCGGTGGTTCGCAGCAAGCATGCAAGCGTTTAGCCGATCTGGGCTTTGTTCCGGGCGCTGAGATCACGATGATCAGACCCGGTTCACCGTGCATAATCCGGATTGGCGGCAGATGCGTGGGTCTTGGTGCCGAGCACCAGCGCGCGATCCTACTGAATGCGGTGTAGGCCAGTCGTCACACATGCCCGATCTGAGTTCGTCTGTTTTGTCTATTCACAGCGGCTGTTGACGCGTAGGGGTGGCTTTTTCCCGGGCCATCCACGATTCTCACTGATTGCCAACCATGCACACTTCGGCGCAGACGCACGTGGAATGTGACGTTTCGCTAGTAGCGTTGGTGGGCAACCCAAATACCGGCAAGACCACTCTGTTCAATGCGCTGACCGGCTACAGGCAGCGAGTCGGCAACTACCCCGGAATAACCGTGGATCGCAAGAGCGGTCTGCTCCGCGGCTTGACAAGTGGGAAGCCCATCGAAGTGATCGATCTTCCGGGCACGTACAGCTTCTCGGCTCGGTCAGCGGATGAAGCCGTTGTCTTGGATGTTCTTGCCGGTCACAGAACTGAAACCGGCTCGCCGGATGTGATCGTCGTCGTTCTCGACTCGACTAATCTGGCAAGGAACCTCTTTTTTGCGAGCCAGGTGTTCGAGCTTGGCAAACCGGTCGTTCTGGTATTGAACATGATCGACCTGGCCGAAGCACGAGGTTTGAACATAGACGCGGGTTTGCTCAGTCGGGAACTTGGCGTTCCGGTTATCCCCATCGTAGCAACAAGACAGAGTGGAGTCGACGAGCTACGCCGGGTTATTGCCGACTCACTCGATGCCCCTGCGCCTCAGAACTTCGCTCCGCTGCCGGAAAGTGTGCGGGTGGAAGTGGAGAGGTTGATGGACTCGATCGTAAAGAGCGAGACCGGTGCGGATTACGCGCCCTGTCGCACGGAGAGCCTGCAGGCTTTGCTGGACCCCGGCGGTTTCCATGAGACTCGCTTGATCCGGCAAGGCGGCAGCTGGGTTGAAGGCGAGTTGGCCCAGCGCAGAGAACGAATCCGTGCGACTAACGAGTCGCTTGCGGAGGTAGAGGCCCGTGTTCGCTACTCTTGGATCGGCAAAATACTGGAACGCACCGTCACGCAGCGGCAAGCTGGTCACCACAGCCGATCTGAACTCGCTGATCGGTTCCTGACGCACCGGGTGCTGGGATTAGTCGTTCTTGCGGTGATCATGGGCGGTTGTTTTCAGTCCGTCTACGTATGGGCCGGTCCGGTCATGGATGCCATCGACGGCACGTTTTCCGCGTTGGGAGCTTGGGCGGGTAAAACGATCCCTGCAGGTGCATTTCAAAGTCTGCTCGCCGACGGAATCATCGCCGGTGTCGGAGCCGTCTTCGTGTTTCTCCCTCAGATCCTGGTTCTGTTTCTGTTTATTGCAGTGCTGGAGGACTGCGGCTACATGGCCCGGGTGGCCTTTCTGCTCGACCGGTGGATGGGGCTCTTGGGATTGAGCGGCAAGTCGTTCATCCCGCTCTTGTCGTCCTTTGCGTGTGCGGTGCCGGGGATCATGGCCACGCGAACGATCGAGGACCGCCGCGATCGCTTCGTGACCATTCTGATAGCGCCGCTGATGAGTTGCAGCGCCCGCCTCCCGGTATACGTGTTGCTTATCGGGGCGTTCGTGCCCAAGCGAGACCTTCTGGGCGGTTTTGTGAGTCTGCAGGCCGTCGCTCTGCTGGCCGTCTATGCTGTAGGCTTCTTGACCGCCATCGCGGCGGCCCTGATTCTCAAGATGACGATGCTAAGGGGTGCGCCTCATCCTTTCTTGATGGAATTGCCCTCCTACAAGAGGCCTTCGGCTCGGACCGTCTTCTACCGCATGTACGAACAAGGGAAGGTGTTCTGCCTGTCGGCTGGAACGATCATCGTCGCGGTGACGGTTGTAGTTTGGGCGTTGGGCTACTATCCGCGTCCGGCCTCGATCTCCATCGCTCACGACGCCCAGCGTCAAGCCGCCCGCGGCGCCTTCGAGGCGCAGTTGCCGGAGGTCGCGGCAACGGATACTGCTGATAATCCCGCAATCCAGCCGGACGGCGCTGCCGCACAAAGCAGGACCGAACTCGAAGAGAGACTCGCCCAGATCAATCGCAGCGAATCCGGGGCGTATCTGCGGCAGAGCATACTGGGACGGATGGGCAGGTGGGTGGAACCGGTGGTCAAGCCGCTGGGGTGGGACTGGCGGATCGGCACGGCGGTGATAGCATCGTTCCCTGCTCGTGAGGTAGTCATCGCCACTCTGGGAACCATCTACAATCTGGGCGGCGAGCAGGACGAGACGGCGGGGAGCCTGCGTCAGAAGCTCCATTCCACGAAGTGGCCCGACGGCAGGCCGGTGTTCAACTTGGCCGTCGCTTTCTCAATCATGGTGTTTTTCGCACTGTGCTGCCAATGCGGTGCAACGCTGGCCGCGATTAAGCGCGAGACAAAGTCGTGGCGCTGGCCGATCTTTACGTTTACTTACATGACCAGCTTAGCCTATCTCGGGGCGCTGTTGACGTACCAGATCCTGGTACGGTTTGTATAGGGGTTGATGACGTGGCAATGCAGGACATTCTGGCACTTTCGATTGCAGCTGGTGCTTTGGTCTACGTAGCGGGTTTCCTCTGGCGGAGGACCAAGGGACACGGTGGATGTGCCTGCAGTTCCGAAGCGAAGTGCTGTGGATCAACCCCGGAACCCTGCCCCAAGTCGGAGAACACAGCGTGCTGAGGCCTGTTCATCGTTGACCGGGAGCGCGCACGGCTCCCCTATCCCCATCGATCATCCGGGCGGTGTTTTCAGCCTCAGGCCTTAGCCTTACAATGCCCACAGACAGATATACTTGCGATCAGACGATCTTTGTTGGAGGAAATGAGGTGCAATCACTGTTCTGGAGGCGAGCGTTCGCCGCGATTCTCGTTGTGTTTTCAGCAGCAGCGTTGGCCGACGACGCGCCGGTACGTGACCACGACATCGAGCCCGAGGACTACTTCAAGGTCGGCTTGATTACCAGTTCGGTAGCCTCCCCGGATGGTGAACTCGTTGCGTATACCGAGCTGCGCTGGAATCCGCCCAAAGGAGGACGCAAGACCGACCTGTGGGTTGTGGATGCCGCAACCAAACAGAACAAGCGCTTGACCTTCGAGCGAGGCAATGATCGCTCACCGACCTGGAGTCCGGATGGTCAGTACATCTATTTTTCCGGTTCGCGCAAACGAGCAGAGGAAACCAAACCGCCCTACAACGGCAAGAGACAGGTATGGCGGATTTCACCCGCCGGCGGGGATCTTCTGGCGATCACCCGAGAGAAGGATGGGGTAAGTGACTTCGAGCTGTCTTCAGACGGCAGCACGGTCTACTACACAACGTCTAAGGAAGAGGTCGACGAGGAGTGGGAGAATCTGCGGTCAAAGTACAGTGACCTGGAGTACGGACACGGGGTCACCGAATTCTCCCAAGTCTTCAAGTTGGACCTTGCCACCTGGCACAAGGAAAAGGTCCTTTACGACAAACGTGTGATCGGTGAAATGGATGTGTCACCCGACCAGGGCCGCATAGCGATGATCACCAAACCCGACGAGACCCTGCTAACCAATGAAGGCTGGTCGCGAGTCGACGTTTATGATGTGGCCACAAAAGAGACAACCGTACTGACTCCGGATGGCTGGCGCGACGATCACCCCTCTCCGTATGGATGGGTTAACGGTCTGGATTGGTCGGCGGATGGGAACGTGTTGGCCTTCGGAGTCGGATATGACGGGTATCCATCCGAAGTCTATGTCATGGAGTGGCCCGATGGAAAGGCTTCGCTGCGCAAGCTCGAGCGCCCCAGCCGGGTATCCCTGAACGAGGGAACCCTGCATTGGCGGGGCAGCTCCCGCGACCTGTGCCTCTCGGGAGACGAACGCGCCCGGACGCGAGTTTATTGCTTTGAGAGTGTTGCCAACGGTCAGCAGGGCGACTTTACCACTATTGCGGATGGGGATATCGCCACTCACGCCTTCAGTTTCCCAAAATCGGGTGATCCGCTTGTGATCACAATCTCGACGACGACGCACCCGCGCGATGTGTTCCTGGTTCCCAAGCCCGACGAGTACGTGCGGCTCACCAGGGTTAATCCGCAGGTCGACACGTGGAAACTCCCGCAGATTTCGATCGTATCCTGGAAGGGGGCAAACGGCGATGAAGTTGAGGGAATCCTCGAACTGCCCTACGACTACAAACCGGGCAAGCCTCTGCCTATGGTCGTCGAGCTCCACGGAGGCCCGACGACCTCCACGCTATACCGGCTTAGACTGTGGATCTACGGGAGAGCGTTGATGCCCGCGAAGGGGTACGCCCTGCTCAGTCCGAACTATCACGGATCCACCGGGTACGGTGACGATTTCATGACAGCTCTGATCGGTAGGGAGAATGACATCGAAGTCGAAGATATCCTCACCGGTGTGGACGCGATGATCGAGCGGGGTATTGCCGACCCTGATCGGCTTGGCGTCATGGGTTGGAGCAACGGGGGCTTTCTGACTAACTCCGTGATCACACAGTCGGATCGTTTCAAAGCGGCCAGCTCCGGCGCCGGCGTGCTGGACATGGTTATCCAATGGGGCACGGAGGACACTCCCGGCCACGTGGTCAACTATATGCAGGGCTTGCCCTGGGACGCGGCGGACGCCTATCGCAAGGCCTCTCCGATATACGATCTCCACAAGGTGTGCACGCCGACAATAATCCACGTCGGCGGAGCCGACGCACGCGTCCCTGCTGCCCATAGCCGCGGGCTTTACCGCGCCTTGAGGCACTACCTGAACGTCCCGGTTGAGCTGGTCGTCTACCCGGGTGAAGGGCACGGGCTGACCAAGTACCAGAGCCGCTTAGCCAAGATGGAATGGGATCTGGCCTGGTTTGACCGCTACCTGCTGGGCAGAACGGGAGAAGATTCGACGGAATAGACCGTCGAAGAGGTGACGATTGGCGCGCATTTTGCAGGCGAGTTTGCGGGTCTTCCACCGACTGCGGGGAGCCAGCCAGGGTGGTGGATGATCCTGCAATGCGCTTTATAATGCGGTTTTGAGTCATTTGCGGCCTTTTTTGCTTGGTCCTTGCCCAGAGGTAACTTGCCATGAAGAAACTACGGTTGTTTACGCCCGGCCCGACGATGGTTCCCGAGGATGTGATGCTGGAGATAGCCCAGCCGATGTTCCATCATCGCACGGCCGAGTACCGCGAAATGGCTAAAGAGATCCACGGCCTGCTGCAGTACCTCTTCCAGACTAAGGCAATGTGCCTGACCTTTACAGGCAGCGGATCGTCGGCTGCCGAGGCGGCCATCGTGGGGTGTTGCCCGCCTGGACACAAGGCCCTTGTGGTGAGAAACGGCAAGTTTGCCGAACGGTGGGCCAAGGTCTGTGCGACTTTTGGAATCGACCACACTCCCTTGGACATCGAGTGGGGGCACGGTGCAAAAGTGCAGGACATCTCCAAGGCAATGGATGCCGATCCCAAGATCGACACCGTAATCGTCGTACATAGCGAGACATCGACAGCCGCGTTGAGCGACGTGGAAGGCATCGCCAAGCTGACTCGTGACCGTGGGGCGATCCTGATTGTCGACGGGATCACCGCAGTAGGGGCAATCCCCGTGAAGATGGATGAGTGGGGGGTAGATGCTTACATAACCGGCTCACAGAAGGCAATGATGCTTCCACCGGGGTTGGGATTCGCGGCGATCAGCGACCGGGCATGGGAGCGGATCGACTCGGGCAAGATGCCCACACTCTACAACGATCTTAAGGCCTATCGGAAGTCCATGGAGACATTCGACGCCCCGTACACGCCCAACGTTCCGTTGGTGCGCGGCACGCACTATGTTCTCCGCAGCGTGAAGGAGCGGACCCTCGAAGCGATCTGGGCGGAAACGGCGATGTTGGCTAAGGGAACGCGGGCAGCAGCTGAGGCGTTGGGGCTCAAGGTCTATCCGGCCGACCCGGTGGATTCCGTAACGGCCATGCTCGTACCCGACAGCGTTGACGAAGGCAAACTCCGCAAGACCATGCGCGGCAAGTATGGCTTCCAGATTGCGGGCGGCCAAGGCGATTTGAAGGGCAAGATAATCCGGTTCTCGCACATGGGGTACGTCGACGCGTTCGACACTATCGGAGCGATGGCTGCCTTGGAATTCACCCTGAAGGGCCAGGGCTATCCCGTAACGCTCGGTGCGGGTGTGGCTGCTGCCCAGGCGGTTTTCGCCTCAGCGATGGATTAAGAGGTCCGCGCTCGTCTGCGACTCGCCTGCGCGCCCCCTCTGTGCCGATAAAGCATGAGTGATGAGGAATGTGCGCAGGGAGTTGGGGCTGGGTCTGGTCGGGCTGGCCGCCGGTGTGATAACACTTGGGGCCGGCTGCAGCTCGCCTGGAGTGCGGGCCCGGCTGACTCAGCAAAATGAGGCCCTTCGGCAGGAAAATGAGCATCTCAAGCGAGACGTTGCCCAACGTGACGGGACCATAACGGCTCTTCACCGCCGAGTCGATAACCTGGAGAATCTTGGACCGGGCCGGCCTGCGGGGCTGTTCGCTCCGGTCAAACTTGAGATTGTGAGACTCTCGGGCGGAGCGGACTACGACGGAAAGCCCGGTGACGACGGCGTGACGGTGTATCTGCGCCTCCGCGATGCAGACGATGACGCTGTCAAAGCTCCGGGGAAGATCGCCGTTCAGCTGCTCGACGGGGCCAACTTGGCGAATCCGCGCGTATTGGGTGTTTACAGAATCGAGGACCCCGCAGGACTCCGTGAGGCCTGGTATGGTCGGTTTGGCACGTATCACTTCACCCTGAGGTGCCCGTTTCCGCCAGGCGTCGAGCTTCCCACTACAGGTAAAGTCGACGTCAAGGCGCAGTTTGTTGACTATCTGACAGGAGTCACGCTGACCGCGATGGAAGAGGTCAACCTGCACGTGCCGGAGGCGGGTCGGCCAGCCCGGTAACGTCGCGAACGGCTGCGGGAACCCCCGCGGGCCGGACCCGGTGGACACGCCAGGTTGCGAACCGGCAGCTTGTTGGACATGCGGCAATACCTCCATACCTGCGTCGGGCACAAAACGGGGAGGCGTTGACAGAAGGGGGGTTCGAACTTTAATATCTTCGCCGTTGGGGCGATTAGCTCAGTTGGCCAGAGCGCCTGCTCGACACGCAGGAGGTCACAGGTTCAAGTCCTGTATCGCCCAGTTGCCTAAATGCCTACGTGGCAAAGACTTACAACTCTCACTTATGCGCCTCCGGGGATAGAAATTGCCGTGCTATCCACATCGACATTCTGGACTTTTGTGCGCGAGTTGTCGCCACTTTGTCCCGATCGAGGAGGGCATCCTGGCGGCCGAGATTGGCGCTCGGGCCTGGCC
>CP070744.1:874080-900602 GCA_020348265.1 Phycisphaerales bacterium | reverse complement strand
CCTGGCAGAAGAATCATCGGCAAAACCGGCACGTAAAAACGAGAAATGCTCTAGCGTACCGGAGCCCTGGCGACCACGAGGTGTCCTCTAAGGAGAAACAAGATGTCAAAGCCAAGTTCCGTACTTATGACCGTGTCGTTGGCCCTTTTCGTATCGCTCCTCTCTGTGCTGGCCTTTGCTAAGCCGTCGGGGGCGTGCTGCAACCAAGAGACGTACGAGTGTTACGAACTCACTGCCCCCTTGACTTGTTCAAACTGTGTGTGGACAACCTGTGTGCCCAATGTGGGTTGCGGGGTTGGATATGACGATTGCTGGATAGACGGCGAGTGCCATTGGATAGAGTATCCATGCTGTGAGGCCCTTGGCGGCAGCGTGGGCTGCTTTGAAATGCAATCCAGCGCCCCCGAGGAGGGCGATACGGAAGAACAACAGGATACTACGACCGTTACGGTTGAGCAGCCTGAACCAGCAGCAGAAGAAGTCTCCGTGGCGAGCAGTATTTGGCTACTGGCCGCAGCACCGCTACTGCTCCTTCCCGCTGTTCCCGTAGTACTCCGAAGACGAAAGCGGTAGAAGACTGTGCGTGAGTGCGCGTCGCTTCAAGTCCTTGCGGTGCAAGAGAGCAAACCCGGCGCCCGGCATTGCCGCGCACCGCGGATAACAAGGCTGTACCCCTTGCCCAGTAATTCTATTCGCGGCGTCGGCGTGTAGTGCCCGCCGACGATCCGCCACCGCCGGGGTCAGGTCTGATAAGAAGTGCGGTGAAACTGGGCAAGGCGGGATTCGAACCCGCACGCCCTTTCGGGCAGGGGATTTTAAGTCCCCAGCGTCTGCCATTCCGCCACTCGCCCATTCGCGGTGAAGGAAGACTCTATGCGAGATCGAGCGATCTTGAAACCCTCGGGGCGCTGCTCCGATGGACCAAGGCGCAAACGTAATATACCCGTCTGTCCAGTCGTCCGGGACGGAGTTCCCGCCCGCCCCCTCAACCTGACGCGGAGAGGCTACGGCGTCTTGGTGGTTTTATTCTTCGTTGCAGGCTCTTCCTTCTGGCGACCCGGAGCGTCAGAACGCCACACCGATTCTCTCTTGAAAGTACGTTTTGGCCCGCCCCAGGCTTCCGTTCCGGTCGTTCGCCTCTTTGTAGGCTTTGCCGCTTCGACTTTTCCGGTCGCGGGTGTGTGGGGGCGCGTAGCGCCACGAGATTTCACGGGTCTGGCTACGGTAATGGGAACCGAGAAATTGGGTGTCTCCGGATCATCCGTCTTGACAAGCACGTTCTGCGCCCCTCGCCGCGGTGAGTAGCCCGCGGGAAGTCTCATCACGATCCTTTGCATCCCGCTCACCTCTTCGACCTTCAGGGCAATAGTTGGGTCGTTGATGGTGGCGCTGATTATCTTGTACGGCTTGTTGTCGTCCCAGCTTAGGGTGACAGTCTGTTCCCAACCCGCGGAAACGTCTCTGGGAACGGTGAACCGTCTGGGTGTTGCTACCACTCGAGGAGGCATGCTCCCGGAAATGCGTACCTTCATTGTTGGTGCTTTGGCTATACCCGTTTCGAGCTCCAATCTGGCATTCAGACGCTGAGACTCGAACGGGGGAGTAACCGTGACCTCAAGTTCGTACTCCTCGCCCTTCTTGAGCTCCGTCAATCGAGCTTCTATGTTCTTCGCCTTCGTGGGTCTGAGCTTCGGATCAAGGGGGCCTCCGTCACCGGGAGTCAGCAGAATGGACTTTGTCACGGGCCCGGATTTTCGAGCGACCTGTCCAAAGTTGAGATAGTTCGGACTCATCTTGATCGGTTCGAGGATCTTTCCCTTGTAGGTCAAGACAACTGAGGGGTTGCTTGGATCATTGGTGGTTACGTTGATCTTCTTTGTGAAGGTGCTGGACAGCTTGCCACAACTCACGGTTACTTCGAGTTTGTCGGTCATGCCCGGCTTGACTGTACGGTCGCCCCGACCGTTGAATCTGGTCCCTCACCCGCCCCGGGGTCTGTACTTCAGGTCGGCCGTACCGTTGTTCTTAATGTCGAAAGCGAAGGTGAGGCTTTTGTTCCCGCGCCACACGGGTTCCACTTCGACGGTCGGCTTGTCACAGGCCCACTTGGCGTTGGGATCCGGCTCGAAGCTCTTTGCTGCACGAGGCGCTTTCTTGCGAGCTGCGTCCTTGATCTTCTGCTTAGCCAAGGCCTCGGCCCGGGCCCTGCTCTGAATCTCTGCAGCCAGCGAGGAGGGAGCCTTCGATTCTGCATCGGCCTTGTTCTTGGTACTTGGGGGTTGCGACTGGGCGGCGGCAAAGCCGGCCAGTAGCCCCACACACAGCGAGACAATGCCAATCGTGCTGCCCGACCTCGGCAAGCGACCAACCGGCGTTACGTCCGATATCCATCTCATCATATGCTCCTTGCAGGCACAATAAGCTGATAGAAGATACTTACCCAACGCGGGCACCGACCATTTCATCGGCACCTGCGGGCCATAGAACCGCGATTCTAGCACAAAGACGTCCGCAACGCCCGGTGAAATACGTACGTGTTACGCAGATGTTATAGGTTGCTAGGTGTGCGCAAGAACACGGCGAACGCGTTTCTTCCACCATGCACTATCCCTAGGCGTAATAACTCCTTGCATGAACGGAATCGGTTCGATAAAATGAGCCTTAACACCATACTAAGGGTGCCGGAATTCTTACCAAAAGGGAGGAAAGGATTATGAAAACAAAGAATGTGATGTTGGCCTTTGCGCTGACGGCATGTGTTGCATGTGTCATTTCTGCGACGTCCTCGGCAGACGCCGCCAAGGGCGATCTGCCAGGAGGTGTAGC
Source organism: Phycisphaerales bacterium (assembly GCA_020348265.1). Taxonomy (GTDB): domain Bacteria; phylum Planctomycetota; class Phycisphaerae; order UBA1845; family UBA1845. The sequence continues at coordinate 897,776 of CP070744.1, read as the reverse complement.
GCGACTGGAGGCTGCCTTGAGCGGGCCGGTCGCAGCCGCGGCGGTTCCCGGTGTGGGCACCGTTCAGACGGAACTTGCCGACAACGCTCCGGCGCTTCCGCCTGTCAACGACGGGGCTCCTATGTTGCGCCCCAACCACCCGCCGATCGATCAGATTCCATCGCTCGATATGCCCTACCCTGCGGATCCGCCCCCTCTGAGGGGGCCGGCGCAAATGATGATGCACGATGCGCAGGCAGGTGAGACATTTACGCTTCCCGAGAACGCGTCTGCTGATGTCGCACCGACGAAAGCGACCAATTTTGTCGGCGTCGATGGCGGAGCGGTGGATGAAGAAGCCCGGGGAACAAGATCGTTCTGGGACATGTATCAGATTACCCCGACGACCGCATTCCCCTGGCGGGCGAATACAAAGCTTGTCATGCGCTTTACGAACGAGAACGGTGGTACTGTGTGGGCAGGCTGTTCGGGTACCATGATCGATGCCGAGACCGTGCTGACGGCCGGTCACTGCGTCTACCTTCATGACGAGGTGGACGGCCCGCCGATCAATTCCTGGGCCAATGAGATCTGGGTATACCCGGCAAGAGATGGGGCGGTGGATCCCTACGGCTACGGGCACGCGACCTTCTACAACGCTTGGACCCCATGGGTAAACGACAGTAACCTGGATTTCGACGTTGGGGCCGTTCATATCACACGCGCGGTGGGCGTGCTCACGGGCTGGTTCTCCGCCGCGTACGGTGGGGACTGCGACACTTGTTTGGCCAGGACCTACAACAACGCCAGCTATCCCGGTGAGAACTGTCCCGACCCAGGCCTGCACAACGGCATCGATATGTACTACTGGTACGGCACGTTTGACTCTTGCCCCAGCAATCAGCTGCGCATGAACACGGGCGGCGGACACTGCTTTGACACTCTCTGGGGAGGTATGAGCGGAGGCAGCGCCTACTATATTTCAGGCGACAGCCGCATCATAAACGCCATTGCCTCGACTTCCAACCGCACCACTATCGGAAACTACTGCAAGATCTGGGAGGGAGGAGCTAACGACATCAACAACGTAATAATCCCCAGCTTCCGTGGGGATGTGTTTGACCTGCAGGCCTTGGACGCTAACGCCGAGCCCGCGACGGTCTATGCTGGAGACGCCTTGACGCTCGCCAATTTCCTGGCGACGAATCCGACCAACGGCAGCGCCAGCGGCACATGGTACCTTCGGCTCTACCTGTCTACCGACGATGACATTAACTCGAGCGATACCCTGCTAAGTGCACAGCAATTCGACTGGGACTATGTGCCCATGCAGTCCGTCAGGGTGGACATGCTTCTTCCCACGATTCCTGCGGGCACGACGCCTGGTGACTACTGGTTCGGCGTGGAGCTGGATCCGGCAACCGACGGCAACAGCTCGAACAACTCTACGGACGGGTGGGATGCCGTACCTATTACCGTGCTGCCCGCGCGGCCGGCCAACGATTACTGCAGCAGTGCGACGGTGATCCCCTCGATGGTGTACGAACCGGCCGTTTACTCGACGATCGGGGCGACCAGCTCCATCAGTGATCCACTTCAGACCTGCTCCTTTAACGGCCCCAATCGCAACTCGAACACGGTGTGGTACACCTACACCCCGCCATGCGACGGGATCGTCAACATCAGCACCTGTGGAAGCGGCTATGACACGGTCCTGTCGGTTCTCACCGGTACGTGTCGTGGACTTTCGGAAATTGGATGCAACGACGACAGTGGCGATTGTGGCAGTCGGGCGAAGATAACCGGTTTGACGGTATCGGGCGGACAACAGCTTTATATAGACGTATCCGATTGGAACGCCCCGGGTGGCGGCGACCTGGACTTCAGCTTCGAGTTCATACCGGGGGAGATCCCGGCTAACGATGAATGCGAAGACGCTATTTCCATGTGGAGCGTCGGCTACCTGGCGGAATTCGGCACTACGGATTGTTCGACGTTTGACGATGCACCGTTCTGCGGGACGGCGAATACAACTGCAGGCGTATGGTACCGGGTCTTCGGTTCCGGCCGCTCGATGATCGCGACAACCTGCAACAGCAACACCGACTACGATACGAAAATCAGCGTCTACTGTGGCACCTGCGGTGACTTCACCTGTGTTGGCGGCAACGACGACGCAGTTGGGGCGCCGGCTGAGTGCGATCTGAACGGTGCCAACCGCAAGTCACGTGTGGCATGGTGCGCCCAGTACGGAGTCGAGTATTTGGTTCTCGTTCACGGTTTCGGTGGACAGACGGGTGATTTCTTACTCGAAATCTACGAGGATGACGTTCCCTGTGAGGATGCCGTCGAGTGTGGCGGCTCGCCGATCGGTGCTTGCTGCGGCCCCGATGGGGGCGAGTGCCTTGGTGGTGTCTGCGGGGCCTTTGAGTCCTGCGGCCCTGCCGGCACAGCCTGTTGGTGTGCTATGACTGCGAACGGTGGAGGCCAATGTGTCTCCGACATTGGATGCACTACTGCGACGCCTTGCCCAACCGGTACTGAGTGTGCTCCTAGTGAGTACTGCTGGGTAAACTCATGTTGCGGACGACCCATCTGTACCTCGGGCTGCCCGGGACCGCAGATGTTTACGGATGACGGTGGTTTGAGGGCGTCGGGGTACGATGCGTCGGTTGAAGAGAGAGGTATTCCCCAGCCGGCGGTGCGTTGCCTCGACCTTACGGAGGCGGTGTGCTTTGCCGCAGATGGGCTCTATCAGGGTGATTTCACCAGCTGCGCGCAGATCATCTGTCCCGAGCCGACGGATGGCGCGTGCTGCGTAGGTGGTCAATGCATCGGCGTTACGGACGAACTTGCCTGCATAGAGCAGGGCGGCTTGTGGTATGCGGGTGAAGATTGTGCAACGATCACCTGCCCGCAGTACGGTGCCTGTTGTTTGAACGGCGAGTGCATCGGGACAATTATGCAGCCTGATTGCCGGGAAGCTGAGGGTACATGGTACGCGGGCGAAGACTGTGCGGATCCCGACTTTATGTGTCCAGAGCCCCCGGGGGCCTGTTGTCTCCCTGAAGGACGCTGTATAGAAACCAGTGTGGAGAAGTGCTTGGTGAATAACGGCACCCCGTTGGGTCCGAACACCGCATGTCAAGGAGACCTGAACGAAAACGGTGTGGACGACGCCTGCGAGCCCGATCTACCTTGTGAGGACTGTGGGCCCGGGGCTCATTGGGTCGACGAATGCCGCCGCGGTGATGATTCCGCTCCGACCAGCGCCCTGATCGGAATCGCGTTCAATGACGACTGCGTGGAGGAGATCACTTTGCGGTTGAGCGGGCCGGTGCACATAAAGAGATCAGATCCCCGTGATGATTCGCTGCTCTTCCCGGGTCTGCGACCTGTCGACGATCACATGGATGTCATCGACACGGAGATGGTCTCGATGGAACTGGTCGGCGGAGGTGTCGTATTGACTGCTGGCGCAGGTCTGGGCAGTGGTGCCGTTCTGCAAGCTACATACGGAGCCATCGCGGAAGATCCCCTGGATAAGTATCTGGCGGACAGTTTCTTCGACGTGTTCTTCGAGATCGACTTGGGCCCGGGGGGGTATGCATACAACCACCGGGCGCTGACGGTCGGCAGCAAGATTGACTGTGTTCCACCGGATGCCACGTACATCCACCCGGACGAGTGCATCAAGCTGTTTGACTCGCCCTTCTTGGGAGAGGGTAACGTGGTGGCCTATCTGGTTCGGGCTGATCATTCCACGTATCCCGAATGCGGTGACCCGGCCGCAGGGAGCTGCTTCCAACCTCACAACACGCCGGCGTGTGATGATCCGAGGTGTTGCGAGGAGGTGTGTGCGGGTCTGCCGCACTGCTGTGTTTCCTCCTGGGATGACTTCTGCGTGGCTGCGGCAGAGGAGATCTGTCCGCAACCGCCTCAGGCGTGTTGCCTGCCCCACGGCGAGTGCCTGGAACTCACCCCGGACGAGTGTCGTCAGCACGAGGGCCAGTCGCAAGGCCCGGGTTCACACTGTACGCAGAAGCAGGCGTGCTGCCTGCCTGATGGCACCTGCCAGATGCTCGACCCGCTCTGTTGCGAAGCTTTGCGGGGCATGCCTATGGGGCCTGATGAAGTCTGCACCGGCGCGGTGGCCTGCTGCTTGGAAGATGGTGCGTGCAAGAACCTCGACCCGGTGTGCTGCGAAGCTTATGGCGGTGTGCCTAGCGCCGCGGGCGGACAATGCACCGACGAGCAGGCGTGTTGCTTCCAGGATGGCACATGCGCGATGTTGGATCCCGAGTGCTGTAGCATGTACGGTGGAATCCCTCAAGGGGCAAACGAGGTTTGCACTACTCCGCAGGGCTGCTGCTTCCCCGATGGCTACTGCATGAACGTCGACCCACTCTGTTGCGACGATCTCGGCGGAGTACCTCAGGGAGAGGGCGAGAAATGCACACGCGAGCAGGCCTGCTGTCTGCCCGACGGAACCTGTCTGATGCTTGATCCTCTTTGCTGTCAGGAGCTGAACGGCAAACCGCAGGGCGAAGGTGAGGTCTGCACATTCGGGCAAGCGTGTTGCATGCCCGACGGCACTTGTGAGATGCTCGATCCCCTCTGCTGCGAGGCGTTCGGCGGATTACCGCAGGGACCCGATGCGCAGTGTGGTCAACTGATTGCCTGTTGCCTGCCCGACGGTGACTGCGGGATGCTCGATCCGCTCTGTTGCCGGGAAGCAGGTGGTGTGCCCTCGCCCAGCGGAGCAGACGCCTGCATGGGTGACCACGACGGAAACGGCATCGATGATGCCTGCGAATTCGACGAAGAGTGCGAATGCGGGCCTGGGCCACACTGGGTCGATCAATGCATGGCCGGTGTAGACTACATGAGTACCGGCGCGAAGATTGGAATAGACCTTGACAGAGACTGCCGGGCGGACACCAGCTTAATCATGTCCGGTCCGGTGTACGTGCAACGCACGAATCCCATGGACGACTCAATGGTCTTCCCGGGTCTTCGTCCGATCAACGGACACCTTGAGGTAATGGATACGGAGATGGTTTCGATGCAGTTGACCGGGGGTGGGCTGACTTTGGTCGCAGGATACGGTTTCGGCCAGGGAGGCGTCTTGATGCCCACGCTGGGCGCGATTGCCGAACAGTCCACGAACAACGCCCTGGCGGACAGCTTCTTTAAAGTGTACTTCGAGGTGGATCTTGGTGGCGGTACGTATGTCTACAACCACATGGCCTTGGAGGTTACCTCGGTGATCGACTGCATCCCGCCGAACGCAACTTACATACATCCGGACGAGTGCATCCCGTTGTACAACGTTCCGCCGCAGTGGCCCGGTCAGCCGGTCCACATTGCCAACCTCGTGTCGGCGGACCACTCCACTTATCCGGAGTGTGGAGATCCGGGTACGGGTGACTGCTTCGAACCGCACGACGCACCCTATTGTGACGACGGCACGTGCTGCGAGATGGTATGTGAGGCGTTGCCGCGCTGCTGCACTGACGCGTGGACACCCGAGTGCGTTGATTATGCGGCACAGGTTTGCCGTCCCATCGAAGCATGCTGCTTCAGGGACGGATCCTGCGATGAGATGCCCCCTGAGGACTGCCAGCTGCAGGGTGGGCGACCGCAAGGCTTCGGTACTCGTTGCCTGGGCGACCAGAATCAAAACGGTATCGATGACGCATGTGAAGGCGGATGTCCGATACCGGTCGAGCGGGTGGAATGGATCGATCCACTGCACAGGACCGTCGATGCCCGTCAGCCCCGAGATGTAAACGATGCTTCGATCCTGCAGGGGATCCGGTTCATCAGGGTCATAGCCCCACGTGGGGCCGATCTTGATTGTTGGTCATTCTGCGAGACCCAACAGGAAGGGCTACCCAACGCCATCGTCGGAGTGACAGACCACGGCAATGATCGGTATACCATCGAGCTGCTCCGCCGTATCACTCCAGGTGCGGTCAGCAAAGTTACCTATACCGATGACGGCGGTAGTCGTCATACCGGCACGTTCGTATCGCTGCCGGCGGACTCCAGCGCCGATGGTGTGTCTAACACCGCGGATATTTTATCATTGATCGACTGCTGTCTGAACGCCGTTTGCGTGCCGCCTTGGGGCATTTACAGTTGTGACATCGATCAATCTCTGGTGGTCAATACGGCGGATATCTTGCGGCTGATTGACCTCCTCAACGGTGCCGGCCAATTCACCAGAAGGTGGAATCTGGCTTCGCCACACGATAACGGTGAGTGTCCGGACTAGCTTGAGCTTAGTTGAGTGACCTCTTGACGGCTCGCGTCGTGGCGTCTTGTCCACGCGCGCGAGCCGTCGGTCTTTGGTACGATCCGGCTCGCTCTCTGCGGTCTTTAAAGGACCGTCGCTACGGATTCGTCGAAGATCTTGAGCCCGACGTCGAGTTGTGCTTCGTTGATGCAAAGGGGCGGGCAGAAGCGAATCCTGCCGACTCCGCCTCCGGAGAGAATCAGTCCGCGCTCGAAGCAGGCCTGCAATATTCGCTCATAACGCTTGGCGTCGATCTTCCCGGTTCCGCGGCTTACGACATCGACCCCGCACGCCAGGCCCACGCCGCGGACGTTGGCGATAGCCTTGCGCTTCGCGCTGACCTCTCTGAGGCGAGCCAGCAGAAGCTGGCCCAACCTGACGGTGTTCTTCATGTATCCTGCTTCTACTACCTCCAGAGTCGCCAAAGCAGCTGCGCAGCTAACCGGGCTTGGACAATCTGATACAGGGTTCGTCCGCTGCAGTGTATTGAGCACGGAGTCAGGGCCGATGATGGCAGCCAGCGGCATCCCACCGGCGAGACCTCCGGAAGCGATGATCAGGTCCGGAACGACGCCGAAATGTTCGCACGCGAACCACTTGCCGGTCTGACCGACAGCCGAACGCGTCTCGTCGCAGATCAAGTAGACGGCATGCTCGTCGCACGTCTTGCGCAACCGGGCCAACATCGCAGGCTCGCTCTCTTCAACGCCCCATAATGATTGTGTTGGGTCGATGCAAACAGCAGCGATATCGTCGGGGTCGCTGCTTCTGCGACTGGCCAGACGCATCTCCAGATCCTGCAGTTGTTCGTACCGAATGTATTCCACATGCAGATCGGGTGCGTCGGCGAAGTCAGGTGAGCCCGGTGCCAACCATCCGCAGGTCGATCTTGCGCCAATGCCCTCGCACATGGCGTCGTACAGCACGATGACGCGGTTTTGCGTTGACGCGCCGGCGGCCAGCCTCAGGGCGGTCTGAACCGCTGCCGACCTGCTGCCGTTCAGATGGACGCGGTCCAATCTCTCCCCCGGCGCCAAGGTGAGGAGCTTCTCCATGAGCTCTACGCCGGGTGGGAAGACGTAATTGCCCTCACATGCATGAATCAACGCGCGAGATTGTGCTTCGATTGCTGCTACGACCTTTGGGTGGGAGTGTCCGCTCGCCCCAACGGCGCAGCCCGCAGCGAAATCCAGGAAGCGGTTCCCGTCTACATCTTCAATGACCGTTCCAAAGCCGCGCTTGACAGCCAGGGGGTACCGAGGCTGACTTCCTGCGCCGGCGATCAACGCTCGCTGCTGAATTGCCAGCTTTGCCTTTGGTCCAGGTGCCGGAGTCTCGATCCAGGGCGCCGGGCCTATCCATCGTCGGTCCGGCTGGTCCGGCCCCTGCTCCTGCTTGATTCCCAACATCCTGCGATCTCCATCGCCGATTTCCACCCCTTATGTCAGAGGTCCTAATGGGGTTAACCTGATTCATCGGCCAATCGTCATGACCCGCACCAGTTTCGCGTCAATACAGAAAACTCGGGTCTTTGCTCTATGTTAAGCTGGAGAACAGACCCGCGCATCGAGATGTCGGTTCGATGTCCACAAACACGATCGTGCTCCAGGTTGGACCGACTCGTCGTAGACCTGCTGGCTTAGAACTCGCTGTCCACTCAGACCTTGGTGAACGGGGTCCTGGCGACCTGTGTGCCATCCGGCAAGTCCACGAGTTCGTAATCTCCGAAGATAGCAGGTGCTTCTTCACAGAGCAAGTCGAGCATCTGCGCCGCCACGGACCGAATCTCGGTCTCAGCGTACTCATTGCATCGAAGCTCGATGAAATGTCTCAAGGAGCGTGCGTTTGCCGTGACGAATATCTTCGTTTCCGTGGCGTTGGGGAGAACCGAGCGCGCTGCCTGTCTGGCCATCTTCCTGCGGAGCGTTTTGTCGTCGATGTGCTCAAACTTGTGCTGCAGGGCGTTAACAAGCTTGACGTACGCCTTTTGAGCGTCGTTGACGGCCTCTTGCCAGGTCTCATGCAGCTCGGGATCTTCGGCGATGCAGGCCGGTTCGACGAAATCCGCCACGGACTCATCGACGTAACGCTGCGACAGCTGCGAGTATCCGAAACCGGCTCGGTGCCGGACCAGCTCGTGCGTAAACGACCGGGAAACGCCGGTTATGATGAAATTCCACACCGTGTGCTCAAACACGCTGCCGTGCTTGACGTCCTTTATGCGTTCGAGGTACGCCTTGCTGCCGCCGGGACGCGGCTTGGCAAAGCTCATGTAACACAATCGCCCGGCGATCTCCGGAAGTACTTCGCCCGCTACGGTAGTATCCGTTGTCCACGCGCTGAGATCGTGGTCTTTCAGAAAACGGGCGACTTCGTCTTGGTCTAGCGCCTGTCGACCGACAAGGTAGACCGTAGGCTTGTGAATTACCTTCATTCTCTCTTCCTTGTGCTCTGCTGGATAATCCTAAAGCGTTCCGAGCTGCAAGTGTATATATACGTGAGCCTCGTACGTTGCAAACGGCATCTGCTGTAGCTAGACTTCCCACCCGCCGGACGCCTGCTTTATGCACTGATGGGGGGCAGCGGTTACCGGGGCGAAGGTTGGAAGATCAAGTGACTGTAGAACGTGATTCAAGCTCCCGATCAGCTCGGTCCGGCGGGCGCGCCCTCCCGGCCGTCGCGGAACGGCTTCTTATCATCGGTTTGGACGGGGCAACATTCGACGTGCTGGGTCCGATGATGACCGCCGGAGTGATGCCCCGGATGAAAGAGGCGGTAGAATCGGGCGCGTCCGGGGTCCTCCGCTCGACGGTCCCACCGATCACACCCGCAGCGTGGACGACTTTCTTGACAGGGAAACAGCCGGGGACACACGGAATCATCGATTTCCAGCGGTACGACTGTGCTACCAACAGACTCAGCTTGAATAGTACTCGATGTCTCGACCACATTCGCAACATCTGGCAGATACTCAGCGACGAGGGTCTGCGCGTAGGTAGCGTCAATGTGCCCATGACCTATCCGCCGATTCCCGTCAACGGGTTCCTTGTCAGCGGCTTTGAGACACCGGGCCCGGAAGCGAACTTCGTCTATCCACCGGAACTCAAGAGCGAGGTTCTTCGGCATTGGCCCGATCCCACGCTTAAGACGAAGTGGAGACGCCGGACATTCGGGGGCGACACTCTATTCGAGGAAAACGTTGCCTGCATGTCGGACAGCTTCCACCAGGGAGCGGCGATGACAACTTCACTGGGTGACAAGAGTGGTTGGGATGTCCTGATGGTTGTGTTGAAGCTGGTGGACAATCTCCAGCACAAGACCTGGAAGCACATCGACCCACGTTGGTCGGATCGCCACCCGAAGCGGAGAGAGATTGTCCTGGGTGCTTTTCGGGAATTGGACAGAGCTGTTGGCACGCTTCTGGACTATGCGCAGGACGGCGGTGCCGCTGTAATGATGGTCTCCGACCACGGTCACGGAAGCCTCGAGGGGAAAGTGCAACCCAACCTGCTTCTTAAGAGGTGGGGATATCTCACCTTGCGTGGGGGAGGGGCCCAGCAGCTAACGCGTGCGCGACTTGCCTGGAACCGTGTACTGGGGAAACCGCAGAAGGCGATCCACGCAGGAGACATCGGGCACGATCTTGCGGTCGATTTTTCGAAGACAAGGGCGTGCGTCATGCATGCCGGGATGGCCGGTTTTCTTTATCTTAACCTTCAAGGCCGGCAGCCCGGTGGGGTGGTTGATCCCGCTGAGTATGAGCCCCTCCGGGACGAACTTCGCGAACGCTTCCTGGGCAGCGAGTGTCGAACAGTTGACCCTTGGGGGAAGTCGATCCAACTCTTCACCGAAGTTCACAGAACCGAGGAGCTCTACGGTTGCTCACGCGACGATCAACCTTGGCTCCCCGACCTTCTGCTCACTCCGCACGAATCCCTGGCGGTGATACGGAAGATCCGTGGCAGCAACCCGGTCCGGTGGTTGTCCTATCGTCGCCTGGAGGGCACGCACAGATCCGACGGGATTCTGATCGCGACGGGACCGGGGATTGCTCGAAGCTCCTCAGTAAGTGCGGATATGGTCGATTGCGCCCCGACTATTCTTGCGATGTTGGGACTGCGCATCCCGCGGGACATGGAGGGACAAGTTATCACCGGGATGTTTGAGCGGCGCCCCGCGATCGAGACTGAGTCCGTGGAATCTGAGGATAGCGGGCCCGCCACCGGCGAAGAGGTATACTCACCGGAAGAGCAACAGACGGTCATCGATCGCCTGATGGACCTGGGGTATCTGCAGTAGCCTCAACCACCGGGAGTTGAGTCGTCGGAGGACGCGGGGTGTCAATGCTCTCCCAGTAGCGATCTGCCAGTATGTCCCAGAATCCGATTTCTCCCTTGGTCATCACATCGACCTGTTTGCCATCGATGTATACGGCCGGCGTTCCGTGGACGCCACACCTGACAGCCAGTTCCGCGTCTTCGGCGAGTCGATTGGTCACCGCTTCAGAAGCAGCAACCGCCTTCAGCTCCGTTGAATCAAGCCCCAAGAGCTCGGCGATCGTCCCGTTCTTGATCAACCCGCTTTTCAACTTGGCTTGCTGCTTGAACAAGTAATCATGCACCTCCCAGAAAGCATCGTTGCCACCGATCATCCGGGCTCCCTCCGCCCAGCGAGCAGCCCTGCAAGCGTACTTATGCATTCTGGTTCCCGCGCGGGGATTGCAGCCGGAGTTGAGTGGGTAGTGTTTGAATACAGTGAGCAAAGAGCCTCCGAAGAGCGCACCGACTTTGTTGTCGACGAACTCTGCAAACCGGCCGCAGGAGGGACACTCAAAGTCGCTGAAGATAACTACTTCGAAACACGGTCTGTCGGTTACCTCGCAGGTTCGCGAAGGATCGTCGGGCCGGATCGTCACTGGTCGCTCTTCCGAGTCCTGCCACAGCTTCACCAGCCTATTCGAATCACTTTTGAGACGCCTGAGCGCGGTGACGCACGCCTTGAAGTTTCGCGCCGCAGAGACTCCCGCGAGACGTGCCTCGGCCCGTCCGAGAATCTGGCTTTGCCCGAACGCTATCAGAACGCATGCGATCAGCGTCGCTAGAACGTGCCGGGTGGACGGATGAAGTCCCTCAGTCGTTGACGCAGAGAGAGAAGCGCGAGCGGCAGTCTCGGAGGCTGGCTTCGCTTGCGTTGGTTCTTCGGCAGTCTTGCGAGCCCGCGGCCACATAAGCAACAACAGCGCGAAGATTACGACGTTGAGGACATGCGTTACCATGCACCAGGGACACCAGCTCTCCAACTCGGTGAAGAACATCAGATAGCTGAAGAATGCCGAGCTGAGGAGGCCAAGGGCCATACCGATCACCGGAAGTAGAAGTACCCATCGCCGATTCCTCGACGGATGGCCTATACTCACGAACCAGAATGCCAGGGCAGAGTAGTAAACCATCCCCAGGAACGCTGCGGGATACTGCAGCCTGAACGGGCCAAACCTGTACTTATCCGCTGGGTCATCCTTGAACTTCGGCGGGATATAACTCCAGGGCGTAGCCAGAACGGCATCGCAATTAACCTTACTCTTCCCGTCACCGCCTTCCTCCCCAGGATTGCAGGTCGACTCGAACCAGGCGAGCCCCGAGGAACCGCTGACATGTTTGGCCAGGAGGTTGAAGCTTATGTACGCAGCGGCGAGTGAGAATGCGACAGCCAATGTTTGGACAAGCGTCCGTCTGAACATGGTGGAGTCTTCCCGTAACCATCCGAATACGAAAACCACGCCATTTGTACGTACATACCAGCGCTTAACCGCGGAAGTTCTACAAAGGCGCGTCAGCCAACACCGCGTGGACCGCCTCTATTGTATCGTCAATCTGCGCGTCCGTGTGGGCTGCTGTGAGAAACATTATGGGCTGCTGCGATGGGGTGAGGAATACACCCCTGTTCAGCATGGCGTCGAAGAAGTACGCTGCAAGGCCTACGTTCGACGAACGGGTTGGTGCACTACTCTCCTTGTTTGGATCAGCAAAGAAGATCCCGATGATGCTGTTGACGTAGCTGATCCGGGCTTTGACGACAGCCGCTGCGATGACTCCCTGCAGACCTTCAGCAAGCCGGACTGACTTTGTCTGAAGATCGGTGTAAAACTCAGGCTCGCCGACTGCCTGCAGAGTGGCGATGCCTGCCGCAAGGGCTGCCGGGCTCGGCGCCGGATGACCGAGGAACCGCTGCCCCAACGATTGTGTCGCTCGGCTCATTATGTCTCTTCGCCCACCGCACGCCGTCAGGGGCAGACCGCCGCCGAGTACCGGTCCGAGTACAACCAGGTCGGGGATGACGCTGTAAACCGCCGATGCTCCACCGGCGGTGATGCGGAGGCCGACGGTGCTCTCATCAAAAACCAGGAGCGCGCCGTGTGTGTCACAAAGCCGACGAAGACCTGGTAGGAACCCTTCACTTGGCAGAGTAAGTCCAAGACTGATCGAGGCAGGCTCGACCAGGATAGCGGCGATCTGCGTGCCGCGTTCGGCGAACAATGTCTCTACTGCAGCTATATCGTTATACGGAGCTGCCAACGCTTCGGTGCCGGAATCGTGATGGCTGCCGAGCTGGACGAGGTGGCGTCGCCCCGTGTAGGCTGAGGCGAGACCGATGGCTGTTCGAATGGCGTCGCCGGTCGAATTGTCGAAACGTACCATATCGATTGAGGCGTAGCGGCTTACGATCAACTCCGCCAGACGTACTTCCGCTTCCGAAAGAGCTGCGTAAGCACACCCCTTGGACAGGGCCTTGTTTACAGCGACTGTGACGCGTTCGTCCGCGTGCCCGAGAATCAACGCACCGTAGCCGCAGCAGTAATCGACGTAATCGTTGCCATCGATGTCGGTAAGAACCGCTCCTTTAGCCTTGGAGAACGCCGGCGGACCGGCTGCAGTCGCCGGCCAGGGGGGGTACGCCGCATGTACGGCTGCGGGGATCAGAGTGGACGCGGATTCGCGCAGAGCTTGGGATTTGGCACCGCATCGGTTTTTCGGAGTCTCTTTCACGGCGAGATCATAGGAGTGTCGGACTGCACTGTCGACACGACTCGCGCGAGACAAGGGTCGGCGGCCCTAGGCCGGTTCACGCGTTCGCCTTAAGTGCTAGTCGTACTAACGCCATAAGTCGGAGGATTCGCTTTCCAGTGCTAGCGGCTCCGTCCGGTTGAACGGGTAACCCCGCTACCACCGCAACAACTGGTAGAAGATCACTCGCCTTATCCACTATCTTGTCGTTTAGCGCGATCCTCGCGGGTGAGACGTTGATATTGCCTTTGCAGGATAGGAGCGGTATCCTGTCAGATGTCATGACTGGACGAAACAAAGTCACGATAGGCACATTGCGGGCGCGAAAGCGTGAACGCCAGAAGATCTCGATGCTGACATGCTACGACTTCGCAACCGCTCGGCTTATGGAAGAAGCTCAGGTCGACTCGCTTCTGGTAGGCGATACCTATGCCGAGGTCTGTCTAGGCCACTCGACAACACTGCCGGCAACCACGGAACACCTGGTTACGATAGCGGAGGCGGTTCGGCGTGGTGCCCCGTCGGCGTATCTAATAGGCGATATGCCGTTTTTGAGCTACCAGGTATGCCCCGAGGAGGCGATCCGCAATGCCGGTCTGTTCATGGCCCGAGCCGGTTGCGATTGCGTGAAGCTCGAAGTGGACCGGCGTTTGGCAAGCACGGTGGAGGCGATGGCAAGTGCCTCGATTCCGGTCATGGCTCATCTTGGGCTCAAGCCGCAGTCGATCCAGGCCTTGGGTGCGTACAAGGTTCAAGGCAAGCTGGCTGCAGATGCGCTGCGGATCATCCAAGACGCCAAGATGATGGAGGACGCAGGGGCGATAGCACTACTTCTTGAGGCTGTCCCGATGCAGGTGGCCCGGATCGTCACGGAAGCCACCGAACTCCCGGTCATCGGCTGTGTATCCGGGCCTTACTGTGACGGGCAGGTTGTGGTACTCCACGACATGCTTGGGTATGGTGCCGGACACCCGCCGCAATCAGTGAAGCAATACGTCAGGCTTCATGAGCAGTTGGTGAATGCGTTTAAGTCGTACGCCACAGAGGTTGCAGAGGGCGTCTTCCCGACGGCTGAGGTCAGCTCCTCGATGCAACCAACTGAGTTCGACGAACTGGAGAGGTTATTGAAGCAGCAGCAGTAGCAAGGTTCGTCCGGAACTTCTGACGCTCCGCACCACCGTTTGATGGAGTCACGGTGCGTGGGGTGTATCAATCCGGTTTTCTTGACATTCGTACGGTCACGGATAGTCTGGGCGTTGGCCAAACGGGAAGGATGAGCATGCTCGTCAGGATGACTCTCGCGCGTATCGTCATCGTGGACAGCGACGATGAGAAGATGTCCATGATCGTGCTTCGGGAGTCGAACGGCGACCGGGCCTTTCCGATCCTGATCGGTATTCATGAGGCCTATTCGATCGATCGCCGGACAAAAGGCCTCGAGGTGCCTCGCCCGATGACACACGACCTAGTCGGTCGCATAATCGATGCACTGGATTGTGAACTCGAACAGATCGTTATAAACGAACTCAGGGATTCGACCTTCTATGCTCGATTGGTCCTGCGGCACAACGGGGAGTTGATCGAAGTAGACTCCAGGCCCTCGGATGCGATCGCGGTTGGCGCGGGGACGGACACGCCGATTTTCGTTGACGATTCCGTTCTGGAGGAAGTATGTTGACCTCGGACTCAGGCCCGAGGAACTGAAATGAAACCGGAACAAGATATCGCCGTGAAACAGCCTGCTCGTAAAGACTCCCCATTCGCTCGTTCGGCTCGTGAGCCGCAATTGTGGACGTCGTCGAAATCGGTTAGCGACCTGCTACAGAGCCTGCCGGACAAACCCGCCCGTTGCGTTGCCCGTGCTCCGGGTCGGCTTGACGTTATGGGAGGCATCGCAGAGTACACCGGGGCGTTGGTGCTGACTCTCCCGATAGCCGAACATTCTTACGTGGTGGTGCAGTTGCGCAACGACGACACCATAGTGGTCGACCCCACAGGCAAGGGGAGTTCAGACGGACACCGTCCAACAGTGTTCGAGATCTCGCAGCTTTACACAGCGAAGGGCGTTCCTGTGGACGCGGACGGAGCGCGCAAGCAGGCTGCCGGACTGGATGAGACGACGTGGTGTGTGTTGGGCGCACTTCTCGAGGCGTTGCGCAGCGGTGTCATTCCCGAATTGTCCGGCGGTCTTTCGGTTGCCGTGGGATCTGCTGGAGGTAGTGCCGGTGATTCGGCGCGGGGCTCGGGCCTGGCTGGTGCCACGTTGGCGGCGGTTGCCAGCGCCTGTGACCTGACGCTCGATCCGCAATCGGCGGTGGCCGTTTGCCAGCGAGTCGAGAACGACTGGCTCGACTGGCCCATCGGTGCTGCGGATGCGGTCTGCGTGCTCAACGGAGAGCCGGACGCGCTCATGCAGTTGCAGTGCGACTCCTACAACATCGCGGGTGCTACTATGCTTCCCGATGAGCTCGCTATCATAGGAATCGACTGCGGCAACTGCCGGGAAGACGCAAGAGAGAAGTACAGGCGCGTGCGCACAGCGACCTTCATGGGGCAACTGCTTGTTGATCGAATCATCAACTACGATGGCGGCAACTGCCAGTGGTGGGACGGGCACCTGTCGCGGATCTCCGTGAACGACTTCGTCGAACGCTTTCGCGATCGAATCCCGACGAGGATGAAGGGCAAGGATTTTGTGGGGCGTTTCGGGGAGACGGGAGACGCCTTGACGATGATCGATCCCGATTACGTCTACAAGATCCGCTCGCGCACGGAACATCACATTTACGAGCACGCACGGGCCCGGCAGTTCGTCGAGTGCCTCTCCAGGGCCGCTCGGACTGGCGATGACCGAGCCCTTGTCGAGGCGGGTGAGTTGATGTATGGCTCGCACTGGAGCTACGGACAGCGGTGCGGACTGGGCGACGTGCGTACGGATGCCGTCGTGAGCCTCCTGCGTGGGCGCGGTGTGGAGAATGACATCTACGGTGCGAAGATCTCCGGTCGGGGGTGCGGAGGTTTCGTGGCTGTATTCATGCGCGCAACTGACAGGGCGATGTCCGCCGTCGAGGACGCCCTGCAGGCGTTGCAGGCCAAGACCGGACATCAGACCGGGGTGATTCGCAGCTCCTGTGCCGGCGTGCTGTTGACCGGGGCACAACAGCTCTAAGTCGCCGTAGGCTCTGTCGCCTGTGGCAAAGCGCATCGCTGTCCGCGATCGTCGCGACATGCCACTGTCGTGTCTCTCCTCACACTCTTCAGGCTGGGGCGCGTATCCGGCACGTACAAATGCCGGGCACGAGCGTCAAACCGTTCAAGTCTTGCTCCTGCAACTGGGCTCTGCTTTGTGGTCTATTCAACCGTGGTGTCGCTGTCCGTCGGCCAGTGGTGCAGGGCGAATGGAAGTTGCAGGTGTGCGTCCGTCGCGCTGCGGGGTGCAGAGACGAGGTCCGCGCAGAAGGCGTTCCTCCGATTCGGCTCCCGGAAAGAGTGAAGATGTCAAGAACCACCCGATGATGCAGGCCCGGGTGACGTATGATCTTGGTTTGGTGGGGCGGTAGAGGTAGTCAGAATCTTGCGTGCGGGGCACTTTGGTGCCGTCGGCGGTACTGTTGAATGCTGCTTTCCTACTGCTTCCGCCAGGCGAGTTCACTCGGCCGGCTCACCGAAGCTCCAACTGCCCATCACCCTCGCCAGCTCAGTACACACCGCGGAAAAGGTTCCAGTTGCAGTAAACTCCCGAGCAACACCGTGCGAACAGCTTGGCCATGAGTATCAGAAAGTACTGCAAACAGACTTGACAATCAAAACCCGGAACTGCTACCATAGATTGCTGTCAGGTGTCGTGGCAATCCAACCGACGAGGAGGGGTTTGTATGCTCTTTCGGAATGCAGTAACGGGGGTCTGGGTTGCAGGCACATGTATCTGCCTGGCAGCAGTCGCATATCCGGCGCGGGCACAGTGCGAGAATGCGAAGCTTGTAGCTTCAGACGCGACTTACGGCGACTCCTTCGGAATGGCCGTGTCCATCAGCGGGGAGTATGCCATCATTGGGGCACCTCAGTACGATGGTCCGGGGCACGGCAACGATGACGTTGGTGCAGCTTACGTCTTTCAGCGGACTGCATCCGGCTGGGCAGAGGTGGAAAAGCTGACCGCAAGTGACTACGCGGCACTTGACGAGTTTGGGAGATCCGTGTCGATACACGGTGATCTTGCCATCGTGGGTGTCGAGGCGCACGATGATCCCGGACCTAGCGCAGGCACGGCTTTCATCTTCTGGTACGACGGTGAGAATTGGATGGAGGACGTCAAACTCACCGCAAGCGATGCGGCGGATTACGATCATTTTGGAGTTTCCGTGGCCGCTGGTGAAAACCGCGTGGTTGTAGGTGCTCATTACGACGACGATGGCGAATCCAATAGCGGTTCCGTCTATCTCTTCGAATGGGCCGACGGGACTTGGTCAGAGGAGGCTAAGCTGAATGCTAATGATGCCGGCAATGGTGATCGGTTTGGTCAGGTGATCTCGTTAAGTGGCGATTATATCCTGATCGGGGCACCGGAGGACGATGATCCGGATGCAGGGTCAAACGCCGGATCGGCTTACGTGTTCCATCGCTCCGGGATTGGCTGGACTCAAGAGGACAAACTCATCGCTAGTGACGCTTCAGCTATGGACTACTTCGGAACTACTGTTGCGTTGAGCGGTAGCCTGGCCGTTGTAGGCGCACACCGGGAGGACGATTCATGTGGCCAGGAGGGTCTCACCGACTGCGGGGCAGCGTACGTATTCGGCAGGAACGGCTCTCAATGGGTGGAGGAAGCCAAGCTCATTGCTGACGACACCTATCCAGGGCAATGGTTCGGGCAGTCGGTCGCAACGGATGGCGAGAGCATTCTGGTCGGCGCGCAACGCGACAACCACTCCGGTACGAATTCCGGCGCTTCCTACGTCTTCGCCCGCAACGGTGAGAGTTGGTATCAGCAGACGAAGCTCACCGATACTCAGGCTTCATACAATGATGTCTTCGGCTGTTCCGTAGCGATTGAGGGTGCAACCGCCCTGGTCGGTGCCGAGGGCGATTACGTGGAAGCGATACGCGATCGCTCCGGCTCCGCTTTTGTCTTTACGCGGTTGGGAGGTAAGTGGGACATCGGGCTTGATGACTTAGACCTTCTTGTCTTCATGCAGTTTCAGACATGCTTTTCCGGGGACTTGTCTGCAGAGCCCGAATCGTGCTGCAGCACGTTCGACTGTGACGCCGACGGGGATGTGGACCTGGAAGACTTCGCCGACTGCCTCCACGACGGTTTCGGTGTTCAGACGCCGTGATGCAAGGAAGCCGCATCCGCACGATGACATGCCACCAAGTGCGTTGAAGGCTCAGCGAGTGCATTTAGTAACTGTGGTGCGTGGCGACGGCACTTATCAACTGCGAGCGGGCATCGCGAGCGAAAGGCACATTCGCTGGGAGGGTCGATCGCGCTGGGGGGCTCACCTTTGATCGGCACCTTCTGACGCCGTCGGTCCGGATCAGGCTCGGGGGCTGCGGATAGCAGCGCATTGGTGTAGGGATGCGCTGGGCGGGCATAGATTTCGGCTGCGTCGGCGATCTCCACGATTCTGCCAAGGTACATGACCGCAACCCTGTCGCTGACATGTTCGATGACCGCCAGATGATGCCCAATGAACAGGTAGGTCAGGCCGAGATCGCGTTGGAGATCACAAAGAAGATTTAAGATCTGCGACTGAATTGACACGTCCAGGGCACTGACGGGTTCATCGCAGACGATGAACTTGGGTCGGAGTGCCAGTGCCCGGGCGATGGCAACACGTTGTCTCTGGCCGCCGGAGAGCTGGTGCGGATACTGATCGATGTGCCCTGCGCGCATCCCGACCAGTTCCAGCAATCCCGCGACACGTTCACGACATTCACGACGTCGAACTTCACGATGGATCACCAGAGGTTCGGCGACGATCTGTCCGACGGTCATACGTGGATTGAGGCTCCCCATGGGATCTTGAAAGATGATTTGCATGTTGCGGCGCAGGTCGCGCAGGTGACCGGGCGAAGCCGCCAGGACATCGACTCCGTTGAACAGGACCTGTCCAGACGTTGCTTCTACCAGCCGGAGAATCGTCCTGCCCAGCGTCGTCTTGCCGCACCCGCTTTCCCCGACCAGCCCCAAGGTTGTTCCCTGAGTTATCTTCAGGTTGACGTGGTCAACGGCCCTGCACCATTCCATGCGATGGCCAAACCGGCCGCGGCGAACCGGGAAGTAAGTGCACAGATCACGAACGTCAAGGAGCGGCTGCAGCACGTCATGATCACCCGTTGTTTCGTTGTCGGAATGCTCGGAGAGATCGTCGCGAGTAACGGTTGTCGGATTACCTGAGGTCACTGCTTTCCTTCCGCTGTTGCCGCGGGAAGCGCATTGGCTTACTGCCCCAGTGCCTTGGCGCGTTGTTCAAACAACTTCCGTTCCGCGCTTTCTACAGGCAGGGCGAAGATTGCGCGGCGATAAAGCTTTCCGGCTGCCTCCAGTTCGCCGCGCAAAGCCAGCAGTTCCGCCTGACACACCAGCACCGGCGGGGCGTCGGGAGCGAGCTCTCCTGCACGCGATGCCAACCGCCAGGCTTCGTCAAGATCTTTACCTTTACGTCTTTCCAGGAGGAGCATGGCCAGTTCCACCAGCACGCCGGGGTCGGCTGTGTCCAGCGCTAGACACGTGTAGTAGCGGTCTATTGCCTCATCGCGCTGATCCAGCATTACCAAGGTGACGGCATACTCGTGCTGCCAGTCGACGCTTTGGGCAAACCGACTCTCTGCGGCACGGAAACGGGCCAGGGCTCTATCCGTTAGTCCCATCGTTCTTAGGGCGCGGACATAGGCGAGTTCCGCGTCGGCATCGCTGGCGTTCTCTTGTGCTCTGTGCTGCAAATGCGTGAGCTCTTTGCCGTAGCGCGTGGACAGCTCGCCGGCGGCGTACTCCAGAGCCTGTACCGTCGGCGGATGACCGGGGACTTGCATGTTGGCGTTCTGCAAGTGTTTTACCGCAGACTCGAGCGCGCCGATGCGAAGATAGGCCTGTCCGAGCGATCGCTGTGCGTCGGTGAAACCCGGATCGATCTCGATTGCTCTTTCGAGAAGCTCAATACCTTCCTCGAACTCGTAATTGTTCACCAGAGTCTGACCGTACAGGCGAAGCACTCCCACGGCGCGGGGATGATCGCGGTAAGCAGCTGCGTGGAGCGATGTGTTGCTTTCCCATTCGGCGTTGCGTACCCAGCAGCGCTCGGCCATGCCCAGCATAATCACACTGGCCAGCAGGCAGCCGACCAGGTATCGGGTCGCCGGAGCAGCAGCCAAGCCCACAAGGATTGCCACCCACACCGAAGGCAGATACCAGTTCCGCTCAGCGAAGAACACCTGTATCAGCACAACACTGTTGGAGACCAGGATATAGCAGATTGCGATCGATACTGACAAGAAGGCGACACTACGCATTTTTCGATGCCAGGTCAGCACCGACGCGACAATCAAAACGGCGGTAACCGCTGTGCCAAGTATAACGTGTGCATCGATCACATTCGTCGCCAGGCGGATTTCGTTGATCGAGTAGTTTATGCAGAGTATGCGCGGCCAAAGCGTCTTGGCCCAGTACATTCCCCAGAGCTGCATTACCCCAAGCACGTGCTGCCACCAGGGTGCGTCGACGAGCACGTTGACCGTCTTGGTCAGGGCGGGATCCTGATGGAACTTGCCCTCCAGGGCCCAGAAGCGGAGGGCAAAGTATAAGGCCAAGGGAATCAAGAGATATGCGAACCTCGCCAGCGAACGAACCGTCCACCACTCGCGATCTCTACTCGCCGCCCGCCACTTCTGGTACCACAGCTTGTCCAGCAGGACGACCATCGGTACGACGGCCACTCCGGTTTCCTTGGCCCCCATTGCAATAAACGCCGCTGTTCCAGCCGCCACCCGCCAAGTGACAATGTTCCTCTCGGTTGTGGCAATCATGCTTCGGCGATGGCTGAGCACGGCGGCCAGGATTCCGACCGTCGCCAGGAGGTCGGCCCGGCCCACCACGTTGGCTATTACCTCCGCGTGTATGGGCAAGACCGCAAAGACGCCACCCGCAAGCATGGCGGCTCCGTTTGAGCCTCTTGCTAGACGACACAACCGAGCGACCAAGACGCAAATGACCGCATGTAGAAGGACGTTAATCGCAAGCTGGGGGAAAGGCCGCCGGTCGAACAGCATGCCCACCAGACGGTATGAGCTAAGCGAAACGGGCCGGTAAAGCAGGTCGCGGTTGGGAGTCGCGTCCCTGGTCTCAGACCAGTAGTCGGTCAACCATACGGCGCCCCATTGCCCCGGGTCGTTCACCTTTGCGTTGAGCTGAACGATCGGCTTGCCGTCATCGCAGAAGTCGTTGGGTAGTACGTTGACATAGCAGAGGACAGCCACGACAAAGGCGACGACTTCCGCCCGAAGCCACCACGAACCTTTCTCTTCGTATTCTTCACAGTCGATTGAAATAGAGCCGTTTGCCATCGTCATCGCAGATCCAAGTCCTGCGGGGCATCGATCCGCCGCGATTTCGGTTCCATCGGCGGATCTTGAGCTCGCCGCATTGTGCGAGAGGATGATAGCAGCTGGGCGGACGACTCACCACATGTTCAATATGGCACATGGAAGACGTTCTGCATGTGTCAAGCGCTCATACGCTTACGCGATACGGTTGCTGTCGCTGCCTTGAAGAAAGGCTGCGATATTGTCGACCGTAACCTCAACCCGCCGCAGAAGTGCCTCGTACGTCTTGAAGGCGATGTGCGAAGTCAGCACGGTATTGGGGATGTCGAGCAGCGCGTCATCGGCCGGAGGCGGTTCCTGGTCATAGACATCGATGCCGGCACGGATGCGGCCCTCGCTTAGGGTCTCGCCTAGTGCCCCCTTGTCGACCAGCCGTCCGCGGGCCGTATTGATTAGACAAGCGCCGGGTTTCATCAGGGCCAGTTCCTTCTCCCCGATAACCCCCTCCGTCTCCGCGTTCAGGGCCAGATGGAGGGAGACAACGTCAGCTTGCGAGAGCACCTCTTCCATCGATTTGTATATGCCCCCGGAGCTGATGAACTGGTCGCGCTGCCTCCGCGACCAGCCGATGAGTTCGCACTTGCAGGCTCGGAATAACTCAGCGACGCGCAGGCCGATCGCCCCTGTGCCTATGATGCCCACGGTCCTGCCGGCCAGCTCCGTCCCCCAACGTTCCGCCTTCCAGTCACCCGCGCGGGTCTTCCGATCTACTGCGGGAATGTCGCGCAGTAGGCAAATGGTCAAACCAAGGGTCAACTCTGCAACCGAGTCGGTCGAGTATGCTGGAACGTTGTAGACGGCGACAGCGCGCCGGCGGCACAAGTCGAGATCGACACAGTCGTAGCCGGTAAATGCCACCGCGATCATGCGGGCGTTGGGGAAACGCTCGAGCATCTCCTCGGGCACGGCCGTCTTGACGGTGACAATCGCCGCTACTGCTTCGGGCGACTCGACCTTCCGCCAGTCTTCCCATACAGGTGCAAAGGGCAAGCCGGCACGTGAGATGGTCTCGCGGACGACCTCACGCTCGACACCGAGTTCCTGCAAGAACAGTACGGTCTGCATGGCCTACCCGAGACCCAATGCGGCGCTGATCTGCGGGGCAAACTTGACCACCAATCCGGCAAACACGACGCTGACCATGCTCATCAGCTTGATGAGTATGTTCAGACTCGGACCGGAAGTATCCTTGAACGGATCGCCCACCGTGTCACCGGTAATCGAGGCTTTGTGGGCTTCGCTGCCCTTGCCTCCGTGATGGCCCTTCTCGATGTACTTCTTGGCGTTGTCCCAGGCGCCGCCCGCGTTGGCCATGAAGATCGCCACCGCAAAACCGCTGGTCAGTCCGCCTGCGAGCAGACCCATCACACCCGGCACACCGAAGACCAGGCCCACCGCCACGGGCATCAGGATGGCCAGAAGCGACGGGAAGATCATCTCCTTCTGAGCGCCCTTGGTGGAGATGTCCACGCAACGCGCGTAGTCGGGTATCTTCTGCCCCTGGTGCTCAACCTGCCCTCGAGGCCAGTTGTCCGACATGCCGGCTTCCTCTTCGGACATGCCTTTTTCAGCCATCAAGTAAGCAGCGACTTTCTTGAACTGCTCGCGGCACTCCAGCATCATCTGATATGCGGCCCGTCCGACGGCTTGCATGGTCAACGCACAGAACAAGAATGCCAGGAGCACGCCGGAGAACATCCCGCAAAGCACCTTGGGGTTCATCAGGGTCACGTTGTAGTAGTCCATGTATTGCT
>CP070744.1:847264-873980 GCA_020348265.1 Phycisphaerales bacterium | reverse complement strand
TGTTTGGCACGTATGCCGTGTTCATTGGTTTGACCTTTGTGGACTACTGGTACAGATGATTCGCTGATGATGCCGGCTACATCGAACATTACTCGAGAAGTTGACCGTGCTTTCCTGCTGATCGGCGGGATGAGCCTGGTTCTACTGATTGGCATCACCGTGGCCATGGTGCTGCTTGCGGTCAGGTTTCGTAGAAGCCGGGCGCGCACCACTACCCAGTTCGAGGGCAACACACTTTTGGAAATTACCTGGACGATCATCCCCACTATCATCGTCATTTGGATGTTCTTCGTCGGCTACAAGGGCTTCGCTTTGATGGGGCGCGTGCCCGATGATCACATGGTGGTCCAGGTGACGGGCAAGCAGTGGGTCTGGTCCTTCAGTTATCCTGGAGAGCTCATCGATACGACGGAGATGGTTGTGCCGGTCAACAAGCCTGTGTTGGTCGAGCTGACTGCACCTCCGGAGGATGTTGTGCACAGCTTCTACCTCCCCGATTTTCGAGTGAAGGAGGATGCCCTGCCTGGACAGGCCACTTCGCTGTGGTTCGAGGCTGAGCGAGAGGGTACTTACACCATCCTCTGTGCGGAGTTTTGCGGGAAAGATCACTCCAAGATGGTCTCGCTGCTGAAGGTGGTGTCTGCGGAAGCGTACGACCGGTGGGTCAATGACCAGCAAATGAAGAAGTACCGACCGATGGAACTCGAGGCTGTCTTGAATCCACAGCATCCCGGCTTTGGCGAGGATGAGCTGAATATCGACAGTGAAGTGATCTTCGCAGCCTTTTGTGCCTCCTGCCACGGAGCTACTGGAGACGGGTCGGGCCTGCCCGGTATTGCTCGTGATCTGACGTCCTCGGATGGTTGGAAGCGAAGTCCTAAGGTTGTGGACATCTATCGTACCCTGACGGAAGGAATCGAGGGGACGCAGATGCGAGCTTACTCAAACTTCACGCCGTGGGAGCGTGTCGGGGTGGCACACTACGTGCGCCTGTTCTCCAAAGAACCGCCGCCTCAGGATACCCCGCAAGACTATGAGGCTTTGGTCGCCGAGTACGGACTGGACAAGGTTCAGGCGCCGAAGGAGACGATTCCGATCGAGCAGGCTATGGAAATTCTGGTAATAGAGGCGGGAAGTCCAGAGTCGTCAAAAGAGCGCCCCGCATCTGCGGAGACACCATAGAGCGTCACGGCGAAGTCAGAAAATGTGCGTGGAGTCCGCGTTGTTTGTAAGCCCCAGGAGTGCTGAGATGGCGTCATTAGCTGCAGGTGGAATGGACTACCTGCAGGCAGTTGCGCAGTTGGCGAAAGTGCGCATTACGGCGGCGGTGACGTTAACGACCGCCACAGGTTATATCCTGGCGGCTAGGCAACTCGACTGGAGCATGTGCATGCCGTTGATTGGGGTCTTCCTGCTGGCATCAGGATCGGCAGCTTTGAACCAATGGCAGGAACGAGCGATCGATATTCAGATGAGACGTACACGCGGGCGTCCCCTCCCTGGCGGTCGGATCGATCCGGCGTGGGCGCTGTTCTGCGCGGTTCTCCTTGTTTTGTTTGGGTTCTTCCTACTTACGTCGATTCCACACAGCACCGGTCTGCTTCTTGCGCTTGGAGCCTTAGCGTTACTATGGTATAACGCAGTCTATACTTACTTGAAGAGGGTGACTGCCTTCGCGGTGGTTCCCGGTGCCTTGATAGGGGCAATCCCGCCGCTGATCGGATACGTGTCGGCGGGTGGTAAACTGAACGATCCCCAGATCCTTCTGGTGGCGTTGTTCTTCTTCATCTGGCAGATTCCACACTTCTGGTTGCTAATGATGATGTTTGGCGGTGAGTATCGCGAAGCAGGTTTGCCGACGGTCGTGGGCAAGTTCGCGAAGCCGCAACTCTTGCGTATTACGTTTATGTGGATGCTGTCGACCGCGGCTGCCGGGTTGGCTTTCACCACGCTGCGACACATTGACGTCGCGATGCCGTGGAGTTTCGGACTGGTCGGAGGTTCATTCTGGTTGGCTGCGAAGGCCACGGCCATTCTGGGTGTGCCAGACGATGGCGACGACAAGCTCCCACTCCGACGGGCCTTTCGGCAGATCAATGTATATGCCGTTGTGGTGATGATCTGCCTTTCGCTCAGCGCACTGGGGAGATAGGCCGGTTCAGAGAGGGACTACGATGATGATTGTCGTCTTTTGTTCGACGAGTTCAGCACTTGGTGGCGGCGTTCAGCGGAGGTTCTAAGCTATGTCGCGGAAACACGAAACCGAAGTGCTGGTCGTAGGAGCCGGGCCCGTGGGGTTGTTCACCGCTCTGTGTCTGGCTTATCGCGGTGTGCGGGTGCAGATCATAGACGAAGAATTCCGCACATCCGCCCATAGTTATGCCTTGGTTCTGCACCCCCGCTCGCTCGAGCTGCTGGAGGATCTTGGCATTGCTACGGATATTCTCCGGCAGGGTTACCGCGTCGAGACCGCCGCGTTTTACAGAGGGCAAGAGCGCGCCGGGGAGATGAGGTTCGCGGAGTGTGGTGGGAAGTTCCCGTATGCGCTGGCCGTCCCGCAGAGCCTGTTGGAGAGCCTGCTTGAGGACCAGCTCAGACTCATGGGTATCAAGGTCCAATGGAACCACCGCGCGACGGCCCTGAGTATGGCGGACACGCACGTCGCTGCGACAATCGACAAGCTGACTCGAGGTTCCTGTGGATACGCTGTTGCGACCACAGAGTGGGTGGCCGAGAAGACGATGCACAGCGAAGCCGCATTTGTGGTCGGGGCGGACGGACACCGTTCCATAGTGCGCAAGAGTCTGGGCATCGAGTATGAAGCGGCGAGCGATAGTGAGAGCTTTGCCGTGTTCGAGTTCCAGGCGGACGCGGACCTGGAGTACGAAGTACGAATCGTCTTTGATGGAAATACGTCGAATGTGCTGTGGCCGCTACCGTTTGGGCGCTTCCGATGGAGTTTTCAGTTGGAGCATCCAGGATCGAAGGTCGAGCCGCGCTCGAAGCGCAGATTGACCGTTCCGATAGGGAGGCAGGTGTTCCCCCATCTGACCAGGGACGACTTGACCGCGTTCATCCAAGCGCGGGCACCGTGGTTCGACTGGGACGTGCAACAGCTCGACTGGGCGATGGAGGTGCGCTTCGACCGTCGTTTGGCACGGCAGTTCGGGCGTAACCGCTGCTGGTTAGCCGGCGACTCTGCCCATCTCACTGGGCCGATAGGGGGGCAGAGCCTGAACATGGGACTACGCGAGGCGTGCGATCTAGCCGTCACTCTCAGCGCGATTCTGCGCGATGGTGCACCCTTGGATTCGTTGGATGGCTACTCCGAGCGGTACAGCGGAGAGTGGCGAAAGCTGCTCGGACTGGGCGGTGGACTGACACCGAGTGATCAAGCACAAACTTGGGCCAAGGATTGCCGCACGAGGATTCTGCCCTGCATCCCTGCAACAGGGGATGATCTTGCGAACCTGGCAATGCAGATCGGGCTGACTTCTGTTTAGGATTGCGAGGCAAGCTATGACTGAACGAATCGCTGACAGCATGTGTGACCTTATCGGGGCTACGCCACTCGTGCGACTGAGTCGTTTTGCTCGCGGACTGTTGGGCGAGATCGTCGGCAAGCTCGAGCTGCGCAATCCCCTGGCCAGCGTTAAGGACCGCATAGGCCTCGCCATGATCGAGCAGGCCGAGAGTGACGGCTTGATCGAACCAGGCGGAACGATTATTGAGCCGACGTCGGGCAACACCGGTATAGCCCTGGCGTGGGTTGCGCGTGTGAAAGGGTATCGCCTCATTCTCACCATGCCGGAGACGATGAGCGCCGAGCGTCGCAAGATACTGACCATCTTGGGTGCAGAGTTGGTCCTGACCCCTGGTAAAGAAGGCATGCAGGGGGCGGTCGATCGAGCCCGCACTCTGCATGAAGAGATTCCCGGGTCATTTATTCCGCAGCAGTTCGGCAACCCGGCCAACCCGGCGATCCACTACAACACCACGGGGCCCGAGATCTGGGCTGACGCAGGTGGAAAAGTCGACTATCTAGTCGCCGGTGTGGGTACCGGAGGTACTATTGCGGGTGCGGGGCGTTATCTGAAAGAGCAGTATCCCGCAATCCGAATTATCGCGGTCGAGCCGGCCGATTCTCCGGTCCTGTCGGGTGGAGCACCGGGCCCCCATCTGATCGAAGGGATAGGTAGCGGTTTCACACCGGACAACTACAACGCGGACATAGTAGACGAGGTGATCCAAGTAACTAACAACGATGCCATTGCCGCGACGAAGAAGTTGGCCAAGAGCGAAGGAATGCTTGCCGGTATATCCAGTGGTGCCAACTTGCACGCCGCCCATCGAATCGCATCCGAGCCGACAAACGCAGGGAAACGCATCGTGACGATGATCTGTGATACGGGTGAGCGATATCTTAGTACCGGTTTTCTGTAGGGGTTGCCTCGTGGTTCCGGTACCTGGACTTCTTGTGTGATCCGAGAATGCCAAAGGAGAGATGCCATGCAGCGGCGCATCACCAATCTTCGGCGCAGCGACGATGAGGTAGTCAAAGAGGGGGGCTTGCTGCTCGATTTCGATGAGATAGGGCGGCACGGAAAGCTCACCCTGGAAGAGTCCAAGATCGCCAAGGCATATGGCATCTACACGACTCGCCACCCCAATTACCTCATGGCCCGAATCGTGGTGCCAGGCGGTATCCTGACGACCTCGCAGGCGCGCGGCCTATCGAAGATTATCGAAGCCTACGCTCAAGGCCGAATCTCTATAACCACGCGGCAGGCCCTGCAATTGCATTACCTGCGCGTCGAGGATGTCTCCCGGGTGATGCGGGAGCTGGCGAAGTACAGCCTGACCACTTTCCACGGCTGCGGTGACAACATACGCAACACCGCCGCTTGCCCGTGGGCGACAATATGCCCGCATCGGCGTTTCGATGTGGTGCCATACGCACGGAGAACTTCGGAGTTCATCGGATCGTGTCGAGATCTCGACAACCTCCCGCGGAAGTTCAAGATTTCCTATTCCGGCTGCGAGGGCGGGTGTGGTCAAGCGCGCATTAACTGCGTGGGAGCAGTCGCTGTTGCGCGCAAGCGGCCTGATAACCGCGAAGAGACCGGGTTTCGTGTCTACATTGGCGGCGGAATGGGATGGCGACCGCAGATCGGGGAGCTACTTTACGGTTTTGTGCCAAGAGATTCGATTCAGCCGCTGTGTCGGGCCATCGCCCTGCTCTTCCGCGACTACGGCGATCGGTTTGACCGTAGCATGGCCAGGCTCAAGGTGGTGGTCGAGCGTCTGGGCATTGACGAGTGTCGCAGAATCATCGAGGCCTTCATGGATGCCGAGGGAGTCCGCCACGATGATTTTGAGGCGGGTTTCATAGAGGACTGTGGGCCGGAGATCCCCAAACGTCCCATGGCGCAGGCACAACCTCTCGGCGAAGACGGCAAGGCTATTGCCCGCATCATGGTGTCAAAAGGTGAGATCGATTTCCATTCCCTCAAACGCGTCGCCGAGATCAGCGAACGTTACGGCGACAAGTACGTCTACACGACCAACCGCCAGGATTTCGAGATACACGGTGTAGATCCGGCGAAGCTCCCCGAGCTGCAAACCGAAATCAACGATCTGCCGATAGGGAGTGGAACGTTCTTCGGGCTCGATGACATCGTGGCATGCGTAGGCACGACCTACTGCAAGCTTGCGGTCTCCGAGACGCGCCGCCAACACGACCTACTACAAAGCGTCGTCAAACAAGACAAATATGACGCGATTCGTGATAAAGCCATCATAAACATAACCGGCTGCCCCAACTCCTGCTCGCCCTATTACATTGCCGACATCGGGCTGCGCGGACTCCGCATTCGCAAGGGCCAAGGGTCCACGGAAGGTTACCAGATTCGTTTGGGCGGTACGCAGGACCGCATAGGTGAAGTGCTGGGCGAGTTCAAAAGCGAGGACTGCCCCCGCGTCGTCGAGGCTATCCTCGATACCTTTATGGCCTGCCGCCTGGGTGATGAGACGCTTGCGGATACTGTCTGGCGACAGGGACGCGGCGATGAGGGTACTCCCAACCTGACGCCGTATCGCGACGCAGTGAGTGCATTGAACATCAGGTACGAGATGGCTCCCAAGCCGGCGGAGTTCTCAGTGTTTACCGGTGACGGTCGGACTCCCCTCGATTTGAAGACAATCGCGCGGGACATCCCTTGCCAGGCAGCATGCCCCGCCGGTACCAACGTACCTGAATACATACGCCAGTTGGTGCTGGAGAATCCCGACGAATCCTACCGCATTAACCAAGAGGACAATGTCTTTCCCGGAATCCTCGGCCGCATCTGCACCAGACCTTGCGAGCCGGCCTGCCGCCACCAGTGGACCAATACGAACGGCCCGGTGACGATTTGCCACTTGAAGCGTGCCGCAGCGGACAACAAGTCCAAGCCGGCGCAACCGCTTGACCGGTGGTTCGACGAGAGTACGGGCCAGAGCGTCGCGATCATTGGGGGCGGCCCCGCAGGTCTCACCGCCGCGCGTGAACTCCAACGTCTGGGGCATGCCGTCGAGCTTTTCGAGCGTGAGGCGGTGCTGGGCGGACAGATGGCCTGGGGTATTCCCGAGTTCCGTTTGCCACGCGAAGTAGTGCACGAGGAAGTGCAGGCTATCGTCGACGGCGGGATCACCGTACACCTGGGCGAGCATGTCGATCGTGAACGTCTGGCGTCCATGGCCGCACAATTCAATGCGGTGCTGGTAGCCGCTGGGGCGATCCGCGGCCTGGATTTGCAGATCGAAGGCCTGGAAAGCGGTGCGAATGTGCTCAGTGGTTACGACTTCATGAAACGCTACAACACGGGCAACCCGGTTGCGGTAAGCGGTGATGTCGTGGTCATTGGGGGGGGCTTCACTGCAGTCGACTGCGCCCGAGCCGCCCGCCGTCTGCTCGGTGAATCGCACCGGGTGACGGCCATTATGTACCGCCGGGGCGAGGAGCACATGTCAGCCAGCCCGGACGAAATCTGGCAGTTACGCCTGGAAGGCATAGAAGTGGGAACGCTGGTCAACCCCGCACGTGTGCGATGCGAGAACGGCCAGGTGAAGGCAGCTGTCTTCGACCGCAACGTCCTCGGAGATGATCCGGAGGACGGTAGTAAGCCGCCGATCCATCACGTGCCGGGTAGCGATTATGAAGTCCCCTGCGATACGCTGATCTGCGCGGTAGGTCAGACGCGCACGCTCGAGATTCTCCCCGAGGGCATCGAACTTGCCGACGGGAATCGGACCACGCATGAGAAGATGTTCGTGACTGGCGACTTCCGCACCGGACCACTCGATGTGATTCACGCGGTGGCAGACGCGAAGGATGCAGCCTACGCCATCGATGAGTTCCTTATGGGTTCCAAGCGTCTGAGGAGGTGGGTTCGAATCGAGGAGGCCAATGAGACCGGCCGCCTGCGCGATCATGATCTTTATACCCCCGCGCATATGCGCACGCTCCCGCTCGAGCAGCGTCAGGGAAACGAAGAGGTGGATTTCGGATACGACATCGAGGAGATTGAGATCAACGCGCGGCGCTGCTATCTGTGCAACTACAAGTTCGAGATCGATCAGGATAAGTGCATACACTGTGATTGGTGCATAAAGGTCTCTCCGCGGACATGCATCCACGGGTTGACCCGCCTGTTTACCGATGAAGATGGAGCCCCGACCGGACACATCAAGTCGGCTACGGCACCGGACGCAACATACATCTGGATTGAGAGCGACCAATGCATCCGTTGCGGGAACTGTGAGCGGGCTTGCCCGACCTACGCCATCCCCGTCCGCAAAGCTGATATTGTCTGTGGTCCTGCGAAGTGAGGGCGGCACGTTGGTTACGCATCCTGGGTCCAATGCGCCACGGGGCCGTCACATACATCACAGGTGGTTGGCCGGTAGAACAGCTCCGGATAATTGTCCACTGCTGCTGTGGACTATCGGATCTGGCTGACGATAAGTCATTCACCTAAGCCTTTTGGGAGCCCGCGCCTTCCTGTGGGGGTTGCATTGTCGGGCGCCGGCAGCTCATTCTCAGATTCCTGACAACATCGAAGAAACACTCGGCGTGAGTGTCGAATTACCTTGAAGTTCCCGGGCAAATTCACTACTATATTTCCAGGATGGACCAGATAGAAGATCTACATTCACGTGCCAATCAGGGAGTTTCCACCCATCGGGCGGGAAGCCTGGGTGACTCCGCGCGAGTCATCATCAGACTGTCGATTCGCTGTTGTTGTGGCAGAATCGGGGAGGGTGCCTGACAGGTACGTGGCATTGTAATACGCCAGAATACAGGCCTGCAGGCAAATCCTGTGGGCCTCTTTTCTTGCAGTCACTCGCATTCCGATATCGGGCGAGCGAAGCGACAGGAGAATCCGCAGATGGAAATGAAACCGGTGGTAGACAAACAACGTACTCCGATCGCAGAGGATGCGCCTACGGATGAGCTGATTGCATGGACACTGGAGCGTTTCGCCGAGCAGCGCTTGATTATGACCACGTCGTTCGGAATGGAAGGCTGTGCTTTGATCGATATGTACGCCCGTCACAACAAGCCGATGACGGTCGTCTACCTGGATACCATGTTTTTCTTCCCGGAGACCTATGCCTTGCGCAACCGTATGATCGAGCTCTATCCTCATGTGGACTTCGTGAACCGGGGGACGACGTTAACGCCGGAAGAACAGGCCGAGAAATACGGTGATAAGCTATGGGAGAAGAACCCGGCCCAGTGCTGCAACCTGCGTAAAGTAGCCCCGATGCGAGAGGTAATGGTCGATGTCGACGTTTGGATAACAGCCTTACGCCGGTCTCAGTCCCCGACAAGAGCGAATCTGCGCATGATAGACTGGGATTGGCAATACCAGGTTCTCAAGATCAGCCCGCTGGCTGCATGGGAAAGGCCGACGATCTGGCGATACATTCAGGAACATGACGTCCCCTACAATTCGCTGCACGAGAAGGGCTATCCGACGGTCGGATGCACCCATTGCACCAAAGCGGTTCCGAACTCGAGCCCGGTGGACTATTCTCGCGACGGGCGCTGGGCAGGCTCAGAAAAGACCGAATGCGGACTACACTACGGTGCAGGTATCTAGGCCGGTCTCGGGCTACCTCTTTCCGGAAATCGGTCAATCACGGGTATGCTCTGCGGCGGGACGGCTCTTAGGCACCTCAAGCATCAGAGAGACACCGCCGACCTATAACGCAGCTTGCTCGGGAAATGCAAGCTTTAACCGGTTTATACCGATTTAATTGACAAAAAGGCGCTGGCCGGGTAAAATCTGCCAGGCGAGAATGAGGAGAATGTTCTGCCCCGCCTGGCCCCACAACCGGAGATCCGCCGGGGAAAAAGCTCCCGTTTACGGGGAGCCGGAGCCCGGTCCTCGCGATTCCAGATGACTAGGGGAATGAATCACCGAGAGTAAGAGTCGGCCAACGAAAGCCGAAGAGCCAAGACAAGTAATTAAGGGAGTTGGATGATGCCGGCAACTACGGAAGCAGCCCTCAAGCGTTGGACCGAACAGGAATACCGCTGGGGCTTCACCACCGATATCGAAGCGGACAGTGCCCCTCCGGGCCTGAACGAAGACATCATCCACCTCATTTCCACGAAAAAGAAAGAACCGGATTGGATGCTGGAGTGGCGCTTGCGCTCCTTGCGCCACTGGTTGACGTTGAAGGAACCGGCCTGGTCTAACGTCCATTACCCCCCAATCGATTATCAGAACATCGTGTATTACTCGGCTCCGAAGCAGATGAAGAGGCCCGAGCGTCTGGAGGACGTCGACCCCAAGCTGCTGGAAACCTACAAGAAGCTGGGCATTCCGCTCGAAGAGCAGAAGCTTCTCGCTGGAGTCGCGGTGGATGCGGTGTTCGACAGCGTGTCCGTTGCGACGACTTTCAAGGAGAAGCTAGCTGAGCTGGGTATCATTTTCTGCCCCTTCTCCCAAGCGGTGCGGGAACACCCGGACTTGGTCCGAAAGTACCTGGGCACCGTCGTTCCTTATTCGGACAACTTCTTCGCCAGCCTCAACTCAGCCGTTTTTACCGATGGCTCGTTTGTGTATGTGCCCAAGGGCGTACGCTGTCCGATGGAACTGTCCACATATTTCCGGATCAACGCCGCTTCCACGGGGCAGTTCGAACGGACCTTGATCATCGCAGACGAAGGCGCTTACGTCAGCTATCTCGAAGGCTGTACCGCCCCCATGCGCGACGAGAACCAGTTGCATGCCGCAGTCGTGGAACTCGTAGCCCTGGACAACGCCACCATCAAGTACTCAACCATACAGAACTGGTATCCGGGCGACGCCGACGGTAAGGGCGGCATTTACAACTTCGTTACCAAGCGGGGCAAGTGCCTCGGGAGATCCTCGCACATCTCCTGGACACAGGTGGAGACCGGTGCGGCGATTACCTGGAAATACCCCAGCTGCCTCCTGATCGGGGACAGATCCGTCGGCGAGTTTTACTCCATTGCCCTGACCAAGGGCCGGCAGCAGGCCGACACGGGCACCAAGATGATGCATATAGGAAAGGACACGCGTAGCACAATCGTGTCCAAAGGTATCTCGGCTGGATTCGGCCAGAACACCTATCGCGGGATGGTGAAGATCAACGAAAGGGCGGTAGGTGCCCGCAACTACACCCAATGCGACTCGATGCTGCTGGGTGATAAGTGTGGAGCCCATACGTTCCCTTATATACAGGTCGGGAACAACACCGCCCAAATGGAACACGAAGCGACAACCTCCAAAATCGGAGAGGACCAGCTCTTTTACTGCAAACAGCGCGGTATAGGAGCGGAAGACGCTGTCAACATGATTGTGAACGGTTTCTGCAGGGAGGTCTTTCGGGAGCTGCCCATGGAGTTCGCGGTAGAAGCTCAAAAGCTGCTGGAAGTCAGCCTGGAAGGGAGTGTCGGATGATATCCGCTAAACAGCAAGAATCACCCATACTGGAAGTCAAGGATCTGCACGTGGCTATTGAAGGCCACGAAATCCTCAAAGGTATCGACCTTCAGGTCAACGCCGGCGAGGTTCATTCGATTATGGGGCCGAATGGGTCGGGGAAAAGTACCCTCGCTCAGGTGCTTGCCGGAAGAGATGTCTACGAGGTTACCCGGGGTGAGATCATCTACAAGGGGAAGAATCTTCTCGACATGGCCCCGGAGGAGCGCGCCTGCGAGGGCGTGTTCCTGGCGTTTCAATATCCGGTGGGGATTCCTGGGGTCAGCACAAGCTACTTCCTAAAAACGGCATTGAATGCCATGCGCAAGCACCGCGGGGAGAAGGAGCTGGATGCAGTCGACTTTCTCAAAATCGCCAAAGAGAAAGCCAAGCTCGTGAAGATGGACGAGCGCCTGCTCAACCGGGCAATCAACGACGGTTTCTCCGGTGGTGAGAAGAAACGCAACGAAGTCTTCCAGCTTGCCGTGCTCGAGCCGGCTCTTGCCATATTGGACGAAACCGACTCCGGCCTGGACATCGACGCTCTCAAGATAGCCGCCAGCGGGGTCAACTGCATGCGCAGCAGCGATCGCGCATTTATTGTGGTCACGCACTATCAGCGTCTGCTCAACTACATAGTGCCCGATTTCGTGCATGTCTTGGTGGACGGCCTAATTGTCAAGTCGGGTGACAAGTTCTTGGCCCTCGAGTTAGAGGAGAAGGGCTATTCGTGGATAGAGCAAGAGGCCCAAAGAAAGCAACTCGCAACTTGCTAGCGATCGGACGATACGGCATGACAACGACCACCGATACAACCGACGTATACGCGGAGCAGTTCTTCAAGTGGGCCCGGATCCTGGGGCGGGATTGCCCGGCCTGGTTGCATCCGGTTCGTCAAGCCGCCCTCGCTCAGTTCGCAGAACGGGGTTTCCCAACCATGCGAGACGAAGATTGGAGACACACTAACGTTGCTCCCGTAGCGAGCACGGAATTCGTGCCCGCACAAGCGCATGCAGCGAAAGTGACCCCTGAGCAAATCCAACAGTTTCGGCTGCGCGGCGACGATGAAGCGGTTATGGTGTTTGTCAACGGCTATTTCGCCGGACACCTTTCTGATGTGACAACACTGCCCGAGGGTGTCCGGGGCATGAACCTTGCGGAAGCGCTGGCTGTGGACCTTCCCGTAGTGAAGGAGCACTTCGC
This sequence comes from Phycisphaerales bacterium, assembly GCA_020348265.1. Taxonomy (GTDB): domain Bacteria; phylum Planctomycetota; class Phycisphaerae; order UBA1845; family UBA1845. The sequence goes on along the minus strand of CP070744.1, from coordinate 861,777 downwards.
ACGTCTGGTTAAGAGTCAGGATAACGCTTTCGTTGCTCTGAACACGGCGTTCGCACAGGATGGCGCAGTCATCGATATCCCGCCGGACGTGGTGGTAGAGACGCCGATTCATCTGCTCTTCGTTGCTACTGCAGAGGAACAACCGGTGGTAGCACATCCGCGGAACCTGATCGTAGCTGGCGACAACAGTAGCTTCCGCGTCATCGAACACTACGTTGCGCTTGACCAAGGCGTCTACTTCAACAACGCCGTTACCGAGTTGTTCACCGGCGACAATCTTGCTGGCGATCACTGCAAGGTCATTCGAGAGTCAGACCAGGCATACCACATCGCGACGCTGCAGATGCGTCAGGGGCGCTCAAACAGAATTACTTCCCAGACGATTTGCCTGGGTGGGGCCCTGGTACGCAATGACATCAATCCGGTTCTGGATGGCGAGGGGGCGGAATCAAGCCTTGACGGTCTCTACATGCTCGATGGCGCACAGCACACGGACAATCACCTGTGCGTCGAGCACCGCAGCCCGCACACCTCCAGCCGGGAGTGTTTCCGGGGAATCCTGGACGGGAAATCACGCGGCGTTTTCTGCGGGCGGATCATCGTTCGGCCCGGAGCTCAGAAGACCGACGCCAAGCAGAGCAACATGAACATACTCTTGTCCGGGCAGGCCCAGATCGACACGAAGCCGCAGCTCGAAATACTTGCCGACGACGTCAAATGCACGCACGGGGCAACCATTGGGCAGATTGACCCGGATGCGATCTTCTACTTTCGCTCGCGCGGGATCGCGGAAGATGCTGCTCGAAATCTGCTGGTCTATGCATTCGCCCGTGAAGGCCTTAGCAGTGTGCAGGACGAGCGGCTAAGGGCACAGCTTGAAGAAGTAGTCCTATCGCGCTTGCCGGATGGCGAGTTGCTGCGAGGAGTCGTATGAGCCTGATCACGCCGACGACTGCCAGGGTGGAGGCATCTGTGACCGACGAGGCATTTGACGCCGAAGAGTTACGCCGAGACTTCCCTGCGTTGCAGCAATCCATAGGGGATGAGCCCCTGGTCTACTTGGACAACGCCGCCACCACCCAGAAGCCCAGCAGCGTGATCGATGCCATAGGGCGCTTCTACCGCGAGGACAATGCGAACATCCATCGCGGGGTTCATCAACTCAGCATTCGGGCCACCGACGGATACGAGTCGGCCCGCCTCAAAGCGGCCCGATTTATCGGTGCAAGTCGCCCTGAAGAGATCATCTTCGTCCGTGGAGCAACCGAGGCCATCAACCTGGTTGCTCAAACCTTCGGGCGAGTTCACATCGGGACCGGCGACGAAGTGCTAATCTCGCACATGGAACATCATGCCAACATTGTCCCATGGCAGATCCTCTGCGAGCAGACCGGCGCCAGGCTATGCGTGGCCCCGATCAACGACCGCGGCGAACTCATCCTCGAGGAGTTTGAACGCATGCTTGGCCCGCGCACCAGGTTGCTGTCGATCGGGCATGTGTCCAATGCCCTGGGAACAATCAACCCGATGGAGCGTATAATCGCGCTGGCCCACGAGCGCGGTATTCCCGTTCTCGTCGACGGGGCTCAGGCCGTGCCGCACATGAAGGTGAACGTGCAGGCCCTCGATGCCGACTTCTACACCTTCTCCGGCCACAAAGCCTTCGGCCCGACCGGAATAGGCGTGCTCTACGGCAAGCACGATTTGCTGCAGAAGCTTCCGCCCTACCAGGGCGGCGGCGACATGATCGCCTCGGTCACGTTTGAAAAGACAACCTATAACGCAGTACCGCACAAGTTTGAGGCGGGCACGCCTCACATCGCCGGCGCCATCGGTTTGGCTGCGGCCTTGGATTACATGGATGCCGTCGGAATGGAGCGCATCGCCCAGTACGAGAGCGAACTCCTCGCGTACGCCACCCACGCGCTGTTAAGCATTCCCCAGGTTCATCTTGTCGGCACCGCACGCAACAAGGCCGGTGTGCTGTCTTTCACCATCGAGGGTGTGCATCCGCATGATGCTGCCACGATTCTGGACCAGCAGGGTGTGGCAGTCCGCGCCGGACACCATTGCGCCCAGCCGGTGATGCAGAGGTTTAATGTACCCGCAACCATACGGGCCTCGCTGGCCTTCTACAACACCACAGAAGAGATCGATGCCCTTGTGCGGGGCATCCAGAAGGTGATCGAGGTGTTCAACTAATGTCCGATCTGAGCGACCTGTATCAGGACGTCATTCTCGACCACTACAAGAGGCCGAGGAACCGGGGCCACCTCGACGACACTGATCATCAAGCCGACGGGCAGAATCCCCTCTGCGGCGATCACGTTACGGTCTTTGTGAAGGTCAAGGACGACAGAGTCGAAGAGATCAGGTTCGCAGGGTCGGGCTGCGCCATTTCCACAGCTTCAGCCTCGCTCATGACCGAAACGGTCAAAGGCAAGACACTCGATGAGGCCAAGGCGTTCTTCCGCAAGTTCCACGACATGGTGACCGGTTCGCAAGAAGTCGATCACGGTGACGGGTTAGGCAAGCTCGAGGTGTTCTCCGGCGTTTGTCAGTATCCGGTGCGGGTTAAGTGCGCCACCCTCGCCTGGCACACTCTCGATGCCGCCCTGGAGAATCGTGAGGAACCGGTCTCAACGGAGTAGAGGATGTCGGAAGCGAATAACCAGTCCTTGCAGGAACAGGTCATCGATGTTCTGCGTACGATCTACGACCCCGAGGTTCCAGTAAGCATCTACGAGCTGGGCCTGATCTACAACGTGGACATCAGCCCGAAGGGTGTCGTGCACGTAAGCATGACCCTGACATCTCCCGCGTGTCCGGTGGCTGAGAGTCTCCCCCCCGAGGTGGACTCCAGGCTCCAAATGCTCGACGGTGTGACCGATGTCGTCGTGGAAGTCGTCTGGGATCCTCCCTGGTCGTTTGAGATGATGTCTGATGCTGCCAGGCTGGAACTCAACTTGTGACGACGGGCGTTCTGTAAGTCGGCCACACCAGTACGCGTCTTCGCGGAGCAGCGTTCCTCATCCCGTGGGTAGCCCAGTGGTACCGCCACGTACATCCGGCACCACGATTGGGTACAAGTCTCACTCTTCACGCTTCAAGTCACGGTCAGACGTAGGTGTGTCGGTCCGACTTGCCGTCTTCTGCGACACATTTTGACAATTCCTTCTCAAGTCTGTGAGCTACGAGGCCGGTCGGTGTCGTCCGGGATAGGGGCGAGTTGTGTTGAGCCCAGACGGGTGCTGTGATGCCCGGGAATCGGGTCCGGTGAGAACTCATACGCATACCGCTACCGGTATTGTTGAGCTGCGAAGTCCGTGACAGTTCCTTACAGGTTTTTCCTTCGGCCTGCTCTTGTGTACAGAGGTATTTGCACTATACAACTATTCAGGAGTCGAACCATGCCTGCTAAAGCACTAGCCATACTGTTGCCTCTTTTGACAATAAGCTGTTCCGCGGTTCATGCAGAAGCGGAGCCCATTCACGCAGAAACTCCTATGCGTACAACACTCCACGCGACTACGGTGTCCGTACCGATGCTCAGCTGGGGAGGCCGGCCAGTCGTGGAGGCTCGGGTCAACGGCAAAGGGCCTTTCAAGCTGATCCTCGATACGGGTACTAGCTTCCCGCTTGTCCTTGATGACGCACTCGTCAATACGCTCGAGCTTCCCGTCACGGCCACAACCCGGCCGCGTGACGAAGCGGAAGAACTGGACGTCGTCGATGTTGACACGCTCGCTATTGGCGAAGCCGAATTTTCCTCCATCCAAGGGATTCGCTCGAGCCGTGCTGGATGTGCTTCCATGATCGGCGAAGGAATTCAGGGCATCCTCGGATTGCCGCTGTTCAAGGATTGCCTGCTTACTCTCGACTTCCCAAAACGCCGCGTGCGCCTCGAATCGGGAGGATTGCCGGAGCCCGATGGCGAGACGATTGAATACTCGGCAGACAAGGAGGACGACTACGGTGTAACGCTGACGCTTTCGGTTGGCGGCGTGCCTGTCAAGACTCACATCGACACCGGATCCCCGGCTCTTGTCACCTTTCTGAACAAGTTTCAGAAGAAGCTTCCCCTGAAGGGGAAGCCACATGTGGTGGGCGTGGCGCGAACGCCCCAGGGAGAAGCGGAAGTCCGATCGGCGGTGCTGGATGGGATCATCAAGCTCGGTAAACATGAGTGGGTCAATCCCCGAATCGACTTTGCCGATCTTGGACCTATGTTGGATTATGACGCCGGCAACATCGGCTCGCGGTTGCTCAAGGATTTCGCCGTTACCGTGGATCAGAAAAACCATCGCGTGAGGTTCCGGAGAGGCGAGAGCGTTCGAGACTGACTTAGACCAACCCCCGCGTCGCGATGACGAAGGGAGTTGCAGGGTGCATGACTATAGGCCGAAGGAGGATACCGTGATCGACTATCGAAGACGATACCTGATTTTCTTTGTTGCTCTGGGCGCTGTAGCACTGCATATGCATCTGGCTGTAGCGCAAGCGGGTCCAAGTGACGTACATGTATCCGGCAAGGACTTTCTCGCTTGGGTACGAGAAAACGCAATCGGGCTGGACACATTGGACTGGCGGAGCGCCGACCTGAATAGACTTTCCGTTTTGGACAAACTGCTGGACGGTAAACGCATAGTCTACCTGGCCGAGCCCGATCATTACGTGCGCGAGAAGTACGACTTCCAGCTGATCTTCATCCGCTATCTCTTCGGGCGCGGCTGGCGCCAGATCGGCATGGAAATGGGCCGGGCGGACGGCACACGAATCGATCGGTACTTGGAGACCGGGGACATAACCTGGCTGGATAGGGTCGCCAGCTATGGATATCGAGGTGACGAACGCGCCAATCGCAAGGACATTCCTGAGGACCTGGTTCCTGCGAAGAGCGACCGTGATTTCGTGAAGAACATCCATGACGAGCAATACTGGTTCCAGAAACAACTCCGGTCATTCAATGAGTCATTATCTCCAGGAGAGCCTCGCCTGCACTGGTTTGGCTACGATGCCGATCTGCGTCCGGGAGGGGCGTATGTCGATGCGGAAAAGCTGGTTCAGCCACATGAAGCCGATCCACTTGCCCGGAAGATCCTCAAACGCCTGGTGCGGCCGGAGGACGAATCACGTCCGGAGGAGATTAAAAGACTGAGGGGTCTGCTCGTATTTCTCGAACACGAGGAGGGCCCTGTGCGCGACATGCTGGGAAAAGCAGACACCGTGGAGCTACGCCGGGCTTTGCGTTGCCTCGCCGACGGTCTGGGCTTCATCGAGGCCGGCAGAAAAGGTCCTATGTCTGACGACTGGCATTCGGCGATGGGCAAACGCGAAGAAACCATGTTTCGTCAGATGGACGACGTGCTGGAGGATTTGCCGCCGAATGAGAAGATCATCTTGCTTGGTGCCTTCATGCACCTCAGCAAGAACAGTGATAGACTGCAGTTTGGGGCCGTGGATGATCCGTTCGCAAGCCCCATGTGGCCGTCAATCGGTGACTATCTCGACAAGAAGCTCCCCGGTGAGGTCTACTCAATATGGATGTTGTACGACCACGGGCGCCACGGTGTGCCGATGCGGGAAGATCCCATCCAGGACGTTCACAGTGATCCCTACACAGTGGAGTACCTTCTAGCCAAGGCCGGTGCGTTGTTCTTTCTACCTTTTCATACCGGGGACCACCGGGAATCATACCTGGCTCACATGCGCAACTTCCGCCCCAACGGCGGTGCCGGAAGTGGTCTGCTCAGAACACACACCGATGCGGTCTTCTTCGTAGCCGAGACACATGAACCTGGTTGGCAAAGACCGAAAGGATCGTAAGATCCTCCGGGGCTTGCGTTACGTGCATTGTGGTTTCTTGCGTCCGTTGAGAGCTTCCTTGTGGCAAGCGGAATGCAAGTGAGAGTGAGCCGATCGTCGGGCTCGACGTTCCAGTTATCCGAGGGGGATGGCCTCTGTGTGCTGATGGCCTCACCAGCGCCGAGCCTTGATGCGATGCAGGAGCCCGCAGAGACGGAGCCGACGCACTCGTCTGCGTCAAGGAGCGGCTTCTTAGCCCTGTGCTAGCAAGCTGTTGTGCGGATCCTGCAGGATTCTGGCCACAGCGCTTACCCAGACATCCTCGCTATTTAGAGAAGGTACCAATCGGAGTTCTTCTCCTCCGTGTTTCACGAAATCTTCCGCGGCCCGAATCCCGATTTCCTCGATCGTTTCCAGACAATCAACCGCGAAGGAAGGAGAGAGGACAGCCAGGCGTTTTACACCGGATTCTGCCAAGGCACGCGCTCGCTCGTCTGTGTAGGGTCTTATCCACGGTGTTCGCCCCAGACGGGATTGGAAGGTTACTTCGTATCGATCCTCCGATAGTCCAAGCCTCTCGGCCAGCGCTCGTGCCGTTGCGAAGGACTGTGCGCGATAGCAGTTTCGGTTTTCGGGTACGATCCGACCACAACAGTCCGACTGAGTCAGGCAGTAACCGTCCCTTGTATCGTCGGACTTGCGGAGTTGGCGTTCGGGTAGCCCGTGGAAGCTCATCATAACCCTGTCTGCAGCGAAATCGTCGAGCGTTGCCTCGGCAATGGTTGCGCACGCGCTGATGTAGGCTGCATGATCGTAGTAAGGTGGCACGACCTGGACGGCAGGCACGTTACCCAGAGTCGAGGCCACGCGATAGACCCGCGCGACAGCTGAACCCCACGATGCTGACGAATACTGCGGGAAGAGTGGGAACACTACGATACGGTTTATATCCCGTTCGAGCAGCCGCAGCAGCCCAGAGCGAATGGACGGGTTTCCATAACGCATGCCGATCTCGATGGGCACGCCATCACCGATTGACAACGACAGCTTAGCCGCAAGGTCTTGAGTGTGGTACAGCAGCGGCGATCCGCGCTTGGTCCAGATCTTCCGGTAGGCCTCTGCGGATGCCTTAGGTCGGAAGGGCAGGATGATGCCACGAACCAGCAGATTTCGCTGGAACGTTGGAATGTCGATGACGCGCGAATCGAGCAAAAACTCCTTTAGGTAACGCCTTACATCTGCAGTAGTCGGAGAATCCGGTGTCCCAAGATTGACCAGGAGCACTCCCGCGTTCTCTAACACCTGAGAATCTCCACACTCCAATTCTGCACTGCAGAGCCGTAATACAGCCGTCCGATGGTGGTTTGTCTAATTCATATACGGAAGTCTTGAGCCAAACGCAAGAGGACTGCTGCCAGGATAAGCCGTACCTTGACTCTTCGGGTGATGATCAACGATCAAAAAGGCGATTCTGTGGCGACCGTGTGCTCGTTCAAGACTCCGGGCGCTTCACCACCTTGATCCAGTCAACTTCCGGGCTGAAAGGGCCGGCCCTGATTCTTACGTCCGTGCGGAGGTTGAGAGCGTATCGATTTCCATCACCGCGAACTCGGATCAGGTCAACAGTCTGCGCTGCACGCGCGAAGTGATTGAGGGGGAATTGCCCGAGGCGATTTCCGTCACGGCTTCGGAGTATCTTGAACAGGCCATCAAACACCTCGACGAAGCGCAGCCCAGCAGGACCAAGCCGACCCTTATGGAGAGTCCGCACCGGCGACTGGCGTTGGAGTATCTGGAAGCTGTCTTGGACGGACGCCGAGAAAGCAATTCTTTCGGCGGTCGACGCAGGATTGGCAATTCGCAATGTGTATGAGTACGTGCTACAGCCGGCTCAGGTCGAACTCGAGAATATGTAGTACGCGGGTGAGATTACTATAGCGGACGAACACTTCGCAAGTGCCATAACACAGGCAATCATGTCAATCTTGCGATCCCGCTTTCCCGATCGAGAGAGAAAGGGGAAGTTCGTCGTTGCGGCGGCTGTCGGAGGTGAACTGCACGAAATCGGCGTGCGAATGGTAGCCGACTTCTTCGAAATGGACGGCTGGGACGTGATCTACCTTGGAGCCAACATGCCCTCGACAGATGTTCTCAGCATGATTCGAGAGCGCAGGGCAGACCTGCTTACGGTATCCGTCAGTACGATTCTGCATTTGTGTACGGTCGGCGAGCTGATCGATCAGATCCGAGAAGACGAAAGTTGTACGGGAACGAAAGTGCTTGTCGGGGCCCCGCCGTTCCGGTCAGTACCGGATCTCTGGTCGGAGCTGGGTGCAGACGGCAGCGCCACCTCCGCAACGGAAGCCGTAAAGCTCGGGGACTCCCTTGTTCTTGGCGGCGCTTGAGCGCGAAGGTATTCCGGACCGAAAGAAGCGCATAGAGCAGGTTGTTGGGGCCGGCCAAAGGCGACGCCGCGAACTGCACCAATGGATTCAATCAGCCAAGCCTCCGTCGCATATCACTCGAGCGCATAGCCTAACGATTGTAGGCCATGTAATAGACAACGGGAATCACAACGAGAGTGAAGAGGGTTGAGACGAGCAGGCCGAAGATCAGCGCCCAGGCCAAGCCGCTGAAGATCGGATCGAGCGTGATGGGCCAGGCGGCGAGCATGGCCGTGCCCGCGGTCAGGAAGATCGGGCGCAGCCGAACGGCACCGCTGGCCAACAGCGCTTCCGTGAGCGATTGCCCGGCGCCTGTAGCCCTGTGCACAAATTCGATCAGCAGGATAGCATTACGCACGGCAATCCCCGACAAGGCGATCATCCCGATCATCGCTGTAGCGGTGAAGAAGACCGGGTCTTGCCAGGAACCGACCGTCTCCGCGGTTAAGGCGTTAAGCAGCCAAAAGCCCGGCATGATCCCGATGATGGTCAAGGGGATGGAGATCATCAGGATCAGCGGCATTAGATAGCTCTCCGTTTCATAGACCAGCAGCACGTATATGCCCAGGCAGGCGGCGGCAAAGGCCAGCCCCAGGTCGCGCATTACGTCTATGGTGATGTTCCATTCACCCTCCCCGGCCCAATCCACCTCGAAGCCTGCTGGGATCGACCATGCCACGCCTCCACCGTTGTTCAGGTAGGTCCGCTCGTGCAATGGTCGGATGGAATGAGATACAGACGACGAGGCCGTCTGTGCTGCACTTTCACCCGTCCATTCGGTTCGGTCGGTTTGGATATCCAGAATGGCTTCGGCCGGCGCGCGCCCCGCAGTTTCCGCGAACACATAGACGACACGCCGCAGGTTCTTGTGATAGATCGTCTTATCCTCCGTAACTGGTTCGATGTGCCCGATCTCGGCCAGTGGGACGGGACGCCCACCTCTTCCGACCGCATAGAGGTTTTCGATGCTTTCCGCGTGGCTTCTTCTGCTCTTGGGTAGTTGAAGCACGATCGGTAGGGGGTTCACTTCATCCGGGATCTTCAGAACCGAAACCTGGCTGCCCTGAATCGCGGTCCGAATGAGCGCGGCGACCTGCTCACCGGTGATGTCCGAGAGCGACGCCTTTTCTTTGTCGAGCACGAAGCGCAGCCGGGTCTGATCAGCCTCGATCGTGTCATCTACGTCCACGACGGCCGGTTCGAGTTCCAGCCGCCTGCGAACCTCTCGCGCTGCTTCAATGATCTGCTCATAAGCGTGATAAGGTTGGCCGTAGACTTCAGCAGTGATGGTGGATATGACCGGCGGGCCGGGGGGCATCTCTACCAGCTTGATATTGGCGCCGCGGCGGGTGGCGATCTGGGTCAGTTCGTTTCGCAGACGCAGGGTCAACGCGTGGCTTTGCTGCATGCGATCGTGCTTATGAACGAGGTTCACTCGGATGTCGGCCACGTTCGACCCACGGCGCAGGTAGTAGTGGCGGACCATGCCGTTGAAGTCCATCGGGCTAGACGTCCCCACGAACGTGGTGACGTTGGTCACTTCGGGCACGCCGCGGAGATGCGACGCGAGTTCCGCGGTGACGGACTCGGTGGTCTCCAGGGTTGTGCCTTCGGGCATGTCCACCACGACCTGAAACTCGTTTTTGTTGTCGAAGGGAAGCATCTTGAGCGGTACGCGGCGGCTGGCGGCCAACCATCCGCTGAGGCCGAAGAGCACCACCATGATCGCAAGTAACATCCACCGGGCGGAGCGGTTGCGAAGAAACGGGTTCAGCACCGTGCGGTAGACACGGTAGATCAGCGAGGATCGCACAACCGCGTCCATGCCCGACGCCGGCTCCTCAATCCCCGAATCGGGCGTTGGTTTGTGTTCCCCTTTGAGAACATGATAGGTCATCCAGGGGGTGATGGTAAACGCAACCACAAGGCTCATGAGCATGGCCAGTGGAACGTTGAGGGCCATCGGGCGCATATAGGGGCCCATCATCCCGGTGATGAAGAACATGGGCACGAAGCTTATAATAACCGCCAGCGTTGCGAGGATGATCGGCGGGCGGACCTCGTTTACCGCAGTAAGTACAGCCTGCAGCGGCTTTTGCCGACCAAGCCGAAGATGTCGGTAGATGTTCTCCACATCAACGATAGGATCGTCGACCACCAACCCCAGGGCCAAGATCAAGGCAAAGAGCGTGACACGATTGATCGTGTACCCGGCGAGATAATTGACCAACAGGGTCAGCGCGAACGTGATCGGCACGGCAGTGGCGATGATCAGTCCTTCACGCCAGCCAAGTGTCAGGGCGATGAGGGCAATGACGATTACTATAGCTACGGCCAAGCCTTCGACCAGCTCGTTGACCTTCTGGTTCGCCGTCTCGCCGTAATTGCGTGTGATTCGAGTGTAAACGCCCGCGGGTAGGACGTCCTCTCGCAAATCTTTTAGACGCTGCTGTACGGCACGTGCGACCGTGACTGCGTTGGCGCCTTTTTTCTTGGCGACCGCGATGTGAACGGCCGGATAATCTCGGGTGCGATCGCGAAGGTTCGTCGGTACTTTTTCATCCTCTGCGGCGGCTGGCCCGAAACCGATACGGGTGTAGGTCAACGGCTCGGTGGGCCCGTCGACGACCTCGGCCACATCGCCAAGATACACGGGGTTGCCACGTGGTGCGGCTACGACCAGCCGGCGAATCTCATCCACGTTGGCAAAGGCGTCGCCCGCTTCGATAAGCAGTGACTCGTTGTTTGCATCGAGGCTTCCGCCAGGCAGCGCCGTGTTCATACCCCGCAAGGCATTGGCCAACTGTTCGGGGCTCACCTGTCGACCGGCCAGCAACTGAGTATCGAACTCGATGCGAACCTGCCGCGGTCGGCCGCCTACGATACGTGTTCGGCCGGTGTTGGGAACTGACTGGATTCTGCTTTCCATTTCCTCGGCTACCCGGCGAAGAGCGAAGTCGTCGTGCCGGTCGCTCCAAAGGGCGATGTCTACGATGGGTACGTCGTCGACCTCGATCGGCTTGACCACCCAACCGGCTACCTGCGGCGGAATCGCGTCCGTATTACTCTGGATCTTATTGTAGATCTTGACCAAGCTGTCCTCGCGGTCCTCGCCGACGTAGAAGCGAACGGTGACGACGGCCTCGTGTGGGCGGCTCATGGAGTAGACGTACTCAACCCCGTCGATCTGATAGAGCATCTTCTCCAACCGCAAGGCAACCTGTCGTTCAACCTCCTCCGCTGAGGCTCCGGGCACGGAGATGTGTACATCCGCCAGCGGTACGATGATCTGAGGTTCCTCCTCCCGCGGCGTTACCAAAAGGGCCACCGCACCGGCGATCAGCGAGAGTATGACCAACATGGCCGAGAGATTCCCGTGAAGAAACATCTCGACGATACGACTGGTCAGTCCCGCGCTGCCGGGGTCCGGAGAAAGGGATTCAGGAACGTTTGTTGAAGGACTCATCATTCAGTCATCCACTTTCTACGCGTGTAGTAGTCCGAGGCTTACGTATGGAACATGCCATTGTACAGGCTTTCCCGTACCGCCGAGGGCAGCTGGAGACCGACCTGTTCTTCCTCGTCGGCGACCGTAACCGCTCCGGCAAGTGCCGACTCCCAACGATAGCGATGATACCTCGCCTGGGCAATGATCTCCGTTTGCGTTCCCAGGGAGCGGACTCCCGCGAATATCTGCCGGGATGCGGTTGGATCGGGCACTGTCACCACAACGACTTTGGCGGCTCCGACGCACAGATGCTCCAACACTTCCACACTGGTTGCGTCACCGACATACGTTAAAAGGCCGTGTGCCCGTGCGACATCCGCCGACTTGGCGTTCAACTCGACGACCACAACCCTCGTTTGGCTTTCTTGCGCGAGCGCTGCGGCAACGCCCTGACCCGCAGGGCCAAAGCCAACGATCACAACATGCCCGCTCATCTTTGTGGCAGGCTCGGTTGATGGCCCAGACTGCGGGGGTAATGCCTGGGATCGCCGAGCCGACAGCCTGCCGACCGCCCTCGCAACATGCGGCGCGGCGGCCACCAGGTAGGGTGTAAGGAACAGTGTTCCAATCGTGGATGCAACGATCAATTCAAACAAGCCGGTGTCGATCAGCTGTCCTTGCCGGGCCACCTCAGCAAGTACGAATGAAAACTCGCCCACTTGGGCAAGGCAAATGCCCGTCGCCACCGCATGGCCCGGCGAGCAGCGATAGATCCGCGCCACTCCGGTAACCACCACTGCCTTGCCCAGCACAATGAGTGACACGGCGCCCGCGACGGTCGCCCAGTGTTCCAGCACCCACGCCGGATTACACAACATGCCGATCGAACTGAAGAATAGAGTCACAAACAGAGTGCGCACCGAGGCGATATCAGCTCGGATTTGCGTGGCGAAAGGTGACTCAGCCAGTAGTAAGCCTGCGATGAACGCCCCCAGCACCGGCGAAAGTCCTAAAGCGTGTGATATCCATGCTGTCCCCACCCCCGTGACAATCGCTAACAGAATAGGCAAATCGCGATTCCGCGCCGCGTGTTCGACGCCAAGTAACAGCGGCACGACGTAGTTGAGCAGCACGAACAGCATGGCTACGAGCAGTAACGCGACGCCGACGGCCCGGCCCAACTCCCAGCCAATCTTGGTGATCGAGCCTTCCCCTCCCAGTGCTGTCACCACGAGCACCAGTGGCACCACCGCTATATCTTGTAGGAGGAGGATGCCCAAAGCGTTGCGCCCGTGGACACCGTCGATTTCCGCGCGGTTCAGCAACAGACGCAACACGCAAGCAGTGCCGCTCAATGCGACAATGGCTCCGACCGCTACCGCTGGGCGCCCACCGAGCCCCAATGACAGACAGATCCCCACGGCCAAAACGCCGGTCAGAAGCACCTGCATCGTACCACCGCCCAGGGCGATCGACCCGATGGTTCGCAGCTTGCGCCAAGAGAATTCGAGGCCGATGGTGAAAAGCAGCAAGGCCACCCCGAGTTCTGCGATCGCAGCTACGGCCTTGTGATTCGGCATCAGATCGAGGGCGTTAGGACCCAAGAGTGTCCCGGCGAGTAAATAACCGAGGATTGCGCTTTGTCTCAACCGCTCGCAAAGCGCGCCCAGCAGCAACGCTGCCAGCAGTACAATCAGAACGTCCAGCAAGGCCGTCCACAAATCCACAAGGACCTCCGGTCAGGCCGGCGGACTAGACACCGATGGTGACGTCTGCCATCAGTTTATCCCTAGCATCTCCGGGTCGGCCGCGATCCGGTCTCCCGCCGACAGGCCGGAGGCAATTGCGACCTGATTGCCGTGCTCGCCCGCCAGCTGAACGAAGGTGCGTTCCACGCGATTTCCGTCGACACCCCGGTATACAAAGGCGATCTGCCCGACACGACGAACTGCCGAGCGCGGAATCCGCAGCTCCTCCCGCTCGCCGAGCGGAATGTGCAGTCGCCCGAACATCCCGGGTATCACGCCCGGCGGACACGGGCCGACTACCTTTACGTGAAACGCCCGGCTTAGCACATCGGATTCGGGAACGATCTCACTGATCGTGCCTTCGCAGCGCAAATCCAGAGCGTCCAGCGTGACGGGGAGCTGTTGCGAAACCTCAAGACGAGTGGCAAGGGACTCGCGGACCGTCGCGACCAATTGCAGCTTGTCGTACAGTCGAAGTACGGTTTGGCCGGGTTGCACCATGTCTCCTACATCAACCATCTTGTCGATGACCACACCGCTGAGTGGTGACTGGATCGTGGCATAGCCGATAACCGCCTCTGCTTCGCGAAGGGCGCTGCGAGCCTGCTCATGACCGGCCTTGGCGGCATTGAGCCGGTTGGTGGCCGTTGTTAATTCGAGTTCGCTGGCCGACTCTCCGGCCCGCAGACGCAGGATGCGATCATAGTCAGTCTGGGCTTGATCGAGCGCCGCTTGGGCGGCGTCGACCGCCGCCCGGGCCTGGTTCACGCGGGCCCTCAAGTCGCCTTTCTCCAACTCGACCAGCACCTGACCCTGCTCCACGCGCTGACCGGCCTGAAAGTGGACCGCCAGTACCCGGGCCATGATCTTTGCCCCCACCTCCGTTTCGTGAGCCGCCCGAACGGTCCCCACCGCATCCTCCACAAGGGGCACCGTCACCGGCTCGACGGTAATCATCCGCGCCTGACTCACTGAGCGAAGACCGACCTCTGTGGGCTCGGGTTCGATCCTCTCGTGAAACCCGCCGGCCAGCCAGATCAGCAGAACCACGATCCCGCCGATCGACAG
>CP070744.1:820025-847164 GCA_020348265.1 Phycisphaerales bacterium | reverse complement strand
CTTCGTCCCCGAGGTGCCGGCACGCTCGACAATGAACTCGAACTCCGACGCGTTCACATCCGGAGGCTCGATGGTGATTCCCATTCCCCGACATTCTTCGCGATATTCGGCCACCTTGTCGGTGTTCGACATCTCGAAGGTCATCAGGGCAGCCATGAATTCGACGGGGAAATAGGTCTTCATCCACGCCGTCTGAAACGCCACCAGGGCATATCCCGTCGAGTGGGCCTTGTTGAACGCGTATCCCCCGAATTTCAAGATGTCCTCGAAGATCTGTTCGGCGACTTTGCGTTTAAGCCCGTTCCCCACGCAACCGTCAAGGAAAGGCTCGCGCATGGCCTCGATCATCTCCGTCTTCTTCTTGCTGATTGCCTTGGCCAGACGAAAGGCAGCCTTGAGTTCAATCCCCCCCAGACGATTGACCATGCGCGACACCTGCTCCTGGTAGACCATGATTCCGTAGGTCTCTTCGAGCACATCGGTCATGATCGGATGAGGTGTCGTCCAGGCCGTGCCGTGCTTCCTCGAAATGTACTCAGGGATGTACTCCATAGGCCCCGGGCGATAGAGGGCATTGGCGGCTATCAGGTCCTCGATGCGATTAGGCTTCATGCGCATAAGCACATCGCGCATCCCCCCTGACTCGAACTGAAAAACGCCCCGCGTATCCCCGTGGGCAAAGAGCTCATAAACTTTCTGATCGGTCAGATCGAGATGTTCGAGATCGATTCGTTGTCCCGTACCTTGCTGTGCCAACTGTCGAGCGCGCTCGAGCGTGGTGAGTGTTCGCAACCCCAAGAAGTCCATCTTCAGCAGGCCGACTTTCTCGACCGTAGGACCATCAAACTGTGTAACCAAGGTTTCCTGCCCCTCAGCCTTGTACAGAGGGAGGAAGTCGACCAGCGGCTGATCAGCAACTACCACCCCCGCGGCATGCACGCCAGCGTTACGGGCCACGCCTTCAAGCTTGCGTCCGATGTCAATGATCTGCTTGATCGTCGGGTCAACTTCATATTGCTTTCTGAGTTCGGGCTCCCGCTCCAGAGCCCTGTCGAGCGTCATCTTCAGCTCGCTGGGAATCAACTTGGTGAGCTCGTTGGCCTGATCGAATCCCAGCCCCATCACCCGAGCAACGTCCTTCACCACCGCCCGGGCCTTCAGCGTTCCGAAGGTGATGATCTGGGCCACATGGCCGTACTTCTCTCGGACGTATTCGATGAGAGCGCCGCGGCCGTTCTGGCAGATATCCAAATCGATATCCGGCATCTCATCACGGTCGGGATCCATGAACCGCTCGAAGAAAAGTCCGTAGCGAATCGGATCAGGAGCACTGATACCCAGGCTGTATGCGACGACCGAGCTGCAAGCACTCCCGCGGGCGTTGACGGGAATGCTGTGCTCCAGGGCATACCTGACGCAATCCCAGACGATTAGGAAATAGCTGGCAAAACCCTTGCTGGTGATTACTTCAAGCTCATAGTCAATCCGCTCGCGAAGCTCGTCGCTTATTTCGCCGTAGCGCTCCTGGGCTCCTTCATACACCAAGTTGCGCAGGTAAGTCGCGTCGTCGAGCTGCCGGCCCGACTCGTCCCTAACATTCTCCGGTACTTTGTATACGGGAGCGTGGCGCGTGGTCAGGTCGAGCTCAAGATCACACATATCCGCAACGTGCAGCGTATTGTTGATCGCCTCCGGAAAATCGCTGAAGACGGCCGACATCTGGGCGGTACTCTTGAAGAAGAACTGGTCGCCGGGGAACTTGTAGCGACCTTCATCGGAAAGCAGCGCGCCGGTGTTAATGCAGCAAAGAACATCGTGCGCCTCGACGTCGGTCTCCTCCAGGTAATGCACGTCATTGGTCGCGATCGCAGCTACACCGAGACGCTTGGCCATGTCGATAAGCTCGGGATTCAGCATCCGCTGCTCGGGCATGCCGTGGTCCTGCAGCTCGATGAAGAAACGGTCCGGGCCGAAAATCTCCAGATAGGTCTTGGCGATCTCTTCCGCAGCCGCCCGGTCCTTGTTCATCAGCGTGTGGGGAACCTCGCCGCTCAGGCAGGTGCTCGTACAGATGAGCCCGCCCGAGTATTCGCGAAGAACCTCCTTGTCAATGCGCGGTCTTCGATAGAAACCCTCGACGTATCCCACGCTGGCCAGGCGGATGAGGTTGTGGTACCCCTCGAGGTTCATTGCCAGAAGCAGCTGGTGAAAGGACTTTCTGCCCGGACCATGCTCTCGGCTGCGGCGATCGTCCGGGGCCATATAGGTTTCGCACCCTATGATGGGCTTTACGCCCGCCTTGACGGCTGCCGCGTAAAACTCAATCGCGCCAAACAGATTGCCGTGATCGGTCATAGCTACGGCGGGCATATCGTACTTCTTCGCCCGGGCAAGCAGTTCCTCAATGCGCGTGGCACCGTCGAGCAGACTGTAGTGCGTATGCACGTGAAGATGGACAAACGAAGACGTCGTCATGCCCGCATACTAACCACCGCGTCCCACCCATCCAAGGAAGCTTCCTTGACCGGAATGACTGAAGGAACGCAGCTCCTGTGAGGTTGGAAGATATCACATGCCGCGGGAGGGCTATCTCAGGTGCTCTCGGTCGATTGCGTTTGTGCGTAGCCTCAACCGTTTACGATAACCGGTAAAGGGTAGTCGGCGCGCGAGGAAATCCGCCAGATAAAGCGGCAATCCGTACCGTTTCACGCGGAATAGTGCGCAGACAAGTCTGGAGTGCAGCATGAGCCAGCGTCGAAAAAGCCGTCCGACTTTCGCCGGCGCAACCCCACTGAGTTCGTACCCCCGCTGAGTGAGCATGTCTCCGATCCTGCCCTCAAGAAGCCTTAGCTCGCGTGGTGGCGACTTGGTCCGCCATTGGAAGACCTTGGTCGGGTCCGGCAAGGGGTATGAGCTAGTCTTGGCGTACTCGTATATGGCCTCGTCAAAGTCCACGCCGATAAACTCGCAAACTCGAGAGAGGGTGCCTCTAGAATCACCAATCAGCTCCTCATATCTGACGTCGATCCACCGACTCGCTTCGAGCAACCCGCGCATCCGCTCCCACATTCTTTCGGCATCGATCCACCATTGTGCACCGCGCCATGCGTTGCCCGCCCATCCCATCGGCACAACCGACCGTGCTACATCGCGTCCGTCACGGAGAATGTGGATGAACCTGGCATCGGGCCAGACATACGGCAATCTGTCGAAGTTGCGGTGAACCGTAGCGCCCACGACCTCCTTGCCATCGCGCGCCCGTTTCTGGCCAAGAAAGCTGTCCACAAGATTGCAGTAATCCAGACGCGGGTCGACCTCGACGTGGGCACTCTGAAAAACGCGGTCCGTCGACAGGTAGTCATGATACAATTCAAGCGACGGGAACACCCCGTCAGGGCTGATCAAGTCGACCGCAAACTCGAACTCAAAAAAGAGGGCGACTTTGGGATGGTGATCAAGCATGAGGCGTAGCACTGTCGTCCCGGAACGTTCGGAACCGACAATAAAAACCGGACTGCGAATCATCTTAGCTCCCTGAAGGCCGAACGTGCCGGCAAGGTCCACCGGCCGCGCCCTCGGCGGTATGCATGCCTCGGCATCGCGCTATATCCCTATCGTACATCTCCGAGAATGTGCTGTTGCTGTCTACGGTGAATACTCCGGCGGGCAGGGCCCTGTCAAGGGTGAGCGCCGATGACGGTAGATTCTGCTCCCACCAAAAACGCGTTTCTGACCTGCTCTCAACCCGACCCCACAGCCGGGCGCGCCGGAGCGAAAGAGCGAATTCATTGATCCTGTTCGCTGGATACCTTCCAGCCTGTCGAAGAAGTCGCTTCCGGTCGCCCAAGTGTAGCGCCACATCCTTGTGGGTGGCGCCATGCTGCGGCTTTCGTCACCCACAAGAGGTCACGCTTCATTCTTCAACAGGCTTCTAACCTGATCCTACGTGCATTCACCGTCCTGTCAGACTTGACGGCAGCGTGATCGTCTGATCCACTATCCCTCGTCGGCAGACGGTGTGTCTAGGGCATCACTCGGGGCAGGGATGTCGGTTTGACAGGCCGTGCTTGGAGACCGACACCGACTCACGAGTCGTTTTGCAAGGAGCACCCCATGGCAGAGGATTCCCGTTCACCGGATCAGTCCAGTTGGCTTGAGGCCGCGGGCATACCCCACATACTGCGCACCCTTGGATTAGCCGTTCATCCCGCAAAGGTGGGGATGGCCCTGGCAGCACTCATTTTGACATTCGCGCTCGGCGGCGTACTCGATCTTTTGTTCAAAGCCGATGGTGGCGTTAGCGAGTCGGCTGTCTCACATTTCGTCGCCAACCAGACGCTGCACCAGCCTTACGAAGAACCGAGCGGAGAGCTGGGGATCTTCCGAGTCTGGCGCGACCACCAAAAGCAGTGCATTCGAGGCCTGCTGGGAGGCTCCCTGTTGAAGTCATCGGCAGGGACTACGCCCGGGGGTGGCTTTATCGAACCTCGTTCGCAGCTATACCCGGGGCGGCATCTTGCCGGAATGGGGTATGGCGTGTGGTGGATGGTAAGTGAGCACTTCTTCTACTTCGTCCTGTTTAGCATCGGCACCCTTTTCATCTGGTCATGGGGAGGGGGGGCGATCTGCCGGATGGCTGCCCTGCAGTTTGCCAATGATGAGAAGATCACCCTCGGGCAAGCCAACCGCTACGCCCGAGCGCACCTCATCGGCGGATTCGCCCTGGCACCTTGCATCCCCGTCATCGGTGCGATTGTCATCTCTATCCTGCTGGTCATTGGGGGGCTGGTAATGCGCATCCCCGTGCTGGGAGACTTCCTCGCGGGCACCGCGTTTTTCCTGGCCTTACTGGCTGGTTTCATCGTTGCGATTCTCCTGATCGGCCTGCTGGTCGGCGGGCACCTCTTTTGGCCTGCCGTCGCCGTTGAGGGACAGGATGCCTACGACGCGTTCTCCCGCGGGCTCAGCTACGCCTTCTCCAAACCCTGGAAGACGCTTCTTTACGCAATCATTACTACGGTTTTCGCCGGGATCTGTTGGATCATCGTAAACTTCTTCACCTACGCGGCGCTTGCTGTTACACGATGCGTTGTATCGTTCGGCACGTCGCCGTTTGGCTGGTGGAACCGCGGCAGCAACGATGATCCAGTCAGCAAGATGGAGCTCCTCTGGCCCTCGGCCGGCCTCGATGCGCTGCACGCCTGGCCGCAATGGGGAGAGCTTGCCTGGTACGAGCATTACTCCGGCTTCGTGATCGGGCTCTTCGTGCTCCTCGTGATCGGGCTTATGTGGGCGTTTCTGGCTTCTTTCTACTTCTCCGGCAGTACGGTGATTTACTTCCTTCTTCGACGGGACGTGGACAAGACCGACCTCGAGGATGTGTTCACCGAAGAGGAGAAGGAGATTGAGTCTGCCGGGCTGCCGGAGTCCGCTCCCACAGATGCCGGTGATGCCTCTGTGCCGGTGCTCGGCGAAAGCCTCGCTGTACCGCAGAGCAGTCCGCCGCCACCACCATCCGAGTCACCGCCGGACGATTCAGATAATAACTCATCCCTTGGCGGCTGACGCGGCGCTTAGAAAATGTTTAAGAAGCTATCTCCGAGCAGCGCCCGCGAGGAAGTGGTCCGGTTTCATCCGCTGAGCACCGCTCCGTCATCCCGACGTTTGTCGGGACGGCTCGGTTCGTGGCGACCCTTTTTAGACACGCTCTTAGACGCACGGGCGTTCTGCTTCAGCCGAGTCGCACAAACGTGCGGTTGAGAGGCATGGGTCCTCTCGATAGTCGTCAGACTCTCTTGAACTGTCGATCCAGGTCCGCCCGGGTGAGCCGCAGCATGGTCGGTCTGCCGTGCGGGCAACTGCTCGATTTCTCAATCAGATGGCGCTGCCTCATCATCGACTCGATTTCATCGTCGGTAAGGGCATCGCCCGCCTTCACTGCCGCCTTGCACGCCATCATATCGAGGAGTTCGTGAATGACCGTTTCGGTGTTGGTGGTTGCCCCCTGCTGGCCCAAGCGCTCCAACAGGTCGCGCATGAAATCGAGAACGTCCGTGTCCTTCAACAACACGGGAAAAGCCTGGACGGCAATCGAGTCGGAGCCGAAGGCCGTCACCTCTACGCCGAGCTTCTCCAGAAGATCCGCGCTCTCCTCGAGCAAGGCCTGTTGATGAGGTGTGACCTTGAGAGTCTCCGGGAGCAGCAAGCGCTGGGACTCCAAAGGCCCGGCAGTGAATCGCTCACGAAGCTGCTCATACATGATCCGCTCGTGCAGTGCATGTTGATCGACAATGACTATACCGTCTTCGGTCTCCGCTACGAGGTAGAGGTTATGCAGCTGAATAGCCCGGGGACGTCGCCCCGGACTGCGGATCTCAGGCGTCAGTGCTGGAAGAGAACAAGCTGGAGTCGCCTCGCAGGGTTCGTCCTGCGCCGCCGGTGGCGCATTCAGCGACTTCCACATCCTCTCCGCATCGACTTGTGTCGGCGAACGCGTCACCGGAGAGGCGCTATGTAGGTCCGCTCGGCCTGGTGAACCAATGGACCGTGAAGTTGACGCTCCGGCGTGTCCCGCCCCGGCGTCCACTGATGGCTGAGTCGGTCTCATGCTCTTTAACGCATCGGCCATCTCACGGCGCAGACGGTTTTGCTCTTCAGGATCGATCTGCTCTTTCGCTCGTTTGAAGTTGACCGTCGGAGTCAGGTCGCATCGTTGGAAAGTCTCGCGCAGGGCGCTTAGCACCTGAGAGTGGATCAGGTTGGAATCCAACCAGCGCACCTCCGTCTTCGTCGGGTGCACGTTTACATCCACGTGTCTCGGATTGATAGTCAGAAACAGAAAAACCACCCCGTGCCGATTGGGCTCCATCAGCCCGCGATAGGCTTCTTTGATCGCGTGCTGTACGAAACGGTCACGAATAAAACGTCCGTTTACGTATGTATACTGCCACTGCGTAGTCGCGCGTGATTGCGCCGGCGGGGCAACGTAGATCTCGAGTCCGATCTCCCGCTCCTCGCGCTGGATACACATCAACGCCGATGCCAACTCCGCACCATAGAACTTGGCCACTCGCTCGAGACACGTGTCGCAGGCCGGTAGGTTCTGCGTAACTCGACCGTTATTGGTGAGTTCGAAACCGATACGTGGATGGGCCAATGCCACGCGGGCGAGCTGTTCGTTGATATGCCCGACTTCCGTAGACCTGCTACGGAGGAACTTGCGACGTGCAGGCACGTTGAAGAACAGATCACGCACTTCCGCGGTCGTCCCCACGGGGCAGCCGGCCGATTGAGACGACTCCAGCTGCTCACCAGCAACGCAGACCTCATGACCTTCTTCGCTGCCCGCCAGGCGAGAGACGATCCGGAGCTTCGACACGGACGAAATGCTGGCCAGTGCCTCCCCGCGGAAACCCATCGTTTCGATCGCGTAGAGATCATCCTCAGCCGCTATCTTGCTGGTTGCGTGGGACATTACCGCAAGGCGAAGCTCATCGTTCGACATGCCCGCCCCATCGTCGGTCACACGAATCAGCTGCTTGCCTCCATCCTCGATCGCAACCGAGATGCGCGTCGCCTGGGCATCAAGCGCGTTCTCCACAAGCTCCTTGACCACGCTCGCCGGACGTTCCACCACTTCGCCGGCAGCGATCTTGTTGATCAACAAGTCGGAAAGTACGTGTATTCGACAGTCGGCACCCATAATGATCTAACATCAGCGGGAAACAGGCTCAGCAAACACGGAAAGCCGGCACCATTCGCAGCGGCGACGATGCACGAGTATAATCGTTACACTACGTCAGACAAAGCGGACCCGCAGCGCAGGTGCGATCCGCACGGCGAACAGGTTGTGAGTTTCGAATCCACGCAAGACAGCCGAACGATGACACAGGTGACCACAGCCCTTCGAATTGAGCCGGTGTCGACCACAAACGACCTGCGTGACTGTTGCAGGCACGCCTTAAGCGCCGGATTCGACGGCGTTGAGCTACTGGCTTCAGGATCCACCTTCACCGAATCCGAGCTGGGGATTATCGGCGAAGGAGTGGAACATGCGGCATCCAATGGGGAACGCATAGCCGTCCTCGCCCTTGCCGGACAAATCCAGGCCACGGCCGCAGATGCCGCCAGGGAAGAGCTCACCGTGCTGTCCCGCCTGGCCCGTGACCTTCGGGTGCAGCACCTGAACCTGGCTATCCCACCACTCAGCGGCACTAGTCAACACCTCGGCTTTGCCCGGTATCAGGACGTGCTCAACTTCACCTACGACCTGTTCACAAGCTCTCGTCTCGACTGTGAGGCAGCCGGCGTGGCTATCGGCCTGGAGGTAGCCGAGGGTGGATGTTTTCTTTCCCCGGTTGAAGTCCGTGAGATCGTTGACGCGGTCAACAGCTCCGCCTTCGGAACATGTGTCGACCTCAAACGTATCGAGCGTATCGGCTTGACGACGGATTGGATGACGACGTTGGGCAGACGAGTGCACGCTGTTCGCATGCACTGCGGTCAGCTGAGCCCCCGCCCTACCTCGATCGACAGTATTGACGACACCACTGCTGCCCGCGCCACGAGCACCGACGCGGCAGACGGCCCTCGGCTCGCCAACCTGGGCGCGTTACTCAACAAAATCGGATACGAAGGACCGGTGATTGCAGCCGGCACGCTTGAGCCCAGTCAACTACGCGCGCTTCTTGCTGAATCCGGCTGCCCGGTTATAGCGGAATAGGAAACCGCACGAGTTCGCCATCCGTCAGCGTTGACCGGCGGCTCATCGATTTGATTGCCAAGCGACTTCCTTCAACTTAGACTACACTCCGACTGCATAGGACAGTCGACACAAGAAAAATGAACGGAGCGCAGAGACATGACTATTACATGTTGCCGGTCTTCTTATTGGCTTATCAGCGCTGCTGCCTTGTTGCTCCTTTCAGCGGCCGCCTGCCGCGACAAGGATCCCGGCTTCGAGGTCGTCACGCTTGAGGGCAAGGTCGAGTCGATTGAAATCAAACCCGACGGCACGGGTAAGATCACCGTTCTTTACTATAGCGAAAAGCATAAACAGGACATGGTCGGCTCGGGCCTGGTCACCAAGAACACCGAGATCATGATCAATGGAGCGCTGGCCCAGCTCAAAGACATCCGCGAGGGAGAACACGTTCGCGGTGAAGTACGGATTGAGAAGAAGAACAACCAGAAAAGGCAGACCGCACTAAAGATCTACATCGACCGAGCCAAACCGGTTGGTGACACAGACGGGTAAGCGCTTTGTTACGCGGGCGGCGAAGAAGATGATGTGTCACAACGTCGCCTGAAGACAAGGAGCGGTTGCCCCCACACCCTTCCGAAGCGGCTTATTTCCTCGTATTCCTCGGGAAAGAACGAACCACGACGAAAGAGATTGAACAAATAGAACCGTGAATTCACGACATAGTCGGGTTTGAGAGCCATCACCATTTCCGTCGGTGTGAAGTTATTCGCCTTGGTGTAGTAGCGTCCCTGTGAGTCGCGAATGTCCCACTCCGGCGGAGGGTAAAACGCCAGCGCCTCGGGCGAACATAACCCGACAGTGTCGATGACATCTCCGGGATAGAAGTACCCGAATACGCCAACTTCACTCATCAAAACCACTGCGTCGCCAGTGGTTTGCGAGTTGAGGAACTCCGCTGCCTTCCTGTAATAGCCGTATCGCTGGACCTCCCACAGATTCCATAGACTCCCCCAGGGGTTACGGGGAAAGATCGGGCCCCGGTGAGCGTGATCGTACTGCCCGGTGTTAGCCGAGTAGTTGTTGACCGTCATCAACGCAAGGAACACCAGCAGGGTGGCTCCAAATCGAAGACCTCTCCACCACGGGATTCGTCCATCGTTACGGCGTGTGAGACGGGACAGGGCAAGATCAATGGCGCAAACCCATCCCCCAAAGAGGAGCAATATGGAAAAAACAACGAACGATGGGAAATACCACGGTTGCGTATGACCTATCCACCCATACAACAGCAGAAACAGAGGGGCATAGAGCCAGTAGAGCATCGCACCGTCGGGCCTCGCAATGGCACAAATGAGTGCCAAAGGCAAGCCAAGAGACAGGATCCACCGTCTCCATCTTCCCACCGTCGTCTCGAACTCACGTGAGGCGGAACCGGTCAGCACCAGCGTTCCAGCCGGGTCTTCCCAGAGACCAACCGCTTGGTGGAGAGCTCCGGGGAGACGTGGCAGCAGTCTAACATCATTGCCCGTATAAGGTTTGTAGATCGACGGGAATCTCTTCTTCGCCTGTATCGCATGAGGAATGGGCGAGCCGTAGTACGCCGCAGATACTGCAAGCCACGCTAGTGGAACAGTGAGATACGCGAAGAGAAGTCTTTTCTTGAATCTCCTTTTAAGGAGGATGTGACCCCACAGCAGGGGCGTGAGCAGTATGCCCTCGGGACGGATGAGTGGAGCTACTGACGCTAGCACAAGGCCAAGGCTGACACGCCCCGCGCGGACGAAATACAGCCCCCCCAACACTGCCGCTGTGAGCATCGTGCTTTCAAAACCTTGCGAGGATATGTACGCGCTGACCGAATTAAACCCGATGAGCAAGGCGAAGAGAATCGCGGGGACTGTCCGGCGAAACAGGTCCCGGGCAATCAAATACGATAGGAGTACTGAAAGGAACTGAAAAACGGCGTTGAGATACAAGGCGGCCTGATCTACCCGGTCTAGCCACAGGACTCTGCAAAACAACGCCAGCGTCAGCATGAACGCCGGTGTCGTCGTGCCAAGGACCGGATCCCCCGAAAGATTCCATGCCGGTCGCCCGTGTTCCAAGAGGTTGCGCACGTGACGAAACGTGATATATGCGTCATCTGAAGGCTGAAGCTTCTGCGCAGTCAGGAACCATGCACACACAACTCCCAAGACGACCACAAGCCAAAATACCGCAGGCGAACCGAAGGCGCTCGTCATCGCCGCATAGCGCAATCGAAAACGACATTTCATTCTGCTTCACCCGGCCTTCGACTGTATGCTTCGCTCAGACAATGTGCTCGACGCAGAACCGGTCGGCTCAACATGCAAGGTCAGTTGTCCTCACCTGCGTAAAACGCCCTCAAAACAGCGTCGGCGAAGAGCTTATGCGCCCGCTCGTTGGCGTGAGGGTCCCGGGCATTGACGGTCAACTCTGCGGGCATGTAGCCGGCACACGCCGGCAGGAGATCGACCACCGGCACACCTTTACTCTCAAAGAACTCCCTCAACATTGCGTGCACTCGTTTCGGTTGATACTTCTTCCCGGCCGTCTGAATGAAAGGCAACAATACAGCACGGAGGAGAACATCGTGACTGCGACATAAGCTGACGATGTCGGCTAGTCGCTGTCTCTGTCGCAGCCAGGTCGACTCATCGCGGTATCCTTCGGCAAGCCAATCATGGTAGCCGCGAGCGGTGCGTAAGCGCGGGGCGTACAGACTCCAATATAAGTATTCTACAAGGCAGGAGCGATCGGGATCGAAGAAATCCATCGAAGGTGGGCGTGTCGGGTCGAAGGCGGATGTCGTGGTGATGAGCGATTCGATGTCGTTAGGCACGTAGCACAGCACAATCTCATCGACGCTGAATCGCGTTATAATCTCTTCGATTGGACCGGACTGGGCTTCAGTTCCCCAACCGGGCTTGGCAACGTTCATCACTTCCACGCTTCCGGGCGCATCCTGTTCAAAGGCCGCCTGAATCCGATCCGGGAACCTATCCTCGGTCTTCTCGATCCCCCAGCCGTACACAAAGGAGTCACCGACAAATGCAATCCGGCGGACTCCGGGAGGTTCTTCGATCGACCATTCAGCATCACGACAACCGAATGAGTTGAGATTCGTATGCAAGACAAGCCAACGTCGCGCAGGCAACGACATCCCAAAGGAATCTGTCTCAACGCACAGGAAACGAAAATAGCTTTCGCCCGCCAGCGCAAGCGCGCTAAGCATACAAAGCAAGACCAGCGAATTGCCGATGACCAGCCCCAGCTTCGGTCGGCTACTTCTCGGGAAGAACTTGAAGAAGCACCACGTATGCACCACCAGCGAAAGGAACAGCACCCACCATAGCAGGTAGTCTGCAGGGTAGACGAATGCTCCGCTTCTTAGCATGCCCCGCGCTCCATCGCAAGATCGAGCGCAACAGCGGAGTGAGTAATCTCACCCGCGGAAATACGATCCACACCTGTTTCAGCGATTCTGCGAACAGTCTCTAAGTTCACCCCACCGGAGGCTTCCAAAGCGACCCGGCTGGCCAATCCGCAGTTCTCACGAAGTTCGACCGCCCTGACGAGATCTTCGACCGAGAAGTTGTCCAACAGGATGACATCGATGCCCACCACTTTGAAAAGCTCTTGAACCTGGCTCAGGGTGTCAGCCTCGACTTCCACGAAGGCCGGCTTCGCCCCCGCTTGCGCCAGTCGGTTGAGCAAGTGAAAAACAGTGGCGGCAAGCTCTTCGTCCTCCACACCTGCGATGTGATTGTCCTTTATCAACACGCCGTCATAGAGCCCCTGGCGATGGTTTCCCCCCCCGCCGCAGCGCACTGCATATTTCTCCAGCCTGCGCCAGCCGGGTGTTGTCTTGCGAGTATCCAGGATCTGTGCCCCTGTGCCCTCGACCGCATCGACAAACGCCCGGGTCAACGTCGCCACCCCGGAGAGACGCTGAAGGAAGTTGAGCAGGACGCGTTCAGCTGACAAGATGGGTCCCAACGGGCCGTTAATCCCGGCCAACACCGTCGCCGCTTCGCCGACACGGGCTCCATCAACACCAGCGTCTGACCAATCGATCTCGATTGTTTCGTCGTAAGCGCTCAGAACCGGTTGGGCGATCTCGCGACCGGCAAAGACACCACGCGCCTTAGCCAACAAGTGAAACGACGCGTGCTCATTCGGGTCAGGCAGAAGGTCCGTCGTCAGATCCCCGCTACCCAGATCCTCTCGTCTGGCCATTTCGATAAGCTGTGCGATGTCCTTGTCGTCTGAAAGGCTCATGGACTAAGATTCTCAGCTTCGCGGGCTAAACACGCAAGCCGCCACCTTTAGCAGTATCCGGACAGGCTGAACAGACGGGAACCGCCGTATATGCGCACGTCACGCTAATCACATTGCCCGCCAGGTCGCGCCCTTCGCGCGACGCTGTCCCGCTTGCGCCCCATGCGTCTCCAAATCAGCGTCGTGCCAATGCCAGCTGCAGGGAGAAAAAGCCAAACGGGCACGCAGAAATAGACTAAAGAACGCCTGACGGTCCAGTGCGGGGAAAGACAGACCACATCCCAAGCGATCGTGCCCTGTCCGGCAGAGGTCCAGAGGAAGCGAATCGACTCCCGGCTTATGCCCAGCTCGCAGCTCGTCGTAACACGAAGGGTTAGCCCTGCAGGTCGGGGCGGTCCAAGGAACATCAACACAAACAGAACCAGGCAGAAGACCACACCCACCCCGGTTAGCACCCGTCCTACTCGGCACGCGTTTAGCACGTGTGTCATTATCGCCGGTAAGGCCGTAGCGCCTCAAGTAGTCCACGTGTCGCAACTCGCGCCACCCTGGCGGGTAAAAGATTCAGCCGGTCCGAGCCTCGCCATGCCGTGTTGGCTGGAGCAACGCTGGACAGATGGCCGATTACAGCGACAATGATCCACCGCGTGAGCTGGCCCCCAGACGGATCATGCAGGAGGAAGTATGCCGCACGTAAAAAATTTGGCGATAGTGGCTCTGATAGGGTCCACAGCAACGGCAGTTGCCCAGCAGACGTCCCCCGCCCAGGCAATACCTGGAGTCGAGGCACACATACGGCTGGTCTCGGGGCAGACACCACTTGGCAAGCCCGTCTGGGTGCAATTCCTGATCGAGAACACTTCAGACGATCCGATCACACTGACCGTGCCCGGATGTGAACCGCAGATTCCATCGCCGGAGACCGGTCTTCCAATCACTCATGTTTTCAGTGGTGGTTCAACTCTCGGTGTGTCTGTCACCACCGAAACGGGGCAGCGCTGGGATCAGCCACTTGGCTATCGGCGGCCCTCTAACGCCCCGATTCTGATGATCGCCCCCCGCGGGACGGTGGGCACTACTCTGGACTTGCGCGAATACTTCTCCGCCCTGCGCGCCGCGGGTCGCTATCGATTGAATTGGGCTCCTTATGGCGGTGCCCTCGTCTCGGAGACCCTGACGGTTACGGTCGCGCCTTTCAAACAGGCAGAGATCGTCACTGATGACGGTACAATGACACTCAGGTTCTTCTATGAGAGCGCCCCTGCAAACGTTGCGAACTTCATCGAGCTGGCCAGGGAGGGGTTTTATAACAGCAAGAGATTCCACCGCCTCGAGCCGGGCTACCTCCTGCAAGGCGGCTGCCCCAGAGGCGACGGCACGGGCATTCGCTCCGACGGTGTGCGCCTTCCCTCGGAATTCAACAACAAGCCTCATCAAAAGGGCAGCGTCTCAATGGCTCTGCTCAACGAAGACCCCGACTCGGCAAGCTGCCAGTTCTTCATCTGCAACACTCGCCAGAAGGACTGGGACGGGCGCTATACGGTGTTCGCCCAGCTCGTGGGCGAGGAGTCGTTCGCCACGCTGGATAAGCTCATGGCCACGCCGGTGGACGCGGACGGTCGACCACGCCGCACTCTGTACATGCACGCCGTTCGTATAGTGGATGCGCCATCGGGTGCCTACGTGGACACGCCATAAACCGTTTTCGTCTTTTGTGTAGCGGGTCAGAGATTGGATGCCATGTCCAAGCGAAACGCCGGCATGCTATTCGCCTGCCACACAATATCCGAATCTGCTATACACCGTTCTGCAGGATAGACATCAAGCACCTGTTGTCCCAGCGATTATTCCATTCTCTTCGAGTGCCACCGCCGCAGGACGTCCCGTTCTCCTGCACTCTTTGCCATGCTCTGCGCGGTCATTCACCACCGCAAGACAGAAAAAACGCTCCGTCGGGCACTGTATGTAGGCGAAAAACCCACGGTTAAACGCGTTAAACGCAGTTTGGCTGATCGAGCGAAGATCGCCCGGAGACTCGTCGATATCCGGGGTTGATTCGGCTGCCACGCTTGTCATATACTCCCGCCGCGGCGGAGGCGTGGGGGCCTCGATTCGCGCCGGACTCACTGATGTGGTCCGCTACTGTCTCCGAGTGACCGTTGGGGAAACAACGGGCTCTGACCGGAAAGGAGGTCATCGATGAGCGTACAAGCTCCGACAAACACGAGTGGTCTTACGGGCCTGCAGCATATAGATCTGGTAGAACGGTGCGCTGCCCACAACTATCACCCGCTGCCCGTTGTGGTTTCCCAGGCTGACGGGGTCTGGGTCGAGGATGCTGATGGAAAGCGCTATATGGACATGCTGGCCGCCTATTCGGCGGTCAACTTCGGCCACTGCAACGCGGAACTGGTCGCCGTTGCCAAAGAGCAGCTCGAGCGGGTCACGCTGACCTCGCGGGCATTCCACAACGACCAGCTGGGTCCGTTGTGCGAACAGCTCGCGGAGCTATGCGGCATGGAGGCAATCCTGCCCATGAACACCGGAGCCGAAGGCGTCGAAACCGCTATCAAGACTGCGCGCAAGTGGGGTTACACCATCAAGGGTGTCCCCGCGGGGAAAGCCAAGATCATCTGCTGCAACGACAACTTCCACGGGCGAACCACAACCATCGTCAGCTTCAGCACCGACACGCAGTGCCGGGAGGGCTTCGGACCGTTTACGCCGGGTTTTGAGATTATCGAGTATGGCAACATCGATGCCCTGCGCAATGCGATCGATGACAACACTGTGGCGTTCCTTGTTGAGCCCATCCAAGGCGAAGCGGGAATCATTGTCCCCCCGCCGGGTTACCTCAAACAGGTTCGCGATCTCTGTTCCGAAAAGAACATCCTCTTCATTGCCGATGAGATTCAGTCCGGTCTGGGGCGTTGCGGAGCCACCTTCTGCTGCCGGACCGAGAACGTACAGCCCGACGTATTCATCCTTGGAAAGGCTTTGGGCGGGGGCATCATGCCGGTCTCAGCAGTTGTATCCTCGCGCGAGATCCTCAGCGTGTTTACGCCCGGAGACCACGGGAGCACCTTCGGCGGCAACCCGCTGGCCTGTGCCGTCGCCCGCAAGGTCGTCGAAATACTCAAGACCGACAAATACCAAAGCAACGCCAGGGAACTGGGCGAGTATCTCTTTCCCCGGTTGCACGCGATCAAGACCGAGAAGGTCAAGGAGATTCGCGGTCGAGGACTGTGGGTGGGAATAGAGTTTCGTCCGTCGGCCGGCAAGGCCCGTGACTACTGCGAGAGACTGATGAATGAAGGGATGCTCTGCAAGGACACGCATGAGCAAACCATGAGATTGGCACCGCCGTTGTGCATTACCAGGGATGAACTTGACTGGGCAATCAACAAGCTCGAGAAAGTGCTAGTCTAGAAGTGCGAATAATGCAGGCCAATAAGGTCTGGACAGAACGTGTATTCGCAGTCTGTAATAACTGAGAGCGTGTGTATGAAGAGGGTTTTCTATCCAAGCCGCCTGCTCCGGAGAACAACTTGTCCGGCATGCGGGTCCGCTTCCTCACGGGCGCAGCTCGGCGTCAACCCTTCACACGCATTCTAATCCGCGGTTTGCGTCCTGTAGGATAGCATAGGCTACTAACGAAGGGAGAACACACACATGGGAGCAGACTTGAAAGGTCGGAACTTTGTTTCCATGCTGGATTTATCCAGGGAGGAGATTCTGGAGGTACTCGATACCGCCAGACGACTCAAGGAAGATCACAAGGCTATGGGCAAGAAACCCCTGAAACGCAAAACCCTGGCCATGATCTTCTTGAAGCCTTCGCTACGTACGCGTGTTTCGTTTGAAACGGGGATGACCCAGCTCGGCGGACATGCCATCTATCTAGCCCCAACTGATATCAGCTTGGGCAAGAGGGAAACGACCGAGGACATCGCTCTGGTACTGTCACGCTATGTCGACATCATTATGGCCCGCGTCTTCGGACATGATGTTGTCGTGGATCTTGCCAAGCACGCCACCGTCCCGGTGATCAACGGCCTTAGCGACTTCGAGCATCCCTGTCAGATAATGGCGGATTTCCAGACGATCATCGAACGAAAGGATCGACTCGACGGTGTAAAGGCCTGCTACATAGGTGACGGCAACAACGTAGCCCATTCTCTGATGTTCGGTGCCGCCCAGGTGGGGATGCACATGACCGTCATCACCCCGCCGGGCTATGAGCCTAAGGGCGAAGTGACTAAACAGGCCGCCGAGATAGGCGGGTCCACTGGTTCGAAGATAAACGTGTCGAACGACATGGCCACCGCAAACGGCGCGGATGTGCTCTACACCGACGTGTGGGCATCTATGGGCCAGGAGGACCAGGCTGCTGCTCGAAAAAAGCT
Organism: Phycisphaerales bacterium; assembly: GCA_020348265.1. Classification (GTDB taxonomy): domain Bacteria; phylum Planctomycetota; class Phycisphaerae; order UBA1845; family UBA1845. Next base: position 829,752 of record CP070744.1, on the reverse strand, counting down.
GTTTGCGAAGTATCGAATTGACGGGAATGCGATGAAGCTGGCCCATCCTAATGCGATAATCCTGCACTGCCTGCCCGCCCATTATGACGAGGAGATTGACTACGCAACATCGCGGCTGCCGAATTCAGCCATCTTCGACCAAGCAGAGAATCGCCTCCATGCTCAAAAAGCTATAATGGCCCACCTGGCCGGGAAGGTTTGACCGCCGGCAGGATCGGCCGCAAGCTGATCCGTGCCTCTGAGGTTCCGTAGTTACCGAGCGGTTGACGTGGACGTGTCCGGGTATCTGGAGGATGCAGCAAGCGCGAAAGTCACCCGCAGCAACATCCGATAATCCAGAGCGTTGACATACTCTCGTGTTGCACCACGCAACCGAACGCCGAGTCGTCTTATGTCTGAGTCGAAGCTGATCATCGTTGCCCTTGGCGGAAACGCCATCACCAAACCCGACGAACAGGGCAACGTGGATCAGCAATTCGCCAACTCGCGGGCGGCTGCTGAAAAGCTGGCTGATCTTATCCAAGCCGGCCACCAACTGGTAATCACCCACGGCAACGGGCCACAGATCGGCAACTTCATGCTGCGGAACGAACTCGCCGCCGAGGCCATCTACCCCCTCCCCATGGAGGTCGCCGTCGCACATGTTCAGGGGGGGATGGGGTACATGATCGCTCAGACGTTCATCAACGAGTTGAGCGCCCGCGGAATAAACCAGGTCGTCACCACCGTTGTTACCACCGTGCTCGTGGATCGTGATGATCCATCATTCAAAGATCCATCCAAGCCGATAGGGCGAATACTCGACAAGGAAGAAGCCCATCGGTTCGCCGACGATGAAGGTTGGGTGATCAAGGAAGTCGGTCCGCAGCAGTACCGTCGGGCGGTACCCTCCCCGCATCCCCAACGCATCCTGGAGATCGAGCACATTCGCCGGGCCGTTCAGGCGGGAGAGTTGCTCGTAACCTGCGGCGGGGGGGGAATCCCGGTAATCGATGACCCAAAGCAAGGCCTCTGCGGCACGCGGGCTGTGATAGATAAGGATCTCGCTAGTTCCCTGCTCGCCATAGAGCTTGACGCGGATGCGATGCTGATTCTGACCAATATCGACCGCGTGCGCATCAACTTCCGCAAGCCCGACGAGCGGGAAGTCGACGCCATGACCGTCGGGCAAGCCCAAACCTGGCTCGATGAAGACCAGTTCCCCGCCGGCTCGATGGGCCCCAAGATCGAAGGCGCGATCACCTTCCTATCTGCTAGCGACAAGCCCGACGCTCACGTGATCATAGGCCCTCTAGACCGTGCCGCCGACGCCGTGGCCGGCCGAACCGGAACAAGAATCACGAAATCATAACAGGACAAGATGCACGGTCGCTCGCGAACACCGTGCGTCTCCAGTGAGACCAGCAATCTGTTTCGAGAATCCTGCGACTATCAAGAAGCGAACCACAGGGTTTCAACCTGCGCTGATGGCCGCGCGGGTTTCAGGCTCGCGGCTCACATAGTCGCAGAAGCTATGAAGAGCAGTACTAGTGCCTCATTACACGTAGTCTGACGGGTGGCCAAGCGCGCGGGTGCCGTGGCTAAGCAAAGCGCCGCCATGCTAAACAACCTGCGAGCCAGCATGCCGGCGCCCGACTTCGTCGGGCTTAGGCATGGCACCCTTCGCCCGAAGGCACCCATCATGCAAGGTGTAGCGGAGCACCAGCGCCACCGCTGCAGTTGACGGCTCGTTGCGCGGCTTGCGACCCTACTTCCGTCGTCTCACCACGCGCTTGACCTCGTCAACCAGCGCGTTGCTGGCGGCTTTGCCTAATTCGTAGCGCACACGTATGGAGGGCTTATTGATCTTGAGCAGCTTTCCGAGATCGATGGGCGTGCCGATCAGGACCACGTCACACTTGACCGCATTGATCGTGCGCTCGAGCTCCTTCATCTGCTTGTCGCCGTACCCCATAGCCGGGAGGATCTCCTCCATGTGGGAGTACTTCCTGTAGGTCGCCTTGATTGAGCCAACGGCAAAAGGCCTGGGGTCGACGATCTTGCGAGCACCGAACTTGACTGCGGCTACGTGCCCGGCTCCGTAGGTCATTTCCCCATGAGTGAGCGTCGGACCGTCCTCGACCACCAACACCCGCTTGCCCTTCACCGCCTTGGGATCGTCGACGGTGACCGGCGAACTTGCCTTGATGATCTTCGCCCTGGGGTTGACCGCCTTGGTATTGGCCACGACGGTCTTGACGCCGGTCGGATCGGCCGTGTCGACCTTGTTGACCACTACAACATCAGCCATGCGCAGGTTGGTTTCGCCGGGGTAATAGGCCAGCTCGTGCCCAGGTCGATGCGGGTCCGCTACAACGATGTACAGATCGGGCTTGTAGAAGGATAAGTCGTTGTTGCCGCCGTCCCAGAGTATGACATCCGCCTCTTTCTCAGCCTGCCTGAGGATCTCGGCATAGTCCACACCGGCGAAGACCACGTTGCCCGCAGCGATATGTGGCTCATACTCCTCCCGCTCCTCGATGGTGCACTTGTGCTTATCCATATCCGCGAGGACACCGAAGCGCTGGCAGACTTGCTTGGTTAAATCGCCGTAGGGCATCGGGTGGCGAATCGCCGCGACCTTCTTGCCCATCGTCTTGAGAATCTCGGTGATCGCACGCGACGTCTGGCTCTTGCCACATCCGGTCCGCACGGCGCAAACGGCGATGACGGGCTTCTTCGACTTGATCATGGTGTTGGTGTGCCCCATGACCCTGAAGTCGGCCCCACAGGCGTTGACCAAAGCGGCCTTATGCATGACCTGCGCGTAGGGCAGATCGGAGTAGGCCATCGTCACCTGATCTACCTTGTACTTCTTGATCAACTCGGGGAGCTTCTCTTCCGGCTCGATGGGAATGCCCCTGGTGTAGTGTTTCCCGCACAGCTGCTTCGGATATGTACGTCCGTGGATATCCGGTATCTGCGCCGCAGTGAAGGCAACCACCTGGTAGCGGGCGTTGTTGCGCCAAAACGTGTTGAAATCGTGAAAATCGCGGCCCGCAGCACCGACAATGATCACCTTAATACGGTTCTTCGTTGACGAAGCCATACTCTACTCTTTCCTCGGTTATGTTCGCTTCTTTGTACAGTTGAGCGTACAAGCGTGGACATCTTACCCGCGCCGGCCGTACACAACGGTCAGCTCCTTGGCGGGCTCCGTGCGGAGCGCCGTAATTTACGGCAGCACGGGGATTGACGCAAGTTGCGCCATCTCTCGGATATCCGTCGATGTGGTACCCCTGAGACTCCGGCAGCTACTGCTCTTCCTGCTCATTCCCGAACGGGCTGGCCTGCCCGGTACGACTCTAGGCGCAAACGCAGTCGCTGGATCGCCTCGGGCCGGGATTGGTGTGTTTCGTCTGCCAAAGCCCGTTCAAGCGTGGCAATTGCATCCGCATACTCACCGGTCTCCGCAAAGGCTGCCGCCAGTGCCTCTAAGTTCGCCAGGTTCTCGCCGTCGTCTTTCTCTATTGCCCGGCGGGCGAGGTTCAGCGCCCGGCTTCCGTCCCTGAGGTCATCGATTCTGCATGTTGCCAAGACCCACGCGAGTTTTGCATTCGCCCGCGGATCGTTCGGCGTCCTCTCCAGCACCTCTTCAAACGCAGTAATAGCCCGCCCGGGCTCTTCGAGCTTCAGCAAAACCACACCCAGACGATAACCCGCGTCGGGGAACGTCGGGTCAAGCTCAAGCGTTTGCTCTAATGCCCTTCGGGCTTCTTCATCGCGGCCCTGCCCGGCAAGAAACGCACCGAAATTGTAATGCCAGGCTGGTTCACTGGGTTCAAGTGCGACCAAGGCACTGTATAACATCTCGGCCAGACCAAACCGGCCCAGCCGCGTCTCAATCGCGGCCAGATTGAGTATTGTGGCTGGATCTTGGGGTCTTATATCCAGGGCTATTCCATAATGTCGCTCAGCCATGGGAAGATCGCCCAGCTCAGTCGAAGCCCGAGCAAGAGCGATGTGCGCCACTCGGTTTCCAGGGAGGATGCTCAGTGCTTCACGGCTACGATCGCGGGCGGCAGCGTGTTCGCCCTTCTCATTCAAAACCACGGCCAGATTCGCTTGGGCGGTTCCCGTATTCGGAGCACGCGCGATAACCGTTCGCCAGAGCGTCTCCGAATCGGCCCAGACGCGCGTTTGCGATCTGGTCAGGATTACGAGGATCGCAACCACGGTTAAAACGGCTATCGAAAGTCCCACGCGTACATTCATTCGCCGGTTGGGAAGAGCAGCCCATACCCATGCCAAGCCGCCACCAATCAGCACGCTCCAGGGCATGCAGGACAGATAGCTATACCTGTCCGCAACAAGTTGCGGTCCGCTTTGGGCCAGGCCCATCACCGGTGCCAGCAGAACGATATAGGCAGCCCATGCCAGCAGAAGGCCGGGACGCCGGCGACGCTGATGCCAGCAGACAACCGTAATCGCTATAACCAAACATGCCGACAGGACGTTTTCGTGATCCAGGGCTCGGGCGTGAGGATCTTGTTCATAGAGCGGCAAAAGACCGACCGGCCAGACCGTTTTCCATAAGTAAAACATGATCCCGTACATCGCCTGGCCTACCCGCAAAGAGATAGAGTGCTCCGCCAAGCTACGCAGAGCCCCCGCGCCCGCCTGGGCGTGTATGGCCAGTCCCGCGACTACTGCCGCAGGCACGGCAAAGAGCACCTTCTCTGTTAGGACTCTCCGCCATACGCCGGTACGGCTCACACCACCAACCCCCCCCACTCGCCTCAGCGGATACATATCAAGCAGCAGCAGCAGGACGGGGAGGGTGATCGCCGAAGCTTTCGCTAAGAGCGACAGAAGATAGCACAGGATCGAAACGGCCAGAAATGTACGCCGCCTGGACGACACGCCCGGACCGGCGGTGGCTCGAAGATAGAGCAGCATGGTCAGCATCAGCAACGCACCGCAGAGCACGTCGCGTCGCTCGGTTGCCCACGCTACCGATTCAACACGCAGGGGGTGAATCGCAAACAGCAGGCCAGCCGCCAAAGCCCCTATGGTTGCCAAACCCACGCTATGATCGGGCAACGCAGCTTCAATCAATCGTTTAGCTACAAAGAAGAACCCTAGGCTGGTGAGCAGGTGAAGAAGCAGGTTCGTAAGATGGAACCCGGTCGGATCCAGGCCGCCCCACGCCTTGAAGTCAATAGCGAAGGAAAGCCAGGTCAATGGTTGGTAATGCCCCGTGTAGCTGGTGGTGAACATCCAATGAAGATGTTGCCAGCTCAGCCCTCGATAGGCATCGTTGCGGATAAGTGCGTAGTCGTCGTCCCAACTGACGAAGTCGTTGCTGAGCACGGGGGCAAAGGCGACGACCGTCGCAACGACAATAAGCAGACACGCGAGACGGACAACGAGGTTGGGCGCCTCGGGCCGACAACCGTGCTGTGGTTGGCTCGATTGGGCGGAAACCGTCCTGTCGTTGTTCCACGTCATAGCTTCCACTCAATTGTATTTGAATGCTGCGTAGTGTTGAAGTGCCGCCACCTTGATTCTGCCGTGTGTCGCCCTTACATTGCCGGGCGATCCGGGGCAGGATGTCTGTAGCAGGAAGTTTGATCGAAGTGCCTCTTGCACAGATCACGTTTCTCTGCCTTGCCCCACGCATCCTCCGGGAGAATCGGACCGGCAAGCGCTTCTTGGGCTATCTCAATGGAGTCGACCGAATCACAGACTGATACGCTCTCCGCCACCCCCGACCGACCATACGAAGCGATCTCCCGCAGGAAGTATGCCGTCCTTGTGGGCACCATTATCGGCGTGGCCCTGATCTTGCGCGTCGCGATGCTGTTTGAATTCTCGAACTCTAACCCCATCGCGAAATCCGTGGCCGGTGATGCCGGCGTCTATTGGGAAGCAGCCGGGCAGATAGCAGACGGCCAATGGATTGATGACCGCCCTTTTCTTTCCGTACCACTCTATCCATACGTTCTCGCAATCGTACGCGTGCTCAGCAGTGGCTTGACGGCCGTCTATGTCGTTCAGTTGCTCATCCATTTGATCACGGCCTATCTTGTGGCATACCTAAGCGCGCGGAAGTTCGACCGGGCCACTGGTGCCCTGGCAGCAGTCCTCTTCCTGATACTGGAGGAACCGGCTTTCCTCTCGACCCGCCTGCTCCCAAGTACGCTGCAACTCCTGCTTGTCACGGTTGGGCTTCTCGCAGCGGAGAGGTTCTGCAGGAAAGGTCGAATCAACAGTGCTGTACTCGTCGGCTTCTCGCTTGGCCTGCTCTCGCTAGTCTATCCGCCCACTATTGCTCTTGTGCTGTTGCTTATACCATGGATGTGGCTGCGAACGCTAAAGGCGGCCCCCCCTCAAGAGGGTAGCGAGCAGCAACCCGCACTAGTCAACGCTCAACCAACCGCAAACACACACGCGCGGAGTCGCGGATTGACGTGTGGAGTAGTCGCTTGCCTGGCCGGATGTGTCGTGGTTCTCCCAGCAACACTGCACAACTGGGCGGCATGCGGCGAGCTCATCCCCATTACCGCACATGCCGGCATTACTTTCAGACAGGGCAACGCACCCGCCGCAAACGGAACATACATCGGGGTGCCCGGCGTAAGCGCATTTCGCAAGCACATGCACGATGATGCTGCCCGCGTCTATGCAACTCAGGTGGGGCGTCAGGGCACCTACCGCGAGGTCGACCGTTTCTTCTTCTCTGAAGGACTCACGTTTCTGGGCTCTCATCCCCAACAGGCAGCCTGGCTCATTGTACGAAAAGTGCACTGGTTCTTGACCGGGCGACACTACAGCGACATCTACCATCCGACACTGGAACGCTCCACCGGTCTGGCAAGGTTGCTTATCCTGGCTCCTATTCCCACCGCTTGGCTGATGGGCCCGATGTTGGTGGGCCTGATAAATCATCGCGTGAGGCACAGGCTGAACGCCGTCGATTGGGGAATGTTGCTGCTGCCAATATTGATCGTCGCGACCTTCTGGTACTCGCCGCGCTATCGGCTTCCCCTGCTGCCGATCGCATGTGTTCTTACCGCAGGGGTCATCGTGCAGGCAATCCGCGGGGTCTTTCGAGATACGCACGGTAGAGGAAAGGTCGCGTTTCTTCTGGTCATGCTATGTCTTTCCATGGCAACAGGCCCAATCAACTCCGCAATGAAGATTGACGTAGCAGAGAGCTACCGGGCACCTTTTGAATTTAACCGCGGTCAGGTGTATTCCCGGATCGGAGAGCACGAAACCGCCCTGGAACATTTTCGTGTGGCAGAGGAGTTGGCACCGGGGCAACCACTCGCAGTCGAGACCCTGACTCGCACATACCTGCAACTCAACCGATTAACTGAAGCAGAAGCAGCGTGCGATCGGCTCCACAAACTCACCCCTGATTCGCCTCTCCCGTGGGTGTTGCGCGGGCGGGTCTACTTGGGTCGCAATCAATGGGGTGAAGCCGAGGATGCCTTTATGCGGGGGCTGGCAATCGACCCCGATTATCCCGAGGCCCACGAAGGTCTGTGGTACACGGCAACCGAGTATGGCGTCTGGCAAATAACGCAGGGCAACCTGGATGAGGCTGAGTTTCACCTGCGAAGGGCATTACATCACGCACCCAACAGCCCGGATGCCCATTACAATCTCGGCGCCGTGTTGCTAAGCGCGGGAAATTCGGCCGAGGCAGTTGCCCTGTTCGAGAGGACTCTTCAGCTTGACCCTACGCACGCGAAGGCAAAGGAAGAACTGGCCAGGCTCTCCCAACGGAAGCCTGCGCAATCCGGCCAATCACAAGGCCAACCGTAGCCTCTTGTGGTAACTTAAACTGTCCGGCCATCGCTCCTGCGCGGCCCAACATCACACCGGCCTGGTCTCGCCCAGCTCTTCCATACCCTTCTCTGGGGGCCTGGTAAACAAGCTTACGATTACTACCAACAGGAAGGAGATGCCGAATGCGGGGATGAGCTCGTAGACAATCGCTTTAAGCTGAGGAACGTTCTTCCACACGATTGTAATCACCGTCCCGGAGACCAACCCCGCAAACACTCCCCACTTCGTGGTCCCCCGCCAGAACAGGGCCAGCAGCAGAGTCGAACCGAAGGACGCACCGAGTCCACCCCAAGCGAAGAGTACAAGCCAGAATACGATGTGCTTGGTCGCCGGATACTTGATGGCAATAGCGGCTATGATCGTGGCAATGATCAGCATCACGAGGATCACAGCACGGCTTATGAACACCATCCGCCTCTCCGCAACTTCTCTTTGCCCTTTGATGATCTTATGATAGAGATCGCGCGAAATCGCCGAGGATGCGACCAGGAGTTGCGAATCCACCGTGGACATGATCGCCGCGAACACAGCCGCGATCATTAGTCCAACCAGAAACGGGTGCATGTGCTGGACCGCAAGGGAAGGGAAGATTCTCTCCGGGTCGGAGGCTATCTCCTCGGAGCTTATGCCCATCTGGACCTGAGCCCTTGCCACCAGCCCTACGAATACAGCCCCCCAGGCCATCAGCACGTTCCACACCGTCCCCACAAGTGCGGACTTGCGCAGCATCTCCGGTCGCTTGATCGACATGTACCGAACCAGGATGTGCGGATTGCCCGGCGAACCCAGCCCGATACCCAGATAGCCAATGACACCGCCAACACCCAGCGCCCACGGATCAACCATAGGGAATCCGTCAGCGCTTATGATCGCGTCGAACAAAACGTTCAATCCGCCGAGATTGGTGATGGCGATTACCGGAAGGACAACCAGCCCGAAAAGCATGAAGAACGCCTGAAGCATGTCCGTCAACGACACCGCAACGAAACCGCCCAACACCGTGTACACTAGCACGATAACAGCGGTCATTAGCACGCTGTGCAGGCTGTATTCCTCCGCAAGGGCGAAGCTCTGGCAAAACGTCTTTCCCCCCGCGGTGAGCTGAGCGGAGATATAGAACACCATAAAAACGACAATGATGATCACCGAGGTCAAGCGGAGTATATGGCTGCGGTCGTCGAACCTCGCTTCGTAGAAGTCGGGCAGCGTGATGGCCCCTACCCGCTCGGTGTACCGCCGGAGGCGTTTGGCCACGAAGATGAACATGAAGAGCTCGACGGTTATATAACCGACGACCGCCCAGACAGCCGAGACCCCTTTGGTGAAGGCGATGCCACTGACGCCCAGGATCAGCCAGGAGGAGCGTCCCGACACCACCGCGGACAGGGCCACCACCCAATCGCTCATCTGCCGCCCGCCCAGGTAGAAGTCGCTCATGGTCTTCGTGTACAGGCGGGAGCAGAAGACACCGATCCCGATCATCACCATGAGGTACAACACGAAGGCAGTAATAGTAAGAGCCATGATCCCTACGGTCCTTACTCCCCGGGTTCCTTGGTGCTCAGAAAGAGAATCACCGCGAGCGCAATGATGAGCAAGGGAGCGATAAACAGTAATGCAATGCTACCGAAGTTCATGACACGTCTCAGGCTGTTGACATCCGGTCAAGACAGTCACTTGCCGTATGCTACAAAACGTGCTCAACGAAGTGAAGGCCGGCTTGTGCCACTCCCACCGTGGACCAGCAGCAGCAACCTTCCGATGCTGCGTACACTCCTTCTACGCTTTGGTGATTTTCTTGCGGCCGGCTTTTACTTTGCCGGTGGCGTTGCGGGTGTCTACGATCAGTTTGGCGTGTTTGACTATCCAGTTGTAGTCGTATGCGCTG
>CP070744.1:792492-819925 GCA_020348265.1 Phycisphaerales bacterium | reverse complement strand
CCGACACCGGCAACCCGCCACCGGCAGACGCGATCGTAGATATGGGTGCGTTCGAGTTCCAGATAAAGTGCATGATTGACGCTGATTGTGATGATTCCGATGAGTGCACTATCGATCGCTGCGACGATGCCAGCAGCTTGTGCGTATACGAGGGAGTCTTCTGCGACGACGGTTTGTTCTGCAATGGGTTGGAGCAATGCGTCGAGGGCGCTTGCGAGGCCGGTGATCCGCCCGACTGCGATGACCACGTAGACTGCACAATTGACTCGTGCAGCAATGCCGCCGGATCATGTCGCAACACAGCCGATCATACCTTCTGCGACAACGGAGTCTTCTGCGACGGGGCGGAGGTCTGCAACCCTGTGCTCGGTTGCCAGGCCGGGCCACCCATAGACTGCGACGACAACATTGACTGCACGATCGATACGTGCAGTGAAACGACACGGGCCTGTCACATCGTGCCCGATGATTCACTGTGCGACAACGGCCTGTATTGCGATGGCGCGGAAGTGTGCGATCCTCAGTCAGGGTGTCAGGAGGGCATGCCGGTCGATTGCGATGACGATATCGAGTGCACCGTTGACACGTGCAACGAGGACAATGGAACCTGCCAAAACGTGCCGGACGACAGTCTCTGCGACGATGATCTCTACTGCAACGGGGCTGAGAGCTGCGACGCTGTCGACGCGTGCCGGACGGGTGCCGAACCCTGTCCGCCCAGCCTCTGTGATGAGGACTCGGATACTTGCGGCGGTTGCGTCGCAAATGCAGACTGTGATGACGGCGTATTCTGCAACGGTCTCGAACTCTGCGAGAGTGGGAGTTGCGTTGCGGGGACGCCCATCAGCTGCAGCGATGGAGTAGGCTGCACCGCAGACGGATGTGACGAAGCCAGCCGAAGCTGCACACACGCACCCAGGCACGGCGTCTGTGACAACGGACAGTTCTGTGACGGCGCGGAAAGCTGCAATCCCGGCAGTGGTTGTCAACCTGCCGCACCGCCTAACTGCGATGACGGCGTCGACTGCACTGCGGATGCGTGCAACGAGTTAACCGACACGTGCGATCACGTTCCCAGCCACGGCATCTGCGACGACGGATTGTTCTGCAACGGCGCAGAAGAGTGCGACCCACAGGCAGGATGTCGACCAGGCAGCGATCCTTGCTCAGACCGACTATGCGATGAGCATGGCGACGCGTGTGTCGAGTGTATGGAGGCCGCCGACTGCTCGGATGACGATTCGTGTACGGAGGATTCCTGCGCTGACCGGGTCTGCGTACACGCGTTGTTGCCCGAGTGCGAGGACGCCGACGGAGATGGAGTGCTGAAAGCGGACGACGCCTGCCCCGAGGACCCGGACAAGATCGCGCCCGGCGAGTGTGGATGTGGCGTGATCGATGCCGACACCGACGAAGATGGCGTGGCGGACTGCGATGACGACTGTCCCGAGACGGATCCCGGCGAAGACATTGGCGAAGACGGCTGTCCGCAGGATCGCGAACCCGAGCAGCCGATCCCGGACGGCGATAGCAGTGACCCGCCCGATGGCGACGCAGACGGGATACCGGACGAAGCCGACCAGTGCCCCGAGACCTCGCCCGGTACAGAGGTAGACGACAGCGGCTGCTCGATAGTAGAAATCATCGACGACACCGACGCGACGGTCGATGAAAGGCGTTCCTGCGGAGCGTGCGGCGCCTTTGGCATGGTTAGCTGGTCTTTGCTGCTGCTCGGACTACTTGGGCTCAAGAGCACATCGCGCCGGGTGCCGCGGATGGCTTGCCCACCCGTGCAGGATGTCAAGCACTGACGGGCTAGCCGCCAGTGGCACACGATGCCCTGAGCGTTTGTCATTTCTTGTCGCGGGTTGTGCAAAACATCAACACCGAGCGGAATATGCCATCGTAATACACGAAGTAGCTTATAATGGGTGCGTGGATCACTGCGGTCGCGGTGCGTCAGACAAGGTCGTTATAGGTAGCCCCAGAGGGTCGTGATGGGATCGGTGCCTGCACAAGTCAAACCCGGCGAACTGAGCGTTCGACACGCTCTTATGGTGTTCACCTCGCCGAGGGAGCTGTTTGCCCGCGTCGAGGACACCGGAGCGTACGGCTGGGCACTGGTGGTTCTAATCGCCCTGTTCATACTGATCGGGTACGCCGAGGTACAGACTGGGCTGATCGAGCGCAGCATCGACCAGCGAACGGAGGGGGCACTCGCCAAAATCGAAGAGACCCAAGCCCATCTGATCGACCGAGTCGAACTCCGTGACAGGATGGAGGACGTCCGCAAGACAGGGGAATTCAAGAAACTGCTAGCCAGACTGGGCGGGGTCGTCTTCACCCCCGTGTATATGCTGGCATCACTGCTTCTGATCGCCTCGATCCTCTATTCCGCCGTCGCCCTTACGGGAAGGAAGCCCGAGTATCACACGCTTATGTCGATATGCGTGTATGCGGCTTTCATCGAGCTGGTTGGATACACCGTTCGTCTGGCGATGGTGATCTATTATCGAACGACCTACGTAGATACATCATTGGGTCTGCTGGCCGCACCGGGAGAAGCGTCGCCCTTGGTGGCTATCGACCCGTTCAGAATCTGGTTCTGGGTGTTGGTTGTGCTGGGCCTGATCGTAACACGGCAGTTGAGCCGCCGGGTCGCGGTTGCCTCCTGCGTACTGATGGCCCTGGTGGCCGCTGGAACACGGATAGGCATGCAGTACGCCATGAAGGCGCAGGCTTTGGGCTAGAAGATGCAGCCGATGAGAATGCAACACACTGTACGGTTTTCTCGCGGGTCTGATCCCGCGCAGACGCGCTCGCTCGCCGGGGCGCTCGACGCTTTGGAGATGCTGTCATGAAAGGCCTCGTGACTTTGCTGGTACTAGTAGCCATCAGTGTGGGTGTATTCTCGCTGGGACACTTCCGCCGAGGCGTCGACGGCAAAGCCCTTCTTAACGTCGCGGAGGAAGTGCCGCTTACCGTAGACGTGGCCAGTCCTCAGCAGGGTGAAATCACTCGTCTGGTCCAGGCGCCGGGTGACGTGGAAGCAGTCCTCGAAGTGGAGATCAGCTCTGAAATCGTCTCGAAGATCACGGAAATGCCGGTCGAGGAGGGCGACGCCGTGGGTGAGGGTGATCTTCTCTGCCGGCTCGACGACAAGCACCTGCTGGCGGACATAGAGTCGGGCGAAGCGCGGATCGCTCAGCTCAGTGCCGCCGTCGTGCAAGCGGAAGCCGATCTCGAGAAGGCCGATCGCGACCTGGAGCGGCAAAAGAGATTATCAGAATCCAACGCAACCTCCTCTCTCGAACTGCGCGACCATCAAACGATCAAGAAGAAGGCCAAAGCGCTGTTGGAGATGCGTGAGCATGAACTCACCCAGGCTGAGGCGTTCCTCAAGCGTCTCCGCGAAGACCTCAAGAAGACGGTGATCACCGCGCCGATCAGAGGAGTCGTATCCAGACTCAACGCCAAACAAGGTGAGGTGGTGGTTACCGGAACGATGAACAACCCCGGCACGGTCATCATGTCCATCAGCGATCTTTCGAAAATGCAGGTGCGGGCGCGGGTGGACGAGGTTGATGTGCCCCTGGTGAGACCTGCCCAGAAAAGCCGCGTGTACTTGCAGGCCGATCCGGACAAACCCGTTCCCGCTCGTGTAGTGCGAGTCGCCTCAAAGGGAATCAAGGCCTTGGGCCGCGATATTGTGACCTTCGAGGCACTCCTTGAAGTTCTGTCGGATGATGCGCGAATCAAACCGGGTATGACCGCCAACGTAGAAATCGAAGTGGCCCGTCGCGACGATGCCATCAAGATTCCCGTCGAGGCCGTCGTGCACAGAATGCGTAAGGACCTTCCCCCTGAAATCGTGGAGGCTTTCGACGCCAGGCAGGCTGAGCTCGATCTATCAGAACGGGTCAGACAGGCACAATACATCAAGGTCGTGTATGTAATGTCGGAGGACGTGGCTGGAGTTCGGCTGATTGATTCCGGGATAGCGGATACGCGGCAGGTGGAGATCCGGGACGGGATCACCATGGATGACGTGGTGATCATAGGCCCGTATCGGAGCCTCGATCAGCTCGCGGACGGTAAGAAGGTAACCCTCCCCGAAGAGGAGACCCCGGAAGCAGGCGACGCCACAGGGGGCGAAGAGTCGAACGATGAACAGCTCGCCGGCGACGAATCGAGCGAGGAGCCCGTCGATCCGGAAGCGGAGAAGGAGACCGTAGCAGCGAGTTCGTCACCATGAGCAACAACGGCGACAGCCTGATCAGACTCGTCGATCTGGAGAAGATCTACCGGGTGGGCACCGAGTTGGTCCATGCCTTGCGCGGGCTAACCCTTGATATAGCTGAGAACGAGTACCTGGCAATCATGGGCCCCAGCGGATCAGGCAAGAGTACGCTGATGAACATCCTGGGCTGTCTTGACGTGCCAACGGGCGGGCAATACCACCTGCGCGGCAAGGACGTCTCCGAGCTGTCCCAGTCGAAGCTGGCCAGGATCCGCGGGGGGCAGATCGGATTCGTGTTTCAGACTTTCGAGCTTCTCCCGCGTACGACGGCGTTGAAGAACGTACAACTCCCTCTCATGTATGCACAACTCTCGCGCAAGAAGCGGCGGGCGATGACGGCGTTGGAGCGGGTGAACCTGGCTGACCGGGCAACCCACCACCCCAATCAGCTATCCGGCGGCGAGAAGCAGCGTGTGGCGATTGCCCGCGCGCTGGTTCAAGAGCCGGATATCATTCTGGCGGACGAGCCCACCGGTAATCTGGACAGCCAGACCGGGGAGGAGATCATGGCCGTCTTCGATTCCCTTCGTGCCGACGGACAAACGATCTTGATAGTCACCCACGAAGAGGAGATTGCCGCCCGATGCGAACGTGTGATTCGCCTGCGCGACGGCCTTGTGGTCTCGGATGTGCGCAACGACGAAAAGGACATTCCCCCTATATCACAACTCACTGAAATGACCGTGTGATGGTACGAAAACTGGTTCACCTTCCCGTTCGCCTCTGGAATGCCCTGACCTTCTCGGTGTATCGCGGTCTGCAGAACATATCCACCGCCCTGGTGCAGATAGGAGCCAACACGGGAAGGTCGATCCTGACCACGTTGGGCATCATCATCGCGGTGATGTCGACCATCACAGTGATTGCGATCGTGCAAGGATTCGGCAGTTTCATGACGGACAAGGTGCGGGGCTACGGCACGCAGTTCATGGTGGTGCGCCCCTGGGTGCCTCACCGGATGCACCGCATGGGGATGGGGAATGTGACCCTGGATATCGACGACGTCGAGGCCGTCCGCACCGAATGCACCAGCGTCGAGCGTATAACCCCTTTCGTCTACACACATGATGCGGAGATTACCTACGGATCGGAGCAGGCCGAAGACATCCCGTTACGCGGCGTAACAGAGCACTATCAGACGATCCGCAACTTCTTCGTAGATAGGGGTCGCTTCTTCGGTCCGGTCGACGTTGAGAACGCCGCCCATGTCGTCGTGTTGGGGCGGACGGTAGCGAAGTTGCTGGAGTGCAACGACTCGATTGTCGGTGATTACGTGCAGATCGACGGAATGCGCTTCCTGGTGGTGGGCCTGCTTGAGTCCAAGGGAAGCATGATGGAGGAAGACCAGGACAAAACCGTCATGATCCCCTACACCGTCGCGCTCAATCTATACCCCGAGCGGCGGGACAGAGTCTTCTTTCTTGCCGAGGCGGCCAGCGAGGAGGACATACCCCAAGCTGCGGCGCAGATCAAACAAGTTCTCCGCCGACGACATGGCCTGCAGCCGGAACAACCCGACGACTTCCGCATCGACCGCCAAGACCGGATGATCAATGAGTTTGAGAACATACGTAACGTAGCCTCGAGTGTCCTCGCGGGGATTGTGAGCATCTCGCTATTAGTGGGCGGCATTGGAATCATGAACATGATGCTTGTCTCAGTAGCAGAGAGAACCCACGAGATCGGCTTGCGCAAGAGCATCGGAGGGCGCCGCCGCGACATTCTCCTGCAGTTTCTTACCGAGGCGGTTGTCCTGTGTACGGTGGGCGGCTTGGTCGGAGTGGCCCTG
Organism: Phycisphaerales bacterium; assembly: GCA_020348265.1. GTDB lineage: Bacteria > Planctomycetota > Phycisphaerae > UBA1845 > UBA1845. The sequence goes on along the minus strand of CP070744.1, from coordinate 813,836 downwards.
GGGTATTCCCTTACCTATATCGCATCCTTGCACCCAAAAATGGTGGACGTATCGGTTCCCTGGTGGTCGGTGATGCTAGCCCTGGGTTTCTCCGCGGGAACCGGAGTCCTGTTTGGAATCATCCCCGCTTTCAAGGCCGCCCTGCTGCATCCGATTGACGCCCTAAGACACGAGTGACCAAGCCATGACCGCGCCAACTGCTGTAAATTTCCCGGGTACCGCGCGACCCGCCGCCCCGAGCCGGCACTTGGTCCTTCGCCTGATGACCACCCCCTTGAAGTTGGGGGACTGGTTTCGCGGAATCGCTGTTCGGCAATGGCAGAACATCCTCACCGCCCTTATCCAGATCTGGGCAAACAAAGCCAGATCAGTATTGACCACCCTGGGGATTATTATCGCGGTAACCTCTACGATAGCCGTCGTCTCATTCGTACAGGGTTTCGGCAACTATGTCACCGACATGCTGCGCAACTTCGGAACAAACATGGTCGTGGTTATCCCCGAGTTCCCCTCGGGGATGCACGGGCGGATGATAGGCAGGGTGGTGATGGACATTGGAGATATCCGCGCCGTGGGTGGGCAGTGCGACAAGGTCCGACGAATTTCACCGGTTGTCTTCTCCCAAGTGAATATCGAGTACGGGAGGGAGAAGGCTGAAGGAGTCGAACTGCGCGGGGTGACTGAGCAGTTCCAGCCGATCCGCAGCTTTTTTGTCGATGCGGGACGTTTCTTCGGGCCGATCGATGTGGACTACGGCCGGCAAGTGTGTGTGTTGGGACGGGCGGTACTCAGGCTTCTCGAATGCAACGATGAAATCGTGGGAGACTACGTCTTCATCAACCAGCAGCGATTCCAGGTGCTGGGCCTGCTTGAGGAAAAAGGAAACATGATGGGGAACCGTCAGGACGAGGTTGTGGTAGTGCCGTATACCACCTCCGTGAAGATGTTCCCGTTCATGCGTACCTTCATGCCCTTTATCATCGAAGCCACTTCAGAGGAAGGCGTAGAGGAAGCCTCCCTACAGGTCACCCGTGTACTTCGAGAAAGACACGATCTCAGGCCGGGACAACCCAATGATTTCCGGCTATTACGCCAGGACGAATTCTTGCGTGACTTCGAGAAGGTGAAGATGATTGCCACCAGCGTGCTTTCCGGAATCGTGGGAATATCGCTGATCGTCGGAGGCATCGGGATCATGAACGTCATGCTCGTCTCCGTCACCGAGCGAACACGCGAGATAGGTCTGCGCAAGGCTATCGGTGCACGGCGCCGGGATATCATGTCGCAGTTCATCACCGAGGCGGTCGCGCTGGCAACGGTCGGAGGCTTGATCGGTGTGCTGCTGGGAGGCGTGATCTGTAGCGTGGCCTCTATGCATCCCAGGATGGCAGCCGACATCTACGTGCCGGTGTGGGTAGTGTTGCTCGCTCTTGGCTTCTCCGCGGCTGTCGGCGTGTTTTTCGGGATGGTCCCAGCGTTCAAAGCAGCCATTCTCCACCCCATAGATGCGCTGAGACACGAGTGAGCAGGCATCCTCCTTCGGCGAAGTTTACGGTGCTACAAGGCCAACTCGTCACGCTCGTCAGCCACAGTGCAGCGCAGCGCAACACCTCAACCTTCGAGCAGCGACTCACTCCGTATCGTGTGCCACCGCTTGCTGTTATCGTGGAATAAAGGAAGCGAACTCTACGACGTGGGGTCCGATCCAGCACTGACAGAATCAGTCTTTCGGGGAATCAGCAGGACGGCATCACACTTGCGGCACTTTACTTTCTGACCGCGGTGTGATTCGGGAAAGACCATCTTCTGGTCACACTTGGGACAGGCAACGCCTACAACAGGCTCTTTCTTCTTGAGTGTCCGTTTCAATGTGCCTTCGGGTTTGCTGTTTGCTGCGTTGGTCTCCGGTGTCGGAGTGCAGGTCGCTCGTTCCTTGGGGCGGGGTTTAGGCTTCCGTCGGGCAACGGTTGTCACCGCGGCTTTCCGCGGAAGCGGCCGGCCGGTGGCAGCCTCGTAGCAGTGCGCAAAGAGAAGCTCAAACTCCCGGCACTGCATGCTGCAGACAATGCGTTTCGTCGGGTGGCAGAGTTTGTCCATCCGGGCCTGCTCGTAGAGATCCACGAAGGCAAACGGCTCCCATGTCCCCCCGAGTTCGAGCACGCCCTTGAAACGCTTCAAGGGAGGATCACTGCCGAGGCCGATAATCTCCAGTGAGTATTCCGACAACAGTCCGAAGACGGGGTGGTCTTCCAGCTGCTGCAGAATGGCCTTGCACTCATTCGTGTGCCCCAGTTGCCGTTCGCACAGCGCGCTGAGATACAATTGTTCCTTCTCCGGTGCCGCCTGGGCATACATCGCGCACTCGGCGAACCACCCGTTCCAGAGATACAGAGCCGCTCGCACCGCTCCGCCCATGGCTTCAACCGCCAAGGGGGTCACGTTTGAACAATGCAGTGTCATCCGTGATTCTGTCAAGCATATCCTTTGCAGCCTGAACCGGCTTGCAGTGCCACTCGAGGGGCGGCAGATCGGCCCCGCGCAGCATAAGCAGGTTGGCGATATCGGGCGCAAGCTGGGAAACGTCCAGATCGATCATCTCGTTATAAGCACCGTTCACCTTCAGTGGGAATCCGAGCTGTATCCACCTTATCGACCTGTTCGCGAACCCTCTTGCAGACAAGGCGAACTCTCCCGTGAAGGCGGGTCGGCCGTATCCCACGCTGGCATCACACATCCCAGTCCAGCAGGAGCCAGACTCATTCTTATAAGACACCTCTTCCCACCACTCTGATTAATCCGATAATCCCCGCCTGGAAACCGAGACCCGGAGATCGACTATCGCGCCAGGGCAGCAACATTCTCGCACCGGTCCGGCGGCTGTTGACCAGCTGCAGCCGGCGCGCGTTGACTGGGCCCACTATAAACGTCGGGCCAAACGGAAGCCGACACAGAGATGCTTACCGCGAGGTCGCCTTGAGCTGATTCCGATAAGACTCGGGTCAGTTGAGTGATATGAGGAGCACGCCATATGGCTAAGAGGACTTTCGCCACCGCGATCAACTGTATGGATGGGCGCGTACAAGAGCCGGTCCTTCGGTGGATGAAGCAGCAACTCGAGGTCGACCACGTAGACATGATCACCGAGCCCGGACCTGACAAGATGATGACAGCCGGCCCGCTCGAGACTCTCGAGTCCATCAAACGGCGGGTGACCATCTCGGTGAACGCCCACGGCAGTCGTGTGGTGGCGATCTTCGCCCACGCAGATTGTGCCGGTTTCCCGGCTTCCAAGGAGGAGCACCTAATCGCGTTGTGCAAGTGTGTTGACGTGGTCAAGTCCTGGATGTTCCCGGTCCGGGTCCTCGGACTCTGGATAGACGCAGACTGGCAAGTTGAGCAGGTCTTCGATTCGAAAGCGTGACCCGGAGTCCGGATCGGTGTAGTGCGCCCAAGAGCACTCACCAAAGGCCCGTACGCGAGTTCTGTGTCAGATTTGCCCAGAAAAGCAGCAGTCCGAAGTCGTAGCGGATGGTACCGCAGAAGACGCAGAATCCGCAGGCGGTTTGACAACTCGCCAAGGCACGTCATACTGCCGGGCACCCAGTGGAATGGTTCCACTGATTTAAAGAAAGCCGGAGTACCAAAGACGATTGGAACGGAGAACAATGAGAAGACTCAGCGATCCAGGCTTGGCAGTTATTCCCGTGATGATATGTATCAGCTGCACTTGCCTGATTCTGCCACAGTGCGTACACGCCCAGCCCGAACAGACGATAACAGCCGTCCCGGCGCAGACCGATCCCGTGGCCCCGCCGAACGATCCCGTCCCGACCCCGACCGAAGGGATGGAGACGATTACGACCGAGTCGGGTCTGAAGTACATCGACCTCAAGGTCGGTGACGGTGCTTCACCCGGGCCCGACGCAACGGTGCGCGTCGACTACAGCGGATGGCTTGAGGACGGCACCTTGTTCGACAGCTCGGTCAAGAGAGGACAGCCGGCAATCTTCAGCCTCAGTCAGGTCATCAAAGGATGGACCGAAGGGCTTGCATCCATGAAGGTTGGTGGGAAACGCAAGCTGATCGTACCGCCCGAGTTGGGGTATGGAAGTGAGGGCAACCCGAGAATTCCCGCCAACTCCACGCTGATATTCGAGGTGGAGCTCCTCGATGTAGTCAACAATCCAAAGCCTGCCGTGACCGATTCCAAAGACGCAAAGAGCAAGACCTTTACCCTGAAATACTGGGATCTCGTTGAAGGCGCCGGCAAGTCTCCCATGCCCGGCGCGACGGTCAAGATGAACTTCACCATTTGGCTTGAGGACGGCAAATTCATCGATTCATCGGAGCGCCGAGGCCAACCTGCCGAGGTCCAGTTGGAACGGCTGTTCATTGGCTGGGCGGAAGGGATTATGTCCATGAAAGTGGGCGGTAAGCGCAAGCTCGAACTCCCCCCCCCGCTTGCGTTCGGAAACAGGGGCGCACCGGGTATGATCCCGCCCAACTCGACGATTATCATGGAGGTCGAGCTTCTCGACGTCAACGAAACGCCTCAACCATCGATGATGCCCGGCAGAGGGGCGAAACCGCCGGGACATCCGTAGGGCGAATGGCCCCCAGCAACGACTGGGCACCACTGCGAAACGCTATTCTCTTGATGCATAATGTCCCCCGTGTCACGCAGACACGGAGGGCATTCTTCTGCCATTCCGCGCACGAGATACGCCATGTGTTCTTCCCAACAGTGTGCCACTGCTCTCGATCAGTGGTTTAGGCCGTGTCACCGCTCGTGAAAAGCACTATTCAAGAACAGTGGCACACCGCCGACCGAGACACATTCGTGCATGCCAACACGCGAATTCGTCGCACCGGACTCCTCCGTTGACAAAGGTCCCCCCCTTCTGATAGAATGGCCCTCAACGGAGCTAGCCATCACCGACAGTTATCGCGAGGTGTAACGCGAAGAGTGCAGAACCGAGTTCGCGCACCGTCCCCGGGGAGGATTCAAATGCCAAAGGTCAGAGAAGCCGCTTTTGCCCTGATCGTCACTTCGGCCGCGTGGTTCTTGCATGTTGCACCTGCTCATGCTGACCAGAAACGTTTCGACGCCCACCAGGTCCTCAAGGTCAAGATTGTCAACGACAGTCAACTTGAGGCAATCCTCGATCTGGAAGCGGCAAGCCCCGACTTCGACATCGCCACGGACTGGGTGGGAATCGGGCTTGTCGATATTCGTGTGTCTCCGGATCAGAAGGCGTTGCTCGATGCCGCCGGCTTCAGATACGTCGTTACAATCGACAACGTCCAAACCTTGATAGATGCGCAGCGCTCCGGACGAGCTGGCTTCTTCCAAGACTTCCGAACTTACAGCGAGTACGTCACATTCTTGACTGATCTGGCAGCTGCATATCCCGATCTGGCTGAGCTCATCAGCCTGGGCACGTCAATCGAAGGGCGTACCCTCTGGACCCTGCGAATCACCGGGCCGGGCACGAATAAGCCCGGGGTCCTTTTCCACGGCGGTCAGCACGCCCGCGAGTGGCTTACCCCACCGATCATCGCCTATGCTGCTCAATACCTGCTGGTAAACTACGATAGCGATCCTACGGTGCGACAACTCGTCGACAACATCGAGTGGTTCCTCATGCCCATAATGAATCCCGACGGATACGTCTACTCATGGACCACCGATCGCGCATGGCGCAAGAACCGTCGAGACAACCCCGGGTATTACGAGGGCGTCGACTTGAATCGCAACTGGGCCAGAGGATGGGGCGGCCCGGGTTCCAGCAGTGTACCGAGTAGTGAGATCTATCGCGGCCCCGCGCCTTTCTCCGAGCCCGAAACGCAGGCTGTTCGCAACTTCCTCATAGATCACCCCAACGTCCGCAGTTATATTGACTTCCACACCTGGGTATACATGCTGCTGTGGCCTTGGGGTTACACTTCGGCGCAGACCCCGGACCATGACACGTTCGCTGAAGTCGGGGAGACAATGGTCGACCTCGTCGCCGGCGTCCACGGAATTCAATACGCTTACGGCACGACATATTCCACGATCTATCCGGTGGGTGGTGGATCGATCGATTGGGTCTACGGAGAACAAGACCGCTGGGCCTTTACGATTGAGGCCCGCGGCCCCTTCTACGTTGTGCCTGCAAGTGAGATCCTCCCTGCCGCTGAAGAGAATCTGCCGGCAATGCTGTTCTTTGCTGCCTGGACGGCTGCGTGTGATCCCTACGCGTTTGCGGCCGGTCTGACAATGGCACCGAGCGCGTTTCCCGATTGCGACGGCGACGGTACCCCCGATGTCTGTGAATATACTGCCGGCGAGGGCGCGGACTGCAACGGCAACTTCACACCGGACAACTGCGACATCCTCGAAGGGTATAGCACCGACTGCAACGTAAATGAAGTACCCGATGAATGCGAGCCCGACTGCAACGATAACGGACTATCCGATTCGTGCGAGATAACAGTCGGCGGCAGTGCCGACTGCAACGCAAACTGGGTTCCCGATGAATGCGATCTCGATCCTTGCGGACCGCCCTTTGGACAATGTCCCGGACAGGGCGACTGCTGGGACCCCGCAGGAAACGGCACGCCGGGATGCAGTTGCTCGATATGCTGCTATGTAATCTGCTTCGCTGATCCCTACTGCTGCGACGTCCAGTGGGATGGAATCTGTGCCTACCTTGCCTCGACCGAAGCGGGGTGCGACCTCGACAATGTCAATGCGGGAAGTCAGGACTGCAACGAAAACACAATCCCCGATGAATGCGAAGCGGACTGTAACGGGAATACCGTTCCCGATGACTGCGATCTGCTCGACGGCACGAGCCCGGACTGCAACAGCAACGCAATCCCCGACGAGTGCGAAACCGACTGCAACGCCAACGGGACCCCCGACGATTGCGATTTGACTTCCGGTGCATCGGGCGACTGCAACTTCAGCGGCGTTCCCGACGAGTGTGAACCGGATGGTGACGGTGATGGAGTCATCGACGAGTGTGATCCTTGTCCCCTGGACAGGCCCGACGATGTTGATGGAGACGGGGTATGCAACTCCGACGATGAATGCCTGTTCGATCCCAACAAGATCACCCCGGGCCAGTGCGGTTGCGGCACACCCGATGACGACCACGACGGAGACACCGTACCCGACTGCCTGGACCAGTGCCCCGGCGCAGACGACAGCGCGTTTGCCCCAGGCTGCGCAACCGCAATTCCAACCCTTTCCGAATGGGGACTCCTTGTCTTGAGCTTGTTCCTGCTGACCGCTGGGAAGCTGACCTTCCGGAACGGCCCAGTAGGAGATACTTGATCGCGCGTGTACAGCGTCAAGTCGCACCTTTGCCCAAACCGAGCCGCGACTGTGAGGGAGCGGGCATTGGCCATCGATGCCCGCGATTGTTCGTACACGGTAATCCAGTTTCCGAACGGGAAGGTGTGCCACTAACAGCTCGTCCGCCAGTGCCGATATGATGACATTCAACACGAGTGGACGAGCCACCCGTGGCACGCGGCGGGTGCCCCATTCACTCGACTTGTCGGGATGCGTGGGGGACGGACGATACCCAACGCGATACTCCGTCCCCCACCCTTCGCTAACGCGAAAGATGGGGCACCCGGCAAGGCCGACTGTCCGCTTCCTTACGGTCGCGCCTCGGAAAGCGGATGCACCGTTCAAGGACAGTGGCACACCTCCACCGCGCGGCACCGAACGCCGAGAGCACGCCCGTTGTGCGATTCGTACAGGTCGTGGTAGTATCGTTTCGAGAAACTCGAAACCCGTGCGGAGAACGTTTTGACGAAGATCGGCTACGTGCAGCTTGCCCCGGTGCTTGGGGATTCGAGTCCCACAATAGGCATAATCGATGGGTTGGCGGACGAGTTCCAGGAAGCGGATCTTGTCGTTCTGCCGGAGCTGTGCAACTCGGGATACAACTTCACCTCGATCGATCAAGCCCGAGCCACCGCCGAAGATGCCCAGAACGGCCCGTTCGTGCAGTACCTCCACTCGCTATGCATAAAGCACAATCAGCACATCGTCGCGGGGATCAACGAACTCGCCGAGGACGGCAAGCCCTACAACACCGCTGTTCTGCTCGGTCCCAACGGGCACATAGGCAAGTACCGAAAGCTCCACCTCTTCCTCAACGAAAAGGACATCTTCGCGCCCGGAAACCTGGGCTTGCCCGTGTTCGACCTCGGCTTCTGCAAGCTGGGCATGCTCATCTGCTTCGACTGGATATTCCCGGAAACCTGGCGGGCGCTGACGCTTAAAGGGGCGGACATCGTCTGTCACCCGGCAAACCTGGTAATCCCCGGCCTCTGCCAGCGGGCTATCCCCGTGCATGCCCTCATGAATCGCATCTTCATCGTCACCGCCAACCGGGTGGGACAGGAGGGTGATCTGACCTTCACGGGTCTGTCGACGATGGCCAATCCGAAGGGCGAAGTGCTCTGCCAAGCTCCCGAGACCGGAAACCATGTAGCCGTGGTCGACGTCGACATCGCCCTGGCACACGACAAGATGATCACACCCCGCAACCACGTAATCGCCGACCGCCGACCGGAGGAATACACGGAGCTCACACGAACCGTACCCGGCGAGCACCCATAGCTTGCGTGCCTGTGTGCCACTGCTCAGTCGATCACTCGCCCGTTGTCAACTCGGGCATCTCCTTGAGCTCTTTGATGCGGTCGCGGAGGCGGGCGGCCTGTTCGAACTCCAACGCTTCGGCCGCCTCAAGCATTTCCTTCTCCAACATGACGATCAGCTCGGTGCGGTCGAGTTGATCTTCGGACGCACGGATCGCGTCAGCAGTGACTTTGTGGGCCTTAACCTGCTGCTGAAGAGTCGAGCGGATACCCTTCTCGATAGTCTCCGGGGTGATGCCGTGCTTCTCGTTGTATTCCATCTGCAGGCGGCGCCGACGGTCGGTCTCGTCGATGGCCCGCTGCATGCTCGGGGTGACCTTGTCGGCATATAGCTTGACCTCGGCGTTTACGTTGCGCGCCGTCCGCCCGATGGTCTGGACTAACGATGTCTCGCTGCGCAGAAAGCCCTCCTTGTCCGCATCGAGAATACACACCAAAGACACCTCCGGCAGATCCAACCCCTCGCGCAGGAGGTTCACACCAACGAGCACATCAAACTTGCCTTCGCGAAGCTCCTTGAGAATGGTCACGCGTTCCAGCGTATCGATATCAGCGTGCATGTAGCGACCGCGCAGACCCTCCTGCTGAATGTACTGCGAGAGGTCTTCAGCCAGACGCTTGGTCAGCGTTGTGACCAGCACGCGCTCCCCCACCGCTGCCCGTTCGGAAATCCGCTGGAGCAAATCGGGTACCTGTCCGCGCGCGCGAAGCACCTCGATGGGCGGATCCACCAGGCCGGTCGGCCGGATGATCTGCTCGACTACCTCCCCCCCGCATTTCTGAAGCTCATACGGACCCGGCGTAGCCGAGACGAAGACCACCTGCTCCCACATGCCCTCGAACTCTTCAAAGCGCATGGGGCGGTTGTCAAGGCAGCTGGGCAGGCGAAAACCATGTTCAACCAGCGTCTCTTTGCGGGCACGGTCCCCGTTGAACATCGCCCGCACCTGCGGGATAGTGGCGTGGGACTCATCGATCACCAGCAGAAAATCGCTGGGAAAGTAGTCGACCAAGGTGTAGGGCTTGGCTCCGGGAGCCGTCCCGTTTAGATGCCGCGAGTAGTTCTCGATGCCCGAGCAGTAACCCACCTCGCGGAGCATCTCCACGTCGTACTTGGTGCGAGCCAGGAGCCGCTGAGCCTCCAACAACTTGCCCAGACGGCGGAACTTCATCACCTGCAGGTCGAGCTCTTCGAGGATGCTTGCAGTGGCAGCGGCAATGCGATCCTCCGGCATCACGTAGTGAACCGCCGGGTATATGAAGAGCTTCTCAGGCCGACCCACCGACGCACCGGTCAGCGGATTGATGATCTCGAACTTCTCGATCTCGTCGCCGAACATCTCGATCCGGTAGGCCAGCTCCTCGTAGGCAGGATACAGTTCGACCACATCTCCCCTGACACGAAAAGTGCCCCGCTTGAAGTCCAAGTCGTTGCGGTTGTATTGCAGGTCGACAAAGCGTCGCAACAGCTCGTCCCGATCGATGGTCTGCCCGGGATCAAGCACTATCACGCTCGATTTGTAATCCTCGGGCGAGCCCAGGCCAAATATGCACGACACGCTGGCGACGATGATGGCGTCCCGGCGGGAGACGAGCGTGCCGGTCGTGCTCAGACGGAGGCGATCGAGATCATCGTTGCGCGAAGCGTCCTTCTCGATATAAATGTCGCGTTGGGGAATGTACGCCTCCGGCTGATAGTAGTCATAGTAGCTAACGAAGTACTCGACGGCGTTGTTGGGGAACAGCTCGCGGAACTCTTCATATAGCTGGGCGGCAAGCGTCTTGTTGTGCGAGATGACCAACGTTGGCTTGTTCAGGGCGGCGATGACGTTGGCAATGGTGAAGGTCTTGCCCGAGCCGGTAACGCCAAGCAGACACTGATGCTTTGCACCTCCGCGATAAGCCTGGGTCATCTTCTCGATGGCCGCCGGCTGATCACCCCGAGGCTTAAACGGACTGACTAGTGCAAACCGATCCAAAGCAACACTCCGCGCACCGCACAATCTCCCGACCACATATGGTATCGTTCATGCCAATGCGTCTCAAACGCCGCCGCCCACACCACGAAGTTCATCGATCGACGGTCTAGGCAAGGAACTGACTTGGTGATTCGGGAGCGGCGGTCTTTGCCGAAAGGTATGCCGCCTCGATCACCGCCAGCGTGCTTAGGTGCTCGCGAGCAGTGGGTCTGGCCGGCTGCACCACGGAAAGATACGCGGCCTCGACCGCGCTGATCGCTACGGAGGCGCGGTTGACCTCCTGCACGGCGTGATTTTCCTCTTCGCGTCCGTCGCGGTGGCTCTTGGTCAGGCAATCCGGATACACGTCCACTGAGCACTTGTCGCCGACGAGAGCGACGTGCCAGCACGGCTCGGGCTCACCGCGCCAGGCGGTCACCGACGCAAAGCGATCTCCCGAAAACCGCAGCATCATCAGTGCACCATCCTCGGTATCATAGTTACGTGGGGATCCGGGCGCAGTTGCAGCACTGCATTGCGCATAAACGGATTCGGGCAGACCCAGCAAGGAGACCAGCATGTCAACTTGTTCATAGGCTCCGTTGAGCAACACCCCACCCCCGGCTCGGGCAGCGTCACCCCGCCAACCGTCTGAACCATCAGTCGTTCGCACGTTTGCGGCGGCCGTATGGATACGCCCGGCCGATTTCGCGAGGTTCGCCAGATCGGCGAATGCCGGCTCAACTTGCCAATACCTGGCCACCAGAAACGGAAGACCTTTCTCGTCGAACTGGATAAGCAGCTTCTTCCCTTCCTCCACGTGTCGGGCAAACGGCGTCTTGTGAAATACTGCAACCCCCTCCCCTGCTGCCAACTCCACGAACTCAATCGCCTGGAACGGTTCCAGTGCCACAAAGAGCAGATCAAGCCCGGCACGAACGCCTTCGACAATCAGCGATCGATAATCCTCGTAGGTGCGCAGCTCGTCCTCGTCGTGTTTGCGAAGCACCTCGGACCTGCTATCCGCAACGGCAACCAGATCAAACTGATTACTTGATCGTATCGCGGCTAGATAGTCCTCTCCCACGCCCGCCAAACCGATCAATGCTGCCCTTAGTCGCTCCACCTGCTTCGCTCCAGATACGTCGATGCATTCGAAACCCTTCTTAGGTCCGACGCGCATACATTCTACCTCCAAGGTCGATGCTTCGCAGCAGATGAGTGGCCGGATGCGCACAGGTTTTTTTGACTTCCCAGATGTCCGTGATCCTGGCACAATCGGACGATGCAAGATTCAGCCAAACCTGTTGACTGTACAAACCTGCGTCCGGCGGACTCCCCGGCGGACGGAGGAATGCTTACGATAATTTGCGGGTGCATGTTCAGTGGGAAAACTACTGAGCTGCTGCGGAGATTAGAGGAGTTCCCCACCCCATCGATCCTCGCGGTAAAGCACGCCATCGACAATCGCTATCAGGCTGATGCGATCGTCTCCCACGCAGGCAAAGCACTCCCTGCCATCGCGGTCAGCGGAGCAGAGCAGATCCAAAGCCTGCTGCGTGGCGACCTAGAAATCGTAGGTATCGACGAGGGCCACTTCTTCGACGACACGCTCGTAGACGTGATCCGAAGCATCATCCAGCGCGGGATTCACGTCATCATCACTATGCTTGACCGGGATAGTTGGGCGGAGGAATTCCCCCTGGCTGTTCGCCTGTGTTCTCTGGCTGATGAACCCGTCGTCAAACATGCCCTCTGCGCCCGATGCGGAGCGCGGGCAGACCGCACGCAGCGTTTTACGCCTATCATCGACGGCAGTATGGTGGGCGGCCCGGAGAGCTTTGAGCCCCGCTGCCAACGATGCTGGACCCCACCACCGGAACCGCCCCCCAACGGGACACTCGGCGTGGCCCACTAGACATCCGGCCGGCACACACCGCCTACCCTGTGATGATCAACCGACGATCGTCGGTCCCGCGGCGCGCACCCCCACCAGTTCTTCGCCATTCGCTATTCGCAATTCGAGCTTTTACTCGCCGTATTTAGCGACGATCTCCTCTTTGGTCTTGCCGAGGATGTCGTATTTCTTGCCCACCTTGGTGAAGGCTTCGACGGCCCGGTCAATGTGCTTGAACTCATGCCCGGCGGACAACTGCACACGGATACGAGACAGGCCCTTGCCCACCACCGGGTAATAGAAGCCGATCACGTAGATGCCCTCGCCATACATGTCGCGAGCGATGTCCTGGCTGAGCTTGGCGTTGTAGAGCATGATGGGGACGATGGGGTGATCGCCGGGCTTGATGTCGAAGCCGGCCTCAGTCATCCCCTTGCGGAAGCGCTTGGTGTTGGCCTCGACCTTGTCGCGCAGCTCCGTGCTCCCGGTAAGCATGTCAATGACCGCGATGGAAGCCTTGACCACGATGGACGAAACGGTGTTGCTGAACAGGTAGGGTCGCGAGCGCTGCCGAAGTAGATCGACGATCTCCTTGCGCCCGGTAGTGAATCCGCCCGAAGCTCCGCCCAGAGCCTTGCCCAGCGTCGAGGTAATAATGTCCACCTGTCCCATGACCCCGCAATACTCCGTCGAACCCCTACCGGTCTTGCCGATGACCCCGGTGCAGTGGGCGTCGTCAACCATGACCAACGCGTCGTACTTCTCGCACAGAGCGCAGATCTTATCGAGCTGAGCGATGGTCCCGTCCATGCTGAACGCACCGTCGGTCGCGACCACGCGATAGCGAGCGTTCTGGGTTTCTTTCAGCTTCGCCTCCAGGTCGGTCATGTCGTTGGTCTTGTAGATGGAGCGTGAAGCCTTACACAGGCGAATCCCGTCGATGATCGACGCGTGGTTGAGGGCGTCGGTGATGATTGCGTCATCCTTGCCGAAGAGCGGCTCGAACACCCCGCCGTTGGCATCGAAGCAAGCCGCGTAGAGGATGGTGTCTTCGGTCTTGAAGAAATCGGAGATCTTGGCCTCCAACTCCCTGTGGATGTCCTGCGTGCCGCAAATGAAACGCACGCTACTCATGCCGTACCCGTGGGTCTCGAGGGCATCCCGAGCGGCGGCGATGACCTTGGGGTGGGAAGAGAGCCCGAGATAGTTGTTCGCGCAGAAGTTGATGACGTCCTGGGGCGGATTACCCTCCGGGTATTCCACGCGGATGTCCGCCGCCTGAGGAGTCAGGATGAATCTTTCTTCCTTGAACAGACCCGCTTCGCGAATCGAAGCCAGTTCCCTCTGAAGATCGTCTTTCATTTTGCCATACATATTCTTGCTCCGATCGTTTCTTGTAGGGCGGGCTCTGCCCGCCGCTGATTCCCGGCGGGTAAAACCCGCCCTACGACTTTGTGGCGGGCACAGCCCGCCCTACTTTTCTTATTGCCTAAAGCGCTTGTTTCGCCCTTTTGTACACGGCGTAGTACGCCCAGTGCTGCACGATCGCCGCAAATGCCACACCTGCCACGACGAGCTGTTTGATGAGCGCGGATCCCGCAGCCCCCGGCGCTTGGAGCATTCCAAAGACGGCCAACCAAAGGAGGAGATTGATCTCAACGGCCAGGAACAGGATTCTCAACGTGCGTTTCATGTCATTTCACTTAACCAATCCGCGTTGGCACGTCATTTGGCGGGCATAGCCCGCCCTACTTATTCCTTCATGAACTTGGCGGCGGCTTCGTACTCCGCTTTGTCGGGGAAGAGCACGACCTTGGCACTCTTCCGCGGCCGCTCCAGCATCTTCTCAAAACCCGTCGCAAACTCAGACAGCGGGAAGATGTTGGTGATAACCGGGGTAGGATCGAGGCGGCATGAGGCCAGCAGATTCCTGTTGCGGTACCAGGTGTCGAAGATCTTCCGCCCGTTGATGCCGTGAATCTGACACCCTTTGAATACTATGCCGTTGTTGTAGTCTACCGGCACTGGCGATTCAGGGGCAATACCGAAAGCGGTAAGCCGGCCGGCCTTGCGAACCATGGCGAAACAGTCGTTGATCGAATCCTGTGAGCCGACCATCTCCAGAGCGATGTCCACACCGTCGCCGCCCGTATGATCCATCACGAACTCCAGACGTTCCTGGGCCGTGGTCTGGTTGGTGTACAGTTGCAGGTCGGCACCCATCTTGCGGGCGATCTCCATGTTGAAGTCGTATTTCCCCAGGTGAATGATCTTGGCCACGCCGCAAACCCTGGCGACGCCAATGGCAAACAGGCTAATGGGCCCGTCGCCGGTGATGACCATCGACTTACCGGCCACGTCCGCGTCCTCACCCAAGACGGCATAGCAGGCGTTGCCCAGGGGCTCTTGAATCGAAGCGATGACCGAGGGAATGGACTTATCGTTGGGCCAGCAGATCGACTCGGGCAAGGCAAAATACTCGGCGAAGCACCCGTCATAATCCACGCCGAGGATCTTCATGTTCTTGCCCACATGGAACGCACCGAGCATGCTGGTCAGGTCGCCGGGGTCGTAAATGTGCGTCTCGGCGGAGATATAATCCCCCACCTTGATGCGCTTGCAGGAGGAGCCGACCTCGACGACTTCGCCGGCAACCTCGTGCCCGAGAATCTGCGGCAGAGCCTTTGCCCCGATACGGTCCGCGGACCAGGGGTCCCACTTGTAAATGTGGACGTCGGTTCCGCAGATGCTCGTCGCCCGCACCTTGACGATCAGCCAGTCGGGTTGGGGCTTGGGGATGGGTTTGTCCTGAAGCTCGGCTCCAAACTCGGGCTTGGTCTTGACGACGGCTTTCATTGTCTCCATCGGGTTCTCCTTAAGTGTAGACTTTAGCCGCAGATACCGGCTTGACTTAAAGGCCGAAAGCCCCCGCCGCTGCGGGTAGCGGGGTCCCTGGCCGCGTATGGCGCGACTCCCGTACCAGGGACCTTCCTCCGGGTCTTCGAGCAGGAGCGTACCACCTCCGCCGGCTTCGTGCAACGGGGCCCCGGCTGCGCGGAGGCGCAGCAAACGTAGGCCGAGTTGGCGATCAGCCCGGCGGGTCCAACGCCTCTACAACCTCCTTGTACCCCCTCCACTCTGCCGGCCTGGCAAAATCCTTCTTCTTCACCCCTGCGTTGATCGATTCGGCGCTTAGATCCGGGAAATCCGCCCGATTGATCTCATAACCGTCGTTCTTCGTAACCACCACGCGGCAGGGAAGATGGATGTCCCGTCGAATATAGAATTCCAGCTTTCCGTACTTGTCACGGAGCCGGCTGTTGGGCTTGGGAATGCAAACCAGATGGTCGGTATCTGGCGGGTCGTCGGCAGCCGGCGCGACCAGCGTCACCTCGAAGTTCTGCAGGATCTTCTCCTTCTTCTGTCCGAAGGGAAGCGGGAAGGGGGCGTTCTCCAGATCGAAGAGGTCGACCGTCTCTCCGACTCTGACGATCTCCTGCTTGGTCACCTGCTTTATACGCTCGATGGCTTGGTAGAGCCAGCGCCCATCGAACAAGTACCACTCGCGTTTCCCCAGCACCCCATCATCCGTCTCCGTCCTTTCGAAGTGAATCATGAACGTCGGATTCGGCTCAGTGATCATGAAAAGAATGCGTCCCTTTTTCATCCTTGTGGAAAGATTGACTTGGTCATCCTCGACAAACTCGACGCGACAGCGAATATCTTTCAGACCGTCGCTGCGCTTTTCGAGCTGTGTCAATATGGTGTTAATACGCTCCGCAGATGTTTCGGTCGCTTGCCGACCGTCATCATCCACAACGATAACTGCAACCATCAATAGCCAGGCACCAGTCGCAAGAACCTTCATCGATTGCCTCCAAAAAAGCACCCTTTCATTCATGGTACGTGATGCACAGGTCACCGACAAGGTTGGTCTTCGCAGAAGCGGGGCGATAAGACACCACCCAGGCAGCGGACCGTGATCTCAGTCCGTGCTCTCGCCCGAAGATGCTTCAAGGCGAGGTGAGTGTGGATTCCCAAGCGCAGGCAACGCGCAGCGGAGCGTCAAGAGCGAATCAACCGGTGGTGCGGCTGGGCACCGGCATTTGGATGGCCAGCGTCCCCGCTGTGAGTATTAAAAGGGCGAGGACCACAAGACTCCACTCGGAAACGGTCGGCATACCCGATTGGCACTCGTCCGGAATACCATCCCGGTTAGCGTCCAGGGATACCTCGTTGATGATATCGCAATCGTCCGGAGTGCCGTTGTCGTTGCAGTCATACACATCGAGTTCGCACTCGTCGGGAATCCAGTTGCCGTTGCAGTCGAGACTCTCACCGCACCTGGAACCGGCAAGCAGCAAACCCGGGTCGCATCCGGGGGCGTCACAGTCGATGTCGCAAATGTCCGGCTCGTCGTTGTTGTTGCAGTCGTTATATCGGACCTCGCCGGCAAGTCCGCTGGCAGCCGCGAGCAGGCAGAGACACAGTGCTGAGGATAGGACGCGCGGCACAGATCTGATGCCCGACATGATCATCCTCCCTTCTCGGACTCTCGTGCGCCCACAGCGCATCTCACCGCCGGCGCCAACGCCTGAAGATGCACCCTTCCCAAAAACCGGGGAGGTGTATCTACTCTACCAATTATTGACGCGTTGTGGAAGCCAGACCACACAAAAAATGCAGGTACGGAATAACGCGGTTCGGGGGTCAATAACGCCACATTCGCAATAATGGTATTTAAATGCAAGGGTTGCCCTGTCACTGTCGCACTTACAATATGAACGCTGCCGGCCGGGCCACGCGGAATCAAGGTCGCGATCCAGCGCGCTGCGACATAGATGCGCTCGCCCGTTGTCTGGCGTCATAGCAGGCAACGCGTACACTAACGCCGACTTACTCCCAGCGTGTCAAACGGCCCGCTGTTTTTTGTAGGCAGACAAAGCGGCTGGAGAGAGCTTGTGGACGCACCATTAGCAGACCGGGTGAAGACAATCGCGCAATCGAACATCAGGCGTTTCTCGGCCATCTGTGCAGCCGTGAACGGTGTAAACCTCTCGCAGGGAGTCTGTGATCAGCCGGCACCTCCCGAGGTCAAACGGGCTGCGCACCAGGCCATCGATGATGACCAGGCAATCTACACGAATCTTCGAGGAATCGCGGAGCTGCGTGAGGCCATCGTTCGGAAGATGCGCGACTTCAACGATATCGTGTGCGATCCGGAGACAGAGGTTGTGACAACTGTCGGTTCGGCAGGCGCATTCGCGTGCACTTGCCTCGCGACACTTAACCCCGGTGACGAGTGCATCGTCTTCTCCCCGTTCTACAGCTATCACGTGAACCTGCTCGAGCTTATCGGAGCGCGGGTCCGCTTTGTTGATCTGCAGCCGCCGAACTGGACCTACGCCTCCTCTCAATTGGAATCGGCCTTCAATGAGCGGACCAAGATGATTCTGGTGAACACGCCCGGCAACCCGACCGGGAAAGTCTTCACCGAGGCCGAGCTGAAAGAGATCGCGAGCCTGGCGATTCGGCACAACGCGTGGATTGTGACCGACGAGATCTACGAGTACATCACCTACGGCATGCCGCACATCAGCATGGGGCGCTTTCTCGAAGTGAAGGATCGTACGGTAACCATAAGCGGAGCGTCAAAAACATACGCAGTGACCGGTTGGCGGATCGGCTATTGCGTGGGCCCGGCAGAACTCATGGAACGGGTGGCGGTAGTGAACGACCTGTTCTACATCTGTGCTCCGGCTCCACTGCAGTACGGCATCGTATCCGGACTGTCTTTGCCGGATTCCTATTATGACCAGATGCGAGCGGACTATCTGGCCAAGCGCGAACTCCTGGTCGACACGCTACGTAGAATCGGTTTTGATCCGTTTATTCCTCAGGGAAGCTACTATTTGCTGGCATCGTTTGAGCCGGGCCGCTGGCCGGATGCGACCGCCGCCACCGAGGCGATCCTCCACGACGTGGGTGTAGCGACGGTCCCCGGAACGGCGTTCTATCGAAACCCCGCAGATGGCAACAACCAGCTGCGCTTCTGCTACGCTAAGCAGATGGGCGACCTCGAGGAAGCATGCAAGAGGCTGGCTAGAATGGGTGGCAAGCGGGTTGCGACCAGCGGGAAAGGCTGACATAGGCTTCGGCCTGTTTCACGGTGAAGACAGAGAACGAGCGGGGCAAGAAGGCCAATTGAACCCAGTCGAGCAAGGCGCTCTAGAAGTGCCGCTGAATAACACAGCGAAGGAGTCCGTGCGAATGAGCATGACGGTAAAACGAATGACGCTATTCATCTTCTTGGTGGCTTATGTCGCACCAGCCGCAGCTGGGCCGGAGATCGGTGATTCCCCTCCTCCGCTGGTAATCTCCGAATGGGTCAAGGGTGATCCCGTCGATCTGCAGCGAGAGATCGGCAAGCGAGTCTACATGGTCGAGTTTTGGGCGACTTGGTGTCCGCCGTGTAAGATGAGCGTCCCGTTGCTGACGGAACTCCAACACAAGTACTCCAAGGACCTCACCATCATCGGGGTGACCGCCATAGACGAACAAGGCAACACGCGCAAAGCGATCAGACGGTTCGTCAAGAGACAGGGGGCGAGCATGGAATATCACGTGGCCATCGATAAAGGCATGGCCACGTGGAATCGCTATATGGGAACGATGGCGGGGATTCCGCATGCTTTCGTGGTGGGGCGCGAAGGGAAGATCATGTGGCAAGGCAGCCCGCTGGACCCCGCCCTCGACGGCGTGCTGGCGGGGGTCATCTCGGGCACGTACGACATGGAAGCGGCTCAGACTGAAGCGGAAATCAACAGCCGGCTGCAAGCCCTCAACTTCGCCATGCAGCTTGGCCACTGGTCCGTCGTGTGGGATCTTTCCGTGGGTATCCTGAAGCTCGATCCGGACAACGATCTGGCCATGGACTACATCATGGGCATGTACCTCGACGGGTTGAAGGAGGAGGACTCCTACCGGAGATGGGTCCGGTCACATATCAAGGCCAACCGCAACGATGTCAAAGCCATGGGCCGACTGGCCATGTCCCTGAGCTCCAATCCCAACATAACCAAGCGTACGCCCGATCTCGCGTTGGAGGCGGCGCTGGCCGCCCATGAAGCGACCAAGAATCCCGATCCGTTGGCTATTGCGGCCTATGCACAAGCGGTGTATCAGATCGGCATGGTGGATAGAGCGATCGAGCTGCAAAAGGAGGCCATCGCGGTTGCCGATGGTGATGTACGAAAGGAGCTTCAGGGCGTACTCGACTACTACCATCTTTGCAGGGAGTTGCAGGCCAAGGTGCGCTAGGAGTCTGACTTGTGGGGGCCGTGAGCGGTGATCGAGTCTGCGTTGGCATTCTTCCGCGGGTTTGAACGCGACGGGCTTGTTTGCATCGGCCTAGTCGCGGTCATCGTCTTTCTCGCAACGTCTACGCGTCGCTCGGCCAAACGCTGTCCGCGCTGCCAGGAAGTAAACCGCGAGCAGGCCATTTTCTGCGCACAATGCGGTACCCGGCTGAAGGAATAGCCGCCGATCATCTCCCGAGATAAGCGTTCGAGGTGTTGCCCAGGAAATGACAGCCGTGTGGCGGTATCACCTTCGGCGTCGGGCGCGCGTGTGTTGTGTGCCCCCAGTCAAGGTTCGCCCGACATCCCCTCTACAAACTGGGCCAGCGAACGAACCCCTGAACTTCGATGGTTCTTTCATCCCTTAAGACCACTCTTGCGCGAATCTTGAAGAAACCGTAAGTCCAAATGAGTGTTTCAAAACTGTCCGTTCGATTCGTCGACGATCGAATGCGCTCCCGAAACGTGGGATGAAGTTCGTATTCGACCATGATGACATCGTCCAGGCTCTCGTCGTTCTCTACGTCAAGGAAAATGCGCACATGTCTGTGGAGCCGTCCGCCCTCACGAAAACGCTTGGGCCGGCTCCCACGAACGAGCTCCGTCCGGATCTTGAAAGCCATCATCCGTCCTCCTCTTCCGAATACTGCTCGGGGGCAATGAGCACTTCCTCGTCAACCGTGGGAGCCTGTGATTCGACGTCCCGCAACATGTCTCTCAGTTCACCAACCTTGGCTTCCGCCTCCTTCACAGCCGCCTCAGCCTCCTGGGTCCCCCTGCTGCCGAAGTAGTAGCCGATGACACTTGTAAGCCCGCCTCCAAGGATCAAAAAGCCACTTTTGAAGAGCTCGATCCATACGCGATCACCGCCGCGAAGCGCGGCGGTTACGCCAACGAATAACAAAGCCACCCCATAGAGAGCCAAGAGAACATACGCGATATTTCGCGTCGTCAGGGCAGCAAAGCTCACTAGAGGTTTTGAGTTTATTGGTGTGCACCCTGCCATCTCGCAGTACTCCTTATTCGATGATTGCCGATTTGCCATCTCCGAGACCGCGATCCTACTGAATCTCGGCCCGACTGCAAGACCGAGCGGCCATCCTGACAAGAATCTCGGCTGGCGGAGGTATGCACCGAGCGCCTGCCGGGCGCCGTGGTTAAACCCGCAGCATGGAGGCGCCGCCACACGGGGCAAACACAAGACTGCAACGCAAGTTCACACAATGCTTTGCCGTCTCCGCATCATTGATGTATGGAGTCCGGAGTGGAGCCCTCCCTACCGTATCCCACCGCGGCGGCACGGGCTCGCCTGCATCATTTGAAAGCCGAGGTCCGATAGTTGCCCTCTATTCACCCCTACGGGTGCTTCTATTAAACACGCCCGTCCCCCCGCCGATAGCAAACTGACTACGGCAGCGATACTCACAGTCAAACCACGACTGCGCCTGGAGAACGATCAGATGTTTG
>CP070744.1:763944-792392 GCA_020348265.1 Phycisphaerales bacterium | reverse complement strand
CTCTCGACCATCGAATGGTCCGACGTTCCGGAGGGGATCTTGTGCGGAGATCCGTCGGACACCGTCTGCGACAGTCCGGACGCATGCAACGGATTGGGCGTGTGTGAGCCGAACCCCAAGCCGGACGGAACCGAATGTCCTGACGACGGGAATGAGTGTTCGCTCGACTACTGCATTACCGGGGAGTGTGCTCATCCGCCTACAGACGTCGGAACGGTTTGTGGCGATCAGTCTGACAAGGAGTGTGACAACCCCGACAGCTGTGACGGGGCGGGGGACTGCCTGGACAACTTCGAGGATGTCGGTTTCCCCTGCGGCGAGGACAGCGTTGACCAGTGTGACAGACGTGACATCTGTGATGGCGTCGGAGCGTGCGATCCTAACTACGAGCCGGCAGGCAAGGCGTGTGACGACGAAGAGGTGTGCACCGGCAACGACGAATGTTTCGAGGGCGTCTGCGCGGGAACTCTGATCCCCGAGGCACCAATCGTGCGCACGGAAGGACCCAAGGCGGTCTCCGCCATCGCCCAGCCGGTAGTCGGTGTCCCGGACGTCGCCATGCGGGTGACTTCACCCGATTGGCCCTGCCTGTCCAAGTATGTCGGGGCGATGCGTTGTGGCGGAGACGGGAAGGCCACGTGGTGCGAGAGCGACGCCGATTGCAACAACTGCAGCTATAGTCACGGACCCTGTTTATCCGACGCAGACTGCGACTACGGCCGTTGCGACAACGGATGGGAATGCAGCCTCGCCGCCCAGGATTGCGCGGATCTTTCCGAGTGCGTGCGGATAGACTTCTGCAACATAACCGGCATTCTCTGCGAACCCGCTCCGCTCGAGTTGGTCGATGTCAATGGCGACGGCTTGATGGACGGCTGGGAAGGTACGCTGATCGACAATCTCTCTGATGCTACGGTAATGTCGCTGGCGGACTGGACCGCCGGGGTCATGCGCTGCAGCAAATCGGTGCTGCCCTGTACGGTTGACGGCGACTGCGAACGAGGCATCTGCGATAACGGCTCGCCCTGCATCGTGTCGGCAGGGCCTTGCCCGGATAGCTCGACCTGTGTGTTGGACGAGGTGTGCCTGCCCGGACGGGTCTTCATTAACGGCGAGGACATCGTGCCCAGCAGTGTCTATGACATTCAGGCAGAGTGTGGAGCCTATTTGGCGCCGTCATCAGGGGCTTCCACGTGTCTGTGGGGCGACGTCAATTGCGATGGGTACACCAACGTAACCGACGTACAACTGGTCAAGCTCGGAAATGAAGGTACGTTCCAGTATGCCACTTTCCACCAGCTGGATATCGATCCCTGCTCGCCGCAGGGGATCATTAACATCACCGATCTCCAGCGGGTGCTTCTTGCGATAGAAGGGCAGACCTACCAAGACATGGGTTGCACGGTGCCCTGTCCGTAGGACGTGCGATTGACCTCTGCGGTGCGGGATTGAACGGACCATTGGCGGCCGCCCCTGACTTGGGCGGCCGCTTCAGATATCTCTCCGCAACGGGGCCGGCTCTGCACGTCACGGTTCATCTGATACACTAGCTCGTATGACAGATGAAGGAACAGGCCGATTAGAGGCACGCACGCCGTTTACCGCTGTGGTAATGACGCTGCTGGTGACGCTCGTTTGCCCTCTGACCGGCGCCTGCGGTGGAAACTTCGCATACTACATTCCTGCCGCTATCGGACAGCTCGATCTGATGCTCAATAGCGTTCCCCTGTCGCAGGCGCTTTCAAGCTCGAGTCTAAGCGAGGAACAGCTCCTCAAACTGGAGCTCATCCGCGATGTCCGCGAGTACGCCCGAAACGTGATCGGTCTGGACGTGGGCGACAACTTCGCGATGTTCTATGATTCCGGCGGGGAGGCTGTCGCTTTCAACATCTCCGCTTCGCGCAAAGACGCGTTCGAACCCAAACGTTGGACCTTCCCGATCGTAGGCACGCTGCCCTACCTGGGCTACTTCGACAGCACAGCTGCTGATGCCAAGTTTGACGAACTCGTCGACGAGGGTCTCGACGTATACATGTACCAAATCGACGCCTATAGCGGGTTGGAATACTTCCCCAATCTCGTGCTTTCGCCCATGCTCGAGCGGTCGGATATCAGCCTGGTCGATACGGTCATCCACGAGTTGCTCCACAGCACTATCTGGCGGCCCAACAACACGTCGTTCAACGAGAGCCTGGCTACGTTCTTCGGACGCACCGGTGCGCTGAGGTTCTTCGCCGATCGCTATCCGGACGACCCCGAGTTTGTAGAAGGAGTTGCTCAGCGTTTCGAGGACACCGACCGCTACAACGACGCCATGAAGGTCATCTACGACGAACTGGATGCGTTCTTTTCATCCGATCTTACCAGTGAGGAGAAGCTCGCCGGCCGCGAGGAGGTCTATCAGGCGGGGCGTGACTGGTTCATGGCTGAGGTTCATCCGCTGATGAACCAGCCGGACAGGTTCGACTGGGTCGCCAATCTCCCCACTAACAACGCCTGGATGCTCGGCGTTCGGCGATACAACCTGGATCTGGACGTCTTCGAGGAGGTCTTCGCCGCCACCGGCGAGGACTGGGCCCAATCGCTCTATATCTTCCGAGCCGCCGCAAGTGAGTCCGACCCCTACGCCTATCTGCGCTCGTGGCTTGAGACGATTACTGAGACTCCTGAATCGTAGTCAGTCGGTAAGCGCTGCGAGGTCAGCAGCAACGCGGCGCATCTCCATCAGCGGGTCGTCAAAGAGATCGGCGTAGGTCTCGTCGGGCGGTTCGATCTCTTCTAGGTGTGAGAACATCCAGTAGCGCATCTCAAGCTCCACCCCGTCGTCCCAGATCTCTATCACCCGACCCTCTTGCTGTGCGTCACGGAGAGAACCCGTCACGATTTCGATGTACCCGCCTCTGTCCGTGACGATGTTCCGATGATAGTGGCCGGCCAGGTGCAGCTTTACGCACGTATAGCGGTTCAGCAGGCTGATCAGCGAGGGTGTCGTCATGCTCGTGCCGTAAGCCGGCTCCAACGCCGTTGAAGGATGGTGGGTGGCTACGATGACCCATTCACCGAGATCCTGAGCCTCCCGTAACTCCGCTTCGAGAAAGAGCAACTGAGGCAAAGATATGGCCCCCTCCGAGTAAACAAGCCCAGACTCCACAAGCAGTGGGGTGGCCGAGTTCAGCGCGATCAGACGTACACCAGGCACCGGCGAAACGCTGTACCAGGTCCGGCTGGGGTTTTCGGTGTCGAAACCGTGGCCTAGTGGATTGTCCTCACTATCCAGATGAGCATCGATGAAATCGTCCTCGTTGATAAACCGTCGCGCGGGGTTGGCTTGCACGATGGCAGGAAAGTTCAGTTCCGCTGGCGGGCCCGGATTAGCCGGTGTGATCGGAGCCCACGAAAGCGATCCCGTGGGATCAAGCTTGCGGGGCAGAAAGATGCCGAAGCGATCTAGAAGCGGCAAGGGGCTCGTCCGCCGGCTGAAGAGGTCTGCGACGATTGGAAACGTACCCGACGCAAAGCGATCGTGGTTGCCCAGCAGGCTGTACCACGGAATAGTCGCGGCGTCGCCGTGCACACCCCGGCGATACAACCCTTGAGCCTCGAAGGGATGGTGCGGATCGAGCAATGGGTCCGATAACTCGTCTTCAACCCGATCGTCGGGCCCGGAGCGAGGGTCAATCATCCCGCCGTCAAACACGCCCACGAACCACTCAAGCTCGTTTAGCTGGGCGTTGTCCGTTGCGTCCCCGGTGTGCAGTACGAAGTCGATACTGTGCCGGGCCACGTGCATCTTGTTTACCATACGGATCGTGCCGTCCAGTACCTGTGTCGAATAGGCTTCCTGAGGTCTCCAGGCATGGGCACCGAAGTAGGGCGCGAACGAAGCGGTCGCAACCAGGCGTCCCGGAGACTCCTCATCGAGTATATGCGCGTCGCTGAGGTGGACGAACCTGGTAAGCAGCTCGAATCGACCGGTGTCGACGTGCTCAGTTGCCTCGTTCGGCAGAGGCGCCCCGACGATGCCGCCACAGCCACCGCAGGCCGCCAGCAGCATCGCTGCCGCTACCCAGGCAAGAGCAACCAAGCGTGAAGCACCCATTTCACCATCCATTCATCTGCTACTCATCGAGGTAGCGGAACCAGCCAGCTTGCCAAGCCATTCCGGGCCACAGCCCACGGCCTCTAAGATGCCAAGTCCCCAGGTTATCGGGGCAGACCGTCGGCAAGGGAAGGCCTGCCGATCACGCGACGCACGAACTACGTCCAGCTTCGCGGCGCTTGAGGGAGGCCGACCCCATCCCTATACTGCAACTCGAGACAGAAACACGAGACTTCAGGAGTAGGGTAGTGACCAAAATCAAAGCGACCAACATCACCTGGCATGAGGGCCATGTAAGCCGAGAAGAGAGAGAAGAACTTTTGGACCAGAGAGGGGCCCTGATCTGGTTTACCGGCCTGAGCGGGTCAGGAAAGAGCACCGTTGCCTACACGCTCGAGCACGCCCTGGTGCAGCGCGGCCACCTCGCTTATGTACTGGATGGCGATAATATCCGGCACGGCTTGAACAAGAACCTGGGATTCAGTGCTGAGGATCGCGAGGAGAACATCCGCCGGATCGGAGAGGTGGGCAAACTGTTCGTCGATGCGGGCATAATCACCGCGACGGCCTTCATAAGCCCCTACCGAGCCGACCGCCAGATTGCCCGCGAAACCGTCGGCGAGGGGAGCTTTTTTGAAGTGTTTTGCGACACGCCTTTTGATGTCTGTGAGGAGCGCGACCCCAAGGGACTCTACAAGAAGGCACGAGCGGGTGAGCTCAAGGGCTTCACCGGCATAGACGACCCCTACGAGGCCCCGGAGAACCCCGAGCTTATCATCGATACGTCGAAGGTCTCTCCCCAAGAAGCTGCGGTGACGATATGCGGGCTGCTTGAGAGTGCCGGGAAGATTCCGGAGCTGAACGACTGAATCTAACGCAGGTCAGTGCTGCAGCAGGCCTCAAGGACGTGTAAAGAACAGGGGAACCCAGCTCGCCGTCAAACTGGGTTCCCCGTCAAAGACTGCACACCCGTTAGGGCGGTGAGCCACAGCCTCACAAATCGTATCGTCGCTCGGGGCAAGGCTCTTGAGCAGTGCTCCGAGACAGCTTCACCTTGGAAAGCGAGTTGTGAAACCGCGTGTCCACACGGGTTCGTGAGGCTGCGGAGGGGAAAACTTCTGTTCTTTCGTCCAGTAAGGCCGCTCCTCCGACGGAGCATTAGCAGTGCGATTCACGTTCACCCGCAAGGAGGTTATATTGTCTCGTTTGGCTGCGATGACGCTCTCAGCTTGTCGATAACGTTCGATCGCGGTCGTCCTCCAGGACCCCGGCGTGGCAGGTGCCTCCGGGGCCAAGACGCAGGAAAATCAGATGGCATTTGAAAAGGTTGATCCGAAGACGGATTTCCCCGCCCAGGAGCGGGAGGTGCTGGCTTTTTGGGAGCGTACCCAGGCATTTGAGAAACTGCGCAAGATCAACGAGGGCAAACCGCGTTGGTCGTTTCTGGACGGCCCCATTACGGCTAACAATCCCATGGGCGTGCACCACGCCTGGGGCAGGACCTACAAAGACATTTACCAGCGCTACCACGCAGCCATCGGTCGCGAGCTGCGCTACCAGAACGGCTTCGACTGCCAGGGGCTCTGGATCGAGGTCGAGGTTGAGAAAGAGCACGGCTTCAAAGACAAGAAGGAGATCGAGAAGTTCGGCATCGACAAGTTCGTCAACGAGTGCAAGGCCCGGGCAAGCAAGTTCGCCGCCATCCAATCCGAGCAGTCCAAACGCTTGGGATACTGGATGGACTGGGACGACTCCTACTACACGATGTCGGACGAGAACAACTACGGCATCTGGGCTTTCTTGAAGAAGTGCTACGAGAAGGGGCTCATTTACAAAGGCTTCGACGTGATGCCCTGGTGTCCGCGCTGCGGAACGGGGATCAGTCAGATGGAGATGAATGAGGGATATCGCGAGGTCCCCCACACCTCCGTGTTCATCAAGTTCCCCATCCGGGAGAGGCCTGGGGAAAACCTGCTCGTCTGGACGACGACGCCGTGGACACTCAGCTCGAACGTCGGGGCAGCGGTCAAACCGGACATGACCTATGTTAAGGTCAAACAGAGCGACCAGTTCTACTACATGGGAAAGGCTAATTTCGAGAACGAACGCTCGCATCCGCTTCAAGAGCTCGATCCGAAGAAGCTTCCCAAACTGAGATCGATTCAAGCGTTGTTCGAGAAGAACGGCCCCTATGAGGTCGTCGACGAGGTCGACGGGGAGTCGTTGGTGGATCTGACCTACGAAGGGCCGTTTGATATGCTCGATGGCGCGGCTGAGGCAATCCCCGCACATCGTGTAATCGCCTGGGATGAAGTCACCGAATCCGAAGGAACCGGCATAGTCCATATAGCCCCCGGGTGCGGTGCGGAGGACTACCAGCTTGGCAAGGAGCTGGGCCTGCCCCAGATTGCTCCGCTATTCGAAAACGGCACATTCCGGCCTGAGTTCGGGTTTCTCGCGGGCAAGCGCTCCAACGAGGTCGCTGACGAGATCGTGGCCGACCTGAAATCCAGAGACGTGCTCTTCGCCAGTGAAGCCTACTACCACCGCTATCCCCACTGCTGGCGCTGCAAGGACGAACTCATCTATCGCCTGGTAGATGAGTGGTTCATCCACATGAACTGGCGTGACCAGATCATGGAATCGACCCGCCAGGCAAAGTGGATCCCCTCCTGGGGAATCGAGCGCGAGCTGGATTGGCTCCGCAACATGGGCGACTGGATGATCTCCAAGAAACGCTACTCCGGGTTGGCCCTGCCCATCTGGGAGTGTCATCAGTGCGGGCACTTCGAGGTCATCGGCGGTAAGGAGGAGCTGAAAGCCCGAGCGGTCACCGGATGGGACAAGTTCGATGGACAGTCCCCGCATAGACCCTGGGTCGACAACGTGAAGATCCGCTGCTCGCAGTGCGGCGACGAAGGCGTCACGCGGATAAAGGACGTGGGCAATCCCTGGCTCGATGCCAGCATCGTGCCTTTCTCCACCGTGGGCTACTTCAGCGATCGTGCTTACTGGGAGAAGTGGTTCCCGGCGGACTTTGTCGTCGAGGCCCTTCCGGGTCAATTCCGCAACTGGTTCTACGCCCTTTTGGCGGTCTCGACCATGATGGTCGGGAAATCGCCCTTCAAGGTTCTCAAAGGCCACGGTTTGGTCATGGACGACGAGGGCAAGCCCATGCACAAGTCGTCAGGCAACGCGATCGATTTCAACGTCGCAGCGGAGGAGATCGGTGTGGATGTCATGCGCTGGCTGTACGCCATGACCTCGCCGGAACGCAACGTGCTCTTTGGCCCGGTGCACTGTGACGAAGTCCGCCGCTCGGTAATCCTCCCTTGGTGGAACGTCTACTCCTTCTTCTGCAACCTGGCCCGGGTGGACAAGTTCGATCCCCGCGAGCACACCGCTGCGGATAGCGAGCGGTCCCTGCTGGACAAGTGGATACTCTCTGATCTGCACAAGCTCATCGGCACGGCTCACGAATCGTACGCCAACTTCGATGTGGCCCGGTTCTGCCATGAAGCCCAGCGGTTCATCGAGGTGCTTAGCACCTGGTATGTCCGACGAGCCAGGCGGCGATTCTACGGCGAAGGTTGGCCGGCGGAGAAGCGAGCTGCCTACGCTACCCTCTACGAAGTCCTGACCACCTTCAACCGGATAATCGCCCCGATCGTGCCCTTCATGGCCGAGACCATCTATCAGAACCTTCGCCGAAACCAGGATGTCGATACCCCGGAAAGTGTGCACCACGTGCCCTTCCCGAGAGTCGACGAAGCTCTGATCGACGAATCGCTTTCAGCTCATGTGGCTGCGTCGATCAGCCTGGTATCCCTTGCCCGGTCAGCCAGGAAGGAATCCAAGCTCAAAGTCCGCCAGCCGCTCGGTGAATTGCTGATCGTGCCGACAGATGACGTGGAGCGTAAGGCTGCGGACATGTTCGACGATCAGCTTCGTGAGGAGCTGAACGTCAAAAAGGTTACTCTGCGCGAGTCGGCGGACGAAATGGTCTCGGTATCCCTCGAGCCTAACATGAAGACGCTGGGTCCGAAGTTCGGCCGCCACACCGCCGCCGCCCGCGAGGCCATCGCCAAACTCGATGGCAAGTTCGTCGAGGATGCCTTTGGCCGCGGGGAACCGATCAGCGTCACCGTCGAGGGCAACGAAGTGCAGATTGATGTCGAGGACGTCGCGATCTCCAAGTCGTATGGCCAAGATTGGGCCGGAGCGGCCGATGGCAAGACCGTCGTCCTGCTGGACAAGCGCCTGACCCCCGAGCTGAAGAACGAGGGAATCGCCCGCGACATCGTGCGCAACGTACAGAACCTGCGAAAAGACGCCGGCCTGGACATCGCCGACCGCATCACCCTGAGCCTCATCACCGAGTCCGCCGCGGTCAAAGCCGCCATCGACGACTGCGCCGACTACATAACCGCCGAGACCCTGGCCACGGAGATCACCACCTCTCCGCTGGGTGCCAGCGCCGCCTCAAGCCAAATGAAGATCGAAGGCAACCCCGTCAACATCGCCCTTGCCAAGGCGTAGCCTCAGTATAGAGAGCCCTACCAGGGTATCCGGTTTGGCAAGGTGTTACAGTGCAAGGTTTATAGCCCCGCGGCCTCAAGAACGCGAACTCCTTCACCCATAGGTAGTTACTGGGTTTAGGTGTTTTGTCGGCGCGACAAAACGAGGACAGCTGATACGCTCCGGCACGCCCAACACAGGCCCAAATCCGCGGGAGTCTGCCCGGACTTGGCTTGGGCTCGCCGGGGGATTGCGTGCCTGGATCTTCGCCACAGACCGGTCCCGTCCGCTGCCAGCGATTCCTCGGCAGGTTGCTGCGCCTCTACACTCGCGTTGTGGCCTGAGCCTCCACTGCGAGACGCTTCTTCGAGTGCACCCACGCATCATGATGCGCCGCGCATCTTCTTGGAGCTGGGCGAGCTCGGGCGTTGCGCATGCGTCGAGGCTCCTTGTCGTTGACTCCTCTACGGCAACCGCGCGCGAACAAGTGGATAAGTTACGGGCAACTTGGACTAGCGCTCGCAAACGGACGCCTGGTGAAGCTCTTCATCGATGCATGGCTTCTCGTGCCACTCGCGCATCCCGGGAAATCGGCCTGAGACCAGCATCAGGGAAGGAAAATGGCTTCGGATCCGGACGGCATTATGCTAAAATATCGCCTGCCTTGTTTCTTTTGCGCTGGTGGGGACCCTTGGGCAATGTCTATTTGGAGGGCTAGGGTGATGGCGGGTAACTCGAGCGAAACGGCGGCGAGACGGAGGGCAGCCGTACGGGCTGCCGCGGCACTCGTATCGGTTCTGGGGTGCATAGTTCTAGCATTTACATCTGTCGGCGTACAATCGGATCAATCGGCCCAGGGAGCCGACATGCGCACCGCATGGGACGACGCAAGAACCGTGCCTTCCGAAGATGGAGGCAAGACCTGCCGGGCGGACGGCGCGACCATGCAATGGGTGCCGGTCAGCGCGACAGGCGGCCACACCATCGTTGGCAATGAGATCCGGCTCGGCAGCGGAGGGCAGGAGGTCACCCTGGAAATTCGTTTGTCGGGTTGGGCACCGTACTTGTTGAGGGCCTACCGGGCAGTCGTTTCGTCGGCTGGGTATGAGAACGGCGTCGCGGACCCCTTAAATCCGAAGGGCTGGCCGGGCACCCCGCATGACGGTGTGTTCATTGACACCGGGCATCCCGACTGGGTGGGCATGGAATTCTACGTGGTGAATACCGCGACCCTCGACTACGAGTGGGCGGCATCCCAGGTGTTGGCACCCCCGATAGCGGATGCAGGCGGTACGTACTACGGGGGCACATTGATTTTGGAGGTCCCCCAGAACGCAGCGGGGTCCTATACAATCAGTTTCAAAGAGCCGCCTGACACCTACATGGAGGAAGCACCGCCCAAGAACTCCAGGGAGAATGAGCTGCCCCGAGACATAGAGCCTCTGACTCTTGGCGACGCTACAATCGTGGTCGAGCCCCCTCCGCCCCCACCGCCGGATTACTATGCATCGCCCTCTATTCCCACTAGTACCGTGTGGTTCGGCGGGGATGATCATCCTCCCATCGTTCCGGCTCTTCCTGCCGATTTCTTCGGCCCAGGGTCTGACCCCTTTACTCGCGAGGCGTACTTACAGGGCGACCCCATCGATCCGGCAGCTCTCGGTGACACGTCGACCATCTTGCAGCGCTCGAGGGATCCGGTTTTGCCGGCAGATCCGCCTGGGACTGCCGGCACGGCCGACGTCACACTTGTCGAGCTAAGCCTGATCTCCAGCGAACCGATGATTGTGAGTTACAACGGCAGTCAGGACCCGGAGGAATGGATGTTGCACGTTGGTTTGTCCCCGACTCCGGCTCCGCTCGGCCAAATCGAGGCGGTCAAGGACCACGCCAACGGGGGTCTGATGTACATAACACTCTATGTTCAGCCGCTTCTGACCTTCACGAGGATATCGGATGGGGAAACGATAATCTTAGATACCGCGCTGGAGGGCGAGGGCCCCTACGAGGTGTGGAATGATATGTTCTTCGTCCACGCCGTGAGTCCTCACCTGAACGTCTTCCACGATCCTGCCACGCAGTGGGTGTGCGGGATCGAAGAGGTCGATCCAGGAGATCCCGACAGCCAGGTCGAATGGGGGTTAGGGGTGTGGCCTCATGATATGGGTCTTCCGGACCTTTGGCACTTCGTGTTCCTACCCTCGCCGCCGTCGACACCGATCTCTCCGCCGGGGTTGCCATCAGATCCGACCCATGCTGCACGGAAGAACCGCTACATCTCAATCGACCCAAGCACCAACAGTGACAGCGAAGTGGCTCTGCGAGTGGACCTGGCGGAAATGATGCGCTGCACCGGGGATCTCCGCCGAACCTGCTCGGTCGATGGAGACTGTCCGAACGTCTGCGACAATGATGCGGACATTACCTGCGCCGGCGACCCTGCTTGTGGTGGGGGAACCTGCGTTGTCACCGCACCGTGCATTCACCATCCGGACGAAGGTTTGAGCTGGTGGGTGCAGGAGCCTCAGCAAGAGCCGCTCGGATGCAGGCTTCCCGGCGGGTGCACCGATGAGGATTGGTTCGCGCGCCTGGATAACGCTCCGCACTTCAGGACCTGGAACAACTTCGGTGTCGCAGACTCGTCACTGCTGCACATCAGCGATTGCCAGATCACACCGGTCGCAACTTATGCGGTTAGCGTGTGTCTGCCTGCAAGCGGGGACATCTGCAGCGATTCGCTCATGATCGGCACCATCCTAAGACCGCCGCCCGGCAACTATGGTGACGTAGTCGGCCCGGTCGACCCGGTAACAACGGAATTTGATCCGCCGAATCAGATCCTCAACGTCGGGGATATCTCAGGTTATCTGCTCACGAATCTGAACTACGGTTTGCCGGGCGACCCGAAGCCACAAGCCCATTGGACCTGGGTCGATGTGGAGGGCCAAGGCGACCCGTTCTACCGCCCCCAAGGGATTCTGAACGTCAGCGATCTCAACCAGATCCTGTTCGGCCTGGCCGGCAGGCCGTTCTCCTGGGCGGGGAACAACGTCGACCCGGGCGATTGTCCCTAGTGGATCGTACCGCCGCGTCTGACGTCGTGCCTTATCCAGGGGCTTATGGCGGGGGCATCATATGGGGTACATGTGCCTCCGGGTTATGAGCTTGACGAGCGCAAGAACCAGTAAGGACCGCGAGTGAGCGCGTGGTTCGCCTGCTCGCGGTCCTCGTTTACCTGGTCAATCGGATAGCACCACAGGCTGCGACGCCGTTGCGGTCAGCGTTTTGCCCGTGCGTGGGTTCAAAACGTTCTACGTCGTGGTCAGCCCGCTCGTGCCTGACTCGTCATCCATGCTCAGGAAAAACGCTGAGATGATCGTAGCCGACAGGCTCTGCGTGGTAGTCTCCAACCCGGTCAGCAGGGCGTCGCGCACGGTTGGATCGCAGCCGCTAAGCTGAAACGCCGATCCACCAATCGCAACAGCCATCACAAACCGAGTGAGCCGTTCTCGAAGACTTGGCAAAGGCGGCCCCCAGATCCACCTCCTGAAGCCTGTTCGTCCCGGGCTCGCGCAGGTGCTATCGGCGGGCATTCTCTCGCCACTTCGCTCACTGTGATATCCGGCCCAGGAAGCCGGGCCATGTGGCGGAAGCGATAGCGGAATCAGGACCCGGTTGTGCCTGGGGTTGATAGTCATTTGGCGAAGCAAGTCCGCCGAGGGAGGATTCAGGTCCAACTCGGAAAGACGGTTCACCGGTATCGTGTGCGGCGTGCCGTTGAGAAGGTCTATGACTTATCCTCTGGGCGTTATGCGGTACCGGGATTACGGGGTAGTGTAATGCGGAAGGTCGTACCCGAAGCCTCGGATGTGGCGAGACTAACCTGGCCTTTGAGCAGCGTCTCGCCCAGCAGCTTCATCGAGAACGTCCCCACACCTCGCCCGACGCCTGTCTTGGTCGAGAAGTATCGTTGGAAGACGCGCGACGACACGCTCTGGGGAATAGTCTGTCGATTCCAGACGTAGAACGTCACATTCTCCGCGGTGGCTTCAGCTCCAACACGCACCTGATCACCCGCATCACCCGCTTCGAACGCGTTCAAGGTCATGTTTGAGAGGACTCTCATGAGCAGTCCGGCAGCTGTTCTGAACGGGCTGTCCATCTGAGGCCTCTCGACGACAAGGGATTGGCCCGTCGCGGCGCGATGGCCGGTGAAGACGGCCTGGATGCGGTTCAGAATGTCCGTCGGGTGCACCTCGTCGGCGCCAAGACGAAATGCCTCGGCGTTGTCCGTGCAGAGGAGACGCTGAACGTTCACTTCTTGGATCAGTGTGTTTGCCGCCTCGTGAGCCTGTGCCAGCAGCTCGGGACCGGCCAGAGACTGGGTTTCGATGAGTGACTCCGTGCTCGCGGCGAAAACCGTGATCATGTTGCTCAAGTCGTGGAGGAATGCGCGTTCCAAGGCCAGGTGGCGTTGCTCGGCGCTGATGTCCTGCATGCTGATGAGAAGCAGGCTCTCTCCCTCCTCCTGGAACGGGGAGCAACGGACGACGAAGATGTGGTCGACCTTTGATCCATTCTGTTGTGTGGTGAGAACGCACTTGCGCTCCTGGGGTCCGCCTGTTTCCTGGGTGGCCACAATTACGATCGCAGCGCCGCATGTTGCGCAGGCTTTGCCGGTCCCGCATCCGCTTGGGTGGTCAGTTGCGTGTGTACAGTGGAGCACCTCACCGGGTCTCAGGCCCAGCACATTTGCTGGATCGTCAGTCCCCAGCGCAAGCAGAAACGCGTGATTGACTGCCAGGACTTGACGGTTCTGATTCAACACAGCTACCCGTGCGGCAAGAACCTCCAAGGTAGCAGTTACCAAAGGATTGTCAGTGATTCGGGCGACGGAGGCGCGCAGCTCTTGTGGTTTGGCGCGCTCGGCGGTGGCAAAGTAGGTGGCGGGTGCTGCTGCTCCATTCTGACATTGTTTGGTGTCAGTCATTGCTCGGTTCTCCTCGATGATGCCAAACGGTGCAGATGCATCCGCCGCGCTCGAAACGACTGATCGCCCCGTGACCTTTCCGGCATAGTCGACACTCCCTCCGGTCCATCCGGAGCGTTTCTCGGCGCGACGCCAAGTTGCATTGCTGTACACCGTAGCCGATGACGGCGAGCCCATTGTCTGTGCACTGTACTGGCTCAGTGTGGTTTGGACAATCCTCCCATAGTGTCACTAACCTGTCCACCTCATCCTGGTCGGGGGGTTGGTCGTCCTCAGCCCCTGTTACGCTTTTGGGCAAGTGTGCACGATCCAACACCAGCGGCGCAGGTCCAAAGACTCAGGTGTTAGGGGGCGAGTACTCCCTGAACCGCAGATGCCGAGGTACCAACCCGGGCTTGGGTAGCGGGATCGGGTCATAGCATTCCCAATGTGGGCATGGCTGAACAGCCCCTTGCTGTCTTTCCCGTAAACGTTAGGATTGGAGCAAGAGTCTTCAGGTCATCTTCGCGGATCGTCGGAGTTTCGATGATGAAGAGAACGGCTACCTACGTGAGCGCGTCAGTCAAGGACCGTTGGGCTGCGACGGGGGCGTTGCTTTTCGCAATAGCGTATGTTTTCGCGCCGCCTTCCGCGGCTTACGCAGAGGTGGTCGAACTTGTCGATGGGTCGAGATTCGATACTGAATACATCACATTCAGTAACGGAAATTTCATCACTGACGACGGACGGGTGATTCCACGCGCCGAGATCAAGCGCATCCTGTTTGTCCGTGGATCGACGCCCAGGGATACCGTAAGCGGCCTAGGGCGGTCGGACGTAACGGAATTGTTGCGGCACGCAGAGGAAGCTGAAAAGAAGCATCCCGACGTTGGGGCCATTACCCTGATTGACGACGGGGAGTACATACTACGCGAAGATGGTACACATGTCGAGCGCTCTCACTACGCGGTCAAGATCCTCAAGGAAGCGTGGAAGTCGTTTGCGGAGATTGGCAACTCCTTTGAGGAAGGCCGAAGCCGGGTCACACTAGTGCGGGCACGGACCATAGGGCCGGACGGTAGCGTTTACGAGTTTGATCCGGCTGACCTAAAGGAAGCCAAACCAATGGAGGGGATGGTCTCTTTCAGCGAGCACAAGGTCGTCAGTGGGCAGTTACCCGATGTTCAAGTGGGTTCTATTGTCGAAGTGATTTGGGACAGGGAAATGTACAATCCCTACGACAAGGAACTATTCTATCCGGGTTGGTTCTTCGCCGCAACCGATCCGGTCGTCTGGAGTCGAGTGACGATTCGCATCCCCAAATCGCGGACGCTTTACTATAAGACCGCGAACATGCCTGACAACGTTGCCGAGCCGGTGATCACGGTGAAGGACAACCAGCGCGTCTATCAATGGGAAATGCGGGACATAGAGCATATCGTGCCCGAGCCGGTCATGCCGCCAATCGGGCAGGTCGCGCCGCGCCTGACTGCCAGCCTGCATGAAAACTGGGACTACCTGTACGACTTTCTTGCCCCGTTTCAGAAAGAGCACATCAAGCTCACCCCCGCCATTGAGGACAAGGTCACGGAGATTGTCGGTGATGCCGCTACCTCCGAGCAAAAGCTTGCGAGAATCTACCACTGGCTCCAGCGCGAAATCCGCTATATTTCGATCAAGGGGAGCATGGGTTCGGGTTGGTCGGGGCACCCGGCCGGCCTGACTTTGGAGAATGGCTACGGCGACTGCATCGACAAGGCCATCTTGTTCAGCACGATGCTTGAGGCGGTTAACATTGAAGCTTATCCCGTGATCATTGCGACCAATGACCTGCCCGCCGATGACCGATCGCTGCCGAGGCTTTTCGCGAATCACGCCATCAACAAGATTCGCCTTTTGGATAGGACTTTCTATCTCGACACCACGGCGGAGACCTTTCGTTATCCTTTCTTCAGGCCGGACGATCACGGCGTAGCCACGATCAACGTTCTGGAGCGCGAGATCGGTGTGGTTGGCGTGCCGCCGCCGGATCACAACGCCATGGACATCCGCCTGGATATGGCGGTGGATATGAAGGGCAATGTGAATGCCGACGTGACGATGAACATGACTGGTGGCATCGAAGCCGGGCTGCGAATGGCCCTGGAGCAGATCAACAGAATGATGCTGAAGATGGTGGCGCAACAGGCCATCAACTCCGTTTCGCCCGGTGCAAAGCTGGAGCAGATCGACATCAGTGACGAGGCGGACTTGACGGTGCCTTTGACAGTGAAGATGAAGGTCAGCTTGCCGGAGTATCCCACCTTTGCAGGTGAGCTGATGATATTTCCGCTGCCGTTGTCGGAAGGGCTGCATCAGTATGAGGAGGCGTCACTCGACGAACGGCGGTTCGACATCGACTACGGTACATCGGAGGAAATCCAACAGCACGTTGGGCTACGCCTGCCGCCCGGATACGAGGCCAAAGGTTTGCCGGAGTCGCTTAGCCTGAAATCGCCCTACGTGGACTATCAGGCGAACTTCAGTGAGGACGGGATGACGATTGTGTTCGAGGAACGTTTCAGCCGGGCGCGGCGCACGGTCCCAAAGGAGGATTATCTCGAGTACAAGGCATCGTTGGAACGCATAGCCGACTACGCCAGAAGGCCCGTCTTCTTGAAGAAGGTGCGCGAGGACCCGACGTAGACACCACAAGGCGTTGTCACGGACGGACCTTCACGGTGTGGTACCGGCAGGGAGCATCTTACAATGAAGAAAACACATCTGTGGATGGTGGCTTTGCTTGCGATCTCGGGTTCCGCTTTGGCCCAAGAGGCTGAGGATGTGCTCTACCTGCAAGACGGACGGGAACGCGTCGGACGGCTGGTCGAAATCAGCAAAGAAGCTGTCCTGTTCGAAGTTAAGGGAGAGATCGGAGCCCAATCCTTCGCTTTGTCCGACGTGCAGCGGATCGACCTGGCCGGGGTCCGAGTGGGCGACGAGGTTGGACGCGTCGAGGACCTTGACGATCCTCTGCTCAGGAGAGTCCTGAAGGCCTCACCGACAACATTCTTATTACTCGATTCCGGATACGTCACGATGTATGATCTGCTTGAGAAGCGGCTGCATCGCGACGGCTCCTATACACATCGAGAGCGTGTCGTGCAAAAAGTCCTCCTTGAGCGCGGCAAAAACCGTGCCAACGTTGCACGGTACTTTCGAAAGGGTGATGAGACACTCGAGGTGGACTTCGCCAGAACGATCAACCCGGACGGCACGGTGATCCCCATCACGGAGGCGGCCATCGACATCACCAGCGTCAACGCGGATACGCCCGAATACGAGAAGCAGCAGCAGCTGAAATTCACCATGAAGCAAGTCGCGGAGAACTCAATCCTCGATTATCAGATCACCAGGCGACAACTGCAAACCACACTGCTCGATCCTTTGTTCGCGTGGGCATATTTTCAGGAAACCGAGCCGGTCTTCGAACGGGAGATGCGGATCATCATTCCACAGGATCGGAAGCTGTCCGTGGCTAAGCAACGGGCCGACCGCGTGACTGCCACGACGGAAGAAAGTGGGGATGAAATCGTCTATTCCTTCAGCATCAAGAACTCTCCACGGATCGTGCCCGAGCCCAATATGCCGCCGCGGGCGGACTGCTTGCCGCGGGTCGTGGTTGCAGAGCAAACCACATGGGACAAGATCGGCGAGGCATACCGTCTTGCCTTGCTGGATGCCAGCACAACGTCACCTGCGATCACAGAGAAAGTCGGTGAACTCGTTGCCGGGGCCGCCAACCCCGAAGAGAAGGCTCGACGAATCTACCGGTACTTCACGAACGAGATCAGACAGCTATGGGTTCGGCCGAGCGCGTACAGCTACGCTCCTAGGCCGGTAGACGCGGTGTTCGAGAAGCTGGCCGGAAACACGACGGATAAGGCCGCACTCTTGCGGGCGATGCTGCTGGAGGCCGGCGTTGAGGCCCACGTCGTGCTCTGCTGTCCCCAAGGATCCGGGAAGTTGGTCGAGAATGTCCCCTGCATTCGGCAATTCAATGATGCCCTGGTGGCCGTCGACCTGCCCACAGGTCGCACATTCCTAGCCCTGGACAATGACACCGCTCGATTCGGGCAGGTGCCGTCGGAATACCAGGGCACACGGGCCATGCTCGTTTCCAAGACCGATTCACAATTGATCGAGGTCCCATTAAACGAAGCTGATGAGGAGATGGTCGCCAGTAGCTATCAAATGAGTGTGACACCTGCGGGCGATCTTACCGTCACCGCCACGGCAACGCCCACAGGCAATTACGAGATGGGCTATCGCGCTGCCTGGAAAGACCTGAAGGACGACGAGCTTCGCCAGCAGTTCGAAGTTGCCCTGACCGATTTGCACGCCACCGCCCGGCTCCACAATTACACTATCGAGAACTTGCACGACCTCGATAGTCAACTGACCTTCTCGCAAACGTACACGCTTGAGGGCTATGCCCTGGGCGACGATGAACTGCTTGTCTTTCGCCTGCCGGAGATCGATTATAGTGCAGGCTCGGTGGGCAAGCCGCAGCGGGTGTTTCCACTGCGGTGGGACCAGCGAAGCAAAAGCACGATCGATCTAACGCTGAGCATTCCTGACGGCTTTCGGGTCTATTACGCCGGCAAGGACTACCAAGCGGAATCGGAGCCGACCACTTTCTTCGCACGCTTTGATGTTGACGCCCGCCAGATCCGTTACCGCGATGAGTATGTACAGAGAGAAGTGGAGGCACCGGTAGAGGCATACAAAGATTACAAGTCGTGTGTGGAGACCATGGCTCGGGTGCCCAAGGAGTGGATTGTCCTCGAACGAATCAACGTAGAGGATTCTAAGCTTCGTCCGTAGATTCACTTGTGCGGGCTGCGGGTGCTCGTCCGGAATGTTGCGCGTCTGACGGATGATCTGCGAGGATACGGTCAGGGAGGATTGACGGTCTATGGGAATTTCATTGATTGTCACCAAGTCATACGACCGTGAATTCCACGAGACCGGTCAAGAAATAGCGCGCGAGGAGTGGCTCCGAATTGTCGATGAAGATCCCGTGCTGAGGCTGAGGACGAAACCGTTCTCTGCAACCAACCCCAAGACGGGAGAAGTGATCTCAATCTCTGCGGGAGATGCCCAAGCTGAATTCGTAGGTGATGATGGGGTCATCCCGTTCCTGAGCTATCGCAGCGGCGAACTGTCCGGGAAGTATGTCCCCGACCTTGAGGACCCGGACAACGCGGTGAGGCGCAAAATCGTGGAGGTCGCAGGACTTTTAGACGCCCTGATTACCCATGATGCCGGTGACGAATTCCTCGATTGGTGAGGCGAAGAAGTGGGCCGCAGCCGGATAAACCGTACGTTCTGGGTCGAAGATCCCGATAAGAGTCGGGGTTCGAGTCCTACTCGGGGAGGTTGTCCTTCTTTGTGTACATTATGGCGAATACACTGGGACGGTTCTACGTTGGCCAAGCCGAGGACTCAGCCTGAAGACTTTCGGGCTAGAATCGCCATAAGATTCGTTTGCGTTGGGTCCCGGTCTCCCATGAGTGAAGGGTGGAGTTCGACATCCTGGAAACCGTGTTCAACAAGTAGCGAACGGTATTCATCATCGGAATAGGCCTGATAGCTCGCCGCATATCGTGCAACGTCGCCGGTCGCTGCGTCGATGACGAAAAACTGGCGGGTTGCTGCTTGGCTGGTGTCGTCCCAGTGGGCCTGTTGGAGGTAGAGGTGCGGACGATCGGAGAAGAGCCCTGCGTCAAGCGCCTCCCACGTTCGACCCGCGTCGGCGATCGCCATTATCGCATCCCGTGAGTGCGGTTCGAGCAGCAGCAAGCCACCAGGCTCAAGGGCGCCGTGGATCTTGTGGAGAATGGTGCTGCCGTCCGCCGGACGGAAGACGTTGAACTCTCCGTACACCATCATGACGAGACCAAACCCACTGCCGCAATCGGTCAGGCGAACATCCCCCTCCAGGTACTTGCATCGGTCGTTCCCGGCGCTATCGCGTTTGGCGTGGGCGATTGACGCGGGAGAGTAATCGATCCCAACGTACTCATGGCCTCGGCCTGCCAGGCGAGTGCCGTACAGGCCCGGTCCACAGCACAGATCCAGTATTCTCGTTGAACGCGTACCCAGCACGTGATCATGGATCCAAGCCACCTGCCGGTCGATCATCTCCCCGCGACGACTCGCAAGATCATGCTCCGATGAGAGATGCTCGTGCAACATCCGCTCGCTGAAATCCGGATCGTTCCAAGGGATATTGTCCCCCTGTGTCCACGGCTTCGGGGGCGCCGGATCGTTAATCAGCTCCATGATTCTCATGTTTTCGGTCTCCCGTCCACTTGGGGTGCGTCATGCCGACCTCAGCAGTTAGTCCAAACCCGGTCGGCTTCCGTAGGTGACTTACTCCAACGATCGTACCACTCGATACGTCCGCTGAACAGGGAGCAAGCTACAGATCAGCACCGGTTGAAAATTCTGACTTGCGTCGTGTTCAGTCTTTATCATTCGGGCGCCGTTCAAGCTCTCATGTCTGGGTGGACGCTGATGAGAGTCCCTTGTTGGTTAGCTGGTTGAGCACGT
This sequence comes from Phycisphaerales bacterium, assembly GCA_020348265.1. Lineage (GTDB taxonomy): Bacteria > Planctomycetota > Phycisphaerae > UBA1845 > UBA1845. The sequence continues at coordinate 772,209 of CP070744.1, read as the reverse complement.
TCTGTAAGGCGGCGACCGTAAATATGAGCGGGTAGAGGTGCTCGGAGTACCACAGTTTGGCAAAGTAGAGTCCGATTGGGGCCGGTGCGAAGACGGTCCCCCCGCGCGTGCGATCTATAAGCCAACGAGTTCCTCGCTCTATCGCATCGCTTTTGCCAGTTGTCCCGTGGGAGCGTCCTTGCGTTTCAACCAGCGCTTCGACGGCAAGGGCGGTTTCCTCTACGGATGAAGGTGCTGAGGAATCGCCGCCCCAGCCTCCGTCGGAGTTCTGGGCGGGAAGAACCCATTCAAGTCCACGTTTTTGTGCCTGTAGCCAACCTTTGCTTAGACGTCCGTCAGGTAGTGCGATGTTTGATGCACGCAGCACGCGGGTCGTTCCATACAGAGGGTTCCTCTGGTTTGCACTGCTTTGATTGCCGAACCAGAGAGGCACCCACGCCCCATCCGTTTGCTGTGCGGCTATGAGGTATTCCACGGCCCGGCGTGTGGCCCCTGTAACGCGGTTACGCAATCCGTCTGGAAGACAATCCCGCCAAGCATCCCAGCCGCGCAGGGTGTGAGCTGTCAGATCAGGACTGCTTCGATCGAAGGGGAGCTTGCCCCATCCTCGACAGAATGTGGGGATCCCCCCGTCTTTGTTTTGCAGATCGAGCAGCCAGCCCATGCCGCTTTCTATGGCCTGCTGCAGTCGTTCATCTGCGATATTGCCGAACGTGTCTTCCATCGTCAGGTGCTGCAAGGCGAGGAGCGCTCCCGGCGTATCATCCGCGTCGGGCACGCCTCCACTGAGATTGGTCCAAGCCCATCCGCCTGGGGCGGCATAAGTATAAGGGTGTCGTTTGAGGTGTTGTTGATCGAGGAGCCAATCGCGCAGACGACTTCGTTCTTCCTCGGGCACGGCGTCTAAGGAGCTGTTACCGGCAGCCAACGCGTTGATCGACAGAGTCGTGACCCAAGTAGCCAGGTTCGTGTCGATGGGCCAACTGCCGTCTTCGCGAACCGAGTCTGCGAGAAAAGCAGCGGCTTTCCGGGCGGCTTGGTGATCAGCCTCTCCAATCGAAGCGAGACTCATGAGCACGAAACTCGTCAGCGGAGCAGCCTCCAGGAATCCGCCGCTTTGGGGCTGAACGGACTGAAGCACATTGAGCGTCCGTGCGCGGGTGAGGTGACGTATCCAACGCATGATTGGGTTTCGCGTGGGACTATGATGATGTCGGGCTTGCCCAATGGCGATCAGGGCGGGTAGAGCGTAGCTCACCACGGGCAGACCCAATCGGTGAAACCACCCGCGGGGAAAGACGGCCAGTTCGAAAGGCAGTTGGGTCATGCGGCTCCACGCCTGTCGACCTTTACCGAACCGGCCCGCCAACGCGCACATGGTCAAGATGGGGACAGAGAAGGTGCGATCTTCTCCGTAAACAGCGTCGATAGCCTCGGCAAGGTGCTCCGCGTTGAGTCTGCCGGCCCTCTGCGCCAACCAGTCTTGGGCCTGTTCGACTGTGGTATGATGTGCTTTGGCGAGGTGATGGTTGACACCCAGCGCAGCCCAACACAGGGCGGTGGTGCTGATGTTGCTGGGGCTGTCAACAGTATCTCCCCAGCCTCCGTCAGCATTGATGTTATCCACGAGCCAAGTGACGCCATTGCGCACCAGACCGGCTGATACTTCGCTGCCCGTCGCTCGGTCGAGCAATTGCAGGGCGCAGACGGCGGTTGCGGTGGAAAGGGCGCTGCTGGAAAGCTCGCCTACCCAGTGTCCGTATCCGGGCCGACGGTCAACACTTTGCGTGCGCGCGGCAAGCAGTTCCGCCCTTGCTGCTCGAAGTGTCTGCTCCACCGCGTTGAAGTCCAGTGCCATCGATCAGGAACTCAGATGCCCGAGGGCAAGCAGGGCGTAGTAGGTGTATTCCGAGTCTCCAGCGTCATCGATCTGATGTCCGCGAAAACAGGCACCTGTCCAGAGACTCTCTACGAAATCGAGGCAAGACTCAGAGACATCGTTGAGGGAGACGTTCATCCCTGCAAGAGCATGCAGGGCTGTGGCTGTCGAAAGCAGGTCGGGAATGGGTGCTTCGGGCATGGCCAGGAAGCCGCCATCAGGGTGAAACCGTGCCATCAGCCAGTCACTCACCTCTGTGGGAACCGGCACCCCCAGCTCTTGCATCAACGTGGCAGCAGCGGCTGTTGCCGGTGTCGTGCCGAGTTTCATGTCATGCTCGTTTGCGTAAGCACCGTCGCCGGTCTGCAGGGCACTTATGCAATGTTGCAGTCCGACCGGCTCGGGCGTTTCTGCCTCGAGGTCTTGATACGCCCCCATTGCCAAGAAGCAATGGTATACCGTTCCTGTCTCAGCGCCGACCTCTGGCGCGTATCCACCGTCAGCGCTTCGGTGCGATTCGATGCGTTTGATGATGCGATCGGCGGTATCATCATCCAACTCCTCTGCGGGCAGAGCCGCCCAGCACCTTGCCAGACAGGTCTGGTGAACGAAATCGAGGCCGTCGAGCGGATGGCTGCTATTAGCTCCGTTGCAGAAGCTTGTCAGATAGGGGCGTATGACATCCACAGGCGGATCCACCCCCATGGCGAGCAAGCCTTCGAGCACGAACACCGTGTAATACAGGTCGCTGGCGCCGGCCCGGTTGTTCCCCCCGCCGTCTACGTTGAGCTGTCCACGGAGGTAGTGTACAACGCGATCGCCGGCATCAAGCAGCAGGTTCGGCGCTTTCCTTGCCGCCCGCAGCATTTCGAGCCTCAAACTCACTGCAATATCCTTGGATCGTGTCCTCGCCGAAGATCTTGCCCACCACTCGACGCAAGAGCCCCTTCAGGGTGGGGTTCTTCAGAGATCGTAGCGAGCGGGTCGCCTGTTCGGTGTAAGCTTCCTGGAGTTCATAGGTTTTGTCGACCACACCCCGCTCACGGATGACCCGCTGAACCTCGTCCGCAATAACATCATAGTCACAGTTGTGGTTCCATAGCGAGGTAATAAGGTCGGCTTCTATGCGATTGGCGGTTTTTTTTCGAGCGACGGCCAACACCAGCGACGGTCGCAGATCGCGAAGATCGTGCGAGTCGCTGTTGCCCGTGAAATCCTCCAGATCGTCGCGTATCTGATAGGCTACACCCAACGATTCGCTATACCTGCTCAGAACTTCGTGCACCTCCCGGTTGGCGCCGGCGAAGAAAGCGCCGAGACGCAAGGCCACCTCGAATGCCGGTGCGGTCTTCTGCCTGAATATATCAAGCACCTCCAATGAGGAGAGCGGTTCAGGGGCACGTGCCCAACAGAGCTCCGCACCTTGTCCTTTGCTGAGGGTGAGGTGGCCATCCGCAGCCAAGCGAAGCATGTCCACTTTGCGCTGCGCGCCAAGGTCCAACTCCCCGATAAGGCGATATCCTTCGCCCAAGAGAAAATCGCCCACATTGAGTGCCACGGGCATACTGTGCTCAACGTGCATGGCTTTCTTGCCATAGCGGATTTCGTCGCCGTCTTCGATGTCATCGTGAATCAGCGAGGCTTTGTGGAAGCACTCGACCGCGATGGCCAGCTTCTTTAGATCGCGCTGGGCCGCCGGCGGTTCGTCACGACACTCCTCGCTCTGAAGGGCCAGGAAGACGCAGACAGCCAGGTAGGGGCGCCAGCGTTTTCCCGCACCGGCCAGCCATTCGTAGGCGATTCGGGCGGTCTCCCCGTCGGGTGGTCCTATTATGGAAGACAGCGATTCGCTGGTGAACCAGCTCTGGACATCCTTTCTAACGGCGTCGAGGTTCAGGCGGTACGTGCGATCTTCACTGGTCAAGTGAATGACGTCCCAGACCCAGTCCAAGTCCACCGTGGTGTTGGCGCAACCGTCCTGAAGGAGCGGGATAGCCGCCCCGGGCACGGCACGGGCTTCCATGTGGGGGAAGCACTTCTCCAGCACATTAAGACAACTTACTCCGACGACGGCTTCGATTTTACCCGTCTCGATCATCTTGGTTACGACAGCCGAGCCTTCCGCCACCAGAACGGCATAGCCCAGCCGCTCCGCCTGCTGCGTGAGCTCCTTGATCGCGCAGAGCCCACAACCTTTGCACAGCAGGCCGAACTCGTCGATCGGAGCGGGACAACGCCCGTCTGCCCGGAGGCATTTGGGAAGAAGAAGCAACCGGCGGTCGTATGGGATCCGAGCTAGTGTGTCGCGCCAGGCTTCGTTGCTGACGATGACCGCTGCGAAATCCCGGTAGATCTCGTCGACTCCCGCCAGCTTCAGGACGTGAGCCGTGTGCGTGCGCAGTTCGTCGAGGGTGAGTGGCGGTATGATCTTGGCTTGCTGGATATGCCGTTCGGCGGTACTCCTCAGCGAATTTCGCACAGCCTTGTCATCAGGGATGTTCGGCTGGGCGGGTCGGTAGAGCTGCCTGGGGATCCGCGGGGGTAGGTTGATGAGGGGTGTGCTTCCGTGCCCGTTGCGGCGCTTGCCGTTGCGCTTGGCTGGAGCATTGGGTTGTTCAGTCTGCTTCTTAACGGTCATGCTGCTAATCCCTCAAGGCTCAACCTCATTCGCCGTTTGTCAACCACATACGCATTACTTTCCACAGCCTATGCATAGGCTCCAAAACCAAAGAACCAGTGTTTTTTGGTGAAGCGGTAGATCCAGTTCTCCTCCGGAAGCTCGTTTTCCGGGTTGTGCTGGCTGCTGAGACAGCCCATGGCCTGAAGTTCGGCCAGGGCTGACTTCCGCGCGGTAGAGTCTCGTGCCCCCAGGCGCTCCACAAGTTCCTTAAGCAGGTCGGGCCTTTCCAGAACGACGCAACCCCGCGTCTGGGCTGGGATAGTATTGCGGAATTCTTCCAGAAAAGTCGACTCGGTCATGGTCTTGAAGATATCCCCGTTATTATCGCGGATATTGTCCCCCGCAAACTGAATGACGGGGCAGGGCTCGATGTCTCCCCAGGGGCCTATGTGATGGCTTATGCCGATGGCCGCCGGACACAGTGCCGCACCTTGGTCATCCCAATATGCGTCGACGACGCCGATCGGCTTGCTGTTTCGCATATCCATCGCAAAACGGCGCACAGCTAATACCTGTTCCGGCGTAAGGGCCAATTCGGGGGTGGGCTCGGGGCCGACAGGTCTGTAGGTGTAGTACCAGACGTAGTGGATCCCTCGTTTGATGAGTTCGTCGACCCATTCCTCGCTGAGAAGATCGTCGATGTTGTTCTGACACACGCTTGTCGCCACCCCGGTGATCAGCCGGTTACGAACACAGGCCTCGATTCCGGCGAGAGTCTTGTTGAGTACGTCCTTGCGGCCGCGACGCTCGTCGCTTATTGCTGAGCTTCCTTCGACACTTATCAGGGGCGTTGCGTTCCCCACGTGGCGCAGTTTGGCAGCCACTTCGTCGGTAATGAAATGTCCGTTGGTAAAGATCTGAAAGTAGCAGTCCGGATGCGCTTCCAGCAGCCTGATAAGGTCGGGATGCATGAAGGGCTCACCGCCCAGGATGCCGAAGAAACTGTTGCCATACTTGCGGGCACCGACGATCAACTTGCACATGTCTTCATAGCTGATCTTGGCCTGCGGAGAGGTAACATCCATCCAGCACCCCTTGCAGCGCAGGTTGCACCCGTTGGTTATAGAGATGTACAAAAACGGGGGGAAGATCTGACCTTGCTTGAGCCTCTTCTTGAATCGCTGCACCGAGCGCATGCCCTTGTAGGCGAAGTTGTAGCCGAACTTCCACAGCAAGCGGGCATCCGTCGAGCGCCAGGTTCTATAGGCCAAGGATAAGATCATTCGGCTTGCTCGTTGGGGTATCGTCTCCAAATATTCCTGCCGGCCGCGGCTCTGCTCGATCCGGTCGTGTCATGCACATGACGTTTAGTCCGGCGTCGCAGTCTATATGCCCCATTCCTCCTCCGACGGCGCGGGTTCTCGCTCCTCTTCAATCGGCGCTTCTTCCTGCAAATGATCCGACTTAACTGATGAGCAGGGGCAACTCCCTCCCCCGGCATCCGCAATAGGCAGACTCGCCAACACCTTATCCGGGATATCCAGATCAGCCTTCATTCTCTCTGCGCATTGGCGGCGCTCTTCAAGGGCACGAGACTCGCTTGCTTCGGTTGAAAACCGCTTGCGGGCCTTTTCGTTTCTTGCTTTGAGTGATGAACTGACCCCGCTGATCATAAGGCCGGAAACATCGACCTTGACTACATCGCGCCCGCCGTCTTCCTCGTTAACCACATCCCCGTTGATAGGAGCCCTATCATACTTCGGAAACATGATGGCCACGTTCGGGCATACGCGCGAGCAAGCCGGGCAATCCGTCTTGCAGTTAATGGGATTCTTGACCAGAATTCGATCTTCCTCATCCATGCCGAACACGCCGAATAGACAGAAACTCAGACACTGTTTGCAGTTGGTACACCGGTCATAGTCAATGACCGGGAACCACGGCGTCCACTCGCCCGTGTTTGACCTGTCGTCGCTACGTTCTTTCCGTTCTTGTTGCACTGGCGCGCATTCCGCGCGGGACAGCGCACTGTCATTACCGTCTACGTCGGCATCGCCTCCGGCGTCGCGGAGAAGCTTTGAGAGAATCTCACTTGCCGCTTGGCTGCGCATGTTCAGCACTTCTACTCCCTGATCTGACAGGGGTGCGTTGCCGGCATGAAACAGCCACCTGACCGCCCGTGGATGGCAGGCAACGATTCTCAACTCGTCAGCCTGCACGAAGCGCATCAAGGCGCGGTCTTTTCGGGCGGACATCCCACACAGATCCGTCGCCGCCTCGAAGTCAATTCCAGCGGCAGAGAGTCCGCCCAGCACCTTCTGCCTAACACCCGGCGGGATGATCTTCTCTGCATAGCCGCAGTCGCACAACACAACATATGCAGGTTTGTCCATCAGAAGTCTCTTCTGTTTGCAGAGTTCACACAGAGGCCGATGCACCTAATCGCCTTGGTCAGTCGCTGCCGGAACGTGCGACAGGACACGCATCGAAGAAACAGGCGCATCATACGCACATGATAAGCTCGCACACTTGCTCTGCAAAAACAAGAGCCTGGCCCAGCCTGGGGCGTAAGAACTTGTGTCCGCTGGCGTCACATCGCCCGACGCCGACACGGGGCATTAGCACTGTATCTGCGCGCTTTCCCCACGTGGAATCCAGCGCTTGATTCACTTGGCCGCGTTATCGGAAGAACAGACATGCCCTAGGGCTGACTCGTAGGTGCAGTGTTCGAGTCATCGTTCTGAGGGCTACGCGTCGCCAGGCTGTGCGAAGCCCCACGCTTATGTTGGGGGTGAGCTGTAGACTCTGCCGGAGGCTGCCTCGCGATCCGGCGATCCGCTGCTACAATTGTCGCCTATTGTCTTGGAGACGAATGTCATGCCTCAGGCAGGCCTGCAGGGCTCGTTCAATCCGGCGATGTTTGTGGTCATCGCAGTGGGGATCTTCACCCTAACGGCGCTGCTGATCGGGCGAGGCAATAGGCGGCAAAGGCGGATCCTGTGGTGGGCGTTTGTCATTGCCTGCGCGATGGTGCTCAGGCCACCCTGGCTGGGGATAAGAGGCGAATGGGTAAGGACCCCCGGGGAACCGGGACGGCAAGACACACAATACGAACAATCTATTGTCTCGATAGGTTACGGCTTCATTTGGAGTCCGCCGAGACCGGCCTATCTCCTTGCCTGGGAGTCCCCGCGGATCAACTGGGCAAGACTCTTTATCCAGCTCGGTACGGTTGGGGTGGGGGTGTCCATGCCCGTATTCCACGTTAGGACCAGGCGGATACCCGTGGAGGCGACACCCGAGACGACGGGGGAGGCTGGAGAATGACGTCCTGCAGCGCTACCGGCACGGAGATTACTCGCGGGTATTCTCGAATGGAGTGGCGGGCATGCCTGACATAGTGTTGACCACCTTGAACGCCAAGTACGCTCACAGCGCCTTCGGGCTGCGCTATTTGATGGCCAACCTCGGTTCCCTGCGCAAGCGTGCGACGATCATGGAGTTCGAAGTGAGCGGTCGTCCGCAGGACGTGCTCGAAGCCATACTCAAGCAAGAGCCGCGCATCGTTGGGATAGGCGTGTACATCTGGAATGTCCGGGCGGCGACGCAGCTGGTCGGGTTGCTCAAGTGCGTCGCACCTGATGTCGTTGTCGTTCTCGGGGGACCGGAAGTAAGCCATGAGACGGATGCCCAGGAGATCGTGCGGCTGGCTGACTACACCATAACCGGCGAGGCGGACCTCGCTTTTGCGCAGCTGTGCAGCAGG
>CP070744.1:732999-763844 GCA_020348265.1 Phycisphaerales bacterium | reverse complement strand
ATGTATCGCAACTCCGGCCGAACTGGCCCGCCAACGATCGACTACGCACCCGCGCTCGCTTATCTTGGGTCTAGCCCAACGTTAGTCAACTGTGCTTTCGTCCATAACGTAGCCCACGGCGGTGGTGGTATGCACAACAATGGTCAGTTTGGTTACGTTAGTGCTCCGACGCTGATCGATTGTGTATTCGTAGGCAATCTGGCTACGAGGGGACAAACCAAATCCCAATGGGGGGGCGGAGTGGCCAATGGGAACGAGGGTAACGCGACGCTGATCAACTGTCTGTTCACTGGGAACAAATCCCACCGCGGTGGCGCCATCGGGAACTACAGTTCCAAACCTCTGATCATCAACTGCACGCTGAGCGGCAATGTAGCTGACTTCGGCGGTGGATTGTTCAACACCCAGTTCAGCGAGCCACAGCTTCGCAACTGTGTGGTCTGGGATAACACAGGTACCCAGATATACAACCGCGAAGACCTGGGCGCAAACTACCCGCAGGTTTACTACAGTTGCGTTCAGGGCGGGTGGAGTGGAGCCGGAGGAGGAAATATCCACGCTGCCCCAGTCTTTGTCCCAGGGCCTGGCGGCTGCTATTACTTGAGTCAGGTATCCGCGGGACAGGCAGTCGACAGTCCGTGCCTCGACGGCGGCGGCGACACAGCTAAATACCTGGGCTTCAATACGGTCACGACGCGCAGCGACGAAGCCACCGATACCGGTATGGTCGACATGGGCTACCACTATCCTGTGACGGGAAAGCCGCTGGTGATGGGCGACTTCGACCGGAACCTGGACGTTGACCTGGCTGACTTCGTAGGCCTGCAGAACTGTTTCACCGGGGATAGTCCTGCGGGCATAAGCCCGTGCTGCAGAGTCTTCGACTTCGAGCCCGACGAAGACGTGGATCTGACAGACTACGGCGCTTTCGAAATCTTGTTTAACCCATAAGCCCGTGAACGTGTCTTCAAGGTCTCGGCATCGAACACGCTCGCAGCCGAACGTCGGGTCAGGCACTGCACCTTATCGACACTGACCTTGAGCGCCGTGCGGCTGGACGGGACTACGTTTGACGCCTGCGATTGCGTTCTGACCACCGGCTGGAAGTAGGGCTTCCAGCCGACCCGCTCACCTTCTACTACGTCCTGCACAAGACGAGCAGCCAGCCACTGCGCGTGCCCGATATCTAAGTGGGATAGTCGAGGTTAATAAAGCTTAGGATCGCTGCATACGACTCTTGTGGAACCCCCACCTCAGTCATCTGGAATGTCGCGTACTTGGAGTGGGGGCCAACCTTCGCACCGATCCTGATCAACTTCTCCGGCAACGTGGTCAGCGACCATTGCTTCACAGACCGCGGCAGGCGCAGACTGCGCTAATCATGCAATCAGCAGCACCCCGTATGGGAAATCCGGGTCTACAGCGTAGCCCCCTCGGTCGGGATCAAACTCGGTCCATCGCCGATCCCCGGAAGATTTGTCGGGCAAGGCCCGAGCGCACGAGACGTTTCCAGCTGCCGCTGCATCAAGGGAATACCTTGCCTCCTTAGACGGCGTTGTTCGCGCCGACGTACGCTTAGATGCATCAAGGCTGATGTACCGTTGGGGTCTTCGCGCAACAACGCCGACTGCTTTCCTTCCCGTAGGATTGCACTGATCCGTTCAACACATTCCGCCCTGTATCCTTCCATCAGAGCGTCGGAGAGATTCCATCGCGAACGCCGGCCCAACACCTTCATCGTTCTTCGGAAGGTCCTTCGCACGGCAAGGGCGTTCATATGATTGAACAACAGACGGTTTAGCTCATACGAGAGGAACGTGTCACTGATGTACGGTTCGAGTGTGGCGTGGTGGTGGTCATGGTCGTCGTCCAGTACCGTCTCCAGTTCCCGCCAACTCGCCTCTTTCTCGACGGCGTCTGCACGTGACTCCCAGTAGAGATGCCCGAAACGCGTCGAGCAATTGCTGATCATAATCTGGTGGGGCACGTACTTACCGTGTGCGACGGTATCTGCTGCCAAGTGCGAGAGATAACCGTAGGCGAACGCCCGGCCTTGCTCGCTGGACGCTCGATCAAGAAGTCTGAAGGCAGTCGACCAGTGATGGCAGAACTGCTTTACGCGGCTTAGTCGCTTGGCAAAGACGATGTCGGCAGCAATGTTGCCGTATAGGTAGGCGATCCCATTACGAGCCAGTATGGCTGCGACCGCAACGGGCAGAATGGACAAACTGTCGAGCACGGTGCGTGCCATGCCGATGTGGACCGCAGGCCCCCACGCCAGCGCGGTATCCGGGGCACCCAGGACAAAAACCGCTCCAGCCAAAAGCAGCAGATGATTCAACCGCACCCCAAAGCTCCCCAGGCATTTGCCCGATGCCGCGCATCGCTCTGTGACCGCCGTCCGCACCTCAGCATGTCATCTGTCCCATTGTACACAGTACCCGTATGTACGCATCGTCGGCTAAAGACGTTCCGCCCCACACCCGGTGCGCGACAAGTCGACGGACCCGCAGGCAGCGTTCCCCGCCGCCTTGCTTGACACCGCCACCCTCGAATATAGACTGTATAGCTCGGCCCTGTGAGTTCAATCCTTTATGGTTTCAGGGAGGCGGCCCGTTATGGCAGAAGATGCACCACACCTCTCCGTTTCGGAGTTCAACGGAGTCAAAGTAGTCGAGTTTGCGGACCGCAAAATACTCGAAGAGCTCTCAATCGACGAAATCGGCGAAGAGCTCGGCAAGTTGGTCGACGATGCGGGAGACGTAAAAGTGCTCCTTGATTTCAGAAACGTGGAGCACTTATCCAGTGCTGCTCTCGGAATGCTGATTAAACTGAACAAGAAGATCGGTGACCGGGGCGGCAAGTTGAAGTTGTCGGAGATCACTCCACAGATCTACGAAGTATTTAAGATTACCCGGCTTAACAAGCTTTTCGAGATATATGATACGGCAGGGGAGGCGATGACCAGTTTCTAGGTGGCCCGGCTGGGAAGGATCTTGATATGGGCGTGCGGCAGCCAACCGCGGAACGCCGATCTGAGCGTCGCGCCGGCAACCCCCACCACATTCAGCATGACCGAGCTTGGCTCCGACAACGATGAAGTCTTCAAGGTTCCTAGTGATCCCTGTGAACTTCGTGTCCCCAAGCAGGCCGTCTTGGAGAAACTCAAGCAGTTCAACTATGACGAGAAATCGGTCTTCGCCGTGAAACTCGCCCTCGAAGAGGCCTTATCCAACGCGGTCAAGCATGGCAACCGCAATGATCCGGATAAGCAGGTGACCTTCCGCTACTCGATCGATTCCGAACAAGCTGTCTTCGTCATTCGCGACGAGGGAGAAGGATTCGAACCCGAAGAGGTCCCGGACTGCACAAGCCCGGAGCGTCTGCCCTTGCCCAATGGTCGCGGGATAATGCTCATCCGCGCCTATATGGATGAGGTGGAATACCGGGACTGCGGGCGAGAGCTCTACTTCGTCAAGTTCCGCATGCCGCCGACAGTGGCGTCAGATGACCGATAATGCGACATACACAGTTCGTCAGACCGTCTTTTTTTCAGGGACGGTACAGGGTGTTGGTTTTCGCTACACAACACGGGCCGTGGCTGCGCGCTTTGACGTTGTTGGACAGGTCCGCAACCTTTCTGACGGGCGAGTCGAGCTCGTTGCCGAAGGTGTCCCGGAGGAGGTCGGCCGATTTCGTGATGCGGTGGCAGAAGCCATGACCAGGTACATCCGCGAGACGACGTCACGTGAAGACCCGCCTACGGGCGAGTTCAGTTCGTTTTCCATCGCTTTCTAGGCACAGGAATTGCTTTCCTTAGCTCCGACTAAACGCCTTCGGCTGCAGTTTAGGCTTTGCGGTAACTGCCCAAGCGCCCGAGAATCGGTTAGAATATCGGGCTCGTTGCGCTTCGGTTGGCGCGGAGCGTGGTTTGCCCCCAAGCTAGGAGAATCAGGCGGTGAGAATTCTAACAATTGCTAAACAAGTGCCCGACTCCAATGCGAGCATCAAAATCAAGCCCGATGGAAGTGATATCGAGCTGACGGGTCTGAAGCAGGTGCTCGATCCGTTCGACGAGTTCGGCGTGGAGTTGGGGATACAATTGCGGGAGAAACGCTCGGACGTCACGGAAGTGGTCGCCTTGACGCTAGGTCCGGACAAGGCCTCCGAGGCGCTTCGGGTTGCGCTGGCTATGGGCGCCGACACGGGCATTCACATCAACGATCCCGCGTTTGAGTCGAAGAACGAGCTTTTTGCTGCCCAGATCATCGCAGAATCGATCAAGAAGGACGAAGCCGGCTTCGATCTCATCCTGTGCGGTAAGTATAACATTGATCTGGACAGCGGCGCGTTTGGCCCTGCTTTGGCTGAGTATCTGGACATGCCTCACATCGGCGCGCTGCAGGGAATGGATATGGCCGACGATGGCAAGAGCTTCATGGCCCGTCGGCGAATCGAAGGGGCGGAAGAAGTGCTGGAATGCGACCTGCCCGCTCTTTTGACCATCGAAAAGGGAATGGTCGAGCCGCGTTATCCGTCGCTTCCCAACCTGATGAAGGCCAAGAAGAAACCGGTGACGGTGTTGACCTCAGCAGAGCTCAGCGCTGACGCAAGCCTGAACACCGGTGTGGTTTTCGAGTCGGTGACACCGCCCCCGCCCCGACCGGAATGCAAGTTTGTCGAGGGCGAGCCTGATGAGATGGTGAAGGAACTGGTTCGATTGCTGCGAGAGGAGGCGAAAGTCATATAGCCATGAGTAACAATATCCTAGTATTCATCGAGCAACGTGAAGGTGTGATACTCCCGGCATCGTTCCAGCTGCTTGCTCTGGCAAACGACCTTACGGGCAAGAGCGGCGGACAGGCGGAGGCCTGCGTTGTCGGAGAAGGCGTTGGCAACCTCACGGACAAGATCGCCGCCCAGGGAGCGAAGAAGATCTACACGGTAGACGATCCCGAGCTGAAGATGTATCGCGTTGTCCCTTATACCGCGGCGTTGTGCGCGGTCATCGATGAGGCGGATCCGAAAACCGTTCTTATCCCCACGACGTTCATGGGTCGCGATCTGGCATCACGGGTAGCGGCACGAAAGCGTGCGGCCTTGGCTATCGACTGCATGGAGGTCGTCCTCGACGGTGATGATCTTGTAGTAAGCAGAGGCATGTACGCGGGCAAGTTCATGGGCAAGGTCCGGCTGGCGAAGGACAAGTTGCAGATCGCCACGGTGCGATCGAATGCCTACAGTGCCCTCGATCCGCAGGACGGCGCCTCCGCCGACGTGCAGGCCGTCTCGGCAGTGTTCACGGATGCGGACAAGCGGGCCAAAATCAAGGAGATAGTCTCCACCACCTCGGGTATCAAAGACGTTACCGAGGCGGATATCATCGTTGCCGGCGGACGAGCTCTGAAATCCGAAGACAATTTCAAGATCATCATTGAAATGGCGGAGCTGCTCGACGGCGCAGTGGGAGCATCGCGTGCGGCGTGTGACTCGGGATACCAGCCCCATTCGCGGCAGGTAGGCCTGACCGGAAAAGTGGTGACGCCAAGGTTGTACATCGCCTGTGGCATCGACGGCGCGATTCAACATCTTGCGGGTATGCGCGGCAGCAAGGTGATCGTCGGGATCAACACGAAGAAGGATGCGCCGATCTACAGCGTAGCGACCTACGGCTGTGTCGCGGATCTTTTTGAGATCGTGCCGCTGCTGACTCAAGAGCTTAAGCGGTTGGCAGGGTAGGCGCCTACCGTCGTGGGCGTGTAGACTTCGGCGCCTCCGGGTTGCTGGAGACGAGGGGTTTGTGCGATGATTGCGCTAATCGACGACGATCGGCCCGCGATTGAGGATCTGTGCAGGCGTTATGGTGTCGCTCGATTGGAGGTCTTTGGGTCGGCGGCAGACGGCACTTTTGACGCCCAGACCAGCGATCTTGACTTTCTGGTAACTTTCGCTCCGCCTCAAGAAGAGATGGACGCCGCCGATCAATACTTCGGTTTGCTCTTCGACTTGGAGGCGCTGTTTGGTCGGCGCCCGGACCTCGTTTGTGCTGAGGCAATGCGAAACCCGTATTTCATTCGGTCGGTCAATGCAGGGCGGAGAGTGCTCTATGCCGCGTGAGACGCTGAAATGGCTAGAGGATGTGCGCGACGCAGGAGAGTACATCCTGTCAGCTACGCAAGGTAAAACACTCTCGGATTTAAGCACCGATCGAACACTCCGGCAAGCAGTCGAAAGGAACTTCGAGATCATAGGAGAGGCGATCAACCGTATCTCTCGGGTGGACGGCGGTGTAGCTGGGCAACTTACCGACCGTCGACGCATCGTCGCCTTCCGGAACACTCTCGTTCACGGCTACGATAACATCGACTTGAAGATCGTCTGGGCGGGTGATCAAGACCTCGCTGCCACGCTTGGTCGGCGAGGTTGAGGCTGCGTTGAGAGACTTGGAGAATCAGGCATGAGCACGCCCTCGCCGGCGAGCTGCATCAGCGAACGCCGGTTAGGCGTATGCAAGCCGCGTAAGGCCAATAGCCGACTCTAGTCGCGGGATTACGTAGACGGGGACATGCTTTCCACCGTACAGAATCTTAGGGCGAACAGGAACCAGATTCCATGAATCCAATCATCATGGCGGTATTGTTGATCGCGGGTTGGGGCATCTTTGCCTACTCAGCCTGGCGGCGGTGGAACCTGATGATGGTGGGCGCGGCTGAGAACCGGGCTGATCAACCCGGGGTCCGTCTTGCCAAGACGCTCAAGTATGCATTCGCCCAAGTGCGCATGCCGCGGTACCCGGCAGCGGGGATCGCCCACCTGATGATCTTCTTCGGTTTCCTGGTGCTGCTGTTGCGTTCTTTGATTCTCTGGGGTCGGGGATTCTATGAACCCTTCGAATTCTGGGTCTTCGGGACAGACAACGCTCTTGGTCAGGCGTATTCGTTCTTGAAGGACATCTTCGCGCTAATCGTAATCTGTGGCTCGTTGGTGTTCATCTACTACCGAACAGTGCGAAAGCTCGAGCGGATGACGCTCAGTACGGAAGGCCTGATCATCATCCTCATTATCTTCGTGATGATGGTTGCGGACATCTTCTATGACGGGGCGTTGATTGCTCAACATGGGGAGGTGTCCTTCGTGGGATACGAGCCTGCCGGTTCGGTTGCGGCGATGATGGTACAGGGGCTGCCGGACGGCGCCTTGACCGTGGTCAAACACGCCGGGTTCTGGATTCACGCGGCTCTGGTTCTGATCTTCCTGAACCTGCTTCCGTACTCCAAGCACTTCCACGTGATCACGGCTATTCCCAACGTCTACACGCAGAGTCTAAAGCCTGCCGGATGTATTCCGAATCTGGAGGACATCGACGGCAAACTGGAGCGTGAAGAGACGCTGGGTATCAAGCGGATCGATCAGTTCAGCTGGAAGTCGATCCTGGATTTCTACACCTGTACGGAATGCGGAAGATGCAGCGAGCAATGTCCGGCAAACACGACGGGCAAGAAGCTGTCTCCCAAGCATTTCACGCTCGACCTGCGGGACTTCTTGTACAAACATGACAAAGAACTCGTCGCCGCCAAGGCCAAGACGAACACCGAGGAAGATGCCGGCACCGAGGGGGAAGCACCAGAATACCACAAGGATCTTGTCGAGGGGGTGATTGATCCCGAGGTGCTTTGGGCCTGCACGACTTGCCGGGCATGCGAGACGGAGTGCCCGGTGTTTATCTCCTACGTGGACAAGATTGTGGACATGCGCCGCTACCTCGTGCAGGAGCGGGCGGAGTTTCCCGACGAGCTGCAGATGGCTTTTCGCGGGCTGGAGTCAACGGGCAATCCGTTCAGCTTCCCGGCTGATGATCGGGCGAAGTGGGCGGAAGGGCTGGACATCAAAACGATGGCGGAGCATCCAGAGGCAGAAGTGCTTTTCTGGGTAGGTTGTTCTCCCTCTTTCGATGAACGGGCCAAGAAGATAACTCAGGCGACGGCTAAGTTGATGCAGAAGGCGGGCGTTGATTTCGCCATCCTGGGAACGGAGGAGCAGTGCACCGGTGATGCTGCCCGTCGCGCGGGGAATGAATACTTGTTCCAGATGTTCGCCCAGGCAAACGTCGAGGTGCTCAACGGATACGGCGTGGACAAAAAGCTGATCGTGACCGTCTGCCCACACTGCTACAACACGTTGCAGCATGAGTACCCCGATTTCGGGGGACACTACAGGGTAGTCCACCACACACCATTCCTCGCCGAGCTGATCAGGCAGGGTAAGCTCAAGCCCACCAAGCCAATCAACGAGAGGATTGCCTGGCATGATTCCTGCTATCTGGGCAGGTACAACGAAGTGTACGAGGCGCCCCGGGAGCTCTTACGCAGCATCCCCGGGCTCACGCTCGTAGAGCCAACCCAAACGCGGGATCGCGGACTGTGCTGCGGGGCAGGCGGAGCGCAGATGTTCAAGGAGGAAGAAGAGGGTGACCAGCGGGTGAGCATCCTGCGAACCGAGCAGATCCTGGAGACTAACCCCGACATGATCTGTAGCGCTTGTCCATTCTGCATGCGCATGCTTACCGATGGATTGGCGGAAAAGGACCGTGAGGAGATGCCCCAGCTGGATATCGCTGAGATACTCTGGGAGTCAGTCTCCCCGGAAGACGCGGAGGTCACGGAGAGTTAGACCTTCGCCAGGGTTTGTGCTGCACTGCAGGTATTGCAGCGTCGAACCTCGATCTGCGCTTTGCGGTCCACACGGTATCGTGCGAAACTGCTTACGAGCGGTGCCGCCCGGGTCTAGCGGCGAAAGTCACGTTTGGTCCACGCGGCGGGGCCCGCGTTCCGCGGGCTTATGCATGGCACCCTATTTTGACTGTCCGCTCCCTTACGGTCGCGGCTCGGAATGATGGCGCCGAAGCGCACGCAGTCAGTTAGGAAACAAGCGACCCGTCTATGAGAATCGCGTATCTAGTTGCGGGCGCCGGGAGGATGTATTGCGGGGCGTGCATGCGCGATAATCGGGTCGCGGCCACACTCGTCGAGCAGGGCCGCGACGTTGTGGTTGTTCCCCTGTACATGCCCGTCAGAACGGACGAGATCGAAGTCAGCCACGAGCGAGTCTATTACGGCGGCCTAAACGTCTACCTCCAACAGAAATCGGCTCTCTTTCGTCATACGCCGTGGATTGTGGATCGGCTTCTGGATTCCGACACACTGCTTCACGGCGTAGGCAGATTAGCGGCCCGAACCCGGACCACGGATCTTGGACAACTTACCGTGTCCATCCTGGCGGGTGAACATGGTCCACAGCGTAAGGAACTGGACAAGCTGATCGCGGGGCTGGCGTCGATCAAACCCGACGTGGTCAATCTACCGAACCTGATGTTCGCAGGAACGGCACGGACATTGAAGGACGCACTGCACGTGCCGATTGTGTGTACACTTCCCGGCGAGGACGTGTTTCTCGACTCCCTGGCAGAGCCGTACAGGCAGCAAGCCCACGAGCTGATTTGCGCGAACGTTCGGTACATTGATGGCTTCATCGCACCAACAAAGTACTACGCCGCACATGCAGTCGAAAAGTACGGATTGAACGACAAGTGCATGCACATGGTTCCCATGGGTATTTGCGTCGAGGACTTCGTTTCTTCGCCCGCCTCGCCTGAGGAGCCGTTCACCATCGGATATCTCGCGGCGATCTGCCCGGAGAAGGGACTGCACGTGCTGTGCGAAGCCTTCGAACTGTTGCGAGAGGCGGGGCGGGATTGCCGCCTGCGCGTCGCCGGATATGTCGGAGGGGTAGGACGAGAATATTGGGCAGGAATCCGAAACCATCTGCAGGACAAGGGCCTCATGCGCTTCGTCGACTTCGTCGGCGAGGTGGATCGTGACGAAAAGCTACGGTTTCTGAGGTCTTTACACGTTCTATCCGTCCCAACGGTTTATCCCGAAGCCAAGGGGTTTTTCGTTCTCGAGGCGATGGCCAGTGGCGTGCCGGTCGTGCAGCCCGGCCGCGGGTCTTTTCCAGAGTTGATCGAAGCAACCGGCGGCGGATGTCTGGTTGATCCGGGGAAGCCATCGGCGTTTGCACACGCTATTGCCCAACTGATGGACAATGAAACGCTTCGAACTAAACTCGCCCACGCCGCCAGGGTCGGCGTGCAAGAGTCTTTCACCGACAAAGGTATGGCCAACGAGACCTGGTCGGTGTATGAACAGTACCACAAAACGAATCTTGTTTAGCATTTAGGCGATAAGATCATGCCTGTCAGTTTATGTGCTGAATCGATCAAGAAGCACTTTCCCACGCGCAGTGGAGAACTTGCGGTTCTTCGAGACGTTTCTCTCACGCTGGACGCGGGTGAATCGGCTGCGATCATGGGACCGTCGGGATCGGGGAAGAGCACGCTGCTCAACATATTGGGGACTCTTGACACCCCCACCGCCGGAACAGTCACGATTGACGGCAAGAACCCGTTCGAGCTCGATGAACGCGAGCTGGCCCGCTTTCGCAATCAAAGAATCGGGTTCGTTTTCCAGGATCAGCATCTGCTCCCACAGTGCTGTGTATTGGAGAACGTTCTTCTGGCTACGCTGGTGACGCGCGGTGGAAACGACGCAACCGAGCGGGCTCGCCGACTCCTCGACCGGGTCGGGCTTTCCGATCGCCTCAAGCATCTTCCTGCAGAGCTATCCGGAGGTGAGCGTCAGAGAGTCGCCATCGCCCGAGCGTTGATAAACAACCCCACGCTGGTCCTGGCTGATGAGCCCACGGGTAATCTCGATCAGACGACGGCGGACAGCATTGCCTCACTCTTGAGCGAGGTGCATCGTGATGAGAACGTGACGCTGTTGGTGGTCACGCATAGCCGACCTCTTGCCGAGCGATTCGAACGCCGTTTCGACGTCGCCGACGGCACGCTGGTAGAACTTGAAGGGGCATAAGGTGCGTTTCGCTACTTACGTTGGTCGAAGCCTGACCTTCTATTGGCGGTCGCACGTTGCCGTCGGATTGGGTGTGATCACGGCAACGGCAACACTGACCGGCGCCCTGCTGGTGGGTGATTCCACGCGCGCAAGCCTGCGCGATCTGGCCTTGGGTCGACTTGGTCGCGTCGATCACGCTCTGGTCTCACATCGTTTCTTCGAGGAAACAACCGCTTCGAGTTTGGCCTACTCACTGACTGCCGCCGAAGATGAGACGATCGTTTGCCCGGCGATAATAGTCCGCGGGGGCGTGGCACATGCCGACAGCGGTGCACGAGTCAACAAGGTGACCGTGGTCGGCACGGACGATCGATTCTGGAGTCTGGCCGGCTCGGGGGGAGGAACAAGACCGGTCATGCCGACCGGCAGAGCGGTGATTCTTAACCAGTCGCTGGCGGAACAGCTCGCAGCTAAGCCAGGCGACGACGTGCTCATCCGCCTGGCCAAGCCAAGTGCCGTATCAACCGAGACGCTGCTCGGGCGGCGCGATGACACAACGCAGACTCTTCGACTTACGGTTGACAGCATCATAGCTGCCGATGTGGGAGGCGACTTCAGCCTGAAGCCCCGCCAGCCGCGACCCAACAACGCCTTCATTCCTCTTGCGACCCTGCAGCGGGCAATGGACCAGCCCGGACGAGTCAACGCTATCTTTGTTTCTATGGGCTCAGAAGCCGGCGAAGCGGACGGGGATTCGCTTGCCCAAGTCCAGGAAGTGCTGCAGCAGCGTGTGACCCTGAAGGACATCGGCCTGCGGCTTCGCACCGACGCCGCTCGGGGATACGTGGCGGTGGAAGCCGATAGCTTCCTGATCGAACCCGCCGTTGAACGCGCCGCTGAGAAAGCTGCTGGGGAAACCGGGGCTATCGCCCTATCGCTCCTCACTTACCTGGCCAACTCGATCAGCGTGCCGGATGGAGAAGGATCACCGCAGGGCAGGGTGAGCTCTTCAGACGAACGTCCGGTCAACACAGATTCCACGACGCAGCGTATTCCGTACTCAACCGTCACCGCACTGGACACAACCACGGTACAGAGGCCCGTCTTGAAACTCGTGGATGGCTCGGCGGCGCCGTCCCTGCGATCGGGTGAGATCCTGCTCAACCGGTGGGCGGCCGAAGATCTCAAAGTCAAACCCGGTGATCGGGTGAGTCTTAGCTACTACTTAACAAGCTCTTTCGGAAAACTGGAAACAAAAGAAAGCTCCTTCGTCCTGCGTGGTATCGTAGATATGGATGAGTTGTCCACCGACCGCGGGTTTACACCCGACTATCCCGGTGTCACGGATACTCAGAACCTGGGTGATTGGGATCCGCCATTTCCTCTCGATCTGAAGCTCGTGCGCGACAAGGACGAGGAGTACTGGGACAAGTATCGCGCAGCACCGAAAGCATTCGTATCATTGGCCGAGGGACGCGAGCTGTGGACATCCGAGAGCGAGCGATTCGGGCAGTCAACCTCGATCCGTATCACCTCCCCCACACAGGCGGAACTCGCGGAACTTGCCGGAGCCTTCGAGGCCAAGTTCTTGGAACACTTGGACATCAAGCGGCTGGGGCTGTTCTTTGAGCCGGTCAGGGAGAACGCCCTGGTCTCCAGCACGGGAACGACAGATTTCGGGATGTTGTTTGTCAGCTTCAGCTTCTTCCTGATTGTCTCTGCTGCCATGTTGGTGGCGTTGCTCTTTCGGTTAGGAGTGGATCGGCGCTGCCGAGAGGTGGGCATACTGCGGGCTACGGGCTTTGCACCTGCGGCGGTAACGGGATTGCTCATAGCGGAAGGCGCTTTCGTCGCGTGCGTGGGAACGGCAATCGGTCTGGTTGCGGCGGCGGGGTATGCGTGGCTGATGTTGGAGGGCCTGAAGTCCTGGTGGGCGGCTGCGGCCAACGCGCCTTTCCTTCAGCTTCACGTAGAGCCCGTGGCTCTGGTGATCGGGTTCGTGGCCAGTCTGTTGATTGCGCTCGGTTCCATCGCCTGGTCAGTTCGCAGCCTGGGTAAGGCTCCGGTCTGGGCGCTTCTCGGGCAACTTGTGATCGGAAAGTCGCGGATAGCTTTGCGCGAGTCAGGTCGGGCTATGGCGCTGGTCGGCATCCCTGCGCTTGTGCTCGCATGCGTGTTGATCGGAGCCTCGGCGACGAGTGATGCCGTGCCACAGACGGTGGGCTTCTTCGGCGGTGGCGCCGCCCTGCTTGTGGCCGCTGTGAGCGCACTGTGGCGTTGGCTGCGCGCAGACCGCCATGAGCTCATAGCACGATCCGGGCCCGGGGCACTGCTTCGATTGGGAATCAGTAACGCGCCGCGGCACCCGCGAAGAAGCTTGCTCACCACCGGCCTCATCGCGTCGGCGACATTTGTCATCACCGCTATAGAGGCTTTCCACATAGAAGTCGATACGGATACACGTGACAAGAACTCAGTCACGGGAGGGTTTGCCCTCTATGCCGAATCGGCTGTGCCCCTCCCCTACGACCTGGACTCCGCGGAGGGTCGCAGGCAACTGAGTATGGATGAGGCAGCCGCCGATCTGTTGCGCGACGCAAAGATTATTCCATTTCGGCTTCGCCCCGGTGACGAGACCAGCTGTCGCGGGCTCTATCGTCCTAATGCCCCGCGGATCATCGGTGCGACGGATGATATGATCGAAAGGGGCGGGTTTGTGTTTGCGGCAACACTCGAGGAGTTGCCTATTAGCGATGACGGCGAAGTCTTCAATCCTTGGACGCTCCTCGAACACACTTTCCCAGACGGGGCCGTCCCCGTAATCGTAGAGGCGAGCGTCCTTCAGTGGCAGCTGCATTCCGCGCTGGGCAAAGACCTTGTGATCACCGATGAACACGGGCGCGAGGTTCGGTTGCGCTTCGTAGCCACGTTGGACCGCAGCGTGCTGCAGGATGAGCTGATCGTGGCGGAGTCGCAATTCGTCCGTCTATTCCCATCCATCAGCGGCCACGCGTTCTTCCTGATCGACGTCCCACAAGCGAGAACCGGCGAAGCTACGCAGGCACTCGAGCGTGAGTTGGGCACTTATGCCTTTGACGTGTCGACTACTGCCCAGCGCTTGAGGGAGTACTCAGCCGTTCAGAACACCTATCTTTCGACGTTTCAGACCCTGGGTGGATTGGGCCTGGTACTGGGCACGGTGGGCCTGGCCGTGGTACTCCTGAGAAACGTCTGGGAGCGCCGCGGCGAGTTAGCATTGATGCGTGCTTTGGGCTTCTCGCGAGCGACGCTGGGTTGGCTGAGCCTGGCGGAAAACGCCGTCCTGGTCGTCGCCGGTTTGGCTGCCGGTGCCATTCCCGCATTGATCGCCATCTCGCCGCATATCGTAAGTCGTCCCGCTCAAGTTCCCTGGCTTTCAATCGTCTTGACTCTGCTGGGTGTAGCGGTCGCAGGCATCGGCGTTGGGGCCATTGCACTTGGTCCTACGCTTCGGACGCCGCTTTTGCCCGCACTGCGCAGAGAGTAGACGCGCAACGACAGACCCCCGCAGTTCACCATAATGGCCGCGACTGTGTAACGGGCAGATAACTTGTGACATAACGAACCTTGTCTTCGACGCTTCTCGCGGGTACCGTTCGTGAGGGTTCGGTGGTATAGGAGAAACGTAATGAGTACTCATCGCACGGTAATCTTGGTCTTGGTGGCGTCTGCAGTCTTGCTTCTTGGTGGATCTGCCCAGGCGGATTGGCCCAATTTCCGGGGCCCCAAGCATGACGGCATCAGCGCCGAAAAGGGATTGAAGATCACGTGGGAGGGTAAGCCTCCGTTGGTGTGGGAGAGAAACATCGGCTCAGGTTTCAGCTCCTTCGCCGCGGCGGGAGACAAGGTTTACACGTGCGGCACGGAAGAGATGCGGCAGGTGCTCTTCTGCCTCGCCGCCGATACCGGCGAAGTAATCTGGCAGAAGCCCATCGAGAAGGCCTACGTCGAACCGGTCGGTGGGGACGGGCCTCGGGCTACCCCTACGCTCGACGATGGCCGCGTTTATATCCTCGGTGCGTTGGGCAAACTGATGTGCTTCGATGCCTATACCGGCAAGGAGCTGTGGAAGACGAAGTTCAACAACATGCCGCAATGGGGCTATAGCGGCTCGGTACTAATCGAAGGCGATCTAGCCATCGCCAGCGGCGGCAAGGGGAACGGGGCCCTGGTTGCCTTTGACAAGACTACGGGCAAGGTTGCCTGGCGATGCGGCAAGGATAGCGCCGGGTATGCCACCCCCTACCCCATGACCCTCGAGGGTAAGCGTTACATCGTCGGCTTCACGGGCGAGTCGGTCATTATAGGTGAGTCTAAGACGGGCAACCTGGTCTGGCGAGAACCCTGGGTAACCGATTGGTCTGTCAATGCCTCGTCACCCATTTTCCACGACGGACATCTGTTCATCTCCTCGGGCTACAAGACGGGTGCCGGGTTGTTCAAGATGCGCAAAGACGGGGAAAAGCTCGCCGGCGATTCGATATGGAAGAGCAAGGTTCTGCTCAACAAGTTTCAATCGTGCATCCTGCACGAAGGCAAGCTCTATACCAGCGATCAAGAGGCCTTGGTATGCGTCGACTTTATGACCGGCGAAGAGCAATGGCGCAAGCGGCGTCTGAAACACGGCACGGTTGTGCTGGCTGAAGACAACCTGCTTCTCTTGACCGAGAGCGGGCTCCTGCAGGTCGCCAAAGCTAGCCCCGAAGGATTCGACACGATCAGCAAGGCCCGCATCCTCGATGGACGCTGCTGGACCGTGCCCATGTTGCACCGCGGAAAGCTCTACGCCCGCAACCTGGAACGGGCGGTCTGTTTCGACCTGAAGGCGGAGTGAGTGGAGTGGTCTCGCGTACTGCGTAGGGCAGCCCCGATGACCCTACAAGGTTTTACATCATTCTCGATCGTCAATGCGTCTCTGACCGCCGTCAGATGCGTTATGACGGGGTTGAGCCAGCTTGCGGAGCAGACACGCGCTGACACGCTGCTATACACCGCTTTGAACTGGACTACCGCCCGGAGGTGGTCGATGGCTCTGCAAGTAGGCGTGAAGGAGTGATCGAGCATGTCCATGCGCAAGAACGAATGTGATGAATGTATCGGTCGTCGAGAAGTTGTGCTGGCCGGAGTGACTGCCCCGATCTGGGTTCCGCAAGCGGCTCGATCCCTTGCCGCCCAGATCGCACCCTCCGAGCCTACCCCAACCGAGAGTAAGCCAACGGTCATAACGGTAGTCTATGAGAACAACCCAGGGCGAGAGGATCTGATGGCACAATGGGGTTTTGCCTGTGTCATCCAGGGGCCCGAGAAGACGATTCTCTTTGACACTGGCGGTGCTGGATGGGTGCTGCTGGCGAACATGCGCACGCTGAATCTGGATCCCAAGCAAATCGATGCGGTGGTACTTAGTCATATCCACTCGGATCACGCCGGGGGCTTACCCTCCTTCTCGACTCAGCGAACGGACATACCGGTCTACATGCCGGTCGGCTTCCCCGCAGAGTTCAAGAGTCATACACGATCCTTGGGCTTTGAGCTCGTCGAGGCGGAGGAATCCAAGACGATCTGCCCCGGGGTTCTGACCACAGGCACACTCGGCCGGGGAGCGATCGAAGAGCATGGGCTGTGCGTCAACACTGCGGAGGGATGGGTGCTGATCACCGGTTGCGCGCACCCCGGTGTCACCAACCTGGCTGCTCGGGTGAAGGAAATCACCGGCGGGCCCATCCATTTGGCGATGGGCGGCTACCACATGCCGCAAGAGCCCAAAGAGACGATCGTCGCAGTGATGGATCGCTTCGAGGAACTCGGAGTCATCCGGTCTGCACCTTGCCACTGCTCCGGAGAGGGTGCCCGACGGCGTTTCAAACACCGTTTCAAAGAGCGATGTGACCTCATCGGGATTGGACACGTGTTTACGTTTGGCAAGGCGTAGGGCACCGGACCACGGTCAAGGGTTTTCCGGGGTGCTAAACTGTTCCGTTGTATGCGCGCACCAACGTCGCCCTCACGAGGGATGTTGCAGAATACAACTTCTGACAGATCAATTCGAGGATCCGTTGGCTTGTCGCAAATCACTCCCTATCGTGTCGGATTGGCGCCGCTTCTGGCAAAGCATGCTTTGATCAGGTATCGTTCACCGTAGTCTCAGATGCTTGATGGCATGAGGAGCGAAGCTCGGCTGTCAGGGCCGCGAGCCTCGGGGTAGCGGTTCGCCCGGTATTTCTTGTCGCACCGTTGGATTGGGAGGAACACCCGAATGTTAATGAAGAGTCCACTCGGCGTATCTGTTGTAGCTGTCCTAACACTCACGTTTGCGGCGTTGGCCGAATCACCTACTTCCCACTGGCCTTCGTTTCGAGGCCCAAATGCCAGCGGAATAGACGACGGCGATGCCCCGCCGACGACCTGGGACGCTGAGACAGGCACCAACATCAAGTGGAAGACAGCGATACCCGGCCTGGCCCATTCCTCACCGATCGTATGGGGAGAGCGGGTGTTTATCACTTCGGCAGTGAGTAGCGATCCTGATCCCTACCTCCGAGTCGGGCTCTACGGGGAAAGCCCCGACCATCCGGAGGAAATCGTCCACAAGTTCAACGTCTACTGCCTGGACAAAAAGAGCGGCAAGATCCTCTGGGAACAAACCGCGAACAGCGCCATACCGAAGGTGAAGAGGCACATCAAGTCTACCCATGCCAACAGCACGCCTGCAACGGACGGCAAACACGTGATCGCCTTCTTCGGCTCGGAAGGGTTCTTCTGCTACGACGTCAGCGGCAAACTGCTCTGGAAGAAAGACCTGGGACATCTTAATGCCGGGGCGTTCAACGCTCCCGAGGTCCAATGGGCTTTTGGAAGCTCCCCCATCATCCACGGGGACAAGGTAATCGTGCAGTGCGATGTGAACGACCAGTCGTTCCTGGCAACTTTTGATGTCGAGACCGGGAAGGAGCTGTGGCGCACTCCCCGCGATGCGCATCCCTGCTGGGGCACACCCACGGTTCACGAAGGCGCAACCCGCCAACAGATTATCGTCAACGGCTACGAATACATGGGTGGATATGACTTGAATACGGGCAAGGAGTTGTGGCGTCTGAAAGGCGGTGGTGATGTCCCCGTACCCACGCCTTACGTCGCCCACGATCTCATCTTTCTCACCAGTGCCCACGGTCCTTACCGACCCATCTACGCGATTCACCCGAATGCCAATGGTGACATCTCCATGAATCTCCAAGCAGGCGAGACCTCGAACGAGTACATCGCCTGGTGCCGACCGAAACGCGGATCGTACATACCTACGAGTATCGTTTACGGAGATTATCTCTACGTCGGTGACGACCGCGGGATTCTCACCTGCTATCAAGCCAAGACCGGGGAGAAGGTCTATCGCGAACGCCTTGCGGGCACGCGGGGCGGTGCCTATTCGGCATCACCGGTGGCGTGTGGTGGGAAGATTTACTTCACCGCTGAAGAGGGTGACATCCACGTGCTCAAGGCCGGTCCGCAATACGAACTGCTGGCGTCGAATTCAATGGGCGGTGTTTGCCTGGCGACCCCGGCGATCTCCGACGGTATGATCTTCATCCGCACGAGCAAAGATCTGTTTGGCATCGGACAGTAGGGTCGGCTCTAAGGATGAATGATGCGCTGGAGGCCGCCAACTGCCGGCGCGCATGCGCCGTAATCCCAAGGAACCTCGCCCGCATCAATCGCTCGATGGTTGTACCCCGAGAGAGATCTACGAGGACAGTACGCCAGCGAGTCAAAGTCGACGCTTCGAGCGGCGGGCGAGATGGCTGGCGCACCGGGACGACGGCGTATCCTGCGTTCGGCCAACACTCTCCGTAAGCCACTACAAAGGTCGCAGGCATCTTCCGATTATCGAACTGAGGCGAGCTGCCTGAAGCGTAATCCTTTAGTCACCAACACAACCCTCGGAACCGTCGCGCGCCCATAAACGCTGACGAACACCGCGCCACCCCAAAAACCGCCATCCAAAGTCGCTGAACTAGCGCAGCTGTCGCAGTGCCGACCAACAGTCAAGCCCCAAAACTTGTCCGGATAGCATATTCAGGAGCCACAGCCGTAGCGCAGAGTCCTTCGGGAACCTTTGACTCGCAACCGCGATCACGAGGGCGAGATTTGGGCATCTGTCAAGGACCAGGATCCGTCGGGGAGGGCCTCGGCCGACATGCCATGTCCGCGTGCGACGGCTTCGAACTTCAGGGAAAGGCGGGTTGGTGGGTTGGCAACGATCAAGCGCCGCTTGTGGCCGTCAGTCCCCACCCCGATGTGGGATTCGAAGATCGAGAGAAGTTCGTCGAGGAACGATGGGGCTACGCCCTCAACGCCCATGAAATCGACCGTCACCTGTGCCGTGTTTGAGGCATCGATGCTTGTCCCTGCGCTGGCCATGATCTTGCGGAGGGCGTCTTCAAGCAGGCGCGCAGACTCGCGGCTGACCAGGACCCTATCTTTCAGTACTTCGTTGACTCGAAGTGTGGGCATGATTACGTGGGAACCGAAAGAGACGCCAATGTTCCAGGGAATAATCGCGTTCGCCTCGCGGAACTCTCCAACTCCTCTGTGATCTCCAACGAGCCCAGCCCTGAATGGAGCAACAACGAACTTCCTGGGCCGCGAATGTCCTCGCTCACGCCGTAGAGCCCAATGCCCCGAAGCGGGTCCCCTGTGCCGCTGACACGCTCGCGGACCGCAAGTTCCAGAGCATCCCAATCGTAGCTAACTCGGGGCCGGAGGGCCTTGTTCCTGTACAAAGTCGCGTAGACCCCGATCCCGCCGTCCGCGACGACGCAAACGAACCGCGAGCCCTTTTCATACTCGAAAAACTGGATGCAGCCGAATGCCCCAACCTCGGATTCGCTATGCTCAGCGGCATTCAGGGCCAGCTCGCTGAACAGCTCGGTCACCACGTTGGTCAGGTTGGCTGCGACGAAGTCCGCTAAGTGCAATCGGTCGAAGGCGAGGTTGGTGACCGTCGACGCCTCCGCCGTTGTCCTGAACCGAGTGATCGGAAGAACCGTCTTTTGATCAGGGCGCGCGCCGACGTCGCGGTCATCAACCTCAACATCACAATCCTTCAGAATGTCGAAAAACCCAGCCGACTTGAGATACACGCACACACCCAAGTTGCGCGGAACAAGCAATCGACAACGGGCCCCTCGCTTCGTCGCAAGTGCCAGATACACTACACACCATAGCGCAGCAGGTGGGCGCACGAACTCACATTCTCGCAGATCAATATCTACGTCCGCCTCGTCGAAAGAAGGTTTCCTCGGGTCAAACCTATCGGACTGTCCGGACAGCTCTCCCGCGTGCCTAAAGTTGTTGGACGGTTTGATGGATAGTGTCATCAGGTTCTTACCTCACGGCGCAAAGGCATTCAGCGGCCACCTTCAGATTCATTTGCATTTTGCCACGCGGTGGGAACAAGTGCAATATGACTGATACGAGATTTGACTCCGCGGGGGGCGGCGGCACGGGCCCGGGGGCGGGATGCTGATTCAGAGCGGACCGTACGAGGCCTCGGGGCGTACCATCATCGACGTGGACGCGGGGCGGGTTATCTCCAGCCAGGAAACGGTTGTGAAGAAGGTGCGTGCCAAGCGAGAAGACGAAAGCGGTGACGTAGTCTGGTGGAACATCGCAACGTCTTCCGCCGAGCACACACTCGTCGTCCTAAGCGAAGGGGAGCGCAAAACGGCCAAGGAAAAGCGGCGGGCTGGAGCCGACAAACGCACGGGCAGAGAATCACCGCAGGGACACGAGCAGGCATTTGTCGTAGGTTGCGGCGGACAGCGTAGTGGGCTTGGTGGAGGGCAGCGGTGTCGCGGGATCGAGTCCTGCGCCCCGTTGGATCTACCATGGGGCCTCAACGCAGAGATAAAGTGCGCTTTATCTACGAGCCAACTGCCGGAGCCCAGGCAGCCGGCCCCGATCGACATCGGGACTGCTGAGGGCGAGGACGAGATGCGAATCTCGTCCCGCCACAGTCCGGACGACATCCGGCCTATACGGCTGCGCTGCGGCGCCGGCCGAAGTAGATCTTTCCAGCCGTCATGAACATCAGGGTCATGATCACCAGACCCCATTGGGAGACGGTTGGTATCTTGCCTACACAACCTGGTGCGAAAACGGCGTCATCAACGCCGGGACATAGATCACGGCAGTCCTCCACTCCGTCGCCGTCGCTATCGATATCCCACTCTTCGATGATCTGATCGCACGAGCTGGTGTTATCACATTCATCGATGCCCGACCAGGTTCGAGTGATGACGTTGAGGACCGGGCAGATCTGTTCGGGTGGGCCTTCGACGTCCCAATAGCCGGTAACCTGTGCGGCTCCGCAGGCATCCGTCGCCGTCGCCCAGCCCGTATAGGCCGGATCGGTCTCATCGCCCATCACAACAGCCAGATCGGGTGGACAGACAACGTCCGGACCGGTGGTGTCGACCACGGTAATGATCTGATCGGCGTGAGTATAATTGCCGGCGATGTCGATGCCCGCCCATGTCCGTGTGAGTACGTATTCCTGTGGGCAGGCCCCCGGCTCCGTCCCATTGAAGTAATTCACCTCCGGCGTAGGATCGCAGTTATCCGTCGCAGTGGCCTGGCCCGTATTGGACGGGTCGGTTGATTCGTCACATTCGATCGTCACGTCGTCGGGAATGGTCAACTCGGGCGGTATGGTGTCCTCCACGATAACGGTTTGGGTCTGCATCCTCGTGTTGCCGTTGATGTCGTCGTAGCTCCAGATGATCGTGTGGGTGCCTTGCTCCGTATACACAAGAGGCTCATTCGTCGTGCCATAGATCGGTTCGGTTCCCGTGCAGTAGTATGGGTCGGTGGCTGTGGGTATGGTCGTAACCTCAGCCGAGCACACCCCGGTTACTGTGGGCAAGGGATCCACATCCGGCTCCGGCGGGTCGTTGTCCGGGGTGCAGTACTCGATCTTTTCCCACATGCGGATATACGTCTCCGCGGAGTTGAAGAGCGGTTGGAGGTCCAGATCCCTGTCGGTTGTCGAGCCGGCGATCTTCACGTCGGCGATGAAGTCGGGAAACAGCCCTATGTGCGCCAGACCATCGGTGTTGTAGTCGAAGGTGCGGGTACCGGTTACCTGTCGATCGAATTCTCCAGGAACGCCTTCGATTGTGAACGGATATGTCAGAGGCGGCTGCCTCTCACCATGGAATTCGTTGCATTGTTCCGGGCCTGGATCTGTATCATTCGGATTATAGTTCGGGCATCTCGGGGCGGTCATCAAGAACATCGCGCCCCAATCGCTGCCGAAGGCGATACCGGGATGGTCGTCCCCGTACGGGCCGCCTTTCATCTTCTCCTTAATGTACTCGTACATTTTGGCGTAATCATGGGTAGAGCTTCCTTCCTTTCGCGGAGGAAGCGGTGAAACGATGCCGCCCAAGTTGCGAAAGCGTTCGATCTGCGCCGCGGTTCTGTGGTTTTCGGTGCGAGATCCTACGGTGCCGAATTCCGTGAGTGGTTCGTCAAACAGGAAGGAGTGGCCCGAGATCAAGGGATAGTCGTCATTATCCTCGGCCATATCCAGGACCATATTAAGCGTAGCCAGCGACATGTGATCCACGTCGATGATGAGTTTTCGGTCCATCATCTCTCGGATAAGAAATTCGCCCTTAGGCATCAGGGGTCGAGCATTGCACCATCCTGTGATTTCCGGCTGACCGGGAATGTCCGGAAAGACGAGACCCGCCAGAGCATTGAGCTCGTCTATCACGGACTGAACAAACTGAGGAAAGCCCGAAGGGGGATCCCCGGACTCCTGAAGCGGAACATAGTCATATTTCTGAGCGCTCTGCTCTGGAAGCTCGCCGCAGGGTACCAAAACCATGTGGTTCCCGGTGGCGATCACGTTAGCCCAAGGCCATAGCCAGTGGTATAGCGCAGCCCCCCCGAAAGCGTTGTCGTGCAGATGCACCGGAAACACATGACGCACACCCCGGTTGTAGTAGTGTTCGAGGTGGTACCGGATATGCGTCGTAGTACATTCGGGGTTGTCGGGATAGCAGTCGAAGAGGGCGTCCACCTCGATGCCGAGTACGACGGCCATCTTGCCGCTTTGGATGGCTTCCCGCGCCTCTTCCGGTGTACGTACGATCCGGAACCACCCTTGTCCCGCCCCTCCATACTGGTTGTCGATGAACGTCTCCAGATCTTCGGTTGCCTGGAGCTGGCGGTCCACTGCGTCCATGTCGTTGCAGCCATAACCCTCACGTACGCTTAGTGATAGACTACATGAGACCTCGTTGTTCACCGCAAGCATGACCATCAGGCGCAGCCCGCCCTTGTAGGCTCGCTGCATCCATTTGTAGTACTGCTGCTGGTGCATGGTACTGTCCCAATGGGGCCAGTTAGCGAATGTCGGTGGGCCGGAAGGTGAGTGCCAGCCGTCTTCTTCATTGACCGCGGCCATGAATACAGCCATGGGAGCCGCGTGAATCATGTAACCGTTGGGGGTCGGAAGCGTAGGAAGGTTTAAGGCATCCGGCAACAGGTAATCCAGCCCCGGCAATTCCTGCACCAACAGGTCCCTGAAGTGGTCCACCACGCTGTCCCCCGTCCACGTCGTCGCAAACTCCCAGGTGTAGTCCCCCCAGGGGAGGGCATAGTTGATGCCCCGACCATATTTATCGAACGGGGAACCCCAGAGCAACGCCCCGCCGAATGCAAGGTTCGAGAAGGGGTGGGCGTGGGTATCAGCAATCCCGAACAGGGGCTCGCCCTCCGGCTGCTCCTCCGCGTCGCAATCCAAGTAACCGGATTCGTCAAACACATCACAATCAGGTTCCGGTATGGGGTCCCAAGCTCTGGTGCAAGTCACGAGGTTAAGGGCAGCTTCCCAGGGCCAGACCCAACAACTCTGCCATGGCCAACAGAAACCAGGCTCCCAGGGCCAGGTGAAGGCATCCTCCCAGGGCCAGGTGAACCCATCATCCCAGGGCCAGTGCCAGGGTAGCCGCAACCACGGCTTATTACAGGGGAGATCCCCCTGAAGGGGATTAATACACATAAACTGGCCCTCACCGCCGCACTCTGTGCATCTCAGCAACGGGTCTGGAGGAAGCGGATCAAGAGTGTGTCCGGGTCTGCAGCCGTAGTTGTTCTGCGGCGGATTCAAACACACCCAGTCGCCGTCGCCTCCGCATGGAGTGCAGAACAAAAAGTCCGGCGGCCTACCTGTATGCCAAGGCTTGCAGCCGATGGTACCCGCCGCAAAATTCAGACATTCAAGTTGGCCGTCATCGCCGCATGCGACGCAGCTCAGGGTCGCGAAGTCAATCGTTTGCCACGCAGGGCACGTGAGCGGAAAACAATTCGGTTCCCCCTCACCATCGCAGCTCGTGTAGCACTTGAGGTTGTCAGCCAGTACTAATGGGTAGTCGCAGCCAAACTCGCCGAGGATAACATTCGCACACATCCACTGGCCCACGCCGCCGCACTCCCGGCAATACCAGGGATAAACAGGCTCAAGTGTGAGGCCGCTACCACATATGCCGAAACAAGATATCTGATCCTTGCCGCCGCATATACCTTTACTGTCCGCCACCCCTGCTTGCACCGGGGTAGGCACCAACATGATCGCGACAAGAATACCGCACAGAAGTGTAACCCTCTTCATTCGTCGGCCTCCTATTGAGATGTTTCTTAGATCTGCCGATCTTGCGAGGCCGCCGTTTGTCGTTGCACTGCTGCCAGGACAACCTCGATCGGTTCCTCCGGGATCTGCTAGTTACCGGCTCCGAAGCTGCAATTCTGCGGGACCGATGGACAGATTCCAAGCTCAAGTGGCGCTTCCGGCCCGCGCTCGGCACATGAGATGACTAGTATGCCGAGCTCCTCTTCAAACGACATGCCGCCCGAAATCTGCCGTGCAAACGCAACAAATCCAGTGTATCGGACCGGAAAGCACGAAGTCAAGCGAAAAACCAGACATCTGCGGCACGTTGCCGTTTGTTGTTGTACCGCCACCAGGGCCACCTGGATCGGTTTTTCGGGGACATGCCGGCTACAGCCTGCGAAGCGGCAATCCTTCGGACTCGATGGAGTGATTCCGTGCTCAAGCGGGCAATCCGCGGACAATGCCGCCCTCAAAGCCCGGATCCGGGACATTCTTCCTCGTCCGACCGACTTGGACGAAGCACACCGACGTATGCTTGTGAGCGATGTCAAACCCAATAGACTGGTCCGTCGTGAGACTCCTGTGCAAGTGGGTCATGGGGCGCTCAAACGACCCCCGAATCTTACCCGCTCCCCGGGGGCTCCGGTTTCACAGTCTCTAGCCCGCGGAATGACCGCGCACGCTGACTCGAAGGCCAACGGCGAAGGAGAACGAGCAATGCGATTGCGAACTGCAAGAGATCAATTGATGCGCGTTCATGGTTTTCTTGTCTTGGCGTTTTGCCTCTCAAACGTTGGGTGCACGAAATGCACGACTGATGCCGAATGCGACGACGGACGCTTCTGCGACGGCACCGAGTGGTGCGGAGTCGACAATTTTGGAATGGGACCCCGCTGCCTAGAGGCCTTAGATCCATGTAGAAACCCAACCCCGGTCTGCGATGAGGCTCACGACACGTGCCACCCATGCACCACTGATTAAGGCTGTGACGACGGCATAGCATGCACCGACGACGTCTGTAATGCCGACACCGGGGAATGCAGCCACATCGAAAACGACTCGCACTGTCCGATCGGAAACCCGTGCGAGGAACGCGTGGGCTGCTACCGCGGTGAGTGCCGGAGCCATGAAGATTGTGCACCGCCTACCCCGCTATGTGGCAACACCGGACGTGGGCCCTCTTGCTTGGAATGCCTGTACGATACAGACTGTCCAACCGGCTAGGTTTGCCGATTCGGACTTGAGTGTCTTTAGCCAACGCCGACTCGCACCCAGACCCCCCGCAGGTTCCTCGCGAGACTGCCGGCGCACGAGGAAGATAAGGTGAGCTCGAGGCCGTTGTTGCTGATCGGCGGAGAGAGCGAAACGGCTGCAACCACCTTTCTACAACTTGCGACAAGACCTTACCATTTCCCGATGGAGCCGCCCTCCAGTGCATGCTACGCTGGCACCGCGAGGCGGTGGTCTTACCTTCTGTCGCAAGAAAGGAACTCGACATGGCATTCCGGAATTCATGCTTCGCGGCGTTGATCGGCGTTACCGCTACTCTGGTCTGTTCACGCACAATGGCCTCGCCTCCGAACTGGCCTCGGTTTCGCGGTGCGCACGCGCGTGGGATAGCCGAAAGCGACAATGTCCCTGTCAAGTGGGATGCGGAAAAGGGCGAGAACATCAAGTGGAAAACAGCGATACCGGGCTTGGGCCACTCTTCCCCGATAGTGTGGGGCGACCGCGTGTTCGTCACCTCAGCGGTGAGCGATGATCCTGACCCGGTGCTTCACACGGGGCTCCTCTCCGACGCGAGTGACTATCTCGAAGATGTCATACATCATTACCGGGTGTACTGCATCGACAAGAACACAGGGAAGATCGTCTGGGAGAAAACCGCCCACTCCGGAGTACCGCACAACAGACGCCACCGAAAATCTACCCACGCCAACAGTACGCCGGCAACCGACGGGAAGCACGTAATCGCCTTCTTTGGCTCGGAGGGACTATACTGCTATGACTTCTCCGGGAGGCAAATCTGGAAGCAAAACCTCGGAGTTCTGAGTGCGGCACCAGGTTATGCTCCAACGACGCAGTGGGGCTTCGCCAGTTCACCCATAATCCACGAGAATCTCGTTATCGTGCAATGCGACGTTAGCGAACAGTCGTTCCTTGCAGCGTATAACGTCACCGACGGGACCCGCGTGTGGCATACACCGCGCGACGAGGGTGGCACGTGGAGCACGCCGACCGTTCACGCAGCCGATGGGCGCACACAGGTCATCGTCAACGGCACCAACCATGCCGGCGGTTATGACGCAACCACCGGAGAAGAGTTGTGGCGTCTGACGAGCACGTGCATTATCCCCATCCCAACGCCCTTCGTAGCGGACGGACTTGTCTTCATCACCGGTGCGGCAGTAGGCAACCCGATTTATGTCGTCCGGGTCGACGCTCGCGGCGATGTGTCTTTAAAAGAAGGTGAACAGACCAACGAGTCTATCGTGTGGAGCAACCTCAGCCGGGGATCCTATATCCCAACGCCGATCGTGTACGGAGATTACTTCTATGTCGTGAACCACAGGGGAATTCTCACTGCCTACCGTGCCGCATCCGGCGAGAGATTGTTCCATAAACGCGTTACAGGGAGTCGAGCTGCTTTTTCGTCCTCCCCGGTGGCAGCCGGAGGAAGACTCTACTTCACCAGCGAGGAAGGTGATATTCACGTGATTAAAGCCGGCCCTGAGTATGAGGTGCTGGCTGCCAATCGGATGGGCGAGCCCTGTCTCGCCACCCCGGCTATCACCGACGGAATGATCTTCATCCGCACGACAAAGCATCTTTTCGCAATAGGCGAGTAAGGAGGCGGCGGGCCGTGCCAACGCGTCGCGTGAACTCGACTCAATAACGGAGGAGTCTACTACATATACGGCTTGGTGTGGAGGAACGCAGCTGGTCTCCGACGGGCATTCGACGATTGCCCTCTGTAACAAACCCCCGGCCCACAGAAAGCAAGTTGAACATCGGGTACGATGATGTGATCTGTTCCGATAGTGCTACTTTCCGCTCCGCTTGTGGAGCAAGGAGAAACCTTTATGAAGCGAACACTCTGTCTGTTGTTGGTGCTTGGCTTGGCATCCGCGGCGGTTCAAGCTGACGATAAGAAGCCTGGCGAACTGACCAACCCCCTCGAGATCCTCAAGAAGGTCGACGAGGCCTGCAAGGCCGTCAACGTCGTCAAGTATAACGCGGTCGCGGAGGGAGGTGGTGAATTCGCTGCACGTTTTGGCAAGATCCAGGCCACCTACGTTACTGAAGGCTGGATCCAGGGAGGTCCGGAGAAATACTACGCCGATGCCAAGTTGACGCTTCCCAATACTCCGGAGCCCGTGAGGATCACCGGCGGAACCGACAATGACACGTTCTTCATCGTCGATCACGCCAACAAAATCGCTTATGAGGATATCGACCCGGCCGTAATGGGCCCGTCCGGAGGAATGCTCCTCTTCGGCCTGATGGGAGAGTTGACTCATCCGACGCCCTTCTCTGACGAAATCAACGGACCGCGCCGAGAGTTCCGCGGCAGCCAAACCGTCAATGGGGAAGAATGCTATGAGGTGCACGTCGTCTACGCCCGAGAGGGTGCCCCCGAAGGGACGTGGTGCTTTTCGAAGAAGGACTTCCTCCCCCGCCGCCGGATCAGTCATTACACTCAGCAGAACGGCACCATCACCAAGACTATAAGCAATCTGGTGATCGACCCCAAACTGGATAAGGAAGCCTTCAAGCTGAAGGTGCCCGAGGGTTACACCAAGACCGACGATTTCGCTCCTGCGTTGATCCAGCGCCCGCCGCGCTAGCGTCATCCCGGAGACAGGTTCGGCGGGGTCTGCTGCGGTATTTGCCGGATAAATGAGTCGGTGAACGCAGCAGCCGGGTGGGGTGTGCCGGGACTTGCCATTATAGCGCCCGGATTCGCTGAGCTCGCGCCTGGGATCTGCTGCGATTCGTGACGACGAGGCATTGTCCCTATTCCTGGACAATTTCCGACAAAAGCTTACTCTTACACGATGGCAAGCAAGTTGCTCGTTCGGTACGATGCACTCACTAGATTGATATTGTTTCCTTCCGCCTCGTCGGACTAGCAAGGAGAAACCGTGATGAAGCAAGCGATTTGTGTGCTGTTGGTCGTATTCCTGATGCCAGCAACGGTTCACGCAGACGAGATGAAGAAGCCTGGTGAGCTGACCGACCCGCTGGAGATTGTGAAGAAAGTGGACGAGGCAAGCAAGGCCGTCAAGGTGGTCAAGTATGACGCCGTCGCCGAAGGCGGCGGGGCGATGGCCGCTCGGGTCGGCAAGTTCGAGGCCACATACGTTACTGCCGGTTACATTCAAGGCGCCCCGGAGAAGTACTTCGTCGACGCCAAGATCACCCTACCCAACGCTACCGAACCTAGACGTGTAACGGCCGGTACCGACAACGACATGTTCTACATCATCGATCACGCCAACAAGATTGCTTACGAAGACATCGACCCGGCGGTGCTGGGGCCCTCTGGGCGCACCGTACTTCTGGGGATGATGGTCGAGTTTGTACATCCTACGCCCTTTACCGACGAGATCCAGGGCCGCAGCAGGGAGCTTCGCGGGAGCCAGAACATCGGCGGCGTGGACTGTTACGAAGTCCACGTGGTGTACGCAGCGGAACGGGCCCCGGAGGGAACGTGGTGTTTTTCGAAGAAGGACTTCCTCCCCCGCCGCCGCATTGACCACTACTCGCTGCAGGACGGGCAAACCGGGACGATTACCAAGACTATCACTAACCTCGAAATCGACCCGAAGGTGGACAAGACCATCTTCAAGCTGAAGCTACCCGAGGGGTACACCAAAACGGACGACTTCGCCCCGAACCTGTTTCCGCAGCCTCAAGGGTAGCCGTCGCGGGGATACTCAAGCGCATTGGGCACGGGTTGGTGCCCGCCGAACACTATTGACAGACAAGACAACCACGAAACCGCGGGGCCACGACGGTCCCGCGGTTTTTTCATGCGCTTGAGCTGTATGCTGGCCGAAGCCGGGCCAAGATCCGTATGGAGGCTACCAGTGCGATTACGCTGACGAGGAGCACGATTCCGATCAGCAGGGACGGTTGAAGGAAGTAAAGCTTCGTCGGGTCCGGGGTGGTACGCTCCAGGCAGGCGTCGGCGAGATTGAAGAAGACGTGGACGACAATCGCAGGCCAAATAGATGCCGTGCGCCACGCCACGATTCC
The DNA here is from genome assembly GCA_020348265.1 of Phycisphaerales bacterium. Taxonomy (GTDB): domain Bacteria; phylum Planctomycetota; class Phycisphaerae; order UBA1845; family UBA1845. The sequence goes on along the minus strand of CP070744.1, from coordinate 733,952 downwards.
GAGCCAAACGCCGGTAGGGAATACGAGCACCGCAATATACAGGCCTGGATGTATCGCAGCGAACGCCAGGCCAACGAGCACGACAGCAAGCCAAGGGTTCAAGCGCCGAAGCAGGCCGCGCAAGACGAATCCACGGAAGACGGCTTCCTCGCAGAACCCTGGCAGAACACTCCCACAAAGTAGTACGAAAACGGCGGAGCACCCGGACAGCTCGATAAAAGCCTTGCGCATGGCCAGAACCTGAGCGGAAGGGTCCGCGAAGAGAAGCGACACGAGCAATGTCTCGAAGACTCTCATCGCGGACCCGGACAACATAAGGAGCGGAAGGGCTCGCCATGGAAGACAACCGCGCACGAAGCCCAACCGTGCGAATGTCTTCTGCGGAGAGATCGCTGCAGCGATAAACGCTAGCGCCAGGAGACTGATCTGGAGAGGGCCGACGATGCTGATGAATTCGGTAGGCGTCGGGAATTGCTCCACGATCCATGTGTCTTGCACCTCTCGGGTCAACTCTTGCCCAGGTTCGAGGGAGCGTCCAATTGCCATCGGAATGACGGTGTTGGCCACAAGACCCAGTACAGGAAAGACGGCGAGCATGACGACAAGTGACGGCCAAATAGATGGGCGGCAGCCGTCCGCAGCATGTCCAACAGTCCCGTTTTCAGGCCTCGCTGACCTCCTTTAGCTCCGCCGAATGGCTCTGGAGAAGCGCAGCCGGGCCGCTAGCGAGATGCGGCTGCACCCGATGAAGCGAAGTCTACCGCGGTGTTTGCCACGAGGCTAAGGGGTCCGTCGAACAGGTGGAAATCCTCTCAGCCCAAGCGGTTGAAAATCCTCCTTGGAGCGGTAAGCTGTGTTTTGTGCGTACGCCACCGTAGCTCAGTTGGCAGAGCAGCGGTTTTGTAAACCGCAGGTCGACGGTTCGAGTCCGTCCGGTGGCTTGTTTTTGATAC
>CP070744.1:700513-732899 GCA_020348265.1 Phycisphaerales bacterium | reverse complement strand
CCTAGAGCATGAAGCTCTCGGGCGCGGGTTTCGTCCAGTTCCCCGCGCAAAGCTGCATCTACGATCGCCTCGACCGTTTTTGCCGTCCCTGGTCGCATGGCTCATTGCATACCAGAGCAAGGACGAGCGCGCAAGTTCTCTAGTTTAACATTCTCCAGCCCCGTAATGCATTGCAAACGGCTGACGTGTTACTACGAAAGATACCTAGAAGGGCCGAACCCTCTTGCATTCCGTTGGAGGGTACGTTATATCCCAGCTCAGAGTGCGACAGATTGAGAGCTGCGGAGCGGATCGAAGGTAGGTCGGTCCGAAGGTTGGTTCTGCTGTTTCCCTCTGTCCTCCGACTCGTGCTTGATCAGGTTCTCGCGCACCAGCTCGGTCGACACAAACACTTCCTGTGATTGTGCGCCGTTACGAACGGTGCAGCGTTGCATCGTTTCATTTCCAGAGCTCATTTTGGAGTAAGTACTATGGCCAAGAGGAAGACCGCGAAGAAGAAGACCACAAGGAAGAAGATTGTGTTTGAAAGAAGGTGGCATGTACCCAGTGTCGGGCGACCTGCCCGTAAGAAGTACATCACCGGTACGCAGGCCCGCCTTATTGTTGCGACGCGGTTGGGGCGCAAGCTGGCCTTGAACTTCGGTATGTACGTGGCCGACGGCAAGTATTTCTGCACGCCGCTCAGCGAGGCACGGGATATCATCCGGCGCAGCGCGGTTGACCGCAAGAGGTGGGTGAGCGAGCGCTTCGACTGTGATGATTTCGCGCATGTGCTCAAAGCCCACTTTGCTGAGGCTGCCTACAAAAACGGAAACAGAAGGGCGTCGCACTGCTTCGGCATAGTGTGGGGCTCGCTTCCGGGTCCGCACGCGATCAACTGGATGATAAACTCGGACGGGGTCCTCAGGTTCGTCGAACCGCAGAACGATCGTATATTCCTGCCGCGAGCCACGGACAGGAATATCTATTTCATGCTTGTCTGAAACCCCGCAGACGAAGGGGCGGCGGTGTCGTGGGCGGCATCGCCGCCCTTCCACCGAGCATCAGGTCTTGCACTGGGGGTTTAGGGAATAGTACGGGCTCCATCCGGCCCGATATAGATGTTGGGAAGAGGGCGGCGGTTGTGCCTACCCTGCGCTCGGCCAGGCTGTTTTGACGGGCAGGCTGAGGCCGTCTGTTGCACCTGCGCCGGTGACTGAGCTGAGGTGACATCGGCGCCCAAAGCCACCGTGCCACTCGGGCTAGCCCATAGTATTATGGCTGGTGGATCGCCGGGCGTCGTGGAGCATCGCGTCTGCCGCCCTGCGGTCGTCCTGGTTGGGCAGCTTGGTCGACTTACTGACTGTCTCAGCTTGAGCGGGGCCGAGCAGACGTGGATTGCCTGAGAGTACCGCTGCCGCTCACCCGGGTGAGGTTTGAAAGGCAGATAATGCCGTTGGATTTATCCATACTGCACCGTCTCTGCATCGCGGGAGTCTTACTGCTGATGGTCGGGCACTCGGCGTATGCTTCGGCGGCAAGTGCCCAGCGCACTAGCGCCGCACCTCATCAAGCTGATGTCCAGGACGATACGCCCACGCCGTTAACTCAGTTGGCCGACGCAGAACCTAAAGCTTTGGCGGAGGCTGAAGCTTATCTGCAGGCAGGCGGCGACCTAAACGCGCTGGACAGCGAAGGTGAGACGCGTCTGTACAAGGCTGTATCGCAGGGTTTCGTCCGACTTACTACCTTTCTCGTTGCCCAAGGCGCGGACGTGAATGCGGAGGGTCAACAGGGCTGGACGCCCCTGCATATCGCGGCCAGGAAAGACCGGGCCGCTTTGGCGGAACTTCTCGTCGTCAACGGCGCGAAGGTCAACGCGAGAACGCACGACGGCTGGACGCCGTTGCACATTGCCGCGGCAAGAGATCGCATCAGCACGGCTGCGCTCCTTATCGCCAAGGAGGCGGAGGTCGGCGCGAAAGATCAGGATGACTGGACCCCGCTTCATCTGGCTGCGTCCAAGGGGTACTACGAGGTAGCTGAACTCCTCATCGCCAACGGCGCGCCGGTCAGCGCGAGCGATTTCAAGGGGCAAACCCCACTGCACCGGGCCGTAGCAGGCGGACACGATATGGCAGCGGGTCTTCTCGTGGCGATGGGTGCGGACATCAATGCGCAAGCCGCGGACGGACGGACGCCTCTGCACCTGGCGGCGGAGTTGGGCCGAGAGAAGCTGGTGGAACGCCTGGTCGCCAAAGGTGCGGACACAGGCGCGAAAGGCCGAGACGGGCTGACAGCACTGCAGCTGGCAGTTGTGCGGGGGCACGGCAAGATGGTTGAACGACTCATCGCCACCGGAGCGACGATAGACGGAGAAGGCCCCGACGCCTGGATGTCACAGCTCGGCCTGACGTTGGAGGATCAAAGCGTTACGGTAGCCCGTGTCTATGTCGACGTCGCCCCCGCGAGTACAAGAGCCCAGGACGACTGGACACCCTTGCACTGGGCTGCCCTACGCGGACATGTTAGCATGGCGCAGACTCTTGTTACTGGGAGTGCTAGTGTCAACGCGACGGATCGGGATGGTTGGGCCCCGCTGCACCTGGCGGCAACGTCGGGTCACGAAGAGATCGTGGAGATCCTCATTGCGGGAGGTGCGGCCCCCAACGTTAGGCGTCAGGACGGGCGGACGCCTCTACACGCGGCAGCGGAAGCAGGACACCTCGATACTGCAAGACGGCTCGTCGCCGGCGGCGCGGACATACACTCCAAGGGGCAACTGGGCCGGACCCCTTTACACGTGGCAGCACTTGCAGGTCAACGCGCAATCGTCGAGTTTCTCATCGCAGAGGCTGCAGATGTAAACGCGGTAGACACCTCCGGAGAGATGCCTCTACACAAGGCGGCCGCGAGCGGACACGACGACGTGGTGAACTTCCTTGTTGCCAAGGGTGCAGATGTAGATGCGCGGACGCGGGATGGACGAACGTCACTGCACCTGTCGGCTGAGCTGGGACACGGCGCGGTCGCGGAGCTCCTCATCGAAAAGGGTGCACAGGTCAATAGTCGGACCCCGGACGGCCGGACACCGTTGCACCTGGCGGCTGCATCGAACCGCGGCGATCTGATGGCGATCCTCCTTGCCCGCAGCGCAGACGTATCCGCGAAAGATCTGAGTGGATGGACGGCGTTGCACGTGGCTGCGGAGGCAGGATATGACCAGCCGGTGGAGACCCTAGTAGCCAGGGGATCGGACGCAAGTGCCGAAGATAACGGCGGAAAGACACCTCTGCACCTGGCCGCGAGGGAGGGGCACGCGACCGTAACGGAGTCTCTGATCGCAAGCGGTGCGAACGTAAACGCCACGGGCCAAGATGGTCGAACGGTACTGCATCTTGCCGCAGAGTGGGGCCGCGGTGAGACGGTAAAACATTTGATCGCCCACGGCGCGGATGCGTATGCTAAGGACCAGTTGGGCTGGACCCCGTTGCACCTGGCCTCATTGAATGGATACGACGCGGTGGTAATGCTGCTGGTGGCCGATGGTGCGAATATCGATTCCTCGGCGCAGGATGGTCGAACGCCGTTGCACTGGGCGGTGCTGCGCGGCCATCATCCGGTTGTGGAACTGCTTGTTAGAGAGGGCGGAGACGTAGGGGCAGGCGACCGCGGTGGCTGGACGCCGCTACACCTTGCCGCACTACGCGGAGACAGCGGTATTGCAGAATTGCTGATTGCCTCGGGTGCCGACGCAAACGCAGCAGATCAGTTTGGACTCAGCCCGTTGCATATAGCTGCAAAGTTGGACCGACAGGGGATCGCGGGGTTTCTCCTGGCGATGGGTGCGGACGTAAACTCGCGCGGACTTGACGGCCAAACGCCGCTTCATCTCGCGGCAGAGTCCGGGCACACTGCGATGGCGAAGTTCCTTATCACAAACGGCGCCGACGTGCATGTAGCTGGTCAGGATGGCCGCACACCGCTGCACGCAGCGGCGGAGTCAAACCATGTGGAAGTGGCCGCAACCCTCATTACCAACAGCGCGGACGTGAATGCGAAAGACCAGAATGACACGTCGCCGTTACACGTCGGGGCTGAGTCAGGCTGCGATGAGCTGGTCAAGCTGCTCATCGTCAATGGTGCGGATCTCCAGGCGACAAACAGCGCAGGTGACACACCATTGCAGCTCGCGCAAAGGGCCGGATACAAGACCATCGTAGAGCTTCTCCGCGAGAACGCGCCGACGGAAGAATAGCCCGGTTCACTCGTGGTGCACTCGTAAGCGTCTTAACCCGATGTAGCGCCGGGGCTTGTCCCCGGCACCGCTGGGCAAGTTGTGCAGGTGCGCCACCCACAAGGGGTGGCGCTGCAGTAAATTGCGCATCAGGCCGCGAGTATCATGAGTAGTGCAGGATGCCATCCGCAGATCACTGGGCGTGCGATGGCTTGTGGCCGGAAGGATTGAAGTCTACACATCGTAGGTGAGTTAATCCTCATGCTGCATCACTCCGACTCCAGAACCACCCGCAGACCGACGTTGGCAAGTCCGTCGCTTTCCGTGTATCTGACGCGGTTCGCGCACCGGCAAAACCTGGCCCGGTTCCGCCATGACCCGCCGCGCAGTACCCAGTCCTCCATTAACGCCGGCTTAGCAGACGCCAGGAGCGGGGCTTCGTCGGAGTATTCGTACCCGTCCGGACACCACTCCCACACGTTTCCATGCATGTCATAGAGCCCCCACGCGTTTGGTGGGAAACTCCGGACCGGGGTGGTCTTGCCTCGAAAGACCCCCTTGCCTTCTTCCTTGTATGTTTGACTGGCGTCATAGTTTGCCTGGTCTGTCGATATTTCCGTGCCGACGGAGAAGGGCGTCATTGTTCCTGCGCGACATGCGTACTCCCACTCCGCTTCGGTCGGCAGGTGATACACCTGCCCCTCCCGGTCGGTAAGCCTGCGGCAAAACTCGACAGCTTCCTCCCAGGAAACGCCTTCCACCGGAAGATCGTCCCCTTTCCATTTGCTCGGATTGTGCTTCATCACGGCGAACCACTGCCCTTGCGTTACCTCGGTTGTGCCCATGTAGAATCCCGACGCAAGGCTGACAGGGCGCTGACGCTCGTCATCATCGCGCCCCGGTTCGTCCGACGAGCTGCCCATGAGAAACTCGCCCGGTGGAACGAAGGCGAGTATCATACCGATGGAGTTCGTCAGTCTATAAGAGTGGATTTTCCGGCGCAGCTCACGGGCCGCAGTGTTGTTTGAATCCAGTGCTAGCAGCTCATTCAGCGCCAGTATCGCTGCGGTGCCCTTCCGCTTCTCATCGTATGCGCGGGCCTGAGATAGCAGACCAGTAGCAGCTCGGGCATTCACGTCGGCGATGCACTCGTTGGCGGATTCGAAGAGTGCGACCGCCTCCGGCACCAGCCCTTGCGCCAGCTCCTTCTCCCCCCGTTCGATGAGCGCCGCGGCTTCGTCGAACGCCACCTTTACGCCCGCCAGTCCCAGCGCTGCCGGGCCAAGTGCTGAGCGGACTCGTTCGGCCTTTCGAGCGAGTGCCAGTTGGCTTCTCAAAGCGCGCTCAGCATCATCCGGCCAGGCCAACAACTCGTCGAGCTTTGCCTTCGCCTCGGCATAGAACGACAGCGCCTCCGAGTAACGGGCGTCCTGGAGTTCCCGGTCAGCCCGGTTCAACGTTCCGCGGATCTCGTCGCGCAACGATGCGCTGAGCACGTTTGCCGAGGCTAACGACTTGAGGCGCTGCAACAGCTGAAGCTCCGCAAGAGCTTCCTGTCTGCGTCCCTCGCCTTCCTCGCGCTCGTCTTCGGTCCGAGCAACGCGGAGGATTCGCTCGCAGCTTTCGAGGTGCCTGGCCGTTTCGGTGACGCGATTGTCAAGTCGTTGTCCGAGCGTGCTTAAGTCTTCAAGGAGTCCGCAAGCAGAGTCGGCGATTCTCGAAGGCTCATTGCGAAACAGGCGCGTTGCAGCCTCTACTTGCGATTCGTACAGATCCACAGCACTGCGAAACGAATCCCCCGCCTTCTCGTAGGCCATTGCTTCCAGATATCTCTCACCTTCTGCGACGGCTTCGTCCGCCCGGTTGATGATGTCGGCTGAGAGACCCACAGGCAGCGCGTTGGCAAGCTTCCTCCAACTTGCTGCTGAAGTCAACGCCAGGATCCGGGCCTGCTCCGCCAACGTCAACGCCTCGGAATCGGTATGGGCGACACGCATAATCGAGTCCACCGGGCTCCGCCACTTTGGAAACGTCGTGCTGAGCGCGACGACCGCGAGAATCATCGCCGCTGCAAACCAAGCTCGACGCCGTCTCAACCGGGACGAGCTGCGACCGGTCAGGGCCGCGGCAAACGCCTGCATATTCTTGAAACGGTCGCCCGGTTTGACTTCTAGTGCCCGATCGAGTGCCTTTGATAGTGACACAGGAATGTCAGATCGCTTTTGACGTGCGGATTTCACCCGACCTACGGGCGCCTCACCTGTGAGCATCTCGTAAAGGATTGCGGCGACGGCGTATTGATCCGTCCGATGATCGATGTCCTTCGAATCCGTCAACTGTTCCGGGGCCATATAGGGCGCCGCCCCGCTCGGAATCCCGATCATGGCTCGTAGGCCCGCGCGCATCATAATGCCCACACCGAGACCGGCGAGCTTCACCCTGCCCTGGTCCGAAAAGACGATGTTCTCCGGTGTAACACCTCCGTGCACGGTTTTGTCGTGCACGCGACCCAGTGTCTCGGAGACGGCAAGGCCAAGGCGAACTACGTCGCCGACCGCGGATCGCCGATGCTCGACTGTGGTCTCGTTCAGACGCTGGCCTAGAGTCGTGCCTTCGGTCAGCTCCGAGGTGATGAAACAGAGGTTCCCTTCGCAGCCCGACTCGAAAACCCGAGCTAGTCCCTCTTGGTGAATCTGGCTTGCGAGCTTTGTCTCGTGTGCAAGTCGCTGCTTGAAGTACTCTTCATCGGCAATATGTACCAGTACGACTTGAAGCAAAATCTCTTCGCCGCGCTCGCGATCGAACGCCACCATCGTGGCGCCCGTGATGTCAGCGCTGATCCGGCGGCGCACTTCGTATCGGTTGGCCAGTACCCGACCTTCGGGCAGATCTAGTGGGCCATCCGTTGCCTGGCGATCCGTCGTGTTACGCTCCATGTGGTGGTGGGCCTCCTTCTGGCCATTGCTCTTGGATATGAATCGACCATTCTCTCTGCGGGCAATCGGCAAAAGGCGCGCGGCAACGTACCAGCGGAGTTGGATTTCATCAAGGAAAGTGGGGAAACCTATGCCAAACGCCCAACGGCGCGGTATGTAGCTTGCAGCCCGGTCACCGGGTCGATGTGTTGTGGGCAGATGTTACGTGCTGCGCAGCCAGCTGGTTCAGGGCAAAAACCAACGAGCGGCAGGGCTCTGCGCCCGCTGATGGCCGATTATAGCCATGGAGTCCTTGGACGCCCCGAATCGAGACGCCCGGAGGGCATCGTACGTGAATGGCTGGGCGTCTCCGGGCTCGGCTCGCGCCGGCGGCACGGTGCCCGGCGGGCGTTTTGTTGAGGACTATCGGATTCGCAGGCTCGGTGTTCTAAACCATGAGTGGACAGCTGATTCTATGCGAGGTTCTTCTCACGCTGTTGACCGGTGCATCCGCTCCAGGCCAGGTGACGGTTGAGCCTGCGGTCGACCCGGTAGAGACGACCGAAGCACCGGTCGAGGAGCCGGCACCGAAAGTCGAACGCCCCACCGGGCCGGTCGAGTCGTGCGTGACGACCGAGTGCCATATCAAGGTGGTGTCCGGCCGGGCGCTGCACGGTCCGACGGCCCAGAGACAATGCGGCGCCTGCCACGTCGATGCTGATGTTACGAAGCATACCTACAACCTTGCCGTCCCCAAACCGGAACTCTGCAGCTACTGTCATACTCAGTCGGAGCGAAGCGTCATCCACCAGCCCGTGGCCGATAAGGACTGCGACAAGTGTCACGATCCCCACGGGACGGACAACCGCCTGCAGTTGCTCGGCGATCCGTCGGGCTCGCTGTGTTTCCCTTGCCACAAAGCGGAGCGGTATGCGAGCAGGCGTCAGGTCGACGACCACGCGGAAATAGTCAGCGCCTGCAACGTATGTCACGAATCGCACTCATCGTGGATGCCCAAGCTGTTGCCCAAAGAGCAGCAAGAGCTCTGCCTGTACTGTCATGAGAATCTGCGGTCCCATCTGGAACTCATAGGCCGCCCACACGCGCCCATGCTCGACGGGAAATGTCTGGACTGTCACGATGCCCATACCACGGAGCATCCGTGGCAGTTGCGCGAGGGCACGCCGCAGCTCTGCTATTCGTGCCACGAGCATGACAATATCCGCAAGCTCGTGGAGTCCTCCGCGTTCGTCCACGGAGCAGTGACGGATGAGGAGTCCTGCAACTCCTGCCACTTGGGACACGGCAGCGTGATGCCTGGTCTCTTGGCCGATACCGAGAAGGCCCTGTGCTTATCTTGCCACAGCGAGCTGCTGCCCACTAAGGACGGCCGCGTGCTTGCGGATATCGGGTGTTTACTCAAAGAGAACCCACGGCACCACGGTCCGATTCGGGACGGGCAATGCATGCCCTGCCACGACTCCCATGCTTCTTCGCGCCGGAATCTGTTGACTTTGGACTACCCGCAGTCCTTCTATGCTCCGTTTGACGTCAAGAGTTATGCTCTTTGCTTCGAGTGCCATGTTGAGAAACTGGTGTTGGCGGAGCAGGCGATTGGTGCTACCGAATTCCGCGACGCGGAGCGCAATCTGCATCTGCTCCATGTGAACAGGGAAACAAGGGGGCGCACCTGTACGACTTGCCATGATGTACATGCCTCCTCGGAACCATTCCTCATGTGTGAAACCGTGCCTTTCGGACCGCGAGGGTGGAAGGTGGAGATTAATTACACGAGGTCGGCAAGCGGTGGAAGTTGTGCCTCAGGATGCCATGAGACACAACTCTACAATCGAGGAGAAGGTGAAATGCCCAAAGCACCGCGGGCGGGTTTGAAGCCGGAGCTGCTCGAGTGAAGTCAGATGCAGCCAATGATTGCGTTCTGACATTAGCCTCCGACCCGACGGTGAAGTTGAGGCGTCTCAGAGCGTGCCTAAGAAGGGTCGCCACGAACCGAGCCGTTCCGACAAACGTCGGGATGAGGGAGCGGTTTTCAGTGGATGAAACCAGACCGCTACCTTACAGGCGTGGCTCGGAAAAGGCTTCTTAAACACGCTCTCAGGCAAGTGTATACGAGTAGGACGATGTCGTAGGGCTGGACCGTTTGGAGAGGTTTCAGTAGACAAAGCCTGTGTTCCGCGACACCTTGCGTGATGGATGTCTCCGGGTGAAGGGTGCCATGCCCAATCCCGACGAAGTCGGGCGCCGGCATGCTGACGTGGCAAATGCATGGCGGCGCTTCGCCTGGCCATGGCGCCCGTCAGATTACGTGTAATGAAGCACTAGTTGCGTTGGCGCTGAAGAGCGTGCTCGGCCCGGGACGGTCTGTGGTGAATGGCACTCTACCGCTGGGATCAACATGACCGAGACGAATAGCATGGATGATGGCACTCAGCTTGAGCTTCCGGCGGATAGCGCGCGCCGCAAGTTCTGCAAAGTCGCCATCGGAGGAGCTGCGGCCGTGTCCGCAGCTGCTGTCGTCTACCCCGTTGTCGCTTTTCTTAAGCTGCCGAAGTCTCTGGGCCCGGTTGAGCTTATGGAGGTCCCATTGGATGAACTGGTCGAAGGATACGGCTACTGGGGCGAACACAGGGGCAGGCAGGTAGTGGTAATCAAGTTCGGGGGTGAGAACGGGGAGTTCCGGGCGTTCGACGGAGCATGTACCCATCTAGGCTGCATGGTCCGATGGAACAGTGCGGATCACATGTTCGAATGCCCCTGCCACGAAGGTAAGTTCGACGATCTGGGCAACCCGGTAAGCGGGCCGGTGAACGCGCCCCTTCGGCGAGTGAACTTCGACGTTGACGCGGAAGAAAATCTGCTCCGTATCCGTGACCACTTCGGGCAGACCTGAGCGGGAGTATGCTGCAGTGACACAAGCGCAATCCAGTTCGCCAAGCTCTAAACGTCGCGTGGGCTTGTTGCCCCTGATAAAGCTGCATCTTCCGCCAAGGCTCGTTCCGCGATCGCTGGGCTGGGCGGGTTGCCTGGGCGGGTTAGCATTCGTGCAGTTTTTGATCCAGGCCTATACCGGAATCCTCCTGTTGATCTACTACAAGCCGGATCCTGCCCGAGCCTGGGACTCCGTCACCTTCATCAAGAGCAACGTGCCTATGGGCTGGCTGATACAGCGGGTCCATACCGTCGGTGCCGACATGCTGATCGTGCTGGTATTCATGCACATGGCCCGCGTCGCGTATTATAAGATCTACCGTCCTCCTCGCGAGTTTCATTGGGTGTCCGGCATGGTTCTTCTGGGGTTGACGACCTTCATGGCGTTTACGGGATATTTGCTTCCCTGGTCGAATCTCAGCTATTGGGCGGCCAGCGTGGGTACGGAGATTCCCAGTGCGGTCCCGGGTATCGGCGAGCAGATCGCGATATGGCTACGGCGCGGACAGAATATTTCCGCGGAGACTCTCGGGTTCTTTTTTGCCATGCACGTGGCAGTCTTACCTGCGCTGATTGTGTGCCTGATGGGTGTGCATTTCATAATGATACGTCGAACGGGGATAGCGAAGCCGCTGTAATGGCACGCAGGAGGTTACGGGTGTGACAGTTGACTATCGCAGGCAATACACACCGGAGCAGCTTGAACCGCTTTGGCCCAACGGAATGAGTCGCCTGACTATTTCCGCCCTGTGCACTCCCGCGATCATGATTGTGCTTGCTGTTTTACCGGTCGTCCTGGAATACTATGGGATGGGGCATTGGGTGGAGGAGGCGGATCCAGCCAATCCCCAGGCCACCCCGGAGAACATCCGTCCTGAATGGTACTTTCTTGCCGTCTATCAGAGTCTCAAGCTGTTTCCCAACGAGTTTCTGGACCTTTCCGGAAAGACGCTGGCGGTCGTAACGATCGCGGCAGTCATGCTTGCGGTTGTACTCCTGCCATTCTGGTTGCGTCGCAATGCCGATCGGGGTCCAGGCGTAATGCATGGGGTGTGCGTTACAGCAGCCGTTTGTGTGTTCATCGTGTTTACGCTCTGGGCCGCCTGGCCTGCACCACCACTGTTGACCCTTACGGTCTGTGCCGTTGTAGTCCTGTTTTATGTCCTGTTGGCATCGGAACGGCGGCGAATCCGGCGTATCTTTCATGGAGAGCGTAACGTAACAAGATGATGTCATTCCTTACGATCCTCACCTTGCTGCTCGTTTGCGGTGCCGATGACGGGGTCGGCCCGAACGCGACGGAGCCCGCACCCGGTTGGGAGCGTTACGCGGGCAACGCCTGCGTGGATTGTCATCGCAAGGAGGGTGGTCGGCTGGCGGAAATGGTCGATCTCAAATGGGCAAAGAGTGTGCATTTTGAGAACAATGTGCCCTGCGAACAGTGCCACGGAGGCGACGCAACACTGACCAGCGGTGAATTCGCCTCCGACGAAGAGTTCAAACGGGCCTCTCACGCCACGTTCAGCGCGGAGTTCCTGTACCTGCGAACTCGCGTCGACGTGGGGGTGAAGGTCGGTCCTGAAGCGGACACGTCTTATGCCTGCCGGGAATGCCATAAGTGGACGATCGAGCAGCGTGGCGGCGATCCTCACGGCGGTGCGGAAGCGCTGACCTGCCTGTTCAAGCGACATGCCGGCGCCGCGATGTCCCGCGAGCGCGGTATCACCTACATCTGTGCCTCCTGTCATCCCGAGAGTGCAGAGAAACACCTGGGCAGTCCTCACGGCAGCCGGGCTGCGCCTTCCTGTCTGTTCTGCCACGGGGAGGGTGGTCACGCCATGGCCCCCACCACAATCGAGATCATAGACCCACGTCCCCGGGAGGAACTCGGCAGGTGCTCACTGTGTCATACGACGGGCTCGATGATGGCAGTCGCCCACATCCGCAAGACGTTGGAGGAGACCGCCGAACGGATTCAAGTAGCCGCCGGGCAATATGAGGAACTGCAGCGGCTGAGGTATCGCAGCTTGGCACTTGGGGAGATGTACAACCACATTGATGACATCCGCGTGGACCTCCGCCAGGTTCAACACGGATGTAACGTGCGAGAGATCAACGAACTGGCCAAGTCCATCGAGAACATCGGGAAACGGGTGGCCTACGATCATGAAATGATTCTTGCGCTTAACCAGGCGCGCCAGGGGCAAACGAAAATTGCCCTGGGAGCAGCGGCGCTTCTTCTGGTCCTCGCCGGTATGCTTCTTCTGTACAGAAAAGCCAGCGAAGTCCGCATCCGCTCGTGGACGTTGCTTAATCCGAAACGCCGCAGCCTAACCCCGCCCTGCAATCATGCCTGTCCCGCGGGGAACGATGTTCAGGGCTTCATCGCTTCCGTCATGGAGGAGGACTTTGATGAAGCTCTCGGAATTCTCCTGAAGACATCCCCCTTCCCGGGCGTCTGCGGCCGAGTCTGCCCGGCGCCCTGCATGGACGACTGCAACCGGCGAGTGTACGACGAGGTGATCAATATCCGCGAGCTCGAGCGCTACGTTGCGGACCACGGTCGCTGGGCGGAGTCGAGCAGGCCCGAGGTTGGGTACCGCGTCGCTGTTGTCGGTTCCGGACCCGCGGGTCTTAGCGCGACATACCACCTGGCGAGGTTGGGACATTCCGTAACGCTCTTCGAGCGCGATGACGAACTCGGGGGCGTCATGCGAACCGGTATCCCCGCCTATCGTCTGCCGGTCGATGTGCTGGACCGGGAGATCAACCGTATTCTCGAATACGACGTAAGAGTCCGGACCGGAGAGTTAATCACACAAAGGGACCTGCTGCGAGTTTCCAACGAGTTTGACGCTGTGCTTTTGGCTACCGGGCTGCAGCAGGCCCACTCGATGGATCTGGGCGATGGGTTGCGGGACGTTGTCTTGCAGGGCTTGGATCTCCTCGATAACTCCCGCAAGGGCCGGGTCGATCTTGAAGGAAAGGACGTGGTGGTTGTCGGAGGGGGCAGCGTCGCCATTGATGTGGCCCGGACTGCCCGGAGGCTCACCACAGGGGCCGTGCGTCTGTTCTGTCTGGAGACGCGAGACGAGATGCCCGCCCATGCTGAAGAGATTGAGGAAGCGGCGGCCGAAGGCATCGAGATCAACACCGGCTGGGGTCCGGTAGCGGGTGCGGGCGGCAAAGGGAAGGTCGGAGCCTTCGAGTTTCGCCGCTGCCTGGCTGTCTTCGACGAAGACGGCGCGTTCACCCCATCATTCGATGAGCAGGAGAGGATGAAGGTGGATGCAGGCGTCATCGTCCTCGCAATGGGCCGCACTGCAGATCTTTCCGTGTTACCGGAGGGCTCCAAGGTCCGTGAAGGGAAGTCCATCCTGGGCGCGACCGGTGCGCCGGTATTCGTGTGCGGAGACTTTGCCAAGGATGAGGGTTCGGTCGCCGCCGCCATTGGAAGCGGCCGTCGGGCGGCCACGTATATCCGCCGGATTCTGACCGGCGAGGATCTGTTCCCCCTTGCCCCCGAGCCTATCGCCACGCCGGACAAAATCATGATGCACCTCTTCGCACAAGCGAAGTGTGAGCGGGGACGAACCCTCGCAGACGACCAACGCCGAACCAGTTTTGCCGAGGTCCACCTCGGCCTGCCCGATAGTCCCGGACACGATTCCGCCCTCGCTGAGGCCGAGCGGTGTTTCAGTTGCGGAGTGTGCAATCAGTGCGATCGCTGCGTGAGCAGCTGCTCGGCGGGCGCGGTGATGCGCCAGGGTGACGAATACCTGGTCGAATATGACTATTGCGCGGGTTGCGGTGCGTGCACCCTCGACTGCCCCCGCGGGGTGATCCACATGGAGGCACTGCAAGTAAGCAGCATCCGCACGGAGTAGGTTACCCTGAGGATTGCACATCCGCCCCGTGCGATTCGTCCATTTGGACATTGCATTGCGACCTCACACCGAATCGCCCGTCACTCCCCGTATCGCGTGTCGTCATGATCGTAATCATGGCACGTCAGCGTACAGCTCCCGGCGAAGTGTCCCAGGTCTTCAAAGGCCATCCGCGCGGTTCCGGTCAGCGGGAGGACGATAGTCGCGTCAAAGTTTATCAGGTGAGTGTGATCGGAAGCGCCTCCCGTAATCGTGCTGACCCCGTGAGGGTCGTGGCACACCGAGCAGGGCGTACTGGCGTCCCTGACGTGCAGACTATGGGTCGGAAAACTCTCGTCATTCAGTATACTGACACGCCTGTGACACTTATAGCACAAAGCGTAGTCATAAGCTGATTCAGGGGTGAAGTCGCGCACGGAGTAGGCTCGCTCCAGAAGATAATCGTGTATCGACCCGTGGGGGCCGTCCGGGCCGTTGCCCCCCGCTCTAGGACCGGCGTTGTTGTTGTGGCAATCCGTGCAGCGAATCAGCGAACCGACCGGAATGCTGGGATCCAAGCTGATGGTCTCTGCGCTCGGCGAGGCCTCCGCGATGGGATGGAAGCTGGGGTTGGTCGAGCTGAACTTCAGCCGCAGGTTGGGTTGATCCGCCTGGCGGGAGATACGCCGCGGGACCGGAACCGGGGCATCACCGTGGCACCGAAAGCAGACCTCGAATTCGAACTGGGCTTCTTGCACGTACGTACCGCCCGAACTCACCCCCGGCACCTTCTGCATCGTCGCCCCGATGGCTACGTACCCTCCATCCACCCGTGCGGAAGCCGCGTGGGGATTGTGACAGTCGATGCACTCGACGTGCGGTTGCGAACCGGCCAGCACCTCCACGGGGTCGTGCAGGCCCAGGTATCGACGTGGATCGTGAGCGTTGGGTTTGTCCAGCTCCGCGCGAATGTCGAACTGAGCGACACGTCCGTCGTGACAGTTCAAGCAGTTGTCTTCCTCATTCTTGGATATTAAGAGGCGCTCCGGACCACCAGCGGTATGGCTGCGATGACAGCATCGGCAGGCATTCTCTGCAACAGTGGCGAACGACCATTCACGCAGCAGAGCACCGGATACCGTCTGACCTGCGGTGCTGTGAGGACAGTTGATCCAACCGTCCATGTCGTGGCAGACCACACACAAAGCACCATACTCATCGCTTACCGTAAGGAACATGCGGTACCTGTTGCGGTGGGCGTCATGGCACGCGGTGCACTGGAGTTGCCCCGAGGGATCCAGCTTCACGTTGTCCGGAAGCGCACTGGGGCTTCTGAGCTGGCGGTCCGACGCCGCCAGTCCGGCGGTGTAGTGAAAGCTTATCGGGTGATCGTCGGAAAGATCCGTGCCTAAATTCGACAAACCTGCGGGGATGAAGTCGCTGCCGGCCATGCGAATCCGGTCGGACCGGCTGATGACCCGACCCAGGGCAATGGTTCCGTCGTGGCAGCTGAGGCAAAGCTTGCTTGCCCCGGTGGGTTGCCCTGGGGAAGCATCAAAGGTGGACGATCGATAGACGCTGTAGTTTGCGACGGGGAACTGGCGATTCCACAACGGCGTGGCGCCTCCGGTGCTGTGCGGTGCGTGGCAGAAGATGCAAACCTGCTCTTCCGATTCGGCGCGAATTTCGTCGGGTCCGCTAATCGAAAGGTTGTGCGATGTCTCGACAACGTGTTCTTGTGCACCTGCCAGGCGAACGAAACATGCGCCGATCACCATCACGGCGCCGAGAAGAGCACACTTCGACTTCACAGTCATTACTGATCTCCTTCGCTCGTGTCGTCGAGCACATCAAAGACCTGGACGCGCCGATTGTACGTATCGCAGATCCAGACCCTGTTGTTCGAGTCAATGAAGATTCCCGAGGGAAGCCAGAACTGTCCGGGGCCTATCCCTTCTTCGCCGATGACGAGCAAAAGGTCGCCGGTGCGATTGAAGATCTGCACGTTCTCGAATCGTGCATCCACGACATAGACATTGCCCGCGCGATCGGTGGCCAGCGCCTTGGGCAGAGCCATCTCGCCGGGGGCATCACCGGCCCTTCCCAAAACAGCAACGGGATCACCCGCATGAGTCAGTCCCTGGACCCGCTGATTACCCGTATCGGCAATCCAAATGGTAGTACCGTCGTCCGCAATGTCGCAGGGGAAGTTGAACTGGCCTTCTTCCGTGCCTCGCCGGCCTATAACGCGAACCAGCTGACCTTGGGGAGTAAGGACTTTGACGTTGTGAGCGGCTACATCAACAACGAATAGCTCCTGACTGTTGTCATCAAAGCTCAGTGCCGCCGGACGGTCGAGATCATCGATAATACGCAGGGAACGAAGCAGCGTTCCGGTACGCGCGGACAGTTGATAGATTGATGCGTTCTCCGTGTCGGATACGAAGATTGTCTCGTCGGGACCCGCACACAGACCTGCGGGACTCAAAAGGCGATCGTTACCCACACGGATGATCTTCTTGTAGGAGCGATCCTGCAGGTCGAACAGGTGCAAGCAGCGCCCCCCTGGATCGGAAATCCAGATTCTCCTGCCCTCACTCGTGGTAACGACTGCCCGCGGTCCGTACAGTTGTTCCGGCTTCTTTCTACCCACGAAGAGCTCTGCGAGGCCCTGAAAAGCTTTGCGCGGTGTCTTGAGGTCACTCGACGATGTAAGAGACCCTACATAGCGGACCCTTGCCTGCGCGGGGGTGGATGGCCAGGTGATCGGTGGGTCAGGCTTGTCGAAAACCGGTCTGAGAGGTCTTTGACAGCCGGCCGCTGCTAGAACGACCATCGCAAAGACACCGGCTGCACCTGTTCCAAGGAGTAATCGCGCGATCGATACCATGCGCGGTGCCGCCTCGAGACCTGTTCTGCATGGATGCCAACCTCCGCGCAGACCGTGCACGAGCCTTGTACCTTGCGCCTCTCTCCGCTTGAACACACTCTTGGCTTTCGAGTCAGGCATTTTTCTAGAAACCTCGCTTTATGTGGACAAAAAGCGCGGATGAATCGTTCAAGGCGAATTCATCCTCATACTCGCTACGTTCGTAACTCATCCGGATTTCCATCTGGTTGACGAACCACTCTAAAGAAACCGACATGTCAATACCATCGGTATCACCGGAGACGGAGTCTTCACCGTTGCGATAGTACACCGAACCCTCGACCGTCAGGCCTGGTATGATGGGATGTCGGTGCCGGGCTTCCAGAGTTAGCAGCGTGACATCCCGCTGGTTGGGCGGGTCGTAGGTGGTATCCGTCCAGCGAGCGTGCATGCTGGTTTCCGCACCGGTCCTGAAGCGATGAGCGTAGGACGCGCCGACACGCGAGCTGACCAGCGGACTTATCGTCGAGTCACGATCCTCGTACTCGGCGAACAAGCGCAGTGAGGCCTTCTCGTATTCCACACCGGCCACGTGCGCGGTGAGATCCTCAGCCACGGACGAAGTTGCATCTGCCGGTCTGATGGTCTGATCCTGCCACTCCAGCTGGTAATAGGGCGTCAGACCAAAATCAAAGTCTTGCCTAATTGCGAAGTTCTGGCTCACCGTGTCAAGCTCGAAGCTTCCGCCGACATCGTATTGGTAGTCGATCAGTACCGTCTCGCCATCCGCGATGCGTCCGGTAGCGACGCGCTCAATCTCAACAATGTCGCCGACGTCACGGCGAGTGAAATCCCGTCCCTGCTGGTAGAAAGTCACGCGATCTTCAGCTCTGATGGTGATGGATGACACGTCCACATTCCGGCTGCCAAGTACTATGGGCTCCGGGTCACGGAAAGTATGTACCTCGTCAATCACTTCGGCCGTCCGAGTCTCCCCACGTTGATCGGTCCGCTCCAGGCGGGCGGCGTAGTTCGCATGCAGGATGCCCCAAGGGTTCGTTTTGCGGTAGTTGAAGTTGAACTGCCCGCCCCACCGAGTGATCTGAAGGTCGGGTTCAAACTCCTGCTTCTGCACGAATGCCTGAAACTGCGTGGTCTGACTATCAAAGAGCTGGTGTCGCAACGAGCCGGTGAGACGATAGGAGCGCTCCTTCACATCCGCCACGGTGGCCGACCGGCTTCCGCGCGTTCGATCCAAGAGTTCAAACCGGAATCTGGACGCCAGTGAGTCGGAATGTACCAACCGCAGGTCTTCGCGCCAGCGTGTGCGCTTGATGGGGATCGTACCGCGCTGGTCAAGATAGTTGAACTCGGATCGCAAGTTGTGCCGGCGCTTGCCGCCCATTGTCAGATCGTGGCTGAGAGTAACCTCGTCGGCATCATACTTGATGTTGTACGGTTCCTCGTCGACGGATTCGTACGTGTAAGTGAACGACAACCTGTCGGTGTCGTTATAGTGGTATTCGCTCTCCAGCCTCAGCTCCGTTGTTTCCTGACGCCCTTCCTCCTCTTGTTCAAGGATGAATAGCGGGCTGAGTGTGGTCTCGGTATGGTTGAAACGCAGGCTGGTCGGAGTCTTCTTGCTGACATATTGCCAGGTAAAGCCGTAGTCCCTGGTCGTTGTCTCCAGGCTAGGTCGAAAGGGGCGGGGAACGATTCCGCGCCGGCGATGAGCGAACACGGTCATGGGGTAGGCTCTCTTCTTCAGAATCTGTGCATCCAGGTCGAACTCCGTCAAGTCGCCGTAGTGGCTGTCGCTTCTTTTTCGTCCGTCGACGGTCTCTGTGAAATCCTCCTGCACCAGGCCGAACACACCGCCAAGTGCCAGCTCCAGGATGTTGGGGTGGAATGCATACCCTTTAGCTTCCAGACTCAGGCTTTCTTCGAAGATCGTCTCTTCCGAGCGGGTCTCGGTGTCTCCGGTTTTCGACTTGAGCTCTCGCTCCCGGTGTCTCACCACAAAATCCGCATGTCCGCCAAACTTGGTAAGCTGCAGCGTTCTGATACCGTAGGATCGCTCTTGGGCTGTAACGCACCCACCCAGACCCGCAATAGCCAGCGCAAGGAGGCTAAGGCGGGCGATCCATTGGTAGGCGCACCGACCCGTGTTGGTTCGGCGCAGCGTGCGACTGGCCTGTTCATTGCGTCCGTTCAATGATCGGCGCTTTTCTTGAAAAGTCTCTTTCTGCGACGCCGGGAAGGAGGAAAAATCGATCATCGCCTCCGTGCGCGTCGTGACAGTCGATGCAGCGTTCCTTGTCCATCGTTGCGTGATGCTTATCCTGCGTGAGCTGCTCCTCCTCGTGGCAATGGGAGCAGAGTGTTTGGGCGTCAGTCACCAGGATCTTGGGGTACCGCGAGGTGTGATAACGATGACAGGCCAGGCAACCGTTGACCGCGACCGGGCCGTGAACGTACTTCTTCTTCTCTTCAGGCTTGACGAAATGGCAGCTCTGACACAGCCCTTGCCGGACGGTCTTGAGCAAGCGACCATCGGCATCATGGCAGCTTCCACAGAGATTCTGCCCGTAGTGCGGATGGCTGTAGAGTTCCTTCGCCGGCTCCTTGCGCGTCGCAGTCTCTTCAGGAACGGGTGACAGGACACCCTCGGGTGAATCGGAGACCGGCTCGCCAACGGCGGCGTCGAGTGGGGGCACGCCATCGTAGAAGAACACGAGCGCCCGATGCCGGGCCTCGCGCGAGCACGCCGTCAACACAGTCAGAATCGCGACGATTGCCACTCCGGCAAAGGTCCTGTGCTCGGTGAGTCGGCTCCGAGCGTGACGATACACGCCCCGGCTCTTCAGCGAGCAACGGGCAGCAGGTATGTGAAGCGGACGCCCCATCATGGTCAGTCCTGCCGTTCTGTCTGTTGCTCTTCGCCCGCTTCGTCCGAGGTGTTCTCGGCACCCTGTTTAGTTGCCGACGACTCTTCGCCCGGTTCCGTGTCCACAGGCGCCAGTGAGGCTATCTGCTCATCGGAGAATCTGTAACCCTCAGGAAAGGAGCCAAAGGCGTAGACGCTGATCAGGTGGGGGCCGAACTGATTGCTGACGAACAGCAGGTACTCGACATCGAAATCTTTGTGGATGTACTGCTTGAAGTACGGAATGGAGTCGGTGTCGATGGCCACCGACGCGGGAAGCACGAGTGCACCGGGCACCTCTCCAGCTCCCCCAAAATGCATCAGCATCTCCCCGTCGGTATTGAACATCTGTACGATCTCGGTAGCGGCATCGGCTACGTATATGATTCCGTTGGGGGCCACGCGGAGACCTCGCGGGCGCCCGAACTGCCCCAAGAGGTGACCAGCGGTTCCTTTTGCCCAGATCGGCTCTCCCTCACGAGTCAGCTTCTGGATGCGCCAGTTCAAGGTGTCACTGACGTAAAGGTATCCCTCGGAGTCGAAACACAGACTGTTAGGTATCTGGAACTGCCCGGCATTCCCTCCCCGGCTTCCGAAGGTGCGCAGCACTTCGCCCGTTTGCCGATTGAGAACCACGATCTCGCAGGTGTCGTCGTTGTCGAGCACATACAACTCGTTGCCCCAGACCGCCACATCAACCGGGCGGCTCGGCTTGGGTACGTTCATGGCCCTTATGTATTGGTCATCGGGTCCGAAGACCACCACCTGCGCCCGCTGAGCATCTGCGACAAACTTGTATCCCAGTGAGTCAATAGTCAGACCGATTGGTTTACGCAGCCGTCCCGGATCGCGCAAACCGAGAATCGAGAAGGTCTTGTTCTTGAAGTCCAACCGGCACAGGCCCGGTATCTTCGTATCGCAGACGTACACGACACCATCGCGTGCCGCCACGCCGTAGGGCTTGTGAATACCCAGACGCCCGACGGGCTGATCGCCGAAGGCAAGCTTGACGATGTTGCTGAGCGGTCCCTCAACCTCTTCGGCTCCGCTGGCCCAAGTCAGGAACTGGATCCTCGGCTCAGCAGGAGGCGATGGGAAAAGCAGAAGGGGGCCTTGAACCCTCTGCGGTGCTCGACATCCCCAAGCAGCGGTCACAACCAGGAGCAATAGTACACCGGTCGAGACTGCCCCCGTTCGCCATCGAGAACGGTGATAGGAACGTCCGGAACGTCTCGCGGCAAGATGGCAATACCGGGGCGGTCGCACCGGAACCGCGCACGATAATCCCGCCAGCGTGGTTGTCACGCCTTCCCGAGTCAGGTCCATCCGAGTGATTTTACAGGAGTTCGAGCTGCTCGCAATCTCTTTCCTGACGGCTACTCGTCATGGCATTCGAGACAAAGAGCGCTTCCGGTCATCGTTTGGAGCAGGAACTTGCCCAGGGAATCGTTATGCGGGTCGTGGCATGAGGTGCATTCCACCCGATCTACACCGTTCACCGTTACCACCTTTACGCCCGTGAACGTGCTCTTGTCGTGGTACCCTGTGAGATCTGGTGGGGGGTACTCGACTCCAATCGGGTGGTCATCGCGAAGATCAACGCCGAGATTGCTGAGACGATCCGCCGGAATCGTCACATTGTTGAAGTAATCGTCGTTGCCTCCGAAGTCATCGATGGCCGTCGCTCCGTCGTGACAACTCAAGCAGAGCTTGCTTACGCCCTCCGGCTGCGCTCCTCGATGCCCCGCCGTCGTCGCGTACATCTCGAAGGTCTGGTCCGTACTCGCATGGTTCCACAACACCAGACTCTCACCTCTGTCATCGGTACGGGCATTGTGCGGCGTATGGCAGGGCAGACAGACCCGGTCCTGAGGAATCACCACACCCCAAATGTCGAGGTTGGTCATGTTGTGTGAAGTATTCACAATCTTGGACATGTCTTCCGCACTCGCAGCGTCACCGAGAATCACTGCGCCGGCCACGACCACCACGAGTCCCGTTGTCAGTTGCCACTTCCCCAGTATCATCGTCTTTCTCATCCGTTGCTCAGGCCGTCGACCGGATCCTTGCGGTCCAGCCATCGTCCAGTTCCAAAACGAACGCCAAATCTCACAACACGATTAGCACGAGCTTAGCCACGCTCTCGATTCGCCTAGTTGTGAGTTTCTCTTCAGACTCGGCTGCCCAAACGCAACGTCTACGTCAAGCAACCTCCGTATGATAGCACAGTTCAGCAGCCATTTCCCTCCCCAGTAGCTGTTATGAGGCCTTTTCGCACCGTTCTTTTTCGCGCAAATTTCGCGCCTTTACTTATAGATGCTGGGGCGAAGCCTTGCGGCAAGCCTCCGATAACCACGTGAGAGGCTCTACACGCGCGCCTGCCCATGTGCGACACCGAGCGCCCGTGCCATTTTCAAGTCACATTGACCACGCCGGTACTGCGCGATACGCGTTGCGTGACCACAGTCGGCAACCGGCTGTCGACGATTTTCCTCAGCCTCCACGCCTGCAGGGTTGCGCGGAGAACGGGGTGCGGGGGGGCATCAACCTCGTGGTCTGAGTCACCGTGTCATCGCGTGGGCGAAGCGGACGAAGGCATACTCGTTGTACGGGCTGCGCGATGCGGAATTACTATTCTGGGGACGCTTGGTGTTCTCACTCCGGTTTGGCCGATACGGACGTGGTTGCAGCACGGATACCGCCGGCACCTTGGAGTATTGGCAGCCACAGTTGTGTAATAAGCCCCGCAGGGTATACTACGCTTGCTACCGTGTGCTCCCGACGTGGAGCTCAGAAGGACGTTGCGTGATTAGGTGATCACGGGTTTGGGAGGATAGACTTGTGAAGACGGATTCTGATGTCTCGACAAGCGGGCAGGCTCGACGTACTCGGCGTCAAGCAGTTCTCGCCCTGCTTATCCTCTTCCCGTTGCTGCAGGGGGGATGCCCCGAGTTTCGCAACGACATTGTGGACGTAATCGAGACCGCGACGCGTAGCGCATTGCTGACCGATGAGACGCCATACGTCATCTCTGACGCTGCTACTGTGGGATTCGTCGACGCAACGCTCGATTTGTTCTTTGACCAGTTCCGTGCCGACTAGCCTCAAGTTCTTCCTTGCCACAGCGTTATTCATCACACATCGTGGCAAGTGAAGCATAGCTCAGACGCCCGAATCGGAACCGCCAACAGCTTCTCCTCCCGCGCATAGAGGTTGTGGCACGAAGGACAGCCTACTTTGCCGTCCGGCAGGGCAATTGTACCCGGCAACATACTGGACGGACGCAACGGGGACAGGTCCTTGGGGCGGGAAAGGTGTTCGTATCGGATTCCGATGGGGTGGTTACGCGGGGTTTCCGGTCCAAAGTCTTCCTCGCGGCTCCAGGGTGTGTTGTTTTCCGAGTCGCTGGCCATTGCACCATCGTGGCACGAGAGGCAGCGCCGCGTCTGAGGATCGAGTATTCCTCCCACGGAGCGAGAGGAGGCTCGGTCGTTTCGCGTGTGCGCCCTCGTAAGCGCAAGCCAGTGGATTGACTTGGCGTTTTGGCGATCGGAGCGGCTGTGACATTTAGCGCAGAAGGCTTCAGGTCGTGAAGCTCCAACGCCGAAATCGCGCAGTTGGGGCGGCGACTGCGGCCCGGCGGGTATCTTCTCGTGGCATGTACGGCAAGTGATCGCGCCACCACCGTTCAGCGGCCAATGTGAAGGCACATTCACAGCGGTTGACGGGATGACTTGCACGGGGTGATTCGCGACTCCCGGACCGTGGGTCTGCGTCGTGCTCCAGGTCGGCGAGCTTGCCCTGCCGGCTCCTGCGGTGTCCGATAGGATCACCCCCAGCAGCCCGATGGCCGCCACAGCGGGCCACGAGACTCGGCACGTACGCATCGGGTGTTTCACAATCATGGCGCTCCGGACGAATGTTCGGCTGGCGAGATGCGGGCTAAGACCCTCTACGCATCCCGGCACCAATCGGCGGATTCTCGACGCTTCTTTGGGCCGGGCCGGTTGGCAGGCAGCGCTGATCAGGAGCCGCAGAACGCGCCCATACTCAAGCGCGATGGTGAGCCAGGGGCTAGAACGAGTGTTATTCGGAACATCCATCCCAAGGCAGATGCGCTGCGGTTGACACTGGCATTAGTTCACTGACAGTTATGGTGGCGATGCTAATGTGGTAGACTAGGATGATTCGGGCGCTATACTGAGGTGTCGGGCACGGAACGGAACAGGGAAAGGAGGACGAGGGAGCTTGCGCGGACGCCGCGCACCTCGTGACAGCCTATGGGGATCGCGACTGCCGCAATTGCTTTCTGTCTGCTATCGGTTGGGCAGATGGAACCCCTACCCTATCTCGGGTCCTTAAGCGCGCAGCTTCGCGCCCCGGCTCGACTTGCTGTCGCACCCGATGACTCGATTTTGGTTACGGATCCTCTCAATCGGCACGTTGCCAAGTTCGATGCCTCGGGCAGCCTTATGGGTGCTTGGCCCATTCCCGCGGGACCTATCGGCGTGGCCGTTCACCCTGACGGACGCATCTTTGTTTCACTGCGCGACGAGCACAAGGTGGCGGCATACGACAGCTCCTTCAACTTCCTCGAGTACGTCGGCGAGGATGAGCCCCTGGTTGCGTTTGTCGGTCCTACGGACATTGAGATTGCGGGCGATACCCGACGTATCTACGTAATCGATGCTGAAGGGGACAGGGTCTACGCGTTCGAGGAGGACGGGAGCCTGGCTATGATCCTCGGGTTGCGGGGCAAATGGCCGGGCCAGTTCATATACCCCAGTGCCATCGCAATCGATGAACAGCACAGGCGGATCATCATCGCCGATCACGACAAGTGGCGTCTGCAAACCTTCACGACATCCGGGGTATTCCTGCAGCAGTTCGGGGACCGCAAGAAACAAACCCCAACTGGTTCGGAAGGCTGGATGCCCCGGCCTTTGGGGCTGACCGTCGACGCGGAGGGCAACATCTACGTCACTGATGCGTTGATGGGTACGGTCCGCGTGTTTGAACCGAGCGGCGCAGAACTCGGCAAGGTCGTTGATTACGGCTACAAGGAGGGGGAGCTGCGGGTGCCCCTTGATCTTGCGCTGAGCAACGACGGCTCACGTCTCTACGTTGTCAGCAGCAGCAACTCGAGTGTTGAGATATATGACACTTCCGGTGGTTTACAGCGCGATGCTCGTAATAGCAGCGTTCCGGTTATCGATGAGGCACAAGAGATGCCGGATGTATCAAGTAAGGCATACTACGAACCGGGCGCAACCCAGGAAACGGCTTGGAACGGGCCACACATAGTCGAGGACCGACCGAACATCTGCTGGCCTTGTCACGGAATCACCGGGCAGCCGGGCACACACGCAGGAACGATCGAAGGGCAGAGTGTGCTGTGCATGTCCTGCCACAATGCCGCCGGCCGGGCACTCACTATGATCATCCACGAGGGCGACGTCGCGGATCCTTTTGGCACGAATCCTGCGGCTGCCGACGGCATGGGGCGCTCGCACGCGTGGGGCGTTCCCGCGGTGGATCCGTTGACCAGTTCGGTAGGACCGCTTCCGGGGAGTCCGATGCTTCCGTACCTCGATGACGATGGCAACATCAATTGTTCAACCTGCCATAACCAACATAACATCGACTCCGGGCCTTATTTGCGTATCAACAACACCGGCGACGCCATGTGCAAGGAGTGCCACGCTCCGCTCGACAGGAGCCAGGGGGACGGCGGCTCGCATCCCGTGGGCTTTGCCTATCCCGAAGGTGAAGATGAGTATCCCCTCAGTGAGAACCTGGGTTCACTCTTCGTGAAAGACAGCATGGTCGAGTGCATGACCTGTCACGCACCTCACGGAGCGGATTCGGGAGGTGCCAATGACGGGGCCGGAGACGGCATGTTGCTCAGAGGGGCCAACGATGAAACGCTTTGCCAGACTTGTCATACGCAGCACACCATTCACTTTGCCGAAGGGGAGTGGGAGCCGACCTGCCGTGATTGCCACGATATGCACGACACGAACAGCCGGAACCTCGCCCTGATCGCACGCGAGATCAGCGGAACTGCAGTTACGTTTGTGGAAGGCGATGCCGCCTGCAACGAGTTTGGCAGATCGATACACGCCGTTTGCGACCCGCCGACTTATGACGGTGTTTGCGAGGTGTGTCATACTAACACCGACTACCACCTCAACAACGCCGGCGGAGATCACGCGCATTACACGGACATGCGCTGCATAGACTGCCATCCTCACAGCAACGGTTTCTTGGCGTCCGAGGATTATTGCCTGGTATGTCACGGTGATCCGCCTGACGGTACGGTCTCGCCCAACCGATCCGGTGCTCATGCGGTGCATCTGACCGGGACGAACGGGCCGAATATGCCCGACTGCTATGACTGCCATCCCTCGGAAGACGCGGACACTCACGACAACGGGGTGATTACCTTCGTCTCGGGCACGGACACCAACGACGACGGCGATATAGATCTTTCCGAAACGGACGTGTGCGATGCTTGCCATGGTCTCGGTGGTTCGCTCGACGGGGTCAACGATCCGGTGATCGGAGCTAAGATCAACTGGTATGACAGCGTTTACGTGGGAGACACACTCCATCCGGAGAAGGTGGAGTGGTGTGCGGGGTGCCATGATGAGGATCCTGAGGGGGCCCGTGTCAATGACGTTAAGGCGCCGGAGGTCGCGGGGGACAACGAGAACTGGGGATACAACCTGCATGGCCACGGAGTCCACCATGTAGTCTGTACCGAGTGCCATGACCCCACGCTGAGTCACACCGACGGAGTGGAAGTGACGTTCAGCTTGCGGTTCCCCTTGCGCCCCAGTACGGGACCTAAGCCCCCCGAAGAGCGCGAAATCGATAGGGAGGCCTACAACAACGGGTATCGGCTGCGACGCATCGACGGCGAACGGGCGCTGGATGTTCCCCGCGAGGGAGTGGCGTACGACGCGGCGAACTCTAGGCTTTGTTTCGAGTGCCATGATGAGGTCCCGCTCATGGGGGTACCCATTGGGTACGAGCTCTACCCGCCGCCGCCGCCATATCTGTTGCTGCCGCCAGGCGTGGCTCAGACCAATTACCGGAACGAGCTCCCCTGGGGCTGGGGTTGGGACGGTAAACCGGCCAACGCGCATTGGCGTCACATGGCTCTTACTCATGTATTCTGGGATGCAGACCAGGACGGCACTTGGCCTGACTCGGCCTTTACGTGCGTAACATGCCACAACCCGCACGGTACCCGCGATGCAGGTGGTGAGCCGACAATCGCAATGACCATGGGCGATTTGGACATCACCTACGGTGTCTACAATGATGGCGTTACGGAGTGGCCGTATGCCTACATCGGCAGCGACGGCTACTTCATGCGTGGAGGAGATCTTTTCTGCAAGGCTTGTCATGCGGATTCCGGGGCGGGGGAGGACCCTCCGCGATTCAGTTATCATACGCGTTTTTACCGAGAACCCCTCGACTTGTGGCCGGAAGAGTGCGGGGAGTGCCACGAATGATGCGCAATCGCGAGCACATTCATCCCATTGACGGCCCAGTCCACCAGGCGTGGACACGGTGGGCGGCGCGCTGCATCGCAAGAGTGGTTGCGTACCTCGCGGCTCTGGGCGTGTTGCTGATGACATCCGCGCAGACGCGTGCAGCCGAGATCGTCTATCCCGTGGCCGACGGCACCCTGCTGGACGGTGGGGTGGTCGGCAGCTATGATGGCGTCGTGGACGGTTGGAGCTGGGAGTTCGATTCGGCAGGAAACAGCGGCGTGGTTACGCTTGCCACGGAGACACCGGCAAGCGCCGTGGAGAACCGCACGGTGTATGAGTATGATCTGCGGGGCGTGAATGTCCCGACACCGGTGAAGGCTGCGCTTACTTTTACAGCACGCGGTCCCAGTGTGGTTCCGTTTCCGGATGTGACGCTTCACGTATATTCGTACCCGGCAGATCTGCTCGAATCGCCCGACGATTTTTCAGCCGGCCCGGCGGTTTTGGAGGGGGCTTTTAACGTGACCGCCATGCAGGCGCCAAAGACTGAGATGCTCGATGTGACGGAACGCGTGAACGCGGCCTTGAGCGGCAATCGAACGATTGGATTCCGGTTCCAGATCGATCCACAGAGCCCGAATGCGAGCAACCAGGTGTTTATCGACTCACTCGACGCGGAGCCGATGACCAAACCGGTGTTGACCATCCGCAGCGGGTTGGCCGGCGATGCTGATGACGACGGGAATGTGGATCTTGATGACTTCTCGATCTTGGTGGATTGCCTGGCCGGGCCGGGGAATGCATCAGTGCCTACCACGCCGGGCGTCGGCGCGGACGACTGTGTGTGGGCCTTTGATCACGACGTCGATGCGGACGTCGATCTGCAGGATCTTTCCGGCTTCTTCGGCTCTTTTGCGCCGTAGAAGCTCAGATAGCGTTGAGACATAGGTTTCTCTCCGGACAGCAAGCTCGAATGCGATAGTATCGCACGTATCGATCTTATCATTGGGAGGCAGAGCTAGGACGATGGATTGTCAATGGAACCTGAAGCGGAATAGTGTGCTAAGCGGTCGACTTCACCGTATGTTGCTACTGGGTTGCCTGCTTCCTGTAGCGCTTGGCGCGTACGGATGCATAAGGAACGTGGGTACTCCTCCGACGACCGTAGTGATCGAGGTGGTCGCGGACGAAGCCGCCAGCGGGACCCTTCGCGAAGAACAGGAACTTCTGGCTACTACTGAGGTAGAGGCCGACTACATCTATGCGGTCAGTGCCAGCGTCGTCGAATCGGTCGTAGGCTCTGCCGGTGTAGGCGCGGTTGAAGGTGCGGTTTCGGGTGGTCCCCTGATGGAGTCCGTCTCCTTCACAGTCGAGTATGTTACGGGAAGTGACACTGCTTCGGCAACTCCGAGTACATTCGTTGCCCGCGCCGACGGCGAGGTGGAGATTCGGTTCACTTATATCCCCACAGATACAGGAGGTTCCATAGGCGGTGTGCTGGGGGCGCTGCGCACGCTGCTGTTCGGCAACAGGTACGCAGTCTACAGCCTGCTCATTACCGAAGTGGGCTTTGACGACAACGGGACCTCGCCGGACGAAGCTGTCACGTTGGAGTTCGGCGAGGCTGGGGAACTGACCGGAACCATAAACACCGGCGACGCAGGGGATTTCTTCGTGTTGCAGGTACAGGCTGACACCGTCTATCAGCTTAACTTAGAGACTACGAGTTCCATCACCCTTGCGTCGGGGGGGTACGATCGGTTTGAACAGATCAACTTCGGCGCTCCGACCACCAGCGGCCTGATCATCAGTGCCAGTGCTTCAGCCGGAGTTCCAGGCACCACCGAATTCACAGCCCCGGCCGACGAAGAAGTCTTCCTGCGCATCACCGCGGGCAGTGCCGCTCCGTCCTCAAGCGACGCCATTCAGTACGCCATAAGCGTCGTCGAGGTAGTCCCCGAAGAAGTGGACGAGTGACGGTCCGTTTCGGTGTCTTGACGGTGCCCGGTCATCGCAGGCCTCCCGTCAACGCAGCATCTGCCGTACCGAACAGGATTGATGGTGTCCCGCGATTAACCGGTCAGTCTTTCAGTTCCTGATCGATAATCACCTTGAAGGCCTCGAAGGGCTGGGCACCCGATAGAAAACGCCCGTTGACGAAGAAAGCGGGAGTTCCGGTCACACCAACCTGCTGGCCATCGCGCATTTCCTGCATGATTTCGTTCTTGAACTTGCCCGAATCCAGGCAACTGTTGAAAGCTTCTGCATCCAGGCTCAGTTCGGTTGCGTAGCGCTTTAGATCCGCGTCTTCGAGTGCCCTTTGGTTCTGCAAGATCTTGTCATGGTATTCCCAGAACTTCCCCTGGTCTCTGGCACACATAGCGGCCTCGGCGGCGGGCAGCGCGCGTGCATGCATTCCCAGCGGCATGTTGCGAAAAACGATCCTGACCTTGTCGCCGTAAGTATCACGAATCTGCTTGAGAGTCGGACCGACCCTGGCGCAATACGGTCATTGGAAATCCACGTATTCGGCAATGGTCACCTTGGCCGTCGCGGGACCCTGCGCGGGATCGTTGTCCGCGATGACAACCGTTACACGCGGCGGTTCCAGCATAATGCGGACGTCGGACTTCTGTTTCATCTCGTCGAGCAGAGTCTGCCGCGCCTTGTTCATGCTCTGGGACCTGAGATATTGGCGGATTCTGCCGGACATCTCCTCGAGGCTTTTGCCTCCCATCCGCGCCTTATTGGCGTTGTAGAATCCTTCAATGTCCGCATCCGTTACCGGTCTGGCTTTGCCGGCGACTCGCTCGTTGATGAGTGCATCCAGCGCGGTTCCTTCGGCCACACCTTCCGCCGCCAGCAACCGCTCCATGATAATCTGGTCCAGTGCCGCCTGGCGGGCTTCGTACAGCGACTGGGCGAGCTTCATGTTCGTCTCCAGGGCTTTTGCGTCCACCTCCGCCAGGGTAACGGCCTTGCCGCCAATGTAAGCAGCTACGCCTGCCTCAGCTTTACCGGTGTCTGACTTGCCCTCTGATTGAGCCCATGCAGCTGCGCCTATTAGCATACTGAGCGCAGCGCACATAAGAGCCCGACGATTGATCGTCAACATGAGTTCACTTGGTCCTTTCTTGTTTCTGGAGGTTGACGCACGCCCACCACAGCACCAGCCCGGAGATACAATCCCGGGATGATGCAAACGCTCGGTGCCACGCTCGCGTTTCTCTGGGCATCTTCACCCTGATGATCCTATCATCTTGTAGCTGATTCATCAACGCAGCACGAATCATGCCGAACAGAACGGATGGTGTC
Organism: Phycisphaerales bacterium; assembly: GCA_020348265.1. Taxonomy (GTDB): domain Bacteria; phylum Planctomycetota; class Phycisphaerae; order UBA1845; family UBA1845. The sequence continues at coordinate 702,338 of CP070744.1, read as the reverse complement.
GCCCCAGAAATGGTGTCCCCCAGTCAGGAGGCCGCTTAAGCGGTCTTCCCCGAAGGGCCATTAGCCCAGGCGTTCACGTCTGGGTCTCGTCACAGCGCTTCTCCTCTGTTTCGAGCCCGTTTCAACGGGCTTACATGTCGGGGGCATATCGGGCAACACCATACTCATTTCTTTGACAGCGGATGTCGAAGCGAATAGGATTCGCCCATGCCTCGGATTGCACGAGTTGTGGCACCCGGTGTCCCGCATCATGTTACACAACGAGGGAAGCGCCAGGAGACGACGGTCTCCTGTCATGAGGATTAGGGCACTACGTGGAGGCACCGAATCGAAAGGACGCTCGTCAGCAATAGGTATGGTGTCCCCCGATTACAATCGCGATTAGAATTAGAGATAACCGATTAAGGACCATAACACGACTAGGCGCTACCCGACTATGGGGCCTTCGACCCCGTCTTGGGCTTTTTTGGGTAGTAGTCGAAATTCTTGGCGAGCACGTCAACCATTGCCTCTGCATGCGCCTGCGTCATTTGCAGGCGTGAGACTTCCACCGTTATTTCCGGCGGAAGGAACGTGAAGAACCGAAGAGTGACCACAGGGACGTCAGCGCGAGCCGTCACTGTCATACGGTCAACCCACAGCGACTTTACGTCCGGAGACGTCAGGGGAGTAGTCTCCGCCACAGACACTTCTTTCAAAGAACGCGTCTTCGTTCGGCGCGTTCGTTTCGCTCCCCCTGAACTTGAGCGTACACTGGGTTTCTTGGGACTCATCGCCATAACGCCACTCCTCGGGAGTAGTTGTAGATGCAGCTTGGGTTTCCGTAATTCCTTCAGCTATACCTTCACTCTGATCCAAATGAGTTTCTTGGATCATCCGCAATTGTGCCTTGACTCCCAGCGTGTGAAGTGCCTTGCCAATTGTATCCAGTTCACAATTCTGGTTCGCGTGAACCAGGTTGCTGACGAACGAATCTGACCAGCCGGACCTCTCCGCGAATTGTGTCTGCGTCCAGCCGAGCTGATTGAGTGTGCGCCAGAGTATCTCAGCGAAGTCAAGCCGCAGCTGAAAGCCGTAGCCCTCGGCGGACCTTTCAAACTCTTCATCCAGCTGCTGAAGGTGTTCGAGAGCCTTACTCATCTATCAGCCTCCAACCCTTGTTGTCGCGAATCTCCGCGATCCGTCGCAGTATATCTCTTTGCGGTTTCTTGTTCTCTTTTCCGCTCTTCTCGTAGAACTCCATTAATACGAACGTCTGCTTTCGCGTATCCTCGGCGTAAAACCCAGCTGCTCTGAGTAGCGGGCCGTGCCTATCTCCAATCGCGTAAATACCGTTGCCCTCAGGCCGTACCATTCGATCAGCGGTCTGATCGAAACCGACCTTTGCAGCTCGTTTAAGCAGCCCACGAAACCTGACAACCAAGTCGCGTTTCTTCTTTGCCAGCTTCTCCATTCGGTTGACCACGTTCTCGGTAGCGGCCCACAGATCGGTGTGGTACTCGGCTCCTGTCAGGTATTTTTCGACCTCAAGCATTTTATACTATAACATAAAGGCTGTCAACAACCAGAATAGTGCTTTTAGCTGACGTGACTCGCCTTGTTGGGTCGCCGTTGCCCTTCTTATCCGGACTGAGCTTCTTAGCGCGCGTCGTCTTCATGGCGCCTCGTACAAGCAGACATCCGAATAAGTTTCGTATCAATCGGTTGGCTCCTAGCCTTTGGCGGAAGGTCAACATGCTCTCGCGTCCTTCCGTGAGCTGACCCGTTTAGCATATTACAGACGGGTATTCCGTTGCAAGCCTTTTGACATAGGTGGTATAATCGC
>CP070744.1:665694-700413 GCA_020348265.1 Phycisphaerales bacterium | reverse complement strand
CCCCGAGTCGCGTTGAATCCCACTCCGTACGCGACGTACGCGCTAAACAGCGCCGACGGCGGACTTTGGGCGGCCAATGGAAGCGACATCTACAACACGAACAGCGGCGAGGTCGGCATCGGCACCACCAGTCCTAGCTACCCGCTGCATGTCGTGAGCGCCGACGCCGATGCTGTCTTCGGCGAGAGCAGCGTTTCCGGCCGCGCCGGCGTGTACGGCAAAGGTAGCGGCTTCGAGGGCGGGGGCTTCGGCGTCCGAGGCGACAGTTACGGGCCAACCGGTATCGGCGTGTTCGGCATTGCCGCGATGACTACCGGCAACAACTACGGCGTGTACGGGCAGAGCCAGAGCCAGACCGGCCGGGGCGTGTACGGCCTCGGCAACAACGCGGCGGGTGTCAACTACGGCGTCTACGGGAAAACCAACAGCCCCGACGGCTGGGCGGGATACTTCGACGGGCGTAGCTATTTCGGCGGAGATAGCTACTTCGACGGCAACGTCGGTGTCAACCACAGCAACCCCCAGCAACCGCTGGCCATTGGCGGGGATCCGGTTACTGACGAGGCTCTTGGGGTGGGAGGGACCATCTTGATTTCCAAATCGCGCACCGCCCCGGGCCCGGGCTTGAACGTCGCCCGCCGAATCAACGATTCTCTTCCGAGCACCTACCACCGCACGGAGATTGATGCCAACAGTATCAACACCTACGAGCGATTCGGAAGTACGGACAGTGCCGTTGCCCTCGAACTGAACAACGAATCCTCGGGTAACGTGCTGCTCGCCCAGGGAGGCGGAAATGTAGGAATCGGTACGACGCTGGCCGATGGTGAACTGGGCATCGGGACTGCCTCGCCGCAAAGTCTGCTGCATCTATCCAGCCTCGGCGGCATCGATCTTATCGTCGAGGCGGACACGGACGATGTCGGCGAGACCCAGAACGCGCGCGTGGTATTCAAGCAGGATGGCGGGGCGGTTGCCGGTCGGGTGGGGTACCGCCACGGTACGAACAAGCTCGAGGTCATGCAGGAGTTCGGCGATTCGCTGGTTCTCGGGGCAAACAACCTCGACGCAATTACCATCAACGACGAGGGTAAAGTTGGCATCGGGCATCCGTATGCTACCTACATGTTGGATGTCCAGGAAATCGGTGGCGAGCCCCTGGCGAACTTCACCCAACTCGGGACCGGGGCGGGGGTCCGCATTGCCATTCTCAGCGGACGCAACCCGCACTCCGCACTGACCGTCGTAGGCCTGAACGCCGCTCCTGCTCTCCAGGTGCTGGGGACGGCCAGCGTTAACGTGCTGCAGATCACGGGCGCGGACGTAGCCGAGAAGTTCCCGGTCAGCGAGCCGGTCAAGCCCGGCATGGTCGTGGCCATCGACCCGGACCACTCTGGGAAGCTCTGCCTGTCCCGCGGGGCGTACAATCGCCGCGTCGCTGGTGTGGTGAGTGGTGCCAACAATCTCCCCGCAGGTGCCGTGCTGGGTAACCTGCCGGGTCAGGAGGCCGCCCCGCCCGTCGCGTTGACTGGCCGAGTGTGGGTCCACTGCGATGCCGCCGGCCGGCCCATTGAGCCCGGCGATATGTTGACCACATCGGGCACGCCAGGGCATGCCATGAAGGTGACCGACTACTCAGCGGCCCAAGGGGCGATCATCGGCAAGGCCATGACTTCACTCGAAGATGGACGCGGGCTTGTTCTGGTACTGGTCAGTCTCCAGTAAGGCGGACGCAGCCGGAGGTTTCGGGTCCAAGTTCGATCCGGCCTGAAGGTCTTGCACCGGCCGTGATCGCCTTTTGACTCGTCTATTGGAGAGCAGAAATGATGAAACGAACAGCAATTCACACGATATGCATAGCGTTGACAGCAAGCCTTGCCGGGGTGCTCTCGACGGCCCATGCGCTGGAAGAATACGAAGGGTACTATTTTTACATTGGTGACTATCCTTATGATGCCAACCCGGGATGGCACGAAGACGTGCAAGGGGTTACCCACGACGATGATTACTGGTTCATCACCCAATCGGTGGAAGACGATCCTGGGAGACAGGCCATATGGAAGATCCCCGTCGGCTTTGCTCTGGCTTCTGCAGCGGTTCCTGGGATAAATGGCGTGAGGCGAGTTCTCATGATAGACTACCCCGCGCTCGTAGCCCAAGGCTACTGGCACTTTGGAGATCCCAGTTATTATCGCTTCGAGGGGCAAGGGTATCTGATCGTCCCCGTGGAATTCGAATGCTGGGGTATCGCGATCTTCAATGCAGATACGCTGGCACTAATAGGATCCGCTCCGCTGTGCACGTACCAGACCGGCGGCGTGCCGTGGTGCGCCGTGGATCCCCGCAATGGCTTGTTGTACTCCTCCGGTTATTCGGCGGCCGTGTGGATGAATGAGTATCAGGTGAACTGGTCGGAGCTCCATCAAGGTCAGGCGCTAGAGTTGAATCATATGCGTAGAGTCTATTGGGGAGATCTGAACCTCATACTCTCGCACGTTCAAGGCGGCGTGTTTTCACCCAGCGGAGAGCTTCTCTACATCGTGGCGGACGGGATTCACGTCTTTGAGACAGAAACCTGGCGCCGGATCAAACAATCGACTAATGGATCTGGCGTCTTCAACTACGAATTTAGCCCGGGTTTTAGCGAATACGAGGAGCCTGAGGGTCTCACCATATGGGATCTGGAGGATGGGAGGGCGCCGGATGTATGGGGCGAGCTCCATGTGCTATTGCTCGATAATGACGTGAGCGCGGACGAGATCTACTTCAAGCACTACCGACGCAGTATTTTTGTCGACGCTGCCAATACGGGCCTACAGACCGGCGACCCTGCGCATCCGTTCCGTACCGTGGTCATGGCTCACTACTTCGCCTGGGACGGCGCTAGGATCTCAATCAAAGCTGGGCACTATCCGGAAACACTGACGTTGGACAAGCGGGTTCAGCTGGTGGCACGTGGAGGAACGGCAGTAATTGGAGAATGAGGCTGTTCCCGCGGCGAGAGCGGCCGTGGCGTTGTTATACTTGCGTTTAGTCGGTTACGTATGACAAGTCGACATCTGCCCCCGCGGGAGTAGCCCGTGGATCGGGCTGGTGTAGCAGTTACGCGCATGTCTTGAAAAAACATCGGATTTTGGGCTTGCATGTCGGGCGTGTTTGGTATATGTTAGGTATACGTGATAGCCGCGGCGCACTTCCGCTTGTGGGGTGTGGGCACGTTGGCCGGGTATTCGACCCATCGCCAATGGGTGGGTTGTATATGCGGTCTGGATAGCGTGCGTTTGATGTGCCTTGGTGGATGAAAGTGGGCATCCGGAGGCAGGTGTGCGCTTGTGGGCAAGGAAGCTCCTGAACTTTTCACGCGGTCCGAAAAAGTGAGAGGATGGTAAACGATGTCGATTGCGATCATCGACACGGACGCTCAAGGTGCGCGCGCAGGCAATGGAGCGCACACCGCATGTGATGCCCGGGCCGAAAACGAAAACATTGCTGGTATAACCCGTTTCCCGAGATTGGACGACGCAACCCGTGTCAACTGGGGCGAGGATGCCACGGAGACGGTGCGCAAGCTCCAGGCTAAGCTTGAGGAATACAGCCGCCGCCGGGCCAAACAGGCCGGCTGGATACGGCAATTCATCCCCACGGGGCTTGCACCGCTCGATGCTGTCTTGCCTCATGGGGGGATACCTCGCGGAGCCATCACCGAAATTCTCTCGGACGAGCGTGGTGTCGGAGCGATGTCACTGGCCATTCGAATCGCCGCTCGATGTACCCAAAGCGGTTCGGAAGATCAGGCATCGGTCCGCTCATGGAATAGTAGCAAGCAGTACGTTCAGCCTAAGGATTCGCGCAGCATCATTGTGCTCGATACACTTAATGAGTTCTACCCACCGGCGGCCTGGCAGCAGGGTATCGCCTTTGATCGACTCATCGTTCTGCGCACAAGAAACACGCGGGATGCGTTTTGGGTGGTGGATCAGTCGCTTCGCTGCCCGGCTATAGCTGCGGTGATTGCACCCCTTACGCAAATAGACGAGCGAAATTCGCGGCGACTCCAATTAGCTGCCGAGACCAGCGGCTGTATCGGCCTGGTTCTCAAGCCCGCCAGGCAAAGGATCAAAAGTTTTGCGGCTGTTCAGATGTTGGTGGAGGGTGTGCAGTTAGACCAACCTGCTCAATCGGCAGATAAAGGGCTAAGTCGGATATCTTCATGCGACTGTGAAGATGAGCCTTACCCATGTCGTATTACTCTGTTGGCAGTTCGGGAAGGGACGTCCGTAGAGCCGATCCAGGTGAGTTTGCATCATGAAACGGGCGTTAGCTCTGTACATTCCGTTCCTGTCGACCGATCGGCTTCGAAAATCGCGTGATATGGTCGGCTTGGATTCAAGACGTTCGTCTTCGCATACGACCGGCGATGAGCCTGTTGCAACGATTTCATCACGAGGCCAGGCATTGCACATCGTTCATCTTAACCGGGTTGCATACGAGCAGGGTGTTCGTTCTGGACAGACACTCGCTGACGCCAGAGCTATGGTGCCAAACCTTGTTACTTACGATGACGATCCCGCTGCTGACCGTGTTCAGCTCGAATCGCTGGCTGTGTGGGCTGGGTGCCTCTCGCCAATCGTACACATCGAAGGTTGTGACACACTCATTGTCAACGTCACCGGTTGCGAGCGCCTTTTTGGAGGAGAAGAAAACCTGCTAAATAAAGCAATCGGAGGGTTGGAGGCACAGGGCTTTGACGTGCGGGCTGCAATTGCGGATACCCCGGGTGGTGCCTGGGCGCTTGCCCACGCTCACCCCGATCCTGCCGTAATTGCCGAACCGGGTCGGACTACAGCCGAGTTGGCACCTTTGTCGGTGTGGTCCTTGCGAATCGAGCCTGGGACCATCGCTGCATTGGCTTCTGTCGGAGTGGAAACGATAGCTTCGCTATTATATCTGCCGCGATCGTCGCTGGCATCGAGGTTTGGCGACGAACTGCTTGATCGGATCGACCAGGCGTTGGGTGACCTGCCGGAGGTGCTGACTCCCTATAGACCTCATCCGGTTTTGACCTGTCGATTCCGTCTGGGAGCTCCCTCCATTGACATCGAGGTGCTTACCGAAGCGATTCACCGGACACTCGAGCAATTCTGCAAGCGACTCGAAAGGCGGGTAGCCGGTGTGAGTCAGATGTTTGGCACGTTCTATTGCCCGGATGTTGTTACCGAAACGGGCACACAAACACGTGCGGTTACGTTGGAGGTCAACCTTTCTCAACCTACTCGCTCGGTGAATCATCTTTTTTCGTTGATAAAGGTTTTGCTCGATGGACTACGCCTGCCCGCCCCCACGGATTCACTGATGTTGTGGGCTCGGAAGATCGATCCGCTCGACGGTTGGCAGGATGAACTATTCACTACCGACTCAAACGACGCCCGCGAGCTGGGTGATCTTCTGGATCGTTTAGCAACACGATTAGGTCCTAATGCGGTAGCAAGACCCCAACCGCTTAGCGAACACCAACCGGAGCGTGCCTTTCGTTATGTTTCGCTGGTTAAAAGCAATGGAACCGGACGACAGTCATTACCCCTTGCCGTTTCTACTGCCGGCCCGAGGCCTTTGCGATTATCCCCGCGCCCTATCGAGATTGCCACGACCGCGCTTGTTCCGGAAGGACCGCCTATCTCCTTCAGGTTGAGCGGCATTTTGCACACGGTGGTTAAGAGCATCGGACCCGAGCGGATCGAAACCGGATGGTGGCGTGGGCCACATCTTAAGCGCGATTACTTCCGCGTTACCACGGAAAGGGGCAGCCGGGTCTGGTTATTCAGGCAGCGTGATACGGACAAGTGGTTTTTGCATGGGTGGTTTGATTAGATGCCTGACAAATCAGACCAGAACAAGCGTGCCCATCCCATCGGGCTGATCCGCACTGCCGGTGGTAAGACGCAGCCACGCCGCAGAAAGTCTCCTCCGCGTTCTTATGTGGAACTGCGCTGCAAGAGCAACTTCTCGTTTCTTCGCGGGGCGTCGCATCCGGAGGAACTTGCCCGGTGTGCAGCCGAGCTTGGCTATACCGCCTTGGCCATTACCGATCGCAACACACTTGCAGGCATCGTGCGAATGCACTGTGCCGCTAAGGCATGTAACCTCAAACTGATAATCGGAGCGGAGATCACTCCGGTTGACGCTCTACCCATCACTCTTTACGCCACCGACCGCGCCGCCTACGGTCGACTCGTTCGCATTATCACCCAAGGGCGATTGCGCGCTGCTAAAGGAACGTGCGAAGTTACTTTTGACGATATTGCCGAACTCAATGCAGGACTCCTCGCGACCGTACATGGCAACTACGATGACGTTTCTTCAGATTCAAAGCAAAGAGTATCCGCCATCTGCGACTATCGTGACATTCTTGGCGATCGTCTTTATCTATCTGCCAGTGTACACGGCGGATCGGATGACCATCGTCACTTAGCTAGGATGCATGCCCTCGCCTGTGCAACGCGGGTGCCTTTGGTTGCCACCAACGACGTGCATTATCACGAACCCGGCCGCCGCTTTCTCCAGGACGTGCTCACCTGCATCCGGCAATGCTGCACGCTTGAAGATGCCGGGCGAACACTTTTTGCCAACGCCGAGCGACATCTAAAACCGATTGATGAGATGGAACGTATCTTTGTCGACTATCCGCAGGCAATTGCCCGCACCAAGGAGATCGCCGATAGATGCACGTTCAACCTTGACGAGCTGCGTTACGAATATCCTGAAACGATATGCCCTCCGGGCGAAGCTATCGCTGATTTCCTCAATCACCTTACCTGGGCCGGTGCGCAGGCTCGTTATCCTAAAGGCATCCCCGGAAAAGTCCGCAAGCTCATCGAACACGAGGTGAAACTGATTGGGCAACTAAACTACGAACCTTACTTCCTGACCGTGTGGGATATCGTCAAATTCGCCCGATCTCGCGGCATTTTATGCCAGGGGCGCGGCAGTGCTGCCAATTCCGCGGTCTGCTATTGCCTGGGTATCACTAGCGTGAACCCCGATCGGATCGACATTCTCTTCGAGCGTTTCGTCAGTGCGGAGCGCAATGAACCGCCCGACATCGATGTCGACTTCGAGCACGAGCGACGCGAGGAGGTCTTTCAATACATCTACAACAGATACGGCCGGGAGCACGCAGGAGTCGTCGCGGAGGTCATCACCTATCGGCCCCGCTCCGCCATCCGCGACGTGGGCAAGGCTCTGGGACTCTCCCTCGACCACGTCGGGATCCTGGCCAAAAAGCACGAGTGGTGGGACAAGAATACGCTCTCGGAGGATTTCGTTCGCGAATCGGGCCTTACTCCATCCGACCGCACTGTGCGGATGTTGCGCAGGCTCGTTCAGCAGTTAATGGGTTTCCCGCGCCATCTTTCGCAACACGTGGGCGGGTTCGTAATCACCCGCGGGCCGCTCTGCGAAATGGTCCCCATCGAAAATGGAGCCATGCCCGATCGAACCTTTATCGAATGGGACAAAGACGACATCGATGCACTGGGGATTTTAAAGATCGACTGCCTTGCATTGGGAATGCTGACCGCGATTCGTAAATGCTTCACGATGATTGAGCAATGGCGAATGGCGAATGGCGAATGGCGAAAAAACAATCACGACCACTCGATCTGCGGCCCGCAATCTCCAATCCCCAATCGTCTTCCACTTGCCTTGCATACTATCCCCCAGGAGGATCCGGCTGTCTACGACATGATCTGTAAAGCGGATACGGTCGGCGTTTTTCAAATCGAAAGCCGGGCACAGATGAGCATGCTCCCCCGGCTCAAACCGCGTAAGTATTACGATCTGGTTATCGAGGTGGCCATCGTTCGGCCCGGTCCGATTCAAGGTGGTATGGTTCACCCTTACTTGCGGCGTCGAAACGGTGAGGAGCCTATCAACTATCCCAATGACGCCATCAAAGAGGTGCTCCACAAAACGCTGGGCGTACCTCTTTTTCAGGAGCAGGCCATGCGCCTGGCTGTAGTGGCAGCCGGATTTACCCCTGGTGAAGCGGATCAACTGCGCCGGGCTATGGCCGCCTGGCGACGGGCCAGCGATATCACCCGCTTTCGCAGCAAGCTCATCGATGGGATGAAGGCCAACGGCCTGGATGAGGAATTTGCCGAGCGCTGCTTCGAGCAGATCTGCGGGTTCGGCGAATACGGCTTCCCGGAGAGCCATGCCGCCTCCTTCGCCCTTTTGGTCTACGTTTCCGCCTGGTTGAAACTGTATTATCCGGTGGCGTTTTGTGCTTCGATCGTCAACTCTCTGCCGATGGGTTTCTATCAGCCTGCCCAGTTGGTTCGCGATGCCCGCGAACACGGTGTAACCGTCTTGCCGGTCGACGTGAACCACAGCGGCTATGACTGCCGGTTGGAGAGAAACCGCAATCCGCAATCCCCGACCCGAAATTCTCAATCGCCGGCCGTCCGCCTGGGCATGAGATTGGTCAAGGGCATTTCACCAGCCCAGGTCGAAGGGATAGAGCGGGGCCAGAGCAATCGCCCATTCACCTGCATTGCCGACCTTGCTCAACGATCCGGGGCGTCACGGGCCACTCTTGCCCGCCTGGCAGCGGCGGATGCGATGGGCTCGATGGGTTTGAATAGGCGCAAAGCCGTCTGGCAGGTTCTCGCCCCAGACGACGAGTCGCCCATGTTCGAAGGGACCGAACCAGCCGAAAAGGATCCCAGGCTCCCCGAGATGTCCCTCAAGGAAACCGTATTTGCTGATTATGATCGCATGGGGTTGTCGCTTAATGCCCACCCCATGTCACTGGTCCGCAATGAGTTGAAACCCCTGAGCGTCCAGCAGGCCCGCGTATTGAAAAGCGCAAGGCAAGGTCAATGGATCAAAGTCGCCGGTCTGGTTCTGATCCGTCAGCGACCTTCCACTGCCAAGGGCATAGTCTTTTGCACGTTGGAAGACGAGACCGGCCCGGCCAATTTGTTGATCCGCCCCAATATCTATCAGAAGTACCGCCCCGTAGCCCACGGAGCAGTCGCATTGATTGCCGAGGGCCGCGTCGAACGCCAGGGCGAAGTAGTCCACCTCCAATGCACCCGCCTGGAGAATATGTCCAAGGTACTGACAGACCTCCACAGTGTCTCGCGGGATTTTCACTAATAATGGCGCGTCCTGCCCACCCGTGTTGGCAGTCAAGCACTGGCGGGCGAGCCGCCAGTGGCACACGACACCACAAACACTCGGGGAAACGCAGTCTACCTGCCTGGCAGGCCGGCGGTGACGTCGAGGGATACCGGGTTGTGACTCGCCGACTTCGCAAAGGGCGGGGCGGTGTTTGACATTTGTGTTGCTGCATTTTGCTCCTGCAGGGCTCCCGCGCCAGTGAGTATATCGAGCAGCGTCTGCAAGCGGTGGCTGTAGAGATGTTGCGACAGCGTCCGTCGCTGCCCCGCAAGGGCGATGGCCGTACGTTCTTCGGGGTGATTCAGGTAATGATCAATCTTATCAAGCAGATCGATTTCATTGTGAAAGACGGCGCACTCCTTGCCGATCTCGAAGTGGTCGGCCAGCTCGGGCTGATCGTAGCACAGCATGAATCCGCCGGCTGCGGTTATCTCGAAGTGCCGCATGTTCAACCCGGTTTCCGCGTTGCCGTTGACCAAGTTCAAGTTGATCGCCGCTTCACGAAAGTGCTGGAGATACTCATCGGTGGTCGGAAAGGACGGGTGCACCGACAGCCCGTATGCTTTGTCCCAGTTGCGCCCGTAAAGATGGAACACGTTTCCCAGCTTGCGCCGCAGGAAGATCACGAAGCGGTCGCGATTTCGCACACAGAGAGAAGCGTTGTAGAAGACCTTGGTATTCAGATAAGCAGCCGTCTTCCTGACTTGGGTTTCCAGGTCATCGTCCGGGCGCGGCGGCTCTGCCAGGCCGTACATGTCGTAATAGACGTCGTAATAAGTGACCTCCGGTATATCACCGTGTACGACCTGGGCGAGTACGCCACTCAGAAGCTCCTTCGCGGGTACGGTCTTGTCCGAGGCGAAGTAGGTGGTGTTCTGCCCACCGACGAAGGAGACGATCTGCTTGGTATTCCTCGCGTCCAGAGGCTCGGTGTTGTAGGACCGGTTCGGGGCAGCCATGGGTAAGTGCACAACGCTGGGAACGCCGAAACGCCCCAATTCCTGAGCTATGGCCCGATCCCAGACAGCCTTGATCCAACTGCCCGCGTTGAGGCACGGCCAGACGAGTGCCCAGGGGAGCTTCTGGAAGACTGCAGCCAGGGGATCTATGAAATGGGAACAGAGTATGTGCCCAGCGGCTTCGTGGGCGAGATCAACATCGGCGCCGGCCTTGGGGCTGCGCACGAAGTTCAGCCCCGCCGCTCCGTTATCCAACAACAGGTCAACCGGGTCCTGAGAAAGAACATCGACAAGAGAACGGCCGTTGAGCGAGCGGCTCTCAAGATCAGCAGTGTAGGCGTTCCCGTCCTCACTGCTTGGCGTGGGCAGATCCACCACTTGGTGCGACAGCGCCTCACATGCCCGCTTCCACCAGCCGGTTTCAATAACACCAATCTTCACTGGCAACTTCCTCTGCCCGCTCCGTCTCAGCGCAGGATTGCCGCGTCGCACGCGGCTTCTGTTGCCCGTCTTATCGGTTGATCTACACGTCGACGGCCAGGATTGGCGCGAACTGAGCCGCGCGCTTCAGCTTGCGCGGACCTCCGCAGGAGGCAAACCCGCGGTTCGGCGTAACGCCTCGATGCGTTATTCCCGGAACGCACCGCGTTTTTGCAGGACTGTCGGCGAGTGGAGGTATCCCTGGGGATGTCTAAGAGACCAACCTTCGGTTACACTCCCTGCCGGTTCGTAAATGGAGTCCGTTACCGTGCCCTATACCGACCTACAATCGTTTATCAAGGACTTGGCCAGCCGGGGTCAACTCAAACGCGTTGCCGCCGAAGTCGATCCCGTCCTGGAGATTAGCGCCATTGCCGATCGCGTATGCAAGCTCCCCGCAGCCGGAGATTCAGCGCCTCCGAAGACCGATCCGACCCACGGGGGCTGCGGCGGGCACGCGCTTCTTTTCGAGAATGTCAAAGATTCGGACATTCCCATCGCCATCAACTTGCTGGGTAGTTATGAACGTATGTGTTTGGCCCTGGGTGTGTCTGATCTGGAGGAGCTTGCCGAGAGGATCGAGCAGCTTCTCAAGCCGGAGATGCCCACCACACTCATCGAGAAGATGAAGAAGCTGCCCGAACTGGCCAGGTTGGCTGGCTTTGCCCCGAAGGTGGTCAAACAAGGCATGTGTCAGGATGTGGTTCGCACGGACGACGCAAGCCTGTTTGACCTCCCGATTATTCAGTGCTGGCCTTACGATGGCGAGCCCGGTTTCGGGGGGAAGCCGGCTGATGATACCAAGGGCACAGGCAAATACATCACCTTCGCCGGTTCATACTCGAAGGATCCTGAAAGCGGCGAGCGAAACGTTGGGATGTACCGCATTCAGGTGTTCGAGGAGAAGCTCGCCGCTATTCACTGGCACATGCACCACGATGGCGCCCGGCACTACCGCAAGTACAAGAGCCGCGGGGAAAAGATGCCTGTTGCCGTCGTCCTCGGTGGTGAGCCCGTCCTGTCTTATGCCGCCACCTGTCCGTTACCCCCCGATGTAAGTGAGCTGCTTCTTGCGGGTTTTCTCAACAATGGCGGTATCGAGCTGGTTCCCTGCAAGACCATTCCCCTGGAAGTCCCCGCCAATGCGGAGATTGTCATCGAGGGTTGGGCTGACATCGAGCAGACCTTGATCGAAGGCCCATTCGGTGATCACACCGGGTTCTACTCAGCCGCTGATCGCTTCCCCGCTTTTCACCTCACTGCGATTACGCACCGGGAGCGACCTGTGTATCCCACGACCATCGTGGGCAAACCACCGCAGGAAGACTACTACATGGGCAAGGCGACCGAGCGGATCTTTCTGCCTTTGCTCAGGTTGGTCGTGCCCGACGTAGTCGATTATTCGCTGCCCATGTTCGGAGCCTTTCATAACTGCGCTTTTGTCAAGATCCACAAGGAATATCCTCTCCAAGCCCGGAAAGTCATCAGCAGTTTGTGGGGTGCCGGGCAGATGATGTTCGCCAAGATGATCGTCGTGGTCGATGAGCACGTCGACGTTCACGACGAGCAGAAAGTTCTATTCCACATGGGGGCCAACGTCGATTGGCGCCGCGACACCATAATCTCCGACGGACCCTGCGACATCCTGGATCATTCAACGCCCTACATCGGAAGCGGGTCGAAGATCGGCATCGACGCCACGCGCAAGATCCCCGGCGAAGGGATGATCCGCGACTGGCCCGAGGCGCTGGAAATGAGCGCGGAGGTCAGACGACTCGTAGAAAGCCGGTGGGCGGAATACGGCTTCGATTAGACTCGGCGGCGTTACCAACTTTGATGCTTTGACCGTAGCGGGTACTATCCACGCGCGATGATTATCACGATTGACGGTCCAGCCGGCTCAGGGAAATCGACGGTGGCGCGAGAGTTGGCCGCCCGGTTGGGGATCGCCTATCTCGACACCGGGGCGATGTATCGTGCGGTTGCCCTGGCAGCTATGGAGAGGAACGTGGACTTCTCCGATCACCGCGCACTTTGCGAAGTCGCCCGCTCGATTCGTATAGAATTGGATTGTGGGCCGAAACATACTTGCGTACTCGTCGACGGCCGGGACGTCAGCGAGGCCATTCGCACCCTGGAAGTGAGCGCAATGACATCGCGCGTTGCAGCCGTTGAGGGAGTCCGTGAACAGCTAATCACCCTGCAACGCGAGATCGGAGCAAAACTAGGCTCATTTGTTGCTGAGGGGCGCGACCAGGGGAGCGTTGTTTTCCCCAAGGCGGATATGCGATTCGTGCTGGAGGCGTCGCTGGAGGAGCGCGCCCGGCGCAGACGTCGTGAATACCAAGCTGGAGGCCAGGCGTCGGACGCAGACTCGGTTACGGATAATCTGCAGGCCCGCGATTCCGTCGATGCCAGACAGTGGGAGCCGCTCTTGGCGAGTGGCGACGCTGTGATAGTCGACACCACCAACCTCTCGGTACAGCAGGTGGTGGACTGTATGATCGACAGGCTTGGGCTGGCCGATGATGACCGACTCGCCAGCCGATAAGGCAAGTCCATACCGAGTCAGGCACTTGCGACGCGATCGCCGCGATCTGCGTGAGGGGATAAGTCTCCTCATCAACCGTGCTGGGCTGCAATCACGTCCGATGCCGATGTGTACAAGAATGGGTCTTGCGGCGTTGG
Organism: Phycisphaerales bacterium; assembly: GCA_020348265.1. Taxonomy (GTDB): domain Bacteria; phylum Planctomycetota; class Phycisphaerae; order UBA1845; family UBA1845. The sequence continues at coordinate 687,103 of CP070744.1, read as the reverse complement.
CCGAGGCGCGCGCCCTGAGTGGGCAAACTCAGCCACGCGAGTCGTTATTGACGTAAGTTGTTGAAATAGATAAAGTTATCGGATTGTGACGGCGTCTCTTCTTCTTGACCGTGCCCGGCAAAGCTGCGCGGTCGAAAGCCTCTGATGCCCAGTTTCACCTATAGAGCCGTAAACGAGACTGGCCAGCCCGTAACGGGCGTGCTGACAGCCGAGAACTATCAGGTCGCTCTGCGCCAGCTTGATGAACAGTCACTTTATCCTGTAAAGGTGACCGAGGGCGTAGAGCAGGCCGGGTTATCTCTGGGAGGCAAGCGTCGGATCCGGGGCCATCACTTAACGGTCTTCTACAGCCAAATGGCGGATCTGCTCGGTGCGGGCGTGCCCATGCTGCGTGCGCTGGACGTCCTGTCGCGGCAGAGCTCCCACGGCGGTCTGACGCTGGTGATTAAGGATCTCCGCGAGGACGTCGCCGGTGGTTCCGCTCTTGGCGATGCGATGGGTAAGCATCCCTACGTGTTCTCGCCGTTACACGCGTCAATGGTGCGGGCCGGCGAGCAGGGCGGATTCCTCGAGGAAGTGTTGGCTCGGATTGCCATCTTCTCCGAGAAGCAGGACGAGCTCCGCAACAAGGTCGTCGGTTCGATGATCTATCCGATGATCCTCGTTTGTGCGGGTACGCTGGTCTTGTTCGTGGTGATGTTCGTCGTCGTGCCGAAGATCAGGCCTTATCTGCGACCGGAAACGTTCAATCCAATGACAGTCGCGGTTTTCTGGGTCTCTGACAATCTCGAGGAACACTACATGGCCGTTCTTGTCGTGGTCGGGATTGTGGTGCTGGGGATCATGACCTTCATCAAGACCAACACAGGTAAAGCGTTGTACGAGCTCTTCAAGCTGCGCGCCCCCATCATGGGCAATATCACCACTATGGTGGCGATCTGCCGATTCTGCCGCATTCTGGGCACGATGTTGCACAACGGCGTACCCATCCTGCAGGCCCTGAAGATCTCTAAAGACTCCGCAGGCAATGAAATCCTGGCCAATGTGGTTTCCGAGGCCGGAGACAGTGTGCGGAAAGGGGCGGCGCTCTCTACACCGCTGGGTGAGAGCGGGTTGTTTCCGCCGGCGGTTGTGGACATGATCGCCGTGGCAGAGGAAAGTAATAACCTTGAAACCGTACTGATACAGATTGCGGACACAAATGAGGCACGCACCGCACGACAGATTGACTTGGCCGTGCGCGTGCTCGAGCCCCTACTTCTTGTGGTTATGGCGTCGCTGGTGTTCTGTATTCTGGTGGCGATTTTGTTGCCGATTCTGACGATGGGATCGGCGGTAAACCGATAGGTCACGAGGCAACCGCGATTCGAATAACGGGTTACCAGGCGGGAGCCTTTTTCTGAGGAGACGTGCTATGCAGCGGACGGGTCGACGGAAAAGATCAGGCTTTACACTCATTGAGGTGTTGCTGGTGGCCGGGATTCTTGCGCTTCTGGCAGCTTTCGCGATTCCGCGACTGTTCAGCCAAGCAGAGGAGGCCAAGGTCGATCTGGCCAAGGCGGCCATCGGGCGCAACGGGCCAATCGCCAAAGCACTCGAGAGCTACAAGTGGCACATGGGCAAGTACCCGGACACTGACGAGGGTTTGCAGGCCTTGTTCGAGCCCAAGGGAAGCGGTGCGGATGACAGGTATAAAGGACCCTATCTCGAGGGTACCTATGAAGAGCTCTTGGATCCCTGGGGGAACCCCTTCGAGTACCGCTCTCCGGGCGAAGTGAACGAGGAGAAGTACGACCTTTGGAGCTGGGGAATTGACCGCAACGATGACGGCGGGAAAGCCGGCAGCGACGACGTCAAGAATTGGATTGAGAAGTAGGCCGTGCGTGCGCTTGGCACAATGGGGGTGCCACACGGGATGCTCCTTCGTTGCAGCTTAAGAGACGGGGCGCGCGCCTCTTCTGTGAGCGCTCCTCACGCTCGCTTGCGGTTGACCGTCCCATGAAGCCAAGACGATCCAATAACCACGGTGCGTTCACACTCCTCGAGGTCACGCTGGTGATCGCGATTATGGTCATCATCACCGCGATGGTGGTGCCGAATCTGTTTGAAGAGTATCGCCAGGAGCAACTGCCCGGATCTGCCAAGCAGTTTCGTTCGCTGCTAACATTGGTGGCCGCCAACGCAGCTTTCGACGGCAAGCGTTATCGTGTCCGCTTTCCAGAAGAGGACGAAGAGGATGCGTTAGGGGGGGACCAACAGCCCCTGATCGAGCGTGAGGACGACCCCTTCCTCGAGCCCGACGTTTACTACCTCGTCACCGATCCGTGGGCCGTCGGCAACACGTTCCTGGGAGAAGTGTGGTGTGCCGAAGTTCGATTGGGGCGACCCACAATCGAACGTTTGCGCGAGACCCGCAGCGCTGTCGAAGACGCCCTCAACGAAGAGTTGGAGGACTTCAGTCCGGAACGCCTGCCCCTTGTCTTTGAGCCCGACGGCACGACTGAGTGGGCCACGTTTGTGCTCGTAGCCGACGCACCACGGGGTATCGCCATAGAGGAACTGGAGAACTACGAACGCATCGAAGTTATCTACGAGGGAGCAACAGGATTGGCCTGGCTTCAACGCCCCTTCTACGAGGAGGAGCTGGACCTGTTCGAGGAGCATAATTGGCCCGCGGTTCTTCGCAAGGACTTCCTCGATCCCCGGGAGCTGACTGAGGGCGACGTTCTCGAACTGCGTGATTGGGATGTACCCACTGCAACCCCGCCGGAAGGGACCCCGTAAGACTTAGGTAGAAGGTGAGAGGTGGGTGGGGTACGCTGCGACCTCTTGCTCTCTGCGGGTTTAGTTGCGACGTTGTCACTTTAAGTCGGAGCGGAGCGTTCGATGCGACATAAACGGCGCGCTTATCTTCTGCTGGAAACGACCATAGCCACCGGGTTACTGATTGCGGGCCTGGCTGTCATCGGCGCTCAGGTCCAGCAAGCTGAGTCGTCCGTACGGGAGATGGAGCTTCAGTTACGGGCGCTGATGCTGGCAGAGACGAAACTCGCGGAGCTGGATCTCGGACTGGTCGAGCTGGACTCGGTTGATCCCATCCAAGAGGAGGACTTCGGGCCTCGCTACCCCGACTTCGGTTGGAGGCTCATAACTGAAGAGACCTCGATTGAGCAGCTATATCACCTGACGTTTGAGGTCCTCTTTCTGCGTTCGGATGGATACTATGAGCCGGACAGTTTCGACCACGAGAATGCGCGCGAGCTGCACACGGTTTACGCATTGCGTACCTTGCCCCAAGAGCTGGATCTTGCGGTTGAGTTCGGCCTCGAAGAGGAGGAGGCTGTCGAACTTGGAGAGAAGCTGGATCTGTTGGCCATCCCGGGTTTGAGCATCGACGCATTCGATCCCACGGTTTTTCCGCTCTTGCCGTTTGACGAGTTTCTCGAGGTCCTGCCTATTATTGGGAGCATCCTAGGGATCGATCTTACGCAAATGGCTAGCCAGCTTCCACCAGACATCCTCGACGTGTTGAAGGACAGCGGGCTGTTGGAGCCGGAAAGTGAAGGGGGCCGGGAGGGCGACGGCGGAGGCGGAGACTCCACGTTCGGCGGGGAGTCGTGATGCTAGGTGCACGGACCAGACCGACATACCGCGGCATGACGCTTCTGGAAGTCGTGCTGTCTATGGGGTTGCTCGTCCTGCTCACCTCGATGACCTACTGGTTCTACTCGTCGGTCTTGGGGACCCGGACCGCTACCACCGAGGAGGCGCAGAAGCTCCGCCTGCTGCGCGTTACCATCAACCGTATCTCCCGAGAGATCAACCAAGCAAGTGTTCTGACTGCGGACAACCGCGTGGGACTCCGCGGCGAGCCGGAGAGATTGTGGCTATCCACGCTCCGTGTACCTAGCAGGGATCTGACAACCAGCCGCCTCTATCGCGACGAAGTCCCCTCCGGTGAGTACGACATAGTCAAGACAGAGTACAAAATAGCGCGACATCCTGAAATTCTGCACGATGACGGGTATGAGATACCACTGGGGTTGGCCCGGGTGGAGATCTTGATACCGCGGCCGGACAGTGCCGAGACAGGCGAAGCGTTCGAGGATGAAGAGAGGATCGTCGGCGAGAGCGAGGAGGCAGACGCAATCGCTGAAGCTTTACTTGAGGAAGCTTTGCTTGGCGCGGAAGAGGGGTCGGCGGAGCCCACAGTTGCGGAGGAGATTCAGTGGGAGGAGCTGTACGCCCCGGAGATCCGCTACCTCCGACTGTGCTATTTTGACGGTAACAAGTGGTGGGATGACTGGGATATCCAGGGCGAGAACCCTCTGCCCCAGTTGGTGATGGTGACGCTTGGGTTTGAGGGGCACGCGCCGTTTGGTGAGGAGTTCGGTCGCGGGATCAATGAGGAATTCTGCGAGTGTTTGAACAACGATCCAGTGGATTGCGAGCCGCTGGCACCGGATCAGTTTTCGTCGGTTGTTCGGGTTGCCCAGGCCGATCCGCTGTTCCGGTCGCGTATCAGTCGGGAAGCGCAAGACTTCATGGAGAAGCTTCAGGGGGAGACGGAGGAGGAGTAGAGTAATCGTGACTCGTCGGGGGGTCATCCTGCCGGTGGTTCTGTTTATGCTCCTGTTGCTGGGGCTGCTGGGGGCGATGTTCGCGTTCCGGGTGAACGCAGACCTGGCGGCCACTCAAGTCGTGAAGTATCGGCTGCAGACCAAGCTCGCTGCCGAGGCAGGGATCGAGTTTGGGAAGCTGCTTCTTCAGGCGGATCGGTTGGATCTGAACCGGTGGTACAATAATCCGGATGAGCTGCATCGCATCATTGTCTGGGGACACGACACGGACTCGAGTGTCTGGGGAACGAACGAAGAGCTTGAAGAGGGGCAGATGGTGTATCGGTTCAGTCTTGTGGCTGATGATCCCACCGATGATGAGCAGTTCATCCGCTTCGGAATCACGGACGAGTCGTCCAAGCTCAACTTGAATGTTGCCTCGGAGAGCCAACTGCGCGTGCTGGTAAACGCAGCAGTGGGCGGTGACGAGGAGATCAACCCCCAGGAGCTTGTCGACGCGATCCTGGATTGGCGTGATGAGGATGAACTGCCTCGCGGGGAGAAAGGGGATACTGAAGGGGAGTACTACCGAACGCTATACAGACCTTATCGGGTCAAGAACGGTCCCTTTGACACGGTGGAAGAGCTGCTCTTGGTGAAGGGAATCACGCCGGAGATCCTGTACGGTGAGGATTACGACCGCAATGGCCTGTTAACGCCCAACGAGGACGATGGGGACGAGGCCTATCCGCCGGACAATGAAGACAACAAATTGAACCGGGGATTGTATCCGTACCTCACGGTTCACTCCTATGAGGAAAACAAGAGCAACGCAAACCGCCAACGTGTGTATCTGTTTAGTGAAGAGAACGTGCTCCGGGAGGAGCTGTCAAAGGTGTTCGAAGAGGAGCCTGACGTCGTTGACTACATCGTTCAGGCGACGCGCGGGGCAAAGGGTCCTCAAGGCGGCGGTACCGGGCCTGGCAGTGCTGATACCAGTGGAGGAGGCGGCGAAGGAGACGGAACCGGAGGCGGCGGTCCGGGCGACAGTACTGGTAGGGGAGATCAGCCCGGCGACGGCAAGGAAGATGCCCAACGACAGGTCCGCGATGCGCCTGTAGACGAGGAAGAAAACGAAGAAGACAGCACTGATACAGGGGACCTGCTTGACGAAGAGACCGACGATGAACTCGACGAGTCCGAGGGTGAAGAGGGCATTCCCCCGGGTGAGGAAGAAACGGATGATGTCGGCAGCGGGGCGCGACCGATCGGAAGTCCAGCGGCATTAATGCGCGAGTTGTCTGCGGGTGGTGAGTACGTCAGAAGCCCGCTGGAGTTGGAGCATCTTGCAGTATTATTGGATAGGACAACGACAGTGCCTCCGGATAAGGGAGCGATTGTCGGACTTATCAACATCAATACGGCACCGCCGCCGGTGCTGAAGTGCATAGAAGGGCTTACGGATGAGGAGATAGTCCGGATTCTCGCCACGCGGGATTCGCTCAGTTCGGAGGAGAAGGAGACGGCGGCATGGTTGGTTACGGAGGAGATCGTTGACCTGGATACCTTCGAGCGGATAGCGCCGTTTATAACCGCGCGGGGGCAGCAGTTCGCGATCGAGGCGCTGGGATATGCGGACCACATAGGGATGGTGACACGTATACAGGTAATTGTGGACATGGTGGGCCCGATTGTTCAGAGCGTTTACTACCGCGATCTGTCGGAGCTGGGTGGCAACTACCCGATCCGTGAGGAGGATTTGGAGACACTTCGTGTCAGGTAAGAGTCGGACAGGAAAGATTCTGGCCATTGACTGGGATGTTCGCACGCTGCGCGTCGTACACGCGTCCGTCGGCAAGCGGGGCGTAAAGATCGAACGGGTGCTGTCGGTTGCGATTCCCCAGGGGCTGGAAACCCGCGATCCGGATCTGATGGGCAAGCATATACGCCGGGCGTTGGACCAGGAAGACATCGGGACGCGGCGGGCGATTGTGGATATCCCCCGGGATCAGGCGACGCTCAACACGCTGGTTCTTCCGTCGACGGCCCCTGAGGAACTTCCGGGGATGGTCGCGATACAGATTGCCAAGGAGCTTCCTTTTGCGGTGGCTGACGCCGTGGTGGACTTCGTGGCCGGGGAGTCCGACGAAGGCGGAGTGACGGCTCCTGTTCACGTGGCCGCTGTTCGAAGGGAGGTGCTCGAGCAGTATCAGGCGACGTTTGCGGCAGCGGGGTTGAGACTCGAAAGGGTTGGCCTGCGTCCCTATGCCAACAAGGTGGCAGTCTGCGAGAGACTGCGGCATGCGATTCCCGAGCGCACGATGTTCATCGACGTCAGACCAGCACTGACCGAGATCGACGTGCTGAAACAACGTGATCTGGCGTTTTCGCGGGCGGCGTCGGTGTTGATCCCATATGGCGTGGGAGAGCCGCGGCGCCTTTCCATCGTGCAGGATGAGACGGACGCAGATGAAGGCGGAGTGACGGTGGAAGCTCGCCCACCCGGTCCCGGCGGAGAGCTTGACAAAGTGGTCAACGCGCTTGTGCTGGAGGTGACCCGCTCGATCGAGGCGTACCGCGCGACGGAACCCGGTGCACAGATCGACCACGTGGTCGTGGGGGGTGACCTGGGCGTCGAAGAGGCGCTGGCAGAGGAAATACAGAAGAGGCTCAAGGTTACCACGGAGATATACAATCCTGCATCTACGTTTGGCTGGGAGCCTGACGAGGGTGCAGCCGCATCGGCGTTCGCAGCTACGCTGGGCCTGGTGCTTTCCCAGACGGATGATCTCAGCGCACATTTCGACTTCCTGCATCCCAAAAAGGCGGTGTCGACTACCGAGGAACGCCTGAAGAAGGCCCCGTTGGTGGCGGCAGTTGTGGTTCTGTTCCTCGCCGCGGGTGCGGTCGGGCTTGCGGAGATGACCAAGCCGGATCGGAAGGCTCTTGCGGAGATGGAGAAGAATATCGCGAAGCTGAGGGAGGAAGCGGGTGACAATAAAAAGTTCGTAAGCCGCGTTGAGGAGATTCGCGAGTTTGATGAGCGCCTCCTCGTGTGGGTGGATGTTCTCTATGATGCCATGTCCGCCTTACCCTCCAATGAGGAGATGATCCTGACGCACATGGAGATGAATCAGAAGGATCGGCGGGTGGTCTTCAAGACGAAATGCAAAGAGCGGGAAAAGGCTACGGAAGTTGTCGAACAACTGAACGCGTTCATACGACCCGGAGCCGATACGGTGCGCTTTCGTGCCAGCATGGGGCCTCAAGCAGAGAAGGCCAAGGACTTGTATCCGTTCTCACAAACGTTGCGAATCGAGGTTCTAAACGACGGTGTGGGCTAGGGTATTGGTGCCGATCGACACGGGAAGACGGGAGTAGCATGCAGGCGGCCCAGGTGGGTCGGAGAGCAGAATGGATCGACGGGCGAAAATCCTTGCGACGGTTTTTGGTGCATGCCTGGTGTACTTGGTTGCTTCCTCCTTTGCGTACCCGCGCTGGATCGAACCGCTTTTGACCGTCGACGAACGCATCGCCGAGCGCGAGAAGGAGTTGGAGAAGCTTAAAGACGAAGAGGAAAAGGTCCTGCAGGCCAAGCTGGCGTACCGCGATTACCTTGATCGGATGGGGTCGTTGGATGAGCTAAAAGTCCAGAACTCTCTGCGCGAGCGCCTCAACAAGCTGATTGCGAAGCACAAGCTCGAAGGGGCCAACACATCTCCGAGCCGCCCGAACACTGATCGAAAGACCAAGTTCACCACGATGCACGTAACTGTGACGGGCGCCGGGACTTTGGAGGCGGCGGTCAGTTTCCTGCGTGATGTGTACGAGCTTCCTTATCTGATGCGGGTTGGGAACGTCTCGGTTTACCCGGGGTCCTCACGCAAGTCCAAGAAGAAAAGCCAAGTCAATCTTCGTCTGCCTATTGAGATCATGGTACTCCCGCAGCAGCGCATTATGGAGCGGCGTTTCGTTGACGCGGACCTCGTACAACCCGAGTTGTTGGTCAGACACGAGGGGCGTGATTACTCCTTAATGTGGACGGGGAGGCCGTTTAGCGAGGTCAGGCAATTGGAGCCTCTCGTGGCAAAGGCCGGGTCAGACATCAGGGTTGAGCAAGGCCAACGAGCGTCGCTGGGCGGAGGTGCCAAGGGCGGAGATGGAGAATACGCCTGTACGTGGTCACCGGCAGAAGGGCTCGACGACGCAACAAAATGCACACCCAAGGTCGACACGTCCGTACCCGGGGCAATTACTTATACGGTGACCGTGCGAGATGGAAGTGAGAATTCGGACACGGCTACTGTGACGGTTACCGTCACGGAAGAGCGCGAGAAGATTGCCGATGAGGCGAAAGACGACGAGCTGGTGGAAGACGTCAAACCCGTACCCACCAAAGAGCGCTGGAAGGATCGCAAAAGCCGATCTATCCGCATGACGCTTCTGCATCGCTCGGGGGATGTGCGCAACCACGAGGTGATGGTCTATAACAGCAAGACGAAGAAGAATGATTACTACGTCGTAGGGGACGACTTTGACGGTGGGGAGCTTGTCTACGTGCATCCTAGGGGGGGAATCGTGCGTAGACAGGATGAGTACTTCCTGTACCCGATCGGCGAGAAGATGAACACTGATTTCAAGGCGGAAGACACTGAGGATTATCCGGTGCTAAGTGACTTGGCTGTGCGGGTCCGCGAGGCATTGGAGGTGCCGCCCGAGGAGCCTGAGGAACCTGAGGAAGCCGGGAAAGCTGAGGAAACCGAGGAAAAGGAAGAGGTCGCGGAAGTAGACGTGGAAGTGGAAGCCGTCGAGCCGACTGAATCAACCGCTAAGCAGGCGACTGCGCCCGCGGAACCGGCGCAGATGAAGAGCAACGCGAAAACACCGGTTGTGTCGGGCAAGGCGCCGGCTAAGGACACAGAAGCGGGTCCGGCTCCTGTGAAGGTCGGGAAGAAGGATTCGGCGCCTGCTGCCGCCGACACCAAGGAGGCCAAGAGTTCCGCTGACAAGCCTGTAAAGGCGTCGGACCGCAAGAAGAGTCCGGCTGGCTCGAAGGCCAAAGCGAAGACCAAGGGCAAGGGACGTAAGGGTCGCAGGCGGACTGAAAGCCGGAAGCCACAAAAATCCCGCATTGCGCCGCCCAGGAAACCGTAGGTTGGGATGTTTATGCAAATGCAGGACTCACCTTGTTATTCCGGTCGCTCGCAGACTGTCCTGAGCTTCAGGATAAGTGAAAGAGGAGATCGCAAGATGATCGCGCGAACGAACTCTCCGGGGATTTGCCCGCTATGGCTGACGTCGTTGTGCGCAGTTTTGGCAATGTTGAGCGTTGTGTTGTCTCCTGTGGACGCGTTTGCCGCGACATCGTCAGGGGGCTCTTACGCCCAAGTTGATGATGGCAAGGGTCCTCCTCCGGAAGAAGCCCGGGACAAGGACAAGGCCCGCAAGGCACGTTCCGGGGCTCGGCGTACACAGCCTCCCAAGGTCGATATCGATCCGGAATTGCAGAAGCAGATTGATGAGCTGATCGAGGCTGACCCACAGGAGCGTCTGGAAAAGGCCCAGCAGATCGCCGAAGAGCGGAAGCCTCCGGACAAGCCCAAGCGGGATGCGGCAAGAAGGGGAAGGGGCCGTGTCGGGGCAAAAACCAGGAGGCCCAGGCGGGACAGCGAGCAGGAGAAGCCCGTCGATAGCGAGGCAGAAGACGCAGAGGAACCCGACGATTCGGAGGAGCGCGACGATGTGGGGGAGCGTCGTGGTTCAGCACGCGCGAAACGTGCTGAAGACAAGGCGCCTGAGGAGCCCAAAGGCCCCGCTACCACGCTCAACATCGAGCCTGCGGAAGACGCCGTGCCACCGGAAGAACGCATGTACCGTTTCAGTATCAAGGGGGGTACGTACGAGCAGCTGATGGAGGGCGTTGCTCGGCAGACTGGCTTGGGGGTGATTGGTGAGGCCCCCAAGGGCGGGTCGGTGGATTTCGTTACTGATGAAGAGCTGACCTTTGAAGAGTTTCTCTCACGTGTAAGGCTGCTTCTATTCAAATATAAGCCCCATGAGCCGTACTGGCTGATGCGCAAGGAGACACACCTCGAAGTCATCCGCGTAACGGACATTTACCGGATCCTCGAGCCGAAGCAGATGTTCGCCAGCGTGGAGATGTTCCGGGCGGCGGATTTCAAGGACCATGAACTCGCCCTGGTCAAGTACACGCCTGAGTTCGGGTCGGTGGCGGATCTGCAGGCGGTTCGCGATTTCATGCCCGACTACGTGCGTGTCACTCCGTTGGAAGATCAGAATGCGGTGATGATCTTTGCCTTGGTGAGCGATATTGAGAAGTACTTGGAAGTCGCCAAGTTCGTTCGTGGAGAGGTTAAGGATCCGCGCACGTTGGAGGTAATCGCGGTTGAGCATGTCCTGCCCAGTGATGCTGTTGCCAAGCTTTCCGATTTAATGGAACTCGACGGTGGAGGCGGCGCCGCGCCGCGCAAGTCCACCAAGAGCAAGCGTAGAAGTACCCGCGATAGCGGCGGCAGTGCTTTAGCTAACATCCGCGAACCGGAAACCAGCGTTGTGCCCATTGATGCCCAGAGTGTGATTTTGGTCAGGGCGATGAAGGACAAGATCGAAGAGATCAAGTACCTACTGCCCTTCGTCGATGTCGACACGGAGGAATCCCATGATCCGGTGGTCATTGCCGTAAAGCACGCGGAACCGGAACAGCTTGTTTCAGATATCCAGCAGATCCTCGTGGCGTCAAGTTCATCAGACGCACAGGCAACGCCCAAGAAGAAGCCATCACGGCGGACTAGCAAGAAGAAGGGCAGAGGTGGCAGTACGCCATCTGCGGGACCGATATCGGCCGACGAGATCACCATGCTGGCCCACCCCACGCAAAGCGCAATCATCGTCATTGCTGACGAGGACGGGGTGGAACGGGTGCGCGAGTATGTGGAGATGTTCGACGTCAAAACGATCGTCGAGCGCGTGCCCATTGAGCTCGAATACATAGACGCGGACGAGGTCATCCCCGCGCTGGAAGCGCTGCTGGGTCCGGTCGACGAGTCAAAAAGCGACGCTCCTCAGCTTGTCGCGGACTTGTCCGGGGGGGCCATCTGGTTCACCGGGCGAGAAGAGGACCTTGTGACCGTCCGTGAGATGGTCAAGTTGATGGACAACGCGGATGACGTCGTATCGCTGCACATCGTCCGCCTGGTCAATCAGAGACCGTCCTTTGTGGCAGAGATCCTAAACGACATTGCCAAGCAGGGCGGGGGTTCCACCAAACCCAAAGCCCGGTCACAATCGAAGAGAAGGGGGAAAAAAGGGGGTAAGTCGCCATCTCGTCCGGCGAGCTCTTCGCGCGGCGCAGGTATCACCATCACCCCTAACGACCAGCAGGGCCGCCTGTACATACTCTGCACCGATGCGGAGTTTGAAGAATACTCAGAAATAATTGCTCAACTGGAGAGCCAGCCGGCCGGGCAGGACTTCGTCCTCATCTGTGCCGAACACATCGGCTCTGAGGAGGCGATTTCCAAGATCTCCGAGCTGGTGAGTCTCGATCCATCCGGCAAGAAGGGTTCGGAGCTGAAGTTCGAGTCGACCGACGACGGCTGCTTCCTGGTGATGGGAGCGAACGAGGCGGAGATCAAGACTATCAAGGATCTGTTGGCCCAGTTTGACCTGCCCCGCGAGACTGAGCGGCGGACGTTTGTGATCAAGTACGGCGACCCCGCGGAAATCGCCGGCGTGGTCAGGACGCTGGTGAGCGGCGAAGGAACGGGAGGCACGAGCGGTGGCGCCGCCCAGCCCAAGAGGCGGCCGCGACGAGGCGGGCGTAAGGCTAAGGGAGCCGGCGGCGGTGGAGCGCAGGCACTAACCGGTGCGACGGCATCGTCGGATGACTTGAGCATCGTTCAACTGGGCAACCGTCTGATCGTGGAGGCGCCACCGGATGTGATGAAGGAGGTTGCGGCGCTCATCGAGGAGTTTGACGTCGAGGAGCGGACAACCGAGATTCGCATCTACGAGGATTTCCCGCCGGGTACGAATATCGAAGAGATCGCCGCCACGCTCGCTTCCAGGTTCGGAAAAGCGGGTGGGGGCGCTAAGAAGGGGCAGGCGCAGGCGACGACCGAGGCTGACTTCATTCCGCAGGTCGAAGTCGGCAAGCTTGTGGTTATCGCGGAACCGCCCATGTTCCCTGAGATCGAGGAGCTTCTGGAGATCTTGCGTGTTTCCGCGGATGTAGCGCCTATCGAGATTGTACTCATCGATGTTGAGCACGCTGATCCCGCGGAGTTGGTTGCCACGATTGAACCTCTACTCGCATTGAAGGTTCAGGAGTTGATCGATACAGGCAGGCTCATTCCGACTGCACATCTCCCGGCACTCCCCGCGGCGCCGGTACCGGCGGCGGGCACCGAGAAACGCGGGCGACGGCCTGCGGCCAAGCCGAAACGCGCTACTCCGTCCAGGTCCGGCAGGGACGAGAGTCTGTATCACCTTGACGCGGATATCCCCAACGGTCGGATCATCGTCGCCGCTGCACAGGTGGTGATCGATGAGGCTCGCAAACTCATCGTACAGTTCGATCTACCCTCTGAGGCTGAAGAGATTGTCGTGGAGGTCGTCGCGGTCGAGTATGCCGATCCGACTGATCTGGTTGCGACGGTACAACCTCTGCTTGCCCTGCAGGTCCAGCAGATGCTTGACACTGGTGAGCTGGAAGAGGCCGGCGGCGCGCCGGGTGGGGCCAAAACTGCCGGGAAGCGGGCTGCAAGGAAGAGAACGCCTTCCCCGCAGGCGGGTTTGGAGAGCTATCACATTGCCCCGGATGCGCAGAACCAGAACATCGTCGTTGCGGGTCCGCAGGCGTTTGTTGATGAAGCCAAGAAGCTCATCACCCAGTTCGACCAGGCCGGTGCGGATGATGATCCGGTCGAGATGGCCTTTATTGCCGTGCAGTACGCCGATCCTGAGGAGGTCATTCAAGCGGTTGATCCACTGCTGGCCCTGAAGGTTCAGCAGATGATAGGCAGCGGCGAGGTGAGCGACGTAGGCGACGCGGGGGCGGCGCCGAGGGCGAAAAAGCGAAAGGGCGGTCCGACGACGACCAGTGTGCGACGGGCGTCCCAGAGCAAGCAGTATCACCTCGTGGCTGACACACGTAATCAGCGCGTCGTAATCGCCGCTACACAGACCATCATCGATGAGGCGACCAAGCTCATCGTGGAGTTCGACCAACCGGTCGAGGATGCTACGCAGTTCACCACCGTTCAATTGGAGAACTCCTCTCCAGAGGACATGGTCAAGGCGGTTAATGCTCTTATGGGCAAAGGGAGTAGCGGCCCCCGCCGAAAGGGGAGGGGCAAACCCGGCCAACAACCGCCACCGGCTACCGTTGCAGGGGAGTTCAAGATCGTAGAGGCTCCCGGCGGAGGAGCGGTAGTTCTCTCGGGACCGAAAGAGGACGTCGATCAGGCGAAGGACTGGATCGCCCAGCTGGATACGGCGGGTCAAGGCAAGGAAGTCAAGATCTACGAGATCCCCGAGGCGGACATGAGCCGCCTGGTCGATCTGGTCATGGCCCACATAGACACGGCCCCGGTGCAACAGAAGAAAGCCAGGGGCGGCAGGCAGACGCGGAGGCCGGCGACGGAACCCGAGCCGGAGGAAGACGAGTTTGAGATACTCAAGACTCGGGTGGGTACGGACGTATACGTCCAGGCGAACCTGATCGACAACACCATGCTCGTCTCGGCGTCGCGCTCCAAGATTGTGTTGGTGGATGCACTGGTTGCCCAGCTCTATCCCCCCGAGGGTGAGGATACGGGGGAACCCAGCCTCGGAAAGCAGGACACGGACATTCCCAAGCTGGTGTACGAGTTGCAGTGGGCCGACGACGCGTTCGACGCTGCTTTCGACCTGGAGTCGGTGCTCGACGTTTTGTTTGAGACGGACGGCGGAGCTAAGCCTGTCGTTGACTACGCGTCTTTCGGGAATCTCCTCATCGTCAAATACCCGGACGAAGATCGTTTTCCCGAGATCGAGGAGCTCATCACCAAGTTTGTCGACAAGGCGCCGGAGATCGTAGCCAAGCGGAAGACGTTCGCCCCCCCTGCTGGTGTATCATTGGAGCAAATGCTCATCTGGATGCAGATGAACCAGTCGGATATTGACTTTGAGGTCATCGATATCACACCTGAAGAAGTAGACTATAACATCGAAGAACTGCAGCCCATGCGGACGGAAATCGAAGGTGGGAGTAGATGCATTCTGCCGACGGCTTTTCAGCGGATGTCTCAAGCTGTACTGGCTGGCGCAATGGGCCAAGTGGAGCCGCCCGGACAGGCAGAACGACAAGAACCCATCGCAGATTCCGAGGATGACCAACCTGACAACGTTCAACTTGGCGAAGACGACGCAGAAGGTGACCCTCACGAAGAGGGCGACGCCACTTCGGACGACGATGAAGAAGATCTCGGCTTCACATCAGACGAGATGATCCGCGACTTAGGGCGTTCGATGGGGCAGAAAACGACGTCATCGACTCCTGACGAGCTGCCCGCTGCGCCGGTGAGACGGCGGACAACAAGTGACAAGAAGGAAGGAAAAGACCAGCGAGTCAGGCTGATGGTAGACAGGGAGAAAGGGGTCGTTCACATCGAGGGCGCACCGGCTGTCCTGCAGGATGTTCCCGAGTGGATGACTAAGCTCAAGGAAGATACCGACAAGCTTCCTACCCCGCCGCCGGATATTCGCATTGTCCGGGTGAAATACATCGACGTCTTTGCCGCCCGGGACATTATCGACGAGATGTTCAACGCCACCCAGCAGCAGAGGCAGATGGCGCAACAGCAACAGCGACAACAGCAGAGGCTGCTTCAGCAGCAACAGCGACGCCAGCAGCAACAGGCGGCGCGGGCGGGGCAACAGGGTCAGCCCGGTCAGCCGGGCAGGCCTGGACAGAGGGGGCAACAACCACGGCAACAGATGATACAGCTGCCCCCGACCACCGTGCGCGTGACACCAAACCCTCGAGACCGTACGCTCATTCTGCGTGCGGAACCCAATCAGTACCCCGCTCTCTACAAGTTGCTCGCGACCATCGATCAGCCTCAGCCCATCAGCGCAAAGCACAGAGTCTACCCGCTCAAGAAGCTCAACGCCGTCGAGGTCGAGGAACTCCTTACGGACTGGCTGGGGTTGAACGAAGTCTCGTCGCGGCAGAGATCCACGCCGGCTCCGCGACAGCGAGGTCAACGGGGTAGAGGCGCACGTACGCCCACTCCGACTGCATCGCGTGAAGCGGCAGGGCACTTGCCCGAGCCGATCATGGCCACCACGTTTACCGGGAGCGAGCTGGGGGTAGATCCCAAGGACATCAAACTGTCCAGTAATGAGACTGCCAACACCATTCTGGCGATGGCGCCGGTGCAGGCCCTCGACTACATCGGCGAGCTTATCGACGCTCTGGAAGCCCAGGATGTAGCTGAGCGGGAATGGAAGGATTACGAGCTCAAGTACGCCAACGTAGAGCACGTGGCTGAGTATCTGCGAAGCCGCTACGGTGAGCCCAGCGAGTCGAGCAGCGGCAGCGGGGCGAGAGGCAGGCGCCAACGCAGCGAAAGGGGCTCTGCACCCTCGTCTACACCGGCGATCCACACGCCCACCTTCGTGGCCTATCCGCGACTGAAAATGCTTTCCGTGCAGGCGACGCCGGAGAAGATCGTCGAGGTCGATGAGATAATTGAACTGCTGGACATCGACACTGGAGACGATCAGTACAAGTCGGTGCACCTGGACTATGCGGACGCAGCGGTTGTGGCGGACAACTTGACCGCGATGTTCGGGGTGGAGCAGAAATCGCGGGGCGGCGGAAGAGGAAGAGGAAGCCAACCCCAGGCTACGGTTGACTTCGGTCCCAAGTTCATCGGCGAAGAGGGGGGGACGATTGTCTATTATCGTGCACCAACTTTCTTGCACGAGCGCATTCTGACCGTAGTCGAGGATCTCGAAGGGCAATACAAATGGCGGAGCAAGGTGCGGGTGATTCGCCTTCAACATGCCAAAGCCAGCGAAGTAGCCGAAGCTCTCGAAGGCGCCTACGGAGGGGGAACATCTGCCAAGCGAACCACAGGTCGGTCGGGCAAACGCGGCAGCAAGGATAAATCCAGCGGGCGCAAGAGCAGTGGGGGCACATCTCGCCTGTCGATAACCGCGGACGATGCCACCAAGCAGCTCTTCGTGATGGCTGACGACGACCTCTTCACGGAGATCGAGTCGCTGGTCAAGCTGCTTGATGAGCCGCGGAAGCTCGATTTCGCCTTCAAGATCTATCCCCTGCAGTATGCCGACGCCGAGTCCATCTATGCCACGATGGACAAGATGGTGGCGGACTACATCAAGCGACTGGGGCGCGATGCAGATATCGAGGCGTTCAGCGTGGACGTGGATGAGAACGCCAATGCCCTTATCGTCCTGGGCGGCCCGGTGGTGTTCGGCTTTGTCGAAGACGCCCTGATGACCATCGACATACCGGAGAACGCGGCCAGTCCGCCTACGACTCTGGTCATAAAGCCCCCAAATGCCGATGCCGCCGAGCTGGCACAGAACATCAACACACTTTGGGGAGAGCAGCGCAGCGGCAGGAGGAGCAGCAAGCAAGGGGGTCCCACCAAGCAGGATGCTCCGGTGGCGGAGGCAAACAAGGCCCTCAATCTGCTGATCGTTCGGGGTACCAAGGCTCAGGTCGACGAGATCAAGGAGACCTTCATCGACCCCCTGGAGGAGCACGCGGACAAGGCGTTGATAACCGAGACGCTCGCGCTTACGCACGTGCGGGTGGAACACGTGGCAGAGCCGATCACCAAGTTCTTCGAGGACCGGCAGGAGGCCATGAAGGAGAGGGGGCGGGATGGTCGCCAACTGCCCGCAAACGAAATGACCGTGGTGATCACCCCGGACGTGCACACTAATCAGCTCATCGTCGAAGCCAGCGAGGAGAACCTCAAGCTCATCAAGGAGCGACTGGCCAAGATCGACACGGAGGAAGTCGCGTCGACCACCAAGCCGATCACGCGGGTCTATCCCTGCGGGAACGCCGATCCCACCGCGGTGGTGAACATCATCAAGGAGCGCTTTCAGCAGCAGCAACAGCAGAGTCAGCGGGGCAGCAGAGGCCGGGGTGGCAGCAGCGGCACGGGTGCATCCGCTCGGGATATGGTGACTGCTGTCGCAGAGCCCATGACCCAGACGGTTGTGGTGACCGCAAGTGCAGCCAATCACGAGACTATCAAGACCATGCTGGAGGACCTGAACAACGATGAGATTATCGAGAAGCAGCAGGCTCACGTAGTCCGCATGGACAACGCCTCTGCCGATGCGGTTGCCACCACGCTCAATGAGATATTCGTCAAGAACCTTCCTCGCGGCGGACGCGGCGGCGGGCAGGTGGTTCCGATCTCCATCTCCGCCCTGCAAGGTTCGAACTCGCTGCTTATCAAGTGCAGCGACAAGGACTACGCCGAAATCGCGGAGGTGATTGAGCAGCTCGACAGCGAAGAGGCGATCTCCGGCGAGGAGGTCCGCGTGGTGACTCTGCTCTACGGCGATGCGACGGAGATGCAGGAAGCTCTTCAGGAATACCTGCGTAAACCGGGGACTCAGGTCAGCCGCGGCTCGGCCGATCTGGTCGGTGATGTGCGACTCAGCGTTCTGGAGACGGGCAACTCTCTGGTCATCAGCGGAGACAAGGATCGCGTCGACGAGATCGAGGCGGTGGTTCGCGAACTGGATAAGGCGGGGGAGAAGGGCAGCGTTCCGCAGATCATTCCGCTTGATCACACCAACGTCGGCGTTGTGCTGGCTAGTCTGCAGGAGATGTTCACGGAGAAGACCCGCGGGGGCAAACGGGGTGAGACCCCGCCGGTAATAGTGGGTAACGACAATCTCAATGTACTGATAGTACGTGCGAGGCCCAGCGATCTGGTAGCTATCGAGGCGGTGGTCAAACGCTTGGACACTCCCGAGGCGGCGGATAAGCCGAACTTCCGACTGATCAAGGTCTCCGCGGGTTTGAACGTCGAAGATGTGGCTGAAATGGTGGAAGTATCCGTGAACGAAGGTGCCAGGTCGCAGTTTTCCGGCACCGGACGCGATCGAGAGATTCCCAGCATCACGGTTACGCCCTACAAGAGCATAGGGGCAGTGGTCGTATCCGGACCGGCGAACCTCTTCGATGAAGCGGAGAAGCTTATCCGGAAGATGGAAGAGCAGAGCGGGTCGACCGGGCGCACTACAACGATGATCACGTTAACCAATACCGACGCCGCGGATGTACAGCGGCTCATTGACGTACTCAAGGGTGAATCGTCGGGGGCGAGCAAGTCGAAGCGCAGTAGCGGCAGCAGCCGTGGCAGCAGCAGTCGCCGCAGCAGCCCGAGTCGATCACCCAGCCGGCCTAGATCGCGTCGCTAGACGCGAATGACGCGTGCCGGATGAGATTGTGATCCGCGATTGAACGGCGGATCGCAGGAAAAAGCGAGTGGAGAAGTCCGGGCAGGTGGAGCAATGCCCGGTTAACGACGAGGCGAAGATGATGTTGATCGACCGAACAGTCATGGGAGCCTTCCTGCCGAGGATAAGGGCAGTGTGGCCGGGGATTCTGTGCGCAGCTTGTGTTTTGGTGTTAGCCGGACCAGCTATCGCACAGAGCGTGGTTGACGAAGAAGTCGAACCGCAGCCTCAGGTGCGCGCGGGGGAGCCCGTGCGAGAAGCTGCGCCGCCGGATCGCTTTGAGGGTATGCTCGGCGACATCGATCCTTCGAACCTGCAACTTTCGGGTGCCGATCTGGATGTGGAAGTGGTCGGCGACCAACTGATTCTCCACGGTAACAAGGAGGACCTGGCCCTGCTCGAAGCGATGATTGCCGTGCTGGAGGAAAGCACCGAGCAGAAAGAGCTTCGCGTTGTAACGGTGACGGAGAAGGACGCAAACGACATCGCCAAGAGTGTGCAAGATCCCGTTCGCGAAGTCTTCTTCGAACCCAACCAGCGACCCGAGGATCAGGTTACGGTTACGGCGTTGTCATCGACGGTACTTCTAGTGGCTGCCCTGCCCGACCAGATCGACTGGGTGGTTAACCTCATTGCCCAACTGGACGAAGTTTCCGAGGACGAGCTTCCCGATCTCAAGCAATTGGTCTTCCCGGTCAAGCATCGCAAAGCCAGTGACGTAGCTGAGCAGCTCAAGGAAATAATCATAAAGATACGCGAGAAACAGGGAACCACCGGTGCCCAGGGCGAGGTGCAGATCATCGCCAATAACGCGAACAACAGCATCATGGTCCTGGCCGAGGAAACTGAACGGGAGAAGATCCAGCGTCTGTTGGATCAGCTCGACGTTGAGCCGGTCGCAGGTTGGGGCGAGGTCAAACTGACGCTCTTCCCTCTGTTGCATTCCAAAGCGGACGAACTGGCGAAGGTTATCAACGAGCTTATCACCACCCAGGAGGCGGCGGACAAAGCCGAGGAAGTCATCTATCGGATGGCCATCAGCAAGGCTACTCCGGACGGCGAGATTATCGAGCTACCCTCGATCGATCTACAGAAGCCCATGCGAATTCTCGCAGATGCGGGGACGAACAGTCTGATCATCGCCACTGTGGAAGAGAATGTCGTGCCGATGAGCGAGCTCATCCGCCTGCTCGACGGGTTGGCGTTGGCCGAGGACGTCGGTGTAAGGCTCTTTCCGCTCCGGTTTGCCGACGCTGAATCGGTAGCGGATACGCTTACCAAGATGTTTGATCAGGGCAAGGAGCTTACTGAAGATCCGGATGGAAGCGGAAAGGGGGCTGTCCCCGACGGCGACCTGGGCAAGGCTATGGTCTACAACGTGAGTATCAGCACGGATGTCCGCACCAACACGGTTATCGTGGCGGGGCGACAGGAGCAGCTCTCCCTGGCGGATATGGTGGTGAACGAGCTGGATCAGCCCACCTCGGCCCTGAAGTTCCCCGTGAAGTTCATCCATCTCGAGCACACCGATGTCTCTATGGTGTCACAAATACTGCAGGACCTGTTTGACCAGCGTTTCGAGGCGGCTCAGGCGACGGATACTACCAAGATGGCCTTGGAACGCGAGCGGGTCTTTCTGACCATTGACCTGCGCAGCAACTCCCTGATTATCTCCGCCTCCGAGGAGAACTTTGCGGAAGCGTTCACCATTGCAACGCAACTGGACACCAAGCCGGCAAAGCTCTTTGAACAGATTCGCATCATCCGCTGTCAGCGCACTTCCGCGGAGGACATGAAAGAGAAGATCGACGAACTGTGGAAGCGCAAAGCCGACCTTCGCCAGGAGGAGGAGCTCCCCCAAGATTCGCCGGTGATTGTTGCCGACGGACGCAGTAACGCCCTGGTGGTGGCGTCGAGCATCGAAGACTTCGAGGAGATCAAGCGTCTGGTGGAGGCTTTGGAAGAGCAGCCTTTGATGGATGACACCAGGCTATTCAATGTGAAGTACACCGATGCGACCGTCCTGGCGGGTATGCTCGAGGAGCTCTTCAAGGGTCTGGAGAGCGCTTCGGAAGACTTCAAGCCTCCGACCATTCTGGCGTATCCGAGGGGGAACTTGTTATTGGTGGCTGCCGACAGTGACGGTATGGAGCGCGTCGAGGGCTTGCTCGCCAGGCTCGACGTTGAAGGCGGACCAATGACCGCGGTCTTTAGGGTCTATCCGCTGGAGCACGGTTCAGCCGGCAAGCTGGCCCCACGGATGCAGGAAGTCTTCGACGCTAGAGACGAAGGGCAGGAGATCACCCGCACCCCGATCATCATCCTCG
>CP070744.1:630305-665594 GCA_020348265.1 Phycisphaerales bacterium | reverse complement strand
AGAGGAATGCCAGACGCAGTTGAGGTGTGAGAGGGTCCGCGCGGGCTGAAGCCCGCGGCTCCACTGGTCTAACGCCCCGCTTGGACTGCGGGGGAATGTAGGGTTCGCCGTTCGGACCATCGAACTTGGAATACCGCCATGGGATGTCAAAAGGCACGACAATTCATCGATCAACTGGTCAACCAACTCGGCCCGGATGTAGACGTCGAGAATATGGAAGCGGCCTTGGAGATCGGTTCCTCCAAGGCACCCAAAGACACGGAGAGAGAGTGGTTGGAGATTACCGCCCACGTAGTGTCCTGCCCGGAATGCACCAAGGAGTGGAACGAACTCGTCCGCGCCCGCAGGCTCCTGCAAAGGGTGGCAGGCGATGAGCCGACGGAAAAGGAGATTGAATCCATGTGGACTGCGATATCAGCCGCTGCTGTTCCGCCCCTACTTCCCCGCTGGTCTTTCCCGCCGCTCGGTCGAGTCTGGCGTTTCGCCGCCGCGTGTATCGCCTTCGCCGCGATCGTTGTCGCCGCACATCAGCTCGGCTCCCGGAAGTTCGAGGATCACACTCGGACGGTAACCGGCCGCCCCGCCCTACTGACCCAGCTAGACTCCCCGCCTCGGAAGACGGCCCAGAGAATCGGCGCAGCTGCTACCAATGGGTGGGGTGTACCAGTGCATCCGGATCAGTTTGCCAGCGCGTCCGACGAACGGGGACACCGGGAAACCAAGAAACGCAGGGCTCCCAGTCGCCGCAAAGCCAAGAAGATGAAGTCCCGTTTGCAGTCCGGAGACGGCGCGGGCGTTTATTTCAACGACTCTGTAGCATCGTCGGGGTCAACAGCAGAGGTGGAGGAGGAACAGTACGGTTCGGAACTCGTGCGACCCTCTCATGCGTCACCCGGACAAACGGGAGAGGGTGGAAGTACTGCGAAGATGATAAGGTACTCCGACGCTTCGGCCGATGAGGTCCAAAGGCTCATTGAAACATTGAAAACAGCCCCAGAAGGGCGATCAAGACGCATCCGACCATCGGATGGCGAAACGGAACAGCAAGCGCCAACAACGCCGCAGCAGCCATCACAAGCCAAGATAATCAAGACCGGAGTGCTTTCGGTCGAGGTCGAGAGCTACACTAACGCAGTGCGAGATGTCGAAACGATCGTTGGTCAATACAGTGCCTTCGTCGCGGATACGACGACGCGGGAGAAGCATGGCGGAGCGCTATCTGGGCAATTGGTCATCCGAGTCGGCCCAGCGGACTTCGAGCAACTCTTCGCCGCTCTGAAGCGCATTGGCCGAGTCGAAGCGGAGAATGTCGAGGCTGCCGACGTCACCGCCGAGTATGTCGACATCGAGGCTCGAATCCAGAGCCTGCGAATTACCGAGGTAAGACTGCAGGAACTCATCAAGAGCAAGTCCTTCGTGGACAAGATGTCCACCCTCCTGGAGGTCGAGCGGGAGATGACCCGGGTGCGCTCGGAGATAGAGAGTTATCAGGGTCAGTTGCGGGTGATGAGCGATCGGATCGCCCTGTCCACAATCACGATGAGCATCGAGGAACCTGCTCGCACGGTACCCACAGCTTCTCTATCCGTCGAGGTCGCAGAGTTGACCAGTGCTTCCGATTCGCTGGCTAACGCGCTCAGCAAATCGGGCGCACGTCTGGCGGCCGGAAAGACCTCCAAGCGAGATAATGGCACGCTCCGGGGCGAGTTCCATGTACACGTCAGCCTGGCTGCGTTCTCGGAAACGGTCGATGCAATTGAAGGCCTGGGTCGCGTATCCGACCGGCAGGTCCGCGACCTGCAGTTCGGTGCGGGCGAACTCCCCTGGGCGAAGGATGTCCTCTGCAGTATCACCCTGGTTCTCTACGAACGAGCATTCCAACGACCCAGCGGCTCGTTGCAGGTCGAAGTCAGTCAGATTGCTCCGACTCTGGCGCAACTCACTGCCGCACTCGCTACCAGCGACGCGTCAATAGTCTCCAACCTGGTAAGTCAACAGGACGATGGAACCGAGCTGGCATATCTCACCTTGCGCGTCCGCGCAGGTCAGTTCGGCACATTGGTGAGCTCGCTCGAACCGTTGGGTCGCGTAACCGAGAAGAACATCGCCGGTGACGTGGGCAACGTGGTCGGCGGCGGCGCGGACGTGCCGTGCGATCTGTCGCTCACGCTCGTAGAAAGACCCCGCGAGGTGCCCGCGGGCAGCATGGTTGTCGAAATCGCATCCTTCGATGCCGCCCGCGAGCAGCTCAGTAAGTTCATCGATGCGAAAGACGTCCAGGTGCTCTATTCCACCAGCAGCCAGCGAGCCGACGACACCTGGACCGGCTCGTTTAGACTGGGAGTCCAAGTCGCTGAGATGGAGAGCTTCGTCGCCCGAATCGAGGAACTGGGGCGAGTCGAATCACGGCAGATTAGCGGTCTGGGACTAGGTGACCTATCCAAGAGCGATCCTGACGCACTGGGCACGCTGCATCTTTCAATCGCGGAAAAGTCCACCATCTCACCTTCGAGCAGTCGAACGAGCGCATCAATCCGAGGGCGTCTGCGTGACGGCCTCACCGGGCTATACGAGTCGATAGGCTTGATCGCCTACGGCCTGATCGTCCTCGCACCCTGGCTGCTGATAGTCGTCTTGCTGGCCTGGTTGGCCACGAGGTTCCTCCGCAGGCGTACATCGCCGAAGTAGGCTATTGCAGGGATCGACGGATCGGCACACTCCAAGCTACTTGTCTAACGCTACCATCACGTCAAGTTCCTGTCTGGTGTACCACTTTCCGGCGGCCATGACCCCGCGGTTGTCTTTGATGTACGCGACGTCCTTCAACGGGTTCTCGTTGACGAGGATGAAATCGGCTCGCTTTCCGACTTCGATCGTTCCAAACTCGTTCTTGCTGTTCATCCGCTGTGCCACTATGCCGGCGTTCTTCGTAGCGGTGGCAATGGCCTCGTACGGTGACATCCCGTGTTCGACCAGCAGTTGCAGTTCATCATGGGCCGAGAATCCCGGAGCAACGGCCAACCACTCAGGACCCGAGTCTGTTCCGAACACGAAGGACACACTTGCGTTGTCCATTTCGACGAACAACATGCTGCACATCTCCCATACAAGCTGTGCCCAATGCTCGATTCCCTTGAAGTTCTTCAGGTCGCGATCCGTGCCGTCCGCCCACCTATCCCGGATTCTCTGGGTGAAGTAAGCGCACGTCGGGCGTGCCCAGAACTCTGCCGCTCTGAAGTTCTTCTCCATGATCATTATGTCTACGATCAGTGTTGTGCAGACAGGGATGTTGGCCTCATGCACCTTGCGTGCGATCTCGACGACTTCCGGGTGGATTGCCTTTTTGAATTCCTCGACGGACGGATTGAGTCCGTATTTTCTCTCATAAGATTCCCGCAGGCACTCGAATTCGTGCTCGTAATGAGTTAAGCGTGGATCGGCCCTGTCCAGGCCGGCCAGTTCAAACATGAGGATTTCCACGTGGGCGAGTTCGTCCATCCCGTACTTGATGACACCGTCGAGTCCGGCCGCGTAAGGAATGTGGCCAACCGTGTAGAGCCCCCGCTTCTTCGCCTGCCGCGTTATGAGTCGGAAGTCGCGTTCGGAAAGGTAGGAGTTGATCTTGAGCGTGTCATACCCAGCGTTCTGGTGCTGGACAACCAGTCCTGACGGAACATCCTCCCACCCCCAGATGACGGGGGCGGTTCCGCAAATCGCCGGACCGGCTCGCCTTCCACTTTCTACGTCTTTAGCGAAAGGGCGCATGTACTTGGAGCCGTGCATGTCCCGTACCGTGGTAACGCCATTCGCAAGGTACATGTGCAACTGATCCACCGGCCACCCGCCGGCGAGATGGCTCTGTACTTCCGCGAGATGGATGTGCATGTCGGCGAGCCCGGGCATCAAATACCCACCCATCCCCTCAATCACTTTTGCATCTTCGGGAATAGACACCTTGCCGGACGGACCGATCTCAGCGATCTTCGAGTCGCGTACCACGACGTCGCAATCCTTGAGTACGGTCTCCTGGGTCATGGGCACAACATTCACGTGACGAAAGACGACGGCGTCCTCTGCGACGGCAGTGCTACCGTTCAATACAACAGCGGCCAAGAGTGCCAAATGAGCTCGGCACTTGCGCGATCGGTTCATCCCCATAGCCTCCTTTTGCGGAACAAAGTCCGCGTTTGACTCGAGTATCCGTGAGTTTACGAAGCTCACCGCACGCATGCTCATAAGAAGCATCCCTACATTGTCTTGCGAAACACCGCGGGCGCGATGCGTACAGTCTGCGTTTACCATAGTGGCGAGGTCACTAGACCGGCTCCCCGCCGAAGGAGTTGGCCGGTAAGAAGACGAAGACGAGGACCTAGGACAGCAGGCCGCCCGTCGTCGCCAAGAAGGATGAGCTTTCCGTCTCCATACACGATGCTGACCCTTCCGAAGCCTCTCTGCTGCCAGACGGTCATGCCTGTTCCCAGGTTCACCGCCATGAACGGGATATGATCGGCTCTCCGCGCACACCGCGAAAGGCTACTTGAGTATCTTTCCTGCAATACACTACCGAAGTAGTCATGCCCGCCACGGGAATGCTAGTGTCAGCGGCCCGTAGCTTCACTCCGCGGTCGTCGGTGGAACTAGTGTGTCATCACGTCTGGTTGTCAGTGTGTCTTCTTGTCAAGACGGGAATCGACCTTGACCACCGCCAACAAAGAGCACAGAATCGGTTGGGTCGAGTAATGACACCCTGCGCGGTTCGAAGCGAGGAGGGCCGCGACAGGGGGACGCCGGGCCAGCCTCACACCTGGACCTTCAAACAGCCGGGGGGCGCGGATTCGGTGGCCTACTCCTGGATTTCTGCGGCGGAAGAGGCGGCCTGGGTCCGTTTCCTGAGAGTCGTCGGTGAGTTGCCCCGGGGCCTCGCCATCCACGACGCGCGGGGCCGCAGAGGACGGCAGCTGGTCATGCAGCACCTGACAGTCTTCTTCTTCACGCTGAGCCTGGCGACCGCCTGCGCAGCGGTCATCATCACGGCCCAGGCCTACCGGCGGCACGGCTTCGATTTCCTGCGGTGGTTCCTCTATTTCGTCATCGGCCTCAACCTGGGGCTACTGGTCGACTTCCTCTTCGCCTACCTGTCGGCCAACTTGGCCGAACAGATCACCCCCGGACTGGCCCGGGTGATCTCGGCAGCCGGCCGGATCGTCGAGATGGTCATCATGTTGGGCGTCTACTTCAGCGTCCTGCAATCCTCGCGGACGCTTGTCGCCGAAAAACTCTCCCGGCGTTCGAAGCAGATCCTGGCTGCGGTGAGCGTCTTGGTGATCCTGGTCTTTGCCGTCTCGATCGACTCCCTACTTTCGGTCGAGGGGATCCAGATCCACTCGTGGATCAACGGCCTCTTCAATCTCTTCGGGCATCTCTTCTGCATTGGCGTCCTCGTCCACCTGATACTCAAGGCCCGGCGGGTCGAGCGGCCCGCTCAGCGCGCGGCTCTGGTCATCGCCGCCCGAATCTACCTGACGCTAATCGTGGCGCTTCTGGGCTTGGATCTGCTCTACGCGTTCGACGCCATTCCCGTTGACCAGTTCGGGCTAGCGACCTCCCTCTTCTACATCGCCTTTAACCTGGTGCCGGTCTTCCTGCTGGGGAAGTTCATCCGGCGGGTGTTCGTCGAGGAAGCCCGGCTGCCACCGGCGGAGATCGATCTCAGGGATTTCGGAGCCCTCTGCGAGCGCTTCGGCATTACCCATCGGGAGCGGGAGATCATCGAGCTGATCTGCCAGGGCAAGGCCAACAAGGAGATCGCCGACCGGCTTTACATCGAAGTCCAGTCGGTGAAGGACCACAACTACCGCATCTTCAGGAAGCTCAAGGTCCAAAGCCGGATGCAGGTGGCCCGGCTCTTCCTGGGCTCGGCCACCCGGGACGCGGAATCAGCGGACGTCGATTAGCAGTCAGAAGCGGCATCCACGTATACCCACTCCCGCACTGTTTGGTACTTGTCCGGCGTCGCGTCGCTGACCTCACCATCCGGTATGACCGCACACAAGCAGTGACTCCGTTGACCTGTGAGGATACACAGACACTGCTCAACAGTAGTGGCACCCCGCGATGCAGGCTTCGGTGTCGAGGTGGACGGCTCGCCTTCGTTCCACTATTACACGTCCATGCTTGCGGAGATTACTGAAGCTGTGGCGTCGGGGGCGTTGATCCAGGAGGAGGCTGGGTTGCTGGCTGTTCTGTTGGCGGTCTTGGCTTTTATCTTCTGGTTTGGGCAGCAGCCCGCGGGTGCGCGGATCTTCCGGATCGTTCCTTCCCTGGTCTTCTGCTACTTCGTGCCAACAACGCTTACTACGATGGGGATCATTCCGGACGAAGCCCCGCTCTACTCGTGGATCAAGACATACGTGCTCCCCGCGAGCTTGCTGCTGCTTATTCTCTCGCTGGATGTGCCCGGCATCATTCGCCTGGGGCCCAAGGCTGTGGTTATGCTGCTGGCCGGAACCGCGGGGGTTGTCGTCGGCGGGCCGATTGCGCTTTTGATCTGCAAAGGCATGCTGCCCGAAGATGCCTGGCAGGGAATGGCAGCCCTTTGCGGCAGCTGGATCGGGGGCGGGGCAAACTACGTCGCCCTTGGCGAAATGGCCGGGGCCAGCGACGCGATGATGGGCCTTATGGTCATACCCGATGTCTTCGTGGCCAACATCTGGATGGGGGTATTGCTCTACCTATCCGGCAGGCAGCACGCCGTCGACGATTGGACCGGTGCGGATGCCCGCATGATCCGCCAACTGGAAGATCGCATGAGCGACTTCCACGAGCGAACCAACCGGATCGCCTCGCTTCCGGATCTGATGATGATTGTGGCTCTGGCGTTCGTGGGCGCTTGGGGTGCTTATGAGATCGGCGTGTGGCTGCCTGACGTCGGCGACAGCATCAACTCGACGACGTGGAAGTTCATCATCGTAAGTGCGATCGGTGTCGGCCTGTCCTTCACGCGAGCCCGCAATCTGGAAGGTGCCGGGGCCTCGAAGATCGGGTCGGTGATGCTCTATCTGCTGGTGGCCTGCATCGGCGCGGGGGCGGATTTCCGTAAGATCGTGGATGCGCCGGAATACATGATCATGGGTTTCATCTGGATGTTCGTGCATGTCGTTCTCCTTCTCGGCGCCGCCTGGGTCATCCGGGCACCGATCTTCTTCGTCGCGGTCGGATCGCAGGCCAACATCGGCGGAGCGGCAAGCGCTCCCGTCGTCGCAGCCGCCTATCATCCTTCGCTTGCCCCCGTGGGTGTACTGCTGGCCGTAGCCGGGTACGTTCTGGGCACCTACGCGGGTTTAGCCTGCATGATGATGCTCAAGTGGATCGCTCTTGGCGGTTCGTAGTACCGTGTTTCATAAGTCCCACGACGATGTGAGCCGCAGGCTTCAGCCTGCGCGGATCTCCGCGCGGGCTTGAAGCCCGCGGCTCCTTTCCGCCTGTATTTGCAGGATCTGCGAAACACAGTAGTATGTCGAATCCCGCGATGCCTTCGACGGCCTGAAACTGTAACCGTCAGTCCACATTCCGCAATCGAAATCATCCGCCCGCGTTCACAAGCGCGATGCGAATCGACATGGGCTCAACCCAGAGAGCAATCTCTCCCCACTCGTTGGCGTATTGCCTGCTGCCGCCTACGCGGAGTTTGGGTACCTTGGTGTGATCGTACGTTTGCGAAGCCGCCTGCCCGCGCCGTCGCCGAGGCTTGTACTTAAGCTGCGGGTTGATCACGCGTACCAGTTGTCCCGGAGCAGCGACCGCAAGCTTGATCTGCTGGTTGGTGTCTCCGTAATTCATCACCAGGACGACTTTGTCTCCGGGAAGGCACCGGGCAAAGGCCAAGACCTTCTTGTCCCCATCGAACAGCAAAGGCTCGGTGTCGCCGTAGCGCAGCGGTGCATGCTGTGCCCGCTGGGCGTTTAAGAACCGAACCAGGGCGAGTAGATCACCTCGATAGTCCGGTGCCTTGGACCCGGGATCAGGCAGATCATTCCACCACATGCGGCTTACTGCAGGCCCCCTCGGCATACCCACCTCATCGCCTGCCAGCGTAATCGGGCTTCCCGCATAGAAATGCTGGAACACCATGGCCAGCCGCATCCTGTCGAGAGCGTCGTCGACCGACTTTCCGGCATTTATGCGAAATCCGGGCAGGGAATGGTCCCCTAGCCATCCACCCAGAGGCGCGATCAACTCCACCCGCCCCCCATCCAAGCGTTGTCTATGCTCATCAATCAGCCGGAAGACATTCGTCCCGTCCATCATTGCGCCTGCGAAGAACTGCTGGATCGTATGGCCAATATCGTATCCGATGGCCACATCCAACCCTTGGCATTCCCCCCGTGCACATACAAGAACAGCTTCGGGATTCGCTCCGTGTACGAGCCGGCGCCATTGAACGCGTTGCTTGTCCGCAAAGCCAACTCCGCCCCACCCATCCACTCCATCTGCCGGATCCCCGTCGCCATTGGGATCCATCCAGCGAAGACTAAGATCGTACATCTCGACCGGCAGGCTCACGGCCTCTTCGCTCTTTGGCGGATCTAATCCGCAGCATATCTCGAGCACCACGCGAAACCCCTGTCTGTGCGCGTCCTCGATGAACTTCAAGAACATCCGATCCGTTGTGGAGAACTTCCACGTTTGCCGCGCCGCCGTTTCACCCTGCAGCTGTGACGCACTGCCTGCCACACCAAGCGTGTCATCGACGTGTCGTATATCACAGATCCCACGTGGCTCCCCCCCTCCCTTAAACACTCCCGTAAGGTACAAAGTGTTGACCCCGAGTTTCTTCAGATACTCCAGTTTGGACGCGAGTCCCTGTAGGTCGCCACCCAAATGCTTCTCCGCCGGGATGCCTGGCGGGTCCCCAAGACACAACTTCGCCTCCCACGGCAAGGTTCCCGGCGGATCGTTAGGCTTGTCGCCATTGCGAAAACGCGGGACATCGAGCTGGTACCAGACCGAATCACGTACCCAAGCCGGTGTTTCCCACGTCGGCGTACCCAACACATCGCCATCTGCGGGGAATGAGCGGCCTTTCGCTTTGGTCAAGTCTCGCGATTCAGCCTCGCTCAGGGGAACGGGTCCTTGCCCAGTCCTCTCGACATCCCCCACGACCTTTTCGCGCAGCTTCCTAACGTCTTCCGCAGCGCGATCGCGAACATCCGCTGGAAGGTCCTTCAGCATCTCGTCGATATTCCTTGAAACCTCCGCAGGACGGGGGTCCGGTGTTTCCTTTGTCGCGTTCGCTCGCCCCTCTCCGACTTTGCCAGGCGTTTGTCCGCGGGACGCAGCTCCGCCTGCCAATGGTGCAAGCACTACGAGCGACGCGAGCGTTCCTGCAAGCGATCGTACGTTCATTGCGCGTTTCCTCCAGCAAGTCTTTCCTATTGATTCGCGCAGGTTAACACCGCGCTGATCTCCTGGTCCAGAGTAGAGTCTTTCATCCTCTCTCACAATTGCGACCCCGCCCTTCACACCTCGATATACCGAAAACCAGCAGTCGCCCCGAACAGGACCCTCCGGGCGCCCCCTTCTCAGCAAAGGCGCCCGCGCCACGCTATCGCGCGCGTTCCGGAGGAGTCGGCAAAAGTTGCGCATAGTTCGGTACGATTTTCTTGACCTTTCATGCCTCCGATGGACGAAACTACCATAAGTTGGGGTTGCACATGGGCGCGCTACTATATAGGCGGGATCGCCATCTCCCCAGTACCGACGCCGCGGATATGCGAACGCTTTGCTTTCCGGCAAAAAAAGTTCGCGAAAAGTGCTTGACGTTGGGGTACTGTTAGGTTCCAATAGACCCGAACAAACGTCGAACACTGGATGATCAAGCATGGCCGAGATGGGTGCGACAATATGTGGTGACGGCAGCAGGGGCGGAAAACGCGCGGACCGCGCCGCTGATGATGACCTCCCTCTTTGCGTTTTCGGTCCCGGGGGTAACTACAGGACCGCGTGGCTCCCGGGGCCGGTGCATGACGGTGCTTCGCCCCGCCGCAAGTGTCAGCGCGTGGCACTGCCGCCGTCGCCTTCCGGCTTGGCCCATGCCCCCCGCGGCCTCCGGGCCTGGTGGTCTCGGCTTGCTCATGTTCTGCAGGAAGCAAAGGAGGAGCAACGGCGGGCGTCACGGTTGCGCTCAGCGCTGGCAAACCCCCACGTGCCGCCGGTTCGCCTTGGTCCGTTAGGGTTGGATCCCTGGATGGAGAAGAACGATGTCCCCACGATCGAAGAGACAGACAGGCGAGTCGGAGTACTTGACGCCCCGGCAGATCGAGATTCTCACCTTGATTCGCGACGTTCGGCGGAGCTGTGGCTATTCCCCGACGTTGCAGGAGATCGCCGACGAGCTGGGAGTAAGCAAAATAACCGTGTTCGAGCACGTCGACGCCCTGCTAAGAAAAAGGATGCTCACCCGGCGTTCGAACAAGGCACGCTCTTTGCACTTGACCGGCTCGGCGCGGTTGCCTGACGAGCGTCCTACGGTCATGCCCCTGGTGGGCCGAATCGCCGCCGGCTGCCCTATCGAAGCCATCGAGACACCCGACACACTCGATCTCGAAGAAGTATTTACCAGCCGGTACCCGGTTCGTGCGCTGACCGTAACCGGCGACAGCATGATCGAGGAACATATTCGTGATGGTGATGTCGTGGTTTACGAAGAACGTTCCAACGCACGCAACGGTGATACGGTTGTCGCCCTCATCGCCGGCGAAGAGGCCACGCTGAAGAAGTTCTACAAAGAGAAGAACCGCATCCGTCTGCAGCCGGCCAACAAGGACTACCGGCCGATTTACACGCGCAACGTGGAAATAATCGGCGTAGCCATCGGGGTCATGCGACGATACTGATCAGGCTTTCACGCCATCTGCCGACGCGGACGCTGGAGACTCATAGCCTACTTTCCAGGTCGGCGAGATCCTTGTCGCGCCGGTGATAGCCCATTTCGTTCACCATCTTATTCGCTATGCCGAAGTGCTTGCGGGCTTCGTCTTTTTGGCTTTGAGCCAGATGGAGGTGGGCATGTTCGAGATGACAATCACACTCGTGCAGGCGCATCTGCCCGCGTGTGGCGATGAGCATCGCTTCGTCCACATCACGCACGGCTTGGTCGAACCAATCACCCCCGCCCTCCCGCTCACCGCGTACGCGGTAGCATTCTGCCCGGGCTAAGAGACCCAAGGCCTGATGATCGGCCTGTCCCATTCGCTTCATTGTTTCGACGGATTGATTCAACCGACGTCCTGCTTCGTCCGCATTGCTTTCCGTAGGCTCCATTGACAAAGCGCGGGCGTACACGGTTTGGTTAAGTGCGGATGCGGACACGAACCTTTTCTCAGAGCCATACGAGCGCGTTTTCTGATATCGTTCCTTCACCAACGAATAGTCACCCAGGTCAAGCAGTAGCTCGCAGAAGCGGTATCCCTGCAGGCGAGAAAGCAACGGGTGCTCCGGGTCTCGTGTCTTTTGCACTCTCTCCGCACGTTTGAACCATGTATGACCGATGGCGTGCCTGCCCATCAGATGGTATATATGACCGAGAGCAGAGAACGTGGTAACCCTCTTGTACGGGTCGGCACATCGCAGAGCGTGTTTTACACCCTGCTTACCTGACTGGTGCGCCAAGTCGAACCGCCCCATCATGAGATAGCACCGGCTCAGGTGACGAGCTGTTTGTGCGGCATAGTACCAATCCCATCTCTCGACGTATCGCGTTAGCGCGATTCCTATGGCCCGGGTGGCTTCCTCCAGTCGTCCTAGCGCAGTCAGTCTCAACCCGGCCCAATGCAGTACGAAACTTCCGTCAAAACCCTCTACCGTCACAGGCCTGTCCCAGGGTCGCACGAAGAAACTTGCGAGGACGGCAAGATCGGCGCTGATTGCCCCCAGCGTATTCACGTGGAAATCTTGTTTCCCTTTTGTGCTGCGCTGCATCCGCCTCTTGAACACTTCTTCCAGAGCCTCGCGGTGACGTCCTGCCTTACACCCGTGTGCAACGGCTGCAAACAGCGGGGCCATTTCCTCGAGCGTATCCGGCCGCTCCTTCACGCATCCGGGGCCCCTGAAGTACTCGAATAGACGGTCATGTCCCTCTCGCCAGGCGTCGGGCGATTTGTTTCGGACCCTATCACCGAAATGCTCACGAATCAGGGGATGGCAATCAAGGGTGTCCGGCGCGTTCGCGTCGAGGTCTGCGAGTAGTCCAACGGCTCTAAGGCGGTCCAGCGCGTATCCCCAATCGCCTTCTACCAATCCGTGCAAATCGGCTGTGAGATTGTCGATGGAGGGCTCGGCGAGGAGGGCCTCGATCGCACCGCCGACGGCTGGGCGATCGAATAGGCCCAGCATTCGCAGGATGTTCAGCTCCGGCTTGCCAGTGAACCAGCGTTCGTACGATTCCATCACGCGGCGTGCATGGCCGCCCTGCTTCCGCTCGTCAGTGAGCTTTGGCACTTCGTCGCGCTTTCGCGCGTCGCCGCTATGGACGACCTTCAGGTAATTACCCAAGAGCGTCAGAGCTAGAGCGTGGCCACCGAAGTCTCGAGCGGTTTGCTCGAGCTCAGCCAGTGAACCCGCCACGCCGAGCTCTCTAAGAAGCTGCGCGCCGGCGGCGTTGCAGAGCTTCTCCAGGTTGACGTTCTTAAGAGTGTCTTTGGTGAAACCCTTAAGATCATCGACAGGCAGACGCGTCGAGACGACACACAGGCCCGGGTTGGCGATGGCGAGTTCCCTCAACAGGCTCTGGACGCCGGGATCGCGCAGGCATCCACCCTGTTCGCCGGGTGGATATTGGAGCGGCTCGAGGCCGTCAAGGATAAGAAGGGTGCGCTTTTTGCGGACGAGGCGGGCCAGACGCTCGCCCTTGCCCCAGGGCGAACCCTCTCGCGGATCCGGGTCACCGAACCGCGCGAGGGCGTCCGCGATGAACTCGTCGCCTGAAGCCTGGTTGTCCTCCGAAGTGTCCTGGCTGTAGAACGACCAGCCGTAAACCAGCTGAGCTCCTCGGAAGTCGTCCTGGGCCATGTGCAGCAGCCACTTATTTACCAAAGCCGTCTTTCCCACACCGCCGAAGGCTACGAAGGTGACAACGTTGGTCTTACGATCGGCCCAGGCCTCGTCGAGGACGGCCAATTCGTCCTCGCGGCCCAGCAGGAGCGGACTGGTGGATGGGAGCTTGGCGAGGGAGATGTCCTCCGGAGCTGCTAACTTGATTGGGTTCTCTGTCTTTAGGCCTCCAATCTGGCCAAGAAGGCGAGCCAGCTCAGCATCCCAATTGTCCTCACTCCTGAAATCGGCATAGGTGAGTATGGCGATGCGCTTGGGGAGTTCGCAGTCCTGGAGCATCAAGGGCAAAACGCGCTTGCGCACGCCCACGGGGTCGCTGGTCTGGATCAACAGAGCCTCGAAGTCCGTCCACTCGCTCTCGATCCAGTTCGGCGTCAAGATGAGAAGGACGTGGCGACTACGCTCGACGGCCTGCTCCATGTTGACCGGGCTGGGTGCGCCGATCTCGAAGTCTCGATAGTCTATGCAAACCTTCAGGTCAGCGTTCTCGAGACGTGGAAGGAGCCACTCGCGGACCCAGTCGCCATCGCTATGGCTATAGCTGATGAATATGTCGTACTTGTAGTCCTCGTCGACCATGCTGCCGCACTCCGTCAGATTACGCGGCCAGTAATGAACAGTATCCGCGCTGGTGGTATTGAGGTCAAGGCGGTGCGATGAACCTAGCCTTCGATGAAGGCACGCCGAGGAAACGCTAAGTTTGCCCGCTATTTGCCAAATGCATGCTACGCGACTAGGTTAGATAGTGGGAATACCCTGATTTCGAGGGACTGTTCGTTGGACTTACTGCGCATTCGAAGCCTGCCGTTCTTCTGCCGGCGCAATTACTACTACGAGATCCGCCAGCTTCTTCTGTGGTGCGTCTTTGTGGGACTCGTCGAGGGGCAGTTTGCTAGCGTCGTGGTCTCAAAGACGTTTCACGGTAGCACACTTTTGATTGCGGTCGCCTCCGCCACCCCGTTTGCAGCGCACATATTCAGCCTGTTTTGGGGCATGCTCTGCATCGGACGCCCGAAGATTCGCCTGGCCATGTTCTTCTCCACCGGCAGCGTGCTCTGCGCGGGAGTAGTGGGAATCATTCCGATCTCTCCTCGTGGTGCCATCTGGTTTATCTGTCAAATGGCGGCGGCGCAGATACTCTTGACCGGAACGATAACCGTACGTTCGGCGTTTTGGAAATCGAACTACCCGCGCAGCGTTCGGGGCCAAGTCGCCGCTCGCCTGCAACTGGTTCGCTTCATGGTAAGCGTGGTGACGGTGCTGATCGCATCAGCGATTTGCGATCGCGATCCGACTGCATACCGCTTCGTTTTTCCAGGGGCAGCCTTGTTCGGCATCTTGGGAATCACCTTTCTTCCGCGCATTCACATCCGAGGCGAACGCAGCGAACTTCGCCCGCCGGGTGGCCGACCGCAAACCGATGACCTCGGCAGCGGCATGGTGGAGCCCTTCAGCATAACCGCCCTGCTGTCGCCCGGGCATGTCTTCGGACAGATGTATCGCGTGCTGAAAGAGGACCACCGCTTCGCCCAATACTGTGCCGCACAGCTTCTTACGGGTATCTCGAACCTGATGACGATTTCGATCCTCGTTGCTGTTATCACGCGCGAGTTGGACACCGGTGACGCCTGGGGATTCTGGGTCAGCACCGGTTTGATCGTCGCACTCCCGCGCCTGGTCATGCTGGCGAGTCTGAATCGCTGGGGTCGTCTGTTCGATCGAATAGGCGTGGTGCGGTTTCGAGTGGTGAACGTCATCTTCTGGACCACTACCCTGATCTTTGGGCTGGCGGCTACACTCTTGACCATTAATCTCGACAGCGTGGGGCCGCGCTATCTGCCGCTGGCCGTGTTTCTGTTTGCCATCCGAGGGGTGCTCTATGGGTTGGGTATTGGGGGCGGCGCCCTCGCCTGGAACCTCGGTCACTTACACTTCGCCCCCCCCGAAAAGGCCGAGATCTACATGGGCATCCACGTATCGCTGACGGGAATGCGTGGTTTGATCGCCCCGCTTCTGGGCATGTGGCTGTGGAATACGATCGGGTGGCCTACATGGCTGATCGCCATCGCCTGTGCGTTGTGCAGTCTGCTAGTGTTCGCCGCGATGGCCAGGCGCGAGCGACTCGAAGGTGTGTCCGAGCGCCCGGGTGATTCCGTCGCTTAGAGTGTGGTACGCTTTCGACCGAGCTGCGGAACGCCCTCTACGTACACTTCCGTCGGCTGTGCGTCCCCGTCGAGTATGCTCTCCCAAGTGGAGCGCAATCCGGCAGGTTCAAGTGGTATTACGACCAGATCAGCGTGCTTGCCCACCGTGATGGACCCCGCTGCATCGCCGAACCCAAGTGCTTTCGCGCCGTTGATCGTGCCCATTTCCATTATGGTTTGCGGCGGACAATCAGGATACATCCGCCGAACGAAACGCAACTCGTCGAGCACAGACAGTGACGGATTGGATGCAAGGCTGTCCGTGCCTATGCAGACGTTGATTCCGACAGCAAGCATGTCACGAAACCTGTGTGGCGGGTGTCCAAACGCGCGATGGGTACGCGGGCAATACGCTACGCTTGTTCCGCCATTGCTGATCTGTGCAATATCGGCGTCGCTAACGTAGTTGGCGTGTGCGGCTACTGTGCTAGATCCCAAGACGCCTGTCTTACTGACGAGTTCGAGTGGCCCACATTCCGCAAGCGGCATGTCGTCATCCCACACACCTGACCTGCGCAGATGGTCGGCAAGCGGGCCTTCGTGTTTGCGCAGAAACAGGTCTTCGTCCCGCGTCTCAGCCAAGTGAATGCACAGTAATGCGCCGATCTCTTTTGCCTGCTGGGCGCAGGTGCGCAGGGCATCAGGCTCCACGGTGTAGGGCGCGTGAGGTGACACTCCGGCGCGAATCCGGTCGGTTTGGTGCGTGTCGGAAAGAGCAATCTCCAGGAGTTCAGCGAGCCGGTGCCGAGTCCACCCCACGGCAATCACTTCCCCGAACGAAACACCGCGGATGCTCGACGCTGCCAGAACTTCTCGTGTCCACACCGGTTGACGAGTCACATCGCCGACCATGGTAACCCCCGCGGCGAGCGACTGCGACAGGCCCATTCGCACGGAGTTCTGGACATCCTCGCGAGTGCACAACGATGTCTTGATCATCTCAACGAGAGTTCGCAGCCAACCGGCGAAATCCTCCGACGGCGGTACCCTACCGGCCATACTAGTGAGTTCCAAATGGGTATGGGCGTTCACGAAACCGGGGCAGATAACCGCATCCCCGTAGTCGGCCACGCCGCCGTGTGGCAGATCTCGCGCCGGTCCGACGGCGCTGATACGCCCTTCCTCGACGACAACCGCACCGTTCTTGATTACCGGTGCGTCTACAGGCACAACAAAGCGACTTTTGAGCATCATGGCTAATCGCCGCAACCGGGTAACTTGGTGTGATGGTCGGTTCGTAACTGGTATTGATGCGCCGCCGCCAACAAGATCTCTTCGCCAAAGGCGGGACCCATTAGTTGCAGACCGATCGGCAAACCGCACTTGTCAAACCCGCAGGGGATGCTGATCGCACAGATGCCAGCCAAGTTGGCCGAGACCGTATATACGTCCGTAAGATACATCGCCAAGGGATCGTCCAGCTTTTCGCCAATACGAAATGCGGTCGTCGGGGCAACCGGTGACGCGATCACGTCCACGCGCCTAAAGGCGTTATCGAAGTCCTCCTTGATCAGTGTACGCACTTTCATGGCCTTGAGATAATACTGTTCGTAATAACCGCTCGAAAGTACGTATGTACCGAGCATAATTCGGCGTTTCACCTCGGGGCAGAACCCTTCTCCGCGTGACGACGAATACAAGTCAACGATATCCTCGGGCTTTGCTGCTCGATAACCGTAATGCACACCGTCGTATCGGGCGAGGTTGCTGGACGCCTCCGCGGGCGCGACGATGTAGTAACATGCGACGGCGTACTTCATGTGCGGCAACTCGATGGGAACGAGTTCAGTTCCTTCGGCCTGGTAAAGTTCAAGAGCCGCCCGAACGGCACGATCGACCTCCGCATGCAGTCCTTCACAGAAGTACTCATCACTGATCCCAATGCGCAGTCCCTGCAAAGGTCGCTCCAAACATGATTCGAAATCGGGAACTGCACCATCGGCACTGGTCGAATCGCACTTATCCTGGCCAGCGATGACATTCAACAACAAAGCCACATCACGGACATTCGTTGCGATAGGCCCGATCTGATCGAGGCTGCTGGCAAAGGCGACCAAGCCGAAGCGCGACACGCGCCCGTACGTGGGCTTTAAGCCGACGACTCCACAGTAGGACGCGGGTTGACGTATTGATCCTCCGGTGTCGCTGCCCAATGCTCCGGGCACTTCCCGGGCAGCGACGGCGGCCGCCGATCCGCCGGAGGACCCCCCTGCAACACACGTCTTGTCCCACGGATTGCGTGTGGTTGGATGATGGCTGGTCTCGGTGCTGCTGCCCATAGCAAAGGCGTCGAGATTGGTCTTGCCTATCACAATCGCCCCAGCCGCTTCGAGTCGATCAACGACATGTGCGTTATACACTGACTGATAGCCTTCGAGCATCTGCGATCCGCAGGTTGTCGCACCGACCGTCGTACAGATGTTATCCTTGATCGCAACCGGTACGCCGGCGAGGGGTCCGATCTTCTCCCCACGCCGTCGGGCGGCGTCAAGTTGACTCGCGTGGGCCAGCGCCGCTGCACGATCGCAACTGACGAACGCGTGAACGCTTGGCTCGGCCGCCTCAATGCGATCAAGGCAGTCACGTGTGATGTCTTCCGCTGATCGTTGCTTTGCACGAAAAGCCGCTGCCAATTCGTAGATCGTCGATAGGCCTGTCATGAATCAGACGCTCTTACGATCGATGACCTTCGGAACCGAGAAAAACCCGTTCTCTTGTCCGGGTGCATTGCTCAGTGCCTGCTCTGAGGTCATTGCCCCACGGACGTCGTCCTCGCGAAAGACGTTGGAGATCTGCAAGGCATAGGCGGCAGGCGGCACATCCGCAGTGTCCACTTCATTCAGCAGCGCCATGTAGTCCACAACCTGCGACAACTGCTTTGCGTATACTTTGACTTCCTCGTCGGTGATCTTCAGCCGTGAGAGAAGTGCCACGTGCCTTATCACAGTCTCGTCCAGTGGCGTCCCCATTTGCGTAATCCTGTTGGATTCTCCCCACCGCAATGATCGTCAATCTGCTACTGGCCCGTTGTAGAATCGTCACTTTCACCGCAGGTTCGAACCTTTGATTCCTCCAATTGGGCTCGCTTAGGTCCAGTGGGTTGCTCAGCGTCCTCGACACTGGTGGCGACAACGTCAACAAACGGGTCAGGACCGTTGTGATGAATCGTGACGACGCGTTTCTTGAATGCTTCACTCAACGCATGTCGCACCTTCGCCCGAATCGGCGGTATCAGTAATGCGAAACCCAACAGATCGGTCAGTATTCCCGGAGTAACCAGCACCAACCCCGCAGCCAGGATCAGGACCCCGTCAACCATAGCCTCAGTCGGCGCGATGCCGGACTCAAGATCCGTCTGTATCTTGTGCAATACCTTCAGACCCTCACGCCGGGCCAGCCGCGCCCCTACGACCCCGGTCACGATGATCAGCAGGATCGTCGAACCCCAGCTGAATTCCTCGGCGATGCGCAGGAGGATGGTCAGCTCAACGAGCGGGACAATCGTCAGCAGAAGTAGCAGGCGAAGAAGCACGACTTCTCTTCCTTAAGGCGATACACGAACAAGCGCGCCCTTATCGACCGTTGTAGGGCCCCACCGCTTGTGTGGTTTGAGCGTAACGCGGCTGCAGTCAGCCGTCCAGCGCTCGCGTGGCAGAACAGAGGAATGGAGCCGCGATCTCGTAGGCGAGTTCCTGCTACCCGGCCGGCTTCGCGGAAGACGTTGCGAACGTGCTCTCAATCCGCTGCGTGAGGCGACGTGACTGGGAAACAGGGTTGCAGGCAAAGACCCGCGCCGGCGGCTTCCTGAGGGCCCACGGATGCTGGCGCAGAGGCGGCACTATCCTGCAAATATCACGATAAGCCGGTTTGGTCTCGAATCTAAGCCCAGCTGCGTGCTTGTCTGTAAACTCCGCAAACTGCGGAACCCGCGCAACATTCAAAGGATTGCAGAGGATCTCATCATCCGGTTGCAGCTCCGATGGATCGATCATCGCTACGTCGGGATCCAAGAGTCGGGAGCGTGGCACGTGATTGATGGTGACGATGTTCGGCACAGCCGTCGCGCCGTTTATGACATACACCTCGTTGTGCGTGTGGTAGTCCGTAACAAACCGTTTCTCCGGGTAACTTGCCACATAGGTCAGAAGTTCCTTGGAGATGGTGACGTTCTCTCCCCAAGACCCGCCGGCCAACAGGCAGAACACACACGTCGCTAGAACTGCTCCGGTAAATGCGGCGGAGAGGCGGCGCCAATGTGTGTCAACCACCAGCGTCGCGAACAGAACAGCCACTGCAAAGGTCAGCGGCTGTAGGAACCGACTCATCCGCAGGAATGGGCGATACTCCCAAGGGATCTGTGAACCGAAGCTCATCCAAATCCAGAACACTGCAATAACCGTAAGCAAGATGCGCAAGCGCGGGTCTACGCGTCGATAACGCCGAACACCAAGAATGACCACAGCAAGCAGGGATGCACCAAATGCCTTGCTGAAGGGCAGGTGAACCACGGGCCAAAGAATGAACCCCGGATTGAGCGTTCCATGGCCGGTCATCAACATCCCGGGTTTGTCCGTATTGACTTCGGCAAGACAAACGCGGAATCGTCCGAATGCATCACCAAAGGCGAAGTGGAAGACCGCCAGATCCGCTATCGTCAGGACAATCCCCACAGCCAACGTCAGAACCACCGTGCGACTGTAGCGTCGATGATCGACGCACAGCGATGCCAGAGCCAGAGCTGCAACGTAGTAGATCCCCGCGAAGTGTGTAATCACCCCGAGCGAAAGGAAAAGAGCTGATAGGAATCGTGTGGTACGTGTAGCCGGCTGGTAAAGGAAAGCAAGCGTGCCCGCCCCCATCAGCGCCGCCATTATGGTGTGTGGCGAGATCGTCGTGGCCATCTCCACATCGATGGGCAACACCGCCAAGAAGACACCCCCCCACCAAGCCTGGCGTAACGTGCCGTGATTTCGACACCAATACAGCACGGACGCCAACATCAGGGCCGATGCGGCCAGCGAAGGGAGAACGGCAGCCAGCTCCGTGCGTCCGAAAGCCGCCATCGCCCCACGGGTGAGAACGTTGCCCAGCAGGCGTGCTTCCCAATCATTGACCGGCGGGCGATCCCACAGCGCCGCATAGCGGAAGTAGTAGAGGTCGTCGCTTCCTGCGATTCCAACAAAGAACACCATTCTCGCAATGAGCCACACCGCCAGGCAGACCACAAACACGATAACCCAGCGCATCCGTGCGCTCGCGTGAGAGTCGAGGCTTGAGTGCACGTCTTGCCCGGTATCCAAGGGAGTCTCCGCGGTCCGATTGCGCACCGGGCGCAGGGCGGCTCGAACGACACCACCTTGTTGCGGTTCACCGTCATCCTGGTCTTGCAGGGCTGACATGCGCATGTTATCGGCACCTCACGGCGCGGCCTGCATGGAGGCCATCGCCGGTGGTCAAACCTCGCTGATATAGGACCTACGCATCTTGAGTTATGAGTCCATCCGGTCGACAAGCATTCCGTGTGATAACTATATAGCAGACACGGTGCGTTTACGGCTTGCTATGGTCCTGCCGGTCGGGTGCCCCGCATGCCCATAGTCGTGGCGCATCGACATCGTCGCTTGTATGTGGCCTTTTAAGACCCTATTAGCCTTCGCCCTGTTTTGGGTGGCCTGTTTGGCCTCTCTGGTCAACCCCATCTGGGGCGTGGTGAACTACATGATGGTGTACCAGGTTCACCCTCCCGATCGATGGTGGGGCAAGCCAATGGTCGCCGTCGGGATACGCTTTTCCCTCCTTGCCGCATTGTTCATGATGCTGGGGTTGTTCTTCGCCAAAAGACGCGTGGCGACAATCAAACCGTCCGTTTCGCTGTGGGAACTGGGGATCGTCGGCCTCGTGGCGGTGGCCGCCTTGAACATCCTGATCGGAATCGGCTTTGACGACCGTGCCCAATACTCATTCG
This sequence comes from Phycisphaerales bacterium, assembly GCA_020348265.1. Lineage (GTDB taxonomy): Bacteria > Planctomycetota > Phycisphaerae > UBA1845 > UBA1845. Next base: position 644,315 of record CP070744.1, on the reverse strand, counting down.
AGAAGTTCTGGAAGATGCTGGTCTTCCTGCTCGTGCTGGGCCGACTGGCCACCTCCCGGAACAACCTGAGGATCGTCATCTGGACAATAGTGGTCGGCAGCCTGTATTTAGGCTACGACGCATACACTGCGCCAAAATGGCGTTTTGCCATCGGGCGTCTGGAGGTGATCGGCGGACCGGACATGAACACTACCTCCGGCGCGTCGGCCCACTTCGCAGCGATGCTCCCCGTCATTGGAATCGCCTTCATGATCGCTCGGCATTGGAAGTGGAGGCTGCTGGCCGCGCTTTCCGGCGTGCTGACGTTTAACGCCATCATCCTCTGTCGAACTCGATCAACGTTCATCGGTCTACTTGCAGGAACTGTAGTGGCCCTGCTTATGGCTCCGCGGGCCAAACGGTTCCGCATCCACGCCCTGCTGATTATTGGCCTGGGTATCTCGTACAGACTGGCTGATCCGTTCTACTGGAAACGCATGGCCACACTCACCAACACGCAAACGATGCAGGCTGACGCCGCAGTCGTAGGTCGCTTTGATGTCTGGCGGGCATCGGCTCGAATCCTGGCTGACTATCCCAACGGTGTGGGGTTGGGGAACTTCCCGACGATTATCGGCTTCTACGACTCGCGCTATTGGAACCGTTCGACGCACAACACTCTGGTCACGTGCTTTGTCGAACTGGGCGTTGTGGGAGGTGCGCTCTTTCTTGCCTTACTGCTTGGGTCAATACTATATCTCTACAAAAGTTCGCGGATGGCTGATCTTACCGCGCAACCGGTGGAGACAAAGATCATCGCGTATGGGCTGGTAGTATCATTGGTGACCTACTTCGTAGCCGGATTGGGAACGGAGCGTTTCCTCTGCGAATCCTTCTGGTGGATTCTGGTACTCCCCATGTGTCTATTCCGCATGGCCAGTGCCGAGGCTCGCCAAACCGCCGAAGTACCTACACTCGCCCATGCGCCGGTGTCCACCGACGAACCCGCGCTGTCGGGAGGCGTGCCCCATGCTGTCTGATTCTGCGCCCACCATCATTCATTTCTTACACTCGCTCGAGGGAGGTGGAACCGAACGTACGCTGGTATCGCTTCTCCATTCGTTTGATTCCACATCACTACGTCACATCGTTGTCACTCAAAGGGAGGCCGGTTCCCTGTCTGCCCAACTCCCCCCCCACGTCGCTTGTAGGCCGCTTGCATCAAACGGACGATCACGCCGGCTGTGGATGAAGCTCGCGCGGGTCGCCCGGAACTCACGAGCCTTCGTCCTCCACGCCCGCAACACGGGTTGCTGGGCGGACGCAGTCGCGGCGAGCATGTTTGTACCTGATGTGCGCCTTATTCTCGGTTTCCACGGGCTGGAGTCGCCCCGACCTTTCACCCCGCGCCATCGGCTACTCGCCCGCTGGGGTCTTTGGACCCGCGCTCGCTTTGCCAGTGTGTCAGAGGCGGGGAGAATCCAGTTGATCGAGCAAGGTGGAGTACCCGGCGATCGTGTCGACGTCCTGCAAAACGGCGTCGACGTCAGTCGATTCGTGGGTTTGAACAGCGATATGCGCTGTGCAACGCGGCGAACATGGGGATGTGACGATTCATCAATCGTGATAGGCACGATCGGGTCACTGACACCGGTAAAGCGCTACGATTCTCTCATTAAGGCGTTTGCCCGTGCCGCAGAATCACTGACGAACACTCATCTGGTGATTGTCGGTGACGGACCCCTCCGGCCCCAGCTCGCCGAACAAGCAGCATCCCATGCCCTTAACGGGAGAGTTACTTTCACCGGTCCAGGTAAGGACATCCCCGCCCTGCTTGCGGGTATGGACGTTTACGCCTGCAGCAGTGACTCCGAGGGCATGAACAACGCGGTTTTGGAGGCTTTGGCTGCTGGTTTGCCTGTTATTGCGACCGACGTCGGCGACAACGCGAGGGTTGTCCGTGACGGCATCGAGGGGCGAATCGTTCCTGCGAACTCTTGCGAGGCCCTCACGGGCGCCATGACCGAGCTCACTCGCTCCGCCAGCCTGCGTAGTCGCCTCGCCTCGGCCACCCATTCACGAGCCGGAGAGTACGACTTCGCCCAAACAGTGAGGAACTACGAGCGTTACTACGGAATACTGACGAACGCGCGGCGTACAACCCGCACTATGACTAAACGCGATGTACCCCACCGGTGTGACCGTTTTGGCCCAAGTGAAAGTCCTATAAGCCCTGATGACTCGCCCGTTCTCCCCCTTCGGACAGCGTTGCCCGAGTAATAACATATGCCCCTCAACCGCCGGAGAGTGTCGTCCGAAAATACAATGGCGGCTGCGCTTGGACGTAATGTCGGCACGTGGGTGACATGTCGGACCCCGCGCGTCGTTTACAGGACCAGAAACGTAATCGGGTCACGCGCGGTTTCATCCGGCGGTGCAGCCAAGCCAGCGCCGGCACTGACAGAACCGGGCAGATCCCGGTCGAATGACAAGCGAATAATCCGTGGCCAAACAAAACCCAATATCGGGCCAGACTCGTGACACGCCGGGCGGATCATCAACTGCCTCCGATCACAGCAATGAAGACGAACGTCCGTTCTCGGAGATGCGCAAGAATCTGCAGGATATCTTGCGGATGGTCTCTCTGCATCGATGGGCGTTCTTCATACCATGTTGCCTGGTCACCAGCGGCGCCTTCATTCTGAGTCTTTATTACCCGCGCACCTACAAGGCCGTTACGACATTCGAACGCCGCGCGGACCCGGTGCTCGTGAACCTGCCCGTATCAAGTACAGCGGAGTCCTTCGAGTACTTCAGAAGTACGATGTCACGGGATCTGGTTTCGGTGCAATATCTGACCGACGTGGTGGCCAACCTCGCTCTGGTCGAGGGGTTGGAACGTACGGAAGATGGCACCTTGACCCCCGAATCACGACAACGCTGTGCCGCTTTGGCCCGCTCTCTCAACAGCAATCTCAACATCCGCATCAAATCGCCTAACCCGCACGTCGACCTGATCTGGGCGGAGTATCGCGGACGCAACCCGCACATCGGCACGAAGCTTTTGGACGAAATGAAGAACACCTACATACGGCGCACGCTGGCATGGATCGAAGAGTTTCTCGAAAGCCAGCGCACGTACGTTCAAAAGGAACTCGATGAGGCAACCAACGAGGTCAAGCTTGCCCAGCGCGAACTAACCCAACTCCGTCTGGAAACGCCTTATGTAGACCCGCAGAGCCCGGGGTCCATCGCCACGCAGCTATCACAGTATGAGATTGCCCGTAACGAGCTGACCATGCGCCAAAGGGAGTACAAGACAGAGTTGGCTGCTATGGAACAGCTCCTGGCGTCGCTGGCACCGCAGGTCGTACCAGGCATCAACGATGACGCCGACCCGGAAGAGGTGCAGAAGATCTTCCAGAGCCCCATTACGCTTGGACTGCTTGATCAACTTCAGAAGATTGAGAGCAAGGTCACTCTCCTCAGGAAAACGCGTGGAATGACCTATGAGCACCCTGAAATCAAACAGCTCATGAGGGATCGCGGCCAGATAGAAGAGGAGTTGGCAGTCCAGCAGGGGCAGGAAGACACGACAGCATTCGCCAGCCGCTCCGGGGCGACCAGAGCCGTGATGACGGCCGCCGTCAATCCGGCTGCAGCTCAACCGCAACGGGCCGAGCGAACGCGTCTGAGCCTCCAAATCGACATGCAAAAGGCCAAGCTCAAAGAAATCGAGATCGACCTGGCATCGAATGACCGCGCTTTGGCCGAACTCAAGAAAGCCAAAAACGGAGTCTTCAAGAGACAAGACGAATTCACGGCCATCGTCAGCCGCTTCGATAAGGCCAAACAGCGTCAGACTACGCTGACGGCAACGCTCTCCCAGATCGAACCTGCCCTTAGAAAAGTGCAACAAGGTCGATTGGTTCAGTTCTCCCCGGGCCAGCCGGCACGCGGAACAAGTGTCCCGGTCAGCCCCAAGGCCAAGACCATCGTCATTCTCGCCGTTCTGGCCGGGCTCGCCTCTGGAACTATCTTCGTAATCCTCGCCGAGGTTGTTGACCACGTGTATCACAGCTCCGGGCAGGTGGCCACCAGCTTGGGACTCCCGATCCTCGACAATATCGACGAGATAATCACGACGGCGGATAGACGCCGCTCCCTGATCCGAAGGACGGTCATCGCCCCGGCCGCACTTGCCTGTTGCTTGGGCTTGGCGATATCCACAGGATCGTTGGCCTATCTCAGCGTCCAGCGACCTTGGACCTACCAGAAAATCAAATCCATACCCGACAAAGCCCTGCACCTGCTGGGCAGCGCCCAGACCGACGCCCAAGAATATGCAGAGTACACCGGTCCGGAGACGCCCCCTCCGCAATAACAGACTGACCATCACGTGTGCCAGTGTCGCCTGACATGTTCCGCAGTAAGGTCAACGCCTTTGCCACGCGCTACTGAGTGAATCGGAAAGTAGACGTGGATTTTCGTTCCTTTTCCGAGCTTGGAATCGACATGTGCGACCGCGTTGTGGTGTCGCAAGATCCCGAGTACTGCCGCCATGCCCAATCCGTGGCCTTCCGTCTTCGTGGTAAAGAACGGGTCAAAGATGCGCTGAGCCGTAGCCTCATCCATCCCGCACCCATCATCCTGCACGACCAACTCGACGTACCGCCCCTGTGCCGGTGGAACTGGAACACACCGCATCGTACTATGACCCGTCAGAGTGGCCACCCGCGTCACGACGGTAATCACTCCCTGCTTGGGCTGGGCCTGCCGAGCATTTAGGCACAGGTTGAGGACGACCTGCTCAATCTGACTGTGATCGGCCAAGATGCGAGGCAATCGATCCATCAAGCTCAGTGCCAGTTCGTGCCGCTTGCCAATGGCGGAGCGCACAAATTCGGCAGCATCGTTGAGCACTGCGTTTAGATCCGTCGGCTGGGGGTTATGCCGACCGGTTCGAGCATAGGCGAGAAGGTGAGTGATGAACTCTCCGGCTCGCACGCCGGCATTCTCAATCAGTTCAACATACTCCAAGGCCTTTGAAGGAAGATTCGACATTGACTTAAGAAGAGATGTGTTTCCCAGGATGACCATCAGCGAGCTGTTGAAGTCGTGGGCCACTCCACTTGCCAGAACGCCGAGGCTCTCCAGCTTCTGGGCGTTGCGAAGCTGCGCCTCGCTTGCCTCACGTTCTGATACATCCCTTGCCATCGAGGCTACCCCACGGATCTTCCCCTCCGAGTCGCGCAGTGGCGTGTTGAACCACTCGCATGTGAGCGTTGATCCATCCTTGCGCACGTTGGCATTTACCGAGTGGCTGGATGTATCTCCTGCAAGAAGATCGCTCCACACCTTATCGACGGCGGCAATCACTTCCGGGTCAGCGGGCAAGACTAGTTCGTAGCTGGTGCGGCCTGCCGCCTCGGATCGCGAGTATCCGAACATCTGCTCCGCCGAAGGGTTCCACTCCACGACCCGGAAATCGGTATCCCAGACGATGTACGCCAGGGGCATGCGTTCGATGTGGAACTGCAACCGCTGAAAAGCATCGTTGAGGCTCTCGATCACCTCGCGCTGCCGGCTCATATCTCGGACGACCGCTGTGAACAGTGGTTCATCTCCCTTCCAGCCCACCGCTACGGAAATCTCCAAGGGGATCTTCGCCCCATCCCGTCGAAGACCTTCGGTATGGATGGTCCGCCCGACCTGCTCTCCGGTTCCGACACCCACGTGCCGGTTGAAGGTACTGGTGTGTTGGCGCTTCCATCGACGAGGAATGAGCCTCGTGACAGGCATGCCGACGGCTTCTTCGGCGGTGTATCCGAAGATCTCCTCCGCTGCTGAGCTCCAAGAAACGATCCGGCCGTTTCGCCCGGCTGACACCACTGCGGTCCCCCCCGGGTCCATCAGCACCCCGTAAGTGTCCGCCGAATGACGCAACGCATCTTCGACGCTGACCCGATCGGACACATCGCGGAGAATGGTTTGAAAGGTCCCGTCGCCCAAACCCGTGGCATGAGCCTCGACCGTAAGGCGAGTGCCGTCTCGACGCTGAATAACACGCTCCTGGCACGTCGCGCCCGACTTGCGCAGGAGTTCGAACCGTCCAAGGGAGTAGGCGCGCTCGAATGGGACACACAGGTCGCCGATGCGCATCTGTGTCAGCTCGTTGGCGGAATAGCCCGTCAGCTCACAGGCCCGCTTATTGGCCCGAACGTACCTTCCCTGTGCATCGGTTATGAGAATGGCATCAGCCGCCATCTCAAACGCCCGCCGGAAGTCAACAGAATCGGAGGGTCCCGCAGTAGCCTCGCCCGGCTTCGGAAGATCGAGATTCACATCGCCTGCCTGTCTAGCACGCTCCTCGGCCATAGGCGTATCATACCCGGTAGAGTCTTCCTGGCGACGGGTCGCCTGACGCCTTCGGCCCTTGGCACGAAACCGCATGATCCGCGGAAAACGGAAAAACCGCCAATTGCGTGCCGATCTACTTTACACGCCCCCCAGAACTGTGGTAGTGTAAGGGTGTCCGGCACCTGCCGGGCTTATGCGGAGCAAGCTGGTTGCGACCGCCACGGATCGGCGGTCTACTAGGGCACAGGGAGGTACCCGAACCGATGTTCCTCAAGCACATTACTGTCAGCGGGTTCAAGAGCTTTTGTGACCGGGTGGACTTTGACTTCGCGCCGGGGATCACATGCATTGTCGGTCCAAACGGCTGCGGCAAGAGCAACGTGGTTGATGCAGTCAAGTGGGTGCTTGGCGAGCAGTCCGCCCGTTCACTTCGCGGGCGGCAAATGCTGGATATGATCTTCAGCGGATCGACCACGCGGCGGAGCAGCAGTTTGGCACAGGTCGACCTCGCCTTCGACAACTCAGACCGTGCTCTCCCCCTTGATACCGCAGAAGTCACCGTATCGCGAAAGCTGTACCGCTCGGGCGAGAGCGAATACCTGCTCAACAAGACATCAACACGACTGAAAGATATCCGTGAACTCTTTATGGATACAGGAATCGGGGTCGACGCTTATTCCATAATCGAACAGGGTAAGGTCGACGTTCTTCTGCAGAGCAGTCCGGCGGAACGCCGCGCCATTTTCGAGGAAGCGGCAGGCATAAGTAAATACAAAGCCCGCAGGCGCGAAGCCGAACGCAAGCTCGAGCGAACACAGCAGAACCTTCTGCGCGTAGGCGACATTGTTGAAGAACTGGAGAAACGACTCCGCAGCGTCAAACTCCAGGCGGGCAAGGCCAGAAGCTATAAAACCTACGAAGCCCGACTCAACGAGTTGCGCTCCACGTACGCATTGGCGGAGTATCACCGCTTTTCACAGGAGAAGTCCCGACTTGTCGCTCTGGCTCAGCAGTGTAGTGATGACGTTACAGCATGCCGGGCGGACATAAACCGGCACGAGGCGGAAGGCTCGCGGATCACTCTGCGGCTCGACGAACTCGCCGAACAGATCAGTTCCGTAGACGGTCAACTTGTCACCACGCGTTCGAACTTGGCCGCTCATGAGGAACGGATCGAAGCTGCAAACAACCGAGCCGAGGAACAGAAGGCGTTGCTTGCCCGCGCAGAGCAGAGGATTGCAGGGGATGCCAGCCGCGCCGGCGCCGCCCGGGTCGAACTCAGCGAAGTCGAACGATCCGCCGTCGAACTTCTGAGTCAGACGCGCGAGCTGGAGGCCCAGACCGCTGGGCTGGCAGAGCACGATCAAGCACTCGCTCGGGAGCTGACACAAGCCCAGGCTGTGCTGGAAGATCAAAAGGCCGGGATCGTCGAGCTCCTGCGTAAAAGCGCCCAGACGCACAACGAAATTATCCGACTAAACACGCACCGCGAGTCTCTGGTAGGTCAGAAAGGCCGACTCTCCATGCGCGACGCCCAACTGGCGTCTGAGCTGGAGGCCATGCTCGAGCAGAAGGCCAGGCTCACTATGCGCGTCGGAGATGTGGAGACGCTCATCTCCGACGAAACCCAGAGGCTGGAAGAGAAGAACCAGCAAGCCCAACGCATCAACTCGCTCAAGCAGCAACTCAGTGATCAACTGGCTCAGACCAAAGAGCAACGCAGCGCCATGCGCTCGCGGCGAGAGCTGCTCGCAGACCTCGAGAGACGAATGGAGGGACTTGGCGCCGGAGTCCGCAAGCTGCTCGACCAAAAGGGCCTCGGGGACTCCCTCACGGAGGCCTCGTGCATACAAGGGCTTGTGGCTGATGTGTTTGAAGCAGATGTTGACCATGCGGGGATTATCGAGGCGGCACTGGGGCAGAGAGATCAATATCTCGTCGTCTCGGACAGCCGATCCTTCCTCAGGTACACCGAGGCAGTCGGGGGCCTTCCCGGTCGCGTCGTGGCCATGTGCATGGATCGACTTCCTCCTTTGGTCAACCCCAAGGATTTCTCGAGCCAGCCGGGTTTCATCGCCCGCGCAGTCGATCTGGTCCGGTTCCGAGAGGACTTCGATCAGCTGGCCAACTGCCTGTTCGGCAAGACGGTGGTTGTGGAGGATCTCCAGGCTGCCCTAGAGATGGCTTCGCAAGACGTAACCGGACATCGGTTTGTCACCCTGCAAGGCGAAGTCGTCGATCCTAACGGGTCTGTCGCTCTGGGGCCCTCACGAGCCGGCGCGGGACTCATCTCCCGCAAGAGCGAACTGCGCAACATCGACAGCCAGATGGATTCCGTCGACGAGCGTGTGCGTACGCTGGCGGATCAGCTTAACCGCACGACAGCCGAAGCGGACCATATCGACGGGGTCCGCCATGAGTTGCGCACCGCAATCTACGAGTCCAACACCGCCAAGGTGGAGGCCAACGCCACTCTGCAGAGTATTGCCGAGACCATCGGACGTTTGACCAACGAGCAACCACTCATCGCTCATGAAGTGATTCTGCTCGAGCACCAGATAAGCGAGGTCCTGGAAAAGAGCAATGTGGAGAGTGAGTCGCTTGATGCCCTTGAACGGGAAAACCAGCGGCGTGAAGCTGAAGTGGAGAAGCAACAGGAGAGGATAGACTCTATTGTCTCGAGGCGCAAGGAGACCCAGGAATCGCTGACCGACGCACGCGTCGGCTTGGGCCAGCTGAACGAGAAGCGAGTCGCTACCGCAGATACCATTAACACGCTCAACCGGGGAATCGCCGAACTTGAAGAATCCGTGGCATCAGGCCGACACGACGTCCAACAGTGCCAGGAGCGCATCGCAGAATCCGAAACTGCTGCAAGAACCGCGTGCGAGCAGGTTTCGACCCTTTCCGAAAGGATCGAGGAGATCGAGATCGCTTCCTCGAAACTGCGTCAAACGCGTGAATCGCTTCGGGCGGACATGGACGGGCGTGCCCAGTTGATCAAATCAGCCCGAGTGCGACTCGAGGAGACCGAAGCCAAGCTGCACGAAAACGAGATGGCCTTGGCGGAGGTGAAGGTGCGTCGCGACGAGCTGGTCGCACGAGTAGCCGACGAGTTGAGTGTCGATCTACCCACGCGTTACCAGGAGTACGAGTATCAGGATCACGACTGGGAACAGGTCGAGGCGGAAATCTCCGAGCTGCGGGCGAAGATGGATCGGCTGGGCAACGTCAACCTCGACGCCATCAAAGAGCTCGAGGATCTCCAGCAGCGACACGAGTTCCTCACCAGGCAACGGGACGACCTCACCGAATCGCACACGCAACTGCAACAGCTAATCACCAAGCTCAATACCGAGTCTCGCGAGCGGTTCAAGAAGTCCTTTGAGCAGATTCGAGAGCATTTCCGGGGCATGTTCAGGAAGCTCTTTGGCGGCGGCCGTGCGGACATTGTCCTGGAGGACCCCGACGACCTTCTGGATTCGGGAATCGAGATCGTTGCTCAACCGCCGGGCAAGGAGCTGCAGGTTATCTCGCTCATGTCCGGCGGTGAGAAGTCTCTCACCGCGATTGCTCTGTTGATGAGTATCTTTAAGAGTAAGCCGGCGCCCTTTGCGATCCTCGACGAGGTTGATGCCGCCCTTGACGAGGCCAACAACGATCGTTTCAACCGTATCCTCCAGGAGTTCGTCAGCGGGTCCCAGTTCCTCGTGATCACCCACTCGAAGTGGACCATGAACGTTGCGGATCGCCTATACGGGGTGACCATGCACGAACCCGGGGTATCCACCCGAGTCGGAGTGGAGCTGACCGGCGCAAACGTCGCATGATCATCAACGACGGCCAGGAACTACGCAGCGGTGCCGAACATTACGCCTGACATCGAAGCTACTTCTGCAACCATTGCAGGACGGATTCGCGCTCTGACGGACCACACCGCTCCGACGCTTCATGCCCTGCGCCGCAAGTTATCGAGAGAGCTGGCCGACAGGGACGGTCGCCATGTCGTTCGCATTGCCCTTCGCCTCGCCCACTTCGATGAGTCGGCACATCGGTTTATTGGCTATGCCCTTGTCTTTCACCATCCAAACGCCTCGCAGAGCCTCGGTCCAAGATCGGTCGAGCAGCTCGCCCGCGGCTTCGACCACTGGGTCGACGTGGACACATTTGCGGGGCATACCTCTGGGCCAACACGGCGCATCGGCCGAATTACCGATGAACACATTCACCGCTGGGCACAATCGAACGACCGCTGGTGGCGACGTACGGCCTTGGTATCAACGGTGGCTCTGAACCGCAAGTCCTTCGGAGGCACCGGCGACGTCCCCCGCACGCTGGAGGTTTGCCAACTCTTTGTGGACGACCCCGATGACATGGTGGTAAAGGCGCTGTCGTGGGCTCTGCGCGAGCTTGTCCAGCACGATCCCAAATCGGTCCGCCAATTCCTCGCAGAACACCAAGAGGTCCTGGCTGCTCGTGTTGTGCGCGAAGTTAAGAACAAGCTCTCGACCGGCTTGAAGAACCCCCATCGTACCAAGGCCACGAAGACCGCCGGCCGTTCCAAGCAGGCGAGCAAGCGCTGATCCGACTTGTATCCTAGCGACATTCTTCTGGCACTGCTCAAGAGCAGTGGCACCCTTATAGGACACCCCCGATGGTGTCGCAGGTGTTGCACCACTCCCGTCGTCCCACCCCCTCAGTACAATGTCATCCCTTCCGAGGCGAAACAGACCCGCCGCGCCCGCTTGCAAGGCGCCGTGTATTCCTGTAAGAACGTGCGACAGGGCCATCTTCAGACTTGACAACGTATATCATTATGATATATTTAGGATATAGTCCATTTGAGGAGATACGAGCATGACAGAAACGCGTGAAATGCAGACGAGGGCGTGGAACGGTTGGGTTTCGTTGTTCATTTTATTTATTATCGGACTAGCACTGGGATACTGGGGATTCACTGCCATTCGGCACGCGGCTATGTATCAGGTCGGGCTGGGTGGAATCCTGAGCATCGTCGCGTGGGGTATCCTGACGCTAGTGTGGTTCGTGCTGTTGTTTGGGTTCTTTACCCTGCAGCCGAATATGTCGGCGGTCCTGATTCTGTTCGGCAAGTACACCGGCACGGTGGTGGACAGCGGATTCCACTGGGCCAACCCCCTGCTCATTAAGAAGAAGGTCTCCCTGAGGGCACACAACCTCAACGGCCAGAAACTCAAGGTCAACGACCTGCGGGGTAATCCGATCGAGATTGCCGTCGTTGTGGTGTGGCGGGTGATCAACACCGCCAAGGCGGTTTTCGATGTCGAAGATTTCGCGGACTATGTCACCGTTCAAAGCGAGGCGGCATTGCGACATCTGGCGATGGCCTACCCCTATGACACCTTCGAGGGAGATACCTTGTCCCTTCGTGGAAGTGTCGATGAGGTGTCAATCGCTTTGCAGAAGGAGGTGGCTGAACGCGTATCCAAGGCGGGTATACAGGTTGAAGAGGCCCGCATAAGTCACCTGGCCTACGCACCGGAGATTGCCGGGGCCATGCTCCAGCGCCAACAGGCCGAGGCGATCGTGTCCGCACGGCAGCGCATAGTGGACGGTGCCGTAGGCATGGTCGAGATGGCCTTGGCCAAGCTCGAAGAGCACCAAACCATCGCTTTGGATGAAGAGCGCAAGGCTGCTATGGTGAGCAACCTTCTGGTGGTTTTGTGCAGCCAGGAACACGCCCAGCCGGTTGTGAATGCGGGAACGCTGTACAACTAATCAGCGGCGGATGGATTCATGGCTGAGCGGAAGTCATTCCTGCTGCGCTTGCCTCCGGAGCTCATGGACGAGCTCACCCGGTGGGCCAAGGATGAACTGCGCAGCCTCAACGCTCAGATGGAATACCTCCTGCGTGATGCGGTGCGCCGACGACGTGGTGGGAAGGCGGAGGAACAAGACGAAGACGTGGAAGGCACGAAACGATGACCCCTCGGTCAGTCAGGTGGATAAGCGTGGTCTGGGCGGCGGACGCTGCGCACCTGATGCGTTGGAGGGACTACTCAAACAGCAGTGGCACACCTGGCCGTAACCCACAGGCGGTGACACTACGCAGTAGACGAGAATCTCACTGGAAAGAAACACTGACGCAATCGTGTCAAGTAGCCGGACCATTGAGCAATCCCTGGAACGTCGAGAAGTCAGTCAGATCGACATCGTTGAAATTGTTGACATCGAGACATTTGCAGTCGCCGCCGCCGCTCATACCCCTACAAGTCTGGAACCACGCATAGTCCTGCAGGTCGACGTCTCCATCACGGTCGGCGTCGCCGTCATCACAGAGCGGACACAGGTCGTCATAACAACTCGTGGCCGGCCCGGCCCACTCGGCGTCAAGGACACTAACGCAGTCATCGCGGTCCTGATCGGGTACGCAGTGGCCCGATACGCAGCAAGCGCCGGGCGGCAAAGGGCATTCAACCGCGTCACAACTCGTACCTGACCCCCGGAGTGTTCCACCCGCCCTTAGGCAGTCGGCTCCCAGGTACTCGGCGCACTCTCCCAGGGGCAGGCAACAAGCTCCGTAATCGCAAAGTCCCTCGTCGCACCCCGTCGCCGAGCCGGCAAACAAACCATTCAAGACTTCGCAGAATCCCTGATCCAGATTCTCCAGGCAACCTCCACCTATGCAGCAGGCTCCGGCGGCACACTCCACTTCATCGCAGGTTCGGCCTTCATGGAACGCCCGTCCGGCTTCCAGGCAATCATCCTCCTGCGCCCCGTCAACGCAACTGTCGTCAAGAAGACAGCACGCCCCGCCGGTACACGTCTTGCTATCCTCATCGCACACCAGGGGGTAGCAGGGATCGGATGCCTGCCGACATTCACCGTCGACGCACGTCTCGCTGCCGTTGCAGAAGAGCCCATCGGTACAGTCAATGTCGGAGATACAGTCCACGCATCTGTCCTCCTCTTCGAGGCAGATCCGCCCTACACAGCGCGGCGCACCAGGGTAGCACATAACGGGAAGACCTTCCGCGTAGCGGCCCAGCCCGCACACTTCGGTCCCGTTGCACCACAATCCATCCGAGCAGTCATCGTCAACAAAACACTCCACACAACGTGTGTTGACTTCATCACACATGTACGGCAGGCAGGGGTCTCCGCTCGATTCACATGCGTGAGTGACGAGATCGCAGACCTCGAAACCCGTGCAGAACAGGTTATCATCGCAGTGCGGTGTGGTAGTGCAGTCGCACTGGTCCGTATCTTCGTTGCAGGTCAGAGTCGCAAGACAGGGATCGCCGCTGTACTCACACACACCTTCAATGCACCACGGAGCACCCGTGCAGAAGCGCCCATCGTCACACTGACCGTCACTCTCACACAGACACGCATCTCTATCCTCGGAACACGCCAGTCCCAGGTAAGCACAGGGATCACCTACCCCCACACACGAACCCTCGCCATCACAGGCGTTCACGCCGTCGCAGTATATATTCTCCTCATCTACGCAATACATGCCTGCTTCCTGGAAGTTAACCTGGCAGTTACCCTGTCCATCACACGCATCCGGGAAATTACAGGTCGTATAGGTCGCGTCACCGCAAGCAGTGCCGGCCTGCGCGGGGTTATCCAAGCAGGTCCCAGCACCGTCACAACTGTCGGCGTAGTCGCACTCGGTTTCGCTTGGGT
>CP070744.1:594438-630205 GCA_020348265.1 Phycisphaerales bacterium | reverse complement strand
GAGAACCCACATCAAAAGGCGGAGCTGCTTCGCTATCGCGACGACCTTCGTCACGTCGACCTCACAGTTGCCAATGCTGGGTTTGGCTCGGAAAAGCAGATTTCCCACAACAACTACCTCGACGCGAATGCCGCGGTGGACTTGTGTGAGGAGCTGACTCGTGGGGGGGGCAAGCCTTGCTGTGTTTTCGTGAAACACACGAATACCTGTGGGGCGTCAATCGACGATGATCGCCTGGAAGCTTATCGCAAGGCATACCTTGGCGACCCCAACGCCGCTATGGGTGGGATTCTTGCGGTGAACTTCCCCGTGGATGCGGAGTTTGCCGAAGCGGTTATGACTTCGCTGCAGCGCTGGGGCAAGGACGCCGGAGCGGGGGCCTTTTTTGTCGAGGTTTGGATAGCGCCGTCGTTCGATAGCGCGGCCGTCGAGACGATCAAGTCGCTCAAGAAGTGGGGTGCAAACGTGCGCCTGCTCCTGGCGAACATGGATCGGCCTACTCGTGAAGGCGAGATAGACTTCAAGAAGATCGCCGGAGGAGTCCTGTTGCAGACTCGCGACACCGTCGGTCTCAATGAAGATCAATGGAAGGTCGTCACCAGGCGAACGCCGTCCGACTTGGAAATGACCGACCTGCGTCTCGCATGGCTCGTGTGCAAACACGCCAAGAGCAACGCAATTACCGTCTGCAAAGACCAGATGCTCTTGGGTAGCGGTGCGGGTCAGATGAGTCGGGTGATGAGCTGCCGGATTGCCACTTGGCTGGCGAAGGAGAACGGCCACTCCGAAGTATTGGCCGGTGCGGTGGCGGCGTCGGATGCCTTCTTCCCCTTCGCGGACGGACCGAACATCCTGATGGACGCGGGGGTTACCGCCCTGATTCAGCCTGGGGGATCGAAACGCGACGAGGATACGATCAAGGCGTGTGACGAGCGTGGCGTTGCGATGATCTTCACCGGCACCCGGCATTTCAAGCACTAATGCCCGCAGGACCCCGCTCGGCGGCGTGCACTCGGAAACAGGCTCACGAGCATTCCCCTGTGTCGGTTGGACACGCCGAGAGACGCGCGGATTGCCGGTATCGTATGCTCTTCTATAATCTCCAAAGCATCTGCGGATAGTCTCCCGAGGTGTTTGCGGAGCGTGTAAGCATGAAACTCTACACCAAGGTTGGCGACGACGGCAAAACCAGTCTGGTCGGCGGAGAACGAGTTGCCAAGAGTGGGCCGAGGGTTAACGCCTACGGCACGGTCGATGAAACCAATGCAGCCCTGGGCGCAGTGGTGGCAGGGTGTAGGGATGCCGAACTTGCGGCAATCCTGCGACAGATCCAGTCTGATCTGTTGGTCCTCGGCTCCCAGCTTGCGACACCCGATGGTCATGCACCCGGGCTGATGATAAACGACACCCAGGTTGCCCAGCTTGAGCGCTGGATTGATGCCGCCTGTGAGGAGGTTGATCCTTTTGCGGGGTTTGTCCTGCCCGGCGGAAGCGAGACGGCCGCGGCTCTGCACCTTGCCCGAACGGTTTGCCGGCGGGCTGAGCGGTTGACCATCGCTCTTTCCGAGGAGCAGCATGTCGAACAAGCGGCTCGCATCTATCTCAACCGCCTGAGCGATCTGCTGTACGCACTCGCCCGGCAAGCGAACCACCGCGCGGGCGTGCCGGAGACCCCCTGGATCGCACCGAAGAGCTAGCATGGTGGAACCCCACGAGCCCGGCAATGTCAGCCCGATGCAGGCCGTGATGATCTGCCTGGTTGCTGCTACAGTGGCGGGCGGATTGCTGCTGCTCAGCGCGGCCGAGTCCGTGGAGCTGGTTGACGGCGCGATCGAGTGGCGGGTCGATTCTCCCCTGCGCGCAGTCGTGCAACTGCTTTGTCTCAACTATCAACTCCCGACGATCCACGCGGGGGAGATCAAGAACTTCATTCTGGGGATCGGAGCTGGACTCGTCGTTCTGACGCTGGCGATAGCAATCATCGGCCGGAGACGAGGGGAGGTCGATGGCTCAGCGGTGGATGATGAACAGTATCCTTCATCCGTACACGCTGAGGTGGCCCAGTCGCCGGTGCTGCGACGAGGGCATGTTTCACCGCTGATGGCTGCCCAGCTTCTTGCCGGACTCTATCTCCTGTGGTCTTTCGCAAGTATTCGTTGGTCCGCTGCCCCGGACGTGGCCCTGGGCGGAAGCGTATTACTTACGGTCTGCTTTGTGTGGACATGGGCTATTGGCCAGGGCCTAGGCCCACGCGGTGCTCATGTTGCCGCGCGGATCTTTCTGGCTTTGGTGACAATTACGGCACTGGTGGCTCTGTGGTACTTCTACGGGCGCAACCCGACACTCAGGGCGAAGTTCCCCTTTGGCAACCCCAACTTCCTTTCGGCGTGCCTGATGCCCGGGGTGCTGCTTGCAGTCGCTCTTGTCTGCGAGAGTGTCAGACGGTCATGGAGGACTGGTAGTGTCCGGCCTGTTGTGGTTGGACTTGCCGGCGTAATCATGCTGGCAGTTGTTCTTTGGGCGTTCTACCTTGCCAAATCGCGTGGCCCGACAGTGGCCCTGCTCATCGGGTTGATCGCGATGGTTTTTTTCGCGGTGCGTGGTCGGGCGAAGCTCGCCCCCATGTTGCTTGCGATTGTCATCCTGGTTGCGACCTGGTTCTATTTTGCGACTCTAAAGGACGCAGCTTCTCCGTTCGGGCGAAGTGCCACCATCCGTTTCCGCACTTATGTCTGGGGTTACGCGCTGGATATGTTTGCGGAAGAACCGTTTACAGGATACGGGCAGGGCGGTTTTGTGCTGATGGGCGACGCGCGCGCATTAGGCGACGTGCTGCACGACCCGCTGGTGTTTGGGGCGCGCATCGCCCACGCGCACAATGAGTGGTTGGAGGTAATGGCCGACCTGGGCGCGGTCGGCATCGTCCTGATAGTAGCGGCGCTGATCCTTACCCTTCGCGCGGGAATGTTGATGCTGGAGACTCCGCTTTCCCCCGGGTGGCGTTGGACCCTCATCGGTCTGATGGCGGCCCTGGTCGCGTTTGCAGTCGAAGAGCTTTTCGGCGTTGGACTTCGCGTATCCGGCGCACCCACCGTGTTCTTCACGACGTTAGGGTTGATCTGGGCTCTTGCAGGACCGAGTCCGACGGGCGTAGTGGCCTACCTGTCTGCGCGGGGTTTGCGAAGGGTCATCGCAGGAGCGGTCGGAATCGCAATCGGACTGGCGATTCTTGTTGTGGTTCAGAAAGACTTCGGTGCGGCCCGCAGAGCCTATCGCGCCGACGAAGCGCTGCGATCGGGAGACTATGAGGATGCGATTCGACTGGCACGCGCCTCCAAAGGTCGGCTCAATCCTCAGCGGAAGCTGGAGAATCTCGTGCGGTTGAGCGAGGCCTATATGATGGTTGCCTCTAAGCTCCAGGAGCGGGCCGTCGACCGGGAGATGCGGGCCCGCGAGTCGGATCTTCCCGATGTGCAACTGCTTGCACTGGCTGAGCAAGACCGCGTATCCAGCGACGAGCACTGCAGGGAGGGCTCCAGGGCCCTGGGAGAGCTGATCAAGCGATCGCCGGGTTACTTCAATCACGGACAGATCGAGTATGAGCTGAATCTCATACAAGCTGCCAACGCGGCGGCACGGAACAACCGGGAAGAACATGATCAGTGTATCAAGAATGCCGCTGCTGCGATCGGCCGTGAGTTGCTGCGTAGACCGTTTGAGCCTTCGATTGCCCTGGAGTATCTCAGCGTTGCGGAAGATGGTCTGAGCCTGGCGGAGAATATTGACATCCTGGCCCGCCCTTTGCGTCACAACCGAATCGCATCACCACAGGTGGATTACCTGGCCCATCTGGCAGCTGGCCCGGAATTCGAGGAGCAGTTCGCGGATATAGTCCAGCGAGCCTACGAGGCGATTAAATCGTCCCCTCCGTCCGGAGCAGAAGACGAGCTCGAGGAGACTTGGGCTCCCGAGAAACTCAGGCTTGCCGCTACGATTCACTTTCGTCGCGGGGACTATCTCGCAGCCCGGTTGGCCCTCGAGGTAGCAATTGAGGCGTACGATGCCCTCGCGCAGGCCGCACCACTCGGGGAGGCAAGCTGCCATTCCGAGCTTGCCGACTGTCGCTTCTTCGCTGACCCGGACAATCCCGCGTTTGCCATCGACAGTGCCGAGCGTGCTTTGTCCACCGCACCCAGCTCGCTGCTGGGTCGCAGTTTGAAGCGGAGCGTTTCCCATCGCATGATCGAGTACTATCTCTCCGCGGATCGGGAAAGTGATGCCCGACGCCTGTTGGCGAGTTTCGCGCCACCAGGAACGACGGACGAGGCGATCGACATCGAACTGGGAGCCCGGTATCGCGGCCTTTGCGAATCGCTCCTCAGTCGGCGTGTCGCTCAGGTCTTGCGCCAACCTGCAAACGAGCTTCTTCCCAAACTGCGGCGCTGGGTAGGGCGCGCTATGGCGCTTAAGCCGGGCGACGCCCTTGCGCAGTTCATAGCTGCCGACCTGGCTTTCCACGCGGATGACTGCGAGGCAACGGTCAATAACCTCCGCGGTGCGCTGGGCAGCGGATTAGGTATCGAGTTAGCACGACAGTTTCTTCAGGCGGCTATCGAGAGAAGGCCGGACTGCGACGGCTTACGCCAAGTCCAGGATTCGCTCCCCGACGCCCGCCGAGACGGATTACCTGTCGGATATGAACCTGCAGCTCCCAACGATCGGAAAGAGGCGGCAAGCGCCACGAGTGAGACAGACCTGCCATGATTGGCGCGGGTATCCCGAGCGCCACGGCGCACAGCGTGTATGCGGACGCTTGCATTCGTATGCCCACCCGACTAGGCTAATCGCCGATATACCTGCAGGATCTGCACCGGCGCGGTCTTACCCGGCCAGGTAGGCTCGAGTTTCTTGATGTCGACTTATTGGAGCGCGCATGACGGATATTGTCCACGAGAATCTCCCCTGCGGAATCGAGTATGGGGTTGTCCACTTGCCTCAACGGCACGTTGCCGCCTTTCAGTTCCGGATGCTGGCCGGCGCTTGCACTGATCCCGACGACAAGCTCGGTTTGGCCAGGCTGGTGACGGAAACGCTGGACAAGGGGACCCAGCGGCGCAGCGGGCGCGAGCTGTGGGATGCGTTCGACGCCATCGGTGCGAGCTACCACAACGGCACCGGTCGCGAGAGCGTTACCATGACCTGTACGGTCCTGCCGGAGCATTTTGAGCACGCGGTCGCTCTCTACGCGGAAATGCTTCGAACGCCGACCTTCCCCGAAGACTCCTTTTCGGTGAACGTCGACTTGGCCAGACAGGAGCTGATTGCTCTGCAGGACGATCCTCAAGGTCTGGTGGACAAGTTGATTGGTGTTCCGGCCTACGGGCCACTGCTCGGCAGACATCCGCTCGGTGAGAACGAGACTCTGGACAACATTTCACGGGACGACCTTTCCGCGCACTGGAGCCGGCTGTTCCGTGCCGGCCGGATGCTCGTTGCGGTGGCCGGTCCCATCGACCCGGACACGGTCCGCGATGTTCTCCAAGGTCAGTTCAGCGGGTTTGGCAGCGAAGGGCAGAAAGGTAGAGATGGGTTTAAGGCGGAATTCCATGCCGGCACAACGCACCATGACAAGGACCTCGAGCAGGAGCACATCGGGATATGTTGGCCTGGTGTTCAGGCCACTCATGACGACTTTCCCGTTCAGCAGGTCATGGTGGGCATACTGGCCGGTGGAATGAGCGGCAGGCTTTTCACGGAAGTCCGGGAGAAACAGGGGCTTGTTTACTGGGTAAATGCCTGGCACGAGACGCCGAGGGGATCGGGGAGGGTGTTCCTCGGTGCGTCCACCACGCCGGACCGCTGCGAGAAGACATATTCCACACTCTTGCGCGAGGTGAATCGGCTTGCAGAGGGGATTGAGCAGGATGAGCTGGAGCGGGCCATCACCGGTATCGTGGCCAGCAAGGAGACGCGCGGTGATTCCACGCGGTCGCGCTGCTCGGAGCTCGCCAGCGATTTGTTCTTCTACGGCAGACCTATCCCTTCCGAGGAGAAGGTTGCCAAAGTCCAGGCGGTGACGGTTGATGACATTTGTCGTTATCTTTCGACTTATCCCCGCGATAAGCTGTGCGTAATGACCCTGGGACCAAGGCCGCTCACCGGGTCGGCCGAACCACTAACGGAGCAAGCCGCAGGTGAGTGACCCTTATACACTCCACACGCTGGATAACGGACTGCGTATTGTCATAGAGCAGATGGGTGATGTGCGCAGCGCCGCGGTGGGCTTTCTGGTTCGAACCGGGGCCCGCGACGAGGACCCCGAGATCGCGGGTGTCTCACACTTCCTCGAACACATGATGTTCAAGGGAACGGAGAAGAGACATTGGCGGGAAGTCACCATCGACTTCGACAGAATGGGGAGCATCTACAACGCTTACACCAGCGAGGAGCGTACGGTCTACTTCGGCTGGGTGCGGCACAAGGACATCGGCAAGCAGATGGAGTTGCTCGCGGACATGATCCGCTCGACACTGCCCGCCGACGAATTCGAGATGGAAAAGAAGGTGGTCCTTGAAGAGATTGCCATGGCCAACGACGAGCTCGAACATCTCGCGTTCGATTTCATTCTAGAGAAGGTGTTTGAAGGTAGTTCGCTGGCCTGGCCGGTGCTCGGTTATGAACGTACGTTAACCCCGCTCACACGTGACCGGATGCATGAGTATTTCCGGCAACGCTATGCCCCTGACAACATGGTGTTGGTAGCTGCGGGGAACGTGGACCCGAGCGAGATTATCGGCATGACGGAGGAGCTTTGCGGGTCCTGGGAGGCATCGGGGACTGCAACGCAGCGCAGCGTATCCGAGGCACGGACCGGTGTTGATGTCCTCCACGCCGATCGTTTCCAGCAGCAGTTCCTTTGCCTATCCTTTTCCTCGGTCAGCGCTGCCGACAATCTGGCGGAGACGGCATCAGCGGCAGCGACAATCTTAGGGGGCAGTAACTCGCGCTTCTTCTGGAACATTGTGCAGGCTGGCTTGAGCCCGCGAGCCGGCGTCCACCACTTGGACTACACCAATACCGGCTTGATGCTGCTCTATGGTGCCTGCCAACCGGAAAACGCCGAGAAACTTGTCGATGCCATGCGAGAAGAGGCGAAACGTATCTGCACCGAGCGTGTACAAGAACATGAGGTCGATCGTGTCAAGAACAGACGTCGGACGTCGCTCGCGGTTGAAAGTGAAGCTCCGTATCATCGGCTTGTGCAGCTGATGGACGACATGGAATACCGCGGCAGCCCGCGCACGGTTGAGCAGATGCTGGCTGAGGTCGATGCCGTCTCGGTGGATACTATCCACGAGTACTTCCAGCGGTATCCGATCAACGGTGCGGGGCACCTGGCCAGCGCGGGGCCGCGACGTTGGCCCGAGAAGGACTAGACGCTTGCAGAATCTAGGAGGGAGATCCGCATCCATCAGAGGGATAGAAGCAGAATCGGATGAGCACAGCCCAGCCACTCGAGATAAAAGTTGTCTATAGCGCCACGGGCCGTGGGCCCAGCATACGGACTGCAGCAGCTCCCCGCGTACACCATGGGCGGGCTCTCCTTCTGATCGGCGTAATGAATCTGATCATTGCCACCGGACTGTGTTACGGCATTTGGTGGCGGGTGGATCAGTTCATGTACCTCCGGCTGATTTATACGGCTCGGGTGATGGACGAATCCGACCTGGATAAGGTTGCCACGCAAATGTTTGGAATACCTCCCGAGACCCGTGATACGACACCGGACGCGTCGTCGTCGGGTGCCGTCCTTCCAGGCGAATCAATGAAGACGGACGAGGCGCCTCGGATTGTGGGCGAGACGGCGCAGCAAGTAATTGTGGTGTCGGCGTATGGATGGCTGACCCTGGCGACGATCGCCTGTTGCGCGGTGGCGCTTTGCGGTGGTGCAGCCTTGGGTCGCGCGGGCGGACGGCTTGCCCGGGTGATCGGAGTGCTTTTTGCATGTGGATGTCTTCTCATCCTCTGGTGGGCAGCCTATGGAGTGTGGGCCGAACACGGAATGGCGTTCCGTCCGACTCAGTTGCGCGTGGGAATGTCAGCGTTGGTGCTTTTGACCGCGCTCGTTGGTTTGGCGATTGGACGGGGTGTGCGTGGTCTTACCCGCCTGGCAGGTGTTCTACTGATCCTGTCGGCGTTGGGAAGTGTTGCCGGGCTCTACCTCGGGGCGCAATGTGGAGCGCTTCATCCCGAGCAGTCCTCTTACGTCTTCATGGCGATAGTCTTCATTGCTCACTCGGCATGGGGCTGGATCCTGCTTCCGGTGGCGACCCGGGTGAGGCGTTGAGTCCGGCGGCAAACCGCGACAGAGCATCGATTGTCAGAGCTCAATCTACGCGAAGCGGTTCACGCCGTGCCACTGCTTTCAAGCAGTGCCGATTGAGGCCTCGGGGTGCTCGTGCACTGCTCATCAGCAGTGGCACACCTGCGACGAGCTTCGGAGTATCAGTCCTTTACAGACCCGCCATGATGGCTGCTCCGCACGCCAGGATGGTGAATCCCGCCAGCGCGTGGCTGTAACGCCGCAGTCTGGTGAATGCTGTGGATTCGATCCCCACGCAAGCCAACACCACGATCGTAGTCATAGTGGTGATGGTGGCGACGCTGAAGATCAGCGCTACTAGAATGACGCCCAACACGCTGCCCTTGGCCGCCGGGTACATGAGGATGGGGATAAGCGGTTCGCACGGGCCGAACACGAAGATGGTAAACAGAATCCACGGGGTCATGGAGTCCGCCTTGGCCGATCCATCTGTGTCGTCAGCCCCGATCTCGTGCGGGTGGACGTGTTCGTTGGCGTGGGTGTGTCCGTGTGAATGCTCGGTGCCGTCCGCGTGGACGTGAACATGCCTATGTGGTCTGTTTAGGATGGCCCGGCGGACGCCCCATACGAAATAGGCCAGACCGAAAGCCAGCAACAGCCAGCCGGCAATGTCGCCCCGTACGCTTTCGATGTTCTCGAGTTTAAGAACCGCCACACCGAAAGCGATACCGATCAAACCCAATACGACCGAGCCCAGTACATGACCGACACCGCACAAGATGGTGATCAAAGTGGTCTTCTTGAGCGACCATTTCCCGGCACGGGACATGGCTACGAAGGGCAAGTAATGGTCGGGTCCGAGAACGGTGTGCACCAAACCAACCATCGCCGCCGTGCCGCAGAGTACCGCGGTGTTTTGGTCCATAGAATCAAAATCCGTCAACTGAGCATCTCGGTCTTCGAGGTCTAATCGCACGCAAGTGAAATCTTAGCATGATTCGTGCCGAACTGCCACCGGCGGAGAGAGTGGAAGGCGTATTCAGGTCAACGCATCTGCAGGTCTGATCACCGGAGCTGATCGCCGCAGTGCGGACACTTCAGCATGTTGCCGACTTTCTCCGGGATGATCCATCGCCCAAAACACGCTGCGGAGTTGCATTTGCGGGCCTGCATGCCGGTCTCTTGGCCGCATTTTGTGCATGTCACCGGAAAACCGCGAAAGCCGAACTTCTTGTTGACCACGAAATGATGTCTGCACCGCTCGTTGGAGCATACGACGTGAAAGTCGGCGGTGGTCGCTGCGGGGCCTGCGTCCGGCGGCTTGGGAGGCGCCACAGTGTTGGCCACGCCCGCCACGATCCATAGCAGCAGGAGCCCGCCCACGCAGTAGGTACTGTAGCTGACCGCCGGAGTCTCCCATATCAATCGGGGTTCCCCGCGTACCTCCTCGACCCACTCATCGAACGCCTGACGTAGGATCGGCGCCTGCCTGCGGAAAAGCAGTAACCATTCAGAGAGCGGGTTATTGCGGTTCTCTTGAGCCATGCAGTTGTACTCGTGTTACGGTATCCTATTGTAGGCCGCGACAACGAGTCCGACGACAGCGGCTTCCACCTGGATATCGGTGAGATCCGGTTGCCCGGCTCAGAAAGTGGGGGTAGAATATGTTGTTGCGGATCGGTGCAGGCGCTACTTTGGGGGAGGCGGATTGGCGATGCCGTCTGCGCACGCAGCCGGTGATGCTTGCTTCGAGAGCCAAATGAACAACGGCAGCGGATTCAGCAAGGGTTGGCACGCACGCGGTCCGGCCGCCGTGTGTGCGTTCTGGGCGCTCTGCCTCGCACCTGCAAGCGCGATTGCCACTGTCGAGGTTGCCATTACGCACGTCGGGTTTCCGACCTTGCGCAGTGGGGACGTCGTCCGTGCGGGGCAGTGGGTGCCGATAATCGTCGATCTGGATCTGGTGGACGAGCAGACCTTTGACGGGACGATTCGCGTTTCCCAGTTTGACCTTGACGGGGACGAGTGTTTCGACAGCGTTGAAGTCCACCTGCGGGCGGACACCGGAGGTGCTCAGCGTCATTACCTGTATATTCCGGTGAATGTGCTGCATGGGCGCGGCCAATTCCCCATTGAGCTGTTCGATGCCCAGGGCGGAGCTGTGAAGGTTCTCTCCCAAGGAGAGCTGACTTATCACCCTCGCCCCAACCAATATACCGTAGCGATCTCCGATGATGATCTGCTTATCCTATCGCTATCCGCGGGAACGGTCGGTCGGGTTCGTGATCTCGTTGCAGTGGAGAACCAGGAGCGGATCTACGTTCGCCAGGTTCATGTCGGGCACGTAAGCCCACCTGACCTTCCCGAGCATTGGATTGGCCTGGAGGCGGTGGACATAATCGTATGGGATGACGCCCGCCCGGAGGAGCTCACGCTAAAGCAGGTCCGTGCTTTGGTCGACTGGGTTCGTCAAGGCGGCACACTGCTCATAGCCGCCTCGCGGTTTTCCGGGTCGCTCAAGCTGAGTGAACCCATCGATGCAGTATTGCCGGTCGACATCGGGGAGATCGACGCGGTGACGAACCTGCGTGACGTACGGGAGGAGCTGTTGGGGCCGCCCAGGAGTGCGGATGGAGTCTCGTTGGCTACGGATGACTGGCTCGATGCCGGGTTTCCCACCCCGGTATCGATAGCCCGATGCACGCCGGCCCCCGGTGCCGAGGTAATCGCGTACGAGTCGACCATCGCCTCGCCGGTGGTTGTTCGAGGGCGTGAGGGACGCGGGCACGTCATCTTCTCTGCGGTGAGACTCAAGGACCTCTTCAGCGGGGAAGGCATGGCTGTTCCGTTCTTTGACAAAGTCTTTCATCTGCTGCGACATAGCAACCTGGAAGAGGAACGGCCGACGCATGTCTCATTGTTCCACAACGTGGCAAGTGCGGTCTCATTCTCTACGAAAGCGAGCGTGTATCTGTTCATCGCCAGTGCGTCCTCGATTGCGTATGTGCTACTAGCGACTTTCGGGACGTGGGCGTTCTTGCGCGTGCGGGGCATGAGGCACCACAGTTGGTCGACATTTGCGGTTGTGGCTCTTGTGGCCGGTGCAGTGACCGTGTTGGTGGTTAACTCGCTACAGGGTTTTGGAGAGTCCCTGCATCAAGTCTCCGTAATCGACGCCGATGCCGGCGATACTTATGCTCGGGCAACCGCCCTGTTCGGGTTGAAAACCAGCTCGGACAAAGAGCTTGACGTCTGGCTTCCTTCGAATCCGATCAGCGCAACCGAGCCCGGAGCCACGGATTGTTTTCTAAGGCCCATGCCGACCGGATGCAGCCAGGAGCAGGCGCCTTCACGATTCGCCGATCCCCAGGAATACCGCATTATCCCGGCAAGCGCAGTCATCGACGACGTTCGACTACGGGCCACCCTAAAGCAGTTTGAAGGACGTTGGCACGGGCAACTCGACGGAACCGTCACCGGGCAGGTTAACGTTGCGGGCAGACGCGTCACCGATGACAGCTATGTGGTGAACGATCTCGGAGTCGATCTTGATCCGTGCTACTTTCTTCATGCCGTCCTCGATATCGACGAGATCCAGGGCATCCGCGACACCGCAATATACGTTTACGACGTTGGCCCTTTACCGGGTGACGGTCTGCCTACGTCGCTCGCCTCACGATGTTACCGCCCGATTGGCAACGAGACCGAGCGAGACGTGATGAACCGCTGCAGGCTTGTCGCCTACCAGGAGCGGTGGTCAAGAAGACTGCGCGGTCTGTTCGCGGATCTTGGGTTCGGATCGAACTCTACATCGGCGGTGGCGCTGGGTGAGGAACGAACCGCACTGCTGTTGTTGTCTACCGTTGGCGAGTTGAGTTCGGCGACGGTGTTCAAGACGATGGGGCAGTTCGTGGGGTCGCGGACAATCTCGCGCGATCGGCTTCGTCAGTTCGATCTTCGTGAGCAGCTTCGCAAGGGCGGCACGGACGAGGATGGAAATCCCGAGCCGGGCAGCGCGGTGTTGATCGGATTCGCCAAAGATCCGGGTCCGATGAGGCTGTTTCGTCGCGAGGGCAATCGCAGCTACACTATGCTCAAGCCTGATGCGGACCGGTCGTGGAGTATGTACCGCATTCGCATTCCCACCGGAGTGGGGCAGGCAGGATTGGGAACCGGCAAGGCACCCGAGCCAATAGGCGCAGATGATTCGTAGCAGGAGACGAGGGCACTGATAGTCCAGACCATCAATGTAACCAAGAAGTACGGCAAGCTGGTTGCCCTTAACAACCTCCATCTCAACATCGAGGATGGAGAGTGCTTCGGGTACATCGGCCCCAACGGTGCGGGCAAGACCACCACTATCAAGATCCTCGCGACCTTGCTCAAGCCGACTTGGGGAGAGGCTCGCGTCTGTGGGCACGTTGTGGGATACGAATCACGCAAGATCCGACCGCTGGTGGGGTACGTGCCGGACTTCTTCGGCGCCTACGAGGACATGGTCGTCCAGGAATACCTCGAGTTCTTCGCCAGCGCCTACAACATCACCGGAAAGCAGCGGACACGTGTGGTCGGCGATGTCCTGGAACTGACCGACTTGATGCACAAGAGCGACGCCCTGGTCGACTCGCTTTCCCGTGGTATGCAGCAGCGCCTCAGTCTGGCGCGTGTTCTGTTGCATGACCCCAAGGTGCTTCTGCTGGATGAGCCTGCCAGCGGTCTGGACCCACGGGCGCGGATCGAAATCCGGGAGCTCCTCAAAGAGCTGCGCAGGATGGGCAAGACCATCATCATCTCCTCGCACATCCTCCATGAACTGGCGGAGCTGTGTACGACCGTAGGTATCATCGAGCAGGGAGAGTTGATCTTCCACGGCCCCATCGAGGAGATCTATCGACGGGTCAAGACCGGGACGAAAGTGCACGTCAAGGTCACCGAGCAGCAGGATCTCGCTTTGCTGCTGCTCCAGCGTACCAAGGGTATAAAGAGCGTTGAACAGCGCGATGGACGTCTCGTGGTTGAGCTCGATGGCCAGACCCACGACTTCACCAAGTTGACCAAGCTGCTTATCGACAACAACTTCAGGATTCAGGAGGTTGGAGAGGAACCTGTGAACCTGGAAACCGCGTTTATGCGGATGACCAAGGGGATGGTGCAGTAGAGGCATGGCGAATTGCGAATTACGAATTGCGAATTGCCAATGGTGCCCGGTCCGTAACCGGTAAGTTCCAACGGGTTTTATGTCGGAAGTGCTCTATAGATTGTGGCTCTGGTTCTGGCACTTGCTGCCTTCCAATCCCATTCTGGTCCGGGTGGTGCACGGCGGTTCGCGGCGGTCTCGGCACATGTGGCTGCGGGCGGGATACCTCGGAGCTTTGCTGATCGTCGTACTCTTCTCCTTGATCAGCTCGATGGAGGGGCGCAGCGGCTCGCTGTCCGAGCTGGCCAAGGGGGCCTCGCAGACCTTCAAATTTGCTTCGATGACCCAACTGGCTCTGATGTGCTTCCTGGCTCCGGTGTTTACCGCGGGCGCCATCACCCAGGAGCGTGACGCCCAGACCTTCAACATCCTCCTCTCCACACCGCTGACAAACGCGCAGATCGTCTTCGGATCTCTGATGAGTCGGCTCTACTTTGTCATCGTGTTGTTGATCGCCGGTTTGCCGATCTTCCTGGTCACGATGGTCTACGGCGGAGTGACCACTTCCCAAGTGCTGGAGAGTTTTGCGCTGTCGGGTTCGACCGCGGTGCTCACCGGGGCTCTGGCCATCTTCGTCGCCATGATCCGCGTGGGTACCCGCGGGACGATTTTCTCTTTCTACCTGCTGATCGGCCTGTATCTGCTGAGCATCTATCTGTTGGGTAAGTGGTCGGTCACCTGGATAGAGGCATCTCCGCCTAATCTGTCCGGGGCCAAGATGAGCTGGCTAACCCCGCTGCAACCCTTCCTGGCCCTGGAAGTGGCCCTCAACATGGTCTACGCCCCACCCTACAGCCGGTTGGGGGATCATTCCGGTCTGATTCGCTACGCCCTTGCGTACCCGTCGACGATCTACGTTGTCTGGACCACGGCATTGGCGTTTGTCTTAATGCTGCTAAGCATGCTCTTCGTACGGCGCAGCATCTTGACCGGCGAGGCCACCTTCTTCAGCAAGCTGTTTGAGCGCTTTCAACGCCATCCTTCCGAGGAGCGGACGAGACCGCCGCGGCGCGTCTGGGCCAATCCTGTAGCCTGGCGCGAAGCCAAAACGCGCTCGTCGGGCGGGGGGAATATCCTGCGCTGGACGATGATACTTGGCGGATTGGCCGCCTCGGCGATTCTGTTTATCAAACATGTCGGCGGGAGCATGTCCGCCGATGAGGTCCGCGCCTGGCTTGCGGGTCTGATTATCATCCAGTTTGCCATCGCCCTGATCCTCGCGACCAATACAGCGGCGACGTCGATGACCAAAGAGCGTGAATCCAAGACTATGGACCTGCTTCTCAGCACGCCGGTGACCAGCAAGTACATTCTGTGGGGCAAGCTGCGCGGTCTGGTGAGCATGACCCTGCCTCTTCTGCTCGGCCCGGTGTGCGTTCTGATACTCTTTGCGTGGTTCTCTCCTGTGCAGGCCGGTTCCCCACCCACGGTTTGGATTGAAACGGGGCTTGAGCTGGCCGGTCTAACTCTGGTATACACTGCGTGTGCCTGCGTAATCGGCCTGCGCGTATCCCTGGTAAGCAAGAAGAACGTATCAGCGGTTATGTATAGCGTGGGGATGATGATCCTGCTCTGCGGAGTCTCATGGATTCTGGGCAAGAGTCTGGTTGACGCTTCGCGGGGCGAGTATGGAGCGTTCCTGGCTCCTCTGACACCTTTCACTTCCATCTGGTATCTGGTCAACCCGGTCAAGCTGTACGATACCGCCAGCGAATTCGCACAACGTGCCTCGGCGGCTCGGGCCGGGGCGATGATTGGTACGGTGGCGGCACTCTGTGGTTATGCGCTCGTAGTCTGGAGCATCTACCGCGGGCTTGTCCGCAATTTCGATATGATCGTCAGGAAACAGTCCGGGACGTAGAGCTCAGGAGTCCTCCGCCACTTTGAGTGGAGGGACCGTGTCGGGGTCATCCCGGTCCAGTTTGGGCAGGTCTTTCAAAGACGCGAGACCGAACACCTCCAGGAACTTCGAGGTTGTGCCGTAGAGGAGTGGGCGTCCTAATTCCTCGGCCCGGCCAACGATCCTCACGAGGTTCATCTCCCGCAGGCGGACGAGCATATCACCCACCGCGACTCCGCGAATCGCCTCGATTCCCGCCCTGAGCACCGGCTGTTTGTAGGCCACGATCGCCAGCGTCTCCAGCGCCGCCTGGGACAGTCGCGACTCGGTCCGGGCTTTGTGAAGCTTGCTCAGCCAGTGGGCATAAGGGGGCAAGGTCAGCATCTGATAACCCTTGGCGATGGACTGGATACGAAACGACGCCCCAGTTTGCTCGTAACGCTCGTTTAGCGTCTGGATGAAACCCCTCACGTCGTTGGCATCTCCCGTACCCAGCAGGTCGACGATCTTGGCCATCGACAACGGGGCGTCGGTAGAGAAAAGAAGCGCTTCGACCACGGACTCCGGAGTGATTTCCGGAGCCTCCTCCGGCGTTCCTACGTCAACTGCAATATCCGTCGAATCAGCCATCATTGCCTATGATAATGCCGAGCGGGAAATATTGCGAGACCTGTCCCAGCGGTTTATAGAAGTGCTGCCAAGGTTGCCCGCGCCGTTACGGAGTTCACCGGATATGGTACAGCGAAGGCGGTACCATTGCGTTCTGGTTGCCAACCGGCTATACCTGGCGCGAGGTAGCACTCGGAGAATCAACCGTGCGTGAAGACGTCAATATCATACGCAATGCCGACTTCTCCCTTGGCAAGCATCGGCCAAGCGGATGGGTATTCCAGGCAGCCACAAAGGGTATCGAGCAGCAGCGCGGGCCTGTGGGAGAAACGGGGGGTACGACCGGCGTAACTGTTGTGTCCGGGCGCGCCGCGGGGACAGCATCATGGTCTCAGGTGGTAGTGTGCAAACCTCAAGAGCATTACCGCGTCGAAGCCACCGTAACGTGCGACCTGGCCGCCCGAGACGAGCAAGGCGGGATGGTGCTGGAAGTCCAACCCATAAAAGACGATAAGCCTGTCGGTCGCCGCCTGGTAACGCCGGGCCTGCATCGTGTTTCCCATGCGATCGACGTACGGGCCGTCTACCGCGTGCCGGCTGGAGTCAGACGACTGCGAGTGTCGGTGGGTATTGCCCGCGCGCGGGGATTCGCGACCGTTCATCACGTTCGCTTTATCAAGATCCTCGAACCGGAAGAGGAGTCAAACATATTGGCCATCCCGCCAGTGCCCTTTGCCCTCGCGCCTCCTCTGCTGGCCGACAGCGCGTGCATTTGCTCTGACTCGGCGAGCGATCGTCCGATAACACATCTGCTCTCCGGTTATCTCGGCGAGCAGCGTGTGCGTTGTGCCCTGCCGGCTGAGTTCAAACCATCGGCGCCCGGAGCCAGGGCGATCTTCATGCCGGATCCCATGCCTCCTTGTGCGGTTTCCTCTCTGCGCACATTGATGAAGCTGGCTGCGGATCGCTATGTCGTTATCTCCCTCCCGGCATTCGCGCGGCTCTCCAGTGCCATGTTGAGCCTGCGGCGAATCGAGCAGGACGACGACCCCATCCACGCCCGGATTGTCCACGCGGGCTACGCTACTCGCGGTTTTGCCCTCAACGACGCATTTGCGTATGCCTGGCCTGGGAAGGCCTTGGGCAGCTTCGTCCAGAACCAGTATCGCAAGACGCCGGCCCTGAAGTCCTTCTGCGCCAAACACGGCCTGGTTACCCTGCTGCACTCCCTGTGCGACAAGGAGAGCACCTCAGACAGGCCGGTTTGCCTGCACAAGCCCACTGCGGGTGGCGGACTGTTCGTGCTCGATATTGAGCCGGCTGAAGCGCCGAGCTCTACACGTGGTGAACCTGGGCTGGCAATGCACTTGTTGCTCTCCATCCTCGGGCACACTCTGACGGGTCTGGGGCAGTATATGGTTCCGGCGCGGACTGAATCCGAGTTCAGAGCGCACATACGGGATATGGGTGAGCGATTCGACCAATTCGTCGTACATGAAGCGGACGTGCCGGTTGAAGAGGCGACCGAACAGCTGGTCACCGTGGGACGAGAGAGCCAGGGCCCCGGTCGGCCGCTCAAATCCAGACCGGTTATTCTAGTTCGCAGCGGCTTGGCGAGTGGTGATGTCGCTGCTGTGTATGGTGCGTTCGTCTGGGTCAAGCAGCTGGTCCGTATGGAGCCTTTCGCCTGTCCCTACGTCGAGGAGTTGGCCACTCTTTTTCGGCTGGCCTGGCTGCCGTGCGTTGCGCCGTGGGAGGCGAATGCCGGGTGGAGAAGAAGCGGTCGTGGGGCGAGGCATCCTCTGACGATCGAGTTTGACGATTCGCACGTGGGGACGATGATCGATGTGGTCTGCAAGCCCGCTAACTGGGTCCGCATCGTCTTCCCGCTCGACAACGCAGACTATCGACACTGTGCGACATGGTTGCCCAGACTCACCGAGGCATTCCCGCCCGGGCGCCACTTTTGCCCCAGCGTGGAGGAGGATGAGGGGTTCTTTGACCGGGAACGATTCGCATGGCGGGTCATGCCGCCAACCGCGCAGACTGTGGTTGACGCTTCAGTTTTCGATGACGATGTTCACAGAGACGTGATCGCCTCAGGTGGGCAGGTCATTCGCATAGAGGTTCCCGACAGCGATGCGGATTTCGTTGCCCATTCCATGCAACGCATCGACCTTGTCGCAACGCTGCTGGAACACGTTGTCGGGCTGCAGTATGGCCTGATAGCGGTCAATCGGAGCCCCTCAAAAGTCCGGCTGGAGAGGCTTTCGCCGGTTAAGCCCGGCCAGGCCCTGATTGTACGCCGTGATGAGCCTGCTCTGAGAATGATTGCCACTCAGGCGGGATGATAACCCCACATACTTCCGCGGGTTGTCCGCGCGCAGGATCAGACCTTCGTAGTCCGTTTGGCGAATCGAGCTGCTTGTTTAATCGGAGTGAAGGCCGCGTCGGGCAGGAGCCCGTAGTTGTCGATCTCCGCGCCCGCATACCCGATTTCACCCGCTCTTGAAAGAACTCTGACTAGCATCCCGGAATCAGAGCCTATTGCGAAAGAGGCGGGTACGCTCAGTTCATTCCTCTGAGCTTCTTTACCAAGAGCCCCTTCGAGTTGGCCAGGATCGTCCACACTCGTCACCACCGCCGCAGGAACGCTGCAGTCTATGCTCGGAGACTGTCTCCAAAGCGACTCGCCCGGGTTCCGATGCAGCAACAACTCGCAATCACATGCGTCGGTCATCCGCTTCAGAAGCGACGTCACCTCCCCTGCAGACCAGACACAGTACCTGCCCAGTTCGACGTGCTCCGCAAGGATGGTCCCGAGTGTCTCGTCATCGTCTGAAGCTCCGAAAGCACCCAGGACCGCCTCCAGCGCCGAATCTAGTGCGCGGTCGACGGCGACACCCGCTTCAGCCGCTTTCTGCCGACATGATTCACAAAAGCACAGCGACAGCAGCGCCCCATATGTCGGTTCGTGATGCGGACGCGAGCCCAAATCCAGCTTGAGTGCTTCCATCCACCGAATGATAAAATCCGTTACGACCAATCCTGCAGGTTTGTAGTGTGTTAAGAGGTCACCCGCCAGACCGCACAGATACGCTTGTACATCGGGGTTGGCCAGGCAAACGCCCATCTTTGACGCATCGCCGAAGATGTTCTTGCAGGCCATCTCGGGATACTCGGTCGCCAGTCGGCCGGTGGCGGCGGCTGATACGCGCAGACGCAGTTCCAGACCGCGCTCGGCGCATCCTGCTGCTATTACGTGCAAAGGGTTTTGCGTCTTGGCCCACTCCGAGACGATGGGCTTCGCACGCGTGTCCGCGTAGAAGTTGTCTGAAGGCTGAAAGCAGAGTCCCCCGCGCGTGCGCAATATCCGAGGCTCGACATCGCGAAGGCGAAGTTGAGTTACAGGCGGAACACTCGCCCACACCGACAATCCACTGACACCGATCTCGCCGTGCAGGCGGTCGAGAACGGTGTCGACGCCCTCGTCGACTAAATCCCACGGGTACGCGATTATGAAGCTCTTGAGCATCAGGTCTGTCCTTCAGAAGACCAGCCGAAGTGTAACCGAGACCGGTTGACCAGCCAATAATCCGCCCTGCAACACGGAGGGTTCCCGCAGACGGGTCCAGTCAAATCACCCAGATCACCCGGCTTGCAAAAACGCCACACAACCGTTATTCATTCCCACTATGAAATGGACAAGATTCTTCATTCCGACGACCAAAGAGACGCCCACCGACGCCAAGGTCCCCTCTCATCAGCTCATGATCCGGGCGGGGATCATCCGGCAAGTAGTGGCCGGCGCTTATTCCTATCTCCCCCTGGGCTTTCGCACCCTGAGAAAGGCCGAAGCCATCGTCCGCGAGGAGATGAACAAGGCCGGGGCGATCGAGCTGCACATGGCCGCCATGCACCCTGTCGAGCTGTGGGAGCAGACCGGTCGAGTAGCAGCTATGGGGGATGTGCTCCTGCGTTTAGGGGGTGGAGGAGGCGACGATTGGCGCTCCCGCACCGTCCTGGGCCCGACGCACGAGGAAATAATCACCGAGATCGTCCGAGCGTACATCACCAGCTACAAGCAGCTCCCGGTGACGCTGTATCAAATTCAAACGAAGTTCCGTGGCGAAGCTCGGCCCAAGAGCGGGGTGTTGCGCACCCGCGAGTTCCTCATGAAAGATGCTTACTCGTTCCACACCTGCAAGGAAGGCTCGGGCGGGCTCGATGAGACTTATCAGCGGATGTACGACGCGTACTGTGCGATCTTCAGCCGTTGCGGTCTGCCCTACACAGTGGTCGAGGCGGAGTCGGGGCCCATCGGGGGCGATGCCTCGCACGAGTTCATGGTTCCCACCGACGCGGGGGAGGATTATCTTGTGCAGGCGGAGGACGGTTCGTATGCCGCCAACCTCGAACGAGCGGAGGTAGCTCCGCTGGAAGACCCGCAGGACGGCACGAATGCACCGTTGAAGGAGGTGCACACGCCGAACAGCTCGACAATCGAGGAAGTATCGGCGTTCCTTGGCTGCAAACCCAGCGATTTGATCAAGACCATCATTTACGAAGCGGATGGTAAGCCGCTGGTCGCACTGGTTCGCGGCAATCACGAGGTTAACGAGGGCAAGCTTGCCCGGGCGGCGCAGGTCTCATCCGTCACCGCAGCCGATCCGCCTCTGATCGAGAAGGTCACCGGTGCGGATGTAGGCTTTGCCGGTCCGGTTGGACTGAACGCGCGGATCATCGCCGACCAAGCTGTGACGGTAATGAACGATGCTGTCACCGGCGCGAACAAGACGGATTATCACATCACCGGCGTTAACCCCGGTCGTGACTTCGAATTCAAGGAGATAGCCGACATTCGCAACGCCGTCGAAGGTGATCGAGCCCCCAACGGCTCGCCGCTCATCTTCAAGAAATGCATCGAAGTGGGGCACGTTTTCAAGCTGGGTACCAAGTATTCCGACGCACTCGGTGCGAACTTCCTCGACGAAGGGGGAAAGTCTCACCCCATGATCATGGGGTGCTACGGTATCGGGGTGAATCGGATCATGGCTGGCGCGATCGAAGCCTGGCACGACGACAACGGGATATCCTGGCCCATGGCTATCGCCCCATTCCACGTCGTAATCTGCGCCCTGGATATGCGCGACCAGACGGTTACGGAACTTGCGGGCAAGCTTCACGACGATCTCGAAGCTGCCGGTGTCGAGGTTCTGCTGGACGATCGCGACGCCAGGCCGGGCTTCAAGTTCAAGGATGCCGAGCTGATCGGAATTCCCATCCGCATCACCGTTGGCAAGAAGGGCCTAGCCGACGGCGTAGTAGAAATCCAGACTCGCCGCACCAAAGAGGTCCAAAAGGTCAAGCCCGAGAAAGCCGTCATGCTCATCCGGGATATGGTGGCAACAGCCCTGCAGACCGAACGTACCGAACCGATCACGTAGGGTTTTCACCATCGACCTGAGGTCTTTGGGGGGGGGTGTCGGTGTTCAGCGGTGGCGGCGTTGGCCTAGTAACGCTGGGACGCCGAGGAGCATCAATAGAAGGACGGTGGGTTCGGGGATGGTGCTTGGGTTTCCCTCGTCCGTCCCGGATTGTGTGCTGGAAAGAATAGTCCCACCCGTCTGATTGAAGGTGTTCGACAAGTCGAACGAAGCCATAGGGTCATAGGCGAACGGGTCTGCACTCATAGCCAGCTTTGCGGTTGTGTCGCCGGTCGATCCCTGCAGGATGTCGTTCAACTGCGTATTCCCGCCAAGGGCGGTGAACAGATTTGGCTGGCCAAGTGCGTCGAACAGTGGTGCGGTGAGTACCGCGAGCACATCGTAGTAAATATTGCCTCGCACTTCGATCGGGCCGACGTCGAAGTCGTACTCGTTTTGACCATTGGCCAGATGGCCGACATTGGTCACATCTTGTCGTGAGGAATAGGTGAAGCTCAGGTCGTAGAATCCGAACTGGTTTACCGATAGGTCGCCGTCAACGAGCCAAGAGCCGGTGATCGAACTAACCTGGCCGCCAGGGTCGAGATTGAGGGCGTAGTTCAGGGGTTGGGCAATGGAGTCAGCACCCAGCGCGGTTTGAAAGGAGATGTCCAGAGTATTGATCCCCCGGCTGGCCGTGGAGACTCCAAACGATACCGGGCCGGCCATGGTGAGATCCCACGCTCCGAAGTCGAGTGGTGTGCCGTTGAAGTTCACGCTGGTAAGGAAGTCGATTCCGCCGTTAAGGCGATTCTCACGACCCTGAACGTTGATGTTCTGCGTCCCGTAGAAGTTGAACCCTGCATACTCCAGGGCGAGGGCGACGTCTTGGAATACATCCCCGTGAGCGTCGTTCGCGCCGCCCAAGCACAGGATAGCGACGGCGACGCCGATTCCCGTCCAGCCGAGCCGTCTCATGGTTGACTCCTTACGATAGTGTTGATGCCGAGGTTCGTCAGAACACCAGTGTGCGGGCGATCTCCAATCGGCGTCTCCGTGTGGCACTGCTCTTGAGCATTGGCAATCCACAGGTCGAACTTCTGCATTGGTCAAGAGCAGTGGCAAACCGTTCGGTTCCACGCCGTCCGTGGATTCGTGCGCGGTCAAACACTGATGTCCGTAAGCTACTCTACTTGCCACCGCTGGGGCTGTGCAAGCTTAAACACCAAGTGCGAAGGCCCACCCGTATTCATATCGGCACAAGGCTCAACTCGTAGTATCCCAAACGGACGTGTGCCGGTTGCTCTGCAGGTCCATCGGGCAAGTTCAGCCCACCACGAGCCATCTTGGGTTTCTTAGTTATCGGACTACCCCGACGCTTAATCTGTACGTCTTCTATTCGAGCGCTAGGGCAACTTTGCGATCCGATCCACGAAGTGCGCTGCAGCCTTGATACCGTTGTGGAAGTCATCTACGCCGAGGAACTCGTTCGGGCCGTGGGCGTTGCAGTCCGGGTTGCAGAAGCCCATCAGGAGTGAGTCGGCGCCGAGAACCTCCTTGAATAACGGGAGGATCGGTAGGCTCCCACCTTCACGGGTCAGGAGCGGCTTGGTGCCGAAGCCGGCTTCTATTGCCTCTGTTGCTGCCTTCATTCCCGGCGATTCGAG
The DNA here is from genome assembly GCA_020348265.1 of Phycisphaerales bacterium. Lineage (GTDB taxonomy): Bacteria > Planctomycetota > Phycisphaerae > UBA1845 > UBA1845. The sequence continues at coordinate 607,143 of CP070744.1, read as the reverse complement.
TGGGCAGACGTAGGGAGCGCAGGTTGCATGTGTCTTGATTTCGAGCTTGACGCCCTTGGGGGCAGCGGCCCGAACGGCATCGTCAAAGGCCTTGGAGATCCCCTCAGGATCCTGATCCGGAACGAGGCGCATAGATACTTTTCCCATGACGGTGGCCGGGATGATCGTTGACGCTCCCTCACCAGTGAAGCCGCCGAAGAGCCCACACACATCACACGTGGGTCTGGCCCAACGTCGCTCGAGCGTGGTATAACCCTGTTCGCCGTCTAGGGACGGAGCTCCCATTGCGGCCAGATAGCCCGCCTCATCGAAGTCTAACGACCTTATGCTGTCGCGCTCTTCATCAGTCAGCTCGCGAACGTCGTCGTAGAATCCCGGAATGGTCACGCGGTTATCCGCGTCCTTGAGCGATGCGATGATCTCAGCCAGGACGTTGCCCGGATTGGCTAATGTTCCGCCGTACGATCCGCTGTGCAGATTCTGCTTCGGGCCGCAGACCACGATCTCCTTGTAGACCATTCCTTTCGTGCCGTACGTGATCGCCGGTGTGTCGGCGCTGAACTTAGGCGTGTCGGAGAGGGCGACATACTCGCAGGCCAATCGATCAGACTGCTTACGGATGATCCCATCCAGGCTGGGCGAACCGATCTCCTCTTCACCTTCGACGATGAACTTGAACCGCGTGGGGAACTTCCCCGCAACCTTCATCCAGCTTTCAGCGGCGAGGATGTGGGTGAAGATCTGTCCTTTGTCATCCGCGGCGCCGCGGGCGTAGATCGCGCCCTCGCGGATGGTCGGATCAAACGCTTTGGAGTGCCACAAGGATACCTCACCTACCGGTTGAACGTCATAGTGTCCGTAGACAAGAACAGTAGGTCCGCCGCCCGTTACCGGCCCGGTATCGGCGATGACGCAGGGATGCCCCGGGGTGTCGATAATCTCGCTGGTGATGTCGAAATCAGCGAAGCACCTGTGGACCCACTCCGCGGCGCGGCGCATGTCTACCTTATGGCTTTCCTCTGTCGATACGCTGGGGATTCCGAGGAACTCCTTCAACCGCTCGACGTATGTGTCAGCGTTTGACTCAATGTGGGCGATCACTTCCTTGATCACTGGTTGGCTCCTTTGCCTCTGGCGGCTGTGGTTCTCGGCTTCGATAAGCCCAGGATCTACCGGACTGGTGTCTGCTGTCCAAAGCTCGTGTTACGACGCATGGTAACCCGCATGTGCCGAGTATACCACCACGCGACGGCTCACGTCTCGCATCGCGGTTCGGCCCGTCCCATGACAAACCTCCTCTGTATCGCTATAAGAGACCAGAATCAGCTATGGTAGACCAAGATGCCCCAAGACCGTTCAACGGACCCGAGCAACCGGCAGGCTCTTCGCGTGCCATCGGGCTCTTTGATCAAGAGGATGCCTCACCGGCGCGTCTGTCCTGGGGTAAGAAGGTCGTCTTCACCCTGATTGTCCTGACGTTGGTATTGGGCGGCCTGGAGGTTGCGTGTCGATTGCTCGGCCTGGGTGGCGGAGAGGCGGTGGCCCACTATGTTTCCGACTGGCACGGCACGCCGGACGGGCGATCATTCTGGGTCGTACGAGGCCAAGGCTACAACGCCGATGGGATGCGCGATCGCGAGCACGAAATCCAAAAGCCGCCCGGGGTGGTCCGACTGGTCTGCTTGGGCGACAGCGTAACGGCCGGTCACGGAGTGAAACGCTCGCAGGCCTATCCGTACATCTTCGAGTCTTTCCTCCAGCAGCTTGGACTTCCTGCTGAGGTCTTCAATATCGCCGCGTCGGGTTGGTCCACGCAGCAGGAGGCTACCGCCTATCAGGTTGTCGCCAGGCGCTATCGCCCCGACCATGTCTTCTTGGGCTTTTGTCTCAACGATGTCGCGGAGATGCACAACAACCTCACCGCTCCTCCGCCGGCGGCGGTGAGTTTCTTCGTGCGTCGCTCGGCCCTGGTCCGCTGGATAATAGACGCGGAAGGCCGCCAGGTAAGCAGTGTAGAGGACTTGTTCACCAAGCCGGATTCTCCGGCGGTGAAGGATGGCTGGGAGCGTGTGTTCAGCGAACTGGGTGTGCTCAAGGAACAGACGGCGGCGGACGGTTGCGATTTCTCGGTGCTCGTGTTTCCGTTTCGCCTTCAGCTTGAGCCCGATGCCCCCCAGCCGATTGCCCAGCAGGTGCTCTTTGAGTTCTGTCTTCGCAACGGCATTCCCTGCCTGGATCTGCTTCCTGCGCTGAGCAAGGTTGGCCCCAGCGCGTTTATTGATGAGAGCCATTTCAGCCAGGAGGGTGCGCGTATCGTTGCAGAGGAGCTGGTGCGCTGGGGACGCTCCGGCTGTATGATGTGCGGATACGATCTTAGCGGGGTGACGTCCGATACATGTCCGAGGTGTGGGCAAACGATCGCGCGATGACCGGTGTCATCTCAGCAGAGCGCTTCGCCTCCCAAGCAGCGACAGGTCGGTTCTGCTTGCCTTTTGCCCCTACGTGTGCTTTACTATTCGTTACTGGGAATAACTCCGAGGTAGTGAAAGGTGCTCGATGTTGCCCGAGAGTCGTCACATGTTCGTTTGTCGCCGCCTGAATCCTGTTGGTCGGGTGTTGTTGGTGACGATGGTCACCGGGCTTGGGCTCTGGGGCTGCACGGGCATTTCGATCCAGCCATCATGCCCTAAGGAGCTCACCCCGGGGGAATCGGGACCGGTCAAGGCCAATCAACACAATGAGGGCGCGATAGCGAAGTATACTTGGGAAGTCTTCCCCAGTGATGCGGGCGCTATTGAGGACCCCGCTATCCCCGCCACGATGTTTGAAGCTGTCGAGGTGGGTGAGGTGACTATAAGACTGACTGCCAGTGACGGCTTGTATCAAGTCATCTCACAGTGCGTTACGGAGGTAGTTTCCTTCACTGAGGTCACGCTGTCTCTCGCTGCCGAACCGGACAGTCCGGAAGTCGGCGATGAGGTGACCCTCAGGTGTACCACCGAGCGCCTGATTACCTCCATTACGCGCACGGTTGAGCAGACCGCCGGCGGCACGGTTGAGCTCAACGTCGTCGCGGAAGGTGTCGTGACCTTCACACCGTCGGTCGGTGACGATTACACTTTTCGATGCGTGGCTCAGAATGCCGCCGGCGATCAGGCGGAGTCCGACCTGCTGACCGTTGCGGTGCCGACCTCGCCGGATGATCCGGATAACGGCAACGACAACGGCTCCGACCGTCCGGACAGGCGCAGTCTGGACTAGTGACGATCAGGTTTGGGTTTGCGGGTGTGCCACTGCTCTTGAGCAGTGCGCGAACGCCGGTAGGATACGATTGGCACTGCTCAAGAGCAGTGGCACACGAGACGGCGTTGACGAGGTTCTGACGTAGTTGGAAGATGACTGCGAATAAACCAGCCTGGACGTCGGAATCTCTTCAAGCCCCTCACGATGTTGCGGACAAGGCCCATCGCGTCAGGCGAATGTTCAACGCCATAGCGCCGTGCTATGAACTGGTTAACTCGCTGTTCAGCGTCGGTCGTGACGCAGTCTGGCGCAGGCGCGCGGTGCAATTGGCGGCGACCTGTGGGGACGATCTCGTTTTGGACATCGCCTGCGGGACCGGTGACTTTGCCCGTGCCTTCACCGAAGCCAATCCACAAGCTGTGGTGGGCTGTGACTTCGCGCATTCGATGTTGACCCTTGCCGCTGGTCGCGGCAACACGTCGGCACGATGGTGTGAAGCGGATGCGCTGCGTCTCCCGTTCAAGGCCGAGAGCTTCACGATCACATCCTGTGCGTTTGGCGTGCGCAACTTCGACGATCTGGACGCCGGTTTGACGGAGATGTATCGGGTTTTGAGGCCCGGTGGTCGCACGGTGATCCTCGAGTTTACCAGGCCGGCAAACCGTTTCGTTCGCCGGTTGTACGAGCTTTATGCTAATCATCTCATGCCGGCAGCCGCGTCGCTGATCAGTGGCGACCGATCGGGCGCATATCGCTATTTACCCCGATCCGTGGTATTGTTCCAGGATGTTGAACAGATGTGTGTCAAGCTTAAGCAGGCAGGTTTCGCCCGCGTGACGGTCACCCCGCTGACGTTGGGGGTAGTAACGGTATACGTAGGCCTACGGGATTGACAATGGCGAAGTCCAAGCATGTCAACCATGCCGCCAAGCCGCCCGCCATACGCCTGGTCACTGACGGCAGCAGTGACGATTCGCCCCGGCTGAAGGACGTATGGTCTCGGAGCGGCTCCAAGTATCGCGTTCGCGCGGTGGTGCTTTTTGCGGTGAACGTGCTGCTTTTTGCGGGAGTGGGGAGTTTTGCGTTCTGGCTTCGGAGTGGCGAGCGCTTTGCCCCCGCGCTCGACGGATATTGGGACGAACTTGCACAGACTTTTCGCTTTGGGGAGCGCTCCACGGTTTCGCTCGCGACGTTCCTGATTGAACCGATCAACGTGCAGGATGTGCCCATGCAGATACCGATTATCGGACTGCTAATGGCGGCACTTATCTCCATTCCTATCCTCATCTCCATTCTGTACCGTTTCTGGTCGAGCTTACCCTTCATTGCCGTTGTCGGCTTTCTGGCGGTGATGCCCTGGCTGGCGATCACTTTGCTGGGGTCGTGTATCCTGGCGTCGGTGAGACCTTTCCGCCCGCGCCTTCGTTTCATGGCGGCTTTGCTGGCGCTTGCTCCTACGGTGGTTTACCTGATACTTGCTTGGCGGGGCAGCGGTGACGTTCTCGCGGGCAGGATCGATCCGATCGATACAATCAAGTTCATCGCTCCTTGGGTGTTGGCGATCGTAGCGGCTGCTCTTGCGTTCGCGATCGTGCTCACGATTGCCCGCGTGGTCGACTATCGTCCCGGTGCCATCACCCCGTTGTTGGCGATCATGTTCGGTTTGCCCATCGTCCTCTTCGAGTTTCATGTGGGGCGTGATGAGCTATACTATCGACTCTTGGAGAAGCTCAACGAGGCTCATTTCGCGGATATTGATGCGAGTCTGGGTTTGGAGGAGGCTATTGAGGCCAAATGGGTCCGGCTTCCCATGCCGCGCCCGCGACGCTCTGAAGTACGTCAGTTTGAGGAGCAGAAATGGCAGTTTGAGCTGGCGGCTGATCTGGGCCCTCATCAGTCGGAGCTTACCCGTCATCAGACCGAGCTGGCTCATCGCTGCGATTGGTTCAAAAAGCACTTCCCCAACAGCCCGTACATCTGCAACGCGCTGTACATAAAGGCCCGAGCGTTTGACATGCGCGTCGACCCCGCTGAGTTTCGTGCTACGAAATGGATTCGTTTCTACGGGGATTTTCCTAGTCCTGCATCTCGGCGCACGTGGCGCATCCTGGCTGAGAACCGACCCGATTCCATTCTCGGTGGCGTTGCCCTACTAAGACTTGCCCAGCTCGAAGCGCGAGTTGGGGATATAGAGCGCGCAGTGGATAAGCTGGCAAGGGTGACCTCCGGAGTATTCCGGGAAACAGCCGACAGCCAGCAGCGTACCGCGATGGGCAATCCGGGCCTTTTCGGAGGAGTGCTGGAACGTGAGAACCCCGAGGTAAGTCTGGGAATAGGTGTGGATCGGTTACTGCTGGAAGCCCATCGTCTCTACGCACTGTTGACGGCCAACCGTGATCCACTCTATGGGTACGATCCGATCAGCGGTCCGCGAGACCCCCAAAGTCCCGTTTGGTTTGGGCTGTTGGACCTCGATCCGCGTGGTGAGGAGTACGTCGACAACCTTCGCCGGCTGTTGGACGCCTATCCCAAATGCCAGATTGAGGACAACATCCATTTGGAGATATCCAAAGCTTCATCCGAGCTTTCGCACAGAATCAGGGGGCTTGAGGAATGTCTCGAGCGATACCCCGCGCATGACTCGACACCGGAGGCGACGTTCCGTCTCGCAGTTGCCTGCAAGAACCACGACAGGATGGACCAAGCCAACGAGGCTTTTGCCAAGTTGTATGCGAAGTACCCGGATTCGATCTGGACCAAACAGGCCCGCCGATACGTGCAGTGGCCCATGCCCACCCGTGTGACAAAGGCCAGGCAATGAGCGAGTCCGGCAACACAAAGCGCATCATCGTCGGCATCACCGGAGCCAGCGGGGTGCGCTACGCCGTCCGACTCGTCGAATGTCTGTGTGGCGCGCAACTTGATGTGCATCTGATCGTCACCCCCAACGGTGAGCGCCTGCTCCGCGATGAAGCCGGGATCGATGAGGTCTCTGCAAATGCCCTTCTGGGCGGCCAATCTGATCACCTGTTTACTCACTCCTATCGCGACGTAGGGGCTAATCCGGCAAGCGGCAGTTATCGCACCGACGGCATGGTCATCTGCCCTTGCAGCAGCAACACTCTCGCCGGCGTATCCGCAGGGCTTGCGGGAAACCTCCTCGATCGCGCTGCAGCGGTTACGCTCAAAGAAGCTCGTCGGCTGATTGTGGTCCCTCGTGAGATGCCCATGAGCAGGATGGACCTGCTCAACGCCCTTAGGCTCAGCGAGGCCGGCGCGATCATATGTCCAGCATCACCTGGGTTCTACATGCAGCCTGGCGAGATCGGGGATTTGGTAGACTTCGTGGTGGGCAGGCTCTTAGACCTTCTAAGCGTGCCTCACGGCCTGAACACGCGGTGGGCCGACCGGCTCGAACCGCCGCGCAACATGTCCGCTTCAGAACCTGATCGATGAATTCGATACTTTCGGCAATCCGTGTGTGGGGGGACATGGTTAAGTTGTCGCATTCGGTTTTTGCCCTGCCATTTGCGCTGATGGCGGCATTCCTGGCCGGCAGACACCTCCCGGGGCGAGATTGGCCTCATCTCGGTCAGCTTGGCCTGGTGGTGGTCTGTATGGTGGCGGCGCGGAGCGTGGCCATGACTTTCAACCGCATCGTCGATGCCGCCATCGATGCACGGAATCCCCGGACTGCGCAAAGGCCCCTGCCGGCAGGAAAGCTGACTTTGGCGATGGCGTGGTTGATGTTGGCCTTATCGGGAGTCACCTTCGGATTGGGTTGCCTGGGATTCCACGTTTACTACGGCAACACTTGGCCCATCTTGCTTTCAGGGCCTGTGATGGTCTACGTGTGCGCTTATTCGTTTACCAAACGCTTCACAAGATGGTCACACTTTTATCTGGGTAGTGCTATTGCCTTGTCACCTGTAGCGGCCTGGCTGGCGATTCATCCGGGATCACTGGGGCTTCCGGCGGCGCTTCTAATGCTCACAGTCACTTGCTGGATTGCAGGATTCGATATTATTTATGCCTGTCAGGATATCGACGTCGATTGCCGCGAAGGCCTGCACAGTCTCCCCGCCCGGATGGGACCTTCCAGCGCTCTTGGGATCGCCCGGCTTGCACACTTGCTCGTCGTGGTAGGGTTGGTGGGGTTGGGTATTATCGCACGTCTTAGCTGGATATACGGCATCGGTGTGCTGCTGGTGGCCGGGTTATTGACCGTCGAGAATCTGTTAGTCAGGCCCGGCGACTATCGTAACGTCAACTTGGCCTTCTTCACCGTCAACGGAATAGTCAGTGTGGTCCTCGCGACCGCGACAATTGTGGATCTGATGGCGGCCTAGAGCAATTTCTGTTATTGTCTAGCGGTTCATGAGTTGGGTGCCATGCCCAAGCGAAACGCCGGCATGCAATTCGCCCGCTACACAATATCCGAATCTGCTATAGTCCAGACCGGCGCCAATCCTGCGGCTGGATTGGGATGATTCGAGCTGCTGCAGGTGAGTCCGCATCGAGACACCGAGGCCGTGCGTCGTCTTGCCGGAGTCTTGACGGTTTCACCATGTGTTCAGTATCCTCTGGCCAGGGGTAGACGGAGTCCGAAGTTGTACGAGCGGACTCCTTCCGCATCGAGGTGCGCGATTTGCCCCTTAATGTATGCTGTCAATCGGCGTGAGAGTCTTGGAGTAGAGACGCGTATGAATAGAGCGTGGTTCTTGTGGTCGGCTGCGACGTCTTTCGCGGTGCTCGTGGTTGGATGTCAGCCGTTCATCTGGGAGCGGGAAGACCGGCAGCGCGTGGATCTGGGCGTAGCCAGCAAGCCTGGTGTATTGGCTGACTCGGCTGCATACCGTGACACCATCGGTTCCCTGACGTACCTGGAAGGGCTGAGCCCCATGCGCGTCCGGGGTTTCGGTTTGGTGGGGGGCTTGGGTGAAGACGGCTCGCGGGACTGCCCCAAAAACGTCTACACTCAGCTCGTTCAGATGTTGTACAAGCAGCGCCGGACATCGGGAAGGGTGGTTGGCATAGAGGACGTACCCCCCGAAAAGTTGATTGACGATACCAGCACGGGAGTCGTGCTCGTCCAAGGTGAGATTCCTCCCGCTGCCGTAAAGGGAACTCGCTTTGATGTCTCCGTAATGGCACTTCCAGGTTCGCAGACGAAATCGCTGCGCGGCGGCCGGCTTTATCCTGCAGAACTGAGGATCTTCCGCGATGTGGCCCCCGGGGCGGCGGTTACCGGGCGTGCTCTGGCACATGCGGCGGGGCCACTTTTTCTAAACCCGTTCTCCGAAGGCGAAGCTGCGACAAAATCCAATCCGTTGCAGGGTGTGGTTCTAGGCGGCGGCATCGTCACTGAAGATCGGCGTTTGCGACTGGTTCTTTTGGAGCCATCCCATGTTTGGGCCCGCAGGATCCAGGATAGGATCAACGCCCACTTTCCCGGCCCGCAGAAAGTGGCTGACGCGGTCTCTCCGTCGTTCATCCAGCTTGAAGTGCCCGCGGGTTATCATGGCGACGAGGCGCATTTCCTCGCCTTGGTGCGAAACCTGTACGTGTCGCGCGATCCGCGTTTCGAGGCTACCCGTGCGCACGTGCTGGCAGAGGAGATCCTCCGACCGACGGCGCCGCACCCCCGGATCGCACTTGCCTTCGAGGGGCTGGGGCGGGCGGCCCTCCCTGTGCTCAACGACCTCTACGATCATCCGAAGGATTATGTGAGCTTCCACGCGGCTGTGGCTGGACTCCGCCTGGGAGATCACATCGCCGGTGATGCTGTCACCTTGCACGCTCAGGACCCCACGGGTGTTTTCCGTTTCCAGGCCATCCGTGCTTTGGCGGAGGCAAAGAAGATGGGCGGTGCTGCAGTAGCACTGCGTAACCTCCTGGCTGATAAGGACCCGCGAGTGCAGATCGCCGCATATGAAGCTCTCATCAAGCGGGAAGACCCCACCATCCACTCCACCCGCGTCGGGGGTGACAACTTCGTCTTGAATGAGATTCCCGCTTCGGAGTCCAAACTCGTCTACGTGAAGCGAAGCGGCCGGAGGCAGATCGCTGTTTTCGGCAGCGATCTTAAGTGTATTCCCCCGGTCTTCTATCGCGCACCGGACGGCTCGCTCACCATCACGGCTGAAAGCGGAGACGACATGCTTACCGTGCTGCGCGTCGTAGCTCCCAGCGGGACCACCTCGCCTCCGATTCCCGCATCGTTTGGGCTGCCGGAACTCATCAAGTTACTGGGCAATGAGGCGGGCGTGGGTCTGGACGGCAAGGTGACCGGGCTTGGGCTGGACTACGGGGCAGTGGTACGAGCCATGTATGCCCTATCCAAGAGCCGGACGCTCAATACGCAGTTCATACTGGAACAACCCAACGTGGCTGAGCTCTTTGGCCCGCCTCGCCGGGCGGGGCGGCCCGAGTCGGAGCTTTGATTTGCCACAATCGTTCTTCATCCCCCCAGGCGAAGCCCGTCGGTGTCTCACGGAGCAGGTGTCTGCGTGCTTCGTTGACGGGCGGGATTCGGGCCTGTAGTATTACGTTGTTCTGATGCATGTTGGCATGCCGCCGACGCGCCGCCAGCGGGGCGATCGGAGGCTCCGGATTCCGTTTCTTCTTGCACAAGAGAGGTCCTTTGAATCATGTTTGAGAATCTGACGCCACCGACTGAAGGTGAAAAGGTCACCATGACTCCCGGCGGGCTGAACGTCCCGGACAATCCCATCCTCCCGTGTATAGAGGGCGATGGCACGGGGCCGGATATCTGGCACGCCTCCCAGACCGTTTTTGATGCCGCCGTGCAGAAAGCCTACGGGGGGAAACGCAGGATCGTGTGGTTCGAAGTCTTTGCCGGGCAGAAGTCCTACGACAAATACGGCACGTGGTTGCCCGAGGATACGGTAAATGCGTTCAAGGAATACCTTGTCGGCATCAAAGGACCTCTGACGACGCCTATTGGGGGTGGAATCCGGTCGCTGAACGTGGCCCTGCGGCAGCGGCTCGACCTGTACACCTGTCTGCGCCCGGTTCGATACTTCCAGGGCGTGCCTTCGCCGGTGAAGCGACCGGAATTGGTCAATATGGTCATCTTCCGGGAGAACACCGAGGACATCTACGCCGGCATCGAGTGGCAAGCAGGTACGCCTGAGGTGAAGAAGGTCATCGCTTTTCTGCAAGACGCGATGGGGGTCAAGAAGATCCGCTTCCCCGAAACCAGCGGCATCGGGATCAAACCCGTCAGCAGCGAGGGAACCAAGCGGCTGGTGAGAGCGGCCATCAACTACGCTATCCGGAACAAGCGAAAGAGCGTTACCTTCGTGCACAAAGGCAACATCATGAAGTTCACCGAGGGGGCGTTTCGCGATTGGGGTTATGAAGTCGCCGATACCGAGTTCCCCGATCAGACATACAGCTGGTCACGCTGGGAGCGGACCAAGAAGGACAAGGGTGAAGAGGCTGCCAACACCGAGCAGGAAGAAGCCCTAGCTGCCGGTAAGATTCTGGTCAAGGACGCCATCGCGGATATCACTTTGCAGCAGGTGCTTACCCGGGCGGCTGAGTTCGATGTCATCGCCACGCTCAACCTCAACGGAGATTATGTGTCCGATGCCCTGGCCGCCCAGGTCGGCGGAATCGGGATCGCCCCGGGCGGGAATATCAACTACGACACCGGCCATGCTATCTTTGAAGCCACCCACGGCACCGCCCCCAAATACGCCAATCAGGACAAAGTCAATCCGGGCAGCGTGGTGCTCTCCGGCGAGATGATGCTGCGCTACATGGGCTGGACCGAAGCCGCCGATTTGATTATCAAGGGAGTGGACGGTGCCATCGGGGCCAAGGAAGTCACCTATGACTTCGAGCGCCTCATGCGGGCTGAAGGCATCAAGGCGAAGCTGCTAAAGTGCAGCGAGTTCGGCCAGGCGATCATCAACCACATGGATTAGATCAAATTCCGCAGTCGTGTAGAAGCTGGGCGGCATGGCCGAACTTGCGTAACGCAGGCCCGGTCATGCCGCTCGGTTACATCAGCCGCTGCGCGATTTCCGAAACTGTTCCTGCGTCAGCGGGGGACGCACACCACGCCCGGGCATTGGAACGGGTCGCGGTGGTTCGCAACGGATGTGCCGCTGTACGTCGCTCCCATGTCACCCGGCAGAATCTACTGCTGCGGATTGCCGCTGTCTGGCAGGGGTGGCCAGCAGAGCGGGGCCAAGCTGCGGGTGATCGCCCAGGCCTTCAAGGGACTGTTCCTCCTCCGCCGCGAGATCGTTAAAACCCCTTGACGCGGATAGCCCACGTGGACTACGTCCAAAGAGGATGGGCTATGCCCGTTCCGCCCGACGCCGACCATACATGAGCGTTCCTGCGGTGAGGACTAACAGGCTCGTCATCACAAAGCCCCATTCGGACACAGCCGGGACCGCCCCGCATTCCGACAGCGTGGGCGGATCTCCAGCTTCGGTCCATGCGACCACGAACTGATCCCAGTCGTCGCAATCGACGTCGCCGTCTCCGTCGAAATCGCCGGGGGCGCATTCCGCGCCCACCGGTCCGCCGCCCGGTCCCGTGAAACATGATTGGAACTGGTTAAAGTCATCCAGATCGACTGCACAGTTCTGGTCGAAGTCACCGGGGAGGAAGGGTATGCCGACGGCAGCCACGCCGAACTGGACATCCGAAACCGGCGGCGATGGTCTTCCAACAACGCCGAAGCCGGCCAGCCCCAGCGAACTGACGATGGTTGCGACCCCTTCGTCGATGGCCGTCATCTCGACGTGTCCGATCTTGGCCCATTCGGGGGCCACGCCGTACCCGGTGAAGGTCCCATCAATACCTCCAAAGTCGATGACCCGTCCGGTTCCATTGTCGATCTCGCCTTCAAGGAACGCATCGAAAAGCGATGAGTGCACGAGGGCGTCCGCGTGCAGCAGAGTGTTCTCGAACGTAAGATCAGTATAGAACCCGAGGATGCCGGTGTTGACCGACCCAACGTCACTGACCCAAAACTCGAGCACCAGCGAGTCGTTCACCGCTGCGACGCAGGTCTGTCCCGGCAGGGTACTCAAGTCCGTGGTGGTCTCTACCCCACTGGGCATGTCCAGAACGAGAAGGCGCAGTTCGACGTCGATCTCCGCACCGGCCTGCGCGGACGCAACGCCAATAGCGAGAATTACCAAGCCAACGAGTTTCATGGAACACAGTCTCCTGTAGCGATTCATTGTCTTTGGCGGCAGTCCCCCCGTCTCATACCCCCTTGTCAAGCGGAGGAAAGAAAGGGGTTGGACGACGGACGCAAACGGAACATGCTGTGCTTATGCAGGTCGTCCTTCCTGTTCAAAAGTGTGGGGCGGGCCGACGTGCACCTTCGAGCCTGTGCACGCCGGTCCATGACCACCGTCAGGGTCATTTGCGAGCGGCAGAGAAATCCTGCCATTTTCCGATCACGCGGAT
>CP070744.1:557239-594338 GCA_020348265.1 Phycisphaerales bacterium | reverse complement strand
GAACGGGTTTCCTCTCTGTCATCGCCTTCCTCCAGCTTGCGGTAGAGACTGGAAAGCCCGATCCCGAGTGCAGCAGCAGCAGCGACCTTGTCATCGTTGTGCTTTACCAGCACGTTGCGGATGTGGGTGCGCTCGAAGCTGCGTGTGGCATAACGCAGGTCGTCTGCTACCGGGGTGGTCGGCAGAGCCGCACCGGGTGCCAGGGATAGATCAGCCGTGGTAACCTCGCGGTCTTCTGCAAAAATAAGGGCCCGTTCGACCATGTTCTCCAGTTCTCGCACGTTCCCGCGCCAGGGCTGAGCCTTCAACAGGTCGATGGCGTCCCGGCGGAATCCCGGACAGTCGGTCATCAGCTCCTCATTGTACTTCTTGACGAAGTGCTCGATGAGGGGCTCGATATCTTCAACACGGGTGCGAAGCGGCGGGATGAAGATCCGGATGACGTTGAGGCGGTAGTAAAGGTCTTCGCGAAACTCGCCGGCATCGATTGCCTGCTCCAGGTTGCGATTGGTGGCCGCAATGATGCGGATGTTGACTGACCGGGGGCGGTTGTCCCCGATCCGAGTCACGGCCTTCTCCTCGATAGCCCGCAGCAGGATTGCCTGACTGGCCAGCGGCAGGTTGCCGATTTCGTCCAAAAACAACGTGCCTCCGTCTGCGGCTTCGAAATAGCCCATGCGATCCTCTCTTGCACCGGTGAACGATCCTCGGCGATACCCGAACATCTCGCTCTCCACCAAATCCCGGGCGAGGCCTCCGCAGTTAACCGCGATGAACGCCTGCTCCGCGGTGGGACCCTTCATGTGAATGCACCGCGCCAGCACTTCCTTGCCCGTACCGCTGTCCCCGGAAATGAGTACGTTACTGGGCGAATCCGCGATCCGGTCGACCATGGCGACTATGTCGGTCATAGGCTTGGATACGCACACGACGTTGGCGCAGTCGTTCCTGCGGGCAGCTTCTTCTCGAAAAATGCGGTTCTGTTTGAGGAGGTTATCTTCTTTGAGGAAGCCTTTGAGTTTGAAGATCAGTTCGTCAAAGATGAGCGGCTTGCAGATGTAGTCGCGTACCCCTTTTCTCATTGCCTCGACCGCGGTTTCGACTTCGCCGAACGCCGTGATGGCGATGATCGGGGCCTGCGGTGCGAGCGTTGCAGCATGGTCTATGAGCTCCATCCCGGGGACTCCGGGCATGCGCAGGTCGGTGATTATGGCATCGACGGTCCGCTCCTTCAGGGCTCGCAAGGCCTCGGCTCCGTCGGGACATACGACCACGTTGAAGCCTTCTTCCCCCAAGACCTGGGCGAGATTTTGCCGCAGCGTCTCCTCGTCGTCCGCCAGAAGGATGGTTGCTCTTTTAATCGTCACGTCGCTCACCAGGCATTCTTGATGACACATCGGCGTAAGAACGCCGCCTACTCCGCCGCTACGGTCTGGGACCCGGTGGAGACCTGATCCCGTACTGCGCGAGGGGGAGACGGGATTATGGGTAGCTCAACCGTAAACACGGTGCCCTTACCGACGGTCGACTCGAAGTCAATCCTCCCGCGGTGTCTCGCTACTATGTTGTAGCTAACGGACAAGCCTAAGCCAATACCTTTTCCGGGGTCCTTAGTGGTGAAGAAAGGCTCAAAGACCCGGCGGCCGATCTCGGACGCGATTCCCTGCCCGGTGTCTGCAAAACGTAATATGATCTTATGGTCCCGCTGTCGAGCGCGAATGGTCAAATCGCCGCCGTCCGGCATGGCGTCGCGGGCATTCTGAATGAGATCGATGAAGACCTGGCGCAAGCGCCCGCGAAGGACGTAGGTCGAAGGGAGACGGGACGGGCAATCCAACTCGATTCTCACGTTCCCGCGTCGGCAATCATGGCTGATCAGGCTCACGGCTTCGCTAATGAGCTCTCTGAGATCGATGCGTTCCCATTGGTCGTGCGCCGGGCGGGTCATATCTATCATCTGTGTTACGGTGTCGGAGATTCTCCCGGCGTGCTTGGCGATTACGTCCACTTGTTCTACCGCATACGCGGGATCATCGTGTCTCCTTTTGATCATCTGGATGACGGATGAGATGCTCGACAAGGGGTTGCGGATCTCATGGGCGAACCCGGCGGCGATCTGCCCGACTGCCGCAAGCCTTTGCCGCTCCTCCATCTGTGCTCGCATCCGCTCAACCCTGCTGGACTCCACATCCAGCAGGAACAACAGATTGTTGAAGCTCTCCCCCAGCGCGGTGAGTTCGTCCGGACAGCATGCCCGATAGACTGGGCAGCTGTGGCATTGTCTGATGGATACCGGGGGATCTGCCCCGTCGGTAGCCGCACTTGCCAAGGCCATCTGCTGCCAACAACGCTCACGGGGCGAACTGTCGGCCGGGCAGGAAATCTCCTTGCAGACAAGGACATCGCGACAGTGCGCCAGGTGGGGGTTATCGAACATCTGCGGCTGAGCCGGCTTGGCTCCGTAGGACTCCAACAGACGGCTGATGTGCTCTGCGGTAGCCGCGAGCCGTGACTGCTGCTTTCGCATTACCCAGTAGACTACCCCGCAACCCAAGAGGGTAGCCATCGCGGCGCGGGCCGTGAGGAGGGCGTGTTTCATCCCAACCGAAATGGATGGAAACAAGTATTGCTCGACGACCTCGCCGCCAACGAACAGAACGGCCAGGGAGCCAAGCACTGCCAGAGGAACAAGCAAGATCGAAGGTCGCCGACGCCGACGAAAACGGCTTCCAGCGCCGGTGAAAACCGGTTCTGGGTCGCCGTTCGGTCCCGGACGGTGGATTGGGCAGCGGACCGGCCCGGCCGGAGCACGCGCACCGGTCCTGAAGCGGTCCGAACTGGTGCAGGCAGGACCGCTTACCTCGGCGGAGTTGGCATTCTTCGAAGTCATTAGGTTTCTGGCGCAAGGACTCCGAATACATCGACACACAGTATGCGGAGCACTGGTCCGATCTCGCGCTCCAAAACGCACACGCTGCAAGTGTCGTGCCATTTGGTGCAGGGCCTTGGTGAGCCACTGCGCATCATACACGGGACACCGCTGGGGATGTCGATACGTGCAACACGCATACATTTCGTCAGCTTGACCCTGGCAAGAGCGGAACATCACAAAGGTCGACCTTGAGCGCCGACGTCATCGAACAATTCGAGTGAGTGCCACCGAGCCTGCTTGGCGCAGAGTGTCCTATTGATCCAAACCGCGGGATGGAAAGGGAAAGTCGGGAGTTCTCAATTGGCGCGGCCACTTGGGCTACAGCCGGGTTCACAGAGTTCGTTACCGGAGGGGAAGCCGGTCCGCAGATCGGCGAGGGACGCTTCCCGCAGAGGTATGGCAGGCAGGCGGAACCGTGTCACCTTCCCTTTGAGGCGAGCATCGCGTAATGGGCTGCAATTGAGTGCTTCGTTCGACTTTCGCTTCCGATCCGGGACCTCGTTCGCACCGCGGCACTTTTTGGCGGGTTCCATCGCATTGCCACCATCGTGGCATCTAAGGCCAGCTCTAGATGCGTAGTCTGAATCGCCACCGTTGTGTTACGCTTGGAATGTCCTCCCGATGCAAGTGCCACCAAGGATTTGCCAACGCACAGCCGAACCTGTGTGGCACTTACGCTGCGGCCGCACGCTGGTGCGGTGCACATCTGAGACTCGGGAGTCTGACCTAGACGTGGATTGTCGAGTGAATCGTCGGACGTCCACCTACGGTCTCGACGTTGTGAACCTGCGACATCGGGGCGCCCTGGTCTACGTCGAATCCGGAGCCGGGAGAACCGAGATTGTCGATTGACGCGCACGTCTTCAGACGTGGAGATTCTCGTTTCTGGAATATCTGGGGGGGAGCATTCTCGGTATTGGCAGTGGCCGGCGGTCGACCACAAGACGACTTATAACTTAAAAGGCCAAGGGTGCGCTGTAAGGCCAGTATTATAGGACCTCAATGTTCAAGTGGATGCTCTTTAAGGGCGAGTGTGGTCGGTACGGTACCTGCAGTCTCAACACCAGGGAGACGTTTTGCCCTGCCGTCGACGGGCCGACTGCCTGCACCTGGAGGGTTTAGGAGGATACTGCATTGTTATCATCAATTGCGTTGGCGGCTCTGCCGCTAGGGATCGTGTTTACGGGGCAGATGGCCCCATTGGCACACTTAGACACATTGTCACAAGGGCTGGAAGCGCCGGCGAGATTGGCGGTAACCGGTTCTGAGATCCTGGTGACCGACCCACAAGCCAATACCGTCGTACGGTTCGATCTAGCCACCGGTACGTATATCGGAACGTGGACGGAGCCGGCCGGGCCGGTGGGAATCGCGGTGCACCCGGATGGCCGGATCTTCGTATCCCGACGGGATGACGGACAAGTCGGTGTCTACGATTCCTCATTCGTCTTCCAACACGCTCTCGATGCGTCTCCGTTTGTGGTTGAAGGCGCGACCGACTTGGCGATGGACGCGGTCACCGGTTCGCTTTACGTGGCAGATAGCGCGGCGGACAGATACTACGTGTTCGGTGCGGAAGAGAGTCTGGTCCGGGCGGTCGGTTCACGCGGTGGTTCCTCCGGGCAGTTCAGGTTCCCCAGTTCGATAGCGATAGACACGGCGAATGACCTAGTGGTAGTTGGGGATCAGGACAACTTCCGTGGGCAGTTGTTCGACCTGAACGGCATGTACATGCGCAGGTTCGGGTACAGAACGAAGTACATTTCGGGTGGGCTTGTCGAGGGATGGTTTGCTCGCTCGGCAGGAATTGCGTTTGACCAGGTCGGGCGGATATACGTGGTGGATGCCCTAATGGACACCCTCCGCGTTTTCACTTCGGCAGGGGCGGAGTTGGGCAAGGTTGTGGATCACGATGCCAGTCCGGGCGGCCTTCGTACGCCCACGGATGTGGTAATAGACGCCTCGGGACGCGTGCTTGTTGCGAACAGCGGGACGGGGAGTGTTGAGATTTTCGCACCACCTCCGGCGTCGCGCGATTCTGAAGGCACATTCTTTACCGGTACCAACGTGAGTGGGCAAGACCGCAACTCTAAGCTGCGAGGCGCCCGAAGCAGGATAGACCAGGAAGTCCCCGTGGAGGTCGTTGACGGCGGCTCCGGGGACGGGATGCCAAGTGCGGCTCGGGGCGGATGGGATCCGCCTCACGTTCTGGCTGATGTTTCCTGCGGGCGATGTCATGATGTTGATGGACAGCCAGGTGGGCACGTTGGCTTGGCGGAGGGGCAGGCGCAAGTCTGTTTCTCGTGTCACACCGGAGGTGGGCAGGCACCGGGGAGTCTTGTCCGCCCGACGACCAACCTGGGCATGTCCCATGCGTGGGGAGTTGACGCGGTGAACGCCGCCTACGGGTCGGTGGGGCCTCCTGCAGGCAGCGAGTTGGAGTTGTATCTCGAGAACGGTTTGATCAAATGCGCCACCTGTCACGATCAACACAGCCAGGACATCGCCGCCCCGTATCTGCGGATGAATTCCACTCAGTTATGCCGGAGTTGCCACAGCGAGCATATAATCCACACGCCTCAAGGGGATTGGCAGCCGGTCTGCACGGATTGCCACGCACCCCATGATCCTGATGACAGGAATCTGTCTTTGGTCGCGGGCGGAGTATTCAACCAGACACTCGGGATAGAGAAGCCGGTGGTGCTGACGTCCAGAAGCGGGGCAAACAGCTTCGCGGATGGTGACGGAACGTACGATGGTATCTGTGAGGTATGTCACACCGAGACGACTTTCCACAAGCACGACGGCAGCGGCGGGGCTCACAATGAAGGTGTTACCTGTACAGGCTGTCACGCACACGCAGACGGCTTCATGGCTTCCGGGGCGTGCGACGCGTGCCACGGAGCGCCGCCCGCAACGGGTGCTCACCTGGTTCACTTCGGAGTGAACGATCTTGGGCTGGTGAGCTATGGCGGCACAGACAATGTTTCTACGGCTGCGGCGTACGGGTTCCAGTGTGGGACGTGCCATCCGCTGTCTTTCACCGCGCACATGAACGGGAGTGTTGACGTTGAGTTGTATGACGCGGCAGCACCGGCGGGTAGCCTTAAGAGCATGAGTCCACCTGCGGCAGCCTACTCGGAGATCGATAGCACGTGCTCCAACGTATACTGTCACAGCAGGACGGACTGGAGCTCGAGCACAGTGGGCGACCCGTTAACTGATCCGGTCGAGGGATGGGCGCTGTTGGATTCCAACGGGAATCTTACTTACGATCCGTACACGGTAACGGAGTTCCCCGTCTATTCGACGGTCAGCTGGTCCGGGGCGTCGCTGGACTGCAACGGGTGCCACCGCAACCCCCCGCAAACGCAATATCCGAACGTGTACGCAGCGGTCGGGAACTCGCACGCCGCTGTGGATGATTGGGGTTACGAGAATCTGCACAACTGGAACATGAGTTTTGATCCTCTGTTCTGCCGTGTCTGCCACTATAGCACGGTAACCGATGCTATGACCTGGACTCGTATTGCCGGGGATATCACGCTGTTTGACGACGTCGCGATTGCGGATAAACGCTATCACGTCAACGGGGCGAAGGATGTTGCTTTTGATCCGGTAAACGCGGTGACATATTCGAGCCAGACCTTTACGTTCGAGAGCTCGATATATGATCCGGCGGACAAGACCTGCTCCAACGTAGGATGCCACCTGGAGCAGTGCAAGCCGGCATGGGGTAAGCCTTATCGATGGGGTTGGGGTTCGCTGGAATGCGATCAGTGCCACCACTACGGCGGTCCGTGGCCTCCGACGAGTCCATGCGACACGCTGCCACGAGCGGGGCGAGACTTCGACACTCACGGATATTACCCAGGTATGGACTGCGGCAGTTGTCACGCGCGATTGCCTGCGATTCCGTAGGATTATCGGGTCGTTGCGTGCCCGCTCGGTGTGGCTGTGTTAGAGCGCGTCTAAGAAGGGTCGCCACAAACCGCGCCGTCCCGACGTTCGTCGGGACGAGGGTGCGTTTTTCGGCGGATGAAACCGGAGCGCTTCCTTACTGGCGTTCCTCGGAAAAGGCTTCTTAAACACGCTCCTAGGCTGTGACGTCGGTGCGCACGCAGTTCTGGAGCCGCTGGAGTCTGTTGCACAGGCCGGACATACGCCGCAGCACTCGCGCTGCGACCGGGTATGCGATTATTGGCCTGCGGGGGTGACGGGGAAGCGAACTCGGTGGAATTCCCAGGGCCGCGTGACTAGTATCCAGCGTCCGGCCGTGTCGCGTTCATCAGGTGAAGTCTAGGTCGGTATGTTCAAAGACGGAGGGCCGGTGGGCGCCGATGGCGAGCGTATGCGAGGTGGGGACCTTGCCAAAGTCGCTTGTGTCCGCCAGGTGTCTGAGGAGGTAGTAGTGGTGTTTTTGAGAAGACCCTGCCGTATGAATCGCGTTAGTTTATCACTAGTCTTATGTTGTGGGGTTGTCGGTCTGATGTGTGCGACTTCCGAGGCGCAGACGATCTATCCATCGAAGGACGGTACACTTGTGGATGGTGGTTCTTATGGAATCTTCGATGGTAGCGCGGACCATGCAGACTGGTACTTCAACGAATCGAGCTACGAGGGTTCCATCACCCTTACACAGGACGTCGAGTATCGAGTGGTCTGGGAGTATGACGTGAGCGGCGTCACTCTGGAGCCACCGGTGTCGGCCACTTTGACGTTCGAAATCCGCGGTGCAAGTTTGTTTCCCTTATCGGACGTCGCCGTTCACGTGTACTCCTACCCGGCAGACCTACTGGAGACCCTTGATGACTTCCATGCCGGGCCGACCGAGTTGCAGGGTGTGGCAATTGTTGAACCATATCAAGAGAGCAGGGTATACACTGTGAACGTCGGGGGTCCGGTGAACGAAGCCTTGACCAGTGGCGGCGATGCAGTTGCCTTTCGCTTTCAGGTTGATCCGAATACGACCCAAGACGCAAATCAGGCGTTTATGGATGTTCTCGAAGCGGAACCGACCACAAAGCCAGCTCTAACTGTGACCGACTTTGTGCCGCCTCCGGGTGATTTTAACGGCGACGGCTATGTGGACCTGTCGGACTACGTCAAACTCAACGAGTGCCTCAAGGGTCCCGGACTTACAGTCGAGCAGGCGTGCGCGACGTTCGACTTCGATGACGACAGCGATGTGGACCTGCAGGATTACGCAGCTTTCACAGCGTTCTTCACTGGTCCCTAAAACGTCTCCCTGGCTGTGGGGGGTGGGGTCCGTAGGCGGCTGATTGCTTCCCCCTCTGCCGCAAAGTCCAAACCTTCAACAGTCTCGCGGGTGTTCAAAGTAGGTCGCGTGTGAGACCCTTCTTCGGCGTGTGCGGCGCCTCAAAAACGCCCCTCTCCCCGAGCCCTGGGCGCGTCCTGCGATTCCCAAGAGCAAGATTGACAGCCGTACTATTCTCGGAATCGGGAGGGTCCAGTGGGTCTGGCGGTGCTCGCAAACAACGCTGTCACGATAGCCCCTAGGCGCATATCTTAAGTCATGACAGTAGGTTATCGATCAAGGGGCCATAATGAAGCGGCAGTGCGTCAACCCGATCCGCGGAGCGGCATGACCATTGCTCACAGACGAAGGGGCAGGAATGCCCAGGGATTACAGTCTATGTGCAGTGGTGTGAATGTTGCACATTCGAACATGAACACGTGAACAAGGAGAGGAGTTGGCGCAATGATAGCCTCGTGTTTTGTTGCCCTCGCAGCAGCGACGCTCGGACAGGTCACGCTGGAGCATGAATTGACGGCTGGGGTGGTCTACCCCGGGCGTGTGACGGCTACGTCGGCGGGCGTGATCTACTTCACGGAACAGCCTGATCTGGTGGTCGCTTACGACGAGATCGGGGCGACGACGACGTCGTTCCAGGTGCCTGAGATTCCCGTGGGCGTCGACGTTCATCCGGACGGACGCTTATTCGTGGCACGTATGGACGGACAAGTGGGCATATACGATCCCGGCGCCGGCTTCGCCTTGCTTGGGACGCTCGATCCTACACCGCTTGCGCCACTGGTGATGGTTCAGCCAAATGACATCGCCATCGATCCGGGCACGGGCGACGTGTACGTTGTCGACAGCGGTGGGCATCAGGTCTTGAAGTTTGACGGGAGTACGGGGCTAGGCATTGGTGCGTTTGGCGCACAAGGCAGCGGGATGGGTGAATTTCTGGATCCCCAGGCCATTGCTTTTGATGCGAGCACCGGGCACGTTATTGTCGCCGATACAGGCAACTTCCGCGTACAGGTCTTCGATGCGGCGAGCGGTATCTTCCAGTACAAGTTCGGTTATCGCACGTTGTATCTAGGCATGACTGAGCTTGCCTGGGTTGCTCGTGCAGAGGGCGTTGCAGTCGACTCCTGCAGCAACATCTATCTAACTGACGCCCTGATGGGTACGGTACGGGCCTTTGACAGCACGGGCACCGAGCTGGACCCGGCTTTCACTCCGGTCCTTGCGTATGGCAGTGGTTCCGGTGCGCTCCGCGTTCCGATAGACGTGGAGATCAACAACGGCAACATGTGGGTTGTTGCAGCGCGTAATCAGACAATCGCGCGCTACTCGGTGACCTGCACCGCACCGCGCCCGGGCTCCTCGACGGAGATCGTAGAGGAGACGACTGACGACTCGCTTAGTCGCAGCAAGAAGCGGGCCGTCCGCATCCCGATTCCTGATGACCCGACCGTAATCGTCAAAGCTATCAACAGCAGCATCTATTCCCGCGAGTTGGATCTCAACCAGGACCGTGTAGTAGACATGGGAGACCTGAACATCGCGGTCGAGCGCTTCGGTGGTGCGACCGTTGAGGATTTCGTTCTCCGTGGCACGACAGCAGGACGGGATGAGTATCCCACGGGCCTAGAGGCTCCACACTTGGCTGAAGCCAACATCATTTGCGGCCGTTGCCATAACATGAACGGCGCTCCAGGTGGTATGCTGACCGATTGGGGTCAGGAGAACCTGTGTATTTCGTGTCACGCGTCTTCCGCACTTGCAATGGGCAAGGCTTTTATCGTGCCGCCGGTCAACTCGCACCCCTGGGGTGTTGCGGCTGATGCCGGCGATGTCGCCGGTCCGGTAGTCGGCGCCTATAACGAGATCGACCTTCACCTCGACGCCGGCAAGATCCGTTGCGGAACTTGCCACGATCCCCACGAGCGGGGGATGAACAAGTGCGTTGGTGGAGCCAACGACGGTAACGAATGCTTCAATGACGCGGGCTGCCCGGACGGTGTATGCGATGAGGGTAGCGGATACCTCCGCGATGCCAGACCTGACGGCGCACTGTGCAAGCAGTGCCACCGTGGCGCAGGCGCCCCGGTGGATCATGCCGTGGGTATGGAGCACGGTCCTGAGTTCTGTACCGATTGCCACGCCACCCATGGTGATACCACTACCGCCTCTCTGACCAAGGGGACGATGTACAGCTGGTATAACGGCGGCATGGTCTCGGTCGGCTTCACGGACAACACGATCGGGGTCGGTGATGGTGGTTTTGTCGATCCGGATGCCGGCGAAGTCGGCTTCTGCGACGTCTGCCACGCGTACTTCGATGACAGTGTTGTTCCTCCGGTAGTGTCGGCAGAATTCGCTGCCCTTAGCGTACCGCATACGGCTAGTATGCCGGCGTGTAATCAGTGCCACGTTCATGAAAACGCGTTCATGCCGGGTCTGGCCCGTGGGCTGGCCGCGGGCGAGTGGGTCGGTCAGGATACCTGTCTACTCTGCCACCCCACTGAGCATGCCGAGTGGGATGCTACGCTGCACAAGGACGCACGCGACAATCTACCTCCGATGCCTATACCCGACTTGGAGGAATGCTTCCACTGCCACACACTCGGGTTTGGCGATCCGACGGGGTACCAGGCCGACGGCAGCACACCGAACCTCGCCGGCGTGCAGTGCGAGAATTGCCACGGCTCAGGTGCGGAGCACGTGGATCTTGCCACGGCTGATAACATCATCATCGACGAGGAGTCGGAGATGTGCGGTGCCTGCCATACGCTCGCCCACCATCCGACCTTTGACGAATGGACCGAGTCGGGGCATGCGGTTGCCTTTGAGAACTCACACCGTGGTTCGTGCAACGTTTGCCATGCTCCTCAGGAGGGCAGCGACAACGACCATCCAGAAATCGGTGTAGAGTGTGTTTCCTGCCACGATTCACATGCTCAGACGGGTAATGACGCGTTTCCTGATCCCCTCGGGGAGCGCGATGCCCAGCTGCTGCATCCGGAAGTTGCTTATCCGGTAGCGAGCAATACCATCGCTGATGCCACTGATCCGACCCGTTTCAACCTGTGTGGACAGTGTCACCATAGCCGCGGACGCGTGTGGACGGCGACTAGCAGAGGTCCGCACCACAGTCTCCAGGGGAATGTCTTCCTAGGTGAGATGCCCATGCCGGAAGGTGAGGAGGCCACTCCGCTGGCGCCCAACACGCCGTCAGGGCACGCCGGTTTGGCTCTGCAGTGCAACACATGCCACATGCACACCGCGGCACACGAGGATGGGCCACCTGAGGTCGAAGCCATCACCGGGCACAGTTGGCACGTGGATTATGAAGCTTGTGCCGGCTGCCACGGTTCGGCGGCGGCCGCCGAGGCTCTGACCGACGCCGTGCAGGGTGCGACATTGGCCCGGCTCGATGCGATTATGGCGGCAATGGGCGATCCGGCTGACTGGGAGTATACCTCCGGTGGTGGCCCCGCTGGCGGTGCCGGCGGTCAGGATGACATCACCGACGAGGTGAAGAAGGCCCGCTTCCTAGTGAAGTACATCGAGGGTGATGCCAGCTTCGGCGTTCACAACTCCTCGTACACGTCGGCGATGCTTGACGCCGCTGATGCGTTAGTTGGTGTAGCGGCAGTTGCTCCGGTGTATGTCGGAGCGGATGTATGTGCGGCATGTCACGTGACCAAGCATACAGAGTGGACTGGGACGCTTCATAGTGAAGCACGGAATAACCTCCCTGCACTGCCTTCGTTTGTGTTGGCCGGCTGCTTCCCGTGTCACACTGTGGGCTACGGTCAGCCGACCGGTTTCGTGGACGATGCGACGACGGCCAACCTTGCCGGTGTGCAGTGCGAGAACTGCCACGGTGCGAGTAGCAAGCACGTGTTTGATCCGACCGTCGTTCACCCTGTGATCGATAACTCGTCGGAGCTGTGCGGTGCGTGTCATACCGACGCCCACCATCCGACCTACGATCAATGGAGTGAGTCGGGTCATGAGGCGGCGGCCAGTAACTCGCACGCGAGCTATTGCAACGTCTGTCATGCTCCGGAAGAGGGCACCAACCCCCATCCGGAGCTCGGTGTCGAGTGTAGTTCCTGTCACGAACCGCACGCCCAGACCGGTAACAACGCTGTTCCGGATCCCCTGGGGATTCGGGACTCGCAGTTGCTGTTCCCCGAGTATCTGGATGTGGCCGCGTCGAATTCCATAGCCGATGCTACGGATCCGGCCCGGTTCAACCTGTGTGGTCAGTGTCACCACAGCCGCGGGCGTGTTTGGACCGCGACCGGGCGTGGACCCCACCACAGTCTTCAGGGCAACGTTCTCAGAGGTGAAATGCCCATGCCCGAGGGCGAAGAGTTGGATCCGTTGGTGTCGAACTCCACGGCGACGCACAACTTTGCTGCGAAGCAATGCGCGACCTGCCACATGTACACCGAGCCCTTTGCTGACGGCGATGCTTCAGACGGCCGCTGGTCGGAGAGCTTTGTCGGCGGCGGCTTTGGGCAGCTCGGTAACTTGATGCACCTTGCCAGCTGGGACGGTGCGACACTCGGTCTGGAGTGGGAGATTTCCGGTCCGGCGATGATCAGCATCGTGGAGACTAACAATGTGGACGGTGCCGGTGATGGAACGATTGAGTACATTGCCACTTACACTGGAGGCACGGCTACGTTTGACGCCACACTCTGGGGGGGGTCGGGTACGGTGACTGCGGATGTCCATAACCACGAACACCATACGACTATCGTCTACGTTGGTGGATCTGCGGACTGGGCTGCGTCTTCAATTGAGATTCACAGCGAAGCGACCTCTATTCCGAGTTCGCCGGAAGAGTCACCTTACGAGGTGATCTTCCTGGCAACGGCAAGCTTTGCGGGTCCGGGCGGTGTGTTCCTGCCGACCGGGTATCCGGCTTATCTGGGTGGGGCTACTGAGGGCCAGTGGGGATCGGTCACCGACGCGGTAGTTGAGAAGGTGGCTATTACCGGTCACTCGTTCGAGGTCAACTTTGAGGGCTGCACAGGATGCCACTTCGATGCGTTTGTCGCACATTCGACGCTGGTGGCAGTTCAGACTTCCGTTCAGACCCAACTCGATGACCTGAAAGCCAGGTTAGGCGATGCGGCGCTGTGGGAGTACGAGTGCTGCGGTGGCGGCCCGGAAGGCTCACCTGGCCAGGCCGACCTCCCCGACGAGATCCTGAAGGTTCGCTTCATGATCAAGTACATTGAGGGTGATGGCAGCTTGGGTGCTCACAACGGAAGTTACGTCCAGTCGATACTCGCTAAGGCAAATGAAATTCTGGATGTCTACGCTGCCGGTGGTGGTGTATGGCCGCCTGCCGGTGGTGCGAACTGGGGTGCCTGCTGCGACGCCGTTCCCGCTTGCATCGGAACGATGACCGAGGCCGATTGCACGACTGCAGGCGGCACGTGGCATCAGGCCGAGCGCTGTGACGATGATGAGTTTGTCTGTCCGTAGTATCGCGGTGATCCGGACGGGTGTCCGAGGTGGGTAGTCCGGATCACTGGATTATACATATAACCGGAGCGATGGCAGGACCGGGGCGCCGTCCCGAAAGGGCGGTGCCCCGCCTGCATTTGAACGAGTCGGTCAGGTTGTGCTGTGCGGACGAACCCCTGAAGATGAGTATGGTCCGCGGGGCGGACGCTAGCCTGGGTGATTACTCGGTTTACCTGCTTCTCGCAGCAGTGTTATGCGATCCGGTGGATCGCCTGGACGAGGGTGTCCAGATCCAGTATCGGCTTTACCATGACGTGCTCCTGGCGCACTCCGCACGCCGCCAGCGCATCGGGGGGTTTGTAGCTGGCAGAAGCGGTGTGAACCAGGAATCGCATGCTCGGACAAATCTCGTGGCATCGCAGGACTAGGCCGTTACCGTCAATATCCGGGAGCCTGATGTCGATTATACCGATATCGAACGTTCCTTCGGCAAGTGCATTAAGTGCAGCCTCTCCGCTTGCGACGGCGGTGACATCAAAATCAGAATCCTCCAGGTATGCTGCCAGATGTGTTCGGAGTGTCTCCTCATCGTCGACAATCAGCACTCTCAAGGGTGTTGTCATTGAGCATTCCTATGCAGAGGGAGGCGTATTCTGAAAGTCGTTCCGGCACCAGGTACAGAGTCAACGGTCATGCTACCTCTATGGTTGGTAGTGACAATGGTGTAGGACACCGAGAGGCCCAGACCCGTTCCGTCGCCCATTCCTTTCGTTGTGAAGAAGGGCTCAAAGGCACGCTTGCGAATCTCCTGTGACATTCCCGGGCCGTTATCCTCGATTTCGATCTGGGCCCACTCGTCTACGCGACCAGTGCGCAAGCTTATGCGCCGATCCTTCACGCCTCCGATCTCCTGCATGGCCTGGGCGGCGTTCTTTAGTAGATTGAGTACGACCTGTTCAATCTCCGTCTCGACTGCAGGTACGGGGGGCAGGTCGGGGGCGAACTCGCGGGTTATCTTGATCTGCCGGAAGTCGTAGTCCTTCTTGAGATCGTAGTCACTAGCGGCGAGTTCGACCGCGCGCTCAATCAGAGCCGCCAGATCTACGGGGGTAAGGTGCGCGTCGCTCTTGCGGCTGAACTGCAGCATGTTGGATACGATCTTGGAAGCCCGTTCGCCGGACTCTCGTATCCGGGTGAGAAACGTGAGGATCTCTCGTTGTTCGAGATAGGCTCTTATGGCCTGCAAGTCAGCTCCGGCCTCCCGAGCCGCCTCCAGATTCCTGGAAATGGTCGGAGAGAGGCGTTTCTGGATGACCTGGACGCCGTGGAGGATGCCTCCCAGGGGGTTGTTTATCTCGTGGGCCATTCCGGCCGCCAGACCGCCGATGGACAACATCTTCTCGGTCTGGGCCATCATCTCCTCGATTCGCACGCGTTCGGTAATGTCGTCCAGTCTAAGCACGGCCCCTTCGATTCCCGGACCGGAAAGAGGGTAGACGGTTATGTCAGCGTAGCGGGTCTCTCCTTCGCGTTGGCTTGGCACCTTAAGCTCGGTCTGTGTTTGTCCAGTGCTGATCGCCTTATATACCCTCTCGGACTGATTCGGTAGTTGAGGGAAGACTTCGGCAAGTGGCTTGCCCAGGACTTGTTCGGCGCTGAGGCCCGTTGCTTTTTCCGCCTGTTGGTTCCACTGCGTGACGTTGGCCTGGCGGTCCACCGCGACAAGCACCGAAGGCATGGAGTCGGTCATGCTCTTGAGCAGGGCTCGCAGCTTCAGGGCCTCTTCCTCCGCCTTTCTCCGGTCGACGATCTCACGCTGTAGTTCTTCGTTGCTCTCCCGCAGGTGTCGGGTGCGCAGGGTGACCGTTTCCTCGAGTTGGTCGCGATGCTCTCGAAGCTTCTGCTCAGCTTTTTGTCGCTCGCCGAACTCGCGGCCCAGCTTGCGCTGAAGGCGATCAAGCAGGAGGTAGAAAAACACAAACAGCGCCCCGCCGACACCGGCGCTCAGCCCAGTAGTAAGCACCACGGAAACGCGGGCAGCTTCGTGCTCTTCGGTCACATCGCGGAGTACGACCATGTACCCTATGTGCCGCTCGGCCATGTCGTGGAGCTCAAAGGAGTCGATACGAAAGCGAGTGTTCTCGGACAAGAGTGTGCGGCTTGCGTCCGGATTGGCCAGGACATCACCCAGGGTGCGCAAGAACCCCGGGGGCGCAACCCGCGGAATCTCGCCTACGAGAACCACATCGGGGAATTGGTCCCAGTTAGCGTCCCGGCCCAGCATCTCCATGCCCTGCTCCCAGCCTTCGCGTTCGATATGCTCCTTGCGGATGACCACCACGAGGTGAGCCCCCGTAGCCTTTCTGATCTTCTCGGTGATCGACTCTACTTCTTCGCCCAGCTCGACAAACCCCACCAGTCCTTTCTCGGTTCGCCAGGGCATCACCACCCGCAGCGTGCACGTCCCCAGAGGCCCCAGCTCTACTCCCCACACCTGTTCACCCGTCTCCTCGGCGCGGCGCATGGTGATGCGCTCGATTATGTCGCCGTAGAATTCCGGCTTATGAACACGGACGATGCACTCCCTGTCCGGCGCGACGAAGTAGAAGTGGGTTACACCGTGTTCCTCATGGAGGCGTTCAAACAACGGCTGCACCTGCTCGGCGATAGCCTCTCGGTCCGCGGCCTCAAACGCGGCCTGCAAGCGCTTGTCCCGCATCAGGGCGACCAGTGCCACTCGCATCGTGGCCGCTTCCCGCTCGAGCTGCAGCATCAGCAGATTCTGCAGGCTGTGCAGGTCGCGGGTCGCGGCTGCGTCCAGACGTCCCTGTCGATCACGGTGTGCTTCCCACACGAACGCGGCGAGCAGCGTGGCCAGCGCCACCACGATGGGAAGTAAGACATATGTCTTTATGGGCAGACGGCGCATCGAGAACCTCCCTGGATCCAGCTGGATATTCTACAGCATAGTATGCGTGTATGCACGGGGCGCCGGCGGCTGGTTTGACCATTCTGATGCGGCGCGGGAATGGCTTGAAGAACACAACCGCATAAGCCCCGGCGCGTCGGTAGACAAGTCAGGTCTCCGCCGTCGAATCCGGCGCAATTGCCATCTCTCCCAGGGTGAGCCCAGACTGCATTGTGTCGTGCCATACTGCGGATCGAATGCATTCCGCCGAGCGCAGCAGCCAAACCGGAAGCTCGCATGGGACGCTGGTGGCGGCGCTTCGCTTGCCACTTCCTGGATTCCACGGTGCGCACGGCGTACCCTGCCGACTAAGTACGATTGGCGGGCGGCCCAGTCCAAGGACATGGGCTACCCCTGACGGTCTGTCCTGCACGCGATTACCTTGCGTGCAATCCTGCCGGATCTACTCGATACCAATCACGGCCCCGATACCACCCGGGGCCGATTGCGGTGACCATGTTCATATCGAACGTTTGCGCACCGATTTCGTCGATTACGATCGGTCTTGCCGCCGCGGACTTGCGAGCAAACTCTCGCCAGTCCCGCACCTTGCCCCACTGATAGTGGCGGATCCCATAGCAGCATTCGACTATCGTAAGGTCAGGACGCATGCCTTGCGTTTCCTGGAAGAAGACCAGCGGCGTGAAATCATACCAGTGGGCGATCAGTACAGCATCGGGTGGTACAAGCTCGAAGGTCGCACGCACAAACTGAGTTACTGGCTTGTCGCCGCCCCTTTCCCGGTAGGTACGCACGCCGGATGTAAGGACGCCGACCACGACGGTGACTGAGATGATCACGGACACCATGCGGGCGGTTCGGCTGGTGCGCTCCGCCTCAACCGCCCTGATTCCGCAGGCCATCCAGATGGCAAACACGAAGTAGGCAGGCACCACCATCTCGCTATAGTCGATCCAGGGGTAGAAGGTGAAGTAGCCCAGGTTTGCAGCGAACATCACAAGAAGTGACACACAGATGACCCGTTGCCGACGCCAGTGCCACACAAACCCGATGAACCCAAGTATGACCCCCAACCACATCAGCGACGCACCCCAATACGTTGTGTGCTCAACGAGTCTGGATGCATAGAAGTCGAGCGGTTGGATTGACAAGGTGGTGTACTGCGCTCCTGACACGTAGGCAATGAAACCTGCCAGCGTGTTCGGCAGGTACGCCGAGCCGAGTGGCGGGTTGGCCTCACATCGCATCCAGCTCCAACTCATAACAGCGCAGGCGGTGACGGCAAAGAGGGACCCCGCAAGCAGCAATTCCCTTGCCTTGCGGCGAGCGCCCTCCCTGATCAGGATCGCGAAGCCTGGTATCAACAGCACGTTCGCCAGACCGCTTCCAAGTGACACGCCAAGTAAGACGGCGATGCCGCACAGGGACAAATGAGTCGGCCGATCGCGCCAGCGCAGCGTAAGCAGAAGCGCCCCAGCGACGATGCAGATGTTAACGCCGTACACTTCCGTCGTGACCGCCGCTGTCCAGACAGTGGGCACGAAGGCGAAGATGAGTGCTCCGGCGACCGCAGCGTACGAATGGCGAGCAAGTCGCAAGGCAATGGCGCCGAGCAGTCCGACGGCGATGCTCATGCACAACGCCGAGAGCACGTTGGTAGCCAAGGCCGGGTCCGCAATCAGAAGCCCACACACCTTACCCAAAACAGTGTGGACTGGATATCCGGGCGGATGGGTTACGCCGAGCTTGAAGGCCTGCAAAGAGAGCTCTGCCGAATCACCAATGCCGACATCGCGACTGAGTGTGGCCAGGTAGATTGCGAGTGACATTATGCTGAGAGATGAGGGGATAAAGCGCACGTACCTAGGGGGAGTTGGCCATCGGGATGAAGCCGGGGTGCGCATTATAACTCACCGTATCAGATCGCCGTCGGATGTCCAGAATCAAGCATCCGATAACTGGATTCGCGGGTTCCGGCGGGTGCAAAGCACTGTGCCGGGGCGCTGCACGCACGAGCAAGTTGCGAGGGATGCGAAGGACCACTACGTGCGAGCTGCCGGTCATCTCCCACGAGTCCCATCCGAGCTTCATCGCGCCTGCCGAAATGACTTTATGCCCTTGATTTTCGAGGCTCATTTCGTTAGAAATAGGGCTAAGAACGATCGGAGCGCGTTTCTACTTTTGGGCCGGTGAGAGCTAAGCCATTGGTTGTTTGCGCGCAGGGAATTCCTCTAAAGCAGGATGGGGACGGGATGATGAGAAAACGCGTGTCGTCTATGGCAAGGGATGCCTCTTGGAGCACGGTAGCGGTCGCCGTCTGTGCGGCAGCGATTCTCTACAGCGGTCAAACGGTCTTTGGTGCGGATCGGGTTGTGCTGTGCGAAGAATTCACCAGCCGGTTTTGAGGGACTTGCAGCTACGCGGGTCCCGCGTTAAGCAACTTGCTGGATGTGTACGGCGAGTCCTTTGCGTTCATTCAGATCCACAGGAATGACGAATACGTCACGCCCTGGGGTGACGCCCGCTGGGATTTCTACGAAGCACAGTACACGCCCACGACCGTTTTTGACGGGATAGACATTGTGGTCGGGTCGCTCTATGACGTCGACCAGCAGTACAACGTCTACCGAGTCAATCATTTTCTCCCCCAACGAGCAGTCCCCACTGACGTGACTATCGGCTTAAGCGCGGAATTCGTCTCCGGGCAGACGTACAGCGTCTCCGCACTTGTGGGTATAGAAGCCGGGGGGGTGGGGAAGACCTTGCGCATCTATATGGTCCAGGTGTTGGATCATTGGCCTGACGACCCGGCATACTCGCGCAATACTTTCAAGCAGGCCGCCGCAACTGAAGACATAACCCTGACACCAGGTGGATCCCAAGTGGTTCAAAGGAGTTTCACCTTCGACTACGACAGCTGGACTAAAGAGTCGAACATAAAGATCATCGCCTGGGCGTCGGACCCCAACGCCACTGGGCCTGCCGCCGTCCATCAAGCAGCCGTGCTGGGTTGGCCACTCGAACCGCCTCCGGGCGATGCCGATGGAGACACCGTACTCGACGGCGAAGACAACTGTCCGCAGGACGCCAATACGACGCAGCTCGACGGGGATGGTGATGACATTGGCGACGCTTGCGATAACTGCGAAGGGGTGATGAACGCCGATCAGGCGGACGGGGACGAGGACGGCATAGGCGACGTCTGTGACAACTGCCCGGTGTTGCACCACTTGGACCAAACCGATAACGACTCGGACAACGTGGGCAACGTTTGCGATTCCTGCCCCGACGATGCCTGTGGGGATGCTGTTGATGAGTTCGGCCGGTCGCTGGGTTGTCTCGATCTGGATTGTGACGTGGATACCGCGGATCTGGCCATCTTCACCACCTGCCAGGCTGGACCAGGCGTAACCACGCCGCCTCCGGGATGCGACCCGGAACATTTCGCCAAGTGCGACTATAGCGGTGACGGCGACGTGGATGGAGAAGACTACTCGATCTGGGAGACGTATCTTTGCCCGGAGACGCCCAGCCCGGCGCTATACATCGGTGCGGCTAATTGCACCGAATGCCATCTTGAGAATCACGCAGCTTGGTCGACCACGATCCATGCAACCGCCTTCAGCACCATTGTGAGCAGTGGCGACGGAGACAACCCCCTGTGCTTCCCCTGCCACGCGGTGGGTTACGGGCTGCCCAGCGGCTTCGTGAGCCAGACGGTAACGCCCGAACTGGCGAACGTGCAATGTGAGAACTGTCACGGGCCGGGCAGCAATCATGCGCTTGACGCGGCTACTCATCACTTGGACGTTAATCTCGACGGGAATATGTGCGGTGCGTGCCATCAGTCGTGCCACGGCCTGTGCGGGGAGGATCATCATCCCCAGTTCGAGCAATGGTCGACCTCCAAGCACTCAACGGCACTGAGCGATATCGTTCTTGATCCCGACTATGACGATTCCTGCCTCCCGTGCCACTCGACGGACTATCGCCTGGCGCCGGAAGGCGAGAAGCCCACGACGGCTGAGGTCGCCTTCGATATAGAATGCGTAGCGTGTCATGGACCTCACGGCACGGGGATTGGTGGCCAACTCCGCTTGCGACCAGCCCTTCTCTGTTCCGACTGCCATACCATGGGCGCCGTGGGTCCAGGCGATTTGCCGGAGAGACCTCAGGCTGAGAACCTTCATGGCACAGGAGGGTACCGCCTCGACGGGTCTGCGCTTGTGGGGCCTTATAGCGAACACTGGTGGGCCAATCCAAGGGAGTGTGTTACCTGCCACGTGCACAAAGAGCCTTACGGCGGGCCGGATCAGCCGGTCAACAGCGGGCACACCTTCGCGGCGAATCTGCGCGGTTGTGAGCCGTGTCATACAGAGGCAAGCGCCACCATGCTGGTGGCCGGTATGCAGGAGGAGATGGCGGCACGCTTGGCGGAGCTCGCCCCCTTCTTCGATCCGGGCAGCCCGGCTTATGTTGATCCAGCCACCTTGCCGCCGGCGGAGCTGGATAGATACAACATTGCCAAGTTCAACTATCAGTTCGTGCAGGCGGACAAAGGCCTAGGATCGCACAATCCCAACTATACCCGGGCGTTGCTGGCAGAGACGGAGGCCTTTTTCGGAATATCGCCGTGGCTTATGGACTTGCCGGGCGGCGGATCGGTTCCTTCGGATGAGCACTCCGCAGGCAATGACAAAGGGGAGGGGAAGTAATGAGAATCAGTCGCCGAGAGTTTCTAAAGGCCGCTGCGGCGATGGCCGCCGCCGGCAGGTTGTCGGCCGAGTCTTTCGCGAACTTGAATAACGTTCTCCGAGGCGAAGGACACCCCCGGGTTATCTGGCTGCAGGGTGCGGGCTGCGACGGATGCGCCATTTCAATACTCAACAGCATCCATTACACGACCGTGGACGATCTGCTGGTCAACACGATTGATCTAGAGTTCCAAAGCAACCTGCAGGCAGTTGCCGGTGACTTGGCAATATCAGCAGCCGAGGCCGCCAGTGCCGTTCCGGGGTACGTCTTGATTGTCGAAGGATCCATCCCCACCGGGGCAAGCGGGGCCTACTGCCGCCTTTGGCCGGGCATGACCATGTACGATGCACTGTTGAGCTTCGCTACAAACGCGAGCATCATTGTAGCTCTGGGCGCTTGCGCCAGCTTCGGCGGGGTGTCTTCCGGCACTCCCAACCCCACCGAGGCAAAGGGGGTCGGAGAGATCCTGGTGGGCGATTCCAGGCTGATGAACATTCCCGGTTGTCCTGCTCACCCCGATTGGCTGATTGGATCGCTGGTTTACATACTGACCAACGGGGTCCTGCCTCCGCTCGATGCGGACAGGCGTCCGCTGCAATACTTCGGGAAGCAGATTCATCCGAATTGCCACAACCGACGGGAATACTGCGGCGAAGGAGTATTCGCTGATCAGCTCAGCGACGAAGGCTGCATGGAGCTCCTCGGCTGCAAGGGGAAGAAGACCTATTCCGATTGTTTCATGCGCAAGTGGAATAGCGGTGGGGCGGGAGAGTACGGGGTGAACTGGTGCATCGGGGCGAAGAGCCCCTGTCTGGGATGCGTTCAACCCACCTTCCCGGACGGCATGTCACCGTTCTATGTTTACGCGCCCACGCCGATCACGGATGGCGAGAACACGGAGAACCGGGTCGAGCAGAGTAAAGGCAGGGCTGCTGATCGCAGAGGG
The DNA here is from genome assembly GCA_020348265.1 of Phycisphaerales bacterium. Lineage (GTDB taxonomy): Bacteria > Planctomycetota > Phycisphaerae > UBA1845 > UBA1845. The sequence goes on along the minus strand of CP070744.1, from coordinate 572,029 downwards.
GAATAACCGCGAGCGGTTCTAACCGCCTCGCATCATGGGAAGAAATAATGGCCACAACTATAACAATCGATCCTGTAACCCGCATCGAGGGGCATCTCGAAATCGAGGTGACCGTAGACGACGTCGGCGGTGAACAACAGGTCGTCGACGCCAAGAGTGCGGGCACGATGTTCCGCGGGTTCGAGATGATCCTGATAGGTCGCGATCCACGCGACGCCGCCCAATATACCCAGCGGATTTGCGGGGTCTGTCCGGTTTCACACGCGATGGCTTCGTGTATGAACCTGGATAACGCTTTTGGGGTTACACCCCCGGACAACGGGAGGATACTGCGCAACTTGGTGCTCGGTGCCAACTACATTCAGTCACACCTGCTGCACTTTTACCATCTTTCTGCGGTAGACTTCATCGACACTACGGGTCTTCTGGATATGTCCCCGTGGACTCCGCGCTACGTTACCACGGATATGGCAACGGGGACGGTGGCCGAGGACCTGGTGAATCATTATCTAACGGCCCTGGCGATGCGCAGGAAGGCTCATCAGATGGGGGCGATCTTTGGGGGGAAGCTGCCTTGCACGGGCTCGTTCGTGGTGGGGGGGATCACCGAGAACGTAACCGCGGAGAATGTTGCCGACTTCAGGACTCTGCTGACAGAACTGAGAGCATTCATTGACGACGTTTACATCCCGGACGTCACTGCGGTGGCCGGCCTTTTTCCGAGCTATTACTCGCTTGGTGTAGGCTACGGCAACCTGCTCTCCTTCGGCGTGTTCGATCAAGATGCCGGTGGCACGACCAAGTTGTTTGACGCGGGCCGTTATACCGACGGTTCGCCCGGCTCCCTCGATCCTGCGGAGATTACCGAATACGTGACCCATGCCTGGTACACACCGGCCTGCGATGACAAGAACCCCGCTGACGGCGTGACTGAACCAGATGCGACCAAGCCCGGAGCGTATTCCTGGCTAAAGGCCCCGCGCTATTTGGATAAACCCCATGAGCTCGGACCGCTGGCGAGGATGTGGATCAACGGTGATTACACCAATGGTATTTCCGTTCTCGACCGCATAATGGCTCGGGCCCTGGAAGCCAAGAAGATCGCCGACGAGATGGACACTTGGCTGGATGACCTCGTCCCGGGCGATCCGGTTTACCAAGCTAGTTCCATTCCACAGACGGCGACGGGCATGGGACTGACTGAAGCTCCCCGCGGCGCTTTGGGGCATTGGATGAGCATCGATAACTCGGTGATTTCCAGGTATCAGGTGATTACGCCCACCAACTGGAACGCTTCACCGAAGGATCACCTAAATCAGGTTGGGCCGATCGAGTCGGCCATGGTGGGAACGCCGGTACCGGACGCCGCCCAGCCGGTCGAAGTGTTGCGTGTGGTTCACTCCTTCGACCCCTGCCTGGCGTGTGCCGTGCACTTGGTGCGACCGAACGATCGCCGTGAAGGAACCAGAATACTGATTCCCCCGGGTATTGCATGATGCGGACCAGTACGGAGACAGATCGTCAAGACACCGGGATGCGTGCCGCAACACTCGTATTGGGAGTGGGGAACATCCTACTGCGCGATGAAGGTGTCGGCGTCCGCGTTGTCGAAGCCATGCAAGCGGTTGAGATACCCAAGGGCGTCGAACTCTATGACGGTGCCACCGCTGGTTTCGATCTGCTTGATGTGCTGGCTGACCGCCGCAAGGTGATCATTGTCGATGCGGTCGACGGAAATGCCGAGCCCGGCACGGTGTTTAGACTGACTCCTGAAGATCTCATGCCTCGCGACGGCCAATGTGCGTCGCTGCATGACATGGGCGTGTTGGAGACTTTGGAGCTGGTCAAGCGCCTGGGGATCGCCCCAGAAGAAGTCGTCATAATCGGTATCAAGCCCAAGGAGCTGTCTTGGGGGTTGGAGCTTTCACCGGAGATTGCCCGGGTCGTGCCCGAGGTGATCGAGTTGCTTTTAGCGGAGTTGTAGACCCGGTGCCCGCTTGTGGAGCGTTGTGAAGAGGGTTAGGCCCGGGAAAGAAGGAAGAAGACAAAAGATGAAGCACTCCATACTGCTGATTGTTGTTCTTCTTGCGGCGTTGGGTACGGCGCGCACGGCTGTTGCGGAACCTGCCTGGGGCGTCAACTGCCTTAGCTGCCACGGGGAGTATCTCACCGATACGCTGTTCGTGATCGACGAGGACACCACCGCTGATCCAGATGAAAGCGCCACAGGCGCTCCTGACCGGGGCACGCTCAAGGTTTTCCAGGGATATCGTGCCAATACTAAGTCACTCCGTGCCGAGCTCGTGGGTCTGGATCTCGACGATACTTACGCCGTCGAACTCAAGCGGGTCAGGTACCCCGGGGTGGAGAACGGCGAGATATTGACCTATGCCCCCGACTGCTCGTGGGCGGACTGGGGAGCACCGGGCAACTACTTCTCCGAACCGCACATAGGATACAGCTGGGGCGCGGATCCTACGGTTTTCGACTTCGAGATAACCCTTCCAAGCGATGCGCCCTACGACTACTACGATCTGGTTCTTGCGGTGGCGGGGAAGTTCACGGATGGGGGCTTGTTCTACGCTGAGGAGCGCTTCTACTTCCAGGTATTGCTCATGCCCGGTGACTACGAGGGCGACGGCGACGTTGACTGGGACGATTACGACCTGTTTGAGACGCTGGAGTGCTTCACCGGCCCGTCGGGCGGGCCTTACAACGAAGGATGCGAGGCCGGTGACTTCGACGACGATGACGATATTGACTGCCTGGATTGGAATCAGTTCATATTAGCGTGGACGGCAGGCGGCGATCCGCCGGAACTTGCGGACTGCCTGCTCGATGCCCCGCTGATGGCACTACCGCCGCACGATACCCGCAAGAACCGTTACATCTCCTTCAGGCCCAACAGCGGCACGAACATCGTCGCCTTACAGCTGGAACTGACCGAAGGACCCGGAACGCTAGGCGTCGTCGGGTTCATCGGCGAACCCTATGACCCAAGCTGTCAGAACGATGACGGTACGCCAAACGGGGGCACCTGCGACGAAGTCGACTATCTCGCTCGGGTGGTGAATTCTCCGGTGTTCCGAGTGTGGCCTGAAGGGCTGATCCACGTTGGCGACTGTGAGATCGTCCCGGTGGCAACGTATATGATGCGGGCCTCTTTTGACGCGATCCTGTTCGGCGATCCGCTGGAGCTTGGTACGATTCTGTACCCGCCGCCTCACTATTACGGCGATACCGTGGGTGTGGGCACGGGTGATCTTCCTCCGCTTCCGGGGTATACGGCTCCGAATCAAATCGTGAATGTCAACGACGTCACAGCGTATCTGTTGACGTCGGAAGGTGATGCCACACCCAGTGTGCACGCTACCTGGGTCGATCTTCACGGCCTGGATGACGGGGCGGCGCCGAATTTTATCCTCAACGTGCCCGACCTTCAGCGGATTCTGTTTGGATTGGAGGGGCAAGAATACACGGACGCGCCGGATCAGTTGGTGCCCGCCGATTGTCCGTAGTCACGGCGACCATTGCGTCGTCGAGGGGAAACCATGTGCCGGTGAAGAATGCTCCCGGTCGTTGATCAATGCGATTGATCGACGACCGGGGTAGCATTGCCTCTCATTCACGGTCCATGCTGAGGTGCACCATCGTCTGTCCCGGCGTTTTTTGACAGCTCGCCACGGACATCTCATCCTCGAAATTCCTCGCGCCGAGGTCGATGCCCACCGATACGGTTTCACCTGGACGTATTTTGATCGCACCCGGGGCAGCAACGTGAATGCCTCCGAAACCGATGTCCAGACACGTGATCTGGTGCTCTGCATCGCCGATTGTCATTGTGCCGGGAAGGCGGCGAGGATAACGAAAGCACCGCCTTCGCTCTTTGATCAACTCACCCGTATGTGCAGGCTCCTCTATATCCGGGCAGATCAGCTCCCGGATGGGGCGCGTGCCGGATGATAGGAGTTCATTCGCGGCCATTGCCTAGCTCCTCAAACGTCCTTACCTGCGCGCAGTTACCTATTACCCACATCGGCTCACCGCCACCAAGTGGCTAAGAACCAAAAACTCCAAAAAACATCCGCCGCTACGGAGAATCGCCTGAGCCGGCGCACTTAGAATGTGTTTAAGAAGCCTTTTCCGAGTTGCGCCCGTAAAGAAGCGGTCCGGATTCTCACGGTTGCGACTGGGTTCGTGGCGACCCTTCCTAGACGCGCTCTTGGGCACTGTAATCCGATAAAATGCCGCTTTTGGCGAAGGAGGCGACGAGACCGGAATACGGCAAGCATCCTCAGAGAATGCCCGGTACATCTCGGACACTCTTGTTGGAGTCAATCCGGTGTCTGTCGAGATCGGTCGATTATCGGTTCTGCCAACGCCACGCGGGAGGATGGGTTCCTCGGAGTGCGGATATCCAAACGGAGAGCAAGCCTTTCCGGACCGGGTAATATCCTTGGGCGCTTTGCCGCAAAGGTACGGCGAAGTCGGCGGCCAGTCTGCGACTGGTGTCGCACCTGGCGGGGCAACGGGTCGGGAACGGCGGCAAAGAGGTACCTTGCACCGCGTTGCACTGGCGCTTCTATGTCTGGACTTGCTTCCGAAGCGGTCGTTTCCGGGCTCAGCGGCAGTTTGTAAGAAAATGTACCATCCCGTTGATTTTGGCGAGCCTGGTCCGAGTAATGGTCCTAGAATTCGGAGCAGGGGTACTCGACCAGGAGATACGTATATCATGTTCACACATAGAACGACGTATCACGCCGCCGTGAGGTTGTTGGCATGTTTGTCATTGATGGGCTTGTTGATCACTGCTACTGACCGTCAGGCTTGGGCGCAGAGCGGACAGAAACACAGGGCAGATGAACCTTACGTGAGCATCTATTCTGAACCGTCGCCTAACGGCGTCGCACCGTCTGCAGGCACTCCGAAGATCCAACGAATCCTGGCAAAAAGGCTGTCGGGACTCCCAGGCGAGGAGACTCTCAAAGCCTGGGTCCTGTTCCGTGACAAGGGTATAGCCAAGGCCGGGGCATACCGGTCCGCCATTGACGACCTGGGATCAAAGTACAACCGGCGCGCGGTGGAGAGAAGAAGTCTGCGCCGATCTCGCGCGGGTATGTTCGATGAATACGACCTTCCGGTAGTGGACGGCTATATCGCTCGGGTAAAGGAAACCGGAGCGCGGGTTCGCGTGGTCAGCAAATGGCTCAACGGCGTGAGTGTTGAGGCGACTAAGGCGCAGATTGAAGAGATCGACCGCATTCCCTTCGTTACGCGCGTTCAGCCGGTGCGCCGATCTCGAAGAGTGGAGCCGGTTGCCGATGGGATGCTGAACGAACACAAGAGTGAGACTCCCGCTCTGACGGCAGGCCGATCAGATCCTTTCTACGGGGAGGCTGAGGCCCAGGTATCGCAGTTGAATCTTATCGGCGTTCACGACTACGGTTTCACGGGCAGACACGTGATTGTCGGCGTACTGGATAGCGGGTTCAGGCACGTTCATATCGCCTTCAACTCTACGGAAGAGCCGCTCAGGATTGTGGCGGAGTGGGATTTCATCAACGACGATCCTAATACGGGGTACGATACGGGAGACTACCCTGGGCAGACTTCTCACGGTACGTGGATCCTAGGCACGATGGCCGCTTACCACCCCTACGGAATGGTCGGGACGGCCTACGGGGCCTGGTACATCCTGTGTAAGACCGAGGACACTTCTGCGGAATACCATGCCGAGGAGGACTACTTCGTTGCGGGACTCGAGTTCATCGAGGCAAATGGTGGGGACGTGGCCACGGCTTCTTTAGGCTATCTCGAGTTCGATACCGGTTACGATTACACTCAGGAAGACCTCGACGGTCTAACGGCGGTAACGACAATAGGTGTAAACATCGCCACGGGAAACGGTGTTCATTGCGTTACATCTGCGGGCAACGAAGGTAATGATACCAGCCCCTTGACTTCCCATCTGGGTTCTCCGGCTGATGCATTCGATGTGATAACCGTGGGCGCGGTCGATCTCACCGGCATGATCGCTTCATTCAGTTCAGATGGTCCGACGGCTGATGGGCGGGTCAAGCCCGAGGTGCTTACGCGTGGAGTCAGCACGTCTACAGTCAGCACGTCCAGTAGTACCGGCTACACCACCGGAAATGGTACGTCGTTCTCGGCACCGCTCGCCGCTGGGGTGGTGGCTTGTCTGGTCGACGCGTATCCCCACTGGAGCGTAGATAAGATGCGCTCGGCTCTGATGAGTAACGCCGGCTATTTCACCACGCATGGGACATACGACCCCGAATACGTGTACGGGTACGGGATCATCGATGCCCTGGCGGCACTACGCGACGACTGTAACGAGAACGGCATACCCGACAGTACGGACATTTCACACGGCGGCAGCACGGATTTCAACTTCAACCAAATCCCCGACGACTGTGAACGCAACTGCAACCAGAACAATATGCCCGATAGCTTCGAACTGAAATACGGGCTTGCGTCGGACTGCAACGGGAACTACGTGCCGGACGAATGCGACGAAGTGGGGGACTTTGACGGCAGCGGCCTAATCTCCGGTGCGGACTACGCCTTGGCGGCTGACTGTCTGGCGGGGCCTTGCGGTTCCCCGCCCTGCGACCCACCGCTGTACACGGATTCTTGTTGTGCTATGGCGGACTTCGACGCAGACGGAGACTTTGATCTTGAAGATTTCGGCGTCTATCAGGTTGCGGTCACGGAGTGATAGAGGTCGCGCGGATCGAAGCAGCAGTCTTTGGCTCTCGATGGTGGCGACAAGAACTCGGATGAGCTGTGAAAGTGACTTGGTAAGCCGGCTGGCAGCGGAGTGCCATAGTCGGTGCGTACTCTGGGCGATGCTGTGTTTGTCAGGCGTTTGCGACTTCGTGGAACCCCAACGCAGTGTGATACACCGCTTTGTCGAAGAACAGGGCGATGCGTCTATCGAGTTCCAGGGCTCGGTATACATCGAGCGGGCTGGCCCACATGCCCTGACTGCGGGCGTAGGTCCACACGTGCTTTCTCAGCAGCGATAGTGAACTCATCACTTCGTGTACGGCAAACCCCTGCGTCTTGCGCTCTCGTCCGAGCGTTCGGTAGAACGCCCGCACCTCCTGATCGGCCTCGTGCCCTTTGAGCCAGCGCCCGAACTGCGATATCGCGGTGAACCCTCTGGCAAACAGCTCGTCGGGGTTGATCCTGCTATATGAATCGGTCGTAGGATTGCAGCGGACTTCATCAAACCACAGCTTGGTCAACTGCTGGGCGTTATCCTGGATGAGGGCCACGAGGGCATCAGAGAGTAACTCACGGCCTTCGTCCGCTTGGAGACTGCTGAACGAATCCTGGATGGCCCACTCCTCCGCATGGGCCTCTGAACAAACACGAAGGGCCTTTTCGTTTGAGCTGAAGGCAAGTTGTGGAAGCCAGTTTAGCGGAAAGTGAGAGATGGTCTCGGCATCATCCCCGGCCTGTTCAACGCCTCCGGTTCGTTTCATCTCGAAGGTGACGATCAACAAATCACCGTAGAAATCGCTCTCGTACGAATCCACATCAAGCATGCGGAGTACTTGCCCCTCCACGCCGGTTTCTTCTTTCAGCTCACGTTGTGCGGCATCCGCTATGGTCTCATTGATTTCCGCGAAGCCGATCGGCAGGCACCACATACCCTTCTTGGGTTCATTCTTGCGCTTTACCAGCAGAACCTCTCGGTCTTCATTGAGGATCACGCTGGCGGCAACGGGTAAGGGGTTGCGGTAGAAGACCTTCCCACAGGAGGAACACACCTCGCGCTGCCTGTCCTCGACCTCCCGGACTACGATAGTCGCCCCGCATTGCGAGCAGTACTTGGCCTTTAGTGGCATAGCGGCCTCCGTGCGCGAAAGATGGCGTCGTTCTTTTCCACAACGACTTCCCCTGAACGAGCCATGGCCACCCCCACGTAACGGGCCAGGTTATCGGGAATCTCGTCCGTGGGCTTGGCATCCGGCAGCAGAAACGGGAGCTTGAAGCGCATATAGGTAAACAGCTCGTCCAAGTGCTCCTTCTCGAATCTGAGAGAGTTGATGTAGTTCACCCTGGTTACGTCGCCGAAATGCGCACCGAGGAGCTCAGACCCGTTCTCGGCGGAGAAATTGCGCGTGAGGGAGAGTAGGCCCGTGGCCGCCTTCTCAAAACCCGCAGCGGGAAGGTCACCGGCTACGCTGTGTTCGCTGTGAGTGACCGCCAGGAACAGCCCATCCGGTCTGAGGACCCGGGCAACCTCGGGGAGAATTTCCACGAAGAAGTACAGCGAAAAGCAGCATACCACGACGTCATAGCTCTTGTTCTCCCAGGGAAGCGTTGAATCCAGTTCCACGCAGTGGAACCGCCCGCTGCGCCCGGCCGAGGAGACTTTCTCCAAGAACTGCTTCTCGTTGGACTGCCAGGCGTCCACACCCAGCAGCTCCGCGTCAGGTGCAACCTCACCGGCGAGCTTCTCAGCCATGAATCCGAATCCGCAACCTAGATCGAGGATCTTGGTCGCAGAGGAAAGGTCGAGACCGTCCAGTGCCGCCTCGCGCACGTCAGTCTTGTTGGTGGACCGACGCCGGATGATCGCCGACATAGTCTCATGTGACGAGGGAGCTTTGTAGGGCCAAAGTGACGGCGACATAGTACGGCCATTATGAAACGTCGAGGCATTTATTTCAATGGCATGAAATGGATTCGGCGTCGTGCCGGTCAGCCGCGCCCCCTCAGGGGCTTAAGGGGCAGCCTTTCGCAGGCCGGAAGCGCTGTCTCAGGCATTACCGGGCAGCGAGGTTAGCGCAGACTAGCTCCTTGCCGTTTCGGGCATACACGTGCCTGTCGGCAAAGGCCGGGTGAGACCACACTACGCCACCGCGGCGGGCCGGATATTGATCACGAGTCGGCTCGATGAGTTTGGCCCGACTGATTTCTCGGTACCCGCTCGGGGAGAGCTGAGCGATGATTAGCTCGCCCATCTCGTTGAAGAGAAAGACCCTGTCACTGTTCCGGATAAAGTGAACGGTGGCATTGTATGCATAGGGCACAGCTTCGCGGTTCTCCCAAATCCGATCTCCGGTGTGCAGATCGAGACAGCGCAGCTCACCATGGCCGTCGATGCCATAGATGTGTTGCCCGTGGAGGTAGGGCGTGGACATCACACACTGCACCGCATCGGTCTCGTTACCGTGCCCAACGCGTCGCCAGACTTTCTCGACGGCAAGCCTGTCCTGACGCACCTTCAGCAGCAACGCCCCGTCAAAGTAGCTTGTGATGAAGAGCATGTCGTTGTGAAAGACCGGTGTGGCAATGCCCTGCACGAAGTCCTTGGGGGGGAAGGGCTGCTTCCAATGCACTTTGCCCGAAGCTGGATCCAACCCAACGACATTGTCGCCCGTGTAGCACACCAGCACGCGCTGGGATGCTTGCTCGATGATAATCGGAGCCGAGTATGAAGCGCGATCCTCCAGGGCCCGCCAGCGCTCTTCGCCCGTTTTTGCGTTGAAGGCTACCAGGCAAGCGTTATTCGATCCACCGATCTGGACGATCACCATTCCGCCTTCCACAAGAGGCGCTGAGGCAATGCCCCATATGGGCATCCGGATCTGGTATTCCATCCCGAGATCTTTCATCCACAAGACTCGCCCCGTAGCCGCATCAAGGCAATGCAGGTGTCCCATGGTGCCGAGGGCAAATGCCCGCCCGTCGGCCAGGGTGACCGACGCCCGCGGTCCGGAGGGGTAGCTTATGTTGCGGTAAACACAGTCATAAGTGTGCGACCACAGTTGTCGCCCGTTCTTAGCATCGAAGCAGAGAACGCGCTCACTCATCTGTGTCTTGGTCAGCCGATCCATGACGTACACGCGACCGTCCGAGACGATTGGTCCACTGTATCCCCTGCCGATTTCCGCCCGCCAGACTATGTCCAGCTCTGCGGCGCTGAAACTCTCGACGATCCCCGTCTCCGGCCATACACCGTCCCGGTTCGGGCCGCGCCACTGCGGCCAATCCTCAGCGAACACAGTCGCGAGGCCAACATTGGCAACGAGGGTCGAAATCACCACTAAGCACACGAAACGCTTCTGGTTTCGCATATATCACTCCTGTCAGTTCGAACACTCGCAGCGCTCGAGCATCCTATTGATTTCCGCATAAGACACGGTGTCTTTCAGCATGTGTGAATAGGTGCCCGCATCGCGCCACTCTCGGGCGATGACGCGCAACAGGGCCAGCGCCGCCCGCATGGCTCGCGGACCGAAACTCACCCGGGCAACGCCGATCTGCTCCAGTTCTGAAATCGGCGGAGTCCTCTCCCCTGCGATTATGTTGAGCGGTGCATCGATTTCCTTCACCAGAGTCGTGATGGTCTCTTTGTCGAGGTCGGCGAAATCGGGCACGAATATGCAGTCGGCTCCGGCCCCTCTGTATGCCGCGGCTCGCCGTAGGGCGCACTCTAGACGAGCAGCATCCCCGTCACCCGGCACCAGATAGACGTCGGTGCGCGCGTTAAGAACCGGGTGGATACCCCGTGCCGAGGCCGCCTCGCGAACTGCTTTGATCTTCTCTACCTGGAGGGATTCATCGAAGAGCGGTTCCGCGGGATCGCCCGTACCGTCTTCGAGGTTCATCCCTACCGCCCCGGCGTCAAGCAAGGCGCGAGTGGAGTCCGCGACGCCTTCCGGAGATTCTGCGTAGCCGGCTTCCATATCAGCACTAACAGGAATGCCGACATGTTCGACCATCCGGCGCACCACGGTAGCGTTGTCAGCCAGGCTCATGTGCTCTCCGTCCGGGAAGCCCAGTGTCGCGGAGATCCCAGCGCTTGTGGTGCCGATCGCCTTAAAGCCCTCGACTTCGTAGATCTTGGCACTGACAACGTCCCAAGCATTGGGAAGGACAAGTATCTCTGGCGCTGTGTGGAGGGCTAAAAACTCCTCCGCCCTTTCTCTTTGTTGTTCCTTGGTCATAGGGTTGCCGCCGCTCATGCCGGTTTTTGGGCGTGGATCTTCGCGCTCCAGACCTTACCCTTGCACAGCGCAGCGAGGCCGTCAAACGCAACCGAGTCGTCGGTCTCTCCCCCACAGCAGGTGTTCTTGTTGTAGGCTCGTTGGTCTGAGCGGACCAGCCCCTCAATCTGTGCTACGTCGTACTCAATTCGTTCGCGGACTTCGACGTTGGCCAATCCGGCCCGGCGAAGTCCATCACAATAGGCTTCCTCGCTGATGGCTCCCGCGACGCAGCAGTTATACAACTCCAGGTTGTCGCGGACGGGCTCGGGCAGGTCTTGAGCCACTACATCCGAAACGCTCATCTGTCCGCCGGGCTTGAGGACACGGGCGATCTCCGCGAATACCTTTTCCTTCTCCGGAGACAGGTTAATGACACAGTTCGAGATTACCCAATCGACCGATGCAGACTCAACAGGCAGATCTTCGATCAGTCCCTTGCGGACTTCGATATTGTTTAAGCCCGATTCGTCGATGATCTGTCGAGCTTTTTCGATCATCTCGTCGGTCATATCCACGCCTATCACTCGGCCCTTTGGACCGACCTGCTTCGCCGCAATCAGAAGATCGATGCCCGCACCGGATCCAAGGTCCAGAACCACGTCACCCTCTTGGACTTCGCTGAATGCCAGCGGGTTTCCACAGCCGAAGGAGTTCACCACCGCGTCTGCGGGCAGCGCTTCAAGTTCATCCTCCTGGTACCCGGCGAGCTTAACCAGCGTACCCTTCTGCACCGGAGTGCAACATGATCCTTCGGGCGCTGGTCTCGATACTACGCTGGCGTATGCCCGGGAAACGTTTTGGCGAATGTTGTCGTGATCACTCATTCATCTTCTCCATCAGGTATAATCCTGCGACTGCGGCTGGGAAGCACACAGTCAGCGTACGGTCCGCACACACACGCAGTCTACTTGGCTACGCCGCCATCCTCCGGGAGGCCGTCGGCTTCCGGACTGCGGGCGAACGGTCTCTATCCACCAGAGCAGCCACCTCGCGACGCAGGCTGATCGCCACTTTCTTGTGTGGTCGCGGCGTGGCTGCCACCGCATCCACCGCTTGGTGACGCCTTGGCAGTTGCGGGTGCTGCGCCGCTACCGCCACAGCCACCGCTCGACTTTTCCGCGGCTGCCGTCGCTGAGGCAGAGGCTCCGCCACATCCACCGGAACATCCGCCTGCACATCCGCTGCCGCCGGAGCATCCACTACCGCCGCCGCACCCACTACCGCCGGCGGCGAGCGCGGCCCCGGATCCAGTGTCATTCGGTTTCATAAGGGCGAGAATCTCCTTGGGTGGATTGAATCGATCCGCCGGCAAATCGACGTTATGTTTGATGCTGGTGGTAGTGAAAAGCATCTCGCGCGTGCCCCCGCATTGCTGCATCGATTGCTTGGATTCATGGGCGATCAGCAGTCCGTCAACCTCCTTGTAGTCACGAAACGTCACTTCCATAGGCATGGGCGGCATACCGGAGAATAGGCGTGTCGTCGCGGTCTTGACCAGCAGACCGGACTCTTTGTCATAATAGCGCGTCTCCGGCTGACCTTCGTGAGGGGTCATGATCAACTTGTAGCAGGTCTTGCCCTCAACGACCTCTTCGCCGACACACTCCACCTTCTTATACAGATCACGCCAACGCACCGCCCGATTGAAAGCGGATGCGTGAAGGCCTGAGGTCCTCGCTGCACCCTCCTGGATTACCGGGCCTATTGTGTCGGCTAAATACCATACCGTGTCCCCATCCGTGCCATGACGGATCGCGCCAAATGCCTCAGACTCGATTTCCGTGTAGTTCTTGTTGGGCGTTGCCGCGTAACGAACCGCCGAATCCTCGAAATCCATCTCGACATGGAGTACTCGTTCCTTGGATACACGGTTATGAATCCTTTCGTATGCTGCTTTCCCACCAGTTACCTGGACATACCTGTCAAGCACGGTCGCAGCGTCGGGAAGCGGCTCCTGCGCCGCGGCAGGAACATCGGGCCACATCACGAGACCGAAAACCACCCCAGCGGCGAGGGCTCCAAGATACCGGATGAGGATACTTCGCAAAGTACTGCATTTAATGTTCGATATTGCTGCTTTCATGATCCATCTCCATTGTTAAGGGGCTGTCGTTTGATGCTTTCAACCCAGATCCAAAGCTATAATGTTTCGCCTATCGCGGATGAAAAGAGTCTTTCCCACCAATGTGGGGACAGTCCAAGAAGGGGATGCGAGCAGTTGTACACTCGACACAATCTCGATGTTCTCCGGGGATATCTTTGCCAGGGCGAGTTTCCCCGCGTGGTCCAACAAGATCATCTTTCCATCCGCATAAATAACGTTCGCAGCCGCGAACCCGCGCAGGCGCTCGACGATCTCTCCTGTCTTAGCCTCGATAATCGAAAGAAACGTCTTACTGTCGCCAATAGATGCATAGATGTGATCTCCAACACGAATGGCATTCCAGTGATACAGACGTGCTTTTCGGTTGACCCATACCTGTTCCACTTCGGTCTTGCCGTTGTGCTGAACGAGTTTGAGTCCACGTGCACCGCCAACGCCTTTAGTAGCAGCCCAAAGGAGATTGTCATCACCCCATATCGCGGAGGTGCAGTTAGTTCTGCAGAAGTTGATGACCTTGTGGCTCCAAAGGTATGAACCATCCCGAGGGTTGAGACCGATGACCTTGGTGGGCGAGAAGAAGACGAACTGATCTTGGCCGTCCACATTGATCAAGATAGGAGAGGCATACCCAATGTCGAATTGCCGGCTCTTCCACGCCGTCTCTCCAGTGTCAGGATTGAGGGCTATGACTCCGTGATCCTTACCGCCGACAAGAGTGATGATGGTATCCTTGTATGCGATCGGGCTGTTCGAGTATCCGTAGTACTGCACTTTCGATTTGAAGTCTTTGACGAGATCGTGTGACCAGATCGGCTTGCCTGACTCTGCGGCCACGCAGTGCATCACGCCAGTGAAACCTATGGTAATGATCTTGTCATCGAGTAACAGCGGAGTAGCGTTGGGGCCCTGGCTGAAATCGACTGTCTGCTTACGGTATGGTTTGGCGAGATAGCGGTGTTCCCAGACGGTTCCGCCGGTATCGGCCCACAAGGCGACGACGATCTCGTCGTCTCCTTGACGATACATCGTGTAGATCTTGTCGGCGTCGGCCACAATCGCGGAATGCCCCACACCCAAAGAGCGCTGCCACACTTGCTTGGGGCCTTCAGCAGGCCACTCATCGGCCAAGCCGACGGCGTCGACAATGAAGTTGCCGTTCGGTCCACCCCATTGCGGCCACTTAGCGTGCACATCAACGGTGACATACAGGCTCTGCGCCAGGAACACCACCGGTCCAAGCCGACCAAGGTACGAGAATCGGTTATAACGTCCGTTGAATCGCATTAGTTCAACAGCTCCTGTATGCGCGAGGGAAGTGCAAAAGTTCCTTCTGCATGAGGCTCGATGGACACTTCCGAGATGGTCATGATCTGTTCCTGCATTCCGCCTATGTCTTGTTTGATTCGAGTGGCGATTGCCATACCGTGGAACTCTCTGTACTCCTCATTCACGCTGGTGATCTTGACTTTCCCCATCGGACCATCGTCTGTCGAAACCATTCCCGCAGTGAGGTAGGTGGCGGGGTCGATATAGAGAAATTCATTTCCACCAATGGGCTTGGTTAGCGTCAACTCGTAGCATTCTCTTCCCGCAAATTCCGTCAGCCCGGTCAGCACTATTGAGGGGTAGTTCTCGTTGTAGTGCAGAGGGCTGTAG
>CP070744.1:519852-557139 GCA_020348265.1 Phycisphaerales bacterium | reverse complement strand
GAACCGCTAGACAATAACAGAAATTGCTCTAAGATGACGTGACTGCGGATGTTGCCTCTGCGCCTGTTGGCAGGTTCCCGCGCCGCGGCGTCCAGCCCCATACTGCCCATAGAAGTACACATATCGGGACGACTGGTATTGGGGTCTGTTCGCTTCCTCACGGGCGCGGCTCGGTATGGACTGCCCTCAGCCCCGGACATTTGTAATGTTCTGTATAAACCGGCGAATAGTCCGCTTCCTCGAGCGAATCCTCTAACCGGACGGGTGAATTACGTATCTGTCCACGTGTAGGCTGCAGGTTGATAGAGGCTGTAGCGAGGGAGATGGTTCGTCGCGCTCGCGGCGATCCACTGGGCCGTTTGACACATGTTGATGGGAGATTCAGAGATGTTTGCTTTAGGTAGGAAGACACTGGTCTGGTTTGTGTTGGCTCTGGTCGGCGTAGCAGGCGGTGCCCACGCCGGCTCGTCGTACGATAAGTTCTATAAGGCCTATTATCTGGAGCGGGAGAAGGGCGAGATCCAGGCTGCTGCTGATCTGTACACTCAGGTGGTGCGCGATCGCGGCACGGACGGCGCCCTCAAGTCCGAAGCGAACTCGCGACTTGCCGACCTGCGTGAGGAGTTGGCTGCGTCCGATTTCGCCGCTCTTATGCCCCCGACCTCACTGGCCTATATCGAGTTCAATCAGCCGGGCGATCAGCTCCTCAGGCTGGTCGATCAACTGGGCCTCCTGGCAGATGATGAAGTGGGTCAGGACGCGGACAAGTTCACGATCAGTCCTTCGATCATCCGGGAACTTCTGGGCATACGTGGAGCAGCTGTAGCCATCACCGGCTTCGATCCCACAAAGGGCGCTCCTGCAGGTGTGGTCGTATTTCACCCCGGGGATATGGAGGTAATACGCGGACTGCTGGAGACGGCTCTGCCTTTGCAGACCCAGGTAGTCGAGCCCATCGGAGGATTCGCCACCTATAAAGTCGAAAACGAAGCCTTCGTTACCTTGTCCGAGCGCCTGGTGATTGCCAGTCCACAGCGTTCCCAGATCGAAGCCGTCATACGCCGCCTGCGCGGAGAGGAAACCACTTCCCTGGTGACCAGTGCTGATTTCGGCGAGGTACTCGCAGGTCGCGACGATTCCCTGCTCTTCTTCTTCGTCAACGCCGAGCCGCTGATGCCCATGCTCAAAGGGATGATGGTTGCAGGAGCCGCTCAAAGCAGCGAGCTAGCCATGGCCCAGGCATTGCTGGACCTCAACAGTTTAAAGTCCCTGGTCGGGCGTGCAGGCGTCGGAGATAATGGGCTCTTCCTCGACGTCGCCCTTCGTCTGGACGAGGGCCATAAAAACCTGGTTTTCAACCTCATGCGCGCGCCCTTCGTGGATAGAGACGTTTTGGCGAACATCCCCGCAGGGGCAGCCGGATTTCTAGTGGGGGCCCTGAACGATGCACAGACCTCGCGTACTCTGGCGGCTACTTCGCAGAGTGATGGCACGCCCATCGTAACCCTCCTCGACTTCGGCCGGGAGATCTTCGCCAACATCACCAGCTTTGCGATATACGCCCTTCCGCCGCAGGAGGGCCAGGCGACAGGCGGCACGCCCATTCCCGACATCGCCCTCGCCATTGCTGTGAGTGATCCTGCCAGATCAAAGGCACTGTGGATGGAGGTGCTGGGAATCGCCGGCATAGCTGCAGGAGCACGGAGCATCGAAGGCGTCCCTGCGACAATCGAAGGTGTAACCGTATATGCCTATCAGTTCCCCGAGAATGTGACCGTGCACTTCGCCGTTGATGGCGACAACGTACTGGTTACCTCGACACGGGCGGCAATGGCGGCGACTCTTCGCGCCAAGCGCAGCGGGAGGTCGGTGCTCAACGACGCGGCATTCTCCGAAGGCCTGGCCCTGCTTGGACCGGACACCGTCGAGGCCTTTATGGCCCACCCGGGGCGCATCTTCGAGATCGCCAAGCCCTTTATCCCACCCGGCGAGGCCGCTGAAGTCCAGCAGGTCGCCGGAATGCTCACCGACACCGTGGTCTCCTATATCGTCACCCACAACGACAACATGTTCCGTATATCAGCCGCGGTGACGAACCTGCCCCAGGTCGGCGAGTTCGTAGCTCAGATGATCGCGAAAGAACGCAACGAGCGTCAGGCCTTTACCCGGGTTGATCGGGCCATGTCCGCGGGTAACTGGGCCGAAGCCGTGGCCGAGGTCGATGCCCTAATCGGCAAGTACCCTGATAGACGCGATCTACTGCGAAAGAAGTTCGATGCTCTTACGCGCGTGGAAGATAAAGAAGCCGCCATCGCTTGCGGAGAGAAGATCCTCATCGCCGCCTACGAGAATGCTCAAGCCCTCAACAGCTTCGCCTGGGCTCTGCTCACCGATGATGATTACTCCGGCGCCTACGCCGATTTAGCCTTGAAGCTCTCCCAGCGCTCCAACGAGTTGACCGACTTCGACAACTGGTACAACGTCGACACTCTAGCGCTGGCTACTTTCGAGACCGGCGACGTGGCCACGGCGGTCGAGTTGCAGAAAAAGGCCGTCAAACTCGCCGACGGCGAAGACGGCGGCGAGCTTACGGAACGCCTGGAACGCTTTGAAAGCGCCCTCCAAAGCCACTAGTGGGGCGTTGGGTGCCATGCCTGCGCCTCGTGCGTGACAGTGTAGGTGCTATGGTGTCGCCCGCGTAATGCGGCCATCGCCATGTCTGGGCGCCTCGCGTCGGGTGTCACGGCCAAGCGAAGCGCCGCCATGCTGGGTAAGTACAACACTAGTTTGAGTATCATGGCCAAGCTCGTGGAGCGCGGGCGCCGCCATGTTCGACCAACACGAAGCTCGCCACAGGGAACCGCAGAGCGCTGTAACGCATGACAAGAGCGAGCGACCATCGAGGATGCCACAATTGTGCTGCTGTGCGGGTCGTTCGACGTGAAAACGAAACTGTGTCCCTCCGTCCCCCTCCGGCAGGTTCAGGGTCGGCGCTCGGCACTACCGACGCCGGCCCTGAGCGTGCGCCGGGGTGACCTCAGTTTCCGAGAAACCTGCTGACGATCACCGCACAAACGATGCCATCATCTCCTCTGCTCGATGTTTACCATATTTGACCTTCACCCCGTTTACTGTGGTAGTTGGAGGGTCGGTTTCTCCGATTCATGCGGTCCCAGGGCGTTTCTCAACGAGCTTGTTGCGGCTAGGATACGGGGAGCGAACGTTCGATGCCAACAGGCGTTGAAGGGTCTGCTGCTCCGCCCGCGCGAGTGCGGCAGCACCGCACGCTCGACTGGCAGCACAAGCGCGCAAGAACTTGACCAGAGAGATTGGAGCGCTGTCGCATGAATCCTAGTCTACCCATCATCGGACTCGCAGGCGGAATCGGATCGGGGAAGTCCACAGCAGCGAAGATCCTTGCGGAGCTGGGTGCGGAAGTCATCGATGCCGATGTGTCGGCCCGCGAAGCGCTCGCGTCCAAAGAAGTCGTCGAGACGATACAGCGCTGGTGGCCCGAAGCCGTCGTGGGCGGCTGCGTCGATCGGCGCGCGCTCGCACGCACGGTATTCCAATATCCCCGTCTGCTCGGGCGGCTCGAGGGTCTGTTGTGGCCACGCGTCCACGCGCGCATGCAGGAGCACATACGTGCCTTCCGCGCAGGCGGAACGGCGCATGCCGCCCTGGTGATCGACGCCCCCATGCTGCTCGAGGCCGGCCTGGAGGTGTTGTGCGACTGCGTGGTCTTCCTCGAGGCCGACGAGGCAACCCGGCGTGACCGCGTCTGCACGCGAGGGTGGTCCGACGACGAACTCGCACGGCGCGAGGCGATGCAGATGCCCGTCGCCGAAAAACGCGAGCGTGCGGATCACGTGTTTTCCAGCGACGACACCCTCAGACAGAACCTGATCGCCCTGCTGTCCAGCTTGAGTTGACGCTACACCCCCTGCGAAATGCTAAGGAATCGAGTTTGCGAAGCTCAGGCGCAGCCGGTCGCAGCATTCGTCAGGCAGCTCACCCCGGCTGGGAGGGCGTCGCGCAGAGACATAGCCAAAGGCTGATCGATACGCTATCATCCCTCGCATTGTAGCGCTCGTAGCTCAGTTGGATAGAGCATCGGTTTCCTAAACCGGAGGTCGCAGGTTCGAATCCTGCCGGGCGCAGTTGCGTTGCACACGCTGCGTTGCAGACGTTCGCGGTCACACGGGGACCTCGCGGGTCTACTGGACTGAAATGACGAAAGAACTCTGCCAACGGCAGCGACGCCCTTCCCAACCTGTGTGACCTCAGGTTGCCGAATGCGTGCGCCTGGCGATGTCGGAGATGACGGCTGCTAGGGTGTGGAGCTCCTCCTTGCGCAGGACGGAGGCGTCTTTCCGGCTCCTCGAAAGCACGCGCCCCGCTTCCTCCGAGAGCGCGGGGAAGCCCATGGTTCCTCCGGTCCCGGCGATCTGGTGGAGGATTTCGCGGGCGGCTCGAGAGTCTCCGCTCTCGACAGCGCGCTGGATTGCCGAGAACTGGGCGGGCAGACTCTGAGCAAACTCATCCACCACCGTAGCATAGCGCGGGTCGTCGGGCAGATCCGTAACAGGTTGGGTGCCCGCTTGTGATGGGGCGGTCTTCCCCTCCCCCGCTACGGAGATATAACACGCGACGCGCTTCGCGATCTCCCCCAGGGCGATGGGTTTGCTCCACACATCGTCGAAGCCCGCCTCAAGGAGTCGCTCACGTTTCTGCTCTGCAGTAGAGGCAGTCAGGGCAATGATCGGGGTAAGACACCCTTCTCTTCGCAGCTCAGCCACAGCGGTTTCTCCATCCTTGATGGGCATGCGCACGTCCATGAGGATGAGGTCGTAGCCCCGTTGCGACACGGCCTTCACCGCCGCCTCCCCGTCACTTACAGCGTCCACTTGGGCACCGGCGTCGGCCAGTGCCAGACGGATTAGATCACGGGCATCCTGGAAATCCTCGGCAAGCAGGATGGAACCACTCAGACGCGGCTCAGGTCGAGGATCGTCGCCGGCAGCGGCGAGCACCCCCGCTGAATCCCAGGCCTCATCCAGCATGGTCCAGTCTACATACTCAATGGGGCCTGTGGCGACGCGAAGTACAAACGTGCTGCCGCGTGCCAGCTCACTTGTGACCTTCAAGTCTCCCCCCAGTTCACCGGCAATCCAGTTTGCCAGCGGCAACCCCAAACCCGCACCGCCGCAACCCGGGCGACGAGTCGCGTCCACCTGCTCGAACATCTCGAATATGCGATCCAGATCTCCTTGAGGGATTCCCAGCCCGGTATCCTCTACCGCAATGCACAATCTGGGTTCGTCACCGTGGCGGTCCACCTTGACACGCACATGCACCGATCCTCCCGAATCGGTGAACTTCAGGGCATTGCTGATGAGGTTGATCACCACTTGCTGTAGACGTATGGGATCGGTGTTGATTCTCGTCGGCACGGGGCCCTCGCGGAAAAACTTCAGTTCTACATCCCGGTTCTTCTGCAGCATATTGGCCAGCAAGCGGATGTTGGCCAGGATGTCCGGCAAGGAGTGCTGCGCGCGATTGACCCTGAACTTGCCCACTGTCATGTGAGCGGCATCCAGGAGATCGTCGAACAAAGAGAGTAGCAGCCGCCCATTTCGCTGGATTATGTCGGCTGTCTGAATTCCGGGCGGTCCACCCTGCAAGACTGTACCTGCCGACTCCGCCGCCCCTAGCATGGCCATAATAGGTGTACGGACTTCATGGCTCAAGTTCGCCAGGAACACACTCTTGGCATTGCTCGCCGCCTCTGCCGCTTCCTTCGCCTTCTCGAGTTCCTCGGCGATCTTCTTGCGCTTGCTTATGTCGCGCACGCTGGAACGGTGCCCCATGCAGCCGCCTTGGGAGTTATAGATGGGCTGCCAGGAAACAGCGCACCAGCGCACCGAACCATCCTTACACCGAATCCGGACGGGCATGTCGTTGCCGGAAGTGCGCCTGACGACGGCTCCCTCGAACTCATCAGACCACCTCTCCCGTTCGTCCTCGTGGAACATCGGCAAGGGGAAACTTTCCATGGCCATGCACTCTTCGGGCGTGTATCCGGTGATGCGCTGAACAGCCGGGTTTACCCACAGAAGCTTCCCATCGGGGCCCACCCAGTTCTCCCAATCATGGGCGTAGTCTGCGATCGCGCGGAAACGCGCCTTGCTGGCCTCCAGCGCCTCCTCCACCTGCTTACGTTCGGTCATATCACGCACGACCGTGGAGAAGTACTCAACAGCGCGGTCTTCCGACCGATGGGCGATGATTACCTGTGATACGGGTATGTGTCTCCCGTCCCTGGCCAGCAGGACAGTCTCCCCGTACCAAGTTCCGTCCCGTAATGCAGCAGGAAGACCCGTGTTTAACACTAGCTCACGGGCCGAATCAGGATGAACATCTGAGATGGTGACACCTGCAAGGTTTTCATTCTGGCCGATGCCGAGCAGGCGGCGCCCCGCACCGTTGATGTAGAAGACTCGCCCGTTCGCCTCGTGCATGCTGACCAAGTCGGGCGTCTGTTCGAGAATCGTCGTCAAACGCACTCGTGCCCGCTCTGCCCGTTTGCGTTCCGTGATGTCTCGGGCGATGACCTGAATAGCGTGCTTTCCCCTGTAGATGAACGGAACCGCCGTAGCCTCCACGGCGACACGGGTCCCATCCACACCGACGAGAATCGTCTCGTCGGGGGGGAGATGCTTCTTGTCTTTCAAGGCGCCGTTGACCCGTTCGGCGATTCTCTCTCTTTCCCCTGAAGCGACGAACTGCAACACCGGCTTTCCGATTACCTCTTCCGGATGAGCAGCTTTGAGCATTCTTGCGCCAGCTTCGTTGATGAAGACAATAGTCTCATCCGTATGGATGGCGATGAGATCAGGAGAGAGCTCCACGAGTCCTCGGTAGCGATCCTCACTCTGGCGCAGGTCGCCGGTCCGTTCGTCTATGATCCGCTCGAGATTGCCCGCATAGAACCGCGTTCGCTTCCATGCAGCGGCGGCGACACCTGCCAGAAAGACAACGACAGCGAAGAGTGTGCCGACAACCGGCCAAAACCACCAGCGTTGTTGCAGTGGAATAGCAAGAATCTCTATTGTGGTCCGTGCTGGTGTCGCATCAACATCGAGCCCCTCGTCTCTGGCCCGCACTTCTAAAGTGTGTGTTCCGGCGCCCAGAGACAGAGGAAGTCCATCGACCGGTGCCGGGGCGAAGTCAGTCCACGCTCCGGAGTCGAACCGCCACGAATAGGTGAAGGTCCCACTGCCCTGAGGTTTAAAGTGTTCGATGCCGCTAAAGGTTGCGGAAAGCGGCTCTCCGTCGAACACATTGTGCTGTACGTCTGCGATGACGGTCTGCGGGGCTATGCCATCCGGTGTGTAATGGAATACGGATTTGCACGCACCGATCCACAAGTCTTCACCCGGACCACGGACAACGGAACGGATTTTCTCGAAGAAGGGTAGAGTTAATCGCAGGGGCGGCTCGCCACTTTCGGCGGCGCTTGTGTAGAGAACGCCCATTCCGGCAAAGAAACCTGCTCCGTCGGCGTTGCATCCCCCTACGCGGTTGACGACGTCAATATCGAAGAACGTACACGAATCGCCGGCGAGCCGTCCCAGGCCAGCCCTTCCGCCTCCGTGGCCACTAAACGAGAACCAAATTTCACCGTTGCCGTTCGCCGCACTGGTAACTCTCTGTCCTGGCTCGCATTCGACATGCTCCCACAAGCCGTTCATTAGCACATACAGCCCAAAGTGTCCGAACACCCAGGGATGACCACGATAGCCGATATGGAGTCTCGCATTACGCCCCGTCTCGATGTCAAGTGTGTAGACATCCTGGACTTGTGAACGGTCCAGATGTACAAGTCGCGGACGTTTGGTGCGCTCCTCCAATACAAGGTACCACACTCCACCGGACGGATGCGGGGCGTCGCCGGAGATCTCCCCATCCTGCATCTCCACCGGTCTCCGGGCTTTCCACAGACTCCCGTCAAAGACGCTGACAACGTTATGCC
The DNA here is from genome assembly GCA_020348265.1 of Phycisphaerales bacterium. Classification (GTDB taxonomy): domain Bacteria; phylum Planctomycetota; class Phycisphaerae; order UBA1845; family UBA1845. The sequence continues at coordinate 549,104 of CP070744.1, read as the reverse complement.
CGTCTTCATCCAGACCGTGAAGCCAGATACTCCCATCCTGATCCAAAGTGAAACCACCGATCTCGTTTACCCCGGTGACAGCGGCATCCTCAAGGGTGGCACCCCGTGATGTGAAGGTAACCAGATCACCCTTGTACCAGCCGCACAGGTCCGTTCCGCGGCCGAAGGCCATCTCCCAAATGCGGAACGGAAATGACTCCCATGTGTCATCTTTGTACCGCAACACCCTGGGACCTGCCGCAAGCCAAACACCGCCTTCGCGATCAGCCAACAGCGGCGTGGCGATTCCCGAATACTCCGTCCACTCTCCAGCCGACCGAACTAGGCGCAAGAGCAGGCTGTATCCCACTGCCCATATGGATCCATCGGGCGCCTCGGTCAGATACTCGGGCCACCCGTGATCGTGAAACGACGCTGATGAAGGCACAAAGCCCGTCTCGTCCCAGGCAAGGAAGACCTTCTCCGGTGACTCAGGTAGTGCAAACAGCTCTCCATCGCTTGTCGCCGTTACTTTCGGATGCCTGAAGCTTGGCACCGTGTTCGTGATCCGGGTCCAACGATCATCTGAGAGTATGAAGAACGCGTATTCGGTGGTCGCCAACACGCCCAGCGAGGGGACTTCCACGATCGACCAGAAATACTCGTCGTGGTCGTCCAGCCCCAGTTCTTCGAGAGGCCGAACCCAACCCCGGCCACTCCATTGGGCGAGACCACTGTCTGTCAGTACGAATCGGCGGCCCTGAGAATCGTGAAAGTAATCGCTGACGTAGTCGCTCGGGAGGCCGTCATCCTTGGTATATGTTGTCCATACCCCCTGCCGCAACGACGCCACACCTGACGAGACATTGGGGTTCAGCCAGGTATCGCTGCAGAACCACAAGGTGCCATCGCGATCTTCAACGATGCGGCGTACGTTCGGGCCGGCCAAACCCGCATCGGGCAGGGGGGTAATCCGACGGGGTTCGTTGAGGACGGCGATCCCGGCATCGGTGCCGATCCACACCCTGCCGTCATTGGCGACCGTGAGGCAGCGCACGAAGTCGCTGGGCAGGCCGTCTTCCGTCGAGTATCGCTTCCAGGTATATCCATCGTACGAGTGCAGGCCGTCCCCCGTTGCTGCCCACAAGTTGCCCGCCTCATCGAAATCGATGATGAAGATGAAACGTCCGCCCAGGCCCGCGTCCTCAAGAAGCGAGGTGATTTGCCAGCCGCCTTGTGTGACCTCGAATGCACCGGGAGGGAGTTCTGCAGGAGTGGTGAGGGGCGCACTCCCGTCCCGATTCGACGGCGAACTCGCACCAAGTAGAGCCAGAAGAAGAGCCAACCTGCCCAAGAACATTACGTTCTCTTATATCATTTCACACTGGCCAGTGCAAGGCTGCACACGAAATCAGCGGAGTCCGGTTGCAGGACAAAGGGGCGAATCCGTCGTAGCGGCGATGAATCCGGCGTGACAGGTGCCCATGCCTCACCTCGGGGCGCCCGGCAGCCCCCATTGGGCAGTTAAAGGAATCCTCAGAGAGATGGGGTCCTTGCGGAGAACGCGTGTCCTGGCGTAATAGCGCACTCGAACTTGCATGTCCGCTGGCGGGCGAGAGCCGCCGGCACGTGCAGAGTACGCTCGCTATCATCGGGTCGGGGGGTTAAACCGTGGCGGATCCGGAAACCGGCAGCACCTGCGCGTGTGTCGCACGACATGTTCCGCTCGGTGCGGGGCTGCCACTGTGGCTCTTTGGGCATTCACTGGAGCGTTGCCTCTGACCTCGATTCGCCAACAGAACCGGCGCGACACGGTGCGATTGGAGATACGGGAACGCGGAACGACCCCGGACGGCTATCCGCCATCTGCCGCAGACGTTCTGGGCGTCCGCCGGCTCCACTTATTCTTGGCTGAACGGTAGTCGATGATGCACTCATCCGTCAGATGCTCGCCCAGGGGGGTGCTGTAGACTACCCGGAGGACGAAACGGTCCCTCACGGGAATCTTGGTTGGGTCGACCTGAAGGCGAAACTCATACATTTGTGTAGCCTGGTTCCAAAACGTGCGCTGGTGCAGCGCTGTTGCTAGCTCAATATCCCAGTATTCCAGGCGTCGACCCCTGTCGTCCCCGCTGGCAGGAACATACTCGTACAACTCGCAATGAACGCTACCGACGATCATCCCCGGATCGTCGAAGGAATTGACAGCCTGCAGCAAAAGCTCGATACCATCAGGGGTGGAATCGTCGTCGAAGCTCTTTACCCGAGTGAAGGGCTCGACGATCTCGACTCTTGCAGGCATAAGCAGGGCGAGCATCCGTCGGCGGGCTCTGTCCTGCGTTGCCGTCGGAGCTGCCGTGCACCCGACAAGAATCAGTAGAATCAACGTCTCGATATGAAGAGCAAGCAAACGGGTCATTCTGTGGGCAAGCCTTTACAGATTCCACGAACTCCAACAGCCAAGGCGTGGGCAGTTTATGGCCGGACGTTACCCGGCGTCAACCGGCGGGAGGAACACAGGCGATTCCTTGCCGTAATAGCTATTACCTCGCTTCCTTGCCTACTGGCGACCGCGGGGTGCGCAACAATACCCCGTATTGCCTCAACCTCACGACCCTACTTGTTGATGGTCGCATACGACGTCGAGCCCATGATGGTGGGACAAGCGCGCGAGGCGTCGTTCGACGCCATCCGCCACGACTTTCAGACCATCGCCGAACTGGGTTTCCCGACCATAATGATGCGATACGTCGACAGGCGTGATCGGCGGACGATCCTCGATATTGCCCGCGACAGCGGTCTCAGCATAGGCCTGTGTGACCTGGATGTGCGGCACTACGTGAGAACCGCAGCGCAGTCTCCTGGCCGCGATGGCGAAGCACGCGCCGTCCCGGCGATTCCGTCGGATGTGATATCACACCCGGCGTTTACCGTACTCGTCGTCGAGTCGGGTCCATCTTCACGTTCGGCAGCGCGCTGCGAGAGCGTCTGCAGCGAGGCTGGCAAGCGCGGCGTTCCGTGTGTGCTGGTGGGTGATGCCGTGCCAGATAGTGGCGCCGCTGGCCTCGCCCGGATCGACACGCGGGCCACGTCGGCGGGTTCACAGGCTTCCATGATGGAAGCGTGGCTTAGGCAGTATCATCATGCATTGATTGCCGGCAGAACAACCGGGCTGGTATTCGACCGATATCGTCGTATGCCCGGAGACGGACCGGGCATTGCCGGACCAGGCGGACCCCCTGACCACGCACGACTTGCCGCCGTAAAAGAACTCGCAGCAAGGGCTCGTCTGTGGGGGCCGAGATTGACCGGCGCCACACCTGAACCGCTTCGTCTTGGCGCGTCATCCGATGTGGAACTGAGCGTGACGACTTTTAGCTACGCTCGGCGGCGGTACGTGCTGGTGTTCAACCGGTCACCGGACCGGTATGCACGTAGTGAAGTAATGCTGCCGGAGCTTACTCGGGGGACGCCGGTGATCCGGGCAGTGGAGGTGCCGGCGTCAGCGTCCAATCCCGTCGGGCGCGTGATTAATCCTCGCCGCGGACGGGTTGGGCTTCCCGTAGACCTGCGCCCCGGGGATGCGGTGCTGTTCGAGCTCTTCTGACTTGGCTGATGGGTGCGGGCCTGCGACAATACCTATGTGTCGCGGGTTGGCCACGCGAGCAGAACAGCCCGCGCTGTAGGCGCAGAACGGTTGAGCATTCGACTGTCCGAGTGAATGTAAACGGAGTGTAGTCAATGGCAAACATCCTGGTAACAGGTGGTGCGGGCTTCATCGGATCGCATCTCACGAGAAGGTTCGTCGATCAGGGACATAGCGTACGTGTCCTGGATGACTTCTCCACAGGCAAGCGAGAGAACCTTGCCGGGGTGGACAAGAACGTCGACCTGCACGAAGCCGACCTTCGCGACTTTGGAGTATGTCTTCGAGCCTGTGGGGATATCGACTTCGTTTTCCACGAAGCTGCCGTCCCTTCCGTACCCAAGTCCGTGGAAGACCCCCAGACCAGCCACGACGTCAATGCCACGGGCACGTTCAACGTGCTCCGCGCCGCCGTACAGTGCAAGGTCAAGCGAGTCATCTATGCAGCCAGTAGCTCAGCCTATGGTGACACCGTTGAGTCACCTAAGCATGAGAGGATAATGCCTGAACCGCTCAGTCCTTATGCGGTCCAGAAGCTTGCCGGCGAGCACTATGCCCGCGCGTTTTTCGAGTGTTACGGGCTCGAGACGGTCTCCCTGCGCTATTTCAACGTTTTCGGCGATCGACAGGATCCGGGTAGTCAGTACGCAGCAGCTATACCCGCATTTGTGACCTTGATGCTCAAAGGAACCGCTCCGACGATATATGGTGACGGCGAGCAGACCCGCGATTTCACTTTTATCGACAATGTGCTGCATGGCAACACCCTGGCAATGAAAGCGGACAAGACCCGGGGCGAGTCAATCAATGTCGCCTGCGGAGGGGCGGTCAGCATCAACACGGTGATCGCTCAGATCAATCGGCTATTGGGCACTAACATTGAGCCAAGGTATGTCGATCGGCGGGCGGGCGATGTCATGCACTCTTGTGCGGATATTCGACTGGCCAAGGAGCTCTTAGGATTTGAACCCGTGGTCGGCTTTGATGAGGGCCTGCGCCGGGCGATTGACTACTATCGATCAATTGCCTAGTGTCTCTCGACACCCAGCATTGTGCGTGCCTTCGGGTGAAGGGTGCATGCCCAAGGCCGACGAAGTCGGGCGCCGGCATGCTGACGTGGCAAATACATGGCGGCGCTTCATGTGGACGGTATGGGTAACGATCGGCGAGAATCAACGTCATGACATTCGACGACCTGCAAGCACTCATCGATAAGATGTACAGCGACAAGGACCGCGAGCGTGGGACCGACGCCACCTTCCTGTGGCTTATCGAGGAGATCGGCGAGTTGGCAACGGCTCTACGCGAAGGCTCCCACGAAGCCAAATGTGCCGAATTCGCCGACGTCATCGCCTGGCTGGTCACCCTGGCGAACATCAATGACGTCAACCTGACCGAAGCGCTTCAGGCAAAATACGGCAGCGGTTGCCCGGGTTGCGGCCACTTGGTGTGCTCCTGCAACTCCAAACCCTGATGCTGTGACGTACGTGAACTCGCGGCGCAGATGGTCGCGAAACGAGTGTAGCACGCCGGTAGTTGCCGACGGAAAGGCCGTTTCGACACGCTCTTTTGCCGGAGAGACTTCGCAGCTATACTAGTCGCCCTTGACATTGCGGGCCTGTTAATCATTGCAACGAAAGTAAGATCGTGGGACAGCTGGTCATCACACTACCGAACGGAAACGTCAGCCGACACCTGCTGGGGGAGGCGGCCCAGATTGTGGGTCGCGATGCCGCGTGCGACATTCCCGTGGACGATCCGAGCACATCAAGGCAACATGCCCGCATTTCTCCCGTCGGGCGGAGCTATCGGATTGAGGATCTGGGCAGTAAGAACGGTACGTACGTTAACGATGTGCCTTGCACGCTGCAGAATCTCAGCAACGGAGATCAGATCCTCTTCGGTTCGGTACGGGCGGTCTATTCCACTGCGGAGGAGCCCACAAGCCATACCGTCGTTATCACTGAAGATGTGACCGCGAGCCACGCAACGCGCTACGTCAGCCGGGAGAAGCAGCTCGAACTGTCCAAGCAGCGACTCGAAATGATCTACGAGTTGAGCCAACAGCTTACCACGCTCCAGGGGCAGGACCGTCTGCTCAATGACGCGATGACCATTTGCTTCGAGACCCTGCACTTCGAGCGCGGGGCCATCGCGGTGCGCAGACCCGACGGACGCACGCTGGATTGGCCCGTAGTGCGCAACCTCTACGGCACTCAGGGTGAGCTGACCGTCAGCCGCACCCTGCTAAGCAGAGCCCTCGAGCGCGGCGAGCGGGCAATCTTCACCGATACGGATCTCGGAAACGCCGACCCCACGGTCAGCATGGTTCGACAGGGCATCCGCTCAGCCATGTGCGTGCCCCTGATTCATCGCGATCAGATCCTCGGGGTCATCTACGGCGACCGCATTCGCGGCTCGGTGTCCTACGCGAACGAGGATATCGATTTTCTTGCGGGGATCGGCCAGCAGGTGAGCATCGGGCTGATCAACTGCCGGCTTGTCGAGGAACAGAAACAGACCGTCCGGCTAAGACATGACATTAGCCTGGCACGTACAATCCAGACCGGGCTTCTGCCCACCGAACTGCCCAACCGAGAGAATCTCAAGATCGCGGCGATCAACGATCCCGGCCAGCGGGTCAGCGGCGACTACTACGACGTGATCGAGACGGGCGACGGGCGCGTGTGGTGCCTGGTCGCGGACGTTACCGGCGAAGGAGTAGCTGCCGCCCTGCTAATGGCAAACCTCCAGGCTGTGGTTCGCGTGACAATCCCGGGCTCGGAAAGCCCGGGGGAGCTGTTGACCCGTTGGAACAAACTCATCTGCAGCAATACCGATACTTCCAAGTTCATTACCTGCGTGCTCGCCTTGATTGACCCGCGCACGCATCAGATGCGCATCGCCAGCGCAGGACACTTCGCGCCGTTGATCACCAGGCCAACACAGGAGAAGGTGGAGGAATTGGGTGTGGAGGCGGGGTATCCTCTGGGTATCGACTGCGCTGCGGAATACCCTACCGTCGCCGTTGACCTGGGGCCTGGCGCGTTCACGGCGTTTTACTACACCGACGGCGTGATCGAGGCGTTTGATACCGCGGGTGACTCGTTCGGAAAGGAACGTTTACTGGAAGCACTCGTCGAGCGAGCCGACTTGAATCCTCAAGCCCTTGTTAAACAACTTCGTAAGGGTGTGTCGAGCTTCGTGGGTGGTGCGCCCCAGAGCGACGACATCACCCTGCTTGCTGCCCGCATCACCTAGCAGTCCGTTGAAGAGCTGTAGCTCCGCCCCTCTTGGGCGGCGAAAACGCGCGTATGCCGCCACCCCCTGGGAGTGGCCCTTCAAATCGGTGGTTAAGCGCGCTTCTCAACGGACTGCCAGATAACACCTGCCACGGATTGGGTCAGGTCAGGAGACAGACAGCCGGCTTATCGGACATCGCCCGCCCGCACGGGACGACTGACTTCAAAAGCCCACTTCGATTCGTGCCGATAACCTTCGCGTGTGCCTCTATGTAATGATTGTGCCTTAATCGCAAGGGTAGGGTCCATGAAATCGCACCTGAATCATCGTGGAAGAGTCTTTACCGTCGCTACGCTTCTGGGAACAGCTACAGCCGCGACGATGGCCGTCATCAGCTGCACTGGAGGCTACGGAGGAGGGTCTAGCGGCGACGTGGACTTCCTCGACACCGGCAATACGCAGAGTCATTTTCGGGCGATTCAGGTCGATCCGCGAAGTGAGGATTCCTCCGGGCCTCAGTTCGTCGTCGCGGGTGATCTCAACGCCGACGGTCTGACCGATCTGGTATCAGCCTGGAATCAATCGCAACCCGTGCAAATACATCTTCAGGGACGCAGCAGCAGCGGAGCAGTCACCTTCGAGACGATCACCCTGGCAGGGAGCATCCCTGCCGTGGCCGTTGCCGGGCTGGCAGTCACTACCGCCGAAAACGACTTCGACGGCGACGGCAGTGCCGACATCGCCGTTATGCTCAAAGAGACCCTTGTGGCCGGCCCCGAGTGTCTGAACAGCGAGCTGCCCCCTGACGGACTCAGTGGGCTTGTCCTGCTGTACCTTGGACCTGCCGATCCCGCCCAAGCCAACCAGGCCCTTGCGTGGGAAGAAGTCGACGTCGGCGCATCGTTTCTCCAAGGAGCAGGTGATACTTCCGGACCGCCTGAGGTCGGGGGGTACACCGCTATGGCCGTTGCCGACATGGATCAGGACAACGATCTGGATATCGTCGTCGCCTGGAACTCCGATTGCGGAGACGGCGGCTCCACCGATGTAGTGATCTTCTCCAATGGCGGACCCGCAGCCACGCGTGACGGCACCTGGATCTCCGAGCGAATTCCCGACGCGTTCCCCAAAGGCACAGCCATCAAAGATATCGCCTTGGGAGACATCGACGGCGATTCCGATCTGGACGTCGTAGCAACGTTTCCCGATGCACCTACGATGAACGTGCGGTGGTACCGCAACCCCCTGATAGACATTGAGGATGACTATCACTACACCAGCACCGAGTGGCAGACCGGAATGGTAGCCCAGATCGCAACAGGAGCAGACGTTGCCGACGTTGTTGACGTAGACAAGGACGGGATTCTGGATGTACTCGTCCGATCGAGCGCCGGCGGGCTGGTCCAGTGGTTCAAGGGACCCAACGAAGGGCCGACTTCCGCACCGGTCAGGAGTATTCCCTGGCAAGTGTACACCCTGGCGGAGTTCGTCGAACGCGTTCCGGAAGCAATAGCTGTGGCTGATCTCAACAACGACGGCCAAGTCGAGGTAATCGTCTCCGCTGAGGGCGGACTGGCCTGGTTCGACTCAACCGGCGCGCAGACCGTTTATGATCAATGGACCGAGCATCTCATCATCGATGATACATCCGAGGATGACGCCGACCCCGACCCGGCTACCACCGACCCCAACGTCATGCCCGTCGAAGTCGCCGGTGCCACCAGCATGAACTCGATCCTGGTAGTCGATTTGGACGCTGATGGGGCGAACGACCTGATCGTACCCTTCGATCGCAGCGGTCTGAGTGGCCTGAGCAACGACGCCCTGGTGTGGTTCCAAAACACCAATCCGTAACGTGTTGAGAGCATTTGACCCGCATCACGCAAGCGCCGCCATTATTGCGAATCTCCCGCGCATTCTCCAACCCCCTCAGAGTTGGTCGACTTCCCACATTTGACTTGAGACCGATCCACGGTTGCCGACGCCGTCTTTCACCGATGAGATCGCTCGCTTCGTGCGAAGCGCCGATAGCGACCAGACCACCTAATCGACACGCCTATCGATCTGCGCTGTCAAGCCTCGATGATACCGCTTTTAGCAGTACGAATGCAACTGAACAGCGCTGCTAGTGTTTCGCGACACCTCGCATGATCGATGACTTAGGGTGAAGGGTACCATGCCCAAGCTCGACGAAGTCGGGCGCCGGCATGCCGACGTGGCAAGTACATGGCTGCGCTCAGCTTGGCCGTGCCACGCATTAGATTACGTGGGATGTAGCACCATTCGCGCGGAGTGGCGCACACTTTGTCATCGAAGCACATTATCGGTCTAAGAGGCGGGGCTGGACCTGGGTAGGCCACCTCCATCCACGGTCCATTCGGTCCGTGATAAACGAAAGTCCTCCATGCAGGGGCGGTAACATCGAACTTCAGATCAAGGGGAGACCACACAGTAGGAGCATGTTGCCCTTGCCGGTTGACTTTCGCCGTCGGCGGGCCAACAACTTGATAACGACTCACCGATACGTTTTCGTTTCGGTATCCTGGGCATAATCCAGCGAAGGGGGGGAAGAAGTTGGCGAAGCCTTGGTGTCATCCGTGCATTCTTACATGCTGCATTATAGGCCTGTCGGCGCTGACCGCACTGACGGCAGGATGCGGCGCCATTCCGGGAGATCCGTTCGCCCCGCAAGCTCTCTTCCTTAACGTAAGCGACTGCCCCGCAGGAAACGCAAACGCCGAATCGACCGACGTCGTAGTGCTTGATTGGACCGGGGGGGGGAACCAGATCTATCGTGACGAGAACTTCGAAGGTGTGGACCTGTCGGTCTTTGAGACGGCAGAAGGCGGGACACTCGCCGACGATGAAGAGACTTTCAAAGAGCGCGTCCGAGCCCAGGTTGCCCGGATCTACTGCGATTGCCCCGATGCCAACCTCATTGTCATCAACGGCGAAGACGACGAACCTGCCGACACCATCGTACACGTCACCCAGAACACCCAACCTGATGACGGGAAAGACATCGGCGAGGCGGAGTACGACCCCTGCAACTTGCAGGACGACAATGCAGCCATCATCTTCGGCGAGAGGCTCTGGCAACTAAGTGATACCTACACCTTCGACGAGTGGGTATACGTGTTCGCCAACGTCACCGCGCATGAGATCGGCCACACACTCGGGTATGCCCACGTCGCCCGGGCGAATCAGCCGGAGATAGGACGCATGTTAATCACTGACTTGATGCTCGACCGCCACACGATGGCGGAAATGCGCCGTCCCCAGGCGTTCCTGACCGAGCTGAGCTACTGTCCCAGCGACCCGTCTCAGAAGAGCCGCAGCGTCAACGCCGCCTCGGCAAGCGAGGACACCTACACCGTCGACTGATCTGAATCCTGCTTAGAGCAGACGCGGATTCCGTATATAGCAGATTCGGATAATGTGTAGCGGGCGAATTGCATGCCGGCGTCCCGGCGCGCCGGGACTTGGGCATGGCACCCAACTCCTGAACCGCTAGACAATAACAGAAATTGCTCTAGCGTCCGCCTGTTCGCTTCCTCTGCTGGGGCACTGTTGACTCGCCCCCGGGAGCAGCGACGGAATTCCCCCGCCCCACCTGCACTGCGGTTCCCCGAACATCTTCACAGCAATATTCGAGCTGGTCACTGGTGAAGGTGGAATCGCCGCGGATGATGATTCGTTTGCCGGTTTCCTCTTCGATCCTGGTGATGGTAGCCCGCTTGTTGTTGAGGATCTGGAAGGCCACATCGCTGGCTGCGGTGACTTTGACCGTCTGTACTCGTTCATGGTGGGTGGCCAACTGAACGAAGCGCATCACATCGAGCATCACCGACTCGGGCATCTTCACCACCCCGGATCCCCTGCAATGGGGGCAGTCAAAGAAGATGCTGCGCTTGTAGGAAGGTCCCTGACGCTGGCGAGTCATCTCGATCAGGCCGAACGCGCTCATTCGCAGGATTCGGGCCCGTTCTTTATGCTTCTTCAGCGCGTCTCTAAGCGCCCGTTCGACGGCGCGCTTGTGTTTATCCTGCCGCATATCGATGAAATCGCAGATGATCAGCCCGCCAAGATCACGAAGTCGGAGCTGTCTGGCGATTTCGTCCGCCGCTTCAATGTTGATTCGATAGGCCGTCTCCTCAGCATCCTCGAGACTGCGGAAACGCCCGCTGTTCACATCGATGGCGACCAGGGCCTCGGTCGAGTCTATGACGATCGATCCGCCCGAGGCCAGAGGCACGTGCCGCATATGCGTGCGGTCTATTTCGTCCTCGATTCCCAGCCTATGGAACAGCGGCTCACGCTCGGTATACAGCTCGATGCGTGTTTTCGACCGCGGCATCGAGATTTGCAGGAATTCGCGAGCCCTGGTAGCGCTAGCCACATCATCCACTATAAGTCTCGCGAAATCGCTCGAGTACACGTCGCGAATGGTTCGCGTGACCAGATTCGATTCTTGATACAGATCCGCCGGGGCGGGCGATCGCTTGATCCGCTCCGCCACCCTCTTCCAAAGTCTAAGGAGGTAGTTGAGGTCGCGTTGCAGTTCGCGTTTCGATTGACCGAGTCCCGCTGTGCGGAGGATGAACCCCATATTGGTGGGAAGCTTGAGCTGCCTGAGCATCTCGCGCATCTCCCGCCGGTCCCCCTCGTCCTCGATCTTTCTGGATACGCCGTGGCGACTCATGCCCGGCATCATCACCAGGAACCTGCCCGGGATGGACAGATACGTCGTAAGCGTAGGCCCCTTGGTTCCCACGCCCTCCTTTGTCACCTGGACTATGACTTCCTGCCCGCGTTTGAAGCACTTCTGGATGGGTGGGCGGCTGTGCCTCGGTATCTTGCGGCCCACATCTTCCGGCTCTCCCGGGCGCTCGGGGAAGTACTGCGGCTGAACGTCGGAGATGTGAAGGAAGCCGTTTTTGGTTAGGCCGAAGTCGACGAAGACGGCTTGGATGCTGGGCTCCACATTGGTGACCCGCCCCTTGTAGATATTGCCAACGTGCGACTGAGTCGAGGCCCGCTCGATAAAAAGCTCCTCCAGTCGGCCATCGGTGAGCACTGCGATGCGACACTCGTCCTCGGTGAAAACATTGATCACCATTTCTCGTCCGGCCCGCTTGGGGCTGAGTTTCGCAAACTCATCCGCGGGCTCGTCTTTCGCAGGCGCTTCTTGCCGGGGGGGAGTCTCTGTTGACGGCTTGTCGGTCTTCCGGGCCGAGGCGCGTCTGCGACGAACCGATTCCCCTCTGGGCGCCTGCGGTCTGGGCTGGGTCACTTCGGTTTCAGCAAGCGCTGTGTCCGACTTTTTTGGCTTGCCCAAGCGCGGGTCGGAGGCGACTTCAGCGGGCCCGGCATCCAACCCGTGGGCGAAAGGCACATCCGTCTCGACCGGGGTCGCTTGATCAGCTCGGCGCTTCGCGTCGGCAGGGGGTGTTTGATCCGCTTTGCGTGCTCGGCCCACACGGGGCCTTTTCCTGGTGGCTGCGGCCTTTTTGGCCTTTCCGACTCGTGGCGATGTCTTGGATTGCTTCTCTCGTGCGGTTGCCGTTTTCGTAGACTTCTTCGCACGCTTGGTGCGCTTAATCCGGCGTTTTGGAGCGCTGATTTGCGCGGGGGTCTCCGACGACGCGACCACGCGGGTAACCTCGCCTACGTCCAACTGAGTCACCGGCACGGCCTTTTGCCCGGTTCCCGCCTTGTCCTCGGCCGGAACATCGCTTGGTTTGACCGGTGCTGTCTTCTTCTTGCGCCGCACGCGGCCGCGTGCTGTTGGCGACGATGATTCCTTTTTGTCTTCCACTTGTATGTCCTTATCGACGGTAGCCTCTAGTACCATTGGACCTCCATCCGTCGAATTCGATGGTTTATTGACTCTCGGTCGTATCCGAGAATACTGGCGACCTCAGCCGGCCTCGCTGTTCCGTCCTGCGTAAACCGCAAGGTGAACTCAACCGCACCGCCTACCACACGCATGTCGTCGATATACTTGCGTATGTCGATCGAACGGACGGAACCGCTCTTGGGCGTCTTTCGCTCTATATTCACCACATCATGCTCGAGAAGCCCGCGGACCTTGTCATCAACTCCGTTCTGCTCCTGCCGGTCAACCGCAAGACGATAGCGTGCCGACTGCGGGATGCACCGTTCATTGGGGGCAAGTCGGCGAACGCTACGCAAACTAACGCCGGAGGGGGTGTGCTTCTCGAGACGGCTCAGTGCCTCATCCGGATCGATGCGCCGTTCAAACTCGACGACGATAGTCTCCGCATCTGACGCTACGCCCACCGGTCGCGGCAAGGGGATCATAATCCGCGGATGGGGGTTGAATCCTTCCGAAAAACGCACGGGCAGATCGGCTCTGGCCAGCGCACGGCGGAACATCCGCAACGTGTCGCGGTGCGAGATAAATCGCAGATCACCATCGATGCTGTAGGCGAACGCCCACCGATGCCGCACGTCGGCCTTGCCGGACTCGCCCGTCTCTGTATTGTCCATCAGGTTTGTACGCCCACCCTGCACTTGCAGGGTGCACCGTACGTAACCCCTCGGCGCCGCGCTGACGCTCCCGCTATCGCCTTAGAACGGGTCCTCAGGCAGCATTTTTCTTGTTTCATCGCGCAGGTAATTCGTTACCTGGCGTTCGGTCTCAAAGCTAAGCGCACGCCTCGCAATCCGCTGCGCCTGAGGCACGGCGGCAAGGCGAATCAGTTTCTTGATCTCCGGGATGTTCCCCGGGGCCATTGACAGACTGCGCAGGCCTATACCCAGCAGGAACAGGGTAAACAACGGCTGACCTGCTATCTCACCGCACAGGCTACACTCGACTCCCGCATGTGTACAAGCGCGCAGGACATCTCTTAGCGTCCTGAGCAAAGCCGGGTGAGACGCGTTGTAGAACTGAGAAACACGTTCGTTTCCTCGGTCCACCGCCAGCAAATACTGTACGAGATCGTTTGTCCCGATGCTGATGAAGCTGACCTCTCGGCAGAACTCCTTCACTTGAATCACGGCTGCAGGAGTTTCCAGCATCATTCCTACCGGAATGTCCCGCGCAAAGGGGATCCCGTCCTCCTCCAGGTCTTCCATAGCATCGTGGAGGGTCATCTTGGCTTGCCTGAACTCCATCAGGCTGGTGATCAAAGGGAACATGAGCCGGACATCGCCGTGGCAAGATGCCCGCAGGATCGCCCGCAACTGCGTCTTGAACATGCTGAGATTCTGAAGACTGTAGCGAATCGACCGGAGCCCCAGCATGGGGTTTCGTTCCTGCTCGTAGCTTCGTTGTTGAGTGTACTTGTCTGCGCCCAGGTCGAACGTGCGGATCGTTACCGGACGTCCGTCGGCCCCAAGAATAGTCTCTCGATACGCCTCGTACTGCTCGTCTTCCGAGGGCGCACCCGCAGGCTGGAGGAACAGAAACTCGGTCCTGTAAAGCCCGACACCGTCGCCCCCTTTGTTGGCCCCAACACGAGCTTCCGGGGGAAACTCAATGTTGCACATTAGCTGAACGCGTTCACCGTCCCGGGTAACCGCGGGTAGTGACTTGATTTCATCCAGCTCCCCGGCCAGTCGAACGTAAGCTTCCTCTTTGGCCCGGTACTCCTCCAGTATCGCCGCGGAGGGGTTCATGATCACCAACTGATTCGCGCCATCGATGATGAGAAGGTCCCCACCGCTGACGCGCGTGGACACGTCGGTCAGACCTATAACACCCGGACGCCCCCACGAGCGAAGGAGTATGGCGGTATGCGATGTAGCGGCGCCGGAATCCAGGGCTACACCTACCACCCTTGTTTCAGCCAGTTGCGCGGTTTGCGTTGGGGTGAGATCGTGGGCGATTAGAACGGCCTGCGTGGTCAAGTGGGCAAGATCCTCGCGATCCTCTCCCAGAATGTGTCTCAAGAGTCGCCGCTCAATGTCTTGGACATCCCGGATACGCTCAACCAACAACGGATCGCTCATCTGCATGAAACGCCGCTGGTAGTTCCTCATCACCGTACTGGCGGCGTATGCGGCAGCGGCTTGTTTGTCACGGATTAGAGATTCGATGCTGGACCGCAAACGTTCATCCTTGAGGACTCCGACGTGCCAATCGAAAACCTGGGCGGCGTCTCGTCCCAGGTGATGGTCAAGCCATTCTTCCTGACGCTCCAGTTCCACGATCGAATTGCTAAAGGCGCTGTCCAGGCGAGCCAATTCGGGTTCAACGTCTTGCGCTGAGACAGCCCGGTAAGGGATGCGGTAGTCCTCAGCTTCGAGGATGACCGCCTCGCCGATGGCGATACCCGGTGATACAGCTATCCCACGCAGAATCTCCATTACGTTTCTCAAACACCTCGATCTTGCCCGGCCTTAACCATACGCTGCATCGGGCATGGCGTGCTTCCGCGCCGACGCTCGCGCGCCGGCTTCTGCTTTACGCGAAGGTCTATTCGCAGTGTCGTCCCGAGTCCACTTTGAATCCGGCTTTCACCAGAGCGGCCAGAGCAGCGACGGTCTCGCGGGCATCAACACCTCTGGCGGCTATCCGAAGAACACTTCCCCTCGTAGCCTCGAGGAGAACCATTTCCATGGCGCTTTTGCCGTTGACTTCCTCAGTCTCCCGGGTGATGTTCTTGACCGAGACCGTCGACTCGTACCTGCTGGCAAGATCCACAAAGGCTGTGACCGGGCGCAGGTGCAAACCTTGCTCATTCGGCACGGTCACCTCACAAACGACCTCGCTTTGCGTATCGGACAATCGCGGCTCGCCTTTCCCGGGCTTTGGATCGGCACGAGAGAATGAGGTCCCTCAGTTGGATCCTACTCGTCTTGCAGTTCATCCGCTTCCCTTATGAGATCCACAATTGCCTCATGCGAATCCGCCTGTCGCAGGAACCGACGAAAACTCTCGCGCTGGAGGTAACGGAAAATCCTCTCCATAGCCGCCAAGTGCTCCTCCGGCGCATCGGCGGGACTAAGCAACATGACGATCGTATAAACAGGCGCGCGGTCCAGGGCGGCAAAGTCCACTCCGCGACTTGATCGTCCGATCGTAGCGACCATCTTGTCGAGGCATTCGTGCTTGACGTGCGGGACCGCAACGCCTTTCCCGAATCCCGTGCTGCCTTGTCGCTCGCGCGCAATTGCCGCCCGGCAAATCGCCTCTAGATGCTCTGTGGGAATGGCCCCGTGATCAGCCAGCGAGTGAATCAACTCGCGTATCACACCGTTGCGATCGGTCGCTTTCAACTCGGGAATAGTCGACGGCCCGTGTATCAGGTCGGAAAGTTTCATGTCAACTCCCGTCGCCCCGGAACGCATCGTCCTCATTCAACTACTGCTTGAATCAACGAGCACACGCCGCGGGCGCTTCGGCGTGGACTCCGTCACTCGGAATAGTCGGGTCGACTATCGTGCTTGTGGTTTCTCTTCTTCTCTTTGTGTTTGGTCAGTTGCCGTTCCAGCTTGTCTATGATCAGATCGATCAAGGCGAAGGTGTCGGGCCCCGTCTCGCTTGCGACGAAGGTGTGTTTGTGATCAACGCGTACGATCATCTCCGCGGTGAATTGTTCTCCCTCGTGACCGAGCACGACTTCGATCCCGTGAATCCTGTCATAGAACCTGGGCAGCTTGTTCGCCTTGTCCTGAGCGTAATCGCGCACGTCCTCGGGAACCTCGACATGTCGTCCTGTTACACAAACATCCACAGACACATCCTCCAATCCTTCCGCTGCTGACGCCTTTAAGCGGCCGCCCTTTGGGTGCGAACGACCCCACGTTGCCTGGTGCCTAGTCCCCTGTGTCCGACTCCGACGGGCCGGGCAACGAAGCCCCCGGCTTGATCACGCCTCCGCTAACCGTGAACCTCAAAGCCTCCTCGATGGTTACATCCAGTTCGATTACGTCGCTGCGCGGCACCTGGATAACGTAACCGGTGACCGGCGTAGGTGAACTCGGAATAAACACCGTAACCAGATCTTCCGTGGACTCCTTTTGGACCCGCTTCATCGGATCCCCGGTCAGGAGCCCCACCGACCAGATACCTTTGCGGGGATACTGAACCGCCACTACGCCGGAGTACGTGACTTTCCGTTCCGACAACAGGAAATCAGTAACCTGCTTTACGTTCGGGTAAATGGCCCGGACAACCGGCGTCCGGCCAATAAGCCTCTCCGCCGCTCGCCATGAGACTCGACCGACGAAGCTGGCAAGGAAGAAGCCAACGAAGTATACGAGAACGATTGCAATCAAGAAACCAAGCAGATGAAGTCTGTATTTCCTAAATGCAATCTCCCACAACGCGCGATTCTTTGCGTGTAGCGCTCTCCGGCTGACCTCTTCCTCCGCATGCTTCAACGCCCGGTTGTGTATTACTTTATATTCTAGCGTGAGGCGTTGTCCGTGGTCATCCCACTGGTCTATCGGCACGCCATACTCTAGCGGATCCTCCTGTTCATCGACCACCCACGGGGCCGTCGGGGTCTCGTTTATTCGCTGGGCCAGAGCCAGCATGCCCTGTGTGATATACACACCAACGTTTTCATTCACGAAAACGTACGCCCAAACCAAGATGGACAAAGTGAGCAGTGTGGGGACCAGGACGGCCAAGCCCCGAAGGAAGAAACGACGGAAATCATCCATGTTTCCGCACCAAGTGCCAATATCGGACGTCGGGACGCCCCGAGCGTACCGCATTCCGCCGGCTTACGTCATGGCGTGGGATACGCTGCCCGCGCACCCTCTCAAAAGCAATGTTCACTCTAGGTGATGGCGAACTCTGCGTCAACGCTTGAGGCAAACCACGAAGAGGTCTAGCATGTTGCCCCCATGGTCATCTCGGTCCATAGCCCCACAAAGGAAGCCCTCCCTCGTCGCACACTGTTCGCCACCCTACTGCTGCTGGGTGTCGTCTCCCTGCTCGCGGTGCAGATGAGCTGGCAGAGGGCAGGCAATCCTCTGGGCCCGCAGGTCAAGCCTGGAGACTGGGCCATCTCCTTCGAACCACCACGCGGTTGGGTAGCGGCCCCACCCGCACCGGCGGGCAACCCGATCGCCTTGCCCTATCACGGGGTCACGCGAAGCGGCCAACCTGCTACAATGGTCTTCTGGCGGCTGGAGAGACCTCCCGAAAACGATCTTCCGTTGATCTGCGCAATGATCCTCGATCAACACGACGTGCTGGTGCCGCCTGATCTCCGGGCAATAGGTTATGGCGAGCGCCCCGCCGACCTGTGCGACGTCGACGGGCTGGAGCAGAGCGGCCCCCGCAACCAGGCCGTCGTGCGCGCCACCGTGCTTTCCACCGGCAACGCGTATGCCGTGTCACTGAGCATCGACGGCGCAACCATCGACGACCACACCTACCGTATCTTCGATCTGGCCGCCCGGTCAGTCCGCTGCGAATAGGACCGACTGCTGTTGGCAGGCAGCCACAAGCGCGCCGATACATTCAGCACGTAGTTGGCCGACACGCCGTCGCCCGACCCATGCAAATCCACCCACATTCCGTGGGCGCTGGGTGTCGAATTACCCTGGGTGGTCAAGAGGTAAGCTGTCACATCGTTGACATTGACTATCCTGGTGGGCGGAGTCGCAGCAGCGCGTAAGCGCGGTTCTGCGGTCGGACAGCGTTTCCTTGCGCGTGGTTCTTGCTGTGCCGGCGAAGATCCTCGCCGCTGCTTAACCACCATCCCGACCGTCGTACCGTCAGGGCAGGCTCCAATGACCCTCTGTTGCACCGCGTCAGGTCGGTTCACCGCCGGCTTCCGCGTGCACCTTTGGAGGCCGGTTGCCCGTGGACGCCGATCCCGCGGTCCAGTGCCAGAACCAGGGGGGAACACGCGCAGACTCGTCGTTTTTTGTCGTGTCCCTCGATCTGCGGCCAAACGAAACGCCGGTCCGGCCAGCAGCCCGGAATGTTTTGCGGCAGTATGAATGAAAGAAATCTGCCAAAACTTGATGTGGTCAGCACAGACCCGATGCCTGCAGCTGCCATGCTATTGTGTTAGGCGGGCGGGCCTCTTCAGTGACGTGTGATTTGCTTGTGGCTACCCTCCGGAGGGATGCGGGGTCGTTAGCGGTTTTCTCATCAGAATGCGCATTGCCTTCCAGCGGGGTGCAGTCGGCGCCTCAGGACGCGTTGACAGCTGAATTCCACGGTTCGCTTCGGGTGCCGTGTGGATGGTCTTGCTGACCAGGCATTGGCGGCCGAGTTGGAGTTTGAAGAAAATCGCTTTGGAGCGTAACCGGGCCGGGGTCATCCGTGCTGTACCGATGCCCGGTGATGAAGTCTCAGGGGCACTACCACGCGTACAAACCCGACAAGATGAGTCAAACGACTCCGCAGTCGTGACTCCGGACGGTCCGCTGGAACGTGACATCAGGAGCTTGTGGCCGCTGTGTTGGGTACTTTGAAGTGCCACCCATGCCATTCTCTGGGATGGGTCGTAAGTCTGAAGTGCCTTCGGCTGCTAGCTAGAACCTCAAGCCGGTTTAACGCACCGGCACATACGATGCGGGTCGGGTGGTCCACACCCACCTGGCCCGCATCCCCTTGTTTTCATGCCCGGAGTTCCTGCGGGCCATTCCCCACCACGTTACGCTGTTCGCGCGTGTCAACGAAACCGGGGGCTGGTCACGACCTCCGATAGGCCGGGGATATAGAGCGGTGCCCCATCCTTCGCTTCGGCGAAGGGTGGGGGACGGAAACGACGTCCGACAGACCGGCGAGATACGAGGAAGATCCGTCCCCCACCCGTACCCGCACCCTGCGCTCCATATTTTCCGTCGTTGTGGGAGTGAGGTACTGGCGCAATGTGTGATAAACTGGCGCCATGCCAAGTAAGCTTCGTCGACACGATGAGTACGGTCACATTCACTTCTTGACCATCTCCTGTTATCGCCGGCTGCGATTCTTCCGTCACGATCCTGTCAGACAAGTCTTCGTAGATGGGATGACCCGTACACGGGCCAAACTGGGCATTCGCTGGGTGGGGTATGTCGTGATGCCGGAGCATGTGCATCTGTTGCTGTTCCCCATGCCCATAGACGCAGACGAACCAGTTAGGGTCTCCACAGTGCTGCATAACCTCAAGCAATACGTTGGACGACAGGGAAAAGAAGCACTCCGCTCGATCTGGCGTGACTGCCGGAGCTTGGGAAGCCCGCCGATGGACGCGTGGGCCTTGGGCTCCGGGGCAAAGCCGTTCTGGAAGACGCGCGCTTACGATTTCAACGTGACCACCGAGAAGACGCTGCTCGCCAAGCTGGACTATGTCCACAAGAATCCCATTACGCGCCGTCTCGTGGAACGGGCAGATCAGTGGGTTTGGAGCAGCTATCGGTATTATGAGTACGATGATGATTCCGTGATCGCCATGGATTGGGACGGGTCGTGGCCGATCGTCTGATTCACCCTTCGTGACCGGTAGGGTGTGCCCCATCCTTCGCTTTGGCGAAGGGTGGGGGACGGAAACGATATCCGGTAGACCAACGAAATACCGAGGAAGATGCGTCCCCCACCCTTGCTTCGCAAGGATGGGGCACCCTACTTGCCCCTTCACGTGTAACCGCGCAGGGCTTGGCTTACGCGTGAGAGGGCTTCGGTCAGGTTTTTGGGAGGGACGGCTACGTTGAGTCTTATGTGATTGGTCAGGCCGAAGAACTCGCCGGGGACTACTTGAGTGTCATACTCTGTCACTAAATGGTCGTTCAATGCGGTCGGTTTGACACCTGCGGGCAGGCGCATGCACACGAAGATGCTGCCGTGATCGTCGTAGCCGCGGACCAGCGGCTCCTCTTCGAGCCACCGGCGATAGACCGGCTGACCTTCACAATGGAAGCGCCGGTAGCGATCCTCGAACTGGTTGATCTGGGCGAAGGCCTCGAGGGCAATCGAGGTGGAGGGGGCGGAGTTTTCGGGTATTACTAAATCGATCACTTGCCGGGCGCGCTGGGCCAATGCGGGGCTGGTCATCAGCCAGCCGACGCGGAGGCCTCCCAGACCGTACACCTTGGTCAACGAGCCGATGGCTATCACATTGTCACCCACGCTCGCTGCGGACCAGAGTGGTTGGCCGGTGACCAAGCCGACGGCATCAAGGTACACTTCGTCCACGATCAGCGTGGCACCGGCGCTCGCGCATTGCTGGGCAATGCGTTGTACGGCTTCTTGGGAGAGGTACTGCCCGCTGGGGTTGTGGAGATTGGTGAGCACTACTGCGCGCGCACCCCGCCCGATCCACGCTTCGATGTCCTCGGTCAGGACGTCGAAGGCGGCTTCCGGCCAACGCTGCAGGATGCTCACTTTGAGCCCCAGAAAGGCCGCCACACGGGATATGGGGTCGTAAACGGGGTGTTCAACGAGAATGCCGTCACCGTGCCCCGCGCTAGTGGCAAGGGCGATGAAAATACCCGAGCTTGCCCCAGTCACCGGGATAATGCCATCGGGCGGCACATTGTAGCGGGCTGCGAGGGCCTCGATTAGTTGGGGATCCCCGTAGGCGCCTTTGACCTGAAGTGACACCGCAGACATAGGGGTGTCAAAGTCGTCGGCGTCTGCAGGGGGCACACCGCTGCCGGTCAGCTCATATCGCACCCGACGGTGCGTTTTGGCCCAGTGAAGGTATTCTTCGGAGGGCTCTTGAAGGATATCCATCTACAGATTCACTCCCACGCACATCCGGCCAGGTGTCCGGATGGAGACACAGAAACATCGGTGACAGGTGTTGTCAGCGCCGGATGTCGACGGTATAGTACCGCGTCTTGGGAAATCTCGGAAGGCTCTGTCGGACTGGGCAACTCGCCCTACAGAGCCATTACATCACAGTACAGCACAGAATTAGGAGCAAACGATGGCTGGTCAACTTAGCGCCCGGTCCGATTTCACCGAAACCCTCGCAATCCACGTCGCGTTGAAGACGGCGCTGAAGTCAAAGCAGTATGATAAGAACGCGCCGGCGAAGAAGGCGGCAGAGAAGCTCTGCAAGGAGCTGGAGAGCGAGCGCTCGATATACGGACGTCAACTTAAAATGATCAGGCTGATGGAGAAGGGTGTTACGATTTCCGAGCTGGGTCGCAAGCTGCGCTGCTCACGCCGGACGGCCTTTCGCTATCTGAATCATCTGGAAGACGCCAACGTGGACATCACGCTTCACAACGGCAAGTACCGCGTCGATCGGAACATGGTAAAGATGCTGCGTGCGTAGGGGTCGGCTGGGCCGATAGAACGCCGCCATATGGCTTTATCCTTGTTTTCGAGGCGTTTTTGGCGGCGAGGGCTTGTCCGTCGACTGCTCCTTATTTGACAGTAGTGACAATCGTTTGACAGATCCTGCGAGCATCGAGTGGAACGCGCGGGCAATGTCATAGTGTGCGCTGTCTGCTCCTGCGCGGGCAACGCACACGATATCCAGACCTTGGGGTAAATCAGCCTTGCTGATCCTGAATGACTCGCGGATTCGGCGACGGATGTAGTTGCGGCGGACTGCCTTCCCCGCGCGTTTGGAAACGCTTAGACCGAGGCGAGAGAAGGGCAGGCCGTTGCTAGCTACATACACTACCAGTCTGCCGTCGCCCTTGCTACATCTTTCAGCAAAGACGCGTGCAAAGGCTGCTCGCGTTTGCAGGCGATCTTTTCGTCGAAATCGTTGGTAGTGCGTCATATAGTCTTCACCGGGCATCTCCGTGGTCCGCAGCACGACGCTCTGCTGCCAACAGGATCATCACAGGCACGAATAGCGGGCGAGCGGAAAACGTATCAAGCAGGACACCCATTGCAAGGGTCACTGCGCACTCCCTCATTATCAGCGGCAACCCTGCGAACATGGATGCGAATGCGGCAGCCGGGATGATAGCTCGACGATCGACCGGTGACGCCGCCTTCGCAACAGCCCCGCTGACCATTTCCTGGACTGATCAGCCCCTGCGGGTCTTCCGTGCGCACAACCCACTATATATGCGCCATAGTCGTACCCAACACCCAATATGATGATGGACAGTAGACAATCGAGCTGACAGAACAGGCTGCGCACTCCAGAGATGCTCATCAAGATCACCCAAGTCGCGCCGCAGTTGGCAGATTAGGTCAAATAGGTGGCACCAATAAGGATCAGGTAGTTCACGTATGCGGCGACTACCGCGCTTCGACCGAGGTTGCGGACTCTGCCTGCGCGGTTGTCCGTGGGGAAGGACCTATCACCCGCTACCCATCAGTACGATCCCCACGACATCGGATCAAAGGCCCGGCTTGTGGGTGCGCAGTTCGGCCTGGGATCCGGGTCACATGCTCCGATAACCTCTGCGGTGCAACCGCGTTGCAGGCTGCCGGGCGCGTGCAGGCGGCGTTATGAAGCCCGAGGGGTTAATCGCCGAACAATGCAGTAGGTTCACGCAGTCTAACAGACCCGGCCCCAGCACGTCGCCGTGGGATCGGATGCGCAAACTGGTGTTGGCTTGGTGGCTCCCGTTGGATACCCGTCGAACACATGCGGTGGCTGCGTTTCCGCAGACTCACCTGGTACCCCGCAAGGGTACCCTGGCCTGCGTGACCGTCGGGGATGGCGACCAGCTGCGCGAGCTGCGAACCGAGCTGGAGCTGCTTCGTCGGATCGGGCGACATGCTGCATCGCAGGCTGCGGGACGGGTGCAGCCAGCCAACGTGAAGAAGTACTCGGATGCCGATCGTGGCGAGCTGAGGCAGATCCTCGGTGATGCGTCGCATCCTGCCGTCGACGAGACCATCGGCTGGATAGACCGGGACTTTGCGGGAGTTCGAGAGGAGATCATGATGTCCGTAGTCAATGACGAAGCGGAAAGGATCCTGCAGGAGGCAGCTGAGGCCGGAGTGTTGGCAGCAGCAATGGTTGCTAGTGCGGCGAACGCGGCAGAGGCTGTCGAAATCGCACCTGACGAAGCAGTTCCCGCAAGCGAAGAACGCACGGCAAATGCCGGCGAGGAGGTCAGCGACCCCGATTCGTCCGATCAAACGTCAGTCGATGACACCGGCGGCACAACGGATATACAGGTCGATGAGACGAACACAGCCGCCCAGCCGACTGCCTCCGCCGAGGCGGTCGAAGAGCCGGCACAAGGCGACTCAGACGACTCGGTTGAGCCGGAAGCGGTTTCACTCGATGAAGCGCTGGGAGCCGCTGAAGCGGAGCTTTCCGCCGCCGTCGACGCGGCGCAGGCGCCGAACGGTGCGCCGGATGAGCCCGTTACTTCTGACAGCACCGGCGACACAACAGAAGCGGAAGACGCGGACTCAACAACCAGCAACGCCGATGATTCATCCGCCGAGATCCATGCAGAGGACATCCCATCAGACGAGGACGCCACCGCCTCCGAGGCTGTTTGTGCTGAAGCTACCTCTCACGCCGACCAGACCCCACAACTTGAGCAGGATCAGCCGGCGGCAGTCGTCGAGCCAGGTGGTTTCGACGCCAGAGTCACTCCGGAGCGTGCCGCCCAGGAGGTTGAAGCGATAGAGAGTGGAATCCGCCGGCTTTCAGATCTCTTGACCGAGGCGGTCCACGGGCAATGGGCGTCGGTGACGAACGCATTTGCTGAGATGCGGGCCAAACGGGTCGAGATCGAGGAGGCTGGACAGGCCGCCAGATCCATGCTTGAAGAAATCAACCGGATCAAGGAAGAGGCAGGCATAGCCCGTTCCGAGGCGGATATCGCCCGCCGAGAGGCGAGACTCCTGCGAGAAGAGGCCAAAAGGGCGAAAGAGCGAGCCGACGCCAGCGCGACCGCAGCCGAGCTGGCCGCCAATCAAGCCAGTCAGGAGGCAGAAGCTATGCGGAGCTGCGCCGCCGGTACCGGCTAGTGCGCCGCCACGCTTGAGTTTGCGGGCGTGCCACTGCTCTTGAGCAGTGCATGAACGCCACAAGACTCCGGCATAAGAACCCCTCAAGGGCCTCCCACGCCCGAGCGCCGGCATCCCCGCAATCAGGGAATCCGGGGGCGTAAACCACGTTTCTCTCAGATCCATCGATTCCGCGGCGCCCAACGAATCGCGCCGGTTACTTGGGGGGTGCAATAAGTAGAGTTGGACAAGGAGGTACCGACGTGGCATACTCTGCGGAGTGTTTTGCAGCTAGCGCTATGAGCCTGTTGACTGATGTGGCGCCGCCCCTCGCGGGCGGCGCAAGACTTCTGAGGACGTCATCCACAAGGGGTGGCGGTACGCTAGGGTGACCGGAAGCAACTTCTTCAACAGACTGCTGTGCAACGAATAGCAGGGGCACGGCTGCTACTTGTGTTTTCAAAGCCGTGTGTCGGCAGGAAGGACGGCCAGTAAGAATGAGCATTCTCGTCGATCGCGAAACGAAGATTATCTGCCAGGGAATCACCGGTAAAGCCGGCGCATTCCATACCGCGGCGTGTCTGGAGTACGGAACCAAATTCGTGGGCGGAGTCACGCCAGGCAAGAGTGGGACGCAGTCCGAGCATGGTCTTCCCGTCTTTAACACGTGCCACGATGCGGTGGCGGCGACGGGCGCGGATGTATCCATGACGTTTGTCCCGGCAGCATTTGCGGCTGATGCGGCGATGGAGGCTGCTGACGCCGGGTGCTCGTTGGTTGTCCTTATCACCGAGGGAATCCCCACGCTGGATATGGTGCGCCTACGCGAGTATTTCGATCAGAAAGGAACGCTGCTGATCGGACCGAACTGCCCGGGGATTATCACGCCGGGGCAGTGCAAGGTCGGGATCATGCCCGGGTACATCCATAAGCCCGTAGAGAAGGGGTGCAGGACCGTCGGAATCATCTCGCGCAGCGGCACGCTAACCTACGAGGCTGTCTGGCAGTGCACCACGCGGAACATCGCCCAGTCGACCTGTGTGGGGATCGGGGGAGACCCGGTCAAGGGGTTGAACTTCATCGAACTGCTGGAGATGTTCGAGAGTGACGAAGACACCGACGCCATGATCATGATCGGCGAGATTGGGGGAACTGACGAAGAGGACGCCGCCAAGTACATCGAGAGGCACGTCAGCAAACCGGTGGTGGCCTTCATAGCCGGTCAGACCGCCCCGCCGGGGAAACGCATGGGACATGCCGGGGCGATCATTAGTGGTGGAGAAGGCACGGCCCAATCGAAAGTGGCCGCTTTGAAGGACGCCGGCGTGACGGTGGCGGACTCGCCCGCCGGGATTGGTGAGGCAATGGCCTCACTCCTGTAGCTTTCGACGAGGGTATTACAGCAGTCCTTGCATCGGCCCCCGGGTGTCGGAACCCAGGCCCAGACCGCGCACGAGGATATATCTTGTCGAGCTTGGCCGCTTATCTTGGACTTGACGGCAATGACTGACCACCTCAGTCCGGATGAGGGCTTCACAGACTCGTACACACCGCCGGAGCTTCCTGCCGAGGAAATCCCGCTGGCCCGGCCGGTCGTTTTCCCGGAGTCGGCACCGACAACGCAAACCGGCCACGAGATCCTGCTTCTTTCCGCTTCGCGCCTGGATGTACTGGCCGACCTATTCGTAGTGGTGTTGTTCGTCGTCGGCATGGATGTGCTGGTCAGGCTGGTCCTTTCCTTTCTGGTCATTTCGCCCGAACTCCCTTTGGGCACCGATTTACCGGAGATTGAGCAGGCCCTTTTCCCGCCGATGCTGGCAATCCGAACGATCCTGGTAATCGTCGCTGTGGCCGCGATCCTGCGACATCGCAAGCAGGGAACGGACTCGATAGGCGTTTCCCGGATCGCTCTCCGATTGAATGCGGCAATCGGTATCGTGGCTATATTGGCCACCGCACTGCTCATCTTCATGTGGCAGATGGTGATGTTGACCGTTTGGCCGGGACTTTTGGAGCAGATGGGCGAGAATGCCGACCGGATTATGGCGTTGGTGCCCAGACTGCACCCTCTGGGTTTTGTCGGCGTCTCGCTGGCAGTTGCGGTCTATGAAGAGGTGCTGTTTCGAGGTTTCTTGTTGACCCGGCTAAGACGCGCAACGGGAAGCTGGACGATTGCCGTTGTAGTCAGCACCGCCGTCTTTACGCTGCTGCACTCGATTGACCAAACGCCGGCTGCCATGGCACCAATCACCATCCTGGCACTGTCATTCTGCTTGACGACCATCTGGCGCCGTTCGATTATTCCAGCGATTGTGGGACATTTCTTCTTTGACCTGTACCAGTTTGTTGTCCTATTCTTCTTCGTTGAACAGATGTGATGGCAGAGGGGCGGTGATACGCCGGGCGCCACGGGTGGCTTTTCCACCCGTGCCAGCCTTCTAGCACTGGCGGGCAAGCCGCCAGTTGCACACCACTTACTAAGCCCGGGGACGACAACTTTGTACACGGGCATCTGACGTCTGGTCTGAAACTGTCGAAAAACGTAGCCCTTAGTAGGGGTTTGGGGCTATACCCTTGACAGTGAGATCCGCCGATGATATGAGATCGACTCTTCTATATGATGAGGTCATATAATGGACTTCGACGAATGCGCATGCTCGGGAAAGTCGCTGGCCCGGCTGCTTCGGCCGGCGATCATGGGGACATTAGCCAAAGGGGGCGCCCACGGATACGAGTTAGCCCAGCGGCTGAGAGAGATGAAGATGTTCGCGGGCGATCTTCCGGATCATGCCGGGCTCTATCGGGCCCTGAACCACATGGAACAGGAAGGGTACCTGGTTTCGCGATGGGACACCGAGCATGCCGGGCCGGCGAGGAAGATCTTCAAACTGACTTCCGCCGGGCGGGCATGCCTGGCGCAATGGAGGGAGACGCTCCGCGGGTACCGCCAAGGTCTCGACGAGTTGCTTCGACTCCTGGGTCGCGCCCGTTGAGGAGATTAATGTGAAGCCAGATTCGCTCGTTCGCGAGTGTTTGGCCGAAACCGTAGGCACCTTCGTGCTCGTGTTCTTCGGGGTAGGTTCCGTTCACGCCGCTGTGTTAACCGGCGCCCAGGCGGGCATCTGGCAGGTGGGTGTGGTTTGGGGCGTCGCCATCGCCCTGGCCATTTACGCGACCTCCGCGATCTCGGGGACGCACATTAACCCGGCGATCACGCTTGCGTTCACGGCATTCCGGGGCTTCCCTCGTCGCAAGGTGCCCTTCTATGTGGCCGCGCAATTAGTGGGGGCTGTTCTTGCCGCCGCAACGCTTTACACCCTCTTTGCGAACGCGTTGAGCGCATTCGAAGCTGCCGCAGGTATCGTACGGGGAAAGGCCGGGAGCGAGCTGTCGGCCATGGTATATGGAGAGTACTTCCCCAACCCGGCCGTCGCCCAGGCGATGCACTGGGGAGCAGCGCACGTCACGCACTCTCAAGCCATGCTTGCGGAGGCACTGGGCACGGCATTTCTGGCGTTCTTCATCTTCGCCGTAACAGACGCGCGAAACCCCAACAGCCCCGGGAATCGTCTGCTGCCGATTCTCGTCGGACTCACAGTATCCATCGTCATCTCCGTGATCGCCCCGTTGACACAGGCAGGGCTCAATCCCGCTCGAGACTTCGGCCCCAGGCTTTTCGCGTACTTCGCCGGGTGGGGGGAGATTGCCATTCCGGGTCCGCGCGGTGGGTTCCTGACGGTTTATGTCGTGGCCCCTATTCTGGGTGCCCTGATCGGATCGGCTGCTTACCAGTACCTGATTCACGCAGGCCTGCCATTCCGAGCACAAACCGAAGAACAGCATGGCGCCGTTGCAACAGGAGATGAACTCATGACCAACGTACGGATGGTGTTAGTCGGCGGATTCCTCGGCGCCGGAAAGACAACGCTTCTATTCGAAGCTGCCAAGCGACTAATGCAAAAAGGCAAGCAAGTTGGTCTGATCACCAATGACCAAGCCGCTGAGTTGGTGGACACAGCGTCGTTATCCGCCAAAGGTCTGCCGGTCGAGGAAGTCGCAGGCAGCTGTTTCTGCTGCAATTTCGACGGTCTGGTCAGAGCTGCAGAAGCTCTGCAGCATGATATACAGGCCGACGTGCTGATTGCGGAACCAGTGGGGAGTTGCACAGACTTGTCCGCCACCATCCTGCAACCGCTCAAGGACAAGTACGGACAACAGTTCAAGTTGGCCCCTCTTTCCGTACTCGTCGACCCCGTACGCCTCAAGGATGTGCTCGCCGGCAAACCGGGCAGGCTGCATGACAGCGCTGCATATATTATGCGCAAGCAGCTGGAAGAGGCGGATATGATCGTCATCACAAAAACCGACCTGCTGTCCAAGAAGGAGTACGAGGACCTCCGCGTGCTAACCTTGGAGCATTTCCGCAGAGCCGAGGTCTGTAGCTTATCTGCCCTCACCGGTGAGGGCGTGGACGACTGGCTTCAAGTCGTGCTCACCGCGGGTGGCGCCGGTAAGAGGGTCGTGGACGTGGACTACGACACCTATGCCGAGGGTGAGGCTGTGCTGGGGTGGTTG
>CP070744.1:481781-519752 GCA_020348265.1 Phycisphaerales bacterium | reverse complement strand
AGGGAACGTCCATTTGTGCCGGACACGTGTTCTGGCACGGAGCTGTGCAGTCGCCCACATGATCGGACAGAAGTAGTTCAAGACCGGTACGTCGCGCGTCATGCACTTCCGCCGTCTCACTTTCGATCTGCATCCCTTCTTCTACAACGCTTGCGCACGCAGGCATCAGACCGTTCTTGTCTTTGACCTTCACTAGACACACCATGCAGGACGCGGAGGGTACATAACCTTCCAAGAAGCACAGCGTAGGGATATCCACGCCGATCTTCCGGGCGGCATCAAGGATCGTGCTGCCCGAGGGCACTTCAACATCCTGGTTATCGATGGTCACTCGCGGCACGTTGACTCACATCCTCCCGGAATTGCCATCCGCCGGCACTGCTTCAGCTCATTGTCACACGCATATTCCGACATCCGAGAACATCTGTGCGGTGACTGTCGGTCCACCCCCTCACCGAGTGTCTTTGGATACCCTGCCATCGATCTAGCGCAAACCGCTCCCTCGGGGTCGCAGTTCGGAATGGGAGTTCTGTTTCTCATACAGACTCTTAACATCTCACACAACTTCGATGGCATCCTCGGGACACTTCGTGCGGCAGGTGTCACATCGGGTACATGTTTCCGGATCGATCTCGTGTATCTGATACGGGGTGAACGCAATAGCCTCGGCTTTGCAGTGTTGAGCGCACAACGTGCAGCCTATGCAGTTATCGTTCACCCGATAAATAATAATGTCCTTGCACTTTCCCGCGGGGCAGCGGCCCTCGATATGTGCTTCGTACTCATCGCGGAAGTACTGTAGTGTGGACAACACCGGATTGGGTGCAGTCTTACCGAGGCCGCACAGGCTGCCCGCCTTAACCTGATGAGCCAACCTATCGAGTGATTCCAGATCACCCCTCTTCCCTTTCCCGGCGCAAAGGCGATTCAAGATGTCCAGCATTCGTCGTGTGCCGACTCTGCAAAAAGTGCACTTGCCACACGACTGATCCTGCGTAAACGCGAGAAAATAGCGGGCAATATCTACCATGCAATCGGAGTCATCCAGTACGACAAGCCCCCCGGACCCCATAATTGCCCCGACCTTGGCCAGTGCATCGTAGTCAACCGGCGTATCTGCGAGAGAAGCAGGTATGCATCCTCCGGAGGGTCCGCCAATCTGCACCGCCTTGAACTCGCGATCCGCCTTGATGCCGCCGCCAATCTCGGACACGATTTCACCTATGGTGACCCCCATGGGGACTTCAATAAGTCCGCCGCGCTTCACCTTCCCTGCCAGGGCGAATACCTTGGTACCCTTGCTTGAGGTGGTCCCCATCTTTCTAAACGCATCCACACCGTTGCAGATTATCCAGGGAACCGTGGCGTATGTCTCCACATTGTTCACCAGTGTCGGCTTATCCCAGAGTCCGCGTTGAGCGGGAAACGGCGGACGAAGTGCGGGAGAACCGCGTCTGCCTTCGATTGACGCGATCAAAGCGGTCTCCTCACCACACACGAACGCCCCTGCACCCTCCATAATGTGCAGTTTCAGGCTTACACCGCTCCCGAGAATATCATCGCCCAAAAGACCACGGCGTTCACATTCCTCCAATGCCTCGCGAATTCTCTTTACAGCGAGAGGGTATTCGGCACGGATGTAGAAGTACCCTTCAGTAGCCCCCACCGCAACGGCTGCAATCGCAACTCCCTCGATGATGCGATAGGGGAACGACTCCATTAACATGCGATCCATAAACGCACCGGGATCGCCTTCATCACCGTTGCAGATGATGTATTTGTGGTCCCCCTCCGCTGCTCTCACTCTGCTCCACTTAGTCCCTGTTGGAAAGCCGGCGCCTCCCCTCCCGCGCAAGCCGCTGCGCTCGATCTCATCTATTATCTCCTCCGGCGCCAACTCATTGACACAGCGCTTGAACGCCTGGAATCCGTCATGCCGGGCGTATTCGTCGAAGTCCGTAGGATCGATCGCTCCGTAGTGCTGGGTAGCAATGTGCTTTTGCCTTCCCAGGAAGGCAGCCACGGGCGGGTCGCGTACATCGATCGCCAGGCGGGTCACCGGACGAGTTGTGCCGTTCATCCTTATGTTGTCCAACAGACTGGACGCCGCGCTGGTCACGCGCCTAGCTATGCCCTTTGCGGGAAAATGCCTGCGGACTATCGCTCGTGCATCCTCGGGGGTAACGCCTGCATAGAGAGTCGATGGGCGTCCGGGAAGCACGGCCTCGACCAAGGGCGTCTGGTGGCACATGCCGACACATCCGACCCGCTTGATCGTGGCGCGGGCACCGCTGGCGGCGACGGCCTGCTCGAGCGCATCGTGCACGTCGGCACTGCCACCGGCCATACAACACGAGCCCAGGCCGATGCGGATCTCACCCGTTGAAGGCTCAAGGTGATCCACCGCAACGGACAGTCTTCTCTTGCCATCGACCTTTCCATCCGTTGCCGCAGTGAGGGCCTGATCCAGAACATCCCCGACCATCTCAGGCATTAAATGGCCGTAAGTAGCATCCTCCATCTGCATCACAGGAGCGAGAGTACAGCACCCCATGCACGCAACCGGTTCTATGGTGAACTGTCTGTTGGGATCGGTATCAGCGTCGGGGGCGATGCTCAACTCTCGACGGAGTTCGTCGGTGACGGCTTGGGCACCGGCGACGTGGCAGGCTGTCCCGTGGCATATGCGAATAAGGTGCTTGCCCACCGGTGAGTGGCGAAACTGTCCATAGAACGTTGACACGCCCGCAATCTGGGCGGGAGATATGTCCGTGCAGTCGCACACGCGACGCAAGGCCCCTTCGGGAAGGTAGCCAAAATGAGTCTGCAGCTCCTGCAGGATCGGAATGACTGCGCGCTTGTCGCCGCCCGATCTGTCAATAGTCTTGTCCACAAAGGTCAAATCGACAGGAGGTGGCTCAGCTTCACCGCACGGTCCTTCCCCGCTCTCGCACACGCAGGCCCGGCGCATGCCCTTTCTTTTCATGGCTAAAGGCGGCGTGTTCAGTTCCCTGATCTTGCTTAGTCGAGGAGACTTCCTATCGGTCAGGGTGCTGGACCACTTCGCCCCGGTCAGCAACATTATTGCGGAGATTACTAGGACTCTCGCTTGAAGAGTGGTTCTCGCGTGCCGCACAAGCGACTCTTCGGTTTGACGCTCCCACTCAGCATCCAGCTTTGGTGAGTGAGCGCCCTTCTCCTTAGCCTCTTGCTCAAAAGAGGCCACTCTCTCCTTGTCGATCGGGGCGCGCTTTAGCACATCGATATAGCCGACAACCAGCAAAGCGACACTCACTGACACTGCGATCGCGGCCGCGACGGTTACCAGGCGGGAAATCACTTTTTGCGCGCCCCGGGTCATCTGTCTTGTTGCTCATTCCCAAGAGTATCTGTTGCCCTTTGCCCGGTCGGTCTGTTCTGCGGCTCGCGCGGGCAGGATGCATAGCAGCGGGCACAATATAGGCACGATGAACGTACAGCACGCATCTGCTCGATCGCACCGTAGGGACACGCCTCGGTGCACAGGCCGCAGTCCAACTCATTGTCAGGAGTAATGGTCACGCCCCGCCAGGACAAGCGCGACAGCAGTGCAAGAAGAGCTCCGTAAGGACAGAGGTAGCGGCAATAGGGTCGCCCTACGAAGATGCCCAGTATAAGCAGTACGCCCCCGAAGATGAGCATGTTCCCCGGTCCGCTCATCCGAAAGAACCCCACAAAGGGGTCGAAGCGACAGATGACGAAGTCCCGTGTTTCGGCCGGCTGCACGGCAAACCAGATCGCAATCGCCAGATAAATGTACTTGAAAAGCCCGAGGGCCTTGTCCAGTCTCCTTGGAACGTAAACCGGTTTGAGCAGCACGATTTCCTGAATTCCGCCGAGCGGACACACTCCGCCACAGAAAACTCGCCCGAACAGAAGTGCGGCTATCAAGGGGAGGAAGACGAACAGGATCACAACAAAGGGGACGGCGTATTCCGCATCAACGAGCGCAACGGAAATGTTCTGGATACCCCCTATCGGACATATACAGCCTTCGCGGTGAAACCCGAAATACCAGAGGCAAACGATGGTCAAAACAACAAGCCAGTTTCGACTTCGCTTCTTGAGCACGATCCATGCAGCCAAAGCCATCGCCACTGCAAGCAAGGTTGAATCGACCGCGTTCCACCACAGTGCTCGCGGCAGGGGTCTCTGTACGGACGGGGTAGTGTAGCCGGCGCCGATGTCTTCATCCGGTGGAACGATGTCCACGGGGCGTACGTATTGCCCCAGCACGCTGGTCGTAGCCACGGGGGCCGCAATGACCATCAGAAAGAAAAACAACACCTGCCAGCGCTTCACCGGCGCACCCTTATCATCGAACCTAATGAGATGACTCGACGGCCTTTCCCCCTGGTGCGAGGTCACGCGTTATCCGGGCCAGGGCATCTTCCGGACATGCCGTTGATATGGCACAACGGTTGCAGTCGGTACAGAGATCGTAGCGGATTTCCAGACGTATGGAGCCAAGGCCGGCAGGCTCCTTGCAGGCCATCACACACTTGCCGCAACCGTTGCACTTGGTCTTGTCTATGGTGTATTCGTAAAAATTGTTGAGCGGATCATCCGGGTCGACATCGCCGATGGCTTCCCGGGTAATGGCGTCACGGGGGCAAAGCTTGCGCACGGGTAGACCGTCTCGTCCAATGTCGCTGGCAACGTCGAAGTATGCGGGGCAAATGCAGCATCGCCCACATTTGGAGAAATCGTTTACCGCCCGGACTGCGGACAAAGGAATAACACAAGTGGTCGCACACTTGTCACAAAACTGATCAATACCTGTAGTCCCCAGGCGGATATTAATGCACTTGGCCGGGTCGATGACCCAAACACCCTTGGCATGGGCCTTCTTGGTCAAGTAGAACGCGGTTGAACCTAGAACCAGCAATCCTGCACCGCGGGCGCCGTAACCGAGAACGTCGCGCCGGGTCGGTTCTTCATTCATAACTCAAGCTCTTAACACCACGCCTTAAAACACCGATGATACTAATCCGCACCCCCCTCACATGCGAATACGTGAATGTTCAGTCGTATGGTATCAAGCACGTAGACTCTGCCCTGAGAATCTACGGCAATGTCCATGTTCTTACAGTTGGGATCGAACAGCTCCGGTCCGACAAACGTCAGAAACTTTCCCGATCGATCATAGAACTTCAATCGCGGAGCGGCTTTCTCGGTGACGACTACGTCCCCCTGCCTGGTGAGTGTCAAGTTAGTCGGATTACAGCACCCTGGGAAATCCTCGGGCTGCCGCGTCCCGAACCTGCCGAAATACCCCAGCAACTCGTCGTTCATCGTATAACGTTCAATGCGATGCTTAGCCGGGTTAGCCACGTGAAGCACGCCCTCTTTGTCCACGGCAAAGTCCAGATAGCCGTTGGGGATCAAGAACCCCTTCGTTCTATTGTCCTTGCCGATGTTGTTGATCCATTCGCCGCTCTTATTGTAGCGGCGGATACAACGGTCCTTGGCATCCGCAATGAAAACGTTATCGCCGAAGAAGCCGATCGACGTGACAAACCCGAGTCGCTCGGGGTCGGTCCATGCGGTTTTGCGCCGGCCGCCAGCATCGAACAACTCCACCTGGCCGATCTCGCCAACGTACACCGTTCTGTCCGCGCTGATTGAAACGCAGTACCCCGGCTTCTCGGTTGCCCAACGCTGCTGCAGCCTGCCTTGAGTGTCGAAGACCTTGACCTCACTGTCACCTACCGCATAGATCAGGTCCGCAGCATCGATGCCGATGCCATAGAGTGTTTCGGCAAACCGATCGGCGCCGGTTCCCTTGCCTGCGAATACACTAACCTGGCGATACTGCATATCACATCTCCGCCGCGCGGGGCAGATTCATCGACAGCCGACTACGACACGACGCTCGGGGATATACTCCGGGAAGCGTCCGCGCGGGCTAAAGCGGCTCGTTCAGTCTAAGGTTTGCCGACCTCCAGGCACACCATCTTGGCCATGTCTCGCACTATCAGCTTTCCATCGGACAACGCCAGCGGGGCCCATACGTCAGGGCCGGTAAGAACCTGTGCGCTGGCGAGTTCCGTATACTCAGACGTGCTCGCCTCGATCAGGCGAAGCATACCTGTCTTACCTTCGAGCACGAAGAACATCCCATCAGCAAGGATGTAGCTCCCCAGCCCGAACGACGCTTTGCCCTGGCTCGTCCAGACCTGATTGCCCTTGAGATCTAAGCAGGTAAACAACCCGCGTTTCTTCTTGCCCACGGCAAATATGTGGTCCTTGTAGAGGATCGGTGTATGAGTCTCTGAGTTCCAATCGCTCGATGAAAGAACGAACTCCTTCTGTACGGTGAAAGTGTCGCTGCTTCGGGCAACTCGAGCCATCACCGTATCTGCTTCGTAACAACTCGTTTGGAAAACCAGTCCATCGGTCGCGGGTAGCGGCGAGATAGGTACAGCGATGTTGAACCTTGAGGGCAGATGCCACAGCATGCCGCCGTCCTTAGCTGAAACACCTAAGACTCCCTCAAGCACGCAGTACAGGTACTGCTTGACCCCACCGATTTCCGCGGGCATTACCGAGACGTGCGACATCGCCCAACCTTGTGGGTTGGGTGTCTCCCAGATGACATTGCCGGTCGCCTTATCCAGGGCGAGCATCAGGGCGCTACCCCCGGGGGCGATGATCACGCGATCGGGCTCAATCAGCGGGCACTGCCCATTGTACCACGCCGGGATGCGCGTGCCGTATTCACGTACGAGGTTCTTGCTCCAGAGCTCTTTTCCGCTCTGGGCGTCTAAGCAGTGGAACCCGCATTTGGGATCCAGGGAGAAGACATACTTGCCGTCAACGGCCGGTACGCTTCGTGTGATACCGTGGTTAGGGCGAATCTTCTTCTTGTAGCCAAACCGCCACAGCTCCTCGCCCGTATCTAAAGCGAAGCAGCGACACAGCCACTCCTTGGCAGCGCGGTCGTAGTCGTTGAAGTAGACTCGGCCGGAGTGAATAGCCGGTGCAGAGTAGCCCTCCGCTACCTCAACCGTCCACAAAACTTTCGGGCCGCCCTCGGGCCACTCGCGCAGAAGCCCCGTCTCGGCGGAGACCGCGTCTCGGTTGGGGCCGCGAAACTGAGTCCAGTTGTCTGCCAGAGTCCTCTGCGCAGAAACCACCGCTAAAGCCGCGACGGACCATGTTAGTGAGAAACGTCGGTTGTTGGGCACCGAAGGTACTCCTTGCTTGAGCAGGACAGCGCTATGCTGAGCCATCCTCGACAGTACAACAGGATGATAGCAAACTTGGCCCGCAGGTTCCAATGACAGGCGCTCGGCGAGGGCCCGCAACCATGTCAAAAGTTGTTGGCTCCGGGCTCGTCGCAAGGCCAAAAGCCTGCGACATCAATCGAAAACCCGGTCAAATCCACTGACAAGTTTCCGCCGGAGGTTCCAGCCCGTTCGGAAAGCCGTTCATAGCACGTTTCATCGCACAGCTTGTCCGGTAGTCAGCCTACATCAAGAGCCATGATGTGCTTTCGGTCACGTAGGTAAAGCGTCTTGCCGACCAGTGTCGGAGCAGTGAATGAGTACCGCTCCGTCACCTGACATTGCGAGTGGACCGTCAGGCCCGTTGGCGTTACAGTGGCGAGACCAAGTTGTCCGCTCGAATCCAGCATTATGAACTTCCCGCGTCCAAGAACGCAGGTAGCATGTGGGAAACCGCGGTGACCCCACACGCGTTTTCCCGTGCTGAACTCTACAGCCATCACCAGATTTCTGGTAGCACCGATGAGGTACTCTCCGAACCGAACCGGGGTGGGCTGTCCGAACCTAATCTTCTGGCTTAGCCAAAGTCCCTTCGGCACCGTCTTGTCGTCTTGTCTTGTAAGCCGAATCGCCCGGCCGATGGGATTCTGGCCGGCTGACGAGCAGACTATTATATCCTCGCCATTCCACACCGGAGTGACAATCACGCTTTCCTGCGTGAAGGGGTGTGGTGCCACAGAAGGCCACCACGGTTGGGATCCACTCCGATGATCCCTTCGCCTGTATAAAGAACGAGTTGGTCCCTGCCCGCAAAGTTGATCAGAATCGGCGAAGAGGGGCCGACCTTGAAGTCCGGGTCCTTCCACATCAGCTTGCCAGTCCTCTGATCGAACGCCAAAAGGGTTTGTGCGTCTTTTCTACTCTTATCCCTTGCCGCATTGGCGCTTTCCGCGCTCTCAGACGTTTCGCCTGCATCGTCCGAGGGCCTGCGTCCGCCCGCCATGATCATCATGTTCTTGTACGCCATGGGGCTGGAGGAGTAGCCAACACCTTCGATCGCAGGGATGTGGGACTCTTCGACAAGATCGTGCGTCCACAGTACTTCGCCGGTCTTCTTCTCGAAACACCGGAAGACCGCATTCGTACCGATTGTATAAAGGTGATTACCCACAATCAGCGGTGTGGAATTGGGGCCGTAGCCCCATTCTTCAACCGGCTTTGTCAAGGGCGAGGGAATCTTGTGCTCCCAGACGATCTCGCCGGTCTTGGCGTCGAGCGCAACCGTAGACTCCTCTTCATCTGTGCGTGTCCTCCGGTACATGGTGTAGAGCACGCCATCATCGTAGACAATCGCCGAATAACCATCACCAAGCTCTCGATACCACAGCTTCGGTGGCCCGTCCTCCGGCCATTTGTCAGCGAGACCCTCAGTCTCAACCGTAAAGCTCCGGTTAGGCCCGCCCCATTGCGGCCATTGGGCCTTGGCCTCGCCCAGTATTGAAGACATAACGATCAGTGCCGTGAACAAAACTTTAGCGCAACGTATCGGGCACTGTAAACACATGCGTGACTCCCGTTCTTTGCTCTCGACCTTGGTCCTGCTCTAGACGTCTATCAACCCACATCAAAAGCCATGATGTGTCTTCGGTCGCGTACGTAGAGGGTCTTGCCGACTAACGTTGGCGCTGCCCAGGACGTTCGCTCCGCCACTTTGCATTCGGAGTGAACCGTGAGACCTTCCGGTGTAGCGGTCACAAGGGCGAGCTTGCCCTCCTCATCAAACAGAATGAGCTTGCCATCAGCGTATACAAAAGTAGCTTTCGCAAAGCCTCGCTTGCGCCATACCGCTTTTCCCGTCTTGGTATCCAAGCAGACCACAAGGGCCGTGCCAAAGTCACCGCTGGAGCCATAGATGTGATCGCCGATCGGAATCGCATTGCCGTGGTGGATGCGCAGTTTCTTGCTGTACCAGAGCTCCTTGGGAACCGTTTTGCCGTCCTGCTTCGTAAGTTGGACTGCACGGCTGCCGATGTTGTAAGCGGCGGACACAAAGAGAATGTCATCAGCAGTCCAAAGTGGCATAGCGCAGTGATAACCCGGCGGGTCGAACTCGTGCTTCCATAGCAACTCGCCATTATTCGGATTCACACCGATCATTTCCGCTTCCATGAGAAGAACAAGTTGTTCTTCTCCTCTGAAGTCTATGAGTATCGGTGACGCATAATGGGCCTTAAAGTCCTGGTTCTTCCAAACAACGTCACCGCTCTTCAGGTCGAAGGCGACGAGCGTCTGCGGTTCGGTCACTTCCTCTTTCACAACTTCCTCTTCAGCGGCGTCTTCCTCGGCATCCTCTCCCTCCTCTTCTTCAGGGCGCGGGTGATCAACCGGTATTATGATAGTATTCTTGTAGAGGATCGGGCTATTGGCGTAGCCATAACCGGGAATCGGCGCGCCGAATTCTTCTGGCAAATCGTGCTTCCAGAGCACATCACCCGTTCTCTTATCGTAGCAGTGCATCACCGCATTCGTACCGATGCTGAAGAGCCGATTGCCGACGATCAACGGCGTGGTATGCGGCCCCGGCCCGAACTGGTTCATTTGACCCGTGGTGGGCGACGGGTTTTTGTGCTCCCAAATAGTATCGCCGCTTGCTGCGTCCAGGGCCACGGTGTACTCATCCTGCTCCGTTCGATACATCGTATAGAGGACGCCGTTTTGTACCGCAATGGTCGAGTAACCGTCGCCAAGCTCTCTGTGCCAGAGCTTGGGCGGTCCGTCTTCCGGCCACTCATCCGCCAGGTCGGTCGCTTCAACCATGAAGTTGCGATTGGGTCCACCCCACTGGGTCCACTGCGGCGTCGTAGCGCAACCCGCCAGCGCAACCGATAAGATTAGAAGAAGTAGGTGCCCAGGCGTGCTTTTCACCCCACGTACCTTCATATTCAGTCTCCTTTCACTTCGACAAAGTTTGTCTACAACTCTATGTCGCTCGCGCGATGAAGTCCGTATCATCGGAGGAAATCCGCAGAATGCCCAGGCCGCAGCTACGAGGCGAAGTCATCCGTCCGCTTGTAACCTTCGGGCACGGTTAGCTTGAATTGAGTCAGGTCGACCTTCTTGGACACCTTCAACTCGCTCAGTGTCAGCTCGGTCGTACCGATCTCCCCCTTGTCGTTCTTGTACACACGAACGACACGGCGGGGAAGCTGATCCTTCTTTGAGATAAACCAGACCGCTTCGCGCGTTTCTCCGTAAGTAACGTGAACCTGCTGACACTCGACACCGTCAACGGTCTCAACATCCTTCAGCTCGACCTTCTCCGCCTTTATGTCGTTGGCGAGAGGCTCTTTTGCCACGAAATCACGCAGCAAAGCACGCTGCAGATCGCGCTGCCGCGTTCCCAGAACGGCTTCGTCCATGTCCGCGTAGACCATCTTCTCCTTGGCATCGATCAGGAAGTGGAGATCGCCGTCGGAGCCCACGACATACTCCAGGGTTTCCTCCGATCCAGTAGGCGTTAGCTTGACTTCGCACCGGAATCTCAAGATGTCGTACTCGGAAGGTTCACCCAGCACGACTGAGCCTTCAATGGTCGGCACATACTGCGTGGCCCAGCCGGTTCCCTTATATGCCGCATCGTAGCGTGCGAACTTGACTTGCGTCAGTGCTTCCGCCGACTTCTCGAGAACCTTCGTCGCCTCACTGGGCTCGGCCTTATCATCCTCGGGGGAGCCGACGACAACACCAGTCGCAATCCACAAACTCAACAAACCAGAAATCATCCACTTCATAAAGTCGTCTCCTTCGTGTATACCAGGCTACGCGGTCAGTTTCCGGCAGCGGTAGAATAGCCGGTTGGCGCCCGCCTGAAAACCCGCTCCAAAGGCGTTCCTACTGGGATCGCCCGAGATCGAGGGCCATTATGTGCCTGCGATCTCGCACATACAGCGTCGTGTCCACCAAAGTCGGAACGGTAAACGAATACCGCTCCGTTACCTTATGCGTCGAGTGTACAGTAAGCTCTTCCGGGGTCACCGTCGCAAGACCCAGATGACCGTTTTCGTCCAGGAAGATGAACTTCCCGTCGGCGTATACGCAGGCAACATCGTCAAACCCGCGCTTCGCCCAGGTCCGTTTCCCCGTCTTGATGTTCACCCCCATCAATATGCGGGCGCTCGATCCGTAGACGTAGTCACCTACGAGCACGGGCGTAGGCATGGCAAAGCGGATCTTTGGGCTGGACCACACTTCCTCGACAGCTGTCTTGCCGTTCTTTTCGAAGAGCCTCAGCGCTCGCCCGCCCGTCGCCCTTTGCCCGCCGTTCGACCAGAATATCAGGTCTTTGCCATTGAAGATTGGCGTAACATTAACACTGTCCTGCTCAACCTTATGATGCCATAAGAGTTCACCGTTCTCCGGATCGACACCGATGAATCCCTGTTCCACACATACAACCAGCTGGTCCTTGCCCGCGAAGTTGATCAGCACCGGGGACGCTGGACCCGGGTCGAAGTCCAAGTTCTTCCATGAAACTCGACCGGTACGCTGATCCAAAGCCGCAATCGTTGGCGGTGCGGGGAGTTGCAAGTCAGCATCTGTTATGCCAATATAGTCGCGCCCGGGCTTTCGCCACCCCAACAGGATAATCGTATCCTTGTAAGCCAGTGGACTGGAAGCATATCCCGGACCGCGCAGCGGCGCCGCCCCGAATTCACTGACCAGGTCATTCCTCCACAGTACCTCTCCGCTCTTCTTGTCGTAACAGCGTACCACGGCCTTTGTACTTATTGTCCAGAGGCAATCGCCAACCATCAACGGCGTGGAGTACGGCCCATAGCCATAGTCTTCTACGTGCTCCGGCAACGGCGCCGGGATCTTGTGTTGCCACACCGTTTTGCCGGTCTTGGCATCGAGGGCGACGGTAAACTCCTCCTCATCCGTATACTTCTTTCGGTACATGGTGTAGAGCATGCCATCATCGACCACTATGGCCGAGTATCCGTCACCGAGTTCGCGATGCCAGATCCTCCTGGGACCATCTTCGGGCCAGGATTTCGCCAGACCCTTCGTCTCGACTGTGAAGTTACGATTCGGTCCGCCCCACTGCGGCCACTGAGCGCGAGCATCGGTGATAGGCCCAGCCAACAGCGCCGCCAACAGCACCGTAACCGTTCCGTCAGATAACCTATCAGTACACTTAGGAACGCTCCGAATAATTGCACGCATCATCTTCACTATCCCGCAGCTCCTGCACCTAGATCCAGGGCCATGATGTTCTTCTCATCGCGCACGTACAATGTTGTTCCTACGAGCGTCGGGACCGTGAGCGACTCTTGCTCGGTCAGCTGATGTTGTGAACGAATCGTCAAGGCGTCAGTCGTTACCGTAGCCAATGTCAGTTTTCCTTTGTGGCCCAATATCACAACCTTGTTTCCCCCACCTACACAACTCGCCATGGGAAAACCATACGCGCTCCACAGGCGTTTACCCGTGCGAAAATCCACGCCCATGAGTAGTCCCCGTGTATGGTCGCCACGTTTTCCGCCGACCAGTAGATCACCGAACAACACAGGCGTGTTCCACCCCAAGGGTGCCTTGTTGCTGGCCCACAGTCTTTCGGGTACCGTTTCCCCGTCTTTCTTGGCGAGCTTAATCGCCCAGCCCATGTCTCCACCAGAGAAGAACACGGTATCCTTGCCATCCCAGACCGGAGTCACCCGGCTGTCCCTCTCGGCGACTCGATGTTCCCACAGAGCCGCCCCGCTATTCGGATCCACACCGATCAATCTGCCTCTGGCGAACACCACTAACTGTTTACTACCTTCGAAATCGATCAGGATCGGTGAGGAGTGGTCTATTTCAAATGTCTGGCTGCGCCAGACGGCATCGCCACTGGACTGGTCGAACGCCACGAGTGACTCTTCGTTCTTGCCGTTCTGCTGAGCACGCCCCACCGGTAGAATGATGGTGTCTCCAAAGGCGATGGGACTGGGCGAAAAACCACAAACTGCCAGCTGTGCCCCAAAGTCGGCCGACAGCTCGTGTGTCCAGAGGATTTTTCCATCTGCCTTTTGGCGGCAATGAATCGTCGCATTCCTTCCCACGGTGTACAGGCGCTCACCTACTATGAGCGGCGTCGCATTGGGCCCGCTGAAGTCTTTGCCCCACGACTCAACCGAGTCAGGTACTTTAGCTTTGTTGCGTTTCTCCCACACCTTCTTACCCGTTCGAGCATCCAACGCGATGGTCTGCTCGAACATGTTCTTCTTCTGCTTGCGATACATCGTGTAGAGAACGCCGTCGTCTACCACAATCGCGGAGAAGCCCGAGCCAAGTTTGCGCTTCCACAACCTTCTGGGTCCGTCATCGGGCCATTCATCCGCGAGCTGATCCGTCTTGGCGGTGAAGTTTCGCTGGGGACCACCCCACTGGTGCCACTCTGCCTTACCGGGATCCGCGCTTACCCCGCCGCACACACTCGCAAAGATCGCTGTGGTCACGGCCTTCTTCACACTTCGTTTCATCTCCATCTTCCTTTCCACGGGATCCGTTTACCCTAGGAACACATACCCGACCACCTTCATCGCACATCCAAAGCTGTGATGGCCCTCTCGTCGCGCACGTACAGCGTAGTTCCGACCAGTGTGGGCGGTGTAAATGACCACTTCTCCGTGATCTTGTACTCCGAGTGGATGTTTAACCCTTTTGCTCCCACCGTCGCCAACCCTAACAGGCCGGTGTTGTCCAATACAACCAGTTTTCCATCGCCGTAAACCAAAGATGCCCCAGGGAAGCCGCGTTGGTGCCAGACGCGTCTCCCGGTCGTAACATCAGCCGCAATAATCGGCGCCGTCATGCTCCCGGCTCGCGACCCTACAAGTACGTCGTCAATAAGTATCGGTGTACCCATTCCCAACGCGGTATTGCGGCTGGACCAAAGCCGTTGCGCCCGCGTAGTCCCGCCTTCTCGTGTAAGCCGAACCGCCATACCCACTTCAAGAGACGAGCAAAACAGCGTATCCGTCCCGTTCCAGACCGGTGTGGTGATAATCCCCGGATCTTCAAATGCGTGGCGCCAGAGAAGATCACCGCTCCTGGGATTCACACCGATTAGTCCCTCTTTGGTATGGAGCACCAGTTGTTCTTCCCCGGCATATTTGATAAGGATCGGCGAGGAGTGCCAAATCGTGAACTCGTGGTTACTCCACATTTTCCTCCCAGTTGCTTGCTCAAATGCGATCAGCGAGCTACCTCTACCCTTCTCTTCCTCCGCTCGTCCTATCGCAACGATAACTGTGTTCCTGTAAGAAATGGGA
This sequence comes from Phycisphaerales bacterium, assembly GCA_020348265.1. Lineage (GTDB taxonomy): Bacteria > Planctomycetota > Phycisphaerae > UBA1845 > UBA1845. Next base: position 505,168 of record CP070744.1, on the reverse strand, counting down.
CTGCACGAGTAACCAGACGCGGGAATCCCCGCGCCATACTCTGCCACCAAGTCATGTTGCCATAGAATGGTGCCATCTGTCTTCTGGTAGCAGTGGATTCTTGCGTTTCGTCCGACGGTATAGAGGCGGTCACCTACGACCAGCGGGGTTGCGTTCGGACCACAGAACTCCCTCTCCGAATCATCCCCTCCCCCTGGAACAGGCGCCCGATTCGCTCTTTCCCACACTGTCCTTCCCGTTCCTGCGTCCAGCGCAATCGTATTCTCGTTCTCGTTGGTTCTGTCCTTGCGATACATCGTGTACAACATACCGTCGTCGTGCACGATGGACGAGTAGCCCAACCCTAGGGTGCGACGCCATAGCTTTCGCGGCCCATCTTCGGGCCACGAGTCCGCCAGCCCAGTCGTCTCCACCGTAAAGTTGCGCTCAGGTCCACCCCACTGAGGCCATTGGCTCCGAACCGGGTCTACTATCACAAGCACCCACCACACTGCCAGCGCCACAATTATCGAACGATGCTCGCCGCTCGCTCTCACCAGACCATCCCTTTCGACAGAGTCGCATCTCTCACGCATTCCTTACCTACGACCGCTCACCCTAACTCGAGAGCCACAATATTCTTCCTATCACGTACATACAGCGTCCGATCCGCCAACGTCGGAATCGTCCAAAAGCGTTCCCCTGGAAGATCACATTTGGAATGGACCGTCAACCCCTCCGGCGTAGCCGTCGCCAATGCCAGTTGCCCGTATTCATCGAGGATAATGAACTTGCCGTCCCCGTAGACGCACGTTGCCCTCCTAAAGTCGCGACGGCGCCACGGAATCTCTCCCGTCCTGATATTCATGCACACAAACAACGTCTGCCCGAAGTCGCCGGTTGAACCATAGATATAGTCATCAATAAGAATCGCATTACCCTGCAGAATGCGCAGCTTTCGGCTGTACCACAACTCTTTGGCTACCGTTCTATCATCCTCCTTGACCAGCTTGATCGCCCGGCCGCCCCCACTATACGCCGCCGACACGAATAGCATATCGCTGCCATTCCAAATCGGCGTGGCAATGTTCTCATCAGGTATCTGTGTGAATGGAGAGCTCCACAACAAGTTACCATCGTCCGGGTCGACGCCCACAACCTCCTTTCGCATGAAGAACACCATCTGCGGTTCTCCACGGAAGTTAATCAGAATCGGCGAAGAGTAGTCCACGGGGATATCCAGATTTTCCCATGCTACCTGTCCGGTCTTCTGATCGAAGGCCATAATCGATTGCCTGTAGCTCTTCTCTTCGGAAGGACCTTCACCGCTAACACCGTAATACCCACCTCTATCCGGCTTTCGTGCGCGATCCGCTACTACTATCACCGTTTTCTTATAGGCAATCGGGCTGCACCCGTAGCCATATAGCGGAACGTGAACATCGAACTCACCAGGTAGATCACGCCTCCACAGCACGTCCCCAGTCTTCTTATCCAAACAGTGCATTACTGCGTTTGTGCCGATCGTAAAGAGACGCTTTCCCACAATTAGAGGCGTAGAATGCGGTCCCGGGCCGTATTGCGCCATCCTGGGTGTAAACGGTGATGCGTTCTTGTGTTCCCAGATCGTCCTGCCGCTCCTTGCATCCAGGGCGATCGAATACTCTGCTTCGTCAGATGGGCGTTTTCGGTACATCGTGTACAGAATACCGTCATCCACAATGATCGCTGAGTATCCCTCGCCCAGTTCGCGCGACCAAAGCTTCGCTGGACCATCGTCAGGCCATTCATTAGCAAGGCCGCTCGTCTCAACCATGAAGTTCCGATTGGGGCCACCCCACTGCGTCCATTGGGCTTCGACCGGGCGCACCACGAGCCCAATCAGCACAAGCGCCCTGATCACGGCTGCTCGACAAGTACGACTCCACTCTCGCGTCATCCATTCCTCCATAATCAGCCCAACCCGGCAGGCTTCTCATCTATACGTGCTCTCTCTCAACCTAGATCCAAAGCCATGATGTGCTTGCGGTCACGTACGTACAAGGTTTTGCCCGCCAGCGTGGGAACCGTCCACGCTCTTCCATCAACAAGCTTGAACGACGAATGCACGGTCAGTCCTCCCGGTGTGGCTGTCGCGATCGCCAACTGACCGTCCTCGTCGAGGATAATTAGCTTGCCGTCGGCGCAGACACAGTTGGCCTTCTTGAAGTCGCGCGTTCGCCAGAGGAGCTTGCCCGTTTCTATATCCACGCATCCAAAGAGCGCAGCCGCAACATCTCCGCTCGATCCGTATACGTAGTTGCCAACCAACACGGCGTTACCGTGATGAATGCGCATCTTACGGCTATACCAGACCTCCTTTGCAACGGTTTGGTCACCCTGTTTCGTCAGCTTGATCCCCCTACTCCCGGAGTTGTATGCCGCCGACACAAAAAGCGTGTCGGTTCCGTCCCAGATCGGCGTAGAGATGTTCTCCGTCGGCACCGGTTCCACTGGCACACGCCACAACATTCCCCCCGTCTCTGGGTTCAATCCGATAACCTCGGCGTGCATCAGAAACACAACCTGTGCCTCCCCGTTGAACGTGATCATCAATGGGGCAGCATAATCAACCCTCACGTCAAGGCTCTTCCAAACCAAATCACCACTCGCCTGATCGAACGCCATAACCGATTGTTCCTTCCCCTCGGTATTCGCAGGGGCATCTTCCGTAGGGTCCACGTAGTACCCATCTCGTTGGTTCGTTCGTGGTCGATCTGCCTGGAGAATGATCAGGTTTTTATACGCTACAGGGCTGCTTGCATAACCGAACCATGGTACGACTGCTCCGTATTCCTTGGCCAAGTCGCCTTTCCACAGGACCCTTCCCGTATCCTTGTCGAAGCAGTGTAGTACAGCATTTGTACCTACTGTGAATAGACGCGAGCCCACGATCAGTGGTGTCGAATGTGGACCCGGGCCGTAGTTCGTCATTCTCTCTGTATACGCAGACGGGCTCTCGTGCTCCCATACGGTCTTGCCGGTTCCGGCATCAAGCGCTACCACGCGCTCGGTTTCATCAGTCGGGCTGGCCCGATACATAGTGTAAAGCACGCCATCGTCCACTACGATGGTGGAGTATCCTTCACCAAGTTCCCGACGCCATAGTCGAGGGGGGCCGTCCTCAGGCCACTTCTCCGTCAGGGCACTCGTACTGACCTTGAAGTCTCGATTGGGTCCACCCCATTGCGTCCATTGCCCACTGACTTCGGCCGTCCCCAGTAGAACGGCACAGCACATATAGCTCGCCACACATCTCATTCCTATCTTCATCTGCGTCTCCAGCTTCATTATCATTTCAGTCAACAGGCAATCACTAACCTCTCGTACCCCGCCCCTTATTCTCCGCACCGAGCTCCAGCGCAACGATATTCTTCCGGTCGCGCACATACAAATGAGTACCGGCCAACGTTGGCACGCTGAAGGAATATCGTTCGGTGACCTGGCACTGTGAATGAATACCCAGTCCATCCCTACTTGCCGTCGCAAGAGTTAACCTACCGTTCTCATCAAGTATGATCAGTTTCCCGTCACCGTACACGCAGGATGCGTTGGCGAACCCGCGCTTCCCCCAGAGGCGGCGCCCCGTTCGGTAGTCGACGCCCATCAGCAGTGTGTCGTTCGCCCCAACCAGCACATCCCCGACGCGCACCGGCGTCGCCTGCGATATTCGCAACTTCTTCGATTGCCACAACTCCTCGATACTCGTTGTCCCACCCTCCCCGGCAAGCTTTACTACAATCCCCAGTGTTCTTTCACCATCGGAACTGTGAAACACCAGATCCTCGCCATTCCATACCGGTGTCACCGTTCCGCCGCGCATTGGATGCTGCCACAGCAGAGCGCCGCTCTTGGGATCAACCCCCAGCACGCCTCCATACGTTGAAGAAACAAGTTGGTCGTTTCCGCCCACGTTGACCACAATCGGCGATGAGAACGTTGTGTCAACTCTCACACCTTTCCATCTGATTTCGCCTGAGATCTGATCAAAGGCGACGATGGAGTGTCCCGGCGACCCTGCTGATGCTTCCAGCTTCGGCACCGCGTTCCTCTCCAAGTCCGGTACATTCTCGCCCGAGAGGCTATCTACAGTCACGATCACGGTCTTATCGTACGCGATTGGACTGCTGCAATACCCAACCGAATTGGTCAACACTGCCCCGCACTTGCGCACCAAGTCATGCTCCCACAACACTCGCCCGCTCTTTTTGTCGAAACAGTGTAGCACTGCCCGTGAACCGACCGTGAACAGTCGATCGCCAACCACCAGGGGAGTTGCGTTCGGCCCCTGCCCGCCCCACCTCTGGTCCGGAGGCGCCAGGAGCTTCGCGCGGTTCTCATGCTGCCACAAAGTCGCCCCGCTTCTAGCGTCGAGTGCAATGGTATACTCCACCTCGTCCGTCGGCTTCTTCCGATACATGGTGTAAAGCGCGCCGTCATCGCACACGATGGCTGAGTACCCCGCGCCTAGTTCGCGTTCCCACAGTCTGCGCGGTCCTTCGTCGGACCACGAGTCTGCCAACCCGGTCGTCTCAATGGTGAAGTTTCGGTTCGGTCCTCCCCATTGGGGCCATTGGGCCTCGGCCCGCTCGCTGACCGTCGCAGCGCACACCAGGGCGCTGGTCATGATCATTCCGAAACACGATCGTATCTCTCGTCGCATGCCCCACTCCACACACATATGACTGCTCATACGGTCCCTAAAGTCCAACACGTCCTCAGCCAAGATCGAGAGCCATGATGTCCTTGCGATCCCTAACGTACAGTTTGCATCCAACGAGAGTCGGCGCGGTAAAGGACTCCCGAGCGGTGATTTTACACTTTGAATGAACGGTCAACCCCTCGCGCGTCGCCGTCGCCAAGCCCAGGTAACCCTCTTCGTCTAAAATGATGAGCTTCCCATCCGCAAAGAGAAGGGATGCCTGGGCGAAACTCCTGTCCGCCCATACCTGTTCCCCCGTTGTTATGTCAATGGCGGTTAGAACCGCCGGCGAGCGACCACTGGAACCGATCACATACTCCCCAACTGCAACCGGGTTGAGAAACACCACGCGCAACTTGCGCGTAAACCAGCTTTCGTTCGGCGATATTCGCCCACCATCATTGCTCAGGGCGAAAGCCTGGCTGCCGCGGTCTGGAGTCGACACGAAAAGCAACTCGTTCTTCAGCCACACGGGTGTCATCATTCGTCCCGATGCGCGATCAAACTCCTTTCTCCAAAGCACCGAACCACTTTCAGGAGCAACGCTGAACAGAACTTCCGGTGTCAACATCACAATCTGATCCTGCCCACCCCCGCTTATCAGTACGGGAGACGAATGGTCCATTCCATAATCCTGCGAAGCCCATACCACTTCGCCATCATCCTGGGCGAAGGCCATCAACGTCCTCCCCGATGCATTTACGTCAATTGCGTCCGTCGCACGACTTCGATCCCTAGGTGCCACATTGTGGAAGTTCGGCCTTCTTCGTGCAACCGGGAGTATGACCGTCTCTTTGTAGGCAATTGGGCTCGGTGAGTACCCCCACTCTGAGAACCGGGCCCCATCCTTCGCAACTAAGTCACGTGCCCACAGAACCTTGCCGTCATCCTTGTTGAAACAATGCATAACGGCGTTTCGCCCGATGCTGAACAGATACCGACCCCAGATTAGCGGTGTAGAATGAGGACCGGGATGGTCTTTCCCATTCGTAGGAACCGGCGACGCATACTTATGTTCCCACACCTTCTCGCCCGTCTGCGCATCCAAGCACACGGTAACTTCGAAGGGCGTTTTCCCCTTGCGGTACATTGTGTATAGTCTCCCACTATCCACAACGATTCCGGAGTAGCCATCTCCGAGTCGCTTCTTCCACACCCGCTTGGGGCCCTTCTGAGGCCATGCGTCGGCCAAGCCCTTGCTGTCCGCGGTGAAGTTGCGGTTCGCTCCACCCCATTGCGGCCACTGCGCCTCTGCCCGCTGGGCCAACGCCAACACACCCACAATTGCCGCTGACCACGCAACGCTCTGCCCCAACCGTCGAAGCGGCTTCATATATTCCTCCCGGTCGCATCACTCGACCCGCCATTGACCCACGCCGCAGCGCATCCTTATCCAATGTCAAAAGCCATGATGTGCCTGCGATCTCTCACATACAACCTCTTCTCCACCAGCGTGGGAACAGTAAACGAATACCGTTCTGTAACCTTGCTCTGCGAATATACAGTGAATCCATCACGAGAAGCACTTCCCAGCGTAAGTGTGCCGTTCTCATCCAAGATAATCAGCTTGTTGTCTGCGCGGATACAGCTTGCCATGGGAAACCCTCGTTTCACCCAATGACGCTCTCCCGTAGTCATATCCGCACATATCAGCAACTCCTTGGTCGATCCGTAGAAACAGCCGTCTGCATATACGGGCGTCGGCTGCCACACGTTGATCTTACGGTTCGACCACAGCTCCTCGACGGCAATACCGTCGCCAGACTCCTTTAGTCTCACGACTCGTCCTACGGCATTGTCTCCGCCGCTCGAGTAGAATATCGAGTCAACCCCATTCCACACCGGCGTTACAATACTACCCCCCACCGGATGCTCCCAGAGAAGCGCACCGCTTTTCGGATCAACGCCAACCATTCGCCGGCGACACGTCAGCACCAACTGATCCTTCTCCGCAAACCTGATCAGAATGGGCGATGATTCGCCTACATTATACTCCAACGACGACCACAGAATCTCGCCGGTTGCCTGGTTCAAAGCCACCAGAGTTTGCCCCTTGTCGTTAGTCCCGTAACTTTCCGCTCGCTTTCGCGAACGTGGTCCCCCCAGCGGGATAATCAGGGTACGCTCATAGGCAATCGGGCTCGGCGAATACCCTACATGATTGTTTGGTGACACGTCGAACTCTTCCAACAGATCATGTTCCCACGTGACCTCACCATTCGATTTGTCAAAACAGTGCAGGACACCCGACGACCCGATCGTATACAACCGTCCACCGACAATCAGCGGGGTCGAGTTTGGTCCCTGCCCTCCCCAGCCACTGTCATCCCGGCTAAGCAGGGGCGATTTGTTCGAATGCTCCCACAGCGTGTTCCCGTTCGTCGCATCCAGCGCAATAGCATACTCCCGCTTGCCGGTTCGCTCCTTGCGGTACATCGTGTATAGCACGCCGTCGCTATACACAATCGAGGAGTACCCGTCACCCAGCTCTCGATGCCATACTGTCTTGGGTCCGCTTGCCGGCCAGGAATCCGCCAGCCCCACACTGCTGACAGTAAAATCTCGCTTGGGGCCGCCCCACTGCGGCCATTCGGCGTTTGCCAGGTTACCCCCAACTATCGCTATAAATAGCTGGATTAGGCTGTTTCTGATCATACTCCCTCCGATTGTTCCAAAGCTCATCTCCACTCGCGTGGCCACTGCCCGACTCGGATTCGAAGCTCCGCTCAGCCTAGGTCCAGCGCGATCAACTGTGTTCGATCACGCACGTAGAGCGTCTTATCCACAAGTGTGGGAACGCAGTGAATCTCACCGGACCATTCAGGAAGCTGCCACTGTGATAGAATGGTCAGGCCCTGTATAGTGGCTTCGGCCATCACCAGTCGCCCCCGCTCGTCCAGCATGATTGTCTTATCGCCGGCATGTATCATCTTAGCCTCTGCAAGCCCGCGATGCGTCCATATACGCTTTCCGGTCTCCGGGTCAGCCCCGACCAGTAGCGAACCCTGTTCGCCACCTTTCGAGATAACGAATACATCTTCATAAAGCACAGGCGTCGACACGTGAACGCCCAGCTTCTTGCTCTCCCATAGCTTCTCCAGTGTCGGCACCTGCCCCTGTGGCGCGAACTTGAAGAGACGTCCCGTCCGCGTACTCGCGCAGAAAAGCGTATCTCTGTCGACCATCAAGGGGGTCATCACATGGGCTTCGCCCGGTATGGGATACTCCCACAAGAGATCACCACCAACTGGATCAATACCCATAATTCCACGCAGAGGTGTAATAAGTAGCTGATCCTTTCCGTCACGTTGTATTAGTATTGGAGATGTATACTTCGTACGCAGATTGTGCTGCTTCCACACGACACTACCCGAGCTTTGACTAAATGCAAGCAACGAAGCTCTCTTCTCCATCGGAACGGCGGCCGCCACCGCGAGGGATTCGTCGGCGCGCTCCCGGCTATCATACTTCTGAGCACCAACCAGGACGATGACCGTGTCCCCATAGGCGATTGGACTGCTGGCGTAGCCCCACACGGGCACGAACGCCCCGAACTCCGCGACAAGATCGTGTTGCCAGTGAAGCCGACCGCTGTGCTTATCCCAGCAGCGCAATACAGCATTTCGTCCAACCGTAAACACGTATTCACCACAGACAAGTGGTGTTGCGTGTGGACCAGGGAATTGTCGCTCGTCATCGGGTAAGGGTGACGGAGCCTTTTGCTCCCATATTGTTTTGCCAGTAGCAGCATCGAGTGCAATCGCGTACTCGTGATCCTCGCTCTTGTCCTTGCGGTACATGGTATAGAGTACGCCACTGTCAACGACCACGGATGCGAATCCATCTCCAAGCTGTCGAGTCCACAGTCGCGGGGGACCGTCTTCAGGCCACGCATGAGCAAGTCCAGTGCTCTCGGCCACAAAGTTTCGCGCCGGACCGCCCCACTGCGGCCAATCAGCTTGGGTAGCGGCTGTAACGGCCGGTAATGCGACCAGGCAAGTGCCTACCAACACCGAGATTCCCAGGGAATGTACGCGTATCATGTTGTCCTCGTAGAATGGTCTTCCATGTGCACGGCTCGCATCGCGCGTTTAGCTCATACAGTTTAGCCAATGATTCCTCCAGCTATCATCGAGGCAGCATCTCGCCCGCAGTTCTCTATGAGGCTACCGTACCTCTGCGCCGCCCTAACCCAAGTCAAACGCCATAAGCCGCTGGCGGTCGCGTACATAGAGAACCCTATCCACGAGCGTTGGAGCCGTAAACGTTTGGCCGGACCACTCCGGAACCTGCCATTGCGAGTGCAACGTGAGGCCATCCAGCGTTGCAGAAGCCAGCGCTAGTCTCCCTTGCTCGTCCAGTAAGATGATCTTCCCATCTCCGTATACCAGGGTCGCCTGCCCGAAGCCTCGTTGTACCCATTTGCGCTCACCGGTTCGTAGATCCACCCCCACGAGAAGGGACGACCGCCCACCCTTTGGCGCTACGACGAGATTTCCAAGGCGAACGGGAGTGCCTATACCCAGCCCGACCTTCTTGCTTGCCCACAGCTCCCGCGGCACAGTCTTCCCGCCCCCCCCCGTCAATTGAATCACCCGCCCGGTGTGGCCGCTGCCACTGAACAGCAGGTCTTCGCCATTCCATAGCGGCGTGGTCATGTGCCACTCTTCATCCTCGAGATCGTGCCCCCAGAGAAGCGCGCCATCTTTCGGATCGATGCTCACGATCTTCTCCTGCGGTAGTACGATCAGCTGATCTTTCCCCCCATGCCTGATTACGATCGGCGAAGAGAATCGGAACTTGAAGTCTTGACTCTTCCATGCAACGGCACCGCTTATGCGCTCAAATGCAATCAACGAGTTCTTCCTTGCCGGCGTCTGCTCACCCGCACCTGTGCTTTCTTCTTGTTCCGACGCCTCGCCGTCGTGATACGGCTCGGTGCCAACAGCAGCAATCACCGTATTCTTATACAGAATCGGGCTGCTGGAGTATCCCCACCCGGGAACCACCGCGCCCAACTCAGCCACCAGATCATGCGTCCAACGGACCTTCCCGTCCTTCTTGTCGTAACAGTACACCACAGCGTTTCGGCCAATCGCATACAGTTGGTCACCAGCAAGAAGTGGCGTCGTGTTAGGCCCCGGATATCTCTGCCCACCTTCTGGAACAGGCGACGCATGCTTCTGTTCCCAGATCGTTTTTCCCGTCTTTGCATCCATTGCAATCGTATACTCTGCGTCGTACATCTCTCCCTCTCGATACATCGTGTAGAGTACGCCGTTCTCCGCGACGACCGAAGAGTAGCCGTCGCCGAGCTCTCGCTCCCACAATCGCCGCGGCCCGCTCTCCGGCCACACTTCAGCCAGTCCGGAAGTATGCACCGTAAAGTCTCGCTCGGGTCCGCCCCATTGCGGCCAATCGGCGCGTGCTGCACACGCAGTCATTGCCACAAGAACCACGGTTGCCATGATGCCACAGATTATCTGTGAATACGTTCGTCTTACATATTGCATATCACTATTGTCCTTTTCTGCTTCGGGGCTCCCCCTTCGGTACACGCACTGTGCACGTTCGCGTTCCGTTCCTCGGTTCTGCATAGTGGCCGCGCTATCACATGCCGTGGCGCGATAGCCATTCTGCTCTCCTGCCACATCAACACTCTCCCACATCACGCACCTGGCGGCGGAATACTCGCTGTCTCATTTGCGTAAGAGTCATATATCGCCCGAATCCAATTGTCCGTATTCAGGAATCGCAAGAAGTCTCCCCACGACTCCCACTCTCCAAGCACGTCCTCTTGCTGCATTTGCTCGACGCTCTTTCCAGCCTTTATCTGCTGATTTACAGCGCCAATGGTCTTTAGAAGCATCGCTCTATAGTCATGGAGGTCCTGCAGTTGTGAGAACCGTCCATGCCCGGAAACGAAGACCGTATCAGGCGGGAACACATCGATCACCGTATCCAGGATCTCACGGTACTCCGGCACATGCTCACCAACCGATGGGAATGACTGGGACAATAACAGGTCCCCCATGTGTACCACCCCGGAACTCGTGAAATGAACGATGAGATCACCTCCACTGTGCGCCCCGGGACTGTGGATGAGGCGCACTTCTTCACCGTTGAAACGCATTGAGTACCACGTGTCAAACACGCGTCCGGACTTGCCTCGCAGTGGTCGTTCCCCTTTTCTGATAACGCCCTCTGCCACGCACTGCTCGAGAGTGCTATGGTTTATGAGCGTCGCCCCCTCAGCCAGAACGGCGTTGCCGCCTACGTGGTCGTGATGCATGTGCGTATTGATTACGTGCGTTGGTCGTCCTTTGCCCACGGCATGAACCGCCCGTGCAAGTTCTCTCGCCACGCGATCATGCCCGGTATCGACAGCCAAGACGCCGTCCGAACCGATGGACACAACGGTGTTGGGTCGCAAACCATACGACAACGTGATCTGGTACAGGTGATCAGACACCTTAACGGTCTGGTTTTCAACGAGGATGTCCAGAAGGTGATCGTGCCCGCGCACACCTGCCGCATCGCTCGGCATTCTCCCGGTTCGATCCCTGCTACCCCTCTTTGCTCCCCGGGCAATCAGTAGTTCAACGATGTCGCGATCCCCCCGAAAGGCTGCCAGGTGCAGAGGGGTCCGTCCCTTATTGTCCGTGCAGTCGACCAGGCGGGGATCATCGGCCAGTAACGCCCCAACCCGCTGCCCATCCCGCGACAAGACAGCGTCGTGAATATCCCCTCCCCAAGCAGCCCTCACACACAGGCAAGCCACCGTCGCGAGTGCCATCGTCGGTTGACGCGTCTTCAAGCGTCTTCTCCTGTGCAGGAATACCACGGCGTACGCCATAAGAATCCAACATTAAGCACTGCGTAGCTCAAGAGCCCGTGGTCCGCGCCTTGCTGAAGCAGTACACAACACCGTCGTCGTTTCCGATCACCAGGCATCCGCTCGCAATAGCAGGCGAGACGGTGATCGGCGCTCCCGTCTCAAACCGCCAGAGCTCTTTGCCGGTGCGCAGATGAACGGAATACAGATTGCCGTCGTCTGATCCAACGAAAACTCGCTCACCAACAATAACCGGCGACGAATCGATCCGTCCCTTGGCGACAAAGTCCCATTGAGACTTCCCCGTCGCAGGATCCAAGGAACGCATGCGCCTATCCCGACCAGCAACGATGATCCGCTCCCCCGTCACCGCGGCACAAGTCATGTAAGGGAATTCCGTCTCCGGATCGTCGAAGGTCCAAAGCACTTTGCCGGCTTGCCAATCAATCGCAAGGACTATTCCGCCGTAGCTGCCAACATAGGCACGCGATCCGCTTATGGCCGGCGACGCGCCGGTCACCGAATGCAACGGAATGGTCCGTACCGCCTGACCGTCGGTCATGCGCACCACATGGAGTTTCTCGTCGCACCCCGCCGCAAGGACGTGTCCTTGCCCAATCGCAGGTGAGCCATGAAGATAACCGTCCGTCTGATACTTCCAGATCAGTTTTCCGGTATCGCGTGCCAAACAGTAGACATGCGCGTCGTACGAGCCCACAACTATTCGATCGGCGTGACCGTTTGGCGACGAAGTCAACTGCCCTTCCGTCTGAAAGGACCACTTCTTCCGCCCATTGATTCGGTCGACCGCGTGGAGCACACCCACCTCATCGCCGAACAGAACAAGCTGCCCCATGACTAGCGGAGATGATTGCACCATGCCCTCTGCCCGGTATTTCCACTTCACGCTGCCGTCGGTGAGGTCAAGGGCATAGAAATGCTCGTCCGCGCAGCCAACATAGACCACCCCGTCAACGATCGCAGCCGATGTCAAGATGGCATCGGGAGCCTCGAACTTCCACCGCACGGCCAGTTGTTCGGGCAGTGCACTCGCAGCCACACCGCTCAACTGTGCATCGCCGTGAAACATCGGCCAAGATGCATCATCCCCCCGTACATCGTCTGTCGCGTCTGCTGGGGTGATGCCCACGTGCAGCGCCAACCCGAAAACGATAGACCCGATGGTCAATACTCTTGCCTGTTGTGTCCGCAAGCCCAGCAACTCTATAGTAGATGCCAAATCCCAGCACATTTCCTCGCTCACATATAGTCGGGAGTATACCGCCACACCGATGGCGGATAGTGTAAGATCTTGTTGTGTGCGCGTTAACTTGTATGACGCGCCGCTGCGGCGGAACCCAAGTCGATAGACTGCCAATCAACAGAGACATCGTTGTCGCCGTGCGAGACTACTGACAGGCAGCCGGTGTCGAAGTGAAGATGTGCGCCGGACCGCGTCAATCAAACGCTCGCGCCGTTGAATGACGCACCAGGTGTCGGGAAGCCAAGCTTACGGCTTGGCCTGCTCGATGGCCACAAGCTCCCGGCGAGTTGCCACATAAAGGACGCCGTTTGACGCTGCCGGACTGGTGTACACTGTGTGCCGCATGTCATTCGTACCGAGTTCCGTCAGCTCCTTGCCGTGCGCGAGCACGATAAGTTCACCGTCGGTGGTTCCGATCATGACCTTGCCGTCGACAACCAGAGGCGACCCCCAGATGGACGCGAAAGTATCATGCTGCCAATGCCTCTTCCCCGTCTTTGCATCCAGGCAATAAAGGAAACCGGCAAGATCAGCTGCGCAGAGCAGCCCGTCGGCTATCGCAATGGTTGACAACGTCCGGCGGAAGTCCTCACCGCCAACATGCCAAACCGCACCGTTCTCGGAAACGTCTCCCTTCCTTGTTGCGTCGATGGCATAGAGATGCCCCGGTCCGTCACCGTGCTCCGGGTCCTGCCCCACGGCCAGGAACACCTTGTTGTCGTAGACCACCGGCGTCGCGATTATGCTGCTCTTCGTACCCCGTCCCCCGGGTTTCCAAACCGTACCTTTGGGATTGAGGTCGAACTTCCAAAGCAACTCTCCAGTTTGGGGTTCATACGAATAGCACCATCCGTCGCCCGCGCCGAAGATAACCTGGGGTTGGCCTTGTATGACACCCACAGCAGGTGACGACCATTGGCCGTGAAAGACGTTTGCACCGGCGTCGTTCCTGGACCACACCACCTTGCCGGTATGCTTGTCCACAGCGACGAGGTCGGGCGCATCCGCCGCGGCCACCTCGCGATGATTATCACCCACTCCGTTGGATGTCGAGGCAAAGATGAGATCGCCCCACCCTACGGGCGAGCAGGTAGCAAGATTGTGCGGACGCACGTTAAAATCCTTGAACATGTCGAGGATCCAAACGAAGTCCGCATCATGCTTCTCGCTGTGCTTCTCCCCAATGAAGGGGCCGTCATTCGTGCCGTCGAGAAAGCCCTCCACATCGGCGCAGACCAGTTGGCACTGGTTGCTCACATAATAAAGTCGATCTCCCTCGACATACGGCGCCGAAGCGATCCCCTGGTCGGGCCAGTCATTGATTCGCCCCGTTGGCAGCTTGTCGTGTGTCGCCTGCCACAAGAACTTGCCGGTTGCCTGATCCAAGCAAGCTAAAACACCCTTGTCCCCCTCGATACCAGGCCGCAGATTCCCGCCGTTGTTCGTGCCCACAAAGACCTTGCCGGCAGCGATGACCGGGTTCCCGTAGGTCGTTGTGCCGAGCTGGCTGACCCATCGGATGTTCTTCCGGCCCTCGACATCCCACGTCGCGGGGATATTCCGCTCACCCGACACCGAATTGCGGTCAGGCGATCCGCCCCCCATGGGCCAGTCGCCGGTCTGAGCCTTGCTCAGCGGCTCAGACCAAACCGGCTGGACCAACGCCAATACGCACATCGCCACCGAGATTCTAAGCAGGTTCATAACGCAAAGACTACGCAGGAAGTGAAAGGGCTGCAAGAGCTCAGCGCCCGGCTGACGCTTTCCGACAATAATCCACCGATCCCCCGTGTTGTCAGCAGCGGCTCAACGAGTGGCGATGGACATCGGGGATTGCACGAAGAACCGATAGGTTGACTCGTTGGCCTTTCCGGAAAGCTTATCTTCAACAAAGGCTTTCAGAACGTACTCGCCCTCGCTTAGCAACGGCGGAAGTGCGATCCGCTGCGCGATAAAGAAGTCCGAGCGTCGACGCCTGCACACGTCTTCTATCTCGGGCTCTTCGTGCTCCCAAACCGACTTGCCGTCTTCACTGAGCACCTCCAGTCGCGTCCCTACAAACGTGCGATACTGCCCGTCCGCGGTCCGTTCTGCGCTCAGGTGGTCAATCTCACAGTAGACTATCGTACGCAGGGTGCGCCCGGCAACGAACTCATGGCTTTCCATCTCGTCGTAAACGCCGAAAGTGACGACGCTGCGACACAGCGCCACCGTAGGTATCTCCGGATCCACGCGATCGACTATCACCTCACGCAATTCCTCCACTCGTTCGAGGGCGTCTTTTGCTGTCGACTGCGGGTTGCGTGCGACGGCCCGTGCCGAGACGATAAGCCTGACAAGCCCGGTCAGCATCCGCTGCGCATCTGCAGAAAGACCGGACACCTTGTCAGGCACAGTGAGTCGATCAAGCGCGGCCTTCACCAGATTGACCTTCCACAACGAATCGAAGTCACTGTCTTCGTCCGCGCGGACCTCCAACTGCTCGACGAAACGCTCCGTCGAGACAACTGTCTCAACCGGCTGGACGCCAAGTGGTTGATTGCTCGTGCTCGATTGGGGAGGCTCTTGAGGCCCAAGATCAGGCTCAATGGCCGTTCTTATCGAAACGAACTCCAACAACGGAAGAGCCACCCGGGGTCCGTCGGACGAAGCATCCGTCAACGTAACATGCGTGTTTGCTACGACCCCTTTCGGCAGCGGTGAGATGCGTACTCCCTCCAGGACGGTTGGAGCAGGAGTCGAGGATCTCTCCGCTGCGATTGGGCTTGCCGACCGAGGTGTCGTCCTTGTCAACCTTGTCAACCGGGGAATCGACGAGATCGGCGAGGCGCCTTCACTCGACGAGCCCCGGTAGTCGTTAGTACGTTCGAGGAACTCTTCGACTGCCGCCAACATCGCCTCTTCGCTCCCGCCCCGATCCTGCAACTCGAGGTCCGATCGAATGGGCTCGGAAACCTGACAGCGTTGCTCCTCGGCGGATACAGCGCGACACGGCCTCTGCCCAAGCTGAGCGCCAATAGTCGCGCAACCTGGAAGCAGACCGCCCAGCGCAACAGCCAGCATCACGCATCGAAGAAAGCAATCCGTACCCCCGCCTATCATACGCCGATTCCTATACATTGGTTGCACGCACCGCCCCGCTCCCGCTGTGCTTCACGATGAACCTCTCCACCGCGCTGCTCACGGTCGAAGCACCGGTCTTGATGTCCAGATCAGCCCCAAGGAGATCTCTTTGCTGCCCTTCCAACTGTCTGGTGTCCAGCCGGCTGAACAGTCGCTCCAGGGCCGCCGGCTCCATGAACATCCCACGCACGAGCTCACGCGCCGGAACACCAGCTTCCCAATCGCGCCTGGCTTGGAGAAGGCGGCGTACAGCCCAGGCAAGACCCGCAATCGCCCGACCCGGCGCCGCGCGGTCGGTCGCCAGAACCTGTTCCCAATGACGCAGCGCCCCTTCAGTGTCACCGGCCGCCATCGCATCCGTAATGGCGAACACCTTCTCTTCCCGGTGATGCCCGGTCAGCGCATCTATGTCACCCGCCGTAATCTCGCCGCGCTCCCCGACGTATGCAGCAAGCTTTGCGAGTTCCGCGTCCAGCACACCCAAAGAGTCCCCGAGATGTTCACGAAGCATCTGCGCAACCGGGGCGGCCATCCGCTTCCCATAGCTCTCTTCAGCGCGACGTGCGATCCACGAGACCAGCTCTCGCCGGGCAGGCGGATCGCAGGCAATCACCGCACCGCGCTCCCGGATGATCTTGTACAGGCGTGTGTTCCTGGCCATAGCGTTGCATGCCAGAATCAGGCATCCCTCCTCAGCCGGGTTCGCGCAGTAGCGCTCCAACGCCTTTCGATGCGTGGTAATATACGGATCAGCGTCATCGATAATCGCCACGCGCTTCCCACCCAATAGCGAGAGAGTACGCACTTCATCAAGCACCTCTGCTAATGTCGCCTGGTCTCCGTCGACGCGCATCGGTCCTCCCGAGTCCACACCCGTGCCAATCCGGCTCACGATGCTCTCGATCACCTCGTTCCTCAGAAACCGATCGGACCCGACCACCGCGTACACGTGATGGAAATCATCAGATGAAGGTGACACGACTCTACTTCCCCCTCGGTTGATACGTGCGAGAAACCTCCCACATCAGCTCCAATCGCTTCTGCCCCGCCGCGACTACTTCCGTGGCGTTTGGGTCAATCGTAGTCGCCCGCCTATAGCATTCTCGTGCGAGGATATCGTCACCCTGATAGACGGCGATATCCCCCAAGTTCATCCAGACCTCGGCGTCGTTCGGATTATACCGCAGAATCGTCCGCAGCCGCTCCGCCGCCGATGCGTAGTCGTGCTTGTGTCTATATACCCGCGCGGCTCCGCGCAGAGCCTCTCGCATGGTGGGTTTCTGCGTAAGCGCGATCTCATAGGCATTCAAAGCCCGGTCATAATCCCCCAGACGGTAGAGCATGTCCGCCATCTCAGCGAAGGCCTCTGTCATCTGTGGCTCGATCCGCACCGCCTCGCGCAGCCGCATAATGCCTCGTCGATAGTCCCCCGCATCTCGATGCGCCAAAGCGTCGGCAAACAGACGGGCGGCCCGCGCCCTCACCTCAGGATAAGCCACAGGCGTCATCGAAGAATCCACGACACCGTTTGAACTCCCCGCGAGCGTGTAGGCCTTCCGCCTTGCCCCCGGTTGAGCAACAGCAACTGTCTCTATCACTTGCTCATCGCTGTGGGCAAGGTGACCCCCTTTATCCCGCACCGTCACCCGAACCGCCACAGGACCGGTGACATCTTCGGGAACACGCCAATCGTACCGCCCCGTGTTGGCCACCGGATCGCTCGTGATGGGATACCACGTCTTCCCCGGAGGTCGCTTGAAGGTCAATTCGATAGGCCGCGCCGCCAGGTTCGCGTCAATTGCGGTCCAGCGTACTTGAAGCACCCGCTGGGCCAGCATTGTCGTTTGCCGCAGAGCGTGTAACTGAACCACCGGTGGAGTGTAGTCCACGAACGCCCACTGATGCGCTTGAGTCCCTTGCGCCGGCGTGGCGCTTGAGGATCCGGCCGCGTTAGTCAGTACAAGGTAGAATCCGAAGAGCCCCTCCGAAGGAGCGTGGAAGGTAAACGGTGACTGCCGATCCTCATCAAAACCATACTGATGCCACGCCCGCCCCTCATCCAACGTATACCAAAGCTGCACAGAATCTAAGGGCAGAGCAGCATCATTCACCGTGTACTCGATATCAAAGACGCGAGATTGCACGCTGACCGCCTGTGGCTCCGACGCCCAGACAGGCAGTACTATCCCGAAGATCAAGAACCAGCATCCATGCCGAAGTAGCAGCTGCGACATCTTTCACCTGTAAGCTGTCAGAATCCGCCGAAGAGCGCATCCATACGCACACGTGCGAAGTATCGGACGCCTGCAAACCGCCACTGCACCAATTGCACAACCAGACTGGCGGTCGAGCCGACCCGCTGACCGGCAGCAGAAAAGACCCAATTCCAGTGTTGCCAACTCCCTCATTCACCCATCTCTATGCTGATACGGCGGCTTATCGAAGGTCACCTCATACTCTCCGCAGCACGCGTAACGTCCTGCAAAATAACATGTTACGGCAGAGCGCCGCCACAACTAACAAATTGTTTGTGGTCGCCGGTTCGACGGACCCGCCCGTATCCAGACAAACCCACCTTCCTGACCCCAGCAGACCCGTTTTTTATCGGAAACTCGCTTTGCGGCATCCCCGTACTCTGTTACACTTCGTCGCGCTATAAGTAACAGATTGCTCGTTGGATCCAACACGTAAACGTACTATTGATGGGAGACCCACCCTTGCTGAGCGATTACGAACACTTGAGGGAGCTGGTCGAGGCAACCGCCGACGACGTTCGAAAGGCATCGGGCGGGAACAAAGCTGCTGGAACGCGCGTCCGCAAAGCCATGCAGGAGATTAAGGACGCGGCTCAGACGGTACGAAAGAGGGTCCTTGAGGTCCGCTCACAGGAAACCACCTAGGCCTGCAGGTGGCACAACGTCGCGCGTGTGACGGCTGGTCTATCTCGCCGCGACCAAGGTGTTTGCTGCGCTCAGAGGAGACGCCTCATGCCTCCCCCGCTGCTATTCGACTTGGAGGGGATCGACCTCGACCACATCTGCGTCACGCAAGAGCAGATTTACGAGTACCTCCCACACCGCCATGAGTTCATGCTCCTGCACGGCATCTGCCACCTCGATATAGAGAAGAAACACATCATTGCCTTTCGGGACATACGTGCAGACGATTGGTGGTTTCCCGGACACGTTCCGGGACGCCCACTGTTGCCTGGGGTCCTCATGCTGGAGATGGCAGGACAGGCCTCCGGACTGCTCGCCAAGATGCTCGACGAAACCGAGGCGTTCATCGGCTTCGGCGGCGTAGACCAATGCAAGTTTCGCGAGACCGTAGAGGCCTATACGCGCCTCTACCTGTTATGTCGCGGTGTGGACATCCGTCACCGGCGGGTAGTGTCGGATACGCAGGGAGTTGCCAACGGCCGTTTGATCTTCGAGGCGAGAATAACCGGAGTCCGCATGCGCTAGCGCCGTGCGAGTATGCGGAACGGGCCTGACGAGGCGGCTCAGGACATGCCGCAACTCAATCCCCCGTCGCCCTGCACCGTTTTACTTCGTCCAGGTTCCCGGCGTGCCCGTCCGGACCGGTTTTCCACAGTGAGTGCACTTGGCGGTCTGCAACCGCGTCCACCTCTGGGCCACCACGTGTTCCCGGTTGCGCAGCTCGTCCACTCGACGTGAAACTTCAGCCTCGCGCTGAGCGAGATCGGCTGCAGTCTTGGCTGCCTGATCCTGCGCCTCCTGGATTTTGGCCAGTTGCACAGCCAGCTCCCGCTCGCGTTCCACGATCTGCTCGTGGAATCGCGTCAGGTCATGCAACTGTCCGCGCAGCGCGGCATCCTTCACCTCCAACTCCGCCTCGCGCTCGGAAAGACTCTTCTCCTGTTTGTCGAGCCGGGTTGCATCCGCCAGCAATTGACTCTCCCGCGAATTCAGACGATCCCACGATTCAGAGATATTCTTCTGGAGCGAGCCGAGCTCCGACTCAATCTTGGAAAGCGTAGCGTTTGAATCGCCCCCCAGGTCCATTGCTTGCAGCGAATCCGAAACGGCGATAAGCGGCGAGGTAACCTGGGATGGTCCGGCCGGCGTTTCTTCGACCTGCTGAGGCGTTCCCTGTGCCGATTCTTCACCGAGGGCAGACGACACATCATCCACATTCGCGGACAAGTTGTCCTTTGCGGAACCGGAGCGCCCCTCCCCGCCCGTGTCGCCGAGGTCCACTGAGCCCTCGGATTCGACGGAGATAGCAACCGGATCTATCGCAATGCGATCACCCTTCTGAAGTGTAGAAATCGGACACCGTTGTCCGTTGACCACGACGCCGTTGCCCTGAGTACCCATGTCGAACACGGCCGCCCCGTTGACAAACTTGAATAATATGGCGTGGCGTGTAGAAACATCCTGATGATCCACGCGGATCTCAGCATCGGCGTGTCGGCCTATCAATACAACAGCGTCTTCGACTTTCCATTGCTGATCAACATGGTCTAGGGAAAGGATCACTGGCTGAGGATACTTGCACGGGTCCACGTATTCCATGCCACAGCCGGAATCATCGCTGCCGTTCTCCGGGACACGAATCGCCACCTGGATTCTCGTGCTTCCCACTGTGACCACATCGCCGTCCTTCAGTGAGACAAGATCAACACGTTCTTTGTTGCAGTGTGTTCCGTGGCTGGTATGCAGATCCTTTAAGAGCACATCCGTGCCCGTATTGACGACGACACAGTGAGCCTTACTGACATCCTTGTCGTGCAGCACGATGTGCGCGGGTCGACACGTGCCGATCAGCGTAACCGGGCGGCGGATGTTCCACGTCTTCTGACCTGCGGACCCAACGCCGGCCGTAATGCGGATCAGCGGCGCCGAGGCAGGAAGCTCGAGAGCTGTTCCTCCTGTAAGCGGCATTGCCTCACTCATTGACGACTCCCCCTCGATATCCGTTGCAGATACCTGCTTCAACCTTCTCTGATCCTTTGGCGTATGTTCACGACACCTTTAAACCGGCGGGCCACGGGTTCCTGAACTATGCCCGCGCATTTGTGCCGCTTACGTAAAATAGGGCATCTAGCCATAGTGAATGTACAATAGCGCAGAGGCTACCGCCAAAGACCTTGATAGATTATCCTGTACTCAACGGTTTAATCGGACACCACGGAGGCCGCATGAACATCTTGTTGACCAACGACGACGGATACGATGCACCGGGGTTGCGCGCAGCCCATAATGCCTTGGCAGAACTCGGCTCAGTGCACGTCGTTGCACCGAAAGCGGAACGTTCTGCCTGCGGCCACTCGATAACTCTTCGAGGGCCGATAACCGTGGAGCGGGTCACTCACCCCGACTTCGAGCATTGTTTTGCGGTTGACGGCTCGCCGGCTGATTGCGTGCGCCTGGCGGTGGCCGAGCTTATCGCCCCTTCGCTCGATCTGGTTGTGTCGGGAATCAACTACGGAGCCAACGCAGGGGTCGATGTGTTTTACTCCGGAACGGTGGCCGGCGCCCGGGAAGGGGCAATCATGGGAATCACCTCGATCGCCATCTCTCAAGCCCGCCGCGGCGGTGTTGAAACCGATTGGGCCGCAGCCGGAGATTTTGCCCGATTCATCGCAGGCGAGCTCCTCAACGAGAAATTGCCCGGGATCGGTTTTTGGAATGTCAACCTACCGGCACCGATCCCTGAAAACGCGCGCAACAGCATCCGGCGGGTTCCGGTGGCCACCCAGCCCACGCCAATGAAGTTCGATCGCGTAAATCAAACCGACGGCCGCATCATGCAATACGAATATGGCGCCGCCTACTGGACGCGCGACGTGCCCACCCCCACGGACTACAGCACCATGCGTGAAGGCCACATCGCCGTCTCCGCTATCCCTCTAACCGGCCAGTTCTAGACGGTGCCGGTGTGCCACTGGCGGCTTACCCGTCAGTGCCGCAACCATGACACCCCACACGGGTGGACAAGCCACCCGTGCCACACTCGAACGCACTTACCGAGCCTCGACTGTGAGGGAAGGGTTTAGTATGCCATTACCTTGACAGGTTCAGTCAACCGCTCCCTGACGATCGCGGCTCGGAATGAGTGGCCCACCTCCTTCGGAGGTGGGAGAGGCGATGATCCTAGTAATAGACTTGAGTGTCTATCATCTTCTCCCCCATGTCCGAATAACATGGGCCACTCAACTGTCATCGCTCCCGCACTGCTCAAAAGCATTGGCACAGTCGACCCAACGGTGTGGGAGCGCCTCGGAATGGGCTTTCCGTCATGCTTCCACATGGTCATGGGGTCCGCGAGCTTTGCGCTCGCGGACCTGAAGGGCCACCCTAGGAACTGCTACCAACGTGCGGTCTGTGCCGAAATCGTCCTCGTAAGACTAAAATTGCCGGTCAGGCAAGTTCCAATAATTCAGTGACAACGTCCGAAAACCGATCAGACATGCGTACTACGGGTAAGGTGCGCGCCTATAACCTGGACCCGCCGGTCGCGCTGCGCGCACAGAGACGTTGGATTGTAAACGGTTTGACGCGGATCAATACGAATCTCGTCGCACTCAAGACCCAGGCCCAGCTGGCCAGAACCTGGAAGGATCTTGGCCAAACGCTGGAACGCCTGTCCACGGGCCCGCGCATCAACCGCGGTGCTGATGACCCCGCTGCCTTAATTGCCAGCGAGACACTCCGCAGACGTGCCGTGGGCATAAGCACCGCAATTGACAACAGCCGTCGGGCCGACCATTTCATCGCCACCGCGGAAGGAGCCCTGGCTGAAGTTGCCGCACTGCTCTTGGAGATCAAAGAGCTGACCATAGAAACAGCCAACAGCGGGGGGATGACTGCAGCCGAGATCAAGGCCAATCAACTGCAAATCGATAAGGCGATCAACTCTATCGACCGCGTGGCCACGATGACGACCTTCGGGGGACGCAATATCCTGGACGGATCGATGGGTTATACTCTAAGCGGCGTGGGAGACACGAAGATCCCCATCGAGCAAGTACGGGTCAACCACGCCGTGATCCCCGAGTCTTCTGCCCTGCCGATTCACATCGAGATCCTCACCGAAGGAAACCAGGCCGAACAGTCCTGGACCATGCGCCGCGCCTTTCTCGACGCGACAATCGGCGGTACGTCCAACATCGAGATAACCAGCGACGCCGGCTCGAAGATCATCGCAATTTCCGGCGGCCCCTTTACCCCCGCTGAGATAGTACAGGAGATAAACAACGCCAGCGGCGAAACCGGCATAACCGCATCGCTGGTCAGCCCTACGCAGATAGATTTCGTGTCGAACAACTACGGCCCGAGCGCCTCATTGAACATCAAGGCTTCACAGCCCGCAGCGGCGTATTGGGCTCAATCCGCCGACTTCCTTAATACTACAGCGCCACATGGCCCTTCAGGCCATTTGCGCTTGCCCTGGCGGCCCCAAAACGCGGGTTTCTCCGC
>CP070744.1:443530-481681 GCA_020348265.1 Phycisphaerales bacterium | reverse complement strand
CATCTCCGAGGGTAAGGAAGCTATCGCCGACTACGACGAGATTCGCAAAGAGGTCAGGTTGGGCATCGCGGAATGCGGCCGGCGGTTAGGCACGTTGCTTCGCCGCAAACGCACCAAAGTTACTTACGCCAAGAGGCGCGATGCTTTCACGCGTTATATCGACGAAGTCGTCGACGCCGCTCGCGCGATAACTGTGATCAATAAAGACCAGTTTCGCAAATCGCTGGTTAGTTTGTCGAAGACCTACACCGCGCAGGCGGATATGGAGTTCGACGACCACGGCAAGGTCGTGAAGAAGAAGAAGGTGCCCGGCAACGATATGGGATTGCAGGATACGATTGTAGTCGACCCGGACGAAGCTCCCCCTACGCCGGATATGCTCTTCGACACCGGAGACGCGCGCGACGGCGGCAAGGCGAAGAAGAAACGCCCGAAGAAAGCCAAACGCAAGAAACGTGAGCGGAGGTGCTGAAGGTCGTCTGACTCCGGCGCGGGTATACTGCCCATGTAGTCGCAGGTGGCTCAGGTGTAGGCGGATTCCTCACGAGCCACTGGAAGTGCAGGCTCTAGGCACGAACCGACGTTAGAGACCACCAATTCATAGACAACGGCATGGTGTGTGTTCTTCATGGGGACTTTCTCGATCTGGAAGGCGTGTTGGTCTGCTAGCCTTCTGATCTCCACCGTATCATCATAGGTCATCATGACGGACCCCGGCGCCTTGGCCATGGTGTTGAACAACCTATCGTGGTCGACCTGATTGTGGTCGTACAGGCGGCGCCCCGCGCGTTTGCCGCCGCTTGTGTACGGTGGGTCTATGAAGAAGGATACCGTCTTACGGTGCCGAAACCGCCTCAGCAGGTCGAACCCATCTCCCTCCCGGAATTCTATCCGGTCCCCTAACCTCGCGATGGCTCGGATGCGCTTGGCCAGAGTATCTGCATACCAACGCGATGATACACCGCGTCCATTCTCGCCATTCTTAACAAGACTGGCGCCTGGTGCCATGATGCCACCTCGCTGGACGCGATTGCGCAGGAGCGTCTGAAAGGCGAGTTCGCGGCGGGTGCGCGCCTGGGTGCTCAGAGTTCTGACGACATTCGCCCTCGTTATTCCGAAACGCAATATGCGAGCGACAAGCCACTCGGCATCGCCCGATAGCATTGTATGCCAGACAGCGGCGACCCCATGATCGAGCTCTCCAATAACCACATGGTCGGCGAGATCCTCGGCCGCGACGGTGAGACCGACGATTCCGCCGCCAGCGAATGGCTCGACAAACTCCTTGGGTCTTCTGCCAAGTGAACTTAGCCATCTCCGGACGTATGGGACGAGCCAAGTCTTGCCCCCCGGATACCGGAAGGGGCTGCGCTGTGGGACACTGGCCACGTTGACGACCTTCACCCTCTGCGGCAGAATGCAGGGTGAGGTTGTCATGGCGCTTCTCCAAGTAGCTGAGGTTTTCGGGTTTCCGACGGATAATCATACTACAGCCACGCGCGCGAGTCGAGCCGCTCGGCGCTGCCCGTTCACCGGAGACGCGTGCACGAAAGATAGCAAGAGTGATCCCCTGGGGATCTGCTCTCTATCGGACGGGACGAATCTCGCGGTGCTGTGCCCAAGACGGTTCGTTGAGTCATCGCAGCTTTTCACAGACGTTGGACGTATGGCGTTCGGCTCTAAAGTGGATGTGATAGCAGCGCCAGAAGTCCCAGTTCTGCGCGCTACGCCGCGAGCAGGGACCAGGACCGTTTCGCGGAAACGACTCGGGAAGGTCGATTACCTGATTGGCAGACTGGGCAAGGACGGCCGGGCCGTTGATTTTGCGGCCCTTGAAGTCCAGGCGGTCTACTTCTCTGGCGCCTCAATCCGGCCCGTCCTACGGCACTACTTGGCTCACGACCGACTGCCCCCCGGCGCGTCCCGCCGACCAGACTGGAGATCGTCTGCACAGAAACGCCTCATGCCCCAGCTGGCACTGAGGATACCGCTGTTCCGCCGGTGGGGGAAGAAGGTCTTTGTGGCCGTAGACTCACAGTTCTTCGCAGCTCTCCCTCCGATGTCCACCGTCGACACTCTGGCGAATAGTGAAGTCACATGGGTCGTATACCCTTTTAGGCTAAGTAGGGGCCGCTACACCATAGGCGATCCTGATTTTGTCTACACAACGTGGGATGACGTTCTGACCGCTCTTCGAGAGGGAACAGCACCCGATCCGACAGAGATTCTAAATGAGATCGAACGCAAGAGGGGTGAACGGGGTCTAAAGGTCCTCAGGACGTAACGCTCGTTTGTGCCAATGTTGGGGTATTCATAACCTTGCGAATGACGATAAAGTGCCATGGCAAAGAAGACCAAGACGAAGGTTAAACCGAAGAAACGCGCCAAGCGACGGGATGGCAATGCCAAGGGACGCCTCGAAGGATTGGCTACGTCGGTGGTCGACATGGCCCATCGCCAGCAGGACCCGGCTATTGCGATTCCCATAAGAGCGCTGAGCAACGTCAAGTTCAACGAGAAGACTCAGCACGTCGAGATGGGGGAGAACAAACAGTCGCGGAACTTCTTCAACTATGGGCAGGCCAAGAGGTTCATGCAGACACTGCTGGTGGCATCCAAGTGCAAGGAGCTGATCGAGCGGAAAAAGACGGCCAGCATTCGACAGATTTACTACCTCAGCAAACACACTATCAAAGGTACCAAGGAAAAAACCTTCGACGACCAGAGCGAGTCCGACCCGGTTATTGAGGACCTGGAAGTCGCCATTGACTCACTGCGCGAGGAACTGCACGTCTTTGCGAGCAATCGCGGTAACCTTGCCGGTATGATTACACTGGTCGATGCGGGCAACACCCTGGATTGTGCGGCAATGGGGAGTGCCGGCTATGCAGTGCCCAGCATAGTCGAGCCGGATGTGATTCAGTTCAAGAAGTGCCGGGCCAAGTTCATACTCCATGTCGAAAAGGATACTGTATGGCGGCGCTTCCACGAAGACAGATTCTGGGAGAAGCACAAGTGCATTGTCTCTCACGGCGGCGGTCAACCCGCACGGGGAATGCGCCGTCTGCTTCGCCGGATGCACGAAGAACTGGACCTGCCTGTCTTCGTCCTGCTGGATAATGACCCTTGGGGGTATTACATCTATTCAGTGATCAAGCACGGATCGATCAATCTAGCCTATGAATCCCGCAGAATGGCGGTCCCCCAAGCGAAGTATATAGGTGTGTCCAGCTTCGACTATGACCGCTGCGATATGAGCGACGATGTCAAGATCGACCTCGATCAAAACGACATCAAACGGGCCAAACAAATCGCCAACTATCCCTGGTTCGCGAGCAATCGCCCCTGGCAGCGGGAGATCAAGAAGATGATCTCCAATGGCTTCAAGATGGAAGTCGAAGCCATGATCTCCAAAGACCTGGAATACCTCACCGAAAAATACGTCCCCATGAAACTAAAAGACAAAAAGCAGTGGTTGGGGTGACAGGCGATAGAACTGCGTCAGTACAGACCAGCGGTGGCTATAAGGCCGCTTGCCCCCACAACTCGAAGAACCCGTCAAAAGAGGCCAGGAGAACCTTGCCGCTATTGCCCTCGCGTCGCCCCTTGCGGATGGCCATAGGCCCCTGGCCTTGATCGAATAGAGCGTAGATGGCCATGTCGGGAAGCATGAGTTCGTAGATTGGCTGCCCGGGCTGTTTCTTACGCTTCAGCGTCTCGAGAGACACGCGCGAGATTGATTCACCGGGATTGAGGGGCTCGATGACAAGTGCCTCAAGTTGCCTCGCGCCGTCCTCCGCTGTCAGTCCCTCAGCATCCGCCCAGAAATCCAGCTGATACACCCGGACGAGCCCGCGCGCTATTGTGTCGATAACGCAACGCATTTCCTCACGATTCTGTAGCCAGGGTATCGCGTGACGTGCTGGCCTGACCAAGAGCCGGTGGAGTACGTCGATGGTAGCGAGTGTGGGATTCGTCATATTATCTTCTAGTATTATGACACAAAATCGACCGCGGACATATTCCTGGGACACGTATAAACCTTTGTAAATAAAAAACTTACAATTGTCACCCGTGGGGCTGGCGGCACACTATATTTAGTATTATCTTCAGGAAAAATGTTGACATCTTGTGGGCTGGCTATACGATGTCCTGACGGTTTAGCGAGCTTGGAGGCCGAGAAGAACCCGTCCGGCAGGTCTGTTAGGTATTTGATCGGAACAGCTGGGTTTGGTATAATCGCGCAGGGAGGTGGAGCATGCTTGGTTCCGTTGAACCGGAGGCCAGTGCCAGTCATTTGCAGGTCAGCGTCTTTGCCCACAGCATCGCAGAACGGTTTCTTGCCGTCCCAGGTTCGGGCGCCGAAGAATCCCGAGCTGCACTGGAGGATGCCATAGAGGCATTGCGCCTTCTAGCGGATGGAAAACCAAGTGACGTAAAGACTGCGGGGGGGTTGCGACCGTTTCGAGATTACAGACAGATCGTCACTCTTCTCGACGTTCTAAACGAGTCATCTCTGACAGACGCGAGCGAGCGCCTAACGGAAGTAGTCGTTGTTTTAGAGTGCCTTCGGGATGAGCCAGATAAGATTACCGAGGATAGCCGCAGGAATACCGTGAGGTTCTTCCTAGATCTTGCGCGAGAGGCTCTATATCGTTCACGTCAACCATCTGTGGGAATCCCACGCGCCGTCCGTGAATTATGTCGGCCCTAGGGTTATTCATACAACAGGCGTCGCGCCTTTATCGTCTCGTCGACCAAGTTGATGTCGTCGTTCGTGAATCCCTTGCTGTCCGAACGCACTCCAAGGAATCGGTAAGTTTTCTCGCGTTCGTTGGCGATGCCGTCAGAGCGACGCAGGCCTTCCTTAAGGACTTGCAGATCGAGTGGATCAACGAGTCTCCCGAAAGGCGTGAGCACTTTGAAGGCAAGATCGCGGAGTTGAGTGGAGCCTGGGCGCTGCTGCACAATTTCATTAAACCTGTTGCCGACGCACATACTCTGTGTATTCCCACGCCTCTAGTGCGTCTTGTAGGAGACTGCGCTTCCAGGATCGTCCGCCCTGGGCCTGCGCTTCTCGCTGTCGAACTGGTCACGCCGCTAAACTACATCGAAGTAGGCCAGACGGGCCTGCAAGAGATTAACGGCCTTTTGCGCGCCGTTTTGGGTCCCCGGAATGCACCTCGTATTCCAGATGGTCTGGGAATCGTTGGGCTGCCATACTCGCAAGGGTCTTCTCTGTTTCTCAATTGCCTGCTCTTCCACGAACTCGGGCATTATATCTTCGAACAACATAAGTTCGGCAATCTCGATGTTAAGGACCATCTTTTTGAGAAGGTGGGTCCTGTGCTCAAGAACCATTTCCAGAGCTTGATTCGGACGCCGATGATACGAGGCTCAAGGCGGTCTATGGTTTTGTCCGACCGTGGTGGGAGGAAGTTTTTTGTGACTTGCTTGCAGTTCGCCTGCTTGGTCCTGTGTACACGTGTCTACTAGCGGAACTTCTTCATCTCGTAGGCGCTCTGCAGAGCGACAAGGCCACGCTCTTCGCCATCGCCCACCCTTCCTCTGCGATCCGTTTTCGACAGCAAGTTGAGTTGTTGAAGCACCTTGGGTGGTGGACAGTGATGGTGGACCTGAAAGTCCCCCTCGTGCAGGAAATTGAGGATGTCGCGAACAGGGAGATTCCAGACCGGCCGTACGATCCTGAGAGAATACCAGACGATCTATCAAAGAAGCCAGTGAATGCATTCTTGGAAGGGTTGCCCGAGGTAAGCACGATTGTATGTACCATTTGCGACGATGCCGGGGCTCCCGAGGCGGACTTCGTTGAACAGTATAGGAAGATAGCGAGGTGTCTGGCACATGGTTTAGTCCCGTCTGCGTTGTTTCGGCGTTCCGGGGCCGCGCCATCATGGGTTGTGACATTGATTAACATTGCCTATATCTTTCAGTGCACCGAAATCAGTGATCTCTTCGAAGTAGTCGAGAAAGCAGACCCGAAAGACGTTTCGGACAACGCTCGACTGCGGCAGCGGATCGAGGAATGGACACTGAAGGCGATAGCGGACTTTTTTCCTTGATGGGATTCTCGAGGTCGAAATGAGCGTTATGACTCGTGAGGAAATCCTGCGTCGCTTGGAATCTCCACCGGAGGACGTTTGTGCTCTTGTATTGACGCCACTCGCGTACGACGAGGGCACAGGAGAACCACAGGATATCGATGAGGACTCGATCGATCTACGCCTGGGGACGCGATTTCTACTCCCGCGGGTGCATCACGCCGAGTGCCTGCGGTATCCAACGGACGAACGCGAGAACTACTTTGAGGCGGTAGAGGCGGCGGAAATCCGCTCCGACGAATACATCACTATCCCTGCTCATGGAACAGTACTTGGGTCGACCTTGGAGTATCTAAAGCTCCCATATGACCTTTCAGGCCAAGTGTTAACACGCTCGTCGCTCGCGCGACGCTTCATAACGATTGCGACAGCTCCTTGGATTCATCCACTTTATCGTGGTTGCCTGACGCTCGAGATCGCGAATGCGAGCAACACGGCAATAAAACTCCGTCCAAAGGCCCCTATCGGACAGCTGGTTCTGTTCAAGCTGGACGATGT
Source organism: Phycisphaerales bacterium (assembly GCA_020348265.1). Classification (GTDB taxonomy): domain Bacteria; phylum Planctomycetota; class Phycisphaerae; order UBA1845; family UBA1845. The sequence continues at coordinate 475,061 of CP070744.1, read as the reverse complement.
GAGTCGTCCCAAATCAGATCGCATTGAGTCAAAATATTTCGGGCCGACCTACGCTGAGCTGCCTATGTAGGACAGGTTTGATCGTCGCGCCAGTCGTAAACGCGCGACATCCTATGCTTGCCCAACGTTCGCCAGGGGAGGCGAGTGTTTCACAACAACGGATTCTGCTCTGCCGATACCGCGACTACTTGCCACCTCGGGCCACAGGCGTGGGCAGTATCGGCGGCTTGTCGAAGTCGCGGTGTATCTTGGCGAAGTCGAGTTCTTCAAAGAATAGAGCCGGGACTGCTACTGTCTATGGTTCAACGCGTCTGGTGGGTTCGCTTTCGATGTGCGCGGCGGTCAGCGTTGTTGTTCGAGCAGTTCTACTATTCGGGCGATGGGTGCGGAGAGGGGGGCTTCGAGTGTCAGGGGTTTCTCGGTGATGGGATGGACGAGCTGAAGCATGCGGGCGTGCAGGGCCTGGTGTTCGATGATCGGGTCGGTAGTGCCCCTGCCGGTCAAGTCGTGCTCGCTCACTGGTTTGCCGCCGTACAGATTGTCGCCCACGATGGGGTGCCCAATTGATGACATGTGTACGCGCAGCTGGTGGGTGCGTCCCGTTTTGGGTAGTAGTTCGACGGTGGTATATCCGCGATAGCGTTTCTTTACCTGGTATTGGGTTATGGCCTCTTTGAACATGGCCTGGCGGGGGGGGCTGGCGCTGGGCAGGATCATTCGCTGTGTCGTTTCCGGGTGGGGAGCCAGGGGTTTGTTTATTATGTCGCCGTCGAGTTCGAGCTTGCCCTCGCAGATTGCGAAGTATTCTTTGCGCATGGTGCGGCGTTCGAACTGCAGAGCCAATCGCCAGTGGGCTTCGTCGCACTTGGCAACGACCATTATCCCGGTGGTGTTCTTGTCCAGGCGGTGCACTATTCCGGGCCGGAAGGGGTCATCTCCGTGGCTCAGACTGGCGGCATGGAAGGCGACGGCATTGGCGACCGTGCCGGACTGAGTCGCCCGGGCCGGATGACATATGATCCCCGCCGATTTGTTGATAGCCAACATCCATTCATCCTCGTATACGATGTCGAGAGGTAGATCTTCGGGGACGACCTCGGATGGTGGGGGGGGAGGGAGGATTATTTCTACAACATCGCCTGCTGCGGGCTCATAGCTGGCCTTGGTGGGTCGGCCGTTTATCGTGACCAGACCTTCTTTGATATAGCGTTGAAGAACGGTCCTAGAGATGCGGGGGTGTTTGTCATGCAAGTACTTGTCGAGTCTGCGGCCCGGGCTGCGCTTGCCTATCTGATGCTGATGGATCTCCTCCGCAACTTCCTCGCCGTTGGCATCGTTGTTCGTTGAAATGTCGGGTGCTGTTGGATCGTCAGGGCTCATCTCAATTCGGCAATCCATCGATCCGAGCAATAGGTTCAAGTGCTGGATTACACCAGTCAGATGTACTGCGTATAACGCAGCTGTTGCGAAATGGCAAACCTAAAGTCGGCGCCGGCGAGTCGGACGGAACCTGCTGCCCAGAGTCTTAGGTGGGGGCTTTGCCGGGCCGTCTTCTCCCTCAGAGTGAACCGGTGCACGCAAGCGCGAGAGGGGGGTAGGCGCAGTTGGTTCGGTAGGCGTCTCCTGTGGTGTGGGTACGAAACCGTCAATGTTGCACTCGGGAATCTGTTCGTTGATCAGCATCTCGATACCGGTTAGCTGCTTGCCTTCCTCCGGTGTGACGAAAGCGAGGGCGATACCCTTGGCACCCATTCGTCCGGTGCGCCCGATTCGATGGATATAGACCTCCAGGTCCATAGGCAGGTCGTAGTTTATAATGTGTGAGATTTCACTTACATCGATGCCGCGGGCGGCTAAGTCGGTTGCCACCAAGACCTTGATCTTGTGTTTGCGGAACTGGTCCATCACTCGATCGCGCTTCCGCTGGATCAAATCGCCGTGAATCTCCTTGGCGTTCACGCCGACGCTGTGGAGCTTCTTGGCCAGCTTGCGTGCGCCGTGCTTGGTGTTGCAGAAGACCAGACTGATCGGGGGATCTTTCTGCCTGAGAAACAACCTCAACAGGCGGAACTTATCCCCCTTTGCCACTGTGACGTAGGATTGGGAAACATTCTCGAGGGTGAGTTTGTCTCTTGAGACATTGATCTCCGCGGGATCATGCAGGTAGCGTTGGGCGAGTCTCCGGATTTCTTCGTCGATGGTCGCGGAGACGAGAATCGTCTGGTGCTCCGCGGTCACTCGGCCGAGGATGTTCTTGATGTCGTCACGGAATCCTATGTCCAGCATCCGGTCGACCTCGTCTAAGACGACGAATCGAACATTCTGGATGTCCAGTTTTCGGCGATTGATGAAATCGATCACCCGGCCCGGCGTCCCCACGACGAAGTGCGGCTTGCGTCCCAGTTGATGCAGTTGCGTGGCCACCTTCTGTCCGCCATAGACCGCCACGATGCGGATGTTGGCGAACTCCGCCAGACGGTTGAGCTCCGAGGTCACCTGGACGGCCAGCTCCCGAGTGGGGGCCAGGCAGATGGCCTGCAAGCGGGCAGCGGGGTCGATGTGCTGCAAGATGGGCAGTCCGAATGCGGCTGTCTTGCCCGTACCCGTACGGGCCTGTCCGAGGATATCCCGCCCCGCCAGCCCGACGGGTATCATTGCTGCTTGAATTTCGCTCGGCGTATCGAATCGCATCTTCCTCAGAGCTTTGAGGAAGCGGACCTCTATGCCCAAGTCAGCAAATGCTTGCGGTAGCTCTTGGTGCTTCTGCATACGTGTGAATAAACGCTCCCTATGCGCGATGCCTTATTGTAACAAGGCGCTTGCGGATTGTGAATACCACCGTGACGTATCCTTGGTACACGGATGTAACGTTCCAGATTCGTGCAGACGGCACCCCGGTGTGATGTGTCCCTCGCGTGCGGTCCGAGTCTCTCGGAGGAGCCGTCAGTCGCGGCGGCCGAGGACGAGCGATGCGTAGTACAGCATGGTCATGATCGCGGTGATGGTTGCTGCGACGTAGGTCATAGCTGCCGCGCTTAGCACCTTCGCGACGATCTTGTCTTCTACGGGTGTAACCAGCCCGTTGCTGAGGAGGACCTGTCTTGCCCGGCGTGAGGCGTTGAACTCCACGGGTAGGTTGACCAACTGGAACAGCACTACCACGCCGAACAGGCCCAGGCCGATGACTGCGAGTGCTTGGCCGAACGACATGGCCATGTAGGAGAGAATCAGCCCGACGATGATCAGTCCGATCGACAACTGGCTTCCGATCGAGGCCATCGGTACCAGGCCGTTGCGGATCGCCAGCGGGCCGTACGATGTGGCGTCTTGAATTGCATGACCGACCTCGTGGGCGGCAATGCCCAGTGAGGCGAGTGATCGCCCCTGGTAGACGTCGGGGCTGAGTCGCAGCACTTTGTGCCGTGGATCGTAGTGGTCACCCAGGAAGGACTTCACGGGCTCGATGCTCACGTCGGTTATCCCGTGATAGTTCAAGATCCGCTGGGCGGCCTCGGCCCCGCTAAGCCTGCTGCCGGCCGCGTATCTGCCGGCCTCGGCGTAGGCGGATTTGACCTTCATTTGTGCCCATATGGCCAGCAGGATCGCCGGTCCCACGTAAATGAGATACATGGGGTTGATGTAGAAGAAAGCGAGTATGTTCATTCTGTGCCGTCCTTACTGTCGCAAGGTGTTTTCAGCTCTCGGCGTTTCTTACGCTCTGGCGTGAGTTGACGTTCTGTAACTACTTATAATCGGCACCGCCGGTTATTTCACCCCAGCCGTCCAGCTCCGGGGAGGCGGTGGCGGGAGGTCTTCGCTCTTTCAGTCTCGGTTTGCCTCTCCGCTGTGGCGCAGGTTGGTGAGCACGCGTGTGCCGCAGGAAGTACGCGCTCTATAACCTATTGTTGCAAAGAACGTTAAGTATCCCTCCGAAGTTGACACGGGTCAAGCATTCAGGGAACAGCAGCAAGTATAGCCTCGGGGCGCATGGTCTCCCGGGCTCGGCGCTGCAGGTGCGGTCTGATTCGGCGGAAGTCGACTGTAATGCGATGCTCGGGCAAAAGCGCGCACATCCGCTCACCGACGTCAAGTGCACCGGTATAATCCCCTTGGTCAACGCAGGTAGTAAACCTCTCGCGCAGCGAGGCCTCGGTCATACACGTCAATTGGCGGAGTTGCGTCCGCAGCTTGGCCACAACGTCAGGTGCCGCCTTATCGGCCAACTCTGGGAACACCTTCCGGGCGGCACACAAGTCTGCGTTGCGCATCGCAACGGCCCATTTGCGGAGGAGGTTGTCGTCGGCCACCTCGTTTGATGCGTCGGCATCAGCGTGTTCGTCGGTGTCGCGCGGGTCGGGTCGGGTGGTTGTGGGTTTCGGTCGGTTTGGCCGGTCACTGCCTGCCGTGTCGGGAGCATTCGGTCGTGGCTTATCCACGCTGCTTATTGCCAACCTGGGGTAGGCGTTACGGTCGAAGGTCGCGGCGGTCAGAGCTGCCAGATTGACGCCGAGTGCGTCCATATCCATGTTGGCGGCGGATTCAGCAGACGAGGCGTTCATCCGCATAGTGTCGAGAGTCGGTAGCGAATCCTCGATTCTGTGAAGTCCCCGGCGAAGATCGTCGAGGGCGTTCCCCATCTCGGACATCTGGGCGGAGAGCTTGAGCACCGCGTTGAGTCCGACTGAGCCCGCCAGCGCGCCGCAGATGACCAGGCAACCCAGAAAGGCCGTAAGCGGCTCCCCCGCCAGGGCTGCGGGTGCGGCGATGAAGAACCCAATGCTTACGTAAACGGCCGCAACAATGAAGAGCGTTCTTCTCGTTCGGCGATGATCTTCGAAGGTTGATAGTCTTGGCGTCATCTTTCGACAGGTTCCGCATCGTGACCGAAGGTGGCATCAATGGTGCCATAAGTGGGTCACGTAATGTCTTCTCTCTCCATTCCCGTAGTCTCGCCTTGCGAGGTTCAGGATCCCTCCGACGTACACCCCCGTGCGTTTCAATCACTCGGGCTGACCGGTTGTTCGAGTGCCCCCGCGCGGGGATCCCCAAAGCCGGTCGGCGAAGACGGGATAGGGTAAGCGACTTCAATCCAAATGCAATCGGAGTGCGTTTGCACCTTGGTCTGTTTAAGTCCAGCGGGTAATAACACCGTATCACCCGCAGTGAAGGTCGTTGGCTCAGCAAGTGTGTTGCAGGTAACGACTCCGTTCCCCTCGAGCACCATCCAGATGAGGAATTCGCCGGTGGAGACTTCCTGGTCGAGTCCTTCGGTCAGCCGCACGCAATCGATGGCGAAGGATTCACAGCGCACCAGTTTCGTGACCGTGGCCCAGACGTTGGCGACGTGTTCTACGCTCTCGCCTGCGATCGGTCGGGTGTCATAGGAGATACATTGCAGGGCCTGTTGGAGATGCAGCTCGCGTGGTGCTCCCGTTGTCGGGTCGACGCGGTTCCAGTCGTAGACTCGATAAGTGATGTCGGACGGGGTTTGCACTTCGGCGACGAGCACACCTGCGCCAAGGGCATGAATGGTGCCACTGGGAAGGTAGTAGCATTGTCCCTTCTTCACGTTAATCCGCTTCAGCACCGCCTCGAGATCCTGACTCTCGATCGCTCCTTTGAACACGTCGGCGCTGACGCCTTCGCGCACCCCACGGTATATAAACCCGTCGTCGGTGGTGTCGATGATGTACCAGGCTTCGTTTTTCACACGCACGCGGCCGCCGAGCTTGCGGGCCATCGCCTCATCAGGGTGCACCTGAACGCTGAGGGTGTCGTTGGCGTCGAGATACTTGATCAGGAGGGGGAAGCGTCCCTCGAACAGTGGCGCATGTCCCACGAGGTCCGTCGCCCAGGACTGGACCAGCTCGCCGAGGGTCGTTCCTTTCGCGGGCCCGTTGGCGACGACGGACTGATCATCCTCCAGGTCAGCGATTTCCCAGGACTCGCCTGTAGGTTCCCCTTCGGGTAGACGTTTGTGGAGGTTGGTATCGAGCCGGCACCCGCCCCAGATCTTCCTTCTGAAGATCGGCTCGAAGATGAGTGGGTAAACATCCATGATTAACGCACTCCTTTTCGATGGATTGTAGGCCCGAGGCGACTTGCTGCAAGCGTTGCGGTGGTCCGTTGCCGCCCCAGTACCGTCTTTCATGGTAGCGCGTTGAAGAACTGTAGCGCTGCCCCTCGTGGCGGCGAGAAGCCTCGATAGACGCCGCCCACGAGGGGTGGAGCTGCACGGTCATGGCGTACAACGCATTCTCAACGGACTGTCAGGGCCTGACTCCATCCGTTGTCAGCATCGCCGTGGGCCGATAGACTGCTGGGTGATCGATGGAAAGGACCTATTGAGGAGCTAGCGATGTCTCAGCAATCCGACCCTTCTTCGCCGGACACAATCAGCTTCGAGGACTTCGTGAAGGTGAAGCTTCGCGTGGGCAAAGTGATCGAAGCAACCAGCCATCCCAATGCTGATAAGCTGGTTTTGCTGAAGGTTGACCTGGGTGACGAGCAGCGGCAGATTTGTGCCGGCCTGTGTGGCTACTACGAGACGGAGGATCTTGTGGGGCGGAACCTGGTCATGGTGACGAACCTTGCCCCGCGGATGATGCGGGGGGTCGAAAGCCAGGGGATGCTTTTGGCGGCGGTCAGCTCCGACCGCAGCAAGGTGGTTCTCGTCTCGCCGGAGGCGGATATCGAGCCTGGGAGCGAAGTCAGCTAATAAGCGCCGCTGTTGCCTCCGAAATCGGCTGCTCCGGTTGTTCGCAGGGCCCCACAGGGCGTGTATATTCCAGCTTGATGGGCCAACATCCAGACACCAACGAGACGGAGTGGACGATCGGGCGGTTGCTGTCGTGGACCAGCGACTACTTCGCCCAACGCGACATCGAGGATGCCCGTCTTTCGGCTGAAGTGCTCTTGTCCCACGCGGCTGAGTGTCGCCGGATCGATCTGTATGCGCGGTTTGACGTTCCTCTCGAAGCTGGTCGGCTTGGGCGGTTCCGAGAGTGGGTAAAGCGGGCTGCGGATCACGAACCGATCGCCTATCTTGTCGGGGAGAAAGAGTTCTTCTCGTTGCCGTTTCAGGTGAACCCGGATGTGCTCATCCCCCGACCGGAGACGGAGACAGTGGTTGAAGCGCTGCTAGAGCACTGCAGGCATTCGGATCTGATGGTGCCCCGATTGCTGGATGTGGGGACGGGCAGCGGTTGTATTGCCGTAAGCGCGCTTGTGCAGCTGCCGAACGCTTCGGCAGTGGCGACGGATTGCTCGGCCGCTGCGCTGGAAGTCGCGAGGACTAACGCCCTTCGACACGGCGTTTTGGACCGGCTCAGTCTGGTCGAAGCTGATCGCCTGGCTCTGCCTGCGGGGGTTGTGCCCGCAGGGGGTTTTGACGTGCTGGCATCCAACCCCCCCTATGTAGCGCGTGATGCTATGGATGGGCTGGACGCGGTTGTTCGTGACTTCGAGCCTCGTGGCGCGCTTACGGATGACGGCGATGGTCTGTCGTTCTATCGTAGTATGGCGGCAGAAGCGGCGAAGCTGTTGGCTGACGATGGCGTCGTGATAGTGGAGGTTGGCGACGGTCTTACGGGCGAAGTGATCGAGGCGATGGTCAGCACAGGGACGTTCGTACACAAGGAAACATTGAAGGATCGGGTTGTGGGCGACGAGCGAGTTGCGGTGTTCGCGTTGCGCTAGATGCCTATTGAAGGAGTCGCTTACGGTCGCTTAAGTGTAGCGCCGCCCTTGTGGGTGGCGCCATGCGGTTGCTTTCGTCGCCCACAAGGGGCGACGCTACATTCTTCAGCAGGTTGCTTGGTTCTGTAGACCGCGTTGGCGGGTGATGTTGGAAAGGACTTGTCGTGGATTTGCTCGAGATTGTCGGAGGCTCCCGCCTGAAGGGGACGATTCCAATCGGTGGTGCCAAGAATGCGGCACTGCCTATTCTGGCCTCTTCCATTCTGGTTGATGGGGAGACGGTGCTTCGCAACGTGCCGGATCTGGCGGATGTTCGTCAGATGCTGCTGCTTTTGGCTCGGTTGGGGGTCAAGTCCGAGCGCGATGAGTCGGGGGCGCTGCGTCTGCGCGTAGAGGATGAAATGAACTCCCACGCGGAATACGAGTTGGTGAGCAAGATGCGGGCCAGCATCTGCGTAATGGGGCCGCTGCTGGCCAAGCGCAAGCGCGCTCAGGTATCGATGCCCGGTGGGTGCGCGATCGGCGATCGTCCGATCGATCTGCACATCCAGGGACTCCGCGCTTTGGGTGCGGAGTTCGATCTGGTCAATGGCGACGTGTTGTTGCATGCCAAGAAGCTTAAAGGTACGGATGTCTTTCTCGGGGGTCGTTTTGGAGCGTCGGTTACGGGAACTGCAAACGTAATGATGACGGCGACCCTTGCAGAGGGGCGCACGGTCATTGAGTCCGCAGCCTGCGAGCCGGAGGTGATCGACCTGGCCAATTACCTCAACGCGTGTGGGGCGCGAATCACCGGACAGGGCACGCCCCAGATTACCGTGGAAGGGGTTGAGAAGCTCGAGGGAGCCGAACATTCCATCATCCCCGACCGGATCGAAGCAGGTACATTCATGATCGCCGCCGCCATCACCAACGGTGATCTGGAGCTTCAGGGCGCCCGCATGGAACATTTGCGCGCGGTTGTCGACAGGCTGCGGAGGATCGGCGTAATCATCGAGCGCAGCGAGAAGGGGTTGTCCGTTTCCTCCGCCCGGCGGCTCGAGCCCGTGGACATAACCACTCAACCCTATCCCGGATTTCCCACGGACCTTCAGGCCCAGGCGATGGCCCTGTTGTGCCTTGCGGATGGCAACAGCGCTATTACCGAGAAAGTGTTTCCGGACCGCTTTCTGCACGTAGGGGAGTTGAACCGGATGGGGGCGCATCTGCGCAAGGAGGGGCCCACCGTGATTATCGAAGGCGTGAAGCGTCTGGTGGGTGCCCAGGTGATGGCATCCGATCTGCGGGCCTCGGCGTCGATGATCCTTGCGGGACTGATCGCCAAAGGGGTCACCCGCGTACACCGCGTGTATCACATAGACCGCGGTTACGAGCGCATCGAGCAGAAGCTTGCCAAGGTAGGGGCGAATATCCGCCGCGCTCGCGAGTAGCGGGTGCATGCAGATTCCCAAGTGCGTTATTCGGACCTGCTCGGATTCACCAGTGTAGACATACCACTACGTCAGTGTTGTTCTGCGGCAACAGTGTCGCACATTCGTCACCTCTCAGTTTCGCTAGAATTCGTTTTGTCTGATTGATCGGGCGCTTGAAACCCTGCTATTATAGGAACAAGCGGGTCGGACGGTATTTCCTGACGGCTTGGCACATTCACTGCCCTTTCCCCATTAGAGCCCGAGCTTGGCTTGGGGTACGTGGACTGCGAAGGAACTCGTGGGCCTTGGGGAGTCTGGACGGCTCGGGATTTTCCGGAGGGGAAAGAAGCTATATGAATGAAGAGACATTCCAGCGGAAGCTTGCTGAATTGATCGCGGAGATCGGGACTCTCCCAGCCGGTGAGCGTGATAAATTGGAAATGCTTGCAGAGCAGACGCGCGAAAGACACGAGCAGCTCAAGGAGACGGTTAACAGTCTTCAGGAGAGCATTGACTTCGTGCGCCTGAGCATCAAGTACATGCTGTTTGATCTTGAGGCTACCCGCCGGGAGAACGCCCAGCTGCGCAAGATGCTGGAGGATGGTTCATCACAACAGTAGCCGCCTCCAGACCACGGAGGGGGAGGTTCAGCGCGATCCGCAGGGGTGGGTAAGCGGAGCGACTCCCACCCGCGGGTCGCGACTTTTACGCACTCGCACGTTTGACGTTTCCTCTTCAAGACTTGTCCGGTGTTTTCCTGCCGAGTTTTCAGCGTACTGACATACTCGTGTCACTTCATCGTACGTAATCAGCGGCGGCTTGTCTGTTGACCGTGGGGGGCTTGGTGTCGCCCCTCTCAAAGGCGAGGCGAACGGTCGAGAAGATTCCCTTCAAGGTCGAGGTCAGATCGGCGGCGCGCTGCGCCTCTGCGAGTCTGTGCCTAAGCGCCTCCGTCTCAGCGGCCAGGCGGACTTGTTCGATTTTGAGTCGCCCGCGGTCTGTGGCGGCGGTGACCAGCTTTTCGTTAAGTGCCTCGATTCGATCTTCAAGTTCGGCGACGGTCCGGCGTTCATGGGCGAGGGCTGCGGCCAGCTCTTCGGTTCGGCCGTCGAAACGCCCCTGGGCGGTGGCGAGCTTCGCGTCGTAAAGCGCTTGATTCGCTTCGAGCAGGCGCTCGTATTCGGTCTTGGCATGGTCGGCTTCCTCGCGAACGCGGCGGAGCTCCTCGTAGCGGCGTGATTGGCTCAGGGCGACGCTCGCCGCCGACCACGCGGCCTTGAAGGTCCCCGCTAGATTGGCGGCCCGGCGGGCGGTTTGGAGGTTCGCGGCAAGGCGATCTTTCTCCACTTCGGCGATGCTGCTGCGTGCGGCGAGGGCGTCGCGCTCGTTTTCGATCGCTGCCAGCTCGTCAGCGAGGGATTCGTTCTGCTCGATCAGGTCGGCTGTGCGCAGCTCTTCATGCGCCAGCAGGACCCAGGCGGCATTCGATTCGCCGTCGTAGTGGGCCTTGTTGGTTGCGAGCTCTTGTTCGAATCCGGACTCGCGGGACGCCAGCATTCCCTCCAGATTGTGCACTTCCGCTAACTTGCCAAGCGATGCAGTGTGGAAGTACCAGGAGACGGCGCCGAGCGTTCCCATTGCGATCAGGGCGACGAGCCAGCCTGCGTGTGACCACCGCCTTGCGCGGCGAGCTTGGACCTCGAGGCCCTCTCGGGCGGCGGACAGGATGGACATTGTGTCCGTTAGCGATGCGGACAACGCGGCCAATCTGTCCGAATCCTGCGGGGCGGGGGCTGCGGGCATGTCGCCCACGCGTTTCAACGGGACGCGCAGGGGTGACAGGCTCAGGGCGGTATCCTCAGCGGAGACCTCAACGAGGACGTTGCGGCCTTCGCGCCGGGCGGTGAGGCTGTTATCGCGGATTCTTCGCCGTATTGTCCGAATCGAGCAGTTGAGGGCGGCAGCAGCTTCGGCTTGGGTCATCCATGACATCGCAGCATCCTCCTTGATAAGAGGCGATCCCATCGCGGCCTATATAGACGAACATCGGCCATTTGGCCACCGTGGCAGGATACATCTTCGGGCGCCGAATGCAAGATCGTCGCGCCGAATGCACGACGGTCGTGGCGGGTGCATCAGGTTGAGCCCGAACCGGAGCGGTGTCAACACGGGTGGGCAAGCCACCCGTGGCACCCGTGTGGGGCGAGGGTTATTGCCTTTGCTGGGAGGCCTGCCAAACCCAGTCGAATACAATCTCGCGGAGGAACTTGGTTCGCTCGGAGTCGTTCTCCGAGGGCGTGAGAGTTTGGACGAAGGTGCGGGTTGAGCATTGACGGCAGCATCTCAGCGACGCATGCTCTAACAAGCATGTGTGAGGAGACTCAAGCGCCGAGCGTTGATGACGTTCATCGACTTCTGGTGGAACCGGAGCTGCGCCGGCGCTTCGGTGAGACGGGTCCGCCATCAGACTTTCGCATCTTTCAGTGTCTCATCCGGCTGCCCGGTGGCACGGCGCCAATTGTCGAGTTCAACGACGAGGTCTCCTGGGTTGCCACCTGTAAGAAACCGAAGGGGATACGCTTCGACAAGGGCAACGCCCTGGTAATGTGAGCGGGGGTATCTTAACTCATAAGCTGGTCCAACAAAAACAGGCTTCGTAGAGGGCGGATAGACGTCCCGGTGCACATCCAACGGACAGGAGATGACCCTTTCGGGGTCAGACGGTGTAGGGTGGGGCGCCGGGCACGCCGCCCGCCGCTGTGAGTCTGGTTGCGGCGGTGGATGTCCGCTCCATGCTGACCGCTTCCTGACGGGCGCGGCTCGGAATGGCTCCTCGCACACGCTCTGAGCATGGTGTATCCAACGTGCTTGCGCGCGGTGGACGGTGTGGTTGGGGGTTTGCAGCGAGCGGGTGGGGAGTTTTGTTGGGTGAGGTCGTGTGCGTTGTAGTCCGCGACGCTGGTGGATTGGCTACGAGCCTATCCCAGAAACTGTGTCCCGACAGCCCGCGCGGGCTGAAGCCCGCGGCTCGACTTGATATCGGGACAGGCTCTACGTCGAGGGAATTGCCAGGCTGTGATGCAGGATTGTCCAACCGAGCCCGCCCAGCCCAAAGCCATAATCCCTCTACTTCCCTATCAGCAGGAAGACGTGGAGTCGGAGGCGCGGTTTAGATGGAATTGCTGGTCGAGGCAGACGGGCAAGAGTTTTACCAAGTCGCTGCGGCGGATACTGCGGGGGCTTAAGCGCGGGCGGACACAAATCTTCCTTTCCGCCGGTGAGCGGCAAAGTCGGGAGCTGATGGCCAAGGCCCGCCAGCACTGTGAGGCTCTGAAGATCGCCACGGAATACTACGATAACCGCTTCTTCAAGGGCCTGAGCGTCAAGCAATTGGAGATCGTGCTTCCCGGGGGGGTGCGGATCATCGGCTTACCGGCCAATCCGCAGACGGCGCGGGGTTTCACCGGGGATGTTCTGCTTGATGAGTTCGCCATGCACGCGTTCGACCGGGAGATCTGGGCGGCAATGTTCCCGACTCTGCTGCGTGGCGACGGCGAGCTGGATGTAGCCTCTACGCCTAAGGGACGGGGCAACATGTTCTACCAGTTGCGGGGCAACGATCGTTTCACTGCTAGCACGCTCACGCTTCCCGAGGCGATCGCTCAAGGTTTGGATGTCGACGCGGATGAGATCCGATCGGCGATGGATGATGAGACGCTGTATCGACAGGAGTTTCTCTGCGAGTTCATCGATGAGACGACGGCGTTTCTGACTTACGAGCATATAGCGGCATGCAGTGATCCGACACTGGTGCCCTGTGACTCTGTGGAGCAACTGGGAAAGGAGTCGCGCGAACTTTTCATTGGCGTGGACGTTGGTCGACTTCGCGACCTGACGGTGATATGGGTTCTTGCGGGCGGCGACGCACTGACGACGGTCGGTCTGTTCGAGCTGGCGAATGTTCCATTCAGTGCGCAGTCTGCCTTGCTGGGGGAGTTGCTGTCGATACGCAACGTTCGGCGTTGTTGCATTGATGCCGGGGGACTGGGCATGCAATTGGCGGAACAACTTGTCGAGCAGTTCGGCGCTCATCGAGTTGAACCGGTCACGTTTACGCCTGCGCTCAAGTCGCAATTGGCTATGGGGCTAAGAGTGGCTGTCGAGGCGGCGCGCATTCGCATCCCCAACGACGAGCGCATTCGCAACGATTGGCACTCCGTCGAGCGCAGTATGACGGAGTCCGGGCACTTTCGTCTATCGGCACCGCGCCGCGAGGGGAGTCATGCGGATCGATTCTGGGCGGCAGCACTTGCGATCCACGCATCGGAGACGAGCGGCGGCAAGGTGGAATCGCTGACTACGCAGCCGCTGCAGTTTGCCCGCGCGGGGGCTTGGTAGGGTGAACGGGAATTACGAATAGCGAATTTCGAATGACGAAATATGGGCGGTCGAACTTACCTTGGGGCAGGATTCAGTGCACTCCGACCGTTATTCGTCATTCTACGTTCGTCAATCACATACTTGGGGAGGTTGGGTGTATGAACTGGACACAGCGCGTTGTCAACGCGATCTGGGCGAAGAAGAATGGTCGTCCCAAGGCGGGGCAAGTGATCCTGCCCCGAGCCGAGGATTCCGTGCGAGATTATCCAAGCGCGGGTCTTACGCCATCCGGCCTGGCTGCGATCCTGCGCGAGGCGGATGACGGGTTCCTGTCGACGGCGGTGCAGCTGTTCGAGGAAATGGAGGAGAAGGATGCACATCTATTTGCGGTAGCCAACACGCGTCGCCTATCGGTGACTGGGCTGGAATGGCAAGTCATAAGTGCCGCGGATGTTCACGAAGGGATAGACCGCACGCGAGCCGACGAGGTGGCTACGTATTGCCGGGAGATCCTGGCAGGCATCGAGCGGTTCGACGAGGTCTTGCAGCATCTTGAGCTAGCTGTGGGGCGCAATATCGCCGTAGCGGAGATTGTCTGGGGAGTGGAGCAGGGCGAACTTAGGCCTGTGGACGTTGTACCCATCGACTTCACCCGGATCGTTTTCGACGAGCTTGATCGCCCGCGCATTCTTACCGACTCTGCACCCCAAGACGGCATAGGGCTTCCTCCCAACAAGTTCATCGTTCACACTCCACACAGCGTATCCGGGCATCCCCAGCGTGGAGGCCTCCTGCGGGTCACTGCGATGTTGTACCTCGCCAAGAATTTGGCTCTGAAGGATTGGATGATCTTTGCAGAGATCTTCGGTATGCCCGTACGCGTCGCGCGATATGAACCGACGGCGACGGCCGAGGAGAAGCGCGAGCTTCTCAACATGCTCGAGTCGCTGGGCAGTCACGCGGCTGGAATATTCAGCAGGGCGATCGAACTGCAGGTGATCGATGCGAAGCAGGGCAAGTCGCGGGCTCCATACGAGCGCTTGATCGATTTTCTCAACCGGGAGATGAGCAAGGCGTGGCTTGGGCAGACTCTCACCACGGACATCACGGGACAAAGCGGCTCCGTTGCGGCGGCCCGCGTGCATGAGGGTGTCAGGCAGGACATTCTGACTGACGATATTCGCAAGGAGGCTCGTACGATTCGCAGGGACTTGCTGACACCCCTTGTGCGCTTCCACTTCGGCGAGGACGCACCTGTGCCCGTCTTTTGCCGTAAACCGGAGCCGCCGAAGGATCTGACCGAGGCTGCGGGGATTATGGATATAGCCGTGAACCAACTGGGCATGGATGTTCCGACTGACTGGGCACGACAGACCCTTGGAATCCCACATCCTGCGGCGAGTGAGGCCACTATTCCAGGCGCACGGCGGTGATCGTTTGTTTCTGAAGTCCGGGCAATCAGGGGCGACGTTATAAGCGTATGGAAGTTGTCATTCTTAATGCAAACGCGAGGTGATGATGACGGCGAATGGACATACCGAAGCGGATGACACGCGAGAAATCAGTGCGCTGCGTTCTACGTCACTTAACAGTGGTGACATTGCGAAGCGAATACTCTTAGCACCCTGGGGGTGCGTGGAGAGCAGTAACGGGAGCTTCGTGGTTGATGAAGAGTCCGTGACAATGGTCCTGCGGACGTTTGAGGAACATGCCACGGATCTGCCCATTGACTACGAACATCAGACCCTCGGGGGCGTCTATTCGTCGCCGAATGGTCAAGCGCCGGCAGCCGGCTGGGTCAAACGCATCCTTGGTGAAGTGAGTGTGGGCTTGTTTGCGGAGATTGAGTGGACCGAACAGGCCAGGGAAATGCTGGCGTCGAAGGAATACCGATACCTTTCTCCTGTGGCCATCATCCGAAAATCTGATCGGAAGCTGGTCGCAATTCACTCAGCGGCGCTTACAAACAAGCCAGCGATCGTAGGTATGGAGCCGATTGTAAACCGCGTTGATGCGGTGGACGGCGAAGAGAATCTCTCGGCTTTGGAGGTTCTGCGGGAAGAATTGAACCTTCATGAGGGGGCTTCCCCGCAAGAGCTCCTTGCGACTGCGGGTGCCAGGCTCTGCCAACTCAGGCGTGAGGTCCGCTTACAGCACGCCCAGCAGCGCGTGCGCGATGCCATCCGAGCGGGTAAGCTCGTTGAAGCACAGCGAACTTGGGCGGAGAACCTTGTTGCACTCGAAGAGGAGCTCTTTGAGGAGTGGTTTCGTACGGCACCTGTAGTGGCAGCACCGGGGAAACTCACGCCCGCTCCGCAACAGGATCAGTATGAGCGCCATCGCGCCGTTGCGGCGCATGCGCGCACGGAGTTTCGTGCGAACGGCATTTTGGCTGGGCTGACCTCTGAAGACGCATATGTAGAAGATGCATGCCGCTGTGTCTCTTGATGGTATGTTTGACTGTCGGGCACTGTGGAGTGAGCGTCTTGTCGGCGAGGTAACATTGAATCGGCGAATAGGATGATCTGGATATGGCACTATCTGCAAACCGTGACGTGGATCACTACATCGATCAGGAACTGCGCAGCTTTCAAGTAGCTGCATCAGCTCACATATTCAAGGGTGCGTTTGTGGGCCTGTCGGGAGGTTACGCTAGGCCGCTGACGGCTGGCGATCCCTGGGTGGGCATTGCCTATGAGGAGATGAACAATTCCAGTGGGGCGGATGGAGACCTTTCCGTTCGTGTTTATACTACAGGCGACTTTGGTTTGACTTTGAGTGGTGCGACCGTGTCCAGTATCGGTCGACCGGTTTTTGCCTCCGCGGACGACACACTTACCTTCACTGGTGCAGGCAATTCATATGTTGGTATCGTTCAGGATGTAGTTGCGACGAACGAGATCATTCTGCGCATCGACCCGTCCAGGAGGCAGATCAAGACAGTAATACATCCGGTGGAGGACCTCAGCGCTGGGTCTGATATCTCCACACGCGGTATTCATGGGTTCGGAACAGAGGGGTGGATTGTCGCGGCCCGCATTGTCAATCAGGCGACGGCGGCGAGTGGAATAGACGACAGCAACACATGCGTTGTCACCGTGGCAGTCGATGGCAACACGATTGTTACAGAGACGTTTGACTCAACAACCACGTTCCCCAGCGCAAACACGGCACAGGATCTTGGAGCTGTGGGCAACACTCAGGTCAATGCAGGCGACGTGTTAACGCTGGCGGTGACGAATGGCACGAATGCTGATCCCGGTCCGTTTCTTGTCCTCGTCGATTACGTCTGATCAACAGATGAATCGGTTCCCGAGTATGCAGTGGGCAGTGCCAAGTGCCCCCAGAATCTTGAGAAAGGAGAGCCCACGTGGCTGTTATCAACACAGGATTGCTGACCAAAGGACTGCGGAGCGAGTTCTTCAGTCGTTTCAACGCAGCGACCACGCACTTTCAAGACTTGTGCACGCGGATTCAGTCGAAGTCCGACAGTGAAACGTACAAGTGGCTCGGCTCGGTGCCCAGAATGCGCGAGTGGGGTGCGGGGCGTATCGCGCGCGGCTTACGTACGGAGTCTTATTCGGTCGAGAACCTCAAGTACGAGTCGACCATTGAGGTCGATCGCGATGAGATCTCCGACGACAAGACGGGTCAAATTAGAATAAGGATCGGCGAGCTTGCCGACCGGGCCGCCACGCATAAAGATTACCTGATCTCCCAATTGCTGATACATGGCGAAGAGCCCGATTATGAAAGCTACGATGGGGTCAGCTTCTTCAGTGACAGTCACACGTCTGGAGACTCATCAGCGCAGGACAACAAGCTGACCTTTGCGGCCATTGACGCAGCCGACCCGACTACGTTTGAGTTCAAAAACGCCCTGAAGCAAGCCATCGGGGTGATGATGGGGTTTAACGACGATCAGGGTGCCCCAATGTGCATCTCTGCAACAGGGCTGGTTTGCGTGATCCCCACGACCATGTACCTGACTGCGCTGGAAGCGGTTAACGCGACTATTGTGGGTGACACCACTAACGTGCTCGCGGGTGCTGCTAGGGTTGTTGCATTCCCCTGGCTCTCGGATGCCAGCAAGTGGTACTTACTGAAGACCGATGGTGTGGTGCGGCCGTTCATCTTCCAGGACCGCGAGCCCGCTGAGTTCACGAGTCTTACGGAGAACAGTGACGAGGGTTTCCGTCGTGAGAAGTACCTGTTCGGCGTGCGAGCTCGATATCGGATCACCTATGGTTATTGGCAGAACGCGATTAGGACGGACTTCACTTAGGTCTAAGTGCTTGAGGTCATTGGCAACAAAGGTCAAAGCGCCGGCTGGCAGGAGAGTTCTACGATCATGGCGTACATCGCTGATGCTGATATAGAAGAACGATTGGGTCCTCAGGCTTACGTGCAACTGACTGACGACGACGGTGATGGAGTTGCCAATGTCGGCGTGGTTGAGGAAGCGCGTCTCGGGGCAGAGGGAGAGGTGAATAGTTACCTGGCTCACCGTTGGACCGTTCCAATCGATGTGTCCGTTCACCCGGAACTCGCCAACGTGTTGGCATCGATAACGTTAGACCTCGTTGAATGTCGACTCAGATCCCGTCGTCCACCAGTCCCGGCGGATGTGATCCGAAAGAGAGCACACGCTGTCGACTGGCTCAAGAGTGTCGCAGAGGGGAGGATCAAACTCCCCTCTGCGGTTGGTCTCGCGCCGAACACGACGCAGGGTGCAATAGCCTCAAGTACTGGAGCCGGGCGCACTCTCTCGCGTGACGCACTGGCAGACTATTGAAATACAGCACTGATCCACCATGCCATCAACACCCGATCGCACAACAGTCAGAGCGGCTATAGAAGAACTTAGCGGCAAGCTCTGCACCAATCTCGCTACGGACCCGCCGACGGCTGCCAAACCGTTTCGGCGGGTCGCGGTGGGGAGTGGAGGTTTTGCGGAATATCCGCGTCCGTTCCTAACTCTGATGCTTGCACGGGCAAAGCCAGTCGGCACTACCCAGGGCGATAAGCTTATTCAAGTCGGCATGATACTACGAATTGTCACAGACATCGCCGACGTGGATCCGCACGGCCCGATTCTCGATACCATCGGGGCGCTGGACGACTACTTGGACAGTGTCATCGATTCCGGTGTAATCGAAGGCGCTGAAGGGTTCGATGATCGGGCGTGGTCGTTCGACTACCCCGAATCAACGGTAGGTCCGCGTGTCGCGGCGGCCACAGCGACTCAGTCCTTTGTGGTAAAGGTCGAACGCGAACACAACCGTGTGCCTGCTTCGTAGAGAGGAATCATGATCTGGATCTTGGCCACACGGGGCATCTCGACGAGACTTCGCTCAACGCCGTTCACCGAGACGGCGATCGACGGGGCGCACAGCGTCGTCTACAAACCGGGCATCGAGCCCATAGCCTACACGGGCCAGGACACATCCGAGGGCGAGCGTGGTACATATGGCCGTGGGCTTCATCGGGTATCCGGGTACATCTTCTCTTACCATGGGTCCGTTGCGGAGGAGCTTCTTCTCGTTACCGATGCCATCGACCTTGTCATCCGTTACCGAGCAAACGCCCAGCGGCGTAAACGGACGCTTCTCAACGGGATCTTCATCGGTGACGCAACTGTGACGGTTCCCGGGCTCAACGCTGGCATGTCCGAGTTGACCGGCGTCCCCTTCCGACTGCAGATTCCGGAACTTTCCACCCTTTACGACCACGTTCAAGACACGGTGGATGAATAGAGATGCCAGCCGACCTGCCACAAATCCTACAGACTGCCCAGGATGGCTTCAGCGCGCAGGAAAGTGAGCTTGCCGCGAGCCGGAGTCGCCAGGTGTTTTCCGTTATCAGCAAAACGGCAACCGGAAGCGCGGATATCGATGAGGCGTTTCAGCTCGATTGCCGGTTTCGGCTTGTGTTCGTGCGGTGCCACTTCTCCGGCAGCGACGGAACGGCGTCACTTACTGTTTCGATCGACTCTGCCGCCGGAGCGGTCTATGACACGCGTCTGTTCACGATTGCGAAGGCCGGAACAAATCGCGATGTCAATTTGCGCATATCACGCGAGGAAGGGGCCGAGCCTTCCCCGTGGACGTTTCAGGCTGGCGACGCAGTGCGCGTCCAATGGACCAATCCTGACACCTCCAACATCACTTGGGGCTTGGAAGTGGGGCTTGCTATTGCCAGTTGATGGGGGACCAATCCGATGCCGCTAACTGACAATTCCGACAGCTTGCAGACACGTAATCTGACCGTTGAGGATTCGCTTCAGCTTGGGGATGACACTGTGATCGAGCTGAGAGAGATGTCGACTCCTGCCACCCCGCCATCCGGCTCGCTTCGCCTGTACGCCAAGAGCGACGGAAGGCTCTATGCCAAGAATGACACGGATACTGAGTACGACCTGACTGCGGGGGGTAGCGGAGAAGTCAACACCGCCAGCAACGTCGGAACGGCCGGCGTGGGACTGTTCAAGCAGAAGAGCGGTGTCAACCTCGAGTTCAAGAAGGTAAACGCCGGGTCGTCCAAGATCACGGTGACGGACGACGGGGCAAACAGCGAGGTGGACATCGACCTCGGTACGGTGACCGTGATCGATCTGTCGGATGTGGCTGCAAAGACGGGAACCGGCACGACTGTCGTCATGCAGGGATCGCCCACGATCACGACGCCGACGATCGGTGATTTCTCCAACGCTACGCACGACCATGAGAGTTCCGCTGGTGGTGGAACACTTAGCGCAGCGGCCGTCGGCAGCGGTACTCTGAGCGGTGACCGGCTGGCCGCAAAGAACAAGACGATTACCAAGATCGTCTACATAGAGGATCCCACGGCAACCGACTCGTTTCCCATCGCGTTCGTTCCGGATGACGTAACGTTGTCACAAGTACGCGGGGTGACGGATCAAGGCACGGTGGACTTCAATATCGAACACCGCGCTACGAACACGCCCGATGTCGCCGGTACCGACACTCTTAGCAGCGATCTTCAAGCCACTTCAAGCGGCGCGTCATCGAGTTCGTTTTCCGACGCCACCGTCCCCGCTGAGCGTTGGCTCAACTTCAATGCCAGTGCGGTCGCCGGGTCGCCAGGCAAGTTATGGGTGGCGATCGAGTACACAATTGACTGAGGGAGTTGATCGATGGCACACATAACACTGCTTCAATACGATGCCCACTCGTTTATCCTGCCGGGCTCAAATGCACCGGCTGTCGACGTCGTCCAGAACCGCCCCTTCCTGGCGTTCGACGACACGACGGTGGAGACGGCCGTCAGCAAGGCCGTTGCCGTGCCTGGGCAGTATGCCGGCGGTACACTGAAGGCAAGCATCGGATACATGATGGCATCAGCCACGTCAGGGAAGATCGACCTCGAGGTCAGTGTGGAAGCGGTAACTGATGGAGACTCGATTGACCTGGACTCTGCGAGCAGCTTCGATACCGCCAACACCGTCAACGCGACGGTTCCTGCAACCGCCGGTTACGTCGATGTGTTGACCGTCACACTTGCGAACGCGGACGGCGTTGCCGCTGGGGATATGTTCCGCATCAAGCTCGAGCGTGACGCAGACGACGGTACCGACGATACGGCCACGGGCGACGCCCGGGTCTTGTGGGTCGAGATCTGGGAGGAGACGAGCTAGTGAGCGTCGGGTTCGTGTCCTCCAGTTCCGAGTATCTCAAGACGGCGGGAACGTCGATTCTCAACGGTCTGTCCGCTGTAACCGTTGCGTGCTGGACATACCCCACCGATCTGGCGAACAATCTGTGGTTTCTAAACGCCTGGCACACGTCTACAGGCGCCCTCAAACGCCAGGTTGGCTTCCGGGCTGCTGCCACCAGCGGGGAGCTGCATGCGTTTATCTCCACATCGACGGTCTATGGCGGAGATTTGGATCTCGCGGTGTCGGTCAACTCGTGGCAACACGTGGCGATGACGTGGGACGGCACCACCCTCAAAGGATACCTCGACGGCTCTTCCACCGGCAGCAAGACGTACACCTTTGGGGGTTCGGTGCAGAACCAGACCGACAACGAGCTGCTGCTTGCGCGCTACGCCGCGACGTATGCCGATATGCGCGTCGAGGACAGGGCGATCTGGAACCGGGCTTTGGGCGACGACGAGATTCACGCCCTCTATGCCGGCCGATTGCGAGCCGTTCATATTCCCAACGGCCTCCTCCACTACTGGCCGCTGGATGCCCCAGGTGATTCGAGCTACGGTGACTTCACGGATGGCGACTACGGAGGTCGCGACCTAGTGGGTGACCTACCGGCTATCCTGGGCGCCGCACCAGCGTGGAGCCCAAGTTCGCCAGGCCTACACTGGTCGTCTCAACCGTACCGGGTGTTCACCACTCCAACGGACGGTCAGACCGCGGCCCGCCGAGTGAGCCTCGGTGGTACGTTCATCGATTCAACCCGTGTCGTGTTGGCAGGCTAACCGCCGCGCCGAATCGCAGGCTGTGTGCCTGCTGTGAGATTGGTGGTAAAGACCGACGAATACTCTTCCTGACTCCTTGGCCTACGACTTTGACTAATCGTCGGGGTTGATCGCCTCGGTCGCCGCCGTGCTGATTACCTCTGTAACAAACGATGCCAGGCTTGCTCGGGCGGCATCGTCGATGAAGCCCCGGTCGCACCCTGTCGATAATGTACCGCTGACGATGGCCAGCGAGGCGAAGATTGCTAAGCATTTTCGTGCTCTCATGATATACTCCTTCCTGGTTGAAAGGTGTTATCGGATCATGCGTTGTTGCCCTTGAGGCTCGCGTTTCCTGCGGAGCACAGACCCTTTCGGTCGTGCGCGAGTTGCAGTCCCGGTTCCTAAGCGTTGTGCGCCAGGCCCCAGGCGATATGAGCCCGATAACCAAACGTATCAAGAACGATCCAAGCGACTTGCCAACGTTGGAGATCAGGGTGGAAAACAGGGTCGGAGGAATCGTCTTATGTGGCGGACGGAGCCGGAGAATGGGTACGGCCAAGGCGTGGCTCCGGGCCGGCAACGAGTACTTGCTTCAGCGCGTCGTGCGGATTGTAGGCGGTGTAGTTGAACCCGTTGTGGTGGCGGCTCGCCTTGCTCAAGATCTGCCCACGCTGCCTGAATGTGTCTCGGTAGTCCACGACGTAATCGCGGATGCCGGCCCGCTTGCAGGTGTGGCCGCCGGTTTCGAGGTGCTGGCCCCCGGCTGTGATGCCGCCTTCGTCATCTCCTGTGATCATCCTTTGATCAAGGGGGCGTTCGTTCGGCGGCTAGTTGACCTGCTTTCCGATCATCCCGGTGTGATTCCTCAGCTTGAGACCCAGCTATATCCGCTCACCGCGATCTATCGGCTCGACACTCAGTCGCTCTTGCGCCAAATGCTCGCCAACTCTGAATTCCGCGTGCACGACTTCGCCCATCGAACGGGTGCCCACCCTATACCGGCTTCAACCCTCGCAGATGCAGACCCCGGCCTCGATTCACTGCGCAATGTAAACGACCCAGCCGAGTACGCCGCCTTCCTGGAGACCCTCGATGATTAGGGTGTGCCGGTATGCTATTCGCCCTGCGTGGCAATTGGATCTTGGATGGAGATTGCCTGGGGCAGCAGACTCACCTGTCACAGCCAAAGCACTGCTGCGGCACAGGTATTGCCGCGTCTTCAGCGCGAGCCCAGGAGCATATCGTGCGGAAGCGCGATACATCCATGCGTCATTAGGCCCGCGCCCGGTGCTCCCGGTCTATAGTGCTACTGCTATAGCACTCTATGCGCGGCGTGCTAATGCCCCGCTGGATCGGACGCTGCTGCGTCGGGCACGATCACGGGTGACATCGCTCTGACAACGCGCCTGATGGCTCGCACGGGAACGTGGATGTCGATTCGGGCAGGTTCGCCTGCAAAGGAGGCGGAGACTCCGATGGGTGGACCTACTGCCACCGGATCGGTCATGCGCCTCCCCATCATCGGTGCCATGAACGTGGCAAGTTCGCCCAAATCCACCAGCACAACAGCGTTTCGCACCTTGGGCAATGCGTCGAGTACTCCCTGCACTTCTTTCGCCGACCCCAGCGGATTCACCGTGTTGGTGGCGAAGACCCGTTTGG
This sequence comes from Phycisphaerales bacterium, assembly GCA_020348265.1. GTDB lineage: Bacteria > Planctomycetota > Phycisphaerae > UBA1845 > UBA1845. Next base: position 451,470 of record CP070744.1, on the reverse strand, counting down.
CGAGTTCCTTATCTCCAACGTAGAACCGGATCCCGTCCCCGACATCGCCGACGCCGAAGCGCAACTCGTCTCCATAGATGCTCTTCGTCACTCCTGCAATGGGATTAGTCGCGTCGATCTTCATCACGTAATCGTAGACCGATGCCTTGCCGATCTTCCGCATACCAGCCGGCTCGAACCCCGTGCCCCCCTTCAATCGGGCGAGCAAAGGATCATCGTTGCTCAGAACACGCTGAAGAAGGTCCATCAATCCCGTCGGGTCACGACTTATGTAGCGCCCTTCCGCACTCATACCGTCCTTCGTCAGCGACATCACCGCTTCCGCGCCTTCCACCTTTGCATAAACCTGCTTCAGGTGTGCTGACATTCCCGTGTCACTAGGGCTTCCGGTGCCTGCAGCGCTCGTGCCCGCGGGTCCTGGCGTCTCTCCTGTCGTCGCTCGTGCCGTCACCTTGATCATGCTCTCGAGCAGGTAGTTCCAGAAAGGCGACTCCGTGCCCGGGCAATGATATGATGCCGCAACCGCGTATGACTGCTCCTCGATCTGACTGAATGGTCGGACGTTGGCCGGCTTCTGCCTCGAAAGGTACTGGCTGATCGAGCCCGGTTCGTACCCGGTTGCCACCGTGACGTTCGCCGTCTCTGCGTCCATTCCTATCGCAAGATCTGCATAGGCCAACTGCTCGGCGAATTGCGTCACCGCGCCAAACAACGCGTCGACCAGGCGCGTCGCGGTCGCAGGATCAGCCTGTCCACCTTGCTGAGCCATGGCCAGCGCGAGCATCGGCCCCATTTGGGCCATTTGTCTGATTCCGCCGAGGAATGCTTCGCGCACCGCCTCGAGATGCACGTGTACGTACACCTGTCGACCGGTAAGAAGCGTGCGCCGCGTGCCGATTGCCTCAGCCAGGGAATTGGCTTTCGGGGTTGCGCCTGCCAGCGACGCCTGACTCCCGCCGACAACGACGTACTCGTCCAGCAGCATCGCGTACTGGGCATCCGCCTCCTCGATGGGCAGCCGCCAAACACCGTTCTCTTTACGGGCTCCAGGCCAGGTCTTCACTTTGTCCGCAAACTCCGGCACCACGACCCAGAACAGCGGTCGCTGATCACTCTCAACGTCACGCGCTGCGATACCGATCGGCCTGGCGAAGTCGACCCACTCTCCCAGCGCGACACTCGATTTCAGGAGCGGCACGATTGTGCCAACGTCGTAATCGTCGCCAACGTTTCGCATAAATGCCGCCGCGGCGCTGTCGAACGCCTCCGCATTCATGATGATCGCGCTGAGCCAATTGTCGCCTGGCATGAGCGTCAACACCGACGGTATCCCTCGGTCGGTCGCTTTGGCTGATAGCCCTACCGAGCACACCACCGTAAAGAAAATCGCCGATTCGAGTTTCACCTTACGCATGTCGTACTCCCGGCCCCTTAGGGCAAATACTCTGAAAGCCATTTGGGCGAATCGTCTTCGATTGGATAGACGTCCTGGATCGGACTCTTGTGTCCGATGTGTCCGGACAGTTGTCCGCTATCCCATTCGGACGGCCATTTGTTATTCGTCAGCCACGCCAAGAAGGCTTGCGAGGCGGTCAAAATCGTCCAAAGAATAGTACTCTATGATGATCCGCCCGGTGGCTTTGCGCCGCCCCTCGCGAATCAACACCTTTGTTCCCACGGCGTCCTCGAACCGCCGCTGTAGTTCGGCCACGTGTGCCGACCGCGCGTTGTCTTGTTGATTGTCTTGGTTCGGGCTTGCCGGTGCGTGCGGAGCTCGCTCGCGCCGAACGATCTCTTCAAGTGCCCGGACGGAGAGCTCGTTGCGCACTACGGATTCGGCCAGCTGCATACGTCGATCATCGTTCGTAATACCGAGAAGACAGCGTGCATGCCCCATGCTTAGGGCGTCGCCGGCGACGAGGTCTTTGATGGCGCCTGGCAGGTCGAGCAGCCGGAGGTAGTTGACGACCGTTGTCCGGTCCTCACCGAGGCGCTGGGCCACATCCTCGGGTGACAGGTTGAAACGGGCGCAGAAATCACGATATGCGGCGGCACGATCGATGGCATTAAGGTCTTCTCGCTGGATGTTCTCGACAAGGGCCAGCTCAAGCATTTGTTCGTCGGACGCTTCGCGCACGATGACGGGCACGTGCGTCATTTGGAGTGCCTTGGCTGCCGCCCAGCGGCGTTCGCCGGCGATGATCTGATAGCGTCCGCCGGAGGGACGAACAGCAATAGGATGCAGGAGGCCGCTGCGCCGGATGGACTCGGCGAGGGTTGCGATGCTCGTCTCATCAAGACCGTGCCGAGGCTGATGCGGGTTGGGGGCGAGGGCGTCTATGGCAGCCATCGTGGCTTTCACGGATTCGCCTTCTGCCGCCGTGACCTTCGCCGGCACGACGGTGAGCCCGCTCGGTGTTTGGTGGTCAGGGGTGGGTTCGGGCACAGTAAGGTTGGAAACCAGTGAATCCAAGCCTCTCCCGAGGCGTTTCGTTGGCTTTGACATGAGACACTCCCTTCAAAGGGCGCCGATCGAGTGGATGGCACTCGCCGCAATCCTTCGCGATCCGACAAAGCCAGGGTATACCATAATCTGGCCGGCAGACAAGCTTCGGCGCGTCGCGTCTGTTCTAGCGGTTCAATGAGCGCAGAGACGCAACGTAAACAGGTACCATGTTCTTGGGAGGCTGGACGGATCTGGGGGTCGGACGGATGTGTGTAGGCCGTACCGGGTGTGGGTGTGGGGCGGGCGGCGCGGGGGCCTTGGGCGAGCGCTTACGCCACGATTCGTTCAGTGTCAAAGTCGGCGTCGATCAACGTTTGGTGGAGGGCCTACCCGTCAGTACAGGCCGAGGATCTTTGACAGGCTGCGCGGGGCCGGAGGCAATCTGGAGGGGTCGTTGCGTTGTTTCACGTGAAACAGTGATAGACTTCGCTGCCTCGTAGCGGCTATTCAGACGTATCTGTGGCTGGACGACGCCGCGCCCTCCGGGATAGGGGCGGATTCGCTGTTACGCGAATGTCACCGCTGGACGGAGACAGCGCAACCCATTCAGAGGACCAATCTGTTGACCGGTTCGACCGCATGCAGCTGGGTTCCGCACAGCTCCGTGGTGCAGTAGGCGACGGCGGTGGCCACTCTGCTGCGTTGTCCACAGTGTCCGAATTGTCCGTTTTGTCCGGTCAACACGTGTCAGTTGGGTGCCGATCGGCGAGGGGAGCGGCAGATGTTGCGTTTCACGTGGAACAGATGTCACGTAATGGGCCTGCCGAGCATCGACCGGCTGAAGACGGGGCGTGCGACGGGTATAGGCGGCGCTAGTGCAGGCTCTCTCGCGAGTGGACCGCCCGCCCCCATCATCACGTATACCCTTGCACGCACTTGTACTTGGTAAAGGGCTCCGCGCGAAGGGCATGTACTGACGCGTCTCGTGGCGACTGTCGTTGAATGCACTCGATGGCCAATCGTTCAACGAACGCCGCCGGCGATCTGACGTTTGCGCTGTAGGCGTCATGGCTATGGCGATGCCCGGGTACACTGCGGAATCAATCTGACGCTTTAGTTGCTTGCGCAGCCCGAGGTCGCGCTTAGCCGACAGCCAAGGCGGAACGACTGCGTCGGATGAACGGTCAGCGCGCAATGGGTGAGGATCGCGTGACGAGGAGGCGACTCGCGCGGAGAGGAATGCGGCGAATCCGCGGCGGGGCTCGCTGGGCAGTGCCTTGAAGATGAAGAATGCCGCGACTGCGTGAACGGCGGGCCGTCCGCAGTGGGGCTCTCAAAGTGGCCTGGCGGACGTTCGCTAGCTTGCGTAACGGTGCTGCGCGCGTGTGTTCGACATGTGCTGGGTGTGATGTGAGTGCTATGGAGCATATCTTAATCGGTCGCGCTGTGTCGGTTGAGAGTAGAGAGTAGTATGAATGCTGCGTGCGACGTGCGGGATCCTGAAGGCAGGCTGTTCTGTGGGGCCACGAGGTGGCTGGATCGGAGCATACGAATGATGAACGAGTATTCGGAGCAGATGTCTGCAACGCGGATAGTGGTGACACCGATCGGGGGCACTGTCTATGCGGGCGCGTTTGACGGGGCGCAGGCACGTGCGCTCGTTGAGGCAAGCGCGTGATACGGCGGTGTGATGGGGGCCTGCGGTAAAGTGACACGGTGTGTAGTACGCGTGCGTTGGGCTGGGTGGGTGGATGTGGCGCGCGGTGGTGATTAGACGGAGGAAGGGCACAGACGGCGACAATGGCGAGCGCGGATCAGCCCGGGCGGCGATTTCAAATGTCCAGGCGAGCGCCTGGGCGTTGCGTTTTTTTGGAGGCGAATCGGTGAGTGTGTGATGCCGGCGCTTCGGCCTAGCTCGAGGCTGCTGGAGGCAGGAAAGACTCTGCAACGGAGGACAAGGCAGGCAGGAGCCGGAGGGGAGGTAGCGGCGGACAGGTGTGGATGTGTGAGGTCGGTTACTATAAGCGGTGATGGAAGAGGGCAGTGCAAATACGAGGCACGCAGGCGGGGCCAGTGGGGTGTTCGCGAAGGAGGGCAGTGCCGGAGGCTGCCATGCGTCGTGGTCGGGAATCTGGTCGATTGTGCTGGTGATGGGCGTGGGGGCAAGCATCCGTCTCGTTCATGTAATCGACACATGGAATGTGCCAACGGTACGGCACTTGGTTGGCGATGCAGCGGGCTATCACGCTTGGGCGCTTAGGATCGTCGGTGGTGAGTGGATAGGTAGTGAGCCGTTCTACCAGGCGCCGCTTTATCCATACGTGTTGGCTCTGTGGTACTGGGTGTTGGGCGAGAGTGTCGGGGCCGTGCGTATCATCCAAGCGCTTCTGGGTACGTGGGCAGCCGGGTTGCTGTGCGTGAGTACGTGGCGGCTATTCGGGCGGAGCACGGGCCTAGTCGCCGGGGTGATGCTGGCGCTGTACGCACCGGCGTTCTTCTTCGACGGCATTATTCAGAAGACCTCGTTAGGCTGCTTTCTGACGTGTCTGCTTCTGGCGGGCATGACCTGGCGTGGGGGGAGGTGGTGGAGCGCGGTAACGTTGGTAAGTGGCATTGTCGTGGCACTTCTTGTGCTCACGCGGGAGAACGCGCTGGTTTGGGTGCCGATACTCTTGATTTGGGTGGCGGTAACGGGTTGGGGAGAGGATCGGGGCAAGTGTGTGCGAGGACTGGGCACGTACGTATTGGGGGGCGCTTTGATTCTAGGTGTAGTGGGTGTGCGCAACCGGGCGGTGAGTGGAGAGTGGTCGATCTCGACGTTTCAGGCGGGGCCGAACTTCTACATCGGCAACCACGTGGGTGCATCGGGTCTTTACGAGCCGTTGATACGCGGGCACGAAACCCCGGTGTTCGAGCGGGATGATGCCACTATGCTGGCAGAACAAGCAACAGGACGGAGTATGAGTGCCAAAGAGGTGTCAGACTATTGGATGGGACAAGCGTTAGCGGAGATTCGAAGTGACGTAACCGGTTGGCTGGGGCTTGTAGGGCGAAAAGCGCTTCTGGTGTTCAACCGCTATGAGGTTGCCGACGCGGAGAGTCAGTATGTATACTCAGACGACTCGCGCATTCTCGCAGTGGTGGGTCCGATTTGGCAGCTAGGCGTTTTGGGTCCACTGGCAATGGCGGGGGTGGTGATTACGCGGAAGGAATGGCGGGAGCTGTGGGTTTACTATGCGCTGATCGTCTCCATGGCCGGATCGGTGGCGTTGTTCTACGTGACGGCGCGGTATCGCTTTCCGCTGGTGCCGCTGCTTATCCCCTTTGCGGCGGTGGGTGTGACGAAGATATGGGAGTCGATTCGGAATCGGCAGGGACGTGTGGTAATTGGGGCGATACTGGCGGCGCTGGGCACCGCGATGGTGGTGAACCGTTCAATGCTGGAGGAAGAACGGCTTGACGCGATGGCATATATGAACGTGGGTGTGGCGCTGGCCCAGGGTGGCGAGGTCGAACCAGCCACGGTTTACTTCCGGCGGGCGGTTGAGGTCAACCCCAGATCGGCTGAACCGAACAACAACCTAGCTATGGCCCTGGCGATTCAGGGTGATTATGAGGGAGCTGTGGCGCACTATCGCATGGCTCTTGCGGCGGACGCGACGTTGGTGGGCGTTGCCTACAACCTTGGTGTAGCGTTGGAGCGTCTGGGCCGAGTGGGGGAAGCCCTTGAGCAATATCAGCGAGCGGTCGAGCTGGACCGTGGCGATGTGGAAGCCAAGCGAGCGGTCGCACGTCTTGGGGAAACGAGGTGACTACTCAGGACGCAGTCTCTGTGTGATGCCGTAGGCTAGACCCCTAGGCGTCCGTTGCTTGAGTTGAGCCCTTCGTTCTACTACGTTTCGGGTGGACGTCCACGAACCAGAGCTTAGGGTTTGAAAGACACCGATATGACATCAATGACGGGCAGACGGGTTTCGCTGTTGATCATCCTGATCGTTGGTTTAATGTCGATGATTGGATGCAGCTCAATCCCGAGTATGGACGATACGGGTGACAGCGACTCGTCGAACGTAGACTCTGACAACGGCGATGGATCCGCGGATACTCCCGATTCAGACGCGGGAGGGGCGGATTCCGATACAGACACCGCGGACTCGCCGGATTCCAACACAGACGAGCCAGCTGATGAACCGGCCGGCGACCAACAAGTACTCAGCGACGAAACTTTACCTGACTTCTCCGTCGTCGACGTTAACGTCGGATCGCTGCGGTACGAGGAAGCCGTTTCGCCCCGCTATTATCTGGGTCGGATATCCGCGTGGTACTTCGGGTCCGCAACGTGAGGTTATTGCCGAAGCCAGTTCGGCTTCCTCGATCAGATGCAGTCCGAGATCGATTCGCAGCAGGCTTTGCGTGGAGTTCAGATTCTCGGCGTCAACGCCATTGGGCGAGAGTCCGGCAACGAGGGCATGACCGCCGGCCGGGTACTACCCTGGCTGCAGCCGTCGACCGGCGAAGATGTCTGGACGCTTTGGCAGGTCACGTATCGGGATGTGGTGATCCTAGGGCCGGGCAATGAGCGGTTGGGCGTTTTCAACCTGACGGAGAACGACTTGTCGGATCCGGCGAACTACGCGGCTTTGAAAAGCCAATTGCTTGACGCTGCCGAGCAGCAGTATGAGCCAGACTGAGTCAGGCGAGGGATGTCGTCGTCGCTTCGGATCGCGACGAAGGTGGAGTGGGTTCGTTCCACCGAAGGAAATCCCGTGAGAGCATTCACTATTGCCGCTGCACAGTCAAGTTCTAAGAAGGGCGCTGTTGAGGCGAATGTCCAAACGCACACTGAGTTTGTCCGCGTGGCGGCAGAGCACAATGTTGACCTCATAGTGTTTCCTGAGCTTTCATTAGCGGGATATGAGCCGGAGATTGCACGAGATACGACAATAGCGGTTGACGATGCGCGGCTCTTGCCGCTCAAAGAACAGGCAGAGCGCTTTGACATGACAATCGTCGTCGGTGCGCCGGTTCCGTCGTCTGGTGAGAAGCCGCATATCGGGGCATTGATATTCGATGCGGGCAACGCGAGCGTTTACGCAAAGCAGTTCTTGCACCCCAGCGACAGTGGCAGGGGAGTCCGTGAGGAAGATGAGTAGTCGCTATGAACGATGTATAGAGTACGCGCCGATGACGCTCGCCTCGCGTGTAATGAGCGTGGATGACGTCGTCACTCCCGACCTCACAGCGGGCGAAGGGACTCGAACCCTCGACGTCCAGCTTGGGAAGCTGGCATTCTACCACTGAATTACGCCCGCATCGGCGAAAAACGCTTAAAATACAGGGTAAAGTTGACTTTCGCTACGCTAACAAAAGCCTTACAAATCAGGAGTTTTTTCCTTGATATTTTCCCTGCCAGCGTCTTCGGCACTGCTGCCACAGTCTACCCAGCAGGACAAGACCCGGCAAGAACCATCTGAGCGAAACTCGCCGCCGTCCA
>CP070744.1:404990-443430 GCA_020348265.1 Phycisphaerales bacterium | reverse complement strand
ACCGCGGCCATGACCGTCCTTGACCCCGACAATTTGGTCTTGTATCTGAACTGGCTGATGCGCTGGCGCACGGCTCACGCGCCCTTCTGAATGGGCGAGACAGGGACACAACCGCGCCAGCTGGCACTCAAAGACCGTCGCGTCATTTCCGCCGCTTTGTCTTCTTCTTGGCGCCGGCAGGCCGTTTGCGCTTCCGCTCCGCCCCGGATGCCGGCTTCGACGATCCAACATTTACAGCAAACTCACAGCACCGCTGGCCTTCGTGCCGGCATCGGTGTTCGGCGGTCTTGGCGCCGAGAAGATCCGCCAGTGTGCGACGGTGCATCGCACAGATCTGCTGATGTCCGTCAGCGAGTCCAACATAGGGACAGGTGTGGATGCTCAGCGTGATCGCCTGCCGGGACTCTTTGGTGTCGTTCAAGATCCCGCGCTGACTGAGATACTCGGACAGCCGGCGAAGGCGCTCGGAAGGCGGCCCATCACCGATGATCGGTCGGAGTCGGCTGGTCACCCGGCGCCCCACCCCGTCCAACACGGAGGTCACCTTTGATCGCGTCTCAGTATCCGCTACCTCTTCGAGCAGGAACCAAGCCAGCTCGCCCATTGTCTGTTGGGCGGAGTCTTGCCGGCTCCGGTCTGACGCGGAGAAGACATCCGCTGGACGCCCCGGGCCCTTACGTCGACGGTCACGGTCCAGCCAGCCCTGCAGGACCAGCCGATCGAGTTGCGGGCGCAGGGAGGTCTTTGCCACCCCCAGCGCATCGGCGAGGTCGGCGATCGTCATGGGGCCTTGGCGTAACAGTAATGCTACGATCTGCTGCCGTCGTGATCCGGGCTCTTCCTCAATAGGCACTTGCGGTCTCCTCTGCTGATTCTGCGATCTTGTTTCAGAACGAAGCCATTCCTCCGAACCTGCCTCCGGAACGCTATGCTGCAAGCGTCCGCCAGGGAATGCCCGGGCTGGCTTCGATACATGTGTATCGTATGCGAACTGGGTAGCTCTGTCTATATTCTGGCAATAAACCGTCCAAACCTTGCTAATTGTGCATTTGCACACGTATGATCCAAATGTGTCTGTCGGCATAGGGCCGCGCAATCTGCTTCCCAAAGTCTTTAGCCGGTAACGGCGTAGTCCGCCAACCGGTTGTCTACGCCGCTCGCGGCTGCAAGGAGAACGAAAATGAGTCGATATGGTTTTGTCAGTTTGTCCACGATTGGAGTCGCCGTCCTGGCCGCCGCCACTCTTTTGCCCATTCATCAACCAGAGACCCGGGCCCATTGTCAGGTGCCCTGCGGCATCTACAACGACGACGCTCGGATCAAGCACCTGAGGGAGGATTCCACCACGATTGCCAAAGCGATCGCCAATATCACCGATTTGGCCGGTCGGCAGGATGCCAACTCCTTCAATCAGGCGGCGCGTTGGGTGGCTACGAAGGAGGAGCATGCGTCGGACACTATCAAAACGGTTTCCGAATACTTCCTGGCCCAGAAGGTGAAACCCGTGGCGTCTGACTCGCACGGTTACAGCGCCTATCTCAAGAAGCTGGCCGATCATCACGCGGTAATGGTCGCCGCCATGAAGACCAAGCAATCCGCCGATCCAGCAAACGTGGAGGCATTGAACGAGGCAATCGAGAAGCTGGCCACCCACTACTAAAGACCCTTTGCCTTCGGCGTCTTTGTCGGCACCGCTGCATCGCACGTTCGGATGCACTGGGTGGCGTCAAGCCGATTCTAGTCGATGCTGCGTAGAGGTCGCACCGGCGGATCGACGAAGCCTGTTTCATGAACGGATTTGTGTCGCAGGCCTGATTGGCACTGCGCCTCTTCGCTAAACACCAACAAGACCCGGGCGACGATTCTCCGAGCCCGTAACGGAGGTGGGGAGACGCTCCACCTCTGCGGCAGCCCAGTCGAGATCCTGTTGCGTTGCGTCGGGGTCAATCAGTGCGGGCTGCTGATCGGCTGAAGCATAACCTGAGGCAGAAGGCTGCAGATCCGGCGGTCGCAGCACGCGGCGAAGACGCCTGGCAACCAACTCCACGTTGGTGCCGACGGTCGGAAGGGTAGCCAATGAGCCCATGAAGTCACCGTGACGTCGTCCGCGGCGATACTCGGGTTCGCGCGGCGGATGTTGGAGATAACGCGCGATTTTCTCGGTGTCAGGTTCGACAAGCAGGGTTGTGGAGTAATAGAGCAAGTCGCGAGCGCGGTGCAAGCACGCCCCCCCCACCTTCTTGTCGCCAAGCACCAGGTCGCAGATTCCCGCTTGGCTGACGCCCGGCAGTCCGCAACGGTTCAAACCGTCAATCAACCAAGCAGTCAGAGTGTCAAACTGCTGACGATGACGCCCAAACGGCTGACCGGTTGCGACCACCGATACGATCACGTTGCCGGGATCCAGAACCACTGCGCAACCGCCACCGCGGCGTCGGAAAATGGGCACGCTGTCTGCCTCGCAGGCATCGAGGTTCAGCTCGACATCTGGTCGGCTGCCCGAGCCGAGAACGACGACCGTGTCGGTAATCCGGTAGACGCGAACGCGGGTCTGTCCGTCGCGGCGTGCGGCTTCAATCAGATCATCGTCGTATGTATACGGAGGATAGGTATGATCAACCATCGAATCACCCTTTCTCTGCCTGAACATGTACCGCTGAGCCAGCCGCCACCTCCGTCGCTTCCATTATCGCTTCGGACAAGGTGGGATGGGGGTGGATCGTAACCATGAGATCCTCCAAGGTTGCCCCCATTTCCAAAGCGAGCGTTCCCTCGGCAATAAGTTCGGACGCATGGGCCCCCACCATCCCCACGCCCAAAACAAGGTTCGATTCGGGATCGGAAATGATTTTGACGAGCCCATCGGTTCGCCCCATTGTGCGGGCTCGTCCCAGGGCCGCTAGGGGGAAGCGCCCCACGTTGATCTTCGTGCCGCGCAGTGCCGCCTCACGCTCCGTCAGACCTACCCAGGCGAGTTCCGGATCGGTAAACACCACCGCCGGAATGGCTTGATTGTCGAAGGCGGACGGCTTGCCCGCGATGACTTCGGCCACGACTTTGGCCTCGCGAATGGCCTTATGAGCCAAGGGCGGGCCCGCGGTGACGTCGCCGATAGCGAAGATATTCGATGCGCTGGTTCTGCCCTCGGGCGTAACTTCGATCAGCCCGTCGTCGTCCGGGGTGATGCCCACAGTCTCCAGGCCGAGCTTATCCGTGTTGGGTTTCCGTCCGATGGCCACAAGCACCTGGTCGAACTCTTCCTTCTTTGTTTCCCCCTGGTGCTCGATAGTAACCGCAAAGCCGGAGGAAGCTTGCTCGACCGCAAGCACGTTGGACTCAACCATGATGGCCTCGAACTTCTTCTTGCAGTTCTTGACCACTACGTCGGTTAGATCAGGATCTGCTCCCGCCATGAGTCGAGGCAGAAACTCGACCATCGTCACCTTTGAACCTAGGCCCGCGTAGACCAGTCCCATCTCTAGTCCGATGTACCCGCCTCCGATTACCAGCAGGCGCTCCGGGACTTCGGGGATTTGCAACGCCTCGACTGAAGACCAGACCGGCAAGTCATAGCCTAGGGGTAGTTCATCGATCCGAGAGCCGGTGGCGATGATGCACTCGCGAAAGTCGATTCCCGCGGTGTCGGAGTTCTCCAGAATGAGCGAACGAGAACCATCAAACTTGGCCCGCCCCTGAATGACCTCAACCCCCCGCCGTTTGAGGAGACCGTCGATGCCGCGGGTCAGGCCGTCAACAACGGACTCAGTCCACTCACGCAGCGCGTCCGGGTCTATTCTCAGGTTGTCGAAGGTCAACCCGGCCTTCGCCGCCTCGCGGGCAGCAGAGGCCATCTCGACCAGACTGATCATCGCTTTGGAAGGGATACATCCCTCCAGCAAGCAGACTCCACCGAGACGCTCGCGCTCCTCGATCAGGGTGACTTCCTTGCCCAGATCGGCCGCGCGAAGGGCAGCAACATATCCCCCCGGCCCACCTCCGATGATGGCGACCTCGGTTTCCTGACGTAAGCTTCCGACGACCATTGTCACGCCTCCTCTTATGGCACTGCGCCAGGGATGTCGCAGATAGCGTCTACGTTTCGATCAGTAACGCATTCGGATCGGACAATCGACGGACAATATCGCTGACGAAGCGTGCCGCCTCTGCCCCATCGGCAATGCGATGATCAAAGGCTAAAGTCAGCGGCAACATCTTGCGCACCACGATCTCTCCGTCAACGACCACCGGTTTCTCCTGAACACGCCCCATGGCGAGAATCGCTACCTCGGGGTAGTTGATGGTCGGTATCATTCCCGTGCCCCCGAGCGGGCCTATGTTGGTGATTGTAAAGGTCCCGCCGCGCAAATCCTCGACTGACAGAGTGCCCTCGCGAGCCTTCGCAGCGGCCTCCTCGATCTCAGCCGATACCTGCAGAATACTTTTTTCGTCGGTGTCCCTAATGACCGGAACGACCAGACCCCGCTCGGTGTCCGCAGCAACGCCGATATTGTAGAACTTCTTGTAAATAATCTCTTCACCAAAGGGATCGAGGCTGGCGTTGAACACTGGGGCGGTCTTTAGCCCGGCGGTTACCGTCTTTATGACGAAGGACAGCAAGGTCATCTTGCCTCCCGGCTGCCCGGCGCGTCGTTCCTTCTCCCCGCGGCGAAGCTCCTCGAGCGCGGTTACATCGACCTCGTCCATATGAGCGACGTGCGGAACCAGAACCATGGAGGTAACCATCTTGTGAGCCACTTTCCGCCGGATCGAACGAAGCGGCTCTTTCTCAACCGGACCCCATTGGGTAAAGTCGGGAAGGGGTTCCAAGTCGAGGAACGGAATCGCGTGGGATGAGGGGGCAGCACGTTCGACCTCCGCCGGCTCCTGCGGCTCCTCCACTGCAGTATCCGGCTCAATGATCCCCGACGGAGTATCCGGCTGATCGGTAAAGCGTTTCACATCTTCAGGGGTCACCCGCCCGCCAGGTCCCGTAGGAGGAACGAGCTGTATGTCAATGCGCATCTCTCGTGCCAGCCGGCGGGTAGCCGGAGCTGCTACTACGCGTCCCCACGACGCGGCGGGAGTAGCTGCTACCAGCGACCTGCCGTCGCCATTGGGCTTTGTGTCTCGGGCTACCGCTTGAGTGCTGGACAACACCTCAACCCGCGACACCTCCGCATCTTGGGCAACACTCGCTGTCACCATATCCGACTTCGTACCGTCATCAATGACGACTACGACGTCCCCGACCAGGATCGTATCGCCGACATTTCCAGTAACCGAGACTATAGTCCCAGTCCGCGGCGAAGGAATAGTAATCGCCGCTTTGTCGGTCTCGACATCCACGAGCGGGTCATCCTCTTGGATCGCGGCACCGGCCGTTACATGCCATTTGAGGATCTCGCCTTCGTGGACGCCTTCGCCGAGATCAGGCAGTTTGAACTCGTACATGGTTCTCTCCTAGAAGTCGAGGGTTTCCTCGATAGCCCGATGGATTCGACCGCTCGTCGGAAGGTACGCGTTTTCCCGCCCGAAGTAGGGCGTGGCGACATCGTAGCCGGTGACCCTCCGCACGGGCGCTTCCAGATACATCAAGGCCTTGTCATTGATCGTTGCGATGATCTCCGATGCCGGGCCAAGCGACCTCGGAGCTTCCTGGATCACTACGCATCGGCCAGTCTTCTCCACTGAACCGGCAATCGTGTCGCCGTCCAGGGGCGAGATGGTAAGCAGGTCTATCAGTTCAATGCTGACACCTCGTTGGTCTTGCACCTCTTGAACCGCCTGGAGCGTGGGGCGCATCATGGCCCCCCAAGCGAAGACGGTCAGGTCAGTTCCCTCTTGCACGACCTGGGCCTTCCCAATCTCCATGGTCTGCTCTTCCTCGCTGACTTCCTCCCTGAACGCGCGGTACGACCGCTTGGGCTCCATGAAGATGACCGGATCGGGATCGCGAATGGCAGAGACCAAAAGGGCGCGAGCGTTGCTGGGAGTCGAAGGAATGACCACCTTCACACCCGGCGTGTGCCCGTATATCGCCTCGCGGCTTTCGGAATGGTGCTCGAGTGCTCGTACGCCCCCGCCATAAGGCATTCGGACAACTAGAGGCACGGTAATCGCGCCCTGTGTCCGCGAACGCAGGCGGGCCGCGTGCCCTTCGAGCTGCCCGAACATCAAATAGGAGAACCCGGAGAACTGCATCTCCGCCACAGGCTTGAGCCCTGCAACCGCCATACCTATCGAAGTCCCCAGAATTCCTGACTCGGCCAGCGGGGTGTCGATTACCCGCGATTCGCCGTACTTCTCGTACAGACCCTCCGTTACGCGAAACACTCCACCGTTAACTCCTATGTCCTGCCCGATAGCTACGACACTGTCGTCGTTGCCCATCTCCTGGTGAAGGGCAAGGTTGATAGCTTGAACCATATTCAGCTTATTACGCATCAGTAGACTCCTCCCGCAAGTGATGGAGAAACTCGGCCCGTTGCTCTTCGATCTTCGGAACCTCGGTTCCGAAAACATGGTCGAACGGGGTGTCGGGTTTGAAATCAGTCTTGGCCTCGAAGGCCTTCACCGCATCCTCAATCTCTTGCTTGATCTCCACCTCCATAGCGGCCTGCTGCTTGTCGTTCCATATACCTTTGGCCTCCAAGTAACTCTTAAAGCGAACCAGCGGGTCTCGCCCCTGCCACGCCTCCAGTTGCTCGGGTGGCTGATATCTGCTGGGGTCGTCCGAGGTTGTATGCATCATCAGACGATAAGTAACTCCCTCGATGAACGTCGGGCCTTCGCCGGCCCGGGCACGGTCGAGGGCCTCCTTGGTCGCCTGGTACATAGCCAGCGCGTCGTTGCCGTCAACCTGGATCCCAGGCATGTCATAGGCAATAGCCTTTTGTGCCAGGGTCTGCGAGTGCGTTTGCTTCTCCCGAGGCAATGAGATCGCCCATTGATTGTTCGCACAAACGAACACCACGGGAACCTGCCACACCGAGGCAAAGTTCATGGCTTCGTGAAAGTCGCCCTGAGAGGTTGCCCCGTCACCGACAAAGCACACCACCGCAGAGTCCGTCTCGCCGCGAATCTTCATCGCATAGGCGATCCCGACGGCGTGCAGGGCCTGGGCACCAATAATGATGGAGATGGGCAACGTACGTTCGCCGCCCGGAAACGTATTCCCCTCCTCGTACCCGTTGAAGACCAGAAAGCCATTCTCGATTGGTTCGCCGCGCAACAAGCGCCCCGCCAACTCGCGGAAAGAACCCACGAACCAGTCCTTGGGCGTCATGGCCAACGCCGGGCCGCAGGATGCCGCTTCCTGCCCCGTACACAGAGGGAACGTTCCGATCCGCCCCTGACGCTGCAGCTTTAGCAACCGATCGTCTACCGCACGGGCCAAGACCATCGTCCGGTAGAGCTTGATCAGATCTTCGGCGCTCAGATTCGGCTCGCGCTCTGCGTCCAGGTTCCCCTTCTCGTCGAGTATTTGAAGGTGGGAGATCTTGAATGTGCGCTCCCTCAAGTCGAGCTCATAAGCCGGCTTCCCACCGGCTGCATGCTGTTCACAGGTGTTCACAATCATCCTGTTCTCCTCTCGTAGTCCAGGCCTGCGTAAAGGCCGCGCCCATGTCGCGGGGCTGGAACCTCGCACGTTCCGCCGGGCTCTGCCGTATAGCCAGACAGTTGCTCTTGCAGCGGAGAGGGCCGGCTTGAACCGCCCGGCGAATCGTGAGTCCCTGCTCTATACGCTTAATCCTATTGGCAAGGGCTCATTTATTCACTTAACTCGTTATAAACCGTTCAAATAGTTGCATTGGGCGGAACGTTGACCCCTGCCAGCGCACTATGATTTAAGGCAAAGGGAACCGAATTCCGCTCACACTTCTGGGAAGACCCGCCTTACTGACCGGAAAAGGCGCATCTGGCGAATCTAAAGGGCTATTTGAACGCCTGGTCGTAACTTGTCGAGACTATTTGCCCGGACGCGTGCCAGCCTTTTCGCGCACTCCGAAAGCGATCGACCTGTCGGGCATTCCGCACCACACTGCCTTTTCGGCGGTTTGAAACGTTGCCCCTGCGTATCTCGGACCACTTTGCGCTCTATTTTGATTCGCTCCCCCCACCGTGCGATCAAAGAGCAGCGCTTGTCGGACCTCGACAAGCCCACCACCGTTCAAGAGCGTCTGACAGCCCATAGACTCCGCAAGTCACTCTTATGGACGAGTTTCGCACGTCAGCTGCCGGCTGCAAAGGTTTCCGGGAACCACACACCGCGGGCACTCCGGCTGAGCCCGCCTTCTCGGCGGCGGCAGTCATCCGCCCTTCCTGCGCCCTTTAACCCCAATGTGTCTATCAGGTCACGGGCAATCCGCCGGGTCTAGTTGATCAGGTGCATCGGTGTACGCCTGTCCTTCCAAGCCCAAGAGGATCCGCTGCAAGTCCGACACGTTCAGAATATAGTTGGGCGGTGCCCCGTCGCCCAAACCATGCAGGTCCACCCATGTCGTGTGCGCACTCGGGGTGGAATCGCCCTTCGCGGTCAACAGATAAGCTGTCACGTCGTTGACGTTGACTATCCCGTTGGGGGGCGTGAAGCCCGGCAGCGGCGGCAGGTCGCCTGTGCCCACTCCCACCGTATCACCGTAGTGTCGGTCTTGGGGTTTCAGGATCGTGCCGACCGTGAACGGATCGCTGAACAGGACTCCGTTCGTGGTCGCACGCAGATCATACGAGGCCACGGGGACTATCGCACAGCCGCCAACGTGGAGTATCGGTTCGGGCCAGTAGCGGAACACTGGAGCCGAAACCATCGCTGTAACTCCCTCGGCGTCCGGCTCGGAGACCCAGCCGAGGAGAGTGCCAACGTGGGGGTGCTCGGCACAGGCGCCCCCCGGGCAATCCTCGTCCACAACGCACGCTGCTTTCAAGTCGTTATTACATCGTCTCATAGAGCTAAGCTCGATTCGCAGGGCCGTCTCTTCGACGCCGCCGAACGCGTTGAAGGAGACGTAGCGATTCTTGCGCGCGTCATGCGGTGCCGCTACCGCGCGAGGTGCGGGCGCGCACTCGTCCGGGATTCCGTCTGCGTTGGCGTCTTCGCTGGTTTGATCAGCGATGTCGCAGGTGTCGGCGACGCCGTTGAGGTTACAGTCCGGCTCACACTCGTCTGGAATCCCGTTGGCGGTGCAGTCCCTGCTGACACCGCTGGCGATATCGCACGCGTCGGGCGAACTGTTCTCATTGCAGTCCGGATCGCACTCGTCAGGAACACCGTTGCTGTCGCAGTCGTTTTCGGTCAGTTCACACTCATCAGGGACGCCCGTGCTGTTGCAGTCGGGGCTTGACTGCTCGGCGACGTCGCATTCGTCGGGAACCATGTTTGCATTGCAATCCGGACTCGTTTCTTCAGCAACCTCGCATTCATCAGGCATCATGTTGCCATTACAGTCCGGGCTTGTTCCGTCGACTACGTCGCAATCGTCCGGAACCAAGGTGCCATTGCAGTCAGGTTCGCACTCGTCGGGTCTCTCATTAGCGTTACAGTCCAAGCTTGTACCTGCCAGTAAATCGTCAGCATCCGGTACGCCGTTACCGTTGCAGTCATCGTTTCCTTCGAGCGCACCTATGTCAACGATGGGGGCAACGCAGCAGCCTGTATCCGGGGCAAGCGGGTCGTCCTGGAATCGCGGATCTCCTTTCAGATCTGTCACTATCTCGGGCGGGACAAGCAGGTTATGCCCCGCGTCGAGGCAGGGAGATCCCACCGCCAGGCGCAAGTTATCGTCCACCGTGCCGACGATATCGTCATGGCCGTCAGCATCGGAAAACAACGGGTCGCTGCCGAAGTTTCCCACGCCGCCGTACGTGCCGGTCCAGCCTTGCAGGCATGTGAAACTGATCGTTGGGAAATCTACCTCCGTGTCGATCTGTGTGATCTCATTGACGGTCTGACCGACCCGATTACCCCAGAAGATGCAATTCGAGACAATCGCTTGGCTGCGGTATATGCCACCGCCGAAATCGTCCGCAGAATTGCCGAAAAACGTGCAGTTTATCAGTGTGGGCCGTGCCGCGGGGGTATTCATGATTGCGCCTCCAGCGTAGTGATATGCCTCGTTTCCGCTGAAGAGACAGTTGATGAAAGTTGGGTTGCCATAGTTGTACATTGCCCCTCCATTGCCGCTCCGATTATCAAAGAAGGCGCAGTTGATGAATGTGCCGTCCCCATAGTTGTACAACGCGCCGCCACCGTTACATGTATGATTGTCGATGAAGACACAGTGTGTAACCGTGGGATGGCTATCATAATCGTTGTACATGGCACCACCGCACTTTGCGGAGTTGGATTCAAAGAGGCAGTTTCTGACCGTAGGGCTCGCCTCATCGTTGTGCAATCCGCCGCCGTTGGTCCAGCATTCGGGATCCGTGATGCCCCCACCGGTGATGGTGAAGCCATCAACAACCGCGGTTTCGTCCGTGCCCGTCGCCCTCACCACGTTGACGCTGAGAGTGCCCCCCAGATTGCCACTCAAGATGGTCTGATTTGTGTTGAAGCTGCGCTGGTTGAGACTGGTTTCTCCACCGGCAAAGCCGCCGTAAAGGGCAACGCCATCTACTAGCTCGAAACTGATTGTGGGATCGCCGTTCGGATCCGTTGGTGTATATGTACCTGCGGCGACCCAGATCTCCTCGATCGTTCCACCGGCCATGGCCGCGAGGACCAGTGCATCCTGCAGGTCGACGTAGGCGCTCGTCCAGCTCTGTCCCGTGTTCTGTCCGGTTGCATTCGCATCGACGTAGATGATCTCCTGCTCGCATTCATCAAGCACTCCGTTGCCGTTAGCGTCCTCGCCTGTGCCGGAGACCCATTCGCATGGATCGGGGATTCCGTTGCTGTTGCAGTCGAACTCGCACTCGTCGGGTACGGAATTGTCATCGCAGTCTTCACTGGCACCGCCCGCCGTGTCACATTCGTCGGGAATGTCGTTCAAGTTACAGTCTTGGCTGGAGCCGCTGGAGATGTCGCAGCTGTCCGCAACACCGTTGGTATTGCAGTCCGGCTCGCACTCGTCAGGCACGCCGTTGTCGTTGCAGTCATCGCTCGTGCCCACGAAGATGTCGCAGAAGTCGCGGATGCCGTTGCTGTTGCAGTCGTCATCGGGCTCGCAGTCATCCGGAACCGTGTTCTCGTTGCAGTCCTCGCTCGTACCACCGGCGATGTCGCAAAAGTCGGCCACACCGTTGGTGTTGCAGTCAAGGAATATCTCGCACTCATCAGGTACCAAGTTGCCGTTGCAGTCATCACTTGCTCCGCCGATTACATCCTCCTCGTCATCGACACCGTTGCAGTTGCAGTCCTCGTGTCGAAGATTCGCGACTGTCAGTGCTGAGTTGTTGAGCGTCAGCACATTGTGGGCTTCCTGCGGGTCACCCAGGGGCACACCGGTGGGCAGGCCTTCGAACAGCACATCCGGATTGGAGAACTGGTGTACCCGCGGACAGCCGGTCGGGCAGTTGTAGGCCATTACCGTGCGGAAGAGCGCGTTTGGCTCCTGGTATCCGTAGGAATAGGAGTAGAGGCCCGGGCCGCTGGCGTTGGCACGATCATGATGGCATCCCATGTTGTGGCCCAGTTCGTGAGCAAAGCTCAACGTAGTCGCCGCGCATATCCGTGCGTTGACACTAAAACCCCATTCCTCGAAGTCGAGCGAGAGGCTTTGCATGAGATACGCTATACCGCAGTACTCCGTATCTTCGACGATAAGTGCCACAAGGTCGGCATGGTAAATCTCGCGCAGCTCATGCACCTGATCCATGTGCCCGTCACCGGGAACTCGCAAGTGCTTAAGCATCTCGCTGTACGTGCCGGCTTCATCGTAGTCAACCTCGGTGGTGTGGACGAGGGACACGCGCTGATCGATCAGGCTGTCCTCGTAGGAAACATTTGTTTCGTCGATTGCCAGTTGTACCAGAGCCTCAATCGACGCGGTGCTCCCGGCACCGTCACGAGCCAGTGGGGTATAGACTACCAAGACGCTTATCACCGAGCCGTCGTCGACATAGCAGCTCCGCTCTCCCACCTTAGGTAATGTGGAATCCATGCCCGGTCGCACTTGATGTACGTCAGCCACACCGCACGACGGCAGGGCGTCCTCATCGATTTGACGGGCAGCGTGAACACCGTCCCCCAGATACCGGATCTGGTGGCTTCCCCCTCCCGCTGTGCGGATGTTGGCGAGCATGACCTCGTGGTTGACGACCAACACGAAGGAACCGGAAGTCCCTCCTTCGAGGTGACCGAATACACTGTAGCGATCAGCGGCTCGCCTTTGTACGCGGTCGATGATTCCAGTAAGGGCCACATCCGGGAACAAATCGAACTGTAAAACGCCTGCGCCGGAACGATGGACCGACGCCACCACGTCCCATTCGACCAACACCGGCCGGCTGCGGACCACCGCAATATCCGCATCGATCACCGCATCGTCGTTATCCGGCAACGGCTTCAAGAACGCTCCTCCGCTTAAGTCTGTGGAGAAACGCGCGGCGACGACTTCCGTAGAGACGCCACACGTAAACGCAAATGCGATCAACAAAGTCGCATACGTCCTTCCGAAGACAGGATTCGCATACATGGTACACCCTCCTTCGCCTGGCGATGACACAGTGACGACTCAGCACAAAAGCAAGTCTTGGCCGAGCACGCCCGCCTCCAAAAACGCAGTTTGGACACTTGAGGGTATCAGTCTACCGTTTCCGGGTCTCGAAATCAATACAAATCTGAGTTACATTTGGACTGCCGTCCCGTAAGGCGCCCTCCGCCCGCGAACAACGAAACGAACCTGGGATCGATGCCCCGTAGGAACCGGAGGGCCGAATCGGACTCTCCAGACGCAGTCAGACGTACCCGTGGCTCAGTAATTCATGCTTCGGTAGACACCCAAAGACCGATGTGCAGGCATGGCGTCGGATACCCCTCTCCCACAGCCCGGCCAGCTGGGCAACCCGAGGGACACACTGGAGGCAGTAGGCGGGCAATTCAGTAAACATCCCATCGGCGGGGTGTTTCCATATCAAGGCCGGACATTGACTTCGTGACCCGCCTCGTGATTTCGCACTCGCGGATCCGGTCAAACCATATACCAATGCACTCCTCGCAGCAACCCGTAGCCCGCGTGCGCAACCATGCGCTAACGCGCTCCCCGTTCCGCCGTCAACGTTTCTATCAGATGCGTCGCAGTCGTAGCTTTCTCAAAACCTGAGACTCATTGGATGATCCCATGGGCGTTCAAGAGATCGGCCGTTTGCTTCAGGCTCGCGAGGATGGTGTCGTCGAGGCTGAGTACGCGAACGTGACGGCTTGCAGTCCGTGTGAGCGGCAATACCCCACCTGGGGCACTCCCGCCTTGCCGGTTCTGCGGTGGTGCGAATGTCGCTACGACCAAAGGGTCGGTATATATGGTCTCGTCAGCCGTAGCGCGGATCTCATAGACGGCCTTCGGTAAGATCTGGTTGTTGTTCAGGTGCAACGTACTTTCGTGCCATCGCCGGTAAACCGGAGCGTCGACGATTCCGGCAACGCGATCAACGCGCCTGCAAGTGCCATGTGGCGCTTCACCCGGTCCATTCTGGCACGTAGGATCAAACGGTTCACTCACCCAACCCACTTCGCCCACCGATGGATGCTCGATACAAGATCCTTCACTATGAAAACCAGCAGAGCAATCTTCGTCAATCCGGCAGACCTGCTCCAAATCGTCGGAGCAGCGTTTCATAGACACCAGGCGAATCTGCAGCGCGACGTGGGTTACGCTATTGTTGGGGTCGATGGAGAAGGCGTGATTCTCCCCACCAGCGCAGTCTACGACCGCAATGGTCGGCTGGTTGACTTCGTAAGGCACGTTCTCCACAGACTTTCTCAGGATCCACCCGTTGGGATCGAACCGCAGCGAGGTCACCGGCTCGCTGATCGGAATCACATAACCCTGCACGCGCCGGTCGTTAAACACCGTGAAGGTCTGTGTTCCGGATGCAGTTGTAGCGACGAGATCTACCGGCATGGTAAAGACTTCAGGATCAGGATCGCTTTTCACTTGTCTTATCTGTACGCGGAGAAAGTCCTGTCCGTACCTACTCGTTGTATCCCAGCCATATTCATAGGTCGGTGCCCCGGCGTTGTAGACCCATTGGTCGAAGAACCAGGTCAGATCCTGTCCATACGTCGCCGACGCAACGGCAACAAAGTCGTCGGTGGTAGCCGCACCATAGGCATAGGTTGCACGGTAATTCGCCAGGATCTCGAAGAACGCATCGTCCCCCACTACGCCGCGGAGCTGATGCAACACCCAAGCCCCCTTCGCATAGCTGTACCTGCGGCTGAATACCCGCGCAAACCCACCGCTGGCAATCTGGTCGGAGTAGACGTATACCGTGCTATCCGCCCCGGCGTAATATGGTTTGCGGTCGCGCATACAATCGAAGTAGTCGGCAGGGCTTGAAGCACCCGACTCGAATTCCTCCCAGATGCACTCGCTGTACGTAGCGAATCCCTCATTGAGCCAGACATCGCTCCAGGTAGCACAGGTGATCATGTCCCCCCACCACTGGTGGGCAAGTTCATGGGCCGTTATGCTTTCGGCGAAGGTTCCCTGGCCCGTGATAGTTTGATGTTCCATTCCACCACCAAAGGGAAAATTGTAGATGCCGTATTTCTCATTGATAAACGGGTATTCACCGTATACATTGGCGAACGTACCGATCATGTCCACGACCTTCTCCCAAGCAGTTCGATGAGACTGGGTGTCGTTTACCGGGTAGATATAGAACTCCACCGGCATCGTTCCGTTTGGGTGAGAGTAGTCGGCCGTCCATGTGTTGTACTCAGTCGCAGCGAAACTGGCCAAATAGGGTGCAATCGGATAGTCGGTCGTCCAATTGTAGCGGGCTAGGCCGTCAGGCAGCGCATCAACACTCTGCAGCAAACCGTTCGATGGAACGACGAAATCTTCGGGAACGGTTATCGAGAAGTCCATGGTCGCCTTGTCGGCGTTACTACCGGGTGTATCAAGATCGCCGTCCTTTGACGGCCACCACGTGTAGGAGTAGTAGGGACAGCTCAACGACGAAACAACGGGGACTGCGCCCGAGTGCGTGGCGACTCTCAAGGAACCGAATCCCAGCGACAACGATGTGCCGGTATACGCGATAGTCAGGGTGAACTCCTCGTCCACACCATAGGTGCGGTCAAGGATGACTTTTCGTGTAGTCTCACTCTCAATGACAGGCGCAACCGCTGTTATGCCGTTCAAGTAGGCGCCGGTAATAGTGTATTCATCCCACAATCTGAAGACGAACTCCGTGAGATTCGCCGATTTACTCCGAATGTGCATCACGTTCGTACCGGTAATCGTACAGCTATTGGATGGAGGATCGATGTCGCTTATCGCGATGTCAAGGTCATAATGAATGACATCGGTGTCGCCCGTCACATCGTGAGCCGGCAATCCGTTAGGACTGCGCTTGCAGGCTTCAAGACCTGCTACCATCGCCCGGGCCTTCCCGCAGCCGAGTTCCTTTGCGTCGACCTCCCCGCCGGCCGGCGGAAGGTCGCGGATCGCACAGGCCGGTAGGTATACGGCCATGTGTGAGGCAATCAAGGTCACCGCCACCCTCCCGGGAAGTCGGCGATTTGCGTTGGATGTTATTCCCCTGACCCAATCTTCGCGTGCGCTGATTCTCATGCCCCTGCCTGCTTGCGAGAGTACGGTTCTCGGCACCGGTCAGCCCCCCAGCGCCACATCGCAAGTCTGAGTCTTCGCGCGGCAAGGCATCCGGGTCATTGTGTTACCTCGAGGATGATTATAAGCGGCTTGTACTGTAAGAAGAAGTGTGTTCTCGTATCGTTGTTGGAGGCCCGCGTAAGAGCCCGCGAAGTCGGCGGCGTTTCACGTCCGCCAGGTGACGTGTGTCTTCGATGCGCGGTTGGCCAACCAGCCACAGCTATCTTATGCCGTGGGGGCCACAGGCAACGGGCCGATCCGCACGAAGCCAGTCAATGCTCCACCTTGCTTAACAAGAAGCGAGGGAGCTTCGATATCACCGGTGAGGAGTCCTTTCTTCTCGATCGTTATCGCTCCACGGGCGATGACGTTGCCCTGTACCTTACCCTTTACGGTCAAGTTTCCCACCTTGATGGGGGCGGCGACATATCCGCCCCGCTCAACCACGATATCTCCACAAGTGGCGAAATCATGTACGCCGTAGTAGCCCTTGATCTTGTAGTCTTCCAGAATGACGCGCTTATGGCAGTGCGGACAAAAGACCGACATGGCCCGGCTGGACGCTTCACTACGGTGTCCACAATGCGGGCAAACCACCTGCCTGCTGGAGGCCTGGCGCTGTTTAGTGATCAGTGGCATGGCGGGAATAGGGAGCCTGCACGGCACAGCACCGTGGGGGCGCTTTACCGGCGCGATCCGGAACGCCATCCACATGCTTGCGCCTGTCCTGCGTCGTCCATTCGCACGACAAACACCCGCTCATGGTAGTCGGCTCACTTTCGACGGGGGTCCTGCGGCTTACCCTTGTCGCCGGTTGCAGGGGCTGCACTCGTCGGAGGCGCAGCCTGGGCCTGTTTTGCGCCAGAGTTGCCGTCGACTCCGATGGTACAACGTCCTACCAGCACGGCTCCCTCGGCCACTTCAAGCCTTGCCGTTTGCAGGTCGCCCTCGAGTTTGGCTGAGGCAGACAGTTGCACTTTTGAATCGGCGACAAGGTTGCCCTTAACTTGTCCGTCAAGACGGATGGTGCCGGCTTTGGCATCACCGGCAAGCCTGGCCCCTTCGCCAATGACCAGCTGCCCTTTGCTGTCAATCTCGCCTTCCATCTTTCCCAATAGTCTGAGCCCTTTTTCAAAGCGGAGCTGCCCCTTGAATTCAGCATCCTGCCCAATCGTTGTAGCGAACTCTTCGCCCTGTACAGCCATAAAGACCCTCCTTATTCAAGTCTCGTATCGGAACCGGACCCCGGCAATGCAACCGGGATATGCTGAGCAGGATTATAGCATCCTGTCGAATAGGCTCAATACGAAGGAAAGGCCATGCGATCGTAGGTTGCGCAGATTCGGTCATGGCGGTGTGTTGGGATTCCTCACGACACCCACGGATGTTGATAAGTCCATTAGATCACGTAGGTTACAGGTACTCCGGGTCGATCGGACTGAGGTGCGGATGCTGACCGTTTCGGCGCACAATCCACTGCCACTTTGGGGCGACCGCCGGTGCTCCACCCGTCGCGGGAGGTGCTTGCCCACCGATTCCGTTCTCAGCGCGCCGGTTGAGGCGTATTATGGTTAGAGGAACGTTTTGAAACTCAGCAGGCAAGAGGCTGGCTCATGCGGGCTCTGATCTGGCATTGCGATTCGTTTAGATCCGAGGTGGCGGAAAAGGGGCGTTCGCCGCTGCGCGTGGAAGTGTCGAATCCGACGATTGACGTAGGCGAATGTTTGGTGGTCTATTCCGCGTGCGAAAAGTGCGACGAGGCGGATCCATCCGCTGTTGTCAACCTTGCTGTCAAAGAAGTCGTAAAGCTGGCCCGACAGCTCAAGGTTACCACGGTTGTCCTTCACTCCTTCGCTCATCTTTTTGTCGAGCTTGCCTCTCCGCAAACGGCCCTGGACATGCTCGCGAAAGCAGAGGAGCACTTGCGCGCGGAGGAGTTGACCGTCTTCCAGACCCCATTCGGCTGGTTCAATCGCCTTGAGATCAAGACAAAGGGCCACCCCATCAGTCGGGTCGCGCGAGAGATTCGCCTAGACTGAATCCCGGTCACTGGCTGATATAGCCCGTTTCGTCTCGATCGAGAACAGGAGTGAGCACGGTTGGATGCTACCGCTCGCCGTGTGAGCTCCCCACTCGCGCCGCAGGTTGTGCTTTGGGATTCGCGTCTCGTTGAACTGCTTGCAGCGCTGTTGCTGGTATCATGTTTGGTGGGGCAGTGTGCTGAACCGCACCCAAATCGAAGGCGACTTTCGGCATTCCGTACACGACACAGCTCTTGCGGTCTTGAGCCACGGTAAGTGCACCGGCCTTGCGCATCTCCCCAAGCCCCTGTGCACCGTCGTTTCCCATCCCGGTGAGTATGATGCCGATTCCGCGGCTCCGTGCGTGGACAGCCGCTGACTTGAACAGTACGTCGACACTGGGACAATGTCGATTCACGAGTTCGTCCGTGCCGTAGGCAATCCGCCGTTTTCCAGCTGCGGGCAATACGGTCATCTGGATTCCGCCTCGGGCTACGAAGGCTCGACCAAGCTCGAGCATTTCACCGTCCACCGCTTCCGTTACAGTCATCGCACTGAATTCGTTGAGTCGATCTGCGAAGGACTTTGTGAACCCTTCGGGCATGTGCTGAACGATAGCTGTGCCGGGGAAGTCGGCCGGCACGTTTGAGAGTACGTCCTTTATTGCCTCAGTCCCACCCGTCGATGCCCCGATTACCACCAGATGGCGATGCGGGTCAAGGCCGGCTGCGCGAAAGGAAGTCGGTTGGGCGGTTGCAGAGACCGGGATCGGCGGAGGAGGGCGCATTGCCACAGCCGCCGCGTGGATCTTCTCGGCCAGATCCTCTCCCAACCGGCGCAATGCCTTGCTACCACCGCTTTTGGGCTTGGCAACAACGTCGATCGCTCCCGAATCGATCGCCTCGAGCGCCACCCTACCGTCTGCTTCGGTCACGCCACTACAGATAATTACGGGCACGGGGTAATGGACTTGAAGCTTCTTAAGAAACGTGATGCCGTCCATCCGCGGCATCTCGACATCCAGTATGATGACATCGGGGCGCTGCTGGATGATGATCTCTCGAGCCTCGTAGGGGTCTCGCGCTCCGCCAATGACTGCGATATCCACGACGTCGAAGATCAAGTCGATCAAACCCGGAGTAATGAGCCGTTTGCCTTTCCTCCCTTGATCCAAGATTGTCTCCGCCTCGTGAGTAAGGGAGTTGATGTCCCGAAGGTTCAGGAAACCGGCCATTCCCTTTATGGTATGAAACGGTCTAAAGAGAGTATCGATCTTGCCTTGATCATCCGGCGCTCGTTCGACTTCGAGCAGGGCGGCCTCTATCGCCTCAATGTGCTCATCCGCCTCCGCCAGAAAACCTCTGACGAACTCGGCTTCAGTTTCCTTGAGGAACAGCGGCTCTGATTCGTATGGAGGTTCGATGGCATCGGTGGACGGAGCCGCATCCTCAGTACCTCCAGCATCGCTCGCGACTTCCTGTTCTTCCGCAGTACCTTCCGGCGCCTGCCGCTCGGCCGATGCGGTGTCAGACGCTAGTGACGGTAACTCGCTGCCGCCGGCCGGCTCATCATCAAAGATATGGGCAAGCTTCTCTCTGCCACCTCAGCATCACTCTCAACGGACGCGTTGTCTTCGGCATCGGTACGGCTCTTATCTGCAGTCGTATCCATCGTGAGCGTCGGCGGCTTCTCTCCCGACTCAGCAAGTCGAGACAAGGACTCTTTAATGCTTGCGAGTGCTGCCGCCGGATCGTCGTCTTCGCCTAGGATGACCGCAGCCAAGCTCTGGCTCATCTCTCCCAGAAGCTCGCGGAGGTGCACTTGTTCCGGACCGTGGCCCGGGTCGATGGACTCTGTACACATCCCGCAGAGTTCATGCATCTTGGCGAGTTCGCCCAAGTCGCCTACATCAGCCACGCTGGCCAACTGGGCCAACTTGGCGAGTATCGACTGAACAGACTGGCCGTCATCCACTTCTGTGTTCATCCATCACCTCGAGGTTGCTAGGTGCACGGTTCCCACTATGCCGAACAACAAACAACCTGCATGCCGCCTGCACGGACTTGCGATGCCGGCGAATCGTTCGGCAATACGAGAAGATCGTTTCGCCTGGAATCGGCGACTACCCCGCACCAGAGCCATTCAGAATGGCCGGTGAACTGTTGATCCTCAAGAGTGTTCATCGACAGGTCAGGGGAGGCTTATGAGGCAGTATCTCGCCAGCGAGTCGCCCAGTGTGCGTGGTACCCCGTCCAATAATCATCGGGATGGACGGCGCGGTCGTGCACTTCCGAGCCCATTCATAACATGCCCGCCAGCCGGCGCAATTATCGGCTCGCGTCGCCCCCGGGCAAATGCTGCCGATCGAGTCCACAAACCCAGGGTGAAACACCACGGCAGCTTCAGTCGACCTGCGATGTTGCCTTGATGCGAGAATGCCGATCTCGCAAGCCCGCAGGCGACGATACGGAATCCGCCCCCACCCCAAGGCCCAATGAGAAGCTCCAGGCGGGAATCGTGGTGGGTGAAGACAGTTGTGAGCGGCTCAGGTGATTCCCGCGGTTCAGTCATTCAGAGCACCGAGCGCAAAGCCCGGTGACATCGTGAGGTTGTGAAGCTGGAATGTCCGCAGGCTTTGCGCCCGCGGCTCATATCGTCGCGGGACTTATGAGACAAAGCACTAGCGTTTGACCTTCTTCTTCGCAGTCGGGCGTTTCGGGGCTCTCTTGGCGGCCTTACGTCGGGCAACCGCCTTTGTGGCCTTCTTCGCCGTCGCCTTTGCCTTCTTGGTCCGTGCTACGGCTTTCTTGGTCGCCGCACGCTTCGCAGGTGTCGCCTTTACCTTGACCTTCCGGCTGGCAGAAGTCTTCTTCGTCGCCTTGGGTTTCACGGCGGTGTTGGTCTTGGGTTTGGCTTTCCGCGCGGAACGCCGACGGTCCGGCTGCAACAGCTCGATTGCCGCCTGGGCTGCTGCAAGACGCGCGATCGGGACGCGGAACGGGCTGCAGGATACATAGTCCAATCCGACCTCCTCGCAGAATCGAATGGACTTAGGGTCACCTGCGTGCTCGCCGCACATACCGAGTTCGAGATTCTTACGGGTTGCCCGCCCGTTCTTGCAGGCCATCCTGACCAACTGACCTACACCTGCCGTGTCGATGGACTGGAACGGGTGATCCGGGAAAATCGCTCGCCCCCCGGACGGATCGACGTAGTGGGAAAGGAATCGGTCGGCATCATCGCGTGAAAGTGCCATCGTAAGCTGGGTCAGATCATTGGTTCCAAAGCTGAAGAACTCAGCGGATTCAGCCATTCTTCCAGCCAAAAGGGCAGCCCGAGGGGTCTCGACCATCGTGCCCACCAAGTACGTGACCTTACTGCTGCGGGAGGCCAGGATCCGGTCCGCCACCATCCGGGCACGCTCAACGAGGACTGCCAACTCGTCGGGATCCATGCTCAACGGGATCATGATCTCGGGGCGAACCTGAATGCCCCGCTCACTGCAATTGATGGCAGCTTCCATGATCGCCTGGACCTGCATCTCCAGGATCTCGGGATGGGAGATACTCAGACGACACCCACGGTGGCCGAGCATGGGGTTGGCCTCGTGCAACTGCTCAATACGTCGCTGGACATCCTCTATCGTCACCGTCCGCGTCGGAGTCGGGGCGACCGCGACGCCTCCGTCGTCCGTGCGCCAATCCGAACCGCCGGCGTCGGGCGCAGCGGCGTGCGCATCCAGCTCGTCGGCCACGGCTTGCTGAGCTTCTAGATTGTCGTGCTGGGGCAAAAACTCGTGCAGCGGGGGATCCAGGAGTCTGATGGTTACACGCCTTCCGTCCATCTCGGTAAACAGGCCTTCAAAATCCGCAACCTGGAAGGGGCGCAGCTTATCGAGGGCGTGCCGTCGCGATGCTTCATCGTCAGCGAGGATCATCTCGCGCATGGCCAGAATGCGCTGGGGCTGGGAATGCTCAAAGAACATGTGCTCGGTCCGGCAAAGTCCGATGCCCTGTGCGCCGAACTCGACCGCTTTGCGGGCATCTTCAGGGGTCTCCGCGTTTGCACGGACCTCAAGCCTGCGTCGCTGATCGCACCAGCTCATCAGAGTATTGTATTCCGGAGGGGCTTTGGGCCTGTCCAGGCCGATCTCTCCTTCGAAGACACGCCCGGTAGTGCCGTCAAGCGTAATTGACTCGCCTGCGCGCACTACGGGACCGCCAAAGGACATGGTCCTCTCATCGTAGTCGATGTCCAGGTCTTCGCAGCCTACGATGCAGCACTTGCCCCATCCGCGGGCAACAACGGCGGCGTGGGAGGTCTTACCTCCCGTGGCCGTGAGAATCCCCGCAGCGACGTGCATCCCCCCGACGTCTTCCGGCGAAGTCTCCTTCCGCACGAGGATCACTCTGGCGCCATCTTGGGTTCGCGCTTCCGCTTCTTCCGCGGAGAATACGACTGCACCACACGCCGCCCCGGGTACGGCTCCAATGCCCTCACCGAGCTTGCGGCTCGCAAGATCATGGGGCGGGAGATTGGAATCGATGATCGGATAAAAAAGCCGCTCGATGTTGACGGCCTCGATGTGCTGAATGGCCTCGTCCTTAGTTATGACGGGTTTAGAGGCGGCTGAGGCATACTTGGCGGGCAGGTACTTCTTCTTGACCAGTCGTTTGGCGTCAGCCGGCGACATCAGGCCTTTCGTAGCCTGTTCGACCGCAATCCTGAAGGCCGCCTGAGGAGAGCGTTTTCCGACCCGGCACTGCAGCATGTACAGCTTCCCTCGTTCAATCGTAAACTCGAGGTCCTGCATATCCTTGTAGTGGACCTCCAGCATAACTCGAACGGCCTCGAGCTGTTCGTATACTTCGGACATCAACTCCTGGAGTTCCGCCAACCGCATTGGCGTGCGCACTCCCGCAACCACGTCCTCTCCCTGGGCGTTGATCAGTAAATCGCCGTAGTAGGTCGCTTCGCCCGTGCTGGGATCGCGGGTAAAGCACACACCCGTGCCGCTGTCATCCCCCATGTTCCCAAAAACCATCTGGCACACATTGACAGCAGTGCCCTTGAGGCCGGAGATCCTCTCTACACGCCGATAGGTGACCGCTTTGTCGGCCATCCAGCTGTCAAAGACCGCGTCGATTGCGCCTTTGAGCTGTTGGAAGGGATCTTGCGGGAACTCCTCTCCGCAATGTTCGTGATAAAGGGCCTTGAACTCGCCCACGAGGTGCTCGAGTTCTTCCGCATCGACATCCGTATCGCCGATCTTATCGCCTGCCCGACGATCCAGGCGGACTGCCGTCTTCATTTGCTTGACACTGTCAAACGCGGCATCAAACAGATCACGCTCGATGCCTTTGGCGGTAGACCCATACATCATGATGAGCCGTCGATAGGCGTCCAGGGCAAAGCGTCGGTTAGAGGAAGCCTTGGCCAGTGCCTCGACGGATTCGTCGTTCAATCCGAGGTTCAGGATGCTCTCCATCATCCCCGGCATCGACATGGCCGCTCCCGAGCGGACGGAAACCAGCAGCGGATCACGAGCTCCACCGAACTTCTTCTTGCACACCCGCTCGAGCTTGGTGATCGCCAGTCGGACTTCCTTCTCGAGTCCCACGGGCCACTCCTGTCCGCCCTGGTTGTAGGCGTCGCAGGCTTCAGTTGTAATGGTAAAGCCAGCGGGTACGGGGAGCCCGATCCGGGTCATCTCCGCCAATCCCGCTCCCTTTCCACCCAACAGCGCCTTCTGGTCGCCTCTGCCTTCGGTGTGGCCTTTGCCAAAGAAGTAGACCCATTTCCGTGTAGCTGCCATGTCGTGGTCCTTCAAAAGAATCTCCCCATATACCAACGGGGGCAATGATAAGAACGGTCCTATACTACGTCAAACAGATCGGCAAAAACCCCGCCTCAACTTGCGGTGAAACACGTCCACTCTTGTGGTATCGTTCGGCTGGAATGGCTCTTTTGCGGTCGAACGCCGAGGGCATCTTCCCGCCAAGCAACGAGCAGGACCTTGGGTTGCCGTTTGCCGTCCCCACTCAAGTTCGGTTGTGGGCGACGTCTCCCTGCCCGGTCCAGGGAAGACCCCGTGTATTGTGTCATCTCTAAGTCACTTGTGAGTGCCTCATAGCTGATTGGTGGTTATTGACGGCACGAAAGTACCTTTGGCCCGTGGACTGTGCTGCAGCACCGCCAGCGCCGGCGTCCTATAACCTCAGGCTACGGCGTTGTCTTCCATCTCCCAGCGCCGGTTCTCGCGCAGTTGACGAGTGAGTATCAGCGGAACGATCTCCCTTCATGCAAACGGGAACCGTTGGGACTCTTCGCAGCTCGCTTGACCGTCTGTGAAAAGTCTGATCGGTCATGCCCACTCAACGGACTCGCTTAATCAACCACCCTGCGTTTTTCGGGCGAGACCAGCTTAGAGGCCAGCAGCGGCTCTTTGCCCATAAGATGGGCAATGTGATAGTTAAGGACACCGAAAGCGCCCAGGAACGGCGCGTTACTCGCATCGCCCCGTACCACGGCGATCGTTGCCCGTGAGACCTCACGCTTCTCGACCTGCCCGGGCTCGCAGTGACGGCAGATGAGGCCACCCTCCAGTGACGAGAAGAAAGTCAAATCCTCGCTCCGACCGCACAGAACGCAACTGTCAAACCGGGGCATTGACCCTATCGAGCGAAGCAACGCCAGTTGGCAGCGGGTCGTTAGTCTGAGGGGTTCGGACGCATCAGAGAGATCGATTAGCGTGTTGAGCAACGCTTCAAACAGCTCGGCATGGGGATCCCAGTCTTCCGTGAGCTGTGCGGTTATCTCGGCTGCATACTCGGCGGCGTACAGCCGGAAGATCTTCTCCCGCAGGCCGGTGAGACTCCGCAGCTGCTTCCACTCGGTCAGGTTTGCGAGGCTTGAGCTGCGCTCATGCCTGCTACTGAGGACTACTCTTCCCACATCGAGAAGGTCTATTCCCACGGCGAAACGTGTCTTCGTGCCGCGTTTTACGCCCTTGCAGATTGCGCGTATCTTGCCGTGTTCGCGCGTGAAGAGTACGACGATCTGAGATGTCTCGGAGAAGTCGAGACGCTTCAGTACAATGGCTGAATCGCTTATCGTCGGCATGGTCGTATCGTACGCGATTATGTTTGTCGGGGAAGCGGCTATTGAGACCGCAAAGCTACCACTGTGAATACCATCGTCACCGTAACGCTGAACACGTCAATCGATCGGCTGATCGAAGTCGGCAACTTCCATGTGGGTGGGCACCTGAAAGGTCGCCTCCTGAGACGGGTACCGGCCGGCAAAGGCGTGAACGTATCGCGTGCGCTGAGCTCCCTGGGCGTCGCTAGCATCGCTACCGGATTCGTGGGCTGCGAGGAGCTGGATCAGTACGATCGTTCGTTCGACGGCCAACGCGTGCAGCCACAGTTTCTTGCTGTTAGGGGTATCACTCGTGAGAACATCACCCTGATTGACCCGCAAGCGCATAACGAGACCCATATCCGCGATACCGGTATCGTGCCCAGCGAGACGGACCTTGAGAGGCTCCGCAGGAAGATCGACCTCCTCGCCAAGCCCGGTGCGCATGTGATCTTCTCAGGTTCTTTGCCGCCGGGGGTAGAGAACGACTACGCCGTGGAGCTGGTGGACATAACCATCCGCGCCGGCGCCCGTGTGATCATCGATGCTCCGGGTGATTTCCTGCGAGCGGTGCGAACCAGGGATATCGACTTGCTCAAACCCAACGTACAGGAACTGGGCGAGATGCATGAAACCGACAGCCTCAGTGACGATCGAATAGTCACTCTGGGGCGTGCGTTGTCCGAGAGCATCCGCGTGGTGATGGTCACATGCGGCTCCGCCGGGGGGTATTTGTTCGTCAATGACTCAGCGTTTCTCGGCCAGGTCGATGTCGCTCCCGAACTGATCAGAAGCACGGTCGGGTGCGGCGACGCGATGCTGGCGGCTTTTGTCACGGCTCAGATACGCGGAGACAACCCCGTGGATTCGTACCGGTTTGCTCTGGCAGTTGCCTCCGCTGCCGCCACACACGAAATCCCGGGCACCTTCGAATCCAATATCGCTGAGCAAATGTTGGCGCTGACCAGCGTGGAGCCGGTGTCGTAGAACGCAACGAACGGAATCGCCACGCTAAAGCGGGAACGGAGTACCTACGATTCTCCCGATGTTGCGGAGCCTTTGCAGCGGCGAATCAGCGATTCGCCTCGCTGGCCTGAATACGCGCTGGAAGTTCGAGGAAGAGTTCGATCTCCTCATCGGTCATGTCGATGTTGCGACGGATCATCATCTGCGTAGCCGCGTCAAGAAGTCTCCCAGGATCACCGAGTCCCACTCCGGACCCGGTAAACCACGCAAATGAGGGGAGGAACTTCGGGATCATGTCACTGGTTGCAACGGTTGCCGACATGCCTATCACGGCGCCGGTCGGTATGGTCGCGTTGATGCCGATCTTGGCGTGATCGGCGATGATGCAACCGAAGAGCTGAAGCTTGGAATCAACGTCCCGCCGGTTGATGGGTACACGGATCTTGCCGTACGTGTTCTTCAGATTGGAGTTGACGCATCCCGCCCCGATGTTCACCCAGCTTCCCACATAGGCATGGCCGAGAAAGCCGTCATGCTGTTTGTTGGTGAAGCTGTGCAGCACGCAACAGTCCAGTTCGCCGCCCACCTTGCAGACCGGACCGATCGAGTTACCGCCGTGCAGCCAAGTATGGGGATTGATCTGCGATCCGGGCCCTATGTAGAGCGGACCCTCCAGAACCGCGTAGGGTCCAACTCGCACGTCATGGCTTATGTAGACAGGCCCGGGAGAGGCGTCGATTACGGCTGTTGGGTGGATGAATGTGCTTTGACCAATGTGTATCTGATCCGCCGGTTCGAGCTTCACGGCTGAGTCTACTTCGCTTTCCGCGCCGGCTTCTGTTGGCCGCCAATCCTCGACCAGCAATTCGTCAAGGTTGGAGATAATGTCCCACGGATAATTAACGAAGCTCCCTCCGGCCTCAACCTGTTCGATTCCGGCGATGGTCATGTCCCGGCGCGTCGTATCAAGCAAATCCGTTGGGCCGATGTCCGAAGCGAGCTTCGAGTTGCAGACTATAAACGCCACTTGGCCGTCGGCGACTCCAACGCAGGGACCGGCTGGGAACTCGGGGGTCTTCCCCGTCAGCCAGCGACCGTTGACGAGAATCGTGCCATCATCTACCGGCTGATTCGCGGGAGCACCACAGCGCTGTGCTGCGACCGCCGCCAACCAGTTGCGGGTCCACACGCCGGTTATCGGTGTCCCCAGACATTGCGCGGTGCGATCGAGCAGGATCTTGCGACCGACCTTCAACTCAAAAACCGAGCGCCAATATACCAGAGGCGCCAGGTTTGAATGACCTTCATCCTCGAACAAAACAACTGATTTCATGATCTCGCGTCTAAAGAAGGAACAGCGGAGTACGTCAACGACTAACCGCGGGTCGCCGACGATCCCGCAAGAAACAAGCTATATGCTAAACGCGGGCGTGCCAACGAAAAAGGGCCCGCACGAAAAACGCCGGGCCCACAGGCAGCGTCCGAACGGGGCGACCGTCGCAATGTCGTTGGGAGCCAGTGACGGAACCCTTTCACAACGTGGGTAGCTTGCCGGCTCCCGGACCGCCAACCTCGAATGGGGTCGGTACGTCGTTTGGTGCCGATTCCAGGCCTCCCAAGGTTCCAATATCGGTTCGGTCAAAAAACACTCCCAGTCGAGCATGAAAGCCGCTCCGACCAGACCAACGAATTATACCATCGACGTCATTGTGAAAAAAGGCAAAAACCGTGCGTTCTGTTTGTCCCAAGGTGGCTAGGAAGCAACAGGTCGACCGTACACGAGACAGTCCGGCTCAAGGTTGTCAATCACTCCTTAGCACGGAATGGGCGTATCCCGTCGAGACATTATTGGAACGGGCCAAGCATTGGGCGTGTTTCAGTTACGTGCGAGTCAAACCGAATCGGCCACAGGAGCGGTACCTGTAAGCACATTTCAAACAAAACCTTAGAGCTGCGTCCTCCGCGCCGATCCAAGTGACTTCGCAAAGGAACGCGGAGGCGTCCGGTTCAACTCGAAGTGTAAGTGCCACGTTGTCGATGAGCCGACAAGGCCGTCAGCAGAGCTTGACGCAGCAGCCAGCTTCAATCCGGGCGCCACGCCTCTGCTCGCCTCGTTGGAATTCGGAATCTGATCCTGAGTGGCGGGTCTGGGTCTCAAACGTCTGCCTGGGCCGTGCATGTACGATCCCGTACCTGCCATGATTCGGATTCAACCTCGTGCGTCGTCGCACCTCGGCTTGCAGGTATTCGGTTCAAGTCGTGCCGCGTGCGAGTTCTCGCGTGACTGTGCACTAGTCGAGGCTGGCCCGTCCCGTTTGCAGCCATCGTGCCCAATCAGGCCGTCCGTTGGCCTGGGCCGTAGCAGCGGCGGACTGCCAATCGTATGACAGTGCGATGTGTTCAACGTTCCAGCCAACTTCACATCTCGATACTACTGCATACCGAGCGTGTGGGCTGCCCACTTCCATCGCATGCGGCAAGGGCGCGTCGTCGGTATAGGCGGAAAGCCCCACGCTGCCCGGGTTTACGATGAGCTTCCCATCGGGAAGGTAGACCGTGCGGGGAGCATGGCTGTGGCCGCATAGCAGGACGGATTGCTGCGCTGATTCCATCTGTGCCATGAGTCTGTTAGATGTCTTCAGCGACACACCCGCTTCCTGCACGTCTTCGAGAAAGTACTCGTCGTCGCGGGCGAGGGTCCCGTGGCAGAGGCAATAGTCGGCATGGGCGGTGCGGGTCAGGGGAAGCGAACTCAGCCATTGCAGATGCCGTGGGTCAAGAGCGTCTTTGACATAACGGAGCGTGGGCGACGGCTCAAGTCCATTCTCGGGCTCCACGATGATCCGGTCTTCGTTACCCCGAACGCTCGGAATATCGAGTCCGATGAGGATTTGGGCAGTTCCTGCAGGGTCAAGCGGGCCGTAGAGACTGTCTCCGAGATTAACGACGTTGCGGATTCCCCGCCGTTGGATGTCCTCGAGGACCACCTCAAGAGCCCAACGATTGCCGTGCACGTCGGAGATAACTGCTAGCGGATTCTCAAGCGGTGTCATCAGTTGCTCCGGTAAGCGCGATAAGCGCCATCTACACTGACGCTAGGATGGAAAATACGTGAACGGGGCACCTCCTGCAAGCGATTCAGGTGCAACAACGAAGTCTCGTCGCAGTGAATGTCAAACGCACCGATCGAATGCTGCCGGGGCTGGTGCTCAACCTCCTCGGCTGTAGAACCGTATCCACGTGCCTTGTCGACGGGGCACACCGGTGTCGACGTCTCAACTTGCCACAAACGAACTCAGTGCATAATCTAACCAGACAGGGATCTGATTCGGTTCGCACCCGGAGCGAGCTTATGTTCGGTACACAGAACTTGGCGACGTTTGTTTCGGTTGGGATTCTCCTTAATCTGACTCCCGGCCCGGACACGATGTATATACTTGCCCGCGGTGCCGCCCAGGGTGTGCGGGCGGGGGTGCTTTCCGCTCTGGGAATAAGCACGGGCGGGCTGATCCACACACTGGCAGCAGCCACAGGCTTGTCGATAATCCTGGCTTCATCGGCAACGGTCTTCACCATAATCAAGTATGTTGGTGCTGCGTACCTCATCGCCTTGGGCATTGGGATGCTGTTGCGGAAGGTTGATCCTCACAGTAGTGCGGGCAAAAGCAGCAATGGACGCGACGGGTGGACCGTCTACCGACAAGGTGCTCTGACGAATGTACTGAACCCCAAGGTTGCCGTCTTCTTCCTCGCCTTTCTCCCCCAATTCGTTGATCCTAGCAGCGGGCACACCGTTATTCCGTTCGTGATACTGGGCTGTATCTTCGTGACGACCGGGACGATCTGGTGCGTGCTTGTGGGGGCGCTGGCGGGGAAGATGTCCCTGGTATTGCGAACGAAACGGTCGGTGCAGCTTGCGCTCAACAGGATTTCCGGCGCGGTGTTCATCGCCCTGGGAGGAAAGCTCGCCCTTGAGCGATCGTGACTGGTGCTTCACTACACGTAATCTGATTGGTGGCATGGCCAAGCGAAGCACCGCTAGGTGTTTTCCGCATCAGCATGCCGGCGCCTGACTTCGTCGGACTTGGGTATGGCAGACTTCAACCTGAGGCGCGGATACGACTGAAGAGACTGCACCCGACATTTGAGATGTAACGGAGCAGAAGTGTCAGCAATGCAGCAGGTGGATTTCGACATCGCGCGAGCCCGCAGTGAAACGCCGGGTTGCAGACACGTGGTTCACTTCAACAATGCCGGGGCGGCCCTGATGCCACAGCCCGTGATCAACGCAGTTGGCGACTACCTTCGCTTGGAGGCGTCTATAGGTGGCTATGAGGCGGCTGAGCAAGCGCACGACAAGATCGACCAGGTGTATGATCTGGCTGCGCAACTTGTTGGATGTGCGCGGAACGAGATAGCCATCGTCGAGAATGCTACGCGTGCCTGGGACATGGCATTCTATTCCATTCCTTTCAAGGCGGGTGACCGGATATTCACCTCAATGGCCGAGTATGCGAGCAACTACATTCCTTTCCTTCAAGTACAGAAACGCATCGGGGTGACCATCGAAATCGTGCCGAACGACGAACACGGACAGCTCTCGCTGGATGCGCTGAAGGAGATGGCGGACGATGATGTCAGGCTCATTGCGATCACCCATGTGCCGACTAACTGCGGATTAGTCAATCCGGCTGATGAGATAGGCAAAGTGGCACGCCGGGTAAACGCGCTTTATCTACTCGACGCCTGTCAATCGGTCGGTCAGATGCCGATCGATGTTGAGCGAATAGGCTGTGACATGCTCTCCGCCACGAGTCGCAAGTTCCTCCGCGGGCCCCGCGGAGTCGGGTTCCTTTACGTTCGATCAAGCCTCATTGGTGAACTCGAACCGCCCTTTCTCGACCTACATGCCGCCCGCTGGGTCAATCGAAAGCAGTACGAGATCCGATCAGACGCGCGTCGGTTTGAAAACTGGGAAGCGAATTACGCCGCCAACGTGGGACTCGGGGCGGCTATATCCTATTCGCTCGAATGGGGGTTGGACGACATCTGGCGAAGAGTCAGGTTCCTCGGTGATACTCTCCGCGAGAAGCTCGGCGAGATTCCCGGGATCACAGTCCACGACCTGGGGGCGGTCAAGTGTGGGATAGTAGCATTCTCGCTGGCTGGGTGGGATGCTGAAGCCGTTAGGCGTGCCTTGCGGAGGGGCAACATAAACGTATCCGTTGCGCGAAAGGAGCACACGCTGCTGGATATGGCATCCCGTGGCCTGGACACCTTCGTTCGTGCGTCGATTCACTACTACAACTCAGAGGATGAGATAGACCGATTCTACAAGACCCTCAAGTCAATCGGCGGTTCGCCGAACACCGCCGGCCGGTACTGAGCGCATCCGGAGCGTTTGACCGACGAGCACTTTCTCGGGGGCGGTCCGCATCTTTGCCGGTCCGAACGTTCTAGAGTCGACGCATAAAGCGATTCGTCGGTTGATGCCGATACGATTATCAGCAGCGCAGGACGAGCGCGCTTTTTCGAGCAGTAACTCGAATCTACAGTGCGTGCGAGTCGCACGGGCAGCGCATCAGGCGGGGGCGTCCTGCTCAACACCGACGGCTCCGGGCGTTTGAACCTCTTCACCGCCTGGAACATCACCAACATCGCGATCGGACCGACCTACTACCATGCGATCAGCAATGACGGCACCCGTGTCATGTTCTACACCCAATACGGCATCTTGCCGGAGAATGCTGCTTTCTACGTCGGGTATATCGATGAACTCAACGCGGCAACGCCGTCCGTGGCTGATGCACCATATATCTCATCGATCACCAAGGCTCCCGGGTCGATGCCCCGCGGTGACGCGGATGCTATCGTTATGTTCTCGATCGTGATGAGCGACACGGATGGTCTGGAGGACATCACCAACACGGCCGTCGATGAGATGATCGACGGCTTGCACTATTCCTCGGATGAAGTTCCCGCGTACTTCTCCCATGGCATTCCGTACGATACAGGAGAAGGTGTGGACTTGGTTGCCGGCGACGGTGATTTTGCCGCAGTGGCCTACCCGGCAAATCTGATCGACACTGTAGAGTCGATGACCGTGCGGATCAGCGCGATGGATGCTGAAAAGACCGTTGTCATTGCTGACACCATATTGACAGTGACCGACTGACCCTGTTCGCTCGGTCTGAGGTAGTGTGTTCGAATCAACCTGGCTGCGGCACCGGTGAGTAATCCGTCGGTGCCGCTTCTATGTGCGGGGCGAGGGCGGGTGAAGATGTGACAGGGGGGGGCTCCCGGACACCCAATTGTAGCGCCACCCCTTGTGGGTGGCGTCTTCCGAGGCCTGGTGTCGCCCACAAGGGGCGGCGTTACATTCTTCAACAGGCTCCTAAGCACGTTTGCCGCGTGGATTCTTCCCTCCTGACGAATCCCCAGGTCAACCGCGGGGAGATGCAGCGGAGTACTCTCCACCACGCCACTGGATGAGTTTCCGACAATCGCGGCAGCGTGTTTCATCAACGGTATATACTGCCTACGACCGAGACTCTTGACCACCACGAACCCCGCTCTGTTCCTTGTTCCTTCGATCTCAGCAACACTTTCGTCGCTGGAGCGATCACCATTTGGATAGGTAATCACGACCTGCACATTCACTTGAATGAGAGTAGTCAGAGTCTTTCGAGCGGCTGCACCCGATCGTCCATCCTCCCTAAG
Organism: Phycisphaerales bacterium; assembly: GCA_020348265.1. Taxonomy (GTDB): domain Bacteria; phylum Planctomycetota; class Phycisphaerae; order UBA1845; family UBA1845. The sequence continues at coordinate 410,807 of CP070744.1, read as the reverse complement.
TACAGGATGTATCGTCCACAGTACGTACTACTCTTGCGGATTCAGGTCGATCGGTTGCGCCACTTCACGAATGAAGGATAGTCATCCGAAAACAGATTGTCTATACATGGCTCACCTATATTGTGGACACGCCAGGCTTCCTCGCCCATTCCGATCAGACGTGCACCGCTGTCCTCTGTTCCAGGAAAGTGGAGATGGGCCAACCTGGATATCGTGTGTCTCACTCCATCGTCGTGAAACGCTCCTTTAGCGAGGTCCCCACCGCTTATATGGGCTATCGGTATTCCTTCCAACAATGCTGCCGTAACCGGGGCTAGCAGTTCATACCGGTCGCCCGGAACAGCGAGGAAGTCCGGCCTGACTGTCGACAGGGTCTGTCCACAAATGCCGGTCAGCGACCCCACCCACGTCGAGATGCTGCCCTCTCGTTCCACCGGCAGACCTACGTCTAAGGGGTAGTCGACATCAAAGCCCTCGGCTATGATTTCCTCTTTAGTCGCACCATGGGTGTCGGCCAACTGCATCCCCGCAACGAGCAGCACCTTGGTCAGTTGTGGATGGGCATCGATGGCTCGCAGGATCGACACAAGGACACCGAATTCACTGCGATTAGCGGTAAAGACGCCGATTGACCTCATTGCAGCATATCCATAGTAATGGTACAATTGGCTCTCAAGTCGACGACAGATCGGCGACCCACGATGTGGGGAAGTTCAGCTGCCGACAGACCACCGCACGCCCGACGCAGGGCGACATCTTCAGCAGTCAGCACGTTGCCTGCCTTGATTGTACGCGTCGTCACAATACACTTACGGACAACCTGCCTTGTCTGCAGTTCGTCTGCAGTTGGCCGCTTTGCTCCATCGCCCAGTGACGCCTCCACATTGCGAATAGCCCATACCATCTCGCCAAACTCGGCTGGTTCAAGGGAGGCGCGATGATCGGGGCCGGACATCGATCGATCCAAGGTCAAATGCTTCTCCAGCACGTGGGCTCCTCGGGCTACAGCTGCAATCGCAATCTCAATGCCCATTGTATGATCCGAGAAACCTACGTGATACCCGAACGTCTCTCCCAGCGTGGCCATCGCACGCAGATTGCAGTCGGCAGGATCAGCGGGATAGCTGGAGACACACTGCAGCAACACGAGCCTTCTGTTGCTCGTTGCTTCGAGTGTTTGGACCGCCTCGGCTACTTCATCCAGCGTCGCCATTCCCGTCGAGAGAATCACGGGTATGTTCTTCGCACCCACATGGCGGAGGAAAGGAAGATTGGTTACCTCCCCGGAGCCGATCTTGAAGGCCGGCACACCAAGATCACTTAGAAAGTCCACACTGTCCTCTTCATTCGGTGTCGACAGGAACACGATGTGTCTTTGGTCAGCATATCCCTTTAGCACTCGAAACTGATCATAGCTGAGCTCCAATTCCTTGAGCATGGCAAACTGGGTCGCATCGTACGCAAGATTGTGCTCTTGATATTCAGCTAGGCGGACGTCAGGCGTCACAAGCTTCTCCGTCACCCACGTCTGGAACTTCACCGCGTCGGCTCCGGCCGCAACGGCCGCATCGACAAGCTGTCTGGCAAGAGCAAGGTCACCGTTGTGGTTTACCCCTGCTTCTGCGATAATAAAGCAAGGGGATTCACTTCCTATCTCCCGATTACCGATGTGAATGGGTTTAGTCATGTGAAGAACGTACTCTCATATTCACCCGCTTATGCGCGCACTTGATCCTGCTATGTAGTCACACCATTTCCTTTACGCGTATGAAGCTGGTATTCGTTAGAATGGCATCAACAATTGCATTGAACACCGGCATGCTTTCAGGAAAGCCTGCGAACGTGTCAATACTCACCCGCGGACACTGAGGATTAGTGTGAATCCCACCATGGAACTCCGGTTTCTTTACCAGATTGAATACTACAAGATACATGAACTGTTTAAGACGATCCAGGTCGACTCCATCAGGTGATCTGTCGCCGGCGAGAATCGCAAAGTACTCCTCCCGCGAGTGTATGTCATTGACGAATCCTCTTCCACTATAGAAGGGGATGCCGCAAATCAGTGGCTCGAGCCCCATCATCGACAGCTCGACACCGAGTGTCGAGGTATACACGGCGCGGCAATCGGAATGTCTGGCTATCTCGTACGAGCTGAATTCCGACGCACCGTCAACGATGCGGACATTCTTGGGAAGCTCCCCGGCGAACCTTTCCATAATCAGCGCCTTGATTGGCGTGTGCGTCCTGCAAAGCCACTTGTTTTCGCATGGACAGGCGCGGTTCAACAGAGTGAGATCATCTCGGTGCCGGGCGAAGTCAACCGTGGAATACAACCAATCCATCATGCCGTGAAGCGCTCGATCCTTTTCCAGCGCGTTCGTGTCGGAGATGATGTTGGCGAAGAGAGAGATCAAGCGAGTGCCATCTGGAATCGCAAGCTCGCGACGGATGGGTGCGAAGTCACACACCTCATTGTCGTAGAATGTGTAATAAGTAGCCTCTTGTCGGCGCCATCGGTCAAAGTAGTCTTCAATCGCATGACGTTGATCATCATCCAAGGGCACCGCGCGAAATGCCCCCCAGTCTTCGTCGCTCACTGGGAAGTCGATGGCCCGTGCGTCGTTGGCCAGAACGATCGACGTGTCCCAATACATCCCTTCCTCCCACGTCGTGACTTGCAGACCAAGGAGTCGCGCTACTTCATACATGTAAGTGTACATAACCGACTTGCCGTTTACTAATACGATAATGTCGGGTTCTTCCTTCTCGATGATAGCATAGGCAAGATCAACACTCATGATCGCGTGAATCAAATGATCGCGATAGAGCCTCAAATATTCGATGGAGTGTGGCTCGAAGTAGCCTACTGTGTATTGGAACAGATCCCTGAGTGCAAGCGAGCCGATGGGAATACGCCGATACGTCAGCGTCTCAAGATCTTCATCAGACAACGAGTGAACAAGCACAGCCGCCTGGCCACGTGCACAGTCGGCATCGAGATAAGTAGATATACCTATGGGGGAAATGCCGAAGGCACCGCAAATATGCTGAGCGCGTTCGTGAAGCGTGCCGGGCTTCGGCGGCGAAACATTGTGGCTCTCCCAAGCGGTGAGAGGTAACAAGCCGTCGTAATAGAGTGTCTTCGGACGATGGCCCCACAGCTCGAACGCAACGTGCAAGAACTGCTCAACGACACCGAGTTGCCAGGGATCCACAGAGTAGAGAATGATCTTCTTCGGGTCATCAGCGGGTTGGATATCCTGAAAGAGATGTGCTTCCCTCTCGCGCAACGCCCGAATAGCATGAAAATCTTCAAGTGTCATTATTGTGTGTCTTCCTTCCCATCCTGAGTAGAAAAACGCCCGGCATATCAAAGCACCTGCTCTGTGGCAACCGTGCACTGGGCAATACGATCGTTGAGTATCAGTTCAGCCAGGTGAAAATCCCACGGCGTATCGACATCGATCGAGCGCTCGGGCGGCATGACAAACGCGTAGCTACCCTCAGGAGCCAGCGTCTCACAATCCGCCAGGCACGTGCAGCGATTCAGGTAGATGACACCGTTAAGAGCGTATGCCGGCGAAAACTCCTGCCGTCGAGAGTACTTCAGCGCAGATGGAACAAAGCTCGTCAACGTGTCCGTCTCCGTAAGTCGCCGTGTGATGTAGGGGTGGTGCTGCGCCTCCACGACACTCACAACGGCATCGGCACTCTTCTCTTCGGCCAGTTCAATCGCGCCGTCAATATCAGCAGCAATGCGCAAAGGTGTCGGCGGCTGCAGCACCATAATGAACTCCGGACAGTGCTCCTCGTCACAGAGCCAATCAACCGCGTGTCGCACGACGGAGATATGCGGGGAGTCATCGCCAGCCAGCTCAGCAGGCCTTTTGAAAGGAACCTCGGCACCGAAGTCGCGCGCCGTCTCCATTATCTCATCGTCGTCAGTTGACACGATGACACGCGAGAGGAACCGACTCGCAAGGGCCGCTTCAATCGTCCACGCGATGAGCGGCTTGCCAGCAAGGGGCTTGATGTTCTTGCGCGGGATACCCTTCGATCCACCACGTGCTGTTACCAGACCGACTACTTCGATCACGGACGAACCACTCCGAAAGAGGCTGCGCGCGGACCATCCGCACACCGCGACGCCCTTTTTATCGGACAAAACGGACCGGCACTTTACTCCGGTGGAGGCGACCAGCCGGCCTGAACCCACTGAGGAGCGCGCGATGCCTGTGTTTACCTCATTTTTCACATGCTAAGGGAACGTGTGCGACCAGTCAGATGGCGTATCCGCAGGCCAATGCGTGCCCGACCGCCAAAGCGTCCATAGCAGGATTCGCGGCTCTGTGGCGATCTCACAGAGGGCAGCTGTTCTCTCGCCAGGGCGATACTCTTGCATTTTGCACCATAGACTCTGGTTCAGTAAGGCAACACTTTTGCCTGGCCCGACATGCGGCGTGCTCCGTTGAGACTGATCATGGCCGGCCTTCGTCCCGTTCGCTCAGTCGCTTCGCAATAAACGCAAGCAGGTCGCGGGCAAAGGCGTCATGGGTAAACCGCTCTACCACACTTGCGCGCATCGAGTCTGCGATCTCTCGTCGTGTGTCTGCATCACCCAGATATCGGTCTGCCAGATTGGCGAACTCCCTTGCGGAGCGGAAACACACGTCGTGATAGCGTTTGAAGACCGCCCCAGCCATGAGGCGATAGTCTTCTGCGGCAAGGCTGCGCAGGCGGTCGAGCTCTTCCGGATAGATGAACACCGGACCGTCGTCCCACGGTTCGCCTTGGTGCTTCTGCAGCGCGCCCCAAGCATCCGTTGGTGCGGGTATGGATTTTGCATCGTACGTAACACCGGGTATGACACCGTATTGCTCGATGACGTCCAGTAGTCGCCGTGTCGGGCCGTGAATTATGTCCGTCGGACAGTATCGTATAAGGAAAAACCCGCCCGCCGCCAACCCGTCAAGCAGCCTTTGATGGACGGCTCCGTAACTCGTACTCTGAAGGTTGATGGCGCTCGCCTGATGGATCGCACGAAGCTGCTCCCCGTTCTCCGCGAAACCACGGGCCCACTTGGAGAAACGCGGGTGGGGTTCCCACCCGTTGCCATACAGATGCAGCGTATGCCCGCCGCGATCACAGTAATCCGCCACCCATTCCAGGGTGGCCTGCCGGTACATCAACTCGGTCATAGGATGGATGTAGAACCGCGCTATTGTGTCGGCCACGTCGGTCGTGGCGGGGGCAAGTCCCAACTCGCGCTCGGCTTGCCTGAGGATCGAGGCTGCGGATCTAACCCCCGCCGTCTCAGGCCGCTCGGTAATCTCCGTTTCGATGGCCTCGAACAGGTAATCGGTCAAACGATGGACGTCAGGATCATCGGGGAGCAAGCGCAACCGCTCCTCATGATAAACCCGGGGCAGTTTCGATTGATTGCTGACAAATGAGATATCACAGCGAAAAGGAGCCAACTCCTCGTCGCTAAGAGGCCTGGCGTCATAAAGACGGTGATCAGTCGCCGCCGACCAGCGCATGCCCTGCTTAGGCGGATAGGAATAGTGCCGGATGAACTGGTCCACTTCAGGCGCAATGTAGAAATCCAGCGGGCCAATCGACTTACCCGCTTGCCGACTGGTCAGATTCGGAAGCTGACCCTGAATCCAGCACACGAACGGGACTTTTCCGGGAATGGTCGTGGGATACTCGCATCGATGGTGGTCGATCACGAAGATTAGAGCAATTTCTGTTATTGTCTAGCGGTTCAGGAGTTGGGTGCCATGCCCAGGCGAAGCGCCGGCATGCAATTCG
>CP070744.1:366405-404890 GCA_020348265.1 Phycisphaerales bacterium | reverse complement strand
CATTCCCTCGCAGTCCAAGCGGGGCGTTAGACCAGTGGAGCCGCGGGCTTCAGCCCGCGCGGACACTCTCACACCTCAACTGCGTCTGGCATTCCTATTTGCTCCCCGTTCTCTTCCCGGTTTCGCCACTCAGATGTCCCTTCAGGATTCCGCGCAATTCTCTGCGAGCCCGAAAGAGTGTCACCTTCACGCGTGACTCGCCCCAGCCGAGGGTCTCCATCGCGTCTTGGATGGTAAACCCCAGTAGCTCATACAGTACAATCACATCGCGCTGGGCTGCGGGGAGTCTCGCGACGGCCTCTCGCACCTCAGCTTGTGTGTCGCGGACATCGGTGGCCGCCTCGGCTGCCGGTGGAACGAGTCGCAGGGTGGTCTCCGGATCGCTCCCTGACCGATGTCGTCGTTCGCGGCGGGCCAGATCGATAGCGACCGAGCGGGCGATGGCATGCAGCCAAGTTGTGAAACTGCTGCGGCCTTCGAACTCGCCAATCGATCGCAACACCCGAAGGAACGTCTCCTGGACAATCTCGGCGGCATCCTCGCGGGAGTGGGTGCGGAACCAGGCATACCGCCACACGCGGTCCACGTGTTTACGGTAAAGGGCCTCGAGGGCCGCCATGTCGCCCTTCTTCACTCGGGCGACAAGCTCCGATTCCGCGTCCTTCATCGTCATCTCCTGCGACCTTAGACGCAGCAGGTATCCGCGGGTTACATAGAATGTCGAGAATTTAGTGCACCGTCACGCTTGAGTTTGACGGTGTGCCACTGCTCTTGAGCAGTGGCGATTGGTTTCTTGTGACGTTCACACACTGCTCAAGAGCAGTGGCACGCAACAGGGCGTCAAGTGCTGCCCGCAGATTGACGTGTGACGATGCACGAGTGGATTCAGTCTTGCGGAGCCTGTGAGATTATAGGCCATTGACCAGTTCGACAAAGTGCAGCCCACGGGCGACGAAGTTGGGGTAGTTGTCGAAGCTGGGTGCACCGGGGGAGAAGAGCACGATGTCACCAGGCTGAGCGGCGGTCTTTGCGGAGTGGAGTGCGTCGGCGAGTGAATTGGCTTCTTGGATGCTCCGGGAGTCTCCCGCTTGACGCAACGCGTCACCAAACACCTTCCCTGATTCGCCTGTGCAGATGATCGTGTGGCAAGATTGCGTTAACGCATTGGCCCAATCGTCGAGTGGAACGTCTTTGCGCTGCCCTCCGACAATCGCGACGATTGGCCGATCAAACGACGCAATGGCTTTGACAGTGGCTGCCGGCGCCGTTGACTTGGAGTCGTTGTAGTAGTCAACGCCCTCAATGGTTCGGACGAACTCCAGCCGATGAGGCAGGCCTTTGAATTCAGCCAAGGCCGAGCGTGCGATTGTCTCATCAAGAGAGAGGAGGCGGCAGACGCTCAGTACACAGGCAGCGTTATCGAGATTGTGTCGCCCGGGCACGCGAAGTTCTACGGCCGGCTCCGGTTTCTCAATACGGATGATCCGCTCGGCCTTCTCTGACAACGCGCGTGCTAGAGCTGTCTCCGTCTCTGCGTCGAGGTCACCCGCGACAACCGTGTCGGCGTGCGGGGGGGCACCTATGACGTTCAACTTCGCGGAGATGTACTCTCCATACGAATTATAGCGGTCGAGGTGGTGGGGCGACAGATTCGTTATGACTGCGATCTTCGGTGCCCATCTAATTCGCGGCACGTCCTCCAACTGGGCATCGGACATTTCCAGGACGACCAGATCGGTCGGTTTGATGTTCGGCAAGTCCGTCAGCAATGATCCACCGATGTTGCCGCCGAGATGCACGCCGGTGTATTCGATTCTCTTGGCTACCACTCCGGTCGTCAGAGCGTCGGCCAACATGGCGCAAGTCGTACTCTTTCCGTATGAGCCCGTGACTGCGACGATTGGTGCCCCGCAACGCTCGCAGAAGAGGTTCATTTCAGTTGTCCAAGGGACGTCGCGGCGTACGATCTCCTGGAACAGGTCGGACTCAGCTTTGCGAACGGCAGGATTCACTACCACCAGGTCGATGGCGCTGAGATCGGCTGGGTCGTGCCCACCCAGTCGGAGGTCGAGGTCCAGATCGCCTATCTCCGCCAGTGACTCGCTGAGCTGATCACCGTCAGCCCGGTCGGTAACGGTTACGGAAGCCCCGGTGCGGACGAGCCAACGGGTCACGCCGAGACCTCCTCCAAAGCGTCCCAGCCCGAAAACAAGCACGCGAAGACCGGCGAGGTCGGGCGTATCCTGGTGATTGGTCTGAGAGATTGAAGTCAGCGTGTGGCTCCTTACCGTGGCGGCGCCGGATGGCGTCACGGCCTGCCGGGTGTGAAAAGCAGAACTCAGCAGACCATTCTACCGGTGTTGGGCAAGGCTACAACGGGCCGTACCGTGGTGCAATCGCTGGTGGGCTTCGACAGGTCCGCCTCGAACGGCAGCTTGTCTTTGAGGCGATGTTTCATTCCGGCTCCGAAGCCGCGAGGTATCTGAACGCCGCCCACGCAGCGGCGGATGACATCTCGGAGAGCGGCTTTGTTGACAGGTCTCTTGTTGAGCCCGTATAAATGCCCAACCGTGTGGTCCACGGGCGTAGCGACGTTGCTGCGCTCGGAACGCATCCAAGGCAGGTTTTGTCTGATGTTGAGCCGCTCGCTGAAGGGGTAGCGAAGGGTTCCATCCGCACGCCTTGTGGAAAATCGGAGTGATTAGGTGATGAAGTCTTTGTTGTTGTGCGGCCAGAGGCCGGCCCGAGTGTTCCGCCAGATCAGTACCGCTTGTTGTGCAGCGTTGCTTCTATTTTCCGGCGGTTGTCCAACGTTGCCGAACGGCGATCCAACGAACGACAACACCAACGATGCCAACGATAACAGCGATAGCGGAGAGATTTCCGGCGAGATAATCAACGTCTCACAGATTGTTCAGATCTCGGAATTGGAGGAGCCGCTTTCTGTCCTCTACACGGTGACAGCACCGACTGGAGCGTCGATTTCACCTTACTACCTGCCAACCGGTGAGAGCCAGACGCGCGTTACCATAGGGGGGACCTATGCGATAGGCACGGGTCAATTCGGCTTCGATCCGACGGGGGCCGGGGTCGGCACCTACTACGTGGGCCTGATCGTCACCGCGGACTCACAGGTCGAGGATATTGTCAGCACCGGCGTGATCCAGGTCCAAGGGCCGCCCAGGCCCGTCTTCATCCGTCCGGCTGTCTCCATTCTGGAGGTCGCCGAGGGCGAAGACGTAGCAATAGCGTTTGACGCAGGCGATCCCGAAGGGAACGTGCAGTGGCGTGCGTTCTACTTGACTGCTGCGGACTCGCGGACAGCACCGGCAGATGAGTTAGGCACACAGCTCGGGCCGCCCGGTTCCGGCAATGTGGGCACCCGGATTCTCGTGACGGCTGGGCTGACCGCAGGCGACTATCAGCTCGGCCTTTCCGCTACCGACAGCGGTTCGTCCGTCTCTGCGACAGTCGCGAAAGGTGATGACGACCAGATCGTCACTGTCTTTGGGCCGATCGTTCGCGTCGTGGAAGATGCTGAGGCTATCGCACCGATGCTCAATATCGAGGATCCCGGAGCTACGGATGTTGAGATCTTCGGTGACGAGGAGTTCACTATTCAGGTGAAGACGGCGGTGCGGGATCCGCGTTCGGATGGTGGACTGGTTGAAGTGTTCTACGACTTCGATACCGAATCCGCCAATGGGTTTGCGGATTTCATCGGTACGGCGACGGTTGGACCGGCAACGGAGGAAGGACAGGCCACCACCTTGCTGTTTTCGTTTCCCGGTGGTCTCCCGGAGGGGTCTTATTATATCGGCGCCTCCATTGACGATGGCGTAAACAGTACAGTCTACGACTATGCGGCCGGAGCCATCGTGGTTGTTACGGATCCAATACTGAGCGTGACGGCACCGGATATCAGCCTGCCGGTTCCTCCCGCCGATCCAACGGATCCTTCAACGGCAGTCGCGGTGAGTTGGACGACCAACGTTCCTGCGTCCGGGGGCACGATCGACGTGTTTGTGCGTCGCCTGGATAAGAGCGGAACCGCGATCGGTCCGGAGGAACCCATACTGGAGGGCGCCAGTACGAATGAGACCTCTGTGTGGTTCTATCCGGAAGAGTCGGGCATCTACGGTGTTACCGTCCGGCTTTCCTTGGCCGATCCTACGATCACCAACAGCTACTGTACCGCTGGCACGTGCGCTTTAGATTCTCCACAGCCTGTTCGCGTATCTAGTCTTCCGCCGGTTCTTTGGCTGGGAGCCCTTACGGACACGGAGCCGCCGTTTGACGGGGCCGTCTTCCAGGGCATCAGTTCGGAGGACAACACGGGCAGCGCGCTTACCACCGCGGGCGATCTCGACGGCGACGGTTCGGGGGATTTCGTCGTGGCTGCGCGGTACGGCAAGGCGGATATCGGCACGGGGGATTTTGGACCGGGTGACGCGTTCGTGATCTATGGTGCTTCCGGCTCGGATATTCTGACCGGTGTCTACGAGCTCCGAACGATTGGGAGTAGTGCACTGCGCGGGGTGCGTGTGGCGGGAATAGCGACGGCTGATAACTCGGGCGATACGGATGGTCTGGCTGCGGTCGCCCTCATTCCAGACGTCGACGGTGACGGTCTTGATGATTTGGCCTTTGGATTCCCCCGGGTGGACTCGTCGTGTTCGGAGGCGTCTGGTGCGCTTTGTTCAGCCGGCCAATTCCTCAACGGCGGGGTGGTGGTGGTGAGTAGTGACACTCCGGTACTTTGGCTGCCGGACTTCTTTGTGCCTTGGATTGATTGCGGGGATGTGGGGCAGGTGTTCTCCGATCAGTCTGTTCAGGACACGGCGACCCTGGTTGTGGAGGATCAGTTGGCCTATGACGGCGTGGATGCCTGTGAGGCAGACGATGATGGAATCGACGACACGATCGTCGGACCTGTGGAAGGATTCGTACCTCTGCTGGCCAGCCCCGCGGACGGAGGTTTCGAGGTGGTATCCGAGGGAACCTCGCCACGAGAAGGTACGTGTCCGACACAATATGACGTGCAGGGTTGTGCCGTAGACGATCTGGGCCTGGAAGTTGGGTCGGGGTTCTATCCTGCTGAAACAGTAGCCCAGTCGCCCTACGGAGCGCGCATAATCGGTGCCGATACCGGCGGAGGCTTTGGAACGTCAATAGCGATATGGTCGTCGAGCAGCGCTTCCGTCAGGGATGCTTTGCTCATCAGCGCTCCTGAAGTCGGCAATGAGGGATTGGCCTACTTCACACCCATACGGAACTTATGGGGCCCAGACGGCTTCTTTCCCGGCGCTCCGCCGACGCCGCATCAGTACCTTATGGGCGAGCCCGGGTACTGCGGGGCAGGTCGAGCGGACCCGCTTTCCTTCGCCACCATTACGGGAAACACGTCCGACGAGATCAAGAACATGATCGGGTTGAGAGACTTCAACGATGGTGGATGGGGTGATTTTGCGGTGGGTGTGTCGGCGGCAAACGGTGGTCGCGGACGCGTGTATATCGTCTTTAGCGAGAGTGCCGCGAATTACCCGCTGGCCAATCTTGCTCGGTCGCCGACCGATCCGTTGAGACTTGACGGAGTGCTGTTGCAGGCGACTTCCTCGGCCGGTCTGGGCGCGAGTCTTGCCACGGACGTTGATTTCAACGCCGACGGTAGAATGGATCTTGTGATCGGCAGCCCCAACGCGAGCGATGGTGCGGGTGAGGTGATTGTCGTGTTCGGCGATCCTCAACTGGAAAGCGGGGCTGATGGGCTTACCATCGATGCGCTCCTGGCGATACGCAACGAAGATGGTGATCCGCGGGGCGTCCGGATTGTCGGTGTTACGGCAGACAATGAGCAAGGGCGGTTTGGCTTCAACGTCGCCAACGGCGGGGATATCGACGGCGACGGGTTCAATGATCTGCTGGTTGCCGCACCAGAAGCTACGCCGCGTTTCGATTCCGATCCCGCGGATACTGACGATGTCCTCGATGTGTACGGCGTAGACGCAGACTTCGACGGCGAGGCGGACGATGTGAGCGGTCCCGACGGTACCCCCGACGGAACGACTGACGACTATGACAAGCTGACGAATGCGGGCGTAGTCTACGTGATCTACGGGTCGAACAGGCTTGATCAACTTCCCTTGGATGACGCTGGCGTGGAGATTAGCATCGGAATCGAGCAACTGGGTTCCGACGGGCTGCGCGGTTTCATGATCGCCGGTAATAAGACGGGCGACAGGCTGGGCGGCGGTGATGCGGGAGAGTCAGCGAATGGCGGCATCCTGGCGAAAAAGGACCGCGGTCGGTCGAGCGGTCTTGCGTCCGCAGGTGACGTCGACGGCGACGGGAGATCCGATCTGCTCATCGGGTCGATTCTCGCCGACCCGCAGGGTAGTACCAACGCTGGGGAGGCTTACCTGATTTACGGATCAGTTGCACCCTAAGTGCTGCAGGCCGGACTGGATGGTCTGGGCGCACCGAGCGCTGCGGTGTTGGTCTGCGCCAGGATCCTCCGCGCCCTTTCTCGGTTCTGGCCCGGCGAAGCTTGATCGCTCCCGATAATCCACTTCACACGGGCCCGTAAGCTCCGCAAAAGCCCTTTTGGTTGACAGACACTTGACGCGGGCGATACGATTGCCGTCGGGATGAGGTCTCGATGGCTTAACATTTGCGCGTGACAGGGCGTTCCTGGGGTCAGGTTAGCCCCGGTGCGGCTCACGGTCGCGCGTCTGACGAGTGCGCAGGGGCTTTGCTCACTCGCCGGTGATGCGGGATTCTCACGGCAGGGTTCGACGTCCGTCGAGGCCGTGAGATTGAAAGGGGTGGTTTGTAATGAGCATCGGTGGATGGTGGAATGATGACCGGTGCCGGGAAACGGCAGTCAGCCCGAACAGGCCGACGAACCGGCGGGCATCCAACGGGAGTAGCTGGCAGATGAGATTGCGGAACGAAATGGCACAATCGGCACGTTTTGTTGTGATGGCATTCCTTGCGGGCACGGTCATCTGTTCGATGACGGCACGCACCGCCCGAGCCGGGGAACGCAAGTTCCTGGTTATCCTGGCGACTTCCCCGAAGCAGTTTCCCGATGCGGACCTCGCCAACCCTGAGACTGTGCGCAGACAGTACTTCGACAAGATCGCAGGCAACGCCTACGAATCGTTCGCCGAGTACTGGGAGGAGGTAAGCTACGGGGATGTGACCATTTCCGGGCAAGTGACCGACTGGGTCAACCTCCCATGGCGTATTCAACCGGTCAACGACGAAGAACTTGGCTATGTTACGCCTGAGTTGATTGTCAATCTTAGCGGAGACGATCTGAACGTTTACCACTATGGCCGCGGCGAGGCGTTTTTGGACTTTGAATCGATGGTAATAGTGGATCTGGATGGCGATCCGTTTAACGCCGACAACGGTCCGTTCTCTGTCTTCGGTAATCCGCTTTACGCAAGAGGGTCCGGGGACGGGGTGTTCACTCCGGGTGAGCGGTTCCTCGACATCGACGATGACGGGAAATGGGATGGGCTTGACGAGAGGTGGAATGAAGGCGACTACTTCACCGAGCCCGGGCACTTGGCTGTTCCCGATGGCAAGCCGGACCTCTTGGGGCCGTGGATCGACCTGAACGAAGACGGTACTGCAGACAATCAGACCCCCTGTATCTACTTGGAGGATAGCGATAACGACGGGAATCCTGATTGCTGTCCAAACGGCCCAGGTACGGTAGGGTGTGAACCTTTCGACCCAAGCGCACCTGACGAGGACGTGTGTCCTGCCACCGTGTGGGATTCTGGTCCAGGTGGCGAGGTCGCGGATTGCAACGGGAACCTCATCCCGGATGACATCGACATTGCTGAGGGAACCAGCAGAGACCGATTGCCCCTGACGGGAGGGGCTGCGGGATGCGAGGAGACACCGGACGACATACCCGACGAATGCCAGTTCCTCAACTACAATCGTGACTGCGTTGCGGAGGGCGCGGGGTCGGACACATGTAATCGTGAGGACTGCATGCCCCTGCCGTTCGAACTCATTCGCACCATGAGGAACCGCTGCGAGTTCGATGATTCTAACGGCAACAACGAGATGGATGAGCCGGAGCCGTTCGAGAACTACATACGTTCTTCCTTTGGGCGCGTAAGCAATACTTATATTCGCTGGAACTACCCGGGCGACGTTGAAATGCTTATTGAACGCGGTTCGGCTCGAGAATTGCGCGTGGAGCATAATCCCCTGGGCAAGCGGACTGACGCTGACGAGTGCTTCTGCGCTGACGGCTCGCGCTGTCCTGGCGGGCAGACCCCCCTCTGCGTTGCGGGCTATCACGCAGAGTACAATCCGCCCGACTATTGGGAGGAACGTGGAAGCACAAAGCTGAACGTACGGAAGTACATCGTCCGCGACGTCGAAACACCCAAGCCCGACTGGTTCGAGCAGGCCTGGCGGGACCGCTACGACGGTAAGGAGCCGCCATCGTGGTACGACGTAGCCGGACCGGGACCGTACGGGGGTGTCAATAATCGCGGCGGCGCGAACATACCTTCAACCGAGGAACTCGATCTTGATCCGGCGCAACTGGAGGAGCCGCCCGACATTGATGACGATCTGTTCACGCTCTTCGAGTCGGACGTCCCCAGGCGCGCTTCACTGGCCGAGATTGCGGCTCACATGATCTACCCTGAGCAGACCAATGGGGAAACTGAAGATCTTATTTACTATGACGGCTGGGTGGAACACGACGACCTTCCGTCCTCCAAGTATCACGGCGGGGGCGATCAGCGTCTTGGCGAAGTTACTTCACCGTTCCCGGGGGAGGGCATCGTGGACGACAGGAGCGTTGCCCCCTTTGGCGCCGATACCTCGCCGCTTCCTTCCGGCGATGGGAATGTCACAGCTGCCGGTCCGTATGCGACCGGGATCCACGGGGACCTCGGGCACGACGCCGGAAACATCTTGAATCTGGAGATCCTGACCTGGCGTTTCTCTCCGCCATTCAACGATGGCAAAGCGTGGGCAGCCCGGTACGGTCCGGCCTATCACAGGACCGTCGGTGAGACGCACCCCTACGCGACGCGCGGGAAGTGCGATACAGCTACCATCAGCGGTTACGGCAGCGGAGCACCGTGCAACCTTGACTACGGACAGTGTGAAGAGAGTGGCTTAGACTGCAGTGTCGAGTATCAGGACTGTGAAGATGGAAGCGCCTGCGAGTATTACGATCGGTGCGAGGATCTGGGGAATGCATGTAGCATTAACGGCAGTTCTTGCACCAGTAGCGCGCAGTGTTCGCCAAGCGTGTGTGAAGTGCGTTTGAACCCTTGCCAAAGCAGCGGCGACTGCGTTATGGGTCATTGCTCGAAGAGCACGGATATCGAGTGCGACATACGTTACGGTTGTGTGATGCCTGGGGAGACCTGCGTTCGTGATGAGAGCTGTATCTCCCAGAACTGCGCACGGCAGGTCTGCGTTCCCGTCGGTTTTCGTGACTACAACCTGGATGGCCTGCTCGATCAGGGCGAAGTGCGTCTTCCCGACACGGAGAACTATCTCTACGATGACTACCCCGGCCGTGGCGGCCGAACACCCGGTACCACGACGTTGTATCCGTGGAACCGTCAGCGCCTGTTGGAGGACTGCATCGAAGTGCTCGATGACGTTCTTGACTTCGACGATTGGGTCGATCCGGTAACGATGGCGCGTCTCAACTGCCCCGATGGTCAAATGTCAACGGGCGTACCGCCGGAACTGGCCGGTGATACGGTCGAGCCGCTTCAACCCAACGGTGTGCTTTCCGGTATCGTGCTGTTACCGTCAGGCGCGACTTCCACATGTAGCGGAGACGCAACGGATGGAACGTGCAGCAGCAACAATGACTGCCCAGCGGGGCAAACGTGTGGCGATTATGAAGTGGTCATGATGGGGTCGCCTGGTTATTACCCCATCCATAATGAAGATGGGCTGAGCGATCCTGATCCTGAAACACTGTTACCCCGTGAGGCAACGCCGAAACAGGTAAGCTGGAACCTGTTTGTTCATGACCTGGTCAAAGAACTCGATCCGGCTGATCCTGGATTCAAGAAAGTTTACGCAGCCAACAGATACCTCCAGGCTTGGGAGGGATTCCAAGACCTATTCGACTTTGGCGTGTTTCAGGATGGAGTCGACGCTGCCCGCACCCCCGTGGGCCGTTGGGACATAATGGCGGGTGATCCGCGGGGCTTTGGGCGCGGTGTCGATTTTATCCATTCGATACCGATTTTCAAAGAGAAGCCATGTACGAGGTGGGTCGATCCGGTCGATCTGGCGACGATAGTCACTCCCGGTGTTGAGACGACTGTGACTATTCCTCCGTCTGAGTTTGTTCGTGACGATAGTCACTACTTCCTGGAAAGGGAGGATCTCCCCGGGGAGCGTTATTACTTCTGGAACGTGGGAAGCGGGCTCGACGCTAACATGCCTGGGGCGGGGTTGCTGATCCTTCACACCGACGTGGGGGCTAACCCGGACGCGCCGCCAAGGAACGAGTTTTCGTCACACTTCGCCTACGAAATCGTACAGGCGGACGGTCTTCATCAGCTGGACTTCGGCGAGGAACCCTGGGGTGATACGGGTGATCCGTGGCCGGGCGCCACAGGTGCTACGCAATTCAATTGCAGCACGAATCCTGCTGCCACATGGCACACGCTAAACACTTGCACGGGGCTCAGGATTGTAGACATCGTTCCCGACCAGCAAGGTTCAATGCTGGTGACCTTCAACTGGCGCCCCATGTGCATCCCGACCCTGGAGTTCAAAGACCCTCCGGGAGGCACTTCCGTCAAGGACAGGTACCAGATCCGCATGGATACGACGGATCTGTACGGGGGGACATGGATACGTTTCTTCTTCACGGACAGTCAAAAGGTATGCAATCAGGACAGGTCCAGTTGCGATGAGGATTCGGACTGTACGGCCGGTCAGTTCTGCACGGTTGATACGAGCATTGACCCGACAGGTGGAAACTTCGTGGGGATCACGAAGAAGACAACACCAGGTACGAGCTCACTGAGCGTTGACTGGAATTTCGGTGGAGTGCCCGACGGACGCTATCTATTGTTCGCCGAGCTCATACCGGGGCGCGGGGCCGACGGCGACGAGCGGGAACACACCCTAGCCCGGGCCGGTCGTAACAACGTCGGGAATGGTCAGCTGTCTTTCAAGGTTTGTAGCGACGACGAATCGCCATGCCTCCGTGACGACGAATGCGCACCGGGGGCTTCGTGTGTGGAGCCCGAATCCGCCGTCAACGCGAACAAGATTGTCACCTCCGGTTCACGGGGTGAGTACATCGCTTCGTCCACGGCGTTTCGCGGTTACTTGGACGACGGCACGACACCGGTGAGCTTCTCGGAGGTCGAGGCGGGTGATCAGCTTATGACCCACAGCACCGCGGACAACAGGGCGGTCCTGCGGGAAATCGGCGACGTCAGCAGAATCTGTAGTACGAGTGGGACGACGTGTGTTACCGACGGCGATTGCCCTGCCGGGCAGTTCTGCGGCGATCTGGTCTTGTCACTGGCCTCGAGCGTGTCGACGGCGGCTACTGTGACTTCTTGGCAAGTGGTCAAGTCGGGAGCTACGGCTCGGTCTGAAACTTGGGTTGCCGAGTGCGTTGATGTCAATGGGGGAGAATGGCGGGTCAATAGTTCACTTACCCAACCTGTGCCTCCGGAAGGGGCTGCCTCCCAGGATCCTTATCCCCACGCCTTTACCGGGACCCGATACACTTCGCTTGATGGCGAGGTGGCATTCACAATCATGCCGGGGGCCAAAGCATTTGCCAAGGGAGACACGTTTACATTCACCACAACCGGTATCACGGCACCAAGTGCCGGCGTGACTATTCTGAACGGTCGGATCAAAGAGGGTCCGACGGCGGTGATTAGCGCAGACCGCGTAGCCGGCCCTGCGCCGCTCGTGGTCAGCTTCGATGGGCGCGATTCGTTTGACCCGGAGGGCCGGCCTCTCGCGTATCTGTGGGATTTTGGGGACGGCACTTCGCCCTCGACGAACTCGCATCCTGTGCACACATTCACGAAGAGCCGCACGTTCAGGGTCGTGCTGCGTGTTACCAATCAGGTCACCGGGCGGTTTGGTGAAGCTTCGATAAACATTGAGGTCACGAACAACCCGCCTACTGCGCACATTCTAGCTGACCCACTGAGCGGATCCGCCCTACCTCTGAAGGTGGCTTTCGATGCTGGAGAATCAAGTGACCCGGAGAGTGAGGCCGAGGAGCTCATTTACGAGTGGGATTTCGGAGACGGTACGGTTGCGGGGACCGGTCATCCGGGCGAAATGATGGAAGTCGTGCATTACTACTCAGCACCTGGTGTTTACTTGGCGTCACTGATCGTTTCCGACGACGGTGGCAAACAAGATACGGCGACTGTTTCGATCCTGGTGGGAAACACCCTGCCCGTTCCCAACGTGACTCACAGTTCTCGCATGGGACGCAAGCCGCACACGGTGACCTTCACGGCCAGAGATTCGTTCGATGCTGACGACGACAGACTTTGGGTCAAGTGGATCTGGGGCGACGGCATGCCCGACGAGGAATACGAGATCACCGGAAACCGTTCCGTTCAGCACACGTATGTGAATGAGGGTACGTTCGATACGTTTGCGGTCATCCGTGACGAACGAGGAGGAAAGGTAACATGGCCGGGCGTCAAGATAATAGTAAGCGACGCCGCCGAGGGCGCGTCTGATCCCGTCGCCAGCTTCGAGATCGTAGGTGAGGTTCCGCTTCTTGTTGACGAGACGTTCGAGGTAGATGCGTCGCAGTCCTTTGATCGACCCACGGACGGGTCCGGTCAAATCATGCGGTACACGTGGGATTGGGGCGACGAGAGCGGTTTCGACACGGGTGTCCGTGCGTCGCACGCGTATTCCGAGGCTGGGGAGTACGACATCACGCTACGCGTGCAGGACAACGAGCCCATTCCCAACATGGATGAGCAGATGGAGCGTGTTTTGGTCATAGAGGAACTGGGACCACAGACGAACGAGCCACCCACCGCCGTATTCGTGGTGAATCCGACTTCGGGTGTCGTCGGCGAGAGATTCAGTTTCGACGCCAGCGGATCGACTGACCCGGACGGTGATGATCAAGAGTTGTCGTACTCATGGTCGTTGGGCGATGGCACAACTGCCGCCGGCGTCAAGATACAGTACAGCTACGATGCGCCGGGTCGATATCTCGTTCGCCTGACCGTTCGTGACGAGCTCAACGCGATAGCGCAAACCACACAAGAGGTGCGGGTCAGCTCGACTACGGAGAACCGGGCGCCGTTTGCCTATATAGGTATGGGACGCCGCACGGGAACTTCGCCGCTGACGATAACCTTCGACGGAAAGCTGTCCTACGATCCTGACGGAGATGCGCTGGTCTACGAGTGGTACGTCGATGATGAGGTCGTGCCGGATGAAGGTGCCTCAACACTAACGGTTACCTTTACGGACGAGGGTACATACAGGGTGCAATTGCTGGTTTACGACGGTGACAAAGAGGCTGCGGACACTGCCGTAGGCCGGTCCTCGGTCGAAACCATCGTGGTCTTGGCCCGCGCTACGGTACCGGATGACGATGATGGTGGTGGCGATGATGGCGGTCCAAGCGAGCCGGAGCCGGAAGTGCCGCTTCCCACTCGTCCCACCGGGACGTTCTGTGGGTTGGGTATGGTGATGGGCTTTGTAGGGTCATTGTTCGGCCTGCTAGCCATGCTGGGCGTGCGGCGCAGGCGCATCCTCTAGCGGACGCTGTTTTCTGAAAGAAGATAGACTCCAGCCCCGGTTGATTCGATATGAAATCGACCGGGGCTCTCTTTATTGACCGTGAGTGCCCGATATAATCCAGCGCATGGGTTGTATCGCTTCAGCCAATTTTTGCTGCTGCCGTGGCGATGTGCGAATCGCATATTCGGCTCGTAGGTTCGTACTGGCACCTTTGGTGATTGCTGTGGTAAGCCAGGCCGGGCTATACGCATCCGGCGTCGGTTCCGCTTTGCGGCCCTGCCGGGGGGCAGTGGCCGTGTGCGCCCAGCCGTTTGAGTTTGCGGCAACTCGTTTGACTCGAGTGCGACAGGGAGCAGTTCCGGAAAGGCGCGTCGGATTGGCTTCGACCGATGACCACGCGGGGGAGGCTCGACGTCTGCGCGAGGTGTGCATCTCCCGTATCGGGGGGCGATACGGTCCGTAGGCACCGTGTTCCGCCGTTGTACCGAAGAACGCAGAGTTCTCTTTTCCGCTCATTCTTGGTTTGTCACTTGATCACCTCAGAGGTTTACGATGTCCGTGTTCGCGTTGGCTTCAAACGTAATAAAGGGTGCTAAGCAGCTTCCGCGCAGAGTGTTCGGTACGCACTCGGAGCGGATGATGAAGGGGTATCGTCGTCGTTCCAAGGGGATCAACGATCTGGAAGCAGCAATGCGTGGCGAATACGACGAGCAATTGGCTTCACATTCGGCAGCAGTTCCCTCGGAGGGTATCGACGCTGAGGAGCGGGGGCGCCTTGTTCAGCGGCTCCGCGTCGAACTCAGTGAAGACCTGCGAGAACGGACCCGCCTGTTGCGAGAGAGAATGGAGCCGTACATTCGACCGCTGGAAGAGTGGTGGGAATCGATCGACCCCACGGAGCGACTCGAAGAGTACTACAAGGGTGAATACCGTAAACGTCACGATAAGGTCACAGAAGCGCTCGATGACGAGGGTGTTATGGCCGAGGCATTTGCCATACTCCGGGAAGCCTCGCGACGCGCCCAGGATCATCGCCACTTCGACTGCCAGCTTGTCGGCGGTCGTGTGCTCTTCGAGGGACGCATAGCGGAAATGCGGACCGGCGAGGGCAAGACAATCGTCTGTCACCTTGCGGCGTTTGTGAAGGTGCTCTTTGGGCATAAGGTCCATATTATTACGGTCAACGACTATCTGGTTAAGCGTGACGCCGAATTTGCCGCCCCGATCTTCGAGTTGCTGGGCATTTCCGTGGGGTATATCCAGGCCATGGTTGATCCCGGCGGTCATGAGGGTATCCGCCGTCACGCTTACGCTTGTGACATTACCTATGGAACGAACAGTGAGTTCGGCTTCGACTACCTGCGCGACAACATGAAGGTCCGCCTGGAAGATCAAGTGCAAGGCCCGCTGGATTACGTGATCGTCGACGAGGTCGATTCGATTCTGATCGATGAAGCCCGTACGCCTCTGATCATCTCCGGTCCCGCCCACGATGACGTGACGCGCTATCCGCGGGCGAACAAGGTAGCCGAGGAGCTGATTAAGCGGCAACGTCCCTGGGATCGCAAGGTTGAGGCCACAGTTGCCAAATATGACGGGGAGACCCACAACATTCCCAAGCTGGGCGACGCAATGGCCATTCTGGGGTACAAGGAGATCAGGGCAGGCGGAGGCAAAGACAGGTCGGACGACGAGACACCCGACGCCGAAAGCGTCGACGGAAGCGACGAATCTGACGAGCAGCCGACACTCGGTCCTGACTTTCTTACGGATGATCAAGTCGAGGCCATTCAGTTCTTTGAGAATGATGTTCTGAGGCTCTCTCCGGCGGAGCAATACCGCCGCTACTTCATCGTTCACACCGAGCGCAAGCAGGTGGGATTGACCCACGAAGGCGTGACCATTGCGCAAGACATGCTCGATATCGGAAGCCTGTATAGCCTGGGCAACAGCGAATGGCCCCACCTGATCGAGAATGCTCTTCGGGCGCACAAGGTATACAACCGCGACGTAGACTATGTGGTTCAGGAGGGGCAGGTCATCATTGTGGACCCCTTTACGGGAAGACTGATGCACGGTCGTCAGTGGTCCGATGGATTGCACCAGGCCGTTGAATCCAAAGAGCGGGTTCACGTCAAGGAGGAAACGCAGACGCTGGCCACGATTACCATCCAGAACTTCGTCAAGCTCTATCGTGTAAAGGCGGGCATGACCGGAACCGCTGTGACCGAAGCCACGGAGTTTGACAAGATCTACAAGCTCGACGTGATAGAAATCCCGACGAATCGGCCGGTCAATCGCGTGGAGCACAATGACAAGATGTACCGCGATACGGATCAGAAATTTCAGGCTATCGTGGACGAGATCCATGAGGTGCATCGGCGCGGTCGGCCGGCAGATCCATTTCTCCTTGCGGACGTTTTCTCGGCTCTTAGGCCCATCCTCGCAGAGCAGGGACAGGATACGGAGAAGATCGACGAGACGCTGCGCCAGTTCAACGCGGCGGAGTTCGGCGATACGAAAGTCATCAACTTCATGCTCGAAACCTACGACGAGGTGATGGGTGAGTTGGCCAGAGGAAGACCGATTCTTGTGGGTACGACAAGCGTGGAGAACTCCGAGAAGGTGTCCAAGCTGCTCGAGAGGCGTTACGGCATCGAGCACGAGGTGCTAAACGCCAAGAATCATGCGAGAGAGGCGGAGATTGTGGCCAAAGCGGGCCACTGTACAATCCCGACCCACGGCAGAGATAAGACCCCGGTGGGCAACGTTACCATAGCCACCAACATGGCCGGTCGGGGGACCGACATCAAGCTTGCTCCCGGGGTGGTGTATTCCACATGTAAAGTGCCCGACAAGTTGCCCGAGGGAATCGAGCCCGGCGCGCTGTATCCGCCGGGCGTGAGCAAATGCTGCATCCACTGTGAGGAGTATGACCCGACGACGAACTGCGCCCACTGCTATAAGCCCAAGCTGGATTCACGTTTTCCGGCGCTGGGGCGAAAAGTCTGTTCGCTGAACGTTCCTTGCGGTCTGCATATCATTGGCACGGAACGTCATGAAGCCAGGCGGATAGACAATCAACTGCGCGGGCGTTCCGGGCGTCAGGGTGATCCAGGCTCATCACGGTTCTCGCTTTCATTGCAGGACGACCTGCTCAAGCTTTTCATGTCCGATTGGATGCTCAAGATGATGGAGCGCCTCGGGTTCACCGAGGGCGGTAGCCTGGAGGACAAGCGTCTAACCAAGGGGATCGAGAAGGCTCAGCGGAAGGTCGAAGAGCGGAACTTCTCTACGCGCAAGCATCTTCTGGAATGGGACGAACCTATGGACTTCCAGCGCAAGGAGTTCTACGGCGCCCGTCAACGCATACTCGAAGAACGTGATCTGCCTGGAATTATCTTCGATACAATAGACAATACGTTGGAGACAACACTTCAGCAGTATCTTGGCGGCACGTTCAACCGCACTTGCATAGTCGAGTGGTGTCGAACGCAGTTGGATGTCACCATAGCCGAAGACAGCATTGACATGGACGACTTCGATTCAGCCAAGGAGAGCATTCGCCAAAAGGCCAAAGACGAAGCCTTTGATATGATCCGCACATCGATCGGCGAGTACATCGACGTAGAGGAGCCCCCAAACAAGTGGGACGTCGGCGGGCTGCTCGGTTGGGCGCAACGGCTTTATAAGGTGCCTTTGACGCAGAACCAGTTGCGAAAAATGGACCCCAGCGATATCGAAGACGCCCTGGTCGACGCAGCTACGGCGCACTACGATCGGGTCGACTTCAATGGAATGGCCCTTTATCTCGACCCTCATTATCCTCAGCGAGCACTGGCGGAGTGGGCGCGTCTGAAGTTTGGAATAAAGGTCGACGATGATGAGCTTATCGACACGCCGCGTGACGACGTGGCCGCAACATTGAAACTCCGCGTGCGCGAAGCCTACCGGCAGCGGGAGCTGTCCTATCCAATCGAATCCTGCATCGAGCGTGCATTTGGGATGGAAGGTACGGACAACGCCACTGCTGCGGATATGGTCGTATCCTGGGCCAACAACAAGTACCGCGTGGGCTGGGAGCTTCAGGATGTGCAGGGCAAGCCACCCGAGGATGTGCGCGACACGCTTCTGAAGCTCAACGAGTCTTATTGGAACGGCAAGCTCGCTGAGGAAGTAGACGCGAACATAAAGGGCAAAGATCGCAAAGCTGCGGTTGAATGGGCCCGTAGTCGATTCGGGCCGGCATGGAGTCAGCGACGTTTCGCTCAGTTCGACGGTGATCTGAGAGAAGCAGTGCTGGATCAGGGACGGGAGATGCTCCGCTGGGAGCTGACTCGCCTCGAGCAGGCAGTTCTCCAGCGCATTTACGACTTGGCCTGGAAGGATCATCTGCTGGAGATGGACCATCTCAAGGATGCAATCGCCCAACGCCCGCTCGGAGGAGATCAGGCTCACCCGCAAAGCCAGTTTGCCATCGAAGGGCGTGAACTCTTCACTCAGATGTGGGCACGCATCTCCAGCCGGGTGGCTGACATCATCTTCAAAATCCGCGCTTCGGGAGGCGAGCAGGATGGGCGCGGGGGGCGTTCCGGGATGCAGCTGGCCCTTCGCCACGCCGATGCCACCGGAGCGGGTTTTGCATCTGCTGTCAGAGATCAGGCGGCTGCCATGCGCGCGCAAGGCGTCGAACAGAAGGTTGAGACGATCCGCCGAAAGACCCCCAAGGTGGGGCGTAACGAGCCGTGTCCGTGCGGCAGCGGGAAGAAATACAAGAGTTGCCACGGGAGGGCGTGAGAGGGCGTTGAGAAGTCCACAGCTTCCGACCGCGACCAAAAATGTGAACATCTGCTTGTTCTTAAACGCATGCGCATATTAAGGATCGCCGACATCGATCGACCATGAACGCGCGAATCGCATCAATTGAGAACCTCATTGCCACAGATCCCGGGTCCCGGAACGTTTTCGGTCTGGTAGTGGCGGACCAACTGCGTTTGGCGGCGCAGTCTCTCCGTCTGGCGAAGCGCGTCGGAATTGTCAGTGGCTTCTTCATACCGGAAGCCGGGGCGGGCGAAACGGACGGCCCCCCGGGAGCTCTCGTCATCGGGGCCGCGTTGACTCAGTTGGGGATTCCTGTCGATTACATCACCGACCGGCGCAACGCCGGTTTGTTTCGGGCATTGGGGCTCGATCCTTTGGTTGACGCGTTGGACTACCTGGATGTGGCCAATCCGAGCCACCTGCTTGCGATTGAACGCGTTGGACGAGGAGCTGACGGACGCTACAGGAACATGCGCGGCGTCGACATAACCGAGGTGACGCCGCCGCTTGATGAACTTTTTTTACAGGCTTCGCAGCGCGGGCTTACCACGATCGGCATCGGAGACGGAGGAAATGAAGTCGGTATGGGGAGGGTATTCGGCGATGTGTTAGATACCGCGGATCCGACCATGGCGATCGAGCACGGCGCGGGCTCGGCTACAACGGTATCGACGGATTTCTGTATCGCGGCCGGAGTATCCAACTGGGGGGCGTACGGGCTTGCCGGCGCCATTTCCGTTCTTGAAGGGCGCGATCTGCTGCCGTCAGCTTCGGATGCGACCCGCGATGTCGAGCGTTTGGTCTCTAAAGGCGGGGCTGTCGACGGCGTAACCCACCGACGTGAGCCGACGGTGGATGGTATGGATATCTCTCACAGCGTGCGAATGCTCGAGAACATTCGCGGGTTGATTGCCCCTTCTCCCTTTGCAGACTCGCGGGAGTTACTAGTGGGCATTCTCGGGTATGGCGAAAGCGGGCAAGCAGTGGCTCGGCTCCTGGCCGAAAAGGGCCACCGCGTCTGTCTATCGGATAGAGACAAGGTGATGCTCGGGACACCTGCCGTGTGGGCCGGTGTCGAAACCGGCGGGCATACCATCGGGTTTCTCAGCCAGTGTGATCTGGTTGTCGCCAGCCCGGGAGTACGTCCCGACGCCGCTATACGCGACGAACTGCACATCCGCGGAATTCCCGTGATGAGCGAGTTGGAGTGCGCGTTTCAGTTATGTGACCGCGAGCTGATTGCAGTTACCGGAACGGTGGGCAAACGAACGACGGTTGAGCTATTGCAGCGTTTGTTCGGTCTGGCCGGGCAACCGCTGACTATCGGAGGTAACCGCGGCCGGCCTCTCTCGGCGCTTCTCATGGATGAGGACGTTGGTTGCGGACCGGCCGCGGCCACTCCGATTGCGGTCGCTGTCTCCAGCTTTCAGTTGGAGACCGTGGTGCACTTCGGGCCTCACATTGCCATTGTGCTCAACATTGCCGAGGAGCACCTCGATCGCCATCGAAGCGTGGGCGAGTACGTAAGGACGAAGAGCCGCATCTTCATGAACCACCGTCCCGATGACATCCTGATTCTGACGTTCGATGATCCCCACCTAAGACCCTTGTCCCGCAAACACCAGGGACGGACGTTCTTCGTTTCAAGTCAACAGTCGGTCGACCGCGGTGCGTGGTTGGCGAACGGCGTTGTGCGTGTGAATCTGGGGAACGGGATCGAAGATATCGGCCCGGCTGATCCGGCTTCTCCGGAGAATCTGCTGGCGTCGATCGTGACGGCGCGTCTGTGCGGAATCTCAGCCGAGCAGACGGCACTTGCCGTGGCCACGCTTGGCACTGTGGGCCAAGTGTGACAAACACCAGGTGATCCGGGAGCGGGAATGCGACAGAATGTCCCGGATTATATGTTTCCCCGCTTGACAATGTTTATTACTCTACGAGTCCACGGATCCGGCGAGGGCTCGGATGTAGTTCCAGAATGAACTCGGAGTGCTGTGCGAATGGCCCGCAAAGCACAGTTCATCGCAGAAGGCATACGGCACGCGACTATCAACGGGCACCGGTTCCATCTCAGGTTGACCGACCCGACGCGGGACAACTTTCTGTGGATCGACGGACAGTCGCCTGCTCTGGTGCTTGATCAGGTGGCCGCCGAGTTCGTAGGACACTTGATCGACGCGATGTGGGAACACCAGCAGGGCGCCGGTAACGAGAGTGAGCACGTCCGCGAGCAGGTCGTCGAGCGGATGTACAAGCGCTACCACCGCGCCTTGGCCTTCGGTAAGACGCGGGTGAGTCGTGAGCGGGTCCGCGCTGACCTCGACCGGATCTTCGGGACGCTCATGGCCATTGCCGACGGAAGCTGTCCGTTGGAGACCGGCATCGAGATGACAGACGTGCGTCAGGAACAGTGGGCCGCCCCCGCCCGGATGGATCTCGCCCTGACCTACCGCTGTAACCTCGATTGTCCGCATTGCTACGCGGGTGCCCCGCGCGAGACGGGGGAATTGACTACGGCCGACTGGGGGCGCGTTTATGAGGTTCTGTGGCGCGCCGGCATCCCGCAGATCGTCTTCACCGGCGGCGAGCCGACGCTTCGCGATGACCTCGTCGAGTTGGTGAGCCAGGCTGATGAGTTTGTCGCGGGACTCGTGACGAACGGCATCCGACTCGACACGTTGGCCGAACCTCTACGCGATGCCAGTTTGGATTACGTTCAGGTTACCCTGGAATCAGGCGAGGCGGAGGTCCACAACCGTCTGGTGGGGGCTTGCGATGTCGACGCCTTCGCCCAAACCGTCGCGGGCATCCGCAAGGCTCTCGATCTCGGCATGGAAGTGGTCACCAACACTACATTGATGTCCGACAATGCTGCCGCGTTTGGGGATCTGCTCAAGTTCGGAAAGGAGCTCGGCCTGGCGAATATGGCATGCAACTCGCTTATTTGCAGCGGCCGCGGCACGGCGACGAGACGGAACGACAGCCTCACTCTGGAGGATCTTAACGGGATTCTTTCCAACGCGCGGCGAACGGCGCAGGAACTCGGCTTAAACCTGCAGTGGTATACACCAACTTGCTATCACCGGTTGAACCCCGTTGAGCTGGGTTTTGGGCCGAAGAGCTGTTCAGCAGCGGCTCACAACATGACCATCGAGCCCGACGGATCGGTGCTTCCTTGCCAGAGCTGGCCGGAGACCGTAGGGCGCATCCTCGAGGATCGATGGGCGGACATCTGGAGTCATCCCATCTGCTGCAAGCTTCGCCAACGCGGTTTTGGAGAGCAAAACGAGGAGTGCGCCGCGTGCCCCGAGCTTTCCATTTGTGGCGGCGGATGCCCCCTCGAAAGCGAGCGACCACGAAAGGACAAGCCATGAACCGCGGTGGCCTCTCGGTGCACCTGGGTATCATTTTGTGGCTGGGCGTCACCATGGCCTTTGCCGACACCGGTTCCTACGAGATACCGGAGTATCACGTCACCCTTACCCCACGGGAGGACGGCAAAACGGAGATTTCCTACTACCAGAAGTGGCTTGTCACCGGGGGGCACATCCCCTGGGTCACGGTGGGGATGGCCAATTCGGCGTTTATCATTCTCAAGAACCGTACGGGAGGGAACGTGAGCCGGATACGCTCGGACAACTCGCGCGGATGGTGGGGCGTTCGAATCAGCCTGGACCGCGATTACCAGCCCGGCGAGACCTTCGAGGTTGAGTTCGCGGTTCTTCAGGGACGTCTGTTCTACGCGGAGGACGACGACTATCGCCTCGAGTTCACGCCCGGTTGGTACGATCGGGCGACGATCGGGCAGCTCACGGTGGGCTTGGAGTTCTTCGCTGACCTGGAGGGCGTGGCCGCCAGCCCGGAGGCGGACCAGGTTGAGCCTCGGCGTTTGACCTGGGAGCGATCCGACCTCAGTCGCGGCGGGCGGCTCCAATTAGGCGCCGTGTTTCCGCGGGAGCTCTTTCCTGGAGAGATCCAGCTTGCCCAAAGAAGTAGATCCGAGTTCGGGTATGTTGCGATCATGGTCATCGTCGTTGTCTCGGTGGTGGTTGTGGTGGCTCTCGCGATGATTGCATCACGCGGCACGGGTAAGGGATACGGCAGTGGTGGACGCCTGGGAATGGGTGGCATTGGGCACGGGATAGACGGCTGCGTCATTTCCTGCGCCTGCGCGTGCGTGGCCTGTGCCTGCGCCTGCGCCTGCGCCGGTGGTGGGGCGGCGGGATGCGACCGGAAACTCACCCGTGCTTGCCCTCTGTGCACCACCTGTGAGAGGACCGATTGCCCGCTTCGCTTGGAACCCTCATATGCGCGGACCTCGACGATGGGTCGATGCTTATAGGCTCGCAAGACCTGCTCTTTACCTGATCACGAAGGAATTCCTTGTCAGATTGCGGGACCACTGGTTCCAGACTGGAGAAGACGCGCAAGACGCCGTTGAGAATGTCGTTTTCGATAACCCACCAAACTTGACAATACCTCCAGGGAGGGACGCTACGGTTCAAGACGATAGGCCTTGCGTTCGCGAAACAGGGTGAGCCGTGCTTGCACTTTAGGAATGAGCGTATCTGCGCCGCGCTCTTCTGCGATTCTCAGGGCTTTCTCGGCCGTTTCAACTGACTCATCGAACCTACCTGCCTCCGCAAGGGCGGCGGCAAGCGTTAGCAGGACGGGAACGTCCTCGTGGTGATGGGCTTGACTGACATGCGATGCCAGGGCGACGGCCTCCTCACCGTTTCGAATTCCTTCATCAGGATGTGCACAAAGTAGTCGAGCGAGGTATTCAGCGCTCTGAAGATCGTGCGAATTCCGCGAGATGGTGTCTTTCAATATTAGCACCGCATCGCCAGCACGTCCCCTGCCGACCAGCAAACGCGCCAGCGAGAGAGCTGCCCGGCCGCGATTCGGGTCAAGTCGCAACGCGTTTAGATAGTGCGCAATTGCCGCATCGGTTTGACCGAATCTCCGCAGCAGATCCGCGAAGTGATGCAGTGCCACCGGGTCATTCGGAGTAATCTCCAGTGCGCGCCGGTAGTGCTGGGAGGCCTCATCAAAGCGCTGATAGATAACGAGAACGTCGGCATAGTTGGTGTTGGCGACGGCACTGTTGGGGGATACGCGCACGCCGCGGTCCCAGAGGCTCATCGGTGACTGCCACACGTCGGCCTGGCGAAACGTCGCATGACCCAACACCGCGATGAGTATGGAGACCACCAGACCCAACAAGGAGCCTCTTCTGCCGGTTGCCCACCAGGAGACAGTCTGAAAGCACATCATAAGAACAGCACCGGCAAGTACGGCGAAGCTCATGCATGAGAGATAGCTGTAACGATCAGCCACCAGCTGCGGTCCGCTTTGGGCAAAGCCCAGGACAGGTGCCAGGACCACCGCGTACACTGCTAAAGCGGCCGGGACTGCCGGAAACCGCCGTCTCCACGCGATAGCGAGGAATGCCAAACCTACCAGAGCCACAAGGCTGCCCCACAGCCGGGGGCCAAGAAGTACGCTATGCGCCGGGATTTCGTAGAGTGGTCCCAGGTTCGTTGGCCACACGGTCTTGGCAATATAGAAAACGAGCCCGTGGCACGCTTGAGCAAAACGTGCCGCCAGACCATGCATTCGTAGCGAGTAGAGGGCTCCTCCCTCAGCTTGGCCGACTAACGCGCGGATGCCCGCTGCGATTGCTAGCACCAAGAAGGGCAACTTCTCCATCCACACCATTCGGGCTGGGCCACGCCACCACCCGGCTACACCTCCGAGTCGCCTGCGCGGGTACACGTCGATGATCAAGAGCACAAAGGGAAGGGTAATAGCCGACGCTTTTGCCATTAGTGACAGGACGCACGATAGCACGGCAGCAATAAACCAGTACTTTCGGCCTGGCGCGGCGGCGTAAGCTCGGCTTTTCTGCGACGCATAGCGCAGGTAAAATGCCACCGAAAGCGCGTAAAGGAAGCCGCTCAGCACGTCACGGCGTTCCGCGATCCACGCAACAGACTCCGCCCGCAGAGGATGAACTGCGAATAGCACGGCAGCGAAGCCTGCGGAGAGGACTATTTCTTTTGAGCGAATCGCGGCCTCTGCACTGATCGCCGCGACAATCAGTCTACGTACTACAAAGTAAAGCGCCAGCGCGGTCAGAGAGTGCAGTATGACGTTGGTCAGGTGAAATCCAAACGGCTGAAGACCCCACAGGGCAAAGTCAAACGAATAGGTCAGCCAGGTAAGCGGTTGAAAGTGTCCGGTATACGACGTCGTGAACATCCACTCGACGTTCTCGGAACTGAGTACCCGGTAGCGGGTGGTGTTCATGAGCAGGTCGTCGTCGTCCCAGTGGACGAACCCCGCGCTGAGGGCCGGCATGAATGCTGTGAAGATGAGCAGAACGGTGCCGACCGGAACGAAGTGGCGCCATCTGTAAGGTCGGCTGGGTGCGGGATGTGATAGGGCGCTATCGCCGCAAGATTCGGGTTGCGTAGCAGTTGCGTCGGCAAAAGGCGCTTCCGAACTTTCCGGCGGTATGTGTCCCACGTATGCATCCTAGACGCAAGCGAGCGGTTTTTCCACCGATACCCCGTGAACAAAGTCGGATGCATCAGACCGGCGGTTGAGAGGACCGTGTCCCGTCGCTAGACTTATTGCGTGCTCTTACGGATTGCGATGGAGTTAAGTATGTTGCGACTACGCTCACCCTCGATTTGTCGGTGTTCCCGGTGTGTTGTCATGGGCGGAACCGCGCAGAGTGAGGTCTGTGGTCTGCCACGGTGCGGGGTTGCGCACCTGGCGCGACTCGGCGCCGGCGTTTTGCTCGCGCTTCTCGTGATACTGCCGGCGCATGTGGCCCGGGGGGTGGAGAATGCCTCGCCACCCGGAGTCGAAGCGACGGACGATGAAATCGCAGCGCTGATCCGCGATCTGGGTGATCCTTCGTACACACGGCGTACTGCGGCAACGAGGCGCCTCTGCGCCATCGGGATGCGGGCGAGTGAAATGCTCCGCGTGGCAGCGGCGGACAAAGAGGATACAGAGGCGGCCCTTCGTGCCGAACACCTCTTGGCGGTGTTGGAGCAACTGTGGTTCTCAGGCGTTGAGGTGGAGCTGGCGTTTTCCAAAGCCGAGGTTGCCTGGGACGAGGCGGTCGATCTGCGCCTGACGTTTATCAACCGCTCCAAATACGCAGGACGGATTCCGTTTGAGTCTTTCACTGCCGGTCTCCCTCCCAAGATTGAGGATGTCCGTCAGGTGAGCGTGATGCTCGATGCGGGTGATTTTCTGCGCGTCAGATCTGCCAATGGCAAAGAGATTGACATGCGCGTCGACGACATCGCCGCCGATCCAGTCGTTGCCCAGGCCGTGCAGCGGCGTTTGGAGGGCAGGCCATCTACGATCCTCGAGCCCGGTCAGCGGTTAAGCATAACGGCACGTTCGTTCAATCGCGGCTGGGCGCGATACCCACTGCTCGAACGAGGGGACTACAGTGTCACCTTGGTCTATGATCCCCACTGGGATGATGAAATGCTCGCGCGGCAGCAGGTGGGGCGAGCGGTCAGTAAGGCGGCTCTACTGCGGGTCACGCGCAGCGCACCGGCGACCGTATCGCGATCCGGAGCCGAGGCTTCGTTGGTTGTCAACCGCGATGGCAACTGGCTGGTTGCCCTGCTTACAAACCGACAAGACCAGCCGATGCTGGTCAATAAGAACTTCGGCGGTGGCGTGCCTTTTGCCATAGCGAAGTGGGTCTACACGTTTGGCGATTCCACCGGGGAAGTACCCGTGCTGCCGCAGCAGTGGACGAGCTGGGAGGAGTTCGACGCAGCCTTACTGGTCGAGGTCCCTCCGGGAGAGGCCGTTGAGCTTGCCCGCGCCCGTCTGGGCGACCTGCTGGAGGCGCTGCGGGCCAAGGGGCTGGATGTTGACGGTCAGGGCTGGACAATCCACTTCGACTACTCCAATTACTGCGACTTTCGGTGGCAGGAGCGTCAGGGTCCGGGCTTGTTGGGAAACAGCAATGTGCCCGAGGTTCTTCGCAAGCCGCTAAGTCGCAGGATTCTGTCGGCCCGCCATGTTAGCAACCGCATGAAAGCCTCTGGCCTACCTTAGCACATTTTCACACCCCAATCCGTGGGTAACGGCTCACGCCAAGTCGATCCCACTGCTTTCATGTAGTGCTCATGGGGTCCAAACGGTGGTCAAACACTGCTCAAGAGCAGTGGCACACCCGCCGAACAGATCCCTGTGCTTTCCAAACGCTGCTCAATAGCACGGGCACACCCGCAAACTCGAAAGTGAGCGCGTCGTAGGCCTTCGGTGCGGCGGGCTCTCGTCGATTTGACGCTATAGTCGTCGATTCCTAGAATTCGTTCCGATGACCGCAGAATCGGAGCAAGCTTCGCCCAGCAACTCATCGGCCACGGACGGCCAGCCGCAAGAAGAGGCGCGCATGCCCCTGGGCGATCACCTGGAAGACCTGCGCAAGAGCCTGATCCGCGCATTTATTGGGGTCGCCCTGGGTACGATCATCTGCCTGGTGTTCGGCAAGCAGATTCTCAATATCATCTGTCAGCCGCTGTTGTTCGTGCAGGCGATCAACGATCTCGAGCCAAGTCTGCAGGTGCTCGCCCCGACTACCGCGTTTCTCGCCTTCCTGAAGATCGGCTTTCTGTCGGGTATGGTCGTGAGCATGCCCTGGGTTCTTCATCAGATCTGGGGTTTCGTTCGCTCGGGGCTCTACGCGAAAGAGCAGCGCTTTGTAGTGATGCTGGCACCGGCGTCGATCGGCTTGTTCGTCGTTGGTGTGCTGTTTCTTTACGCCGTCGTGCTTCCCGTGGTGTTGCACTTCTTCATTAATTTCAACAAGAGCTTCGGTGTACCGGATCTTGCACCCGCCGGATTCCAGCGTCTACTGCTTACAACCCAAGATGACTCTCCGCTGGAAGCGGTCGACCACGAGGTTCTGCAGGTGCCTTTGTTGGATCAAGACCCTGACAAACTGGCCAACGGCGACACTTGGGTGAATGTGCGGAATCGTCGCCTCATGGTCAAGACTCCCAGCGGATATCTGTCCACCCCGTTGGAGCCGGGTGCCAACTCGCCCACGATGCACAGCCAATTCGCCCTGGATTTCTACATTTCGTTTGTACTGGTCCTGGCTTTAGCTTTCGGTCTGGCTTTTCAGATGCCCATTGTGGTGTTCTTCCTGGCGTGGAGCGGGCTCGTTTCGACGGCCCAGATGATACGCGGACGTCGATACGTACTTCTGGGGGTTGTAGCAGCTGCAGCCATGCTGACTCCCCCGGACGTGATCAGCCAACTCTTGTTGGCAGGGCCTATGTACGTGCTTTTCGAGGCGGGGCTTATTGTGGCGCGGTTCGCAGAAAGAAAAACCTCAACAGAATCGGAAGCAAAATAATGACCGGAGACACGAAGATCGGATTAATGGCGTTGGCATTTGCGGCGGCGCTGAACCCATTACCCACAGCGGGGCAGGATACGCCTGCGCCGGCGATGCCGGAGAATCCTTCGGAGGAGTTTTTGACACAGAACATCCAGAGGCTCGACGAATTTGGTCGCGATCCCATGCCCGCGGGGGCCAAGTACAAGCATCAAGCCGCTGGCGATCAAGTGCTCATTTTGTACGTGGAGATGCTGCTGGAGCAATATCCAAAGACCGCCTACAAGGATGCTGCGCTGATTGCCAAACTTGGAGCGTTGGCTCGCAGGGCGCGAATGAACCCTTTGTTTCTTCAGGAGTTGTTGACTGCTACGAAGGAGATCTCACACAGCAAGCCAAAGGGCAAGCTCGCATCGGAGAACGCCTACTATGCCATTCAGGCATTCGTATTCGGAGCCCGGTATGAAGATATGCCCGACGAGCGCCGGCGCAAGGGGACCATTGAGCGCTACCGGGCCTTTATAGAGGACTACCCTTCCTCGGCGCGCGCAGCGGCTATCCATGCCAGTCTGATTCGCAGCTTGATCGCCGACGGTCGGGTGGACCAGGCTGAAAAGGAGCTCGCCAAACTCGAAAAAAACCACGCCAACAACGCAGCGACGCGTCGTGCAAAAGGTGAGGTCTATCGCGCCAGAGCAGTGGGGCGTCCTTTCAAGAGAACCTTGACTACATCGGAAGGAAAGGCGATCCGCGTCGGGGAATACGCCGGCAAGGTCCTCATGATTCACTTCCACTCTCGGTCACATCGTACATCCAAGAGTGATTTCGCTCGGCTTTCGGGCCTGTACGACAAGCATCACGCTCGGGGGCTGGAGATAATAAGTGTTGAGCTCGGCGCCGAGCAGACACCCGCAGAGGAGTCCGCAGACTCTGAGAAGATCGCCTGGACGGAATACCGTGAGCCCATGGGATTCAGGAGCGATATCGTCATCGACAACGGAATCATCAAACTGCCCACCTTCTTCGTGATCGATCGAAAGGGCATCCTGCGCGGAGCCGGACACGATGTTGAACTATCCGAGCTTGTCGAGAGACTCCTGAGTACCACCGGATAACACAAAGACGAGTACGGACACCGGCTTCAAACCATGCACCGCGCTGTGCTAGGCAGGCCAGGACTGTTGCGGTGCGGAGCCGAGCTGCTGTCCAGCGATGTCAGACTGTGGTCGAAGCCACGTCCTGCAGCGGGAGAGTAGCACTGCCGGGACGGTTACGACCAGAGCAGCGGCCAGGGTTGTATCCGGCACCAGCCACACGAACTGAAGGCGGGGAGTGGTGGGGGTCAACGCTCCGATGAGCACGGCGTCGGCAACATAGAGCGCGGCAAGTAAGAAGCACGTCCGGCGACGAATACCGAGTATGCCGCAGGCGAGTATTGCCAGGCCGGGCCACAGCGAGCCCAGCCATCTGGCGGCATTCAAGGTCGCAACCACGATGGGTTTGGCAGCATAGTAGCGCATGGCTGCGAAGAAGCGAGATTCGCCGAATGGGGCGCGCTGGGCGGCCTCCGCCCGCATACGGTCGACCAGCTCGATCGAATCCGCAAGGGAGAGATGTGGCATTCCCCAGTAGGCATACCAGTACCGTTCGCCTTCATGCCTGCTTCGGGCGGCAGGATGGAGCAGGGTCGCCGCCCGCCGGGCATCCGGGACCGCGCTGAGGTCTTTTCCGTGCTCGCGCCGCAGGAGGTGCCAGAGGGTTGTCTTTGCTGCACTAGATGCGTATTTGAAGGGCTCAGCGGCGATCATGTCCCATCCAAACCTGGCCATTAGACCGTCGTATTCCCATTCGGTCATACCTCTATCGCGTATGGCCCGGTGACGGGCTATCCACACGTCGATATGGTTGCACAGGTACGCAGCCTCTCGCGTCCTTTCCGGTAACAGGGCCAGCGCCCACCTCGACGCCCCCGTGTTGGGGATGTCCATTCCATCGAAATGTCTTGCTCTAAGGGCTACGGTCGCACCAGCCGTACCATCCGCCGGCCGGAACCCTCCGGAGAGGATCAGGTTAAGGCTGCATTCAAAGAGGAAGAGTACTGCCACAGGCGTCACGAACGAAACGAGCGTAACCACCAGGCGCCGGCGACACTGCCACATTGTCGCTACGAGGAAGATCGTTGCCGCTACGACGAGCGGGGCTCCGGTTCCTCGGGTCAAGCAGGCGAGCCCGAACAGCAAACCAGCGGATGCCATCCAGGGTAGAGTACGAATCTTCGACAGGCCCACCACAAACAACAGCAGGCCGAACGAAAGTAAACAGGCGAACAGCGGGTCGGACATCATACGAGTGCCCCAGACAACAGTCTGGAGCTGAGCGAGCACAAAACACGCAGCCACCCACCCGAGAAGACGGGAATGAAGATGACGACCCAACCCGTACGCGGCCAAAGGGAGAAGGGCCAGCAGCACATGGTTGCAGGTAACCGCTGCCCATCCCATATTTCCGAATGCAAGCCCGACACCGGCAAGAAAGAGGCCGTAACCGGGTTTCCGCATGTCAAAGTGTGCGAGGCGATCCCCTACGATCAAAGCCTCGGCACTGTTGTAGTATTGAACGGAGTCGCCGCAGATTACCGCCCGCCCCTGTTTGGCCGAAAAGGCGGTCATTTGCGCAAGCAGGCTTATGGCCAGGATCAACACGCAGTCGACAGGCATCGCAATACGGCCGAAACGTACTTGCTTACGCATGCGTAGTGGTTATCGGATGATCCCAGGCGTCGCTTCCGCTGCCTGCCTCCGCCCGCAGGTCGTGAGACGTTTAAGAAAGGACGATCTTTCGGATCAGCGGGGAGCCCATGGAGAAGATTCAGGAAGGCGGGCGTACAAGATGTGTCACCACTGGGTACATGACTGGCGGAGACTCCGCGGAGTCGGCTTGCAGTTACAGTTTACCGAGAGGCCTGGGAATTGTCTTCGGTGGATCGCTTACCGAAGCGAGTCAGTCTACCAGCGTGCCCAGGGCTCGGGCCAGGTTCGCGAGTTCGAACGGTTTCTCGAGAAACGCTGCTTGGCTCTCGGGGTGCTCTGATTTGCCCATATCGGTGATCATCCGGACAGCCGATACCCCGGGGTTCCGAGCTCGTGCGTGTTCCTCGAGGGCGTCGGCACCGAAGGCGGGCAGGTCGTCGGCGATGACGACGGCATCGACTGGATTCGCGTCCAGCAGGGCGTGCGCGTTGGTTTCGGAGCCCGCGGTCAAGATATCAAACACTTCGCGCAGGTGTTCCTCGATTGACCAGCGCGTAAGCTTGTCAGGTTCGACAATTAACAGCCGAGGACGGCTGCAATCGCTCCCAAGCGCGGAGCAGTCGATGTTGTCTTCGATTCGACCCATAAATCGTTAGATGGTGATTACGAGCGTACCCAGTCCAACACGGAACGCTTTCGCGGCATATGGTGTGCCAACCGCGCTCCTCCAGGTGGTGTTTCCGATGGGAATCGACGGATCCGCCGCAAGTCTTGAACGTGTTCGCATCCGTGCGGGAAATCACGCTAGCGTTGCGGAGCGCTACACATTAGCGGACAGACAGCCCCAGGCAGAGGTCATTGATGCTCCAAGATGCCGCCTAAGGATAGTGCTTGAGCAGTCCAAAGCTTGCCACGGCGGTCAAGGACGAAGGCGGAAGGATGAGGTATGACAGAATCGTCTCGTCAGCCTTCATCCTTGAATCTTCACCCTCACGCAGGGTGATCGTCTGGTCGGACTCCGAGGCTGGCAGGGTGGATGGTTGAGATGCGGCCTTTGGCGCGGGATATTCCCTGCATGCAGGAGTTGGCGGACAGGTCGTGTTCAGGTAAGCTTTAACGGCGTTTGTGATCGTGCGATTGCCCAGTCCAGGGGCTCTTGCAGTCGGCGCTATGAGGATTCGCAATGGCCGGTCTGGCGTATGACGACATCAAGGATCGTGTCAGGTTCACTCCGCAGGACGCAACCAATGTGAAGTCGCTGCGACGGGTGGTGGCTGCATCGCTCCCGGGGATCGCTGAGCGCCTTCACGCCGAGATACGCGACAACCCGGAGATATTCGCCGTATTCACCGCTGGGGGTGCAGAGGTGAAGCGCCAGCAAGCCAATCTACTGGCATGGTTGGGCGAACTCTTCGCCGGGGCTGACGATCTACGTCTGAATCAAGCGACGGCGGCGATCGGTCGCGCAAACGCCCGCCACAAACTCCCCCAACACTACATGGTCACGGGTATGGAGAGCATCTGGCTGGAGTGTGAGCGTGTCGTGCAAGATACGCAGGTCACTCAGATGGAGGAGAAGCTCCACTCACTCCGTAAACTGTTGACCCTGCAGCTGGCGATCATGCTGCAGAGCTACAAGGAAGCTTATGCCGAGCAGGTTCGAGAAGAGGAGCAGACACTTATAGAGGAGAGGCTCACCCGGGCTGAGCATCTGGCCAGAATCGGGCAGTTGGCTGCTTCGCTGGCGCACGAAATCAAGAATCCTCTTGCGGGAATAAGCGGGGCCATCCAGATCATCCGTGACGGGATGGCGGATGATGATGTCCACCGGCTCATAATTAACGAGATCATCGCGCAGATCAAACGTCTGGATGAGACGGTGAAGGACCTGCTGTTTTTTGCCAGGCCCACCCCCCCCAACCGTGCCAAGTTCTCGCTGGAGCAGGCCATCGCCCGGGTGCTCACGGTCTTGCAGGAGGAGCCCGCCCTGCATGGTGTCGAGATAGTGTGTGACGAAGTATCCAGGGATGCGATGGTGCTGGCGGATACGCGGCAGATCGAGCAGTTGGTCATGAACTTGCTCATTAACGCCGCCCATGCAACGCCCGACGGCGGGAGAATAGCGCTTTCCATCGCAGGTAACGATGATTGCGTCAGGCTCAGCATAGTGGATGAGGGGAGTGGAATGCCTCCTGATGTACAAGAGCATGCCTTCGAGCCGTTTTTCACCACGAAGGCCAAGGGGACGGGCTTGGGGCTCTCGATCTGTCGGCGGATCATCGAAGTGCACGGGGGGGACATACGGCTCGAGAGCGAAGTTGGCATTGGAACCAAAGTGACCGTTACGCTTCCACGCCCGAGGGAGCACCGGCAGCAAGGAAACCATCGATGACTGTCCGTGTACTTATTGTCGAAGACGAGAAGCTTATACGCTGGTCGCTCAGGCAGAAGTTTGAAGCCCGTGGCTACCACGTAACGGATTTCGAGAACGGTACCGAAGCACTCGCGGCCCTGGATGCCAACGTCTACGACTTGATAATGCTCGATTACAAGCTGCCGGATATGACCGGGCTTGACATTCTCCGCTCTGTCCGCGAGCGGGATGCAGACGTCGTGGCCATCATGATGACAGCGTTTTCAAGCATCGAAAGTGCAGTGGATGCGATCAAGCTGGGTGCCTACGACTATATCACCAAGCCGTTCGATATGGACGATGTCTTGCACACCGCTGACAAGGCCCTGGAGACCACCAAGCTGCGCCGCGAGGTTCGCGAGTTGCGCCGTCACATCCAGCACGAGTACGGTACGGATCGCATCATCGGGACGGCCCCCTGTATGATAGAGCTGTATGAGGTGATCAATCAGGTGGCCGAGAGTGGGGCATCGACGGTGTTCCTCCGCGGCGATTCCGGGACGGGTAAGGACCTCTTTGCCCGGGTCATACACTACAACTCGGATAGGGCGCCCCGGCCTTTCATGAATATCACCTGTACGGCCTTGTCGGAGTCGCTGCTGGAAAGTGAGCTGTTTGGACATGAGAAAGGCGCGTTTACAGACGCCCGTACGACTAAGAAAGGGCTGTTCGAACTCGCCGACGGGGGGACGATCTTCCTTGACGAAGTGGGGGACATGCCCTTGGGACTCCAGGCCAAGCTGCTGCGGTTTCTTGAGGAGCGGACCTTCCGGCGGGTGGGGGGGACCCATGAGCTCTCCGTGGATGTACGTGTTATCGCTGCTTCGAATCGAAACATTGAGAAGGCGATCGAGGAAGGAAGCTTCCGCAGTGATCTGATGTTCAGGCTCAATGTGATTCCCATATACCTTCCACCGCTGAGGGATCGCGGTGACGATCTCCGCCTGCTGACGCAGCACTTCGTAGCCCAATTCGCTCACGAGTTCCGCAAGCCGGTGAGTCAGATCGACGACGAAGTGTACGAGAAGCTCTTGGGCTATCCCTGGCCCGGAAACGTACGCGAGCTGCGCAACGTGCTGGAGCGGGCCGTGCTTCTTTCCAAGGGCACAGAGCTTGAGGTCTCCGATATTGTGCTCGGGAAGCTGGATCATCAAGACCACGCTGAGGATGGGGGTTTCGTGCTTCCCCCGAAGGGGATCGACTTGCGCGACCTGGAAAACAGTCTCATCCGGCAGGCACTGGCCCGGACAAACAGCAATCAGACCCAAGCAGCCAAGCTGTTGCACCTCAGCCGGGATGCGTTTCGCTACAGGCTGGAGAAACTTGGGCTTCTGTAGAAGGGATGAGCGGATGGTGGCGGGGGTCGGCAGCATGCGGTTAAAGCGCGAGCGCTGTTATCGTCGTGATGCTTTCCAATCAGTCTGACATGTACTGCCCATCTGGCGAGGTTTTGCCTTGCTCAAAGGTGGCGGGCAGGAAGGTACGTCACGCGGTGGAACAGGGCTTGCAAAGCCGAATCGGGAGCGGAGAACCCGCAGGCACAGAGTCTAGAGCGGTTGTGGCACGTTGACCGAACATGCGGATAATGGCGGCTTGGCAACCGCAATCGCTAAGAGGAGTGATTCACAATGGACCGGCGCAAAATCACAATCG
The DNA here is from genome assembly GCA_020348265.1 of Phycisphaerales bacterium. Lineage (GTDB taxonomy): Bacteria > Planctomycetota > Phycisphaerae > UBA1845 > UBA1845. The sequence continues at coordinate 370,083 of CP070744.1, read as the reverse complement.
ACGGGAATGAGGCAGCAGCCTCAGTCGCACATCGCCTCAGCGAGACTATCGCGATCTACCCGATTACCCCGAGTTCCCCCATGGGCGAGTGGGCCGACGAATGGTCTGCCAAGAGCCGAACGAACATCTGGGGAACCGTGCCGAGCGTGACCGAGATGCAGAGTGAGGCGGGGGCGGCTGGAGCCGTTCACGGCACCTTGCAGCGCGGGGCATTGGCGACGACGTTCACGGCTTCGCAGGGTCTGCTGTTGATGATCCCCAACATGTTCAAGATCGCCGGCGAGCTTACGCCTACGGTTTTCCATGTGTCGGCCAGGACGGTGGCCACACATGCACTGTCGATATTCGGCGACCACAGCGATGTTATGGCGGCGCGGTCCACGGGGTTCGCAATGTTGGCCTCGGGGAGTGTCCAGGAGGTCATGGATCTCGCGGCCGTGGCTCACTCCGCTACACTGGTATCGCGCATCCCGTTTCTCCACTTTTTTGAGGGGTTCCGCACCTCGCACGAAGTCATAAAGATTGAGGAGCTGACCGACGACGACCTGCGTGCGATGATCGACGATGAACGTGTTTTTGAGCACCGGGCGCGGGCGATGAATCCTGACAAGCCTGTCCTGCGCGGGACCGCGCAGAATCCCGACGTGTTCTTCCAGGCGCGGGAGACCATCAACCCGTACTATCATGCCTGTCCGGGGCACGTGCAGGATGCGATGGATCGGTTTGCCAAGATCGTTGGGCGGCAATACCACCTGTTTGACTATGTTGGGGCGCCGGATGCGGAGCGCGTCATAGTCGCAATGGGGTCCGGAGCAGAGGCGGTACACGAGACGGTTGACTACTTGACCGATAAGGGCGAGAAGGTCGGCTTGGTGAAAGTCCGTTTGTTCCGACCGTTTTCAAATGAACATCTGATCGATGCTCTGCCGCCCTCTACGAAGACCATCGCCGTGCTCGATCGAACGAAGGAGCCCGGTGCGGCTGGCGAACCTCTCTATCAGAATGTGATAACCGCGCTGATGGAGCACGCTACGTATGCGGGCAATCGCTTCAAGGCTCTTCCGCGAGTGATCGGGGGACGCTATGGGCTTTCGTCCAAAGAGTTCACCCCTGCGATGGTCAAGGGCGTTCTTGATGAGATGGTCAAGGATAAGCCCAAGAATCACTTCTGTGCCGGGATTGAAGAGGACGTAACCAACTCCTCCGTGGAATTCGACCCGAGTTTCACTGTGGAAGACAAGGATTCGGTCCGGGCGCTTTTCTACGGGTTAGGTGCGGATGGCACGGTGGGGGCCAACAAGAACTCCATCAAGATCATCGGGGAAGAAACGGACAACTGCGCTCAAGGCTATTTTGTGTACGACTCAAAGAAGGCCGGATCGATCACCGTGTCCCATCTGCGTTTCGGGAAGAAGTTCATTCGTGCGCCCTACTTGATTCAAAACGCGAACTTTGTTGCGTGCCACGCCCAGACCTTCATCGAAAAGTACGAGATGTTGGCTCACGCGGAACAGGGTGCGACATTCCTTCTGTGTAGCCAGAAGGGGCTTGACGAAGTCTGGGACTCGCTGCCACGTGAAGTGCAGGATCAGATACTCGAGAAGGAGATGAAGTTCTACGTCATCGACGCGTATAAGGTTGCCAAGGGGGCAGGCATGGGAGCTCGTATCAACACGATCATGCAGGTTTGCTTCTTTGCAATTTCGGGGGTTCTACCGCGCGAAGAAGCCATCCAGAAGATCAAGGGCGCCATCAAGAAAACCTACGGGCCCAAGGGGGAGGCGGTCGTGCAGAAGAACTATGCCGCCGTCGATCAGGCCTTGGCCAACCTGCACGAAGTGTCCGTGCCAAAGACTGCGACGAGCGATCGCCACAGGCCCGCTGTAGTTGCCGATGAAGCACCGGAATTCGTGCAAGAGGTAACTTCCCAGATAATGGCCGGCAAGGGTGACAGTCTGCCGACCAGTAGCTTCCCGGCCGATGGGACGTTCCCCACGGATACGTCACGCTGGGAGAAGGCGAATATCGCCTTGGAGATTCCCGTTTGGGACCCAGAGACATGTATTCAGTGCAACAAATGTTCCTTCGTCTGCCCTCATGCCGCCATCCGCCCCAATGTTTACGAGGCCTCGTGCCTTGATGGGGCGCCGGCGACGTTCAAGTCCGTCGATGCCCGCGGACCTGCCTTCAAAGGACTCCGTTTCACCGTGCAGGTTGCCCCGGAGGACTGTACCGGTTGCGGTTCCTGCGTTCAGACCTGTCCAGCGAAGAACAAGAGTCAGGTTGGGCTAAAGGCGATCAACTTGTCTCCGCAGGCTCCATTGCGTGAAGCTGAAAGGGAGAATTACGGGTTCTTCCTCGAGCTGCCCGAGTACGACAGATCCAAGCTCAACACAAAGATGGTTAAGGAATCACAGCTGCTCAAGCCGCTGTTTGAGTACTCCGGAGCATGCGTCGGTTGTGGGGAGACTCCCTATGTCAAACTGCTGAGTCAACTGTTTGGCGATCGGGCAATCATTGCCAATGCTACGGGTTGTTCGTCTATCTATGGTGGAAACCTGCCGACCACTCCTTGGGCGCAGAACAAAGAAGGGCGAGGGCCTACCTGGTGCAACTCACTCTTCGAAGACAATGCGGAGTTTGGGCTGGGCTTTAGACTGGCGATCGACAAGCAGAGCGAGCTTGCCCGCGAACTGCTCCAGAAAGTGTCAGCTCAGGTTGGTGCCAAGCTGGCGGAGGAAATCATCAACGCTGATCAATCGGACGAGGCGGGTATCGCGGCTCAGCGAGAGCGTCTCGCCCAATTGAAGACCAAGCTGGATGCGATCGACTCGCCCGAGAGCCGGAATCTGCTGAGCGTGATCGATACACTATGCAAGCGAAGCGTGTGGGTCCTCGGTGGTGACGGGTGGGCCTATGACATCGGCTTCGGCGGACTCGACCACGTGCTTGCATCCGGCCGCAACGTCAACGTGCTCGTGGTGGACACGGAGGTCTACTCCAATACCGGCGGGCAGATGTCCAAGGCCACGCCGCTCGGTGCGGTGGCCAAGTTTGCCGCCGCCGGCAAGTCCTCTGAAAAGAAAGACCTGGGGATGATCGCCATGAGCTACGGCACGGTTTACGTAGCCCAGGTGGCTATGGGTGCAAATGATGCGCACACCGCCAAGGTCTTCGTCGAGGCGGAGAGCTATGACGGTCCCTCGTTGATCATCGCATACTCCCACTGCATCGCCCACGGCATCAACATGCGCGAGGGCCTCAGTTACCAGAAGGCGGCTGTGGAATGCGGGTTCTGTCCGCTCTATCGCTTCGATCCGCGGCGTACGGCCGAAGGGCTCAACCCGCTGCAACTCGACTCCAAAGCGCCCAAGATTCCCGTAGCCGATTTCGTGGAGACCGAGAACCGGTTCAACATGTTGCTGAAGAGCGATCCGGAGCGTGGGCACGCTTTGCTGAAGGAGGCCCAGAGACTTGCTACTGCCCGTTATGAGGAGTATGCCCGAAGGGCTCAGCCGTATGATAAGCCCGATGCGACGGGTTCTGAGGAGACTCCCAAGGTAGCCGAGTCGGCAGCGACGTAGTCTCAGGCTTTTGGGTTCTTAGCAGCCTGTTGAATAATGTAGCGCCGCCCCTCGTGGGCGGCGTGAAGCCTCGAAAGACGCCACCCACAAGAAA
>CP070744.1:320890-366305 GCA_020348265.1 Phycisphaerales bacterium | reverse complement strand
GCGCTGCACCTTCCGCGCCTCGAACCCGTAGAAGGCCGAGCGGACTTGGGTTGCCAGCGATCGCGTTGTCAGTCCCAGCGCCCGGGCGGAATCGAAGAGTTCGATCTTCACCTCCGGCATTCCGGCGTCAAAGTCGTCGGATATGTCGAGGACGCCCTCAAACCGGGCTAGGCGTCCTTTCATCCACTTTGCCACAGCCGACAGGTCTTCGGTCTTATCGCCGCATATTTCGATGTGTATCGGTTCTCCACCGGGTCCGCCCTGCATGGTGGTGTACTTGAGCTTCTCCACACCGGGGATGTCGCTGGTTTTGGAGCGAAGTTCGCGGAGGATTTGCTCGGATGTTCGTTCGCGCTCCTCGCTGGGCACAAGCTCGATGAACATCTGGGCAACGTGCGCCTGGGGTGCACTGACCACTCCGTCGGCGCTTACCTGCAGGCCTATCAACGTGTAAAGGCTCTTCAGCTCCAGGAGGTTCATAGTAGCCTGTTCGATCACGTCAGTCGCTTTTCTCGTGGTCTCAATAGGCGTACCCACCCCCATCTTCAGATTTACCATCAAGGTTTCGGAATCCATCTTAGGCAGGAAGACAAAGGGCACGTGCCGTCCGGCAACCGCACTGCCCGCGATGATCAGGGCCGATGTCAGTGCCGCCATCGTTACATAACGGTAGGAAATCGCCAAGCGGAGAAAGCTCTCGTAATACCTGCGGAGTCGGGTTTGAACGTAGGTGTGCTGTGCTTGTCGCAGGCGTTTGGCCCATTCCCTCAGCCACAGGGGCCTAAGATGCGATTTACCCGCGTGGTTTGTGGCCAGCGGCCGCAGTCCGTGAGCTAGATGCGCCGGCAGGATGGTCAACGCTTCGATCAGCGACGCGGTAAGCGCGACGCATACGATCACCGGGAGCACACCCATCCAATCGCCCATCTGTCCTTTGATGAACATCAGGGGCACAAACGCAACGATTGTCGTGAGGATCGCGCAAACCACGGGCCAGGTTACCTCCTCCGTGCCGGTGATGGCCGCCAGCTCGGGCTCGACTTCATTCTCGACCTTGGTATAGACGTGCTCGCCAACGATGATGGCGTCGTCCACTAAAAGCCCCAAAACGATGATCAATCCCAACATGGTGATGAGGTTGAGCGTAATACCCATCACCTTCATGCAGATCAGCGCCCCGCCGACCGCGAGGATGAGCCCCATCATCACCCAAAAGGCCACCCGCCAGTGCAGAAAGACCAGCAGGGACATCAACACGAGCAACAAACCCCAGAAGCCGTTTCTCTTCAGAAGGTCGAGACGCCCTTCGACATAGCGGGATAGGTCGGTATGCAGAGCCACGTTGATTCCCGGTGGGTAGGGGTCAGCTCGTGCCTGCTCGTAGATTTCTTTGATCTGGTTTCGACCTGACAGAAAGCTGCGCAGTCTCTCCCCCCAGGGTTGATGCAGGGGCTTGCCCATCTTCCCCGCTACAAGAGCCCGAACCATGCTGGCGATGGCGATAGCGTCCTGGTCAGCTGTTTTGTAGATGGTCACGTCGACTCCTGAGGTAGCGTTGAAGCGCCCGAGTACGTCTACGTCTTCAAAGCCGTCGACGATCGTGGCGATATCCCGGAGGCTGACTGATCGGCCGCTAGGGTCGCTCTTTACCACTATGTCATAGAGCTCTTCGCCGCGGTCCTTCTCCCCCAGTGTTCGCACGGATACGTTTGAGCCCGGTGTGCGGATGTGTCCTCCGGGCAAGTCAAGATTGCTGGCGGCAATGATCTCGGCGACGTCCGTGAAGGACAGTCCGAAAGACCGAAGTCTGTCGGGGCGGACCTCCACGCTGATCTCGTCCTGGCGCGCACCGCTGAGTTGAACATCGGTGATCTCGGGCAATGCCAGCACGTCAATGCGAAGTTGTTCCCCGAGGGTCTTGAGCGTCCGATCGTCCGAATCGCCGAACAGGGCAATACTGATGACCGGCCATTTGGGTTCGAATTTTGCGACCCGAGTCTCTCTTGCCTCTTCTGGGAAGTCTTCGGTGGGAATCGTATCGACAGCCGCCTTGATGTCGTTAACCGCCTGATCGATGTCGTCGTATCCGCTCTCCATCTCGACCAAGATCGTGCTTATACCCTCGCTGGCTGTGGCCTCGATCTTCTCGACTCCCTCAACGTCCTTGATCTTCTCTTCGATCTTGAGGGTTATCCCTTTTTCGACTTCGCTTGGACTTGCCCCGGGGTACTCCGTGGCCACCATGACGCGGTTCGGCCTGGACTCGGGGAACATCTCGCGGACCAGGGTAAGCGCGCTGTACGCTCCCCCGACGAGGATTGAGATCATCAGCAGGTTGACTAAGACGGGGTTGTTGACGCTGAAGCGCGGTAAGGATGTCATGGCCCGATGCCGATTCCAGTTTCTGTCGATAGGACCTCGAGTCGCCTGGACTCAGGTGCATCCGTGCTGATTCTTACAGGGGCTCCATCCTCGAACTGGCCCAACTGCGAGATGATGACCCGCTGCCCCTCGGCAATGTCGCCGCTCAGCATCGCTCGATCACCGATGACCCGTTCTACCGTAACAGCCTGTTTATTCGCCGTGCCCTCTCGGGCGACCAATATGTATCCACCGCGAACAGCGCCTCGTGGCACCAGGAGGCGTTTGGAGTACATAGGCCCGCGAAGGCGGGCTGTGACGAAGGTGCCTGGCACAAGTGGCTGCAACTGTTTGGAGTTATCCACCTCAAGGTATGCCGAGAACGTCCGCGTTAACTCGTCGATCGATGGGGAGATCCGCACGACCTGGCCTTGCCAGGACGATTCCGGCATACTTTCACAACTCAATCGACAGGGTGCCCCTAACGCCACGTGCTCGAAGACCGCCCCGGGAAGTTGGACGGGTATTTCTACGCGGGAAGGGTCTATTAGGGTCATGAGCGGCGCCCCCGGAGCGACGTGATCACCTGCATCCACGAAAAGTACTTCGATAGTCCCACTGAACGGGGCTGCGATCTCGCATCGTTCCATGTTCAAGGCTGCGAGTCTCGCCTCCGCTTCTCGAGCCTGTTTTGATGCCTCGAGTCGGCTTCGGCGCGGGCCGATTCTGGCGCTCTGCATTTCGTAACCCTGCAAGACCCGGCGGGCCTGCTGATAGGCCAGGTGGGCAAAGTCGAATTCTTTCTTTGCTGCGAGGTTGCGTTCAAAAAGGTCCGCGACGCGCTTGCGCTCGTCGGCAGCGACGCGCAGCTCTTGCTCGGCGGTTGTGACAATCTTCTGCAGGGTTCGGGCTTCGGCTTCCAGCTCTTCAATGCCTGCTTGGTCCGCATCGGCCAAAGCGCTGACCCGCTCGAGAGTATGACGGTACTCTCGGTCGTCCAGGCGGATGAGTGGTTGGCCCTTGGATACGGTTGATCCCGCTTCCACATCGTTAACGCGTTCGATTAACGTGCCGGAAACCTCAGCTGCCAGCTGTACGGTGCGGTCCGGCCCGGCGCTGCCGTAGCCGGTGAACCACTCTGTGACGTCTTCCGGTGTGGCGAGGATAGTCTCGACCACCGGAGGCGGTGCCACCTGTTCACGACGAGGAAGCTCCTCCCGAGTCGTGAACAGAATGAACGCAACGCCCACTCCACCTGCGATCAGTACGAATACCAGGAGGATCGATCGTATGACTCTCGGATGCCCCGCAGCGTTGTCAGTCATGGTCAGGGTTGATCGCCGGGCAATCCAACGTATCCGAAGGGACTCGCCTTCGATCGGAAGGAATGTCGACTCTCCAAAAAACAATAACCAAGCCTGTTACGGCGGGCGAATCAACCCGCCAATGACAGGTCTCGATTGTAGTTCACTCCACGCCCGTCCGCTAAGTCACCTGCAAAACTCGTACCACGGTACCTGGGGCTATAACCGCGATGCTCGACATAGACGCCGTTCGTGCTTTCGGTTAGTGGGCGTCCTTCTGCTCCCTCACGACGGCTGGCATGGCGCATTGCTGCTCATCGCCTTGTGCTTAGTGCAGATGAAAAAGCGGCCCGGCGGGGTGGACCGGGCCTTGGGGAACCGTCCAATGGGGAATCGGACGGCGAGTGAGCACAATTCGTGCTCGGCAGCAAGCTGCCTTGCACGCAATGCACTTCGTATACTACTGTAGCACACTCCGCACTTCCGTTAAAGCCCCCCGAGCATAATTTTTTTGAATTTGTTGGTCCGGCGACTTGCTTGCCTTAAACTCCCTGTTTACCTCTCTTTTCAAGGAAACAGTACTGCAGGAACTGAAGTCCTGTACATGCTGCTGTGCGGTTTCGAGACGTCAGCGGCTGCTACTGACGCCCGGGCGCCGTCAAATTGACACGTTACCGGGTGTTTCTATACTGCGGCCCGGATCGCAGGAAACGGTCGGAGAGGTGCGGACCCTTCGAGCTACGCTGCGAGCGATACTCATTCCGTGGGCCCGGTCTCTTATGGTGAATGCGCGGTGGATCGGCTGGAGCGCAACGGTGTGCTGTCTCTGCGTCTCGACGCACGGTCAGCTCTCGACGCCGCTAGCGGATCGCGTCGATGAGGCGTTAGTCCCTGCGGGTGTTTCCGAACTTCCGGTGACCATCGGCGCGGAGCTGGCGTATCTCTTCAGAGATGAAGACGGAGTTGATGCCGTGCATCTCGTCGGCGACTCCGTGCTGACGCTCGGTGGACAGGAGGCCCAAGCGCTGCGAGCCCGCCAGGCAGTCGTGTGGATGGAGCGCCGCGAGTTTGACGGGCGGCCCTTTCAGCATTTGCAGGTCTTTCTCTGGCGTAATGCCGAGGTCAGCGAGCTCGGAGGCACTGTAACCAGCGGCCCCACTTTGTTCGTCACGCTCAATACCTTCGGCGAAGTCTCAACCAGCGCGGATGACGTGGCCTTTGAATCGTCGGCCGACACGCCGGTCTACCGCGAAGGTGATGTGATCCGCAAGGCGCTGGCAACGCCGCGGCTCCGGGACTTGCGCGATGAGGTCTCTCTGCGCGTGTTCGATGCGTCGGGGTTGGGCATCGAGAAGGACAGACCCGTCACGCGTCCGGTGATTCTGTTTAGAACCGAGGGCGAGATCATGGGGCCCGTGGCCTACGACGGACACCGGGTCTTGACGGTAATCGGGGGCGTATATCTTTCACGGGGTACCCCCAACGCGGGAAGCTACCTCGAAATCCGGGCAGATTCCGTTGTGGTGTTTCTCTCCTCGGCGGACGAGGCGTCTCCCGGAGAGTCGCCGGCTGCAGCCGGTCTGGGCGGGGATGGCCAGGAGCGTTCATCCGGGTCTTCTGCGGGCAAAGCCCGGCGACAGTCCCGCGAACGCCGTGAGGAGTCCGACCGCCAGCTCATGTCCACGGGGTTTGGAGACGTAGAGGTCGAAGCGGTGTACCTCGAAGGCGACATAATAATGTCGCAAGGTCCCAGTACGGTACGTGCCTCCCGGCTTTATTATGACTTCCTCGAAGAGCGCGCTTTGATACTCGATGCTGTTGTGCGGACCACCATGATTGAGCGCAATCTCCCGCTGTACATGCGGGCGGCGGAAATTCGTCAGCTTTCTGCCAAGCAGTTCAGTGCTAGAGACGCCGCCCTGACCACCAGCGAGTTTCACACGCCTCACTACCACATCGGTGCGGCGCGTGTCGATCTGACGAATCTGACCCCGGCGACTTCGACGGCGGGTCAACCCGGGATCCGGGCGGGTTCCTTCCGTGTCCGGCATGCGACGCTGAGTCTATCGGGCAAGCCGATCGCGTATTGGCCGTCCATCCGCGGTAACGTCGATACGAGCGAGACGGCGGTGAAGAGCGTCCGCACAGGTTTCAGCGACGACTTCGGCGTCGAGCTGGAGACCGAATGGCACTTGTTCAATGTGCTCGGGCTGAAGACTCCTGACGGGTTTGACTCGGTTATGAGCCTTGACTATTTCTCCAAGCGTGGGCCTGCGGCGGGAGTCGACGTTGACTACAAACGTGATCGCTACTTCGGTGAAATCACCAGCTATCTGCTATCCGACAACGATGAGGATTTCCTCGGTCGTGAACGCGAGACACCCTCCCCCAAGGACCTTCGCGGGCGTGCCCTGTGGCGACACAAACAGTACTTCGAAAGCGACTGGCAAGCGTCGTTGGAGTTCTCCTACATCTCCGATCGTGGGTTCCTCGAGGAATTCTTCGAGTCCGAGTTCGACAATGAAAAAGAGCAGGAAACCCTGCTACACCTGAAGAAGCAACGGGACAACTGGGCGTTCACCGGTTTGCTGCAGACGCGGCTAATGGATTTCACGACGGCCACCGAACGTCTTCCTGATGCGGGTTTCTTTGTGGTCGGCCAGCCGCTGGGGGATCATGCTTCGTGGTTCAGCGAGAACCGTGCCGGCGTTGTCCGCTATAGACCCGCGGACAAGAGCTTCCTCGAGTTGATTCGGGATGGAAAGTCCATCTCTTCGGGATCGGTCTTGCGTGGAGACACCCGGCAGGAAGTCAACTGGCCTTTAACCGTAGGGGCCTTGAGGATTGTGCCGTTCGTCACGGGTAGGGTTACTTCCTGGGACGATTCACCCGGAAGCGGCGGTCTCACGCGCGGATTCGGGACCCTGGGTGTTCGAAGCAGCATGTACCTGTCACGGGTATTCGCTGACGCGCGATCTTCGTTATTCGATGTTGACGGCGTGAGGCACATCATCAAACCGGATTTCACGGCGTGGGTTACGGAAGCCAACCATGCTGCGAACGATCTGTTTCCCTTCGATGACACCGTGGAAGGTATCGATGAGGCGGACGGCGTGACAGTAGGCCTGCGTCAGCGCTGGCAGACGAAACGAGGCCGCGATGATACGAGACGCATCGTGGACTTTCTGACGCTGGATCTTGAAGCCGGGTTCTTCAACGACGCCGACGGAGAGGCGAGAACCAACGGGTATACGTCATTCAGCAGGCCGGAAAACAGCATCACCCACAACTACATCAATTCGTCACTCATCTGGCGGGTCAACGATCGAACGGCTCTTTTGAGCGAGCTGAACTACGATATCAACGACGGAGGCATCGATGTTCTCAACGTTTCGTTGGCCGTCGAGCGCACCCCGCGGTTGAGCTATCTTTTGGGCTACCGGTTCATTGAGAAGAGTCATTCGGATTTGCTCGGCTTCGACATGAACTACCGCCTTACCGAGAAGTACACCGTTGCTCTTCGAGAGCGTTTTGACCTTGACCGAGGCAGGACGCTCGATTTCACCGTGGCGTTTATCCGCAAGATGCCCCGCTGGTTCGGTGCGATTTCGTTTGATTTGGACGAAGCCGAAGATGACTTCGGAGTGTCACTGAGTTTGTGGCCCGAAGGCCTTCCCCAAGCCGGCCTAGGCTCCCGTCGCTTCACCGGTCTGGCCAACACCACGAGAATCGTACGAGACTGACCGCACGGTCAAAGTGCGCCGAGGTTCCTCATTCTCGAATTGCGAACGGGGATGACGCTTCTTGCTTCTGAATGTGTCGTTACGTTGTTGTGGAGACGTTGCGTAGCCTGAATGCTCGACCTCTATGACGGGAATCGCGGACGCAGTTTGCCCAATTTAACATCCACTCTGGCGTGGCCGTCTGTTGTGTTTGTTGGCTGCCGATCTCGCAGGACTCCGGATCGTGTTTGCGTACAGGCAATGTCACCCGCAGACGGGATGAATGCTGGTCTGTATTTACTGGCATACCCAGCGATATTCCATCAATGGTGCGACTTTGTCAGCTTGGTATCGCACGCTGGGAACGAACACCAAGGTGCAGACCCGTGCTGATGCCGGGTTGTGTACGTGTTGTTGGTGTCGTCTCTTTCGTGTGCGCCGCGTCTTCAGCCCTCGCTTGCGATTGGGTGGGTAATTGTGTTAAGATGTTCCCCGACCGAGTTTCGGTGGGTGGGGACCCCGGCTGCAAATGAGGCCTCGGAAGGAGACCCCGCGGTGAAGCGAGAATCGGCAACGGTGTCGGCACGTATGACTTGGCACTTGAGGCTTGTTTCTGAGCGCCAGTGCTGAGGATGTCGCTCGTGCGTCCAGCTCGGCGGATCAATCTCGCTGCCGAAGCCGGGCCGCTGGTGACATGTCGCTTCATCAATCAGGAAGATGCTGGCCAGCCCTTCGCATAGGTTGGCATGAGCACCAGCGGCTGCATCCGCAAGGGATTGGAGGATCGATGAGCACTTGCAACCATAGTTGGTCGATGGTGAACATCCGCAACGGTTACCTCGTGATCGAGGGTTGTCACGAATGCAGGGCGCGCACTTCGTTTTTCTCGATGGAGACGGTTCCGCCCGTGGATGACTACCGGGACGGCGAACACTTCTGGACGTATCTGGGCAGCTTTCAGGCTGTCAAGTTTGATCTTTCGTGCGAAGAGTGTGGAGAGATCGTTAACCTGAACGACATGATGGGTCTGATGCTCTCGACCTGTCGGGATCCGGATTGCGAAGTGGGCCGCCTGGCCACTGCGCAGGGAAAAGGGACTTGGGTTTACGTCGCCCTTTGCGCGGACAGCTCGCATGCCACGGGAAAGTGCGTCAGCGATGCGGGGGTAAAGGCCCTCGGCGAGTATTTCAACGCGAACATCAAGGACCCGGACAAGAAGGTGGTCGTCGTGCCGTGCAGAATGTGTAATAGCATTGACACATGCGAAGGGATTGTCATCGCCGATACCGGCCTCACCGAAATCTATTGAGCTTGCGCACATATTCCAATGAGCTTTGGCGAATGCCACAGAGTCAATAAAGAGGAACAGAGATGAAAGTATCCGAACTCGCTGAGAAGACTGGGTTGAACGGCCTTAATGAATACAAAGACAAAGAGATCGAGGGGGTCTATATCTCCGATATGGTCTCGGATATCATCACGGGTGCGAAGGCAAACGGTCTTCTTGTGACCCTCCAAACGCACAAGAGTCTCATCGCGGCGGCGAATCTCGTGGATGTTGCTGCTGTTGTCTTTGCCCGGGGAAAGAGACCCTCGGGAGACGTCGTCGAGCTTGCGAAGAAGGCAGGCATCGGGCTCTTCGTCACCGATGTGGATACGTGGTCGTTCGCAATGAAGCTCAACGAGGTGGGTATCAAGTAGCGTCCGGCTCGTTTACCGTCGGTGCGCTTGCTGTGGATGCTGACCTTGATTGGTGACAAAGCGGTGTGGAGGGTTCTCGCGTAAGATAAAGGATTTGCCGTATGGCCAGAGATGTCGTCGAGCAGGTGATGCAGGATTTCGCGGGTGAGCCCCAGGATTTGATCCCCGTGTTGCAGAGGATCCAGGACGTGGACGGTTACCTAGCCGCCGACACGATCAGCCGGATAGCCCGTTGGATCAAGATGTCCGAGAACGAGATCTACGGAGTGGCGACGTTCTACGCCCAGTTTCGCTTCAGCCGGCCGGGGAGGCATCACATAAAGGCGTGTTTGGGAACCGCCTGTCACGTCCAAGGCGGGGAGCAGATGTTGGACGTCCTCCAGCGCCGCTTGGATATTAAGCCCGGCGACACTTCCGAAGACGGAGAGTACGACCTCGACCGGGTGGCATGCCTGGGATGTTGTGCTCTTGCGCCGGTGGTGACTATCGACGAGAAAACCTACGGTCAAATGTCGGTCCTCAAACTTCAGAGGTTATTGGATGAGCGCGAAAACCGTAACTGATCGCCGCGCGGGTGCGGAGAGGAGCTGGGAGAAGCTCCAGCAGAGTACGCGCCCGGTCATCTACGTCGGAGCCGGCTCTTGCGGACGGGCGGCTGGTGCCAGCGAGGTAATCGAAGAGATCAAGGCGCACCTCAAGCGGCGGAAGGTAAGCGCGAGATTGATCGAGGTTGGCTGTATCGGCCCGTGTTACCTGGAACCGCTGGTTGATGTTCAGATGCCGGGCAAACCCCGCATCAGCTACTCCAATGTCGAGCCCAAGCATGTAGAGAGAATCCTCGACGGACTGCTGGCGGACAATGGAGTTCCCAGGTTCCATCTGCTCGGGCACTTCGGCGAAGAGGATCTTGAGGGGCTCCCCAAGTTCTACGAACAGCCCATGCTCGCCCCGCAGGTTCGCATTGTGCTTAGGAACTGCGGCATAATCGACCCTGAGGATATCGATCACTATCTGGCCAAAGACGGCTACAACGGGATCGAGAAATGTCTTTCCATGAAGTGGAAGGACGTCATCGAGGTGCTAAAAAGCGCCGGTCTTCGCGGCCGCGGCGGGGCCGGTTTCCCAACTTGGCAGAAGTGGCTCTTCTGTCGTGAGACCAAGAGTGATCAGCGCTACCTGATCTGCAACGCCGACGAAGGCGACCCCGGGGCGTTTATGAATCGCTCGCTCATCGAGGGTGACCCGCACGCACTCTTGGAGGGGATGCTGATCGCGGCCTACACCATCGGGGCCAGCAAGGGATTCATCTACATTCGTGCGGAGTATCCACTGGCCATCGAACGATTGAAGCATGCCATCGGCCAGATGCGTGAGCTGGGGCTTTTGGGCGAGAATATCCTCGGGAGTGATTTCAGCTTCGACATCAAGATCAAGGAAGGAGCCGGTGCGTTCGTCTGCGGTGAGGAGACAGCTCTGATCGGTTCCATAGAAGGCCGGCGGGGGATGCCTCGTACGCGCCCACCCTTCCCTGCGGTTGCCGGCCTGTGGGGCAAACCGACAATCATAAACAACGTCGAGACGCTGAGTACTCTTCCCAACATCCTGCGTAACGGTGCCAAGTGGTTCAACCAATACGGAACGGAGACATCGAAGGGCACCAAGACCTTCAGTCTGGTCGGCAAGGTCAGACGCACGGGACTTATCGAAGTCCCCCTGGGGACGACGCTTCGCGAAGTCATCTATGATATCGGCGGGGGTCTGGTCAAGGAGTTCAAGGCCGTCCAAACCGGAGGCCCGTCGGGCGGATGTCTGGGTGAAGAGTTTCTGGATACGCCCATCGACTACGAGAATCTCGCCGCAGCTGGTTCGATCATGGGGTCCGGCGGCCTGATCGTGGTCGATAAGGACACGTGCATCGTCGATACGGCGAAGTATTTCCTGACGTTTACGCAGCAGGAGTCGTGCGGTAAGTGTGTTCCTTGCCGAGTGGGGACGAAGCACCTCGTACAGATCCTGGAGGGGATAGGTAAAGGCAAAGGCGAACTCGCGGATATTGCCAAGCTGGAGAAGCTTGCCGGTGCTATCAAGGGGGGCTCGCTGTGCGGACTGGGGCAGACCGCTCCGAATCCGGTGCTTTCGTCTCTCAAGTATTTCCGCGACGAGTTCCTGGCCCACATCAGAGACAAACGCTGCCCGGCAGCAGTGTGCCGCGATCTTGTCGTCTACCGTATCAAAGCGGATAAGTGCACGGGTTGTCAGCGATGTGTTCAGGTTTGCCCCACGCAGGCCATCTCCGGACCACGCTCCGAACCCCACAACCTTGACGAAGAAAAGTGTATCAAGTGCCGCTCCTGTTACGAAATATGCCGTTTCGATGCCATCGCAGGTGACGCAATCGTAATTGAATCGTGAGGATAACGTGAGCCCGAAAAAAACCCGTACATGCGTAATGGAGATTGACCACCGTGAGGTCTCCTTCCCCGAGGGTGTCACAGTCCTCAGGGCGGCTGAGCTGAACGATGTCTATATTCCTT
Source organism: Phycisphaerales bacterium (assembly GCA_020348265.1). GTDB lineage: Bacteria > Planctomycetota > Phycisphaerae > UBA1845 > UBA1845. Next base: position 354,683 of record CP070744.1, on the reverse strand, counting down.
CGCTCTGCTCGCACAAAGACCTCTCACCCTTCGGCGGATGCCGAATGTGCATCGTCGAGATTGAAAGCATGCGCGGATATCCGTTGGCCTGTAGTACCGTCGCCGCAGAAGGAATGAAGGTCCTGACGGATACTGCGACGCTTCGCGAGATGCGGAAAGAGATCCTTCAACTGATCCTCAGCGAACACCCCTCCAGTTGCCTGATCTGTAGCGAAGAGACGGAGTGCCGGGAGAACCAGCACACTATAAGAAAGGTCGGCGTCACCACCGGATGCCGGTACTGCCCCAACGACATCCAATGTGAGCTGCAAGAGGTCGTCGAGCGAACGGGCATTACGGACATCGACTATCCAATCTACTATCGCGGATACGAGGTCGAGCACGACGATCCCTTCTACGACCGGGACTACAACATTTGCATTCTGTGCGGCCGATGCGTTCGGATGTGCCAGGAGGTTCGCGGCACCAGCGTCCTGGCGTTTAAGTTTCGCGGACCCGAGGCCCAGATCGGCCCGGCCTTCGGCAAGAGCCACGTGGAAGCGGGATGCGAGTTCTGCGGCGCCTGCGTTTCGGTTTGTCCGACGGGAACGCTCGCCGACAAGGCATCGAAGTGGGATGGTGAACCGGACGGAATAAGGGTGTCAACCTGCCCGTTCTGCGGGATCGGATGTCAGGTAGAGCTGCATCACAAGGATGGTCGTCTTTCCAAAGTCGAGGCCAACCTTGATCCCGAGATTAATGATGGACAACTATGCGTTCGCGGCAGGTTCTGCATGCCGGAGGCGACTCACCATCACCAGCGGGCGAAGAAACCCATGCTCCGGCGGGGGGAATACTTCCGAGAAGTGACCTGGGACGAATCAATCGACGAAGTTGCGGGCAAGCTGAAGGGCATCAAGGCTGATGAGTTCTTGATGGTTGTGTCGGGCGATCTGACCAATGAGGGTCTCTTTGCGGCGCAGAAGTTCGTCCGCAGTGCTCTTGGGATTAACAGTATAGACTCGACGGCACGTGAGTCGCTGCCCGGTGGTTTGGGATTGTGGGCGAAGTTATTCTCCTTGTCCATATCCATGAAGGGTATCAGGGAAGCTGATTGCATCATTGCCCTGGGGTTGGACTCACGTTTCTACTTCTCCGTAGCCGGTGTCGACATCAGGCGTGCTCTGAAGAATGGAGCGAACCTGGTGACCATCGACGCCCGCGATTCGAACCTGGCCAGCTACACTAAGCATTGGCTGCGCCCCACACCGGGTAAAGAAGGCGCCGTCCTTGATGCCATCGTTCAAGGCATCGGCAAGAGCAACAGCGGCTTTAAGAGCGTTGCAAAGAAGACCGACGTGGACGAGGGTCTGCTGGCTCAGGCGGTCAGCACGCTGTCATCCGGTGAGAATCTTGCCGTGGTCATCGGCCCGACGATCTTCGAGTATGAGGCAAACGAGGAGTTGATCGACGCCCTCACTAGACTGGCCCGGCGAACTAACACTACGTTCATGCCTCTTTATAACGGTGCGAATACTCGTGGGGCGTTTGAGCTGGGGGTAATAAGCGAATTGCTCCCGGGAGTGGCCAAGGCGAAAGGGAAGGGCGTGACTCTTTCAGATGTGATCGAGGGTACGGCGACGCCCAAAGTGCTGTACTTGGTTGGGGAGGTTCCCTTCTTTGACCGGCCGGACTGTGAATACGTCATCGCCCAAGGTACTTACTATCCGCCGTTTGAGGTGGACGCGTTCCTGCCGGCGGCGAGTTTTGCAGAAGCGGAGGGGACCCTCACGAATGTCGAGGGTCGCGTGCAGGAACTAGTCGGAATCGAGGACCTTCCTGACAGTGCTGTGGCCGGCTTCGCCCGACCGGATTGGCTCATATTCTCTCGCTTGGCTGAGAAGCTCAAGTGTTCCGAGTTCAAGTACAAGAGCGCAAAAGCGGTTCTGAAAGACATCAGCAAGACGGTCGCCGACTTCCCCGCAAAAGCGGATCGTAAGCCGCGGCGTCTGACCCCGAAGGCCAAGCTCCCCATCGACAGACATGCCGGCGGCAGTGAGGGGGCGGATCCCTTCCTGTTGGTTGCTGAACCGGCCGGTTTCGCCCACCGCGGGACGGATCTGGCCTCCAAGGTTGAGGGCCTGGAAGAACTTGCCCTAGAAGAGGGTTTTCGTCTCAACCCTGACGATTTGGGCAAGCTCCGAGTCGATTCGGGCGAGAGAATTACCGTTTCGGTGGGCAAGCTCACAGTTACCGGGCAGGCCAAGGCTGACAAAGAGTGCCCGCGAGGAACAGTCTACTTCCACAGACCCGTGGCTTACGGGGGGCTTGAGCATCGAGCGGAACTCGAACCGTTGTACCGTTTGCGCAAGAGCCCCGTCAAAGCTGAGGTCGCCCGGTCGGTGGAGAAAAAACGCAGTACAAAGGCTGCACCCAAGAAGACTGCCGCTGCTTCAAGATAGTGCGTGCGGAGAAGAGAATGTTTCAGATCATTGAACGTCGAATGATTGTCCCGAACCTCCACGAGCTCGTTGTGGAGGCACCGGATATAGCCCAGGCGGCTCAGCCGGGGAACTTCATCATCGTCCGACCCGATGAGTACGGAGAGCGAACCCCTCTTTCCGTAGCTGACTGGGACAGAGAAGCCGGCACGGTGACCTCGATCTTCATGCAGGTGGGAGGATCGACAGCTAAACTCGCCCGCCTGAAGCCGGGGGACAGCATGCCCAGCTGTGCCGGCCCATTGGGCAAGGACACCGAGATCGAGAACTTCGGCACCGTCTTATGCGTCGGGGGCTGCTACGGAATTGGAAGCCTCTACCCCGTTGCGTGTGCGTTGAAAGAAGCCGGCAACAAGGTTTACACTCTACTCGAGGGGCGAAGTTCCTACCTTCTCTACTGGCAGGACAGATTCGCGGAAGTCTCCGAGCGGGTCATCGAGGTGACACGAGACGGGACAGCCGGGTACAAGGGGCACATTTCACGCCTCGCAGAGATTCTCACCTTGGAGAAGATTCAACCTGATCTGATTATCGTCAACGGTTGCACTTTCCTGATGATGAAGACCTCCAAGGTGACTGAGCCTATGGGCTGCAAGACCATAGTGAATATGAACCCGATTATGATTGATGGAACGGGGATGTGCGGCGTCTGCCGTTTGACTGTGGCCGGTAAGATGAAGTTTGCATGCGTGGACGGTCCCGACTTCAATGGACATGAGGTCGATTGGGAGGAGTTTCTGAAACGGCGGCAGACGTACAATCCCGAAGAAGTCCATCCGCTCCGCAAGAGCGGTTGCGCTTCCCATTTCTAGTAATGGAGGTGGCGCGAGTTGGCTAAGCAGATAGACTACAAACAGCGGGCTATGCCCAAGCAGGAACCCTTCGAGCGGGTTAAGAACTTTGATGAAGTCGCCCTGGGGTATACCGAAACGCTCGCCCAGGAGGAGGCTTCCCGCTGCCTTGGCTGCAAGAGACCTTTTTGCACGCAGGGTTGCCCCGTTGCAGTCGACATACCCGGTTTTATCCAGTGCATCGTTGACGGGGACTTTGCCGGGGGTATACGCAAGATAAAGGAGACGAACGCTCTTCCTGCCGTGTGCGGCCGAGTGTGTCCGCAGGAGGAACAGTGCGAACAGGTGTGCGTGTTGGGCAAGAAGGGTGATCCCGTAAGCATTGGTCGACTCGAGCGGTTCCTTGCCGATTGGGAGGCTGCTAGTGGAGCCACCGAGACTCCCGACATCGCACCTCCCACAGGGAAGAGGATCGCCATCGTAGGCTCCGGGCCCGCTGGTGTCACGGTTGCGAATGACCTCGCATTGCTCGGGCACGAAGTGGTTATTTACGAGGCCTTGCACGATGCGGGTGGGGTCTTGACGTACGGCATCCCTGAGTTCCGCCTTCCAAAGGCCATCGTAAAGCGTGAAGTCGAGTACGTTAAGAGCCTGGGTGTCAAGCTCTATACCGACTACATCGTGGGCAAGACGAAGACGATCGACAAGCTTGGTGATGAGTTTGACGCTATTTTCATAGCGGCCGGTGCGGGCCTACCCTGGTTTCTGGAAATACCGGGTGAGAATCTCAATGGTGTCTATTCTGCAAACGAATATCTCACGCGCTGCAATCTAATGAAGGGGTTTCGGTTCCCCGAATATGATACTCCCATAAAGCGCCCCTCGAACGTGGCAGTGTTTGGTGGGGGGAACGTGGCAATGGATTCTGCTCGGACCGCGCTTCGCCTTGGTGCGGACGAGGTCCATATCGTATATCGTCGCAGTCGCTCGGAACTCCCCGCCAGGGAGGAAGAGGTAGAGAACGCGGAAGAGGAGGGGGTCATCTTCGATTTCCTCACTCTTCCCATACGTCTTAACGGGAATGAGCACGGCTGGCTTACTTCGCTGGAATGTCTAAAGATGGAGCTTGGTGAGCCGGACGATTCGGGCCGCCGTCGCCCCGTGCCCATCGAGGGTTCTGAGTTCATCATGCCGGTTGACGCCGCTGTCTGCAGTATCGGGAATAGTCCCAACCCACTCATTCCCATGACCACTCCCGGCCTGGAGGTGGGGAGAAAGGGGAACATAGTAGCCGACGAGGAGACGGGAAAGACCTCTCGCGATGCCATCTGGGCCGGTGGCGATGTCGTCACCGGTGCTGCAACGGTCATTAGCGCCATGGGCGCAGGCAGGAATGCCGCTAAAGATATTCACGAGTACCTTTCGAAGAAATAGCCCGGTCTTTTGTCGAGGTTACTTCGGAAGCGACCGTAAGTCATGATCGCAGGATGAATGTGCCCCCGGGACAAAGTCGCCGGAAGTGACGGTGTTCTGTCTGTGCGACTGCGGCCGTTCGCCGTGCATTTTTGTTTGGATGAAAGCAGCACCAGTACTATTCCCGAGGATACAGTAATGAAGCTCGCTGAGATCAAGGATGTTCTTCGTTGCGAGGTGTTGACCGGTGAGGATTCGCTGGCCATGGAGGTCGAGACCGTCGTGGCATCCGACGGTATGAGCGAGATTCTGGCGTTCGCACATCCCGGGGCGCTTATGATAACCGGCTTGACCAACGTGCAGTCGGTGAGGACCGCGGACATCGCAAATGTCCGGGCGATGATCTACATCCGTGGCAAGCGCCCCGGTGACAAGGCGATTGAGCTCGCCCGCAAGAGTAACATTCCCATACTGGCAACTAGTGTTGGTATGTTTGACGCGTGTGGAATTCTGCGTGAGCTGGGGTTGAAGGGCGGTATGTAACTATGGCCGAGGAACTGCTCAGAAAAACATTTGAGATCCGCGGCCGTGACTTCGACAAAGCGGGCGAAACAGCCGGCGGGATTAAGGAGATTCTCACAGAAATAGGTGTAGGTTCGAGCCTGATCCACCGCGCCGTGGTCATCGCCTTCGAGGCGGAGATGAACGTTGTTATGTATGCCGCCGAGGGAACCTTCACGTTCGTTTTTACGGACGAGGAAATCAAACTGGAAATCGCTGACAAGGGCCCGGGAATCGAGGACCTTGATTTGGCTCTTACGGAGGGTTTCACGACCGCAACCGATAAGATGCGGGAAATGGGATTCGGCTTCGGTATGGGTCTTCCAAATATCAAGAAGAATGCTGACGTTTTCAATATAGAATCGGAAGTGGGCGCGGGAACCACGGTTTCCGCCACAGTACGGCTTGACTCAAGTGCCTGAGCGAACACACGGTTTCAAGATCGATGAGGAGATCTGCGACGGTCGGCTTGCATGTATGCGGGCCTGCCCCACGCATGCCATTCGTGTAAAGGACGGCAAGGCGAAACTCCTGCCTGAGCTGTGCATCGACTGCGGGTTGTGTCTGAGTGTCTGCCCTAGCAGTGCCATTAAGGCGACCACGCAGTCGTTTGCAGAGATAGACAAGTTCAAATACAAAGTAGCCGTGCCTTGTCCTACACTGCTCGGACAGTTCCCCCCGGAGATTTCTCCGGCGCACATTGCGGTAGGTCTTCGCAGTCTGGGATTCGACGCAGTCTGGGATTTCGCCGTGGAGCTCGCCTTGGTAGAACGGGCCATCGCGGACTACATCGAGAAGTGGCAAGGGCCGTTTCCGCTGATCTCGGTCTATTGCCCGGTGATCGTGAGGCTTGTTCAGGTCTTGTATCCCTCGATGGTCGATCAGCTTATACACATCCAGACTCCGCGCGAGCTTGCCGGTCGCGAACTCAAACAAAGATATTCCCAAGAGCTGGGAATCGAACAGGGCGATATAGCAGCCATTTACATAACACCGTGCCAGGCTAAGACTATCTCCATTCTGGAACCGGCTGAAGGCGCCAGGAGCAATCTGGACGGCGCCCTCGGTATCTCAGATGTGTACAACGAGATCCTGGCCGTGACCAGCACACTGGGAGAGGAGGAGCTGCAGGCCGGATTGATGGGTTTATTCTACAGCACTGACGTTGCCCGTTGGTCTGCGAGTCGGGCAGAAAGGCGTGATCGTCGTCAACATCGCTGTATGTCCGTGACCGGCCTGCCCAATGTCATCCAGGTGTTCGACGATATCGAGAAGGGAAAACTGCGCAATATCGAGTATCTCGACTGTTATGGCTGCTGGGGTGGATGCATCGGTGGAAACCTCGCTGTGGACAACCTCTATGTCACACTCAGCAAGTTACATCGCCTTCTTTCGGGATTACCCCAGAGCAATCCCCAACTCGAGGCAGAAGTCGAACGGCGCTATGCGACTGAGGATTTCTCACTGAAAGGCCGGGTAAGACCACGCACTACCGCGAACTACATAGGGGACCTGAAGGAACGGGTAAAGAGAGTAAAGACCGAAGAGGCGGTTATGAAGACGTTGCCGGGCCTGAACTGTGGTCTTTGCGGCACGCCCGATTGTAAGACCTTTGCGAAGGATGTTGCCCGAGGCGCCGCTCGACAAGAGGAGTGCGTGCTTCTATCGGATGAGCGCATGCGCCAGCTCAGAGAGATCTACTTCCGTCATATGCACGCCTCGCGCGAAGAAGAATCGTAGTCCATTGTCAGTTCTCGAGCGCGGTGCACAAGTCCTTCTCAACGCCCGCGGAATTTCGGCGGTCGTTTCTCCACAAAGGCATGTACGCCTTCCCGATGATCCTGTGTTCGAGTAGCGGGTGTCTGTAATCGCGCTTCGAGCTCGATCTGGGCGTCCAGATCGGCCGTCCAGGAAGTGTTAATCGCCTGCTTGGTCATGCCGATGGCCCTAGTCGGCAGGCTGGCGAGCTTTTGGGCGAGATTCATGGCTTCTCCCGGCAACTCATCATCGGCGACCACCTGATTGACCAAGCCTATCTGTAAGGCCTCTTGAGCGAGCACCCTTCGTCCGGTGAAGCTAAGTTCCATCGCACGCGACACTCCGACCAGGCGGGGGAGCATAAACGTGCTCCCGCAGTCGGGGACTACTCCGATATTGATGAACGCCTCGATGAAGCTCGCCGATGCCGATGCTATGCGCAGATCACATGCCAACGCGAGACTACATCCGGCGCCCGCTGCTACACCGTTGACCGAAGCCAATACCGGCTTTTCCATGGTACGAATCGCCAGGATAATCGGGTTGTACTTGTCACGCAGTCGCTCTTCCAGCTCGATGGGCTTGTCGCCATCCAGACGATCGGCGTATTCGACAAGATCCTGCCCGCTGCAGAACGCGCGTCCAGCACCTGTGATCATCAGGCAGCGGACCGATTCATCTTGCCCCGCGTCACGAAGTGCCTCGACGAGCGCGGTAGCCAACTCCTCATTGAAGGCGTTCAGCACGTTGGGTCTATTGAGTGTAATAGTCCTGACACTTTCGCAGTTTTGAAGTAGAATGGTTTGACTATTCCCAGCCATGATGATTACCTTTCTTAAAGGGATCCCGGTTCTTGTGTCCACGTCGGCGGCAAGGCAGCAGATAGAGTTAAACCTGAACAGCGCGAATGCTGTTGGTCTGGCGCGTGAGTCGATCGGGCCTTGCTCCGACACGCCGCCAGCGATCCTACGTCGTGTCTAGATTAGAGGCAAGTCGATCCACAAGACACGTGCACATGACCCGTTGTCCGCGGGGGTCGACAACTTTTTACAGGTATCTTGCAGTGTCTAAAAAGCCATTCAAGTAATCGGCAAGGCTGGTTTCTTTGCGCTCAATCGAATACATGTGTTGAATCGGTGCCAGCCTCTCGACGCAAGCATGCAAGATTGTATAATCGGTCAAGTGGGTTCTGTGCGTGCTGCTACATCATCTAAACACTAAGGGGAACATGATGTCGCGAAAGAGACTTCTGCTGACTTTGGCTGTCGTGCTGTCAGCCAGTGGGATCGAAACCGTTTCTGCCGACACGAAGAGGAAGACCAGCGCCGGTTGTAAGGTCGCCGCTGACGGGCATGGAGATCCCGCAACACCGGTAAAGAGCGGATATGTAAAGGTCGGCCGGGCAAAGTTGTATTACGAAGAACTGGGCGAGGGATATCCCTTGGTGCTGATTCACGGCGGGGGAATCGATCTTAGGATGTGGGATCAGCAGTTCGAGGTCTTCGCCGAACACTTTCGGGTAATCCGCTATGACGTGCGCGGACACGGCCGCTCACGATGCGGACGAGAGGACTTCAGTGACCAGGAGGATCTGCGCGGACTGCTGAAGCAGTTGGGCATAGAAAGAGCCCATATGGTAGGGCTCTCCTTGGGCGGATTCATCGCAATCGACTTTGCTCTGCAATATCCCCAAATGGTGAGCGCGTTGATCCCGGTGAGCCCGGGCTTGAGCGGGTATCCGAACGACTCCGAGCAAGTGAGGGCGCACCGAGCGGAATTAGGAGCTGCGTTTGGAGATGGTGATCTTGAGGGAGCGATTGAGATCGCACTGCGTGCCTGGATTGACGGACCGCATAGAGAGCCCGCAGAAGTCGATCCGGCGGTTCGCGAACGTGTGCGAGTGATGGCAAGGGAAGGAATCGGGCGGTTTGTGAGCCGGGCCGGGTTACAGGGGCTCGATCCTCCCGCGTTCGAGCGGTTGGCGGAGATCCGTGTCCCCACTCTTTGCATCATCGGAGATATCGACATGCCGGACCTCCGGGCAATAATGGATGCCATTGTCAGCAACGTCCCCGGGGCGGAGAAGGTTGTCGTGCCGGGCGTCGCCCACATGGTCAACATGGAAAAACCGAGAGAGTTCAATCGCATCGTTCTCGACTTCTTATCCCGACATTGTAGACGGTAAGGAAACCAACAGAGCTAAACATGAGGTACGCGGGCTTACTGCGTGAGTCAATCGAACCTTGTCTAACGCGCCGACAGCGATCCCACCTCATTTTTGGATCAGAGGCAAGTCGCGTCACCCAGCGGGCGGGCGCGGCTAAGTGTCCGCCCGGCTTGACAACTTCTTACAAGCGCTTCGCGGGGACCAGTAAGCCGTTCAAGTGAATGGCAAGGCCGGTTTCTCTGCGCTCGTTCTTATGCGAAGGTGTTAGAGTGATGCCAGGCACTCGACTCCCGTATGTGCAGTTGTATAATGTGCTAACTAGGTATATGCATGCTTCTACACCATCCAAAGAGCGCCAGGGAAACATGATGTCGAATAAGATACTTCTGCTGACGTTGGTCGTCGTGTTGTCGGTCGGTGGGTTCGAAACCGCTCTAGCCGACACAACAAGGAAGGCAACTCCAGGGAGTAGCGTTGCCGCTGACGGAAACAAGAATCCCGCAAACCTGGCCAAGAGCGGCTATGTGAAAGTCGGCCGGGCGAAGTTGTATTACGAAGAACTTGGCGAGGGGCATCCGTTTGTGCTGATTCACGGCGGGGGAATCGATCTTAGAATGTGGGATCAGCAGTTCGAGGTCTTTGCCCAACGGTACAGGGTTATTCGCTATGATGTGCGTGGGCACGGCCGTTCACGAAGCGGTCGAGAGGAGTACAGCGACGAGGATGATCTGAGGAGCCTGCTCAAACAGTTGGGCGTAGAGAAGGCCCACGTAGCGGGGCTCTCCCTGGGCGGACGCATCGCAATCGATTTTGCACTGCAGTATCCAGAAATGGTGAGCACGCTGATCCCGGTGGCCCCCGGTTTGAGTGGGTATGCGATTGCCTCTGAACCGGTGAGGCAGTACTTCGCGGACTTAGGCGCTGCCTTTGCAGCCAGCGACACCGAAGGGGCGGTTGAGGTGATGCTGCGTGCATGGACTGATGGACCGCATAGAGAACCTGCAGAAGTGGATCCGGCAGTTCGCGAACGCGTTCGGGCAATGGCAAGGGGGGGAATCGGGCGCTTCGTGAGCCAGGCTGGGGGGCAAGTGCTCGATCCGCCTGCATTCGGGCGGCTGGCGGAGATACAAGCTCCCACCCTTTGCGTCATCGGCGATATCGACATGCCGGATATCCTGGCAATAGTGGATGCCATTGTCAGCAACGTCCCCGGGGCACGAAAAGCTGTAGTGCCGGGCGTGGCCCACATGGTCAACATGGAGAAACCAAAAGAGTTCAATCGGATCGTTCTCGACTTCTTGTCCCGACAATGAACGCCTGCCTTCACCCGAACGGGCTTGCTAATCGAATGCCCGAGTTTCAGCCTCTCAAGATCGACAAGCCAACGAGCTTCGAGAGCCTAACGTAACCATAAGGCCAATTCATCGCGGCAGACCCATTCGGCGCTGGCGCCGAACTTGCAGGTTGGCTCGGTGTAACAGGGAATTGCCCACCCATAGCTCGGGCAGTGCGCTCTTGGGGAAAACGCAGGTTGCTGGTACAATCCACGTTTGCGCCAGGCTGGGTACTACAGTAGTGCTGAACTGCCGACCTGGTTGAGGTGTGTTTCACCTCCGGCAAGTGGTGGAACGAGCGAGACTTATAGACATGACACAGAAGCCTTTTTCATCCGTCGAGCAGGCCTTCGAGGATCTACGTCAGGGCAAGTTCATCATTCTGGTTGATGACGAGGATCGCGAGAACGAAGGTGATCTCGTCATCGCCGCCCAGAAAGTCACCCCCGATGCGATTAACTTCATGCTCAAGGCCGGCAGGGGCGTTCTCTGCATGCCCATGACCCGCCAGCGATGTGAAGAGTTGAACCTACATCTTCAGGCTACGGTCAATACGACCCGGTTCGGGACAGCCTTCACCGTCACGGTTGATGCCCATCCCAAGTTTGGGGTCACAACAGGCGTGTCCGCCAAAGACCGGGCGAAAACGTTCGAGTTGGCTTGCGCCCCGGACACGCGCCCGGGGGATCTCGTTCGCCCCGGGCACATCAACCCTCTGATGGCCCGCGACGGCGGCGTGCTCGTAAGGGCAGGACAGACCGAAGGGTCGGTGGACTTGTGTCGCCTGGCGGGTATGCAGCCCATGGCGGCGATCATCGAGATTATGAACGACGACGGGACCATGGCCCGAGTTCCCGACCTGACTAAACTCGCTGTTGAGCACGACATCCGCATGTACACCGTGGCCGACGTCATCGAGTACCGGATGAAACGGGAGACATTCGTCAAGCGTGAGGTGACCACGCAGCTTCCCACCAAGCATGGCGAGTTCACGCTGATCGAATACCACTCCCCGGTAGACCCCGAACCTCATTTGGCGCTTTGTTGCGGAGGTGTCGGCGAGCTCGACGCCAAGGGTAACCCTATCGTGCACGATGAGCCCGTGCTTGTGCGCGTGGAATCCGAATGCATGACTGGTCATGTGTTCAGCTCTGCCCGCTGTGATTGTGGCGAACAACTCAACGCCGCCATGCAGATGGTTCAAAAGGAAGGCAAAGGCGCCGTCGTGTACCTTCGCCAGGAGGGGCGGGGAATCGGACTGCACAACAAGCTAAAGGCGTACAAGCTGCAGGATGGGGGCATGGACACGGTCGAGGCGAATGTCGAACTGGGGCTTCCCCCGGATCGACGTGACTATGGCGTGGGGGCACAGATCCTCGCCGATCTGGGTCTTAGGAAGCTGCGCATCCTCACCAACGACCCCAAGAAGGTAAACAGGCTAGAGGTGTATGGGCTGAAGATCGCTGAGCAGCTTGCTTTGGAGATGGAACCTAACGACTTCAATCGGTACTATCTCGAGACTAAGAAACAGAAGATGGGGCACAAGCTCAAGAGCGTGTGACAACCCCGCTTAAGCGCCGCTCCTTGTAGCCAGGGCCGGGCCGCGGTCATTTGGCCATGACCCACGCGGCGTGATACGATACTGAGATGCGATTTGCTCCAGTGCACCGTCATGCCTGAGTTTGTGGGTGTGCCACTGCTCTTGAGCAGTGCCGATTGGGTTTTCGTGGCGTTTACGCACTGCTCAAGAGCAGCGGCACACAACACGGCGTGAAGCGCTACCCGCAGATTGACGTGTGACGATGCACTAGACCGCTGTTTGTGAGGTGTCATCGTGGAAGAATACGACGAGAGCAGCGCAGCGTTCTACGACTACTACGCCACGGGGTTGGAGGGCGAGCTGGAGTTCTACGTGGAAGAGGCTCGCCAGGCGGGCGGGCCGGTGTTGGAACTCGGCTGTGGCACGGGGCGAATTCTGATCCCCGTTGCCCAGGCCGAAGTGCCCGTAACCGGTTTGGATCAGTCTGAGGCCATGCTCAAAGTGGCCCGACATAAGATCAGTTTCTGCGATGACCAAGTGCAAGAGCGCATCGAACTTATTCAAGGCGACATGGGTGATTTTTCTTTAGGCAAGCGCTTCAAGCTCATCATCATCCCCTTCAGATCCTTCCTGCACCTGCTCACTCCGGAGGATCAGCGTCACGCTCTTAACTGCATCCGCGAACATCTGCTCGACGACGGCAAACTGGTCTTTAACATTTTCGATCCGAATCTGGATATGATCGCCGGGCATTTCGGAGCGGTGGGAACAGCCCTGAAACACCAGACCGAGTTCGTGCATCCCGCTACCGATCGGCGGGTAATCGTCTGGGACACTCGCCGATATGAGCGCGAGCATCAGATGATCGACCAGTATTGGGTATTCGAGGAGCTCGACGACGACGGGCAGGTGGTCTCGAAGCGCTACAGCCGTATGACGCTGCGCTATGTCTTTCGCTATGAGATGCAGCACTTGCTCGAGCTATGCGGCTTCCACATCGAAGCCCTCTTAGGCGACTTCAACAAAGGCCCCTACCAACACGGCGGCGAACAGATCTGGGTAGCTAGAAGAAGCTGAGGCGACACAACTTGGCAATCCTCTGGCGGTGTGGATACTGGCGCAGCAAGGATGGAGAGAGTATTCGGCGATAGCGAACGCCGGAACGCGGACGCGTCGGATGGAACGTAGCCTATTCAGTTGAATCAGATAGCGGAAAGATCATGTGGTGACACTGGAACCCACGCGCGTAGCGTTTCCCAGCGGGGACGCTGCGCTGATGTTTTGAAGTCTTATGATTGCGCTCCGGGAAACGAGGATGGTCTTCGAGTTTGGACGCCAACCTCGCCGCGATGTTCTCGAATGCCGTCGAGGGATCGCCCGCTACGAGGTAAGCGAGCATTCCGCCTTCCTTCGAAAACGGCGCGTATCTGCACGTTAGGAAATTCTCTTGGATCTCCTTCACATACGCGCTGACAGCCTTGTCTGTTCGGATCGCTTTGGCCTCCAATGGCCACATGATCCGAGGGTTCGCTCGCATCACGAACCCAATGTCTGGAAGGGGCGGTTGGGCTGGTGCTTCAAGGGCAGTTTCGAACTCGTGCGGCGCATGCTGAACGTAGTAAGGCACACACCCGGGCATCACTTCCCGTATCAGGGGCTCAAGGAGTTGCGTGATGTTCCTTTCCAGATCAAGATCGGCTTGCGCGCAGTCGATTTGAGAGAGCACTCTCTCGCAAAGCAAGTCATACGCCCGCCAGACGAATCCCAGGAGCTGTGTGATCGCGTCTGTCTGCCACGCCTTAGCTAAGGTTACGAACTCTGCCAAGCCCGGCCAACGCGCCTCTCCAATCGTACGGCGGCTACGCAATGCGATTCTCCACCTGAACACTCGGTTGCGGGTCAGATCCTTCTTGCCAGGACATGATGTCAGCGGCTACCTCATCGGCATCTCTCATTCCCATGGAGCGCGTCCAGTAACGGAGTTGGTCGGGCTTGATGAGATATACTGTGGGCACATTGACACCTCGGTAGTTGACGGTGTCGTAGACGCGGGCAACGCGCTGGTAGAAGATCCCACCTCCGGCGCCTTCCGGTGTCTCCAGGAATTTCTCGTTCAGATCATGCAACCTCGAAGTGAGCTGCCCCTGAGGCATTAGCTCAAGCCGAAATTTATCAGTATCGGCCCACCCGAGGTGAATGGCCACCAGACGAATCGGTACGTGTGGCTCGCTCGTCTCTTGAAACACCGTCGCGCAGATCTTCTTGTCCACTCCGAAGCCCGCCTTGAGGACTCCTACGAAGGACCGAACGTAGGCTTTCAGGTCTGGTTCCGCGCCGCGTTTCGTCTGTCGGCGTCCCGGGGATTCATGATCGCCCTTGAAATCCTTCAAGGTCACGTTGTTCAGATCTTCGACAAGAACCGCTTCGGTCTTGTTGAGCTCCAGGGCTTGGTAAGAACGAGCGTCGAGATCACGGAGATTCCTAACGCCGCGCAGCAGACCCGCGACGGGTTTTGGGAGCGGCATCCTGAGTAAATCGCTCTTGTTCGGTTCTGGCCTATACGATGCCAAACGCCCGCTGGTGAGGAGAAGGTAATAGACTGCCGCACTACTGTTCATGATCAGACATGCAGCTTCCAGAACATGGGGGTCTTCCGCATGCACACTCGTGAAATTCCGATTGCAGAATACTGCTCCGGTGCTGGCATCCGATCTGACGACCACCGCCTTCAATCGCCCCGTAGCCGTTCGCCAGCTGTGCTTGAGGATCATCTGCGGCAGGCGAAAAGCGCTCATGCCTGTTGAATCGCGTGAATGCGTGTATGGATCGGTGTTCTTGGGAAGGGTTCTAGCATCTAGGAATAGTAGAACCTTATTGAGTGGGCGGTCGTCCTCCAACAGAGGCATGCCCAAGAGATCATCCTGCCTCCGTTTCTTGTCTCCTCGAAAGCGCCCTTTCCGCGTCGACACCTTTCGATTCCTCTCTGCTTGCTCGAGAGTTGCGAATTGACCCAGTTTGCGCACCAACTGAAGATCGCGCTGGCCGCCCCACATCAGCGTCGTCCACATGTGGCGCTCGTGGGCCGCTTCGTCGGGCTGGATGAAGTGGATGTCGTGCGGCTCAATGATAACGCGATAGTCATCTTCGTTCGTGAGAGTAGGTTTGGGAGACACATATACTAACGGCTCCCCATCGCATTCCGTTGCACGCATGCTGATGAAACAGGCTGGGGAAACCGCTCCCTTAAAGAGGCCGAAGCGCAAAGCCGACAGGTTGACGACCTCCTCAACCTTGAATTCCGAGAACAGCTTAGCCCGGAACGTCCTGCTGGGGCCCACATCGTGGAAGATCAGTCCGGCAGGTTGAAGCATCGCTACCCGCCCGCCCAGTCTCGTCAGACGCGCCGCCTTCGGCAGGAACAGCGGCCCAACGCTTCCGTAGGTCGTCGTCCACCGATGCTTGGTCTTCCACTGCTTGGCGTTGGTCGTCTCGGTATCCTTTCCCCACGGTGCATTGCCCACCACAATGTCGTAATGACTTTGGTCCTCGTCCGTCCGGAATCCTTGCTTGTCTTCTAGGAAGAAGTCTGCTGCGACCAGCCGTCGGTCCCGCAGCCTGGGAAACTTGACCTGCGTCCAATAGTAACGCGGGTCCATTTCATCACACATCGCCAGGTACAGGCTAAAGGAAGCAACTCGTACGGCGTGGGGGTCTTTGTCAACCCCGAACAGGTTGCGGGTGAGCAACTGTTTGAGAACTTGAGCCTTGGGCTCTTCGTCCGGATGCGCATTCCTCCAGCGGTGGATCAGCCGCTGATAGGCCTTGACTAGGAAGATTCCTGAACCGCAGGCCGGATCGAGCACCTTTAGGTTCCACTCGTCGCTGTTCCAGGGCAGGACCTTGTCGAGCACAAAGTCTACGATATGCCCTGGCGTATAATGGGCTCCAGTGGCCCCGCCGGTCTTGCCGACGAATTCCTCGTAGATGCTGCTGATGAATTCCAGGGGAATCGTGTCAAAGGAGTATTCTCGCCAGAGAGACAACTGACCATCCTTCATCCGCATCCTGCCGCTGACGAATTCGGAGAGCGTGTCAAGGTGCGCCCGCTTGACCTTCTTCAGTTCGCCCTGCCACTCGGCTTCTCGCTCGTCCTCCGTTGCACCTTTGCCCGGGAAAAGATCACCGTTGAACACCTCATTGAGCCTGCGGAAGAGCCTGTAGGTGTCAGCATAGTCTTGTAGAACGCCTTGCAGGTCTGAGTAGCTTCTGGAAAGGACCCCCTGCGCCTCCAAGCGATCTAGCTCAGGCGGGCCGAGAGCAGCCTTACCGGTACCATCCTTGCGATCGAAGAGAAACTGGATGAAAATGAGCCGTGCCAACAGGTCGTGGATCGTGTCGTAGTCAAGCCTCTGAGCTTTGAGCCGGTTGCGGACCTCCTTGAGGTTTTCGAGCAAGAGGTAATCCGCGCATCGGCTCCGCTGGAAGCGTTTTTCGTACCTGCGGTAGAATTGACCGGAAGCCAACTCAACCCATCGGAGCGACTGCGCTGCCTGCTTCACAAGATTCGGATCGTCTTTTAGGTCAACCGCTATTTCGGCTATCTCGGCTGGTACTTGGGCCAGCAGGTCCCCTTGCGCTGGCGGCTCGCAGCAGCTCCAGGAGCGCACCATGTGCGGCTCCAAGGTGATCAACAGGGGCGCTCGGCAGAAGCTCCAAGCTAGGCGATGGGCTTCCACGAGCGTTTTTTGGCCAACCGGGTTATTGAACTCGCAAACAAGGGCGATCGGCGCCTCGGTAGCGTCCGCTCTTGGGTCTGGGGCAAGGATGCCTATGTGAACACCGGCCCCTCTTCCCAGGAGCCTGCGCAGCGACCTGCCCAGCTTCTCATCGGCGAGGCGCGCATACACTTTCGGCCCAGAACCGGCCGGGTTCAAGATCTCTTCCGGGCTCGGCCAGCCGAGACGCTGGTGAGTGCGCTCTAGTATCATAATCCGTTGTCCCTGCGAAGGTCGTGACCGACAACAACCTCGTAACGAGCGTCACTATTCAAGAACATCGTATCCGAAGGTGGCGCCTGATCAAGGAAATTTCTCGTGCCGTCCGGCGGCCGCTAATGTTCACCCCCACGCTCGTCGATGCTACGCGGAAACGACCACTTTCGTCGTTTCCGTGCCCGACAGTGCACCATTGTTACGGTGGAGTGGTCAAACTGGTGAGAAGCACATCGAAGACGGGACTTCAGCGCTTGCATCGCGGCTGACCCGGGTACAATTACGGCTTGCGGTCTGATGAATGGCAAATCCTGAAGTTAGCCTGGAGCATACGATGAAGATCTTCAAGGGTGTCGTGCACGTCTGTGTGATTTCGCTTTTGTTGTATTCGGTACTGATTGTCCTTCGTCATCAACACAAAGCTCTTTACGACGCCAAGGACACGTACGTTTTCTCGAAGGGCAACGCCCCTGAAGATGTGCGAGAGGAGATCATTCAGCAACTACATAAGTTCCAGGACGGATATACGAACAGAGATTTATCCGCCCTGCAGCCGTTCATGGAAGATTTGTTTTCCCAAGAGAATATTCTGATTCTGGGCACGCAGCCCCGGGAAACACTGCATGATTATGAGCATGCTACAGCCTTGGTGCGAAGCGACTGGAGAAGGTGGGGAGACTGCACGTTCTTGATGGACCAGTCCCACGTCTCGACGTCCGGCAATGTTGCCTGGATCTCAACCGCCGGCTATATTGAGTTCGACATGTCTCGCTTTTTGGTCCTGCCTTTGAGGTTGTCCGCCGTGGTGGTCAAAGAGAGCGATGTGTGGAAGTTCCAACACATGCAATTTCAGTTTGATCTGGATGTTACTTCGCTTCTGGTGATTATCGTTGTTCTGTTAATATGGTTGCCGATCAGTGTGGTATCTTTAGCACTTGTGATCATCAAGAGTGTGAGACGGCCTCGCACGGAAGTCGAGAGCACATGACCCAAAAAGGCGGCATGGCGATGCCTACTCCGTCGGTGCGAGCTCTTCGCGGAGGGCGTTTAGTAGGACGGTTGTGCAGTCATCCACCGTCTGCGGATCGACCGCGGTGAATGCTTCCCAGTGCGAGTTCAGCAGAGCCACGTCGGCGCAAGTGCCCGCCGCGGTCATGATGTAGGCGTGTACGCCCACGGGAACGCCCCTGCCGCCTATGAGATACTCCGCAAGCAGGCCGTATTCGGTCTCGATGGGGTTGCCCTGTAGGTGGCGAGTGAAGTCCGCTGCGCTGTCCTTCAGCATCTTCGCCTGGTTCATACCCCACTCACTGGTAATGGGGACCTCTGCGTGTGACAGGGTTACGTCAGCCACGTTTTGCTCGACGAAAAAATCGCCTATGGCCTGCGCGGATTCAGCATGGTAGTAGGGCTCCTCGTCCCGGACGTAAGTAGGGAAGATGGTGATGGTGGTATGGCCCAGTGCCTCACGAAATACGGCGTTGGCCTGCGGATCCGCGATGCTTGCGCATCCGCAGCCAAGCAACATTGCGAATCCCACCAGCGTTACCGTGCTTTGTATGAATCGTGTTGTCATGTCTTGCTCCTTGGGATGTGGATTCTGCTTTGTGTCAGCAGAGTCCGCGGTTTCGTTTGCCTGCCATGCCTGTTCGATCGACCACGAGCGTTTGCAGGGTCGGTGCGAAGGACGAGGATGCCAGCTTCGTTGTGCAACGGTCCGCTCCCTGATCCCGATGCAGGTCGGGACGGCTCGGATCGTATGCCCGGTTTCACCGTATTCTATCGGGTGAAGTCTTAGAAACGAACACCGAAACCACCGACGCTGGGCAATACTATCTCTTTGCCCTGTAGATGACTATGCGACTTCCACCCCCTTGGCCTCCCCAAGCGGCTTGAGAATCGATCCCTTCCACGGGACGCAACGCTGCGCTTATTCACGCACTTAATTCTCGCGTCGATGTTTCTAGGCGACTTGAGCCTCAGGCTGCCGTTCGCCTTCCGAACACAACCTTCCCCACCGTCAGCACGAGCAGCGTCACCACGACCATGCCCCAATCAGATACGGCCGGGATTAATGTCGCGCAGTCTATGTTGCTGCATTCTATGCCATCGCCGGCAAATATGCCGCCCCGTTGAATGCACACTGTTCGCATGACCTCTTGGCACTGCCCGTCTATGCAGCAAGCCCCCGCGCCGACCGAGAAGTTCCCGGAGGCAAAACAGTCACACAGATGGCACACGGCGCTGCCTTTTGCCTCAACAGAATATTCATACGCCCCCGGTCCTAATTTGCCCAGCTCGATAGTCCGGGTGAGAGGTCCTATGTCCTCGCAATCTGAATCTGATTCCTCAACCGGAATCTCGACGACGAATTTATTGTCCACGACCGCGACTTCGATTGGGCGAAAGACAATACAAGTGCGCTCTCCAAACAAAGATACGTTGAGCACTACTGTATCATCGATGGTAATGTTGCTGACCGGGTGGACGGTAACGTCCTCTACGCACAAGAACTGAGCAAACGCGCTTGGCGCACCGAATCCGAGCACCGCCAACCCGATGAGGACGCTTCTGATTCGCACAGCTTGTCTCCGTCAGATGCGCTGTTGAATGGTAAGCTCGGATTGTAGTGAATCTAGACGGCGGGTGCAACGAAAAAATGACGTGGCTAACGGAGAGGGTGGAATTCGAACCCGCGGTACAAGGTTTTCCTCGTACGACGGTTTAGCAAACCGTTGGTTTCAGCCACTCACCCACCTCTCCAACCCATAGTCAATAAACAACTGACGGCTCACGAACGACCGCCATCAGCTCAGCGTAGCTCGTGGCACCGTTGAGGTAATACAACCCGTCTTCCGTCGTGCTGAGGTCTCTGACATCCGCCACGGCGGAGGTTACGGGCAATACGGTCAGACGGGTGCTCCACCCTGGCCGCGCGAGGATGGGGCACACGCACAGGCATCTGCCCCAGAGGTGTATTGTTGGGGGTTGAGTCGGCTGTCGAGCGGTGGGCGAGACGTCAGGCTTCCTCTTCTTCCTGATCCTCAGCAGGTGTCTCCATGAAGGGGGCAAAGTCGGCAAGAAGGTCATCCATGGGCACCTGCATGCTCTTGATGGGGTAAACCGAGCCGGTTAGCCTGTTGACGATAACGAACTCCGTCACGTTCTTGATCTTGCGTTCTTCGATGGTGATCGGACCCTTGAGCTCTTCGTCAAACGCCACGGTTCGTCTACCCAGGCTTATGGTAACACGCGGGTAGATGATCTTGGATACGATTATGCGGGGCAGGTCGGCGCCGGCCGCCTCTTCAAGGAGCTTGTTCCGCCGCTGTTCCTTTTCGTCTGCGTTGGCGGTTATTTCTTCGGCCTTGAATACGAACTCGGTTGCCTGTTCTCGTTGAGCCGGTGTCAATCGCTTCATGTTGTCCAGCAGCGGTTGGATTTTCTCGGTGATCTGCCGGGCCTTCTGTCGTGCCTCGCGAATGTCCGCGTCGATATCTGCTACGTGTTTCAGGGTGTCGGGGCTTGCTCCAAAGAAGACTCGCGTTGGGGTACACGCTTCACTGCCCAATACCGCTACCTCGATACCACTCCGGGCGCAGACGTGTCCGCCAATTACCGCGGTGCACTCCGCAATCAGCCTGCCACCTGTACGAACCCGGGAGTTCATGAGTTGTTTGCCCACCAGAACGTTGCCCTCGGCAGCTACATCCGCTTCGTTGAAGAACTTGGCGTTGACATTCCCTTTTGCGTATACCCTGCCTTCGTTTCGGCCGACGATCCCACCGCGCACGGTAATATCACCCTCTGCTTCGACCACGGCTGCTTCGATCGTTCCCTTAACTGTAATTGTTTTCGCAGACTTGGCCTGGAAACGATCCGGAATGCTTCCACCTATGTACACGTCGGTTGTGGAATCCACGTTGCCGCTGCTGAAGTCGAGATCCCCGGCGATATGCAGTACTTCGTTGATGTGCAGCTTGTTCTCCGTCTGAACCACTCTACCGGCGACAACGGAGATAAGGGTGCATGGGTCATCAGGGGAACGTTGAATCGTGTCGTCGATTAGAAGCTTCTGGGGAGTACCTTGTGCCTTTATTACCTCCCCCTTGACATTCATTCCGTCCTTGGGTGGTACCACCGGACTCGCGGTTCCAATCACCGTGCCATCCTTGACAGTCACGATCGAGTTCAGCGAGTAGTAGTTGATCGAGGCGTCGCCCTGCCAGTCGATGGCCTCTTGTTTATAGGATGGATCCCAGACGAGCTCCTCGTCCTTACCCTCGTTGACGGGCTGGCCTTCGGCTATCAGAAAGGGTTCGGTGATCGGTTTCCCGCTGGATACGAGTTTGAAGAACTCGCGAACTCGCTTCTTGACAGCGTCGTTGATGTGCAGTTTCGCGCCTGTGAGGGCGTTGACAACCTCTTCAGGTTTGGGCGGCGCGTCGTTATCGCGTGCTCGGACGCGGATCGAGGCGCTCATGAGATCATCTGCGACCTCGACGACTATTCTGTCGCACGTTGCCACAGGAGCATCGGACATGGCGCGTCTCCAACTACAACAGTGTAACCTGTGACCTAGTTTCGACCGTTCACGCGTGAGAATCGCCAGCTCTTGCGGTCGAGTTTGATAGACATATCGTTTCTTTATCGTGGGCAATCCACGATTACTATTACCCGTTGTTGCGGCAACGGGTTACCCGCGTGGATGATAATCGTGTTATCGGTTGTCGGACCGGGGTGCGAGAGAATCGCGGGGTCCGGCTCGTGTTGCATCGCTTGTGATTACCGGACTTGGGTCCTACAGGCGTAAAGCCAATGGAAGCACTGAGTTCACTGTTGAGGTTGTGGCCGGAGATGCTCACAGGAACGGGCATCATCTGTCTGGGTGCCGCAGTCGGTTGGGCATTTGGGCACTATGAGTTATCGGTGCCCGTTCGTGCCATCAATTGGTGGCTCACCCGGGTGATTCTCCCGCGGCTACGGAAGCGAAGCTGGAGCCGCCGAACAGCTACGATCTTCGTAAACAACACCACCGTGCTCGCCACGATGGTGGCGTTAGGTGTTTGGCCCACCGTTGGGCTCGCAGCTGTGGCGGTGTTGGGCGTCAATCTGGGCATCGCGCTGCGAGTGCTCGCGCGCTTGCCGGATGATCTTCTTGGACCCGAAGGCGCGACAGCCCCATCGAGTGACTGGCGTATGACCGCGGGTGTCGCGCTGAACCTACTTGAGGTGCCGGCGATCGTCGCGACCCTGGGGTTGAGCATCGGTTATAAGGCGGTTTTCGCATCGGCTGGGCAGGCCTGGCAGATCTTTGGGCTGTGGATTGCCCCTGTGCTCTTGATAGCCGCTGCCGGTGAGGCGATGTGGCTGGGAGTTGCCCGCAGATCATCGGAGGATGACCGATCAGGTTCGATCGATCCGCTTTCGTGTGCAGAGAACGCGGGAGAACCGGATCGGAGTACGGGTGATGACACCCTAAAACGTAACTAGTGCGCATCCGAGCTGCGTGATTCTGCTCAGCACGCCTGCGCAAGCGCTGACAATCGCGATGTAGGCCAGGTGACTTTGGTTGGGAAACCGGCTGACGCTCTATCCGCGGGTTTGCGCTCACTGGCGAGTTGGTCGAGCAGTTTGAGGAGCAGCTTGGGATCGAAAGGCTTGGCCAGGAAGTAATCACCCCCGGCATAGTCAGCCATTTGATCGATGTATGTGCGAATCATGTCGTCCGAGGCGTCGGTCATAAGGATGATTGTGGGATCATCACCGCCGGCTTCGCGGCGAATGCGCTCGCAAACCTCGAACGCGTCCATATCGGGCAGGTTAACGTCAAGTATGAGCACGTCAGGCGGATCGAGCTCGCAGAGCATGCCCACTTCGCCGGCCAGCACCGATCTGCATACCTTATGCCCTGCATCGATGAGCTGCTGATGCAGCGCGTGTCGGCTGTTCCGGTCATTGTCTGCTACGACGATCCGCAGTGGTTTTCGCCTCATCTCCCCCTCTCCCCACTTGAAGTGTTGCTGCCCGTGCCGCTGTTCGGCGAGAAACGCGCCGGGCAAAGTAGCTTAGTCTGTATACGCCGCTTCGAGGAAATCTGGGGAGGGCAAGGAGGATGCCGTCACTAGTCGGATCTACACCTCAGCTCGATCACGATGGACCGATCACATTCAGGTGTCTTTACGACCACCGGCACGAGATCTGCTGTCTTCCTCTCCCCTTCCTTCCAACGCACAAGGGCGCGGGTGGCAACATTGAAGTATGCCACAGCAGAATAGAGTCTAGAATATGTTTCGTCTCAGGCCAAGGACTATCTGCAATCCTCCGAGCCAATCGCTCAGCAACAGCCGATAATAGAAGCCTTTGCCCGTGCCCGACTTCGCTCTAATAGGCTCTGGATCCCGGACGCGCGAGCCAAGCGTCAAAAAGCGTCCTGCACAGCCCTGATAAGACGCCGGTATGGACGGTCACGGTGCTTCCTCCCTGTTCGTACAGGGCTGCACACGACAGCGAGAGCTCAGAGAAACCGGCCTTTGAGGCGTCGAAAATTGTCGCTCCAAAGGCTACGGCATCGAGCCCGGCCCAGTGGATTGCGGCTGCGCACATTGGGCACGGCTCGCAGGTTGTGGCCATGATATGCCCGCGCAGGTCGATCCGGCCAAGTTTGGCGCATGCTTCTCGAATCGCGTTGATTTCCGCGTGGGCCGTCGAGTCAGAGGACGAAAGAACGGTATTATGGGCCGTGACGATCAAATCGCCCTCACAACGGGCGATCGCGGCTCCGAAGGGGCTGTCTCCCGCAGCGATCCCTCGCCTGGCCGCCTCGATCGCGTGGCGCATCAGTTCGGTAAACGCCGTCATGAACATCACATCGGCAAGACGGGGTGCATAACATTGCATCTGGTGCCGCCTGTGTGGACGTCGTCACTGCTCGCCCGGGTCAGCGATCACCATAGCTCTGGACGATTGCTACGAACTCGGAGGGATGGTTGATGATATGATCGGGATTCGCCGCCTCGAGTTCGCTAAGATCGCGGTAACCCCATGTCGCTGCGACGGACCTCATGCCTGCGTTCTGCGCGGTCAGCACATCGGTGGTTGAATCACCAAGGAAGATCACGTCAGCAGTGCTTCGTCCCAAGTCATCGGCGATCTTCAATGCCGAGTCCGGGTTAGGCTTGCGGTCCTCCTCGTTCATGGTGCCTTGCCAACTGACGAACCGCCACTTCCCTAAAAGGGCCTCACACATCGGGCCGGTGAACTCGTCACGCTTGTTCGACAGAATGGCCATGGGGGAAGCGAGCCGGGAAAGTCCGTCCAGCATCTCCGCCACGCCCGGGTAGAGGCGGGCCTGGTTCAGCATCCGCTCGGTGTAAAGGGGCCGGTATGCTTCGACCAGTTCCGTGACTCGGTCGGCATCCTCGATCCCCGATGCAAGGACGATCAGGTGCTTTAGGCCCTGGCCTATTAGAGCCCGTACGCGCCGGCGTGAAAGTGTTTCCAGCCCCCGCTGCTCGAAAAGAACGTTGATAGCTTCGGTGATATCGTCCAACGTATCCACCAGCGTGCCGTCAAGGTCGAAGATGATGCCGGGGAATTCGCTGTCTGGTGTTGTATCCATAGGATGGAATCGTGCGTTCTATTCTGGACTCCGTCAACCCTGACCCTTGATTTGTACGAGCGATATGATCCCAAACGTCAATAGTGACGGAAGAAGGACCGCGTACATCAGAATGATCCGTGCGGCGTGAAGGCGCGATCGGACGAGCTGTTTGGTGTAGTCGCTCCTAAGCGGTCCAACCCAACCCGCCGCGCCGAAGGCCACCATGGCCGCCAAGAGGAGGATTAGTGACGCACCGTACGTCACGAATGATTGCGGAGAACTGAGATTGATCGTTCTTCGCAACGACACCTCGATGCCCAGGCAGACTGCAATGAAGATGCTCAGATAGACGAGGCGATGAGATTCATAGTTCGCTGCCGCCGTCAGCGTACGCGGGGCGCGGGCGAACTCCGGAAGCCCTTTTCGTATCTGCGTGCTGATGCCTACATACGCAGGCCCGCACCACAGGATAACCATCCAAAGCAGTAACCCACCGCCCAAGATCATCCCGTCTCGCGACGGTTTGAACATCAGACGTGTTGCGTAGCGCTGCTTGACAGACTGGCCTCGGCCATAGAGACTGCTCCAATCCGGCTCGCTCTCGGCGGTTTGCCCTATTCCCATTAGCCCAACGCCTAAATACGAAACATCTGTGGCTTCCGCTACTGGTGGGCCATCGAGATTGTCCGTGTCAAAGGAGGCGTAGTAAGCCGTGATTCTCATCACGCAGGCTCCTGCTGTCCACGAAGCCGCCAATACTATGAGTGCCGCCGCCAACACGTTCTTCGCTGCAAACTTGTACGACCTGCGGATATCCCCCTCGCGGTCGAGTGCCCACCACCATCCCGGCAGGCGTTTCTCAAACGGGCGGAACATGCCCGAAAAGAACCACTTTCCCGAGTCGACCAGATCCCAGACCTGCTTCCGCAGACCTTCGGGAATGTTGAGCAATCCACATTCGGGGCAGCGCGGTTCATCGCCAAGCCCGCGCAGGTTGTACCCACACGCCAGGCAGAAGCGCTCCGGCTCGCTGGACGCCTCTTTAGCGCCCTCCCGGTTTTGTGGAGATACCTTCATCGGGTCCTTGGTGTGAATCGGTTGCCAGGCATTATATAGTACGTTCCCTGCGCGACCAGACTCCCTCGCGTATAAGGCCCCGGCCCGACGAACTCCATCGGCAAGGCTGTACATCCGTGCAATAGTGGGCCTGCGTGCAGGGCAAGCAGTCCCTTTCGCCCAGTTTAACAGGTTTCCGTGCGCTGTTGAAGCCGACATACAGGGAGGACTTTCAATACTGGTGGACTTGGCACAGTCAGGAGATGTACACTTAATTATGATGTTGGCATCAACTCCATTGCCGCTTCTCATTCTTGCGCTTGTAGCGTGGCTCGCCCTTGGCTGCGCCTCCGCCGGCCATGCCATTATGTACAAGCGCGATCCACGCAGCGCAAGCCTTTGGGTTCTGGTCAGTTTTATGCTGCCTCTGGTCGGGCCTTGGCTCTACTGGGTACTGGGGATTAACCGCGTCGAGCGGCGAGCGATCGAGCACCTCGGCAGGCGTGGTAGACCCTTTGACCCTGAGCCTGTTCGTGACCAACATGATGATGTAGAAACCCACACGCATGCTGTGGGTCACCTGGGTAGCCTGCGCACCATCGGCGATCGTGTCGCCCGCCTGCCCATGCTGCCCAGCAACACTCTGACGCCGCTACACAACGGCGAACAAGCCTACCCGCGAATGCTCGATGCCATAAGAAATGCCCAGCGCTCGGTAACCCTTGCCAGCTACATCTTCGACTGGGACGATGTCGGGCATGACTTTGCCAACGCGCTGGGCGAAGCCGCCCGGCGTGGAGTCAAGGTTCACGTTCTCGTTGACGGTTTGGGGGCTCTGAAGTCCTTCTCGCGAATGGGTCGTTTGCTGATTAAGTCGAGGGCACAGGTCGCGGCTTTTTTCCCTCTTCGCTTCCCACTCGGGCGCGTTCGGCTCAACCTCCGCAATCACCGGAAAATAATGGTAGTCGACGGGCGCACGGGCTTCACCGGGGGGATGAACATCTCCCAACGGTACATGCGCGATCGCCCCGATCCGGGCCGGGTCGAGGATTTGCACTTCGAAATCACCGGTCCGGTGGTGGCTGAGATGCAGCACGCCTTTGCCGAGGACTGGGCAATGGCTACGGACGAGATCCTCGGAGGGAGAGGCTACTTCCCCAAGCTCGCACCCACGGGACCCGCTCTTTGTCGCGGTATTTCCAGCGGTCCGGATGAAGACTTCGAGATCATCCACCATATACTGCAGGCGGCGTTCGCGTCGGCTCAGCACAGCGTGCGGATCGTTACCCCCTACTTCGTTCCCACTTGGCCTCTGATCTCAGCCATGTCGATGGCCGCTTTACGTGGCGTCGAAGTTACGTTGGTGCTTCCCTCGATGGTAGACTTGCCCTATATGCGCTGGGTCGCCGACGCCTACATCTGGCAGCTTCTTCAGCATGGGATTCGCGTCTATCGGCGACCGCCGCCGTTTGTGCATACCAAGCTGATGATCGTTGATGAGCGATGGATACTGCTCGGCTCGGCAAACCTGGACCGTCGGAGCTTCAGGCTCAACTTCGAGTTCAACGTGGAAGCCTACGAGGTCACGCTGGCAGGAGAGCTGTGCACTTGGCTGGATCAGCTAGCACAGGCGAGCGAGGAAGTGACGCTCGAGCAGGTGGACTCGCGATCCACCTCGCAGCGCCTGCGCGACGGGCTGGCGAAGATCGCCGCACCATACTTATGATGGCTTCCTTCCGCCGTGGAAATGTGCGAATGCGCTCTGAGCTGAGTGAATGCCGCCCCTGTCTTCTGGTTTCAATCCCTCATCAGTTGAGCGACGACATCGTCAGAGATGTCGGAGTTTGAATAAACCGCGTCGACGTCGTCGTGTTCCTCCAGGGCGTCAACCAGTCTTGCCACTTTCCGTGCGGTATCAATATCGAGCGCTATCAGGTTGTCGGCCACCATGGAGAGTTCGTCCGATTGGGGCTCGATTTCGGCGCTTTTGAAAGCATCTCGGACTTGCTCGAACGTCTCCGGTGGACAGATCACCTCGTGGGCGAGTTCCGATGAACTGATATCGTCGGCCCCCGCTTCGAGAGCGATTTCCATCACCTGCTCTTCCGTAGCCTTCTCCTTATCGATGACGATAACGCCCTTCTGTTTGAACTGAAACGCCACACAGTTGGCACTGCCCAGGTTCCCTCCGGCGCGTTCGAAGACCTTCTTGATCTCCGCGGATGTTCTGTTGCGGTTGTCGGTGACCGCCCGACACATCACCGCGACTCCACCGGGTCCATATCCTTCATATAGGACGTCCTCGTAGCTTTCGCCTTCGATCTCGCCGGTACCCTTCTTCACCGCCTTTTCGATGGTATCCTTGGGCATGTTCGCGCCTTTGGCCTTCTCGATAGCCAGGCGCAAGGTCGGATTGTCGTTGGGGTTGCCGCCACCGGCCTTGGCGGCCATGGTCACCGCCCGGGCAAGTTTGCTCCACGTCTTGCCCCTCTTGGCATCCAGGGCGGCTTTCTTGTGCTTGATGGTTGACCATTTTGAGTGTCCGGACACTACTGTGCTCCTCTCACTTCTTTCTTGTTCCTATGGTGTCACCGCTTCATCAGTGGAGTCCTCTGAGGACTCCACAGCCGCGAGCGGCGCCACGCCGGGTGCCGCACCGGCGCGAGCATCGTCAATCTTCTTCGGCGTCGAGTTGCGAACGTTCTGTACGTCGTCGCCAAGCAGTTGGTTCTCGTCGCGTCCCTCCAGGGCCGCTACGGCTGCACTCCAATACTCGATGGCCTTCTCAGCTTCACCTAGTCGCCAGTTTGCATCGCCCAGATGATCGAGAACCACCGGATCGGGGTCCGACAGGGATCGTTCGGCCCGCTCGAGCCACTTCTTCGCTTCCACAAACGCCCCTTTCTTGTACTGCAACCAGCCAAAAGTGTCGAGATACGCCGCCTGTCTGGGCGCCTTGAAGATGGCATAACGGACCAGTTGCTCAGCCTCTTCCAGTCGAATACCGCGGTCGATCCAACCGTAGGCGACGTTGTTGTTCAGTGAGACATCATCCGGAATGATCGCCAGAACCTGCTCGTAGACTTCATACGCCCGCGGTTCATCGCCTTGCAGTTGATGGCAGTTCGCAAGTAGATACAGGTAATCCCCCAGCTTGGCAGCTTCGCGAGTCTGGTCGATCCATGATTCGAGGCGCTTCTGGGCTTCCCGGTAGTCCTCGGCTGCGATCAGCGATCTGGCCAATTCCATGTTCAACCTGTGCAGCCGTGTGTGCAGCCTCGACATGGTAAACGGCTGATCGGGCTGTCGAATGATCTTGTCGTCGGAAAGCTGTCCGCCGCCGTGGTCCTGGTCCTTGCCCGGGTGCATGATGGCAAAGACTTCGTCGATGAGTTCTTCGATGAAGTCGATCGATTCTTCGTGTCGGTCTGCTATGTTCAGCAGCCTGCTCAGCGCGATCTGCAGGAACTCTCGGTTCAGCGTGTGCAGTAACTTGTTGCGGACGAGCTCGATCGCGTCGTCGGTCTGACCGGCGCGGCTTAGAGTGTCGGCCAGCAGTGCGATTATGTTGTCACTGTCCGGGTCATCATCGAGTCGATCGAGGACATACTGACTCGCACGCACATGCTGCCCGGCGGCGACGAGGGCATCGATCAAGTCGAAAAGCGAATCAGGTTCCCGTTCGAGCATGGCCTGGTAGACGGCGACAGCTTCCTCCGCTCGATCCTGTCGAAGATACTCTCGGGCCAGTAGATTCGCCCAGCGTGCGTTTTCCGGTTCGACGTCCGCCCACTCCTGCAAGCGTGCTAGCACTTCCTCCGTGTGCCCGAGCAAGCGCAGTGTGGCGAGGATAGCTGCGCGATATCGCTGCTGCGTGACCTCGCTGAGATCGTCCCGCGCCTCTTCCGTGATAGAAAGTGACAAGGCGGCGTCGTAATCTTGAATGGTCCAGTAGAGGTCGATAAGCTCGAGCCGCCAGGCGTGACGATTAGGACGTCTGGGCAACAAGGCTTCAAGCCGGCGCACCGCCTCTTCAAAGTCAAGTAGCGACATCTCGGCCTGCATCAGGCCAAGTGCGGCCTCTTCACTGTCGGGGTCAATCGCAAGGGCGTTTGCGTATGCGTCCCGCGCTTCGAAGCCTTCGTCAAACCGATCATAGCTCTCCGCGATGGCAAGCCAGGTTTCCGCATCCTCCCGCGTCTGTTCCATGGTCTGTCGCAGTGTTTGGCGGTACTTCTCCGGATCCTGTTCCTCGAGTTGGGCGAGAAAAGCCTCACAGCGCGCCTTTACCGTTGGCGTTGCGGCGAGTTCCACCAGCCGTTCGAACTGCTCGACCGCTTCGGTGATGTCCCCCTCCCGCAACAACGTCAACGCGAGCGCTTCGCGGGCGGATTCGTGCAGCGGATCTTCTTCGAGAAGAACTCGGAGCTGGCGCACGGCCTGCAACCTGTGGCCGTTGCGGATGTGAATCCCGGCCAGCGCGAACATCGTCTCGGTATCGGCGCGATTCAGCTGGATGGCCGCCCGATAGTGAACTTCCGCAGCATCCAGATTATCAAGCCGCTCCTCGACATCCCCGCGCAGACGTTCCAGCCGACCCTCCCGGGCCACGCCTTCCTCGTCAAGCTTGGTGACCTCCAGGGCGTCGCTGTAGCGGTACTGGTGCATATAGACTCTTGCCAGCGCAACGCGAGTAAGCACGAAGTCCTCGTTCTTGGACAAGCTGGCACGGAGAAGTCGCTCCGCAAGGTTCATACGCTTCGCGGAGTAAGCCAAGACGCCGCGCAGGTAATCGACCGCGTAACCTTGATCAATCGCCGGCTGATCCAATAGTCCGGCTGTGGCCTCTGGATTACCGGCCAGGGATGTGATCAGCGTTTCGATCTGTTCCGAGCGCTCAGGGCTGCGGGTAATCCAATCTGCTGCCACCGAGATGGCATCACTATAGGCTGACAGAGCCAAGAGTACGTCGACCAGCTTCGCCCGCACGGGGTCCACGTCTTCATTGCGCTCGAGGTAGGCCTCCAACTCCTCTCGGGCCTCATCCGGCCGGCCAAACCGCAGGAGCGCATCGGCCAACACAAGAATGATCCGCGGTTCGTCAGGTCGAAGGGCCAATCGAGCGTACAGATCGTCAATCGTTCGCTCGGGATGCCCTGCCAGTTCATGGATTCTGCTGATCAGCTGCATGACCATCTGGTCGTCCGAGGGTATAGCCCGAGCGGCATCTCCCGCGTCGTCGAAGCGACCCGCACTCAAGAGCAACCCTGCATACCGGACTGCAAGGGGTACATCATCGGGCATGCGCGCCACCTGCGGTGCCAGTGCTTCAGCTGCCTCTGAGTACCGGCCGAGTTTCTCGAAAATCCTCGACCTCGCTTCAGGGACCCCTTGGATGTTCGTCTTCAAAAGCACTGCGAGTCTATCCTCCGGGCGAGCGTCATTGAGCGCTGCCGCGGCCGATGCGAATTTCGAGTACTGCTGCAATGCAGCCTCCAAGTATCCCTCCTCGCTCAACGACGCAGCGAGGTAGTAGTGACACAAGGCGGCATAGTCGCGGTGTTGGTCCAGACTGGTGCACAGCAGCGCCGTTCTAAAGGCCTTTATTGCCGACTCGTGCGACTTCTCAGCGGCATGGCACCGCCCCTTGAC
Organism: Phycisphaerales bacterium; assembly: GCA_020348265.1. Lineage (GTDB taxonomy): Bacteria > Planctomycetota > Phycisphaerae > UBA1845 > UBA1845. The sequence goes on along the minus strand of CP070744.1, from coordinate 323,337 downwards.
ATAATAGGCTAAAGCGTCATCAGGATTGCTCTGAAGCGCACGGGACGCGTGATCCAGCGCCCGCTGCAGGTTGCTGGCCTCCCAGTTCAAAAGCGCGAGTGCGCGATGGGTCTCCGGGTGATTGGGATCGTAGCGCAGCCCGCGCTGCAGTTCTATAGACGCTTCGGTGTATCGCTGCTGATCCGCCAGTCGGCGCGCCTGGGCAAGCTGTCTTGCCGCCCGTTCTGAGAGGGGTCTGGCTGGGTCCGCCGGCGCGGGTGCGACGACGGCAGGTTGAATGTCGGCAAGCGCGAGGTACGCGCGCGCCGGGTCTACATCTGCTGCCGGTGCAGATAGTTCGCCGGCGCGTGATGTCGGCTCGGTGGTCCGGCTGGTAGCGCAACCGGCAAGAGCCATGCTGAGAGCCAGCGGCAGACGGGATGCGACCCTGTAAACTCCAGTACGACCGTCCATGGGATTACTTTCGTTAACCCGCTACCAAAGGGGTGGGCGATTCCTGTTGTGGAACTGGGTTGCCGGTGTGCGTTCCGGCCACCCCGCATCCGCCGGCTCCCCCCAGTCTCGCGTTCCTATGATGACTTACTCTTTCTTACGGTTTCTTTCTTGGCGGTCTTGCGCGTCTTTCGACGCTTCCTTCCGGCTTTACTGCGCCTGGGAAACGACCGCATAACAATGCAGAACTCCTTGGCGTCGGCGGCACTGACGTGGCGCTCCAGAAAGGCCTGAACCTCGGCTCGACTGGCCGATGGATGGATCAGATCAACGCTCCGCAGAGCCTCGAGTGTCTTGTCGTCGACGGGAATGGCATGTCCCCCGAGGCTCCAGAGAATAACCGACGCCACCGCATAATCGTCGACACCGTTGATCTGCTCCAGGTATTGGCGAGCTTCGCGCCGCCCCAGGTTCTTGAGGCGGTCGAGGGAGATTTTGTTCTCGTTGTTGAATATCGCCTGGAGTGCGTTGATCATACGCTGGGAGTGTTTTTCTCCATCAGGAATGGTGTTCCCCATCGCTCGGTTGATTTCATCGGCACTTGAGATGCGCACTTCGTTCCAATCGACCATGGTCGACAGGAGCCTGTCAATCGCACCTTGGGCATCCGCATCGTCACCTCCTACGCCAACGATACCGACCCCCAGTTGGCGGAGGGGGTCGTACGCTTGGGGTATCTCCGGTGTCGGCACGGTTTGCCGAAACGCGTTGTAGGCCTTCTTTATTTTCGCAGCGTAGACGGTGCCGTTCTTCATCAATCAAATCTCAAGGTAACTGAGGCGTCGAACGATCACCCTGTCCGTCGTCCGCCGGGCCCTTCCCTGAATCCGTCTCATTGCGCTCCTCCGATTCGAACAGCTCGGGCTGGCGGCGTCGGTTCTGGGCTAGAAGTTCCATCGTCTTGCTCACGCCCTTGACGGCTTTGTCGATCTCGAATCGCAATTCCGGGCACTGTCGCAAAGTGAGTTCGCGCGCGACCAGACGCTGGATAAAACCCCCGGCATGTTGGATGGCCAAGAAGGTTCTCCGTTCGGCTGCCTCGTTGCCGGGAACGCTTATGTGCACTTTAGCAACCATTAGGTCCCCGCTCATTACCACGCGCGTGACGGTGGTCATCGCATCGATGCGGGGGTCCTGGAGCTTCCGCACAATGATATCGCTGATAATATCGCGTATGCTACTGGCTATTCTCTCCTTGCGGTACGGACGCATGAACCTTCACCAAAACGTCGCTTGAAAAGTGCTGCCGGATTACTCTTCACCAGCACGGTTACTTTCTTCTGCTCCAACGCGTGCGCCCGCTGGCTCTGCGCCAATACGGACCCCCTCGGCGGCTGCCGGAACGAGCCCGTGCCCTACAACAACTCCCGTTCGTAGTCGAGCAGTGTCAGACCACCCACATTGCGAATCAATTCAACCATCTGATCCAGTTGCGAGTGCAGCGGTCTCGACTCCTTCGATACCATGGCGATCGCCAAACGGCAACGTTTGGGCGAATCTCCAAAATCCACTTCCGCAACCGATACATTGAACGCGTTTCGGAGCCTCTGCTTGACACTCTGAATAACACGTCGTTTGTCCTTGAGCGTTCGCGCGTCAAAAACGGCAAGGTCGACCCTCAACACGCCGACGATCATCGCTACGCTTCACTGAGTAGTCTTGGCGGCGAATCTGCCATTGTGAATGTCTATCTTGAAGAGTCGCATTTCGCCGTCCGCAGTCACATAAGGAACGATCCCGATGTAGGACAAGGCTTCCAGGACAAACGGCAGGTCTTTCTCTTTCGCGCCGTAATAGCGCAGTTCTCCGAGCACGTCGGTCTCGTCGAAGCCGTAAGACTTCACCTTCGGAATATAGCGCGCCACCAGCTCCTCGACGAAGACGGATTTTCCGTCCGCAGTCATGATCTTCGGGATAAACAGGGCACGCACCCCTGTTGACTTCCTGCTGAGCAC
>CP070744.1:274796-320790 GCA_020348265.1 Phycisphaerales bacterium | reverse complement strand
GCATTGCCGACCCAGCGCACTGAGTTCGATCTCCGCCATATTCAACCACGACCCGTGCTTCGGCGTGTAGTGGATTTGGTATCGGGGGACAGCATACCTAGGGTATCGGCAGCGGGGTATCGGGGGACGGTATCGGGGGACAGCATACCTATTTCCTTGACAACGGACGTCGAAGCGAGTAGGATTCGACTTTGGCTCGGATTGCACGACTTGTGGCGTCGAGTTTCCCGCATCATGTCACACCGGAAGGAAACCGCCGGCAGACGACGTTCTTCTGCGATGACGATTACGAGGCCTATGTGGAGGAGTCGGACCGAAAGGGCGCTCGCCAAAGATAAGTATGGTGTCGCCCGATGCTCCACCGAGTCCGGTGAGCTTGTTGCTTTCGCAGGGTGGCACGCTACAGTGTATCAGAGTCACGTAGGAGAAGCATCGCAAGATACCGTTCGACCACGGAGGTCTGGAGACAGTGACAGCCTCCTCGGAGCGCGACGAGCTACGGTCTATGGTAGTCGACAGGATTTCGACAGGACACTGTCGAGAGGATGTCGTTGCGCTATCGCATCTTCTGCTTCCGGCACGTTGGTTTGAAGAAGCTGTCCGGGTTTACGCCGCGTTTGCCGAGGAATTCAAGCTTTTGGGTCGAGGGAAGACGATACCGATCGCCGAGCTCGCTTGCAGTTGGTTTGAGCACCTTGGCTTTCGCGCTGACCGCACACGGCAAAATCTCGAGGGTTATCCCGGCCTGTTTCGAGAGTTGCTTCATCCGCCGCCGTGGGTCACAGTTGAACCAGAGGACTCTCAAGGCGCCATCTCACCAAAACGAGCTGAGGAATTGCGACCACTATATACATACGCCGACACGCCAGAGGACGCGATCAGACTATACGAAACGCACCGTGCCGAGGAACGAGAGAGTAGACGGCTCTTGGCAAAGGCGGTCACAAAACACGCCACGGTGCTCCCCGTGCCGGGCGACCTCCCTGCGGAAGCCGAGAGGGTACTCGTCGAGGACCTTAAAGGTAAGCTACAGCTCGCGAGAACGCTCGGTATTTCGACTTTTGAGCGCGTGACAGAAGCTGTTTTCGGCTTTGACGAGTTCACACCGGCAGACGGCGCGCCGGACTTGTTCGTCTGGGATCCGTCAGGACCGTCGACTTGGTTCTTCGCGGAAGTCAAGGGGCCCAAGGATCGTCTGCGGAAGACACAGTACGAGTGGATAACGAGCAACTGGACCTATATCGAGGGCCACATGATGCTCGTGTCGATCTGCGGTTCGGAGAAGACGCCGGGCAGGTCTGCGCCCCGATAGAGGTAGGCGGGACTTTGCCCGATGCTGCGGGCGTTGGCGGGCAGGACCCTACCTGCGCCGGTGCCGTGCAAACCTGGGTGGTGAATCCAACCTATTGCTTCTTGGTGAGTTTGAGTTGGACCTTGCTTCGTTGGATGGCTTTGTCGCGGGCGATGTAGGTGGCTTCGTCGGTGATCTTCATGGCCTGCACCTCGACCAGGATGGCTTCAGCAGCTGCGCGATCGATTTCGTCGGGGGTCTTGGCCTGTTCGGTCAGGATGGTCAGACGATTGTCCACGACCTGGGCGAACCCGCCGTCGACGAACATTATTTGCTTGTCTTCAGCGGTCTCGACGCGCAGCGCCCCGATCCCCATCTTGCACAGCAGCGGAGCCCGGTTGAGCAGGACGCCCATCTCACCATCGTGAGCGGGAAACACCACGGACGTAGCGTCGCACTCGAGCACCGCCTTCTCCGGTGTAATCACGCTGCAGTGAAATGTATTGCTCTTAACCATTATCAACCGTCAACTATCGGCGCTTCCCAATCCTGAATTCGCCATTCGCAATTCCGCCTCTATTCCTTAGCCAGTTCCTCCGCCTTGGCCGCCGCCTCTTCGATCCCGCCTACATACATGAACGCCTGCTCGGGCAGGTGATCCCACTTACCCTCGCAGAGCTCCTCGAACGAGCGGATCGTATCCTCCCGCTTGGTGTAGTTGCCCGCAAAGCCGGTGAACTGCTCAGCCACAAAGAAGGGCTGAGAGAGGAATTTCTCGATCTTTCTCGCCCGAGCAACGATGGCCTTGTCCTGTTCGTTAAGCTCATCGACACCCAGAATAGCGATGATGTCCTGTAGGTCCTTGTAACGCTGCAGGATCTGCTGCACCTGTCTGGCAACGGCATAGTGCCGCTCGCCGATGTACTCCGGGGCCACGATACGGCTGCTGGATGCCAGCGGGTCGACCGCTGGATAAATACCCTTCTCCGCGATACCCCGCTCGAGGTTGACCGTGCTGTCCAGGTGGGTGAACGCTGTTGCCGGTGCGGGATCGGTATAGTCGTCAGCAGGTACGTAGATCGCCTGGATACTGGTGACCGCCCCCTGGCTCGTCGATGTAATGCGCTCCTGCAGCTCACCCATCTCCGTACCCAGCGTGGGCTGATAGCCCACCGCAGAGGGCATCCGCCCCAACAGCGCGGAAACCTCCGACCCCGCCTGGGAGAAGCGGAAGATATTGTCAACAAAAAGCAGGGTATCCGCCCCGGTTGTATCGCGGAAATGTTCAGCCATTGTAAGAGCAGACAGAGCCACGCGAAGTCTCGCCCCGGGCGGCTCGTTCATCTGCCCGAAGACCATAACCGTCTGGTCAATCACACTCTTGCCGGTATCACCAATTTGTGCTTCCTGCATTTCCAGCCACAGGTCGTTACCCTCGCGGGTACGCTCTCCCACGCCCGCAAAGCAGGAATATCCGCGGTGGAAACGGGCCAATCGGGCGATCAGCTCCTGGATGATCACCGTCTTGCCCACGCCTGCCCCGCCAAACAGCCCGGCCTTTCCACCGCGAACCAGCGGACACAGAAGGTCGATGACCTTAATCCCGGTCTCGAACAGCTCGGTCTTAGCGGAGATGTTGTCCAAGGTAGGGGGCTGCTGATGTATTTCCCTGCGCGTTTCGATATTGACCGGCCCCAAACCATCGATCGGTTCGCCCACAAGATTGAAGACCCGGCCCAGGGTGTCGTCACCCACCGGAACGGTCACGGATTTACCCGTATCGTAGATTGGAGCGCCCCTGCGCAGCCCATCGGTGGAACCGAGAGCCACCGCACGCAGTTGACCGCCGCCAAGATGCTGGGCCACCTCACACCAGAGGGTCTCCTGGACGGTTTCATCCAAGATGGTTCGCTCGATGTCGATCTTCAACGCGTTGTAGATCGAGGGCAGCTGATCCTCGGGAAACTCCGCATCAAGCGTCGACCCGATCACCTGCGTCACTTTTCCGACGTTGCCGTTTGCCATCACTATCACCTGGGGAATTCAGAATGGCGAATAGCGAATTCAGAAATACACACTACCCGCAGCATCATCGTAAATCCTTACTCAGCCCTCGAACGTTTGACGATCGTCGTCAGAATGCGAACCAATTCGTCCGCTCCTCGATGTCCCGTCGCTGTGAACCCATCCACTAACCGCATTTCATAATTCGCTATTCGCAATTCGCCATTCTTTGCCTAGGTCAAGGCATTCGCCCCGCCGACGATGTCCAACAGTTCCATCGTAATCTGCGTCTGCCGGGCACGGTTGTACTGCCTGGTCAAAGTCGTGATCATATCCTCAGCAGCGTCCGTAGCTGCCTTCATTGCCACCATTCGGGCAATCTGCTCGCTTACGGTTGCATCCGTAAAACATTGAAATAGCTGTGTGCGCACCGTCGCGGGCAGCAACTCCTCCAGCAGTTGCTTCGGCTCCGGTGAAAACTCGTATTGAGTCTCCGCCTCACCGCCGCCAGTCGAGGCTTCATCCGCGTCGGCCTGCTCATCCTGAGCCAGGGGTAACAGTTGCATGATCTCGGGCTGCTGACGACCTGTGGAGATGAACTTCATATAGGCCACATGAACCGAGGCAATCTCACCTCTAACGAACTGGCCCATCAGATAATTGGCGATCGGCTCGATCTGTTCGAACTTGGGGGCGTCGTCGATATGTGTTATCCGTTCGACCATCTCCCGGCCCAGGAACTTGAAGTAGCTGATGCCCTTCTTGCCGACCATGTGCACTTCGGTATCGAGGCCTGTTTCCTTTGCTCGATCCAGATGCTCCACCGCGGTCCGCAGGACGTTACTGTTGTATCCGCCGCAGAGCCCGCGGTTACTGGTGATGATCACCATCGCGCTTCGCCCGATACCCTCCGCAGCATGCATAAGAGGATGATCCACGCCCTCAGCCGCCTTGGAGAGATCCGCGACGAGCTCCGCGAGTTTCTCGGAGTAGGGTTTGGTGGCGATCGCCCGGGTGAACGCAGCCTGAAACCGGGCCGTGGCGATAAGTTGCATAGTCCGCGTGATCTTGCGGATGTTGCGAACCGCCTTGCGCCTCTTTATCAGGACTCGCCTGTTGGCCATCGTTCTACCACCAAACTCCGACGTCGAAGGGATGCCTCGCCAGCATGCCCAACGTTACTCAGTGTTCTCACTCCCGGTGAAACTCACTTTGAACTCCTCGACAATCTTGGTGATCTTCTCCGCCAGATCGTCGGTCAGCGCATCCTTCTCATCGAGTTCCTTCAATACCTCCGCGTGGCGTTCACGCACGTGCTGGAGCAGGGCCGTCTCGAACTCGAGGACCCGATTCTCCGCAAGATCGTCCAGGTAGCCCTTCGTGCCCGCGAAGATGCTTATCACCTGGTCGTTAACATTGTAAGGCTGATACTGAGGCTGCTTGAGCAACTCCACTATGCGCCTCCCCCGGTCGAGCTGCCGCTGGGTCGCTACGTCGAGGTCGGTACCCAGTTGTGCAAACGCCTCCAGCTCCCTAAACGCCGCCAGGTCCAAGCGCAGCGAGCCGGCAATCTTCTTCATCGCCTTTCGCTGGGCGTTACCTCCCACGCGGGAGACGCTGATTCCCACGTTTACCGCAGGTCGAACGCCCGCAAAGAACAGATCGGGCTCGAGGTATATCTGACCATCGGTGATCGAAATCACGTTGGTGGGGATGTATGCTGCCACTTCCCCTTCCAACGTTTCAATGATAGGCAACGCCGTCAACGAGCCCCCGCTGTCGGGGAATCGGTGGAGGCGGTACCTGTCCTTGTCGGGCAATGATTCCAGCCAGGCGGTGCCGCGATCAAACCCACCAGGTCGATGATAAAGCCCGTGAATGTCGTCGGGGCGGTGCTCTTTCGGAGCCTTTAACCCCTCCGGATGTTTGTGTGCTACGTTTCGGTCAACACAATCTTCCGGTGTCTCCTTGGGGACCACTGCATACTCGTCACGGAGCTTCACACTCCGCTCGAGCAAACGCGAGTGCAGATAGAAGACGTCACCCGGATAGGCTTCACGCCCCGGCGGGCGACGCAAGAGCAGCGAAAGCTGCCGGTAGGCGTGGGCCTGTTTGCTCAGGTCGTCGTAGATGCAGACCGTCGCCCGACCGTCCTGGTACATGAAGTACTCAGCCATAGCCGCCCCGGCATAGGGGGCGATGTACTGCAAGGGGGCAGGTTCCGAAGCCGAGGCCGACACCACGATCGTATAATCCATCGCCCCGGTCTCGGTAAGCTTGTCGACAACTCCCGCCACGGTCGATTCCTTCTGCCCCACCGCTACGTAGATGCAGATTACATCTCCGCCTTTCTGGTTGACTATGGTGTCCAGGGCTATTGCGGTCTTTCCCGTCTTTCGGTCCCCGATGATCAGCTCGCGCTGTCCCCGCCCGATGGGGATCATGCTGTCGATCGCCTTTAGTCCGGTCTGAAGAGGCTGGTTAACGGGTTGCCGTTCAGCAATACCCGGGGCTTTGAACTCCAACGGGCGGCGATGAGGTGTCTCAATGGCGCCCTTGCCGTCCAGCGGGCGACCCAGCGGATCGACTACTCGTCCGACCATTGCGTCGCCGCAAGGCACGCTGAGCAACTCACCGCTGCGCCTGACTTCGTCACCTTCCTTGATGCCCAGGTAATCGCCGAGGATGACCACGCCCACGGAGTTCTCTTCAAGATTGAAGACCTGTCCCGACGCCCCGTTCTGGAAATCGACTCGTTCCAGGGCCATCGCGTTCTTCAACCCGTAGACCCGCGCAATCCCATCGCCGACTTCGAGCACCTTCCCGACCTCAGCCACGTCGACCTCACTGCGATACTGCTGGATTTCCTCCGCGATGACCGATGAGATCTCGTCGACTTTGATTTTCATCTGACTACCTTCTGCCTGGCATCTTCAACACGGTCGTGGGCAGGTCCACCGACCGCTAAAACGCGGCGCGAAATCGACTATTCGCCCGCCTCCACATAATCCTTACCGCTGTAAACCTCTCGCGAGCCTCTTTCCGAAAGCAACTCTCCCAAGCGCTGCAACTTCGTGGTTACGCTTGCATCGAGCTTCTCATCTCCGATCTGCACGACCACGCCGCCGAGAAGGGATTCGTCTACCGCCTCTTCGAGCCGGCCCCTCCTTCCTGTGCGCTTGCTCACAACCTCTTCAAGCTGAGTGCGAAGTCCGTCGCTAAGGGGCACCGCAGTGCGTACGTGAGCATCGACCCAACCGCGCATCTCCGCGTGATCCAACCGATAAGTCTGGGCAACCGCCCGGATCAGATCGAGCCTCTCCTTTTCGTTGAGAATCTGCAGAGAGTCGACCAGTAGATCGCTGGCCTTGCCACGAAAGAGCTTCTCTAAGGAAACCTTGCGCACTTCCGGATCGATCATCGGGCTCGCCAAAAAGCCGTCCAAGTCCTCATGCGCATCCAGGAGCGAGACCAGTTGGTCCATCTCTTCAAAAAGCGAGTCGGCTTCACCTTTAGCCTCTGCGAGTCGAAGCATCGCGTTGCTATAAACACGGGCTACGGTGATTTCCTTATCGCTCACACTCGGCATCGCTATTAGCTTCCTCGATCCGCTACGCTGCTCCGGCCGATCGGCCGCCGCTATCTACTTCCCGTTGCCTTTGGCCAATTCTTCAAGGGACTCGTTGATCAGTCGCTCGTGGTCCTTGACATCGATCTCCTTGCGAATGATCCGCGAGGCAATCTCCACCGCGAGCCTGCCGCTTACGTCATACAGCTCCTTGACCGCGGTGTCCTTGGCCACCCCGATCTCCCGCCGGGCCCGCTCGATCATGGCGTTGGCTTCGGCTTTGGCGTCCTCCTCGATCTGGCGTCTGAGATCCTCAGCCCCGCGCCGACCTTCATCGACGATAGTGGCCGCCTCCGTCTTGGCCACAATGACCTTCTCGGAGTATTCCCTCAGACGTACTTCAGCCTCGTTGCGATCCTGCTTGGCCTTCTCCAGCGAGTCGCGAATGAAGTCCTCGCGCTTTTGCAGTGCCCCGAGGATCGGCCCCCAGGCGAACTTGCCCAGGACATAGAGCACGACCACAAAGGTCAGAAGGCTCCATATGATGTTGCCTAAATCGCCGGTGAAGAGACTCGGCCCACTTTCACCCTCGGAGCCAACGGCGCGCTCAAGCGGAACCAGCACCGTTGCCAGGAGACTGACGACCGTCCAGTTGATCTGTCTAGCGCTCATTTGCTGTGCGATCCTACAGGGCGTCCAATGGCCATCCACACGCCGGCAGCACTGCGAACCCTGGCTTGCCTGATGTTAATTCTTCATCACCGCAAGGAGGCACGCGACGACTGCGAACAATGTCGCACCTTCGATCATTGCCGCGGTGATAATCATGGCCATGTTTATCCTGCCACCAGCTTCCGGCTGGCGAGCCATCGACTCGACCGCGCTTCCACCTATGCGGCCGATGCCCGCAGCGCCACCCATAATCACCAGGCCCGCGCCGATCGCACCGCCCAGATTCGCCGCAGTCTTGCCGGGGAAGATGGAACTCGCGCCCGCGCTGGGTTCATCCTCACCGGACGCCGCTGCTGGGGACGCCAACACAAGAACCGCACCTACCGTCAGAAGGGCCAAGGACACTTTCGTCAATCGTTTGTTCATAGCACGTTTTCCTCGTGTTCTTGCAGCCTCGTGGGAGGAGACCGCTGCTTGGAATCGCCATCGCAGTCACGCCTTTCGACCCGAGTGTCCCACAACTATCCGGGCACGGCGACTTATGATCCAGTTCAATTCCTCTACAGAACCGCAGGCTCAAGCCCGCGCGGACTTCGCCGAGCCTCCTCTATCCGTCAGGCGTGCTCATGGGCAACCGCATGCTCCTTATGTTCGCCTTCATCTTCGTGGTGGATCACGACCGCTTGACCGATGAACACCGTGGTCAAGAACGTGAAGATAAACGCCTGAAGGAACGCCACGAAGATCTCCAACATGTTGAACGCCACACTTACCAGCACCACGACGATTCCGATACCCGTTGCAGGACCTGCCCCGAGGGCTGAATAGGTCATTCCAATGAAGCTCAACAGCACCGCCAAGAGCACGTGCCCGGCTACCATGTTCGCGAACAGTCGAACAGCCAGGGCGAAGATTTTAGCGCCCAGCCCAAGTATTTCTACGGGAACCAGCAGAGGGGCCAGCAACAAGGGCCCGGGGCAGAAGTGCGCCAGGTAAGCCACGCCGCTTAGGCGCAGACCGTTTACTACGATCATACCCAGCGTACACGCCGCCAATGTACCTGTCACCCATATATTCCCCGTGGCTGAACCGCCGACGCCGTGGTGGGCGTCCGGGTAGACAACCTTAATGAGACTGCGTGTCAGCGGTTCGAGAGGAAGTAAACCCAGCAGATTAATAAACAAAATATAGAAGAATGCTGTCCATATGTAAGGAATGAACCTATCGGTATGCTCGCCGAGGATCGGTCGGGCCACCGTATCGCGGAAGTACGCACAAATCGACTCAAAGAAGTTTCCCATCCCCCGCGGAGTCAAATCGTAAATCGCGTCTCCGCTATCCCGCAGCCGAGCAAAACGCGGGATGATCAAAATCAGCAGAAGCACTGCAATGATCTGCATGATGATGTGATTGGAAACTACGGTGATCTTACCGTCGGGTGTAAATACCGTGTCCGCACTGGTTATCTGAGCGCGCTGATAGACCCACTGATATACGTGGTCCATGGGGTTGGAGGCAGCTAGCAAAGCGCGTTCCATACTGTCAGTCGATCTCGAACACCCGCTTCATCGTCCGGACCGCGAGAAGCGTTTCCACCAGCAACATTAACAGGTAGCTAATCGCCAAAAAGGCGACCAGCACGCCACTATTGAACCATCCGCTAAGAGCAGCCGGAACTAGCAAGGCCAACGCGGTCACGAATCGAAGCGCCGTCGCTGCCAGAATAGCCGTCGGAACATCTTGCGGACTCCGAACCAGGGCGCGTGACACGGGAACCGCGCCGACACAGCCGGAGATCCAACTGATGCCGCATCCCACTAACATCGCAACCACATCCGGCGAGTTCGCCAGGCGAACCAGCGGGAAGTATCCAATACCCGCTACCGCCGTGCCAATTGCCAACCCGATCAGGGCCGTCTTCACGAACGAACCCATTGCGGTTGACTTGCCGGTTGTCATGACTCCGATGACCGCCGTTCGTCTTCTTCATCTTCGTCAGCGGCCTCTTTGAACGCCTTCGTTGACCCACGGACGAGGTTATACGTTGCACCTATCAGACCCAACACCGCGCCGACTACTACGCCCCAGGGGTCGCTATTCCAACGGCGGTCGATCCAATACCCGACCAGCCCGAATCCCGCAACCGCCGCCGCAAACTCAATACCCAAACCGTAATGCCGGACCCAGGCTGGGCGACGTTTTCTAGGCCCGGACATCGCTAGACCCAGCCCGTTTCAGGCGCCGACTTCGCATCGAAAGACTGCACAGTCGCGGAGAAAACATGGCGCAACCGCCGCGCCAATTGGATCCCGCAAAGCCGCCAGAGATGGCATCAGTCAACTTCGGCAACGCACCGAAGTTACTTCGGCTCACCAGCGGCAGCCCTGGGGCACAAAAGAGCCTTTCCTGGTAGATTATCCGCGCCTTGAATGACATCCCTGCCATAAACCCATCCACGCCAAACGGGGCCGCAGTCTAACAGCGTCCCCATACACGTTCAAGTACGTTCCTCCTGGCGCGTAAACTCTTTTTCAGCATTAAGTTATACGTGACTCCTTCGAAGGGACCTCCGATTGACGCTTTCCAGCGAATGAACTACCGTGCAGGCTGACGTATTAGATTCCTGGTTACTTGAAGACAAGCCACCACCGCAAATGACCAGACATCTGGCTGTAGTCGGCACAACTGGAGCCGTCGGGCGGGAAATCTGCGCCCTGATCAGCGAACGGAAAGTCCCTGCAGAACGCATCTCGCTCTGGGCCTCACAGCGGAGTGCAGGACAGCGGCTCGCAGTCGGCGGTTGTAATTCGCCGGTCGGGCAACTCTGCGAAAAAAGCTTCGAGGGCGTCGACTATGCGATCTTCAGCGCCGGGAGCGAACGCAGCAGGCAGTTTGCCCCGCTTGCCGTACGAGCCGGGGCAACCGTAATAGACAACTCGTCTGCCTTCCGCATGGATCCCGGCGTGCCGCTGGTGATACCGGAGATAAACCCCAAGGACGCCCATACCCATCAGGGGATCATCGCCAATCCGAATTGCTCGACCATCATCATGAACATGGCCGTCTGGCCTCTGCATAAGGTCAACCCGGTCAAGAGGATCGTGGTCAGCACATACCAGGCAGCCAGCGGTGCCGGCGCCGCTGCGATGGAGGAGCTTCGCACTCAGACCGCCGACCATTTGGCCGGGCGCAAGATCACGCCAAAAGTCTTCCCTCACCCTATCGCCTTCAACCTCTTCTCTCACGACTCACCCGTGGGTCAAACCGGGTACAATACGGAAGAACAGAAGATGATCGACGAGACACGGAAGATCTTCCATGAACCGGACCTGGCAATCTCAACGACCTGCATACGCGTCCCGATAATGCGAGCCCATAGCGCGTCGATCAACCTCACGTTTGAGCACCCCATTCTGCCGGAGCAGGTGCACGACCTGCTTAAGCAGGCCCCGGGAGTGGAAGTGGTCGACGATCCGGCTTCTGGAGGGTTTCCAATGCCGCTGGACGCCACTGGACGCGACGAATGCCTGGTGGGCCGAATCCGCCAAGACGCCGGCCAACCCGGCGGCCGAGGCATCGAACTCTTCGTATGTGGCGACCAGCTTCGTAAAGGCGCCGCCCTTAACGCCATTCAGATCCTTGAGCTGTTGACCCAATGACCAAACCGCACGCCGAAAGTGAAGACTGCAATGCCCGCACTGGCGCACTACCGCCTCCGACCAACGTGCTCTCGGACGGCGGCGTTGTCGCAAAACTGCTCCCGGGTTACGAAGTGCGCCCTCAGCAGGTGGAGATGTCCGAGGCGGTTGCCAACGCCTTTACCGATGGGGAGCATCTGCTCGTCGAAGCTGGCACCGGGGTGGGCAAGAGCTTCGCCTATTTGGTCCCCGCGATCGCGCGTGTGCTCGAACACGGCGGGCGCGTGGTGATCAGCACGCACACCATCGCGCTTCAGGAACAGCTCATCGAAAAGGACATCCCCTTTCTGAAGCGAGTGTTTCCGCAGGAGTTTTCCGCCGTCTTGGTAAAAGGTCGCTCGAACTACCTCGGGCTGCGCCGGCTCACCCGCACCAGCCAGCGTCAGGAGCAACTCTTCAGCACCAAACGCCAGCTTCGCGAACTGCATAGAATCGAGGATTGGGCCTACGAAACAGAGGGCGGCTCACTTTCCGATTTCGACAAAGAACCTGATCCCGCGCTCTGGGACCGAGTCAAGAGCGAGCATGACGATTGCCTGGGACGGAAATGCCCGACATACGAGCGGTGTTTCTACCAACGGGCCCGCCGCAGGGCGGCTGGGGCACAGATTCTCGTCGTAAACCATGCCATGTTATTCTCCGATCTGGCCGTCCGCCGTCGCGGGGTGTCCGTCTTGCCCGACTATGGCGTGGTGGTTCTCGACGAAGCCCACACAATCGAGAACGTCGCCGGAGATCATCTGGGTACCAACGTCTCCAACACACAGACTCACTACTTGCTCAACTCCCTGCACAACGAGCGCACGGGGAGGGGAATCTTGCGCTCCCGATCAGCCCACGGGGCGATCAGGGCCGTTGCCGACGCCCGCCGAGCTGTCGACGATTACTTCAACGAACTCGATGCGCTTAACGAGAGCATCACCCGGCGTGGCCGGCGTCTGCGTGAACCGCCTGCAATAGGACAGAACGTCTCCGATGCACTCGTAGCTCTCCAACAGCAGATACAGGAGCTCAGGGAAGAAGTTGAGGATGACGGAGATCGCTCCGAGCTTGCCGCAGCCGCAGGAAGATGCCGGGAACTAGCCCTGATCATAAAGGACTGGCATGAACAGGCCGAAGAGGGTTGGGTCTATTGGATTGATTCAGCCGCAGCGCGACGACGCCGCGTGACTCTCAGCGGCCGACCGGTCGACGTGGGACCGATGCTCAAGGAGTCTCTGTTTGACGCGGCGGACAGCGTGGTGATGACCTCAGCCACACTGACCACCACCGGCGAGGATCCCTTCACCTACCTTCGCACTCGCCTCAATCTGGACGATGTCCGCTGTCTAAAGCTCGGGTCGCCTTTCGACTATCGCAAGCAGGTGAAGGTCTATGTGGAAAGCGGCATGCCCGACCCGGGCAACGAGATGGCCTTCGTCCCCGCCGCCTGCGATGCAATCGAGAAGTATGTCCTAAGGTCCAAGGGGCGAGCGTTTGTCCTCTTTACCAGCTATCAGATGCTGCAAAAATGTGCCGACATGTTGGCATCTTTCCTGGAAGAGCACAAGATGCCCTTGCTTGTGCAGGGGGCGGGCCTGCCTCGATCGATGATGCTCCGGAAGTTCCGCGAGGTTCCGCGCAGTGTGCTCTTGGGCACGGATACGTTCTGGGCCGGCGTCGACGTGCCCGGTGCGGCGCTGAGCAACGTAATAATCGTCAAGCTGCCCTTCGCCGTACCCAACAACCCCATCGTCGAAGCCAGAATCGAGCGGATTAAAGCTGCCGGGGGAAGCCCATTCATGGAGTATCAGATCCCAGAGGCGATCCTCAAGTTCAGGCAGGGCGTGGGAAGGTTGATTCGTTCGCGCTCAGATAGAGGCATCGTGGTGATCTTGGATCCACGAGTTCGCACGAAGTCCTACGGTCGGTTGTTCTTGGAAGCCCTGCCCGATTGCACGCTCATCGACTCGAATCACTGACAAGCGCACGCGCCGCCTGACCGCCTACGGACACTGCAAATTGACGGCTACTTGCACTTCTCAGTCCGCCACATCCCCTGCATGTCAAAGAGCTCCCTGCCGTAGGCCTCCTTGAACTTCTTCAAGAACACTTCCTTGGAATCACGACGATCGGCCACCTTATAGAGTTGCTTGAGGCGATCCAGGCCGTGCTCTTCGACAAGATAGCGCACGAATGCACCTGCTGCCGGGAACGTCCGGTCAATCGGCGTCGACACGAACTCCGCTGCATCCGCAATGGTAGCCACCGAAGGCAGCAAGCCGTCGCGGGCCTGTTTGCTGCAGTACTTATACAGGTCTATGCCAAGCTCATCTTCCTCGAGGTATACAGCCAAGCCTTGCCTGAGCAGAGGTACGCCGTCCCCCAGTTTGTCGACCATCATCAGAGTGACTTCGTGCCTGGCAAGCCACCTAGTCGCGTGGATCTCGCTGCCTTCCACATGCGCATCCGATTGCTTGCCCGTCACCTCCATCTTCCGCTCAATGGAATCATACTTGTAGTAATGGATCTTCCCCTCGTGCTTGATGTCCAGAGTCGACTCCACGGTGTCCAGATGAGCCTCAAGTGCGTCCCGCACCTGCAGCACCGGCTCATCATCATCGTCCTCCGCATGGAAGATAAAACGGTCGGTCTCCAGGCTGCTCCAACCCTGACGCCGCTGGATGTAAAGACCCACATCGTCGATCCATACCTTCCCCGTGCAGGTCAGCACGCAGCCGACTTGAGCAAAAACGGCACCTCGCGGGGAAGGCACCGTTCTCTCGATGCGCGTCCAGTCGTTCGTACCCTCCAGCATACGTGCCCCATACACGCTTCCCTCGGAAACAGACACGACTTCACCGTCGGCATCGGTAAACTTCAAATACAGATTGCCGTGATGGACTTGGTTTCCCGTGACCGTAACGTCCTCGGTCTTGACCCAAGCAGAGAATCGATACTTCGATCCCCCTCTGATCTTCACCGGCTTCGACTCAAACGAATGCCACGTCGTAACCGAGCTATCTCCGGAGATGCGCAGACTGCGCTTCCCCGAGCGCACAGCATCGTCATCAAACGCAAAGGTCGAGAAAACCTGCTCGCGGCTGACCTGCAGGCCGATGGTCTTCGTCCAACCATCCGGTACCGGCGAGCCAAACTCGAACGAGGGATTGACCAAGAGGTTCTCACCTGCCTTCGCATCCCCAAGCGCCTCGCTCGCCCCGCCCGCTGACAAAACGGCAAGGCAGAGACCGGCTGATACGAGTATCGTGATTGACCTTCGACAACTCATCGTGTTCCTCCGCAGCTGGAATTCCCATCGTAAGCCTGCTTTGCGGGAGCGATTCTTAAGCAAGCCTTGTGTATCTTTCACCCCAGGGCAAACGCCAATCATGTCCAGTCTACGAGCTGAGGTCAAACCTCCACCGGCGGAAGTTACCGTTTTGTGAAACTCCCGGCGCTCCCCCGGGTGGGAACCAAGACCGTCGTCTCGATCCCGCACCCGTCTCCGGGACATCTGACCGTTGACGTTATCGGAAACTGAAAGTACCTATTCGAAACCAGCAAGAGACCTTGGCACCGATCAGACAATAAACGACACTGCCGTCTGCCCGAAGTCTTCAGAGGCGCAGCAGCGTCACAGCGCAAGCGTTTGTCGGCGTAATCGACCCGTCGCACTGAAAGGCGGAATGACACCGTGATCGATCAGGCAGCAAACTCGACGGCCTACCTCGGGATTGGCTCGAATCTGGGCGACCGACTTGCCACGATGCGCGCCGCGGTCCTCGCCCTCCACACACACCCCTCGATACAATTGGAGCCTAATGCCTGCGCGGCTTCGCTCTACGAGTCGACCCCGGTCGGCGTGGCAAGTGAACAGAGAGTTTACTATAACTCTACAATCCGAGTGGCTACAACGCTCGCGCCCTACCAGTTGCTCGACGCGGTCCTGGCGATCGAAAACGCCCTCGGGAGGGTGCGCCGAGAACCAATGGGTTCCAGGACGATTGACCTTGACCTGCTTCTCTATGATGACCTGGTCATTAATGACGAAACTCTGACAGTTCCCCATCCACGTATGCACCTGCGCCGTTTCGTCCTCGAACCTCTGGCCGAGATAGCAGGCTCCGCCGTCCATCCAACATGCGGCGCCACGATCGCGGAACTGGCCGGACGAACAGCCGGCCAAGAGTTCGAATCCATTCACCGCGTCATGGATGCCCGGTGGGTTACGAGTGGGATCGCTCGACCAGGCCAAGGAGAATCTCCGCCGTTCGCTCCGATGCCCGGGTGCTGCGAAGAGGTTCGGTGACAGCTTTGAGGTCATCCATCATTCGCTCCCGCAGATCATCCCTGCGGAGCAATTCGATCGCCCGCTCAGCTATTGGAATCGCAGACGTGAAGTAAGGCATGAATTCCGGGACAATCTCCCGGCCTGCCAGGATGTTGGGAAGTGACAAATGGGGCGTACGTATCATCCATCGCCCAAACAAGTGGTAGAACACTCGTGATGCGTTGTACATCACGATCATCGGTCGCCCGTTGAAAGCCACCTCGAGCGAAGCCGTTCCCGATGCCACCAGCACCAGGTCAGCTGCGCGAACCAGCTCCGTTCGACACTGCGGAAACCTCCGCACCCGCAGGTGACTTGTCGCCAGAACCGAATCAACCACAGGTGCGACCTGCTTGTTCGCCACAGAGACGCCGAACGCGGCCTTGGGAAAGACGGCAGCAATACGCTCCGCCACCTCCAACTGCCCCCTCAGCACCTCCTGGACAACGTGCGTGCGCGAGCCCGGCAACAGGGCAACGATCGGCCCACCGGAAGCGCGGATATCGGCTACGATCTTCTCATCAACTGTTTGAACCGCCCATCTTTCCGCCAACGGATGGCCAACATAGGTAGCTTCGACCCCATGATGGCGAAAGAAATCCTGCTCGAAAGGCAGAATTGCAGCCACGCGGTCTACCTGGTTGCGAAGCTTGTGTATCCTGCTGGAGCCCCAAGCCCAAATCTGCGGAGCGACGTAGTACAGCACGGGTATGCCCAACGCATTCGCCCGGCCGCTGAGTGCCAGGTGGAGCACTGGAGAATCAATCACTACTGCCGCATCGAATGGATACCGCCGCAGATGTTGATCGCTGGTGGTCAGCATCGCGATGCCCTGCCCAACCACCTTCAAAACACCGAGAAGCATGGCGGAATGGCGGGTCATATCGAAGATCGGCTCGCAGCCGGCTTCGACCATTCTCGGACCCGCGACACCCACAAACCGGGCGTTCGAGCAGCGTCGCAGGGTGGCGCGGATGAGTGCTTCTCCGTGCAGGTCAGCGCTCGGTTCAGCCGCACTGATGAAGATCAGCGGGCCGCCAGACCCCTCGGCGTGGTCGGTTAAAGCCTGCAATCCTACTACCTCGCCCATCTTTTTTTTGCGGTTACCGGACGAGTCGCCCGGTACCGGAACATCCCAGACTGGGCCCACGCTACGACGCTGGTGCCCGGCGGTCAATGCTGGGGCTGCTTGGCTTGTACCACCGTTGGACACGACAGCACGCGGATTCGGATCGGGAAACCGCGCCGACAGGATGGCTCCAGCCCGGCCTATCCCGAAGGCCACAGCCGGAAGATGAGCGAAATACGGCAGAATGTTTGAGAATAGCGACAGTTCGGCTTGATGACACGCGAGAAACCACTACACTTATTGATTCTGGTTGTCCGTCGTTGGTAACTGTGAACGCATTTTAGTGGAGGTGTTTTTTGGCATCGGAGTTGGTACGTCAACTAATTGACTCAGGAATTCACTTCGGTCATCGCGCGAGCCGCTGGAATCCGAAGATGTCGCCCTACATCTTCGGCAAGCGGAACACGATTCATATAATCGACATACGCGAGACGGTGAAAGGTCTCTTACGGGCGAAGAAGTTTGTGGCCCAGGTTGTCGCCCGTGGAGCGGATGTTCTTTTTATAGGTACAAAGCGTCAAGCCAGACATCAGGTACAAGCGCAGGCCACCCGTGTGGGGATGCCTTACGTGACAGAGCGCTGGCTTGGGGGCACGCTGACAAACTTTCGCACCATTCGATCGCGCCTTTCTCGGCTTGAGGAACTCGAAGCTGCAGAGAAAGATGGAACGGCCCTCGAGTACAGCAAGAAGATGATCGCGACGCGCACGCGGGAGCTGCGCAAGATCCGGCGTAACCTCGACGGCATACGTCAGATGGATAGGCTCCCAGGAGCGCTGGTGGTTATCGACGTTCATCGCGAAAACAACGCGGTGCGAGAGGCCAGGAAGCTGGGCATACCGACCATCTGTCTGATCGACACGGATTCGGATCCGGACTTCGCAGACCTGCCCATTCCAGGGAACGACGATGCGATCCGGGCGATTGACACCGTGCTGAAACACCTTACCGACGCTATAGAGGTGGGTCTGAAGGGTCGAACGGCTCCTGCGCCTCAGGCTGAACCGGATCCGACAACGCGCCTGCCGACCGCCGGTGTTGGCGCTCATGCTCACCAACAATCCGCACAAGATTCCGGCACCGATCAGTATTCGGCGGGTTCTTCGTCGAGCGACCAGCCGAGCGATACGCCGGTCTACGCCAGCCAAGCCAACGCGCCGGATGTCGGCGTCTCGTCGCCCGTCGCGTCGGACCGGGAGACGGAGTAGCGCTTGGGTCGACATGCATGATTCGTGGTGGCAGCCAACCCGTAATTTCTTTGAGGGGGCGGACGATAGCGGCGAAAGGGAGAAGCCGTGGTCGATGATACCCCTTCGGCGGAGTTCGCCCGGCGACCCGCCCTACCCCCGTGGATAATTCAAACGCAAGAGGTAATGCAATATGGCAAACATAACAGCTCAGATGGTTAAGGATCTTCGCGAGAAGACGGACCTCCCCATGATGGAATGCAAGCAGGCGTTGACCGAGTGCGATGGCGACCTCAACAAAGCTATGGATTGGCTCCGAATGAAGCACAAGGGAAAACTGGAGGAGCGCGCCGACCGGGCTACCGGGGAAGGGCGTATCGGCGTGTACATAGACAACGCGAAGAAAACAGGTGGGATCATCGAGCTGCAATGCGAAACCGCCCCTGTCGCCAAAAACGAGCTCTTTATCGACTTGGCCGACGCATTCGCCAAGAAAGTGGCTCAAGGTTCCGAGGCTTCACCCGATCCGGAGACCATCCGCAAGAACCTGGAGATGGACGCGCTGTTCACGAACGTCTTCGGGAAACTCCGTGAAGCGATGAATCTGGGCACCTGTCGGCGGGTTGAAGGCGCCCACCTCGCTTCATACGTTCATCATGACGGCAAGAGCGGAGTCTTGTTGGCTCTGGACGCTGAGCCTCAATCCGATATGAACATCGGAGGCGACCTGTGCATGCACTCGCTGTTCACCCAGCCGATTGCTATTGACCGCACCGGCGTCCCCGCCGACCAGCTCGAGACCGTGCGGAAGCAGGCCAAGGAATTGGCCATTGCCGAGGGTAAGCCGGAGAACATAACCGAGAAGATCGTCGCAGGCAAAGTGAACGCATTCTACTCCGAACGGGTACTCATGGAGCAGCTGCACGTCAAGAGCGACGATTACGGGAAAGCGAAAATCGCTGACGTGTTGAAGAACGCCTCTGTAAACGCCGTCACCGACTTGGTAGTCCTTAAGGTCGGGGGATAGTAATCTCCTCCGCAACAAGCATGACCGAATCTATTAAGCCACGGACCGGCAGCGAGGGATCAAACGGCGTGCTGAAGTATCGCCGCGTGCTCCTGAAAATCAGCGGGGAAGGACTTTGCACCCCCGGCAAGTCAGGCATCGACGGTCAGCAGGTCTGTCGCGTCGCTGAGGAGATCAAACTGGTTGTACGCCTCGGCGGACAAGTCTGCGTCGTGGTCGGCGGAGGTAATATAGCCCGCGGCAGCACCATTTCCAAGGGATCGCCCATAGAGGAAACCACCGGGCACTATATGGGTATGCTCGCGACGGTCATCAATGCCTTGGCCGTCCAAGACACGCTGGAATCGCTGGGCGTGCCCACCCGGGTTCAAAGCGCTCTTGCCGTCGACAACGTCTGCGAACGGTTTATCCGTCGTCGTGCAATTAGACACCTGGAGAAGGGGCGCGTGGTCATCTTTGCCGGCGGGACGGGAAACCCCTTCGTCACCACCGATACCGGTGCCGCCCTGCGCTGCGCCGAGGTTCGCGCCGACGTGTTGCTCAAAGCGACAAAGGTCGACGGTGTGTATACGGCTGATCCAGTGACCGACCCCACGGCTACACGCATTGAACATCTTACTTACAACGAAGTGATCGATCGCCGCCTGGGAGTAATGGATGTCAGCGCGATCGATCTGTGCCAACGTAGTGGCATTCCGATCGTCGTGCTCGACCTGAGCATCTCCGGGAATATGTGCGCGGTGGTACAAGGCGCAGGCGTCGGAACAATAATCGACGCGGGGGAATAGACTCCAACCGAGAGCTTCCGTCGTTGGCAAGGCGCTTAGACCCTTGCAGCCACTGCGATTTAATCGCGATACACCACCACGCACATCTGCAGTAACAGTCGATTCCCTCCATCCTCAGGCACACCGAGCTGGAATGCTCCCCGAAGTGGGTGATTTTCCTTGCATTGAGTGATCGGGCACGGTACAGTGTCATATTATCACGCGCTGGCGGAAGGGAACCATTCGGCCTCGTGAGCTAACTGCAAGTCGTCTTTCGCGAAGCGGCCTTGGAGCACGGAGCGGGATGGTGCGGCGTGGATGCAATTTCATCGCCCTGCCACAGATCACAAATGGCAGATTGCGGGCGCCTTTTGGTTGCGCTGCTATTGCGCACATGGACAATACTGCATCCGTCAAAGCCGACCTCGGGCGACCCGAAACCGCAAGCACACTGGACGTGGGTGGACCTGGAGGGGCAAGGCGCGCCGTTCTACCGCCCGCAGGCGATTCTGAACGTCGGTGATCTCAATCAGATTCTATTCGGCCTGCAGGGCCGCCCCTACTCCTGGGCAGGCAACAACGTCGATCCGGGCGATTGCCCGTAGAACGGCCACAGACTTACCGACAATCAAGTGGCGTACAGGCCGGCAACATCAGCTCTGAGGCGATTGTGCGCCGCCGTATCAATGCATTATGAAGCTATCTGCCCGGGGAATCTGCCGACCGTACGGAGGTTTGCACACGCCGGTTGAGTGGTACAAGCCTTGTCCACTCGATGACCTCAACACAGCAAGGTAGAGCATCTTTTCGATGCGCGTGCCGCGACCCCAGGGAACCAGCAAGGCACGCCCGATGTGTTGATCTGTTTCGTCAAAGGAATGTCGACCTCGACGCGGACACAGCCACGAGTGATTGCATTCGACTCTACTCCGACGGTAAGGACACGTTTGCCGCATTACTCGACCGCATCCGGCACACGTCCACACACATCATCAGCGCCATCCTCGAAAGCCGGCAGACGATCGGAGCTGAGTAGGGTAGAGCGGTAACACCTTCGCGATGCCGCCCGCTCCGCGGCCGTGGTCACCCACGGGCATGGAAATCGCCCGCTGGAGCCGGCGATTCAGGTGAAGCTGACTACCTCTGTAAGGCCCATGGCGGAACCTCCAGGGGTGACCGAAAGTTGATCGCACGCACACCGCAGACACTCTGTGGATTCCGCGCGGCTCGCGAATTCTACTTACCTCCATCGGAAAAGGCGGCAGGTGGCTTTTCCTTGGCGGTGACCGTATCCACCCACAAGGCATTCTCGCGGCTCACGATCGCCTCAACGCGGCTCACAAAAAGCTGCTCAGGAGACGCGGTGTTCGAGTAGGCGTGCACCCGGGCTTGGTAAAAATATAGCTCCTTCTTCAGCACTTCCGACGTAGTGCGGTAGTTGAGCCAGGTCTCCTGGTACTTAAACGCTTTGAGCACTGAGGAAGCGAAGACGACAAGCGCTGAACTGCACAGCGCCGCGATGTGCCAAGGAATCCGTGGGTCGAGCGATTCCCGCAACGCAATCAGGACGGGCGTGAGGGCGCCGAAAAAGAGCGCCACCCACTGCAACATCTGGTAGCGTGTCTTGTTCCATGCCGCCTTGTCGCTGTACCACTTGCGCTGCTTCTTATAGCGCTCCGAAAGGTACTTCTCGAATTCAGTTGTATTCATGACGAGTTCCGGGGATACCTTTCTTGCTCGGATCCTGCTCTAGTTCGCGCCCGCGGCCATCATTTCCGCGTAGCGCCGCGACCCCAACTGCATAAAGCGGTTGTTGATCTCGATCAGACGGTTAATGTGCTGCGCGACAGCGTCGGTCTCGGCGTTCTCCAGATCGCTGACCAAGTTTCCGCGAATCTGATACCATTCCCTGTAAATAGCTTCAACCTCATTCTTGTCAGCCGGGTTATCGAAGACCGCCTTCAGCGAGTTTTCGTCAAGCGTCTCTCGCGACGCCGCCTCCACTTCGATGTTGTGGATGTCCTGTCGGATCTGCTCGCAAACTCGCCTCGCCTCGTCAGATCGTGGCGCCGGCATGTCGCGCGCGGAGGGATTCAACACCTCATACCGGAATCGCGTCCCCATGACGATCGCGGTGAGCAAAGTGTTCAAGTCCCGTGGGATTTCCTTGAGTTGCCAAGAGACATCCTCGACAAACGACACCTTGAATGTCATGCTGCCATCGGCGCCCGTGTCGGACCGATGCAGAATGGGACGGTAGGTCCTACCACCGCGACGGGCGCGGAATGTGTTCTGTACCGGGTCGACGACGTTCCCCCGGCTAGCGCGGTAGATTGCTAGGGCTAACTCGCCAAGCCAGCGCTGATCCGGGTTCCTACGCGCCTCCGCTTCCAGCGCCCCCCAGGTCCAATCCCCGCGGGGTTTGTCGAATAAGAGCAGCGATGTCTGATCCGACTCCACGGTAGCCTCTGGAGGAATACAATCCGGCGTGAGGGATTCGGGAGATTCGACTCGGATGAAGACGTACCCCAGGTGATGTTTGGTATCGACGGTGCCGGCGGGTTCGCGGGCGATCAGGTTCACGATCTCCTTCGCTGCGCGGTCTAGTTCTGCCTCCTCGTTGGCGAAACCAACGGAGATCGGCGCGTGACCGGTCAACTTGCCGGTCCCATAGAGATCGCGAAGCCAATCTATTATAACAGGGACTGTTGCGGGCACGTCCTTAAGATGGCGGAGCGGATTGGGGACGGCGAGCCCGGGTGGATGGAGACAAATGACCCGACGGAACCCTCCCTTCGTCGAGAGATCGGTGAACAACCCGGTTTCGTAGAGGCACCAGTCCCAGTTCATTGTCTGATCAGTGAAAATCAATAACAGTAGACTGGAGTCAACCAGACACTTCTGGATCGTAGCGAACCAGTCGTCGCCTGCCGGGATCTCCTCGGAAATGAACGACTTCAGGCGATCCCCGCCGTAACGCTCGAGGACCGTCTTGACCCCTCGGGCCACCTTTTCGTCCTTGTGCTTGTGGCTGATGAAGATACTCACAACATCCTGTTGTGGCTGTCCGGCGGCGGCCTGCGGTTGTGGTGCCGCCTGCGTACCCCGTTCCTGTCCGTTCGACATGATTCGACCTCCCTACTGCTCTTATTCGATATTCCAGAAATGAGCCGTACCCCAACGGGTCCAGCCAAACATACCGACCAGGATAACAGCACACCGACCTCGATGCAACTGTCTCCGTAAGAATTTCAGCTCATTCGCAATGCGCCAAGGACCTCGGCACACCTGGATTTGCCCGTGAGTGATTTCGTCGAGACATGGACAGGATAGCGCGTGCCTATGCCGCCCAGTTCATGGGCTGCTCGCCGCGCGTCTGCGCACAACCCCGGCGGAAGCATCCCGTCGACCGGCATGCGATCGGCACTCGGCGGGTCGTGTGGTGGTCGGCGTGGCGTTTTTCCGAATCTCAGCCGTGGTCACGCATGGGCATGGAAACCGGCGGCCGAAGCCGGCGATCCAGGTTGAGCTGACTATCCCTGTGCAGCCGAGGGTGGAACCCCTGCGTAACCGAGGTTTGGTCGCGCCCACACCGCAGCCACCGTGCGGATGCCGTGTACCTGAGCCACTTGGCGGTGCATTTTCAGCAGGCGTGGTACAGCGGGTCGTTCTTCCTGACCTCGTGAATCCAGGTGTGGTTATCTTCAGGAGGATTCGGTATCTGCCTGCAGAATCGCGCGGGCTCGCCACTGAAAACCTGCGTGGTCTCAAACGTACCCCAGGGAAAGTCGCGCGCGTTGGCCGGCGCCTTGGATTCGGATAACGCCAAACCGCCCCCCATGTGCCTGCAGGACTCAGTTTGGCCTCACCAGCCAACCGCCGTTGCAATATCGGCGCAAGCGTTGACAATAGATTCCGGCAAGGCCCGGTCCGGTGCCGGGTGAGATCGGTTGAGTCACTCCGGATTAAGTGCAAAAGGATAAAAGCTATGAAACGATACACTCTGCTAGGCGGGCTTGTCTGCGGTACTGTTCTGATGGTGTTGACGGGTCAGGCAAAGGCCCAGACGGCTTCGGGCGCCAGTGACGATGAAATACGGAGCGCCATTCAGCAGGCCGGCAAGCTCTCGGAGTTCCATAAGCAGCTGCGACCCGTCAGAGGCAACTACAAGCAGACAATCAGATGGTGGCGAGCCCCCGATACGGAGCCTGGCGAGTTTGAAACGCGCGGTGCGGCCGAGTGGATACTCGAAAGGCGTTTCTTGCGACTCACGCTGCACGGACGCTGGCTTGATCTGACCTTCGAAGGCAAGCTGTTCCTGGGGTACGACAACGGACGTGAAGAGTGCACTGCGGTATGGTTCGACTCGCTCGGTACAAGGACTTTCTACGTTTCGGGCAAGCCGAACGAAGCGGGAACAGAGATCACGTTCAAAGGGGAGTACGTTGACGCAGTATCAGGCCAACCTGTGAAAGTAAGGGCCAAAATGGACATGCCCAACAAGAAGGGGGAGACCAAGCTGAATATGTATCGAACGGGGCCTGACGGGAACGAATACAAGTTCTTCGAGATCTCCTCGGAGCGATTCGTGGCGCGCGGCGCGTGACATCGGGCATTCTCAAACGATGGATCCGTGCGAGGGTACCCCACCCGTAACGTCCGAAAATGGGGCACCCGTATGACCAATCTGAGGCAACGCCGGGCTGTCCGACAATGCCCGAGGCGTAAGAAACGCCGACAGCGCGATCTGTCTGCAGACATTCGGGGAATCCGGTGCGCATCGCCGGCTCGTACCTGTTATAATGGCGCACATGTGCAACGGCAGCGAACGAGAGAAAGTGCAGGTGGCCCTTAAACCGTATGCGCTAGCCCTGGCGATTCTGTTGATCGGTGGATGCGGGGTGCAAATGCCCGTGGAACCGGCGGACTGTGCTGACGACGGCTCCAGCACCGGGGGGCAACAACTTCTGGTGCCCGATGACCAAGTTTCGCCCGCTCCTGGTCAGGAAGATGCCAACTTCGCGGCTGATTCAGGCGACTCGCTGGAGCCGAGCACCACTCCAGCCCCTCTAACAACGTCGGACACGGTCGATGATCCGACTGTTGACGAGCTGACCACTCCGGGCGTAGATGGAGCACTTCCGAACGTGTTCGGCGACCATACCCTGCAAGTGCTTGACACACCCAACTTCTACGACCTGCTGGATGTTGTTCTTGATAATCTGCTCGGGGATGCACTGGCCCCATCTCAAGTCGATGGAGGCTTCAGCTATCTCGAACTCCTCTGCCGTGACAACGAACTGCCCGACTCCTATTGTCGTCAACGCTACGGCAATTAACGCACAGGCAGCCTCAACTGGATGAGTTGGAGACTCGTCTAACGCCACCCCGCCCCTGAAGCTCAAACCTGCCTCTGTATTGGTAGAAGCAAATGATTATAGGTCCTATCTTCAGCCGCCTCCCATTTTTACCGACATTTGAGATTGTAGGCAATATGTAGCGTTTACGCTGCCGTCACGCCACGACCGTCTGTCCTCGGGAGGGCTGTCTTGCATCAGCAGGTGCGACTACAGATTCTACTTGATGGAGTCGGACTTACTTCGGAAGTCCACGAAGCCATAAGAAGCGTTCACGCGAATCCGGTCGTTCGCCCCTTCTCAGCCACTCCTCCGCGTTGTTCCAGCGAACCTCTTGGCGCCCGCCTGATAGTCACTGCCGACACTCGAGCGCTGGTTGGGCAGAAACTGGTCCACTTGGATGAGTGGCTCACCTCAAACCCCTGTCCCACGTTGGTGCTATCGAAGAATGCGGTTGACGTGCCCGACCTCTGCGAGAAGACAGCGTTGGGCCGGCCAGTATCCTTTGCCCGCTGGGTCTGCAGGGACGAACTTGCCGGACGACTCTCGGCGATGTTTGGCATGACCCGATCGATGGACGCTCTGCGCGATGAGTTGGCAAAGCTCAGGGAGCACGAACAGGCTCTAAGGTCCAGCGTGAGGGAGCTAAACGACGAGCTTCGCGAGGCCGGCGTCCTGCAGCGCAACCTCCTGCCTCTGTCCCTGCCCGAAGTCGAAGGAGTCGATGTTGATGTAGTATATCAACCGGCAAGTGCGCTGAGCGGCGACGTATACGACATCTTCCGACTCGACGACTCCCACATAGCAGTCTGCCTGGCGGACGCGACCGGGCACGGCGTGCCTGCAGCCCTGCTATCCACGTTCATCAGATGGTCGCTGAGCAAACGGCGAATCGGTGACGTATTTCTGGCACCACCGCATCCGGACCAGGTGCTGGAAAGCCTCAACCGCGATCTCATCGATATGCAGCTTGAAGAATGCCATTTCGTCGCAGCGCTATTCGCCGTCTACAACGAACACACGCGTGTCATGCGTTTGGCTAGAGCCGGCTTGCCCTACCCGATTCATACCCGGCAGGGCGGACCGCCCGAGCGGCTACGCAGCGCGGGAACGATCGTCGGAGTCGATGAGCACGCCCGGTTCGAAGTCATCGAAGTGCACCTCGAGCCCGGTGAGGCAGTGCTCTTTCACACCGACGGACTGGATGCATTGTTGAACCACGGCGCCCACACCTCTGGATACCGCCCCATCGAACAAACCGCCTGGTTTCGGGAACTCGGCAGAGGGTCAATCGCCAGACAGTTGGCTCAAGTACAGACTCGTCTGGCTCACTGCGCCGACGATGATCCGAAGTTGGACGACACCACCGTCATCGCATTCGGACTCCGAAGCGAAGCGCCGCTGGATGAGCTCGCACCAGCTCTTGACGGTTCCCTGGCTCCTCTATCAGCTTGAAGGACCCTTTTGGCTGACCCGCTACCGACACCCCATGCCCGCAGGGGAAGTCTGTCAGACTGGCGGCGATCTGCTGGATCGCCCTTCTCCGGTTACGGGGGAGTTCCTCCTTGGCGCTGCTGCCACTTCTCCTCCGCTTCCGGCGGCCTGACATATATCGGGGTGAATTCACTGGGTTTGGCAAGCTCACCGCGCTTTGCCCGCTGGAGTCCGAGCTGAAAGACCATTTCCGCGCGCGGAGCGAACAGATGTTCGGGCAGCACCGTTAAGCCGGATGCTTCCACGGCTGCGAGGTGGTAGTGCACGCCTTCGCCCAGGACCGCACACGAAGCACCCCGATTGGCGAGGAACTCGCCGGGATCCAGCTCAGCCGGTTCGCCAGCGGCGACATACACCCCGCCCTGACATCGGAACGCGCCTGCGTAGACACGTCTTCGTTTCGCGTCGAGGATGACCACCGACTCCTCAGGTGGAGCGGGCATTTGGATGGCGTTCTGGGCGATTACCTCCAGTGTCGGCACAGCAACGAGCTTCGCCACGCCAGCCAGGGCGATCATACGTGCCCCTGTCACCCCGATCCTCAGCCCGGTAAAGCTCCCTGGTCCCGCCGATACGAAGACATATTCGATGGCAGCCGCCTCGACCGCATTCTTCTCGCATATTGCAGCAATCGTGGGCAGAAACTCAACGGCATGGTTTCTTGGGGTGCTGAACTGGCGGGTTTCGAGGATTTTCCCACCTCGGCCTAGCGCTACACTTCCAAGTGCGCTGGAGGTCTCAAACGCAAGGGAAAACGCACTTTGGGCCGTGTCTGCCGTAGTCATGTCGGGCAATGATACAACTTTCCACACCGCAGGACACGTGGCACGGATTCTGCAGCGAATTCCATTCAGCCGCCGGACCCCATGCGTCCACAGCACGATCCTCCGCCGATTTTGGAGCGTATGGGATGTGGAGCCCGCTCTGCGGCGGGCATTGACGATTTGCCGGTGCAAGCCTAAAGTTCAGGCACATGCGCGGGCTCGCCAGCAGGTCGGGCTGCGAGCGGTGGCGGCCGGCCCGGCTCAATTGGAAGAATAGGTCGGAAGAGCTGTCTTGGCGTTAAGCCGTGATTAGGATTATTCTTTTTGTTTGCCGTAGTATCTGACATTCACAGTAACCTCGAAGCGCTAAGCGAGGTGTTTCGGGATATTGACCGACGGAATATCAAGCATGTGATCTGCCTCGGTGATATCGTAGGGTACGGAGCAAGCCCGAAGGAATGCCTGGACCTGATCATCGAGCGCTGCGATGTTACGTTGTGTGGGAACCACGACTTGGCGGTTTTTTACGAGCCGACCAATTTCAATGTGGGAGCGGAACGCGCCGCTTACTGGACACGCCAGACGCTGGAGGATGAGCCAAACAAGGCTAAGCGCGACAAGCGATGGGAAGTGCTGGGGCGGCTTCCTCTGACCAGCGAAACCAAGGGGTTGATGCTGGCCCATGCCTCACCCCGGCGACCGGCCAACGAATACCTCTTCCCCGAGGACGTCTACACGAATCCGAGTAAGGTCCTGGACAACTTCAAACGGCTGAACACAAGCCATATGGCCTGTCTTGTGGGTCACACGCATGTACCCGGTGTGTTTCTGGACGACCCCTGCTTCGATTCTCCGGATGAACTTCCGGATATGAATATCTACCCCATCACCCCTGATGAGAAAGCAATAATCAATGTGGGCAGCGTCGGGCAGCCGCGCGATCGCGACCCCATGCTCTGTTACATGGTTGCCTACGAGAAGGGTGAGGCACCGGAGGGGTATGATCCACCCGAGGTGAACGAAGAGGACTACTGTACAACCATCGAGTTTGTGCGACTCGAGTACGACGTGGAGAAGGCCGCTCGTAAGATCCTGGATACACCGGAACTCGACGACTTTTTGGGAACGCGGCTCTTCGAGGGGCGATAGGGTGCGCGATATGATGCCTTTTAAGGCGGCAAACGATGTGGTTCGTCTCACCGACGGACCCCCAAGCGGCGTGACCACTCTTCCGATCTATCAGTCGAAACTGCACTAATGGACCAGCAGGATACCCTACGCAATCTCCTGATCGCCTTTGCCGTCTTCTTTGCAGTCATGTGGATTGCCCCCAGGCTTCTGCCCCCGCCCCCACAGCCTGCGCCGGGCACTGAGACTACAAGTCAGGAAACGTCTCCCGTGGAGGTTTCCCAGCCGGTCGCTACGCCGGAAGGTTCGCCCGGGCAGGCAAGCCCGTCGTCCACGGACGCGCCGGGCGCCGGCAAGTTCACGGTTATCGAGGCGGAGATGGTGGAGACGCTATCCATCGGAGCCGAACTGGCCCAGATAGAGGAACGAGAGGATGCGCCGGAAGATCCCTACCGCATGCGGCTGACCCTTTCAAACGTGGGAGCATCGGTAGAGTCGGCCACGATGACCGACCATGCCCAGTTGGTCGATGATCCGGCGAGGTATGAGCTGCTGTCACTTGTCGAACGCGATGACGGCCGGCAGTATCGTTCACTCGCCGTTGAGAAAATCAACATCGACGACGTGGACCTGACACTCCACGACAAGAAGTGGAACGTTGTCCCTGTCGGGCCTTGCGAGACGAGCCGTGGAGACCAGGGTGAAAAAGTCGAGTTCTGGATTGAGATTCGCGAGGGTGATGTCCCCGCTGTGAAACTGACCCGCACGTTGTGTCTTCCCCAGCAGTCGAAGGAGTCCGGTCGACACGACGTCGAATCGAGTATCAACGTTGCCAGTCTTTCGACCGTAGAACATAAGGTACTTATCAGCTTCCGCGGTGGGCTGGGCATCTCTCAGGAAAACCCGCGCATGGATTACCGCCATGCTGATGTGGGAATCAGCAGCAGAGGCTTTGTCAACGGAAGTCGCAAGAACCTGACGGAGGTTGTCAAACAGGCTGGCAAACCCATTGAGATGTATTCATCGTCCGCGGTCGACCCCGGCACGCGTTTGTCCTGGGCATCCACAGGCAACACCTATTTCATGTGTACGATCGCGCCACTCGCCCGCAACGGCTCCCGTGAAGAAGCCGGCTATATTAACACTGTTGAGGCCTTTGATGCCGACGGATCAACTTTGACCACGGATGATGGCACGGTCCGGCTTGTGACCCTCCCCGAAGAAGTCCCTGCCGGCGGTTCGTTGTCCTATCCAGCTGATCTGTATGTTGGTGAGAAAAACGTCCGCACGTTCAAGACCCAGACGGATTATAAGCGTCGCAATTACTACTACCAGGTATCGAAAGGTTACGGATGGTGTACCTTCATCTGGCTCGTCGAGCTGATGATCTGGTTGCTCAACGGTCTGTTTGCCGTGGTTCGTGACTTCGGTGTGGCCATCATCATCCTGGTTTTGGTCGTGCGGACACTCCTGCACCCAATCACCAAAAAGGGCCAGGTGAACATGGTGCGCATGCAGCACCGCATGCAGGAATTGGCCCCCAAGATCGAGGAAATCAAGAAGAAATACGCCAACGACAAAGCCCGCATGAATCAGGAGATGATGAAGCTCAACATGAACCCGGCGGGACAGCTTCTGACCTGCCTGCCTATGCTCATCCAGATGCCCATCTGGATCGCCCTGTATCTGAGCCTGAGCAACAACGTCCTGATGCGGCACGAGGCTTGTGTCTTTTTGCCCTGGATTAACGACCTTACCGCCCCGGACGCATTGTTCACCTTCTCCTCTCCTATTGTGGTTCCGCTGTTCGGGTGGGTGCTGCCCTCCTTCAATCTGCTGCCGATTCTCGTAGCCGTCTTCATGTACACCCAGCAGAAACTGCAGCCCAAGCCGGCGCCCAGTCCAAACCAGACCGATCAGCAGCGCCAACAACAAGAGATGATGCAGAAGATGATGCCCATGATGAGCATCATGATGCTGTTGATTTTCTACAAGATGCCTTCTGGGCTGAACCTCTACATCATGTCCAGCTCCCTGTTCGGCACGATTGAGCAGAAACGGATCCGCTCTCACATCAAAGAGAGAGAGGCGAACGGCACGCTGCACAAACCCGAGAAGAAAGCCGAATCCAAGCCCGGCCCCCCGGGCAAACGCCGCAAACCCTCCTTCATCAAGAAACTCCAAGTGATGGCGGAAGAAGCCCAAAAAGCCCAGGCCCAGCGCCCCCGCAAGAGTAAAGGCAAGTAATGATGATGGGAGCGCCGTGTCGATGCGAGCTGCCAGGTGGTCATGCTGCCAAGTGAAAATGACTCGCGCCGTGCGACGGCGCGCATTATTAACGGGCGCCTCCGAAGGATGGGCCGCACCCCAACTCAGCCCTGCCGTCAGGCGGATATTGCGATGTCCTGCTTTTGCACTAGACTTGACAATGTTGGGGAGCTATGATCTAGTGTTAGGTCATTGTTAGGGAGAAGCCGTCATGGGAGAGCCAGATCGCCAGCCGGACCCACTTCGCGTCGAAAACCCGATGGACCTGCTTCTAGTGTTGCTCTATGCGCGGGGCAAGAGCGCAAAGGACGCAGAGCCCATCGAGGGGATCACGCGACTCCAGAAACTGTTGTTCCTGTTGCAGCAAGACATCGGCCCCAAGCAGTTGGTAAAGGAGGCAGAACCATACCAATACAAACCGTTCAAGATGGGTCCATATTCCGAGCAACTTCGCAGAGACCTCGAAGAGCTCGAATCCGCAGGCATCGTCGTCACCGAGCGACTGGATTACTGGCTTCCGGATGACGGTGACGGAGTCTCAGAGAAAGGCGCAGACTTCGACTCGCCGACCAGGGAAACCAAACGCGTCGAGTCGTACCGCTTTTCCCTGTCCCCTGACTTGGGTCAACAGATTGGGAAGGAACTTTGGGACACCCTCGTCCCGAAAGCTCGTGAGGAGCTTGCAGATTTCAAAGCGTTTTTCAATTCACTGTCGCTTCGTCAGTTGCTCATCTTTACTTATGAGAAGTATCCACAGTATACTGAGGCGAGCACGATCAAGAAGCAACTCGGTCTGTTTTGATCGGGATACGCATGATCCTAGCGCAGGTCACAACACATGCCAATTCGCTTTATCACGATTGGACCCTCATTGCCGCCGCATGGGGCATGTGTGTTCCCCTGCTTGCAGGTGTATGGTGGCTCCTAAAACTGAAATCCGAGGAGACGTCCGCGTCTGCTCTCAAGATCCGGAGCATGCTGGCCGGGTTGATGGAACGTACATTCCACATCGAAGTGCTCAAGGTCTTTGAGTTGATCGACGAGCACTTGCCTTACACTCTGAGTCAGGCAGATGTCGAGAACGCTCGGCCGTCGGCGTTTGACAGGTTATGTCTGGGGCTGCGCAAGCTTGATCCTGACGAACCGGATCGGGACGAGTATCGGAGTCTGCTTGAGCACGCACTCTCGGGAATCATCAGTGCCGAGGCAAAGAAGCTACTCGGTGGCGCAACCCCAACAAGGCTGCTATTCAGCTTCAGACGTGAGACTGAGCGCACACTCGCATACATCGCAGAGCAGACTACTCGATCCATAAGCAAGGAGCGTGCATATACAAGGGCAACCTCCTGGACGACAGCACTCTTCATTAGTGCGCCTATCGCCGTATTCCTGGGGAGTCCTTGGGTGATGTTCGATACCAGTTGGGCATTCTACTTCGGCATAGTATGCTTATCCGGGTTTCTGGTGGGCGTTGTTGGCGGGTTAGCGTCGCTCTTGGTAGTTGCCGCGTGCCAGAATTGGATAACAAGGCGCGCAAAGTGGGAACTTGAGGACTGGCTAGACGACTCCCCCATAGCGGATTAGATATGGTTAAACGTGTGACAGAACGCCGGCTGGTGGATGTGCTAGTCTGTCATCTACGGAAACAACACGCAACGGGGCGTGAGATCGGACATTACGAGAAGCGAATCGACGTGGCCACGATACGATCAGATACGAATGAGCTCTGGGCGATAGAAGCCAAGACCGCCGACTGGTCCAGAGCGCTGTCGCAGGCGATCGTGAACTTGGCAGCGGCGGAACGATCGTATATTGCGCTCTACTCCAAGCATGCTCATCGCGTACCACTGGGAACCCTCGACGAACACGGTGTTGGTTTGATTGCCGTTGGAACGAGATGGGGAGACGTCGAGATCCTCAGGGAAGCGGCCCGGAGCCCCTATACAAACCGTCTGGCGACGGATCGAATCCGGTTACAGATTGCAGAGGTCAAGAGTCGATGAAGGTTCACCTCAGGTTCGGCATGCATCGCGACGTCAAGCTCATCCACGATGAGAAGGACCGGATCGACGGCCTCGTCGTTCCCGCGCACATCCTCGCTCATCAGTCAGCGTCCACTTCGGTCTTCGTAACGTCCTTGGCTGAAAAGCCCTACATAATTGACCCTATGACGTTTGTCTTTCAAAACGCAAAGGAAGCGCACCTCAACGACGTTGGCGGGATGCGTTCGTCCATCGAAAAACTTTGTGGCGCGTATCACGACAAACTTGCCGAGCGCATCATGACGTTGGGACCAGACGGGTTCATGGCCCCGGATGTTTTCTCGGAGAGCGACGAGTTCTGTGAGAAAGTTGCAGGGTTCCAGGCTGAACAGGTGGGGAAGGCATCGGCCATGAGCGGCGCAAGCAAGTATCTGAAGCGGTACGGGACGACTCAAGTAACGGCACCTCGTGCCGTGATTCCCCCGTATTTTCGCTTCTCCTCCGTGGGCGACGAGTGGTACCCATTGTCTCTGACGTGTGCAACACTCACACGCCAAATGGGCGGGGATATTGAGGTGGCACCTGTGATTTGTTGTGCGACCTCGGCGTTGAATGACACCGACATCAAGACCATAGTTGGTGATTATGCCGAATTCGGACGAGTCTTCCTATGGATCGATGGTTATGTCCAGACCAGCGTGACCTCATCGAATATCACGAGGGTGCGTTCGTTGATAAAAGGCCTCAGCGCGGCTGGAGTAGAGTCTGAGGCGCTGTACGGTGGATACTTACTAATCATGTCTTTTCTTGACGGGATGTCGGCGCTCTCGCACGGGATCTTGTACACCCAACATAAGTCGACCGATCTTGTCCCTGGTTCTGGTGGCGCTCCGGAGCGGTACTACATTCCTGCGATCCACGAGTTTCGCTCGTTGTCACAGACAGACCAGATTATCCACCAGCATCAGGAACTGATCTGCGATTGTCCGGTTTGCGAAGAGGTTCTTGGCGGAGATCCTGACAAGATCATCCTGTTCGGCGACGACCCGGATCTCCTCCGCCGTCACTTCCTTCACTGTCGGCGACGAGAGGCTGATGGGATCACCACAAGTTCGCCTGAAGCAGAAGCCAAGAGACTTCGCCAAGTGTTCAAGAAGTACCATGATTCGTTTCGGACGCTCCCGAATCCTGACGCATTTGTCTCGTCCTCAAAGATGCAGGGGCTAGAGTACCTGAATGAATGGGCAGATGCCTTCGAGGGTTCCTGAATGACAGGTGCGTCGACGCCTCTGTGGAAGAAGCCCAAAAGGCCCAAGCCCAGCGCTCCCGCAAGAGCAAAGGCAAGCGTTAATCCTCGCAGCGTCGAGTGGTTGAGAATCGTCTGGCAGGCGTGCCGCTCTGTGAAAGCGACACGTTGCACCTCCGGCTGAAAAACGGTAGATTCAACTGCTCTAATCGCATTGATCTTGGAGCCCTACCTATGGATGCAGATACGAAGGAAGCGCAGGAACTACTCAAGGCGGCCGTTGCATTGGCGGTAGCCGACGGAAAACTGCGAAGATCGGAAATGGGCGTGGTGGAGAGCCTGGCCGCGCGATGCGGCGTCGGGAAGGCATCGTTGAAAGCCATGCTCAAAGCGGCAGCCAAGGGCGCTGACGCCATTGATAGCATTGCCATCCAATCGAAGGACGCGGTGAGCAGGGGATTCGAGTTGCTCGTCGCCCAGGCACAAATCGACAGCGAAATCAGCAGTGAGGAGCGCAACGTGCTCCGGCGGGTTGCGGCTTCGTTACGTATAGCAGGAGACGAGTTTGGGATAGGGGGCGATGAGTTCCGGTCTTTGTACCAGCGGGGCGTCAAGCGGGCCGAAGCCATCCGCAAAGCGCGCCAGGACCCTCTCTGAGAAACAGCACAGTTCGTCGCCTGCCTTGCAGGGCGCGCACCAGGAGGGCTTCAGAGGTGTTGCTCGTGCAGAGACACCGTCCGCAGCACGCGTTCTCACGTGTCGATTGCGAATATGGTCTTCACTGCTTTGCTTCGTCCGTGGTCGAGTGCAGCAGCGATGGCAGCGGGGTAGTCTTCCAGCCGATAGGACGATCCTGTCAGAGGCGCCAGTATGGTATCCAACCCTTGGATCAGCTCTATTGCGAGATCGAATGTCTCGCGTTTGCCGTCTGCCAGCCTTTCCGGGCCGTAGGCATAGGCTGCGCAGACGGTTAGCTCTTTGTACCACAGCGGTGTCCAGTCGACGCCTCGGGGGATCCCCGGCATACCCACCAGGACAAGAGTCCCCGCAGCCTTGGTGAAACGTATGCTGTTATCGATAGTGCTGGAGGCTGCGACGCAATCGAATACCACGTTAGCTCCGCCTATAACCGTGGGTTTGCCCAATTCGGCTCGTAGAACCTCGGCATCGAGCGCCCTGGCCCATTGCGCATACCGTGATTCGAGCGGTCCGTGAGTGTCGACAAGTTCATCCGCTCCGAGTCGAAGGGCGTGTTCCTTTTGATGGTCGAACATCGCAGCTGCCACGATACGGGCCTTGCATCCGGTAGCTCGCAGTGCCGCAATCGTCAAGAGCCCAATCGTCCCGCATCCTATGACGAGCACCGTATCAGTCTCCGCAAGCGAGACGCGCAGCGCCCCGTGCAACGCACAGGAAAAAGGCTCAATCAATACAGCGGCTCCGTCGCTTACTCCCGAAGGTACTTGATATACCTGCGACTGGTGAGCGACGAGGCTGGAGCTGAAGGCACCACCGGTATCACGGCAGTAGCCGGTCTGAATCCCCGCAGCAATATCGCCGCGGGTCACATTCCTGCAAAGGGGGTCACGCCCGTCAGCACAGGCATCACAAAGGGGTTCTATTCCGCGGACTTTGCAGCCCAGCGCAGGGTGCAGCACGACTCGATCGCCGACGCTGATATCCTCCACCGCGTCGCCAACCTCCGTCACGTGTCCAACCAATTCGTGGCCGAGGACAAAAGGCATCGAGGTCACCGGGGCCAGGTAGGGGCTGCCTTTGGCACAGACGGTGGCCAGGTCCGATCCACAGATGCCCGCAAGTCGAGGCCTGATGCGCACCCAATGCTCGTTAGGCAGCTTGGGCTCGGGGAGATCACGCAACGCCACAGGGGCAAGGGCACTCGTATAAAGCGAAGGGAAGCGCGACCCAAGAAGCTTCAACAATGCATAGCGTGGAATGCTCTTGCGATACTCGAGCGCTTTCATAGACTTGGCTCTTTGCTGGAGGCGTCAACGGTCCATTTTAGGATCGGCCAGCCCCGCTCTTTAGCGGTGGCAGCCAACGCCTTGTCGGGGTTGACCGCGTGGGGATGTCCAACGGCTTCGAGCATGGGCAGATCTGCGATGCTGTCGCCATAGGCATGGGAGTCTGCTAGATCAATCTGATGATCCTCGGCAAACTTACGCATCCGCCGGGCCTTCTCGCCGTCGCTTATCGGCGGGCCGTCCAGCTCCCCGGTGAAGCGCCCGTTGGATTCGACGAGCGATGGTGCGACTACGTCCGCAACACCGAGTTGTTCTGCAAGGGGAGCGACAATGAAATCAATCGATCCGGTAACCAGCACGACCCTCCGGCCCAGTTCGCGATGAGCATTCAAACAGCGCAGGGATTGCCTGAAGAGTCGCGGCTCGATGACGTTTCGGAAGCACCCCGCAGCCTGCGATCTCGTCTCCTCGGCGGATAAGCCGGCGTAGCTCCGGTAGAACACGAGGTTGAGTTTGCTGCGGTCAATCTTGTCCAGAATCAGGTAGTAAACGCACTTGAGCATATAAGCGGCATGCCAGATCTTCCCCGCAAGAGTAGACATGTTTCGGCGGCGAAAGTACATGTAATAGTGCACGATGGTCGTCTGAACGAGCGTGCCGTCTACATCAAGGAAGACTGCCGCGTTGGCTGAGTCTGTTGCCTCGCTCGACATCACACCGCCGCCTCATCCCGCAGGGCCACGACCGCATGTTCGACTTCCTCGGCCAGCGTCCGAAACGCGGCGTAATGCTCACTTGGCTCCACGTCGGCAGGTGGATAGATCGGTGCTCCAAAAGTCACCGTGACCGACCCGGGTCTGATGAAACGCTGCCCTTTTCGCAGAAGATTAAAAGTGCGGTGGATGTGCACGGGGATAATGGGGACGTTTCGCTCGATGGCGAGGACGGCAACGCCGATCTTGAAGGGTTGGATATCACCTCCTATAGAGCGTGTACCTTCAGGGTAGATCAGCAGCCCATCGCCGCGGCTCAGTGCTCGGCCGCAGTTTCTCAGCCCGCGCACCCCGCCGGCCTTTCGATTGAAGGCGATTGTGTCGAGGATCTTGCCGAATACGAAACGCTTGAGTCCGGTGTTGAAGAAGTAGTCCTCCGCACCGGCGACCCACACCCGGCGTTTGCCCCCCAGGGCAGTCAATGCCGACGGCGTATCCAAGTGTGATGAATGATTCGGGGCCAGGATGAAGGGGCCGGTTTGAAGGATGTTCTCACGTCCGCGTGCACGAACGCGGACGTAGGTGTTCATGAAAACGCCGGCTCCGCCACGCACAAACCAACGCAGGGGTTTGAACGGGATGGGCAACTTGCCGTTGAGCACGGAATCCGCGCCGTCGTCGGCAAGTCTCTTCTGCCAACTGCTGCGCTCGCGAGGTCGCCCGGCGGATGGTTCGCGTGCGCCCACAACCCGAAGAAGATCGGATACACGGGCGATGTTGACGGCCTTGTCGTCGTCGATACGCATCCTGAAGCGAGCCTCGATCTCACCCAGGAGGTCTATCTTGCCGATGCTGTCGATTCCCAGGTCGAGGAGCAAGTGCATTTGTGGCCGCACCGCATCCATCGCCTGGCTGGTATGCGCCCGAACGATCTCGCATATAACGGCAAAAGCAGGGGTATCCTCACCTGGGCATTGCTCGCCGCCTTGCTCTCTCAACGACGCAACGGAGGCTGCCGCTTCATCCTCGCACACCGTAACAGCCTCTGCACGCACGAGTTCACGTATCACTCCGCGCCTGGCCTTCAGTGTAGAAGTCTTGGGCAGCTCCTGCTCCCAGAAATGCAGCACGGCAATGCGCTGGTGCGGTGGAACCGACTCCGAGATCGACTCAGCCGCCAAACGTATTTCACGCTCCATTGAAGAGCGGTCGACCCCGGGTGCGCTCTCCCGGTCAATGACGACCACAGCATGCACGGTATCGCCTAGTTCGCGATCTGAAGGCATTCCGAACACGCACAACTCTGCAACGTGAGGGAGTTCCCTGTAGCGTTCCTCGACTTCGTCCGGGTAGACGTTTTTGCCAGCCCCGGTGACAATCAAGTCCGTCGAGCGGCCGGTAAGGTACAGATACCCGTCGGAGTCGACCCGACCCATATCCCCGGTCCGCAGCCAGCCTCCTGAGAGGATCTCCTTCGTCGCCTCCGGATTATGCAGATACCCGGGAGTGATGCTCGGTCCGCGAACCCACACCTCCCCGATCCCTTCGAGGTTCTGATTGCGAATCTTCAAATCGATATTAGGCAGCGGCGGGCCAACGGACCCAGCCCGAGAGTCTTGCGCCGGATTGACCGTAAGCACCGGGGAAGTCTCGGTCAGGCCATAGCCCTCGCAGATGCGGAAACCCATGCGTTTGAAAGCGTCGAACAACTCCGGGGCAAACCTGGATCCACCCGATACGATCAGGCGCAGTTGCCCACCGAACTGCTTGTGAACGGCACGGAAGAGTTGCCTGCCAGACCAACCACCCGCCAGGGTGGACGCAATCCCAAGCAGCCGAAACATGGCCCGCTTGAAGACCCCCCCCGCAGCGACCTGGGTCATGATGCCGTCACAGAACATCCGTAGCAGTCGGGGCACACCCAGCATGACCGTGGTGCCCGTTGCCTGCATAACCGCGCGAATCTCGGCGCCCTTCAACTGCTCGACATAGGTGATAGTCGCCCCGCATACAACCGGAACGAGGAACCCCCCGGTGAACTCAAACGCATGGTACATCGGCAAGAGGGATAGGAACTGGTCAGCGGGATACACCTCGTGGACCTGAAACAGCGCGGTGGCGTTGGCCAGGAAATTGCGATGCGTAAGCTGAACCGCCTTAGGTGCAACCGTCGTCCCCGAAGTGAAGAGGATTGAGGCGACAGCGCTATCCGCCAAGACAACCGCATCGGGCGCAGGATCGCGCGAGGCCGCAGGCGGGGGAATGAAAGGCCTGGCCATGGCGACAACATCTGCATCATCGTCACCGCGCTCCTGCTCAAGTCCCGCGAGTGTCGTCGTTCCCGCAAACATCAACTTCGTATCTGCGAAACGAGCTGCAGACCACGCCTCTGCAGGGGGAAGCTGTGGATCGAGAGGTACGGCGGTCAGCCCGGCACGCATAGCAGCAAGGTAGGTCAATCCCCATTCCGGACCGCTTTCCGCGCAGATGGCTACACGGTCACCCGGTTTGATGCCCCGTTCCTTGAAACGCCGCATGATCGTGCCCGTTGCACGGAGAGCTTCGTCGTAGGTATAGCGCAGCCAGCGACCATTGCGGCGAATCTGAAACACCGGTTTGTCGGGAAACCGGGTGGCGGCCCGTTGAAACGCCTCGAAGATCGTAACACCCTTTAAGCTCTCAGTGCGGTCACCCGGTCCCGGACCACCAAGCTCTTCTAATGCAGCGATTCGCGCGGAAGGTTCGCCACTCGTGCCCAGTACGAATGAGCGCAAACCGGGCACGTGGCGATTGATGATATAGTCTTCCCAATCAACTTTCTTCACGTCGAAGGGAAACTCAGCCTGGTCATCGGGGTGGAGCGTCTCTGCAAGCGCGGTCAAGGAGTCGTCCAGAAAGCGACAATCCAGATGCGTATAGGGCGTGTAGATCTTCGTGAAGTAAACCAGTTGCTCAATCTGTCGAGAAAGGGCGGCCAGCTTGCGGGTCTGCTTGCGGAGCATGTGGAACCGCTCGAACACGCTGCGCAGCCAGGCGATCCGCCGCTGCCTCAGGAGCCATCGAGCAAGAAACACATCCTTCTCGCTAAGACGCAGATCCGACGGATGGACGGGCTGGCCGTTGTCGTCGTTCATCGGCCGATTGAGGAATGCACGCCTGATGGATGTAGCTAGGGTCCCCAGATGGAGGGGGTGGCGACCGCTGGACGCACAGTGATATACGGAAAGGCTCCCGGACTCCCGGCCAACCGGCAAGGTCACCGCCATCGCGTTAGCCACGAAATCGACGGGAATCAGATCGAGGGCGACTTCAGGTCTGCCGGGAAACTCGGAGAGCTTACCCTGTCCGTACGCGACAATCAACGGGTCAGCCATGCGCAGGCCGTCGATCCACCCCGGCAGGGGTTCATCAAAACTCCCCTCGATAATCGCCGGTCGGAAGATCACCAGTGGAACGTCGCCGTGATCGCGGATCAGAAGTTGCTCCCCAATCCACTTGGTGAAGGTGTAGGTGTCGTTCCACCCGTGCGCGCGGGCGTGATTCATGCCTGCGTCGATGAGTTGTCGGCGACATTCCTCGGTATCGGCGCCAAGCCTGTTGCAGAGGTCATCCGCTTCAGCGCGAATGGAGTCGATCAGCTTCTCGAAGTTGTACTCCCCCGATTCCGCGCAGCGCGGCAGGGACGTGCGGGCCTTCTCCGGGGCACTGAAATCCTCGACGATCTCTCCACGGCGGGCACCGCACACGTAGCACGTCGAGACGTGCATGAATGGAACGTTTCCGCAGTCCTTTGCAAAACGCAGCAGACGCGCCGGTCCCAGAGAGTTCAGATCGATGGCCAGATCCACGCGCTCATCGAAGGTCACCGTGGCAGCGCTGTTGACCACAAGCGTAATCTGCTTGGTCAGATCATGGTAAGCTTGGTCATCTAAACCGAAATGCTCCTTGGTCAGATCCCCGGGAACAACGCGTATCTTCTCATCGCAGAGTGTCTCGAAACCATCTCCCAAGGTCGCCCGAAGACGATCGTAAGCATGTGAACCCAACACGTCCCGGTCGAGACGTTGGCGAGGTGAAATCCGCCCGGAACGAGGCCGGACCAGAAGGTGAATGCCTGCAATCGTATCGACGCTGCGAAGAAGCTTCTCGACGAAAGCCTTGGCCAAAAAACCGGTGGAACCGGTGATCAAAAGATGCTGACCGGCAAGGAGATCCCGTATTCGCCGGGGAGCTTTAGTCGAATCTGCAGTCACTCAATCTACCTCGGAAGACTCCACGTCCGCGCCGCCCGCGGTCTCCTTCTCACGCAGCCGCCGGAAGGTATGCTCGATTGACGCACGCACCCTATCATGCAGATCCGACGAGGACATCGCTTTCACATCGTCAGCGGGAATAGGCTCTGAAAAGCTGACCCGTATTTCACCCGGTCGAATGCGAAACTCACCCGTTCGATGAACCGCGCCCGATCCGTGTATCGCAAAAGGAACTATCGTAAGTCCTGCTCGCTGACATATCTTCATCGCACCCTTGCGAAAAGGCAACAATCGACCGTCCGGACTCCTGGTGCCCTCCGGGAATACCACGGGCGATACCGAGCGTTGCTCAACCAGCTCCAACATCCTCTCCAGCGACTTGAGCGTTTTGCGGGGATTAGCCCGGTCAATAGGAACGTAGCTGTACAGGGAAAGAAGCCACCCGAAAACAGGGATGCGAAAAAGGCTCTTCTTGGCCAGAAAACGGACACGGCCGCGAAGAGCCACGACGAGCATGGGAATATCCAGGGCGCTTTGGTGGTTGCCCACATAAAACGCAGGCTCCGGACCGCGGCAAATATGCTCGCTCCCTTCAATCAATAGGGCCACGCTGGACACCCACAAGATTGCCCGTGACCACAGAAACGACGACCAATCCGCGACCCACCGCGCAGGATATACCAACCCGATGATCAACCCGGGGATGCTGACCAACAACACGATCAGCGCGGACACGAAGAAAGTGACTAAGGCCCTGAACATCTTCAGGCGAAACCTCCCAGCAGCCTAGCAGCCTGTACGAGAGTGTAGCGCCGCCGCCCAAATGGGCTGCGTAAAGCCTCGAAAAACGCCACTCACAAGGGTGGCGCTACACTTGGGTGCCCGGAGGCGACTTCTTCAACACGCTGCTAGGGGGCTTTCCAGACTTCGACTCATCAGTCGATGGTGTGTTGACGGAGCAGGCGTGTCAAGCAGGCGAGCAGTATGGCCCGCGGGAAAACAACCGGAAGAGCAGAGCGGAGTATCGCAGACCTCAAAGCGCAACCATCCCGCTCAGATCTCGATCAAAAGGATGATCATCCCCCGACCCGCCGGGTCCACATCTTCCGCGCGGCGTTGCAGAATCACACGCGCCCGAGGGCTCGCCATGGATGCGGCTTGCCTATTGATCGACTGCTCCCGTCGGCAAGCGCAGTCACAACCCCGCTACGGTGAGCTGACCGTGCCCGTAACGAAGATCCTTACCTCCGGTACTTCTTCCACGCCGGTCTTGAGGTACAGGAGTTCCCTCAGCCTCCGCGCCTGCCATGGAGGCCCAACGCTGATGACCAACTCATAGTATTCACCGGACTCAATCTCGCAGATGTGCGCGTCCAGACCCGGTGAGTCTTCGGGAAGGACTATCTCCGGGGCAATAGGACCGCCGTCGCCGCGCATTATCGTGACAGTGCGGTACTGCGTCGCCACACCGGCAGGAATGGTCCCGAACCTCACCCGCTGAGGATCCAGATGACAGGG
This sequence comes from Phycisphaerales bacterium, assembly GCA_020348265.1. GTDB lineage: Bacteria > Planctomycetota > Phycisphaerae > UBA1845 > UBA1845. Next base: position 278,427 of record CP070744.1, on the reverse strand, counting down.
GACGAGTACGTGTCCACGACAGGTCAACGTCTCCTTCGCATGGCTCGCATCGTTGGTCGACACGGAGATCCGCTTGGCGAAATCGCCGAAGTATCCTCTGGACCCCAGCCTGACCTCGAGGAGTTCACTCTTACCAGGAGCAATCGTACGGTCGGCCCGACCGTTGAACCTGGTGCCTCACCCGCCTTTGGCTTCGATTTTAAGATCGCCCTCCCCCTCATTGCGGATCGTAAACCCGCACCTCAGAGGTTGACCGAGCCAGACGGAGGGGATGGTCAGGTTGCTCTGTTCGATCACCCACTTCGGCTGCGGGCCGTCTGGCGAAGGCGTCGGCTCCGGCAGCTGCTGCATTGCTCCGCCCGCTCCTCGTCTGACCTGCATCTCAATGGGCTTGTTCGGATCGAGCCCAGGCTTCTTTGCGCTCTCATTAGGCGGCGCGACCTGCGCCCACACCCCACTGGCCGAAACCGCAAAAACCGCGGCGGCAAGGGTCAACAACTTCGGCCGACAAACAAGCCAGGTCCGGGACGAGCTTGGTTGCTCGACCTTCACTGAAGTTTTGTTAAATTGAGTAATCATATCGGTTCTGCCTCCTCGACGTCATATCACAGAATTCGGGTCTCAGAGCGGCTTAGTTTAGCGCAGGTCGCATTGTATCGTATTTTGCCGCTTCGTGCAGCATAACAAAACTAATGAATCGCGCAAGTGACAGATCTGTGAGTTTATTAACCTGCCACACCGGGAGGTTGCGTTTGCCAGACCACACTGTCTTGGGCTCAAAACTGGTCTACCTCTCTGCTGACGCGAAATGGGACAGATTCACGTGTCCCGACGAGAGTAGCCCCACCGTGGGCCTCGTGGGCCTGGTTTGGTACTCGCGGATGTACTGACGCAGCTCCGGCGTATCCGGGTAGGCCTCGCTGTCGCGATAGGGATACCCTGACATGCCGTGGAAGGGCAGCGGGCCGACCGTTTCGGAGAACTTGGTGTTCAGATCGCCGTCCTTGACCCAACCGTTGGCGTAGAAGATGAAATCGCGGGTCCAACCGGCAGGCACCTCCGGCAAGCCGGCGGCGTCGAAACGCATGGTCAGCTCATCGCCGGGGCCGAAGATCACGAACATGTTGTCCGGCGTAGCGAGTAGCGGCGTGACATCGCCGAAGCGGGTAAAGTAGCCCTTTGGAGGATTCCAGGCCCCGAGCGGTTTGGCATCCGCATAGTCGAATCTCTCGAAGCCGAATCTGTCGCGGCTCATTCTGGAGAAGCCTCGGTAGTGCAGGTCAGCATCCTTTACGGGCAGTTCTGTCACCCGGCAGCGTTTGGCCCGGTCGTGCGTCGAGACGAAAATGCGGTCGAAGTAGACGCGCATGTTCGTCGAGAGCCGGACTCGATAGTCGTCGCATATGAACTTGCCGGTGAGATCTACGGGTACAACCAGCCCCTTGCTCGTGGGCAGACCGACGGATTCGATGGCGGTTTGCCAACGGCCCTGCTCGTCGCGAACTTCGAGGGTCAGCGGAGTTATCTCATAGCGCGGGTCCTGGGCGATGGCCATGCTCACGCTGGAGTCAGGCCAATAGACCCAACTGTCGAGGAAGAGCATTATGTTCTCCTCGCCGGAGAGGTCGCCCAGATCGAGCGTCAATGAATGGGGTTCGGCTAAGCCATCGTATAGCTCAACTAGCGGGAACGTCGGGAACTTGCCGTCTCGCCTATACAGTAGCGGCAAGATGTTCTCGCCACGATGATCGACTGCTGACACCGGCGGTCGGTGGTCGCCCACGGCAAACAGCTTGTCCTCCGGAGCGGGGTGGGAGAACATCTCGTTGGGGATCACCTCCAAGGCGGCGGGATGGTCCACCACGCGCAGGGTGATCTGATCCGCGTAGGTAATCTCGCGGAGCTCTTCGGTAAGGCGAATCTCGTAGACGCCGTCTTTCGCCACCAACTGATTCGATTCGATCTTGGTAAGCTCAGTATTATCAAGGGGGAAGTAAACCCCCGGCGCCATGGGAACGCCCATAGGACCGATGCCCAGAATCTCGTTGACCAGTTCGAACCCGTTTCCGTTGAACGTATAAAGAAAGGCACATGAGGCGGACACCTTGACGTACTCATCGATGGTCAGGGTCTTGTTGATCTCCGGGCGGATGACGTTCTGGGCCTGCCCGTTGGGCCAGGTGACGCGGACCACATCGACGGTCTTCAGATCACCCAGGCCGAAGTGGACCATGTTGGTCATAGCAGTCTGCTTCTGATAGTGCCCACCCGATGCGATCTCAACAGTCGACCCGATGCCGCTGCGGTTGACCTTCTTGCCCACGAGGCGAACGTCGATCCAGTTCGCCGGCGTCTCGGTCTCGTTCTTGAGGATAATCGGCCCGCGATCGCGAGTGGACAGGACGATGTCGAGGTCACCGTCGCCGTCCAGATCGCCGGTCGCGAGGGCTGCAAACCAGCCGAACTCGCCCTCCAAACCTACAGCTTCCGTTACGCCAGTAAACATGCCGGGACCAGTGCCAGCCGAAAGGCCCAGCGTTCCTGCGTACCCATGGCGCGCACTGGCAAACAGCAGATCCGACCACCCGTCGTTGTTGTAGTCGAAGACCTGGATCTGACCGAGTCCTTGGACAGTGCGATCCCAGGGTTTCGTGATACGCTCACCATCAAAGCGTAAATCACCCTTATTCGTGTAGAGGAACGGCCAAGACCACTGGGCAGCGATCAGATCAGGTTTCCCATCATGGTTGAAGTCACCTTCGACAGCACACGGCGCCTGCATCTCTAACGCCGGAGTGAATTGACCGCCGACCTTCATCTTGCCCATGCGCTCGTTGACGAATAGCTTCGACAGCGGGCCAAGTGCAGACAGGGATTCTGACTCTTCCACGGACTTGCCAGCATCAAAATCACCAGCCGATCTTCCGGCGTCGGCTGTAAACAAGTCGATATCGTTGTCTCCATCAAAGTCAGCGATCACGGCGTCATGGGTTCCGGTACGATCTACCAGTAGCCCCGCCTCATCGGTCTGGTCGGTGAACGTCCCGTTGCCGTTATTGCGCAGGAGGGTGTTGGATTGGGGGGTAAGTACGGGGCCGTTAAACAGAATGCTGGAGCTTGGAGAAGGAGGAATCTCGGCAGCCTCGTCGAATCCCTCCTTTGTGGGAAAGTCAATGTCGTTGGCAATGAAGATATCGAGGTCGTTGTCGTGGTCGTAGTCTAGGAAAACGGCTTTGCGGCCTGTCTGTGGTTCATTTGCCCGAGCTTTCTGGGATACGTCCTCGAAAGTCCCGTCGCCCTTATTGTGGTAGAGCACGTTCGGGCCGACGTTTACCACGTAGAGATCGGTGTGCCCATCGTTGTCGTAATCCCCAAAGATCGCGTGCATGCCATGGCCGTCGTTGCCTACGCCGGCCCTCCCGGTCACATTGGTGAAATGGCCTTTGCCATCGTTCTGGTATAGGACGTTCGCAGCCTGTTTTTCGTACTTCCGCGCGCAATTTACGAAGTAGATGTCCAGGTCGCCGTCGCTGTCGTAGTCACCAACCTCGACGTCTCCACCATACTCCTCCAGATATCTGCTTCTCATAAACGCTGCCATGTCGGTTATGGGTTGACCACCTTGGTACTC
>CP070744.1:225560-274696 GCA_020348265.1 Phycisphaerales bacterium | reverse complement strand
ATGCTACATCTGCAATTGGAGCGGACATCTGCTCCGCGTGCCTGAAGACGGAGTTGCCCCGGGACGGTCGCCACTGATCAACATGCTTGGCTGTGAGCCCCTATACGTGACCAAGATCAGCGACAATCCGTTCATCACGGTCACCAAGGCGAGGATGATCGCCTCGAATCACGACATCAACGTCAACTTCTAGGACGTTGGGCCGAGACAACGGCTAGCAACAAAGCCGGCGAAAGGTTGCAGCAATCGCTGCCCGTTCGCCGGTTTTTCTGTGCGCCGAGTTTGCCTTGGAAAAAGTATGGCCCGGATGGTTGATCCGTTGGCGCGCGTTTGCCTGTGTTCTTGCCGCGCGCAACGTCTTATCAGCACTGAGGACGAAGAAGGGCTGGTCTGTGCTAACCTGCAGACCGCGGAATAGGCCCGTCTGCTTGGTTGAGCTCTCCGTTCGGAATTAAGTTGACGCAGACCACGCAAAATCCCCAATCACCTGAACTTATCACTATCGCCACGACGGTCTGGAGGCCGTGCCAGCCTTGGGATCGAGGTCTGTGAGTTTCTTCGGAGCGGTCAAGACAATCGGCAAGAATTGCCGACACTCTGAGGTACCGCGTCGGGAGGACCGGTGTCAGAGGACGGCAAGGCTGAGGATGGCCGTAATGTCACAATGGACAACCCTTAAGGAACGGTTTGCTGGACGATGGCAAATCCCGCTCTTGGTGGTTGCTCTGATCTTGTTGGCCGGCGCTCTTCTCAAGCTACGTCCGAGTGTGAACGAACGGCCTCTGGAGGAGGGTTTGGAGCTACTTTCAACGATGGTGACCGGAGGGCTCTTCGATGAGGCGATCGAAGTCGGTGAGGTTCTGCTTTCCAAAGAGGGGCCTTCGGAAGCGGAATTCGCTCCGGCCCATCTTCATCTCGCTCGTGCAAGGTATTCCGATGCGTGTGTGCGCAAGCTCAGGACCGCCGGTCTCGGTGCGCAGATTGTCGAAGATTATCGTTTAGCGCTGAAGTATGGGCAGTCTTTGACTGTTGCCGATTACGAGGGGATGGGGGCGGCCTATGAGTGGCAGCGGCGGAGCCAAGCGGCTCTGGCATGTTATGACCAGGCGGTGGAGCTGGGAAGCAGCCGGCGCTCAGACCTGCGCAAACGTATGATTGTACTGCGCCAGGGTATGCCCGACACCTCCGCGGCACTGCTTGACCAGATGCTCGACACGCTGCTGAGTGAGGTGGAAGATCACCGGTTGGATCTTCGCCTGTGGGCGATTGAGCAGAAGCTGGACACCTTCGAAGTGCTGGGTCGTCTTGACGAAGCCACGACGCTGATGGTTGCCGACCGAGAGCGGTTCAAAGGCTCGGACTTGCGTGAAGATTTCGGCTACTTAGAAGCGTTGCTTCTGTACAAGACGGGACACTACGACGAAGCAGAAGCGTATCTGCGGTCGGTTCGCAACCAACTGGATCGTCACGACGATGTGTATGCGAAGACGGGGTGGCTGCTGGGTCGTGTAGTGATGAGCGATGGGGGACCGCAGCGCCCACTCGAGGCGTTATCCTTTTTTACGGATGTAGTAACGTACAACCCGGACAGCCCGTATTCCCTGGCAAGCCGTGTGGGCATGGCTGAAGCATTGGGAATGCTCGAGCGTTTCGAGGAGGCGATCGACGCGTACAACCTTGCAATCGAGGAACTGGAAACGCTTGTAGACAATCAGCTGATCAACCGGGACGTGCTGCGAACGTCTCTGGGCGTGATGGCCTCGACGCAGTACCAGTCCGGCAACTTGGCAGCGGCGTTGGAGTACGCCCGACTTGCCGCCCAATTCCTGGATCCGACACAAACGGAACAGGCGACCTTGTTTTTGCAGCAGTTGGCGCAGATTCAGTCGGCGCGAGCCGCGGAGCTCCGTGCCCAGGCCACTCAGGCGGCCGAGGCGGGAGAGCCGACGGTCGATGCGCTACTGGCCGAGGCGCGAGCACTATACGCGGAGGGCGCCGCGACCTTCGTCGAGTTAGCCCGGATCAACACACCTGATGAGCGCCGCGCTTCGGAATCCAGCTGGCGCGCCTCGGAACTCTATGCCCGCGCTGGTGAGCTCGAGCATGCTGTGCGGCTCTATCGCAGTTTTGTCGCGGAGCGACCGGCCGATCCTCTTGTCCCCCGTGCACTTCTGCGAGTTGGGCTGCTTCAGCAGCGGCTAGGGGGGATCAAAGAGGCGATAGGCGCGTTTCAGGAGTGCTATCGACGGTTCCCGCGGACGCTCGATGGGGCGCGTGCGCTCACCCCCTTGGCGCAGTGCTACCTGACGCTGGGACCGGGCGAGGTGGAGCTTGCGGAAAAGACGTTGCGGATAGTGCTCGAGGAGTCCGATGTCTTCACTCCGGATGCGCCGGAGTTCCGCGATGCCCTTTTTCTTCTTGGTGACGTGCTCAGTCGCCGTGATCTGTTTGAGGAAGCGATTGCCGTAATGGAGGAGGCGATCGACCGCTATCCCGAGGATGCCCGCGTTTGGCGAGTGCGCTACCTGCTTGCGGATTCCTATCGAAAAAGCGCGCTGGCCCTGAAAGAGGAGATGGCCGAGGCGACGTTCGGCGGCGAACTCGAACAGATGCAGGCTGAGTCATTCGCCCGGTTTAGGAAGAGCCGCGAACTCTACCGCCAGCTGATCACCGAGTACGAGCTTAACAGTCCTACCGATCTTGACCGGCTTGAGAGGCTCTACCTCAGACATGCCTATCTCTACGAAGCGGATTGTTTCTTCGAAACGCGCAGCTACCGGGAAGCGTTGCGGCTCTACGAGGATGCTGCGGGCATCTTGAAGGACACTCCCTCGGGACTGGCTGCGTATGTGCAGATCATCAACTGTCATTTTTTCTTGGGTGAACCCAACGAGGCCCGGGCTGCGCTTGCGCGGGCGAGGATCCTGGCCGATGCCGTGCCGCAAACCGCGTTTGATGCCTCCGTGTCGGTCGAGACGCGGGAGGATTGGAAAAGGTATTTCGAGTGGTTAGGCGAATCCGAACTCTTTTGAGTGGATGTTTACGGTATGACAACAGCAACCGATTCGGTTGATACACCGCAAGAAGTCTTGTCCCTGCTTCGCGAAGAGGCGGCTCTGTACGGGAAACTCGAATCCTGTGCGTCGCGGCAACGATCGCTGATGACACGCGAAGACTTGAGTGCGTTGCTTGCACTCTTGGAAGAACGTAAGGCGCTGTCTGCCGACTTGACGCGGATAGGCGGGCGGCTTGCCCCGATCAAACGCAATTGGTGCGAGCATAGAGGAATGTTGACCGCTTCCGAGCGGGCGGAGGCGGATAAGCTGGTGGCTGATATCACCGATTCTCTTCGACGGGCCATCGAAACGGATGCAGAAGACGTTCGTTTGCTGCAGGCCCGGAAGCAGTCGGTGGCGCAGGCGTTGTGTGCGACACACTCAAAGGGGACGGCGATTTCGGCCTACCGTGTTCCATCGGCAGCACTATCGCGCATAGACCACCTGCACGAGGGGTCATGATGACGACAACAATGGTTGAACCTGAACTGATTGCGATCATCAACAAGTACAACGACGTTACCGAACGGCTCAAACACTCGCATGAACTGCTCGGCAGGGAAGTGACGCGCCTGCGCGAGGAGCTGGACGAGAAGAACAAGGAGTTGGCCCGTCGGGAGCGGCTTGCGGGGTTGGGGGAGATGGCCGCCGGGGTGGCCCACGAGATAAGGAACCCGCTTGGAGGTATCGGGCTGTACGCGTCACTGCTCGAGCGCGACCTTGAGAACATGCCCGATCAGCTGGATATAACGCGGCGTATCGGGGACGGGGTCCGAAACCTGGAGAGTATCGTGGGGGACATCCTGGCCTTTGCGGGCGGGGCGGAGCCCAACAGGCAGCCGGCGCGGCTGGCAGACCTTATGGACAGGGCTCTGACACAATGTGCCCGCCAAGTGGAGGCGCAGAACGCCGAGGTGGACGTGGATCTGAGGCTTACGCAGATTGAATTGTCCTGTGATGCGGGGCAGATTGAACGAGCGTTGGTAAACCTGATAAGCAACGCACTCGATGCGGCGGGGAAGGGGGGGCGCATCTGGATTCGCTCGGGTGAGACCGGTTTGAATGACAACCGCGCCGCGATCGTGATCGAAGACAACGGGCCGGGTATTGAACAGGACAAGCTGCATCGAGTGTTCGATCCCTTCTTCACCACAAAGGACAACGGCACCGGATTGGGGCTGGCGATAGTGCACCGGATAGCGGAAGCGCACGGCGGGTTGGTTGCGGCGGGGCATCGCAAGGGGGGCGGGGCGGCTTTTGTGATGTTTTTGCCCCGGGCCTGAAAGGAAGACTTGACCGGATGTAATGGGAGGAGTTGAGCAGATGGCGCACATTTGTGTCGTAGACGACAAAGAGATCTTGCGAGAATCGGTTTCGGCGGCGCTGACCCGCGAGGACCATACCGTGGTGACCTATGCCGATCCGGTGGACGCATTAGGCTGCATCAAGAGTGAAGGGTTCGATCTGATTCTCGCGGATCTGAAGATGCCCAGGATGGATGGTCTGAGCCTGATACGCGAGATTCGCTCCTCAGGGTGCGAGATGCCCATCATTATGATGACCGCCTACGCAACGGTATCGACTGCGGTGCAGGCGATGAAGCTGGGAGCCTTCGACTACATCCAGAAACCCTTCGAGGCCAACACTCTTAATGCACTGGTGGAACGGGCGTTGGAGCACGCGCGACTATTCCGCGAAAACGAGGCACTACGCGCGTCGGTCGATGACTTGCAGGGAAGTCGTGAACTGGTGGGCTCCGGGCGGGCGATGACCGCATTGCGTGAGCAGTTGAACCGTGTCGCGGCAAGTCATGCGACTGTGCTGATCACCGGGGAATCCGGCACGGGTAAGGAGTTGGTCGCTTCATACATTCACCGGGCGTCTCCGCGAGCGATCCATCCGATGCTTTGTCTGAACTGTGCAGCACTGTCGGCGAATCTGCTGGAGAGCGAGCTTTTCGGGCATGAGCGCGGCGCGTTCACCGGAGCAGACCGCACTCGTAAGGGTCGCTTCGAGCTGGCGGATGAAGGGGCGCTTCTTCTCGATGAGATTTCGGAGATGGCGGTAGGGCTGCAGGCTAAGCTCTTGCGTGTTTTACAGGAGGGTGAGTTCGAGCGGGTGGGATGCAGCACGACGCGCCGGGCGGATGTACGAGTAATCGCCACGACGAATCGGAATCTCGATGAATGTGTGGCCAATAAGCGGTTCAGAGAGGACTTGTACTATCGGCTCAATGTGCTCCCCATTGCTGTTCCTCCGCTGCGCGATCGAAGAGAGGATGTCCCCGCGCTTGCGGAGTACTTCCTGAGGCGCGCAACAAAGTGCGATGGCAGCCGGGTGGTGGCGATGGCGCCGGCGGCGATGCGCCTGCTGATTGATTACTCTTGGCCTGGGAACGTGCGCGAGCTGGAGAACGTGTGCCGGCGAGGCGCGACGCTGTGTGAAGGCGATACCATTACTGCCGATCTCATCGAGCCCTGGTTGCGAGGAGGGAACCAGTCGGCGGACGGCCTGGGAATGTTGCGCGAAGGTCGGATGCTGGAGGATATGGAACGCCACCTGATCGAGCGGACGCTGGCGCGGTTCAACGGCCACCGAGCTAAATCGGCCAAGGCGCTGGGCATGGGGGTGCGGACTCTGGGTATGAAGCTCAAGCAGTGGCGCGAAGTCGAAGAAAAGCGGGCTGCCGTGTTGGCGACCAGCGGGGTAGGCGGATGACGAATGGCGTCTGCGGTGCCGATGGGATGGACGCGCAAGAACTGCTCTTGCGCAGGAATTGCCGATATGGAAAGGCTGGAATAGTGGACAGGGATGCTGATAAGTGGCTTTGAGGCAGTTGGCACGGTCTGTGCAGCGGTGTAGTGAAGCGCGGGATTGCCGTGGGCGTGAGGCTTGGATGATTGTTACTAGCAGGGAACCTCGGTCGTGAGCATGTTTATCTCGAGTGTGACAGATCGGGGGGCGATGCCGGCGCTGGTCAAGACGATGGCCTTTAGCGAAGCCCGCCTTAAGGTTATCGCGGAGAATGTGGCGAATTCGTCCACGCCCGGATACCGGGCCAAACAGGTAGATGCCAAAGCGTTTCAGCGATCATTGCGTGAGGCCCTGAATAACCGACGTACGAACCCGGGCAAGCCTCTCGTGATTCCGGCAAGCGATGAGCTGCATACGGATGCCCGGGGGTTTTTGCAGGTGACGCCGCATGAGGTGCCGGTCGAAAACGTCCTTTTCCACGACGGTACGAACATGTCCGTCGAGCGTGAGATGGCCGACCTGGCGGAGACGCGGATGACGCACGAGCTTTCCGTTACCTTGCTGAACGGGCGCTTTATGGGTCTTCGCAAGGCGATTCGTGGAAGTTTGTAGAGGCGCGGAGTTGAAAAGTGTACGGAGTGCTCGATGTCAGCACGTCGGCGTTAGTCGCCCAGCGAACAAGACTGGATGTTATAGCGGGCAATATCGCCACTAAAGACGCGGTCGCGCGAGATGCCTCGGGTAATGCCGTTCCATACCGCCGCCGCGTTACGTTGATCGAACAAGGCGCGAGACCGGGTTCCGGGAGTGGACCTGGTGTGCACGTTTCGAAGATCGCAGAGGACCCGACTCCGTTCGGACTTAGGTGGGCTCCAGAGGATGTGAATGCGATCAAGGATGGCAAGAATAAGGGATACGTTCTTGTCTCGAACGTCGACTACCACACAGAGATGGTCAACGCGATGGAGGCCGCCCGAGCCTATGAGGCTAATGTGACGGTTATAGAGACGGCTAAGGCGATGGCTGCTACTGCGTTGAAGCTCATGGGGTAAGGCGAAGATGAAGCGAGGAACTGAGCAATGACGACTCCGATACAGTTTCCGGGCGGGATTCCGCCAATCAAGCCGGCCTCAACGGCTGAGCCGGCGGCACGTGCTGACGAAGGCAAGGGAAGAGACTTCAAGACGATTCTCCTGGACAGCCTCAACGAGGTGAACAGGTTGCAGGACGAAGCGGATCAGGGCGTTCAGCGTCTTCTGACCGGTGAGACGGATAACGTCGCGGAGGTCTTTGCCGCCGCAAACAAGGCAGGAGTCGCATTTGATTTGCTGATGGAAGTGCGCAACAAGCTGACTGACGCGTACGAGGAGATCAAGCAGATGCGCGTCTAGGCGCCGTTTGTGGATGTCCCCGGGGTGCGACGAAGTAGTAAGACTCGAACCGCGAAGGTGAGCGTGGACAGGAGGTCCGCCCGGCGGTTTGAGAGGTTCTTGACGCTCGATTAGCCGCTGGTTGTCTGGGTGGAGACGCAGTGTGCTTTGCGGCATGCAGTGGGATGACAGGCAATGGATAGGCTTCGTCAACTGCTGAGTACCATCTCGGCGCAGCTGAGCGTGCTGACAGTGTCGCAACGGCTGGCCGTCGGCTTGTGTGCCGCGCTTGTCGCGGGGTCGCTGTTGTGGCTTGTGCAGTGGTCGACGGCACCTGAGCTGGTACCGCTTGTCAATTACGAGTTCGGCTATGATGAGTTGGACAGCGCCGAGCAGGCCCTGGAGGGGAGTGGTCTTCCCTATGATATTCGCGGCACACGGATCTTCGTGCGGGCGGGCGACAGACATAACGCGTTGCGTTTGTTGCACTCCGCGCAAGCGCTTCCGGAAGGAAGCCTCTTTGACATGGCGTCGGTGGTGAAAGACCCCAATCCGTTCATCTCTCCCGAGGCCCGCAAAACCGCGGAGACCTACGCCAAGGGTAATGAACTGGCCAAAATCATAGCAACGTATCCGTTCGTGAAGAAGGCGTCGGTGATGCTGAACGAGAAGACCAGACGCCGAATCGGTGCGCCGAGCGATGTCCCGACGGCATCGGTGGCGGTGACCCTCGCGCCATCGGTGGAGATGTCGACGGAGGTTGTCGAGGGGCTGGCCAAGTTGGTGGCCGGCGCCGTTGCCGGGCTCGAGCCGCACAATGTCTACATTAGTGATTCGCGCACCGGTCGATCGCATACCGTGCCTCATCCGAACGATGTGCTCAGTGTCGATTACCTGGGGATAGTCAAGCAGCGCGAGGAGTATCTTCGTAAGAAGATCTTGGACAGGCTGGCGTACATTCCCGGAGTAAAGGCACAGGTGAGTGTCGAGCTGGAGACGCGCAAGTCTGTCAAGCAGAAGAACACGTACGACGATCCCCAACCGAAGAAAGAGGATTCAGAGGCGAGCGACACCTCGGTAGCGAGTCAGGCAGCCGAGCCCGGCGTGATAGCGAACACGGGACAAGAACTGACCTCCGGCATCGGTGGACAGTCAAGCACCTCGGAGAAAAGCACGGTCGAGTACGGCGAACCCAAGCTCACCGAAACCGAGACGATTGAAGAGCTTCCCTTTGCGACGAAGCGCGTAACCGCAACGGTCAGCGTTCCGCGGAGCTTCATTGTAGGTGTGTTCACGGCAAAGCGACCGGATGCGCCGCCCCCTGGGGACGACGATCCGGAGTTCGTGGTCGTGCGCAGCGAGCAAGTAGCCCGTGTGGCCAAGAGTGTCGAACGTATCGTGATGGCCAAGGATGCTAATGACGTGGAAGTCGATGTTTACCCGGATATGGAGTGGAGCCCGGCAGGGGGCACCTGGAGTCCGGTTCCGAGTGGTGTGGCGGGGGTGTACGAACAGGCCGACATGTTCGACTTTGTGGGTCTGCTGCGCACGTACGGGCCTCAGGTTGGATTGGCCGGGCTCGCTTTGATGAGTTTCATGATGATGACCCGGGTAGTACGGAAATCATCCGAGACGGTTCAGGCGAGAAGGATGGCCGGCCTGGAGGGCGAAGAAGACCTGGGTCCCGAGCCGGTCTTGGCGGCCGGCATCCGTGCTGTCGGGCAGGCGGAAGTCTCCGAAAGCGTCCTGACCGCCAGAGAAGTGGACGAGAGTACGGTGAGGTTTGAAGAGCTGGGCGAGGAAGTATCGAAGATGGTCCAGGAAGACCCGGAGACAGCAGCCGGTCTGCTGCGCCGTTGGATTGAGGAGTAGGCCGGTTTGTGTAGCTGGGGCGTATCGTAGGATGGGCCTGCGAGGACGTGATGGGTAGGCGGTCACTCAAGTTTAACTCGAACCTTGCGACCGCCCGCAAGCGCGGCTGCAACTGCGAGAATGAGAATGGCTGAAGAACCGGCTAGCGCACCAAGCAGCAGTGAAGGTCAGGCGACTAAAGGGATGACCAAGGCGGCGATTCTGCTGTTGGCATTGGATTCAGCCTGTTCCGCAGCGGTAATGCGCCAGCTCGATCCCGAGACCATCGAGGAACTGACCCGCGAGATTGCCCAACTCGACATCGTCACTGCTGAGTTGCGCGGAAAGGTAATGGAGGAGTTCTATAACCTTGCCCTTGCAAACCAGTACATGAGTCAAGGGGGGATCGCCTATGCGCGGAGTCTCCTGGAGAAGGTACTTTCACCGGAGCAGGCGGCACGCGTACTGCGAACCGTCGAGAGTCAGGTTTACAAGAGACCGTTCTCGTTCCTGGCCCGGACGGATGCTGACAATCTGCTGACTTTTATCCAGGATGAACATCCACAGACCATCGCCTTGATTCTGTCTCACCTGAATGCGAACAAGGGGGCGGACATTCTGGCGGGTCTCGCACCTCCGAAACAGCTCGAGGTGGTGACACGTATCGCCCATATGGACAACACCAATCCGGAGGTGATCAGGGAAGTCGAACAGGGATTGGAGTTGAGGCTCTCGGGAGTATTGCGGCAAACCTACCAGGAAGTAGGGGGGGTCGAGTCCGTTGCGGAGATGCTCAACCTTGCCGATCGAAGCACTGAAAAGGCCATCATAGAGGGGCTCGAAGCGCAAGATCCGGATCTGGTGGAGCAGATACGTCGCTTGATGTTCATCTTCGAGGATATCCTGCTGGTAAACGACAAGGGCATCCAGATGGTGCTGAAAGAGATCGAGAACGAAGATCTGGCGCTCTCTCTGAAGACTGCAAGTCCGGAACTGCGCGAGAAGATCTTCAGCAACATGTCCGAGCGGGCCTCTGAGCTTATAAAGGAGGATATGGAGTACATGGGGCCTGTACGCGTAAGTGACGTGGAAGCGGCACAACAGAAGATCGTCGACGTGGTTCGCAGGCTGGAAGACGCGGGGGAACTTATCATCTCCGGACGCGGAGGAGAAAAGGAGATGATAGTGTGATCGTGCGAATCGCCGGAATCATAATGGCGTCTGAGTCTCTTACGGAGGTACCGGCGTGTCCACGGTCATAAAGGTCGGTGAATCCGGTCCGATTCTCAAAAGGTTGTCTACCGTCGATCTGGCGGATCACCTGGCTGAGGCCCAGGCGGTCATAGCGGCAGCAAAGCGTCAGGCGTCAGGGATCGTCTCCAAGGCCCGGGAAGACACCAGGGTCACCGCTGAGAAGGCCAAGAAGGACGCGTATGAAGATGGATATCGACGCGGGTTCGTCGATGGGCAACAGGCGGGGCACGAAGCCGCCCGCAAGGAATCAATAGAACGCTTCACTCAACAACATGCGGGTATCGTGGCAAGTATGGAGCGCGCAGTGGCCGAGATCGATGCGATGAAGGAGGACCTTCGGCTTGCTGCAGAGAGGGATGTTTTGGATTTTGCGGTGTCGATTGCCGGCAAGTTGACCTTCGCGATTGGCCGCGAGCACCGCGAGTCCGCGACGGCCAACCTGCGCCGGGCGCTTGAGTTGGTTGCCTCGCAGACGGCTCTGACCGTACGCGTTCATCCCGACGACATTGCATCAACGGAGATGTTTGCGGATTCCGTACTCCGACAGGCTGATGCCTCCCGGGCGGTGAGCATCGTCGCGGACGAGTCGATAGGGCCGGGAGGATGCCAGGTGCAGAGCGGTGCTATGCAGATCGACGCGTCTTTGGAGACGCAGGTAAGCGAAATGGTTTCGCTTTTGGCAGGTTCAAAGAGCGAAGATGGATGATCTGTTTGCCAGTGCACGCAAGGTGATAGAACGCGCGGAATGCCGGCGTGTGACCGGACGCGTTGTTGAGGTCACCGGTTTGACCGTCGTAGCCGAGGGTCTGCCCGTTCCGGTGGGATTCCTCTGCAAGATCGAGCGGGGAAACGCCGAACCGGTGGCGGCACAGGTTGTTGGTGTTCAGAATGATCGCGTGATTCTCCTGACTCTGAGCGAGCCGTTGGGGATTGGATCGGGTGATCCCGTCACCAGCACGCCGGGCATGCAGCATGTGCCGGTGGGACGGCAGATGCTCGGGAGCATCATTAATGGCTTGGGACGGCCCATAGGGGGCCGAAGAGATTTTTCGATAGAGGCGCAATACCCCGTGTACTGTGACGCTCCGCACGCCCTGGCCCGAAGACCCATTGAGCGTGCGCTGCCCACCGGCATTCGGGGAATCGATGCGATGCACACCGTGGGCGGGGGACAGCGAATGGGCATCTTCGCCGGTACCGGCGTGGGTAAGAGCGTTTTGATCGGGATGATAGCGCGCTATACCAAGGCTGACGTTTCCGTGGTGGCCTTGGTGGGAGAACGGGGTCGCGAGGTCGGCGATTTCCTTCGCAAGGACTTGGGCGAGGAAGGTCTCAACCGTTGCGTGTTGGTAATAAGCACGTCCGACGAGTCGCCGGTGCTGCGGGTGCGGGCGGGTTTCGTCGCCACGGCGGTGGCGGAGTATTTTCGTGATCTGGGCAACGACGTACTGCTGCTGATGGACTCGACCACCAGAATGGCGATGGCCCAACGCCAGATCGGGCTCTCTGCGGGTGAGCCTCCGACCACGAAGGGATACCCGCCAAGTGTGTTTGGCTTGTTGCCCCGGTTGCTGGAACGCAGTGGGCAAACCAGCCGGGGGAGTATTACCGGACTGTACACCGTGTTGGTCGAGGGTGATGACATCAACGAGCCTATATCCGACGCGGTGCGCGGGACTCTCGATGGGCACGTGTGGTTGTCACGCGACTTGGCGAATCGCGGGCATTATCCGGCTGTAGCGGTGCTGGAAAGCATAAGCAGAGTGATGACGGATGTCGTCGATCCGGAGCAGCTGCGGGCAGCTTCAGTAGTCCGACGGGTGCTTGCCGTCTGGAATGACATAGAGGATCTGGTCAATGTCGGTGCATACGCGGCGGGTAGCAACGTCGAGTTTGACGTGGCCGTCCAAATGAAGCCCGTGATCGATGAGTTCCTGCGCCAGCCTATCGAGGAGGCGGCAGTGTTTGGTGAGACGCGTGATCGGCTGGTTGCGTTGGCGGCGGACATCGAAGCCGTGCGAGAGAAACTGGCATCAAACGCCGGTGCGGCTGCGGCAAGTGCGGCATAACTGGTTGTGACAGAGGGTTTTGATGGCTGGGTTTCGGTTCAAGCTGGAGGTGGTACGCAGGCTTCGGAAGCAGGCCCAGGACACCCAGCGGCGCGCGGTGGCTGGCGCCATCCGTTCCGTTGTGCGCGTCGAGGACCGTATCGCCCGTCTTGGTCGAGAAGTGCAGTCCACGCTGGACGGACGACGCGAAGCTCAAGGGGTGGCGCATGTTGACATGGCGTGCCTGCGCGGACACGAGCTGTATCGAGGTTGGTTGTCCTACAAGACTCGCGAAGCTCGAGCGGAACTTGCCCGATGCCAGGCAAGTGTGAATGAGGAACGGGACAAGCTCGCGACGGCAACGAAGGAGTTGAAGGTCATCGAGAAGCTGCGCGAGAGACAGAAAGCGCGGTACGACACGTGGATTCGCCGTCAGGAACAATCCGCCAGTGATGAAGCCGCCCTGCAGACGTATCTGCGAGACCGTGGCCAAAGTAGTACGAAGGTCCGGATATCATGAGCGGTCAATCGATTATCCGACGAGCCTACGATACCGTCGCCCTCTTTGCGCTGCTTAATGTGGCTGCCGTTATCGGGATTCTGGCATTCCTCATTGGCACAGGTGCGATTGACGGAGAGAAGGTCAGCCGTGCGGCGGCCGCTCTTCGAGGGGAACTCCCGGTTGCGGAGGAAGGCGCAGTTGAAGGGCTGCAGATCGCGGAAGACGACCCGGACAAGGCGCTGGAGGAAGGTTCAGTAGCCGAACTGCAGATGGATATTGAAATCGTCCGCCGCGAAGCTGAACGAATCAAGGAGGAGTTGCGTCAGCGACTCGCACTCAATAACAGCATTCTGCTTAGGGTGGCCACCGAGCGAGAGGCTTTCAAGACTGAACGCGAGGACGCCGCCAGACAGGCACAGGCTGAGCACGCTCAACGCGAGACTAAAGGTTTCGAGAAACAGGTTGCCATCTATGAGAGTCTGAGCCCCAAAACGGCGGTGCAACATCTGCTTGGTATGGAAGATACCGAAGAAGCGGCCGAGATGCTCTTGGCTATGAAGACCCGCAAGGCCAAGAAGATAATCGAGGCGGCCAAGGGGGGCGACCAGACCGCTCAAATGATGAAAATCCTGCAGCGCGTTCGCGAAGTCGCCCCGGCGCGGTCTGCGGAACTGACCGGTGAGTAGCGGATTACAGAGATTCCTATGGTAAAGGTGGGATCAACTCAAAGCGCAGCAATCCAATCCCCCGGTGCGCGCGGATCGGAAAGACGCCCGGGCGATAGCTCGGATGATGCTCGCGTGGCTGCAGGATTGACCGGCGACTTTCGAGCGATGTTGGCGGCGACCTGCGATGTATCGCGGGTGGCGGACAGGTCCTTGAATTCCACGGCATCACCAACACAGATGTTCGAGCGTCTCACCAGTGAGCCGCACGAACGCCGGCGAAGCGCGCTTGAAGAGGACTACGCGGCAAGCACCACGCGCCGGGGTATCGATGGAAGAACGGATTCCACCAGTGTTCAGGCCAGGCGGGCAGCAGGGATTGAGCGGGCTTCGGCCGATGCGACGCGTACGTCCGCTCTTAAGGATGACCTTGTTGGAGGACTCCGGGATGCGAATGTCGAGCGGATCGACGGCAAGGCCATGTCATCGAGGTTTGACGAGGGATTGCGCAGTTCAGAGACATCGGTGGTTGCCGACAGCGGCGAACGTTCCCGGCCGAGACCGTCGAGCACGCACCCGGCGGACAACAACGGGCTGCATTCGTCGCATCGGTTGGAGTTCGGCCAACCGTCGCCGGTGCAACCGAGTGCGAGTTTCGTGTCGCAGTCAGCCGCGGTAACGGCGGGCGCGACACTGGCGCGGGCGGGTGGACAGCAGCAAGGGGGCGCAGCGCAGCAGCTCGCTCAACTGCTCACGAGCACCCGAGGGGGTGGCGCGGAATCCGTTCGTGTTCCGACTTCGCTGCCGGCGGGGCAAGACACGCAAGCGCAAGCCCGTCAGGAGAGCGGTGTCCGCATGGCGGCTCGGGGCGAGCGTTCGGACCTCGAACGTCCAGCACCGAGCTCTGCCGAAAGCCGGGTAGCGAAGCAGTCGGAATTCAATCGCCTGGTGCGTTCAATTCGTCTGCATGCGAGTGGACAGAACTCTTCAGCGCGTATTCAGCTCAATCCGCCGGAGCTGGGGAGGGTCCAGGTCGACGTTCGGATGGAAGGTGATCACCTGCAGATCGGCGTCCGGGCTGAGACACTGGAAGTCCGCGAGCTGCTCTCACAGCGCGCCGCACAACTTCATTCTGCATTGGAGCAGCATGGAATAAACGTGGAGCGCTTCGACGTAACCGTGGATTTTCTTGGCAACGAACCGGGCGACCAGAGTGACGGAAGCCCGCTTGCGTTTGCATCGTCATCTGAGGGTCGGGAGAAGTCCTGGCATGAGCAGTCCGATCGGGCATCCGAAGTGTCATCCACTGACACATTGGATCGTGTGGATGCCGACGACGGGCCGCCAACGGAGGTCGCGGGGAATACGCGGCTGGATATTAGAATCTGATCCGCTGGAATGCTGTTCAGGGGTCGCCGGAGCGACAGGGCGGAGCCCTGTGTCGCGCCGGTAAGTGTAGAGAGATAACGTCATGGTGGATGCGATTGATACGAGCACCCTGCTTGAACCGTCGGTGGATTCAGTCGGCGCAAGCTCGTTTGCCGATCTGGGAAGCGAGGATTTCCTTAGACTTATGATCAGCGAGTTAACCCAGCAGGATCCGCTGGAACCGACGGGTAATGAGGAATTGCTCGCCCAGATTTCCTCGATTCGGGAGATCGAGTTGTCCACGTCGCTTAGCGAGTCTCTGCAGGCGCTCACCGGGCAGCAGCGTTTTGCGTCGGCTTCGACGATGATCGGTCACTACGTGACTGCGGTTCCCGGATCCGACGGGGCTGCTATTGGGGGCATAGTCGTCGGTGTGC
The DNA here is from genome assembly GCA_020348265.1 of Phycisphaerales bacterium. Lineage (GTDB taxonomy): Bacteria > Planctomycetota > Phycisphaerae > UBA1845 > UBA1845. The sequence continues at coordinate 259,391 of CP070744.1, read as the reverse complement.
GTTTTGACGCGGACGGTGCGGCCATGCTGCAGCTTTCCAACGGAACCGAGATATCCCTCGATCAGGTGAGCACCATAGAGCCGCCGTTAAGTGTGGGAGAAGCGCTTGTCGGACAGACGGTCATCGGAGTCGATCGACGTGATCCGCAAGAGTCTGAGGTGCTGGAGGGGGTTGTTACGGCCGCACGCATCGATGACCAAGGTGAGGTTCTGCTCGAGCTAGACGGCGGTGACGAGCTTCGGCTTCGCGATTTTGTCAGTATCGCAGCTTTGGACGGGTGACGTCGGCGTGTTTCCGTGATTCTCGGATCAGCGGTTTTGCGAGTACTCCGGCCACGAGGACAGTCAGCCTGGCGTGATTCCGGGTGACGGAGACCGTTCTTGCCAGCGCCGGTTATTGGGAAGGGCACTATGTCTCTTACTACGGCAATGTTTACGGGTTTCACGGGTATCAAGAGCAACAGCGTGGGTGTTGATACCGTCGGTGACAACCTGGCGAATCTGAACACGACGGCCTTCAAGGGGCAGCGAACACTTTTCGAGACCCTGCTGTATCGAACCCTGAGCGAAGGTGAAGGTCCCGGTGACTCAACCGGAGGAACGCTGCCCAGGCAGGTTGGCACGGGGTCGAACGTGGCGACGATCCAACGCAGCTTTGCCCAAGGCGGGGTCGATAGCACGGGGTTTCCCAGTGATCTGGCAATCGACGGCAGAGGATTCTTCGTCGTAGCCGGACCGAACGATGAGCAGATGTTCACCCGCGACGGGGCGTTTCGCCTCGATGCCAACGAAACGATGGTATCATCGAACGGCGCGGTACTGCAGATTTTTCCGGCAGACGAATCCGGGCAGATCCGGATCGGGACTCTGTCAAACCTGGTCATACCCTTGGGATCGGAAAGCGAGGCAATCGCTACAACCAACGTTGTGATGGATGGGCGGCTTGATAGCACGACCAATGTTGCTGCGGCAGGTGCGCTGGTGACTTCACAGGCGCTGGTGACGTCGACCGGGACTGCCGCCACCGCGAGCACGCAGTTGATCGACCTTGTAGATGCTAACGGGCTTTCTCTCTTTGCCGCCGGAGACGAGCTGGTCATCAACGGGAGCAAGGGGGATATCGCCATTCCCGAGGCGATGTTTGTGGTAGGTACGGACGGCAGCACTCTGGGGGACCTTGGGCAATACATGGAGGCCGTTCTTGGAATCAATAGTGATCCGGCTACCGGGGGTACGCCGGGTATCACAGTCTCTGCCGGTCCTGAGCCTCCTGAAGGGGCGCTGGTTGTGAACTCTAATCTCGGTGAAGTGAACGCCATCGAGTTGGACGCCTCCTCGATAGTCAACAGGACCGGCGCGGTTGCGTCACCGTTTTCCTTTACGACTGCGACCGAAGCGCTGGGAGGTGGGGAGACCACCAGTTTCAACGTGTTCGACTCACTGGGCAACGCTGTTGAAGTTCGCCTGCGCGTCGCCCTGGAGTCCAAGTCGGAGACGGGGACTACCTGGCGTTTCTACGCCGAATCCGTTGGTGACAGCGATCTGTCTCCGGTTTTGGGCACGGGCACCATAACTTTCGACCCCAACGGCCAGTTTGTTGCATCGACGGGAACGGATCTGTCCATCGATCGAGCCGGAGTGGGCGCGGAAACTCCGCTGACCTTCGCACTGGATCTTAGCCCTCTGACGGGATTGGCTAGTACGGATGGCACTTCCGAGTTGATCATGGACAATCAGAACGGCGCTCCGGCTGGACTCCTGATCGACTATGCAATCGATGCCGACGGAATCATCACGGGTATGTACTCCAATCAACTTACCAGAGTGTTCGGGCAGGTAGCTTTGGCTACCTTCATCAACGATGAAGGCCTGTTGGCCCAGTCGGAAAACGTCTTTCTGCCCGGGGTCAACTCGGGCGATCCGACGATCATTGCACCGCGCACGGGGATGGCCGGAGAAATACGCGCGGGGTATCTGGAGCAGAGCAATGTCGAACTCGCCCGCGAGTTCATCAATCTGATCGGGGCGTCTACGGGTATCTCGTCGGCCAGTCGAGTTGTGCGGGCGGCTGACGATTTGCTGCAGGAGTTGCTGCTGCTGGCCCGCTAGGCGATGACCGGGGCGTCGTTGAACTGCCCGCGCCGGTAGATGAAAGTCTAAGAAAGGACCACGGCTATGATAACAGTTACGCGTTTGGACAAGCGGGTTGTGGTCATTAATACCGAACTCATAAAAATGATCGAGGCAACGCCGGATACGATCATCACCCTGATCAACGGGGATACCCTGGTGGTCAGAGAGTCGGTGGATGAGATAGTTGAGCGAGCGATCGACTACGCCCGGCAGATTCGAAGCTTCCAGGTGGTTTGAGTGAATATTATCGGAGCCGAAGGCATGTCGCTCTCTGCGCTGTGAAGCGATGCCTTGGACGTCGAAATGGAGCGACCTCTCGCGTGCTTAACGGCCCGTAGGCAGGAGCCGATATTGTAGAATGGAGGCGGTTTGCGCGCGCATGCTGCCCCTTGCGTGAGCGACGCGTTGGAAGCCGAACTGGGCCAAGTGAACGGATGATGCACGGCTAATGGACATCGCAACAGTAGTTGGACTCGTCGGAGGTAGCGGGCTATTGCTCTGGGCGATTATGGGCAAGTCCGATATCGAGGCGTTCATCGATGGCGGTTCAGTGGCGATCGTGGTCGGGGGATCGCTTTGCGCCGCGTTGGTTTCCTTTCCGATTCAGCGCATTCTTGGCGTTGCCAAGGTGGTTAAGAACTGCTTCTTTGCCAGGACGCGTGACCCCCAGCAGTTGATCGCGGATATGGTCAAGTTTGCCGAAGTGGCTCGACGGGACGGAATCCTCGCCTTGGAGAACGTCACCGCTGACATCAAGGACCCCTTCCTGGTCTCGGGCATACAAATGGCGGTCGACGGACAAGATCCGGATCTCATCGAGAACATCATGATGAACGATTTGGAGACGGTCGAGACGCGCCATGCCGACGGCAAGGCCTTGTTCGACAATATAGGACGATTCGCCCCGGCGTTTGGCATGATCGGCACGCTGATCGGCCTGGTAATCATGCTCCAGAATATGAACGATCCCAAGGTGATCGGACCGGCAATGGCGGTGGCCCTTTTGACGACGATGTACGGGGCTGTGCTTGCCAACCTGGTCGCCCTTCCGATGGCGGACAAGCTGGGCCTGCGAAGCCGCGAGGAGATGATGCTCAGGATGATCATCATAAAGGGAGTTATGTCCATTCAGTCCGGCGACAACCCGCGGATCGTCGAGCAGAAACTCAAGACCTTCCTGCCCGTGCGCATGCGCGGAGGCGAGGAAGCGGCGAAAGCAGCCTAGTTACAGCGCGATGGCCAGAAAGAAACAAGAGCGGTCGGCAGCAGGGGCGCCCGAGTGGATGGTGACCTACGGGGACGCCATGACGCTGCTTCTGTGCTTCTTCGTGATCATCGTCTCGATGAGTGAGATCAAGAAGGACGAGCGTTTCCAGCAGGTCACGGAGTCTTTGCGCAAGGCCTTCGGCGGATACGTCGGTTCCGTGGGGGCAGTGCCGCTCATAAACGATCCTACGAACACCCTCATCACCAAGCTGCTGGAAATCCAGGTTCCCAAAATGGCGGACGAGCGAGGGGATTCGGATGAAGAGGGCATTCATGGAAAGAAGTTCCGCGTGACCAACGTACGCGACGGGCTCGAGGTTATCGTGGGAGGGCTGATTACTTTCGATCGATTCAGCGCGACACTCAAGCCGGAAGCGCGAGAACTGATCGCCAAGACAGCGGCACACTTGCGCGGGTACAACACGAAGATCCTCGTACGGGGACACGCGACGCGTGAGCCCTTGCCCGAGGATTCTCTTTATGAAGACGCCCGCGATTTGTCTTTTGCCCGGGCAAAGGCCGTTGCGAGGGAGTTGGTGGATAGCGGCGTTCGCGAGGTCAGACTTGTGCTGGTCGCGCCAGGCGATACCGAGCCTCTGGTAAGACAGGCATATACGGAGGAAAGACGTGCATTGAATCGGCGCGTTGAGATCTTAGTCACGGAGGATCTGGTTGATAACTACGCCGGCTCGACTTTGGCGGATGATCTGAAGGGAACCTCACATGGCGGATGAAGAAGTAGCTGCTCTACCTGCTGAGCAGAAGAAGGAACACGGTCGCCTGTTTCAGCTAGTGATCATAGCATTGCTAATGGGGGCAGAGGGTGTGGGAGTGTTCTTCCTGGCCAAGACCCTTGATGTCAACCCTGATATTGCCCTGGCCGTTGAAGGGCAATCGGGCGGTGTGTCTATGGGCGAAGAAGGTCCAGATGATTTGCTGGAGGTTGAACTGGCCGAGTGCCGACCCATCAATAACATGTCTGGAAAGCTGATTGCCTATTCTATCAAGGTATCAGCATTGGTATCATCTGCCGATTTCGAGCGTGCGGAGACGGCGGCGAGAGCGAAACGCGCACGGATTCACGACCGGGTCAATTTCGTGATCCGCAGCGCTGAGCTCAAGCACCTCAACGAACCGGGGCTTGAGACCATAAAACGACGGCTCAAACACGAAATAGACCAAGTGCTCGATGAGGAAGGCCTTATCAAGGCTGTTATTATACCCGAGATGCTACAATAGCGGGCAGGCGTTTGGGTGTCGAGGCGGTCCTGATTTCTCCGATAACTCCCGATAGCCTCGGGTGATCTGCAAGGTGGATGCACAGGTGCTTTCATGGATGAAACGGAACAAAGCGGAGGGGCCGACGCCTCACAGCAGGGTGATCTCAGTCAGGCCGACATCGACGCGATGCTTGGCGACGGTGCGGATATGGCGGGTGACGATGCCAATACCGGTCAAGACGCCCCTGCCGAAGAGCAGGCTGCGGAGTCCGCGCAGGCTGCGGACAGTACCATCAGTCAGGCGGATATCGATGCGCTAATGAGTGGAGGAGCAGGCTCTGAGGCGTCGTCTGAGGCTCCTGCCGAAGACGGCGATTCCGGCGCGGTTACCCAGGAAGATATCGACGCACTTGTTAGTGCCGCCCAAACCGGCGACGAAGCCGTCGGTGGGGAAGACGCCCAGGCGAGTGAGGAAACCGAAGCGGGGAGTGAGCCCGATACGCGTGTCGACACGCTGGGGCGACCGTTCGACGAGGCGGCGGCGGCGATGGAGGCCGCAATTGCTGAAGAACGGACAGCCGCACAAGCTGCCGCGGCGACAGCTCCTTCGCAGGCCTTCGAGCTGCAGGAGTTCGCAGATGAGCAACTGGGCGACATCGACACCAAACGCGTGACCATGCTCAACGATGTCGACCTGCGCGTGAAACTCCAGCTCGGCGAAACGAAGATGCTCGTCGAGGACGTCCTAAAACTTGGAGAGGGGAGTGTCGTGGAGCTGGACAAACTCGCGGGCGATCCGATTGACGTCCTGATCAACGATCGTTTAATTGCCCGCGGCGAGGTTCTCGTCCTTAACGACGTGTTTTGTGTGCGCGTCAGTGAGGTGCTCTCGCACGATCCGCATCGAGTGACGACATGAGAAACGTGAATAGTCTGCGGAATGGAGGCTGCGGGCTCGTTGTCGGATGGTTATCCGCCGGCGGCGTGATGGCAATCGGAGTTATCGCCGCGTTTCTTGCACTGCCTGCACGTGGATCGGATGGCGATACGCCGGGTGATCCAGCTTCATTGCGCGTCGGCCCGAATCAGGGCGTGACACTCACACCCCAAGCGCCGCTGCCAGGTTCCGATGTAGATGAAGAGCTCGACGCGTCACCGCAGGTTGACTTTGCGGGTCAGGATGTGCCGGAGCCGGAGGTATCCGAGGTGCTGCCACCGGTGGGGACGCGTATGCTCAAAAGGCGGGGAAGTACGAGCGACGCGCGGGGCGGTTCGCAGGAGGATTCCCCACCTTGGCATCGAACGGGTATAGGGGCGCTCATGATCGTTCTGGGAATCGTAGGGGGGCTGTACTACGCAGTGAGGCGATTCGTCCCTTCCACCCGGGCTGCAGACAACGGAATCGTGCGCGTGGTCGGGCGTACGCCGCTGACACCCAAGCATCATGTCGCCCTCGTTCAGTTGGGGCGCAGGTATGTAGCGGTTGGTGTTTCCGGTGATCGCATCGAGCGATTATGTGAGATTGACGACTCAGAGGAAGTCGCTGAGTTGGCCGCCCGCGTGGGGATGCGCGAGGTTCGCGGGGGTAACGGCTTTGATGAGCTGCTGTTTCGCGAGACGACTGAATACCGTGATCCGAGCGACGAACGCGCCGAAGATGCAAGGAAGCATCTTGATATCGTAACAGCGCGGAATCGCGGACCGCTGAAGGATCTCATTCGCCGGTTGAAGAAACTGAACGCAAAGTAGGCAAACGGTTGCACGGATGTAGCCGGGAATGCAGTGCGCATTGGAGATGCGCCTTATGGCCGAGCATGGATGCTCTTGGCGTTTCGGTCGGTTGGTGGTTGTTGCCATAGTCGCCGGCTCAACCTTCTCCGCTGCGCGCGCCGATCCCCCGGCCGTTCCGTCGGCCTTCGATAACTCCGTCCGCATCCCGGACGTCACCAACATACTCCCGCCCGCAACCGATGCGAAGGGTGTCTCCGCGACTCTGCAGATACTTGTTCTTTTGACGGTACTGACTCTCGTGCCGTCGATTATCGTCATGACCACGGCGTTTCCGCGGGTGATGGTCGTGTTGGCTCTTATGCGCCAAGCTATAGGGACGCCGCAGCTGCCGCCGGGGCAGGTGTTGTTGGGGTTGTCCCTGTTCATCACCATGTTGGTGATGGCACCGACATGGCACAAGATCCAGACTCAGGCGGTTACTCCTTATTTCGACAGCCGGATGGGGCAGGCTCAGGCGATGGAGATCGTCGGTGGACACCTCAAGGATTTCATGTACCGGCAGATCGAGCAGGCGGACAACTACGAGGACGTCTACATGTTTCTCGAGTATGCCCAGCAGCGTGAGATTGCTCCAACGGAGAAGATCGATGTCGCCTCCGTCCCCATGACGGTGATGATCCCGGCTTTTATGCTCAGTGAGCTGAAGACGGCTTTCATCATGGGTTTCCGAATTTACCTTCCGTTTCTGGTTGTAGATATGGTGATCGCCACCATTCTGCTTTCGATGGGAATGATGATGCTTCCCCCGGTACTTGTTTCACTACCCTTCAAGATACTCTTATTCGTCTTGGCGGATGGTTGGCATCTGGTGGTTGAGACGCTCTTGAACAGCTTCGCTTAGGAACGCGGCGGCTGCGCTTATAACGGAGACAACGATGGACTTTAGTATGGCAATCGACATGGGGCGAAACGCCTTCTGGATGGGGTTGATGACCGCCGCCCCAATTCTGGCCATCGGTCTGATAGTAGGATTGTGTATCTCGCTCTTTCAGGCCGTTACCCAGCTGCAGGAACAGACTCTGACATTCGCGCCCAAGATCGCAGCCATGTTTGTGGCAGCATCGTTCTTCATTCCCTGGATCGCGAATCAGATGGTGGGGTATGCGCGGCAGATGTTGGGCGGTGTTCCGTGGTAAGGTTGGCGTGGATATGCCGCAAGCCGTCTGGCTTAGGCGATGAACTGAAAACTGCGTTAGATCGGTGAATCTCAGCCGTGTCCTGGTCCCTCTTTGACATTCTGCTGTCTTTGCCGGCCTATGCGTTGGTGCTGTTCAGGCTCTCAGGTTTTGCCCTGGTCGCTCCCGTTTACGGAAGCACGGCCATACCCGTGCGGGCCCGCGGAGCGGTGATCCTGGTGGTGGCCGCCATGATCTTCCCCCTGGTAAGCTCACAAGCTCCGAAGGAGATGACTCTGACGGGTGTAGTTGTTGGGGGTGTGGGAGAGATGATGATTGGAGCGGCAATTGGGCTTTCTCTGTCCATTCTCCTCATTGGTGCGGAAGTTGGAGGGAAGGTGGTTGGGCAGCAGGCGGGGCTCATACTCGGTCAGGTCTTCGATCCGATGAGGAACCAGCAGGCGTCGATCGTCGGACAAATCTACGCCATTACGCTGACACTGATGTTTCTTCTGGCGGGTGGGCACCGAGCGGCGATGGCGGCAGTGCTGGATACGTACACAGTGATTCCCTTGTTGTCGTTCAAGTTCGACGACTCCATCATCCTCTTGCTCATCGAGATGTTGACGGCGGCGTTCATCATGGGCCTGCGTCTTGCGGCTCCGGTTACGATTGCCTTGTTCCTGACAGCCACCGCGTTGGGGTTTCTTTCACGCACCATGCCGCAAATGAACATCCTGAGCGTGGGATTTCTCATCAGAGTCTGCGTTGCACTAGGGGTGGCCTCGATCGCTTTAAGCGGTTGTCAGGATCTCTTTTTGAATGCGATCTGGGACGCCTTGGAGTTGATACGCTCAGCATTCGGGCTTGACCCAAGCAGGACGGGATTGGTGACCTGATGCCCGCTGATGCCGATGCAAGGACCGAACCGCCGACCCAGCGACGCCGGGACGAAGCCCGCAAGAAAGGTCAGACGGCCAAGAGTCAAGACCTCACCGGAGCCGTTGTGCTCTTCGCTGCGTTTGTCGCGCTGAACTTCCTGGGACCGGGAATGTTCAAGAGCATGATGCTCATCGTTCGAGCGGGTCTGCTCTCGGAGACACCCGGGGATCTGGGGAGTCTCATGCCCTTTGCGGCGGCGGTTGTCGTGGAGGCTTTCAAACGCGTGGCCCCGTTTCTGGTGATTCTCTTCCTGGCGGTATTGGCCGTTCTCTATGCACAAGTGGGAAACGTAGTCACTTTGCAACCGCTCAAGCCCAATCTGAGCAAAATCAATCCGCTCAAAGGAATAGCGCGACTGTTTTCGACGCGGTCGGTCATGATGGCGGTTCAGAACATCTGGAAGCTGGCCCTGGTGTCACTAGTTGTCTATCTGATGCTCGCCCATACGGCCTCACCGGTGATCTATGCCTTCACCCTGGGTTTCCCGGATGCCTTTTGGCTGGGGTCGTCCTTGGCTTTCAATCTAGGGATGGAACTGTCGGCGGTGCTGTTGGTTCTGGCGCTGCTCGATCTTGCCTGGCAGCGCTACAAGCATGAAAAAGATATGCGGATGACCAAGGAGGAAGTGAAGGACGAGTTCCGCAGCATGGAGGGGGATCCCAAGGTCAAATCGCGCAGACGGGAACTGCAATACCGTCTTGCCTTGCAGAGGATCCGCCGGGACGTGCCCAAGGCGGATGTGGTTGTGACCAACCCCACGCACGTCGCCGTGGCGATTCAGTACGATGCCGAGGCGATGCCGGCTCCGAAAGTCGTGGCTAAAGGTGCGGATGAGCTTGCCCTGCGCATCAGGCAGATTGCGACCGAACACCGCATTCCCATCGTGGAACGAAAAGCGCTGGCCCGCGCCCTCTACGAGACGGTGGATGTCGGGCAATACCTGCCGGAACGTTTCTATCGTGCAATTGCTGAGATTCTTGCCTACGTCTATGAGCTCACCGGTCGGTCACCGATCGGAGTGCAGGGCAGCCTGGTCGGAGGCTGATCTCAGCGGGAAGTGATTATGTCGGGCGGATTGTCGAGTAAGCAATGCCCATAGCAAACTTGGCCAAACCACGGTTCCTGTCCGTACTGCCCAAGTACCAGGGGATGCTGCTGCCTGTCTTCACCATGTCGCTCATCCTGGTAATCCTCATACCGCTTCCCACGTCGATGATGGACCTGTTGCTGCTCATCAATATCACGCTGTCGGGCGTTGTGTTGATGACGGTAATGTACATGAATGGGCCTCTGGAGTTCTCGTCGTTTCCGTCTCTTCTTTTAGGGCTGACTCTGTTCCGCTTGGTTCTCAACACAGCTACGACGCGACTGATCTTGACCAACGGGGATGCCGGACGGGTCATCGAGACTTTTGGGGGATTCGTCGCCCGCGGTTCGCTTGCTGTGGCGATCATCATCTTCGCGATTATCGTTATCATCCAGTTTGTCGTGATCACCAAAGGAGCCACGCGCATCGCCGAGGTCGCCGCCCGTTTCACTCTGGACGGCATGCCCGGAAAGCAGATGGCGGTTGATGCCGACCTCAACGCCGGAGTCATAACCGACGCGGAGGCCAAACATCGGCGGGCTGAAATCACCCGCGAGTCCGACTTCTATGGGGCGATGGACGGTGCGAGCAAGTTTGTGCGCGGTGACGCCATCGCCGGAATCATCATCACACTCATAAACATCCTTGGTGGTATCTACGTGGGGCTGGTGCAGCTTGACCTGGAGTTCAGCGAGACCTTGCGGAGGTTCACAATCCTCACTATCGGCGACGGTCTGGTTTCTCAGATACCGGCTTTTATCGTTTCGGTATCAGCGGCGATGATCGTGACGCGGTCGGCCTCGAAGAAGAATCTCGGTGATGAACTCCTCGGGCAGCTTACGAGCCAGCCCGTGGCCATGGCTGTGACCGCGGGGTTCCTGATGGTTCTGGCCCTGACGCCCCTGCCCAAGCCTCCGCTGGTAATGCTCGCGGCGTCCTGTGCGGGTATAGGATACGTCCTGACCAAGCGTACCGATGCGGTTCAGCGGGAGGCAATCGCCGCGAAGCAGAAGGCGACGCCCGAGCGGGTGGAGAAGTTCCTCGCTCCCGATCCCATGGAGCTGGAGGTGGGGTATGGTTTGATCCAGCTTGTTGACCGCAAACAGGGGGGTGACCTGCTCGACAGGATAACCAATCTAAGACGTCAGATCGCGCAGGAGCTCGGTATTGTGGTGCCCCCAATCCGTATACGCGACGATGTCGAACTTCAACCCAATCAGTTCCGTGTCAAGTTGAAAGGTCTGGAGGTTGGCAAAGGTGAGGTCCTGCCCGGCCACCTGCTGGCGATTGATGCCGGCGCGGTGACCGAGAAGATCAACGGCATGGAGACGACCGAGCCCGCGTTCGGTCTCCCGGCGCTGTGGATTGACGAGGAGCAACGTCACGAAGCGGAGCACCGCAACTACACCGCGGTAGAGCCCTCCAGCGTGATCAGCACGTACTTGACTGAAGTGATCAGACGTCACGCTGACGAGCTGCTGACACGCGTGGAGATGAACCGGCTGCTTGACCATTTGCGCGAGCGGGCCGCCAAGCTGGTGGAAGAGGTTGTTCCGGATGTTCTCAAGCCGGGTGAAGTGCAGCGGGTCCTGCAGGCGTTGTTACACGAACGCGTGCCCATACGTGATTTAGAGGTGATTCTCGAGACGATAGGCGACTGGGCTGCCCGTACAAAAGATACGGAGATTCTCGCGCAGTACGCTCGCAACTCCTTGGCGCGAACGCTGTGCCATCAGCACAAGGCGGAGGACGGGCGTATCCATTGTATTACCCTCGATCCGACCATTGAGGAATTGCTGGCCAAGAACCTCGATCGATCGGATCACGGGACGGTCTTGACCATGCCTCCACAGCTGCAAACGAAGATTGTGGATGCAATAGGTCAGACGGTGGCAAAGGCGACACCCGAGGCGGGGGGACGACCCCCTGTCATTCTGTGTCCGCCACAGATCCGCGCCTGGCTGCGGAAGATGATTGAAGTGCGGCTGGCATCAGTCCCAGTGCTGAGCTACAACGAGATTGTCACTGGTTTCGAAGTTGAATCCCATGGGATGGTGGTGCTAACGGATGAAGCTGAAGACCTTTAGGGGCAAGACAATGGCGGAGACGCTCGCCCGCGTAAAGCGAGAGTTTGGGCGAGACGCGGTGATTCTGAACACCCGTACAGCAACGAAGGGAGGACTGTTCGGTATAGGGGGAAAACCCCACGTAGAAATCACCGCTGCCAGGGACATGTCGGACTTGCCAGTTTCGATGCACCGCGGTAGATTGACGCGCAGCGCGAACCGGGATGGAGGACCGGTCGCGAGGATACCGGCTGGGGTCGAAAGAGCAGATGGAGCTGCGCAAGCGATGTCGCCGGCCGTACCGACTGTCTCATCTCCGGCTATCTCTGACAACGTCTTGTCAGAGGTGGGTTCCATCAAGTCGTTGGTCGAAGACCTTGTCTGCGAGGCGAGGCGTTCGCGCGCCCGTGACGTACCTGAAGAACTCTTCGAGACTTACCAGTCTCTCATAAAGAACGAAGTTGCTGAACAGATTGCCGGCGAGGTTGTAACACGCATTCATCGCAGCTTGTCGCCCGCCCAGCTTCGCGACTCACGGACCGTTAGATCCTCTCTCGCTCAACTCCTTGAATCGATGCTGCCGACCGCAGGACCGATTCGCACAGACTCCAAAGGCGGTCCGTGCATCGTTGCCCTGATCGGGCCGACGGGGGTGGGAAAGACCACGACGACTGCCAAACTGGCGGCCAATTTCCGTTTACGTGAGAACCTGGGCGTAGGTCTCATTACCATAGACACGTACCGGATTGCAGCGGCGCAGCAACTGCGGACTTACGCGGAGATTATCGATGTGCCTTTGGCGGTGGCGAACTCCCCGCAGCAGCTCAAGCAGGCTGCAGCGCGCATGCAGGACAAAGACGTAGTCCTCATAGACACGGCAGGTCGCAGCCAGCGAGACGCCGTCAAGAACAAGGAGCTGCGCAGCTTCTTCGATCAAGTTAAACCGGACCAGGTTCACCTGGTGCTTTCGGGTACGGTCAGCCAAGCCGTATTAAACGAGACCATTGAGCGTTTCAGAGAATTCTCCGTGGATAGTGTGATTTTGACCAAGCTCGACGAGGCCATCGGTTTCGGCGTAATCTTGAACTGTCTGGAGAAGGCCAAGATGGGGCTTTCATACGTTACCGCCGGGCAGGACGTTCCCGACGATATCGAAGTGGGCGAAAGCAGGAGGTTGGCGGAGTTGATCCTGCAGGATCAGCCCGCCCGAGGTGCGCTAGCGCGCCCAGCGGGGTGACCGTTGTTCTTGATGGACGGCGGCTGATTCTGCGACGACGCGCAGGAAAACTCACAGGCTGGTTAGGCGCGGTGGGGTTGCATCATGGCTCATGAATCCCTGCGAGGTTACGGCAAGGATCAAGCGACACGCCTGCGCGCGCTTATGCGACGAAAGGCGCGGCGGCCGGTCACTCTTGCCGTCACAAGCGGGAAGGGGGGCGTCGGCAAGACCAACGTCGCAGTAAATCTGTCTATTTGCCTAGCCGCCGAAGGGATGCGCGTGACCCTGGCGGATGTCGATCTGGGCCTGGCAAATGCCGATCTGCTGTTGAACCTGCAGCCTCGGTGCACCTTATCGCACGTCTTGGGGGGTGTGAAAACCATCGAGGAGGTGTGCGTGGACGGGCCGGGAGGGTTGCGTTTCGTGCCCGGTGCCTCCGGGCGGCGTGATCTGGCGAACCTTACCGAGTTTGACCTGCGCGGGCTTATGGCTCAGCTGCGAGAGTCGAATGGCAATGCTGATATCGTGGTTCTGGACTGTGGGGCGGGTATCTCGCGAAATGTCGTCGCCTTTGCACAGGTGTCGGACTACGTTTTGGTGGTGACCACACCCGAGCCGACCGCCTTGACTGATGCCTATGCCACGATCAAGGTATTGCACCGTGAGGGGTATGCTGGCCGTCTGAGCTCGTTCATCAATATAGCCGAGAGTCGCGTGGAGGCACAGACGGCCTACCGCCGACTGGCGGGTGTGGCAAAAAGATTTTTGGATTGCACTGTTGCAGACGACGGTTACATGTTGCATGATAGTAAGGTAGAGTTGGCGGTTCAGGAGCGATGCCCGTTTGTGATTCGTTATCCTGAATCAAATGCCAGTGCTTGCATAGTTGCCCTGACCGGCAAGGTTCGCGATGAATGCGTGGACCGAACGGACGGCGGTGGCTTGTTGAAGCGCGTTGCGGGATTGTTTATCTAGCAGCTACAGGCAATCGCGCTAGCGCAGTGTGCCAGATGGTCGGCATGGATGCTGATCAGGCACATCAGGATGGTCGGTTGCAGAGGAAGGATCCGTCGCAATCCTCCGCCCAACCTTCTTGTGACCTCCTGATGAGCTTTGTGTTGCGACAGGGATGTTGCGCAAATGGTTGCTCGTTTTGCAGGTGCAAGCCTTGGCTTGCTGGCATTCAGCATTACGGCATTTGCCGGTCTGTACGTGCAGAACCCGATCGCCGTAACCCTCGCGCGTAGCATCCTCGCTCTGTTCGTCTTCTTCTTCATCGGTCTTGCCCTGGGCGGGGCGGCTGAACTGGTAGTTCGTGAATACGAGAAGGGGCGCGAGGCGGACATTCGAAAGCGCTTTGAGGCGGCATCGACGGGGCACGACGGCGCATCCGGCGGACAAAACGAGTCCGTATCGGGGGCGGCGTCCGCTGAGGCACAAAACGCCGCGACAGGAACATGATATTGGCGATCACGCGCGAGGGCTGTAACGGTAGTCCATTTAGTGGGGCGCACGGATGCGCCGGGAGCATTATTCATGCGAGCGACAAAGGCAAGAACGGACCTTGCTGCGGTGTGGCGCAAGTTTAAGCGATCAGGTGCCAAACGGTGGCGCAATGCTCTGATGGAGGGTTATCTTCCCATCGTCAGGTATAACGCGGAGCGGATCGGGACGAAGCTGCCCGACGAGGTGGATCACGACGATCTCGTGTCAGCGGGAGTCTTCGGCCTGATCGATGCCTTGGAGGCCTTCGATGTCAATCGGGGGGTGAAGTTTGAAACCTACTGCGCCCCGCGGATTCGCGGAGCCATTCTTGATGAGTTGCGCAGCATGGACTGGGTCCCTCGACTGGTGAGAAGCCGATCCGGTAAGCTCGAAAGGGTGACTCGCGAGCTGGAGGCCACCTTGGGGTGGACGCCAAGTGAGACCGAAATTGCCGAGCGACTCAAACTCCCGCGGGGGGAACTTGAGAAGCTGCTGCGCGATGCCAACGCCATTTCGCAGATCTCCCTCTCGCGCAAGTGCAACGAGACCGACTCGAATAAGGATGTATGCGAGATCGACGTGATCGAGGACAAGCGCGGTGAGAACCCCGTCCGGGAGATTCACAAGAAGGACATCAAAGAAGTCATGATGCGCGGGCTGACCCGGGCTGAACGCCTCATCCTTATCCTTTATTACTATGAAGAGATGACTATGAAGGAGATTGGGATGACCCTCGATTTATCGGAAAGCCGAGTGTCGCAAATGCATTCGTCAATCCTGGAACGTCTAAAAGCGCAGCTTGATACCAGACAGAAGGATTTGGTCCACTAGACATATCAGCAGGGCGGGTCTTGTGGGGTGCCGAAGAAGCCTGTTCCCATCCAGGTGCTGAAGCCAAACTCGGCGCAGGTGTGATCGTTCTGCAGTAAGGATGAAGATTGAAGGATGACGAGAGATTCTGTTCGTTTTTCATCCTTCATCCTTTTGCCTTCTGCCTTGATCCTTGCCCACGGTGGGAAGCTGTGGACTTCTCAAACAGCCTCTGGGGGCGTATTGATGTCCCATCGGGCGTAACGAGGGTGGTGTTCTCGGGCCGAAACTCCGATATTGAAGGTAAGGAGACGGCCATCGGTCTCACAGACCCCGTTGGTCGTGCTGGAAGCTGAGTCGGAGCAGGGCAATGGCGGATGGGCCGACTGACATCGCGTCATCAGCGGCGCAATCGGGGATTCAGGCCCGCGAAATAGCCAACGCGCGCAACGCAACACGAGCCAACACCGCTAACGCCGTCAACCGCCAAATCCAAGCTGCCGACGAGGCTGAAAGCACCGTCGATACCGAAGATGCGGATACCCAGATTCACACCGATGCCGAGGGTACGGGCAGCCAGGGACGTGCTTATGAGGAGGGGGGTACCGGGCAAGAAGAAGCGGAAGCGCAGGCGGAGGACGGAGTCACCCTGGACGAGGACGGGCGGATGCACCTCGACCTCGAAGCTTGACGCGACAGTTCCCCTAGGCTGCACAGCCCTTACAATTGCCGCCATGAAGTTCACCAAGATGCATGGGCTGGGCAACGATTACGTCTGCGTCAGCCTGTTTGAAGAATCCGTTGCTGATCCTGCCGGACTGGCACGCGTTGTCTCGGATCGTCACCGTGGCATCGGCAGCGATGGGCTGATCCTGATAGGCCGCTCGGAAGTCGGGCACGTCCGGATGGAAATGTACAACGCGGACGGCTCGCGGGCTCAGATGTGCGGCAACGGGATTCGCTGCGTAGCCAAGTATGCCGCGGAGCACGGGTTGGCTCCCGGCCCGGAGCTGCAAATCGAGACCGATGTGGGTGTTCTGAAGGCCTGGTGTCAGGTGAGAGATGGGCTGGTGCAGACTGTGCGCGTGGACATGGGTTGTCCAGAGCTGGCTGCGTTATCTTTGCCATCAACCCTGCCTGTTGACCGAGTCGTGGACTATTCGATCGAGGTAGGAGGCTTGGATTATCGCATTACCTGTGTCTCTATGGGCAATCCGCACGTCGTTGTGTTCCTTGACGATCCGGGGGGTGTGGATCTCGCAGATCTTGGTCCACTGTTTGAGCATTGCCCGGCTTTTCCCGAGCGAATCAACGCGCATTTCGTGAGAGTGGACTCCTCCACCCATGTGACGATGAGAACGTGGGAGCGGGGCAGCGGAGAGACGCTCGCATGCGGAACGGGAGCATGTGCAGTCTGCGTAGCCGGGGCGCTTACCCATCGAACGCAGCGGGAGGTGACTGTAACCCTCCCCGGCGGCGATTTGCACGTCGAATGGGCCGCCGACGATCACGTGTACATGACCGGCCCGGCGGTAGGAGCATTCACCGGCGAATGGCCCTGAGGTGCCACGCGCTTACCGCCAAGAGACGGGTGTTTCCCGGTTCCGCATGTTTTTAAGCGTCGGTCAATAACTCACTCAACAACCGTCGTCTCCACGCGCATGCCCGGGACAATCTCGCGCGAAGGACGTGCAACCACGAGGTCGTCGCGGGTAAGACCCGAACGAATCTCGGCGTTCTCATCGTTCATCAGGCCCACATCGACGCGTTGAAGCTCGGTGCGGTAGTTGCGTACTACCATGACCTGCCAGTCACCCTGGCTCCCGCGGAACATGGCTGTGCGAGGAAGGATCAACACGTTGTCGGCTTGATCGTAGAAGATCCGCACGTATACGCGGAATCCCACACCCAGCCGTTCGGTTCGCTCAGCCGGCTTGACTGCGACGGTGACACGCTGCTGTTCGACGCCAAGGGAGCTGATCTTCTTGAAGCCTGCGGGGTACACGCGCAGCACCTCACCGTCGAGCGGCCCGCCGGGAAGAGCCTCCCCGAAGATCTCCACGGCACTGCCCGGCGAAATTCGAGGGGCAAGCTCGGTCAATATCTCGGCAGTGACCTCCAATTCTTCCAGTCGTCCAATGGTGAGCAGCGGTGTCCCTGCGGATAGAAACTGCCGGCGGGTCTGGTGACGCCTGAGGACAACTCCGTCGATCGGGCTCTTGATCTCCGCCCGGGCCAGGTTGCGCATATCGATTTGCAGGGCGGCTCTTGCCTCTTCCAACTGTGTAGCGTAGGACTCTTTGGTGAATGACTTACGGTCGATGTAGTCGTGTATGAACTTCGGGCCTATGTAGCTTACGGCCGCGATGGTCTTCAGTGCAGCAAGCTCCAAAGCATCACTGCGATACTCGGCGTCAGCCTTGCGCAGTTCGGTAATGGCTTCGCGCGTCTCCCTGTCGGCAGCCGCCTCAGCTTCTTGCAGTCTCTCCAGTCGGTTGACCTCCGATGCAGCGAAGTCGGCGACTGCCTTTGATGCGATCAGTTTCATCTCCGCCGCCTCTACGGTCTTGTCTATCGCGACGACAGTGGCCTCGGCTTCCTCGAGCGCGTTGAGCTCCAGGCGATTATCTTCGGTCTCCCTGATCTTGTTCTCCAAGTCTGCGATGCGCTGCCGGGCCTGGTTGGCGTGATCCTCGAGATCCGCTGTGTCCAGGCGAGCGACAGTCGTGCCTTGCGCTACCATATCGCCTTCGCGCAATGAAATGGGCATCAACCAACCGTTGATGGGCATGGCGATCAGGTAATCATGGGGCAGTTCCGTGACTGCCTGCTCCTCGACGTATGCCCTGATCGTGCTGAGTTGTGGCTTCAGGACATCCAACGTAGTGTGCGCTTGCCTAGCTCGCAGCACTACGACTGCCACGATTAGCACGACAACGACGATTACCACCCATGACTTCCTCATGAGCACTCCCCTATTCTTTGGCCTGCACCGCCTCGAGCCAATCGAGCTTCGCGATCTGGCGATACACGACCCATTGGGCGAGCAAAACGAATCCAAAGGCCAGCAGGCCTGTCCAAACGATAACCGGCAAGTTGACCACCACGGGCATTCTGAAAAGCTCGGTATCATACGCCTGGGCCATCCCGACAACCATGCCGTATCCTAGCGGAAAAGACAAGATAAGCCCGAGGGTGAACACGATCATGTTTTGTCTGAAGAAAATCGCGGCAACCTGGCTGGGATGGTAGCCCAGCACCCGGAAGGTCGCGATATCGCGCTGTCGGTCCGTGATCTCGATCAGCGAAAGGTTGATCATGCTGCCGAAGGCGATCACACCTGCGAAAATCACCATCATACCCAGTGAAATCCCCATCGTTTCGATGAATGTGGACTCTATATTCCCCTTGGTATTGGCCCGAACTGAAAAACCCTGGGCGTTGGGAAGAGTCTTGACCGTGCGAAAGAGCGCGTCAGCACGGACGGGATTGACCGAAAGCTGCACCGAGTTCACCGCCGCTGCTTCTCCCACCATCCGGCTGAGATAAGTGAGATCCGCGTAGCAGTCCAAGCCGAGAAAGCCTTCCACGATCGAAGCCACGGGAACCTGTACCGTGCGCCGCCGACCTCGTACCGGAGTCAGCTCGAGACGGTCGCCAACGTCGGCATCCAGGATATTGGCCAGTTTTGAGGCCAGCACGAGGCCCTGTGGAGGAATGGCGATGGGCGAAAGGTCTCGTTGACAGGGATTGGTCAGCCGGTGGTTCTCTTCGAGAGCGAGTACCGCTAGACGCCGTGCATTGCGACCGTTGCGAATGTCGCATACAACGCCGAGTGTCGGCTCGGCGTAGTCTACGCCGGGAAGTCGTTGCGTTTCGTACAGTGCAAGACGCGAGCGCTCATCGCGCATTCCGATGGTCGCATCGCTGCGCAGGACGTGCTCGAACTGAAAGTCGACTAGATACCACATGGAGTCGTACATCATCAGGGTTGAGAGGATGATCGAGCCTGCCAGTGCGGTTGAGAGAATGCCACTGAGTGTGCGCGTGGGGTTGCGGAGCAGGCTTCTAAGGGCGATGTGGCTGCGGAATCCCATACTCCGCCACAATGCCGGATACTTCTCCAGGAAAACCGCTCCGCCTCGGGCCGGGGGCTTGGGGCGCATTGCCTCTGCGGGTGTCAGCCTCAGGACAGCCAGTGTTCCCTTTATGGTTCCTGCAACGGAGAACACTACACTGATAATCATCCCCACGATCCAGAGGTCGGCGTACGTAGTGAAGAGAAACTGGGGGAATTTGAAGAAATCGGCGTAGAGGCTGATCAGTCCGTAGGACATGCTTATGCCCAGTCCGATTCCGGTGAGTCCGCCCACGATGCCCACAACCACGCCGAACCCCAGAAAATGGGTGATGACCTGCCGGTTCGAGTATCCAAGTGCCTTGAGTGTTCCCATCGTCGTGCGCTGTCGCTCAGCCAGTCGAGTCATCAAAATATTCAGCACCAAAGCGGCAACTGCCAGGAAGATCGTAGGCATGACCGTGGCTGTGATCCCCAGCCCACGAATCTCGTCGGAGAGGAACCGATGAGACGCCTGTCGGCTGCGCGGCGTTGTACTCAAGACGCCGAAAGGCTGAAGCATGCGGTCTATTCGGTCCAAGAGGAGGTCCACATCGGCTTGGGCTCCGGGGACCAAGCGACCGACGATTTCGTTGCAGGCTCCGTCGAAGTCGAGGGCCTTGCGAGCGTAAGCTTCTTTGACGTATAGAATGCCGAAGTGCTCGGCATCGGGCGTGAAATCACCCTCGCCGCGGACCATATAGACGTATTCCGGGCTAAGTGCCGTTCCCGCGATGATGAAGGACTCCCGTTTCCTGTTCAGGATCAGGTTGATGCGATCGCCGGGATGCAGATCGTGCTCCTGGGCGAAACCCTCACCGAGGATGACTTCCTCGTTGCGGTCGTCCGAGAAGCCCGAGCCGCGCACGAGGCTGATGCCGTTGATTGTTTCGTCGAAGCCGCGAGTGGGTGCTGAGATCAGGCGTCCGGTGATAGGCTCGACAACGTGAGGGAGATCCAGGATGACATCAAAGACCACGCGCGACTCTACCGCCGCCACCCCCGGCAGATCGGCCACCCGTTTGACCGCCGACAGCGGGGCCTTCTTGACGTTCACCCAGAAATCCGCGAAGCGATAGTCGCGATAGTAGGCCTCCTGGCTTGTCTCCAGGATGCGCTGGGCCGACTTCACGCAGATGAACGAGCTCGTGCCCACCATGATGATCACGACCACCGTGGCCAGCACGCCGGCGCTGTTGAATATCTCACGCCACAGTTTTCGGGTCAATACGCGCATGGGTTTTGCGGGTTTCCTACCAGGAGACCTCCTCAGCCGGTAGGACGTGCTCGTTGATTCGTGATTCGGCGATTCGTCCGCTGACGATCCGCACGACGCGATGGGCGATCGCGGGGATGGCGGCGTTGTGCGTAATAAGGATGATTGTGAGATTCTGCTCGCGGTTCAGACGTTGCAGTATTCCCAGCACGCTACGTGACGTTGTCAGATCCAGCGCCCCGGTTGGCTCATCCGCCAGCAGCAGCTCGGGCCGCTTGGCCAATGCCCGGGCGATGGCCACGCGCTGCTGCTCGCCCCCGGAAAGCTGGGCGGGGAAATGACTCGCTCGATCAGACAGTTCGACCATTTCCAGCGCATCTTTCGGATCAAGCGGGTCGTCAACCAGTTCCGTGGCGACCTGGACGTTCTCGTAAGCGGTCAGGCTGGGCACGAGGTTGTAGAACTGAAAGATGAACCCGACCTTCTCCCGCCGATACTCGGTGAGCTCACCGTCATCCGCGACGGCCAAATCGTGCCCCTCGTGCCAAACGCTGCCGCTGGTGGGGCGGTCGGTCCCTCCGATCATATTCAGCAGGGTGCTCTTGCCCGATCCGGACGGACCCAAGATGGCGATGAACTCGCCTGCTTCGATGGTCATGTCCACCTCAACCAGGGCGGGTACTTCAACCTCGCCCATGCGGAAGATTCGACTGACCCGTTCAATGCGCAGCACCGCTTGCGGCACAGTAGTTGTGGAATCGGCCATATCGTCGATGCTCCGGACCTCGGCCTATCAACCTGTCGAACAGGTAGATCCGGCCCATCCAAGTGTAGCGCCACCCCTCGTGGGTGGCGTCTTTCGAGGCTCTGCGCCGTTCACAAGGGGCGACGCTAAATCCGTCAACAGACTCCCATGTAGAGGGCGCCTCACGGAAACCCCGTGAGCCCAATACATTCTCAGGTTTCCAACCGTCCAGTCAAATCGGCGTAGAGGAGCGTCCGCGTAGAGCAAAGTAACTTGGGTCGCGCCTGTCTAGCAGTTTGCCCAAGCGATTGCGGCGTAGACGAAGCCGGCGAGCAGGTACCATCCGATCGAACCCACCACGGTGATACAGGCGGTTACGCGATTCGGGTGCACCGGGTGAGCGCACACCATGGCAAAGGCTGAGATCGTCAGGAGCAGTGGAATTATCTGCCAATTAGCGAAGGTCGAGTCGTTCAGTAACAACCACGGAAACATAACCAGGGCGCTCACCGGGATATTGAGTAAGAGGTTCCCAAAGATTCCGAGAACACAGCAACATGCCAGCACCGGCCACCGCTCTTGCACAAAGCGCCTTGCGGGTCGTGCGTTGTATGTTTTGGGATCGTCTGGGTCGAATGGCTTACCGCACTCTGGGCAACGAGGTTCGCACAGGCCGCGCAGCAGATACCCGCATGTCTTACAGGCTGCCGTGTCGGGAATTGACAGAGCCTGGATAGTCATTTGTGTCTTCCTGCTAAGGTTTGCCATCTAGTCCGTAGGTCCTGCCGTGCGGACCGCCTCTCAGTCGCGTGCCGGTGGGGCGGTTCCTTTCAGCAGGCGGGCGACCCAGAATGCCATCAGGCAGACGACGGCGATCACGACGACGGTCAATGCAGTTCGTTCGAGACGATCACGCGTTGAGCGGTCCATTGTCGGTGCGTAATTGGGGTTTGTCTGCAAGTCGCCGATCGAGAGGCTTGCGTACTGCTTGAGCTTGGCGTGGTCTGCGGGAATCAGGCTGCCCAGGTCGTATCGAGGGGACGCAACGTCATGATTGTCACTACCCGCGTGAAGCGAATAGTGCCGACCCTCCTCATGTACGAAGTAGAGGTTTCTTCGCACCCAGCCGGTTTCCACGGACCGAACATCCAGCGGAGGGTTGTCTTCGTTGATGATCCTCAGGCGGTAATTACCCTGTGGCCGGCGGAACCAGATGGTGTCCTCCGATTCGTTCATCCCAGGCACTTTGTAGATCACCCCCTCGCCGACGCTATGGTATTCGCCTTCTTGGCCGATATCGCCGGCGAGCATCTGTACGCGGCGACGGTAATAGGGGTTTTCGACTTCAAGCCGCACGAAAGCGACTGGCAGATTCCCGGCAAGATCGATGATGGTGTTGCCGTCATCGTCGAGTCGCGTAGGCGGGCTCGCATGGTGCGCAACATCGTAGGCGTGAGAGGCTGACTTGCGCTCGCCGGTGTGACCGAGGATGCGCTCTACTCGAAACGGCCCGGGCTTCTCGCCTGCAGTCCAAAACTCCAGTCCTTCATAGCGGAGCTCAATCTCCGACCCGCCCCTCTCGTCCGGAGTTTCATCCGAGAGCACAATACGCAGGTAGGGGGCGTCGGTCTCCTTAACGTCAACGGTCGTTCGCCGCAAATCCACTCGCGATGAGAAGTCGAAGATCGTCTCTGCACCAACCTGTTGCAGCGCACCTGTGCTCTGTCCGGCAAAGACCTCCACGCTCTTCTTGAAATCCCGGCCCGCAATGACAAATTCTATCTCGTGGAACGGCTTGGCACTGGCGGGTTGCTTGAGCACGATCTCCTCCGATTCGCCGCTGGTGTCGTATGACACGATTTCAAACGCAAACGTCGAGGTTCTCTTGGGTGCTTCCGTCTGTTCATAGATGACGTAAGGCGTCTCGCGTCCCAGATCGTCAAAGACACGCAGGTCCGCAAAATCGCGCTGTGTTGCGGAGAGGACTCCCTGACCGAGCGATACGCGCATGGGCAAGCCCGGTGTCGTCTCACCGGTGATCACGGCCTGAAACATGAAATCGGATGGTGAGGTTGCCTGGGCCCGCGCTGTCGCGACCAGGCCTATAGCAACAAGGAGTGTTCGAGCGAAACACATCATGACGCGGCCTCTTCATCAGGTTGTGCGGGGAGTATGCGGCTCTTATATCGGTGGTAAAGATAGGAAGCTCCGATCAGCATCAGCCCCAGCACCAGGAAGGAAATGATCCGATAGGGTGTGCTCACTCTTACCATATCCCGCAGGAAGACCTTCAAGATGGTTATCGCGAACAGCCCTATGGAGCATCTACGCAACACAGATAGGTTCTTGATGAAGCCCGCGACCATAAGAGCAATCGAGAACAGGGCCCAAAGCACGGAGATTGATGCGAATCGGGCCTGGGGTGCGTAGTGATAGAAGCACGCCGCAACCTCCGCGTTCAATATGCCGAAGAGCAGGACGGAGAATATGATGTACAGCAGGTGTGCGTCTTCCTTGTCCGCCTTGCCGGCCTTCGCCGCTGCAACCGCCATCTGGGCTGATCTGAGAAGCGCTCCAAGCACAACCACCACAGCGACCGAGCGCTCGAGCAACATCGCGGTGAATCCGTACCGAAAGGAGAAGTCGTCGACATGATAGTGAAAGACGGATTGATAATCGTAGAAGGCGAGCTTTCCCGCAGCCAACATCACCAGGGCAATGGCGCCGTACCTCAGACGCACGCTTCCCAGGCGATAGGCCGCCCAGATCAACACTGCACCCTGAACCGCCCAAAAGACGGTGATCCAATGCTCGGAGAAGAGCAACGGGACGGTGATCACGAGAAACAGGATGCCCTTGGCCAGCAAGAGCACAAACGCGTCTAGAACCTCGCGATTGCGGCGGTATAAATGCGTGGCCAAGCTCAGGAACACCGCCGAGTACGCCAGCGCGACCACGCTTACCCACTGCACGGAAAAGACCTCCCGAATCATAGCGAAGGAGTATCCAAAAGCGATAAAGGCGTTGGGGATGGTAATCGAGAAACCGCGCATTTGCTCAGCGGTCTTGCGCACGAAAAAGTAGACGAACGGTACAATCGCGTGGATCAAAAAGAAGAGGTTCAAGAATGATGTTGTCGTCCAGAACTTGTTGTTGGCATTGTAGTGCTCAACGTACCAAGCGGAAAACAACGCCCAGGTGAAAAACGCGGCGAGGTAGTTCAAGAGATTCCAGCGCTTGAACGCGGCTATTAAGAGAATGCCGCCGTTAAGGATTGTCATGTACGACATCAAACCGATCTGATTGTCCGTCCCCGTGCTCAGCACCACCGGTGTCAGGAAACCCCCCACGATTCCCAGAACGGCGAGCCACTTGGTGTCGTAGAGCACCGCCAAGGCGCCCGCCAAGGCCGTCACCAGGATCATGATTCCAAACGCTGACGGTTGGGTCATCAGATCGTAGATCTGAAAGGCCGCATAACTGGAGAAGTAGAGGATGGCGATCCCGCCGCCGATCAGGTACAGGCCGAAGATGTCGGACAGCTTCCGCCTGAACGCTTCTCCGAGCCCCAGACACGCGAGTCCGCCTGTGTATGCCAGGGCGACTCGGCCCGCCGGTCCCACCCAGTTCCGGTCGAACGAATACTTAAGGAAGTAGCCGACGGCTAGCACGGTGACCACCACGCCCGCGATCAACATCCACTTTAGACCCAGGCGCAGTTCCGCCTCGTCTCCTCCCGAACCAGCGAAACGCCCCGGAGGGAATCCCCGCGTGCCCGCGGGCAAAGGAGGCACCCGCTCTGCTTCAAATGTCTCTGCGTTGTCTTCGAGTGACGCGGCTGGTTCCGGCTCCAGCGGCTCGAGCGTTTCCTCGGGCCGTCCGGTTATTTCTTCCGAATCAGCAACGGGCGGTATCGACGCGGCAAGCTGTGCCTGGAGCATCGACTCCAGCGAGTCGACCCGTTCCTGCAACTCGTGAAGCCGTCTCGCCGCTGCATCAAAGTCGAACGTGGAACTACGCAGGCTTGCCTTGATCTCGTCGAGGGAGTGCAGTGCCGCCACATCCAAGCCGCACTTTGAGCATGAAGCTGCGCTTGCCGGCACCCATTCGTCACAGCGTGGACATCGCATGATTGGCCGCTCCGGTTATTGAGCCGGTTGCTCGCGCACTAGCGTCCGCCGAAGACTCGTTTACTCTCCTGAGTATAACCGCTTCGACAGCTGGTGGAAACGGTAAATGTGGCTGTGCGGCGTCAGTCTGGAGGCGACGCCTCGCTTGACACCCGCTCGCTTACGGTTTAGGTTCGCCGTTGGATCAGGCCTTCCGGGTGGGATCGTTCCTCAACCTCGAAACAAACCGGGCGCCCCACCCTTTTGAAGGGGGGACGCCCGCGTCTGCGTTCGCCGTCTATTCCGGTCCAGGAGGTTCTGCCACGTTCATCTACTTGATCAGCTTTGCCGCGATCTTTGGGGCGGCTTTTTCTGCGAGGGGGTCCGCGAAGGTCAGTGCCGGGTCCGTCAACCGATCCGCCAGGGTCTCTCGCTCGTCGATCGAGAAGTGGTCCAGCGCCCAGCCGGTTAGCGCTTCAGCAATCTCCTGGAACTCCGCGCGCGCTGCGTTGTCGGGTATTTCCACCATCGTGAGATAGTCTACGAACCAGTCCGCAAACCACTGATTCAGTACGGACTCCTCCGGTTGGCGCGGTGGTTCCGATAGCAGCTCGCCGCCGTCAGGACAGGTCTCATTGTCCGACAGGTACTCGAGATTCCAGGTAGTGTACTTCCCTGACCCGTTGAGAAGGTCGATCAGCCGGGAGGTATCCGCGCTGGTGTAGGTGCCCGAGTGGTCTATGTCGCAACTGTAGATCCCGAACTCGGGCGTACATGTCTCATTCAAACAGCAGTCAATCAGCTTGAGTATGTCGGCGGTGTTTGACGGACCATCCCCACTGGAATCCGCAGGCAAATAGCCGTATTCTCGGTAATATGCCTCAGTACTGACGTACCCGATGGTCGTCCAATACCCCGCGGAGATTGGGCGCTCCAAGATCACATCGTGTTTTTTCTTGCTTCACGGCGATTATGAAAGGAAATATCTCTGAAATGAGCCCCGAAGGTGTGTATAATGATCTGTCGGGAGGCGATGTAGCCCGGTCCGCCCTCCGCCCTCGGAGAGGACGGGGCACCATTACTGGATCAGAGCCGCGACCGTGAGGGAGCGGACGCAGCCCAGTGGGCCCGGTGGCGGGCGGAGCCCGCCCTACGGATCTGCACACCGCGACGGAAGGAATGAGGGGTACCCATGTGTACAAGAGGGGTATTCACGAACGCGAGCAGCGCGGCACACAAGTTTCGCGACCATCTGAGCCGCGGGCTTAAGCCCGCGCGGGCGTCCGCGCAGGCTAAAGCCTGCGGCTCGCGTTACGCGTGGTCACTTCTGTTGCTTTTGGCAGGTGCATCGCCAGCAGTGTCCGCGGGTGAAATCGTGTACGTGGATAGCGCCGCCACCGGAGAAGTCCACGACGGGTCAACCTGGTGCAACGCATTTCTCTACTTGCAGGATGCCCTGGACCTCGCAGCATCCAAGCCCGGTATGATCAGCGAGATTCGCGTAGCCCAAGGCACCTATCGACCCGATCAGGGCACCAACCGAACACCGGGTGATCGCGGGGCGACTTTTCAATTGCTCAGCGGAGTGGGGGTAAAGGGGGGTTTACCTGGGGTGTAGGGCGGAGTATCCAGACCACGGCGAAGACCGCGATTTTGTGGCCTTCAAAACTGTTCTCAGCGGGGATCTGGCGGGGGACGATAAACACTTCGACTGCAGCAAGGTAAGCAACTGCTGCGTAGAGCACGATGAATGGGGGTGCGACGATCCCACATGTGAAGCGATCATCTGCGACATCCTCCCGGGTTGTTGCAGCCTCGACTATGAACATCCGCACGACTTCTGGGACTACTTTTGCGTCGAGCGTGCCCGCTTCTACTGCTGCGAACCGTTCTTCCACAACTGCGAAAACAGCTATCACGTGGTGACCGCGAGTGGAACGGACCGTTCGGCGGTCTTGGATGGCTTCACCATCGCTCACGGATACGCAGATGTGTCGCTTGACTACGGCGGGGGTCTGCGGAGCATCGGGGGATCGGCGACGCTTTCCAACTGCATCTTTCGGAACAACGGGGGGCGCCGCGGTCCGGGTATTTTCGCCGACGACGGGGCCGACCTGGCCTTGCGGAACTGCCTGTTCCTGGAAAACTTCGAGGCGTCCGGATCGGGGGCCGGTATCGATGTATGGGGTAGTGTTCTTTCGCTGGAGGACTGCGTTTTCTACGAGAAGTATGGGTTGGGTGTCAGGAGTGACCACTACGACAATCCGGGGACGCTTGCGCTCACCCGCTGTGCGTTCCTCTACAATGAGGAAGGGGCTCTGTGGGCCGAGGGGAATGTCACCATGACCGACTGCAGTTTCATCGGAAACTCCGGACTCGGCTCGACCGTGGAACTGCGCAGCTTCCCCTACGGCTCGCACATGAAGCTTGACAACTGCTCCTTCATGGGAAATAGCAGCTACTATCCGCTTTTCATCCACTACAGTTGGGCGACCATCTCCGATTGTAGATTCATCGGGAATATCGGAGGATCCGTCGCGGGGCGCAATTCAGTCGTAACTATGAACAACTCCCAGATCCTGGGCAACACCGGCGATTCGTTTGGATTCGCCGAGTCCAACGTCACCGTAAGCAACTCCATCTTTAGTGGAAACGGGCGTGGCGCGCTAAGTGCCAGTGAAGGCGAGCTCAACCTCATCAACTGCACCGTGGCCAACACCGATCTAGACGTGGGGGAGAGAGTCGTGGATGGATACAGAACAGAGTTCAATATGATCAACAGCATCATCTGGGGTACCACGGGATATATACACGGGCTCGAAGACGCTCAGATCGATTTGTATGAATCCACCGTGAACATCAACTACAGCGCTATCGAAGGGTGGAGCGGGAAGTACGGGGGCGTGGGCAACAGCGGCGTGGACCCCTTATTCGTCGACCCCGCCGGTCCCGATGGGGTATACGGCACGTCGGACGATGACCTCCGCCTGTCAGTCGATTCACCGCTGATCAACGCGGGCGACCCGGCCTTTGTCGCACTCCCCTGCGAAACCGACCTGGGCGGCAACCCCCGCCTGCAGGGCTGCCGCGTCGACCTGGGGGCCTATGAATCCGACGTCGAGCAGGACCTGGGCGACTTCGATGGCGACGGCGACATCGATCTGCAAGACTTCGCCCGCTTCCTCGACTGCCACCGTGCAGACCTGCACAACCCCGACTGGCTGGACACGTGCCTGTGCGTGTTCGATGCGTTGGAGGATTCCGCAGTAGACACCGCCGACATAGTAAGCCTCCGCGAAGCCCTCACTGGCCCAACGTAGGCTCCGCCGAAGACTCGTCTATTCCCCTGATAAAAACGGCTTCGGCAGGTGGTAGGAACAGCATATGCTGTGGTGTGCACATTCCGGTGCACCACTTCTCGCTTGACAGTCCGGCATTCCTGGTCTAGGTTTAACATTGGATCAGCCCGGCGGTCAGGCTGGTTCTGCTGGCGGAATTCGTGCCCGAATGGTGCGGCGGTCCCGGACCTCGTCGACGTGGAACTCGGCGCAGGGGGATGAGCTACGGGTCAAGCTGCCATCTGTCTCGATTGCAAAGGAGGAAGATCCGTGATCACTGCAGGTCAAAAACGTGTAGCGCACAGGGTTGTGATTTGTCTTATGGCCTTGACTCTTTCGGCCGGCTCCGCATTGGGAGACGGGCTGTCGGGGGTTGGCCTGGCCGATACTCCCGTTGCTGGTTCGACTAGCCTATCTCTTGGCTATAGCCCGGCTTTGCAGGCACCGCCGGACGAGGAGTCGCCCGGATACGACATTTGGACCACCAAGCGCCTCTCCGGCGATTGGGGCGGTGTGCGGACCGATCTGGAAGACAAAGGCGTGAGCCTCTCCATGATCCTGACCACATCGTATTCCCAGAACTTCCGCGGCGGGCTAGAAACTCACAACTCCAACGCCTTCTCCGGCGACTGGCGGATGAACCTCACCCTAGACTTCGACAAGATGGGGATCATTCCCGACGCGTGGTTCTTCATCCGCGGCAAATCGAGCTGGAACAACGGCGTCAATCCCGACGTGGGCTCTCTCGGGCCGATTCACTGGGTCTTCGGTAGCGGGGGAGACGAAGAGTACTACATCGACAAGTGGTGGTATGGGCAGCGCTTCCTTGAGGACACACACGAATTCCGCGTCGGTAAGCTGCTCACTCCGGCGGACCTCTTCGACATAGCCCTATACGCGAAGTGGCCCTGGGATCACTTCATGAACGCCAACCTCAACCGCAGCCCCAGCGTTCCCCACCGCAAATCGCTCGGCGCATATATGAAGGTTACGTTCTGCTCTTGGGCCCAGTTTGGAATGGCTGCTCTCGACGCCGACCAGACTGATTCCACGCTTCCTGCCGACGTCGAAAGGGCGTTTCACGACGAGGCGAACTTCGTCGGAATGTGGGAGTTGAACATCACTCCGCAGGTCGAAGGCCCCAACGGCAAGCTGCCCGGCAATTATCGCTTCGGGTGGTGGTATGACGGGCGAAGCAAGAGAGTCCTCAGAAATGAGCTGGGCGGACTGCTCGCACCGCGCTGGCGCAACGACGATGTTGGGTTCTATTTGACCTTCGATCAGCTTGCGTGGAAGGAGAATGACGATCCCGAGGATAAGCAGGGGTTGGCAGTCTTCACCCGTTACGCTTACGCCCATCCGGAGACGAACCACATCAACCACTTCTGGTCGGTCGGAGCGCAGTATCAGGGGCTAATACCCGAGCGTGACAAGGATGTGCTGGCCTTCGGCATCGCCCAGAGCATTATGTCCACGAAGCTCCGAGAAGAGATAGACCCCCGTGCGGATCGTGAGACCATCTACGAACTGTACTACGCGTACCATCTGACCCCGTGGTGCATAGTGTCGCCTGATCTACAGTTCATCACCAACCCCGGCGGATCGAAGGACGCCCGCGACTCGATCGTCGTTGGCATCCGCGTGAGGATGGAGCTCTAGGCAGTCAGGACGCCCACGACACAGTGGGACAACCAAATGCATCGTATCCTGTGCCTCTGGCGGCTCGTCCGCCGGTGCCGGGAGATGTGGACGACGTGTCTCTGTGTGCCACTGTTCTTGAGCAGTGCTGGAATGCACGTTGGGATGCCTGCGGCGGGCGCATTCCGCCGTGGCAGGTTGGCTCGGCGAGGACCTTCGTGCGACCCGAATCCTGCGACCCGCAAAACCTGTGAAATGTCGTGATGGGTGCCCTCTCTGGCTAGAGCTGTTCGCTACGGTAGAGCGTCTTGCGGAAGATGGCGTGGAGGTTCCAGTAAGAACGCTTAGAAGTCCGTGCACCTATTCCGACAGGGTCGGCTGTGACTTGTCGGAGATTCCTCGCGGGATCTTCGTGTGAATGCCCGGTGGTTGCCGTTCCTCAGGGACCCCAGGGGGGGTACCTATCCACCCTGCTTGCCGCAGCATTTCTTGTACTTCTTGCCGCTTCCGCAGGGGCATGGGTCGTTACGCTGTGGTTTGTCATCGGCGTGGATGGTCTCAACGGGCGGAGGGAGCGGCTCGTCGTCGACTCCGGGAAGCTGATCCTTGTAGGCCTTCTCCCGGTCTTCACGGCGTTTATACCGATCTTCGCCCTGATCACGTGATTTGCCCATCGCGTCTACTCCTTTTCTCCAAGCTCTGCGCCAGATTCAACAGGGGCCGTCGAGTCCACAACGCCATCGCCTCTCAGTCTAGCATACATCACCATCGGGTGCGCCTGGGTCGCTCGCATAGCCTTGACATCGGCGTTTACCGGATCAAGCGTGAATGGTCTGCTCATCGCAGGGCTTTGCCTGACCGAGCCGATTGCCCCCTAAACGCTAAACGGCGATGGATTGGGGCTATTGGCCTGTTCTTCGGAGAAGGCGGAAGACGCCGAGCAGTTTCGAATCGTTTCCGCTTGTGTGACAAGGCCATCTGTCGCTACACTTCGCAGGTCCGTGCGAGTGAAGCCTGGCAGTGGGTTGAAGAACACGTGCTTCGCCGCAACAGTGTAGCGCCGCCCCTTTGTGGGTGGCGTCATAAGCGGTTTTGCCGTCCATGAGGAACGGCGTTACGGTCCTTCAGCGTACTGCTGCGGTCGGTTGTAGTACAACGGCGCACGGGCAGCGAAGTGCGACGTTAGCTCTTGTCGAGGTGTCGTCCGTGGCTGCGCGACAACGTCTGATCCTCTCCATCCTTGCCGTGCTGGCTGTGTTTATTGTAGGCACGGCTGGATACATGGTTATCGAGGTGGATCAGCATCCGACGTTCCTCGATGCCGCATTCATGACCACGATAACCCTGTCCACCGTCGGCTATGGCGAGGCCTGGGAGCTGAGCCCGGCAGGTCGACTCTGGTCCATAGGCGTTATCACTTTCGGGATCGCGACCGTATCGATCGCGTTCACTTCCTTGGTTACACTGTTCGTCGGCGGCGAGTTGCGCTCGCTGCGCCAGAGTAGGAAGATGAGAGACACCATCAACAAGATGAGTCACCACGTGATCGTCTGTGGCTTCGGGCGCATGGGATCGCTGGCGACGAGGGAGATTCTTCAACGCGGTCTGTTCGTTGCAGTCATAGAGGCAGACAAGCGAAAGCTGCGACATTTGCGGGAAGCGGACACCCCCTTCATCATTGGCAATGCCACCGACGAGGATGTCTTGCTCGAAGCCGGTCTGATGCGTGCCGACGCGTTGGTCGCCACTCTCCCCCACGATGCGGACAATGTCTACGTGAGCCTGACCGCGCACACTATTCACCCGGAGCTGCCCATCATCGCCCGTGCGGAACAACCCAGTGCTGAGGAGAAGCTCAAGCGAGCCGGCGCGACTCGCGTGGTTTGTTCCCAGGTGATGGGGGCCACGCACATTGCCAATGTCCTGACGCGCCCAAACGTGGTTGACTTCGTCGACATTGCCAACAAGGGCGTCGATCTCGAGATGGATGAGTACATCGTGGGGACACGTTCACCACTTGCGGGGACTACCCTGCGTGACTCGCCACTGCGCCAAAAAACCGGTGCGATCGTGGTGGCCATCAAGCATGCGGACGGAAAAACCCACGTAAACCCGGACCCCGACGAGCTTCTATCAGTGGGTGATACACTGGTCCTGGTAGGTCCGGCCGGTGTGTCAAGCCGCCTGGACAGTCTGTAGCCGTTGCCCCGCTGCCCGGAGTCCGCACGTTCCGCTCATGGAAGTACCGGGCGCGAAGCCCGGTGACAGGGGCGGGTGTGCCGCTGCTCTTGAGCAGTGCTCGTGCCTCCACATTTGCGAACACCCGCTATAATAGCCTTGCCATGCCGATCAAGATCGAACAGCTCGAGAGGATGTCCACCCAGGATCCGGGCCTCATTCCGCCGTTTTGCGTTTCCTGCGGTTACAGCCTCGTTGGTGCTGTATCCCAGCGCTGCCCCGAATGCGGCGCCTATTTCGTGGCCAAGGAATGGCGGCAGAAGGTGGCCCAGGTCAAACGCTGTCTGGAGCAGATTAATGAGGCGAAGGTCTGGGTCAGAATCGGAGTCAAGATCGCCCTGGCAGGTTGGCTTCTATGGCTTCTGTCGATCTTCTTCGGGGGCCCGCTAAGCGGACCGTTCCTGCGCGGAATCGCGGCGATCTGCGGAATGATAGCGACCTTTCTGGGCCTAAGTGCGGTTCGGGCAATGAGCCTGCCCAAATGGATGCGCGAGCTTGTTGAGATCAAGTTGGACTACTCGATGACCATCGCGGATATCATCATCGGGGCGAGCCTGGCGGGTCTGATCATATTCGGCCCGTAAGCCCATAAGACAACGGTGCTTCTTATCCGAGCCGCGATCTTTTTATCCGAGCCGCGACCGTGAGGGAGCGGCCCGCTACGGAACGGCGAGGATCCTCTATCCCCAAGACATAGCGAAGCGGTCCTTAAAGTGGTGATAGTAGAGCCCGATCAGCCGCATGAGAACTATGTCCAGATAGACGCGCACCCCTGTTGACAAGATACCCATGCCGATTGCACTACCCAGGCTCGGTCCGGGACCAGCCCCGGGGGTGGGGGTGAGTCTGTTGGCCGTCAGATTCTCCAGGCCGACGAGCACCAGGATCGCCAAACCCATCAGTGCCAACGTGAGCAGATAAGCCGGGAACGTCCGTATGATCGTCAGCAGGATCAGGTCCACCCGGTAGACCTCGGTGAATCCTCCCAGAGCTATGCAGAGTACGGTGATCGGCCACGCGGCCATCCCGAGACAAACCAGGATGATCAGCAGGAGGTCGCCAGTGGAGAACCATTGCCAGAAGCTGCCGGCTCCCCCCAGCGCCGCCTGCATCCAATTGATTCCCGGCAGCCACCCCATATGCCAAGCGGCTATCAGATACGCTGTTGCCGGAAAAAACACCACCGCCCAACTGCCTATCCACGCGAAAAGAGGCCGGATCAGATCCTCCACAAGATCGCTCGAAACGTTGACGTCGGGGAGTTCGCTGTCGCCGGACGCTGCCGACGCGACGATCG
>CP070744.1:175069-225460 GCA_020348265.1 Phycisphaerales bacterium | reverse complement strand
TTGAGGATCTCAGCCGCACGCTCGGGCTCCTCTCGCCCGGCAAACAGCTCCACGATCGACTGGGTGGCCATCATCACCGCATGAGGCGTGCTGAACGCTACATCGCGCCAGTTGGAGACGTATTCCAGGCGATCAGTCATCCGCATCAGCTCATGTCGCTCTATGCCGGTCTCGTACATCCGTTGGTGCTGAACCACCTCTAGCTCGAGCTGCTGTCGCCGGCGTTGAAGCTCAATGAGTTGGCGTTGCAGCTGACGGGCTATGTCCTCTCGGCCGTCAATGGTGGCTCGCTGAAATTCCGCTCCCACCTCCACCTCCCTCAGACGTACATCGTGGATTTCCGCATGGAGCTCGTCCATCCGCTTTTCAATCTCACGCATCATCTCTTCGGGGTCCGCTTCGTGCCTGGCACCGGCTCGGTCCGCCGCCCCCCACTGCTCCGTGTCCCAAGCATGCCGCTCCGCCTCGCGACGCTCTTGCGCCTCGCGCTGTTCGCGCTCACGTGTGTCGGCCGGTTGATTCGTATCCAACGCCCCGGCGCTTGAGAGAACTCCCGTCGCGAAGATTGTTATGGCGATCTTGATGGTTCTGCTGATTGTGAACATCGATCTTTCTCCGTGGTTTGAGGATTAAACTAGGCGCTCTGATGGTGCCCATCGTGGGCGTAGTGGAACGCCTGGATATCTTGTTGCGACGCACAAAGAACGTCGGCGTAGAAACTGAGGTGGCCCGCGTATCCCCCCGCTGCCCGCGACTGCTCAGGCCTGGCCAAAGCGGAGGTGTCTGACTACCCAACTGCACACGTGCTGTTTGCAGGAGACGTTGGCTGACTCTCGGCACGAGTTCGTCATCGCGCAGACGCTCGGTGACTTGCTGGGGCGGGAAGAGCAGAAGGACGATTGCCGCAGCAGCAGAAAGCGAAGCACCGGCAAGGAAAATCACGCTCCGACGGACACGGTGCCTTCCTGCATGCTCCTGTGTGTCAACGTTGCTGGGATCAAACACGAACGGCGCGGGAATTTCCGCATACAAATCGTGCAGGGCGCTTAACCCGCTCTGCAACGCCGCAAAGCGCCGAGCTTCAGCGGAGCAGCTTGTGCAACTTTGCAGATGGCCCTCGAGGCTCTTACGGTCAGTGTCGCTGAGCTCCCCCGCGACTCGCTGAATCAGCAGCTTTTCATACGCTGGGCAAGTCATCGACCGCCTCCGTTGTTGTGATGACCGTCTTCATCTTCGC
The DNA here is from genome assembly GCA_020348265.1 of Phycisphaerales bacterium. Classification (GTDB taxonomy): domain Bacteria; phylum Planctomycetota; class Phycisphaerae; order UBA1845; family UBA1845. The sequence goes on along the minus strand of CP070744.1, from coordinate 224,223 downwards.
GATGGCCTTGAACAGGTTGCTCTTAACCGTACCCGCCGGGCAGCCGAGCATCTCCGCAGTCTGCTGGGTCGAGAGCCCCAGGATGAAGCGGAGCACGGTGACCTCGCGTTGTCGATCGGGTAGAGCCATTACTGCGTCGTTAACCTTTGCCAACTGCGAACTTGTTTCACCCTTAACTGCTGCCAGCTCGGACGTCGTCGCGCCATTAACCGCTGACGCTGCTCTCTCGGATTGAGCCTCCGTGAGTTCCGATCCGCCCACCAGCTGTGCCGACCGCCTCTTCCGCGTCTCCCGGCACACCCGAACCGCGAATCCACCCGTCCAGGTCCACCATGTAACCGCGGGCCTTTTCTTCTGCCGTCGTGACCATGCCCGTGTGAGCGACTCCTGGGCAGCATCCTGGGCGTCAGCCTCGTTACCCAGCATGGCCAGGCAGAGTCTGTACACGCGGGCGGAGAGGTCCGCGAAGTCAGGGTTGGCTTCATCGCTTCGTCTAATCACGGCCCTCGCGTTTCATCCGCTGGTTAATGTCTCACCCGGCTGAGACGTTCACCAAGAAACTCGCTAGGTTACCACCAATCTCCGAATCATTAGAGCGCCGGACGCCACCCCGGCGACATGCCCGCTGGGGACACACTGCACCGGGCGCGAGCCCAGTAACCCGATGTCCAGCACCCCGGGCACCACACGCAGGTCTGGTGGGATTTCCCCAGGCTTGCGCCAGCAGTGCTGATCAACTCTGCAGGGTCCGCGCCCAGTGGACCATTCCGGAGTGGTAGATGATCCCGCAGTCCGCATGGCGGACCCAACGAGACCCCGGAAGCCGCCTTCCAACAGCATCTTAAAGCACCATTATGTTTGGTCGAAAGGGCATGGCTGGGAACGTCCGCATACGGGACAACCGGCTGGCATACCATCAACGGAGCGTAGCCGTGCTTGGAGCTGCACAGGCGTCTCAAGCGGCACCACGGTACGCGCGGAACCAGGGGCGCGTTCCGCAGAGACCATAAATGGCGGGCATGGTCTTCTGCAGCCGATACGTTCACTCGGATTGACTGGCGTTGGCTTGGGCTGCATCGCACGATGTCACGGCACGGTATGTTGCCCGCCTATCCATAGACTGGATCGTGGGCCGAAGCCGTTTTACGGTCCCGGGATGGTTGCACCTGCTCGGAGGGCTGGTGCTGCTGCCCTGCCGGCAGAGTGAAACCGAACTTAGACCCCTTTCCAGTACCGGTGAGTACTACCCAGATGCTGCCCCCCTGCCGTTCGACGATCTTCCTGCAGTTGGCCAGTCCGATTCCACTACCTTGGTACTTAGTGTGGTTATGCAGTCTTTTGCGGGGGATGAAGATCCTTTCGCGGTGCTCCGGGTCGTTGCCGAGCCGTTAGCGCCTGTGGTTTTCGGGCGCGCATCACTGCTCGGGATCTCGGCGTGCTTGGTTCTTGATTAGACGGCCCGAACGTCCGCTACCGACATTGTCGAGGCCGATCAGATTCGAGCGTGCGTAGCAGGGCTGTGGTCCAATTGAGTCGCAAGTATCAAAGAACGGCGGTTATGAAGACGACCAGCGCTATCCGTCCAGTGCGGATCGAAGGGCGCGGCATAAGTTAGAGGCGCTGTCGCAGAAGCGCGGTCTCCTGGAGTCCCGCGGTTCCGAACTAATGACCGGCTTATGGCCCCACCACGACGACCCACTCTGCGGAATCAACAAAGAAGTCGAAGTGTGCCCCTGCTGGTTAAGTGCAACGATCTGCAATAACTGCCGGAGGAGGGACTCGAACCCTCACCTGGTTGCCCAGACGGGATTTTGAATCCCGCGCGTCTGCCAATTCCGCCACTCCGGCGCCATTGCCATAAGTTTTTTATTGACAAGCGCTTACGTCGCGTGCCACGGTGCAGGCAGGCACTCCGACAGCGATCGCCTCGCTGGGTCTTGCACGCAAGCCTCGCCAAGTCAACTATTCTATGCGCCGATTTGCGTGACACAACTGGGCTATCGCTACGTTTTGTACAGGCGGGTTGCCTGGGCGTTTCCGCTGCAACGGCGAAGACTACCCAACACGCGCCCGCAGGTTCAGTACCGGCTTATGTCCATTGGAACGCGCGGGGCGAAACCTTCGCTGGAACGCTCGCCAAACTCCAGATAACCGACCGGGCGCAATCCACCCGGGTTGGCAGGCGGCGTGGAATCCGGGGTGAATTCCAGGTCTGCGGGTACACCGGGAATGGAGCGCACCTGTGAGTCTTACCCGTAGGTCACCTCGACCGGAGTCAGTTCGGCAAGCAACTTTGGTCGTGACTACCCGGCGTTTGAGCAGATCAACCCTTCAGCATGGCCCGCAAACGATGATCTTCTCTCGAAAATACCGAGAATTCTTCGACTACTCCGTAACTTAGGTCAGGAGTCGGGGGCCATGTCCAAGCGAAGCGCCGGCATGCAATTCGCCCGCTACACAGTTCCAAATCTGCCATAGTGGACTACTAGGCGTCTGTTTCGACCAGGCCTTCCGCCTCCCGGCGGAGCATATTGACAAGTTTGTGCCACTTTTCTGTCACATCACCGAATTCATACTGCATGATGTCGGCAAGCAGCACGTGGTCCTGTGATTCGAGGGCTTGCTTGATTTCCAGGAGTACTTCCTTGGGTCGGCTGACCACGTCGAGAAGCGGCTCTTGCTCGACCTTCAGTTTATCGGGATCGAGCTGCAGCATCTGGATGGCCTGACCGACCGCGTCGTGGATCTTTTGCCAGACGCCCAGGCAATCGCCCAGTTCCGCGATCCCGTCGGCGGTATCGCCGCGGGTCAGCAAATCCGCGATGCGCTGACAGGCGGCCTCGGTATCATCGAGGGCCGACGACGCCTGCGACATTGCCTCGACGACCAACCGCTGCGGCGTACTGGTGAACACCTCCAGCTTGTTGAAAGTAGCGGCGGACTTACCCAGCGTCGCCGCCATTTCGTTCGGTCCGACGTCTCTGCCGTCACAGCGCACGCCCACTACCACCTCGCCGGCGTTGCAGACGTTCGCTTGCACGTGGCGAAGGGCATCCTCTACGGTGTGCTCACCGATGAACTCGCTATCAACCTGCTGATCGTCGAGGAAGATTTCCACTGGGCTCTCCCGCGCGTTGCGCTCAGTTGCTCAGACTATGCATTCCCTCTCTATCGGTCTACTCGCCCCCAAACGCAAAGTCTTTTCGGCTCAATTGCCTTCGGATTCGGCGTTGATCGGACTCGCCGCCTGTTTGAAAGGTGAGGGGATTCCCCAGTCACCAAGCAAGGCAACCATGTCGGTTATCCCCAGAAGCCGCGGAAGGGCGTACATTTCTCCGTACCTCACTCCCGCTGACGCGCCCTCCGCACCGGCCAACGAGCGGACGAAATGCTCCAATCCGTCGAAACGCTCACCCGCAAACTGTGATTCGTAACAGCGAAGCGCGTCGATCTTCTGTTCGATGGTATCACTGATATCGACAACGAACTGTGTGTGCCAGTGCGTAATCTCGGCTGCGAACCGCACGGGGCGATAGACCAGGTGATCGATGCGAAAGGGTTCGGTTCCGTCGAAGCGCTCGTTCCATTTGGTGAGCTGGGAATAGAACCGGGCACCCTCGGTAATAAGCTGACCCTGGTAATGATCGGGCGAGGCGGAGGGCGTGCGACCGGCCATCCCCACCAGGATTCGAGGCCTGTAACGCCTAAGCGCCGTGGCCAGGGCGTAACGGGCCTCCGGGTTATCCATCAACACCCGGTTGGGCAGTCCCAGCATTTCACAAACCTGCACTCCTAGCACCTTCGCCGCTGCCCGCATCTCTTTTTCGCGTGTTTCAGGGGTGCCTCGCGGGGTGGGCTCGCCGTTGGTCATGTGGACCATTCCCACCCTGTAACCCATTCGGGCCAGCTTGGCGATCGTTCCGCCCATCGTTATTTCCAGGTCGTCCGGATGTGGTGCAGTGAAGACAATATCAAGTTGCTCGTTGGCCATCGCCTTGTAGCTCTCCCGTAGTATTCGCCGTCAAGAACGCAAGGACTATAGGCGGGGCGAGCGCCTGCGGCAACGCTGATGCGGGAGCTGGGTAGAGTCGGGAAAGCAGGGCTGGACGCCGCACACTGGCGGATTAGACCAAATGCGTGTAGAAACAGCGTATGTCACGAGCCGAGATGAAAGATGCGGACAGGGAGGAGGTCAAGCACTTTACCGAGCGGTACTGGCACGCGCCGTTCGTTATGAGTACCGGGCGGAAGTTCTATCCACATCAAGAGCATGGCTTCATCGAGCGGCGCGACGGCGAAATCGTCGGCCTGCTGACCTATCGCATCGAAGGCGACGTCATGCAGCTTCTTACCCTCAACAGCCTGCTGGAGGGACAGGGAATCGGCTCGTCCCTGCTTCTAAGCGCGATAGAGGCCGCCCGAGAGAGCGGGTGTCGTGAAGTCACGCTGATAACAACCAACGATGCCTTGCGTGCCATTGGCCTGTACCAACGTCTCGGCTTCCGGATGGTCGCCGTGAACGTCGGAGTGGTTGACGAGGCTCGAAAGATCAAGCCCGAGATTCCCTTGGTCGGTGAACGCGGCATACCCATCCACGACGAAGTCGCCATGAGGCTGACCATCAAGCCCTATATTGACAACGATAAATGACCGTTCACATAGGTGCCCTGCGGGACGCCACACCGCGGCTCGCGAATTCGAGGCATCGGCCGAATGCACTTAGCAGGCCTACCGCCAGGAAAGGTCAAGCGGTTCCGGCTCTGGTTTCCTCTTCTTTCGCTTTCTTCGGTCGTTCGGTAATCGGGGTGGGGCCGATTTGTGTAGTCGGCAGCTCTGCCTCGCGCAGCAGTACAGCGTCATGTTGGTGGCACTTATCCAGCAGGTTGCGCACGGTTGTGAATCGGTATGCTCTCAATAGGGCAGACAGCTTGTGCTTGGTTGTGTGGAGATTGGTGTAGTGCAAAGCCCGGTTCCACCAGGGTGCCGGCCAACGCGGCTGGACGGGATCGAGCTCCCAGGGGTGAATGTTCACTACGACCGGGATATTGCGGCGAATGTTTTGTTTGAGGGCTCTTTCAGTCACCGCAAGGGGGCAAAGACGCAGATACCCCCCCGTTGCCGCGGGCAAGCGGACTTTCATGACTTCCCAGGTGGGCAGGGGGAACTCCCATAGTCCGCGGCGAATGCGATAGGGAGTAAGCGGCGTGCCGGCGGCGCCATATCGGCCGTGGGGGGCGCGAGCCGGGTAGATGCTGGAATCGTATAAGAAACCCAACTCCTTCAATTCGTCTAGTGCCCATTCGTTGTCACTGTTGACGGAATAGCCCGGAGCGCGGTACCCGACGATCGGATGCCCCGTGATATCCTCCAGCACTGCTTTGCACCCTTTGACGTCCTGGCGAAATTCCTCGCGGGTCTGTTTGGTTACGGGTGTGTGCCAGTAGCCGTGACTTGCAATCTCGTGTCCCGCGGCAGCGATTCGCCGCACGATGTCCGGGCGACGCTGAGCCACCCACCCGAGCACGAAGAAAGTGGCCTGCCTCGCATGTTGCTCAAGAAGAGACAGAATCTCTTCCACCGGTTGCCCCAAGCGCGATGGAAACTCGCCCCATTGCCCTCTAGGCACGCGCAGGTTGGCCGCGTGGAACCATTCCTCGACGTCGAACGTAAGTACGTTCCACGTAGACGCGGTTCCAGTAGCGGGTCCCGTAGTGTCGCTGGTTGCTGCGGTCATGGCGTTCAGTTGTTTGTCGTCCATCTTTCAAAGGCCCGATAGAAAGCATCCCGCGTACGACGAGATCCCGGTTTAGCGAGATGAAGTCGTGTTGACTCGCTGTGTTCTGAACCACCAAGCTTGCTCAATCCCCCGTGCCGCGCATGCGCAATTATCTGTTACACAAATGTTTATGAACAAACTGCTGACGGCGGGCCATTCGACGGCCGCATTACGCGTCCCATTGTGATACACTTTCGTGGCACGCTACATCGATGTCCTATAATGTCATGATGTACCTTCTTGTGTGCGTTACACACCACCATCCAAGGACGACGTGTCGTGTTCTAAGATGGTTCCGAGGTACGTGCGACATCCTCGATGCCGCCAACACGGGTTGCGCGGTAGGGAAGATGTATCTCAAGGGGCGAATCGCCGAATTCGCCGACGCGTGACGGCTGCTTCAGACTCTGATCCTAAAAAGGATTCGTTTTCTACAGGTGAGACAGCCGTGGGTGGTCGCTTGGCATAGTCCACGCTGATGCTGTTTACGGTTTCCACCGAAGCCGCCTCGGAAATGTGCGATGCGCTGACCGATATCCTAATCGGAGGGCTGACTCGAATCGTCGATACGCCTGCCGGTAATGGGCGGCTGTCGGCGGAACGAATAAGCGACGGGCGCGGTCGCTTTTGATTCACTCGGAGCGAGCAGGTAAACCAGAACTGACAAGAGGAACCCAGTGATGTCAACCGAACCCGAATCCGGTCCTTTAGAAGAGCCAACCGATGACGTGGCGTTGGTGGAGCAGCTTGCGTTATCATACGAGACGATTCGGACCCAGCTCGGGCGGGTGATCGTCGGGCAGGAGGCTGTAGTCGAGCAGCTCCTGACGGGGATGTTCTGCAACGGCCACTGTATCCTGGAGGGAGTGCCCGGGCTGGCGAAAACCATGCTGATCAGCACACTATCCCGGCTTCTCTCGCTAAGCTTCTCGCGGATACAGTTCACTCCCGACTTGATGCCTTCGGACATCACCGGGACCGAGGTGATCGAAGAGGACCGGAGTACGGGCACGCGATCGCTCCGCTTCGTCAAAGGGCCGATCTTCGCGAACGTCGTATTGGCTGATGAGATCAACCGGACTCCCCCGAAGACGCAAGCCGCCCTGCTCGAGGCAATGCAGGAAAACCAGGTAACGACCGGGGGATTCCCTCACAAGCTCCCCAGGCCCTTCTTCGTACTGGCAACCCAAAACCCGATTGAGCAGGAAGGTACCTACCCGCTACCCGAAGCGCAGCTCGATCGATTCATGTACAAGGTGCTGGTGGACTATCCGGCCGAGGAGGAAGAGTTTCAGATCGTCAAGACGACGACTTCCACGCGCGACGTTAAGTTGCAGCGGACCCTCGGTGCCGAAGATGTACTCGCCTTGCAGAGGATAGTCCGCCGTGTGCCCTGCGCGGATCATGTAATCCGCTATGCCATGCGACTTCCTCGTTCAACACGTGTCGGCAAAGGCGACGTCCCCGACTTCGTCAGGGAGTATGTAGCCTGGGGGGCCGGGCCGCGAGCATCGCAGTACCTCGTGCTGGCGGGCAAGGCCCGGGCTATTTTGAAGGGGAGATACTATGTCGCCACGGAGGACATCCGTGCAGTAGCCCACCCGGTACTCAGACACCGTGTGTTGACGAACTTCAACGCGGAGGCAGCGGGTGTGAGTGCGGATGATATCATCGATCAACTCATCGATAGTCTGCCCGCCGACGAATCGGCGGCTATGGATGAGGCGATGGCCAAGCGGGTATTCGCAAGCGAAAGCCCGGAGGCGTAGCTTGGTTCGCCTTGACGCAACCGGGACGATACAGAGCGTGGCGGAGACCTTGCCGCCGAACATCAGTACGATGGACAAATCGAGGTTGTTGGGAAGTACCATGAAGGAGTCGACACAAGAGCCCGGTGATTATCTCGATCCCAAAGTCCTCGCCAAGATCAGCAGCCTGGAGCTACGCGCCCGACTCATAGTCGAAGGTCTTCTGAGTGGTATGCACCACAGTCCGCATCGGGGCCTGTCGGTGGAGTTTGCCGATCATCGTGCATATACGCAGGGCGACGATCTGAAGCACGTCGATTGGAAGCTGTTCGGCAAGACGGACAAATACTACATAAAGGAGTACGAGCAGGAGACCAATCTCGAGCTCTTGCTCGTCGTCGATTGCAGCGAGTCGATGGCCTACCGTTCGTCGAGGGAGGGGATGACCAAGCACGCGTACGCGACCTCTCTTGCCGCGGCGATATCTTACTTGACTCTTCAGCAACGGGATTCGGTGGGGTTGGCTCTTTTTGACCAGCGCGTCACGCAGTTTCTCAAACCCTCCAACAGGGCTCACCAATGGAAGACACTTGTTCAGGAGTTGGCCGGAAGGGTCGGCCCGGGCAAGACTTCCGTCGGGCAAGTTCTGGGGGAGTTGTGCGAGAGGCTCGTACGCCCCACGCTCGTGATAGTGATCAGCGATCTTTTCGATGATGATCAAGTAGTCCTCCGCGGGCTAAGGCAAATGCGCTACCGCCATCACGAGCTGATTGTCTGGAACGTCTGGGATGAGGCCGAGCTGACCTTTCCGTTCTCGGATTGGACAAGGTTCGAGGGGCTGGAGTCCGCGGGAAGACTGCTGACCGAACCGGGATCGCTACGGGCGCGCTATCTGGAAGAAGTGGGGCGTTTCCAAAGCGCCCTGCGTCAAGGATGTGGTCAAATGCAGGTTGATTACACGGTTTTTGGCACGGCACAACCGCTGGACGTCGTTCTGGCCGGGTACCTCGCCACTCGTAGCGGCCGGTTGCGTCAACGCTCCTCACGCGTGATGAGCCGGGGGTGAAGCAAAGATGAGCCCTTCTACGCTCATGATGATTTCATTCGTGCACCCCGCGCTGGCCGCTGCGGCACTGGCTGCGGGAGTCATCCCCATCCTGGTGCACTTGATCAATCAGCGGCGCTACCGGCGGGTGGAATGGGCGGCGATGTCCTTTCTCCTGTCGGCAAGGGGCCGCAGCAGGAAACGCGTCTGGCTCGAACAGTGGCTGTTGATGCTTGTGCGCGTGGGCGTGTTGGTGCTACTGGGGTTGGCCATTGCCCGTCCCTTCGTTTCAGCCTCGCCCTTTCTGCCCGAGCGCTCCACGCGTATGCACCGGGTACTTCTTGTCGACGATTCCCTGTCGATGAGCGCGCGGCTCGGTACGGAGGAGACCCGCTTCTCGGCTGCGCGTGGTTATGCGGAGCAGCTCATTACGTCGTTTCCCCAGGCGGATGCTGTCAGCATTGTGACACTTTCCGAGCCGGCCAGTGCAGTGGTTGATCACGCAGCCTATGACAGGAGGCTGGTTCGCGACGCGCTTGCGTCCCTCACACCTTCGCAAAGGCGAGTGGACACGGCCGGAGCCTTGGAAAAGACCCGCGAGATACTCGACGCTTCGGATGCGGTGGCGGGCAACCGTGCAGTCTATCTGATTTCGGACATTCAGCGGCACACATGGGTCGACACGCCGTCCGGGCGAGGTGAGATGAGTGCAATAACTCCGACACCAGCCGTAATGGCGGCTCGCCGTGTCGCCGATGCTCTATCCGATCCCGCCAACAGCTTCAATATCATCAACGTGGCGAGCGGCCACGCTGAGAATGTTGCGGTCGCCTCTCTTTCATTGGAGACCACGTTTGTGGCGGTGGACCTCCCCGTACGCCTCAAAGCCAAAGTGGTCAATCTCGGTTCGCTGAACGTCCAGGATCTCACGCTTCAGCTCAGTCATAACGGTCAGATCATCCGCCGCGAGCCGGTCTCCGCGATCTCACCCGGCTCGGTAGCGACGATGACGTTCTCGTTGCAGTTTTCGAGTGCGGGCACACACATACTCGAGGCCGGAATCCTGGCCCAGGAAGCTGATGTTCTGACTGATGACGATACGCGTTTCTTATCCGTCGAGGTTCGCGAATCGATTCCGGTCCTGCTTATCGACGGTCGACCGGCGCTGATGCCGTTGGGGGGGCAAACCGGATTCCTTGCTACTGCCCTCGCACCCGGACTTGCAGCTCCTGTGGGTGATTGGGATCTTCCCGAGATTACGCGTCAGAGGCAAACGGCGCTGGTCGATCCCAAAACGATTACGGTTTCGGAACTTCCCGGCGAGGTGCTCAGCGACTACGCGGTCATTGCTCTGTGCAACGTTCCGCGGTTGGCGTCGGAACGCTGGCAGCTGCTCGAGCAGTTCGTGTCCCAAGGTGGGGGCCTGTTGTTGTTCGGTGGGGATCTGCTGGACAAGGACAACTACAACCGCTTTGGATATGCCGATGGCAACGGCATGCTGCCGGTCATGTTCACCGGCGCAGTGAATCCCACCGAGCAGGGTGATCGTTTCAGCGGATTCAGTTTGCCCGAGGGTGTCCATCCGATTACGGCGGAGTTCGCCGAACAACCGGACAGCGGGTTGTTCACTGCCCGAGTCCAACGGTACCTAGCGGGAACGGTAGATCCCGCCCGGTCCGATGTCGTCCTGCGCTACACTGACAATGCTCCTGCGCTGATTGCATCGCGGTTCGGTACGGGTCGCGTTGTTGTTGTCACCACAACGGCGAACATGGACTGGACCAATCTGCCTGCCAAGGGTGACTACGTTTCGCTGATGCTTAACACCGTTGCCCATCTTTCACCGCGAGTGGGCGAGCACAGAAACATTGCCGTCGGACGGAAGGCGACTGAGCCGCTGACACCCCTGCAAAGCTCCCTCCCCCTGCGCGTGTCGACGGATCAGGGTGTTGAGGAAGGGAGCGTGGTCCCGTTCAACGAAGGTCTGGCGTTTCAGTACGGTCCTGTCCAGCGCGGGGGAGTATTCGACGTTGCGATTGGATCACAGGTTCGCGCCTTTGCCTGCAATGTCGACACGAGTGAGTCCGACTTGAAGCCCACGGACGGGCGGGTCCTTGAGGCAGCCATTGATCGTCCGTTCAACCTGGTTAGCGACATGAGTGTTCTGCGTAAACGACCGGCTGTACAGAGAACGAGTGAACTTGCTTCTGCCGCACTCTGCGGAGTTCTGGCATTGCTGATTGTGGAAATGTGGTTGGCTATGCGTTTCGGTTCGCACCGGGCACAGGAGCGTGCTTCGATTCGCCCGAGCCGATTCACCCGAGCTGCGGGACGTGACTAGAGGTCTTCGGTGACGCGACTTCTGGAATGGTTATTGGGGCTTGACGGTATTCGCCTGGCCCGAGATGCGCCTTTGGTACTGACATGGGATCGTCATGTCCCCGCGTGGCTGCTGTTCTGCCTTGCGGTTGCGGTGGTGTCTTCCGTAGTGCTGGTATATGCGCCGGAACGCACCTCGCGCGTTCGTCGGTCTGTGCTGGTCCTCGTTCGGTGCCTGTTGTTTGCCTTGGTGGTTGGCATTATCTGTCGGCCTTCTCTTGTACTTCTTCGTAACCGGGTCGAGCCTTCACACGTAGCCTTAGCCCTGGATACATCGCTCAGCATGGCGGCCAAGGATCGCTATGGCGATGCCTCGCTGGCTGCTGCGATCGCCCGCGGGGTTGGTGTTGACGATCCCACTGGTCTTGCTGAGCGCTCGCGTTGTGATCTGGTCACGGGTGCCTTGCTCAAGGATGGAGCCGCTCCGCTTAAGCAGCTGCTTGCACGAAACGAAGTAAAGTTCTGCACCTTCGCCGGCACCATCGCGCCACGCGGAGTCACGCGGTCCCCCCAGGGGATCGACGGTCTGGTGGATTCTCTTGGCAGCACGGTTCCGGATGGTTCACAGACTGATCTTGCCGGTGCGGTTTCCGGATTGCTCGAGGACACTCACGGGCGGCGTCTTGCCGCCATCGTTTTGGCTACGGATGGGCAGGCAACCGAACCGACCTCTCTGACGGACGCCCTCAATTTGGCCCGCGACCGGAAGATACCAGTTTATCCCCTTCGCATAGGGTCTCCGGTGAGGCCGTTGGATATCGAGGTCGGCCATCTGCGTGCCGAAGCGAGCGTGTTTGCGGACGATCTCTTCGCTGCTGAAGCCCGGGTGTCTGCGGGAGGCCTCACCGGACCGGTTTCCGTGACTGTCAACCTGGTTGACGAGGACACGCAACGGATCGTGGCCGCACGCGAGGTCACTCTGGATCCGAGCTGGGAAACCGTTACGGTGGAACTGCTGGCAAAGCCGCGCAAGGGCGGCTACTTCCGCTATCGCGTCGAGGTCCCACCTCTGCCTAACGAGCAAATGATCCACAACAATGCGGAGACGATCGAGGTGACGGTTATCGGGGAGAAACTCCGCGTACTCTACGTTGACGGTTATCCCCGCTACGAATACCGCTATCTGAAAAACGCGCTGATTCGCGAACGGAGTATGGAACTGAGTGTGCTTCTGCTCAGTGCGGACGAGGCCTTTGTGCAGGAGGGTACGGAACCCATTCGCCGTTTCCCCGCAACCGCGGAAGAGCTGAACCGCTACGACGTAGTGCTTTTCGGCGATGTCGACCCTCGGGGCGGCTGGCTGACGACCGCCCAGATGGACATGTTGTTGGACTTCGTGCGCTATGGGGGAGGGGGATTCGGGATCATAGCGGGCGAGCGAGCCGCCCCGCAACGATTGTTGGGAACGCCGCTCGAGAAACTCGTCCCTGTGCGGATTGATCCGCAGTTTCGAGGGCACTATGCCGAAGCACTTGTGGGCGGATTCCGCTTGAGAATCACGCATGAAGGGCGCAGAAGCAGACTGTTCAGGGGGTACCGGAGCGCACCCCCTGCGCCCGCGGCTGGAGACGCCACGCTACCGTCAGAGCCGAACGAGAGTGATGAAAACGTGGCACATCCGTTCGAGTTGCTGTCCGAGCTGTATTGGATCGCACGTACGCTGGGCCCCAAGCCGGGAGCGACTGTGCTGGCCGAGCACCCCACCATGCAGGCGCTTGGCGAGTCCTCCGTGGTTCCTACCTTGATGCCAGTGGTTGTTGTGGGGCGTTACGGCGCGGGCAGAATACTCTTCCAGGCCACCGACGACACCTGGCGATGGCGCCGTCACACCGGGGAGTTTTTGCATGACACATACTGGGTTCAGCTCGTTCGAGAACTGATGAAACGCGAGCGGGTGGCACAGAATCGGAGCTATACCATCACAACCAATCGGAGGGCCTATTCCTACGGATCACCCGTGCACGCCCGTGTTGAAATCAACGACATGAAGCTTCTGGCGGGACAGGACGACTCGATTGAGCTGGTTGTCTTTGACCGATCAGCTGCTCCCGAGGATTCCGCGATTGGTTCGGAAGGGGAGGCCATCGACGGAGCGGGAAACACGTCTCCGCGACGCTCGATGGCGGCCCGGGTCAATGCTCACCGTCTCGGGCCGGACTCCAGCGTGTTTGAGGCGACCTTCATCCCCGCCCGTCCGGGAAGCTTCTGGATCGAAGCGGAAAGGCTTATACCATCGCTCGAAGAGAAAGCCGCTTCCGTCTTCATCCGCGTCGAGCAACCCGATCTCGAAGCCCGAAGCCCTCAGGCCGACCACGAGGTGTTGGAGCGCATTGCCCAGGCTACGGGCGGGGCGGTCATCGAACTGGATCAATTGGAGGAACGCTTCGCCGAAATACGAGACCGTAGCGTCAGGATCCCGGATGATCTTGTTGAACCGCTGTGGGACTCGAGATTGGCCCTTATATTCTTCGGCTTGCTGATCTCCGGGGAGTGGGTCCTTCGTAAGGCTTTTGGCTTGTTATGATGGTCGAGCGCTCAAACCTCATTAAGCGGCTTAGCGCGATCCGGACGACGGTGCGTCGCCGCTTGGTCGCATACGGCATGTGCGCCGTCGGCTCCATCCTGGTAGCGTCTCTTCTGGTGATCTTCGCGTTTGACTGGCTGCTGCGTTTGCCGGCAGCTCTGCGAGTGCTGGTCGCCGTGGTCTTCCTGATCGTATTCGTTGGCGCAACCTTGCGCTGGATCGTCAAGCCGCTGCAGGCTGAGTTTCGGCTCGATAGCATAGCTGCCAGGCTGGAACGACACTTTGTCCACCTGCAAGACCGCCTGACCAGCACGGTCGACTTTCTTCAGCAGGGGGCGGCTCAGGCCGAGGCCTTTGGCTCGGCGAGTATGATGAAGCAGGTAGTGGCCAACACGGATCAGTTGGTCAAGGACGTTCCTCTGGAGTCGGCTCTTTCATTCAGGCCTCTGGCAACTCGCGGTATGCTGCTCGCGGTCAGTATTGCGCTGTTGGCCGGCGTGCTGTTCTCCCAGCCCGGCTGGCTGCAGACCGGGTTCTACAGATATGTCTATCCCTTCGGTGAGATCGAGTGGCCGCGTAACGTACAGATTCTTCCGCTTACGGCGATGCAGACGGTGGCTCTTGGCGAATCCGTAAGTGTACGTATGGAGATCGGGCGCGGGCTGCATGATGACCTGCGGGGCATCGTCTATCTTCGAAGCCGCAACGGGAGCGTGGCCTCTTTGGCCATGCAACGCGACCGCGACGGGAGTTTCTATGCCGCGATTGACACGGTGACTGAGGATCTGGACTACTGGTTTGAAGCGGGCGATGCCACGACCGAGCGAAACCCATTCACGATTCGTGTCGTGCGCCGTCCCGCGGTGGTCGAAGCGCTGGCGACGGTGGAGCCGCCACCATACGCCTCAAGTCATCCGGTCGTTACGCAGGACCTAGCCGATAGCTCCGTCGAGGCAGTGATCGGCGGATACGTCACCGTCGGTGTGTTGGCCAGCAAAGCCATTCCTTCCGATCAAGCCGAGCTCCCCGTTGGGCTGCGTCTCGAGCCGACTGACGGAAGGGCCGGTCCGGGAGCCTTGATCCCGCTCCTGGTCGATTCCCAGAATCCCCGGCGCCTGCGGTCACGGTTTGAAGTCGTCGGGGATATGGACTTTCGCGTCGAACTGCGTGATGAGGAAGGCTTCGAGAATAGAAGGGCCACCCGTCACTCGATCAATGCTATCCCGGATGCGCCGCCGAAAGTTGCCATCGTCGAGCCCAAGTCTGTTATCGAAATGACACCGCAGGGTACCCTGCGGCTGGTTGTTCAAGTCGAGGATGACTTTGGCATTTCGGCTCTTGACCTCAGGAGTGAGCGGCCGGCCGACGGACAAGTCTACTCCCAATCGCTTACCGACCGGATCGCGGCTGCAGAGGAGGGCGGCAAGGTCAAGGGAATGGTCGAGTACGAGTGGAGCGTGGAGGACATCGATCTTGCGCCCGGCGATGTCATCGTCTATCGAGCTTCGGCGACGGACAATTACCCCGGAGCGGAAGGCGCCGGCCAGGTTGGCCATTCCCCTGCGATGCGCGTTCGCATCATTAGCGACGCCGAGTTCGATGCCCGCGTGCGCGACGAACTCGCTTTGCTCGAGGAGCGCATGCGCCGCATGGTTCTGGACGAGTCGGAAACACATGATGCCACATCTGCGCTGCTGCAAGCGGGGGAAGATCCGACAGCACTGACCCAGGAGGAGATCGGCGCCGTCTCCGACATTTCCATTCGGCAGTCGCGAATGGGCAAACGCATGCGCTACCTGTCCAAGCGTTTCATCGAGCTGGGTCGCCGCGTCAGACAAAACGTCATTGAAAGTGAAGACGATTCAGAACGTGTCCATCGTATTGGGGAGGCCCTTCGCGACCTTGCTGCCGGGCCCTTGGCCGACGCGGCCGTTGCCCTCGAGGCCGTCGCTGATGATGAGAACGCCGCGAGGCAACAGACTCTGCTGACTCGCTCAGCAAGTCAGCAACAAACCACGATTGACCGGCTCAATACACTGATTCGGGATATGTCACGCTGGGGCGACTTCCAGGCGATTGTATCGAAGACTCGCGACATACTCGATCGTCAGGAGGCTCTTCGAACGCAAACGGTGGAATTGGGCAAGTCCATGCTCGGAAAGGAAGTCGACTCGCTCACTGCTGGGCAGACGGCTCTGCTGAAGCGGACGCACCGTTCTCAGAGACTTGTCGCAACTGATGCGGAGGAGCTGCTAGCTCAAATGACAAGGCTTGTCACGAGCACGCGCAACACGGATCCCTCCGGGGTCGAGGCGATTGAGGCCGCCCTGCGTGCCGCTCGGGCGCGAAACGTAACCGGACGTCTCCGTTCGGCCGCCGACGCTGTAGAGTCGAATCGAACGGCCGCCGCAGTGATAGACCAGAGGGTCGCTTCCGCCGCCCTTCGCCAGATGCTCTCCGCACTAAGCGAGCGTGATCAGCGCGAGCTTCTGCGTCTGCGCAAGCGAATTCAAGATGCTCAGAACCAGGTCAAGATGCTGATAGAGCAACAGCGAGATATTTTATCAGCTACGCAGGAGGCCGGACTCATTTCCCAGTCCCCGTTTGAGTCCCTAGAGCAAGAGCAGCGCAGGTTGAGACGCAACACCGGGTCTGTTGCGGGGGAACTTGCGGGCAGCGAGCAAACCGCACCGGCCGCACGGTCCGTCGGTTTGGCTGAAGATTCAATGGCCAAAGCCGAGGTACATCTGCAGAAGGAAGAAGCTGAGCGTGCTGCGCTGGCCCAGGAGGGGGCGATTGAATCTCTAGAGGATGCCCTTGCCATTCTCGAAGAACTCGCCCGAAAAGCGGACGAGCAGCAGCTTCAACGCTCATTAATGCAGATCCTGGAGGGCCTCGCGGCCATCCGAGCTGTTCAGGGCCAAGTTAATGACGGCATCGCCAAACTCGACAAACTGGTCGACAAGCGGGGGCGCCTGCGACGATCTGAAGCGCGTGAAGCAGCGCGGCTCGCGCGGCAACAGACCGACGCCAGGACGCTGCTCGGCGAGGTTTTGCCCAACCTTCTCAAGGTACCAGTGTATGAATGGGCTCTTCGGCGCGTGGCCGGATGGATGGATGCCTGTCGGAGCATGCTTGATCGCCGACAGATAAACGACGAACTGGTGTCCACTGCCCAGCGAATCGTCAGCGAGCTCGACAAGCTGATAAGTGCTATCCTCGAAACCCAGGCTTTGCCCATGGACTCCGAGTTTGCTGAGGCTGCAGCTCGGGGCGGGGGTGCGGAAGCGCGGTGGCCCTCACTGAGACCCGTACCCACCATCGCGGAGCTCTTTGTGCTAAAAGCGATGCAGGTGGATGTAAACCAGCGCACGACTGAACTGCATGAGTCGATGGATCTGGAAAACGCCACGGAAAACCAACTGCGTGCTCTCAAGATGGTGGGCGAGGATCAAGCCCAGGTTCGCCGATTAACTGATATGGTGACTAAACGAGCCCGGACGCCGTAAGGTTGGATTATGGGACAAGAGGTGGATACGCACGTGGAGAACCGGTTGTCGCCGACCTTGCAGAACTGCGGGAGCGTACTCGTTGGAGTACAGCGAAACACGCTGACGGCCTTCATCGTGGCCATTGCGATTCTGACTGGGCTGGTCGCGCGGGCTCAGCCCGTAACGCAGCCGCCGGATTCGGATGGTATGCGACAAGATCTTGCCGACAGGCTGATCCGGCAGGCACACGGTGATGCCGACGACGATCTGATGGCTGCGATCATTCGGCTCATGGAGACAGCAGCGACCCGGCTGGAGATTGACTTCAACGCCGGTGAGGAGACCCAAGCGGTCCAGCAGCGCATTGTGGACAGGCTCGACCAAGCGATCCAGATAGCGGCACGGCAACGCGTCACGTCAACAAGTGAGGAGCCCTGTCCCGGCGACAAACGTAAGAGGCCCGAAGACGAAGATCGCCCGCAGAAAGCTGCAGCCAAAGAAGAAGATGACGCTCAAGGAGATGTGTCAGGCGAGACGACCGATGTCGGCGGATCACGCAAGGATGAAACTCGATCCGGGGGCAGACTCCGCGACGTTCGCCGCAGCTGGGGTAATCTCCCTCAACGCCAACGCGATGAGGTCATCCAAGGTGCACAAGAGCAGCATTTGGAACGCTTTAGAGAATGGATCGAGCGCTACTATCAGGCTTTGCAGGAATCCGAGGAATCCACGAACCGATGAGCGCGATTCCAACAACCACCGAACCCGGGTTACAGGTATACCGGTTCGCCGCGATGGTTCTCGTCCTGCTGGTCGCAGCAGGCGCTTCGGCATCGGAAGAACCTCCAACGGCAACCCCCCTGCAATCTGAGATCTCTGCAGCCCAGAGAATCGCTGTTGAGAAAGGGCTAGCCTGGCTGGCGGAACATCAGGAGGAGGATGGTTCATACGGAGGAATGTCGCACTATGGCCCGCACGTCGGGATCACCGGCCTGGCCGGGCTCGCCTTTATGTCCGATGGACACATGCCTGGGCGCGGGCGATACGGCGAAACCGTTGACGGCTGCTTGAGGTTCGTGCTTGCCCGCGCGTCGGAGAGCGGTCTGCTGGCGGCTGAGACATCCCACGGTCCAATGTACGGGCACGGATTCGCCACGCTTTTCCTTGCCGAAGTGTATGGCATGACCAACCGACTGGAGACGCGCGAGGCGCTCCGCAAGGCGGTGAGGCTTATCGTCAATACACAAAACCAGGAAGGCGGATGGCGATATCAACCGGTGCGCGCCGATGCCGACATTTCCGTAACCGTCTGTCAGATTATGGCCCTTCGGGCGGCACGAAACGCAGGCGTCTTCGTTGACAAGAGCGTGGTTGACAAGGCAATCGAGTACGTAAAGAACAGCCAGAACCCTGACGGGGGCTTTCGATACATGCTCGGGTCCGGGGGATCGGCCTTCGCACGCTCCGCAGCCGGTGTATCCGCTCTGCAATATGCCGGAATTTATAAGGGAGAAGAGGTATTTCGCGGCCTAGAATATGTTAGGCGGTTCAGACCGCCTCAGGAGCAGTCGGTCGGGCATTATTTCTACGGCCACTACTACGCTGCCCAGGCGATGTTCCTGGGAGGTGATACGTACTGGGAGGATTGGTGGCCGGCAGTTAGGGCGGAACTGCTCGAAAAGCAGGCGCCCGAAGGGTTCTGGCGAGGCCAGGCGGGGCAGGAGTATGGTACGGCAATGGCTCTTATCATTCTCCAAGTGCCCAATCGCTTGCTGCCGATATTTCAGAAGTAGCTATGCAAAGGGCGCAGACGTCATTGTGTTGGCCGATCTTCTTGGTGACAGCCCTCGCCGCCACCCAGCTTGTATACGCTCAGACCGCCAAGAAGCCCTTCGACGTCATCGTCAAAACCGTCGACAACGATGGTGTCGGCGGACAGCTTCAAGGTCTCTCCCTGCGCGATGGGCTCATTCTGCACACCAGCGATAATGACGAACAGCACATTCCCACCCACGACCTGGTAAGTATCACCCAACCCAAGACCAACGTACCGACCCGCACGCGTGACGTTACCCTGACCCTTGTGCGCGGCGACTTCCTCCACGGCCGGTTGATCGATGGCGATGACGAGGCGGTGACGATCGAAACCGTCGACTTAGGACGCCTGTCCATACCGCTCGAGATGATCTGTGGGATCGACTCCGCCCAGGCGCACTTGCCGGCGTACAAGGCGTCTACCGTCTGGTTCCATCGATCGGCAGGCGGACAGGAAGACCAGATACTGCTCACCAACGGAGACGTCGTGCGGGGGTTTGTCACCGCGATCGATGCCAAGGGCGTGTCCATCGAGAGTTCACTAGGCGAAACAACCATACCACACACCCTGGCCCTGGCGGTTCGCTTGATCAGCCCACCGCCGCAAGTTCTCGACCGTCCCTATATGGCTGTAACATTCCACAACAGCGGACGAATGACCGTAACCAACCTCAACTGGTCTGGAAGCGTCGTCGAGGCGGAGCTGCCCCAAGGCCAGCGCGCCGCCATCGAGGCTGAACGCGTCGTCCGCATCGACGTAACCGGAGGACGCTGGGAGTGGCTCTCCCAACACCAGCCCATCAGCTATCAGCACACACCCATGCTCTCGATGGACTGGGACTACGTCGCCGACCGCAATGTGCTCGGCGAACCCATCATCGTGGATTCAGAGACCTTCGAGCATGGCATCGGAGTGCACAGCCGATCCAGCCTCACATACGACCTCAAAGGGATATACACCCAGTTCGTGACCTCCTTTGGCATGGACGACAACAGTGGCCCATATGCCGACGTATCAGTGGCCATTCTTGTGGACGGCAAACTGCGCTTCGACCATGAGCACGCCGTTCGAGGTCAGCTCGTCGGGCCCATCCGCCTCGACGTCACCAAAGCCAAGCGCGTCGAACTCGTCGCCGACTTCGGCGAAAACGGCGACCTCCAAGACCGCTTCAACTGGATAGAACCCGCTCTGGTACGATAGTGCATCCTCGTTAGAGCGTTTTTGTCTGTCGTGCAGCGGGTCAGGAGTTGGGTGCCATGCCCAAGTCCCCGCGCGCCGGGGCGCCGGTATGCAATTCGCCCACGACACAATATCCGGGTTTGTTATATTGTGTAGCTTCGCTCCTTGTGGGTGGTGAGCAAGTCGCACCAACGCTGCCCATAGAAGATGGCGCTACGATCACCACACAGGCCCGGAGTCTGCCTCAGAAACGATAGAAACGTAGAGCGGGGTCCACCCGCCGCCAGTCACCTGTTATGATCAGCTGCGAGCCCGTTACTGCATGTTCCCGCGTTTCTCTTCGATTACCTGCTTGAGCGTCTCGTCAAGATTGGTGCTGGGCTCGTACCCCACTGTCTCGCGCACGCGCTGAAGGCAGGGGACGCGGCGCATCATGTCGTCGAAGGGGCGGCCGTAAGCCTCTTCGTAAGAGATATGTTTCTTCTCGCTCTTGCTGCCCGTAAGTGCAATGATCTTGTCAGCAAGCCCCTCGATACTGATCTCCTCCGTCGAGCCGATGTTGAACACCTGTCCGGCAGCTTCATCGCATTCCATCAGGCGAATCGTACAGTCGACGACATCCTTGACATACCCGAAGCAGCGGCTCTGCTTGCCCGTGCCGAAGATCAAGATCGGCTCGTTCTTCAAAGCCTGCTCGACAAAACGGGGGATGACCATCCCGTATTGCCCCGTCTGACGCGCACCAACGGTGTTGAAGAACCTGCACACCACCACGGGAAGGCCGTACTGCTGGTGATAAGCCAGGCCCAGGAACTCGTCGATGGCCTTCGAACAGGCGTAGGACCAGCGCGAAAACCGCGTCGAGCCCAGCACGGTGTCATCGTCCTCTTTGAAGGGCACCTTCTCGCTCTTGCCGTAGACTTCGCTGGTCGAGGCCAGGAGGATCTTTCTGCGGAACTTGTTGGCCACACCCAGCACCACCTCCGTGCCGTGGATGTTTGTCTCGATGGTGTGCACCGGTTCGTCCACGATGAGCTGGACCCCGACCGCCGCCGCCAGATGATAGACGACATCGCATTGGTCCATAAGGAGGTGCACTGTTTCGGAGTTGCGTACGTCATCCACGATCAGCCTGAAACGTGGATGCTGAAGAATGCCGGCGAGGTTGGCCAGGCTTCCCGTGCTGAGGTTATCCAAGGCGACAACCTCTTGACCGCTTTCGATAAGCCGTTCCGCAAGATGCGAACCGATGAATCCCGCGCTTCCCGTAATCAACGCCTTCATATCATCTCTCGCCGACTATCGCCCGGCGTGTCCGGGCCTCCGCGGGTGTCGCAAAGCGACACCTGCCGCCTTTGGTTCTCTACTGATTCCAACATCAGATGGTTCAAAACGCAAACCGCGCGGCAACGGAAGACGAGAAGCCCACACCCGGACAAGCAAAGCGGGCTGACGGATGAAGCACCCGCCAGCCCCCGCGATTCACTCTCATACAGTGCCGTCAGGCAAACACCGGCATCCTACGCCCGGGCCGCCCGACTCGCCGGTGCGAATTCCGCCGCACTTGCCGAACGTACCAGGGTTATGGCATAGACAACCACGACTATGCCACAAACCACCCATCTTGTGGTCTGGTTGCCGGTAATGGCGAAGATCAGGCCGATAAGCCCCAGCGTGACGATGATCGCCATCACGTGCCGCAGAACATCGGGCCTATACAACAGCGGCGTGGCGACTCCCAGCGAGCTATAGGTGCCCACGATCACACCGATCAGCAGCGCGAAGCTGAACCCGTGCACTCCTTGACCGCCGAAGATATACAACACGCCCACGACCAGAAACGTGGTCATCGAGGTCAGCAAGGTTCGCGACAGCGTTTGATTCAGACTGCTGTTCACGAGTTTGTCCGACAGGGTGCCGAGTCGGCCTCTGTTCTCGCGGATACGATCGAAAACGACGATGGTGTCGTTGAGGCTATACCCGATGACCGTCAGGATTGCCGCGATCATGGGAAGATCGATCTTGAAATCGTCTATGAGCAGCCCCTTCCCAACAATCGTTCCGTAGACAAAGTGGCTAAACGCCACCAAGCCCAGAGTGATAGAAACATCGTGCACCAAGGCGACGATGGCGGCGAATCCGTACTCTTTGGTCCCGAAACGTAGCCAGAGATATGAGACCACCGCGGCCAGTGCAAGGATGACCGCGAAGATCGCCCTGTTCTGCGCCTGGCCGGCCACTTGCGGGGCGAACTGGATCACGCTGGAAAGGGACTTCTCCATACCCAGCGCTGCTTCAACCTGGGCGAGCTGCGGTTTGGCCAACCCATCGGCCCAAACGATCGGGTCGTCTTCGTAACGAAGTGACTCGTCGCTGCCCAGCATGGCGAAGCTTTTGTACCCGGTCTGGCCCTCAGGGAGAGTCGAGCTGGCCCCCAGCGGGAAAATCGCCGCTTCTCGCGTGGCCATGTCCGCAAACTCGGCGTGAAGCCCCACCTCGCGGATTCTTCTCTCAAACTCCTCGCGAGGAAGAGGTTCCTCCGTCTCATCCAACTGAACCTTGACTGCTACTCCACCTCGAAAACGTCGGACATCGAAGTTGGCGTCGCCGCCGATCACGTCCGAGAGAAACTGGTCCTCTTCTTCGACCACGAAGAAGAGATCGCGGGTGATCTCCTCGTCGCGGACGACGGTAAAGTTCACCGCACGTTGGACGACGAGTTTGTCGCCCAGGGCCGCGAGTACCGCAGCCTGGACCAGCGAACGGTTCGTCTCCGTGGTGGCGATCTGGTAAGACGAACGCGTCTCGTCCGGCTTCACTGCACCAACACCCTGAACGGAGGCCCCGCTCAGTCGGTCCGCGGATGCTCGCACCCTTAGCGATGCCTGTTCAACAGCCGCCTTGAACTCGGTCAAATCCAGTTGGCCGGACTTGCTGTTGAAGGTCGCCGTGCGCCCCGATGCATGGATGCCGTCGCGCTGCAGCGAGTCCTCCAGCGTTTCACGCATCAACACGCCCAACTGAGATCCGCTCAGCGCTGAGGAAGTGAGCATGAACTGGCCTGGATCCTCCCCGATTTGCGCCTCAGCAGCAGCGAGGCTACCTGCTGCCTGCCGCAGCCAATCGACCGCCGATGGTGCCTCGCCGCCGTTCTCGCGAGTGATGGCGTCGGCCACATCCTCATCCGTCATTGCTACACCGGGTTTTAGATCTATCTGGACGCTGGTTCCGCCCAAAAACTCGATACCGAAGACGGCTTCCTTATCTATATTTGCCAACCCAATGAACATGCCCAATCCGGCCAGAACCACTACGAGCGAGACGGGCCAGAAGATGCGCCGCAAGTCAAGCCAGTCGATTGACGGCGTGCCTATTAGTCGCCGCATGGAAAGATCCTTGAGAACACCCTTCGCGATGAGCGTATTGAAGACCAGTCGTGTAACAAACAAGGCGGTGAACATACTCGTTGTGATACCGATGCCCAGCGTAATGGCAAAACCCTTGACCTCTTCGCTTCCTACGAATCCCAGTATCACACAGGTGATCAGCGTGGTGATGTTGGCGTCAATAATGGTCGAGAAGGCCTTGTCATATCCTGCGTTCAGAGCCTTCTTGAAGATGACGCCTCTGTCGCGCTCTTCACGAATACGCTCGAATATCAGCACGTTGGCATCGATGGCCATACCTACGGTCAGGATCAATCCGGCGATTCCCGGTAGAGTGAAGGTTGCCTGCATAAGCGCCATCGCAGCTAGCACGAACAGCAGGTTCATCGCCAGGGCGATGTCCGCCATACCGCCTGCCACTAACCCGTAGTAGATCAGTACGAACACGGCCACGGTGAGCGATCCCCAGATCGCCGCCTGCATGCCCTTCGTGCGGTTGGTCTCTCCCAGGCTCGGTCCGATTGTCACCTCGCGAAGGGGTGTCTCCTTCAACCGCGCAGGCAGCGAACCCGCCTCCAGAGTCCGCACCAGGTTTTGAACGCGCTCAGCGGTGAAGCCCCCTGTTATCTGACATCGGGTGGTGATCCGCTCCAGGATGTTCGCGAACGACACCGCCGTGTCATCCAGCATGATGCACAGATCCCGGTTTACGTTCGGCTCGGTCAGCTGCCCAAACAGAAGCCCACCGCGGGCGTCCAGCTGGAAACTGACCACGTTCTCCCCCGTCATCGGGTCCTGGTCGGGGTATGCCGCGTTCAGCGCCCATGCCTTGCGACCGGAACTGCTCGTCCGCCCCGAGGTTCGCAGCAAGCCGTACTCAGGATCGTTGTGTGCCAATACGTAGTAACGCCCTGCGTATTCTTCGATGATGGGGACGTTGGGGTCCGTTCTGCGCTCGTCGAACTGCTCCAAATCATCTGCACGAAGGAACCGCAGGGGCTTCTCAATCGGGAACCATACGTAGTGATCGCCGGCTTTAGGTCGTGGGCCTTGCTTTTTGAGTTGTTCGGTGTAGCGGCTGACCGGCTGGGAAGGGATGGCTCGAACCGCCGCCGTATTCGCCGGAGACGTCGAGTCACGTTCGCCGAGAATCCTGAACTCCAACACGCCGGCGCCGCGGATGCGACGCTTCAGGTCTGATGGATCCTCCAGGTCTGCCTTGTCGGCCGCCCATTTATCATGTGCCGTAACCGCGCGGGTGATGAGCCTCTCAGGCGCACCCTCGCTGATACCCTTGTCATAGGACGGAAATTCCTCTCTAAGCTTCTCGAGCTCGCCGTCGCGCTCCTCCCCGGGGGGAATCGCGAGGATATCCGTAAGACGGACCACGGGCATGTTTGTAACCAGGAGGTCTGAGACTGCCTCTTCGTAAGCATCCAACGCCTGGTCAGCCAAGGCCAAGTCGTCGCCGTCTCTGGCTTCAAGATACGCCGCATACTTGAGCTTGAGCGCCTCGATCAGCGGGAGACGCTCTGTGATCCCACGCACCAACTCCGCCAGTGCGGCGTCGCGCTCTGATTCCGGGGAATGCAGGGCCGTCTCGATGTCGAATCGCGTCAGGGCTTTCGCCTTGATCGCATCCAACTCGAAGTTGTAGGCCTCGCGCCGGCGCAATGCCTCTTTGGGGGGGCGAGGCATACGGATTTCCAGCCTGGAGTTCCCGATGGGGCGCCATTCCAGGTTAAGTTGGCCCTGCGGATCCACTCGATCTCGCAGGATGCGCATAACGCGGGCGCTTAGCCCGGTCTGCTGCCAGCTATCCAAGCCGGCAGTGTCGATCTCGAAGAGCAGGCTTGTGCCGCCCACGAGGTCGATCCCACCTTTGAGCTTCTCGTGGGGGGGATAGAGGATAGTCAGCGATAAGACCACTAGTCCGATAACCAGTAGCCATTTCATCAATCGGTTTGGATCATGCATTTCACTACTCCATAGAACGGCCGTTCATTGCCGTCGTCGTTTCGACCATTAGCTGGGATCTGATTAAATCAACTGGTCAAGATTTCCGCCATCACATGCGCAGGATTACGCAGCCATCGGCGGTGCATTCGATCGAACTGATGTGGCAACGACAGGAAGAGAAGTCGCCAGGCAACAAAACTCGGATAGCGCGTGTTCAAGCGGGGCACCCGGCACAGTGACGTGCGCCGCCCCGGCAACACTCTCGGGAATCGGCTTGTCTGCCGACTTGCAGGCCTTCGGCGCTTGTATGGCCCGGCTGCACTGCCCGAGAGGTTCCGGCCGGAGGGACAGGCAGGTCAATGGCGAGGGCTCCTCCAACGGTTTCCCCTCCGAGGCCGGGCTGTCCGAAGTAGATTCACTGTCTCCCAGACTGTCATCCTCCCGTACGAATCTCGGAGAAATAAATAGTCTGACACTTGGCGCAGGCAGCACCACAGGAGGCATCACAAGTGCCAGCAGCACCACGTAAGAGAGACTCGGCCAGCGATTCATGGCGGCGATTATAGCGCTTGATTGCCGTTCCACAACACCCGCACGTGCTTGGCAGGGAGCATGACTGCGCAGCTCGCGAGGATAGTGGTACCTGTGTTTCTGCCCACGATCGGCCGGAGAAACATCTCCTAGCATAGAGACGTGGACGACTTGCCACCGCAACTTTTTCCAGGGTGATGGTCCTATAATATCGTGCGAAAAGCAGCCGACTTCGGCAAAAACAGCACATAAATATTGGAGCATCGTACTAGAATTCGGTGGAAAAGGGATTTGCGGACCATATAATCGGGGTACGCATCTTGTTGAGTAGGCTTTTTCAAAGGTGGTGCAGTGGAGCGCGGACATACACAGCAATCTAGGGCCAAGGTGGAGGACCTGCAGTTCTGCCTTTACCAGAGGGCGATTCACCCGGAGTTGTTCCATATCCATCGGGTCAAGCGGATAGAGCAGGCCCGCTACAACGCGGAAATCTGGGTTGTAGGGCTGCTGCACGTCGTCACCGTACAGGCCGGCGATCAGGTTCTGACGGAATTGATTGCGGAGGATACTGAGGTGCTCCCCAAGGCTGGGTTAGCAACGTCGTTCCGATTTCGTGGAGAGCGCGATCACGCCCAGTCCTTTGCCAACGACGTGAAGTACATTCTTTCCACTCAAGTTGAACGTATGACGGCTCAGCTTTTTCCGCCGACCCACCGTGACTACGTTCACTACGCTCAGAATCGCGGGCTTTTCGTTTGCTTCGAGGATTGGGCGGTAGAGGGCCTGGCGCCGTTCACTTTCATCGATTACGACGCTCGGGACCATGAGTTCCACGTGCACGCCTACCATGCATACCCGGAGGAGCTCACTCTACTGAAAACGCAGTCCATCTTCGAGGTGGGCCAGCCCCTGATTTCCACGTTCAGCTAGCGGATTCTGGGTGCCTGCGGGCCCGCTACCTGCCGGAGGCAGCGGCCTAGCAGAAAAACCCGCATCGCCCTCGCCACTATTCCGATGAACATCTCGCGGAGCGGAACACTGTGGGCTTGACTGAAATGTGCACTGCTGAACGAGATACTGGGGAGGGTATGGCGTGGCTGAGTCGCCGCGGCTTCCTGGGAGCAGCCGCATCTGCGGTCGGTGGGGTCATGCTCGGCTCGCGTGCCTTTGCAGAGGACGATTCGCGGTTGACTATTCTGCCTGGTATGCCTCAATCACGCGTGGTCGAGGTCCAATCGAGACATGTGATCAATGGGCTGCAGGTCCACCGCGATCTGTTGGCGGAGATGCTAGATCACGCCATCACCGAACTCACAGGAGCCGACACTCCCGCCCAAGGCTGGAAGGCGATCCTAAAGCCTTCTGACATCATCGGAATCAAGTTCAACCAATCGGGTCAGGCCGTTCTGGCGACCACTCCGGCCTTCGCGAACGCCATAATCTCTTCGTTGGTAGACGCGGGGTGGCGCCCGGAGCAAATTGTCTGCATCGAGGTGCTCAGCGATACGGGTTTGATTCGATCAACGGCTCCGGTCGCGGAGGGCTTCGACCGGAAACCCACCGATTTCGGGAGCGGGACGGATGAACTCGCGTCTGTGCTACGCCAAGTAACCGCGATCATAGACGTTCCGTTCTTGAAGACTCACAACATCGCCGGCATGACCTGCTCGCTGAAGAATCTCTCACACGGCCTGATCAAACATCCAGCCCGGTATCACGCTCACGGATGTTCCCCCTACATAGCAGATATTGTCTGGCTGGAGGAGATTCGAGCCAAGCTTCGCTTATGCCTGGTTGATGCCCTTCGAGTTGTCTATCGCGGCGGCCCAAGCGTCACGGACACGGGCATCAGTGAAGAAGGCATGATCATCGCCTCACGCGATCCGGTGGCAACTGATTCAGTTGCGCTGAGATTCCTTAACAAAGTGCGGCTGCAGAACAACCTATCCAGGATTGTCTCATCTCCCGAGGATCTCGCGTATCTTGCGGCTGCTCATCGCAGAGGATTGGGAATCGCGCTGCCGCATGGGATTGACCTGTTCCGCGTTCAAGCTTCGTAACGCGGCGATCGCATCGCTAGGCAGGGAAAGCGGCGCAAAAAGGTTTTTTTGCCGTTTGGGCCGTTGACAGGCGTGATTAGGAGGGGTAGAGTACTATATAGACTGGTGAAGTGGTAGAAGGAGTTTGGTTGGCGCTTTCGGGCGCTGCCGGGCGGTTCGTTACCTGTTATATATATAGATTTTTTGGCATCCTAATCTCCTTCTTCATACGTTTCCCCGCTACCACCAAACCCGGCTATGCTTGTTTTGCGCCCTGTTTCGGAGGGGTAGGATGAGCTGGCCATGCTGGTCAACCGCAAAACTGAAGCTAAGAGCGATTACTGCAGCTTAGGCTGTCAGAGGTCGTTGTTTTCGAGTCTGTGCCGATGCCCTCTATATTTGGGATGCGGCAGGGTCTGGGCGTCGTTAGATGCTGAAATGGCGTTTGGCGGCGGATGTTGGTCTGTCAGTTGCTTGGATGCTCTGACGTGATGGTATTGTTGTACCGTTTCGGTACGATGATGTTGATTGGGGATGGTTTTAGCGGAGCAAAGTGTTCTTGTCGCTAGATCGTGTCTAGCAATTTAATCCACTATTGGGAGGTTTTGTCATGTTCCGAAGGTTAAAGGCGTTTACGCTGATCGAACTGCTAGTTGTGATCGCGATCATCGCGCTGTTGATCTCGATCCTGCTGCCGAGCTTGTCGCGTGCTCGGGAGCTGAGTAAGCGACTAGTGTGTCAATCCAATATCAAGGGTATTGGCACGTCATGTAAGATTTACGCGAATGATAACAACGAGAAGTGGCCGATTCCGCCGTTTGATGGCCGTGTCGTCTCCGCGGAGGGCGACGGGATCGACTACCAGGGCTTCTCGGCACAGGACAGCATTCAGCAGGGTAACGGCGGTGGAGTGGCTTTTCGGCGGGATAGGCCGAGCCTTTCCTTCGACCCTGGAGCCAGTACACAGCTTTCGGTGACGCGAGCGTATTGGATGCTTATCCGGACGGGGTCGCTGACGGTGAAGCAGTTTGTTTGCCCCAGCGGTAACGACGATGAGGATCCGACGGAGAACATAGATCAGTACTATGACTTCGGCTCGTACTACAACGTGAGCTATGCTTATCAGGTGCCTTTCGGCCCGCGCGATACCCAGCCGCGAGAAGGTATGGACAACCGGCAGGTGATCGCTGGTGACAAGGGTCCGTTCTACGAGTGCCAAAGCGCGCCCGACTGGACGAACTCCGCTAACGAGCCACTCGATATGGACGATTCACCGAAGGAGTGGAGACCCTACAACTCCATCAACCACGGTGGTGTGAACAACGGCGAGGGGCAGAATGCTCTCTACGCTGATGGGCACGCTTCGTTCATGCGTGTGCCCTACGTAGGAATCGACCACGATAACATCTACACAAAGATTCAGTATGAGTGGAACGTTGCGGAATCGCGCAACCTGATCCACGGCGAGACTCCGTGCGAGCTGAGCCCGCCACCGTATCCTGGAATGGGTGCGCTCGGTACCAATGACTCGGATTACGCGTCGACTGACTCGCTGATTTATCCGTAGTCGGTCAAGACGTTCTAGAAGCAGAATGCGGCGGTGGGCTAGCCCCGCCGCCGTCTTTGCGCGCGCCCGGCACGGCGATCTACTCCTGGAGTGAGGGTCTGGCTGGCGTGGGCGCCCGGTACTGGAGGCTATCGCAGGCCGTAGTCGCGCAGTTTGCGGTAAAGCGTGCGGGCTCCGATTCCCAGGGCTTTAGCGGTCTTCTCGCGGTTTCCTCCGAACATCCGCAACGTATTCATAATGTGCAGCCGCTCGACGTCGGCCATGGTCATTCCTGCGAGATTAGGTGGACCGGCGGGGACGATGTCCGTGGAAGCGCGCAGTGAATCGGGTAGGTCGGCGACCTCCAGGCGGGTGCCCTCCGCCTCAACACACATTTGGTGGACGACGTTTCGGAGCTCGCGGACATTCCCCGGCCAACGATAGTTGACCAGCTTGCGCATGGCTTCCGGAGAGATCCCCTCGATGGTGAGGTCCAGCTCCTTGGATGCGCGTTCGATGAAGCGGCTAACCAGCGGGGGAATGTCCTCACGCCGCTGCCGAACGGGCGGCAGGCGGATGGCTCCCTGGGCGTGAAGGCGATAGAAGAGATCCTCGCGAAAACGCCCCTCGCGCATAAGTTCAGCCAGATCGTGGTTGGTGGCTGCCACAAAACGCACGTCAAAATACTCGATATCGTTACTACCCACGCGGAGGACTTCCCCGTTTTCGAGTGTTCGCAAGAGCTTGGCCTGCATGGTGTGGGGCATATCCCCAATCTCATCGAGGAACAGCGTTCCCCCGTCGGCCGCCTGGACCAGTCCTTTGCGATCCACAATGGCCCCGGTGAAAGCGCCCTTAACGTGGCCGAAGAGTTCGCTCTCCAGCAATGTCTCGCTGACGGCGGCACAGTTGAGCACTTTGAAGGGCTTTCCCGCCCGCGGCGAATTCTCATGAATGGCTTGGGCGAAGAGCTCCTTGCCCGTACCGGTCTCTCCGACAATCAGCACGGTGCTTTTGCTGCGGGCGATCTTCTTGAGCCGCTTGATCTCTCGTTGGATCGCTTCCGAGCTTCCGATGATGCCGGAGAACTCGAACGTGTCGGCGATTTGAGAGCGCATCAGGCGGGCGTCACGAGCTGCAGTTGCCTGCTTGGCGGCTCGTCTGATCTTGTCGCAGATCACGTCCGTATCGACAGGCTTGATTAGGTAATCGTATGCGCGGAACTCACTGCCCGGGCTGAGGGCTTCGCGGGCGAGCTCTTCGCTGCCAAATGCGGTTATGAGGAATACTTCCGTGTCGGAGTTGGCCAGCTTGGCGGCGCGGAGGACATCCATGCCGTCGGTCTTGTCGCGGAGTTTGTAGTCGGTTACGACTACGTCCGGCGGGCGCCGCTTGATGCTCTCGATCGCGGCGTCGCCGGTT
Organism: Phycisphaerales bacterium; assembly: GCA_020348265.1. Taxonomy (GTDB): domain Bacteria; phylum Planctomycetota; class Phycisphaerae; order UBA1845; family UBA1845. The sequence goes on along the minus strand of CP070744.1, from coordinate 193,382 downwards.
CCAACGACCAGGCACGCGAACCGGTCGCGCTCCAACACCTCAGCCACGGCTTGGCCGTGTGAGACATCATCCTGAACGATAAGCACGAAGGCAGTGTCGCTCATACTTGGCTATTGTACCCGAATTGGTGCGAAGATCAGCCCGCCGGTTGCGAGCCGATCATGCAAACCGTGATTCAAGCGCTCAACCGCTATGCGGCAAAGGCGTGTGGCTGTTCCTTCCGCCGCAGGTTTTGAGCACCGCTCCCAGTGCGCCAGCACCCTACCCCGCCACACGAATCCGGTGAGCAGGCAGCTCCCCGATCCCTATTGGGCGGCGGCCTCTTCGAGGCAGACGGCCTTGCGGGACAGCTTGATGCGTCCCTGATCGTCAATGGCGATCACCTTGACGCGGACGGTCTCGCCGACCTTCACCACGTCGGAAGCCGACTTGACATAATCCGTGTCCAACTCGCTGATATGGCAGAGGCCATCCTGCCCGGGCATTAGCTCGACAAACGCCCCGAAATCCTTGATGCTACTGACGCGCCCGGTGTAGATCTTGCCGATCTTCACCTCTGCCGTTACCGCCTCGATCATTTCCAGCGCCCGCTCCGCACCTTCCATCTGCAGGCACGAGACTACAATGGTTCCGTCGTCCCCGATTTCGATGTTGGCACCGGTCTCGGCCTCCATCAGCTTGATCTGCTTGCCGCCCGGGCCTATGACCTTGCCGATCTTCTCCGGATCGATCTTAATCGTCAGCAGGCGGGGTGCGAACTCGCTTGTATCATCGCGTGGGGCGGGTAGCACCGAGAGCATTTTCTTGAGGATGGTGAGTCTGGCCTTCCTTGCCGCCTCCATCGCTTCTTCAATCTGGTCGAGGGATATGCCTCTGCCTTTGAGGTCAACCTGCACAGCTGTGACGCCTCGCTGGGTACCGGTGACCTTGAAGTCCATCTCGCCAAAGTGATCTTCCTCGCCGAGGATATCCACGATCAGGGCGCGTTTGTCTCCATGCTCGAAAGCCCCTATGGAAATTCCCGCGACGGGCTGCTTGATCGGCACACCTGCATCCATAAGGGCCATACAACCCGCACAGACCGACGCCATCGAACTGGATCCGTTGGACTCGAGGATTTCGGACACCAGTCGAATCGTATAAGGGAACTTCTCCGGGGTGGGCAGTACCGACTGAAGGGCCTTCTCCGCAAGGTTGCCGTGGCCTATTTCTCTACGGCTGGTGAAGCCGACGCGTCGAACCTCGCCCGTACAGAACGGCGGGAAGTTGTAGTGAAGCATGAACTTCTTGCTGTATTCTTCGGACAAGCCGTCGACGATCTGCTCGTCACGCCCGGTTCCCAGCGTCGCAACGCAAAGAGCTTGTGTTTCTCCCCGCTGAAACAGCGCCGAGCCGTGCACCCGCGGAAGAAGCTGGACCTCACAAATAAGCTCGCGGATATCTTCGGTTCCACGCCCGTCGGCTCGTTTGCCCTCGGTGATCACCATTTCCGCAACGATCTCACCCTCGATCCTGTCCAGCAGTTCGCGGACCACGGTCCAGCTCAGCTCGTCAGTATCCTCATCCTCGGGGAAGTACTCGGCCTTTGCTGCATCATAGACCTCGCTGACGGCGTTATGCCGATCCTGCTTGCCGGGGACCGACCTGGCCGTCCGTAGCCTGGCGGCATACTTGTTGCGCAGTTCGTCCATTAGGTTGTCAGTCGAGGGAGGAGGAGTCCAAACTTTGGGTTTGCCCGCCTTCTCCTGCAACTCGAGAATCATCTCGCAGATCTCGACGGTCGCCTTGCGCCCCAACTCGGCGCCTTCCAGCAGAACACTTTCCGGAACCTCCGCAGCTCCGACCTCGATCATGTTGATCGCATCCATATGGCCGGCGAGGACCATTTCTACGGTCGAGTATTCCATCTGGCTCAGAGTAGGGTTGAGGACGAGTTTGTCGTCTACGTATCCGATGCGGCATGCTGAAACCGGGCCTTCGAAGGGCATCTGTGAAACCGCCAGAGCCGCCGACGCGCCGATCATGGCGAGAATATCCGGGTCATTCTGTTGATCCGTGGATAGGACCATCGCCTGAATGAGTACCTCATCCTTGAACCCCTCCGGAAAGAGCGGGCGGATGGGGCGATCGATCATGCGCATGGTGAGGATTTCCTTTTGGGTCGGTCTGGCCTCGCGCTTAAAGAAACCGCCGGGAAACTTGCCGGCGGCGTAAGTTTTTTCGCGGTAGTCGACGGTGAGCGGGAAGAAGTCGATGCCGGGGCGGGGCGGTCCCGTGACTGCCGCTACCATTACGACGGTGTCAGCATACGTGACAATGGCAGACCCCGCAGCCTGCTTGCCGAGTTTGCCGGTTTCGATACGCAGTACCCTGTCGCCTATGGTCCGTTCTACGCTGTGTATTCCTAAACTCATTCTGACTACCAACCTTTCCGCTGTGCCAACCGTTTTGTGCTCTTGAAGTTCGATTCTTCTTGTTGATTGAGGAAGCCGTCAACCGACGGTAATTGCCCACTAGTGATGGGCGCGACTCGATCCCGAGACTCACCACTTTGTCGGTGATAAGTGCCAACGATCCGCAATAAGGGACAGGGATGAACGATCATCTCAGACCTGAGGCACCGCCCTACTTGCGCAGGCCCAAGCTGTTGATGATATTCTTGTAGCGCTCTCGGTCCTTCCGCGTAAGATACTTGAGCAGACTGGTGCGCCGGCCGACCAGCTTGAGCAGACCGCGCCTAGCGGCGAAGTCCTTCTTATTGGCCTGCAAGTGCTCAGTAATCTCTTGTATGCGTGCGGTGAGGAGCGCGACTTGAATCTCAGGAGAGCCGGTGTCCTTTTCGTGGACCCGGTGCTTCTCAATGATTCCCGTCTTCACCTCAGCTGTTCTAACCATTTGTGGTAACCGTTTCACCACGCCCGAGTTCAGCAACTTAGGCGCTAACCTCTTATAAATCAAGAGTTTACGTTCAAGCGTTTTAACACTCTTTCTATATCAAGGGCGCAATTTACACATATTCGTCAGGCTATGCAAGTGCCAATCAAGGTGTCCCGTAACCGTGAACCCCGCAGACCATGAAGCCGTAAGATTCCCAGCGGAATACTTGGCTCGGTTCGCAAGGGAGTCGATGGAAGAGATCGGCGATGCTGACGCCACCGCCCGGTTCGATGGAGGTGGTGGATTTGGCGTTACTTTGCCCGGACAGTGAGTACCGGGACCGGAACATGCGACGCTGGGCCGACTTTTTGTACAATATTGGACCGGGAAGCACGTTAGTGAGTACGAGTCAGAGTATGTGCGCCGATCGGCGTGGAAGGGAGCAAGAGCGATGAAGTCAACGCTGTTCGGAATACCGGCGCTGGCACTTTGCATATGGGCGGCGTGTGCGATTAGTGTCGCAAACGGGGCGCCACCTGAGAAAGATGAGACAAAGGCGGCAAGCAAGCAATCCACAGCCACCCCACCTATCTTCGAGACGACGCCGGCCAACGTGCCGCCTACGGACCCGACAAAGGCCGATAAGCCTGCCAAGGCCACGAAAGCAAGGCCTTCTGAGCGGGTGTCACGTGTCGAAGAACCCAAGCCGAAGATACCCCGGCTTACCGATCCGATCGCAGTGCTCAAATACGCTGCCAAAGCCGCCGAGAGGATTGACCACATCTACTATGAAGCCTCAACTAAAGGCTATGGCACTATGGCCTCAGAGGTCCCCGCCCTTTGGGGGACGGTAATTCTCGGCGGAGAATCTACTGGAGGCTTTGACAAATTCCGCTTCATGAAGCCCGATGTGGTGCCTGGCCCGGCGGGTCTCGTGACGGCGATGGTGGGGTCTGACGGTAAGACGTTCTTCTTGGTTGACGTCAAGCACAATACGGTCACTCAGTCGTATGACCCCAAGGTCATGAGCGATATGGGGCCTTTACTGCCGTATGTTGCTGTACTAGAACTCCTCTACCCTGAGCCGTTTGCCAAGGAAATGAAGGCGGACAAGCTCGAGCTCAGGCCGGACGCATTGGTCGCGGGGGTGCCCTGCTATGTGGTCCACGTCTCGACCAAGGGCGGGCGCCAGCAGACGGACTGGTACTTCTCCACCAAAGACCTCCTACCGCGGCGCGTGGACCGAATAACTAAAGACGCGTCGGGCAAGACGGGTACCGCGCAGCTCGTCCTGAGCAACATTTCGGTGAACCCGAGACTGGCCCGCGATCCGTTTACCGCATACTTCCCCGAGGGGTCGAAGAGCGTCGATCTGAGAGAGCCCAAGCCGCAAGAGCCAAAGGCGCAGAAGCCCGAACCCAAGCCAAGCAAGCCATAGGGATCGCGCAGTCGTGCAGTAGTCTGGCGCAGGATCGTCAGCAGGCGGTGATGCTGCGCACCAGGCGTTGGCAGATGTTGCGACTATGCCCAGGGCGGTTCTTCTGATGGCACCGTATCGCTGGCTACACCTGAAGATCTGAGCGTTTGTTGGAGAATCTCCTGGCAGAGCTGCGGACGCGACGCCTGAGTGAACAGGGTGCTGATTCAGCTTCCTTGTCATTCGACATGAATCACACGTTGTCTCTCGGGTCATTCGTCCGGGAGTGCACCGTCGGACTTCACGCAACTTGATGAAGGTGTACGTCGCGTTGCGGGAACGGAATGCTGATGTTCTCCGCGTCGAAGCGCTGCTTGACCGCCTCGGTTACGTCAAAGAGCACGCCCCAGTAGTCCGCCGTTCTGACCCACGGCCTGACTACGAAATTCACACTGTTGTCGGCAAGCTCAGAGACGGCGACTGTCGGCGCAGGGTCCTTGAGCACGCGCGTATCTTGAGCAAGCACCTCCTCGAGGACTTGTTTAGCTTTCTGGATGTCGTCGCCGTACCCGATGCCGAAGACCAGGTCGACACGGCGTGTGTCGTTCGCGGAGTAGTTGGTGATTGTGTTGTCGGTGATGGAGGAGTTCGGGACGATGACGCGTTTGTTGTCCGGAGTTTGCAGAACGGTGGCAAAAATCTGTACCTCCGTCACCGCCCCGCTTACTCCGCCGGCCTCGACATAATCACCGGCTTTGAAGGGGCGAAAGAGGATCAACATCACCCCGGCAGCAAGGTTTGCCAAGGAACCCTGGAGGGCAAACCCAATAGCAAGTCCGGCTGCGCCCAAGACGGCAACGAAGGACGTGGTGTGCACTCCCAGTTTCTGAACCGCTGAAATCACGACCATGGTCATCAACAACGCGAATGTGAGATTGCCCAAGAATCCCACCAGGGTTGGCTCAACGCGAGCCTTCCGCATGACTCCGCGTACGATGCGCGTGATTATCCTGGACACGATCCAACCTAAAAGGAGTATGAGAAGAGCTTCCAAGACAACGGGCCCTATGTCGCCGAGCCATTCCTGAAACCTCTCCAACAGCTGCCCCGTGTTCAACTCTTCCGCCGCCTGTTCCATCGCTTGCTCCTCCATAGCCTGCTCCACCTCAGTAAGACGCCGAGATACGTGCCGGTACTTTGCCAGCAAACCTGCCCTGTGCATGGTATGACCCGGAGCCAGAACAATAAACTCCGCAGAATCCCGGCATGGCGCGGCTCCGACGGCTCTTGTTATATCTGGGCCGGTTTGGTCTCAATGCTGGTCGCGTCGAATAATGTTGGGGGCATGGTGAATCATTCTGTTGCGCAATCGGAGACTGCCCTGAGCTGTCGCGCTCACCGCTGATACGATCGTGGGCGCTCGGCGAGTGGAACACGTGAGCTCGCTTTGTTGCCAGCCGGGTGTCGCTGGACAGCCGAAGGTTCCAGGTTATAGTCAATCCAGCGGTCTCAAGTTCGACGGTTGGACAACATTCAAGGAGTGAAAGCGTGATGCGATCTCGGATTACCAGGGTGCGGGCGAGGACATTGGCTTTGTTTTGCGGGCTAGGCACGGTCTGCCAGTTCGGAGGTTGTGAGCTCGGCACGATCACTACGTCCATGACACTTGACGGGCGGGACGCAATCATTCAACTGGTCCGTGGTGCGATCCTCACACCCATAGATGCGTTTATCACGGGTGCTATCAATGAGGCGTTCGACTCGGACGACGAATGATCGTGCTGTGTCATAACCGGAGACGGTTTGAGTTCTTCTTTGAGCGGCGTCGGGCTTCTTAGCTGCTGCGACGCGCAACTCCAGTAAGGCAGCCAAAACCCATGAAAACCTACAAACCACACGCGACGTTCGTCGGCATGGCACTCTTTTCGGTTGTCGCGGCGAGCGCTGATGTCATTACCACTTCCGATGGAAGCAGGATCGTTGGAACGGTCGAGCAGGTCGCGGACGGAAAACTCGTCATCCAGACCGAGATTGCCGGACGGTTAACCATAGATGCATCGAAGATAACCGGGATTACAACCGAAAAGCCTGTTCACGTTGAGTTCAGCAGTGGAGACACACTCGTAGGCCCCATCGCGGCATCTGCGGACGCGAGCGAGACCGTTGTCCAATCCGAGTTAGGCAATATCAGCATCTCTCCAGCGGAGATCGCGATGGTGTGGCCGGAAGGCGAGGAGAGTCCCAGGGTAGTGGCGATCCGCGCGCAGGCCGAGGCTGAAATAGAAGCTGCCAAGCCCAAGTGGTCCGCCGTACTGGAGGGTGGCGCAACTTACACCGAGGGCAACAGGGACACCTTGGAGGGACACGGTCGATTCGACGTGAAGCGGACCACTTCGGACGACCGGCTTCATCTGTACCTGGCAGGTAAGTATGCCGAGGATGATGACGACCGGACGGCTAACGAGTACTTGGGGGGGATTCGCTACGAGCACTCGCTCACGGAACGCTGGTATTGGTATGCGCGAACGGAACTTGAGTATGACGAGTTTGAGGATCTGGACCTGCGTGCCACAGCAGCATTCGGTGGCGGATATTATTGGCTTAAAAAGCCCGAGCACGAGCTCAAGACGAGCCTGGGCTTGGGGTACCGACACGAGTCCTACGACGGCGGGAGAACCGAGGATGATGCTGTGGTGGACCTCGGGCTGGACTATCGCATCGATCTGACCCCGGTTGCACAGTTTACTCATTCGACCGTGTACAGCCCGGATATTGAAGATACCGCTAATTATCGCCTGAGATTGGATACGGCTTTGCTGATTCCCTTCAAGGACGACCGTTGGGCGTGGAAGCTCGGTATGACAAACGAGTATAACTCGCGCCCGCAGCGGGGCTTCGAGCGTCTGGACAACACCTACTATACGAGCATTGTGCTATCCCTGAAGTAGCTGCGAGGCGTTGGTGCAACGCTGTGTTCTCAGCGGCCGACTCAGTTGGGCTTCGTACGGGGCTCGTCAAGACGGCTGGGGATCACGCGTGCCTGGGCATGCTCTCCGCGCCGGTGGCACTGAGGCAGGTTTGCATCAATGCGAGATCGCCCAAGTCAACCACGGTGCTATCGTCGAAGCCTCCGAGGGATACTCGCCATTGCTGTGAGCCGCCTGAAGGCTGGTACACTGTAGCGTTTGAGTTTGCGGGTGTGCCACTGCTCTTGAGCAGTGCCGATTGGGCTCTTGTAACGTTCCCACACTGCTCAAGAGCAGTGGCACACGACACCGCGCGAACCGCTACCCACAGACTGACGCGTGATGGTGCACCGGGCCTGCGGCAAAAGACCAGGATCGCCCACGGAGATCCTTGAATCAAGGAGAGTGCGTGCGTGTCATGGGGCATTGTCCGATTGCCCAGGGGTTCGTGGGAAATGTTTCTTTTGCTTTACTCGCCGGCTCGCGAGGGGTATAATCTGCAGACCAGCAGAGTTGGAACCTCTTCTGTGAGAGGTCTCGAACCATCTGGGGTGGGGCGTGGGTTCATCTTGCTGTCAATGTCCGCTTGGGGATAGAACACTTTCGGCGCCGTTGCTGCATTCCTTCAGCACGAGTATTCACACTGCTCGGGTGAATAGACGATCTGCCTCCATTGGATGCCGCTTGTGCACAATGGTCGTAGCGGTGAGCGCGGCGGCGATAGCGCTGGGCATGGGTTACACCGCTCCTGCTGCCGCTGCCCCGCCGGGGTTCGAGCCGGGTTCGCCCGTGGCAGCGACAGACCCGGAAGCCGTCGAGACGGTGCGTTCGGGTGAAGATCGCGGCGGACTGGACAAGGTCCTCCTGATCGACGAAATCGACCCGGATCAGCTTCGTCCGTTGCCGGCGGAGGTTCGCGTAATCCGGCACTTCGCAGGTGGGAATCCCGGGTTACGCGATGCGGGCGCTGATCGGCCCGGGAAGCTCGTCTACAGCAATACCCTGGGAACGTATCTCTACTCGCCGGGTCGGTACTACCGTATCGGCGATGACATCTACACAACCTCGATTGAGCCGTTCGAACTCAACCGTTACTTGATCAGGGTTAGCGGCGGAGTCGAGGATGGCGACGAGACCTTCGATGTCACCGTGGTTTTGATGGAGGAATGTCCAGTCCTTCTGCCCTACAATGCGCCGGGGATTCCGGGCACCGAGCTTACGTTCGCTGGCCTCGAGGATGATTTGAGCGTAATCCACGAACTCGTCATCGACTTTGAAGATTCCAACCTGGGTATCTGTACCGACGAGAAAGCCTGTCGGATCAGCGAGCAAGACTGCGATGACGGATCGCCTTGCGTAGCCCGCGATTCGAAGCCGGTTATTCCGCCCCACGTCTGGCTGCGGGTGGAATTCAGCACGAGGCGGGCCGGATGGATCGTGGGTATGCCGGCAACGGTAGGCTACTCGGCTGATCGGTACTACCACGTGATTGTCGGATGCGACATTCGTTTCGGAGGGTATCCGTCGCGTCCCCACGCGAGTTTCTACTCCGAGTTCTTCGCACAGGATGCCTGTCCGAAGCATTTTCTCGCGTACTTGGCTGAGAACCCGTCCAGCGAACCGTTCGAGCTTCCCCCGGGTACGGAATATGTCCGGTTCGGTGATGACGTCGAGCTGATTGCCGAGGAGTGCGAGCTGAGTGTTATCGAGGTCGGAACCAAGGGCTATGCCGGTCCCTACGAGATCGACTTCGACCTTCGGACATACCTGACGGATGAACCTATTCCCGGGAGCCGGCGGACGTTCGTTTCCTCTCCGGAGAGCGGAACGGGCAACTTGGAGATTGCCAGGATGACGTTTGAACCGGGGCTGCTCCTAGACTCGCGCTTCTGGATCACATGGAAGGCCAACAGACCGGGTACGGGCGTCTTGAATTCCCAGCGCATCCGGGTCGGACACAGTTCCGTGTACTGTGCATGTGAAGACCCATGTTCGTATGCCCACACAGATGAATGGGCCACGAATGTGTGGCCGCCCAATTTCTCGTACGCTGCTTTCTACTTCAGAGTGTACTGTCGCGGCGGCGCACCGCTGGGTGCATGTTGCCCGGAGCAGGCCGATACTCCAAACTCGGAACTCGTTTGCGACGATGCGGTTCCGATAACGAGTTGCCCCGAAGGGCGCTGGCTCGAGGGCGCATCCTGTCCTGCAGGTCATGGTGACCCGGACGATCCCTGGCTGCAGATGGGTGAGCCTCCTTGCGGTACTCAAGCATGCTGTACGCCGGAGGACGTCTGCCTGGACATCCCCCGCGACGAGTGCATGGGCATGACCGACGAATACGGGAATCCCGGGCGGTGGTTCAAGGGAGACTTCTGTGATGACGAACGCTTCGAGTGTCCCTGGTTCGCGTGTTTCGATGCGCAGGAGCCATGCGATTTCCCGCACGCCGGTGTCGGATGCAGATATGAATCCTGCTGCGATCACGTTTGTGATTTCGACCCGTGGTGCTGTACCGTCGAGTGGGATCAGAACTGCGTACGATGGGCTGGTGGAAACTGCGCTACGCGTCCCAGTAACGACGATTGCTGGAGTGAACAACCCGGCTATGGTGCCCGGTTGGTCGACGCCAACAGCAGCACAATCGTCTACCAGGATCACGCGACCATCGCAGATGAAGACCCGTCCTTCTGTTGTAGGAGATCGGACAGTTATCCGAGAGGCGCCGGCTCGGTGTGGTTCAAGTTCGAGGCTACACACGACACGGCGAGGATTAGCACATGCCAGACGACCGACGAGGATGCTTCGGATTCGCTGGTGCAGGTGTTCAGTGTACTAGATCCTTCCACGCCGGAAACCTCGTGCAACTCCCTAACAGCGATTGGGTGCAACGACGACACGCCCGGCTGTGGCTCGGGTAAGCACTCCGACATCTGTGTGCGCGGCTTAGTGCCGGGCGAGGTCTATTATATAGTGTTGGCGGCATGGACTGCAGCTGACATGGGCACACATGTGCTCGACATCGAGTCGCCCTGCCCGGAAGGGTCTACTCCGCAATGCCCCGACGTCGAGATCACCTGGCTTGATCCACCCAACGGAGTGGTGGATGCCCGTCGACCTTACCCGGTGGGTGACGAGTCGTCCCTGTTGGGTATCGACACTATTGTTATTGCGGCGTCCACTGATGCCGACATCACCGATGATATCTGCTGGTCGATCTGTGAGACGGCTGCAACCGAAACGTCGAATTCGATTGTCGGCATCACCGACAATGGTGACGGCACGTATACCATTGGCCTTGGGCGAGCTATCACGCCGGGGGCGGTAACGACGGTCAGCTACACAAGCAGTACATGTACGGTCAGCAGGGGGCGTTTCACCTCCTTGCCGGGGGATGCAAGTGCCGACGGCCTCTCCAATACAAATGACATTCTGTCATTGATCGACTGTTGCCTGAACGGCGTGTGCGTGCCGCCTTTTGGTGATTACAGCTGTGACATCGGCCATACCGGCACAGTCACCTCCCTGGATATCCGGCGGCTGATCTATCTGCTTAACGGCGCGGGTTCGTTTCGCGAGTGGCTCTTCGCGACGCCGCATGATGAAGGGGAGTGCCCATGATGCTATGTTGTCACAACGACAACGCACTCAACAGACTACGATGATATCTCGCCCTTATGCGTCTTCGTGACCATAGGCTTGCGCCGGCGCTCTGATCAGCATGTGACGCTGGCTTACTGGTCAACCGACTTACCCTCGCGCGTTCGGATTGTGCTTTTATACGCTTCGATGTCACGGCGGAGGGCTTCAATATTCCACCGGGGGACAGCTCCGCCGGCGGAGTTGCTGACTTGCTCCAGGTGCTGCTCAGCCTGCTGCAGCCATTGGGCCGCTTGCCGATCATCCTCAGTTGCCCCCTTGGATATGTGGAACGCTGCCAGCGCGCACTCCGCGCGGACGAGGTCAAGTGCGCGCGTGGGAACGTCGGGTTGGTCATCCACGAGGCGTTGTCGAATGGAGTGCGATTCCGAGTAGTAAACTTGCGCGTCCTCGAACTCGCTGAGGAGTTGTGCGCACTTGCCCTGCAGCGTATTTATCTGGGCGACGCTCTCCTGAAGAGAAGCATCGTCCCTCTTCGATTCGATCAGTCGGTGCAGAATCGAAACCGCCTCGTCGAAGTGGTCAAGAGCCGTTGGGTAGCTCTCGCGGGACATCTCCAAACGTCCGCGGAGTGTGATTGAAGAGGCCAATCTCCGCTGCCATACGGACTCACCGACATCCGTATCGAGCATCGATCGGGCAAGCTCTATGGCCTTTATGCAATGCTCCTCGCCTTCGTTGGGTCGCTCGGTCTCCAGGTATGTTTCGGCGATGTAGCGATGGGCGTCAAATCTCTGACGCTGGACGATGGAATCCGTTGTGTGGATAGTATCACCCAGTTTAAGGGCGTTCTCGAAGAGGGCGATCCCCTGGTCCAGCCTGCCTGCGTTGCGTTGAACGCCTCCGAGTTTGAGAAGTGATCCCATCTCCAATCCCGTCCTGGCGATCCGGTTGATTCGTTCAGCCCGTCGCCATTCGATAGCAAAGGCAAATGTGGCGACAACAAGCAGAAGCACAAACGCCAGGGCGACGCCTACATGAACGCGGAACTTGCGGAGCGCCTTGCGTAGTTGATAGAATCCGCTTGCGGCCTTGGCCTCGACAGCTTCACCACAGAGGTACCGTTGGAGGTCGTCAGCAAAGGCAGCAGCTGACTGGTATCTTAGAGCAGGGTCCTTCTCCAGGGCCTTTAGGATCACTTTCTCGAGATCGTTGTCGATGCGCCCATAGGAAGCACCGTTGGGGGACGACTTGGATCTGAGCAGTGCGGTTGGCTTACTCGGGCGGCAGGAAGTGATATTGGCCAGCACGGTCTCGCGGTCTCCAGTGACGGTATAGGGGAACCGCCCGGAGACGAGTTGATAAAGGACCACGCCGAGGGAATAGATGTCCGCGCGAGTATCCACGTCATCGGGCTCTCCCGTGGCCTGCTCAGGACTCAAGTAGGGCAGAGTCCCGATTACCTGACCGCTCAAGGAGAGGTTCCTTTCGGGAACATCGTCCCAGAGATCTTTCGCCAACCCGAAGTCAAGGATGTGCGGTTTTGCATCGGCATCCACAAGGATGTTCGACGGCTTGAGATCACGATGAATCACGCCGTTCTGGTGAGCCGTACTAACGGCTTGACACACAGTCAGGAAGACCGCTACGGTTTCGCGCGTGGAGAACGCCTCTGCGGCCACATACTCGTCAATGGGACAACCATCGACATACTCCATTACCACGTAAGGCCTGCCGCGAAGCTCGCCGCTGGCGAAGATGGCCGCGATGTTGGGATGGTGGAGCCGCGAAGCCAGCTCGATTTCACGAGCAAAGCGGCGCTTTTGACGATCAGTTGCCAATGGTCCATCGAGCAGCAGCTTGAGGGCGACCAGGCGTTTAGTGGAAGGCTCGAACGCCTTGTAGACCACACCCTGCCCTCCGCGGTCAATACGCTCGATCGGATTGCAGTCCTCCAGAGCTTCCTGCAGGAACGCCAACTCGGGGTCCGGTTGTCCCGTGGAGTCATCCGATGGCGGCGGGGGGGGCGTCTCGTCCAATGCCTGGCCTGCGACACAAAACCTCTCCAGTCGCTCAGCCAGTTCGGGCATCAGCTCGGGATAGCGCCGAGCGTAAGTGGAAAGATCGATCGGCTCTCCATTGTTGCAGCGGCGCAGCGCTTCCTCGACAACACGTTCAGTCCTGAGTTCTTTCTCGTTCGGTGTCGGCATGACTCGAATCTCTAGTGACGTTCGGTGCCATGCAGTCCCATCTTCCCGCCTGGGACTTTCTCAGCACGTCTCGCTGGTCGTAGGTGCATCGTCAGTAAGTCAACCAGGTGTCCTGCGACAGCGGCGAATTCCGCAGGGGCTCCGAGACAGTAGACCTCACACAACTGGGTGGCCGGTTCTAGCCTCACAAGCAGGGAGACTCTCATCTGTGATTTCGGACCCCGGTGACACCGCCTATGTGTGATACTATAGCACCACGAACGGTGCAATACGCGTCAAGCAGGCGCTGAATTCCTTAGTCAGATTGCCCACGTTTGTCCCAGTCGCCCCAGTCTCCTGCTGGTCAACCTAAGGCGTACCGGAGCAGAGCAAGTGAAGCTTACATATTAATCGCCAACCAATGGGGCCCTGCACACATTGCCCAGGTGTGGGGTGAGCACCCCGGCCTGACCGGTCGCGTGAATAAATTTTCTCTATTTGAGCGTGCGCTTTGGGCGCAAACAACGTCATTACAGGTAGATGGGAAGAATCGATGACAGGAGGTCGCCAGTGACGCAATACCTGCGCAGCAGTTTTCAGCAGGAACTGAGCGCCGCAGTGAAGAGTGCATCCTGCGCTATGCCGCAAGTGTGGAGAAGATCACGGCAGGCGAGGTGCGTTCGGTACTGGTGGCTGCTCAGCGTCGCCACGTCATGTATCTGTGCGCGCGCCGTATTCTAGCTTACCACCCGAAGTTGGAGCGGAACGTCTTTCAGGCCCTTGGGGAGTTGACGTTCTCGAGGGGCAGGAAGTAACCCACAACGGTGTCTACGAGCGATAGAAACACTGCCCGTGGCATGTACCGTGCGTTTTCTCGCAGAGCATCACTTTCCCTTGCGGTGTACAGCTGCTCCTCAGTATCCATGAAGGGAAACGCACAGATGACACCGGGCGAGTGTCGGCGTTTGCACAGTCTGAACTCGTGTGCCGGGCGTTCAAAGGCGCCCAGCCGCGCAGCAAAGACCCTCTGAGCAAACCGCATCAACTCGCGGGCTGTCAGAGGGTCTTTAGTGGTAAGACGAGTTTGTACCTTTTACTCGGCCTCAGCGTAACGATAGTCCGCCGGATTGTAGATCCGGTCTCTCTGAACGTGCGACTCGTGCTCACGCGTTCTCTGGAAGTACCGGCCGCTTGAGCTCGCGCAACCCGTCGACACGAAAACAGCCCCGCCGAATAGAACCAACGCCAAAGCAGTAATGATTGTGCGCTTCATTTCTTCTTTCCTCCAAAGGTTGGGTGTATCACCCGTGCCTACGGCGAATCATCGGATACTAGGCATCGATGGAAGGCTATTCAACACTTCGGAAAAGAAATCACAGGCTGAAACCTGGCTGTGACAATGCCCGATAGTACAGCGCCTGTAGACATGCAGACGCCATTGGAATGATGAGGGGAATCCCGGGCGCACAAAAAGCGCCGGTCCGTCGGAGCTATTCAGGCCCGACGGACCGGCGCATTGAGCCAACATCGACGCAGCGCGTGCGCCCTACGGGTACGGCAAGTCCGATACGGCTTGGTTTATACGCATCAGCGTCCGTATGCGGACAGTGCGGCCTCGTGGGCGGAGCGCAGCGCCCGCATATCGCCTTCGCGAGCGGCCACCCCTATCTGTGCCAGGGCCCTTTCGAGCGTTGGGGTTCTCGTGGTGTCTCCTTCGACGACATCACCGGTGAGGGCCTCGGCTGAGGCCTCCGATCCCCTCATGTTGGCGATCATGGTGTCACATTCTTCCGACAGCATTCGGAGGATGCGGGCACGCTCGTCACGCAGAGGCTTGCGAAACCGATGAACTTGTACCGCCGTCGCCTTCTCGTACAGCTTGGTGATCTTGGGAATCTGTTCTGTGCTCGCGGTGGACTGTGGCGTCTTGCAGCCCGCAAGGACGACGACACCGGCCAGCGCGACAAATCCCAGAAGATGCATTCTCAATCTGAACATCGTTTTCCTCTCGCTAATCGACTATGTCAGCGCTTCAAGACACGAGCAGAGCCTGGCCCGCGCGTCCTTTATGCCGCAGATGCTTCGCTCTTCGTTGCTACTCGCACCAGACGACGTGCACACTGGCCCGTCGTTGCGGCAGTCGGCCGCGCAATTACTCCTCGGGGAACATGTCCGCCGGGCTCCACACGGTGTTGAGGGTATCGGTGGTGGCGCCCGTAACGTAGTCCATCACTCCCGCCCAGAAGGCGTCCCGCGTGTCGGGAATGCACGACCATCCCCAGCAGCTCGCCAACAGCACATTCGCCAAGACCACTAGTTTCGTCCTCGTTTTGATCTTCTTCATCTTAAGTTCCTTTTCTCCTGGTAAGGGACCTGCAACCGTGCTTGCCGCGCCAACCGGTCGGCAGCAGATTACGATAGGCTCAAAAAGACATTTGCAGCCGAACGCCGGCCACAAAAGAATCCCGACCGTCTACGGCGCCCGGGTTCACGATGTACTGGAAATCGGGTGAAACGTTCAACCAGGGCAGTACTTGCGCGGTGTAATAAAGCTCGTACACAGATTCGTGATCGACTCCCCCGAGATCGCGGAGCATACCACTCAGGACACCCTGGGCAAAGCCAAAGCCCAACACATCTTCGTCGCGCGTAGGGAACAACCCCTGGTACTGCGCGCCTACGCTCCAGAAGTGTTCGATTGCGTTGGCCTCTTCGTGAGCAAAGCCGTATCGGAAGAACATACCCAAGCCCTGAGAATCGGCGTTGTCCTCCGGTAGCTCCTTCCAAACCATCTGATCCATGTTGAAGAAGAACCCAACGTCGTCACGTTTCGTGGGGATTGTCAACCTGCGCCCCCCAAGATCGTTGAAAAACATCTCTTTAGGTTGCGGATCGTACCACACGCCGAAGCGATATCCGCCGGGTAGTTTGCCCCACGGTGTATCCCAGACGGGCAGGAATCCCAGTTCGAATCCCGCAAAGAAATAGTCTTCGTCGTGAAACGTAGTATTGAGGCCCGTCTCCCTTCTGTCAGCCTGAGCATCGGCAGCCACAATCCCAAAGTACATCCAATCCAACGGCTGGACGATGAGCTGAGCCCCAATACCTAAATCGGGCGCGGCCAAGTTCCCTGTGTTGATGAGAGCTGGGTTTAGGAACTGCGACGTCTCGTCATTAGCGTAGGCGTTGGTGTCAACGTCGACCCCGATATCCATCTTACCTATGCGAAAACGGGCCTTTCCTTCCCAGAGCATCTGCTCGTACCAGAGCTCGCGTATGATGAACTCTTCATCACCACCCGCATCCCCGTTGACCCCGAACAAGTTGCCGACTCGGTCCTCTCCAATACCGTCATTCCACGCACTCTCACCCGCCAAGTAGAAGACACCTCCGTCCCACCACCCCAGGGCCTCGGTATCGAAGACCACCTCGTAGTCGGCGCTGCCCGTGAACCGGTGGCCTCGGTGCGTCTGCATCCCACCGTGGACATTGTGCTGGTAGATATGCGTCATCGACAGGCCGATCTCGATTCCCTGATCCTCCAGCGACGTACGTACACCTCCCCAGTCTCCGGTGAGCCGCTCGTTGTTGAAGACATCGAAGAACGGCTCCCCGGAACCAGCAGCAGCCTCCTCGAGCGTGCCTTCGGCGGGCGCAGCATCTTCACCGGCTTGGGCGAAGGCTAACGCAGAAGTCATAGACAGTGTGAATACGCAGACGCTCCAAATGCGTTTGTTCATAAGCGTAGCTCCTTGATTCCTGATCTGCCGACCAACAACGCTTGGTCGCAAACGAGACTGATCCATATTGTTCCCCATTATCGGCGGGAAAGTCGGCCGGGCCTGAGCTACGTCTGGGTCGATCCGAAAATAACGACAGCATCACATGAAAGAATCCTGCAGATAAACTGAATCAACGGCGTTCGAATTGCCATATTTGCATTCCCGTTGAACTTGTGGTTGCAAGGTGGCGCTGAGGCTACGCCGGGAGGCAGAAATCGCGAGCTCCGCCGTACGGTCGTTCACTGAGCTTTGCAGTGGCTCACGGGGAGCGGTTTGGTGGGCTCCGGTGCATCGCATGTTAACGTGGTACTTCGGTTGTGTCTGTGTTCCGGCAGGACTCCGGCGTCGTGAGACGTCGGACACGCCAGTTCGAGTCCGTCCCTTTTCCTTGCCGAAAATCTGGCAGTGCAGGTCTACTTGGGAAGGATGTCCGGTACTCCGTCGTCGACTTCCGATAGTCGCACCGACTTCGTCCGGCGACGGGACAAGGGTGGTTCACAGGTAGCATTATGGATAAGCGTAGGCTGCATCGATCGCGTTTAAGTGCTCGCTGCACGATTTGCTACCCCTCAGCTGACGGAACGTCGATGCTACTGACCGAGGGCATCACACGGGACATCTCCTGCCGTGGCCTCGGGATCCTGACGCGGATAAGCCTGCGTCGTGAGACACCCGTTTACATTCGGATACTCGGTGGGGAAGGAGCGACAACTGACGTAACCGGATTGGTCAGCTACTCCAGACCGGGTGAATTGAGGCAATACATCCTCGGTATCAGGTTCTGCAGGATCTGCGATGAGCTCATGGCACGGTTTCTGGACGCCGCCAGGGGGGACGGCGAGACGGTGGGATCTGAGCAGAATCGGCGTGGTGACTTCATAGCGCCAGGCACGGATAGCGTGGGCGAAGTGGGCGTCTGATCGAGTTTGGCTCGCCTTGCACACGTTTTGGGTAGAAGCGCAACACGCCGGGGTGGGCACCACACGGGCTTTTCTTTGAAACACTCCTGATACAGGGTACGATTCAGTCGCGGGTGACAGCCGACGTCGACGTTTCGGGGTTCCAGGCCAGACCAGGGAATCGGGGGCTGTGATGGTTCGCATGTGTTTGTAGTGGAACGGTTTTGTTTGTCCGGAGCCACGGTCGTTCCGAGATGATGGCGCATTGTCTTCAAAGGAATCCAAGCCGGTATTGAGGGTGCTCGACTACGCTGCTGAGGGTGACGCCGAAGCAGCGAGGGACCTGCTCCCCCTGGTGTACGAGGAGTTGCGAAACTTGGCACGGGCAAGGCTCCGCAAGGCACCATGCGGTCAGACGCTGCAGGCGACGGCATTGGTGCACGAGGTCTATCTGCGGCTTGTCGCCGGGGAGGATCCGGGATGGGACAGTAAGCGACACTTCTTTGGTGCGGCGGCGCGAGCGATGCGGGATATCCTCGTAGAGCGAGCCCGGCGCAAGATGACGCTTAAACGTGGTGGTGAC
>CP070744.1:119156-174969 GCA_020348265.1 Phycisphaerales bacterium | reverse complement strand
CTCCCGTTCGCCATCTCCCTGATCTTCGATTCGATCTCCGAGATCAGGAAAGGCGCACCGCGCACCTTGGAAAAGCCCTCTGCGTCAACCAAGTACCGATCGCGCAAACAATGAACGAGCTGGCCAAGGTTCAGCTCAGGCACTAAGATGCGTTCGAACCGTTTCAGCACATCGCCCAAGTCCTTGTGCGTCGGCTTGAGGTATCGCAAATGGATGCTGGAGACCGCTACCCCGTCTTCGCGGCAACGCTCCACCGCGGTCGTAATCGCCCCGTACGTACTCCCCCAACCAACCACAAGCAGTGGCCCGCGGTCCTCTCCCAACACGTCAAAAGCTGGAATAGTCTCGGCAATACCGGCGACCTTTTGCTCTCTCATCCAAACCATGCGCTCGTGGTTTTCCGGGCCGTAGTCGACCCGCCCGACGATATCCTCTTTCTCCAGACCGCCGATGCGATGTTCCAGTCCCGGAGTGCCCGGCAGAGCCCACTGGCGCACTAGGCGTTTGTCCCGTTTGTACGGAAGGAACTGATCGCCTTCGGTAGGATGCTCGATATTAAACGCCGGTAACGAATCCACATCCGGAATGCGCCAGGGAGCAGCGCTATTACCCAGATAACCATCGGTAAGCACGATGACCGGGGTCATGAACTCCGTCGCGATTCGGAATGCCTCGAGGGCCATACCGAAGCAGTCTGCGGGCGTTGCGGGAGCCAAGACGCATATAGGAGCCTCGCCACTGCGCCCGTGCAGCGCCTGCATGAGATCGGCCTGCTCCGTCTTGGTGGGCATTCCCGTACTCGGTCCAGCCCGCTGCACGTTGATTACCACGAGAGGAAGCTCCGTCATCATCGCCAGACCCAGTGCTTCGCTCTTGAGCGACATGCCCGGTCCGCTGGTGCCCGTCACCGCAAAGGCCCCTGCGAAGGCAGCTCCGATAGCGGAGGTCACCGCCGCAATCTCATCCTCGGCCTGGAAGGTACGCACGTCGAAGTTTTTGTGCTTGGCCAATTCGTGGAGAATGTCACTGGCCGGCGTAATCGGGTAACTCCCATAGAAAAGGGTCTTGCTCGCGCGCCGGGAGGCCGCAATCAATCCCAAGGCGATGGCCTCATTACCGCTTATCTTGCGGTAGCGCCCTGGTGCAATCTTTGCCGGGGGCACCGCAAACCGAGCCGGGAAGATCTCTGCGGTATCCCCGTAGAAGTACCCCGCCTTCATTGCTTTGACATTCGCATGCGCGAGATCCGGCTTGGCGGCGAACTTCTCTTCTATCCATCTCTGAGTCGGCTCCATCGGCCGGCCGTACAGCCAATACACCAAGCCCAAGGCGAAGAAGTTCTTGCAGCGCGCGATTTGCGGCTTGGTCAGACCGGTGTCGGCGCACGCCTTAGTGGTGAGCTTGTCGATCGGCACGGTAAACACGCGGAAGCGCTCGAGTTCCCGCCCTTCCAGAGGATTTTCGCGATACCCCGCTTTGGTCAGGTTCTTCTCCGTAAACGCGTCAATGTTAGCAATCACCGCGCCGCCCGGTTCCAAGTCGTCGATGTTCACCTTCAGCGCCGCTGGATTCATCACGATCAGAGCATTAGCCCGGTCGCCTGGGGTACGGAGCTTGCGGGCTCCGAAGTTCAGTTGAAAGGAGCTCACCCCCGCCAACGTGCCGGCAGGTGCCCGGATCTCCGCTGGGAAGTCCGGCAGAGTACTCACCTCGTTGCCGAAGATCGCCGAGGTATTAGTCATCTGCGCACCGGCGAGTTGCATCCCCTCCCCCGAATCACCGCAAAAGCGAACTACGATTTGTTCAAGCTCGATGATGGGAACGCTGCCTTCATCGGGCCTTTTCAGCTCGGGTGAGGCGACCATAGCGATTCTCCTTATCGGTGCCGGGCAGCAGGGCAACTGACGAAGTTGTGCACCGGACTATTCAGCGCTAGTCGTTTCCTACACATGTAAGACAGGTGGGCATCTGCGCTTCTATCGGCATTGCGCGACTTTCTACCAGTTCTCCGCCAGCATCTCGAAGTGCGCCTGGGGGTGGGCGCAGGCCGGACACGAATCCGGTGCATCCGTGCCTTGGTGGAGATAACCACAGTTCCTACACCGCCAGACGACTTTTTCTTTTTTCCTAAAGACCGTGCCCGCCTCTACGTTGGCAAGCAGGCCCAGGTAACGTTTCTCGTGCTGCTTCTCCGCAACGGCGACGGCGTCGAATACCTTGGCCACCGCCTCGAGACCTTCTTCACGGGCGGTAGCGGCGAACTCCGGATACATGCTCTCCCACTCATGATGCTCGCCACCCGCCGCAGCCTTGAGATTCTCCGCCGTGCTCCCGATCATTCCCGCCGGAAACGCCGCGGTAACCTCAACGTCCCCACCTTCGAGGAACTTGAAGAAGCGCTTGGCGTGCTCCTTCTCCTGATCGGCGGTTTCCTCGAAAATGTCGGCGATCTGTATGAAGCCCTCCTTCTTGGCCTTGCTCGCGAAGTAGGTATAGCGGTTCCTTGCCTGAGACTCACCTGCAAACGCGGTTAGCAGGTTCCTCTCCGTCTTGCTGCCTTTCAGACTCCTCATTTGCACGTGCTCCTTGCGGATGTACTGGGATCGTTAGTTTTCCTTCAAGAACTCCGCGTCGTACTCCAGTTCAAAGCGCAGTTTGTGCTTCGCTTCCTCCTGAGCCAAGCCCAGAAGCACCGAACGCAGATTGGGATCATCCGTCGCTGATGCCAGGTCGCTGTAGAGTCTAAACGCGGCCTTCTCCGCCTTCATGGCCAGGATCAGAGCGTCGCGATAGTCAATGTTCGACGAGGGCGTAGCGTCCTCAAGATAATCCCCCACCTTCAGATCGAGGACCTTCTTCTCCGCCGGCAACATCTGCTCTCCCTCCTTGACCCGCAGAAGCTTAGCCTTGTGTCCCTTCTCCTCGTTGGCGAAGCCAAGAAGAGCCTCCTTCATGTGCTTGTGGGCCATGTTCTCGGCAAGCTCGGTGTAGAACTGAGCCGCCTTCTCCTCTTGAACGATCGCGAAATCGAGGATCTCCTCCACGCTATCCAACGCCATCTTCGTCTCCTTGAAAAGTTAGTTCCCTCTGCCCTAAGCTGCTGCTAGAAGCCGGTTGAGAGAGTCATCTCCGCTCACCCAAGTGTAGCGCCACCCCTCGTGAGTGGCGTATTTCGAGGCTCTGCGCCGCCCACAAGGGGCGGCGCTACATTCTTCAACAGACTCCTAGCCGTGCTTGGCCAGGTAGCCGGCCACGCCGTCGGCCGTAGGCTTCATGGCCTCCTCGCCCTCACGCCAGTTGGCCGGGCAAACCTCTCCGTGCTGCTCCGTAAACTGCAGGGCATCCAGTACCCGCAAGGCCTCGTCAACGTTACGACCCAAAGGCAGATCGTTGATCAGGGCATGGCGGATGATCCCATCCTTGTCTATCAAGAACAGACCGCGCAGGGCAATCGAGTCGTTGACCAGCACGCCGTAAGAACGGGCGATGTTCTTGCCCAGGTCGGCCACCATGGGGTACTGCACGTTGCCGATCCCGCCCTTCTCCCGCGGGGTATTCTTCCAGGCCAGGTGAGTAAAATGCGAGTCCACCGAGACGCTGATCACCTCGGCGTTCTTCTCCTTGAACCTGCCCAGAGCCTTATCAAAGGCGATAATCTCCGAGGGACATACAAAGGTGAAGTCCAGGGGATAGAAGAACAGGACCACATACTTGCCCCGGTACGATGAGAGCTTCAGCTCGGCAAAGGTGTTATCCGGCATCACCGCCTGGGCGGTAAAGTCCGGCGCTTCCTTGGTAACTAGTTCACACATGGGTAGTAGTCTCCTTTGCTCTTGTCAATAACCAGTCATTTGACTTCGCACTCTCTACGTCGGCCGTGGAATCTGAGGTCAACGGCGTATTCTCACGCAGCTGCTACTGTGATCCGTACGTCCAAACGCTATAGCACACGGAGAAACGCGACAATATCCTGCTTCTCTTGCGTCGTAAGTTTGACACCGGTGATCAGGTTGAAGAACTCAACCGTGTCTTCCAGGGTCAACAAACGTCGGTCGTGCAGATAGGGCGGCGAGTCTTTGATACCGCGCAGCGGGAAGGTCTTAATCGGACCGTCGCTGGCTGCCATCCGGCCGTTAGTCATCCGAGGTTTGAAGAACCGTTCGGTCCGGAGGTTGTGCATCAGGTTATCCGTGTAGTATGGCGAGGGGTGACATTCGGCGCACCGCCCTTTGCCAAAGAATACCTCTTGTCCCCGTTGTTCGGATTCGGTCGCCTTTCCCGGATCAAGTCTGCCAAAAACATCGAGCTTGGCTGCCGGTGGGAAGTCGAGCAGTTGCTCGATTTCTGCCATGAAGTGAACTTGGCTACCACGCTCGAGGATGTTCGCCCCCTTCTTAGTGGCTATCACTGGGTCACCATCAAAGTAGGCGGCGCGCTGTTCAAACTCAGTGAAATCTTCGATGCTCTTAAGCGCCCTCTGGGAGCCAAACAGTCGTTGAATGTTCACGCCGCGCAAGGGCGGTGTATCTAGACCGTGTCGAAACTCCTGCGGCCGAATGTCACCTACGAGATGCGTGGTGGCGTTCGTATGACCGTTTACGTGACAGTCAAAGCATGTGACCCCGCGGTGGGGCCGTGCGGAGCGACGGTCCTCCGTTTGGTTGAACTGCTGCTGTGGAAACGGTGTTACCAGCAATCGCAGCCCTTCAATCTGCTTTGGGTTGAGGATGCCGTTGAACGACTCGTAGTAATTGTCAATTGTCACCACCTTACCCTGGGAGACGTCCCCGAGATCAGGGCGCGTCGTGAGATACATGGGCGGTGGATACTCGGGCAGAAAGTGCACCGGCAAGTCATAGTCAAGGTCAAAACGAGTCAGGTCTCGTCCCTCCTGACGCTTGATTTCGTCGATGTGGTGCTGGGGAAAGACCATTCCGCCTTCCGTATGGTTAGGATGTGGGAGCGGTAGGAACCCGGCAGGGAACAGGTTCTTTTGTCGAATCTGCTCTGGAGTCATTTCAGTCAGCTTCTCCCAATTCATGCCGGGTGGAAGTCTGACTCGGATACCTTCCTGGACCGCTTTACCACGGGACATGGTAACGCCGCGCGCCGGACGATCGCTCATGTCATACCTTTCCTTCAGCAGATCCATCTGCTTCTTCATGATAGCCGGCTTGGCCGCCATCATGCGCGCCATTGTCGCATCGAAGCTCTCCTTGACGACCACAGGAGCATAGCTTGACGGGTTCTCCGCCAACGCAGTGGCAGATAGAAGGATGATCGCAGCCAGCACGGTGATCCCAACGACCCCTGCAGTCCACACGCCACACTGATTCTCTGTTCTTCTGTGTTTCATGGCAGATCCTCCAGTTTTTCGGGTCCTACTACTAACGTATACCCACCAGTTTCCGCTGTGTGGAATCCCACATGTCCGATCCTTCTGCTAGCCCCACTTGCCCTTGGCGATATGGCCCTGTATCTCCGTCATGGAGAGCTTCATGATCTCGTAGCTATGAGCCAAGGCCTTCTGGAAGACGTCCACGCAGCCGGGATCGAGATTGTCCTCGATGCCGTCCTTGCAGACCGTCTCCATCTTGCGGCCCAGATTCACTAGCCGGCAATGAAGGGCGTTGGTGTGCCGGGAACGCTCCACCAGGTTCGAAACCGTCTCGTCCAACTCGGTGAACTTCTCTGCAATGGCGCCACACTTGGGACATTGCGCCGGAGGCTGCTCGCCGTCATGAATGTACCCGCATACGCATTTCCACTTCTTCATCTCAATGTCTCCATATCGTTATGCTCGCAGGCCTGCTGCGCTTATAGCTGGACCTCGAGGACGTCAAACCACACCCCGTTGCCTGTAACCGAATCCATCTCCGCCTGCACGATGGCCAGGTGGCCTTCCTCGATCTCCACGAAACGCTGAAAGAGCTGCTGACCTTCCGCGGGTAGCTCGTCGACCATCTGCCGGTAGAAACTGCTGGTCTTACGCTCCGCTTCCAAGGCTCTGCCCAGCAACTTCAACTCGGCTGCGTGATCCACATTCGACACGCTCGCCGACACGTCGTCCGCAGCTTGGGTGATGACCTCGCGAGAGGGAATCGCCGTCTCCAAAGCCACGGGGTCGATCTTGCCGGTCTTGTTCCACTCCTCCAACCGGCTCTGAAGGTAATCCACGTGTCCCTGCTCTTCGTCTGCCATGACGCTGAACACGCGCTTGCCCACCGGATCAGCCGCCTGCTGGGCGGCCGCCTTGTACACGTCGCGTACTTCGTTCTCGAACTTGATGGCCGTTTGTATCGCCTTCTCGATGGTCATTCACCTGCTCCTCAATTTGCGAAAAAGTACCGTATCAAGCCTCGGTCCCACCAGCAGCCGGTGCGCGACGCCTGCCCAGCTCCTGGTCGATCATGAACAGCGCGACGGTGTTGTCCTTGACCAGCCTGAGTTTGTCGCGGATCTCCTGGGCTGTTGACTCCTCCTCGACCTGCTCGGTGACGAACCATTGCAGAAAGGTATTGGCTGCGTGATCCTTCTCCTCAAGGGACAGATCCACCAGGTTGTGGATCAGACTCGTGACCTTCGCCTCGTGCTCGCAGGTCTCCTCGAACACTGCCAGGGGGGAACCCCACTCCGTCTGCGGCTCTTTGATCGTGGTCAGGGTTATGCGTCCGCCGCGTTCGTTGATGAAGTCGAAGAACTTCATGCCGTGCATGTGTTCTTCCTGGGCCTGCATCTGCATCCACGCAGCCATTCCCTTGAGATTCTGCGACTCGAAATAGGCCGCCATGGACAGATACAGGTAAGAGGAAAACAACTCCGCGTTGAGCTGTTCGTTGAAAGCATTCTCGATTCTGGAATTCATCATGTCTTTTTCTCCGTCTTAATAAAACTCTGCGGCATGCATCGCCTGCAGAAGCACACGCATTCAGTTAGGTGCGCGTCACCGCGCTGAGGACCGCGCGTCGCCAGGAATTCGGACACAACCTCAACACGAGATCTCTCCATGCCCGAGTGAGGTCGGTCTTCGCCGATGGCCGCGAAACTCCTGAAAAGCAGCACTATTCTCGTCCCAGCGGTGAGGTTCCGCCACCACCCGCCCCATCTTCGTCCCGGCAGTCTGGGCAGACCCCCAGAAAGTCGAGGCGAAAGCCGACAATGTCGTAACCTGCCAAGCTGCGGACCTCTTCCTTGACGAAATCGTCAGGCAGGTCGTGAGCGTCTTCGATGCGCTCGCAGTGAATACAGCACACGTGGTAGTGCCGGTCGGGGTTGCCATCGAACCGAGCCTCAGCTCCGCTTATATGGAGCTTCTGGATCACGCCGTTCTGCGCGAGTAGCTCCAAATTCCGATAGACCGTACCCAAGCTGATTTTGGGCATGCGGGCCCGGGCGATCTCGTAAAGTTCCGCTGCCGTCGGGTGACCGCAGACTTTCTTTAATTCTTCCAGCACCACCGCGCGCTGCCGCGTGTTCCTTTGTAGTATTCCGTACACCATGACCAGCTCTTCACTCTACCAGTACTGCTACCGTGCCCATACCCGCAACGTGCAGGCACGCCGCCAGCTAGCAGTGGGCACTGCCATTAATCAACCTGTGCGTTACAGTGGCAAATCTCGTCAGCCTACGGAACACTATCACTAATCAATATGATTAGTATTAGTCTGCCGTGATTCTGTCAACGCGCTTTCTGTGAAGACGGCGCAAAGCTCATTGGCGGCGAATCTTGGCTGCTCTTGCTGTTCTTGTGTGTCCTCTGCCTGGGGGCATTTTTCCGATCTCCAGCTGTCAGGTTCTTCGCCGGTCAGTAGATCACCGTGATCCAAAGACTACCGAACGAGTCAGGGCGATGATCACCGCATGGCCGCCGGTGACGACGATCTCTCTTGGACGCCGATAAGATGGATCGAAGCGACGCACGTGCGAGGTACAACGCTATTAAGTCCCGATAAACGGAGGTATCGCCTCAACATGGCCGTCACGCGGGTTCTTGGATGTCGTTGTTGACCCGAACGCGCGTGTACAACACGCCGAAAACTGCTTGACACAACGGCAGGCGGCTAATAGTCTACCATTGTACTAGACAATTATGGAGGAAGCAATGAGGATTTCGACCAAAGGTCGATACGGACTGCGGGCCATGTTTGAACTGGCCCGGGGTTACGGGAAGGGGCCGCTCCTGATGAGCGCCATCGCCGAAAGGCAGGGTCTATCTCGTAAGCACCTCCATGCATTGCTGACTTCACTGAAGTCGGCTGGATTGGTCAGGAGTATCCGGGGCCCCGGCGGAGGGTTCGTCCTAGCCAAGACCCCGAAAGAGATCAAGCTCAGCGAGGTGCTGAGCGTGCTGGAAGGTTCACTCGTGCTGGTGGATTGTGTGGCGTCCAGGCAGGCATGTGACCGAGTGAGCGGATGCGCCACCCACAAGGTGTGGCGGAAGCTTAGTGAAACGATAGAGGGCGTCCTCGACAGCGTGACTCTCGAGGATCTAGCGGGCCAGGGGGTTAATGGCCACTCACAGCTGAAAAGCAAGAAGAAAACTCGCAAGGTTTCGAGATGCGGCAAGCCGGCCATCAGACGGCAAGATGGCGCGTCTCGCGGCCAGGCAAAAAAGGGTAGGTAAGAAATGACTAAGATCGCCGAGGACATGACGAGGCTCGTGGGGAAAACGCCGTTGGTGCGGCTCAATAAGATTGGCGCGGGGCTTCCAGGTCATCTCATAGCCAAGCTCGAGTCCTTCAACCCGTGTTCGAGCGTCAAGGACCGCATTGGCCTGAACATGATCGAGGCTGCCGAACGCGCGGGAAAGATCACCAAAGACACTGTTCTCGTTGAGCCGACCAGTGGTAACACGGGGATTGCACTGGCGTTCGTATGTGCCGCCCGAGGATACAAGTTAATCCTCACAATGCCGGAGACCATGAGTGTCGAACGACGCAGACTGCTCAGGATTCTCGGGGCTGAGCTGGTTCTAACACCCGGGCCGGAGGGGATGCCGGGCGCTATACGCAAGGCTGAGGAGTTGGTCGGATCTGACGATCGCCACCTGATCCTGCAGCAATTCGCCAACCCTGCCAACCCGGAGATTCACCGTCAAACCACCGCAGAGGAAATCTGGGAAGACACCGGCGGCGCCGTGGACATTCTCGTTTCCGGCGTCGGAACGGGCGGCACGATCACCGGTGTTGCGGAGGTCCTAAAAGAGCGCAAGCCGTCGTTCAAGGCGATCGCCGTCG
The DNA here is from genome assembly GCA_020348265.1 of Phycisphaerales bacterium. Classification (GTDB taxonomy): domain Bacteria; phylum Planctomycetota; class Phycisphaerae; order UBA1845; family UBA1845. Next base: position 165,733 of record CP070744.1, on the reverse strand, counting down.
AGCCGGTGGAATCACCGGTCTTGTCCGGCGGGAAGCCCGGGCCACATAAGATTCAGGGCATCGGCGCGGGATTCGTGCCCGAGGTGCTGCGGACGGATTTGATCGACGAGATTATCCAAGTGAAACACGAGGACGCCGGGGAGGTTTCGCGACGCCTTGCCCGGGAGGAAGGTCTGCTCGCTGGGATCTCCGCGGGGGCCAATGTCTGGGCTGCCCGGGAGGTTGCCGCCAAGCCGGAGAACGCCGGCAAGATGATTGTCACCGTGATCTGCGACAGCGGGGAGCGATACCTGAGTACTTGGCTGTTCGAGGACAACGGGAAGTGACACGTTGTGTGCCGTGGTCTGAGCCCGCGCCGTTTTGAGGGCAATTTTGCGGCCGTTAGCGCCGCGGGCGGAGCTGGGATGGTTTGTTTAGGTTGGCAGTGCTTGCGAGCACACGGAGGTGGTCGCCAGGCACGTTGTTGATCGAAAGGTGTGGCAATGCAGAGCAGCATGACGGCCGATGCTAACGAGTTCCTGGGAGGCTCTTCGGGTAAGGGGCAACTTCCCGCCCTTGTGGCCGCCCTCTGCGAAGCCAACGGTCATCTGAATCGGCAAGACAAAGGATGTCCGCGCAGGCAGCCGCTGCCATCGCGCGACGCCTTAGTTCAGATCGTCGAGGCCCTGCGCTCGGTGCTATTCCCCGGCTACTACGGCACCTCTGACTTAACCGCGGACAACATGGCCTTCCACATTGGCAGCACGCTAGACGGAATTCAGCGCAGTCTGCGAGAACAGATCAGACGAGGCCTGTGTTTCGCTTGCCGTAACCTGGGGACGGACTCCTCCACGGACTGCGACGCCCGAGCGGAATCGCTCACGCGTGAATTCCTCGACCGTCTTCCGGAGGTGCGGCGGATCCTGGCCACCGATGTCCAGGCCGCATACGAAGGCGACCCCGCTGCCACATCCCCGGACGAGGCAATCTTCTGCTACCCGGGGATACTGGCGATTACGAACCACCGATTGGCCCACGAGCTGCAGCTTTTGGGCGTACCGCTCATTCCCCGGATCATTTCCGAGCATGCCCACAGCATCACCGGCATCGACATTCATCCGGGGGCCACGATCAGCGAGAGCTTCTTCATCGATCATGGCACGGGCGTAGTGATCGGCGAGACGTGCACGATCGGCAAGCGCGTGCGACTCTACCAGGGTGTTACTCTCGGGGCCAAAAGCTTCCCTCTGGACAAGGATGGCAACCCCATCAAGGGCATCAAGCGACATCCCGATGTCGAAGACGATGTTATCATCTACTCCGAGGCAACAATCCTCGGGCCGGTTACGATTGGCCGCGGATCGGTCATCGGCGGAAACGTCTGGCTTCCGCGCAGCGTACCCCCGGGAAGCCGGATTACTCAGGCGCAGAGCCGTCAGGATCTGTACGCCGGTGGGGCCGGCATCTGACGAGCGCTTGATCTCCAACGTCACAGAGATACTATGATGCGACGTTAGACCGCCTGGCGCTCCGACGGCAGACTCGCAGAACCAAATCGACGAGAGCCGATCCACCGGACAGCCTCCGAAAGATATGGGACACACGGATATTGAACAGATGCCAGTGGAGAGACTCACCTGATGGCTAACCAGGGAGCAGCATCGTCCTGCTGCGGCGAGCCGCCAGACAAACGGCAGGAAGCCGAGTGTGGTCATGAGTCCGTGTCGGCGGAATCCTCGAGGGAGCCGCGCTCTTCTCATAAACCGTGGGTCAAAGAGATGTTGGACACTCCGGTCGGCGAAGTCCCACGAGTGTCGGCGACGCTGACGAAGGCGGATCGATTGGGTTCGTGGAAGGCGTACTGGGGAATCGGCCGGATGCGCTTTCGAGTGGAGCCGGGACTGTACGCGGTTGGACGTCCGACGCAGGAGTCGCCCATTCTGGTGTCGGCCAACTATAAGATGAGTTTCGACCACCTGCGCTCGCAACTGGGCGGACTGGATGCATGGATCCTGGTACTTGAGACACAGGGAATCAACGTGTGGTGTGCCGCCGGCAAGGGGACGTTCGGCACCGACGAGATCGTGACTCGCGTTACAGCCTCGCGCCTGAGCGAGGTAGTCTCCCATCGACGGCTGATAGTCCCGCAGTTGGGCGCCCCCGGCGTCGCCGCCCACGAAGTAGCGCGGCGGTGCGGGTTTCGCGTCGTATTTGGGCCGGTCCGCGCCGCGGATCTTCCCGCGTTTCTCGGCGCGGGGATGAAGGCGACGCCACGTATGCGGCGTGTGCGCTTTCCGATCCGCGACCGCGTCGTGTTGATACCGGTCGAGCTAGTAGGCGGGGCAAAACATGCGCTGCTCGTTGCTACCGCATTCCTCGTGCTGGCGGGACTGGGTCCACAGGGCTATTCGTTCGACCGGGTGGTGGGCGCGGGCGCGCGAGATGCGGCGCTGTTCCTCGCAACGGCTGTAGCCGCTGTCGTCATCACGCCAATATTTCTGCCTTGGTTGCCAGGACGCCCGTTCTCGGTCAAGGGCCTGTGGGTCGGACTGCTAATGGCCCTGGCCCTCGGAGGGTACGCGCTGGCGCACCCCGGTGCGTTTGGGAATTGGCAAAGCGCTGCGGCGTGGCTCCTGATGATTCCGAGCGTGTCCAGCTTCGTAGCCATGAACTTCACCGGTGCATCCACGTATACATCGCTATCCGGCGTTCGCCGGGAAATGCGGGTAGCGTTGCCTGTTCAGATCGCGTGCGCGGTCGTGGGCGCCAGTCTGTGGATTGCGGGGCGGTTCTTCTGAAGAGTGGAACACGAGGCTATGGTTCAAATGCAGTATCTCCGAAACGTCGTGACACTGACTTTGGATACCAGGCAGTGCAACGGTTGCGGAATGTGCGTGGAGGTGTGTCCACATGGCGTATTCGTCGTCGAAGACCGAAAGGCCCGGATTATCGACAGGGACGCCTGTATGGAGTGCGGCGCTTGCGCGCGCAACTGTACATCCGAGGCGTTGTCGGTACACGCGGGCGTGGGTTGTGCGGCAGCGGTGCTCAATGGGATGTTCCGCGGAGGGCCACCGACCTGTGATTGCTCTGCAAACTCGGAGTGTCACGAGTGACCTTTGGGGTTGTGTATCCGAAGCTCCCCCGGCCGTGAACTGATGTCGGCAATCGGGTGCGGTTCTATCAGGAGGCCACGTTGGGTGCCAAGCATTCTCTACGCGGTGGGGCGGGCATCTGGGAGGTCGTTGATATCCGACGTTGTAGAGGTACTATGAGGTGAGATGAGATCACCCGGCGATCCGAGTGCAGACTCGCAGGGCCCAATCGAAGAGAGCGGTTCCGGCGGGACGGATTTGTTACGCTGGTCGGGTTCTCGCCCGGGTTGTCCTGATTCTCCGCAGGTCACTCCCCTTTGGAACAACCCGATCACGATGGTGGGGGTGTTTCTGGCGATAGTCGGCCTGCTGGGTCTGCTTACCTTCTTGTTGTTCAGTCTCGCCGCTCCTGCAAGTAACCCTTACGTAGACATCATTGGCTTCCTGGTCATGCCGCTCATCCTTGTTTTCGGCTTGATGGTCATGCCGCTGGGCATATTCCTGAGGGTCTGGAGACTGCGGCGGTGCGATCCGGGACATCCGATTACGCTTCGCCTTCGACGTATAGACCTCAGCGATCCTGTGCAGCTGCGGGCTGTCAAGGTCGTGGTGGGAGGTACCTTTGTCTTCCTTCCGGTAGTCGGGGTGACGAGTTACCAGGGATATCATTTCACCGACTCGATAGAGTTCTGCGCAGAGGCCTGTCACACGGTTATGAAGCCCCAGGCGGTGACGTTTGCGCGCTCGGGTCACGCGCGTGTTGCCTGCGCGGAATGCCACATCGGCTCGGGCGCGGGGTGGTTCGTCAAGTCCAAGCTCTCGGGCACACGTCAGGTGGTCGCTGTACTGCGTGATAGCTACTCGCGGCCCATTCCTCCCGCCATTAAGCACTTGCGCCCAGCCAGGGAGACATGCGAGCACTGCCACTGGCCTGACAAGTTCTTTGGGGACCAGTTGGTCCAGCGCTCACGTTTTGCGGCCGATGACGCCAACACGCCTCAACAGATCAACATGCTGCTTAAGACCGGGGGTGGGGCTCGACGGGCCCATGATACCCTGGGCATCCACACGCACGTCGCCCTTGCCGGACGCATCGAGTTCGTCGCAGTGGATGAGAAACTCCAGGAGATTCCCTGGGTCAAGTTGACCAACAAGGACGGCAGTCAAACGATCTACCGGTCAGACGGCCGAGCCTCTTCCGATTCGAGACCCGAAGGTCAAGTCCGACAGATGGATTGCATGGACTGCCACAATCGCCCGGCGCATGCGTTCCTCGCCCCGGCAGATGCAGTGGACATTGCCCTTTCAGAGGGCGCTCTCGATCCGACGCTGCCGTACATCAAGCGCCAGGCGGTCGCCGCCTTAGTTCACACCTATGCCGATCCGGAAAGCGCGGGGATCGGTATCACAAATGCTTTGACTGAATTCTATCGCTCCAATTATCCCGAGGTATGGGGAGAACGCCCGCGCTCGATAGGTAAGTCCACCGAGGCTGTCGTGGATATCTACCGTCGAAGCTTCTTTCCGCACATGAAGGTCGATTGGCGAACCTATCCAGACAACATCGGGCACAAGATCTCGCCCGGTTGTTTCCGCTGTCATGCCGGGCATCACGTCACCGAGAGCGGCCAGAAGATCAGTCATGCCTGCGCGAACTGCCATACGTTTCTCAATGCCGTAGAGGGCGATGGGGAATCCATGGTGCTGCAGGAGGGCGGATTCATCCATTCGCCGGTGCTGGAAGGGCGGCACGCGGAGCTCCTTTGCGACAAGTGCCACACTGGTGGCGTGGCACCTCAGGGGGCCTGCGCGGGCTGCCATACGGAGCAGGCCGACTTCCGTGCGGGAAACCTGTCAGGCTTCGAATCGCTCGACATCCCCGCAGAACCAATGGCTGATAGCGTTGACTGCCAGGACTGTCACGATTTGTCACAACCGACTGATCTTGAGACTATCGACGCATCCTGTATGGATTGTCACGAGGACGAGGAGGAGCGATTCACGGGGATGTTGGCAACGTGGGAACGCGAGGTGAAGCAGTTGATGGCAAATGCCGAGCGTGATGCCGACACCGAAATGAATCGCATGCTCCACGCGCTCCGCCAGGCGGGCCCCTTGCACAATGTCGAGGCTGCGCGGACCATCCTTGGCGCAGCGGTTGATAGTCGGACGACGGACTAGGGCACTGGCAAGAGTGAGGCTGTTTCGCTCGCGTTGCCAACCGGTCAGACTACGGTGAGGAGAGTCGAAATGAGATGGCGGCTACTCAGGGCGACAATCATCCTTGCGACGTATGCATTTCAATATCAGGCGGACGGTCAAACGCCCGACTCCCCTGTGGACAGTTCGGGTTGTCTCTCGTGCCATACAGGGATCGAACCGATTCGAGACCCCGAGAGCGGCATGATGCGACAGATCGTGGCCATGGGACGCGGGTTGGGTGACCCGGCGGGCTGTGTTGTCCGCCATGGTGGAGACCCGGCGGGGAGAACGGAAGAAGATGCTCACGCAGGCGAGGGCTTCTACCCAGAACCCGGCAGCCCGTGGATCAACGAGTTCACCTGCGAGCCGTGTCATGCCGACCACGTCCCAACGCAATGGAACAGCCTGATGATGACGGAGTCGGGCAAGATCCAGGGGACGGCGTGGGCCTTCGGCTCGTTGGAGGGCTACGAACACCGTTGGGGCAATTACGACGCCGAGAATCCGGAAGACGCTGCCGAGAGGATCGGAACCGACTCCTACCGCGCGTATATGGAGAACCTCAGAAGTATGGAGCCTGGGGCGTTTCCCGATGCTCAGACGACGCTGCCGCAGGCTCCGACAGATCTCTCCGTATTAGCTGACCATCCCGAGCGAGCGGCTTTCACTTACCATCGCAGCGAGTGTCAGCGCTGTCACCTGGCGGTAAAAGGCCGACAGAAGCGCGGTGATTACCGCGGTATGGGCTGCTCGGCCTGTCATATCCCCTATGGTAACGAGGGCTTATACGAGGGAAGTGATCCGACGATTGACCGGGATGAATCGGGGCATCTGTTGGTCCATTCCCTGCAATCCACGCGCGAAACCTCGGTGACGATTCATGGTACCTCCTACAGTGGCATTCCCGTGGAGACGTGCACGACGTGCCACGATCGAGGCAAGCGCATCGGTGTTACCTTTCAATTGCTGATGGAAAGCGCCTTCGTTTCACCCTTCACCGAGGGAGGCGGCGAGCAACTCGCTTTGCACACCAAACACTACATCGCCATGCAGATGGACTACCACTACCGCATGGGGATGATGTGCCAGGACTGCCACACATCCAGCGATGTGCATGGTGACGGGTTTCTCGCGGGCACCAACCTCGCTCAGATCCAGATCGAGTGCTCCGATTGCCACGGGACCCCTGAGTATTACCCTTGGGAGTTGCCGCTGGGCTGGGGTGATGAGTTCCGCACTCCGCCGCGCACCGGGGAGCCTCGCGGTGTTGCCACTATTCTGTCACCGCGTGACCAACAAGGCACGGTTCATCCCCCCGAGGACGGGTATCTAATCACCGCTCGGGGTAACCCGTTCCCTGACGTGACCCGCCGAGGCAACCGCGTCATAGTGCACACCGCCGGCGGGGAAGATTTGGAGCTCAGCCCGTTGAAGCTGCAAGCGAGTGATGAGGAACTGGATGTTGAAGCCCGAGTGGCTATGGTTCAAATCGACCTGCACATGAACACCATGGAATGTTACGCCTGCCACGGGACGTGGATTCCTCAGTGTTATGGCTGCCATCTCAAGATCGACTACTCGGAAGGGAAACGCAGTTTCGACTGGGTGGCCGCGGGACACCGCCACAAGGAACCTGGTTATGCAGCGGATAGCGGTGAGTCGGGTTACGACACGCATGTGCCCGGCCAGGTGTCCGAGCAGCGTTCTTATATGCGCTGGGAGGATCCCGCCCTGGCGCTCAACGGCGAGCAGCGCGTTTCACCGGTTACCCCTGGATGCCAGCCGTCGGTCACCATCGTCGGGCCAAACGGTGAGACCATCGTGCAGAATCACATTTTTCGGACTGCCGACGGCACCGAAGGCTCGGGGCCGGAAGGACAACTGGGCATCGATCATTCGCCCGGACAACCGCATACCACCGGCCACGCCCGCTCCTGCGAGTCATGCCATATGTCCGAGAAGGCACTGGGTTATGGAATAGGCGGCGGCAGGCTCAATCGCCCCTGGGACCAACCTACGGTTGTGGATCTCATGACCGTTGATGGCGAGGTGCTGCCGCAAAGCGCACGCACGCAGATCGAGCCAACTGAAAGATTGGAAGCAGACTGGTCGCGTTTCGTTACCGAGGAGGGCAGGCAGCTGCAGACGGTCGGTCATCACTTCAGCAGTTCGCGGCCGTTGAACAACAAAGAACGCCATAACATGGATCGGCAAGGGTTGTGCCTCTCCTGCCATCAGGAGATTCCAAAGGAATCCCTCGCGGTCAGCCTCCTTCACCATGTGGCGAAGTTCGCTGACGCGCTACCCAAGACGAACGAGGAACACGCCGGGTTGGTCAACAAGATCCTCCTGTTCTCTGCCTGGGGCCAGGCCGGCGGCGCCGTCGTCACCCCGCTGGTGATTATCGTCGTCGTTGTGTGGTTCCTGGTGCACAGGAGGCGCGGTGGAAGGGCTGCCATTGCGCGAGAATCCTCCACAGAAGATACACTCGAAGGACAGGGATAGACCGGACATGATCGGGGATCCCTCGGCGAGTCTTTGGCCGGAGGTAGATCCAAGAATACACCATCATCATCGGAGGCCGAAATGCCGCAGGAATTTGTGCTGACCAGGAGGGTTCATTTCTCGGAGACCGACCGCGCCGGGGTGCTCTACTTCGCCCATTACTATCGATTCATGGAGGAGACCGAGCACGCGTTCTGGCGTTCGCTGGGTGTCCCCGTGGTTATGGGTATCGGTCAGGGCGAGACCAGTTGGCCCCGTGTGGCCACGAGTTGCGAGCACTTCGCCCCGGTGCGTTTCGACGATGAGTTGGAACTTGCCCTTCGAGTCGTGAAGGTCGGGCACAAGTCGGTCACCTACGAAGTGGAATTCCGCTGCGATGGAAAGCGGATCGCCCTTGGGCGGATGACCGCGGTGTATTGCACGATTGCCGACGACCAGTTTCGACCCCGAGTGATTCCTGACGCGGTCCGAGACAAGTTGGAGGAACGGCTCGAATAGTCGCAGCCGACCCGCGAGATCGCAGGGACTTCGGATAGGCTACTTATAGGTCGGTATCTGCGTGGCCTACCGGCTGGATCCCGTTGCGCAGCAGTTACAGGTCCTGATTGCCCCGCGACTTACGCGTCGCTAAAATGCACAGTATGGTGCGAATTGTGAGCATCCTGTTGGTCGTGTGGAGTCTGAGTGCGACGCGCTCGTTGTGCGTCGCGGGGGTTCTCCATCACCCGTGTGACCACGCGCCCGAATCCGACGATCAACACGACGATCCCTGTTCGCACGAACAATCATGTCCCCAGGATCCCTGCAGCATAGTCGCGGTTCCACGGTGGGACAAGCCGGTTAGTGATACCGGTGGCAGGCAGATTCACCCGGGCAAGACCGCCTCGGTATTCATCACCTTCCAATGGCCTGAATCTCAAACGCATCAATCACTCGCCGACTACTTGCGGTCGGCACCTCTTAGGTCGCCTCCGCTTTCCCCAAGCGATATCCCCTTACGGATCTGATTCTTCACCTCCAGTCTCGACGGCGATTGGGCGTCGGCGAGGACCGGTCTCGATGACCGAAGCGGCTGTTCTTGCGTAGCGCGTACGTGGCGGCCGGAGGTTATAGACCACAACGCGGAGTCATCTGAATGTCCCGAAAACACCGAATGATCGGCCTGTGCGTGCTCAGTGGCGCGTCGCTTGCAGGCTGCGCCACGGTGGACCCACGTCCCGACTATGCGCAGCTCGGCCGGCAGGTCACCCAAGCCACCGGGCAAGAGCGGGTCTATCAGCCTGGGGACAACGACCTGATTCCCGGTCTGGTTGAAGAACTGCTCGATGAGGGCATAACCGCTAGCGAAGCTGCACAGATATGCCTGCTTAACAATCCGACACTCCAGGCGGCACTGATGGACATTGGCATGGCTCGCGCGGACGTTGTGCAGTCCGGCCTGCTATCCAATCCATCGTTGGGAATCAGCGTTCGATTTCCATCGGGCGGCGGACTGGCTACTCTGGAATCCGGATTGGCCCAGAACATCTCCGACCTGTGGCACATTCCGCTAAGGAAGCGCATTGCTGAGCGGTCGCTCGATCGGGCAATCCTTCAAGCCGCGCAACAAGCAGCCAATCTCGCGATGGACGCGAAAGTCACCTACTTTGAGGCTATCGGCGCTGACGAACAACACCGCATCGCGCAGGAGAACCTCACTATCACCCGGAGCCTGCTCGAGATGACGCTAACGCGTCAGCAGGCCGGCGCCGCCAATGAACTGGAAGTCAACCTCTCACGCAGCCTGGCATTGGAGGCCGAACTGTCGGCGGGTTCCGCCCGGCTGGAGGCTTCCGAGGCGCGGCGCAGGCTGGCCACGATACTTGGAATCACCGCGGATGGTGACGAGCTTGCGCTCCTCGATAAGCTGCCCGAGGTCCCTCTGCAGTCTTTTGATGTGGAGCGTATCACCAACGTGGCGTGGGCGCAACGTCTCGACATCCGTGCCGCCCGGCAGACGGTGTCGATGGCCGAGGCAGACCTGCGCGAGCAGTACCGTAGTAGCTTCCCTGCCGTTGAGCTCGGCTTTGAGCTGGAGCGAGGCGGGCGCGAACGAAGCCACAGTCAGGACATTCTCGCCGACACCGTACAAACGTCGATTGCCGAAGGCGCTCCCACGCTACCGGAGATCGAATCGTGGTCCCAGGAAGATGAGCATACGGATTTCAGCATCGGCCCGAGCCTGGACATAGAGCTGCCCATCTTCGATCAGAATCAAGCCGGGATTGCCAGGGCGAGTTACGCCTATAAACAAGCCCGAAAAACCCTGGAAGCGCTCGACCGGGCGGTGGTCCAGGAGGTTCGCGGGGCGGTCGATCGGACGCTTACTGCGTGGAGACTTGCCCAGATCTACCGGGATCGCTCCATACCTCTAGCCCAGCGCAATCTCGATCTCTCCCGCGAAGCTTACCGCGCCGGACGGGCCTCATTCCTGTCCGTTCTTGAGGCCGAGCGGTTCTTCCTGGACAGCCGCAGTCAGTATGTGGCGGCAGCGACAACCGCCGCCACGACCATTCCCGAACTGGAACGAACCACGGGCGCGACTATTGCAGCACTCGTCGCTGAGGCCGCCGCTACTCCGGCAGCCAACCCAGCGGTGGAACAATCCGAGGAGAAAGTGGAACCATGACACAAGAACAAGTTAGACGGAGCCTACTGGTCCTTGGCCTCTTGGCCGCTCTGGGAATAGTCCTGAGCAATGGGTGGGCCCCCGCCAATGCCAACGAGGACGAACCCGGCCACAAAAACGCCAAGCACGCCGAGGAAGGACACGACCACAAGGAGACAGCGGAGGACCATAGCTGCTGCCCCGGACACGACAAGCAGAGCAACCACGACGACCATGGTCCCCGGGGTGATCGCGAGATCCATGATGATCACGGCGATCATGACGACCACGGTCATGGGGATGAACATGGCGATCATGGCGACGACCACGGTCATGAGGGTGGCTGTGGTGGTCACGACGATCACGACGCGGAATCGGCGGTCCATTTGAACGAGGGCGAAAGGCACGAGCTGGGCATTAAAGTGGCTACCGCTGGTTCAGGGACGATCACCACCCGGATCAACCTTCCGGGAGAGATAGTCCTCAATGCCGATCGTCTCGCGCATATTGTTCCCCGCGCCCCTGGTATTGTCCGGCAAGTTCTCAAGTCTGTGGGAGATGCGGTCACCACCGGCGAGGTGATGGCCTGGCTGGAGAGCTCGGAGCTCGGAGAAGCCAAGGTCGACTACCTGGCGAAGTGGACGGAACTCGGTTGCTGCACCCTGGATCTCGCCCGCGCGCAGGCCATCCACGACAACACCGTCCGCCTTCTGGAAGTCCTGAAGTCATCTCCTTCGCTGGAGACCCTCCGGGATATGAACGGGAGCGAAATGGGGGAGAATCGCAGTGTTCTGGTTTCCGCATATGCGGAGTTTGTGTTTGCCGAGGCTGCGTACTTGAGGGAAAAGCCACTTTTCGAGAAGAGGGTGGCAAGCGAGCGCGACTACCAGGCAACCCAGGCCGAGTACCAAAAGGCGGATGCAGCCTACGCCGCCACCCGTGATAGCGTTGCCTTCAAGATTCAACGGGATCTGCTCGAAGCAAAGCAGGCCCAACGTGTCCGGGAGATCGAGCTCGAAGGCGCCAGGCGACGGCTCTACGTATTGGGGCTTACCTCCGAAGAAGTGGCGGCGCTTGAGCTGCTAGGACAAACCCAGACTGGCACTAACAAAGAGACGCACAAGTGCAACGACCCCAACTGTAAAGGCTGCGGGCAAAATGTGAGCGCCGGTCAAGGCGACACCCTCGCAGCTCTGCGGGAAACCGAGGAGAAGCTGGCCTGGTATCCCCTTCGCGCCCCTTTTGACGGAACGGTAATCGACAAACATCTGACCCTCGGCGAGAAGCATGGCGACGACTCCAATGCCTTCACAATTGCAGACTTAAGTTCGGTGTGGGTGGACATCCGCGTTTACCAAACAGACATCGCCTCAGTGAAAGAAGGCCAGTGGGTGCGGGTTGCCGCCGGTGACGGAATGGTCGAGGCCCGGGGGGTAATCTCATATGTCTCGCCCATCGTCGATGAGAAGACGCGAACCGCCCTTGCCCGCGTGGTGCTCCCCAACGTGGATGGCTCGTGGCGGCCGGGCCTGTTTGTGACCGCCGAAGTGTCGGCAGGGGAGGACAGTGCTCGCATCCTCATTCCCAAGACTGCCGTGCAGCGACTGGACGAGGAGTCGATCGTCTTTCTGGACACCGACGACGGGCTAAGGGCTACACCGGTTCGACTTGGGCGCGGGCAGGACACCCATGTCGAGGTCCTCTCGGGGATAAGCACGGGGCAGCGTTACGTTACCCGAGGCGCGTTTGAGCTTAAGGCCAAGCTCGTCACGAGTGACCTAGACCCCCACGCGGGCCACGGGCACTGACGCACCCAGTCGCCAAGGGTGATTCCGCGTCATGTTCTCGGCGTAAGCAAGATACCCACGAAACGTTAGGCGATGAATGGACGCCTTGGGATAAGAGTCAGATGATAGACAGACTGATCGAGGCATCACTAAGGGCCAAAGGCCTGGTCATCGTGATGATCATCGCGGCGATCGGGTACGGGACCTACGAATACAATCGGATGCCCGTCGATGCCTTTCCCGACATCTCCCCGATAATGGTCCCCGTGTTTGCAGAAAGCCACGGTATGGCCCCAGAGGAGGTCGAGAGGCTGGTCACATATCCGGTCGAGTCCGCCATGAACGGCCTTCCCGGCGTGACCCAGATTAAATCGACCTCCGCCTTCGGCATGGCGGTTATCTACGTTTACTTCCGAGACGACATCAATATCTACTTTGCCCGGCAGCTGGTTGCGGAGCGCCTCGCGGTGGCCGTCGCGGAACTGCCGGAGATGGAGGAGCTTCCGATCCTAGGCCCCATCTCGACGGGGCTCGGGCAGATCTTCATCTACTACCTCAAAATGGATGAAAATGTCGACACCGAAGGCAAGGACGCCAACACCTACCTGCGCGAACTGAACGACTGGGTAGTCAAGTTCCAGTTGCAGACGGTTCGCGGGGTGGCGGATATCCTGTCCATCGGTGGTCACGTGCTTCAGTACCAATTGCGCGTCGACCCCGATGCTCTCCTGCGTTACAGCCTCTCACTCGATGATCTGGTGGCGGCGGTCGAGGAGAACAACAAGAACGTCGGAGGCCAGTTCCTCGTGCTCGGATCCGAGGAGTCTCTGGTGCGCGGGCTTGGTCTCCTGGAAAGTCTGGAGGACATTCGCAATATCCCCATCAAGGTGGAGGATGGAGTCGCGGTCAGAATCTCTGACGTAGCGGAGGTGGCTTACGGCAACGAGATACGACGAGGAGTAGTTACCCGAGACGGGAAGGAAGAGGTCGTCTCGGGCATGGTCCTAAAGCTGTTCGGCGAGAACACATCAGCGGTCATTGATCGCCTGTACAAGAAGGTAGAAAGTGTTCAGGCATCCCTACCCAAGGGGGTCACACTGGTTCCCTACTATGAGCAAGCCGAGCTTGTCGAGCAGGCAACTTGGACGGTCAAGAAAGCGCTCCTCATCGGGGCGGGGCTCGTTCTTCTGACTCTCCTTCAGTTCCTCGGCAATATGAGAACGGCATTCATCGTAATCGTGTCCCTGCCCATCTGTGCGTTGGTGGCGGTCATTTGCATGGGTTTCAAAGGCATATCCGCCAATCTCATGTCCCTCGGGGGAATCGCAATTGCCATCGGCATGTTGGGCGACGGTGCGATTGTCATGGTGGAGAACATCCACCGGCATCTGACCGATGGCGAAAACGAAGGGAAGAAGAGAACAACCGTCATCCTTGGTGCGGCGAGGGAGGTCAGTCGTCCGATCGTCTTCTCGATCGGAATTATCGTAGCGGTGTTCCTCCCCATCTTTACTCTCGAAGGCGTCGAAGGAAAGATGTTCTCCCCGATGGCCTTTACTATCGCCTTTGCCCTTCTCGGCTCCGTGCTCACAGCGCTCGTCGTAGCGCCGGTGCTGTCCTCGTATTTGCTCAAATCGGCGCGCAATAGTGACTTGCTGCTCGTCGCCAAACTTAAGAGCCTCTATGGCCCCATGCTGGCCTGGGCGTTGCGCAGGCGGCGCGTGGTCATCGTCGCCGCCTTGGCCGCCTTCGTTGCCAGCATCGCCGTCGTCCCGCACATCGGAAGGGAGTTCATCCCCACGCTGGAGGAAGGCTCCATCCTGATCGGCGTGGCCATGGCGCCTTCGATCTCCCTCGAAAAGGCCACTGAGACGGTCATGAAGCTCGAACAGCGCATCATGAAGTACCCGGAGGTAGAGGAAGTGGTTTCTCGAATCGGCCGACCCGAAGCCGGAAGCCATCCCCATCCGGTCAACTATGCGGAAGTCCACATGGAGCTTAAGCCACTGGATCAGTGGGATCGGTATGCCAACAAGCAGGAGCTAGTGGCGGCTTTGAGCAAAGAGTTGTCCTCTTGGCCTGGGATCAACCTGAATTTTACGCAACCCATCCAGAACGCCTTTGATGAGCTTCTCTCCGGCATAAAGGCGCAACTGGCTATCAAGCTCTTTGGCGAAGACCTCAACATCCTGCGGGACAAGGCCAAAGAGATTTACGGGGCCATCGAAGGTGTCCCCGGCTTGGTCGACCTCTCCGTCGAGCAGAGTTTCGGCCAACCGCAGGTCCAGATCGTGGCTGATCGGGCGGCGTGTTCTCGCTTTGGCATCGCGGTGGGGCGGATTCAGGAGATGGTCGAACTGGCCATCGGCGGGGAGGTCATCGACACGCTGTACCTCAACACCCGCCGCTTTGGCATTCACATGCGCTTCAAGGAAGATCGCCGGGTGGACCCCGAATCGATACGCCGCCTTCTTGTGCATACCGACGACGGAGCACTGATCCCCCTGTCCCAGGTTGCCGACGTGATAGAGGTGGTCGGCCCGATCCAGGTCAATCGGGAGAAGAACCAGCGTCGTTGGATTGTGCAGGGCAATGTCCGCGGGGTGGATATGGGAAGCGTTGTCGATCAGATTCAACAACGCATCGCGGATCGGGTTGATCTGCCTTCCGGCTACCACATCGAATACGGCGGGCAGTTCGAGAATCAGCAGCGGGCCATGACTCGCCTCTCGCTTATTATTCCAATAGTCATCGCGGCTGTCTTTATCATGCTCTGGATGTCCTTCGGAAACGTGCGACACGCCCTTGTCATCATCGTCAACGTTCCTCTAGCCCTTATCGGCGGGATCTTCGGGCTATTGGTAACCGGCGAGTACCTCTCGGTGCCTGCGTCGGTAGGCTTCATTGCCCTTTTCGGCATAGCGGTGCAGAACGGCGTCGTGCTGGTCAGTTACATCAACGAGTTGCGGGCCCGG
Source organism: Phycisphaerales bacterium (assembly GCA_020348265.1). Lineage (GTDB taxonomy): Bacteria > Planctomycetota > Phycisphaerae > UBA1845 > UBA1845. The sequence goes on along the minus strand of CP070744.1, from coordinate 150,543 downwards.
GGTCGGTCTCTCCAAGACTCCCTGATGGAGGGCGGCCTCCTCCGCCTGCGCCCCGTGCTGATGACTGCCACGACGACCATTCTCGGCCTTTTGCCCCTGCTGATGGCCCGCGGCATCGGCTCGGAGGTCCAACGCCCCTTGGCCGTCGTGGTAGTCTTCGGCCTGACCACCTCGACCCTGCTGACCCTGTTCGTTATTCCCGCAGTCTATTCCCTCGTGGGGGGCAAGGAGCTGACTACAACCGATTGATGAAGGCCTCCGCAAGGCTCGTTGAACGGTCTTGCGAGTAAGTTCATCCACTTTCGAGGGCAGGCATACCTGTCGCGCACCGGCGCGCGCTACACGTTACGGTTATTCCACCTCTGACAGCAACTGAACTCATCACTCTTCTCTGAGGCGGGGGCCTTGAGAAACAGAGCAGGATAGTGAAATGGGGCGACACTCCAATGTGACTTTAACCTGTGCGTATTTACTCGGTTTTTCGGCAAGGACGCGGCACCCATCAAGGCATCTAAAACCGGGCGCAACGGGTTGCTGGCTCCAAGATTGCCTCGTCGTACTGGACGGATGATCCATAAACGCTGCTCAATGTAAAATCACATGTCCGTCGGTGGGTTTTTTGTCGCTTTTTTGCGTTCACCTAGGTATAATTCTTAGGGGGAGGTCCGATATCTAGGAGGCGTGTGATGGAGGGTAGACGTGACTTCGTCCAGAGACTCTCTTCGGGCGAACTTAAGGCGGAACTGCATTTTTTGAAGACGTGGCGCCAGGCCGCACCTGACGCTGATCAGGTGGTTGATCTGTACAAGGACGCCTACGGGGAATCCGTTGCGGAGCTGGTCAACGATCTGGCCAACCTCGTCGAAGTGGTCTGCGGAAGACCTGTGGGCAACATTGAGAGGGAGACGTGGTGCGATGCGGTTGCTCGCGATTTCTTTCGGGCCGTCAGCAAGCTCGAGGATGATTCACCATACCCAGGCTTGCGGTGGCGCAGCTGGCTTGCACCTCGCGGCGGCAGTAGCGGACGTTTGCGGGAGATAGTCCTGAACCATGCCAACAAGTGGTGCTGCCTCAAGTTCCAAAGATGTGTGCCAACCCATCTGACAATGTCCGATTAAGATCAGCCGTGATCGCCCTCGCGGACGAGCCGGGGAATGCCGAGCTCAGGCGGGAGCTTTGCCGAGCCGTATTTGGCTGCGTGCGCGACGACATGGTGAAATCCGTCGTGTACTTGGTGCCGTGGTATCTGCGCGCTGAGATCGACGACATCCTCCAGGCGGCCTGGTGCGTTGTCTTCGAGAAGGCGATCCGCCTTTGCGAGAGCGGGAGGGTGGACGTGCGGCAAACTGATTCCGCCGTCGCCGCCTACTTCCGTATCATTGCAAGAAACGAACTGAAAAGCCAGCGCGAAAGAGTGCAAAGGCAGAGGCGAAGGTCCCCCATTGCATTGATCGTGGATGTTGCGTCGCAAGAATTATTGGAGGAGGTGGATGTTCTGCAGGAGCTGCGCGGCATATTGAATCAGTTGAGTGTAAGGGAACGCGAGATCATCAGACTTCGTCAGTTTGAAAGCCTGACTTACGAACAGATCGCTCAAAGACTGCATATCACCGCTACTGCAGCCAAGGCGAGGTTTCACCGAGCGATCAAGAAGTTGCGGGCGAGATGGGAGGCTAGGGGGACGGGGTCGACAGTCCCGTGATTGTACGCTCAACCGCACACTCAGCTGCTGCGGCTACCGATCTTATGGCAGCGCAGAGGTCCGCGCAGTCTAGACACTCAGCCAAGTGTTGTTGGATTCCAAGCTGGTCAGGAAGCAGATCAAGATCTTGGGCCTCGCGCTCCACGAAGCATGCGAGCTGCTTAATCGTCGGGCAGCGCTGACGCCCCTCCACGATCTCCCTGAAAGTTGCTGCGTCGACACACGGAGATGCTTCTTCGGACGTTCTACTGGATTCGTTTGCGTTACGTTGGCTCATGGGTCGCGCCTCCATTCACGGGGATAGCATCCTTGCACGCTAGGCTTTGTCATCGTACCCCAATGTGCTGTTTCGCTCGCAATTCCATCGGCTGCGTGCGATCGGTTTCTCTTCCAGCTAAGGGACGATCGAGTTTCGCACATACACTTTATACTCCGAAAACCGGGAAGATCCTTTGTGGGTCTGCCTTCATCCGGTTTGCCAATCTGCTCCACAGCCATATACCTTCCTGGAGGCAGCGTTGTCACCAAAAAAACTACGGCAAATGACAACATCGTTTGTCCGGATCACATGAACTCGGCAGCGGCGGCCCATAATCCCAAGTGCGTGGCGCCGGCAGAGCATCCACCCTCGGATGCGTGACGCAGGCGCTGTTAAACGAGTATAGATCTTTGCTCCAAATCGCCAAGGGATTGCCTGGCTGTTAAACGGAGCATGGTAGCGGGAGATCGACATGACGCAAGCAGAGGATGGAGATGGGCGGAATATCGACGCGCGGCATCCCCGAATAGCTAACGAGCCGTCCGCCGATCTGCCTCCCTCTGAGTTGCCGGAGGAGGGAGGCAAGGAGGCTGACCGCCGAAGGTATCGTATTATTCGGACGCTCGCCAGAGAACACGAAGTCACGATCGATGGCCTCGTGAAGGACCGGAACTTCGGCCGTGCGTTTTCCCATACCTCGAGGACGACCCTTGAGGAGGATTTCCGTCAAATCGAAAAGATGCTAGGGAAAGGCGCGACGGTTATTCGCGAGAACGCAACGCTTCGGACCAGTAAGGTAGCCGGGTCCGCCTTTGCAAAACTTGGGTATCGATCGGTCAGGCAGGAGCCTCGAGGGACTGACGCAGACGAGGCTGATATCGATGACAAACGCCGGATTGGTGAGTACATCGTAACGAACCTTCTAAGAAAAGACCGAGACGAGGTGATCTACCTGAGCACCGGAACAACTGTGTATCAGGTCGCATTAGCGCTTGTGCAATGCGCTGCGACGGACACCCCCAGTGTATCCGTTATGCTGACGGACAACCTGCCGATAGCGGAGTTGCTATGCCAATGGGCTCATCTCAACCATAGCCTGAGCCATATGGCTTTCCATATCCTCGGTGGAAAGGCAGACTTCAAGAGGGGTGACATCGTGCAGGAGACCGATCTGAGCCAGCTAGATCCATGGATTCTTTCTGCTGCGGTAATCTCTGCGACTGGAATGAACCCAGAGACAGGACAGATATATAGTTTTCGTCAACCGGGCATGAAGGAGAGAGTCCTCCGCGACATGAAGATGGCCCAGGTCATCGTTCCGGTCGTTCCAAGGAAGTTTGGGATAACCGGAGGACGGCTAATCTACGATCCGGAGAAGAAGGGAGAGAAAGAACAAGTCGGGCGAGTGTATCACGTAGTCACGACGTCGCTCGAAAAAGAAAAGAAAGACGCCTTGAAAAAGCACAACTACAAGGTACACACCGTTGACGACGCCAAACAGACGTGAGGTGCTTGCCGATGGCCAGAGGGCTTCCGATGGTAATCAGCGAGATTAGGATCTGACTCAGGGGAATTTCGCATTTAGGGGAATGGCAATGATTAACGCAGATAACGAAGCTACACTCCCATTGGAACTGTGCGAGATCCTGGAAATAGTCGCACCCAGCCGGGGCATTGCGGAGGTTCGTCGACACCAGACTCATCTGTACGGCAGAGACACGCGCGCCGCGGTTTTTCGGCGCCAAATCGAGTGGCTGGTGGCGCGTGGTCATTTGCGACGCCGTGGTCGCGACATCGTTGAGTTGACGGCGAAGGGTCGGGCTGCGGTGAACCAATCATGATGGTCGGGGCTATAGCAGATTCGGATATTGTGTAGCGGGTGAATTGCATGCCGGCGTTTCGCTTGGGCATGGCACCCAACTCCTGAACCGCTAGACAATAACAGAAATTGCTCTATTGACGCTACGTCTGGGGGCCAGCCAGCCGCTGGCGTGCGGACGCGAGAGAACGAGGACATTCTGCCTCTCGCCCGGGTTTCTACCGACTTTGCCTGTCCGCGTATGTAGTTGCTGGGATCGAAGATCCATTCGGACGGCGTGCGTTATCCATCTCGATACGACCTGCACGGATCGCCCACGAGCGTGCCTTGAAACGGGTGGGTAGGCTTCGGACCGCTCAGGCGAACTCCGCGGGGGCGAGGCCGTCGGCTACATCTTGGAGCTTGGGCAACTCGCAAATGCGAATTCGCTGCTCGCGGGTTTCGATCAAGCCGCATTCGACGAGGCGGTGCAGCGTGCGGGAGAGAGTCTCGCTGGTCAGGTTAAGATGACTGGCCAGGTCCTTCTTGCGCATGGGAAGCGTAAACTCGGCTTGGCCCTCGGAGCTGTCGGACTGGATCAAGTGTCTGGCCACGCGGGAGGTTGCGTCGCGCAGGACGAGGTCCTCCAGCAAGCCGACCAGAGTGTGAACCCACTTTGCCATCCCGGTCATCATCTCGATGCAGAATGCGTGATCCTCGTCGGCGATTCGGCGGAATCCGGCTTCAGGAACGAGTGCGCATACGGAATCCTCGGTAGCGTCGGCGAAGGCCGGGCAATTGAAGCGTCCGATAGCGGCCACTTCGGCAAAGGTCGCACCTGGGTAGGCGAAGTGTAAGACATGTTCCTTGCCGTTGGGCGCCAGCTTGAAAATACGCACCGCTCCCTCGCCGACCACGTAGATTCCCGGGCACGGATCGCCCTCACGAAAGATCATCTGCCCACGTTTGAAGCGGACGATTCGGGCGATCTCTGCGATCTTGGCAAAGGAAGCCTCGCTGAGGCCGCAGAACAGGCCGCAGTTTCGGATGATAGTGACCGCACCACTCTCCATTCTTGGGCGTCCAAAAAACCAAGAAAAAAAGTCCGGGCTTGACCCAGGTCAAGGTCTAACAACCGGCAGAACCCTATGATCCAGTATGGCTACAGGGGCGTGGTTCGGCAACCTGACCTTAAGAGGGAGTAGATGGACGTGATCCGCGAAATCGTCTCGATCGATGAAGAACTCTGCAACGGCTGCGGGGATTGCGTGCCTTCCTGTGCCGAGGGGGCCATCCAGATCATCGACGGCAAAGCCAAGCTAGTTTCCGATACCCTGTGTGACGGTCTGGGAGCGTGCCTGGGACATTGCCCCCAGGGTGCGATCAAAATCGAGCGCCGGGAGGCATCAGCCTTTGATGAAGCCGCTGTGCAGCGCCACTTGGCCGGTCAGAAAACGCCCGCCGGGAACGCTCACGCTGGTTGCCCCTCAGGTCGGTTCACCCGCCTTGACCATGTTCCGAGCCCTGGCGAAGACAATGCCAAGTCCGGTGGCAATACCAGTGGCACAGAGCAAGACTCGGAACTCACCCATTGGCCGGTACAGCTCCGCCTGTTGCCTCCAACCGCCCCGGTTTTGCGTGGGGCTCGCGTGCTTATTGCCGCAGATTGCGTGCCGGTCGCTTATGCCGGTTTCCATTCTCAGCTGCTGCGCGATCACGCCGCGGTAATCGCTTGTCCGAAACTCGACGATCCAACCGGATACGTCGAGAAGCTCACGGAGATGATTCGCCACAACGACCTGGCCGAAATCACCGTAGCCCGGATGGAAGTCCCCTGCTGCGCGGGTATACTCCAGATGGTTCTACAGGCTTGCCAGATCGCCGAGTCAGAGGTTCAAGTCTATGACGTGTTGATCAGTACCCACGGGAAAGTCCTTGAGCAACGGGAGATCCCCACTCATCCAATAGGTTCCGGCAACTGCGAATCCGCCCGTTGCCCAAACATGAGGAGTTGACAAATGTTCTGTAATCAGTGTGAACAAACGGCCCAAGGAACGGCCTGCGTAAAGACGGGCGTGTGCGGGAAAGACCCCGACATGCAGTCGCTTCAGGAGACCCTGCTATATGGCCTGAAGGGAATGGCAGCCTACGCCCACCATGCTCGTCGGCTGGGGATGGTGGACGAAGAGGTTGACGCGTTTGTCGAGGAGGCTTTGTTCGCCACGGTGACCAACGTCAACTTCGACACGGATAGCCTGCTCGAACTGGTGCTCGAATGCGGCCGCAAAAACCTCCGAGTCATGGAGATGCTCGACGAGGGGCACGTGAAGCGGTTTGGCTCGCCCTCACCGACGACAGTCTACGAGGGGACGAAGGCAGGCCCGGGGATTCTGGTTACCGGGCATGACCTGCTCGACCTGGAGGACCTGCTCAAGCAAACTAAGGGCACGGGCATCAACGTCTACACCCACGGGGAGATGCTGCCGGCGCACATGTACCCGGAACTGCGCAAATACGAACACCTTGCCGGCCACTTCGGTGGGGCGTGGCAGAAGCAGAAGAGCGAGTGGAGCGAATTCACCGGTCCGATACTGGCCACGACCAACTGCGTGCTGATTCCTAAGGAGGCATACAAGGATCGCCTATTCACGACGCGAGTAACGGCTGTGCCAGGTGGCAAACGCCTAATGAACAACGACTTTGCGGCGGTCATCGAATGCGCCAAGCGTTGCGCCCCTCTTGCGGACAAGCCCGTCAAGGAATCGACCATAGGCTTCCACCATTCGGTGGTGCTGGGTCTGGCTGACAAGATTGTGGGGGCTGTCAAGGCCGGCAAGCTCAGTCACTTCTTCCTGATCGGCGGCTGCGACGGGGCCGAGCCGGGCCGCAATTACTTCTCCGAGTTCGCCCGCAACACGCCGGCGGATTCCGTCGTCCTGACTCTCGGCTGTGGGAAGTTCCGCATTCGCGACAATGACTTCGGGATGATCGAGCTTGAGGGCGTCGGCCCGGTCCCCCGGTTACTCGATATGGGGCAGTGCAACGATGCTTATGGTGCCATTCAGGTTGCTGTGGCCCTGTCGAAGGCGTTCGATTGCGGGGTTAACGACCTTCCGCTGACAATCGTACTTTCCTGGTTCGAGCAGAAAGCCGTAGCTGTCCTGCTCACCCTGCTGGCCCTGGGCGTCAAGGGGATTCGCGTGGGTCCGGTGCCGCCCGCATTCATTAGCCCCAACGTCTTCAAGGTGCTACAGGAGAAGTATGACCTCAAGCTGACCAGTAACTCCGATCCTGCGGCGGACCTTAGTGAGTCCTTCGCGAGTTCGGCGGCCGCACAATAGACGCAACGGAGAGAGGACAGTGCTCGCCATGCTGTCGGCTGCGGTATGGCGAGCACTCCTGTTCCCGGGATGGAAACGTCGCCAATTACGAACAAGACGCTGCGCAGCGACTTGAAGACACTAGTCAAGTTTGTCGAGGTCTACTGCCGACACCGGCACCGGCAAGCTGTGAGGGCAGATGCGCGAGTGAAAGTGCCCCATTTGCGCGCTCTGGTGGATAGCGAAGTGGACTTGTGTCCGGCATGCAGAAAGTTGCTCGCCCATGCCGTGGTCAAACGCATTCGCTGCCCCTTGGACCCGAAGCCGGCGTGCAAGCGTTGCCCGTCGCACTGCTATTCGGTGCCATACCGAGGGGAGATCCGAAAAGTCATGAAATACTCGGGGAAGAGACTCGTGCTATCGGGGAGGCTGGATTACCTACGACATCTGCTATTCTGATTGAGGCTTCCCCTCCGGCCCGTCAATGACAGGCGAATCACTTGATCTAGATCAAGGAAACGATCCAGCGTGTTGACATACTGAGCAAGAACCTGGATCGTTAGCAGTGGCGTGGGAGACACTGAGGTCATGGTCAAACCAGCGTCTGACTCTTCGACCGCTTCTGCACAAGTGAGCCCGGCGGGCATATGGGCGATTGCGATTGTCTTCGCAGCGCTTGCCGGCCTCCTGTTTGCCAACCCCTGGCCGTATCAAAGACCATACGCCGGGGCGGGACTGGTCCCCGAATGGGCAACGGACACGGCTACGGTTCGCAGCCCCAAACTGAAACCGGAAGTCACCGTAGCCGGCTATACCTATCCCTGCTCCGCGTGTCACAAGCTGTTTCCCTCGCCCAGTGAGACTGATCGCGCCCTTACTCAGCACGGTGAGATCTCCTTGGAGCATGGCATCAACAACCGCTGCTTCAACTGCCATAGCCGAACCTCGCGCGACGCGTTTGCGGACCACCGGGGTGCGGCCATCCCCTACGATCAGCCGCAACTGCTTTGTGCCAAGTGCCACGGACTGGTCTTTCGCGACTGGACACACGGAGTCCACGGGCGCACCAACGGGTACTGGGATGCTTCTCGTGGCCCGTTGGATCGCCAGAAGTGCATCCGGTGCCACGATCCGCATGCCCCCGCGTTTGCAGCGATGAGACCGGCACCCGGCCCGAATACCCTGCGAATGGGCGACACGCAACCAGACACGACTCACCACCCTGCCGTTGAGAATCCCTTGCTGATCCACAAGCAGCCGGCGGAATCGGTGGACCCAAAACCTGGAGAAGGACACTGATGACCGACTCTGGAGAGAAGTCTCGCGACGATCACGCTGCTCCTGCAGGTGTGCCTGGGCCGGAGCTTACGCGGCGGGGGTTCTTTAGTAAGGGATCTGCTGCCGTGGCGGGAGGTGCGGCACTGGCGGCGGCGTTGTCGCCCCTGAGGGATCTTACAGGCGACAACGTTCCTTCCGTGGAAGAGTTCCTCCAAAAGCACTACAAAGCAATGACGCCTGAAGAGATCCAGGTCGTCCTGAAGCGCATCGAACGTAAGGTCGAACAGCGTTACGAAGTTGACGTGAGCGTTCAGGACGTCAAACCTCTGGACGGTGTCGAGTTCGTCTATGCCCTGAACGTCAGCCGCTGCATTGGATGTCGCAAGTGCGTCCACGCCTGTGTTGAGGAGAACAATCACTCCCGTGCTCCCGAGATTCAATACATCCGTGTGCTCAAGATGGAGAAGGGGAGCATTAACGTCGAGACTTCGGATCACCATTACGATCCGCCGCTGGTTCCCGAACATGACAGTTACTACATGCCCGTGCAGTGCCATCAGTGCGCCAAGCCACCTTGTGTGAAGGTATGTCCGGTCGAAGCGACGTGGCAGGAGCCGGACGGGGTCACCGTAATCGACTACGATTGGTGTATCGGATGTCGCTACTGTGAGGCGGCCTGCCCGTACTGGGCCCGACGGTTCAACTTCGCCGATCCGGAGATCCCCTCGGGTGAGCTCAACCCGGATATGACCTATCTGTCCAACCGCCCACGCTCAAAGGGAGTGATGGAGAAGTGCACGTTCTGCTTGCAGCGTACCCGCCAGGGGCGAATGCCGGCTTGTGTTGAGGTGTGCCCGACCGGATCACGGAAGTTCGGCAATGTTCTCGACCCCGAAAGTGAGGTTGCCTACATCCTGAAACATAAACGGGTCTTCGTATTCAAGGAGGACGTGGGCACCTTCCCGCGGTTCTTCTACTACTTCGACGAGCGCGGCAGCCGGTACCATGAGCCGCTCGACGTGGTCGACCCGGGAGATTCCGCGTGAGACTTTATTTCACATTCCTCTTAGACTGCTTCCGCCTCAGCTTCGTGGGCAACTGGCAGTACCACACGTGGATGGCGGTGTTGACTGTGATCAGCCTCGTCGGCCTACACGCGTACTGTCAGCAGCTTGTCCACGGACTGGCTACCACGGGGATGACCGACCAGGTTTCCTGGGGTTTATACATCGCCAATTTCACTTATCTTGTCGGCCTTGCTGCCGCAGCGGCCATGCTGGTCATTCCGGTTTACGTCTACCGCAATATGCACCTACACGATGTGGTGATCTTCGGAGAGCTTCTCGCCGTAGCCGTGATCATAATGTGTCTGCTCTTTGTCACGGTAGACCTGGGGCGGCCCGATCGATTCCTGCATATTTTTCTTCGATTCAACTTCCCCATGTCCATGTTGACCTGGGATGTGATCGCCCTGAACGGCTACCTTTTGCTCAACCTTCACATTTGCGGCTACCTGTTGTACGCGGCCTACCGCGGGCGCCAGCCGTCGAAGGCCTTCTACGTCCCCTTCGTGTTCGTGGCTATCGTGTGGGCGGTCAGCATCCACACGGTAACCGCCTTTTTATACGTCGGGCTGGGTGGACGACCTTTCTGGAACTCGGCGATCATCGCCCCTCGTTTTTTGGCCAGCGCCTTCGCCGCCGGTCCGGCGTTCATCATCCTGACCTTGCAGATCGTCCGGCACTACACCAACCATCAGGTGACCGACGATGCCCTCTTGACCCTGCGGCGGATCGTCCAAGTAGCCTTGATCATCAACATATTCCTTCTAGGCTGCGAGCTCTTCACGGAGTTCTATACCGACTCGGCGCACGTGGCATCGGCCCAATACCTCTACTTCGGTCTTCACGGGCATGACGCGCTGGTACCGTGGATCTGGACTGCGGTTGCCTTTGGCGGGGTGGCGACAATCCTCCTGATCCTTCCCGCCTCACGCGGATTGAAGGTCCTCAACGTTGCCTGCGTGCTGGCTATCGTGGGCATCTGGATAGAGAAGGGCATGGGGCTGATCATACCGGCGTTCGTGCCCACACCGCTCGGTGAGCTTGTCGAATACATTCCTACTCTAAACGAGATACTTGTTTGTGTGGGCATCTGGGCTTTTGGCCTGTTGCTCTACACGATTTTTGTGCGGATCTCGGTGCCTGTACTGTCGGGCGAGATGACCTGGCGGGCGGAGTCACGCGAGGACACGAAGGGCGGTGTTACCCTTTCAACCGCCACCGCCTGATCTAAGGAGCTTAGGAAGAATGAAACGCGGTACTAATACAACGCTAATCATTGCGGTCCTGTCATGGGCGTTTGCTCCGCTTGCCGCCGGCGATACCTGGGGGCTTCCCAGAATCTCCGAGAAGAGCGAAGCCTGCATCGAATGTCACAAGATGGAAGATCCCGGGCTCTACCAGCAATGGGGCTCCAGCAAACACTATGGTGCCAACGTGGGATGCTACGAATGCCACGCCGCCGAAGAGGGTGATCCGGACGCGTTCATGCACGAAGATGCTCTGATTGCAACGATTGTGTCGCCTCGAGACTGCGCACGCTGTCACGAAACGGAGGCCACCGAGTTCGGCGAGTCGCATCATTCCAAAGGAGCACGGATTCTCGGATCTCTGGACAACGTCCTGGCCGAGGTGGTTGAGGGCAATCGCGACATGAAGACCCCGGGTTTCCCTGAGGGGAATAGCGCCGCGGCGGTCAACGGCTGCTGGCAGTGTCACGGTTCGCAGGTGAAGGTGCTGGGAAACGGCAAGCTCGATCCTGCCACCTGGCCCAACACAGGTATTGGCCGGATCAATCCCGACGGGTCGGAGGGTTCATGCTCAGCCTGTCACAGTCGGCACTCCTTCTCCGCGTGGCAGGCCCGCCATCCCGACAACTGCGGCAAGTGCCACATGGGTCCGGACCACCCGCAAAGGGAAATCTACGAGGAATCAAAGCACGGAATCGCGTTTCGTGCTTTCAAAGACAAGTTGAATATGGACTCACCAAAGTGGGTCGTGGGGGAGGATTACCACGCGGCGCCGACGTGTGCGACGTGTCACATGAGTGCCACCAAGGGCAGACCGGCGACGGAAGATCGACCCGCCACCAAGCCCCAACCCATCACCCACGACATCGGTATGCGGATCAGCTGGAACAACCGTCCACCCGTTTCCGTTCGTCCGGAACAGAGTGACAAGAAAATGGGGCTCGCCGGTGCCAACGTCAACTGGCAGGTCCGGCGGGACAACATGAAGGAGGTCTGTCTCAGTTGCCACGGACCGCAGTGGGTCGAGAACTTCTACGTCCAATACGACGCGCTGGTGAGGCTCTACAACGAGAAGTTCGCCAAGCCCGGCAAAGAGCTCTACACCTTGGCCAAGCCGCTGCGCGAGGTTCCGGTGAACTTTGCTAACGCGGTCGACTGGTCCTGGTGGGAGCTCTGGCACCATGAAGGTCGTCGCGCCCGCCACGGGGCCTCGATGATGGGCCCGGACTACACCCACTGGCACGGTACCTACGACGTGGCCAAGACTTTCTACACGCATTACGTCCCCGAGCTCCGCGAGCTTGTCGAAAAAGGCCTGAAGGCGGAGGCGGCGGACAAGGTCGCAGCTGCAAAGAAGCTCGAGGCCAAACTGCACGAAGTTCTGCACTCCGACGACCACAAGTGGTACATCGATAAAATGGACCCCGAAGAAGCCGCACGCCGCAAAAGTGCCGCCGAGGAGTTCAAGAAACGCTACGACAAGTAGCGCTCCGTTCCGTGTTCTCGTGCGAACCCTAACGGTATGGACGGCTGCAGAACATGCCGGTAGCATCGACGTGCCCGCCCGACACTTTATGGCGGACAGCACGATCCGGCGGTTGGTTGCCAGGAGCACAGAGGCGCGTGAGTAAGCGAGAGGAACTCGAAGCACTATTCGCGGAGCATGGGTTTGACGATTTTCGGTGGTTCGAACCACGCCATGTCGTCATCGCGGAATGGGTACGGATGAAGTGCCGCTTCGGCTGCCGGGACTATGGCGAGTCCGCCACTTGCCCGCCCAACATCCCCTCGCTGCAAGAGTGTGAGCGCTTCTTCTTGGAATATGAAGAAGCGGTATTGTTCCATTTCAGCAAGGCCGTCCCCAAGCCCGAAGATCGCCATGCATGGACAAGATCGATAAACAAGCGGCTGGTTAAGCTGGAGCGCGCCGTCTTCATCGCAGGGCATCAAAAGGCTTTCGTACTCTTCATCGACCCCTGCAACCTGTGTGAAGAGTGCGCAGGCACGCCGGCCGACTGCAGAATCCCCCACAACGCCAGACCCGCACCCGAGGCGATGGGCGTCGACCTGTTCAGCACGGTCAGGAAGTGCGGCTACGAGATCGAGGTGCTGAGCGATTACTCCCAAGAGATGAACCGCTTCGGTATGCTGCTTGTTCGGTAAGTGCCGCGCTACCGGCTCGCGATACTCCGTCCATCCGCTGCAGTGTAGCCGCCTTGGCTAGGGCCATTCATCGTAGTCGGCCAAGTAGTCGTCGTGGCCAATGACCGCCTCAGGTGGCCCCCATTCCAGGCCTTCGTCCGGGCTCCAGGTGACCCTGATGTCGTGGCGCATGAAAGTGATCTCGCGGCCTTCTCCGCGATCTGCCAGTTCCATGGGCCGGTCGAACGCTCCCGGAGCGTGACGTGTCGTGGTGATCAGGATGGTCCAACCCTCATCAAGGTAGTCACTGAGAACCCGTCCGCTGGGAAGTCCTTCCCTGCGCCCCGCTGACACCACGGCAGCAGTGTTGTCAACGTCCTCGCGTCGAACTCGGCAAAGATCCGGCGAGTACGAGTCTTCCTCCCCCGATCCGTGATGCGGGATCTTTATCGCGTCAAAGCCGGCGTCGCAATTCAGCTCTTCAGCCTCGGCCTTCCACGCCTTGAGGGCAAGGTCCGTTGCTTCTTTGTCAGCGTCGGCGGCGAGGAGAATGTTGCAGTACTCGTCCCCACCCTGTACGTGTAGTACCAAGACCACGGAAAGTTCATTTGATGCAAGCTTAGCCGCCGGGTTCTCGGCCATGCGCGCTGCATTACCACGTTGGATTGTCCGGTTGCGCTGCGCGTTGGGAGCGATTGGATATAGCTCGACTTGCCCTTTGTACTCCTTCGGATATACCGGTTGGTGGCCTTCCTTGAGTTCGTGATAATCAAAGGTGCCTGCCCCCAGGAACTCGTCAACCGTGCGGTGAAGGGCAGCGTAGCGCTTCTTTGTTATTGAGTCCGGGAAGACCAGCGCTTGAATCTGCTGAGGGTTCACTCCCCCGTCGCACCAATACCCGACGGACCGTTTCTTACTGGTGAAGTAAGTGAGGACCTCAGTCATCCCGTCAAAATGGTCGAGATCGGGGTGGGTCTGGACTACGTAATCGAGGCGTTCGATCTCGTTCGACTTCACAAACTCGAAGAAGCGATCGCGAATGCCACCCGCCTTCGGAAGGTTGCAGTCGATCAGTATCCAGACGTTTCCGGGAAGATGCAACAGTATTGTGTCGCCATGGTCGCACGCCAACACATGGATGTCGACGACCAGCGTGCTAGAGTCCGAGTGGTCCGCTGACGTGCTTTCCGGGTCGGGTCGCGTGCTCATCAATCCCCTCGGGTCCTTCACCTGTCTGCTTGTCTTTGTGCTCTTCGGTCGGAGGCTCAGCCGCGAGCACGAAGACGGTCAACGAATCGCCCTTCTTAGGAAGGCGCCCGTCAATAAACTGCTCCCTTCGGTACGTCTGCTCAACGAGGTCGTCGTCGACTTCAAAGAGACATACCGCTGTTGTTTTGCCTACGTGCTTGACGACCCCATTGTACTTCTCGAACATCCGAACGTGTCCGTCATGACGCGCGATAAGTGCGCGCATCAACTCGTCATTCACTTTCGATCTCTCGTTGATGTGATTGATGAGGATGCTGTTCTGGGCAGAAAGCTCATGATGCTCCGCCTCGATCTGATCATACCGACGCGTCTCGCGCGCAATCGCTCGTCGTGCCTCGGACAGGCGCGATTCGAGGAGTTGGTTCGCCAACTGGAGGCTATTGAGCTCATCGTTGTCAACTGGAACGCGCACCCGGTCATCGGTGGTGGGTCCGGGAACGGACGACGCCTCTACGTGAACGTGGATCTGAGTGGGGGACGCCAACTCCTCGCGGGCAATGCGATACGCGCTTAGCCGAGGTAACATGTCTTTAACCATCGCGCGGATAGAGCGTTCCGCGCTGGATCGCGCCACCAGCCCCCCAAGCGGGATGGCCTCCGAGCTGGCGAAGTACTTCAAAAACTCCGCCATATCCAATCCACCCATTGGATCGCTGGGCGCGCCGCCCTCTTGCTCACTCTCTGGGGTTGGCTGCGCCTGTTTGCGAGACCGACTCGTACTCATCTACTTCTCTTCTTCCCGAAGCTGGGCCGCCATGAATCGTCTCCGCGCCGCGTTCAAACGCACAAGGAGCAAGTCAATATCGCAGAGGTCGCATTCAAGCTCGAATGACTCCGCCGGCAAATCTAGGGTTACGCTGGGGTCCGCTGACCGCAACAACTGAAACGGGAAAGCGGGCTCTTTATTGTGCGAGTACCGAACCCGGAGTCGGAGGAAAGGGGTATCAAGCGTTTGACTGGAGTAGTCGTCTTTCCGGGTTTGCACGACTTCGACGTCAAGGTCCTCAAGACATGGAACGGTGGCCGATGCAATCCGCCGCGATCTCTCACGCAGTGCCTCATCGAACAGCTTCGCGGATACGATGTCTGCCTTCTCTTGCAGCAATTCACGCAAGGATTCCTTGCCCTGATCATCGCTCTCCGCGAACTGCTTTTCGAAGCGGACACCCTCCATGAACGAAACGACGGCGCTCGGCTTGCTGTAGGAGTTCAGAAGCTGGAGGTAAAGCGTCACTTCTTCGATTGCGGCCGAGGCCTCAGCGAGCTCAATATCTTCTTTGGCCCGTGCGCTCGCGTACGCACCGCGGAAGCACTCAGCTTCGACGATGATCCGCACAGGCTTCTGACGACCGGTGAAAACCAGGAGCTTGCCGGAGTCGCGGAGCGTCACGATTACATCGACTGCACACTTGAAATGCTCAGCGTCGAGCCCTAGGAACTCCTTGCTAAGTTTCTCTGTCTCTTTCTTACCCATTTGAGGCATCCGTGACTCGTGATCAATCGGCGATTAGGGGTATAGTACGTGTAGTCTGATCGGTCAAACCTGATCCGGGAGTTCGGTGTTTCCACAGGCGCCCGTAATTGCTACGCGATTCCAGTCGTGACAACCGCCACTCGCGCCCCATTCATCCGATAGCCCAGTCCGATAGTACGTTTCTCACAGCTAGAAGTCAACCCGCTGCTGGTCTCCCACGCCTCGTGCGCGTACAAGATCAAAACCCTTTTTACAGACACTAGCCGCCACGCGCGAAGGACTGTCCAATCGCCTGCGATGGCGAGGTTTTGGGCCACCTCGTCTCGCCGTTTCCCCATCCCTCAGTCTTTGGGGATCTCCATGGCCAGGATGGAGGCATCGATGTCCTTGCCGAACCGCTCGGCGCAACCGGCCCGGCAGAAGTGGAGCGTGTAGTCATGGGCCTTGAGTGCGTGCTCGGCGCTGCCGTCCATACCCAGCGCACAGCTTGCACAGCGAACGACGGTCTTGTCTGCCTTTCCATCGAGAAGATCAGCTGCAGCGAGCTTGGCCGCGATCTGGGCGCGGACTAAGGTTTCGCGCTCTTCGGGTTTGGGCGCCGGCTCCTTGGCGGGGGAATCTTCGGGAATGTTCATTGCCAAGACGGACTTGGTCAGGTTTTTGGCGAACTGCTGTGCGCAAGTCTCTGTGCAAAAGTGGAGCGTGTAATCCTCCGCCTTGAGGGTGTGCTCGGGTTTGCCGTCCATATTGAACGCACAGCTTGCACACCGGGTTACGATCTTGTCGACCTTGCCGTCGAGGCGGTCCGCCTTGGCAAGCTTCGCGACAAGTTGGGCAGAGCTTACCCCGTCGGCTTTGACGGGTTTGGCAGTCTCGTGCTTGGTACTCTCCGATGTGGCCTGCCCGGAACACCCTTCCAACAAAGTCACTAGGAAGACCGAAATCATGCAAGACAAACCGTAACTGACCAATCGTGCATACATTGGCGAAACTCCTTTGTTGGAACGCCTCTTGATATCTAATAGCGCCGCCGCCTACGAGGGACGGCGCTGCATCGTCCGTGCGAATTCGAAAGCGGCTCAAGAGAAGACCATCAACGCTTCCCAAGAAAACATCTAATGCATCACCCAACCAGACCCGACGCCAACAAGACAACGACACGCGCAGGTTGGCGCGCGGGGTCCCATCCTGCAGGACTCACTCCGACTCAAAATCGGCGGCGAAGTCCGGGTCGGGCAGGCCCAGTCGCCACTTGATCTGCTTGATCCCACAGTAACAGGCCGGGACCACAAAAATGGCAATCAGCGCTACTGTCATTCCACCGAAAACCGGTATAGCCATGGGGACCATTACATCGGCCCCCCGGCCGGTGGAGAGTAACACGACCGCCAAGGCTGCCAACGTCGTAAACGTGGTCATCAAACAGGGGCGGATGCGGCGCAGGCCCGCCTCGACCACGCGCTCCGCAATATCCTCATATCTCGTGACCCTGTTCTTCCGGAAGGTCTGATCCAGATAGGTGCCCATGACGATGCCGTCGTCCACGGCGATGCCGAACAGGGCGATGAAGCCCACCCAGACCGCGACGGTCAGGTACATGGCCTCACCCTCGAAGCCGCGGTCCAGAAGACCGACTAGGTAGAGCCAATTTTGAATCCCGGGCCACCATTGGAGCAAGATGAACCCACCGGCGAAGGCGACGGGGATGGCCAGGAAGATCACAAAGGCCAGCGAAAGCCGCTTGAACTGAAGGTAGATGAGCACGAAATTGATCAATAGAACCAACGGTACCAGCAGGCTCAGACGCTTCTTTGCCTGAACGTTCCGCTCGTAACTGCCCGCCCACTTGAAGCGATACCCTTGGGGCAGATCCAGTGTCCCATCGATGATCGCCCGATCCAGGACTGCTTGACCTCGTGCAACCAGTGTCGTCTCATCGACACCAGCGTTGGTCATAGTAACATAGCTGACGTAGCTTGCCCCTTCACGACGCACACTCATAGGTCCAACAACGCTCTGAAGATCCGCCACCTGGGTGATGGGAATCTGAGCGCCGGAGGGTGTTGAGACCAGGATACGTTCCAGATCGGGCAGATCGTCGCGCAGCTCGCGCTGATACCTGATGCGAACCGGATAGCGATCGAGGCCTTCGTACGTGGTGGTCAAGTTCTTACCACCAATTGCCACCTCGATGACGTTCTGTACGTCGCGAATGTTGACCCCGTAGCGGGCTATGGCTTCGCGGTCGATGTGAAACTCGAGATAGGGCTTGCCGCTTACGCGGATAGCGCTCACCGATCTGGCCTCAGGCAGGTTATGGCGGAGGATCTGCTCGATAGCTACGGCCAGTTCCTCGCAGGTCGCGAGATTGTCGCCATAGACCTTAAGGCCGATCTTGGCACTGAAACCCGTGCTGAGCATTTCGACACGCGTGCGGATCGGCTGCAATTCCACCGAGGGCAGCACGCCGGGGAATCGACCGGCCTGTTGAATCCGCTCCCAGATTTCGCGCATAGTTCGGCGGCGCTGACGACCGGGATGCTCGGGATCTTCGATGAGCGGCCACTGATCGCGCGGCTTAAGCGCGATGACCGTCTCGAGCATGCCCACCGGGGCCGGATCGAGCGGTGATTCGATGCGCCCGAGCTTGCCGACTACCATTTCAACCTCGTCGATCTGTGCAAACTGAATGTCCTGCTTCTGCATGACATTCATTACCGTGTTGATCGAACCGGCCGGCAGGACGCTGGGCATGTAAAGGAAGTCGCCCTCGTCGAGCGGCGGCATGAACTCCTGCCCGATCCCTGAGCCATCCTCCATAGCGGCGGCCAACAAGACGAAGTCGTCGAGGTCAACAGGCACGTCGGTCGTGGGATCGGTCAGCGGCAGACCAACAACGGCGGCTACTGCAGACGATCTACTCTGCGCAAGACCGACCGAGTGCAGGCTCAGTGCCGTTGCCAAGGCAAACGCGACATACCCACCACGGCCAAGCCAGTGCGTCCAATGGGTCGTCCGGGAACGACCTCTGATTACACGGATGGAATCGATTATCAGCGGCAGGATCACGAGTCCGACCGCCAGGCCAATAAACAGGTGAATCCACCAAGCGACGGACCACTGGTCAATGGCGACTCCGATCCAGCGCAACGGGGCGACCAACACACCAAGGATACGGGAAGATCCGAGCCAGATCGATATGCCCCAGAGAACGATGAGTGTTGGGAGACACATGAAAAGCACTTTGTGGCCAAGGATCCAGCGCAGCGCCGGCTCGTAACCCCGGTGGATCAGGCGGCCAATGGGGTTGTCGTCGATCACTCGGATTCGCTCGCGAGTCACGACCCAGGTCAAGACAAACGCGATCGCACCAATCAGGATGGCATCAAAAGGAGTCTGAAGGTGAAGGTAGTCTCTCAGCGCCTGGCCAACGTGGGACACAGAAGCGCTCGGCCCACAAGTCACCATCCACACCCCGCCCGCAAGCAGGGCCGTGGACACCGCAAACGCTGCCGTCCGGCGACGGGATACCCTACGTTCGCGCAGCAACACCGATGCTAACGGAGGTACGATCACCAGCGCCATAATCACGGCACCAACGAGGCAGAAAGTCTTTGTCCAGGCCAGCGGCGTAAAAAGCTTGGCGGATTGTCCTTCCAGAAAGAAGACCGGGAGAAAGGAAATGACCGTCGTGCTAACGGCGGTCAGGATCGCTCTTCCGACCTCCGCAGCTGCCTGTTGAATGTGCTCGGTGCGTTTGGCAGCATCGACGGCCACGGTCTTTCTGCCCTTGGAGTTCTCCATGACGTAGGTGAACTGTGAGCGGTAAGCCGTGAGGTACTGATAGATGTTCTCCGTCATCACGATGCCCATATCGACCATGGTTCCGATGGCGATGGCGATCCCGGCCAGACTCATGATGTTCGAGCCGACGTCAAGGGCCTGCATACAGATGAAAGCGAATAGCACGGCCAGGGGGAGTGTTACCGCGATGACCAGGCTGCTGCGGAAGTGCAGCAGGAAGAGAACCACGGCGATCACCGTGATCAGCAGCTCCTGCCACAGCGCCGTTCCGAGTGTCGTCATCGTATCGCGAATCAACGTGCTGCGATCGTAGAACGCCTGGATGTGCACGCCGGGCGGCAGGCCGGTCTCGATCTTGGCGATCTTCTCCTTGACACGTTCGATGACCGTGAGGGGGTTCTCGCCGAAGCGCATGACCACGCAACCGCCGACAGCCTCGGCGCCCATCTTGTCCAGTGCCCCGCGGCGGAAGTCCGGGCCGGTGGTCACATCAGCCAACTGGCGGATGTAGATGGGCGCGCCGTCGATGGCTTTGACTACGATGTTCTCGATATCGGCAATAGCGGCCCGCTCGCGGAGGTGGCGCGAACCTATCCCGCGATCACCACCACCCAGGAAGCCGACGCCGCGAACCAGAACTTCCATCCCGTCTTGCTCGATGACTTTGGCTCCGACGTCGACGTTGGAGCTCTTAACGGCTGACACCAGCGCGGCAAGCGGTACGTCAAAGGCTCGTAGTGCCGCGGGATCGACATCGATCTGATACTGCCGCACGTACCCGCCTACGCTAGCCGCTTCGCTGACGCCCTCCACGCTTTCCAGAGCCAGTTTGACGTCGAAATCCTGGATGCTGCGCAGCTCGTCGAGCGAAAACCTACTGAAAGCCAATGCCGTGCCGGTCAGGGGACAGGTGTAGGGTTGAGCCCGGTCCAAGGTCATCTGCAGCAGGGGGTCATCCTGGGGCAAGGCTAGACGAGATGATTCCGTCAGAAGACCGTCTTCGCTGAAACGCAGACCCGGGCGCAGAGGTGAATACCAGCCGTTCTCGACCGTGTACCAGAAGACCTGGCCAAGTGCCGTTGCATCGGGTCCGAGCCGCGGGGTAACGTCGTCGGGGAGGCTGCCCTGAGCTACGTTGAGACGTTCGAGTACGCGGTTCCGCGCCCAATAAAACCCGATATTGTCGTGAAAGACCACATAGACAATCGACCAACCGAACCCGCTCGTCGCCCTGATCTCCCTGACCCCGGGAACGCCCTGCAGGGCTACCGTCAGTGGATAGGTGACCTGCTCGTCCATGTCCTTGGGACTTCGCCCCATCCACTCCGTAAAGACGATTGCCTGGTTCTCGGCAATGTCGGGAATGGCGTCCTTGGGATTCTGCTCGAACGACTGCCAACCCCAACCGGCCAATACCGCGGCCAGAAGGACCGCCAGAACGGGAGCAGTGAGGAACGTCTTGACCAAGCGGTCAATCATCAGCCTCGCGCCCTTTACCGATCGCCGCCCCGCCTGAGTGCACACCATAGTCATGCATCGCCGCAGGCGCGAGCCCCCGGGCGTTGAACAAGCTGGGCTTACCTGCAAGCTGCATCTGGCTGTCGATCACGAAGTTCCCTCTAGTGACGACGTTCTGTCCCTCGTGGATGCCCTCCGAGACGGGATAGAATCGGCGACCGGTTTCATCCTGGGCCGCCGCAGCGATCTTTACTTCCACGCCGCGGTAGACGCCGGGATTCGTTTCGACATAGACAAGCGCTCGCCGGCCGGTCCGCATAACCGCCTCGGCGGGCACACTTAGCACTGCCAGGGGAGCATCCGGCGGTCTGTACCCCGGAAGCTTCTCGACTGCTATCATGTCCATCTTGCAGATCGGGCATACGGACGACGCTTCCGCCGTTTCCCACGTGTGCATCGGGCAGACGAACGCACCGCGAGCCGCTGGAGTGGCAGCGTGGCCGCCCGCCCCCACCGCGACATCGATCTGGGCTTTAACATACATCTCGGGCTTGAGTCGTCTGTCGGGGTTATTCACATTGACGCGGACCTTGATGGTACGAGTCGCCGGGTCTACAACAGGATCCACAAACACAATCTCACCACGAAACGTCTCTCCCGGCAATGACTGTGTCATCACGCTTACCTCTTGAAACGGCGCGATCCAAGGCAAATCCGCCTCATACAGATCCAGGAGCAGCCAGACCTTGGTGAGGTCGGCGATCTGGTAGAGCGGATCGCCGGTCTTGACGTACTTCCCCTCCATCGCCCACTTGTGGATGATCGTTCCGTCCAGCGGTGTGTGGATGACCAGATGATTTGCCACCTCGCCGGTGCGCTTGAGTTCTTCGATCTGGGCTGCGTTGACGCCCAGAAGTTCGAGCTTCCGCCGGGCGGAAACGACCAATGCCTCGGAGAGGGGCCGCGAGGATCCCGTGGAGTCGATACGGGCGGCGTCGAGCGATCGAGTCGCCTGCAAAAGCTCCTCCTGAGCCGAGATCAACTCCGGACTGTAGATCTCAACGAGATGGTCGCCGCTGCTGACCACCATTCCCGTGAAATCCGCAAAGAGCCTATCGATTCTGCCGCTGGTCCAGGCGCTGACCATCTTGAGGTGAGTCTCGTCGTACGTGACCTTGCCGACGGTTCGGATGCGCTTTGTGAGGTGTCGGCGTGTAACAGGCTCGGTGGCAAGCTCAGCCAGTCTGCGAGCATGCTCGCCCAGCGCAATCTCGGCCTCACCCGCCTGGGAGGACATGTCCATCATCACCGGCTCGCGCTTCATCCCACAAACCGGGCATCGACTGTCAGGATCGTCACTACCCCGATCGCCGCACTCCGGCATGGTGCACATGTACCAACGCTTGGACTTCGTCTTGTCCGTTGCGCCGGCCTGGAAAGGCCTCGCCTCGGGACGCTTGATGCCAGGTTCATCGCTGCCAACGTACTTTGGAATCAACTCCATACCGCACTGCGGACAATCGCCAGGCTCTGGTTGGCGAACCGCTGGATGCATCGAGCAGGTCCAGTATTCGATTTCGTCGTCGCTGGTCGTGCTTGTTGCTGCTCTTGGTGACACATCCGACAACCTCGACGCGACCTGCTGCATCCGCCACGTCGACCATGCTGCAAGTGCGGCCAAGACAGCCAATACGATGGACCATCGAATCAGAACGCCTTTAACTTCACCGGCACGATTGTCAGAACCGGAGTTACTCATGGTTGCTCACCTTGACCCTGTGGCTTAGAGATGATCTCGCGTCGGATCAGTTGCAGACCCACCTCGCGCTGCAGCTGCGAGAACGCCGTCTCTAACTCGGCCAGCTCGCGGTGAAGCATCAACTCGAAATCGAGCAACTGCCGCCAGTTGTCGATCAGTACGAGGAAGCTGCTCCTACCGGCCTCGTAGGCGGCCAGAGAGACATTATAGGTCTGCCTGACCTGGGGGATCAACGTAGTCTCCAGCACTTCGATGGTGTCCTGTTGGGTTTGGACGCGCGTCCAAGCGTCAAATACCCGGAAGGTCGTCTGGTTGATCGCGGCCCGCCTCTGGTGCTGCGTCTTCAGCAATCGGCTTCGCGCCTCCTGCTTGGCGGACTCGATACGATCGAACCAGATGGGCACGTTGAACTGGAGCATCAACGCCCAGCTGTCCGTGCCGGTCTCACTCATTCGATTGACAGCTTCTCTCGGTGTGTTGGGCGGTTCAAAGGCATCACGGGGCTCTAGGTAGGTCCACTCCGCACCGATCGTGACGTCGGGCCAGTACCTCAGATCAGCCAGCTTGACCCGTTCCTTATCGCGCTTTGCCTGGTAAATGAGAATCGCCAGATCCGGATTGTGCTCGACGGCCAGCGCGATGAGCTGTTCCCCGTCGGCATCAAGCTTCTGTGGACGTATCGGCCCGGTTATGTGCACCGCGCGCGTAGGTGGATGGTCTGAAAGCCGGTTCAGCGCGGCAACGGCCGACTCTCGCCGGCGGGTGAGACGGCTTTCGTCGTCCCGCAGCTTGGCGATCTCGGTCTGGGTTCGCAGGAGATCATGCTGCTCGGCCTTTCCTACTCGATATTGCGTTGCGACCACCTGCTCCAGATCCTCGAGCGACACTCGATGAGCGCGAGTCAATTCAAGGGAACGGTCGTTCAGGTAGACCTGGTAGAATGCTCGCTCCACATCTGCTATCACCTGCAGGCGCGTAGCGTTGAGCTGCTCGATTGCCATGCGTACTTCAGCCTCCGCAATCCGGCCGGTGCGCTCGAGCCTGGCGGGCAGCGGGATCTTCTGACCAACGGCAAAGGTGAAATGCACGTTGCCCGCCGCAGTCCGGATCGGCTCCGGGCGAACGGCGAATCGCAATAATGGATCGGGCAGCGCCGTTACCTGCGCAACATGTTCGAGCTTCGCCCGGGCGTCGGCCATAGCAGCCAACACGGAAGGGTTCCGCGCCAGTGTGTCGATAATCCACTGCTGCAACTGACTTACAGACTGTGACGAGCCGCTTGAATCGTGGTCATCATTCGCCTCGGTCGCGCCCGCGCCCGGTGTTGACTCGGAGGCGGCATGGCCCGAGCGCTCGCCCGACTCGCTTTGGACATAAGGCCTCTGCCAACCCTCAATGGCAAGCGACACCTCTTGCCGCAACGGCCGGTGCGTATAGCATCCCTGTCCGAGCCCAACAAGCACCAAAAGTGCGATTGCGACCCGTGCGGTCATTGCGCGGCACGGCGCCGCATGTCCGGCTGCACCGATCTGTGTTAACACAACGTCAACTATCCTTTCGAGGTCTCCCGAACACTGCGGTCCAATTAGGAATATAGTCCGCTGTCGGTCGCCTGGCAATCCTCCGGGTCCATCCCTGATTCGCGGTTCCTTAAGTTATCGACGCTTGAACGGCCATCTCGCGCAAACGGGTTACCCAGCTAAAACGTTATCGACCGGGAGACGTGGCTCTTTGCACCACAAATCCGATGCACAGAGACACATCTCATCGGGGCGCACGGACCTTTTGAAAGCACCGTCCGCTCGGAGACGTGCGGAGGGGGTGGAGACCCTGTGGGGGAATCCATACCGAACAATGGGAAGCGACACACAGGAAAGATCGGGTGAGACGAGGCTCACACCGCCACATCCGGGGTTTGCCGTCCTGAAGCTCCTCAATGAAGGGGTCTGGTGCCATATTTGTGTCATTATGCTTGGTGCCTTGCCGAGATCGTCTGACCGCCTTCGTAAGCCCCGTCATTCCCAAGGACAGGTCTACAACCCAACTTACCCGAACTGCCACTGAGCCCCCATCCGTCGCTCCAACCTATCGAGGCCACCGCCGCCTGCGCCCGATGGGGCGCGCCAATGTTCTGATTCCGCGCATCAAGAACCGCTTTCCCCAAGCAGAATGCTATTTTTGTTTTGGAATCGGACTGTCGCGCGTTACAATGGCGCCTTCAAAAACGGGAAATCGGAAACGTCCGCCGGAAAACGGAGAGGGAACCATGTCGTCAAACCGGATGACGCCGAGCCGTTGGGTGTGGTTTGCGTTGCTGCTCTTTTGCGCATCCTCGGGCTACGGCCAACAGACCTATTACGTCGACGAGAACGCAACCGGGGCAAACGACGGTTCGTCCTGGGCCAACGCATTCGCTTTCTTACAGGATGCGCTGACGGAGGCGACGAGCGGGGACGAAATCTGGGTCGCTGCCGGCACCTATACGCCTGATCGGGGCATCGGAATGAGCCCTTTCGATCGGGAGGCGTCGTTCAACCTCATCGAGGGAGTCGAACTCTACGGCGGTTTTGCGGGCGGGGAAACATCCATCGGGCAACGCGATGTTGAGGCGAACCCTACGATTCTGTCGGGGGATCTTACCGGGGACGACGTCACCGTTTCCTGCAGCGGGGACGCGGGATGTTCAGGGGCGGGCGGACGCTGTTTCAACGGATTCTGCATCCGGAGGCGTGAAATCACCGACAACAGCTTGACGATCGTCTTGGCCTTGGGCGTCAGCTCCGCCACCGTTCTGGACGGGTTCACCATCTCCGGTGGCCACGCCGACGGCTCCGACACTGCCTTCACGGACCCCGTAAGCGCCGGTGCGGGTCTCTACATAAATTTCACGGGGACCGGCGAAGATCGCACACCCGGCGAGCCGACCATGCGTAATTGCCGCTTCGAATGGAACGCCTGCACAGGCTGGGGCGCCGGCGTATACACCGCTGCCCCTGAAGGTCATCCTGACGGGCCGACCTTCCTCAACTGCACGTTCTATCGTAACACAGCCTACAGCGACATGATGATTCCCCTTGGCGGAGGTCTTTGCACGTACGATGCCCATACGACTATCACCGACTGCACCTTCCGCGAGAACGTTGTGATCAGCTATATGGCGTGGTCGTCTGGTGGAGGTATCGGTACGCAGATTGGCAGTTTCCTCGGCCCGGGCTTTCCCACGCCGCGGATTACCCGGTCCACGTTTGTCGACAATTGGAGCGACGGATTGGGTGGGGCAATGTACGACTGCCACCACAACACCCAATTCGACAGCTGCTTCTTCATCCGCAACCGGGCGGCTACGGGAGGCGCTTATGCCAATTTCGGTGGGGATCCGACGGTGGCCAACTCTATATTCTTCGCAAATACCGCCACCGAGCCCAGTGCCGGGTTTGGCCGCACTGGCGGCGGGATAACCTTACAGGCCAGCAATCAGACTTTGGGAGCGACGATCGTCAACAGCCTATTTGTTGGGAACACAGCCGCAGGCTCGGGTGGGGGGATTCATTGGCAACCGTCGTACGAACCAGCGGCATTCCGGACGATCACGAACACCATCTTTTGGGGCAACACCGCCGATGCCGGCCCCGACCAGATCAGCATCGATAGCCCAGCAGGCTCAGAGCCTATAATCACCTTCAACAATATCGAAGGCGGTTGGAGCGACGCGGACTGTCCTCCATACGCCCCCAACTGCAACATCGACGTAGATCCACTGTTTGTGGACCCGGACGGTCCTGACAACGACCCGGACACCTGGGAAGATAACGACTGGCGCCTCTTAAGCGGTTCATCTTGCATCGACTCCGGCAACAATTCCATGCTTTCCAGCTGTGCGCGCGATCTTGCCGACAACATCCGCTTCATGGACGACCCGGCGACGCCGGACAGCGGCGCGGGCAGCGCACCGATCGTGGATATGGGAGCTTACGAGTTCGTGGGGGTGCCGTCGGACTGCAACAGCAATGGCGTGCATGACGAATGTGATGTCGAGGAGGACGCCAGCGGCGACTGCAACGGCAACGTCGTGCCCGACGAGTGTGAAGTGCCGCCGCTTTGTCCGGGGTGTGTGGACTGCAATTCCAACGGCAACCCGGACGAGTGCGAGCTGTTCGGCAACGACTGCAACGAGGATCTCATCCCCGACGATTGCCAATTGATCGACAACGACTGCAACGCTGATCTGATTCCCGATGATTGCCAGTTAGCCGGCAACGACTGCGACAGCAACGGTGTTCCCGACGAGTGCCAACCTGATGAAGACTGCAACTTCAACGGCACACAGGACATCTGCGACATAGCCGCCTGCGACGGCAGTCCGGACTGCGGTGACTGCAACGGAAACAGCGTGCCCGACTGGTGCGACATCGACAACGGGACCCTGAGCGATGCCAATACGGACGGCTTCCCGGATGAGTGCGAAGCTCGGCCGCCCACCCTTGCCGCACCACCACACCACGACGTGCCCAAGAATCGTTATATCTCGTTCGATCCGAACAACGTAGGAACGGTGGCGTTTCGTATCGAAGTCACATCGATGAAACGCTGCTCAGGCAACCCAGCAAGATCATGCGTTACGACGGCCGACTGTGCATCTCCTCTCCCGGACGACGGCGAGTGCATCGAGCATACCTCAGTGGGCCACTTTGGCTGGGTGAGCGAGCCGTTTGACCCGAGTTGTCAGTACGATGTCGGCGAGCCGCCTGACGGCCCATGCGATGGCGTGGACTTCATCGCCAGGTTCGTTGACGCCCCGGTGTTTCGCGTCTGGCATGAGAATCCGCTTCATGTAGGTGACTGCGAGATCGTTCCGGTGGCGAGGTATGCCCTGCGAGCGACGCTGGACGGCGTTGCCTTCACAGATGCGGTTGAGATCGGCACGATTCTCAAACCGCTCGACAAGCACTTTGGCGATACGGTAGGCATGGGTACAGGCGACCTGCCGCCTGATCCCGGCTTCACCCCGCCTAACCAGATCGTTAATGTCAATGATGTGACAGCGTATCTGTTGACGGCCTTTG
This sequence comes from Phycisphaerales bacterium, assembly GCA_020348265.1. Taxonomy (GTDB): domain Bacteria; phylum Planctomycetota; class Phycisphaerae; order UBA1845; family UBA1845. Next base: position 122,906 of record CP070744.1, on the reverse strand, counting down.
GACCTACAACACCGAGTACGCATCGAACATGGGTTGATCTGCACGGACTGGGCACGGGAAGTCCACCGAACTACATCCTGAATGTCTCCGACTTGACGCTGATTCTGTTCGGCCTGAAGGGGCAGGTCTACACGTCCGGTATTGAGCGATTAAACCCGGCGGATTGCCCGTAAGGCCGGCTGCCACCTCCGTCTTTATTTTGCCAGGTAGTGGGCCACCTTTGGGCGGGAACGACCCTGCGCCCGCGATCTCAACTTCAACAGCCTCGACAACGCCTGCGAAGTGCCAATCCCACAATATCCCAATGGGGCATTATCGCCCTGGCGTTGTTGATTCTCACTCCCGGTACCGTCTTGCTCCGGAGGCAACCGTCAAGATAGTCAAGGCAATCAGGAAGAGGCTGCGTTGGGCTGGCGGAAGCAAGACGGATCCCATACCACCACGCCGACCGGTTCGAGGATTTCAGGCCAGCGCCGGTATTCACCGGCTTGCAGCATCATAGCTCTTGGCCGGCAGGCGCAGTCACCGGTACCACTGCGCTCGGTCGGTCTTACCACGTTCCTCAGCTCCCTTTTCTTTCCATCCCACTCTCTTCGAGCTTCGCCCGCCATTCGCCTGCCTGGTTCGTCTTACCCCAGGATTCGTATAGTGCGGCGAGGAATTCCACGGCTTTGATAGTCCGGTCATGGCCATCGCCGAGGGTATCTCTTAGGGTTCGATGTGCATCGAGTAGTTCCTTCTCGGCCTCTTTGTATCTTTGCATTTTGCTTAAACAGTCGCCCAAATGGCTGCGCGCGACGGCCGTCATCCAGTGGTCCATGCCCACCGACGCCGTTAGGTTTACCGTTGCCCGTCGCAGGAGCGGTTCGGCTTGGTCAAGGTCGCCTTTGTCGCGGAGCAACCGCCCAAGGTTCAACATATTCACGGCTACGCTGGGGTGCCCGTCGCCCAGCAGCTTGCGGTGCATGGCCAGCGCCTCCCGGAACAGTGGCTCGGCTTCAGGCAGCTTTCCCTGCCGATACATCAAGAACGCGAGGTTGTTCACATTCGTGGCTACATCCTGGTGCTCGTTTCCCAAAAGCTTGCGGCGCATAGCCAACGCTTCGCGGTAAAGCGGCTCGGCCTCGGATAGCCTGCCCTGATCCTGCACCAAAACCGCGAGGTTGTTCATTGCGAGGGCAATATCAGGGTGCTCCTCGCCCAGCAGCTTGCGATTAATCGCCAGAGCCTCGCGATAGAGCTGCTCGGCCTCACTTAAGGCACCTCTCTGATGCAGTATCGCCGCGAGACCGTTGAGGGCAACGGACACGCTGGGGTGTTCGTCGCCGAGAAACTTGCGGTGCATGGCCAGTGACTCGCGGAACAGTGGCTCGGCCTCGGCCAGCTTACCCTGAAGCTGCAACAACAGGGCTACGCTATTCACGGCCATAGCGACTTGCGGATGTTCATCTCCCAGGAACTTGCGATTGATCTCCAATGCCTCACGTAACAGCGGCTCGGCCTCGGACAGCCTTCCCTGGCTCTGCAGCAACTGGGCGAGGTTGTTCAGACCCGCTGCTAAGTGCGGGTTCTCATCGCCCAGCAGTTTTCGCCACATTGCCAGCGCTTCACGGTACAAAGGCTCCGCTTCAGAAAGCCGGCCGCTGTGGTAAAGCAAAGCCGCGAGGCCGTCTAGGCTTTCAGCCACGCCGAGGTGCTCATCACCAAAGACCGACTGGCGAAGAGCCAGCGCCGGCCGCAGCATCGACTCGGCGCGATCGTACAGCCCCAGAGTCATATATGTCGTTCCGAGCGTGTGCCGGAGATCTGCGTTCACTTCCGGCTGGTCTTTCAGGTCGACGCTGACACGCTCGGCAGTCTTTTCCAGAATCTCTCGTAACATCGTTGTGTCGCGCCCCAGGGCCACGGACGGACCCACACCAGCCAACATATCCCTCAAGAAGGTGGCCACTTGGTCGGACTTGGCCTTCTGGGCAAGCGCCCGTTGGGCTTCTTCTTCGGCTCGCTGCGCGTGTTGTTGAGCCAAGTTCCGCTGGTCGGCAGCCTCATCCCGGGCGGCCACAGCCTCGCTCCGGGCGGCCTCCGCGCGGAAGTACAACGAAGTGCTGACGACGAATCCACCGAGCAACGCAGCTAACACGGCTGCAATCGCGCTGAAGCCCACCTTGTGGCGTATGATGAGCTTTCGGAACTGATAGGCCGTGCTTGGTGGTCGGGCCAGAATCGGCTGGTTCGTCAGATAGCGATCGATGTCCTGTGCGAGGGCATCGGCACTTTGATAGCGTCGCGAAGGTTCTTTCTCCAGTGCCTTAAGCGCGATTGTCTCGATGTCGCCTCTTAGCGTCCAGTTGATCGTGCTCAGTCGGCGGGGTGGCTCTTCACAGATGACCCGGACTGCCTCGTGCAGCATCGCCCTTTGAACGTCGTAGGGGAGCTGGTCGGTCATCAATTCGTAGAGGATGACACCCAGCGAATATACATCGCTACGCAGCTCAATTTCGTCAGGCCGACCACGGGCCTGTTCCGGGCTCATGTAAGGCAAGGTGCCCTGAATCTTGCCGATCTCCGTCTCGACGGTTGTGACTGCGACGTCGGAATCAGTAATCTTGGCCAGCCCAAAATCCAGAATCTTGGGTGTTCCGTCGGGCTCGACCAGAATGTTGGACGGTTTCAGGTCGCGGTGGATCACACCACGCTGGTGGGCGTAATTGACCGCCTGGCAGATCCTGCTGAATAGTCCGAGCCGGTCTCGGGCGGAGAGGGCGTTCTCCCGTACATACTCGGTCAATGAGGCACCACGGACGAGCTCCATTGCGAAGAAGTGTTGACCTTGCTCGGTGCGGCCGGCCTCGTATATTGCTGCTATGGAAGAGTGCTTGAGCCTTGCAAGGCTCCGCGTTTCACGCTGGAAAAGCCTTACTTGGTGTTTGTCAACGTACCCGCCGCCCCGAACGACCTTCAGGGCCACCGGTCTACGCGGGTCGTCTTGTTCGGCCTCATAGACGATGCCCATACCCCCTTCGCCGAGCTTGCGCACGATTCGGTAGCGGCCGATGAGTTGCGGCACGGACGGAGTGGTTAAGTCGCCCTCGCCGTCGCGACCCCCAAGAGAGATTGTTGCGTCGTCACTGTCAGACAGCTTTCTCGTGACTTCCTCGATCGGTTTATCGTCAGAGCCAGGCGAATCTGTGTTGTTTTGGTTATTAGTCATGATGACACACTTGGTTACAGGGGTAGGGTGCGCACTTGCGCACCAATCGAATTCCCGATTGGCCCGCGAGTGTGGCTCCCGAATCTCTACCTGCCAGAGTCTTCAAAGCTGCGTTGCAGTCGGGCTACACCTGCATGGGTGCGCGTACGATTCTCATTCATTCACTACCGGTCTCGAAGTCGCCCAGCTGTCCATCCGGTTTGGCTGTTCAAATCCGGCCGTTGAGGTACTCCCTGCGCCGGGCATGCCCAGAAATCCGAGGCTTCCTGCCGCACTTCAGCAGACGCGATACGCCAAAGGCAAAATTGGTCCTAACCGTTCGATGCGGAGAACGCTACCCGGTCAATTAACGTTTAATGTATCCGGAACGCAACTATGGCATTCTGCTGTATTATCTTCTGGGCATCGCGCGACCCGCCAACCTAAACCCGGTAGCCTACCGGATTTTGGGTGGTCCCCTAACCGCACTGCCTGACGCAGGCAGGTACGCCAAGTCCAGCGTTCAGCGTAGTTTATGAGGAAAGCCGACACAGGGAGTC
>CP070744.1:62296-119056 GCA_020348265.1 Phycisphaerales bacterium | reverse complement strand
GGCGTAGGATCGGCGCAGATACCTGCACGCCGCATCGCTGGCCTCACCGATTGACGAGCCGGCGTGGGCAAGGTAACAAGTTCCGCGTGACCAAGCGGCCTCTTTGCCGCCGACCCAAACGCCCTCGGTAGATCACACAGGCGGAAGAGCCCGGCGCCGGCGCACTTAGGGGGCAGGCCTGAAACGAGCATCCGCGCGGACTGGAAGCCCGCGGCTCGTATCATCAGAAATTCTGAGGAGACATGCGTTGAATCCGCGAGCTGATCGTCTATCCAAACTGCCGGCGTACCTGTTTGCCGAGATCGACCGCAAGAAGAAGGAGGCCATCGCTGCCGGCCGGGACGTGATCGACTTCGGAGTGGGAGATCCCGATCAACCCACCCCGGGGTTCATCGTAGATCGAATGGCAGAAGCGATCCGCGACCCTGCCAACCACACGTATGCGATAGGGGCCGGTTCGGCTCAATTGCGTCAGGCTTTTGTCGAGTTCTTCGGTAAGAGATACGGAGTGACGCTCGATCCCACGACCGAGGTGGTGGCCCTTCTTGGCTCAAAGGAAGGCATAGGCCATCTGCCGATCGCAGTGGTCAATCCGGGGGATACGGTTCTTGTCCCTCAGCCCGGCTATCCGGTCTACGAATCCGGTACGATCTTCGCGGGCGGCATCTGCCATACCATGCCCCTGCGCGAAGAGAACGGTTGGTTGCCCGTGCTGAGCGACATCCCCTCCGATGTTCGGGTAAACGCGAGACTCATGCACATCAACTACCCGAACAACCCCACCGGAGCAGTTGCCCCGTTGTCCTTCTTTGAGGAGGTGGTCGCCTTCGCACGTGAGCATGACTTGATCATCGCCCACGACGCGCCCTATGCGGAGCTATATTACGACGACCCGCCTTCCAGCATCCTGCAGGTCGATGGAGCAAAGGATGTCTGCATCGAGTTTCACTCTCTGTCCAAGACATTCAACATGACCGGGTGGCGTATTGCCTTTGCCATCGGCAATCCGGATGTCTTAAGCGCGCTTGCCAAAGTGAAGAGCAACCTTGATTCCGGTGTCTTTGGCGCCGTTCAGCAGGCGGGCATAGCCGCGCTGAAGGGTATCGATCGGCCGGAGATTAAGAACCTGCTCAAGCAGTATCAGCAAAGGCGCGACATTCTGATAGCCGGCCTGCGCGAGGCCGGATGGCCTGTGAGCACACCCCAGGCCACCTTCTATGTGTGGGCCAAGCTCCCCGCAGGCTTGCGATCTATGGATGCCTCCTCCCGGATTCTGGACGAAGCGGATACGGTGGTCATTCCGGGAGCCGGTCTGGGTGAATGCGGCGAGGGGTTCGTGCGTTTCTCCCTGACCGTAAGCGAGGAACGAACCCGTCAGGCCGTTCAGCGGATCGCGTCGCTTCGGTGGTAACTAGTAGAATCCGCGGAGACGCGCGACGCGACTATAGGCGCAAAGCCCACCAAGCCGCCGAGGTCGATCGCCCTGCCCTGTCACCGGGCTTTGCGCCCGGTGCTCTGACAGTACGCTGACGATGAGATCCGCGTCGTGGGCGCAAAGCCCACGGACATGCGCGATCACCTAGGGTACGTGCGGCTCCCGCGTTGCCAGCGGCGGGACCGCGCCGCGGGAGGCAAGTTCCTCCAAGACCCACTTGTTCGTGGGATCGAGTCTATAGGCCGCCTGCAGATGCCAAACCGCATCCTTTTCGTTGTTGTTGACCAGCAGGAACTTGGCAAAAGCGCGGTGAGCTGCAGGATTGGCAGGCTCGACAGCAACGGCCTGTCGATAGCGGAGCCACGCCCCATCGCGATCACCCCGTTCCTCCAACTCCGAGGCGAGGAAAATGTACTGCTTGGCTGAGGGCCCCACGAACTCAGCCGCCCATTCCGCGTGTTTGAGCGCCTCACCAAACTGGCCCTTGAGCTCCAAGGCAATGTTCTTGCCCTCAAGCGAGGCCTGATGGCCGGGATGCGTCTCTATTGCCGCCGTGTAGTATGCAATTGCCGCATCCACCTCGCGCATCGCCGCCGCGTGGTTCTTCTCCTGAAACCGGTCCCGGGCCAACATGACGCTGCAAACACCGAGGTCATGGAGATTGTCCACTTTGCCTGGTCTTTTTTCTTCAGCCTGCTGGAAGAAAACCGCCGCAGAACCGTGCGCCCCGTCCAGCATGGCCCGCTGACCATGCCACCTCAGCTCACGATAGGTGGGGCCGCAGCCGGAAGCCAGCAATCCAATGGCCAGCACCGCAGGAGTGATGAAAGAAAGTGCTATCCGAACAGTCCGATGGTGATTGTACATGGCAATAACCTCGACACCTGAGTACTATGCAAGCGGCAGCCTTACAGCCTGCTGAGCTCCCGCTGGAGATCCTTCCGCGATGCAACAGCGTTTCGTCATTCTACATCACCAGACCGATGCTGGCGAGCACTGGGACTTGATGGCGGAGCACGGAGACGTCCTGCTGACTTGGTCACTTCTCCGCGAGCCCGTCGGTCAACTCGCGCTTCCCCTCCCCGCGAAGCGGATTCATGACCATCGCAAACGCTATTTGGACTACGAAGGGCCTATCAGCGGCAGCCGCGGGTGGGTCCGGCGGGTTGAGTCGGGCATGGTGCAGATCGAAGAACTCACAGGAGAGCGCTGCGTCCTGGCGCTTTCTGGAGAAGTTCTGTCCGGGCGTTTTGAACTCCGCAAAGAAGGCAACGAGTGGGTATTCGACAGAATCTAGCTCCCGCCGAGAGCCGTTGTCGGCGGGTATATCGTTCATGCATGCAGCAAGTTCTCCACCGCTGCCACTATCTCGTCGAGTTTGATGGGTTTGGCGAAGACTTGTTCGGCACCTAGCCCCCGGGCGTTGTCGACGTGCAGGCTGTTTCCCGCCCCAGTGATCACGATCACCTTGGCTTCCGGCTGCTCTCTGCGGACATGCAGGAGTGTCTCAAGACCATCCTTCTCAGGCATTAGCACATCGGTGATGACGACGTCGAAGGTCGCCTCGGAGAGAGAGCGAATGGCTTCATTGCCGTTCGCGGCTTAAGCCACGTCGAAACCGCAGCTTTGGAGCTTCTTGCGAAGGACATTGCAGACCATTTCTTCGTCATCGACTATCAGGATTCTACGACTCACGGGGCTGCGCTCCTTGAACTGTCCAAGACCTCCCTGACGCGTTGAAAGAGGGTCTCGCTCGTAATGGGCTTTTGAAGGAACTCCAGTTGTTCACCTGGGGGAGAGCCGGCTTCGAGAATATCGTCGGCGTACCCGGACATGTAGATTATCTTCAACTCCGGGAATCGCTTGGTCAGTCCCTCCGCGAGCTCGCGGCCGTTCATCTCCGGCATGACGACATCCGTCAGCAGCAGAGAGACAGTCCCATCGTAGGATGAGGCGGCCTCTAAGGCCTGGCGGGCATTGGGGGCACGAATCACGGTATAGCCTTGACTTTCAAGAAGGTAAGAGATTGAACCGAGCACCAGTTCCTCGTCGTCGCACACGAGAATAGTCTCACTCCCGCAGGGTTTGCTTTCCGCTGGTGGGGTGCCGGGAGCTTCGACACGGGCGGCGTCTCCCTCGTCTGCAGGAAGGTCGCCTTCGGCTTGAGGTAGGTAAACCTTGAAGGTAGTCCCTGCCCCGAGCTGACTATCAACCTTGATGTGTCCTCCGATCTTGGTGACGTCTGCGAATGTCGTCGAGAGACCAAGACCGGTCCCCTGTCCAACCGGTTTGGTGGTGAAGAAGGGCTCGAAGATGCGCTCGACGGTTTCCTTGGACATCCCGCAGCCTGTATCAGTGACGGTGAGTTCTACGTGCGGCCCGGGACGAGCCCCGGGATGACCGGCAATATCCGCTTCGTCGAGCGTGACGTTGGCTGTCCGGATGGTCAGGGTACCGCCCTTGGGCATCGCATCACGCGCATTGATGGCAAGATTCAAGATGACCCGCTCAATCTCACCTTCGTCTGCGCGAATCGGGAAGAGCTTATCGGCAAGAACAGCCTCCATCTCGATTCGCTCACCCATAAGCCGCTGCAGCATCCTTCTTGCTCCAACAACGACCTTGTTGACGTCGAATAAGGTTACCTGGGGGCTCTTTTTCTGGGCAAAAGACAGGAGTTGTTGGGTAAGCACCGCGGCGCGCTCACCGCATCTGTTGATGTCCTCGAGCGATTGCCTGTACTTGCCCAAAGTATCGTCTCTGAGCGATGACAAGAGCAGCTCGGAGTTGCCCAGAATGCCGACAAGAAGATTGTTGAACTCGTGAGCGACCCCGGCAGCCAGTTGACCGATCCCCTGCATCTTCTGAGCGTGGCGAAGCTGCTCCTCAAGTTGCTTACGCTCGGTTATATCCTGGGCTATACCCTCGATTGCAGCTACGTTGCCATCGGGGCCGAAAAGCGGCGTCTCGACGACTTCTAGCAAACGGATGCTCCCATCCTTGTGAACCACCTCGACTTCGTAAGGTTCTTGCTGGACCCCTTGGATGCTCAGCTCCGTCTTCTCTTTGGCGGCTTCGTTAATCGGGTTTTCGGTGAGATGATCGGCGATGTGCGAGAGCATCTCACTCTGGGTATACCCGAGAATTTCCGAAACCGACGGACTGACATAGGTGAACACACCGTTTGTATCATGAACGTACAGGAAGTGCTGTCGCAGGTTGCTGACAAGATTGCGATAGCGTTCTTCGTTGGCACGGAGCTCCTCCTGGGCCTGTTTGCGCTCGGTGATGTCAAGGATGGCTCCAAAAGCACCGACGTAGGTGCCCTGATCGTCAAACCTCGGAGCAGCGGCTACGAGGACGTTTTTGATCTTTCTCCGGGCGGTGATGATGTCGTGTTCATAATGCGACGAGACCTTCCTCTTACGCTCCTGCGTTTGGCGCAGAATCATCTCTCTTTGGCTTTTGGGAACGTAATCCAGGAAGTTCTTACTCGTCACGTCGTCTACGGAGTCCTCATCGACGATCTTCGCGAAGGCAGGGTTGCACAACTGGATCTGTTCGTTCTCATCGACCAGAGCGATACCTTCCTGGATGGACTCAAACAGCTCTCGATAACGAGCTTCGGAGCGTTTCAGCGCGTCCTCGAACCGCTTGCGTTCGGTGATATCGCGCACAATGCAATGAGTCTGCTTGAAGTTGCCCCGGCTGTCGTACCCGATCTTGCCGTCGATCTCGACACGGATAGACGTCCCGTCCTTGCGCAGCATGTCGAACTGTACATCGCGAGTCTCGCCCGCGGCCTTGGAGCGAGGAAACCTTTCGCGAAACAGATCTACGTAATCAGGAGTGAGAAAATCGCCGAACCACCGGCCTATGACTTCGTCACGAGTGTATCCGAACATCTCGAGCCACGCCGGGTTGACCTCAATCAGCCGCCCCTGGGCATCCTGAGATTGGTAGCCCAGCGGAGACTGCTCGTACAGCAGACGGAATTTCTTTTCGTTTCGGCGGATTTCCTCTTCAGCCCGCTTGCGCTCGCCGATCTCTCTCTTCAGTCCCTTGTTGGCCTCCCGCAACTCCCTGGTCCGGTCCGCCACTGTGGCTTCGAGATCATCCGCGTAGCGGTCGAGGTGCGATTTGAACGCCCGGTGCACGTGTCGCACTAGATCGCCGGGGTCTCCGGCCTTCTCGACGTAGGCGTATGCTCCGAGATTGAGGGCTTCTTTGGCTGAGTCGTAAGAACCGAAACCGGTATTGATGATTACGCGAATCCTGCCGTTGAAGTCCTGGATCTTCTCCAGTAGCTGCGTACCTGACAGATCGGGCAGGCGCAGGTCCACCACCGCCACGCCGAAGTCTTCCTTCTGAACGTGCTCAAGAGCGTCTGTCGCCGTTGAGCAGCCGATGACCTCAAAGCCTTCCTCTTCCATGATCCCCGTGAGAGTGTGCAACTGCGCTTCATCGTCTTCAACAATGAGCAGACGCGAAATTCGTTCACGTTCAGTTGTTTGCGACATGACCGTGCCCTTCGTGTCTAAGCGCTTGGTCTGTCTGCCTATGTTGCCTCCACCGACGGCTTGCGGAGGTCGCCACTTACACGCTTTCCCGTAATACGCTCGAGCATTGCCAGGATCTGGTCCATATCCAGCGGTTTCTTCACAACTGTGTATGCCGTCCGTCGAACCACCTCTTGGGCGATCTCTTCGAACTCCTCTTCCATCCCCGTGATCATTATGGCAACTGCCGAGGGAGTCACCTTCCTGATCGCCAAGTATAGCTCCAGCCCGTTCATTGCCGGCAGCTTTGCCTCGATGAAGATGAGATCGAACTGGATCTGCTCGACCAGATCCAGGGCGTCGTGCGGCCTTGCGGTCAAGGTCACGCGATAACCTTGCCCCCTCAGGGCGTCGTAGAGTTTGGAAGATGTCTCCTCATCCTCCTCCACTACGAGGATGGCCGTGTCCTTGACCTCACCTACAAGCTTGACCACCTGCTGGACATCCAGGGGCTTGGAGAGGAAAGCGATAGCCCCCTCGTACAGGGCGGCCTGCTTCAACTCGTCTACACTGAAAGCGCTCATCATAATGACGCGGATGTTGTCTCGATGTCGGCGAATTCGCCTGAAGGTCTCCACCCCGTCGATGCCGGGCATCCGCACGTCCAGAAGGACAACGTCAAACCCTCTCCTAGTGCAGAACTCGATTGCCTCTTCGCCAGTCGCGGCTGTGACGACTTCATATCCTTCTTCGTCGAGGATATCCGCGAGTGTAGTGCGCATGTTCTTCTCGTCGTCCACGATCAGAACGCTGGTCGTTCTCCGCACGACGCATGGCACCGGCATGCCTCTGCGCTCCTTTTCTTGGTTTTTCAGACGTCCGGCACTTACACCTGCGGCAGCCGAATTCGAAATGTGGCTCCGCGACCCTCTTCATCTACCAGGTCGATCGTCCCGCCATGCCGTTCGATGATCTGTCGACAGATCGTCAACCCCAGGCCCGTGCCTCTAGCCTTGGTAGTGAAGAGTGGCTCAAATACGCGCTCAAGGTCTTCGATGCAGATGCCCGACCCGCTGTCCCGCACCTCAATCTTATCATAATCGCCCGACCGCCGGGCATCTACTATGATTTCCCCTTTTCCGGAAGTAGCCTGAACGGCATTCGTCAGCAGATTGGCGATGACCTGTTGCAGTTGCCCCGGATCGGCGCGCACAGTGAACGGTTCCGACTCCAAAGAAAGGCGGAGATCCACGGTTTCCTGTGGGCAGAGTTGAGCAGATACTTTCCTAATCATTCTCCCTAGGTCGACCGTCTCCTTGAAAGGCTCTTTGGCCCTTGCCATCTCCATCATATCGCGGATGACTCGATCCGCGGCGCTTACTTCGTTGTCGATGATCCACAGGTACTCGGGTAGTTTGGGGTTCTCCGAGGCGACGTGCCGTTTCAGATAGTACGCGGCGTTGCGCACCGCCCCCAGGGGGTTACGCAACTCATGGGCAATGCTGGCTGCCACCTGGCCCACGGCTGCGAGACGTGTTTGATTAACCAGCTGTTCGCGAACCTTGTCGAGTTCGATTCGGATGCGCTCGGTTTCACTGCGCTGGAACTCCAGCAGTTGCTCCTGAGCCCGGCGTGCGGCCTCCTCCGCCAGTTTTTGCTCAGTGATATCGTCGTAGACGGCGACGATCTCACCAGAGGGGAGCTTATAGACCTGGTTCTCGAACCACTTCGTGAGGCGTTCGTCTTCATATAGGCTGACAGGATGCCGTTCCGCGTTGCCCGTCTTCCATACTCGTTGGAACACCTCAAACAACCCCATCTCTCGCACACCCGGGAAAGCCTCGAGTATGCTTCGACCCACCACCTTGCGTGCCGTAGTCCCGCTGAGACGCCCTCCTGCTTCGTTCAAGTCTTCGAAGATGAAGTCTTCCCCGTCGTTCTTGGCCTCATAGACCGCAACACCTGAGGTCATGTTCTTGAATAGCTCGCGGAACCGTGTCTCACTTTCGCGCAGTTTCTCCTCCATAGACTTTCGCCCGGTGATGTCCTGGGCAACGCCCACCACGCGCGTGACCTGCCCCTCCTCCGTGCGAATGGGGAATCCGCGATCGCGAATCCAGCGCATAGACCCATCCGGGCGGATGATCCGGTACTCCTCGTCGTATACGTGCCCCTCTCCCAGTTCAACAAACATATCCCAGGCGTGCTGGCGATCGTCGGGATATATGGCGTCAGCCCAGTTCCCTACATCGTTGTAGAGATCCTGCAAAGGCCGGCCCCAGATCCTCTCGTAGGCTTGGGTGGCAAACACGGTCTTGTGGCTCGACCAGTCAGTTACCCAGAATACATCTTCAATCGTCTCGGCTATTTCTCTGAGACGTATCTCGCTCTTGCGCAGGGCCTCTTCCGCCTGTCTGCGCTCGGTGATGTCCTGGCCAATCGCCAGGACACCGATGACGTTTCCGTCACTATCCTTGAGGGTCTTGTCGTACCACTCGATATCGCGCTCGCGCCCGTCCTTGGTCACTATGGGATTGACATTGCCTCGCGTCTGGATGTCGCCTACCGCCCTCGCAAACAAGCTGCGAATCGGCTCCCAGTCACGCTCGGGAAGGAACGTGTCAAACCAGTCCTTGCCTTTGACTTCCTCCAATCGATATCCTGAGAGCTCCTCGAGATGGGGGTTGAAGCGGACGATTCGCCCTTGTGGGTCAAGGACCAACACAATAGCCTGAGCAGTCTCGATGAGACTCTCCGCGAAGTCACGCTCCGTCTGTAGCGCTTCTGCCGCCTGTCTGCGCTCGGTGATGTCGCGAATAAACGCGAGGATACGTTCTTTGCCGCCGATTACGGCCCGTTTGAGACACACTTCCACCCAGAACATCTCACCGTCTTTCCTCTTGCCCAGCCACTCGAATACCTGTGTACCTTCCTCAGCGGCCTTCCGCATCTTCCGCCTGGCATCCTCTTGGGAAAAGGGTGGTTCCCCAAGACTCACATCTTCGACCGCCAACCGAAGTGCCTCGTCTCGGGAGTATCCGAACATCTCGCACGTGGTCCGGTTGACATCCACTATGTCCCCGGTATCCATGTTGTGGATAAAGACGGCGTCGGTGCTGGCATCGAATATCTCGCGGTAGTTTCTCTCGGAAGCCTTGAGGGCTTCCTCGCGGTGTGCGAGTCTTTGGGTCATGTCGTCGAAGGCGGCGCCTAGCGCCCCGATTTCATCATCTCTTCGTATATCCGTTTTTACCCCCAGATTCCCCGCAGCAATCTCTTTGGCGGCCAGACTCAGCCGGGTGATAGGACGCGAGATCTGAGAGGAGATGAACCAGAGGCTGGCGACTATGAGAACCAATGAGACGGCCAGAAACAAGATGTTGCTGCCGAACTGCTCCTGAACGTGCCCGAGTATATCTTGTTTGGGCATGCTGAGCGCAAATCCCCACCCGGCAGATTCTATCGGCGTGTGGAAGACCCATTCTCGCGTATCTGATGTCCAACCGGATAGCTTGGCAACACCCATCTTTCCGGCAGCAATCGCCTGTGCGAGTTGAATGAGGTCCGCTCTGTCCCGGTGTTCTGCAACCTCTCGGAACGATTTGTTTATGCGGGCCCGATGCGGGCTGTATACATATTTGCCCTTCTGGGTGATGACGCTGAACGAGGCGCCGCTTGGCATGCCTACCCCCATTAGCTCTCGGAGGGGCTCAAGGGATATGTCAACCGTAGCTATGCCGAGGAAGGATCCTTCGCGGAAGAAAGGAACCGCATAGGTTGCCATGAGGATATTGCCCGCACCCTCGTCAAAATACGGCTCGGTCCAGAGAGGCTTGCCCGTGTTTCTGGGTACATGCCAGTATTCCTGCTTGGCTTCGGTGTAGTCGTATCCCGTTTTGGAGGGATCTACTTCTCGTAGCTCCCCCTCGTCTCTGTGCACGTAACGAACGAAGAGGCGGTGGTCCTTCTGATACTGATGGGGCTCAAAACAGATTGCCGACCCAGATATAAACGCATCCTGACTAACGTTGGCCCGAAGTATGGCGTAGAGTTCTTCTGAGGTGAGTCCAGGATGGCTCTCAATGAACGCCGCAGTTGATGTGGCGATTCCCGCAGCTTCTCTGAGGGGGCTGTCAATATGGTGGACATAGTGGCCGGCAAGCTCGCTCATGCGTTGTTCCATACTGTTCGTGGTCCAGCGCTTCATCCTGACCATATTGAAGACCATGGCCGATAGGTGGATTCCGACAATCGGCACAATGGTGAACAGGAGAATCTTCCAGCGAAGCGTTAGTTTCATTTCACATCTCTCCGCAGGGCTATTTGTACCGAACCTCCAAGCCGCGTGGTTTTCACAATCCAAGGCGAGCGGCGGAGTAGAAGAGACCCTCGGAAACATCAGGCGTCAGGATCGACACCCGCTGAACGTGTGCGCACCATTCCCGCGCCGATTTGAAGGTCCGCGCCCGTATTTCAGTGGTTGGCATCCGACACGCTCACGTCCTCTGAGCACGTGGCGACCCGCATCCGACTCTGGTGATAGGTCGACGACACGCCCATTTCGGCCTCCGAACAGCGTGGCTGCCCAACAAGACATTTGCCCTTGACTACCGCTGCGCCCGGCAACGACGCCGCTCGCGGCGGAGAACAAGCCGCCCAACCCGGACTTGCTGCGCTCAGGATAACCGGCTCCAACGCCACGGGGAAGCCGCGCTGTGGCCGTCACCCGGGCAGCCAAGCGATGGATCTACCATTAGAGTTCCTTCGGCGGACCGCGTGATTATATCCAGCGGGGTTGAGCTGCCATCCAGCTGGAGCGTTGACGGTTCGCCGGCCGCCCGATAGACTCGCCTGGGTACCGGAGTTTGCTCTGTTTGAGGCTGATAAGCGTCGCGCGTGCACGACTTGTCCATTCGACACCACTGTGGCTTGTTCGGCGTCTTCGGACATGAAGACGCCGTCTTCCTTACGCATCTCGGGCTCTACGCCCTGCAGCATCGCGGGCAGGAATCGGCAGGTATCGTGTCTACGGACGGGGAGAGAATGGCCAGGCACGCCAGCCTCGGCCTGGTCAACGAGGTATTCAACAAACGAAACCTGGAGACGATCCGCAACCCCACCGCAATTGGTCATGTGCGCTATTCGACGACGGGCTCATGTACTGACAGCAACGCTCAGCCGCTGCTGTTCTCCTTCGCCGGCGGACAGGTGGCGGTCGCACACAACGGCAATCTGATCAACGCAGCTCTTTTGCGGCGTAAGTACGAACAGGTCGGGCACATTTACCAGACCACCAGCGACACGGAGGTCATCATTCACCTGCTGGCAAAACCTGCGCACCAGGAGCTCAAGTATCCGCTCAACCATGTACTCAATCACTTGCAAGGCGCTTATTCGCTGTTGATGTTGTTTCCCGACCGAATGGTGGGGGTGCGAGATCCTCTGGGGTTCAGGCCGTTGTGCCTGGGCAGGCTCCGCAACGGTGCGCCAGTGGTTTCTTCGGAAACGAAGGCCTTCGATATGATCGACGCACAGTACGAACGGGATATCGAACCCGGCGAGATTGTGACGATTACGAAGGATGGCATTGCCACCCGCAACTTCGGAGGACCCGACGACGGGCGAGGAGCCGCGTGCATATTCGAACAGGTATATTTCGCCGATCCTTCCAGCCTGGTGTTTGGTGACAACGTCCACCTAGCCCGGGCTGCGATGGGACGAGCATTGGCTCGAGAAGCGGCGGTTGAAGCTGACCTGGTGGTGCCCATCCCCACCTGCGCCCAATGCGCTGCGACGGGCTATGCCTGCGAGTCCGGGATACGCTACGGGCGGGCGTTCACCACAAGCCACTACGCGGGGCGGTCGTTCATCATGCCCACGCAGACGGCCCGCGACATGGCCGTAAAAATGAAGCTTACCGTCATCAGAGAGAGCGTCGCGGGACAGCGTTTGGTGGTCGTAGAGGACTCGGTAGTACGGGGCACGACAACACGCGGTAAGATCGGTGCTTTGCGGCAGGCCGGCGCCAAGGAAATACACCTGCGTGTGGCCAGCCCGCCTATTCGACATCCGTGCTTCTTCGGAATCGATTTTCCGGATCAGCATGAGCTGATCGCACACGAGCGCTCGGTTGACCAGATCCGTGATTACCTGGGCGTGGACTCGCTGCACTATCTGTCGCTCGAAGGAATGCTCTCGTGCGTCAAAATGCCTCCCGAGAAATACTGCACCGCTTGTTTCTCGGGGGAGTATCCACTCAGTGTTGACGAACCCGTCGAGAAATTCGGGATGGACCGCGGTCAACTACGGATGTTTACCTAGCCTACCGTTCAGGTGCCGGCTTGGTGGGGCAATGAGGTCTGGCGCGTGGTGATCACCTATAAACAAAGTGGCGTAGACATCCAGGCCAATACCCGCTGGATTGATGAAATCCGGAGTGCCGTGCAAAGCACGTACGGGCCTCGGGTCCCCAGGCAGAAACACGGCGGGTTTGCCGGGTTTTTTCGACTGGACTACGACGATTCATTATTCCGGCGCAATTACCGGCGTCCTCTCCTGGTAGGTTGTGCTGACGGCGTGGGTACGAAGGTACTGATCGCCATCGCAATGAACCGGCTATCCACCATCGGCATCGACTTGGTGGCGATGAACGTCAACGACTTGATCACTTGCGGTGCTGAGCCCCTTTTCTTCCTGGATTATCTCGCGGTTAACAAGCTTGACCCCGTGGGACTCAAGGATGTGATCGAGGGAATTGCGGCGGGTTGTCGCGAGGCTGAGTGCGCTCTGCTAGGAGGAGAAACGGCTGAGATGCCCGATCTCTATCGCGAGGGGGAGTTCGATCTGGCGGGTTTCTCGGTGGGGGTCGTGGAGTACGGCCGGGTCATCGATGGATCGCGCATCACCCCTGGCGACGTGGTGATCGCGCTGCCTTCCAGTGGAGTGCACTCGAACGGATACTCGCTCGTGCGCCGGCTCGTCTCTCAGAGTAAATATGCGTGGGACGACTCCCCCGATGAGCTCAGAGAGACGTTGGGCGAGGCGCTGCTGCGGCCTACGCGCATTTATGTCAGCGCCGTTCAGGCTGTACTTCATGCGTACCCAGTGAAGCGAGTCATCACCGGAATGGCACATATCACAGGCGGTGGCTTGGAGGAGAACATCGCTCGAATCCTGCCGGACAAGTGCGACGCAGTCTTGAAAAAGTCCTCGATCAAGCCTCCGGCTGTGTTCGAGTTCCTGCGGCGTCTGGGCACCACCCGCGCGGAGATGTTCAAGGTCTTCAACATGGGTGTGGGCTATGTGTTCTTCGTCAGGCCTACCTATGCCCCGGGTGTAGCGCGCGTCCTGTGCCGGGCAGGCGAAAAGCCGTTCGAGCTGGGTCGCGTCCGCCGCGGCAGCGGGCGCGTTCGGTTCTCCTAGGTGGGGTCCGCGGACCACCTGAAGGCTGTCAGCGGAACAGACCGCTTCCCGTTCTTGCGCGTTAAACCGGCAGGGGTAGGACTTAGCCAAAGCCGGCGTTATCGGTAGTAGAATCGTCCCAGGGATGCGCATCGATATTGGGAAAGCCCGGTGACAACCCGCAGGATGGCGCTAACAACAGCAGCCACGGAGCGTCTGAACCAGCGATGACAAGTGCCGCAGGGTCCATGCCGTTCGTGCCACGCGCTTCTGCGGAGGGATCTGTCTCCGCGTCTCGGGAGGTGCAGTGTCGATGGGTCGGACGGGTCTTGAGACAGGAAGGGCAGGGCATACTCCGGATGCTCTGGCGCCTGCTTGGTCGGGAGGCGGACGTATTGGACGCCTATCAGGATTGTTTCTGCAAACTCGCTCACCGTCGGGGCGGACAGACTGACATCACCAGCGCTCGGGCGTATGCGTATAGAACCGCATCGAATATCGCGGTGGAACTCATCCGGGGTCGCCGGCGTCGACAGGCCCATTTGCCGGCCATTGCTCGGGCGCGCATCGAAGAGCAGCCGGACGAAAGCCACGGTCTCGCCGCCGGCGAGGGTATTGAAAGACTTCGAGAGGCGATTGCGCACCTGCCGGCTCATCTTCGTAATGTCATTGTGCTGCGCGATCTGAGCGGTCTGTCATACGCTGAGGTGGGCAAGACGCTGGGAATCGAGCCTGCGACGGCTCGCGTCTATCGCCGCCATGCGGTGGTCAAGTTGGCTGAGCTCCTCAACGAAGGCGAGGATCTGAAATGAACCCGGAACCCGAAAACGTGGATGCGCAAGCGTGCCCCAAACGCCTTTGGGTCATGACGACGCTTTCCGATGACGAATTCACCGAGGACTCCGAATCGTTGCCCCAGGGCTTGCAGTTTCATCTTTCGCGATGTGAATCCTGCCGAGAGCTGGCCGATCGACTCATCCGCGTCGGAACTGACTTGCGAGCGTTGGCGGAGCTTACGCCGGATGATGCGCTTTTAGCCGAGGCCGACCGCCGAGCGAATGAAGCATTGAGCACTGGTGCGCGAATCACCGGGCGTGTGGCAATCCCCGAGGAACCGGAAGAGGAGTCTTGTGCCGTCGGGCAGCCCGGTAGGACCCGCCGTGTTCCGTATGCGGTCGCCGCCGCAATCTTGCTGGCGGTAGGTCTGTTTTGGGGCAGGGGCTTCCTTGACTCGGGCGGTGAAGGCTATGTGGACGGGCCGTCCGAGACTCTGCCTCGCTATACAGTACAACCCAAGGCCAGCGAAGACTCGATGCCGGTTGAACCACCGATTCCCGCGGAGACCCTGGCCGAGGAGGGTTCGCCTGATGCCGATCCGGAGCTGGGTCAGGAAGAACCGCGGGTTGCGGAGCTGGCTCAACGGGCGAAAAGGACCCGCCCCAAGCCGGTGCACCCGGCACCGCCGTCTCGTTTCGACGACGACATCTGCGATGATCCGTCTTGTGTGCAACGTGCATTCCTTCTCGGTGGCAGTGACCGGCGCTTCCTGGGTTACTCACCGTTTGACAAAACCCAGCCGGTCGAGTCTACTATTGAGCCTGCTAGGGTGTCAGGCGAAGAGTGATCACTTGGAATCAGTCGCGGAACCCGCATAGGCAAACATGCGGGCCGCGCCGGGATGGGAGTGCGCAGGATGGAAACACAACTCCAAAGGCCTCCGACTACGGATACGGCTCGCCGGGTGGAGGCACTCAACCGCAACGACAAGGCCTTTCATGTCGTACTTGCCCAGCAGTTTGACCGAACGGCCATCGAACAATTGTGCCAGTTGGCGGACATGATCCGTACGATTGGTGGTGCCCGGCCGGGAACGCAGTTCCTGCGTACGCTCCTTAGCCATCGCCGGGCGATGCTTTACTTCATTCAGCCGTCGACCAGGACGTTTCTGTCCTTTACCGCCGCATGCCAGATCGTGGGCATGCCCTACAACTCCGTGCGTGAGCGATCAACATCATCGGAAGTGAAGGGCGAGTCCGAGGACGACACCATTCGCGTGCTGAGCCAGTACTTCGACCTGATTATCATGAGGCACCCCGCCGAAGGTTTTGCCGAGCACGTCGCCGGAATCCTCAATAATATGCCCAGAACCATTCCGGTTATTAACGGCGGATCGGGCAGGGATCAGCACCCTACCCAGGCGCTGCTTGACATCTACACGCTGATTCGCTCCTTCGGAGGAACGGCGGATAGTCGCGTTGAACACCGCTATGTGCGCAATCCGTTTTCAGGGAAAACCATCGCGTTTGTCGGAGACCTGAAGAGAGGCAGGACGGTTCGCTCGCTTGCTTACTTACTGTGCCGATATCCCGGTCCGCGGCTCATCTTTGTCTCACCGCCCGAGTTGCAGATTGGCGACGATATTCTCGAATATCTGGCCCGCAGCGGACTGGAATACGAAATCAGCCATGACCTCCGCGCCCACATTGGTGAGTGTGATGCCGTCTATATGACACGCCTGCAGGATGAACATGACGTTGCTGGTGAGTCAAAGTCCATCGACTATGACAAATACAACCTCACCCCGGATATGGTAAAGCACTTCAAACCCGATCTGGCCATTCTGCACCCCCTGCCCCGCCGAAAGGAAATCGACCAGAAGCTGGATTCGCTGCCCCAGGCGAAGTACTGGGCCCAGGTCCGCAACGGGATGTGGATGCGGGCCGCCCTGATCGCGTCGATCTTCAACTTCGACGTGGCCATCCGCGACCACTACCACGCGTATTACACCTTCTGACCAGCGCCTTTTCAGGTGTGAAACACCGATCGCGCTTAGATTGGGGTGGTTATCCCGACTCGAGTGTGGTTTGGGATGACGTAAACGGCAAACCTCGAAATAAACCGTGAACCAGCCCGAATGAGAATTCAGTCAAGCACGGGCCGGAGAGGTTGCGCTCCTTCCCGGCGATTGTCCCCGTTCGTTTTCGGGAAGGAGAAGCTATGCAAGCAGTTCTGAGCCGTACAGCCAAGATGTTCGCCGGATCGAACCCTACTGGGAGTAATCCGCAACGCCGCTCGTTCACTGCCGTGGACGTCCCGAATACCATCTCATCTCGTCTGTGTGTTCTTGGTCACTGGAGGTGTTGCACTCGTTTCGTCCGCCGTAAGGCATCGGTGCCAGTCGCCAATGTGCTGATCGCCCTGTTCGCCGTGTTCGCTGCCCCGGATGCGGCCGCCGCAGAGACGCTGGTCATCACGAATGGGACCATCATTGACGGAACAGCTGGGCAACCTATCCCTGATGGAATCGTGGTCATTGAGAAAGACCGGATCGTGCGCGTCGGTCGCGCCTCCGACATCCCAGTGCCTCCTGAGGCTCGGATTCTCGATGCCAAGGACGGGACCATACTTCCAGGTATGATTGACTCCCATGTTCATACGACATGGATCCCTCGCGTGCGACGCCGGTTTCTCGAGCTAGGGGTCACCGCTGTGTGCGACCTCGGCTCACAGATCAGGCGCATGAGTAAATTCGCACAGGAGGACTGGAACGGTCAACCTGTGGCCCGAGGCTTTCGCGCCGGCCCAATCGTGACGGCGCCCGGCGGCCTGCCGGACGCAGCCATTCACGAAAACCTCAACTTCGAGGTGGCGACGCCTGAAGATGCCCGCAGAGGTATTGCCGATCTCGCACGTCGAGGCGCCGACGTCATTAAGCTCTACCTACAAGCAACGGCTGGAGATAGCTCTTATCCCATGCTGGACAGGGCGCGCCTGAACGCGATTGTGGAAGAAGGCCACGCACACGGCCTGCTAGTCCGCGCTCATGTTACGCAGCTTGCGCTTCTGGATTTGGCCTTGGATTCCGGCGTCGACATCATCGAACATGTGCCAAAGGTGGAATTGAACGGAGAAAAGCTCGAGCGCGAATTGGAGCATAGTGACGACCCATTGGGGGACTTGTTCGAGAAGGTCGTCGACCCTGCCTACGACACAATACTGCCGCGAATAGTAAAGGACAAAGTGATCATGGTTCCAACCCTGGCGCGCGGCCTAGGCAGGTGGTACCAATCGACGGAAGCGACTCCCGGGCAGCGTGTCCTGGCTGACGCCGTCTTGGAGATCGTTCGCCGCTTCCATAAGGCGGGCGGCGTGATAGCTCTGGGAACCGACTACAACTACAGAGTCGAGGAGCTCCGACCGGGTTTGTTTCGTAGAGAGATTCAGCTTCTTCATGCAGCTGGCCTGGCGCCGAATAAGGTCATCGAGGCCGCGACGAGACACTCTGCGCATGTCTGCGGACAGGGCGACGACCTTGGAACCATAGAAGCCGGCAAGCTCGCTGATATCGTTGTGGTGAAGGGAGATCCTCTAACTGAACTAGCAGCGCTCGAGCATGTTGTGTTTGTCATTAAAGGAGGAGATGTGGCTTTTCGGGCCAAGGGGATATCCGGTAAGGAGTGACGACGATCGGCGGTTGTGGTTTCCCAAAACCTCATCCTGGCGCAGAGGGGCGCCTCGAGTGGCGAGTCGGCGGAAGCTAGCTCTGCCAACAACCGCGAGAGCGCGACGAACGTGAGGCGGTTTGGCCCAACGATCGCTTGAGTTGAAACGGTTGCGCGAACTTCGACCTCGGATGGCCGACACAAACGATCAGTTTCAAGCACGCAAGCCGCGCGGCGATAGCGAAAGTCGGTCCTGGAAGATCCACTAGTTCTGTTTTCACGTATTGGTCCGCAGATTCCATGCATGGTCGATAGCGGGTCTGTTCTGTTGATCTACTTTGGACAACGGGCAGCGCTGTCGTTGGACATAAACACGGCACAAGCTGCGATCATTCGTTTGACACCGGGAATCTACGAGAATGAGGTCTCGCGGTGGGACGCAGCGCGCACGGAGGGCCCGTTTGCGGGTGCTGCTGACTTCGCCGTGCGGGTAAGGTTGGAAAAGAGCACAGCAGACCAATTGCAATCTGATGTTGGGTAGGCTCGCCCTCGGGGTGGCGTCGGACACCTGTGCCCCGTAGAATCATCGCCCGGACGGCGGGCATGGGACTCGCCCACGATACGGTTGTGCGTTTCGAGCAGCATCGTGTCCGGCATCAAGCAACGCATGTTGCGAGGTCGCAAGCCCGTCGGTTTGGAACATATGACCGAGTTCGATTGCGTGGGGCCGGATTTTCGGCGTCCTCTACGGGTGGTAATAGCAACTCGAATCCAAACACGATCAAGCAATTGGAGAAAAACAATGTCACAGTGTAGAACCAGGCTGCCTCATACAGCCCTGACAGTTTCTTTGCTAGCCCTGTTCAGCGCAGCTCCTACCCTCGGAGAGTCGGTCGTGCTCAGGCGCGAGTATGTACCGGGCACGACCTCCTACATCGAACGTGAAATCGACATAGAACAGGACATCTCCGGCTTGCCCATGCCGCCGATGAAGTTCCAAACCAAAGAGCTATATGGTCTGTGGGAGAAAGTAGAGTCCGCCACCCGCGAGAAAGCCAAG
The DNA here is from genome assembly GCA_020348265.1 of Phycisphaerales bacterium. GTDB lineage: Bacteria > Planctomycetota > Phycisphaerae > UBA1845 > UBA1845. Next base: position 100,219 of record CP070744.1, on the reverse strand, counting down.
ATCGTGCTGACCTACGACCGTGCAGCCCGGAAGGTGGCGGCGCCGATGATGGGCGAGGCCGAATTCGACACCGACGACCCCGAGTACGAAGAGGCCGCCCCCCAGCTTGCCACGATCCTCAAGCCGATGATGGGCATGTCCCTGACCATGGAGGTTACCCGAGAGGGCAAGGTGCTTTCCTTCACCGGCATGGATGCCATCAACAAGAAGATTTCCGAGTTGGCCGTAGCGAGCATGCATTGGCAGCACATGCAGGAGGAGTTCACCAATAAGCGCGGCGAGGAGAACCTGGGCAGAGAGCCGCTGCTGATCTACCCGAACAAGAACGTCAAAGTAAGTGACACGTGGAAGGCATCTTCATCGGTCTCCAGGCCCCGGATCGGGACCATCGTCACAGACTATGAGTACAAAGTCGGCCGGATCGGCACGGAAAACGGGCGAAAGACCGCCTCTATCTCCGTGACGGGCACGGTGTCCATAGAACCGGACGAGAAGGAGAGTGCAGATGCCGCAAAAACCGCTGCGGATAGTGAGAGTAACACGGCAGGAGACGCCACGGAGGAGGAAAAGAAACCCGAACCAGAGACCGAAGTAAACGGTACGCTTTCCGGCGAAGCCACGTACGATGTTGCCCTGGGCAGAGTCGTCAAACGCTCCCTCAAAGGCAATATCGACATCAAGATACCACTGTCAAAGCTGATGCCGGGTGTACCGACCGAGGGGGAGCCTCAGTTCGCCAATTTCAAGACGAAAATCGACAGCAAGGTCTCGGTCCTCACCGAGAAGGAACGTAATGCACAAAAGGTTGAAGCGAGTAAGAAAGCCGAGATGAGGAGGAAAGCTGAAGAGGAAGAGGACGAAGAAGATGATGAGGATGACGAAGAGGAGGACTAGCATGGCGACGGCACAATCGCCACCGTTTCTGCAAGAACGCCTTGAATTAACGTGCCCCGGACAATGAAAGAACCGGACGATGATACACACTCAGGGCTGTGACTGCGATTATCGTTGGAGCACCAAGTGCTAGTCTGGTGTCATGTCCACAGGCGTGCGCCTGCGGCTCTGATCACAACTTGGCGCTGTCATGGCAGGCCCTATTGCGCGATGATAACGCACTGGGAGGATAACACTGTGCAATCCGCATGCTCCGTCACAAGTACTGGTTTGATCCGGGCACTTTGGTGCCTCTGCGCCTGCTCGGTACTGGCCATCCCTGCGGAGGCGAAGGCGGGCGATGATTGGCTGCGCTGGGGCGGGCCCGGCGGCGACTTCAAGGTGAGCACCGATGATCTGGCGAAGAAGTGGCCCGACGACGGACCAAAGAAACTCTGGGCCCGAGACCTCGGCGACGGCTATTCGTCCATCCTCTTTGAAGCTGGGCGGCTCTATACCATGTACTGGCTGCCCGAGACGCCCTCCTCGTCGGACAACGCAAAGGCCGAGCCAACCACTAGCGAAGGAAGCGAGACTGCGCACGGCGACCCCGAAGCGGATCCCGCCAAGAAAAAGGGATATGAAGTCGTCGTGGCCCTCGACGCTGCCACGGGTGAGACCATCTGGGAATACAAGTATCCTGCCCCGTGGACTGACGATATGGATACTCGATTCGGGCCCGGCCCGAATTCCACCCCCTTGATTATCGGAGACCGGATCTTCACTGTCGGAGCCACCGTCAAACTGCACTGCTTGGATAAGAGAACCGGAAAGAAGATCTGGGCGCGCGACCTGCGCGAGGAATACGGCGCAGACCCTATGATGTATGGATATGGTGCCAGCCCCACCGCATACAAAGACACGATCATCCTGCCGGTGGGTGGTGAAGGACAGGGGGTCATCGCCTTTAAGCAAGCCGACGGCTCGGTAGTCTGGAAGGCCCAGGACTTTCCCGCATCATGGGCGTCTGCGCTGATCATCAGTGTCGATGGAGAGGATCAGGTGGTCGTTATGATGTCCGACGGAGTGGCCGGCCTGGACCCCAACAACGGCGAGTTGAAGTGGAAACAGGACGGACACGTCGGTCCCTGCATCACCACGCCTGTGTGGGGAGACGACAATATACTCTTCACCTCCGGCGCTTATGGAGTCGGGGCCCACGGCATCAAACTCGCCCGCCAAGAGGGCGACACGGTTGCAGAGGAGTTGTGGTTCAACAAGAAGATGCAGATCATGCACGGCAACGCCGTGCGCGTGGGCGACGTCGTGTACGGGGCCAGCGGTGACTTCGGCCCGGTCTTTTTCGCTGCGGTGGACGTCAAGACGGGGGAGTTCCTGTGGCAGAAGCGCGGGTTCTCCAAGGCTACCTGTGTCTACGGTGACAAGAAGCTCGTCATCCTTGACGAAGACGGCAACCTCACCTTGGCGCGTCCCAAGGCGAAGAAACTCAAGGTCCGCTCGAGGCACGCGCTGTGCAAACGTAACTCGTGGACGGTGCCCACGCTGGTGGGCACGAAACTCTACGTGCGCGACCGTCACCAGATCATTGCCCTGGAACTCGGCGAGGCGGCGTACGCACCTTGAGATGAACTGAAAATTCTCGCGTCTTCCAGGGGCAATGCTTCTTGCGTCGACCGCCGAATAACGGTACAGTACCACATTATCGGAAGCTTTGGTGAGGCGTGCGCGAGGTCCTCGGGGTCGTATCCGCCCAGGCGCGGCATGTCTGTCCAATCACGCTTGGCTACGTTCTTGAGGGAGACGAAGTAATGAACGCATACCAGGGGCGCAAGTGTAGCGGACTCATCACAATTGTCATTTTGGGCGTTCTTGTGTTCGGTGTCGGCGCTGACATAGCAACGGCACAAAACCCGCCGGGGATGCCGTCGGACTATACGCACAGGGCTCCTAAGCATAGGTTTGTCTCGATTGATCCCAGCACCAACGGTCCGGACGAGGTCGCCCTGTGCTTGGATCTGTGTGGATTGAATCGATGCAGCAACGACCTCAATCAAGCATGCGTCAGCGACCAGGACTGCTGGGGCGGTTCATGCGTTGAGCACGCGGACGTCGGTCTCAGCTGATGGGTACAAACCCCGCTGCAGGAATGCATGTTCTGCACCGATGAGGGTTGGATTGCCCGTCTGAGTTCGACGATTCACTTTCAGGCCTGGAATGCTTATGGTGTCGTCGACTCGAACTTACTGCACATATCCGACTGCCAGATAATACCGGTTGCGACCTATCAGATCCGAGCGTGCTACCCGCCGGATGGAGCCATCTGCAGCGACCCGATCACGGTTGCGACGATCGCCCGGCCCCTGATCGGGCCGGACGCTGCGGGAAGTTTCGGTGACGTTGCCGGTCAGACAGACCCAGGCACCGGCAACTTCACCTGGCCGGATGGGCTGGCTAACGTCTTCGACCTGTGGGCACTCAAGATGTCGATGTTTGGTGGAGGCGCACACGCAACGTGGATGGATGTTGCCGGTGGCGGGGTGGGCTGTCGGACTGACTACATGGTGACAGCAGTTGACCTAGCCACGCTGAGGCTTGGACTCGGAGGCACGCCATACACTGGTGGAGACTGTTCCAATCCGGGGAGTTGCCCGGATCCCGGCTGACTTCTTCGGCGCGGGTTCCGATCCCTTTGTAGGATCGATACCGCTCGCCGGCGTGCCCCTCGGGGTAACGGCCCAGGGCGATTTCGGGAACTCGGACACTCTTATATCGCGAAGCGCCGACCCCTTCGATCGATGCGAACTCCTCGGACCGTTCCCCTATGGCGCACCTTCGGTCGATATTCAGATTCTCGATCTGAGTCTTGCGAGCACGACGTCCCTCACCGTGACCTATGACAACGGCCAAGACCCGGAGGAATGGAATGTGACCGTCGATCTCTCGGCGGTGCATACCGACGGCGTTCCGGAAAACGATCCACCCTTGGGATATCTGGACGCGATCAGAACCTACTGCAACGGCGGGACATATACATCGCTCTTGTATGTTCTGCCGCGGTGCACGTTCATTAAGGTAAGCGATCCGGGCGTAACTCGTATACTCGATACCGGTCTTACCGGCGGTTATGACCCGGTCCCACTCAACCAGATCGATCCGGCACCGTGGGTCATGGACATCGATTCCGACCTGGGATTGACCGGCGATCCGTGCTCCGACTTCCACGCCGGCATCACGGATCCTGTCGAGATCTATAATTGCGACTGCAACGCCACGGGACAGCGCGATATCTGTGACATCGAAGACGCCGCCAGTCTCGACTGCAACGCGAATCAGGTCCCCGACGAATGTGATCTGTCTGAAGGAACATCTTCGGACAACAACGCCAACGACGTCCCTGACGAGTGCGACATGGGAATCCCTGAGCTGCCCGGTGCAGTTGAACATCAGGCACGGAAGAACCGGTACATCTCGATCGATCCGAACAACGACCTTATCGATGTTGCGTTGCGGGTGGAGTTGACCTCGATGAAACGATGCACGGGGAATCCCGCCCGCGCGTGTCGTGACACCAGCGATTGCCAGAACCCGACTCCTGGTCAGGGATTGTGTGTTGAGCACGCCCACGTGGGGAGTGTGCTCGGATGGGTCCAAGAGCCCTTCCAGGGATGCAGCCCCGCGCACGCTTGCGATTCCACCGATTGGTTTACGGGGATCGGACCCGAGCCGTGGTATCAGGACTGAAGCGGGGTGGACACGCTGCATATTGGAGATTGTGAAGTCGTTGTGGTAGCGACATACCACGTGCGGGCGGCGTTGGAGCCCGATGTCGGTCCACCTCTCGTGTTCAGCGAACCACTGGAGATTGGCACGATCAACAGAGTCGACAACATCGGCAAGTACTACGGAGACGTCGCCGGCGGATCGCCGGACGGAATCATTTTCAATCCACCTGATGGGTTTGTGAACGTCAACGACATTCAAACGTTCCTACTGACAGTGGAGGTGGTCGAACCACCTAATGCTCATGCAACCTGGCTCGATCTGCACGGTGGCTTGGCCGGCGAGGGCAATCCGCCGCAGCAAATCCTCAACATAAGCGACTTGCAGCAGATTCTGTTGGGTGACGTGGGGACGACATACCGCGGTACGGCCGATGCTGACCACCGCGATCCATGCGATTGTCCGGATACGCAGTGTCAGTAATGATCCGTTCGCACTTCGGGGCGTGCACCGGCGACCCCGTCAACCCGTGACAGGTACGATGTAGGGGTGGCTGCCACCGGGTCCCTTATGTGTTTGGAGTGTCTCCGGTAGACGCCGCAACCGCCGCGTCAGCGTTTGATCCCGGTGGCTTGTTTGGCTTCTTGTACCAACTGGGTGATTTCTTCCACCTTTGAGTGTAAGCCTTCTTCTTTGTCGTCACCCCTCTTGTCGCTACCGGCGCCCGAATCAGGGGAGGGGGGTGGTTCCGTAGCCGGGGAAGCGTCAGTAGTCCGCACGCTGGCGGCGCGCCGGATTGGCTGGGACACTGTCTTCGATATCCCCGCCAGCGAATCACTTGGGTGGGTCTCGCTGATCGAGGGGCAGCTCTGAAGCGTTTTTTCCAGGCGCGTTTGAACGCGGCCGGCTTCATCTACCCATTCGCAAAGCGTCTGAGAACCCCGGTTGGTCTCTTCGGTGAGTCTGGCGAGTCGTTTGTCGGCTTCCTCGCTTGTGCGGCGAAGTTCGTCTACCTGCCTCTTGGCGCCGAGAGTCGTCTGGGAGAGGGCGGCGAATACCTTGCGAACGGCGCCACAAACGCGTTCAAGCTCGATCGCCTGGGTCTGCGCGGTGGCGATCACCTCGTTGGGACGCTCCGTTGCCTGGGCAAGTGACTCCTCGACCGTATTTACCTTGCGGTGCAGCGCACTGAGTTCTCCGCCGAGTTTCTCGGACTGCGTAACGAACTCTTTAAGAAGCCGTTCGCCGGCTTCCATCGAAGCGGTCGTGTTGCTGATTTCCTCGGCGAGCTTCTCAGCAGCCTCGTCCGTCTCAGCTTGGAGTTCTTCATGCTTGGCGATCAGCTGCGTTGTAGTAACGGCGGCAGCTTCGAGCTCGGCTCTTTGGTCGGAGGCCTCCTCTCCGGCGAGCGAAACTCGACGGTAAACCGTTTCCGCACTCTCTATGGTGCTCCTGATCGACTCCTCGATCGCCTTGGCAGTATCAATCGCTCGAGCGATAGCGGGTAGGCGCTCGACCAGGGATGAAGCTTGGGCGCAATCGTCCGATATCCGTGAGGTGCGCTGCTCGGCAGTGTCGACAGCATGGGCAAGCCGTTCGGCATCTGCGCGGGCTTTTGTGGTCAACGACCCTATTTCTTGCACTATTTCGCTGATTTGTCTGTCAGCGGCTTGAACTGCTTGTTGAGCAGCCTTCGCCGACGTATCGGTTTGCTCCACAACCGAGTGCCCCTGCTTATTGGCTTCCGCGAGTTCGTGAAGAACTTGCTTTGCTGCGGCACTGTGTGAGTTTAGCTGAGTGATCTTCTCATCGACATCAATTGCCAATGTACCCAGCGCACCACGCAACTGTCCTGCCGAACTGACCAGCTCCTCAAGCCGGGCGGCTGCGTCCCCATCTGCTACCCGTGCCGAGGAGAGCCGTTCAAGCTGTGCCTCGATCTCGCTCGAGACGCTCTTGGCCTGCTCGATGGCTCGAATCGCCCGGTCCGTGGCACCTTCTGTGTTGTTGCCAACATCCTCTATCTTGCCGAGCAGTTCCTCAGCGGCAGCGTTGTAAGAATCGAGTTGTCCGATTTTTTCCATCGCCTCAGCACCTGCGGTTTGAACTCTTTCCTGGAGCCCGGTCACATGCTGGACGATTTCGCTGATCTGCCTGAGAGTCATCTCGCCTGCTGTGTTAATAGACGTCAACATCTCTGCTTGCCGTTTCGCCTCGGCCGTTGCATCATCGGTGGAGACGGTGGCATCGATAGCCCGCTGTATCGCGGTCTGTATGCTGCTGTCGGCGTCTTCGATTCTGCTAAGCGTTTCCCCGGCACCGCCATATTGTGAGTCAAACCTGGCGATCATCTCCCGTGTATCGGCGAGGACGCGCCGCATGTCATCTTGCTGCCGGCCCCCCGCCATCACCAGCTCAGCGAGTCGTGTCGACACCTCCGCGGCAAGTTCCTGGCCCGTGGAAAGGCGAGCAACTAGTTGTTCTCCCTGCGCCGCCTGAGCACTGATGGCATTCACGTTTTGGCACGCACTTCCGATGTCCACCAAAGTTGTGGCAATGTTGCGCTGAAGAGTCCCGATCTGACCAAGGCTCTCCCGGACGTCCAACATGAACTTCTCGCCACGGTCGACGACCAAGGCCGTCTTAGCCCGTGCTGCTTCAGCACGTTCACACAGAGCATCTGCCTGACGCTGTGTTTCGCCAATGATATCGGCGATGTCGACGGCGCGCGATGTCAGACTTTCGACGCCTTCACCGGTCTTGTTAACTGAAGATTCGAGCTCCACACGGCGGCATTCGACAGCTTCAATATCCTCATAAAGGCTTTTGATTCTATTGGCGCTGGTGGCAACGGCCTCCATTACGAGTTGGTGGTCCGCCTTGGTGTCCTTAAGAGTGGATTCAGCGTTTGTCCGGGCTTCGTGGATCTGATTCCGCGCGGTGTCGGTAATCTCTCGCATCAAACGGTTGTGCGCGTCGATCTCGGTCTTAAGAGCGCTTCGTGTGTCATCCAACGCGGATTCGGCGTCCCCGCGCAGTCCCCCCAATTGTTGGCGAGCGGTCTCGGCAACTTCTTGAAGTGAGCACCGGAGCGAATCGAACTGTCCCTGCAGTGTCGTTTCGCGGTCGGCTGCCGCCGTGGCCGCGGACGATTCTACACGCTGCTGCGCGGCCTGCAAGGCCGCCTCGATTTCGCTTTCGCGCTTGCGCCACTCGGACTCACGTGCTTCGGATTCCTCTTTCAGCTTGGTTCGCGCGGCGTCGGCGGTTGTCTGGGCGAGGGTGACGGCAGCAGAGGCACGCTCAACTGTTGACTCCAGGTGAAGACACAATGACTGACCTGCCTCTGTCCCGGACATCAACTCAGTCATTTGTTCTTGTACTGTATCCACCCGGTCGGCGAATTGCTCCGCAAACGAGGTCAGGCGGGCCTCGACGCGCCCGGCCTGATCGGATGCCCGATCTGCGCGCTCGATTCGCTCTTCAATCTCGAAAGACGCTTCTGCCGCACGGGTTACCTGTGTTTGGATCGACTGCACGCGCTTCTCCGCATCGTGCAGAACCCGGTCAACCCTCTCTTGGGTCCGTTCCAGCGACTCGGCAGCCCGTGATATCACGTCGGTCAACCCTTCGACCAGCTTCTGAGCGCGAGGGGTCAGAGAATCCAGATGCTTCTCCACCGCGGTTTGCTTGGCAAGAGTAGCCTCCGATGTCGCGCCGACCCGGTCAGCCTTGGCGATAGTACCCTCCAAGCGATCCAACATCGTCTTGCTGTCGGCATAGAGGGCGGCGGCCGGCTCGGCGGTGGCAACGCCCGGAGATCTTCGCCCAGACTTCTCGCCCGTGGAGCCCGCACCCTCCAGGTAATCGCCATGAGCTTCGTAATCATACTCCGCAGTGGAATAGTCCAGTTGCGGTTTGGACCGGCTTGGAGGCGGCGGCGAAGTGGGCTCCTCCTGCGGCCAGGGGGGCGTGTGAGGGGCTTGCGGGTCGCTGTACCCCTTTGTCAGATCGGTTGTTGATCGGATGCCTACGTCGCGCAGGGTTGCGGACTTCTCCAGGGTGGAAGAGCCGCTGGTTACCTCCATTGCGATGGCTGCGGTGACGCGCCTTTGCTCCGCGCTGCAAGCCGCCGCCAAGGCAGCATCACACGCGCGATTGACATCGCGCGGCACTCCCGCGGCAGCCTGGTGGATGACCTCGATAGCGGCCTTGTCAAACAGGTCAATATCCCCGGCGCCGCTTAGCTGTAGGCGATGCCGGACGTACTGCACCGTCTCGTCAATTGTCAAAGGCGGCAAAGTTTGTTCGCAGGAGAGCTGGCGACGAAGCCACCCGAAGTCCGGATGCTCCAGCACAGGCCGCAGCTTGGGCCGACCGGCCAGTAGGATGACCAGCAACTTGCCGTGTTCATCCTCCAGGTCCGCCAGCGCCGCCAAGCTGTTGAGGTTGGTCTCGGAGAGATTCTCAGCCTGGTCGATTATCAAGAGCGATCGTTGATCGGTCTCATGGGCGCGAGCAAGGTGACGACGAAGCCGGGCCAGGGAGCGGGCCGAACTCTTGACTGAAGGCAACGCTATTCCGAAAGCCTTCCCCGTCTCTCGGATGATGTTCATTTTTCCGCTGGGAGGACAGGTCAGTACTACGGCGTGGTTGGGGTCATGAAGGCGCAGGGCCAACATGCGCACAAGGAGAGTCTTGCCTATCCCGGTTTCACCCAGCAGCATGGCCACGCCTTTGCCGTGACGCGATTCGTGCTCCAGGGCCCCCAAGACCTCTTTGCACTTAGAGGTCTCGAAGAAGAACCGCGTGTCCGCGCGGTTCTCGAAAGAAGAACACCGAAGTCCGAAGAAATTGGCGTACATGTCTTGTGTCACCTCAAGGGTCAAACTGCATACAACTGGTGCGACGTGCGTCACACGCGCACGCGCGCTCCGTCAATGCGGTCAATTGCTGATAAAATCATCGGATGGGACGTATCCGCCCTGAAGTTATCGGGCAAACCACACGAGCGTGTGCGCCAGGCCGGAGTCGTTCAGCTGCATTCGCCGCAGCCACACAGAACACGGTGGATGAACCTGAACATTTGGCTGATTTAAAGTCAATGAATACAAGTAGTTACGACAATCCCGGCCCCGGAACGTCATCGCAAATCGCGAAGCGCTTGTTGCCAGGCACTACGGAGTCTCGACCTCGGGCCGCTACGAGGTGCTTGGAGGGTCTAATGAGCTTCGCATTCGCGCGGCGTGGCGAACTGGATGCCGTCGGGTTTAACCTGCTCCACGAGTTTCCAGCGCGCGACTCGGAGACACATCTGGGCGCCTGCCCCCGGCCAATCGGCCCGGATTTCATGAGGCAGCCAGGGTCCGCCGGCTGCCGGCTTCCGGTAGGCTCCCAGGCGGGACTCCATCTCCATCACTCCGTCACTGTCACGGAAAACAACGCGCCTCACGAGTCGGGGGGCGTAGCGGTCGAGCCAGTACTCTTTCTCAAGTATTGGCACGCCGTCCTCATCGCGCTGAACGAACAGGATCTGCTGAAAGTCACCCTCCACCCGCTGGAACAGGACGCCGGGTGCTGAAGAGGAGGGTATCGTGCTTAGACCGAGGGCATCAATGATCTGATCAGGCCTGATCGGAAGCTCGGTTACTTGGTCTTCTGCGGCGGCGTGTCGGCTGCAAGTATATGCATCGTCCTCTCGAGAGTAGTACCAGTGCTGTTGCTCGTTGGACCCGAGGAGGATCTGCCGATCGCCGAACTTCTTCAGGTCGAAACGCAGGTAGGTCGGTCCAAGGTAGAAAAGAATGGCATCAAGATGGAAACTCCGCTTTGAACCGCTAGTGGTTCTCAAGGTTGCATCTACGCTGCCCGACGCTCGAAGCGTGCCGGTGATCTTGCTAACGTTGTCATTGACGACGCGAATGGCAGCCGGCATGGGAATGGGGTCAAGAGGAATGCGCTGCACCGCCTCGGGACATCCGGCGGTCACGAGGGCCAGCCCCGCCGTCAGCGCAATAACAGATAGTTTAGAGCGGCTCATCATCCGGCCGGGAGGTATCGACGTCTGTAGCTTCGGTGTCACTATCGCCAAGGGCCCACTCACCCATATCCTCGTGGAGGATCGCAGATAGTTGCTTGCTTACACCTTCGATCTGCTCGTCGGTCAAACGAGGATTGACCACGCGGTGCGTGGAGTGATCTCGTGTAAGGGTCATTTCCCACACCTCAGCATCATCTTCCACCACCGACCTGTCATATCGAAGAAGGCGCTTCCGCATCAACATCAGGGCTATCACAAACCGAAACTGGACTCTAACCACCTCGGTTTCCTCTTCGAGCCGTGTGAAAAAGCTGACCAGCACATCGTTGTTTACTAAGAGCCGCTTCTTCTTCTCTTTGACGGGCACGCGTGACTTGAAGTGGCAATAGGCCCCTTCGGGCGGTTTCTCCCACGAATCGAGGCAATAATCCACCCGCTTGAAAGACTCTCCGTCCTCGAAGAGAGCCGAGTAGAATTCCTCGCCCTCTTCGAGCGCGCGCCCCGTCACCGCACACCGGCCGACCGCCGGCTCAACTTCCCACTGCTGTTGCGCCATCGCTGTTGAGCGTCCTTATCACAAACACGGTGAGTTCGATCCCTGTGCGGGCAGTTCTCCGCCGACCCATTGGAGAAGCAGGACGCTTCCACGTCAAGTGAAGCGGCAGATTCACCGTTGTAACAGCCCAGTATCTAGTTAGGGATTGGTGTACAAACCCCGGCCCGTTCGGCCTATAGTCGTACTACTGTCGGTGCGTCTGTTCCAAGGCGGATCCCGTCTGTCACAGCGCGCAACATGCTGGGAAGGGAACCGGGCGATAGAAAGCGGCGCAACGTAGCGCCGACTTTGAGCCCAACGAATCCAAAAGTGACTGATGTCTGGTTTAGGAGCACGGTGATGAGACGTTCGTTCGTAATGGTCGGTTTTCTTGCCCTCGGTTTGTTCTTGTGGTCGGGATGTGCAGCCAAGAAGGGCGTTTGCGGATGCAAGACCATCGCCAAGCAGGGCCCATGCACGTGCAAAGGTGACTGTAAGTGTAAGAAGCCCGGGGAAACCCAGTGCAAGTGCGAGAAACCGTGCAAGTGCAAGAAGGGCGATAAGCCCTGCGGATGCAAGCAGGCATGCAACTGCAAGAAGCAATGCAAGTGCAAGAAGGGCGACAAGCCTTGCGGATGTAAGAAAGCGGGCAAGTCCGACGCAACCACCGGAGTACCGCCTTGCCAGAAAGCGCCGGGAGAGTATGCCGACTTTGGCGAGCCCGCGAAACTGGCGAAGAGTGACACGACCTGCCTGGGCAAGCTCCTGGCAAATCCCGACAAGTTCGAGGGGAAGTACGTGCGCGTTGCGGGCAAGGTCGAGTCCGTATGCAAGAAGAGTGGTGGCGCGCTTCGTCTGGCTACCTGCGGAGGCGAGAAGAACGTTCTTGTCAAGTTCATGTGTCCCGCGGAAGGACGACTCATCCCCATGGAGGCGGTCGGAAAACGGGCCTGGATCGAAGGCACCGTGAAGATCGACAGCGAGAATACGCCGATGATCAGCGCACCATCGGCCCGTATTGCCGGATTGAACTCCGGCAGCTAGTACTGGGCGCTCGGCCAGCAGACCAGATTCACCCCGTTTATAACCAGGCTTCCCCGCGATGGCGGCCACCACGCCGCGTCACGGGGATTCCGTGCGGTTCCGGGTATTCCCCTTGATGCACCCGTGTTTGGCTGGCACCAACAGACGAACACCTCGCGAAGCCGGCGTCCCTTCTCTCTGCGCGGCCTACCATCAAACGCTCGACTGTCAGCCATTCTGCGCGCAAGTGGGTCAGCACAGATGCGCCCCGAAACAGGGCGTTGTATTTTTTTATGATCATGCTCATTTTTTTCTTGACAAGGACCCAATCGTGCGATATATTATGAGTGTGCTCATAAAAGATGCCGTTTCAGGAGCAGGATCAGATGAGAGTAACAGCTGCGAAGAAGGAAGAGACCCGGCGGCGGATCATCGAGTGTGCTCTTAAGCTCTTTAATGACAAGGGCTTCGAAGAAACCACCACTCGGGATATCGCGGAGGCCGCCGGAATCGCAGCAGGGACGATGTTCAACTACTTCCCCACGAAGGAGGCCCTTGCCATGACCATCATCTGCGAGGCGATGGACGGAGCCAAGACGGAATTCGAGGGTCGGTTGCGCGGCGACGAGGCGCTCGACGAGGCGTTGTTCGCGCACGTGGCTGTTGGACTTCGGCACCTTACGCCGCATCGCAGCTATGTAGGCGAGGTGTTGGAGACGGCCCTGAGCCCGTTTTCGAGGGATGCAGTATGTGAGCAGGCCCAGCAGCTCCGTGTGAATCATCTCGAGACTGTTGGCGGGGTGCTCACCGGGGCGGGGGCGTTTTCGTCGTCGATGCCTGTGACGATGACTATGCACTTGTACTGGACGCTCTATTTGGGGGTTCTTTCTTTCTGGGCCGCTGACGAGTCGCCAAACCGGGAAGACACGCTGGTGGTTCTGGATCAGTCGATGCGGCTGTTTGTCGAGTCGCTCTCTGCAGGCTCGAAGGATGCAAGGGAGGTTAACGATGGCGTCAACGTCACCCAAGATCGCTGAATTGATCGAAGCTCTTCCCGTGGAACCGGAGGAGGCCGTTGCCCCCGGCTCGGCACTTGAGGGAATGCTTCAGAAGCTGACGCACAAGCAAGTGCCGACTGGCCGGTTCAACCGCCTTTGGGTCCTGGGTACTCTGCAGGCGAAAGTAGGGGCTGCATACTTCGCGTGGTGGCTGCGCAGCGGGTATGCCACGGCTGACAAGAGGCAACAGGCTCTCAACGAAACCCACCTCAAGGCCGCTTTGAAGTTGTTGGGCGGTATGAGTTACCTGCGCGGGGCGATCATGAAGCTTGGGCAGATTATGGCCACTCACCCGGACGTCGCCCCCGAGCAATTCACCGATATCCTCGGCCGCTTGCACTTCGAGGCTCCGCCGATGCACTTCTCACTGTTACGCGAGTTCGTTCGCTCCGAGTTGGGTGCGGATCCGGAAGAGGTCTTCGACGACTTCGAGCCGCGTGCGTTCGCGGCTGCTTCGCTTGGGCAGGTGCACCGGGCGCGACTGAAGGGGTCGGATCAGGTAGTGGCGATCAAGATTCAGTATCCCAACATCGGTCGGACAATCCGCGATGATTTCCGCAACATGATGGCTCTGCTAACCCCGATGCGGCTCAGCGGCGATTGGGACAACATCAAGGCGCAGTTCGAAGACATTTGCCATATGCTCAACATGGAGACGGATTACAGGCACGAGGCGGAGAATCTGCGTGTCGCCCGATCGTCATTCGACGAGGACGAAGGCATTATTGTACCGCAGGTGTTTCCCGAGGTGTCCACCGGCCGGGTGCTTACTATGGAGTACATCGAAGGTCGTCACCTGGACGATTTCCTCGCTACCGAACCCTCCCGGGAGCTTCGCGATCACTTCGGGCACAAGATCAGTGTTGCCGTGATTCGCCTGGACCAATCCAAGAAGCTGTTGTACGCCGATCCCCAGCCGGGAAACTTTCTGTTCATGGCCGACGGTCGACTGGGGTTCATCGATTTCGGTTGCTGCAGCCTGCATAGCGACGAGTACCTTAACTGGTTGATTGAAGCGGAGAGGGTCTATCTGGACGCACCCGACGGTCTGCGCGATGTGATTGTCCGGATGAACGATCTTAGCCCCAAGCAAGCTGCGGATGATGCACGAATGAAGGTGCTCACAGATTGGACTCACTGGGCGTGGGAGCCCATTGTGCACGATGGTCCGTTTGACTTCGGCGACCGCGACTACTTCCGCCGCGGTGCCGAGCTTTACGGCAAGGCCGTCAAGAAACGATATACCCGGTCACACCCTTCCAGTACTTGGATAGCCAAGGCCATCTTTGGTTTGCGGGCGATGCTGACCCGTCTGGAAGCCCGTGTCGATATGGGAACCATCTACCACGCCGAGCGAAAGCGCGGGGTGCGGGCTCCGGCAAGCTGAGGACAAAGCATTGCCAGACGAGGGATTGCCTGTCGTCTGATGGGATAACATCCGGTGGGAAGTGATTATCCCGCCCAGCCGTCTGAAGCGAGCACGTACGAATGGCGGTTGATGGCCAACGCCGCAGGGTGTTCAGTGCAATGGTCGACCCAATCTGCTGTAACCGGCGCCCGCGATTCACCGGGACAGGGCGGTAGAGACAAAAGCGGAGAACGCGACCAACAGCACACATCGCTGACACACAGAGGGAGATCACAGGATGATTCGCAAAGTAAACAACAAAAGCATTCGTCCCCTACTGCTCCTGCTTGCAGGGGTAGTTGGCCTCACAACATGCCCCACGCTCGCATCGACTCACAACGACGCCCTCGGGGAAATCGGGTACTTGAATTGGCCCGATACCCCCTGCGTGTATGCCGCCACGAGACTGAACGGGGCGACCTTGGCATTCGCACTTGCAGCAAGCCCGCCATCCAAACCTGCGGATTCTCAGCTCGCACGAACGTCGGCACGCGACCGTGTCAGGCAGTCGGTTGTCACCCAAACTGACACAGGCGCCGATGACGGGCACTCACAACGGAGTTCTTCCGTCGCCGGACACTTGCTGGAGGAGTGCTGGAGAGAGCTCAGAAGGTGTCTGGGTGAACTGAAGCGATGTTGGGATGAGCTGACGCGCAGGCTGCTATTGAGCCCGATGCAACCGTGGACCTTCCAAGCTGGCAATCGTGGTCATACGATGTCGGAATTCGAAGCGACTTCGCCAGAGACACGGGCACTTTGGTTGGACACACGATTATGCTGCGTTTTAGAACCCGCGCCGATCTGAGCAATGGGTCTCATCATGGCAGTAGTTTCAGAAATGATGAAAACTATTGAATGATCCCAGATGCTTCGATAGGATTGAGGTCTGAGTCCAGCAGGTTGAGCGTTGACGTTCAGCCGGAGGCAACTGAGAAAGGCAAGCAAGGAGAACCCTCATGAACTGCAAACATCTTGTTGTTTTGATTCCAATCCTTTGCCCCATTCTTTCGCTCGCTACCGGAGGCGATCCCCACTGTGCGGTTAGCAATATGGTGCTCATCGAAGGCGGTACGTTCGATATGGGTGATATCTTCGGCGAGAGGACGCCCCTTGCCGCAGCGGTTCATAAGGTAGCCCTGTCGGACTTTTCTCTGAACAGGTTCGAAGTGACCGTCGAGGAGTTCGCCGCGTTTGTGGAGGATACCGCATACGTAACGTCGGCGGAGAGAGGCGAGAACTGTGCAGCCCGGGAGGGCACGGGCCCGCCACCCCAAAGCCAGGAAGAGTACGACGCCCTGCTGGCCTCCTGCGGATCTCTCATACTGGACCCATCAGTAGGAAGGCAATCCTGGGGGATGGCCACCAACTGGAGGAATCCTCAATTCGAGCAGAGCGCCAAGGATCCGGTAGTATGCGTGTCATGGCGAGATGCCATAAGCTACTGCAACTGGCTGAGCAAGAGGGAAGGATTACCCATTGCCTATGACGTCGCTAGCGGGAATCTTCTGGACGCTACGGGGCAACCGACGGCCGACGTTACGAAAGTGAGAGGATATCGCCTGCCTACCGAGGCGGAGTGGGAGTTCGCTGCACGCGAACGAGGTAAGAAGGTCAGATTCGGTAATGGGAAAGATACTGCGCGTCCTGCGGAGATGAACTTCAACGCAGCTGACCGCAAGTTCCCCTATTCTGAGAAGGGGCAGCTGCGCGGAGGGACCGTGCCGGTGGGGAGCTTCAAGCCGAATAGCCTAGGACTCCACGACATGAGTGGAAATGTATGGGAGTGGTGCAGCGACTTCGTGGGAAAGTATGGCAAACAACCGCAAACCAACCCATATCAGCAAAAGGGTGTGATGGGGCCGCGGCGCGCGGCTCGCGGTGGACCCTGGGCAGGCGATGCGAGCTTCGCCCGGGTCTACATGCGGCTCGGATGGGTTGCTGACGATCGCTGCAACAATATCGGTTTTCGTATGGCACGATCGGAATGACGGCACGCCACTTGCATGATGAAAATCGGCATCGGTCGCCCCGGGGCACTCGTTTTGGAGGTGGCAAATGAAACAGGCCCAATCAGACTTGGCTCTAAAGGCACTTGTCGGGCTGCTCCACGAGTTTCAAGAGGGAAACATATACGATCCGCAAGCCGAAAGAGAGGGAATGGAACGGCACGCATGGGGGCTGTCGGAAAGATGGAACCAAAGATTCTCCGGGTTTCCCCAACACCAGTTTCCTTTCACCTCCTTCAAAAGCGAGTGCTATAGAGGCTTAAGAGACGAGCATCTGAGAAACGTGATCGTCCAATTGCTAACTACCCATGACAATGAGAATAGCGTGATCGTGAACCCTGCGTGTGTGTTTGGGAGGCATACCCGCAAGATTGCATCGCGGCTTCCCTCCTTTGAGGCCATAGGAACGGACATATTTCCGCTCTGGAATTGGGTATATCACCGAGTCTTCCGCAGACGGACGCCTGCAAACTACAAGTTCATACAAGACGATGTTTTTGATCCCCGTTTGGACGTCAAGCCTACAGCCGTCGTCTTCTTCGGCGCATGCGGTTCCGTATCCGACGGGGCTACGGACTATGCAATACGCTCCAACTCGCGCTACCTGATGTGCAGAACCTGTTGCCATGACAACATCGGAGGAAACACGACAATCGTCCACAGAAATACATTCATGAATTGGTTCTTCAGGTATAAGAACTGGGAATTCGCCCGACTTCACAGAAAGAAGAAGTATGCAGGGTTCTACTTCTCGGATAAATACTCACAGGATGACTACCCAAGAAGCAATGCGGCGCGAAGCGTCAGCAACTCGGACCAATTCTTGGAGGTAAGTCGCAATTCTGTTGATAGCGATATCTGCAGGACGATTATTGATTTGGATCGGTATCTACATCTCGTCGAAGCGGGATACGCCGTTTGGTACTGGGGAGAACTGTTCGTAGCGGAGAAAGATCGTGAAGCTGCCTGAGCAAAGCGAAGGATGAAGTCGTATGTTAAAGCGCAAAGACGATGGCATCCACGGCTGATATTGGACAAGAGGTAGTGGAACGCCAAACCGGCAGCACCGACCTTTCCAGAGGCGGAACGATAATACGGGTATGCGTGGAGAGCATACGCGTCTGGTTGCAGCACCGGCACTTGCCGTGGGTTCTGGCAATACTGGCAATGCTGCTATGTTCGCCGGCACTTCGACTGGGGTGGATATTCGATGATGATTTCCACCGCGCCGCGCTCACCAGGCCTGACATTCCGACGATCTCCCGGTCGCCGGCCGAGCTGTTCGTCTTCATCGAAGGCAACAAAGCTGCGAACAGTGCGGCCATCGCAATGGGATGGCTTCCTTGGTGGACCCAGGAAGACTTGCGGCTGGCGTTCTATCGACCGCTTACCGGTCTTACCCATTGGGTGGACTACGAGCTTTGGGCCAAGAGCCCGCTGCTGATGCACTTGCACTCCCTTCTCTGGTTCGGGAGTGTCGTAGCGGTGGCAGCATTGTTCTATCGGCGCATGCTTGGCTGTACCTGGGTCGCAGGGCTAGCAGCCTTGATGTTTGCCGTAGATGACGCCCATGGTCTACCCGCCGCCTGGATCGCAAACCGGAACGCGCTGATCGGTGCGTTTTTCGGCCTGCTGACACTGATAGCGCACGACCGCTGGCGCCGGGATGGCGGATTGACAGGAGCGATCCTCGCCCCACTGATGCTCTTGGCCGGCGTATTGGCTAAAGAGAGTACCGCTGCCATCGGAGCGTACTTAGTAGCCTACGCCCTCTTTCTCGATCGGGGTCGGTGGGCGCGCCGCTTCTTGTCACTGCTGCCATGTACGTTAATCGGGATTGTCTGGTGGGTAGCCTACAGACACTACGGATACGGAGTAGCCGGATCAGCATGGTACCTCGACCCCGGCGCTAATATCGCGGAGTTCGCCAGGATCGTCGCCGCCCGGGCGCCGAATCTACTCGCATGGCAATGGCTTGTCCCAGCCGACCTGGAATGGTCGTTGTCTTCGCAGGCTGCGCGGACTCTGTGGCTGACAGTGATGGTGTTCCTGGTGCTGATTGCCGCGGTGTTGGCTCCGCTGATCAGACGCGACCCTGTGGCACGCTTCTGGACGGTGGGGATGCTCCTTGCTCTGGTGCCGGCATGTGCGGTCTATCCCTCGGCTCGCCTGCTCTTTTTCGTTGGTATAGGTGGAATGGGGCTGCTCGCACAGCTCCTAGCCGCGATTCTACGGAACGAAGAACGGATGCGAAGAGGGACATGGCTGCGTCTGCCGGCTCGTGTGCTCTGCGCTATCCTGATCGTAATCCACTTGGGATTGGCTCCCAGAGCCCTTGCCAGAATGCCGGGATTGTTCAAGGAATTCGATCACACGCTTGCTCAGGCGGAGGCGAGTATCCCGTCCGACGCGGCGTCACTCTTTCAAACCGTTCTTCTTGTTAACACACCGACGTTCAGCATGGTGACTTACAGCGGCCTGAAGCGCGTGTTGAACGGCACAGCGCATCCTGTCCGGGCAGTAGTGTTGGGCTCCGGTATCCATCCCACCGAGGTCAGCCGGCCTGACGAAAACACGCTTCTCATACGCCCGGAACAAGGTTTCCTCGCACCGGTGAGAGGCACTCGACGTGGTCAGGAGTTGAAGCACGTTTTGTTCAATCCGGGCTTGGGATTCTTCTCGCTCGATCGGCTCTTTTGCAGCAGTAGCTCCATGGAGGTCGGCAAGCGAATAAAGCTGTTCGGCTTGACCGCTGAGGTCACTGCGCTCACCGACGACGGGCGCCCAGGCGAAGCCGCATTCCACTTCCCTGCCCCATTCGAAAACCCAGTCCTGAGATGGATGCAATGGAGTGGCGGGAAGTATGTGCCGTTTGTCGTGCCCGCAGTTGGAGAGACGGTGAGACTGCCGGCCACGAATATCCCGATGTTGGGGGCAGTTTGGAGTGGGCAAGGATGATCGCATCTGTTCAGGGTCAGGTGGCATTACAGTTCGAACTGCTGATGTTGTACGGGAAGACACGGAAGCACTTGTAAGACTGAGCTTGCCGCACGGTTCGTTGGCGAAGCCTTTACTTTGCCTGATACATCGAACGCCCTGAGGATGCAAAATGGCGGGCGCGGGCGCAACTATGTCGATTAACCGCTCATGCAACAGTGAATCACGAGCCCACAGGATATCATGGAACGCCTTGATAATCTCACAACGTCTGGCCGGTGTGTTATGACGTGTTTTGCGATGTCCGCACCGGCTTCTCCAGAGGTGGAACGATGATACGGGTATGCGCGGAGAGGATTCGCGTCTGGTTGCAGAGTCGACACTTGCCCTGGCATCTAGCGATACTGGCGATGGTGCTCTGTGCTCCGTCACTTCGACTAGGCTGGGTATTCGACGACGATTTTCACCGTGCCGCGTTCACCCGGCCTGGCATTCCGACGGTGTCCCGTTCGCCAGCCGAGCTCTTCGTCTTTATCGAAGATGATAAGGCTGCAAGGAGTCGGGCACGTGCAATGGGTTTGCTCCCTTGGTGGACCCAGAATGACATGTATCTGGCATTCTTTCGACCGCTCACCGGTCTAACCCATTGGGTCGATTACGAGCTTTGGCCTAAGCGCCCAGCGCTTATGCACTTGCACTCCCTCTTCTGGCTCGGGAGTGTTGTCATCGTGGCAACTTTCTTTTACCGGCGCATGCTCGGTTGCACCTGGGTCGCCGGACTGGCAGCCTTATTGTTTGCGGTCGATGATTCCCACGGCCTACCTGCCGCCTTTCTCGCAAACCGGAACGTATTGATCGGCGTGCTCTTCGGCCTGCTGACGCTGATAGCCCACGACCACTGGCGCCGGGAAGGCAGGTGGATCGGAGCGATCCTTGCACCACTGATGCTTCTTGCCGGCGTGCTGGCGAAGGAGAGTACCGCTGCAACCGGGGCGTACTTGATAGCCTATGCACTCTTTCTCGATAGGGGAGTGTGGGCGCGTCGCTTCTGCTCGCTGCTGCCTTGTACGATAGTCGGGATCGCCTGGTGGGTAACTTACAAACACTACGGATATGGGGTGGCAGGATCGTCATTGTACCTTGATCCCGGCGCGGATCTCGTAGAGCTAGCACGTATGGTTGCTGCCCGGGCGCCGAGTCTGCTTGCATGGCAGTGGCTCGTCCCGGCCGACCTTCAGTGGTCGTTGTCTCCACAGGCCGTGCAGACCTTGTGGCTGACAGTGCTGGTATTGCTGGGGCTCATCGCCGTAGCGATGGCCCCGCTGCTTAGACGTGACCCCCTAGCACGTTTCTGGACGGTGGGAATGCTTCTCGCCTTAGTGCCGGCATGTACGGTAACTCCCTGGCCCCGCCTGCTTTTTTTCGTGGGTATTGGTGGAATGGGACTGCTGGCACAGCTCCTTGCCACGATCCTGCGAAATGAAGACTGGCTACGGACACGGGCATGGCGGCGTTTGCCAGCTCGTGTGCTTCTCGTCATCCTGATCGTTGCTCACCTGGGCTTGGCTCCCAGGGCTCTGGCCCGAACGACGGGGATACTCAAGGAATCGTATCAGGCATTCACTCAAGCGGAGGCGAGTTTCCCGTCTGACCCGGCAGCGCGCTTCCAAACCGTCCTTGTCGTTAACACACCGACTCATGCTTTGATAACCTACAGCGGCATGAAACGCTTGTTGAACGGCAAGCCGCAGCCCGCCGGTGCAGTAGTGCTCGGTTCAAGCGTCCACCCCGTCGAGGTTAGCCGACCTGATGAACATACTCTTCTTATTCGCCCTGAAGGGGGGTTTCTCGCACCGGTGAAGGGTACTAGCCTCAGCCAGGAGTTGAAGCACGTCCTCTTCGATTCAGGCTTGGTATTTCTGTCGCTCGACCGGCTCTACCGCAGCAGCAGTCCGATGAAGATCGGTCAACGAATAAAGCTGTGGGGCTTGACGGTTGAGGTTACGGCGCTCACCGACGACGGCCGCCCGGCGGAAGCCGCATTTCGTTTCCGGACTACCCTCGAAGACCCGACCTTTTATTGGATGCAATGGGAGGACGGGGAGTACGTGCACTTTGTCGTGCCAACGATCGGGGAGATGGTAAGACTGCGAGCTGCGACATTCCCGTCCGACTGAGCTTGCTTCACTAGTCGCAGGCGAAGGCGACAAGCTAACCGACAATTCGGACATCCGAGATAACAGACGCTGATACCATGTGGCAGGTGCGGGCGCAACCGTGAATCACAACGACATCACGGGATATCACTGAACGCCTTGATAATCTCACAGCACGTGCTACCTGGGCTGTGAGATATCCTGTGATGTCTGCGTTTGTCATGATTCGCCGCTGAGGCGTTGCTATTTAACCCGGACTTGGCTATCGTACCGCCGGGTGTTGGCGTGCGCGGAGCGCTTGATGGCAGCGCATGTCCGACAGGCCAAACATAGCACCCTGCATGGAGGCAACATCGTGGTAAGACGCCGCCGAAGACGATCAAACCGCTGGGGTTGGACTCTCGTATTTGCGTGCACAGCTGCAGGTGTGGGTTGGTGGTGGTTTAGGGATAGGGACGATAGCGACCGTCAGCTAGACTCGACTCTGGCGCTTGCTCCACGGCCCGTCTTGACCAGCGATCGGCCGGAAATCCTGCCGGACAGCGGCCCTCGAGCGGGGGTGTCTGAGAAGGGTGCTGACTCGCCCACGGAGACTTCTGTGAAACCGGGCGAAGCACCGGCACAACGCATAAAGTCGCTCATCTCAGCGGGCAGAGAGGCGCTGGAGCGTGATGATCTGATAGCCGCTCGGACTCATTTCAGCGAGGCGATGACCCTGGGTGCCAACGGCGAGGACGCGGTCCTGCTGAGGGCGGAACTTACCCGCATCGGGAACGAGACCATCCTCTCCCCGCGGGTATTCGAGAACGATCCCTACGTGGTTCGCTATGTGATCAAAGCCGGGGATACGCTGGGGAAGATCGCTTCTGCTAACAAGGTCTCGGATGAGTTGCTCGCCGAGATTAACAGTATTCGCAACAAGCATCTGATCCGCGTGGGACAGGGATTGAAGATCATCAAAGGACCCTTCCGCGCGGTGATGGACAAGAAGTCCTTCTCGCTCGATGTCTATCTGGATAGTACGTTCGTAAGGCACTACAAGGTGGGTCTGGGGGCGGACGGGTCCACCCCTACCGGGCAGTGGCGGGTGTCGACCAAGTTGAAGAATCCGACGTACTACCCGCCGCGTGGAGGGAGGATCATCGCAGCGGATGATCCGGAGAATCCTCTGGGCGAACGGTGGATAGGGTTGGCGGGAGTCGCCGGCGAGGCTCTGGGGCAGCTTCGATACGGGATACACGGAACGATCGAGCCCGAATCGATCGGGCAGAACGCCTCCATGGGCTGCATCCGCATGTACAACGAGGACGTCGAAGCTCTTTACACATATCTGGTCGAGAAGCACTCAACCGTGGTGATCAACTGAGAAGGGAGCTTTGCGGACTCAATGGCCTATATCAAACTTATTGACGAACAGGAGGCGGAGGGGACTCTTGCCCGGGTTTACGATGCAGCCCGCAAACGTGCCGGGCGGGTGTACAACATCTTCAAGATACAGAGCCGAAGCCCGGAAGCCCTAAAGGCATTCATGCAGCTTCATTCCGCGGTCATTCGCCGCGATTCTCCTTTGACCCGAGCTCAGGCCGAGATGATCGCCGTGGTGGTCTCCAAGGCGAACGGATGCCATTACTGAACGCAGGCCCATGCCTACGACCTCCGGGCTGAGGTTGACGATGCTGATTGGGTCGCCCAGATCAAGACGGATTACACCAAGGCCAAGCTAAGCGATGTCGATCGGGCCCTGTGTGATTACGCCCTCAAGCTGACCCTCACGCCCGGCGAGATTGTGGAATCCGACGTCAATCGCATGCGCGAAGTAGGTTTGGACGATACAGCCATCAGCGACGCTGCCCACGTGATCGCCTTTTTCAACTACATCAACCGCCTGGCCGACGGGCTCGGTGTCGACCTGGAACCGGGGATGTAGTAAAACCTCTCTGCTGACAACAACGCTAAGAGTTCCCTTATGTCCGCGCCCGATCAGCAAGAAGATCACTACATGCACGGAGCCGACGCGGCGGAGCAGGATCGACTCGAGCAATTGGCTGTGCTCCTCGGGGGAGCCGAGTTCCTCCCACCGCTGAATGAAGGCATGAACATCATCGAGTTCGGCTGCGGTACCGGAGCGATCGCCCGTGACGTCGCCACCCGGATCGCCCCAGGTGAAGTCGTTGGACTCGATCGTCAGGAAGCCCAGTTAGAAACCGCTCGGCGAATCGCATCGGACAAAGGGTTGAAGAACGTGCGCTTTAAACAGGCCAACGCGGAAAACGCGGGCGAGCCGGACAGCGTCTTTGATGCAGCCTATTGCCGGTTTGTACTGGAGCACGTTGCCGATCCTGTGCGAGTCGCGCAGGAGATGGCCCGGGTGGTCAAACCCGGCGGGTGGGTGTGTGCATACGAGTGGGACAACTCCTGCGGGACGCTCTTTCCGGAATCGCCTGCAGTCAAGCTCGTGTGGGAGGCAATCTACCGCCTGCAGGACATGCGCGGGGGGGATTCTAGGATTACGGGTAAGCTCTATGGCATCTTCAAGCGGGCGGGGCTTGCCAACGTGCGGGCCGAGGGATTCGCCTGGACCATCACTGCCGACGAGCGGAACAAACTCGAAGGCTATGTCGGGGGCGCTCGGGAGATCATGAGCCAAACCCGCGACGATTTGCTGGCTGAGAAACTGGTCCAACCGGCGGACTTGTCGGCTGCAGAAGCGCAGTATCAACTCTTGCTTGAGAGCCCGGACGCATACGTCTTCGAGGGCTTCTGCCGGGCGACAGGAGAGCCCGCGAACGACAGTGATTCGCGACGCACAGACTGACCACATTGTCGGAATTGGCAGAGGAAGAGAACCATGAAGAAGGCTAAAGGGCCGCCTGTCTGGAGTAAAGTGCGCGAGGCCATCAAGACACTTGGCGGAAGCTCGACCAATGTTGACGTACGAAACTGGATCCTCAAGCAGTATCGGGGAACGAACAAGAATTCGATTCAAGCGGAGATTATCGTCTGTACAGTGAATCACCCCTCTCGCATCCACTACCCCCAAAACCGGAAGCCCCGACGGAGCACCGGACGTCTCGACTTCTTGTTTCGCCCTGAGGCGGGGAAGGGGAAACTAGAGCTCTACGATCCGTCTCTACACGGTGACTGGGAGATCGCCCAACGCGAGGACGGTTCTCTGGTAGTTCAGCGATTTGACGAGTCCGCAGAGCAGCCTAGAGACGAAGATATGCACCACGGCGACGCTTTTGCAGCGGAGCACCATCTCCGCGACTACCTCGTCCAGCACCTTGAACAAATCGAGAAGGGGCTTGAGCTTTACGTGGATGATGAGGGTAGAACCGGCGTCGAGTATCCCATCAAGGTTGGGCGGATTGATATCCTCGCTCGGGCGCAGGACGGAGCGATTGTCGTGATCGAGTTGAAGGTGGCCAAGGGCTCGGACTCAGCATGTGGTCAAGTTCTGGGCTACATGGGGTGGATAAAGCGCCATATAGCAGATGGCAAGGCTGTCCGGGGGATCGTCGTTGCACAGCGGATTACAGACCGGATTCGCTACGCCCTGGCCGATTCGAAGGGCGTGACGCTGAAGGAGTATGAACTGTCCCTGAAGATCCGAGACGCCGAACCTCTGCAATAACGGCAGCGGCCCCCTCTTCATCTGTGACGACCAGCGGATCAGCGCTGTGTTTGATTTCCTACCGGTAGCCCGATACCCTGTTAGTTCTCAATGGAACAGCGTGATTCGATGGTTTTGAGGTGTTGTCATGACTATTGCTGCTCGTGCCCGTTTCGAGGCTGTTGCTGATGTTGATCCCGAGATTCTCCCTGCTTTGCGAGCGGAGGTGGACCGCCAGCAGAATACCATCGAGCTGATC
Source organism: Phycisphaerales bacterium (assembly GCA_020348265.1). GTDB lineage: Bacteria > Planctomycetota > Phycisphaerae > UBA1845 > UBA1845. The sequence continues at coordinate 74,570 of CP070744.1, read as the reverse complement.
GCCTCGGAGAACCATGTCTCTCAGGCAGTACTCGAGACCCTGGGATCCGTGTTCACCAACAAATATGCCGAGGGGTATCCGGGCAGGCGTTACTACGGTGGATGCGCCAACATGGACAGCGTGGAGGACTTTGCCCGGGATCGGGTCAAGAAGCTTTTCGGGTGCGAGCATGCCAACGTTCAGCCGCACTCCGGCGCCTCGGCCAACATTGCGGCATATCTCTACGCCCTGCAACCCGGTGACACTATGCTGTCACTTAGCCTTGCTCACGGCGGGCACCTCTCACACGGGCTCAAAGTCAACATTAGCGGTTTGCTGTACAACATCGTACCCTACGAAGTCGATCCCAAGACCGAACAGATCGACTACGCCAACATCCGTGACCTTGCCCGCGAACACAAACCCAAGGTAATCCTCAGCGGGGCGTCGGCCTACCCCCGCACGCTCGACTTCGACAAGTTCTCCGAGATTGCTGACGAGGTCGGGGCCTTGCATATGGCTGACATCGCCCATATCGCCGGAATGGTAGCAACGGGTCTGCATCCCAGCCCCGTACCTACGGCCGGGGTTGTCACGTCGACTACGCACAAAACTCTTCGTGGTCCGCGGGGCGGATTGATCATGTGCAAGGAGGAGCACGCCAAGAAGATCGACTCGCGGGTGTTCCCGGGCAGTCAGGGGGGCCCGCTGATGCACTGCATCGCCGCAAAGGCGGTCGCCTTTGCCGAAGCGCTCAAACCGGAGTTCAAGATATACCAGCAGCAGATTCTGAATAACGCCCAGGCGCTCGCCGAAGGGCTGGTTTCAAAGGGCAATCGCCTGGTTTCCGGAGGGACGGATACCCATCTGATGCTGCTCGATCTGCGGCCTGCTTATCCGGATGTAACCGGCAAACAGGCTGAGGATTGGCTGGGCGAGGCCGGCATCATCGTGAACAAGAACATGATCCCTTGGGACGAGCGCAAGCCTACGCAAACCAGCGGACTGCGGATCGGTACGCCGGCCACCACAACGCGGGGCTTTAAGGAAGGCGAGATGACCAAGGTTGCCGATCTGATCGACCGCGTGCTCCGATCGCAGGGTGACCCTTCAACGATCGAGGCCGCCCACGGCGACGTCCTCTCCCTCTGCGAGCAGTTCCCCATCTATGGCTAGCGGGTCCCGGCACATCGTCCGGAGCGTTACCTCCAGATGGGTGCCGCTGCACAACGTCACGCCGGCACGCCGATTACGTGACGTTCGACATGCCGGCGCCCGTCTTCGACGGGCTTGGGCATGCCACCCAGAACCATCCGGCAGTCTGTCCAGACGCGCTGCCCCATTTTGCGAGCGAGGTTTCCGACTGCGAGTACCCGCTGAACTCCTCCCGGTCGGAACAGCGAGCGCTCGCCGCGCACCGCCGGGAAGTTTTCTTGTTGGCTGCCTGTTGGTGCTCTGTTATTTGTTGGGCGGCTGTACGGGGCATGCCTCGATCCAAGTGGTCCCGGTCAGTCTGAAGAAGATCAGCATCGCCACTCCACTGGTAAGGAACATCACACCGGATGCCTGCTACTACTGGATCAACGAGGACGGCGAACTGTGCATCGCAATGAAAGAGATAAAGCAATCGGTGCTGGGCAAACCTTTCGGCAAGGAATTCTATCTATCGCTGGTTCTGGAGGGCCTGCCCGCCGGGTCGACGCGCAACTATGCACTCAACCGCCGCTCGTTGCGAGTTCGACATCGAAGGGGATACACCCACACACGCTCCGCTTCACTGGCTGGAATCGCTGCTGTGTGGGACTACGGCAAAAGGGAGCTCCGCGGCAGATTCAGAACGGCAGCGATCCAACAATCGTATTCCGTCCTGCGCGGATGGAAAGGTGACCGACGAGTGCTCCTGCTGGGTGAGTTCGCTGCGGTGCAGAACCGCCAAGCCGGTGAGAAGATCCTCGCCCGAACGGAGCAAGACGGCATGAAACGGCCACCGACATCGCGCAGTGCCAAGACTGTGGACGGCCCGCCGCGCGAGAAGTGATACTCAAGTTGATCACGGTATTGCCGGAACCGGTGCGCGATCGCCCCGTGCTCGGGGTAGGCTCGCGGCTGGACACAATGACGTTGATGAGCGGACCGTCAGGATTGCATCATGTCCGCAACCGCGGAGGCAACGGTGCGGACCGCCTCGTATGGACTCGTAAGGCCGCGCTCAATGTAGTCGGGGCGAACGTCGGCGCGGTTGACAATATCCGGCGGTCTTATGATCGGGTTAACCTGGTCGGCCGTCAGCTCCTCGGTCAGGAATGTCGCCAGCGAATCGAAGTCGGTGAAGGTCTTATCCGGCCGCCGATCCGCAGGCAGTTCGTCTTCGGGATGTAGATGTCCATACTTGCCCGCCCGCAGGCGAATCTTCATGCCCACACCCGGACCGAGAAGATCAATCAGCGGCTCGATGTCCTTGTCGTAACGATCGCCCACCATGACGAAATGCAGGGGTTCCCAATCCCGGGTTGAAACATAGGCCGTCTGGGAAAGGGCGTCTTCCGGAGCACTCGGTGATTGCTGGATCAGGTGTAGACAACGTCCGAAGAACGCAGGCGTCTTGCCCGCCCACGCATTAATGAGGCAGTGATAGTGCCACAAGAGGGACAGCTCTTCGTCGATTGCACGCGCGCCATCGAGACACTCGTCGATTAGTGCGGAGACTGTCTGGTCCAGCTCCTCACAACCGGGTGGATGGGAAAGTGCCTCGCTAACGAGTGTCCTACCTTTGGAGAATCCCGCCAATCCGACCCGCTGAAGTTTCTCGAGCTGAAGATCCGTGCATCCCTCGCTGACAATGACGGGAATCAGACCTGTCGAGGCGAGAGCTTCCATTATAGGGAGCTGGTTCGCTGCAACCTGTCTGAGCTCAATTGCACGATAAGCCTCCGACCACTCGATGATCCTGTGATGCTCTGCAATCCGGTTACCCTCGGCGCAGAAGCGTCGAACGCGTGCATCAGTCATACAGAACCGGCGAGCGTGCAGTTCCGCATCAAGCCGCGCATCGAAGGAACCAACGCGCGTGGCTTTGTCGAGTTTCACGAGTTCTGAGATTAGAGACTGGTGTGGGCCCTGATCGCCTATTTTGATTCCAAGCTCGGCCCGGAGGTTTGGGTTTGCACAATGGATCATGCAAAGTACGGCAAGGGCATCGGCATTGCCCCGCTCGTGGCTTGCGTTCCGCAAGCCGATTCGGTCGAAAGCGTTACCCGCGGCGCGGAGTTCCTCGTATGCATCAAAACGCTCAGTCGCTTGAAGACCAAGGTCAACTAAACCGAGGAACTCCTCAACGGTGTCTGGATAAGCCCATCCATCGGGATCAAGGAGGGTATTGTCGATGTCGAGCCCTACGATAAGCGAGTTGTCGGGTATCATCGACACGAGAAAGAGCTAGTTTCTTTACGCTAAATCTCCCACGGCATCGCAATTCGCCCCGGTGTGAAGAAGGCAACCCGGTGCGGGAAGATGGGGCTCGTCCTGTTATCAGGATCGTCTTGGCCCTTCTCTCCCAACGCTGTTCCAGAAGACTCGAGGAAACGTCGGCGTGACTCATGTAGGAGCTCTCGCAGCCGTGTTGGCTTCGCCGCTCCCTTGATTGCATCTGGGCCTATTCCGCAGGCCACGAGAACGACATACCAAACGTCCTTCCCCTCGCAGTGGTACCGCTCCTTCAGCAGCTCGAGGGCCATTCGAGCGCTCTCGCCGGTCTTGTACTCGTCATCCACCAGGAGTATTCTGCCATTCAGCTTCTGCTGGGCATTGAGGAGTCCGTGGGCTTCGGGAAGAGCGTCATGTATCTCCCGCTTGCCTGATCGGCCGTCTCTGAATCCCGTGAGAATAACCGCGACGTCCTCACGCCGGACGTCGTACTTCTGTGCGAGGTAGGTGGCCAGGAGAAGGCCCGCGGGATTAATCCCCACGCAAAGGGCAATCTTTTCGTTTGGCAAGGACTCCCGTAAGCGCTCCGCACCGTCAAACATGCTCGCCAGCGACAGCTTCGCTTGACCCTCCCCGCTTCTGGAGTCGGCGTTCCGCGTCAGAAGGTGCACCGTAATCAGATCTTCCGCTTCCGGCGAGCCAGGCCTCGAGACCTTTACGTCACGGACCACCTGTTCTACCGGATTGGCGCGCCCCCTCTCGCGGACCGTAAAATAGCGATAGGAGACAATAAACAGCTCAACGACCACTAAGAGGCCCATGAGTACGAGCGGCTTTTCGGGTGTGACTTCCGGCCACTGATCCTCCAACATGTAATACAAAGAGACTGTGATGAAGACGTTGATGATCGTCCAGAGAACAAGCGGGTCTATCCCCGGACCATACCTACTGACCAGGTCTAATATCTTCCGAACATGCGGAAACCACGGTGGCTGGGGTTGGTCCATTTCAAGTCGTCTCCAGGGTGGCTGCGGCGCGGCCTCCCTTTGACGTTTCTGTGTCTCTGAGAAGACTAGGGTTCATCGGCCAGTTCGGCTCCAATCCGACTGCGGATGTCAGCCACGACACGAGCAGCGCGGGCGCGAAGCAGCCTCTTTTCGTGGATAAGCACTTCGCTTGAAAGGCACCCACCGAATAGCTGGACATGGAAGCGCAGAGCGTTACTGGTTCCCGATGGGCGAATGGTCAGGTGCGAGCGGCACTCATCATCGAAGTAGAATCGGTATCCTTCGTCGGGGAAGCCCGGCCAATTTATCTCGTCATACTTGCCCGTGCGATATACCGTGGCGCTTCGCACTTTTAGCCCGCCCAGCTCAAAGGGCCTCTCTGCGCAGTTGGCATACAGCTCTTCAGCCTTATCAAGTATACCACGCTTCTTGGTGTAGCCAGCGAGTCCCTCGTACTCCCCGTCGATCGGGTCCGGCTCATAATGCGTAACGTAGAGCCCGATGTCAGGGTCGCTGTAGATCTTTTCGTCAAGGAGGTCAAGCAGATTCGTGCCGTGCTCCTTCGCGTAGGTTGCCAGCTCAGCGACGAGCACGGCTGCAAAAGTGCCGTCCTTGTCGCGAACGTGGCCCTGGTGCCCCAGAGATCTATCATCTGCCGGCACACCCCCAAGAATCGAAAAACCGTTGCTCTGCTCAAGCGCCGCCATATTGACACAACGCTCCGTAGACTCCATTCCCTGCCACGAATGGAAGGTTAGGTTGCAGACCGTGTCCTCGGGACTTCGCCTGCCTTCGTCATATTGTGGTAAACGACCGCCCTCGGTCAGTCCATCGGTGTTTTCGCCCCGATAAAGGTCCCAAATCGCCCGCGTTCCTGCAGCGAGCTGGGCGAAGCCGACCCATGTCTTTACGACTCCCAGTCCGTGCTTACGGGCCAGGCGCGGAAGCAGGTCAGTTGTCGTGTGCGACAGGGTTATGAATTTCTTGTCCGCGTCCTGCACGGCCCCGAAGCGTTCTATCTCGTAGCTGAGACGGTACCACAGGACCAAGGTCCACACTTCGTCTGCGGACAGCAGCGTATACTCACGGAGTTCGTCGGTTCCGGGGTGAGGGTAGGCCATGCGCTGGTGTTCCGGGACTTTGACGATTACACCGCAGCGGTCAGCGTCAGGGTCCGTTCCCACGATGAGGTCGACATTGCCCCACTCGCTGCCGTGTTCTTGCTTATACATGGTTACGGCTACATCCGCCGCCCGCCAGTCGCCCGGGTCGGGTTGCTGCTCCTTTCCCGGATCGCTGCAGAAGGCGGGGAACATACCGTCAAGTGGATCGAGCTTCATGATTCGGCGGACGTTGTCAAAGCCCACCTCACTCAGCAGACGCGGCACAGCTTTGCGCCCTGATCCGTTGAACGCCGAGTACCCGATCGACAACGGCCTGGTGGCATCGGTAATCATCCCGCCTCGCAGCAGGAACGTCTTGACATGGTCGACATGCATGGTGTGCAGATCGATGATCCGATCCTCTCGACCATAGTACTGACTGGCCGCTTCAGGTAGCGGGTCAGCAAGCGGAAATCCGGCATGCTCGCCATCCTGGATGGCCCGCCCGTTGTCGGCCTTAACTCCACCAAGGAACCAGAGCTTCTCCTCCGGTGCATCGGCCAGGTGGAGTCTTTTGATGTCGCTGAACTGCACGCCGATTATATATTCATGATAAAGACGATCGCGCTCGCCGGGGTCGAATTGCGATCCGTTGTGGCACGAGAGCTTGTACCCGTTGTACCTCAAATCGTTGTGGCTGGCTGAAATGAAGACGCCAATGTCGGCCTTCAGCGTTGGTACCGCGTACGTAACGCTGGGGTAAAGACACGCCTCGTCGAACAGATAGACAGTGTATCCATAGGCCAGGAACAGTTCCGCGATGATCTGGGCGAAGTCCGCCCCTCTAATGCGACTGTCATATCCGACCACGACCTTGCTGAGCGGGGGCGTGCGCTCGATACCGAATCTGGCTGTGCCCGCCGCCGTTAACAAGTAGACCACATCGTTGATGGTATTAGGCCCTTTGAGAATCGGCACATAAATACCTTCATGCTTTAGTCGTAGAATGACGTCCCGATCTGCGCCCATCTTCTCGCGGATTCCGCCCGTGCCGAAATCCACGTCCCTGGAAAACGCGTTCGCCAACGCCTCCCAATCCTCTCTGCGAACAGCCTCGCGCAGCCCATCGCGAAGACCTGGAGAGATGCGGTCCAGCTCCTCAGCCAGCAACCATTTACGTAGACTGGGTATGGTCTTGGCAACGGCATCGTCATAGTACGTCCCGGCGATCCGTCCTTGATCCCGCTCCTCATCGAGATATGCCCCAATCCCGCTTTCCGCCTGCGCGAGCAGGTCATGATCTTCACTGGGTGACAACGTTCCAACTCCCTGTCCCTGTGTGGCAGTGCCATCTGACGACATCGGTGTGCTCCGTGCTTTGGATCGCACCGCCGAAGACGGTAGTCCGGTGCGAAGTTTCAGTCAATGACAGAGTTCGCCGGGTTCTTTCGGCAAGCGGCGAGGTCACTGATATCGAGGGGTGTGTGTTTCTCTCGATGCGCAAACCACATCCTTGCTGGCCAGAATCCGTTGTTTCAAATATCGTTACGATTGTAGCGACACATTAGATCGGAACCGGAATCGAGGCGCAGGACAGTTGCACGATCAGCCACCGCCAAGTCGACCCGCACCGGCAGCACAGATAAACATGGGTGACGATGCGCACAGCCAATCGCACCCGTCGCGCTGGACGAGGTATGACACGCTGGAATCGCTGGCCCTATTCGTCATCGGTGCAGTACTGATGAACTTCATACACGCAGGCTCGGGTGGAGCAAGCGGCGACGAGCTGGGCGTAGCCGGGCATGACTCCTTCTATCATATCAAGCAAGCCGTCCTGATTCCCCAGCATGGCCTGGTCGACAACCTCCCCTGGCTCAGATACACCTACTTCACCGAGGAAGGTGACAACTTCGTCAACCATCATTACGGCTTCCACGTCCTCCTCGTGCCCTTCGTAACCCTTTCGCACTATCTGACCGGCGATTATCTGCCCGGTGGTCGCTGGGAAGCCGGCACGACCTTCGGCATCGCGGTCGTGTTGTTCAACCTGCTCCTGATCAGCGGACGAGTGCGTTGGCGTTGGCTTTGGCTGCTGTTTTTCCTGCTCATGCCCTTTCAGTTTTTCTCCCGTCACGCGTTTGTTCGAGCCATCAGCCCCTCTCTCATGCTCATGCTGTTTCTCACCCTGATGATACTGCGCAGGAACTACAAACTGGCCGGATTGGCCGTACTGCTCTACACGCATCTCTATCTGGGCGGGGTCATCTACGCACCGCTGCTGGTGATCCTCTATGTCCTAGCATCGATTGTAGGACTGCAAGGCGAGCGGGAGATTCCCTGGCGGCTCGTAGGCTGGACTTTGGCGGGATGGACCATCGGCGTACTGACCCATCCCTACGCAGGGGGCATGGTGGAGTTCTTGAGGCTGCAGGTGTTTGGCTCAGGACTCTCGCCGGATATCGAGGTTGGCCGAGAGTGGAAACCCTATCAGAACGTCTGGTGGTTCGCCCAGATGACCGGGAACATCCTGCTGATCTGCGCAATAGCTCTCTGCCTGCGCCTCCGCTTGGGTCGGCGTCTCAATGCCGGCGAGTTATTCCTGTTGTTGGTGAACTTCGCGTTCTTGTTGCTTACGCTCAAGGCCCGGCGCTTCATCGAGTATTGGCCCGTCTTTGGTCTGCTCGGCGCAGCGTATCTTACAGCCCCGCTGGTTCAGCAACTCACTAACTGGTTTGAGCAAACCGTCGAGCCGAATGCCTGGGAGCGAAGGTCATGGATGTGGAGTTCTACGCTCACCCTCGCCTTCGCCTGCATTGTATTCTTCTTCAACGCGGCCTGCTGGACTCAGATCGAACCATTCCTTGTCGAGTGGCGCGTATGGGGGGCATTGACAGCAGTCTACATGCTCGTGCCGTTTTGCAGGGTCTGGCTCGCCGCCCCCATAGCAAAGAGCGGGCCCGCTACGCTGTTACCTGCGCTCGCGGTTCTGCTATGCGGCGTTCTTGCGGTGGGTTCCGTGGTCTTGCTGGGGCATTCCTGGGTCGATTCGCCGGAAACGCCAACACGCTTGGTGATCGGCGTGGTCGGGTGGATTGCTCTGCTCATGCTGTATCTGGCGGGCATAGTCGTCTGCTGTGAGCCTCCAAAGGGAGCTAGGGCACGTGGGCTGGCTCGGCGCGGGGTGGACTCAGCCCGCATCATACTACTCGGCCTGACCTTCCTAGCTGCCGTCGCTTGTTTTGCCGGCCCCGGGTTGGCCGAGGCTCAGCGTAAGGCACAGTGCAAGTATGACCTTGCAGCCGTTCGCGGGGCTATGTCCTTCATCCGCGAGAACTCCGACGCCGGCGACGTCATATTCACCGACGATTGGGACATCTTTCCCGTCTTCTACTACTACAACAGCCACAATCACTATGTCGTCGGGCTCGACCCGAAGTTCACCCACTTCCGCCGACCCGCTCTGTGGGAGCGCTACGTGAAGATCACTCGCGGCAACGTGCCCGCAGACGTGACCGTCAAGATGCGCGATGAGTCAGGCAAAGAGGTTGCAGAGCTCATACACGTTACGCTGGAAGACATCCGCGATCAGTTCGGAGCCCGCTTCGTAATCACCGATCAGGATCATACATCACTGGCCCGAAAGCTCGCCAAGGCCGACAACCTTGCCCAGCTGGTCTATCCCTCAACTTCCTACGAAGACTCGCGCGGTGAACCCTACCTGGTATTCCGTATAGGGCGCGAAGATGGTGCTTCGACATCCTCCGGAGCTGAGGACTGACGGAACCGTGATTGCGCGCCCGGTCCGACAGCTGCCGCCTCTGTGGGGAGTATTTCAGTTCAACTGTTCCTGCGACGGCGAAACACGGCTATACCACCGGCTGCGAAGAGCAAAACCGTAGCGGGTTCGGGGATAACGGTGAGTTCCAGAGGTCCCGACGCGGTTGAGTAGGCGATCTCTTTGCTCCCGTCGTCAATTGAGCTCCACTCGCTCGTCGGGGTGCCGTCCAAACCTCCGAACATGATTAGTGCGCCCAGGTTGGCATCGCCGGCAGTTTCGTTGAGCAGATCAAGCGTATACGTACCCGCTGCCTGGGGAAGCGTCACCGGCATGACTCCGGCGTGGAAAGGCACGCCCGCCCGGATAGTCAGCATTCCGTCACCAGAACCGCTCAGATCAGTGTATACCGTCGAGGCAGGCCAGGCCGTACGACTCACACCAGACTTTAGATTCGAGAAGTCCGAATAAGACGCGGGCACTTCCGACGAGCCGGCCAGCCTGTAATCGAAAAGGAAGTTGGCCACCCCGTCGAAGGGATTCTCCACAGTGGGCTCGTATACCGGGTTGCCGTTGTCCAGGTCCGCACCCAAAGTCAGCTCCAGGCTCGATGCGGTGTGGTCGAACTGCAGCAGGCGCACACCGAGCGTCGCGCTGGACGTCACCCACACGTCAACGGAAAACTGCTCCCCGCCGTTATAGGTGCCGTCCGAATTCGGAGCGTCCATGTCCGCTTCCAGACGAACGACCGCCCCCGCCTGGGCACTGGATACCCACGCAAGCGTACAACAGGTGATTAGTGCGACTTTCCCCATTCTTCTCCCCCCCCTTACCAATGCGGCCCCAGCGTCCGGTCTGATGCTCCGTACAGGGCGCTGCCACAAGTGTAAGCCTGACACCCCACCTAAGCAGCAATCCAAGGACACCGTACACGGCCCGTCGGTGCAGATTCAACCCGGATGAACATGTGAATTCTATGCCCGGTGACAGGGGTAATCAAACGCGGCGTCGAGCAATCCCGCACTGGCGGACAAGCCGCCAGTGGCACACGGCGAGGCGCCTCCTACTAGGGAGATGCTCGACGGCCCGGTCAGAGCCGCGGGCGCGAAGCCCGCGGACCCTTACCACTCGCGGACCGCTGTACCACTGTGTTTGAGCACTGCTCAAGAGCAGTGGCACACAAGGGGTGGTGGTTCAAGCAGATCCAGATAACGGATCCTGGGTTCGATCTTCCTCCCTCAACCTTCCTCCTTGCGTTCGCCTGCGCGCAGAAAAAGACCGGGGATCGAGATCGCCTCGAAGCCCGGCCTTTGCTTCTTATGAATGTTGAAGTTTCGTGCGGCTAGGCCGCTAGGTTCTAACGACGACGACGCAGGACAGCCACGCCACCGATCGCCAGCAGAGCCAGAGTCGCCGGCTCGGGAATCACGGTCATCGTCAGCTTCCCGCCGGTGACACCACCATCGCCAGCCCATACCTCTGTCGGCGCCGTGAAGCTGTAGTCGAAACGCGCGCCCCAGTTCCTCGGGTCACCAGCACCATTCGGGTCTACAGTCGCGGCATCGAGGATGTAGTCACCAATGGCCATCGGGACTGTCACGCCGATCGAGCCAACGCGGATCATTCCATCCGCTGGCATTGACTTCATGAAGTCAGGCATCTCCATCACCCCGCTGAAACCGGCTGACGGAAAGTCCATAGCAGGGAAGGATCCGTAGAGCGCACCCATCCCGGCATCCGTAAAGTCGAACGTGAAGTTCGGATCAGTCACGAGCGCGGGGTCGCGTTGGGAGAAGTCGAGAGCGAGCCGGCGAAAATGCACCGCCCCAACACCAGTGTCGTGAGCGAGGACATCCACCGTAACGTACTCGCCGCCGGTGTACGGGCCAGCAATGTCCGGAACGAGCTCCAGATCAATAAGACCGGCATTCGCCACGGGCGCGAACGCAAGCAGCAAACCAACAGCAATCAAACGCTTCAACATTTCTTTTACCTCCTCAGGCTATTACAAGATGGCCTAGCATTTGGAAAGGTCGGCCCAAACGCCAGGGCCATCCATCCCTTCCTCACGGCCTTTCCAATCTCTTTACCCACTAACGTGAGTGATACACCCCTCGACAGTGCTCGCAGTCCCCACGGCCCGCAGAAAAAACACTGCTTTCCTTCGAGACGCCTATTTAACCGTATTGCCCCGCCTGAGTCAAGCGCATGTGGACTCTTTTCGCAAATTCTCCTGTGAAATATCGCTGCAGGTTGCCCGATAATCGCGCGAAATCGCCCCGTCTTTCGCCTCAAGGGGAAACGGCCTTCTCACTGTGTCCACAGGCGATATTATCGGAAAAGAGGTCAGGGCCCGCACGGTTCAGGAACATGGGCGCACCGAAAACGCACAGGTGAGGATCGGGGGTCATCCCATAACTGACCAACGTTGGTCCACGTGAGCCAAACCAAGCGCGGAATGCGCGGCCCCAAGCCACTTGAACCGGGACGCGCGGAATCTTCAGACAGTGTTCTCAGCGAGGGGTTCGGGCTGCGGTGCTTTTTCTGCTACGCGCCGTACGTCGACCGGAGCCGATACCGGGCCGATCTGGCCTGCGACGATCAACTCGAATCTCTGCAACTCCCAGTCCCAGCTATGGTGTGCAGCCACAAAGCGCCGGGCCGCTGATCCGATTCGCTCGCGCTCGGTCTTGTCTGCGAGCAAGCGCATTACTGACGCGGTAGTGTCATTAGGCGTATCCGCGACGAGGTATTCCTGGGCTTGACCTGCAGCGATTCCCCTGGCCGCCTTACTCGAGAGCACTACCGGCCTGGCTGCGGCCATCGCCTCCAGAACCTTGTTCTGCAGACCGCGGGCAATCTGCATGGGGGCCACGCTTACGGTGAACTGCAGGACCTCCGCCAGGATGTCCTCGACCGCGCCGACCACCTCCACTCCAGGGACGCTTTGAAGCTGGCGGACCTTCTTGACGGGCGACCTCCCC
>CP070744.1:0-62196 GCA_020348265.1 Phycisphaerales bacterium | reverse complement strand
GTACAGCTCCTCCTCGTGGCCGTACTTGACCTGCGTAACCTGTCCGTTCTGGTTATAGCTGTATTCGGCCTCCAGCAGTGGGTTCGCTGCGGTCCCCCGGCGGACGTACTTGATCCGGCCGGCATCATCAAGCTCGATGTACGTGTCGATCCCGTCGGCCCCGGTGCGGGTGATCTGCCCGCTGGCATAGTCGTCGTAGTCAAAGGCGAAGGGACGCGAGACCGAATCCCCCGATTCGTCCGTTTCCAGATTGTTGGCGGTAAGCCGCCCCAGCTCGTCGTAGGTTATTGTGCGATCTCGGTAATCGTCCGTTTCGTCGCCCCCTTCCAGGAAGGTTAGCTCGGAATCGATCAGGTGCCCCAGGGCATCAGAGAGTTCGTCGGAGTTCACGGCCATGACCGGCGGGGTCGGCGCCGACGCGGGAAGTGAGGGGAATCCGGTAGGTATATCCCCCTTCGCACCGGCGCCCTTACACTCCCAGCATTTTCTAGACGTCGAACACATGCGGGGCATGTTCTTACTGGTGGCGGCTAGAACCGAGTAGGTAATATCACCCCCGTTGAGGCACGAGCCGCTCTGGCAGGCAGTGGCCGAGGAGCGCGGGCGCGACCCGCCGTCGTAGATCTGCTGTGTGGAATAGACGTACTCATCCTCCAGCGGATCGAGCTGTCCTTCAGCATAAAGGGCCTGCTGACCCCACTGATCGTAATCAAACGCCGTGACCACCCCGTTGGCATCCGTCACCTTCTTGAGAAGCCCGTGACGGTGTTCGTTGTCCACCGCGGCAATGCCCGTGAAGTAAGACTCTGTCATCCAAATCGTCTGCCCTTTGACACCGTCGTTGGCGCGGAAGAACAGCTCACTGATGACACCATTGCTGTAGTAGATGAGATCCTCGGGATTGGAGTCTTCCTCGCCCGGATAGATGTCCTTGAAGATTGCCGGGGCATTCTCCCCATTTATCCACCAGAGTTCCACACCGTGCGTACCGTCGTCGGCGGCGAAGAACAGCTTGTCTACGTCGACAGTAGTCAGGTTGTGCGGCGTGGAACTTCCCGAGGTGTTGATCTCCGCGACCTTAGAAGCGGACGAATAGGGGGATTCGGTCTTCCACAGTTCGATATTGTCACCGTCATCGTCATCCGCCTGGAAGTAGACGATTCCATTTACGTAAGTGAACTCCTTAGGGTCGGATGAGCCGTCAGCCCCAAAATCCCCGATGTCTTCAACGATGCTCGTTCCCGAGGAGTTGCTCTTCCACGGCTCTCGTCCGTGCCCGCCGTCGTCGGCCTGGAACATCAACGTATCGACCACGGCAGTCAGATGGGTGGGGTTGGAGCTGTATGTCTCCCACTTGATGTCCTCGACCAATTCAGTGCTTTCGTACCCCCCGCTGCTGCGCCAAAGCTCCCGCCCCTTGGCAGCAGTGTAAGCACTGAAGTAGACATAGCCATTCCCAACCACGGTGAGCTCTTCCGGAGCCGAGCTGCCATTCTGATAGATGTCTCTGATCAGTTCCGCATCCGTGTAAGGGGATTCACTCTTCCACAGCTCTCGCCCGTCGCCGGGCTCCTCTGCGGCAAAAACCAGTGTACCGTTGAGGTTGACGAGATCCGTAGGATTGGAGTCGCAGGCGTTCGGGCAGATATCCTCAACGAGGACTGCACTCTCGTAGGGCGATGCGCACTTCCACAGCTCGGTTCCGTGGTCGCCCACATCATCACCATCGAATGCTCGGAAGAAGAGTGTCCCGTCTACAGCGCACAGCTCTGCAGGATTGGAGTCCCCGGAATCCTTTATATCTGCCACCATAACCGTCCCGGCCACGGTTCCGTCGCTCTTCCACAGCTCAACACCTTCTTCTTCCCCGTTGTCGGCTCTGAAGAAGACTAGCGCGTTTTGCCCAGAACCTACGGCGGTCAGTTCCTCAGGGTCGGAATCCCCGCTTTCGTTGATGTCCTTGACCATCATGGTCCCGTCAACCGTCCCGTCAGTCACCCATAGCTCGACGCCGTGCTGGCCGTCGTCCGCCCGGAAGAAGATGTAGTCACCCACGACGGTAAGCTCTTCGGAGTCAAGCCAATCGAGGTAGTATTCCAGAGTCGTCGTGGCTGCGGGGTTCCCCTGCCCATCCGCCGGCTCGACGATCCGCGTCAACAGGCCGGGGTATTCCGTGTCATAGTAGTAGTTGTACTCGTTCTCAAGCGCATCTGTGTACTGCGTAAGATCGTTGTCGTCGTTGTATTCCCAGTACTCATCGTTATCCAGCGGATCGGTGGCCTGGGTGAGATTGCCGTCAGTGTCGTACGTGTAGTCCCATCTCTTACCCCGGGCATCCCAGTAGGTCACGAGGTTGAAGTCAGTGTCGAAGTCAAACATCGGCCCCTGCCCCAAGGGGTTCTCGATTTGATAAAGTTCTCCGTTCTCCGGTACGTCGTGCCGGACGGCCTCGTACACCCATTCCTTACCACGCCGATCGGTGTATTCTGTAGCGATCAGCGCGCTGCCCGGGCAGGTCGTGTCGAAGCTCTGCGTCAACTCGCCGGGCTCCGGATCGGTCACCGTAAGCAGTTCGTTATAGTACACGTCCGGATCGGGTTCCGTGTCCACCACGTACGTAAACGTGTATGTGTCCCCCGAACCAGAGCTGCCTCCGTGCTTATCGCTTAGCTCGCTGATTCGCCCGTCATCGTCGTATTCGATTTCGGTATAGAACGCCCCGGCAACGTAGTAGTCCTCCTCCTCGATGCGTCCCAATCGATCATCAACGTTGTAGACCATGGTCCAGGTTCGCTCCGCGATGTCCTGAAGAGTCCCGTCGACGTCGATTGCAGGGGCCACAATCGATTCCAACTGTGGCGGTGTGTCGTCTGAGTAATTCAATTCCAACGTACGCCCGGACGCGTCCGTAATCACCGTTTTGTCATTGGCCGGCTGCCGATCGATCGAGATGTGGTTGCCCTGCGCGTCGTAAAAGTGTGTCAGATTCCCGTCGCCATCAAACATGTGAGCCGACCTGTCCTTGTGTGTGACATAACGGCCTCCCGCCCAGACCGTCAGGATGTCATGCACGCCGGGTGGTGCCACACAGGGCCACGACGAGCAGTCGTGTATATCCTGCGTGCCGTCATCCCCGACCACCAGATACTCTGAGTCATCGAGGTCGATTACCTGCGCGCTATACGATGTCGACCACCCCGGGCCCAGGTCAAAGTCGAGACCGGTCCCCAGGTCGTACTCCGAATCCACCGTGGCGGAGTTGTGGTAAAGTGTGAATGACAGATCAGGGCCCACGCCCGACCACTCGACTATGGGAATGACCGTAAGAAGGTTGCGATTGATGGCGTTAGCTACCCCATAGGTTGATACGGGTATGGACGCCTCCCACGGTCTGGGATAGCCCGGCTGAGCCGGTGGCCTGCAAGGAAAAGGTGGCGGATCATCCTTCGGATCGGAGCCGCCTGGATCATCCGCCGAAAGATCACGCGTCACCTCGATTATGTCGCCCAATGCGTCATACGCCACATTGGGCACATACAGTGTCCCTCCTACAATGGCGAAAATCGCCGCCAAGAGAACCAAAACGCCCCTTCGGGCTGCCGCCCGAACTCTCTTCTTCGCCTGCGTCGACATGCTTTTTGACCTCCCTCGCGAATTGTCTCATCGTCCAGTCTTGCCTGGGGCACGCCCCCAAGCGACCTTCCGAATTGCGCCGCAACGTGACATGCGTTCGCGCACCTTCATCCATGAGTTGCTTCAAGCACCCGGCTAACATGACACGCCGGGCCAGGCCAAGTAGATTTGCACGCCGTGGACTGACCAAAACCCCTATACCCGCCGATCGTGACCACCCCCGGTCACGCCCGCCTGGGTAAGCGCCGAACCCCCAGGAACTGCATCAAGAGGCTCTTTTATCAGCCCTGCACATACTAGCACAGCTCATCCCTAAAGTTCAAGCGGAAAATCGAAGAATTATGAATTTCTTGCTGGAATTCTCGCCGCGCAACTATACCGGTCAGTCAGCACCGCACCCCAATTGTCTCGCGCGCCATCGTTCGGGTCGCTCGTCACCGCAGTTCATTAAGCCCCCGCGGCCCAATGGCGACGGACTCTCACAGTGATTCCCCACCCCCGCTCCTGCGCTGACCTTCCCACGCCCGCGTATTACCCATGACATGTGTAACCGTCGTACCGAAAAGCGGATGAGTCACTCCCGAGAGTCGATGAGTTACTCCCAGGACCGGGTGACTCATTCCCCGGATTAGAAGTCGCGTTCCGTCACCCGGAGCACGAACACAGCACGCCAGGGCCCCTCGTTTGCCCCTCTTGCTACGTCACCTCGTCGTTGTTGGCGTTGTAGGTCCAGCGCTCGTAGCGACGTATCGCACGCCCGGCGGAATGCGTCCTATAAGCTGCGGCAAGGCCGATAACAAGGAGTACTGTGGATAAGCGTTCTCTCCTCGCAGCGTAACTTATAACCCCCGCGGATTAGCTCCGATATTATAGCTGGCGGCGCCAGGTTTACGAAGAGATTATCATCTCCAAAGCCGCGAGCGACACGATCATGGCACATAGCAAACATATTACCACACCTTCTGCTGGAACATCCACCGCGCTGCTGTCTCGTTCGATCCTCATTTGCTCTTTGAGCACAGGATACTACGGACTGGATGCGCTTGCGGTGCGGCACATCACCGTTGCGGGAAGAGTGTGGCGACTTCCTCTTATGCCGGACTTCATCAAGGGTGCGACACGGATCGGCAGATCGTGTGCTGCAGGTGGAAAGCAGTGAAATCACGTCTCTTACGGGCTATCTGGCTGGGTTCGGCGAAAGCATCGTAAACGGACTAATGCATTACAACTCCAAACCCTGCCTACTCCTGGATTTGGAGCGTCTTTTCGGCTCCGTCGCAGCTTCTTCATCAGCTCAGACGCGCGTGACCGGCAAACCGAAGCGCGCTGAGACGCAGCGGCAGGCTGAGACGGAAAAGACTGACCCAATGCATCCGATTCCGCAAGATGACAAGATGGTGTCGGAACAGATCGGAACATCCGTTCTCGAAGATGAGGGCAGCTCAGACCGCGAGCCCTTGATCAGGATGCCTGACTCAACGTTCTTTTCAAAGGACCCCCAGCTGGTTCGCGAAACGTCGCTTGAACGCAAAGGTGCGAAATCTTTGAGCGCACAGAGAGAGCACCTGATCTCGCTCCTGGCAAAGGCGGTGACCATAGGGCCTCGTCGCATCCCGGGTTTCACGCCGGGAGATCCACGCCTGAGTGCCGTAGCTGCCGCGTTGGTGCAGCTTCCTTCACCTTTCAAGACCAGCCAGGCAGCACCGATTGTGGCCACGCTACTGGGGCATACGTCCGCTGAGTACCAAGTGAATCACTTCCGTTACGATCTGGGCAAGTTGCGTGCAAGGAACCTGGCCGAACGCCTGGGCAGGCACCGGCGTTATCGCTTGACTCAGATCGGACGCAAAGTCTGCGCGATCCTGGCAGACGGTCAGAGAATGAAGCAGACCGTGCCACCTCACGCTGCGGTGATAAGCGCCGGCAAGCGCACGGCACTTTCCGCCTAGTCCTGTAATTCATTACCCTCGAGGGGATCAGCTTTCGGCTGCTACTGCCTAACTGAATCTAGGGTAAGTTCCCTAGCGCGCAGACCACTCGATCCTGAGATCCTGTAGCTCACGTGTTGCGCGGGGTGCTCCGAGCAGCTGGAGCAGTGAAACGGAAAGAGAACCTGTCTAAGGGTTACCGTTTCAGTTTCTGCTTCGCATCCTGGATGATACTCGATTTACACGTCGAGCGGCGCAGTTTGCCCGAGCGCTGAAGTTTTCTTGTACTACCCGCCCCAAGTTGTTATAGTGAAAGACATAGGTCGAAATCTCTTGGATGCTTCGTGTGGGCTGCGTCGTTGTCGGCACGTCATTCGCGCACCGGAGGAGGTTGTACTGCGGCACGGTGAGCTGTGGCATCTAAGAGTAATCGTTGTCGACCGTATGTGCCGTGTGCGTCGAACCGGTCTTTTCAAAAGTCCGAAGTCAAGTGGAGGGTGGCCAGGCCGCATGGTGAGATGTACGCGCGCAGCTTGGCCATTTGCGTATATCGTTTTCTTAGGAGTGATCAGCATGAGATGGGATTCAAGACTGAGGTGGTTGTGGATACCGGCGCTGGTTTTTGCGGCGGTATTGGGTACGAACGCTTTCTTGCCGGTGAACAGCGCGGTAGCCGGCGTGCAGGTTAACAATCTTCCCGCGTCCCAGGCTAACATTCCGGTGGATGGCCCGCGTGCTAACCCCGGGTTCGTGAGCGTGCTGGTACACGTGGACCCGGCGCGCGGTCCCGCGTCCAAGTCCAATGTCAGGGCCTTCGCGGCCCAGGAGGGTGGAAGGGTTAAGTACGAGTACGACGTTGTGCTGCCGAATGTGCTCAACCTGCGCGACATTCCTGAAGGCAAGTTGAACGCCCTGAGGAACATGCCCGGCGTCGTCAAGGTGGAGAAGGATGAGTATCACCCGGATCTGGTCAAACTGCATGACAGCACGCCACTTATCCGCGGGTTGCAGAGCCAGATTACCGGAGCGGGTTACTCCGCAACAGGTGCCGGTGTTCGTGTCTGCGTCTGTGATACGGGTATCGACGGTGATCATCTGATGTATACCGATCGCATCGACACAGCTGCGGGATACGACTTCTACAACGACGACAATGATCCGGAAGATGACAACGGGCATGGCTCGCACGTTTCCGGCATCGCCGTCGGCGGCGTTGGACTGAGCTGGGATCCCTGCGGCACGGGCTCCATGCCGTTCCAAGGTGTCGCTCCGGAGGCCACGCTGATTGGCGCCAAGATTCTGAACCAGTTTGGCGGCGGCTACGACAGCGACATCATCGCCGGGATCAACTACTGCGCGGATCAGTCCCCCTCGGGTGGTCGCGCGGATGTTATTAACCTCAGCATTGGTACAGGGTCGTACAGCGGCCCCTGCACGCACAGCTGGGCGGTTGCGGGCAACAACGCGGTGGCCAACGGTGTCGTCGTAGTGGCGGCCTCGGGTAACGAGAACTACAGCAATGCGATGGGTTCGCCGGCATGTGGCGCTGACGTCATGGCCATCGGTATGACCTGGAAGAACGACTATCCGACTTGCGAGGACCCCATTACGAACTGGAACTGGGGTGTCTGTACCGATTACGCCCCACAGACGGACGAGATTGGCTGCTTCAGCAATGAGAGTGACTATCTGGACGTCGCCGCTCCGGGTGCCAATATCTGGTCGGCCAGCAATTCGGCCGGGGGGAGCTCGATCACGGGTATGAGCGGTACGAGTATGTCGAGTCCTCAGGTCGCGGGTCTTGCGGCACTGGTCTTGGATATGGATGGGTCGCTGACGCCCGCGGAAGTACGACAGATAATCCGTGACGGTGCCATCGATATGGGTACGCCGGGATTCGATCGTGCCTACGGCTACGGGCGGATCGACGTCCTCGATACGCTGGCGCTTGTTCAGGAAGAAGTCTGTGGCAACAGCAATTGCGGACCGGGAGAAGACCAGTGCAATTGCCCGGAGGACTGCGGAACGCCGCCGACGACGGAGACAAGCTGCACGGACGGCGTGGACAACGACTGCGATACGGACACGGATTGTGACGATAGCGATTGTACGGGAAATCCTGCCTGCATCTGCAACGACGACGACACGTGCGATCCCGGTGAAGACTGCAACAACTGTCCCGGCGACTGCATCAGCGGCACCGGTGGGGCAGTGTGCGGCAACGGTTTGTGTGAGGGTGGCGATGGAGAAGATTGCCGGAACTGCTCGGCTGACTGCAACGGCAAAACAACGGGCGCGCCGTCCGGGCGATTCTGCTGTGGAGCAAGTGAAGGCTGCGGTGACAGCCGATGCACCGATAGCGGCTGGGATTGCACAATGATACCCCAGAGTGCACCCTACTGCTGCGGTGACGGAACGTGCGAAGGAGCCGAGGACATCACCAACTGCGCGGTGGACTGCGGGTGCACCGTACCCGCGGATTGCGACGACACCAATGAGTGCACCATTGATGACTGTGTCGGCGGGATATGCGAGAACGACCCGGTAGCCGACGACACAGCCTGCTCCGGCGGAATCTGCTGCGGCGGAACATGCGATGCCGCGGTCTGCTCCGTCGACGGCGACTGTGGTGACGGCGAAGCTTGCACCACGGACACGTGCTACTACCCGGATACCTGCTCGGCCTACTGTGACAACGTATGGCCGAGCTGTGGTCCTGCTGATGGCTGCTGCGGCCCGACGTGCGATCCCAGCGATCCGGATTGCGACACTTGCGTGCCCGACGGCGGATACTGTACGTCCAATGCGGAATGCTGCTCGGGAAGCTGCCACCCCGTCAAGGACTACTGCAAGTAAGCCGACAGCCTGTAGGCTTGAAGTCTGGTGTTGACGGCATGATTTGAGGGCGGAGCGGATTCAGTCCGCTCCGCCCCTTTTTATGCGCATCGCAGTGATGCGCTGCGGCAGACTCACACAGTAGCAGGATGTTACCGGGCGCTGCTCGCAGCTGGTGCTGCTAACGCGCCCTTTTTCCCTGAACATTCGCAACGACGAAATAGAATGCCGGAAACGCTGTCGCGTGCGTGACCACGCGAAGCAACCGAGGGGCCGGTTTTACCTGCACCGTAGGGATGGCGTTGGAAAACCATCAACAATCGAAACGTTCAGGGCATTCGGAATCGTTGTATATGAACTGAGGAAAGGATTATGAGAAGGATGACTATGGCTATTTCTGCACTGGGCTTGGTTCTGGCCATGATCGGCCCGGTCCAGGCGGACATCATGCCGGGGACCTGGGACACCACCGGCAGCGATCTTATGACCGGGACGTGGCTGGAGACCTTCGGACCGGACGGACCGGGACGACCCGGAAGTACGCCGGAAGCACAGGCGGATGACGCAATGCAGTGGATGATGGGCGGGATCGAGATCCTCGCACCGGCATCCGGACACGACAACGGCGATGGCACGATCACCTACACGACCGACTACGGCAACGCGGGTGATCCGGGAATGTCTTCGCTGATGTTGGGGGAAGCACCGACACTGTGGGGCGATGCACTTTCGTTTACGAACCTGGCCATCACCGTGGAAGCCACCATCGACATCGCCACCCGCGAATACCTCGGCGGAACGTTCACCGGTACGGCTGATGCCGTGGGTACGTTGACCGCGGTGACCATAACCATCAACGGCAGCCTGATGGAGACGGGTTTGATTCCCGATCCTCCAGGCCATGAAGGCGTTGTAGACTACATGGAAGTCACCACTGAGCGCGAGCCGCTCATGCTCGCTCTGGACATCAAGCCCGGTTCTTGCCCCAATCCGATCAACGGCAAGAGCCGAGGAAAGCTGCCCGTAGCCCTTCTGGGTATCGAGGATGTACATACGTGCATGATCGATCTGAGCACTCTGCAGCTTGCCCGTGCAGACGGCATCGGCGGATACGTCATGCCCCTGGAAGGCCCGCCCGGCCCGCATACGGTGATCGAGGATGTAGCCGGCCCGTTCGACGATGAGGACTGCGCGTGCGGCGAGGTGGAGCCCGACGGAATCGATGACGTCTCCATGAAGTTCAGCACTCCGGAAGTCTTCAGAGTGCTCGAGCTGTATGACATTGACAACAACGACCGGGTTGAGCTAGTACTGTCCGGGAGTCTGCACGATGGCACTCCGTTCTTCGCCTACGATTGCGTTATTCTCAAGGGAAGGAACGGACACGCACACGGACATCACAAGCGCGGCTGGCGACACAGTCGACCTAGACGGTAGCTCGCCCTGCCCCAAGGTGGCAGGGACGCCAATACGGCGAAAGCAAGTAAGAGACCTAAGTCAGCCGGTGCGGGGGTCTTTCATCGCAGCAGAACCCGCTGCGAAGATCCAGATTCCCGCACCGGTCTTGTTGTTCCATATCAGTGGCCCATGTTTGGCCCGGTAGTCACCGCCGGGAAGTTGGCGAAGTCTCGTGCGTCGATCAGATTGTTGCCATCGATGTCGCCGGGCTCGCAGCACGCATCGGGCTCTCCGTCGGGGCCGGCGTAACAGAGTTGGAATGCAGCGACATCGACAAGATCGACGTCGCGGTCGCCGTCAAAGTCGCCGAAGAAGTCTGCGTTGGTCGAACCGGCCAAGGCAGTAATAAGTTCGTCAAGTGTCAGATTCATGACGTTGTTACCCGCTGTGCTGATGACCTCGAGCGCATCGGTTAGCCAGTCAGCGGCATACAGCAAGGCGTTGCCCATACCCGCAAAGGCGACCGGACGGTTCTCCGCCGGCGTCAACGTGTTCGAAATCATGCCTGTTTGCGGATCAACCTCGTAGATTTTACCGGTGTTGAACGCATCGGAGACGTAGAGTCGATCAGGCCCCGCCAGCGCACCCAAACCACCCGATGTCGTGATTCCGTTTAACGCGCCCACTCTCAGCGTACGCTGCGTGTGGCCGGCCTGCGGATCGATGACATGCACGCTGCGGTCGTAGAAGTCGAGCAGGAAAAGCTCTCCGGCAAGCATCACCGCATCGCTATAGAAACCCGAACCCTGCCAGAGGATGTACTCATCGATTATGTCGCCGGTTTCAGTGTCTAGTTGATACAGCGCGGGGTATCGCCCAACACCGAGGAAGTACAGGTCATCGCCGTCAAAGGCGAGTCCTTCCGATCCACCAAAATACGGCTCCGGTGCATTAAAGCTGGTAGTGGTTTCTCCGGTATCCGGATTGACTGCATCGATCACGCCGGTCGATTCGCCCATCCGTGCTGCAAACAAACTGGAAGGATCGCTCGAAAGCCCTCGTCCTGCGGTTGTTGTCTCGATTCCTGAACCAGGCGTACCCTGGGTCAGTATGACGGAGATACTGTACTCTTGTGGAGCGTTGTAGTAGTCTCGAGTAGAACATGCAATCGTAGGATCAAACTGTTCGTAATAGATTTGTTCGGCCACAATTGCAAGATAGTATTCCCCCGACGATTGGATTGAGAATTCGAAGTCGCCTGGGCGATCATAGTAAAAGGATTCATAGAGGTAGTACTCCACAAGGTTCCCCTGCGAATCATGGAGGTAGAGAGAGGCCTCCAAGTCGTCTCCCGACAGTGTGCCGCATGTAGAAATCCATCCGCGCAGCAGCGCGGGAGCCTGGCCAACGTGCACTTCCCATATGTCCGCGTCTCTTCCGGGTTCGTCGCACAATGAGTCTCCCAGAATGCCTCCGGTGCAGGTGAAGAAACCCTCGTCGATGAGCCCGGTTTGTGTGGCCGTGCCTATCGTATCGTTGGGCTCTTCACCGCAGAGCTCATCGTCGGAGCCGACTGTTATTGTAACGTGATATCCTCCCGTACTTCCGAGGCTGTCCTCGAGCTGGAATTCCTCGAAGCGGTACTCATCAGGCCAGGGAACAAACGGGTCGTTGGGAAAACGCTGCCTCGTTCCCATTATCATTACGAAAACGCCGTCCGCCTCGTAATCGGAAAAGAAGGAACACGCGGCAGGAAGGGCGATGTGCACGCTGCCCGAGGCGTCCGGACTGGCATCCTTGGCCAATATCCTGCCGGTTACGTCAAACGCCGCCACCACCGGTTCAAACCCACTCCCTTCTGCGGGAGACACATCAACCGTCAGCGTTTTGTTTTGGCCCAAGACTCGCACTTCGTAGAAATCGCGATCGCCCCGGGTAAAGGCATAGGGTCCGTCACCGAGATAGCCGTCGAGCTCGATGATCTCCGGCCGGTTGATGACAAAGGGTGTCAGCCGAACGGCCATTGGAATCGAATCATTGGGTTCGTCCGGGCCTTGACCGTCGACGTAGGTCACGCGTGCGATCAGGGCGTAAGGGCCCACGCTGGCCGGCTCACTCGGGCCCGCAAACCCCGGGTCGTGCCTCCGATTCCCCGCACCCGCCACCATGATGTACAAGCTGGTCGGCTCGGGAATGCCCAGGGACAACGCGGAGTCCACCGAACCGGCGAGCGAATCGTCGTTGGCCGACATGCCGCATGCGCCATACCCGGTAAGAGGATCGTTACCGTACGCGCACATGCGTACCCAAACCACCGGGTCAAGTGTCGAATCGATTGCCTCTGCGAGCACTTCAATGTCGACACGTGCCGGTGCGGTCAGGTTCACAAGATAGGTGTCCACGTCCGCCCGACTTTGCTCGCCGTCACCGATGAACTCGCCGGCGACTTTGAACGTTCCGCTTCCCATCAGGGTGGCATCAGCGGCCTGGTCGTTGGGTTCGTGGGCACTCACCGGCAAGAACGCGCCCTGGGTCGTGATGGTCAGTGTGTATTCTCCCGTATTACCTGATCGACCGTCTCCTGCCACCATATTGTCATAAAAGGGATTCTCCGACGCGCTCACACCAACGTAGTATGTACCGGGGGCAAAGAGGTATGTATGTACGAACGAATCGCGGTCGGTCGCGGCGCGGTCATCGTTGTTGACCAGTTCCGCACCGCTTGCGTCGAAGACACGCAGGAAGGGATCAAATGATGAATCAGGCGAGGCGCTGAGTTCGACCCTGAGCAGAATCGCTGGTGTCGTGGCGTCATCCATCTCGAAGAAATAGATGTCTACGTCAAGATCGACCCAGTCGCCGTCGCCAAGGAATGCATCCGTAGTGGTGAAGGTTCCCGGTCCAACAAGGCCGGTATCCGTTGCGGACAACAGAACGTCGTTTGGTTCAATTGCGTGTGCCGAAATCGCCAGCACCCAAGGCAAGATTAGGGTCAAGCTCGTGACTAGAACAACTTTGCCTTGCCGTGCCCGAAACCGTCGTATTCGAAGGTTATGATCGTTTATCTTCATGGTTCTTATCTCCCGTGAAAACAGGCAGAAGCACCTAGTCATTACCAATACGGCAAATGCTCGTAGGAAGGGCGACCGCCCCCGCCGCATCGCGTATGTAGTCAGCAAGTGTCGATAGAGCTTGTCAAAGTCGCTCCAACTGGTCTCGTCGTCGAAGTCGCGCACGCGACTGAGCAAGCTGCTTCGTGTAGCATCCATACGCGAACCTGATATCGGGGTCTGGCGGTGGCGCGGCAGTCCCCCGCACACATTCTTAGCACCCTAAACCGTGAATTCACGCCGCTCCACGCCTATTATGCAAGCTTAGTCCTCAGTCGCACCGGGGGCACGGGAGGCAGGCGAGCAGGAACGCTCTTCTGATAACGCGAATACAACGGATAGCAGGCTCCGTACGCACCGGAATCACCAAGTGGTGGAGCGTGACTTGAGGTCGGGCGATAGCCGATCACCAGGCGAGGCCGGTTAGATCTGTGAAGTAGTCTCCAAAGAACAAGAAAGTGTCTTTGCCCTGGGCTTCGTACCAGGTCGTGCTGGATGAGCGCCGGGCAAAGGGCTTCCGCTCGCCTGCAAGGGCGTCCAAACACGAGAGCACGCCACGGCCCGCTTGGTACGGTAACCGCCCCCTACGATTTATCCAGGCGGGCGCAAACCAGACTCAAAAGATCGGTCAGTAGTTCCGTGCGCACTACCGTAGCCGAGCTCAACTCCGTGGGGGCCCCGGCGCGTTTGCTAATCGTGGGAATGATCGACGTGCCGATGGGCGGTACATCTTTGGTCTCGGCTATGAACGCCACCGACGCTGCGGAGACATCGACCAGCCATCCGCCGGCCTGGTCTTGAGTTGCGGGGACGGTGAAAGCGACAAGATCTCTTGCCGGTTCGCGGGGGAACTCGCGGCGATCCGGATAAGGCGTTGCATTGCATAAGCCGTCTGTTTCATCCTTGCCCTCGAACAGTTCCATCTCATCTGCGAGGAGATCATCCTCCGCTGCGAAGTCACCGTCTGCCGACCAGCACAGGGCGTCGAGATTCCCCTCTTTGCTCAGAGTCACGAAGATTCCCTTGGCAGCAGCGACGCTCGGTGCAGCGTCCGGATCGGGATGACATCCACTGTACATAAACCACCTGTTGTAGAGCTCACGGGCGATGCTTTCGTCGGAGAGAAAGTCTACGGGCCATCCCAGTAGCGCAAGTGAATTACGAAGCCATCCCATTGTGGTCCGCTCCATTATTCTCACTCAGGAAGGGGTCGCCGGCGCCTTAGCCAAAAGCGCCTCGGGCACAGCGTTGACCACATCGGGATCAAACTGGCGACCACTCTCACGCTGCAGCTCGCGTACCGCCCCGGTGAACGAACGTTCCGCACAATAGGGACGGTACGAAGTCATAGTGACCAGGGCATCAGCAACCGCGAGGATGCACGCCCCAAGAGGGAGGGGGCCCCCTCCCGCGTCACCCGGCCGATTCGCATTGTCGAAGCGGACATGGTGATACCTTATGAATTCGGCAGTCGCCTCATCCGCACCGAGGATCCCGGACATATAGGCGCCGTCCGCTGAATGGCGAGCCACAAGCTGCCTCTCCTCGTCCGACAGCGCAGCCGGTTTGGCAAGAACATGCTCGGGGATAAGGAACTTGCCAAGATCGTGGCACAATCCCGCTACACGAAGCCGCTCCAGATCAGTCGAAGCCATTCCCAAGGCATCACCGGTACGTACGGCCATCCTGCTGACATACTCGGCATGCGACGTCAGATGATCCCACTGTGTTGTTCCGAGCCGGCTGTAGGCCCGCAGAAGCACCTCATGAAGCGCTTCCACGGGGGAGACTGTTGCGTCGCTCGACACCTGACGCACGATGTCATCAAAGAACACCATCTCCCACGTGCACACGCGGTCGCGCCCCCTTCGCTTGGCGAGTTGCATTGCTAGGTCAGCACGTCGGATGTACTCTGTGCTGAGGTGTTCACTCCGACAAGTGGCCACACCGATGCTCACAGTTGCCGAGATTCGATCCGATCCGGAGAGTATGGCCAGTTCCGTGATCTGCGTCCGCAGTCCTTCAGCCCTGCAGACCGCCCCCGAATGATCGGTCAAGGGCATTACGATGACAACCCCCCCCCCGTCGTACCTGCAGGCAATGTCTCCGGGTCGACGACAGCCGGTAATTGTATCCACTATCTCGCGCAGCACTCGGTCGCCGGCAACGTGGCCGGTGGTGTCATTGATACACCCCAGATGGTCAATGTCGACCACGGCTACCGAGGCATGCCCGCGACGATCGTATGTGCTGCGGCAGCCATCGAACAGACGGTCGAGGTGTGGCCCGGTTGGCAGGCCTGTAACTGAATCGTGCTCGCAAGGAATGTCCGCGTTCGCATCACGTCGGACTGCCCGACGCCGGGTGTCTTCTTCCCTGCGAGATTCTCTCAATGCCAAGTCGATGTATCGCCAAAGGGCATTCCGGCACAACGCCTCCCTTCTGGCCAGAAAGTGGACGCACTTCCTCGGGACCTTGCCGAGAACGGTGACACAATCGATGTTGTTCAGAATCACCAGAAGAGGCCGCACACGGGCGTCCGACATCAGCCCCGTAATAAGCTCAAGGGTGTCCTCATCAGAGGGCAGTGCCACCATGACGCAATCGAACGGCTGTGCCGAGTTCTCGTTCATCAACTGGAGCAATTGCCCGGGTGTGCTCACAACGGTCAAGTCGATGGTCCGGCGACCGGTCCTCAATACCGATCGTACGGACCATCCCAGACCGGGATCATCTTCCGCAAGTAAGATTCGTAGATCGCACATTCGGGGGAGCCCCAAGCCTCATCCCTGGGCGTTAACCCAGCTTTGCAGGGTTGATCGGCGGCACTGTCGAGGTCCTTGACATCAACTTGCGAGGTCAAGCCACCACCATCGACTGATAAACCGACACCCCAAACGCGTAGCCGCGCATTCCGGTAAGGGCCTTTGTGGCGGTGCGTCGGCTGACAGTCTGCAGGTTGTCTGGTGGATTATTCCGGTCCGAGTATCTTCCGGTTCACCGAACATATTTGAAGTCCACCCGCGGGCTTCCGGCAAGTACCGCACAGAGGCCCCCACGCCCTGGAGCTTACCTGGCGCGGGTGAGCAGCCCGCACAAACACATTCTTGGCGGGGCTCCAGTGATTCTCCCTGCAGACAGTTGTGTTGATGCATCCAAAGTGGTATTAAGCCCGATGGGCAAGAACGTCCAATAGACCTGTCGGAGTCTGAAGAATGGCGACACTCGATAGAGGAAATCAAGGCGCCAGGTGGGCCGTCGGTGGGCTGCTACTTGTGCTGGGCGGGCCGGTAATGTACGCCCTGCTCTTCGACGTTCCGTTGATGCGGGCAACGGGGGCGCCCGCTTTTGCGTTGATTGCCGCCGGAGCCGCTGCGGGAGTCGTGGGGCTACGACGCAATCGCCGCGGCTGGGTCCGAGTTGCCGGGGGAGCCAGTGTTATCGCACTGGCTCTGGCCGTGTACATGTTCTTCGTTCTTGCCGCTCTGCCCGACAAAGCGGATTTCGCCCAGCTTGAAGAGGCGCCCGATTTCACTCTGCCGGATTCCGCCGGACAACCAGCCTCTTTGAGCAAGCTCACATCCTCGGGCCCGGTGCTTCTTGTTTTTTACCGCGGATATTGGTGACCATTATGTATCGCAGAACTCCGAGGTCTCGGAGAGATTAACGAAGCACTCGATCGCACGGGCGGACACTTGTTGGCAATCTCCGTCGATCCACCGGAGCGCTCGCGGCGGCTGGTCGAGCGTAACGGATTGGACTTCGTGGTTTTGTCGGACACTCAGCGCGAGGTCATCCGAGCCTACGGACTATTGCACGAGGCCGGCGGTCCGAACGGCAGTGATATCGCCGTCCCTGCCCTTGCCCTGATCGATCGCAACAGGCGCATCGTATGGCGATTCATCTCCCACAGGATCACGGATCGCCTGCTTCCAGAGGATATACTCGCTGCGGTTACGAAGCTGGCCGAGTAGCATCCTGTCTTTGAGAGGGATCGCTGGGGCGACTTCGCCGCAACTGAGACTTCGTTACGCACACACCTTCCTAGGGCGCGAAGTCATCGATCTTCTCATAGCCCTCGGGAAGCAGGTCGAGCTTGAAATACACGTCGTCGAGATTGGGATCGACCACGAGACGAGTGAGAATCTTACGCATCCCCGCTTCCTGACCATCGAGGGTATCGAACAGGTCAACCCGCGACCGTGGCAGGAAGTCCTTCTTGGAGAAACACCACACCGCTTGGCCGCCCACGCTAGGATAGACGACATGAATCTCATAGCAATCCTCACCACCAACGATCTTGCTGCCTTTGAGCTCCTTCTTGTTGGCATTGATCTCGGCAGAGAACGGCGTCGGATGAGTGAATTCGGCCATGAGCCCAGCCAATACCATGCGCACTGCAGAGCCCATGACTCCATACTCTACGTCCTCGTAGGCTTTCTTGTTGGCATGGTCAACCAGAAAAAACATCTCACCATCGCTCCCGGCCTCGATATCGTGGACCTTTGAGGATCCCGGCAGTGTGCCCTTGATTTTGACGTGGAATCGTCTCGGGTGAAGGCCCGTCCACCCATCGATGGTGTAGGTACCCCTGAGCTTGCCCGTGCGCTTCTTGGCCGCACCGATCCCGTCGAACGTAACATCATAGGTCGCGGACTTGACCTTCAAGGTCGCGGCATCGGCCTTCTTCAAGATCTCGGTGACATCGGTCAAGTCATCCGCCCACGCAACGCCGGACAGTGAACACAATGCCAGGATACCCATTAAGCGTTTCATATCGTGCTCCCTTCAGTTGACGGTTCGTCGAATTCGTCTGCGGTTCTGCCTCAGCAGACGCCTAGTTACTTGTATTCTTACTCATCACCGACAGGGCCAACTCGCAGGCGCGATGCAGCGCCTGATCTGCCGTGACTTCGACGTGCGGTTTGACCCCCACGCCTTCCCAATTGGTCTTGGTGAGCGGATTGACCGATCGGGCGAACGGTACTGACATGGAGAAGTACTTGTTCATCGCATACCTCATCACGGAATGAGCCCCTCCGCCGGTGGTCTCGCCAACGATCGTCGCCCGGCCGAGATGCTTGAGGTTGTAGGTGAATTCCTCCGCAGCCGAGAACGTATGGCCGCTGGTCAGCACGTAGACCGGCTTGTCCTGGCCGTAGCGCCTACCGAGAACGCACTTGGCGCTGTATGCATCCCGAACACTGCCTTCCGTGCGATCGTGAAAGCTGTTGAGATGAACCGGCTCGTCGAACAGGTAGCCTGCCAGAAACGCAATCATGTTAGGCGAACCCCCTCTGTTGTCGCGCAGATCGAAGATCAGCGCGTCGCTGTTGGCCACGAAACCCATGGCCGCTGCCGCGGTTGGTTGGGCATCGGGCGCGCCGGAGAAATCGTCTAACTTGATGTAGCCGACATTGCCGGCCAGAACCTCGGCACGTACGAAGCCGAAGTTGCCTGCTCCGGGCGCCTGCGGTGCCCCCGATTCTCGATCCTGAATGGCGCGATGATCTATCGGAGCACGTGGGCGCACGCGCAGATGCTTGTCGTTGCATATAGCCAGCAAGTCGTCGGTCAAGCGCCGGGCGAATGCGTAGCAATTAGTGATCTTGTCATAGTCACCAGCAGCGAGGCGCTGACGGATATCCACCGCCATCTCCTTCCCGATATCCTCGAAGACGTAACTGCGCTCCAACTCAGCGGCCGCCCTCTCGACAACGCGGGTACGCATCTGGTCGTTTAACGGCTTCTCGTAGCTCGGTGCACGCTTGACGTCGATGGGTCCCTCGATCCACACAGCCGTGAGCTTGTGCGGCGCGCTCTCTTCGACCTCGAAATCCATATACAAGAGCCCACTGCGCTGTGACTCCACTGCAAGAACGAGATTGTGGTTGCTGGCATCCAGAACGCGCTGCGCGACCAGCCTGCCGTATTGCCCGTTCAGTTCGCGATAGGTCGCCACGCGATCTTCGATCGACCGTCGCTTGAGCGCCGACTCAGCACGGTGCTCCGTTTCGAATAAACGAAACCGGACTTCATCACCGCTGCTGAATGCCGCGATATACGCCCGGGCCTGCAGTCCGGCGGGCGTGTCGGGAAGCTTCACTGTGTCCGCAGAAACCCAACGCGCGCCGGTCACCAACGTGTTGACGACAAGCGCAAGCGTCCAAATCCGAATCATGGCGTATCTCCCTACCGGGATCGACTTCGCGCGAAATCCCTCATCTGGGCAGGAAAGCCCAGGTCTCTGAATGAGACACAGATTGTCGGCCTAGGTTAGTGGCTTATTCTCTGAGGCATTCTTCTGGTTGATGCCTTGGACGCGGAAACAACCCAACCGCAGGATCGAAGCGCCGAGTTGCGGTTCGGCCTCAGTGCTCTGGATTATCCTGTCGATCCGGTTACGCGCTGGTCAGCAGCCGATCGCTACGCTGACGGCCGGATTACCGGCGAACTGCTATTCACTCGCGTCATCCGCGAACCGGCAACTCCGGCTCCACCGGCCCTGATCGGAACCCTGGCCATACGTCGTCGGCATCGTTGAGCGAAACTCGCCCGTTGATCTCATCAGGTTCTAAACGTGCTAACGCGCGACTTGTCGCTTGATCATAATCACCCCAAGGCCAAGGCTCAACAACAGCATCGTCACTGCACCTGCTCCGGATATCGTCGGCACGCCGGGTACGTGTTCGTATGCACCCATGTCCACCGTAGGTGTTCCATCACCGTCACCGTCGATGATTCGTGCAATACCGTCAAGGTCGACTGCCTCGGTGACCACCGCGTTGATCCCCGCATCGACCGCAGACGACCCGGATCGCACCCGCAGATTGCCGTAGTCGTCATCGACGCCGTTCCACTGCCCATCCGGACCGGGGTCGGGACTTCGTTTGAAAAGAGGATCATCACCTGTGTTCCCAACGCCGCCGAACACGCCCGTCCAGCCTTGGATACAGGAGTAGTCGACTTCCACGACATTGCTGGGATTGTTGTACACCTGCGCGCCCTCACTGGTCCCCGAGCTGTCGTTGTTGTCCCAAAGGATTGTGTTCGTAATCGTTAGCGAAACGCCCACGTAGTTGAACAGTCCCCCGCCTCGATCAGCCGTGTTTCCCGCGATTGTGCAGTTCACCAAAGAAGCCTCTGACAAGTCGTTATGCATGGCCCCGCCCTCACCGGGTGTCTGGTTTCCGACGAACAGGCAGTTGACCAGCGTCAGGCCGGCCGAGAAGTTGTCAATTGCCCCGCCCCAGTTGGACGCTACGTTTCCGTAGAACACACAGTTGACCAGGTTTGTGCCGGTGCCTCCGTCGTTTCGCAGAGCTCCGCCATAGCCGGCATGATTGCCTGTGAACCGGCACCGCCTGATCGTCGGGCTTCCGCCGGCGTTGTACATTCCTCCCCCCCCGTCATGGGGTGACATTCCGTCTGCGTTGCCGGCTGTTATGGTGAACCCGTCAAGCAAGGCACTTGTGTCCGTTCCGCTTGCGATTGTGACGTGATAGCTGTTCTCGCCGTTGTTAGCGAAGCTTGGGCCGTCGTTGCCGTCAAGGTCGCCACTGAGAATCGTTTCAAAGGCTGCAATGTCACGTTCGTCCGGATCACCGCCGGCGCAGTCTCCTGCCGGGCAGCCGCGATAGCCGCCTCTCATCGCCGCACCGGACATGAGCGAAAATGCTGCCTCGCGGTCGCCCGGTGTCGAGTTGCCTGCCTCGTCTTGATCGGGCGTGTAGACGCCGCCGGCAACGCGAATCTCATCGCCGCCACCGGCTGCAGCCAGCCCATCCTGCAGGAAACGATAAGCGGTGCTCCAACTCGCCCCGTCTCCGCCAGGTGCAGCGTCATCATCGACGTACCGCACCGTCTGCCCGTAGGCAACGCCCATCCCTTGCCAGAACAGGATAGAAATCAGTGCCAACCTTGCCCAAGACATGTGTCACCTCCTCCGCGCTCTCAGCCTCCGAGTATCACACTTAATCATACCACGTTGACACCTGGAATGCGCCGCGTTTCTCGATCGGAACCAGTGAGGCACGAAGAATGCTGGGTGCGCGTTTGCCACTCGCGGCTTGTCCACCGGTTTACGCGGGCATGCCACTGGCGGCTCGTCCGCCAGTGCTTGTCCCGATTCTCTCTGTTTCACCATGGGTGGACAAACACTGTGCAATTACCGTTTCGCGGGTTGGTTCCAGATGACATCTTCGGCGGGAAAGACCGGACCCTCTCGACAGCACAGACGATAACGCCAGCCTTGCGGATCACAATCGTCCACCACGGGAATGACACACGATTGACATGTCCCGATGCCACACGCCATCGCACGCTCCATGCACACGTAGCATTCCATGCCACGTTCAATGCAGTAGTGCGACACGAACTCCAGCATCGGTTCCGGACCGCAGGCGTAGACAACCACCTCGTTCGCGTCAATCGGATTGGCTTGGTGATATGCGCTCAGGGCT
The DNA here is from genome assembly GCA_020348265.1 of Phycisphaerales bacterium. Lineage (GTDB taxonomy): Bacteria > Planctomycetota > Phycisphaerae > UBA1845 > UBA1845. The sequence goes on along the minus strand of CP070744.1, from coordinate 40,830 downwards.
GCACCGATGTGCCCGCAATAACCCAACGAGCCGTCGTCTGTGCTGATTACAGTCGGCGTCTCGTGCTGACTGAACTCCTCGGCACTCAGCGTAGCTTCGCTCGCATCGTTCGTGGGAGTCGCGTCTGCATCCAGCGTAAGAGGAAGCAGATCCGCCGACTGGACCCCGCAGAAGGCAATGGCTTTCTTCCTGGCTTCGTGCAAAGCTTGGGCGAACCATAGCATCGGTGGCAATCCCACCCCGCCGGCGACCAACCACGCTGTCGACTTGGACTCGTTGACCGGAAAGCCCGTGCCCACCGGCCCCAAAATGCTGACTCTTGCCCCAGGTCGGAGCGACGCCATCCAACGCGTCGCCTTGCCGACAACACGGTAGATCACATCGATGTCGATACCATCATCTCCGCGCCTCAGTCCTGCGACGCTGAACGCCCGGCGAAGCATCGGCGTGTGTGGAATCGCACTCCACTCCTCACCGGGATGCCACGAGTCGCCCTGAGCAGCAGGATACTCCGGCGGCGGGCTCACTTCCGGGCTGATGTGTACGAATTGGCCTGGGTGGGACGGGGGCAACTCAGGACGCCGAAGCGTGATGCGCAAGTGCTCGCGGCACACCGCCTCGTTCGCGACTATGGTTGCTGTTCGGATTGCCCTGCTCTGTTTCGCCACGGCAAAAGCGTATCGTACCGACAGTGATCGTACCACGCGCAAAAAACTTCCGGGATCGGAACGTTTGCCCGATCCCGGAAGTCCGCCACGGCTAAGAAAGCCGCTTGAGTCGAATCTAGCCGCGTGCTCTATTACCGCACCGCGGCGCTGAGCTCACCCTGAAAGGCCTCTTGTTTCTAACCCAAACAAGGCAGTCGGTCAACGCCGAATGCACAAGAATTGACAGGTCGCGGATGCTATGTAAACTATTATACAGCAAGTAGTTAAGCGAATTAGAAGCACTGATTCATCTGCTGGGGTGTCTCAATGAAATATTAATATTTGTCACTACGTATTTATGGCGGAGCATGAGCCGCTTGGTTCGAGAGCACTCCTTCTCCCGCTCGCAAACTGCAGCAGTCTGACGTTTGACCGTCCATTTCACCGCTCCTAGACTCGCGGCTGGATTTGGAGCAAAGGATATGTTGCGTCCCGACCAATTGGATGTCGACCGAGCGTGCGTGCTGGTGATTGACCTGCAGGTGAAGCTTCTGCCCTTCATCGGGCATCGCGAGCGAGTCTTGGCGGCAGGGCGCAAATTGCTCGACGGGGTGCGCCCGTTCGGCCTGCCCGTTCTGGCCAGCGAGCAATACGCCAAGGGGCTGGGTTCCACCGACCAGGCCATCCAGGATGCTCTTGACGCGAGCGGCGCGCCGACGCTCGACAAGCTCACCATGAGTGCCTGTGGAGAGGATTCCATACGCAAGGCGCTCGATGAGACCGATCGGCCGCAAATAGTCCTGATCGGTATCGAGGCTCATGTTTGCGTGCAACAAACGGCACTCGATCTGCGTGCAATGGACTACGATGTATTCGTGTGCGCCGATGCTGTAGGTTCGCGCGGACGCATGGACTACGAAACATCCCTGGCGCGGATGCGACAGGCCGGTGTACTGGTTACCACGGTGGAGAGCGCCTTGTTTGAATTGTGCAGCCGCTGTGATACGCAACAGTTCAAGGAAATGATCGAAGTGGTCAAGGCTACGCCTCCAGCGGATGAGTGACGGACATCTGAGGCATCGACACGGCCTACCATACGGGCGCTCGTGAATAATGACCGTAGACTACGACGACAGCTTGGACGACGAGTGGATCGAAGACGAAGGTGATCCCGAGGACGACGTTTTGGCTTGTCCTTCGTGCCAAGCGGAGGTCCATGAAGACACGCAACAGTGCCCCTATTGCGGCGATTGGATCATACCCGTAGATTCTCGCGGTCAATCCAGGCGGTTGATCTGGAGCATAGTCGTCGTGCTCCTGATTCTGGCCCTGGCACTTATAACAATATTCTGACATCATATCCGCAGATCGCCCAAACGGACTCTGGGTTGGATTTCAGGCAGTAGTAATCGGTCCGCCTAGGGCGCCGCGCCAACCGGCCTGAGCGACTACCGCGCCATAGACCTCGGAGGCGCCGCCTCTAAGAAGGATCTTCACACATTCTCCAAGTGTGGCCCCCGTGGTCTTGACGTCGTCGATGAGGAGCACGCGCGCTTTGCGCAAGGCGATGCCCTTCCGCAGCGCGAACGCCCCGTGGACGTTCTTGACCCGGTCAGTGTAGCTAAGGCCGATTTGATGTGGGCCGCTACGCACCCGGTGGAGCAGAGGTAGATACGGCAAGCCGATCTGCTGGGCGACAGCCGAGGCAATGACGCCAGCCGGATGAAACGACCTGGTAAGAGAACGCATCCAGTGTGTGGGAACGGAAGTGACGCCCTCGATGCGGTCGAACCAGGATGCCTGCTGAACCGCTGTTGTTAGCCAATCTGACAATACGGTTTCGAGATCCGGCCGCTCATGGTACTTGTAAGCCCGCACGAGTTGCCCCAGTGCCGGTCCGTAAGAGCCAACGCGAACGGTTGCAGTAACCCGAGGGGGCCTCTTCCTGCACCACCCGCACAGGCCTTCGGATAGCTCAAAGGGGGCAACACTTTCCGCACATCGCGGACAGCTTGGCCCGGTGCGTTCCGCTTCGAGCCGCTGGGCGCAACGTGCGCAGAACCGCCGCCCATCGCCCGCCACTGCGCCTCCGCAGAGGCAACAGCGGGGCGGAAAGAGTATTTCAACGAAACCAGCTAGTGTAGGTCCTATAATATACGATCCTGGTGAACTCATATCGAGATTACGGCAGTAAATACCTCTCTTCACAATAATTTCCCGATGGGTATAATACACGCATTGGAAGGATTTTTGCGCACCACTATGGACCGCCGGGTAGATCGCGTAGTACCTCCCATTATGAACAGTAGATCGCCAATATCAACCGTTATCGCTGCCGCTCTGCTCACTCATGTTTCGGCAGCATTCGCCCAGATGGAGCCCAGCAAGGTGGTGGTAGTAAAGGCGAAGACCGTTTCCGCACCCGTGACCACCACTCTAGTGGGGACTGTGGATCCTGTTCGGCGGAGCAAGGTCGGGTCGGAGATAGCCGGCATCGTCACGGAGATGCCCGCCCGTCAAGGCGACCTGATCGAGGCGGGGGGAGTGCTCTGTAGACTACGCGACGACGTGCTGTCCTTATGGCTTGCCGAAGCAAAGGCGAGTCTGAACGCGGCAAAATCTCGTCACGAGGAGCTGCTTACCGGGACACGGCAGGACGAGCTCGTACGCCTCGAGGCGTTGTTCGACGAGGCCTCTGCGGAGTATGACCGTTGGAAGTTCGAGATGGGGCGTATAGAGAAATTGTATGACGGGCGGGACTCGAACGCCAAGGAGTATCACGACACTCGCGCAGAATATCTGGCGGCTGAACGTCGCAGGATCGCTGCAAAGGCAACCTTCGACCTGGGCGTGGCCGGCCCGCGCGAGGAAGTGGTAGCCCAAGCGGCGTATGAACTCGCCGTGCAGCAGGCCAGGACAGACCGTATCGAAAGCGATCTTCGTAAAGCGGAAATCCGGGCGCCTTTCACCGGCTACGTTACTGCACGGCTTACGGAGGTTGGCGAGTGGATTGACGCCGGCGGCCCGGTTGTCGAGATGATCGATCTGTCCACGGTGCTGGTCCGCGTCGACGCACCGGAATCCGCGCTGCCTTATATCAAGGTTGGGGAGAAAGTCCGGGTTCAGGTGGATGCCCTTAAACAATCCTTTGACGGGCGGGTCAAGCACGTCATCCGGCAGGCTGACGACAGCGCCCGCACCTTCCCCATCGAGATAGAGGTCGACAACTCGGGGCAACTGCTCGCCGGGGGCATGTTTGCACGAGCAACGGTGTCCGCAGGTCCGAGCAGTAACGTGATTGCCGTTCCGAAAGACGCAATCGTGGAGCGTGACGGCGTTGCCAACGTTGCGATGGTCGTCCCGGGGGAGCACGGCGGAATGGTCGGCTTTCTGGTGGGAGTGACCGTCGGAGCCGACGTGGGTGATTGGATCGCGGTGACTTCCGGTACCATTCAACCCGGATTTCAGGTGGTTACTCGCGGGAACGAAAACATCCCCCCTTTCCCTACACCGGTGGTCGTTGTGGATGAGCAGGGCACTCCGGTGGCCGTTCCAGCAAGTGCCCCCCCTTCGTCACATGGGGGACCGAACTAGTGGGTCTGATCCGATTCGCCATCGAGAATCCAGTCAAAGTGACCGTCGGAGTCATCCTCCTGGTACTCTTCGGCGGCCTGAGTCTGCTGCGCGTTCCCATCCAGCTTACCCCGGATGTGGACAAACCGGTGATAACCGTCTCGACCTTCTGGTCCGGGGCCAGTCCACAGGAGATCGAAAGCGAGATCGTCGATCGCCAGGAAGAGAAGCTAAAAAACGTCACTAACCTGGAGAAGATGACCTCCTCATCCAGCGAGAGTGCCGCCCTGGTCAAGCTGGAATTCCCCGTAGGTGTAGACAAGGACATCGCCTATAGGGACGTGTCGGACAAGCTGCGCCAGGTTACGGGTTATCCCGAAGAGGTTGACGAGCCCATAATCAGCGCCACTGACGACGACATGGCCAACACCATCGCTTGGATGATCCTCTACTCCGAAGAAGGCAAGGACATTGCCCACCTCAAGACCTTCGTGGAGGACCAGATCAAGCCTCAGCTGGAACGGGCGGAAGGCATAAGCAGCGTGCCCGTCTACGGCGGGCTGGATCGAGAGATTCAGATCGAGGTTGACGCCCATCTGCTGGCAGCCCGCAAGCTCACCTACCGTGACGTCGAACGGGCCCTGAGACGGCAGAACCGCAATATCTCCGCCGGCACCATAACCCAGGGTAAGCGTGACTACACCTACAGGACCGTGGGAGAGTATCGTTCGGTCAAGGAAATCGAAGACACCGTGGTGGCCTACCGCGACGGAGGCCCGATACTCGTTCGTGACGTCGCCAACGTGATAGACGGTCTCAAGAAGCAGTACGCCTTCGTGCGCAGCATGGGCCAGTTCGTCATCGCTATGCCCGCCAAGCGAGAGACCGGAGCCAACGTCATCAAAGCGATGAAGAATCTCCAAGACCGCATTGCTCTGGTCAATCGGGAGATCCTTGAACCGCGCGGTTTGAACATCACTCTTACGCAAGTCTACGACGAGACCACATACATCTGGAGTGCCGTTTGGCTGGTGGTGAAGAACCTCTTCTTCGGCGGTTTTCTGGCAATCTGCGTGCTGCTTCTTTTCTTACGTAGTGGCAGCGCTACCGGCATCATCGCATTGGCCATACCTGTCTCCGTGGTAGGAACCTTCCTGATCATCAGAATGTTGGACCGGACGCTCAACGTCATAATGTTGGCGGGAATGGCCTTTGCCGTCGGAATGGTCGTGGACAACGCGATCGTGGTGCTGGAGAACATCTTCAGACACCGTTCGATGGGTAAGCCCCGGAGCGAAGCCGCCTTCGACGGAGCCCGCGAGGTTTGGGGAGCTGTGCTGGCCAGCACGCTGACTACGGTGGCGGTCTTCTTGCCGGTGATCTTCATTCAGGAAGAAGCCGGGCAACTCTTCAAAGACATTGCCATCGCAATCTCGTCAGCGGTAGGGTTGTCCCTCATCGTTTCGGTGCTGGTGATTCCCCCCCTGGCATCTCGTTTTTTCGGAGCTTCGCAAGCCACCGAACAAAAAGGCAAGGAGACCTGGTTTCTTGCCCGGAAGATCTCAGCCCTGGTTGCAGCAATCAACCGTGGGGTAGGCCGGCGTATCGCGGTGGTTTGCGGCTTGTCCGGTCTTGCGATCCTGGGAAGCTGGGCCTTAACGCCGGCAACGGAATACCTGCCAGCCGGAAACCAGAATCTGGTCTTCGGTCTCCTCTTCTCTCCGCCGGGTTATTCGGTTGATGAATTCAAACGGATGGCCCTTATCGTCGAAGAAGGCGATCCGGCTGATCCTAATGACGGGGTGAGGCCGTTCTGGGAAGCCAAGCTGGGGACACCCCGGGCAGCCAGCTTACCTGCGGTTGACATCCCTATCGGCAAGGATGGGTCGACCATACGCACGGTGACCCCCCCGCCAGTAGGCAACTTCTTCTTCGTTTCCTTTAGCGGAGCCGCCTTTATGGGATGCATCTCCCAAGAGCCCACCAATGTTAAACCACTGGAGTTCGTGATGACCCGGGCCGGCCAGCGGATTCCCGGGGTGTTCAGCTTCTTCACCCAGACCTCGCTCTTTCGGGGGGGCGGGGGCACAGGCAACTCCGTGGATGTCGAAATCCGTGGTGACGACTTGGACGCGGTGATCACGTCTGCCAACGCAATCATGGACAGCATGATGGCTGCGGGTTATGACTATCCGTCACCTAATCCAGCCAACTTCGCCCTGGGCAGGCCGGAGATTCAGCTCGTGCCTGATCGGGCAAAGGCGGCGGACCTCGGGCTCGATGTGAACGATGTCGGGTTTACCGTCGAAGCTTGTGTCGATGGCGCCTTTGTCGGGGAATACAACGATCATGGCAAGAAGATCGACATGGTCATCAAAGTGGCGGGCACGGAGAACTCCACCGTCGAGGAGATGGGACGCATACCCATCTACACTCCCTCCGGCCACGTAGTCCCCATCGCTTCAGCCGTGAGACTCAATAGAACAACAGCTCCGCAGCAAATCAATCATATCGAAGAGATGGGCTCCGTAACTCTTTCCGCGAAATCCAAGACGGGAGTACCTCTGCAGGAGACCATGCGCGAACTGGAGGAGGAGGTAATCGGGCCGCTTCGCGAATCCGGGGCAATACACCCCTCGGTGATCACCGCCCTTGCGGGAACAGCCGACAAGCTCACCAAGACCCAGCACGCGCTGATCGGAGACTTCAGAGACGTTGTTCGACATCCGCGAATCCTGGGAATGTCCGTGTCGAGCTCCATAGCTGTGCTGATCGTCGCGGCTGCCGCGATCGCCCTTGCTGCCCGGCTCGTGCTAGGTGCGCGGGCCGGCCTCATCGCGGTAATCACTGCTACCGTAGTGCTCGTTGGTGGATGCCTGCTGGCCAACCCGAGCTTGATCCTCGTGCTGGCGGAATCGCGAGCCATGCTGGCCTTGGTCATAACATACCTGCTGATGGCTGCACTCTTCGAGTCGTTTGCCTATCCCTTTGTTATCATGTTCTCGGTTCCTCTTGCGACCGTGGGCGGGTTTGCAGCTCTGCGCGTGGTGCACCAGGTCAGTCTTTATGATGTTTCATCGCCAATCCAACAACTCGACGTACTCACCATGCTCGGCTTCGTGATTCTCGTCGGAATCGTGGTGAACAACGCTATACTGATAGTACATCAAGCTCTCACCTATATCCGTCGCGACGACATGGAGCCTTCCAGCGCGGTGGCCCTTTCAGTGCAAACGCGGACCCGGCCGATCTTCATGAGCGCTACAACGTCGATTCTGGGCATGTGCCCGCTGGTAGTAATGCCCGGAGCGGGAAGTGAACTCTATCGTGGGCTGGGTAGCGTGGTGCTTGGCGGCCTGCTGGTTTCCACGATCTTCACTCTCGTGGTCGTACCGGCCATGTTCACGCTCTTTCTCGACCTGCAGACCTGGGTGCGGGCAGTCCTCTGGTCCAGACAACCCAGCAAACCGTCAGAGGCTGTTGCATCCGCAATCCCGGTTGCTCAATCGCCGGAAGTCTGACAATATGCCCCCAAGCAGGCGTGCCACCTTACTTGACCAGTGTATGACACACGTGTGCCACTGCTCTTGAGCAGTGCCTGGAGGCGCAATCGGCCCCGCTTGAATGCGGTGGCACACGACGCAGCTTGATACGCCGCCTGCATATTGAGATGTGACAACACAGCGACCTGACGATAGGTCGGCAGAGCCGCCGGCAGAGCGAAGGAAACTCAAGATGAACAAACAGAGAATAGGCATCATAGGCACGGGCATCATGGGAGAGCCAATGGCCCGCAACCTCATGCAAGCCAGCTACCCTCTGTGTGTCTTCTCACGAACCAAAACGAAGGCCGATGCTTTGGTGCAGGAAGGCGCCGAATGGATGGATTCCCCCGCCGCTCTCGCCCGAAACGTTGACGTGGTCATCTCAATCGTTGGCGATTCTCCCGATGTTGAACAGGTGTATTGCGGCCCCAGCGGCGTGTGTGAGACTATCACAGAGGGAATGCTTTGCATCGACATGACCACTATTGCGCCGGAGACAGCAATATCTGTGGCCTGCGAAGTCGAGAAGCGTGGGGGTATTTTTCTTGATGCCCCGGTATCGGGAGGCAAGACCGGCGCTCAGGCCGGCACCCTTTCCATCATGGTGGGGGGAAAAGAGGCAAACGTCACCCGGGCGAAGCCCGTCTTCGATGCGCTGGGTAAGTCTACGGTACATTGTGGACCCAACGGACATGGGCAACTCACAAAACTCTGCAATCAGATCCTGTGTGGACTGAACCTGCTGGGAGTTAGCGAAGCAATCGTGCTGGCGCGACGAGCCGGGCTCGATCCCGAAAAGATGCTGCAAGCGGTGTCCGGCGGAGCAGCGGGATCTTGGGCGTTGGAGAATCTCGGTCCGCGTATGCTCGCCCGAGACTTCGCACCCATGTTCATGATCGATCTGCAGCAGAAGGACCTGCGTATCGCTCTTAACACCGCACGGGAGAACGGCGTGCCGCTTCCCGGAACAGCGCTGGTCCAGCAACTGCTCGCTGCCAACCAGGCGATTGGCGAAGGCCGGGAGGGAACTCAAGCCCTGGTAAAGACCCTTCAGCGCCTCGCCAACTTCGATTAGCCTGACTTGGACATCTGGAGTCGTTTTCTTGAGGCGTGGAGCCTTGTTCATCGAGCCTGAGGGAGGTTGGGCGTTTGCGATGGTTGTGTAGGCATCCGTCAGACTTGCCCAACATTCTGGTATCCGGTTTGCCGGCGCGTGTCTGGGAAGTTTCGATATCCAGAATCGCCCAGTCCACGTCGTCGCCAATTGGTGCCAATGGATGCGGACGTCGCTCGACGCAGCGAGAATCACGATCAGCCCAGCGAGTGCTTATCCGGCTTGGCGCAACGAACTCGTCGAGTTCAGCACTGTCTCCCTGAAGTGCTCCTGCTCATTCCTTGTCGTCTGCCGCAGCTCACCTCGTGCCTGCTTGGCTGCGCCATCGTGCCAACCCCGCCTCTGATGCCCCCGGGACAAGGATTTCAGCCCGTCTCCGCGCAGCGTCAATCCGCACCCCCCTCGAATCATCAACGTTTCACTCGATCGCGATAGTCACTAAGTCTCCGCTCTGAGCGGGGCGTGAACTCGCTCGGCAGGACCCACCACCCTTTGGGCCACTACACTCATCGGTCGTGGGACCTATTGACTCAATCCCAGCCGACGGCTCCGAGAATGCCGTGCCTCTTGCAGCCGGAAAACGCAAAACACGTCCATCCAATCCGTGTGTCATGCGCTGTGAGGTTTGCGGCATTACGATTGAGCGGCAGATGTGATTCACGTCAGTCTATTGTGGAAGTGTGGGGGGAGAGTTCTACGCCCTCGAACAACGCAGAACCGATGCGAACATAGGTAGCGCCGTGTTCGATGGCCAACTCGAAGTCGTTGGTCATGCCCATGGAGAGCTCACGAAATGCCGGTCCGCAGAGCCGCTCACCCACAATCTCGTCGAATAGCTCCCGGGTTCGCTCGAAGGTGTGGCGTATGACCGTCTCGTCATCGGTGAGCGGAGCCATAGTCATCAAACCGCGGATCTCGAGGTGTTTGAGGGTGTTGAGCTGTTCAGCCAGGTGAGTGACCGCCGCAACGGCGATACCGGATTTCGCCCTCTCCCCGCTGGCATTGACTTGGAGAAGGGCCGGTGTAACGCGGTCGAGCTTGGCGGATTGAGCGTCGATCTCTTCGGCCAGGCGGAGGCTGTCCAAAGAGTGGATCAGATCGATCCAGGGCAAAACGCTCTTGACTTTGTTGCGCTGCAGATGACCGATCATGTGCCAATGAGGCTTGGGTCTTGTCCCGGCGGGAGTTCCCCGCGCCCGCCGATCCAACCATTCGTTTATCATTGCCGCCCGTTTAGCCAGTTCCTGGACACGGTTTTCGCCCAGGTGGACCGTACCCGTCTCGAGAAGTGCGCGGACAACATCCAGACTGACGGTTTTGGTAACGGCGACGAGGGTGATGCTGGACGATTTTCGCCCGGCACGGTGGCAGGCGTCTTCGATACGCTGCTCCACGCGCTTGAAGTTTTCAGAGAGTTTTCGTTTCAGCAATAGTCTATCCCGTAATTGGGCCCGGTCGCGGGGCGAAGCCGCCGGCTCGGGCTCGTCGCAGCATGTAGTATAGCGTCATGGTCCTTGGGCAGACAACGGCAGCGCAATCGTCCAGCCGGATGTTGGTCCGAGCCTGTGAGTTTTCTTTGTAGAAACCCTCCGGATGGCTTGAACTTGGGGGGATGGGTCGGGAGGATGTACGCATGGTGACGCAAGGTGATATCGTCGTGAACCCGCCGCCTTCGGGCGTGGTCGTCGAGCCGATGGCCTGGTTCGAAACCCCGGGCCCGTTCGAATTGGAGATAGGCTGCGGCAAGGGTGGGTTTCTGCTGAACCGTGCCCGGACCAACCCCCACTTGCGGTTCCTCGGGATCGAGTGGGCCAATAAGTACTATCTGTACTGCGCGGATCGGATGGCCCGCTGGCAGATTACCAACGTGCGCGTGATGCGCACGGATGCAAAAGTGTTCGTGATGAATCATCTTCCTCCGGCGTGCGTATCCGTGCTGCACTTGTACCATCCCGATCCCTGGCCCAAGAAGCGGCATCACAAACGGCGGCTCGTGCAGGGTGGTTTTGTTGATGCTGCGCTTCGAGCGCTCGTTCCCGGGGGCCAGTGGCTCGTGCAATCCGACCACGCGGAATACTTCGCGCAGATACAACGCTTGTTGGGCGAGCGACCGGAACTTGAACTCACGCCGTGGAATGAGACGGATTGCCAGGCCGGTCCGGATTGGGCAGGCACCAACTACGAGGTCAAATACAGCAAACAGGGCTGCGAAATCTATCGGGCTGCATACATATTGCGACCGCGGCTGAAGTAGATCTTCCCAGCCGTGAGCAGCAACATAGTCATCACTACGATACCCCACTCGGACACCGTCGGGATTCTACCGTCGCACTCCGGAGCGAAGACCGCGTCGTCGGCGCCGGGGCATAGGTCTATGCAGTTGGCGACGCCGTCACCGTCGTCATCCGTATCGGGCGTGCCGCACCCACACTGGCCGGGTGAGGTCTTGTCCGGATCGAGGGGGCACTCCTCGTCGGAGTTGCAGGCACCGTCACCGTCGTAGTCGTCCGGGCTGTCCAACGGACAGGGATCACACACATCGCCCTTGCCATCGAAATCCTGATCGGCTTGATCGGTGTTGGGGGTGGTGATGCAGTTGTCGCAGGAATCTACGACCGCGTCGTCGTCGCTGTCCGGTTCACACTCGTCGGGGATGCCGTTGGCGCTGCAATCCGCGCTGGTTTCCTCGCTTATATCACACTCGTCGGGGATCTCGTTTTCGTTGCAGTCGTTGCTGCGTCCTTCGATTATGTCCTCTTCGTCATCGTAACCGTTCTGGTTGCAGTCGATTGAGATTCTCAGGAAATAGACGTCCTGCGAGCCGTTGAACGTCGCAGCGTAGGCAAGGTTGGCGCCGCGATCATCGGAGATCATGTGATAGTAATCGCCGAGCTTGTTTTGCTGGGGCCAACCCACGAGACTGTTGAACGCAGGAGTCACCGGGTGGTTGGGAGACCAGGTCACACCGCCATCCGAAGAGGATGAATAGAACACCTGCGAATAGTCGGATCCGGAAGCAAAGCCGGTATCGTTCCAGATCACATCGATTCGGCCATTGGGGGCGACGGACATCGTGCCGAACCACTGCCAGTTGTCGCCGAAATCGCTGTTGACCGTTATGGGTGCGCTCCAGTTCACCCCGCCGTTGACGCTGCGTGAGAATTTGACGTCGAGCGGATCGGGCCCGGGTGGATTCACCGACGCCAGTAGATAGAGATTACCATGAGTTGGTCCGCCGGAATGATCGCTGGCAATCCAAACCTGTCCTAACAGGCCACCTGGATTGGGTGCTCCACCCACGGTCACGACTCCACCCAAATCTACGTCGGCAATTTGATCAAACGTCGGCACCACGCCGATTTCTTTCGCATCGGTTGATCTGGCCACTCGAATGTTGCCGTCAGAGTTCACGCCGGCCACGAAGACGTCACCGTTGGGATCTACGGTAATCGTACCCCAGAACGGCCTCCCCGGAACGTTGACGGCCTCCATGAAGCTGTACCCACCGTCGGTAGAGCGGGTAAAGTCGCCCGGGCAAGGGGTGTTCCTGCGGTCCCACTGGGCGTAGATGTGGCCGCAACCGATGCTCTCGGTACGGTCAACCACCATCCACTCCTTGTCCCCGCCGCAGCCGTAAAAAGGCCCTTCCCACGACAATCCACTGTCACGAGAGATGAACATGTCATTGGAATAATCGTTATAACGTATGCCCAGACTGTAGTAGTAGAAGTTCCCTTCCGCATCCGAATCCAGAACCGGGTCGCTACGGAACACGCCCGGCTGGAGGACGCCGGGGAATCTCCATGTCTCTCCGCCGTCGTGGCTATATGCCCAACCCGCCTGCCTGAAGTTGCTGTTGATGGTATTGAACTGCCGCCAGCCGATGACGATATTGTCGGGGTTGGTTGGGTCTATTGCGATGGAGGGCTCGTTAGCAGCGTCGCCCACGATGTCATTGCCCGAGATGTTCACATTGACCTGATAGCTGGTGAATCTCCAGTACACCACGGGGTCCCTGGCGGCCGTCTCCCGGTGTTCCTGCGTTTTGGGGAGGTCTGCGGGTGGAGGTACGGCCTCTTCCCGATGCATCTTGGACAGCTCAGCCGGAGACATTGGCGCAGGATCGTCCGTGTCCGCCCTCTGGTGCTGCGCCAGGACCGGACCTATGGACAACACCACCGTCCAAAACACAAATAACGAGACAACGCGATGGAGTGACATGGTTGAGCTCCCACATCTAGAGTTGTATTGTGTTCTATCGTTGAATGAACCCCCTGAATGGGTCGAGTACGCGGGCGCACATCCCAACCTTCTCGCCATCCAGCATGTGGCTCCTTTACAGCTTACCCCGACTGTTTGATCTCGCCGCATTATATCGGCTCGCGGAGGGGTACTGCAAGGAAAAAGCGGATGTAAGCTACGCGCCCGCCGCAGGCGAAACCTTTCCCATGTCGACGAGCGCACTCGCGTTGATTATCCGGTCGTGCTTGAGAAATCAGACCTACGATGCCGAATCCCGTGGAAAATCGCTGAGGCTTTCGTTCGAGCCGACAAGAATCAACACATCGTTAGGGATGATCTTGGTTTCGGCGTTGGGCACGATGATGGTTGTGGTAGTCGATGCAGCGGTATCATCCTCCGTTCGCTGCTCGATCCGGCGTTCAATAGCGATGAGATTCACGCCGCATTTGTTGCGCAAATCCAGCTCTCTAAGAGCCTTGTCGTGGAATCGTCGGGGAGTGGTTGTGTAAATGATGCTATGCCCTTCCCCCAATTCGATGTACTGCTCGAGGTTGGGGAGCATTAATCTGTGCGCCCAGCGCAGGGCGGATTCACCCTCGGGCATGGCGATTTCGTTGGCCCCGACCCGGGTCAGGATCTTCGCCTGGATGTTGTTTTCAGCCCGAGCTATGATCCGCTTGATACCGAATTCCTTGAGTATTGCCACGGTGAGCACGGCTGATTCGAAATCCACGCCGATTCCTACGATAGCCACCCCGACCTCGGATACACCCTGAACTTCGAGGGCGTCGGCGTCGGTACTGTCCAGGCGCACAGCCAGGGTCACCTGATCACGTATCCTCTCCACCAGGTCGGCCTCGCGGTCGATGGCAATGACCTCGGCACCGGTTGAGGTCAGGGCACGGGCGAGGTCCCGCCCGAACCATCCCAATCCTATTACTGCGAACTTCTCCATAGCTTCTCACCTGATATGTACACTGCCTGTTCGCATCATCCTATCCCGACCTGTTCGCTGGGATACTCGTATCGCCCGGCCACTGAGCCGCCTGCCAGTGCGATCAGTACGGTTAGCGGACCCAGTCGACCCGCGAACATCGCAGCCATGATGATCGTGCGCCCCGCGAGCGTCAAATCCGGGGTCAAGCCGGTCGACAGTCCCACGGTCCCGCATGCGGAGGCGCTTTCAAAGGCCGCTTCGCGCAGGGACACTTGCTCGGTAAAGCAGATTGCAAGGGTCACTGCGCTGATCAGGCCCATCATCACTAAGACGATTACCGCTGCCCGGCGAACGGTTGTATCGGGAATGGTCCGATCGAATGCTTCGACCTTCTCACGTCCTTTAAGGGTCGACCACACGCCCAGTATCAGTACGGCCAGACCGACGGTCTTTATGCCCCCGGCGGTCGATGCCGGTGATCCACCGACAAACATCAGCAGGCCGCTCAGGAGGTGACTGGGAGGTGACATCGATTGCGTGTCCATCGCAACCGTATTGAATCCGGCGGTGCGGCAGGTGATCGCGTAGAAGAGTGAATCGGCGAACCGACCCGGGATAGACGCGTCTGCGATGGTGTTGTCGGAAAGAGCCATTCCACCGCTGGAGGATTCACCCGCACTGGGAGGCGTTTCAAAGGCGACAAAGAACGGCGTCGGAAGGATGATCAGAATGACCGTCGTCGTCACGACGAGCTTGGTGTGCAGCGTCAAGCGATGGGGCGGGCCGAAGATGGGCTGCAACGAGGCCCCCACGCGCCGTGATCCGTGGCGGCGAAACCTCGCGAGCGCGCTTTGCCAGAGGTCGTACAGGACGGGAAAACCCAGTCCGCCAAGTACGATCAAGGGCATTACGCAACCATACACTTGCCAAGCCCGGCGATAGGGAATCAGGCTGTCCGCCTGCAAGGCAAACCCGGCGTTGCAGAATGCGCTCACGGAGTGAAAGACACTGTGGAATAAGCGCATTGCCGGTGTCATACTGCCATGCCACATCGGATACATCATCACCGTGGCCAGACCCTCTATTGCGAAGGTGGATACGACTATGACCACCACCATCGTGCGAAGCTGACCCAACGTCCGGTGACTTATGGCATCCTGCAGAACGAGCGAATGCCGCAGCGACATTCGTTTGCCTACGAGCAGACTCAAGGCGCTGCCGAAAATCATTATTCCAAGTCCACCGGCCTGAATCAGCACCAGGATTATGACTTGTCCGAAAAGAGTGAAGTCCCCCCCCGTGTCGTAGACGACAAGCCCGGTTACACAGGTGGCGGAAGTCGCGGTGAATAGGCAGTTCAGCAAGTGACGTGGAATCGAGAAGTCCGCACCGTCGTGCACGTGTTCATGCGTGGCCCTGGGGAGCGACAAGGCCAGCCCACCCAGCAGAATCAGTGAAATAAAGGTGACCGCAAGAACGCGTGTGGGGTGTAGTCTGCTCTGCGAAAGTAGCAGGTTCAGTTGGATTCCTGCGGCGATCAGGCGGAGCAGGATGACGACCTGTATCGTTCCCACGTAAAGGGCGGAGACTTTGAGTACCGGCGTACCTGGGCGCTCGAGCTCGATGATAAGGAACGCGGCCGCGCCGATAAGCAGCACTCCGTCCAGCCAGCAGGATCGCAATGCCATCAGACGATTGCACGCGGTGGCCACGGTAAAAACTCGCGAGTAGACATAGACGACAACCGCGGCAAGCTGGATTGTGACGAGGATACCGGTCGGCAGCGGCGGGGTGTCAAACCCGAACTCCAGGGCAAGCGAGATCAGAGCCAGCACCGCCAGGATGCCTACAGCCGCGCGCAAGCGATAGTGCTTTGCCGGCGTCCGCGTGGTCACAGGGGCGGCTTCCTTGGATTGGTGAGGCATCACTGTCCAGCCACTTCAGGCTACGTCGATCAATGCTAACTTGCTCCCGTAGCGTTGGGTAAGGACGCGCATTAGCGGGGTGTGCTCGGGACGGGTGAGTCGCTCGTCGCCGCGCAGCACGGCAGCCGCGTCGTCACGGGCTTGTTCCAGAAGCTCAAGGTCCGTTACGAGGTCCGCGACTTTGAACAGAGGTAGCCCGTGTTGCCTGGTTCCCAACATCTCTCCCGGTCCCCGCAGCCTGAGGTCCTCCTCCGCGATGCGGAAGCCGTCGGCAGTTTCGCAGAGAATCCTCAATCGTGCCAGGGCATCCTCGCCAACCGCTTCGGAAAACAGCAGACAATACGATTCCTTCGAGCCCCGTCCGATGCGACCGCGAAGTTGATGCAGTTGACTCAGGCCGTAGCGTTCCGCGTGTTGGATGGCCATTACCGTCGCGTTGGGCACATCTATACCCACCTCGATAACCGTGGTCGATACCAGGAGGTGGACTTCTCCACTACGGAACCGCTCCATGACGAGCGCCTTCTCCTTCGAGTTCATGCGGCCGTGTAGAAGGTCCGTTCGATACCCCGCCAGGGTCGTCTTGGCCAATCGCTCGACTTCAACTTTGGCGGCCTTTAGAGGCAGCGACTCCGACTCCTCCACGAGGGGGTAGACCACGAAGGCCTGTTCGCCGGCGTCGAGTCGACTGCGAATGAATGACCAGGCTTCGTCTTCGTCATTCTCGGTAACGAGAGTAGTGACAACTGGTTGTCGGTTAGGCGGCGAACCATCTATGGTGGACACGTCCAGATCACCGAAGACTGTCATGGCCAGTGTCCGTGGTATGGGTGTGGCAGTAAGGACCAGGGTGTGCGGGGCGGCCCCTTTGCCTCTCAAGGAGGCCCGCTGGGCAACGCCGAACTTGTGCTGCTCGTCGATTATTACCAAGCCGAGGTTCTGAAATCGGACGTCTTCCTCCAGCAGGGCATGAGTGCCGATGAGTAGGTTCACCTCTCCGCTTCTGATTGCGGCGAGCATAGTGGAGCGTTTTGAGCGCGGTGTTGAACCGACTAGATAGCCCGTCCGCACTCGACTGCCGGCGAGATACTGCTCGATCTTGGAGCGATGCTGAGCGGCGAGAACTTCGGTAGGGGCAAGCACAGCGACCTGCATACGGTTGGCAATCGTGGCAAGGGCGGCGTACACCGCGACGGCGGTCTTACCCACGCCTACATCCGCCTGCAGAAGACGGTTCATCGGCTGGATCTTCTCAAGATCCCCACGGATTTGGACGACCGCTCGATCCTGTCCCGCGGTCAACTTGAATGGTAGTCGATCGCGGATTCGCCGATCGATCTCTTCCGTGGTCTTGATGGGGGTGGCCGGGGGACCCTCGCGCAGTCGACGTCTGCTGAGTTGCACGGCCAACTGGCAAAGCAGCAGTTCATCGTACGCAAGCCTTCGCCGAGCTACTGGCACATCCTGTTCGGAGGTGGGCTGGTGGTAACGGAGAATCGCAGTCCGGCGGGGGGGAAGGTCCCGGCGACTCCGCAGGGCATCGGGGAGGAAATCGACAACCGACTCGAGGGCGTCCTCCAAGACACTGGCGATAATGTGCGCAATCCGTCGACTGGGCAGGTTGGCCGTGCCCGGATAGACGGGATCATGACGGTCGGCGTCGTCGGCAAAGGGATCTTCATCATCCTCGATTATGTGCAGCTGGGGGTTGGTAAAAGCGGCAAGATCGCGATAGACATCGACTTTGCCGGTCAGCCGAACGATCTGGCCGTTGTAAAGCTTGTCAACAAGAAAAGGCGAGTTGAACCATCGGACGTGGCACCTGCCCGTCCCTTCGATCAGCTCAGCCGTGACAACCCTCTGGCTGAACGAGCCGCGCGTGCGGACGCGATTGAGTTCGCCCACGACCGTAGCGACTGCGCCCTCCTGCAGCGAGTCGACAGGTACGGACTTGGGCTTTAGCTCGTGGCGAAAGGGGAAGTACTCGATCAGGTCGCCTACCGTACAGACACCCAGCCCGGCGAACTCCCTGGCCCGCGCGAGCCCCACCCCTCGCACGTACTGCACGTCATCTTCCAGCGAAACGCGCTTCGCCAAGGGCCCTGCTCCACCGACAGTCGTCCGGTGCGTACCTAGCCCGGGGCTGTGTACCCGACTGGTTCACCCATGCAGCGCTACGGGATCAACAACTGCTGCCCGACGAAGATCTTATTAGGATCCTCGATCTGGGAACGGTTGGCATTGTAAATGTCCTTCCAGCGCGATGCATCGCTGTAGTACGCCCGGGCCAGCTTGAAGAGCGTGTCTTTCTTGGCAACGGTGTGATAGCGCGTCTGCGTCTCCACAGCCGGCGGTTCGGTCATCGTCCGGTACGACGGCTCGGCACCGGGAGTTTGAGTGTCCTCCGCGTAAGCGTCGTACTCTTGAGTCGGCGCGCTGTAGATAGGCGGGGTATACGGGTCGCCTATCACTTCGCTAGTCTGAGGGTGGTAAGCTGTTGCGTCCGGCTTGTGACATCCCACGATCGTCACAACCACAAGAAGGGATACACAAAGGCACAATGCGTTCCGTCGCATGGGACAACCTCCTGTCGTCAAAATGAGTCAACTGAACATTCGCCGACGATGATACTCCAGGCTTCAGACGTGTCAACTCTTTTCGTGGGCTACTTCGTAAGATGTTGCGGAATCGCAGGACCTATGTCGCCTGCCTAACTGCAGCACTTAGCCGTACAACCTCGACCGTTGACCGCACATCGTGTGCTCGGATGATGGCGGCGCCGGCCCCAACGGCCATGGCGGCACACGCCAACGAAGCCGCTTCGCGCTGCCTCGGATTCTCACGATATTTGGCAGACCCGTCGCCTCTCGCAATCGCACTCTCAAGGACGTTCCCTATAAAGCTCTTTCGAGACGCCCCGACCAGCACAGGCTGCCCAAGAGCCACGAATCTGCCCAAGTTCCGCAGAATCGACAGGTTGTGTTCCACGCGCTTGCCGAAACCGATTCCCGGGTCGAGTATCAACTTGCTCGGGTCAAGGCCTCTGTTCACCGCAAAAGCCACCCGCTCGCGCAGGAAGTCGCATACCTCGGTGATAACGTCGTCGTACTGCGGTCCGCCTTCCTGCTGCATAGTTGCGGGCTTGCCCTTGCGGTGCATCAAGACCACGGGGACGCCGGTTCTTGCGGCCAGCTCCACCATTTCCGGATCGTCGCGAAACGCGGAGATGTCGTTAATCACATCCGCCCCCGCTTCCAGTGCCGCGTGTGCGACTGTCGACAAGCACGTATCAATTGATATCGGAATCGAGTTATTCCGGGCGCGAATCGACTCAACCACGGGAACGGTACGCTTGATTTGCTCGTCCTCGGGCACATCCGACGCCCCGGGTCGCGTGGACTCCCCTCCGATGTCGATGATATCCGCGCCATCCTCGATCATCTCAAGGGCGCGGGCAACGGCATCCTTCGGCTCGAAGTAATCACCCCCGTCGCTGAATGAATCCGGGGTGACGTTCAGGATGCCCATCACCAGCGGATACGTTGACGGATCAACTCTGCTATGTCTTAGAATCAGGTCCATGAGAAAGGCGTGAACGGCGCGATGGCTAGTTTTGCTTCTTACCCCGGTAGACGATGCGACCTCGAGTCAGGTCGTATGGGGAGATTTCTACGGTCACCAGGTCACCGGGCAGGATTCGAATGTAGTACTTTCGCATTCTACCCGAAATAGTCGCCAGGACGTTGTGTTTCTCCCCGCCGATGTCTACCGCAACGCGAAACATGGCGTTGGGCAAAGCCGCAACGACTTGTCCTTCCGCCTGGATTGCGTTGTTGTTCGCCATACGAACGCCACCTAGCCCCAGCACAAGACGGCCGGCATTCCTCGGTTCGGTATGATGCGGACGCGCATCTCCCACACCGCCCGCACACACGCCAACTCAGGAAATGCGCAGAGGCAATACAGTGAGTTTACACCCGGTTTCGGTGGTGGCAACCCCGTCTGAGCGGATTCCTGACCTGCCCACGGGGGGCCTGCACCTCTGCGCTCTTGCGTTTTGCCGCCGCGACGGTACCTATCAAGCCATCGAGCCGGTCTTTCGAGCAACACTACCGCTTTCGGAGGCAACGAGCTTATGACCCGGAACACACGAAGAGACATGATTGGCACGGTCGGTTTCATTATTACGACCCTGGTCTGCACGGTCGGCTCCGGCGGATGCGCGAGCATCCCCCGGCTCCCGGTACATCCGCAGCGATACCGCCTCGAAGTGAGTCTGGCTCCCTCATCGCACCGGATCGTGGGGCGCGCGGTGCTTGATCTTGCCCGGATGGGAGGGGGCACACCAGCCTCTAGTGGACCTGTTGCGGTAGAACTACTTCTTCATCCAGAGCTTGAAATTGTCAATGTGGCCGCAAGTGGGGCCAAGGTTAAGTCTCACCGGTCAGGCGACGCATTATACGATGACGATGGCAAGCTAACCGCGCAGAAGCATGCGATCGTCCTCACGGAGCCCACCGACACGCTGACGCTCTTCATTGACTACCGGGGCAAGCTGTTTCAGGACGTCTCCGCCGGTGAGAAACCGGGCGAAATCCACAACTTTGAGATGGAAGCGCACATAGCCGAAGAAGGTGTCTTCCTCGGCGGCGGACACTGGTATCCCGAGCCTTTACGCGACGAAGACATGGAAGCGGCGTTGACCGACTACACCCTCATCGTCGATCCGGTTCCCGACATGGCTTTGGTTGCCGGCGCCCAGCGCGATCCAGTGCTAAGCAGACAGACTGGGCGGCTCGCCTGGCGCAGTCCGTATCCTACCAGCGATATCGTCTTGGTAGGTGGCCCGCACGAAGTACACAGCTTTGAGCACAACGGTGTGGCTATAAGCCTTCACCTCAAGCCTGAACAGTCCGGCCAAGCCTCGGGCCTGTCTGAGGCCGTTAGCCGCTATCTTGACCGCTACGAACCCTTGATCGGCCCGTATCCGGCTGACGAGTACAGCATCGTCGACAATTTCTTCAGCAGCGGGTTCGCCTTCCCCTCATTTACCTTGTTGAGTTCCGCAGTCATCAACATGGGGCGCCGAGCTCAAACCGGCCACGGGTACATCGACCATGAGATGCTCCACTGCTGGTGGGGCAACGGTATTCACGTCGATCCGCGGGATGGAAACTGGTGCGAATCGCTGGCGAGCTATGCTGCGAACTATTACGGCTATGTTCTCGACGGCGACGAGGAGAATGCCCGCCGGAAACGCCGCAATTACTCTCACTTCCTGAGCCGAGTGAAGCCCGAGGATGATCTGCCGCTGGGCACGTTTAACCGAGACGGCGGATGTGGGAGAAGTATCGCCTACAACAAAGGAGCAGCCGTCTTTCACATGCTTGCTAGACAAATCGGGCAGGAAAGCTTCTGGGCGGCGATGCGGCGTTTCACCGCGGAGTATATGGGGCAGCACGCATCCTGGGAGGTCATCCGCCAGCTTTGCGAGCAGGAGAGCGGGCAATCACTGGAGGGATACTTCGATCAGTGGATCCGCCGGGGAGACGCTCCTCTGATTGCCATTGATCATGCCGTCTACAACTCCGCCAATCAGGCGTTGACCGTAACCTTGTCCCAAGGCGATCCCACATTCAATCTCGAGGTACCCATTCGAGTCGCTCATGAGGATGGTGTGCTCGACATGGTCGTGGCATTAAGAGAGCCTGTCGAAGAGATCACGCTGCCAATCAGTGTAATTCCCACGACGGTCGAGGCCGATCCCGATTATCACCTATTCAGGAAGATCCCACTAGACCGGGTCGTTCCCACAACGGCGGCGACACGCTATGGCGATGCGTTCACAACGGTCCTTCCGGCAGGAGCAGTCGACGAGCGTTACACGTCCATCCAGTCGGTTTTTGAATCGAGTTTCGAGGAAGACGAGCGGACAACGGTTGTCGTTGGCAGCATCGAGGAAGGAGCCTTGGCAGAACGATGCGTGTTGATCTTGGGTGATGCCGCCCGTGATCCGTACGTCTCGGCTTTCTTGAGCGCGGTTGAGTTTCCCGTGCAGTGGCTCGACGAGGGGTTCGAGGTTGACGGGGCCGAATACACCGAGCCGGGCGATGCGGTACTGTGCACCGCCCGCCATCCGGGTGTACCCGGCGGCGGTGTCACGGTCGTATACGCCAACAGTGTCGAGGCAGTTCCCCGAGCGATGATTGTTCCCATGTACGATCGCAGTTTGGTGATCTTCAAAGATGGCCGGCGCACCTCATACCGTGACTACGAACCACGGACAACCGTTACCGTGGATCACATGTAGCCGATGCATTCGTGTGCGCGCATAGCAAGTGGCGTTCACACACTGTTCAAGAGCAGTGGCACACCCGCAGACTCAACTGTGACGGTGCACTAGCCGCGAGTGCGGCGGAGGAGAGCCAATCCTCCTAGTAACAGCAGGATCAGGCTGCTGGGCTCGGGAATCGGGCCGCTGATCTGCAGGCCGGTTATCGTTCCATCCAAGCTGAACCACAGACCGTACTCGCCATTGCCTGTGTCGTACGGCATGAGGCCGCTCACCAGGAAGTAGTCGCCGCCGTTGCCTTGCGAACCAGGCAGGCTCCATCCGTCCGCGCCGGGATCGCCATAGAAATAGGCCTGGGATCCGTTGGCGTCCTGGACCAGGAAACCGCCATTGTGGCCAACGTACGCTGCAACGGTGTAGGTCTGTCCCGGTAGCAGGTCGAGGATTTGAAAGGCGTTGTACGATCCGGAGTCCTGCAGGTTGTTAATCCCCGGATCGCTATAGGAGGCGTTTCCATCAGCGGTCAGGTAGACGATGTCAAACGGCGTGGGGCCCGCAAACTCGGTGTAGAGATCGCTCGCATCCAACCCGCCGATGACGAAGTTCCAGAATGCTCCGCCCGGGCTGCTCAAAGGACCATCAGCGCCGGAATGGTTCGTATCGGAGGGCACGCCCGCCTCTACGTCGATATTGATGACATCGGCGGCGGCAAAGGAGCCGATGCCGACCACAAGGACGCCAGCCAACAGTGCACTCAAGCGCATCTTCTTCATGGTACTACCTCCCAAAGCCGGTCGCGAAGCAACTGCGGTAGAGGATATTTCCGTTAACGCAGAACATGACCTCGGATTCCTCCTGTCCCAGTCTCCGGAACCGAACAACGTGATCTCGGACCGGTAATTTACCTCATTAGGCTGACAAAGTACAAGCTTTTTTTATGCGACCCATACTGATGCGCGCCACAGTGTGCGGGAAAGAGCGCATACACGCCCGATAACCTGACAGCGTGCATTCACCGTCCATAGACACCGACGGTTTTGAGCTCGAGCGGTTCGCTTCCGAGCGCGGTGTAGCGGGTGTCGTTCCCAGCGCAGCTCCTGCGCCGGAGAGTCGCCCACCACGCGAAGGGACTCAGCGATCTGCAGTGTCCTGGGGTGTTTTGTGAAAGATCGGGGCCAATGTGTTCACCTCATGATGCCGAATTCAGCTTCAAAGTGGTAACGCCCAGGAGCGCACTACGGGCCATCAGTGCAGCGTAGCATCCTACGGGCCCCGCGAATGAGTGCGTTGGTCTGAAGACTCGGTGGCGCGTCTTGGCCGACTCGTATGCAGCGTACAGGACGTGTGCTCGTCGAGAATCCGGGCTCGCCACTTGCGCTTTTGGGAAGAGCCCCTGGTTATTGTGCGCGTACACTAAAGCATACCTTAGCGGCCTGTTGAGGGTCTTATACCGGACTGTCACCGTAGCGCAACGACCGTGTCAGATACCGTTGACCCTACTGGCCGAAAAGTCAATCATGAAACAGAAGGGCAGTGGTTTGCAGCGTAGGTTGGCGAGGCACGCCAGGTGCCCGGGAGACGGAGCAGTGAAGGCTGTCAGACAGGTTTGCGTTGAGGTGCTGGTCCTTGGGATCGTGGGAATCGTTGTAGGCTTTGGCTACAACGCGGTCAGAGCGAACGGAGCGCTCGAGCCGTTTAAGAACTACTTTTCGGTTGGGCCGACGGCAGACAGGCAGATGGCACCGAATGTCGTCTCCGATACAGCTTTGGCCAAAGGTACCGGCGAGCCGTCCGTTCGTGTGGTTAAGCACCTCGAGCATCCTTACCAGAGAATCTCGTTTGCTGACGTCGTCTGTGTGTTCAACGACCCCGAAACAGAGATCGGCTTAAACATCTTTGTCGACGCCAGGAGTGTTGCGTTGTACGAGGACGGTCATATCCCCGGCGCTTTACAGTGCAGTCCATACAAGACCGAGGACTGCCTCGAGGAACTTGTTACCGAAGCCCTTGTAGCTGAGAAGATTGTTGTTTACTGCAATGGTGGTAACTGCGAAGACAGCATTTTCATGTGTCGCGAACTTATAGACGCCGGCGTGGCGTATGACGCCATCTATCTGTTCGACGGCGGATGGGAAGCGTGGGAAAAATCCGGCAGCGTGCCGACTGAACCGGAGCGGGGGCAGCGATGAGCGCGTTTAAGTCGATGTTGCGGCGAGTCGAGGACAGCGGTGTACCGCTTCTGGTGGTACGGGTCGTACTTGGTGGGTTGTTCGTATGGATGGCAGCGGCAAAGATCGGGCATCCGATCGACTTCCTCAAACAGATCCGCCTTTACCACATGGTCCCTGAGTCTCCCGGAATCTTGCTGAACAGCATAGCTGTTGCCTTGCCGTGGATAGAGATCTTCGCGGGAGCGGCTCTGGTCCTGGGCGTCTTCAGACGCGGTGGGGCTGCGGCTATCGCGATCATGCTGCTCGTCTTCACGCCTGCGATCCTCATGCGAGCGTTGGAGATTCGTGCGACACAGGGCACCGCCTTTTTCGAGATTGCCTTCGACTGCGGCTGCGGGTCAGGGGTGGTCATCATCTGGAAGAAGCTCCTGGCCAACAGTGGGCTGCTGTTGATGTCTCTGTATACCCTCTTTTCGCGCTCGCCGCGTTTCAGCTTGGCATGTTGGATTCAGCGCCGCCGAACTGCAACTGAGTGTGCGGACGCACTCGGTGTTCCGTCTGCCAGCTGCGACGGCTAGCCTGCGAGAAACACATATCGAGAGCATTAGGAGCCTGGCAGCTCCGGGCACGCGCTGGTACAGTCTCCTGCATGTTGAGTCCCGCTTCTAAACGCCGGCGTTGCGATCTCCAGTTCGGCAGCATTTCCGAAGTTCTCCCGGAAGTCAAACGATTGTTGCCGGCACACCAGACGTTTGGGAATTGGTCGTTAGGGCAGATATGCGACCATCTTGCGAAGAGCTTCGTCGGTTCTATGGAGGGCTTCGATCTCAGCGGACACAGACTCAAGAGGTTCTTCATTCGCCGAAGGATGCTCGAGGTCGCCCTGACCAAGGGCATTCCCCGCGGCTGGACGGTCGACTCCAATCTCACTCCCATGCCCGAGGTTGATCTCCGCGAAGCGGTCGAAGCGCTGACCCGTGCGGTCGAGAGGTACCGACAGCACGACGGAAGACTGCACGCGCATCCTCTGTTCGGAAACATGCCCCGCGACATTTGGGATCGTGTGCACTGCGTCCACTGCGCCCATCACCTGAGCTTCGCGGTTCCTGAGTAGCTGGCGCAGTCTTGCAGCAGGCAGCGGTGGGCGGCTATTTCTTCGAGAACCAGCCTTTCTTCTGTTTGCCGACTGCAGACTTGGTGTCCTTCTCCGCTTCGATCTGGGCAAGGAGCTCTTCCGTGGACTTCTTGGGTTGCAGGCGGCGGAGCATCTTCAGCTTCTTGGCGGTCTCCGGGTCGAGTTCCTGCGGGGCATCCGCTGCCGGTTCGGACGGCCCAGCGGTTTCGAGTACGCCAGGTGGCGATGTCTGGGCCTGCTCGGCCCATTCTCTGGTGAACTTCAGCGGTGCCTCGCCAGCCTGGACCTTTGCCCGATCCTCCCGGCCAGTGGCGGACACGGCCGGTGCCGGTTCGCTTTCAGCTGCCTCCAGCTCCGCGCGAGCGGCGGCGAGCGCTTCTTTCATTGCCGCGGCCTGGCTCACTTCGAAGTCGGGAGACTCGTCAGGATCCACTTCGCCCCCGGCGTCGACTTCCTCCTCCAGAGATTCTTGAGCGGAGGATTCAACACCTGTCACACCCTGGTCATCACTTGGGGAATCTGAGGCGGACGTGTGCGCGTCGGTTGGATCGCCCGTACATTCTGCTGCACTAGCTGTGTCTGTGCCGCCGGTCCCACCTGGTGCCCTGACGGTATCGGTGGCCGCCGCACGTGCGGAGACCCCCGCCCAGAAGGAGGCAACTGCGGAATGAGATGCACAATGACTCTCCAAGGTCGCCGTTGCTACGCCTTCCCCATCGGGAGCATCCGGGGCCTGCTGTCTGGTTCGTTGTTCGAGATCAGCTACGGCCTGTTCACGCTGCTCGATTTCACTCATCAAGCTGGCGAGTTCCGCCTCTCGCGCCTCAATCGTCTCGCAGCGTTCTTGAAGCTCCTGCTGGGAAGAAACCAACGACGCCTGACTTCGCTCGACATCCCCGTGAGCCCCCTCCAGCTCTCGTGTCGCCCGATCAGCTTCCTCCTGTTGCCTGGCGATCTGAGCCCGCATCTCCTCCAGTTGTTCCGCGGATGCATGGAGTTCACCTTGACGCTTGTCGAGCTCCGCCCGCGAGGTCCGGCACTCGTTCAACATTCTGTCGAGCCCCGAGCGGCGTTGCTCGAGTTCTTCAGCTCGCTTTTCGAGGGCGGCCCGGTCGGCTGCGATCCTCTCACGATCCGAAGCAAGCGTTTCGCGCTGAGTGGCGACGTCGGCCTCCTCCTCGCTTAGCGACTGTAGTATCTCGGACTTGCGACGTTCCACCTCGGATCGACGGGCGTCGCATTCGGCGACCTGCTCGGCCAATATGGCTTTCTCTGCTTGGAAGCTTTCTCGCTCCTGGGCAAGAGACTGCATCGCCGCGCCGTACGCCTCGTTATTCTCGGCCTGAGACCTCTCGTGCTCGGCTTTTAGCCGCTCGATTTCCTGTCTTTGCGCTTCGTGCTGCTCTACCCGTTGCGCGAGGGCAACCTTCTCGGCTTCAAGCTCCTCCCGCCAAGATACCAGAGCATCGCGCTGTTTGGCGACGTCAGCCTCATCCGCGCTTAGTGACCGTCTAAGTTCATCCTCGCGCCGCTCCAACTCGGCGCGGCGGGCATCACTCTCGGCTACCGTCTGGGCCAGCGCCGCTTTCTCCGCTTCCAGACACTCGCGCTGTTCTGTAAGGGATTGCCTGGCCGCTCCCAATGTCTCCTCTTGTTCCGCTTGGGCTTTCTGGAGCTCGGCAGCTCGGCGACCAAGCTCACTGCGGCGAGCGTCACACTCAGATGCTTGCGTCGCCAGTGTGGCCTTGTCCGCCTCGAACTGCTCACGCTCCTCTATGAGGGACCGTTTTAGCGCACGATGGGTCTTCTCCTGGTGGAGCCGGGCCTGCTCGTGTTCGGCGATCAGCTTTTCAAGCTTCTCCTTGCGAGCGTCGTGCTGGGTCACCTGCTGAGCCAGAGCAGCCCTGTCGGCTTCAGACTCCTCACGCTGGGCTGCAAGTGCCTCACGCTGAGATGCTATGTCGGCCGCATCCGTACTCAAGGACTGTCTGAGCTCGGCTTCGCGCCGCTCCAACTCCGTTCGGCGGGCGTTATTCTCCGCCACTTTCTGGGCAAGTGCAGCCTTCTCGGTCTCGAAGCACTCGCGCTCCTGCTCTAAAGATCGCTGTGCCATAGCGAGCGTCTTGTTCTGCTCGGCCTTGGTTCGCTCGTGCTCGGTGATTTGCTGCTTAAGGGCGGCCTTTTCGGCTTCGAATTCCTCGCGCTTCGCCGTGAGCGTCTCGCGTTGCGAGGCTATATCAGCTGCATCCTCGCTCAGTGTCTGTTTGAACTCGCCCTCACGTCGCTCCAGCTCCGCGCGACGGGCGTTGTTCTCAGCCACCATCTGTGCCACGGCAGCCTTGTCCGCGTCGACCAGCTCACGCTCTTCCGCCAAGGCTTGCTTTGCCGCAAGGACTGTCTCTTCGTGTTCGGCTTTGCGTTGCTCATGCTCGGCCCCGAGGCGTTCGAGTTCCCTGCGGTCTGAGTCATGCTGCGCCACCTTGTGTGCCAGGGCAGATCTCTCTCCCTCAAGTTGGTCTCGAGCAGACGCGATCAACCGACGCTGCTCTTCGACACCTTCCCGCTCAGAGGCGAGCAACTGCTGTACGGATGCGAGCTTGTTCTCCCGCTCGGTTTGTCGCTGTTGCTGCTCGGCTGCGAGACGTTCGAGTTCATCTCGTCGGGCGTCGACCTCAGCGACCCGATCTGCCAGGGCGACTTTCTCTGTCTCGAAGCGTTCACGCTCATCCGCCACTGCCTGCCGGTCGGCGTCAAGGGCGTCCCGCTGTGATGTCTGATCTTCCTCAAACTCGGCTTGGAGCGCTTCGAGTTCGGCTCGCTGCGCATTGCATTCACCGATCCGCGCGGCCAGCGCCTGCCTGTCCGCCTCCAGGCTCTTGTATTGCTCGTTTACCGAGTCACGCTCTGCTGAGATTTCGGCTTGTTGTTCGCTCAGAGCCTTTTGAATCTCGGCTTTGCGTTGCTGCAGCTCGGCCTGGAGATTCTCGAACTGGGTCATCTGTGCGGCGAGCGCTTCGCTGTCCTCCTCCAGACGGCTTTGTCGGGAGTCCAGCTCCTCATGCTGCGACGCGAGCGTGGCCTGCTCCGATTCAATCAGACTCTGTTGCTCGACTCGGGTCTGCTCGAACTTCGCAGTCGCCTCGGTCAGCTTCGCGCGATGTTCCTCAAGGGCCCGAAGATCGCCGTCGAGGTCTTCAGTACGTGCCTCGAGTTCCTTGGATTTCGCCTCGAGTTCCTCTCGATCGGCGCGCAGGCGTTCATTCTCAGCTTGTTGTTGCGCACCGGAACGTTGCAGAGTCTCCTCACGCAGGGCCAGTTCCGCCAGGGTCTCTTCGATCCCAGCCTGCTGTTGGTCACACTCTTCGTCACGCCGCCCCAGCTCTAGCTGGGCCTCATCGAGGGCCGCTGCCCGGGCGTCAACTTCCGCCGCCCGTTGTTCCAACGCTGTTTGAGTGTCATCAATCTCTTTGGCCCGCGCGTCCAACTCCCCAGTGCGCTGGTCAAGGGTGGAGCGTGCGTCTTCGAGGTCGGCACGCTGAGCTTCGAGTGCTCTGTTGGCTTCTTCTTGCTCCTCGCGCCAGGATGAGTTCTGCGCCTGAAACTCCCCGTGCTGGTCATCAAGCTGCGTGCGTTCCACTTCGAGCTGTTCGCGCCTTTCACGAAGTACCTCTTCGTCTCTCTGCTGTTGTGCGGCAAGGTTGGCTTCTCGTTGGGCAAGTTCCTTATCAGTCAGGTGACATCTCTCTTCCGTCGCCTGCAACTCTCGTGCCTGGTCATCCAGCGTCTGTCGGAGCGACTGGAGTTCTTCGCGGTGAGCGTCGAGTTGTCTGCCGGCTGCACTGAGTTTTTCTTCTTTTGCCGCAAGTTCGCCGGCCCGCTTATTCAGGTTTGCCTCGCCGCGCTGGATGTCTTTCGCGCGGGCACGTAAGGTCGCCTCGCGTTGCTTGAAGGCCTCGAGCTTCTCATCAAGATCGGCGCGTTGAGCTCCCACTGCTTTCTGCTTCTTGTTGTGCTCCTTCTCCAGACGCTGCCGGTTCTTGGTTAACTCAGCTTCCGTCTTGCGGGCGTTCTCTTGGATTTGGTGTTCTTGGCGTGATAGCCGTTCGGCGTGTGCTTTGAGTTTTTCTTCTCGCTGATCGCATTGACCAGCGCGCTGGTCGAGTTCCACTGCACGTTGCTGCAGGTCTGCCTTGGCTTCAGCCAGTCCCGCCTGTTCCCTGTGGAGCTGATCTTCCCGCCCATCCAATTCTTTGGTCTTGGCTGCCCGGCGCTTGAGCTGGGTGCGGAGATCTGTGGACTGCTTGTCAAGTTCTGACTCACGCTCGGCAAGCTCGCGCTCGAAGGCCCCGATCGCTGCATCTGCAGCGGTCAGAAGATCTGCGAATTGGTCCGTTTGAGTCATAGTCCTACTATTCCTGGGATTTCGTCGTCCAGGCACGCGAGGAGGGCGGCGCTATCCCGCCTGACACCGATGCTGCACATAGACAAATAAGTCTACATTTCGTTTGCGCCGCCTGGGTAGGATAGGTGCTGGTTTTGTCCCTTGAGGTCCTGTAACCGCCCCCGTGCATCACTTTTGGTTTGGACGTCCGATATACAGAGTCCGGATCGGCTGTCATTGGATGATGCCGGGTGAATCAACTTATGCTAGTCCGTGGGCCATCCTCTCCTGCGTATCGTAAGCTTGTTTCAGGAACCGAGCGAAGCACCCTTGTTCGGCGAGTCTCGGTCGCCGGGTCGGGCGCTTGAGCTTGCGTGTACCTACGTTGTGTTCGGCCGTCGCGTTTGGGGATTTCCATCGTGGGCGAAAAGCGACAGATTGAATCGATCGCCTCTGCATCCGACAAGGCGGAATTGCACCGCCTGGCCGGTGAAGCACTCGATCGTCTTCGCGCCGTTCGGCGTCAACTCGAAGACGATGCCGCGAATATCCAGTCTGAGAATGAGCGCATCGCTAATGGAAACGCGGATCTAGCTCAAGAGCAATCCAAGCTGGATGAACAGCGCAAGATCCTGGTGGAGCAGCATAAGGAACTTACCGCGACGGCCTCCGAGCTTGAAAGACACCGCATGGAGTTGCAGGGGGCACTGGCCGAGCTCGAACACGAGAAACAAGTCATGACCTCTCAGCGAGAAGAGCTCGAGGACCGTCGTGCGCAATTGGCCCGGGAGCGGCAGGCTCTGGAGGAAACCATGGAGCAAGTGGCCAAACGCGAGACAGAGGTCGCTGCCGTCGATGGGCGCCTGCAAGAGCAGATCAAGGAGTGGGAGCCCCAACGCCTCGAACTCGCTCAACGCGAGGAGGAACTTCAGGTCCGTAGTGAACAGCTCGACGCGTATGCCGCTGAGTTGTCCGCGACGAAAGACTCCCTGGCGACCATGCAGGCCCAGCTCGCCCAGGGACAACAGGAAGTCGCTGCGCAGCGCGAGGAGTTGCTGCAGAGGCTTGGTTCGGCTCCGGCGATTCCCGTTGCCACACGCTCGGAGAAGCCCAGCTGTGAACCAAGCGTACCCGCGCCGTCTGCGTCGACGGCCACACCGAAGCCCGCAGCCAGCCGGGCGGCTGAGCAGTTTCGCAAGCTGCGTCGCGATGCGAAACGCAAGGCAATCGGAGCTTAAGCACGTAGAATCTACGGCTTTTTCACTGAGGAAGCAGAACAATGGCCCTGAACCTCTTTACTCGCCCCAAGTCGGCTGCAGAGCGGTCCGGTCAACAGCGCAAGACCAAAGAATCGCCGTTCGTGCCTGTGGATGAGACAGCACCGGAGTTCAATCCCGCACCACCCGAGACTCTCGAAGAGGATCCGGTAAAACGGCTCTACCAGCAGGAACGGTACAACATACTCCTGCGTGAGGAAAAGGAGTGGCGCAGCCATCCCGACGCGGCTGAGAGTATAGAGACAGCCCAACGTGAGCTGGAGGAACACATGGCGCTGGTTCCGGCAGGAAGCGTGTCAATCACACTGACGCTCTCCTCTCAGCCGGGAGCACCCGAGGAAGACGCAGCCGTTGACCCGTTCTTGCTCGATGTTCACACGGTAACAAACGCCCGATTCCAGAAGTTCGTTGATGCCGGCGGATACGATGAGTTGGAGTACTGGCCTGAAGAGATTTGGCCTCATCTGATAGAACTCAAGGATCTCACCGGATGCCCGGGGCCCAGATACTGGCGGCAGAGTAGGCACAATACGCACTTGGCGGACCATCCGGTTGTGGGTGTGAGCTGGTATGAAGCTCAGGCCTATGCCTTGTGGATAGGGCAACGTCTTCCTACCGAGGCGGAATGGCAAATGGCGGCCTCGTGGCACATAAACAGTTCTGCAGATCTGATGCGGCGCTTTCCGTGGGGGGATGCAATGGATAGGACCCGTTGCAACATTTGGGCGTCGCGGCACCGTGGGACACTGTCGGTAACGGAGTGTCCCACGGGGGCCGCACCCAATCAGGTCCTCCAACTTGTTGGGAACGTCTGGGAGTGGACCGACACCGAGCACAACACCGCCGATGATGAGAACCGCCCGATCGTAGGCGAGATGCCCATGCACGTAGTCCGCGGCGGGGCCTTTGATACCTATTTCGAAACCCAGGCGAGCAGTCAGTTCCGTACCGGGCAGATCGCCCTTGCCCGGACCTACAACACCGGGTTCAGATGCGCCATGGATCTATCCGACGCGCGCTGGATCAACGGCGAGTAACACTCAGGAGTAGTGTGATGACCACGATGTACACGGCAAGCCAGCTGTCCACTGGTAACCCACCTTGCCTGATATGTGAAACACAGAATCAGGCGGACGCGGTGATCTGTGAGACGTGCTACGCGCCGCTGGCCCTTGGTCAGGAGGCCGCCGCGCAGGAACGTGACCCCTGTATGATCACCGTCATAGGCGACAGCAACGTAGGTAAGACCGTCTATTTGGGTATGCTGCTTGATATGCTCTCCAAGCGGGCCAACGAGTTCGACGCAGTTCCCAAGGGAGCGTATTCGGTAAACGTACCCCATACGGTCATCAGCTACCTGGGTGCCCGCCAGTTTCCACCCAAGACCGCTATGGAAGTTGATTCGTGGCTTTGGGCGTACTACCAGGTCTCGCCGCGTGAGGACGAGACGCGAGTTTACGATCTGATCATGCCGGACATGGCCGGCGAAGCCATCGCTGCGGAGGTGGCGGCTCCTAGAACCTTCACGGTGATACGCTCCCTCCTGGAGAAGAGCGCCGGTGCAATCGTGTTGGTGGATGCCGCTCTTGCCGGCGTGGGCTCACCGCAGCCCGACTTCTTCGCCCTTAAGTTAATGACATACCTCGACGGTGTTATTGCTCTGGGCAAGCGGAAGCGCAGCCCCACGCCGGTGGCGGTCGTGCTCTCCAAGGCGGATTACTGCCCGGAGTGTTTCGACAATCCGCGTGCCTTCGCGCAGACCAATCTCAACCGCTTATGGAATATCTGCGAGAACCGCTTCGAAAACTTCGAATTCTTCGCAACAAGTGTTGTGGGTAGTCTGGGGTATGGATCGGACGAGAGCGACAACGTAGTGCCCTATCCGCTCCATGTAGCGCCGCACGGTATTCTGGAGCCGTTTGAATGGGTCCTCAGCAAGCTCTAGCAGAGACGGGGTGCATGGAGAGTTCGCCCGAGGCCAAGCTGACTTGTGATCAGGCCATTTTCACGTCGGTACGTACTCCGATGGGTGAGGGGTATCGGATTATCTCCGCCAGTCGTGGCCTGCGCCCGGACGAAAAACAAACCATCACCACGCATTCCCCCTCGCACGAAGGGCTCTGCGCCGCCACGCCGGAATCCGATGCGCATGTCGCCGGTGTGCAGGCGGTAGCATTCTACGCGTTGCCATCCGGGCGGCTGTGCGCGACGGTTTCCTGCTTCGCCGGTGCTGAGCACACCGGGCGGGGAGGGCAACGCGTCTATACCTACTGCATCGCCTTCAACGAGCAGGATTTCGCTCGCGTCGGCTTTAACCCCTTCAATGTGTTCCGCGCAATGATTGACGCAGGTGTGGCATCACCCGTTCTCAAGCCAGCACCGGTGTTGGAGGAACTCGACCTGAAGGTGAGTTGTGCGGTGTTCTGCGCGGCCGGTCTGCAGGTTCATCCTGCGCTGAGCTCCGGGCCTGGCTGCTATGTGCTGCGCCGGCTGCTCGAAGAGCGAAGCGTGATCGTCAACGTGAAGGAGCCTTGGCTTGAAGCGGCTGAGGTGCTCCTTTTCGGCTTGCCCGGTCCGATACGGGCGAAGGCGTCTTTTGCCGCGGGCATGCGCTTCTCCTTGGGACGCCGCCTGCACTTGCATCTGCTGCACGACGACACCGGGCAGGCGAAGATGCGCATCAAAGGACAGCAAATCGAATACATCGATCCGGATACTTGCTCGGACAGTGACAAGGAGTCATCAGCGTGGCTCTCTTTCGTCGATCGCCATTGGGTCAGCGGTGATACAACAACGCTGGCCCGACGCACCTCGCAGGAGTTCACCGATACGAGTTCACCTGCGCTTGAGCGAATAGGCGGGCTCTACAGGCTCATCGATGAGATTCAGAATATCGAGACGAACCACTTGCTTGGGATGGCCATCGAACATCTGCACATGCAAAGCGACGGTGTCGAACAGGGCATCATCGACGAACTCGTCGACAAGGCCGGACGTGCTTTGTCGCAACGCTTCGCTGCAACCACCTGGGTGCAACTGAAATCCCATTGGGACATTGTCGTAAGCAGTTGGAAGCAATCGGAAAAGACGGCGGGTTTCGTGCAACCGTTGATGGAGCAAGCCCTCCGCACCGCGATGCGGTCCGATCCGCTCGCTGCAGCTTGGGCCGCCTTGGATATCGCCCCCAATGTCTCTACGGGCGACGCGGAGACTCCGCTTTCCGGGCTGATCGACGAGATCCTCAACCGGCTCACCTCCGTGGCCAAACACGTCAAAGACGAGGAACGCGAGCAGATACGTCAGGTCTGCAGCCGGTGGCAGCGGTACCGCAGCGGCTGCCCGATCATCGATAGCATCTTCGAGGTGTTGGATACCCAGGACGTACCCGCCTCGTCGTGACCACCTGACCACGCTTCCCAACGGGCACTGACCAGCGGCCAATCAGAGCCGCGACCGCAAGGGAGCGGACGACTTACCCCACAGACAAGCTTTCCTAAGCTCTTTATCCTCGCGCTGACAGGATCGCATCCATCCGTTACCATGTCCCCGCGCTGGCTCGATGAATCGCGCGTGTGCAAGGCTGGCTGAGGGACCCTGGTTTAGATATCGCAAGGAAAAAAGGCAGATGAGTAACCAACTGATCGAATGCGTTCCCAATTTCAGCGAAGGCAGCGACCTGAGCATCATCAAGCAGATCACCGACCAGATCGAAGGCACCGAGGGGGCAACTCTCCTCGACGTCGATCCCGGCAAGGCCACCAACCGCACGGTGGTCACCCTGGTCGGCGCGCCGGATGCAGTGCTGGATGCAGCGGTCAAGGCTGTCAAGAAAGCGGCTGAGCTGATCGACATGAGCAAGCACCACGGCGAGCACCCCCGCTTCGGTGCCACCGACGTCTGCCCCTTGGTCCCCGTGTCTAACATCACCATGGAAGAAACCGTCGAGTACGCTCGCAAGCTGGCCAAACGGCTGGGGGAAGAGCTCGGCTTGACCATCTTCTGCTATGAGAATGCCGCCCTGATCGAGGAGCGCCGCAACTTGGCTGTAGTCCGTGCGGGCGAGTACGAAGCACTGGCGGAACGACTTACCCAACCCCGCTGGAAGCCCGATTTCGGGCCGGACAAATTCAACGCCAAGTCCGGAGCCACCGCCGTCGGTGCCCGCGACTTCCTCGTTGCCTACAACGTCAACCTCAATACCACTTCAACCCGGCGGGCGAATGCCATCGCCTTCGATGTGCGGGAGAAGGGCCGGGTGAAAACCGTGGACGGCAAGCCGGGCAGCAAGGCTGTGATGGACGAGAAAGGTAACAAGGTGTGGAGCCCGGGCACGCTCAAGTGCGTCAAAGGCATCGGCTGGTTCATCGAGGAATACGGCGTGGCCCAGATTTCCATGAACCTGACCAACATAAGCGTCACCCCCGTGCACGTCGCCTACGACGAGGTGTGCAAGAAGGCCCAGGACCGAGGCATCCGCGTCACCGGCTCGGAGTTGGTTGGATTGATGCCTCTGCAGGCCGTGCTCGATGCCGGCAAGTACTTCTTGCGCAAGCAGGGTCGTTCGCTGGGCGTGAGCGACAAGGAGCTTATAAAGATCGCGGTCAAATCGCTGGGGCTTGACGAACTCTATCCTTTCAAACCCGAAGAGAAAATCATCGAATATGCCATCGAGGCCAAGAAGCCCGGAGTAAAAAGACTTGTGGACATGACTCTCTCCGGCTTCGTGTGGGAGACAGCCAGCGAGTCCAAGGCTCCGGGCGGAGGGTCCATCTCGTCCGCGATGGGAGCTATGGGGGCGGCGTTGGGTACGATGGTGGCCAATCTGTCCTCGCACAAGCGCGGCTGGGATGACCGCTGGGCGGAGTTCTCCGACTGGGCGGAAAAGGGCAAGGCCTGCCACGACCTGCTGCTTCGGCTCATCGACGATGACACCGACGCATTCAACAAGATAATGGCCGCCTTCGGCCTGCCCGAAACTTCCGATGCCGAGAAAACCGCTAAAAACAAGGCAATTCAAGACGCCACCAAAGAAGCTATCGAAGTGCCCTTCAGGGTAATGGAGACTTCACTGGCATGTATGGAAGTCTGCAAGGCAATGGCGGAGTTTGGCAACCCGGCCTCAGTCTCCGACGCAGGCGTGGGAGCATTGGCCGCCCGCTCCGCAGTGATGGGTGCATTCCTGAACGTAAAGATCAACTCCGCTGACGTGGAAGACAAGCGGTGGATGGAGGACATCCTAACCCGCGGCAAGGATATCCAAGAGAAAGCCTTCGCCCTGGAACGTGAGGTCTTGGAGACGGTTGAGGCAAAGTTGTAGCGTCCGTCGTGCCGCAAGCATAGAATAGTAGGGCCCGCCGTGCGGACCGGTGGGAGTGGCCACGCATGGTGTACGCCGCGAAACGTAGGCTAGCATAGGCGCCGTTGTCCAAGGAGGATGGTCATGATTGAACGGCTCTACATCGACAACTATCGAACCTTCGTCAACTGCGAAATCCGGCTTGGGGCCATCGCTCTGCTACTCGGGCCGAACAGCACGGGGAAATCCTCTGTATTCGATGTCGTCCACACTATCCGTCGATTCGTTGGCGGCACGGCGCTAACGTCGGAGCTGTTTTCCGGGGCGGACCTGACCCGTTGGCAGAAGTTGGATGAACAGGCTTTCGCGCTGGATGTCCGCACACCCTCAGGATTGTATCGGTATGAGCTCCGGCTCGGGCATTCGCGGGAAAGGCGCGAATCCCGGGTACTGACCGAGTCGCTGGAATTGGATGGCAAGCCTCTTTTCACGTTCAGGGACGGTGAGATCCAGTTGTACAACGATCGCCATGATCCAGGACCGCAGTTGAGCTTCGACTGGCACCGCTCAGGCCTGTCGACGATTCGCGCCCGCAATGACAACACCAAACTGACCGAATTCAAGCAGCGATTGGCTAGTGTACAGTTTCTACGGTCCTGTCCACCGATCATGGATACGGTTAGCGGAGAGGAGTCCGAGGAGCTGGCCATCGACGGCGGCAACTTCCCGTCGTGGTTCCGGTATATTCTTCGTCAGGACATTTCCAGTCAGCTCAAGCTGTTCGAAGAATTGCGCCAAGTCATTGACGGCTTTGAATCACTGCAGCTGGATGGACCAGCCGACTCGACCACGACACTGCGCGTGTTGATTAAGCCAAAGGGCAGCGAACCTCTGTCCTTTAAGTTCGGCGAACTTTCGGATGGACAGCGGCAGTTGATCGTCCTGCACACGATTCTGTTTGGCGTCTCCGACAAGAATCGCGTGCTGTTCCTCGACGAGCCTGACAACTACGTTGCCCTTCGGGAAGTGGAACCGTGGTTGGTCGCTCTGATCGACGCTCCCTCGCGCTCCATCGCCCAGGCCGTTGTCATCTCGCACCATCCTGAGGTTATCGACCACCTTGCGCGGGAGAAGGGTATCTGGTTCAAACGGGATTCTGCGGGACCGACGCGCATTGAAATGGACAACGCCAGCAAAACTTCGGGATTGAAGCAGTCTGAGTTAGAGGCTAGGGGATGGTGACATGGCGCGAAAGGTCCGATTGGTCGTTGTCTGCGAAGACCTAATGCACGAAGTCTTCGCTCGAGCATTCCTGTACCGCCGTGGTATGAAGCGCCATCAGTTGACGTTCAAGTCGGCTCCACAGGGTGACGCTAAGCAGTACGTTTGCACAGAGGTCTGTTGTGAGCTCACCGAATTGCGGCGATCCTCGGGCACTAATCGTGGAATCCTGTACCTCATCGATGCGGACAATCTTACTGTTGACCGGCGGAGGCAGACCGTAATCAGCGCCTGCAGGAAGGCGCAAGTGCCTCCACCGCAAGATCACGAGCCCGTGTTTGGCTTCATTCCCAAGTGGGAGGTTGAGAACTGGTTGGCCTATCTCCGCGGCGAGACCGTGGACGAATCGAGCAATCGCTATCCGAAGTACAGTAGATGCGAGTCGGAGGCATACCCCTTGGTCGAGGACTTGGGGGAAAGGTGCGAAAGACAGAGCCTGCCTGACGCTCCGCCGTCTCTCCAAACCGCGTGCCAGGACTATCCCCGGTTCCTTGAATGGATAAGAAGCGGCTGAAGACCAACTCGGTAGGCATTTGGCGTTATCAGGAAGGCTATCCGGTCCGCATAATCAACCTCGCGAGTTGCGGTTGCCGGGTGCGCACGGCGCAGCCTACGAGAATGCAACCCCTCGTGAGTGGCGCGGGCAGGTTGCGGTGCCCGTCAGGAGTAGACGAACGTGCTTCACGAGGTTTGGACTTGTTCGACGCACGGGCATACAATTGAGATCAAGTCGCGGTGGCTCGGTTTCAAAGAGGTCATCTACCACGACGGACGCAAAGTCGCCTCCGGCCTGACTGTGTTTGGTGGTAAGTACGCTTTTCGCGTCGAAGAGGATACCCAGCCCGTAGACTACAATGTCAGGCTTCAGACAACGTTGGAGGGCATCGAGGTAACGGTAACGCGAAACGACGAAACAGTGTATTCGCAGACGACGCAGTAGGACTGACTTGTGTGCGCGGCGGACCCTACGAAATCAGGTTACGCAGCCGATGGCGAGGATAAGCAAGAAAGAGAAGAAAGAATTCGAGAAGTTCTTTATTCGCGAGTTCCTTCATCACTTGGGATACAGCCTCTCGAACGTCAAGTGGCAAGAGAGGCCGGATGCCCTGCTTACCGTGAGTAAGGGTAAGACGTGCAAGAAGATCGCGGTTGAGCACACGTACTACTTCAACGACACAGTGGCAGGCAAGGTGTCTCCTCTTACTCCGATCGATGAGTTCTGGCGAGATGTTCAGGCAAGCCTCGTTCGGCGAATCAGTCATCGGAAGCACCTGACGGGCATCTCCGCAAGCGTGTGCCTGAGAAAGAACCTAAAGAAACCAAGCGATCCAGCTGCATTGCCTAGGGACCTTGCAGAGCAACTCGTTGCCTTCTTCGAAAGCTGCCAAATCGGCAAGCCGCACCACTATCGGTTTTCGCGCGACGATTTCGCTGAATTCCCTGTTGTGTATTCTCTGATCGAATTTATCTTGGCATGGCGGGAAACGGATGGACCGCGCCCCGCGTCGCGCTGGCGATGGCAGTGTTTCAATACCTCTACCGGTACTGTTGGCCTTAATCTAAGATACATCACAACGGCAATCGAGTCCAAGAATCAGAAAGGTGAGACATACGAGAACTGGGGGAATGCTACCGAGAAATGGCTGTTGATCACAGCAAGCGGACTCACTGTGGGCAACATTATCGGATCGCCAATGGATGACGCAAGCTGGGGTGACCCTCAATTGCGACAAGTCTGTGAGGATTCCCCATTTGACAGAATCGTCCTCTGGGAACGAAGCGACTCGTGGTATAAGTGGTTGAAGCCCAATAGAGCGCCGGTCCAATATAGCACTTTGCGCCACAAGGCGTTTTAGGGCCCCAGTCTCTCGTGCGAAAGGAATGCAATAATGGAGTCGAAGGCCGATCACATTACAGAAAACTGGTTCCACAAGGAGGCACAACCCCTCTTTGACGAGTTGCAGAAAGAATCTGAACGTGGAAGGGTTTTACTGGGTGCTGCCTTCCTTAACGATGTCTTGCGAGAAATACTAGCATCATTCCTACGCTCGGATCAGAACGCGGTTGATGAGCTTCTCGGAGACAACAAGCCGCTATCCACCTTTCATTCCAGGATCGCGCTGTGCTACTGTCTGGGACTAATCACAAAGCGTGAATACTGTGATCTCAATAACATCAACAGAATGCGCAACTATTTTGCACACCGGCGACAGAGCCTGTCCTTTGCAGATCAGAAGATCAGTCACCTGTGTGGAAGTCTGCAGACCTTCCACGGACTTAAGAACACGGGACTTTATAAGGCAATGCGCGGGCAGCCTGGCGGTCGCTTTCTGGTCACAGTTGCCATACTGGTTGGCTTATTGAGCGTGCGGGTGTCATCCATCAAGCCGGTGATTCCCGATGAAAGAAGCTCGTAGGCTTGGCGAAGAGGCTCCAAGCCGCCCTGCCCCATTCACGGGGCATGCCCGCGATCGCGGGCTGTTAGTCCGGTCCTTCAGGGCCGGGATCGGCGAGAACCGGAAACCCCTATTCGTGTGGCCCGTTGAAACGGGCTCTCGGAACCATCCTTCGCGTCGATGCGATCATCGCGTAACGATAAGCCCGTTGAAACGGGCTCGATATAGTGGAGGATTGCTGCGACGAGACCCAGGCGTAAACACCTGGGCTAATAGCCCTTCGGGAAAGACCGCTGAAGCGGCCTGTCGAGGGAGTCATACGAACCGGCGCAAGTGTAGCGTCCGCCGTGCGGACCGCTATCATCAGGTAGATGTAGACTGCCTGGTGCGCATGGCGCACCCTACGGAACTCAATCAGCACGTGGAGTGATACACCATG
The DNA here is from genome assembly GCA_020348265.1 of Phycisphaerales bacterium. GTDB lineage: Bacteria > Planctomycetota > Phycisphaerae > UBA1845 > UBA1845. The sequence continues at coordinate 179 of CP070744.1, read as the reverse complement.
AATCGGGCAATCATACTCACAGCGGTGGCTTTCAGTTTCTTGGAGGTGGGTGCTACTGAGCAAGACACAGCCCGTCCGCGCCTGCGTGACCTGGGCATCACCGTGGGCATCTTCCAGCCCGGGGCGAACAACGCCATCACCGACGTTGCCGGCGTCCGCGTCGGTCACACAACGTTGGT